>NZ_CP126693.1:772500-6286012 GCF_032614175.1 Pseudomonas sp. P105
TCAAACCATACACCGAAGCTACGGGTATCACTTAGGTGATGCGGTAGAGGAGCGTTCTGTAAGCCTGTGAAGGTGAGTTGAGAAGCTTGCTGGAGGTATCAGAAGTGCGAATGCTGACATGAGTAACGACAATGGGTGTGAAAAACACCCACGCCGAAAGACCAAGGTTTCCTGCGCAACGTTAATCGACGCAGGGTTAGTCGGTCCCTAAGGCGAGGCTGAAAAGCGTAGTCGATGGAAAACAGGTTAATATTCCTGTACTTCTGGTTATTGCGATGGAGGGACGGAGAAGGCTAGGCCAGCTTGGCGTTGGTTGTCCAAGTTTAAGGTGGTAGGCTGAGATCTTAGGTAAATCCGGGATCTTAAGGCCGAGAGCTGATGACGAGTTACCCTTTGGGTGACGAAGTGGTTGATGCCATGCTTCCAAGAAAAGCTTCTAAGCTTCAGGTAACCAGGAACCGTACCCCAAACCGACACAGGTGGTTGGGTAGAGAATACCAAGGCGCTTGAGAGAACTCGGGTGAAGGAACTAGGCAAAATGGCACCGTAACTTCGGGAGAAGGTGCGCCGGTGAGGGTGAAGCACTTGCTGCGTAAGCCCACGCCGGTCGAAGATACCAGGCCGCTGCGACTGTTTATTAAAAACACAGCACTCTGCAAACACGAAAGTGGACGTATAGGGTGTGACGCCTGCCCGGTGCCGGAAGGTTAATTGATGGGGTTAGCTAACGCGAAGCTCTTGATCGAAGCCCCGGTAAACGGCGGCCGTAACTATAACGGTCCTAAGGTAGCGAAATTCCTTGTCGGGTAAGTTCCGACCTGCACGAATGGCGTAACGATGGCGGCGCTGTCTCCACCCGAGACTCAGTGAAATTGAAATCGCTGTGAAGATGCAGTGTATCCGCGGCTAGACGGAAAGACCCCGTGAACCTTTACTATAGCTTTGCACTGGACTTTGAATTTGCTTGTGTAGGATAGGTGGGAGGCTTTGAAGCGTGGACGCCAGTTCGCGTGGAGCCATCCTTGAAATACCACCCTGGCAACTTTGAGGTTCTAACTCAGGTCCGTTATCCGGATCGAGGACAGTGTATGGTGGGTAGTTTGACTGGGGCGGTCTCCTCCTAAAGAGTAACGGAGGAGTACGAAGGTGCGCTCAGACCGGTCGGAAATCGGTCGTAGAGTATAAAGGCAAAAGCGCGCTTGACTGCGAGACAGACACGTCGAGCAGGTACGAAAGTAGGTCTTAGTGATCCGGTGGTTCTGTATGGAAGGGCCATCGCTCAACGGATAAAAGGTACTCCGGGGATAACAGGCTGATACCGCCCAAGAGTTCATATCGACGGCGGTGTTTGGCACCTCGATGTCGGCTCATCACATCCTGGGGCTGAAGCCGGTCCCAAGGGTATGGCTGTTCGCCATTTAAAGTGGTACGCGAGCTGGGTTTAGAACGTCGTGAGACAGTTCGGTCCCTATCTGCCGTGGACGTTTGAGATTTGAGAGGGGCTGCTCCTAGTACGAGAGGACCGGAGTGGACGAACCTCTGGTGTTCCGGTTGTCACGCCAGTGGCATTGCCGGGTAGCTATGTTCGGAAAAGATAACCGCTGAAAGCATCTAAGCGGGAAACTTGCCTCAAGATGAGATCTCACTGGGACCTTGAGTCCCCTGAAGGGCCGTCGAAGACTACGACGTTGATAGGTGGGGTGTGTAAGCGCTGTGAGGCGTTGAGCTAACCCATACTAATTGCCCGTGAGGCTTGACCATATAACACCCAAGCAATTTGCTGACCCGATACAGGGCACCAGATTGCGGTGTGTGAAGACGCTATGAACCGAAAGTTCGCACAACACACAAACCTATCGCATACCCATTCGCTGGAACGTGACCGCAAGGCACGCGCTGGCTACCGAATTTCTTGACGACCATAGAGCATTGGAACCACCTGATCCCATCCCGAACTCAGTAGTGAAACGATGCATCGCCGATGGTAGTGTGGGGTTTCCCCATGTGAGAGTAGGTCATCGTCAAGATTAAATTCCGAAACCCCTATCTGCTGATGCAGGTAGGGGTTTTGTTTTGCCCGCAGGAAAGTTCTTACGACAAGCACGGACACCTCCCGGCTGTCACAGCCCCCCGACAGTGCTAAGGTTCGGCCCTAGCTTTTGCATTTTCAAGGATGCCTTTATGCCGGACGCGACGTCCTTAAGCCCTGCTTTCATGGTGGTCCACGGGAATCGCCTGGATGAGTTGCGCAGCCTGGTGATCAGCTTGATGCGGCGCTACCCGCTGGGGCCTCTTGAAAATGAAATCGCGCTGGTTCAAAGCAATGGCATCGCCCAATGGTTGAAGCTGGCATTGGCTGAGGATCCGGAAGATGACGATACCGGTGGCTGCGGTATCGCCGCCGCCATTGATGTGCAGTTGCCCGGCAGTTTCATGTGGCAACTCTATCGAACGGTCCTGGGACGTGACGAAATTCCGGCCAAGTCGTTGCTTGATAAGGCTCCACTTACATGGCGGCTGATGCGCCTTCTGCCACAGTTGATCGAGCAGCCCCATTTCGAGCCCCTGCGGCGTTTCCTTACCCACGATACCGACTTGCGCAAGCGTTATCAGTTGTCCGAGCGTCTTGCCGATCTGTTTGACCAATATCAGGTGTACCGGGCGGATTGGCTGGAGGACTGGGCGGAAGGTCGGCACCAGACAAGAAATGTCCGGGGCGAAATCAAGCCGCTCGCGCCAGAAAACTGTTGGCAGGCCGAACTGTGGCGGGCCCTTTTGATGGATGTAGGGGAGCAAGGCATGGCCCAAAGCCGTGCTGGGGTTCATCAACGGTACATCGAGCGTATCAACAGTTTGGAAGTGGCTCCCAGGAACCTGCCCGCGCGGGTGATAGTGTTCGGCATTTCTTCTCTGCCGGCCCAAGTCCTTGAAGCACTTGCCGGTCTGTCACGGTTTAGCCAGGTTCTGCTGTGCGTTCATAACCCATGTCGCCACCATTGGGCGGACATCGTCGCCGACAAGGACCTGCTACGCCACCAATACAAACGCCAGGCCCGCAAGGCCGGAATGCCCGTTGTCCTCGACCCGCAGACCTTGCACCAGCATGCTCATCCATTATTGGCTGCGTGGGGCAAGCAGGGGCGTGACTATATCAACCTGCTCGACAGCTACGACGATCCCAACAGTTATCGCTCGGTATTTCGCGATGGACGGATCGACCTGTTCAGCGAGGGGAATCCCACGACCCTTCTCGGCCAACTGCAGGATGACATTCTCGAGCTGCGCCCCCTGAACGAAACCCGGGAACACTGGCCAGCGGTGGATACGGAGCAGGACGGGTCTATCCGTTTCCATGTAGCCCACAGTGCTCAGCGCGAGGTTGAAATCCTCCACGATCAGCTGCTGGCCCGCTTTAGTGCGGATCCGAGCCTGCGCCCCCGGGATATCATTGTCATGGTCCCGGACATCGACAGCTACGCACCGCATATACGCGCTGTGTTCGGTCAGCTTGAAAGAACTGATCCCCGTTTCATTCCTTTCACCCTCACTGATCAGGGCCAGCGTGGACGTGATCCGTTATTGATCGCTGTCGAACACTTGCTCAAGCTGCCGGATAGCCGCTTTCCGGTCAGCGAAATCCTCGATCTGCTCGATGTTCCGGCGTTGCGTGAGCGGTTCGGTATCGATGAAGCTGACTTGCCTACGCTGCACCGCTGGATCGAGGGTGCCGGTATCCGCTGGGGCATGAGTGCCGAACATCGTGCCGGACTGGGATTACCCGCGGAGCTTGAGCAGAACAGCTGGCGTTTCGGTCTTCGGCGCATGCTGCTGGGGTATGCCGTCGGCAGCGCGGGCGCTTATGACGGCATCGAACCCTATGATGAAATTGGTGGCCTGGATGCGGCGTTGATCGGTCCTCTGGTTGCGTTGCTGGATGCTTTGCAAGTCGCTCATCAGGAACTCACCCGGCCCGCATCACCGCAAGAATGGGGCTCGCGCCTGCATGATCTGATGCAACTGTTTTTCCAGGCGAGCAACGAACATGACGACTATCTGCTGGCCCAACTCGAAGACTTGCGTGAAACCTGGCTGGAGACCTGTGAGTCGGTTGCCCTGCAGGATGAGTTGCCCCTGACTGTTGTCCGTGAGGCCTGGTTGGCAGGGTTGGATCAGGGCCGACTGTCCCAGCGTTTCCTGGCCGGAGCGGTCAACTTCTGCACCCTGATGCCGATGCGCGCGATTCCTTTCAAACTGGTGTGTCTGCTGGGTATGAACGACGGTGATTACCCGCGAGCACAACCGCCCCTGGATTTTGATCTCATGGGCAGCGACTATCGCCCCGGGGATCGTTCCCGACGCGAAGATGATCGATATCTGTTATTGGAGGCGCTGCTTTCAGCCCGGGAAAAGCTCTATATCAGTTGGGTCGGACGCAGCATCCGCGACAACAGCGACCGTCCTGCTTCAGTATTGGTCGGCCAACTGCGGGATCATCTCGCCAGCGGTTGGCGGTTGGCGGATGACCGCGGGGACCTTCTTGAGGCGTTGACCCAGGAACATCCGCTGCAACCGTTCAGTGCTCGTTATTTTCATCAAGGCAGTGCATTGTTCAGTTACGCCAGTGAATGGCGAATGCTCCACGGTGCCCACGAACACGCCGCCCAAAGCCAGGTGCTGGAACCCTATGTTCAGGAAGAGCCCTTGGGCCTTGGGCAACTGCAGGACTTTCTGCGCAATCCCGTCCGGCACTTCTTCAGTCAACGACTCAAAATATTCTTCGAGGCCATCGAGGCCCCTTTGGCAGATGACGAACCCTTCGTTCTCGATGCGCTGCAACGCTACAGCCTGAGCGACAGCTTGCTGGAGGCCGCCCTGGTTCACCTCGATCAACCGGATCTGGCACTGGCCACTCATGCCAAAAGACTGCAGAACAGCGGCCTGTTACCGATGGCCGGCTTCGGTGAATGCATGCAACGTGAATTGATCGAGCCCTTGCCTGATTTGCTCCAGCGTTACCAGCAGCTTCTGGCGTTATGGCCCACACCGTTGACCAGTGCCTTGCCTGTCAGCTTGCAATTGCATGGCGTGAGCGTCGAGGGCTGGCTGAGTGGCCTGCACCAGCGTGCTGATGGAGCGGTTCTCACCATCAGCGCCATACCCAACGGTATTGGCTCCCCCAAGACCCGTAAATGGCATCGTCTGATTCGTCCTTGGGTCAATCATCTTGTTGCGTGCGCTAACGGCTTTTCGATGACGACGGCACTGGTGGCCAGTGATGACAGCTTGCTGCTGGCTCCTTTTGAAGAGCCCGTGGCACGACGGTTGCTCGGCGATCTATTGCAAGCCTGGCAGGCGGGTATGCGTCAGCCGCTTCCCGTCGCCGTGAAGACCGCCTTCGCCTGGCTCGGCCAGAGCGATCCAGCCAAAGCCGATGCGGCTGCTCGAAAAGCCTACGAAGGCGACGGGCAGAACTCTGAAGGTGAGCGACGGGAAAGTCCGGCGTTGGCCCGGCAGTTTGCTGACTTCGATGCCTTGACGGCCGACGAGACATTCTCCGACTGGTGCGATGCTCTTTACCGGCCACTGCTCGAAGCGCCATGGCGTTCATTGGCCGGCGAGGAGGTAAGCTCATGACTCGCCAGCCTCCACTCGCCCTGGCCTTCCCGCTACGTGGCAGTCAATTGATCGAGGCCAGCGCCGGTACCGGCAAGACCTTTACCATTTCGGCGTTGTACCTGCGTCTGGTACTGGGGCATGGCGGCCCGGCTACCGGCTTTGGTCGCGAACTGCTTCCTCCGCAGATCCTGGTGGTGACCTTTACGGACGCTGCCACCAAGGAATTGCGTGAACGTATCCGCATGCGTCTGGCCCAGGCGGCGCGCTTCTTTCGTGATGAAATTGCCGCCCCGGATTCGCTGATCGCCGAGTTGCGGGATGAGTTCGATGCAACGCAGTGGCCTGGCTGTGCGAACCGGTTGGACATCGCTGCGCAATGGATGGATGAAGCAGCAGTGTCGACCATCCATAGCTGGTGTCAGCGCATGCTGCGTGAACATGCTTTTGACAGCGGTAGCCTGTTTACCCAGACCCTGGAAACCGATCACAGCGACTTGCTTGGCGAAGTGCTTCGCGACTATTGGCGGCTGTTCTGCTACTCGATGCAAGGTGAGGCGCTGAATTGGGTGCGGACACATTGGGGCGGGCCCGCTGCGCTGCTGCCGCGAGTCAGAGGCCTGTTTTCTAGCGAACGCGATGCTGCTGAGGGGCTTGAACCGGCCGAACTGATCGTCGCATCGCTTCAGGAGCGCAGTGCCGCCTTGCTCGATCTCAAGGCGCCGTGGCGGCAATGGGCCGTGGAGTTGCTGGAGATCTGCCAGCAAGGCGTCGCCAACAAAAGCGTCGACGGGCGCAAGATGCAGGCCCGGTACTTCGAACCGTGGTTCCAGAAAATCAATGCCTGGGTGGAGGACGAAAGCCTTGAACTGTTGGACATCGGCAGCGGATTCACACGCCTGACCCCCGAGGGCATGGCCGAGGCCTGGAAAGGCGAAGTGCCCAGTCATCCCGGGCTGGACGCCATGTCCGGTCTCAAGGCCAGCCTGGAAGCCTTGCCCACCCCCGATGCCGCGGTGCTGCAACATGCCGCGCAATGGGTGGGGGCACGTTTCGAGGCGGAGAAACGGCGCCGCGCGGAGATGGGCTTCGACGATATGCTGCTGCGTCTGGACGCAGCCCTTCGAGCCGAAGGTGGAGCGCGTCTGGCGAGCTTGATCCGCGAACAGTTTCCGGTGGCGCTGATCGATGAGTTCCAGGACACCGACCCGATTCAATATCGCATCTTCGAAAGCATCTACCACATCGCAGAAAGCAACCCCGACACTGGGCTGTTCCTGATCGGTGACCCGAAGCAGGCCATTTACGCTTTTCGCGGCGCTGACATCTATACCTACCTGCGCGCCCGCGAAGCCACCGCCGGCAGGCTGCATACGCTGGGAACAAACTTCCGTTCCAGCCACGCCATGGTCAGTGCGGTGAACCATATTTTCCAGAATGCCGAATCTCGCCCTGAAGGGCGCGGTGCTTTTCTGTTTCGTGAACCGTCGGGCAAGAACCCGGTGCCGTTCCAGCCCGTTGAGTCCCAAGGGCGCAAGGAGTCCTTGCAAGTCAACGGGCTACCCGTTGCCGCAATGAATATCTGGCACCTGTCTTCTGATCAGCCGCTTTCCGGGGCGGTGTATCGGAAGCACATGGCGGCGGCTTGTGCCAGTGAGATCACGGCGTTGCTCAATGGCGGCCAATCGGGGCGCGATGGCTTTACGGTCGATGAAAAGACGCTCCAGGGATTACGCCCGGCGGATATCGCCATCCTGGTGCGTGACGGCAAAGAAGCTCAGGCCGTGCGCGACGAGCTGTCCGCGCGGGGAGTGCGCAGTGTCTATCTGTCCGACAAAGACTCGGTCTTCGCTTCACAGGAAGCGCGGGACCTGCTGATCTGGCTCAGGGCCTGCGCCGAGCCGGATGTCGAGCGGCCACTGCGGGCAGCACTGGCCAGCATCACGCTGAATCTTGCGCTGACGGAGCTGGAACGTCTCAATCAGGATGAGCTGGCCTGGGAGCGTCGGGTCATGCAGTTCCGAGGCTATCGTACGGTCTGGCGTACCCAGGGCGTATTGCCCATGCTGCGTCGCCTGCTACATGATTTCGAGCTGCCCCAGGCCTTGATGACGCGCAGCGACGGCGAGCGGGTACTGACCAATTTGCTGCATCTTTGCGAGCTGTTGCAACAGGCCGCCGGTGAGCTGGATGGCGAGCAAGCTTTGATTCGGCATCTGTCCGAGCACCTGGCGCTGTCCGGGCAGGCTGGCGAAGAACAGATCCTGCGCCTGGAAAGCGATGAGCAACTGGTCAAGGTGGTCACGATTCACAAGTCCAAGGGACTTGAATATCCACTGGTGTTTTTGCCCTTCATCTGTTCGACGAAACCGGTGGATGGCAGTCGGTTGCCTTTGCATTACCACGATGAAGCCTGCAAGGCACAGATCAGCCTCAAGCCTACCGCCGAGTTGATCGCCAAGGCCGATGACGAGCGTCTGGCCGAGGATCTGCGGCTTCTCTACGTGGCCCTGACCCGCGCACAACACGCTTGCTGGTTGGGTGTGGCTGATCTCAAGCGGGGCAGTAACAACAGCTCGATCCTGCACTTGTCCGCATTGGGCTATCTGTTGGGCGGTGGTGTGCCGTTAGTCGAATCGGTGGAGTTGAGGCGCTGGCTGGAGGACCTGCAACAAGGCAGCGCAGTGGTCAGCTATCAGGAGATGCCCCAGGCCACCGACGAGCATTACCGGCCGCCTCGCAACGAAGCGGTATTGCTTGAGCCTTTGATTCCCCTACGCAAAGCCAGCGAAAACTGGTGGATCGCCTCCTACAGCGCCTTGCGTATCGGGGAAAGCCTGAGTGCGGGCAGCAATGATGCGCCGGAGAACCCGCAGGCTCAGAAGCTGTTCGACGATGAGCGGCTTGACCCCGATGCCCCAAGGGAAATTGTTGCCGTGGGTGGTGATATTCACCGCTTCCCTCGCGGCCCTGGTCCCGGCACATTCCTTCATGGCCTGCTGGAGTGGGCCGCTGGCGAAGGATTTGAAGCTACGCCAACCGCCATCGAGGATGCCATAGCCCGGCGCTGCAATCGTCGAGGTTGGAAAGGCTGGATCGCTACCCTGGGTGACTGGCTGCAACACCTGATCAAACTGCCTATGCACATAGGTGGTGACCAGGCGCCGGTGGTGCTCGAGAACCTGTCCCGGTTTCAGGTCGAGATGGAGTTCTGGTTTGCCAGCCACAAGGTCGATGTGCTCAAGCTCGACCAACTGGTTTGCCAATTCACCCATGGCGGTGTCGCTCGCGTGGCCGCTGAGCCGGTGTTGCTCAACGGGATGTTCAAGGGCTTCATCGATTTGACGTTCGAGCACGAGGGCCGGTATTACGTGGCCGATTACAAGTCCAACTGGCTGGGTGTCGATGACATGGCCTACACCGAGCAGGCCATGGAACAGTCGATCCTCGACAATCGCTACGACCTGCAATACGTGTTGTACCTGTTGGCCCTGCACCGTCAGCTCAAGGCGCGCCTGCCCGGCTATGACTACGACCGGCATGTCGGTGGCGCGTTGTATCTGTTCCTGCGCGGTACCCGCTCAGCCAGTCAGGGCGTTTACTTCACCAAGCCTCCACGGGCGCTGATCGAGCAACTGGACCGCATGTTCCAAGGGGTTTGCGAGCCAAAGGCTGAACCGGCATGGGAACAGGGGGAGCTGCTATGAAACGTTCTTTTGCCGATCTGTTACCCAAATCGTCTGATGACGAGAGCCTGATGGATCTGGCTCCGCTGAGCCGCGCGGATGACTTGCTGCTGTTGCTCACCCGCTGGGTCGAACGAGGATGGTTGCGCGCCCTGGACAAGGCATTCGTCGCCTTCCTCCATGAGCTCGCGCCTGAAGATGATCCGTTGGTGCTGCTTGCTGCGGCGCTCACCAGCCATCAGTTGGGTCACGGGCATGTCTGCCTGGATCTGTTCGAAACGCTCAAGGAGCCGGATTTCGCCCTGTCACTGCCGCCTGAAGGCGACTCGCAAACGGGGGTAGAGTTGTTGCCCTCGCAAATACTACGGACCCTCGATGGGGCTCACTGGTGCAAGGTCCTGGCTTCCAGTGCTCTGGTGGCCTTGGCCGTCGATGAGCATGAAGAAGCGCGGCAGCGCCCTTTGGTGTTATCAGGTAAGCGGCTTTATCTGCGTCGTTATTGGGCTTATGAGCGGCGGATCGATGAGGCGTTGCGACAACGGCTTGCCGAACATGAAGCGGCACCTGATGATCTTCGCGAGCGTTTGAACGGGTTGTTCGGGCCGGCCAACGCCGCTGGCCCGATCGATTGGCAAAAACTGGCCTGTGCGCTGGCGACCCGTGGAGCCTTCAGTATCATCACTGGCGGCCCGGGTACCGGCAAGACCACCACGGTTGTGCGCTTGCTCGCCTTGCTTCAGGCGCCCGCTGTCGAGGCAGGCAAACCGCTGCGGATCCGCCTGGCCGCGCCCACAGGCAAGGCGGCGGCGCGTCTGACCGAGTCCATCAGCCAGCAGGTCCGCACCCTCGATGTGGTTGACGCCGTGCGCGAGCGTATTCCCTGTGATGTCACCACGGTCCATCGTTTGTTGGGCAGTCGGCCTGGTACCCGACATTTTCGCCATCATGGGGGCAATCGCTTGCCACTGGATGTGTTGGTGATCGATGAAGCTTCCATGATCGATCTGGAAATGATGGCCAATCTGCTGGATGCGCTGCCGACTCATGCGCGACTGGTATTACTGGGTGATAAGGACCAACTGGCTTCTGTTGAGGCCGGTGCGGTACTGGGGGACCTGTGTCGGGACGCCGAGGAGGGTTGGTACAGCCCCCGGACCCTGGCCTGGCTGGAGTCGGTCAGCGGTGAAAACCTGGCGGCCAGTGATCTGCGGCAAGACCTCGATGGCACTCATGCCTTGGCCCAGCAAGTGGTCATGCTCAGGCATTCGCGGCGCTTTGGTGAGGGCAGTGGGATCGGTCAACTGGCGCGTCGGGTCAACCAGCAGCAACCGGAACAGGCCCGTCAACTGCTGCTCGAAGGCAAGTTCAGCGACCTGTTTTCCCTGGCGCTGAGGGGCGAACACGATGGGGCGCTGGAGCGCTTGTTACTCGACGGCAAGGCAGAAGGGCCGAAGGGTTATCGGCATTACTTGAGCCTGTTGCGTCAGCGCCGCCCGGCCATTTCCCGACCGCTTGAGGACAGCTGCTGGACCGATTGGGCTCGGGAAGTGCTGTCGGCTTTCGACGAGTTCCAGCTGCTTTGTGCCGTACGCAAAGGCCCGTGGGGCGTCGCGGGGTTGAACCAGCGCATCACCGCCGCATTGCTCAAGGCCCAGCTTATCGACAGCGATCATCAATGGTACGAAGGGCGTCCGGTTCTGATGACCCGCAACGACTACGGGTTGGGCCTGATGAATGGCGATATCGGTATCGCGCTCAAGCTGCCCGAGCGTGATGGGCCGGACGCCGGCAAGCAGGTTCTGCGGGTGGCGTTCCCTCGTAACGATGGCCAGGGCGGTGTGCGTTTTGTACTGCCCAGTCGCCTGAACGATGTAGAAACTGTCTTTGCCATGACGGTGCACAAATCCCAAGGTTCGGAGTTCGCCCATACGGCTTTGATTCTTCCGGATGCGCTGAACCCGGTGCTGACGAAAGAATTGGTGTACACCGCCATTACTCGGGGCAAGCACTGGTTCAGTCTGATAGAGCCGCGAGCGGGCGTCTTTGAAGAGGCGGTTCAGCGCAAGGTCAAGCGCTTGAGCGGGTTGATGCTGGCGCTGGAAGGAGCTGTCTGAGCGATCGACTTTCGCGATTCAGTGTCCAGGGCGGCTGTTCTGCACGCTTGTGTCGTAAGCGCCGTAGGACGCTGCCTCGCTGGCTTTTTGGCACTGTGCTATCTTTCCGGCACTTATTGCATCGACCAAGAGACTTTCCATGAGTGTGGCTGTTCAGGAGACAGTGCGCCGCAAGGGCTGGAGGCAATATTTGCTTGCCGGCCTGCTGTGCTCACTGGCGCCTGTGGTTGTCGCCCAGGATCAGGCCACCACGACCCGGGCTGAACAGCGGGCCGAATCCGTCACCCAGGTTGTGTTGGGAATTCTCAGCTACGCCCGCTGGCCCGTGGAACCAGCGCAATTGCAGCTGTGCATTGTCGGGCCGACTCAATACACAGACGATTTGGTCAAGGGTACGACTCAGGCCACTGGCCGGCCTGTGACTGTGCAGCGGGTGCTGGCCGACCACCCCAGTATTGCCACTGATTGCAACGCGATCTACATCGGCAGATTGACCCATGACGAGCGCACCCGGCTGTTCGCGTCCTTGATCGGTAAACCTGTGTTGAGCATCAGTGAAGGCGGCGATCAGTGCACCGTCGGCAGCCTGTTCTGTCTGCGGGTCGCTGACGAACAGGTCTCGTTCGAGGTCAACCTGGATTCGGTGGCGCGCAGTGGCGTGCGCATTCACCCCAGCGTTTTGCAGCTTTCACGTCGCAGGCCAGCAGCCCCATGAATCTGCCCACGGCACGGATCCGTCCCACACTGGGCTCGGTCATTGGTCGCGGTCACCTGATTGTCGCGTTGGTGGCGATCACCATGGCCAGTGTCTCCCTGACGTTGCTCGGTGTACTTGCGCTGCGAGTCTATGCCGATCACAACCTGCACCTGATCGCCCGCTCGATCAGCTATACCGTTGAAGCGGCCGTGGTGTTCGATGACTCAGTTGCGGCGACCGAGGCGCTGGCTGTGATTGCCTCCACCGAAGAGGTCGCCGATGCCGAGGTGTTCAACGAGCATGGGCGTCTGCTGGCTCGCTGGCAGCGACCGGAAACCGGCTTGTTGTCGGAATTGGAAAGGCACATCGCCAAAACCTTCCTGGAAAAGCCCATCAGCCTGCCAATTATCCATCAGGGACAGAATATAGGCGCAGTTCTACTGTCGGGGCATGGCGGCAGTCTTTTGCGGTTTTTGCTCAGCGGCCTGGCGGGAATTGTCTTGTGCACGGCGGTGAGCGCCTGGGTGGCGTTGTATCTGGCGCGGCGCCAGTTACGCGCAATCACCGGGCCGCTGCGCAGCCTCGCCGAGGTGGCCCATGCCGCGCGCAGCGAACGCGCCCTCGACCGACGCGTACCGCCGGCCGCTATCGCCGAACTGGATAACCTGGGCAATGACTTCAACGCGCTGCTTGATGAGCTGGAGTCCTGGCAAACCCACCTGCAAAGCGAGAACGAAACCCTGGCTCACCAGGCCAGTCATGACAGCCTGACCGGATTGCCGAATCGGGCATTTTTCGAAGGCCGGCTGATCCGTGCACTGCGCAATGCCAACAAACTCGACGAGCAGGTCGCCGTGCTCTATCTGGACAGTGACCGGTTCAAGGGTATCAACGATAACTTCGGCCATGCTGCCGGTGATGCGGTGCTGACGGCGGTGGCGACACGGGTCCGGGCACAGTTGCGTGAAGGTGACCTGGTGGCGCGCCTGGGCGGTGACGAATTTGCCGTGCTGCTTGCACCCTTGCACCGGACCGAGGATGCCGAACGGATTGCCGAGAAAATCATCGCCAGCATGGAAATGCCCATTCAATTGCCCGGCAATGCCTCGGTGCTGACCTCTCTGAGTGTCGGCATCGCCGTTTATCCTGATCATGGCGCGACACCAGGTGCCTTGCTCAACGCCGCCGATGCGGCGATGTATCAGGCCAAGCGCCTCGCCAGAGGCGGTCAACACACGGCTGGGTCGGAGCACCCGGTTGCTGATCTTCAAGCCAGGAGCTGACTCGTGCGCCTATATCCTCAACTCTCCCTGCAGCGCTTCGCCGCGCTTTTGTTCATCACCGTTCTGGCCCTGTCCGGCTGCCAGACGACACCCCAAAAAGGTCTTACCCCGGCGCAAGTCGCCGTGCTCAAACAACAAGGGTTCGAATTGACCGATGAGGGATGGGCTTTCGGCCTGTCCGGCAAAGTACTGTTTGGCAGCGATGTGGAAACCCTCAACCCGGCCAGTACCGAGATTGTCGAGCGAATCGGCAAGGCTCTGCTGGGGGCCGGAATCGAGCGGGTGCGGATCGATGGTCATACCGACGCATCAGGCTCGCAAACCTATAACGAACAACTGTCGATACGTCGGGCCAGCAGCGTGAGCAAGGTATTGATTGGCGTGGGCATGCGCGAAGAAAACGTTCAAACACGGGGGCTGGGCAGTAGCAGGCCAGTCGCCTCCAACGACACGGTCGAGGGGCGCACCGAAAACCGTCGCGTCGCCATCGTGGTCATCGCCGACTAGTCGGCGAATACCATCTCTCGGCTCTCGCCCATCAACAATGGCTGATTCTGCTCAGTCACTTCGCGGATGTAATCCCACAACAGCGTGATGCGTTTGAGCTTCCTCAAATCCTCCCGGCAGTACATCCAGAACTGCCGGGTGACGGTGATTTCCTCCGGCAGCACCGGCAGCAGGCGCGGATCCTGGGCGGCGAGGAAGCACGGCAGGATCGCCAATGATCGTCCTTGCTGCGCTGCCACGAACTGCGCAATCACGCTGGTGCTGCGCAGGTGAGCATGGGCGCCTGGCAATACATTCGCCAAGTAGAGCAGCTCGGAACTGAACGCCAGATCATCCACGTAGCTGATGAACGAATGCTTGCTCAGGTCCGCCGGTCGGTGGATGGGAGGATGGCTGTCCAGGTATGGCTGGGTGGCGTAGAGCTGCAGTCGGTAGTCGCACAGTTTGCAGCACACATACGGGCCATGTTCGGGGCGTTCGAGGGCGATGACGATGTCGGCTTCGCGCTTGGAAAGGCTGATGAAGTGCGGCAGCGGCAGGATGTCCACGGAAATGGCCGGGTAGGCATCGACGAAATGACTCAGTTGCGGCGTGATGAAGAAGCTGCCGAAGCCCTCGGTACAGCCCATGCGCACGTGGCCGGACAACGCCACCCCAGAGCCTGACACCTGTTCGCAGGCCATGTGCAGGGTGCTTTCGATCGATTCGGCGTAACCCAGCAGACGCTGGCCTTCGGCGGTCAGGACAAAACCGTTGGTCCGGGATTTTTCGAACAGCAGCGTCCCCAATGACGTTTCCAGCGAGCTGATGCGTCGCGACACCGTGGTGTAGTCGACGGCCAGGCGCTTGGCCGCCGTGCTGGCCTTGCGGGTGCGGGCCACTTCGAGGAAAAACTTGAGGTCGTCCCAATTCAGCGACCCCAGGGAGGTGATGTTTTTTTGCATGATGGACCGGTTTTTATGTGCGTTCTTATTAGAAGTTTGCACATCTATACTCCAAAAACCGTCTCATCACCAAGGTGTCTGTCTATGCACCTTGATCTGTGCTGAACCAGCGCTCTCTATAAGAACAAGTCCCGGAGGCCAGCATGAACGTTTCCCTTACGCCCAGCGACACTGCCCTGCAAACCGTAAAATTGTTGATCGACGGCGAGTGGGTTGAATCCCAGTCCAGCGAATGGCACGATATCGTCAACCCGGCCACCCAGCAGGTACTGGCGAAAGTCCCGTTCGCCACGGCGTCGGAAGTCGATGCCGCCATTGCCGCCGCCCAGCGTGCTTTCCAGACCTGGAAGCTGACCCCCATCGGTGCGCGGATGCGCATCATGCTCAAGCTCCAGGCGCTGATTCGCGAGCACTCCAAACGCATCGCCGCCGTACTGAGCGCCGAGCAGGGCAAGACTATCGCTGATGCCGAGGGCGATATTTTCCGTGGCCTGGAAGTGGTCGAACACGCCTGTTCCATCGGCACCCTGCAAATGGGCGAGTTTGCCGAGAACGTTGCCGGCGGCGTCGATACCTACACGTTGCGCCAACCGATTGGTGTGTGTGCGGGCATTACCCCGTTCAATTTCCCGGCGATGATTCCGCTGTGGATGTTCCCGATGGCCATCGCCTGCGGTAACACCTTCGTGCTCAAACCGTCGGAGCAGGACCCGCTGTCGACCATGCTGCTGGTGGAGCTGGCCATCGAGGCTGGCGTGCCGGCGGGCGTGCTCAACGTGGTGCATGGCGGCAAGGATGTGGTGGATGCCCTCTGCACCCACAAGGACATCAAGGCGGTTTCCTTTGTCGGCTCAACGGCGGTCGGCACCCACGTGTATGACCTGGCGGGTCGGCATGGCAAGCGCGTGCAGTCGATGATGGGCGCCAAGAACCATGCGGTGGTGTTGCCTGATGCCAATCGCGAACAGACCCTCAATGCTTTGGTCGGCGCCGGTTTCGGGGCGGCGGGCCAGCGTTGCATGGCCACTTCGGTGGTGGTCATGGTGGGCGCGGCCAAGCAATGGCTGCCCGAGCTCAAGGCCCTGGCGCAGAAGCTCAAGGTCAACGCCGGCAGTGAGCCGGGCACGGATGTCGGCCCGGTCATTTCCAAGCGGGCCAAGGCGCGGATTCTTGAATTGATCGAGAGTGGCGTACAGGAAGGGGCCAAGCTGGAACTTGATGGCCGTGACATCAGCGTGCCGGGTTTCGAGCAAGGCAACTTCGTCGGCCCGACCCTGTTTTCCGGCGTGACTACCAGGATGCGTATTTACACCGAAGAAATCTTCGGCCCGGTGTTGGTGGTGCTGGAAGTCGACACCCTTGATCAGGCAATCGCCCTGGTCAATGCCAACCCGTTTGGCAACGGCACCGGCCTGTTCACGCAAAGCGGGGCGGCGGCGCGTAAATTCCAGAGCGAAATCGACGTCGGCCAGGTGGGGATCAACATCCCGATTCCGGTACCTGTGCCGTTTTTCAGCTTCACCGGCTCCCGTGGTTCGAAACTCGGTGACTTGGGCCCCTACGGCAAACAAGTGGTGCAGTTCTACACTCAGACCAAGACCGTTACCGCACGCTGGTTCGATGATGACAGCGTCAATGACGGTGTGAACACCACCATCAATCTGCGTTAAGGAGCCGGACATGAAGATCGCATTTATCGGTCTGGGCAACATGGGCGCCCCCATGGCGCGCAATCTGCTCAAGGCCGGCCACTCGCTGAACCTGTTCGACCTGAACCAGACGGTGCTGGCTGAACTGGCCACATTGGGCGGCACCATCAGCGCCTCACCTCGCGATGCGGCCCAGGGCGTGGCCCTGGTGATCACCATGTTGCCGGCTGCTGCTCATGTACGCAGTGTCTGGCTGGGTGAAGACGGTGTACTGGCCGGCATCGCCGCCGGTACGCCCGCGGTGGATTGCAGCACCATCGACCCGCAGACCGCTCGCGATGTTGCCGCCGCAGCCGCCAAACAAGGCGTAGCAATGGCCGACGCGCCAGTCTCCGGCGGCACCGGTGGCGCAGCGGCCGGCACGTTGACCTTCATGGTGGGTGCCACTGCTGAATTGTTCGCCACCCTGCAACCGGTGCTGGCGCAGATGGGCCGTAATATCGTGCATTGTGGCGACGTCGGCACCGGGCAGATCGCCAAGATCTGCAACAACCTGCTGTTGGGGATTTCCATGGTAGGCGTCAGCGAAGCCATGGCCCTGGGCGATGCCCTGGGGATCGATACGCAGGTACTGGCCGGGATCATCAACAGCTCAACAGGCCGTTGCTGGAGTTCGGACACCTACAACCCGTGGCCTGGCGTGATCGAAACAGCACCGGCGTCCCGTGGCTACACCGGGGGCTTTGGTGCCGAGCTGATGCTTAAGGACCTGGGCCTGGCTACCGAAGCGGCGCGGCAGGTTCATCAGCCGGTGGTGCTAGGCGCGGTTGCGCAGCAGTTGTACCAGGCGATGAGTCAGCGGGGCGAGGGCGGCAAGGATTTTTCGGCGATTGTTAACAGCTATCGCAAGCCGCAATAAGAGCTGGGGCATCGACGCCACAGAGCCTGTGCAATTTGGAAAGCTGTTTTCCGAGAGACCATGTCGGGTGGTCTCTCGGTTTTTTGTTTCAGGCGAAGACGAAGTATTTACGCACGGTCTCGACCACTTCCCACGTGCCTTTCATGCCAGGCTCGATGACGAAGATGTCACCGGCCCGCAGATGGATCGGCTCCATGCCATCGGGGGTGATGATGCAGTAGCCTTCCTGGAAATGGCAGTACTCCCACTTCACATAGTCGACGCGCCACTTGCCCGGTGTACAGATCCAGGTGCCCATGATCTTGCTGCCGTCTTCGCTGGTGTAGGCGTTGAGGTTGACGGTGTGCGGATCGCCTTCGAGTTTTTCCCATTTGCAGGCATCGAGTACGGGCAGCGGATGGGTATCGCGCAGGACGGTGATGGGGGCGGTCATGTGAACTCCGAAAGGGACAGAACAGAGCAGGCACCCTAACGCGCGGCATGATCGGGCAGATGCCTGTGCTCGACACCGGCCTATCCAGAAGCGCGCATCAGCGAGCGGTCAGGTGCGTGGCAAGGGCTTTGGCGTAGGCGGGCAAGTTGTCGAAGCGGCGGGCGCACAGCCGCAGTGAGCGTTGAGCCCAGGCCTCTTGCAGCGAGACCCATTGCCAGGAAGGTTCGGGCGGGCGCCGCGCGATCGCGGCCTTTGGCACGATGGCAATGCCCGCACCATGAGCGACCATGCGAATCACGCCATCAAAACCGTCGGCGCGAATGCGAATGTGCATGCGTCGTCCGGTGTGCAGCGCCTGTTCTTCGAGGTAAATCGCCAGCGCACTGGAAGCGTTCAGGCCTACATAATCATGGCCGAGGGTCTCATTGAAGTTCAGCGGACGACCGTCAGCCAGGGGATGTTCCGAGGGCAGGATCAATACCAGCGGATCATCGCGGAAGGGCCGGGTTTCAAGGCCGGCGATGTCCACCGCGTCGGAGATGATACCCAGGTCCGCCGCACCCTGACGCAGCGCATGGGTGATCCGTGAACTGGGCAATTCCTGCAGATCGATGTCGAGGTTGGAATGGGCCTTGAGAAAGTCGGCCAGCAATTCCGGCAGGTATTCGGTCATGGCGCTGGTGTTGCACAACAACCGCACCCGGCCTTTGACGCCGCGGGCGTATTCGCCGAGGTCCTGTTGCAGGTGTTCGGCATGTTGCAGCAACACCCGGGCATGTTGCGCCAGTGCCTGGCCGGCCGATGTGGGTGTTACACCGCGCCGCCCGCGTTCGAGCAATTCAATCCCCAGGGAGGCCTCCATGGCCCGGACCCGGGCACTGGCCGCTGCCAGGGACAGATGGCTGCGGGCAGCGCCGGCAGTGATGTTGCCGGTGTCGAGGATGTGCAGGTAGAGGCGCAGGTCGGTGAGGTCGAAGTGCATGGGGGATGTGATCCTGTGCCGGGTTCTGGGGTGTCTGGAACATTGTCATCGCGAGCAGGCTCGCTCCCACGAGAACAATGCAGGATCCAAGGTGGGAGCGAGCCTGCTCGCGATGGCGTCTACAGCCTCAGCAAATTCTTCAGCCTCTTGCTCGGCCAGAGGCTATCTCAGTATATGGCAGATTCAAAACCCGACCGCCAGGGCCCACGATAGCCCCATGAACACACTCATGGCTTTCTATCAAAATCTTGGCTCTGCCCTTTCTTTGCTGGTCATAGGCACTTTCCTGCTGGCCGGCACCATCAAGGGTGTGATCGGCCTCGGCCTGCCGACCATTTCCATGGGCCTGCTCGGCCTGGCTATGGCTCCGACACAGGCTGCGGCGTTGCTCGTCATCCCGGCCACGCTGACCAATATCTGGCAACTGACCTTTGGCGGTCATCTGCAAACCCTGATCAGGCGCTTGTGGCCACTGTTGCTGGCGATTTGCATCGGCACCGCTCTGGGCACGTTGTGGTTCGATACGGTGGGGGGACCTTGGGCGGTGCGAGCATTGGGTGGCGCGTTATTGCTGTACGCGCTGAGCGGGCTGTTGCTGCCGACATTGCGGGTCGCTGCCAGTGTTGAGCCGTGGGCAGCGCCGTTGTGCGGTCTGCTCACTGGCCTCATCACTTGTGCGACGGGTGTGTTCGTCATCCCGGCGGTGCCGTACCTGCAAGCGTTGGGCTTGAGCAAGGACGAACTGGTGCAGGCGTTGGGGTTGTCATTCACGGTTTCGACACTGGCCCTGGCGGCCGGCCTGCTGTGGCGCGGCGCCTTGGGCGGTGGCGAATTAAGTGCTTCGGTGCTGGCCCTGGCGCCAGCGCTGTTGGGGATGTGGCTGGGGCAATGGCTGCGTCAGCGCATCAGCGCCGTGCTGTTCAGGCGGGTGTTTTTCATTGGCCTCGCTGTGCTCGGCGGCCATTTGCTGATCAGCGGCTAGCCGAGGACGGGCTGAGCATGTCGACGCGGCGGATCTCGAAATCGCGCTCCAGGTATTCCATGCGCTGCTCAAAAAACTGCTTCATGTGCGGCAGGTTCGAATGCACGTCCAGATGAGCCTGGGATTGCCAGATTTCATAGAAGATAAACAGGGTCGGGTCTTGCCGGTCTCGCAGCATGTGATATTCGATGCAACCGGGTTCGGCACGGCTCGGTTCCACGTAGGCACGAAACAGCGTTTCGAAGGCTTCGGCTTTTTCCGGACGGGTCTTGGCGTGCAGGATGAAACCGTGCAATTCGCTCATCGGAGAGGCTCCTGAATAAAAGTATGCGAATGCTACGGCAAGAATTGGCTACCTATTCGTGCGTATAGGTCAAATCAGTTTTGCCGTTGCAGTGCTTACTCCGCCGCAAGCTCATCGGTACTCTGCCGCCATCATTTTCAATCTTTCCATTGGGTGACCGTTCAACCGTGTCCCCTGGAATCCGATGAGGCTCTCCATGAAAAAAGTCCTGCTGCTCAACGGTGGTAAACAATTCGCTCACTCCGACGGTCGCTATAACGCCACCCTCCATGATGCGGCGGTCAGCGTGTTGGACCGTGGCGGGTTCGATGTGAAAACCACGTTCATCGACGGTGGTTACGACATCAAGGAAGAAGTTGCCAAATTCCTCTGGGCCGACGTGATCATTTACCAGATGCCAGGCTGGTG
Organism: Pseudomonas sp. P105; assembly: GCF_032614175.1. Classification (NCBI taxonomy): domain Bacteria; kingdom Pseudomonadati; phylum Pseudomonadota; class Gammaproteobacteria; order Pseudomonadales; family Pseudomonadaceae; genus Pseudomonas; species Pseudomonas sp. P105. The sequence continues at coordinate 793,022 of NZ_CP126693.1, forward strand.
GATGGGCGCGCCGTGGACCGTCAAGAAATACGTCGATGAGGTCTTCACCGAAGGCCATGGCAGCCTCTATGCCAGCGACGGCCGCACCCGCTCCGATGCTTCGCAGAAATACGGCAGCGGTGGTTTGTTGCAGGGCAAGCAATACATGTTGTCGCTGACCTGGAACGCCCCGCAGCAAGCCTTCGATGACCCGACCGACTTCTTTGAAGCCAAGGGTGTGGACGCTGTGTACTTTCCGTTCCACAAGGCCAACCAGTTCCTGGGCATGAGCGGATTGCCAACCTTCCTGTCTGTGGACGTGATGAAACGCCCGAATATCGAGGCCGATGTGGCGCGTTATGAGCAGCACTTGATTGAGGTGTTCGGCCTGAAGGCGTGACCTTTCTTTTGTCACGTATCCCGATACTATCCTGGGGCTCGGGTCCGCTTTGCGGCCCGGCGGGGATAGATTCCCTCGCCACAAGAGAGCGCAGTCGACAGGGGGATACGTGAAAGCCAGATCCGACGAATTGCAGATTTTCGTCTGCGTGATCGAGTGCGGGTCGATATCCGCCGCCGCCGAGCAGGTCGGGCAGACGCCGTCTGCGGTCAGTCGTACCTTGTCGCGCCTGGAAGCCAAGCTCGATACCACGCTGATCAACCGCACCACGCGGCGCATGGACCTGACCGAAGAGGGCAAGTATTTCTTCGAGCAGGCCAAGGGCATTCTCGACCAGATGGATGAGCTGGAGGAGCGCCTGTCGTCTCGCCAGAAAAACCCGGCGGGGCGGTTGCGGATCAATGCGGCTTCGCCTTTCATGTTGCACGCTATCGTGCCGCATATCGAAGAGTTCCGCGGGCTCTACCCGGATATCCAGCTCGAACTCAACAGCAACGACCTGATCATCGATTTGCTCGAGCAAAGTACCGACATAGCGATCCGCATCGGCACCCTCAGCGATTCGACGCTACATGCCCGATCCCTGGGGTGCAGTCCGCTGCATATCCTGGCCAGCCCGGCCTATCTGAAGCAGCACGGTACACCTGCCACTGTCGCCGAACTGGCCCGGCATGCACTGTTGGGGTTTGCCCAGAATGAGGGCCTCAATCAGTGGCCGCTGCGCCACGAGCACGGTGATCGTTGGCCGATCCAGCCTGCCATCAGCGCGTCCAGTGGCGAAACCGTGCGTCACTTGGCGCTGCAAGGGCAGGGCATAGCGTGCCTGTCGGACTTCATGACCCGTGAAGACATCCGTGCTGGCCAGCTCAAGGTGCTGCTGGCCGATGCCAACAGCGGATATCGCCAACCGATCAACGCGGTGTATTACCGCAACTCCCAACTGGCCCTGAGGATCCAGTGCTTTCTGGACTTCATCCAGGGCAAGCTCGCCGAATACGCCTTGCGGGAATTCAAAGGCTGATTCGTGGCTTCAAGGCGAGTGTGGTTTGGGTTCGGGGGCTGGCCGATGCGCGCGTACGTCGGTGAGCGGCTGTGAAGCGGCGCTCGTTTGTCGTCAGCCGCGCAGATGAGTCAGCGGCAGTTCGGTGCTGTTGAGCACCTGGTTCAACACGAAGCTGGACCGCACACTGGTGACCCCGTCAATCCGGGTCAGGTGCCCCAGCAGCAGTTTCTGATAATGGTCCATGTCCGGCACCACGACCTTGAGCTGGTAATCCGCATCCATGCCGGTCACCAGGCTGCATTCCAACACCTGGGGCAAATTGCGGATGGCGGCTTCGAAGTTCTCGAAACGTTCAGGGGTGTGGCGGTCCATGCCGATGAGCACGTAGGCCGTCAGGCTCAGGCCGAGCATTTTGCGGTCGAGCAGGGCGACCTGACGGGTAATGTAGCCGTCGTCTTCCAATTGCTTGACCCGCCGCGAGCAGGGGGACGGCGACAGGCCGATGCGTTCGGCCAGCTCCTGATTGGAGATGCGCGCGTCGCGCTGCAATTCCGCCAGAATGCTCAGGTCGTAACGGTCGAGTTTGCTCATTGGTCGGGCCTTTGTCTTGATAATTGCTGGATATTATCTATCGCGGGTAAAAAATTGCGCAAGTGATGTTTATTTACGCAATCTTCGCAATCATTCGTCAGTGCTCCGAGCCTATTCTTATCACCAAGATCACTGCTCGGACAAACAGTCCAGTGCGGCCCGCCTAATCCGGCCGGCCGCGGTCGCAGCACCCACCGGTGTCTGGCAGACCCCCGAGCTGCACACTGTCCAGAAGACGGCGTGAGGTGAGCCGACGTCAAAAGCGTCGCGCACGGACGAAGTTCTCAAGGGGAGGCCGACGGGCCTCCCTTTTTTATGCCTGCGAAATAATGGCGGCGACTGATAACCTGTCGCAGAACCGGCCTAGGCTTTTCCAGTCTCATTCATCAGGCCCTGAACCGTTGTGAGGAATTTCATGAAGTCGCGCATCTGGCGTTTGGCAGGTGTTGGTCTGTTGTGGGCAAGTGTCAGTGCGCAGGGAGTGGCCGACGATCAGCAAAATCGTGGCGGCCCGGACGGGCGAGGTGGCAATGGCCAGGGTTATTCAGGCCAACCCCGGCCACAGAGCAACGAGATCATTCGCGGCGACAACAGCCGCCAGTTTGAGGTCCAGCCTCACGCTCAAGGCGGCCAGCCCTACAACCGCCCGCCGCAAGACCCCAATGGTCGTCCGCCGCAGCCACCGGGTAACAGCCTGCCGATCCAGGGCCGCCCCGACAGCGTGACCCAGACTCAGGAGCCGAGGCCGGGTTACTACCGCGATATTCCGCGCCGCAGTGATGGTTATCCGAGCGGTGGGCCACGCCCCAGCCATGACCCTCGCCCTGATCAGCACTGGTCCGGTCGGCCGGACGGTCATGGCAACGGCTGGGGGCCGGGGCCGCAATATCGTCCTGGGTATGTAATCGATCGTTTTCCGGATCGTCACTACCGCGTGCCTTACCGTGGCCATGACTATTTTTATTCGGGCGGTTACTGGTATCGCCCCCAAGGGCCGCGCTATATCGTGGTTGAGCCGCCGCGCGGAATCCGTACCCGTTATCTGCCCGATTATGCCCGGGAAGTCTGGATTGGCGGCTCGCTGTTTTTCCTCGCCGCCGGTGCCTATTACATCTACGAAGCCAACACCCGGGACTACGTCGTCGTTGACGCGCCGGTGAGCAACCCGCAGCCCCAGCCCCAAGGCAACAGCTACGATGTGGTGGCTTATCCAGCCAACGGCCAGTCTCCCGAGCAGGTCAATCAGGATGGCTACGAATGCTATCGCTGGGCGGTGCAGCAGAGCGGTTTCGATCCGCGCAACTACACCTACCCGCCCGCGCCGCAAGTGGTACAGACCTATCGTCAGGCCCAAGGGAGTTGCTTGAGCAGTCGTGGGTATCAGGTGACGTACTGATCACTCGAAAGAAAAACACTCCCCTGTGGCGAGGGAGCTTGCTCCCGCTCGGTTGCGCAGCGACCGTAAAATCTTGGGCCTGCTGCGCAGGCCAGCGGGAGCAAGCTCCCTCGCCACGGGGTTCTGTGTTCGGCGTCAGGCGCTGGTGCGCTTCACCACTTCCGACGGATCGGCATGCACCAACACTTCCGCCTTCGGATAGGCGCGGTGTATGGCATCGGCGGCCTGGTCGCTGATGCCGTGGGCTACTGACAGGGTCAGTTCTCCCGGCAGTTCCAGATGCAGTTGCACGAACCAATGGTTACCTGAGATCCGCGTGCGCAGATCGTGGGCACCCAGTACCCCGGGCACCGCGCAGGCCAGTTCCAGCATGCGCTGGCTGACGTCGGGCGGCAGTTCCTCATCCATCAATACCGCGAAGCTTTCCCGGGCGATCTGGATCGCGCTCCACAGGATGTAGACGGCGATGCCCAGGCCGAACCAGGCATCCAGTTGATGCCAGCCCAACCCGGCCAGCACCAGGGCGACCAAGATGCTGCCGTTGAGCAACAGATCCGAGCGATAGTGCAGCGAGTCAGCGCGCACGGCGTTGGAGCCGGTGGCGCGGACGACCCGATGTTGCAGCGCCAACAAGGCCAGGGTCAGCCCCAGGGAGAATACGATCACGCCGACACTGAGCCAGGCCGCTTCCACCGGGACCGGGTTTTTCAGACGCTCAAACGCCTGTAGCGCAATCAACACGGCACTGCCGCCGATGAACAATGCCTGGGCCATGCCGGCCAGGGACTCGGCTTTGCCGTGGCCGTAACGATGGTCCTCGTCGGCGGGGCGCAATGCGTAATGCACCGCCAGCAGGTTGAGCAGCGACGTGACGCCGTCCAGCGCCGAGTCGGTCAGGCCGGCGAGCATGCTCACCGAGCCGCTCAGCCACCAGGCCAGTGCCTTGGCAATGACCAGAATAAGCGCCACGGCCACCGAAGCACGGGTGGCCAGACGCAGCAGACGGGCATGTTCGGTGCTGGTGGTCATGGCGCGGTCGTTCCTTCAATAGCGCCCATCACGCGGCCGGTTTAAGCCCGAGGGCGGCCAGTTGCTGGGCGTTGCCCTTGCTTTGGATCAAACGTGGGTCGTCCAGGGGGAAACTGCGGCCCAGTTCGCTCTCCAAAATCGCTTGCAGCTTTTGGTTGTTGACGCTGCCGTCGGCGTTGATCGCCGGCTTGAGTTTTTCTGGCTCGATCTGGACGCTTCTGCCGGGCTCGAAATAAATCGCCCCGGTGGCGAAGTCCACGGCGAACGCGATCAGGCCGGGGATGATGTAGAACAGCAGGCCGACGGCGTCCAGCGCGGCAATCGCCGGGTCGATCTTGCCGTCGATCTGGCCGCGACGGTCGGGGTAGAAGATCGAGCCGCAGGCGCTGATCTGGGTCAGCAGGGAGGCGACCAGAACGCCGCCGATCACGCGAAAGGGAATACGCATAGCAATCTCCTGAGCAGGTAAAGGCGTTGCTGGTTGGAGTCCAGACCACGCTAAACAGTTCGCCGTTATACTCGGCCCTCTGTTTTGGAGCCAGCATGATTTCTTTGCCGATTGATGAAGTTTTACCTGCCCTGCGTCAAGCCTTGGCGTCGCGTCACGAAGCCGTGCTCGAAGCGCCGCCCGGCGCTGGTAAAACCACCCGCGTCCCCTTGGCCCTGTTGAATGAGTCCTGGCTGGCCGGGCAGACGATTCTGATGCTTGAGCCCCGGCGCCTGGCGGCACGGGCGGCGGCCGAGCGACTGGCCAGCGAGCTGGGGGAAAAGGTCGGTGAAACCGTCGGCTACCGAATTCGTCTCGACAGCAAGGTGGGCCCCAAGACCCGCATTGAAGTGGTCACCGAAGGCATCCTCACCCGCCGCTTGCAGGACGACCCGGCGCTGGAGGGCGTTGGGCTGCTGATTTTTGATGAGTTCCACGAACGCAGTCTCGACGCCGACCTGGCCCTGGCCTTGAGTCTCAATGGCCGCGAGCTGTTTCGCGACGACCAGCCGCTGAAAATCCTGCTGATGTCCGCGACGCTGGAAGGCGAGCGCCTGGCCGGGTTGTTGGACGACGCGCCGATCCTGCGCAGTGAAGGGCGCATGTTCCCGGTGACGGTGCGCTGGGGCCGGCCGTTCCAGCCCGGCGAGTTCATCGAGCCGCGCCTGGTGCAGACCGTGCTCGAAGCGCTGCACGATGAAACCGGCAGCGTGCTGGTGTTCTTGCCTGGGCAAGCGGAGATCCGCCGGGTTCATCAGCAACTGGCCGATGCCTTGGGTGAAGGCGGTAATGTGCTGCTCTGTCCATTGCATGGCGAGCTGGACCTCGCCGCCCAACGCGCGGCCATCGACCCGGCGCCGCCCGGCCAGCGCAAAGTGGTGCTGGCCACCAACATCGCCGAAACCAGCCTGACCATCAATGGCGTACGGGTGGTGATTGATGCCGGATTGGCGCGAGTGCCGCGCTTCGATCCGGGCAGCGGCATGACTCGCCTCGACACCCAGCGGATTTCCCGGGCCAGCGCCACTCAGCGGGCCGGGCGGGCCGGGCGTCTGGAACCGGGGGTGTGCTATCGGTTGTGGTCCGAGGACCAGCACGAACAACTGGCCGCTTATGGCAGCGCGGAGATTCTTTCGGCGGACCTGGCCGGGCTGGCTTTGCAATTGGGGCGTTGGGGCGTGACGCCGCAGCAATTGGTCTGGCTCGACATCCCGCCCACCGCCGCTTATGCCCAGGCGCAGGAGCTGCTGCAACGCCTGGGCGCGCTGGACGGCGAGCAACTGACCCGTCATGGCCAAGCCATGGCCGAACTGCCGGCTCACCCGCGCATCGCGCATTTGTTGCTGCGGGGGCAGTCGCTGGGGCTGGCGGACATGGCGTGCAACGTCGCGGCGCTGTTGGGGGAGCGAGACATTCTGCGTGGCGCCGGGGCGGACCTGCACACGCGCCTGGCGTTGCTGTCCGGTGAAGAGCGGGCGGCCCGTGGCGCCCAGGGCGGGGTACAGCGGGCGCGGCAACTGGCCCGGCAATATCGCGGTTACCTGCGGGGCAAGGCCGAAGACGCCGTCGCCGACCCCGAACATCCGCGCTGGCTGGGCGCTTTACTGGCGTTGGCCTACCCGGATCGCGTCGCTCAACAGCGGCGGCCCGGCGGGGCGGAGTATCGCCTGGCCAACGGCCGTGCAGCGTTGTTTGCCGAAGCGGACAGCCTGATGAAACAGCCGTGGCTGGTGATCGCCGACCTGGGCAGCCGACAGGGGCAGCGGGAAGAGCGAATCTACCTGGCGACGGATTTCGATCCGGCGCTGTTTGATTCGGTGCTGGCCGAACAGGTGCGCACGGTGGATCAACTGGATTGGGACGAGCGTGAAGGCGTGCTGCGGGCCGAGCGCCAGCGCAAGGTCGGCGAACTGGTGCTCAGCCGTGAGCCACTGACCGGGCTGGATGAGTCGGCGCGCAGCCAGGCGCTGGTGAACCTGGTACGGCGCAAGGGACTGGAGTTGCTGCCCTGGACGCCGGAGCTGCGGCAATGGCAGGCGCGGGTGGCACTGTTGCGCCGGCTCGATCTGGAGGCCAAGAGCGAGAGTGATTGGCCAGATGTCAGCGACGGGGCGCTACTGAACACGCTTGAGCAATGGTTGATGCCGTACCTGGGACGCGTGTCACGCCTCAGCCATTTCGCCAACCTGGACCTGTCGAGTATCGTCCACAACCTGCTGCCCTGGCCCTTGCCGCAACGGCTGGATGAATGGGCACCCCATCATCTGAGCGTGCCCTCGGGCTCGTCGATTCGCCTGGACTACAGCGAACACCCGCCGATTCTCGCGGTACGCTTGCAGGAACTGTTCGGCCTGGCCGACACCCCACGCATTGCCGGCGGCCGACAGGTCGTCAAACTGCACCTGTTGTCACCGGCGCGGCGACCGGTGCAGGTGACCCAGGATCTGGCGAATTTCTGGCGCAGCACCTATGCCGAAGTGAAGAAAGACCTCAAGGGACGTTATCCCAAGCATTACTGGCCGGACGATCCGCTGGTGGCCGAAGCCACGGCCCGGATCAAACCCCGCAAGTGATAAACCGCCGGTTTGGCCCGCCAGCACGGGGGCGCAAATGGTAGATTCACCGACCCATCAACTGCTTTATACGCAGTCCCGGTTACTTGGCTTCAGATTCGGAACAGTTCATGGCAAAGAAACCAGCAGCGCCCACCTCCCAGGCACCGATGACCTTGGCCACCAGGGGTTCGAGCCTGACGTTGATCGATGTGGCAAAGATTGCAGGCGTCTCGCCAATGACCGTTTCCAGGGCTTTGCATCGCCCGGAACTGGTGAGCGAGAACACGCGGGAGAAGGTCCGCGAAGCGGTGCGCCAATCGGGCTATGTGCCGAACATGCTGGCGGGTAGCCTGGCGAGCAACAAAAGTCGTCTGGTGGCGATTTTCCTTCCAACCATCGCTAACTCCATTTTTGCAGACACCGTGCAATCGCTGATGGACCGCCTGACCCAAGCGGGCTATCAAACCCTGCTCGGTCTGACCGGCTACAGCGCGGAGCAGGAAGAGAAACTGCTTGAAGCCGTACTCGGTCGTCGTCCGGACGGCATCGTATTGACCGGTACGCTCCATACCGAATCAAGCCGCTTGCGACTCGCCCAGGCGGGAATTCCCGTGGTCGAGGCCTGGGATCTGAGTGAAGACCCTTTGGACATGCTGGTTGGCTTCTCCCATGAAAAAGTCGGGCAAGAGACCGCGCGACATTTGCTTGAAAAGGGTTACCAGCGCTTTTCCGTGGTGACCATCAGCGACCCGCGTGGCCTGCGTCGCTGCAACAGTCTTATCGCCGAGCTGCAGCGCCAGGGCATTGAAGAGGTGCCCATGGAAGTCCTGGCGCCCCCCGCCACGCTGGAGGTGGGGCGCGAGGGGCTGCGGCGGCTGCTGGATCTGCCGGTGCGCCCCGACATCGTGGTGTGCAGCTCCGATACCGTGGCTCAAGGTGTGTTGGCGCAAGCCGCCAGCCTTGGCTTGAAGGTGCCCGCTGACTTGGCCGTCATGGGCTTCGGGGATCTCAGCAGCGCGGCGCAGGTTTACCCGGCGCTGTCGACCGTCAGCGTCGACGGCGGCAGGATTGGCCTGCAAGTGGCTGAAGCACTGCTTGAACGATTCGAAAATCCCGGCGCCCATCTCAAACCCGTGCGGATTGACACCGGCTTCACGTTCATCGACCGCGCCAGTACCTGAGCCTGGCAGTGGATTCCGGGGATTTGCGGGATTGAATGATTGCGCAATCAGTGTAGTATCGAGGCAAGAGACCTTCTGAAGCATCGACGAAGGTCTTTTTTATGTCTCTTGATGATTGCGCAATCATCGTCACCTTCAGAGCCTGTCCAAGGAGAGCCCTATGCACGTACAAGAACAATCGCTCAAGTCCTCCGATGACGACCGAATCGCCTGGGTTCGTGTCGCTTCGGTCATCCTGCCGCTGGCCAATCCCATCAGTGATGCCAAGGTCCTTACCGGACGGCAAAAACCGATGACTGAAATCGCCATCCTGTTTGCCGAAATCGAGACCGTCGATGGGCATCAAGGCCTGGGTTTCAGTTACTCCAAGCGGGCCGGGGGGCCGGGACAATTCGCTCATGCCAAGGAAATCGCCCCGGCGCTGATCGGGGAAAACCCCAGTGACATTGCCAAACTCTGGACCAAGCTGTGCTGGGCTGGCGCGTCGGTGGGCCGCAGCGGTATGTCGACCCAGGCCATCGGGGCGTTCGACGTGGCATTGTGGGATCTGAAGGCCAAGCGCGCCAACCTGTCGCTGGCGCGCTTGCTCGGTGCTCAACGTGACTCGGTGCGTTGCTACAACACTTCCGGTGGCTTCCTTCACACCCCGCTTGATCAGTTGATGAAGAACACTGACCTCTCGCGAGAAAAGGGAATTGGCGGCATCAAGTTGAAGGTCGGGCAACCGGATTGCGCCATCGACATTGAACGGGTCAGTGCGGTGCGCAAGCACTTGGGTGACAACTTCCCGTTGATGGTGGATGCCAACCAGCAATGGGATCGCCCGACGGCCCAGCGCATGTGTCGGCAGTTTGAAGCGTACAACCTGATCTGGATTGAAGAACCGCTGGACTGCTATGACGCTGAAGGCCATGCCGCGTTGGCGCAGCAGTTCGATACACCGATCGCCACGGGTGAAATGCTCACCAGCGTTGCTGAACACGCCGAGTTCATCAAGCAGCGCGGCGCTGATTTCCTGATGCCCGACGCACCACGAGTAGGCGGCATCACCCCTTACCTGAAGGTCGCATCAATGGCCGAGCAGGCGGGCCTGATGCTGGCCCCTCACTTTGCCATGGAGCTGCACGTTCACCTGGCAGCCGCTTATCCGACCGAGCCCTGGGTCGAGCATTTCGAATGGCTTGAGCCGCTGTTCAACGAGCGTCTGGAAACCCGCGACGGTCGGATGCTGGTGCCCACTCGCCCCGGTTTGGGACTGACGCTGAGCGAACAAGTCAAACCCTGGACGGTTCAGGAAGCCGAGACAGGTACTCGACCCTGATCAAGCGTGGGTGATTCGGACCAGCGCCACACTCGTCTGACGGCGAATGTGGCTTGGCATCACGGCGTGGCCGGCAACAGGAATCGGGCAATCACCGGCAAATGATCGGAGATACGCAAGGTATCGTCCTGCCGCACCCGAGCCTCGACCCGCTTGATCCGAGGGCTGTAGAACAGGTAGTCGACAGTGCGGTCAGGGCCGTTGAGGCCGGGGTCGTTCGGGTAGTGGGTCAGCCAGTGGCTGCGATCGATGCCGCTGGCTTCGTTGTTGGTGGGGATCATCGGGTATTTGTCCCACAGCAGGTGCAGAGGGCTGTCGGCGGAGTAGGGCGTGCGCTGCGCGGCTGGCAGGCGCCGGTATTGGCCCAGGGGTAGCAGATTGAAGTCGCCACCGATCAGCCAGGGTTTGCCTCGCGATTCAAGTTTGTCCAGTACCTTGCTCACGGCCTTGACCTGGTTCGGCAGGGTTTCATCCGGCTGCGTGGCCCGTTCCAGGTGGGTGTTGAGCACGACCAGGTGGCCACCACTGCTCAGCGGCAGGTGACTGACCAACAAAGCGTTTTTCGGCTGGAACTGACGGCTGATGAAATTGGCCCCGGCCACCGGCAACTGCACCCGTTCCGCTTGATCGATGCGGTAACGGCTCAACGTCGCCAACTGCCGGCCGACGCTGCCGAAGATATGCGGGTCGGGGATGAAATCGGCTTTCCAGTCAAAGGCGCTGGTGCTGCACGGATACAGGTCGGTCAATCGTTCCTGCAACAACTTGAGCTGGTTCTGGTAGTCGCTGGCCTTGGCGCCGTCGTCCAGTTCCTGGAGCAACACGACGTCCGGTTGCTCGTCGCGAATGACCCTTGCCACTTCGTCGAGGCTGAAGGCCATGTCTTCGAGGGTCGGGCTTTCATCGTCACCCTGGGCCAGGTCGTGCCAGAACACGTAGCGCTTGCCGGCCAGGAACTGGACGTTCCAGGTCATCACCTTCAAGGCCTGGCCAGGCACGAGCGTTGCGGTGTTGGCGGGGCAACTGACCGGCAGTGCTTCCCGGGATTGTGGGCGCCAGGTCAGGCTATAGATCGACAGGGCGGCCAGGCCGAGAATCAACAACAGGCCCAGCAAGGTGTAGCGCAATAGACGGGTCATGGCTCGACTTAAATGGGCAATACGCAAAAGTGATCCTGAGCATAACCGAGAGCAGTTGCCGAGCCCAAGCCCGTAACCTGCGCAGCAGTCGTCAACGGCTGTCAGGTTTTTCCGCGACCAGCATGAACATCCGGAACAGCACCACGGTGGTGAACAGCTGCAGGAAACTGTGAACGCTGTCGATCAGCAAGGTGATCAACGGGTTCTGGGGCGGCGGGTACACCGACAGGCTGGCGCCCTTGAGCAGCCAGAGCGGGACCATCACGCAAAGAATGCACAACAGGATGCGCCAGAAACTGCCGCGGCTCAGGCGCAGGCTTTCCTTCATTGCTGCCAGCGGAGTCAGGCCGCGCAGCACCAGCAGGTATTCGCCAAAGGCCAGGACCACCATCAGCCAAAGGCCCGGCAGGAAGTACAACGAAATGCCCACCAGAATCAGCAACGTATTGAGTGCGGTCAGCAGGGCAAAGCGTGGCCACAGGGTCAGGGCCGTCGCGAGAAGGTCACGGGGACGGGGCGATTCACCGCGACTGCGAGCGTCGAGAAACAGAATCAGCGCGGCGGTGTAGAGCGGGTATATCAGCAGCCCGACGATCAGGCTGTAGCCGGAAAAACCTTCGGGGCCCACGACGCTGTCCACGCCTTGTTGCAGCACGGCCTCGAGGATCACCAGCGGCAGGCACAGCTGGGCGATCCGGCCAAGATGGCGTTTGAAGAAATACAAAGAGTCGCGCAGCACGTCAAACGGATTCATGAGTCGGTATCGCAGGTCAAAAAGCGGTCCGACACTTTAACCGATCAGGCGCCTGCACAAGCAAACGTAAACATCAGGTAAAGACCATTGAAACCTCTGTGCCCAGCCCCATTACTGGCTGGCACCGGTCCTGTAGGGCCGGCATGGTTTTTCTACCCGGCAATCTGATGAGGTCGCCATGAACAGCGAAGAACAAACCCTGATCGATGGACTGTTTTCACGGCTGCAACAGGCCGAAAAGGATGCAGCCCCGCGCGATGTCCAGGCCGAGGCGCGGATCAAGGAACATATGACCCGCCAGCCCGCGGCGGGCTATTTCATGACCCAGGCGATTCTGGTGCAAGAGACGGCGCTCAAAAGCCTCGACGAGCAGAACAGGCAACTGACCCAGCAGGTCGAGCAGTTGCAAGCGGACCTGCAACAGGTCCGGCAACAGCCTCCAGCGCCCAGCGGTGGTGGTTTTCTCTCGAGTATTTTCGGTGGCAGCTCGCGCGACCCACGGCCAACGTCCGCTCCAGGCGCTTCGCCCGCCAGCGGTGGCGGCTGGCGCGAACCGGCGCGGCCTGGCTTCAATGCGCCACCCCAGCAGAACTACGCCGCGCCGCCCGCTAACTACGGCGCCGCGCAACAGCAGGCTCCAGGGGCCGGCAGCTTCATGAGCGGCGCGCTGAAAACCGCGGCTGGTGTGGCCGGGGGCGTGATGCTCGCCCAGGGCATCAGCAGTCTGTTCCACGGTGCCCAGCAGCCTCAGGAAGTCGTCGAGGTCATCGAGCCAGAGCCGGCCCAACCGGTCAACGACACGGCAAGCAGTGACAGCGGCTGGGGCAATGACTCAAACGTCGCTGGTAACGATGCCTATGGCAACGACCAGGGCGGTTTCGCCGACGCCGACTACAGCGACGATTCATCCTTCTTCGGCGATGACGACTCCTTCGTCTGACCTGCCATTCGTCCGGGGCGCCCAGGTGCCTCGGACCGATTATTCGCGGAACATTCCTCTGGGCTGGCATACTGGGCAACTTTTCGGGCCCGCTCTGCCGGCTTGTGCATTCAAGAGGAAACGCGGTGAAAAAAATCGCAGTGTTCGCCGATGTCCAGAACCTCTACTACACCGTGCGCCAGGCTTATGGTTGCCATTTCAACTACGCGGCCTTGTGGGCCGATGTCAGCAAGCAGGGGCAGATCGTCGAGGCCTACGCGTATGCGATCGATCGCGGCGACAGCAAGCAGCAGCAATTCCAGCGGATCCTGCGCAACCTGGGGTTTGTCGTGAAGCTCAAGCCTTACATCCAGCGCAGCGACGGCTCGGCCAAGGGTGACTGGGACGTGGGCATCACCCTGGACATCATGGACGCCGCTGATCACGTTGACGAAGTGGTGTTGGCCTCCGGTGATGGCGATTTCGACATGCTGCTCGAACGCATCATCAGCAAACACGGGGTCCAGGCGGTGGCTTATGGCGTACCGGGGCTGACGGCCAACTCGCTGATTCGCGCCGCCAGCCGCTACGTGCCGATCGAAGGCGCGTTGCTGCTCAAGAATTGATTTTTACGGAGTTCAGACAGGTTTGGAACGCATCGCAGTCATCGACTTTGAAACCACTGGCATCACGCCGAGCAGCAGTTGCCGGGCCACCGAAATCGCCGTGGTGATTCTCGAACAGGGCCGGATTGTGGATCGCTATCAGAGCCTGATGAACGCCGGTGTGCGCGTGCCCGCGTTCATCGAGCAACTGACCGGCATCAGCAACGCCATGCTGCGCAGCGCCCCGCCGGCGGAAAAGGTGATGAACGAGGTCAACGAGTTCGTCGGCATCACGCCGCTGCTGGCCCACAACGCCGCATTCGACCAGAAGTTCTGGGATTTCGAGCTAGGCCGGATCAAACGCACCCGCTTGCAGAATTTTGCCTGTTCACTGCTGCTGGCCCGGCGCCTGATGCCGATGGCGCCGAACCACAAGCTCGGCACGCTCAACACCTTCGCCGGCCTGCCCCACACCGGCCAGGCTCACCGGGCCATGGCCGACGCCGAAATGGCCGCCAACCTCACCGCGCACCTGGCGACGCAACTGCGGCAACAGCACGGGCTGCGGGAGTTGTCCCACGATTTGCTGTGCAGTTTGCAGAAAGTGCCGGCGGCGAAGATCAACGAGCACCTCAAGCGGCATCGCGGGTTCTAAACACACCACAAAACAAAAACTGTGGGAGCGAGCTTGCTCGCGATTGCGGTGTGTCAGTCAACATGAATGTTGGCTGATCCAAAGCTATCGCGAGCAAGCTCGCTCCCACAGTTTCGATCAGTGTTACTTCCCGTTGCCTTCCAACTGCCCCAACGGCACCCGCTTTTCAATCGCGCTGGACAGCACGATCGAGGTCTTGCTGAAACCGAACTTGGCGATGCGGTTGATCAGCTCTTCCAGTTCCGGCATCGAGCCGACCGCCGCCTGCATGATCACGCACGGGTCGCCCGTCACCCGGTGGCATTCGGTCAGTTGCGGGATCCTGCACAGTTCATCGTAAGTCTTCTGGTTGCCGTGCTGGTTCATGCGCAGTTCGATGACGCACTGCACCGGCAAGCCGATCTTCGCCATGTCGACTTTCGCCTGGTAGCCGGTGATCACGCCGCTGGTTTCCAGCTTGCTGACCCGCTCGGCCACGGCCGGGGCCGACAGGTTCACTTTGCGGGCCAGTTCGGCATAGGACGCACGACCGTTTTCCAACAGGGCGCTGAGCAGCATGCGGTCGTATTTATCCACGGTTCGGGCTCCCAAGGGGCTGACTTTCGAAAGTACGGTTTATAACGCTGATCTCCGTGTTTTTAAAAGTGTACGGTTCGGATAAACAGGTTTTGTAACTTATTTTCCGCCTGTCGCCTTTCTAGAATAGCGTCTTTCATTGTCCTGACTTCGAGCTGACCATGCCTGGCCCACGCCGTTTCCCCTTGCCATTGATCGCTGCATTTTTTGCCTTGTACGTCATCTGGGGGTCGACCTACCTGGTGATTCGCATCGGTGTGGAGCATTGGCCGCCGCTGCTGCTGGCCGGGATTCGCTTCGTGATCGCCGGCTCGCTGATGTACGGTTTCCTGCGCTGGCGCGGGGCGCCGGCACCGACTTGGGCGCAGTGGAAGGCGGGGGCTGTCATCGGCGTGTTGTTGCTCAGTTTCGGCAATGGCGCGGTCAGTGTCGCCGAACACACGGGCGTGGCGTCCGGGGTGGCGGCGCTGGCCGTGGCGACGGTGCCGTTGTTTACCTTGCTCTGCGGATATTTCTGGGGCGCCCGTAATACCCGTCTGGAGTGGGCGGGGATTGTGCTGGGGTTGATCGGCATTGCCATGCTCAACCTCGGCTCCAACCTGCAATCGAGCCCATTAGGCGCGACCTTGCTGCTGTTCGCGGCGGCGTCCTGGGCCTTCGGTTCGGTGCTGAGCAAACACTTGCCGCTGCCGGCGGGGGCGATGGCCAGTGCCGTGGAAATGCTGGTGGGCGGTGTGGTGCTATTGATCGGCAGCGTGGCCAGCGGCGAACACCTGGACAGCATGCCGCCGCTGGAAGGCTGGATCGCACTGGCTTACCTGACCTGCTTCGGTTCGATCATTGCCTTCAACGCCTACATGTACCTGCTCAAGCACGTACGTCCGGCGGCGGCCACCAGCTATGCCTACGTCAACCCGGCGGTGGCGGTGTTGCTGGGCATTGTGTTCGCCGGTGAAACCATCGGGATCGAAGAGGCCCTGGCGATGTTGGTGATCATCAGTGCCGTGGTGTTGATTGGATTGCCCCAGTGGCGCAAACCCAAGCCTGCGCCGGCCGAATCCTGATTTAGGGTAAACTGCCGCGCATTGCACACCTTGCGCTGATTTTCCTACGGTACTTCCATGACTTTCGCCACCCTTGGCCTGATCGAACCCTTGCTGCGCGCCCTCGAGACGCTCGGCTACCAGACCCCAACCCCGGTGCAGGCCCAAGCCATGCCGGCGGTGTTGGCCGGTCGCGACCTGATGGCCGCGGCCCAGACCGGCACCGGCAAGACCGCCGGTTTCGCCGTGCCGCTGTTGCAGTTGCTGACCACCGAGGGGCCGAAGGTCAGCGCCAACTCGGTACGGGCGCTGATTCTGGTGCCGACCCGTGAACTGGCCGAGCAGGTCCACGAAAGCGTGCGCCAATACGCGCAGAACCTGCCATTGAGCACCTATGCGGTGTACGGCGGTGTCAGCATCAACCCGCAGATGATGAAGCTGCGCAAAGGGGTTGATCTGCTGGTCGCCACGCCGGGACGCTTGCTCGACCTGTTCCGCCAGAACGCGCTGAAGTTCAATCAGCTGCAGACCCTGGTGCTGGACGAAGCCGACCGCATGCTCGACCTGGGCTTCTCCGAGGAACTGGCGAATATCTACAAAGCGCTGCCGAAGAAGCGCCAGACGCTGCTGTTCTCGGCAACCTTCTCCGACGCGATCCGCTTGCTGGCCGGGCAAATGCTCAACGACCCGTTGAGCATCGAAGTGAGCCCGCGCAACGTGGCCGCCAACACCGTCAAGCAATGGGTGGTGACGGTGGACAAGAAGCGCAAGCCAGAGTTGTTTGTGCACCTGATGCGCAAGAACAAGTGGAAACAGGTGCTGGTATTTGCCAAGACCCGCAACGGTGTCGATGCGCTGGTGGAAAAACTCCAGGGCATGAGTGTCAATGCCGACGGCATCCACGGCGATAAACCCCAGGCCACCCGCCAGCGGGCGCTGGACCGTTTCAAGGCCAGTGAAATCCAGATCCTGGTGGCCACCGACGTCGCCGCTCGCGGGCTGGATATCGAAGACTTGCCGCTGGTGGTGAATTTCGATTTGCCGATCGTCGCTGAGGATTACATCCACCGTATCGGTCGTACTGGTCGGGCGGGTTCCACCGGGGAAGCGATTTCCCTGGTCTGCGCCGATGAAGTGAATCTGCTGTCAGCCATCGAAACCCTGACCCGTCAGACGTTGCCACGGCAGATGGAACAGGACTTCGAGCCTGAACACCGGGTGCCGGAGACCGATGCCAGCGGCCAGGTTATCAAGAAGCCGAAAAAACCGAAGAAACCGAAAGCCTCGGGCGGTGGCGGCAAGCGCAACCTGGGCAAGTGGGTCGACAGCGGCGACGCCTCGCCCGTGGAGCCTTCGGTCAAGCCAGTGCGTAAAGTGCCGGTGTTCAACACCGGGCCGCGCAAGCGTAAGCCTTGATGACCCGCAGCGTTTGACAGGCCGCCATCGCGAGCAGGCTCGCTCCCACATTGACGGTGTACACAAATCAAATGTGGGAGCGAGCCTGCTCGCGATGGCCGCGCCTGGGTTTTCAAACCTTGCGCTGTAACCACTCCAACATTCCCAGCCCAGCCGCTCGGCCGCTGGCAAAGCAGGCCGTGAGCAGATAGCCGCCGGTCGGCGCTTCCCAGTCGAGCATTTCCCCGGCGCAGAACACGCCAGGCATCTGCTTGAGCATCAGGCGTTCGTCCAGGGCTTCGAAGGTCACGCCACCGGCACTGCTGATGGCTTCGTCCAGCGGGCGGGGTTTCACCAGGGTGATGGGCAAGGCCTTGATTGCCTGGGCCAGCCGCGCCGGGTCGGCGAAACAATCGGCAGGCGTTTGCTCGCGCAGCAACGCAGCCTTGACCCCGTCGATCCCCAATTGACTGTGCAGGTGCTTGGCCATTGAGCGTGAACCGCGTGGCTTGCTCAGGGCTTGCTGGATTTTATCCACAGGCCGGCCCGGCAGCAGGTCCAGATGGATCGTCGCGCTACCGTGCTGGTTGATGGCTTCGCGAATCGGCGCCGACAGGGCATAGATCAGGCTGCCTTCGATGCCGGTGGCGGTGATCACGCATTCACCGAGGCGCGGTACATCGTCATTCAGGCCGATGGCGATATTTTTCAGCGGGGCGCCGGCGAATTTGCTGACCATCAGATCGCTCCAGGCCGGCACTTCGAATCCGCAATTGCTCGGCTGCAAGGGCGCAAGGCCTACACCGCGCTGTTCCAGTGGCAGCATCCAGGCACCATCGGAGCCCAGGCGTGACCAACTGCCACCGCCCAGCGCCAGCAATGTCGCAGTGGGGCGCAGTGTTTTTTCGCCGTCCGCAGCGGCGACTAGCAAGCTGCCGTCGGGGTTCCAGCCCAGCCAGCGATGGCGGGTATGGATCATCACGCCGGCATCGCGCAGGCGTTTGAGCCAGGCGCGCAGCAGCGGGGCGGCTTTCATGTCGGTAGGAAATACCCGCCCGGAACTGCCGACAAAGGTCTCGATGCCCAATCCGTGAATCCATTGGCATAACTCGTTGGCGCCGAATGCCCGCAGCAGCGGGGCGATATTGGGCGCGCGCTCGCCGTAGCGGGACAGGAACGGCGAGAAGTCTTCCGAGTGGGTGATGTTCATGCCGCCGACACCGGCCAGCAGGAATTTCCTGCCCACTGAGGGCATGCCGTCGTACAGGTCGACCTGTATCCCGGCTTGGCTCAACACCTCGGCCGCCATCAGGCCGGCTGGGCCGCCGCCGATGATGGCGACATTTGGGATATGGGGGCAGACGGTTGGGGTCATGGCGTGAGCTGCGGAGGACGGGAATAAGCGGGGCATTCTATCAGCACAGATCCCTGTGGGAGCGAGCTTGCTCGCGATAGCGATCTGTCAGCCAACATCCATGCAGGCTGATCAGCCGCCATCGCGAGCAAGCTCGCTCCCACAGGGGGATGCGGTGATTCTTAGAGCGCTAATGTGTAACTGACGATCAGGCGGGTTTCATCCAGGTCATTGCTGAAGTTCGAACGAACCGTAGCGTTTCTGAGTTTGACCCCGAGGTTTTTCAGCGAACCGCTTTGGACCACGTAACCGATATCCGTATCGCGCTCCCACTCTTTGCCCGTATTACTGCCCCCGACCAACGCGTTGTCACCCTGGACATAACGACTCATGAACGTCAGCCCGGGAATGCCCAGCGCGGCGAAGTTGTAGTCATAACGCAGCTGCCAGGAGCGCTCTTGGGTGTTGGCAAAGTCATTGATCTGGACGAAGTTGACCAGGTATGGGTCGCTATTGGCAATGTACGGGAAGGGATCGTCACCGCTCATGCGTTGATAGGCGGCGGTGAACACGTTGGCGCCCAGAGTGTAGGCAACCAGTCCGTTCGCGGCGCGGTTATCGAGGGGGCGGAAGTTACCGTCATCGGTACTTTTCGAATAACGTAGATCGAACTTCAGCGACTGCTGCGCGGCAAGAGGGATTTCATAGACGACGCCGCCAAAGAACTGTCGATAGACATTTTCCAGATTGCCGTAGAACAGACTTGTGCTAAGGGCTTTGTTGAAACTGTAAGTACCGCCGGCAAAGCGGAAGTCATCACTGATACCGCCGATGCGGTTACCCGTGAAGTCCTGATAGTTCGAGGAACTGTTGAACTTGATTTGCTCCAGCTTGCCGCCTTGCAGGACCAACTGATCAATGTCTTTGGAGGTCAGTAGCGCGCCTTCGAAGGTGGAGGGCAACAGGCGTGTGTCATTGCTCGATACCACGGGCGTACGGAAGGCGAGTGAGCCAACCTTTAGAGCGGTTTCCGACACCTTCGCCTTGGCCGTCAACTCAAGTTTGGAATATTCGTCCTGTGAGCCGCGGCCGTTTTTCGAACTAAGGTCAGCCGGCAACAGGCCCGTGCCACCGGAACCATCACCGCCGTCAAGCTTGAGGCCGAGCATGCCAACCGCGTCGATGCCCAGGCCCACGGTGCCGGCGGTATAACCTGACTCGAATCGCAACATGGCGCCCTGGGCCCATTCTTTTGCCGAGTCCCGCTGGGTCGTGGGAGGACCGTTGCGAAAGTCACGATTGAAGTAGAAGTTACGCAGTTCCACACTGGCCTTACTGTCGGCAATAAAATCTGCAGATGCCGTAAAAGGGAAAATCAACGCGCAAGTACCCGCAATAGCCAAAGTCTTATTGATTGACATGCTCTTTATGCTCCAGATAACAGCAGATTTATGTGTTGGGTTTTATCGTTATTTTGATTGCAAAGTTACATCTACAGTTTTCTGCGGGCAGCACGCGGCAACCGGGTTATTACCCCGTTGCGCGTACTGACTGCGAAAAGAAAAGTTTTAAATCAGAGAGCTGTTTTGATGCGGCCAATGACGGAGCCGGCTTCAAAATAGTCGCCGGCCTGTTTGGCGATCTGCACCTGGCCTTCACAAGGTGCGAGGACCGAGGTTTCCATTTTCATGGCTTCTACAACCGCGATCACTTGCCCGGTGCTCACCGACTCGCCGTCTTCGACGACCCAGGTATGCAGATTACCCGCCACGGGCGTCAGTACCGCCTGCAGATCAGTGACCTCGGAGGGGGCCGTGTTTTCGCTGGCGGTACCCGCTGCGTTCAGGCTGACGCCTCGCAGCAGCGCAGCCGGAAGGCCCAGTTCGTGGCGCTTGCCGTCGATCTCGACAAACGTGCGCAGGATGCTTGGGTCGGCCGATACCGCGGTACGTGGGGCGAGCGTGATCTGTTCGGCGAAATCGGTTTCGATCCAGCGCGTGTGCACGGCGAATTTATCGGCACCGGTGAAGTCGTCATGGTCCATCACGGCCCGGTGGAACGGCAGCACCGAGGCAATGCCTTCAATGTTGAATTCCGCCAAGGCGCGTCGGGCGCGGACAATAGCCTGTTCGCGGGTGGCGCCGGTGACGATCAGTTTGGCCATCATCGAGTCGAAGGTGCTGGGCACTCGCGAGCCGCTTATCACGCCGCTGTCCAGGCGCACACCCGGGCCAGACGGTGGCAGAAAATCGGTGATCTGACCGGGGGTGGGCAGGAAGCCCTTGCCTGGGTCTTCCGCATTGATGCGAAATTCGAAGCTATGGCCACGTGGGGTCGGCGTCTCACTGAAGGACAACGGCAAACCGTCGGCGATCCGCAGTTGTTCGATCACCAGATCCACCCCAGTGGTCTCTTCGGTCACCGGGTGCTCGACCTGCAAGCGGGTATTGACCTCAAGGAACGACAGGGTGCCATCCTGGCTGAGCAGGAACTCCACCGTGCCGGCACCGACGTAGCCGGCTTTGGCGCAGATATCCTGAGCGGATTGATGAATACGCTGGCGCTGTTCGTCGCTGATAAAGGGCGCCGGCGCTTCCTCCACCAGCTTCTGATTGCGCCGCTGCAAGGAGCAGTCACGCGTGCCGATGACGACGACCTTGCCGTGTTTGTCGGCGAGGATCTGCGCTTCGATGTGCCGAGGACGGTCGAGGAACTGTTCGACGTAGCATTCACCACGACCAAAGGCTGCTTGCGCTTCGCGCACGGCGGAGGCGAACAACTCAGCCACTTCATCCATGCGCCAGGCGACTTTCATGCCGCGTCCACCGCCGCCAAAGGCAGCCTTGATGGCAATTGGCAGGCCGTGCTGTTCGGCAAAGGCCAATACTTCGGCGGCGCTTTCGACCGGGCCAGGCGTACCGGCTACCAGAGGCGCCCCGACCAGTTGGGCAATTTTTCGCGCCTCGACCTTGTCGCCGAGCACGTCGATGGTCTGCGGGTTGGGACCGATCCAGATCAACCCTGCGTCGATTACCGCCCGGGCGAAGTCGGCCCGTTCAGACAGAAAACCATAGCCGGGGTGCACGGCATCGGCGCCGCTGCGTTTGGCCACGGCAATCAGTTTGCCGATATCCAGGTAGGTTTCGGCCGGGCGCTGGCCATTCAGTGAGTAGGCTTCGTCGGCCTGGCGCACGTGCAGGGCGTCGATGTCCGCGTCGGCATAGACCGCGACAGACTGCACGCCGTAGTCGCGGCAGGCGCGGGCGATGCGGACGGCAATTTCACCACGGTTGGCAATCAGTAATTTTTTCATGGAATTTTTTTCACATCGGCAGTTGAAGAAGCTTGCGTAACGGGTTGAATCTCTTTGAAGCCGTCCACAGGGTTGAAGCGAATCTGCGCATTGATAGGGATCTGGCCAGCCAGGTCGAGATGGTAGCTGGCGACTGCGGCGATCACTGGATAGCCACCGGTCAACGGGTGATCGGCGAGAAACAGAACCGGTTGGCCGCTGGCCGGGACCTGAATGGCGCCCACGGAGGTGCCTTCGCTGGGCAACTCATGGTGGTTGCTGCGCGCTAGCGGTATTTCACCGGCCAGACGAATACCGACGCGGTTGGACTGTGAGGTGACGCGCCAGAGCTGGCTGCTCAGACGCTGGATGGCGTCTTCGGTAAACCAGTCGGTCCGCGGTCCCATGACCACGTCAAGGGTGACGATGTTGGCAGCAGTAGGCAGCTCAAAGGCTGGGGCTTCGTTCAGCGATACGCTGGTTCCCGTTGTCAGTGTCGTAAAGCCCAATAGGTCGCCGGCGGCGAGCGCCGGAGGGCCGACCTGGGCCAGGGTGTCTGTGGACAGGCTGCCCAGCACCGGAGTGACGTCAAAGCCGCCGCGAATCGCCAGGTAGCTGCGCAGCCCCGCGAGGGGGGAACCCAGGCTGACGCGGTCACCCGCGTCCAGCTCGATGGGCTGGTAGTGACTTGCCTGCCATTGCAGGCCACTGGTGTTGGTGATTGTGACCGGGGTTTGCGCACCGGTGACGGCGATCACGGCACGGCCATGGCAAACGAAGCTCAGGCCGCCGAGTACCGATTCCACACAGGCCATGTCCGAGCGGTTGCCGACCGCGCGGTTGGCTGCCCGCAGCGCGCCCAGGTCCAGCGCGCCGGAACGGGATACGCCTTGGCCGGTCTGGCCGGGACGGCCCATATCCTGCAATACGCTGTGCAAACCGGGGGTGATGATTTCCAGATAGGCGCCGCTGGGCGCGGCGGCACTTGCCGGTACCGTGGGGGCGGGCAGGCCACCCGCCGGGAGCGGGCCAGCATCGGTGAAGCGCACTTTATAGCCTGGACGCAGCAAGGCCGATTCAGCGCGGTTCAGGTCCCACATCTGCAAAGGCGTGACGCCGATGATCTGCCATCCGCCGGGGCTGGCTTGGGGATAAACACCGCTGAACTCCCCCGCCAGGGCAACCGCACCCGCGGGTATGCGGGTGCGTGGAGTTTGTCGGCGAGGCACCTGGAAACCCGCACCGCCGGTGAGGTAGGCGAAGCCCGGCGCGAATCCGCAGAAGGCCACGCTGTAGTCATGGGCGGTGTGGCGTTGGATCACCTCGGCGCGGCTGATCCCCAGCAGCGTGGCGACCTCGTCGAGGTCTTCGCCATTGTAATGGACGGGAATTTCCACCCGGCGATGCTCGATCGCGCGGCGCTGGCTCAGGTCTTGGCTAGCGATACGATTGACGAGCGCCTGCTGCGCAATGGCGCTGGGGCGAAATTGGATCAGCAGCGTTCGTGCGGCAGGAATGATCTCCTCCACGCCAGCAATCGGCTCGGCCATCAGGGCGTCGAACAACGCCAGTGTCTCGTCGAGGTCTTTCAATTCGACGAGCAGGGCGTCCAGGTTGACCGGTAGAAAACGCACGGGAGACTCCTAGACGTGGTAGGTGCTGTCAGGCACATCGGTGATGAACATATGGCCCGGCGAATGGGTGATGGCGAAGGGCACGCCCGAGGCCATGACCGCGGCCTGGGGAGTGACGCCGCAGGCCCAGAACACCGGGATCTCGCCGGGTTCGATGCGTACGGCATCGCCGAAATCGGGGCGCCCCAGGTCTTGGATGCCGAGCAGCGCGGGTTCGCCGATGTGCACCGGGGCGCCATGGACTGAGGGATAGCGTCCGGAAATAGTGCTCGCCTCAGCCACGCGATCGGCGGGGATCGGTCGCATCGATACCACCATTTCACCCTGTAGACGTCCGGCCGGGCGGCAGGCACGGTTGGTCCGGTACATCGGTACGTTGCAACCATCGGTGATATGCCGCACTTCGATGCCGGCCTCTTGCAGGGCGGTTTCAAAGGTGAAGCTGCAGCCGATCAAAAAGGCCACCATGTCGTCGTGTTCAGCCCAGGCCTGAGTGGCATCGCTGACTTCCTCGGCCAGCTTTCCATCACGCCAGATGCGGTACAGCGGGATGTCAGTGCGCAGGTCCGCCCCTTCAGCCAGCAGCGTACTCGGGCTGCCGGCGTCGCTGACGTCAAGGATCGGGCAGGCTTTGGGATTGCGCTGGGCATACAGCAGGAAGTCGTACGCCCAGGCGCGCGGCAGGGCGATCAGGTTGGCCTGGGTCATGCCCGGCGCGATACCCGCCGTGGGGGCGACCCGGCCGTTACGGTAAGTGCTGCGTGCATCCCGGGCAGCGGCAATCGCCGCCTGGCGGGCGAGATCAAGGGCGTTCATGGGCGTGCTCCGGCAAAGGGCTGCAAGGACATGTGCGCCTGTTCCAATACCCGGCGCAGCTCGCGGGCCATTTCCACCGCTGCGGGGCTGTCGCCATGGACACAGATCGAGTCGGCCTGGATTTTGGTCAGGCTGCCATCGATCGCTTCGAGGCAGCCGTCTTCAACGAGGCGCAGCATACGTTGGGCGACGAGCTTGGGATCGTGCAGCACCGCGCCTGGTTCGCGGCGAGAGACGAGGGTGCCCTGTGGCGTATAGGCACGGTCAGCGAACGCTTCGGCGACACACTGCAAACCCTCGTTACGGGCCAGTTCAATCAGGCTTGAGCCGGCCAGGGCAACCAATATGAGGTTGGAGTCGATCGCGCGGATGGCTTCGATCACGGCCAGCGCCTGACGGCGATCGTGAGCAATGGTGTTGTACAAGGCGCCGTGGGGTTTTACGTAGCGCACCGACGTGCCGGCGGCTTTGGCCAGGCCTTGCAGCGCGCCGATCTGGTAGATCACGTCGGCCGTCAGCTCATCGCTGGCCACGTCCATGTTTCGTCGGCCAAAGCCCACTTTGTCCGGGTAAGCGACATGGGCACCAATGGTGACATTTTTGGCCGCCGCCGCTTTCAGTGTGCGCAAGATGCCGGCCGGGTCGCCGGCGTGGAAACCGCAGGCGACATTGGCGCTGGTCACGACATCGAGCATCGCGGCATCGTCGCCCATGTGCCAGGCGCCAAAGCTTTCGCCCAGGTCGCTATTGATATCTATGGTTGGCATTCACGTGACTCCTTGTTCGTTATCGGGCTCAGGCAACGTTGAGGAAGGCGAAGATCGGCCCAACGGATTTGATTGCCATGTACCAGGTCAGCAGGCAGGTCAGGGCGCCCAGCACCAACAGCCAGCGTGGGTAATGGTAACCGCCCATGAGGTCGGACCGGCGCCAGCCGACGTAGATAAAGATGCTCAGGCCGATTGGCAGTATCAGGCCATTGAAACCGCCCGCGAAGAGCAGCAGTGCGGCGGGAGCCGTTCCCATCAGGGCAAAGATCAGCAGCGACAGGGCGATGAACACGGTGGTGGCGCGGTTGCGCCCCTGCTCAGTGATGTCCGGCTTGAACACGGTGACAAAGGAAATGGAGGTGTAAGCGGCGCCGATCACGCTGGTGATACTGGCGGCCCAGAGGATGAGACCGAAGACGCGCAGGCCGAACTGCCCGGCTGCTGCCTGGAAGGCTTGTGCGGCCGGATTGGCGCCCTGACCCGAGGTGTCGATGACTACGCCGCTGGCAACAACGCCGAGGATGGCGAGAAACAGGATGTAGCGCATGAGGCCGGTGACCATGATGCCGCCCAAGGCTGCCTTGGTCACTGCCTGGAGGTTTTCTACCCCGGTAGTCCCGCGGTCCAGCAGTTTGTGAGCCCCCGCATAAGTGATGTAACCGCCGACCGTGCCGCCGACAATGGTGGTAATGGTGGCGAAGTTGATCTGGTCCGGAAGGACGGTTTGATAGAGGGCTTCGCCCAGTGGCGGGTTGGAAGCGAAGGCCACGAACAGGGTCAGGGCGATCATCACCAGTCCCAGCACGACGATCAGTCGGTCGACGGCCACTCCGGCGCGGTGGGAAAGGAAGATGCCGATAGCCAGCAAGGCGCTGAGACCGCCGCCCCATTTTGCATCAAGCCCCATCAACGCGTTCAGGCCCAGCCCTGCCCCGGCGATGTTGCCGACGTTGAACACCAGCCCGCCGAAAATCACCAGCACCGCCAGCAGGTAACCACTGCCTGGAATCGCGTTGTTGGCCACGTCTGCGGCACGCATTCGGGTCAGGGTGACGATACGCCAGACGTTAAGTTGAACCACGAAGTCGATCAGAATCGACGCCAGGATACCGAACGCAAATGCCGCACCCATTTTGGCCGTGAACGTGGCGGTCTGGGTGATGAAGCCAGGGCCGATGGCGGACGTCGCCATCATGAAAATTGCTGCGATCAGGGAAGCGCGTCGCGTCTTTGTAAAATCTTGAGCGGTCTGTGTCACGGCTGTCTGTGTCACGGCATCAATTCCTACGGTGGGAGATATTTTTTTATTGAGCAACGAGCGTGCCAGGACTCAAACATCGGTCTAGAAGTGTTGATCTATAGGGTCTGAATTGTTCAACAATCAGTTTAGTGCAAGGCTACAATTCGCACCAAATTGTAACCTTGTCACTCGTGGGTGTTACTTAATGATGCAGGCGACACCCTTGCTTCTTGCCATGGGCGGGGCTCTCATGGAACATCAAAGTGACTTCTCTTATTCTTATTCTGGATTGCACATGAACGACGTTTCACCTTCCCTTCCTCGCTCGCTGGGAGAATCCATTACCCAGGAGGTCCGCAGAATGCTGGTCGAAGGTGAACTGGTTCCGGGCCAACGATTGTCCGAAGCGGCCCTGGCCGAAAGCCTGCAGATTTCCCGCAACACCTTGAGGGAAGCGTTCAGGGTCCTGACCCGCGAGGGGTTGCTCAAACATGAACCCAATCGCGGGGTGAGCGTGGCGGTGCCCGATATGGCGTCGATCATCGACATCTATCGTGTCCGTCGCTTTATCGAATGCAAGGCCATTGCCCAGGGTTACCCGCTGCATCCGGGAACACTGCATATGCGTGAGGCGGTGGAGGCGGGCATGCGAGCGCGTGAAGTCAAGGACTGGAAGGCTGTCGGCACCGCCAACATGATGTTCCACAAGGCTATCGTCGAACTCGCCGACAGCCCGCGATTGGTGGTGTTCTACGGTCAGATATCAGCCGAGCTGCGGCTGGCATTCGGCCTGCTCAAAGATCCGGAGTTCCTGCATATGCCCTATGTCGATATGAACGTTTCAATCCTGCGTTGTATCGAAGAAGGGCGATCAGAGGAGGCAACCCGGCTGCTTGAAGCCTATCTGGTGCAGTCGGAGCGCACCGTTCTGGCCGCTTACGAACGCAGTCTGAACCGGTAGCACCCTACGAGCGCGACGAACTCCTCGCCAGCCAAGCCAAGCCTGTCGATAATTGATACCTGGCGCAGCCGCGTGGCTCACTCGATCAAGCTGGGCACGGCGCCTGCGTCTCCCACCTTGATCCCGGCAGCGGCCGTGGGCCGTTTATTTGGGCGTGGCGATTTCGCTTGAGTAGGCGTTGGGGCATGGAGAGGAAGCAAATGGAGCCGATACTGGAACTGCAAAGCGCGCGGTTGATACTGCGCCAGTGGCGCGACGCGGACTTGCCGGAGTTTGCCGCCATGTCTGCCGATGCGCAGGTGATGCGTTATTTTCCGGCGCCCCTGAGCCGCCTGGAAAGCGCCGCACTGATCGGGCGCGTGCGGGGGCATTTTGCCGAGCATGGCTTTGGTTTGTGGGCCCTGCAGCGCAAGGACACCGGGGCCTTTATCGGCTTTACCGGCTTGGGCGTGGTCGGGTTCGACGCGCACTTCACTCCGGCGATCGAGATCGGCTGGCGTCTGGCCCGTGAGCATTGGGGCCTGGGTTATGCCAGCGAAGCCGCATGGACGGCCTTGCGGTGTGCGTTCGATCGCCTGGGGCTGGATGAGGTGGTGGCGTTCGCCGCCGTCGATAACCTGCCATCGCAGAAAGTCATGCAAGCCATCGGCATGCATCATGACCCGGCCGATGACTTTGAACACCCAAAGCTCGCCGTCGGTCATCCATTGCGTCAACATGTGCTCTATCGTATCAACCGTGAACAGTGGCTACAGACCCTGCACGGTTAGCCGACACGGACGTTTACAATGCCCGCCACAATGGCCCGGGCCAACAATCGATCCACCGTCGCAGCACCGACTGCGCGGTTGAGCTGTGTGAGGAAAGTCTGAATGAGCCACGTGTTGGAAGATCTGGTCGACCTGCTGACCCTGGAACCCATCGAAGAGAACCTGTTTCGCGGTCGCAGCCAGGACCTGGGGTTTCGCCAGTTGTTCGGCGGCCAGGTGCTGGGCCAGTCACTGTCGGCGGCTAGCCAGACCGTGGAAGAGGCCCGTCATGTGCATTCGATGCACGGCTACTTCCTGCGTCCGGGCGATGCGGCCTTGCCGGTGGTCTATCAGGTGGACCGGGTGCGTGACGGCGGCAGTTTCAGCACCCGCCGGGTCACGGCGATCCAGAAGGGCAACCCGATTTTCACGTGCAGCGCTTCGTTTCAATACGACGAGCAGGGTTTTGAGCACCAGAACTCCATGCCCCAGGTGGTCGGGCCGGAGAACCTGCCTTCGGAGCTGGAACTGACCCAGCAGCGGGCGCACCTGCTGCCCGAGCACATGCGGGAAAAACTGCTGTGTCCCAAACCGATCGAGGTGCGCCCGGTCACCGAGAAAGATCCCTACAATCCGCAGCCGGCCGATCCGGTAAAGTACGTGTGGTTCCGGGCCGATGGTGCCCTGGCGGACTCGCCGGCCCTGCATAAGTACCTGCTGGCCTACGCCTCGGATTTCGGTCTGTTGACCACCTCGATGCTGCCCCACGGCAAATCGGTTTGGCAAAAGGACATGCAGGTCGCCAGCCTCGACCACGCCTTGTGGTTCCACGCCGACCTGCGCGCCGACGACTGGTTGCTCTATGCGATGGACAGCCCGTGGGCCGGCAACTCCCGTGGGTTCTCTCGTGGCAGCGTGTTCAATCGCGCCGGACAACTGGTGGCGTCGGTGACCCAGGAAGGCCTGATTCGCCACCGCAAGGACTGGGCATGAGTCTGGCCGATGTGCGGCATTGGGTGTTCGACATGGACGGTACGCTGACCATCGCCGTGCATGATTTTGCGGCGATTCGCGTGGCCCTGGCGATCCCGGCCGAAGACGACATTCTGACCCACCTGGCGGCATTGCCGGCCGACGAAGCCGCAGCCAAGCATGCCTGGTTGCTGGAACACGAGCGGGACCTGGCGCTGGGCTCCCGGCCTGCGCCGGGAGCGGTCGAGCTGGTACGCGAGCTGGCGCAGCGGGGTTACCGCCTGGGGATCCTGACGCGCAACGCCCGCGAACTGGCCCACGTGACCCTGCAAGCTATCGGTCTGGCGGACTGTTTCGCAGTGGAAGATGTGCTGGGCCGCGACGAAGCGCCGCCCAAGCCCCATCCCGGCGGCCTGTTGAAACTGGCCGAGGCCTGGAGTGTGGCGCCCGAGGCGATGGTGATGGTGGGTGACTACCGTTTCGACCTGGACTGCGGCCGTGCGGCGGGTGCGCGGACGGTGCTGGTGAACCTGCCGGACAATCCTTGGCCGGAGCTGGCGGACTGGCATGCGCGTGATTGCGGGGAGTTGCGGCGGATGCTGTCGGCTTGAAAGAGGGGTTGGCTGATAGATAGCTATCGCGAGCAGGCTCGCTCCCACAGTAGATCTGCGGTGGACACACTTTTGATCGACACAGATCCCCTTGTGGGAGCGAGCCTGCTCGCGATGAGGCCCTGTCTACCCCTACAGAACTCACTGACCAAACAGCGCCTTCTGCCCCTCAGCCGAATTGAACATCCCATCCCCGTTATGCCCCACCCCCGGCACTTCGATCAGCCGCTGGTTCAGCCCCTCGGGATGACGCCGGGTCAGGTAGTCGAAAAAGAACTGCCCGCGCAGTAACCGATACGGCCCTTGGGTCTGCGCTTCACAGCCTTTATCCAGCGCAGGGTGCTCAGGGTCGATGTCCTGTTGCCCAAGCAGATAAACGATGTCGCGTTTGATGTACTTGTCTTCCAGTTGAGCGGGCGTTTGCCCGGCGGCATAGGCGGGCAGGTTCTGCAGGCCGTATTTCCAATGGTTGAAGCCGGGACAACCGGCCGGGTCGAAGGCCATGGGGCGCTGCGCATCGAAATAGGCATAGGAGGAGGGGTTGGCGATGACGAATCTGGGTGCGATCCGGGTTTGACCGCGAGCGAGCAGGGCGTAGCGCTGCGCGACCTGCGCGCCGCCGGAATGGCCCGCGATGACGATCTCTTTCACCTCGGGAAACTGCTGCCGGTCACTGACCCGGGCGACGATGTCGTCGATGACTTGAAAGGAACTGACCGCCTTGGGCCCCGTGGATAAGCCGCCGGCCATCCAGTCGTTGCCTTGCCAGCGCAACAGGTCATTGGGCAACTGATGGCGGGCAACGTCATGTTCGTTGAGAAACTGCGGGGCGATGACCAGGGTCGTGGTCAGTTGACCGGCGTGTGCGGCGGCCTTTTCGGCGCTGTGCAGATAGGTCTGGGCGTTGCGCAGCCGGCCATGGAGGATGATCAACACGCGCTGGATAGACGCCGGGGGCGGACTCACACTGACGACCATGGCGCCGCCCTTGAGCTGCAGTCGCCCTTGAGCGACCACGTCCACGCCCTGTTCGTCTGCCTGGGTAAAGGTGCAGCACAGCAGCAGGCTGAGGAGGGCGCCCCACTTCATTACAGATTTTTCGCCGCGAAGGTGTCGCATTGGCTGACCTGACCCTGGGCAAACCCGGTCTTGAACCAGCGAACCCGTTGCGCCGAGGTGCCGTGGGTAAAGGAGTCCGGCACTACCCGGCCCTGGCCCTGCTGCTGAAGGCGGTCATCACCGATGGCGTTGGCGGCGGTCAAGGCCTCTTCAATGTCCCCCGGCTCCAGCCAGTTCAGGCGCTTCTGCGCATGGTTGGCCCAGACGCCCGCCAGGCAGTCGGCCTGTAACTCCTGACGGACCAGCAGACCACCATCGCCTTCCATCTGGCGGCCCTGACGGCGAGCCTCCTGGATTTTTGCCGACACCCCGAGCAGGGTCTGGACGTGATGCCCGACCTCATGGGCGATGACGTAGGCCTGGGCGAAATCCCCAGCGGCGGAGAACCGTTGGGACATTTCCTGGAAGAAACTCATGTCCAGGTAGACCTGTTTATCGGCCGGGCAATAGAACGGGCCGGTGGCTGATGAGGCGAGGCCGCAAGCCGAGTTGACCCGACCGCTGAACAGCACCAGTTTGGGTTGCTGGTACTGGCGCCCGGCCTGCTGGAAGACCTGGCCCCAGGTGTCTTCGGTATCACCCAGGATTGAGCGCACGAACTCGGCCTGTTCATCGTTCGCTGGCGGTGCCTGCCGGGTTTGGGAGGAGGCGGGGGCCGAGGTCTGGTCCATCTGCCCGGCCAGTTGCCCGAGAATCTGCATGGGGTCCTGGCCGGTGATCCAGCCGATACCGACGATCAGGACAATGGCCGTCAGGCTCAGCCCCTTGCCGCCACCGAAACGCATCCCACCACCGCCGCCACCGTCACCGCGGGCGTCCACCACGTTGTCACTGCGGCGACCTTTTTTCCATAACATGTGGGAAATCCTCTGATTGACCGTGTGAAGAGTGTTGCCGCTGAGTCGGGTTGCCGCCAGTTCACGGACAGACATTCGCAGTGAGTCTAGCTTTTGAAGGCGCAGGCTGTACGCCTGAGCTCTCAGGCAATCGCCACGGGTTTTGGTTCATCCGTCAACAATGAATGTCGGGTTCCAGAATTTGCATTACACTTCGCATATTTTGGAATCAGCCTCTCTCCTCTGGATTTTTCATGGCCGGCAGTCAAATCGAACGGGTTTTCAATGTGCTGGAAAGTCTCGCCAGCGATCCCCACGGCTGGGCTCTGCAAGGGTTGGCCGAACAGTTACAGATTCCCAAGAGCGCCACGCACCGCCTGCTTGCTGAACTGACGCGCCTGGGTTACGTGCGCCAGAATCCCGAGAACCTGCGTTATCACTTGTCGACCCGACTGGTCGCCCTGGGCTTTCGCTACCTGTCGCGCAGTGGTGCCGACATCGTGCAGCCGGTGCTCGATCGTCTGGCTCGGGAAAGCGGTGAACTGGTGCGCCTGGGCGTGATCGAGGGTGATCGCCAGACCTGGATTGCCAAGTCCCAGGGCGCTCGGTCCGGGTTGCGCTACGACCCTGACATGGGCCGTGAGGCGCCGCTGGTCTATACCGCGTCGGGCCATGCCTGGCTGGCGTGCATGAGCGACGCCGAGGCGCTGTCGCTGGTGGACCGCCAAGCCCTGAAAATGCCGGCGGACGTGGGCCCCAACGCGCCGCGCAACAGCGTTGAATTGCTTCAATACCTGCGTCAGGCCCGGGAGCAGGGCTATGCCTGTGTCGAGGAGAGTTCGGCGGTCGGCACCTCAGCCATTGCAGCCGTGGTGCGTCATCCGCTGGATGGCCGGGTCTTGGGTGTGCTCAGCATCGCCGGCCCCACCGCCCGGATGACGCGATCGAGGCTGCATGAGCTGGCGCCGACCTTGCTTGCGTTTACCGAGGAATTGTCACACGCCAGCCAGGCATCGGAGTTGTTCAGCTGAATCGCCGTCGCAGACACCGGCTCCCTACATCAAGCAACACAGGATTCCTACATGACCGTCAGCACTCCGCTTTCCGGCGTCAATCAGGCCTTCAAGGGCATCCTGTTGATACTCTGCGCGACGTTCCTGTTCTCCAGCCATGACGCCTTGTCCAAATACCTTTCAGGGTTCTATCCGATCATCATGGTGGTGTGGGCGCGTTATGTCGTGCACACGCTGTTGATGGCAGGGATTTTCCTGCCGCGTTCGGGGCTGCGGGTGCTGCGTACCAAGCGTCCGTTATGGCAGTTGGCGCGTGCGTTGTGTCTGTTGGGCACCAGCCTGTTCTTCACCACGGCGCTGCTATACAT
The DNA here is from genome assembly GCF_032614175.1 of Pseudomonas sp. P105. NCBI lineage: Bacteria > Pseudomonadati > Pseudomonadota > Gammaproteobacteria > Pseudomonadales > Pseudomonadaceae > Pseudomonas > Pseudomonas sp. P105. Next base: position 825,785 of record NZ_CP126693.1, read on the forward strand.
CCCTTTGGCGGAGGCGACTGCGGTCAACTTCCTGGCGCCCGTGCTGGTCACTGCATTGTCGGTGCCTTTGCTGGGCGAACACGTGACGCGCGGCCAATGGGTCGCGGTGATCTTCGGCTTTATCGGGGTGTTGATCATTGTCCATCCGGGCGGTGACCTGTTTACGCCAGCGGTGTTATTGCCGTTCTGTTCGGCGCTGTTTTTCTGTTTCTATCAACTGCTCACTCGCAAGCTCAGTGAGATTGACAGCCCGACCACCAGCAACTTCTTCGCCGGCTTGTGCAATACGTTGGTGATGAGCGCCCTGGTGCCGTTCTTCTGGCAGGTGCCAAGCCTGGTGCATGGGGCAATGATGCTTGCGCTGGGAGCGTGCGGGATGACGGCGCACCTGATGCTGACCCAGGCCTTCCGCTTCGCCGCCCCGGCGCTGCTGGCACCGTTCGGGTATTGCCAGATCGTATTTGCCGGCCTGCTGGGCTGGTTGCTGTTCAGCCATACGCCGACGTTGACCACGGTGTTCGGCATCGTGCTGATCTGCCTCAGCGGGCTGGCGGCGGCGTGGCAACAGCGGCGGAGCTAACGCGCACCGTGGTGGGATCGATTGTGGGAGCAAGGCTTGCCCGCGATGAAGACGATACGGTCCTGAGTGAACCGAGGTGCCTGCATCGCGGGTAAGCCGTGCTCCCACATGGGGATGAATCCCGGGCTGACTGGTATCAGCTTTCCAGCGTCGGCACCTTGCGCGGTGCCATGAAGTACAACCAGATCAGGGCAATGAAGTACATCGCCGGGATCAGGGTGAACAGTACGGTGTAGTTGTTGTGGGTCACCGTGAGGATGTGGCCCACCAACTGGGTCATGAACATCCCGCCGACGGCGGCGCACATGCCGCCAAAGCCGAACACCGTGCTCATCATGTGCTTGGGCGTGTAGTCCATCACCAGGCTCCAGATGTTGGCGGTCCAGGCCTGGTGCGCGCCGATGGCCAGGGAGATGGCAAACACCGCCATCCACAGGCTGCTGGAACCGGCGGCCAGGATCACGCCGATGATGCAGCAGGCGAACAGCAACATGGAAATCAGCCGTGCCTTGATCGGGTTCAGGCCGCGGCCGATCAGGAATGAGGACAGAATCCCGCCGCCCACGCTGCCGAAATCGGCGGTGAGGTAAATGATGATCAGCGGGATGCCCATCTGGGTCACGTTGATGCCCAGGTTGTATTGCTGGTTCAGAAACGGCGGCAACCAGTAGAGGTAGAACCAGAACACCGGTGCGGTGATCGAGTAGGCCAGGGCGAACGCCCAGGTGCCGCGCATGCGCAGGATACGGGAGAAGGGCACGCGGACCTGATCGGGTTCGTCCTGGGCCTGGATGTAGTCCAGTTCCGCCTGTTTGACGCTGGGATGATCCTCCGGGTTGAAGTATTTCAGGCCCCAGAACACCAGCCAGATCCCGCCCAGCGCGGCCATGCACAGGAACGCAGCCTGCCAGCCCCACACCTGCAGGACCAGCGGCAGCAGCATTGGCGTGAACATCGCGCCAACGTTGGTTCCGGCGTTGAAAATACCGGTCGCCACGGCCCGTTCACCGGCCGGGAACCATAGCCGTGTGGTCTTCACGCAGGCCGGGTAGTTGGCGGCTTCGGTCAGGCCCAGGATGAATCGGCAGACCATGAAGCCCACCGCCGACGTGGCCAGGCCATGGGCGCCGGTCGCCAGGCTCCAGAGCAGTACGGCGCAAAAGAACACGCGCTTGACGCCGATCCGGTCGATCAGTCGGCCTTGCAGCACGAAACCGATGGCATAACCAACCTGGAACCAGAAGTTGATGTTGGCGTAATCCATCGCCGTCCAGCTCATTTCCTTGGCGAGAATGGGCTGCATCACGCCCAGTGCGGCGCGGTCGATGTAGTTCAGGGTGGTGGCGAAAAACACCAGGGCGAGCATGCCCCAACGGGTTTTGCCCACGGCCAGGGCGCCGCGGATCTTGTCACCGACGCCAGCGGTGGTGGCACCCAGGACGGGGGGCAGGCGGGAGCTTTGGGAAGGAATCATAGCGTGTACCCGTTTTTGAAATTCTTATGGTGTGGTCTGGGTCTGTTCAAAGGTGCCGACGATCAGGGCGGCCTCAATGAGGTGCCGATGGTGCGCAGTGAGCAAAAAACCGTCAATTCGCTGATCGGGCATTGTGTTCGATAATCGCCCAAAAAACTAACCGGTTGGTACATATTAAATTGCCGAAACAAACCTCCAGCTCAATAATCGGCTCACTCTTTCAAAAGCGGCACACCTGTGTGTAGCCGATGCCTGTCCCGGGAGCCGAAGTCATGCAGCGTTCCATTGCCACCGTGTCCTTGAGCGGTACCCTGCCGGAGAAACTTGAAGCCATTGCCGCCGCCGGTTTCGACGGCGTGGAGATCTTCGAGAACGACCTTCTCTATTACGATGGCAGCCCTCGGGAAATCAGGCAGATGTGCGCCGACCTGGGCATCGCCATCACGCTTTTCCAACCGTTTCGGGATTTTGAAGGTTGCCGTCGCGAACGCCTTGCGCGCAATCTGGAGCGGGCCGAGCGCAAGTTCGACCTGATGCAGGAGCTGGGCACCGACCTGGTGCTGGTGTGCAGTAATGCCTCGGCCGACAGCCTGGGTGATGAGCAGATTTTGGTGGATGACCTGCGATTGCTGGCCGAACGAGCCGGGGCGCGAGGCTTGCGCATCGGTTACGAGGCGCTGGCCTGGGGCCGGCACGTCAATACTTATCAACAGGTCTGGAACATCGTGCGTCAGGCCGATCACCCCAATCTGGGGGTGTTGCTCGACAGCTTCCATACTTTGTCCCTCAAGGGCGATCCGAGTGCGATTGCCCAGATCCCCGGTGACAAGATTTTCTTCGTGCAAATGGCCGATGCGCCGATCCTGGCGATGGATGTCCTGGAATGGAGCCGGCATTTCCGTTGCTTCCCAGGCCAGGGCGAGTTCGATCTGCCGGGCTTCCTGGCACCGATCATCAAGAGTGGCTACACCGGGCCATTGTCGCTGGAGATTTTCAACGACGGTTTCCGCGCCGCGCCACCACGGGCCAATGCCGCCGACGGCCTGCGTTCGTTGCTGTACCTGGAGGAGAAGACCCGCCAGCGGCTGGCCGAAGAGGCCGAACCGGCAAGCCATGCTGACATCCTGTTCGCCACACCACCGGCCAGCGAATACAACGGTATCGAATTCCTTGAGTTTGCCGTGGACGACAGTCTTGGCGCGAAGCTGTCCCATTGGCTGGAACGGTTGGGGTTCGTCAAGGCCGGCCAGCATCGCTCCAAGAACGTGAGCCTGCTGCGCCAGGGCGACATCAACCTGATCCTCAATTGCGAACCCTATTCGTTTGCCCACAGCTTTTTCGAAGCTCACGGGCCATCGCTGTGCGCCACCGCCGTGCGGGTCAAAAACAGCGCCAGCGCCCTGGAGCGGGCCGTGGCTTACAAGGGCCAGCCTTATCGCGGCCTGGTGGGGCCCAACGAGTTGGAGTTGGCGGCGGTGCGTGCACCGGACGGCAGCCTGATTTACCTGGTGGATCAGGACGCCGACGTCTACGGCACCGATTTCAACCTGCAGCCGGGCGCTGTCATCGGTGCCGGACTCAAGCGCATCGACCACATGGCGATGGCGCTGCCGGCCGATAGCCTCGACAGCTGGGTGCTGTTCTACAAGAGCCTGCTGGATTTCGAAGCCGACGACGAAGTGGTGTTGCCCGATCCGTATGGCCTGGTAAAGAGTCGCGCCCTGCGTAGCCGTTGCAGTTCGATCCGCTTACCGCTCAATATTTCCGAGAACCGTAACACCGCGATCTCCCATGCGCTGTCCAGTTATCGCGGCTCCGGCGTGCACCACATCGCCTTCGACTGCGATGACATCTTTGCCCAGGTCAGCCGCGCCAAAGAGGCCGGCGTGCCGCTGCTGGACATTCCGCTCAACTATTACGATGACCTCGCGGCGCGTTTCGATTTCGATGATGAGTTTCTCAGCGAGCTGGCTTATTTCAACGTGTTGTACGACCGAGATGCCCAGGGCGGTGAATTGTTTCACGTCTACACCGAGCCGTTCGAAGGGCGCTTCTTCTTTGAAATCATCCAGCGCAAGAACGGCTATGCCGGCTACGGCGCCGCCAATGTCGCGGTAAGGCTGGCAGCCATGGCCAAGTCCCGCAGCGGTGGCTTGCGGCACGCCAAGTTGTAGGCAAATCGTAAACGCGGCGGTAAAGGGCAACCCCGTGGCTTGGCTTGACTGCGCGGTGCGGCCCATAATCGCCAACCTGTGCAGTGATGGCCGTGAGCCCCGCAATGACTACGAATTCAGAGCTTTCCGCAGACCTCGACGAACCTGTCGTCGAGCCGCGCAAGAGTCGCAAGAACAACCCGGAGAAAACCCGGGAAAACATTCTTCAGGAAGCCATCGTCGAGTTCGTCCAGCAGGGCCTGTCCGGCGCTCGGGTCGACGCCATTGCTGAGCGCATCCACACCTCCAAGCGCATGATCTACTACTACTTCGGCAGCAAGGAGCAGTTGTACGTCGAGGTGCTGGAAAAACTCTACGGCGATATCCGCAACACTGAGAGCCGCCTGCACTTGGCGGAACTGGCCCCGGTCGATGCGATCCGGCGCCTGGTGGAATTCACCTTCGACCACCATGACCGCAATGTGGATTTCGTGCGCATCGTCTGCATCGAAAACATTCACAACGCCGAGTACGTCAAGCAATCGGGCGCCATCAAGGCAATGACCAATACCATCCTTGATTCCTTGGGCGTGATCCTGCGCCGAGGTGCCGAAGAGGGGGTGTTCCGCGCCGGCCTGGAACCGCTGGATGTGCATCTGCTGATCAGTTCGTTCTGCTTTTACCGCGTGTCCAACCGCCACACATTCGGTGAGATTTTTCAGATCGATTTGCCGGACGAAGCGATCAAGCAGCGTCATCGCCAGATGATTTGTGAGTCGGTGTTGCGGTATCTGCAGGCCTGACCTTGAAACCTTTGTGGGAGCGAGCCTGCTCGCGATAGCGGTATGTCAGTCACATCAACACTGACTGATTCACCGCTATCGCGAGCAGGCTCGCTCCCACAAGGGTGGTTTCAGTGATTCATGCTCTGGAAATGCTCCAGCATCCGCTGCGCATCCGGCGCTACGCCGCTGAACAGCTCGAACGCCTTCACCGCCTGGAACACGGCCATGTTGCCGCCATCCAGCGTGCGGCAACCCAGAGCGCGGGCGTTGCGCAGCAGTTCGGTTTCCAGGGGGAAGTAGACAATTTCCGCGACCCACAATTGGCCCCGCAGCAGCTCCACCGGCACCGGCATGCCCGGCAGTTTCGCCATGCCCATGGGCGTGGTATTCACCAGGCCGTCCGCCTCGGCCATCGCCGTAGGCAAATCATGTCCGGCCCGGGCGCGGCCAGGACCGAAGTGTTGATTCAGGTTGTTTGCCAGTGCTTCGGCACGGCTGACTTCAACATCAAAAATGCTCAGCGTCTGTATGCCTTCTGCCAACAGCGCGTGGGCCACCGCCGCGCCTGCGCCGCCGGCACCCATCTGGACCACGTGCTTGCGAGCCACTTCACCCAGGCCGCGGCGAAACCCTTCTGCGAACCCCAGGCAGTCGGTGTTGTGGCCGATGCGTTTGCCCTCCTTGAACACCACGGTATTCACCGCGCCAATGCCCCTGGCCTCGGGCGACAGCTCGTCGAGCAACGGGATGATCGCCTGTTTGCAGGGAAAGGTGATGTTCAGGCCGGTGAAGTTCATGCGCTCGGCGGCCTTGAGCAAATCGGGCAGGGCGCCGCTGTCGAGTTCCAGGGCGTCCAGGTCGATCAGTCGATAGAGGTAACGCATGCCCTGGGCATCGCCCTCGCGCTCATGGAGCGCAGGGGTGCGCGACGCCTGGATGCCCGCACCAATCAGGCCGGCAAGCACGGTGATATTCGACATGCTCATCAACCCTTCAACCGCTGACTGAAATGCTCCAGCGCCAGGCGATAACCATGGCTGCCAAACCCGCACATCACACCGATGGCGACCGATGAAACAAAGGAGTGATGACGGAACGTTTCGCGGGCGTGAACGTTGGACAGGTGCACCTCGATCACCGGGACTTCGCTGGCGACCAGCGCATCACGGATCGCTACCGAGGTGTGGGTCCAGGCTGCCGGGTTGATGACGATGCCGGCACACCGACCGCGGGCGCCATGCACCCAGTCGAGCAATTCGCCTTCCTGATTGGTCTGGCGAAACTCCACCGCCAGGCCGAATTCTTCAGCGGCGCGGCCGCACAGTGCGGAGATGTCCGCCAGGGTTTCGTGGCCATAAGTCGCCGGCTCGCGGGTGCCGAGCAGGTTCAGGTTCGGGCCGTTGAGCACCAGAACGATCGGAGGCATCGCAATTTCTCCACAATTTTTATTGTTGATGTCGGCGGATTTCAGCCGGTGGAGATAAATTGTACTAGATGGTTAATTTGGTCAAACAAAGCCGATGGCATCGGGCAATAAGTGTTCGATGATCGAACATGATCTTGGTCGGGAGGTGAGGGAGGGCAATGGTGGCGAGGGGATTTATCTGTGGGAGCAAGGCTTGCCCGCGATACAGGCGGCTCAAATTCTGAACGACCGCATTGCCTGTATCGCGGGCAAGCCTTGCTCCCACATAGCTTTGCCCTGTCCAGCCCCGCAGCGTTTAGCGCCGCGTCAACAACACCCCGGATTCCATGTGATGGGTCCAGGGGAATTGATCGAACATCGCGCAGCGCGTGATGCGGTGGGTGTCGTGCAGTTGCGCGATGTTGGCGGCGAGGGTTTCCGGGTTGCACGAGATGTAGAGGATGTTCTCGAAACGCCGGGTCAGTTCGCAGGTGTCCGGGTCCATGCCGGCGCGGGGCGGGTCGACGAAGACACTGCCGAATGCGTAGCTCTTGAGGTCGATGCCGTGCAAGCGACGGAACGGGCGGACTTCGTTCAGGGCTTCGGTCAGTTCTTCAGCGGACAGGCGCACCAGGGTCACGTTATCCACAGCGTTTTCGCTGAGGTTGCTCAGCGCGGCGTTCACCGACGTCTTGCTGATTTCGGTCGCCAGCACTTTGCGCACGCGGGTGGCCAAAGGCAGGGTGAAGTTGCCGTTGCCGCAGTACAACTCCAGCAGATCGTCGCTGCGATCGCCCAAGGCCTCGTAGGCCCAGTTGAGCATCTTCTGGTTCACGGTGCCGTTGGGCTGGGTGAAGGCGCCTTCAGGTTGGCGATAGCTGAAAGTGCGGCCACCGACGTCGAGTTTCTCCACCACGTAATCATGGCCGATCACTTCCCGTTTGCCTTTGGAGCGACCGATGATGCTCACACCGAGGTCGCTCGCCAGTTTCGTGGCCGCTGCGTGCCAGTGCTCATCCAGCGGGCGGTGGTAACACAGGGTGATCATCGCATCGCCGGCCAGGGTGGTCAGGAACTCCACCTGGAACAGCTTGTGACTCAGCGGCGCGCTGGCTTGCCAGGCCGCCTTGAGTTGCGGCATCAACTGGTTGATGCGCAGGCTGGCGATGGGAAACTGCTCGATGAGGATCGGCGTGCGCTTGTCGTCCTGGGAGAACATCGCGTAATGCCGTTCGCCGGCCTCGCGCCACAGGCGGAATTCGGCCCGCAGGCGGAAGTGCTCCAGCGGTGAATCGAACACCGCTGGCTCCGGCGCATCGAACGGGGCCAGCAGGTCACGCAAGCGGCTGACCTTGTCCTGGAGCTGAGTGGCGTAGGCCTGGGAATCAAAAGTCATGCGTTGAACCAACCCAACTTGATCACGAACAGAATCGACAGGATGACCAGCGCCGGGTTCAGCTCACGGCCACGGCCAGACACCAGTTTGATGGCGGTCCAGGCGATGAAGCCGAAGGCAATGCCGTTGGCGATGGAATAGGTGAACGGCATCGCCAGCGCGGTAATCACCACGGGAGCGGCCACGGTGATGTCGTCCCAGTCGATTTCCGCCAGGCCTGAGGTCATCAGCACGGCGACGAACAACAGCGCCGGTGCGGTGGCGAAGGCCGGGACACTGGAGGCCAGTGGCGAAAAGAACAACGCCAGCAGAAACAGGATCGCCACGACGATGGCGGTCAGGCCGGTGCGGCCGCCGGCGCTGACGCCCGCCGCCGACTCGATGTAGCTGGTGGTGGTGGAGGTACCCAGCAGCGAACCGGCCATGGCGGCGGTGCTGTCGGCGATCAGTGCCCGACCCATCTTCGGCATGTGGCCGTCCTTGCCCATCAGTCCGGCGCGCTTGGCGACGCCGATCAGGGTGCCGGAATTGTCGAACAGGTCGACGAACAGGAAGGCGAAAATCACGCTCACCAGACCGATGTCCAGGGCGCCCTTGATGTCCAGTTGCAGGAAGGTCGGCGCCAGGGACGGCGGCATCGACATCACGCCGCCGAACGGGGTGAAGCCCATCAGGATCGAAACGACGGTGACCGCCAGGATACCGATGAGCACGGCACCGCGCACTTTCAGCGCTTCGAGGGCGACGATCAGGACGAAGCCGAGGGTAGCGAGGATCGGCGCGGGTTGTTTCAAATCACCGAGGCCGACCATGGTTGCCGGGTTTTTCACCACGATGCCGGCGTTATTCAGGGCGATCAGCGCCAGGAACAGGCCGATACCGGCGGCGATGGCCGAGCGCAGGGGCAGCGGGATGCTGTTGATGATCCACTCGCGGATACGAAAGATCGACAGCAGGAAGAACAACACGGCGGAAATGAACACCGCACCCAGCGCCACCTGCCAGGTATGGCCCATGTGCAGGACCACGGTGTAGGTGAAAAACGCATTCAGGCCCATGCCCGGCGCGAGGGCGATCGGGTAGTTGGCGATCAGGCCCATGGTGGTGGAGCCGATGGCCGCCGCCAGGCAGGTGGCGACGAACAACGCACCTTTGTCCATGCCGGTTTCGCCGAGGATGCTCGGGTTGACGAACAGAATGTAGGCCATGGCCAGGAAGGTGGTGACGCCCGCCAGAATCTCGGTCCGCACGTTGGTGTTGTGTGCCTTGAGTTGAAACAGCCTTTCCAGCATGTCTGCTCCCCGTGGCGCGCCGGGCGCCGTGAATGTATCGACCTCAACAGCAAAGCACAGACCGCCAGGGGCGCTCGGGAATTTTCTGTGGGTCGGAAAAAGCCGCGCATCATACCAGCAGCGTGGCGCTGTGGCTGCGATCGTCGTCGATGTTTTGCCCAAGCGCCAAGTCGGCCATACTGCGCGCGGTTCCGGGAGGTCTTTATGCATCGTACGAAAAAACACCTATTGGTCGCATGGGGGTGTGCGCTGGGCCTGGGGTTACCCGGGCAGGCCGTCAATGCCGCTTCGGCGCCGCCCCTGAGCGAGGTCAAGGTGCTCAAGGTCGAGTCGCCCGCCTGCGGCTTCGAGGACATCGCCCAAGGGCAAGAACAGACCCGTTGCAATCACAGCGGCCCGAGTATCAAGGTCTATGTGCTGGAGGTGGGGTATGGCCGTCAGCCTCACGTCACGCTGGACGGCTTTGAAGTCGATGGCACCCGCTCGCCGGTCTGTGCGTTCAGCAATGGCAACCTGAATGATTGTTCCGTGCGGAGCAAAACGGTTGGCTATTTGTATGTCTTCGATCTGAAGGGCAAGCAGGAAGGCACCTTCAGCTTCAGCAACCAGTCGATCAACGCACCAGGCAACCGGATGTCGACCCAGCTGTACATCAAATGACCTTCCAGCCTGACAAGCCGCACGCGGCCCGGCAAACCTGACTAGGCTTCATAAACCACCCAGCGGAGAACACCGATGATGCCTGGAACCAAGATCCCCCGAGCCCTGATAGCCGTCGCCGAGGGTGTCGACGACTTGCAGACCGTTACGCTGATCGACGTGCTGCGTCGCGCTCAGGTCGAAGTGGTGGTGGCAAGTATCGAAGGGCGGCGGATGCTCACCTGTGCCCGCGGCACGCGCCTGACCGCCGACGGTATGCTGGTGGACTTGTTGGCACAGGACTTTGATCTGATCGTCCTGCCCGGCGGCATCATCGGCGCCCAACACCTGGCGGCCCATCAGCCACTGCGACAACTGATCAAGGACCAGGCCGCCACTGGACGTTTCTTCGCCGCCATCGCCGAAGCCCCGGCCCTTGTCTTGCAGGCGTTCGGCGTACTGCGCCAGCGCCGCATGACCTGCCTGCCCGCCGTGAGCCAGCAACTGTCCGGTTGCAATTTTGTCGATCAGCCGGTGGTGGTGGACGGCAACTGCATCACCGCCCAAGGCTCGGCTGCCGCACTGGCGTTTGCCTTGACGCTGGTGGAACAGCTCTGTGGCAAGGGCGTGAGGGGCGTGGTGGCGGCGGAGTTGCTGGCCTGACAGGCATCAGGCGTGGTGAGGTAAGCGTTCGATCAAAGGTTGTTCACGCTGCTCGGCTTGCCACAGATCATAGTCCGTCTGAACACCCAGCCAGACCCTGGCCTTGCCGATCCCGGCCCGTTCCAGGCGCACCGCCAGATCGGGGCTGACGGGGGCATGGCCGTGCAATACCCGAGAGAGATGCGGTCGGGCGAAGCCCAAATGCCGCGCCAGCTCGGTGACTGTGATGCCCAGTTCGGGCAACACATCCATCAGTAGCGTTTCGCCAGGGTGTGGCGGATTGTGCATGGGCATGTTCCAGCCTCCTGTCAGTGGTAGTCCAGATAATCGACCAGTTCGATATCCGATCCGCTAAAACGAAAAATAATCCGCCAGTTTCCCGAAACACTCAGCGACCAGTATTCAACCAGCTCACCTCTGAGTGGATGCAGTCGCCATCCGGGGATATCCAAGTCGGCAGGCGACTGCGCCCGGTCCATGAACTGGAGCATGCGAGCCAGGCGGTTTCCATGGTCAGCCCGGATTCCACGGGTCGAACCCGTTTCATAGAAGATCCTGAGGCCTTTGTGTCGGAAGGATTTAATCATGGAATCGAGTGTAAGGCGATACATTACACTCGGTGCGTTACATATATACCGCACATGCCAGGCAAATCTGTGTGTCCTGCGATGGCCAAGGCTTTTTCGGCGCGTCGAAATTGCCTTGAACGCTCACCCCACCCCGAAGTCGTACCCCTTATGACGGCGGTTTGCGAAAACGCCGCGAGTGTACGACCAACCGTGAGGTGTTTATGAGCGCGACCCTGTCCGAAGCGACACCGGCGTCCTTCTTCCGCCATCCGATCCGCCTGACGCTCAATGGTCAGGCGCGCGAACTGCACGTGCTGCCCTGGACCACGCTGCTGGACCTGCTGCGTGAGCAACTGGATCTGGTGGGCAGCAAGAAAGGCTGCGACCACGGTCAATGTGGTGCCTGTACGGTGCTGCGCGATGGCAAGCGGATCAACGCCTGCCTGACCCTGGCGGTGATGTGCGATGGCGCTGAGCTGACCACCATCGAGGGGTTGGCCAACGGTGATCAGTTGCATCCCATGCAGCAGGCTTTCATCAAGCACGACGCCTTCCAGTGCGGTTACTGCACGCCTGGGCAGATCTGTTCCGCGGTGGGATTGGCCAATGAAGGCCGGGCACAGACTGGGGCGCAGATCAGCGAACTGATGAGCGGCAATCTCTGCCGGTGCGGCGCCTACAACAACATTCGTGACGCTATCGAAGAGGCATTGCCGCTCTGTCAGCAGGGAGGTGATCAATGAACCCTTTCCAATACAGCAAGCCCGACACTGTGCAGGCCGCCGTCGACTTGTCGAGCCCGGTTTCACGCTTCATTGCCGGTGGTACCAACCTGCTGGACCTGATGAAAGAAAACCTCACCCGCCCGGAGCACCTGATCGACATTACCGGGCTGCCCCTGGCGGACCTCAGCGAAACCCCTTCCGGCGGGGTGATGATCGGCGCGTTGGTGAGCAATGCCGATCTGGCTTGGCATCCCTGGATCCAGCGCCGCTATCCGCTGCTTTCCCAGGCAATCCTGGCGGGCGCCTCGCCGCAGTTGCGCAACATGGCCAGCACCGGCGGTAACCTCCTGCAACGCACCCGCTGTTATTACTTCTATGACGCCAACGTGCCGTGCAACAAGCGACGGCCAGGCAGCGGCTGTCCGGCTCGGGACGGCTTGAACCGTATGCACGCGATATTCGGCGCCAGTGATCAATGTGTCGCCACGCACCCTTCCGACATGTGCGTGGCACTGGCTGCCTTGGAGGCCGTGGTGCATGTTATCGGTCGGGGCGGGGCACGGACCATCGAGTTCGCTGACTTTCACCGTCTGCCCGGCGATGCCCCGGAACGGGACAACCAACTGGCCGATGATGAACTGATCACCGCCATTGAGTTGCCTGTCGCCGGTTTCGCTGAACACAGCCATTACTTGAAAATTCGGGACCGGGCCTCCTACGCCTTTGCGCTGGTTTCGGTAGCGGCGGCGCTCGAGCTGGACGGGCCGGTGATCCGCCAGGCGCGCCTGGCCCTCGGCGGCGTGGCCCACAAACCCTGGCGCGACCGGGCCGTGGAGAGCTGGCTGACCGGCCAGACCGTCAGCCGCGAAACCTTCACTGCTGCCGCTGACGCGCTGTTGCAAAACGCCGAGCCGCTGGAACATAACGGCTTCAAGGTCAGACTGGCGCGCCGGGCGGTGGTCCGCGCTTTGAGCGATGCCGCACTGGTGGGAGGACAAGCCTGATGAATGCTTCGAGCAAATCCATAGGGCAACCACTTGACCGGGTCGATGGCCTGCTCAAGGTCACCGGCCAGGCCCGATATGCCGGCGAATACCCCGAGGACGGTTTGCTGCACGGCAGCGTCGTCTCCAGCAGCATCGCCCGTGGCCGCGTGCTGCGCATCGATGCCACCCGAGCGTTGGCGTTGCCCGGGGTGGTCACGGTGATCGACCACACCAACCGCCCCAGGATCGCCAGCTACGACGAGCCTTACGAGGACGCCGATGCGGCAGAGGGTTCGCCGTTCCGACCGCTGTACAACGATCAGGTACTCTACAGCGGCCAGCCGTTGGCCTTGGTGGTCGCTGAAAACCTCGAGCTGGCCCGCTACGCCGGTTCGCTTATTGAAATCGAATATGAAGCCCAGGACCATCAGACCGATCTGGCAATCCTGCAAAACGAAGCCCATCCGGCACCGGCAGAATTGCCCAAGCCCCGTGGGAATTTTCAGGGCGAGTACGCCAGTTCGGCCCTCAGTGTGGACGTGTCCTACAGCACACCGATCGAACACCACAACCCGATGGAGCCTCATGCCTCCACCGTGCTGTATCAGCCTGACGGCAGCCTGCACATCCACGACAAGACCCAAGGCACGCAAAACTGCCAAGCCTATGTGCAAAAGGTCTTCGGGCTTGAGAAAGAGCAGGTGCGAGTGTTTGCCGCCTATGTGGGCGGCGCCTTCGGTTCCGGGCTGCGGCCACAGTACCAACTGCCCCTGGCGGTGATGGCAGCGCTGACGCTCAAACGCTCGGTGCGGGTCAGTCTGACGCGCCAGCAGATGTTTACCTTTGGCTATCGACCACGGACCTTTCAGCGCCTGCAACTGGGGGCCGCGGCCAACGGGCGACTGTTGGCGGTGGCGCATACCGCCATCGGCCAGACCTCGCGCTTTGAAGATTTCACCGAGCATGTGGTGGAGTGGAGCGGCATGCTCTATCACTGCGACAACGTTGAATTGACCTACAAACTGGTGCCGTTGGACGTCTATACGCCGCTGGACATGCGCGCCCCCGGCGCTGCCTTGGGACTGATCGGCCTGGAGTGCGCCATGGATGAACTGGCCTGTGCCCTGGCGATCGATCCGGTTCAACTGCGGTTGCTCAACTATGCCGAGCGTAACGAGAACGAAGACAAGCCATATTCCAGCAAGGAGTTGCGTGAGTGCTATGCCCAAGGTGCCCGTCGTTTTGGCTGGGACAAGCGCAACCCGGAACCGCGCAGCATGCGTGAAGGTCGGCAGTTGGTCGGTTGGGGCATGGCGGGCGGTGTGTGGGAGGCCATGCAGCAGAAGGCCAGCGCTCGGGCCTCGCTGGATGCCAACGGTCAGTTGACCGTCAGCAGTGCCACCACTGACATCGGTACTGGCACCTACACAGTCATGACCCAGATCGCCGCCCAAGCGTCAGGGGTTTCCCTGGAAAACGTCACCTTTGTCCTCGGTGATTCGTCGCTGCCGACTGCGCCGCTGCAGGGCGGCTCGTTCACCGTCTCGTCGGTGGGCACCGCTGTGCAGCAGGCCTGTGAAGCCCTGAAGGAAAAACTCCTGGCTGTGGCGCGGCAGAGCTGTCCGGCCTTTGCTGGCGCGACCCTTGAGCAAGTGACGTTTGCCGACGGTCAGCTACGGTTGGGCGAGGCCTGTGTCTCGTTGGCAGAGTTGGCGCAAAAAAGCGGCGAGACGCCCTTGCAGGTTCAGGTTACTGCCGAGCCGGAGGAAAAACGCCAAGCCTACGCTACGGCCACGCATTCGGCGGTGTTTGTCGAAGTGCTGGTGGATGAGGACTTGGGCACGGTGAAGGTCAATCGGGTGGTCAGCGCCATCGCCGCCGGACGGGTGATCAACCCGAAAACCGCGCGCAGCCAGATCCTCGGCGGCGTGGTCTGGGGCGTCGGCATGGCCTTGCACGAAGAAACCTTGACTGACCATGCGTTTGGCCGGCACATGAATCACAGCTTGGCGGAATACCATGTGCCGGTGAACGCCGACATCGGGGACATTGACGTGGTTTTTGTCGACGAGCACGACGAGATCGTCAATGCCCTCGGCTCCAAGGGCGTCGGTGAGATTGGCATCGTTGGTGTGGCGGCGGCCGTGGCCAATGCGATTTATCACGCCACCGCCAAACGGGTCCGGGACTTTCCCATCACGCTGGATAAATTGCTTTAGGTTTTCGCAGCGTCCACCGGTTCGTGCATCCGGTCACGGTTGGCCAGGGTCGGGAACAGTTTGATCCAGACCCCGGTCACCAGCAGTGTGCCGACACCGCCCATGACCACCGCCGGCACGGTGCCGAACCAGTGGGCGGTCAGGCCGGACTCGAACTCGCCCAACTGGTTCGAGGCACCGATGAACAGCCCGTTCACGGCGCTGACCCGGCCGCGCATTTCGTCCGGCGTTTCCAACTGCACGAAGGAGGCGCGGATCACCATGCTGATCATGTCCGCCGCGCCTAGCACCACCAGCACCGCCAGGGAAAACCAGAACGAAGTGGAGAGGCCGAAGGCAATGGTGGCGACGCCGAACACGCCCACGGCGGTGAACATCACCCGACCGACCTTGCGCTCCACGGCAAACCGCGCGAGCCATAGCGACATCAGCAAGGCCCCTACCGCCGGAGCCGAGCGCAGCAGGCCCAGGCCCCAAGGACCGGTAAGCAGAATATCCTTGGCGAACACCGGCAACAGCGCGGTCGCGCCGCCCAGCAGTACCGCGAACAGGTCCAGGGAAATCGCCCCGAGAATGTCCGGGCGGCTGCGGATGAAGCGAATCCCGGCCAGCAACGAATCCATGGTTGCCTTGCCTTTGTTCAGCGGCGTCTGGCGGGCGGGCAGGTTGAGCATCAGGCAGCAGGCGATGACGTAGAGCAACACGGTCGGCCCATAGACCCAGACGCTGCCGAAGGCATAGAGCAGACCGCCCAGTGCCGGGGCGACGATGGTCGCGGACTGCTGGGCCGACTGCGCGGCGGCCACGGCGCGGGGAAACAGCGCGGCCGGCACGATGCTCGGCAGCAGCGCTTGGGTGGTCGGCATCTCAAAGGAGCGGGCGGCGCCCAGCAGGAAGGCGAGGATGAAGATCATCTCCCGGGTGACGTTATCGGTGGCGCTGCCGATGACCAGCGCCAGGGCAATCATCGCCTGCAACGACTGGCAGATCGCCGCGACCTTGCGGCGATCATAGCGATCGGCCACATGCCCGGTGTGCAGCATGAACAGCACACGCGGAGCAAACTCCACCAACCCTACAAGACCCAGGTCCAATACGTTGCCGGTCAGTTGATAGAGGTTCCAGCCGATGGCCACGGTGAGCATCTGGAAGCCACTGGCGGTGAAAATCCGGGCCAGCCAGAAGGCGATGAAGGGGCGGTGATGGCGGAGCAGCAATGGCGCTTGGCTGGGCATCTATGACGGGTCCGGTGATGAGGGCATCGAGATTATCACCGAGTTGTAACTGGAGGTTGCGGTTGCTGGAAAAATAGTTAGCCAAGCATCTACTTTTCACATAGCACGCTTTTTTTGTGGCGAGGGGATTTATCCCCGCTGGGGTGCGAAGCGGCCCCAAGCTTTTGCGAGCGCTGCGCACTCGATCGGGGATAAATCCCCTCACCACAACAGTGCACTCCTCAAGATTCAAGAAATCTTGGCTTAGAGCAGGATTGCAGCACTGAGACAACCTGTCACGCGACAAAAGACCACGCCGTCCGGCGGCCATAATGCGACTACTCTTTGAGCATTGCTTGATCCAGGTCAATACCCTCCGGGGCCTTGGGCTGGCGGCCATCCGGCCACGTTCCTGCGTTGTGACGGTTTAAAAAAAGAACGATTTGAAAAGCATCGCACTCCATATCCCTGGAGGTTGCGATGCAAGCCCCGCCCGCAGCCGGTTTTACCTGACAGAGGAAGACTTATGTTCGGTTTGGAGGCGCTCGATCTCGCCCGAATCCAGTTCGCGTTCACCATCTCGTTCCATATCCTGTTCCCGGCCATCACCATCGGCCTGGCGAGTTACCTGGCGGTACTCGAGGGCTTGTGGCTCAAGACCCGCGACGACACCTACCGCGACCTGTACCACTTCTGGTCGAAGATCTTTGCCGTCAACTTCGGCATGGGGGTGGTATCCGGTTTGGTCATGGCCTATCAGTTCGGCACCAACTGGAGTCGTTTCTCTGACTTCGCCGGTGCGGTCACCGGGCCGCTGCTGACTTACGAGGTGCTCACGGCGTTCTTCCTCGAAGCCGGGTTCCTGGGGGTGATGCTGTTCGGTTGGAACCGCGTCGGGCGCGGTCTGCATTTCTTTTCCACAGTCATGGTAGCGATCGGCACGCTGATCTCGACGTTCTGGATCCTGTCCTCCAACAGCTGGATGCAGACTCCCCAGGGCTACGAAATCATCGATGGCCGGGTCATCCCGGTGGACTGGCTGGCGGTGGTGTTCAACCCCTCGTTCCCCTATCGGCTGTTGCACATGTCCACGGCAGCGTTTGTCGCCACGGCGTTTTTCGTCGGTTCGTCGGCGGCCTGGCACTTGTTGCGCGGTCGGGATACCCCGGCCATTCGCCGCATGCTCTCGATGGCGATGTGGATGGCGTTGCTGGTGGCGCCGATCCAGGCCGTCATTGGTGACTTCCATGGCCTCAACACCCTCAAGCATCAACCGGCCAAGATCGCGGCCATCGAAGGTCACTGGGAAAACGTCGGCAATGAGCCTACCCCGCTGATCCTGTTTGGCTGGCCGGACATGCAGGCGGAAAAGACCCGGTTCGCCGTGGAAATCCCCTACCTGGGCAGCCTGATCCTGACCCATAGCCTGGACAAGCAGGTGCCGGCCCTCAAGGAGTTTCCGCCTGAAGACCGACCGAATTCGACCATTGTGTTCTGGTCGTTCCGGATCATGGTGGGCCTGGGGCTGCTGATGATTTTCACCGGTCTGTGCAGTCTCTGGTTGCGCCGCAACGACCGGCTCTACCAGTCTCGACCGTTCCTTCACATGGTCTTGTGGATGGGGCCGTCCGGCCTGATCGCGATCCTGGCAGGCTGGTTCACCACCGAAATCGGTCGCCAGCCCTGGGTGGTCTACGGCCTGATGCGCACGGCCGATGCTTCCTCCGGCCACAGCTTTGCGCAGATGAGCATCACGCTTGTGCTGTTCGTCGTGGTGTATTTCGCGCTGTTCGGTGCGGGGCTGAGCTACATGATGCGCCTGGTGCGCAAAGGGCCGGAAGCCCATGAAGATGAGCCGGCCGACGGTGGCCCGGGTCAGAAACGTACCCCGGCCCGTCCATTGTCGGCCGCCGATGATGGCGACGACGAAGTGGACCATAACGACAGCTCGCACAAGGGGAATTGAGTCATGGGTATTGATCTTCCGCTGATCTGGGCCGTGGTCATCATCTTCGGCATCATGATGTACGTGATCATGGATGGCTTTGACTTGGGGATCGGCATTCTTTTCCCCTTCATCAAGGCCGAGCGTGATCGTGACGTGATGATGAACACCGTAGCGCCGGTCTGGGACGGTAACGAAACCTGGCTGGTGCTAGGCGGCGCGGGCCTGTTCGGGGCGTTTCCGCTGGCTTATTCGGTGGTGCTTTCGGCGCTGTACCTGCCGCTGATCCTGATGCTCATCGGGCTGATTTTCCGCGGCGTGGCCTTTGAGTTTCGCTTCAAGGCCAAGGCTCACAAGCGCCATCTGTGGGACAAGGCGTTCATCGGCGGTTCCCTGACGGCCACCTTCTTCCAGGGGGTGGCGTTGGGGGCGTTCATTGATGGATTCGAAGTGGTCGATCGCCAGTTCGCCGGCGGCTCCCTGGACTGGTTCACACCGTTCACCGTCTTCTGTGGCCTGGCCTTGATCGTCGCCTACGCCTTGCTCGGCTGCACTTGGCTGATCATGAAAACCGAAGGCAAATTGCAGGAGCAGATGCATAACCTGGCCAGGCCGCTGGCGTTCGGGGTGCTGGCGGTGATCGGTATCGTCAGTATCTGGACTCCGCTGGCTCACGCCGATATCGCGGCGCGCTGGTTTACCCTGCCGAATCTATTCTGGTTCCTGCCGGTGCCGATCCTGGTGCTGGTGACCATGTACGGGTTGTTTCGCGCCGTTGCCCGCAACGCCAACTACACGCCGTTCATTCTGACGCTGGCGCTGATCTTCCTCGGTTACAGCGGTCTGGGCATCAGCTTGTGGCCGAACATCGTGCCGCCATCCATCTCCATCTGGGACGCGGCGTCACCGCCACAGAGCCAGGGGTTCATGCTGGTCGGGACGCTGTTCATCATTCCTTTGATCCTGGTGTACACCTTCTGGAGCTACTACGTGTTCCGAGGCAAGGTGACCCATGACGACGGCTACCATTGATTGACCAGCGAGGCATTGAAAATGGCCAAGCCTGATTTGAAAGACATCGAAGCGGCTGAAAAGAAGCCGCTCTGGCAGCGACTTGGCTGGCTGGCGCTGATCTGGGCCGGCAGTGTGCTGGCGCTGTTTATCGTCGCCAGCCTGATGCGGATGTTCATGAACGCCGCAGGGCTGACCACCCACTGACGCTCCCGGGCAGGGTCAAATTATTTGCGGGCCTTGAGGATGATGAATTTCGGGGTTGCGGCCACTTGTTCGACCCCCCGGAACAACCGCGCCAGTTTGCTGTGGTAGCCCAGGTGCCGATTGCCGACGATGTACAGCGCGCCGCCGACCACCAGTGCTTCGCGCGCCTGCTGAAACATCCGCCAGGCGAGGAAGTCGCCCACCACCTGCTGTTGGTGGAAAGGCGGATTACACAGCACTACATCCAATGACTGCGCCTCTTGCCCGGCCAGACCGTCCCCAGCTCGTATGGTCACCTCACGCTCGCCCAGGGCGGCGCGCCAGTTCTCTGCGGCCGACTGCACGGCCATGTACGATTCATCCACCAGGGTGTAGTGGGCCTCGGGATTCTGCAGGGCGCTGGCGATTGCCAGTACACCGTTGCCGCACCCCAGGTCCGCGACGCGGGCGGTGCCCAGGTTCTTTGGCAGATGCGGCAGAAATGCCCGGGTGCCGATGTCCAGGCCTTCGCGACAGAACACGTTGGCGTGGTTGAGCAATTCGATCTTCGGCTCTTCCAGCCAATAGCGCGTGGGGTAGGGGGATGCGGCCGGCACTCGGGTTTCTGGCTGGAGCGCTTCTGGCGTGGCGATCAACAAGCGAGCTTTTTTCACTGCCAGCGAGGCCTGCACCGGGCCAACGTAGCGTTCCAGCAGGTCACCGGCGGCCCGTGGCAGATGCTTGACCATCGCAGCAGCAATCACCTGGGCACCGGGGGCCAATTGGCCTTGCAGGCGAATCAACTGTTCTTCCAGCAGGGCCAGGGTTTTTGGCACTTTGATCAGGACGCGGTCGAAAGGTCCGGTCAACGGTTCACTGGCCGGCAACGTCGGCACCGCATCAAAGGGCAGGCCGTTGCGCACCAGGTTTTTCTCCAGCGCCTGCAAGGCCAGGTACGAGTCGCTGCTGCTGATGACTTCAACCTTGCCGGCAAGGCTCGCCGCCAGGGCACCAAAGCCGTCATTGAGGACCAGGACCCGGGTATCGGCGAGCGGCTGTTGCTCGGCCAGATACGCGAGCAGGTATTCGTCGGCTGCGTCAAAGGCTTGCAGCGGCTCGTTCTGCTGTTCGGGTTGGCGGATCAGGTCAAGTTGGGCGAAGGGACTGTCGAGCAAGGGCATGGCTGGGACTCTGGAGATCAACGAATGTCCCGCTGCCCCGGGGCAGGTGTCTCAGCGGGACCGCCTGAATGAACTTCGTCGCGTACTGGGCGCGTCATCATTCAAGTGGAGCCGTAAATGGTACGTTTTTTTTCCAGGCATTACTCGCGGGTTTTTTCAGGTTGGTAAGTGCGCCGCACGGTTCAGATCACATGGATGTGGGCCGCCTTGGCTACCGCTGAGATTTTGTTGTTGACGTTCAGCTTTCGCATGCAACTGCACACATGGAAGTTCACGGTGCGCTCGGAGAGGCAGAGGATTCTGCCCACTTCCGAAGCCGTCTTGCCTTCGGCCGACCACCTCAATACTTCGATCTCTCTGGGTGATAAATGACATTTTTGTGGAGTCGCGGCAGCGTCAGCCAGTTTTTTGCTGGCCAGCGCATGCAATCTTTGACTGGCGAAAATGGCATAGCCCAGATTTGCGTAGTGCTCGTCGATATCGATGGGGCAATGAGTCCGGGCCAGGCTGAAAAGGCTGCAGTGTGCCCCCTGTTCATCATGAACGGCCTGGGTCCAGCCATACTTGAGTCCCTGTCGATTAAGTTCTCGCCACAACTTGGGGGCCTGAGCAAAAACAGTCTCATCCCACAAGATTGGAAGCGGTGATTGATTGCAATGTGCTACTAGTGGGTCGTTCGATGCATAGCCGTTCTGTTCATATAGTCTGTCCCATCCATAAGGGTAGTTATTCAGGTTTACCTTGTTGGTATGCTTGTCCGGGCTTCCGAGATAGGCTGAGAATGCACAATATTCAAATCCCTGATTGTTAAAGAAATTCAGGACTAGACGATAGGCCGTCTGTAAGTCCTTTTCACAGGATAACTTCCTCAACAGCAAGTCCTTCCACTTGTCCATCGCTCTCTCCTGGGTTGAGTTCGTCCATGCGGATCCAATCCATGATGCGAATTTTTAGTGTAGGACTATTCTTAAATTGCAGTGAGCTTTTTTTTGTTTGCTTACAGTTTGAAATGTTTAAGAAATAAACTTTTTGAGTATGATTTTACAGTTTGGATGGTTTTGTATAAGTCTGGTAGAGGATATGCTCGGCGACAGAGACGTTAGTAGCTAAAGTGCCACTACTCGTTGTCAGTGGTGAAGGGGCTCACTTTGCGGGACACTGTAAGTCTTGTCTCGTTGGAGTGGCTCATGATCGACAGCTCAGAGAAGTTCACCCGTCAAACCTTGCTCGATGTGCAGCCAGTGGCACCTCATTTGTTTACGTTGCGTACCACACGGGATCGCGGTTTTCGTTTTCGGGCGGGCCAGTTCGCCCGGCTCGGGGTCGCTAAAGCGGATGGCACCATCGTTTGGCGGGCATATTCCATGGTGTCTTCGCCGTTCGATGAATTCCTCGAGTTTTTTTCCATCGTGGTACCGGACGGCGAGTTCACCAGCGAACTGAGTCGGCTGCAGCCAGGCGACAGCCTGCTGGTTGATCGCCAGGCCTTTGGTTACCTGACGCTTGACCGTTTCGTTGACGGGCGCGATTTGTGGCTGCTGTCCACGGGAACGGGCGTCGCACCGTTCCTCTCGATTCTCCAGGATTTCGAAGCATGGGAAAAATTCGAGACGATCGTCCTGGTGTACAGCGTCCGCGAGGCACGGGAGCTGGCATATCAGGAGCTGATCAAAGGGTTGAGCCAGCGCGACTACCTGGCCGGCTACGCTCACAAGTTTCGTTTCATCGCGACCGTCACCCGTGAACAGCATCCCGGTGCGCTCAGCGGACGAATCACGACACTGATCGAAAATGGCGAGTTGGAAAGGGCGGCTGACATCGAGCTGACGCCGGAACACTCGCGGGTGATGTTGTGCGGCAATCCGCAGATGATCGATGACACGCGCAAGCTGCTCAAGGCCAGGGGCCTGCAACTGAGTCTCAGCCGTCGGCCGGGTCAGGTGGCCGTGGAAAACTATTGGTAGCAAAGGCGCCTGTGGCGAGGAGATAAAAACCCACGCCACAGGCGGCGAAGCGTGAGTCAGGGCCTCTCGTTCTGGGCCTTGAGCAGGTCGCGAATTTCGCTCAGCAACAGTTCTTCCTTGGTCGGAACCGGTGGCGCGCTGGGAGCAACGGCTTCTTCGCGCTTGAGACGGTTGATGGCCTTGACGCCCATGAAAATGGCGAACGCCACAATGATGAAATCAATGGTGCTTTGAATGAATTTGCCATAGGCCAATACCACCGCCGGCGCATCGCCTTGTGCCGCCTTGAGTGTGATGGCCAGGTCGCTGAAGTCCACCCCGCCAATCAAAAGGCCGATCGGAGGCATGATGACGTCGCCAACGAAGGACGAAACGATTTTGCCGAAAGCAGCACCGATAATGATCCCGACGGCCATGTCGACGACATTGCCTTTGACCGCGAAGGCCTTGAACTCGTTAATCACGCCCATGAGTTGTTCCTTGTGACAGATGAAGTGGATGGTGGCAGTGTAAATCAGCCAAACGCGTCCTGCTCGAAACGCCTGCTTACAAAGCTTCAGTTATCGACTCGGGACAGGAGGAAAAGTTTACAAAGTGCCATCAATCGCGCGTGATACGCGGTCCCGAGCCGATTCCCTATAAGGATTTTTCTATCGGATCGGTGCGGCATTTCTATTTAGGTTTTTCTTTTTAGAGCACTAGCCTCTGCAAGGCGCACATGGATGCGCTCTATAACATCAGAGGAAACGCCTATGAACATTTCCCTTGGCGGCGGGACTTTTACCCCTCGCCGTGCTTTTTTTGTGCTCACCGCCAGCCTGTTGTCCTTGTCCGTCAACGCGGCCACCCTGACCCGCGATAACGGTGCGGCCGTGGGCGACAACCAGAACTCGCAAACAGCCGGTCCTAACGGGCCGACCTTGTTGCAAGACGTGCAACTGATCCAGAAACTCCAGCGCTTCGACCGCGAGCGCATCCCCGAGCGCGTGGTGCATGCACGAGGAACCGGTGCCCATGGCACATTTACAGTCACCGACGACCTCAGTGATCTGACCAAGGCCAAAGTCTTCGCCGCTGGCCAGGCCACGCCGGTGTTCGTGCGTTTTTCTGCTGTAGTGCATGGCAACCATTCGCCGGAAACCCTGCGTGACCCCCGTGGCTTTGCCACCAAGTTCTACACGGCCGAGGGTAACTGGGATCTGGTGGGTAACAACTTCCCGACCTTCTTCATTCGCGATGCCATCAAGTTTCCAGACATGGTCCATGCTTTCAAACCCGACCCTCGGACCAACTTGGATGATGACGCCCGCCGTTTCGATTTCTTTTCTCACGTGCCCGAAGCAACGCGCACGCTGACCGAGTTGTATTCCAATTCCGGCACGCCGGCCAGTTATCGTGAAATGGACGGTAACGGTGTGCATGCCTACAAGTTGGTGAATGCAAAGGGTGAAGTTCACTACGTAAAGTTTCATTGGAAAAGTTTGCAGGGCCTGAAAAATCTCGATCCGAAAGAAGTTGTGAAAGTTCAAGGACAAGATTACAGCCATATGACTAACGATCTGGTGAGTCATATTAATAAGGGCGACTTCCCGAAATGGGACTTGTACGTTCAGGTGCTGAACCCGCAGGACCTTTCCACGTTTGATTTCGATCCTCTTGATGCGACAAAAATCTGGCCGGGTGTGCCTGAACGCAAAGTCGGGCAAATGGTTTTGAACCGTAACCCGGCGAATGTTTTCCAGGAAACCGAGCAAGTGGCGATGGCGCCGGCCAATCTTGTTCCGGGCATCGAGCCGTCGGAAGATCGACTGTTGCAGGGGCGGGTGTTCTCCTATGCCGATACGCAAATGTATCGAGTGGGACCCAACGCGCTTCAGTTGCCCATCAATGCGCCGAAGGTGGCGGTCAACAATGGCAACCAGGACGGCGCGATGAATTCGGGCGCCACCAGCACCGGCGTGAATTATCAGCCGAGCCGCCTGATGCCTCGCCAGGAACAGCCAACGGCACGCTACAGCCAGACCGCGCTGACTGGCAGTACCCAGCAGGCGAAGATCCAGCGTGAGCAGAACTTCAAGCAAGCCGGTGACCTGTACCGCTCGTTCAACCAGAAAGAGCGCAATGACCTGATCGAAAGCTTCGGCGGATCGCTGGCGACCACCGATGAGGAGAGCAAGCACATCATCCTGTCGTTCCTCTACAAGGCTGATCCTGAATACGGCACCGGTGTAGCCCGTGTCGCCAAAGGCGATCTGACCCGGGTCAAGGCGCTGGCGGAAAAACTCAGCGACTGATCCACAGCCTGGCACGTGCATAACCCGTGGGAGCAAAGCTTGCTCGCGAAGCAGGCGCTGCGGTCTGAAGCCAGACCGAGTCGTCTGCGTTGCGGGCAAGCCATGCTCCCACAGCCCTGCATCTACAGCCTTGCGCCAAGGAGACGTCATGCTGCGTAACTTCCTGTTTTCGATGCTCGCAATCGGGTCGTTGAGCGTATGGGCCGATCAGCCCGTGCCCACCGATCCGGTGGTTGTACAAGAGCAGTTGCAAACTTATTACTTCGACGCCGCCCGGCGGGGCGACGTGCCGATGCTCGAGACCTTTATCGAGGCTGGTTACTCGCTCAACACCCAGGACGAAAAGGGCTACACCGCGCTGATCCTGGCCGCTTACCACGGCCATGGCGCGGCGGTGGAGCGGCTGCTGGCCGCTGGCGCCGATGCCTGCACCCAGGACAACCGGGGCAACACGGCGCTGATGGGCGCCATTTTCAAGGGCCAAGTGCAGATCGCGCGCCGTTTGTTGTCCACCGATTGCAACCCGGACCAGCGCAACGGCGCCGGACAGACCGCAGCGATGTATGCCGGCCTGTTCAAGCGCGTCGAGTTGCTCGACGCCTTGGCGGCCAAAGGGGCGGACCTGCAGGCCCAGGATCCGCTGGGCAATACCGCGGCGAACCTGGCCAACGGTGAAATCAGAATGCCGGCCCCGCGCTGACCCCCGCGTGGGCTATCATCGCGGTTTTTATCCCGGAGTTCAGATGGCCAAGGCAAAGCGCATGTATGGCTGCACCGAGTGCGGCTCGACCTTTCCCAAATGGGCCGGCCAGTGCAGTGAGTGCGGTGCCTGGAACACCTTGACCGAAACCATGGTGGAGAGTGGCGGTGCCGCAGCCCCCACCGGTCGCACGGGGTGGGCCGGTCAGCAGGCGCAAATCAAGACCCTGGCCGAAGTCAGCGTCGAGGAAATTCCACGGTTTTCCACCGCGTCCGGCGAGCTGGACCGCGTATTGGGCGGTGGTCTGGTGGACGGTTCGGTCGTGCTGATTGGCGGGGACCCGGGCATCGGCAAGTCCACCATCCTGTTGCAAACCTTGTGCAACCTGGCCACGCGCATGCCGGCGCTGTACGTCACTGGCGAGGAATCCCAGCAGCAAGTCGCCATGCGCGCCCGGCGTCTGGGGCTGCCCCAGGATCAACTGCGGGTCATGACCGAGACGTGCATCGAAACCATCATCGCCACGGCCCGCCTGGAAAAACCCAAGGTCATGGTGATCGACTCGATCCAGACGATTTTCACCGAACAACTGCAATCGGCGCCGGGCGGCGTGTCACAGGTGCGTGAAAGCGCGGCGTTGCTGGTGCGGTATGCCAAGCAGAGCGGTACGGCGATTTTCCTGGTGGGCCACGTCACCAAGGAAGGCGCGCTGGCAGGCCCGCGGGTGCTGGAGCACATGGTGGATACCGTGTTGTATTTCGAGGGCGAATCCGACGGTCGCCTGCGTTTGTTGCGGGCAGTGAAGAATCGCTTTGGCGCCGTCAATGAATTGGGTGTGTTCGGCATGACCGACAGAGGCTTGAAAGAAGTCTCGAATCCTTCGGCGATTTTTCTCACGCGCGCCCAGGAAGAAGTGCCGGGCAGTGTGGTCATGGCGACCTGGGAAGGCACCCGACCGATGCTGGTGGAGGTTCAGGCGCTGGTGGATGACAGCCATTTGGCGAACCCGCGTCGGGTCACCTTGGGGCTGGATCAGAATCGGCTCGCCATGTTGCTGGCGGTCCTGCATCGACACGGTGGCATTCCTACCCACGATCAGGATGTTTTCCTCAACGTGGTGGGCGGCGTCAAAGTATTGGAAACCGCGTCTGACCTGGCGTTGATGGCGGCGGTCATGTCCAGCCTGCGCAATCGGCCGCTGCCCCATGATCTGCTGGTGTTCGG
The DNA here is from genome assembly GCF_032614175.1 of Pseudomonas sp. P105. Taxonomy (NCBI): domain Bacteria; kingdom Pseudomonadati; phylum Pseudomonadota; class Gammaproteobacteria; order Pseudomonadales; family Pseudomonadaceae; genus Pseudomonas; species Pseudomonas sp. P105. The sequence continues at coordinate 852,390 of NZ_CP126693.1, forward strand.
TGAAGTGGGGCTGTCGGGGGAAGTCCGGCCGGTGCCCAGCGGACAGGAGCGGCTCAAGGAGGCGGCCAAGCACGGTTTCAAACGCGCCATCGTGCCCAAGGGCAACGCGCCGAAGGAAGCGCCTGCCGGGTTGCAGATCATTGCCGTGACCCGCCTGGAACAGGCGCTGGATGCGTTGTTCGAATAACTCCGAGGCCTGCTGTGTGGTGCAGGGTTATTCAGATCTGTACCAACGCCGCCAACTCCCGCTCCAGCTCAGCCTGATCGGCGAGGTTCAACTCCACCAGCCGGCGCAGATGGGCGATGGAGTCCAGGTCGATATGCTCGCAGACAAAGCCCAGATGGCCATGGTCGTCGTGGGTTAACCGGACCTCCATCCGCACTTCCACGTCGTTGCTCAAGTGAATGTCGGCTACGAAAGTCTTCTCGGGATTGCCAAGCCAGGGCTCGGGCTTTTTGATCAGCAGGCCCTTGAGAGACAGGTCCAGCAGTTCGACCGGCCAAGTCAGTTTGTCCTCGTCCTTGCCCTGACTCAGCTCGGTTCGGGCATGGAACTCGATTCGTACGAAGCGGCGGCGTTCGCTCATTACGTATTCCTTTCTGAAGATTGATTGACTATAGACCCAACTGGCGCGCCGTCGTCACCGTTGGGCTGCTGGCAGACAAATGTCGGGGGTGGCCTTTGTTCTCGTTAGCGCTAAACTCCGATGGCTGTCTTTCTTGTCCACCCTGGCCGGAATATAAAAATGACAAATAATAATAGCCTGCTGCGCCACATACCCTGGCTACTGCTGGCCGTCTTGGGAGCGAGCGCCCTGGGCGTCGTGGCATTGCGTCGGGGAGAGGCGATCAACGCCCTCTGGATCGTCGTCGCAGCTGTGGCCATCTACCTGGTCGCCTACCGCTACTACAGCCTGTTCATCGCCAATAACGTGATGCAACTCGATGCGCGCCGGGCCACCCCCGCCGTGCTCAACAACGATGGCCTGGACTATGTCCCGACCAACAAACACATCCTGTTCGGCCACCACTTCGCGGCCATTGCCGGTGCGGGGCCGCTGGTCGGGCCGGTACTGGCGGCGCAGATGGGCTACCTGCCCGGTACGCTCTGGCTGATCGCCGGGGTGGTGCTGGCCGGTGCCGTGCAGGACTTCATGGTCCTGTTCCTGTCCACCCGTCGTAACGGTCGCTCCCTGGGCGACATGGTCCGCGAAGAGATGGGCCGCGTTCCCGGCACCATCGCGCTGTTCGGCTGCTTCCTGATCATGATCATCATCCTCGCGGTGCTGGCGCTGATCGTGGTCAAGGCCCTGGCCGAGAGCCCGTGGGGGATCTTCACGGTGATGGCGACCATCCCGATCGCGATGTTCATGGGCATCTACATGCGTTACATCCGCCCGGGCCGCATCGGTGAAATCTCCCTCATCGGCGTGCTGTTGCTGCTGGGTTCGATCTGGCTCGGCGGGCAAGTGGCCGCAGACCCGGTCTGGGCCGAGGCCTTCACCTTCACCGGTGTGCAAATCACCTGGATGCTGATCGGCTACGGTTTTGTTGCCGCGGTGTTGCCGATCTGGCTGATCCTGGCGCCGCGCGACTACCTGTCCACCTTCTTGAAGATTGGCACCATCGTCGCCCTGGCGATCGGCATCCTGGTCACCATGCCCGAGCTGAAAATGCCGGCACTGACCCAGTTCACCGACGGCACGGGCCCGGTGTGGAAGGGCGGATTGTTCCCGTTCCTGTTCATCACCATCGCCTGTGGCGCGGTTTCGGGTTTCCACGCGCTGATCTCTTCGGGCACCACGCCGAAGATGCTCGATAACGAAGTCAACGCCCGCTACATCGGTTACGGCGGCATGCTGATGGAGTCGTTCGTGGCCATCATGGCAATGGTCGCCGCTTCGGTGATCGAGCCGGGTGTGTACTTCGCCATGAACAGCCCGGCGGCGATCGTCGGCGGTGATGTGGTGAGCGTGGCGCAGACTGTCAGCAGCTGGGGCTTTGCAATCACCCCCGAAGCGCTGCAGGCGGTGGCCAATGACATCGGCGAGACCACCATCCTGGCCCGTGCCGGCGGTGCGCCGACGCTGGCGGTGGGGATCGCGCAGATCCTGCACTCGGTGTTGCCGGGTGAGAACACCATGGCGTTCTGGTACCACTTCGCAATCCTGTTCGAGGCGCTGTTCATCCTCACGGCGGTAGACGCCGGCACCCGTGCCGGGCGCTTCATGCTGCAGGACCTGCTGGGCTCGTTCGTCCCGGCCCTCAAGCGGACCGAATCCTGGGTTGCCAACCTGATCGCCACCGCCGGCTGTGTGGCGCTGTGGGGCTACCTGTTGTACCAGGGCGTGATCGATCCGCTGGGCGGCATCAACACCTTGTGGCCGCTGTTCGGCATCTCCAACCAGATGCTGGCCGGTATCGCCCTGATGCTCGGCACCGTGGTACTGATCAAGATGAAGCGCCAGCGCTACGTCTGGGTGACCATGCTGCCGGCGGTCTGGCTGCTGATCTGCACCACCACGGCGGGCCTGATCAAGCTGTTCGACGCCAACCCGGCGATCGGCTTCCTGGCCCTGGCGCGCAAATACAACGATGCCCTGGCCGCCGGCCAGATCCTGGCCCCGGCCAAGAGCATCGAGCAGATGCAGCACGTGGTGTACAACGCTTACACCAACGCAACGCTGACGGTGTTGTTCCTGCTGGTGGTCTTCAGCATCCTGTTCTACGCGCTCAAGGTCGGCATCGCTGCCTGGGGTCACAAGGAACGCACGGATAAAGAAGCGCCCTTCCAGGCCGTGCCGGACGCCTGAATCGAGGATTGCAACGATGTTCAATGACTTGAGTCGCCTCGGTAAATACCTCGGTCAGGCCGCCCGCCTGATGGTCGGCATGCCCGACTACGACAACTACGTCGAGCACATGCAAAGCAAACACCCGGACAAACCGTTGATGGACTACGAGGCGTTCTTCCGCGAACGCCAGGAAGCCCGATACGGTGGCAAGGCGGGACCCAAGTGCTGTTGATCAACTGATTTCAGGTTGATGAGGTAACCCTGTGGGAGCGAGCCTGCTCGCGATGGCGTCGGGTCAGTTACGATGATGTTGACTGATCCACCGCCATCGCGAGCAGGCTCGCTCCCACAGTTGTTTTGGGGCGGCCTCGGGATTTGCATATGCCACCGCTCCCACAGTTGTTTTGGGGTGCTCTCAACATTTGCATACACCACCGATCCCCTTGTGGAAGCGAGCCTGCTCGCGATGGCGTCGCAACAGTTTGCCTCGCCTCCACATGGGGGCTGTGCTCTTCTTTTAATTTCGCAACAGGAGAATCACGTTGTCCTCTCCCATCCCGGTCACCATCCTCAGCGGCTTCCTCGGCGCCGGCAAGACCACGCTTTTGCGTCATTTGCTCAAGGCCGAGCACGGCCTGAAAATCGCCGTGATCGAGAATGAATTCAGCGATGCCGGCATCGACACCCAGCTGTTGGGCGATGAGCCGGTGCAAGTCATGACCCTGGCCAATGGCTGCGTGTGCTGCACCATTCACACTGACCTGACCAAAGCCCTGTACCTGCTACTCGAACGGCTGGACAGCGGCGAAATTGCCTTTGATCGCCTGGTGATCGAATGCACCGGCCTGGCCGATCCGGCCCCTGTGGCCCAGACATTTTTTATCGATGAGGACCTGCGCGAGCGCTACATCCTCGACGGTATCCTGACCCTGGTGGACGCCGCTCACGCCGAGATCCACCTGACCCAGGCCATTGCCCAGGCCCAGGTCGGGTTTGCCGACCGTCTGCTGCTGAGCAAGACCGATCTGGTGGACGCAGCCCATGTCCAAGCCCTTGGCGAACGACTGACGCGGATCAACCGACGGGCGCCGATCAGGGTGGTGGAGCACGGCAAGATCGATCTGGCCGAACTGCTCGACATCCGCGGCTTCAATCTCAACGCAGACCTGGGGGCGGGGTTCAGCCTGCGACCGGTGGGCAAGGCAAGCACCGGGGATCGCATCAGCAGCCTCGTGCTTCGCACCGACAAACCGCTGGATATCGACAAACTCAGCGAGTTCATGAACCAGTTGCTGGAGGAGCACGGCAAGCAGTTGCTGCGCTACAAGGGGGTACTGAGCATCGCTGGCGAATCCCGACGACTGGTGTTCCAGGGCGTACTCAAACTGTACGGTTTTGACTGGGACACCGAATGGGCGCCAGGCGAAGCACGGGAGAGCGTCATTGTGTTCATCGCCGACGAGTTGCCCGAAGAGAAGATCCGCGCAGGCTTCGAAGCCGCGCTACTTTGACGTCCCGGTGCCTGCGGCCATCAGCAGCTTTTGCTCAAGATGGTCCAGGTGCTCGCTCATCAGTTGCAACGCTTGATCAGCGTTGCCACGTTCTATCGCGTCTACGATCGCCAAATGCTCCTGCCAGGCGCAATGTCTGCGGGACTTGAGCTCATGCCGCGCCAGGGCCAGCGAGGTTAATGGCACGAGGCTGCCGAGAAACTGCGCCAACGGCGCATTCCCGGCCATGGTCGCCAATTGCAGGTGAAACTCGCCGGACAGGCGAATCGCCGGGCCGCGTTCGCCGCGATCCAGGCACTGGCGCTCGCGCTCTATAAGATCGCGTAGGCGCTGCAGGTCCTTGGGCTGCGGCGCCTTGCAGGCCAGGCGCACCAGGGTCTGTTCGGCCAGGCGCCGGGCATGCAGGATTTGCCGGGTCTGTTCCAGGTCCGGTGCCGCCACCTGGGGCCGATGGTTGGGCCGCAGGATCACCACTTGCTGGTGGGACAGGCGCGCCAGGACACGGCGAATGATGCTGCGACTGACACCGAACACATCCCCCAGGCTTTCCTCGGTGAAACGGCTGGCCGGAGCAATGCGTTGTTCGAGGATGGCGTCGAAGATCTGCGGGTAGATATCGTCCACCGACGGTTTGCCGGCCCGACCGGGCAGCGACAGGGACGCGAGCACGTTACGCTCAGGCTGATCCGGGTGGGGCATGAGGTTGTTCATGGCGGTCTCCGCAGGGTGTGGCTCAAGTGCCGAGGTTGTCGTCCGGAATGTTCAGTTCGATGCCCATGCGCTGGCCTTCCCTGAGGATATGCCGGCGCATTTCGGTGCTGGCCTGGGCGCTGTTCTTGGCGCGGATGGCGCGCACCACGGCTTCGTTTTCCTCCAGGCGTTCGGCCAGATGCTGGGGTGAATTGCGCAACACATCGGCGCTTTGCTTGAGCGCGTTGCTGGTCTGCTGGACCACGTTTTGAAAAATCGGGTTGGACGTCAAGGCAAACAGCTCTTCATGGAAGGCAATGTAGGCATTGGCGCAGGCGTCGCTGTCGTTGGCCTCCAACGCTTCGCGCATGTCCATGAGGGTCAGGCGCAACTGGCCGACCTCCTTGCTGCTGATGGATTGCGCCACAAGACCGACGATGAAAGGCTCCAGGGTGTAGCGCAGTTGCAGCACGTCCTCCAGGCTGGCGCCGGCCATGGCGCTGCCTTCATTGGCGGTGTCGGTGAAGTTGGCCTCCAGCACCACGACGCCCTTGCCGGGCATCGAACGCACCAGCCCCAGGGTTTCCAGGACAATCACCGCTTCGCGCAGGCTTGGTCGGCTGATGCCCAATTGCTCGGCCAGCTCGCGCTGGCCGGGCAGCATGTCGCCCGAGCGCCATTGGCCCCGAGCGAGGGCGGCACGTAGTTTCTCCACTACGGAATTGACGACGGTTGATGAACTGATCACTGGTGACTCCTCGAAAATCAATCAGGCGGTACCGGTTCGCGGGCCGGCACCGCAGTCTTTCAGAATTGCTGCTGATGGGCAGTGCCCACCGGTTTCCTGGATTGGAAGGTATAACCGTGTTGGCCGGACAGTACCTTGCGCGCCCGAGGGACATCGATGTCTTTTTCCCAGCGGGCAATCGCCACGGTGGCCACGCAGTTGCCAATCAGGTTGGTCAGGGCCCGGCCGATGCCCATGAACCAATCCACCGCTAGTACCAGCACCAGGCCAACCACCGGGATCGCCGGGACGGCCGTCAACGTGGCAGCCAGGATCACCAGCGCCGAGCCGGGAATCCCGTGGGCGCCCTTGGAGGTGATCAGTGACACCAGCAGGATGGTCAGCAAATCACTCATGGCCAGAGGTGTGCCGGTGGCGTTGGCAATGAACACAATCGCCAGGGTCAGATAGATCGAAAAACCGTCCAGATTGAACGAGTAGCCGGTCGGAATCACCAGGCCGACGGTGGAACTGCCGATCCCCAGGTGCTCAAGCTTGCGCATGATCTGTGGCAGCACGGCGTCGGAAGAGGCCGTACCGAGCACGATAAGCAGCTCTTCACGCAGGTATTTGAGAAACGGCAACATCGGCAGGCCCGAGACACGCATCACCAAGCCGAGGATCAGCGCAACGAAGGCGATGCAGGTCAGGTAGAACAGGCCCACCAGGCTGCCCAGGTGTTGCAGTGAGTCCAGGCCATATTTGCTGGTAGTGAAGGCGATGGCCCCGAAGACCCCAATGGGGGCCAGACGCACGATCATGCCCATGATGCGGAAGATCACGTGGCTCAGTTCGTTGATCAACCGCGAGATGCCGGACGCTGCATCGCCCACCAGGTTCAAGGCGCTGCCAAACAGCACGGAGAACAACAGCACTTGCAGAATGTTGTTTTCAGCGAAGGCCCCGAGCACCGAGGTTGGGATCAGGTTCATGAGGAACTGGGTGGTGGTGACCAGGTGCTCGCCACGCTGGGCGATATCCCCCATGTCCGCGCTGGAGAGTTGTTCCAGGTGGATGTTCGCACCACTGCCGATACCGGTGCTGAAGGCAAGCACCAGACCGATGACCAAGGCGATGGTGGTCAATACTTCGAAGTAGATGACCGACTTGAGGCCAATGCGCCCGACCTTCTTGAGGTCTCCGGCACCCGAGATGCCGCTGACTACCACACAGAACACGATCAGGCCGATGAGCATCTTGATCAGCTTGATAAAGCCGTCGCCGAGGGGTTTGAGCTGTGCGGAGTATTCGGGAAGGGTCAGTCCACAGACGATGCCGAGCACCAATCCGAGGACAACTTGAAGGAAGATCGAACGCGAGCACCATTTGAGCATGGGAGGGATTCCTGGTTCGGTGTCCTTTTCGCCGTCAATAGAGCTGTTGGCGTCAGGACTTCATTATTGTGGTCTTACCGGTTTGTCCAGTGCAGGCGCAGTCTAGGCCCTGTTTTCGCTGCTGTGCAAGCTGATCTGTAGAGATTTGGCATGACCGGTCTTACCAGTTTGGCCGGAACCCTTGTGCTTGAGCCGTTTGTTGCAGTGAAAAAAATGTGGGTGGCAAGCAGTGCGCCACAGCTCCCTGTGGCGAGGGATCAGCCCACTCGCCACAAAGATATCGACATGTTCTTTAAAGAACACTCAGGATGAATGTTACTTTCGATTTTTCTTCTGTCTCGGCGAGATAAATATAAGGCGAGCCTCGAACTTTCAATCCGCCGATATATTTTTTGTTTTTTGTCATGAACGAGACAGGTAAATGCGGCGTGGAAATATTCTGCCGGGTGATGGCGTTGTTCTGATGATCAACGAGGGTAAAGAACATCGGATCATCCGTGCCGGAGTCCTGTGCGCCGAGAACCTCAAGCCAGCGTTTACCGACAAGTTTGTTTTCATGTTCCCCCGTGTTTTTAATGACCAGGTTGTAGCCGTTCGGGGTGTGTCGCAAATGCAATTTCAATGGGTTGCTGGATTGACCCTGATTTTTGGGGCGCATGCCGAGCAGGCTGGAGTGGTCGTGGGTTTGCGGGCGGCCGGTAAAGAAGCCGCCGCTGAATAAACTCACGGTGGCCATCGCGGGTTTGCCATGAAGTATTTCAAGCAGGTTGACGTGGTTGTCAAACATTCGAAGTGTGGCGTTAAAAGATTGATCACGGTCCATGTGATTCGACTCCTCGTTGGGTTTATGAAGTGTGCAGTTATGGAGCGATATTATTGATTTATTAGCTGTCGGTGGTGGTGTGTGTATTGCAAGACATTAGATAAGCGTGGGGGTTAATTATTTGGGGTAATTGTTTGCGCCCATGAAAAAGGCCCCCATCTTTCAATGGAGGCCTTTCTTACTGAGGTGTAACGGGCTGATTAAGCGCCGTATACCGGCAGCTTTTTGCAGATCGCCTTGACCTTCTCGCGAACGGCGTCGATCACCGCTTCGTTGTTCAGGTCCGCCAGGATGTCGCAGATCCAGCCAGCCAGCTCCTTGCACTCGGCTTCTTTGAAACCACGGGTGGTCACGGCCGGGGTGCCAAAGCGCAGGCCGGAGGTGACGAACGGGGAGCGTGGGTCATTGGGCACCGAGTTCTTGTTCACGGTGATGAACGCCTTGCCCAGCGCTGCGTCGGCGTCTTTGCCGGAGATGTCCTGCTTGATCAGCGACAGCAAGAACAGGTGGTTCTCGGTCCCGCCGGACACTACGTCGAAGCCACGCTCGATGAATACGCCGGCCATGGCCTTGGCGTTTTTCACCACTTGTTGCTGGTAAGCCTTGAACTCAGGCTGCAGCGCTTCCTTGAAGCAGATCGCCTTGGCGGCGATCACGTGTTCCAGCGGGCCACCCTGGGCGCCGGGGAATACGGCGGAGTTGAGCTTTTTCTCGATGTCGGCGTTGGCACGAGCCAGGATCAGGCCACCACGTGGGCCGCGCAGGGTCTTGTGGGTGGTGGTGGTGACGACGTCGGCGAATGGCACGGGGTTGGGGTAGACGCCAGCGGCAACCAGGCCCGCAACGTGCGCCATGTCCACGAACAGGTAGGCACCGACCTTGTCGGCGATTTCGCGGAAACGTGGGAAGTCGAGGATCTGCGAGTAGGCGGAGAAACCGGCCACGATCATTTTCGGCTTGTGCTCGAGTGCCAGGCGCTCGACTTCGTCGTAGTCGATCAGGCCATTGCCGTCGATGCCGTACTGGATGGCGTTGTACAGCTTGCCCGAGGACGAAACGCTGGCGCCGTGGGTCAGGTGACCGCCGTGGGCCAGGCTCATGCCCAGAATGGTGTCACCGGCCGACAGCAGCGCCAGGTAGACAGCGGCGTTGGCCTGGGAACCTGCGTGAGGCTGGACGTTGGCATAGTCGGCACCGAACAGTTCCTTGGCGCGGTCGATGGCCAGTTGCTCGACCACGTCGACGAACTCGCAACCACCGTAGTAGCGCTTGCCTGGATAGCCTTCGGCGTACTTGTTGGTCAGTACCGAGCCTTGAGCTTCCATCACCGCGGGGCTGGTGTAGTTTTCCGAAGCGATCAGCTCAATGTGCTCTTCCTGGCGCTGAGCTTCTTGCTCCATGGCGGCAAAGAGATCGGCGTCGTACTTGGCAATAGTCAAATCACGGCTGAACATGGCGGTCCTCAAGGATCGGGGGCAGAAAAGGGGGGCATTCTAACCCAACCGGTTTTGGAAGGCATATGAAAGGACGTCATGTCGCGGACGAATGGGATTCACGCTGCCTGTACTGGCCTCATCGCGAGCAGGCTCGCTCCCACAGGGGGGCTGTGGTGTATGTCTATTCCAAGGACAGCCAAAAGCATATTGTGGGAGCGAGCCTGCTCGCGATGAGGCCCGCCCGGCCAGCACAAGCTTTCAGTCGAGCATGAACAGCGCATCATTGCTGAACTGCGCCTCAAACCGGTTGGCCGGCATCGGCCGGCCGAACAGGTAGCCCTGGACTTCATCGCAGCCGTGCTCGCGCAGAAAGTCCAGTTGCTCGTGGGTTTCGACCCCTTCGGCAATCACCGCCAGGTTGAGGCTGTGGGCCATGGCGATGATCGCCCGGGCGATCTGGGCGTCCTGTTCGCCGGATGGCAGGCCATCGACAAAGGTGCGGTCGATTTTCAACACGTCGATGGGGAATTGCTTGAGGTAGTTGAGGGACGAATAACCGGTGCCGAAGTCATCCACGGCGATGCTCAGGCCCAGGTTTTTCAGCCCGGCCAGGATCTGCATCGCCTCGCTGACTTCACGCATCAGGATGCTTTCGGTCAGTTCCAGTTCCAGACAGGCCGGCGGCAGGCCGGTGCTACGCAGGATGTTGGCGATGCGCGTGCCGAGCTGGCCATCGGAGAACTGCCGGGCCGAAATGTTGACCGAGACTTTCGGCACCCGGACCTTGGCCTGGTGCCAGGTCTTGAGCTGCCGAGAGGCTTCGCTGATCACCCAGTCACCGACGTCCACCACCAACCCGAGCTCTTCGAGGACCGGGATGAAGTCCCCTGGCGGCACCAGCCCGCGTCGTGGATGGCGCCAGCGCAGCAAAGCCTCGGCGCCGGTCAGGCGTTTGCCGTCGCCGCTGAACTGTGGCTGGTAATACAGCACGAACTCGTTCTGCTCCAGGGCGTGGCGCAGGTCGCTTTCCAGCTCCAGTCGTTCCAGGGCGCTGGCGTTCATGTCGGCCTGGTAGAACTGGAAGTTGTTCTTGCCGCGCTCCTTGGCGTGATACATGGCCGTGTCGGCGTTCTTCATCAGCTGACTCAGCTCGTTGCCGTCCTGAGGGCTCAGGGCGATACCGATGCTGGCGGTGACGAAGAACTCCCGACCTTCCAGTACGAACGGTCGGACCAGGCTGGCGAGGATCTGCTCGGCCACGTTGATCGCCCGGTTGAGCGCCATTTCGCGGCTGGAACGCGGTTGCAGCAGCAAGGTGAATTCGTCGCCGCCCATGCGCGCCACGGTGTCGTCGTCGGCCACGCAGCCGAGCAGCCGCGTGGCCATTTCCTTGAGCATCCGGTCGCCAGCGGCGTGGCCCAGAGAGTCGTTGATCGGCTTGAAGCGGTCCAGGTCGAGGAACATCAGCACGACCCAGTTTTTCTGGCGCTCGGCCGATTGCAGCGCGGTGTGCAGGCGATCCTGAAACAGCGTGCGGTTGGGCAGGTGGGTCAACGCGTCGTAGTAGGCCAGGCGATGGATGCGCTGTTCGCTGGCCTTGCGTTCGCTGATGTCGCTGAAGAAGCACACGTAGCTGGCCAGGTCGCCTTCATCGTCCAGCACCGCCGTAATGCCGACCCAGGCCGGATAGTGCTCGCCATTGCGGCGCTTGAGCCAGACCTCGCCTTCCCACGTGCTGTGTTGCTGCAACTGCTTGAGCACGTAGCGCAGGTGGGCTTCCTGCTGCTCGTCCACGGTCAGCATGTTGGGCAACTGGTCCAGCACCTGCGACACCGCATACCCGCTGACGCGGCTGAAGGCTTCGTTGGCCTGGACAATGTAACCGGCCGGGTCGGTGATCAGGATCGCCGAGGTCGAATGCTCGAATACCGTGGCGGCCATGCGCAGGTCTTTTTCGGCGCGTCGTTGCTGGCTGATATCGCGGCCCACGCCCAGCACGCCTTCGAACGCGCCGTGCTCATCCCACACCAGCACCAGCCGCAGCTCGATGGGGATCTTGCGCCCGTCGGCGCGCAGGCAGTCGAACAGGAACAGCTGGGTCTGCATCTGGTTGCGCAACTCGGCCAGTTGCTCAGGCTTGTCGAGGGCTTTGCTGACCCGATCCATCAAGGTGTAGATGCCGGTCAGTTGTTGCGGGTTGGCGATGGTCGATTGCCAGCCGTTCTGGAATATCCAGTCAGCGCTGTAGCCCAGCACTGCTTGCACCGAGGGGCTGACGTAGTTGAGCGAAAGCTTGCTGTTGGTGGAGAAAATCACGTCGCTGATGCTTTCGGCGAGCATCCGGTAGCGTTGTTCGCTGTCGCGCAGCGATTCGCTGGCTTCGATCTGTTCGGTGATGTCCTTGGCTACGCCGATGATCCGTGTCACCTGATCGTGCCGGTCCCGGGCCAGGGCTTGTTCGCGAATATCGAAGCGCCGCCATTTGCCATTGCGATGGCGAAAGCGCAGCTGGCATTGCAGCAGTTGCGCATACCCGGCCTGACGTTGTGCCTGGCGCAAGTTGTGGTAGTGATCGGCGTCTTCGCTGTGCAACAGGATCTCCCAGAAGTATTCGCCCATCTGGTGCAGTTCGGTGCGGTCGTACCCCAGGGTCTGTCCCAGGTGATGGTTGCTGAAGATCATCCGCTGACTGATCACGTCTTGCACATAGAGATGGTCCGGTACGGTGCGCACCACGTCGGACCAGAAGCCTTCGCGTTCGAGCAGCGACAGTTCGATCAGCTTGCGGCTGGTAATGTCGCTGATGCTCAGGATGACGGCGTTGTAGTCCTGTTGTTTTTCCGGCAGACGCAGCACCAGCCATAGGTGCTGATCACGGCCATGAGCGTCCTGCAGCTTGATTTCCAGCTCCAACTGCTTGTGCTGGTCGAGCAGCGCTTCGAGCAGCTTCGAACCCACCGGGTTGTTGTCCTGGGCAGCATTGCCGACCAGCAGTTGCCAGGCCCGTTCGCAGGAATTGACGTTGAGCAGCTTCAACGCCATCTGATTGACCTCGGTGACGTGAACTTCCTGCTGCAGTTGTTCAAGCTGGTGAGGGACTGCCAACCAGGCGCGCAACTGGTCGCCGTTGCGCAGGCCGGTCCTTTCAAAAAACGCCTTGAGGCTCGACAGGTCAAGCACGCAGAGCGCGACGCCGGTGCCTTCGAAAATATCCTGGTAGCGTCGGCGGCCCTCGTGCAACTGACGCTGGCGGCGGCGCATGCTCAAGAGCGCGATCACCGGCAGCATTGAAAACGCCAGGCCTAGCAGGCATTTGCCAATGAAGGCCGGCAGCAATTGCTCCAGCACCTGGCGCCGGTCGAACAGTCCACGCAACTGCCAGTCGCTGCTGCTCAGGGGCACGGTCAGCACGGTGTTGCTCAGATCATCCGGGGACAGCCGGGTAGGGCTGGCCGAGGGCAGGCTTTCGTCCCGGCTGATGATTTGCTGGTTGAGGCGGTTTTCCACCAGCCACAGTGGGCGCATGCCTGTATCGGCCTGCTTGGTCAGGGTCGAAAAGAAGGTTGGGGTCAGGCGCAGCGCCCAATAGCTGCGGCTGCTGCCGCTGGCCTGGTGCAACAACAGATGCACCACGGAGCCGTCGTCGGCATTGCTGAAATAGTGCGCCTGGGCCCGACTGCGCCGTACCAGCTCTGCCAGGTAATCGGCATCGTGGCTGGCAGGATCACTGTCGCTGAGCACCCGGCCGGAAGGGCTAAGCAACGCCAGGCTGCGTAGCTCGGGCAACGATTGCTGGAGTTTGCGCAGCAGGGCCTGCTGTTCGTCGGCGCTCTGCGGTTGTTCGACGATCGGTAGCAGGTTGAGGGCGATCTGCGCATTCAAGGCCATGTTCAGGCTGACTTGCGCGGCCAGGTCGGCGGTGTAATCGATGGTGTACTGGCGCTGTTGCTGCTGGGTTTCGCGCAATTGATCAAGCAACTGCCAGAAGAGCAATCCAAGCAGCAAGAGCACCAGTGTGGCCAGCGCGCCCTTCAATGTCCCGCGCAGGGGCGAGCCGCTCGCAGCAGTCGGTGCGCGTGGGGACAGGGTCGGCGTGACGTTGGACAAGCTGTAATCCTGCAGTTTGCTGGACTGGCGCGACGTGCACTATAAGCCGGACGCCCAAAGGGCGGCTAGCATGCCTTGACTTGTGGCAAAGTGCCAGCCCCTGGCGGCTGGACCTTGACCGATGGTTGAGGTAGCTTTGCCGGTCAAACAAGAGCGCGCAAGCTCCGATCCCCAGGCTTTATCTGCCCGCCGGCATTGATGACCGTCAAGCGCCGGCGCCGCGCATGGCCTGGCTCGTTCTTTTCACCTGTCACTGACGCTAGGTTCACCATGGCTCAATACGTCTTCACCATGCATCGGCTGAGCAAAGTTGTTCCGCCGAAGCGGGAAATCCTGAAAAACATTTCACTGTCGTTCTTCCCCGGGGCCAAGATCGGCGTACTGGGCCTCAACGGTTCGGGTAAGTCCACGCTGCTGAAAATCATGGCCGGTGTCGACAACGAGTTCGACGGTGAAGCCCGTCCGATGCCCGACTTGAACATCGGTTACCTGCCTCAAGAGCCTCAGCTGGATCCGACCAAGACAGTACGGGAAGTGGTCGAGGAGGCGGTCAGCGTGATCAAGGATGCCCAGGCGCGCCTGGACGAAGTCTACGCGGCCTACGCCGAACCGGATGCCGACTTCGACAAGCTGGCCGCCGAACAGGCCAAGCTCGAAGCGATCTTGCAGGCCAGCGATGGCCATAACCTGGATCGCCAGCTGGAAGTCGCCGCCGATGCGCTGCGCCTGCCGGCCTGGGATGCCAAGGTTGAACACCTCTCTGGTGGTGAAAAGCGTCGTGTGGCTCTGTGCCGCCTGCTGCTGTCGGCGCCGGACATGCTGTTGCTCGACGAGCCGACCAACCACCTGGACGCCGATTCCGTCGCCTGGCTCGAACACTTCCTGCACGATTTCCCGGGCACTGTGGTCGCGATCACGCACGACCGTTACTTCCTGGACAACGTTGCCGGCTGGATCCTGGAACTGGACCGCGGCGCGGGTATTCCTTACGAAGGCAACTACTCGGGCTGGCTTGAAGCCAAGTCCGATCGTCTGGCCCAGGAATCCAAGCAGCAGTCGGCCCATGAAAAAGCCATGAAGGAAGAACTGGAGTGGGTGCGCAAAGGCGCCAAGGCCCGCCAGTCCAAATCCAAGGCACGTCTGCAACGCTTCGAGGAAATGCAGTCTCAGGAATTCCAGAAGCGCAGTGAAACCAACGAGATCTACATCCCGGCCGGTCCGCGCCTGGGCGACAAGGTCATCGAATTCAAGAACGTCACCAAGGGCTACGGCGACCGCGTGCTGATCGACAACCTGTCGTTCGCCATGCCCAAAGGCGCCATTGTCGGTGTGATCGGTGGTAACGGTGCGGGTAAATCCACACTGTTCCGCATGCTGATGGGCAAGGAAACACCGGATTCGGGCACCATCGAAATCGGCGAAACCGTGCAGCTGGCCTGTGTCGACCAGAGCCGTGAAGACCTGGACGGCAGCAAGACCGTGTTCCAGCAGATCTCCGACGGTTCCGACCAGATCCGCATCGGCAACTATGAAATTCCGTCGCGCACCTACGTGGGCCGCTTCAACTTCAAGGGCGGCGACCAGCAGAAGTTCGTCAAGGACCTGTCCGGTGGTGAACGCGGTCGCTTGCACCTGGCGTTGACCTTGAAGGAGGGCGGCAACGTCCTGCTACTCGACGAACCGTCCAACGACCTCGACGTCGAAACCCTGCGTTCCCTGGAAGAAGCCCTGCTGGACTTCCCGGGCGCAGCGATTGTGATCTCCCACGACCGGTGGTTCCTCGACCGTGTGGCGACCCACATCCTGGCGTACGAAGACGACTCGCAAGCGGTGTTCTTCGAAGGCAACTACACCGAGTATGAGGCCGACCGCAAGAAACGCCTGGGCGAAGCCGCTGCCCAGCCGCACCGCGTAAGGCACAAGAAGCTGGCCTGATTCGGCCGGCGACCGATCGACAAACCCTGTGGGAGCGAGCCTGCTCGCGATAGCGGTGGATCAGCCAGCGTAAGTTGCCTGACCCGCCGCCATCGCGAGCAGGCTCGCTCCCACAGTGGTTTTGGGTCAGTCACAAGCTGCACGGTGGGGCTCGCTCCCACGCTGGTTTTGGGTCAGTCACAAGTTGCACGGTGAGGCGCGATTCCTGTGGGAGCGAGCCTGCTCGCGATGAGGCCGGCAAGATCACCCCGGTTCTATCGCCACCACTTCAATGGTCAAATCCCCCACCGGCCGTTTCCAGATCACTTCATCGCCAACTTTCGTCCCCAGCAACGCCCGCCCCAGCGGCGAGCCCCAATTGACCAGTCCGCTGGCCGCATCGGCCTGATCTTCACCCACCAACTGCACTCGCTGCTCGTGGTCATGCTCATCGACAAAGGTCACCCAATGCCCGATCCGCACCTGATCCAATGAGGTTGGCGTAACGACCTGCGCGCTTTGCAAACGCTGATTGAAATACCGCAGATCCCGTTCGATATCCGCGATTCGCTGCTTGTCCGCCAGTTCTCCCTTGGCCACCTGCTGGCTGTGCAGCGCCTGCAGCTCAGCGACCCGGGCCTGTAATTGGGCGAGTCCGGCGGGCGTGACGTAATTGGGTTGCGCGCTGACCTGGCGTTCGACCGGCTGATCGGCCTGGGCAGCGGCGTTGTCCTCATTGACGAAGGCGCGACTCATGATGTTCTCCTCTATAGGAGTTTGGGCCATGGTCGCAGGCTTTTGGTTTCAGCGGATGTCTGTACGCGACTCACTGTGAGCGATAAGCCCGGGCGGCGTCCTGGTCCTTCTGCTGCTGCCAGGCCCGTTCTCGCTCGTCCCAATGGCGTTCGCGGTAAGCGTTACGCTCCTCACTTTCGCGCATGGCCTGGCATTGACGGAAACCGTCGCTCCAGCCTTCGGCATAGGGAGCGTCCTTGAGATACCGTGGCACGTCCTTCCTGAACTGGCCGGTGATCACGCCGGCTGCCTGCCGGCCGCTGCTGCAACCGTCATCAAAGCCGTCGGCGAATGCCGGAGGGTAACCCCGGGCGATCAGGTTTTCGTGGGTGGTTTCGCAGCCACCGAGCAACATCACCACACTCAGCACCACCGCGCGCCTCATTTTTTTTTGCATTCCTGCCTGATCCACTCATAAGAGAAGTTTAGAAGTGGATTCGTCAGGCCGATGTGAAAGCGCTGTGATGAATCTGTTCGCTTAGGTGAGTGCGGGGTATGCCCCGGTCAATAGTGATACCACTTCACCTCCAGCATCACTTCGTTCTCCGGTGACGCCAGATGGCTGAACTCGCGCTGGGCACTCAGGCGCAGACCGAGGTTGCGTGACAGTTCCCACTGCTGGTTCAGGCTCACGCTACGGCGCACTTCGCCGTTGATGAAATAGTCGCCTTTGGCCTCCAGGCTCAAGTTGCCCAGCGGGTTTTTCCACAGCACGCCAGTGTTGAAGCCTGCGGCCGGAGCGATGAACTGGGCGAAGTCGTTGTTGTGTTCGACCCGCACCGTGCCCAAGGCAAACCCCAGCATGTCGTCACCCAGTGCCCAGGTGCCGCCGGCTCCGCCATTGACGTGGCTGACCAGGGTTTCGTCGTCGTGCTTGCCCGGCACCCGCTCCAGGCCGCCGGTGACTTGCCAGGACAGCGGTTGCAGCAGTTCGTTGCGCGGAGTCAGGGAGCGAATGGTCGCAAGGTCCAGCTGCTGTAACTGCCAGTCATTGCCTTCGTACTGGCGCAGCTTCAGTTGCAGGATCTCGATCTGTGCGCCCAACGGGAAACTCTCGGCGTTGTCGTTGAGGTCGTGATAAGCCATGCGCAGGCCATATTCGCCGAACGCCCGGTCGCCACGAGTGCCGAGGCCAGCCTGCCAGGTGCGCGACTCGTGGCCATCCTCGGGCAGGCCCGGTTGCGGGATGTCGAGTTCCGGCGCGGGGTTCTGGTTGATCGCCCGCAATAGTTCGAAACTGCGCTGGGCGCGCTGTGGGTCGCGTTCCTGGCCGTTGGCGCGGTAGCGCTCCAGGCGATAGGCGGCGTCGATGATCAGCGCCTGGCGAGCGCGAGGCAATGCCTTGAATGCTGAAGTCTGCAGTTGTTTCTGGTCGGCGCTGACTTTCAGCACCCACTGCTGCTCGTCGTCGGTGAGTGGTTCGGCGCGACTGAGCAGTTCCCGCTCACGGGAAGGCCGGTATTCGATGCTTTCCACCAGCCCGGCTTCTTTCACCGCCTTCACGGTGTCGGTGGGAATCGCCGTCAACGGGAACTGTTCGGTCAGCCGCAGGCTGGGACGGGCCACTTGCAGCAGTTCGAGCAGGCGATAGGAGCAGTTTTCGTCGAAGAAAAAATAGTCGAACTCAATCTGCTTGAGTTCCCACACATGCTCGACCATACGCTCGGTTTCCACCTGGCTCAGATTGAGGCGGTATTCCCACAGGTCGCGGTTTTCCAGGCTGCGGTACTCGGAGAGCTTTTCCTGATAGGGCACCAGGGCGAACAGGCCCGGGTAACCGCCCATCAGGCCTTTCCAGGCATACAGAATGCTGTTGTCCGAGCCTTCGATGTAGGCACCGAAGTTGATCGCATAGCTGAGCAGTGCGGTCTTGTCGCTTTGCACATCGGCCTGGTCGATGCGCAGCAGGGTGTGGCCAAACATCGAAGAAGGGCTGTTCAGGTAGGCGGCCGGAAAAATCATCACCGCGCTGTGGGGCGCGACATCCTTGAACCATTGGGTGAATTCGCTGCAGTCAACCGTCGGCAGATCCGTCAGGTTGAGCTGCGCCTTCAGCCAGCGTGTTCGCGCCGGGTACACACATTGGGCGTGTTGCTGACCAGCACTGGCCGGGCCGTACAGCGCTTGCACCGTGGCGGCCAGTTCGTGGTCGGGATGTTCGTTGCCGTCGGGAGCGAGGAAAAACTCTTTGTCGCTGATATAGCTGCGCCAGCCACCGAGCTTGGCGGTTTCGTAGTGGCCCAGGGAAATCCAGAAACGGTCGTTGGCCAGTTGCTGCAAGCGTTGAGGGTCGACATGAGGTGCGGCGGACAACGGGGCGCACACACAGAGCGCCAGCCAGGCAAGGCGTTTGAGCATAGTTGGCTACTTGGACAGTCGAAAAATAAAGACCGGAAGGGGCCCCAAAAAGAAAACCCGCTCCCCGAGAGGAGCGAGTGGTGTCGAGCTTAAGCTGGAGTGGCGTACTTGGCCAGGCGTGGGTCGCTTTTCAGCACGGCCAGGGTGTTGGTATGCACGTCTTCTGCGGTCACATCAGCCTTGCTGAAGATCTGCTGGAAGTGCTCGTGAGTGACAGCGGAGAAATGCGCACGGTCTTCCGGTGCCACGCCCAGTACTACGGCGTAGGTGGTGAGCGCTTCGCCTTGGCCCTTGGCCATGTCTTCGGACAGCTCGTTCATCATGCCATTCATGGCCAGCCAGGACTTGCCACCGTAGGTCAGTGCCGCGTTGGTCGAGCAACCGTTGGTGCCGGATGTCATGCCGAAGGTGGCGTTGCCCGAGGTGCCGTTGGTGGTGGATGCCAGGAAGTGAGCTGGGGTGCCACGCTGACCTTCGAACAGCATGTTGCCCCAGCCGCAATCCGGACCGCCTGGCGCCTGAGCCATGGCGTTGAGGGATACAGCGGTGAAGAGAGTACCGAGAAGAATCCGTTTCATAGCTATGTTCTCTTTTATGTGCATACCAATGGACAGGGTCTGACCCTACAGGCCAGTGGGCCGGTTATTGTTCCAGCCGCGCAATTTGGAGTTTAGGCACGATCCTGGGGTTCCGTGACATTTTGCAAAAAGTAACAGCAGTGTCATGAATTTACGGGCTCGGGCTCAGGGGATGCCCCTGGACTATGCTTTGGCCTGAGGCGCTTCTTGCCAGTCAGGTACAGGCAGCGCCAGAATGCCGCTATCTGCCCCGCCTGATGTAAGGAAGCCCGATGCCTGATCCTGTTGCTGCCAGCTTGCGTCTAGCGCCCGAAGCGCTGACCCGCCCGTTTTCCGCTGAACAGTTCAGCTTCTCTACCACCAATGATCTGGAACCCTTCCGCGGTGTGCTTGGCCAGGAGCGTGCGGTCGAAGCATTGCAGTTCGGCGTGGCCATGCCGCGCCCCGGTTACAACGTATTTGTCATGGGAGAGCCCGGCACTGGTCGGTTTTCGTTCGTAAAGCGTTATCTCAAGGCCGAAGGCAAGCGTATGCAGACCCCGGCGGACTGGGTCTACGTCAATAATTTCGATGAGCCCCGCGAACCCCGCGCCCTGGAGCTGCCATCGGGTACGGCGGGGGCTTTCATCGCCGACATCAACGGCCTGATCGACAACCTCCTGGCGACTTTCCCGGCAGTGTTCGAGCATCCGTCCTATCAACAGAAGAAAAGCGCCATCGACCGTGCTTTCAACCAGCGCTACGACCGCGCCCTGGATGTCATCGAGCGCCTGGCGCTGGAGAAGGATGTCGCCCTGTACCGTGACAGCAGCAACATCGCCTTCACGCCGATGAGCGAGGGTAAGGCCCTGGACGAAGCGGAATTCGCCCAGTTGCCGGAGTCCGAGCGCGAGCGTTTTCATGACGACATCTCGGGCCTGGAAGAACGCCTGAACGAAGAGCTCGCCAGCCTGCCGCAGTGGAAGCGCGAGTCCAGCAACCAGTTGCGTCAACTTAACGAAGAAACCATCACCCTGGCCCTGCAACCGTTGCTGGCGCCGCTGTCGGAAAAGTACGCAGAGAACGCCGCGGTCTGCGGTTACTTGCAAGCCATGCAGGTCTACTTGCTCAAAACGGTGGTCGAGCAGTTGGTGGATGACAGCAAGACCGACGCCATTGCCCGCAAGCTCCTGGAGGAGCAATACGCCCCGAGCCTGATGGTAGGGCACCCAACCAGCGGTGGCGCGCCGGTGGTGTTTGAGCCGCACCCGACCTACGACAACCTGTTTGGGCGCATTGAATACAGCACTGACCAGGGCGCGCTCTACACCACCTATCGACAACTGCGCCCGGGGGCGTTGCACCGGGCCAACGGTGGTTTCCTGATCCTTGAAGCAGAAAAAATGCTTGGCGAGCCGTTCGTGTGGGATGCACTAAAACGTGCCCTGCAATCGCGCAAACTGAAAATGGAGTCGCCACTGGGCGAGCTGGGGCGTCTGGCCACGGTCACCCTGACCCCGCAGCACATTCCACTGCAAGTCAAAGTGGTGATCATCGGCGCCCGCCAGCTCTACTACGCCTTGCAGGACCTGGATTCGGACTTCCAGGAAATGTTTCGCGTGCTAGTGGATTTCGACGAAGACATTCCGATGGGGGATGAAAGCCTGGAGCAGTTCGCCCAGTTGCTCAAGACCCGTACTTCGGAGGAGGGCATGGCCCCGTTGACCGCCGATGCGGTGGCGCGCCTGGCCACCTACAGTGCGCGCCTGGCCGAACATCAGGGGCGTTTGTCGGCGCGGATTGGCGATCTGTTCCAGCTGGTCAGCGAGGCGGATTTCATTCGTCAGTTGGCCGGTGACGAGATGACCGATGCCGGTCACATCGAACGCGCCCTCAAGGCCAAGGCCACCCGCACCGGGCGCGTCTCGGCGCGGATCCTCGACGACATGCTGGCGGGAATCATCCTGATCGACACCGACGGCGCGGCCGTAGGCAAGTGCAACGGCTTGACGGTGCTGGAGGTGGGGGATTCGGCGTTCGGCGTGCCGGCGCGGATTTCCGCCACGGTCTACCCCGGCGGCAGCGGCATCGTCGACATCGAGCGAGAGGTCAACCTCGGCCAGCCGATCCACTCCAAGGGCGTGATGATCCTCACCGGTTACCTGGGCAGCCGGTACGCCCAGGAGTTTCCTCTGGCGATCTCGGCCAGCATCGCCCTGGAGCAATCCTACGGCTACGTGGACGGCGACAGCGCGTCCCTGGGGGAAGCGTGTACGCTGATTTCTGCCTTGTCGAAAACGCCGCTCAAGCAGTGTTTCGCTATCACCGGCTCGATCAACCAGTTCGGTGAAGTGCAGGCGGTGGGCGGGGTCAACGAGAAGATCGAAGGCTTCTTCCGCCTCTGCGAAGCCCGTGGGCTGACCGGCGAGCAGGGGGCGATTATCCCCCAGGCCAACGTCGCCACCCTGATGCTCGACGAGAAGGTGCTCGCCGCCGTGCGCGCCGGGCAGTTCCACGTTTATGCGGTGCGCCAGGCCGACGAAGCCCTGAGCCTGCTGGTGGGTGAGCCTGCCGGCGAGCCGGATGAAAACGGTGAGTTCCCCGAAGGGAGCGTCAATGCCCGGGTGGTGGAACGGCTGCGGGTGATCGCGGAGATGATCAGCGAAGACGACATCAAGGAAGCGGAAAAGGAACTGGCGCAACAGGCGCTGGCGGAGGCCAAGCCGGCTTGATGCGTTCCAGGTCGGAGTAGGTCAATGTGGGAGCGAGCTTTGTGGGAGCAAAGCTTGCTCGCGATAGCGGTTTTACAGCCAACAGAGGTGTTGTCTGTGACGACGTCATCGCGAGCAAGCTTTGCTCCCACAGGCTCGCTCCCACAATTGTTTGTGGTGATGGCTAAAAAGTGCCACCACTTTGGCGTCAATATTCACACTATGACCATTCGGCGCATTCTGGTCTCGGCGGGACTTGCGGCCGGAACTTTTCTTCTATCCTCAGTTCAAGGATAACGAGAGCCATCATCGGATCGAAACAGCCTTGTCCTGAGGCTGAATACCGGATCTATCGAGGGGCGCCGCCATGTCGCGCAACCTTTGCCTCACTCGTCAATGCCTGGGCCTTGTGACCCGTATCGAATGCGCCATCCGTCCGCTGGCGGGAGATACCGGTATGTGGACCTTGCTATTCGCCGCCGGAATGGCTGGCGAACAACCTTCGGCCATCAAGGCCCAAGGCCCTTTTCCCGGCCCGAATGCCGCTGAGTCCATTCTCGACACCATTGTGCAAAGCCTGACAACGCATGGTTATGAGCTGGCCGACGACCCGCAGATCTGGTGCCTGCACATGCAGGCCCAATTGCGGGAAATCAATGGAGGCCGTTGTCGCAGCGTTGACGGCTTCGAGTTTCGCCCGTTGCATTGAAAGCCGTCATCGTGCGGGCGCTGGCAGTACGGTTTAGCTCCAAGGGCTGAAGTCGCGGATGGGCCTGGCGTTTATGACCCAGGTCGTGACTGATATACTCGCCGCGATTTTTCAGCCCTGGTGTGAGACTCAATGGAACGCTTTATCGAAAATGCAATGTACGCCTCCCGTTGGCTGCTGGCGCCGATCTATTTCGGGCTGTCCCTCGGCTTGCTGGCCCTGGCCCTGAAGTTCTTCCAGGAAGTCTTTCACATCATTCCCAATGTGTTTGCCATGGCCGAATCCGAGCTGATTCTGGTGCTGCTGTCGCTGATCGACATGGCGCTGGTGGGCGGCCTGTTGGTGATGGTGATGATTTCCGGCTATGAGAACTTCGTCTCGCAACTGGACATCGATTCCGACAAGGAAAAGCTCAACTGGCTCGGGACCATGGATTCGTCCTCGCTGAAGATGAAGGTCGCGGCCTCGATCGTTGCCATTTCCTCGATTCACCTGCTGCGCATCTTCATGGACGCCAAGAACGTCGATCCCGAGCACCTGATGTGGTACGTGATCATCCACATGACCTTCGTGGTTTCGGCGTTTGCCATGGGTTACCTGGATAAACTGACCAAGCACTGAGGTCCGTTCATCGCTGCGGCGCGCCGCCCGTCTGTTGCAAAGCAGGCGGGCGTTGTCGTTTCTGGTGGCGGCGCTTTGATCAGGGGGCTCGTCACCCGCTGCGGCATCTGTGCTAGTCTGCTCGCCCTTTTGGTTCCGGGCGCTCCGGGAGGCGCTGTGTCAAGCACGGCAAATTCCCGAGCCGTCCGCACAGCGGAGCAGCATCATGTCCGAAGTTAACCTGTCCACCGACGAAACCCGCGTCAGCTACGGCATTGGCCGTCAGTTGGGCGACCAACTGCGCGACAACCCGCCACCGGGCGTGAGCCTGGACGCAATCCTGGCTGGCCTGACCGACGCTTTCGCCGGCAAGCCGAGCCGTGTGGGCCAGGACGAGATGTCCGCCAGCTTCAAAGTCATTCGCGAAATCATGCAGGCCGAAGCTGCCGCCAAGGCAGAAGCCGCCGCTGGCGAAGGTCGTGCATTCCTGGCTGAAAATGCCAAGCGCGAAGGCATCACCACCCTGGCCTCGGGCCTGCAATTTGAAGTGCTGACTCAGGGCGAAGGCGCCAAGCCGAGCCGTGAAGACCAGGTGCGTACCCATTACCATGGCACCCTGATCGATGGCACTGTGTTCGACAGCTCCTACGATCGTGGCCAGCCTGCCGAATTCCCGGTGGGTGGCGTGATCCCAGGCTGGACCGAAGCCCTGCAATTGATGAACGCCGGCAGCAAATGGCGTTTGTACGTGCCAAGCGAACTGGCCTACGGCGCTCAAGGCGTTGGCAGCATTCCGCCGCACAGCGTACTGGTGTTTGACGTCGAGCTGTTGGACGTTCTGTAAGGCATCAACGCTTAAGCAGGCTTTTGTGGGAGCGAGCCTGCTCGCGATGACGGTCGGTCAGTCAATATTGATGTTGAATGTCACACCGCTATCGCGAGCAGGCTCGCTCCCACAGGGTTTGCGCGCTTCATCCATGAAACCTGCCATTGAAATCCGCCGTAGGGCGCAACGCCCGGGCGTAACAGAACAGGAACAGATTGCGCACCAGTTCCTTGAGCACCAGCGGCTCGCTGGAATTGAGGCTGTTGAGGTCCAGATCCCCCTGGTCCTGCAGTTCGTTCAGGGCTTCTTCTTCAAGCACCGCACAGACTTCCCCGGTTTCCCGATGCAGGATTCTCAGGTAAGGGTGTGGGCGGTCCAGCCAGGCATCGATCAAATAAGTCATGGTTCTCATCTCCTTGATGGGCGTTATGAGAATAATTCTTATTCGCTAAATAGCAAGGCTCTATTGGTGTTCGAATTGTTTTTCTGACGGTGGGTTGCGGCAGCTCAATCGGCTCGCGCTTGGCTCGGAGGCGTAAACGGGGGGGGGAGCGGGGAGGGTGAAGCACCATCCCACGCGGGGCGTGGGATGGAATACGCACGGCTCAGACTTTTCTGACGAACTCGGACTTGAGCTTCATCGGGCCGATGCCGTCGATCTTGCAGTCGATGTCGTGATCACCATCGCACAAACGGATGTTCTTGACCTTGGTGCCCACCTTGACCACCAGCGACGTGCCTTTGACCTTCAGGTCCTTGATCACAGTGATGGTGTCGCCGTCCTGCAGGACATTGCCGACCGAATCCTTCTTCACCGTCTCATCGGACGCCGTTTCCGCTTCACCGCTGGCAGACCATTCGTGGGCACACTCCGGGCAGACCAGTTGAGTACCGTCTTCGTAGGTGTATTCGGAATTGCATTTCGGGCAGGGAGGCAACGTGCTCACTAAGGTTCCTTGGGTATCAGGAGGGTAAAAGGGCGCACATTATATAGGGTTTTAGGCCGCGAAGGGCAGGGCAGTGAAATACCCTTGTGGGAGCGAGCTTGCTCGCGATAGCGGTCTGCCAATCAGCATCAAGCTTACTGACCCAACGCTATCGCAAGCAAGCTCGCTCCCACAGGGGCTTCATGCCATCAATGGGTGCGAGCCACCGCAAACTCGCTCAGTTCCACCAACGCATCGCGGTATTCGCTGGCCGGCAGGGCGTCGAGGCATTTGATTGCGCGGGCGACGTAGTCGCGGGCCAGTTTTGCGGTGTAGTCCAGCGAGCCGGAGGCTTCAACCGCTTCCCGGATGCTCTCCAGGTCTTCGATCCCGCCTTTCTGGATCGCCTGGCGTACCAGTGCCGCCTGCTCAGGAGTGCCTTCGCGCATGGTGTAGATCAGCGGCAGGGTCGGCTTGCCTTCGGCCAGGTCGTCCCCGACGTTCTTGCCCAAAGTCTCGGCGTCGCCCTTGTAGTCCAGCAGGTCGTCCACCAACTGGAAGGCCACGCCCAGGTGATCGCCAAAGGTGCGCAACGCTTCGCTTTGCTCGGCGCTGGCGCCGGCCAGGGCGGCGGCGCTGTGGGTCGAGGCTTCGAAGAGCATCGCCGTCTTGCCGCGGATGACTTCCATATAGGTTTCTTCCGTGGTGCTGGCGTCGCGCACCTTGGACAGCTGCAGCACTTCGCCTTCGGCGATGATGCGCGTGGCCTGGGACAGGATCTTCATCACCGGCATCGAGCCCAGCTCGACCATCATTTCGAACGAGCGCGAATACAGGAAGTCGCCCACCAGCACGCTTGGGGCGTTGCCCCACATGGCGTTGGCGGTCGAGCGGCCGCGGCGCATGCCGGACATGTCGACCACGTCGTCATGCAGCAGGGTCGCGGTGTGCAGGAATTCGATGGTGGCGGCCAGCAGGCGCATGTCGTCGCCTTCGCGGCCCAAGGCCTTGCCACACAACAGCACCAACAAAGGACGCAGGCGTTTGCCCCCGGCCGAAGTAATGTAATCGCCGATTTTCGATACCAGCGGCACTCGGGAAGTCAGCTGCTTCTTGATGATGCCGTCGACGGCGCTAAAATCGTCCGCCACCGCGCGGTAGAAAGCTTGGGGTTGCATCAGCGACAGGTGCTCCAGAAGGGTTGCGCGGCATGCTAGGACCCACGCCTGGGCCTGTCAAGGCGCGATGGACGGCCTCTTGCAAGGCGCTTGCGGCTTGCGTACAATCGCGCACCCTGAACTTCCTGGGCAGCACCTGCCTTACGCAATTGCATCCGGGCCTTCCAGCCCATGCAGCCATGCCAGCCAATACCTCTTCTTATAAAGCGCTGGGTGAGCAGGATTATCGGAGAAATACCATGTCGTACGCAGTAATTGTTACTGGTGGCAAGCAATACAAGGTCGCCCCAGGTGAATACCTGAAGATCGAAAAACTGGAAATCGCTACTGGCGAATCCGTGACTTTTGATCGCGTTCTGTTGGTCGCCAATGGCGATGACGTGAATATCGGCGCTCCAGTCGTTGCTGGCGCTACCGTTGTGGCTGAAGTGATCTCCCAAGGTCGTCACGATAAAGTCCGCATCATCAAGTTCCGTCGCCGTAAGCACCACATGAAGCGTATGGGCCACCGCCAGTGGTACACCGAGATCAAAATCACCGGTATTCAGGCTTAATTTCAGCCTAATTCCTCACTAGGAGAATTGAACTCATGGCACACAAAAAAGCTGGTGGTAGTACCCGTAACGGTCGCGACTCAGAAGCCAAACGCCTTGGCGTCAAGATGTATGGCGGCCAGGCTATCAAAGCGGGCAACATCATCGTGCGTCAGCGCGGCACCCAATTCCACGCTGGCTACGGCGTAGGCATGGGTAAGGATCACACCCTCTTCGCTAAAGTCGAAGGCGTGATCAAGTTCGAAGTAAAAGGCGCCTTCGGTCGTCGTTACGTAAGCGTTATCGCAGCTTAATTGCGAGACCGCTGGAAAAGCCCTGTCTTGCGACGGGGCTTTTTCGTTTGTGGGGTGAGTCTCTTGCAAAACTGTTTGTATGGGCTGTCGGCGCTGCGGTTGGGGCGTGTCATCAGGTCGCTGCGCTCATTTTTGCAAGAGTCTTATGTCTTGTTTTTTTGGCTCGTCCGTATGGCGAGAGGCGTGTGTCATGAAGTTTGTTGATGAAGTATCGATTCGAGTAAAGGCCGGCGACGGCGGCAATGGTTGCATGAGTTTCCGTCGAGAAAAATTCATTGAGAACGGTGGTCCGAACGGTGGTGATGGCGGCGATGGCGGCTCGATCTACATGCTCGCCGACGAAAACCTCAACACCCTGGTGGACTACCGTTACACCCGTCACTTCGATGCCGAGCGTGGCTCCAATGGCGGCAGCACCGACTGCACCGGCAAAAAGGGCGAAGACCTGATCCTGCGCGTGCCGGTCGGCACCACGGTGATCGACTCCGCCACCCAGGAAGTCATTGGCGACCTGACCAAGGCTGGCCAGCGTCTGCTGGTGGCCCATGGTGGCTGGCACGGTCTGGGTAACACCCGTTTCAAGTCCAGTACCAACCGTGCGCCGCGCCAGACCACGCCAGGCAAGCCAGGCGAGCAGCGTGACCTGAAGCTGGAAATGAAAGTGCTGGCCGACGTGGGCCTGCTGGGTCTGCCGAACGCCGGCAAGAGCACCTTCATTCGCTCGGTATCGGCAGCCAAGCCGAAAGTCGCCGATTACCCGTTCACCACCCTGGTGCCGAACCTGGGCGTGGTCAGTGTCGATCGCTGGAAGAGCTTTGTGGTTGCGGACATTCCGGGGTTGATCGAAGGTGCGTCCGATGGCGCCGGCCTGGGGATTCGCTTCCTCAAGCACTTGTCCCGTACCCGGCTGTTGCTGCACCTCGTGGACATGGCGCCGCTGGATGAAACCAGTGCTGCTGATGCGGCTGAAGTCATTGTCAGCGAGCTGACCAAGTTCAGCCCGGCCCTGGCAGAGCGTGATCGCTGGTTGGTGCTGAACAAGTGCGACCAGATCCTCGAAGAAGAGCACGAGGAGCGGGTCAAGGAAATCGTCGATCGCCTGGAGTGGGAAGGTCCGGTCTACGTGATCTCGGCCATTGCCAAAGAAGGCACCGAGCGCCTGTGCCACGACATCATGCGTTACATGGAAGATCGTGCCGATCGCCTGGCCAATGACCCTGTCTACAAGGAAGAGTTGGCCGAGCTCGATCAGCGTATCGAAGACGAGGCGCGTGCTCAGTTGCAGGCGCTGGATGATCAGCGTGCCCTGCGTCGCAGCGGCGTGAAGTCGGTCCATGACATCGGTGACGACGATTGGGACGAAGAAGACGTGGATGACGAAGACGGTCCGGAAATCATCTACGTTCGCGACTGATCGTGTGCTGATGTCACTCAGTTGAAGCCAGGACCTGTGGGAGCGAGCTTGCTCGCGATAGCGGTGTGACAGCCGGTATCAATATTGCTGACCCAATGCAATCGCGAGCAAGCTCGCTCCCACAGGTTTAAGTGTTTCAGTGCGGTGTTATCATCGCAACCAGCCAGTTTCCAAGGCGCCGCTCATTCGAGCGGCGTTTTGGTATCTGTAAAACGCAAATACGAATAATCTCATGGGCGGTGCTGGGTCGCGCCGTTCGCTGGCAAAGGTTGAAGATGATGCGGAGCAAGGTGACGGGTGCGCAGCGCTGGGTCGTGAAGATCGGCAGTGCATTGCTGACGGCGGATGGCAAGGGCCTGGATCGCAAGGCAATGGCGGTGTGGGTCGAGCAGATGGTGGCTTTGCATGAGGCTGGCGTCGAACTGGTCTTGGTCTCTTCGGGGGCTGTAGCCGCTGGCATGAGCCGGTTGGGCTGGACATCGCGACCCAGCGCGATGCACGAGTTGCAGGCCGCTGCCGCCATCGGTCAGATGGGGCTGGTGCAGGCCTGGGAGTCGAGCTTTGCCGAGCACGGTCGCCATACGGCGCAGATCCTGCTGACCCATGACGACCTGTCCGACCGCAAGCGCTACCTCAATGCCCGCAGTACCTTGCGGGCGCTGGTCGAGCTGAAAGTCATCCCGGTGATCAACGAAAACGACACTGTGGTCACCGACGAGATTCGTTTCGGCGACAACGACACTCTGGCCGCGTTAGTGGCGAACCTGGTGGAGGCGGACCTGCTGGTTATCCTCACGGATCGCGACGGCATGTTCGACGCCGACCCGCGCAACAATCCTGATGCCAAGCTGATCTACGAAGCCCGTGCCGATGATCCGGCGCTGGATGCGGTGGCGGGCGGTACCGGTGGTGCGCTGGGGCGTGGCGGCATGCAGACCAAGCTGCGCGCCGCCCGTCTGGCTGCTCGCTCCGGGGCTCACACTATCATTGTCGGTGGTCGGCTGGAGCGGGTGCTGGATCGCCTGAAGGCGGGCGAGCGCATCGGCACATTGTTGTCCCCTGAGCGCGGCATGCTGGCGGCGCGCAAGCAATGGCTGGCCGGGCATCTGCAAACCCGTGGCACGCTGGTGCTGGATGCGGGGGCGGTGTCGGCGCTGTCCCAGGGCAATAAAAGTCTGCTGCCGGTGGGCGTGAAGCTGGTCCAGGGCAGTTTTCGTCGCGGCGAAATGGTGGTGTGTGTGGCGCCGGATGGTCGCGAAATCGCTCGCGGCCTGGCCAACTACAGCGCGCTCGAAGCACAAAAAATCATCGGTCAATCGTCTGATGCGATTGTCGGTCTGTTGGGTTACATGGCCGAGCCAGAGCTGGTTCACCGTGACAACCTGATTCTCGTCTAAGGAAAAATCATGGGTTTGGCAAAAGGATTGATCGGCTTGCTGGTGGCATTGCCGCTGCTGGCCTCGGCCGAGGAAATTGGCCAAGTGTCGACGGTGTTCAAGTTTGTCGGGCCAAATGACCGGATCGTCGTTGAGGCCTTCGATGATCCGAAGGTGGACGGGGTGACGTGTTATCTGTCCCGGGCCAAGACCGGTGGTGTGAAGGGCGGCCTGGGCCTGGCCGAGGATCGCGCCGAGGCATCCATTGCCTGCCGCCAGGTCGGCCCCATTAGCTTCAAGGGGGAGCTCAAGGACGGCGAGGAGGTGTTCAGGGAGCGCACGTCGTTGGTATTCAAGACCATGCAGGTGGTGCGCTTCCTCGACAAGAAGCGTAATACGCTGGTGTACCTGGTCTACAGCGACCGTGTGATCGAAGGCAGTCCGCAGAATGCGGTGACGGCGATCCCGATCCTGCCGTGGGCTCGTACCCAATAACCTGAGGCAAATCCCAGTGTGGGAGCGAGCTTGCTCGCGAAGGCGGTGTGTCAGGCAGCATCATTGTCACTGACGGGCTGCTTTCGCGAGCAAGCTCGCTCCCACATTTTTTGCGGTATGTGTGGTAAATCCCAGGCAATAAAAAACCGACCCTAAGGTCGGTTTTTTAACGAGCGCGTCGCTTAGGCAGCAGCGGCAACGTTCAGGGCCTTTACGTGGCCATTCAGGCGGCTCTTATGGCGAGCAGCCTTGTTCTTGTGGATGATGCCTTTATCGGCCATACGGTCGATAACTGGCACAGCCAGAACGTAAGCAGCTTGTGCTTTTTCAGCGTCTTTTGCGTCGATGGCCTTAACTACGTTTTTGATGTAGGTACGGACCATGGAACGCAGGCTGGCGTTGTGGCTGCGACGCTTCTCAGCCTGTTTTGCACGTTTTTTGGCGGAAGGTGTGTTGGCCACCGTCGAGCTCCTCGAAAGACTTTTTAGGAAATAGCAAACAAAATAGGCCGCGAATCATGCCGATGAGTTGATGTCTTGTCAAGGGCGGGTGACGCGTTCCGCTGAATGGCAGGTACAACGCACCGGATGATTTCTTTCCGGCGTGCGACCTGTAAACTCGCGGGCTTTGGCTCTGCACTGTTTAGCGGCGCGGAGTATCGCATAAGTGGGCGCGTTGTTCGCCTGCTGTTTATCGACAGGCAAAAACTCTTTTCATGAATCTGCTCAAATCGTTGGCTGCCGTCAGCTCTATCACGATGCTTTCACGCGTCCTGGGGTTCGTTCGTGACACGCTGATCGCTCGGATATTCGGTGCCGGGATGGCCACCGACGCCTTCTTCATCGCTTTCAAGTTGCCCAATCTGTTGCGGCGGATCTTCGCTGAAGGGGCGTTTTCCCAAGCCTTCGTGCCGATCCTGGCGGAATATAAAAGCCAGAAAGGCGACGAGGCGACTCGCACGTTCATTGCCTACGTCACGGGTTTGCTGACGCTGGTGCTGGCGCTGGTCACGGCCGCCGGCATGCTCGCCGCGCCCTGGGTGATCTGGGCCACGGCACCGGGTTTTACCGATACCCCGGAAAAATTCCAGCTCACCTCGGACCTGTTGCGGGTGACCTTTCCTTATATATTGCTGATTTCCCTGTCGTCCCTGGCCGGGGCGATCCTCAATACCTGGAACCGTTTCTCGGTGCCGGCCTTCGTGCCGACCCTGCTTAATGTCAGCATGATCGTCTTTGCGGTGTTCCTGACACCGTACTTCGACCCGCCGGTGATGGCACTTGGTTGGGCGGTGCTGGTGGGTGGCCTGGCGCAGTTGCTGTATCAGCTGCCTCACCTGAAGAAAATCGGCATGCTGGTGCTGCCGCGCCTGAATCTGCGCGACAGCGGTGTGTGGCGGGTGATGAAGCAGATGTTGCCGGCGATCCTCGGGGTTTCGGTGAGTCAGATTTCCCTGATCATCAACACCATTTTCGCCTCGTTCCTGGTGGCCGGCTCGGTGTCGTGGATGTACTACGCCGACCGCCTCATGGAGTTGCCGTCCGGCGTGTTGGGCGTGGCCTTGGGCACGATCCTGTTGCCGACCCTGGCCAAGACCTATGCCAGCCAGGACCGCCAGGAATACTCGCGCATCCTCGACTGGGGCCTGCGCCTGTGCTTCGTGCTGGTGTTGCCTTGTGCCCTGGCGCTGGGCATCCTGGCTGAGCCGTTGACCGTTTCATTGTTCCAGTACGGTCAATTCAATGCGTTCGACGCCTTGATGACCCAGCGTGCGCTGATCGCTTACTCGGTGGGCTTGCTCGGGATCATTGTGATCAAGGTGCTGGCGCCAGGCTTCTACGCCCAGCAGAACATTCGCACGCCGGTGAAAATCGCCATTTTTACCCTGGTGATGACCCAATTGTTCAACCTGTTGCTGATCGGCCCGCTGGCCCACGCTGGCCTGGCCCTGGCGATCAGTGCCGGCGCGTGCCTCAACGCTGGGCTGCTGTTTTACCAACTGCGCAAGCAGAAGATGTATCAGCCGCAGCCGGGCTGGGGCAAGTTCGGCCTCAAGCTGCTGGTGGCCGTGGGGGTGATGTCGGCGGTGCTGCTGGGGGCGATGCACTTCATGCCAGCCTGGGGCGAAGGACAGATGCTCGAGCGTTTCCTGCGCCTGGGTGTACTGGTCGCGGCGGGTGTGGTGGCGTATTTCGGCATGCTGCTGCTGATGGGCTTTCGCCTGCGCGACTTCAACCGCAAGGGCTTGAGCTGAGGGGTTTACCCTCGATAATCCCGGGCCGGGCAGTGGTTTTGTCGGCTCGATCACTTTGGGTTACGGTGTTGCCTGTCGTCGGCCGCCGGGTGTGGTTATAATCGGCCACTTTATGAGCAAGAAGCGCGTTATGCAGCTGGTTCGAGGCCTCCACAACCTGCGCCCCCAGCATCGGGGCTGTGTCGCCACTATTGGCAACTTTGACGGTGTTCACCGTGGCCACCAGGCTATCCTGGCGCGGTTGCGCGAGCGTGCCCAGGAATTGGGCGTGCCCAGTTGCGTGGTGATCTTCGAGCCGCAACCCCGGGAATTTTTCGCCCCGGACACCGCGCCGGCCCGTCTGGCCCGGCTGCGGGACAAGCTGCATCTGCTGGCCGCCGAAGGCGTCGACCGGGTCTTGTGCCTGGCCTTCAATCAGCGCCTGAGCAAGCTCAGTGCCGCCGAATTCGTCGAGACCATCCTGGTGGGCGGTCTGGACATAAAACATCTGGAAGTCGGTGATGATTTCCGTTTCGGCTGCGACCGGGCAGGGGATTTCGATTACCTGCAACAGGCCGGCAAGGCCCGGGGCTTTACCGTCGAAGCGGCGCAGACCGTCGAGATGGATGGCATGCGCGTCAGCAGTACCCAGGTCCGCAATGCCCTGGCGGCTGCCGACTTCGAATTGGCCGAGCGTTTGCTCGGCCGGCCATACCGGATTGCCGGACGGATCCTGCACGGGCAGAAACTGGCGCGCCAACTGGGCACGCCGACGGCCAACGTGCAACTCAAGCGTCGTCGTGTGCCGCTGACCGGGGTGTTCCTGGTGAGTGTCGAGATCGACGGCAAGACCTGGCCCGGTGTCGCCAATATCGGCGTCCGGCCCACGGTCCAGGGGGATGGCAAGGCCCACCTCGAAGTACATGTTCTGGATTTTGCCGGCGATCTGTATGACCGGCGTTTGACGGTGGTTTTCCACCAAAAGCTGCGTGAAGAGCAGCGTTTTGCCTCTCTGGAGGCGCTCAAGACGGCGATCCATGCAGATATCGCCGCCGCCCGTGCCCTTGTCGCAACCAGCGCCAATCGCTAATGAAGAGCCTTAAATGACCGACTATAAAGCCACGCTAAACCTTCCGGACACCGCCTTCCCTATGAAGGCCGGCCTGCCTCAGCGCGAACCACAGATTCTGCAGCGTTGGGACAGCATTGGCCTGTACGGAAAGTTGCGCGAGATTGGCAAGGATCGTCCGAAGTTCGTCCTGCACGACGGCCCTCCGTACGCCAACGGCACGATCCACATCGGTCACGCGCTGAACAAGATTCTCAAGGACATGATCGTGCGCTCCAAGACCCTGTCGGGTTTCGACGCGCCGTATATCCCGGGCTGGGATTGCCATGGCCTGCCGATCGAGCACAAGGTTGAAGTGACCCACGGCAAGAACCTGGGCGCGGACAAGACCCGCGAATTGTGCCGTGCCTACGCCACCGAGCAGATCGAAGGGCAGAAGTCCGAATTCATCCGCCTCGGCGTGCTGGGCGACTTCGCCAACCCTTACAAGACCATGGACTTCAAAAACGAAGCCGGCGAAATCCGGGCCTTGGCGAAAATCGTCGAGGGCGGCTTTGTGTTCAAGGGCCTCAAGCCCGTGAACTGGTGCTTCGATTGCGGTTCGGCCTTGGCCGAGGCGGAAGTCGAGTACGAAAACAAGAAGTCGTCGACCATCGACGTCGCGTTCCCGATCGCCGATGAAGACAAGCTCGCCGCCGCTTTCGGCCTGGGCAAGCTGAGCAAACCGGCGTCGATCGTGATCTGGACCACCACCCCGTGGACCATCCCGGCCAACCAGGCGTTGAACGTTCACCCGGAATTCAACTACGCCCTGGTCGATGTTGGCGACAAGCTGCTGGTATTGGCCGAAGAACTGGTCGAGTCCTGCCTGGCCCGCTACAACCTCGAAGGCTCGGTGCTGGCCACCGCGCCAGGTTCGACGCTGGAACTGATCAATTTCCGTCATCCGTTCTATGACCGCCTGTCGCCGGTGTACCTGGCCGACTACGTGGAGCTGGGCGCAGGCACTGGTGTGGTTCACTCCGCGCCGGCCTATGGCGTTGACGACTTCGTGACCTGCAAGAAGTACGGCATGGTCAACGACGACATCCTCAACCCGGTACAGAGCAATGGCGTGTACGTGTCGTCGCTGGAGTTCTTTGGCGGCCAGTTCATCTGGAAAGCCAACCCGGCCATCGTCGACAAGCTGACCGAAGTCGGCGCGCTGCTGCACACCACCGTCATCGAACACAGCTACATGCACTGCTGGCGCCACAAGACTCCGCTGATCTACCGCGCCACCGCGCAGTGGTTCATCGGCATGGACAAGCAGCCAGCCACTGGCGACACCCTGCGCCAGCGCTCCCTCAAAGCCATCGAGGACACCAAGTTCGTGCCGGCCTGGGGCCAGGCGCGGCTGCACTCGATGATCGCCAACCGTCCTGACTGGTGCATCTCCCGCCAGCGTAACTGGGGCGTACCGATCCCGTTCTTCCTGAACAAGGAAAGCGGCGAACTGCATCCACGCACCGTCGAGCTGATGGAAGAGGTGGCCAAGCGCGTCGAAGTCGAAGGCATCGAAGCCTGGTTCAAGATGGACGCCGCCGAACTGTTGGGCGACGAAGCGCCGCTGTACGACAAGATCAGCGACACCCTGGACGTCTGGTTCGATTCCGGCACCACCCACTGGCATGTGCTGCGTGGCTCGCACCCGATGGGCCATGAAACCGGCCCGCGTGCCGACCTGTACCTGGAAGGTTCGGACCAGCACCGTGGCTGGTTCCACTCCTCGCTGCTGACCGGTTGCGCCATCGACAATCACGCACCGTACCGCGAGTTGCTGACCCACGGCTTCACCGTCGATGAGTCCGGCCGCAAGATGTCCAAGTCCCTGGGCAACGTGATCGCCCCGCAGAAGGTCAACGACACCCTGGGCGCCGACATCATGCGCTTGTGGGTCGCCTCCACCGACTATTCCGGCGAGATGGCCGTTTCCGAGCAGATCCTGCAGCGCAGCGCGGACGCCTACCGGCGGATCCGTAACACCGCGCGCTTCCTGCTCTCGAACCTGACCGGTTTCAACCCGGCCACCGACCTGCTGCCGGCCGAAGAAATGCTCGCGCTGGACCGCTGGGCCGTGGACCGTACCCTGCTGCTGCAACGCGAATTGCAGGAGCATTACGGTGAGTACCGTTTCTGGAACGTCTACTCCAAGATCCACAACTTCTGCGTGCAGGAGCTGGGTGGTTTCTACCTCGACATCATCAAGGACCGTCAGTACACCACTGGCGCCAACAGCAAGGCGCGCCGTTCGTGCCAGACCGCGCTGTTCCACATCAGCGAAGCGCTGGTACGCTGGATCGCGCCGATCCTGGCGTTCACTGCCGACGAGCTGTGGCAGTACCTGCCGGGCGAGCGCAACGAGTCGGTGATGCTCAACACCTGGTACGAAGGCCTGACCGAACTGCCGCAAGGTTTCGAGCTGGACCGTGCCTATTGGGACCGGATCATGGCGGTCAAGGCGGCGGTCAACAAGGAAATGGAGATCCAGCGCGCGGCCAAGGCCGTCGGTGGCAACCTGCAGGCCGAAGTGACGCTCTACGCCGAAGAAGCCCTGAGTGCCGATCTGGCCAAGCTGAGCAACGAGCTGCGTTTCGTGCTGATCACTTCCACCGCCAGTGTCGCACCGTTGGTGCAGGCGCCGGCCGATGCGGTCGTCACTGAAGTCAGCGGCCTGAAGCTGAAGATCGTCAAGTCGAACCACACCAAGTGCGCCCGTTGCTGGCACTGCCGCGAAGACGTCGGCGTGAATCCGGAGCATCCGGAGATCTGCGGCCGTTGCGTCGACAACATCAGCGGCACTGGTGAGGTTCGTCACTATGCCTAGTGCGTCTAACATGGCGAGCCGTTTCGGCCGGCTGAGCTGGCTGTGGTTGAGCTTGCTGGTGCTGGTCATCGACCAGGCCAGCAAGTTCCACTTCGAAAACTCGCTGACCATGTACCAGCAGATCGTGGTCATCCCGGACTACTTCAGCTGGACCCTGGCTTACAACACGGGCGCGGCGTTCAGCTTCCTGGCCGACAGTTCGGGCTGGCAGCGCTGGCTGTTCGCCCTGATCGCTGTCGTGGTCAGCGGCGTGCTGGTGGTCTGGCTCAAACGCCTGGGTCGCGATGAGACCTGGCTGGCCGTGGCGCTGGCATTGGTGCTCGGGGGCGCGCTGGGTAATCTTTATGACCGGATCGCCTTGGGCCACGTGATTGATTTCATCCTGGTGCATTGGCAGAACCGCTGGTATTTCCCGGCGTTCAACTTTGCCGACAGCGCCATCACCGTGGGCGCCGTAATGCTCGCCCTGGACATGTTCAAGAGCAAGAAACCCGGAGAAGCCGTCCATGACTGAGCAGCGTATCGCTCAAAACACTGAAGTGAAACTTCACTTCGCCCTGCACCTGGAAAACGGCGACACCGTCGACAGCACCTTTGACAAGGCTCCGGCCGTGTTCAAGGTTGGCGACGGCAACCTGCTGCCGGGCTTCGAGGCGGCGATCTTCGGTTTCAAGGCCGGTGACAAGCGCACCGTGGTGGTTCCACCGGAAAACGCCTTTGGTCAGCCCAACCCGCAAAACGTGCAGACCATGCCACGCTCCCAGTTCCAGGACATGGAACTGTCCGAAGGGTTGCTGGTGATCTTCAACGATGCGGCCAATACCGAACTGCCGGGCGTGGTGAAGGCGTTCGACGACGCCCAGGTGACCGTGGACTTCAACCATCCGTTGGCGGGCAAGACCCTGAACTTCGAAGTGGAAATCATCGAAGTGAAGGCGGTTTAAGGTTTAACAGGCAGTTCCTGCTGCCACCCGATTCACTGTGGGAGCGAGCTTGCTCGCGATAGCGTCGGATCAGTCAATATTGACGTTGACTGATATACCGTCATCGCGAGCAAGCTCGCTCCCACACTGGATTGCCCTGATTCAATTTCTTGCGCGCAAGACACGAGGCACAG
The DNA here is from genome assembly GCF_032614175.1 of Pseudomonas sp. P105. NCBI lineage: Bacteria > Pseudomonadati > Pseudomonadota > Gammaproteobacteria > Pseudomonadales > Pseudomonadaceae > Pseudomonas > Pseudomonas sp. P105. Next base: position 889,864 of record NZ_CP126693.1, read on the forward strand.
CATGCAAATCAAACTCGCCAACCCCCGTGGCTTCTGCGCCGGCGTGGACCGGGCGATCGAAATCGTCAACCGCGCCCTGGAAGTCTTCGGGCCGCCCATCTATGTGCGCCATGAAGTGGTCCACAACAAATTTGTCGTCGAAGACCTGCGTAGCCGCGGGGCGATCTTCGTCGAGGAACTGGACCAGGTGCCAGACGACGTCATCGTGATCTTCAGTGCCCACGGGGTTTCCCAGGCAGTGCGTACCGAAGCCGCCGGCCGTGGCCTGAAGGTATTCGACGCGACCTGCCCCTTGGTGACCAAGGTCCATATCGAAGTGGCCCGTTACAGCCGTGACGGTCGTGAGTGCATCCTGATCGGCCACGAGGGCCATCCGGAAGTGGAAGGCACCATGGGCCAGTACGACGCCAGCAATGGTGGCGCGATCTACCTGGTCGAGGATGAAGAGGACGTCGCCGCCCTGCAGGTGCGTAACCCGGAAAAGCTGGCGTTTGTCACCCAGACCACCCTGTCCATGGACGATACCAGTCGAGTGATCGACGCCCTGCGTGCGCGCTTCCCGGCCATCGGTGGGCCACGCAAGGATGACATCTGCTACGCCACCCAGAATCGTCAGGATGCGGTCAAGCAACTGGCCGACGAGTGTGATGTCGTGCTGGTAGTCGGTAGCCCGAACAGCTCCAACTCCAATCGCCTGCGTGAGCTGGCCGAGCGCATGTCCACTCCGGCGTACCTGATCGACGGCGCTGAAGACATGCAGCGCAGCTGGTTTGACGGCGTCGAGCGTATCGGCATTACCGCCGGTGCCTCAGCGCCGGAAGTGTTGGTGCGTGGCGTGATCCAGCAACTGCAGGCTTGGGGTGCAACCGGTGCCGATGAGTTGTCCGGTCGCGAGGAGAACGTCACCTTCTCCATGCCCAAGGAACTACGTGTGCGCTCCTTGCTTTGAGTCCATTTCGCACAAGGCCTGCTCGGTTTCCTCGCTGCGCAGGCTGACGCGGCCGCTGCGCGACAGGACCACCTGGTGGTGACTGACCGGCTTATGGTGTGCACAAACGTGTAACGTCCCCGCCTGAAATGCGCCGCTGGGCAGGAGCGGCTCCCCCTGGCTTGCGAATCTCACCGAGTGTTTTACCGGCCCGTTGCCAATGATTCGAGCATGGCGGCTGTGCTGCGTCAGCAGTGGCTGGTCATCGCCGTCCAGCATGATTTGCCACCCCAGGCTCCAATCGTTGTCTATTCCTTGAATCGTCACTGTCCGATTGCGCGTGATCGCTTCGCTGCGGGCGCTGCGCAGACCGCTGGCCAGCAGCCGTGCGGCGTCGTCGCGGTTAGTGGATTCCACCAGGGCTTTGTATCCGGAACCGGCCCACGGCAGAACAATCGCGGCAATCGCCAGTCCCATGAGCAGTTCGATCAGGCTAAAGCCCTGTTGATACATGACGTCTCCTCCCTGGAGAGCTTGTTGTAGAGAGGGAGCAAGCTCCCTCGCCACAGGCAGTCGTTTGTTCTAGCGTGTAGAAGCAGGTATAGCCAATGGCGACGGAGGGCATCGATGGATCTTCGTACAAAAGGTTTCACGCTGATTGAGGTGCTGGTCGCCCTTGGCGTGCTGCTGCTCCTGATCACCCTGGCGGTACCGGCCCTTACCGGTTCGGTGCAGGGCACCAAGGCCGATACCGATATTGACGACCTGCGCCGGGCACTGAACTTCGCCCGGATGACGGCGATCGACCGTGGTGTCACCACACGGATTCGCCCCACGGTCCAGGGCAGCGTATGGAGCAGCGAGCTGACGGTGTATGACAGTACTGGCGCTGAGCCCAATGTATTGCGGGTTGTTCCAGCGATGAGCGGCGGCGCGACTCTGACGCTAACCTCAGACGTGACCAGCATTGATTTCAACAACCTCGGCGGGTTGTCGGCACCGGCCACGCCGGTGACTTTCAATTATGTAAGGGGGGCGCAGAGCAGGACACTGAGTGTTTGCCTCAATGGACGAATCGTATTGGGTGGAAGTTGCGGATGAAGGGTTGCAGTAAACAGGCACAGGATGGCATGACACTGATCGAGGTGCTGGTGGCGGTGCTGATTCTTGGCGTGGGCTTGCTGGGAGCGGCGATGGTTCAGCTCAATGCCCTCAAATATACCGACAGCTCGCGCATGACCAGCCAGGCCAGCTTCATCGCCTACGACATGCTCGACCGCATTCGTGCCAACTCCGGCGCCGATTACACGGTTACGCCGCCCAGTTCACCCAATCTCAACGTAGCCCGGGACCAGGATCTCTACGATTTCAAGACCAACATCGTCAGCTTCGGCGGCGCCACGGCCACCGGCACTGTTGCGCTGCACCAGCGGGTCTACACCATTACCATCTCTTGGGACGACGCCCGGGCCGCCAACACGACCAACGCCGCCGAGGCTCGCCGCAGTTTCGTGCTGACCAGTCGCGTCGCCGTCGACCCACCCGGGGCGACGCCATGAACAGGCATTGCCGGGGATTCGGCCTGATTGAGCTGATGATCGCTTTGGTGCTCAGCCTGATTGTCGTGCTGGGTGTGGTGCAGATTTTCATCGCCGCCAAAAACACCTACGTCAGCCAGGGTGCGGCGGCGGTGATGCAGGAGGATGCGCGGTTCGCTCTGAGCAAGATGGTCCAGGAGCTTCGTATGGTGGGCATGTTCGGTTGCCTGGAGACCGTCCTCGACGCGTCCTCGGCGGGGGATTTCAATGCCAGCAAGGTCACGCCGATCAGCTGGGACAATGCCAATCTGAAGCTGACCCTGGTGACGACGGATGTCGGCAACAGCGGCGGCGTGCCGACCTGGACCGTGATCTCGGATTGTCGCAACACGGCGACCGCCTATACCGGGGCGCGGATACCGGCGGCCGGGCAAATGGCGTTTCCGATACGGCGGCTGGTCTACAGTTTCAGCAATAACCAGTTGTTGATGGGCACCGGGGCTGGCAACCCGACCCAGGCGGTGCTGGTGGATAACGTCCGGGCATTCGATGTGACATTTGGGGTGGCCAGCAGCGCGACAGACATCGCGGCATCGAGCTACAGCCGCAACCCGAGCAATCCGGCCCTGATCCGCAGCGTGCGCCTGACCCTCACGCTCTTTGATCCGAAGAACAACGTGCGTGAGCAGACCTTCAACGTGGTTGCCGCTTTGCGCAACCGGCTTCTGTGAGGGCGACTGATGAATTCAACGCCCATCAAGCATCGCCAGCGCGGTATGGCATTGCTGGTCAGCCTGGTTTTCCTGCTGCTCCTGACGCTGATCGGCCTGTCGTCGATGCAGAGCGCCACCCTTCAGGAAAAAATGACCAGTAGCGTCATGCTACGCAACCAGTCCTTCCAGTTGGCCGAGGCAGCGCTGCGGGTTGGTGAAAGCGCGGTACAGGCCGAGGCCTACTCCCTGCCGGTGTGTACCACCGCGACCCAGTGTGCGCCGCCGGCTGAATCGGCAACCCTCACGACGGCCGGGCGCAATTCATCGTCGGGGGTGACCTGGATCGCCGTCCCTGGCGGGTTCTATGGCGTGCAGAATCTGGGCACCACGCTGACGGCGGTCAACGTGCCGATCAATACGTCGGCGACGCTGTACCGGATCACGGCGGTGGCCGTGGTGGGAAATAACCAGCGCAGCGTCGTGGAGAGCATCTATGCGAAATATTAAGGTGCGTCGCGATTGGAAGCAGGCGTTGTGGGGTGTGCTGCTCAGCCTGTACCTGGCTGCACCGGCCTATGCTTTCACGCCTTCGGATTCGCCGTTGCTGAGTGCCGCCGCAGTCACGCCCAACGTGATGCTGCTGATCGATGACTCGGGGAGTATGAACAACATCATTTGGGCGTCGGGGTTTGATCCGACGGTGACGCAAACGCGCACTTATGCATGCAGCGCCAGTAGCAATTGCAACGATAGGTATGAACTGGATCTGGATGACTCGAACATTCTGTTAATGAGCCTGTTGCGGGGCGGTTGCTCGTCTGGCTGGTACGGTTTCTACCGGCCCGGCCTTGGTCGGATCTGTCTGCGGCTGCCAGACCCGGTGGGTGGGGGCGATACACGCTACACCGCCAAGTACCTGGCGTATCTGGTAACCCTGGCCAACGGCTCGAACCGGGACTACACCAATGGCTCAATCCCCAGGGATTATCGAATCAACGTGGCACGGGATGTCTCCAACGACTTGGTCGCCAACAACCGTGCCTTGCGCATCGGGCTTGCCACCTTCAATCCTCCCAACTTCAGCAACTCCGGCCCGGGGGGCTACATCGCCCGTGTCGTCAGCGATCTGTCACCCGTCAGCGGCAGCGTGACCCAGACCCAGGCCAACGCCAACTACAGTGCCCTGATCAACGCCATCAACGGTCTGGGCGCGGTCGCCAATACGCCATTGGCCGAGAGCTATTACGAGGTCACCCGTTATTTCAGGGGCATGGCGCCGTACCACAACAATAGCCCCAGCACCTACACCAGCCCGATCCAGTACCGGTGCCAGAAGAATTTCGGTGTGGTGATCACCGACGGCTTGCCCACCTACGACCGTACCTTTCCCACCAACGATCCGTTAGGCGGATCCCGTCTGCCGAACTGGGATGGCATCAGTACCAACGATGGTGCTGACCGCAACGGTGACGCTGAGGGCGATACGCTTTATCTGGACGATATCGCCAAGTTCGCTTTCGACATCGACATGCGTTCCACCGGCACCGACGTCACTGGCCAGAGCTGGAATGCCACGGATTTTCCCCGGCAGTACCTCAATACCTACACCGTGGGTTTTGCCGTCACCAATACGATGCTGTCCGACGCCGCTCGCTACGGCGCGGGTAAATATTATCCAGCGTCCGACAGCGAAGGCCTGAACTCGGCCTTGTCATCGGCCTTGAGTGACATCACCTCCAAGGCCGGATCGGGGGGCGGCGGCACCACCAACGGTGCAACGTTGTCCACCACCTCCAGCTATTACCAGACCACCTATGACCCCAAGGACTGGCGAGGCACCATCCGCGCATTCGGTTTTACCTCGGCGGGGACGGTCGATACGGCGGCCGTGCAATGGACCACCAACACCAGCATCGTGCCGGGTGCCACGGCACCGACCTATCAGTCCTGGAACACCGCGACCAACACGCCGGTAACCCTGGCCTACGGCAACTTTTCACCGGCCCAGCAAACCAGCCTCAGCCAGGGCCTGCCCACGGGGATCACCGGCAGCGATCTGGTGGAATGGAGCAAAGGTGTCAATAAAACCGGGCTGAAGGTGCGCAGCGCGTTGCTGGGGGACATTATCAACTCGCCACTGCTCCTGGCCTCGCCGAACGACCAGACCGCCTCGGACCTGCTGAACGACACCAGCTACAGCACTTACCTGGCAACCAAGGCGGCGAACATGAACGCCAATCTCGTGGTGAATGCCAACGATGGTTTCTTCAGCGTCATCAACAGCGCAAACGGCACGCGGCGTTACGCTTATATGCCCTCGAGCGTCCTGCCCTCGTTGCGGGACATCGCTGACACCAATTACATCAACGGCGTGAGTCACAAGTTCCTGGTGGATGGGCAGATCGGCGTATTCGATGCGCAATTGGGCAATGCTTGGAAGACCGTTGCCCTGGGCGGGACTGGAGCCGGGGGCAAAGCGTTCTATGCGGTGCAATTGTTCGACGCAGCGGCAGGCAATGCGCTCCGGGCGTTGTGGGAAATAAGCGCACCGACCGTCGCCAATACGGCCAACGCCTTCAATGACCTGGGCTACGCCTATGCGCGTCCCGAAGTCGCGCGCCTGGCCGATGGTCGCTGGGCCGCGTTCATCGCCAATGGCTATGGCAGCAACACCGGCGTAGCGGCGCTGTACGTGGTGGATATCCGAGATGGTTCGCTGATCAGGAAAATCACGGTCAATAACAGCGAGACGGGTAACGGCCTGTCGTCGGTCAAGCTTCGGGTCAATTCCCAGAACGTGGTGCAGGCCGCGTACGGTGGCGATTTGAAAGGGCGGATGTGGAAATTCGACCTCAGCGGCACTTCCCCCACCGCCTGGGGCGTTGCGTTTGCCGGGCAGCCGTTGTTCACCGCGCCCGGTGGTGCAACCCAGCCCATCACCGTCCAGCCGTTGCTGGCGGAAAACCCTCAAGGCGGGACCCAGGTTTTTTTCGGCACGGGCAAATTCAACGAAGCGGTGGACAAGCTCAATAAGGATCTGCAGGGGTTCTATTCGATCTGGGACGCCGTCGGCGGTACCGGACAAATCCCGGTTTCGAGCCTGCAAGCCCAGTCGATCACCGGGGTGTTCTCAGGCAGCACCGGGCAATTCGTGACGACCAGCCAGACCGACGTGACGTATCCTGCAAAAAATGGCTGGTATCTGCCCTTGGTGTACAACAACGCATTGACTGGGGAACGGGTGATCAACCCGGCCAGTCTGGTGCTCGGGCGCGTGGTTTTCACCACGGCCGCGGTGGACACCACCGATCCCTGCGCCAGCTTTGGTACTGGCAAACTGATCGAGGTGGATGCGTTCAACGGTAAGATGCTCAACTACGCGGTGCTCGACACCAACGGTGACGGCATGCTCAACAGCCTCGACACGGTCTCCAGCGGAGTGATTTTCACGGGCGGGATCCCGACCTTGAGCGCTGTCGTCAGTGCCAACGGGGCCACCAACATGATCGTGAACGACTCCGGTGGCGGCATCACCGACCTGCTGGGAAAATCCGTCGGCGGCAGCCGCCGCATCATGTGGCGGCAAATACAATGAGAGATAAGGTATGCGCAGATCCAACCGGGGTTTCACCTTGATCGAAATCATGATCGTGATCGCCATCATCGGTATCGTGATCACCGTCGGCTATCCGAGCCTGACCGAATACATGAAAAAGGGTCGAAGGGCCGAAATCGCCGGGCTGCTATCGGAGCAGGCGCAGATTCTTGAGCGCCATTACTCCAAGAACAATGTCTACACCAACGCGACCGGGCTGAGCAGCGGTAATGATTTCTACACCATTACCCAGACGCTCATGGATCAGAGTTTCACCCTGACTGCCGTGCGCAACAGCGCCTCGTCCATGGCCACCGACAAGTGCGGTGATTTCACCATCAACAACACGGGCGCGCGAAGCATCATCAACGCTGCTGCCGGGCTGACTGCCAAGGATTGCTGGGGTCGCTGAGTTTATTTTTTCGGGCGCTGTCCTGCGCCCTTTGTCTTGTGAGTTGAAATAGAACATGACCAGGCAACAGCAAGTGGTGATTGTCGGCGGCGGAGTCATTGGCCTGCTGACGGCGTTCAATCTCGCGTCCGAAGGGCAGCGCGTGGTGCTGCTGGACCGCTCCAGTGTCGGCCAGGAATCGTCCTGGGCCGGCGGCGGTATTGTTTCGCCGCTGTACCCCTGGCGCTACAGCCCGGCGGTCACCGCACTGGCCCACTGGTCGCAGGACTTTTATCCACAGCTGGCCCAGCGTCTGTTCGCGGCCACGGGGGTTGATCCGCAGGTGCATGTCACCGGTCTGTATTGGCTGGACCTGGACGATCAGGCCGAAGCACTGGCCTGGGCCGAGCGGGAAGGGCGCCCGTTGCGGGCTGTGGAAATCTCGGCTGTCCATGACGCGGTGCCAGTACTGGGCGCGGGTTTCTCCCGGGCGATCCACATGGCCGATGTGGCCAATGTGCGCAATCCCCGGTTGGTGAAGTCCCTCAAGGCTGCGTTGCTGGCGCTACCCAATGTCACGCTGCATGAGCAATGCGAGGTCGGCGGGTTCATCCGCGACGGTGGGCGTATTGTGGGGGTTAACAGCTCCGAGGGGCCGATCCTTGGCGATCAGGTGGTCCTGGCGGCGGGCGCCTGGAGCGGTGAATTGCTCAAGACTCTGGGGCTGAAGTTGCCGGTCGAGCCGGTCAAGGGCCAGATGATTCTGTACAAATGTGCGTCGGATTTTCTATCGAGCATGGTCCTGGCCAAGGGCCGTTATGCGATTCCGCGTCGCGACGGGCATATTCTGGTGGGCAGTACGCTGGAGCGCGAAGGCTTCGACAAGACCCCGACCGATGTTGCGCTCGATAGTTTGAAGGCGTCGGCGCAGCAGCTGATTCCTGCGCTGGCGGACGCCGAGGTGGTCGGGCATTGGGCCGGCTTGCGGCCTGGATCGCCGGAGGGCATTCCCTATATTGGTGAAGTGCCGGGGTTTTCGGGGTTGTGGTTGAACTGTGGGCATTATCGCAATGGGTTGGTGTTGGCTCCGGCGTCGTGTCGGTTGTTTGTTGATGTGATGTTGGGGCGTGAGCCGGTGATTGATCCTGCGCCGTATGCGCCGGCGGGGCGGTTGTAGGGTTCGGCTTTGGCTTGGGGGTGAGCTTGGTGACGAGGCGGTCTGACAGCCGGCCTGTCTCTCACGGTTGTACCCGGATCCAACTGTGGGAGCGAGCCTGCTCGCGATGGCGGCCTGACAGCCGGCCAGGGTTTTGTTGGTTGGGTATATATCCGTTTCTGCGGTAACGGCTACTTATGGTTCCGCCCTTACGGCGGGTCACTTTTGAAGAGCGCAAAAGTAACCAAAACGCTCTTGCCCCACCACTCGGTGCCTCGCCTAGGCTCGGCATGCCCTCACTCCGGCATTGCTCCGTGGGCCCGCCGCGAAGGGCCATCCATGGCCCAGCGCGGCTACCTCGGCATCCATGCCGAGGTGCCCACTCCACAATACCTGCGTTCGGCCAGCGTGGTTAACGGGGCGCCCCAGATCAAAATCAAAAGCGAGGCGGCCTGACAGCCGGCCTGTCTCTCACGGTTGTACCCGGATCCAACTGTGGGAGCGAGCCTGCTCGCGATGGCGGCCTGACAGCCGGCCAGGGTTTTGTTGGTTGGGTATATATCCGTTTCTGCGGTAACGGCTACTTATGGTTCCGCCCTTACGGCGGGTCACTTTTGAAGAGCGCAAAAGTAACCAAAACGCTCTTGCCCCACCACTCGGTGCCTCGCCTAGGCTCGGCATGCCCTCACTCCGGCATTGCTCCGTGGGCCCGCCGCGAAGGGCCATCCATGGCCCAGCGCGGCTACCTCGGCATCCATGCCGAGGTGCCCACTCCACAATACCTGCGTTCGGCCAGCGTGGTTAACGGGGCGCCCCAGATCAAAATCAAAAGCGAGGCGGCCTGACAGCCGGCCTGTTTTTTGCGGGTGTACACCCATCGGACCTTTGGGAGCAAAGCTTGCTCGCGAGGCGGCCTGACAGCCGGCCTGTTCTTGCGGGTGTACACCCATCAGACCTGTGAGCCGGACCTGTGGGAGCAAAGCTTGCTCGCGAGGCGGCCTGACAGTCGGCCTGTTTTTTGCGGGTGTACACCCATCAGACATGTTGAGCCGGACCTGTGGGAGCAAAGCCTGCTCGCGAGGCGGCCTGACAGCCGGCCTGTCTCTTGCGGGTGTACACCCATCAGACATGTTGAGCCGGACCTGTGGGAGCAAAGCCTGCTCGCGAAAGCGGTCTGACAGCCGACCTGTCTCTTGCGGGCGTAGCCCTATCCCAGTGTGGGAGCGAGCCTGCTCGCGATGTCAGCCCATCCACCCTCGATGCAACCGAGGTGTCGCTATCGCGAGCAGGCTCGCTCCCACAGGAGAAACGCGTTCGCCCAAAACCAGGCCGGCTGTCAGGCCGCCTCGCGGAGGACGTTGATCTCGGCGCCCCGTTAACCACGCTGGCCGAACGCAGGCATTGTGGAGTGGGCATCCCGGCATGGATGCCGGGATAGCCGCGCTGGGCCATGGATGGCCCTTCGCGGCGGGCCCACGGAGCAATGCCGGAGTGAGGGCACACCGAGCCTAAGCGAGGTGCCGAGTGGTGGGGCAGAAGCGCTTTGGTTACTTTCGCGCTTTTCGAAAGTGACCCGCCGTAAGGGCGGAACCCTAAGTAGCCGTTACCGCAGAAATGGATATACACACTCACAATAGCGCCTTCACAGCCAACCAGAATTTGTGGGAATGGTCGGACAAGGCCCCTAATTCGAGCCGAATTTTCCGACGAGTTCTGGCGGTTGCCGGGTGGGAAGGTCTCTCGTTAACCTTTTCCCGTCGCTGCCAATTCAGCGACCGGGCGTCGCGGCCCGCAAACTTGGTAATCCATTCCTTCCTTTGGAGTACCGCAATGTGTGACAAATCTCCATCCGCTTCAGAAACCAATAACGAGTCCCCATACTCCAGCCTTAACCCAAAACAGCTTGATGAAGCCGCCAAGCGCGCCCTCGACTATTACCTCGGCCCAAAGCCCGAAGCCAAAAAGAAACCCGCCTCAAACCAGCTATTCACCGTCGTGGACGGCATCGACACCGAATGCCTCCTCGCCAACCTCAGCGAAACCCTGGCCTCAGCCAACGCAACCGTCAGCGACCTGGCCTTCGAGCTTGAAGGCTCGCGACGGCATATCGCCTTGGGGGTACAGCAGTTGATTGAGTTGAGTGAATTACTGGCCAATCGTGTTCTGGACGAACGGGTACCAGTGCCGGAGGGCTAGAGAAGGGGTGCAAATCAGCCAAGGCGAACGCCGAACCTGTGGCGAGGGAGCAAGCTCCCTCGCCACAGGTTAAGTAGGGGGCTTCAGGACCGCGCCTCAATCCAACCCCAACTTCTTCAACCGATACCGCATCGACCGAAACGACAACTTCAACCGTTGGGCCGCCGCCGTGCGGTTCCAGCGGGTTTCCTCCAAAGCCTGGAGGATGAGTTTGCGTTCGACGTCCTCCAGATAGTCTTCCAGGTTATCGACCCGCATCAGGTCGGGGCTGCCTGCGTCGGTGGTGCTGATGCCCTCGGCCAGGCGCAGGTCGTGGGCTTCGATCAACTGGTGCTCGCAAAGGGTGTAGGCGCGTTCGAGCATGTTTTCCAGTTCCCGAACATTGCCCGGGAAGCGGTAGTTTCGAAGGGCGTCCAGGGCTTGGGGATGGAGCTTGACCGCGGGGCTGCCGGTGTTGGCGGCCAGGCGCTGGAGGGTGTGATTGGCGAGCGATTCGATGTCTTCGCGGCGTTCGCGCAGCGGCGGGACGCGCAGTTCGATGACGTTGAGTCGATAGTACAGGTCCTGGCGAAAGCGCCCGGCGGTGACTTCGGCGTCCAGGTCCTTGTGGGTGGCGCAAAGAATTCGTACATCCACCACTTCTTCCTGCTGGCCACCAACGGCCCGCACGGCTTTTTCCTGGATGGCCCGCAGCAATTTGACTTGCATCGCCAGGGGCAGGTCGGCCACTTCGTCAAGGAACAAGGTCCCGCCGTGAGCGGCCTGGAACAGTCCGGGTTTGTCTTCGATGGCGCCGCTGAAGCTGCCTTTTCGATAGCCGAAAAACTCGCTTTCCATCAGCTCCGTGGGAATCGCCCCACAGTTGACCGGCACAAAACGCTGGGCGGAACGCGGGCCTTGCTCATGGATCAACCGGGCGACCAGTTCCTTGCCGCAACCCGATTCCCCGCTGATGTAGACCGGCGCCTGACTGCGAGCGAGTTTTTCGATCTGTTTGCGGACGTTGTGCATCGGCGGGGAATCGCCCAGCAGACAGCGCTCGATGGACGCCGCCGGGATGGCGACCGACGGCAGGCGTAATGCGCTGGTGACCAGCTCACGCAGCCGACCCAGGTCGACCGGTTTGGTCAGGAAGTCGAAGGCGCCGGCCTTGAGGGCGTCGATGGCGGTTTCCAGGCTCCCGTAGGCGGTGATCATTGCCACGGGCAATTGCGGGTAGCGTTGCTGGATATGTTGCACCAGCTCCAGGCCAGTGCCGTCGGGCAGGCGCATGTCGGTCAGGCACAGGTCAAAGGTGTCTTCAGCCAGCAGGGCCCGGGCCTGGGCAAGGTTCTCGGCGCTGCGGGTGTCGAGTTTCATCCGGCCCAGGGTAATGTCCAGGAGTTCGCGGATGTCCGGTTCGTCATCGACGATCAGGATTCGTTGCCGTGAGCGCGTAGTCAAATCTGTTTCCGTCCGTGAGCAAAAGTGATGCGAAAGCAGCCGCCGCCTTGGCGTGGTTTGAAGTCTAGGCGGGCCTGGTTGCTTTCGCACAGCTCACGGGACAGATAGAGCCCAAGGCCGGTGCCCTGGCTGCTGGTGGTGAAGAAAGGTTCGAACAAATGCGCTTGCTGGTCCGGCGTCACGCCGGGGCCATTGTCGATAATGTCCAGCATGGACAGCTGGCTGTGGGGATCGATGAACAGCTTCAGCCAGACCTCGGCCTCTTCATGGGCCATCGCGCTGTGACGCCAGGCGTTGCGCAGCAGGTTGTCGAGCACCTGGGTCAACTGATCGGGGTCCATCAGCGTGAGGTAGTCACCCGGGTCGATGCTCAGGTGCAAGTGCTGATGCCCAGCCGCGTTTTCCCGGGCCTGTCGGACGAACTGGTCGAGCCAGATCCGCAGATCCAGGCGCTGCGGCGTGGTCTGCTGGCGGCGGGACAGTTGCAGGACGTTTTCAATGACGCGGTTCATTCGTTGGGAGTGATCCTGGATGATCTGCGTCAGACGCCGATCTGCGTCGTTCAGTTCCTCGGACTCGCGCAGCAATTGCGCCGCATGGCTGATCGCCCCCAACGGGTTGCGGATTTCATGGGCGATACCGGCGGTGAGGCGCCCCAGGGAGGCGAGTTTCAACTGCTGGGCGTGCTGGGCCACTTGGGCCAGGTCTTCGAGGAAGACCAGGATCTGATGCTGATCGTGATGCCCCAGGGCAATGAAACTCGGTTGCAAGGTCAGGCCGGTACCGTTAATGGTCAGGCTTTGCGGACGCAGGCTGGGGTTGTTCAACCACAGCTGTAGCCGCTCCACCAGGGCGCCGGAGCAGTCGTCGAGCCGCTGGCCGACCAGGTCGTGCATGCCCAACAGGTTCAATGCGCTTTCGTTAGCCAATTGCACCCGGCGCTGGCGATCGAGCACCAGGATGCCGGTGCGCATGCGTTGCAGGATCAGTGCGTTGAGCGCTTCCAGACCGACTACTTCGCTGGCCCGTTGTTCGGCGAGGATTTCACTGGCTTCCAGGCGTCGGGTCAGGCCTTGCACCAGCAGCGCGGCGGCAAAACACAAGGCCCCCAGGGTACCGGCCTGCAGATAACTGCTGGGACGGCTCGAATCGCTGAGGTCAAGGAAGAAGCTCGATCCGACGATGCCCAGCGTGGCGACAGCGGCAATCAACAGGCCGATTCGGCCTCGCAACAACGTATTGCCGATGGCCACCGAGACGATGAGCAGGTTGCCGATGGCGCTGGGGGCGCCGCCGGCAGCGTAGAACAGCCACGACAACAACAGCACGTCGGTCAGAGCCAGGCCGAACAGCCGGGCTGGGCGGCGGGTATTTTCAAGAAACACCACCAGCAGGATATTCAGCACCAGGTACAACCAGCTGCCGCTGCGCAGCAAATCGTCGTTGGCGAACTCCAGCAGGCGGTTGTCCATGTTGCTGGAGATCAGCAGCACCAGGGTGATGCCGATGCTTAGACGGTACAGGTGATAGAGACGCAGCAGGCGCTGCGCCTGTTTGACGCGAGGGCTTGAGGCTTGCTCAGCGGTCACGAGTGCCCGGGCCTTGCTCGAGGTGAGCCTGGCTGCAATACCACTGTTGTTCGAGGGCCAGTGCCCGATCTCGCGGCAGGTGCACGCCGCAATGGGCGCAACGGACCATGGGCGGTGCGTCCTGTTCCCGAGGGGAGTTCGGCGCGGCAGAGGTCCCCTTGAACTTGCGCCACAACCATATCGCGGCGGCAATCAGGGCGATCCAGAACAGTAAACGAAGCATGATGGGCGGCTTTTTGGCTAATGATCAGGCAGTTTAGCCAAGGACAGGAACGGCGCACAGCGCTATAAAATCCAGGCACAAAAAAGGGAGACCCGCGGGCCTCCCTTTTGCTGACACCTGGCCTCAGTCGAACAGGCCGAAGGTCATGTAGCTGAACCAGGAGCGATCGCTGGATTCGCTCTCAGGCTCTTCTTCTTCGAGCACGTCGCCATTTTCGTCCTTGGGCTTGAGCTCGTTTGGAATGGCTTCCTTGGCATCCTGGAACTGGCGCTGAACGTCCTGGTTGGCGCGGGTTTCGCCCGGCGGCAGAGGTGGACGGGATTCGATCAGGCCCAGGGTCGCCTTGCTCAGCCACGAACGGTTGTCGGCCTCGTCAACTCGTGGAGTGAACTGACCATCCTCCAGGGACGGGTGATCCGGGTAGTTGAGCTTGAGGGTTTCCAGGCTGGTGGCGGCCAGGTCGTCCAGGTGCAGGCGCTGGTAGGCTTCGGTCATCACTGCCAGGCCGTCGCCCACCGAGGGGGTTTCCTGGAAGTTTTCCACCACGTAGCGGCCACGGTTGGCGGCAGCGACGTAGGCCTGACGGGTCAGGTAGTAGTCAGCCACGTGGATTTCGTAGGCGGCCAGCAGGTTGCGCAGGTAGATCATGCGCTGCTTGGCGTCCGGCGAATAACGGCTGTTGGGGAAACGGCTGGTCAGCTGGGCGAACTCGTTGTAGGAGTCGCGCGCGGCGCCCGGGTCCCGCTTGGTCATGTCCAGCGGCAGGAAGCGCGCCAGCAGGCCGACGTCCTGGTCGAAGGAGGTCAGGCCCTTGAGGTAGTAAGCGTAATCGACGTTCGGGTGCTGCGGGTGCAGACGAATGAAGCGCTCGGCGGCGGATTTCGCAGCTTCCGGCTCGGCGTTCTTGTAGTTGGCGTAGATCAGCTCCAGCTGGGCCTGATCGGCATAGCGACCAAACGGATACCGCGACTCCAGGGCCTTGAGCTTGGCCGTGGCGCTGGTATAGCTGTTGTTGTCCAGGTCGGTCTGCGCCTGTTGGTACAGTTCGACTTCGCTCAGGTTTTCGTCTACGACTTCCTTCGACGAGCAAGCAGCAGTCAATGCGAGGATGGCGATCAGCAGCAGGTGTTTCACTTGCATGGCGGCTTGCGTCCCTATGACGGCCGCTGTCTTGGGCGGGGCCGTCCTGTTATGATGAGCGCCCCGTTGAGAAGCCTCGGGGCAAAAGACGCCGTATTTAACCACAAGCGCGCAGCCGAAACCAAAGGCTGTGCCGACGCCTAGTCCGAGCATGTCCGATAAAATAGAACTTCGCGCAGAGGTGCCGTCCGAATTGGGCGGCCAACGCCTCGATCAAGTCGCCGCACAACTCTTCGCCGAGCACTCGCGCTCGCGCCTTTCCGCCTGGATCAAGGACGGCCGCCTGACTGTGGATGGGGCGGTGATCCGCCCGCGCGACATCGTCCATGGCGGCGCCATCCTCGAACTGACTGCCGAGCAGGAGGCCCAGGGAGAATGGGTCGCCCAGGACATTGCCCTGGACATCGTCTATGAAGACGACGACATCCTGGTGATCAACAAGCCTGCGGGCCTGGTGGTGCATCCGGCCGCCGGTCATGCCGATGGCACCCTGCTCAACGCCTTGTTGCACCACGTGCCGGACATCGTCAACGTGCCCCGCGCGGGCATCGTGCACCGCCTGGACAAGGACACCACCGGTCTGATGGTGGTGGCCAAGACCATTCAGGCGCAGACACAACTGGTCACACAGCTGCAAAGTCGCAGCGTCAGCCGCATTTATGAATGCATCGTGATCGGCGTGGTCACCGCCGGTGGCAAGATCAACGCCCCCATCGGTCGTCACGGCCAGCAGCGCCAGCGCATGGCGGTGATGGAAGGCGGCAAGCAGGCGGTCAGCCACTACCGCGTGCTGGAGCGTTTTCGTTCCCATACGCATGTGCGAGTCAAGCTGGAAACCGGTCGTACCCACCAGATCCGCGTGCACATGGCCCACATCAACTTCCCGTTGGTGGGCGATCCGGCCTATGGCGGACGTTTCCGCATTCCGCCGGCCGCGAGTATCACCATGGTCGAGTCGTTGAAAAACTTCCCGCGCCAGGCGCTGCATGCACGTTTCCTGGAGCTGGATCATCCGACCACCGGCAAGCGCATGAGCTGGGAATCGCCGCTGCCGGATGACTTCGTCTGGCTGCTGACGTTGCTCAAGCAGGACCGCGAGGCGTTCATCGGATGAATGACTGGCTGATACCCGACTGGCCCGCGCCGGCCTGGGTAAAGGCCTGCGTCACTACCCGTACCGGCGGCGTCAGCCTGGCGCCGTTCGACAGCCTCAACCTGGGCGACCATGTGGGCGATGAGCCCACGGCCGTCGCTGAGAACCGTCGCCGCCTCACCGATCGATTTGCCATTCGTCCGGCCTGGTTGCAGCAGGTCCACGGTATTACCGTGGTCGACGCTGATCCGGCTCAGGTGGCCATCGCCGATGCCAGCTGGACCGCCACACCGGGTATCGCCTGTACGGCGATGACGGCGGACTGCCTGCCGGTGCTGTTCTGCAACCGTGCCGGCACCCGCGTCGCGGCAGCCCATGCCGGTTGGCGCGGGCTGGCCAACGGCGTACTGGAAGCGACTCTCGACAGTCTCCAGGTCCCGGCCGACGAAATCCTCGCCTGGCTCGGCCCGGCCATCGGTCCGCAAGCCTTTGAAGTGGGGCCAGAGGTGCGTGAAGCGTTCATGGCGCAACTGCCTAGGGCGGCAGACGCCTTCGTGCCTGGCGACACTGCCGGCAAGTTCCTGGCCGATATTTATGCACTGGCCCGCCAACGGCTGGCGGCGCGCGGTGTCACGGCGATCTATGGGGGCGGCCAGTGCACGGTGACCGACCCACGCTTCTTTTCCTATCGGCGCAACTCGCGTACCGGTCGCTTCGCCTCCCTGATCTGGCTCGACCGCTAGACTTCTCTGATCTGTATCAATAGCGCACTGCTTGAATCTTCCAGAATCGTCCACATCTATAGCGGTATCTGGCAGGTTTCTTCATTCAGGATGTTTTTAAGGTCCGGCCTGCTCAAAAGGAAGGTGACCCATGCGTATTGACCGTTTAACCAGTAAGTTGCAATTGGCCCTGTCCGATGCCCAGTCATTGGCTGTCGGCCTGGACCATCCCGGCATTGAGCCGGCGCATCTGATGCAAGCCATGCTCGAGCAGCAGGGCGGCTCCATCAAGCCACTGCTGATGCAGGTGGGCTTTGACGTGAGCAGCCTGCGTAAAGAGCTGGCCAAAGAGCTCGACCAGCTACCCAAGATCCAGAATCCGACAGGGGACGTGAACATGTCCCAGGATCTGGCGCGCCTGCTCAACCAGGCCGACCGCCTGGCCCAGCAGAAGGGCGATCAGTTCATCTCCAGTGAGCTGGTGCTGCTTGCCGCCATGGACGAGAACAGCAAGCTGGGCAAGCTGTTGCTCGGCCAGGGCGTGAGCAAGAAGGCCCTGGAAAATGCCATTAACAACCTGCGTGGCGGCGAAGCGGTAAACGACGCCAACCACGAGGAGTCCCGCCAGGCGCTGGACAAATACACCGTCGACCTGACCAAGCGTGCCGAGGAAGGCAAGCTTGACCCGGTGATCGGCCGTGACGACGAAATCCGCCGCACAATCCAGGTGCTGCAGCGTCGCACCAAGAATAACCCGGTGCTGATCGGTGAGCCTGGCGTGGGTAAAACCGCCATCGCCGAAGGCTTGGCCCAGCGCATCATCAATGGCGAAGTGCCGGATGGCCTCAAGGGCAAGCGACTGTTGTCCCTGGATATGGGTTCGTTGATCGCCGGTGCCAAGTACCGCGGCGAGTTCGAAGAGCGGCTCAAAGCCTTGCTCAATGAATTGTCCAAGCAGGAAGGGCAGATCATTCTGTTCATCGACGAATTGCACACCATGGTCGGCGCGGGCAAGGGCGAAGGCTCGATGGACGCCGGCAACATGCTCAAGCCTGCGCTGGCCCGTGGCGAGCTGCATTGCGTCGGTGCGACAACGCTCAACGAGTACCGCCAATACATAGAGAAGGACGCGGCGCTGGAGCGGCGTTTCCAGAAAGTGCTGGTGGAAGAGCCCAGCGAAGAAGACACCATTGCCATCCTGCGTGGCCTTAAAGAACGCTATGAGGTTCACCACAAGGTGGCGATTACCGATGGCGCGATCATTGCGGCGGCCAAGCTCAGCCATCGCTACATCACCGACCGTCAGTTGCCGGACAAGGCCATTGACCTGATCGACGAAGCCGCCAGCCGCATCCGCATGGAAATCGATTCCAAACCGGAAGTGCTGGATCGTCTGGAGCGGCGCCTGATTCAACTCAAGGTCGAATCCCAGGCCTTGAAGAAAGAAAGCGACGAAGCGGCGAAGAAACGCCTGGAAAGGTTGCAGGAAGAGATCGTTCGCCACGAGCGCGAGTACTCCGATCTCGAGGAAATCTGGAATTCGGAGAAAGCCGAAGTCCAGGGCTCGGCGCAGATCCAGCAAAAGATCGAACAGTCCCGCCAGGAACTGGAAGCGGCCCGCCGTAAAGGCGACCTCAACCGCATGGCCGAGCTGCAGTATGGGGTGATCCCGGATCTGGAGCGCAGTCTGCAAATGGTCGACCAGCACGGCAAGAGCGAAAACCAGTTGCTGCGCAGCAAGGTCACCGAAGAAGAAATTGCCGAAGTGGTGTCCAAGTGGACCGGCATTCCGGTGTCGAAAATGCTCGAAGGCGAGCGCGACAAACTGCTGAAGATGGAAAGCCTGCTGCACCAGCGCGTGATCGGTCAGGAAGAAGCGGTAGTGGCGGTTTCCAACGCCGTGCGCCGGTCTCGAGCCGGGCTGTCGGACCCTAACCGTCCGAGTGGCTCGTTCATGTTCCTCGGCCCGACCGGTGTCGGTAAAACCGAGCTGTGCAAGGCGCTGGCCGAGTTTCTCTTCGACACCGAAGAGGCCATGGTGCGCATCGACATGTCCGAGTTCATGGAGAAACATTCCGTGGCGCGGCTGATCGGCGCACCACCGGGCTATGTCGGCTATGAAGAGGGCGGTTACCTGACCGAGGCTGTGCGACGCAAGCCGTACTCGGTGATCCTGCTCGATGAAGTCGAGAAGGCCCACCCGGATGTGTTCAACATCCTGCTGCAAGTGCTGGAGGATGGTCGTTTGACCGACAGCCACGGACGCACGGTGGACTTCCGCAATACCGTGATCGTGATGACCTCCAACCTGGGCTCGGCGCAGATCCAGGAGCTGGTGGGTGATCGCGAGGCGCAACGCGCGGCGGTGATGGATGCAATCTCCACTCACTTCCGACCGGAGTTCATCAACCGGGTGGACGAAGTGGTGATCTTCGAGCCGCTGGCTCGTGATCAGATCGCGGGCATCACCGAGATCCAGCTGGGACGTCTGCGCAGCCGCCTGACCGAGCGCGAGCTGAAGCTGCAATTGAGTGACGAGGCACTGGATAAGCTGATCGCGGTGGGTTACGACCCGGTCTATGGCGCGCGGCCACTCAAACGTGCCATCCAGCGCTGGATCGAAAACCCGCTGGCACAGTTAATTCTGTCCGGGCGCTTCATGCCGGGCGAAACCGTGACCGGCACGGTGGAGAACGACGAAATCGTCTTCAACTGAAAGCCTGCGGATCGGGTGATTGGAATGGCCTCGCACTGCGAGGCCATTTTTTTCATCAGGCCGTTGAACTCAAAGGAAAAGGCTTGTAAAGTGCGCCCCGCAGTACGTCACCCCCAAGGGCCACTTCTCTGTGAGAAACAACCCGAAATAAGTTGCAAATCATTGTCTTGAAAGCAATTTAAGGGGTTGACAGAGGTTTTTAAGATTGTAGAATAGCGCGCCTCAGACACACGAACGCAGCGATGCGAACGGGTAGAAGAGGTTGAAGCTGGCTTCAATGTTGTAGCTTCAAATAGCAGTAACTTGAAATATCAGTTCCGTGATAGCTCAGTCGGTAGAGCAAATGACTGTTAATCATTGGGTCCCAGGTTCGAGTCCTGGTCACGGAGCCATTTCAATCGGGGTATAGCGCAGTCCGGTAGCGCGCCTGCTTTGGGAGCAGGATGTCAGGAGTTCGAATCCCCTTACCCCGACCATTTTTGGGTCGTTAGCTCAGTTGGTAGAGCAGTTGGCTTTTAACCAATTGGTCGTAGGTTCGAATCCCACACGACCCACCATTTTTGAAACCAGTTCGCTGGAATCGAATCTTAAGATCAGAGGCCAAAAGCGCTGATCGAGGAAGGCGACTTGCGAAGGTCGCCTTTTTTTTACCGGGGTATAGCGCAGTCCGGTAGCGCGCCTGCTTTGGGAGCAGGATGTCAGGAGTTCGAATCCCCTTACCCCGACCATATTAAAAATCCTCGTATCGAAAGATACGGGGATTTTTTTTGCCTGCGATAAAGCAGATTGCCTTAAGTCATCGTACAACCTGCCGATAACCCACCGACAGGGGCATGGCCCCACTTCAGGCCAAAATAAAAAAGGCGCTCCCCATGGTTCTTCGTCAACTGAATATCGCCCCCCGTGCCGCGTTGGGTTTCGCTTTGATCGCCGTGTTGGTGGCGTTGCTCGGGGTGTTTGCGCTAGGACAGATGTCGAGTATCCGTGACAGTGAAGTCGCGGTAGAAACCCAGTGGTTGCCCAGTATTCGCGGCGGTGACGAGATCCGTGAATTGATGTTGCGCATCCGCACCATTTCCCTGCGCATGGCCCTGGACCAGGACCCGAAGAACATCCCGGTGTACCGTGGGCAAATGGACACCCGCGACAAAGAACTGAGCGAAAAAATCGTCAGTTACGAAAAGCTCGTCATCACGCCTGAAGGCAAGGCGCTTTATGACCAGTTCAAGCAAACCTTTGCCGCTTACCGCACGGGCATCGCCCAATCCTTCGCCCTGGCAGAGCAGGGGCGTCGGGACGAGTTGATCAAGCTGCTGCTGGTGGACATGAAGACCGTGGTGGACGGTTCCGGCAAACAGCTCAACGATCTGGCGGAACTGTTCTCCAGACAAGTCTCCATCGAGAGCCAGAAGTCCCAGGAACACTACGTCAATTCCCGGATGATCGTCAGCCTGTTCATTGTGCTCGCCGCCTTGGCGACGGTGGCCCTGGCCATGCTGCTTACTCGCAGTATCGTCAAGCCTTTGGGCGAGGCATTGAATGCCGCCGAAAACGTCGCCCGAGGCGACCTGACCCGACCGATCAAGACCCACGGCAGCGACGAAGTCAGCCGCTTACTCAAGGCGCTGGCGACCATGCAGCAGAACCTGCGTGAAACCTTGCAAGGCATCAGCGGCTCAGCTACCCAACTGGCGACCGCCGCCGATGAGCTGAACGCGGTCACGGTCGATAGCACCCACAGCCTGCAACAGCAGAATAACGAAATTGAACAGGCCGCCACCGCCGTCACCGAGATGACCACCGCCGTGGAGGAAGTCGCGCGCAATGCGGTTTCCACCTCCGATGCCACGCGTCAGTCCAGTGAGTCGGCGTCCCTTGGGCAGCAGCGGGTCAGCGACACGGTCGACGCCATCGGCGCCCTGGCCAGTGATGTGCAGGTGACTGGCGGCCTGGTGCAGTCCCTGGCCAACCAATCGCAGGATATCGGCAAGGTGCTGGACGTGATCCGGGCCATCGCCGAGCAGACCAACCTGCTGGCCCTCAACGCGGCCATCGAGGCGGCCCGGGCTGGCGAAAGCGGTCGTGGATTTGCGGTGGTGGCCGATGAGGTGCGGGCGCTGGCTTATCGCACGCAGCAATCGACCCAGGAAATCGAGCAGATGGTCCAGGGCATGCGCAGCGGCGCCACTCAGGCGCTGGATTCGATGCAGGCCAGCTCCAGTCGCGCCGCCAGCACTCTGGCAATGGCGGAGCGGGCAGGGGAGGCGCTACAGACCATCACGGCGTCGGTCAACGAGATCCACGAACGCAATCTGGTGATCGCCAGCGCCGCTGAAGAACAGGCGCAAGTGGCTCGGGAGGTGGATCGCAACCTGGTGAACATTCGGGATCTGTCGGTGCGCTCGGCCACCGGTGCGGACCAGACCAGCGCGTCCAGCCATGAGTTGTCGCAACTGGCGAATTCATTGCGCACCATGGTGCAGCGGTTTCAGGTTTGATCGATGGATGGCTCGGACAGTGATCCTGCCCGAGCTCAAGTATTGACTGGACCGCCCCCATCGCGAGCAAGCTCGCTCCCACAGGATGACCGCGATCAACTGTGGGAGCGAGCTTGCTCGCGATGACGGTGGATCATTCGATGTCAGTACGGCTGACTCAATGCAGCTTCAGCCGAGGCTCGGTCCCACGCCCGATCTTGCTGCCCAGCATCAGCATGGCCGTGCGGAACATGCCGTACAGCGCCATCTGGTGCATGCGGTACAGCGAGACATAGAACATCCGCGCCAGCCAGCCTTCGAGCATCACGCTGCCGGTGAGGTTGCCCATCAGGTTACCCACCGCCGAGAAACGCGACAGCGAGATGAGCGAGCCGTAGTCGGTGTATTTGTATTCCGGCAGTGCCTTGCCTTCGATCCGCAACTTCAAGGACTTGGCCAGCAGCGAGGCCTGCTGGTGGGCGGCCTGGGCGCGGGGTGGGACGTTGCGGTCGGTGCCAGGTTGCGGGCAGGCGGCGCAGTCGCCGAAGGCGAAGATGTTCTCGTCACGGGTGGTTTGCAGGGTCGGCAGCACTTGCAACTGGTTGATGCGATTGGTCTCCAGACCGTCGATTTCCTTGAGGAAGTCCGGGGCGCGAATCCCGGCGGCCCAGACTTTCAGGCTCGCGTCGATGACCTTGCCATCGACGGTGATCAGGCTGTCGGCTGTCACCTGGCCAACAGCGGCGTTGGTCATGACATTGACCCCAAGTTTCTCCAGGGTCTTGTGCACAGGGCCGCCGATGCGCTCCGGCAAGGCCGGCAGGACCCGCGGTCCGGCTTCGATCAGGGTGATGTGCATGTTCTCCGGTTTGATCCGGTCCAAGCCATAGGCTGCCAGCTCATGGGCGGCGTTGTGCAGCTCGGCCGCCAGTTCAACCCCCGTCGCCCCGGCGCCGACGATGGCAACGCTGATGCGTTCGACCACGTCGGTTTGCCCGGCATGGGCGCGCAGATAATGGTTGAGCAGTTGCTGATGGAAACGCTCGGCCTGTTTGCGCGTGTCGAGGAACAGGCAATGCTGCGCCGCGCCTTCGGTGCCGAAGTCATTGGTGGTGCTGCCGACGGCGATCACCAGAGTGTCGTAACCCAGCTCCCGGGCGGGCAATAGTTCCAGGCCCGCCTCGTCATAGGTGGCGGCCAGCTGGATGCTCTTGCGCTCGCGATCCAGACCGCTCATGCGCCCCAGTTGGAACCCGAAATGGTTCCATTTTGCCTGGGCGACGTAGTTGAGTTCGTCTTCGGAGGAGTTCAGGGAACCGGCAGCCACTTCGTGCAACAGCGGTTTCCAGATATGGGTCAGGTTCGCGTCGACCAGCATCACACTGGCCGTGCCGCGCTTGCCCAGAGTCTTACCCAGACGGGTAGCCAACTCCAGACCGCCGGCGCCGCCGCCAACGATGACAATACGATGAGTCATGGGGATATCTCGCAAGGCTAAAGGAAATCGGTGCCGTTACCCGCGCGAGCATCAAGCGGCTCATAGCGTCAGGTAACTGATCAGTCGGCTCAACAGGCCCAGGCCGATGGTGATGGCCAGTACCACCACCAGAAGCATCCACGGCCGGAAAGGCCGGCGCTCGACTCGGTGCTGGGACAGTTGCAGGTACTCTTCGACATGCTTCTGGTCTTCCGGGTTCAGGCGGCTGGTCATAAAGGCCTCGGCAGGTAGACGTTGCGAAAGGTATAGACGCTACAGCGTCTGGCTATCCGGCATTGAAAGCAGCGTAGCCGCTCGCCGGAACAGGTTCGACACTCAAGCTGTCGTCCAGGCGAATGATTCCACTTTTTAACACCCGTGCGGTGATTCCGCCATGGCCGCGCACGGCCTGGAACGTCCCTTCGCCGAGGTTGCGCTCCAGTCGCGCGCACGGCTGGCACCAGCCGGTGGTTTCGAAGATGGCCTGGCCGATGCGAAAGCGCCGGCCCTTGAGGCTGAACAGATTGATACCGCTGACCACCAGGTTGCGTCGCAGCTCTTGCGGCAACACCGGCTGATCCACCGGGCGGCCCATCAGTGAACCGATCACGGCCAGGTGTTCCCACTGAATCAAGGTGACTTGCCGGGCATTGCGCACGCCGGGACGGGCATGATCGCCCGTCAGGCCGGCCTCCAGGCGTGCCTCCACGGCGTCGAGTTCAATCATGGGTGCATGGCCCTGGGGGCGCACGCCTATCCAGCGTACGCGGCCTTGCTGGGGCACGGCGGCAATCAGTTCCTGCAACGGGCTCACAGGCTGATCCCGACATCGAACACGATGCTGCGCCCCAGATTGCTGCGCAGGAAATCCGGCGCATCGGGATGGGCGAACAGCACCCGGGCAAACGTCGGCCCCACCAGCGACAGCGAGCGCCAACCCTGGCGCAGGTATTCGGTCGGCGGCGGGAAATGGCTGTTGAGGTCCAGCACTTCACGCTTGAGGCTGGCGAAGGCGATGATGTCCAGCTCCCCCAGATCCATGCCGCGTTCGGTGTAGTTGTGGGCTTTCTTGCGCAGGGTCGGGGCCAGGCGCAGCAGGAATTCATTGGCCGGGATGCGTCGGGGCTTGGCTTCGCGGCGCACCAGTTGGCTCAGGGAGAAAGCGCTACGGCGGCGCTGCAGCTCGTCGCGCCATTCGTCATTGAGGCGACGGCCTTCGTCGAGGACAAAAAACACCTCGAAGTTGGCATCGCGAAACAATACGTCCGGCGGCTCTCCCGCAGGGGCGAACTCATCAGCGCGATAGGGCACGTTCAGCCCTTGCAGCAGACGCTGGCAGACCCAACGCTCACGCTCCCATTTGCGGGCATTGGACAGAAAAGCGTTGGCTTGCTCGGCCGCGATGGTCAGCAGGCGTAAATAATCGGAATCATCCATGAGCCCAAGCTTAGCGTTCAATTGCGACAAGCTGGAAGCGTTGCATTGATTTATGGCCGGTTAAGGGTGGGGTGTAGACTGCTGGCTTGAATCCTGAGGTGATCATGGAGTCTTTGATGCAAGGACAAGCCAGAGGAGTAGCGCCATGATCGGTGCCGAACTGCTGTCTGCGCAGACGTTGACGGTCGGCTGGCTGATTTATGTGCCGGTGCTGGCCTGGGCCGTAGCACGGGCGCCATGGGTGGAGCTGTTCACCGACAGCCGTCGCCAGCACTTGCTGTTCGGCACGGTCCTGGCCGTGTTCATGTTGTGGCTGGTGCGACGGGATTTCGATACCGGCGTCTCGTATCACTTCATCGGCATGACCGCCGTGACACTGCTGCTGGACTGGCCGCTGGCGATTCTCGGCGGCCTTTGCGCCCAGCTTGCCCTGGTGCTGCTGGGACGCCAGGACATGGCGGCGGTGGGTATCAACGGTGCGTTGCTGATTTTGCTGCCGGTGCTGGTCACCGAGTGCTGCGCGATCCTGGTGGAACGCGCCCAACCGCGCAATCTGTTCGTGTACATCTTCTGTTCGGGATTTCTCGCCGCCGCGCTTTCGGCGTTGTTGTGCCTGCTGGTAGGGCTTGGCCTGCTGTGGTACGACGGGGTGTTCGCCATGCCTTACTGGCTGGAAGATTTCATCGGCTACCTTTGGCTGATCATCTTTCCCGAGGCGTTTATCAACGGCATGGTGGTCAGTGCGTTGGTGGTTTTCAGCCCCGAATGGCTGGAGACCTTCAACCGTACGCGCTATCTGTCGGCCCCCTGGAAGGATGACGACAAGCCTTGATTCACATCAAGGCTGAGCAGCCGGGTGCGCTTCATGCTCTGGAAAAATTCCAGGAGCACAACCATGAGTGTTTATGAGTGGGCGAGACAAGAGATCAGGCGCAGCCAGGACGCGGCAGTGGAAATCGGCTTCGACCCGGGCCTTAGCCTGCGGGCCTTGCTCAGTGCGATCGTGCAGCAGAGCAAGGCGGTGCGCAGTGCTGAAGACCTGGCCGATGAACTGAGTTTCCTGGCGGAGAATCTCGACGATGAACAGGACTACGGTTTCATGCGGCCTTAAAGCGACAACGCGGTGGGGAAACTCATGGCTCCCTAGTGGCGAGGCTCGAACTCTTCGCTGAACAGGTCGTCCTCGGCATCGGGGCTGACCGGGATCTTGTGTTCTTCCGACGCCCAGGCGCCCAGGTCGATCAGTTTGCAGCGGTCGGAGCAGAAGGGCCGGAAGGTGTTTTCCGGGCTCCATTCCACAGGGGCGCCACAGGTTGGGCAATCAACGGTTGGGGTTTGGCTCATGACTGGCCTCCACGCAAAGTAAGGTAAAAGTGATGCAGGCGCTCGACCTCGCTGTGCAGCCAGGCGAGGTCGCGGTCATTGACCACCACGTCGTCGGCATGGCTCAAGCGATCCTGACGGCTGGACTGGGCCTTGAGGATCGCCTGGACCTGTTGCTCGCTGGTCTTGTCGCGCTGCAAGGTGCGTTCGATCTGTAGTTGTTCCGGCACATCGATCACCAGGATCCGCTGGGTCATGGCGTACTGGCCGGACTCGATCAACAGCGGCGACACCAGAATCGCATAGGGTGATTGTGCCTGGGCCAGATGATGAGCGATTTCCTCGGCGATCAACGGATGCAGCAGCGCCTCGAGCCAGCGGCGTTGCTCGGCATCTTCGAAAATCAGTTGGCGCAGGGTCGCTCGGTCCAGTGTGCCGTCGGCCTGCAATACACCGGGGCCAAAATGTTCGGCGATCTTGGCCAGCGCCGGGCGTCCGGGTTCGACCACCCAGCGCGCCGCGTGATCGGCGTCGACGACGTGGACGCCCAGGTCGATAAAGTGCTGGGCCGCCGCGCTTTTGCCGCTGCCGATACCGCCAGTCAGGCCGAGAATCCAGGGTTTTTCTGCGGGGCTATTCATTGAAATCGACATTAGGAACCGACAGACTGCCAATAGAAGTCGGTTATTTGACCACCCCAGAGCAAGGCAATCCAGCCGGCAATGGCCAGATAGGGCCCAAAGGGGATTTGCGTCGATGTCGGAGCATCACGCAGGCGCAGCACAATGACCCCGATAACGGCGCCCACCAGCGATGACAACAGCAACGTCAGCGGCAGGATCTGCCAGCCACCCCAGGCGCCCAGCATCGCCAGCAGCTTGAAATCCCCGTAGCCCATGCCTTCCTTGCCAGTGATCAATTTGAACACCCAGAACACCGACCACAGCGCCAGATAGCCGGCCACGGCGCCCCACATCGCCTGATTCAAGGGGACGAACAACCCGAAGCTGTTGACGATCAAGCCCAGCCACAACAACGGCAGCACCAGGGTGTCGGGCAACAATTGGTGCTCGGCATCGATCAGGCTCATGCCCAGCAGGCCCCAGGTCAGCACCATCACCATTGCGGCCTGCCAACCAAAGCCGAAATACCAGGCGACGAACGCCGACAGGATGCCGCAGGCCAGTTCGGTCAGGGGATAGCGCCGGCCAATGGGCGCGGCACAACTGGAGCAACGACCGCGCAATGCCAGGTAACTCAATAGCGGAATGTTTTCCCAGGCCCGGATGCGGTGGCCGCAGTGCGGGCACTGGGAATGCGGCAGCATCAGGTTGTAGACCGGGCCAGGGGCTTCGGCGGGCAGGCCCAGCAAGTCATGGGCTTGCAGCCGCCATTCGCGCGAGAGCATCTTGGGCAGGCGCCACACCAGGACGTTGAGGAAACTGCCGATGATCAGTCCGAGCAACAACGCGGCGAGCACAAAGGCCAGGGGATACAGCGCGAAAAACTCAGTCAGGGGCATGTCAGATCGCAGAGCCGAGTTGAAAGATGGGCAGGTACATGGCAACCACCAGGCCGCCGACGACCACCCCCAGGACCACCATGATGAACGGTTCCATCAGGCTGGTGAGATTGTCCACCAGATTGTCCACCTCGGCTTCATAAAAGCTCGCCACTTTGTCGAGCATGTCGTCCAGCGCGCCGGACTCCTCGCCGATGGCGGTCATCTGGATCGCCATGTTCGGGAATATGCCTGAAGCACGCATGGAAAAATTCAACTGCATGCCGGTCGAGACATCCTGCCGGATGCGTTGTACCGCGCGTTTGAACACCACGTTACCGGTGGCGCCTGATACCGAGTCCAGGGCTTCCACCAGCGGCACGCCGGCCGCGAATGTCGTGGACAGGGTCCGGGCGTAGCGGGCCACGGCGGATTTGTACATCAGGGTGCCGATCAGCGGCAGTTTGAGCAGCCATTTATCGCGCCAGTCACGCAAGCCCTGGGAGCGCTTGAGTGCATGTTTGACACCGAAGAACGCCGCCACCGCGCCGCCCAGCAGCATCCACCACCACTGCTGCATGAACTCCGACAGGCCGATGACCATCACCGTGAAGGCCGGCAGTTGGGCGCCGAACCCGGAGAATACCGATTCGAACTGCGGCACCACCTTGACCAGCAGAATACCCGTGACCACGGCGGCGACGAGCACCACGGCCGCGGGGTAGGTCATGGCTTTCTTGATCTTGGCCTTGAGGGCTTCGCTTTTTTCCTTGTAGGTCGCGACGCGCTCCAGCAGCGTATCCAGGGCGCCGGCCTGTTCACCGGCGTCCACCAGGTTGCAGTACAGTTCGTCGAAGTATTGCGGGCTCTTGCGCAACGACGCGGCGAAGCTGTTGCCGGCGGCGACTTCCTGTTTCACCTCGTCCACCAGCTTGCGCATGTTGGCGTTGTCGAAGCCTTCGCCAATGATGTCGAACGCCTGCAACAAGGGCACGCCGGCCTTGAGCATGGTCGCCATCTGACGAGTGAACAGGGCGATATCCAATGGCTTGATACGCTTGCCCTTGCTGAATATCGAGGTGGACTTCTTGCGAACCTTGCCTGGGTTGATGCCTTGTTTGCGCAACTGGGCCTTGACCAGGGCCGGGCTCTGCCCAGTCAGTTCGCCGGTCATTTTCGTGCCTTTGCGGTCTTTGCCTTCCCACGTGTAAACGTCGGTTTTTATTGCCTTGACCGCCATGTTCAATCCTTGGTGACCCGGTTGATTTCTTCGAGGCTGGTGATGCCTTGCATCACTTTGAGCAGTCCCGAGGCGCGCAGGTCATTAAAACCGTCCTTGCGCATTTGCAGGTCGATTTCCAACGAGTTGCCCTCGGCCATGATCAGCCGTTGCAGTTCGGGCGTATTCCTGACCACTTCGTAAACCCCCACGCGCCCCTTGTAGCCGTTGTTGCACTGTTCGCAACCGACCGGCTCATAGATCGTGAACGAGCCGATGCGTTCCCGGGGGAAGCCTTCCTTGAGCAGGGTTTCTTCGGGAATCTCGATGGCCCTTTTGCAATGTGGGCACAGCTTGCGCGCCAGTCGCTGGGCGATGATCAGGTGGACCGCCGTGGCGATGTTGAAGCCGGGAATGCCCATGTTGTGCAGGCGGATCAGGGTTTCGGCGGCGCTGTTGGTGTGCAGGGTGGAGAGCACCATGTGTCCGGTCTGGGCGGCCTTGATGGCGATTTCGGCGGTTTCCAGGTCGCGGATCTCGCCCACCATGATCACGTCCGGGTCCTGGCGCAGGAACGAGCGCAGGGCCTGGGCGAAATCCAGACCCTGGCGCGGATTCACGTTGACCTGGTTGATGCCTTCCATGTTGATTTCCACCGGGTCCTCAGCGGTGGAAATATTGATGTCCACAGTGTTGAGGATATTGAGCCCGGTATAGAGCGACACGGTTTTGCCAGAGCCGGTGGGCCCGGTCACCAGGATCAACCCTTGTGGTTGTTTGAGCGCCGCCATGTACAGCTCTTTCTGGTCCGGCTCGTAGCCCAGGGCATCGATACCCATCTGCGCGCTGGAGGGGTCGAGGATCCGGATCACCACTTTTTCACCCCAGAGCGTCGGCAGGGTGTTGACCCGGAAGTCGATGGACTTGTTTTTCGACAGGCGCATTTTCAGGCGCCCGTCCTGGGGTTTGCGCCGCTCGGAAATATCAAGGCTGGCCATGACCTTCAGGCGCGCGGCGATGCGGGTGGCCAACTGGATCGGCGGGCGGGCCACCTCTCGCAGCATGCCGTCGGTACGCACCCGCACCCGGTAGATTTTTTCATAGGGTTCAAAGTGCAGGTCGGAGGAGCCGCCCTTGATCGCGTCCAGCAGCATCTTGTTGACGAACCGCACCACCGGCGCATCGTCGGTGTCCTGGCCGGCGATGGAGTCTTGCTTGTGATCATCGATCGACTCGATGTCCAGGCCGTCGAGGTCGACATCGCCCATGCCTTCCAGGCCGGTGCTGGTGGATTCGAAAAACTTTTCGATGGCGTCGCTGAGCTTGTCGTCCTCCACCAGGATGGCTTCGGTGGTCAGGCCGGTGCTGAACTGAATGTCATTGATGGCCTGGTGATTGGTGGGGTCGGAGATGCCCACGAACAGCTTGTTGCCACGCCGCCACAGCGGCAGGGCGTGATGCTGGCGCACCAGTTTTTCGCTGACAAGGCCGGTGGGTTGGGTTTCCTTGTCCAGGCTGTTGAGGTCCAGCAGGGCCACGCCGAAATGCTCCGAGGCAATTTCCGCCACCTGGCGACTCTGGACCAGTTTGTTCTGCACCAGGTAACTGACCAGGGGCATGCGACTGCTTTGGGCTTGTTGGTACGCCTGCTGCGCACTTTGCTCGGTGATCAGTTCGGCCAGTACCAATTGCTTGGCCAGACCGCTTAAGGCGATGTCATTCATGGGAATTCCGGACGCGGACAGTTCATGACTTATAGCCTAGTCAAGCATCCAGACCAAACCAGCGGGGCGCAGTGACAAAAAACGTCAGATAGTGCGCTTGTTGGGGTAGGACATAGGGGCGCTGCGGGTCGAAGTCCCTTGCCAGCGGGCGCGACAGGGTTGGCACATGCCATGCAATGGCCTCCTCAGGTCATGAGACTCCACCTCATGCTTTGGAGATTATCTATGAATAAGCAAAACGGTTTTACCTTGATCGAGTTGCTGATCGTTGTGGCGATCATCGGCATCCTGGCGACGTTTGCGTTGCCGCAGTATTCCAAGTATCAAGCGCGGGCGAAAGCTACGGCGGGGCTGGCGGAAGTCTCCGCGTTGAAGGTGCCGTTCGAGGACGTCATGAACCAGGGAACCAACCCGACGTTAGCCAACATCGGCGGAACATCGCCCACCAGCAATTGCACCCTGACCGCTTCAGGTACTGCAGCGGACGGAACCGGAACCATTGCATGCACCCTGCTGAATGCGCCAGCTCCCGTTCTCGGCAAGGCAATCACCCTTTCCCGTTCAGCAGCCGGTGTCTGGACCTGCGCTTCGACGGCCGTCCAGGAATTCTTGCCCGCCGGTTGCACGGGGGCCGCTGCACCCTGATTTTGGGTCTGGTTGAGCCGGTGGCGAGGGGCTTTTCCCCTTGCCCAGGAAAACCTCAACAATTCATAAACTTAGGGAGCGCCGAAAAAGCCGCAACTTGCATGTCCCAAATCAGCAGGCCATGCATTTTGCATGATTGTGAAAATTGCCGTTTCGCTTAACTAGTTGATTTTAAAAGAATTAATTAATTCGTGAAAACTGGCACAGCCTTCGCACTACTCCTGATAACCCTGCCGGGAAACACCTCCGGCAGTTTTTGAGAAAAACAGGAGTTACTCGTATGAAGAAGTTCGCTATCACTGCCGCAGCTGCCACCGCCCTGACTCTGACCATGGCTAGCGCTTTCGCCGAGACCACTCAAGCAACTCAGGCTCCGATGATGCTGGCTGCTGGTGAAGTGACAGAAGCCAAAGAAGACGTTTCTGATACCTGGATCACCACCAAGGTCAAAGCCGATCTGGTCACTGAAAAAGGCATCCCAGGTTCCGATATCAAGGTAGAAACCAATAAAGGCGTAGTGTCGCTGTCGTCGACTACTGTTCTGACCGACGCGCAAAAAGACACCGCCGTGGCGATTACCAAGAAAATCAAAGGCGTCCGAGACGTTTCGGCTGACGGCCTGAAATCCGAGTAAGACTCAAGGCTTCTCGCCTGGACCGGGAGAAGGCACGGCAAGCGGGCTGAGACATACGTTTGCCGTTGCTTTGGAGTTCATGCGAAGGCCACACGGAAGTGGCCATTACAGGCCCCCGGCATTCGTGCCGGGGGCCTGTTCTATTGCGCAATGGAAAAGTATTCAGGGACCCATCTGGGAAATCGACTGGCCGATTTCGCGAGCAGGCTCGCTCCCACAGTGGACGAGCTTCTTCGGCAAGATGCGTTCGAATGTGGGAGGGAGCCTGCTCGCGATTGGCGGCGGCACATCCCACGCCATCTCAACCTGAATGACAGAACCGCTCAGCGCCCCCGCTTGCTGGTGATCTGCACCAACCGATTCCCCTCGAAACGCAGGTACTGGTACATGCCACTGTTGGGGCCGTAGGTCCATTCTTCCACCGGGTATTCTTCCCGGCGATTGACGCTGCGTTTGTAGCCCAGGTCATCCCGCGCCGCGGGTTGCCCGCATTTTTGCAGGACTTCGCTGGAGCGGTCACCGACGCTGATCAACTGGCTGCCACAGCGCAATGTATCGGCTGCCGACGTCTGGCCGCTGGCGAGCAGCAAGATCAGGCTAAGCCCGTACAGACGTTTCATCTTATTCGGCGTCCAGATGCATGGGGGTGATCACGCGCCCGTCGCTTTCGGCCTGACCGAGGCTGGCGTCGATGAAATACACACGGTCATCGGCCAATTGCCCTTTGTCCACCAGGAAATCCTTGATGCTGCTGGCGCGCTCCTGTCCCAGCTGGCGCAACAGCACTTCGTTGCCACTCCAGAACGAGATCACGCCTTCGCGCAGTTTTTCCGTGCGCGCCTTTTTATCCAGTTGCGTCCATTCGACCGGTGGCTGGGTCTTGAGACGGGTGCGATAGATGCCTTCGAGCAGCGGTGCCTTTTCATCCTCGGGCACCTCCAGCAGCGAGGCCTTGGCAGGGACTTTGTCGCCTCTGCGCTGCAGCATCTTGTAGTAGTTGTACTGGTATTCGCGTTCCAGACGCTGGGCGGCGAGCAGCGGACCGTCGCTGCTTTGGGCGGCGGTGCCTTCGATCTCCAGGCGCAACTCCGGACGTTTACCGAGGGCTTCGGACAACTTGAGCAGCGTTCCTTCGTTGTCCGGGTTCAGTTCGCTTGAGCCCGGGGCGAATGACACGCTGCCCAAGTCTTGCGAGGCACCCCCGGCCACCAGCCCACCGATGAGTTTGAATGGCGCCTGGGCCGCCCGTACCACCAGGTTGCGCAGGGTTTGCCAGACAATCGGCATCACGCTGAATTGCGGGTCATTGAGGTCGCCGGAAACCGGCAGCTCGATGGAAATCCTGCCTTCGGAGTCCTTCAGCAGCGCGACGGCCAGCTTGAGCGGCAGGCTCACGGCGTCCGGGCTGTCGACCTTTTCCCCCAGCTGCAGCTGCTCGACCACCACTTTGTTGTCGGCCTGTAACTTGCCTTTGGTGATCCGGTAATGCAGGTCGAGGTTGAGTCGGCCCTTGCGGATGCGATAGCCGGCGAATTTGCCGGAATAGGGCGTCAGGGTCGTCAGCTCGACCCGTTTGAAACTGGTGGCGATGTCGAGGCTGGCCATCGGGTCGAAGGGGTTGAGCGCCCCTTTGATGGTGACAGGCGCGTAGCGGTCGACCTTGCCGTTGATGTCCACGGTGGCCGGCTTGACCTGGCGGCTGTCGATGGTGCCGATCTGGCCGTTGAGCTGCTGGATGGCCGTGGCGAAGTTCGGCGTCAGGCTGAAGTCGGCGAAGTTGGCCGAGCCATCGTTGATGGCAATGCCGCCGACGTGGATGCCCAGCGGTTTCTCCTGGGATGCCGGTTTTGCCGGGCTGTTGTTCGTACCGCTGTCGGCCGGTTGCGGGATCAGCAGGTCATCGACGTTGGTGGTGCGGTCTCTGTTGATCATGAATCGCGCGTAAGGCTGGTACAGGTTGACCTTGTCGATCGACAGGCTGTCGCCGTGCTGATAGTTGAGCCCTTCGAGCACCAACTGTTTCCACTTGATGAAGTCCCGGGTCCTGAGGGTATCGAGGGTGTGCAGTTGATCGACCTGGGCGCGACCGGTGACGGCGAATGCCAGCGGCTCGGTGCTCTTGAGGTCCACCGCCAGGTCGCTGCCGAGCATTCCGGAGCGCAGTTCCAGGCGAATGAACGGGTTGATGTAGGCCTGGGCGACCCGTAGGTCGATGTCCTGGGTCTTGACCTTGAGCCGGGCGGTGATCGGGTTCAGATTGACCTCGCCGTCAGCCAGGATCTTGCCCTGTTTGCCCACCCCGGTGTCCAGCTTGAGGGTAAAGGGTGAGCCGTTGAGGGTATCGTAGTTCTGCAGGTCGAGGTTCAGCGGGCCGACCTCCAGGGCCACCGCCGGCTGCGCTTGACGGTCGGCCAGGTGCACCTGGTAATTGCGCAGTTGCACGTCCTTCAACAGCACCTGCCAGGGCTTGCTCGGTGCCTGGGGTTCAGCCTCGGGCGAATCGGCGGCTGCCGGGGCTGACGCCGGTTCGACCTTGACCTGTGGTTTGGCCGGCTGGCTGGCGAAGAGTTTTTGCCAGTCCAGTTGCCCATCCGCCTCGCGCGCGGCCCAGGTTTCCAGCTTCTGGCTGCGGATCTTGCCGACGATGACTTGTTGCTTGGCCAGGTCGACGGTTGTCTCACTCACATCCAGGCGTTCGAGCTTCGCCAATGGACGGCCATCCGGCGCCTTGATGGAGAAGGGGGCCACGCTGACGGCCACGTTGTTGAGCAGCAGTTCGGTGCCCTTGGCCAGGTTGAGCTTGTAGTCGGTACTCAGGTTCAGCACGCCGTTTTCCAGCACCAGCGGTACCGCGTCGCGTACGTAGGGCCACCAGACTTTCATCTGGCCGTCGGTGACTTTGATCTTGCCCTCGGAGGCGATCGGCGTGAGGCTGAAGTTGCCGGTCCAGTCGACCCGGCCGCCTTGAGGGCTGACGGCCACCAGGGTCATGTCGGCGTTGTCGTCGGGCAGTGTGCTGAGGTTCTTGAGCTCGAAATCAAGGGTGTCGTACAGAAACTCGATGGGCTCGCTGGGACGCAGGTCCTGAAAATGCAGGTAACCGCCGGCCAGTTTGATCCGGTCGATTCGCAGGGGAAACGGCTTGGCGTCGGGGTCGACCGGGGTGGGTTCGCTGGCCGGCAGCTTGAACAGGCCCAACAGGTTCAACTGACCGTCCTTGGCGAACATGATCTCGGTCTTGGGCTTGTCCAGCTCGATATCGGTCAGGTGCAGGGCGCCGGACCAGAGGCTGTCGAGCTGCAGGTTGGTGTACAGCCGTTCGAAGGCGACCTGCTCCTTGCCCGGTTCGCCGACATTCAGGCCCCAAAGCGTGACTTCGAGGCTGAAGGGATTGAGCTCGATACGCTGAATCTGGGCCGGCACCGTTGCATGGTCGGCCAGTTGTTGATTGGCGATCCGCAAGGCGACACCGGGTAATATCAGAAAACCCAGCAGGCTGTAGAGGGCCAGTACGGTCAACAGGGCGCCGAAAGCGCGAATCAATCCTTTGGGCATGTGCGGCTTCATCTGGTGTGAATTCGGAGTGCCTTGGAGTATGGCATGCGTTTACGGTTCCGAAGCCACTGTGATTTATCAGATTTGTCCGTTTTCGGCGTAGGAGTTGAACCGCTGGTTCAGAGCTGAAGGATCAACGTCTTGAGTGGCGGCTGCTGGTCCCGCGAGGGGAAATCGCTGCCGGGTGTCAGTATTTTCCATTCGCGCACCGGGCGGCCGGCCTTTTCCGCGCAGCGCAGCACCTGCTCGCGCCAGTCGTCCATGGAGACTTTTGCCAGGTTGTTGCAACAGATCAGCACGCCATTTTCAGCGGTGGTGAGCAGCGCCGGCTTGAGCAGGCTCTGGTAATCGCGCAACAGGTCGACAGTGCCGAACGCGCTCTTGGCCCAGGCTGGCGGGTCGAGCAGCACCAGGTCGTACTGGCGTTGCTCCAGGCGCACATAACCTGGCAGCTTCTGCCCGCGTCGCTGACTGATGGGCAGGCCGGCCAGTTGGCGGATGGCCGGGAAGTAATCCGATTGCACGAAATCCATGGGCGGCAGATCA
Source organism: Pseudomonas sp. P105 (assembly GCF_032614175.1). Lineage (NCBI taxonomy): Bacteria > Pseudomonadati > Pseudomonadota > Gammaproteobacteria > Pseudomonadales > Pseudomonadaceae > Pseudomonas > Pseudomonas sp. P105. Next base: position 925,845 of record NZ_CP126693.1, read on the forward strand.
GGGTTGAGCAAACCGTTCTCGCGCCCCACCGCCAGGTTGCCTTCGGCAAAGTCCAGGTTGCACAACTCGCGCGCGCCACCGGCCGCGGCGCTCAGGCCGACGCCGCAGGTGTAGGCGAACAGGTTCAGCACGCTTTTGTGACGGCTGTGTTCCTTGACCCAGCCCCGGGCGTTGCGCAGGTCGAGAAACAGCAATGGATCCTGCCCGGCATGGCGCCCGCGCACGCGGTAGTTCAGGCCCCATTCTCGGCCGACAAGGTCTTGCAGGGCGGCTTCGTCAGCCTGGTAAACGGTGTCCTGGCGGTCGACGCGCGAATTGCCCTGGGCGCGATCGTTGTAGACCAGCAGGGTGTCCAGGCCCAGGCACTCGTTGACGATACCGTGCAATTGCAGCAAGGCATCGCGCTCCAGCGACTGATGGAAACTTTGCACCAGCAATTGCGGGCCGTAGCGGTCGACCGTCAGGCCAGGGGCGCCTTCCTGGCTGCCATGGAACAAGCGATAGCAATCGGTGCCTTGCTGGTGCAATTGGCCGAGCAGGTCCTGACGCTGATCGAGGGCGGCGCGCAGCGCCTGATTCAAGGAAGACATGCCGGGCGCGCCTTAAGGAAATGAGGCGCGGGAGTTTAGCAGTTTCTGTGGCGAGGGGATTTGTGGGAGCAAGCTGTGCTCCCACAGTCCAGCGACGCAAGGACTCGATGCCTCAGGGGAACCGAGTCATTCGCTCAGCGATTAAGGCGCTTGTCGATCAGCCCCTCCACCACGCTTGGATCGGCCAGGGTCGAGGTATCACCGAGGCTGTCGAGCTCGTTGCAGGCAATCTTGCGCAGGATGCGCCGCATGATCTTGCCCGAGCGGGTCTTGGGCAGTGCCGGCGCCCACTGGATCAGTTCCGGTTTGGCGAAGCTGCCGATCTCCTTGCTGACGTGGTCCAGCAATTCCTTTTTCAACGCGTCGTTGGCCTCGATTCCGTCCATCGGCGTGACGAAAGCGTAGATGCCCTGGCCTTTGAGGTCGTGGGGGTAACCGACCACTGCCGCTTCGGCGATGTTGTCGTGCAGCACCAAGGCACTTTCTATTTCGGCAGTGCCGATGCGGTGACCGGAGACGTTGATCACATCGTCGATGCGCCCGGTGATCCAGTAATCGCCATCTTCGTCTCGACGGGCGCCGTCGCCGGTGAAGTAATAGCCGGGGTAGGGCTTGAAGTAGGTGTCGACCATGCGGGAGTGGTCGCCATAAACGCTGCGAATCTGCCCCGGCCAGCTCGCCTTGATCGCCAGCACACCGCTGCCTGCGCCATGGATTTCCTTGCCGATTTCATCCAGCAACACCGGTTGCACGCCAAACATCGGTCGGGTGGCGCAGCCCGGCTTGAGCCGCGGCGCACTCACCAGCGGGCTGAGCATGATGCCGCCGGTCTCGGTCTGCCACCAGGTGTCGACAATCGGGCAGCGCTGTTCGCCGACCACGTTGAAGTACCATTCCCACGCTTCCGGGTTGATCGGCTCACCGACGCTGCCGAGCAATCGCAGGCTTTTGCGCGACGTTTCCTGCAACGGTCCGGCACCTTCGCGCATCAGCGCTCGCAGGGCGGTCGGCGCGGTGTAGAAAATATTGACTTGATGTTTGTCGATCACCTGCCAGAAGCGCGAACTGCTGGGGTAGCTCGGTACGCCTTCGAAGATCAGCGTGGTGGCGCCGTTGGCCAGCGGGCCGTAGACGATGTAACTGTGACCGGTGACCCAGCCGACGTCGGCGGTGCACCAGAACACTTCGTTGTCGCGGTAATCGAGCACGTACTTGAACGTCATCGCCGCTTGCAGCAGATAACCACCGGTGGTGTGCAGCACGCCCTTGGGCTTGCCGGTACTGCCGGAGGTGTAGAGGATGAACAGCGGGTCCTCGGCGTCCATCGGTTCCGGCGGGCAATCGTCGCTCATGTCGTGCATGGCCTGGTGGTACCACAGGTCGCGGCCTTCGACCCAGGCCACTTCGCCCTGGGTGCGCTCGACCACCAGCACGGTGCTGACGTTCGGGCAACTTTCCAGGGCCTTATCGACGTTGCGTTTGAGCGGTATGAATCGTCCGCCGCGCACGCCTTCGTCGGCTGTGATCACGGTGCGGCAATCGGCGTCGAGAATCCGGTCGCGCAGCGAGTCCGGTGAAAAACCGCCGAACACCACCGAATGCACCGCGCCAATCCGTGTGCAGGCAAGCATGGCGTAGGCAGCCTCAGGGATCATCGGCATGTAGATGCAGACCCGATCGCCTTTCTTCACGCCGCGGCTTTTCAGCACGTTCGCCAGGCGGCAAACATGGTGATGAAGTTTTTTGTAGGTGATTTCTGCCGATTCGGCGGGGTTGTCGCCTTCCCAGATGATCGCCGTCTGGTCGCCACGTGTCTCCAGGTGGCGGTCGATGCAGTTGGCGCTGACGTTCAGCTTGCCCCCGGCGAACCAGGTGGCGTCGCCGATCTTGAGGTCATAGCGCTGGACGGTTTGCCAAGGCGTCATCCAGTCGAGAAAGCGCGTGGCCTGCTCGCCCCAGAAAGCGCTGGGATGTTCGATGGATTCTTTGTAGAGCCGCGTGTACTCGTCCTGACTCAGTTGCGCAGCCCGGCGGACGGCATCGGCTTGGGGGTACTGGCTGATATCGAACATGACGGTTCCTTATTCTTGTTTTTGCGACAAGTCATAAAGATGCGCCGAGTAGCCGGAGGGTTCAAGTCATGTACAAATCAACTGTGGGAGCGAGCCTGCTCGCGATGGCGTTGTGTCAGTCAACATCTGTGTCAACTGATCCACCGCCATCGCGAGCAGGCTCGCTCCCACAAAGGTAACGCGGGCCTTGATAACTACTTGAGGATCAGCCGCGATGACGCCCGCGGAAGTAGTTGATCAAGCCCTGGGTCGAAGGGTCTTCGGCCGCGCTTTCTTCGCTGCCCACCAGACGGTTGTAGACGCCCTTGCCCAATTCCTTGCCCAGCTCCACGCCCCATTGGTCGAACGCGTTGATACCCCAGACCACGCTTTGCACGAACACTTTATGTTCATACAGCGCTACCAATGCGCCAAGGCGACGTGGGCTGATGCGTTCGACCACCAAGGTGTTGCTCGGACGGTTGCCCGGGATCACCTTGTGGGAGGCCAGTTTCTGCACGTCTTCTTCGCTCGCACCTTTGTCACGCAGTTCCGCTTCGGCTTCGGCGCGGGTCTTGCCCAGCATCAGTGCCTGGCTCTGGGACAGGCAGTTGGCGTACAGCCACTGGTGGTGATCGGAAACCGGGTTGAAGCTGACGATCGGCACGATGAAGTCTGCCGGGATCAACTGGGTGCCCTGGTGCAGCAACTGGTGGTAGGCGTGCTGACCATTGCAACCGACGCCGCCCCAGATCACAGGACCTGTGTCGGTAGACACCGGCGTGCCGTCCTGGCGCACACTCTTGCCGTTGGATTCCATGTCCAGTTGCTGCAAGTGCTTGGTGATGTTGCGCAGGTAGTGGTCGTACGGCAGGATCGCGTGGCTTTGCGCGCCCCAGAAGTTGCCGTACCACACGCCCAGCAGCGCCAGCAGTACCGGCATGTTCTGTTCGAACGGCGCGCTCTGGAAATGCTGGTCCATGGAATAGGCGCCGGAGAGCAATTCCTTGAAGTTCGACATGCCGATGGCCAGGGCGATCGGCAAGCCGATGGCCGACCACAGCGAGTAGCGCCCGCCGACCCAATCCCACATCGGGAAGATGTTTTCTTCGCGGATGCCGAAGGCCACGGCGGCGGCGTTATTGCTCGATACGGCGATGAAGTGGCGGTACAGCTCGGCTTCGGAACCGCCCTGGGCCAGGTACCAGGCACGGGCAGCCTGGGCGTTCTTCAGGGTTTCGAGGGTGTTGAAGGATTTCGACGAGACGATGAACAGCGTGGTCTCGGCGCGCAACTTCATGGTCAGTTCATGGAACTCGCTGCCATCGATGTTCGCCAGGTAGTGACAGCGCACGCCTTTTTGTGCGTAAGACAGCAGCGCTTCGGAGACCAGTTCCGGGCCGAGGAAAGAGCCACCGATGCCGATGTTCACCACGTCGGTAATCGGTTTCTCGGTGTAGCCGCGCCACAGGCCGTCATGGATGCGCCCCACCAGATCAGTGATCTGGTTCAACACCTTGTGTACGTCGGGCATGACGTCGGCGCCGTTCACCAGCAGTTTATCGCCCACAGGGCGGCGCAGCGCGGTATGCAGGGCCGGGCGGCTCTCGGAGGCATTGACGATTTCGCCTTCGAACAGCGCCTTGATCGCGCCCTTGAGGTCGACTTCATTGGCCAGGCACACCAGCAGGTCACGGGTCTGGGCGTTGATCAGGTTCTTTGAGTAGTCGAGAAACAGGCCGCAGCTCGACAGAGTGAATTGATTGAAACGCTGCGGATCGGCATGGAACGCTTCGCGCATGCTGAAATCCTGCATGGCTTTGCGGTGGTCATTCAGCGCTTGCCAGGCAGGCAGAGCGGTCACGTCGTGAGGGGTTCGGTAATACGCCATCGCTGCGGGTTTCCTTTTTACTTGAACGACCTTTTGTACACTAAAAATTCCGGCATGGCCTCAGGGGGCGTCCGGACAACTGCGTCGACACGATCTATGGGCACAGGGCGACTACAGTAAACCTCGCGTTGCGATCTGTCTTGGCTTTGTCAGACCGTTTCCCGGTACTTTTTTATACAACAGGGGCGGGATTGGTCCGACAGACGGAAGCGCGGCGATGTTCCCTGGCACAAAATCCCTATTCTGGGGAATGCCCGCTGTGGGAGCAAAGCGTGCTCCCCCAGGCTTGCACACCGAGGGGGCGGCACAGGGTTCGGTCAGGCGACCTGAACCGGGATGGCGTTGCTGGTGTGGCTCAGTTCGTTGCCCGGGGCCATGTACAGCATGCGGGGCTTGAAGTTGGCCAGTTCGGCTTCGCTGTAATGGGCGTAGGCGCAGATGATCACCCGGTCACCCACCTTCGCCTTGTGCGCCGCAGCGCCGTTGACCGAAATCATTCGCGAGCCTTCTTCGCCCCGGATCGCATAGGTGGTGAAGCGTTCACCGTTGTCGACGTTGTAGATCTGGATCTGTTCGTATTCGCGGATACCCGACAGGTCCAGCCACTCACCATCAATGGCGCAGGAGCCTTCGTAGTCGAGCACGGCGTGAGTGACTTCGGCGCGGTGCAGCTTGGCCTTGAGCATGATGGCGTGCATGAATGTTTCCTCTGGTCGGGTCCGAACGGCGGGCAGTTTGCCCGAAGGCTCTGGAGGCAGCAATACACAAGAGATGTGAGAATGCAGTCTGTAAAACACCGTCTATCCCTTGTGGAAACGAAGGCTGTGGGAGCAAAGCTTGCTCGCGATGACGCCGTCAAATTCAGCACATATGCCGACTTTTAGACTGCTATCGCGAGCAAGCCTGGCTCCCACAAGGCCCCCCATTGGGCTAGGGTGTTCAGGCGAGTGCGTCGAGGTCCAGGTGCAGGTTATCGATCAACCGGGTGGTGCCCAGGAAAGCGGCAACCAGAATCACCAGATCACGATCCTCGGCCGTGGCCGGACGCAAGGTACGGGCGTGGCGGACTTCCAGATAATCAGGACGCAGGCCGGCAGTTTCCAGTTGCTTGATCTGCTCGGCCACCAGCACCGGGAAATCCCGCCGCCCTTGCCTGATCGCCTCGGCAATCTGGCTCAGGCTGCGATAGACCACGGGGGCCACCGCGCGTTGTTCAGGGCTGAGGAAGCCGTTGCGTGACGACAGCGCCAGACCATCTTCGGCGCGAACGGTCGGCTCACCAATGATCTGGATCGGCATGTTCAGGTCATGGACCAGCGCGCGGATCACCGCCAGTTGCTGGAAGTCCTTCTGGCCGAACACCGCAAGGTCAGGCTGGACCATGTTGAACAGTTTGCTGACCACCGTTGCCACGCCCTCGAAATGCCCCGGACGGCTGGCGCCGCACAGGCCTTCGGACAGTTGCGGGACACTGACCCGGGTCTGTCCGGCCATGCCGTCGGGGTACATTTCTTCGACGGTTGGAGCGAACAGCAGATGGCAGCCGGCCTGGAGCAGTTTTTCCTGATCGGCAGCCAAAGTGCGCGGGTATTTGTCCAGGTCTTCGCCGGCACCGAATTGCAGCGGGTTGACGAAAATGCTCGCCACCACGAAGTCGGCCCGCTGCGCCGCTTTGGTGATCAGCGCCATATGGCCGCTGTGCAGGTTGCCCATGGTCGGCACGAAAGCAATGCGTTTGCCTTCGCTGCGGGCGCGGGCCACGGCGGCCCGCAGTTCGCGTACGGTTTTGACGGTGTTCATGCAGAAAATCCGTGCTCGACGCCAGGGAAGGTCGCCGCTTTGACTTCGGCAACGTAGGCGCCCAGGGCGGCCTGGATGGTCGCTTGCCCGGCCATGAAGTTCTTCACGAACTTGGGTACGCGACCGGTGATCGACAAGCCGAGCATGTCATGCAGCACCAGTACCTGGCCGTCGGTGGCGCTGCCGGCGCCGATGCCGATGACCGGGATCTTCACCGCCTGGGTGATTTCCTCCGCCAGTTCGCTGGGCACGCATTCGAGCAGCAACATCGCGGCACCCGCCTGCTCCAGCGCGATCGCATCGGCGCGCATCTGACGGGCCTGGTTTTCATTGCGGCCCTGAACCTTGTAGCCACCGAGGATGTTCACCGCTTGGGGCGTCAAGCCCAGGTGTGCGCACACCGGGATGCCGCGTTCGGCCAGCAGGCGAATGGAATCGGCCAGCCACAACGCGCCTTCTATTTTCACCATGTGGGCGCCGGCCTGCATCAGCATGGCGCTGTTGGTCATGGTTTGTTCGAGGGTGGCGTAGGCCATGAATGGCAGGTCGGCAAGGATCAGCGCATCGGTGTTACCGCGTTTGACGGCGGCCACGTGATAGGCCATCTCGGCGGTGGTCACCGGCAGCGTGCTGTCGTGACCTTGCAGCACCATGCCGAGGGAATCGCCCACCAGCAGCACTTCGACACCGGCCTCATTGCAGGCGTGGGCGAAGGTTGCGTCATAGCAGGTCAGCATGGTGATTTTTTCACCTTTTTGCTTGAGACCTTGCAGCGTGGTCAGGGTAATAGCTGGCATGAAAAAGTCCTCATTAGGCGCCAGGGGATGTTCTCAATCGGTTTCCCTGACTGAGAACACCTCCTTGAACTACTGCGAGTAACGCGCATGATTCGTCATTTATACAGGCGCACCCTCTATGCGTGGTGCTTGTAAGGCCTGGATTGCGCCCTTTAGCGCCGCATTGGCGGCGACGGGACGCCTATAGTCGTGAGGAGTACCCGGGAAGTCAATTGGATGTGTTACCGCCGGGTGTTACCGGGGTTACTGATGCGTTTCAGCGTGGGGGGGAGTCTCGAAAGTGACTGTAGGGTCCGAATCTTGTGGGAGCGAGCCTGCTCGCGATTGCGGTGTGTCAGTCGACATTTGCATTGGTTGAATCACCGCTATCGCGAGCAGGCTCGCTCCCACAGGCTATCTACGTCAGTTGGAGGGCAAGCGTTCCAGGCCGACAAACGGGCACGCTGCAAGCAGGTCCTTGAGCAGGCGTCCATCGCTCAGGCGCAGGTCGGCGGGTGCCAGTTCTGCGAGGGGATAGAGTACGAAGGCCCGGGCATGCATGTGGTAGTGAGGGACTTTCAGGCGGGGCTCGTCGATCAGGCGATCGCCGAACAGGAGAATGTCCAGGTCCAGGGTGCGCGGACCCCAGCGCTCCAGGCGTTCGCGACCTTGCCCGGTTTCGATGGCTTGCAGCGCATCGAGCAGGTCCAGCGGCGCCAGGCGACTGTCCAGCGCCGCGACCGCATTGGTGTAGCGTGGCTGGCCAGGCAGCAGGGAGTCGCTCTGGTAGAACGCTGACACGCCCGTCAGTTGCGTGTCGGGCAGTTGCGCCAGCGCCTGGACAGCGCTGCGCAATTGTTCGGCGGGCTCGGCGAGGTTGCTGCCCATGCCGATGTAGATGCGCTCCATCGATTACTCGTCCGAAGCGCTCGGGACACCGGCACGTTTACGCTTGGCGCCGCTGCTGCGACGACGCTTGCGCGGGCCGCTGGCACCGTCGTCCTTACCACTGAGTTCGCGGATCATGTCGCGGCGCTCGCTGTCGTTGGCGTCCTGGTAGTCAGTCCACCATTCACCGAGGCCATCGGTTTGTTCGCCGGCGCTTTCACGCAGTAGCAGGAAGTCGTAGCCAGCCCGGAAACGCGGGTTGTCCAGCAGCAGGTCGGCACGTTTGCCGCTGCGCCGTGGCAGGCGTTCCTGCATGTCCCAGATTTCGCGGATCGGCATCGTGAAGCGTTTCGGAATCGCGATACGCTGGCACTGTTCGCTGATCAGCTCGTGGGCGGCTTCCTGCATGGCAGGGATTGGCGGCATGCCGCGCTCCTGCAGGCGCAGCACCCGGGCCGGGAGGGCAGGCCAGAGCAGTGCGGCAAACAGGAAGGCCGGGGTCACCGGTTTGTTCTGCTTGATGCGCAGATCGGTGTTGATCAACGCTTCGCTGATCAGGGTGTGGGTGTAGGTCGGGTTGTGCTCCAGCGCTTCGGCGCTGGCCGGGAACAGCGGGTCGAACAGTTGCAGGTCCACCAGCATTTCAAAGGTGTCCGCCGCGTTGCCCGACAGGAACAACTTGAGCACTTCCTCGAACAGACGGGCCGACGGGATTTCCCGCAGCATCGGCGCCAATTCGCGGATCGGCGTGGCGCTGTGTTTTTCGATGCCGAAATCCAGCTTGGCGGCGAAACGCACGGCTCGCAGCATGCGCACCGGGTCTTCCTGGTAACGCTGCTTGGGGTCGCCGATCAGGCGGATCAGGCGATTGCGGATGTCGTGTACGCCATTGGCGTAGTCGAGGATGCGTTCGCTGACCGGGTCGTAATACAGGGCGTTGATGGTGAAGTCGCGGCGTTGCGCGTCTTCTTCCAGCGTGCCGTAGACGTTATCGCGCAGGATGCGCCCGCTCTCGTTGCGCGAAGACTGGCTACTGTCTTCTTCTTCATCGTTTTGCGGGTGGTTGGCGCGAAATGTCGCCACTTCGATGATTTCGCGGCCGAAGTGGATGTGGACCAGCTTGAAGCGCCGGCCAATGATCCGTGCGTTGCGAAATTCGGCGCGGATCTGTTCCGGCGTGGCGCTGGTGGCGACGTCGAAATCCTTGGGCGTGATGTTGAGCAGCATGTCACGCACACATCCGCCCACCAGATAAGCCTGGTAGCCGGCGTTCTGCAGGCGTTCGACGATGTTCACCGCGTAACGGCTGAACTGGGCCTTTTGCAACGAATGCTGGCCACTGTTGAGCACTTCAGGCGTGCTGCGAATGTGTTGCGTACGACGCAAGGGAGAACGGAATGACTGGAACAGCTTCTTCAGCATGGGATGCACTGTTTGAAGGAATATTCGGCCAAAAACGAAGAGTGACCGCATGATGGGCGGGGATTCTAGCATTTAGTCGAGGGATGGTGTAGGACGGAGCAGTTTTGAGCTGCAAGCTTGAGCGACAAGCCTTGTAGGCTTTAAGGGAAGGGGAATGCCGGAAACCACAGGGGGAGCCGAAGCTCCCCCAGAATTAGTTGCGTGCTCTGTTTTTATTATTGATTTCGGGCTTCTTGTTTTTGTTGAGTGCCCGCGCCACGAGGTTTTCCCTGCGTGACACTCCCATTCGGGAGTCAAGAGCAAACGGATTGCTTTGGTCGCTGTGTTGCAGTGATCAATCGATCCAACCAGTTCAGGCACCTGTCTTGGGACAGTTTTATTGTTCTCGGCCTGGTTGTGGGGCAAGCCCCAAATACAACGCCTCTCCAAAAGAATCAGTTAGCTGCGCCTCTCGCCGTCTTGTTTTTATTGTGCGTGAGTCGATTCGTCTTATTTTTATTGTCGTTTACACGGTTTGTTATTGTTCTTGTACCAAAGCTATAGCAGGGTGCGTGCCAACTTTTGCAAACCCCAGCAAAGTCGGGGGGCTGGCGGGGTTGTTGGTTTTTTCGGGGCGAAAAAAAGCCGGGGTTTCGTTACCGTAAACCCCGGCTTCTGTTACGTGAAAAAGCTGAGGTAACAGTTTTTTCACATTGGGCGGTGTTACCCGCGCACCTCAGCTTTCGCTGGCGACCCCGGTCTTGCGGCGTGGGATACCCAGGCGCTGGCGGCGTTCCCACAGGCATTTGCGGCTAACCCCCAGCTTGCGCGCCAGTTCGGTCTCAGTCATGTGGTCCTGGTGTTCGAGGACGAAATGCTGGAAGTAATCTTCCAGGGACAAGTCTTCGGTAGGCTCGTGACTGGAGTTGTTGGCACCACCCTGTTGCGGGGCCAGGCCGATGAACTCGTCATCGTCCAGGTCACTGAGCTCGATGTCGATGCCTAGCAGGTCGGCCGAGATTTCCGGGCTCTCGCAGAGGATCACTGCTCGCTCTACCGCGTTTTCCAGCTCTCGAACGTTACCCGGCCAGGCGTAGTGACGGATGGCCTGTTCGGCATCCGGGGCGAACTTGAGATCGGTGCGGTTGACCCGCGCGCTCTGGCGGGCAAGGAAAGCATTGGCGATTTCGTTGACGTCGGCGCCACGCTCGCGCAGGGCCGGCAGCTTCAAGGCGATGACGTGCAAACGGTAATACAGGTCTTCACGGAACTGGCCGATCTTCGCCAGGCTCTTGAGATCGCGGTGCGTGGCCGCGATCAGGCGCACGTCGACTTTCTGCGACTGCACCGACCCGACCCGACGGATCTCGCCTTCCTGAAGCACCCGCAGCAAACGTGCCTGGGCTTCAAGGGGTAGTTCACCGATTTCATCGAGGAACAGCGTCCCGCCGTCCGCCGCTTCCACCAGCCCGGCGCGCCCGGCGCTGGCACCCGTGAACGCACCCTTTTCGTGACCGAACAGTTCGGACTCGATCAGGCTTTCCGGGATCGCCGCGCAGTTCACCGAAATCATCGGGGCCTTGGCCCGTCGGGACAGGTTATGCAGCGCACGGGCTACCAGCTCCTTGCCGGTGCCGGACTCGCCCTGGACCAGGACATTGGAGTCGGTGGGCGCCACTTTGCGGATCTTGCTGTACAAGTCCTGCATGGGCGGGCAGGAGCCGATGATGCCGATTTCGCCGTTATGGTTGCCGGCGCCGCCTTTGGTGGAGGCTGTCGCCTTGCTCGCCGGTTCCGGCGCATGGCTGGCCGCCGTCTGTCGGTCGCGCAAGATGCGGGCCACGGCCTGGAGCATCTCGTCGTGGTCAAACGGCTTGGCGATGTAGTCCACCGCGCCCATTTTCATGGAGTCCACCGCCGAGCGCAGGCTGGCGTAACTGGTCATGATCAGCACCGGCGTGCCCTGGCCGAGCTTGATCAGTTCGGTGCCGGGGGCGCCAGGCAAGCGCAGGTCGCTGACGATCAGGTCAAACGTTGGAATGCTGAAACGTTCTTGTGCTTCCTGCACTGAACCGGCTTCGCTGACCTGGTACTGATTGCGTTCCAGCAGGCGGCGCAAGGCGGAGCGGATAATTGTTTCGTCTTCGACGATCAAAATGTGCGGCATTGATTCGATTCTCTCGACGGTCTCAGTTCACAGCGGACGTCGCTTCGACATGACGCGGCAAGGTCACCCGTATACGGGTGCCGCGTTGGCTTTGTACATCGGCCGGGCTGTCGATGGTGATTTGTCCATAATGCTCTTCAACGATGGAATAGACCAGTGCAAGGCCCAGACCGGTGCCTTCGCCCGGGTCCTTGGTGGTGAAGAAAGGTTCGAACAATCGGTCCATGATGTTCTGGGGGATACCGCTGCCTTCGTCTTCGACGATCAGGTCGATCGTGTGTTCGCTGGCTTCGCTCTTGACCCGCACCGCGCTGCCCGCAGGTGAGGCGTCGCGGGCGTTGGAGAGCAGGTTGATCAGTACTTGGGCGAGCCGCTGGGGATCGCCGTCGACCCAGTGATCCGGGTCGCACAGGTTGAAGAATTGCACCTCGAAATTGCGCCGGTTCAGGGCCAGCAGACCAATGGCGTCCTGGGCCACTTCGGCCAGACAGACGGGCTCGTCGTTGTGCTGGTGGCCGCCGGCATGGGCGAAGCTCATCAGTGACTGGACGATACGCGACACACGCTTGGTCTGTTCGAGGATCTGGCCGCTGATTTCCGTCAGTTCGCCGTCGTCCTCGCGCTCTTCGCGCAGGTTTTGCGCCAGGCAGGCGATGCCGGTGATCGGGTTGCCGATTTCGTGGGCCACCCCGGCGGCCAGCCGACCGATGCTTGCCAACCGTTCGGAGTGGACCAGCTTGTCTTCGAGCATCTGAGTATCGGTGAGGTCTTCCACCAGCAATACCAGGCCACTGTTACCCGGCGCCAGCGGCTCGTCGATCGCCGCCTTGTGCAGGTTCAACCAGCGAGTCTGGCCGTCGAGGGCCAGGTGCTGCTTGTGCAAATGCTCATCCGGCAGGTCGATGAAGCCTTGCAGCAGGCCTTTCCACGGCTCACTCAGGGTACTCAGGCGTGAACCGACCACGCGCTGGGCGGCGATTCCGGTCAGTTCCTCCATGGCCTTGTTCCACATCAGGATTTCCTGGTCCTTGGCCAGGGAGCACACGCCCATCGGCAGTTCCTGCAAGGTCTGGCGGTGATAACGGCGCAAGGCGTCCAGTTCGGCGGCCAGGCCGGTGAGGCGCGAGTGGTAGTCTTCCAGACGGCTCTCGATGAAGTGGATGTCTTCAGTGACATAGTTCTCGCCGCCGGCCTTGTAGGGCAGGAACGTCTCGACCATGTCCTGGGCCACGCTGGGGCCCATCAGGCCGGACAGGTTGGCTTCGATCCGGTCCCGCAGGCGACGCAGGGCATATGGACGGCGTTCATCGAAGGGCAGGTAGAGGTCGCGCAGGGCCTGTTCGACTTCTTTTTGCGCGGCCTTGGCGCCCAGGGGCTTGGCCAGTTGCGTGGCGAACTCCTGGGGTGAAGCGGCGTGCAGTTCCCGACGCTGGGGGCGGCGAACGTTGTCCACCGCGCAGGCTTCGGCGGCGCTGGCCTCTTCGCTGCTGGCGTTGGTGAACAGTGAAATCAGGGTGAACATCAGCACGTTCGCCGCCAGCGAGGCGATGGCCGCCATGTGCCAACTGGTGTCGTCGAGCACGTAGATCATGTTCAGCAACGGGATATAGAAGCCCTGCATGTTGCCCAGCAGTGGCAACAGCATGGCGACCAGCCACACCAGGATCCCCGCGAGCAGACCGGCGATAAAACCACGGCGGTTGGCTGTTGGCCAATACAGCACCGACAGTACGCCGGGCAGGAACTGCAAGGTGGCGACGAACGCGACAATGCCGAGGTTGGCCAGGTCCTGTCCGTCGCCCAGCATCAGGTAAAAGCCGTAGCCGGCCATGATGATGGCGACGATCAGTGCGCGGCGGGTCCATTTCAGCCAGCGGTAGATATTGCCCTCGGCCGGCGGCTGGTAGAGCGGCAGCACCAGATGGTTGAGGGCCATGCCCGACAGCGCCAGCGTGGTAACGATGATCAGGCCGCTGGCCGCCGACAGGCCACCGATGTAGGCCAGCAACGCCAGGGCCTTGCTGTTGGCGGCGATGCCGATGCCGAGGGTGAAATACTCAGGATTGGTGCTGGCCCCCAGCTTCAGTCCGGCCCACAGGATCAGCGGCACCGCCAGGCTCATCAGCAGCAGGAACAGCGGCAGGCCCCAGCTCGCGCTCACCAGCGAGCGCGGGTTGAGGTTTTCGGTAAAGGTCATGTGGTACATGTGCGGCATGACGATCGCTGACGCGAAGAACACCAGCAACAGCGTGCGCCACGGGCCTTCCTGCAGGGGTGTGTGCAGGGCGGCGAGGGCGGTCTGGTTCTGCAGCAGCCACAGCTCCAGTTGTTGCGGGCCATCGAATACGCCGTACAGGGCATAGAGGCCGACGCCGCCGATGGCGATCAGTTTGATCACCGATTCGAAGGCGATGGCGAACACCAGGCCTTCGTGTTTCTCCCGGGTGGCGATGTGGCGGGAACCGAAGAAAATCGTGAAGAGAATGATCAGCGCGCAGAAACTCAGTGCGACCCGGTGCTGCACCGGTTCGCGGGTGAGGATGCTGATGGAGTCGGCCACCGCCTGGATCTGCAGGGCCAGCAACGGCAATACGCCCACCAGCATGAAAATCGTGGTCAGCGCGCCGGCCCAGGTGCTGCGAAAGCGAAAGGCGAACAGGTCGGCCAGGGATGATAGCTGGTAGGTGCGGGTGATTTTCAGGATTGGGTAGAGCAGCACCGGCGCCAGCAGGAATGCCCCCGATACACCCAGGTAGCTGGACAGAAAACCGTAGCCGTACTGATAGGCCAGTCCGACCGTGCCATAGAACGCCCACGCGCTGGCGTAGACGCCCAGCGACAGGGTGTAGGTCAGCGGGTGGCGGATGATCGCCCGGGGGATCATGCCCCGTTCGCTGATCCAGGCGACGCCGAACAGCACTGCCAGGTAGGCTGCGCTGATCAGGATCATCTGGGTCAGGCTAAAGCTCATCGGCATCTTTTTGGCTCTGCAGGATGAAGGTCACGACGATCAGGATCAGCCAAAGCAGATAGGGCCGATACCAGGCACCCGTGGCGTCGATCCACCAATCCATGATGGCCGGGGAGAACAGATAAATCCCCACTACCAGGAGCAGGACCAAGCGATAGATGTACATCCCGGCCTCTCTTTTTTAAACGCGTGCCCGAAAACGTGCGGCGATGGTAACGGATGGGGGCCAAGCTGCAAGCGCCGTCAACGTATTTGCGCCTCTGGCAGGGTCAAAGTGCGCGGGATCTTCTCCGCATCCCAATGGCGAATGCCCCAGTCCAGCAGGTCCCGGGGGCTGGCGTCGACCCGTTCGGGGCCTGGCTGTTGGCCCAGCGCGCGCAGTGCCCGCAACAACAATGGCGTGGCCTGATCGGCCGCCAGCGGTGGCGAACGGTAGGACTTGCCGAGTTTGTGTCCGTCCGGCTGGGTGATCAGCGGCACATGCAGGTAGCGCGGTTGTGGCAAGCCAAGCAGCTCTTGCAGGTACAGCTGACGTGGCGTGGAGTCCAGCAGGTCGGCACCGCGCACGATATCGGTGACCCCCTGCCAGGCGTCGTCCAACACCACCGCCAGTTGATAAGCATAGAGCCCGTCGCGACGGCGAATCACGAAATCGCCGACTTCACGGCCCAGGTGCTGGCGGAACGGGCCTTGTACTCGGTCGTTGAAGTGATACGCCAGCTCGGGAACGCGCAGGCGGATGGCCGCGTCTTTGGTGTCGTGACCGGCGTTGCGGCACAGGCCCGGATAAATGCCCTGATACGGCTCCAGTTGTTTGCGCGAGCAGGTGCAGGCATAGGCCAGACCCTGGCTGAGCAGGCGATTGATGACCTGGTCGTAGGCCTCATGGCGCTCACTCTGACGGACCATCTCGCCGTCCCATTCAAACCCGTAGCTTTGCAGTGCCTTCAAGATTGCCGCTTGCGCGCCAGGCTCTTCCCGTGGTGGGTCAAGGTCCTCCATGCGCAGCAACCAGCGCCCGCCCGCAGCCCGGGCATCCAGATAGGACGCCAGCGCGGCGACCAGGGAGCCGAAGTGCAGGTGGCCGCTGGGTGTGGGGGCGAAGCGGCCGATGTAGGGGGCAGTGGCGGTCATAAAGCGAATGTTACTGGGTCCGGGCTGTTGGAATACATATCCTGCTGACGAAGCCACCCCTCTGTGGGAGCGAGCCTGCTCGCGATAGCGTCTTATCAGTGGGCATTGATGTGGCTGACCCACCGCTATCGCGAGCAGGCTCGCTCCCACAAGGGAACCGGGTGTGCGGGAAGTATCAGAAACAAAAAACGGAGCGTGTGAACGCTCCGTTTTTCGATGACAGCCCAGGCAATTTACTTGCCGACCTGTTTTTCCTTGATTTCCGCCAGGGTCTTGCAGTCGACACACATGTCGGCGGTCGGACGTGCTTCCAGCCGCTTGACGCCGATCTCGACGCCGCAGGACTCGCACCAACCGTATTCTTCGTCTTCGATCAGTTGCAACGTCTTGTCGATTTTCTTGATGAGCTTGCGCTCACGGTCGCGGGCGCGCAGTTCGAGGCTGAATTCTTCTTCCTGGCTGGCACGGTCGGCCGGGTCAGGGAAGTTCGCCGCTTCGTCTTTCATGTGATCCACAGTGCGGTCGACTTCCTGCATCAAGTCCTGTTTCCACTTGTTCAGGATCTTGGTGAAGTGCGCGCGCATGGGGGCGCCCATGTACTCTTCGCCAGCTTGCGGCACGTACGGCTCAAACCCGCTGAGCGACTGATTTTGATTCTGCTTTGCTTGGGTGGGCATGAATGGACCGCCTCTACTCTTGTAATCCACTACGCAGGATTGCTCCATCACCGACACCTGCCGGCCCTGCGGCTGCAAGCGGGCGAACTTACCAGATCAAATCGGGCCGCGCTACTCCCGGTTGTCGAGCCTGCGGTGGCCGGGGCTTGCAAAGCGTGGTCAAGTTCAGTCCGGTGGAGTGACAAACCTGCTCAATGCTTGATTCTAGTCAAGCCTGAGCCGATCGCTGGAGACATTTGCTGCAAGCGGCCGGGCCCTGAGTTCGTGCTCGCTTGCGCAGTTGTTTCTGGATTGGCCGGAGAGTTAGGTAGAATCGGTTCTTTTTTACCAGAAGGAAGGCTAATGGCTCAGCCCTACAGTGCGCGTAGCCGCGCCATCGAACCTTTCCATGTGATGGCGCTCCTGGCCCGTGCCAATGAGCTGCAGGCCGCCGGGCACGATGTCATCCACCTGGAGATCGGCGAGCCGGACTTCACCACGGCTGAGCCGATCATCCAGGCCGGCCAGGCCGCGCTGGCGGCGGGAAAGACCCGTTACACGGCGGCCCGTGGCATCCCCGAGCTGCGCGAAGCCATCGCCGGTTTCTACGGGCAGCGCTACGGTGTGGACATAGACCCACGGCGCATCCTGGTCACGCCGGGCGGATCCGGCGCGTTGCTGCTGACCAGCGCGTTGCTGGTGGACCCGGGCAAGCACTGGCTGTTGGCGGACCCCGGTTACCCCTGCAATCGCCACTTTCTGCGGCTGGTGGAAGGTACGGCTCAATTGGTGCCGGTAGGCCCGGACGTGCGCTACCAGCTGACCCCGGACCTGGTGAACCGCTATTGGGACTCGAACAGCGTGGGTGCGCTGGTCGCGTCGCCGGCCAACCCGACCGGGACGATTCTCAGCCGGGACGAACTGGCCGGCCTGTCCAAGGCAATCAAGGGCCACAACGGTCACTTGGTGGTGGATGAGATCTATCACGGCCTGACTTATGGCACCGATGCCGCGAGCGTGCTGGAAGTCGACGACGAAGCTTTCGTCCTTAATAGCTTTTCCAAGTATTTCGGCATGACCGGCTGGCGGCTGGGCTGGCTGGTGGCCCCTTCGGCGGCTGTTGGTGAGCTGGAGAAGCTGGCGCAGAACCTTTACATCAGTGCGCCGAGCATGGCCCAGTACGCGGCGTTGGCCTGTTTCGAACCGGCGACAATCGAGATATTCGAGCAGCGCCGGGCCGAGTTCGCGCTGCGGCGCGACTTTCTGCTACCGGCCTTGCGTGATCTGGGGTTCGGCATCGCAGTGGAGCCGGAAGGGGCGTTTTACCTGTATGCCGACATTAGTGCATTCGGCGGCGATGCTTTTGCGTTCTGCCAGCACTTTCTGGAGACCGAGCATGTGGCGTTCACGCCGGGGCTGGATTTCGGTCGCCATCAGGCTGGGCACCATGTGCGTTTCGCCTACACCCAGAGCTTGCCGCGGCTCCAGGAAGCGGTGGAGCGAATCGAGCGTGGACTGCGGAGTTGGCAAGGCTGATGCTTTTTTCACCTGCGCTGGAAGAAGGCCGGCTGATTCGACGTTATAAGCGTTTTCTTGCCGATATCGAGACCGTTCATGGCGAACTGCTGACGATTCATTGCCCCAACACCGGTTCGATGCTCAATTGCATGGCCGAAGGTGCGCGAGTCTGGTTCAGTCGTTCCAGCGATCCCAAGCGCAAATTGCCCGGCACCTGGGAAATAGGCGAGACCCCCCAGGGGCGGTTGGCCTGCATCAACACCGCGCGAGCCAACCCGCTAATCGAAGAGGCCCTGCGTGCCGAGGTCATCAGCGAGCTGAACGGTTTTACCGGGCTCAAGCGTGAAGTGGCTTACGGTCAGGAAAACAGTCGTATCGATTTTCGACTGGACTATGACGAGGGCTCTGCCTGGGTCGAAGTCAAAAGTGTCACGTTGGGTTTTGACGGCACGACCGTGGCGGCGTTTCCCGATGCGGTGACCCAGCGGGGAGCCAGGCATCTGCGCGAACTCGCTCACCTGGCCCGGGACGGCGTGCGGGCGGTGCAGTTGTATTGTGTCAACCTGAGCGGGATCGACGCCGTGCGCCCGGCACAGGAAATCGACCCGCTGTACGCGGCGGCGTTGCGCGACGCTGTGGCCGCGGGCGTGGAAGTGCTGGCCTACGGGGTGACGCTGACGCCCGAGCAAATGTGGGTGGACCGCTCGTTACCGGTGTTGCTCGACCCAGATGCCTTGTTCGTCCTCCCGGCTCTCTAACGCAGCCAGGGACTGCCCGGCGCAGGGGCCGGCGACGCATTCACCGCTTTCAATCAGAAACAGTGCGCCGTGGGTGGCGCACTGGATCAGGCTGGCGCTGGGGTCGAGAAACTCATTGGGCCGCCATTCCAGCGGTACGCCGCGGTGCGGGCAGCGGTTGAGATAGACATACACCTGGCCGGCGCGACGCACCGCCAGCAACTTGCGCCCATCGAGGTCGAAACCGCGACTGCTGTTGTCAGGCAATTCGGCGCCGGTACAAAGAAACTTCATGTGGGTCTCTATGGTTATCAGTGAGCGAGTTTATGTGGGAGCGAGCCTCCCAAAGGTTCATGCTTGACGTCCAAATGAAAACAATTATCAAATGGCGCCTCCTTCGCAGGGGGCTGAGGATACTTTGCCTGAGGGGGTCATGCCCGGCCCTGTGAACATTTCTTCGAGGAATCTGCCCGATGCGCCTGAATATCCGTGTTGTCACGCTCTGTGTCGTCATGTTGGCCAGCCAGGGCTTGGTGGCGGCTGAACTGCCGCAGCGCTGGGTCAGTGCCGGCGGGGCGGTGTCCGAATGGGTCAGCGCGCTGGGCGGTGAGTCGAAACTGGTGGGCGTGGACACCACCAGCCAGCATCCCGAAGCCTTGCGGGATTTACCCAGCATCGGTTATCAGCGACAACTCTCGGCCGAGGGGGTATTGAGCCTGCGTCCGCAGATCCTCGTAGGCACCGAAGAAATGGGGCCGCCACCGGTGCTGTCGCAGATCCGCAGCGCCGGGGTACAGGTTGAACTGTTCTCGGCCACGCCCGACCTGTCGACCCTTCAGGGCAATCTGCGGCACCTGGGTCAACTGCTGGGCGCCGAGGCCAAAGCCGCGCAGTTGTTCGACAGTTATCAACAGCAGCTCAGCCAACAGAAAGCTCGAGTGAGTAAAATCCAGCTTGAGCAACAGGCCCCCGGCGTGTTGCTGTTGGTCGCAAGCTCCGGCGGCAAGCCGATGGTCGCAGGCCTGGGCACCTCCGCCGATTGGCTGGTGCGGCAGGCCGGCGGTCACAACTTGGCGACACACCATGGTTACAAGGCATTTTCGGTGGAGAGCCTGGCCAGCCTGAATCCCGAAGTACTGGTGTTCGCCGATCGCGCGTTGAGTGGCGAAGAAGCGCGTGCGGCGTTGTTCAGGGAAAATCCGATTCTTTCCTCCACCCGTGCCGCCAGGGCCGGGCGCGTTATCGAGCTTGACCCGACACTGTTGGTCGGCGGGCTAGGCCCGCGGTTGCCGCAAAGTCTGGTGAAGCTGACGGCCGGTTTTTACCCGACCGAACCGGCCAAGGCACCATGACCCCTCTGGTCAAACCGCGCACCTTGTTCATTGGCCTGGCCCTGTTGTGTCTGCTGGCGATCTGGCTGTCCCTGGCCCTGGGGCCGGTGAGTTTGCCGCTGTTCGATACCTTGCGCGCGGCGTTGCGCTTGATGGGCTTGCCAGTGGCCGCCGAAGGTCTGGAGCAGGCCGAACTGATCCTCGGCCAGATCCGTCTGCCACGCACCCTGCTGGGGCTGGCGGTGGGCGGGGTATTGGCATTATCCGGGGTGGCGATGCAGGGGCTGTTCCGCAACCCGTTGGCCGACCCGGGGCTGGTCGGGGTGTCCAGCGGTGCGGCACTGGGCGCGGCGTTCGCCATTGTTGGCGGCTCGGCGCTGGGCGGCTTGCCCGAAGCGTTCGGCCCCTATGTGTTGTCGTTGTGTGCGTTCCTCGGCGGGCTTGGGGTTACGGCATTGGTTTATCGCCTCGGCCGGCGCAACGGCCAGACCCATGTCGCGACCATGCTCCTGGCCGGTATCGCCCTGACCGCGCTGTCCGGCTCGGCGGTGGGCTTGTTCACTTACCTGGCGGACGACGCGACCCTGCGCACCTTGACGTTCTGGAACCTGGGGAGCCTGAATGGTGCCAGCTATGCGCGGTTGTGGCCGCTGTTGCTGGTCAGCGTTGGCGTAGCACTCTGGCTGCCACGACGGGCCCGGGCACTCAATGCTCTGTTGCTGGGTGAATCCGAAGCCGCCCATTTGGGCGTTGATGTCGAAGGGCTCAAGCGTGAACTGGTGTTTTGCACGGCCCTGGGGGTTGGCGCGGCAGTGGCGGCGGCGGGCATGATCGGCTTTGTCGGGCTGGTAGTGCCGCATCTGGTACGGTTGATGGCCGGCCCCGATCATCGCGTTCTGTTGCCGGCTTCGGTGCTGGCAGGGGCGAGCCTGCTGCTGTTCGCCGATCTGGTGGCGCGTCTGGCGCTGGCTCCGGCGGAACTGCCGATCGGCATCGTCACGGCATTCATCGGGGCGCCGTTCTTCCTCTATTTATTGCTGCGAGGACGCGCCTGATGTTACGAGCGCAGAACCTGCACATCCAGCGGGGTCGCAAGACCGTGTTGGCTGATGTCAATCTTGATCTGCATCCCGGTCAGGTGCTGGGCGTGCTCGGGCCCAACGGTGCAGGTAAAAGTACTTTGCTGGCGGGGCTGTGCGGTCAATTGCCTCCTGCGCAGGGACAGGTCTGGCTCGATGATCGGCCTTTGTCCCAGTGGGACGGCGCCGAGCGTGCCCGCCGCCTGGCGGTATTGCCGCAGTCATCGACCCTGGATTTTGCCTTCCGCGTCGAGGAAGTAGTCGGCATGGGGCGCCTGCCTCATCAGTGTGGTCGAGTGCGTGATGAGCAAATCGTTGCCTTGGCGTTGCACGCTGCAGACGCGGCGCATCTGCACGGTCGCAGTTACTTGGCGCTGTCGGGCGGCGAGCGTCAGCGGGTGCACCTGGCGCGGGTCTTGGCACAGTTGTGGCCAGGGGAAGCGGGGCAGACCCTGCTGCTCGACGAACCGACCTCGATGCTCGATCCACTGCACCAGCACACCATCCTGCAAGCGGTGCGTGAGTTTGCCGATCGCGGCGCGGCCGTATTGGTGATCCTGCATGACCTGAACCTGGCAGCGCGTTATTGTGATCGCCTGTTGTTGCTCGCGTCCGGCCGGCCGGTGGCCCTGGACACGCCGCAACAAGTGCTGCGCCCGGAACCGCTCAAAGCAGTGTTTGGCCTGGAAGTGCTGGTGCAACCCCATCCGGAGCGCGGACATCCATTGATCATCGCCCGCTGAGGGTTGCCTGAGGATGTAGACGTGCGCCTGATCCTGATTCTGGCATTGAGTGTGCTGACGGCCTGTCAGAGCACTGCGCCGCCCCCGGTCGACGGGCAGATCCTTGATTTGCACAGTGGCCGGGCCATCACGCCTCAAGCGTTGATCGAGCGTCTGGCACGGGCGCCGCGAGTGGTGGTCGGCGAGCAGCACGACAATCCGGATCACCACGCGCTGCAGCTATGGCTGCTTCAGGCCCTGGCCGCGCAACGGGCCCAGGGCAGCCTCCTGCTGGAAATGCTGACACCCCACCAGCAGCCTCGTGTTGATGCGGTCCGCCAGTTACCTGCCTTGCCAATTGATCTTCCCGGTGCCCTGGATTGGTCGCCGGGATGGGACTGGAGCCTGTATGGTCCGGTCGTGGAGTTTGCCCTGACGCAACGCTATCGGTTGTTGGCCGCCAATCTGGACGCCGCCGAGATCCAGCGCGTCTACCGGCAGGCGCCGGACTTGCGAGGCGCCCGTGCGAATGCGGCAAGTGTGAAGGATCAGTTGCTGGAGCAGATTCGCCAATCCCATTGCGGCCTGCTGCCCGAATCTCAGATGCCGGCGATGCTGGCTGTCCAGCAACAACGTGACCGACGCATGGCCGAACGTCTGCTGGCTGCGCCATTACCTGCGTTATTGTTCGCCGGTGCCTGGCATGGACGGAAAGACGTTGGGGTGCCGCTGCATGTGCTGGACTTGGGGGCCAGTGAGGCGCCGACCGTCCTGATGCTGGCCGAGGAGGGCAGCGAGATGACATCGGTCATGGCAGATTACGTGTGGTACACCAAGGCCACTCCCCCTCAGGATTACTGCGCGCAGATGCGTGAACACAGCGCATTTCCTCCAGACAAAAAAAGACCCGACAAAAGTCGGGTCAAATAACCGTGATTAGCCTGATGAGGAGATATCTGAGAGTCCGAACCAAGGGCTTTTCAAATATCGACCAGTCTCGCGACCGGATGCGCTAATCATAGCGATTCTCATTACCATGTCAAACGTTGTTTTTTGGATTGGCCCAAATAACTTTCAAGCGCAGGCCGTGTGGCGACAAACAAGGAGAATGGTCAGGCTTTGTGACGCGTCGAAACGGCGTCCAATTGTTTGTTCAAGGCTTCCTTGCGTTCGGCGGGGATGTCATTCCAGTGCACATCCATCAATGCGCCCTCAATGGCATAGAGCAACACCTTCGAAGCCCGGAACCCGCGAGTGCGTACTGCGCGATAGGCATCAACCGCTCCGAGGCGGCGCAGATCCGAGGCGCTGTGGATGCCCACGGCATGCAGCCACTGGGCTGATGTCTTGCCCAGGTTCTTCAGGTGTTGCAGTTCATCATTCATCGAACCTCCTTGCGACGGCCGACTGGTGCAGTGGGCAAGCTTCTCAGGAGTGTAGCGGTCAGTAGGAAAAACGTGATTCTTTGGTGGGATTTGAAGCAAAAGCTTCTAATGCATTACGCACGATAGGTGGGGGCGCGCGGCAAGATGCAGCGTCCAGCGCAGGCAGGGGCGCTGGAGATCAATTGGGTTGACGGCAGATTCGGCCCGATTCAGCGGGTGCGGTAGCGCAGCCGGGTGCCAAAGTTCATCGACATCAGAATTTCGTCGGCAGACAGTTCTGCCGGGAAATAGGCGCCCGATATTTGCGCATGGGCCAGGCTGGCACCTTCCAGGGACGACTTGCGAAAATCGATGCCGCGCAAATCCGCGGAGCGGAAGTAAGCGTCGGTGAAATCCACGTCGTCGGCATTGAGCTCTCGCAGATCCAGACCGCGAAAATCGCCGCCACGCATATCAACCGGGCCGTGTGGCCGTTCGTTGTTGAAACCGGCAATGTCGTCTTCGCGCAGCAAAGCATAAAGCGGGGTACTGAGAAGCTTGGGTAGGCTCATTTCATATCACCTGTTGGTTTTATGACGCCAGTATAGTGCCACTGTTTGACGGCCGTGAAGGGTGGGCAGACTCCACGGCCGAAATAGTTTTTTACAGGCCTGGCAAGCGTTGACGAATCTGCGCGACCACGATGTCGAGCGTGCCGCTTTCATTGGTCTGGACCCGTTTGCTGCACAGGATTTCCGCAGGGGTGAGTGCTTCGCGGCTGGCCTGTTGGGCGGCGATAACGGCCAGATTTGCGTCGGACGGATCTGTCTGATCGGCCTGACGCTGCGCCAGCCTGCTTTCGATAACCGCTTGTGGCGCATTGCAATCGAGGATTAGGAACGGAGCGCCCTTGGCCTCGGCAACTTTCGCCGCCGCATCGCGCTGATCGTGTTTGAGGTACGTGGCGTCGATCACTGCTGGGAACCCGGCATGCAGGATGACACCAGCGATTTCATGCAAGCGGGCATAAGTGGCGTCGCTGGCGCCGCTGCTATAGATGCCGGCTTGTGGATCATTGGGCACTTGCTGCTCACCAAACAGACGCTTGCGCTCAACGTCCGAGCGCAAGCGAATGGCGCCCAGGGCTTCCACCAGGCGCATCGCGACATGGCTTTTGCCAACGGCCGAAACGCCGTGGGTGATGGCCAGAAAGCGCGAGGGAATGGTGCTGTAGCTTTCGGCCAGGTTCGCGTAGTTGCGGTATTGGCGCAGGGTTGTGGCGCGCTGCACCGGGTCGGCTTCGGCCGGCATGCTGAACAGCGCGACCTTGGCGCGGACCAGGGCGCGGTAGGCTTTGTAGAAGTTCAGCAGCTCCAGGCCTTGATAGTCGCCGGTCAGCTCCAGGTATTGGCTGACGAAACGTCGCGCCAGCGACTTGAGGCCGCGGTCTTCCAGGTCCATCGCCAGGAATGCAGTGTCGGCATAGACATCGGTGAAGCGGAACGGCTCGTTGAACTCAATGCAGTCGAAAATCACTACCTTGCCATCGATCACCGTGGCATTGCCCAAGTGGATGTCACCGTGGCATTCGCGGATGAAACCTTCAGTCTTGCGTTGAGTGAACAGCGGTTTGAGGCGTTCGAAGCTGCTTTCGGCCCAGGCTTGCAGGGCTTCGAGTTGCACCAGGTCAGCCTTGTCACTGAGGAACGGACGAATCTGTTCGAAGTTCTGCCGCACCGGTGCCATAACGCTGTCGGGGGTGCCGGCGGCGTTTTCGGCAGGCACGGTGGGCGTGGAGAGATGGAAACGGGCGATCTGCGCGGCCATTTCGTCAACGTGCGCGGTGGTCAGTTCGCCGTTGGCCTGGAGCGTGCTGAGCAGTTGGCTCTGGGGGAACTGACGCATCTTCAGGGCGTATTCGATGGCCGGACCTTCGCCACCCAGTTGTGGCGCTTGCGGGGTGCCGGTAATCGGCATGACTTCCAGGTACAGATCCTGGGTCAGGCGCTGGTTCAAGCGCAGTTCTTCCCCGCAGAAATGCTTGCGTGCCTCGAGGCTGGTGAAATCAAGGAAGCCGAAATTGACCGGTTTTTTGAATTTGTAGGCATACGGCCCGGTGAGCAATACCCAGGAAATGTGGGTCTCGATGACCTGGAACCCTTCGACGGGATGCGGATAGAGGGCCGGGTTTTGCAGGGCAGCGATCAGGGACTGGCTCACGGGCGATCCTTCAGAGACTGGGAAAATTCAAGGCCGTCATTATGGCGGCAAGCCGCGTTAACGCAAACAGGAGGGGGCCGTTGTGTGGTCATGTTGAACCGCGGCAAAGTGCGTATAATCCGCCGCCATGACTCGTACCCGATCCCCCCGTACCCCCAAGAAACCACCCGCCAGTCGCTTGCGGCCCTGGCTGGGCTGGGCCCTTAAACTCAGCCTGGTGGGCCTCGTCGTGCTCGCTGGCTTTGCGGTCTACCTCGATGCCGTGGTCCAGGAGAAGTTCTCCGGCAAGCGCTGGACCATCCCGGCCAAGGTCTACGCCAGGCCCCTGGAGCTGTTCGTCGGACAAAAGCTGAGTCGGGACGATTTCCTGACCGAGCTCGATGCTCTCGGCTATCGCCGTGAAAGCGTTGCCAATGGCCCGGGTGCCGCGTCCGTCAATGGCAATACCGTCGACCTCAATACCCGCGGTTTCCAATTTTATGAAGGCATGGAGCAGGCGCAGGCGGTGCGAGTGCGCTTCTCCGGCGACTACGTCGCTGCGCTGACCGGTGCCAACAATGCGAAGCTGTCAGTGGTGCGCCTTGAACCGCTGCTGATCGGTGGCCTCTACCCCAAGAACCTTGAAGACCGGATCCTGATCAAGATCGACCAGGTGCCGCCGTTCCTGCTCGATACGCTGATCGCTGTCGAGGACCGCGATTTCTACCATCACTTCGGCGTCTCGCCCAAGTCGATTGCCCGGGCCATCTGGGTCAACACCTCCTCGGGCCGTATGCGCCAGGGCGGCAGTACCCTGACCCAGCAATTGGTCAAGAACTTCTATTTGACCAACGAGCGCAGCCTCAGCCGCAAGCTTACCGAAGCCATGATGGCGCTGTTGCTGGAGCTGCACTACGACAAGCGGGAGATTCTCGAGGCGTATCTCAACGAAGTCTTCGTCGGCCAGGACGGCCAGCGAGCGGTTCACGGTTTCGGCCTGGCCAGCCAGTTCTTCTTCAGCCAGCCGCTGTCCGAGCTCAAGCTGCATCAGGTGGCATTGCTGGTGGGGATGGTGAAAGGGCCGTCCTCCTATAACCCGCGGCGTAATCCGGAGCGCGCCCTCGAGCGGCGCAATCTGGTACTCGACTTGCTGCAACAGCAAGGCGTGGCGACGGCTGAGCAAGTCGAAGCGGCGAAGAAGATGCCTTTGGGCGTGACCAAGCGCGGCAGTCTGGCCGACAGCTCGTTTCCTGGTTTCATGGACCTGGTCAAGCGTCAACTGCGTGAAGACTACCGCGATGAAGACTTGACCGAAGAAGGCCTGCGGATCTTCACCAGTTTCGACCCGATCCTGCAGATGAAGGCCGAAGCATCGGTCAATGACACCTTCAAGCGACTGGCCGGGCGCAAGGGCTCTGATGAAGTGGAAGCCGCGATGGTGGTGACCAACCCGGAAACCGGCGAAGTCCAGGCCATGATCGGCAGTCGGCAGGCCAGTTTTGCCGGTTTCAACCGGGCGCTCGATGCGGTCCGCCCGATCGGCTCCCTGATCAAGCCGGCGGTCTACCTCACCGCCCTGGAAAAGCCGAGCCAGTACACCCTGACCAGTTGGCTGTCCGACGAGGCGTTCTCTGTCAAGGGCGCGGACGGCCAGGTGTGGAAGCCGCAGAATTATGATCGCCGCTCCCACGGTACGGTGTTCCTGTACCAGGGGCTTGCGCATTCCTACAACCTGTCGACGGCTCGCCTCGGGCTTGAAATCGGCGTGCCGAATGTCCTCAAGACCTTGGCCCGCCTGGGTGTCAGTCGCGAATTCCCGGCATTCCCATCGATGCTGCTGGGAGCCGGTGGCCTCACGCCGATTGAAGTGGCAGCCATGTACCAGACACTGGCCAACGGTGGCTTCAACACGCCGATGCGCGGCATTCGCAGCGTGCTTACCGCCGACGGCGAGCCGCTCAAACGCTATCCGTTCCAGATCCAGCAGCGTTTTGATCCCGCGTCCATTTATCTGATCCAGAGCGCCATGCAACGGGTCATGCGTGAAGGCACCGGCAGTTCGGTTTATAACGTACTACCGCGTAACCTGACCCTGGCGGGCAAGACCGGTACCAGCAACGACTCGCGCGACAGCTGGTTTGCCGGTTTCAGCCAGGACCTGCTGGCAGTGGTCTGGCTCGGCCGTGACGACAATGGCAAGACCCCGTTCACTGGCGCCACCGGGGCATTGCAGGTCTGGACCAGTTTCATGCGCAAGGCCGATCCGTTGCCGCTGGACATGCCGCAACCAGACAATATCGTTCAGGCCTGGGTGGATTCGCGCACTGGCCAAGGCTCCGACGCCAGTTGCCCGGGCGCGGTGCAGATGCCGTATATTCGCGGCAGCGAACCACCACCCGGTGCAGCCTGTGGCATTCCAAACCCCGCCGAATCGGTCATGGATTGGGTCAAGGACTGGATGAATTAAGCAAAGAGGGTTTCAAGTGAACAAGTGGTTGATTCCAGCGGTTACGGCCGTGGCATTGCTCAGCGGTTGCTCTACCGTACAACGCGGTTCGATTCCGGTTGTCGATTCCGGCACTGCCGTTTCCAATAGCGAGCGGGTCTCGGCCAATGGCGGTTTCCGTCAAACGACGGTGCAGCGGCCGGTGCAGGGACAGGTCCAGGCGATTCCCCAGGGCGATACCGGTGTCGTCGTGATGGTGCCCGGTGGCGGCGCCACGACGTCGGCACCGATCAGCAGCACACCGATCACGCCAGGGCCGATCACGCCGGGCCCTATCGATACTTCACCAATCGACCAGGGCAGCTTCAACATGCCTTCTGCACCGAGCAGCATTCCCTCGACCAGTTCGGGAGGCCTGTCCGCTGATGAACAATTGGACGGTCCAGTACTGGCATTGCTCACCACAGCCCAACAGCAACAGGCCGGTGGTGACCTCAATGGTGCGTCCTCCAGCCTTGAGCGAGCCCAGCGTGTTGCGCCGCGTGAACCCCAGGTTCTCTATCGCCTGGCCCAGGTGCGCATGGCCCAGGGCGATGCGCCGCAAGCCGAGCAACTGGCCCGCCGTGGCCTGACATTCGCCAACGGTCGTCCGGCGCTTCAGGCCAGCCTGTGGGAATTGATCGCTCAGGCCCGTGAGAAACAAGGCGACTCCGCCGGCGCGGCATTGGCCCGTCAGAAGGCCAAGGTTTCGCTCTGATGGATACGCGTTTTCCCAAGATCGCCGATCAGTTGCTGCTGATTGAGCGCGAGTTGCGGGTCCAAGGCTGGTGGAGCAGCGTTTCGCCATCGGCCGAGGCGTTGGCCAGTGTCGAACCGTTCGCGGTCGACACGCTGGACTTCGAGCAATGGCTGCAATGGATTTTCCTGCCGCGCATGAAAGCCATCCTGGAAAATGACCTGCCGCTGCCCAACGCCTCGGGCATCCTGGAGATGGCTCAAATGGTCTATGCCCAGCGGCCGGGGCAAGGCGTCGAGTTGCAGCGACTGTTGGCGCAGTTCGACCAATTGATCAGCGACGTTAACTGACCGCCATTTATTGGCAGTGCTCCTCGATCTGCTTGCGGGTTTCGTCGATGCGCTGGCGCCGCTCCTCTTCTGTGAGGCGGCGCATTTCCCCTTCCACATCCTCGCGTACCCTCGGGTTGTTCTGCAGTTGCGCCAGATTGGTCCGAGTCTGTTCGCAGAAGGCCTTGAGCTGGGCTTGCTGCTCGGCAATCTGTTGCTTGACCTGTTGGTCAATCGCCTTCTGGTCGCCAATGACCCCGGCAGGCGGGGGGGCTGCTGGCTTGGCGGCGGAAGGGGAGGACTTGATCACCGTTGTGGCCTGTCCTCCAGGCGGTGGCTGGGAGCCAAAGTGGGTAACCCCTTGGGCGTCCACCCATTTATAGACCTGACCGGCCATGCACATCGGGCTCAGGCCAACCAGCAGGCTGGCCGTCAAGAAGAACATTCGCATGCTGTTTCCTTGTCATGGGTTGCGCAATTGAAGCTAACACAGTTGCTGTTTAAAGGTTTTTTCTTGCGTTCTCATGCGCTTACTTCGAATAAAGCACATTGACGGCTTGACTTGCAGAGGGCGAAACAGAAGAATCCAAAGTCCGCTGTAGAGGGACTGCCAGAAGCAGGCCCACTCGGCAGATCATGAGGCGCACATCCGCGCCGACCTGTTACACCCGCAACGCGTTACCTCGCGCTGGGTGGGAAAGGCCCGCAACACTTGGGACGATCCCAATACTTGCTCAGTCAGTGCTGACGTAGTCGGCGACCACCGTCGCTCATGCTCTGCCGAGAAGTAAACCTATTAAGACCCGTCCCTTTTTGTGGGCCGGTATTCTGGCGTTTTAGAGGTGAACAACGTGGAGCTTTTATCTGGCGGTGAGATGCTCGTCCGCTTTTTGCGTGACGAAGGCGTCAAATATATCTACGGGTACCCCGGTGGTGCTCTTCTTCATGTCTATGATGCCCTGTTCAAAGAACCGGAAGTGACCCACATCCTGGTTCGTCATGAGCAAGCGGCGACCCACATGGCTGACGGATATGCCCGTGCCACCGGTAAAGCCGGCGTGGTCCTGGTGACTTCCGGCCCTGGCGCCACGAACGCCATCACCGGTATCGCCACGGCGTACATGGACTCTATCCCGATGGTGATCATCTCCGGTCAGGTGCCCAGCACCATGGTCGGCACCGACGCGTTCCAGGAAACCGACATGATCGGTATTTCCCGGCCGATCGTGAAGCACAGCTTCATGATCAAGCACGCTTCGGAGATCCCGGAGGTCATGAAGAAGGCTTTCTACCTGGCTGAATCCGGTCGTCCGGGCCCGGTTGTGGTCGATGTCCCGAAAGACATGACCAACCCGGCCGAGAAGTTCGAATACATTTTCCCCAAGAAAGCCAAGCTGCGTTCCTACAGCCCGGCTGTGCGCGGTCACTCCGGGCAAATCCGCAAAGCAGCCGAAATGCTGCTGGCGGCCAAGCGTCCGGTGCTGTACTCGGGTGGCGGCGTTATCCTCGGTGGTGGCTCCGCGCCGCTGACCGAATTGGCGAAAATGCTCAACCTGCCGGTCACCAATACGCTGATGGGGTTGGGCGCCTACCCGGGCACTGACCGTCAGTTCATCGGCATGCTCGGCATGCACGGCAGCTATACCGCCAACCTGGCGATGCACCATGCCGATGTGATTCTGGCGGTCGGCGCGCGTTTCGACGACCGTGTCATCAACGGCCCGGCGAAATTCTGCCCGAACGCCAAGATCATCCATATCGACATCGACCCGGCGTCGATCTCCAAGACCATCAAGGCAGACGTGCCGATTGTCGGTCCTGTGGAGAGCGTGCTGAGCGAAATGGTCGCCATCCTCAAGGAGATCGGCGAGGCTCCGAACAAGGAGTCCGTGGCCAGCTGGTGGAAGCAGGTTGATGAGTGGCGCGGTGATCGTGGCCTGTTCCCTTACGACAAGGGCGACGGCAGCGTGATCAAGCCGCAGACCGTAATCGAAACCCTGTGCGAAGTGACCAAGGGCGATGCCTTTGTGACCTCCGACGTGGGCCAGCACCAGATGTTCGCCGCGCAGTACTATAAGTTCAACAAGCCCAACCGCTGGATCAACTCCGGTGGCCTGGGCACCATGGGCTTCGGTTTCCCGGCGGCCATGGGCGTCAAGTTGAGCTTTCCGGATAGCGACGTCGCCTGTGTCACGGGCGAGGGCAGTATCCAGATGAACATCCAGGAGCTGTCGACCTGCCTGCAGTACGGTTTGCCGGTGAAAATCGTCAACCTGAACAACGGCGTACTGGGCATGGTTCGCCAGTGGCAGGACATGAGCTACGGCAGCCGTCACTCGCACTCCTACATGGAGTCGTTGCCGGACTTCGTCAAGCTGGTCGAAGCCTATGGTCACGTGGGCATCCGCATCACTGACCTGAAGGACTTGAAGTCCGGGCTCGAAGAAGCTTTCGCCATGAAGGATCGCCTGGTGTTCCTCGATATCAAGGTCGATACCAGCGAGCACGTCTACCCGATGCAGATCAAAGACGGCTCCATGCGCGATATGTGGCTGAGCAAGACGGAGCGTACCTAATCATGCGACATATTATTTCCCTGCTTCTGGAAAACGAACCGGGTGCTCTGTCTCGCGTAGTGGGCCTGTTTTCGCAGCGCAACTACAACATCGAAAGCCTGACCGTGGCGCCAACCGAAGACCCGACCCTGTCGCGTCTGACGCTGACCACTGTGGGGCACGATGAAATCATCGAGCAGATCACCAAGAACCTGAACAAGCTGATCGAGGTGGTCAAGCTGGTGGACCTGTCGGAAAGCGCGCACATCGAGCGCGAGCTGATGCTGGTCAAGGTCAAGGCCACCGGTGCCCAGCGCGCCGAGATCAAACGCACTACCGATATTTATCGTGGGCAGATCGTCGATGTCAGCGCCAGCGTCTATACCGTTCAGTTGACCGGTACCAGCGACAAGCTCGACAGCTTCATTCAATCGATCGGCACTGCCTCGATTCTGGAAACCGTACGCAGTGGCGTCACCGGGATTGCCCGTGGCGACAAAGTACTGAGCATCTAAACCAAATTAGCGAATGGCCTGAATGGCCGGAAATAGGGGTAATTCATGAAAGTTTTCTACGATAAAGACTGCGACCTGTCGATCATCCAGGGCAAGAAAGTCGCCATCATCGGTTACGGTTCCCAAGGCCACGCCCAGGCGTGCAACCTCAAGGACTCCGGTGTTGACGTGACCGTCGGCCTGCGTAAAGGCTCGGCCACCGTTGCCAAGGCCGAGGCCCATGGCCTGAAAGTCACCGACGTGGCTTCTGCCGTTGCCGCCGCCGACCTGGTCATGATCCTGACCCCGGACGAGTTCCAGTCTTCGCTGTACAAGAACGAAATCGAACCGAACATCAAGAAAGGCGCCACCCTGGCCTTCTCCCACGGTTTCGCGATTCACTACAACCAGGTAGTGCCACGCGCCGACCTCGACGTGATCATGATCGCGCCGAAGGCCCCGGGCCACACCGTTCGTTCCGAATTCGTGAAGGGCGGCGGTATCCCTGACCTGATCGCGATCTATCAGGACGCTTCCGGCAACGCCAAGAACGTCGCTCTGTCCTATGCTGCCGGTGTTGGCGGCGGCCGTACCGGCATCATCGAAACCACCTTCAAGGACGAAACCGAAACCGACCTGTTCGGCGAACAAGCCGTTCTGTGCGGCGGTACTGTCGAGCTGGTCAAGGCCGGTTTCGAAACCCTGGTTGAAGCTGGCTACGCGCCGGAAATGGCCTACTTCGAATGCCTGCACGAACTGAAGCTGATCGTTGACCTCATGTACGAAGGCGGTATCGCCAACATGAACTACTCGATCTCCAACAACGCTGAATACGGCGAGTACGTGACGGGTCCGGAAGTGATCAACGCCGAATCCCGCCAGGCCATGCGTAACGCCCTGAAACGTATTCAGGACGGCGAATACGCCAAGATGTTCATCAGCGAAGGCGCTACCGGCTATCCTTCGATGACCGCCAAGCGTCGCAACAACGCCGCTCACGGTATCGAAATCATTGGCGAGCAGTTGCGCTCGATGATGCCGTGGATCGGTGCCAACAAGATCGTCGACAAAGCCAAGAACTAAGTCGCGAGCTTGATCGGAAAACGCGGCCCTGGCCGCGTTTTTTCGTTTGGGCGGTGGCTTCTGGTATAAAGCTGCATCGTTTGCGGCCGAACCCTCGTCCCAGACACCTGTCGAATTTTTCACACCGTTGCAAGGTACTGTCCATGAGCGAACGCCCCGACGAGCCCAACCAGGCTCCTGACGCCGAAAGCCTGCTGCCCATCGATGAGCACGTCGAAGAAGGACATGACGCTGAAGGCCGTAAGGTCCGGCACCGTGGCATCTATCTGCTGCCGAATCTGTTCACCACCGCGAACCTGTTCGCCGGTTTCTATTCCATCATCAGCTCCATGAGCGCCCAAGCGGCCTTGAGCGCCGGCGATAGCGCCGGTGCGAGTCGTTACTTTGCCTTCGCTGCCATCGCGATCTTTGTCGCCATGGTGCTCGATGGCCTGGACGGGCGTGTGGCCCGCATGACCAATACCCAGAGCGCGTTCGGTGCCGAGTACGATTCGCTGTCGGACATGGTCGCTTTCGGCGTGGCCCCGGCCTTGCTGGCGTTCGGTTGGGCGCTGGGGGACATGGGCAAGGTCGGCTGGATGGTCGCCTTCATCTATGTTGCCGGTGCCGCGTTGCGTCTGGCACGTTTCAACACCCAGGTCGGTACGGCTGACAAGCGCTACTTCATCGGCTTGGCGAGTCCTGCCGCTGCGGGTGTCGTAGCCGGTGTTGTTTGGGCTTTCAGCGACTACGGTATCCAGGGATCGAAGATGTCGTTCCTTGTGGCGCTGCTGGTAGCGGCGGCCGGTATGCTGATGGTCAGCAACATCAAGTACAACAGCTTCAAGGAGCTGGATCTCAAAGGGCGGGTGCCGTTCGTTGCGATTCTGGCGGTGGTGCTGGTGTTCGCGGTGGTCTTCAGTGATCCGCCACGTATCTTGTTGCTGGTATTCCTCGCCTATGCCGCTTCCGGCCCGGTTCAATACCTGTTGCGCCTGCGCCGACACAAAAAAGCCGAGTGATGTAATTTCCCTCATACTCCGCAGTCTATTGGTGCATCTGCCCTCCAATGCTGCGGAGTTGTCATGCTGATCAAGATCCCCAAGTCGTCCGACTGCCTTGAGTCGGACGTCACGCCAGAATCCCTCTATCTATCCCGTCGCCAAATGCTTGGGGCCGCCATGGCGGGGCTTGCCGTCAGCGGTCTTCCGCGTTGGGCCAGTGCTGCCGATGTTGCGCGTTATGCGGATGTCGAGCCCGGCAAGGCGCCGTCCTGGTTCGCCGAGAAGCTGCCGTCCACCCAATGGGGCGCGGTTACGGTCAAGGATGAGTCCATCACCCCTTTTAAAGACGCCACCCATTACAACAATTTCTATGAGTTCGGAACCGGCAAAGGTGATCCGGCGGCCAATGCCGGATCCTTGAAAACCGAGCCCTGGAGCGTGGTGGTCGATGGGGAAGTGGGCAAGCCGGGGCGCTATGCGTTGGAAGACTTCATGAAACCTTACCAGTTGGAGGAGCGAATCTATCGCCTGCGGTGCGTGGAGGCCTGGTCCATGGTTATCCCATGGATTGGCTTTCCCATTTCGGCGTTGCTCAAGCAGGTCGAGCCGACCTCCAAGGCCAAGTACATTCGTTTCGAAACCCTGCAGGATCCCAAGACTATGCCAGGGCAGCGCTCAGGGTTTGCTTTGATCGACTGGCCTTATGTCGAGGGCTTGCGACTGGATGAAGCGATGAATCCGCTGGCAATCATGGCGGTTGGGATGTATGGGCGAGAGTTGCCGAATCAGAACGGTGCACCGTTGCGCTTGGTGGCGCCGTGGAAGTACGGGTTCAAAAGTGTGAAGTCCATTGTGCGCATCAGTCTGGTCAGCCAGCAGCCCAAGACCACCTGGCAGAGCATTGCGTCCGACGAGTACGGCTTTTACGCCAACGTTAATCCGACGGTCGATCACCCGCGTTGGACCCAGGCACGGGAGCGCCGTCTGCCGAGCGGGCTGTTCAGTCCTAACGTGCGCGATACGTTGATGTTCAACGGCTATCAGGATGAAGTCGCTTCTTTATATGCAGGGATGGACTTGAGGAAGGACTACTGATGCGTTTTCCAGTCTGGCGAATCGGCGTCTTTGTCGCGGCGGCGGTTTGGCCGTTGCTCTGGCTCTACGAAGCGTTGATGAATAAGTTGGGGCCTGACCCAGGCAAGGTGCTGGTGGATCGGCTCGGGTTGGGCACGCTTATTTTGTTGTTGATCACCTTGAGCATGACGCCGTTGCAGAAACTGACGGGGTGGGCAGGGTGGATCGCGGTCAGGCGTCAGCTGGGATTGTGGTGCTTTGCTTATGTGGTGCTGCATTTGAGTGGGTATACGGCGTTCATCCTGGGGTTCGATTGGTCGCAACTGGGCGTCGAGCTGAGCAAGCGACCTTATATTATCGTCGGAGCGCTCGGGTTTCTGGGGCTCTTGGCGCTGGCGATTACTTCCAATCGCTACAGTCAGCGGCGACTGGGCGCGCGCTGGAAAAAACTGCATCGCCTGGTTTATCCGATCTTGGGCCTTGGATTGCTGCATATGTTGTGGATTGTGCGGGCGGATCTTAAGGAGTGGTCGATTTACGCCTTTATAGGTGCTGTGCTTTTGATGCTTCGAATTCCTGTGGTTACGCGCCGGATACCGCGTTTAATTGGACGCAAAGCACCTTCTGCAACAAAAGCGTAATTAACGCTTGACGGCAAATCCTGGAAGTCTATAATTCGCCCCACTTCCGGCGCAGTCGAAACGAAAAACTCCTTGAGTTTCAATGAGTTAAACGATTTTAGGCAGCGCAGGGCTTCAGGTCATCGAAGCTTGGGAAGCAGTTGGTGGGGCGGTTTTCCTGGCTCCGTTAACGATTCGATCTTCTCGATCGAAAGCGTCAAAAAGAGGTGTTGACAGCAGCGAGTAACGCTGTAGAATTCGCCTCCCGCTAACGAGAGATCGGAAGCGCAAGTGGTTGAAGTTGCAGAGGAAACTTTGAAAACTTCTTAAAATAACCGCTTGACAGATACACGGGGCGCTGTAGAATGCGCGCCTCGGTTGAGACGAAAGGCTCAACCCACCGCTCTTTAACAACTGAATCAAGCAATTCGTGTGGGTGCTTGTGGAGTCAGACTGCTAGTCAACAGATTATCAGCATCACAAGTTACTCCGCGAGAAATCAAAGATGTAACCAACGATTGCTGAGCCAAGTTTAGGGTTTTCTCAAAACCCAAAGATGTTTGAACTGAAGAGTTTGATCATGGCTCAGATTGAACGCTGGCGGCAGGCCTAACACATGCAAGTCGAGCGGTAGAGAGGTGCTTGCACCTCTTGAGAGCGGCGGACGGGTGAGTAAAGCCTAGGAATCTGCCTGGTAGTGGGGGATAACGCTCGGAAACGGACGCTAATACCGCATACGTCCTACGGGAGAAAGCAGGGGACCTTCGGGCCTTGCGCTATCAGATGAGCCTAGGTCGGATTAGCTAGTTGGTGAGGTAATGGCTCACCAAGGCGACGATCCGTAACTGGTCTGAGAGGATGATCAGTCACACTGGAACTGAGACACGGTCCAGACTCCTACGGGAGGCAGCAGTGGGGAATATTGGACAATGGGCGAAAGCCTGATCCAGCCATGCCGCGTGTGTGAAGAAGGTCTTCGGATTGTAAAGCACTTTAAGTTGGGAGGAAGGGCATTAACCTAATACGTTAGTGTTTTGACGTTACCGACAGAATAAGCACCGGCTAACTCTGTGCCAGCAGCCGCGGTAATACAGAGGGTGCAAGCGTTAATCGGAATTACTGGGCGTAAAGCGCGCGTAGGTGGTTCGTTAAGTTGGATGTGAAATCCCCGGGCTCAACCTGGGAACTGCATTCAAAACTGTCGAGCTAGAGTATGGTAGAGGGTGGTGGAATTTCCTGTGTAGCGGTGAAATGCGTAGATATAGGAAGGAACACCAGTGGCGAAGGCGACCACCTGGACTGATACTGACACTGAGGTGCGAAAGCGTGGGGAGCAAACAGGATTAGATACCCTGGTAGTCCACGCCGTAAACGATGTCAACTAGCCGTTGGGAGCCTTGAGCTCTTAGTGGCGCAGCTAACGCATTAAGTTGACCGCCTGGGGAGTACGGCCGCAAGGTTAAAACTCAAATGAATTGACGGGGGCCCGCACAAGCGGTGGAGCATGTGGTTTAATTCGAAGCAACGCGAAGAACCTTACCAGGCCTTGACATCCAATGAACTTTCCAGAGATGGATTGGTGCCTTCGGGAACATTGAGACAGGTGCTGCATGGCTGTCGTCAGCTCGTGTCGTGAGATGTTGGGTTAAGTCCCGTAACGAGCGCAACCCTTGTCCTTAGTTACCAGCACGTCATGGTGGGCACTCTAAGGAGACTGCCGGTGACAAACCGGAGGAAGGTGGGGATGACGTCAAGTCATCATGGCCCTTACGGCCTGGGCTACACACGTGCTACAATGGTCGGTACAGAGGGTTGCCAAGCCGCGAGGTGGAGCTAATCCCACAAAACCGATCGTAGTCCGGATCGCAGTCTGCAACTCGACTGCGTGAAGTCGGAATCGCTAGTAATCGCGAATCAGAATGTCGCGGTGAATACGTTCCCGGGCCTTGTACACACCGCCCGTCACACCATGGGAGTGGGTTGCACCAGAAGTAGCTAGTCTAACCTTCGGGGGGACGGTTACCACGGTGTGATTCATGACTGGGGTGAAGTCGTAACAAGGTAGCCGTAGGGGAACCTGCGGCTGGATCACCTCCTTAATCGACGACCGCAGCTGCTCCATGAGCTCCCACACGAATTGCTTGATTCATTGAAGAAGACGATAGAAGCAGCTTTAAGCTCCAAGCTGATAGCTCAACGCTAACAGTTACGCGCTCGAAATTGGGTCTGTAGCTCAGTTGGTTAGAGCGCACCCCTGATAAGGGTGAGGTCGGCAGTTCGAATCTGCCCAGACCCACCAATTTCATGGTGTTCCCTGTAGAAATACGGGGCCATAGCTCAGCTGGGAGAGCGCCTGCCTTGCACGCAGGAGGTCAGCGGTTCGATCCCGCTTGGCTCCACCATAAACTGCTTCTGAAAGCTTAGAAATGAGCATTCCATTGATGTGATGGTGAATGTTGATTTCTAGTCTTTTGATTAGATCGTTCTTTAAAAATTTGGGTATGTGATAGAAAGATAGACTGAACGTTACTTTCACTGGTAACGGATCAGGCTAAGGTAAAATTTGTGAGTTGCTCTTAGAGCA
Organism: Pseudomonas sp. P105; assembly: GCF_032614175.1. Classification (NCBI taxonomy): domain Bacteria; kingdom Pseudomonadati; phylum Pseudomonadota; class Gammaproteobacteria; order Pseudomonadales; family Pseudomonadaceae; genus Pseudomonas; species Pseudomonas sp. P105. The sequence continues at coordinate 964,024 of NZ_CP126693.1, forward strand.
TGCGAATTTTCGGCGAATGTCGTCTTCACAGTATAACCAGATTGCTTGGGGTTATATGGTCAAGTGAAGAAGCGCATACGGTGGATGCCTTGGCAGTCAGAGGCGATGAAAGACGTGGTAGCCTGCGAAAAGCTTCGGGGAGTCGGCAAACAGACTTTGATCCGGAGATGTCTGAATGGGGGAACCCAGCCATCATAAGATGGTTATCTTGTACTGAATACATAGGTGCAAGAGGCGAACCAGGGGAACTGAAACATCTAAGTACCCTGAGGAAAAGAAATCAACCGAGATTCCCTTAGTAGTGGCGAGCGAACGGGGACTAGCCCTTAAGTGGCTTTGAGATTAGCGGAACGCTCTGGAAAGTGCGGCCATAGTGGGTGATAGCCCTGTACGCGAAAATCTCTTAGTCATGAAATCGAGTAGGACGGAGCACGAGAAACTTTGTCTGAATATGGGGGGACCATCCTCCAAGGCTAAATACTACTGACTGACCGATAGTGAACTAGTACCGTGAGGGAAAGGCGAAAAGAACCCCGGAGAGGGGAGTGAAATAGATCCTGAAACCGTATGCGTACAAGCAGTGGGAGCCCACTTTGTTGGGTGACTGCGTACCTTTTGTATAATGGGTCAGCGACTTATTTTCAGTGGCGAGCTTAACCGAATAGGGGAGGCGTAGCGAAAGCGAGTCTTAATAGGGCGTCTAGTCGCTGGGAATAGACCCGAAACCGGGCGATCTATCCATGGGCAGGTTGAAGGTTAGGTAACACTGACTGGAGGACCGAACCGACTACCGTTGAAAAGTTAGCGGATGACCTGTGGATCGGAGTGAAAGGCTAATCAAGCTCGGAGATAGCTGGTTCTCCTCGAAAGCTATTTAGGTAGCGCCTCATGTATCACTGTAGGGGGTAGAGCACTGTTTCGGCTAGGGGGTCATCCCGACTTACCAAACCGATGCAAACTCCGAATACCTACAAGTGCCGAGCATGGGAGACACACGGCGGGTGCTAACGTCCGTCGTGAAAAGGGAAACAACCCAGACCGTCAGCTAAGGTCCCAAAGTTATGGTTAAGTGGGAAACGATGTGGGAAGGCTTAGACAGCTAGGAGGTTGGCTTAGAAGCAGCCACCCTTTAAAGAAAGCGTAATAGCTCACTAGTCGAGTCGGCCTGCGCGGAAGATGTAACGGGGCTCAAACCATACACCGAAGCTACGGGTATCACTTAGGTGATGCGGTAGAGGAGCGTTCTGTAAGCCTGTGAAGGTGAGTTGAGAAGCTTGCTGGAGGTATCAGAAGTGCGAATGCTGACATGAGTAACGACAATGGGTGTGAAAAACACCCACGCCGAAAGACCAAGGTTTCCTGCGCAACGTTAATCGACGCAGGGTTAGTCGGTCCCTAAGGCGAGGCTGAAAAGCGTAGTCGATGGAAAACAGGTTAATATTCCTGTACTTCTGGTTATTGCGATGGAGGGACGGAGAAGGCTAGGCCAGCTTGGCGTTGGTTGTCCAAGTTTAAGGTGGTAGGCTGAGATCTTAGGTAAATCCGGGATCTTAAGGCCGAGAGCTGATGACGAGTTACCCTTTGGGTGACGAAGTGGTTGATGCCATGCTTCCAAGAAAAGCTTCTAAGCTTCAGGTAACCAGGAACCGTACCCCAAACCGACACAGGTGGTTGGGTAGAGAATACCAAGGCGCTTGAGAGAACTCGGGTGAAGGAACTAGGCAAAATGGCACCGTAACTTCGGGAGAAGGTGCGCCGGTGAGGGTGAAGCACTTGCTGCGTAAGCCCACGCCGGTCGAAGATACCAGGCCGCTGCGACTGTTTATTAAAAACACAGCACTCTGCAAACACGAAAGTGGACGTATAGGGTGTGACGCCTGCCCGGTGCCGGAAGGTTAATTGATGGGGTTAGCTAACGCGAAGCTCTTGATCGAAGCCCCGGTAAACGGCGGCCGTAACTATAACGGTCCTAAGGTAGCGAAATTCCTTGTCGGGTAAGTTCCGACCTGCACGAATGGCGTAACGATGGCGGCGCTGTCTCCACCCGAGACTCAGTGAAATTGAAATCGCTGTGAAGATGCAGTGTATCCGCGGCTAGACGGAAAGACCCCGTGAACCTTTACTATAGCTTTGCACTGGACTTTGAATTTGCTTGTGTAGGATAGGTGGGAGGCTTTGAAGCGTGGACGCCAGTTCGCGTGGAGCCATCCTTGAAATACCACCCTGGCAACTTTGAGGTTCTAACTCAGGTCCGTTATCCGGATCGAGGACAGTGTATGGTGGGTAGTTTGACTGGGGCGGTCTCCTCCTAAAGAGTAACGGAGGAGTACGAAGGTGCGCTCAGACCGGTCGGAAATCGGTCGTAGAGTATAAAGGCAAAAGCGCGCTTGACTGCGAGACAGACACGTCGAGCAGGTACGAAAGTAGGTCTTAGTGATCCGGTGGTTCTGTATGGAAGGGCCATCGCTCAACGGATAAAAGGTACTCCGGGGATAACAGGCTGATACCGCCCAAGAGTTCATATCGACGGCGGTGTTTGGCACCTCGATGTCGGCTCATCACATCCTGGGGCTGAAGCCGGTCCCAAGGGTATGGCTGTTCGCCATTTAAAGTGGTACGCGAGCTGGGTTTAGAACGTCGTGAGACAGTTCGGTCCCTATCTGCCGTGGACGTTTGAGATTTGAGAGGGGCTGCTCCTAGTACGAGAGGACCGGAGTGGACGAACCTCTGGTGTTCCGGTTGTCACGCCAGTGGCATTGCCGGGTAGCTATGTTCGGAAAAGATAACCGCTGAAAGCATCTAAGCGGGAAACTTGCCTCAAGATGAGATCTCACTGGGACCTTGAGTCCCCTGAAGGGCCGTCGAAGACTACGACGTTGATAGGTGGGGTGTGTAAGCGCTGTGAGGCGTTGAGCTAACCCATACTAATTGCCCGTGAGGCTTGACCATATAACACCCAAGCAATTTGTTGACCCGATACAGGGCACCAGATTGCGGTGTGTGAAGACGCTATGAACCGAAAGTTCGCACAACACACAAACCTATCGCATACCCATTCGCTGGAACGTGACCGCAAGGCACGCGCTGGCTACCGAATTTCTTGACGACCATAGAGCATTGGAACCACCTGATCCCATCCCGAACTCAGCAGTGAAACGATGCATCGCCGATGGTAGTGTGGGGTTTCCCCATGTGAGAGTAGGTCATCGTCAAGATTAAATTCCGAAACCCCTATCTGCTGACGCAGGTAGGGGTTTTGTTTTGCCCGCAATAAAATTGCGCCGAGGCTCGGAATAAATTTGCACAGTTATTTTCAAGCCAGCGCACTAGAATAGCCTCCACCTTAGTTGAGCCAGAGCTCTTTATGCCCGATCCGTTTGACGCCCCTCGGTTGTCAGATCTGCCGTTGGATGACTTGGTGGCGTGCCATGAGTGCGACCTGTTGATGCGCAAGCCCCAGCTGGCCCATGGCGAAAAAGCCGAATGCCCTCGCTGTGGGTATGAGCTCTACGCTCACCGACACAATGTGGTCGAACGCAGCCTTGCATTGGTCATTGCCGCTCTGCTGTTGTATGTGCCGGCGAACTTTTTACCCATCATGCAGCTCAATTTGCTCGGCCAATCCTCCCAGGACACCGTTTGGAGTGGTGTGGTCGGCCTGTTCAATACCGGCATGCAAGGTGTATCGGTGGTGGTTTTTCTGTGCAGCATGGGTATTCCGCTGCTTAAACTGCTTTGCCAATTGGCCGTGCTACTGACCATTCGCTGGAATATCGGCCGTAGCTACGGCTTATTGCTCTATCGCATTTATCACCATTTACGCGACTGGGGCATGCTGGAGGTTTACCTCATGGGTGTGCTGGTGGCCATCGTCAAGTTGGCAGACATGGCGGCCATTACCGTGGGGCTTGGTCTGGCGTGTTTTATCAGTTTGTTGCTCGTCCAGGTCTGGCTGGAGGTGGTGATGTCGCCGCATCAGATCTGGCAAGCGTTATCAGGAGAGGACGCTCATGCGGGCGATTGATGCGGGTATTTTGATCTGCACAGAATGCCACGAGCTAAACCGGCAGGAAGCTGACGTCGATACACAAACCTGTACCCGCTGCGGCGCCCTGGTTCATCCTCGTCGCCCGAACAGCTTGATGCGGACCTGGGCGTTATTGGTCACTGCCGCGATTCTCTACATTCCGGCCAACATGCTACCGATCATGACCATCAACTCGTTGGGGCAAGGGGCACCGAGCACCATCATGGCCGGGGTCATCGAGCTGGTTCAGCACGGGATGATTCCGATTGCCGCCGTGGTGTTCATCGCCAGTATCGTCGTTCCGACTTTCAAGTTGGTAGGCATCGCCTTGCTGCTGTTTTCCGTGCAACGGCACCAGCCCATGTCTGCGCGGCAACGCATCCTTATGTACCGTTTTATCGAGTTCATTGGGCGCTGGTCGATGCTGGATATTTTTGTGATCGCCATATTGGTGGCGGTAGTGAATTTCGGTCGACTCGCCAGTGTCGAAGCCGGTCTTGGTGCAATTGCTTTTGCCAGCGTAGTGATTTTGACAATGATTGCCGCAGTAACCTTCGATCCCCGACTGATTTGGGATAACACGGAGTCGGATGACGACCATGACTGATTTGCCTACCGCTAAAACCCGACCGGCTTCGAACTGGTCCGCGATTTGGGTCTTGCCGCTGATTGCCTTGATTATCGGCGGCTGGCTCGGCTGGCGGGCCTATAACGAAACCGGCATCGAGATCAACGTGCGCTTTGAAAGCGGCGAGGGTATTCAGGTCAACAAGACTGAAGTCGTCTACAAGGGTATGCCGGTCGGCAAAGTGAAGTCCCTCAAGCTTGATGACGAAGGCAGCTCGAAAGGCGTGGTCGCGACCATTGAGATGAACAAGGACGTCGAGCAATACCTCAAGACCGGGACACGCTTCTGGTTGGTCAAGCCGAGCGTGACCCTGGCCGGCATCACCGGCCTGGAAACCCTGGTTTCCGGTAACTACGTGGCTATCAGCCCGGGGGAAGGGGAGCCGATCCGTAAATTCAAGGCCCTGGCCGAAGAGCCGCCGCTCTCGGACGCCAAGCCTGGTTTGCACCTGACCCTCAAGGCCGAGCGCCTGGGCTCGCTGAACCGTGGCAGTCCGGTGTTCTATAAACAGATTCAGGTCGGACAGGTGAAAAGCTACCTGCTATCGGAGGATCAGAGCACGGTCGAAATCAAAATCTATATCGAACCGACTTATGCCGGCCTGGTGCGTAAACATACGCGTTTCTGGAATGCCAGCGGCATCAGCATCGATGCCAATCTGTCGGGCGTTAAAGTGCGCAGCGAATCCCTGGCGAGCATCGTGGCCGGTGGTATCGCGTTCGCCACGCCGGAGAGTCGCAAAGACAGTCCGCCCACAGACCCGAGCCTGCCGTTTCGTCTTTATGAAGACTTCGACGCTGCCGCTGCCGGCATCCGCGTGAAGGTCAAGCTCAGCGACTTCGAAGGGTTACAGTCCGGTCGTACTCCGGTGATGTACAAAGGCATTCAGGTCGGCAGCCTGAAGAACCTCAAGGTCGATCCGGATCTGTCCAGCGCTACCGCTGAATTGACCCTAGACCCACTGGCCGAAGATTACCTGGTGACCGGCACCCAGTTCTGGGTGGTCAAGCCGTCGATCTCGCTGGCGGGGATTACGGGCCTTGAGGCATTGGTCAAAGGTAACTACATCGCCATACGTCCCGGCGACAAGGGAGGCGCGCCGCAGCGCGAATTTGAAGCCAGGCCGAAGGCGCCACCGCTGGACTTGCGTTCGCCCGGGCTGCACCTGGTCCTGCTCACTGAAAACCTGGGTTCGCTGGAGGTCGGCAGTCCGATTCTCTACAAACAGGTCAAGGTTGGATCGGTGCAGAGCTACCAGTTCTCCCGCAAGAAAAAGCAGTTGATCATTGGTGTGCACATCGAGAAGGAATACGAAGGTCTGGTCAACGGATCGACCCGGTTCTGGAATGCCAGTGGGATTACGCTCACGGGTGGTTTGACGGGGGGGATCCAGGTCAAGAGCGAATCCCTGCAAAGCCTGATGGCCGGCGGCATTTCTTTCGATACGCCGGAACCCAATGTGCCGTTGAAAAGGCGCATCCCACGGTTCCGTCTGCATGCAGACCGCGAAGCCGCGCAACAGAAAGGCACAATAGTGACGATCAAGGTCGATCGCGCCGACGGTTTGCGCAGCGGCACGCCGATTCGTTTCAAAGGGCTGGATGTGGGCAAGATCGAGGACGTGGACCTCAGCGCCGACATGCAATCGATCCTGCTCACCGCACGTATCACCGAAGTGCCGGAGCGTATTGCTCGGGTCGGCTCCCAGTTCTGGGTGGTCAAGCCCGAACTGGGGCTGATGAAGACCTCGAACCTGGAGACGCTGGTGACCGGGCAGTACATCGAAGTACAGCCACCGGTGAAAAACCTGGGGCCGCAGAAAAACTTCGTGGCCCTCGCCAGCCCACCGCAAAACGCTGTCCCTGAAGCCGGTCTGAGCCTGGTGTTGAGCGCCGCTCGCCGTGGTTCGTTGAAGACCGGCGTGCCGGTGACGTATCGCGAGATTACCGTGGGCAAGGTTACTGGCTATGAATTGGGCCAGACGGCGGACCGTGTGCTGGTTCATATCCTGATCGAGCCCAAGTACGCGCCATTGGTGCGCAGCGGCACGCGATTCTGGAATACCAGTGGCTTCGGCATGGACTTCGGGTTGTTCAAAGGCGCGACAGTGCGGACTGAGTCGCTGGAGACGCTGATCCAGGGCGGCATCGCTTTTGCCACCCCGGATGGCGAGCGGATGGGCAACCCGGCGCGACCGGAGCAGACCTTCCCCTTGTTCGATCAGTTTGAAGAGGAGTGGCTGACCTGGGCGCCGAAGATCAAGCTGGGTAAGTGATCAGGGCAATCAGTCTGTTCTGACGCCATCGCGAGCAGGCTCGCTCCCACGAAGTGTCATCTGATTGCGACGCTAAACCTGTGGGAGCGAGCCTGCTCGCGACAATCCTAAAAAGCCCAATAAAAAAGGCCGCGATCCATTGGATCGCGGCCTTTTTTGTGTCCGGCTATTTACCTCAAACCGGATCCAGCTCCGGCTCGTCGGCCTGCACGTTCACCGTGGCTTTCACCGCATCGTGACGGCGGATGTACTTCCAGTCCGCCTCGTCGATGTAGATGCCGTTGGGGCCGCTGCCGCCTTCCAGGTCGATGGCGACGCTGGCGCAGACTTGCGGTTTCACACTGGCCAGGATCGGCACAAAACCCAGCTGCAAGCTGGTTTCCAGCAGCGCGGCCTGGTTTTTCTCGTCGATGTCTGCCGCTTCGTCAAGGTAGTACGGCAGACGCACGCGACCGGCCTGTTCGCGGTCCATCAGGTGCAGCAACAAATACATGTTGGTCAGCGCCTTGATGGTCATCGTGGTGCCGTTGGACGCCGCGCCATCGATATCGGTGTGGATCACGGGCTGGCCGTTGACCTTGGTGATCTCGAAGGCCAGTTCGAACAGGTCCTTGAGGCCGAGCTGGTTGTGGTTGGCCGCCACCAGGCGGGCCAGGTATTCCTTGGCCTCTTCGTTCTTGTTGTCCTGCTCGGCGCTCTGGCTGAGGTCGAACACCGACAGGGTCTCGCCTTCCTCGTACTGGCCGGCGCTGTGGATGATCTGGTCGATGTGCTTGAGCGCTTCCTTGTTCGGCGCCAGGACGATCCGGAAGCTCTGCAGGTTGGACACCTGACGCTTGTTGATCTCGCGGTTGAACAACGCCAGTTGATGCTCGAGGCTGTCGTAGTCGCTACGGATGTTGCGCAGGGTCCGGGCAATGTCAGTCACCGCCGCACGCCGTGCCTTGCCCAGGGTCAGGGCTTCGTCGGTACGGTGGGCATAGGCGTTGATCAACAGTTGCAGGCGGCGCTCCATGTCGTCTTCGCTGTCGAACTTGGCCACGCCCTTGAGGCGGACCTGGGCGTACAGTGCTTCGATCTGGCCATCGACCCGCAACAGACCCTGCCAGCTGTCCTGGTAATCATTGAGCAGTGGCAGCAGGTTGTCCATGGAGTCGTCGACCGGGTCCATGAACGGTGTGCCGAACGGCAGGTCCGCTGGCAACAATTGACGACGGCGCAGGGCGTCGTCGAGGGTACGTTGCTTGGCTTCCATGTCGGCGATCTGCCGGCCCACCAGTTGCAACTTGGCGGACAACTGCTGGACACGTTCGGTGAAGGCATCGCTGGAGCGCTTGAGTTCGTCCTGGGCGGCTTCCATCTGCGCCAGTTGCTCAAGCTTTTCGCCTTCCTCGGCACTCAGGGTCTGGGTGCGGCGGAAGTCTTCCAGGGCTTTCTGCGCATCCAGAACCTGCTGGTACAGCGCCTCGGTCTGGGTCTTGCTCGCGGCGCGGTCGGCGGCCACAGCTTGCTGGGTCTTGAGCTGCTTGAGTTCTTTTTCCAGGCGTTCTTTCTGGTCCCGCAGTGCGGCGCGATCGGCCAGGGCTTGCAGGGCCGGCGGTTCGATGTGGGACAGGTCGATGGACAGGCCCGGTACTTCGAAACGCTCACCTTTGAAGCCGTCGAGGATCAGCTCCATGGATTTGACCCACTCGCCGTTCTCGTCCAGCGCGATACCGTGCTCGCCCAGCGGCAGGCTGAACAGCGCACTGTTGAACAGGCGCATCAGGCGTTCAACGTCCTGTTGCGAGAATTCTTCCCGCAGGCGGGCGTAGCTGTTGTTGTCGGCATGATCGAGTTGCTGCTTGACCGACTTCAGGCGTTTTTCCAGATCCCGCAGGCGCTCATCCAGGTCTTCGGCGCTGAACTGCCGGGACTGGGCCAGGGCACCGGCCAGTTCGTCGTGGGCATCCTTGGCCGCGAGTAGTTGTTGCTCGAGGACCTTGACGTCATCCACCAGGGCAAAGCGGTTCTTGAGCACCGACAGTTCGCCAATCCAGCGCTGGATACCGCTGATTTCCCGTTCCAAGCGCATCAACTCCTGAGTGCCGCCGCGCTGGTCGTTCTGCAGCGAATCCTGCTCGTTGCGGTAGTGTTCGGCCTGGATGGTCAGCTCTTCCTTGCGCGCACTGGCGTAGTCCGACCAAGTGCCGAGCAGCGAGTCGAGCAACGGTGACAGACGATGCAGTTTGCCGCGCAGTACATCGCGCTGCTTCACGCCATTGGCCAGGGCCTCCACCAGCGGACCGGCAGCCACCAGGGAGTTGTAGTCCTGTTCCATGCGTCGTACATCACGGAAGGCTTCTTCACACGCGGCGATGTAATCCACGCTACCGGAACGCAGGCTGTGCTCGAACGCGTCGAGGAACAGTTGCTTGAGCTTGGCCGCAGTAATTTCGCGCATGTGCAACAGGTTGATGAACAGCGCGCGGAAGGTCTTGAGGCTTTGCTCGCTGGTGGAGCGCAGCGGGATCAGCGTCAGGTCCAGCGGAATCGAGGTATGACCGCCCACCAGCAGGCGTCGCAGTTCATCAGGCTTGAGTTCGTAGGCTTTGAGGCCTTCGCGCTCCAGGTTGGTGAACAGCTCTTTCTGACGCAGGCAGGTGTCGTCTTTCTGATAATGGGCCAGGTCCAGCTTGCCGGCGTAGGCAAAGAACTGGTGGCCGAAACCGCCGCCGGGGCCGCGACCGACCACACCGATCACGTGCGGGCCGTGGGGCAGGGCGACTTCCACCAGGATGTAGCTGGTGTCCGAGGCAAAGTAGAAACGCCGGGATTGCTCCAGGCTGTACTTGCCGAAACTCATGTCCGACATGCGCGCCAGGATCGGGAACTGCAAGGCGTTGATCGACGCGGATTTACCGAGGTTGTTTGCGCCGTACACCGACAGCGGTTCTTCCAGCGGGAACAGGCCCAGGCTGTAGCCGGCGGTGTTCAAAAGGGCAAAGCGGCGGATGCCGTAGCGTTCCTTGCTCATGCGTCGGTCTCCTGTTCTTCGGCAATGGCACGGGCCAGTGCGTCTTCTTCGCTTTCACCTTCGAATTCGCTCAGATCCAGCGGATCATCGGTTTGCAGCAACTTTTCGTCGCTGTCTTCGTCGATCAGTACCGGTGCAGGCAACGGCAGCACGCTGTGCAGGCTGGCGGCCAGGTCGCGGTCCTGCTGGACCGACAGGCAGACGTCGAGGAAACGGTGCATCGGTGGCAGGAAGCGGTAGACACCGTTCTCTTCGCCGGCAAAACCCAGTTGGGTCATGCGGCGCATGATTTTTTCTTCCAGCTCTTCCTGGGTCTGCACTTCGGCCTGAAGGAACAGGTCGCGGTACTTTTCCAGAAGCGAGGGCAGCTCATCGCGGCCCAGGCTACCACCGTCGAGCACGGCAATCGGGTCGCGGCCCTGGTCGGCCAGGTGCTCGACGAGGATGAAGGTGAACAGCGCCAGGCGTTGGGCGGTCTTGTTCACCGCAGCGGCGGCGAGGTCCGGCACGAAGTAGTAGAAACCACGGGTGTCGCACACCAGTTCGAAACCCAGGGCCTTGAACAGCGTGCGGTACTGGTCCTGGAAGTTCGACAGTTGCGCGTACAGCTCCGGGTCGCGGCGGCTGACGTGGTAACCCTTGAACAGCTCGCGAAAAATCGGCGCCAGTTGGGACAGTTCGGATAGATCAAGATGCATGGGGGATGCTCGCAGAATCCTCGGCGGCGGTGTCGCGGGCCGAGAGCAGGGCGAAGGAGCGCAGGCTGACCTGATGCTCGTGAGTGTGGTAGTCGCGGCGTTCCAGACGCTCGCGCTTGAAACGTTTTTCCCGCGACAGACGCGAGAACCAGTACAGCAATTCGTCGGTGGCGCCGTCCGGCTCCTGCTCCAGCAACCAGGTCATCAGGTCCGGCATTGGCAGCGCGTCTTCGCAACGCTCGACCATCTCGCGTACGGTGCGTGGCGCGCGAGGAGCCTCGCCGCCCTTGTGGGTCTTGTGGGACTTGGGGAAGCGCGCCGGTTTCGGTTCGAAACGGGCCAGGGCGTACACGTAGGCTTCGACCTGACTGGCGCTGCCCAGGAAGGTGCTTTGCGGACGGGTGAACAGCGGCATGGCGGCTTGGGGCACGGCATCGAGGCCTTTGCGCCGAATGGCGGCCAGGGCCAGGGCGGCGCCACGGGTCACCGCATTGTGACGACGAGCCTCTTCGCGTAGCGGCAGGAGCAATTCGCGGGCATGGCGCAGGGTCAACTGGGCGCTGGTCTGCATCTCGAGGATGCGCGCGTGGGTGCGCAGCAGCATGTCGTCGTCCACCAGATGGCCGAGGCGCTGCTGTTCGGTGAGCATGCGCAACAACACATTCTCGACCTTGCGCACGCCTTGCTCGAACGCGCCGTCGGCGTTCACCAACTGGATCATCGGTTCGACGTATTCATCCCAGGTCGCCAGTACTTCGGCGTAGCGCTGGCGCAACGGAATCTGCCGGTCGCTGGTCTTGGCCCGTTCGGCCACCGCTACCAGGGCCTGTTCGTCGTTGGCGAGTTTCTTGAGTACGTCGCGCACGCGCATGTCCAGCAGACGCAACTGGCGGGCCAGATCGTTGCCGTCGCGAATGTCGAACGCGTCCTGGATATAACCGGCCAGGCGCTCGAGGTGGCGCAGGTAGGCTTCGATTTCCAGGCACAGGCCGAGGCGGTGTTCGCGGCGCAGGTAGGCGAGGAAGTCATGGATCTGGGCGTTGAGCTCGAAACGGTTCGGGCTTTTCGCCACCGGTACGAGGATGTCCAGGCGGATCCACACGTCCAGCAGGTTGGTGATGTCCTGGGGCGTGCTGTCCAGTTGTTGGGCGGCCAATTGTGAACGCAATTCGTTGAGGCTCAGGGTGCCCTGGTCGAAGTGCTCGCACAAAGGTTCCAGCAATGCCCAGTGTTCAGCGAGGGCGCGCAAGACGCGCTTGGGTTCGATCATCGCAATGGCCGTCGGGTTGGCAATTAAAAGGGGCGATTGTACTGCATCAGGCCGGTTGCGATTCACCCCTGAGACGGACTGTCGGTTGAATCGCTCAACTATTGATTCAACAGGGAAGCGATCTCTCTCGAAGGGCGGTAGAATCCCTTCCACTTTCAGTTATCCACAAGTGGCCGACCCTTGCTTATCGAGTCCCGCCGCCGCGCCTATCTGACCGCCATGCAGGTGGTCAACTGGCTGCCGCGTACCGAATTGCCGTTTGCCGCCCCGTCGCGGCCCGAGCTGCTGGAAACGCCCGAGCCGCTGGATATCGAGCCGGTCGTGAGCGCGCCCGTGGCCAAGACGGTGGCCGAGCCGGTGGCGCCTGTGGTCGAACGGCCGAAGATCGAGGTTCCGCGCCCGAGCCTGGCTTCGACCCGCACCAACGCCAAACCGGTAGAGGCCGCCGATGAGACCCCGGCCCCGGTCAAGACCCCTTACGTCGCACCGCCGCGTTTCGCGCTGCAACTGCTACGGGCAGGACGTTGCCTGCTACTGGTGGAACTGCCCACGGGCGAACCGTTTCAAAGCCGCGATCCGGCGTATCTGCTACTCAAGGACATGCTGCGCGCCGCCGGTCTGCCGGACAGCCCACAGATCATTGGCGAGCCAGTGCGCTGGCCGTTGCTGTCACGCGGGACCATGGACCAGGGACCAGAAGCGGCGCGGGATTTTGTCCAGGGTTTTGTCTCGGCGCGGCTTGAGGATGAGCCCTGCGTGTGCCTTTGGCTGATCGGCCTGCCGGCGGTGAAATTTGCTGGTGAGGTGGATGCTCAAGCGTTCAATCGCGAACTGCAGGTCGAAGGCCTGGGCTCGGCCTGGGCGTTGCCCGGCCTGGAATTGTTAATGGAGACGCCACAGCGCAAGGCTGATGTCTGGCAAGCCATGCGCCGGCTGATGGCGCGTTGGAAAGAATCGAATGAGTGACGCTGTATCGTTCCGCCCGATGACCGAGGCGGACCTCGACGCTGTGCTGAAAATCGAATATGCGGCCTACAGCCACCCCTGGACCCGAGGGATCTTTCTCGACGGGCTGGGCAAGTACCAGATCTGGCTGATGTTCGAAGGCCAGCAGCAAGTGGGCCACGGCGTGGTGCAGATCATCCTGGATGAAGCGCACTTGCTCAACATCACCGTCAAACCGGAAAACCAGGGGCGCGGCTTGGGTTTACGGCTGCTGGAGCATCTTATGTCCATTGCCTACAAGGCCGAGGCTCGGGAGTGCTTCCTGGAAGTGCGTGACAGCAACCGCACAGCGTTCCGGCTGTATGAGCGCTATGGCTTCAATGAAGTCGGCCGTCGCCGCGATTACTACCCTGCGGTGGGCGGACGCGAAGATGCGGTGGTCATGGCGTGTACCTTGGTGGACTGAACTTGCCACATCGAGGTTAACCGCAACGCCGTCATCGCGAGCAAGCTCGCTCCCACAGAGAGCTTGGCGATGTGCATCAAATTTGCGCTCGAACACAAAACCCTGTGGGAGCGAGCTTGCTCGCGATGACGGCGGCACATTCAACCCCAGTGCAAACTGATCCACCGCTATCGCGAGCAGGCTCGCTCCCACATTGGATCTGCATCGCTCAAGACATTGGGTTATGACGCAGAACCTGTGGGAGCGAGCCTGCTCGCGATGGCGTCAGCTCTATCGACACTTACCGCTTGCCATCCAACGGATCGATATCGGCCATTTCCGCTTCGTCGAGCCCGTCACCCCCGCCAATGTCATTTTCATCCACTACGCTCAGGTCCCAGTCCGCCCGTTTGTCGTCACCGGCTTCATGGGCGTCCCGGGCACCGTCTTCGCGGATCAGTGTTTCCGGGCTCATGTCGTCGTCGGTGGGTTCGTGATCATCCGTTGAAGCCCCTGTCAGCCCGGCTTCACGCACGCGTTCACGCGGCATCAACTGTTCGCGTTCATTTTCCGGCAGTTCGTCGCCGATTTTCGCACTGGGCTCTTGTTCGTCGAATTCCAGTTCATGCATCGAGCCCATGCGGTCTTCGTTATCGTCGATGGGTTCCGGCTGGACCGCGTCGAAAGGACGTCGTGAATCATTCATGGCAATTCCTCATACTGTGGGGCTTACTGGGTGGACCCACAGCCGTGGCGAGAATTCCAACGGCATTCTGGACGTGACCTCGACGGGCGGTCGTCTGTCAAAGTTGCGCACTATTCTCGAGGGCTAGATAGCATGAACGAATTACAAGATCTGATTGATAACAACGCGCGCTGGGCCGATGCGATCAAGCAGGAAGATCCTGATTTCTTTTCCAAGCTGGCCCGTCAGCAAACCCCTGAGTATCTGTGGATCGGCTGTTCCGATGCGCGGGTGCCGGCCAACGAGATCGTCGGCATGCTGCCCGGCGATCTGTTTGTGCACCGTAACGTGGCCAACGTGGTGCTGCACACCGACCTCAACTGCCTGTCGGTGATCCAGTACGCGGTGGACGTGCTCAAGGTCAAACATATCCTGGTCACCGGGCATTACGGCTGTGGCGGCGTGCGTGCCTCGATGCAGGATCGTCAACTGGGTCTGATCGACGGCTGGCTGCGTTCGATTCGCGACCTGTACTACGAGCATCGCGAAACGTTGGCCCAATTGCCGACCGAAGAAGAGCGCGTGGATCGCTTGTGCGAGCTCAATGTGATCCAGCAGGTGGCCAATGTCGGCCACACCAGCATTGTGCAGAACGCTTGGCATCGCGGGCAGAAACTGTCGATTCACGGCTGCATCTACGGGATCAAGGACGGCCGCTGGAAAAGCCTGGACACGACGATCAGCGGTTTCGAGCAGTTGCCGCCGCAGTATCGGCTACGTCCGGTCGGCGCGCCCTGATTCGGCTCATTCAGTCGCGATGACAGCGGCGACGCCAGTGCCGTAGAAATTTCATCCCTCGCTCGTTGGGCGGTTCGTCATAGCCTGTGATCCAGCCATGACAGTTGGACGAACCGCACCGGCAGGCGAACTGTCGATACAATTTCTGCTCGGTACTGGCGTAATCCATCGTCAGGCAGTCACCTTCCTCGATGATGGTCAACGCCCATAACCACAGTTCGCTCATGTCCAGGAAAACGTTCGGGCTGCAGGAGTGCTGCAGCAATCCGGCGAAGCGCGGGTCATACATGTGGATGTCCGGCAGGATCTGCAGTGTATGCAGGCGTCGTCGGCTGACGATCAGTCCCGATACCCTGCACATCCTTTCCAACGGCGCAAACCGCTTGCGGGCGACGATGCCATTGCCGCGGCCGTTAGTCGTCTGGCGCACTTCGAAATCGCGCCTGGATGGATAACCCATGCGCGTGCTGAGTTGTTTCTCGGGGTAGATGCCGTCCCCGTTCGGTGAGGATGCGCTGTCTGCAAGGAAGGTGGTCATGACGGTCCCTGTCGCGTAGGACGCTCGGCCTTCTGGCGCTGGCGATCCTGCCAGCGATCATTGAAACCTGCCTAGCTTCGCGCAACCTTGAAACGACATCTACTGTCGACTCTGACAGGAGCCAAAGGCGCTTTCCCGCGTGAGCCCAGGCTTACGCAGGAAAGTCCTTGGGGTTTACACCGCGTCAGGCAGCGCTGGCATGGGGACTTTCAATTGTGGAAGTTGTGATTTGATTGCCGGCTCCGCGCATTTTTTCGCCGCTTCGTCCGCAGACAGCTTGCGGATCGAGGTATAGAACAGCTCACAGGTTTCTTCCTTTTGCGTGACCTGCCAGGTCTGTGTGCATTGATTCAATTGCGCACTCGGATCGGTGCCCGGTTTGCTGCCCATGCCGGCTTGCCAGCATGCAGCGCTGAGGTCCTGCCCCATGACTTTCAAACCTGCCGCATCCGCCTTGGCCTGATCACCGTTGTAGCTGTCAGGGTCGGCGGCATACCAGATGTAGCTCGGGTGGTTGGAGCCCAGGACCGGAACCTTGACACCCGCAGTCGGCGTAATGGTCGCCAGACCCAGCACGTCCACGGTCTGGCCGTACTGTGTCTTGATCCAGTTCCGCACGGGAGCACCGAAGGCCACCATCGGCAGGGCGTCGCCGCTGGCGTTCTGGCTGACTTGCTTGACCATGGTGGTCTGGTAGTCATTGAAATAGTCGTAGACCCCGCCCAGCGCCTGGCCGGCATTGGATGGCGCCGCAATCGGTGCGATGTCGACAATGGTCTGGAAGGCCGGGGTCTGTTCGGCGGCGATGCCGTTGGCGGTCAGCAGCGTGGCCCAGCGATCGGTGGTGGCCGATTCCAGGTAGTCCTGCGCCTGGGTCAGGGAGTAATCCGGCGGGAAGTGCAGCAACTCAATGCTCTTGCGGTTCTCCAGGGCCATGCCCAGCGGCAGGAACAGGTACCAGTCGTAGGCCCATTTGTTATCGCTGTTGAGTTTGGTGGCGCCCTTGTATGCCAGGTCACCGGCATCCAGCAGCGCAGTCAACGGTTTGCCGTAGTCTTGCGGCACGCCGCTAATACTGGCGTAGACCTTATCGTTGTCGCTTTTGACGCTGACCTTGGCCGCGCTGTAGCCGTCACGCTGCACGCTTTGGGTCAGGTAATGCTCAACGGTCTGCTCCAGCGTCCAGTTGCGAAAACAAATGACGTTGCAGTTGTTGGGGTAGGCGAAGAGACGGGTGACGCGTTCGGTACTGCCCAACTGAACATCGATGTCGGCATGGGCGGCGGCACTGAAGGCCAGGGTAGCAAGAGAAAGTACGGCGAGTTTGGACATGCTCAGATCCTTTTCAGCGTGTGGACCCCTCGAACAGGGTGTAGCCATACTGAAACAGACCGGAGCGAAGAAAAAGTGGGCCGACGAAAATATCGGCCCTTTTTTATGGCTTTATGGCATCACGGGCGGCAGATAAGACAATGTCGTCCCCAGCGCCCACAGCAGCACCAGCACCAATGGCGTGTGAACCAGTAATTGCACGAAGGAGAAACCGATCAGGTCCCGGGCCTTGAGCCCCAACACTCCCAGCAGCGGCAGCATGTAGAACGGATTGATCAGGTTTGGCAGCGCTTCGGCGGCGTTATAGATCTGCACCGCCCACCCCAGGTGATAGTTCAGATCATTGGCCACCTGCATGACATAGGGGGCTTCGATGATCCATTTGCCGCCTCCCGAAGGAATGAAAAAGCCCAGCACCGCCGAGTAGGCGCCCATCAACACGGCGTAGGTATCGTGGGATGCGATCTGTACGAAAAAGGTGGATATGTGATGGGCGAGCGTCTGGGCGTCGCTACCCTTGACCGTGGTCAGCAGCGCGGCAATCGAGCCGTACAGCGGAAACTGGATCAGCACGCCGGTGGTGGTCGGCACCGCGCGCGCCACGGCATCGAGAAAGCTGCGCGGCCGCCAGTGCAGCAACGCGCCAAGCATCAGGAACAGGAAGTTATAGGTGTTGAGCCCGGAGATGGCGCTTATCGCAGGTTTGGTCGAGAACTCGTGGAACAGCCAGCCGGCGGCCAGTAGCGCCAGGGCAATGGTCAGCAGCGGGCTATGTTCCAGCCATTCTCCCGGGCGGGTGCGAGGCTGCAATGCCGGCATGCTGAAGCTGGGATCAATCCCGCAGGCGGCGGCGTCACGGGCACTGTTCGGGCCGGGAGCGGTGGCATAGGCCACGATCAGCGAGATCACGATCAACGCCAGCAACATCACTCCCGATTGCCAGAGAAAAATGGTCTGGGTGAACGGAATGACCCCGGTGATCGACAGGATCGACGGTGGCAGGCTGGCCGGGTTGGCCTGCAATTGCGCCGCCGAGGAAGACAAACCCAGTGCCCAAACCGCGCCCAGGCCCAAGTAAGCGGCGGCGCCCGCGGCGCGGTAGTCCATTTTCAGATCGGTGCGACGGGCCAGGGCACGTACCAATAAACCGCCAAATACCAGGGAAAGCCCCCAGTTGAGCAGCGACGCGACCATGGAGATCAATGCGACCCAGGCCACCGCGGAGCGACCGTTTTTCGGGATGCGTGCCAGGCGATCGATCAGTTTGACGGCGGGCGGCGAGCTGGCGACCACGTAACCGCCGATCACCACGAAGGCCATCTGCATGGTGAACGGTATCAGGCTCCAGAAGCCATCGCCGAACGCCATGGCAGCGGCCGTGGGTTTGGCGCCGATGAACAGTGTCGCCACCGCGACTACCAATACTGCCAGGGCGGCAAATACCCAGGAGTCAGGGAACCAGCGCTCGGCAAAACTGGAACAGCGCAAGGCGAAGCGGGCGGAACGGCTGTCTTGTATGTCGGTGGTCACGGCAATTACCTCGATTTTTATGGTTATGGGTATTGGGTGCGGCAGGGTCTTGGCGTCAGGCGCCAACACTGGAGCATTCCAGTGACCATGGGAGGCTAATCGGGGTTCGCGAGCGCGCAGGATTATTTTCAGAAGCGGCCCGGGGCGCTCTTTAGAAAAAAATCGGCGAGCCGATGGCAAGAGAACAGGCCACCTAACTCTCCTGCTCTCGGAGCATGCCATGTTCAATAAACGCTTGAAGCAGGAGCTTTCGGCTCTTCGCCAGGAACTGTCCAGCCTTGTGCAGGTGAAGGAGAGTTTGGACCGCGAGATGCTGGCCCTCACTCTGGATGCCGAAGGGCGGGTGCAGACGGTCAATCAGAATTTTCTCGACGAAATGCACTACAAGTCCCAGGACCTCATCGGCCGGTCTGTCGAAGAGCTGGTGCCGGCTTACCTGAAATCCAATGAGTTCCAGTTGCGTTTCAAGACGGCGCTGACTAGAGGCGAGCATTTCTCCGGCGCCGTACGGCTGCTCCGGGGCAACGGTAAGGAAGCCTGGTTGCGTTCGATTCTCCAACCGGTTCGGGCGGCTGATGGCCGAATCCGCTATTTCTCGATGTATTCCAGCGACCTGACCCGTACCATCGAGGCGTCGCGTGAACATGAAAACCTCATTGGTGCGCTGGTGCGTTCAACGGCGGTGATCGAGTTCGACCTGGGCGGTCACGTACTGTCAGCCAATGATCGCTTCCTCAATGCCATGGGATACAGCCTGGCGCAGATCAAGGGCAAGCATCACCGCATGTTTTGCGAACCGGAGGAGTACAACAGCGCCACCTACCAGCAGTTCTGGCAGCGTCTCAATAGCGGCGAGTTCGTGGCCGGTCGCTTCAAACGCTTGGACAGCAACGGCCGTGAAGTCTGGCTGGAAGCCTCTTACAACCCGGTGCTTGATGCCAACGAGCGACTGTACAAAGTGGTCAAGTTCGCCACGAACATCACTGATCAGGTCAACCAGGAAAAAGCTGTCTCCGAGGCGGCCGGCATTGCCTACAGCACCTCGTTGCAAACCGACAACAGCGCCCAGCGCGGCACCACCGTGGTGACCCAGGCCGTGGGCGTGATGCGTGACCTGGCCCGGCACATGCAAACCGCCGGCGAAGGCATCGAGGCCCTGAATGAGCAATCCCTGGTGATCGGCACCATCGTCAAGACCATCAGCGGCATTGCCGAACAGACCAACCTGCTGGCGCTCAACGCGGCCATCGAAGCCGCCCGGGCGGGTGAGCAGGGCCGGGGCTTTGCGGTGGTGGCCGATGAAGTGCGGCAACTGGCGTCGCGTACCAGTCAGGCCACTGATGAGATCGTCGGCGTGGTTCGCCAGAACCAGGACATGGCCCGCAACGCCGTGGCACTGATGACCGACGGCCAGCATCAGGCCGAACAGGGTCTGGCCCTGGCAGCGGAGGCGGGGACGGTGATCGTCGAGATTCAGGATGGCGCGAAGAAGGTGGTCGATGCCGTGAGCCAGTTTGCCAATCAGTTGTCGACTTGAGTTTGATGTTATCGTTTTTTACATATTAATTATTGTTCTGCGATAATTTCATCGCTATGGTTTGCGCTTCCTTTGTTCTGTGGAGCCTTCCATGTCCTCGAATCGTCTCGCCCTGTACAGCCAGCGCATGGCTGTCATCACACTTGTCTTCATTATCACGATGATGGTCCTCAACGCCGGGGTCTGGCTGTTTCCTGACGTTGCTTCAGAATACGGTCTGGGCTTTGCCCTGACCGAGCGACAGCTGTCGAGCTTGTCAGCAGAGGCTATGCGCTTGACTGGCTGGCAATGCCTTGGCGCAATGCTGTTGTCGAGCATACCGCTGCTGGCCCTGGCGTTCGGGCTGGGCCATTTGCGGCAGTTGTTCCAGCGATATGCCCAAGGCGAGTATTTTTCCAGCGAAGCAGCCGTTTGCCTGGGGAAGGTAGGTCGCGCTGTGGCGCTGTGGGTGCTGCTGGATTTCCTGTGTGAGCCGTTTCTCAGCCTGCTGGTGACGATCAACGCACCGGTCGGTCAGCGTCTGCTTACCCTCAGCGTTACCGCCCCGTCGTTTGTCGCGTTGTTTCTTGCAGCCTGCATTGCAATCATTGCCCGGATATTGTCCCGGGCCAGTGAAGTCGATTCTGAAAACCGAACTTTCGTTTGAGATCCCTATGCCTATCGTTATTCAACTTGATGTGATGCTGGCGACGCGCAAGGTTAAATCCAAGGACCTTGCCGCCGCGATAGGCATTACGGAAGCCAACCTTTCCTTGTTGAAACAAGGAAAGGTCAAGGGTATTCGCCTGGCTACCCTCGAAGCCATTTGCAGCCATCTGCAATGTCAGCCCGCCGATCTGCTGATTTACCAACCGCAGAGCGATCCTCCGAAGGCTTGACCTCCAGGGGGAGAGAACCTGCCTGCGATGGCCAGTGACGCGACTTTCCAGACCGGTCGGATGGCCGCGACGCTCAATCCCCCAGCGCCTGCCCCTCACGCCGCGGGTCCGCCCCACCGGCCAGTGAGGTTCTGCCCTGGGCATCACGGACTCGGACGATTGCCTGGGTCCCGCTGGTCATGTCGATTTCACTCACGGCATGGCCTTTGTTTTTCAACGCCTGGATCAGCGTCGGGCTGAACTGACCTTGTTCCAGTTCGGTGGGGCCGTTGCGGCTGCCGAAGTTGGGAAGATTGATGGCGGCTTGCGCGTCCAGGTCCCAGTCCAGCAGGCCGATCACTGACTTGGCGACGTATTCGATGATTTGGGAGCCTCCCGGTGAGCCAACAGCGGCCAGCAGTTCACCGCTCTGGCGATCGAAGATCAGGGTCGGCGCCATGGACGAGCGGGGGCGTTTGCCGGGTTCGACGCGGTTGGCGACCTTTTGCCCATTTTCTTCGGGGATGAACGAGAAGTCGGTCATCTGGTTGTTGAGCATGAAACCCCGGACCATCAGGTGTGAGCCGAACGCTGACTCCACCGTGGTGGTCATCGACACGGCGCCACCCTGGTCATCCACTGCCACCACTTGCGAGGTAGAGATGCGCAGGGGCGAACGGTCCGGGGCGTATGCCACCTGGACGCCCGGTGGTGTGCCGGGTTTGGCGATGCCCATGCTGCGTGGACCGATCAGGCTCGCGCGGCTGGCCAGATAACCGGGATCGACCAGGCCTTTGACCGGTACGGGGACGAAGGCCGAGTCAGCGACATACAGGGCGCGGTCAGCGTAGGTCAGGCGCTCGGCTTCGGCGATCAGGTGCACTGCTTCGGGCGTCGGCTCAATGCCGGCGGGTTTATCGGTCTTGACGGGTTTCATGGGCGCGAGGGCCGTGCGGCGGTCGCGCTGTTCCAATGCCTGCAAGGTCCCGAGGATCTGCGCCACGGCGATCCCGCCCGAAGACGGGGGCGCCATGCCACAGACTTGCCAGCGCTTGTAGTCAGTACAAAGCGGCGCACGCTCCCGGGCGGCGTAGCCCTGGAGGTCATTCAATGACAGGCTGCCGGGGTTGGCATGCTTCTGCACCTTGGCGACGATTTCTTCGGCAATCGGCCCTTTGTACAAGGCGTCGGGACCTTCGCGGGCGATGCGCTTGAGCACGTCGGCCAAAGCGGGATTTTTCAGCAGCGTGCCGACCGCCTTCGGGCTGCCGTCGGCGTTCAGGAAATAGGCGGCCATGTCCGGCGACCCCGGCAAGGATGCGTCGGACGCAATCATCGAGTGCAACCTGGGCGAGATCGCAAAACCCTGTTCGGCCAATGCGATGGCCGGCTCGAACAGCGTGGCCCATTCAAGTCGGCCATGTTTGCGATGGGCCAGTTCCAGTGCCCGCAACACGCCCGGAGTGCCCACGGAACGGCCGCCTATCTGCGCGGCGGTAAACGGCATGGGTTTGCCATCTGCTTGCAGGAAAAGTCTCTCGGTGGCGCCGGCCGGTGCCGTTTCGCGACCGTCGTAAGTACGTACTGCCTTGCCGTCCCACAACACGATGAATGCACCGCCACCGATCCCGGAGGACTGCGGCTCCACGAGGGTCAGCACCGCCTGCATGGCAATCGCCGCGTCGATGGCCGAGCCGCCGCGCCGCAACATCTGCCGCCCGGCTTCGGCCGCCAGCGGGTTGGCCGCTGCGGCCATGTGCTTGTCGGCGTGGCGGGTCTGCAAGTCGGTGCGATAGCCGGAGGCGATCTCCGGTGCGACAGGCAATACTGGGGTTGTGGAGGAGGGCGGGGCCTTACAGGCAACGAGTGCCAGGGCTACAGCCAGCAGCGAAACGGCTGACAGGCGATGAAGATTTGGTTTCAGATCTGCAAGCATGTGTCGCTCCATCCGTGGGCCAGGGGATAGGGATCGACTGTAGCGATGCGAGGCGTCGGGCGCAAATCAGCGCGGACTTGAGGGACGGCTTTTATCGAGGCATAAAAAAACGGCTTATCTTTCGATAAGCCGTTTTTAGTACTTGGTGGTACACAGTCATTTGAACTGGTGGAATAAAATATTGTTTTTAAAGGGTTTAATTTTACATTGTTTGTGCGGGCATACACCTAGGCATACACGCCACCTGTTTCTGACTGCTGTTTTCTTCGTATAGCCGCTTGGTAAGCGCTCTCAGATGGCTAGCTGCATGTACTCATCACGCCCGGGTTCCCTTCTTGTGGCTTTAGGGTTCTCAGTCGTTGCTCTCAGACGGGCTATCGCTAAGTCGTCTATACCCACGTACTTCATGAATCCTCATCTCGACGGTGGCTTTTGCAGCGTCGGCGTAGATCAATGGCCATATTGTCCCTCCTTCGGCGCGTTCTCCTGCAACGAAGTCCGCCCAGGCTTCACAATACTGATGCCAGTGGTCTTGAGACTTTTTGAAGGCCACAATTTCCCCTTCGTCTAAGCGCGCCATCAGTTTATTGGCGACTACGTCCAGCTCGCTTTTCGTTGCCTCCAAGGCCTCACCGGCTGCGATGTTCATGTCGGTTTGGGTTAGTGGCGATCCTGGGTAAAGCGTTTCTGAGATGAATTCATCAGAGGCTTTCAAGAATGTCACGCAGCTTTCAAAGCAACGGGCTACTTCCTCAACCTTAATCTCATACGCAGACGGTATTTCATGGCAGATGATGTGCCTAAGCTCGAACGTTCTCGATACGTCCGCAAATACACCATCTGGATTGTCGAGTATTGGGGCTACCGGCTGACCCATGACCTCGTGTGCCCAGCGATCAGTGACGGTCTCAAGGCCTTTCAAAAAATCGGTGTCTAGTATGTTGGTTAGCGCTGCATTGATATGTTCGAAACGACTTAGCTGAACTCCATGCGCCACAAGCTCACCCACAGTGATGGTCTTCCCGTGGATGGCTCTGAGTAGTGAGAAGTCCAATTTAGTAGCGGAAGCTGGCTTTTCTGCGTTACTAAGATATGGGTCGCCAGAATCAATAAGATCCTTGATAGCCATCCGGAAATAGCCCTCAACACATGCAATCAGCGCTACCGGAAAATACCGGACAAGCTCGCCCTCCTGATCCCTGTGATTTTCAAAAGCTTGCTCGAGATCCAATAACCGCATGGATAGCTCCATCATCGCCGAGCCAAATTGTCTTCGCTGACGTATCTCTCCAATTTCCCTAATGATGTCTCTCGTTCTGCTCATGTTGATTCCATTCTGTGAGGTAGGTGCCTGAAGCGCTTCTCATTGTAGACGAAGGGGGGCAATGAAACTCGCCGGGGACCCTGAGACTTTTACGATGGTACGGGGTCGGAAACCCGCGGGATCTTGGTAGCGACAGAGATTGCAGCTTACTGAAATTTCAACGTTGAAATTGAAAGGATCCTGACGAAAAAAGGGGATCGTTACCGCAACGTTAAAGGTGAGCCATTGTGTTGTTGATAGCGAACGGTTGAACCCGGTCAACCTTGGGGATGGTGTCAACCACGTCACCCTGTCAACCGACGTAGAAAACTCAGTCGCTAACAAGATGCTGCGGGTTCTTTGCCCCGTACCCATCCGAATTGCCCAGGGTCCCCGGCAAACGTTTGGAGCTGCCCCTGAAGTTCGCTGGTGGCATTTATGCTTCCGGGGAGCGGGGATACGCATCCAGCTGAAAGCAGTGTTACGCATGTTACTAGTGTAACGGTTGTCGATAACTACTTGTATTTATTGAATATTATCTGCGTAACACTGCCGTTGAGCATCATTCTATGGAATGTTACTAAGCCATTTGGTGTAACGCTTCAGAGGCCTAAAAGTAGGCCAATAAGATAAAAGGTGCTCTCCTCGTACTCCCGCCTGCGTCTGTAGGGAATGCTGCCCACTTCTGTGGATGCAGTAGTTAAAGCGGTGGGGCTGGACTCTGTCGCGGAAGGTATCGCCTGTAAAGGGGGAGCCCGGCCAGCTTTCGTGTCCCGGTGGTACCCGCATCCACTAGCCCCGCCGATGCCCAGCGACTATGTTAAAGACGATGTCTAACAAAGCTGATATAAACTCAACCAAATATCAATGTGCTACCAATGCCAGGGAGCACGTCAGCCAAAGGGATATGGGGATTGCAGATGAATGAAGACGTCCTTGTCCGATTTTTAAGCGTTGGCTTAATTGATGTTGGTGGAGATGACACTAAGCTTGAAAAGCTCCAAGCTACGGCGGTCGATCTAGCAGCTTTGTTGAAGAAGACTCCTTCAAAAGCTGCTGCTTATGCGTTGATTGCTTTTGATCCACAGGCTCCTGTTGACGATCCGGTGGTCCTAGAGACACTTGAGGCTCTTAGGAAGCGCTGGGCGACATACGTTAATACCTTCTCTGGGACACCAATAGCTGTTGTCAGAGCGATTCTGCTTGATGCCCTCACAAGGGCCGCGAGCGAGGACGAGCGAATAGGTGTTGCGTTCGTTAACTCTGCACGTAACGCTCTACCGTTCATGCAGACAGGGGATGAACAGCAGGTCTGGATTGATGTAGTGGTCGCTATTGAGAAGCGTGTAGATGTCCGAGCAGAGGCCGAATGGGCCACGCCGTCATCGATCACGGTTCAAGCCATGTCGTTAGATTTTCCTGAACTTCCGGCACCCAAAATTACTACAGCCCGTGTTAATCGCGAGAATTTTAAAAAGGCAATGAGAGCAACAGCGGGTCCCCATTATCACGATCCGCAGCAAGGAAACGTCGCAACGGGTGGCAACCCCCATTGGCTGCATCAATCGCCACAGAATTGGGTTACGGAGTTTGGTGATCGTTCGTCGAGTGCTGTGGCGGATATGATCGATGCCGTGGCCAGTAAAACGGCCGTAGAGCAGGCGGACCTGTCCGCTCCTTTCCATGCCCTAGTAGCTAGTGTTACAGAGTACGTCGGTTCAGCATTGACCGCGATGAGTACGGCGACGACAGGACTCCAACGTCGTACCAACCTACTTTGGTGGAAGGAGGCCCTATTCTCACCAAGTGCGCGTGTCAGCTACCGTGCTTTAACTCCGGCAGCCGCAGCAGCCCAAATGGCATTCGACCTTCATCAGCAGGTTCCAACATTTTCTCCTGCTAGTGTTTCAGCATTTTTGTTCGAAGCAGTACTTCTGCTTCCCTCAGTAGACCAAGATAGAAGATTTTCAATCTATGATCTGGTCAGTGAAGCGCAATCTGACGGCAGCTTGGCCACGCTTCGTAGCGCAGGATCTGATTTGATAGCTCCGCCGATTGGTCGAGGACCAGTAATGGCTTTAATTGCCCATCCCGGTTTTTTGAATGCCCAAGCAGAATCTGAATTTCAGCGTCTGACTGGTATACCAGGTGATGCTCAAGTCACATTACCTGAGTGGGCGACTTGGATTTTCCGAGAGATGCAGGCTGCCCGTGCTGCGACCGATGGGGTTAAGACTCCACGACGGCAGCGGAAGGCTTAAACACATGGACGAATGCAAACGAGGAACATGTTTTGTGCCCGATACGGGCTGCGATCTTGGTCACACGGACCTTTTGCAGTGCCCTGTGTGGAGGGGCTTGGCCGCAACGAAAGTTACGGAGTCTGAACAGACGGACGAAGTTCTCATGCCTTGGTCGGGCAGTGCGCTCGGATTAGCGGATCTCGGCTTCATCTCCGGTCGTGCTCGCCCTTTTGTTATTGGAATTGCCGGTTCGCAAAATGCTGGTAAGACTACATTATTGGGTGCTTGGTATCTGCTGTTAGGGCGTGGTATCCAAATCGTCAATCGTCAATTTGCGGGATCTTACTCAATCTCCGGGTGGGAGGCAGTTTCGGGCTCGCTTCGATGGAAACCTGGACAGCCGCCAACATTTCCGCCACACACTGCCAGCCGTGGCGGTCGTGCACCTGGCCTACTTCATATGTCTTTCTGGGATGATCATGCCAAGCGGTCTTTGGACTACCTCTTTGCCGACGCACCGGGAGAGTGGTTTCAAAAGTGGGCAATCAACCGTGACTCCGTAGAGGGTGAGGGTGCGCGTTGGATTGCGGATCGCGCGGACGTCTTTCTCATAGTTGCGGATCGGGAGGCGTTGTCTGGGGAGAATATGGGGGCTGCACGTAACGCGTTGCGATTGCTTGCACGTCGATTGGCTGATGAGCGGAGAGGTCGTCCTATAGCGCTTGTTTGGACTAAGTCGGACGTCGTAATTTCTTCGGAGATGGAACTAGCAGTCCGAAAGGTAGTAATGGATACCATGCCCCAGGCCGTAGAGTTCTCCGTTAGTGTTGTATCCGATGGCGACGAAGGCGAAGGCAACGGGGTTGGACTTAATGCTCTCCTAAATTGGGTACTAGAGGTGCAACGCGGCCGAATTAATCTTCCTTCACCAGTCGGTAGTTGCAACGACTCACTCTTTATGTACGGCACGAGGCCGTCATGAATAAAAAAGGGAATTCTATTCTCCTAATTGGTGAAAGCGGTGTTGGAAAAACGCACTACGGTGCGCAACTACTGCAGCGACTGATGAAAGGTGATGGCTTGCTTCGAATGAATGGAGCGGCAACTAACCTTGAGCCGTTTGAGGCGGCACTTGAAAACCTTAATGAAGGCAGGGCAGCCGATCACACAGCGACATCGACCTATGTCGATAGCGTTTGGCCCGTATCGGGGCGTGATGGCCGTATGGCTGAACTCGTCTGGCCGGATTATGGCGGTGAGCAAATAAAGTCGATGATTTCTGCTCGTAGGGTGCCAACGTCTTGGCAAGAGCGGGTGCAAACTGCGGAAGCATGGCTATTGCTGATAAGACCACAGCAAATGCGCGTGAGCGATGATATATTTTCGCGTTCGCTTGTCGATCTACGCGGAAAGTCTGTTGAAAATTTCGAAATCGAAATCTCTGATCAGGCGAGAATGATTGAGTTACTGCAGATGTTTATGTTTGTCGGATCCACATCAGAGCGACCTCTCGAGCGACCACGGCTTGGCGTACTTATTACTTGTTGGGACGAGCTCGGATTTGAAGGTACTCCAGCTGACGCATTGAACAAACGACTACCGATGCTTGGGGCTTTTATTCGTTCGAACTGGAGTCAACCACTAATCCTAGGTTTGTCGGCGTTAGAGCGACCTCTTAATGCTCATGATCGCGATAAAGAATACGCAAGCCGTGGGCCTGAAGAGTTTGGGTACGTGATCCGAGCAGACGGTTCGCGGTCGTCGGATCTTACAGCGCCCGTTAGTCTACTTCTCGACTGTTTCGGATAAAATAGTGTGATATTAGAGCAAGCAGTGTACGGTGAGGTTAGACGAGGTCACGGATTAAGGGCTGCGAGCGGAGACAATAAGCTAGCCTCTGAGCTTACCTCTCGCTTAGATCTTCCGGACACTGCGCCACCCGGTGCGGACTGGTCACCGTATGTATCTGGGTTTCCTTATCGCGATCGTTATGTAATTGCGCGGACCTTTCGCGACCCGAATGCAACACGAACGGGAATGGTATTATCACACGTGTTGATCGCCTCACTAGACGAAATAATCAACATTTCAGATCTTCAAGAAGTCTTCGATCAACTGATTACTCAGCCTGTAGCCCCTGCCCATCTACTGGCGTTCAGTATCGACTTTCATGATAAGCCCGTGCCGTCAGTGCCAGAACTAGCCGCGACGGCTTCTGCACTAGTTACGCGAGCAGCGGGTCCGGTGGTTCGCGTTGGTCACGAGGGTTTTGAGCAGCTCATCGCATCTCTTTGGGCACGCCTTTGGCCGACCATGCGACGTGAGTTCAGTTTTCGAATTAGTTTCGGCCCCGGTGATCTGATTGAGTCCTTGGTTCCAGTACTAGTTTGTACTCCATCAAGTCTTGCTGCCCGTTGGCAGGGGCACCGTCTCATTCACAATTACACTAATGCCTCGTCATCGCTCGCGTCGAGATTCCTGATTGGAGATGTTGAAGGGGAGCAGCTGCGCCTATTCGCTGATTCGATTGGTACTGAATTCTCCAATTTTGGCGATCTAACCCTTCTAGAACAAGCTTATCGCTTTGCAATTCTAGTGCCTGCTCCAATAGGTAACTCTGTTGCTGCCATTCGTCTAGTTGAGCGTTTATCCCCTGATCCACAGCGTGGCAAAGCGGGAAAAGAAAAAATTCTCGAATCCTTCATTTTTCTGCTCAAAAGTGCAACTGCTAGCGATATCCTCTCTCTGAGAAACCTCCAACTGAATGGCTTTGCTCAAGCTGAAAAGTTGTGGAGGGCTCTGAATGAATGGGTGGCAAAGAATTTATTCCCAAAAACTCAAGATTTAGAGTTTCTGACTGCGGTAACGGACGCCCTCCGAATCGGTAAGGCTTGCGAGGACTGGTGCCACGCAATACTTGGTGGACTACGCAGCGCTACGCGTGAAGGTGGGGAATTTTTGCCATCTGCGTTATGGCGTTGGGCGGAGGCGGATCCAACGATTACCGAGCCTTTGTGGGAATGTATCGAAGTAGATAAGTTGTTTGAAAGCTCTCTGGTGCGAGTCGCTCCTCTCGCGTTAAAACATGGACAGGTGCGGCCTATACTCTCGTACGCAGCGCACAATGGATTGTATCGATTACACGGAGCTGCCGCAGTCGCTGCCGAAAGCCTTCTCGATGCATTGCGTCTTCAGGTAAGTATCGAGCCAGCATCCGAGAATGAAGGTATTCAAGTCATATTACAACGTGCGACTTCCTCAGAAGTTCTTAGTTGCGCTATAGATATCGGAGATGTCCGGCTCATCTCGTTTGCTACGAATGCTGTATCGGAGGAACCAGAACTACTAACCCATATTGACGTATCCAATAAAGTCGTAAGGGAGATTTGGTCATCTGCCCTAGTTCAGAACCTAAGTGTTTGGGAAGGTCCTGCGAATCCCCGTGCAGCCTTCGATCAGATACTGAGTGAATATCTTGATGGCTTTGAGACCTCTTCACTATTGATTGATAGGTTGGCGAATACACCACTCGGTGACCTGAGCGCTTTCCCTCGACGTGCGGAGCTTTGGGCAAAATTATCAGGAAACACGCGCAGCGTTCTGCTTCGCGCCACTGCCTCCGGATGGATTGAGAGTGCGGACAAGGGTTACCAATCTGCTGTCGAGCTACCGCTTTGTGATTCTATTCGAGCCGATCACAAATTTGATGTTCTGCTTGATCGTCTTGCCTTTGGCCAAATTGCGCGAGCTGCAATGCTAGTAGGATTGCTGCCGAGCTTTGAAGAAGTATCGTTCCGCCGTTGGTTAAGAAAGGCGACGCTCCAAACGCTGTTGTTAAATACCCAAGATGCTGAAGCGATAGGGCGTCTAGTAGATAAAAGGCATTGGAAAAATGCTGCGGATGACCTTATGCAGTTGCTACGATCAGGACGGACTGATATGCGGCCGGCATTACGTGCTTGTTTATCATTAATTGGATTTTTTGACAGGTGGATGTACGGCCTGTCGGACTTGACGGCTATAGAAAAGTGGGATTTGTTAATCAAGCTTGCTGCGGACCTTTACCCCTTGGGACCCGATGAGGATGGTCTCTGGGAACGTGCAGGGGGTCACAATTCCGATCTTGGGTATAGCGGTAGTGGACGTTCACGTTGGCGGGATGCGATTGGCCGAGTTCGCCTCGGAAGAACTCCCCGCATTGATAATCTTTTACGAGAGATGCTACAGGATTATAAAGATAATGCGGACCTGAATTTTCTCGCCGCTGATAAGCTGTTTGGTGGTCATAGATGAAAACGGTAGAAACTATAGGGATTTAAGATATGGCATTCGATAAAGGACGGGCATTAGTCATCGGTATCGCAAATTATCAGGAGGTTAGTGGGCTTCCGGATGCAGTGCTAAATGATGCGCGCGACGTCGCCTCATTGCTCAAGTCAAATGACTACTGCGGCTTTCCAGCAAGTAACGTTCAGTTGCTGGAGGATGGCCAGGCGACTCTTTCCGGAATAAAAACTGCGCTTTCTGATCTTGCATCATCTGTTCAGCCAGATGACAGTGTTGTGATTTTTTTCTCCGGGCATGGTGCAAGAATTGGTCAAGGCTCGAATACAACAAGTGCGCTAATTCCGTTCGACACCAAACTAAACGATCCACAACGCACCACTTTTCTGGAGGCGGACTTTTCGGCTGCGCTAGTAGAGATCAAAGCGAAGCGATTGGTAGTGCTTATCGATGCTTGTCACGCCGGAGGAGCGGCGGTGTTGAAGGGAACTTCGGACGTAAATGTGCTACCAGGATTCGATGAAAAATCATTGCAGAATTTAGCAGCAGGAGTCGGGCGCGTTATAATAGCATCATCGCGATCGAGTGAAACTTCGCTTGTTCTCAGTGGTGCTAGGAATAGTGTTTTTACAAGTCGGTTACTTGAGGCGCTACAAGGCAAAGCTCGCACTGCAGGTGACGGTCTGATACGAGTGTTCGATGTTTTTAACTACATTGCAGAGCATGTTGCGGGCACCGTTCCTGGGCGTCAGCACCCAATTTTCAAAGCTTCTGATGTTGAGGAGAATTTCCCAGTTGCGCTTGAGTGTGGCGGATCAAAATCGATAGCGTTGAATACAAGCCAAACCACGCCTTGGCGGGACCTTGAGCAGATCATGGTTGACTTGTATCCTGCAGGGCCCACCGATCAAGAGATTTGGGCACGGGCGGGTGGTGATA
Organism: Pseudomonas sp. P105; assembly: GCF_032614175.1. Classification (NCBI taxonomy): domain Bacteria; kingdom Pseudomonadati; phylum Pseudomonadota; class Gammaproteobacteria; order Pseudomonadales; family Pseudomonadaceae; genus Pseudomonas; species Pseudomonas sp. P105. The sequence goes on from NZ_CP126693.1 coordinate 995,310, forward strand.
TTTCACGTCTTAAGCTTAATGGAACAGGAAGGGCGAATTGGTTCACTGCACTGCGTACTCTGAAGCTTGGAGGGGGAGGGGTGAATATTAATTTGCGTAGTTTAATCGAAGCATCAATGGATGATTATCCATTTCATCCCGAGCTTGCAGCGTTGAAGTAAAAGCTTCTTGTGATAGTTGGTTTTTAACTAAAATTATTCTAAGTTAATTGTATAAAAAGCCGACTATTTCGGCTTTTTATCCCGGGGGCAGTCGTTTAATGGTTTGTATCTGTTGCGTCGTTTTGTCGACTCAAACTCAATATTATGGCCGCCTTTTTAACTTGCTTTCTATGTAGCTCATTTCATCCTTGATCAGTTTGATGGTGAGTGCCTGGACCATTGTGGTCTTTCCGGGTTTAATATCAACGATTTTCAGCAAGGCGCCCAAATGTTCTTTACGCGCCTTCAGGGTGTCGCACCAGCTCGCGCTGCTTCCAATTTGTGTGATCATGATCTTAGTCCTGACGAGGGTTCTAAACAGCCTACATGCGTAGGCCGTTTCAGGTGGCTCGGTGTATTACGAAGAGAGTACGTCTTGTACGGTGTGCTTGTAGGAGCGCTCTACCAAATCATTACTGTTCCAGTGACCGAATTTTTCACCCTCAAACGGAAGCACCAGCTTTCTAAGAACGACTTGATCGCGATCGATCAGCCGATAGGAAGCCCAAAGCTTGCCTCCCATATCCAAAAGTTCCTCAGCTTTTGTGTTCCATTGTTCCTCTAGCACCGTATGCGCTAGGAGCAGGGCGTGTCTTTCAATGGCTTTATGTTCTTTTTGAGCTTCGACTATATATTTATCAACGGTGACGAGCTCCTGCTCCAATGCGCTCATGATCAAGTGCTGTCGACGATTGTGCTCGATTGCAGTTGCAAGATTTTTCGCAGCCTTTTGTGCGTCTGCACTGGCATTTATTTCGCCTTCCGTGTCACCCCATGCCACGGCTTGGGCATAGGCGGTTGCTGCATCGGTTTCGGCTTCTCGGGCTGATGCCATGTCCTCGTTTGCTTGCCGCCGAATCTGTTCCAAACGGCTACTGAGACTGTTCCGCTTTTCGTTGAGTTCTTGCTCGTCGGCTTTCCAGTTAGCCATCGCTTCGGTGTAACCCGCCATCAAGGTCTCGTGATTGGCGAGATTCTCGCGTCGTGTAATTTGACTGGTAATAATGCTGGCATGGTGATTTCGCGAGTCGTAAGGGCGTTTCAGGTCGTTGTATTGTTTCTGGACTTCATATTGACGATGAGCATCCATGACCACATCGCCTTCCAATAGCGCTTCCAGCGGGGCCATCTCGGTATACAGTTGCTCGGCTTCACTCAGGTATTTGTCGCGGCTGATCTTCAGCTTTTCGATTTCGTCGAGCAGCAACTGTTTCTTTTCGCAATGGCCGGTTGCTTCGGTGCCGTCCGAAATAGGCTGGGCAAGGTCTGTAACCTCTCGGCTTTCCCGCTCATCGGTCAGTAGTTCGCATTGTTCGGTGTTAGCTTGGAAAACGGTCATCTGTCTTGTTCCTTGAAATTTGATTTTGGGTCGGTTGAGCGGCTGGCGAGGCCGGGAATGAGCCGGCGCTACCTCGATCAGTAGGGAGGCCGTCAGGCAGCCCGAGCCTCGCTCTCATCCGTTCCCGGAATCGTCTTCACGATGTAGCAGCGTTGCGGGCCTAGGCCGGGCAACCGGACCAAGCTCGATGCCTTGCCATCGCTACCAGGTTCCAATACCCCCCGGTGCAGCAGCTCCTTGTTCACGGCGTTGATGTTCATGCCCCGAAATATCTCGGATCGCCATGCCTCGGGCAGCACGTAGTAGGTGTGGGTGGTGTGCATGGTGTCGCCCATGCCGTGCTCCAGTGTTTTGCGAAAGCCCAGGCGGTCGATGGTGCGTGGCCCGTGCTCATCGATCTTCGCGGCGGCGGTTTCCCAGCGGGTGAAGCGGCTTTCCCCAAAGCGCTCGATGATCTGGCGCAAGCGGGCCAAAATCGCATCGCCTTCAAGGTTTCCGGCACCGCCACGCTCATTCAGCCACGCGCTCAGGCACACACGTGCCGCCGTGGTTGCGGTGCCGTCAGGCCAGCCAGTGATACCGAGCGCGGTGGCCAGCTCTCCGGCTGCTGCGGCCAGCCCAAAGCGTGCAGCGGCTCGGTGTGCTTGCCCACTGGCCGATGCGGGGAGGGCTTTGGCGACGAAGCCTTCCAGAGTTCGCCGGAGGATGGTGGACCATCCGTGCATTTTCCCGGGCTCGCATAGGGCCGCAAGGAACGCGGTGAGGGGCGTGCCGTAGTATTTGGCTACCCGAGCCTTGAGCGCGTCAGAGAGGGCCGCTGCGTCATCGAAGCCGCTCAATACATCAAACATGCCGAGGCCTTTACTGGCGTCCGCTGGCACGGCGAGCATGCGCACTTCCATGCCGGCTTTCAGCTCCTTGTTGGCCTCGGCCATGTGCTGCGCCAACGTCTTCTCTCCGGTCGAGAGAAACAGCAAGCGCCACTCCTGTACCTGTCGGCCCGCTTGTCCTCGATCATTGGCGCGAGCCTTGCCGGTGCCATTGCCCAGCATGTACACCGTTTCGCCGATAATGCGCGGGTCACACATGCCGATTTCATCGAGCACCAGGAGCCCGTCCGAATGCGCGGCGGCGATGGATTCCAGGGCGTTGTCTGTCGAGCGCCAGGAACGCACTACACGCGGCCCGCCATAGACGGAGGCTGCGACTTGCAGGTGCGTGGTCTTGCCGCCGGAGCTGTCACCGTAGAGGTGAAACCCGCCCGACTCGTGACCGAGCATGTTCAGCAATGGTCCAGCAAAAGCCACGCTGACGACGAACGCCAAACGATGGTTGCCAACACACAGTGCGCCGATTTGCTCTTGCCACTGTTCCAGCGTGCCGGACTCGCTGATCGGTGGAAGTTGAGCACCGGCTTCATAGAAGTGCAGATGTTCGTCATGCGAGCCGATCTGGCGTTCGGGCAATAGGAAGGCATTCCCGTGCCAGCCGAGACGGGTAACCAGTCGAGCCCGTTGCGCACTGTCAAAGCCCTGCAAGTAGCTTTGCAGGTCGTTGCGTGCGTTGCGTCCTGATCGACTGCCGGCCAGGCGTAGACCCATATCCACCAGAGGGCCGAGTACATCCTTGCCAAAGTCGCCGGTCATGGTGCGGGCCGGAATGTTCCAGCGTTTCTTCTGGCCGTCTGGGTCGTCGAACTCGACCAGCAAACCCCAGTTGTGCCCCTTGTCGTCACGGGTACGTGCGAGGATCTCCAGGGGCGAGCACACAGGCCGCGCTTCGCCATCGTCGCCGGAATAAAACACGCCTTCTGGCGTCAGGCGAAAACCACCGGGCAGCAGGTCGTTTTTTGATTTGGCTGGCCGCTTGGTTTTGGGCTGCGCCTTTGTTTCGATTTCTCCGGCCGGAGCGGGGGCGGCTGCCGAGCCAAGCAGCTCGCCAGCGCGCTCCAGCTCGGCGAGGTGGACCGATGTCCAGCCCTTGGCGAGTGCGTCGGCTGCATCATCACCATCGTCCCATTGACCACCTTTCGCAAAGGTCGGTTTGCCATTTTTCAGCGTGGGCTTGCGTTTGAAGACGTCCAGGGCGATTGCTTGCACTGAGGCGGCGCCGATTTCACGGAGCTTTTCTGCGACGGCCTCCATGCAGCTCTGACCGCTGGAGTCATTGTCCGGCCACAGCAAGACCGACCGCCCTTTGAGCGGTGTCAGGTCGGCCTTGTGCCAGGAGTTGGAACCGTTCGGCCAGCAGGTCGCCACGTAGCCCGGCATCAGTTCGGCGGCTGCGTCGGCGGCTTTCTCGCCCTCGCACAGCACGACGGGCGCATCGAGCCGTTGCGACAGTTCGTCCAGGTGCAGAAGAGGGCGCGGATCGGCCAGACCTTGCCAACGCCATTGAGTGATTTGGCCGTCGGCGCGTTGGCACCAGGTCAACGGTGCAAAGACTTTCCTTGGCTTGCCGCCTTCGTCCGGCCCCAGGTCGAACCGATACAGCGCCATGAGGGGCTGGCCTTGCGCATCGCGATAAATCCATACCTTAGAGGGCGCGCCGTGTTGTCGGTGCTTGGTCGGGCACTTGTTCATGGCCTCGACCGGGATTGGTTGGATGGCAATCCATTCCGGCGCTTTGCTTTTGTTCGGTGCAGGTTTCGATTGCGCGGCGCCTGCCGATACGTGCAGCAGGTCCGCCAGCTTGTTGCAGGCTTCGACGTCTGTGCCGCCGTCTAGGTAGCGCACCAGGTCGATCAGGTCGCCGCCTTTGTCACCGGTAGCAAAATCCGCCCAGGTGCCTTTGCTCAGGTTGACCTTGAGCGACCCGGCACGTTTGTCCGTGCGGGTCGGATTGGGGGCGGTGTATTCCTTGCCGCCATCGACCCGTTTGCCATTGGGCAGCCAGTGAGATAGCACGCGATCAATGTCCTTGAGTGCGGCACTTTTCACGTCGGCAAAGCTGGGGCGTTTTGTTGGTTTGTTTGTGCGCTGGGTCATGTATCGGCCCCCGGCATAAACATCGCGTCGTTCACGTCATCGATCAGGGCTTTTGCCATTTCGCCGAGGTAAAGCGCGCACCAGCTGTAGCGCTCGCCCTTGTCGCTCATGGCGGCATCAAGGGAGAGTTGATTGGCGTAATGCTGGAGGAGCGAAACCGTTTCGAGTGCATCCTCAATAGGAATGCCCGCGTTCACCCGAAACACGCCCTGGCCGGAGGTTTTATTGAAAAACGACGCTCGGCCTAGTGTGGTGGGAGCGCTCATACGGCACCGCCTTTCTGATCCATTGGAACAGACGTGGTGTCACCGTGCAGGGTCAGGGTTTTGATCAGTCCCAGGGTGCCCCGGACATCCCAAATAACAGCGGCCAGGACATGATTGGCTAGGCGTGGTCTGTCGCTTTCGCTTTCGAAATGGTCCTCAAGCAACATCAGTACGGACTCTGCGCGGTTGATCGCACAGGTGATTGCATCAACCGGAACACCTTTCTCGATGTCTTTGCTGACGCAGAGCAGGTCTTCGGGCAAGGCGAAGCTGAGGGAGGCGTTCATTGGGCACCGCCTGCGGCTTCGAGAGCGCGAGCTTTGACCATATGGGCGTTGTAACGGGCAAGGCGAGTAGCAAGGCTGGAGTTGGCGTGTAGAGCGGCGAGAGCCATTGCACGGTGTGCAGCGGCGCGGAATTTGGACGGATTGAGGGCGTGTTTCATCTGGCGTAACTCCTGTATGTGAGGAGCTGCCACGGTTCGCCGTCAAACGAATTAGGGTGGCAGCTGTGCGCAGGTTGACGGACCGGGCATACAGGACCCCGGCAGACCCGAAGATCTCCCACGCACAGCCACCATGAAACGAGAATGCGGGCACAAAAAAAGCGCCTGCAATCGAGATGGGGGCGCCTGTGCGCCTGTATGTACTCGGGCCGTCAAACCCGGTCGCTGATTTTGCAGCGACGGCCAGAGAGTAACGTCCGTATTTCGAAAGTGCAACTGCGGAGGTGTCTTGCGGATTTTTCGGGTGTGGCATAAATTGTTCGGGCATGTAGATTTACCTCAACGCCTCCGGATCGCCCCCGGAGGCGTTTTCGTTTCAGGCATGAAAGTCGAAGCGCAGGGAGAGCAGGGGCAGGAAGCCGCCTTGGAGCATCGAACGGGCATCTTCATAGGCTTCCGCTTGCTGGCCCTCGTCGACGATCACCGCCCCAGTCTTTTCGCAGTGGAGGGAGAGCGCGCACCAGGTGCCGTCTGCCCAGCTGAGTACGCTGACCACACGGCCCTGTTTGTCCTGCTGGCTGCGGTAGCGCTCCAGGCGTTGCATGAGGCGAGGCGAAAAACCAATCTGGCGAAGAATGGAGAACGGGTGCATCAGGGCTTCGTTGGCGATCTTGCGGCTCATGCGGCCACCTGATCACGAGCCTCAATGCGGCTGCGTGCCCATTGTTGGACTTCAGACAAAACCCAGGCGACCGGCGCACCGCGAGCATTGCTGTTGCTCAGTTTGACGGGCTGAGGAAAGCCACAGTCAGGACGCTGCATCAACTTGTAGATGGTGGACCGCTTCATCCCCACGATGCCTTCGACTTCGCGCATGCGGATCAACGTCGAGGTGGCATCAAACAGCGAGGGGGAATTTGCAGGAGCCTTGCGGGAAAGGCCGGTAATTGAGGTACTCATAGGTATTGCTCTCGATTGGTTTGGACTGACGAGAGCAATGATCTAGGCGATGAAATGCGGTGAGCAGTTCACTTCCAATTGAAATTCGATTGAAATTTCAGTTACAGCACAAAGTTGCGTTTGAGGATGGCCTCTATGCTTTTGCGCGTGAGTGCTTTTTCCGTTTCAAGAGCGATCCACTCGGGACGCTGTTTCGACGTCTTCGCCACTTCCCGCACCAGCCAAGCATGCACGGCGCTAGGGATATTTTGGTTCTCCATGCCTTTCGCCTGTAGACGTTTCGCCTGCACAACGATGGCTGCGTCTCGAACACTGATGTCCTTTCTGCGCTCGATGCCGCTGATGATGCCGCCTTTTTTGCGGGTCGCATTCTTGATCGCTCGATCAGCGATGGGCGTCAGTTCATCATCAATCAAGCAGGGCAGGGACGTGATTGGCTCCAGATAAAGGACGTACTGATCGAGCGCCTCAATGCGCTCATCCGGATTGGCCTGTATCTCCACGAGCTGACAGTAAAGCCCCCACGACAAGTCAGTCGGAGGTTCTGAGGGATGGGACCAAGCCTTTTGATCGGTTGTCCACATCCAATCGTTTAGCGCCCCCAGTGCTTTAACAGCGCAAGCCATGATGTAGGCTGCGTGGGCATCGCGATCCGAAACCATCTCACATTTGCTGTACTGACGAACCCATTGGGCGAGACGTGCCCTGGTGTCGGTGGAGGCATACTGAAAAATTGTCTCTTCATGCATTGTCGTCTTGATGCAGAGGCTGCTGGGATCGAAGTCGTTGCTGTCGTCGCGAACGCGAAGACAGCATTGTTCGATCAAATAGCACACGTCATGAATCTGTTCACGGCAGAGCTTGTATAGCGGCTGTGCCGAGAGAAAACTCATTAGCCCCGAGGTAAACGCGGAATCTACTAGGGATTGATGATCAGCCATGGCCGAGCGTCTCAGGCGTTGTGTCGCGCTTTATCCCACGCCCTGTGTGTCGCAAGTGAAGCCAGCGTGAGTGGCTCGATGACCAGACACGTCTAACGTCAGCCCACAGTGAGTTAGGGGGGATAGACGCGTTACACATTGAGGCAGTGTCACACGCGGTGTACAGATGTTTGCGCGGGCGTGTAACAGGCGTGAAAGCCAATGAAAACGGGCGTCTGGCGAGGTTAGTTACACGAGTAACACCCGTAACATGGATTTTGAGGGGGGTATGGTAGTGGGTGCTCATACAGCCTTACCGAACTGACCTTGAATAACATTTCCGGCTTCAAGTGCATCAAGATGATCGGCATACCACTGCATCATCTTTGTTCGCTGTTCAAGGTACTGGGCTTTGTTGTAAATCCCTCGGACACCTTGTGCCTTGTGACTGAGTTGGGCCTCGATATGGTCAGCGGGATAACCATGCTCATTGAGGATGGTGCTGGCGATGTGGCGGAAGCCATGACCGGTCTGGCGGCCTTCGTAACCAAGGCGCCTGAGTGCCATGAGAAATACGGTGTCGCTTCGGGGTTTGGTGCGATCGCTTCTACCTGGAAACAGAAGAGGGTATGCCCCGGTAAGTTGCCGAAGCTCCAAAAGGGCATCTACGGCCTGAGTGCATAGCGGCACCAGATGTTCGCGGCCTTTTTTACGTCCCTTGCGTTCGACAGGCACTGTCCACAGTTTTTTGTCGAAGTCGAACTCCAGCCAATGAGCTTCGCGAAGTTCGCTGGGACGGACTGCCATCAGGGTCAACAGCCGAAGGCCAAGCTGAACATCTTTGGCATGCGGATAGGAACGTATCGCTCTGAGTAACTGAGGAAGCTCGTCGGGTGAGACATGAGCGTAGTTCTCTGCCTTTCCCGATGACAGAAACTTATGCACGCCCTCCAAGGGATTGTTGACGGCTCTGCCAGTCACGCGAGCCAGGTCATAGATATCTTTGCAGTAAGCCCTCACGCGACTCATCTGTTCCAAAATCCCCTGGCGCTCAAGTCCTCTCAATAGCTCCATCCACTCCATAGACATGATCGAGGTATAGGGACGTTTACCAAGCGAGGGGAACACGTGGCGTTCGAGTGCTCCGAGTATCCTTTTCGCAGTCCCAGCATCCCAGCCGCTGAGGCGAGACGTATGCCATTCCCTGGCTAGTGATTCGAAGGTGTCATTGGCTGCGTCAATGTCAGCCGCCTGACGAGCCTTCTTGGAGATGATTGGGTTCTTGCCCTCTGAGGCGTCAGCTCTCAGCTCTGCCGCTTTCTGTCGAGCGAAGGCGCCGCTTACTTCTGGATAGCCGCCGAGACCTAGCCAAGACCATTTGCCGTCCGGTTTCTTGTAGCGTAACTCCCAAGATTTTTGGCCGTTTGGTTTGACTCTGAAATACAGTCCAGGACTGTCTAGTTCGCGGTATGCCCCGGCCTCAGGCTCCAGGCTGGAAAGTGTTGTATCAGCGAGAGGACGTCGCTTGATATCGGCGCGCTTCATCCGTGTATGCCTCCAGTTCAATTAGTTCTGAAGCATACACGTGGGCATACACGGTGGGGAAGGATAGGGGTGGATAGAGGTGGACAGCCAGAAACAAGAAAGCCCGCACGAGGCGGGCTTCTTGAGGTGATTCATAGACTGCTGTAGACATCTATGGATCGGTACTTGGTGGCTACACAGGGACTTGAACCCCGGACCCCAGCATTATGAATGCTATGCTCTAACCAACTGAGCTATGTAGCCAAGTGGCGCGCATTATTCGCCGGTAACGAAGATGTGTCAAGCGTAAATCTGAAATATTTCTCAGCGCTTTCAACCGCTTATCAATCCTCGCCGCAAATAGCCGTCAACCGAGTTGAAATCTCCCTGTGTTGGCGCTCAGGGCCTGGCTGCCCTGGCTCAAAGTATCCGCCGCGAGGTTCACGGCGCGTGCCCCTTCAAGCAATCGCATGGCCGCCTGGTCGACCTGCTGGATATTGCCGCTGACCTCGTCGGCGGTGCTGGCTTGTTCGTCCACCGCGGTGGCGATTTGCGCCAGGGTATCGGTGACGCTCTGCACGGCGCTGGCAATTTCTCCCAGGCGCTCGCCAAGGCCGGTAACGGCTTGCGCGTCGGTCTGGGCCTGGCCGCATGCGGCTTCCATCAGGCTGACCGCTTCGTTGACCGTAGCGCGCAGGCTGTCGACGGTGCCAGCAATCTGTTGGGTGGAGGACTGGGTGCGTTGCGACAGGCTGCGTACCTCATCGGCCACCACCGCGAAACCACGGCCCTGTTCCCCAGCGCGAGCGGCTTCGATGGCGGCATTGAGGGCCAGCAGGTTGGTCTGCTCGGCTACGCCGCGGATGGTGTCGACCACCATCTGGATCTGTTGCCCCTGTTCGCTGACCCGGCCCAATGCGGCGGCGGTTTCGTTGAGGCGCTGGTTGAGTTGCTGGATGCTCGCCGTAGTGCGTTGACTGTCGCGGCTGCTGTCGGCGGCGATACGCCGGGTCTGCTGGGCGCTGTCGGAGGCCTGCTCACAGCTTCTGGCGACCCCTTGAGAGGTGGCGGCCAGTTGCGTGGCGGCCGCGGCGATCTGGCTGATCTGCATCTGTTGGGCTTCGACTTCGCCCAGGGCGCCGCTGGAGTGCGTGTTGAGGGTGCGAACGGCATTGCTCAACTGCAACGTTTCGTGGTCCACGCCCAACAGGCTGTTGCGCAACTGCACCACTGCAACGTTGAGAGCGGTACTGATGGCCGCCAGTTCGTCGCGTCCTTGCACCGGCACTTGCAGGCTGAGGTTGCCGTCACGCAGGGCTTCGGCCAGTAATGTGATGCCACTGGCGCTGCGGCGGATGGACGCTTGCAGGCAGACGAAGAGGTAAAGCGCGGCCAACAGCAGACAACCCAGCACCGTGGCCACCAGGGTGAATTGGCGGATGGCCGAGGAGTGGTAGTGGTCCAGTCGCGCATCCAGAGCCATCAGAGACTGCTGGCGCAAGGTCGCCAAGTCCGCCAGGAGCGCATCCATGTGTTTCTCGAATTCTTCCGGCTTGAGGCTGATGGAGCCGGCGAAGACCCCTTCATCCAGGACTTTCAGGCCGGAATCCAGATGCTTGAGGCTGTCTTGGAATTGTCCGGCCCAGGCTTGCAGTTCGTTCGGCAGGCGCGCTTGCAGTACTCCACCGGTTTTGACCAGTTGATCCCGGGCATCGCCGATCCGGCTGCGCAGGTCGCGCAATTGCAGGCGGCTTTGCAGGGTGAACTGACCCGACACAACGGAGGCCTGGCCAACGCTGGCCAGGCGACCGACCCGCTCGATCAGGTCCGGTGTCTGCTGGGTCGAGATCTGGATCAGCAGGTAGGTTTCCAGCCAGGAGGCGAGGGTCAGGCGATTGTCCATGACGATCTGCTCGCGCAAGGCTTGCAGGGCACTCAAGGCCGCAGTGAAGCGGTCATAGCCGTCCGGCCACCAACCGACGGTGCCCAGGCTTTTCGAATCAAGACCATTGAGACTGGTTTGCAACGTTTGGAAGCGAGCCAGGGTGTCGGCTTCGGCACCTTCGGTTTGCAAGGTGCTGCCCAGATCATTGGCGGCCTGGTTGAGGGCCGGCTGCACGGCATCGAAAGCCGCCATCGCGGCAAGCGTTGCGGGTGTTGCCTGGCGATTGGTTTCCGTGGCTCGCCAACGGGCCGCGCGGTTGCGCTGGGCGGCGAGCAGGTTGTCCAGGTTATCCAGGGCCAGCAACTGGCGAACCCCGGCGCGTTCTTCGGAAATCAGGCTGAGTTTGTCGCGATAGTCCTGGCCGATGATCCACAGGCTGCCCATGAGTGGCAGGATGAAAAGCAGGAACAGCAACTGAAATTTGCGGGCAAAGCCGAAACGCCCCAGCAACCTGATTCCCGGTGATAGAAAAGCCTGCATGCCCATACTCCCCTGAACACCTTTGCACTATTTTTGTGCGTTTCGACACAGTGCCGAAACAGGTGCCCTTTTAAAAGGCCTCGAAAGTTTGTCCAGGCCCGCTCTGTAGGCTGGCTCTGTAGCGAAACTTCCCATTCTCGGTCCCCTTTGTAAGGGGCCGCGTTGTAGACCGTTAACAAGGCAAGATTCAGACCATGGCTTTGCGCTATTACCGAGCTCGCTGACAATATTTCAAGTCGATAGCAAGCTAAGGGGATAGCCTTGCTGCACCGAAAAATGGCACATTGATGAATCCGCTTCCTGTGCAAACCCCGTATGGAAACTCCCATGGCTATCAGCGATACCCAGGTCGATACCGCGTCTATCCCTGCCACACCTCAAAGCAGCCCTTTGGTCATGCGCATCATCGGTGCCGTGGCGTTGGCGCATTTGATCAACGACCTGATCCAGGCGGTACTGCCGTCTATTTACCCGATGCTCAAGGCCAGTTATGGGCTGACCTTCACCCAGGTTGGCTTGATTACGCTGACCTTCCAGTTGACGGCATCGCTGCTGCAGCCCTGGGTGGGTTATCACACGGACCGGCACCCCAAGCCCTGGCTGCTGCCGGCCGGTACGGTCTGCACGCTGATCGGGATCGTGATGATGTCCATGGTTGGAAGTTTTGCCATGATCCTGCTGGCCGCCGGTCTGATCGGTATTGGCTCCTCGACCTTTCACCCTGAAGCATCGCGAGTCGCACGCCTGGCGTCGGGCGGGCGTTATGGGTTGGCGCAGTCGACGTTCCAGGTCGGCGGTAACGCCGGCTCTGCTTTCGGCCCGTTGCTGGCGGCGGCGATCATCGTTCCTTACGGGCAAGGTAATGTGGCCTGGTTCGGCCTGTTCGCACTGTTTGCGCTGTTCGTGCTGTACCGCATCAGCCGCTGGTACGCCAATCACCTGAACCTGTTCAAGCTCAAGCAAGGCCAGGCGGCTACTCACGGTCTGTCCAGGGGCCGGGTCTTGAGTGCATTGGCGGTGCTGGGTTTGCTGGTGTTCTCCAAGTATTTCTACATGGCCAGTTTCACCAGCTACTTCACCTTCTACCTGATCGAGAAGTTCGACCTGTCGGTGGCGTCGTCGCAGTTGTATCTGTTCCTGTTCCTCGGCGCTGTGGCGGCGGGGACCTTCTTTGGCGGTCCGATAGGCGACAGGATCGGACGTAAGGCGGTGATCTGGTTCTCGATCCTTGGCGTGGCACCGTTCACGCTGATCCTGCCTTACGTTGATCTGCTGTGGACCAGCATTCTCAGCGTGGTCATCGGCTTCATCCTGGCTTCGGCATTCTCGGCCATCGTGGTGTATGCCCAGGAACTGGTGCCGGGTAACGTCGGCATGATTGCCGGCGTGTTCTTTGGCTTGATGTTTGGCTTCGGCGGGATTGGCGCCGCGCTGCTGGGGCATCTGGCCGACATCCGCGGCATCGAGTATGTGTATTGGTTGTGCTCGTTTTTGCCGTTGTTTGGAGCCCTGGCGATTTTTCTGCCCAAAAGCAGAAAAAACTGACGTGTACTCAACCGGCGGAGGCGAGTGGGCCCCGCCGGTCGTTGCGAAACAACTGAATTTCAAAGCATTGAAAAATACCCGCCCACCAGAGCGATTTGATTAGTTGCTTGGAACCGCGACTAAAGTACCGTTTTGTATAAGTCTTAAGTTTGATTTTGTATAAAAGTCGGTCATGTTAATTTGCTGCTGTGGTTGATGGATTGAATGGACGCAGCGGCAATCTTCAAGGGAGTCCGCTGGGGTGACCGGAAAGCAGCTTTCCACATTCTTTCCACCCGCCGCTCTTATTGTCTTGGGACATAAGGCCTTCGGCTCTTGATCTGAATACCTTCACCCCTCGGGTGAGGTGACTCACGCCCCTACCTGCCACGCTTCAAATACTTATAAAGCAGTTGTATCGCCGCGTCCGTTCAAGGCGATTGCCTCGTGGACAGCGTAAACAGCCGTGAGCGATTGTTATTTGCCGTGTCGTGCACAAGTTTGAGGCTGTCGTCTTAAACGTTGGCAATAAAAATAATCAGGCAGGGGATGATATGAAGTTCAAGTCGTTGCAGGCACGCATTTGTGTCACGGCAGGCGTATGTCTGTTTGTTTCATCAATTAGCCTGGTTATTTACGGGCTCTTTACCGCCAGGGCTAATGAGCAATACGTGGCGACCGAAGTCTCGGCGTTGGTTGAAGAATCAACGATCCGGGAAATTCAGAACCTGGCCGAGTCCCGTGCCAATGCCATTCAGGCCAAGTTGCAAAATGCTCTGGATGCGGCCCGCACCATGGCCAATACCTTTGCCTCCAGCAAGGCTTCGCAGAGCCCTTTGGCGTTGGGACGTGAGCAGATCAACACGGTATTGCTCAGTGTTTTAAAAGATAACCCGGACTTCAATGGCACTTACTCCTGCTGGGAACCGGACGCGTTGGATGGTCAGGATCTTGTGTTGCGCAATGCTCAGGACGGCAGTAATCCGTTGACCGGGCGCTTCACGCCTTACTGGACGCGCAGCGCTGGCGGACATGTGGCAGTACAGCCATTGGTCGAGTATGACTCCCCGGATCGCCACCCGAACGGTGTACCCAAAGGGGGTTGGTACAGCGGCCCACGCGAGACCCTGAAGGAAAGCGTGCTGGACCCCATTCCTTATGTGGTTCAGGACAAAAACGTATGGCTGACCACTTTGTCGGTGCCGATCGTATCCGATGGCAAGTTCTACGGCGTGGTCGGCGCTGACTTCGATATCGACTTTATCCAGAAACTCAGCGAGCAGATGTCGGCCGATCTCTACGGTGGCAAGGGCACGGTGTCGATTCTGAGTAACCAGGGGCTGGTGGTCGCGGACAGTCAGCGTACCGACCTGATCGGCCAGCCCATCAAGGCCTTGTTGCCTGACTCTTGGGAGAAAGTACTGCGCGATATCCAGAGTGGCCGTGGTGACGGTCTGCTCAATCCGCACACCCAGCATATCGAAGTGCTGATGCCCATTGAGCTGGGCCGCACAGGCAAACCCTGGGCGGTGCTGATTCGCCTGCCAAAGGCAGTGGTCATGACTCAGGCCATTGCCCTGGAGCAGGAGTTACAGGCGCGCAGTATCAGCAACAGCATCTGGCAGGTGTCGGTTGGCCTGGGCGTTTCGCTGTTGGCGCTGGTCGCCCTGTGGTTTGCCGCCGCAAAAATCGTTGGGCCGATTCGCGAAGCCGCCGCCTTGGCAGCCAACATCAGCCTGGGAGATTTCTCGCGTCGCCTGGTGCAGAAATCCGAGGACGAAGTGGGCCAGTTGTCTGTCGCGCTCAACGATATGTCTGAAAGCCTGCAACGGCAGGTCAGGGTGGCTGAGCGCATTAGCGAAGGTGATCTGGACCTGGAGGTCCGGTTGTCCTCGCCCCACGATACCCTTGGCAGGTCACTGGAGAAGATGGTGGGTAATCTGAACCAACTGATTGGCGAAGTTCAGGCCAGCGCCACCCAGATCACCGGCAGCTCGGCGCAGGTTACCGACCTGAGCCAGTCATTGTCCGATGGGGCGTCCAATTCCGCGTCGTCCATCACTGAAATCAGCGCGGTGATGACACAAATGGCCGCACAGACCCGGGACAACGCCGCCAATGCCAAAAAGGCCGATGAGCAGTCCCAGGCATCACGGGCCGATGCCGGGGAAAGCGACAAATTGATGAGTGAGCTGATTGCCGCCATGGCCGAAATCGACAATTCGGGCAAAGACATTACCGCGATCATCACCACCATCGACAACATCGCCGCGCAAACCAACCTGTTGGCGTTGAACGCGGCTATCGAAGCCGCCAGGGCAGGTGAGTTGGGGCGTGGTTTTGCGGTGGTGGCGGATGAGGTGCGTAGCCTGGCCGCCCGCAGCGCCGAGGCCGCCCAGCAGACGGCTGCATTGATTGCCGACTCCTCGAGCAAAACGCAACGCGGCATGATCATCGCAGGCCGGACCGCCGAATCGCTGAAAAACATCGTCAGCGGAACCAGTGCTGTTTCCAACCTGGTTTCATTGATCTATCAAGCCTCCAGCGAGCAAGCCTCAGGCCTGCAACAGGCCAGCATCGGGTTGGAGCAGATCGATGAAGTGACGCAGAAAAACCAGTCCAACTCACAAGAGTGCGCGGTGGCGGCCAAGGATCTTTCGGAGCGAGCATCTTTGATGCAGCGCGTGCTGGGGCGCTTCAAAGTCAAAAGGGGGTAGTGGGTTTCCTGGCCACGCGTGACTCAAGATTTATTGCGCGAGGGACCAAGCTCCCTCGCCACAGTTCAATCCAGTTCTTGAATGAGCGCATTTGCATTGCTTTGTCCAATAGGGTCTCGATAACGCCCCCGAGGGTGTACTATCGATACTCGCCCATCGGATATCAGTTAGCCATGTCCACGCTAAGCGAAGAGAGCCGTCAGATCGTAGCTTCTCTGGCGCACCGCGTTGGCCCCAACGCTGACATTGCAAAGACCGCCCACGCGATCGTTTCCATTTTGCAGGATATAGAAGTGGCCCTGACGCCTGTCATTGGTCAGCAAGGGGTTGTCGCGTTGTATCGCCGCAGCCTGCATCTATGCGGGGCCGCTCATCCGCGCCTGACCAGCACCTGCAACAAGGTGCCGTCCGGCATGGTTCTGACCGCCCTGAATTCAGTGCTTGTTGAGCAAAACGAAGCCGATGCGCGGTTTTTCGGTGAAATGTTGCTGACCACTTTCTATGAGTTGCTGACCACGCTGATCGGACCCTCGCTTACCGCACGTTTGCTTCGTGGCGTGTGGGATTCTTCTTTGAGCGACACCCCTTCGCAGGAAAATTCGCCATGAGCAGCAAAGTGACTATCAACCGCTTGGCCACCGGCGTGCCAGGACTGGACGAGGTCTTGGGCGGAGGATTGCCGGAGTTTTCGTTCAATCTGATCGCCGGCCCACCCGGTTGCGGCAAGACCACCCTCGCGCACCAGATGATGTTTGCCCTGGCGACCCCCGCACGTCCGGCGCTGTTTTTTACCGTGCTGGGTGAGCCACCACTGAAGATGCTGCGCTATCAGCAGCAGTTCGATTTCTTCGACAGCGACGCGATCAATCATTCGATCCGCTACGTCAACCTGGCTGACGACACCCTGGCTGGGGATCTGGACGAAGTGCTGCGGCGCATTGTCAGCGAGGTGGAGGCGCACTCCCCGGCGCTGGTGTTCGTTGACTCGTTCCGCTCGGTGGTGCTGGCCAGCCAGACCCAGGACAACCCGAACAACAACTTGCCGCAGTTCGTCCAGCAACTGGGCATGTTGATGACCACTTGGCAGGCCACGACTTTCCTGATTGGTGAGTACTTTACCGAAACCGATACCAACCCGATTTTCACCGTGGCCGACGGACTGATCTGGCTGCGCCAGAGCGTTCAGCGCAATTCCATGGTGCGCAAGATGGAAATCATGAAGATGCGTGGCCAGCCAACGCTGCCGGGTCTGCACACTTTCCGTATCGCCCCATCGGGAATCAAGGTATTTGCCCCTGCGCCCTACAATCCGATCGAAGCTCCGCTGGAGTTCCCCATCAAACGCTTGGGAATGGGTGTGCCACAGCTCGACGAAATGCTCGGTGGTGGCCTGCCGCGCGGTTACTCCCTGTTGGTTGCTGGCCCGTCGGGTTCTGGAAAAAGCATTCTCGCGGCATCGTTTCTCGCTGAAGGCGCGCGAAACGGTGAAAACGGCGTGATCGCCGTGTTCGAGCAGCGCCCGAATCATTCCCAGAACGCCACCCTCTCAAACTTGATTAAAAGCGGCAAAGTCGGGCTGGTGGATAGCCGTGCTCCAGATCTGTCCATCGACGAGATCGTGCAGTTGCTGTTGAGCGAGATTGCTCGCCTGAACGCCACGCGGGTGGTGATTGACTCGCTGTCGGGGTTCGAACTGGCCCTGGCGCCGACCTTTCGCGAAGACTTTCGCGAGTCGCTGTCGCGCATGGTCACCGCGTTGACCAGCGCCGGTGTCAGTGTATTGCTGACCTCGGAGTTGGAGGATCGCTACACGGATCTGCGATTCAGTCCTTACGGCACGGCTTTTCTCACCGATGCAATCATCGTTCAGCGCTACATTGAAGTGCAAAGCCGTTTATTGCGCATCATGGCCGTGGTCAAGGTGCGGGCCAGCGCTCACTCCGATGAGTTACGCCTTTACAGCATTGACGATAGCGGTTTGCAGATCGGTGACATGTTGCCGGATCAGGAAGGTTTGCTCGGAGGCCGGCCTACCCGGCAGCTGTCTGGCAAAGGTACTGGATGAGGCATCATCATGAATGAGGCCAATGGCGGGAATGAGCAGGCGAAGGCGATGGCCGCTCGCGAGCTGTTCCTGCTCGGCCAGAAAACTGTCGAGGCGCGTGCGGTGCTGGCCGCGCTGCGCAAGGAGCTGAACGACGCCAACACCCAACTTGCCGACAAGCAACATGTCGAGCAACTGATCGAGGCCAATCAGCAACTGGTCCTGGCGATCCTGTCGGCCCAGTCCGAGGCTGAAAAGCCACCTTCCACGCAGGCAGAACAACAACTGTATCGGCAGATGCGCGAGGCCAATGAGCAATTGGTCATTGCTGCCCTCAGCGCACAGCATCTGCAAGACGCGGCCGAACGGGCGCTGGAGCGCCAGCGTAGCGTTCTCGCTTTGGTTGCCCACGAACTGCGTCATCCGCTGACGCCCATCAGCATGATTGCCGGCCGACTGGTGCGGGTGCCCAGTGAGGAGTTGCCGCGCATGCAGAAGCTGATCGAAGGTCAGGTCCGGCACATGTCTCGATTAGTGGAGGACTTGCTCGATGTCTCCCGCGTCAGCACCGGCAAGTTTCGCCTCGATTGCCAGATTGTCGATATGGTGCAGATCGTTCGCGAGGCCATCGATATCTGTAAACCGGCCATGATTAGCGGCAAGTTGATGTTCAGCGCCACACTGCCCGAGTGTGCCCTGCTGGTGTACGGCGATCCGGTACGGCTTGCTCAGATTCTCGGCAACCTGCTGGGTAATGCGGTCAAATACACCCCTGTGGGCGGCACCGTCGAATTGTCGGTTATCGTCGAAGGGAGTGTCTTGCAGGTCAGCATCGGTGATACCGGCATAGGTATTTCGGCCAAGGCGCTGCCGTTTATTTTTGAACCCTTTGTGCAGGATGTTCACGCCATCGGCTTCAACGGCGTTGGCCTGGGCATTGGTTTGACGGTGGTGCGCGAGTTGGTCGAAAGCCACGGTGGCACAGTGGTCGGCAAGAGTGAGGGGGATGGCAAGGGGAGCGAGTTCGTGGTGAGGTTGCCGTTGGCAAATCCATGAAGCTGCGCGGTCGTCCCATCTGCCGCCGCGTGCGGGGATGTCAGATTCTGTAATAATTCGATGCGTATGACGCGTTCGGAAACATTATAGGATCACTTCCCCAATTATTTTCAGGTCTATATGAACACCCTTCTGGAGCCTCCCAGTCGTTTTTTTCAATCCGCGCCCTCTACAAGTCCGCTCTTCGTTACCGAACGTATATCCGGTTTTTCTGGATCGCTGGACATCCAAATCCCATCCGTAGGCTTCTCATCGATTTCTCCCAGTGAGACCAACAGTGTCGCCTCCCAAGTCATGCCTTGCTCTATCCGCTCGATAAAGCTTCTTTCCCTGGCACCTTTCGCCCCGACTCTACGAGAGGTTGAATAACCCTTATGGAATGGATTGCTGATCCGACGGCATGGCTTGGCCTGCTGACCCTGATCGTGCTGGAGCTGGTGCTCGGCATTGATAACCTTGTGTTTATTGCCATCCTGGCTGACAAGCTGCCGCCGGAGCAGCGCGATCGTGCCCGGATCATTGGCCTGTCGCTGGCATTGTTGATGCGCCTTGGCCTGCTGGCCAGCATCTCCTGGATGGTGACCCTGACCGAGCCGTTGTTCGAGGTCTTCGACAAGACGTTCTCGGGCCGGGACCTGATCATGCTGTTCGGTGGTGTATTCCTGTTGTTCAAGGCCACCATGGAGTTGCATGAACGACTCGAGGGGCATGTCACCGAGCGTACAGGTAACGCCGCCTATGCGATGTTCTGGCCTATCGTTGCGCAGATTGTGGTGCTGGACGCGGTCTTCTCCCTGGACGCCGTGATCACGGCCGTGGGCATGGTGGAACATCTGTCGGTCATGATGATCGCGGTGATTTTCTCCATCGGCCTGATGATCATCGCAAGTAAGCCCCTGACCCAGTTCGTCAACAGCCACCCAACCGTCATCATGCTCTGTCTGGGCTTTCTGATGATGATCGGCTTCAGCCTCACGGCTGAGGGCCTGGGCTTCCACATTCCGAAAGGCTACCTCTATGCCGCGATCGGTTTTTCGATCCTGATCGAACTGTTCAACCAGTTGGCTCGCTCTCGTCGCAAGAAGAGCATGCAGGGGCATCGTCCTATGCGCGAACGCACTGCCCATGCGGTCATGCGTTTACTGGGTGGGCACAAGTTGGGGGCTGATGAAGTCGGTGAAGAGATCGCTGACATGCTGTCAGGCGACGAAGC
The DNA here is from genome assembly GCF_032614175.1 of Pseudomonas sp. P105. Lineage (NCBI taxonomy): Bacteria > Pseudomonadati > Pseudomonadota > Gammaproteobacteria > Pseudomonadales > Pseudomonadaceae > Pseudomonas > Pseudomonas sp. P105. The sequence goes on from NZ_CP126693.1 coordinate 1,014,930, forward strand.
CGAACAGGTCTTCCACCGACGTGAGCGGGTCATGATCAGTGGTGTGCTGCAGTTGGCGGAGCGCCCAATACGCAGTGTCATGACGCATCGGGCGGAAATCGACCACCTCGACCTGGCCGATTCCCCAGACGAGGTCCGCACCAGGCTGATGCACTCGTCGTATTCCAGGTTGCCGTTGATCCGCGAAGGCCGTGTGGATGAGCCTCTGGGGTTCATCCACAAGAAGGAGTTGCTCAAGGAGCTGTTGGCGGGCAACGAGCCGAATCTGGAAGCCATGGCTCGCAAGGCCATCAACCTGCTGGACAACTTCACGATTCTCAACGCGCTGGAACAGATGCGCAAAGAGTCGACCCACATCGCCTTCGTGGTGAACGAGTTCGGTGATTTCATTGGTCTTCTCACCATGACCGATATTCTCGAATCCATCGCGGGTGAACTGCCCGATGCCAGTGAAATAGAAGGTCCGAACATCGTGGCCCAGGATGACGGATTTCTGGTCAGCGGCGCGCTGAATCTCAGCCAGGTGCGCGAACACATCGGCTTCCAGGCAAAAGCGACGGATGACTATCAGACGCTCGCCGGGTTGGTCATGAGCTTGCTGGACCGCTTGCCGATCATCGGAGACAAACTCGATTGGCAAGAGTGGAGCATGACCGTTGTCGAGGTTGAAGAGCGTCGAGTGACTAGGGTGCTGTTGCGTAAAAGCTAACGTGGAAGAATTGGGGCCGCATCCGCGGCCTCGTTTGTTTGAAGCGTATGGCGAGTCTCTGTCACCGGTGGAAATCCCAAGACGAAAAAAATCCCCGTATCAGTCATGATTACGGGGATTTTTTCGTCTAGGGAAGTCCGTGTGATTCCACGGGCTCTCTTAGACGTTGAAGCGGAAGTGCATCACGTCGCCATCCTTGACGATGTATTCCTTGCCTTCCAGGCGCCATTTACCGGCTTCCTTGGCGCCAGCTTCACCCTTGTACTGGATGAAGTCTGCGTAGGCGATGACTTCGGCGCGGATGAAGCCTTTTTCGAAGTCGGTGTGGATCACGCCAGCGGCTTGCGGGGCAGTGGCGCCGACGCGTACGGTCCAGGCGCGGACCTCTTCGACACCGGCAGTGAAGTAAGTCTGCAGGTGGAGCATTTCGTAACCGGCGCGGATCACGCGGTTCAGGCCGGGCTCTTCCAGGCCCAGGGCCTCGAGGAACATGTCTTTCTCCTCACCATCGTCCAGCTCGGCGATTTCCGCTTCGATCTTGTTGCAGACCGGAACGACCATGGCGCCTTCTTCTTCGGCGATGGCCCGGACCACGTCCAGGTGCGGGTTGTTCTCGAAACCGTCTTCAGCGACGTTGGCGATGTACATGACCGGCTTGGTTGTCAGCAGGTGGAAGCCCTTGATCACCAGCTTCTCATCGGTGCTCATGTTCTTCATCAGGCTGCGCGCGGGCTTGCCTTCGGTGAAGTGGGCGATCAACTGCTCCAGCAGGCCCTTCTGGACCACTGCGTCCTTGTCGCCACCCTTGGCGTTGCGAGCGACTTTCTGCAGTTGCTTCTCACAGCTGTCGAGGTCGGCGAAGATCAGCTCAAGGTCAATGATCTCGATGTCACGCTTGGGGTCGACGCTGTTGGAGACGTGAATGACGTTCTCATCTTCAAAGCAGCGCACCACGTGGGCGATTGCATCGGTTTCACGGATGTTGGCCAGGAACTTGTTACCCAGGCCTTCACCTTTCGAGGCGCCGGCGACGAGACCGGCGATGTCGACGAATTCCATGGTGGTCGGCAGGATGCGTTTGGGATTGACGATGGCCGCCAGCGCTTCCAGGCGTGGATCGGGCATCGGCACGATGCCGCTGTTAGGCTCGATGGTGCAGAAGGGGAAGTTTTCGGCCGCGATACCGGACTTGGTCAGGGCGTTGAACAGGGTGGACTTGCCGACGTTAGGCAGGCCGACGATGCCGCAATTGAATCCCATGGTGTTTCCCCTCGGAGTAGAGTCAGGCCTTCTGGCTGTGCAGGTTTTTCATCGCGCGGTTCCATTCACCGGCGAGGATATCCGGCAGCACGCCGAGGGCAAAGTCGATGCTGGCATCGAGTTTTTCCTGTTCGGCGCGAGGCGCACGACCCAGGACAAAATTTGAAACCATGCTGGCAACGCCCGGGTGGCCGATGCCGAGCCGCAGGCGGTGAAAGGTATTCTGATTACCCAGTTGCGCGATGATGTCGCGCAACCCGTTGTGACCGCCATGGCCGCCGCCCTGCTTGAGCTTGGCGACGCCCGGAGGCAGGTCGAGTTCGTCGTGGGCCACCAGGATTTCTTCAGGTTTGATGCGAAAGAAACCGGCCAATGCCGCCACGGCCTGGCCGCTGCGGTTCATGTAGGTGGTGGGAATCAACAGACGAACATCCTGACCCTGGTGTGAGAAACGCCCGGTCAGGCCGAAATATTTGCGATCGGCCGCCAGGCTGACGCCTTGTGCGTGCGCGATGCGCTCAACAAAAAGGGCCCCTGCGTTATGCCGGGTCTGTTCGTATTCAGCGCCTGGATTTCCCAGGCCAACGATCAGTTTAATGGCAGTCACGATAGGGGCCCTTCCTGGAGTGTGGATAACAACGTCGCGCTCAAACGGTGTTGCGACAGTGGGACGAAAATGGCGGATCTACCGTTAAGTAAACTTCGCGTTCTCGCCCGCTGTCTCGCTACGTTCCAGTCCGCGATGTTTCCGGTCACTCCGGCGACAGAGTGAAATTACTCTGCAGCTTCTTCTTCAGTCGCTTCTGGAGCAACACGTGGAGCGTGGACGTTGGCAACAGCCTTGTCATCGCCGTGCGCCAGGGCAACAAACTCAACGCCTTTAGGAGCCTTGAGGTCGGACAGGTGAATGATCGTGCCGATTTCGGCGTCAGCCAGGTCGACTTCGATGAATTCAGGCAGGTCTTTCGGCAGGCAGGAAACTTCCAGCTCGGAAGTTACGTGCGAGATTTCGCCGCCTTTCTTGACCGGAGCAGCTTCGTTGATGAAGTGCACTGGAACAACAGCAGTCAGCTTCTGACCGGCAACAACGCGTACGAAGTCAGCGTGCATCACGTGGCCTTTGGCCGGGTGACGCTGCAGGGCTTTGATCACGACGTTTTGCTTGGTGCCGCCAACGTTCAGCTCGATGATGTGGCTGTAGGCCGCTTCGTTTTCGAGCAGTTTGGCAACTTCTTTGGCCAGCATGCTGATGGACTCAGGGGCTTTGTCGCCACCGTAGACTACAGCTGGGACCAGGCTTGCGAGACGACGCAGGCGGCGGCTCGCACCTTTCCCCAGGTCGGAACGCACTTCAGCATTCAGGGTAAATTCGTTCATGTTGTATCTCCAAAGTAACCACATTCACCCCAGCGCTTGCGACCAGCGCTAAAGGCGATATGGGCAAAAAAGCCCCGCCCCGGCAGGTAATGTCGGGGCGGGGCGCTTTTCGTCAACGAGATGTAATGGAAAGGGCAGGGCCCTTAACGGAACATCGCACTGATCGATTCTTCATTGCTGATGCGGCGAACCGCCTCGGCAACAACCGGTGCGATATCCAGTTGGCGGATACGCGCACAGGCTTGTGCTGCAGCGGACAGCGGGATGGTGTTAGTGACCACCAGCTCGTCCAGCACGGAATTTTCAATGTTTTCGATCGCTCGGCCCGACAGCACAGGGTGTGTGCAGTAGGCAAAGACCTTGGCAGCGCCATGCTCTTTCAGGGCCTTGGCCGCGTGGCACAGGGTGCCAGCGGTATCGACCATGTCGTCGACCAGAATACAGGTACGCCCTTCGACGTCGCCGATGATATGCATCACTTCGGAGTGATTGGCTTTCTCACGGCGTTTGTCGATGATACCCAGATCAACGCCCAGGGATTTGGCAACGGCCCGTGCACGCACGACGCCGCCAATGTCCGGGGACACGATCATCAGGTTTTCGAAGCGCTGATCTTCAATGTCATCCACCAGAACCGGGGAGCCGTAGATGTTATCCACGGGAATATCGAAGAAGCCCTGAATCTGGTCAGCATGTAGATCGACCGTGAGCACACGATCGATGCCGACTACGGTAAGCATGTCAGCCACGACTTTCGCGCTGATTGCCACACGTGCGGAACGCGGACGGCGATCCTGACGGGCATAACCAAAGTAAGGAATAACAGCAGTAATACGAGTAGCCGAGGAGCGGCGGAAGGCATCAGCCATCACGACGAGTTCCATCAGGTTATCGTTGGTCGGAGCGCAAGTCGGCTGAATAATGAAGACGTCTTTACCGCGAACGTTTTCATTGATCTCGGCAGTGATCTCGCCGTCGGAGAACTTACCGACAGAAATGTCACCGAGAGGGATATGCAGCTGACGTACAACACGCCGAGCCAGATCGGGGTTAGCGTTCCCCGTAAAGACCATCATCTTGGACACGCGCAGTACCTGAAGGCTGAGGGTATACCTGGATGAGTATAGGAAAATGGCAGGGGCGGCTGGATTCGAACCAACGCATGGCAGGATCAAAACCTGCTGCCTTACCGCTTGGCGACGCCCCTGTATCTGTTGCTTCGAGTGCCCAGCACTCGATTCCGTTAGAGCAGACTTTGCAGCTTGCGATGCAACATCGAAACGTTGCTTCCTTTTGCTACAAACCCTGTAAGGGTCTCTGTCAGAAGGGCCGAGACTTTATCAGCTTCAGCTTTGCTTGGGAAGCCCCCAAACACACAACTTCCAGTTCCGGTGAGTTTTGCTTCGGTAAATTTACCTAACAAATTCAAAGCGTTACGAACATCTGGATAACGCCTTGCTACCACCGGTAAGCAGTCATTTCGACTGTTTCCCTTGGGAACGGGGCGCACTTTAATGGGAGGAGAGTTACGTGTCAACAGTGGATCTGAAAAAATTTCTGCTGTACTTACAGATACTTGCGGCACCAGCACCAAGTACCAGGGTTCCTCGGGCTCTACCGGTGTGAGTTTTTCCCCGACGCCCTCGGCAAAAGCCGCGTGGCCCCGTACGAAAACCGGCACATCGGCGCCCAGCGTAAGGCCCAATGCAGCCAGGCGATCAGCGTCCCAACCCAGCTGCCACAGGTGGTTGAGCCCCAGCAAAGTCGTTGCCGCGTTTGAGCTGCCGCCGCCGATGCCGCCGCCCATGGGCAGGATTTTTTCGATCCAGATATCAATGCCCAGCGAACACCCGGATTGCTCCTGAAGTTTTTTCGCGGCTTTGACGATCAGGTTGCTGTCGTGAGGAACGCCTTCGAATTCGGTGTGCAGGTGAATCACGCCGTCGTCCCGCACGGCAAAGGTGATTTCATCGCCGTAGTCGAGAAACTGAAAAATCGTCTGCAACTCGTGATAGCCGTCCGGGCGACGGCCCAGGATGTGCAACATCAGGTTGAGCTTGGCCGGGGAGGGCAGGGTCAGGCGCGCAGCGGTCATGTCATTGCCCCAGCTTGCGCGGCTGCCATTGCTTGATCACCAGCGTGACGTCCAGGTTGCTGCCGTGCAGTTTGATGCGCTCGGGCAACCAGTAACCGTTTTGCTCGGCGTAGCTTAAGTATTCGATCTGCCAGTCGTCCTGCTCCAGGTTGGACAGGCGACTGTCGGCATCGAGGGTCAGGCGGCTTTTGCTGTCCGGTGCCGGCAGGCCGCGAACCCACCAGGTCAGGTGGGATACGGGCAGCTTCCAGCCCAGTTGTTCTTCCAGCAAGGCTTCCGGCGAGGGAGATTCGTAGCGACCCTGATTGGCCACTTCCAGCGAAACCTGGCCTGGTCGGCCGGTCAGGCGCGCCGCGCCACGACCCAGCGGGCCGGACAGGCGAATGTCGTAGTAGTCCTGGCGTTGCAGCCAGAACAGTGTGCCGCTGCCCGAGTCTTTCGGTGCGCGTATGCCGATCTTGCCGTCGATCTGCCAGCCGTCGAGACCGCTCAGTTGTTCCTTGTGCTCTCGCCATTGAGCCGTGTTGCCGTGGCCCTGGACGGATTCTCGGGCGCCGAAGCCGGCGCAACCGGCGAGCAGGGCGATAAAGCTGAAAACGATGAAGTGGCGCAAAAGCATAATTTTAAAGGGTCTCTGATCCGGTCAGGCGTTTGATGGTGCTGCGCAGGATGGGGCTGTCGGGCTGTTCCTTGAGGAACTTGCTCCAGATCTGCCGGGCTTCGCGCTGTTTGCCGTTGGCCCACAGGACTTCGCCCAGGTGCGCGGCGACTTCCTGGTCGGGAAAGCGCTCCAGGGCCTGGCGCAGCAGGCGTTCGGCCTCGTCGAGGTTACCCAGGCGGAAATGCACCCAGCCAAGACTGTCGAGCACCGCCGGGTCTTCCGGGTTGAGCTGGTGGGCCTGTTCGATCAGCACCTTGGCTTCGGCGTATCGGGTGGTGCGATCAGACAAGGTGTAGCCCAGGGCATTGAGGGCCATGGCATTGTCGGGGTCGCGCTGGATGATCAGGCGCAGGTCTTTCTCCATTTGCGCCAGGTCATTGCGTTTTTCCGCCAGCATGGCGCGGGTATACAACAGGTTCAGGTCGTCCGGGTACTGCTTCAACGCCCGATCGAGCACGGTCCAGGCTTTGTCGCCCTGATTATTGGCCGACAGGGTTTCAGCCTCGATCAGATACAACTGGATGCCGTAGTCCGGCTGGGTGTCCCGCTGCACGGCGAGGCGACTCTGGGCCTCGGCCGTTTTGCCGTTGCTCATCAGGATATCGGCCTGGCGCAACTGGGCCGGCAGATAATCGTTGCCTGGGCCGACCTGGGCGTACTCGAGCAGTGCACTCTCGGGATCGTTGCGTTCTTCCGCGATGCGGCCCAGGTTCAAGTGGGCGGAGTCGACATGCGTTCCCCGCGCAATCAGGTCTTCCAGGTGACCCTTGGCTTCTTCCCACGCTTTGGCTTCCAGGCAGACCAACGCCAGGGAATAGCGCAATTCATCGTCTTCAGGGTACTGCTGGACCAGGCTGGAAAACTCCACCTTGGCGTCGTCCATGCGGTCGTTTTCCACCAGCATGCGCGCGTAGGTGAGACGCAGGCGCTTGTCGTCCGGGTATTGCCTGATGCCTTTTTCCAGCAACGGCAGGGCTTCGTCGCCGCGGTTCGCGCCTTGCAGCAAGCGAGCGCGCAGCAGAATCGGCGCCACTTCGCCCGCTTGCGGCGGGTTGTCTTCCAGCAGGGAAAGGGCGCCCTGGATGTCACCATCCTGTTGCAGCAGCAGGGCCTTGCCGAAAATCAGCTGACCGTTATCGGGATGACGCTGCAGCAGTCGGTCGAAGCTTTTAGTCAGGCCGTCGCGGGTTTCCTGGTCGGTATCGGCCGCTGATAGCGCAAGGAAGTCGAAATGGGTGTCGCCCTTGCCCAGCAGGACTTTCTCCATATACACCATGGAGTCGTCGTAGCGTCCGGCCCGGGCCAGTTGCACGGCGGCGGCGCGTTGCGCTTCGAGGTCTTGCGGGGCGTTTTTGGCCCAGATCAGTGCGGTATCCAGGGCGGGCTGGTCGGCACCCAGATATTCGGCAATGCGAAACGCCCGCTCGGAGATGCCCGGGTCCTGTGTGTTGATGGCCTGGGTGACGTAGTTGTCCAGCGCAATGTCGAAGCGATTGCGCTGGCCTGCCAGTTCGGCGCTCAACAGGCTGAAAATGGTTTCTTCGCTGAATGAGCTATAGACCTTGGGCTTTTCAGGGGCCTGGGTGCTGTCTTCGACCGGCGGCGTACCGTCTGTCGACACGGGGGCCATGGACTGACAGCCGCCGAGCAAGGCAAAAGCGAGGAGCAACGCGGAAGATCTATTCATATAGGAAAAGGACGACTAACCTGCGGTCGGATCATCATGACACAGCCTTCGGTCAAACATAACCGGCCCGTCGATTTACGGCACGGGGCAGGGCGATAGATATCGAGTGGTTGTTCTGAATCTGGCGAAGTAGGACAATTGCCGGCTTCACGTCACTATCAGCGACCTTGAATGGCCTTCCTTGCACTTGGTATTAACCACAAGACTGCTTCCGTAGACGTCCGCGAGCGCGTGGCCTTTACGCCTGAGCAACTGGTTGAGGCCCTGCAGCAGCTTTGCCGACTCACCGAGAGCCGCGAGGCTGCCATCCTCTCCACCTGCAATCGCAGCGAGCTTTATATAGAGCAGGATCACATTTCGGCCGATACCGTGCTGCGCTGGCTGGCCGAATATCACGATCTGAGTCTTGAAGAGCTGCGCGCCAGTGCCTATGTGCATGAAGACGATGCGGCCGTTCGTCACATGATGCGCGTTGCCTCCGGGCTCGATTCGCTGGTGCTGGGCGAACCGCAGATTCTCGGCCAGATGAAGTCGGCCTACGCCGTGGCCCGTGAGGCCGGCACGGTCGGGCCTCTGCTGGGGCGCTTGTTCCAGGCCACGTTCAATGCCGCCAAACAGGTGCGCACCGACACGGCCATCGGCGAAAACCCGGTGTCCGTGGCATTTGCCGCGGTCAGCCTGGCGAAACAGATTTTCAGCGATCTGCAACGCAGCCAGGCGCTGCTGATCGGCGCGGGGGAGACCATCACCCTGGTCGCGCGCCATCTGCACGACCTGGGGGTCAAGCGTATCGTGGTTGCCAACCGTACCCTGGAGCGCGCCAGTACCCTGGCCGAGCAGTTCGGCGCCCATGCTGTGCTGCTCTCGGACATCCCGGCCGAGCTGGTGCACAGTGACATCGTCATCAGCTCCACCGCCAGCCAGTTGCCGATCCTGGGCAAAGGCGCGGTGGAAAGCGCCCTGAAACTGCGCAAGCACAAGCCGATTTTCATGGTGGACATTGCCGTTCCCCGGGACATCGAGCCGGAAGTGGGCGAGCTCGACGACGTTTATCTGTACAGCGTCGACGACCTGCACGAAGTGGTCGCCGAGAACCTCAAGAGCCGGCAAGGGGCGGCCCAGGCGGCCGAAGAAATGATCACCATTGGCGCCGAGGACTTCATGGTCCGCCTGCGCGAGCTGGCGGCGGTGGATGTGCTCAAGGCTTATCGTCAGCAGAGCGAACGCCTGCGCGACGAAGAGCTGCAAAAGGCCCAGCGCCTGCTGGCCAACGGTGGCAGCGCCGAAGAGGTGCTGGTGCAACTGGCTCGCGGCCTGACCAATAAATTGCTTCACGCGCCCAGTGTCCAGCTCAAGAAGCTGACCGCCGAAGGCCGCCTCGATGCGTTGGCCATGGCCCAGGAACTCTTTGCCCTCGGTGAGGGTTCACCGGATAGTTTTTCGGATAAAAAATCGCAATGAAAGCGTCACTGCTCAATAAGCTGGACATTCTCCAGGACCGTTTCGAGGAACTGACCGCCCTGCTGGGCGATGGTGAAGTCATTTCCGACCAGAACAAGTTTCGCACGTATTCCAAGGAATACGCCGAAGTCGAGCCGATCGTCGCCACCTATAAACAGTTGCTCAAAGTGCAGGGCGACCTTGAAGGCGCCCAGGCGTTGCTCAAGGACAGCGATCCGGACATGCGCGAAATGGCGGTCGAGGAAGTCCGTGAAGCCAAGGAGCAGTTGCTCGAGCTTGAAAGCAACCTGCAACGCATGTTGTTGCCCAAGGATCCGAATGACGGTCGCAATGTGTTTCTCGAGATCCGTGCCGGCACCGGCGGCGACGAAGCGGCGATATTCTCCGGGGACCTGTTCCGCATGTATTCGCGTTACGCCGAGCGTCGCGGCTGGCGGGTGGAGATCCTCTCGGAGAACGAAGGCGAACACGGTGGCTATAAAGAGGTCATCGCCCGGGTCGAAGGTGACAACGTCTACGGCAAGCTGAAATTCGAATCCGGCGCCCACCGCGTGCAGCGTGTCCCGGCCACCGAATCCCAGGGGCGTATCCACACTTCGGCCTGTACCGTGGCGGTTTTGCCCGAGCCGGACGAGCAGGAAGCCATCGAGATCAACCCGGCGGACCTGCGGGTCGACACCTACCGCTCCTCGGGTGCGGGCGGTCAGCACGTCAACAAGACCGATTCGGCTATCCGTATCACTCACCTGCCTTCGGGCATTGTGGTCGAGTGCCAGGAGGAGCGTTCCCAGCACAAGAACCGTGCGCGCGCCATGTCGTGGTTGTCGGCCAAGCTCAATGATCAACAGACCAGTGCTGCGGCCAACGCCATCGCCAGCGAACGCAAGCTGTTGGTGGGCTCGGGAGATCGCTCGGAGCGGATTCGTACCTACAACTTTGCCCAGGGCCGGGTCACCGACCATCGAGTCAACCTGACGCTGTATTCGCTCGACGAAATTCTCGCCGGCGGCGTCGATGCAGTGATCGAACCGTTGCTGGCCGAATACCAGGCCGACCAGTTGGCCGCGATTGGCGAGTAAGCACAGGTGAACATATGACCATCATCGCCAGTTTGTTACGCGCCGCCGAGCTGCCGGATTCGCCCACGTCCCGACTGGATGCCGAATTGCTGCTGGCCGCGGCACTGGGCAAGTCCCGCAGCTTCCTGCACACCTGGCCCGAGCGAATCGTGCCAAGCGAAGCGGCGTTGTTGTTCTCTGAATACCTGCGCCGCCGTCGTTCTGGCGAGCCAGTGGCTTATATCCTCGGGCAGCAAGGCTTCTGGAACCTGGACCTGGAAGTGGCGCCTCACACCTTGATTCCGCGCCCCGACACCGAACTGCTGGTGGAAACCGCGCTGGCCTTGCTGCCGGCCACTCCGGCGAGAGTTCTGGATCTGGGCACCGGCAGCGGCGCGATTGCTCTGGCATTGGCCAGCGAGCGCCCGGCCTGGACAGTCACCGCGGTCGACCGTGTGCTGGAGGCGGTGGCCCTGGCCGAACGCAATCGCCAGCGCCTGGACCTGCGCAAAGTCACGGTACTGAGCAGCCACTGGTTCAGCGCTTTGGACGGTGAGCGTTTTGAGCTGATCATTAGCAACCCACCTTATATAGCCGCCACCGATCCTCATCTGGCGGAGGGCGACGTGCGGTTCGAGCCGGCCAGTGCCCTGGTGGCAGGGCACGACGGACTTGATGATTTGCGCACAATCATCGCCCAGGCCCCCGATCATCTTGAAATGGGTGGCTGGTTGATGCTCGAGCACGGTTACGATCAGGCCGACGCGGTGCGTGATCTGCTGCAAACCCAAGGGTTTACTGAAGTCCACAGCCGCCAGGACCTGGGCGGGCATGAGCGCATCAGCCTGGGGCGCCTGCCGTGCTGAACGATCAGGAGCTGTTGCGCTATAGCCGGCAGATTCTGTTGCAGCACGTCGACATCGACGGGCAACTGCGACTCAAGCACAGCCGCGTATTGATTGTCGGCCTAGGCGGACTCGGCGCTCCGGTGGCGTTGTACCTGGCCGCTGCTGGCGTCGGTGAGTTGCACCTGGCGGATTTCGACACGGTCGACCTGACCAACCTGCAACGCCAGATCATCCACGACACCGACAGTGTGGGCCTGAGCAAGGTCGATTCGGCGATGCGTCGCCTGACGGCGCTCAACCCCGACATCAGCCTGGTGCCTCACCCACAGGCCATGGACGAAGACAGCCTGTCTGCTGCCGTTGCGGCAGTGGATGTGGTGCTGGACTGTTCCGACAATTTCTCCACCCGCGAAGCGGTGAATGCGGCGTGTGTCGCAGCGGGCAAACCGCTGGTCAGCGGTGCGGCGATTCGCCTGGAAGGGCAGTTATCCGTGTTTGATCCGCGCCGCCCGGAAAGCCCCTGCTATCACTGCCTCTATGGCCACGGCAGTGAAGCCGAATTGACCTGCAGCGAAGCCGGTGTGCTCGGGCCGCTGGTGGGGTTGGTGGGCAGTCTGCAAGCCCTTGAAGCCTTGAAACTGTTGGCCGGTTTCGGCGAACCACTGGTGGGGCGCCTGCTGTTGATCGACGCCTTGGGCAGCCGTTTTCGTGAGCTGAGGGTCAAGCGTGATCCGGGGTGCAGCGTCTGCGGTGGCAGCCAGCATGAGTGAAGCGCCGGTCGGTGTGTTCGATTCGGGTGTCGGCGGGCTGTCGGTGCTGGGGGAGATTCGTCGGCTGTTGCCCAATGAGTCACTGCTCTACGTTGCAGACTGTGGGCATATTCCCTACGGCGAGAAAACCCCGGAATTCATCCGGCAGCGCTGCGCAATCATCGCCAACTTTCTCCATCAGCAGGGCGCCAAGGCGCTGGTGGTGGCTTGCAATACCGCGACGGTTGCCGGGGTCGCCGATTTGCGTCGCGATTATCCCCACTGGCCCATAGTCGGCATGGAGCCGGCGGTCAAACCGGCGGCCGCCGCTACCCGTAGCGGCATTGTCGGTGTGCTGGCAACCACTGGCACATTACAAAGCGCCAAATTCGCCGCGTTACTTGATCGGTTCGCCACCGATGTGCAGGTGATCACCCAGCCATGCCCCGGGCTGGTAGAGCTGATTGAAGCAGGCGATCTCCAGAGCCCGGCTTTGCGTCAATTGCTGCAGGGCTATGTCGAACCTTTGCTGGCCGCCGGCTGCGACACGTTGATCCTGGGTTGCACGCACTATCCCTTCCTCAAGCCATTGCTCAAGCACATGGTCCCCGCGCACATCAGCTTGATCGATACGGGGGCCGCCGTTGCCCGGCAACTTCAACGCCTGCTCGCTGAACGCGGCCTCCTGGCCGCCGGTCCCGCCAGCGAAACGCGATTCTGGAGTAGCGCAGATCCGATACATTTAAGAAAAATCCTACCAACGCTATGGAATTCGTCCGGCGTTGTGCGAAGCTTCAGTCTGTAAAAAAAACCTGAAAAATACCTAAATCAGGCTGAACTTCTGTTTTAACGCGGATTTCTATAGCTTTGTCTGTTTGTAACAAAACTAACTAAGTCTGTTCGGAAAAGGATGTTTCTAATGAAGCGTTTATTCTGCTTGGCTGCACTTGCGGCTGCATTGTTGGGGCACACTTACTCCGCACAAGCGGCAGGTGTGGAGTTTGGGGTGGGCCAGACCGGCGAGTCGACCATGACTTACCGCTTGGGCATGCAGTTTGATTGGGACAAGAGCTGGTTGCAGAGTGATGTCGGTCGCCTGACCGGCTATTGGAGCGGCGCATACACGTATTGGGAGGGGGATGAGGCCTCGAGCAACCACAGCCTTTCGTTCTCGCCTGTCTTTGTGTATGAGTTTGCCGGTCAAAACGTAAAACCCTACATCGAGGCGGGTATCGGTGTTGCGTTGTTTGAAAATACCCAAGTGGAAAACAACCAGCTCGGTACGGCTTTTCAGTTCGAGGACCGCATTGGTTTCGGCCTGCGCTTCAACGGTGGACATGAAGTGGGTATTCGCGCCACTCATTACTCCAACGCCGGCATCAAGTCGACCAACGACGGTGTCGAAAGTTACGCGCTGCATTACACGATGCCGCTGTAACCCAAACCCGTGGGAGCGAGCCTGCTCGCGATAGCGAAGTATCAGACAACCTCATATTGACTGGTCTACCGCTATCGCGAGCAGGCTCGCTCCCACGGGCTACCGATACGCAGTCGCAATCCCTTTGCGTTCTTCAATACATTCCGGCGCGCCCATCTCGAACTCGCGGCAGATCAGCGGACGTTTTTCGTAGATCGTGCACATCATGCTGTCGCGATCCAGCGCCGCGCACCAACCGTCATCGAGCCGCAACATCACTTCTCCACCCCATTCGTCCGTGTCGATAAAGCGTTCGGGCACGCCAGTGTCAGTGATCAGCATCACTTCCAGTTGGCAACAGCACGCCGCGCACGTCGAACAAGTGACGGCAGGCTGGGGGATCTGATGGACAGGGATGGTTTTCATGGCGCGCAGTGTAAGGCAACCGCGCCCCTCAGGGTTGGCCCTTGATCGGGCACCCATTCCCCGCTTTATCTGAGTCGACGTCAGTGAGCATCGATTCGGTCGATGAAGGTAGCGGCCAGAGTACGGTCATGGACGAAACGGGGAGCGCCACTTCATGGGGGCGCTCGGCCAGTTGTGTCAGCACGTGATGTGCCGCCGTTTCGGCCGTCCACTGGACTGGGGCCGGAAAACAGTCGTCGAGGCTGAGCGAAGGGCTATCGAAGCCTGGGTGAACCAGCGTCACGTCGATGCCCTCGGCCATCAGGTCGACGCGAGCCGACTCAAACAGAAAACGCATGCCTTTGCCGTCGGCCTCGCTATATGACGGTGGCAGGTAAGTCGCCGGGCTGGTGATGCCCACCAGATGGGACCGGTTGCCTGCACGCAGCAATGGCAGGGCAGTGTGAATGCAGAAGCTGGCCGCTATCAGATTGCTGCGCACAATGTGTTCGATGATCAAAGGGTCGGCGGGTTGGCCGTCGATGTATTCGGCGGTTCCTGCATTGAGAATCACGGTGTCCAGCGAGCCCCACTGCCGGGCAATCTGTTCGCCGATCTCGCGTACGGTCTGGCTGTCGGTCAAGTTGCCGGGTACCGCCAGTACTTGTCCCGGATAGCGTGCCGAAAGGTCTTCACTCGAGCGCGACGAGCGCGAGCTAACGGCCAGGTGTGCGCCGGTTTTGAGTATCGCTTCGGCCAACGAAACGCCGATTCCGTTGCCCGCACCGGTCAGCCAATATCGCTTGCGAGTTTCTACACCCATTCCATACTTCCTTCGCCGAGCAGAGTGCACGAGTTTGGTATAAGACTGTATGGCCGCAGGGTTGAAATTGCATCTTACGGTCCGTGTTTTTCTGTTCGCTGATCGCCCGATTTCTTGGTTTTACACTTATCGAGTTGGCAGGTTTCTGAACGCCTGCAATGCACGAGCCCGGGACTGACCCAGGTCGACAATCGCCGGAGGATAATCCGTCACGCCAAACAATCGGCCCTGCATGTTTGGATTATGGACCTGTTGCTTATCGAGATCGTTCAGTTCAGGTAACCAGCGTTTGATGAACAATCCTTCACGGTCGAATTTTTCCGATTGACTCAAGGGGTTGAAGATCCGGAACCAGGGCGCCGCATCCGTCCCGGTCGAGGCGCTCCACTGCCAGCCGCCGTTGTTGGCGGCCAGGTCGCCGTCGATCAGGTGTTGCATGAAAAAGCGCTCACCCTCGCGCCAGTCGATCAGCAGGTTCTTGGTCAGAAACATCGCCACCACCATCCGCAAACGGTTGTGCATCCACCCGGTTTCCAGCAACTGGCGCATGGCCGCGTCGATGATCGGCAAGCCAGTGCGTGCCTGTTTCCAAGCCTCCAGCTCTTCGGGGGCGTTGCGCCAGGCCAGCGCTTCGGTTTCCGGACGGAACGCGCGATGGCGAGACACACGTGGATAGCCCACTAGAATGTGTTTATAGAACTCACGCCAGAGCAATTCATTGATCCATGTCACAACACCGAGATTTCCGCTCTCGAATTCACCCTGGTTGGCCTGCAGCGCCGCATGCAGGCATTGGCGCGGCGAGATCACACCCGCCACCAGGTACGCCGAGAGCTGGCTGGTGCCTGGTCTGGCGGGAAAGTCCCGTTCGCTCTGGTAATAATCGAGGTGTTGCTCAGCGAAGGTGTCCAGGCGCCGCCGGGCTTCGTTTTCACCCGCTGGCCAGAGGGCGCGCAGCGTTTCACTCGCAGGCGAGAAGCCTTCGACTTGCGTGGGCACCGGGTCGCTGACAATGCCGGTGGGTGCCTGCCGGGCCGGTTTGGCGACCAGGCCTGGCAGCGAAAAGTGCAGGCGGCTGTAGCAGACCTTGCGGAACTGGCTGAACACCTGGAAATAGGTGCCGGTTTTGGTCAGCACACTGCCGGGCTTGAACAGCAGTTGGTCGAGGTGGCTGTGAAAGTCGATGCCCTGGCCCTGCAACGTTCGGGCAACTTCGGCATCTCGGTGGGTTTCGTTCAAGCCGTATTCTTCATTGACATGGACGGCGTCGATTGCCAGTTCGTGGCACAGCGAGAGCAGAATCTGCGGTGCCTGATCCCAGCGTGCAGCGTGGCGGATCAGCAGCGGGATGTTCAACGCCTCCAGGGCAGTGCTCAACGAGGCGAGGTTACGCAGCCAAAAGTCGATCTTGCACGGTGCATCGTCATGCGCGCGCCATTGTTCCGGGCTCGGCAGGTACACCGCCACACAAGGTCCCCGGGCTGCTGCGGTGGCGAGGGCGGTGTTGTCGTGCAGGCGCAGGTCGCTGCGCAGCCAGATCAGTTGCGTGGGGTTTTTCATTCAAATAAGTGCTCTGCGACTCAGTTCGCGGTAAGCCGATAACGGATCTTCGGCCCACGTAAGGTTGTCGGTCGAAATGCCTGTGGATAACCGAGCGTGATGGATCGATGCGGCCGGGCCGGCGATGATGATCGGGCAATCCACCCCACTGATCAGCTTGGGCAGTTGGGACAGGTTCAGCGCGTTGCTGGAGTACAGCAGCACTCCACGGGCTTTGAGGCGTTCGACGGCCAAGGCCAGTTCGCCTGCGGGTATCGGCCCATCGAACACTTCCACGGGGCAATCGGCGCTGCTGGCCAGCCAGGCGCTAAGCCACAATTGGGGCTCCAGGGGCAGGTCCGAATGGTTGACCAGCAGCAATGGCGCACCGCGCAACTGACGATTGTTGTGGTAGATCCGACTGCCGAATTTGCTGCGCAGCCAGGAGTACAGAAACACCCGCTCCAACTGCGCACCGAACTGGCCTTGCCAGCGCAATTGCAGTTCGGCCAGCAAAGGCAGCAACAACTGCTCGCACACCGTCCAGGGCGGATAAAGCGCCATAGCCTGGTTGACCAGATCATCGACCTGACGCTCGGCCAGTTGCGTGACCGCCAGCATCAGGGCGTGGCGCTGACGCTGCCAGTCGTTTTCCAACGGTTCACTGGGCGGCTGCGGTGTGTCGAGCAGCGGTTTTATCTTGCTCACCGCCACCCCCCGATCGATCCAGGTGAGGATGCTCAAGATACGTTGCACATGATCGGCATTGAACAGTCGGTGACCCTTGGGGGTGCGGTGCGGCACGATCAGGCCATAACGGCGCTCCCAGGCTCTCAGGGTGACGGCATTGACCCCGGTTTGGCGGGCAACTTCGCGTATGGGCAGCCAGCCCTGCTCCAGGGCTTTGGCGAAGTCGGCCCCCAGGTCTTCGCTGGCGCTGGAATCAGGTTCGCTTTTCATCAAATGGCATTTCGCAGACTGAGGTTTTCCGGGTGTGGTTGCAGGTAGACCTGCTGCGCCAGATAGGGATCGGGATGCAGGCGCAAGTGATGCTTGAGCAAGGTCAGCGGAACTACCAGGGGTACGATGCCGAGGCGGTATTGCCCGATGAGGTGTTGTACTTCCTGCTTGTCTTCGGCGTTGATGGCGCGTTTGAGGTAACCGCTCAGGTGTTGCAGCACATTGGTGTGAGTGCGGCGGGTGGCGCATTTCTTCAAAGCAGCCATCAAGGCGCTGAAGTAGCGTGCGCCCAGCTCGTCAGGATCGGCCTTGCCCATGTTACCCAACAGATTGCCCAAGGCCTTGTATTGCACCGGGTTATGGGCCATCAACAGATATTTGTAGCGCGAGTGAAAGTGGATCAGGTCACGGCGTGTCAGGCCTTTGCGGCGCAGCGGTTGCCAGGCCGCGTAGGCAAATACCCGGGTCAGGAAATTTTCCCGCAGCACCGGGTCGTTCAGGCGACCGTCTTCCTCCACCGGCAAGTCGGGGTGGCGCTCGCAAAACGCCTGGGCATAGATGCCGCGTCCGCCGCCGTCCTGTGGCACGCTGTTGTGATCGTAGACCTTGACCCGCTCCAGTCCGCAGGACGGCGACTTCTGCATGAAGATGTAGCCGCAGATGTCATCCAGTTCCTCGGCCATCTGCTCTCCGTAAGCGGCCAATGGCCGGGTTACATTGAGGTCGTGCCTGACCGTGCCGACCGCGTCGGGTCGTTCGGGATTGCCCACCAGCCGGATCGGCTCGCGGGGAATGCCCAGGCCAATGGCGACTTCAGGGCAGACCGGGACGAAGTCGAAGTAGTCGACCAAGGTACGGCTGCATAGCTGCGATTGCTTGTGTCCGCCGTTGAAGCGAACTTCAGCGCCCATCAGGCAGGCGCTGATAGCGATTTTCGGTTTGACGACGGCATCATGGGGCATGGGCGACCTCTGATTTCAAATCTTGTACAAAATAACATTTGTGTACAATATTTTCATCATAGATCCGAACGCGCACAAGTCAACCGCTTTTGCGTGTGGGGCGATGTGGTTTTTGCGCAGACAGGCTGCTGCCTGTTTCGACAGCAGCGGGTGACGTAGGCTGGCGCGTTCTATTGCAGACTGGCGTGCAGACGGCGTGCGGCTTCCTGACCGCTTAGCCAAGCACCTTCGACACGACCGGACAGGCACCAGTCGCCACAAACATACATACCCAGGTCGGCATCGGCCAAGGCGCCCCATTCATGGTTGCCGGCGGGGCGCGCGTAAAGCCAGCGATGGGCCACGCTGAAGCTGGGCGCAGGCATAGCACTGTGCAGCAGCTCGGCGAACGCGCCGTGCAGGTGTTCGATCACCGCCTCCTTGGCCATGTCGATATGTTGGCGACTCCAGTCGCTGGTGGCGTGCAGCACCCAGGTGTCGAGCGTGCTGTCGCGCCCCGGTTTGCTGCGGTTGCGAGCCAGCCAGTCGAGGGGGCTGTCCTGGACGAAGCAGCCTTCCATTGAGGTATCCAGCGGTGTTTCGAAGGCCAGGGCCACGGCCCAGGTGGGGTCCATCTTCACGCCCGCCGCCACTGCGGCCAGCTTTGGCACGGCCGCCAGCAATGCCGTGGCCTGGGGCGCGGGCGTGGCGATCACCACCTGGCCGAAGGGGCCGTGGGTGAAGCCTTCCGCGTCCTGCAAGTGCCAATGCTCCTGACCGCGGTACACCTCGGTAATGCGACAGGAGAACTGCACCTGCAACTCGCCAAGCAAGGCGCGGGTGATGGCGCTCATGCGCGGGGTGCCGACCCAGCGGGTCTGCTCATCCGGCGACGGGCTTAGTTGCCCATCCTTGAAATGATAAAGCTGAGGTGTCCATTCCGCCGCCCAGCCCTGGGCTTGCCAACGCTGGACTTCCATCACGAAGCGGCGATCGCGGGCGGTGAAATACTGTGCGCCCATGTCCAGTGCGCCGGCATCACTGCGCTTGCTGGACATGCGTCCGCCACTGCCATGGCTTTTATCGAAGAGTTGAACGACATGCCCGGCCTCCGTCAGGGCCTGGGCGGCTGAAAGTCCGGCGATGCCGGTGCCGATGATTGCGATAGGTACAGTCATGAGGGCCTCGTTTACCTTTCTGTACAGACTACGCCGTCGTTTAAACCTGTACAATTAGGGTTTTTGGTATAAGTTTTACCGTTCGCGTTTTGACAGGGTGACCTATTGTTAAACACAGACCCTGCCTGATACGAAAAATCCCTGCTTATAAAAATAGACTAATGGGCTGGGTAAAACGCGATGCGAGGAACACTTCATGCACATATTGCTGACCGGCGGTACTGGTTTGATCGGACGTCAGCTCTGCCGCCACTGGTTGGCGCAGGGCCATCGCTTGACGGTGTGGAGTCGTCGCCCCGAAGACGTGGCGAAGATCTGCGGCGCGCAAGTGCGGGGTGTCGCCAGGCTCGAGGAGATTGCCGAGCCGGTGGATGCGGTGGTCAACCTCGCGGGGGCACCGATTGCGGATCGACCCTGGAGCCATAAACGCAAGAAGTTGTTGTGGAGCAGTCGCATCACCCTGACAGAAGCGTTGTTGGCTTGGCTGGAGCGTTGCGAACACAAACCCGGGGTATTGATTTCCGGTTCCGCGGTGGGGTGGTACGGCGACGGTGGCGAACGTGAGCTGACCGAGGACTCGGGACCGGTGAGCGAGGACTTCGCCAGCCAGTTGTGCATCGCCTGGGAGGAGACCGCGCAGCGCGCCGAGGCGATGGGCATACGGGTGGTACTGGTTCGCACCGGTCTGGTCCTGTCGGCCGAGGGCGGCTTTTTGTCGCGGCTGCTGCTGCCGTTCAAACTGGGGTTGGGCGGGCGTATTGGCAATGGCCGGCAGTGGATGCCGTGGATTCACATTGCCGATCAAATCGCTCTGATTGATTTTCTTCTGCTCCGCGATGAGGCCAGCGGTCCTTATAATGCCTGCGCGCCGAACCCGGTGCGCAACCGCGATTTTGCCAAGGCCCTGGGGGGCGTGTTGCATCGGCCGGCCGTGGTGCCGATGCCGGAGCTGGCGCTGAAGGTCGCATTGGGAGAATTGTCATTGCTGCTGCTGGGCGGCCAGCGCGCAACGCCGGCCCGATTGCAGGCGGCGGGTTTCACTTTCCGGTTCACTGATTTGCATGCGGCTCTCGACGATTTGTCGAACCGCCTTTGAAATAGGACGTTGCATGACCGATCACGCGTTGCTTCTGGTGAATCTGGGTTCGCCTGCTTCTACTTCGGTGGCCGATGTGCGCCGCTACCTCAATCAGTTTCTGATGGACCCCTACGTCATCGACCTGCCGTGGCCGGTGCGGCGCTTGCTGGTGTCGCTGATCCTGATCAGGCGCCCCGAGCAATCGGCCCATGCCTATGCGTCGATCTGGTGGGACGAGGGCTCGCCGCTGGTGGTGCTCAGCCGTCGCTTGCAACAAGCCATGACTGCGCAATGGACCCAGGGGCCGGTTGAGTTGGCGATGCGTTATGGCGAGCCGTCCATTGAGTCGACCCTGGTGCGCCTGGCAAGCCAGGGCCACAAGAAGATCACGCTGGCGCCGTTGTATCCGCAATTTGCCGACAGCACAGTCACCACGGTGATCGAAGAAGCCAAGCGGGTAGTGCGCGAAAAGAAGCTCAATGTGCAGTTCTCAATTCTCCAGCCGTTCTACGATCAGCCGGAATACCTCGACGCCCTGGTTGCCAGCGCCAAGCCGTATCTGATGCAGGATTACGACCACCTGCTGTTGAGCTTCCATGGTTTGCCGGAGCGGCACCTGACCAAGCTCGACCCTACGGGTTTCCATTGCTTCAAGGACGCCGACTGCTGCAAAAATGCGCCGCCTGAGGTCATGGCTACGTGTTACCGCGCGCAATGCATTCGCACCGCAGACCTGTTCGCCCAGCGCATGGGGCTCAAGGATGGCCAATGGTCGGTGTCGTTCCAGTCGCGACTGGGGCGCGCCAAGTGGATCGAACCCTACACCGAAGCGCGCCTGGATGAATTGGCTAAAAGTGGCGTGAAGAAAGTGCTGGTGATGTGCCCGGCGTTCGTGGCCGACTGCATCGAAACCCTGGAAGAAATCGGTGATCGCGGGCGCGAGCAATTTCGTGAGGCGGGCGGGGAGGAGTTGGTGCTGGTGCCGTGTCTCAATGATGATGTGCAATGGGCGCAGGCGTTGAGCACCCTGTGCGAGCGGGCACCGATCGCTTTGTAAAATTCAAGGGCCCAATCGTGAGCAGGCTCGCTCCCACAATGGATCTCGAGTGTTCAAAGATCCGCTGATGTGGGAGCGAGCCTGCTCGCGATAGCTATCTGACTGGCAGCACAAAACTTCAAGCTTGAGTCAGATCAGCGGCTCATCCGCCTTCTTCTGCTTCCAGCCGTCATTGCCCGGCAGGATCAGGTTCAGGGCGATCGCCACCACCGCGCACAGCGCGATGCCTTTGAGGCCGAAGTCGTCCGGGCCGGTGCCGGTGCCTACCAGCACACCGCCGATACCAAACACCAGCGTCACCGAAACGATCACCAGGTTGCGCGCTTCGCTCAGGTCGATCTTGTGGCGGATCAGCGTGTTCATGCCCACCGCCGCGATCGAACCGAACAACAGGCACAGGATTCCGCCCATTACCGGCACTGGGATGCTTTGCAGCAGCGCGCCGAACTTGCCGATGAACGCCAGGCTGATGGCGAAGATCGCCGCCCAGGTCATGATTTTCGGATTGTAGTTTTTGGTCAGCATCACCGCGCCAGTGACTTCGGCGTAGGTGGTGTTGGGCGGGCCGCCGAACAGGCCGGCTGCCGTGGTGGCGATGCCATCGCCGAGCAGGGTGCGGTGCAGGCCGGGTTTTTTCAGGTAGTCGCGACCGGTCACGCTGCCCACCGCGATGACCCCACCGATGTGCTCGATGGCTGGCGCCAAAGCCACCGGCACGATGAACAGGATCGCTTGCCAGTTGAACTCCGGCGCGGTGAAGTTCGGCAGGGCGAACCACGGCGCTGCGGCGATTTTGGCGGTGTCCACCACCCCAAAATAAAACGCCATGGCAAAGCCCACCAGCACGCCGGAAATGATCGGCACCAGGCGGAAAATGCCTTTGCCGAACACCGCGACGATCAGGGTGGTGAGCAGCGCCGGCATCGAGATCAGCATCGCCGTCTGGTAGGCAATCAGCTCGGTGCCGTCGCCGGCCTTGCCCATGGCCATGTTGGCGGCAATCGGTGCCATGGCCAGGCCGATGGAAATGATCACCGGCCCAATCACCACCGGCGGCAGCAAGCGGTCGATAAAACCGGTGCCCTTGACCTTCACCGCCAGGCCCAGGAAGGTGTAGACGAAACCGGCCGCCATCACACCGCCCATGGTCGCGGCCAGGCCGAACTGGCCCTTGGCGAGAATGATCGGGGTGATGAAGGCAAAGCTCGATGCCAGGAACACCGGCACCTGACGCCCGGTGACGATCTGGAACAGGATTGTTCCCAGGCCTGCGGTGAACAGCGCTACGTTCGGGTCCAGCCCGGTGATCAGCGGCATCAGTACCAGCGCGCCGAAGGCGACGAACAGCATCTGCGCGCCAGACAATACCTGGCGCCAGAGCGGATCGTTGAACTCATCCTGCATGCTCAAGCGTCCTTCTGCTTGGTACCGAAGATCTTGTCGCCGGCATCGCCCAGGCCCGGGATGATGTAGCCATGTTCGTTGAGTTTCTGGTCGATGGAAGCGGTGTAGATGGTGACGTCGGGGTGAGCGTCTTCCACGGCCTTGATGCCTTCGGGGGCCGCCACCAGCACCATGGCGCGGATGTCACGGCAACCGGCTTTTTTCAGCAGGTCGATGGTGGCGACCATGGAGCTGCCGGTGGCGAGCATCGGATCGATGATCATTGCCAGGCGCTCGTCGATTTCCGGCACCAGTTTTTCCAGGTAGGTGTGCGCCTGCAGGGTCTGCTCGTTGCGGGCCACGCCCACGGCGCTGACTTTGGCGCCCGGGATCAGGCTCAGCACGCCTTCGAGCATGCCGATGCCGGCACGCAGGATCGGCACCACGGTGATTTTCTTGCCGGCGATTTTTTCCACCTGGACCGTGCCGGCCCAACCGTCGATTTCATAGGACTCCAGCGGCAGGTCCTTGGTGGCTTCGTAGGTGAGCAGTGCACCGACTTCCTGGGCAAGTTCGCGGAAGTTCTTCGTGCTAATGTCGGCGCGGCGCATCAGGCCGAGTTTATGTCTGATCAGCGGGTGGCGGATCTCGAGGATGGGCATGGGGAAAGCTCCGGCGGCGGGCAAAAAAACCGGCCTAGATTAATCTATCCGAGGGTGTTGTCCTATAGACAATACAGAACGTTAGTCCACAAACGCTTGATCTGGCCGGGCGGGATGCGTACCTTTGCCCGCTTTTCCGAACCCGTCCCTCCCCCAACCTCCCCTGGAGAGCGCCATGTCCGCTGATCTCGAGCATATCCGTCAAATCATGCGAGAGGCTGACTGCCTGTACACCGAAGCCGAAGTCGAAGCGGCCATCGCCCGTGTCGGCGCGCAAATCAACGACCAGTTGGCCGATTCCAACCCGGTGGTGTTCTGCGTCATGAACGGTGGGCTGATTTTCTCCGGCAAACTGCTGACCTACCTGAACTTCCCGCTGGAAGCGTCCTATCTGCACGCCACCCGTTACCGCAACGAAACCAGCGGTGGCGACCTGTTCTGGAAAGCCAAGCCGGAAGTTTCGTTCATCGACCGTGACGTGCTGATCATCGACGACATCCTCGACGAAGGTCACACCCTGGGCGCCATCATCGACTTCTGCAAACACGCCGGTGCCCGCGCCGTGCACACCGCCGTGCTGATCGACAAGGACCATGACCGCAAGGCCCGTCCGGACCTGAAAGCCGATTTCGTCGGCCTGCCGTGTATTGACCGCTACATCTTCGGCTACGGCATGGACTACAAAGGCTACTGGCGCAATGCCAACGGTATTTTCGCCGTCAAAGGAATGTAATCGATGAACCAGCCGGGCTTTCTGGATCAAGCGCTGTTCAACGAACTGGCCGAGAAAGCCACGGCCAGTCCTCGCGGGCGCCAACACCACAATTTTCATCGGATGGACGAGCCTTGCCATCGCATGGCGGTTGGCTTACAGCCGTCCACTTACATCCCGCCGCATCGCCACCTGAGCGCTGACAAGGCTGAAACCCTGCTGGTGCTCAAGGGCCGGCTCGGTGTGTTGATCTTTGATGAAACCGGGACGGTGGTGGACAAGCGTATCCTGCAGGCCGGTGGCGATTGCCTCGGTGTCGACCTGCCGGCGGGCGTTTACCACGGTTTAGTGGTGCTGGAAGCCGACAGCCTGATGTTCGAGTGCAAGGCCGGGCCTTACCGCCCGGTGGGCGACGGTGAACTGGCCCCCTGGGCGCCCCGCGAAGGCGAGGCGGGGGTGGCGCAGTACCAGGCCTGGATGCGCGCTCAGTTCGACTGAGCGGTGCTTCTGTGGCGAGGGAGCTTGCTCCCGCTGGGCTGCGCAGCAGCCCCAATTGCAGGTGGATGCTACGCACCCAAGCGGGAGCAAGCTCCCTCGCCACAAAAAGCTGCGTGGCAACAGATCAATCAGGCCGGGCTTGAGTGTGCAGCGCTACCGGCGAGCCATTTTTCGCTTTTGGCCCGTGCCTGCTCCAGGGTCTGCACATACGCCAGTTGGCGCTGCTCGCGATGGATGCCGGCGCGGCGCAACTTCAGGCGTACCCGTGGCGCGGTTGCCACCAGAATCAGGCCGATGCCCTGCTTGCGGTAGTCCTTGAGGATGCTTTCAAAAGCCGCCAGCGCAGTCATGTCCAGCATCGGCACGGCGCTCATTTCCACCACCATCACCCGAATCCCCGGATCGAATTTTCGCAGCACATCCAGGGCCTTTTCTGCCGCGCCGAAAAACAGCGGTCCGCGAATGGCGTAGCAGCGAACGTGTTCGGGCATCTCCAGCAGGGCCTGATGGAAATGGCGCGGCAGTTCGGCGGTGTCCGTCAGCTCGCTCATGCGTTTGATGAACAGCCCGGCGGCCAGCAGCAGCCCGACGGCGACGGCCAGGACCATGTCGAACAGTACGGTCAGGCTCAGGCAGGTCAGTAGCACCAGCACGTCACTGCGTGGGGCGATACGCAAGGTGTGCAGCACGTGTCCGGCTTCGCTCATGTTCCAGGCCACCATCACCAGCAACGCCGCCAGCGCTGCCATGGGCAGATAGCTGAACAACGGCGCCAGCAGCACAATTGCCCCCAGCACCACGAGGCTGTGAATGATTGCGGCCAATGGCGAAAACGCGCCGCTGCGCACATTGGTGGCGCTGCGGGCAATCGCCGCCGTGGCAGTGATGCCGCCGAACAGTGGCGCCACCAGATTGCCCAGGCCCTGGCCGATCAGTTCGGCGTTGGGGTCGTGTTTACTGCCGGTCATGCCGTCGGCCACCACCGCGCACAACAGCGACTCAATGGCACCGAGCATGGCGATGGCAAAGGCAGGCCCGAGCAATTGGCGGATCAGATCGTAGGACAGTTCCAAGGAGCGGCCCTGATTGTCCGGGAGATTCCAAGGCCAGTCGAAACTT
The DNA here is from genome assembly GCF_032614175.1 of Pseudomonas sp. P105. NCBI lineage: Bacteria > Pseudomonadati > Pseudomonadota > Gammaproteobacteria > Pseudomonadales > Pseudomonadaceae > Pseudomonas > Pseudomonas sp. P105. The sequence continues at coordinate 1,040,607 of NZ_CP126693.1, forward strand.
GGCAAAAATGGCGGGATGCCGGGGTAACTGATGCCGTCGACCACGTAGCTGAAACGTTCGCCCAATGTCGCGATTTGCCAGCCGCCGCTTTCCAGCGCCAGCCCCAACAGCGCACCCACCAACAGGGCGACCAGATGTCCCGGAACACGCGGCACCCAGCGCGGCCAGACAATCAATACCGCCAGGCAGATGAGGCCGATAAGGCCGTCGCCGAGCCGGGCGCTGGGCAGCGCCGTGATCAAGGCGCCCAATTGCTCGATGTAATGCTCGGCGTTGCCGACAGTGGTCAGGCCCAACAGGTCTTTGAGTTGCAGGGTGGCAATGACCACGCCGATCCCGGCGGTAAAACCGAGAACGACCGGATAAGGAATGTACTGGATCAGCCGCCCGGCCCGCATCAGGCCCAGCGCTATCAGGATCATGCCCGCCAGCATCGTGCACAGCAGCAGGCCGCCCAGGCCGTATTGCTGGGTAATGGGCAGCAGGATCACCACGAACGCCGCTGTCGGCCCGCTCACGTTGAAGCGCGAGCCGCCGGTGAGGGCGATCAGGGGGGCGGCTACCAGCACCGTGTACAAGCCATGCTGCGGCGGCACGCCCACGGCGATTGCCAGGGCCATGGCCAAGGGGATGGCAATGATGCCGACGGTCAGCCCGGCCACCAGATCGCCACGCAGGCGCTCAAGGGTGTAACCGGCGCGCCAGGTTTGGCGCCAAGCGGCGAATATCGGTGGGGCGGAGAAGGACATGGGCACTCCACGCATGAAAGAAAGGGATACATCCTGAGCTTTGCCAAACACAAAACCCGTGGCGAGGGAGCTTGCTCCCGCTCGAGTGCGTAGCGCTCGCAAAATCTTGGAGCCGCTGCGCAACCCAGCGGGAGCAAGCTCCCTCGCCACAAAGGCATACACCGGCAGGCCGGGGCTGATGGCTCTTTGAGTATGCCGTGCTCGTGGCGCGGATGTATTGACCTGGATCGTTATTTTTACCGCATGGGCTCATGCTAGAGTGCCGGGCCAAGACCCTGGAGCCTGTCATGAGTGTACTGACCCGCCGCTGCGCCGCTCTGCTGCTGATGTCCAGCCTGTCGTGGGCGGCCGTTGGCGCGCCGATGCACAGTCAATTTCTGCCCCCCGACGATCTGGCGGTACGTCAGGAACAACCCGAACACCAGCAATTGCTCCAGGTCACCGAGTATTCGGTGGTGCTGGGCAATCAGCGTCAGTCCAACCAGCAACCGATACCGGTTACATCGCCGTTGCTGGTGCGCCTCAAAGGTAAACCCCTGAACAAAGGCGCCACCCTCAACCAGGTGATCCTGAACTTCGATGGCGAAAGCAAAAGCCTGAAAAAACCTGCCTTCGACGAGGCGAGCAAGACTCTGACCCTGTCTTATCCACAGGCCCAGTATCAAGTGGTGATCGATCTGCTGCGCAACGACACGGTGTACGTGCAGTTCCTCAGCTACGCCAACGGCCATATCTGGGCCGACCTGCACACCGGCGCTGTACGCCCGCGTTGAGCCCCGAGGCCTGCCGGGGGTAAACTGCCCGCCCCCGTGAACTGTGCGAGCTGGAGCCCGGCAATGCGTAAAGACAAGAAACAAGTGATTGGTGACGAGATTGGCGATGAGCAGATCAAGCTGTTCCTCAATTTCGATCCGGTCGATGCCACTTCGCCGTCGCTGCACAAACTGATCAAGGCCTACCGTGGCCTGCGGGTCGACGACTTCGAGCGTTTTCTGACGTTTTTCGTCGAGGCCGGCTACGACCTCAACGGCAAGGATGAGCATGGCAACGATTTCGTGGCGCTGATCCAGGACCAGCGTAATGCCGAGGAATACATCGAGTTGATCAACAAGGCTCGTGGCTGATTACTTGGCGGCCTGCCTCGCAGGCCAGCGGGAGCAAGCCCCCTCGCCACGACAGCTTCTCCCATAAAAAAACGCCCCGTTCTCAGAAAGAACGGGGCGTTTTTTTATCCGGCAGAATCAAGCGAAGCTGGGTGTCTCGCTGCTTTCTTCAACCAGTTCCAGGGCGACGTTGTTCTGCGCATTGACCTTGCGATACAGCGCCGCGTCGGTTTCCAGCACTTTTTCCCGCGCCGGGAAGATCTCAGCGAGTTTGCTCGCCCATTCTCCCTTGGCTTTGTCCGGGAAGCAGCGCTCGATCAGGTCCAGCATGATCGAGACGGTCACCGAAGCACCGGGCGAGGCGCCGAGCAAGGCGGCGAGGGTGCCGTCCTTGGCCGCCACCAGTTCGGTGCCGAACTGCAGGACACCGCCTTTCTTCGGGTCTTTCTTGATGATCTGAACCCGTTGGCCGGCCACTTCCAGGCGCCAGTCCTCGGCTTTCGCCTCGGGATAGAAGCGACGCAGGGATTCCAGGCGCTGCTCCATGGACTGCATCACTTCGCTGATCAGGTACTTGGTCAGGTCCATGTTGTCCCGGGCCACGGCCAGCATCGGGCCGATGTTGCCGGCACGTACCGACAGTGGCAGGTCCATCAGCGAACCATGCTTGAGGAACTTGGTGGTGAAACCGGCGTATGGCCCGAACAGCAGGGATTTCTTGCCATCGACTACGCGGGTGTCCAGATGCGGCACGGACATCGGTGGCGAGCCCACGGCGGCCTGGCTGTAGACTTTGGCCTGGTGATGTTTGACCACTTCCGGGTTGTCGCAACGCAGCCACTGGCCGCTGACCGGGAAACCACCGAAGCCTTTGCTTTCTTCGATGCCCGACGCTTGCAGCAGCGGCAATGCCGCCCCACCGGCGCCCAGGAAGACAAACTTGGCATCGACGTCACGGCTGCTGCCGGAATTGACGTCCTTGATGCTGACGGTCCAGCCCGCGCCGTTGCGCTTGAGGCCGGTGACGCGCTTGCAATACTTGACCTGGGTGTCCGGGGCGCTGGTCAGGTGCTTGAGCAACTGGTTGGTCAGGGCGCCGAAGTTGACGTCGGTGCCGTTCATGACGCGGGTGGCGGCGATGACTTCGTCAGCTGGCCGGCCCGGCATCATCAGCGGCATCCACTCGGCCATCACGGCCTTGTCCTCGGTGTATTCCATGTCAGCGAAGGCGTGATGCTGGCGCATCAGTTCAAAGCGCTTTTTCAGGAACGACACGCCTTTTTCACCCTGCACGAAGCTCAGGTGCGGGACGGGGGCAATGAAGGATTTGGATGAGCCGAACGTGCCTTTTTTGGTCAGGTACGTCCAGAACTGCTTCGACACCTCGAACTGGGTGTTGATGTGCACGGCTTTCTTGATGTCGACACTGCCATCGGCCGCCTGGGGCGTGTAGTTCAGCTCACACAGCCCGGCGTGGCCGGTGCCGGCGTTGTTCCACGGGTTGGAACTCTCCGCGGCACCGGAATCCATCAACTCGACGACTTCCAGCGAGATCGCGGGGTCGAGTTCCTTGAGCAGCACGGCCAGGGTGGCACTCATGATGCCGGCCCCTACCAGAACTACATCGACTGCTTCGTTATGCGCCATTTAACGCGTCTCCAAAATCTGCAGCACCAAATTGTCGGCATGGCGGCCAGGAGTGGCGGGGCAGGTCAGTTGCGCCCCAGGTATCCATGGCCAGGATCGCCATGTCCGAATCTTCGCAATTTTTCGCAACTACTGCGGATGCATGCAGCCTGGCCTCAGAGTCCCATGAACTCATTTAAGCGCCGGGCAGGCAATTCGACTTATGGCCGAGACATCCGTTCGTGCAACCAAATCCGTAGCGGACAGGCTTCAGGCGCCGGTTCTTGAGCGATAGGCGGTCCTGTGTCGTTGGGCTGTTTCAGACGCTAATGGTGCTTGTTCAGACGCAAAACTATTCATTTGCTCGCCACACTCTCGTGAAGTTGTGAAAACCCGTTTTTTCACGCTCTTTTGAAGACGTGAACCTCAAAAAAGGGCTGTCCCAGCCTGGCACCGCGCCCGGTTTGGTTTGCCCCCATGTAATACATGACAGGCAAAACGGGCAGACAGCTCAGTGACCGAGCGTAATGACAGCTCTGCAGATTCGCGAAAAGTGGTGATTTGCTTGAAAAACAGCAAGCGCGCCAGCTTCACTCGATCTGTGTGGGCGGCTCTCTGTGGGCGGTGCGGGGTGCCAATACCAGCGCATTAGCGGTGTTGCGAGGCCCGATCAGGAGACGTCCTTATAATCGGGGGCAGATTGTATCGAAGAAACGCAGGGAAATGGTCGTGTTTAATGACTTTTATTAGCCATCCGGTCAGACGGCCAACAGTTGACGGTTGCGTGGGCGAGCGCCAAGGGTTTGCACGCGGGCGCTGGCGGGTAATGGCTGGTGCAGCCAGTTCAAGCGAATCTCTTCGATTTCCACCCAGCCTTCACCCATGGGCTGCAGGCTGCATTGCTTGAATGCCTGGCAACGGCCGTTGCGGTCCAGCAGGGCGAAGCAGCGGTGCTGTGGGCGCGGGGTGAACAGGGAAATGAGAAAACGCATGGTCGGACACCGTGTCGGGGAGCTTGTGCCAAGGCTGACAGGAGGCCATGACATGCTGGTGTAAGGATCATGACAATGGCATGACACGAACCGGTTTTCCCATGGGGTGTCAGACATTTGAGTATTCATCGTGCAGCGCTAGTTCACCGCCATGGCGCACCGCTATACTGCGGGCCTGTTTGTGCCCGATTCTGGAGAGAAGAGCATGTTGCAACGCCTGTTGTTCGGTTTGATCGCTGTGACCAGTCTGGCCCTCGTCGGCTGCGCCCACAGCCCGCAACAACTTAACCCGGAGCCCAAGCTCAACGCCCAGCTGGCGCCCGTGGGCCGCGGCCAGCCGGTGGTGGTACGGGTGGTGGACGGTCGTCCGTCGCCGACCCTCGGCACCCGCGGCGGGCTGTACCCGGAAACCAGTGTGATCACGGTGCAGGGCGCGCAGATTCTGCCCAAGCTGCAGGCCCAGGCCGAAGCGGCGGTACGTTTGCTGGGCTTCACCCCTACCGCCAACGCGATGAATGCACCGCAACTGACCGTCACCCTGGCCGAGTTGAAGTACCAGTCGCCCAAGGAAGGTATGTATGTGACCGAAGCCACCATCGGCGCGACCTTCCGCTCCGAGGTGCAGAACGCCAATCGTCGTTACAGCGGTCGTTATGGTGCCTCGCTGGACCAGCGCTTCGGCATGGCGCCCAACCAGGACACCAACACCAAGCTGGTCAGCGACGTGTTGAGCGACGCCCTGACACGCCTGTTCAAGGACCCGACCATTGGTCAGGTGCTGGCTGAGTAAGTAGGACGTTCCGTAACCCCTGTGGGAGCGAGCCTGCTCGCGATGGCGGATCAGTCAACATTGAGGTGACTGACACTCCGCTATCGCGAGCAGGCTCGCTCCCACAGTTTTTTTGCAAGCAAGAAACCTTCATGCAGCCTGGGAATACAGCTCCAGCACGCTGATCCCAGTTAGCAGATCGGTCTCCGGAAGGTCGGCGTGTTGATGGCCGCCAAGGGCGCAATACACCAGCCAATGCCGATCCTGTACGTTGAAGGACAGGCTGCCGACGAGGTTCTGTTGTTCGTCGCTCGGGCTGATGAGATAGAGACGATCCTGGTTTTCGGCGTGGAGCATGGTGGGTTCCGGGCAGGTTTGAAGGGCGACAGGGTGGCCTATTCAGATGACGAAACCGTGACGTGAAAAATTAACCCAGGGCTTGCTGACGGATCCTGTGGCGAGGGAGCTTGCTCCCGCTGGGCTGCACAGCAGCCCCAAACTTGTCGCTGCGGTGTCTCAGGTTGATTGCCTCAGCTTCATTGGGGGCGCTTCGCACCCCAGCGGGAGCAAGCTCCCTCGCCACAAAGGAATATGGCATGCAGGGCAAGGGGATCGTTATTGGTCGGAAAAAGTGCAGTAGGCGAGGGCGCTTTCGGTAGAATTCACGCCGTTCGTAGGTCCCGGGCGCGTCCTGTCCGTTTATTGCTTGAGGTTTGTGATGTCGCTGCATTTGTTTTCGTTGTTCGCTGCTCACCCCGCCAAACTGATCAACCTGCTCGCATTGTTGTTTGCCTGCCCGGGCGGTTGGGTGCTGCATGCCACGCGCCGCCGTGAACAACGGGCGCGGGCCTGCCTTGAGGCGCGCAAAAACGACGGTGACGAGCGATTCGAAGCCTTGCTGGACCTGGCGACCCAGCGCATGAACCGGTTTTTCTACCGTTTCGGCTTTGCCTGCCTGGGCCTGGCACTGCTGGTGTCGTGGGTCAGCACCCAGTTCTGATGGATAAAAAAAGATCGCAGCCTTCGCCAGCGCCTACAAGATGAACAATCGATTCATGTAGGCGCTGGCGAAGGCTGCGATCTTTTTGACAGGTGCCGCTTAAAGCGCCAATCCCGCCTTGACCCGGTACTGATTACGCACCGGTGTCGCGTATTGCAGCACCAGGAATGGGCGGTGCTCCGCCGGACAAGCGTCCAGCCGGCGTTGCCATTCTTCCTGGGCCTTGGCCAGTTCGTCGGCGCCAAACACCTCGGCCGCTGTCGGAACCTGCAACTGCGGGTCGGCGTCGGCCCATTGGGCGTAAGCCAGGTAATGCACCGGGAACAGGCGGTAGCCGCCGAGAATCTGCCGGTCCATTTCCTGGGCCAGTTGCTTGGTGTCCTCGAACAGCTCGGTGATCGGCGCGGCGAAGTTCACATGGACCCGACCCTTGTAGCCGGTAATGCCCTTGGCGATGCTCACGTCGTCTTCGCCCGGGGCCTTGGTGTAGGTGCCGGTGGTGGCGCGGATGTACAGCTCGCGGGCCTTGGCCTGGTCGCACGGGTCGTATTCGTAGCTGATGGACACCGGCGTGAGGTTCAGCGACTGGATGACCTCGCCGAAGGGTTCGTCCTTGCGGCTCATGTGGAACATCTTGAGGATCGCCGATTCGGTGCGGTCGTCACCGTCCTTGGCCCGACCCTCGGCCTGGGCAATCCAGATCGAGGCGCAGTCGTTGCGGATCGAGTGATTGATATAGGCCGAGAGCAACTGGTACGCGGCCATTTTTTCCCGCCGTCCGGTGATGGAGCGGTGCACGATGAAGCTTTTGTTCAGACGCATCAGATCGCTGACAAAGGGCTTCTGCAGCAGGTTGTCGCCGATGGCGATGCGTGGCGTCGGCAAGCCGGCGTGGTACACGGCGTAGTTGACGAAGGCCGGGTCCATCACGATGTCGCGGTGGTTGGCGATGAACAGGTACGCGCTACCGGATTTGAATTGCTCCACCCCGGTGTAGGTCACGCCATCGGTGGCACGCTCGATCGTGTGGTCGACATAGAACTCCACTTTGTCCTGCAAAGTGGCGACCGATGTCACGCCGGCGAACTCACGACGCAACCTTTGCGCTATAAGAGGCTTGAGCATCCAGCCGAAAGCCCCGGCCAGGCGTGGGAAGCGGAAGTGGGTGAGGATATCTAGAAACGCCTTGTCGCCGAGCAGCCGTGCCAGCACCGCTGGGACTTCGCTGTCGTCGTAAGGTCGGATGGCATCGAATTCGCCCATCATGCTCTCTTGTAGGAAACGGCTAGGGTAAGTAAAGGTTCGATCGAAAAACCGACAGGGCACGGCCTGGAAGATCCGCCAGACAAAAATAGCCCTGCAAATAGACCGGCGATTATACGCACAAGTCACCTGGGAGACCGCGATGCTGGAAACCGCTCCGTATGAATGTCCGTATTGTGGTGAGGAAGTGGAAACGCTGGTGGACCTGTCCGGCGGTGATCAGACCTATATCGAGGACTGTCAGGTCTGTTGCCGACCGATAACATTTGTCCTGCAGGTCCACGATGAGGAATGGCATCTGGAAGTCTTCAGTGAAAACGAATGATGGGGGACGTCCATGCAGCGAATCTACGAGCTGGAAAACCTGATGGAAGGCGAACTGCTCCAGGGCATGCTCGCCAGCGAAGGCATCACCGCCCACCTGGTGGGCCGTGACCTGGTGGGCGGCGCCGGCGAGTTGCCGATGTATGGCCTGCTGGGACTGGCGGTGGAGGACGACCAGGCGCAATACGCCCGGGAGCTGATCGCCGCCTACAATGCCGCGCTGCCATTGCCCGGCGATGAGCCGGACAGTTACCCCGGCACATTGGTCTGTTAGGCTGGCGACCGTTTGATCAAGAGTCGTGTTGCCCCATGTGTGGACGTTATGCCCTGTTTCGCTGGAACCCCGCCTTTGCGGCCTTGCCCGGCTTCCCTGCCGACCAGAAGGCCCAGTGGAATATTTCGCCCAACGATTCGGTGCTGATGCTGCGCGCCGGCGCTGAGGGGCAGCGCGAACTGGCCCGGGCCCGCTGGGGCCTCACGCCGCCCTGGCTGACCGACCTGTCCCGTACCCCGGCCCACGCCCGGGCCGAAACCGTGGCCGAGCAGCCGATGTTTCGTGAGGCCCTGCGCCTGCGCCGTTGCCTGCTGCCGGCCAACGGCTTCTATGAATGGCGCGGTGGCACGCGCAAACGCCCTTACTGGTTGACGCCGGGTGAGGGCTCTTCGTTGTTTTTCGCCGCGATCTGGGAAGCCTATCCCGTGCAGGAACAGGTGTGGCTGAGCACCGCAGTCGTCACCCAGGCGGCGGCAGGGCAGCGTCGGCCGTTGATCCTGGATGAAGAGGGCCAGCGCCTGTGGCTCGATCCCGAGACGCCCTTGCATGTATTGCAAGGCTTGCTGGCCAGTGAGCCGGCGGCACTGCGCGAGCGGGTACTGGCCAACATGGTCAATGATCCGAAGCTCAACGGGCCGGAGTGCCTGACTCCGGCTTGAGTGTTGAGGCGCCTGTGCTGGCCCCATCGCGAGCAGGCTCGCTCCCACCTTAGAGATAGTGTTCGCCACCAACCCTTTGTGGGAGCGAGCCTGCTCGCGATGGGGCCCTAGGATCAAACCTTGAACTGATTGATCAACCGCCGCTGCTGCTCCGCCAGTTTGGTCAGATCCGCACTGGCCGCGCTGGATTCGTCCGCGCCGCCCGCCACTTCATTTGCCACTTGCCCGATGTTGATCACGTTACGGTTGATGTCATCGGCCACCGCGCTTTGTTCCTCGGCGGCGCTGGCGATCTGGGTGTTCATGTCGTTGATCACCGATACCGCCTGGGTGATGGTCTCCAGGGCCTGGGCCGCTTTCGCTGCGTGTTGCACGCTTTCATCGGTGCGGTGCTGGCTGTCTTCCATCACCCGCACCACATCCCGGGTGCCTTGTTGCAACTGTTGGATCATCGTCTGGATTTCTTCAGTGGCCTGCTGCGTTTTCTGCGCCAGGTTGCGCACCTCATCGGCCACCACCGCAAATCCACGCCCCTGTTCACCGGCGCGAGCTGCTTCGATGGCCGCGTTGAGGGCCAGCAGGTTGGTCTGTTCGGCGATCCCGCGGATGGCGGTGAGAATCGCGTTGATGTTCTCGCTGTCCTTGGCCAGAGCCTGCACCACGCCAACGGCCTTGCCGATTTCCACGGCCAGGGCGCCGATGGAGGTGGAAGTGTCCCGCACGATCTGCATGCCCTGGCTGGCAGCCTGGTCTGCGTGACCAGCGGCTTGGGCGGCCTGGGTCGCGTTGCGGGCCACGTCCTGGGCGGTGGCGGTCATCTCGTGCACGGCGGTGGCGACCTGATCGATCTCCACCATTTGTTTGTGCACGCCCTGGTTGGTGCGGATGGCGATGTCGGCAGTGTGCTCCGAGGAATCGCTGACGCTCTGCACCGAGGTGACGACCTGGGTGATCATCCCTTGCAACTTGCTCAGGAAGGTATTGAAGCCCTTGGCGATCGCACCCAGTTCATCCGCGCGGTCGCTCACCAGGCGACGGGTCAGGTCGCCTTCGCCCTGGGCGATGTCATCGAGCATCGCCACCATTTGCTTGAGGGGACGGGCGATGCCGTGGGCCACCAGCCAGATCACCAGCAGGCCGATGCCGGCAATCACCAGGCCCACCATGGCCATGCCGAAGATGTCGGTCTGGCGTTGCGCATCCAGGTCTTTTTGCAACGCTTGCAGTTCGGCCATCACCGCATCCAGTGGCAGTTGCAGCATCAGCGTCCAACGGGCTTGGGTTTCACCGATGCCGAACGGCATGTACACCTCGATATGCCCATGGGCTTCATCGACGTCGTAACGTACCTGGCCGACGCTGAGCTTGGACAGGTTGTCCAGTTCATTGGCGTCCAGCAGGTCGCTGGCCTTTTCTCCCAGTTTGGACGGGTCCTTCGTGAAGGCCACCAAGCGGTTGTTGCTGGAGAGCAACGCCATTTCCCCGGCGCCCTCATACAGCTCGCGGTCGGCAGCGACGAGCATGTCCTGGATGAAGTTCACCGACAGGTCGGCGCCGACGATGCCCTGGAACTTGCCATCGACCATGATCGGCTCGATGAACGAGGCGAGCATGGTCATGGTGTTGCCAACGCGATAAGGCGCCGGGTCGATCACGCAGGCTTTCTTGCTGTCCCGGGAGCACAGGTAGTACTCACTGGCGCGAATACCGGTGGACAGCAGTTTCTGGTCCGTCACATCGGCGAGCTTTTCCAGGCCCAGGGTGCCGTCCTGGTTGCGAAACCACCACGGCAGGAAGCGCCCGTCGGCTTCCATGCCCAGCACCGGGCTGTTCACGTAATTGGCGTCGTCGTGGTCAATGGCGTTCGGTTCCCAGGCGATGTAGGCGCCGAGAATCTTCGGGTTGCGCACCACGGTTTCGCGCAGCAGGCTGATCATCTGCTCGCGGGGCACCTTCAATTGCGCGTTGCCGTCCGGGCCGTTCATGCCCATCAAGGCATTGGTGGTCGCCAGGCCCCGGGCAAGCAACAGCGGTGCCTCCAGTTCTCGCTGGATCAGGCTGGCCTGGGTGCGGGCGAGCGCGTCGAGGCGTTGTTCGATCAGATGCTCGAACTGCGCCTTGGTCCGCTGTTGCACCATGTCCTGGGTGCGGGCGCCGGCAAACAGCGCGTACAGCACCAGGGCACCGACCACACTGAGGATGATGGCGCCGGCCAGAGCGGCCACGGAAAACTGGATCGATTTGAATTTCATAAAGGCTCCGGACGCGGGAATGACGTCTGAAGCCTGTATCGGCGATTCTTTGGCCCAGCATGAGGCGCTGTTCGTCGGATGACTGTTTTGGCTTTGTGGGTGTCGTAAATGGACTGGAGTAGGGTCTGTCTGAAAAAACTGTAATCCCACGCTATGTATCTGGCGCCGATACAAATCAGCGCCTAGGATACGCCCACGTTTCCAGGGAGCTTCTTACATGAACAAGATATTGATGGTGAGTGCACTGAGTGTGGGCTTGCTGCTTGCCGGTTGCCAGTCGGTCAACACTACCAGCGGCGGAGCCGTGGGCGTGGAGCGCAAGCAATACATGTTCAGCATGCTGTCCACCGACCAGGTCAATCAGATGTATGCCCAGTCCTACCAAAAGACCATGGGCGAAGCGAGCGCCAAGGGTGTATTGGACAAGACGAGTAGCGATGCCAAGCGCGTCCAGGCCATCTCCAGTCGGCTGATCGCTCAGGCACCTGTGTTCCGCCCGGATTCGGCGCAATGGAACTGGGAAGTGAACCTGATCAAGAGCGATGAGCTCAACGCCAGTTGCGGCCCCGGCGGCAAAATCATTTTCTATACCGGCTTGATCAACAAGCTCAAGCTCACTGACGATGAAATCGCCGCGATCATCGGCCACGAAATCGCTCACGCCTTGCGCGAGCACGGCCGCGAAGCGATGTCCAAGGCCTACGGCATCGAAATGGCCAAGCAGGGCGCCGGTGCATTGTTCGGTCTGGGCCAGGACAGCCTGGCACTGGCCGATACCGTGGCCAACTACGGCATGACCCTGCCCAACAGTCGCGGCAATGAGAACGAAGCCGACCTGATCGGCCTGGAACTGGCCGCTCGCGCCGGCTACGACCCGAATGCCGCGATCACGTTGTGGAACAAGATGGCCAAGGCTTCGGAAGGTGCGCCGCCGGAGTTCATGAGCACCCACCCGTCCTCCAGCAGCCGGATCGCGTCGCTGCAGGCGGCGATTCCGAAGGTGATGCCGCTGTATCAGCAGGCCAGAAAGTAACCATCGTTGTGGGAGCAAAGCTTGCTCGCGACAGAGGCGACGCAGACTTCAATCAGACCGCGTCATCGTTTATCGCGAGCAGGCTCGCTTCCACAAGAGATTGGCCGTGTTCGATATTCTTGTGAACACCCGCAGCCAGTGTGGGAGCGAGCCTGCTCGCGATGAACGATAACGCGGTATTACTCACCTACCCGATCAAACCCACCCACTGCTCTGCATCGCCTTGTACACCGCCACGATCGCCAGGACCAAGAACGCCGAGGCGGCCAGACGGCGGATCAGTGTCAGGGGCAGCTTCTCGGCGGCGAAATTGCCCGCCAGGACCACCGGCACGTTGGCAATCAGCATGCCCACGGTGGTGCCGATGATCACCAGCCACAATTCCGGGTACTGCGCGGCGAGCATCACTGTGGCGATCTGGGTCTTGTCGCCGATTTCCGCCAGGAAGAACGCGATCAGCGTCGTCAGGAAAGGCCCGAACTTGCGGGCCGTACTGGCTTCGTCATCGTCCAGTTTGTCCGGCACCAACGTCCACAGCGCCGTGGCGGCAAAGCTCACCGCCAGGATCCAGTGCAGGACCGCGTCCGAGAAAATACTACCGACCCAGGCTCCCACCGCGCCGGCTGCCGCATGGTTGGCCAAGGTCGCGGCAACGATGCCGGCAATGATGGGCCAGGGTTTGCGAAAGCGAGCCGCGAGAATAAGCGCGAGCAGTTGCGTCTTGTCGCCGATTTCGGCCAGCGCAACGATAGCGGTAGGTACGAGGAAAGAGTCCAGCATCAGGTGATTCCTAGAGGGGCGGGTCGACACGGCTATGACACGTACAGCCTTCCCGCCCCGGGTAAGGTGTGCGTGTCATAGGTCTTGTCAAACCCAGCGACCATCTGCGTGGACGCTTGGGCCGCATACGCCATGGTCTGCTGACCAAGTATGTTGACGTATGCCGGGCGAGCATGGCGCTCGCGGGAGACTACTCCCCTAGGACGGAGCGGATTCTGCCTAGGCAAATCCGATTGGGCAAGTGCTGTTTCTTAAATTTGCTTCAGCCGCGCTTGGCCCGATAGATGCGAAAACCCTGGCCTTCGGCCTTGATCGCGCACACGCCCAGATGCTCTTCGATCAACGGCTGATACTTGAGGAAACTGTTCGCCACCAAGCGCAGTTCGCCGCCGTTTTTCAGATGTTTCGCTGCTTTTCGCAGCAGATTTTCCGTGGCGTGATAGTCGGTGTGCACGCCGACATGGAACGGCGGGTTGCTCAGAATCGCACTTAATCCCATGGGCGCGGCGTCGATACCGTCGCCGGTCAGCACCTCGGCCTCCAGACCATTGGCGGCCAGGGTCAGGCGGCTGCTGGCGGCAGCGAACGCATCCACGTCCAGCAGCGTGACGGTGTTGTGCGGATAGCGACGCTTGACCACTGCCCCCAGCACCCCGGCGCCACAACCGAAGTCCAGCAGGTGGCCGCTGGGCAGTTTATCCAGGTGTTCCAACAAGAGCGCACTGCCGCGATCCAGGCGACCGTGGCTGAACACCCCCGGCAGGCTGATGACCTTCAGTGCGCCTTCGGCCAGGGGCAGCTCGTAGGTCTGGGCGAGGCTTTCCAAAGGCTTGGCCTCGGGGACGTCGGCCACGGTGACCTGCCATAGCTGACAATGGCGCGCGCTGTCGAGCTTGCGCGGCTTGCCGAAGGCATTGAGCTGCTTGGACGCGCCTTCGATGCCGCTGCGCTTTTCCCCCACCAGATACACCTCGCGACCGGCCAGGCGCGAGGCCACGGCGTTGAGGATGTAGTCGGTCAGGTCCTTGGCCTTGGGCAGGAACACCACGGCGGTCTCGAACTCACGGGCCGGCACGTTCACGCCAAAGTGGCTGCGCTCGGGGAAACGGGCATCCAGCGCGGCCTGATCACCGGCGTGCCAGCACCAGCCATGGGCTTGGGGCAAGCGGCCGAGCAGATCATCGGCGGGCAGGCCGGCCAGCAGGACCGAACCCTGAAATAACTCGGCCTGACGAAGCAGTACTTCACTGCGCGGATCCATGGTCTGCTCCTTGAAAAAAAGTGCGGCAGTTTATCAACTGACGACTCGCAGCGCTGTACCGCTGAAAAAACCCAAGGCGTTTTCCGTCAGTTGGCTAACGATCCGTTGCCGCGCCTCGCGGCTGCCCCAGGCGTTATGGGGCGTGACGATCAACCGCGGAATGTCGGCGGCCAGCAGCGGATTGCCCTGGGTCGGTGGCTCCACGCTCAGTACATCGGTGGCCGCGCCGCCCAAATGGCCGCCGCGCAAGGCATCGGCCAGGGCCTGTTCGTCGATCAGGCCGCCGCGGGCGGTGTTGAGCACAAAGGCGCCGGGTTTGAGCTGCGCCAGTTGCCGGGCGCCGATGAAGTTGCGCGTGTGTTCGTTGAGAGGACAGTGCAAGGTCAGGGCATCGATCTGCGGCAACAGTTGATCCAGAGGCAAGCGGTCGGGGCGGGCAGGGCGTCCGGGGATCTGCCCCAACAGCACGCGCATGCCAAAGGCCTCGGCCAGTCGTCCGACGGCGCTGCCCAGTTCACCATGACCCAACAGCCCGAGGGTTTTGCCTTCCAGTTCGACAATGGGATAGTCCAGCAGGCAAAACTGCGAAGCCTGCTGCCACCGACCTGCGCCGACTGCTTTTTGGTAATCACCCAGGCGCGTCGCCAGATTCAAGAGCAGCATGATCGTGTGCTGGGCCACCGACGGCGTGCCGTAGCCCTGACAGTTGCACACTGTTATGCCGTGTTGGCGAGCGGCGTCCAGGTCGACGTTATTGGTGCCGGTGGCGCTGATCAGGATCAGCTTCAGCTCGGGGTTGGCGGCCATGGCGTTCGCATCGATCACGACCTTGTTGGTGATCGCCACCGTGGCGCCCTTGAGCCGCTCGCTCACTTCATCCCGGCTCGTGCGGGCGAACAGTTGCAGTTCACTGAAGCAGTTGCGCAGTGGTCCCAGGTCCAGATCGCCGAGGTCCAGGGAAGGGTGGTCGAGGAAAACTGCGCGGCCGTTGTTCGTCATCAGCTGTACCTTTTATCGCAGGAATCGAAGGCGTAATGTGGCGAGCCTATCAGATGTGTGTGGGAGCAAGCTTTGCTCCCACACAGCCCCTCACTCACAGTTGATGTTTGTCTTGAGATTGAGCTAGCCAAGGAGTCCCCATGTACCTCACCGAATTCCTCACCGTCGCCCTGATCCACCTGTTGGCCGTGGCCAGCCCCGGGCCGGATTTTGCCGTGGTGGTGCGCGAGAGCGTGACCCATGGTCGCCGCGCCGGAACCTGGACAGCGCTGGGCGTGGGCACGGCGATTTTCCTGCATGTGGGGTATTCGCTGCTGGGCATTGGCCTGATCGTGTCGCAATCGATCGTACTGTTCAACGCGCTGAAATGGGCCGCCGCCGCCTACCTGCTGTACATCGGCTTCAAGGCGTTGCGGGCGCAACCGGTCAAGCCGACGGCGGACAACCTGCACAAAGAGGCCGGCCAACGTACCGCCCGTGGCGCGTTCACCTCGGGCTTCGTCACCAACGGCCTGAATCCCAAGGCGACGCTGTTTTTCCTGTCGCTGTTCACCGTGGTCATCAACCCTCATACCCCCCTGGCAATCCAGGCCGGTTACGGCGTGTACCTGGCGGCGGCGACGGCAGTGTGGTTCTGTCTGGTGGCCATGCTGTTCAGCCAACAGCGAGTGCGCGCCGGGTTTGCCCGCATGGGCCACTGGTTCGACCGGACCATGGGCGCGGTACTCGTTGCCATTGGCGTCAAATTGGCGTTTACCGAGATGCGTTGATCGCCCCGACTCCTGACTGCAGGTGACGGTATATGGCTCAAGGCTAGTATTTGCGGGCGGATCAAATCATTCCTTTGGCTGATTTGATCCGCGTACCGGCGCTCTACAGTGCTTACTTCCAGCCAAGACCGTGCAGTCAGAAAAGGGACTCTTATGTTGCAGACTCGCGTTATTCCTCCAGCCGAAGGCGCTTATCAATACCCGCTGCTGATCAAGCGGCTGCTGATGTCCGGTGCGCGTTACGAGAAAACCCGCGAGATCATTTACCGCGACCAGTTTCGCTACAGCTATCCGACCCTGATCGAACGCGTCGCGCGGCTGGCCAATGTGCTGACCGAGGCCGGGGTCAAGGCCGGGGATACCGTGGCGGTGATGGACTGGGACAGCCATCGTTATCTGGAGTGCATGTTTGCGATCCCGATGATCGGCGCGGTGATCCACACCATCAACGTGCGCCTGTCACCGGAACAGATCCTCTACACCATGAATCACGCTGAAGACCGCTTCGTGCTGGTCAACAGCGAGTTCGTCGGTTTGTACCAGGCGATTGCCGGACACCTGACAACCGTAGAAAAAACCCTCCTGCTGACCGACCTGCCTGAAAAAACCGCCGACCTGCCGAACCTGGTGGGCGAATACGAACAACTGCTCGCCGCTGCCAGCCCCGCCTACGATTTCCAGGACTTCGACGAAAACTCGGTCGCCACCACGTTCTATACCACCGGCACCACCGGCAACCCCAAGGGCGTGTATTTCACCCATCGGCAACTGGTGCTGCACACCATGGGCGTGTCGACCATCATGGGCGCCATTGACAGTGTGCGGTTGCTGGGTACCAACGACGTGTACATGCCGATTACGCCGATGTTCCATGTCCATGCCTGGGGCCTGCCGTACGTGGCGACCATGCTCGGGCTCAAGCAGGTCTACCCCGGTCGTTATGACCCCGAATTCCTGGTCCAGTTGTGGCGCAAGGAGAAAGTCACCTTTTCCCACTGCGTGCCGACCATCCTGCAAATGGTCCTCAATGCCAAGGGCGCCCAGGACACCGATTTCGCTGGCTGGAAAATCGTCATCGGCGGCAGCGCGCTGAACCGCAGCCTGTATGAAGCGGCCAAGGCCAGGGGCATCCAGCTCACCGCCGCCTATGGCATGTCGGAAACCGGCCCGCTGGTGTCCTGCGCCCACCTCAACGACGAATTGATGGCCGGCAGCGAAGACGAACGCATCACCTACCGGATCAAGGCCGGCGTACCAGGGCCATTGGTGGAAGCGGCGATTGTCGACGCCGAGGGGCATTTCCTGCCCGCTGACGGCGAGACCCAGGGCGAGCTGGTGCTGCGCGCACCGTGGCTCACCGAGGGTTATTTCAACGAGCCGCAGAAGGGCGCCGAGCTCTGGGCCGGCGGCTGGCTGCACACCGGCGATGTCGCCACGCTGGACAGCATGGGCGTGATCGATATTCGCGACCGCATCAAGGACGTGATCAAGACTGGCGGTGAATGGATCTCGTCCCTGGACCTGGAAGACCTCATCAGCCGTCACGTCGCGGTACGCGAAGTAGCAGTGGTGGGTATTCCCGATCCGCAGTGGGGCGAGCGCCCATTTGCCTTGCTGGTCATCCGCGAAGGGCATCAGATCGGGGCTCGCGAGCTCAAGGAACATCTCAAGCCGTTCGTCGAATTGGGGCACCTGAGCAAGTGGGCGATCCCGAGCCAGATCGCCCTTGTTACGGAAATTCCCAAGACCAGCGTCGGCAAGCTCGACAAGAAGCGTATCCGCATCGACGTCACCGAATGGCAGAGCAATAACAGCACCTTCCTGTCGACGCTTTAAACGTTTTTGCCGTGTCCAAAAGGGCACGGCAGCCCCACCAAGCAAGCGCTTGCCTTGTCAAACCGAAAATTTCAGCCATCCTTGCCGTGCCGACATCTGTCGGCCTGGCGAAAGGACTGTTCCAGAGTGGTCGCGGGCTGCAAATCACACTTTAGAGGGATCAAGCCGTACTACCTGCTGGCTATAGTCCGTTTAAGGATTTTCAAGAACGGGGCGCACGCACTAAACGGGCGATGCGACTTTGAACGGGGTGGAACGTTGCCATTTCCAGCCGTTGAAAGTGTTCTTGGAAAATACTGACTGCCATAAAAATAAAAGCACATGGAGTAGCGTCGATGACCTCAGCAAACACGTTCTGGCGCCGGGCAAAACTGCCTCTGGCGGTCAGTCTCGCCTCTTCGCTCGCCGGGCCAGCATTCGGCGTCAGTTTCAACATCGGTGAAATCGAGGGCCAGTTCGACTCGTCCCTGTCGGTCGGCGCAAGCTGGTCCACGGCCAAGGCCAACAGGGACCTGATCGGCGTCAACAACGGCGGCAAGGGCCTGTCCCAGACCTCCGACGACGGTCACCTGAACTTCAAGCGTGGGGAAACCTTTTCGAAGATCTTCAAGGGTATCCACGACCTGGAACTCAAGTACGGCGATACCGGCGTGTTTGTGCGCGGCAAGTACTGGTACGACTTCGAACTCAAGGACGAACATCGCCTGTACAAGGACATCAGCGACAGCAACCGCAAGGAAGGCGCCAAGTCGTCCGGCGGGCAGATCCTCGATGCCTTCATCTACCACAACTACGCCATTGGCGATCAGCCTGGCTCGGTCCGCCTGGGTAAACAGGTGGTCAGCTGGGGTGAAAGCACCTTCATCCAGGGCGGGATCAACTCGATCAACCCGGTCGACGTGTCGGCGTTCCGTCGTCCTGGTGCCGAGATCAAGGAAGGCCTGATTCCGGTCAACATGTTCTATGTGTCCCAGAGCCTGACCGACAACCTGTCGGCCGAGGCGTTCTACCAGTTGGAGTGGGACCAGACCGTGGTGGACAACTGCGGTACGTTCTTCTCGCAGCCGGACGTGGTTGCCGATGGTTGCACCGACAACCTGCGAGTGCTGAACAAACGCTCTACGCTCCCGGCCGCCGCCCTGGGCCCAGCGGAGGCGCTTGGCGTCAACGTCAACGAAGAAGGCGTGCTGGTGCGTCGCGGTCCGGATCGTGATGCTCGCGACAGTGGCCAGTGGGGCGTATCGTTCAAGTACATGTTCGAGCCGCTGGACACCGAGTTTGGTGCCTACTTCATGAACTACCACAGCCGTGCGCCGATTTTCAGTGCCACCGGTGCTCCACAGTCCGTTTTTGACCTGGCAGCAGGACTGCCGCCTGCGTTCGCCGCGCTGTCGCCTCTGCTGGTGGCGGGTAACTCGAACTATTTCATCGAGTACCCTGAAGATATCCGTCTCTACGGTTTGAGTTTCTCCACCACCTTGCCTACCGGTACGGCGTGGAGCGGTGAACTGAGCTATCGTCCGAACGCCCCGGTGCAACTGAGCACCACGGACATTCTTTTCGCCGGTGTGACGCCACTTCCCGGTCTTGGCAATGCTTCGATCCTCCCTGGCTCGCCGGGTCAGGACCTGCATGGCTATAATCGTAAGGAAATCACTCAGTTCCAGACCACATTCACCCACTTCCTGGATCAGGTCATGGGCGCCAGCCGTCTGACCCTGGTGGGCGAAGTCGGCGTGACCTACGTGGGCGGCCTGGAAAGCAAATCCGACGCTCGTTATGGCCGTGACCCGGTGTTTGGCCCGGGAGAACTGCCCAACGGTTTCTGTAACGTGCTCAATGGCTCGACTGCGGCCGGTGGTGGCCAGACCAGTGCCGATGTGAACAGCAACTGCAACAACGACGGCTTCACCACCTCCACTTCCTGGGGCTACCGTGCCCGCGCCATCTGGGAGTATCCGGATGTGTTCGCCGGCGTGAACCTCAAGCCCAACGTGGCCTGGTCCCATGACGTCAAAGGCTACTCGCCAGGCCCGGGCGCCAACTTTGAAGAAGGCCGCAAAGCCGTCAGCCTCGGACTGGATGCCGAGTACCAGAACACCTACAACGCGAGCCTGGCCTACACCAACTTCTTTGGTGGCGACTTCAGCACCGTGGACGATCGCGATTTCCTGGCGCTCAGCGTCGGCGTGACCTTCTAAGCACAGTATTTCAGGACGACACACTATGAAAATAACAAAGAGTCTGTTGCAGGTCGGTGTTTTGGGGCTATCCCTGCTGGCCGCCAGCGTCATGGCGGCGGTGCCTGCCGCCGAAGCCGACAAACTGGGCAAAAGCCTGACGCCGATGGGCGCCGAAATGGCCGGCAATGCCGACGGTTCGATCCCGGCCTGGAAACCCATGGCCAAGAACGCCGGCAGCGTAGACAGCAAGGGTTTCCTTTCCGACCCGTACGCCAGTGAAAAGCCGCTGTTCACCATCACCGCGCAGAACGTCGACCAGTACAAGGACAAGCTCGCGCCGGGCCAGTACGCAATGTTCAAGCGTTACCCGGAATCTTTCAAGATGCCGGTCTACCCATCCCATCGCGGCGCCACCGTGCCGGATGATGTGTTTGCCTCCATCAAGAAAAACGCGGTGAATACCAAGCTGGTGTCCGGCGGTAACGGTCTGGAGAACTTCGAGACGGCTGTGCCGTTCCCGATTCCCCAGAGCGGTGTGGAAGTGATCTGGAACCACATCACCCGCTATCGCGGCGGCAGCGTGACCCGCCTGGTGACCCAGGCCACGCCGCAGCCCAACGGCTCCTACAGCCTGGTGTACTTCAGGGACCAGTTCGTGTTCCGCGACAAGATGAAGGATTTCGATCCGGCCAACCCTGGCAACATCCTGTTCTACTTCAAGCAGCAAGTCACCGCGCCGGCGCGTCTGGCCGGTGGTGTACTGCTGGTGCACGAAACCCTCGACCAGGTGAAGGAACCGCGCTCTGCGTGGGTCTACAACGCCGGCCAGCGCCGTGTGCGCCGTGCGCCACAGGTCTCCTATGACGGCCCGGGCACCGCTGCCGACGGCCTGCGTACCTCCGACAACCTGGACATGTACAACGGTGCGCCGGATCGCTACGACTGGAAGCTGGTGGGCAAGAAAGAACTGTACATTGCCTCCAACAGCTACAAGATCGATTCGCCTCAGCTCAAGTACGCCGACATCATCAAGGCCGGCCATATCAACCAGGACCTGGCTCGCTACGAGCTGCGTCGGGTCTGGCATGTGACCGCGACCCTGAAAGAAGGCCAACGCCACATCTACGCCAAGCGTGACTTCTACATCGACGAAGACACCTGGCAAGCCGCGGTGATCGACCATTACGACGGTCGTGGCCAACTGTGGCGCGTTGCCGAGGCCCATGCCGAGAACTACTACGACAAGCAAGTGCCGTGGTACGCCCTGGAAACCCTCTACGACCTGCAGTCCGGCCGCTATCTGGCGCTGGGCATGAAGAACGAAGAGAAATCGGCCTACGACTTCGGCTTCACCGCCAGCACCGCCGAGTTCACTCCCAACGCATTGCGCCAGGAGGGTATCCGCTAAACAGCTTCACCCGAGGCCGCATCCTCGAAAAAACGCCCCGACTGGTTCGGGGCGTTTTTTTGCCCAGCACAAAACCCCTGTGGCGAGGGGATTTATCCCCGCTGGGCTGCGAAGCCGCCCCAAAAAGCTCTAGCATTCCCTCGCTCCTGCGTGGGAATGATCAAAACTCCCTCGCCACAAGAGCGGTGGCTGCCTGAGTTTTTCGAATCGGTCGGCTTGTAGCCTTTTTGTAGCCATTTGTAGCAACTCCCTTCAATACCTCCTCGTTTACCGCTAGTCTGCGGACATCTGCAACGCCGCCACCCGCATTTCAACAAGAGCCGGCCATGACTGATCTGTCTTCACTCCCGGGTTCTGCCCGCACCGCCGTCGCGGTCCAGGACGGGCGCTTCTACCGCCCGCCCTTGCCTGACGGCCATGTCGTGCGGCCGCGGTTGTGCGAGCGCTTGAGTGCGGGGCTTGGAGGTCGGTTGCTGTTGGTGAGCGCCCCGGCGGGGTTCGGCAAAAGCTCACTGGCGGTGGAGTTCTGCCAGAGCTTGCCGGCCCACTGGCAAAGCCTCTGGCTGGGGCTCAGTGCCCGGGACAACGACCCGGGACGCTTTCTGGAGCGGCTGCTCGAAGGGCTCCAGGCGTTCTTCCCGCAGTTGGGAGGTCGGGCGTTGGGGCTGCTGAAAATGCGCCAGCGCCACCAACCTTTCGCCTTCGAAGAATGGCTCGACGGCCTGCTGGATGAACTGTCCGCGCATCTGTCGCCGGATACACCCTTGCTGCTGGTGCTCGACGACTACCACCTGGCCCAAAGCCCGGTGCTGGACCGTTGCCTGCAATTTTTCCTTAATCACCTGCCCGAAGGTTTGCTGGTGCTGGTCACCAGTCGGCAGCGCCCGGACTGGCATCTGGCGCGCCTGCGTCTGTCACGCCAATTGCTCGAACTGAACGAACAGGACTTGCGCCTGACCCATGAAGAAGCCCTGACCCTGCTGCAGCACCACAGCAGTTCGTTGCGCGGGGAAGCCCTGGAGAGCCTGATCCAGCGCAGCGAAGGCTGGGTGGCCGGGCTGCGTTTCTGGTTGCTGGCCGCTTCCGAGGCCGGGACTGAGGGCCGCATGCCCCAGGCTCTGCATGGCGGCGAAGGGCTGATTCGCGATTACCTGCTTGAGGAAGTCATCGACTGTCTGCCCGCCGAAGTGCAGGCGTTTCTCTACGACACCGCGTCCCAGGAACGTTTCTGCAGCGAACTGTGTGATGCCGTGCGCGAAGCCCATGACAGCGCCGAAATCCTGGAGTATCTGGCGGCGCACCAGGTGTTCCTGGTGCCGCTGGACGAGCATGGCCACTGGTACCGTTACCACCATCTGTTTTCCGATTTGCTGCGCAGCCGTCCCAGTGCGCCGGCCATGGTGCCGGCTGCGACCCTGCACCTGCGGGCCTGCCGCTGGTTCAATGCCCAGGGCTTGATCGACGAGGCCGTGGAGCAGGCGCTGCGGGCCGGGCACCTGGATGTGGCGGCGAACCTGGTGCAGAACCTCTCGGAGGAGCAATTGCTGGCCGAGCAGAACGTCGGCATGTTGCTGCGCTGGAAAATGGACTTGCCCGACAGCCTGCTCATCAGCACACCGCGCTTGATCGTGCTGTACAGCTGGGCGCTGGGGCTGGCCTGCCAGTTGGACGCCGCTGAAGAACTGGCCGCCCACCTGAGCCGGTTCCTGCCGGCGCCTTCGGCCACTGCGCAAAAATCCATGCTTGCCCAATGGCTGGCCCTGAGCGGGATCATTGCCCGTGGCCGTGGGGATCGCGAGGCCACTGTGCGTTACTGCACCGAAGCCCTGGAGAGCCTGCCGCAAAAGCGCTATGGCCAACGTCTGATGTGCCTGTCCACGCTGTCGAACCTGGCGATTGCCGACGGTGACCTGTGGCGCGCCCGGGCCTTGAACCGTGACTCCCTGGAGCTGGCGCAGCGCGTCGGTAACCCGTTGTTCGAGGCCCTGGCCCATTACGACCGCGCCCGGGTGTTGCAAGCGCGAGGGGAGATCCTGCGGGCGCTCGATGAAGTGCGCCAGGGCCTGCAACGCCTGCACGCACTCTCGCCGCAACGGCTGTATGCCGTGCGGGCGCGATTGATTCTGTACGAGGGGTTCCTGCTGACCTTGCGCATGCAGCCCCAGGCCGGCTTGGCGCGGTTGCAGGCCGGTCTTACCGAAGCGCGGGCGTGCCGCGACATCAGCGTGTTGATCGGCCACTGCGTGATCGCGCGGGTTGAAGGCCACGCTCGTGAATTCGCCCGGGCCTTTGCCGAACTGGCCGAAGCCGAGCGCCTGATGCATATCTGGGACGTTCCGCCGATTTATTACCTGGCGATGATCACCCTGGTCAAATGCGAACTCTGGCTGGCCCAGGGGCGTACGGACCTGGCCGAAGCCTGGCTGGCGCGGCTGGGGCAGACCTACACCGGTGAGCGGGCCGCCGCGCCGCCGGAATTCCACCCGCAACTGCCGCTGCACGTCGAACTGCAACAGGCGGTGCTGGAGTCCATCCGCGGCCAGCCCATGTTGGCCGAAGGACGGCTCAATGCCTTGCTTGAACACGGCCAGCAAACCGGCCGGCAGATGCTCAGTGTGATGGCGCTCAACCAGAAGGTCGCCTTGCTGCTGAGCGTCGGCCGCGAACCCGAAGCCCGCAGTACCCTGGCCCAAGCCCTCGAAGCCGCCGCTGGCGGTGTGCTGCAGCCGTTCGAATGGTTGCTGGGCGAACATCGGGAGTGGCTGCGCGAGCAATTGTTGCGCGCCCCCCCCAGCCCCTTGCGCCAGAACCTGCTTGAGCGCTTGCCGTCGACGGTGGCTGCTGATTCACCGGCCCCCGTCGAAACCCTCAGCAGCCGCGAGCGGGCGGTGCTGCAATTGATTGCCCAAGGCTGTTCGAACCAGGAAATCAGCGAGCAGTTGTTCATCTCACTGCACACGGTCAAGACCCACGCCAGCCACATCAACAGCAAACTCGGCGTGGAGCGCCGCACCCAGGCCGTGGCGCGGGCGAAGGTGCTGGGGTTGTTGGGCTAGGACTGGTTACTTGTGCCAAGCGGTTGGCCAGCGATAAGGAATGCTTGATGTTACCCCTGTACAAAACCATCCCATCCCCCGTGGGCCAACTGATCCTCGTCGCCCGGGATACAAAACTGGCGGCCATCCTCTGGGAAAACGAGCGTCTCAACCGCGTGCGCCTGGGGCCTTTGGAAGAGGACAGCCAGCATCCGGTCCTCAAGGAAACCGAGCGCCAGCTCATGGAGTATTTCGCCGGCCAGCGCCGCCGTTTCGACCTGGCGCTGGACTTTGCCGGCACCGACTTCCAAGTCCGGGTCTGGCAGGCGCTGCTGACCATTCCGTTCGGTGAAACCCGCAGCTACCGCGACATCGCCATCCAGATCGGCCAGCCCACGGCGGTGCGGGCGGTAGGCGCCGCCAACGGCCGCAACCCCATCTCCATCATCGCCCCCTGCCACCGCGTCATCGGCACCTCCGGCAGCCTTACCGGCTTTGCGGGCGGCCTTGCGGCCAAACAGTTCCTGCTGAGCCTGGAAGGTCAGCAGACGCTGCAGTTGGTGTTTTGAACTACTTCATTTGGCCGCAAACCCATAACACTGCAAATCCCTTGTGGGAGCGAGCCTGCTCGCGATAGCGGAAGGTCAGCTTGCAAGGATGTTGGATGGGCCTGCGCTATCGCGAGCAGGCTCGCTCCCACACAGGACTCACTCGGTTCAGGCCGAAGGCTCTTGCGGCGCCAGCATGCGCGTCGGCGGTTGGCCGTTGGCGTTGTGCTGGAATATCTGCGTCGGCTGCCCCTGTTCATTGAAGAACACCTGCCCGATCCCCGCCGAGTTCCACAACCGCTCTCCCGCCTCGGCGTGTTCGGGGGTGTGAGGAATGATGCGCATGCTGCGGCGCTTGGTGAACCAGTTCAGGGGCGAGCGGGGAGAGTAGAGCCAACGGTTCAGACGATCGAACCATTCCAGCAGCGCCGGCGGGAACTCATTCTTGATGCCGCTGCTGGTGATCTGCCAGATGCGCGGGCCGCCCTTACGGTGTGGGATCAGCACCTCATAGACGAAGGAATAATGCACATCCCCGGACAGCACCACGTAATTACCGGGCGTGCGCGAGTGCCGGAAAATGTTCAGGATCACTTGCGCCGCGCCGCGATGGGCCATCCAGTTTTCCGCGTCCACCAGCAGCGGATAACCGCACCAACTGAACACCCGTTGCACGGTTTCGATCAGCTTCACACCGAAGATCGGCGCCGGTGAAACGATGATCGCCGAGGGATGATCCAGCAGTTCCTGCTGAAGTTCGCTCAGGGCTTCCCAATCGAGCAGTCCTGAAGGCTGCTTGAGGTTGCGCTCGCTGCGCCAGCGGCGGGTGCGGGTGTCGAGCACCACCAGGGCCGGGGTGGTCGGCAACACGTAGTGCCATTGCTGGAAACCCAGCAGCGTGTCGATCAGTTTGTCCTGTGGGCCACTGTCCAGGTAGCGGTCCCGGGCGGTGTCGCTCAGGGCCAGGGTTTGCTGGATCACGTCATCAAACGCGTCGGGGTTGTTGCCCCAGCCCTGGCAGAGCATGTAGGCGATCAGTGCGTTGCCGATGATGCGCTTGGAGAACGGGTGGCCGTAGGCCGTTTCTTCCCACTGCGCGGATAGATTCCAGTCATCGGTGATGTCGTGATCGTCGAAAATCATCAGGCACGACAGGTGTGCAAACACCCGCGCCGCGCCCCCAAGACCGGTCTTGAAACCCTCGATGCGCTGCTGTTCCAGCGCATAGCGCTGGCGCCGCTCGGCGGTCAGTTCCGGCGGTTGCGGGTCGATCAGGGTCCACGGCACGGGTGACCACACCAGCAAATACATCGCCATCACTTCAGCGAAGGTCACCAGATGATTGTCGGCGCTGCTGCTGGTGAATATCGGCTTGCGGGCCCCGCCGAAAAAACGCTCGCGCAGGGTTTCATTGCTTTCCAGCGCCGGTAATAAATCGGCGCGGTGGTAGTAGCTGGCCGGGTGTTCATAGAGCTTGGCGCTGTCTTCAACCACCGCGCCGTCCAGGCATTCCTCGAACAGCCCCAGCCGCTCGATCAACGCATGAATCGCCCGCAGCATGGGCCCGGCGACGTCATCGGCATAGACCTGATCGCCGCTCATCATCAACAACGCCGGACGCTGCTGTGGGGCTTGTGCCAACAGCCGGTCGACGCAGAGCAAGCCGTCGTGGGTCGGATAGTGGGGTTTGCGGCAGGAACCATGGACCAGTTGATCGATACGCGAATGCAGGACGAAGTTCGGGCACTGCGCCTGGCCATACAACAGATGGGGCGCCCATTCGGCAATGGGCGCGCCGTCCACCAGCAGGTCGTAGTCAATCGCCACGTCCTGGGGCAGGGCGGTGTCGAGTCGTACATCGATCAGGTGCACAAAAGCCTGCTGCCCCACCGGCACTACGGTGCAGCGCGGGGCATCCAGGGTGAGATCGCCCACACCGTCCACACGCAGCGTCAACGTGAGGGGGCGTGTACCCACCAGCCACATCACCAGCCGTGTGGGCTCCAGTCGCCGCAGCAGCGGGCCGACCAGGACAGGGGGCAGGGCAGGGGAGATGTCAGATGAGGACGGCAACATTCGCAGGTAAAGCTCTGGCTCCGATGGAGGCGGGGATCATAACGCAATGCGCTGGAGAACTGGGACTCGGTGAAAAGGCGACGTGCTCCAGCTCTTGTGGCGAGGGAGCAAGCTCCCTCGCCACAAGGTTCACCGGGCTTTGCTGCATCACTGCGCCTGGTTGGAAGCTTCAGCGGCTTTAATCAAATCCGGCCCAATCTCTTTTTCAAACTTGGCCCACACCGGTTTCATCTTCTCGCGCCAGGCGTTGCGCTGCTGGGGGGTGAGGCTGATGATCTCGGTGGTCCCGGCGTCGAGGATGAACTGCTTGTCCTGCTGGTTCAGTCGGTCCGCCTCACTGTTTGCATAGGCGGTGGCCTCGACCACGATCTTGTCCAGTTCGGTGCGGATATCCGGCGGCAGGCCGTTCCAGAAGTCGGACGAGGCGATCAGCATGTAGTCGAGAATGCCGTGGTTGGATTCGGTGATGTACTTCTGCACTTGATGCTGTTTCTGGTTGTAGAAGTTTGAGTAGGTGTTTTCCGTACCGTTGACCAAACCGGTGCGCAGGCCCTGGTATACCACAGAGAAAATCATCGGTTGGGGGATGGCGCTCACGGCTTTGAATTGTTCTTCCAGCACGGCCGAACTCTGCACCCGGAACTTCAAGCCACGGGCATCCTCGGGTACACGCAGTGGTTTGTTGGCCGACAACTGCTTCATGCCGTTGTGCCAATAGGCCAGGCCAGTGACGTTCTTGCTTTCCATGGACTTGAGCAGTTTCTGGCCTTCCGGGCTCTGCTGGAAGCGGTCCACCGCGGCAATGTCGTTGAACAGAAACGGCAAGTCGAACAACTGCACGGATCGGGTGTACTGATCGAACTTGGCCAGCGAGCGCGCAATGATCTGCACGTCACCCAGCAGCAGCGCTTCCATCTCCTTGTCATCGCCAAACAACGTGGAGTTGGGATACACCTCGACCTTCACCCGGCCTGGCAATCGTTCATCCGCCAGTTTCTTGAACATCAACGCGCCCTGGCCCTTGGGCGTTTGCTCGGCCACGACATGGGAAAACTTGATCACGATCGGTTCAGCCGCCATGGCTGAGCCTAGCAGGCTGAAACTCAAGGTACAGACGAGCGCTTTGCAAAGAGGTTTTAGCATGGTGAGGCTTCCCTTTTATTGGTCGACGGTGCGACACGCAGGCTTAGCCCGACAGCGCAGTGGCGAGGGAACAAATGCCCTCGCCGCTGCGCCTGTCTTGAGTCGGGGCTAGTTCATCCCCAACCAGTTCGGCAAGGCCAGCGAGATCCATGGCACATAGGTAATCAGCATCAGGAACGCCAGCAGGATCATCAGCCATGGCATGGCTGCGCGGATGGTGGCGGGCAGCGACATGCCAGTCACCGCCGAGGTGACGAACAGGTTCAGCCCCA
This sequence comes from Pseudomonas sp. P105, assembly GCF_032614175.1. Lineage (NCBI taxonomy): Bacteria > Pseudomonadati > Pseudomonadota > Gammaproteobacteria > Pseudomonadales > Pseudomonadaceae > Pseudomonas > Pseudomonas sp. P105. The sequence continues at coordinate 1,068,962 of NZ_CP126693.1, forward strand.
CCGGAGGCGTGATCAGGCCGATCTCCAGGTTCACCACCATGATGATGCCCAGGTGGATCGGGTCGATGCCCAGTTGCATGGCGATAGGGAACAGAATCGGCGCCAGGATCAGGATGATCGCCGAAGGCTCCATGAACGCACCGGCAATCAACAGCACGATGTTCACCACCAGCAGGAAGGTCACCGGCGTCAGCCCGGCCTCGATCACCCAAGCGGTGATTTGCTGCGGCAGTTGCTCGGTGGTCAGCACATGGGCGAAGAGCATGGCGTTGGCGATGATGAACATCAGCATGATGCTCAGCTTGGCCGATTCGAGCAGCACCTTGGGCGTCTCACGGAACGTGAGGTCCTTGTAGACGAACAGTGCGATGAATGCCGAATACACCGCTGCCACAGCCGCCGCTTCGGTGGGTGTGAACATCCCGGAATAGATCCCGCCGAGGATGATCACCATCAGCAGCAGTCCCCAGAGGGCCTTGCGCGCCGTGGACAGCCATTCGCGAAACGTCGCCCGAGGCAGGGCCGGCAGGTTTTTCTTCACAGCAACGACGTAGATCGCCACCATCAACGACAACCCCAGCAGCAGGCCCGGAATCACCCCGGCCATGAACAGCTTGCCCACCGAGGTTTCGGTCGCGGCGGCGTACACCACCATCACGATCGACGGCGGAATCAGGATGCCCAAGGTGCCGGCGTTGCAGACGATGCCTGCGCCGAACGACTGTGGATAACCCGAGCGCACCATACCGGCGATGGCGATGGAACCGACCGCCGCCACCGTCGCAGGGCTTGAGCCCGACAACGCGGCGAACAGCATGCACGCCAGCACCGCGGCAATCGCCAGCCCGCCACGGATATGCCCGACGCAGGCGTTGGCAAAGTCGATCAGGCGTCGCGCCACGCCACCGGTGGTCATGAACGCACCGGCCAGCAGGAAGAACGGAATCGCCAGCAGTGTGTAGTGCTCAGAGGTTTCGAACAGCTTGATCGCCAGGGAGCGCACGGAGTCCGGGCTGAAGAAAATGATGGTCAGCGAACCGGCCAGCCCCAACGAAATGGCGATGGGCACGCCGATAAACATCAGCACGAACAGCGCCACGAACAGGAAGGCAATGGTCATGGCTTGTCTTCCTCGTGTTCAGTCAATTTGATGGCTTCGGCCGCTTCATCGGCCAGGCCCAGGCCGGTCTGACGATTCATCAGGATGCGCACGAGAATTTCCGCGAAACGGATAAACACCAACGCAAAACCCACCGGCACGATCAGGCCGATGTGCCATTGCATGATGCCGAAGTGGCCCAGGTCCTCTGCGCCGATCTGCGCGATCATCAGGGTATTGATCCACTCGTAACTGGCGACGGCCAGCAGCCCGGCGTAAGTCAGGCAGCACAGGCAAGCGATCACGCCGATAAAGCGTTGTACCGGTTTGCTCGCCAGTTTCACCAGCGCATCCACACCGATATGCCCGGCCGTGCGCACGCCGTAGGACAACCCGAAAAAGATCAGCCAGCCAAACAGAGCCTTGGTCAGCGAGGTGCTCCAGGTCATGGCCTGGGCCATGCCCATGATGCCGTCACCAATGGCGAACGCCGGCTCGCTGGCGGCTGGCCAGTTGTCGCCGAGGCTATAAAAAACGGTGTAGAGGTTGTTGAGCACCACGTAGACGAAAGTAACCAGCGTCATGGCGGCCAGAAGAAAGGCAATGAAACCTTCCTCGAAGTGTTCCCAGATGCGCCGAAGGGCGTTCATGGATGACATCTCCTGCAGGGGGGACGACAGGCCGGCGCTGCCAGGGCGGCAGCACCGGCCAACCCATTACTGAGCCTTGTTGGAGGCTTCGGCGGCTTTGATCAGATCAGCACCGATGTCACCTTCAAACTTCTTCCACACCGGCTTCATCTTGTCGCGCCACTCGCCGCGCTCTTCAGGCGTGAGGGTGATGATTTCGGTGGTCTTGGCGTCCAGGATGCGCTGCTTGTCTTTCTGGTTCAGTTGCGCCGCCTCGTTGTTCACGTGGGCAGTGACTTCAACCAGAATCTTGTCCAGCTCGGTACGGATGTCAGGTTGCAGGCCGTTCCAGAACTTGGTGTTGGTGATCAGCATGTAGTCGAGTACACCGTGGTTGGACTCGGTGATGTACTTCTGTACTTCATGCATTTTCTGGCTGTAGATGTTCGAGTACGGGTTTTCCGCACCGTTGACCACGCCAGTCTGCAGGCCTTGGTAGACCTCGGCGAAACTCATTTTGCGCGGGTTGGCGTTCACCGCCTTGAACTGCTCTTCCAGCACGGCCGAGGCCTGCACGCGGAACTTCAGGCCACGGGCATCCTTGGGTTCACGCAGTGGCTTGTTCGCCGACAACTGCTTCATGCCGTTGTGCCAATAGGCCAGGCCGGTGATGTTCTTGCTTTCCATGGACTTGAGCAGCTTCTGGCCTTCAGGGCTCAACTGGAAGCGGTCCACGGCGGAGATGTCATCGAACAGAAACGGCAGGTCGAACAACTGCACGGACTTGGTGTAGTGCTCGAACTTGGCCAGCGACGGCGCAATCATCTGCACGTCGCCCAGCAGCAGGGCTTCCATTTCCTTGCCATCGCCGAACAGCGAGGAGTTGGGGTACACCTCGACCTTCACTTTGCCTGGCAGACGCTCTTCCACGAGCTTCTTGAACATCAGTGCGCCCTGGCCCTTGGGCGTTTGTTCGGCTACTACGTGGGAGAACTTGATGACGACAGGATCCGCCGCCATGGCCGTGCTCAACGCACTGAGTGCCAGCGTACAGGCGAGCGCTTTCCAGATAGGTTTGAACATTGTGGGGTTTCCTCTTTGTTTTTGTATTTATCGTGCGGGCTCATTCAAAACACAGCGCACGGCGGACAGTTGCAAGTCTAGGCAGAAAAACAGTTTGCCGGGGGATTGTGACGGTCAGTGCGGGAAAAATCGCGAGTATTGGCTAACGCCTCAAAAGGGTGCGTTAGAGCCTTCCGGGGCTGGGGCGACAACCATCGGGACCGAAACAGGGCGAAAGGTTTCAGCCTGCAACCGTAACGGGGGTCAGGAAACCATAAAAGCGAAATAATGGCTACTGGCCTGTTCGCTGGCCACGCATCGGTGTCGGAGGATTTAGCCCGGTGAGACGGCGAAATGCTCGGTCATGGCCTTGTGATGTTACTCCTGGCTGCGCGAGAATCCCCGCGCCCGTCTCGATATGGGCCCAGGAAGCCTGGAACGCTTTTCAACCCCACAAGGATTTACGGATGATCGATTTCAACAACAAAGGCTTCTTCAAGCTCAAGCAGAACGATGAGTATGCCGAACGCGTAACAGCCCTGCTGCTGGATGGCGAACAGGTCATCGACGCCTATAAGTCCATGCGCGACGGCGTAGTCTTCACCAACAAACGCATCATCGCGGTGAACGTGCAAGGCATCACCGGCAGCAAAAAAGACTTCACTTCTCTGCCTTATAAAAACATCGTGGCCTACTCGGTAGAAACCTCCGGCACCTTCGACCTGGATTCGGAACTGGAGATTTACTTTTCATCCCTGGGCAAGGTGAAGTTCGAATTCACCGGCAAGACAGGCATCGTCGAAATATCGAAGCTGATCTCCAGGCATCTTTTGGCCTGATGTCAGTGGACCCTGAGTGAATACGAAAAACTCGATGGGTGAAGTGACGCCTGTTACGTTGAGCATTCAAGCGCAGGGTGACAGCCACATGCCACTTCAATGAGGGGCATGTGGCGAGTTCTTTGGGACCGTTCATTTGCAGTACATGTCAGTCACTATTTTGCTGCTGGAGTTGTCGGTAACCACAGTGAGACGATCATTTCTCAAGTCCTTGGTCATGACGACTCCGGTGACCCTGACCGCTTCCAGGTTCAGTTGCGATACGTACTCTTCTTCGGACAGAGCCGTTTCACCCATCCCCCCTGGTTTCAACTCCTTGGCTTGCGCGACCTTGTCCGCGCTGCAAGGCTCGCGTCCTGCCGCGAAAGCTTGAAAAGTCATGCCGCTCAATAATAGGGAAAGAGCCAGCAGGGTCGGTTTAGTGGGACAGTATCTTGTGTTCATCATGAACTCCTTGCGGGTCATCGAAGATTGGCTTCGCGTACTTGCGAGGCTGGATCAGGTTAGAAGTGAGCCGCAGTGAGGACCACTGTCATATCTGACAGTAGCCAAGACCTGATGGAAGTAAGTGAATACGGATTTTGTATTGGAACGCTATAAGCGAAAGCCCGCCACACATCCCCTGTGGGAGCGAGCCTGCTCGCGATGACGGCGGCACATTCAACATCACCGTTTCAGGCAGACCGCTATCGCGAGCAGGCTCGCTCCCACAGTTTTTTGGTGGTGTTCACGAATTTTGTGCCGCCACAGATCCCCTGTGGGAGCGAGCTTGCTCGCGATGACGGCGGCCCATCAAACATCACCGGTTCAGACAGACCGCTATCGCGAGCAGGCTCGCTCCCACAGTTTTGATTGGTGGTGTTCACGGATTTTGTGCCCGCTACAGATCCCCTGTGGGAGCGAGCCTGCTCGCGAAGACGGCGGCACATTCAACATCACCGCTTCAGACAGACCGCTATCGCGAGCAAGCTCGCTCCCACAGTTTTGATCGCGGTGTTCACAGATTCTATGCCCGCCACAGATCCCCTGTGGGAGCGAGCCTGCTCGCGATGACGGCGGCCCATCCAACATCACCGGTTCAGACAGACCCCTATCGCGAGCAAGCTCGCTCCCACAGTTTTGATCGCGGTGTTCACAGATTCTATGCCCGCCACAGATCCCCTGTGGGAGCGAGCCTGCTCGCGATGACGGCGGCCCATCCAACATCACCGGTTCAGACAGACCCCTATCGCGAGCAAGCTCGCTCACACAGTTTTGATTGGTGGTGTTCACGAATTTTGTGCCCGCCCCACATCCCCTGTGGGAGCGAGCCTGCTCGCGATGACGGCGGCACATTCAACATCACCGGTTCAGGCAGACCGCCATCGCGAGCAAGCTCGCTCCCACAGTTTTGATTGACGGTGTTCACGAATTTTGTGCCCGCCACAGATCCCCTGTGGGAGCGAGCTTGCTCGCGATGACGGCGGCCAATCCAACATCACCGGTTCAGACAGACCGCTATCGCGAGCAAGCTCGCTCCCACAGTTTTGATTGACGGTGTTCACGAATTTTGTGCCCGCCACAGATCCCCTGTGGGAGCGAGCTTGCTCGCGATGACGGCGGCCCATCCAACATCACCGGTTCAGACAGACCGCTATCGCGAGCAAGCTCGCTCCCACAGTTTTGATCGCCGGTGTTCCGGTCTTTCCAAGTCCTACCTGGTAACGCTGTGGTATGACGACTTCTGTTGTTTATGATGTGAGAAATAACCTCTTCGCTATGGAAATCCCATCATATGTTGGTTTTTGTGTGATTTACCGGTTGACAGTCTGACGGAAACGTCCGAATAATCAGCTGCGTTGTATGACGACATACAAATAAAAATCACAATACATGGTGTTCTTCCCCCTATGAGAATCACAGGCGTTCACGTCGAAGTCTTTTCCACCCCTTCGCGCCGCGCTCAAGACAGCGCCGGCCACGCTCATCCGGGCGAGGAGGTTCTGATCAAGATGGCCTTGCTGCGAATTGGCTGCGATGACGGCAGCGAGGGCTATGCCTTCGGTCCGCCTGAGTTGGTTCGTCCGCACATCATCGAGTCCTTTGTGCGCAAGGTGCTGATCGGCCGGGACCCAATGGACCGCGAAAGCATCTGGCAAGACTTGGCGCACTGGCAGCGCGGCAGCGCCGGGCAGTTCACCGACCGCGCGTTGGCGCTGGTGGAACAAGCGCTGTGGGACCTGGCCGGGCGCAAGCTCAAGTTGCCGGTACACAAGCTGATTGGCGGTTATCGCGACAAAGTGCCGGCGTACGGTTCGACGATGTGTGGCGATGATCTGCCGGGGGGCTTGTCCACGCCGGACGAGTACGGCCAGTTCGCCGAAAAGCTGGTCCAGCGCGGCTACAAGGCCATCAAGTTGCACACCTGGATGCCGCCGATTTCCTTCGCCCCGAATCCGCAGATGGACATTCAAGCCTGCGCCGCCGTGCGTGAGGCAGTCGGTCCGGACATCGCGCTGATGCTCGACGGCTACCACTGGTACAGCCGCATGGACGCGCTGACCATTGGCAGGGCGCTCGAGCAACTCAATTTCGCCTGGTTCGAAGAACCGATGATGGAAGATTCCGCTGAGTCCTATGCCTGGCTGGCGGCCAATCTGGACATCCCGGTACTGGGCCCGGAAAGCATCGCCGGCAAGTTCCACAGCCGCGCCAGTTGGGTCACCCATAAGTCCTGTGACATCCTGCGCGCGGGCGTGGCCGGGGTCGGGGGGATCGGGCCGTGCCTGAAGGTGGCGCACCTGGCCGAGTCGTTCGGCATGGACTGTGAAGTCCACGGCAATGGCGCGGCGAACCTGGCTGTAGTCGGTGCAATCAGCAATTGCCGCTGGTACGAGCGCGGCCTGCTGCATCCCTTCCTCGACTACGAAGAAGTCCCTGCGCACCTCAATAGCATTGTCGACCCGATGGACGCCGACGGTTTTGTGCACCTGTCTGATCGGCCTGGGTTGGGCGAGGACATCAACTTCGCGTATATCGAGGCCAATACCTTGTCTCGACATTGATCGCGCACCACGTCCGCGGCCGATAGCTGCCCGGACGACAAGTCTTTATAAATATAAGAAAGGACTGAACCATGAAACTCTGGCCCAAGCGCCTGACCAGGCTGCTGTGTGTCACCGTGGCCCTGTGCACAGTGCAGGTGCCCGTCAGCCTGGCTCAAGGCGAAACGCCCGCCGACCAATTGGTGGTGGGCATGAGCATGATCAACCTGCTGTCCCTGGACCCCGCCGCGGCAACCGGCCTGGAGGTCGCCGAGGTTAACGCCAACGTTTATGACATGCTCCTGGAGCAGGACGCGGCGCAACCGGACACGCTGATCCCGGCCCTGGCGAAAACCTGGGAGGTCAGCCCCGACCGCATGCGCCTGACCTTTCAGTTGCGCGATGACGTGCGTTTTCACTCCGGCGCACCGCTCACCGCGCAAGACGTCGCCTGGTCGCTACAACGGGTGGTCACCCTCAACCGCGCCCTGGCTTCGACCTGGAAAGCCTACGGTTTCACCGCCGACAACGTCAGCAAACTGATGCGCGCCGAAGGGCCGCATACCTTTGTCATGGACCTGCCGCGCAGCACCGACCCGATGCTGGTGCTTAACACTCTGGCGACCTCTCCCAGCGCCTTCATCATTGATCGCTCGGTCGCTTTGCAACATCAGGTCGGTGATGATCAGGGCGCCGCGTGGCTGGCGACCCACACAGCCGGCTCCGGTGCCTTCAAGCTCGACATCTGGCGCGCCAACGACGTGATTCTGATGAGTCGTCATGACGACTATTGGCGCGGCTCCGCGAAGTTGCGCCGGGTGATCATGCGCAACATGACCGAGTCCCAGGCCTTGCGCCTGATGGTCGAGCGCGGTGACCTGGACGTCGCCCGAGGCATGGCGGCCACCGACATCAAGGCGCTGGGCAAGGTCGATGAGGTACGCATCCAGAGCATCGCCCGTGGCACGCTGTATTACGTGGCGATGAGCATGCAACAGCCGCTGTTCCAGGACATCCGCGTGCGCCAGGCCATCCGCCTGCTGATCGACTACCAGGGCATCAACGATGTGGTGATGCCGCACTACGGGGTGATCAATCAGCGGCCGATGCAACTGGGGCTGCCGGCACGCCTGGAAGATCCTGGCTATCGCCTGGATGTGGCCGAGGCGAAGCGTCTGCTGGCGGCGGCGGGGCACGCCGAAGGCTTCAAGGTGAGCATCCGCTCGCTGACCGATCCGCCGTTCATCAACATCGCCACCAGCCTGCAAGCGACGCTGGCCCAGGCAGGTATCCAGGCCACGATCATCACCGGCACGGGAAATCAGATTTACGGTGCAATGCGCGACCGCCAGTTCGACATCCTCGTCGGTCGTGGTGGTGGCGGGGCGGAGCGTCATCCCCACTCAAGCCTGCGGGCCCTGGTCTACAACCCGGACAACCGCACCGAAGCCAAGCTGAGCAACTTCCAGGGCTGGCGCACCTCGTTCTTCAACCCGCAGCTCAATCAGTTGATCGAGCAGGCCGAGCGCGAGCAAGACCCCGCGCGCCAGCGGGAAATGTACGCGCAGATCCAGACCCTCTACGACCAGCAGGCCGGAGCAATCATGCCGGTTTCACAGATGGTCGACGAAGTGGTGATCCACGCCGACGTGCGCAACTACATCGGCCATACCGCCGCCACCACACGTCTTCGGGACGTTTACAAGCAGCGCTGAAATCGACGGCCGCAGGGCCAAGGCAGGAATGAACATGTCGACTGCATCCTTTTCAATCTGGACATCCCGGGTCGCTTCGGCGTCCCGGCGCAGCGGGTCGGTGGCGGTGACGCTGCTGGGGCTGCTGCTACTGACCTTTTTCATCGGACGGGTCATGCCCCTGGACCCGGTGCTGGCCATCGTCGGCCCGGACGCTGACGCCTCGGCCTACGCCCAGGTGTATCAAGAGCTAGGCCTGGACAAACCGTTGTGGACGCAGTTCGCGATCTACCTCGGCGACCTGCTGCACGGTGACTTCGGCATGGCCTTGCTGACCGGCAACCCAGTCATCACCGACATCGCCCGGGTCTTCCCGGCCACCTTGGAACTGGCCACCCTGGCCATTCTGTTCGGCGTGTTGGCGGGCTTGCCGCTGGGCGTCTACGCGGCGACACATCAGGGGCGTGCCGGGGACCATATCGCGCGGCTGATCACGCTGTTCGGCTACTCCACGCCGATTTTCTGGATCGGCATGATGGCCTTCCTGGTGTTCTACGCCTGGCTGGGTTGGGCCGGTGGCGTCGGGCGCATCGGCCTGGCTTATGACGGGCTGATCCCCAAACACACCGGGCTGCTGTTGATCGACACCGCCTGGTCCGGCGATTGGGAGGCCTTTCGCAGCGCGTTGCGCCACATCCTGCTGCCGGCGGTGATCCTCAGTTTCAACTCGGTGGCTTACATCAGCCGCATGACCCGCAGCTTCATGCTCGAGCAGCTGTCCCAGGAGTACATCATCACCGCCCGGGTCAAGGGTTTGTCCCAGCGGCGAATCGTCTGGGGCCATGCCTTCGGCAACATCCGCGTGCAGCTGTTGACCATCGTTGCGCTGGCCTACGGCGGGCTGTTGGAAGGCGCGGTGCTGATCGAAACCGTATTTGCCTGGCCGGGCTTCGGTCAGTACCTGACCAGCAGCCTTTTGCTTGGCGACATGAACGCGGTGATGGCCTGTGTCCTGCTGATCGGCCTCATCTTCGTGACGCTGAACCTGATCAGCGACGCGCTGTACAAGATCTTCGACCCGAGGACTCGCTAATGAACCTGCCTCTTGCTTCCAGCGCAGCCGGCAGTGCCGCGCTGCCATCTTCAAGTACGGCAGCGATGGCCGTCAGTGCCTTGCGCCTGCTGCGTTTCCTGCTGCGCAACCCGATGACCTTTGCCGGCCTGATCGTCGTCTCGACCCTGATGCTGGTCGCGGTTTTCGCGCCATGGATTGCCGGTCACGATCCGCTGTTGCAGAACCTTGCCGGAGCGTTGCAAGCACCCAGCAGCGTCCACTGGTTCGGCACTGACGAATACGGTCGCGATGTCTTCGCCCGCTTGGTTTACGGCTCGCGCATCACCCTGTACATCGTTTTGCTGGTGACCGTGATTGTCGGGCCAATCGGCTTGCTGGTGGGCACGGTGTCCGGTTACTTCGGCGGTTGGGTCGACAGCCTGTTCATGCGCATCACCGACATCTTCATCTCGTTTCCCAGCCTGGTCCTGGCGCTGGCGTTCATCGCTGCCCTCGGCCCGGGCCTTGAGCATGCGGTGATCGCCATCGCACTGACCGCCTGGCCGCCGATTGCCCGACTCGCTCGCGCTGAAACCCTGCCGCTGCGCAACGCTGACTTCGTCGTGGCGGTGCAGCTTCAAGGCGCGTCGAGTACCCGGGTCATCCTGCGCCACATCATTCCGATGTGCCTGTCCTCGGTGATCATCCGCCTGACCATGAACATGGCGAGCATCATTCTCACCGCCGCCGCCCTGGGCTTTCTCGGCCTCGGCGCCCAGGCACCGTTGCCGGAATGGGGCGCTATGATCTCGACCGGACGGCGCTACATGCTCGAAAGCTGGTGGCTGGTGGCGGCGCCCGGTGCGGCGATCATGCTGGTCAGCCTGGCCTTCAACCTGTTGGGCGACGGTTTGCGCGACGTCCTTGACCCACGTAGCCAATCCTGAGGAGCAGCCCCATGACTGAGATAAAACTTGCCGTACAGGACTTGTGTGTGGAGTTTCGCAACGCTGGCAAAATCTCCCGGGCGGTGCGTGACGTGTCGTTCACTTTGGGCCGGGAAAAACTCGCCATCGTTGGTGAGTCCGGTTCGGGCAAGTCCACCGTTGGCCGCAGTCTCTTGCGCTTGCATCCGCCGACGGCGCGAGTCACCGCCAAGACGTTGCGTTTTGCCGATATCGACTTGCTGGCCGCCAGCGAAAAGCAGATCCAGGCGATTCGCGGTGCGCGCATGTCGATGATCATGCAAGACCCCAAGTACTCGCTGAACCCGGTGGTGCGGGTCGGCGAACAAATCGCCGAGGCCTATCTGGCCCATCACAAAGTGCCCCATCGCGAGGCCCGCGAACGCGCCCTGGACATGCTCGCCAAGGTACACATTCGCGACCCGCAGCGGGTCTACGACCTGTACCCCCATGAAGTCTCGGGCGGCATGGGCCAGCGGATCATGATCGCCATGATGGTGATCACCGACCCCCAGGTGATCATCGCCGACGAACCCACTTCTGCCCTGGATGTGTCGGTGCGCCGGCAGGTGCTCAACGTGCTGGAGGAGTTGGTCAGCGAGCGCGACCTCGGGCTGATTTTCATCAGCCACGATTTGAATCTCGTGCGGAATTTCTGTGACCGCGTGCTGGTGATGTACGCCGGCCGCGTGGTCGAGTCGATTGCCGCCGCCGACCTGGATCAAGCCAGCCATCCCTATACCCGTGGCCTGCTGGCCGCACTGCCGAGCCTGGATCATCGGCGCGCCACGCTGCCGGTGTTGCAGCGTGACCCGCAGTGGTTGAATGCTTGAGGAGCCTGTCATGAGCATGATTGAAATCGCCGGCCTGAACCTTTGTTTTGGCACCGGCGCGGCACTGAACGCGGTATTGCACGACGTCGATTTGAGTGTTGCCGAAGGCGAGGCATTCGGCCTGGTAGGGGAGTCCGGTTCGGGCAAGACCACCGTGCTGCGCTGTCTGGCCGGGCAGTATCAGCATTGGACCGGGCAACTGCAGGTCGCCGGCCAGGCCGTGACCCGCAACCTGCCGCTGAACCACTATCGCACGGTGCAGATGGTGTTCCAGGATCCCTATGCTTCGTTGCATCCGCGCTACACCATTGATGCCGCGTTGCAGGAACCGTTGCGCATCCACGGTATCGACGGGCGTGCGCAGAAGGTCAGCGAGATCCTGCGCAAGGTCGGCTTGAACGACAGCTTCCGTTTTCGTTACCCGCATCAATTATCCGGTGGCCAGCGCCAGCGCGTGGCGATCGCCCGTGCGTTGATCCTGCGTCCCCGGGTGCTGTTGCTGGACGAACCGACCTCGGCGCTGGATGTCTCGGTGCAGGCGGAAATCCTCAACCTGCTGGCCGACTTGCGCCGCCAGGAAGGCCTGACCTACCTGATGGTGACCCACGATCTGGCGGTGGTTGCGCACTTGTGCGATCGGGTCGCGGTGATGCAGCAGGGCAGGGTGGTGGAGACGCTCGACAGTCAGCTTCTGGCGAGTGACGGTGCCACGCACGCGTACACCCGTTTGCTGGTGCAGGCCAGTCGCGACATACAAGGCATCCCTGTCGCCGTTTGAATTAAACCCTGATTCATCAGTTGCACTTGTTTTAACCCGTAAAAGACGTTGAACCCCAGGTTTCAATGCCGCGCACGCGCTCGCCTGTGATTTAGCGTTTAACCCAACTAACCCGTTCAACCAACAAGAATAAAAAAACATGAAAAAGACATTGGTAATACTTTCTCTCGCTTCCTTGTTTACTTCGGTTATTGCCCAGGCCGATACCGGTTATATCAATGTACGCCACCAATATGCGGAAAAAAGTCGCATGCATGCCGACCGTGCCAAGTTTGGTATTCGGCTGGACAGTGGCCTGGGTCTGGAGGGTGAACTCAAATACAAGACCGCCGGTGACCGGCAAGACGTCGCCTTCGACAATACCGTCGGCAGCGGTCATGAATTTACCGTCAACTACCAGCACAAGATCAATGATCGCTGGATGCTGACGCCCTCGTTGGCCCTGGACAGCGACGAAGAATCCACCACCTACAAGCTGGGCCTGCGCCTGGGTTACCGCGTGACCAAAGAGTTGAGCATCGCCGGTCGCTACCGTTTGGATTCAGCCAAACTGGACCGCGACAAGATCGACCGTGACGTGCCGCATAATGGGCAGGACGATCAGACGGTCAATCGTTACGATGTATATATCAACTATGGCCCCCAAGGACCGTGGGCCTATGAATATCAGTTGACTTACTTCGATGCCGACTACATTCGCTATAACGGCGGCACCGACGACTATGAACAGAACGCCGTGGTCAAATACCAGTGGGATAAACGCTGGGCACCGTTCTTTGAAGTGGGTGATATTAAAGTCAACTCGGTCGACAGCGATCGCCAGTTGCGGCTGCGGGTCGGTGTTAAATACAGCTTCTTCTAAATTGTAGGAGCACGGGTCGACGCTAAGTCTGTGAACACCGGGATCAAAACTGTGGGAGCGAGCTTGCTCGCGATGGCGTCGGATCGGCAGACATCGATGTTGAATGTACCGCCGTCATCGCGAGCAAGCTCGCTCCCACAGGGGGGTGCGGGGTCATTCGTTGTAAAAAGCCTGCCGCTGCTGCGTTTCACACAGGCGCATGCGGCTATTGCTCAAATGCAGGTACATGGCCGCCCGCGCCGCGTCGACATTGCCACTGGCGATGGCGTCGAAGATCTGTTGATGTTCGGCGTTGATCCCCTGCAGGTAGGCGCTGCGATCACTCTGCCCGGAATAGGCGGAGTTCATCCGGGTACGTGGGATCAGCTTGGTACCCAGGTGCTTCATGATGTCGATCAGGTAGTAATTGCCAGCGGCCTTGGCGATTTTCAGATGGAACTGGAAATCGGCATTGATGGTGGTGCCGGACTTTTCCGGGCCTTGCAGCAACGCTTCCAGCGCCTGGGCCAGTTCGGCCAGGGCTTGGGGCGTGGCGCGCTCGGCAGCCATGCCGGCGGCCTGGACTTCCAGGCTCAGGCGAAACTCCAGCAGGTTGAGCACATCCGACAACGTGGCAATCGTCGCCGGCCCGAGGGTAAAGCCCTCCGGCGCCGGCATGTCCAGGACAAAGGTGCCGACCCCATGCCGCGTCTCCACCAGCCCCGCCGCCTGCAAGCGCGACAGCGCTTCACGCACCACCGAACGACTGACGCCCTCGGCTTCCATGATATGCACTTCGGTGGGGAGCTTTTCGCCGCGCTTGAGAATGCCTTCACGCATGCGCTGGGCAAAGCGGTCCACCAGTGTTTCGGCGAGGCGGCGCGGTTTATTCAATGGAGATAACGCTTGATCCGTCATCGGCTTGCTCTAGTGTGATCAGCCGGCATTATAGTGCGTTTCGACGTTAGGTCGCGGCTATAATGCCGCGATCGTCTGGCTTTAATGGATAGGTGCAATGGACCGTGTCACACCCGATCGACGCCTGAGCATGACCCAGCAACTGGTGGTCGATCTGACGCAGCAGATACTGGCCGGCGAACTGCCCGCAGGCAGCAAACTGCCGACCGAGCAGGTCATCATCAAGGACCGTGGCGTCAGTCGTACGGTGGTTCGCGAAGCCATGTCGCGGTTGCAGGCCGAAGGCCTGGTGGAAACGCGTCACGGCATCGGCACCTTCGTGGTCGACACTGCTCGCCCGGGGGATTTCCAGGGCAGCAAGCACGTCAAGGGTGGCGCGTACGACGCGCTGGCGGTGATCGAATTGCGCCAGAGCCTGGAAGTCGAAGCCGCTGGCATCGCCGCCCAACGCGCTACGCCGCAGCAGTTACTGGCGATGCGTGAAGCGCTGGATGTGGCGAACGCTTCTGAAGCCGCGGATGCCGAAAGCGCCCAGGTGGATTTCGAATTTCATTTACAGATCGCCCAGTGCACCGGCAACAGCTTCTTTATCGATGCCATGGCCCATGTGGGCAATACGTTGATCGCGGTGGTTCAACAGGCCGGGCCAGCTGTCACGGCTGAGAATCGCGCCTTGGTGATTCGTGAGCGCGAGCAGATCTACGCAGCGTTGGCGCGCCATGATGCCGAAGCGGCCCGGGCTTCGATGCGGTTGCATTTGATCAACATGCTGCAGCGGGTGCGGGGAGCGGTTGAGTCGACGACGCAATAACCTCCACAAAACCTGTGTCCACCACACCCCCCTGTGGGAGCGGGCTTGCTCGCGAAGACGGCGACCCATCCAACATCACCGTTTCAGACAGACCGCCATCGCGAGCAGGCTCGCTCCCACAGTTTTGATTGACGGTGTTCACGAATTTTGTGCCCGCCACAGATCCCCTGTGGGAGCGAGCCTGCTCGCGATGACGGCGGCACATTCAGCATCACCGGTTCAGACAGACCGCTATCGCGAGCAAGCTCGCTCCCACAGTTTTTTGGTGGTGTTCACGGATTTTGTGTCCGCCATACATCCCCTGTGGGAGCGAGCTTGCTCGCGATGACGGCGGCCCATTCAACATCACCGGTTCAGACAGACCGCTATCGCGAGCAAGCTCGCTCCCACAGTTTTGATTGGTGGTGTTCACGAATTTTGTGCCCGCCACAGAACCCCTGTGGGAGCGAGCCTGCTCGCGATGACGGCGGCCCATCCAACATCACCGTTTCAGGCAGACCGCTATCGCGAGCAAGCTCGCTCCCACAGTTTTGATTGACGGTGTTCACGAATTTTGTGTCCGCAACACATCCCTGTGGGAGCGAGCTTGCTCGCGATGACGGCGGCCCTTTCAGCATCACCGGTTCAGACAGACCGCTATCGCGAGCAAGCTCGCTCCCACAGTTTTGATTGGTGGTGTTCACGAATTTTGTGCCCGCCACAGAACCCCTGTGGGAGCGAGCTTGCTCGCGATGACGGCGGCCCATCCAACATCACCGGCCCAGACAGACCATGAAACTCAGGGCTCCAGCGCTGGGCCCTTCAACTCAATCTGATTACCATCCGGATCGAAGCAGTAGATCGACCAACCCTTACCCTCCGCGCCATAGCGCATCTGCGCTTTCTCAACGCTCAGGCCGGCTGAGGCCAAATGAGCGATGAGGGCTTGTTCATCAAACGGTTCGATGCGCAGGCAGAGGTGGTCGACGTTGTGCCCTTGCTTGCCAGCCGCCGGCCCACCCGCGCGACCCAACGGCCCGTCGACAGCAACCAGATCAATCATCGAAACACCGGTGCTGAGGTGAATCATTCCAAGATCGTCCCGGCGCTTCTTCAGCTCGCAACCAAGCACCGACGTATAGAAAGCGAGGCTGCGCTCGATGTCTTTTACGCGCAGGACGATGTGGTCGATGTGTTGGATCGTGAAGTTCCTCATACGGGCCTCCTGTGTTCAGTAGTGGCAGGGCCAAGGGGTTACTTCACCATAGCGGACAACGCTGGGATGTCGCCCCACGAATGGACCCCGCCTGCCGCGAATCAGCGGGCTGCGCGACGTTTTTCTCAGGCTAAAGGCGCAACAGTCACGTCCGCTTGGCCGCTGTCGATCAACGCCGCACGCACGAAACCGTCCGCTTTCTTTCGCTCAATGAAATCCCTGACGTAGGCCGCGCCGGCTTCATGGGCCCTTGGAACCGCCATGGCTTGCCTGATGGAAGTGAAAGCCCCGGCGAGCACACGGTATGCCGGGTTGTTAGCCGCCACTTTCTCCAGCGGCTGCCTCACACCGGCTGCCGCATCCAGGGATTTTTCGATGTACAGGTCTACCGCAGCCGCGGAGGTCGCAGCGCGTTCGAGTTGTGCATGTTCCAACGTGCGAGAAAGAAAAAGGTCGTACGCAGCGCCTTGGCCAACGGCGAGTTTTAGTCCCGGCTGGTCGAGATCCTGGACGTCCTGATAGCCCGAATCAGCTGCCACCAGATAAGTCCCTTCGATAATGACGTAAGGTTCGCTGAACGCAATCTGCTCTTCGCGCACAGGCTCAATGGCCAGGAACGCGACGTCCCACACATCCTGATCCAGCGCTGCAAACACTTTGCCGGCGGCGTCAAAAGTGACCATATCGAGCTGTGCGCCCAACTCCTGGGCCAATGCCTTGGCCAACGCTACCGACACCCCTTGAGGGGAGCCGTCCGGACCTTGTTGAGCCAACACGGGATTGCCGAAATTGATCGCGGCACGCAGCACGCCTTTTGGGGCCAGATCTTCAAGCACTGCACGGTCGAGAGACGTCATCCTTTTTGCTCCGGGTAGGGGGATTATTGGTTTTTATCAACTGGGCAAGGTGTGGAAACGACCAAGCTGTTACCGTCAATAATCAGGAATTTCACACGCTATCAACCTAACTGATAGCGTGCATAAAACCTGATTCAAGCCAGGCCAAAAGCCTCTTGAATGGTCTTGATCAAACGCTCGGCATCGACCTTTTTGTAAACACTTGGGTTAGTGGCCAGCTCAGCCGGCACCTGGCTGAGAAATGACCTCAAATCGTCAGCCATTCGATCAGGAAGCTGGGCCATTCCCTCAGTGAGACCGACCGCTAGAAAGATCACATCCCTGAAGTGTTTGTTGATGTCCCGACGATCCACGTGCACGCCGCTCTCCAGCAACGCCTTCTTGTTAAGCCAGGCATGGGCTTTGAGGGGAACGAGCCGATCAGCACCGATGTGGCTGATCTCCTGAGTATGATCGACGCCTTCCAAGAGAAAGGCGTAGTACTCATCATCAAGAATGATCGCAGACAGGCTGGCGGCTTGCTCCTCCACGGGGACCTTGGTCATTCTGGCCGCTTCTTCGTGCTCCAGGCCATCCGGGACACGGGAAAACAGCTCGACCTGAACGGGAAAGGATTTGTCCTCCGGATTCTGGAAGCGATAAAAAACCGGGGAGTCCCCATCGCTGTCACCATTCTGGCGAATGGCATAGCCACCGTCCTTGATGAACTTCCAGAACTGCCCGACGAACGCACGATCAAGCGCCTCGACGACCAGGACGATATCCAGATCCTTGGTCAGTCGAAATTCCTCACCCAGTTCCTCCATGGCAATCGAAGCAGCCACCCCGCCAATCAGAACGTAGCTGCCCTGGAAATCCCTGAAATACTCTCGAAACCGGTCGACACCCACTACCATTTCACGTTCTCCATCATTTCATCCAGACACATTTGCACGCGTTCATCATGGTCATCCTTGAGGCTCAGATAGAGAGAAAAGGGGTCCACCGTTCCAGTGGCGATGTTGCTGCGCGGCGGCTCATAACTCCAAAACTGAATGCAACACGCGGCATGGTTTTGCGGCACTTCAAGGTAGGGCGCCGTGGTCTCGAGTTTCGACTTGGCCGTTTTCGAAGTTGAGCCCCAAGCGCCGAATTCCTCCCCGTAGGCCGCATTCTTTTCAGTTTGAGCATGCTCCCGAATATGCTCGAACTGCGCTGCCGTCATCGCATAGCAAGGGACTTTTGGGCCGGCGAGAAGACTCATTTCAGCCAGGGCCGTTTCTCCGGCCAGCAACATTGGGGTGTCGTCAAAAACCTGGGGAATTGCATTGAGCCAAAGTGCTTTTTTGACCGGCGTACGCATGGACTCCTTGGCCATCTCCCAAGTCTCCCTGGGGGACAAGTGAAACAGGATCGCGGCCTCACCCATTTCCTTTCCAGGCTTAACAATGTCCAAGTCGGTCAGTTCCTTGATCGCTCTGCTGACGGTCATTTTCGCGTAGGTAAAGGACTTCTCGAAGGTAGCGCGAGTGGTCAGGAGCTGGTGGTGCCATCCCTTGATCAGAAATTGAATCAGCATGGCTTGGGTGGCGGGGCTCAGGACCTGAGGTTTTTCCAGGCGCTGGCGGTAATACTCACGCAAATCCATACCAAAGGCCGGAAGAAAAAGCTGATTGCCCGGCACGATGAACTGGACGCCTTTCTCCACCAGTCGCTTGCGGTCATAGCTCGGAAGCGTGTCGGTGACGAAAATCATCAGGTCGCCGGTATCGGGCAACTTGTTGGATGCCTGCAAGTTGTGAATGGCCTTGATATGCTTGGCGACATCCGCAACGCTGGCTTCGCGCTGTGGACGTTCCTTGAGAATGAGGCAGCCGGCCCCGAAGATCTCTGTGACAAAAAATTCGTAGCGGTCACGCAATGCATACGGAAGGATCTTGACGTGCTCCCACGGTTTCAAGCGAAGCTTCAGGCCTAGCACGTTCTCTACGTAGACTTTGAGCTCGATCAGATCACGCCTTTCGGAGAGCTCATGGTCTTGGCGGATAGCAGTCATGGTCATTCTTCCGTATCACGATTCCAGCACGGTATCAGAGGTTGTGATAGCGTGCAAAATTCTTGATATTTTATGGTGGATATTGACGCGTAGGGTGATGGAGAGGACGTTCCAATCCATTCTGCCGAACCCCAACCTTGTGGCGAGGGAGTTGCTCTCACCAGGCGGCAATGGCCTTTTCCATCAACCGCAAACGCAGCTCCGGCTTGTCTTGCCTGGCCCCGATATCAATCCAACCATGGTGCCTGTAAAACCGTGCCGCCCTGTGGTTCGTGTCGCTCACAGACAATCTCATCCGCTCGCACCCCAACCCTGCAAGAAAGTCGGTCGCGTAGGCCAGCAGCAACTTCCCTGCACCACGTGATCGCCACTCAGGGGTTAGGTAGAAAAAATGGATGTAGCCCACTGCGGGCTCAGCCTTCAGCCGCGACATTTCTATCTGGCCCACGATCTGCGATTCATCCCAGGCATGGACAATGCTGCCAGGAAGCTCGGCTGCTTTTTCTTGGAGAGATTGAAGGTAACGCTGTGTGCCATCCGGGTCGTGCAGTTTTTGTGTGGAACCAAACGCGCAGAGCAGCATGTCTTCAAAGAAACGTACGCAAACGCCGCTGTCCTGGTCGAGGTTGACTGGACGCAAGTGCAGGAGAAAAACGGGTTGAGCGTCGCTGCGCATCATGGTTCGTGACCTCATGCTTCAATGGGTTGCTACGCTGGTACTGCCAGAATTTGGAACCGACCAGCAACGGACCCAAAACCATGAAAAAACAAGACCTTCTCCAGACCCTGAAAACCCGCTTCGACCAGAACCCACATCGCCACCCGGACATCCTCTGGGCCGACGTCCAGGCCAAGCTGGAAAGCAACCCTAACGCCCTGAAGTCGCTCCAGGCAATGGAGGCCACCGGCGGCGAACCCGACGTGATCGGCCACGACCAGCAAGCCGGCCTCGTCACCTTTTGCGATTGCGCCAAAGAAAGCCCAACCGGTCGCCGAAGCCTCTGCTACGACCGCGCCGCCCTGGACGCACGCAAGGAGAACAAGCCCCAAGGCAGTGCCATCGAAATGGCCGAAGAAATGGGCATCGCCCTGCTGACGGAAGACCAGTACCGAACCCTGCAGCAGCTCGGCGAGTTTGATGCCAAAACGTCCAGTTGGCTGGCAACACCCGCTGAGCTTCGCGCCCTCGGCGGTGCGCTATTCGGTGACTATCGTTATGAACGGGTGTTCGTTTATCACAATGGTGTGCAGTCGTATTACGCGGCGCGAGGGTTTCGCGGCGTGCTGTGCATTTAAGCAAACCTGTGGCGAGGGAGCTTGCTCCCGTTGGGCTGCGCAGCAGCCCCAAAGCCATTCAACACGATGTACCAGGAAAAACGGCATCTGCAGGTTTACGACTGCTGCGCAGCCGAGCGGGAGCAAGCTCCCTCGCCACAGGTTTTCACCAGATGGTTTACGCCATAGGCGTCCCTGTGTTTTTATACGGGCAGGCACAAGTAGCCTCCCTGCTGCGATGGGAAATACGAAAAATCTAAGTGAACTTACCCACTTATTTAGCCACTGCAAGCAGCATGCTAGTCGAAGTACGTCTTCGATTTGGCTAAAGGAGTGAGCTATGTCCCGTTCAAGTGCTGCTGAGTGTATCGACGACCTCAAAGAGTTGGCCCGCGTGTCTGTCATTGGCGAATACACGTATTGCCAGCGATTGACCCACATCAGCAAAGAGTTCGGTTTCAATAATTTCCATCACTTGCGTAAGGTCGTTGAGCGTCTCCCCTAAGACCTGATCGGCAATATCTCCACCACGCTGATGCGCCGGTATTGCGAGGTGGCTCAGCCCAAGCCAAACGTCGCTTACTATGAATTCCTCTCGGTCAACAACGACACCCGGCTAAGGTTCTATAGTCAATGGGCTGGCTGGGACAAATTTGGACAGGAAGTCAGGGTGCCCAGGTCGTTGCATGGCGAGTCGGCTCCCCGTCTGCGCAAGTCGCTTGATAAAACCGTCTTTATCGTAGAAACGGACCGTCAGTTAATCGCATGGCGCCATCGCTGGCACGGGCTGTGTTACATCTCCGCTGAGCTCTGCAAAGAGCACATGAAAGAAGCGTTTGAGCGAAAAAAGGCTGTTGTGAAAGGCCCCCGCAATGAGGAGTTTCCCCTGCTGGAGGACTTTAGCGATAACTATGCAACGTGGTATCCAGTTATAGAATAACCTCAACTGGAAGGGGCTCTCAGGAGCCCTTTCTTGTTCCCCGCACGCAGCAAAGCCGCCTCACTCAAAGACCAAAACCTCACACCCCTTAGCCTCAACCATCTGCGCAAACCCCGGTAACCGCGCCACAAACTCCGCCTCAAACGCCAGATACCGATCCTGCGCCGCCAGGTAACGAATCTCCGGCTTGACCCGCGCAATATCCTTGGACGACAGCTTCACCACCTCATCGCTGCGCTGATTCCAAAACCACGCCAAGGTCTGCGTGCCAAACGTATTCGTCCGGTAATTCCACACCCACCAATCCCCATGCCCCCGGGCAACATGCAGTTGCCCATGAAACGTGCGCAACGTGATGACCTGCTTGGGCTGCGTAACCAGCAGGCGCGTGTCCTGGCGCAGCTCACTGCCAAAGCCGTCCAACAGCGCCTTCGTCGTAGCGCCGGTCACGAAGTTGAAGCGCCACGCCAGCAGCACCGTCTCCTGATAGCCCGAGTGCTCAAGATTCTGCCGCTCGCCTTCGCTGAACAGCAGGACCTCGTCACCGCCCAGGTACGCGGTCGCCGCCCGCAATTTATAGGCGTCAGCCGGCATCGGCTTGGCGGCAATGGCCTGGTGCGGCGGGTCTTGATTCCAGACCCAACACCGCGGGCCGTTGTGCTGCATGAACAGCAAACGGCGCGGGCCGATGGGCAGGATCGTCAGTTCATCCGCGTACTCGAAAATGACCTCGCTGGAGTCAGCCGTGATCCGCCAGATTCGCGTCAAATGCTCGGGTTCGTAAATACGCTGACGTTCGAATATCTCCGAGTCGACCACGACACAGGGATCTTCAAACTCCGACCATTGCATCCCGACAGGTCCGAAACTTTGGATGTCATCGCCCTGGCGAATCTCGTATTGGTAGCGGTCATCTGAACTGTAAGCGCCGCTTTTCACCCGGCGCTTCCACAGGCTGCGTTGGGCATTGGCATCGATGAGCTGCAAGTCTGCGCCGTCCACCCCATCGGTGCGGTGTTCGAGCATGTCCTGCTCAGCGGGCGGCCATGGGTTGTAATCGATCAGAAAACACAGCCACTGGTCTTCGTCCTGCTCGGTGATGGCGGCCCAGCCGTTGCGGTAGTTGTAGTCATGCACATAAGTGGGGCCGGGATAGTCGTGGACGTCCTGTAGCCAGTTCAACTTGCTGCGCTTGGGCTTGCTGGATTTACGGTCGGGGGCGGCAGGCTTTTGCAGCTCGATCAGCCTCGGCGTGAATCTCGGTTCTGCGCTTTGGCCTTGCCAGTGTTGTGCAAAAGCCTCGCGTTGATCGGCTGGGACAATCACCGGTCGGTAATCATCACCGCCGGCGTCCAGGTTCCACAGGTCAAAGCCGTGACGCGCCAGCACAGGTACCAACGCCTCGAAACAGACCTCGGCCATTTCGTTGGAAAGCTCATCCAACAGCGTCTCGAATTCCGGCCCGGAAAACACACCGATGTCGGGATAGTAATGCTGCAGCAGCCCAAGCAACTCAGCGCCGGGTGTTTTCCAATCGATATGAACCAAGGGATCAAAACGGGATTGCATCACGCCAGCCTTCCTTGTGAACTCGCCTGCGCGCCATCTTAGCCGTACCCCGCCTGAAAAAATAACTACCACCGTGGCGAGGGAGCTTGCTCCCGCTGGGCTGCGCAGCGGCCCCAAAACCATCCTGCCGCCCATCAGAACTCCCCACCCAAATAACAAACCGGCGAACTCCCCTCCGCCCGCTTCTCCACCTCATCCTCCAACCATTCAGCCAACACCACGGCATTGTTCTCGACCGTGGACTTGGCGGCATACACCAGAGTGAGATTGCCGCCCCGCGCAACATCCACCAACCGCCACCAACCCTCCGGCCGCGCAGCCAACTCCTTGCGATAGGCCAACTTGAACTGCTCGAACGAAACCGCCCCCGCTTTGAACGCCTTGCGCAACTCATGAGAAGGCGCCACCTCTGGCAACCACTGCGCGATGGGGAGTTCGTCCTTGCGACAATTACGCGGCCATAGACGGTCCACCAGCACCCGTACGCCGTCCTCGGTGCTGGCTGCTTCGTAGGCTCGTTTGCAGTGGATCATGGGGCCTGCCTGTGGGAGAGGGGACAGCGTCAGAATAGGCCGAGGTCAGTGATCGGGTTGAGTCCCCCCGCGCAACCTGCTGAGATAATCCTAATATCAATGCTCGACTGGGGTCCTGGGAAGTGCTGATCCACAGCATGGCGGCCGCAAAGGTGTGGGGCTTGACAGGTCTGGGATACTGAAAGCAGTACCGCGGTTACGCGATGCGTCTATCACGACACAAGGTGCCCTATGCGCAGTGAAGACCTCAAGATATTGTTCGACCAGCAAGCTGTCAGCTACGACAAGCAATGGGAAAGGATGGCGCCGATTCGCGCCGCCCTCTATTTGCTGCTCGAATCTCAGTTCGCCGGCCTGCCGGAAAATGCCCGGATACTCTGCGTCGGCGTTGGCACGGGGGCGGAACTTGCCCATCTGGCGGAGCGCTTCCCCGGCTGGCATTTCACTGCTGTCGACCCTTCGGGCGCTATGCTTGATGTCTGTCGTCAGAGGGCCGTTCAGCATGGCTTTCTCGCGCGCTGCTATTTTCACGAAGGCTACCTGGATACGCTCGTCGCCGAGGCCAGCTACGACGCGGCTACCTGCTTGCTGGTCTCCCAATTCTTGTTGGAAGAAGATGCCCGCACCAGGTTCTTTCGCGAAATAGCCCAGCGCCTTAAACCCCACGGAATATTGGCGAACGCCGACCTTGCCTCTGATACCGAATCGCCTGCCTATGAGGTGCTGTTACGAAGTTGGATGACATTGATGTCCTCCCATGGTCTTCAGCCAGAAGTGCTGGAGCGAGCGCGTATTGCTTACGCCAGAGATGTTGCGATCCTGCCTGCGCAACAGGTCGCGAGCCTTATCAAGGCCGCCGGGTTTGACACCCCTGTACAGTTCTTTCAGGCGGGATTGATGCACGGATGGGTCTGTACGCGGCGAGCACATCTGGAGTGAGTTAGAGACATTTTCATAAGCGTGCGTAGATGACGGGTAGGGCCTTGAAGACTGAGCGGGTGGAGCGAGGCGCGGTGTGCCGTTCGTTACGGATGCTGACTCATTCATATTAATGCTGCTTGTTTGCATAATTTTGCTGTAGCGCGACTCGCCGCCCACTCATGAAGCACAGTGTGCCGCCCAGCGCCGTCAACAAGCTCAAGGCATAGAACATCGTCGGCGCTGGGGTGTGCATGAGCAGGAAGCCGCAGATCACCGGGCTCAACGCGCCGCCCAGGGCCGCGAGGTTCTGCGCGCCGTAGTAGCTGCCGCGCAGTTCTTCCGGTGCCAGGGTGTCAACGAAGAGGAATTCGGCAGGGTAAATGATCATCTCACCGAGGGTGAAAATGAACATCGCCACGCACCAGGACACCAGGCTGTCGGCCAGGCTGAAGCCGATCAGACCGAGGATGAATAGGCTGGTGCCACCGGCGATCCAGTAACGCAGCTGTTCGCGCTTGAGAAAGCGGCCGATCTGGTATTGCAGCAGGATCACGGCAATCGCATTGCAGGCGAGCAGGGCCGCCATGGTTTGCAGCGCGCGCTGGGAGTCCTCGACCACCAGCAGGTATTGCGACAGGTACAGGGTAAAACGCCCGTGGACCACGGTACTGAGCAGGCAGCCGCAGGTGAACATGATCAGCGTGCGGTCGTTTTTCAGGGTCACCAGGGTCTTGAGAAAACTCTGTGGCTGACCGATCGCGGGGGCCGGGGCCGAGTCGCTGGGAATGCCGCTCATCAGGAAGATGCTGCCGAAAGCGATGGCGCCGGCAATCAAGAACGGTGCAATCGGGTACACCCCGGCAATCACCACGCCGAGCATCGGGCCGGTGGCGTAGCCGATATTGGTAAGGGTGTAGCGTAAGGAAAACGCCTTGGCCCGCTGTCCCACGGGCAGGTTTTCGCTGAGGATCGCCTTGGAACCGATCAGGAACAGGGCCGACGCGGTTTCGGTGATCACCAGGGTCAGGGTAGTCAGGTAGAGGTTCTGGGCGAAGGTCAGCAGTACGAATCCGATGGCGCTGGAGAGCATGGTCAGGATCAGTAGCCGGCGTTTCTCCAGGCGATCGATGATGTAGCCACCGTAGAGCGCGAGCAGGGTGGCAATGAACACCGCGATGCCCAGCAACAAACCGACGTCCTGTTGGTTGAGACCGAGTTTGTTGCTCAGGAACAGGGTGAGCAACGGGCTGGTAATGGCTCGGCTGACGACGATAGTCAGTGAAACGATCATCAGGCGGCGGATGACGAGCGAGTAAGTGGCCACGGTGGGGCAGATGTCCTTATTCCAGTTTTTAGCGTTTGTTTGCGCCGAGGCACTGCCATCGCGAGCAGGCTCGCTTCCACAGGGGAAGGTAATTCAATTGTGGGAGCGAGCCTGCTCGCGATAACGCCCGATCAGGCAATAAAAGTTTCAACCCAACCACCGCTCGAGCAGTCCAACCGACTCCAGCGTTTCTAGCCGCGCTAGTTGCCCCAGCAACGCCTCGGCTTGTACCCGCGGCATCACTCGCTCCGCCAGGCTGAAAAATTTCTGCTCCAGCGCCGCATCGCTCATCGGATTGGCTGGCGCACCCAAGGGCGGATCGACGCACAGCCGCGCCTGCCGACCGTCCACGGTCCGCACGCAGACCACGGGTTCGCCATCCTCTGACCGTCGCGGGTCAACTTCAAGGCGAATGCGCGACAGCCAGCGGTCAATCCGCGGGTCGCGGCGCGTGGTCTCGTCATAGGCTTCAAGTCCGCAATGCCCGTGTACCAGCCGCGCCGCCAGGGCGTAAGGCAGGCTCATCTGCGCTGCCGGCAGCGTGCTGACATCCTGGCCACCGCACATGTCCTGTAGAAACCCGCACAACGACACCTGAATGTCTTCGACCTGATCGGCGCCGACTTGCAACTGATCCAGCAGCAACCCCAGCGCATCGATGGCCGAATGGGTGCCACGGCACGAGGCATAGGGCTTGATCGAGCAGCGGGCGAGTTTCCACACCGAGCCCAGATCCGCGTCCAGCGCTTGCGGTTCTGCCGTCGGCCCGGCCAGGGTCTTGAGAAAACCGCCCCAGACGTCATCGAACAGCCTGGCCGGCCCGGTGATGCCCTGCTGGGCAAACCGCGCGGCCAGCAATCCTCCTTCAGCCGCACGGCCGCTGTGCAGCTTCTTGCTTTGCGAGCCGTCATGGATGAACGCCCACAAGCCCCCGCTGAAACTGCCCGCAATGCCAAGCGCAGCGAGCGTTTGCCCGGCGTCCAGTCTCAGGACGCGCGCACCGGCGGCTGCTGCGCCGAACACCCCGCAGGTGGCAGTGGAATGCCACCCCGCGCCGTTGTGCGCCGAATAGCCGCCGCAGGCTTCGAGCACCCGGCGACCGACTTCATAGCCAAGCACCACGGCCGTGATCAGCTCACGACCGTTGACCGTTCCGGGCGCCATCGACACCGCGGCCATCACCGCCGGCAGGACCACCGCTCCGGAGTGGTCGCAGCCACCGGTGTCGTCCAGTTCCAGCGCATGGGCGGCGACGCCGTTGAGCATTGCCGTCTGGGCGGCGCCGAGTCGCAGGTTGGTGCCCCAGACCAGGCTGTTGCCGGTTTCGCCCTCGAAGACCTGACGTGCCTGCCGTGCGACGTCGCTGTCCGCGCCGGCCAATGCCGCTCCGAACGTATCGAGGATGTGCCGTTTGGCCTGCGCCACCAGCGCCGCAGGCAAGTCTTCGAAGCGAGTGTCGACGCAGAACTGCGCCAGTCGCTGCAGGCGCTCGGTCATAGCAGGTAGTCCCGATAGTGCCGCTCGTACACCGAGGCGGGGTGATCGCCGGCCGTTGGCAGCGCCGAGTCCGCCCACCATTGGGCGACTTCGCAACCTC
The DNA here is from genome assembly GCF_032614175.1 of Pseudomonas sp. P105. NCBI lineage: Bacteria > Pseudomonadati > Pseudomonadota > Gammaproteobacteria > Pseudomonadales > Pseudomonadaceae > Pseudomonas > Pseudomonas sp. P105. Next base: position 1,095,754 of record NZ_CP126693.1, read on the forward strand.
GGGCGATCCATACATCATCGTGCTGCTGGATGCTCCGCAGCAGCTCGCGCAACACGCCGATTCGCCCCGGCGTGCCGATGATCTCGGGATGCAGGCGCAGCACGTAACACAGGCCGAAGCGGTGAAAGCCGGCGAAGTCCATTTGCAGATTGCCCAGAGTGTGACTGTAGGAAGCGATCCGCGATTGCGCAGGTGGTACCGCCGGGCTCAGGTTGAAGGCGAAGTAGGGCTCGTCCTCCAGTTCATAGTGCAACGGCAGTTCGATAATCCCGGGTGCCGTAGGGTGAGCGAAAGGCAAATCATCGCCACGCCATGACGACGACCAGCTTATGCCGTGTTCGCCCAAGGCCTCGATGAACCCCGGTGCGCCATTGCCGGCGGGGATGCGAAAACCGCTGGGGCGCTGGCCGGTCAGCGCCTGCAATGCTGCACACCCTCGGGCGATTTCGTCACGCTGCTGCGCCAGGTCGAGAGTGTCGTAGTTGCAGTGGCGATAACCGGTGCAGGCAATCTCATGCCCGCCTGCTTGAATCGCCTGGATGTGTTGCGGGTTTTCTTCGGCAACGATGCCGGGAATGAACCAACTGCTGCACACCTTCAGTTCGTCGAACAGCCCCAACAGGCGCTCGACACCCCGTTGTGTGCCGTAACGCCACACGGACAGGGTCTTGTCGCGCCCGGCGACTTCCGGGGCCTGGGTGAGAATGCCGTGGATGTCGTTGTAATCGACCGTCAACACGACAGCGCAGCGGTAGCCCAGGGGCCAGAAAACCGAATCAGCCATGGTGATGCTCCTTGAGCCACCACTGCGCGACATCGCGGCAGGTGGCAAACCACACGTCGTTGCGCTGGCGCATGTGTTCGAAGAGTTTTTCCAGCAGCAGGATGCGTCCCGGCTTGCCGGTGATCTTGGGATGGAACAGGGTGGTCAGGCACAAGCCTTCATTCATGGCGCCGTCGTATTCGCGACACCAGTTGTCCAGGGTCAGCTCATAGCTGGCGGTGCGATCCAGCCCTGACGGAAAATCCGGCGCGCGGGTATAAGCCAGTGAGGCGTAGTCATCCATCTCCCAGCGGCCGGGGATCTCCACCAGGGGCGTGTCAAAACCCGGCACCTTCACCAGGTACGGGCGGTCATCGCCACGCATGCTGCTGGAATAGGTCACGCCGGCCTCGACCAGCATCGCCGGGGTCTCGGCGCGCCAGTCGCCGGAGGGGGTGCGAAAGCCTTCGGCGCGGATGTTCAAGTGGTTCCAGAACACCTCGCGGCAGCGCTTCATCACGTCCTTCTGCTGTTCCAGCGTCAGGGCGTAAAAGGATTCGTGCTTGTAGCCGTGGTACGCCACCTCATGCCCGCGCTCGACAATCGCCTGGCACTGCTTCGGCCAGTTCTCAACGACCCAGGCCGGGACGAAGAAGGTGGTCGGGATGCCGAAGGCGTCGAGCAGATCGAGCAGTCGCGGCAGCGCCCGGTAAGGACCATAACCGCCAAATCCGAAATACTCAGGCTTGTGCCAGATCGAGCCGTTGAGCATGGCATCGCCGGTGGGGCCGTCGAGGTCGAAGGCCAGGGCGAGGCAGGCTTTGTGCGGCGCCGGCCAGGTGGGTTGGGGTGAGGAGGACATCGTGGTGCTCCAGCTATTTCATAGGTAAAGCCCAATCCGTGTGGGAGCGAGCCTGCTCGCGATGGCGTATCAGCGCACCCGTGTCGACTGACACACCATCGCGAGCAGGCTCGCTCCCACAACAAACGGACAGGCTTGTTCCTTGCGGTTACTTCCCGGCGTTAATGGTCGCCGTCTTGATCGCGCCCAGCTCCAGCTCCCACTTCTTCAGGATCGCCTGGTAGCTGCCGTCGTCGATCATGCTCTGCAGTGCGACTTTCACCGCTTCGCTCAGCTCAGGTTTTTTCTTGCTGACGCCCAGGCCGGTGAACTGCGACGAGATCGGCAGGCCCACGGTCTTGTACATGTCCTTTTCCTGGGTCTTGAGGTACGGCAGGGTTTCGCTGCCTTGCATCGCCGCGTCGATACGGCTCTGGCGCAGTTGCGCACGGGCGTCGGCGGAGCCTTCGGTGCCCACCACGTTGATCGCCGGTTTACCCGCCGCTTCGCAGTTGGCCTTGCTCCACTCGGCGATTTCCGTAGGGAAGGTGGTGCGGCGGCTGGTGCCGACTTTCTTGCCGCACAGGTCGATAATCTCGTTGATGTCTTTGTTCTTTTGCAGGGTGTAGAACTGCGGACCGCTGGTGAAGTAGTCAACGAAGGTCACGCTGGCCTGACGTTCGGCGGTGTCGGTCATGCCCGACAGCACCATGTCGACGCGGTCGGTGGTGAGCGCGTTGATCATTTGTTCGAAGCCAGTTTCCTGCCATTTGATCTTGATGCCCAAGCGTTCGGCCAAGGCGTTGCCCAGGTCATAGTCCAGGCCGGTCAACTGGTTGGTGGCCGGGTCCTTGAAATCCATCGGCGGATAGTTCGGCATGATCGCGACGACGATCTCGCCCTTGTCCTTGATGCTGGCCGGCAGTTCGGCGGCGAAGCTGAAGCTGGAGGCCATCAAGCCTGCGAGTACTGCTGGGATTACGAAGTTCTTCATGGTCGTTCTCTTTTGAGTGTTGTGAGCGCCAAAGGGCGCTTAGGTTCGAACGGCAGAAATGAAGCTTTGGGTGCGAGGGTTTTGCGGACTTATTAGTATTTCTTCGGGGCTTCCAGCCTCCACGATCTGCCCGCCGTCCATGAACACCATGCGATTGGAAACCTCGCGAGCGAAGCCCAGTTCATGGGTGACGACGATCATGGTCATGCCGGTCTGCGCGAGGTCGCGCATCACCGACAGCACCTCACCGACCAGTTCCGGGTCGAGTGCCGAAGTGGGTTCATCGAACAGCATCAGCTTGGGGCGCATGGCCAATGCACGCGCAATGGCTACGCGTTGCTGCTGGCCACCCGAAAGTTCGATCGGGTAGCTGTTGCGCTTGTCGGTCAGGCCGACGCGGGCGAGCAATTCCAGGGCTTCTTCATTTGCCTCTTTGGGCGAACGCTTGAGCACCTGGCAGGGCCCTTCGATGATGTTTTGCAGCACAGTCATGTGCGGAAACAGGTTGAAACGCTGGAACACCATGCCGGTGGACAGACGTTGACGGGCGATCTGGGACTCGTTGAGTTCGTGCAGTTTGTTGCCGACGATGCGGTAACCCACCAGTTCGCCATCGACCCACAAGCCACCCTTGTCGATCTTTTCCAGTTGGTTGACGCAACGCAGCAAGGTGCTTTTACCGGAACCGGACGGGCCGATGATGCACAGCACTTCACCTTGCTCGACTTCGATATTGATGTCTTTGAGCGCGTGAAACTGGTCGTAATACTTGTTCAGACTCACGGCCTTGACGATGCTTCTCATGTAGGGCTCCTCAAGAACGCTTGCCGGCGCCGCGAGCGAAACGACGCTCCAGACGGCTTTGACCAAAGGACAGGACGGTGACGGTGGCCAGGTACCAGATACCCGCGACGATCAGCAGCTCCATCACCCGGGCGTTGGCGTAGTAGATGTTCTGGGCGTTGTAGAGCAGTTCCGAGTACTGGATGACGCTCGCCAGCGAGGTCATTTTCACCATGCCGATAAACTCGTTGCCGACCGGCGGAATGATGATCCGCATCGCCTGCGGCAGGATGATCCGGCGCAGGGCTTGCAGGCGTGGCATGCCAATCGACTTGGCGGCTTCGTACTGCCCGGTGTCCACCGACAACAGGCCGGCGCGCACCACTTCGGCGGTGTAGGCGCCCTGGTTGATGCTCAAGCCCAGGAGGGCGGCCGCGAATGGCGTCATCAGGCTCACGGTGTCCATTTCGAACAGGCCGGGAATACCGATGGTGGGGAAGATCAGCGCCAGGTTGAACCACAACAGCAGTTGCAGGATCAGCGGCGTGCCGCGAAACAGCCAGGTGTAGGTCACCGCCACGTAACGCAGGATCGGGTTGGCCGACATGCGCATGATCGCCGTGATCACCCCGAACACAATACCCAGCCCCATCGCCAGCACGGCCATGACGATGGTATTGAGCAAGCCCCACATGATCGCTTGGGAGGTGAGGAACTGGCCGATGTACGACCATTCGATCTTGCCTTCGGCAAAGGCGCGTACCAGGCCGATGATCGCTATGAGGATCACGGTGGCGAAAAAAATCCGCCCGTAGTAACGACGTGGCACGTGGTCGTACTGGGTTATATCAAACTGGTTTTCCGCCAGTTTGCGCTCCGCCTGAAGTCGTTCTGCCTGAGTCTGACTCATGTTGTTTCTCCGAACACGGGTATTGCAGGTCAAACACATTTCCTTGCAGGTGCCGGCTTGCCAGCTCCTACCAGGGTTTTGCGTTGTCTATCAGAGGCGGAAGCCCTGATAGTTCTTGGTCCATTCGTGTTGCGCGGCGAGGGCGGTCTTCAACCGGCCGATCTGCTCGCGCACCTGCTGCGGCGCGGTACCACCCCAACCGCTACGGGCAGCGATGGCGGCTTCTAGCGTCAGGCTGTCGCGTACTTCCGGGGTCAGGCGCGGATCGATTTCGGCCAACAGCGCCGGCGAGGCTTCCCACAACTCGATGTCGTGTTTCTCACAGGCCTGAACCAACGCGCCGGTGATTTCATGGGCTTCCTTGAACGGCACCCCGCGCACCGCCAGCCAGTCGGCCACTTCGGTCGCGAGGGTGAACCCGAGCGGTGCCTGGCGGCGCAACTCTTCAACGTTGACCTTCATGGTCGCGACCATCCCGGCCATGGCGGGCAGGACCAGCAGCAAGGTGTCGACGCTGTCGAGCACGCCGTTCTTGTCTTCGCTCAAGTCGCGGTTGTATGACAGTGGCAGCGATTTCAGGGTAGAGAGCAGACCGGTGAGGTTGCCGATCAGGCGACCTGCCTTGCCCCGGGCCAGTTCGGCAATGTCCGGGTTTTTCTTCTGCGGCATGATTGAGCTACCGGTGGCGTAGGCATCGTCCAGGGCAACCCAGCGAAATTGCCGCGATGACCACAGACAAAATTCTTCGGCAAGGCGGGAAATGTTGATCCCGAGCATGCTGGCAATAAACAGGAATTCGGCGACGTGATCGCGGCTGGCCACCGCATCGATGGAGTTTTCGCAGACGCCGCTGTAACCCATTTCCCTAGCCGACTGCTGCGGCAGGCGCGCGATGGCGGAACCGGCCATGGCGGCGGCGCCGAGTGGCGACAGCGCGGTGCGGATGTCCCAGTCCACCAGTCGTTGCACGTCACGCAGCATCGATTGGGCGTGAGCGAGCAAGTGATGGGCAAAGACGATCGGTTGCGCCTGTTGCAGGTGAGTGAAGCCTGGGCAGATGCTTTCGATGTGTTGTTCGGCCTGATCGACCAGCGCTTGTTGCAAGGCAAGTACTTCGACGGCCAGGGTGCGCACGTGGTCGCGCAGGAACAGACGCAGGTCGTTGGCGGTCTGGTCGTTGCGCGAACGGCCGGCGCGCAGCTTGCCGCCCAATGGGCCGAGGCGCTCGGTCAGCAGGCGTTCGATGAACGTGTGGACGTCTTCGTCATCCAGCGTTGGCGCGATGCTGCCGGCTTTGAAATCAGCGCCGATACCTTCCAGCGCGTCGAGCATGGTGTGGGTTTCCTGCTCGCTCAACAGTCCGGCGCGTTGCAGCTCACGGGCATGGGCCTTGGAGCCGGCGAGGTCGTACGGGGTCAGGCGAAAGTAACGCTCAGGGCAACGGGACAGGGCCGCCAGGGCTTCGGAGGGACCGCTTTTGAAACGGGCCCCCCAGAGACGTTCGGTGGGGTGAGACATTGTTATTTTCCTCGTCGGTAAAGCGAACTGATATGGATGCGAAGAGCCGAGAAGACCCGCCGGAAATAATTCGGGCGTGGTTCGGCCTAAGCAGTTTTCAAGAGGGCAGTTGCAGCGTTGCGAGAGCTGATCGAAGTGTCAGCTTTTAGCAGTTCGAAGTCAGTGAGTTGGCACTGAAGTACGGGGATTATTAGCGGTTGCCAAGCCTGGTTTTCTGTGTTCATTATTATTGGCCAGCTTTATTTTTGTTGTTGGACACAGGTTGTTGAATAGCGCGCCAGAGGTAAATAAGCATTATGGAAACCCCACTTTCCAATTCCGGAAACCCGGCGCCAAAAACGCTGCATCGGGCGCCGCTGGCCCTCAGCGGGCTGGATTTCAAACTGCTCAAAGTGTTCAAGGCTGTGGTCGAGGCTGGCGGTTTCAGTGCGGCGCAGAACGAGCTGAATGTGGGGTTGGCGGCCATCAGCAAACAAATTTCCGACCTTGAAATTCGTATTGGTATGCGCTTGTGCACCCGAGGTCGAGAGGGTTTTCATCTGACCGAAGAAGGCCGATTGGTGTATCAGGCATCGATTGATTTATTTGCCTCGGTCGATAACTTTCGTGATCGGCTTAGTTCCGCGCAGAACGAACTTGTTGGTGACCTGGGAGTGGGCGTCATTGACAATACTATTTCCGACATTAATTCACCGTTAGTTGCAGCGCTTGAACGAATAAATAAAGAGTCACCGAAAGTAAGGTTTCAACTTCAGACCTCACAACTGGATGAGGTTGAAAGAGGGGTCGTAGAGGGGCGCCTGGTGGCCGGTATCGTACCGGTTTATCAGAAGCGCGAAGAGTTCGACTATTACGCGTTGTATGAAGAACGCTCAGAGGTTTACTGCGCGATCGGCCACCCGTTGTTTGCGGTGTCGGACGCAGAAATCGGCAGCAACGTACTCAAGGAGTACGAGTGCATCAACCATCGCTACGCGATCCATCGCGACAAATTGAATTTTGCCCGGTACGACAGTTTTTCCGCCTCGGCGACCCAGGTGGAAGCCGTGGCGCTGCTGATCAAGACCGGGCGTTTCGTGGGTTTTCTCCCGCAGCATTACGCCGCGTCGATGGTGTCTGAAGGGCAATTGCGAGCCTTGCGGCCGGACCTCATTCACATCAGCACACCGTTTAATCTGATCCTGCGTCACAACATCGTGCGCAGTCCGCTGGTGAAGGCATTTGCCCAGGCATTGGGCGTCGATTTGAAGGCGTCGACTTGATAACAATCATTAAGTAATAGATAGCTCCCGCCCCGACGACGCGGCAACCAAACTGATCTGGCTTGGGTTGCGTAATATCACAGCAAAGTGGGGCCCAGCGGCACATGACATCCCGCCGTACGGCCACGCAAGAGCACCCGAACTTGTGGCGAGGGGATTTATCCCCGCTGGGCTGCGCAGCAGCCCCAAAACCACCCAACCCGATACACCCGGCCCCGGAATTATTTAGTGGCTTGAAATTAAACCCGCTCCCTTCGCTATGCAGCCTTATCTGCAGGATTCGGCACTTAGGCCTTCTCCCGCAGACCCGTCTTGCTAAAGTTCGCGATTCATAGGCCGACAGACTTCGTTTCCACCTCACGGATGAATCTAATGTTCCGCTCTGTTTTTTCTGGCGTTGCTTTGCTCGCTGTCGCCGCTGCCTGCAATGCCCAGGCTCAGACCGTCACCACGCCCGAACAACTGCTGACCGAATTTTCCCGTTGCGATGCGCATTTCTTCGAGAGTCTGCGCGATGCCCGCCTGCCGGCAGGTACCGTACGCCTGAGTGATTACGGCTCGGTCAAGGCACCGACCATCATGAGCCCGCTACAGGAAGGCGGCACTTACCAACACTTCGAAACGCCCCTGATCGTCAACGGCGTGCAGATGGTCGGCTATTACAACCAGGCCGAAACCATCAAGAATGTCGGCAATTTTCTGTTCTGGGGTTTCGTAGCCGATGGTTCGCCGCAAGAGGTGGCCGCAAAACTCAAACCGTTGATCGTCGATAACGCGCGTTTTGTCGGTCAGGGCAAAGCCATTACCCGCGCCGAAATTCGCCGCGTTGGTGACCCGATCGGCCAATGGCGCACCGAAGGATTGACCGGCCCCGGCGTCGTCACTCCGTTTGGTTTCGTAGACCGCGTGTTGATGGTCGACACGGGCGACACAACACCGCCGCTGGCAGGGCACACCACCGTGTTCTGCTCGCTACAAGGCACCGTGACCGCGCCGCTCTTGCAGGTCTATCGCCCTGACCTCAACGCTCGTCTGTTCGACTAACAAGGATACTTTTCATGAATGCTCGCTGGCCCGCACTGATCGCCTGCTCCTTCATCCTCACAGGATGTGCCGGAATGCAGAACCCGCAAAAAGCCAACCTCGCGCACTGCACAAATCAGATTAAGGCGTCCAAAGCCGAAAATTACCCCCTGGCGCTACAGGAAGGTGATCTATGTCTGCAGAAAAATACCTTGCCCGCCTCGCTGGAAAGTTTGATTTACGCGGTGCAGGCCGACGCCCACAGCAACCTCAAGCATTTCCCCGAAGCGGTGGCTGCCAAGGAAAAATCCATCCAATTGGAGGCCAAGCCTGATGCGCGCGCCAATCTGGATTTGAGCAGCATGTATCGCGACGCTGGCAACCCGAAAAAAGCGCTTGAACTTGTGCAGTACAACCTCGACAACGGACTGGGAGAAGCCGGAAAGGGCTCCGGCTTCCACATGCCGACCTACTATCATCAGGGCCTCGCGCTGACAGACCTGGGTCAGTACCGAGAGGCCGCTGAAGCATTCAGCACCGGCCTTGAGCGCCAGGCGGACTATGCCTGGGCCTATTACGAGCGTGGGATCGCGTACGACCATTTGGGAGATAAGGACGGCGCCAAGGCCGACTTCATGAAGTTCTCGCAGATCGTCAACAAGAAGTACGTACGTGAGGAGCACAAGGCCAAGCTCGCCGAGTACAAGATTTCCATGCCGTGAGGTGGTTTCCCAAAATAAACAGCATCGCCACCGAGCTACACACGTATCGCTCCGGTTTTTTGTCATGACTGGCGGTGTACTGCTGACATTGGTGTTCCTGTGTATCTCCTTCAGGACGTTCGGTCGCATTTAACGCATGAAAGAAGAAGACCGCTTCTATTGAAACGGTTGTCAGTCATGGCGCCCAGAGCCCACATTCATCCAGGTAATCGGTTTCCCCACCCATGAAAAAGTTGATTCTCGCGTTGCTTTCGGTCGTCCTGCTTTCCGGGTGTGTAACCAAGTCTTTGAGTGTCGAAGACCGCCACCAGATCAAAACGATCAAGATCCTTCCCGTGTACTTTGCGGTAGAAAACTTCAAATACACGAGCATGACTCAGGCTTGGGGAGCAGGACTGGGGGCCGGAGCAGGTGCAGCGACTGGCATGTTGGCCGGAGCATCGAGCGCTGGCACAAGCGCGTTGACGGGCGCCGGCTCGGTCGTGGGTACCAAGGCGGCCGATGGCGCGACGGCGGATATTTCCCAAGCGATTCTGAACAACATGCAAGCCCACGGTATCGATGTGGGCAAACTGGTGCGTGAAAGCTTCGAGAGGCGCATCAAGCAAGAAGGGCTGTTCACCATCGTGGCGCAAGGCGAGAGAGCGGACGCCGACGTTGAAATCATGGTCATGCAGTGGGGGCTTAGCCTGAAAAACTACAGCTCTGTGCTTTACCCAGTCATTGGTGTCAACGGCTCCATGAAACGCAGCGGCACCTCGGTTTGGCGCAACTTCAATACCATTTCGGCATTCAATGAAAGCAACACCCTCGCTTACACCCCTGAGCAGTACGCCACCGATCCCGAAGCAGCGCGTGCGGCGTTTTCCCGGGTGTCTGATTTGGCTGTAGGCAAGCTGATTGAAGACCTGAAGCAATAACCGCATAGGCAAACCGAAGTGCTGCAGGGGCAGGCGCGCATCAAGGCGGTGGGGAGGAACAAGATTGTCTTGAGCAAATTGACCAGCGGCGCTTAGTCGGTACCATTTGCGAAACGCCCGTCAGCTAAGACAAGCTCCCCGTCTTCCCAGACTCGATAAGGATGCGAGCATTGAAGTTTGAAAACGGTCAGTTTTCTGGCAGCCATGGAATTATCTTCAGCGTATCGCGCTTCACCTTGTCGGCCGATGAGCGGGGTAGTCTCAGAACGCTGCATTTTGGTGAAGCGAAAGCCGCCCACTATGAAGTGAGCAACCGGGTGGTGGAGCTCTACGACAAAATGCTCGCCAAGGATCTACCCTGCCAAATGATGGTCGGGATTTCCAACCCCTTGACCCGGCAGCAGGGTGATTTACTCAACACCCAACGAATGAGTATCGCCAACCTCACCAGCGGGGTTTTCGCCGCAGCGGCCGGCAAGTTCATGCCCGGTGCGGTCATCCCTGTGGGATGGGCTGTCCGCGAGTTCACGTTGGGCAAATTGCCGACTTATCACGCCGGTGATGTCATCGTAAGCTTGGATGCACAGGTCAGCGGTGGCATAGGTCCGCAACACTCCGCTTCCTCTATGATCATCAAGGCTCAAGGCGGCTAAGACTATGAATGAATTTGGCCTATACGCCTTGGCATATGCAGTGTTCCTGCTGTTGTTTTTCTATATGAAATCCTACGGCCTCAGGAAATGGCTAGGCATCGCCCTGGTTGCCCTGGGGTTTGCGAGCATTTTTACACTGCCGTCTTTCGTCTCCGGTTTTGATCTGGGGATCGCCTCAACCAGTGCTATTGGCATTGGCGCGGCACTGTTTTTCAGCCGGGCCCGGTATATGGCATGAATCTGTGTTCCTCTTTTATTGACCACTCGCTCCGTGGCTACCAGCTGTCTCGATAGTCGAAAGCAATCTGATAGTCGTAGCTGCTCCAATCAATTGAGTGTTGAAAGTGAGGCTGGAGGGTTTTGACCCATTCCTGGGGAACATCAAACCCTCCGTTATTGACATTGTTTTCGATTGGAATCCCTAGGGCTTCAATGACAGAGCCGTCTTCACCCAAGTCTTCGGAATACTCCTCCCCCTCGCAGGATTCGGTTTGCTTGCTATACCACTCAAGTCTTAGTTTGAGTCCCATTTGATCCTCACAAATATTTTTTGATATTACGGTTTTTTTTCGGGCCGTCTGTCTGCTCGCCCGTAATATGATCGAAGGCCCCTAGATGACTTCCATCGCTCGAACGATAGGCTTCCAATTCGCCATGTGAAGAATCCCATTCGTAAATGGTTCTGCCCTTCGCATCAAGCCAGCGATCCCTTAGGCCGCCACCTCCTTGTACAGGTGTTTTTTTCTTGCCTCTTTTCAATCCAGGGAAGCCAACAATTTCATGGGTTTTCGGAGCTGGGTGATAGTCGTGGCCGGTCTCGGCCATGCCCTTTCGAGGAACACTCAAAACCACATAAACCGGCCGAACCCCCGAATCAGCCGGAAATACCAGAATGAAATCCCTGTACTCCGGCGGATAAATCGGGTCGACGATGACGCTGTCGGCCATCGGCGTCGGCGGGTAGATCCAAATAGGTGGCGCCTGAGGCGCAGCTTCCAGGGCGGGAATGCCGAGGGTGTCGGACGGGTTGGTAGCCGGCGTCCAGATCAATTCGATGCCATCCCCCAGGTCGGCGATGAACTGATCGGCTCGCGGGGTGAACTGAACAACGTCGACCATTTCCCAATCGCGGTTCTGGCCGGTGTAAAAGCCGTAGCCCTTGAGGCTGCCATCGGCCTGCTGCTCGATGCTCAAGCGCACGCGGCTGCGGGCCTGTTTGAGGTTGCGTAACTGGTCTTCGCTGTAGAGCGCGCTGTCACCCAGATTGGACGGCCAGAGCAGGGCGACGATGCCGGTCAGCAGCGCTGCGCCGACGGTGCCGCCGGCAGTTGCAGCCGTGGACGTTGCCGAACCGCCCAGCGCGAGCCTGCCCAAGGTAACGGGAACCGTGCCTGCGCCGATCTGCTTGAGGGGGATCGTGCCGGACGGGGCGGCGCTCCGGCCGCCGAGCCACATGAGATCGCCGTACTGCTTGACCAGATCTGCCGGCACGTAGCCGTTGGGGTTGTTGTAATCGATGATGCCGTTGGGGAGCTTGCAGCTCTTGGCAAACACGCATCCGGCCACGGAGGACAAAGGCTTGTTATCCACCGTGGCCCAGCGCGCGTGTTCATAGGCAGCTTGCCGGGCAAGCATGGCTTCGTAAGCCTGCTGCCGGGTTTCGCGCTCGGCCAGTTCGCTGGCGGTCATGTCCCGATAGGTGACGTGATGCCCATCGCCGCTGGGCGGGTTTCGGACCTGGGGGATGTCGTTTTTGCGTGCCGCCACGTAGTGAGTCTCGTCCGGAAAAAATGCAGGACAGACGCTAACGCGGGAAGAGAGGGCCGCGATGTAGGAGGTTTCTTGAAGTGGTTGTTCTGGTTTCCTCAATACAGGTAGGGCTGGCTATTTGAGGTTCGGAACAATCTGCAGCGTCAGATCAGGCTGTCAGACATTGGGCACCCGCAACTCGCCAGCCGACCTCGCCTTGCGCCTTTGCCTACAACTACGCCAGAATCCGCCGGCTTGTTCACCTTGGGTTGCGTCGGTAGTTTGAGTCCTGTCACTGCTCATCAGTGATCGGGTTTAGTCGCCCGTCTCAACCTAAGACGTATCAGGTCCCTATCGGTCAGGTTTACTGTTCCTGTTTGATGGTGGCTGTACGCAGGGCGCCTTCGGGCGCGCCGGGATTCTTAGGTTCACCGGTCGACTAACCTGCGTACAGCTGCCGCCCTCTGGTTTAGTCGCGAGATGGTTTCAGCATCACTTACAGGAATCTAAGTAGATGGCGAAAATTACACCAAATCCCCCAGCGACAGACGAACCCACATCCCGTGCCCAGTCTGCCCGTAACAAGAAAATCGAAGACGCTGCTACGCGAGCGTTGGATTTTTACCTGAAACCCAAGCCTAAAAGCGAAACGTCTGACAAGTCCGACTCCATTTTACGGATTGATCCGGGGGTGGATTCTGAGTGTTTGCTTGCGAATCTCAGTGAGAATCTGGCTTCGGCGAATGCCATGATCAGTGATTTGGCGTTTGATCTGGATGGTTCGCGACGGCGTGTTGCGATGGGGATTTTGCAGGTGATTGAGGTGAGTGAGCTGTTGGCGAATCGGGCTTTGGATATTGTTGAGGTGAGGTAGGGCAGCAGCGTGCGTGCCGCCTGGATTGAAAAAGGTCTTGCCTAGCAAGACCTTTTTTGTGCCCGAGGGAGACTCGTGCACCCCATATAAGTCATGGTCTATAGCTTGATTTTATATCAAGGGATACACGGAGGGATACAGGGGCACGATTGCTGTAGTCCGGTTTGATGTTGGCGCTTAATAAGCGCCGTACCGCTTACCAGCAGATAGTAACCCTTTGATGTCGAATAGTGGGTGCCCATAGAGAAAGCTTGGTGTGACTTCATCATCGTCTTCATCGGGATTGGAATGTTGATGGATGGGGAAAAAAGGTACATCGCGATGATCTCTAGCGGAGTCGGCTCGATATCGTTCTGTTGGGATACCGGGTTCGTATAGCATGTAGGCGAAGTCGGTCATGGAGTTGACCCGGAGCAACCAATGCCAGCCAGAGGGTAGACTCAACCTGAGATGCCAGCCTCGCTTACGCTTCTGCGCTGAACCAACCGTACCACCTAGCTCCTTTGCCGCTAGGGTATGGATAGTGGGTATAAGGTCATCTGGAATGGAGTCAAGTTTGTTTAGCGCTGGCAAATCCCAGGAAAGACTAAATAGAGACGCTAAGAAGCTGAAGGTGGATGGGTGCTCTTTGGCTGAGGCCAAGTGTTCGGAACACACCGACATCTGAATCATCACAGCGGCGGTAGGGCTTCCGATCGTGGTTGCTGCATAGCATTCCGCGTTTTTCCCACAGACGACGCATCCATTTCCTTTCGCAAATACGAAGGTTTTTTCTACGCTGGTGTTTGCTAGCCGACCTTCAACGAACTGAATCGGCATACTCAAAATTTTGCGGGTGTGATCTTGCCAAGCCTCGAATACGTGCTTCCCGGTAGGTGTATCAAGCAGCTTGTAAAGCTCCTCTTCCGACTGAAGTTTTATCCACGGTTTGTTAGTGAACGCTAGTTCATCATGTGTCTCACCCGTTGTTAGGCGATAAGTTCGTAAGCATCCGCAATCTTGATTTGCGTCGAAAACAAGAACGCCAGCTTGCTGACTATTGATCCAGTAGCGGCGTGGGGCGAGAGCCACAAGCCTTTTCCAGAAAGCCTCCTTGTGGACGCTCAGCTCTAGAACAAACGAAATGCGGCTCGGAACCGCCTTCAGAAAATCAAAAGCTTTTGAACAAACCCAGGTGTCGATCAGTTCTGCCGTAACCTCATCTGCAGGAATCGCATCCATTCCTCCGTCGATTTTTATGAGTTGGCGTGGCTTAGAGGTATAAAACATATATTCCTGCGTAGGTTCATGGGTAACAAGAAAGTCTTTGTCCTCGAGACCCGGGCGTTCGTCAAGCTTTCCGACCAAGCTGAGTCGGTGCATGGGGGCGAAGTCTCACAAGCACCTGGGCATCCCGCTAGACAGACCACGAAAGTCGCCGGGGACCCTGTAGTCGATCATGATGCACGGGGTCGGAAACCCGCGGGGCCTTGGTAGTGGGTGGTGCTCCAGCTTACTGAAATTTCAATGTTGAAATTGAAAGGATCTAGAAGAAAAAGGGGCATCATTACCGTGTCGGTAAAAGTGGCCTCCGGCCAGCCGTTTCGTAGGGCAAATGCACTGGTGACCGATCAGTTCATCTGTTCGCTACGCAGGGAGTGCTCAGGCTAACCCGTGCCTGCTGTGTCTTCTAAAGGTTCCCGGACAGCTTTGGCGCTGTGTTTCTTAGATATCGCTGATGGAATTGATGTCTCCGGGGAGCGGGGGAGTATTCTTATGTGGTGTTACCCCAGTTACAGGTGTAACGGTATTGCTAAAACTATTGATTTTAAAGAGAATTTTTCTGATAACATCATCTATATTTTTAATAACGAAAAAGTGTTACCACGTCTCTGGGTGTAACGCAGTTGAGAGCAAGAGCTGCCGGTTTTCAGATGTAATGCGATAAAATTATCGACATGGTGGAGAACCGCAAATGGATTTATGCAATTTCTTTGAGTCGGTAAAACTGAGATCTAGACACAATAGTGTAGTAATTTTTAACTCGACCTATAATTACAGCTAAAAGCGGGATGCCGTGCTCGCTGCTCATAGCCTTCCAAGTAGATAAGTCGGTAGGTGATGGGGTAGGGAAATCCTCGGGGTGGGTGTGCCACTCTCCTAAATAATTATCTTCCCCGTTGCTCTGGTTCCAATATTGGCCAAGGATAGTGGCATGGCCAAACTCCTTGCGATCAAAGCGGCAGCGAGACCTCTTGTCTTTGAGTTGGGGGGTGGTTATTGCGACTACCTCCATATTGGAACTGCGACGCTTGCCGATTATTATTCCTCCTGACTCCATGTCTCTTGGGTTTAATTGTTTTTGTTTCTCTAGTTCATTGATTAATGTCGTCGGTAAAATAACTAAAGTGCCGCCCTCTGTCATCATGGTTTTGTATTGCATATTGGGCACAGTGCTCTTTTTTTTGGTGAAATAGGTTTAACTACTTTTCCGGCGTCGTAATCTATAAGAATACTTCTGAGTGTGGGGTTGGGTTTTCCTCCCGCCCAAGCTACTGCCAATTCAGCAGCAAGCCCAGCTGCATGAATGGCAGCAGGGACAGAAAAAGGAACTAGCCACTCGCCGCAAGAACCAAGATGTTTGTAGTTAAGCTCATAACCGACTCGCATCAACGAGAATGATGATCCTGGAGTTGCATGATCTAGGCAGTGGAGACATGCATTAGTGTCGCCGTCCATAAGGTATGCCTGAGCTCCACATCCTGCTCCGGATACCCATGAATAAATTATCGGCGGTAAACCTGTAGATATTTTTATTTCACTCAAGAACTGTGATAATCCCTGATTTCCGGTAGCGTCGATAATGAGATCATAATGTTTTATTGAGGAAGTCTCCCTCAGGCGGGTTGTAGATGATGATAAATTTATTTCTGGATACTTTCCGGCTAGTTCACGTTCCAAGGCGTTGGCCTTGAACTCTCCAACTTGTCCGAATCCGAGGTAGTGCCGACCGAGATTTCCAACTGATAAACGGTCATGATCTATCAGTACAAGTCTACCTCCGAGAAAGCCTGCGCCTTGTTTTGCCAGTAAGTCACTTAAAAAACCTCCAACTGCGCCACAACCGATCAAAGCAATATTTTTTCCGGAAAGATTGGTTCTATCGCCGATTAAGTTTCTATTTATCCAAGACTCAGGGTCGGAAGGGATTGGTGTAAGTCGTGTAACCTGAACGTTAACTGCATGGGCTTTTATCACTGCGCGCATGAATCTATCAGGGCTTGAAGATTTTAGTAGTTTTCGAACTAGCTTGAGATCGAGGAATATCGCACAGGATGTGTTGATGGCGCGAACAAGAATAAACACATTATTAGACTTGGCTCGAAAGGCGTCCTTGATGGATTCCAGGACGCCGTTGCGCGCATCATTATCTATAGAGGCTAACCATAGAGATAAGAACTTAAGATTTCGAGGTGGCCAATTTAACGGAAGCGCTCCAAGAGGAGACTTTATGTCGACAATGCGCAGTAGGACATTGGAGAATAGGTCTTTAGCCCCCCAAGGTTTATAGCGCTCTGCGAAGCTAGAGTTATCTTCCCCTAATATCCATATGATCTCTTCCCGATTATCCGTCTTTGGAAGCTCGACAATACAAGCATTCTTGTGTAGGCCAGGTTTTATACTGAAAGGTATGTCTAGAAGTACGTCGAGCCCATCCCAGTAAACCGGGAATTCGTCGCGAGTATCCTCAAGAGTTTTGTTGTCGATAATTTTAATGATTAGCTTTTCTGCCAGAGCTAAGCATCCCAAGACGCCAGCTCCTAGTCGGTCGCGCGGTAAATAAGCTTGGTCTCGTCCGATGTAGCATAGAAACCCATCACTACTTATATGTGCGCAAGCCTTGGGGAAATTTTCAGGGCGCCCCAATAACTGAATCCATGGAAGGGAGACTAAAGTTTTGTCTTGGATATAAAGTCTAACTCTGACTGATGTTTTTCCAGCAGAAAGAGTGCCCGAATAGATGGGGAGTGGAGTGCTTCTTTCAAGTTTGAAGCCCCGCCCCCGGAGTGCTTGATGAACGTCACTGAGGTCCATCTTTACGCTGATGTCCTGTTGCCCACAGGAAGAATCACAGGTGTTCTGTCGGGCGAATCTGATTTGACCGTTTCTACGACAACTCGAGTAGCGTCATTTGGAAATCTTGTGCCAAACTCCGAAATCAGCAGGTCGCATGACTCTTGTGGGGAACTAGAACCCTGAATAGCTTGCTGGATTTTCAATGCAAGGTTTTTGAAGCGCTGGATGACTTCTTCTCGAATGCCATCTTCATCTAGGCGCTTGGCGAGATCCTCTTGTTCCTCATCGGACTTATCCAGTGTTGTCGGATTTATCAGCTTGCCAGATAAAATATCAGGAAGTTTGCTCACTACTCCAAGCAGAGCTAAGTCATCGCGAGCATATATTTGTGTGTCATAAGCCTCTGCTGCAGCGACCATGAGCAAAATGGACTTAGGGTCCCCTTTGGTCCAAGTCTGGTGATCACGCCAACCTTTCAGGTAGCGCATAATATGCCTAAGTTGTTCCGACTTCAGTGCGATTTCACCGTTCACCCAATCCTTAACAGGGCGGGGATCATTATCTCTCCACCCTCGATTTTTTGTTGCCATGAGAACGCCATGGGTAGGCATTAGGTCCCAGTTGTCATCCTCAGGCGCTTGATCCGCAGCGTAAGCCTCCATGCCGGCCTTCAGAATATATTCTCGAGCCTCGCGAAGCTTCTCGAACTCCTCATCAGGGATACTATATACAGGAACGTCAATGTGCTTATCAGGCGCGATCTCAATACGAGTACAGTTAGGGTTGTCGTCATATAGAGTCCAACCATCCGTATCATCAGCGAGTTCCCTTAGAACTTTTTCAACACTATTAAATAATGCAGTGCTAACCACTGACGGAGGTTCTTGTTCCAGGTAGCTGAATGGGAGATAGGTGCCGTCGTCCAAATCCGCTTGCTGAGGAGCTCGGCATGGAGAATTTAGCGTTTTATATGCCCAAGAGCCCTGAGTGAAAAAGCGGGGCGCACGGACCCTCTCGTCCGTCTGCAGCTCCTTCTGAAGAACACCGGGGAGTCGTGTCCTCAACCTATCGCGGATGCGCGTGCGTGCGCTCTGCATCTGGGTCCGTTCATCCTCTTCAAGCGTCAACTCGGTGAGGTAGGTATCGTCGTAAACGGTGCTACGAAAAAGGCTATGAAGGTTGAACGTGGGCATAGGAGCGAACCCTTGAGGGGAGGTTGGATCCACTATATGCTGTGATGGCACTTTCTGTCCAACACAACATAAGGGGGTTGGATGTACTCAGTTTTCGGGTTGCAACGCTTTTTCTACACGTTGCTTGGCATCACCATAGCGATTTTCTTTCTCGCGGTTTGGATGGCCGAGACGAGCGCGGGAATAGCGACGGTCTCTTTGTTTTGGAAGATAGGTACTGGAGTTTTTACCACTGTATTCCTGCTCGGTAGTATTCCATTTGTTTTTAAAAAAGCATGGAGACTGTATGAGCGAGCTTCCCCTGGCGCATTTCCAGACTTGTCGGGTCGATGGGTTGGAACACTCGAATCAAACATCAATATTCAATTGGCAGTTGAGAGCGCTGCAAAATCAGCAGGTGGAATTTTTGATGCAACAGATCCCTGGTGTATCGAAACTGAGGGGCTAGAGTTGTTGCAGGTCGAAGTATTAATCAAATCGACGCTGAGTTCGATTGATCTATCCATGGTAGTAAAAGGTGAGCAGGTAACGCGTTCTCATAGTGTCATGTGCAAACCTGTATGTAGTAATGGTGGCGAGCCACATAAGTTGTATTATGTTTATAGATCAAACAGGAAGAAACCCGCCGCTGACGATGAGTCGCACCATACTGGCGCTGCTGAGCTTGACGTTCGTTGTGACGGAAGTGTGTTGGTAATGGAAGGGGTATATTGGACTGTGAGGAATTGGCGAAATGGACGCAATACAGCAGGTAGGCTGACCTTAAGAAAGCTCTCTAGCGAATGATTGACTTTACCTAGAAAGGAATCCGTAAAATGTTAAATCATGAATATGCTTTGCTGGGTGGAGTGAATCGAGCGTTTATTGGTCGTTATATTGGAGCTGCCGCTAGCATTATTTCAGGAGTTATCGTTTTTTTGCTGCTTTCTTTAGTGGATTTGGCTTCGACTTTTGGTATGGCTGTTAATTTGCCACCTACTGCTCTGTCATTGGTCGGTGCAGGTGTGGTTTTCTCAGTGTTATACATGTTGTTCGATAAGTTTGTATGGCGTTGGAGCCTTGCAACCAAGTGGCTCAAGGTCGCTGATCTCTCCGGTGAATGGACTTGCAATGGAAAAACTCTAAGTGAAAGTGGGGAAGTTCGATATGAGTGGAGCGCAGATGTCACGATTTGCCAGACGTGGGATAAAATTCGCGTCAGGCTAAAAACTTCTCAGTCTGGGTCGAATAGTATCGCTGCTGCTTTGTTGTATGATGAGGCAGAAGGGTATCGCCTCCTTTATAACTATAGAAATGACCCAAGGGCAGATCAGCCGGAGCTACGTAGTCATGTAGGATGCGCCAATGTATTGTTTGATAAAAATTTATTAGTCGGTAGTGGTGAATACTTCAATGGGCATGGTCGGCCTACTTTTGGTAGAATGGAATTTACTAGAAAGACTCTTGCGGCAGTTGAGAAGGTATAACTCTGATTGGTGAATTGCGGATCATGACACATGTTTTTTTTAGGCTCAGGATAATCCATGTTGTGGGTTAATAATTTGTTGTCTACACTCGTTGATAGGCGAGTTAGCGACTTTTCGGGCTTGGGTATTGTCTTCTATACGAGTCCGATGGTTCTTCCTTCCTATTCGATGGGAGATGTATTGCCAGTGGGGGTGGAGCTGCCAATTTCAGGTATTGAAAAAATTGTAGAGTGCTTGGTGGGGGTCTCAAGTTATCAGAGCGAATGGCACGATGGGTTTCATCTTATTGATTTTGAATGTCGATCATTATCCCATATGTGTCAGTTTTTAAGTCCTTCACCTGAGCTTATTTTGTCTCCAGCCAAAGGTTCGATGCCTGTAGGCTCTAGATATTTTACTGCACAGGCTGTATCTAGATTGTCTTGCGTGTTTTGCTGTGCTGTCATTAACTCTAAAGGTGCAGTAAACATATTTACAGGCGGAGAGGTTAGGGCTTGGAAAATCTGACGTTAACATCCAAAGAGCTCGGCCTTCTCGTTAAGATATTATTTTGGTCTACAGTGGCTATATTTTCTTCTTGGCTAGCGATTCGGTTCGCTTTTTTTGAAGATTTATTAAGTTGGCAACGATTGTTTTCAATGGTCTCAAGTTCGTTTGCTTTGACCAGTGGGATGTTCTTCATTTTCTGCAAGTGGGGTTGGAAGTTTTCAATTTTGCCAGAAGTGATAGGTCGTCCTGTTCTCGAGGGTGTTTGGATTGGCGAGCTTGTCTCAAATTATCAAGTTGTTCCTGGGGAATCAATGCCTCCGGTTAAAATGGTGTTTGTAATAAAGCAAACCTATCTAACGCTTTCTCTTCAGAGTTTTTCTGCGTTCCAAAGTGGAAGTTCGGAAGTTGAGGCAATACTCAGTAATCCTCGGACTGGTTCAGTTCGGCTGACATATATATTCGAACTCCGTAGTCCGTATAAGGGTGAGGTTAGGCTGGTCAAAGGTGTAGGTGATCTGAATGTCATTTCTAACGAGCTTTTGAAAGGTGGTTACTGGACTAATAGTCCAAGTAATGGAGAGTTAAAAATGAAGAAGGTGTCATCCACTTCAAAGGCTTTTACATCTTTTTCTGATGTTCGGAGGGAGTGGAGCAATGATCACGATTGGAGTGCAAGTTGAGATTAGTGGATGGCTTGGCTTTAATCGCAGATATTATGGGTTTCAAAGCTAACTTATTATAATTCCAACGTTCCAGTCCAGCTCAGTCTGGTGATAGCCTTAGCTGTCAGAGGAACGTCGAAGGTTCAGTTGTCTCTTTGTTATCTATTTACTAAGCCAGCCTTCGACGACATCAGAGCCGTGCTTGATTTTCCACTCTTTCAACGTTTTGTGATTACCGCCTTTGGTCTCTACGACTTCGCCTGTGTGCGGGTTTTTGTAAATCTTCAGCTGGCGAGGCTTACGAGTGCCGGGGGGTTCAGTCGACATTTGAGGGCGCTTGCTGCTCTGTGGGTCCAGCAAGTTGATGATGTGCTTCAAGCTGAAGCCATATTGGTCCAGCAGCCCGCGCAGCTTGGTCTCGAACTCGATTTCTTTCTTCAGGCCGGCATCGCCCTTCAGGGCTTCCAGAGCCTGGAGCTGCTCGGCCATGAGAAAAGGGGACGGATTTATTTACTTTAAGATCCTTCTCCGGCAAGGCCTGCTCCGTTCGCGTCATCAGCGCCTTACGTTTCGCAGCGTGATCCTTCGCGGCGATCACGCTGGCAATCCCGAAGAGCGTTTCCAGGTTGCTCACCATCCGCCGTTTCGCTTCATGGGTTTCGGTCAGCCAACTGCCTATCGCTGCGATGATGTCGTCCATGGATTTACCTGCGTAGGAGTGTGTTCTGCCTGTTTAGTCTGCAACGCAGAGCGTTGCGGGATGCGTTACCACGCGGAGCGTGGGAACGAGCGCTGCGGTTTATAGGATATCTTTCACATAACCGTTAAGCGCGATGAGCGGAGCGTAAAGGTCGTCCATTTTCTGCGCCGCGCTGAAATCCGCAGCCAGACGATGCAGCTCTCGACCCAGGACAGTATCCATTCCGCCAATCGCCCCCAACGCTAAATCAAGGCATCGACCGATTTCGCCTTGAATCCCAGCCACATCGCCCCGCCGTATCAACAACTCAAAAACCTCACGGTCGCAACTGCCCATCAACGGATCATCCCGCAGAATCGGGCTGTGGCCTTCCGTCTCATAAGCCAGCTTGAGCGAGTAAAGAGCGACCGTTTCCAGCAGCAATTCCATGGGGTGAAATCCTTAGTGACTGGGTGGGTAGGGTGAGGTGGAGCTGGGTTGATGGTTTATGCCTTTGCAGTGGCAACTCTGAGCATCGGTGGGGGCAGTGACATTTTTGTGAGCGCTTCGCGCTCAAGCGGGAGCAAGCTCCCTCGCCACGGGTTCTTCCTTGCCCCCCGGTTCTTCCTTACCACTGGCTCTTCCTCACCATGAGGTTGGGGGTTCTGGGGCCGCTTCCCCGCCCAGCGGGGATAAATCCCCTCGCCACAAAGGGGAGCGGTGACTTATCCCCCCACCACAAAAGCGGGTGGGGGATTGGTTGGGATCTGCGTTAGCCGCGGAAAACCACTTTCCTACAGGCGAAAAAAAAGACCTTGAATTTCAAGGTCTTTCTTTAAGATGGTGCCCCGAGGGAGACTCGAACTCCCACTCCTTTCGAAAACGGATTTTGAATCCGCCGCGTCTACCAATTCCGCCATCAGGGCTCAATGGCGGCGAAGTATAGAGAGGTGCCTACCGTTGGTCAATCACGTTTCATGGTGAATTTTTGATAATTCCGCTAGACTTTCCGGCCCTGCTAGACGAACCCCATCATGCGTGTTGCTGACTTTACCTTCGAACTCCCTGATTCGCTGATCGCTCGCCACCCTCTGGCCGAGCGTCGCGCCAGTCGACTGTTGACCCTGGACGGGGTCAGCGGTGCCATGGCTCACCGTCAATTCACTGATTTGCTTGAGCATTTGCGCCCGGGCGATTTGATGGTGTTCAACAATACCCGGGTGATTCCGGCGCGGTTGTTTGGCCAGAAGGCCTCCGGCGGCAAGCTGGAGATTCTGGTGGAGCGGGTGCTGGACAGTCATCGGGTGCTGGCCCATGTGCGGTCGAGCAAGTCGCCCAAGCCCGGTTCGTCGATTTTGATCGACGGCGGCGGTGAGGCGGTGATGGTGGCGCGGCATGATGCGTTGTTCGAGCTGGAATTTGCCGAAGAGGTGTTGCCGCTGCTCGACCGTGTCGGGCACATGCCGTTGCCTCCTTATATAGACCGCCCGGACGAAGGTTCGGACCGCGAGCGTTATCAGACCGTGTACGCCGAGCGCTTGGGGGCGGTGGCGGCGCCGACGGCGGGGCTGCATTTTGATCAGCCGCTGCTGGAGGCGATTGCCGCCAAGGGCGTGGAGACGGCGTTCGTGACGTTGCACGTCGGCGCCGGCACGTTCCAGCCGGTGCGGGTGGAGCGTATCGAAGATCACCACATGCATAACGAATGGCTCGAAGTGAGCCAGGAAGTGGTCGATGCCGTAGCGGCCTGTCGCGCGCGCGGTGGGCGGGTGGTGGCGGTGGGGACCACCAGCGTGCGGTCTCTGGAAAGCGCTGCGCGCGATGGCGTGCTCAAGCCGTTCAGTGGCGACACTGACATCTTTATCTACCCGGGCCGGCCGTTTCATGTGGTTGATGCCCTGGTCACCAATTTTCATTTGCCCGAATCCACGCTGTTGATGCTGGTTTCGGCGTTCGCCGGTTATCCCGAGGCCATGGCCGCCTACAAGGCCGCTGTCGAGCATGGATACCGCTTTTTCAGCTACGGTGATGCGATGTTCATCACCCGTAACCCCGCGCCACGCGGACCCGAGGAAACAGTATGAGTCGCACCTGTCGCATGTCCTTCGAGTTGCTTGCTACCGATGGCAAGGCTCGTCGCGGTCGTCTGACCTTCCCCCGCGGTACGGTGGAAACCCCCGCGTTCATGCCGGTGGGCACGTACGGCACGGTCAAGGGCATGTTGCCTCGGGATATTGTGGCCACGGGCGCGGAGATCATCCTCGGCAACACTTTCCACCTGTGGCTGCGCCCGGGCATGGAGGTGATCAAGGCTCACGGTGACTTGCACGATTTCATGCAATGGAAAGGTCCGATTCTGACCGACTCCGGCGGTTTCCAGGTGTTCAGCCTGGGGGCGATGCGCAAGATCAAGGAGGAGGGTGTGACCTTCGCTTCTCCGGTGGATGGCGCCAAGGTGTTCATGGGGCCGGAAGAGTCGATGCAGGTCCAGCGCGACCTGGGCTCGGACATCGTGATGATCTTTGACGAATGCACGCCGTACCCGGCCGATGAAGACGTGGCGCGGGTGTCCATGGAGCTGTCGTTGCGCTGGGCCCAGCGCTCCAAGAACGCCCATGGCGAGAACACGGCGGCGCTGTTCGGCATCGTCCAGGGCGGCATGCACCAGGATTTGCGCATGCGCTCGCTCGAAGGCCTCGACAAGATCGGCTTCGACGGCCTGGCCATCGGCGGTCTGTCGGTGGGCGAACCCAAGCATGAAATGATCAAGGTGCTCGATTACCTGCCGGGCCAGATGCCGGCTGACAAACCTCGTTACCTTATGGGCGTTGGCAAACCGGAAGATCTGGTTGAGGGTGTGCGCCGCGGTGTGGACATGTTCGATTGCGTGATGCCAACCCGTAATGCCCGCAATGGGCATCTGTTCATTGATACAGGCGTGCTGAAGATCCGTAACGCGTTCCATCGCCATGATGAATCGCCGCTGGATCCGACCTGCGATTGCTACACCTGCCAGAACTTCTCCCGTGCTTATCTGCACCATTTGGACAAGTGCGGCGAAATGCTGGGTAGCATGTTGAATACCATCCACAATTTGCGCCATTACCAGGTGCTTATGGCTGGTTTGCGCGAGGCTATTCAACAGGGTACATTGGCCGCCTTTGTCGATGCCTTCTATGCCAAGCGCGGGTTGCCTGTTCCGCCCTTGGACTGAGTTTTCCGATCCTAAGATTCAATACTTGCAACTGGAGTGCTAAATGAGCTTTTTTATCTCTAATGCCATGGCTGATGCCGCTGCCCCTGCAGCAGCGCCAATGGGTGGCGGTTTCGAGTGGATTTTCCTGGTTGGCTTTCTGGTCATCTTCTACCTGATGATCTGGCGTCCACAGGCCAAGCGTGCCAAAGAGCAGAAGAACCTGCTCAGCAGCCTGCAAAAGGGCGACGAAGTGGTCACCACCGGCGGCATCGCTGGCAAGATCACCAAAGTGGCCGATGACTTCGTGGTACTGGAAGTGTCCGACACCGTTGAAATGAAATTCCAGAAGGGCGCCATCGCGGCCACGCTGCCAAAAGGCACGCTGAAAGCGATCTAAGTAACAACTTCTATTCAATCGACGGGGCGCGCAAGGCGCCCCGCGTCATAAGCGGGCGGCGTGATGCTGAACAAATACCCTCTGTGGAAATATTTACTGATCCTGGCGGTGCTGGCGGTCGGTCTGATTTATTCCGCTCCCAATCTTTATCCTGATGACCCGGCCATTCAGGTCAGTGGCGCAAGCACTGCCTTGCAGGTCACTCAGGCTGATCTGGACCGTGCGAGCGCTGCGCTCAAGGCCTCCGGTATCGACGTGAAGGCCGCGACCGTTGCCGAAGGTGGCAAGGGCGGTTTGTTGCGTCTGCTCAAGGCTGAAGACCAACTGCCGGCCAAGGACGTGGTGCGCAAGGCCCTCGGTGACGACTATGTCGTGGCCCTGAACCTGGCCCAGACCACCCCGCAATGGCTGCGCAACCTCGGCGCGCATCCGATGAAGCTGGGTCTGGACTTGTCCGGTGGTGTGCACTTCCTGCTGGAAGTGGACATGGACAAGGCGCTGGATGCACGCTTGAAAGTCTACGAAGGCGACGTCAAGAGCCTGTTGCGTAAAGAGCGTCTGCGCTATCGCAGCCTGCCGCAGCTCGACGGTGCCATTCAGCTGGGTTTCACTGACGAAGATGTACGCGAGAAGGCCCGTGCGCTGATCCGCAAGAACTTCAACGATTTCGACATTGTGCCAGCCGACCTCAATGGTCAGCCGGTGCTGCGTCTGGCGATGACCCCGGCCAAGCTGGCGGAAATCCGCGAATACTCCATCAAGCAGAACTTGACCACGGTGCGTAACCGGGTCAACGAGCTGGGTGTGGCCGAGCCGATCGTGCAGCGCCAGGGCGCCAACCGCATCGTGGTTGAGCTGCCGGGCGTGCAGGACACTGCCGAAGCCAAGCGTATCCTCGGCAAGACCGCCAACCTGGAATTCCGTCTCGCGGCCGAACCGGGTGCTTCCCGAGCCACTACCGAGAGCTTCGAGTTCCGTGAAGGCGGTCGTCCGGCGGCGCAGATCGAGCGCGGCCTGATCATCACCGGTGACCAGGTGACCGACGCCCAGGCGGGCTTCGACGAGCAGGGTCGCCCACAGGTAAACATTCGCCTCGACGGCCACGGCGGCGAACTGATGAGCCGCGCCACGCGCAGTAACGTCGGTCGCAGCATGGCGGTGATCTTCATCGAGCAGAAGCCGACCACCACTTACACCAAGCAAGTGGTCAACGGTGTCGAGAAAGACGTACCGATCCAGACGTTCAAGGAAGAGAAAAAGATCATCAGCCTGGCGACCATCCAGTCGCCGCTGGGCAGCCAGTTCCGCATCACCGGCCTCAATGGCCAGGGTGAATCCTCGGAACTGGCCCTGCTGCTGCGTGCCGGTGGTCTGGCTGCGCCGATGTACTTCGCTGAAGAGCGCACCATTGGCCCGAGCCTGGGTGCCGACAACATTGCCAAGGGTGTCGATGCATCGCTGTGGGGCATGCTGTTTGTCTCGCTGTTCATCATCGCCATCTACCGCTTCTTCGGCCTGATCGCCACGGTTGCGCTGGCGGTGAACATGGTGCTGCTGCTGGCGCTGATGTCGCTGCTGGGGGCTACGCTGACCCTGCCGGGTATTGCCGGTATCGTGTTGACCATGGGTATGGCGGTGGACGCCAACGTGCTGATCTTCTCGCGGATTCGTGAAGAGATTGCTGCGGGTATGTCGGTCCAGCGGGCAATCAACGAAGGCTTCGGCCGGGCATTTACTGCGATTATCGACGCCAACCTGACCACCTTGCTGGTGGGCGGGATTCTCTTCGCCATGGGCACCGGTCCGGTGAAGGGCTTCGCAGTGACCATGTCCCTCGGGATCTTTACCTCGATGTTCACAGCCATTCTGGTGACCCGTGCAATGGTCAACCTGATTTATGGTGGCCGTGACTTCAAGAAGTTGTGGATTTAAGGGGCTGCCATGTTACGTACAATCAACTTCATGGGCGTTCGCAACGTTGCGTTCGGCGTCACTGTATTGCTGACCTTGCTGGCGTTGTTCAGCTGGTTCAGCAAGGGCCTGAACTACGGCCTGGATTTCACCGGCGGTACGCTGATCGAGCTGACCTACGAGCGTCCGGCCGATGTCACCAAGGTGCGCGAGCAACTGATGACCTCGGGTTACACCGACGCTGTGGTGCAGAGCTTTGGCGCGACCACAGACCTGCTGGTGCGGATGCCGGGTGAAGACCCGCAACTGGGTCAGCAAGTGGCCGAGGCCTTGCAGAAGGCTGGTGGCGACAACCCGGCGCAGGTCAAGCGTGTCGAGTATGTCGGCCCGCAGGTGGGTGAAGAGCTGCGCGACCAGGGCGGCCTCGGCATGCTGATGGCGCTGGGCGGGATCCTGCTGTACCTGGCTTTCCGCTTTCAGTGGAAGTTCGCGGTCGGCGCGATTGTCTCGCTGATCCACGACGTGATCGTGACTGTGGGCATCCTGTCGTTCTTCCAGATCACCTTCGATTTGACGGTGTTGGCGGCGGTGCTGGCGATCATCGGTTACTCGCTCAACGACACCATTGTGGTGTTCGACCGGGTGCGTGAAAACTTCCGTGTGCTGCGCAAGGCGACGCTGATCGAGAACATCAACATCTCGACCACCCAGACCCTGCTGCGGACCATGGCGACGTCGATCTCCACGTTGCTGGCGATCGGCGCGCTGCTGATTTTCGGTGGCGACAACCTGTTCGGCTTCTCCATTGCGCTGTTCATTGGTGTATTGGCGGGTACTTACTCGTCGATCTACATCGCCAACGTGGTGCTGATCTGGCTGAACCTGAGCACCGAGGATCTGATTCCTCCGGTGGCCACAGATACGGAAGTGGACGACCGACCGTAAGGTTTGGTCTCCGTCCGTCACGGCCTGAAAGGCGCGAGTTGAACTCGCGCCTTTTTTTGTGCTCCAAGGCTGGGAGAAGCGCGGATAAATCCGCATGTGATGGTCAGGAGGTTCAAGTGAACAAATCGATGCTGGTTGGTGCGGTATTGGGTGCTGTCGGTGTGACTGCCGGTGGTGCGGTAGCCACCTACAGCTTGGTCAAAAGCGGCCCTGAGTATGCGCAAGTATTGGCCGTGGACCCGGTTAAAACACAAATCAAGACCCCCCGTGAAGTGTGCAAGGACGTCACCGTGACCCGGCAGAAGCCGGTCCAGGATCAACACCAGATCGCCGGTACCGTATTGGGCGCCGTGGCCGGTGGCCTGTTGGGTAACCAGATCGGCGGCGGCACCGGCAAGAAAATCGCCACCGTGGCGGGTGCGGCCGGCGGCGGTTATGCCGGTAACAAGATTCAGGAAGGCATGCAGGAGCGCGACACCTACACCACCACCCAAACTCGCTGCAACACGGTCAACGACATCAGCGACAAGGTTGTAGGTTATGACGTTCGCTACATGCTTGATGGCAAGGAAGGCAAAGTCCGCATGGACCGCGACCCGGGCAACCAGATCCCGGTGAACAAGGAAGGCCAACTGATCCTGGGTCAGAACGAACCGGCTCAGTGATCCAGCGGTTATGAAGAAGCACCCTTCGGGGTGCTTTTTTTACGCCCGCATTCTATGGCCCACCACCCATCCCCTGTGGGAGCGAGCCTGCTCGCGATAGCGGTGGTTCAGCATGCATCTATGTTGAATGTGCCTCAGTCATCGCGAGCAAGCTCGCTCCCACACTGGATCTCCAGTGGACACAAATCTTGTATCCGACCCAGGCTCCTGTGGGAGCGAGCTTGCTCGCGATAGCGGTGGGTCAGCTTGCATCCATGTCGGATGTGCCTCAGTTATCGCGAGCAAGCTTTGCTCCCACAGGTTTTGCTCCAGCAGGCTTAGCTCTCATAGGCTTTGCTCTGGTTGGTAATGGGGGGTATGTCGGAAACCCAGGCATAAAAAAAGCACCCCGAAAGGTGCTTTTTCTGTAGCCGAGCTGCTTAGCGCTTCAGCGAAGCCGGCAGGTGCGGCTGGATAGCGGTGAGTACGGCCTTGAAGCATTTGGTGTTGCCGGCAACGATGTGGCCTTTTTCAAGGAAGTCGTGGCCGCCGGTGAAGTCGCTCACCAAACCACCGGCTTCCTGGATCAGCAGGGCGCCTGCTGCCATGTCCCATTCGGACAGGCCCGACTCCCAGAATGCATCGAAACGGCCGGCGGCGACATATGCCAGGTCCAGGCTCGCGGCGCCCGCGCGGCGGATGCCGGCGGTCTGGCCGACCAGGGCGCGGAACATGCCCAGGTAGTTGTCCAGGTTGTCCATCTGGTCATCGCGGAACGGGAAGCCAGTGCCCAGCAGGGCGCCGTCCAGGCTGGTGCGGCCGCTGACGCGCAGGCGACGACCGTTCAGCTGGGCGCCACGGCCACGGCTGGCGGTGAATTCTTCCTGGCGAACCGGGTCCAGCACGACGGCGTGTTCCAGGCGACCACGGTATTTGCAGGCGATGCTGACAGCGAAATGAGGGATGCCGCGCAGGAAGTTGGTGGTGCCGTCCAGCGGATCGATGATCCACAGGTACTCTTCACCTTCGATGCCGGTGCCGGCGTGCATGCCGGTCTCTTCACCCAGGATCGAGTGGTTCGGGTAAGCCTTGCGCAGTGCGTCGACGATTTTCTGTTCGGCGGCGCGATCAACCTCGGACACGTAGTCCTTCGCGTCTTTTTCATCGACCTTGATGGTATCCAGGCGCTCGATGGAGCGGAAGATCAGTTCACTGGCGCTGCGGGCGGCGCGCAGCGCGATATTCAGCATGGGCTGCATGGATGTGTCACCTAAGGTTGTTAAAGAAAGCCGCGCATTCTATCAGAAAGTTTTCCCAGGAGAAGGTTGGTGTTCGCTTTCATAGCTTAACGGTAGGTGCTTAGGTAAGATTTGCTCCCTTTATCGTGTTCGAGAGCGCCTCCCTTGTTGCAGAACATTCGTGTCGTCCTGGTCAATACCAGCCATCCGGGAAATATCGGCGGGGCTGCGCGGGCCATGAAGAACATGGGCCTGTCGCGGCTGGTGCTGGTCGAGCCACGCTCGTTTCCCCATCACGAAGCCGACGCCCGGGCTTCCGGCGCCGGTGACATCCTGGCAGCCGCCCAAGTGGTCGCCACCCTGGAAGACGCCCTGGTGGGCTGCAACCTGGTGCTCGGCACCAGCGCCCGCGACCGCCGTATCCCCTGGCCGCTGCTCGACCCCCGCGAATGCGGAACGAAAGTGGTCGAGGAAGCCGGGCAGGGTGCTGAGATCGCCCTCGTGTTTGGCCGTGAAGATTCCGGCCTGACCAACGAAGAGCTGCAGCGATGTCACTTTCACGTGCATATCCCTTCCGACCCGCAGTTCAGTTCCCTGAACCTCGGGGCGGCGGTGCAGGTGTTGAGTTATGAAGTGCGCATGGCCTGGCTGGCAGCCGAAGGCAAGCCCAGCAAGGTGGAAAAATTCGAGGCCACGTCGCCGCGCAGTGAGACACTGGCGACCATGGACGAGCTGGAGCGGCTCTATGAACACCTGGAGCAGACCCTGGTGGACATCGAGTTTCTCGACCCGGACAAGCCCCGGCACTTGATGGCGCGCCTGCGTCGGTTGTACGGACGAAGCTCGGTCAGCCGGGCGGAGATGAATATATTGCGCGGCATCCTCACGGAAACCCAGAAAGCGGCCCGTGGCGAGCTGATTAAGCGGAAGGAATAAAGATGTTCGATCGTTTGCGTGAAGATATCCAAAGCGTTTTCCATCGTGACCCGGCGGCGCGCAATGCCTTTGAAGTGCTGACCTGCTACCCGGGCATGCACGCCATCTGGATCCATCGCCTGTCGAGTGCCTTGTGGGGCATGGGCTGGAAGTGGTTGGCTCGAGTTGTCTCCAACTTCGGACGCTGGTTGACCGGGATCGAGATCCACCCGGGCGCCAAGGTCGGTCGCCGGTTCTTCATCGACCACGGCATGGGCATTGTCATTGGTGAAACCGCCGAGATCGGCGATGACGTGACGCTCTACCAGGGCGTGACCCTCGGCGGCACCAGCTGGAACAAAGGCAAGCGCCACCCGACGCTGGAAGACGGCGTGGTGGTTGGCGCCGGTGCCAAGGTGCTCGGGCCGTTCACGGTGGGGGCGGGGGCGAAAGTCGGCTCCAATGCGGTGGTGACCAAGGCTGTGCCGGCCGGTGCAACCGTGGTGGGCATTCCGGGGCGGATCATCGTCAAGACCGATGACGAGCAGGACGCCCGCCGCAAGGCCATGGCCGAGAAGATCGGCTTCGATGCCTACGGTGTCGGCGAAGACATGCCCGACCCGGTCGCCCGTGCGATCAACCAGTTGCTCGATCACCTGCAGGCCGTCGATGGGCGCCTGGAGGGCATGTGCGGCGCCCTGAAGGACCTGGGCAGTAATTACTGCGCCAAGGACCTGCCTGAACTGCGCGAGGAGGATTTTGCGTGTGTGAAGGATAAGGATCAGAGTCAGGCGGGCTGAAATCCTGTAGGCCCCTTCGCGAGCAGGCTCGCTCCCACATTGGATCTGTGGTGTACACAAATCGTGCAGCCACCCAAGACCCCCTGTGGGAGCGAGCCTACTCGCGATGAGCGATAACGCGGTATCGCTGGTCGCCACTGGCCAGCCTTTGCTATGATGCGCGCGCTCTTTTGCGGGTAAACCTGAGTAAAGCACTAGGTCTTATACTTGACTTAAATACTCGGGAATTGCATACTCGCCCCATTCCGAACTCCGTGGTAATTGTCCATGCGACTGACTACAAAAGGCCGATACGCCGTGACCGCGATGCTGGATTTGGCATTGCATGCGCAGCACGGGCCGGTGTCCCTGGCCGATATCTCCGAGCGCCAGGGCATTTCCCTGTCTTACCTTGAACAGCTGTTCGCCAAGCTGCGCCGCAGTAACCTGGTTTCCAGTGTGCGCGGCCCCGGCGGCGGTTATCAGCTGTCACGCGACATGCAGGGCATCCAGGTTGCCCAGGTGATCGACGCGGTGAACGAATCGGTCGATGCGACCAAATGCCAGGGCCTTGGCGACTGCCATGGCGGCGATACTTGCCTGACCCACCACTTGTGGTGTGACTTGAGCCTGCAGATCCACGAATTTCTTAGCGGTATCAGCTTGGCTGACCTTGTAACTCGTCGCGAGGTGCAGGAAGTAGCCCAGCGTCAGGACCAGCGTCGTTGCAATGGCAAGACGCCGCACCTGGACAAGATTGAAGCGTCCGCCGTCGAATGACCGCCGCAGAGCAAGCGGAACGCCAGCCAGCCTGATTTAGGAGAAAGTCCATGAAATTGCCGATTTACCTTGATTACTCTGCGACCACCCCGGTTGATCCGCGTGTCGCGCAAAAGATGAGTGAATGCCTGCTGGTCGACGGAAACTTCGGTAACCCGGCGTCCCGCTCCCACGTGTTCGGCTGGAAAGCCGAAGAGTCGGTCGAAAACGCCCGCCGCCAGGTCGCTGACCTGGTCAATGCCGACCCGCGTGAAATCGTCTGGACCTCTGGTGCTACTGAGTCCGACAACCTGGCAATCAAGGGTGTCGCGCACTTCTATCACACCAAGGGCAAGCACCTGATCACCTCCAAGATCGAGCACAAGGCTGTCCTGGACACCATGCGCCAACTGGAGCGTGAAGGCTTCGAAGTCACCTACATCGAGCCAGGTGAAGACGGCATCATCACCCCGGCCATGGTGGAAGCCGCACTGCGCGACGACACCATCCTGGTTTCGATCATGCATGTGAACAACGAAATCGGCACCGTCAACGACATCGAGGCCATCGGCGAGCTGACCCGCTCCAAGGGCGTCCTGTTCCACGTCGACGGCGCGCAGTCCACCGGCAAGGTCGACATTGACCTGTCGAAGCTCAAAGTCGACCTGATGTCGTTCTCTGCCCACAAGACCTACGGCCCTAAAGGCATCGGCGCGCTGTACGTGAGCCGCAAGCCGCGTGTTCGCCTTGAAGCGACCATGCACGGCGGCGGTCACGAGCGTGGCATGCGTTCCGGCACCCTGGCGACCCACCAGATCGTCGGCATGGGCGAAGCCTTCCGTGTGGCCAAGGAAGACATGGCCGCCGAGAACGTACGCATCAAGGCCCTGAGCGACCGCTTCTTCAAGCAGGTCGAGCACCTCGAGGAGCTTTACGTCAACGGCAGCATGATTGCCCGTGTACCGCACAACCTGAACCTGAGCTTCAACTACGTTGAAGGCGAGTCGCTGATCATGGCGCTCAAGGATCTGGCCGTGTCGTCCGGTTCGGCATGCACCTCGGCGTCCCTTGAGCCTTCGTACGTACTGCGCGCCCTGGGCCGCAACGACGAACTGGCTCACAGCTCGATCCGCTTCACCTTCGGCCGCTTCACCACCGAAGAAGAAATCGATTACGCCGCGCAGAAAGTCTGCGAGGCCGTTACCAAGCTGCGCGCTCTGTCGCCGCTGTGGGACATGTATAAAGACGGCGTCGACATCTCGAAAATCGAGTGGGCGGCGCACTGAAGAAGTCGCCACCAGAGCGGCTCACTGATGAGGATTGAAGCAAATGGCATATAGCGAAAAGGTCATCGACCACTACGAAAACCCGCGCAACGTCGGCAAGATGGACGCGCAGGATCCTGATGTTGGCACCGGCATGGTCGGCGCCCCAGCGTGCGGCGACGTCATGCGTCTGCAGATCAAGGTCAACGAGCAAGGCATCATCGAAGACGCCAAGTTCAAGACCTACGGCTGCGGTTCGGCCATTGCGTCCAGCTCCCTGGCCACCGAGTGGATGAAGGGCAAGACCCTTGATGAGGCTGAAACCATCAAGAACACTCAGCTGGCCGAAGAACTGGCCCTGCCGCCAGTGAAGATCCACTGCTCGGTACTCGCCGAGGACGCCATCAAGGCTGCCGTTCGCGATTACAAGCAGAAGAAAGGCTTGATCTGATCCGCGCACAGGTAAGGAGTTTTCATGGCTATCCAGATGACAGAAGCGGCAGCTAAGCATGTGCAGCGCTCTCTTGAGGGGCGCGGCAAGGGCGAGGGTATCCGCCTGGGTGTTCGCACCACGGGCTGCTCTGGTCTTGCCTACGTGCTCGAATTCGTCGACGAAGTGGGCGAAGACGATCAGGTGTTCGAGAGTCATGGTCAGAAAGTGATCATCGACCCGAAAAGCCTGACGTACCTGGACGGCACTGAGCTGGATTTCGTCAAGGAAGGGTTGAACGAAGGCTTCAAGTTCAACAACCCCAACGTGCGCGGTGAATGTGGCTGCGGCGAAAGCTTCAACATCTGAGGCGGCTTGTGGGTACTCCTTGTCATTTTGCTTTGTTCCAGTTGCAGCCGGGCTTTTCCCTGGATCTCGAGCAGTTGTCCGCTCGTTATCTGGAGCTGGCCCGCGGTGTCCATCCCGACCGCTTCGCTGATGCCTCGGAGGCAGAGCAGCGGCGCGCGCTGGAACAGTCGGCGAACCTCAACGACGCTTATCAGACGCTCAAGAACCCGGCCAAGCGCGCGCGTTATCTGCTGGCCATCAGCGGTCATGAGTTGCCTCTGGAAGTCACCGTGCATGATCCCGAGTTTCTGTTGCAGCAGATGCAGTGGCGCGAAGAACTCGAAGATCTGCAGGACAGCGCCGATCTGGCCGGTGTCGCGGTGTTCAAGCGCCGCTTGAAGGACGCCCAGCACACCTTGAATGAAAGCTTCGCAGCCTGTTGGGACGATGCCGCGCAACGCGAACAGGCCGAACGCCTGATGCGGCGCATGCAGTTCCTCGACAAGCTCACCTACGAAGTGCGCCAGCTCGAAGAGCGCCTCGACGATTAACCCAGTGCCGCTCCGGTCGCACGCCTGATTACAGATAAGTCCTGATTACGATGGCCCTACTGCAGATCGCCGAACCCGGCCAAAGTCCACAACCGCACCAGCGTCGCCTGGCTGTGGGAATTGACTTGGGTACTACCAATTCCCTGGTCGCTGCGTTGCGCAGCGGTCTTTCCGAACCGCTGGCCGATGAGCAGGGGCAGGTGATCCTGCCGTCCGCCGTGCGCTATCACGCCGATCATGTGGAAGTGGGCGAGTCAGCCAAGCTGGCCGCCGCGACCGATCCGTTCAATACCATTGTGTCGGTCAAGCGCCTGATGGGGCGTGGTCTGTCCGACGTCAAGCAATTGGGTGATCAGCTGCCGTACCGTTTCGTCGACGGCGAATCCCACATGCCGTTCATTGAAACGGTGCAGGGCCCGAAAAGCCCGGTGGAAGTTTCCGCTGACATTCTCAAGGTGCTGCGCCAGCGCGCCGAAGCGGCATTGGGCGGCGAATTGGTCGGTGCGGTCATCACTGTCCCGGCCTATTTCGACGACGCCCAGCGTCAAGCCACCAAGGATGCGGCCAAGCTGGCCGGTCTGAACGTGCTGCGCCTGCTCAACGAGCCGACCGCCGCTGCGGTGGCCTACGGTCTGGACCAGCACGCCGAAGGCCTGGTCGCGATCTACGACTTGGGCGGCGGCACCTTTGATATCTCCATTCTGCGCCTGACCGGCGGTGTATTCGAAGTCCTGGCCACCGGCGGCGACAGCGCCCTGGGCGGCGATGACTTCGATCACGCCATCGCCGGCTGGATCATCGAGCAAGCGGGCCTGTCCGCCGACCTTGATCCGGGCGCGCAACGTCACCTGCTGCAAACGGCCTGCGCCGCCAAGGAAGCCCTGACCGACGCTGCAAGTGTCGAAGTGGCGTACGGCGACTGGAAGGCTGCACTGAGCCGTGAAGCCTTTGATGCGCTGATCGAGCCCATGGTCGCCCGCAGCCTCAAGGCTTGCCGCCGCGCCGTGCGTGATTCCGGCGTGGAGCTCGAAGACGTCAAGGCTGTGGTCATGGTCGGTGGTTCGACCCGTGTGCCTCGGGTTCGCGAAGCTGTTGCCGAGGCCTTTGGCCGCCAGCCGCTGACAGAAATCGACCCGGACCAGGTGGTTGCCATCGGCGCCGCGATCCAGGCCGATACACTGGCCGGCAACAAGCGCGACGGCGGCGAGCTGCTGTTGCTCGACGTGATTCCATTGTCCCTGGGGCTGGAAACCATGGGCGGCCTGATGGAGAAGGTGATTCCACGCAACACCACCATCCCCGTTGCCCGTGCCCAGGACTTCACCACTTATAAAGATGGCCAGTCGGCCATGATGATTCATGTGCTGCAAGGCGAGCGTGAACTGATCAGCGACTGCCGTTCCCTGGCTCGCTTCGAATTGCGCGGCATCCCGGCGATGGTGGCCGGTGCGGCGAAGATTCGCGTGACCTTCCAGGTCGACGCCGACGGTTTGCTCAATGTTTCCGCCCGCGAGCTGGGTTCGGGCGTCGAGGCGAGCATCCAGGTCAAGCCGTCCTACGGTCTGACCGACGGCGAAATCGCCAAAATGCTCAAGGATTCGTTCCAGCATGCCAGCGACGACAAGGTCGCCCGGGTATTGCGCGAGCAGCAGGTCGACGGCCAGCGTCTGGTCGAAGCCGTGCAGGCCGCTCTTGAGGCCGATGGTGACCGTCTGCTGGACGCCGAGGAACGCATGGTGATCGAGCTGCAAATGCAGGAGTTGTCTGAATTGATCAAAGGCACCGATGGTTATGCCATCGAGCAGCAGACCAAGCGTCTGTCGCAAGTCACCGATGCCTTTGCTGCCCGCCGCCTGGACTCGACGGTCAAAGCCGCCCTGGCGGGGCGCAACCTGAATGAAATTGAGGAATAACTGATGCCGCAGGTGATTTTTCTGCCCCACGAGAAGTTCTGTCCCGAGGGCATGGTCGTGGAGTGTGAGCCCGGAATTTCCATTCTCGAGCTGGCCCATGAGCACCATATCGAGATGGAAAGTGCCTGTGGCGGCGTCTGTGCGTGCACGACTTGCCATTGCATTATTCGCGAGGGCTTCGATTCGCTCGAAGAGGCAGACGAGCTGGAAGAGGACTTCCTCGATCGGGCCTGGGGCCTGGAAGCGCAATCGCGCCTGGGCTGTCAGGCGATTGTCGGTACGGAAGACCTGACTGTCGAAATCCCAAGATACTCGCTTAACCACGCTGCCGAAGCGCCGCACTGATTCAAGGAGCTGTCATGGGCCTTAAATGGGTTGATGTACAAGAGATCGCTATCCTGTTGGCTGATGGTTATCCGGATACGGATCCCTATTCGGTAAACTTTGTGGCATTGCGTGACATGGTCATGGCTTTGCCGGGGTTTGACGACGATCGGGATCGCGGCGGTGAAAAGGTCCTTGAAGCGATCCAGACTGCCTGGAAAGAAGAGCAGGACTGAAGCTTCCCTTACGCAGTTAGGCAATACCCAAGAACCCGCGTATAATTCGCGGGTTTAATTTTTCGCAAATTACCGTTTCTGGAGTTACACCATGGCTGTTCAACGTACTTTCTCCATCATCAAGCCTGACGCCGTTGCTAAAAACGTGATCGGCAAGATCGTTACCCGCTTCGAAGACGCTGGCCTGCGCGTTGTAGCTTCGAAAATGAAGCAACTGTCCAAGGCCGAAGCCGAAGGCTTCTACGCTGAGCACAGCGAGCGCGGCTTCTTCGGTGAGCTGGTTGCCTTCATGACTTCCGGTCCGGTTGTCGTTCAGGTGCTGGAAGGCGAAAACGCCATTGCTCGCAACCGTGAGCTGATGGGCGCCACCAACCCTAAAGAAGCTGCTGCCGGCACCATCCGTGCTGACTTCGCTGAGTCGATCGACGCCAACGCCGTTCACGGTTCGGACTCCGAAGCCGCTGCTGCTCGCGAAATCGCTTACTTTTTCTCCGCTACTGAAGTAACCACTCGCTAAGCCCAGGCTTTTGAGTGAAGGTGAATCCATGACTACATCGAACGGCAAAACCAACCTGTTGGGCCTGACCCAGCCGGAAATGGAGAAATTCTTCGACTCGATCGGGGAGAAGCGTTTCCGTGCCGGCCAGGTGATGAAATGGATTCACCACTTTGGCGTCGACGACTTCGACGCCATGACGAATGTCAGCAAGGCCCTGCGCGAAAAGCTCAAGGCCGTTGCTGAAATTCGCGGTCCGGAAGTGGTCAGCGAGGACATCTCCAGCGACGGCACCCGTAAGTGGGTGGTGCGCGTGGCGTCCGGCAGCTGCGTCGAGACCGTCTACATTCCCCAGGGCAAACGCGGCACCTTGTGCGTTTCGTCCCAGGCAGGCTGTGCCCTGGATTGCAGTTTCTGCTCCACCGGCAAGCAAGGCTTCAATAGCAACCTCACCGCCGCCGAAGTGATCGGCCAGGTGTGGATTGCCAACAAATCCTTTGGCAGCGTCCCGGCGACCGTCGACCGTGCCATCACCAACGTGGTGATGATGGGTATGGGTGAGCCGCTGTTGAACTTCGACAACGTCATCGCTGCCATGCACCTGATGATGGATGACCTGGGTTATGGCATCTCCAAGCGCCGAGTGACCCTGTCCACCTCCGGCGTGGTGCCGATGATCGATGAGCTGGCCAAGCACATCGACGTCTCCCTGGCGTTGTCGCTGCACGCACCCAATGACGCATTGCGTAACCAATTGGTGCCGATCAACAAGAAATATCCGCTTAAGATGCTGCTGGAATCGTGTCAGCGCTACATGTCGTCCCTGGGCGAAAAACGCGTGCTGACCATTGAGTACACGCTGCTCAAGGACGTGAACGACAAGGTTGAACACGCGGTCGAGATGATCGAGCTGCTCAAGAACATCCCTTGCAAGATCAACCTGATCCCGTTCAACCCGTTCCCGCATTCCGGTTACGAGCGTCCGAGCAACAACGCGATTCGTCGCTTCCAGGACCAGCTTCATCACGCGGGCTTCAACGTCACCGTGCGTACCACCCGCGGCGAAGACATCGATGCCGCGTGTGGCCAATTGGTAGGACAGGTGCTGGATCGCACCCGTCGCAGTGAACGCTACATTGCCGTGCGTGAGTTGAACGCCGCCGACGATGTTGCGCAAAACGCTGCGAACAGTCACTAAGAGAGGAACTCTATGTCCCTGCGCTTCGCGCTGCTGTTGCTGTTGGCCGGTCTTTGCACCGGTTGTGTTCTGTCGGGTGACTACAACCCCATGAAAACCAGCAAGGGGCGCGACGAGGCGCGTGAAGCCTATGTGCAATTGGGCATAGGCTATCTGCAACAGGGCATGACCGAGCGGGCCAAGGTGCCGCTCAAGAAAGCCCTGGAGCTGGACGATTCAGATGCTGATGCCAACGCGGCCCTGGCGTTGGTATTCCAGGCCGAGATGGAACCTGAACTGGCCGACGCGCATTTTCGCAAGGCGCTCTCCGCTGTGCCGCAGGATGCGCGGATCCTG
Organism: Pseudomonas sp. P105; assembly: GCF_032614175.1. Classification (NCBI taxonomy): domain Bacteria; kingdom Pseudomonadati; phylum Pseudomonadota; class Gammaproteobacteria; order Pseudomonadales; family Pseudomonadaceae; genus Pseudomonas; species Pseudomonas sp. P105. Next base: position 1,135,192 of record NZ_CP126693.1, read on the forward strand.
AACAACTACGGCAGCTTCCTTTTCGAGCAGAAGCGTTACAAAGAGGCCTACGAGCGCTTCGAGCAGGCGACCGCCGATACCCTTTACCCCGAGCGTTCGCGGGTGTTTGAAAACCTGGGCATGACGGCCTCGAAACTCGGCCAGCGTGATCTGGCTCGCCAGCAGCTTGAAAAAGCGCTGCGGCTCAACCGCCAGCAGCCACGGGCATTGCTGGAAATGGCTGAGTTGTCTTACGAAGACAGGCATTATGTGCCCGCGCGCGATTATTACGAACGTTTTAGCCTGCTGAGCGAGCAAAATGCACGTAGTCTATTGCTCGGTGTTCGGCTGGCCCACGTGTTCGAAGATCGTGACAAGGCCGCCAGTTTTGGCCTGCAACTAAAAAGACTCTATCCCGGTACGCCGGAATATCAGCAATACCTGTCGGAGCAATGATGAAAGCGGCGCATCCTGAAGTTGTAGCAGCGACTCGCGTAAATCCCGGTGAGACCCTGCGCCAAGCTCGCGAAAGCAATGGTTGGTCGCTGGCAGAGGTGGCCCTCAAGCTCAATCTCACCGTGGCTTCCCTGGGCAACCTGGAAGCCGGCGCGTTCGATAAATTGCCTGGGCATACTTTTGCTCGGGGCTACATCCGTGCCTACGCCAAATTGCTCGGCATGGACCAGACCGAACTGGTCCAGCAATTCGATCAATACACCGGTTCCGACGCCCAGGGCAGCAGTGTGCACAGCCTGGGCCGCATCGAAGAGCCGGTTCGCGTTTCCCACACCATTTTGCGAATCGTCAGTTTGTTGCTGTTGATCGCGGTGATTGGTGGCGGTTTCCTCTGGTGGCAGGACCAGGCCGCCTTGCGCGCCAAGGATCCCATCGCCATGAACCCTGAGCACGTCGAGGTCGAAGGCGCCGACGGCACCACCCGCATACATCCGCTGGACGAGCCGGAAGATCAGGCTGTGGTGGAAGGCCAGAGCGCAGGGGAGACCAACCTGGTTTTGCCTCAGGGGCAGGATGGCGCAGATCCGGCCGTCGCTGCTGAACCGAGTGTGCCGGCCGCTCCGGCAGACGCGCCTGCTGCACCCGCCACGCCAGCCCCGACCGCCAATGTGCCGGCTACTCAAGCGCCAGCTGTACCGAGCACACCCGCCCCTGTCGTCGAGACTCCGGCTGCGCCAGCCGCAGCGCCAGCAACTCCGACAGCCTCCACCACTGCGGTAGCGCCCGTCGCTCCCGCAGCCGGTCAAGGCCAGGTACAGATTCAATTTACCGCCGACTGCTGGACGCAGATCACCGATGGCACCGGCAAGGTGCTGTTCAGTGGCCTCAAGCGCAAGGGCGATAGCACTTCCGTCAACGGCACGCCGCCGTTTGCCGTGCGCCTGGGTTATGCCCGTGGCGCGCAGGTCAGCTACAACGGCCAACCGGTCGACGTGGCTCCGTTCACCAGTGGCGAGACCGCTCGCCTGAAGTTGGGTCAATAAGTCATGCACGGCGAATCTCCAATCAAACGTCGCGAATCGCGAAAGATCTGGGTCGGCAACGTTCCTGTTGGCGGCGATGCGCCCATCGCTGTGCAAAGCATGACCAACAGCGACACCAACGACGTGGCCGCCACCGTTGCGCAGATCAACCGACTGGAAGCCGCCGGTGTCGACATCGTGCGGGTTTCCGTGCCGGACATGGACGCCGCCGAGGCGTTCGGCAAAATCAAGCAGTTGGTCAAAGTGCCGTTGGTGGCCGACATTCACTTCGACTACCGCATCGCCCTGCGCGTGGCCGAGCTGGGTGTGGACTGCCTGCGCATCAACCCGGGCAACATCGGTCGCGAAGACCGCGTGCGTGCGGTGGTGGATGCCGCCCGCGACCGTGGTATTCCGATCCGCATCGGCGTCAACGCCGGTTCCCTGGAAAAAGACCTGCAAAAGAAATACGGCGAACCGACCCCGGCTGCGCTGGTGGAGTCGGCCCTGCGCCATGTCGAGCACCTGGAACGCCTGAACTTCCAGGACTTCAAGGTCAGCGTGAAGGCTTCCGACGTGTTCATGGCCGTCGAAGCCTATCGCTTGCTGGCCAAGGAAATCGTCCAGCCGCTGCACCTGGGCATCACCGAGGCCGGTGGGTTGCGTTCGGGCACGGTGAAATCCGCCGTCGGCCTCGGTATGCTGCTCGCCGAAGGAATTGGCGATACCATCCGCATCTCGTTGGCGGCCGATCCGGTGGAGGAAGTGAAAGTCGGCTACGACATTCTCAAGTCCCTGCACCTGCGTTCCCGTGGCATCAACTTCATTGCCTGCCCAAGCTGCTCGCGGCAGAACTTCGATGTGGTCAAGACCATGAACGAGCTGGAAGGGCGCCTGGAAGACCTGCTGGTGCCGCTGGATGTCGCGGTGATTGGTTGCGTGGTCAACGGGCCAGGTGAAGCCAAGGAGGCCCATATCGGCCTCACCGGCGGTACACCGAACCTGATTTACATCGACGGCAAGCCGTCGCAGAAACTGACGAATGACAATCTGGTGGATGAACTAGAACGGCTGATCCGCCAGAAAGCGGCCGAAAAGGTCGAAGCCGACGCTGCTGTAATCGCGCGTGGTTGAGTCGAACGAATTTAAGGATTACCTGTGAGCAAGTCCCTGCAAGCCATTCGTGGCATGAACGACATCCTGCCCGAGCAGACGCCCCTGTGGCGCTATTTCGAGGGCACCGTGGCGCGTTTGCTGGATAACTACGGTTACCGGCAGATCCGCATGCCGATCGTCGAGTTCACCGAACTATTCAAGCGTTCCATCGGCGAAGTGACCGACATCGTCGAAAAAGAGATGTACACCTTTGAAGACCGCAACGGCGATTCGCTGACCCTGCGCCCCGAAGGTACGGCGGCGTGCGTGCGTGCAGTGCTCGAGCACGGCATTACCGGTGGTGGCCAGGTGCAGAAACTCTGGTACATCGGCCCGATGTTTCGCCACGAGCGTCCGCAGAAAGGTCGTTATCGCCAGTTCCACCAGATAGGCCTGGAGGTATTCAACCTCGACGGTCCGGACATCGACGCCGAGCTGATCGTATTGACCTGGCGCCTGTGGGGCGAGCTGGGCATTCGTGATGCGGTCAAGCTCGAACTCAACAGCCTGGGCACCAGCGAGTCCCGTGGGCGCTACCGCGAAGCGCTGGTGGAGTTCCTGTCCGCTCACCTGGACAAGCTGGACGAAGACAGTCAGCGCCGCCTCAAGACCAATCCGCTGCGGGTGTTGGATACCAAGAACGCCGACACGCAAGCGATCCTGGTCGATGCGCCGAAAATGGCTGACTACCTCGACGACGAATCCCGTGCGCACTTCGAGGGGCTGAAGGCGCGTCTGGATGCCGTCGGTATTCCCTATGTCATCAACCCGAAGCTGGTCCGCGGGCTGGATTACTACAGCAAGACCGTCTTTGAATGGGTCACCGACAAGTTGGGCGCCCAGGGAACTGTGTGTGCCGGCGGCCGTTACGACGGGCTGGTGGAACAGATGGGCGGAAAGCCGACCTCGGGCGTGGGTTTTGCCATGGGCATCGAACGTCTGGTGTTGATGCTTGAGACGCTGGACAAGATCCCGCAGGAAATCGCCCGTCAGGTCGACGTTTACCTGTGCGCCTTCGGCGAAGCAGCCGAACTGGCGGCCCTGGCGCTGAGCGAGCGGGTCCGCGACCAGTTGCCCAACCTGCGCCTGCAGATCAACGCCGGCGGCGGCAGCTTCAAGAGCCAGTTCAAGAAGGCCGACAAGAGTGGTGCGCTGTATGCACTGATTCTCGGTGACGACGAATTGGCCCAGCAAGTGGTAGGTTTCAAACCCCTGCGTGGCCAGGGCGAACAACAAAGCATTGCCTGGGATGCGCTTGCCGCACACCTGGCCACCTGCGTCGTGCAGGGTTGAAGCTGTCAAACAGCCGATTTAGCGATTAAGGAGTATTGGGGTGTCGAGTACCGAAGATGAACAGCTGGCGGATTTGAAGGACTGGTGGACGCGCAACGGCAAGCCGCTGGTCACTGGCGGCCTGTTGGCGCTGGTCATCGTGTTCGGCTGGCAGGCCTGGCAGAAATACCAGAGCAACCAGGCGCAAGGCGCTTCGATGCTCTATCAGCAGTTGCTGGAAACCACCCTGACCCCGGACGGCAAGCCTGACGCTGCCCGCGTGGCGGAGTTGGCCGGCAAGCTCGACAACGAATTCGGCGGCACGGCCTACGCGCAATATGGCCGTCTGTTCGTGGCCAAGGTCGCGGTAGACACCGGCAAGCTGGACGACGCCGCCACCGAGCTGAAGGCCATTGTCGACAAGCCGGTCAACCCGACCCTGGGCGAAGTGGCGCGTCAGCGCCTGGCGCAGGTGCTGGCGGCGCAGAACAAGGCCGAAGAAGCGTTGAAGCTGCTCGACGGTGATGCCGACAAGGCGTTCCTGGCGACCCGCGAAGAACTCAAGGGCGACCTGCTGGTACAGCTTGGTCGTGCTGATGAGGCCCATGCGGCCTACCAAAAAGCCAAGGCTGCGCTGTCGGATGAAGCCGCGGTCGGTGGCCTGCAAATCAAGCTGGACGACCTGGCCAAAGGGGATGCGTGACGTGATCCGTTGGAAACATGCAGCATTGCTGGCTCTGGCCATTCTGGCCGCGGGTTGCAGCAGCAACAGCAAGAAAGAACTGCCACCGGCCGAACTGACCGACTTCAAAGAAGAAGTCGTGCTGCAGAAGCAATGGAGTCGCTCCATCGGTGACGGCCAGGGTGAAACCTACAACATGCTGGTGCCAGCCATCGATGGCGACACTATCTATGCCTCCGACGTCACTGGCGTGGTGATGGCGATGGATCGCACCAATGGCGACGTCAAGTGGGAGCAGGATCTTGAACTGCCCGTTTCCGGCGCCGTTGGCGTGGGTTACGGGCTGGTCATGATCGGCACGCTCAAGGGCGAAATCGTGGCCCTGGACGCCAGCAGCGGTGAAGAGAAATGGCGCGCTCGCGTGACCAGTGAAGTCCTCGCACCGCCGGCCACCAACGGTGACGTGGTCGTGGTACAGACCCAGGATGACAGCCTGATCGGTCTGGATGCCGCCACTGGCGAGCAGCGCTGGTTGTACGACAGCACCCCGGCGGTACTGACCCTGCGCGGCACCAGTGCGCCGATCGTCACCAACCGCCTCGCGGTGGCCGGGTTGTCGACCGGTAAAGTGGTGGCCCTGGATATTTCCAACGGCGTGCCGGTCTGGGAACAGCGCGTGGCCATCCCGCAGGGCCGTTCGGAACTGGAGCGCGTGGTCGACATCGACGGCGGCCTGCTGTTGTCTGGCAGTACGCTGTACGTTGCCAGCTACCAGGGACGCGTTGCGGCGCTGGACCTGGAAAGCGGTCGCCCGCTGTGGCAGCGCGATGCGTCCAGCTACGCCGGCGTCGCCGAGGGTTTGGGCAGCGTCTACGTGAGCCTGTCCTCGGGCACGGTTGAAGGCGTCGACGAGCGTTCCACCACCGCATTGTGGAGCAACGACTCCCTGGCCCGTCGTCAACTGTCGGCCCCGGAAGTGTTCTCCAGCTACGTTGCAGTCGGTGACCTGGAAGGTTACCTGCACCTGCTCAGCCAGGTGGACGGTCGCTTCGTCGGCCGTGAGCGCATCGACAGCGACGGCCTGCGTGCCCGTCCGCTGGTGGTGGGCAACATGATTTATGTGTATGGCAACAGCGGCAAACTGGAAGCCCTGACCATCAAGTAAGACTATGCTTGGGTTAATCCCAAGCGGCTTCATTTTTGTGGGCGCGAGCCTGCTCGCGAATGCGGTGGTCCAGTGGCATGGATGTCGACTGATCCAACGCTTTCGCGAGCAGGCTCGCTCCCACAGGATGGCCCCCGAGCACCAGCCGCTGCCTCGCAGCGGCTTTTGTATTTTCTGAAATAACGAAGTGGAGAGCCGCATGGTTCCCGTAATCGCCCTGGTGGGCCGACCGAACGTCGGCAAGTCCACCTTGTTCAACCGCCTGACCAGGACTCGCGACGCCATTGTCGGCGACTTGTCCGGTCTGACCCGTGATCGCCAATACGGTGAGGCCAAGTGGCAAGGGCGTACCTATATTCTGGTCGACACCGGTGGCATCTCCGGTGATGAACACGGCATGGACGAAAAAATGGCCGAGCAGTCGCTGCTCGCCATCGAAGAAGCGGATGTGGTGCTGTTCCTGGTAGACGCCAAGGCCGGTTTTACCGCCGCCGACCAGATGATCGCCGAGCATCTGCGCAAACGTAACAAGCGTTCCTACGTGGTGGCCAACAAGGTCGACAACATCGACCCGGACATGGCTCGCGCTGAATTCGCGCCGTTGGGCATGGGCCAGGCGATCCCGATCGCCGGCGCCCACGGTCGTGGCATCACCCAGATGCTGGAAATCGCCCTGGCTGATTTCCCCAAAGACGACGAAGACGAACCGGAAGACGGTGAAGAAGAAATCGTTGCCGAAGGCGAGGAAGCCAAGCGCATTCCTGGCCCTAGCGAAAAAGACGGGATCAAGATCGCCATCATCGGCCGCCCGAACGTCGGCAAGTCGACGTTGGTCAACCGCATGCTCGGCGAAGACCGGGTCATCGTGTACGACCAGCCCGGCACCACCCGCGACAGTATCTACATCCCGTTCGAGCGTAACGAAGAGAAGTACACGCTGATCGACACTGCCGGTGTGCGCAAGCGCGGCAAGATCCACGAAGAAGTCGAAAAATTCTCCGTGGTCAAAACCCTGCAGGCGATCAAAGACGCCAACGTGGTGATCTTCGTGATGGACGCCCGCGAAGGCGTGGTCGATCACGACTTGAACCTGCTGGGCTTCGCCCTGGAAGCCGGCCGTGCGTTGGTCATCGCGATCAACAAGTGGGACGGCATGACGCCTAGCGAACGGGATTTCGTCAAGATCGAACTGCAGCGTCGCCTGTTCTTCGTTGACTTCGCCGACATCCACTTCATTTCGGCCTTGCACGGTACGGGCGTGGGCAACCTCTACGCGTCGGTGCAGAACTCGTTCAAGTCGGCGGTCACCCGCTGGCCGACCAATCGTCTGACCCAGATCCTGGAAGACGCCGTCGGCGAGCACGCGCCACCGATGGTCAACAACCGCCGGATCAAGCTGCGTTACGCTCACCTGGGTGGTGCCAACCCGCCAATCATCGTGATTCACGGTAACCAGATCGAGAAGGTGCCCAAGTCGTACGTCCGGTATCTGGAAAACACTTATCGCCGCGTCCTGAAGCTGGTCGGCACGCCGATCCGCATCGAGTTCAAGGGCGGCGAGAACCCGTACGAAGGCAACAAGAACACGCTCACCGACCGTCAGGTCAACAAGAAGCGCCGCTTGATGTCGCACCATAAGAAGGCTGACAAGAAGCGTCGTGATAAACGCTGATCGATAGTCACCGCAGTTCCACTGTGGGAGCGAGCTTGCTCGCGATAGCGGCAGTACATCAACAGGGATGCATGCTGATCCACCGCCATCGCGAGCAAGCTCGCTCCCACAGGGTATGAGTTGTGTCAGCGTAAGAAGGGTGCCCTTGGTGGCACCCTTTTTCATGCCCGGCGATTGGGCTATCCTCGACCTCTCCCGCGCCGCACCAGAGCCGGGTGTAGACGCAGGGAACCCCCAATGATCACCAGCAAGTTGCCGAATGTCGGCATCACTATCTTCACCCAGATGTCCCAGCTCGCCGCGCAGACCGGCGCGCTCAATCTGTCCCAGGGGTTTCCCGATTTCGATGGTCCGCAGGCCCTGCGCGATGCAGTCGGCCGGCATGTCGCCCAAGGGCATAACCAATACTCGCCCATGACCGGTTTGCCGGCGCTGCGCCAGCAGATCGCGGCGAAGATCGCCCGCAGCTATGGCGTCACCGTCGATGCCGACCAGGAAGTGACCGTGACCCCCGGTGCGACCCAGGCGATTTTCTGCGCCATCGCGGCAGTGGTTCACAGCGGCGACGAAGTGATCGTGTTCGACCCTTGCTACGACAGCTATGAGCCCGCCGTCGAGTTGGCCGGTGGCCGTTGTGTGCATGTGCAATTGGGCCTGGATGATTTCGCCATCGATTTCCAGAAGCTCGCTGAAGCCCTGAGCCCGTGTACGCGCATGATCATTCTCAACACACCGCACAATCCCAGTGGCGCGCTGATCAGCCGCGCCGAACTCGACCAGTTGGCGGCGCTGATTCGTGACCGCGATATTTACCTGATCAGTGACGAAGTCTACGAACACCTGGTGTTCGACGGCGTCGCCCACGCCAGTGTCCTGGCCCATGAAGAACTGTACCGGCGGGCCTTTGTGGTCAGTTCGTTTGGCAAGACCTACCACGTCACCGGCTGGAAAACCGGCTATGTGGTGGCGCCACCCGCCCTGACGGCGGAACTGCGCAAGGTGCATCAGTACGTCAGCTTCTGCGGCGTGACGCCGTTGCAGTACGCCCTGGCTGACTACATGGCCGATCACCCGGAGCACGTCGAAGAACTGCCGGACTTCTACCAGGCCAAGCGTGACCTGTTCTGCGATTTGCTGGCCCCCTCGCGCTTCAGTTTCAAGCGAGTACCCGGCACCTATTTCCAACTGGTGGATTACTCGCAGATCCGCCCGGACCTCAATGACGTCGACATGGCAGTCTGGATGACCCGTGAGCACGGCGTGGCGACGATCCCTGTCTCGGTGTTCTACCAGAACCCACCCGAAGGCCAGCGCCTGGTGCGCCTGTGCTTTGCCAAACGCGAGGAGACGCTGCGCGAAGCGGCGGAAAAACTATGCGTGATCTGAGTACCTTGCCCAATCTCAATGTTGCGCTGATCCAGACCACCCTGGCCTGGCACGATCGCCAGGCCAACCTGGAACATTTCGAGGGCTTGCTTGCGCAGGCGCGCGGGGCGGACCTGATTATCCTGCCGGAAATGTTCACCACGGGTTTTTCCATGGAGTCCGAGACCCTGGCTGAGCCGGAAAACGGTCCTTCGCACAAGTGGCTCCAGGCTCAGGCTGCGAAGCTCGGAGCGGTGATCACCGGCAGTGTGATTATCCAGGCCGCCGACGGCAGCCATCGCAATCGTCTGCTCTGGGCACGACCGGACGGCGAAGTGCTGCATTACGACAAGCGTCATCTGTTCCGCATGGCCGGTGAGCACAATCACTACACGCCGGGCGAGCGCCAGGTGCTGTTCGAACTCAACGGCTGGCGGATCCGCCCGCTGATTTGCTATGACCTGCGTTTCCCGGTGTGGAGCCGCGACGCCGAGGACACCGACCTGTTGCTGTACACCGCCAACTGGCCCGGCGCGCGGCGCCAGCACTGGAACCGCCTGCTGCCGGCCCGAGCAATCGAGAACCTGTGCTACGTGGCCGCGGTAAACCGCATCGGCCACGACGGCAAGGGCTTTGCCTATACCGGTGACAGTCAGGTGCTGGACTTCCAGGGTGAAACCCTGCTCAGCACCGGTGAGGCCGACGGGGTATTCACTGTGTGTCTGAGTGCGGCGGAGCTGGCGGCATATCGCACTCGCTTTCCGGCGAACCTGGATGCCGATCGCTTCGAATTCACAAATTGAAACGATTCAGCCTCAAGGAACGGTGTTGCGTGCCGATAACCGGTCAGCCAAGGAGAAGTCCCTATGACCAGCATCAGCGCAACCACCGTAAATCCTTATCCGTTGTCAGCCCCTAAAGTCTCCATTCGTGGGGCTGAAGAAGAGAAAGCGGTCAGTCCAGTGGCATCGACTGACAGCAGCGAAGACAAAGACAAGAAACTGAAAGTCGACACCAGCGGCGCGAATATCGCAGGTGCGGGCGGCAGCAGCGGCAGCGGCGATGTCATCGAGCAGCTGAAAAAACAGATAGAGCAAACTGAAAAGCTGCTGGCCGAGCAGCAAGCCCAGTTGGCTCGCGTGCAGAAAAGCCAGGCCAACCAGGAGCAGAAAGCCCAGGAAGCCATGGCGATCCAGACTCAGATCATGGCGACCCAGGCCACATTGCAGACCTTGCAGGCCGCTTTGCTGCAGGCGATGACTATTTCGATTGATACCCATGCCTGATATTTGGGTTGTCTGACAGGCCGCCATCGCGAGCAAGCTCGCTCCCACAGGGGAGCTGAGGCGGGCACAGGATTTCGGCCCCACTGAAGATCCCGTGTGGGAGCGAGCCTGCTCGCGATGAGGCCGGAACAGTCACCCAAGTCATCAGCCAAACAAAAAGGCCCCAGGGTTCACACCCCGGGGCCTTTTGCATTTCAGCTAAACCATCAGGCCGCTTTGGCTTCCGGCTGGCTCAGGGAGCGGTTCAGCGCGCTGAACAGGGCCTTGAAGCTGGCGGTGGTGATGTTCTCATCGATGCCCACGCCGTGGACCGCACGCTCACCGTTGACCCGCAGCTCGATGTACGCCGCAGCCTTGGCGTTGGTGCCGGCGCCGATGGCGTGTTCGTTGTAGTCCATGATCTCCACCGGAATCGGCAGCCCGGCCACCAGCGCTTCCAGCGCGCCGTTGCCCTTGCCGCGCCAGTGCAGGTTGGTTTCGCCCTGGCCCTTGCTGGCCACTTCGACTTCCACGGCGCTGTTGCCGTTTTCTTCCTGCAGACGATGGCTGACCAGCGCGTACGGGGTGTTGGCTTGCAGGTATTCGCTGTGGAGCAGGGCATGGATCTGCTGGGCGGTCATTTCCAGGCCCAGGCGATCGGTTTCGCGCTGAACCACCTGACTGAACTCGATCTGCATGCGACGCGGCAGGCTGATGCCGTATTCCTGTTCCAGCAGGTAGGCGATACCGCCCTTGCCCGACTGGCTGTTGACCCGGATCACCGCCTCGTAGCTGCGGCCGATGTCGGCCGGGTCGATCGGCAGGTACGGCACTTCCCACAGGGTGTCCGGTTTCTGCTGGGCAAAACCTTTGCGAATGGCATCCTGGTGCGAGCCGGAGAACGCGGTGTGAACGAGGTCGCCCACGTACGGATGACGCGGGTGCACCGGGATCTGGTTGCACTCTTCGACCACTTTGCGCACGCCGTCGATGTCGGAGAAATCCAGCTCAGGGTTGATGCCCTGGGTGTAGAGGTTCAGCGCGACGGTCACCAGGTCGACGTTACCGGTGCGTTCGCCGTTGCCGAACAGGCAGCCTTCGACACGGTCGGCGCCGGCCATCAGGCCCAGTTCGGTGGCGGCTACGCCGGTGCCACGGTCGTTATGGGTGTGCAGGCTGATGAGCACGCTGTCGCGACGGGTGATGTTGCGACCGAACCACTCGATCTGGTCGGCGTAGACGTTCGGAGTCGCGACTTCCACGGTGGCCGGCAGGTTGAGGATGACCTTGCGCTCAGGCGTCGGGTTCCAGACCTCGATCACTGCGTCGCAGACTTCCTTGGCGAATTCCAGCTCGGTGGCGCTGAAGGTTTCTGGCGAGTATTCGAACTGCCACTGGGTTTCTGGCTGTTGCGCGGCGTATTTGACGAACAGCTTGGCCGCATTCACCGCGATTTCCTTCACGCCTTCCTTGTCCTGGTTGAACACGATGCGGCGGAACGAAGGGCTGGTGGCGTTGTACAGGTGGACGATGGCTTTTTTCGCGCCGCGCAGGGATTCGAACGTGCGGGCGATCAGGTCTTCACGGGCCTGGGTCAGCACCTGGATGGTGGTGTCGTCCGGGATGTGGCCTTCTTCGATGAGGGTACGCACGAAGTCGAAGTCGGTCTGCGAAGCCGCCGGGAACGACGCTTCGATTTCCTTCACGCCCACGGCGACCAGGGTTTTCCAGAAACGCAGCTTCTTGGCGGCGTCCATCGGCTCGATCAGCGACTGATTGCCGTCACGCAGGTCGGAGCTGCACCAGATCGGCGCGGCGGTGATGGTCTTCGACGGCCAGGTGCGATCCGGCAGGTTGATGGTCGGGAAGGCGCGGTACTTGGAAGACGGGTCTTTGAGCATGCTCATCGCAGAATCCTTTTATTGTCGTGGCCGGGAAAAGGCGGCCTGCCGGTGGTTCGAACGGGGTGGCTTTACAGCCGGAACGAGGTGCCGCGATTCAGCCCGGCAGTCGTGCGCTGACGAGGCACAGACTGCGGTGCTGGCGAAGCTGAATGAGGGTGTGAGAGGTTTTCATGCCTTCAACCCTAACCGCGCGGAGGGCGGATCGCAAGCAGTCGGGAAAAATTGAGATAAGTTCTGTTTTTAGGCGGATTTGCGCGATTTAATCGCGCAGGTTCGCAGTGTTGATCTTTGAAATTGCGTGGATGTTTTGAGCTTGGCAATTCGCTGGATGGTGGTGATGCGGCTGCCGTCATCGCGAGCAGGCTCGCTCCCACAGGGATTTTCTGTTGGTCACAAATGTTGTGTTTACAAGAGATCCAAATGTGGGAACGAGCCTGCTCGCGATCAGGCCGGCAGCTTCACCGCAAAAACTCAGGGCTGGAATGCCCCGATAAAAATCGCCGGATCCACCCGCGCATCGTTCAGGCTGATATTCCAGTGCATGTGCGGGCCAGTTGCCCGGCCCGTGGAGCCGACTTTGCCGACGACTGTGCCGCGCTTGAGTTGCTGGCCGACCTTCACGTCGACCTTCGACATGTGGCAGAACATGCTGATGAAACCCTGGCCGTGATCGACAAACACGGTGTTGCCATTGAAGAAGTAATTGCCGGTGAGGATCACCTTGCCAGCGGCCGGAGTCTTGATGGGTGTGCCGGCGGGCACGGCGAAGTCCAGGCCGGCGTGGGGGTTGCGTTCTTCGCCGTTGAAGAAGCGCCGCACGCCGAACTTGCTCGACATCGGCCCATTGACCGGCTTGTCCAGCAGCAGGTTGCTGGGGATGTTCGGGCTGAAGCTGCGGTACGCCTTCAGTTGCACGGCCAGTTCGGCGTTGATGCGTTTGAGGTCCGCCGGGTTCGGATTGACCTGACGCTTGTTCTTCAGGGTGATGTGTTGCTCGGGGTACTTTTTATAGCCGACCACGAACGGCTGGGTGCTGCCGCCACTGCTGATCTGCTGGGTACCGGGCTTGACCGTCAGCGGGATGCCGACAATCGCCAGCCAGTTGTCCTTTTCCTTGACCACCAGCACCGGTTTGCCCTGGTAACTGGCTTTTGGCGCCTGGGCCGCGCTGCCCAGGTCCACCACGGCCACGCCGCCGGGCACCGGTTTGTTCAGCAGGCGGGTGATGTAACTGTCGGCGTTGGCGTTGAAGGTCAGGCACAGCAAGAGCAATGGGGCGAGATATCGCGGCATGAATCAATCCAATAGAGAAAGGGTGACCGGCGTCAGGTGATTGTCTTCGACCCGCACCAGCAGTTCGCCTTCACCGAGCCGCGCGGTCAGGCGCTGGCCGGTTTGGGTCTGCGCGGCGTTGCGGATCGCCTGGCCGCGTTCGTCCAGCAAAATACTGTAGCCGCGGCCGAGGGTCGCCAGGGGGCTGACGATGTGCAGCGTCTGCATCTGGTTTTGCAGTTGCAGGCGTCGCGCCTTCAGGCCCTCGCGCATGGCCCGGGGCAGGCGCGCGGCGAGGCTGTCCAGGCGTTGGCGCAGCAGTGCCAGGTGCCGCCCCGGATGTTGCCCGGCCAGGCGAGTTTCCAGGCGGATCAGGCGTTCGCGGCGGGTATTGAGGCTGCGCTCGAAGGCCCGGCGCATGCGCATGTCCAGGTCGTCGAGGCGCTGGGCTTGCTGGCGCAGGCGCTCACCGGGGTGGCGCAGGCGTCGGGTCAGGCCTTCAAGGCGCAGTTGATCGCGCATCAGGCGGTCGCGCATGCGCATCACCAGCCGCCGGTGCAGGCTTTCGACCCGGCGCACCAGGTCGCCGGCATCGGGGGCCAGCAGTTCGGCTGCGGCGGACGGGGTCGGGGCGCGCACGTCAGCGACGAAATCGCTGATGGACACGTCGGTTTCATGGCCGACGGCGCTGACGATCGGCGTGACGCAGGCGTCCACCGCCCGGGCCACGGCTTCTTCGTTGAAGCACCACAAGTCTTCCAGTGAGCCGCCGCCTCGGGCCAGGATCAGCGCATCGAACCCCCGGGCATCCGCCAGTTTCAGCGCGCGGACGATTTGCGCCGTGGCTTCGCGGCCCTGTACGGCGGTGGGGATCAGCGTCAGGGAAATCTGCGGCGCACGGCGGCGGAAGACGCTGATGATGTCGCGGATCACCGCGCCGGTGGGCGAACTGATGATGCCGATGCGTTGCGGATGGGCCGGCAGCGGCACCTTGCGCTCGGCGCTGAACAGGCCTTCGGCGCTGAGCTTTTCCTTGAGCGCATCGAAGGCCAGGCGCAGGGCGCCATCGCCGGCCGGTTCCACGGTGTCGAGAATCAGCTGATAGTCGCCGCGCCCCTCGAACAGTGAGACCTTGCCGCGTACTTTCACCGCCAGTCCGTCTTTGAGGGCTTGACGCACTCGCGCGGCATTTTGCCGGAAGAGTGCGCAACGCACCTGGGCGCCGCTGTCCTTGAGGGTGAAATACACATGGCCGGAGGCAGGGCGGGCAAGGTTGGAAATTTCGCCCTCGACCCAGATGTTGCTGAACACGTCTTCAAGCAGCACCCGCGCACGGCCGTTGAGCTGGCTGACAGTCAGGACCTCGCGGTCCAGGCCCAGTCGGGCAAAGGGATCTTTAATCATGGGCAGCATGATAAGGGCATTCGCCGATGAATCTCCATGTGTGCAGACAAATCAGACCGAGTCGTCTGCATCGCGAGCAAGCTCGCTCCCACAGTTGATCTTCAGTGCGGCATAGATCCAGTGTGGGAGCGAGCTTGCTCGCGATAGCGGTAGCCCAATCACCACAAATGTTGGATATGCCCCGACACATCTGGCTAAAGTCCCCCCTCTCCTCATCAAGGAAGTGCCGGATGAATCTTCTGTCGTGGTTAGGCCAGTGGGCATTTGCCCCTATGGAGTGGCTGCTGATCGGCCTGGCCATCGCCCTGGCTTACATCGTGTTCGGCATCGCCGGCTTCGGCACGGCGCTGGTGGCCGCGCCCATCCTGCTGCTGTTCATGCCGCTGTCGAAGATCGTCCCGCTGTTGGTCTTGCTCGATTTTGTCGCAGCCTTTGGCAACCTGTTGCCATCGCGTCGGGACGTGTCCCGACCGGAGCTGCTGCGGTTGCTGCCGTGCATGGCAGTGGGCTGCACCCTGGGGGTGATTTTCCTGCTCAACCTCAAGTCCGACCTGTTGTTGCTGTTGATGGGGCTGTTCATCTGCAGCTATGCCATCTACAGCCTGTTGATAAAGACCCGGCCCACGCAGTTGTCATCGCTGTGGGCGTTTCCGATGGGCACGGTGGGCGGGATGTTCGGGGCATTGTTCGGCAGTGGCGGCTTTTTATATGCAATCTACCTGAACAGCCGCCTACCTAAAGATCCGGCCCGAGCCACGCAAAGTGCCTTGATCAGTTGCAGCACCGTGGTGCGCTTGAGCTTGTTTATCGTCGCCGGTGTGTATGCCGAGCTACCCTTGCTGGTACTGGCGCTGTGTTTGTTGCCGGCCATGGCGCTGGGGTTGTGGGTAGGGCGTCGCTTGACCATGAGGTTGTCGCGCGAGGCATTCGTGCGATTGGTGACCTGGCTGGTGCTCGCCAGCGGCATTGCCTTGATCGGGCGTTACCTGAGTGCTTGACCTGGCCCCGCCAGGGATTAAGCTGCCGGCCTTTGATCAGACCCTGCCAGGGAAACAGCCAGGCCTCGCCATGAATTCGCAAAGCATCATCGTCCCGAAAATTTCTACCCTGCCGGTCCACGAGCCTCGGGCCCGGGCGGTTGTGCGCTGGCTGGTGCGCAAGAATATCGTCGAAGAACAACTGACTACCTGCGGGCGTACCGGCAATCGCATGGCCCACGCCATCGCCCCCGGCGCCCGCGAGGTGGTCATGCACCCTGAGGCCTTGCCGTTTGGCGAACCGGTCAATGGCCTGGAAATCATCACCAAGCGCTGCATCTATACCCCGGCCAAAGGCTTTCTCGAGGAAGCGGGCTGCGCCGAATGCCGCAAGGAAATCGGCGAGGCGCTGTTCGAAAGCCTGGAAGACTGGATGCCGGCCCGCACCGACAACTTCACCTGCCCAGAGTGTGGGCATGAAGATGACATCAATGGCTTTCTGTTCCTGCAGCCGTGTGGCTTCTCGAATTTGGGTTTCATTTTCAATAACTGGCTGGAAGCGGGTTTCAAGCAGGCGTTTCTGGATGAATTCGCCGATTGGCTGGATCAGCCGGTGAGTTGGGTGAAGGTGGAGCTATAGAGGCGACGCGGTAACCGGTGTGGGAGCGAGCTTGCTCGCGAAAGCGGTGGGTCAGCTACATATAAGTGAATGACACCCCGCCATCGCGAGCAAGCTCGCTCCCACAGGGGAATGTGTTGGCTGTGGGGCAGGGTTTTAGCCCTTCAATCACCCCGGCAATAATAGACAGAGTTTTACATTGAGCCAGAGGGGGTGCATGTATATAATGGCGCGCTTCCATTTTCCCGCTCGGGAGCCCCCGCGATGCTGCGTATCAGCCAAGAAGCTCTGACCTTCGACGACATTCTCCTAGTGCCCGGTTATTCCGAGGTACTGCCTAACGAAGTCAGTCTCAAAACCCGTCTTACCCGTGGCATCGAACTGAATATCCCGTTGGTTTCCGCCGCCATGGACACCGTGACCGAAGCCCGTCTGGCCATTGCCATGGCCCAGGAAGGCGGTATCGGTATCATCCACAAGAACATGACCATCGAACAGCAGGCCGCCGAAGTGCGCAAGGTCAAGCGGTTCGAGGCTGGTGTGGTCAAGGACCCGATCACCATCGAGGCTGACGCCACGGTTCGTGATCTGTTCGAACTGACCCGCATGCACAACATCTCCGGCGTTCCGGTGCTGCACGATGGCGACCTGGTCGGCATCGTCACCTCCCGCGACGTGCGTTTCGAGAACCGCCTGGACGCCACCGTCCGTCAGGTGATGACGCCTAAAGAGCGTCTGGTCACGGTCAAGGAAGGCATCGGCAAGGACGAAGTTCGCGAGTTGCTGCACAAGCACCGCATCGAGCGCGTGCTGATCGTCGACGATAAGTTCGCCCTCAAGGGCATGATGACCGTCAATGACATCGAAAAAGCCAAGGCTTATCCGCTGGCCAGCAAGGACGACCAGGGTCGTCTGCGCGTAGGCGCTGCAGTCGGCACCGGCAAGGACACTGGCGACCGCGTCGCGGCCCTGGTCAATGCCGGCGTCGACGTGGTGGTGGTCGACACCGCCCACGGTCACTCCAAAGGCGTGATCGACCGCGTTCGCTGGGTCAAGCAGAACTTCCCTGAAGTGCAGGTGATCGGCGGCAACATCGCCACCGGCGCTGCCGCCAAGGCCCTGGCCGAAGCTGGCGCCGATGCGGTCAAGGTCGGTATCGGCCCAGGCTCGATCTGCACCACCCGCATCGTTGCTGGTGTCGGCGTGCCGCAAATCAGCGCCATCGCCAACGTCGCCGCAGCCCTTGAAGGCACTGGCGTACCGTTGATCGCCGACGGCGGCATCCGCTTCTCCGGTGACCTGTCCAAGGCCATCGTCGCCGGGGCCTCCTGCGTGATGATGGGTTCGATGTTCGCCGGTACTGAAGAAGCGCCGGGCGAGATCGAGCTGTTCCAGGGCCGTAGCTACAAGGCTTACCGCGGCATGGGCTCGCTGGGTGCCATGTCCCAGGCCCAGGGCTCCTCCGACCGTTACTTCCAGGACTCCTCTGCGGGTGCCGAGAAGCTGGTGCCCGAAGGCATCGAAGGTCGTGTGCCGTACAAAGGCACCCTGAGCGCCATCATCCATCAACTGATGGGCGGCCTGCGTTCTTCCATGGGCTACACCGGCAGCGCCAACATCGAAGAGATGCGCACCAAGCCGGAGTTCGTGCGCATCACCGGCGCCGGCATGGCCGAGTCCCATGTCCACGACGTACAGATCACCAAGGAAGCGCCGAACTACCGCGTAGGTTAAGGCCTTCAGCAAAACGTTAATCACCGGGGCTGTTCATTCAGCCCCGAGTTGTTTCTGATTCACTACATGAGAATGAGTCATGGCCCTCGACATTCACGCTCACCGCATCCTGATCCTCGACTTCGGTTCCCAGTACACCCAACTGATCGCCCGCCGCGTGCGTGAAGTCGGCGTGTACTGCGAATTGCATCCGTTCGACATGGATGACGAAGCGATTCGCGAATTCGCGCCTAAAGGCGTCATCCTCGCCGGCGGCCCCGAGTCTGTGCATGAAGCCGACAGCCCGCGTTGCCCGCAAGCGGTGTTCGACCTGGGCGTGCCGGTCTTCGGCATCTGCTACGGCATGCAGACCATGGCTGAACAGCTGGGCGGCAAGGTAGAAGGCTCCGACCTGCGTGAGTTCGGTTATGCCCGCGTCGACGTGGTCGGCAAGAGCCGCCTGTTGGACGGCATCGAAGACCACATCGACGCCGACGGCCTGTTTGGCCTCGACGTGTGGATGAGCCACGGTGACAAGGTCACCAAGATGCCGGAAGACTTCCATATCCTGGCCAGCACTCCGAGCTGCCCGATTGCCGGCATGTTCAACGATGATCGCCGTTACTACGGCGTGCAGTTCCACCCGGAAGTGACCCATACCAAGCAAGGCGGTCGCATCTTGTCGCGCTTCATCCTCGATATCTGCGAGTGCGAAGCCCTGTGGACACCATCGAAAATCGCTGAAGACGCCATCGCCCAGGTTCGCGCCCAGGTTGGCACCGACAACGTACTGCTCGGCTTGTCCGGCGGCGTGGACTCCTCGGTGGTTGCCGCGTTGCTGCACAAGGCCATCGGCGACCAGTTGACCTGCGTCTTCGTCGACAACGGCCTGCTGCGCCTGCACGAAGGCGAGCAAGTGATGGCCATGTTCGCCGAGAACATGGGCGTCAAGGTGATCCGCGCCAACGCCGAAGAGCAGTTCCTGAACAACCTGGCCGGCGAGTCCGACCCGGAGAAGAAGCGCAAGATCATCGGTCGCACCTTCATCGACGTATTCGATGCCGAATCCTGCAAGCTGGACAACATCAAGTACCTGGCCCAAGGCACCATCTACCCCGACGTGATCGAGTCGGCCGGCGCCAAGAGCGGCAAGGCCCACGTGATCAAGTCCCACCACAACGTCGGTGGCCTGCCGGAAGAAATGAACCTCAAGCTGGTCGAGCCGCTGCGCGAGTTGTTCAAGGACGAGGTGCGTCGCCTCGGCCTGGAACTGGGCCTGCCGTACGATATGGTCTACCGCCACCCATTCCCAGGCCCGGGCCTGGGCGTGCGGATCCTTGGTGAAGTGAAGAAGGAATACGCGGACCTGCTGCGTCGCGCCGACCACATCTTCATCGAAGAACTGCGTAAGGCCGACTGGTACCACAAGGTCAGCCAGGCGTTCGTGGTGTTCCAACCGGTGAAATCGGTGGGCGTGGTCGGCGATGGCCGTCGCTACGCCTGGGTCGTGGCCCTGCGCGCCGTGGAAACCATCGACTTCATGACCGCTCGCTGGGCGCACCTGCCGTACGAGCTGCTGGAAACCGTTTCCGGGCGGATCATCAACGAAATCGAAGGCATCTCCCGCGTGACGTATGACGTGTCGAGCAAGCCGCCGGCGACGATTGAGTGGGAGTGATCCTGACCAGGCCTTGATGACCTGAGCTGTATGGAAGAAAAGCCCTGTGGATAACTTTCCCAGGGCTTTTTTCATTTTCGCTGGCTTTACGCTTTCTTATCTGCGGGTCTCCTGAGGAAAGCTTCTGTCAGGCGGTTTTCCCGTCACGTTTCGCTACGATTACCGTCTCAGCGGGGGCCGAGAGGCGCTTATCATCGGGCGGTATGGCCTGCGGGTATCGCAGCTATTGAAGAGCGGGCCAAGGTTGTCGATTGACAACCTCGAGGGCCATGCGAATACTGGAGATCACGGATGAGTCGTCCCTCGCACCCGAAGAAAGAGGTCGAAGAAGTGCTTAGGCATGCCGAAGCGCAGGGCTGGCGTGTAGTAGTTGGCGGTAGTCACGCCTGGGGGCGGGCTTATTGTCCTTATAACGATGAGGACTGCCGCTGCGGTGAGTTCTGCATTACGTCGATATGGAGCACGCCAAAGAACCCTGGCAATCACGCGCGAGCATTGCGGCGCGTTGTGGACAATTGCGCTGCGCATCGTAATTGGCGCGAAGCTGATGACGGTGCTGAGGACTAGGAAATGGAATACACCTTTACCTTGAAATATCAGCTCGCTGGTGATGACTGTCCCGCGGATGAACTGGTCGAGCGGCTGGGTGAGGCTGGCTGCGACGACGCTCTGGTAGGCATTGGGCAACCGGGGCGGCTGGCGCTTGAGTTCACTCGGGAGGCTGCGGATGCGATCAAGGCCGTGCTTAGCGCCCTGGGCGATGTCCGCCGCGCGGTGCCGTCGGCCAAACTGATCGAGGTTGCTCCTGATTGGGTCGGGCTGACCGACGTAGCCGAAATCGTAGGCGTATCTCGACAGAACATGCGCAAGCTGATGTTGGCTCATCCTGGCAGCTTCCCGACGCCTGTGCACGAAGGGAGTTCGTCTATCTGGCACTTGGCAGACATCCTGACCTGGCTGCAGGCCAAGGGCAGCTATTCACTTCCCAAGCACGTGCTGGATCTGGCGCAGGTGGCTTTGCAGGTCAACGTTGCGAAAGAGGGGCGGCGGTTACCTGGCTTGGCTGTCAGAGAGTTGGAAGCTTTGGTTGGGTGACGGTCTGAACCGCTTGGGGCGCCATTAGGCGCCCTTGTCGCATCTGACGATCATGGCTCGACCGGGTGGCGCGACAATCCTTCACTTAATATTTCTCAATTGCAGGTGTATCGTATTCGCCTTTTGCGGGCCCCAGGGTCCGTCGCAGATTCAAGAGGTGGTAGCTCCATGTCCTATACCCGTCGCCAAATACTCGGTGGCCTGGCCGGTCTTGTTGTCGTTGGCGTAGGGGCGGAGGGCGCGTCACGGTATTGGTTGGGCAAGATGGCCGATGCCGAGGCCGGTCACGACTATGAGTTGATCGCCGCGCCCCTGGACGTGGAGCTGGTGGCCGGGCACAAGACCCAGGCCTGGGCTTTTGGTCCGTCGGCACCGGGTACTGAATTGCGGGTGCGTCAGGGCGAATGGTTGCGGGTGCGCTTCATTAATCACCTGCCGGTTGCGACCACCATTCACTGGCACGGTATCCGTCTGCCGCTGGAGATGGACGGTGTGCCGTATGTCTCGCAATTGCCGGTGCTGCCGGGTGAATACTTCGATTACAAATTCCGCGTGCCGGACGCCGGCAGCTATTGGTATCACCCCCACGTCAACAGCAGCGAAGAGCTCGGTCGCGGGCTTGTTGGACCTTTGATTGTCGAGGAGCGTGAGCCCACCGGCTTCAAATACGAACAAACCCTCAGCCTCAAGAACTGGCATGTGGATGAGCAAGGCGAGTTCGTCGCCTTCAGCATTCCCCGTGAAGCGGCCCGTGGCGGGACGGCCGGGCGTCTGTCGACCATCAACGGCGTGCCGCTGCCGGTGATTGATCTGCCGGCCGGACAGATCACCCGGGTGCGTTTGCTCAATCTCGACAACACTCTGACTTACCGCATCAACATCCCCGGCGTTGAAGCGCAGATCTATGCGTTGGACGGCAACCCTATCGAGCCGCGCCCGCTGGGCAAGGAATACTGGCTGGGTCCGGGCATGCGCATTTGCCTGGCGATCAAGGCGCCGGCGGCCGGGGAGGAGTTGTCATTGCGCAATGGTCCGGTGCGGCTGGGCACTTTGCGCTCCGTGCCCAACAACGAGGCGCCGGCCCAGTGGCCGCCTGCGTTGCCACCTAACCCGGTGGCCGAGCCAGACCTGGCCAATGCCGAGAAACTCAACTTCAATTTCGAGTGGGTCGGTTCGGTGTCGGTCAATGTCGACAACGGCAAACCACCGAGTTTGTGGCAGATCAACGGCAAGGCCTGGGACATCACCGACAAGACCTGCGCCGATCGGCCAATCGCCACGCTGAAAAAAGGCCAGAGTTACATTTTTGAATTGAAGAACATGACTCAGTACCAGCATCCGATCCATTTGCACGGCATGAGCTTCAAAGTGATTGCGTCCAACCGGCACAAGGTCATCCCATATTTCACCGACACTTACCTGCTGGGCAAGAACGAGCGGGCGCAGGTCGCGCTGGTGGCGGATAACCCAGGCGTGTGGATGTTCCATTGCCATGTGATCGACCACATGGAAACCGGCCTGATGGCCGCCATCGAGGTGGCGTGATGCGCCAGATTCGCCCCGCCAAAATCATCGACCGCAGCCGTGACCAGGATTTCATGCGCGAAGCCCTGAACCTCGCCGCACAAGGCGCGGCTTTGGGTGAAGTGCCGGTGGGCGCGGTGCTGGTGCAGGACGGTGAGATCATCGGCCGCGGCTTCAACTGCCCGATCAGCGGCCACGACCCCAGCGCCCATGCGGAAATGGTCGCCATCCGCGCCGCCGCCCAGGCCGTGAACAACTATCGCCTGCCCGGCAGCACCCTCTACGTGACGCTGGAGCCGTGCAGCATGTGCGCCGGCCTCATCGTTCACTCGCGCATCGCCCGGGTCGTCTACGGCGCCCTGGAGCCCAAGGCCGGCATTGTGCAGAGCCAGGGGCAGTTTTTCAGCCAGGGGTTTCTGAATCACCGGGTGATGTTCGAGGGCGGGGTGTTGGCTGACGAGTGCAGTGCGGTGTTGAGCGAGTTCTTCAAGGCCCGCAGAGCCAGACCCCAAGACTGACGCTGTACCCTGTGGGAGCGGGCTTGCTCGCGAAAGCGGCGTGTCAGTCACATAGATGTTGAATGGTTCGCCGCCATCGCGAGCAAGCTCAGCTCCCACATGGGGTCCCGGGTGTCCACAGACCCTGCGTTCACCACAATCCCTGTGGGAGCTGAGCTTGCTCGCGATAGCGGTGGGTCAGCTTGCATTCATGTTGAATGTGCTGCCGCCTTCGCGAGCAAGCCCGCTCCCACAGAGGGGGTTTGTGGTACCTGGGCGATTTATTTCCGCGCCACAATCACCGCCCGCATTGGCGCCGGCAGTCCTTCGATAGTTTTGCTGTGGTCGGCGGGATCGAGAAAGTCGCTAAGCGACTGATACTTCATCCACTCGGTGCTGCGCTGTTCTTCCACGGTGGTCAAACTCACGTCCACGCAGCGCACATCGCTGAAGCCGGCGCGGCGCAGCCAGCGTTCCAGGGCCGGTACCGAGGGCAGGAACCACACGTTGCGCATCTGTGCGTAACGGTCCTCGGGGACCAGCACCTGATGTTCATCGCCCTCGATCACCAGGGTTTCCAGGACCAGTTCGCCGCCCTTGACCAGGCAATCCTTGAGCGCCAGCAAATGCTCGATTGGCGAGCGACGGTGGTAGAACACACCCATGGAAAACACTGTGTCGAAGCCTTCCAGCTCCGGCGGCAGGGCCTCAAACGGGAACGGCAGATGCCAGGCGTTGGGCTGCGAAAGGTAACGCTGCACCGCCTGGAACTGGCAGAAGAACAGCCAGTTGGGGTCGACACCGATCACCGTATCTGCGCCGGCGCCGAGCATCCGCCACATGTAGTAACCGTTGCCACAGCCCACATCGAGAATGCGCTTGCCCGTCAGGTCCAGGTGCGGGGCCACCCGCGACCACTTCCAGTCCGAACGCCATTCGGTGTCAACGTGCACGCCAAACAGGTCGAAAGGCCCTTTGCGCCACGGCGACAGGCCCATCAGCGCCGTACGCATTTGTGCTCGGGTTTCGTCGGAGCAATCGGTATCGAGGGTCAGGCCGTTCAGCAGGTCGACTTCAGTCGGTTGCAGCACCGGCAAGGCATCGAGGGCGCTCTGCCAACGCTCCAGGTCGCCATGACCCTTTTCCATTTTGCTTTCCAGTTGCGTTTGCAGCGTCGCGGCCCAATCGGCCAGAGGTGTGCCGGCCAGATGGCGGGCCAGGGGAGACAGATCAATCATGGCAGGGCAATCAACGAGGCAAAATTAAGACACTGGAACCACGGCACGACTTTCGAGAAGCCGGCCGCCAGCAGGCGTTCGCGGTGTTCTTCGAGACTGTCGGGCTTCATGACGTTTTCGATGGCGCTGCGCTTCTGGGCGATTTCCAGCTCGCTGTAGCCGTTGGCGCGCTTGAACGCCACATGCAGGTCGTTGAGCAGCGCGTGCTCTTGTTCATCGTTAAAGCGCAGCTTCTCCGAGAGGATCAACGCACCGCCGGGCAGCAGGGACTGGTGGATGCGGCTCAACAAGGCGGTACGCTGATCCGGCGCGATGAATTGCAGGGTGAAGTTCAGCGCTACCACCGAGGCCGGCTGGAACGTCAGGGCGAGGATGTCGCCTTCGATCACTTCAACCGGCAGCAACTCCTGGAACATCGAGTCCTGGCCGTTAAGGTACTCGCGGCAGCGCTCGACCATGGCCGCCGAGTTATCCACCGCAATCACCCGGCAACCGTCGGTGCGCACATGGCGGCGCAGGGCCTGGGTCACCGCGCCCAGGGACGAGCCCAGGTCGTAGAGGACGCTGCCCGGCTGGGCAAATTGCGCGGCGAGCACGCCCAGGTTCTCGACGATGGTCGGGTAACCCGGCACCGAACGCTTGATCATGTCCGGAAACACCCGCACCACGTCCTCGTTAAAGGCGAAGTCAGGCACCTGGGCCAGGGGCTGGGCGAATAGACGATCGGGTTCTTTGCTCACGGCAGTTCCAGCGGCATGGGTGGTGAAAAGGCCGGCATTTTAACCAAAAAACCTGTGGGAGCGAGCCTTTGTGAGCGCCGGGCTTGCTCTCTGGTTCAGTGGTTTTTTTGAGTGAAGGCCGACGCCGCAATGCCCCACTGGCCCAGCCAATAACTGATGATGATCAGGTAAGGCGCGGCATGAAAGGGCGCCACGAACCGGTTTATGCCAATGACGCTGTCGGAAAACACAAACGCCAGAGCCCCGGCAGCGGCCAGCCAGGCCGAGCGCTCGGGGACTTCAGTGCCCAATCGCGCCAGCGCACGCCAGAGCATGGCGCTGATGGCCAGGCCGTAGACAATCACCGGGACGAGCAAAGGCCCCAGACCGCTCGATATCAGAATCCCCAGCAGCGTTGCGCCAAGCCCGAATGCCAAAGCCAGCGATAGCAACGCCGGACGGCGACAGTCGCTGAGGTAGGCTTTCAGATAGGCCAGGTGCGCCAGCAGAAACGCGCCAAGGCCGAACACGAACAGATCCCCGGGCCAAGCCAGCAGCACATCGCCCACCAGCGAGAAAATCAGGCCCAGGCTGATCCAGCGTCGATATTCGCTGGGTGGCGCATCGTGCAGCCAGCCGAGCAGGGCCAGCACCGGCATCGGCTTGACCAGCAGGCACAGCAGGGTGGCATGCACAGTGAGCCCGTACACATAGGTGGCCGCGCCCATCAATGCAAGGATCAGCCAACCCATGGTCAATTCACCGAAATGGCGCAGTCGAAGGTTTCCACCGGCGGCACTTCAGGTGCCCAGGGCTGTTGATAAGTCAGGCGCAAGCGACCGGTTCCGGCAGCAAAGGCCTGGAAACGCCAGGTTGATACCCCGGCCGCGCCGACGATGCCGGCGTCTTCCGGGTTGCGGTAAACCTCAGGCCCCAAGGCCTTCAGCACGCCGCCAGCCGAATCCTGGACCGCCCAGCGATAACCGGTGCTGGGGTTGCTGGGCAAATTCAGGATCAGGTTCTGGCCGTTAGTGAGCTGCACCGGGCACTGGCTCAGTTTTTCCACGGTCACGTTGTGTTTCGGTTGCGTGGCGCAGGCACTCAGCAGGGCGAGGCTGAAAGGGACGAGCAGGCGGGTGAGGGACATAAGGGCTCCGGCATTCACGACGAACGGCGAGCATAACCGAAGATGCTACTGGGTGTGTCAGCGGGGCATGTGTTGGATCTCATGGCCTTATCGCGAGCAGGCTCGCTCCCACAAGGGTTGGTGTGGATCACACATGTTGTGAACAACACAAAGCCACTGTGGGAGCGAGCCTGCTCGCGATGAGGCCCGCACAAGCGCTACAGGACTATCAGAACAACACCTTGGCCACATCGGCAAACCGCTTGGCGAAGTGCACGGTGACGCCTTCCTTGAGGTAGTCCGGCAGTTCTTCGAAGTTGCCCCGGTTGGCTTCCGGCAGGATCAGCTCATTGATTTTCTGCCGGCGCGCCGCGATCACTTTCTCGCGCACCCCACCAATCGGCAGCACGTGCCCGGTGAGGGTCAGTTCGCCGGTCATGGCCACGCCTTTTTTCGGCGCCTGGTTGCGAGCCAGGGACAGCAAGGCGCTGGCCATGGTCACCCCGGCACTCGGACCGTCCTTGGGGGTGGCGCCTTCCGGTACGTGCAAGTGAACGAAGGCTTCGTCGAAGAACTTCGGATCGCCGCCAAATTGCTTCAAGTGCGAGCTGACGTAGCTGTGGGCGATTTCCGCTGACTCTTTCATCACCTCCCCCAGTTGCCCGGTGAGCTTGAAGCCGCGATTGAGCGTATGGATGCGCGTCGCTTCGATCGGCAGCGTCGCGCCGCCCATGCTGGTCCAGGCCAGGCCGGTAATCACACCGATGCCGGACAGCACTTGCTCGTTGCGGAACACCGGCTTGCCCAGCGATGCCTCAAGGTCCTTGGGCCCGAGCTTGATCACGGCTTTCGGGTCATCGATCAGTTTCATCACCGCCTTGCGCACCAGCTTGCCCAGCTGTTTCTCCAGCTGCCGCACCCCGGCTTCACGGGCATAACCGTCGATCAGGGCCTTGAGGGCGCTGTCGGTGATATTCAGGCTGCCTTTGGACACGCCGGCCTTGGCCAGTTGTTTGGGCCACAAATGGCGCTTGGCGATGGCGACCTTCTCTTCGGTGATATAGCCGGACAGGCGAATCACTTCCATCCGGTCCAGCAGCGGGCCAGGGATCGAGTCCAGGGTGTTGGCGGTGCACACGAAGAGCACTTTCGACAGGTCCAGGCGCAGGTCCAGGTAGTGATCGAGGAATTCGACGTTCTGCTCCGGGTCGAGGGTTTCCAGCAAGGCCGAGGCCGGATCGCCCTGGTAGCTCTGACCCATCTTGTCGATCTCGTCGAGCATGATCACCGGGTTCATCACTTCGACATCTTTAAGCGCCTGCACCAGCTTGCCCGGTTGAGCACCGATGTAGGTGCGCCGATGGCCCTTGATTTCGGCTTCATCGCGCATGCCGCCGACGCTGAAACGGTAGAACGGCCGACCCAGGGTTTCGGCGATGGACTTGCCAACACTGGTCTTGCCCACCCCCGGCGGCCCCACCAGCAGCACGATGGAGCCGCTGATTTCGCCTTTATAGGCACCCACGGCGAGAAACTCGAGGATGCGGTCCTTGATGTCCCCCAGCCCGGCATGGTGCTGGTCGAGCACCTTGCGCGCGTGCTTGAGGTCGAGCTTGTCCTGGCCATACACGCCCCACGGCACCGACGTCGCCCAATCGAGGTAATTGCGGGTGACCGCGTATTCCGGCGAGCCGGTTTCCAGGATCGAGAGCTTGTTCATTTCCTCTTCGATGCGCTTTTGCGCCTGGGCCGGCAAGTCCTTGCCCTCCAGCCGTTGCTCGAATTGTTCGATATCGGCGCTGCGATCGTCCTTGGTCAGCCCCAGCTCCTGCTGGATGACCTTCAACTGCTCCTTGAGGAAGAATTCGCGCTGATGCTCGCCAATCTTGTTGTTGACCTCGGCAGAAATCTCCTTCTGCAGCCGCGCGACTTCAACTTCCTTGCGCAGCATCGGCAGCACTTTTTCCATGCGCTTGAGCATGGGGACGCAATCGAGCACTTCCTGCAACTCACTGCCGGTGGCCGAGGTGAGCGCGGCGGCAAAGTCAGTCAGGGGCGACGGGTCGTTGGGGCTGAAGCGGTTGAGATAGTTCTTCAGCTCTTCGCTGTACAGTGGATTGAGTGGAAGCAGTTCCTTGATCGCATTGATCAACGCCATGCCATAAGCCTTGACCTCGTCGGTCGGCTCGCTTGGCTGATGCGGGTATTCGACTTCCACCAGGTACGGTGGGCGATGGTGCTTGAGCCAGGTGCGGATGCGCACGCGGGTCAGGCCCTGGGCAACGAACTGCAGTTTGCCGCCTTCGCGACTGGCGTGGTGCACCTTGACCAGCGTGCCATACAGCGGCAGCGCTGAGGTGTCGAAGTGGCGCGGATCTTCCTGGGGCGTGTCCATGAAAAACAGCGCCAGGGAATGGTGTTCGGATTTGGCGACCAATTCCAGGGTTTCAGCCCAAGGTTCCTCATTGACAATGACTGGCAGCACTTGGGCCGGGAAGAACGGGCGATTGTGGATTGGAATGATGTAGACCTTGTCCGGCAGGTTTTGGCCGGGCAGGGCCAGGCCGGTGCCGGAGGAGGTGTGTTCGATGTGTTCGGAGTCGGCGTAATCGTTCGTGGCTTCAGTAGAGTGCTGGTCGCTCATGGGGCACCTGCGCAATGGAGTATGGGTCTTAGATGGGGCAGGTGAGGGGTGGTTTCAATGGTGGGCGATTGTTAGCTGTTATTTCATTGCAAGGCATTCAGCCTTGTGACAGGTTCGGTGCGGGCCTGTCGCCGGGCCCGCACCGAGGGTTCAGGCGACCCTGTTCAAATCGTTATGGCGCGTCTCTTTCAGGCACAGTACCGCGATCACGCTGAGCACCGCGGCCCCCGAGACATAACCACCGACGTAGCTCAAACCGCCCATTGCCACCAGTTTCTGGGCAAAGAACGGGGCGGCCGAAGCGCCGACGATGCCGCCCAGGTTGTAGGCGGCCGAGGCGCCGGTATAGCGCACATGGGTGGGAAACAGTTCTGGTAGCAAGGCGCCCATGGGGGCGAAGGTCACGCCCATCAGAAACAGCTCGATGCACAGGAACAGCGCCACGCCCAAGGTTGTGCCCTGGGTCAGCAGCGGTTCCATGAGGAAACCCGAGGCAATCGCCAGCACTCCCCCGATGAGCAGGATCGGTTTGCGCCCGTAGCGGTCGCTGGCCCAGGCCGACAGCGGCGTCGCGGCGGCCATGAACAGCACCGCAAAGCACAGCAGGCCGAGGAAGGTTTCGCGGCTGTAGCCGAGGGTGGACACACCGTAGCTCAGGGAAAACACGGTCGAGATGTAGAACAGCGCATAACACACCACCATCGCCGCGGCACCCAGCAACGTCGGCGCCCAGTACTGGCTGAACAGCTCGATCAGCGGAACTTTCACCCGTTCCTGGCGGGCCATGGCATCGGCGAAGACGGGTGTTTCATGAAGCTTGAGGCGCACATAGAGGCCGACGATCACCAGCACCGCACTGAGCAGGAACGGGATGCGCCAGCCCCAGGAACGGAACTGCTCGTCGTCCAGGGTCATGGCCAGGGTCAGGAACAATCCATTGGCCGCCAGAAAGCCGATCGAGGGCCCCAGTTGGGGAAACATACCGAACCAAGCGCGTTTGCCCTTGGGCGCGTTCTCGGTGGCGAGCAACGCTGCGCCACCCCATTCACCGCCCAGGCCCAACCCCTGGCCAAAACGCAGCACGCACAACAGGATCGGCGCCCAGGCGCCAATGCTGGCGTAACCGGGCAGTACGCCGATCAGCGTGGTACACACACCCATCAGCAGCAGGGACGCCACCAGCGTGGACTTGCGCCCGATCCGGTCGCCGAAGTGGCCGAACAGCGCCGAACCCAGCGGGCGAGCGAGGAATGCGATGCCGAACGTCAGGAAGGACGAGAGCATTTGTGCCGTGCCTGAGGTTTGCGGGAAGAACACCGGCCCGATCACCAGGGCCGCAGCCGTGGCGTAGACGTAGAAGTCATAGAACTCGATGGCCGTGCCGATGAAGCTTGCGGTCGCCACGCGGGTGGCGGAGTTCGTCGGCGGGGCAGACACAGCTTCGTTGCAAGTGGTCGTTGTCATGCGGTTATCCCTGACAGTCATGTGCTCCGTTGGAGCTAATTATTATGGTCGAACTCCCTCGGCTCGCTGGCGCGCGCTGGATAAGCGGGTTGAGTATAGGAAGGGGGCTAACGATTCAACAAGAGAGCCCGTACACAATAGTGGCGCTTGCGCACAACCCTGTGGCGAGGGCTTAGGACGCCAGCGGCACCGAACTGTTGTGCCACACCAGCACCTGGCTGACGCGGTTATCCACGGTTTCGATGATTTCCAGCCGATAGCGGCCGATCTTCAGGCAGACCGGGCTTTCGGGAATGGTCTCCAGTGCTTCGGTCACCAGGCCGTTGAGGGTCTTGGGGCCTTCGCAAGGCAGGTGCCAGCCCAGGGTCCTGTTCAGTTCGCGGATCGAGGCGGCGCCATCGATCATGAGGCGTCCATCAGGCTGGGGATGGACGTGGGGGTTGTCGAGGCTGTGCTCGCTTTCGAACTCCCCGACGATTTCTTCAAGGATGTCTTCCAGGGTGACAATGCCCAGCACTTCGCCATATTCGTCCACCACCATGCCCAGGCGCCGTTGCTGCTTGTGGAAGTTCAGCAATTGCAGCTGCAGTGGCGTGCTTTCGGGAACGAAGTAGGGTTCGTGGCAGGCAGCCAGCAGTGCTTCCTGGGTCAGGCTCGCATCCTTGAGCAGGTGGCGGATCTGGCGGGTGTTGAGCACCGCTTCGACCTGGTTGATGTCGCTGTGAAACACCGGCAGGCGAGTACGGCGGTTCAGGCGCAACTGTTCAATGATGTCGCCGATGGGGTCGTCGAGGTTAATGCCATCGACCTCACTGCGGGGCACGAGAATATCGTTGACGGTAATGTTGTCCAGGGCATGGATGCCGGAAACCGGATGCGGTCGACCGCTGTTGTGTTCGGGTTCGTGATCGTTGCGCGCGGGTGTGGGCATTTCATCGTCGTTTTGCTGTACCACGCTTGCCTGGCGGGCAAACGGACGCACCAGCAATTGACTGATGCCATTCAACAGCCAGGCAAATGGATAAAGAATCTTCAACGGCACGCCAAGCAAGGCGTTGCCCAACGCCAGCACCGCATCGGGGTGGCGGGTGGCCAGGGTGCGCGGCAGGTAATCGGCAAAGACCAGCAGAGCCGCGCTGGTACCGAGCCAGGCTACCAAGGGGCCGTGTTGCAGCCAGGTAAAAATTGCCAGCAGTGTTCCGATCACCACCGCGAGGGCGCGGCAGAGGGTATTGCACAGAATCAGACTGTCCCGGGGGAAACTCAGCTTGGCCAGCGGTTTGTCACCGGCGCGTGAAGCCTTGCGTTGGGCCAGCAAGTGCTGCTGGGCGGCTTCGATGGCCGTGAACAGGGCGGACCAGAGGATCAGCACGACCAGTACAGCGAACAGCGGGCCCACGGGCAACATATCCATCAGAGGCGTCCGTCAGACATGCAGAATGTATTCACGAACCAGCTTGCTGCCGAAGTACGCCAGCATCAGCAGGCAGAAACCGGCCAGGGTCCAGCGAATGGCTTTATGGCCGCGCCAGCCCAGACGATTTCGGCCCCACAGCAGTACGCTGAACACCACCCACGCCAGGCACGCCAGCAGGGTTTTGTGCACCAGGTGCTGGGCGAACAGGTTTTCGACGAACAGCCAGCCAGAGATCAGCGACAGCGACAGCAGCGTCCAGCCGGCCCAGAGGAAGCCGAACAACAGGCTTTCCATGGTCTGCAAGGGCGGGAAGTTGCGGATCAGCCCGGAAGGGTGCTTGTGCTTGAGCTGGTGATCCTGCACCAGCAGCAGCAAGGCCTGGAACACCGCGATGGTGAACAGGCCGTAAGCGAGGATCGAAAGCAGGATGTGGGCCAGGATGCCCGGTTCTTCATCGATGATCTGTACCGTGCCCGACGGCGCGAATTGCGCCAGCAGCACCGTGGCCAGGCCCAGCGGGAAAAGCAGCACCAGCAGGTTTTCCACCGGGATGCGTGAACAGGCCAGCAGCGTCAGGGCGATCACGGCCACGGCAATGAGGCTGGCGGCGTTGAAGAAGTCCAGGCCCAGGCCAATGGGCGTCATCAGGTGGGTATAAAGGCTGGCCGCGTGGCCGAGCACCGCCAGCACGCCAAGCATGACCAGCAGGCGTTTGTTCGCCTTGGCGCCGGTGGCCAGGCGGGAGCCTTGATAGAAGGTCGCAGCGGCGTAAAGACAAGCGGCGGCGAGGGAGGCAAGCAAACTGGGTGACAAGGGGAGCATAAATCCTGTTAGGCAGGCCCGAAAGGCGCTGAGTTTGGCATAGAATCCCCATCGCACGAAAGACCAGCGCAACTGACGGCGAGGTGTGCGCCGGGCGCAGTCTTCGCTATAATCCGCGACCTGCCCACGCCGCAGGCTCGCCGAGCACATTTTTTACGGTCTGGGCCGCCATTATCCCGGTCTTATCTGGGCCTGAAAGGATCGCGCATGTTTGAAAACCTAACCGACCGTCTCTCGCAGACGCTGCGCCATGTTACCGGCAAGGCGAAGCTGACCGAGGACAACATCAAAGACACCCTGCGCGAAGTGCGCATGGCGTTGCTCGAAGCCGACGTCGCCCTGCCGGTGGTCAAGGACTTCGTCAATTCGGTCAAGGAACGCGCCGTCGGCGCCGAGGTGTCGCGCAGCCTGACGCCGGGCCAGGCGTTCGTGAAGATCGTCCAGGCCGAACTCGAAAGCCTGATGGGCGCTGCCAACGAAGACCTGAACCTGAGCGCCGTGCCGCCAGCGGTGGTGCTGATGGCCGGCCTGCAGGGCGCGGGCAAGACCACCACGGCCGGCAAGCTGGCGCGCTTCCTTAAAGAGCGCAAGAAGAAGTCGGTGATGGTGGTGTCCGCGGACATCTATCGCCCGGCGGCGATCAAACAGCTCGAAACCCTGGCCAACGACATCGGCGTGACGTTCTTCCCGTCCGACCTGAGCCAGAAGCCGGTGGACATCGCCCAGGCGGCTATTAAAGAAGCAAAACTGAAATTCATCGACGTGGTCATCGTCGATACCGCCGGTCGCCTGCACATCGACGAAGAGATGATGGGCGAGATCAAGGCTTTGCATGCCGCGATCAACCCGGTGGAAACCCTGTTCGTGGTCGATGCCATGACCGGCCAGGACGCGGCCAACACCGCCAAGGCGTTCGGTGATGCGCTGCCGCTGACCGGCGTGATCCTGACCAAGGTCGACGGTGATGCCCGTGGCGGTGCCGCGCTGTCGGTCCGTGCCATCACTGGCAAGCCGATCAAGTTCATCGGTATGGGCGAGAAGAGCGAAGCGCTCGAGCCGTTCCATCCCGAGCGTATTGCCTCGCGGATCCTCGGCATGGGCGACGTGCTCAGCCTCATCGAGCAGGCCGAGCAGACCCTCGACAAGGACAAGGCCGACAAACTGGCCAAGAAGCTGAAGAAGGGCAAGGGCTTCGACCTCGAAGACTTCCGCGATCAGCTGCAACAAATGAAGAACATGGGCGGCCTCGGCGGCCTCATGGACAAACTGCCGAGCATCGGTGGCGTGAACCTGGCGCAGATGGGCAATGCCCAGGGCGCGGCTGAAAAGCAGTTCAAGCAGATGGAAGCCATCATCAACTCCATGACCCCGGCCGAGCGCCGCGACCCTGAGCTGATCAGCGGTTCGCGCAAACGCCGCATCGCCATGGGGTCCGGTACCCAGGTGCAGGACATCGGTCGCTTGATCAAGCAGCACAAGCAGATGCAGAAGATGATGAAGAAATTCTCCGCCAAGGGCGGGATGGCCAAGATGATGCGCGGCATGGGCGGTATGTTGCCCGGCGGCGGCATGCCGAAAATGTAAAGAATCTGCGCCGGCTGTCATGCCGGTGTTGCCCCGCACGGATGCGGGGATCTCCAGCAAACCCGTGCTGCACGGGAGCTGACCTGCCGTTTTTCATGACGGCTCTATGGCAAATCTTGATCGCATGGCGCCAGGCGCCGGAAAAAGACATTTGCAAAAGTCCGGATATTCCTTAGAATATGCGGCCTTTCGGGCACCTATGCCCGCTGTGCATTTAGATTTGCAGCACCGACTACAGGAACGATGTTCACATGCTAACAATCCGTCTTGCCCTTGGCGGCTCCAAAAAGCGCCCGTTTTACCACCTGACCGTAACCGACAGCCGCAACCCGCGTGACGGTTCCCACAAGGAGCAGGTTGGTTTCTTCAACCCTGTTGCCCGTGGTCAGGAAGTTCGTCTGTCCGTGAACCAAGAGCGCGTAGCCTACTGGCTGAGCGTTGGTGCACAACCTTCTGAGCGTGTTGCTCAGTTGTTGAAGGAATCGGCTAAGGCTGCGGCCTGAGCAATATGAACGCGACGCCAAAAGATGCTGATGATTTGATCGTTGTCGGCAAAATCTATTCTGTTCATGGCGTTCGCGGCGAAGTGAAGGTGTATTCCTTTACTGATCCGATCAAAAACCTGTTGGACTACAAAACCTGGACGCTCAAGCGCGAAGGTAGCGTGAAACAGGTTGAGCTGGTCAGCGGACGTGGGAACGACAAGTTCCTGGTCGCAAAGCTCAAGGATCTCGATGATCGTGAAGAAGCGCGTCTTCTGGCCGGTTTTGAGATCTGCGTGCCACGCAACCTGTTCCCTGAACTGACCGACGGCGAGTACTACTGGTACCAGCTGGTGGGTCTGAAGGTCATCGACCACCTCGGGCAATTGCTCGGGAAAATCGATCACCTGCTCGAGACCGGTTCGAACGATGTCATGGTGGTCAAGCCTTGCGTCGGCAGCCTGGATGATCGCGAACGCCTGTTGCCCTATACCGAGCAATGCGTGTTGGCCGTCGACCTTGCAGCAGGCGAGATGAAGGTGGAATGGGATGCGGATTTCTAAACGTGGCTAATTTGCGCGTTGAAGTCATCACGTTGTTTCCCGAGATGTTTTCCGCCATCAGCGAGTACGGCATAACCAGCCGCGCGGTGAAACAGGAGCTGTTGCAGCTTACCTGTTGGAATCCGCGGGACTACACCACGGATCGGCATCACACTGTGGACGATCGCCCGTTTGGCGGTGGTCCGGGCATGGTGATGAAGATCAAGCCCCTGGAAGACGCTCTGGTTCAGGCCAGAACCGCAGCCGGGGAGGGCGCGAAGGTGATTTACCTGTCGCCCCAAGGCCGTCAGCTGACTCAGTCGGCGGTACGCGAGCTGGCAAATTCGGATGCATTGATCCTGATTGCCGGCCGTTATGAAGGCATTGACGAGCGTTTTATTGAAGCTCATGTCGATGAAGAGTGGTCGATTGGCGACTATGTACTGTCTGGCGGCGAGCTGCCGGCGATGGTCCTGATCGATGCGGTTACACGACTGCTGCCTGGAGCTTTAGGGCATGCAGATTCCGCCGAGGAAGATTCCTTTACGGATGGTCTGCTGGATTGCCCGCACTACACCCGACCGGAGGTGTATGCGGATCAGCGTGTTCCCGACGTGTTGCTAAGTGGCAACCACGCGCACATCCGGCGTTGGCGTTTACAGCAGTCCCTTGGTCGGACCTATGAACGACGCGCCGATCTTCTGGAAAGCCGCTCGCTTTCTGGAGAAGAGAAGAAGCTGCTCGAGGAATATATCCGCGAGCGGGACGATAGTTCACAACGTATCGATGGTAAGTCCGACGACTTGCCTTAGGAGCACAGCATGACTAACAAAATCATTCTTGCACTCGAAGCAGAGCAGATGACCAAAGAAATCCCTACCTTTGCCCCGGGCGACACCATTGTCGTTCAGGTGAAAGTGAAGGAAGGCGACCGTTCGCGTCTGCAAGCGTTCGAAGGCGTTGTTATCGCCAAGCGTAACCGCGGCGTAAACAGTGCATTCACCGTTCGTAAAATCTCCAACGGTGTTGGCGTAGAGCGTACTTTCCAGACCTACAGCCCGCAAATCGACAGCATGGCTGTCAAGCGTCGCGGTGACGTACGTAAAGCCAAGCTGTACTACCTGCGTGACCTGTCCGGTAAAGCAGCTCGCATCAAGGAAAAACTGGCTTAAGTCCAGCTTCCGATGCAAAAAAAGCAGCCTGCGGGCTGCTTTTTTGTTGCCTGCGATTTGGTCTTTGAGCACCCTGCATCTCATCATTTCCATTTCGATGCCGCGTACGCACGCATCCCTCATGAGTTTTTATGCCAGCCATTGATCACCCGCTGATAGACCAGTTTCTCGACGCCCTATGGCTGGAGAAGGGGCTGTCCGACAACACCCGCGATGCCTATCGCAGCGACTTGGCGCTGTTCAATGGCTGGTTGCAGGAACAAGGCCTGGAGCTGGCCAATGCCGGGCGAGAGTTGATCCTCGATCACCTGGCGTGGCGCCTGGAGCAGAACTACAAGCCGCGCTCGACCGCACGGTTTCTCTCGGGTTTGCGTGGGTTTTATCGTTATTTACTGCGGGAAAAGCTGATTGCGGTGGATCCGACCTTGCGCGTGGAGATGCCGCAGCTGGGGCGACCGTTACCCAAGTCCCTGTCTGAAGCTGATGTAGAGGCGCTGCTGGCGGCGCCGGATCTCAGCGAAGCCATCGGTCAGCGCGACCGGGCCATGCTGGAGGTTTTGTACGCATGCGGCCTGCGGGTCACCGAGCTGATCAGTCTCACGCTGGAGCAGGTCAACCTGCGTCAAGGCGTGCTGCGGGTGATGGGCAAAGGCAGCAAGGAGCGTCTGGTGCCCATGGGCGAAGAGGCAATCGTCTGGGTCGAGCGCTACATGCGCGATGCGCGTCATGAACTGCTGGGCGGGCGCCCCAGCGACGTGCTGTTTCCCAGCCTGCGCGGCGAGCAGATGACCCGCCAGACCTTCTGGCACCGCATCAAGCACCAGGCCAAGGTGGCCGGGATCGGCAAGTCACTGTCCCCACACACCTTGCGCCATGCCTTCGCCACGCACCTGCTCAACCACGGCGCCGACTTGCGTGTGGTGCAGATGCTGCTGGGCCACAGCGACCTGTCCACCACTCAGATCTACACCCATGTGGCTCGGGCGCGGTTGCAGGATCTGCACGCCAAGCATCACCCCCGAGGCTGAATGAAGATCCCTGGATTGATGAGTACCCGATAGCCCATGTGGGAGTTGTGGTGAGCGCCAGATATGGGAACCCACGCCAGCACACAGAAAAAAAAGGCATCCATATGCCTTGTATCACCGGCATTCGGCCATGCGGGCCTTATGTGGTAGGCTTTGCCGGTTTGCACAGTGGGCGGTTGGAACCCGAATCTGCCGGTCGGCGTTCCCCGTCCCATTTGTCCGTCTCAGGAGCTCCCATGCGTTTGATCCAGATGTTCACCGCCGCCGCCATTGCGTTGGCCAGTACTGTTGCCATCGCCGACGACGCGGCCGACAAGGCTATCCGCAAGAGCCTGGAAAACCTTCAGATGGAGGTGCCGATCGAAACCATCACCGCCAGCCCCATGTCCGGCCTGTATGAAGTCAAGCTCCAGGGCAGCCGCGTGCTCTACGCCAGCGCCGACGGTCAGTACATCGTCCAGGGCAATCTGTTCGAGCTCAAGGATGGCAAGCCGGTCAACCTCACCGAGAAGACCGAACGCCAGGGCATTTCCAAGCTGATCAACGGCATTCCTGTTGCCGAAACCGTGGTTTACCCGGCGGTCGGCGAAACCAAGTCCCACATCACCGTTTTCACCGACACCACCTGCCCGTATTGCCACAAGCTGCACGCCGAAGTGCCGGAGCTGAACAAGCGCGGCATCGAAGTGCGCTATGTGGCGTTTCCGCGCCAGGGCCTGGGTTCACCGGGTGATGAGCAGTTGCAGGCGGTCTGGTGCTCCAAGGACAAAAAAGCGGCCATGGACAAGATGGTCGATGGCAAGGAAATCAAGGCCGCCAAGTGCGAAAACCCGGTTTC
The DNA here is from genome assembly GCF_032614175.1 of Pseudomonas sp. P105. Taxonomy (NCBI): domain Bacteria; kingdom Pseudomonadati; phylum Pseudomonadota; class Gammaproteobacteria; order Pseudomonadales; family Pseudomonadaceae; genus Pseudomonas; species Pseudomonas sp. P105. Next base: position 1,172,984 of record NZ_CP126693.1, read on the forward strand.
CAAGCAGTTCGCCCTCGGTCAGTCCATCGGTGTGAACGGTACGCCGGCCATCGTTTTGGCGGACGGCCAGGTGATTCCGGGCTACCAGCCGGCGCCACAAGTCGCCAAACTGGCCCTTGGTGCCAAATGATCATGGGCAGTGCGTTTATGAAGATCACGGCTCGGCGAAAACCTTCGTCGGGCCGTTAAACACAAAGTCGCGTTGCTGCGCGGCTGTATTTCACGGCCGACCTTGCGTCGGCCGTTTCATGGGGAGTCAAGAGTGAATCCGGTCAAAGTAGGCATCTGTGGGTTAGGTACCGTCGGTGGCGGCACCTTCAACGTACTTCAGCGCAACGCCGAGGAAATTGCTCGTCGTGCCGGGCGTGGAATCGAAGTGGCACAAATTGCCATGCGCACGCCAAAGCCTCAGTTCCAGACGACCGGTATTGCGATTACCAACGATGTCTTCGAAGTGGCCACGAACCCTGAGATCGACATCGTCATAGAGCTGATGGGCGGCTATACCGTTGCCCGCGAGCTGGTACTCAAGGCCATCGAGAATGGCAAGCATGTGGTCACCGCGAACAAGGCGCTTATCGCTGTTCACGGTAATGAGATTTTCGCCAAGGCGCGGGAAAAGGGCGTGATCGTTGCGTTCGAAGCCGCCGTGGCCGGTGGCATTCCGGTGATCAAGGCGATCCGCGAAGGCCTTTCGGCCAACCGCATCAACTGGGTCGCCGGGATCATCAACGGCACCGGGAACTTCATTCTCACCGAGATGCGCGAAAAGGGTCGCACCTTCGAAGACGTGCTCGCCGAGGCCCAGGCCCTGGGTTACGCAGAAGCCGATCCGACCTTTGACGTGGAAGGCATCGACGCGGCGCACAAGCTGACGATCCTGGCGTCTATCGCCTTTGGTATTCCGCTGCAATTCGACAAGGCCTACACCGAAGGCATCACCAAGCTGACCACCGCTGACGTGAACTACGCTGAAGCCTTGGGCTACCGCATCAAACACCTGGGCGTAGCCCGTAGCACGGCCAGTGGCATTGAGCTGCGCGTGCACCCGACCTTGATCCCGGCCGATCGCCTGATCGCCAACGTCAACGGCGTGATGAACGCTGTGATGGTCAACGGCGACGCCGCGGGCTCCACGCTGTTCTACGGTGCTGGCGCCGGCATGGAACCGACCGCTTCCTCGGTGGTGGCCGACCTGGTGGATGTGGTGCGTGCGATGACCTCCGACCCGGAGAACCGTGTGCCGCACCTGGCTTTCCAGCCGGACTCGCTGTCGGATCATCCGATTCTTCCGATCGAAGCATGCGAAAGTGCCTACTACCTGCGTATCCAGGCCAAGGACCACCCAGGGGTACTGGCTCAGGTGGCGAGCATCCTTTCGGAGCGCGGCATCAACATCGAGTCGATCATGCAGAAGGAAGTCGAGGAGCACGATGGCCTGGTGCCGATGATCCTGCTGACCCACCGAGTGGTCGAGCAGCGCATCAACGACGCGATCACCGCGTTGGAGGCTCTCCAGGGCGTCGTCGGGCCGGTGGTCCGTATCCGCGTCGAGCATTTGAATTGAAGCAGCTACAAGCTCCAAGCTAAAAGCTGCAAGTTAAATCAATACAGCTGCAAGCCATGAGCTGCAAGCTACAAATAAAAGCCCGGCTGCTTTTAACTTGTAGCTTGCAGCTTGACGCTCGAAGCTCAAACCAAAGGTTTGCCCCCATGCGCTATATCAGCACCCGCGGCCAGGCACCGGCCCTGAATTTCGAAGATGTCCTGTTGGCCGGCCTGGCCACGGACGGCGGCCTCTATGTGCCGGAAAACCTGCCGCGTTTCACTCAGGAAGAGATCGCCTCCTGGGCCGGCTTGCCGTATCACGAGCTGGCCTTCCGGGTCATGCGCCCGTTTGTCACCGGCAGCATCCCGGACGCCGATTTCAAGAAAATCCTGGAAGAGACCTATGGCGTCTTTTCCCACAACGCCATCGCGCCGTTGCGTCAGCTCAACGGTAACGAATGGGTGATGGAGCTGTTCCACGGCCCGACCCTGGCTTTCAAGGACTTCGCCCTGCAATTGCTCGGTCGTCTGCTGGACTACGTGCTGCAAAAGCGTGGCGAGCGTGTCGTGATTGTCGGTGCCACTTCCGGCGATACCGGTTCGGCCGCCATCGAAGGCTGCAAGCATTGCGAGAACGTCGACATTTTCATCCTGCACCCGCACAACCGTGTCTCGGAAGTGCAGCGTCGGCAGATGACGACGATTTTCGGCGATAACATCCATAACATCGCCATCGAAGGCAACTTCGATGACTGCCAGGAAATGGTCAAGGCCAGTTTTGCCGACCAGAGCTTCCTCAAAGGTACGCGGCTGGTCGCAGTGAACTCGATCAACTGGGCGCGGATCATGGCCCAGATCGTTTATTACTTCCACGCGGCCCTGCAACTGGGCGGCCCGGCCCGTTCGGTATCGTTCTCGGTGCCTACGGGTAACTTCGGCGATATCTTTGCCGGTTATCTGGCGCGCAACATGGGGCTGCCGATCAACCAGTTGATCGTCGCCACCAACCGCAACGACATCCTGCACCGCTTCATGAGCGGCAACCAGTACGTCAAGGAAACCCTGCACGCTACGCTGTCGCCGTCCATGGACATCATGGTGTCGTCGAACTTCGAGCGCTTGCTGTTCGACCTGCACGGTCGCAATGGCGCGGCAATTGCCGGCCTGATGGACAGCTTCCGGCAGGGCGGTGGTTTCAGCGTCGAGCCTGAGCGCTGGACCGAAGCGCGCAAGCTGTTTGACTCTCTGGCGGTGGATGATGCGCAAACCTGCGAGACCATTGCCGAGGTGTTCGAGCAGAGCGGGGAATTGCTCGATCCGCATACGGCCATCGGTGTGAGAGCCGCTCGTGAGTGCCGTCGCAGTCTGGACATTCCGATGGTGATCCTGGGCACTGCTCATCCGGTCAAGTTTCCGGAAGCGGTGGAGAAGGCCGGTGTAGGAAAAGCGCTCGAACTACCTGCACATCTTTCTGATTTGTTTGAGCGAGATGAGCGTTGCACCGTGTTGCCCAATGACTTGAAAGCCGTGCAGGCCTTTGTCAGTCAGCATGGCAACCGCGGCAAGCCTCTCTGAGCGCTGAAACCTGTCACATTTTGAAGCCCGTCTCCTGACGGGCTTTCTTGTTTCTGCATGCCAAACTGATCGGGTTTTCGCCCTTGGAGGGACGGGCGAGTAATCTCGAAGGATATGCAGATGTTGTTTTTTATCAGACGCAAACCAGCCCTGGGCTGGATGATGGGCCTGGTCCTGGTGTATTGGGCACTGGGGGTGGACGCCGCACAGTTGGCGACCTACGAAACGCCACCGTTCGGCCCCGGCGAACGGTTGGTGCTGGATCCGCAGGAATTGAAATGGATCGAGCAAAACCCGCAGGTCATCGTGGCCTCGATGCAGTTTCCGTTGTACCTGTTCAAGAATGAGCATGGGCAGTGGAACGGCCTGAACAACGACATTCTCCAGCGTATTGCGCGCATGACAGGCCTTGAGTTTGTACATCGGGAGTCGTTCTCCCCTGAACAATTGCTGGCGATGCTGGAAAACGCAGAGGCCGACATGACGACCACGCTGGCGATGAACGACGAACGCAGGGATTTTCTGAGCTTCAGCCACGCCTTTGGCGGTTCCGGCTGGGTATTCGTCGGGCGCGACGGGGAGTCCGTCCCCGATTCGCTGGAGCAGCTCAATGGCAAGATCCTGGCATTGCCGGCACGGCATGCATTGGAGGCGCAGATCCGGCGCGACTACCCGGCCATCGAGTTGCGCACGGTCAAGACTTACGGGGAAGCGAGGGCCCTGGTGGAGAGCCGGGAGGCCCACGCCACCATTGAAAACGAAACCGGGGTGCACCTTTATCCGGCGGGACAATTGCGCGTAGGAAGAAGTCTGGAGGGCAAGTGGGAACCGGACTATCTGGCCGTGCGTCAGGATCTGCTCCCATTGCTGAGTATTCTGAACAAGGCGCTGGAAGCTTTTCCGGCCGAAGAAATGCGGGCGCTGCGTTCCAAATGGATGGCCGGTATCGCCCCTGGCCAGGCGCCATCGGTCTGGTTGCGGATTTCCCGTTGGGGTTATTGGTGTGTGACGGTGGTCGTGTTGTTCGCTCTGCTGTCCCTGCTCTGGAACCGCCGCCTGCAGACACAAATCGACCAGCGCCTCAAGGCCGAGGCTGTCCTCAATGATCAGTTGATGCTCCAGAGGGCCTTGATGGATGCCATCCCCGATCCGATCTTCATTCGTGACCTGGAAGGGCGCCTGATCATGTGCAACAAGAGTTACGAAGAGCAGTTCGCGACGCGCTTTGAAAAGTTGCGGGGGACCCGGCTGACGGATTCCGCGGTGTTCCCGCCGGCGACTGCCGAGCTGCTGCATGGAGAGGTCATGGAGCAACTGCGAACCGGCCAGTCCCGGTTCGTCGATCGTCAACTGATGTTCAGGAGTGGATTACGCAAAATCTATCATTGGTCGGTGCCTTTTTATGGGGCCGATGGGCAGTTGCGCGGTTTGCTGGGAGGCTGGATCGATGTCGGGCGCCGGTGGAACCGCGCTGAGCCATTGCTGGCTTGATGCAGGCTGCTCGTGAGGAAATGTCTTCAAGCGGTAGCTGTTGTTTGCCTGTCATATTGGACGCGCATGCTCGGTTGAACGACGTCGAGGTGTACCGGCTCGGTATGCGAACGAACTTTCTGCTGCGGCCCACGGTCATTTACTGTGAATACGCAGTTGTTTTCGGACTATTGAAGGGTGAGCGAATGGAAAGTATCAGCCTATTGCTGGGTGAGGCTTTGAGCCCGTATCAGGTGACGCTGACTCCCTCTGGCGCCAGGGGCGAGTGTCTGGTAACGCTGAAGAATGCCTCCGGGGCCATCATGGTCGAACGCATGTTCAACCAAGCGCAATTAACCGACAGACGCCAACTGACGGACGTGGTCGATGGCCTGCACCGCGACGTGCTGATTGCCGAGGGCCGGCTTGAGCCCTGTGTGATCGCGGCGCTGCGTAATCTGGCACGTGACAAGGTGATGGCTCTCCCGAATTGAACACTATTTCGTGGGAACCTTCCTACGTCCTGATGAGTCAGACCCTTTACCAGCAAGATCAAGCATTGTGCTCCGGTGCTTGTCGCTTGTTGTACGGACCTGAATGGTCACGTTTAACCCCGAGTTGTCTCCCCACTTCTCGGGGTTTCTTTTTGCCCGGCGTTTAAGGTTTTAGCGTGCTCTGGCGCTGAGCGATGCCGAACCCTTGTGGGAGCGAGCCTGCTCGCGATTGCGGTGTGTCAGTCAATATCAAGTCGACTGAACCGACGCTATCGCGAGCAGGCTCGCTCCCACAGTTGATCTTCAGTGGCCACAGACTTTCGTTCACCGCATCAAATGGCGCCGTCGATGCGCAGTTGGGCGATCTGCTGTGCATCGTAGCCAAGCTCGCCTAGCACTTGGGCATTGTGCTCACCCAGCGTCGGTCCCACCCATTCAGAGCTGCCCGGGGTGTCGGAGAGTTTCGGGACGATGCCCGGCATCTTGAACGCCTTGCCGTCCGGCAGCTTGGCCTGGAGAAACATTTCCCGGGCCAGGAACTGCGGATCGCTGAACATATCTTCGGCGCTGAAAATCCGGCTGGCCGGCACCCCCGCCTGGTTCAAATGCTCGATAACGGTATCGAGCGGGAGTGAATTGACCCAGCGATCAATGACCCCGTACAGCTCATCGCGGCGGCTGTCGCGCCCGTCATTGCTGGCCAGTTGCGGGTCATTGGCCAGATCCTCACGACCGATGACCTGCATGAAGCGCTTGAAGATCGCGTCGCCGTTGGCGCCAATCTGCACGTGCTTGCCATCAGCACTGGTGTGGATCGACGACGGGGTGATGCCGGGCATGATGTTGCCGGTGCGCTCACGGATGAAACCGAACACATCGAACTCCGGCACCATGCTTTCCATCATGGCGAAAATCGCCTCGTACAGCGCCACATCCACCACTTGCCCGGTTCCGCCGTTGACCTCGCGATGACGCAGCGCCATCAGTGCGCCAATCACGCCCCAGAGGGCGGCAATCGAATCGCCGATGGATATGCCGGTGCGCACCGGTGGCCGGTCTTCGAACCCGGTGATGTAACGCAGGCCGCCCATGGACTCGCCCACTGCGCCAAACCCGGGCTGATCTTTCATCGGACCGGTCTGACCGAAGCCCGAGAGCCGCACCATGACCAGTTTCGGGTTCAGCGCATGTAGGACTTCCCAACCCAGGCCGAGCTTTTCCAACACGCCGGGGCGAAAATTCTCGATCAGGATGTCGGCTTCGCCGATCAGCTTTTTCAGAATCGCCAGACCTTCGGGGTGCTTGAGGTTCAGGGTCAGGGATTTCTTGTTCCGCGCCTGGACGAACCACCACAAGGACGTGCCTTCATACAGCTTGCGCCATTTACGTAACGGGTCGCCGCCATCGGGCGATTCGACCTTGATCACTTCGGCACCGAATTCACCGCAGATCCGCGAGGCAAAAGGTCCGGCGATCAAGGTGCCGAGTTCGATGACTTTGACGCCCGCAAGGGGTTTGGCAGTAAGCGACATGACGGATCCTGTAGAACAAAGGCAGAACGAAAGAGCGTTTTATCATAGGCCGGCGTCAGTCGCCGCAGGTTGATGGTCGGCAATTCGTGGAATGCCCGCCTCATCGGTTAGACTTGCCGCCTTTCCTCGTATCAAGAAGCCCGTTCATGGCCCAGCCGTCCACGACCTATAAGTTTGAACTGAACCTCACCGACCTCGACCGCAGTGTGTACGAGAACGTGAAGCAGACCATCGCCCGTCATCCTTCGGAAACCGAAGAACGCATGACCGTGCGCCTGTTGGCCTACGCTTTCTGGTACAACGAGCTGCTGGCATTTGGCCGAGGTCTGTCGGATGTCGATGAACCTGCGCTGTGGGAAAAAAGCCTGGATGACCGTGTGCTGCACTGGATCGAAGTGGGCCAGCCCGACGCCGACCGCCTGACCTGGTGCTCACGCCGCACTGAACGCACCAGCCTGCTGGCCTACGGCAGCCTGCGAGTCTGGGAAGGCAAGGTGATCCCGGCGGTAAAGAACCTCAAGAACGTCAACATCGCCGCCGTGCCCCAGGAAGTGCTGGAGACGCTCGCTAAGGACATGCCCCGCGTGATCAAGTGGGATGTGATGATCAGCGAGGGGACGATTTTCGTGACCGATGATCGCGGCCAGCATGAAGTCCAGTTGCAATGGTTGCTGGGTGAGCGAGGCTGAGCCATTGACCCGGTATTGAGTGAGCCATTGTGGGAGCGGGCTTGCTCGCGAAGGCGGCAGATCAGTTTGCATTGATGTTGAATGTGCCGCCGCTTTCGCGAGCAAGCCCACTCCCACCCAAGCTTTCCTTGCCACAACCTTCACGATTTCCAGAGAAAACTTTGTCACCCCATGCGCATAGAACCCCGCCAGCTACCCGACACCCTGCCATTCCTCGGTGACTTGCCACCCCTGTTGACGCGCCTGTATGCGGCCCGTGGCGTGCAGTCCGAGGCTGAACTGGACAAGAGCCTGGCGCGCTTGATTCCTTATCAGCAACTCAAGGGTATCGACGCGGCCGTGGATCTGTTGGTGGTGGCGCTGGAGCAGCGCCAGCGCATCCTGATCGTCGGCGACTTCGATGCCGACGGGGCGACAGCCAGCACGGTGGGCATGTTGGGCCTGCGTTTGCTCGGTGCGGCCCATGTCGATTATCTGGTACCCAATCGCTTCGAGTATGGCTACGGACTGACCCCGGAAATTGTCGAGGTCGCCCTGACCCGTGAGCCGCAGTTGCTGATCACCGTGGACAACGGCATTTCCAGTGTCGAAGGTGTGGCAGCAGCGAAAGCGGCGGGGCTCAAGGTGCTGGTTACCGACCACCATTTGCCGGGCCTCGAACTGCCGGCGGCGGATGCCATCGTCAACCCGAACCAGCCGGGCTGTGAGTTCCCGAGCAAGGCATTGGCCGGTGTCGGTGTGATCTTTTATGTGCTGATGGCCTTGCGGGCGCGTCTGCGCAGCCTGGGCCGGTATGCCAGCAGCCCCCAGCCAAACATCGGCGAACTGCTGGATCTGGTGGCACTGGGCAGCGTGGCGGATGTGGTGCCTCTGGACGCCAACAACCGGATCCTGGTGCATCAGGGCCTGGAACGCATTCGTGCAGGGCGCGCCCGACCCGGCATCAAGGCGATCCTGGAAGTGGCCAGGCGCGATCATTCTCGTATCACTTCCACGGACCTCGGATTTATCCTCGGCCCGCGCCTGAACGCAGCCGGGCGTCTGGACGACATGAGCCTGGGCATCGAATGCCTGCTCACTGACGATCCGGCCTTGGCGCGGGAGATGGCGGCGCAACTGGACGGCATGAACCAGGATCGCAAATCCATCGAACAGGGCATGCAGCGTGAAGCGCTGGCCCAGCTCAAGGACTTGCCGGTGGAGTCCATGCCGTTCGGTCTATGTCTGTTCGATCCTCAGTGGCACCAGGGCGTTATCGGGATCCTCGCCTCGCGGATGAAGGAGCGGTATTTCCGCCCGACCATTGCTTTTGCCGATGCCGGAGACGGCCTGCTCAAGGGCTCGGGGCGCTCGGTGCCGGGTTTTCATATTCGTGATGCCCTGAGTGTGGTGGCGGCGCAACATCCAACGCTGATCAGCAAGTATGGCGGCCACGCCATGGCGGCGGGCCTGACGTTGGCGCAAGAGAATTTTCCACTGTTCGCCGAGGCGTTCGACGCTGAAGTGCGCCGCCAATTGCGCGAAGAAGACCTGACCGGACGCCTGTTGTCGGACGGCACCCTGGCGGTGGAAGAGTTTCACCTGGAGCTGGCTCGGGCGCTGCGTCACGCCGGGCCCTGGGGGCAGCATTTCCCGGAGCCGATGTTTCACGGTGTGTTCCAGTTGGTCGAGCAGCGCGTGGTGGGCGAACGGCACCTCAAGGTCGTCCTCAAGAGCGAATGCGGCTCGGTGAAACTCGACGGTATCGCCTTCGGCATCGACCGCGATATCTGGCCAAACCCCACCGTGCGCTGGGTGGAACTGGCCTACAAACTCGACCTCAACGAGTTTCGCGGCCAGGAAACGGTGCAGTTGATGATTGCCCATATCGAACCGCGGTAGACACGCCGCCATCTTGCGTTCGTACTCTGTGGCGAGGGAGCTTGCTCCCGCTGGACGCGCCAGCGTCCCCTTGCGATGTGATGGCTGCAATGCCGGGGCTGCTTCGCAGCCCAGCGGGAGCAAGCTCCCTCGCCACAGGGGTACACCATTGCGTCACACCGTCGATTTTTAAGTTCTGAACCCTCCCGCCTCCCAGGTTGTCGACTAGGCTCTAAGCACTGCTTGATAGCCCTTGTGACGTCTTGTCGGATTTCTTTGCCCGCGGGGGCGGGTGTTGCACCTTTTGTCACTCGTCGACTTTTCAAACAGAACCCTGGAGCCTGCCCACTGATTCGAGAGGTGCCCCATGAGTCTGCTGCTGGAACCCTATACCCTTCGTCAATTGACCCTGCCCAATCGCATCGCGGTGTCGCCGATGTGCCAGTATTCGAGCGCCGATGGCCTGGCCAATGACTGGCACCTGGTACACCTCGGCAGCCGCGCCGTGGGCGGTGCCGGCCTGGTGTTCACCGAAGCCACTGCCGTCACTGCCGACGGTCGCATTACTGATCAGGACCTGGGGTTGTGGAACGATGAACAGATCGGCCCCCTGCAACGCATCACCCGCTTCATCACCGCCCAAGGGGCCGTGCCCGGCATTCAACTGGCCCACGCCGGACGCAAGGCCAGCACCTGGCGACCCTGGCTCGGCAAGCATGGCAGCGTAAAACCGGAGGAGGGCGGCTGGGTCCCGGTCGGCCCGTCGCCGATTGCCTTCGATCCGCAGCACACCCAGCCGATCCAACTGGACGAGGGGCAGATCGCCGGTGTCATCCAGGCGTTCGTGGAGGCGGCCAAACGTAGCCTGAAGGCCGGGTTCAAAGTCGTGGAAGTCCACGCAGCCCACGGCTATCTGCTGCATCAATTCCTGTCTCCCTTGAGCAATCAGCGGCGCGATCAATACGGCGGCTCGTTCGAGAATCGCATCCGGCTGGTGCTGCAAGTGACCGAAGCGGTCCGGGCGGTATGGCCTGAGGAATTGCCGGTGTTCGTGCGCGTATCGGCCACCGACTGGGTCGAGGATGGCTGGAACCCGGATGAAACCGTGGAGCTGGCGCGGCGATTCAGGGCGCTGGGGGTGGACCTGATCGATGTGTCATCGGGCGGCACCGCTGTGAATGCGGAAATTCCCACCGGTCCGGGGTATCAGACGCGCTTTGCCGAACGGGTGCGCAAGGAGTCGGAAATCGCCACCGGCACTGTCGGCATGATTACCGAACCGGCCCAGGCCGAGCACATCTTGCGGACCTGCCAGGCCGACATCATTTTCCTGGCCCGCGAACTGTTGCGTGATCCGTACTGGGCGTTGCATGCCGATGATGACCTGGGGGGCCGCAAGGCCACGTGGCCGGCGCAGTATCAGAGAGCCACGCATCGGGACCAGCCGATTCATGAGTCGGATTTGCGCGATTAAGGGTTAGCTTGAAACAAAAAGCCCCGGTCGTTTTGGCCGGGGCTTTTGTTTATTGGGCTGGATGGTACGGCGTCTGTACGTGCCTCATCGCGAGCAGGCTCGCTCCCACAGTGGATTGGTGTTGTTCACAGAATTTGTGATCCACACCCTACCCTGTGGGAGCGAGCCTGCTCGCGATGGCGTCATCCCTGACGCGCAAGGATCAAGGGTATTTACGCTTATCCGGCGCCGGCGGGAAGTACTGGTACAGCCAGGTCTCGCTCAAGGTCCGGTCATTGGTGCGCAGGAACAGGCGCATCTCCACCGGGTCCACGCGATCGTCGGTCGGGTACCAGTCGAAGGTGATGCGGTAACCCTTGATCGCATCGAGCACCAGCACGTTGAAGTCCTTCACCTCGCCGTGGGAGCAGGTCACTACCGGTTCGATACCGGTGCCAGGGGGGAGCTGATCGAGGCCGCCGCCGTTGAAGTCCACGGCAAAACGTCGGGCCCAGACGGTGGGGTAGTGCTCGCCCGGTGCCCAGCCTTCGATGAAGCCGCCCATGCCTGAACGGGTCGCGTTGACCTGGGCCAGCTCGGTGCTCACCGGTGGCAAGGCGCTCCAATAGAGCTTGTAGCCGTAGTTCAGCGATTCACCGGCAGCGACCGGCTTCTTCGGCGTCCAGAAGGCGACGATGTTGTCCAGGGTTTCACCGGTCGTAGGAATTTCCAGCAGATCGACCGAGCCTTCGCCCCAGGCCGTTGTCGGTTCGACCCACAGACTCGGGCGCTTGCTGTACCAGTCCACGGTGTCCTGGTAGCTGGCGAAGTCGTGATCGGTCTGCACCAGGCCGAAGCCTTTGGGGTTGTTGTCGGCGAAGGCGTTGAACTGCAGGGTGGCGGGGTTGTTCAGCGGGCGACAAACCCACTCGCCATTGCCGCGCCACATCGCCAGCCGGTCGGAATCGTGAATTTGCGGGTGGATGGTGTCGCACATGCGCCGCTCAACGGTGCCGCAGCTGAACATGCTGGTCATCGGCGCGATGCCCAATTGCTCGATGGCGGTACGGGCATTGATGTGCGCATCGATTTCCATCACGACGCGGGTGGGCTGACAATCGATGTCAAAACGATAGGCGCCGGTGGCGCTGGGCGAGTCGAGCAGGGCGTAGACCACGAAACGGGTACTGTTCTTGTCCGGGATTTCGAACCAGAACTTGGTGAAGTCCGGGAATTCCTCACGCTTCTTGGCGTAAGTGTCGATGGCCAGGCCCCGGGCCGACAATCCGTACTGGCCGGTGTTGTCCACGGCGCGGAAATAACTGGCCCCCAGAAACGAAACGATATCGTGCCGGTCCAGCTCCGGCGCCTTGAACACCCTGAACCCTGAGAAGCCCAGGTCACCGGTCAACTGCGAAGTGTTGACCGTGGTTTTCTCATAGTTGAACAACTCCGGGCGGAAGTGCACTTCACGGGCCATGCGGGTCTTGGCATCGACACTGTACATGCGCACCGGTTGCTTGAAGCCCATGCCGACGTGGAAAAACTGCACATCCAGCTGACCGTCCAGCTCATTCCACAGCGAGTGGTTGGCGTCGTAGCGGATGGCGTTGAATTGCAACGGGGACATCATCGCCAGTGTCGGCGGCAAAACTTGCTTGGTGTCGACGTAACGGCTCTTGGCCAGTTCCCGGGCCTGTTCTTTCAACCCATTGAAATCGAAAGGACGGGCCTCGCCGTCGGCGGTCCGGTCAGCAGCCCAGGCGCGTGCAGCCATAAGCCCTGAGGCCGAAAGCCCGGTGTAGGCAGCGAAAGCCATGGACGCCTTGAGCAGATTCCTGCGGTGCATAAATACAACCTTTCTGGAAACAATCCCGAGCCTTTCCTGGCAACAGAGACTGGTAAAGAAGTTCGGACATGCCTTTGGCCAAACGCGACGGACGTTAGAACAGATGCCTGAGAGCTGGATCGGTTCACCGAGGCGCAAAATCATAGGGGATACGTGGCACGGGAGAGAGAGGAAAGCGTGGTTTAGTTAAATTTCCTTACAGATATTTCCTTTTTTAACGGGTAACTCTGCATTTTTTGACTAATTACTCTAAAACTCCCTGTTCACGGTGTGAATCCTCCCTATCCTTTAGCGTGATAGAGGTTGAACCCGCGGATTCAGCAGGTGCTATCGGTCAATTCGACGTACAGAAGGACAAGGATCAATGACAAAAATACAGGGCATCACCCAATTGCTGGGGATCCTTCCATGCTTGACGAGCGCGCGCCGGACCCGGCCGCTCAGCATGGACGAACTAAGACTGGTGGAACGCTATCGCGAACTGTCGGAAAACGACCGGATCGCCATGCGTTGCCTGATGGATGCGATGCGCAGTGTTTCGAGGTTTTGAATGAGTGCGGATCTGCTCGTAGAGAGCTCGGATTGCGCCTTTATCCATCTTTCTGGTTTCACATCAGCCAGTAGGAGGCGGAAAAAATAACGTGCTGGCCGATTTTTTTATCGGTGCCCATGCGGCTGTGAATGGCCTGCCTTTGCTCACTCGTGATGCCAAACGCTACCGAAGTTATTTTCCCTCAGTGGCGTTGGTAGTGCCGTCATGACACTTGAACCGCCACGACCAGACTCTGCCGTCCGGCCGTGGTAGTCGTTCTTTGGTTCAATGCTTGAACATCACATGCCGCACTACTGTGTAGTCCTCCAGTCCATACATCGACATGTCCTTGCCATAACCGGAACGTTTCTGACCGCCATGGGGCATTTCGCTGACGAGCATGAAGTGGGTGTTCACCCAGGTGCAGCCATATTGCAGGCGTGCCGCCAAGCGATGGGCGCGGCCGATGTCGGCGGTCCAGACTGAAGACGCCAGGCCGTAGTCCGAGTCGTTGGCCCAGGCCAGCACCTGCGCTTCGTCGATGAACGGTGTGACGGACACCACCGGCCCAAAAACCTCGCGGCGCACGATTTCGTCGTCCTGCTGGGCGTCGGCCAATACCGTTGGTTCAAAGAAGAATCCGTTGCCGTCCACGGCCTTGCCACCGGTAATCAGGCGAATATGCGACTGGGCGATGGCCCGTTCGACAAAGCCGGCCACGCGGTCGCGGTGCTGGGCTGTGATCAGCGGACCCATCTCGGTGTCCGGGGCGGTTTGCAGGCCGTACTTGATGCTGGCCACCGCCGCACCGAGTTTCTCGATGAACCTGTCGTAGATGCCTTGTTGGGCGTAAATGCGGCAGGCAGCGGTGCAGTCCTGGCCGGCATTGTAGAAACCGAAGGTGCGGATGCCTTCCACGGCTGCGTCAATGTCGGCATCGTCGAAAATGATCACCGGGGCCTTGCCGCCCAGTTCCATGTGGGTGCGTTTGACGCTGTCGGCGGTGCTGGAAATGATGTTCGCGCCTGTGGCGATGGAGCCGGTCAGCGAAACCATGCGCACCTTTGCGTGAGTGACCAACGGTTGCCCGACCGTCTGACCACGACCGAACAGCACGTTGAGTACACCCGCGGGGAAAATTTCCGACGCCAGTTCCGCCAGCCGCAACGCCGTCAGCGGGGTCTGCTCCGAGGGTTTGAGCACTACGGTGTTACCGGCGGCCAGGGCTGGGGCGATTTTCCAGGCGACCATCATCAACGGGTAATTCCACGGCGCGATGGAGGCGATCACGCCCACCGGATCGCGGCGGATCATCGACGTGTGCCCCGGCAGGTATTCGCCACCCGCCGAGCCGCTCATGCAACGGCTGGCGCCGGCAAAGAAACGGAACACGTCGGCAATTGCCGGGATCTCGTCGTTCAGCACGGCGTTCAAAGGTTTGCCGCAATTGTCCGATTCGAGCCTGGCCAGTTCTTCGCCGTGGGCTTCGATGGTGTCGGCCAGCTTGAGCAGGAGCAGGGAGCGGTCCTTGGGCGATACCTGGGACCAGCTTTGGAAGGCACTGTCGGCCGCGCGCACGGCGGCATCGACCTGAGCTTCGCTGGCTTCGTTGATTTCCACCAGCACCCGGCCCAGCGCGGGGTTGAACACGGCCTGGCCGGGCCCGTCGCCGTTCACCAGGTGACCATTGATCAGCAGTTTGGTTTGCATGTCCAAGCCCTCGTCAAAGCTGTTTTTGCTGCGGTTTTTCAGTTGATTCGAGTCTATATCGTTTTATCGGGTTCGCCGCAGCCACAGGAAAATTGGCAAGCAACATCTCGAAGCACTCTCACCGACAGACTCGGGCACTTTCGAACTAGGCTGATTGCCTTAATGATCCGGTTACCCGAATGCGTGGAGGCAGCAAATGAACACCCGTGGATTGCTCGATCAGCTTCTCAAGTCCGGTCAGGAAATGTTGCAGAACAAGGCTGGCGGCTCCCAAGGCAAGTCATCCGGAGGCCTGGGTGGTTTGCTCGGCGGTGGTGCTGGCAATTTGGGCGGGATGCTCTCCGGCGCGGGTGGCGGGGCGCTGGCCGCCGGAGCCATGGGCCTGTTGCTGGGCAACAAGAAGGCTCGCCAGTTTGGCGGCAAGGCCCTGACCTATGGTGGTCTGGCGGCATTGGGCGTGATCGCCTACAAGGCCTATGGCAATTGGCAAGCCCAGCAGGGCAGTGCGCCGAAAACTGAACCGCAGACGCTGGATCGTCTTCCCCCGGCCCAGGTCGAGCAGCACAGCCAGGCGATCCTCACGGCCCTGGTGGCGGCGGCCAAGGCCGATGGCCATGTCGACGAGCGTGAAAAGCAGTTGATCGAAGGCGAGTTCACCAAGCTCGACAACGATCAGGAGCTGCAACACTGGCTGCACGCCGAGCTCAACAAACCCCTGGACCCCGCCGACGTCGCCCGGGCCGCCAGCACGCCGGAAATGGCCGCCGAGATGTACATCGCCAGTGTGATGCTGGTGGATGAGGAAAACTTCATGGAGAAATCCTACCTCGATGAACTGGCGCGCCAGCTCAAACTGGAGCCGGGGTTGAAGACTGAGCTGGAGAAGCAGGTACGTCAGGCGTCTCTTTGAGTCAGGCCTGACCCCTGGGTAAACATCACCTCTTGTGGGAGCGAACCTGCTCGCGATAGCGGTATGTCAGTCGACACTATTATTGACTGATGCACCGCAATCGCGAGCAGGTTCGCTCCCATAGAACTTTTGCATCGACTGCCACATTGATGCCTGGCTTGAGCTGTTTGAACAGCTGAGCGAATCACCAAACTCCTTCCTCACCGCCATACAGCCGCAACGTCGCCCTCGGCTATACTCCCCAGCATTTCAAAATGCCCGAGGTTGTACTGTGAAGAACTGGACGTTGCGCCAACGCATCCTGGCGAGTTTTGCGGTGATCATCGCCATCATGCTGCTGATGGTGGTCGTCACGTATTCGCGGTTATTGAGGATCGAGGCCAGCGAAGAAAAAGTACGCGTCTACGCGGTGCCGGGGGTGTATTACAGTTCCATGATTCGCGGTGGCTGGGTCGACAGCTACGTCAAGACCCAGCAGATCGTCGGCCTCTCGGGCCAGCGGGAAATCACTGCCGAGGACAAGGCCCTCTACCAGGGCTACGAGCAGCATCTGCGCGAGGAAATCCAGCACTATCAAAAGCTGATCCAGGACCCTGCCGATCAAGTCTCCTTCGACGAATTCGAGGTCAATCATCAGGACTTCAACAAGGCCCTGGCGAAGGTTCTGGACCTGTATGAACGCAAGGATTTCGAAGGGGCACAGCTGGCGCTGGAGAAGGAGCTGACGCCGGCATGGCTCGACGGTCGCGGGCATTTGAACCAGATCATCGAACGCAACCGGGAGCTGGCGGAAAAAGCCGCCCTGACCATCAGCCAGTCGGTAACCGCCGCTGAAGTTGCCATGGGGCTGTCGTTTCTCGTGGCGGTGCTCATTGCCATGCTCTGTGGCCTGTTGTTGATGCGCGCGATCATGGCGCCGATGAACCGCATTGTGGAAATCCTCGGCATCATGCGCAGCGGCGACCTGAGCGGGCGCCTGAACCTTGCGCGTAAAGACGAGTTCGGTGCGGTGGAAACCGGCTTCAACGACATGATGGCCGAGCTGACATCGCTGGTGTCCCAGGCCCAGCGCTCTTCGGTGCAGGTCACCACCTCGGTCACCGAGATCGCCGCCACCTCCCGCGAGCAACAGGCCACGGCCACCGAAACCGCCGCTACCACTACGGAGATCGGCGCGACCTCTCGGGAAATTGCCGCCACGTCCCGTGATCTGGTGCGCACCATGACCGAAGTTTCCAGCGCCGCCGACCAGGCCTCGGTGGCGGCCGGTTCCGGCCAGCAAGGCCTGGCACGCATGGAAGAAACCATGCACTCGGTGATGGGCGCGGCGGATCTGGTGAACGCGAAGCTGGCGATCCTCAACGAGAAGGCCGGCAACATCAACCAGGTGGTGGTGACCATCGTCAAGGTGGCCGACCAGACCAACCTGTTGTCCCTCAATGCCGCCATCGAGGCCGAGAAGGCGGGAGAGTATGGCCGCGGTTTTGCCGTGGTCGCCACTGAGGTTCGGCGCCTGGCGGATCAGACAGCCGTGGCGACCTACGACATCGAGCAGATGGTGCGCGAGATCCAGTCCGCCGTATCCGCTGGAGTGATGGGCATGGACAAGTTTTCCGAAGAAGTGCGCCGTGGCATGGCCGAGGTGCAGCAGGTCGGCGAGCAACTGTCGCAGATCATCCATCAGGTACAGGCGCTGGCGCCGCGGGTGTTGATGGTCAATGAAGGTATGCAGGCCCAGGCCACCGGCGCCGAGCAGATCAACCATGCCCTGGTGCAATTGGGCGATGCCAGCAGTCAGACGGTGGAGTCCCTGCGCCAGGCCAGTTCTGCCATCGATGAACTGAGCCAGGTGGCCGTGGGGCTGCGCAGTGGCGTCTCGCGTTTCAAAGTCTGATGAGCGAGTTCGAGGCCAGACGTGGCGCCGTGTCGGCGGCCCGTCAGTCGTTGTTCCTGGTGTTTTGCATCGGCAACGAACGCTACGCCCTGCAAGCCATCGATGTGGTGGAAGTGCTGCCGCGCTTGCCCCTCAAACCGATTGCCCAGGCACCGTCCTGGGTGGCGGGGGTGTTTGCCTGGCGCGGCGCGGTGGTGCCCGTGATCGATCTGTGCACGCTGACCTTCGGTCAGAGCGCCCAGACGCGTACCAGTACGAGACTGGTGCTGGTGCATTACCGACCCGACGCGCAGCAGGCGGGGCAGGTTCTGGGGCTGATTCTGGAACAGGCCACCGACACCTTGCGTTGCGATCCGGCGGATTTCCGACCTTATGGCTTGGATAACCCACAGGCGCCGTACCTGGGCCCGGTGCGCGAAGACGCGCAAGGCCTGTTGCAATGGGTGCGGGTCAATGACCTGCTCGACGAGTCGGTCCGTGCCGTGCTGTTTCCCACGCCGCCCTTGAACTTCGATGACCTCGAGGGACGGGCATGAACAGCGACCAGCGGTTTTTCGATTTTCTCAAGGTGCGCATCGGCCTGGATGTCACCTCCGTCGGCACCGCCATCATCGAGCGGGCCGTGCGCCAGCGCATCATTGCCGTGCCTGGGCGTACGGCAGATGAGTACTGGCAATGCCTGCAACATTCTGCCCAGGAGCAACAGGCGCTGATCGAAGCGGTGATTGTCCCGGAGACCTGGTTCTTCCGTTATCCCGAGTCCTTCGCCACCCTCGCCAGGCTGGCCATCAAGCGTCTGGCCGAGATCAAGCACCTGCGTGCGCTGCGCATCCTCAGCTTGCCCTGCTCCACTGGCGAAGAGCCTTACTCCATTGCCATGGCGTTGCTCGACGCGGGCCTGGGACCGCATCAGTTCAAGGTGGACGCGCTGGACGTCAGTCCGCTGTCGATAGAACGTGCCAGGCAAGCGCTTTACGGCAGGAACTCGTTCCGTGGCGCCGACCTCGGCTTTCGCGAGCGATATTTCAGCGCCGAGGCAGAGGGGTATCGCCTCAGCGAGCGGGTGAGTGAACAGGTGCGTCTGCAAGTGGGCAACCTGCTGGATCCGACCTTGCTGGTGAACGAGGTCCCTTACGATTTTGTGTTCTGCCGCAATCTGCTGATCTATTTCGACCAGCCGACCCAGCAGCAGGTGTTCGAGGTGCTCAAGCGCCTGACCCACCAGGACGGCGTGCTGTTTATCGGCCCCGCCGAGGGCAGTTTGCTGGGGCGGTTGGGCATGCGTTCAATCGGGATTGCCCAGTCGTTCGCTTTCAGTCGCCAAGGTGCCCCGCAGCCACAGCCAGTGCCCGCGTTGATGTCGACTCCGCTGCCGCTTGGCCAGGTCGCGCCTCGAGTCATTCCACCGGTGGTCCGGCCCCGGCCGTTCGCAGCAAGCGTGGCTCCGATCACTGAGCCGAAAAACAGCGACGCCACTACCTTACTGGCCAATATCGCGGCGCTGGCCAATGCTGGCAAAAGCGCCGAAGCCCGTGCGACCTGCCAGCAGTACCTGCGCAATCATGCGCCGGCGGCCCAAGTGTTCTACTGGCTGGGGCTGCTCAGTGACATGGCCGGTAGCGCGCTTGAGGCCCAGGGTTTTTATCGCAAGGCGCTCTATCTTGAACCGCAACACGCCGAGGCCCTGGTGCATCTGGCGGCGTTGCTGGCTTCCCAGGGAGACGCGGCCGGTGCCCGTCGATTGCAGGACCGCGCCGCTCGCAACGGGCGCATGGCTGACAGTGAGCGTAAACAATGAGTGGTTCGGCTAATGACAATCTGACCCATGACGATGCCCAGGCCATCGACGATTGCTGGAATCGCATCGGGGTGCATGGCGATAAATCCTGTCCGTTGCTGGCCGAGCATATTCACTGCCGCAACTGCGCGGTGTATTCGGCGGCTGCCACCCGTTTGCTCGATCGCTACACCTTGCAGCACGACGACCGGGATCTGGCCCACGCGCCGCTGGACACCGATATCGTCACACGATCGCTGTTGATGTTCCGACTGGGCGAAGAGTGGCTGGGCCTGACCACCCGCAGTCTGGTGGAAGTGGCGCCGTTGCAGCCGATTCACTCGCTGCCCCACCAGCGCTCGCGGGCCTTGTTGGGCGTGGCGAATGTGCGCGGGGCCTTGGTGGCCTGCCTGTCGCTGGTGGAACTGTTGGACCTGGAACCCGGCGGGGCAGTGGTGGTCGGCGCGCGGGTCATGCCGCGCATGTTGATCGTCGCGGCCCAGGGCGGTCCGGTGGTGGTGCCGGTGGACGAGGTGGACGGCATTCACGCCATCGATGAACGCGTCCTGGGCGCGGCCTCGCAATCGGCGGCCAAGTACACCCGTGGCGTATTGAAGTTCAAGGGCCGCAGCCTGCGCTGGCTGGACGAAGAACAGTTGTTGTCCGCCATGACCCGGAGCCTGTCATGACCCCTGATCAAATGCGTGACGCCTCGTTGCTGGAGTTGTTCAGCCTGGAAGCCGAAGCCCAGACTCAGGTGCTCAGCGCCGGCCTGCTGGCCCTGGAACGCGACCCGACCCAGGCCGATTATCTTGAATCGTGCATGCGCGCGGCCCATTCCCTCAAGGGCGCGGCGCGGATCGTTGGAGTGAACGCCGGGGTCAGCGTGGCCCATGTCATGGAGGATTGCCTGGTCAGCGCCCAGGAGCGCCGCCTGGTCCTGCGCGCCGAGCACATCGACGCCTTGCTGCAAGGCACCGACCTGTTGACGCGAATTGCCACGCCAGGCAACAGCGTCGGAGCCCAGGACGTCGATGCGTATGTGGCGTTGATGGGGCAACTGCTCGATCCTGCCGCTGCGCAGACGCCTGTCGTGTCGCCGCGAATCGAGATGCAAGCGGAGGCTTTTCGCGTTGAGCCGGCCGAGGCAGAACCGCTCGCGGCAACGGAACCGCTGCCCAAGGGTAAGCGGGTCACCGAAGGGGGCGAGCGGGTCTTGCGGGTCACCGCCGAGCGCCTCAATAGCCTGTTGGACCTGTCCAGTAAATCCTTGGTGGAAACCCAGCGCCTCAAGCCCTGGCTGGCGACGATGCAACGGCTCAAGCGCCAGCAGAGCAACGGCTTGCGGGCCTTGGAAGAGCTGAATGTGCACCTCAAGGAACACGCGTTGAGCTTGCAGGCCGAGGAAGCGCTCAACGACGCCCGCCGTTTGCTGGCCGAAACCCAGCAACTGTTGGCGCAGAAAACCGCGGAGATGGACGAGTTCGCCTGGCAGGCGGGTCAGCGAGCACAGGTGTTGTACGACACGGCGCTGGCCTGTCGCATGCGACCGTTTGCCGATGTGCTCTCCGGCCAGGCCCGGATGGTCCGTGACCTGGGGCGCAGCCTGGGCAAGCAGGTGCGCCTGGAAATTGAGGGCGATAAAACCCAGGTCGACCGCGACGTGCTGGAAAGACTCGAAGCGCCGCTGACCCATCTGCTGCGCAACGCCGTGGACCATGGCATCGAATCTCCGGAGCAACGGGTGCTGGCCGGCAAGCCCGCCGAAGGCCTGATCCGCTTGCGCGCCTCCCATCAGGCTGGCCTGCTGGTGCTGGAACTGGCGGACGACGGCGCCGGTGTGGACCTGGAACGGGTGCGGCGCAGCGTCGTCGAACGAGGGCTTTCCCCTGAGCAGACCGCAGCCAATTTGAGCGAAGAGGAACTGCTGACGTTCCTGTTCCTGCCCGGCTTCAGCCTGCGCGACACCGTCACTGAAGTGTCCGGGCGCGGCGTCGGCCTGGACGCCGTCCAGCATATGGTCCGGCAGTTGCGCGGCGCGGTGGTGCTGGAGCAGACAGCGGGCGAGGGCAGCCGCTTCCATCTTGAGGTGCCGCTGACGCTCTCAGTGGTGCGCAGCCTGGTGGTGGAAGTCGGCGGTGAAGCCTACGCCTTTCCCCTGGCTCACATCGAGCGCATGTGCGATCTCGCTCCTGAGGACATTGTGCAGGTCGAAGGGCGCCAGCACTTCTGGCACGAAGGGCGGCATGTCGGGCTGGTCGCCGCCAGTCAGTTGCTCAATCGTCCGGCATCACAGAACAGCAGCCAGGCGCTCAAGGTCGTGGTGATCCGTGAGCGCGAGGCCATCTACGGCGTGGCGGTCGAACGGTTCATCGGCGAGCGCACGCTGGTGGTCCTGCCCCTGGACGAACGCCTGGGCAAGATCCAGGACATCTCCGCCGGGGCTTTGCTGGACGATGGTTCGGTGGTGCTGATCGTCGATGTCGAAGACCTGCTGCGCTCGGTGGACAAGTTGCTCGACACCGGGCGCCTGGAACGCATCGCCCGCCAGGACCAGACGCAGACACCGCGCAAGCGGATCCTGGTGGTGGACGACTCCCTGACCGTGCGCGAGCTGCAACGCAAGCTGTTGCTCAATCGTGGGTATGACGTGGCGGTGGCCGTGGACGGCATGGACGGCTGGAACGCGCTGCGAGCGGAGGATTTCGACCTGCTGATCACCGACATCGACATGCCGCGCATGGACGGCATCGAGTTGGTGTCGCTGTTGCGGCGCGATAACCGTCTGCAGTCGCTGCCGGTGATGGTGGTGTCTTACAAGGATCGTGAAGAAGATCGTCGCCGTGGCCTGGATGCCGGCGCTGACTATTATCTAGCCAAGGCCAGTTTCCATGACGACGCCTTGCTCGATGCCGTCGTCGAGTTGATCGGAGGAGCACGCGCTTGAAGATCGCCATCGTCAATGACATGCCCCTGGCGGTCGAAGCCCTGCGCCGTGCCCTGGCTTTCGAGCCGGCGCACCAATTGGTCTGGGTAGCCGCCAACGGTGCCGAGGCGGTTCAGCGTTGCGCCGAATACACCCCGGACCTGATTCTGATGGACCTGCTCATGCCCATCATGGATGGCGTGGAGGCGACCCGGCGGATCATGGCCGAAACCCCGTGCGCCATTGTGATTGTCACCGGTGACAGCCAGCAGAATGTTCACCGGGTGTTCGAAGCCATGGGGCATGGCGCGCTGGATGTGGTTGATACCCCTACCTTGGGGGTGGGCAACCCCGCGGATGCGGCGGCACCGCTGCTGCGCAAGATCACCAACATCGGTTGGCTGATCGGTGAGCGCAATCACCGTGAGCGTGCTGCACCGGCTGCGCAGCGGATGTCGGTGTCACGCAATAGCCTGATTGCCATCGGGTCGTCGGCGGGTGGGCCGGCCGCGCTGGAGATCCTGCTCAAGGGCCTGCCCCGTCATTTCGCCCCGGCCATTGTGCTGGTCCAGCATGTGGACGAGGTGTTTGCTGCGGGCATGGCCCAATGGCTGAGCAGTGCGTCAGGCCACCAGGTGCGCCTGGCCCGACACGGTGAGCCGCCGCAAAGCGGTACGGTGCTGCTGGCCGGCACCAACCACCATCTGCGCCTATTGAAAAACGGCACCCTGGCCTACACCGCCGAGCCGGTCAACGAGATCTACCGGCCGTCCATCGACGTGTTTTTCGAGAGCGTCGCCCACTTCTGGAGCGGTGACGCGGTAGGCGTTTTGCTCACTGGCATGGGCCGCGACGGTGCCCAAGGGCTTAAACTCATGCGCCAGCAGGGCTATATGACCATCGCCCAGGACCAGCAGAGCAGCGCGGTGTACGGCATGCCCAAAGCGGCCGCGGCCATCGACGCGGCTGCGCAGATTCTAGCGCTGGACCACATAGCGCCACGGTTAGTGGAGATTTTTACCCAATGAAGAACCCCGGCAGCCTTGTCCACCAGCCGTATTCAGGTGAGTTCCCATGAGTGATTTACAGCTCGACGATTTCAAGCGTGACGAGAACGCGGCCATGGTCTTGCTCGTCGACGACCAGGCGATGATCGGCGAGGCGGTGCGGCGCGGGCTGGCCAATGAAGAGAACATCGACGTTCACTTCTGCGCCGACCCACACCAGGCCATCGCCCATGCGGTCCGCATCAAGCCAACGGTGATCCTCCAGGACCTGGTGATGCCCGGTCTTGATGGCTTGAGCCTGGTGCGCGAATACCGTAACCATCCGGCGACCCGGGATATTCCGATCATTGTCCTGTCCACCAAGGAGGACCCGCTGGTCAAAAGCGCGGCGTTCGCCGCCGGGGCCAACGATTACCTGGTCAAGTTGCCGGACAACATCGAACTGGTGGCGCGCATTCGCTACCACTCGCGGTCCTACATGATGCTGCTGCAACGCGATGCGGCCTATCGCGCCCTGCGGGTCAGCCAGCAGCAACTGCTCGACACCAATCTGGTGCTGCAACGGCTGATGAATTCCGACGGTCTGACCGGGCTGTCCAACCGCCGGCACTTCGATGAATACCTGGAGCTGGAGTGGAGAAGGGCGCTGCGGGACCAGTCCCAGCTCTCGCTGTTGATGATCGACGTGGATTACTTCAAGTCCTTCAACGACAATTTCGGCCACCTGGAGGGGGACGAAGCCCTGCGCAAGGTCGCCACGGCGATCCGTGATGCGTGCAGTCGTCCGTCCGACCTGCCGGCCCGTTACGGCGGCGAGGAGTTCGCCCTGGTCTTGCCCAGCACCTCGGCTGGCGGCGCGCGGTTGATGGCCGAAAAGCTGCGCCAGAGCGTCGTTGCCCTGAACATCCCCCACATCACGCCTCATGAGGGGGCGAACCTGACTGTCAGCGTTGGCGTCTCGACCTTCACGCCACAGCAAGGTGGCGATTGCCGCCAGCTGATTTCGGCGGCGGACAAAGGGCTGTACACGGCCAAGCACAATGGGCGTAATCGGGTGGGTATCGAGTAGTGCGTCCGGCCGGCTGGAGAGTTCTTGTGGCGAGGGAGCTTGCTCCCGCTGGGGCGCGTAGCGGCCCCGAAACCAGATAGCTCAGTGAGTCAGGTTGACTGAGCTGTGTTTTTTAGGGCTGCTGCGCAGCCCAGCGGGAGCAAGCTCCCTCGCCACAAGAATTGGTGTCCCTAAAGCCGCCAGGCGGGCTGCCGCTGGCGCTTGATTACGTTATACTCGCCGGCTTTCAAAAGTTCGCCAACGAGTGCTGCCCGCCATGGAAATCAACCCGATCCTGAACACCATCAAGGACCTGTCCGAGCGCTCCGAAACTATTCGGGGGTATCTTTGACTACGATCAAAAGCATGAGCGTCTGACCGAAGTCAATCGCGAGCTTGAAGATCCGAATGTCTGGAACAACCCGTCGTACGCCCAGGAACTGGGCCGCGAGCGCGCTGCGCTGGCGCAGATCGTCGAGACCCTGGATGAAATGTCCAGCGGCCTGGCCGACTGCCGCGACCTGTTGGACATGGCTGTCGAAGAAAACGATGAAGGTGCCGTCGGCGATGTCGTCGCCGAGCTGACACGCCTCGAGGAGGCGTTGGCCAAGCTGGAATTCCGGCGCATGTTCAGTGGTGAGATGGATGCCAACAACGCCTACCTGGACATCCAGGCCGGTTCCGGCGGCACCGAAGCCCAGGACTGGGCCAACATTCTGCTGCGCATGTACCTGCGCTGGGCCGACAAACGCGGCTTCGACGCGACCATCATGGAACTGTCGGCCGGTGAAGTCGCCGGAATCAAGGGTGCCACCGTGCACATCAAGGGCGAATACGCCTTTGGCTGGCTGCGCACCGAGATCGGCGTCCATCGCCTGGTGCGCAAAAGTCCGTTCGACTCCGGTAACCGTCGTCACACGTCGTTCTCGGCGGTGTTCGTTTCGCCGGAAATCGATGACAACATCGAAATCGACATCAACCCGTCGGACCTGCGCATCGACACCTACCGTTCCTCCGGGGCCGGTGGCCAGCACGTTAACACCACCGACTCGGCCGTACGGATTACCCACGTACCGACCAACACCGTGGTCAGTTGCCAGAACGAACGCTCCCAGCACGCGAACAAAGACACCGCGATGAAAATGCTGCGGGCCCGTTTGTACGAGCAGGAAGTGCAGAAGCGCAACGCGGCGTCCCAGGCCCTGGAAGACACCAAGTCGGACATCGGCTGGGGTCACCAGATCCGTTCGTATGTACTTGACGCCTCGCGGATCAAGGACCTGCGCACCAGCATCGAACGCAGCGACTGTGACAAGGTGCTCGACGGCGACATCGACGAATACCTGATCGCCAGCCTCAAACAAGGGCTGTAACGCGACACCCATGCGGCGGGCAGGCGCGCTTCCACCCAGGAGCGAGGCCTGGCCGCAAACTCCGGCCCGGGGCCGGGGGCAACGAACCTGTGATGGAATCTTTAAAGACATGAGCGACCTAGAACTCGACCCGCAAGCCCTGCAACAGGAAGAAAACTCCCTGATCGCCCTGCGCAAGGAAAAGCTTGCTGCCGAGCGCGCCAAGGGCCAGGCCTTCCCCAACGACTTCCGCCGCGACGCCTACTGCGACGTCTTGCAGAAGCAGTATGCGGACAAGACCAAGGAAGAGCTGGCCGAGGCGGCGATTCCAGTCAAGGTGGCCGGTCGTATCATGCTCAACCGTGGTTCGTTCATGGTGATCCAGGACATGACCGGGCGCATCCAGGTCTACGTCAACCGCAAGACCCTGCCGGAAGAAACCCTGGCCGCCGTCAAGACCTGGGACCTGGGCGACATCATTGCCGCCGAAGGCACCCTGGCTCGTTCCGGCAAGGGCGACCTGTACGTCGAAATGACCAGCGTGCGCCTGCTGACCAAGTCCCTGCGCCCGCTGCCGGACAAACACCACGGCCTGACCGACACCGAGCAACGCTATCGTCAGCGTTACGTCGACCTGATCGTCAACGAAGACGTGCGCCAGACCTTCCGCGTGCGCTCGCAGGTCATCGCCCACATCCGCAGCTTCCTGATGAAGCGTGACTTCCTTGAAGTCGAAACGCCGATGCTGCAGACCATCCCCGGCGGTGCGGCGGCCAAGCCGTTCGAAACCCACCACAACGCCCTGGACATGGAAATGTTCCTGCGTATCGCGCCGGAGCTGTACCTCAAGCGCCTGGTGGTGGGTGGCTTCGAGAAAGTCTTCGAGATCAACCGCAACTTCCGTAACGAAGGCGTTTCGACCCGGCACAACCCCGAGTTCACCATGCTCGAGTTCTACCAGGCCTACGCCGACTACGAAGACAACATGGACCTGACCGAGGAGCTGTTCCGCGAACTGGCGCAGCTGGTGCTCGGGACCACCGACGTGCCGTACGGCGACAAGGTGTTCCATTTCGGCGAACCGTTCGTGCGCCTGTCGGTGTTCGACTCGATCCTCAAGTACAACCCGGACATCACCGCGGCCGACCTGCAGGACATCGAAAAGGCCCGCGCCATCGCCAAGAAGGCCGGCGCCAAGGTGCTCGGCTTCGAGGGTCTGGGCAAGCTGCAAGTGATGATTTTCGAAGAGTTGGTCGAGCACAAGCTGGAGCAGCCGCATTTCATCACCCAGTACCCGTTCGAAGTGTCGCCGCTGGCCCGTCGCAATGACGAGAACCCAAGCGTGACCGACCGTTTCGAGCTGTTCATCGGTGGTCGCGAAATCGCCAACGCCTACTCCGAGCTCAACGACGCAGAAGATCAGGCAGAGCGTTTCATGGCCCAGGTGGCCGACAAGGACGCCGGCGACGACGAGGCCATGCACTACGATGCCGACTTCGTTCGCGCCCTTGAGTACGGCATGCCGCCGACGGCCGGCGAAGGCATCGGCATCGATCGCCTGGTGATGTTGCTGACCAACTCACCGTCGATCCGGGATGTCATTCTTTTCCCGCACATGCGGCCCCAAGCGTAAGTGTTTCAATTAAAAAGCCGCCTCGAACAGGCGGCTTTTTATTGCCTGTCTGGTACAAACGTATCAATTGGTTAATTTTGAAATAGCGAGGAAAGACCTGTCGTGAATCGTGTAATGGCTCCAGAAGGTGCGGCGGGCGTCGCCACTGCTGTCGCTGAAAGTGTTCAGTACCAGGGTCGCAAGGCCAGCCGGCAGGGCAGTGAACAGCGTCGCCAGGAGATTCTCGATGCGGCCATGCGCATTGTGGTGCGTGATGGTGTGCGGGCGGTACGCCACCGCGCCGTGGCCGCCGAAGCGGGTGTGCCGCTGTCGGCCACGACTTATTATTTCAAGGACATCGATGACCTGTTGACCGATACCTTCGCCCAGTACGTGGAGCGCAGCGCGGCGTTCATGGCCAAGTTGTGGACCAACAATGAAGGCCTGCTGCGGGAGATGGTTGCCTACGGAGACGGCAGCGCCGAATCCCGCTCGCAGCTGGCGGACGACATCGCCCGGATGACTGCCGACTACGTGCAGCATCAATTGCACAGCCGGCGCGAATACCTGATGGCGGAACAGGCTTTTCGTCAGGAAGCGCTGCTCAACCCGCGCCTGGCGGAGCTGGTGCGCTCTCACCAGCAGATCCTGTTGCACGGCACTTGTCAGTTTTTCCAGGTTTTGGGCTCGCGTGAACCCCAGCAGGATGCCAAAGTGTTGACGGCGATTATCGGACGGATGGAATATCAAGGCTTGCTCAATGGCGCCGAGCCGGTAGCGGCAGAAGAAATGCTCGGCATCCTGACCCGCTACATGCATCTGGTATTGGCGTCGGTTTAGTTTTTCAGGAGCACCACATGTGGCGAGGGAGCTTGCTCCCGCTGGGCTGCGTAGCGGCCCCTTTTGTGAGCGCTGCGCACTCAAGCGGGAGCAAGCTCCCTCGCCACAAAGGCTCCTCACAAAGACTAGGCGCCGTATGCCATAGGGAGTTCAAATGAAAGCCTGGCGTGCCGTTGTAATGGCCGTGTCGTTGCTGCTGCTCAGTGGCTGCCTGGTGTCCTTCAAGGCGCCGTTGCCCGACAGCGAAGCCGCGCCCCAAGGGCTGGTCGGCCACTGGACCAGTACCAACGCCTGGGGCGAGCCGCTCAATCTGGAGTTGGTCGAAGTGGGCCCGCGCCGTTATCAAGCCGTCACCTACTTCAGGGCCAGGCCTCTGGAGCGCGAAGCCATCCCGGTGACCGTCTCCCGTCACGGCAGCCGTTGGTATCTGTCGGCCAAGGTGCCGGCCCGCTATGGAGGGCATTTCGTGATCGCCGGTTTTGAACTGACCGACAAGCAGGAACTGGTGATCTACAACCTGGATATGGATCAGATCAACCAGGCCATCAGCCAGAAGATCCTCAGTGGCCAGCCGAACCAGAGCGAAGAAGGTGACGGCGTGCTGGTGGACAGCGACATGGGTACGGTTTTCCGTTACCTCGACGACCCGGCCAACTCCGATGTGTTCTCGGAGGCCGTGCGCTACCAGCGGCTGGTCAAATCCCAATAATTGCAACAAGCGGACGTTTTTTCACAGGAGTTCCGGGTGGACGATTACCAGCAGACGATACGCACCTTGTCCGATCGCATTGTGCTGGCGCAAACGCCGATTCGCATTCTCGACGCAGTAAAGTGGGACGAAAGCATCCGCAAGGGTTTCCTCAAGGCCAAGGGCAAGGAAATGCCCGCCGTGGACCGCGACTATTACCTCAACCGGCCCCTGTCGTTCGATTCCAGCAAAGTGAAGCTGGAATTCCAGAACATCGAACGTGACATCACCCGTCAGCTCGGGCAGTTCAACCCGGTCGGCCAGATCATGCGTCGCATGTGCAAGGAATACCGCATGGTGGTGCGCATGCTCGAAGCACGCGGCACCGAGGATTTCGGGCTGATCTCCCAGGAGTTGTACGGGGCCGCTTCCGATGCGTTCCATGCCGGCGACCCGACCCTGGCTGACCTGGGCTTGATGCTGTCCGATTACCTGAACAACATTGATGGCCGTGGCGACCTGAAGGACGAGCCGAAGATTCTGACCGCCCAGGACGCTGTCAGCCTGCTGCAGCATCGCCTCAACCGGGTCTTTGGCGAGGCCGAGGAAACCATCCGGGTGTTCGAGTCCGACGGGATCGTGGCCGATGCGGCGGCTGGCGCCGATTACATCAAGATTCGCACTGATGCGATGTTCAACGACCGTGACGTTCGGGCCCTGGAAGTCCATGAAGGTCTGGTGCACGTCGGCACCACCCTCAACGGCCTGAATCAGCCGATCTGCACCTTCCTGTCCAAGGGGCCACCCTCGTCCACGGTGACCCAGGAAGGCCTGGCGATTCTGATGGAGATCATCACCTTCGCCTCTTACCCAAGTCGCCTGCGCAAGCTGACCAATCGCACCCGGGCCATTCACATGGTGGAGGAGGGGGCGGACTTTCTGCAGATATACGAGTTCTTCCGTGAGCAGGGCTTTGAGATGGGCGAAAGCTACGGCAACGCCAGCCGGGTTTTCCGTGGTTCGGTGCCAACCGGTCTGCCATTCACCAAAGACTTGTCCTACCTCAAGGGCTTCATCATGGTTTACAACTACATTCAGCTGGCCGTACGCAAAGGCAAGCTGGAGCAGGTGCCGCTGCTGTTCTGCGGTAAAACCACCCTTGAAGACATGCGCACGATGCGCCAACTCGTGGACGAAGGCTTGGTCGTGCCGCCCAAATACCTGCCGGAACAGTTCCGCGACATGAACGCGCTGTCGGCCTGGATGTGTTTCTCCAACTTCCTCAACCACCTGAGCCTGGACCGGATCGAAGCGGATTATTCCAATATCCTCTGAATACAATGTGGTTGAAAATGTGGGAGCGAGCCTGCTCGCGATTGCGATGTTCCAGTCAACATTGATGTTGACCGTTCTACCGCAATCGCGAGCAGGCTCGCTCCCACAGGGGACGGTGTTTCATTTATTTTTTGCGAGGTTTCACCGGATGCGAACCCTCGGCATCTTATGCCTGCTGCTGACCCTGAGCGGTTGCAGTTCCCTGCTGTTCTACCCCGAACGCGGCCTGCCCTTTACCCCGGAACGGGCCAAGCTCGACTACCGCGACGTCACCCTGACCACCGCCGACGGTGTCAGGCTCCACGGCTGGTGGCTGCCGGTCAAACAAGGGGTGGAGGTCAAGGGCACGGTACTGCACTTGCACGGCAACGGCGGCAACCTGGCCTGGCATCTGGGGGGGAGCTGGTGGTTGCCCGAGCAGGGTTACCAGGTATTGATGGTGGATTACCGCGGTTACGGCCGGTCCGAAGGCGAGCCGAGCCTGCCGGCGATCTATCAGGACATCGACGCAGCGTTCAAATGGCTCGACCAGGCGCCACAGGTTCAAGACAAGCCACTGGTGCTGCTCGGCCAGAGCCTGGGCGGCGCGCTGGCGGTGCATTACCTGGCCGATCATCCCGAGCGTCAGCCGCAACTCAAGGCCTTGGTGCTCGATGGCGTGCCCGCCAGTTATCGCGACGTAGGGCGTTTCGCCCTGAGTACTTCATGGCTGACCTGGGCATTGCAGGTGCCGCTGTCCTGGCTGGTGCCCGACGGTGACAGTGCAATCGGTTCGGTGGCGCAATTGAAGGGCGTACCGAAATTGATCTACCACAGCATCGATGACCCCATCGTGCCTCTTTCCAACGGCATCCGTCTGTATCAAGCTGCGCCGCCGCCCCGGGTCCTGCAACTGACTCGCGGTGGGCATGTGCAGACATTCGCCGACCCGGTCTGGCGAACGGTGATGCTGCGCTATCTCGACGACCCCTGGCACTTCGACGGCCTGCGCCGCCTGGGCGAGATCCCGAATTATCCGAAATCATCCGTTGAATCTTCAGAGAGCCCGCAATGAGCGAAGAACGTAACGCCATCCCCCTGATCATCACCGGTATCTGCAGCATCCTCGGCACCGTCGCGGTGCTCTGGTACTACGGCTACCTGCACTTCGCCAAGCCCGAGGATGCGTTGCTGCTCAACGAGTTCACCATGCTCAAGACCGTGCCGGGCGAAGACTACAAAGTCGCCCTGGAACCGGCTCCGCAAGTTGCCCAGTGCATCGATGGCGTACTGGTGCTGTTCGACACCGAACAGAAAGGCCTGACCGGCGTGCTGATCAATGAGAAGAAGCGTGCGGTGCGCTGCATGGGGCAGGAGACGCCGCAGAAGCTTGAGCCATAACCCAGCCTCAATTTCCCTGTGGGAGCGAGCCTGCTCGCGATAGCGGTGGACCAGTTGCAACTGCATTGACTGACCCACCGCTATCGCGAGCAGGCTCGCTCCCACAAGGGAAATGTGTTGGCCATGAAAAAGCCCCGCCTGATCACGTCAGGCGGGGCTTTTGCTTGCAGTCAGCCGATCAGTTGGCGCTCATGGTCGAGCGCGGGGCGACTGGCTGGTTGTCGTTGGAGATGGTCACCTCGACCCGACGGTTCATCGCACGGCCCGAGACGCTGGTGTTGTCCGCTACCGGGAATTCCTTGCCGTAACCCTGGGTCACGATGCGCGCCGGGTCGACGCCCATTTTCACCAGTGCCATACGCACGGAGCTGGCGCGGCGCTCGGACAGCGACTGGTTGTAGGAGTCCGAACCGGTGCTGTCGGTGTAGCCTTCGACAATCACCTTACGGTCCGGATTTTCCTGGAGGAACTGGGCCAGTTTGTTCACGTTGACCAGGCCGCTGGAACGCAGCTCGGACTTGTTGGTGGCGAATAGCACGTCACCGAAGGTCACCAGCGTGCCGCGTTCGGTCTGCTTGGCGTTGAGGCTGTCTTGCAGTTGCTTGATCTGCGCGTTACGGGCCTCGAGCAATGCGCGGGCGCGTTCATCACCGGCGTTTTTCAGCTCGGCTTCGGCGGTGCGCAGGGCGATGGTCTGCTTGGCCACCTCCACGCGCTGGTTGGTCAGATAGGCCAACTGGTCGACCTTGGCTTCATCTTCCTTGTCCATGTAAGCCTTTTCGGCTTTGGCCAGGAAGTCGGCGGCGTCCTTGGTTTCCAGAGCCGCAACCTTGGTCGCCGCCGGGTCAGCCTGCAGACCGTTGTAGTTGGTACGGGCCTGTTCCAGATTAGCGTTCGGATCTGTGGAACACGCGGCCAGCGAGACGCAGGCGGCCAGCAGGGCGGGGATCATCAAGTGTTTGTGCATCATAGTCTGTCGTCCTTTTATCAATGAGAAGTACGTCGCGGCGTGAACGGCTTACTGAAGCTTGTTCATGCCTTCCTGACGCAGTTCCTGAACCCCTTTCTGGGAGTCCTTGAGAGCCTGTTCGGCCTTGGCGGCCTGGGCCTTGCGCTCAGCGACGCGGGCGTCCCACTCGGCCTGCTCGGCCAGACGCTTGGCTTCTTCGTAGTTCTTGTCGTGCATCGCGATCTCGGCCTGCTTGAGCTTGTCCTGGGCCGACTTCATTTCCACGGCGGCGAATTCGGTACCGCCGGCGCTGACGGCGCTGTTGACCGCCGATTGGGTCACCGCGTACTGCTCCGAGGGCGGGTTGCCGGCGCAACCGGCGAGGATGAAGCTGCTACCGATCGCCAGGGCAGCCAACTTCAGGCCGCGCAGGCCAGTGGATGAGGGTTTGGCAGTGCAGGTATTCATAGGCTTCAACTCCATTGGAAAACTCCTGAAAAAACTACAGATCCATGCTGGGACCGAAGCCGGGACGTCTGTTTCGGCGCTGGCGCCGGGGCGCGTTTATTTAAACGACCGTTCCAGTATGGTTACTCGGTGTGACCTGAGGCGTTTTTCAAAAGTTCAGCGAGGATGGCCAATCGCCAAAAGTTTTGCTGACTGATTGGTCAGCGCCAGAAAAGCTGAACTTTCAAGGCGCGTAGCGGTATTCCCGGCGTAGGAGGCGTGCGTTTTTTGTGGGGGACGCGTGTAGGAACTGGCGAAGGTTGCGATCTTTTGACCTGGCGTCTGGGAAAGATCGCAGCCCCGCTCCTAAAGAAAATTAGTGCTTGGACTTGTCGTTCTGCGAGGAGAGTTGATGCAGATGACGCCGCGACAGAGCGAGAAAACGCGGTGTCGGGCCAACGTCTTCGTAGAGCGGGTCACCCTCTTCATCGGTGGCCACCACTTGCGAGCCCTTGATGTAAGGGAAGCTGGCTTCCAGTTCTTCCAGCGCCGCCCCGATCAATTCGCCGAGCAGTTCCTCGGGTTGGCGCTTGGGATACATCTCGCAGATCGCCGCCAGTCGTGCGGCGGCCTCCACGTCCAGGTGAATGGTGTAGCCGGTCTGGGTCAGGCAACCCTTGGCGTTTTCTTCCCAGTGTTGGGCGAGCTCACGGATTTTCATGATGGCCTCAATAGCCCGCGGATGGCAGGCGCGCAGAGTGACAAGCCGTTGTGTGGCTTACTGTTAAGACTAGCTTTGTCCGACAAGGTTTAATGTCCCCTCGTCGCTTGTCATAAACGTCTTGCGTCGGCACTCTCTGTAAAACGTCTAACCCAAGAGCTGTCCGGACCTTTTGCTGGAGAACTGCTGATGACCGATATCGATGCACGCTTGCGCGAGGATGTTCACCTGCTCGGCGAGCTGCTGGGCAACACCATCCGCGAACAGTACGGGGACAGGTTTCTCGACAAGATCGAGCAGATCCGCAAGGGTGCCAAGGCCGATCGACGCGGCTCCATGGACGCCGAACTGAGCGCCAGCCTCAATCAGTTGGGCGAGGACGAACTGCTGCCGGTGGCGCGGGCGTTCAATCAGTTCCTCAACCTGGCCAACATCGCCGAGCAGTATCAACTTATCCACCGACGCGAAGAGTCCAAACCGGCACCGTTCGAGGCGCGGGTGTTGCCCGAACTGCTTGCTCGATTGCGGGCCGAGGGCCATGGCGCCGAGTCCCTGGCGCGGCAATTGGGACGGCTGGAAATCGAGCTGGTGCTCACCGCCCACCCCACGGAAGTGGCCCGGCGCACGCTGATCCAGAAATACGATGCCATCGCCGCGCAACTGGCGGCCCAGGACCACCGCGATCTCACCAGCGCCGAGCGTGCGCAGATCCACGAGCGTCTGCAACGGCTGATCGCCGAAGCCTGGCATACCGAAGAAATACGCCGCACCCGGCCGACCCCGGTGGACGAGGCCAAGTGGGGCTTTGCGGTGATCGAACATTCGCTGTGGCAAGCCATTCCCAACTACCTGCGCAAGGCCGATCAGGCCCTGCATGCCGCCACCGGCTTGCGCCTGCCGCTGGAGGCTGCACCGATCCGCTTTGCCTCGTGGATGGGCGGCGACCGGGATGGCAACCCCAATGTCACCGCTGCGGTAACCCGCGAAGTGCTGTTGCTGGCGCGGTGGATGGCGGCAGATCTGTACCTGCGCGACGTTGATCACCTGGCGGCTGAGCTGTCCATGCAAAAAGCCAGCGAGGCTTTGCGCGCCCAGGCCGGTGATAGCGCTGAACCCTACCGTGCCGTGCTCAAGCAATTGCGTGAACGCCTGCGCGCCACGCGCAATTGGGCGCACGCGTCCCTGAAAGTCACCACCCCAGCCTCTGCCGATGTGTTGCAGAACAACCGCGAACTGCTGGACCCGCTGGAGCTTTGCTACCAGTCCCTGCACGAGTGCGGTATGGGCGTGATCGCCGACGGGCCGCTGCTCGACTGCTTGCGCCGGGCGGTGACGTTCGGGTTGTTCCTGGTGCGCCTCGATGTACGCCAGGACTCCACGCGCCACAGCGCAGCCATGACTGAAATCACTGACTACCTGGGCCTGGGCCGCTATGAGGACTGGAGCGAGGAGCAGCGCATCAGCTTTCTGCTGGAGGAGCTGAACAACCGGCGTCCGCTGCTGCCCGCACATTTCAAACCGTCGGCCGATACGGCGGAAGTCCTGGCCACGTGCCGGGAAGTGGCGGCGGCGCCGGCGGCGTCCCTGGGCTCGTACGTGATCTCGATGGCGGGCGCCGCTTCCGATGTGCTCGCGGTGCAGCTCTTGTTGAAAGAGGCCGGCGTGTTGCGACCTATGCGGGTGGTGCCGCTGTTCGAGACCCTGGCCGACCTGGACAACGCCGGGCCGGTGATCGAGCAATTGTTGCTGCTGCCGGGCTATCGCTCGCGGCTGCAAGGGCCTCAGGAGGTGATGATCGGCTATTCCGATTCGGCCAAGGATGCCGGCACGACAGCGGCGGCCTGGGCACAGTATCGAGCCCAGGAACGGCTGGTGGACATTTGTCGCGAACAGCAAGTCGAACTGCTGTTGTTCCATGGCCGCGGAGGCACCGTGGGGCGTGGCGGCGGTCCGGCTCACGCGGCGATTCTGTCGCAACCGCCGGGTTCGGTGGCCGGGCGGTTCCGTACCACTGAGCAGGGTGAAATGATTCGTTTCAAATTTGGCCTGCCGGACATCGCCGAACAGAATCTCAATCTGTACCTCGCCGCCGTGCTGGAAGCGACACTGCTGCCACCGCCGCCGCCCACTCCTCAGTGGCGTCATCTGATGGATGAACTGGCGGCCGACGGGGTCAAGGCTTACCGCGCCGTGGTGCGGGAAAATCCGCAATTCGTCGAGTACTTCCGCCAGTCCACACCGGAGCAGGAACTGGGCCGTCTGCCGCTGGGCAGCCGGCCGGCCAAGCGCCGGGCCGGAGGCATCGAAAGCCTGCGGGCGATCCCGTGGATCTTCGGCTGGACCCAGACGCGCCTGATGCTGCCGGCCTGGCTCGGTTGGGAGACCGCCCTGGGCAAGGCGCTGGAGCGCGGCGAGGGCGAGTTGCTGGGGCAGATGCGCGAGCAATGGCCGTTTTTCCGCACCCGCATCGACATGCTGGAGATGGTGCTGGCCAAGGCCGACGCGGACATCGCGCGCTCCTACGATGAGCGTTTGGTCGAACCTGGGTTGCTACCGTTGGGCGAGCATTTACGCGACCTATTGTCGCAGGCGTGCTCGGTGGTCCTGGGGTTGACCGGTCAGTCGCAGCTACTGGCACATAGCCCTGACACTCTGGAATTCATTCGCCTGCGCAACACCTACCTCGACCCGTTGCACCTGTTGCAGGCTGAACTGCTTGCCCGTTCGCGGCAGCAGGAAGTTGCCCAGGGCAGCCCCGTGGAACAGGCGCTTCTGGTGTCTGTGGCGGGGATTGCCGCCGGTTTGCGCAACACCGGCTAAGGTTAAGCGGCGTACCGAAACGGCCCGCCCGGTATCCCCCGGGCGGAGGCCGGGTGGGCAGGGAGGAGGTCGGTCGGGCGACAGTTTGTTGTCCGGTTGCGACGATCGCCACCTCCTCCCAAGGTCGCGTCAGGCGCGGGTTCCTTCGACTTTCGGCGGCTTGTGTGGGTCGGGCCTGCTGTGTATCTTGATCAGCCTTTGGCCGTTTGGGCGGTCACGATCCTGTTTTCCGAGATTGGCCCCACGAGGCGAATCCGAGCGTTTACATAAAAAAATTGAGGAGCACATCGATGCGCGTCATTCTGCTGGGAGCTCCCGGGGCCGGTAAAGGTACTCAGGCAAAGTTCATCACCGAAAAATTCGGTATCCCGCAAATCTCCACTGGCGACATGCTGCGTGCCGCGGTCAAGGCCGGCACCGAGCTGGGCGTCAAGGCCAAGAGCATCATGGATGCCGGCGGCCTGGTGTCGGATGACCTGATCATCGCGCTGGTCCAGGATCGCATCGCTCAAGCCGATTGCGCCAACGGCTTCCTGTTCGACGGTTTCCCGCGCACCATTCCGCAGGCCGAAGCCTTGGTTACGGCTGGCGTGGAGCTGGATCACGTTGTCGAAATCGCCGTCGACGACGAAGAGATCGTTCAACGCATTGCCGGTCGTCGTGTCCACGAGCCGTCCGGCCGTGTCTACCACACCGTCTATAACCCGCCGAAACTCGCCGGCAAGGACGACATCACCGGTGAAGCACTGGTGCAGCGCAAGGACGACACCGAAGAAACCGTGCGCCATCGCCTGTCGGTCTACCACTCCCAGACCAAGCCGCTGGTGGAGTTCTACCAGAAGCTGTCCGCCAAGACCCAAGGCAAGCCCAAGTACAGCTACATCGCCGGCGTTGGTTCGGTTGAAGCGATCACCGGCAAGGTGCTTGAAGCACTGAGCTGACAAGTCTGCTGTGCAGCAAATAACAACGGCCCGCTTGCGGGCCGTTGTTGTTTATACTGGCGCACTTTTCCCCATCTGATTTACGGACACACCGATGAGCACCTTGCTGGCCCTGGATACCGCGACTGAAGCTTGCTCCGTTGCCTTGCTGCACGACGGCAAGGTCACGAGCCATTACGAGGTGATCCCGCGCTTGCACGCCCAGAAGCTGCTGCCGATGATCCAGCAATTGCTCAGCGATGCTGGGACCACCTTGCAGGCGGTGGATGCGATTGCCTTTGGTCGTGGGCCGGGAGCGTTCACTGGCGTGCGCATTGCCGTCGGCGTGGTGCAGGGCCTGGCGTTTGCCCTGGAGCGGCCGGTGCTGCCGGTGTCCAACCTGGCGGTACTCGCCCAGCGCGCCTTGCGTGAACAGGGCGTCAGCCAGGTCGCGGCGGCGATCGATGCGCGCATGGATGAGGTGTATTGGGGCTGCTACCGCGAGTCCGAGGGTGAGATGCGCCTGGTGGGCGCCGAAGCGGTGCTCCCCCCCGAAGCGGCGGCGTTGCCTGCCAACGCCAGCGGCGACTGGTTCGGCGCCGGTACCGGTTGGGGCTACGGCGAGCGGATTGCCGTCCCCCTCAGCGGCCAGGACGCCTCGATGCTGCCCCATGCCGAAGACCTGCTGACCCTGGCCCGCTTCGCCTGGGAGCGCGGCGAAGCCATTCCGGCCGACGATGCACAACCGGTGTACTTACGGGACAAGGTTGCAACACCCAAATCCGAACGGTAGACCCAGGCGTTGTGAGAGCAAAGCTTGCTCGCGATACGGGGGCCCCGGTTCTCCGGCGGACCGCGTCATCTTCATCGCGGGCAAGCCTTGCTCCTACAAAGTCATTTGCTCCCCCAAAAGTCACGCCCAATATTACCAGTCGTCATTTTTTCGAGCCGGTTTTAAACCTTTTTGACTTTATGT
This sequence comes from Pseudomonas sp. P105, assembly GCF_032614175.1. Taxonomy (NCBI): domain Bacteria; kingdom Pseudomonadati; phylum Pseudomonadota; class Gammaproteobacteria; order Pseudomonadales; family Pseudomonadaceae; genus Pseudomonas; species Pseudomonas sp. P105. The sequence continues at coordinate 1,211,298 of NZ_CP126693.1, forward strand.
GCTCTAGTTATCACTTGCGCATTTGCGCGGCTGTGAAAGTGCCGCTAAATTGCCATCATTGATACCGAGCATTCTGTTATGCGTATAGACGGCGTTTCATCCCAGTCCTACCCCATCAAACGCAGGCCTCGTGCAGGCAAAGTTGCTGCGGATGAGTCCTTCGATGACATCGATGGCGAACTGGAATTTCCGTCCGAAGAGCAGTTGGCCGCTCGCGCTGCCAAAGCCTCGGCGCAACGCCTGAGCAATCTTCCGGCCCGTCAGCAAGACATGCTGTATCACCGCGCCATGAGCCGCAGCGTATCCGCGGCCCTGGCCAGCTACCTGAGCACTGCCGGTTTCGTTGACTGGGATATGGAAGTGCTGGGACTCGATCTCTACATCTGATGGGGTTGCCTTACTACCTGGGCTGCCCGTCCTGGAGCGAAAACGCCTGGCGCGATTATCTTTATCCGCAAGACGCCAGAAGCTCCGATTTCCTGAACCTCTATTCTCAAGTGTTCAATGCCGTGGAAGGCAATACGACCTTCTACGCCAGCCCCCCTGCGGCTATCGTTCAGCGCTGGGCGCAGACCATGCCCGAGCAGTTCCGCTTCACCGCCAAGTTGCCCGGTGACATCAGCCACAATGGCGATTTGCGTGAGCACCTGACGGCCATCGAAACCTTCGTGCAATTGCTCAGCCCCCTGGGCGAACGGGTTTCACCGTTCTGGTTGCAGTTATCCAAGGCCTTTACCCCGAATCGCTTGCCGGAGTTGGCGGGCTTCATTGATGCCTTCGAGCGACCCTTGGCCGTGGAGGTCCGTCACGGTGACTTCTTTGCCAAGGGCGATGCCGAACGACAGCTCAACCGCCTGCTCCTTGATCGCGGGGTAGAACGCATCTGTCTGGATCCCCGGGCATTGTTCAGTTGCACCTCGACCGATCCTGCCGTGCTCCATGCTCAATCGAAGAAACCGCGTGTACCGCCCCGGCCGACCGCGTTTACCCACTGCCCGCAGGTGCGTTTCATCGGCCATCCAGTGCTGGAGGCCAACGAACCGTTCCTGACCCCCTGGGTGGAAAAAATCGCCGGGTGGATCGAAGAGGGGCGCACGCCTTATATCTTTCTGCACACCGCCGACAACGTGCTGGCGGCCAAACTCGCGCAACACTTTCATCGCCGATTGATGAGCCGTTTGCCTGGCTTGCCGGCCCTGCCTGAGCTATACAGAGAGCCCGCCGCCGAGCAACTGGGTTTGCTCTGAGGCAAAATTTCTCTGCCCAGGAGTGATTTCCATGGATGCGCAAACCCGTCGAGCCCAGGCCTTCAAAGCCTTGCATGAACGCGAAGGCGCGTTCGTCATTCCCAACCCGTGGGACGCCGGTTCGGCAAAGATGCTTGCCAGTCTCGGCTTCGAGGCCCTGGCCACCACCAGTGCCGGTTACGCTTTTTCCTTGGGACGGCCCGATGGTGCCGCGGGGCTGGATGACACCCTGGCCAATGTCCGGGCGATTGTGGCGGCCACTGACTTGCCAGTGGCGGTCGATTTGGAGAACGGCTTCGCCGATGCCCCCGAGGCGTGCGCCAGCAGCCTGATCCGCGCGGCGCAGGCCGGCGCGGTGGGTGGCTCGATCGAAGATGCCACAGGGCGCGAAGACAGCCCGATCTATGGCTTCGAGCATGCCGTGGCGCGGGTTAAAGCTGCGGCTGACGCGGTGCGCAGTCTGCCGTATCCCTTTGTGCTGACCGCCCGGGCGGAGAATTTTCTGCATGGCAAGCCCGACCTGGATGACACCCTTGCCCGCCTGAAGGCGTTCGCCGATGCCGGTGCCGACGTGCTGTATGCCCCAGGCTTGAGCTCGGCCGAACAGGTGCTGGCGGTGGTCCGGGCGGTGGCGCCGAAACCGGTGAATGTGTTGATGTCCGGGGCGCTGGACCTGACGGTTGCGCAGCTGAGCGAGATGGGCGTCAAGCGCATCAGTGTCGGGTCCGCGCTGGCCCTGGCGGCGTATGGCGAGTTTTTCCGCGCCGCCGAGGAAATCCGCGAACAGGGCTCGTTCACCTTCACCCGTCGTTCGATGCCCTTCAACCAGGCCAACCAATTATTCAAGGGTTGAGGCCCGAGGCATTGTCGTGCGGGTTTTGAAAGGTTTTACGCTATTGGTGCTGGTTGTTGGCGTCGCAGTGCTGGGGGTATGGCGCGGTTGGCTGGCGGTGCCGCCACAATGGAATCCCTGGGCGCCCCTGGACGTCAATGCGCCGCCGAACCTGCTGACCCGTTACAAACTCATGGCCCTGCGCAACGATCCGCAGTTATGCGACCAGGCGCTCGCGACCTCGGGGCTGCGGGCCACTCGCCAGGCCGACAGCAGTCCCCAGGCCAGTTGCCCGCTGAGCAATGTGCTGAGGGTGCAGGGCGGCGAGGTGGCGTTGAGCAGCAGCTTCCTGGCCAGTTGCCCGCTGGCGGTGGCGTTTGCCTTGTTTGAACGGCATGCGCTGCAGCCGGCGGCGCAGGCGACCTATGGGCAGAAAGTGGTGCAGGTCGATCATCTGGGCAGTTTCGCCTGTCGCAATATGTACGGTCGGGAGAGCGGGGCGCGCAGCCAGCATGCCACGGCCAGTGCGCTGGATATCGCCGGGTTTCGCCTGGCGGACGGCCGTCGTGTGAACGTGCTCAAGGACTGGCCGAAGGACAACACCCACGCCCAATTCCTGCGCCAGGTGCGCGACGGTGCCTGTGACGTGTTCAATGTGGTCTTGAGTCCGGATTACAACGCGGCGCACCGCAACCATTTTCATCTGGATGTCGGGCCGTGGTGGATTTGCCGTTGATTCAGGCGGCGATGCGCAGGTTCTGCAACACGATCGGGCGTGCCCAGCGGGTATCGAAGTCCAGTTGCTTCTGCTGTGCCACCAGTTCCTCTTCCGGGAACGGCGGGAACGGCTTGTCCAGCAGGTCCAGTTCGAATTCGGCAATCGGCAGGTGCAGTGGACGTGGCTGAGGCGCAGGTCCCGGTTCTGGCAGCGGTTGGCCGGCGGCAAGCACCAGAGGGCGAACCCAGTTGCTTTCGAAGGTCTGCTGTTTTTGCTGGGTGGCGATTTCTTCCGGCGGGAACGGCGGGAAGGGTTTGTCCAGCAGGTCGAGTTCAAATTCAGCGATTGGCAGGAACAGCGGCTCAGGCGGTTTGACTTGGGTTTCAGTCACTTGGCAGTTGCGCTGGCTGACAATGTGCTCGAGCAATTCGGCGCCGAGGGTCGGTTCAACAGCCTCATCGAGGGCAACTGGCTGGTAGCTGCCAGGGGCCGGTGCGTTATCACCCAGTTGATCGGCCAGGGCCCGGGCAAAAAAATCCTGCCACAGGTGACTGACGCCGCTCAGGGCTTGGGTGTTGCGCAGGCTGTAATCGCCGTAAGGGGAGATGACGCCTATCGATGTGGATTGAATGTCTGACATTTTTCTCGGTCGACGCTCAGCTCTGGCAAAATGCCGTTCACCGTTGTTATCGGCCGTTTTTGCCGATCCTTAATTTTTTGAGCATGTTTCCAAGAATGAACAACTTCCATGAGTGATCAACCCGCGGCCTGCCGCATCCATGTTGAGGCCCTGGCCCCGGCCTTCCAGCCGCAGGCCGAGCACTGGGCACAGCGCCTTGACCTGCCGTTGCAGGTGGACGATGGCGAGTTTGCCTTGCAGGTCGGTGAGCAGGGGTTGCAATTGCAGCAACTGGGGCCGGATGCGCCGGGACCGGTGCGGGTGGACTTCGTCGAAGGCGGCGCGGCCCATCGCCGCTTGTACGGCGGCGGTAGCGGCCAGATGATCGCCAAAGCCGTCGGTGTGGCCCAGGGCGTACGTCCGCGTGTGCTGGATGCCACGGCCGGGTTGGGCAAGGATGCGTTTGTGCTGGCCAGCCTGGGCTGTGAAATGAGCCTGATCGAGCGCCAGCCGCTGATCGGCGCATTGCTTGAGGATGGCCTGGCCCGAGGCGCGGAGGACTTCGACGTGGCGCCGATCGTCGCCCGCATGCGGTTGCTCAAGGGCAATTCCATCGAGGTGATGCGCAACTGGCAAGGCGAGCCGCCCCAGGTGATCTACCTGGACCCGATGTTCCCTCATCGTGAGAAAACGGCCCTGGTGAAGAAGGAAATGCGCCTGTTCCGGCCGCTGGTGGGCGACGACCTGGACGCTCCGGCGTTGTTGGCCGCGGCCCTGGCCCTGGCGACTCACCGCGTCGTGGTCAAGCGCCCGCGCAAGGCACCGTGCATCGAAGGGCCAAAACCCAGCCACGGGCTCGAGGGTAAATCCAGCCGCTACGACATCTACCCCAAGAAGGCGCTCAAGGCCTGAGACCGCGTCGCCTCCATCGCGAGCAGGCTCGCTCCCACAGATGTGTGTTGTGTTAACTACACCTTACCCTGTGGGAGCGAGCCTGCTCGCGATGAGGCCCGCCCAGCCGGCGAGAATCTATCAGATGATCTGCGGCCGATAAGCCCGCATAAACAACCCCACCACTTCCTCGACATGAGCCTCGGCCGCTGCGGCTTCCAACGGTGCGCCGCAGCCATACAGCAAGCGGAAATTCGCCGCACCCTTGATGAGGCAGAAGAAGTGTTCCGCCGCATTGCGCGGTTTGTCGATGCTCAGGGCGCCGCTCTGGTTGACCTTGTTCAGCAGCCTTTCCATGCCTGAGAGCATCCGTTGCGGGCCTGCTTCGAAGAAGATCGTCGACAGCTGCGGGTCCTGACTGCCCAAGGCCATGATCAACCGATGCAGGTTCACCGATTCGTCGCTGTTGATCAGTTGGTGAAAACCACGGGCAATGTTCAGCAACACATGTTCGATCGGCACGCCGTCAGGCCATTCGAAGAAAAGCGGCGGCACTTGCTCTTCACACTTGGCCACCACGGCAGCGGAAAACAGCGTTTCCTTGTCGTTGAAGTGGCTGTAGACCGTCAGCTTCGACACACCGGCCTCGGTGGCGACCGCGTCCATGCTGGTGTTGGCATACCCCAGGCTGACGAAGAGTTTTTTTGCCGCGTCGAGAATGGCCTGGCGCTTGGCCAGATCCTTCGGACGGCCTGGGCCGTTGGGAGGTGAAAGATTGTTCGACATTATTCGCTTTTAATACTGGACTGGTGAGTTTGCTATTAATAACATACTCGTCAGTATAATTATTCCAAGCACCATTAGCGAAAGGTCACTCGCCATGTTCCGCTATGCCTTGCCCCTCGCCCTGCCAGTGAGCCTGGTTTTTTTATTGTCTGCGTGTGGTCAGGACGAACCCGTGTCCCTTGCCGTGCGCCCCGCCATGGTGGTGCAGCCAGAGCCTTCGGGCCAGGCGATGGAAAGTTATCCGGGGGAAGTCAGGGCGCGATTCGAGCCAGACCTGGCCTTTCGCATCGGCGGCAAAGTAAGCCGACGACTGGTCGAAGAGGGCCAGCGAGTCAAGGCCAACCAGGCCCTGGCCGAGCTCGATCCCCAGGACGTGCGCCTGCAGCTGGAAGCCACCCGTGCCCAAGTCGCCGCCGCCGAAGCCAACCTGAACCTGGTGCGCGCTGAACGTGATCGCTACAAAACCTTGATGGAGCGGCAGATGGTCAGCCGCTCCCAGTACGACAACGCAGAAAACCTCTACCGCTCCGGTGCCGCGCGGCTCAAGCAGATCAAGGCTGAATTCGATGTCGCCAGCAACCAGGCCAGCTACTCGGTGTTGCGTGCGCCACAGGATGGCGTGGTTGCCCGGCGTTCCGTGGAGGTCGGGCAGGTGGTGTCGGCCGGTCAAACGGTCTTCACCCTCGCCACTGACGGCGAGCGTGAAGTGCTGATCAGCCTGCCGGAGCAGGGCTTTGGCCGGTTCAAGATTGGTCAGCCGGTTTCGGTGGAGTTATGGAGCCAGCCCGATCAGCGTTTCAGCGGACGCATCCGCGAACTGTCGCCAGCCGCCGATCCCAGGTCCCGCACCTTCGCCGCTCGCGTTGCCTTCACCGCCGGCAGTGTTCCGGCTGAGTTGGGCCAGAGTGCCCGAGTGTTTATCCAGACCGGCGACCAGGTGTCGCTGTCTGTTCCGCTGTCTGCACTCACCGCCGAGAACGGCGCCACTTACGTGTGGGTAGTCAACGGCAATAACACCCTGAAAAAAGTCCCGGTGCGCGTCGGCCCGTTTGGCGAAAAGACCGTTCCGGTGCTTGAAGGGCTGAGCCCCAATGACTGGGTCGTCGCAGCCGGTGTGCACGTGCTCCTCGACGGCCAGCAGGTGCGGCCGGTGGATCGCTCCAACCGCGTGGTCAATCTGGCGGCCAAGGAGTAATCCCCGATGGGCTTCAATCTTTCCGAATGGGCGCTGCGTAACCGCCAGATCGTCCTGTTCCTGATGTTGCTGCTGGCAATCGTCGGCGCGCTTTCCTACACCAAGCTCGGCCAGAGCGAAGACCCGCCGTTTACCTTCAAGGCCATGGTCATTCGCACCAACTGGCCGGGGGCTACGGCCGAGGAGGTTTCTCGCCAGGTCACCGAACGCATCGAAAAGAAACTGATGGAAACCGGCGATTACGAAAGAATCGTCTCGTTCTCCCGCCCGGGCGAATCCCAGGTGACTTTCATGGCTCGCGATTCCCTGCATTCGGCGCAGATTCCCGAGTTGTGGTACCAGATCCGCAAGAAGGTCAGTGACATCCGTCACACCTTGCCGCCGGGCATCCAGGGGCCGTTTTTCAACGATGAGTTCGGCACCACCTTCGGCAATATCTATGCGCTGACTGGCGATGGTTTTGACTACGGCGTGCTCAAGGATTACGCCGATCGCATCCAGATCCAGCTGCAACGGGTCAAGGATGTGGGCAAGGTCGAACTGCTGGGTTTGCAGGACGAGAAAATCTGGATCGAACTGTCGAACGTGAAGCTGGCGACCCTCGGCGTGCCGCTGGCGGCAGTCCAGCAGGCGTTGGAAGAGCAGAACGCAATATCGACCGCAGGTTTTTTCGAAACCGGCAGCGAGCGAGTCCAACTACGGGTATCGGGAAATTTTCAGACAGTAGAAGAGATCCGCGACTTTCCCATTCGTGTCGCTGATCGCACGTTCCGTATCGGCGATGTCGCGGATGTTCATCGCGGTTTCAACGATCCGCCAGCCCCGCGCATGCGCTTTATGGCCGAAGATGCCATTGGTCTGGCCGTGGCGATGAAGGACGGCGGCGACATTCTGATTCTGGGCAAGGCCCTGGAGGCGGAGTTTGCCCGTATCCAGAACAACCTGCCGGCCGGCATGCAATTGCGTAAGGTCTCGGACCAGCCGGCGGCGGTGAAAACCGGTGTTGGCGAGTTCGTCCAGGTGCTGGTGGAGGCCCTGACGATCGTGTTGCTGGTGAGCTTCTTCTCCCTCGGGCTGCGGACCGGGATGGTGGTCGCCCTGGCGATTCCGCTGGTGCTGGCGATGACCTTCGCCGCGATGTATTACTTGGGCATCGGCCTGCACAAGATTTCCCTTGGCGCGCTGGTGTTGGCGTTGGGTCTGCTGGTGGATGACGCGATCATCGCGGTCGAGATGATGGCGATCAAAATGGAGCAGGGCTTCGACCGGATCAAGGCCGCCAGCTATGCCTGGACCAGCACCGCATTCCCGATGCTCACCGGTACGCTGATCACCGCTGCGGGTTTCCTGCCGATCGCCACGGCGCAGTCAGGCACCGGCGAGTACACCCGTTCGATTTTCCAGGTCGTCACCCTGGCGCTGCTGGCCTCCTGGGTGGCCGCGGTGGTGTTCGTGCCGTACCTGGGGGAGAAACTGTTGCCGGACCTGGCGAAAATTCATGCCGCCAAACACGGCACCGCTGATGGCCAGTTCGACCCCTACGGCACGCCGTTCTACCAGCGTGTCCGGCGCTTGGTGGAGTGGTGCGTGCGGCGGCGCAAAACCGTCATCGTGCTGACCGTGCTGTTATTTGTGGGCTCGGTGGCGCTGTTCCGTTTCGTGCCACAACAGTTCTTCCCGGCCTCGGGGCGACTTGAGCTGATGGTCGACCTGAAGCTGGCCGAAGGCGCGTCCCTGAGCAACACCGCCGAGCAGGTCAAGCGCCTTGAAGCGCTGCTCAAGGACCACGCGGGCATCGACAACTACGTGGCTTATGTCGGCACCGGTTCACCGCGTTTCTACCTGCCGCTGGATCAACAACTGCCGGCACCCAGCTTCGCCCAGTTCGTGGTGCTGGCCAAGACCATCGAAGACCGCGAGCCCCTGCGCAGCTGGTTGATCACCACGTTGAACGAGCAGTTCCCGGCCCTGCGCTCGCGGGTCACGCGCCTGGAAAATGGCCCGCCAGTGGGTTATCCGGTGCAGTTTCGCGTGACCGGTGAGCACATCGAACAAGTCCGGGCCCTGGCGCGGAAAGTGGCGACCAAGGTTCGTGAAAATCCCTACGTGGCCAACGTGCATCTGGATTGGGAAGAGCCGAGCAAGGTGGTGTACCTGAACGTTGATCAGGACCGCGCCCGAGCGTTGGGCGTGAGTACGGCTAACCTGTCGAGCTTTTTGCGCAGTTCCCTCACCGGCTCCAGCGTCAGCCAATACCGGGAAGACAACGAACTGATCGAGATTCTGCTGCGCGGCACGGTGCATGAGCGCACCGAATTGTCCCTGCTGCCGAGCCTGGCGGTGCCGACCGACAATGGCACAAGCGTTGCGCTGTCGCAGATCGCGACGCTGGAATACGGCTTCGAAGAAGGCGTGATCTGGCACCGCAATCGCCTGCCAAGTGTGACCGTGCGGGCTGATATCTATGGCAAGGAACAACCGGCGACCCTGGTGCAGCAGATCTTCCCGACCCTGGCCCCGATTCGTGCCGAGCTGCCGGACGGTTATCTGCTGGAAGTGGGCGGTACGGTAGAGGATGCCGCCCGTGGCCAGCAATCGGTGAACGCCGGCGTGCCGCTGTTCATCGTCGTGGTGCTGACGTTGCTGATGCTGCAACTGCGCAGTTTTTCCCGCACGGCCATGGTGTTTCTCACCGCGCCCCTGGGGCTGATCGGTGTCACGCTGTTCCTGCTGGTGTTCCGCCAGCCGTTCGGTTTCGTTGCCATGTTGGGCACCATCGCCTTGTCGGGGATGATCATGCGCAACTCGGTGATTCTGGTGGACCAGATCGAACAGGACATCAAGGCGGGGCTCGCCCCGTGGCAGGCGATCATCGAAGCCACTGTGCGACGATTTCGCCCGATTGTGCTCACCGCGCTGGCGGCGGTGCTGGCGATGATTCCGCTGTCACGTAGCCTGTTCTTTGGCCCGATGGCGGTGGCGATCATGGGCGGGCTGATCGTGGCGACGGCGTTGACGCTGTTGTTCCTGCCGGCGTTGTATGCGGCGTGGTTCAGGGTCAAGAAGACCTGACACGATCCTGATAGCACTGAAGATCGAATGTGGGAGCGAGCCTGCTCGCGATGGCGGAGTATCAGTCAACACAGATGTTATGGCTGATACCGCTATCGCGAGCAGGCTCGCTCCCACAGTTGTTTTGCGCTGAATCTCAGAGCGTACCAAACACCTTCTTGGCCAAACTGCTCGCCGCCGCCGCAGGGTTCTGGCGGATGGTGGCTTCCTGTTTACCGATCATCTCGAACAAACCGTCCAGCGCCTGTTCGGTCACGTAGTTTTCGATGTTGGCGCTTTTGGCGTCCAGCACGCCGAAGGTCGCCGCTTGGCCTGCGAACGTGTTGTATTTCTGCGCCAGGCCAACCTTGTCGGTGGCTTGCTTGACGATGGGCAGGAACTTGGCGCGGATCTGCTCGCGGCTGCTCTTGTTCAGGTACTGCGTGGCGGAATCGTTGCCGCCGCTCAGGATCCCCTTGGCATCGCTCACACTCATGTTCTTCACGGCATTGACCAGGATCGGCTGGGCCTGGACCACAGCGGCTTCAGCGGCCTGGTTCATGCTGGTTTCCAGTTGTTCGACCTGATCGCCCATGCCAAAGGCTTTCATCTTGCTGGCGACTTTACCGAGCTTGCCCGGCAGTTCGATCTTCACCTCGGGGTTGTTGCTGAAGCCACCGGGTGTGCCCAACTGCTTGACGGCTACTTGGGCGCCCTGGGTCAGTGCGTCCTTGAGGCCGCCGGTGGCGTCCTTCTGCGAGAGGTCGGCCAGGGACAGGGCCATGGTGTTGGCGCAGAACAACAGGCCGGCGCACAGGCTGGTGAAACGGAGCGTAGAGCGGAGCATGGCAGCTTCCTTGAAAAAATTAGAAAGAGAAATCAGCGGGCGGCGTTGACGCGGATCTTCAGCGGCTGTGGATCTTTGCCATCGAGCTGCACGGTGTGTTGTTCGGTGGTGATGAACATCAACTGGCCGTCCACTTCAATGCGCGCGCTCACGGCATAGCGATGGCCGGGTTTGACCTGGGCCGGATCATAGCGGAGGTGAAACGGCAGCGGGACCTGGCCCTTGACCGGACCGCTCTGTTCATCGAGCACCACCGCGGGGGCGTCGGCCAGGGACACATCCTGCAGGCTCACGCTTAAGACAGCGGTGGGCGGCAGGGCAATGCGCTGCAGGTAGAACACTTCACCGTCGAGACTGTTTTTGCTCGCCAGCGGTGCGCTGGAGCAGGCACTGAGTAACGTGGCAACGGCGACGAGAAGAAGCTTTTTCATTGGGGGCATTTCCATATTGAGGGCGCCAGAGAGATGGCGCCTGTGGGGTCAGTCCGCAACCACCGGGATGACCTGATCTGCCGCATCTTCACTGCGATGCAACGCCACCTGACGGATCGACAAACGGATCTCCGCCGGCAGGACCCGCTTGGCCGCACCTTCGGCCAGTTCACCCAGCAGCTCGTGATAGCTTAGCTTGCCCGCTTCGTCCCGGCGTAGTACGTCCAGGTCCAGCATTGTCTGGATGAAATGCCGGAACAGGCTCTTGTCGAAGAATTCCGGTGCGTTCAAGCCGTGCAGGATCGACAGGCGCTGGGCCATGACCGTGCAGAGGTCTTCCAGTTCTTCGGCGCTGATGCTGTTCTGGCCGCTGTTGAGCAGCAGGGAGACGGTCATGTAGAAGCGCTGTAAGGTCTGCGCGATGCTCTTGGACAACAGGGTCAGCAGCACGAAATGCCGCGAACTTGGGGCCGGGCGCAGGTACAGGTCTTTTTCGAAACGCAGCAGCCCTTGTTCGACGAACGCTTCGAGCCATTGGTCGACCACGGCGTCCAGTTCTTCCAGTGACCAGCGAATGAACAATTCCGATTGCAGATAGGGATACAAGGCGCGGGTGTAGCGCAGGATCTGTTCGCGGCTCATGCGCGAAGTGCTTTGGAAGAAACTCGCCAGCAACGCCGGCAGGGCGAAGATGTGCAGCACGTTGTTGCGGTAGTAGGTCATCAGGACGGCATTCTGCTCGTCCAGATACAGAATCTTGCCCAAGGCATCGCTCTGTTCCGACAGCAGGTGCATGCCTTTGACGTGCTCGATCAGCGCTCGACCATCGCCCTCGGGCAAGGTGGTGTGAGGCGAGTACGGCACTTTGCGCAACAACGCCAGGTACAGGTCCAGCACCCGGGCCATGGCACGGTCGTCCAGAGCCAGGCGGCTGGTGGACAGCAGCGCCAGGGCGACCAGGTTGACCGGATTGATGGCCGCCGCTTCGTTCAGGTGCCGGGCCACCCGCTCGCCGAGGCGGTGGGTGGTTGCGTTGAGCCAGGCCGGCTTGAATTGCGGGCCCAGCTCCTGTTGGCGCCAACCCGGCTGTTCGCCGTCGAGAAACTCCGCCAGTTTGATCGGCTCACCGAAGTTCACCGCTACTTGGCCGAAGCGCTGCTTGAGGGCGCCGATGACCTTGAAAATGTCGAAGATCGATTCTTTCTTCTTGCTCGCCCCACGCAGTTCACCCAGGTAGGTGCGGCCTTCCAGGACGCGCTCATAGCCGATGTAGACCGGCACGAACACGATGGGCATGCGCGATGAGCGCAGGAAGCTGCGCAAGGTGATGGCGAGCATGCCGGTCTTGGGTTGCAGCATGCGTCCGGTGCGCGAGCGACCGCCCTCGACGAAATACTCCACCGGAAAGCCTTTGGTGAACAGTGTGTGCAGGTACTCGTTGAACACCGCGGTATAGAGCGGGTTGCCCTTGAAGGTGCGACGCATGAAAAACGCCCCGCCCCGACGCAGCAGGCCGCCGATCACCGGCATGTTGAGGTTGATGCCGGCGGCGATGTGCGGCGGGGTCAGGCCGTTGCGAAACAGCAGGTACGACAGCAGCAGGTAGTCGATATGGCTGCGGTGGCACGGCACGTAGATGACTTCGTGGCCCTGGGCGACCTTCTGCACGCCTTCGATGTGGTTGACCTTGATGCCGTCGTAGATCTTGTTCCAGAACCAGCTCAGCACCACTTCCAGGAAACGGATCGCGGTGTAGGTGTAGTCCGAGGCGATTTCGTTGCCGTAACGCAGCGCCTGGGCCTTGGCTTTTTCCGGGGTGATTTTTTCCCGCTCGGCCTCGTCGGCAATCGCCTGTTTGACCAGCGGCTGGTTCAGCAGCCCCTTGACCAGATTGCGTCGGTGGGAAATGTCCGGGCCAATGACCGCCGCTTTCAAGTTGCGAAAATGTATCCGCAGGATCCGCTGGGCCATGCGCACGGTGCGTTCGTGGCCCTTGTCGTGCTCGATCAGTTCGCGCAAATGGATCGGCGCGGAAAACTGCACGCGGGTCTTGCGCCCCAGGATCATGATGCTCAGCAAGCGCCGCAGCCGGCCAGTGACGGCCCAGCTGTCGGCGAACAACAGTTTCCACGGGCTGGATTCGCTGTCGGGCGACTGCCCCCAAAACACGCTGACCGGGATGATCTGTGCGTCTTCGGCGGCGTTGTGGGTCAGGGCATTGACCAGTCGCGTCAGGGTCGGCGGCGCGCCACGTTTGTCCTGCCGGCCGAGCCAGTCCGGCTCCGGGGTCAGGTAGAAAAACGCCGCCGGTTCCAACAGGTTGCCCACGGACACCGGCAGTACCGGGCGGGGCAGACCAGCCTTGGTGCACTCGGTGTCGAGCACCGCCAGGTCGGTGAGCGAAGGGTTTTGCAGGACGTAGAACACCGGACGACTGCGGTCGAGGTTGAGGGTGAAGGACGACTGATTGATCGTCTCGGAGCGAACCCAGAGGTACAACAGTCGGCGCAGGGTGCCAAACACAAGACGGCGGAACGGGGAACGGGTCATACGGCTTCTGCATGAGTGGATAAGATAAAGCGGCGGCTAGTGTGCCGGATTCGTCGAAAATCGGCAAAAAAGCGCCGAAGTAAAGTCAGTTGAGAGTTTTTACGTCTGTCATATACTCGGGCAGCTGACTGCCTCTGCCTTCCTCGTGGACGGCCGGACGGCGGCGAAGATCGTACGGCTTTCTATCGAAAGGCCGACTTAAAAATAAAAATGGGAGTGAGCAATCATGGCAGCACGCGAAACCGGCAATGTGAAGTGGTTCAACGACGCCAAAGGCTACGGCTTCATCCAGCGTGAAGGCGGGGCGGATGTATTCGTGCATTACCGCGCGATCCGTGGCGAAGGCCATCGTTCTCTGACTGAAGGCCAGCAGGTCGAGTACGCGGTGGTGGAAGGGCAGAAGGGCTTGCAGGCTGAGGATGTGGTGGGGTTGTAACCCGCATTCACTGGCGACACAAAACCCCTTGTGGGAGCGAGCCTGCTCGCGATAGCGGTGTGTCAGTCACTTCTAATCTGGCTGATCTACCGCTATCGCGAGCAGGCTCGCTCCCACATGGGTTGTGCTTTTACCTTTGTATCTGCGGCGGGCATCGCGAGGGTGGCCCTCAGATAGTCACGCCGTCTTCCAGGTAATCTCTTCTTCCCCATCGGCGCTGATGCGAATCCAGCGATCCGCCGACTCTTCACCTTCTTCCTCCACCCACGACCCAGGTGCGCAGCGCACTTCGACGTTCAGCGCGGCAAAGGCTGCACGGGCGCAGGCGATGTCGTCTTCCCACGGGGTCTGGTCGCTTTCCAGGTACAGGCTGTTCCATTTACCCACAGCCTTGGGTAGCCAGGTCACCGGGATATCGCCGGCCTTGCACTTGTAAGTCTGGCCTTTCTGGACCCAGTCGCTGCACGGGCCCAGGGCCTGGCCGAGCCACGCGGCAATGGCCTTGTGATCGACGTCGGCGTCTTTGAGGTAAATCTCGATATCGGGTTGGCGCATGGATGTCCTCACTGCGGTCTTGAAAAATCCATTCGCGGATTTAACTGGCCTCTGGCGGTTGCCCGAGGCCGGGAATTAAAAGTTATTGAAGAACGAAATAATCGTAGCGCATCGACACGGTGACCTCGAACGGCTCGGCCTGCTCGATCACGCTGGCGCGGCGTTCGGCACTGGCGCGCCAGCCGTGGGGCGTCATCGCCAACAGGTTGGCGCGGTCCTGGCCACTTATGAGTGTGAGCTTGAACTCGAGGGTTTCGCTGTGATCGAGCACCATGCCCGACGGCACCAGGGCCAGGTGTTTGTCATCCGTGTACTGGCGCACTTCGTCGTACAGTCGCTCGCGCAATTCCATCAGGTGGCCGCTGGTCGGGCCGACCTTCATCAGGCCGCCACCGGGGCTGAGCAGGCGTTTGGCCTCCTGCCAGTCCAGCGGGCTGAACACGCTGGCCAGAAACTGGCAGCAGCCGTCCGCCAGCGGTACGCGGGCCATGCTGGCGATCAACCAGGTCAGCCGTGGATCGCGTTTGCAGGCGCGTTTGACCGCCTCGCGGGAAATGTCCAGGGCGTAGCCATCGGCATCCGGCAAGGCGTCGGCGATCTGCGCGGTGTAGTAACCCTCGCCACAGCCGATGTCCAGCCAGCGACCGGGCGCGCGCTCGGCGGCCAGTTCGGCCAGGCGCCGGGCGACAGGGGCGTAATGCCCGGCGTTGAGGAAGTCGCGGCGGGCTTCGACCATCGCCTGGTTGTCGCCGGGATCGCGGCTGTTCTTGTGCTGCACCGGCAGCAGGTTCAGGTAACCCTGCCGCGCGCGGTCGAAGCGATGGCCGGCCGGGCACACCACGCCGTTGTCCACCGCGTTCAGCGGTTCACTGCAGATCGGGCAGGCGAGCATCAGGCGAGCAACTTGATCAGCGTCTTGTAGTAGATCTCGGTCAGTACGTCGAGATCGGCCGCCAGCACGCGCTCGTTGACCTGGTGGATGGTCGCGTTGACCGGCCCCAGTTCCACCACTTGGGTGCCCATGGTGGCGATGAAGCGGCCATCGGAGGTGCCACCGCTGGTGGAGGCTTTTGTCTCGCGACCGGTGACATCCTTGATGCTCGAAGACACGGCATCCAGCAACGCGCCTGGTTCGGTGAGGAATGGCAGGCCCGACAACGCCCAATCGATGTGCCAGTCCAGTTGATGCTTGTCGAGGATATCGGCGACGCGTTTTTGCAAGCCTTCGACGGTGGACTCGGTAGAGAAGCGGAAGTTGAACACCGCCACCAGGTCGCCAGGGATCACGTTGGTCGCGCCAGTGCCGGCGTTGAGGTTGGAAATCTGGAAACTGGTGGGCGGGAAGAAGTCGTTGCCGTGGTCCCAATGCTCGGCGGCCAACTCTGCCAGGGCCGGCGCGGCCAGATGGATGGGGTTCTTCGCCAGGTGCGGATAGGCCACGTGGCCTTGCTTGCCGCGCACCGTCAGTTTGGCGCCGAGGGAGCCGCGGCGGCCGTTCTTGACCACGTCACCCACCAGGGTGGTGCTCGACGGCTCGCCGACGATGCACCAGTCCAGGCGTTCCTGGCGGGCCTTGAGGCGCTCGACCACGGCCTTGGTGCCGTGGTGGGCCGGGCCTTCTTCGTCGCTGGTGATCAGAAAGGTGATCGAGCCTTTGTGGTCCGGGTAGTCGGCGACAAACCGTTCCGCTGCCACCACCATAGCCGCCAGGCTGCCTTTCATGTCTGCCGCGCCACGGCCACAGAGCATGCCGTGTTCATCGATGACCGCATCGAACGGGTCGAGCTGCCAGGCTTGAACCGGACCGGTCGGCACCACGTCGGTGTGCCCGGCGAAACACAGCACCGGGCCGTCATGCTTGCCATGGCTGGCCCAGAAGTTATCCACATCCTCGATGCGCATCGGTTCGAGCGTAAAGCCCGCGCTGCCCAGGCGCTGCATCATCAGTTTCTGGCAATCGGCATCCACCGGCGTCACGGACGGACGGCGGATCAGGTCGCAGGCGAGTTGCAGGGTCGGCGAGAGGTCGGCGTGGGCCGTCATGGAAAACTCCGAAAGCTGGAAAGGAGATCACAGTCCATGTGGGAGCGGGCTTGCTCGCGAAGCTTTTAGCGTCAGTGATGACGCCTTCGCGAGCAAGCCCGCTCCCACAGGTCCTGAGTTCGACCGTTGGATTGTATTCGGTCGAGGCTTACAAAATGGCGGTTATCTTATAGCAAAACGACCCCGGTGGGCCCCTGGTGCTGGTCAGTTGGACCACGAAACCTGTGGGAGCGAGCTTGCTCGCGATGGCGTCGGATCAGCCGCATCAATATTGACTGACACACCGCTATCGCGAGCAAGCTCGCTCCCACAAGGGAAATTGGTCGGATTCATTTCGCGACCGGCTCGAATTGCCGCAGCAAAGCCCTATAATGCGCGCCGGTTTTTGGGGTAATGGTCATGAGTACAGAAGATCCACGGTTTGCCGGTATCGCCCGTTTGTATGGCATCGAAGGCCTGGAGCGCCTGCGGGCGGCCCATGTGGCGATTGTCGGGGTGGGCGGCGTTGGTTCCTGGGCGGCGGAAGCCATCGCCCGTTGCGGCGTGGGCGAGATTTCGCTGTTCGACCTGGATGATGTCTGCGTCAGCAATGCCAACCGCCAACTGCACGCCCTGGACAGCACCGTCGGCAAACCCAAGGTCGAGGTGATGGCCGAGCGCCTGCGCGGCATCAACCCCGACTGCACGGTGCATGCCGTGGCGGATTTCGTCACCCGCGACACCATGGCCGAATACATCACGCCGAACATCGATTGCGTGATCGACTGCATCGACAGCGTCAACGCCAAGGCGGCGCTGATCGCCTGGTGCAAGCGCCGCAAGATCCAGATCATCACCACCGGCGGCGCGGGCGGGCAGATCGACCCGACGTTGATCCAGGTGTGCGACCTGAACCGCACGTTCAATGATCCGCTGGCCTCGAAAGTGCGTTCTACCTTGCGCCGCGATTACGGTTTTTCCCGTACCGTGACCCGCCATTACAGCGTGCCCTGCGTGTTCTCCACCGAGCAACTGCGCTACCCGAAACCGGACGGCAGCATTTGCTTGCAGAAGAGCTTTGTCGGCGATGGCGTCAAGCTCGACTGCGCTGGCGGGTTTGGTGCGGTGATGATGGTCACGGCGACGTTCGGCATGGTCGCGGCGACCAAGGCTGTGGATAAGATTGTGGCGGGTGTGCGGCGGCCGGCGGACCGGGTTAAGCCTCAGGTTTGAGCACTGGGGCTGATGGCCTCATCGCGAGCAGGCTCGCTCCCACATTGGATCTCATGGAACACAAGTTTTGTGTACGACACGGATCCCCTGTGGGAGCGAGCCTGCTCGCGATGGCGATCATTCAGTCAACTCAAACATCCGCTTCAACACCGCATTCAAACCATTGCTGCGCGAAGGCGACAACTGCCGTGACAATCCCAACTGATTGAACCACCCCGGCAAATCCACCTGCTGCAACTCGTCAGCCGACAAGCCGTTGACCCGCGCCAGCAGCAACGCCACCAGCCCACGAATCAACCGCGCATCGCTGCTGGCGGCAAACTGCCAATGTCCGTCCTGCAGCCGTCCCACCAACCACACCTGACTTTCACAACCATGGACGAGATTGGCGTCGCACTTATCCGCATCGCTCAAGGGCGGCAGGCGCTCGCCCCATTGCATCAGTAGCCGGGCGCGTTGTTCCCAACCCGATGCGTCCTGAAACACTTGCAGCGCTGTGGCCGCGTCGGCCGGCAGGCTCATCGGAGCATCTCCAGGGCCTGGTCCAGAGCCTCGAAGAAGCGTTCGATATCGGCGGAGTCGTTGTACAGCGCCAGCGACACGCGAATCGCCCCCGACAGCTTCAGATGTTTGAACAGCGGCATGGCGCAGTGATGCCCGGCGCGTACAGCGATGCCTTGTTCGGTCAGCAAGTGGGCCAGGTCGGCGTTGTGCACGCCTTCGACCACGAAGCTGACCAGGGCCAGGCTCGGATTGCCCACCAGGCGGACGCCATTGCGCGCCAGCAGCCCGTGGAGCAGGTAGTCATGCAATGCAGTTTCATGGTCGCTGACTGCCTGCGGGTCGAGGCCGGACAGGTAGTCGAGGGTCGCGCCCAGGCCGATCACACTGGCAATCGGCGGCGTGCCGGCTTCGAAGCCCAGTGGCGCCGGACGGAACGTGGCGCTGTGGTAGTCGGCCTGTTGCACCATCTCGCCGCCGAACTGCCAATGACGCAGTTGATGAAGCGCTTCGGTGCGGCCGAACAACACGCCCAGTCCTTCGGGGCCATAGAGCTTGTGGCTGGAAAATACATAAAAGTCGCAGCCCAGTGCCTCCACATCGTGACGGCCATGAACCACACCCTGGGCGCCATCGATCACCGTCAGCGCGCCTTGGACCTTGGCCAGGGCCAATAGCGCTGGCAAGGGCTGCCAGGTGCCCAGCACGTTGGACAGCTGGCTCACCGCCAGCAGGCGCGTACGTGGGCCGATCAGTTCGGCGGCGGCGCTGATATCGATCACCCCGTCGGCACCCAGCGGCAACACCACCAGCGTCAACGCACGACGCTCGGCCAGTTGTTGCCACGGCAGCAGGTTGGCGTGGTGTTCCAGGGCGCTGATGACGATTTCATCGCCCGGATTGAAAAGATGTTCCAACCCATAGGCCAGAAGATTCAGCGCCGAAGTGGCGCCATGGGTGAAGACGATTTGCCCGCAATCCCCGGCATTGAGCCATTGCGACACTTTGAGTCGGCTGTCTTCGAATGCTTGGGTCGCATGGGCGCCCGGCAGATGCTGTGCGCGGTGCACGTTGGCCGCGCCATTGGCGTAGTAATGCGCCAGGGCGTCCAGCAGGGCTTGGGGTTTTTGCGTGGTGGCGGCGTTGTCCAGGTAAGTCTGGCCTTGCCGTTGCAAGGCGGCGATGGCCGGGAAGTCGGCGCGCCAGGGAGAGGGAATCAACATGCTTTCGGGCCCTGCTGGAGTTACGCCGGACCCTGTGGGAGCAAAGTTGCTCCCACAGGTGATGGTGTGAAGCGGCTTAGTTGTGGGCGTGCAGTGCTTCGTTCAGCTCGATGGCCGATTTATGGGTTTTGCATTCCACCGCGCCGGTCTCGGAGTTGCGGCGGAACAGCAGATCGGGCTGGCCGGCCAGCTCGCGGGCCTTGACCACCTTGACCAGTTGGTTGTTCTCGTCCAGCAGCGCCACCTTGGTGCCGGCGGTCACGTACAGGCCCGACTCCACGGTGTTGCGGTCGCCCAGCGGAATGCCGATGCCGGCGTTGGCACCGATCAGGCAGCCTTCACCGACCTTGATCACGATGTTGCCGCCGCCCGACAGGGTGCCCATGGTCGAGCAACCGCCGCCCAAGTCCGAACCCTTGCCAACGAACACGCCAGCCGATACACGGCCTTCGATCATGCCCGGGCCTTCGGTGCCGGCGTTGAAGTTGACGAAACCTTCGTGCATCACTGTGGTGCCTTCGCCTACGTAGGCGCCCAGGCGGATCCGCGCGGCATCGGCGATACGCACGCCGGCCGGGACCACGTAGTCAGTCATTTTCGGGAACTTGTCCACCGAGAACACTTCCAGCAGCTCGCCGCGCAGACGGGCTTCGAGCTGGTGCTCGGCCAGTTCGCCCAGGTCGATTGCGCCCTGGCTGGTCCAGGCCACGTTCGGCAGCAGCGGGAAAATACCGGTCAGGTTCAGGCCGTGAGGCTTGACCAGACGGTGGGACAACAGATGCAGCTTGAGGTAGGCCTCGGGCGTGGTGCTCAGTTGGGCGTCTTCAGCCAGCAGAGTGGCGACCAGCGGCTTGTGGCTCTCGGCCAGACGGGTCAGCAACGCGGCTTGCCCGGCATCGACGCCCTTGAGCGCGTCAGCCAGTTGCGAAGCCTGGGCGGTGGTGAAGGTGATGGCCTGGTTGCCTTCGCTATAGCCCAGAATCGGCGCGATGGCCTTGACGATCTCGGCCGAAGGGTTGAGCAACGGTTGGGCGTAGAACACTTCCAGCCAGCTACCTTGACGGTTTTGCGTGCCGACACCGAAGGCCAGGCTGAACAGAGTATTGGACATGAAATTACCTCTACAAAATGGACTGGGCAGGCTTACTTGATTTCTGCCGCATATATATCTGGCTTGAAGCCAATCAGGGTTCGGTCACCGAGATCAAGCACCGGGCGCTTGATCATCGAGGGTTGGCCGAGCATCAGTTCGATGGCTTTCGTCTGGTCGAGATCGGCTTTGCGTTCGTCGTCGAGTTTGCGAAAGGTCGTACCGGCACGGTTCAACACCACTTGCCAGCCATGCTCGTTGCACCATTGGGTCAGGTGCTCACGGTCGATGCCGGCGGTCTTGTAATCGTGAAAGTCATAGTTGACAGCGTGTTCATCGAGCCAGGTGCGCGCCTTTTTCATCGTGTCACAGGCTTTGATACCGAAAAGGTGCAACGTTTTACTTGAATCGGTCAAGGAATTGCCCCCTTTGCAGGTGCTGGAAATAAAAGGTCAAGGATTATGCCATGACCGGACGGTTTCGCGACGCCAGATCGGCATGCACCCAAACCTGTGGGCGAGTCTGTGGGAGCAAAGCTTGCTCGCGATACAGGCGACACGGTTCAACTGCAAGACTGCGCCATCGTTCATCGCGAGCAAGCTTTGCTCCCACAGGCTCATTCCACAGGGCTGACTGCGACATAGGTGTAACGGCCAAGTTAATGCTAGGCGGTTAATATGGCACTTCAACGGCAAGCTGTTGCCGGATGTGTGTCGCTGTAAATGGAAACTCGTTATGCAAAGCGCTTATACCGTGCTGATTCTGTTGACGCTGGTGGGTGTTTCGCGGCTGATCGGACGGTTGATTCCGCTGCCGTTGCCCTTGGTGCAGATCGGCGCAGGGGCGTTGCTGGCCTGGCCATCCCTGGGTTTGCATGTAACGCTCAATCCGGAGTTGTTCCTGTTTTTATTCCTGCCACCGCTGCTGTTCTCCGACGGCTGGCGTATGCCCAAGCGCGAATTCTGGCGCCTGCGCGGGCCGATCCTGACGCTGGCGGTGGGGCTGGTGCTGTTTACGGTGGTGGGCGCCGGTTATTTCATTCACTGGCTGCTGCCGAGCATCCCGCTGCCGGTGGCGTTTGCCCTGGCGGCGGTCCTGTCGCCGACCGACGCGGTGGCGGTGTCGGCGATTGCTCGCGACCGCTTGCCCGGCCCCCTGATGCACATGCTCCAGGGCGAAGCGCTGATGAACGACGCCTCGGGCCTGGTCACCTTCAAGTTCGCCCTGGCGGCGGCCATCACCGGGGTGTTTTCCCTGGCCAACGCGAGCCTGGCCTTCGTGCTGGTGGCGATCGGTGGACTGCTGGTCGGCGTGGCCTTGAGTTGGCTGGTGGGCCGTATGCGGGCCTGGATGATCGGGCGCGGCTGGGACGACCCGGCCACCCACGTAGTGTTCATGTTGCTGTTGCCATTCGCGGCCTATGTGCTGGCTGAACGTTTGGGCGCTTCGGGGATTCTCTCGGCAGTGGCGGCCGGCATGATGCAGAGCTGGCTCGACCTGCTGCCGCGCCAGACCGGCACGCGGTTGCTCAACCGCAGCGTCTGGTCACTGCTGGAGTTCGCCTTCAACGGCTTGATCTTCCTGCTGCTGGGCCTGCAATTGCCGGACATCGCCAAGGCGGTGACCAGCCACGAAACCACATTGTGGCCGACGCTGTTCTACCGCTGCCTGGACGTGGTGGCGATTTTCCTGGTGTTGCTGGTGCTGCGGTTTGTCTGGGTGCAAAGCACCTGGCGCCTGTCCGGGCTATTGCGCCGCTGGCGTGGCAAGGGCGAGCTGACGCTCGTGCCGACTGCGCGCTCCTGCTGGTTGCTGACCTTCGGCGGGGTGCGCGGAGCGGTGACACTGGCGGGCGTGCTGTCGGTGCCGATGCTGTTGGCGGCGGGTGAGCCGTTTCCCGAGCGAGACTTGCTGATCTTCATTGCCGCCGGGGTGATTCTGCTGTCATTGATCGCCGCCTGCATCGCCCTGCCATTGCTGCTGCGAGGTATCGAGAAAAGCCCCGATGACAAGCGCCGCCACGAAGTGCGCGATGCCTGGCGCAAAACTGCTGAAGCGGCGATCCATGCATTGGAAGTGGACGGAACGAGCGAGGCTGCCAGCGCGCCCGACGCGACCCAAGCGGCGCTGGCGACCGAGGTCAAGGCGCGGTTGATGTCTGAATATCGCCATCAGTTGGAGGTGTTCAACGACTCCGCCGAAGCCCAGGCGCTGGCGTTTGAGATGGACCTGCTGGAACGCCGGCTGCGCTTGAAGGCCTATCGGGCGCAGCGGCTGGAGTTGTATCGCCTCAGCCGTCATCACCAGATTGGGGATGATGTGCTGCGAGAGGTGCTGGGGGAGTTGGATCTGGCGGAGGCGAATTTGGGGTTGGGTAAATAACGGTTGGGGTTAGAGCGGAAGGTAGGCCTTCACACCGGCGATCACGCCTTGCATGTCTTCAGAGCCCAGGCGAGGAACGAAGTACTCTCGGCCCTTGGATCGAGTCTTTTTATGCAGCTTGTCCAGACGTTCAAAACTCACGGTATAAATCATGTCGCACTTCACCCACAGCTCTTTGTAGCCATCGGACTGGAGGGGGTTGGTGCGGAGCAGGTGGTGCCAGTCCTGCTGAGTTTGTGGAGTTGTGGAGGAAATCGGCACCACAGTGCAGAGCTTGCGACTGTGTGTGGCAGTAGGAGAGATCACCACCACCTTGCGGATCTTCAGCATTTCAGGCGCAACAAAGCCCCGCGTGAAGTCGCAAAGAAGAACATCGCCTTGCTTGGGATGGTAATAAAGAGGCATTCCTTATCCTCATAAAAAAGCAAAGCCGCCCGAAGGCGGCTTCAATCGACACGCAGTTGAGCTTGCTTCGCCCTTTCTGCGCCGCTGGGTCAACCTCGAGAGGGACCCAGACTCCTGCCAGCTTTCGCTGGTGACGGGGAGGATTATGGCTACAGGGGATAGCGAATTCAAGCCAGCTTGAACCCTCGTAACAGGGTTGAATGAGATCTTTCGGTGTACAAAGTAAGCGAAATCAACGGCTTGGCGTTCGCGGTACGTTTATGTCTTTTCTTGTCTGAGCAGACAGACCGTGGTCTGTCAGACGCGCCGAAGTTTCCGACAAGTTTTTAAGGTTGTCCGTCGGAAGCGAGGGCTCTAGCCTCTGGGTGTCGCTGCCAATTCAGCGACCGGACGTGAGAATCCGAACAAAACCTCTAGGAGCACGGGCTTCTGCGCTATCCAAGCGCGGGGCTTTACATACTTCAGCTCTAGGGAGCAATTTTGATGGACAACAAAGAGACTCAAAACGCACCAAAGCCCGCATCCACTTTCCCCTACGGCGATTACGCACCCGAAAAACTGCAAGAAGCCGCTGATCGTGTGCTGGATCACTATCTCAAACCTGACGACAGCGAGTCAGAATCCAAGCCCTCAGTACAGCTATTCACTGTGGCTGACGGTATCGACACCGAAGTGTTGCTGGCCAATCTCAGCGAAACCCTGGCTTCGGCCAATGCAATGCTCAATGACCTTGCCTTCGATCAGGACGGCTCGCGACGACATGTAGCATTGGGAGTGGCCCAGATGATTGAGTTGGGGATGTTGTTGGCGAACAAGTGCCTGGATCGGGTAGAGCTTCGGGCTTGATGTAATAGTGCCGTCCTCATCGCGAGCAAGCTTTGCTCCCACAGGATCCGGTATCGATCACAAACTTTGTGAACAACACCAAACCACTGTGGGAGCAAAGCTTGCTCGCGATAAATCGAAAGGCAAACACAAAAATCCCGGCAGAGCACTAAACCTGTGGCGAGGGAGCTTGCTCCCGCTGGGGCGCGAAGCGGCCCTGAAACCGCACAAATCGGTATGTCAGGCAGATTGAGTTGACTGCTTTGGGGCCGCTACGCAGCCCAGCGGGAGCAAGCTCCCTCGCCACAACAGCGTCCGCTTCGGCGGGATATAGCCATCAACCCCGACGCTGAATGAACGCGCGAATCCGCTCCGCCGCTTCCACACATTCAGCCAATGGCGCGACCAGGGCCATGCGCACGCGTCCGGCGCCTGGGTTGACGCCATCCACTTCGCGGGACAGGTACGAGCCCGGTACCACGGTCACGTGTTCCTGTTCGAACAGGTCACGGCAGAACGCCGCATCATCGCCCGCTACGTTCGGCCACAGGTAGAAGCTACCGTCGGGGCGTTGCACGTCCAGTACCGGGCTGAGGATTTCCAGTACCGCGTCGAACTTTTCCCGGTACAGCGCGCGGTTGGCCCGTACGTGCACTTCGTCGTTCCATGCGGCGATGCTCGCCAGTTGGGTCTGAACCGGCATCGCGCAGCCGTGGTAGGTGCGATACAGCAAGAAGCCCTTGAGGATGTCCGCATCGCCGGCCACGAAACCGGAGCGCAGGCCTGGCAGGTTGGAGCGTTTGGACAGGCTGTGGAACACCACGCAGCGCTTGAAATCCTGGCGGCCGAGCTCGACGCAGGCGCTGAGCAGCCCTGGTGGCGGGGTCTGTTCGTCGAAGTACAGCTCGCTGTAGCACTCGTCCGCGGCAATCACGAAGTCGTGCTCGTCGGCCAGGGCAATGAGCCTCTTCAGCACATCCACCGGGATCAGCGCACCGGTCGGGTTGCCCGGGGAGCACAGGAACAGGATCTGGCAGCGTTTCCAGATGTCCGGCGAGACCGCATCGAAATCCGGATTGAAGCCGTTTTCGTCCAGGCACGGCAGGTAGTGTGGCTTGGCTCCGGCCAGGAACGCGGCGCCTTCATAGATCTGATAGAACGGATTCGGGCTGACCACCAGGGCGTCGTCGCCACGGTTGACCACGGTCTGGGTGAAGGCAAACAGAGCTTCACGGGTGCCATTGACCGGCAGCACGTGGCGCGCCGGGTCCAGCCAGCCGTTCGGCACGTTGAAGCGGCGCTCGCACCAGCCGGTGATGGCTTCACGCAATTCCGGGATGCCGAGGGTGGTCGGGTACACGGCCATTTTTTCCAGATTGCTGGCCAGGGCTTCAGCCACAAAGCTTGGCGAGCGGTGCTTGGGCTCGCCGATGGACAGCGCGATGGGGCGTTTGTCCGGGTTGGGCGTGACGCTGCCCAGCAGGGCGCGGAGCTTTTCGAACGGGTAGGGCTGCAACTGGTTCAGAGCGTTGTTCATCGGGGGCCTCGTCAATGTGGGCGCGGTCCTTGTGGGAGCGAGCTTGCTCGCGATAGCGGTGGGTCAGCAGAATCGATGCCGGATGTTCCGTCGCTATCGCGAGCAAGCTCGCTCCCACAGGGGGAGCGTTGATTCAGATATTGATACGCGTCAGGTTGGCATCAGGTTCCTGGTTGACGCTCAACTGCCGGACAATCGCGTCCTGCAAGCGGCTGCACAGCTGCGGATCGGACAGCGGCTGGTTATGCGCGTCAGTGATGAAGAACACGTCTTCCACCCGTTCGCCCAAGGTGGCGATCTTGGCGTTCTGCAACGACAGGTCGAACTCCAGGAATATATGTCCGACCCGCGCCAGCAGGCCCGGGCGGTCCGGGGCGCTGAGCTCCAGCACCGTGACCTGACGCTGGGCGTCGTTGTGGATCGTTACCTGGGGAGCGAAGGCGAAGTGCTTGAGCTGGCGCGGGACCCGGCGCTGGATGATGGTCGGGTAATCCGCCGGGTTGCGCAGGGCCTCGGTGAGACCGTCGCGGATCTGTTTGACCCGCGTCGGGTTGTCGCCAATCGAATCGCCATCGGTGTCGAGCACAATGTAGGTGTCGAGGGTGAACTGGCTGCTGGAGGTAATGACCCGGGCGTCGTGAATGTTGAGGTTGAGCTGGTCCATCGCCGCCACAGTCACGGCGAAGAAGTCGTGCTGGTCCGGGGCGTAGATGAAAATCTGCGTGCCGCCCTCGAACTCGCGCTGGGTGGTTTCCTTGATCAGCACCAACGGCCCGCCATCGGCCGGTTGCTGCAGAATCGCGTCGCTGTGCCAGGCGACGTCGCCGGCAGTGTGGCGCAGGAAATAGTCATCGCCCAACTGCGACCAGAGCTGTTCGACGTCGTCCGGATCGGTGCCGCCGCGCACCAGGATGTCCAGGGCGGCAGTCTGGGTGCGACGGATCTGCTCTTCGCGGTCCACCGGGTTTTCCAGGCCGCGGCGCAGGGCACGCTTGGTCTCGGTGTAGAGCTGGCGCAACAGGCTGGCGCGCCAGGAGTTCCACAGGCTCGGGTTGGTGGCATTGATATCGGCCACGGTCAGCACGTAGAGGTAATCCAGACGTGTTTCATCACCGACGATCTGGGCGAAGTCGTGGATCACCTGCGGGTCGGACAGGTCCTTGCGCTGGGCGGTGGTCGACATCACCAGGTGATTCTGCACCAGCCAGACGATCAGCCGGCTGTCCCATACCGGCAGTTGATGGCGCTGGCAGAACGCCTCGGCATCCACCGCGCCGATCTCGGAGTGATCGCCTTGGCGACCCTTGCCGATGTCGTGGTAAAGCCCCGCCATGTAGATCAGTTCGGGCTTGGGCAGCTTGCCCATGAGCTTGCTGGCCAGTGGGAATTTTTCCGATACCTGGGTGTATTGCAACTTCCGCAGGTGCTTGATCAGGTTCAGCGTGTGGGCATCGACCGTATAGATGTGGAACAGGTCGTGCTGCATCTGACCGACGATGAAACCGAACTCCGGCAGGTAGCGCCCCAGAATGCCGTAACGGTTCATCCGCCGCAGGTTGCGATGCACCCCGATCCTGCACTTGAACAGCTCGATGAACAGGCTGGTGTTGCGGATATCGTGGCGGAAGTCGTCATCGATCAGGTGACGGTTTTCCCGCAGCAGGCGAATGGTGTCGGCGCGCACCCCCTTGATTTCCGGCTGCTGGGCCATGAGCACGAAAATCTCCAGCATGGCGAACGGCGTACGGCGGAATACATTGGCGTTGCGCGCTTCGATGTAACCATCGTGGAGCTGGAAGCGTGAGTTGATCGGCTGCGGCGGTTCTTCGTCTTCGGGGGCGAGGATGACCTCTTCGAAGTGCTGGATGATCAGTTCGCTGAGCTGGGCGATGCTCATCACCACCCGGTAGTACTGCTGCATGAAGTTTTCGATGGACTGCTTGGCATCCTGGCCCTCGAAACCCAGCAAGCCCGCGATGGAGCGCTGGTGATCGAACAGCAAGCGGTCTTCGGAGCGCCCGGCAAGCATGTGCAAGGCGTATCGCACTTTCCACAGGAATTCCTGGGACGAGGCCAGCAGGGCATTTTCGCTTTCCACCAGGAAGCCTTCGCCAGCCAGGGCGCGCAGGTTCAGGGTGCCGTACTGGCGACGGGCAACCCACAGGATGGTCTGGATGTCCCGCAATCCGCCAGGGGAGCCTTTGACGTTGGGTTCCAGGTTGTATTCGGTGTCGTTGTACTTGTGGTGGCGGGCCTTTTGTTCGGCGTGCTTGGCCAGGAAAAAGTCCTTGCTGGGCCACATGTGCGCGGTGCTGGTGACTTCGAGCATACGCTGGCGAAGGCGCTCGGGACCGGCGATGGTGCGGCTTTCCATCAGGTTGGTGATCACCGTCAGGTCGGCGCGGGCCTCGTCGGCGCATTCCTGCACCGAGCGCACGCTCTGACCGACTTCCAGGCCGATGTCCCACAGCAGTGTCAGGAAACGCTCGATGGAGTCGCGGAAAACTTCATGGTCGGCGCTGTCCAGCAGGATCAGCAGATCGATGTCGGAGTAAGGGTGCAGCTCACCGCGCCCATAGCCGCCCACCGCCACCAGGGCAATGTCGGCATCTTCGCTCCAGTTGAACTGCTCCCAGGCCTTTTGCAGGATGTTATCGACGAACCAGGCACGGTCTTCGATCAGCCGGCGAATATCCCGGCCACTGCGAAAGCGCTGGTCGAGCACTTCATGAGCCTGGCGGATCGCCTTCTTGAAGGCCGATATGGGGCTTGCCTTCAGGGCCAGTTCAGCCTGGAACTGGCCGCGGTCGAAGAGTTCGGGATCCACCTGCGGCATCGAATGGCTTTCCTTTCTTTCTATCTATAGCTGGGTTGTGGATCAGGCGGAAACGCGAGCGATGGTGTCATCGCTGCGCAGGGTGAAGATCTCGTACCCAGTCTCGGTAACCAGCAAGGTATGTTCCCACTGGGCCGACAGCTTGCGGTCCTTGGTGATGGCGGTCCAGCCGTCGCCCAGTACCTTGGTGTCGGCGCGACCCTGGTTGATCATTGGCTCGATGGTGAAGGTCATGCCCGCTTGCAGCTCCATGCCGGTGCCGGCACGGCCGTAGTGCAGGATCTGCGGTTCTTCATGGAACACTTTGCCGATACCGTGGCCGCAGAATTCGCGCACCACCGAAAAGCCGTTCTTCTGCGCGTGTTTCTGGATCACTTCACCGATGTCTCCCAGGCGGCAGCCCGGTTTCACCAGTTCGATGGCCATGTACATGCATTCCTGGGTGACTTTCGACAGGCGCTGGGCCCATTCCGGCACGTTGCCGACATGGAACATGCGGCTGGTGTCACCGTGGTAGCCATCCTTGATGACGGTAACGTCGATGTTCAGGGTGTCGCCATCCTTCAACGGCTTTTCGTTGGGGATGCCGTGGCAGACCACGTGGTTGATCGAGGTGCAGATCGACTTGGGAAAGCCTTTATAGTTGAGCGGGGCAGGGATGGCTTTCTGCTCGTTGACGATGTAGTCGTGGCAGATCCGGTCCAGTTCTTCGGTGGTAACGCCCGGCTTGACGTGTTCGGCAATCATTTCCAGCACGTCGGCGGCGAGTTTGCCGGCGACACGCATTTTTGCGATGTCCTCGGGGGTCTTGAGGGTGACGGTCATACAGGCTCTCTCTGCGCCCGGCGGCGCTGTTCAAAACGAAATGGGCGGCGGATGATGAGCAGCCGGCCCTGAAAGAGGCGATTCTAACAGACGATCAGCGCAATGAACCCTATCGCCTGGATGGAACTCTGTGGCGAGGGGATAAAACCCCTTCCATAGGGGGTTTCAGAATCCGTGTTCCGTTTTCGCCCTTGCTGTGGTATAAAATGCGCCGCTTTCCGGGGATGACCCCGCAAGCTTAAATCCACACACGTGTCGACACGATGACCTGGGTGCCTTCGGCTTATATAGGCCGCTGGTTGGTCATTGGGATACGTGGAGGCCAAACCCGACTTATCAAGGAACTATCATGTCCCAAGTCAACATGCGCGATATGCTGAAGGCCGGTGTGCACTTCGGTCACCAGACCCGTTACTGGAACCCGAAAATGGGTAAGTACATTTTCGGCGCGCGTAACAAGATCCACATCATCAACCTTGAAAAAACCCTGCCGATGTTCAACGAAGCACTGACCTTCGTAGAGCGCCTGGCCCAGGGCAAAAACAAGATTCTGTTCGTCGGCACCAAGCGTTCCGCTGGCAAGATCGTTGCTGAAGAAGCAGCACGTTGCGGTTCGCCGTACGTCGATCACCGCTGGTTGGGCGGCATGCTGACCAACTTCAAGACCATTCGCGCTTCCATCAAGCGTCTGCGTGACCTTGAAGTGCAGTCCGAAGACGGTACTTTCGCCAAGCTGACCAAGAAAGAAGCGCTGATGCGCACTCGCGATCTTGAGAAGCTGGACCGCTCCCTGGGCGGTATCAAGGACATGGGCGGTCTGCCTGACGCACTGTTCGTGATCGACGTTGACCACGAGCGCATCGCGATCACCGAAGCCAACAAGCTGGGTATCCCGGTCATCGGCGTTGTCGATACCAACAGCAGCCCGGAAGGCGTTGACTACATCATCCCAGGCAACGATGACGCCATCCGCGCCATCCAGCTGTACATGGGT
The DNA here is from genome assembly GCF_032614175.1 of Pseudomonas sp. P105. NCBI lineage: Bacteria > Pseudomonadati > Pseudomonadota > Gammaproteobacteria > Pseudomonadales > Pseudomonadaceae > Pseudomonas > Pseudomonas sp. P105. The sequence continues at coordinate 1,241,329 of NZ_CP126693.1, forward strand.
TCGATGGCTGACGCTGTTATCCGTGGTCGCAACAATGTTAATGGCGGCACCGAAGTCTTCGCTGAAGAAGCTCCGGCAGCAGCCGCTGAGTAATTGACGCCCTGGCGTTGACTCAGTAAGCAAAAAGGGGGCTTGGCCCCCTTTTTGCCACCTCGAAAACCATTTGTCAGCAGCGCAGCTACAGCATCTGTAACGTGCAGCGGCTAACAAGGGTGGTTCGGGAAGAATTGCACGCCCGTTCAATCGGGTGGAATGGTTGAAAACCTATCCAAGAGGATTTTGAAATGGCAGAGATTACTGCAGCGTTGGTCAAAGAACTGCGCGAGCGTACCGGCGAAGGCATGATGGACTGCAAGAAGGCCTTGACCAAGGCTGGCGGCGACATCGAGAAAGCCATTGATGACATGCGTGCTTCGGGCGCCATCAAGGCTGCCAAGAAAGCCGGCAACGTCGCCGCTGAAGGCGCCATCGCCATCAAGGACGACGGCAAGGTCGCCGTTCTGCTGGAAGTCAACTCCCAGACCGACTTCCTGGCTCTGCAGGATGACTTCAAGGCATTCGTCGCTGCCAGCGTCGAAAAAGCCTTTGCTGACAAACTGACTGATGTCGCTCCGCTGATCGAAGCTCGTGAAGCTGATCGTCTGGTTCTGGTCGGCAAGACCGGCGAGAACGTCAACATCCGTCGTCTGGCTCGCGTTGAAGGTGACGTGGTCGGTACTTACCTGCACGGTAACAAGATCGGTGTTGCAGTTGTCCTCAAGGGCGGTTCCGTTGAACTGGCCAAGGACATCGCCATGCACGTAGCGGCCAGCAACCCTGAGTTCCTGCTGCCATCGCAAGTTTCCGCTGAAGCCATCGAACGCGAAAAAGCCGTGTTCATGAGCCTCAACGAAGACAAGATGAAAGGCAAGCCAGCTGAAATCGTTGAAAAAATGATCGGCGGCCGCATCAGCAAGTTCCTGGCTGAAGCCAGCCTGGTTGAGCAAGCTTTCGTCAAGGACCCGGAAATCACCGTGGGTGCCCTGGCCAAGAAAGGCGGCGCTGAAATCGTTTCCTTCACTCGCTTTGCGGTAGGTGAAGGCATCGAGAAGCCAGTCGACAACTTCGCTGACGAAGTTGCTGCTCAGGTAGCGGCTGCTTCCAAGCAATAAGACGGTTTTTTTAACTGTCGCCCTGAAGAGGCTGCCCGCTTACGCGCGCAGCCTCTTTTTGGATGGGATGCCGATTTTTATTGGTTTCCTGTCGGAACTGGCTTACAAAGCCGTGTTTCGATGGCGCTGTGTCAGCGTCAAGCTAGAGTGAACGCAGGCTGCAAACAGCCTGAAAGAATTTTCGAAAATACGCCGCAGGAGAGATTCGCAATGGCTCAGCAGGGCAGTGGTTATCAGGCTCGCTATAAACGCATTCTACTCAAGCTTAGCGGCGAGGCCCTGATGGGCTCGGAAGAGTTCGGGATCGATCCGAAAGTGCTGGATCGCATGGCGCTGGAAGTCGGCCAGTTGGTCGGAATTGGCGTTCAGGTCGGCCTGGTTATCGGCGGCGGCAACCTGTTCCGCGGCGCAGCGCTGAGCGCGGCCGGCATGGATCGGGTTACGGGCGACCACATGGGCATGCTGGCCACTGTGATGAACGCCCTGGCTATGCGCGATGCGCTGGAGCGTGCCAATATCTCGGCCATCGTAATGTCGGCCATTTCCATGGTCGGCGTGACCGATCACTACGACCGCCGCAAAGCCATGCGCCACCTCAATGCCAAGGAAGTGGTGATTTTTGCCGCCGGCACCGGCAATCCGTTCTTCACCACGGATTCGGCCGCCTGCCTGCGAGCGATCGAGATCGATGCCGATGTCGTGCTCAAGGCAACCAAGGTCGATGGCGTCTATACCGCTGACCCGTTCAAAGATCCGCATGCCGAGAAGTTCGATCATCTGACCTACGATGAAGTACTGGATCGCAAGCTGGGTGTCATGGACCTGACGGCTATCTGTCTGTGCCGCGACCACAAGATGCCGCTGCGCGTCTTTAACATGAACAAGCCCGGCGCCCTGCTGAATATCGTGCATGGCGGCGCCGAAGGAACACTGATCGAGGAAGTACAACAATGATCAACGAAATCAAGAAAGACGCTCAAGAGCGCATGCAGAAATCCGTGGAATCGCTGGCACACAACTTCGGTCGCATTCGTACCGGCCAGGCGCACCCAAGCATTCTCGAAGGCGTGATGGTGCCGTACTACGGCGCTGATACGCCGATCAAGCAAGTGGCCAACATCACCGTCAAGGATGCCCGGACCCTGCAAGTCGTTGCCTTTGAGCGCAACATGCTGGGCGCGGTCGACAAGGCCATCGGCAGTGCCGGCCTGAACCTGAACCCGACCAACCTGGGTGAGTTGCTGCTGATTTCCATGCCGGCCCTGACCGAGGAAACCCGTAAGGGCTTCACCAAGCAGGCCCGTGATGTGGCTGAAGACGCTCGCGTCGCCGTGCGCAACATCCGTCGTGATGCCAACAGCCAGCTCAAGGATCTGGTCAAGGAAAAGGAAATCAGTGAAGACGAAGAGCGTCGCGCCGCTGGCGAGATTGATGATCTGACCAAGAAGTACGTGGCTAAGATCGATGCGGATTTGGCGCAGAAAGAAAAAGACCTGATGGCCGTATAAGGGTCTCGTTTTCATGGAAAAGACCAAACAGGCCGTGCCGTTTGCGATTCCGCGTCACGTGGCGATCATCATGGATGGCAATAATCGCTGGGCCAAGAAGCGCTTTATGCCTGGCGTGGCCGGGCACAAGGCGGGGGTCGATGCAGTTCGCGCGGTCATCGAGGTGTGTGCCGAGGCCGGGGTCGAGGTGCTGACCCTGTTCGCCTTCTCCAGCGAGAACTGGCAGCGTCCGGCCGATGAAGTCAGCGCCTTGATGGATCTGTTCCTCAAGGCTCTGCGGCGTGAGGCCAAGCGCCTCAACGACAACAGCATCAGCCTGCGCATCATTGGTGACCGCTCGCGCTTTCATCCCGAGTTGCAGGCTGCGATGCGCGAAGCCGAGGCCGCCACGGCGGGTGCCAATCGGTTCGTCCTGCAAATTGCCGCCAACTATGGCGGCCAATGGGACATCGCCCAGGCAGCCCAGCGGCTGGCGCGGGAGGTCCAGGCCGGGCATTTGCGGCCGGAAGACATCACGCCTGAGCTGCTGCAGACCTGTCTGGCCACTGGCGACTTGCCGTTGCCGGACCTGTGCATTCGTACCGGTGGCGAGCATCGCATCAGTAACTTCCTGCTCTGGCAGCTGGCTTACGCCGAGCTGTATTTCTCCGACCTGTTCTGGCCGGACTTCAAACACGAAGCCATGCGCACGGCGCTGGCCGATTTCGCTTCCCGTCAGCGTCGTTTCGGTAAAACGAGCGAGCAGATCGAAGCTGGAGCCCGGGTTTAATGCTTAAACAACGAATCATCACCGCTCTGATCCTGTTGCCCATCGCCCTGGGTGGATTTTTCCTGCTTGAAGGTGCCAGTTTCGCGCTGTTCATCGGGTTGGTCGTGACCTTGGGGGCATGGGAGTGGGCGCGCTTGGCGGGCTTCCCGGCGCAGTCTGCGCGCGTGGCCTATGCCGTGGCCGTGGCGGCGATGCTGTTCGTCATGTACCTGGTGCCGGGTATCGCGCCCTGGGTTCTGGGGGCAGCGGTATTGTGGTGGGCCACGGCGACCTTCCTGGTGTTGACCTATCCGCGGACCACGCATCATTGGGCAGGTGCTGCCGCGAAGCTGGTGATTGGCCTGCTTATCCTGCTGCCGGCCTGGCAAGGGCTGATCTGGATCAAGCAAGGCCCGTTGGGCAACTGGCAGATCATGGCTGTGATGGTGTTGGTCTGGGGGGCGGATGTCGGTGCCTATTTCTCCGGACGGGCGTTTGGCAAGCGCAAGCTTGCTCCCAAGGTCAGTCCCGGCAAGAGCTGGGAAGGGGTCTATGGAGGCCTGGCCTTGAGCCTGGTGATCACAGCGGTGGTCGGCGTCGTGCGGGAGTGGAGTGCCGGGCAGTTGCTGATGGGCCTGTTTGGGGCTGCTCTCATCGTATTTGTATCGGTGGTCGGCGACCTGACCGAAAGCATGTTCAAGCGTCAGTCCGGCATCAAGGACAGCAGTAATCTGCTGCCCGGCCATGGTGGCGTGCTGGATCGCATCGACAGCCTGACCGCTGCGATTCCGATCTTTGCCGTGCTGCTATGGATGGCGGCATCGTGAGTCGCCCTCAACAAATTACCGTCCTGGGTGCTACCGGTTCGATCGGCCTGAGTACGCTTGATGTCATCGGCCGTCACCCGGAGCGCTATCAGGTATTTGCCCTCAGTGGTTTTACTCGCTTGAGTGAGCTGCTGGCGCTGTGCATACGCCATACCCCGCGTTTCGCCGTGGTGCCTGAGGCTGGCGTTGCCCGAGCCTTGCAGGACGACTTGCGCGCGGCAGGCTTGCCTACCCGTGTGCTGGTGGGGGAGGAAGGGTTGTGTCAGGTCGCCTCCGATCCTGAAGTCGACGCGGTGATGGCGGCGATTGTCGGCGCGGCGGGTTTGCGTCCAACGCTAGCGGCGGTAGAGGCAGGTAAAAAAATCCTGCTGGCCAATAAAGAAGCACTGGTCATGTCCGGCGCGCTGTTCATGCAGGCCGTGCGCAAAAGCGGTTCGGTGCTGCTGCCCATCGACAGCGAGCACAATGCGATTTTTCAATGCATGCCGCAGGACTTTTCCCGCGGCCTGGGCGCAGTGGGGGTCCGGCGGATTTTGCTGACGGCTTCCGGCGGTCCGTTCCGGCAGACTCCGCTGGAAGAGTTGGTGCATGTTTCACCCGAGCAGGCTTGTGCTCACCCGAACTGGTCCATGGGTCGCAAGATTTCCGTGGATTCGGCCAGCATGATGAACAAGGGCCTGGAACTGATCGAGGCCTGCTGGTTGTTCGATGCCAAGCCGTCCCAGGTGGAAGTGGTGATTCACCCGCAGAGCGTGATTCACTCCCTGGTGGATTACATAGACGGTTCGGTGCTGGCTCAATTGGGCAACCCGGATATGCGTACTCCGATCGCCAATGCACTGGCCTGGCCTGCGCGGATTGATTCGGGCGTGGCGCCGCTGGACCTGTTCGCCATTGCCCGCCTGGATTTCCAGGCGCCTGATGAGCAGCGCTTTCCATGCCTGCGTCTGGCGCGACAAGCGGCTGAGGCAGGCAACAGTGCTCCGGCCATGCTCAATGCTGCCAATGAAGTGGCGGTTGCAGCGTTTCTCGACGGACGTGTCCGTTACCTCGAGATCGCGAGTATCATCGAGGAGGTCTTGAACCTCGAGGCTGTGGTTTCGCTCGATGACCTCGATGCGGTATTCACGGCGGACGCCAGGGCTCGTGAGCTGGCGGGCCAATGGTTGAAGCGCCACGGGCGTTGAGGCTGCGGTACGTTAGCCAGGGTTGTCCTGGGCAGGATTGCGGAGAAAACAGATGAGCGCGCTCTATATGATTGTCGGCACCCTGGTTGCATTGGGGGTGTTGGTCACTTTTCACGAATTCGGTCATTTCTGGGTCGCGCGGCGCTGTGGCGTCAAGGTTCTGCGTTTTTCCGTCGGTTTCGGCATGCCGCTGCTGCGCTGGCATGACAAAAAGGGCACCGAATTCGTTGTGGCAGCCATTCCGCTGGGCGGCTACGTGAAGATGCTCGACGAGCGCGAAGGTGAAGTGCCGGCCGATCAGGTCGACCAATCCTTCAACCGCAAGACCGTCCGTCAGCGTATTGCCATCGTGGCGGCGGGGCCGATAGCCAACTTTTTGCTGGCCATGGTTTTTTTCTGGGCCCTGGCCATGCTGGGCAGCGAGCAGGTGCGTCCGGTCATCGGTGGGGTGGAGGCCGGCAGCGTCGCCGCCCGTGCCGGGCTGGGTGTCGGGCAGGAAATCGTTGCCATCGATGGGGAGCCGACATCGGGCTGGGCGGCGGTCAACCTGCAACTGGTGCGTCGCCTGGGTGAGAGCGGTTCGTTGCAATTGATGGTGCGCGAGCAGGGTTCCACGGTGGATTCGCCTCGCGAACTGATCCTGGACAACTGGCTCAAGGGCGCCGACGAGCCGGATCCGATCCGTTCCCTGGGGATCAAGCCATGGCGTCCGGCCTTGCCGCCGATACTCGCCGAACTCGACCCGAAAGGCCCGGCCCAGGCTGCAGGCCTGAAGACCGGTGATCGGCTGCTGGCGCTCGATGGCCTGCCGGTCAGTGACTGGCAGCAGGTGGTCGATTCGGTTCGTGTACGTCCGGACAGCAAGATAGTGCTGCGCGTCGAGCGCGATGGTGCGCCGATCGACGTCCCGGTAACCCTGGGCGCCCGTGGCGAGAGCAAGGCGCCGACCGGCTATCTGGGTGCCGGCGTCAAGGCTGTCGACTGGCCGCCGGAAATGATCCGCGAGGTCAGTTTCGGCCCTGTGGCGGCGATTGGCGAGGGCGCGCGTCGTACCTGGACCATGAGCATCCTGACCCTCGATTCGCTCAAGAAAATGTTGTTCGGCGAGCTCTCGGTAAAAAACTTGAGTGGACCGATAACCATTGCTAAAGTGGCGGGCGCTTCTGCCCAGTCGGGCGTCGCTGATTTCCTGAATTTCCTTGCTTATCTGAGCATTAGCCTGGGGGTTCTGAATTTGCTGCCCATTCCGGTACTGGATGGGGGGCATTTGTTGTTTTATCTGATCGAGTGGGCGCGTGGTCGTCCCTTGTCGGATAGGGTGCAAGGTTGGGGGATACAGATCGGTATCAGCTTGGTGGTCGGGGTGATGTTGCTTGCCTTGGTCAACGATCTGGGTCGTCTGTAACGCTTCGCTGAATTGCGAATCTGCCGCATTTTGCGGCAGTTTGTTTATTGCCAGTTGGAATAAGAAAGGACTTCATGAAACGTCTGCTGCTAACTGCGGTTCTCACCGTATTGATGATCGCCGAAGTTCACGCCGAGTCCTTCACTATCTCTGATATTCGCGTCAATGGCCTCCAGCGGGTCTCCGCGGGTAGTGTCTTTGGTGCCTTGCCGTTAAACGTCGGCGAGCAGGCGGATGATCGGCGTCTGGTGGAATCCACTCGCGCGCTGTTCAAAACCGGCTTCTTTCAGGATATCCAGCTGGGTCGTGATGGCAATGTACTGGTCATCACGGTAGTTGAGCGTCCATCGGTTGCCAGTATCGAGATCGAAGGCAACAAGGCGATCTCCACTGAAGACCTGATGAAGGGCCTCAAACAGTCCGGCCTGGCCGAAGGCGAGATCTTCCAGCGCGCCACCCTCGAAGGTGTTCGTAACGAGCTGCAACGCCAGTACGTTGCCCAGGGCCGTTACTCGGCCACCGTCGACACCGAAGTGGTGCCGCAGCCGCGCAACCGCGTAGGCCTGAAGGTCAACATCAATGAAGGCACGGTGGCGGCGATCCAGCACATCAACGTGGTGGGCAACACCGTTTTCCCTGATGAAGACCTGATCGACCTGTTCGAACTCAAGACCACCAACTGGCTGTCGTTCTTCAAGAACGACGACAAGTACGCCCGTGAAAAGCTCTCCGGTGACCTGGAACGTCTGCGTTCCTACTACCTGGACCGCGGCTATATCAACATGGATATCGCTTCGACCCAGGTGTCCATCACCCCGGACAAGAAGCACGTCTACATCACCGTCAACGTCAACGAAGGCGACAAGTACACCGTTCGTGACGTCAAGCTCAGCGGCGACCTGAAGGTGCCGGAAGACCAGGTCACCTCGCTGCTGCTGGTGCAGAAGGGCCAGGTGTTCTCGCGCAAGCTGATGACCACCACTTCCGAACTGATCACCCGTCGTCTGGGTAACGAGGGCTACACCTTCGCCAACGTCAACGGCGTGCCGCAACCGCACGATGAAGACCATACCGTCGACATCACCTTCGCCGTGGATCCGGGCAAGCGTGCCTACGTCAACCGCATCAACTTCCGTGGCAACACCAAGTCCGAAGATGAGGTGCTGCGCCGTGAAATGCGCCAGATGGAAGGTGGCTGGGCGTCGACCTACCTGATCGACCAGTCCAAGACCCGTCTGGAGCGCCTGGGCTTCTTCAAGGAAGTCAACGTCGAGACCCCGGCAGTACCGGGCGTCGATGACCAGGTCGATGTGAACTACAGCGTTGAAGAGCAGGCGTCCGGCTCGATCACCGCCAGCGTCGGTTTCGCCCAGAGCGCCGGCCTGATCCTCGGTGGTTCGATCACCCAGAACAACTTCCTGGGTACCGGTAACCGGGTCAGCGTTGGCTTGACCCGCAGCGAATACCAGACCCGCTACAACTTCGGTTTCGTGGACCCCTACTGGACTGCTGACGGTGTGAGCCTGGGCTACAACGCCTTCTATCGCACCACTGACTATGATGAGCTCGACTCCGACATCTCCAGCTATGCCGTGGATAGCCTGGGTGCAGGCGTAAACGTGGGTTATCCAATCAGCGAGACTTCGCGTCTGACGTTCGGTCTCACCGCACAGCAGGACGAGATCAGCACCGGGCGTTATACCGTTGACGAGATTTTTGACTTCGTTGAAAAGGAAGGCGACAAGTACCTGAACTTCAAGGCGTCTGTCGGTTGGTCCGAATCGACCCTGAACAAAGGTGTGCTGGCGACCCGTGGTCGTTCCCAGAGCCTGGTATTGGAAACTACCACCCCTGGCAGCGACCTCTCGTTCTTCAAGCTCGACTATCGTGGCCAACTGTTCCAGCCGCTGTCTGATAATTACACCATGCGCCTGCACACTGAGCTGGGTTATGGCGACGGTTATGGTTCCACCGACGGCTTGCCGTTCTACGAGAACTACTATGCTGGTGGTTTCAACTCGGTCCGTGGCTTCAAGGACAGCACCCTTGGCCCGCGCAGTACGCCAAGCAAGGGCACCAACCCGGGAACCATACGTGATCCGGACCAGGATCCGCTGCCGTTCGGTGGTAATGTCCTGATCCAGGGCGGTGTCGAGCTGTTGTTCCCGATGCCGTTCGTCAAGGATCAGCGCTCCTTGCGTACCTCGGTATTCTGGGACGTGGGTAACGTATTCGACTCTTCGTGCGAGGACACCACCAACGCCGACGGCACCAGGTCCAATACCAAGTGCAACGACATCAGCCTGAGCAACATGGCAAGTTCCGTGGGCGTGGGTGTGACCTGGGTCACCGCGCTCGGTCCATTGAGCTTCGCCCTGGCGATGCCGATCAAGAAACCGGATGACGCTGAAACCCAAGTGTTCCAATTCTCCCTCGGCCAGACGTTCTAAGCGTCTGACCCAAGATAACGACAATGGATTTTGTAGGAGTACATCGTGCGTAAGTTGACTCAATTGGTTCTCCTGGCGACCTTGATGGTCGCAGGTCCGGCTTTTGCCGACATGAAGATTGCCGTACTGAACTATCAGATGGCCCTGCTGGAATCCGACGCGGCGAAGAAATACGCCGTGGATGCCGAGAAGAAGTTCGGCCCGCAACTGACCAAGCTCAAGAGCCTGGAGAGCAGCGCCAAGGGTATCCAGGATCGTCTGGTCTCCGGTGGCGACAAAATGGCCCAGGGCGAGCGTGAGCGTCTGGAGCTTGAGTTCAAGCAAAAGGCTCGTGACTTCCAGTTCCAGTCCAAGGAGCTGAACGAAGCGAAAGCCGTTGCCGACCGCGAGATGCTCAAGCAGCTCAAGCCAAAGCTCGACCGGGCGGTGGAAGAAGTCATCAAGAAAGGTGGTTTTGACCTGGTGTTCGAGCGTGGTGCAGTGATTGACGTCAAACCCCAGTACGACATCACGCGCCAGGTTATCGAGCGCATGAATCAGCTGAAGTAATCCATGACAGCGATTATCAAGCTCGGCCAACTGGCTGAGTTCCTCGGCGCCACCCTGCGTGGCGACCCGGAGAAGGTCATCACTGGGCTAGCCACTTTACAAGAGGCTGGCCCAGCTCAGTTGAGCTTCCTGGCAAATCCTCAATATCGCAAATACTTGGCCGACAGCCGGGCCGCAGCGCTGTTGCTCAAGCCTGCCGATGCCGACGGGTTTGCAGGCGATGCGCTGATCGTGCCGGATCCCTATCTGGCGTATGCGCGGATTTCCCACCTGTTCGACCCCAAGCCCAAGTCGGCCCCCGGCATTCATCCCAGCGCGGTCATCGCGGCGGATGCGGTGGTTGATCCCACGGCCAGCATCGGTCCTTTTGTCGTCATTGAAAGCGCCGCCCGGGTCGGCCCGGGCGTCACGCTGGGCGCCCATTGCTTCATCGGTGCGCGCTGCGAGATCGGTGAGGGTGGCTGGCTTGCTCCGCGGGTCACGTTGTATCACGACGTGCGTATCGGAAAGCGGGTGGTGATCCAGTCGGGCGCGGTACTGGGCGGTGAGGGTTTCGGTTTTGCCAAGGAGAAGGGGATCTGGCAAAAGATCGCCCAGATCGGCGGCGTGACCATCGGTGATGACGTGGAAATCGGTGTCAACACCGCGATCGACCGTGGTGCCCTGTCTGATACGGTCATCGGCAATGGCGTCAAGCTCGACAACCAGATTCAGATCGCTCACAACGTCCAGGTCGGTGATCACACCGCCATGGCCGCCTGCGTAGGCATTTCCGGCAGCACCCGGATCGGCAAGCATTGCATGCTCGCCGGTGGTGTGGGGCTGGTGGGGCACATTGATATTTGTGACAACGTATTCCTCACCGGAATGACCATGGTGACCCATTCGATCACCGAGCCGGGTGCTTATTCTTCCGGCACGGCGATGCAACCGGCGGCCGAATGGCGCAAGAGCGCGGCCCGAATCCGCCAGCTCGATGACATCGCGCGGCGTTTGCGTCAGTTGGAAAAGCGTGTAGGGGACGTGACCCCTGACGGTAATGCTTCATCAGATGGCTGATACCATTTCCATATCAAGTGTGCACAGCCGCTAGACTGCCTCCTTGATTTGCTAGAGGGGCGCGCGTCGATCGTGCGCTTCCAATCTTTACATAGGCTTCCCCCCGAAATGATGGACATCAACGAGATTCGCGAATACCTGCCTCACCGTTACCCGTTCCTGCTGGTGGACCGGGTGGTGGAACTTGACGTTGAAGGCAAGCGGATTCGCGCCTACAAGAATGTCAGCATCAACGAACCGTTCTTCAATGGTCACTTTCCCGCGCATCCAATCATGCCCGGCGTGCTGATCATCGAGGCAATGGCTCAGGCTGCCGGGATCCTTGGTTTCAAAATGCTCGACGTGAAGCCTGCCGACGGCACGCTTTACTACTTCGTGGGCTCCGACAAGCTGCGTTTTCGCCAGCCGGTCACCCCGGGCGATCAGCTGATCCTCGAAGCCACATTCATCAGTTGCAAGCGCCAGATCTGGAAGTTCGAATGCCAGGCTTCGGTCGACGGCAAGCCAGTCTGCTCCGCTGAAATCATCTGTGCGGAACGCAAACTATGAGTTTGATTGACCCTCGCGCAATCATCGATCCGGCGGCAGTCCTGGCCGCCGATGTCGAGGTCGGCCCATGGTCGATCATCGGCCCAGGTGTGGAAATCGGCGAGGGTACGGTGATCGGGCCACATGTAGTTCTCAAGGGTCCGACCCGGATCGGTCGGCACAACCGCATCTACCAGTTTTCTTCGGTAGGCGAGGACACGCCCGATCTCAAGTACAAAGGTGAAGAAACCCGGCTGGTCATTGGCGATCACAACGTGATCCGCGAAGGCGTGACGATTCACCGTGGCACCGTTCAGGATCGTTCCGAAACGACTCTGGGCAACCATAACCTGATCATGGCCTACGCCCATATCGGTCATGACAGCGTCATTGGCAACCATTGCATCCTGGTCAACAACACCGCGTTGGCTGGCCACGTGCATGTGGACGACTGGGCGATCCTGTCCGGTTTCACCTTGGTCCATCAATATTGTCATATCGGCGCCCACAGCTTCTCGGGCATGGGCACCGCCATCGGCAAGGACGTACCGGCCTATGTCACTGTGTTCGGTAACCCGGCCGAAGCCCGCAGTATGAATTTCGAAGGCATGCGCCGTCGTGGTTTCAGCGAAGAGGCGATCACGGCATTGCGGCGCGCCTACAAGGTTGTGTACCGCCAGGGGTTGACCGTCGAACAGGCCCTTGTCGAGCTGGCCGAGGCTTCGGCGCAGTTCCCGGAAGTTGCGATATTCCGTGACTCCATCCAGTCCTCGACTCGCGGCATCACTCGCTAACCATGGCTAACTTGCGTATAGCACTGGTGGCGGGAGAGGCTTCCGGTGACATTCTGGGTGCCGGTCTGATGCGCGCGCTCAAGGCGCAGCACCCAGCAGTGGAGTTCATCGGTGTCGGTGGCCCCTTGATGCAGGCCGAAGGGCTGGCGTCATATTTCCCCATGGAACGCCTGTCGGTGATGGGGCTGGTTGAGGTGCTCGGACGTCTGCGCGAACTGCTGGCTCGCCGCAAGAAGCTGATCGCGACACTGATCGACGAAAAACCGGATGTATTCATCGGCATCGATGCGCCGGATTTCACTCTCAATATCGAACTCAAGTTGCGTCAGGCCGGTATCAAGACGGTGCATTACGTCAGCCCCTCGGTCTGGGCCTGGCGGCAGAAGCGCGTGTTGAAAATCCGCGAAGGCTGCGACCTGATGCTCACGCTGCTGCCGTTCGAAGCCCGATTCTACGAAGAGAAGGGCGTGCCGGTACGGTTTGTCGGCCATACCCTGGCCGATACCATTCCCCTGCAAGCGGATCGTGACGCGGCGCGTCAGACGTTGGGCCTGCCCGACGGCCCGCTGGTGGCCTTGATGCCCGGTAGCCGTGGCGGCGAGGTCAGTCGCCTGGGAGGCTTGTTCTTCGACGCCGCCGAGCGTCTGCGAGCAATGCGTCCCGGCGTGCGTTTTGTTCTGCCCTGTGCCAGCCCGCAACGACGGGCTCAGCTTGAAGCGCTGCTGGCCGGGCGCGATCTGCCTGTCACATTGCTCGATGGCCGCTCTCATCTCGCACTGGCTGCGTGTGACGCCGTGTTGATTGCTTCCGGCACTGCTACCCTTGAGGCGTTGCTGTACAAACGCCCGATGGTGGTCGCCTATCGCTTGGCGCCGTTGACGTTCTGGATCCTCAAACGCATGGTCAAGAGCCCTTACATCTCCTTGCCCAATCTGTTGGCCCAGCGCTTGCTGGTGCCTGAATTGCTGCAGGACGAGGCAACCGCCGATGCGCTGGCCAGTACGCTGTCGCCCTTGATCGACGGTGGCCAGGAGCAGACCCGGGGCTTTGATGACATTCACCGTACCTTGCGCCGCGATGCCTCCAACCAGGCCGCCGACGCAGTATTGACCCTGATCGGCGCCAAACCATGAGTAACGTGAAATTGCAGATGGGCCTGGACTTCAATCTGGTGGCTGAAGTTGAAGAACTGGTGGCCGGTGTTGATGAGGTCGGTCGTGGTCCGTTGTGCGGCGCAGTGGTGACGGCAGCAGTGATTCTCGACCCGAACCGACCCATTCTGGGTCTCAACGACTCCAAGAAGCTCACCGAAGCCCGTCGCGAAAAGCTCTACGACGAAATCTGTGAGAAAGCCCTGAGCTGGTGCATTGCCCGGGCTGAAGTGGAAGAGATCGACGAGTTGAATATCCTGCACGCCACCATGCTTGCGATGCAGCGTGCCGTGGAAGGCCTGCACATCACCCCGAAACTGGCGATGATCGATGGCAATCGGTGCCCGAAGCTGTCTATGCGCGCCGAAGCAGTCGTTCAGGGGGACGGCAAGGTGCCGGCCATTGCGGCGGCATCGATTCTGGCCAAGGTCAGCCGTGATCGGGAAATGAGTGCCTTTGAATTGATTTACCCGGGCTACGGCATCGGCGGCCACAAGGGCTACCCGACGCCCGTTCATCTGGAAGCGCTGGCGCGCCTTGGGCCAACGCCGATCCATCGGCGCTCGTTCGCGCCGGTGCGGCTGGCTTATGAAGCCCGTGAGGGTTTGATCGTAAGTCATCAGACTGCGGTCTCTTGATGCAGGCTTTTGTGGCAAGGCAATCATGCTGATGTTTTACCCAAGGCTCGGTACAATCCGGGCCTTGTTGTTTTCATGACTTAACGCAGGATCACTATGCCGGCTTCATTCGTTCATCTACGCCTGCACACTGAATACTCCCTGGTCGATGGCCTGGTGCGGATCAAGCCACTGGTCAAGACCCTGGTGGGCATGAACATGCCTGCTGTGGCGGTCACCGACCAGAACAACATGTGTTCGCTGGTCAAGTTCTACAAAAATGCCATGGGCGCCGGGATCAAGCCGATCTGCGGGGCCGACCTGTGGCTGTCGAACAAAGACCCGGACGCGCCGCTGAGCCGCATCAGCCTGCTGGTGATGAACGCCGTGGGTTACCGCAACCTCACCGAGTTGATCTCCCGCGGTTTTATCGATGGCCAGCGCAACGGCTCGATCATCATCGAGCGCGAATGGGTAGCTGAGGCCAATGAAGGTTTGATCATGCTGTCGGCGGCCAAGGAAGGTGAAATCGGCCTGGCCCTGCTCAGTGGCAATCCAGAAGAAGCCGAAGTGCTGGCCCGCGATTGGATGGCGGTGTTCCCGGACCGCTTCTACATTGAAGTGCAACGCACCAATCGCCCTAACGACGAAGAACACCTGCATGCCGCCGTGGCCCTGGCCGACCGGATCGGCGCGCCGCTGGTGGCGACCAACGACGTGCGCTTCATCAAACAGGAAGATTTCGAAGCTCACGAAACCCGCGTCTGTATCGGTGAAGGCCGGGCGCTCGATGATCCGCGTCGTCCGAAAAACTACAGCGATCAGCAATACCTCAAAAGCGCCGAGGAAATGGCCGAGTTGTTCAGCGACCTGCCGGAAGCGCTGGAAAACACCGTCGAGATTGCCAAGCGCTGCAACATCGAAGTGAAGCTGGGCAAGCACTTCCTGCCCAACTTCCCGATCCCCGATGGCATGACCATCGACGAGTATTTCCGCAAGGTGTCCTTCGATGGCCTGGACGAACGTCTCAGCGTTCTCTTGCCCAAGGACACCACCGAAGATTACGAGGCCAAGCGCCAGGTCTATGTCGACCGGTTGAATTTCGAGCTGGATATCATCATCCAGATGGGCTTCCCCGGTTACTTCCTGATCGTGATGGACTTCATCCAGTGGGCCAAGAGCAACGGTGTGCCGGTGGGGCCAGGCCGGGGGTCGGGTGCAGGCTCCCTGGTGGCTTACGTGCAGAAGATCACCGACCTCGACCCGCTGGAATATGACCTGCTGTTCGAACGTTTCCTCAACCCGGAACGGGTGTCCATGCCCGACTTCGACGTCGACTTCTGCATGGACGGTCGCGACCGGGTGATTGATTACGTGGCCGAGAAGTACGGTCGCAATGCGGTGAGCCAGATCATCACCTTCGGTTCCATGGCCGCCAAGGCTGTGGTGCGTGACGTGGCGCGGGTGCAGGGCAAGTCCTACGGTTTGGCGGATCGTCTGTCGAAGATGATCCCGTTCGAAGTCGGCATGACCCTGGAAAAAGCCTACGAGCAGGAAGAAATCCTGCGGGACTTCATCAAGGTCGATGAAGAAGCCGCGGAAATCTGGGAGATGGCCCGCAAGCTTGAAGGCGTGGTGCGTAACGTCGGCAAGCACGCCGGGGGCGTGGTGATCGCGCCGACCAAGCTGACTGACTTCTCGCCGATCTATTGCGATGAAGAGGGCGACGGCCTGGTGACCCAGTTCGACAAGGATGACGTCGAGGCGGCGGGCCTGGTGAAGTTCGACTTCCTCGGCCTGCGGACCCTGACGATCATCGACTGGGCGCTGAAAACCATCAACCGTGATCGGGCCAAGGTCGGCGATGCGCCGCTGGACATCGCGTTTATTCCGCTGGATGACAAACCGACCTACAGCCTGTTGCAAAAAGCCGAAACCACGGCGGTGTTCCAGCTTGAATCCCGGGGTATGAAGGAGCTGATCAAAAAGCTCAAGCCCGACTGCCTCGAAGACCTGATCGCACTGGTGGCCCTGTTCCGTCCGGGCCCGCTGCAATCGGGCATGGTGGATGACTTTATCAATCGTAAGCACGGGCGCGCCGAGCTGGCGTACCCGCACCCGGATTATCAGTACGACGGCCTCAAGCCGGTACTGGCGCCGACCTACGGCATCATCCTGTACCAGGAACAGGTGATGCAGATTGCCCAGGTGATGGCCGGTTACACCCTCGGCGGCGCGGACATGCTGCGTCGGGCGATGGGTAAGAAAAAGCCCGAGGAAATGGCCAAGCAGCGCGGCGGTTTCATTGAGGGTTGTGCGAACAACGGCATTGATGCGGACCTGGCCGGTAACATCTTCGACCTGGTGGAAAAATTCGCCGGTTACGGCTTCAACAAATCCCACTCGGCCGCCTATGGTCTGGTGTCGTACCAGACCGCGTGGCTGAAGGCCCACTACCCGGCGCCATTCATGGCCGCGGTACTGTCGGCGGATATGCACAACACCGACAAGGTCGTGACCTTGATCGAAGAAGTGCGGACCATGAAGTTGCGCCTCGACGCGCCGGACGTGAACGCTTCGGAGTTCAAGTTCACGGTGAACGACGAAGGCCGCATCATTTATGGACTGGGGGCGATCAAGGGCGTGGGTGAAGGACCGGTGGAAGCCATCACCGAAGCCCGTCAGGACGGACCGTTCAAGGACCTGTTCGATTTTTGCGCCCGGGTCGATCTCAAACGCATCAACAAACGTACCCTCGACGGTTTGATCCGCAGCGGTGCATTGGACCGTCTGGGCCCGTACTTCCAGGATGAACCCAAGGCCTACCAGGCCAACATCGACCGCAACCGCGCGGTGCTGCTGGCGGCCATGGAAGAAGCGATCAAGGCGGCCGAGCAAACCGCTCGGACCCATGACAGTGGTCACGCCGACCTGTTTGGCGGGTTGTTTGTCGAGGAAGATGCCGATGTCTACGGTAATCACCGCAAGGCCAAGGAGCTGACGCTCAAGGAGCGTCTCAAGGGTGAGAAAGACACCTTGGGCCTGTACCTCACGGGTCACCCGATCGACGAGTACGAAGGCGAGATCCGCCGGTTCGCCCGTCAGCGCATCATTGATCTGAAGCCGGCGCGTGACACGCAGACCGTCGCCGGTATGATCATTGCCCTGCGGGTAATGAAAAACAAAAAGGGCGACAAGATGGGCTTTATCACCCTCGACGACCGCTCCGGGCGCATCGAGGCGTCGTTGTTTGCCGATGCGTTCCATTCGGCCCAGTCGCTGTTGCAGACTGACGCGATGGTTGTGGTGGAAGGCGAAGTCAGCAACGACGATTTTTCCGGTGGCCTGCGGCTGCGGGTCAAACGGGTGATGAGCATGGAAGATGCCCGGACCAACCTGGCCGAGAGCCTGCGCCTGAAATTGCAGACCCAGGATCTCAAGGGCGATCAGCTACGCTGGCTGGGGGAGTTGTTCAAGCGCCATCGCGGTGCTTGCCCGATTACCATGGAGTACGTGCGCCCCGACGCCAAGGCTGTGCTGCAGTTCGGCGAAGGCTGGCGGATCGATCCGGCGGATGCGTTGATTCAAGCCTTGCGTGACCAGTTCGGCAAAGACAACGTCTTCCTCCAATACCGTTGACGGCCAGGTGCCACTCCTGAACCTTGGAGCGGCCCTGATCTCGACCCGAATTTTTAATCTCGACCTGAACGCGCCTCTCCCTTAAGGTAGGGCGCGAATAGACAACCGGCCGGCCCAAGCTCTCTTGGACGTCGACCCAAGACGGACGCCTATGAACCCGAATTTTCTAGATTTCGAACAGCCGATCGCCGACCTGCAAGCCAAGATCGAAGAGTTGCGCTTGGTCGGTAATGACAATTCGCTGAATATCGGCGATGAAATCTCTCGTCTGCAGGACAAAAGCCGCACGCTGACCGAAGACATCTTTGGCAAGCTGACCAGCTGGCAGATCGCCCGCCTGGCGCGTCATCCGCGTCGTCCCTACACCCTGGACTATATCGAGCACATCTTCACTGAGTTCGATGAGCTGCACGGCGATCGGCATTTCTCCGACGACGCCGCGATCGTGGGTGGCGTCGCCCGTCTGGACGACCAGCCAGTGATGGTCATCGGCCATCAGAAAGGCCGCGAAGTCCGCGAAAAGGTGCGCCGCAACTTCGGCATGCCGCGTCCGGAAGGCTATCGCAAGGCGTGCCGCCTGATGGAAATGGCCGAGCGCTTCAAGATGCCGATCCTGACCTTCATCGACACGCCGGGCGCTTATCCGGGCATCGACGCCGAAGAGCGCAACCAGAGCGAAGCGATCGCCTGGAACCTGCGCGTAATGGCACGACTGAAAACCCCGATCATCGCCACCGTGATCGGCGAAGGCGGTTCCGGCGGTGCGCTGGCCATTGGTGTCTGCGATCAGCTGAACATGCTGCAATACTCCACCTACGCGGTGATCTCGCCGGAAGGCTGCGCCTCGATTCTGTGGAAAACCGCCGAGAAGGCGCCGGATGCCGCCGAAGCCATGGGCATCACCGCTGAGCGTCTCAAAGGCCTGGGTATCGTGGATAAAGTGATCAGCGAGCCTGTAGGCGGCGCTCATCGTGATCCGGCCGCGGCTGCGGCGCTGATTCGTGCCGAGCTGAGCTCGCAACTGTCGATGCTCAAGAAGTTCGACAACGAGGCGCTGCTGGCCCGTCGCTATGAGCGGCTGATGAGCTACGGTCTCTGATCCGACCGCAATACCCATGTGGGAGCGAGCCTGCTCGCGATACGGTTTAACATTCAACAAATGAGTTGACTGATATACCGCCATCGCGAGCAGGCTCGCTCCCACAGTTGTTTGTGCCAAGGCTGACTCCTATGAACTCAAGCGCGGATCTGCCAACCCGGCTCCTCACACAGCTATCCCCCTGGCGCAACGCCGTCACCTGGCGCATCGCCTTCTCCGGTGGCCTCGATTCCACCGTCCTGCTGCACCTGCTCGCGTCTCTCTCCAAAACCCAAACCCTGCCACCGCTACGTGCTGTCCATGTCCATCATGGCCTTCAGGCTGTGGCCGATGCATGGCCGGACCATTGTCGCTCGGTCTGCAAGGCCCTTGGGGTGCCGCTGGAAGTAGTGAACGTGCAAGTCCGGGCCGGTGCCAGCGTCGAGCGTGCCGCCCGGGAGGCGCGTTATGCCGCCTTCGTGGCGCTGCTCCACAGCAATGAAGTGCTGCTCACCGGTCAGCATCGCGACGATCAGGCTGAAACTCTGTTGTTTCGTTTGTTGCGCGGGGCAGGGGTGAGGGGCTTGTCGGCGATGCCTCGGCAGCGTCCTCTGGGCCAGGGGTACTTGCTGCGACCCTTGCTCGATGTGTCCCGGGCGGAGCTGGAAGCCTACGCGACGCAACAGGGCTTGAACTGGATCGAAGACCCTTCCAACGACGATCACCGGTACGCGCGCAATTTCCTGCGCCAGCGAGTTTTCCCGGTATTGACCGAGCAGTGGCCCCAGGCCTCGACGACCCTCGCTCGCAGCGCTGCGCACCTGAGTGAGGCGCAAGGCTTGCTGGATGACCTGGCGCGAATCGATCTGGATCGAGCCATCACGCCCTGCGCGTTCGACTGGCTTGGGTTGCGGTCGCTTGAGTTGGCCCCGTTGCGAGCCTTGTCGCCGGCCCGTCAGCGTAATGCGTTGAGTCATTGGCTGGTTTCAATGACAACGCTGCCCGACAGTGATCATTGGTCTGGCTGGGACTCGTTGCGCGATGCAGCGGACGACGCCCGGCCGATCTGGCGGCTGGCCGGTGGTGAACTGCACCGCGCCGGCGGACGCGTCTGGTGGTTATCCGACCGCTGGCTGCGACCGGCCGCAGGCCCCGTAGAATGGACGCTGACTGCTCAAGCATTGACCCTGCCAGACAACGGCACGGTGGCCCTCGACGGTAAAATGCCCGACGGACCGCTCTGCGTCCGCTATCGTCAGGGAGGTGAAGCCATGATGTTGCCTGGTCGTGGTCACCGGGACCTCAAGCGTTTGCTCAACGAAAGAGGCGTGCCGGCGTTTGCGCGCGGTCGATTGCCGCTGCTGTATCGGGACGAGCAATTGCTGGCAGTGGCTGGCTTGCCAGGACTCGACAGCGGCATTGATGGCAACTGGCAACTGATCTGGCAGCCATGAAACCAAGATCTGGGTTTGAGCTGAAAGGGGCTTTCCGGTAGACTACGCTCCCTTCTTGATACAACTTCTGTGGATTCGCCTGAATTGCAGGAGTTGCCGATTACCAAGCAGTCTTTGCTGGGCGATTCCAAAAAATGTGTAGCGAGCAACGTACCGGTGATTTCACTTCCGGTCTGTCCCAACGCGGCGGTTTTTTTGAAAGGTGCACTGTGATTAATGCAGGTGATCGGGGGCTTCGGCCTTCCTTCGCTTTCCCCGGCGGCTCGGACCGCTTTAACGCAGACTTCTAGGGTTTTTCATGACGCGCTACATATTCGTCACGGGCGGTGTTGTTTCTTCATTGGGGAAAGGCATTGCCTCGGCTTCATTGGCGGCCATCCTGGAGGCGCGGGGACTTAAGGTCACCATGCTCAAGCTGGACCCGTACATCAACGTCGACCCGGGCACCATGAGCCCGTTCCAGCACGGTGAAGTGTTCGTCACCCACGACGGCGCCGAGACCGACCTGGACCTGGGCCACTACGAGCGGTTCATCCGCACGACCATGACCCAGAACAACAACTTCACCACCGGCCGTGTCTACGAGCACGTGCTGCGCAAAGAGCGCCGTGGTGATTACCTGGGGGCGACCATCCAGGTCATCCCGCACATCACCGACGAAATCAAGCGCCGCATCATCAAGGGTGCCGGCGACGCCGACGTGGCGATGGTCGAAATCGGCGGCACTGTGGGTGACATCGAGTCCCAGCCGTTCCTCGAAGCCATCCGCCAGTTGCGTTTCGAAATCGGCGCCAAGCGCGCGATGCTGATGCACCTGACCCTGGTTCCGTACATCGCCACCGCTGGCGAAACCAAGACCAAGCCCACCCAGCACTCGGTCAAGGAACTGCGCTCCATCGGCCTGCAGCCGGATGTGCTGATCTGCCGCTCCGACCACCCGATCGATATTTCTTCGCGGCGCAAGATCGCCCAGTTCACCAACGTTGAAGAGCGTGCGGTGATCGGCCTGGAAGACGCTGACACTATCTACAAGATCCCGGGTATCCTGCACTCCCAGGGCCTGGACGATTTCGTCGTCGAGCGTTTCGGCTTGCAGTGCGCCAGCGCCGACCTGTCCGAATGGGAAGCGGTGGTCGATGCCAAACTCAACCCGGAACACGAAGTCACCATCGCCATGGTCGGCAAGTACATGGAGCTGCTGGATGCCTACAAGTCGCTGATCGAGGCGATGAGTCACGCCGGTATCAGCAACCGTACCAAGGTCAACCTGCGCTATATCGACTCTGAAGACATCGAGAACCAAGGCACCGGTCTGCTCGAAGGCGCCGATGCGATCCTCGTGCCGGGCGGCTTTGGCCTGCGGGGCGTGGAAGGCAAGATCACCGCTGTTCAATACGCTCGCGAAAACAAGGTGCCTTACCTGGGCATCTGCCTGGGCATGCAAGTGGCGGTCATTGAGTTCGCCCGTAACGTGATGGGCTGGAAGGACGCCAACTCCACCGAATTCGATCGCGCCAGCGGTCACCCGGTCGTGGGCCTGATCACCGAGTGGGAAGATGCCACCGGCGCTGTGGAAATACGCACCGAAGCCTCCGACCTGGGCGGCACCATGCGTCTCGGTGCCCAGGAATGCCTGCTTGAAGCCGGCTCCAAGGTGCACGATTGCTACGCCAAGGATGTGATCGTCGAGCGTCACCGCCATCGCTACGAAGTGAACAACAACCTGCTGCCGCAACTGATCGAGGCCGGCCTGAAAATCTCCGGTCGTTCCGGTGACGGCGCGCTGGTGGAGGTGGTCGAAGCCCCGGATCATCCATGGTTCGTTGCTTGCCAGTTTCACCCCGAGTTCACCTCGACGCCACGGGACGGCCACCCGCTGTTCAGTGGTTTCGTGAAAGCCGCATTGGCTCAACACCAGAAGAAGGCATAAAACGATGGCCCAGAAGATCATTCGCGTCGGCGACATCGAGATTGCCAACGACAAGCCCATGGTGCTGTTCGGCGGCATGAACGTACTGGAAAGCCGTGACATGGCGATGCAGGTCTGCGAGGAGTACGTGAAGGTCACCCAGAAGCTGGGCATCCCTTATGTCTTCAAGGCCAGTTTCGACAAGGCCAATCGCTCGTCCGTGACCTCTTACCGTGGCCCTGGCCTGGAAGAGGGCATGCGCATCTTCCAGGACATCAAACAAGCCTTCGGCGTGCCGATCATCACCGACGTCCACGAGCCTGAGCAGGCCGCGGTGGTCGCCGAGGTCTGCGACATCATTCAGTTGCCGGCCTTCCTGTCGCGCCAGACCGACCTGGTGGTCGCGATGGCCAAGACCGGTGCGGTGATCAACATCAAGAAAGCCCAGTTCCTCGCGCCCCAGGAAATGAAGCACATCCTGAGCAAATGCGAAGAGGCCGGCAATGACCAGTTGATCCTCTGCGAGCGTGGTTCGAGCTTCGGCTACAACAACCTGGTGGTGGACATGCTTGGCTTCGGCATCATGAAGCAGTTCGAATACCCGGTGTTCTTCGACGTGACCCACGCGCTGCAAATGCCCGGTGGTCGTTCCGATTCCGCAGGGGGGCGGCGCGCCCAGGTCACCGACCTGGCCAAGGCCGGCATGAGCCAGTCCCTGGCAGGTCTGTTCCTCGAGGCCCACCCGGACCCGGACAATGCCAAGTGTGACGGCCCTTGTGCCTTGCGCTTGAACAAGCTGGAACCCTTCTTGTCTCAGCTCAAGGCGTTGGACGAACTGGTCAAGAGTTTTCCGACGATAGAAACCGCGTAACGCGGTTTTCTCCGGTAAAGTACCGCTCGATTATCGCTCTGGCCCGCTGGCCGCACTGCTTTTGTGGGAGCATGGCTTGCCAGCGATGACGTCCTTCGGGACCGTCGTCGGCAAGCCTTACTGTTACAGCGTTTCGTCAACTTTGGAGTGTTTACAACAATGGCAAAAATCGTCGACATCAAAGGTCGTGAAGTTCTCGACTCCCGTGGCAACCCCACTGTTGAAGCGGACGTGCTTCTCGACAACGGTATCATCGGCAGCGCCTGCGCGCCGTCCGGTGCTTCCACTGGCTCGCGCGAAGCGCTGGAGCTGCGTGATGGCGACAAGAGCCGTTACCTGGGCAAGGGCGTGCTCAAAGCCGTCGCCAACATCAACGGTCCGATCCGTGACCTGTTGCTGGGCAAGGATCCTGCCGACCAGAAAGCCCTTGATCACGCGATGATCAAGCTCGACGGTACGGAAAACAAAGCCACCCTGGGCGCCAACGCGATCCTCGCCGTGTCCCTGGCCGCTGCCAAGGCTGCCGCCCAGGACCAGGACCTGCCGCTGTACGCACACATCGCCAACCTCAACGGTACCCCGGGTGTCTACTCGATGCCGGTGCCGATGATGAACATCATCAACGGTGGCGAGCACGCCGATAACAACGTCGACATCCAGGAATTCATGGTCCAGCCAGTGGGCGCCAAGTCCTTCTCCGAAGGCCTGCGCATGGGCACCGAGATTTTCCATCACCTCAAGGCTGTGCTGAAGGCCCGTGGCCTGAGCACTGCCGTTGGCGACGAAGGCGGTTTCGCACCGAACCTGGCGTCCAACGAAGACGCGCTGAAAGTGATCTCCGAAGCCGTGGCCAACGCCGGTTACAAGCTGGGCACCGACGTGACCCTGGCCCTGGACTGCGCGGCCAGTGAGTTCTTCGAAGACGGCAAGTACAACCTGTCCGGTGAAGGCCAGGTGTTCACCGCCGAAGGTTTTGCCGACTACCTCAAGGGCCTGACCGAGCGCTACCCGATCATCTCCATCGAAGATGGCCTGGACGAGTCCGACTGGGCCGGCTGGAAAATCCTCACCGACAAGATCGGCGAAAAAACCCAGCTGGTAGGCGACGACCTGTTCGTAACCAACACCAAGATCCTGAAAGAAGGCATCGACAAGAAGATCGCCAACTCGATCCTGATCAAGTTCAACCAGATCGGCACCCTGACCGAAACCCTGGAAGCCATCCAGATGGCCAAGGCCGCCGGCTACACTGCCGTGATCTCCCACCGCTCCGGCGAAACCGAAGATTCGACCATTGCCGACCTGGCCGTGGGCACTGCGGCAGGCCAGATCAAGACCGGTTCGCTGTGCCGTTCCGATCGCGTCTCCAAGTACAACCAACTGCTGCGTATTGAAGAGCAGTTGAACGGCAAGGCCAAGTACAACGGTCGTGCCGAGTTTCGCGGTTAAGCGGTAGATGGTAAAAAGACACCGGATGATGTCGAAAAAGTCGCAATAGCGGCGGTTTTGCCTCTAATCTGATGCCTTATCAAGCACAAGCCTGGTTTTTCCAGGCTTCGTGCTATCAGACGCTTCAAAGTGTGGCATGGCTGTCTTTTTCACTGGAAACCTGAGATTCGATGCGCAGTCCCAATTGGTTGTTTCTTGTCTTGCTCCTGTTGCTGGCTGGCCTGCAGTACCGCCTTTGGGTGGGTAATGGCAGCCTGGCGCAAGTGGCGGACCTGACTCAGCAGATTGCCGAACAGCATGCCGAAAACGAGGCGTTGCTGGAGCGTAACCGGGTGATGGACGCCGAAGTCAGTGAACTGAAAAAAGGCATGGAGACCGTTGAAGAGCGGGCTCGCCATGAACTGGGCATGGTTAAAGAGGGCGAAACCCTCTACCAGTTGGCCCAATGAGTATCCGTTTGCCGGCCTTCTGGGCCGTGATTCCTGCCGCGGGCGTTGGAGCCCGTATGGCTGCGGACCGTCCCAAGCAATACCTGCAACTGGGCGGACGCACAATTCTCGAACACAGCCTTGGCTGTTTCCTCGATCATCCGACCGTAAAAGGCGTGGTGGTCAGTGTTGCCCACGATGACCCTTATTGGCCGACCCTGGCCTGCGCCAGCGATACACGCATCCAGCGCGTGGACGGTGGCGAACAACGTTCGGATTCGGTGCTCAATGCCTTGCTGCATCTTCACGGACAGGGTGCCGATGATCACGACTGGGTCTTGGTGCACGACGCCGCCCGGCCCAACCTGGCCCGGGACGATCTGGACACATTGCTCAGGGAACTGGCGAATGATCCGGTCGGCGGCCTCCTGGCTGTGCCGGCGCGTGACACCCTCAAGCGAGTCGACAAGCACGGCCGTGTAGTGGAAACCGTTGACCGCAGCGTCATCTGGCAAGCCTATACACCGCAAATGTTTCGTCTCGGTGCCCTGCACCGGGCCCTGGCGGACAGCCTGGTGGCCGATGCCGTGATTACCGATGAAGCGTCCGCCATGGAATGGGCAGGGCAAGCGCCACGCCTGATCGAAGGGCGGGCCGATAACCTCAAGGTCACACGCCCTGAAGATCTGGAGTGGTTGCGCCAGCGTTGGGCGAATCGCCATTAAGTGGAATCGCCATCGCGAGCAGGCTCGCTCCCACAAGGGACTTTGGCTGTACACAAAATTTGTAGCCGCTGAAGATCCAGTGTGGGAGCGAGCCTGCTCGCGATGGCAATCGCTCAGGTCACATGAAAACCAGTGTTACCCCCGATACTCCGGCCGCTGCGCCAACCCCTCCTTCAAGTAATCCACCAACTTGCGCACCTTCGGCGACAAATGCCGTTGCTGCGGATACAACGCCCACACCGCTGTATTCGGCGGCTGGTGAGCCTCTAACAGCGATATCAACGCCCCGCTGTGCAAATGCTCCAACACGTAATAATCCGGCAACTGACACAATCCCACCCCTTGCAAAGCCGCATCCAGCACCGCCTGCCCGCTGTTACAACGCCAGTTTCCCTGCACTCGTTGGGAAAATTCCCGCCCGTTCTGCTCCAGTTGCCAGAGGTCGGAGCTGCCGATCAGGCAATTGTGGCGGCTCAATTCCGACAAGCTATGGGGGCGACCGTAGCGCTCCAGGTAGGACGCCGATGCGCACAGGTACATGCGCCGTGGCGCCAGGCGCGTGGCAACCAGGCGCGAGTCCTGCAAACGGCCCAGGCGAATCGCCAGGTCCAGGCCTTCGTGAACCAGATCGAGGGGGCGGTTGCTCAGTTCGATGTCCACCCGCAATTGCGGATAAAGCGTCATGAACCGTGTCACCAGCGGCACAATGAACCGCTCGCCGTAGGCCACGGCACAGGTCATGCGCAACATGCCCTTGGGTTCGCTGGTGAGGTCGCCCACCGCTCGCAGTGCTTCTTCACGTCCGTCCTGCAGGCGCTGGCAATGCTGCAAGAACGTCTGGCCGGCCTCGGTCAGGGTGACCCGGCGGGTACTGCGATACAGCAGTCGTGTCTGCAGACGCTCTTCAAGCCGTACGATTTGTCGACTGATGTGGGAAGACGAAACGCCCAGGCGTTCGGCTGCGGCGGTGAATTGGCTGCATTCGGCCACGGCGACGAATTCGTCAATGCCCTCCCAGCGGTTATCGGACATGAATGATTATCCCTGTGCAGCAATAATGTTTTGCTTTTGGTTGGATTATTCATCGTCCGGTGAGGGATTACACTCCCTGTCTTGTTTTTATTTGCTGGAGACTCCCCATGATCAAGTCACGCGCGGCCGTTGCCTTCGAGGCCAAGAAACCCCTGGAAATCGTTGAAGTCGACGTCGCCATGCCCAAGGCGGGCGAAGTGTTGCTGCGCGTGGTGGCCTCGGGTGTCTGCCACACCGATGCCTACACCTTGTCGGGCGCCGACCCGGAAGGGATCTTCCCGTCGATCCTCGGCCATGAAGGCGGCGCCATCGTCGAAGCTATCGGCGAAGGCGTGACGTCGGTTGCGGTGGGCGATCACGTCATTCCGCTGTATACGCCGGAGTGCGGCCAGTGCAAATTCTGTAAGTCGGGCAAGACCAACCTGTGTCAGGCGATTCGCGCCACCCAAGGCAAAGGCCTGATGCCAGATGGCACCTCGCGCTTTTCCTACAAGGGTGAGACGATTTTCCACTACATGGGGACCTCGACGTTCTCCGAATACACCGTATTGCCAGAAATTTCCGTGGCGAAAATCCCCAAAGAAGCGCCGCTGGAAAAAGTCTGCCTGCTGGGTTGCGGCGTCACCACCGGTATCGGCGCGGTCCTCAACACCGCCAAGGTCAAGCCGGGTGACACCGTGGCGATCTTCGGCCTGGGCGGCATTGGCCTGTCGGCGGTGATTGGTGCGGTGAAAGCCAAGGCATCGCGCATCATTGCCATCGACATCAACCCGGCCAAGTTCGAAATCGCCAAGCAACTGGGTGCCACCGATTGCGTCAACCCGAAGGATTTCGACCGTCCGATCCAGGAAGTCATCGTCGACATGACGGACGGCGGCGTGGACTTTTCCTTCGAGTGCATCGGCAATGTGCAACTGATGCGCGCCGCATTGGAATGCTGCCACAAGGGCTGGGGCGAGTCGGTGATCATCGGTGTGGCCGGGGCCGGCCAGGAAATCGCCACCCGTCCATTCCAGTTGGTGACCGGGCGCGTCTGGCGCGGTTCGGCGTTTGGCGGCGTGCGCGGGCGCAGCGAATTGCCAAGCTACGTGGAAATGGCCGAGAAGGGCGAGATTCCGCTGGATACCTTCATCACCCACACCATGGGCCTGGAAGATATCAACAAGGCGTTCGACCTGATGCATGAAGGCAAGAGCATCCGTACCGTTATTAATTTCTAAGGAGCAGCCATGAGCTTCAAGCCACAAGCTGCAAGTCGGTACACCGCCACTTGCCGCTTGAAGCTTGTCGCTTGCAGCTGAAATGCCAATGAACCTTGAAAACATTTCCTGCCAGAAAAGCTTCGGCGGCTGGCACAAGCGTTACCGGCATCGTTCCGAAGTGCTTGGTTGTGACATGGTGTTTGCCGTGTACCTGCCGCCCCAGGCCGAGCAGGGCGGCAAGTTGCCTGTGGTGTATTGGTTGTCCGGGTTGACCTGCACCGACGAGAACTTCATGCAAAAGGCCGGCGCCCAGCGCATGGCTGCCGAACTGGGCCTGATTATTGTCGCGCCGGACACCAGCCCGCGCGGCGCCGACGTGCCGGGCGATCCGGACGGTGCCTGGGACTTTGGCCTGGGTGCGGGGTTTTATCTGAACGCCACGCAGGAACCGTGGGCGCGGCACTATCGGATGCATGACTACGTGGTGCAGGAATTGCCGGCCTTGGTCGAAGCGCATTTCCCGGCCTCGGATAAGCGCGGCATCAGTGGTCACTCCATGGGTGGCCACGGCGCGCTGGTCTGCGCTTTGCGTAACCCAGGGCGTTACCGCTCGGTGTCGGCATTTTCGCCGATCAACAATCCGATGGATTGCCCGTGGGGCCAGAAGGCGTTTTCTCGTTATCTGGGGGAAGACCGCTCGAAGTGGCGTGAGTGGGATGCCTGTGCATTGATCGCCGAAGCTGGCGAAAAGCTGCCGTTGCTGGTGGATCAGGGCGATCGCGATGATTTCCTGGCCAACCAGCTCAAGCCCGAAGCCTTGCAGCAAGCGGCCAAGGCTGCCGGTCATCCGTTGGAGCTGCGCCTGCAACCGGGCTACGACCACAGCTACTTCTTCATCGCCAGCTTCATTGAGGATCACTTGCAACATCATGCCCACGCTTTAGGGGGCTCTTAGTCCGTTTCCCCTTGGCGAGGGAGCTAATTGAGGGCGCTCCCCACGCTGAATGCAGGTAGAATCACGCCCTGACAAAAATCGGGGCGTTTTTTTTATGCGTATTGGCCACGGCTACGATGTTCACCGTTTCGCTGAAGGCGACTTCATTACTCTGGGCGGCGTGCGTATTGCACACAGCTTCGGGCTGCTCGCGCATTCTGACGGTGACGTCCTGCTGCACGCCTTGAGCGACGCCTTGCTTGGCGCGGCCGCGCTGGGGGATATTGGCAAACATTTCCCCGACACCGACCCGCAGTTCAAGGGCGCCGACAGCCGGGTGCTGCTGCGCCATGTGGTCTCGCTGATCCAGGCCAAGGGCTGGAAAGTCGGCAATGTCGATAACACCATCGTCGCCCAGGCGCCAAAAATGGCGCCACACATCGAAACGATGCGTCGGTTGATTGCCGAGGACCTGCAAGTTGAGCTGGACCAGGTCAACGTGAAAGCCACCACCACCGAGAAACTTGGTTTCGTCGGTCGCGAAGAAGGCATTGCCGTTCATAGCGTTGCCTTGTTGCTGCGCCCATGACCGAACTGGAACTATTAGGCCCCCGTGCCTACGGCGAGTCGCTGGGCAGCGCAGTACTCAAGGCCACTGCTGAAGATTTTCAGGTCGACGAAGTGCTCGACATCCCGCTCACGGGCGAAGGCGAGCACTTATGGATCTGGGTTGAAAAACGCGGTTTGAACACTGAAGAAGCGGCTCGGCGAATTGCCAAGGCCGCTGGCGTATCGTTGCGCACCGTCAGTTATGCCGGTCTCAAGGACCGCCAGGCGCTGACCCGCCAGTGGTTCAGCGTCCAGTTGCCGGGCAAGGCCGACCCGGACCTGTCGGCGGCAGAAAACGAAACGCTGAAGATCCTCAAGACCGGTCGCCATAAACGCAAGCTGCAACGCGGCGCGCACTCGGCCAATGGCTTTACTTTGCGCCTGACCCAGTTCAAGGGCGACCCAGCGGCGATCGATGCGCGTCTGCAACAGATCGCCCGTCTGGGCATTCCCAATTATTTCGGCGCCCA
Organism: Pseudomonas sp. P105; assembly: GCF_032614175.1. Lineage (NCBI taxonomy): Bacteria > Pseudomonadati > Pseudomonadota > Gammaproteobacteria > Pseudomonadales > Pseudomonadaceae > Pseudomonas > Pseudomonas sp. P105. The sequence continues at coordinate 1,271,103 of NZ_CP126693.1, forward strand.
GCGCTTCGGGCATGACGGCGGTAACCTCGTCGATGCCCGCGCCTGGGCGGCGCGCAAGGCTTTGCCGGAACAGCGCAATGTGCGTTCGCGGCTGTTGTCCACCGCCCGCAGCTTTCTGTTCAACCGGGTGTTGGCGGCTCGGGTGGCCGATGGCACCTGGCAGCACGCGCAAGTGGGCGACTTGCTGGCGTTCACCGACAGCCGCAGTTTTTTCCCCGCCGGCGAGGCCGAGTGCAGTGACCCACGCCTGGCGATTCTCGACCTGCACCCCACCGGGCCGCAGTGGGGCGAGGGACCTTCGCCTGCCGCCGGCGCGGTCCATGATCTGGAGCAGGCCATCGCCGAGGCGGAGGCCGATCTGCGCGACTGGTTGATAAACGCGGGAATGAGTCACGAACGTCGCATCCTGCGACTGCCCATTGGCGGCCTGTCGTGGCATTATCCCTCGCCTGACATTCTGCAACTGGAATTCGTCCTGCCGGCCGGATGTTTCGCCACTGTCTTGGTGCGCGAACTCGTCGATCTGGTGCCGGTGGGGCAGACGGACAGCCCATGCGTATTCTGATTTCTAACGACGACGGGGTGACAGCACCCGGCCTTGCCGCGCTTTATGCTGCGCTGGCGGATTTTGCCGAATGCGTGGTCATCGCCCCGGACCAGGACAAAAGCGGCGCGAGCAGTTCGCTGACGCTCGACCGACCATTACACCCGTGCTACCTGGATAATGGTTTCATCAGCCTCAACGGCACCCCGACCGACTGCGTGCACCTGGGCCTGAACGGCTTGCTGGAGCGCGAGCCGGACATGGTGGTTTCGGGCATCAACCTGGGGGCCAACCTGGGGGATGACGTGCTTTATTCCGGCACCGTGGCCGCCGCCCTTGAGGGCCGTTTCCTCGGGCATCCGTCGTTTGCCTTTTCGTTTGTTTCGCGGCAAGTCGATAATCTGCCTACTGCCGCCTACTTCGCCCGCAAGTTGGTCGAGGCCCATGGCGAGCTGGACCTGCCACCGCGCACGGTGCTGAACGTGAACATTCCGAACCTGCCACTGGATCACATCCGAGGCATCCAGCTCACTCGCCTGGGGCATCGTGCCCGCGCGGCCAAACCCATGCAGGTGGTCGATCCCCGGGGCAAGGCCGGTTACTGGATCGCCGCCGCCGGTGATGCCGAGGATGGCGGGCCAGGCACCGATTTTCATGCAGTGATGCAAGGCTATGTCTCGATAACGCCGTTGCAGCTGGATCGGACCTTCAACGATGCTTTTCGAACGCTCGATGGCTGGCTGGAGGGGCTGCGCTGATGGCTCGCGAGCAAGACGATATACTGCGCCGCGGAATCGGCATGACCTCCCAGCGTACCCGGGAGCGCCTGATTCAACGGCTCTATGAAGAAGGCCTTTCCAACGCCCAGGTGCTGGAAGTGATTCGCCGCACCCCACGGCATTTGTTCGTCGATGAAGCCTTGGCCCATCGCGCCTACGAAGACACCGCATTGCCGATCGGCCACAACCAGACCATTTCCCAGCCTTATATGGTGGCCCGCATGAGCGAGTTGCTGCTGGAGGCGGGGCCGCTGGACAAGGTGCTGGAGATTGGCACCGGTTCGGGTTACCAGACGGCGGTGTTGTCGCAGCTGGTGGAGCGGGTATTTTCCGTGGAGCGGATCAAGGTGCTGCAGGATCGCGCCAAGGAACGCCTGGTGGAACTGAACCTGCGCAATGTGGTGTTTCGCTGGGGTGATGGCTGGGAAGGCTGGCCGGCCCTGGCACCTTATAACGGCATCATCGTGACCGCCGTTGCCACTGATGTGCCCCAGGCCTTGCTGGATCAACTGGCTCCCGGCGGCCGGCTGGTCATTCCGGTGGGGGCTGGTGAAGTCCAGCAGTTGATGCTGATCGTGCGCGAAGAACAGGGTTTTTCTCGCCACGTGCTGGGGGCGGTTCGGTTCGTTCCGTTGCTTAACGGGCCATTGGCCTGAGCATTTATAAACAGACGCTGAATTCCGTGGCGTGGGTTGTGTCTTACACCGGCGCTGATCAATTTACCGTTGATTGGTTAAACGGATTGCAACGGCGTCGAGCAAACGTGTGCGGCAGCACCTCGCGCTTCATTAATAGAGGTGGGGTTGCGGCCAGCTGTATTTGTAATACCGTTGCCTGCACAGGCAGTTTCCAATTTTTCAACCACCACAAAGGGAGCGGCGGGTGAGTCTCACAGTCATTGCGCAGCGTATGGGTATCACGAGCTTTCAGCGCCTGGTGACTGGCCTTGTCTTGAGTACCTTGCTGGTCGGTTGCTCCAGTACCCCGTCGGGTAACGTCCGGGTTGTCGATCGCACCAACGCGACGCCTCAACGTCCTACAGTAACGACCGGTCAGTATGTAGTCCGTCGCGGTGATACGCTGTTTTCCATCGCTTTTCGCTATGGCTGGGACTACAAAGCCCTCGCAGCGCGAAACAACATTCCTGCGCCTTATACGATTCATCCGGGTCAGAGAATTCGCTTTGATGGGCGCAGTGGTTCAACGCCTACCGCGGTGGTGACTCAGTCCGGTTCGACGGCTTCGTCGTCGAGTAGAACCACGGTGATTCAACGTCCGGTCGGTGCCGCAACGGCAACAGTACCGTCCGTCGCGAGCAAACCGACACCTGCTCCTACCCCCGCGCCAGGCCCCAGCCCGAGCGGCTGGGGATGGCCTTCTAATGGCGTTCTGATTGGAAAATTCTCTTCAAACGGTAGTTTGAATAAAGGAATTGATATCGCCGGGGATTTGGGACAGCCTGTTTTAGCCGCGTCTGATGGCACGGTTGTGTACGCCGGGAGTGGTTTAAGGGGCTACGGCGAACTCGTGATCATCAAACACAGCGATACCTACGTCAGTGCCTACGGTCACAACCGCAGGCTGTTGGTTCGGGAGGGGCAGCAGGTCAAGGTCGGGCAAAAAATTGCCGAAATGGGATCAACGGGAACGGACCGGGTGAAACTGCATTTTGAGATTCGCCGACAAGGTAAGCCAGTCGATCCGCTGCAATTCCTGCCACGTCGTTGATTTGATTGTCAGCCTGTTCCGTCACGTAGAGGGAACAGGCTCCAGCGTTGCCAAGGATAAAGGCGTCGCTTGAGCTTGAGGTCGAACTCACCAAAGGACTATAACAATGGCTCTCAGTAAAGAAGTGCCGGAGTTTGACATCGACGATGAGGTTCTCCTTATGGAGACCGGCATCGCTATGGATTCGATGTCGAATGATGAAGGGGCGACTCCACCTTCCGTTCGTGCCAAATCCAGACACTCCGCTTCGCTTAAACAACATAAGTACATCGACTACACACGGGCGCTGGACGCCACTCAGCTGTACCTCAACGAAATCGGCTTCTCGCCGCTGCTCTCCCCCGAGGAAGAAGTTCATTTTGCGCGTCTGTCGCAAAGTGGCGACCCGGCCGGGCGAAAACGCATGATTGAAAGCAACCTGCGCCTGGTGGTGAAAATCGCCCGACGCTACGTCAATCGTGGCCTATCGCTGCTGGACCTGATCGAAGAGGGTAACCTGGGGCTGATTCGCGCTGTCGAGAAATTCGACCCCGAGCGAGGCTTCCGTTTCTCGACCTACGCGACCTGGTGGATTCGCCAGACCATCGAACGGGCGATCATGAATCAGACCCGGACCATCCGGTTGCCGATCCATGTGGTCAAGGAGCTGAACGTCTACCTGCGGGCTGCCCGTGAACTCACCCAAAAGCTCGACCACGAACCCTCACCCGAAGAGATCGCCAACCTGCTGGAGAAACCGGTGGGCGAGGTCAAGCGCATGCTTGGGCTCAACGAGCGGGTTTCTTCGGTTGATGTCTCGCTGGGGCCGGACTCGGATAAGACCCTGCTGGACACGCTCACCGATGACCGTCCTACCGACCCGTGCGAACTGCTCCAGGACGATGACTTGTCCCAGAGCATCGACCAGTGGCTCTCGGAGCTCACGGACAAGCAACGGGAAGTGGTGATTCGCCGCTTCGGCTTGCGCGGTCATGAAAGCAGCACCCTTGAAGATGTGGGCCTGGAAATTGGGCTGACCCGTGAGCGGGTCCGGCAGATTCAGGTCGAAGGCCTCAAGCGTCTTCGGGAGATCCTGGAGAAGAACGGCCTGTCGAGCGAGTCGTTGTTCCAATAACGGGAACGCACGCGTAATAAGAAAAGCCCCGACTGGTTCGGGGCTTTTTCGTTTCTGTGGCGGCTGTTGCAGCGCTTACTCTGTTTGCCGGCTTGGCGTGTAAGCTTTTGCCTAGTGTTGCGTAAGCGTTTGGTTTCCCGTCGAAGGGATAGACGACTATAAAGGCCGTCGTATTTTTCGTATCTTATTGATATATAACTATATTTTTATGTATTTCAGTCCTGTGACGAGGCGCAGCGACGGCGTTTGGCCAATTGCACTCGCTGGGGAAAATACTAATATCAGTCCTGTGTCGACGGACAGACACACCTGTCACGGACGATGGGGAAGGAAGGACATCGCAGGATGCGATTCATCAGGACGATGAAAAGGATCAAAGGGATTAGGGAAAAAATGTGGGCGGGTCAAACCGCCCCTTTTTTTTGCCTGCGATTTATTGAATACGAGAAAACAAAAAGGCCCGCAAGGGGCCTTTTTCAACGAGCGCAGGGTGATATCAGCGTTCGAGGTCTTTGAGCTTGTCTGGTTTGCCATCCCACTCTTTGGCGTCTGGCAACTCGTCTTTCTTTTCGGTGATGTTTGGCCAGATGTCCGCCAGTTCAGCGTTCAGCTCGATGAAGTTCTCCATGCCGGCCGGCACTTCGTCTTCCGAGAAGATGGCATTCGCCGGGCATTCCGGTTCACACAGGGCGCAATCGATGCACTCGTCCGGGTGAATGACCAGGAAGTTCGGCCCTTCGTAAAAGCAGTCCACCGGACAGACTTCTACGCAGTCGGTGTACTTGCACTTGATGCAGTTGTCGGTGACGACGAAGGTCATTTCTAATTCTCTCCTCAGGCGGCGGCAGCGGAACCCCTTCACGGTGGGCTCGCCAGGTTCGGGAGCGATAGTCTGCGGACCAGGCTAATAGTCCGCAGCATCCCAAACCGCGCGAGATTCTACCAGCTTGAACGCCAGTGCGTTAGATCCGTGTCTTCAATGAATAAAGCAATTCAAGTGCCCGACGTGGCGTCAGGTCGTCCAGATCCACTTTGGCCAGTTCATCAAGCACCGGATGCGGCAGGCTGGCGAACAGGTCGCTCTGCTGCGGAGCCGCCGGTTTGCCTTTGCTCGGGCGCGGTGTTTCGTGGGGCAGGCTGGTGGTTTCCAGACGGCTCAGGTGCTCGCGCGCACGGCTGATCACTTCGCTGGGGACGCCGGCCAGTTGCGCCACCGCCAGGCCGTAGCTCTGGCTGGCCGGGCCGGGCAGCACATGGTGCAGGAATACGATGCGCTCGTTGTGCTCGGTGGCATTGAGATGCACGTTAGCCACCAGTGGCTGGCTTTCCGGCAGTACGGTGAGTTCGAAATAGTGGGTGGCAAACAGCGTGTACGCCCGCAGGTGCGCCAGCCGTTCGGCCGCTGCCCAAGCCAGGGACAGGCCGTCGAAGGTGCTGGTGCCGCGTCCGACCTCGTCCATCAGCACCAGGCTCCGTTCGGTGGCGTTGTGCAGGATGTTCGCGGTTTCGCTCATTTCCACCATGAAGGTCGAACGCCCGCCGGCCAGGTCATCGCTGGAACCGATGCGGGTAAAGATCCGGTCCACCAGGGACAATTCGCAACTGGCTGCCGGCACGAAACTGCCAATGTGGGCCAGCAGCACGATCAAGGCGGTCTGACGCATGTAGGTGGATTTACCGCCCATGTTCGGACCGGTGATCACCAGCATGCGGGTGTTGTCATCCAGGCTCAGGTCGTTGGCCACGAACGGCGTGGTCAATACCTGCTCAACCACCGGGTGACGACCCTGGGTGATGCGCATGCACGGCTCGCTGACAAACCGCGGGCAGTTGAGGTCCAGGTTCAGCGCGCGTTCGGCCAGGTTGCTCAGCACGTCCAGCTCCGCCAAGGCGCCGGCGGTGTCCTGCAGCGGCGGCAGTTGGCTGATCAAGTCTTCGAGCAGCGCCTCATAGAGCATCTTTTCCCGGGCCAGGGCGCGGCTCTTGGCCGACAACGCCTTGTCTTCGAACGCCTTGAGTTCCGGGGTGATGAAACGCTCGGCGCCTTTGAGCGTCTGGCGACGAATGTAGTCAGCTGGCGCCTGTTCGGCCTGTTTGCTCGGCAATTCGATGAAGTAACCGTGGATACGGTTGTAACCGACCTTGAGATTGGCCAGGCCGGTACGGGCTTTTTCCCGGACTTCGAGGTCGATCAGGAACTGCCCGGCGTTCTCGCTCAGCGATTGCAACTCGTCGAGTTCGGCGTCGTAGCCGGTTTTCAGCACACCGCCGTCACGGATCACCGCTGGCGGGTTGTCGATAATGGCCTTTTCCAGCAGCGCAGCCAGCTCCGGGTAAGTGCTGGTGGTGCGCGCCAGTTGTTGCAGGTGCGGCGCTTCCAGGTCGGTCATCGCCACCTGAAGCTCGGGCAGGGCGCCGAGGGCATCGCGCAGGCGCGCCAGGTCACGGGGGCGGGCGTTGCGCAGGCCGATACGCGCCAGGATCCGCTCGATGTCCCCGATTTCCTTGAGCTGCGGTTGCAACTGCTCGAAGCGATAACGATCCAGCAGGCAGGTAATGGAGCTCTGACGCGCCAGCAGCACCGTCAGGTCTCGCAGCGGACGGTTCAGCCAACGGGTCAGCAGACGGCTGCCCATGGCGGTCTGGCAGCGATCGACCACCGATTGCAGGGTGTTGTCGCGCCCGCCGGCCAGGTTGGTGTCCAGCTCCAGGTTGCGTCGGCTCGCGCCGTCCAGCACCACGGTGTCATCCAGGCGCTCATGACGCAGGCTGCGCAAGTGGGGCAGGGCGGTGCGCTGGGTTTCCTTGGCGTAAGCCAGCAGGCAGCCGGCAGCGCCAATGGCCAGGGTCAGGTTTTCGCAACCGAAGCCTTTAAGGTCCTGAGTGGAGAACTGCTGGCAGAGACTTTTCAGCGCCGAGTCGCGCTCAAAATCCCACGGCGCCCGGCGCCGAACGCCACGGCGTTTTTCCGCCGGCAGGTCTTTGGGCCAGTCATCCGGGATCAGTAATTCCACCGGATTGACCCGCTCCAGCTCCGCCAGCAGGTTTTCCCAGCCCTTGATTTCCAGCACCGAGAAATTGCCGCTGGTGATGTCCAGCACCGCCAGGCCGAACAGGCGCTCATCGCCCAGCACGGCGGCGATCAGGTTGTCCCGGCGTTCATCCAGCAAGGCTTCATCACTGACCGTGCCCGGCGTGATGATCCGTACGACTTGGCGTTCCACCGGTCCTTTACTGGTAGCCGGGTCGCCGACCTGCTCGCAGATCACCACCGACTCGCCGAGCTTGACCAGCTTGGCCAGGTAACCTTCCGCCGCGTGGTAAGGAATCCCACACATCGGAATCGCCATGCCCGCCGATTGCCCACGCGCCGTCAGGGTGATGTCCAATAGCTTGGCGGCTTTCTTCGCGTCCTCGTAGAAGATCTCGTAGAAGTCGCCCATGCGGTAGAACATCAGCTGATCGGGGTGCTGATTCTTCAGGCGCCAGTATTGTTGCATCATCGGCGTGTGGCTGGAGAGGTCGTTTACGGCTGTATTCATGGGTGTCAGGGAGGCTCGTTGAAAGGTGTGGGGCAAAAGGAGGGGCATTGGCCCGGCTTTTCCGCGATGGGCGCAAGGTTAACATGGGCGGTCGGGGGGGACCCAGGGATGAGTGTTGTTGGGATCGTATGTATATCCGTTGCTGCGGTAACGGCTGCTTATGGTTCCGCCCTTACGGCGGGTCACTTTCGAAAAGCGCGAAAGTAACCAAAGCGCTTCTGCCCCACCACTCGGTGCCTCGCTTAGGCTCGGCATGCCTGAACGAAGGCATTGCTCCGTGGGCCGCCGCGAAGGGCCATCCATGGCCCAGCGCGGCTAACCCGGCATCCATGCCGGGTTGCCCACTGCGCAATGCCTTCGTTCAGCCAGCGTGGTTAATGGGGCGCCGAGATCAACGTCCACCGCGAGGCGGCCTGATAGCCGACCTGGTTCTTGGTGGGTTCGCGTTTCTCCTGAGGGAGCGAGCCTGCTCGCGAAGGCGGTCTGACAGCCGGCCTGGTGCTCTGGCTGTACGCCGATCCAATTGTGGGAGCGAGCCTGCTCGCGATGACGGCTGCCAATACAACTTAGTTATAACTGGACTACCGCTATCGCGAGCAAGCTCGCTCCCACAGTGATTACTCGGGCTTCTCTTAGGTCTCGGCTTGCATCATGAATGCCTACCTCGGCTCAACCACATCCAGCGTCCGATTCGCCAGCAACTGCCCCAGTTCGATCATCTGCTGGACCCCCAGCGCGATATGCCGTCGCGAGCCCTCCAGGTCGAACGCCAGATCACTGACCATGGCGTTGGCCGAGGCCAGGGTTTCGCTGAGGTTGGCGAGCAGGCATTCGGCGTCGATGTTGGGGGCGATGACGTAAAGGGTGTCGAGTGTGTCGGATGCTTCTTTGTCGGCTGGCGGCTTGAGGTAGCAGTCCAGAGCGCGGGTGGCGGCTTCGTCGAGTTTTTTGGCTTTGGCCGATTGGGTGCGGGCGATGTGATCGTCTGAAGTTGGGGGATTTGGAGTGTTCTTGAACATGCTTTTGGATCCTTGAGGTTGAGCCACCACTCACTCGCGACTAAACGAGGGGGGGGCAGCTGTACGCAGGTTAGTCGACCGGGGATCCAAGGAACCGGCGCGCCCGAGGGCGCCCTGCGCACAGCCACCATCAAGTGCAGGAATGGGGATACCTGACTGAATGGAGCAATGAGCACCTTGGAATACCGAGCGACTAAACCCGATCACTGATGGGCAGTGACGGGATCAAAAGTACTAATTGGATCCAAGGTGGACAAGCCGGCGGATTCTGGCGCAGTTGTAGGCAGAGGCGCAAGGCGACGTAGCCCGGCCTCGCAAATTTGAAGGACGCAGATCGGGCGGTTTCCCACGAGGTTGTAGGGGGTTTCCAAGCGCTGACAATAGCTGACACCAGCCCAGCGCGTTAGGGCCGTCTGCATCGGTGTTGAATGTGCCGCCGTCATCGCGAGCAGGCTCGCTCCCACAGTTTTACCGAGTCGTTCACAGACCTCGCATACACCCCAAATCCCCTGTGGGAGCGAGCCTGCTCGCGAAAGCGGTGGATCAGCTTGCATTAATGTTGAATGTGCTGTGGTCTTCGCGAGCAGGCTCGCTCCCACAGTTTTACCGAGTCGTTCACAGACCTCGCATACACCCCAAATCCCCTGTGGGAGCGAGCCTGCTCGCGATAGCGCTGGGTCAGCTTGCATTGATGTTGGACGGAAACACTTCACCATCGATATGCACACTTATGCAAAACAGCATTTGTCTTCTGCAAAAAGAACCCGCATCATGCGCGTTATGCAAAAACGCAACGTTTCTACCGTATTAAGAGCATTGCTCGATCAGCACGGGATCTCCCCCACGGAGCTTCACCGTCGTACCGGCGTGCCTCAGTCAACCCTGTCGCGGATTCTCAGTGGCAAGATTGTCGATCCTTCGGATAAACACATCTCGAAGATCGCCGAATACTTTGCCGTGAGTACCGATCAGTTGCGCGGGCGCGCGGACATTGCGTCTGCCGGCCATCCGCGCCGCGACGAGCCGCATTCCGAACTCAAGGACATAAGCCTGTGGGATGACGACACTCCCGTCGAAGAAGACGAGGTGTCGGTCCCTTTTTTGCGTGAGGTTGAATTGGCTGCTGGATCAGGAAGATTCGTCATCGAGGAAAGCGAGCGCTCAAGCCTGCGCTTTGGCAAGCGCAGCCTGCGTCATAACGGCGTGCAGTTCGACCAGGCCAAATGCGTGACGGTACGCGGCAACAGCATGTTGCCAGTGTTGCGCGATGGCGCCACGGTCGGGGTGAACGCAGGCAAATGCGGGATCGGCGACATCGTTGACGGCGATCTCTATGCCATCAACCACAACGGTCAACTGCGGGTGAAGCAGCTTTATCGTTTGCCCACCGGCATCCGCCTGCGCAGCTTCAACCGCGACGAGCATCCGGATGAGGACTACACCTTCCAGGACATGCAGGATGAGCAAATCGTCATCCTCGGCCACGTCTTCTGGTGGGGCATGTACGCCCGCTAACCCCTCTACTGTCAGATAAAACCCGCCATCGTGCGGGTTTTTTTACGCCTGTGAAAATTCCCTGACCCCTGTGTTTGCTGGACTTTATGCGTCTATGCATTCGCTGCGCATAAATAAATGCATTTGCGCATTGACTGTATATGCATCCATGCATATTCTGTGTCCAAGCCGCTCGACAAAGCGGCTGGCAACGAAGCTCTTTAGTTCCACCAACAGGCAGCGATGAACCGGCCTTAACGGTTCAGAGGGTTGGCAACTGACCCGGGTGTGCAGCGTAAAGCACCAGAAGCAGTTATCCGGCGGGCAGGGACCGCGGTCGGAAAAACAATTTGAATGGATCCGTACCGCGCCAGTCGCGCCGAAAGATCAACTTCCTTCTGGCCATCGGCCAGGGAAGGCGAAGGACCGCATTACTGAAAAGCCCGGTTCACCCCGGGCTTTTTGGAATGCCTACCTCAAGAGACATCGTTTGAACCCAACACACATTTCTCATCCATCACCCCAGGAGGCGTGACATGACAAACGAGCAACAAGCGTTGCTGGACATGCCGATCTGGCTGGTCATCGTGCTCGCCCTGGTGGGCGGCGTGACCGGCGAGATGTGGCGTGCCGACAAAGAGGGCGCCCGCGGCTGGTCGCTACTGCGTCGCCTGGCCCTGCGTTCCGGCGCCTGCATGGTCTGCGGCGTCTCGGCGATCATGCTGTTGTACGCCATGGGCCTGTCGATCTGGGCCGCAGGAGCCTTCGGTTGCCTGACGGCGATGGCCGGGGCGGACGTGGCCATCGGGCTTTACGAACGCTGGGCCGCCAAGCGGATGGGCGTCAGTGAGCTGCCGCCGCGTGATTCCCGTTCCGACCAACATTGATCCCTCGCTGCTGATCTACGTGCCGCCATAAAAAACAGGAGACCTTGATGCCTGCCGCCCTCGAAAAACCGTCGCAGCTGTTCTTCGCCATTGCCCAGACGCTACGCGCCACTTATCCCACTTTGAAAATCGGCAGCCCCCAGGAGTTCGATGGCACCGACGACCAACCCTGGGTGCTGATTGCCCTCGAGCGTGATGCGTCAGGCAACCGCGCCAACGACGGACGTATCGCCCATGTCCTGACGGTTTCCCTGCAAGTGGTCATGGCCGTTGCGGGATGGGAGGCGTGCGATCTCGCCGGTGAGCTGAAACATCTGGTGGTGGATAACCGCTGGGGGCTGTCGGGCGATCAATGTGATCTGCCCACGGAGATCGATGGCCTTGCATCCACGTTCACCCAAGAAGCCCGGGCATACACCGCCTGGACCCTTTCCTTCACTCAAACCCTGTACCTCGGCCCGACGCTGCTGGAGGACCCGTTGGGCATCCCGAAATTTGCCCGGACCTGGGAAGTCTCGAACATCGATGACCCGGCTCAATACACCGCACTTGAGGGCTGACCCATGTTTGATGCGCTATTACGGATGCATCTGGGGCCGCTCATCGAGCGTCTGGCCGAGATGGAAACCGAGCTGGAAGACCTGCATCGGCGCGCCGACAGTTTCTGTCGCATCGGCGTTTGTCAGGAAGTCGATGCGGCCAGCAACACCTGCAAGGTCAGCCATGGCGAATTGCTGACCCCGGCGATCCGTTTTTTCAATCCCAGTGCTGGCGAACAGAGCGAGTCGCGGATTCCCTCCGTGGGCGAGCAGTGCCTGTTGCTGAACCACGGCGGCGGCGAGGGCGGTGGGCAGTCGGTTGCGTTGTTCGGCCTCAATGGCGGTCAATTCCCGCCTGTGTCCACACAGGCATCACTGACGCGCCGCCGCTATCAGGACGGCACGGAAAACGGCTACGACCACGCCAGCCATGTCCTGCACTGGCAAAACGGCCCGACGGCATTCACCGGTTCCCGTGAGTCCCTCGACTTAAGCATTGGCCCGGCGCGGCTGGCGATGACGCCGCAGGCCATCGAATTGCAACTGGGCGCCGTCGGCATACGGCTCGACGCGTCCGGTGTGCACCTGAGCGGCCCGGTGGTGGATCACCAGGGGCGCGTCATCAGTACCGCATAAGAGATTTCCTCATGATTGGAATCGATCGAAATACCGGCGCCACGGTCGACGACTGGCTGCAGTTCGTGCAGCGCGCCACTCGAGCATTGACCACGCCGTTGGGCACTCGCCAGAAGCGCCCTCTGTATGGCTGCGCCCTCACGCAATTGCTCGGGCAGAACCTCGGCGATGACCTGCTGATCCTTGCCCAGAGCCACGCGGCCCAAGCGTTCTACAACCCGGACAACGGCATTGGCGACTTCGAGCCGCAGGTCATTGTCGCCAGCCGACACTGCGCCGGCTTGTTGTTGCGCTTCGCCGGCACCTGGAAAAACCGCAAACAAACCTTCGAGGTCGTGACATGAGCATGTTGATCCCCGGTCAGAACCAGCTAGCCGAACCTGCAATCGTCACTGTCGAAGCGTTCGAGGATCTGCTCGCCGAATTCAAAACCTTTGTGGTCGAGTACGTCGGCGCTCGCTCTCCCGCCAGCGCGGCGAAGCTGGTGGACAGCCTGGAAAACGAAAGCGAACTGCTGACCCTGGCCCTCGAGGCGTTCTGCGTCCGCCTGCAAACCCACGAACGCAAATACAACGCTCGCATCAAGCAGATGTTGGCGTGGTGGGCCACCGGCACCAACCTCGATGCGCGCCTCGCGGACATGGGCCTTGAGCGTCAGTTGCTCGACCCGGGCGACCCGGCAGCGTTCCCGCCCATCGCCCCGGTCTACGAGAGCGATGATGACGCAAGGTTGCGCTATTACCTCGCGCCGCATGCCCCGGCGGCCGGCTCGCGCATGCAGTATCGGCGAGAGATTTTCACTCTGGGGGAGCGACCGGTGGTGAAGGTGGAGAACGCCACGACGGGTGTCGTGACGGTTACCTACACCTTCAACCCGGATGGCTATGCGGCGCAGGTCAAGGACGGCAACGGACGCCGCACCGCGCCGGGCGAAGTCACGGTCACGGTGCTGTCCCGGGAGGGCGATGGCACACCGTCCGAGACACTCCTTGAGGGTGTTCGTCAGCACTTCGCTCGTCCTGATGTGCGACCGGAGACGGATCACGTCATCGTCCAGGCTGCGCAAATCAAACCCTACAAAATCCGCGTTGTGGCGAAGATCAATGCCGGCCCGGATTCGGGCTTGACCCAGGTTGCGGCACAACAGCAGCTGCAGGCGTACGCCGAGGCCTGTCATCACTTGGAGGGCCGGGTGGACCCGAGTTGGATCGACTACACGCTGCACAGCGCGGGGGCGGTTCAGCTGCAGATTCTCGAACCGCTCGAGCCGATTGTGACAACGGCTTTTCAAGCTCCGTACTGCACGGGTGTCGAGGTCGAGGTGGATACGTTATGAGTGACGACACACCTCGCCCAAGCCTGCTGCCGGCCAACAGTTCGCCGTTGGAAAGGGGACTTGATCTGGGTTTCGCTCGGTTGCTGGAACGTATCGATCCGCCGTTTCCCGAGTTGATGAATCCGGCAGCCACGCCTTTGGCGTTCCTGCCCTATCTCGCGGCGGATCGCGGGGTCAGTGAATGGAGTTCCTCAGCGCCCGAAGCTGAAAAGCGCCTGACGGTTGAACTGGCCTGGCCCACCGCACGGCAAGCCGGGACGCGAAAGGCGCTGGAAAACGCCGCCAAGGGTTTGCAACTGATGCCTGAGGTGCGCGCCTGGCATGAGCAAACGCCCCCCGGCCCACCCTACAGCTTTTCTGTCAGGGCGTTTACCGAACAGCCCTACAGCGAAGCCATCGACGCCCGTCTCGACCGCCGTCTGGCCGATGCCAAAAGCGAGCGCGACACCTTGACGGTCTCTGTCGGCTTGAGTGCGTTCGGCCGTCACGTCATCGGCGCCGCCACGGTGTGCGGCGAACTCACCACGGTTTATCCGATTGTCATCGAAGGGCTAGAAGCCTCGGGCCGGGCCTCCATGGCCGCCGCGCTCTACGCCGTCGAAACCTCCACTATTTATCCACAGGGGTCCTAAATGGCCGACTACTACACCCTGCTCACCGATGCGGGGATCGCCTACGAAACCGCCTGCAAGGCGGCGGGCACACCGATCAAGCTGTCGCAGATTTCTGTCGGTGACGGCGGCGGCGAAGTTTACAACCCGGCCGCAACCGCCACGGCGCTCAAACGCGAAGTGTGGCGCGGGCCACTCAATGCGCTGTTCCAGGATGAGAAAAACCCGAGCTGGTTGCTCGCTGAAATCACCATCCCGCCAGACGTGGGTGGCTGGTATGTGCGGGAGGCCGGGATCTGGACCGATACCGGGATTCTGTATGCGATCGTCAAATATCCGGAGTCGTTCAAGCCGGTGTTGGCGACGTCGGGTTCGGGGAAAGAGTTTTATATCCGGTCGATTTTCGAGACCAGTAATGCTGAGTTGGTGACGCTGCTGATTGATGACACGGTGGTCAAGGCGACGCGGGCCTGGGTGGCCGGTTATGTGGCCGACGAACTCGCCAAGCTCGACAGGAAGCAGTCTGTACGGGTGGCGACGACGGCTAACATTGTTTTAAGTGGTGCCCAGGCGATTGACGGTGTTGCCGTGGTTGCCGGGAATCGGGTGCTTGTTAAATCCCAGACCTTGGCGAAAGACAACGGTATCTACGTTGCCGCGAACGGCGATTGGGTTCGGGCAAAGGATGCTGATGCGAACGCCAAGGTTACTTCGGGATTGAGTGTTCCGGTCGAAGAGGGGGCGACGCTTGCTAATACGATTTGGCAGTTGGTTACGGATGGCGGGATTGTTCTGGGCACTACGGCGCTAACTTTTCAGAATGTGACGCAGGGGTTCGCGCTACTTAATTCCCCGGCCTTTTCAGGCACACCAACGGCCCCGACTGCACCGCTCAGCAATAATAGTCAGATGCTCGCCAATACCGCGTTTGTGCAACGAGCTCTTGGCAATCATTCGGGGATTGGTGGGCTTGACGCAAGTACTGTGCTGACAGCCGATGCGTTCGGGAGATCGTTCATTATCAACTCGACAAACCCGATCAATATCACGTTGCCCCGGGCCAATACGGGGTTCAACGGCGGCACCATAACCTTCGTAAACGTCTCAACCGGCGCCGCGACCATTATCCTGCAAGGCACGGATTATGTGGCGGGCATGGCTGCGAGTCAGCTTGTGTTAAAGACGATGGACAGCATCAGTTTGTCGACGGGGGCGGGCATTTCCTGGTATGCGGAGGATGGGTCGATCCGAGACGTGTTGTCTACAGCGTTCAAGGATCTGATGGCTGGGAAAATCAGTGTTGGGCAATTTGGTTTGGGGGGGATTGGGACCCCGCTGACTACATTCAAATCAATTACGCCCGGTGGGTTGTATCAGGCTTATGGTGCGCTTGTTCCAAACGCGGCGACTCCGGGGGCACCTCCCAAGAGCGGTAACAGACTCATAGGCGTTCTGGCAATTACGCCTCGTAGTGATGCCACTTATTATCTTGCTGTTGAGCATGCTTCTGATAGCAATGATCGCCGGTTCTGGCTCGGTCAATATACTTCAACTACCGATACTCTGTTTTGGTCTTGGCTATTGAGCGACGAACAAATTGCGACGCAAGCACAAGTAGATGGGGGTGTATTAGACGATGTTGTAGTCTCGCCGAAGAAAATGCGCTGGGGATTTGCTGTTAGCTTTACCTCTAATGGTTATATAGCTTTCCCATCGTGGCTGGGTGGCTTTATCATTCAATGGGCTAACGGGCAAGTTAATGCAGGCGCAGGTACTGCCCATATAAACTTGGCCATGGCTTTTCCCTCTTCACTTCTCGCTTACTCGATTAGTACGTCAAGCCCTGGGACAATGATGAGCTGTCAGTCAGCGTCTGTTAATGGGATTGACGTTCTGGCGCGTACTGTAAGCTCAGGGTCTATTGCAGTTCCTGCCGGTGTCGCTGGATATACCTTTATTTGTCTTGGGAGATGATCATGCGTAAGTACAGTCGCACAACGGGGACTTGTTACATAGTCGGCCTTCATTCAGTAATTCCCGCCGATGCTGTGGATATTCCCGATGATCGCTATAACCAAGTGATTGCCAATCCAGCCTCAGGTAAGGTCCGCAGCCATGACGTAGACGGTCTGCCGACTCTGATAGATCCGTTACCTGTTTCGACTTATGAGTTGGCAGCGGTTGAGCGCAGATGGCGAGATGCCGAGATCGAGAGCGTTCGATGGCTGCGTGAGCGTCATCGTGACGAAGTAGATTCTGACCGGCTCACGACCCTGACGATTGAGCAGTCCGCGGAGCTGCTGGACTATTTGCAAGCCTTGCGCGATTGGCCGCTGTCACCAGACTTTCCAAGCGACAAACTACGCCCGGCTGCACCCCCTTGGCTCGCTGACCAACCCCAATAACACGCCCCGCACCGACGGGGCGTTTTCTTTTCCGCAACATCACAAACCTGACAACAGCCCCGCACACACGGGGCTTTTTCGTATCTGGAGAACCCCAAATGGCACTACGCCAAACCTACACCGTGCTCCTCCCATTCCCCACCGGCGGTGGCCACTGGTCAAGCGTCGGCCAGGAACTCGACCTGCTCGACGTCGAGGCCAATGCCTGGCACAGCGCCGGTCGTCTGCAACTGAAAAAAACCGGAGCCGTCGAGTCGGCTTCCACATCCACCCCGGCCAAAAAGGCCACAACCAAAAAGGCTGAATAACCATGGCTGAGGTTTTGAACTTCGAGCACAACGGCATTACCGTCAATGCCACTGAATCTCCCGAGGCCATGGGTGGCCTGGGTGATAACGTCATCGGTCTGGTCGGCACCGCGCCGAATGCCAACCTGTTGATTCCGAAAAACACCCCATTTCGCATCAACAGCTTCACCACTCAGGCCCAGTTGGACCCGACCGGTGCTGAGGCGGGGACGCTGTTTCAGGCGGTTTACCAGATCCTCAAAGTGGTCAAGGTGCCGGTCTACGTGGTCATCGTCGAAGAGGGCGCCACACCGGCCGATACGCAGAACAACGTGATTGGCGGCATCGAGGCCGAGACCGGGCGCAAACTCGGTCTGGCGGCGCTCAGTGGGGTCGCTGAAGACCTGACCATCATCGGCGCGCCAGGCTTCACCGGCACCAAGGCGGTGGCGAGCGAGTTCGCCTCGTTCGGCAAGCGTATCAAGGCGCGCGTGGTGCTCGACGGCAAGGACGCGGCAGTTGCTGATCAAGTGACCTACAGCCAGGAACTGGGCGGCGCGGACCTCGGTTTCGACCGTTGCCTGGTGGTGCACAACATGCCGGCGGTCTACTCGAAAGCGGCGAAGAAAAATGTCTTCCTGGCGCCGTCGAGCCTGGCCATCGCCGCGCTGGCCAAGGTCAAGCAATGGGAGAGCCCGGGCAACCAGGTGACCTATGCCGAAGACGTCTCGCGCACCGTGGAATACAACATCCTCGACACCTCCACCGAAGGCGATCTGCTCAACCGCTACGGCGTTTGCTACTACGCCCGGACCATTCTCGGCGGCTTCTCGCTGCTGGGTAACCGCTCCGTCACCGGCAAGTTCATCAGCTACGTCGGCCTTGAAGATGCCATCAGCCGCAAGCTGGTGAAAGCCGGCCAAAAGGCCATGGCCAAGAACCTGACCAAATCCTTCATGGACCAGGAGGTCAAACGCATCAACGACTGGCTGCAAACCCTGGTCGCCGACGAAACCATCCCCGGCGGCAGCGTGTACCTGCACCCGGAATTGAACAGCGTCGAGAAGTACAAGAACGGCACCTGGTACGTGGTCATCGACTACGGCCGCTACGCGCCGAACGAACACATGATTTATCAACTCAATGCCCGCGATGAAATCATCGAGCAGTTCCTGGAGGACGTTCTCTAATGTTTACCAACCGCGTAAGACAGGCCATCGCGGCCACCCTGCAAGGCCTGCCGTTGTCGGCGACGGTGGAAGAGTTCAGCCCGCCGAAGATCGAATTCGACATGGAGGCGATGGTCGGTGGACGCTTCATTGCCGAAGAAATGGCCAAGAGCGGCAAGGTGCTGAACGCTACCCTCGTACTGCAAGGGGCCGGGCCGGAAATCATGCTCGCCCTGGGTGTGCAACTGGGCGATGACATTCTGCTGAACGTGCGTGAAGCCGGTCAGGATCAGGATGGCAACACCTGGTTCACCTACCACACCGTCGGCGGCAAGCTCAAATCCCTGGAAGAGGCCAAGCTGAAGATGGGCGACAAACCCACCACGACACTTGAGCTGGCCTGCCGTACCTACAACCGTCTCGAAAATGGTGTCCCGGTGATCGACATCGACGTGCGCACCCAGAAGTTCGTGCTCAACGGCGTCGACATCCTCGGTGATGCGCGCCGTGCGGTGCTGTTGCCTTAACCACCCCTCAGCCGGCTGAACAAAACCCCTGTGGGAGCGAGCTTGCTCGCGATAGCGGTGAGTCAGCCAACATCAATGCTGACTGATCCGAGGCTATCGCGAGCAAGCTCGCTCCCACAGGGGCACATCTTGACTGACCGGCGTTGCGCAACCCCTCCCCAGTATCCACCAAGGAATTCATTTCATGTCCTGGACACCTCCTGTTCACGTCTTGCTGTCGCCGATCACCGGTGATGACGGGGCGCAAATCGAGCAGCTTCAGCTCAAGCCGCTGCACTACGCCGCACAGAAAGACGCCCTGGCCCGTGCCGGCGACGATGAGGACGACCAGTTTTTTGAGCTGGCCAAATTGGCCACCGGCCTGTCGGTCAAGGAGCTGGATCAGCTCAAGCGCCCGGACTACGTGAGCATCGCGCAATACGTGCACGAAATGTCCACTCGCCCGACGTCCCACTTCCTGGAATCGACGGATGGCGCAGCAGTCGACCCCGACCAGGTGCAACTGCTCCAAACGCTCAACGTCGCTGGCCGCAGCCTGACCTCGCTGACCCTGGAAATGCCCGTGCTGCGAGCGACCAAGGCGATGAAAAAACTGAAGGCGGCCAAGGAACGCGCCGAGTTCATCACCGCCCATTGCACCGGCCTGATGATTCCCGATCTGGACCTGCTGACCGTGCCCGACTGGACACAGCTTCAGGTACGCATCGACGATTTTTTAAACAAACCGGCGGACTTCTTTCGGAGCGCGACATCGAAGTGATCCTCGATGTGGTGCCGCTCATTTACCCGGTAAGTGAAGCGGAAATTCTGGAGTGGGACGTCGGCAAGGCATTGCGTCGTTACGACATCGCGATGACTCGCCTTGGCGTGAAAAAGGAGTAGGGCCGAATGGCGGACGATAAATATTCGCTCAAATACGCAGCCTTCAATGAGAGTGGGTTGGCGTTCGGTAATACCAGCCTCACGAGTGGTGTGGCAGCGCAAGGTGCGTTCGCCGGGGATCAACTGTCGGGCCTCGATCGGGTGCTGGAAGAGCTCGGGCTCAAACTCGGGTTGCTGACGACGGCGATCGAGTCGCTGACCGTGAAACTGTCGGCGCAACGATTGTTCTCCCAAACGATGGGCGCCGGCGCCAAGGGTGAGTCAGCCAGTGAGCCTAAGGGTAAGTCGGGTGGCGGGATCGAACCACCGGTGCTGCTCAAACCGGCGATAGCGATGGATTCGGCCATGGCCGATCTGAAAAAGGCCAGCCAATTCGGGCCGCGTCAGATTCAGCAGGTGGCTGAGTCAACCCCGCAGATCGCCACCGCACCGCTGGTGGCGGGCGGGGGCACCACGGCGGTTGAAGTGGTGAGGATGCAAAGCCTGGCGGCCAGGAAAGGCATCGGTAGCGATGTGCACGATGCCTCGGAGCGACAGTTGGTCCTGTCGAACTTCGCCTCGGATGCTGGCGTCACCGCGGCGGCGTTCGAGATGCCGGCCATGAAGGCCGCCGAAATGCTGGCCGACTGGCGCATCTCCATGAAGCTCAGCGGCGCGCAAGCCTTTGACCTGGCGGATGCCGCTAACCAATTGGGCAAATTACCCAACGGTGCGAAAGCGGCTGAGATCGGTGCGGTCTTGCAGCGTGAAGGTGCCGCTGCGACGACGGCGGGCCTGGCCCCTGCACAAGCCGCCGCGTTGACGGCGGCATTGCTCAATACCGGTACCCAACAAGCTGAAGCCGGGGTGGCGCTGGATAGTTTCACGACGGCCCTGGGCAAGGGTGACCAGGCCTCCGCCACCGAGCAAACGGCCTGGAAACAGCTGGGTCTGGCGCCCACGGCGGTGGCGAGCGGCTTGCGTGACAAGGACACGGCGTCTGGCACGGTGATGACGGTGCTGGCGGCCTTGAACGCGCAACCGGCCGACAAGCGCTCGGCCCTTGCCGGCACGCTCTTCGGCAATGGCGATGAGGCGGTGCTGCGCATGGCGCAGAAACTGCCTGATGTGAACGCAGCCTTCTTGCAGGTGAAAGACCCAGGCCAATATGCCACGTCGCAATTGGGCAACGACGGCTCGGTGCGGCAGGACGCGTTGGCGCTGTCGAAAACCCAACAAGGCCAGCTGAACATCCTCAACGCCCGTAGCGAGCGTTTGTCGGTGGCTACGGGAAATGCCCTGATGCCTTCGGCGGATACCTCGTCCCAGTGGCTGGGTTCGCTGGCCGATGGCATGAGTGAATTGGCTGAATCCTCACCTAAAGCCACCGCTGCAATTGTGCTTGTTGCCGCAGCGATCAAACCGCTGGTGGGTGTGCTGCTCAAGGCCGTAGTGGATGAAATGTCCAGTCAGGTGGCCAAGCGAGTGCTGGGTAGGGCCGCCCCGCACCTTCCCGGCCGATTGGGTGAGGTGATCTCCGAAGATCTCAGAAATCCTCGTGTGGGCAAGCTGGATACAAGCAATGCCAACCAGCGTCCCGAATCCACGAGAAGGCCACGAGGCTCACAGGGAGGCGCAGGGCGTTTTTCACTCGCGCCAACGGCCTCATTGCGCTCGATGACTCGCAAGGCGCCCGGCCCGTTGAAAGTCGTCGGCGCCGTCGCTGATGTAGCCGAGGGAGTGCTCACCGGCGACAAACGGATGATGGGCGCAGGCCTGGGAGCCGCAGGTGGCGGCTGGGCAGGCGCTGCCGCAGGTTCCGCGGCCGGTGCCGCTTTGGGCAGCGTCGTTCCGGTGATCGGCACTGCCATTGGTGGGCTGATCGGCGGACTGCTGGGCGGTTGGTTGGGGAGCGATGCCGGGGCGTCTCTGGGCGAAAAACTCGTCGCACCCACCGACAGACTCGCCGCTCCAGAGCAGGTCAGCAAAGACCTGACCAGCACCCCGACAAGCACTCATCAGAACACCATGACCGCAAACATCTACATCAACGGCCAGGACCAGGCCAGTGCCAGTCAGTTGGCCAACCTGGTTGTGCAACAGCTCTCGGGCCAGTTCGGCCTGACAACCATGCCCAACTCACTCGCCATGCGCAGTGATGCGGCGCTGACTGACGGAGGTACGTGATGCGTCAGCAAATGGCACTGGGCAGTTTCATTTTCGGTCTGTCCAGAAACTTCGCCTACCACTCCTTGGTTCGCACCTCGGATGGCGGTTGGAAAAGCATCGACATCCTCACCAGCAAACCCAAATCCAGTCAGCTCGGTCAAGGGCTGCAAGCGCTGACGATCACCGGCAAGTCGATGTACGCCACTGCCATGGACCGACTCGATGAGCTGCGTGCATTACAGGCCCGACGCGCTCCGGTGCCGTTGGTTGACGGCATCGGCCGCAACTGGGGCCTGTGGCAGATCAACAAGGTGTCGGAAACCCAGACCGAGGTCATTGATGACGGCACCGCGATGGTGGTCGGCTGGGTGATTGAATTGACGGAGTTCGCCAATGCGTAGGGTTCGAAGTATCGCCGGTGATTCGGTGAATCTGTTGCTGTACCGCGAGCTGGAGCGTTGTGACGATGCCGCCGAAGAGGCGCTCTGGCGACTCAATCCGAAGCTGGCCGAGTGGGGGCCGGTATTGCCGGCGGGTGTATGGATTGTCCTGCCGGAAGTGGATCTACAGCCCGTCGCACCCACACCGGTTTCGGCCTGGGATTAAGGAGGCAATATGTCACTGGGTTTCACGCCAGCGGTGGAAATCTACGGTGCGAACGCGGCGCTGCTCAACGAACGCTTGCTCAGTTGGACGCACATCGACGCGGCGGGGATTGAGTCCGATCAACTGACGCTCACCATCAGCCTGGAAGGGCTTGAAGGATTGCCCAGCCTGGGCGGGAAAATCGGCCTGCGGGTCGGTTATCTGGAGTCGGGGCTGGTGGATAAAGGTGAGTTCGTCGTGACCCGGCGCACGCCGACGCTGTTTCCCCTGCGCCTGACGCTTGTCGCGACGGCGGCGCCGTTCAGTGCGGCCGATCAGACCGGTTTCAAGCAACGGCGATCCGTCAGTCATGGTCCGACGACCCTGGGCGTGCTGTTTCGTCAGTTGACCTCCAGACACGGGTTTTCCCCGCGTGTGGCGCCGGACCTGGCGCTGATAAAAATCGAGCACATCGATCAGTCCAACGAAACCGACATGGGTTTTCTAACGCGACTGGCTCACCGTTATGACGCCGTCGCCAAGCCGGTCAACGAGCTGTATGTGCTGGCGCGCCGGGGGCAGGCGAAGTCTTTGTCGGGCAAAGTCCTGCCCGAGACAAAACTGTCGGTGACGACGAATAACCGCCCAGGCGACAACGCCTTTATCTCCGCCGTTCTGGATGATACCGCCCGTGCGAAATACCAGGGCTGCAAGGCCAGTTGGTGGGATGCGGCGGCAGGGAAAATGCGCGTCGAGGAGAGCGGCATCGCGCCGTTCAAGACCCTTCGCCAGCGCTTTCAAAGCGCCAACGATGCTCGCGCCGCCGGTGAAGGCGAGGTACGCCGGATGATGCGCGAAGCACTCAAGGTGGCGATCGAATGCCCCGGCAATCCAGGCTTGTGCGCCGAAGGCATCGTGCTGCTGGACGCCTCCTGGCCGGACTTCATGCGCGGTCGCTGGTCGATCGACAAAGTCACCGCCAGCGGCGACCGGGAAAAAAGCTATCGCAGCAGGATTGATGCGACCTGCCTGGATGCCAGGGCCTAAACACCACTCCCCTGTGGGAGCGAGCCTGCTCGCGATGAGGCCGTCATAGCCAGCATTGATGTTGCCTGACACACCGCCATCGCGAGCAGGCTCGCTCCCACAGTTCTGACTGCGCCTTCCATATAACTGGAGCACCTCCATGAAGATCACTCCGATCCTCACGCAACTGCGTGAGCAATGTCCTGCGCTCGGCAATCGCGTGGCAGCAGGGTTTGACCTCGCCACGTTGCAAGCTGACACACCGCTGCAAAACCCCTGCGCCTATGTCCTGCCAAGCGCCGACATTGCCAGCAAGAACGCCGCCCAGAACGCCACGCTGCAAGCGGTGCGTGACCGTTTCGACACCGTACTGGTGCTCGACGCCACCGATGCGACAAAAGCGCTGGATCTGCTGCACGACCTGCGCGCCGAACTGTGGCGGGCGCTGGTGGGGTTCAAGCCCGGTGGTGACTACACCGGCATCGAGTATGACGGCAGTGAACTGGTTTCCATCAACAGCAGCCGTGTGTTGTACCGGCTGCACTTTTTCGCCGAGTTCCAGCTGGGCCGCAATCTGGCGAGCCAGCCTGCCGAAAGCTGGCACGAGCGTGAACTGGACGGCTTGTCGTCCTTTACCGGGGCCACCGTGCGGGTCGATGCCATCGACCCGGCGGACCCCAACCTGAAACGTCCCGGCCCTGATGGGCGCGTGGAACTGACCTTCTCTGGAGACGTAACCCCATGAGCAAACGCATCACCGTGCTGCCGGCCCCGGGCCGTGCCGTACCGGACCCGGAAGCGGGCGATCTGTTGCCCCTCGAGGGCCGTGAAGTACCGGACAGCGCCTGGTGGCGTCGACGTCTGGCCGATGGCGATATCACTACCAAAACCGTGAAAGCGGCAAAACCACAGGGAGCCAAATAATGGCGATCGGATTCAGCAACATTCCCGCGGACATTCGTGTTCCGCTGTTCTACGCCGAAATGGACAACTCGGCGGCCAATAGCGCGTCGTCGGCCATGCGCCGGTTGATCGTGGCCCAGGTCAACGACAACGTGGCCCCGGCCGAGGTCGGTAAACTGGTGCTGGTGTCCAGCGTTGCGCTGGCCAAAAACATCGGCGGTCAAGGTTCGATGCTCGCCTCGATGTACGAAACCTGGCGCAAGACCGACCCGCTGGGCGAGATCTGGTGCCTGCCGCTGCACAACGTCGAAGGTGCCATTGCCCAGGGCGTGCTGACCCTGACCGGCGCCGCCACTCAAAGCGGCATGCTCAATCTGTATGTGGGTGGCGTGCGCGTTCAGGCGGCCATCGTCAATGGAGCGACGGCCGCTCAAGCCGCCACTGCGCTGGCCTTGAAGATCAACGCGGCGGCCGATCTGCCGGTGATTGCTGCGGCTGCCGAGGGTGTTGTGACCCTGAGCGCCAAATGGACCGGCGACAGCGGTAACGACATCAGCCTGCAATTCAATCGCCTGGGCAAGAGCAATGGTGAAGACACCCCTGCCGGCCTGACCACAGCGATCACGGCAATGACCGGTGGGGCCGGTGTGCCGGACCAGACCGCCGCCGTCGCGGCGCTGGGTGACGAGCCGTTCGAATTCATCGCGATGCCGTGGTCCGATGTGGCAAGCCTCAACACCTGGCAAGCGGTCATGGACGACAGCACTGGTCGCTGGTCCTGGGCCAAGCAGTTGTTCGGCCATGTCTACAGCGCCAAGCGCGGCACCATCGGCACCCTGGTGGCGGCCGGTCAGGCGCGCAACGACCAGCACATGACTATCCAGGCCCTGGAATTGGGTGTGCCGCAACCGTTCTGGGTCCAGGCCGCTGCATTGGCCGCCCGTACTGCGGTGTTCATTTCCGCCGACGCCAGCCGTCCGACCCAGAGCGGCAGTCTGCCAGGCCTGGATCCGGCGCCGGCCAGCGAACGTTTCACCCTGACCGAGCGTCAGTCGCTGCTCAACTACGGTATCGCCACGGCGTACTACGAAGGTGGCTACGTGCGCATCCAGCGTTCGATCACCACCTATCAGAAGAACGCCTTTGGCCAGGCTGACAATTCCTACCTGGACAGCGAAACCATGCACCAGTCGGCGTTCATCGTGCGTCGCCTGCAAAGTGTGATCACCAGCAAATATGGGCGCCACAAACTGGCTGCCGACGGCACTCGTTTTGGCGCCGGCCAGCCCATCGTGACGCCGAGCACCATTCGCGGCGAGTTGATCGCCCAGTACGCCAAGCTGGAGCTGGAAGGCCACGTGGAAAACGCCGAGCTGTTCGCCGAGCACCTGGTTGTCGAGCGTGACAGTCAGGACCCGAGCCGGGTCAATGTGCTGTTCCCGCCGGACTACATCAATGGTTTGCGGGTGTTCGCACTGCTCAACCAGTTCCGTCTGCAATACGACGACGCCGCCTGAAA
This sequence comes from Pseudomonas sp. P105, assembly GCF_032614175.1. NCBI lineage: Bacteria > Pseudomonadati > Pseudomonadota > Gammaproteobacteria > Pseudomonadales > Pseudomonadaceae > Pseudomonas > Pseudomonas sp. P105. Next base: position 1,296,783 of record NZ_CP126693.1, read on the forward strand.
GTCGCGTTTGAACGTATGAACTGCGCCCACCTCGTGTGGGCTTTTTATTTGAAGGGAGAAACACCATGGGTCAACTGATTGCGGGCACCTGCTACGTCAAAGTGGACGGCGCTCAACTGACCATCAACGGCGGCTGCGAAGCGCCACTGATGTTCACCAAACGCGAAACCGTCGTACCGGGTTTCTACAAGGAAACCGACATTGCCCCGTCCTTCAAGGTGACGGCGCTGCACACCGCGGACTTCCCGCTCAAGCAACTGGTCGCCGGCACCGACATGACCGTCACCTGCGAATTCAACAACGGCAAGGTTTACGTACTGGCCGGCGCCTATCTGGTGGAAGAGCCGGTGTCCAAGGGCGACGACGCCACCATCGAACTGAAATTCGAAGGCATCAAGGGGACCTGGCAATGAGCGATGTCGTGACGCTGCGCGTGGCCATCGAGGCCCACGGCGAGCCGCTGAGCGAACTGACCCTGCGCCGTCCGACGGTGCAGGAGGTCCGGGCGATCAAGGCGCTGCCGTACAAGATCGACAAGAGCGAGGAGGTGAGCCTGGACATGGACGTCGCGGCCAAATACATCGCGGTCTGCGCCGGCATCCCGCCGTCGTCGGTCAACCAGTTGGACTTGGCTGACCTCAACGCACTGAGCTGGGCCGTCGCGAGTTTTTTCATGAGTGCGGCGTCGCAGCCATCGGCGACCTGATCGCAGCCGCCTATGACCTGGCCTGGTTCTGGAAGGTTGACCCCGAACAGATGATGGCCAGGCCACTGGATGTGCTCCGCGAGTCCCTGGAGCACGCGCAACGGATCAATGCGATGCAGCAGGTGCAGTGATGGCAGAGACACAAAAGGTAGAGAAAAAAGCGGTGCTGCTGACCGGCATCGATGAGCTGTCGCCCAAGCTTGCCAGTCTTCGAGCGAAGGTCGCCAGCTTCAAGCAGAACCTCGATGCCACGGGCCTTGGCAGCCTGGATATTTCCGCTCTGCTCCCCGAGGGCGGCCTGGCCAAACCGTTCATGGAGGGGCTCACGTCAGCAGAGGCTTTCAAAGGTGAAGTGGGCGCGGCGAACGCGGCGGCCAGCAGCTTGAAGGCACCTGAAGCGCCGCGTGTGGCGGCACAAAGCCTGGATGGATTGAAAACTTCCATCAGCAATGTGTCGGTGCAGTTCGGTTCGGCCCTGGGGCCGGCGGTCAACGCGGCGGCAGCCAGCTTGCAGCCGATGGTCACGGGTGTGGCCCAGGTGCTGCAGGATAACCCGCAATTGGTGCAGGGCCTGGCGACTGGCGTCGTGGCGTTCAATGCGATTCAAACGGCGGTCAGTGGTGCGAGCCAGGCGCTGGAAGTGGTCAACCTGGCCTTGAAGATGAACCCCATCGGCTTGATTGCCATGGGCATCGCCTTGGCGGCCGGAATGATCATCGCCCATTGGACACCAATCTCGGCGTTCTTCGCCGGGCTTTGGCAGAAGCTAGCGCCGATCGTCATGCCGATGGTCGAGTTCTTCAAGACGATGTTCGCTTTCACCCCGATGGGGCTGATGATCAGCAACTGGGGCCCGATCAGCAGTTTTTTCGGCGCGCTCTGGAATGTGATCGTGGCGGCCGCAACGCCGGTCATCGGTTTCATGCAGACGCTGTTCGCCTGGTCACCGTTGGGTTTGATCATCGGCAACTGGGCGCCCCTGACCGGGTTGTTCGCAGCGAGCTGGGATCTGCTCAAGGCGTTGACGGTGCCGGTAATGGACGCGCTGAAAGGTCTGTTCGACTGGACGCCGCTGGGGCTGATCATGGCCAACTGGGGCACGATCGGGGAAGTCTTCGCCGGGATCTGGGAAGGCATTCGTAATCAGGTGTCGATCATGCTGGCGGTGTTCAGCGGTTTGTTCGACTGGTCGCCCATTGAGGGCCTGACCCGACAGTGGGGGCCGGTGGGTGAATGGTTCAGCCAGTGGTGGGACGAACTGCAGGGCGTGATTGCACCGATCAAGGCGTTCTTCAACGGCGACTTCGGCGAAATCATCACCTCGTTCACCGGCAAGGTCGAAGGGTTGACCGAGGCGCAGCGCCAGACCAATGCCGAAGGCAAGGGCGAGCTGGCGCCGGCGTTTTTTGGTGGGGCCAGTGAGCCGCCTGCGGGCCTGTCATCCAGCCTTGCGCCGGCGTCCGGCAACCTGCCGATGAAAACCTCATTGACGCCAGGCGCATTGCCGCAAACCTCCAGCGCCCTGGTGCAACAAAGCGCCGCCAACAATCGCACGCAGCTCGAAGGCGGCCTGACCGTGCGCTTCGAAAACGCGCCGGCCGGTTTGCGCGCCGATCCGCCACAGACCAATCAACCGGCCCTGGCGGTGAGTTCGCGCATCGGCTATCGCTCACTTTCCACAGGAGGTTCCAATGAGCTGGCGTGATCGTTTGTTGCCGGCGTCGTTTCGTGGTGTCGGGTTCTGGGTCGATCAGGCGAAAACCCCGGTCGGCCACAAGGGCCAGTTGCATGAATATCCCCAGCGTGACCAGCCGTTCTTCGAAGGTCTCGGTCAGCAAGCGAAGATTCATGAGCTGACCGCGTTCATCGTCGGCCCCGATTGCCTGGAGCAGCGCGACAAGTTGCTCAAGGCCCTGGAGCAGGGCAGCGGCGAACTGGTGCATCCGTGGTTGGGGCGCCTGCAGGTCAAGGTCGGTGAATGCGACATGACCCACACCCGCCAGGACGGTGGCCTGGTGACCTTCGCTCTGAAGTTCTACCCCGACCAGCCGCTGCAATTCCCGTCGGCCGCGATCAACAGTCAGAAACTGTTATTGGTGTCGGCTGACAGTTTTCTGGGGGCGGCGGTGCGGCGCTTCGAAGAGGCCATGACGCTGATCAAGGCCGCGCGGATCGGCATCGCTGACCTGCGCAACAGCCTCAAGGATGTCTACGGCGTCATCGAGCAGGAACTCAAACCGTTGATCGAGACTTATCGGCAACTCAGCGATCTGGTCAAGGCGGTGAAGGAGCTGCCCAAGGAAGTGGCGGCCGAGTTCAAAGGGTTGCTGGGGGACATCCGGGAATTGAAGGACTTTGCCCGTGACGGCTATCGCGGCGTGATTGCCAGCGTGTCGCAACAGGTCGAGGCGATTCGCACGGCGGACGCCCCCAAACTCACCACTGGCAAGGACACCACGGCGGCGGCCCAGGCCGTGGCCGATCTGGTCCAGGACACGCTGTTGGTGCAGGCCGCGCAATGGATTGCGGCGATGCCGGTGGCCGCACCGGCGGTCAAGTTGGGCGCCACCCCATCGGTGGCGCAGCAGGCGGTGCAGCCGGTCCAGCGTCGTGACGTGCCGGTGGCCGACGATGTGCTGGCCCTGCGCGATGCCCTCAACGAGGCCATCTGGCAAGCCTCGCTCAAGGCCGATCCGGATCACTACCAGGCGATGAACAATTTGCGTCAGCAGATGGCCGCGCACCTGACGGCGGTAGCGTCGTCGGGCGTAAGGCTGATCAACCTGTCGTTCAAGCAAAGCCTGCCGGCGTTGGTGGTGGCGTATCAGCAATTTGCCGATGCTACCCGGGTCACCGAAGTGACCCAGCGCAATGGCGTGGCTCACCCTGGTTTCCTGCCGCCCAACGACCTGAAAGTCTCGGGGGAATAAACCATGAACGAGCTCGACAACGCTGTCTCGCTCACCGTCGGCGGGCTGGATTACGGCGGCTGGAAAAGCGTGGAAATCAGTGCGGACCTGGAGCGGCAGTTCCGCACCTTCAAACTCGACATCACCTGGCAATGGCCGGGGCAGACTCAGTCGGTGCCGATTCGACCTGGGGATGAATGTCAGGTGCGCATCGGTGCCGACCTGGTGCTCAGCGGCTACGTGTTCAAAGCCCCGGTCAGTTATGACGGGCGCCAGATCAGCCTGAGCATCGAGGGTGGTTCCAAGACCCAGGACTTGGTGGACTGCGCGGCGATCAATCGCCCGAGCCAATGGCGCGGGCAAACGGTGCTGAGCATCGTCCAGGCCCTGGCCTCGCAATATGGCGTGGGAGTGATCAGTGAGATCCCTGAAACCGCTCGGTTGAGCGAACACAGCATCGTGCCGGGGGAAACGGTCTTTCAATCCATCGACCGTCTGCTGACGTTGTTCCGGGTGTTTTCCACTGACGATGCCGAAGGCCGCGTGTTGCTGGCCAAACCCGGGAGTGGCGGGCGAGCCAGTGATGTGCTGGAACTGGGGAAAAACATTCTCTCGGGCAATGCACCGATGGACTACAGCCAGGTGTTCTCCGAATACCGGGTCATCGGCCAGCACAAAGGCAATGACCAGCAGAGCGGGGCGGCGGTGAGCGAAGTCTGCGGCACCGCGACCGACCTGGGCTTCAAGCGCAAGCGGGTCACGGTGATCAGCGAAAGCGCGCAATTGACCTTCGAGCTGGCCCAGCAACGGGCCGATTGGGAAAGCGCCATCCGCACTGGCAAGGCCCTGACCACGACCTACCGCGTGCAGGGCTGGCGTCAGGCCAATGGTGATTTGTGGCGACATAACACTCTGGTGCGAGTGATCGACCCGGTGCTGGGGTTTGACGGCGACATGCTGATCTCCAAAGTGACGTATTCACTGTCCGCCCAAGGCTCCGTCACCACCCTGCAGGTCGCGCCGCCCCATACGTTCGACGCGAACCCGGTGCCGCCCAAAACCTGAGCCCAACGCAAAACTCCTTGTGGGAGCGGGCTTGCTCGCGAAAGCGGTGGGTCAGCTTGCCTCAATGTTGAATGAGCCCAGGCCATCGCGAGCAGGCTCGCTCCCACAAGGGATCTCCAGTGGATACAAGTTGTGTGTTCGGCACAGATCCCCTGTGGGAGCGAGCCTGCTCGCGATGGCGTCGGTACAGCCAACAGAAGTTATGGCCAATAAACACCGCTTTCAAACTTCCGATTCCGAAGGAAACCTCAATGAGCCTACTGACCCGACTCCTGGCGCGCGGCACTGTCGTGCTCGCCAATTCGGCCACCAAGTTGCAATCGCTGCAAATGCGCCTCACCGCCGGTGAAGTGAACGACGACATGGAGCACTTCGAACCCTACGGCTTCACCAGCAACCCGTTGGCGGGTGCCGAGGGCATCGCCACGTTCCTGGGCGGTGACCGTTCCCATGCCGTGGTGCTGGTGGTCGCCGACCGTCGTTTCCGCCTCAAGGCCCTGGCCCCTGGCGAAGTGGCGATCTACACCGATGAAGGCGACAAGATCCACTTCAAGCGCGGTCGGGTCATCGACATCGACACCGCGACCTTGAACATCCGCGCCAGCAGCGCGGTGAATATCGACAGCCCGGTCATCAACCACACCGGCAAGTTCGTTTCCCAGGGCGACCAGATCGCCGGCGGCATCAGCCAGATCAAGCATGTGCACGTCGGCGTGCAGGCCGGTAACGGCCAGACCGGCGTGCCGGCGGGAGGCCAATGATGTTCATCAGCCAGAACCTGCACGCCGCGCTGACCCGCTCGGTGCTGATCAGCCTGTTCACCTGGCGCCGCGCCGCTGACGACGATGCCGTGGATGACGAGCAACGTTTCGGCTGGTGGGGCGACACTTTTCCCACCGTCGCCGACGACCGCATCGGTTCGCGGCTGTGGCTGTTGCGCCGGGTCAAGCTGACCCGGCAGACCCAGCTCGACGCCGAATTCTATGCCCGCGAAGCCTTGCAATGGCTGATCGACGACGGCCATTGCAGCGCCATCGACATCATCAGCGAACGCCTCGACGCCCAGCGCCTGAATCTGCGCACGGTTTTGACCCTGGCCGACGGCGAGCGCCTGGACATCAACCCCGATAACAGTTGGCAGGTGACCTATGCCGTTTGAAACCCCTTCGCTGCCGGTGCTGATCAAGCGCGCCCAAAGCGACCTGGCCAGCGATTCGCTGCGCCAGTCCGATGCCCAAGTGTTGGCCCGCACCCTGGGTGGCGCCGCCTATGGCCTGTATGGCTACCTGGATTGGATCGCTGAGCAGATCCTCCCGGACAAGGCCGACGAATCCACCCTGGAGCGCATCGCCGCCCTGCGCCTGAACCAGGCGCGCAAAGCGGCCCAGGTGGCCAGCGGCAGTGTCAGTTTCACCGCCACCGCGGGTGCGGTGCTGGATGTCGACACGCTGCTGCAATCCAGCGATGGGCGCACCTACAAAGTGACCAGCGCCCGCACCACCAGCAATGGCCTGAACAGCACCACTGTCGCCGCGTTGGACGCCGGTAGCCTGGGGAATGCCGATGCCGGCCTGGTGTTGACGCCGGTGCAGCCGATCCTTGGGATCGGCAACAGCTTCACCGTGCTCGCGCCCGGGCTGACCGGCGGTCTCGCCCGGGAAAGCCTCGAATCCCTGCGGGCCAGGGTGATCCGTTCCTACCGCATCATTCCCCACGGCGGTTCCGCGCAGGACTATGAAACCTGGGCCCTGGAATGCCCTGGCATCACCCGCGCCTGGTGTCGCGGCAGCTACCTTGGGCCCGGCACCGTTGGCGTGTTCGTCATGCGTGACGACGATCCACTGCCGATTCCCAACACCGAACAACTGGAAGAAGTCTGGGCCTATATCGAGCCGCTGCGCCCGGTCACCGCCGAGGTGCATGTGCTGGCGCCAACCCAGGTGCCGGTGACCTACCGGCTGCGCATTACCCCGGACACCAGCGCCGTGCGCGCCGCCATCGAAGCGCAACTGCGCGACCTGCATAACCGCGAAGCTGGCCTCGGCGAAACCCTGTTGCTGACCCACATCGCCGAAGCCATCAGCAGCGCCACCGGTGAAACCGACCACAAACTCACCGCGCCCATCGCTGACGTGGTCGCCGCCAGCAATCAGTTGCTGACCTTCGGAGGCTGCGTATGGCTGGAATAAGAACCGCCGAGCAGTACCAGGCCCAACTGCGCAGCCTGCTGCCCAGCGGCCCGGCGTGGGACCCGGAGCGTGTGCCGGAACTGGAAGAGGTGCTCGAAGGCATCGCCCAGGAATTGGCGCGTCTCGACGCCCGCGCCGCCGACCTGCTCCACGAAATGGACCCGGCGGGGGTGAGTGAGCTGGTGCCGGATTGGGAGCGGGTGATGAACCTGCCCGACCCGTGCCTCGGCGCTACACCGCTGTATGACGATCGCCGGTTGGCGGTGCGTCGGCGGTTGTTGGCGGTGGGCAGTCAGGCCATCGCTTATTACGTGGAAATCGCCAAGAGCCAGGGCTACCCCAACGCCACCATCACCGAACTCAAGGCTCCCCGCATGGGCCGCGCCCGCTTCGGCGAAGCGCACTTCGGCACCTGGCAGGCGCAATTCATGTGGACCCTCAACACCGGCGGCCGCCTGCTGCTCGGCCGACGTTTTGGCGCCAGCTATTGGGGGGAGCGTTTCGGCGTCAATCCGGGTTCGGCGCTCGAGTGCCTGATTCATCGTAGTGCGCCGGCGCATACGAAGGTTCACATCAATTATGACTAGGGAGTAGATGAATGGATTATCCGAAGAGTGTGCCCAGCGCCGGGCTGGTGAATGGGAAGTTCGTGGATGAAAACCCGTTGACCGGGACGCCGGGGTCGTTGATTCCGGCGGCCTGGGGGAATGGGGTGACGCAGGAGATTGTGAATGTCATCAAGGCGGGGGATCTGGCGCCAGATGAAACCCAAAACGATCAATTACTCGAAGCGATTCAGTCGGTCGCCGCCAAGGGCTGGAACCAGGATCTCGCGCTTCCGATCGCTGCTTTGCCGCTGCCAACCATCGCCACAGCCGATGCTCGTGTACCCGTCACTCCAGCTGCAATATCAACAAGTGGTGGGAGAGTTTCGATCCCGGCGGGTGTGTATATCAGCATCGGCCAGGAAGTGGTGAGTGGGCGGTTGGGCCGGTCACGTACCTTTGTAACCTCGGCCTGGAGCAGTGCCGATTTATTGCCAAGCACCGGCTATTTTTTAAGAGCGCAGGTGACGGGCGATTTGCTGACCTTTTATATGCAGCGTGGAAGCCTTTACGACGTCGCCCCAGAGTCGCTGAAGGGCACTATAAATGGTGCTTCGGGCGGTGGATTCCAGTCCACGCCCCTGGATATGTGCCTGGCTTGGGTAGCAACCGGGGCGCCGGGTTCCTTGCCTACGATTCGCTCGATTTACAACCGTGCGCAGTTGAGCTGGACTCAGACTGTTAACGGCACTGGCGTGGTGTATTTGCCGCTTGATCCGCATGCGCGTGCCGGGCGTCTCGTTTCGGGTAACCCCACGCCCTCTTCAAGTGCCTTGACTTCGCTGGCCTTTGCCCAGGCCGGGTGGGTTGGGGGGAACTACAGCTATCTAAGCCCAGCCTCGACAACTATTGTCAACCAGCCAAATGGCTGGACCAACCCCGCAAGTCCTGCGATGTGTGTGCTGTCCTCCAATAACGTTATCAACGACGTGATGGTCTCTACGATCACGGCCAGTTTTGATCATTCCCAGTCGCGTTCGCTTTGGCAGTCGTACCAGGCCGAGCACACATTGGGCGCCACCAATGCCGATAGCGACGAGTTGCTATTGAGCATGGGGATCAAGGGGCACCAGGCCCTGACGGATTACAGCGTGGGCATCGCCGTCAACTTTACCAACGCAGTCAATGTTCACCTGTCTTGGGAGCTGATCCGATGAAAGTCATTCAAGAGCTGCACCAATACGAAGATGGACTTCGCTCGCCTTCACCTTCTTCTGCCCATATCTGGGAGGACGGTACATGGGTGCTTAGCGAGGAAAGTGCTGCAGAGCTTTTGCACCAGGAAGCCGAACGCCTGTGCGCCAAGGTCGATGCCGCTACCGACAGCGCCCGCCGCACGTTGGCCGGTGATCCCTTGCGTGCCTTGGAATACCAACAAGCCGCCCTGGAGGCGCAGGCCTTCAAGGATCAGGGCTACCCGAAAAAATTGGTTCCGTTGTCCGTTTCTGCGTGGGTCGTCAAAGGGCGCACCGCCAAGCAGGCGGCGGATCAGATTCTCGCCAAGGCCGCCGAATTTGAAGCAAACCTGCTGGCGCTTCGCGAACTGCGTCTCAAGGCCAAGGCACAGATTCGTGCACACATTGCCAAAGGCAAGGCGGATCTTGCCAGCCAAGCCGTTGATGATGTGCTCGCGACTATCCGGGCGCTACCTCTTCGCGCTTGAGACCCACCTCATAGAGAGCAGTAAAAATGGACTATCCAAAAAGTGTTCCCAGCGTTGGGCTGGTGAACGGTCGGTTTGTGGATGAAAACCCGTTGGCGGGCACGCCTGGATCGCTGATTCCGGCGGTCTGGGGCAATAGCGTCACCCAGGAAATCCTGGGCGTGATCGACGCCGCTGGCATCACACCGTCTGAAGCGGACACCGGCCAGTTGATCAAGGCGTTGCAGGCTATTCTCGGGCGTAGCAGCCCGATGCGTTCGGTGGTGACGCGGTTAACGGCTTCTAAAGCGCTGACAGCCGACGAGCTGGGGCTGGTGCTGATTGACGCCAGTGCTGGTGCGAACACAGTGACGCTTCCTGCGGCCAATGCGGCGCTTGGCATTCGTGATGTGATTGTGAGGCGTGTGGATAACAGTGGTAACCGTTTGACAGTTCGGGCCTCCGGTAGCGACAGGATCCGGTTTCACACTCATCTGGCGGCCAGCGGTTATCCGTTTCTGGTATTGATGGGCAGCGGTGACTGGTGGCATCTGCGCAGTGACGAAGCTGGGGTTTGGTGGCCGGTGGGGCGGTTCGATGCGACGGCCTTGGGGCGTATTTCCTTTGAGAGCACGCGTCAGGTCATTCCCGGTGGGTATGCGGTGCTTAATGGCAATTTGCTGGTGCGTAGCGATTGGCCGTGGTTGTGGGATTACGCGCAATCGTCTGGTGCGTTAGTGACGGAGGGTTCCAGAGGATGGAACGAGGGCGCGTGGACCAGCGGTGACGGTGCTACGACTTTTCGACTTCCGGATATTCGCGGTGAATTCTTGCGCGTGCTGGATGAGGCCCGCGGAGTGGATGTCGACCGTTCGGCGGGAAGCAGGCAAATGTATGCCCTTGAAAGACACAACCACTATTTGCCCACTAGTTCAGGTAGCGCGATTCGTCCAGCCCCTAGTATTCCTGATGGCGTCTGGGACATGACGCACGACGTAAACGCGGCACCTGCAGCAGGGATTCGCGGTACGACTTTTCCCAATCCGGCTTTTTCGGGCGGAGACGACGTAGGCGATATCGGGACATACAGCACCGAAACCCGTCCCAGAAACATCGCCTATCCCGCCCGAATCAAGCTGATCTGAGGTAACTATGTTTATTTATCTGTTCGATGACGCCGGTGTTCTATCTGGCCCGGTAGATCTCTTCGTAACTCCCGGGATGGGCATTCAAATTCCCAGTAACGGCATCCAACTTTCCTTCGAACTTCCAGCCGCCCAAGATCATCATTCGTGGGTTATGGTGAACGGCGTTCCGCGAGAAATGGTGGACTGGCGCGGTTCGGTTTATCGCAAGGACAACGGCGCTCATCTGGAGTGGACCGAGTTCGGCCAATTGCCGGACATATACACAGCCGAACCGTGGCCAGGCAATTACTATGTATGGCGCGATAACATCTGGGTGTTTGACGAGATGCTGCAGTTGGCCGACCTAAAGCGCGAAGCCCTGTTAAAGCGCGAGAAATTGCTGCGCGAAGCCGTTCAGAAAGTCGCTCCTTTCCAATACGCCGAAGACATCGGCGACGCCAACGACCAGGAACAACTGGCCCTGATGGAGTGGAAGCTCTACTGCGTCGAGTTGAACCGTATCCAGCACCAAACCGGTTTTCCAACCGACATCAACTGGCCGGTCGTGCCTGAGTCGGCGGCTTAAAGCGCCACGGACCAAACCGCTTAAACCTTCTCATTTTTTTTTCGGGCTCTGTTGGGCGAATCAACAGGCGCAGTTTTCTATTGCCTGTTTTTTGGCCGTTTGAGTATCAAGGGAGGACAATGTGGACTATCCAAGAAGTGTGCCCAGTGCGGGTTTGGTGAATGGCAGGTTTGTGGATGAGGATCCCTTGACCGGGACGCCGGGATCTTTGATCCCCGCCAGTTGGGGCAATGGCGTCACGCAGGAGATGCTCAATGTCATTCAAGCCGCCGGGCTGACGCCCTCGGAACAACTGAGCAATCAACTGTTGACGGCGTTGCGTGGCAACGGGTTATTTACCACCGCCGCGCAGTTTGACAATGACGGGTCCGTAGCAACCACGGAATTCGTGAGACGTAGCGGGCTGCAGTATTCCGGTTTTGCTGCGTACGCAACCAATACCGCGTTGACATTGGCGCACATAGGCGGAGCCGTCAGTTTTGCCAGTGCTACGCCGATCAGCGTCACGCTGCCTGGCACTACCGGGATCATGCATGGGGCGACGCTGACACTTATCAACGTTGGTGTCGGCGTGGTCACCATATCGACGGCCTCGGCTGCCGATACGATAGGTTCGTCAAGTGCCGCCTTGGGGCCAATCGATCTGGGGCGGGGTGAAACGGCGGAGTTCGTCAAACTCGACAACCAATGGCGGCTGATCGGCGGCACCATTGTGCTCAAGTACACCTCGTTGTTTTCAGGTCACCTCGGTAATCCGGGTTATCAAAAATACGCCAGTGGGATTATCGATCAATGGGGAGCCGGCACGACCGATGCTAACGGCGATGTGTTTGTCACTTTTCCTATTTCATTTCCAACCGCTTTTGCTTCTGTTGTAGCCAACCATGTCGGCGGTGATGGTGCGGTGGTTATTCTCGTTGGAGGAAGCGGTACTAAACAGGGTTGTCGTTTCCGGGTTCGCAATATGGATGGACAGGCGATGGCCGGGTGGGGTGTATATTATTTTGCGAAGGGGTATTGAGTGAACGAATTCACTGTGTTGTTCAGTCCAAGTACCTGCGGCGCTTATGTCCCGGGTATCAATACTTCGGATATCCCAGAAGATGTCATCGAAGTCCCCAGGGCCTATTGGCTATCGTTGCTTCAGCAACTGGCTATGTCGCCCAAGAAAATTTCAGTCAATCCTGACAATGGTTATCCCATCCTCGTAGATCCACCTCCTCTGACGTCAGGCCAAGCTGCTGAAAACGAGTATGCGTGGCGCAATGCCCAGCTATCGGCAACGGACCGTCTCGTCGCGCGGGATCGCGATGAAATGGACGACGGTAGCGGCACCACACTGGACCAGACGCAATACACACAACTGCAGATGTACCGACGGGCCCTCAGGGACTGGCCGCAGGATGAGCTTTTCCCTGCGGCCGAATATCGTCCGGCCGCGCCACCCTGGCTGGCCGAGCAACATCTATAACGCCTTCGATGAACTGACCTATGGAAGTTACCCAACAGCAACTCATCAACATCATGCCCAACGCCCGCGCCCAAGCGGGCGTTTTTGTTTCCGCGCTAAACACCGCGATGTCGCGCCATCGTGTCGACACACCCAAACGCATGGCCGCGTTCCTGGCCCAGGTTGGCCATGAATCAGGGCAATTGCGCTATGTGCGCGAACTCGGCAGTGATCAATATCTCAGCAGGTACGACACGGGATCGTTGGCCGTTCGCTTGGGCAATACGCCCCAGGCCGACGGTGACGGTCAGCAATATCGTGGTCGCGGCCTGATTCAGATTACCGGGCGTGACAATTATCGGCGTTGCAGCCTGGGTTTGTTCGGCGATGAACGACTGCTGGCGTTGCCGCAACTGCTGGAGCAACCGCAATGGGCGGCTGAGTCTGCCGCCTGGTTCTGGAATCAGAACGGTTTGAACGAACTGGCCGACCGCGATCAGTTCAACACCATCACCCGCCGTATCAACGGCGGTTTGAATGGCTTGCAGGATCGCCTGCAACTCTGGGCACGGGCGAGGGCGGTGTTATGTCAGCCTTCGGTTTGATGCCTTTTTCTTCCCGCACCCTTGGCGTCGCTGTGTTGCTGGCGTTGGTGGCCGGCGGCCCGGCGGTGTTGGCCTGGCAAGTCCAAACGTGGCGTTATGACCGGAAACTGGCGCAAGCGGCCCAGGTCCAGGCGCAGACGCTGAATCAAATAACCCAGGCGGCAGCTATTGAGCAAAAGGCCGAGCAAGACAAGCGCCTGGCTTTGGAACAACAACTCTCCGCCAGCGAACAATCCCATTACCGAGCCTTGAGCGATGCCCAACGTGACCAGGATCGCCTGCGCGATCGCCTTGCTACTGCCGATGTCCGGCTGTCAGTCCTCCTCGACGCCGACGATGTTGCCGCCGGTTGTGCAGTGCCTGCCACCGCCGGCGCCGGCGGCGTGGATCATGGCCCCCCACGCGCCCGACTTGACCCGGCGCATGCTCAACGAATTATCGCCATCACCGACGCAGGGGATCGCGGATTGATCGCTCTGCAGGCCTGTCAGGCGTACGTCAGGGCATTGGGGCGCTGATCCGGCGAGCCTTGCAAGCCTGGAATGCTCGTGTACGGTAGGGCCCTTGCATCGAATCAGGAGAGCATCATGGACGACATTACCGAATTGGCCGCTGAACTGGGCCGACGCCTGCAGCGGGTCAATGCCCATGTGAGCACGGCCGAATCCTGTACCGGAGGCGGGATTGCCGAGGCGATCACCCGCATTCCCGGGAGTTCGGCGTGGTTCGAGGCGGGTTATGTCACCTATTCCAACCGCCAGAAGACTCAGCAGCTGGGTGTGCCGGCCGAGCTGTTCGCAACGGTGGGGGCGGTCAGTCGCGAGGTGGTCGAGGCAATGGTGCGGGGCGCGCAGCAAAAAAGCCTGGCGCGTTTTGCCGTGGCGGTCAGCGGCGTGGCCGGCCCTGATGGCGGCACGCCGAACAAACCAGTGGGGACTGTATGGCTGGCCTGGGGCGTTGGCGAGACGGTCATCAGTGAGCAGCGATTCTTCCCGGGTAACCGCGACGAGGTCCGCCGACAAACGGTGAAGGCCGCGCTAGAGGGGCTGTTGCAACATGCCGCTGTAGAAATCTCAAATCAGGGGTAGGCGATCTGTAATCGCTGTGGAATAATACTGGCTACTTATACAGGTGTTGGCCGTCAGGCCTTATTGATTACGTGAGGACTTTAATGGACGACAACAAGAAGAAAGCCTTGGCTGCGGCCTTGGGTCAGATCGAACGTCAATTCGGCAAGGGTGCCGTAATGCGTATGGGCGATCAGGACCGTCAGGCTATTCCTTCCATCTCCACCGGCTCCCTGGGCCTGGACATTGCGCTTGGCATCGGCGGCCTGCCAAAAGGCCGTATCGTTGAAATCTATGGTCCTGAATCTTCCGGTAAAACCACGCTGACCCTGTCCGTGATCGCCCAGGCTCAAAAAGCCGGTGCGACCTGCGCCTTCGTCGATGCCGAACACGCCCTGGACCCGGAATATGCCGGCAAGTTGGGCGTTAACGTCGATGACCTGCTGGTTTCCCAGCCGGACACCGGTGAACAGGCCCTGGAAATCACCGACATGCTGGTGCGTTCCAATGCCGTTGACGTGATCATCGTCGACTCCGTGGCTGCACTGGTACCAAAAGCGGAAATCGAAGGTGAAATGGGCGACATGCACGTGGGCCTCCAGGCTCGTCTGATGTCCCAGGCCCTGCGCAAGATCACCGGTAACATCAAGAACGCCAACTGCCTGGTGATCTTCATCAACCAGATCCGCATGAAGATCGGCGTGATGTTCGGTAGCCCGGAAACCACCACCGGTGGTAACGCGCTGAAGTTCTACGCTTCGGTTCGTCTGGATATCCGCCGCACTGGCGCCGTGAAAGAAGGCGATGAGGTTGTCGGCAGTGAAACCCGCGTCAAGGTTGTGAAGAACAAGGTCGCTTCGCCGTTCCGTCAGGCGGAGTTCCAGATTCTTTACGGCAAGGGTATCTACCTTAATGGCGAGATGATCGACCTGGGTGTGTTGCACGGTTTCGTCGAAAAATCCGGCGCCTGGTATGCCTACAACGGCACCAAGATCGGTCAGGGCAAGGCCAACTCGGCCAAGTTCCTGGCGGATAACCCGGAAATTGCAGCAACCCTCGAGAAGCAACTGCGTGACAAGCTTCTGAGCCCAGTTGCGGACGTCAAGTCGGTGGCTAACCGCGAGACTGCAGACGACCTGGCTGACGCTGACATCTGATCGATTCGATGACCGTCGTACTCGATAACCTCGTCGCGGTGCGGCGAACCGCGATGGACCTGCTCGCCAGGCGCGAGCACGGTCGAGTCGAGCTGACGCGTAAGCTGCGTCAGCGCGGCGCTCCAGATGAGTTGATCGACACGGCCCTCGACCGTTTGACGGAAGAGGGCTTGTTGTCGGAGTCTCGTTACCTTGAGAGCTTTGTCTCTTATCGCGCTCGCTCTGGATACGGCCCCTTGCGAATTCGTGAGGAACTCGGTCAGCGTGGCTTGCAGCGCCCGGATATCGAACTGGCCTTGCGCGAAAGCGGTATCGATTGGCAGGCGCAACTGATGGACACTTGGCGCCGCAAGTTCTCAGGGCATCTGCCCATCGATGCTAGGGAGCGAGCCAAGCAAGGACGTTTCCTGGCATATCGAGGATATTCCATGGAAATGATCAACCGTTTATTCAGCGGGCGCGGCATGGACGACTAAATAACAATGGCCCGCTATTTTGATAGCGGGCCGTTTTTTTATGGACTCAGGTCACCTTGATCGGCTCCCAGGTGAGGGGTTGGGCCTTGGTGGCGGGCTGGGCCCAGTTTTCCGACAGGTTGATGTAATCCACCAGTTCCCTCAAACGACCGTGATCGCGGGCATTGAAGGTAAAGGCCAGTCGGGTCAGATGGCTGAAACGGGCCTCGTCGTGTTCCTCGCCGGCGTAGGCGTGTTGATGAAAACAATCGTTGAGGCACAGGTCGGCAAACTCCGCCTGCAAATGCCCAAGGGCCTGCTCGTTCAGCTTGTGATTCATACGGATCACGAATTGATGTTTGAGCCAGCGGCTGGAGTGGAAGTTGCTGTAAAACTGATTGATCTCCTCTACTGCCTCTTGAGCGCTGTACACCAGGCGCATCAACTTCATATCGGTGGGCAGGATGTAGCGGTTTTCTTCCAGTTGCTCACGGATGAAGTGCAGGGCGCCTTGCCAGAACTTGCCTCCCGGTACATCCAGCAGCACCACCGGCACCAGCGGGCTTTTACCGGTTTGCACCAACGTCAGGACTTCCAACGCTTCATCGAGGGTGCCGAAACCGCCCGGGCAGAGCACCAGTGCGTCGGCCTCTTTGACGAAGAACAGCTTCCGGGTGAAGAAAAAGTGGAACGGCAGCAGATTCTGCGTGCCGTCAACGGTCGGATTCGCATGCTGTTCGAAAGGCAAGGTGATGTTGAAACCCAGGCTGTGGTCCCGGCCAGCGCCTTCATGGGCGGCCGCCATGATGCCACCGCCGGCGCCAGTGATGACCATCATGTCCGAGCGTGCCAACTCCGCCCCCAGTTCCCGGGCCAGGCCGTACAGCGGATGTTCGATGGGCGTTCGGGCCGAACCGAAGACCGTGACCTTGCGTCGGCCCTTGAATTGTTCGAGCGTGCGAAAAGCGTGCTCCAGTTCTCGCAAGGCCTGCAGCGTGATCTTGGCATTCCAGCGGTTGTGATCTTCCTGGGCCATGCGCAGGACGGTCAGGATCATGTCTCGGTAGATGGGGAGGTTCGGGCTGTTGGGGGAGACCAGGTTGAGTTGCTCTTCGACCTTGCGGGTGAGGTCGTGTCCATGGTTCTCAAAATGACGACTCAGCAAGTCATTCGGTTTGTAAGGCATTCAGCTTCTCCTTCTTGGCAAAACCCCAGCCCGAACGAGAGATTCGTCAGGGCCACGACACTCCGTGTGTCGTTGTCAGCCCAGGACCGTGCCTGGACGTTCGACCTGGTTCGACGCGGCGTGCGACAGGCGACCAAGCCATCCTGCGGGTTCTGCGTTTCCCTTGTATGAAAGAACTGTCACGCGCAAAGGTGTCGGTAGGGCAGCCTCGTTCTGCCTTAAGCAAAAGAGATACTTTTGAATCTAGTCCCTCGCGCGGATCTTCGCTGTCTTGATCATGGCGCTCAAAAAATATCGTTGGCAACCGCTCAAATGTCATGCCGCTCGTCAGATTGCCAACTAGGTGCGTGCCGCTCTGATTAACTGATTAGCAAGCATTCAATGCTATGGCGCGTCCAGGACTGGACGCTGCGCGATGGATTGAAGTGGATCGGGCATGGAGGCGGGACTGATGACCAGAGTAACTTTGGAGCTCGACAAGCAGTTATACCTGACGCTGTTGAAAGCGGCTCATGCTAATCGGGTAAGCCTCGAGGAGGAGTGCTGTCGCCGGTTGGAAGGCCGAGCATGGCGCTCGCGCTACCTGCAGGCGCTGGTGGCGGAACTGCGCGCCGACGATGAGCAGCGGCGCGCCAGTTCGGGTTGATTATTTTTTGGTCTTGGCCGGTTTCGGGCAGTCGGATTCCTGGAAGCGCTCAGTCGCAATGGGGCGATTGGTCTTAACTTCGGTGAACTCGTAGCGCATGGTCGCGCCTTGGGCCATCAATTTGCGCAAGCCTGGGTTGGTACACACGGTGGCACCCAGCTGGAAATATACGGCCTTGGGGTCGGCCCGCATTTTCTGGGCGTGGCTGCTTTGCACGCTCAGATGATTGATCAGCTCAGTGCCTTCTACGGTATAGCCCTGGTCGAGAATGTCCTCGTTGATTGCCCGGGGCGTGCCGGCGCTGCTTTGCGCGGCTACATTGCGCAGCATCTTATTCAGTTCGAGTTCTTTCAGCGAAGCGGCCTGTGCGGTGACGGACGTCGCCAGTAGCACGGCAACGGTGGGGACGATAAGGCGCAGCATGAAACTCTCCTGGTTCAGTGACTGGTGGTTCGACCGGTCACATGGCTGTGCGTTCAGTGGTGGCGAATTATAGGGTAGGCCGGGTGGACGGTACAGGTTTGCGCGCTCTGGTAGACTGCCGGCCTTTATCCTGCCGAGTTTTGTTCGTGTCGATTTTCCCTGCCTGTCGGCGTCGCCTGCGATGAACCATGCCCCTAACGCCGTAGCCCGTCTGCGCGACCTGCGCATCGATGAAGGTATCAAGCCGATTCAGGCCCGTGGCTGGCGCGCGCCCCGTTGCAGCGCCTGCCGGGTGATCGAGAGCCATTGCCTGTGCGCCTGGCGTCCGAGCGTCGAGGCTCGTTCGGGTGTCTGCCTGATCATGACCAACAAGGAAGTGTTCAAGCCGAGCAACACGGGTTGGCTGATTGCTGACGTAGTGCGCGACAATCACGCGTTCATCTGGTCACGCACCGACGTCGACGAACAACTGCTGGCGCTGCTCAACGACCCGCAATGGCAGCCATATCTGGTGTTTCCCGGTGAGTATGTCGACCCATCGCGGGTCACACATACCGTCAACCTCGATCAGGGCAAGCGTCCGTTGTTCATTCTGCTGGATGCGACCTGGACCGAGGCGCGCAAGATTTTCCGTAAAAGCCCGTATTTCGACCGTTTGCCGATTCTGAGCCTGCTGCCCGACAGGCTGTCGCGCTACCGCTTGCGCCGCTCGACTCGCAGCGAGCATCTGTGCACCGCCGAAGTGGCGGCGTTGTGTCTGGAACTGGCTGGGGACAGTGACGCTGCCTCGGCCCTGGATGCCTATTTCGATGTGTTCAGCCAGCATTACCTGGGTGCCAAACGACAGCAGGAGGTGGATGTGTCCACTGCGGCCCACGCTGAGTTGCAGCCCTTTATTCGTACGGCGCAGCCAGTGTTGGCTTAATAGTGGCCCATACTGAACACGGTAGCGGCCGTGCTGCTTGACCACCCCGGTTTCGCTGGGCATGCTTGGCGCCGATTAGGGTACGGCCAAGGTTTGAAACGCCGTGTTTTTACGTGTTGGCGTTGAACGTACCCCTTTGATGCCGCGGCATGTCGGTATCTTGAGTTGCTTGGGCAAGGCGTGAGTGCATCAGGCCTGCCATTAAAAACAGGATCATTTGAAAAATGGCCACATACGAAATCCTGATAGCCGATGACCATCCGCTCTTTCGCAGCGCGTTACATCAGGCGGTGACCATGGGGCTGGGCCCCGATGTCCGACTCACGGAAGTGGCCAGTATTGCGGAACTGGAGGCCCGGCTGACTGAAAAGGCCGATTGGGATCTTGTGCTGCTGGATCTGAACATGCCGGGCGCTTATGGTTTTTCCGGGCTGGTCTTGCTGCGCGGCCAATACCCGCAAATTCCTGTGGTGATGGTATCGGCCCAGGAAGAAGCTTCGGTGATGGTCAAGGCCCGGGAGTTCGGCGCCAGTGGCTTCATTCCTAAATCCAGTTCCCTTGAGATGATCCAGGTAGCCGTCAAGGCGGTCCTGGATGGCGATGTGTCCTGGCCTCCCCAGGCATTCGAAGCTGTGAGCGTGTCCGACGAAGCCAAGGCCGCCAGCGAAGGGCTGGCCAGCCTCACTCCGCAGCAGTTCCGCGTGTTGACCATGGTGTGTGAAGGCCTGCTGAACAAGCAGATTGCCTATGAGTTGAACGTGTCCGAAGCCACCATCAAGGCCCATGTCACTGCAATCTTTCGTAAACTGAATGTGCGCACCCGGACCCAGGCGGCCTTGCTGCTGCAGCAACTTGAGTCCATTTCACCGCAATCGTAGCGTTTTGTTCACGCTTTTTTGACCGGGTTTGAATTAGCTTCTCCACCCCTTTTGATCAGTTGCCCACTTATGTCGCCTTTTAAAGGCCAAACCGGCCTGAAACGCATCCTCAACGCCTCCGGCTATTCTCTGGACGGCCTGCGCGCGGCCTTCGTTGGTGAAGCCGCGTTTCGTCAGTTGGTCTTGCTCAACGTCATCCTGATTCCGTTGTCGTTCTTCCTGAATGTCAGCCGTGTCGAGCAGGCGCTGCTGATTGCGGTCTGCCTGCTGGCATTGATCGTGGAGTTGCTCAACTCGGCGGTGGAGGCGGCCATCGACCGCATTTCCCTGGAGCTGCACCCGTTGTCGAAAAATGCCAAGGACATGGGCAGTGCCGCTCAGTTCGTTGCTTTGAGCATGATTGCCTTGGTGTGGGGCCTGATTTTGCTCTAGTGCCCCGGCGCTCAGGCAATGGGGGGCAGGACGATTTCGTCGCTGCGCTGCACGCCAGCGGTGAATGCCCGGCACAGTTCGAGGAATTCGCGCATGGCCGACGTCTGGTATTTTTGTTTGTGCCAGATGAAATAAAACTGCCGGGCCAGGTCCATGTCCGGGGTTTCCACGGCTACGAGACTGCCGCGCCGGAAGGCGTCACGCAGGGCCAGGCGTGAAATGCAGCCAATCCCCAGGCCCGATTCCACGGCTCGCTTGATGGCTTCGGTGTGTTCCAGTTCCAGACGCACGTTCAGCGCACTGCGATGGTGACGCATGGCCTGGTCGAAGGTCAGGCGGGTGCCGGAACCTTGCTCCCGCAGAATCCACGCCTCATGGGTCAGTTCCTCCATGCTCGCCTGGCCGCGTTTGGCCAGCGGATGTTGAGGGGCGCAAAACACCACCAGTTCATCCTCGACCCAGCTCTGGACCTCGATGTCCGGATGGCTGCAGTCGCCTTCGATTAGACCCAGATCAATTTCATAGTGAGCAACCTGGTGCACGATATTGGCAGTGTTTTGCACATGCAGCTTCACCTGGCTTTCCGGATGACGCTGCATGAAACTGCCGATCAGCAAGGTCGCCAGGTAATTGCCGATGGTCAGGGTGGCGCCCACCGCCAGTGAGCCGAAACCGGACTTGCCGTTGAGCAGGTCTTCGATCTCCTTGGATTGGTCCAGCAGCGCCACGGCCTGGGGCAGCAGTTGTTTGCCCAAGGCATTGAGACTCAGGCGTTTACCGGCGCGGTCGAACAATTGGCAGCTGGACTGGCGCTCCAGTTCGGTGATGGAGGTGCTGGCCGCCGACTGCGAAAGATTGAGCAGGCCCGCGGCACGGGACACGCTCTCTTGCTGGGCGACGGCGACGAAGACTTGAAGTTGACGTAGAGTAAATCGCATATCGATATAACCGATAACCCTTATCTTAATAATTCATTTAACAGATATTGTCGCCGCCATTAGAATGCGATGCAATTGCGCAAATTAACGACGCAGGCATCATTCCCAGGAGTCCCCGTACATGAGCAACATGAACCACGAGCGTGTCCTCAGTGTTCATCACTGGAACGACACTCTGTTCAGCTTCAAGTGCACCCGTGATCCGGGCCTGCGCTTCGAGAACGGTCAGTTCGTGATGATCGGCCTGCAGCAGCCCAACGGCCGCCCGCTTATGCGCGCTTACTCGATCGCCAGTCCGAACTGGGAAGAGCATCTCGAATTTTTCAGCATCAAGGTGCCTGACGGCCCGTTGACTTCCCAGTTGCAGCATCTGAAGGAAGGCGACGAGATCATCATCAGCAAGAAGCCCACCGGCACCCTGGTGCTGGACGATCTCAAGCCTGGCAAGCATTTGTACCTGCTGAGCACCGGCACTGGGCTGGCGCCATTCATGAGCGTGATCCAGGATCCGGAAACCTACGAGCGTTTCGAAAAAGTGATCCTGTGCCACGGCGTACGGTACGTCAATGAAGTTGCCTACCGCGAGTTCATTACCGAACACCTGCCGCAGAACGAATTCTTCGGCGAAGCGCTGCGTGACAAACTGATCTACTACCCGACCGTTACTCGCGAACCATTCGAGAACGAAGGCCGCCTGACCGACCTGATGCGCAGCGGCAAGCTGTTCCGCGACATCGGCCTGCCGCCGATCAACCCGCAGGACGACCGCGCCATGCTGTGCGGTAGCCCGAGCATGCTCGACGAGACCAGCGAAGTGCTCAACAGTTTCGGCCTGACTGTTTCGCCACGCATGCGTGAGCCGGGTGATTACCTGATCGAGCGGGCGTTTGTAGAGAAGTAAGCCTCGGTTTATGCGGTGGTTGATCGATCGCCATCGCGAGCAGGCTCGCTCCCACAATGGAATATGTGGGAACACAAATCTTGTGGCCACTGAAGTTCAAAGGTGGGAGCGAGCCTGCTCGCGATAGCCGCAACCCGGTCTGCAGTTACCCATGAAAAAGCCCGCGCTACCTGAAGAAGGCAGCGCGGGCTTTTTCGTTTCTGGCGGTTACGATTTCGCCGGAATCACTTCCAGCACCTTGATCACCCCGGGCTGCGGATAATGCCAACGCACATCCAGATCCCAGAACTGCGCACCATATTCCCGTTCGGGCGTGGGAATCTGGTACGCCGGACGTGGGTCTTGGGCCAGGCACTGTTCGATCAGCTCCACCAGGGGTTCTTCCAGGCGCTTGGCGTGGTCGCGGGCCTGATGCAGGGCAGAGCTGGCCCATCGCACCGCAATCAGCTCAGGCGCTGCGCTGGCGATGTTGTTGTGCGCCGAGCCGATGATGTCTGCGTAGGGCACGTAGGGTTTGATATCCAGCACTGGGGTTCCGTCCAGCAAGTCGATGCCCGAGATCCACAGGCGCCCGGCTTCGACCCGCTCCAGTTTCACCACCGACTGGCCGATGCCGTTGGGGCGATGGGTGGCGCGAGTGGCGAACACCCCCATGGACTTATTGCCGCCCAGACGCGGCGGGCGCACTTTCAGCCGTGGCTTGTCTTCCAGGGCCTGGTGGAACAGGAACAGCAGCCAGACATGGCTGACCTGCTCCAGGCCCTGCACCGCATCGCCCTGATCGAATGGCGCCACCAACTCCAGCACACCGCGCGCGGCCGGGGCCAGTTGCGGTTGACGGGGAATGGCGAACTTCTCCTTGAAGCAGGAGCGGACGTAGCCGATGGGGGAGACGTTGTAGGCCATTTCAAGAGCTTCAAGTTGCAAGCTGCAAGCTGCAAGTTATGAACTTGTCGCTTGAAGCTTTTAGCGGTTGTTTAAGCTCTGACGCGCAGCGTCAGCCCCTTGAGGAAGTTGCGCAGTAACTGGTCACCGCACGGGCGGTAGTTGGTGTGGCCGAACTTGCGGAACAATGCGCTCAGTTCCGGCTTGGACACCGGGAACTCCGCGGCCTTGAGGATGGCGTGCATGTCGTCTTCCTTCAGTTCGAAGGCCACCCGCAGCTTCTTGAGGATGATGTTGTTGGTGACCGGCACTTCGATTGGCTGCGGTGGACGGCTTTCGTCCTTGCCGCGCTTGAAGATCACCAGGCCGTCGAGAAAATGCGCCATGACTTCGTCAGGGCAGAACACGAAGCCTTCTTCCTCGTCTTTCTTGAGGTAACCCACCAGATCCGCCATGGGCACTTCCAGGCCACCCAGTTTGATGATCTCGATGACTTTTTTGTCGCTGATGTCGAGCATGTAGCGCACGCTGCGAAGTACGTCGTTGTGAACCATGTGTGCAATCCTGATCAATCGGCAGTGGGCACCGCAGCTCGGTGCGGCGCCGGAAAAAGAAACTAGAACTTCTCTTTGGTGGACAGGTAACGCCACTGGCCCAGGGGCACCTTACCGATGGACACGCCGCCAATGCGGATGCGCCGAATGGCCACCACCTTGAGGCCGACCGCCTGGCAAAACAGCGCGATCACCCCCGGTTGCGGGTTCTTCATGGCAAAGCGCAAGCGGTTCTCGTTCTGCCAACTGGCCTTGACCGCCGGCAACTCCTTGCCTTTGTAGGTCAGGCCATGGTTCAGGCGATTGAGGCCATGGGCGACCATTTCGCCTTCGACTTCCACCACGTATTCCTGCTCGATCTTGGCGGCATCGGCGGTGAGCTTGCGCAGAATCTTCCAGTCCTGGGTGAACACCAGCAACCCACTGGCGTTGGCCTGCAGGTCGGCACTGGCGGTCAGGCGCAGAAAATGGCCCTTGAGGGGGCGCTTGCCGAAGCGGTGTTCTTCGCTCAGGGTCTGTGGTCCAAGGGACGCCATCGCCGTGTCTGCATCCATGCCCGCCGGGGCGTTCAACAGAAGGGTGACCGGCTCTGGCGCGGTGGCCTTGGCCTCGGGGTCGAGTTCGACTTTCTGGGTAGTGACCTTGAACTGCGGTTCGTCGATCACTTCGCCGTCCACGGTGACCCAGCCGCCCTCGATGAACAGCTCAGCCTCCCGACGGGAACAGCCGACGAGTTCGATGAGGCGTTTGGAGAGACGAATCGGGTCAGTCATGACAGGGCCGTAACAAAAAGAGGGTGGGCATTGTACCTGCCTGGCGCCGGTTAATCGCGGGTCCATTTGCCTTTTAGCCGCGTTGGACCTTCAGGTCGGGCTGTTTGTAGCGCATGTGCAGCAACGGGTACGGCTGGTTCATGCCGTCCTTTGCCGAACGGCCGACCACTTCGAAGCCTTGCTTGAGGTAAAAACCCAAGGCTTGCGGGTTCTGTTCGTTGACATCCAGTTGATCGGCGTTCATGTGCTCCATGGCATAACGCAACAGCTGTTTGCCCAGGCCCTGGCCACGGTGTTGCGGGTCGATGAAAAGCATCTCGATCTTGCCGGCTGCGACGCCGGCGAAACCGGTAATGCGCTGGCGAGTGTCCCGGGTGCAGATGAGCATGACCGCGTCCAGATAACGGGTGAGCACCAGGTTCTTCAACAGTTCGATGTAGCTGTCCGGCAGAAAATCGTGGGTGGCGCGTACCGAGGCCTCCCAGACCCGGGTCAGTTCCTGATAGTCGCTGGATTTCGGTGTGTGGATGACCGAATGCTGACGCATGCCCGCCTGCTCCTTGTGCTGGATATCTCCATACGATAGCTGCAAAAAAGCCTCGCATCTTGTGAGGATGGCGAGGCTCTTCAATTTTTCGGCCTGTAAAAGAACCTGTGGGAGCTCGGCTCCCACAGGTATCACATTGAGTCTGTGAAGCAGCAGCTCAACCGATCTGTTCAGCCCACAGATCGTATTCGTCAGCGTCGGTCACCTTGCACCAGACCTTGTCGCCCGGCTTGAGATTGCTGCCGTTGTCGATGAATACGTTGCCATCGATTTCCGGGGCGTCGAAGAAGCAGCGGCCCACGGCGCCTTGTTCATCCACTTCATCCACCAGTACTTCGATTTCACGGCCGATGCGCATTTGCAGGCGCGCCGAGCTGATGGCCTGCTGGTGCGCCATGAAACGCTCCCAACGATCCTGCTTGACCTCGTCCGGCACCACATCCAGGTCCAGGTCGTTGGCCGGTGCGCCTTCGACGGGCGAATACTGGAAGCAACCGACGCGGTCGAGCTGGGCTTCGGTCAGCCAATCCAGCAGGTACTGGAAGTCTTCCTCGGTTTCGCCAGGGAAGCCGACGATGAAGGTCGAGCGAATGATCAGGTCCGGGCAGATCTGGCGCCAGTTCTTGATGCGGGCCAGGGTCTTGTCTTCGAAAGCCGGGCGCTTCATGGCCTTGAGGACTTTCGGGCTGGCGTGCTGGAACGGGATGTCCAGGTACGGCAGGATCTTGCCGGCGGCCATCAGCGGGATCAGTTCGTCGACATGCGGATACGGGTAGACGTAATGCAGGCGGACCCACACGCCGAGGGTGCTGAGGGCTTCGCACAGTTCGGTCATGCGGGTTTTCACCGGCGCGCCGTTCCAGAAGCCAGTGCGGTATTTCACGTCGACGCCATAAGCGCTGGTGTCCTGGGAGATCACCAGCAGCTCTTTGACGCCGGCCTTGACCAGGCGCTGGGCCTCATCGAGCACATCACCCACCGGGCGGCTTACCAGTTTGCCGCGCATCGAGGGGATGATGCAGAAGCTGCAACTGTGGTTGCAGCCTTCGGAAATCTTCAGGTAAGCGTAGTGGCGCGGGGTCAGCTTGATGCCTTGCGGCGGCACCAGGTCGATCAGCGGGTTGTGGTCCTGGCGGGGCGGCACTACGTCGTGCACGGCATTGACGACCTGCTCGTACTGCTGCGGACCGGTCACGGCCAGCACGCTGGGGTGCACGTCGCGGATATTGCCTTCTTCCACACCCATGCAGCCGGTCACGATGACCTTGCCGTTTTCCTTGATGGCTTCGCCGATCACTTCCAGGGACTCGGCCTTGGCCGAATCGATGAAGCCGCAGGTGTTGACCACTACCACGTCGGCGTCCTGGTACGTGGATACGACGTCATAACCTTCCATGCGCAGCTGGGTCAGGATGCGCTCGGAGTCGACCAGAGCCTTCGGGCAACCCAGGGATACGAAGCCAACCTTGGGGTTGGCCGGCGCGGTAGTGGTGGACATGTCTAACCTCGGTGTAGGGGAGATCGTCTCTTGTGGAGACAGGACGCTTGACGCGCCTCTGATCAAAAAGTGCGCAATTCTAGCGGTGCTGGAAGCGCTTGACCAGCTTTATACGGGGAAAAACGACGAGTGCTGCGCTATGCTTCGCGCCGTCCAGCGCAACTGAATCTCTACAGTCAATCATTTGTCTGTAACAGGAAGTAAGGTGGCGTGGACGCAAGGTCAATCAGGGTGCTTCTTTCCAGCGGCGCGGATCAGGTAGTGGGAGTGTTGGATGGAGCAGGCAGAGAGTCAGGTGTCGGGTGCCGGGCATGCAGCGGCCAGGCCCGTGGGAATGTTGGTGGCCGCCGCGGGGGTGGTCTATGGCGACATCGGCACCAGTCCCTTGTACACCATCAAGGAAGTGTTTTCCGGTCAATATGGTGTGCAGGTCAACCATGACGGAGTGTTCGGGATTCTGGCGCTGATCTTCTGGTCGCTGGTCTGGGTCGTCTCGATCAAATACGTGCTGTTTATCCTGCGCGCCGACAACCAGGGCGAAGGCGGCATCATGTCGTTGACCGCGCTGGCCCGGCGGGCGTCCACCCCTTATCCCCGGTTGCGTTCGGTGCTGGTGATTCTCGGGCTGATTGGCGCCTCGTTGTTTTACGGTGACAGCATGATCACCCCGGCCATTTCCGTATTGTCGGCCGTGGAGGGTCTGGAAGTGGCCTTTGATGGGCTGGATCACTGGGTTGTGCCGATGGCGCTGGTGATTCTGGTGGCGCTTTTCCTGATCCAGAAACACGGGACCGATCGGATCGGTAAATTGTTCGGGCCGGTCATGGTGCTGTGGTTCGTGGTCCTTGGCGGCCTGGGCATTCATGGCATTGTCCAGCATCCGCAGGTGCTCGAGGCGTTGAACCCAGCCTGGGGCGTGCGCTTTTTCATGGTGCATCCGGGGGTTGGCGTTGCGATCCTGGGGGCCGTAGTACTGGCCTTGACCGGCGCCGAAGCCTTGTATGCGGACATGGGGCATTTCGGCCGCAAACCGATTGCCCGGGCCTGGTTCGTCCTGGTGTTGCCAGGACTGGTGCTCAACTATTTCGGTCAGGGCGCCTTGCTGTTGGAGAACCCGGAGGCCGCTCGTAACCCGTTTTATCTGTTGGCCCCAGGCTGGGCGCTGGTGCCGCTGGTGGTGCTCTCGACCCTCGCCACGGTGATCGCATCCCAAGCGGTGATTTCCGGCGCGTTTTCCCTCACACGCCAAGCCATCCAGCTCGGCTATATCCCGCGCATGTACATCCAGCACACCTCCAGCGCCGAACAAGGGCAGATCTACATCGGCGCGGTGAACTGGGCGTTGATGGTTGGCGTGATCCTGCTGGTGCTTGGCTTCGAGTCGTCCGGCGCGTTGGCCTCTGCCTATGGCGTGGCAGTGACCGGCACCATGCTGATCACCAGCATCCTGGTGTCGGCGGTGGCGTTGCTGCTGTGGAAATGGCCACCTCTGCTGACGGTGCCGTTGCTGGTCGGTTTTCTATTGGTGGACGGCCTGTTCTTTGCCGCCAATGTCCCGAAAATCCTGCAGGGCGGCGCATTTCCGGTGTTGGCGGGGATCGTGTTGTTCATTCTGATGACCACGTGGAAGCGCGGGAAGGAACTGTTGGTAGATCGGTTGGATGAAGGCGCTCTGCCGTTGCCGGTATTTATCAGCAGCATCCGCGTCGAACCTCCCCACCGGGTCAAGGGCACGGCGGTTTTTCTCACTGCCCGCCCGGATGCCGTGCCTCACGCGTTGCTCCATAACCTGTTGCACAACCAGGTGCTGCACGAGCAAGTGGTGCTGCTGACGGTGGTGTACGAAGACATCCCCCGGGTGCCGCCGCAACGGCGCTTCGAGGTGGATTCCTACGGCGAAGGTTTCTTCCGGGTGATCCTGCACTTTGGTTTCACTGACGAACCGGACGTGCCACAGGCGCTCAGGCTGTGTCATCTGGATGAGCTGGACTTCAGCCCGATGCGCACCACCTACTTCCTCAGCCGCGAAACAGTCATCGCTTCCAAGCTTGAAAGCATGGCCCGATGGCGCGAAGTGCTATTCGCCTTCATGCTGAAAAACGCCAACGGCAATTTGCGCTTTTTCAATTTGCCGCTGAACCGGGTGATTGAACTGGGGACCCAGGTGGAAATGTAGCCTGTCTAGTCCTGAAATAGGTTTACACCTGTTTCAGTCTCAAAACGCCCGATGCACCGCATCGGGCGTTTTGTATTTCAGGGCCAAATGAGGTCGCTTACGGTTATAGATTTCTATCGATTCCTCAACCATGCGCTTGGCTTGGGCGAGGTCTTTGGGACGGTGTAAAAGAAATTCTGTTTTCAGAATCCCATTCACTCGTTCCGCTAGGGCATTCTGGTAGCAGTCGTAGCCATCCGTCATCGAACACCTGACGCCATGCTTGGCGTGCAGCTTTTGGTAGAGATCAGAGCAGTATTGCGAGCCCCGATCGGAGTGATGTACCAGTGGCTGATTGGTTCTTCGGTGTCGAAGAGCTTTCGTCATCGCCCGGATGACTGACTCGGTATGCAGGCTTTCATGCACATGATGGCCGACTATTTTGCGCGAGAACGCATCAGTGACCAGACTTACGTAAGCGACGCTTTGCTCGGTCGGTAAATAGGTTATATCCGCCACCCACACCTGTTCCGGGCCGGTGGCAGTGACTTGGTCAGGGCCGGGCTTGAGCCGATTCGGATGTCGACGGAAGCGATGATGACTGTCGGTAGTCTTGTGATAAGCGCGTTTGCGTGGGACCAGTTGTCGATGGTCTCGCAGAATATCGAACAATCGATCTCGGCCTACCGTTTGCGTTAGTTCAGGTTCGGCTTGCATTAGCCCATGCAGCTTACGGGTGCCCAACCGAGGCATTTCAAGGCGTGCCTCCAGCACAAATCCCAGCACCTTTTGCGCATGGCTAGTTTGCGCGTCGTAAGCTCGATTGCGCTTGTAATACGCCTGCCGTGAGATGCCCAGAAACTGGCAAGCCCTGGTGACACTCAGGCCTTCGATTTGCCCTTGGCTGAGGACTTGCCGGATCGCTTTTTTACGACAGAAACACCGTAATCGTTTTTCAGCACGTCAACGACAGCTTCAAAAAATTGGGCTTTCTGGTTGGCAAGGGCCAGCTTTTCTTCCAGCTCCTTGATTCGCTGCTCTGGTGTCAGCGGCAAATTTGGCTCGGCCATCGGTCGGTTCCTCTGGGCACGAATGGAGGCGCCTTGGCTCCAGTCCTGCCGCCCATGCTTGCGTAACCATACCAACACAGTCGACCGGCCCTGAATCCCATAACGCCGTTGAGCCTCTTTATAACTCAGTTCGCCCTTTTCAACCTGATCGACAACCGCCAATTTAAAGCCCAGCGTGTAATCACGCTGACTACGCCTTCTTCCTGAATCCATTGGTTCCTCCTGAGGAGAGGTCAGAAGGTGTAAACCTTATTCAGGACGAGACAGCCCAAACAAAAAAGCCCCCGTTGCCTTGTGGCAGCGGGGGCTTTTTGGTGGATCACACAATACCGATACCTACGCTAAACCCTTGTGGGAGCGAGCCTGCTCGCGATAGCGGTGGATCAGTTGATGGCGATGTTGACTGTGCTGTCGATATCGCGAGCAGGCTCGCTCCCACCTGGGTGGATCAAATAAACCCATCTGCTCACGGTTGGGTCGCCTTGTTCTGACGTTTGTTGATTTCGTCCACCAGGCGCTTGGCCAGCGCCGGATAGTTCTCGTCGAAATGATGGCCACCAGGCAGCTGGATGGCTTCGCCCACCGCGGTCTTGTCGGTGCAGCCACTTTCAGCCGCTTCTTCTACGCCGTAGATGCACACCACTTTGTCGGCGGGCAGCTTGGCCATTTCCGGGCCCGTGGCAGCTTCGGTGCCGGCATTGCCGAGCCAGCCTTCGACTTCGATCTCGAAGCTGCCGGTGCGCGCGAAGGCCAGCAGGATGATTGCGTCGACCCCTTGCTGCTCGCTGGCCGGAAGGCGATTGTAGATTGCCGGCAGTACGTCGGCGCCAAAGGAATAACCGGTCAGGATGAAGTGCTTGGTGCCCCAGACCTGACGGTAGTGCTGCATCAGTTCGGTGAGGTCCTGGGCGCTTTGTTCCGGGCTCTTGTGCTGCCAGTAGTAGCGCAGGGTGTCGATGCCGACGACCGGGTAACCGATCTTGGCCATTTCTTCGGCCACGTCCCGATCCAGATCCCGCCAGCCGCCGTCTCCGGAGAGAAACAGCGTCACGGTGTCCCGGGCCTGGCTGGCCGGCACTTCCACTACGGGAATGCTCAGGCCGCTCTGGTCGGTGCCTACCAGGATCTTGTGCAGTTCGTTGTTCAGCACCTGTGGCAGGTTGATGTCGTAGTTGCTGATGCTGGTTTCAGCGTTCGGTTGATCCCGTACGAAACCGGCGCTGGTGTCGTCGGGGTTGTCATTCCAGGCCACCAGCCAGTGGCCGTGGGCCGCGCTTTTAGGCAGCAGGTGGGTGCAGCCGGGTTTTTCCAGGGCCAGGTCCACCGAGACGGCCTGGGCCTTGTCGTTCTTCTGCTCCGCCAGCCAGCGCCAGGCCAGCACGGCTCCGGGGCCGATACCGCTGACCAGCGTTGCCGGCCCCTGGAGCTGCTTCAGGCCGGCCTGCAGGGCACGGCCTTGCAGCATGCAGTCCTTGGGCAGGATCACCTGGACGATTTGCGCCGAGCCGCTGCGGCTGAGGGTCAGCAATTGCGTGTCGCTGAGTTTTTGCTCTTCGTTGACCGCCACCAGCACTTGGGCGCGGGGCGGGGTGCCGGGAATGATCCGGGTCATGGGGGCACCGTCGACCGGCGTCAGCTGTTCAAGGGGCGGTTGCGGGGCAGGGCGGTTCCAGTACCAGTAACCGCCACCGAGAATCACCGCCACCACCAACAGGGTGGCCACTACGTATCGCCAGGAGCGTTGCATCATCAGCGTTTCACCAATCCAGTCAGGCCGCCTGCAATCAGGGCGGCGGTATCGGCCAGGGCTACCAGCGGATCGAGTCCGGCGGGCACGGCCATGTAACGAGGTTCCCAGTCAGGCTGGAATTTATCTTTGAAACGGCGCAGGCCCTGGAAGTTGTAGAGCTGTTCGCCACGGCGGAACACCATCGAACCCAGGCGCTGGGTCAGCGGTGCGCCGCGTCGCGGTTGCAGGCCCGACAGGGGGACCATTCCGAGGCTGAAGCGGGCATAGTCGTGGGCTTTGTAATGCTGAATCAGCCCGACCATCATGAATTCCATGGTCAGTTTCGGGGCGTCGGGATGGGCGCGCATCAGGTCGAGACTGGCCAATTCATGGCTGTGGGTCTCCAGCAGATTGGCGAACGCCACCGGGCGGCCTTCGAAACGAATCACTGCGATGCGAAAATGCTTGAGGTAGTCGTCGCTGAACCGGCCAAGTGAAAAGCCTTTTTCCCGCACGTTCTTGCCGGTCAGCCAGGCGTCGGAAATGACCTTCAGCTCATCCATCGGTGCCTGGCCCGGTTCGTGGATCTCCAGCGACAGGCCGTCCCGGGTGCCGCGGTTCCAGGTGTAGCGCAAGTCCTTCATCTCTTTGCCCTTGGCTTCGAGATCGAAATGCTTGAGGTCGACCCGTGCTTCTTCACCCAGCTTGATCGCGGTCAGGCCGATGTCCATGTAATACGGCAGGTTCTCGGCGCGAACCTGATAGAACACCGGGCGCGCATGATGGATATCGCACAGGTCGCGGAACTGCCAGATCATTTCTGCGCGTTGCTGGGTAGGGCCGATCGGGTCGTACAATGCCACCAGACTGCGGCCACGGCGGGCATACATCAGAAATGCTTCGTCGTTGGGATGAAACAGCAATGCCTTGTCACCGGTCAGGGCCAGGCCGCCATCGGCTTGTGAAGAGGCCATGAGAATCTTTTTGGCTCGCTCCAGTTCTTCTGCCGCCGGCAGCTGGATCACCGGGCGGGCGGTACGCAGCAGCCAGGTAAGGGACACCACCACCAGCAGCACCGCCGCGCCCAGTAGTGAGCGCAGACCACGAGGGGCGTCGGCATCGAGGGTGAATTGCCACCACAGTTCATGGCTGTAGGGCACGTCCTGGTATGCAAACAGCAACAGCCAGATTGACGCGCCGAGCACGCATAGGCTGGCAATCAGAAACAACGGCGAAAATGGCAACTCGGTCAGGCGACTCGGACGATAAAACGAACGCCGGAACACCGCCAACAAACTGGCCGTCAGCGTCAGCAGCGTGGCCTCTTCCCAATCGAAGCC
This sequence comes from Pseudomonas sp. P105, assembly GCF_032614175.1. Lineage (NCBI taxonomy): Bacteria > Pseudomonadati > Pseudomonadota > Gammaproteobacteria > Pseudomonadales > Pseudomonadaceae > Pseudomonas > Pseudomonas sp. P105. The sequence continues at coordinate 1,329,226 of NZ_CP126693.1, forward strand.
CTTGAGCAGTGAGAGCAGGGCGCCCACCAACAGTAAAACGGTGGTCAGCATCCAGGCGGCGGACAAGCGACGGCGCAGACCCTGGGCGAGCAATAGGCACAACACGCCCACAAGGCTGGCGCCCAGGTGCGAGGCGTCCACCAGCCGATGAGGGATCAGGAAACCAATGTGCTCCAGGCGAGTATCGATTTCCGGGGTCACGCCGGAAAACAGCAGCACCACGCCCGAGAGGAACACCAGCACCGCCAGGATCGGCGCCGCCAGGCCCGACGCTACCCGCAGGGACTGGCGGGCCTGGAACAGCCGTTGCGCCTCATTGATCAGCAACAACACACAGGCCACCAGCATCGGCAGCAGGACATAGATCAAGCGATACAAAAGCAGGGCGGCGGCCAAAGGCGCAGCCCCCAGTTTGTCGGCGAAGGCCGCCAGCAGGATCGCTTCGAACACCCCGACCCCGCCCGGTACATGACTGAGTACGCCGGCTGCCAGCGCCAACAGGTACACCAGCAGGAATGCGCCGAACGGTGGTGTTTCGGGCAACAACAAGTACAGCACCGTGGCGGCCGCCGCGACATCCAGCGTGGTGATGATCAGTTGCAGGAGCGTCAAGCGTCGGCCCGGCAGGCGCAGGGTGCGGCGCCCGGCCTTGATCAGCAGGCTGTCCCGATAGGGCTGTTCTGGCAGGCGCCGACGATAGATGCCGATAGCCAGCGCACAGGTGAGTAGCAGCACCGCGACGCAGATCGCTCCCAGCCAGGTGGCCGGCAAGTGCAGGGCGGCGGAAGCGGCGGGCAGATCACTGAGGGTTGCCAGGGCTGCCAGCGGCGGCAGTGCACAGCCCAGGGACAGGCTGGCGAACAGGGTCATGTGGGCGACATCTGTCGCGCCCAGGCCATGGCGGGCATACAGCCGGTAGCGAACCGAGCCCCCCGACAATAACGAGAGCCCGATGGCGTTGCCGATGGCAAAAGCGCTGAATCCGCCCAGGATCAGCGTTTTCGCGGGCAATTTCACACCGGCATAACGGCTGGCGGACCATTCATAGCCCAGCAAGATGACGAATCCGACGACCGTCGCGGCGACTGCACCGAGCAGGGCTGAGCGCGGCACCTGCATGATCGAGTCGTGCAGGGCGTACAGATCGAGCTCGCTCAGCAGGTGGCGACAGGCAATCAATGCAAGGGCGAACAACAACAGTGTGACGGCGAGGCCGATAGGCTGACGGTACTGACTGATACGCTCCAGCCAGCGCAAGCGCCCGGCCTTGATCGGTTGTACCGCAGTAACAGTGTCTTGTGGGGCAGACGAGTGAGCGCGCATCAATCACCTCTTGAGCTATGCGCGACAGGATGGGGGCAACCCGCTCAGTTACCAATCCCTGCTGAAAAAAATAATTACAAAATATTTGTCATGAAAACTTTTTTCGACAGGCGCAAAAAAGGCCACTCTTTCGAGTAGCCTTTCTTGATGTTTGGTTGCGGGAGCCGGATTTGAACCGACGACCTTCGGGTTATGAGCCCGACGAGCTACCAGACTGCTCCATCCCGCGTCTGTGTGGCGGCATTCTACAGGCGAACGCCTGAGTGTCAACCGTTAAAAGGTGGTGAGGTCAAATAAACGGCCAATTCGTCGCCAACCGAGCTAAACACAAGAAATCAAAAGGAAATTGTCCTACAAGCAGGCAGTCTGCATTGCGTCGCCGTGGGGTTGGGCGAGGTTCGCAGGTCTTCTCTTCACGGCGCCCTGCTCAAAAACAAACGGCCACAAAAAAGGCCACTCTTTCGAGTAGCCTTTCTTGATGTTTGGTTGCGGGAGCCGGATTTGAACCGACGACCTTCGGGTTATGAGCCCGACGAGCTACCAGACTGCTCCATCCCGCGTCTGTGTGGCGGCATTCTACAGAGGATCGGCTGGCTGTCAACCCTGGCGCCAGGAAAATCTGTTCAGCTTCAATTGCTTAGCCTAAGTCCTGAGCATTGTGACAGCGCTGTGACGCAAGCCTGGCAAGGGCTGGCGCTCTATTGGACGCTTCGCAACGATTGAAGAAATAAATTCACGTAGGCTTTTTCCAGCCGCAGTGAAGGATCTTTTCAACTACTGGTGCTATATACAGTTGTCGGTGCGATACTGGCGTTCCGACTTGTCGCACATCCGCTTCTCTTATGACGCAACGCAAAATCATCCACGTCGACTGTGACTGCTTCTACGCCGCTATCGAGATGCGCGATGACCCGCGGCTGGCCGGCAAACCCCTGGCGGTCGGTGGTTCGGCGGACCGGCGCGGGGTCATCGCGACTTGTAACTACGAGGCTCGGGCCTACGGTGTGCGCTCGGCCATGTCATCCGGGCACGCCTTGAAGCTCTGCCCCGACTTGACCATCGTCAAGCCGCGGATGGACGCCTATCGGGAGGCGTCGAAGGAAATTCATACGATCTTCAGCGATTACACTGACTTGATCGAGCCGCTGTCCCTGGATGAGGCCTACCTGGATGTCTCCGCCAGTACCCATTTCGGTGGGAGCGCCACCCGCATCGCCCAGGACATTCGGCGGCGGGTTTCCAATCAACTGCACATCACGGTGTCCGCCGGCGTCGCCCCCAACAAGTTTCTGGCCAAGATCGCCAGCGATTGGAAAAAGCCCAACGGCTTGTTCGTCATTACCCCGGATCAGGTCGAAGACTTCGTTTCGGCCCTGCCGGTGAGCAAGCTGCATGGGGTGGGTAAAGTGACCGCCGACAAACTGAACAGGCTCGGCATTGTCGATTGCCTGCAGTTGCGTCAATGGGACAAGCTGGCGCTGGTGCGCGAATTCGGCAGTTTCGGTGAGCGACTCTGGAGCCTGGCCCGTGGGATTGATGAACGTCTGGTGCACAATGACAGCCGTAGACAGTCCATCAGTGTGGAAAATACCTACGACGTCGATCTGCCTGATCTAACAAGCTGCCTCGATAAACTGCCGGAGCTGATGCAGTCCCTGAGTGGGCGCATCGCCCGGATCGACAGTAGTTATCGACCGGGCAAGCCGTTCGTCAAAGTGAAATTCCACGACTTCACTCAGACCACCTTGGAGCAGGCCGGGGCAGGGCGCGATCTGGGCAGTTACCAGTTGCTATTGACCCAGGCATTCAACCGCGGCGGCAAGCCGGTGCGTTTGTTGGGGATAGGGGTACGGCTGGAGGATCTGCGAGGCGGGTTTGAGCAGTTGGAATTGTTTGAGCGGTGAGGCTGCCACTTACATGAAGGCTTTGCCGGCTCTTGTGGCGAGGGAGCTTGCTCCCGCTGGGCTGCGCAGCAGCCCCAGAAACAGTTGATTCAACTTATCTGGCACACCGAGGTGGCAGGTTTGAGGGCCGCTGCGCGCCCCAGCGGGAGCAAGCTCCCTCGCTACAAGGTTTTGCTGCTAGTTCGCTCCTGGATCCGCCACCAAGCGCCCGCCATCATTGGTCAGGGCTTTGAGGAATTCGGTCTGTAACTCCGGATCATTGCGGGTCAGTTCGATCAGGCTCTGTTCCAGCTCGCTGGCCTCTTCTTCAAGCCCCAACTCCGACAGCCGCTTGACCCGATGAACCCACTGGCTCACCTCGTCATCTTCCAGATCGTCGTAGATCAACCCATGGGCTTCCACCAGCTTGCTGCGCAACGTGCTGCTGATGCTCAGGGACGAGTCGGTGTGTACCTCATCCAGGGCGTCCGTCACGCTGATCTGCAACTTGCCGAAGTGGCTCAGATCATGCTCGGCGAACGGGCTTTCCAGCAGATTCAAACGCAACACGCCATTGCGGTCGGTGCTCAGTTCGAAGGTTTGCCGGGCAGCCTTGACCTGTACCGGGCGTTCGCTCCAGGGCAGGCTCGTGTGTTCGACGCGTTTGTCGCGTTGCACTTCGTCGATTCCGGCCAGGTTCTGCTGGGCGCGGCCATGGGACGGCACGTTCATGAATGGATTGAGCCCGGCGAAGCCGTAGCTGATCCAGTCTCGAGTCGCGCTCTCTGGGAGGTTGCCAAGAGCGAACACATTGACCACATTGGCGCCGACACCCGCCACCACTGCCACCGCGCCCAGCGGAATTTCGTAAACTTCGCGCCAGGGCTGATACGGCGTATAGCGATCATAATGGCGGGTGACTTCGAATTCGGTGACTTCGAAGGTCTTCTGCTCATTGATCCGCACCCGACGTTGCGGCAGTTCGAGTACTTTGGGCTCGCCCACTTCGATATGCAGGCTATGGTCGAGCAGTTTGCGCTCGACCCGCTCTTCGTGCTCGCTGCGTTGCGACATTTGGTTGGCACAGCCGCTGACCAGCAGGGCGCCGCACAGCGCGGCGCCCCCGAGGCCTAAGGTGTTTCGCTTGAACATGACGTCTCTATCTGGTGTCAGCGGCGGATACGGGCCTGGAGGAACGACAGCACGTCAGCGACCGGCAGCGCTTGCGGCTCGGCCTCGGTGCGACTTTTGTATTCCAGGTTGCCTTCGGCCAGGCTGCGGTCACTGACGACGATCCGATGCGGGATGCCGATCAGCTCCATATCTGCGAACTTGATGCCGGGGCTGGTTTTTTTGTCGCGGTCGTCCAGCAGCACTTCGAAGCCGGCCGCCGTCAGTTCGGCGTAGAGCTTGTCGGTGGCTTCGCGAACCAGTTCGGTCTCGTAGCGCAGCGGCACCAGGGCAATCTGGAATGGCGCCAGGGCGTCGCTCCAGATGATCCCTTTCTCGTCGTTGTTCTGCTCGATGGCCGCGGCGACCACGCGGGATACGCCGATCCCGTAGCAGCCCATTTCCAGGGTCACCGGCTTGCCATTCTCGCCCAGCACTTCGCACTTCATGGCTTTGCTGTACTTGTTGCCCAGCTGGAAGATGTGCCCGACTTCAATGCCGCGCTTGATTTCCAGGACACCTTTGCCGTCCGGGCTCGGATCTCCGGCCACAACGTTGCGCAGGTCGGCCACGGCCGGAACCGGCAGGTCGCGCTCCCAGTTCACACCGAAGTAGTGCTTGTCATCGATGTTGGCGCCGATGGCAAAATCGCTCATCAGCTCCACCGAGCGGTCGATGATGATCGGCAGCGGCAGGTTCAGCGGGCCGAGGGAGCCGGCACCGGCGCCGATGGCATCGCGCAGCTCGGCGTCGGTGGCCATGACCAGGGGGCTGGCAACACCAGGCTGGTTGCCGGCCTTGATTTCGTTCAGCTCGTGATCGCCGCGGATGATCAGGGCGATCAGCTTGCCTTCTTCTTCGGCGCGCACGATCAGGGTCTTGATGGTGCGTTCGATCGGTAGGTTGTAGCCTTCCACCAGTTGAGCGATGGTCTTGGCGTTTGGCGTGTCCACCAGGCGCAGTTCTTCGGTCGGTGCAGGGCGGGAGGTTTCCCGTGGCACGGCCTCGGCTTTCTCGATGTTGGCGGCGTAGTCGGAGCCGTTGCTGAAGACGATGTCGTCTTCGCCGGACTCGGCCAGTACGTGGAACTCGTGGGAGCCGGCGCCACCGATGGAACCGTTGTCGGCTTCAACCGGGCGGAATTTCAGGCCCAGGCGGGTGAATACGTTGCAATACGCCTGGTGCATGCGGTCGTAGGTGACTTGCAGCGATGCCAGGTCGGTGTGGAACGAGTAGGCGTCCTTCATGATGAATTCGCGGCCGCGCATCAGGCCGAAGCGTGGACGGATTTCATCACGGAATTTGGTCTGGATCTGATACAGGTTGATAGGCAGCTGCTTGTAGCTGCTCAACTCGTTGCGCATCAGATCGGTGATCACTTCTTCGTGAGTCGGGCCTGCGCAGAAGTCACGACCGTGACGGTCTTTGATACGCAGCAACTCCGGGCCGTACTCTTCCCAGCGCCCCGATTCCTGCCACAGTTCGGCCGGCTGGGTGCCCGGCATCAACACTTCCAGAGAGCCGGCGGCGTTCATTTCTTCGCGAACGATGGCTTCTACCTTGCGCATCACACGCAGACCCATCGGCAGCCAGGTGTACAGGCCCGAGGCGAGTTTGCGGATCAGGCCGGCGCGCAGCATCAGCTGGTGGCTGATCACGACGGCGTCGGAAGGCGTTTCTTTCTGTGTGGCGAGCAAAAATTGACTGGTGCGCATGGTTGGCCGTTGTCGGTTGCTGATGACGAGAAGTGACGGAGCATTGTACGGGCGAGATGCCTTGGCGTACAGGCGCGTGGCCGGTCGCCAGGCATGAGCGCCGGTTTCGCCGGCGCTTGCTGGAAGTTTCCTACGATTCTTGCGCAGGTCGCGTGGGTGTCGGCTCCGGCTCCGAAGCCGAGCCTGAACCCTGGCGGCGGTTTTCCTGATACCAGTGCAAGGCAATCAGTAACAGGGTCGGAACCCCCAGCAAGGCGGTGATCAGGAAGAAGTCGTGATAGCCGAATTTCTCCACCATCACCCCTGAGTACCCGCCGATCAAGCGCGGCAGCAACAGCATGATCGAACTCAGCAGGGCGTATTGGGTAGCCGAGAACTTCAGGTTGGTCAGGCTCGACAAGTAGGCGACGAACGCCGAAGTGGCCAGGCCGGAGCTGAAGTTGTCCAGGGAGATGGTGACAACCAGCATCTGCAGGTTGGCGCCCATGTCGGCGAGCATCAAAAACAGGATATTGGTGCCGGCGGAGGCAACGCCGCCGATAAACAGGATCGGCAGGATACCGAAACGCACGATCAACAAGCCGCCCATGCCGGCGCCGACGAGCGTCATGATCAGCCCGAAAATCTTGCTGACGCTGGCGATCTGGTCCTTGGTGAAGCCTTGGTCGATGTAGAACACGTTGGCCATGACGCCCATGACCGTGTCGGACATCCGGTAGGTGGCAATCAGCCCAAGCAGCAACAGGGCCTGCCAGCGGTAACGCAGGATGAAATCGTTGACCGGTGTCAGCACCGGTGCCAGCCCGCGACGCCCCATGGCCGACAGGCACAGGGCGGTCAGGGTGATATAGAGGATGGCCCGCAGGAAGGCGCGGTCTTCGAGCAGCAGGTCCAGCAGGCTGACGCCTTCGAACAGGACACTGGCAAAGTCGGTGTTATAGAGCTGGGTGAACATCGCCGGTACCGACACCAGCAGCACGATGAGTACGAACACCGAGGCCAACTGGTGGACGAAGCTATAGCGACCGGCCTGCAGCTGGGTGCGTAGCGGCACCGGCGGTTCGCGCATGAATAGCGAGGTGAGCAGCGCAGGGACCATCAGCACGCCGAACAACAGATAGGTGCCTGCCCAGGCCGAGTGCTTATAACTGAAACCGGTGGAGCCGAACCCTTCGGCGAAGAACAGTGCGCCCGCGGTGGCCAGCAATGCCGCGATCCGGTACCCGGACATGTAGCTGGCGGCGAGGGCCGCCTGGCGGGTGTCGTCGGCGATCTCCAGGCGATAGGCATCGACGGCAATGTCCTGGGTGGCCGACGCGAAAGCCACGATCACGGCGATGGCGATCAACCATGACAGGTGCTTTTGCGGGTCGCAGAAGCCCATGCCGATCAGGCCGAGGATCACCAGAGCCTGGGAGAGCACCAACCATGAACGCCGACGGCCGAGTTTGCCCAGCAGCGGCAGGCGCCATTGGTCGAGCAGGGGCGACCAGACCCATTTAAAGGCATAGGCCAGGCCGATGAGGCTCGCGTAGCCAATAGTCTCGCGGGCCACGCCAGCTTCGCGCAACCAGACCGAAAGCGTGGAAAACACCAGCATGTAGGGCAGGCCGGCGGCGAAGCCAAGCAGCAACAGCACGAGCGTCGAGGGACTGGCATAGGCGGCGAGGGCGGCGCGCCAGGTTTTACGGGGCATGGGCTGGAGTCTGCCTCAAAAATTGCGAAAACAAAGCGCGCACTCTAACCGCTGTGCTCTACCGGGCGCCAGCCATGGCGCTGAATATCAACACGATTATTCAGGACACTCACCCCTTCCGTGCGCAGGCGCGCGCGTTGTTCATCCCCTGAAGCGCTGCCGGCCGGCAGGCTGATCCGACCGCCGGCAGCCAATACTCGATGCCATGGCAGCTTTGTGTCGTTCGGCAACTGACTGAGGGTACGCCCTACCCAGCGCGCCGCTCGGCCCAGACCGGCCATCTCGGCGAGCTGACCATAGGTCACGACCTTGCCGGCCGGCACTTGTGCCAGGGTCAGGTACAGGGTGGTGCGGCGGATCTGGGCGGCGTTCTCGGGGGCCGCGGGAGCATCAGTCACGTTCAGGTGTCCTGGGCAAGGGCGTATTGCCGTTTGTAGATTAAATCCCACAAGGCTGGTTGAGAAATGAACTCATTACAAATACTTCGGTCAGTCCTTGCTAAGGTGTCGTCCCGGGGGATAATGCCGCCTTTTTACCGCAAACTTGAGCTCTTTATACGCTTATGTTGTCTAGAACCCTGCTATGCCTAGCTGTCACCAGCGCCTCCATGCCATTGCTTGCCGATACCGTTTGGTTGAAGAACGGCGACAAGCTCAGCGGCAAGATCACCGTTTTCGATGGCGGCAAGTTGCTGATCCAGACCGATTACGCCGGCGCGATTCCCATCGACTGGAAACAGGTCAAGACCCTTGAGAGCGACCAGCAATTGCTGGTCAAGCAGGATGCCTACACCGGCGAAAAAGCCAAGGCGCTGCAGGCTGCCGAGGACGGCAAGGTGACCCTGGCCAACGGCGACGGACCCAAAACCGTCGAGTTGGCCAGTATCCAGCAAATCCTCAAACCCAAACCGGTGGTCGAGGATCTGGTGTGGAAGGGCAATATCGATGCTGCCCTGGATTATCAGCGCGCGGAAAACGATACCGATGATTACGACATCGATTTCAAGACATCGGCACGCCACGGCAGATGGCGGCATACCGCTGAAGGCGAATACAACCGTGAATTCCAGGATGACGTGGTTTCCACCGACAACTGGGCCATGGAGTATTCCCTCGACCGCTTCCTGACGGAAAAGTGGTTCTGGCAAGGGCGCCTGAATTACAAGCGCGACAAAGTCGAAGAGCTGGCTCGCCAGCGCGTGGTGGGTACCGGTCCGGGCTATCAGTTCTGGGATGACGAACTGGGGGCTTTCTCGTTGGGTTCGCTGTTCAACCGCACCGATTACGAATACCGCGATGGTGGCACCGACAACTTCTATTCCATCGCCATGAAGTGGGACTACAACCGCTACCTGATTGGCAAGCGCGTCGAGTTCTTCACCAATGGCGAAGTCGGCAAGCCGCTGTCCAGTGTTGCCGAATATGCCTACGACGCCGAGGTGGGGCTGCGCTACAAAGTTACCGACTGGGCTTCGCTCAACCTCAAGGCCGAGAAAGATGTCATTGAGGGCACCGAAGACAGCGACTTGAGCAAGACGCGCTACACCGCCGGGTTTGGCGTGACCTGGTAATCCCGGGCTAGCAACCAACCCGTGTGGGAGCGAGCTTGCTCGCGATAGCGGCGGATCAGCAACATCAACGTTGACTGACACGCCGCTATCGCGAGCAGGCTCGCTCCCACATTTTTTTGTGCATGGGCAAAAACACACAGGCACAAAAAAGCCCCGCTTTTGAGGGCGGGGCTTTTTACTAAAGCAAGGACAAGTTAGATAACTTGAACTTCTTCAGCTTGCATGCCTTTCTGACCGCGGGTAGCGATGAAAGAAACCTGTTGGCCTTCTTTCAGGCTTTTGAAGCCGTCGGATTGGATTGCTTTGAAGTGAACAAACAGGTCGTCACCGGATTGTGGAGTGATGAAGCCGAAGCCTTTTTCATCGTTGAACCACTTAACGGTACCAGTTTGGCGATTAGACATGGTGTAACTCCTTGAACAAAGATAACTGCGACTCAGGAAGAACCCTGGCCGAGACTGAGTGCAAAGAGCAGGAAAAATTCTTGTAGATGGTTGGATCGAAATTCAACATATCGTGTAGAGATTCTCAGTGACACAAGCAACACAGTGACGTCACCTTAACCCTTTTTCCTGAATGTGCCAATGGTCTTTGCGAAGGTTTCTCGGTTTTGGTGACTGACGGCCAGCGGTATTGCCGTCAGGACCAGGAAATCAAGGTGGATCGGCGAGATTTACGTCCCGCACTTTGAACCCGGCCTCGCGCCCCGGTAAGATGCCGGACGTATTTTTTCCACCTCGCTATTTCAGGAAACCGCCATGAGCATCAAATCGGACAAGTGGATTCGCCGCATGGCGCAAGAGCACGGCATGATCGAGCCCTTCGTCGAGCGCCAGATGCGTGGCGAAGGCGCCGATCGGCTGATTTCCTTCGGCGTCTCCAGCTACGGCTACGATGTGCGCTGCGCCGATGAATTCAAGGTGTTCACCAACATCAACTCGGCCACCGTGGACCCGAAGAACTTCGACGAGAAGAGCTTCGTCGACGTCAAGAGCGACGTCTGCATCATTCCACCGAACTCATTTGCCCTGGCACGCACCGTCGAGTATTTCCGTATCCCGCGCAACGTGCTGACCATCTGCCTGGGTAAAAGCACGTACGCGCGCTGCGGCATCATCGTCAACGTCACGCCGCTGGAGCCTGAGTGGGAAGGCCATGTGACCCTGGAGTTCTCCAACACCACGACCTTGCCGGCAAAAATCTATGCCAACGAGGGTGTGGCGCAGATGTTGTTCCTCGAGTCCGATGAGGAATGTGAAGTGTCCTACAAGGATCGTGGTGGTAAATATCAGGGCCAGCGCGGCGTAACGCTACCGCGTACCTGATTCTGACGAACAGTTTGAATTCCTGGGCGGGCAGGCACTCTATGGGGTGTACTGCCCGTTTTTTTTTGCCTCAGCGCAGCGGGCCTTCGCCCAGGAGTTGCTCTATGAAGATCGATCCGCGAATCAGTGCCGAACTGGCAAAGCTTGAGCCCAATCAGATCGGTGTCATGGCTTGGTCATTGCTGGCCCACCCTGCCGAAGCGGCGGGCGGTATTCCAGGCCAGCCTGATCCCGATACCCCCAACGAACAGCCCCTCGAACCCAGCGAACCCGGTGAACCCACCCTGCCGGATGAGCCGCCTCCTGCGCCTGTTGCCTGACCTCAGTTAGAAGCTACCAGCGGCAAGCTGCAAGTGGGCACGTTGCTTGCCTGCACGCTTGCAGCTTGCAGCTTGCAGCTTGCAGCTTCACGCTGTCAGCTGATCGGCCATATTTCGTTATCCCCAATGACAAATATCCTGCAGTCATTGTCCTGTTCGACCCGATGACCCCCTGTGAATGCGCCAAAGGCCGGTAGCAGGCTGATGTCGCTGGCGAGCCGGAAGCAGGCCAGGCGCAGCCGTTGCCGTCCTTTGCCGCTCAGGTGGTAGACGGGATGGACATGGCCCGCCAGGACGTGGCGGCTGGGATGCGGATCGGGCTCATGTTGTACGGCGAAAGGTCCGAGCAACAAAGGCTCCGGCACGACCCGGATGTTCAGCGCTGGCGGCGGGTCGCCGGCACGTTTGTCGTGATTGCCGCGAATCAGCGTCATGGCCAGGTGCTGATGTCGTTCACGCCAGCTACAAAGGGCCTTCAAGGTGCCTGGGGCATGGGAACCTGGACCGTGGAGAAAGTCGCCTAGGAAGATCAGCTGGCGACATGGCAGGCTCGCCAGTAGCCCGTCCAGCACGGCGATGTTGCTGGCCGTCGTACCATGGGGCACCGGTTGGCCAAGGCTGCGATAAGCAGCGGCCTTGCCGAAATGCACATCGGCGACCATCAGGGTTTGCTGGGCAGGCCAGTACAGGGCTTTTTCCGGCAATAACCAGAGTTCTTCGCCGGCCAGGCTGACGGGATAGGGCGCCGGCATCAGGCGTCACCACGATCAGCGGTCGTTTCCAGTTCGCTGACCATCCGCCGGATGCGATCAGCGAGCTTCTCCGAACTCATGCTTTCCCTGAATCGCTCCACCAGCAAGGGGAATCCCAGTGGGGTGGGCCGTTTAATGGCATGCAGGTCGAGTTTCAAGGTATTGAGGCGTTCCAAGGTCTGCTCCAGTCGGCGTATATCCAATTCTTCACGCAGGACTTCTTCCCCGGCCTGGGCCAGCAAGAGGTTGTCGGCGTCGTATTGCTTGAACACCTGAAAGAACAACCCGCTGGACGCCTGGACTTGACGGGTACTTTTTGGCGCGCCGGGATAGCCGGCAAATACCAGTCCGGCGATCCGCGCGATTTCGCGAAAGCGTCGAAGCGCCAGCTCTCCGGCGTTCAGGCTCGCCAGCACATCGGCCAGCAGGTTGTCGACGCTCAGGAGTTCCGGCCCCAGGTGCTGCGTCCAGTCCAGTGCCGTGGCACTGAGCAGTTCCAGGCCGTAATCGTTCACCGCGATGGAAAACGTCACCGGCTGTTGTCGGCTGACGCGCCAGGCCAGCAGGCTCGCCAACCCCAGATGAACCTGGCGCCCGGCAAAGGGATACAGAAACAAATGCCAGCCCTCGCGGGATTTGAGGCGCTCGGCCAACAATGTTTCTTGCGTGGGTAAACCGGACCAGCGTTGTTGGATCGATAACAAGGGCTGCACGGCGCTCATCTCCGGGCCCTCGAAGCGGCCCGTGGCGGCCTCGCTCAGACGGGCCACGACGGCGCCGGCCAGCTCGCTGGAAAGCGGCATCCGCCCGCCGTTCCAGCGCGGCACGGCGGCTTTTTTGGCCTGGCTGCGTCGCACGTAGGCGGTCATGTCTTCGACGCGGACCAATTCCAGCAAGCGTCCGGCAAACAGAAAACCATCTCCAGGCCGCAAGCGAGCGATGAAGCCTTCTTCCACGCTGCCCAAGGTCTTGCCGCCACCGCCTTTGCTCCAGAACTTCAATTGCAGGCTGGCGTCGCTGACGATGGTGCCGATGCTCATGCGATGTCGTCGGGCCAGTCGCGCATCGGGGACTCGCCACACGCCGTGTTCGTCCGGCTCGACCCGCCGGTAGTCGGGATAGGCGGTCAATGACAGCCCACCATGGCGCACGAAGGCCAGGGCCCAGGCCCATTCGGCTTCGTTGAGGTCCCGATAGGCCCAGGCGCCGCGCACTTCCTCAAACAGCTCGTCAGGCAGGAAACCGCCGCCCAGGGCCATGCTGACCAGATGCTGGACCAATACATCCAGCGGCTTGTGGGGCGATTCCCGGGGTTCGATGCGCCGCTGAGCCACGGCGTCTTGTGCGGCGGCGGCTTCGATCAGCTCCAGGCTGTGGGTCGGCACCAGCGTGACCCGCGAGGTCCGCCCCGGCGCATGACCAGAACGCCCGGCGCGCTGCATCAGCCGCGCCACGCCTTTGGCCGAGCCAATCTGCAGGACCCGTTCGACTGGCAAGAAGTCCACCCCCAGATCCAGGCTGGAGGTGCAGACCACCGCCTTGAGCTGCCCGTCCTTGAGGGCCTGCTCTACCCAGTCGCGAGTTTCCCGGGACAATGAACTGTGATGCAGCGCGATCAGCCCGGCCCAGTCCGGCCTGGCTTGGAGAATGGCCTGATACCAGATTTCCGATTGCGCCCGGGTGTTGGTGAAAACCAGGCAACTGCTGCTGGCGTCTATTTCAGCAATGACCTGGGGCAGCATCTTCAGGCCGATGTGGCCGGCCCACGGAAAACGTTCGAGGGCCGGGGGGAGCAGCGTATCGACCCGTAGCGCCTTGCCGTTGGCCCCCTGCACGCTGATGCCATTGCCTTGCGGGATTAATACCTGTTCGGCGTGGGCCTGGTTACCCAAGGTGGCGGACACACCCCAGACGATGAGTTGGGGATGCCAGCGCCGCAAGCGCGCCAATGCCAATTGCAACTGCACCCCCCGTTTGTTGCCGAGCAACTCGTGCCATTCATCCACCACGACCATGCGCAGCGTCGAAGTGGCCGTTTGCGCATCGGCACGGGCGAGCATCAGGGTCAGGCTTTCGGGCGTGGTGATCAGCGCGGTGGGCAGACGCCGACCCTGGCGGGCGCGTTCGCTGGCGCTGGTGTCGCCGGTGCGCAGGCCGACGCTCCATGGAATCTGCAGCTCTGCCAGTGGTGTCTCGAGGGCTTTGCCTGTATCGGCGGCCAGCGCGCGCATCGGCGTGATCCACAGGACCGTCAGCGGTTCGGTCACTGGTTTGCGTTTACGGGGTTTATCCGGCGGTGGCGCCGAGCGGGCGAACCGGTTGAGCGCCGCGAACCACACGGCGTAGGTCTTGCCGGCCCCGGTGTTGGCGTGCAACAGCCCGGATTCGCCGCGTTTGACGGCAGCCCATACTTGTTTTTGAAAGGCGAACGGCTTCCAGCCGCGGGCGCTGAACCACTGGTTTGCGTAGTTGTTGGATGTCGCCATACCCGCCGCGTGCGCCCTGAAAGTCCTCTTTCAGTGACCGCGGTGAGGGATGAAAGGTTTAATGAAGAAAATCGTGGCGAGGGCGCTTTTGTGGCGAGGGAGCTTGCTCCCGCTGGACGCGCAGCGTCCCCAGCAGTGTGTCATCCAGCGCCTGGGGGCTGCTTCGCAGCCCAGCGGGAGCAAGCTCCCTCGCCACAGAAGCAGTCTTTCAGGTTTGTCGGGTTTATTTCAGGTTGCCACTGAGAAACTGCTGGAGCCGCTCGCTTTTGGGATTGCCCAGCACGTCTTCCGGCGCGCCTTCTTCTTCCACCAGGCCCTGGTGCAGAAACAGCACCTGATCAGACACCTTGCGAGCGAAGCTCATTTCGTGGGTCACCATGATCATGGTCCGGCCTTCTTCGGCCAGGCCCTGAATCACCTTCAAGACTTCTCCCACCAACTCCGGGTCAAGGGCCGAGGTGGGTTCGTCGAACAGCATCACCTCCGGCTCCATCGCCAGTGCGCGGGCGATGGCCACGCGCTGTTGCTGACCACCGGAGAGGAACGCCGGGTACTGTTCGGCCACTCGCGCCGGCAGGCCGACCTTGTCGAGATAACGACGGGCACGGTCTTCGGCTTCCTGCTGACTGACGCCCAACACCCGGCGCGGCGCCATGGTGATGTTTTCCAGTACGCTCATGTGGCTCCACAGGTTGAAGTGCTGGAAAACCATGGCCAGGCGGGTGCGCAGGCGCTGCAGTTCCTTTTCGTCGGCCACGCGCATGCCGTGGCGGTCGTTGATCATGCGGATCGCCTGGCCGTCCAGGCTCATTGCGCCGTCGTTGGGTTGTTCCAGAAAGTTGATGCAGCGCAAAAAGGTACTTTTGCCCGAGCCGCTGGCGCCGATCAGGCTGATGACGTCGCCGGTCCTGGCCTTGAGCGAAACGCCTTTGAGCACCTGATGTTCGCCATAGCTCTTATGCAGGCCTTCGATGGTCAGTTTGTACATGGGGCATGCATCCTCAAGGCGAAAGTAGGTAGCCGCTGCGGTAGGCTTCGGCGCCGGCGACATGGGCGATCACCATGCCGGCAGTGGCCATGCGACGCAGCGAGCGGGCGTACAGCAGCCCGGCATTGCAGCAATGAACGGGGGTGACGGTGTCGTTGATGGGGTCGATGATTTGCGCCACCAGTTGCCCCGCCTCCAGGTACTCCCCGGGCACGGCGCTGTAGACCAGCAGGCCGCCGACCGGTGTCGCCACCGGCTCCACGCCGGCCAGCGGCGTAGCCGGGTAGGGCAGGTCGGGCAAGGGCATCGGTTCGCCGTCAATGGCACCGAAGCGGATCAGGTATTCGATCAGGGCCTGGCAGTCGAGACTCGCCAGGTCGTGGGTGACGTCGCCCTGGCCGCGCAGTTCGACGGTGACCGAAAAACTGCCCAGGGGAATCTCGAATTGTTCGCCGAAGCGCTCCTTGAGTTGCCACCAGAGCAGGGTGAAGCATTCATCGAACGACTGACCGCCCGAATCCGTTGCCAGCAGGCTCGCTTCGGCGCCGATGTAGCGGGCCAGCGGCTCGACCTGAGGCCAGGCTTCGGGGGTGGTGTAGAGATGAGCGACCGCTTCGAAATCACAATGCAGGTCCAGCACCATGTCGGCGTCGCAGGCCAGCCGTTGCAGAACCAGGCGCTGGGATTGCAATTGCGTGCTGGCGGTCTGGCGGGCGAGGGCGTCGCGCAGGTGTTCGCGGATCAGCATCAGGTTGTGCTGTGGATCATCCGTGAGCTGGCCTTCGATCTGGTTGCCGATCTCTTCGCTCAGGTCGACGAACCGGCGGTTGAAATTCTGCCCGCTCTCCATTTCGTAGCGGCCCAGCGGCACGTCCATCAGCACTTGTTCCAGGCCGATGGGGTTGGCCACGGGCACCAGCACGATTTCGTGCCGCAGGTGACCGGATGCCTCAAGCTCGGCCAGACGCTGCTTGAGGTGCCAGGCCACCAGCATGCCGGGCAACTCATCAGCGTGCAGGGACGACTGGATGTAGATTTTGCCGACGGCTTCTTCCGGGCCGAAGTGAAAGCTGTGGATCTTGCGTGCGGTCCCCGGCAGTGGGGCCAGCAGGTCATGAATCTGGTGGCGCATTTGCGTGTATGTCCTGGAACAGAAGCCCTAGTGAGTCGGCCCGAGAAAGGCCAGCCAGCGGCGTTCGGCGAGGCGGAAAAGGCCCACCAGTGCAAAGGTCACGGTCAGGTAGATCAACGCGGCGATACCGAACGACTGGAAGGTCAGGAAGGTGGCCGAGTTGGCGTCCCGGGCGACTTTGAGCACGTCTGGAACGGTAGCGGTGAACGCCACGGTCGTCGAGTGCAACATCAGGATGACTTCGTTGCTGTAGTACGGCAGCGAACGTCGCAACGCCGACGGCATGATCACGTACGCGTACAGCTTCCAGCCCGTCAAGCCATAAGCCTTGGCCGCTTCGACTTCGCCATGGTTCATGCTGCGAATCGCCCCGGCGAAGATTTCCGTGGTGTAGGCGCAGGTGTTCAGGGCGAAGGCCAGGATCGTGCAGTTCATCGCATCGCGAAAGAAGCTGTCGAGCAGGGGCTGGGCGCGCACGGCTTCGAGGCTGTAGATGCCGGTGTAGCAGATCAATAGCTGTATGTAGAGCGGCGTGCCGCGGAACAGGTACGTGTAGAACTGCACTGGCCAGCGTACGTAGACTTTGGGGGAGACCCGGGCGATGGACAGCGGGATCGAGATCACGAAGCCGATCAGCAGCGAGGCGCTGAGCAGCCACATCGTCATGGCCAGGCCAGTGATGTGATTGCCGTCGCTGTAGAGGAACGGTCGCCAGTATTCCTGAAGAAGTTCGATCATCGCACCGCCTCCCGTGCACCGGCGGCGTAACGGCGTTCAAGCCAGCGCAGCACGACATTGGACGCGCTGGTGATCAGCAGATAGATCAGCGCCGCGAGCACGAGGAAGTAAAACAGTTGGTAGGTGCTTTTGCCGGCATCCTGGGCGGCCTTGACCAAATCGGCCAGGCCGATGATCGACACCAGCGCGGTGGCCTTGAGCATCACCATCCAGTTATTGCCGATGCCCGGCAGGGCAAAGCGCATCATTTGCGGAAACACCACGAACCGGAAACGCTGGCCACGCTTGAGGCCATACGCCGTGGCGGCTTCGACCTGACCCCGGGGCACCGCGAGAATCGCCCCGCGAAAGGTCTCGGTGAAGTACGCGCCATAAATGAAGCCCAGGGTGATGACCCCGGCGCCGAATGGGTTGATCTCGATGTATTCCCATTCCATGAAGTCGGTAAAAGAGGTCAGCCAGGTTTGCAGGCTGTAGAAGATCAGCAGCATCAGCACCAGGTCCGGCACGCCGCGAATCAGCGTGGTGTAGAGCTGGGCCGGGATACGCAGCAGTTTGACGCTGGACAGCTTGGCGCTGGCCCCCAGCAGGCCGAGCAAAACGCTCAGTAACAAAGACAGGACCGCCAGCTTGATGGTCATCCAGGTGCCCTGCATCAGCAGCGGGCCGAAGCCCTGCAGGCTGAAGGCGCTGAGCCCCAGATTTTGTAGGAGTTGTTCGAACATGGAAGAGGCCTTTGGCAGAAAAAAAGCGCCCATC
This sequence comes from Pseudomonas sp. P105, assembly GCF_032614175.1. Taxonomy (NCBI): domain Bacteria; kingdom Pseudomonadati; phylum Pseudomonadota; class Gammaproteobacteria; order Pseudomonadales; family Pseudomonadaceae; genus Pseudomonas; species Pseudomonas sp. P105. Next base: position 1,347,083 of record NZ_CP126693.1, read on the forward strand.
CGAGGCCGGATGGGCGCTGCGCATTATTTGCCGCTGTACAGATTCAGATCGCCAAAGTGTTTCTTCTGGATCTCGGCGTACTTGCCGTCTTCGTGTAACGCTTTGATACCTTTATCCAAAAGAGCCTTCAGCTCTTTGTTACCTTTCTTGATACCGATGGCGGTCTTGGAAGGCAGCAGTTCGCTGTCCACGGGTTTGCTGACTTCATAGTCACCACCTTTTGGCGATTTCAAGAAGCCCAGTTCGGCCTGCAGCATGTCCTGGATCGACGCATCGAGGCGGCCGGAGGTCAGGTCGGCATAAACCTGGTCCTGGTTCTGGTAGGCCTGGGTCTTGACCCCAGCCTTGTCCAGTACGGTTTTGGCATAGGTTTCCTGGATGGTGCCTTGCTCGTAACCGACGGTCTTGCCTTTGAGGGACGCGACATCTTCGCTCAGGCCGGAACCCTTCTTGAACACATACGAGGTCGGGCCGGAGAACAGCTCGTTGGAGAAGTCGATGACTTTTTCCCGGGCCGGGGTCACGGTCATGGACGAGATCACGCCGTCGAACTTATTGGCCTTCAGGCCAGGGATCATGCCGTCGAAATCGCTTTCGACCCAGCGGCACTTGACCTTCAATTCTTCGCAGATTGCATTGCCCAGGTCGATATCGAAACCTACCAGGCTACCGTCGGCGGCCTTGGATTCAAACGGGGCATAGGACGGGTCGACACCAAAACGCAGTTCCTTGTATTCCTTGGCCGTGGCGACGCCGGCGGCCATGCACAACGCCAGTGCAGAAAGGGTCAGCAGTGCTTTTTTCATTATTCAATCCCTAAAACCAATATGAGCGCTTGTGGCGCGTAAGTATTGTTACCGGTGAAGGCGAGAACGGTATGACGGCATAAAGGTAGCAATTTCCGAACCAGAGTGCCGAACAAGCGTTTTAAAAACTTTGGCGGCAGCCAGCGGGACGTGATGGTGCGCGGGGATGAGCAGGCATTAAAAGATGCACCAGGATGGCGCGGACGCTGCTGTTTTTTCACGCCTCGGTATCAGGCCTCAATACCGGACCGCTGTGCGAGGGGGTGTTGCTAAGCGCTCGGCCAAGGGATTGCCCGGTCATTTCGACATATCGGTAGGTGAACATCGACACCAGGACTACCGATCCCGTTACCAGCAAAGCGATGAGGTTGTTGAGCAGTACATTACCGAGGTCCAGGTAGCGAGTCCCGTCGATCACCGGTGCAATGTCAACGCCAACGATTTTCTTCGCCACCATGAATGCCGACACTACGCAAAACAGAACGGCCGCGTGGGTCAGGTAGATGGAATAAGACAACTTGCCGAGAAAACCGAAGCCACGGCCCGCCAACAGCCGCGACACGGCGCCACGATCAAAGGCGAATATCACAACGATGACAGCGAACAACGGACTGGCCCACAACTGCTTGCCTGCAAAATCGTTGATCACGAAAATCAGCGCCACTGTCACAGCCGCCACTTCAAGCGTGCTCAATAACCAGGTCTGGGCCCGGCTGGGCTGAGGGAGCCTCAGGTACACGGCGTAAGCCAGACAGCCAGTGAAAAAGTAAGCGAGGCCGCGCAGCGACTCGATGGTGAAGAAGGTATTACCGGCATACATCAGCGCCAAGGCCAGGAGCATCACCGTCGCCCATATCCATGTCCTGATGCCGAAAGCGATACACACGATCAGGGCGAAGATCATGTAGGTGTAATACTCGATACTGATGCTCCAGGACGGATAGTTGAATGACAGTGGGTTAGTCAAATGCGTCCAGGATTGCAACAGCAGTGCATTCGGCAGGATTTCAGAAGGGGCGAACTTTCCTGAGAATGGCGCATTGTTGAAGTCCATGCCTTTTTGCGCAGCCCAATATCGACCGCACTCTAACAGTATAAAGACGCCCAACATAAAGAGGTGCAAGGGAAGCAAGCGGAAGGTTCGTGAAATGAAGAACTTTCTAAAGTTAAATTTTACCGAGCTGCCATAGGCGTGCGTCAATACAAAGCCACTCAATACAAAAAAGAAAGATACAAATACTTCAGCGTGACGGAATAACAACCATTCGGTGAAACTACCGCTGACGCGCAAGTGATAGAGCATTACTGAAATGGCCATCAATCCCCTGAAACTGTCCAGTGAATGAAACCGCTGCTCTGCGCGCATGTCAGGCTCCCTTGCTTGTACGATTGGCACGTCTTGGGTTTCACTCCGGTCGCCACGTCATTGGGGCAGCACCCTGGGAGGGCGGCTGCCCACTCCCTGAATGAGGGTATCCCCGTCACTGTTGCATGAAGGGCCTGGCGCAGGATCTGGACGGTTTAAGACACTTAAATAAATAGTGGGCTCTGATGTCACGTTAGCATTGCTCTTTAAAAGAGCAAGTCGGTTTTTTATTGTCGTGATAGATACCCTGATGACGCAATTACGGCGTCAGAAAAACTGCTAGTGGGCGGGACATCAATAGTTTTTTTAGAAGCGCATAAAACGCCATCTGAATACATATCTTCAAATGCCGTTCATCGACGATTCACACTATTTTTCTCACGCCTGTTACACAGCGACTACTGTATAGAACGATGATGGCAGAGCGCCAACGCGCCTCAGTTAGATGGTGAAAAGGACATTATGAAACGCATCGCCGTGATATTAACGCTGGCGTTCAGCAGCCTGGCCCAGGCCGCGCCAATGCGCTGGGGCGATGTGCGTGACGGCAGCCTCTATTTGCAGGCAGGGCGCGACGACACCTTGCGCGTCAGTTGGGTGCCGGCCTGGCAAACCGACGCTAATGAAGAACGCATCTACTTGCTCGACGGCCAGGGGCAACTGCGCGACGAGCGTTTTATTCCCGCCAGCGAAGGGAGCGGCAAACAAGACTGGGCATTGCCCGCCAGCGCCGCCAGTTACCGTGTCGAAGTCCCGGGCTATAGCTTCAGGCGCTATCGCTTCGAGCACGACGACAAGACCGTCGCCCTGTTCGCGCCGACGAAAGTGCACTTCAGCGTCGAGACCGCCGCCAACGTCGAGTTGTATTTCAAGGTCCGCGGTGGCGAGCAGGCGATCTTGGCAGGCAAGTATTTCGGCGGCGTCAGGGCTCTGAATGCCGAGCGCCTGGGCGATGGCAAAACAGTCGAACTGAGGCTCAAGCCCTACCAGGAGTACCCGAAGTTCGACCAGGTTGCCTTACCCGTCAGCGATAGGGATCAAGACTGGCGCCTGCGCCTGCAAGGTAGAGGTAAAGCGGCCTTCTGGCTGGACGGCACCGCCAACCTGTTCGCCCAGCGCCCGCAGCACCTGCAGCCGCTGCGGCAGGACAGCGGCCGCACCGAACTGGCCCTGCACCCCGACATGCTGGGCCCCACGCCGCGCCTGGGCTTGGCCTTGCCCTACCTGCTTCCACCGCCGGCAAGCTACAGCGCGCTCGACGCGCTCAAGCCCCGTGCGGGCAGCTTTTACAGCGCCGTCGACATCATGGCCGCTGACCCCCATTACGAAGATGCCTTCAGACGTTTTTATCTGGAACGCGGTGGCATTGATACGAACATCACCTTGCTGGCCGCCACTGGGCGTAAGGCCGACCTGAAGGCCAACAGCCAGAGCAACGCCGGCCTGAACGCCTGGCTGGCGGCCACCGTAGCCCTGGGTAGCGGCACGCACTACCTCTCGTTTGCCGACGAACCCAATTACAACTATCCCGACTATGCGACGTACAAGCACTTCTTCGACGCCATGTATCGCCAGGTGCTCGACTACCCGGGGGCGCGGGAGGCCGGCGTGCGCATCGCCATGCCCGCCAGCTCGCGTTTCGTCAATGGACCGTTTACGCGACGAGGCGCCCAGCACCGTGGCATCGACTGGGCTCGGCGGATGCTCGACGAATCGGCAGCACAAATCGATGCCTTGGCCTGGCACGAGTGGATGATTCGCGACCTGCTGGCCACGCGGGTCTACCGCGACTCCGTGCGCCGGGCCGCCGAAGTCGTCGGCCTGCAAGCCGATGGCCGGCCACGCAAGGCGTTGTTGCTGGACCAGACCAATATCTCCAGTGGCTCAAGCGTGAGCCCCTACGAACAGGAGACGCACTTCGCATCGCTCTGGTGGGCCTCGGTTGCGATCAACTCAGCCCAGGATGGTTTGCTCGACGTGCTCAACTGGTTTCAGGCCGCTGACGATCCGCACCACCTCAAAGGCATGATCCGCCTGCCAGGACCCGATCGCTTCGAGCTCAAACCGGTAGGCTTGGCGCAGCAATTCATCCAGTCGCACTGGCTCGATCAGGTTCTGCGTATGGACAACAGCGCGTTCGAGGTCGATGCCCTGGCGATGGCCCGCGGCAACGAACGCAGCGTGCTGGGGGTAAACAAGGGCGACCGTCTGCAACGGATCAGCCTGCAGGGCGCAGGCACTGCCTGCCCATCCCTCGCCCTTTTCGGTCCTGATAGCCGCCAGCGCGATGCCCCTGTCCAGTGCCGGGATGGACGCATACGTTTTGAAGTACCGGGTGAAAGTATTTTCGCCTTGATGTGGAGGGCGTCATGACACGGGCCGACGCTGGCCCTGTTCGGAGGAGAACGGTCAACCTTTCAACAGATCCTGAAGCGTCGCCAGCGTGTCAGCCTCCTCGACGCTTTTGTCCTGGCGCCAGCGCAGCATCCGCGGGAAGCGCACGGCGATCCCGCTCTTGTGGCGTTTGGACAAGGCTATACCTTCGAAGCCCAGCTCAAAAACCAGGGTCGGCGTGACGCTGCTCACCGGGCCGAACTTTTCCACGGTGGTCTTGCGCACGATGCTGTCGACCTGACGCATTTGGTCATCGGTCAGCCCCGAATACGCCTTGGCGAACGGCACCAGTGTGCGTTCACGGCTGCCCGGCGGGTTGTCCCAGACGGCGAAGGTGTAGTCGCTGTACAAGCTGGCGCGGCGGCCGTGCCCGCGTTGCGCATAGATCAGTACCGCGTCGACACTGAACGGGTCGATCTTCCACTTCCACCACACGCCCATGTCCTTGGTCCGGCCAACGCCGTACAGCGCGTCGCGGGCCTTGAGCATCATGCCTTCGACGCCGAGGCTGCGGGACGCTTCGCGCTGCCGGGCGAGGTCGAACCAATCCTTGCCGGTGATGATCGGGGAGGGCAGCAGCACCGCGCTGCGGCAGTGGGCAATCAGGGTCTGCAGTTGTTCGCGGCGCTCGGTCTGCACACGACTGCGCCAGTCCTCGCCTTGCCATTCCAGCAGGTCGTAGGCCATCACCACCACGGGGGCGTCTTCGAGGACTTTCTTGCCCAGGGTTTTGCGGCCGATGCGTTGTTGCAGCAGGGCAAAGGGCTGCACCCTCGGTTCCAGCGGCGTATCCGGATCGAAGGCATCCGCGGTGGATGGCGGCGCGGCTTTCCATACCACGATTTCGCCGTCGATCACCGTGCCGTCGGGCAACGCCTGCGCCAGGCTGTGCAATTCGGGGAAGCGCTCGGTGACCAGCTCTTCGCCCCGGGACCAGACCCACAAATGGCCATCGCGCTTGACCACCTGGGCGCGGATTCCGTCCCACTTCCATTCCACCTGCCAGTCACTGGCCGGTCCCAGCGTCGTGTCGAATTGCTCCACCGCTTGCGATAACGCATGAGCCAGGAAGAACGGATAAGGCTGGCCGCCGCGCTGGGCGTGCTCATCAGCGGATTCGGCAGCGATGAGCTTGAGGTAGCCTGCAGCGGTCGGACGATGGGACAGGTCGGTATACCCCACCAGCCGCTGGGCGACCCGTTTGCTGTCCAGCCCGGCCATGGCCGCCAGCGCGCGCGTGACCAGCAACTTGGACACGCCCACGCGGAAACTGCCGGTGATGAGTTTGATGCACAGCATCAGGCTGGCTCGGTCGAGTTGCGCCCACAACGCCGGCAACCGCACCGCCAGCACCTCGGGCGATTCACCGCGCAGCGGCAGGAGTTTCTCTTCGATCCACAGCGCCAGGCCTTCGTCGGAACGCTGAGGTGATTCTGGCAGGACCAGTGAGATGGTTTCAGCCAGATCACCCACGGCTTGATAGCTTTCTTCGAACAGCCACAGCGACAACCCGGATATCTGCACCGCCAGTTCCCTCAAGGTCTTGACCGGTACCAGTTGTCGCGGGCGCCCTCCAGACAGGAAATACACGGCCCACGCTGCGTCCTGGGGCGGGGCCTTGGTGAAGTAATCCTGCATGGCGGCGAGCTTGGCATTGCTGGAGGTGGTGGCGTCCAGTTCGGCATACAACTGGGCGAAGGCTTTCATGACGCGTCCTCGTCGGTGGCGCTGCCTGAGTCTTCTTCATCGTCACCGTATTCGGTGCTGAAGCCTTGGGCATCCAGGCCTTGCTCGCACAAATGGCGCACCAGTACGCCCACTGAACCGTGGGTGACCATCACCCGCTCGGCGCCGGTCTGTTCGATGGCCCAGAGCAAGCCGGGCCAATCGGCGTGGTCGGACAGCACAAAGCCGCGATCCACGCCGCGTCGCCGACGGGTGCCCCGCAGGCGCATCCAGCCGCTGGCGAAGGCGTCGCTGTAGTCACCGAAACGGCGCATCCAGGTGCTCCCACCGGCAGAGGGGGGAGCGATGATCAGCGCCTGGTTCATGATCGGGTCGTTCTTTTTGATGTCGCCGGCATAGACCGTCGCTGGCAAACGGATCCCGGCCTCGCGATAGACCCGGTTCAGGGGTTCTACCGCACCGTGGGCCAGGATCGGACCCAGGCTCGCGTCAATTCCGTGGAGAATCCGCTGGGCTTTGCCGAAGGAATAGCAGAACAGCACGCTGGCCCGGCCGACGGCAATGTTGCCGCGCCACCACTGATTGATTTCGTCGAAGACCTGCGCTTGAGGCTGCCAGCGATAGATCGGCAGGCCGAAGGTGGATTCGGTAATGAACGTATGACACTTCACCGGTTCGAACGGCGCGCAGGTGCCGTCGGGTTCGACCTTGTAGTCCCCGGACGCCACCCAGACCTCGCCTTTATATTCCAGGCGCACCTGGGCCGAACCCAGCACGTGGCCGGCAGGATGAAAACTCAAGCTCACGCCGTGGTGCAGCAAGCGCTCGCCGTAGGCCAGGGTTTGCAGGTTGATGTCCTGGCCCAATCGCGAACGCAAAATGCCTTCGCCGGGGGCCGCTGCCAAGTAGTGTTGGTTGCCACCACGGGCGTGATCGCCGTGGGCGTGGGTGATGACCGAATGTTCCACCGGGCGCCAGGGGTCGATGTAGAAATCTCCGGGCGGGCAGTACAGGCCTTCGGGGCGGGCAATGACAAGATCCATGCATTCACCGGGAAGATGGGCTTGTCTGGTAGAGGCGGGGGCGGGAGGAGAAGTTCTATCGGGTTTGGTGCGGCAGGATCAGGTGGCAGGGCGGACAAATGTGGCGAGGGGGTTTAGCCCAGCGGGGATAAATTCCCTCGCCACACAGGACAGCCTACTTACCGGGCACCAGGGTCAAGCGCGCCTTGCCGTACGCCCGCTCAAAGTTCTGCGGCTGCAATGGCAGGTTCTGATAGTTCCCCTTGATCCACGGATCAATGCCATTGACGTAGTTCGGGCTGGCGGGGTTGCCAGACTGGCCGGTGCCGCCCTGGATCATCAACGGCTCGGGCTGGCCGAAGTCGACGATGAACCGCATGGCCGGCGCCTGGGTGGTGTTGAAACTCTCGCCCCAGACGAATGCCGAGCTGTTGAGCGTGGAGGCATCGCCGCCGGCGGGCAGGGGGCCGCGGACGATTTGGCCGCTGCTGTTCTTCCATTCGTAGCGATGCAGCTTGCCCCACTGCCAAGCCTTGTGGTCACCGCCCAACTGGCTGTCGCCAGCAGTGATGGCCGCTGCCAGGCTGCGGGCCAGGATCACGGATTTGTCTTCCTTCTGCGGTGTGCGCACGTCATCCCAGAACGGGCTGTCTTCGCGACCGAGCAAGTGATCGGCCTGGGCCGAGTAGGACAACTGACCGTTGGCGAGCAGCGCTTTCCACGCCGGGCTGCTGTCCGGACCCAGTTCGTCGAGGAAGATCTGCTTCATGCTTTCCTGCAGAAACAGTTCATAAATCGCCGCGTCGGCGGAGCCTGGGCTGAGCCGGCCATCGAAAGCCATCAGCCGGGTATAGGCCTCGCGAGCCTTGGCCCGGTCCGCCACTGGTAGCGCGTCGATCGCCTGCTTGAGCGGTTGGGCCATGCCCGGGGCTTCGAAGACTTTCTTGAGCTTGGCGGCAAAGGTCGTGGTCTGGTCATATTGCATGGCAGTCAGGCTGCGGCTGTCGTGCTTGCCGGCCCCGGCCAGCTCGGCCATACGCTCGCCGCGCTCCGGTGCGCCCCAGGAATTGGACAACTGCATGCCGTAGCCGTCGGGAATGACTCGCTGGTTGGCGGCGCCGAGCCAGCCCTGGGCCGGATCCTGATCGTAGGGGTGCAGCATCGGGTCGGCGTAGCCATCCCAATCGTAGCGACCTTCCCAACCGGGCGATGGCAACAGGCCTTCGCCTTCGCGGCGGTTCGGATAGCGCCCGGTGACTTGCCAGCCAATGTGGCTGGCGTCGGCAAAGATCATGTTCACCGCGATGGCGCGGATTTCACGGCTGGCATCGGAGGCTTTCTCGACATTCTGCGCTCGGGACAAGTCGAAGAACGCGTCCAGGGTTTTGTCGTCGCTAAAGCCCGGCGTCTGCAAGGCCAGGCCAAGACCGTTGGCCATGGCCGAGCTCTGGACGCTGTTGAGCAGCGGGCCGTGGCGGGTCTCATACACCGCTTCGCGAATCGGTCGCTGGCCTTTGATGAAGTAGGTTTCGTTGCGGACCATCACCGGTTGCCATTTGCCGTTGGCCTCGTAGGACAGACCATTGCCCTGGCGTCGGATTTTTTCCAGGAACAGGTCCTGGTTGTCGCCCAACACGCTGCTCATGCTCCAGGCCACTTTGCCGTTGAACCCCGCCAGAATCATCGGGATGCCCGCCACGGAAACCCCGGCGGCCTGATACTTGGGCGCACGAATCTGCACGGGAACCCACAGTGACGGCACGCTCAATGGGCCATGGCTGTCGCTGGCCAGCAGGCTCTTGCCGTTGCGGCTGCGCTGCGGGGCGATGGCCCAGTTGCTGGAGGAAGCAATATTCAGCAAATTCAGTTCGGACAACTGAGCGCTGGCCTTGCTGACTTCGTTGAGGCCCGGGACCTGACCGCTGAGCCGCAGGCCCTGGAGCTTATCGGCCTCGGCCATCGGCAGTTGTTCATCCGGGTACGAGGGGCTCAGCCAGGCCAGTTTGTCCTGGGTGACCGTCTGGGCCAGCACCAAGGCGGCGATTTCTTCCGGCAGGTTGGCCGATTGGCTGAAATTGAGCAGGCAAAACATCAGCGCCGAATCTTGCGGTTTCCAGTATTCGGGTTTGTAGCCGTTGGCGGCCAGGTCCGGCGGCAACTTGTCGCGATAGCGGAACAGGTACGCGTTGACGCCGCGGGCATAGACTTCGAAGAAGCGTTTGAGCCGCGGCGAGGAGGCTTTGTACAGCTCGTCGGCGCTTTTCTTCAGGTTGACCGCACGCATGTAGCGATCGACGTCCAGTCGTTCGGCGCCGGACATTTCTGCCAGACGACCCTGAGCCAGCAGGCGCATGGTCACCATCTGGCTGATGCGGTCGCTGGCATGGACGTAGCCGAGGCTGAACAGGGCGTCATGGAAATTGTTGCTCTCGATCAGTGGCATGCCCATGGCATTGCGTCGAACCGAGACGTTCTGCGCCAGCCCCTTGAGCGGTTGCACGCCGGACGTCGGAGGAACCGTGTCCTGGGCGTTCCAGGTCTGGCAACCGCTCAGACCGAGCACACTGGCCACTGCGGCGGCAACGCCGAGCCGGGGGAAGGGAAAAATAGAGGCTGGCGAGGCCATGGCAAAGCTCCTGCGGGAGGGGGGGACACCGATAAAGGCGCTACGTTAGTGAGCAGGAGGAGGGCGCGCAAGCGGGGGCAGGGGTTATTTGTTGATTTGGCGATGAAAGCCTGCTGTGAGGCTTACCCACAGCAGGGTTTTGGGTGTATCAGGAGGGCTCAGGGCTTGGGCGGGTTGACCTTGTCCACCAGGGCATAGGCCTTGGCAGTGGCCGGGCGCTCCTTGATGCGATTGAACCAGCGCTGCACGTTCGGGAAGTCTTCCAGCCGCTGGCTTTGCCATTGGTGTGAAACGGTCCAGGGATAAATCGCCATGTCGGCAATGCTGTACTCGTTGCCCGCTACAAATTCACGGTCCGCCAGGCGGCGATCCAGCACACCATACAGACGAGCGGTTTCGTCGACATAGCGTTTGATCGCGTAGGGGATTTTTTCCGGGGCGAACCGGCTGAAGTGATGATTCTGCCCGGCCATCGGCCCCAGGCCGCCCATCTGCCAGAACAGCCACTGCAACACTTCTTGCCGTCCGCGCAAATTCTCTGGAATGAACTGGCCGGTTTTTTCCGCCAGGTACAGCAGGATCGCGCCCGACTCGAACAGCGAAATCGGCTCGCCACCATCGGCGGGTTTGTGGTCGATGATCGCCGGAATGCGGTTGTTGGGGGCGATTTTCAGGAAATCGGGCTTGAACTGCTCTGCCTGGCCGATGTTGATCGGGTGCACCTTGTAGGGCATGCCGGCTTCTTCAAGGAACAACGAGATTTTATGGCCGTTGGGCGTGGTCCAGTAATACAGGTCGATCATGGAGGGCTCCAGATAAGACAGCGTGATGGATGGACAACACATGACGGCGGGAGGTCGTCCTGATTGCCGAAAGGCTTGCCTGTAGGAAGAGGTGATGCTCAAGTGTGGAAAATTCAATGACCGAACACGAGAAAACCGGCATGGAGTTACAGAAAAACGCAGCGTTGATTCTTATCGATCAACAAAAAGGCATCCTTCACCCCAGGCTAGGCCCTCGCAACAACCCCGATGCGGAACTGCGCATGCTCCAGTTGCTCGATTTCTGGCGACAATCGGCACGGCCGGTGATTCATGTCCACCACCTGTCCCGCTCGCCGGACTCAGTATTCTGGCCCGGGCAATCGGGCGTGGAGGTTCAGGAGCGGTTCGAGCCGTTAGCTGGGGAAAGGCTGGTTCAAAAGCAGGTGCCGGATGCGTTCTGCGGCACGCGCCTGGAGGCGGACCTGCATGAAGCGGGGATTGGGCAATTGGTGATCGTGGGCGTGGCGACGAACAACTCGGTGGAGTCCACGGCGCGTACGGCCGGCAATCTGGGATTCGACACTTGGGTGGCCGAAGACGCGTGTTTTACCTTCGACAAGGCGGACTATTTTGGCCATGCCCGTTCGGCTGGCGAGGTGCATGCCATGTCGCTGGGCAACTTGCATGGCGAGTATGCGACGGTGGTCAGCGTGAAGCAGATTCTTGGGGCGGGTTGAAACCGAGTGTGTGGGGTTGCCCCAGCCGGTATGGATTAGCCTCAAACGCCCCATCGCGAGCAGGCTCCCACAGGGCTCAGTAGTGAATCCAGATTTTGTGTTCGCCGCAGGCCCCTGTGGGAGCGAGCCTGCTCGCGAGGACGATTCAATAGGCGAAGATTATCTTCGCCCGGATCATCAAGCGCCGTGGCACTTCTTGAATTTCTTGCCATTGCCGCATGGGCAAGGGTCGTTGCGGCCGACATCCTTCAGGGTGTTGCGCACCGGTTCCTGGTGGGCGTGGCCACAGTTCGGGCCATGGACATGTCCGTGATCATGATCGTGGTGATGGTCATGATCGTGGTTGCAGTCAGGGCCATGGACGTGGGGTTGCTGGGTCATCGGGGTTACTCCGCAATAAAATCGGCGGCGATTATCACGCCATTGCGCCTCAGGTGCACGTAGTGGGCGATGAATAAACCGGTTTCCAGCTCACCTTCCAGGCGATAGGGGATCTGCTGGCGAGGTTTTTCGAGCATTTTCACCAGCTTGCGCACTTGCGGCCACAGGTTGGTGCGGATCGGAACCCTGAAGTAGCGGCTATGCCCGGGACGCACCGTGAACCAGTGCTCGTGCTCTCCTTCGGTCAGCAACAGGTCGCCCAGATGAATGCGGTAGGTTATGCCGCGCACGGTCAAATCACTGTCGTCGGGGTTGTCCACACGAAAGTGCAGCATGAACTTCTGCTCCACCAGCCGCGCCCGTACCACCTCGACCTTGGTCAGATGCACCTGCGGTTCAGGGGCCTCATCACCTCGCCAGGACGCACAACTGCCGAGCCCGATGAACAGCAGCAGGCAGGTGATGCGCAGCAGATGTGATGAAAGGGTCATGTCCGTGCCTCTGGTTTATCCCAGTCTAGCCTGCTGGCGAGCGCAGCAGTGTCGGACGATTCCGATATCAGCGATTAAAGTAGCCTGCGCAGCACTTCTTGAATTTGTGCCCACTGCCGCACGGGCAGGTGTCGTTGCGTCCGGTCTTGACTGGCACTGTCGGGTCGATGAAGTACCAGCGTGCGCCGTTCTGTACGAAGGATGACTGTTCGCGGTGGCTGTGTTCCCCCTGGCCGTCGTGCCAGCGCGCGGTGAAGGTGACAAAGGCGTGTTCGGGTTGGCCACCGAATACTTCGCTGCTTTCCACCTCCAGTCCGAGCCATGTGCTTTTGGCGCTCCACTCGCTGATGGATTGGCGATCCAGGCCGTCCTGCTGGGCGGGCAAGGTCGTGGCTACCAGATAGTCCACCAATCCCAGCACGTAGGCACTATAACGCGAACGCATCAAGGCTTCGGCGCAGGGCGCCGGGTGACCATCGTGGTAATGGCCGCAGCAGGCGTCCAGTGGGTTGCCACTGCCGCACGGGCAAATGGTTGTGTGCATGCTTGTGTTCACGGCTACCACCAGTATTTTCCAAAGTTTTCCGGGTTGGCCCAAAAGCGTGAGTTGAGCCAGTCAGGGACTTGTTTGTATTCAAGCAGATCGTAGGTAAACAGGGTCAGCACCTGTTCCTCGCGCTGGAATCGCTCACTGGCCTGCAGGGCCAGGGAAAAGAAATCAGTTTCTTGCCAGCCGCAGGCATTGAGGTCCGCCAGCACGGCGATACGGCTGGCGTTGAGATTGCGGATGCCCCCCAACAGATTCAGACCGTCGCGTTTGGGCAAATGCTCCAGGCAATCAAGCGCCAAGGCCAGGTCGAAACGCCGGGCCGCCACGTCCGCCGCAAGGGCGCCAGGGGCGGCGTGGACCACTTCAGTATCAGGATGCGCTTGCTGGAACGCCCCAAGGGCAGGGAAGCTGCTGGCCCCGATCAACAGCAGTTTTTTCGGGGCATAACGGTCCAGCACGGCAGCCAGGGCTTGCTGGGGCGTACGGGAAGAAATGGCAACGGTCATCGAAGTTCCTCTGTCAGAGCCGCCACGATAGCCTGCGCGGACCCCATGGCCTAGAGCGGTTTGTGCTTAAACGTATCGATCTACGGCAAATAGGGGGCAAAAACCGCGATAGCGTGATGCTGGCGCGGATGCGGAGTCGGGTCTTTACTCCCCTGAATCGGCGCAAAGCCGATCCCACAAGGAGAAAACCCAATGAGCATAGTTCGCACAGCGTTACCCTTGGTTCTGCTGACCGGTGTGTTGACTGGTTGCGCAGGTTTGCAGAAAACCGATTGGCCGACCTGCGCGGCGGTTGGCGGTGTGACGGGCGCTGGATTGGGCGCCATCGAAAGCACCTCCTGGGCCGGCGGTGGTGCATTGTTTGTCGGCACCATGGCGGCGGCTTATTGCTGGGTGCATGGCGACGGCGATGAGGATGGCGATGGCGTGCCGGACAGCCGCGACAAATGCCCGGGCACGCCTAAGGGCGTGCAAGTCGATGCCGACGGCTGCCCGCCACCGGCACCGGCGCCGATGGTTGAAGAAGTCGTGGTGGTCCAGGAAGAAACCATTGTGATCCGTGACGTGCATTTCGAATTCGACAAGGCCACGCTGACGGCGGCAGACAAGGAGGTCCTGAGCACGATTGCAACCCGACTCAAACAGGAAACGTCCACCGCGCAACTGCGCGTCACCGGCCACACTGACAGCGTCGGCAGCGATGCCTATAACCAGCGCCTGTCTGAACAACGGGCCAACGCGGTGGTGCAATACCTGGTTGAGAGCGGCGTGCCCCGTTCCAGCTTCGTTTCGGTGGAGGGTGCCGGTGAGAGCCAGCCGGTGGCGGACAACAGCACCGCCGATGGTCGGGCCATGAACCGCCGCACGGAGATCAAGATAAATCGCTGAAGCCCCCGTCATCCGCGGCTTGTACAGTCGCGGATGCGGGTCTTTACTCCTGTGTGACCGGTATGGGCCGGTAACACAGGAGCATTCACCATGAACGTTCTACTCAGGGCCGCCTTACCGGTACTGCTGGCGGGCAGTCTGTTGTCAGGTTGTGCCACTCACAGCGATGGCGGCGCACCGCTCAATCAACGCACCTGGCCAGTCTGTAGCTTGATCGGCGGTCTGGTTGGCGGCGGCCTGGGGGCCCTCGAAAGCAGCGGTTGGGCGGCGGGCGGTGCTGCGCTGGGGCTGTTGACCGGCGGCCTGATCTGCTACGCCCAGGATGGCGACGAGGACGATGACGGCGTGTTCGACCGCCGTGACCGTTGTCCCGACACGCCGGCCAATACCCCGGTTGAACATCATGGTTGTCCGTTGCCGCAATACCCGGCCAGCGCTCCGCCGGTTGAACCTCAGGCACCGGCCACGGAAGTGATCACCCTCAACGATGCCGGCAAGGTGCTGTTCGACTTCGATAAATCCGATCTCACTCAAGACGCGCGAAGCCAACTCGATGGGCTGATGAGCAAATTGAGTCATGCCAATGTCGCCAGCATCCGCGTGGTGGGGCACACCGACAGCGTCGGCACTGATGCCTACAACCAGGGGCTGTCCGAGCGCCGAGCAAGCAGCGTGGTGGAATATCTGCTTACTCAGGGGCTTTCACCGGACAAGCTCACCAGTGAAGGCAAGGGTGAAAGCGAGCCGGTGGCCGACAACGAGACCGATGAGGGGCGGGCGCAGAATCGTCGGGTTGAGTTGCATATCCAGCGCTGAGCCGCGTGCCAGAGCCGTCGGGTCGCCAGTGGGGCGACCCGACGAGTCGAGGTTTGCGTCAGATTAAATTTGCCCTGGCCTCTGGCTTATTCTGCGCGCAAGCCGTTACTGTGCGTGCAAAGAATAATACTTACCGGGGGGATGTATGAAGCTGTTATGGGCGCTGGGGCGCTTGTTGACCCTGCTGTTCTGGCTGGTGGTGCTGGTCAACCTGGTCATGCCGTTCGTTCATCCGCTGCATCTGCTGGTCAATTTTGGCGCAGCGATATTGCTGGCGATCCATTTGCTGGAACTGGTGTTGTTTCGAGCCAGCTTGCGCGGCCGGCCAGCTTCAGGCCGTGATCGCCTGCGAGTGCTGCTGTTCGGCATCTTCCACCTGCAAACCCTCCCGATCGCCGCCGAGGCTTCCCATGCGTAAATTGTGTCTGCTTGTCGCACTCGTGTGCCCCTGGGCCAGTGCCCAAGTGATCCAGGTCGAAACCCATTCCTTGATGCGCCTGCCCAATACCACCAGCGCCCTGACACTGGAACGACTGGAGGTGGCCGATTACGGCACGTTGCTGGTGCCTGCCAACGTCACTGAGTTGACCATTGGCCAACTGCACCTGGGGCGCGAAGCACGGATCGCCATCGTGCCTGGGCAACAGACACTGCAGATAAAAGTTGCCGAGGGCGAACTGGCCGACGGCAGTCAGATCACGGCTCGGGGCGCGCCCGGAACCTATACCAAAGCGGCACGAGCGGGACGTGATCTCAATCTGCGCTTCAATGCCTTGAATGCGCCATTGTTGTCGGTGGATGCCCGCGGTGGAACCGGTGCGCCAGGTTACGTGGGCCTCGATGGCGCCAACGGCCAGGCGCCGGGTTGTACGTGGGGGGCAGCCGGTCGCGGTGCCGACGGCAGCAATGGCAGTGACGGCCAGCCGGGTGCGGCGGGTGCGCAGGTGCGTCTCGAACTGCCCCGTGATTATCCCGATGAGCAGATCAAGGTTACGGTGGAGGGTGGCGCGGGCGGCGCCGCTGGAGCCGGAGGTAAACCCGGCGCTGGCGGCAAGGCCAAGGGGTGCTTCGTCTATACCGCCGACGGTGGCAAAAGCGGTCGCCCTGGTGCCGATGGCCAGCCGGGACCAGCCGGAGCAGCGGGGGCGGTGACGGTGCAGCGATTCTAAGAGGACTGAGCTCGAGACCTGTGGGAGCGAGCCTGCTCGCGTTGGCAGGGTATCAGTCAACCTTGATGTGACTGACCCACCGTTATCGCGAGCAGGCTCGCTCCCACCAGGGGATACGCTAAGTTCAGAACATCGGCCGCGCCGCGCCAATCGCCACCACCAGCAACCCGATCAACAGATTAATCCCCACCAACTGCCGGATTTTCCCCAGTACCGCCGCGCCCGTCGGCCAGTCCTGGGCTGCTACGGCCTTGCGCAGGGCCGGCAATTGCAATCCCTGGATGCGGATAAACAGCGCCGTCATCACCACATACAAGCCGATCATGATCTGCACATAACGTGGCGCGGTCTCGAAGCCGGCAAAGCGCATGTGGATCAGGCCCACGCCGCTGATCGGCAAAAGCACCACTGCGACCCAGACCCAAACGAAAAAACGCTGAAACACTTCTGTCCATAATTTGAGCCGGGCCGGCCCCTCAAGGGCCGCGATTGCGGCGGGGCGCAGGATCATCCAGGCGAAGAACATACCGCCGACCCAGACCAGGGCCGCCAGTAAATGCAGGGTGTAGACGAGGGCAAAGGGTGTCATTGAGTTACTCCGTTCTGCGCAGGATTGATTAGCGGGGTATGATAGCCGCCGATCCGAACCACTGAAAATTTATCCAGCGTTTTTAGCGCCCGACCATTCATGATCAGCACCGAACTCAAAACCACGATCCAGGGCGCCTATTCGCGTTTTCTCGAAGCCAAGAGCCTCAAGCCGCGATATGGCCAGCGCCTGATGATTGCCGAAGTGGCAAAAGTCCTGGGTGACATCGACACCGACGACGAAGGCCGGCGCAGTGGCGAGCCTGCCGTCGTGGCGGTGGAGGCCGGCACCGGCACCGGCAAGACCGTGGCCTACAGCCTGGCGGCAATCCCCACCGCCAAGGCCGCCGGCAAACGCCTGGTGATCGCCACGGCCACGATCGCCTTGCAGGAGCAGATCGTTTTCAAGGACCTGCCTGACCTGATGCGCAACAGCGGGCTGAATTTCAGCTTCGCCCTGGCCAAGGGCCGTGGGCGCTACATGTGCCTGTCCAAGCTCGACATGTTGCTCCAGGAAGGCCAGGCGCAGACCGCCACGGCCCAGTTGTTCGAGGAAGAAGGCTTCAAGATCGAAGTCGATGAGGCCAGTCAGAAGCTGTTTACCAGCATGATCGAAAAACTGGCCGGCAATAAATGGGACGGCGACCGCGACAGCTGGTCCACCGCCCTGGAAGACGCCGACTGGTCACGCCTGACTACCGATCACAGCCAGTGCACCAACCGTCATTGCCCGAACTTCGGCCAGTGCGCCTTTTACAAGGCCCGCGAAGGCATGGGCAAGGTCGACGTCATTGTCACCAACCACGACATGGTCCTGGCCGACCTGGCCCTGGGCGGTGGCGCGGTGCTGCCGGATCCGCGTGACACGATCTATGTGTTCGACGAAGGTCACCACCTGCCGGACAAGGCCATCGGCCATTTCGCCCATTACACCCGGCTGCGTTCCACCGCTGACTGGCTGGAAACCACCGCCAAGAACCTCACCAAGCTGTTGGCCCAACACCCGCTGCCGGGTGACCTGGGCAAGTTCATCGAGCAGGTGCCCGAGCTGGCCCGTGAAATCAAGACGAACCAGCAGTTCATGTTCAGTGCCTGCGAACAAGTGGCGGATTTCAAGCCCGGCGAAGACGTCGAGGGTCGTGATCGACCTCGCCATCGCTTTGTCGGCGGCGTCATACCCGAGCACATGCGCGAGATGGGCATCGAGCTCAAGAAAGGCTTTGCCCGCCTGACCGACCTGTTCACCCGTCTGACCGACCTGCTCAAGGAAGGCATGGATGGCGAGGTCAATATCGGTATCGCCAGCAACCAGGCCGAGGAGTGGTACCCGTTGTTCGGCAGTCTGCTGTCCCGCTCCCAGGGTAACTGGGAGTTGTGGACCGCGTTCACGACTGAAGACCCGGAAGACAACCCGCCGATGGCGCGTTGGTTGACCCTGGCCGAAAGCGGCTCGCTGTTCGACATCGAGGTCAATGCCAGCCCGATCCTGGCGGCGGAAATGCTGCGTCGCAACCTGTGGAATGTCGCCTACGGCGCGCTGGTGACTTCCGCCACGCTGACCGCCCTGGGCACGTTCGACCGTTTCCGCATGCGCGCCGGCCTGCCGAAAAAAGCCGTGACCGCCGTGGTTCCGAGCCCCTTCCATCATGCCGACGCCGGCGTGCTGCGGGTCCCGGACCTCAAGGCTGATCCGCGGGATGCCGCCGCCCACACTGCGGCAATCATTCGCGACCTGCCGGAACTGGTGGAAGGCTCGCGGGGCACCCTGGTGCTGTTTTCCTCGCGCAAACAGATGCAGGACGTGTTCGACGGCCTCGACCGCGACTGGCGCAAGCAAGTGTTCATCCAAGGCAACCTGTCCAAGCAGGAAACCCTGAACAAGCACAAAGCGCGGGTCGATGGCGGCGATTCCAGCGTGCTGTTCGGCCTGGCGAGTTTTGCCGAAGGCGTGGATTTGCCCGGTGCCTACTGTGAGCATGTGGTGATCGCCAAGATCCCGTTTTCGGTTCCGGACGACCCGGTGGAAGCCGCGTTGGCCGAATGGATCGAGGCCCGCGGTGGTAACCCGTTCATGGAGATCTCCGTGCCGGACGCCTCGCTGAAACTGGTCCAGGCCTGTGGTCGATTGCTGCGCACCGAAGAAGACCGCGGCACCATCACCTTGCTCGACCGCCGACTGGTGACCCAGCGCTACGGCAAGGCGATCCTCAACGCCCTGCCACCGTTTCGGCGGGAGATATCCTAGCCTCCCGGTGATTTTTGACTGAGGAGGTCTCTGTGGCGAGGGGATTTAGCGAAACGGGCTGTGTCAGTCCGGTCAGCGGTCTTGCGGCGGTTCCCAAAAACCTCAATGGCTGAAACAATGCAGGCCACTTCAAAAAAGTGTTTGTTTCAAGGGAGTTGCGGGTGCAGATTCAAGGCCATTATGAGCTTCAATTCGAGGCGGTGCGTGAAGCCTTCGCGGCGCTGTTCGACGATCCTCAGGAGCGCGGCGCGGCGTTGTGCATTCAGGTTGGTGGCCGCACGGTCATCGATCTGTGGGCCGGCACGGCCGACAAGGATGGCAGTGAAGCCTGGCACAGCGACACCATCGCCAATCTGTTTTCCTGCACCAAGACGTTCACCGCCGTCACCGCCCTGCAACTGGTGGCCGAAGGCAAGCTGCAGCTGGACGCCCCTGTCGCCCGCTACTGGCCTGAGTTCGCGGCCGCCGGCAAGCAAGCCGTCACGCTCCGTCAGTTGCTTTGCCACCAGGCCGGGTTGCCGGCGTTACGTGAATTGCTGGCGCCCGAAGCACTTTATAACTGGCAGACCATGGTCGATGCTCTGGCCGCTGAAGCGCCCTGGTGGACGCCGGGAGACGGTCACGGCTACGCGGCGATCACTTATGGCTGGCTGGTCGGCGAACTGCTGCGCAGGGCTGACGGTCGTGGACCGGGGGCATCCATCGTGGCCCGTATTGCCAAGCCGTTGGGCCTGGATTTCCACGTCGGCCTGGCTGATGAAGAGTTTCATCGCGTGGCCCACATCGCTCGCGGCAAAGGCAATGTGGGGGACGCGGCGGCCCAGCGCCTTTTACAAGTGACGATGCGCGAACCCACGGCCATGACTACCCGGGCCTTTACTAACCCGCCCTCGATCATGACCAGCACCAATAAGCCAGAGTGGCGGCGCATGGAGCAACCGGCGGCCAACGGCCATGGTAACGCCCGCAGCCTGGCCGGGTTCTATGCCGGCCTGCTGGACGGCAGCCTGCTGGAGGGCGAAATGCTCGACGAACTGACTCGCCAGCACAGCTTCGGCGAGGACAAGACATTGTTGACCCAGACCCGTTTCGGCCTGGGTTGCATGCTCGATCAGCCGGATGTACCGAACGCGACCTACGGCCTCGGCCCTCGGGCATTCGGTCATCCTGGGGCAGGGGGCTCCATCGGTTTTGCCGACCCGGAGCACGATGTGGCTTTTGGCTTTGTGACAAACACCCTCGGGCCATACGTTTTGATGGATCCGCGGGCGCAGAACCTTGCGCGGGTACTTGCCACTTGTCTATAAAACGTTAGCGAAGGCGGCGGGCACAGGAACCTCGTGTTCCTTTCAGTTTCCAACCGTCTGTTTATGCGGCCCGAACATGGCCTTTGTTTTTTTTTACATCATTTTGTGGATATCCAATGTCATTGAATAAATCTTTCGCTCTGGCGCTGTGCTTCGCTATCACCGGTTGCGCACAAACCCCACAAAATGATGCCGAGGGCGGCAGTGGCTGGTGGCCGTTCGGCGCCTCCGACAAGGTCGCGGCCAAAGAACCGACGTCAGCGGCGCCGCTGAAACCGGCTGCCGTCGCGCCACAAGCCAAGGCCGAGGGTGCCACTCACTGGTGGTGGCCGTTTTCTTCCGATGACGCCGCCGACGGCGTCGCCAAAAAAGTCGACGCCAAACCTGAAGTCAAGACGCCGGTTACCGTCGCCAAGGCTGAAGCTGAAAGCAACGGCAAGTGGTGGTGGCCATTCGGCGGTAAAGATCAGGAAACCGCCAAGACGGTGCCGATGCCGGATCCGAAAGTCACCCAGGCTTGGCTCGACGACTACGAGCCGAAATTGCGCACGGCCATCAAGGACAGCAAGCTCGAACTTGAACGCCGCGACGACGTGCTGGTGGTCACCGCACCGGTGGACGGCTCCTTCAACCCGGATCGTCCGGCCATGCTGCTGCCGGTGAGCCTCGGCCCGTTCACCCGCGTTGCGAAAATTCTGGAAGCTGATCCGAAAACAGCCGTGCTGATCCTCGGCCACGCCGACACGTCGGGCGCCGCGCCGGTCAACCTGAAGCTCAGCCAGGAACGCGCCCAATCCGTGGCGGCGATTTTCCGTCTCAGCGGCTTGCAGCGTGATCGCCTGATGCTGCGTGGCATGGGTTCGGTTGCGCCCCGTGCCGCCAATGACAGCGTTGAAGGTCGCGCTTTGAATCGTCGTGTCGAGCTGCTGGTCACGCCGCAAAACACCATGGTTGCGCTGCTGAGCAAGTACAACATGCCGGCCCCGGCGCCAGTAAGGTTGGTGGCGGTCCAGGACGTGAAACCTGCGGCTTTGGCGCCAGCGCCCGCGCCGGCGGCTAAAAAATCCAAGGCCGTTGCCAGCAAAAAAGCGCCGGCCAAGAAGGCCGCCGCCAAGGCTCCTGCCAAAAAAGCCCCGGCCAAGAAAGCGCCGGTGGCGAAGAAGCCGCAACCGACCAAAGCCGCTACCGATGCCAAGAAAGTCGCGGCTGCCGATGCATCCAAGCAGTGATGGGCTAACTACAAGGAACGCGCCATGACCCAGACGCTGGCTGATATGCGCCGCGACTACACCCGCGATGGCCTGACCGAGGCGCAGGCCCCGGCCGAGCCGTTCGCGCTGTTCCACCAGTGGTTCGCCGACGCGGTGAAAACCGAACAGGCGCCGGTGGAGGCCAACGCCATGACCTTGGCGACCGTGGATGCCGATGGGCGCCCGCACTGCCGGATCCTGCTGCTCAAGGGGCTCGATGCCCAAGGCTTCACGTTCTTCACCAACTACGAGAGCGCCAAGGGGCAGCAACTGGCCGCGAACCCGTTCGCGGCCATGACATTTTTCTGGCCGACGCTGGAGCGTCAGGTGCGTATCGAAGGCAAGGTGCAGAAGGTCACGGCGCAAGAGTCGGACGCCTATTATCAGGTACGGCCATTGGGCAGTCGCCTCGGGGCCTGGGCTTCACCTCAAAGCCGGGTGATTGCGGGTCGAGGTGAGCTGGAAGACTTGCTCAAGGCCACCGAACAACGCTTCAGTGACAGCCAGCCTCACTGCCCGGAGCATTGGGGGGGCTATCGTCTGCTGCCCGAGCGTATCGAATTCTGGCAGGGACGGGCCAGCCGTCTGCATGATCGCCTCAACTACCGCCTGCAAGAGGCGAGCTGGATCCGCGAGCGTCTGGCGCCTTAGCCCTGGGTATACCCTGCCGCCGCGGCCTGAAGCCATTGCGGCAGGTCGCGCCGCTTGATCCCTTGCTTCTGGGCGTGGGCCAATTGTTGCAGCATGTAAGTTTTTTTCAGCTCATCCTGCCCCGCCAAAGACAGCGCCAGATCGCGGTCCATCCAGCGTTTGATCCGCACGTACAGCCACCAATGAAAGTACAAACCGGCGACGGTGGTAGCGGCTATGATGAAATAATCCATGAGAAATCCTCAGGCCAGTGACGCGGATAGCGGAAATTGGCGCTACTGTTTGGGTGAATTTTTCGGGCGAGTCTGTATCCCACCTGAATGAAAACAATTTTATCCCGGCGAGGCCGTGACAGGCGTCAAGCTGCGGAGTTTAATGAATACCTGTCTTTTGGAGTTTGATGCTATGCGTAAGTCTGTTTTGCTGGTTGCTTCCTTTTCCACGATGGCGATGTTGCTCACTGGCTGTCAGTCGAGCCTGACCGGTGACTCCTATTCCCGTGACGAAGCGCGTCGCGTGCAGACGATTCGCATGGGGACCATTGAAGCCTTGCGTCCGGTCAAGATCGAAGGCACCAAGACCCCGATCGGCGGCGCGGCGGGTGCGGTGGTAGGTGGTGTGGGTGGCAGCGCCATCGGTGGTGGCCGTGGCAGTATCGTTGCTGCCGTGATCGGCGCCGTGGCCGGCGGCCTGATCGGCTCCGCGACCGAAGAAGGCCTGACCCGTACCCAGGGTGTGGAAATCACCGTTCGTGAAGACGACGGCAGCATGCGCGCCTATGTGCAGCAGGTTCAGGAAAACGAAGTGTTCCGTGTGGGTGAGCGGGTTCGTATTTCCACTGTGGATGGTACGAGCCGCGTATCGCACTAAGCTGGAATCGCTAAGAGAAAATCGCGCTTTTTCCTGAACGGGGAGGCGCGATTTTTTTTATGGCTTCGTTTCGGGGGGCGCGCGGCGTGTATATCCGTTTCTTCGGTAACGGCCACTGGCGGTTCCGCCCTTACGGCGGGTCACTTTCGAAAAGCGCGAAAGTAACCAAAGCGCTTCTGCCCCACCACTCGGCACCTCGCTTAGGCTCGGTGTGCCTGAACGAAGGCATTGCTCCGTGGGCCGCCGCGAAGGGCCATCCATGGCCCAGCGCGGCTAACCCGGCATCCATGCCGGGTTGCCCACTGCGCAATACCTTCGTTCAGCCAGCGTGGTTAACGGGGCGTCCAAGATCAACGTCCACCGCGAGGCGGCCTTATAGCCGGCCTGATTCTTGGTGGGACCGCGTTTCTCCTGTGGGAGCGGGCTTGCTCACGCAAGCGGTATCACAGTCGATGAAGATGTTGGGTGTGTTGGCCTTTTCGCGAACAAGCCCGCTCCCTCAGTGGTTCTGTGTTGGATATAAATTTGTGCTCACTGAAAGATCGAATGTGGGAGCGAGCCTGCTCGCGATGACGGCATCCAATTCAATCGCTATGTAACTGAACTATCGCAAGACTGAGAAGGCGGCTACACAGTTGACGAAGATGTTGCATGTGTCGACCTCTTCGCGAGCAGGCTCGCTCCCACAGGAAAAACGCGATCATCAAAAAAAACAGGTCGGCTATAAGGCCGCCTCGCGGAGGATGTTGATCTCGGACGCCCCGTTAACCACGCTGGCCGAACGCAGGCATTGTGGAGTGGGTATCCCGGCATGGATGCCGGGATAGCCGCGCTGGGCCATGGATGGCCCTTCGCGGCGGGCCCACGGAGCAATGCCGGAGTGAGGGCACACCGAGCCTAGGCGAGGTGCCGAGTGGTGGGGCAAAGCGTTTTTGGTTACTTTTGGCGCTCTTCCAAAAGTGACCCGCTGTAAGAGCGGAACCATAAGTGGCCGTCATCGAAGAAACGGATAAACACACCAATAAACACACAACAAACATCACCCCGATCAGGTAATTTTAGTTGGCTTTAAATGCTGTCTGCTTACGACTAGCCGCCGCTGTCACCGCATAACCCAGCAACGCCGCCAGGATCGAGCCAGTGAGAATACCCATCCGGTCCATACCGGCATACTCACTGGTACCGGGCGCGAACGCCAGGGAGCCGACGAACAGGCTCATGGTGAAGCCGATGCCGCACAGGATTGCCACGCCCAGTATCTGCCCCCAGTTGGCGCCGGCGGGCAGGCTGGCGATACCGATCTTGACCGCCAGCCAGGTCAGGCCGAAGACGCCGACGGTCTTGCCCAGCAACAGGCCGATGGCGATGCCCATCGGCACGTGATGGGTGAAGCTCTCGACGGTGACGCCGCTCAGGGACAGGCCGGCGTTGGCGAAGGCGAAGAGCGGCAGGATGCCGTAGGCCACCCAGGGGTGCAGGGCATGTTCCAGGGTCAGCAGCGGCGAGGTCTCGGCATTTTTTGTGCGCAGCGGAATGCAGAACGCCAGGGTCACACCGGCCAGGGTGGCATGGACACCGCTCTTGAGTACGCAGACCCAGAGAATCAGGCCGACAACCATGTAGGGGCCGAGCTTGACCACTCCCGCGCGGTTCATCGCCACCAGCGCGGCGATGCAGGCGGCTGCCAATACCAGTGACAAGGTCGACAGGGCGCCCGAGTAGAAGATGGCAATGATGATAATGGCGCCCAGGTCGTCGATGATCGCCAGGGTCATCAAAAACAGCTTGAGCGACACGGGTACCCGTTTGCCCAGTAGGGCCAGCACGCCAAGGGCGAAGGCGATGTCGGTGGCCGTTGGAATCGCCCAGCCTGCGAGGGCGGCCGGATTGTCGCGGTTGAGGAACCAGTAGATCAGGGCGGGGACGACCATGCCACCGATCGCTGCCGCACCCGGCAAGACGATCTGCGAGGGTTTCGACAGCTGTCCGTCGAGAACCTCACGTTTGACTTCGAGGCCGATGAGCAGAAAGAACATGGCCATCAGGCCGTCGTTGATCCACAACAACGCCGGTTTGGCGATTTTCAGCGCCCCGATCTGGGCCACCACAGGGGTGTCCAGAAAGTCCGTATAGAGCCACGACAGCGGTGAGTTATTGAGTATCAGGGCCAGCACGGCGGCGGCGATCAATAGCAGGCCGCTGGCAGCTTCCAACTGAAGGAAACGGGTCAAAGTATTACGTAGAGGCACGGTTGCTCTCCATGGATCAAATCAAAAAGATGGTCCACCCTAACCGGTACCGTTAGTTGTTAAAACAAAAGTTATATTCTTTTTTGTTATATGTCGTTACAACGCATGCAACGCGTGGTCAGGCAGTGACAGGCCATATTGGACCTTAGCTGTACCTGTGCGCGATGTCGGTTTTTTCCTAAGCTTGCGACTGGTTTTTCCGAGACAAGTCGTGCCTGCCTGTACGTCAGGTTCCTCGCGTCGCATTGATCCAGTGAGAAGACATCATGAATGACCACCGCCAGTGGGCGCGTGAAGCGATCCGTATCATCGAGGCTGACTTCCAGCGCAGCGCCGACACCCATCTGATTCCACTGGCGTTGCCAGGGCTGCCGGGTATCGAGTTGTACTTCAAGGATGAGTCCAGCCACCCCACCGGCAGCCTCAAGCATCGACTCGCCCGCTCGCTGTTTCTCTACGCGCTGTGTAATGGCTGGCTCAAGCCTGGCGCCCCGGTGATCGAGGCTTCAAGCGGATCGACGGCCATTTCCGAGGCTTACTTCGCGAGGCTTTTGGGCTTGCCCTTTATTGCTGTGATGCCGGCGACCACCTCCCGGGAAAAAATCGCACAGATCGCCTTCTATGGTGGCCAGAGTCACCTGGTGGACGATCCTACGCAGATCTACGCCGAGTCCGAGCGTTTGGCCCGTGAGCATGACGGCCACTTCATCGACCAGTTCACCTACGCCGAGCGCGCCACGGACTGGCGCGCCAATAACAACATTGCCGAATCGATCTTCCAGCAGATGCGTTTCGAGCGGCATCCGGAGCCGAGCTGGCTGATTTCCAGCCCCGGCACCGGCGGCACCACCGCGACCCTGGGTCGTTACGTACGCTACCGCCAGCACTGTACCCGTGTGCTGTGTGCCGACGCCGAGCGTTCGGTGTTTTTCGACTATTACCGCAGCGGCGATGCGAGCCTGCGCCTGGATTGTGGTTCGCGGATCGAAGGTATCGGCCGGCCAAGGGTCGAAGCGTCGTTTTTGCCCAAGGTGATCGATGCGATGGTCAAAGTGCCGGATGCCCTGTCGCTGGCGGCCATGCACTACCTGGCCCAGCGATTGGGCCGACGGGTCGGCGGATCCAGCGGCACCAACCTGATCGGCGCGCTGATCGCCGCCAGGCAGATGGTGCAGGCAGGTGAGATGGGCTCGATCGTGGCAATCTTGTGTGACGGCGGTGAGCGCTATGCCACGACCTATTACGATCCGGCGTGGCTCAAGGCCCAGGGCTATGAGCTGAGTGGATTGATGGACGCCGTGGCGGCGAGTGTGGAGCGGGGTGAGGCGCTGCCGGAAAGTGTGCTCCGAGCCAATATCTGAACACTGGAAAACACTGAATTTCCTTGTGGCAGCGAGCTTGTGTGGGAGCTGGGCTTGCCCGCGATAGCATCACCTCGGTTCACCTGATAGACCGAGCTGCCTGCATCGCGGGCAAGCCCAGCTCCCACAAAGCTTCTCCCGCAGTGGGTAGGGGTCAGGCCTTGAGGCCCAGGATATCCCGCGCCACCGCCTCGGCAATCCGGATTCCGTCCACGCCCGCCGAGAGAATCCCGCCCGCGTAGCCGGCGCCTTCGCCAGCCGGGAACAAGCCCTTGACGTTCAGGCTTTGCAACGTTTCGTCGCGGGTGATGCGCAGCGGCGACGAGGTGCGGGTTTCAATGCCGGTCAGCACGGCGTCATGCAGCGAGTAGCCGCGAATCTGCTTTTCGAACGCCGGCAGGGCTTCACGGATGGCTTCGATGGCGAAGTCGGGCAGGGCCAAGGCCAGGTCGCCCAAAGACACTCCCGGTTTGTAGGACGGCTCGACGCTGCCCAGCGCCGTAGACGGTTTGCCGGCAATGAAGTCGCCCACCAGTTGTGCCGGGGCTTCGTAGTTGCTGCCACCGAGCACGAAAGCGTGGGATTCCAGACGCTCCTGCAATTCGATGCCCGCCAAGGGGCCGCCCGGGTAATCCACTTCAGGCGTAATGCCCACCACGATGCCGGAGTTGGCGTTGCGCTCGTTGCGTGAATACTGGCTCATGCCGTTGGTCACGACGCGGTTCGGCTCGGAGGTGGCCGCCACTACGGTGCCGCCCGGGCACATGCAGAAGCTGTACACCGAGCGACCGTTCTTGGCGTGGTGCACCAGTTTGTAATCGGCGGCGCCAAGCTTCGGGTGGCCGGCATATTTGCCCAGGCGCGCGCTGTCGATCAGCGATTGCGGGTGTTCGATGCGGAAACCCACCGAGAACGGCTTGGCTTCCATGTACACGCCGCGGCCGTGGAGCATGCGGAACGTGTCCCGGGCGCTGTGGCCCAGGGCCAGAATCACATGTTTTGAATGAATACGTTCGCCACTGGCCAGTTCAACACCGACCAACTGGCCGTCCTCGATCAACACATCCGTGACCCGCTGCTGGAAGCGAACTTCGCCGCCCAGGGCGCGAATCTGCTCACGCATGTTTTCCACGACGCCTGTCAGACGGAACGTACCGATGTGCGGCTTGCTGACGTAGAGGATTTCTTCCGGCGCGCCGGCCTTGACGAATTCGTGCAGGACTTTGCGACCCAGGAACTTGGGATCCTTGATCTGGCTGTAGAGCTTGCCGTCGGAGAACGTCCCCGCACCGCCTTCGCCGAACTGCACGTTGGATTCGGGGTTGAGCACGCTTTTGCGCCACAGGCCCCAGGTGTCCTTGGTGCGCTGGCGCACTTCGGGGCCGCGCTCGAGGATGATCGGTTTGAAGCCCATCTGTGCCAGCAACATGGCGGCGAAGATCCCGCACGGGCCGAAGCCGACCACGATCGGCCGTTCGCTCAGGTCAGCCGGTGCCTGGCCCACCACTTTATAGCTGACATCCGGCGCCTGGTTGACGTTACGGTCATCGGCGAACTTGCGCAGCAAGCCGGCTTCATCGCGCACCGTCAGGTCGATGGTGTAGATGAAGCACAGTTCGGAGGACTTCTTACGCGCGTCGTAGCTGCGTTTGAACAGGGTGAAGTCGAGCAGGTCATCGCTGGCGATGCCCAGGCGCTGCACGATGGCTGGGCGCAGGTCTTCTTCGGGGTGGTCGATCGGCAGCTTGAGTTCGGTGATTCGTAACATGACAGGATCCGGTTCGCGGGACGCACAACTGCGCCAGGGCGTGAGCCGGCGATTATAAGCCAAAAACCTTCGAATCAGTCGTTACGCGCACCGCCGAAGTAAGCGCAGCCGCGCTGGACCTGACCGTTGACCCGCAGCTCGGCGCTCATGTGTTGCACGCTGCCGGTCACGCTGTCGACGCAGCGCTGGGGAGTGACCCAAAGCTCGACCTTCTGACCGTTGGCTTCGGTGCCGAGATTGAAGCGGCCATCACCCAGTTGTTCCTCAACGAAAGGCACTGCCAGAGGCGGCTGGCCCTCACGTTCGAGCACCAGGCCTTTGCCGCTGGCGTTCAGATTCCACTCGGGGCCATGGCCGGTGGCGCGCAGGAGCAGCCGCTTGAAGTCGGCGTCGTCGCAAGCGCTGCCCGAACGCTCCAGGCGATACAACTGCTCAAGATTCAACTGGCTGTCGGTACCGGCCGCTGCGCTGGTGACGATATGGCCGCGCACATCGGCAAACAGTTTGCCCTGATCATCGGCCAGGCTGGCGGCCTGTTGCAGTACGCTGGTGCCGCCGCTGTCGTTGACGATGTAGCGACGCTGCTCCTGGCAGGGCTGGAACACCAGCTTGCCATCGGCCGCCGTAAGTTCGCCCTGCATGCGCATCTGGCCGGCATGGGAAACGCTCTGGGGTGGAGCGTCGAGCAACTGGCAGCCGGCGAAAAGCGGCAGGAGGGCGACAAACAGCAGGGAACGGGCGGCACGCATCATTGAGTCTCCAGACAAGTGCCGCCACGTTACGCAGACTGATCCTGCATCACAAGAGGTCAACCGACGTGAAAGGTCTGGCCAGTCTGCAGGCCTTCGACACTCTTGGCGTAGGCCAATGCGACATCGGCGGCTGGTACCGGCTTATAGCCACGGAAGTACGGGGCATAGTTGTCCATGGCTTCGAGCAGCACGTTCGGACTGACCGAGTTGACCCGCAAGCCCCGGGGCAATTCGATTGCCGCGGCACGCACGAAACTGTCCAGGGCACCGTTGACCAGCGCCGCCGACGCACCGCTTCTGATCGGATCGTGGCTGAGCACGCCAGTGGTGAAGGTGAAGGACGCACCGTCATTGGCGAATTCGCGGCCGATCAGCAGCAGGTTGACCTGGCCCATCAGTTTGTCTTTCAAACCCAGGGCGAAGCTGTCCTGCGTCATCTCGTCCAAGGGCGCAAAGGTGACGTTGCCCGCGGCGCAGACCAGTGCATCG
Organism: Pseudomonas sp. P105; assembly: GCF_032614175.1. NCBI lineage: Bacteria > Pseudomonadati > Pseudomonadota > Gammaproteobacteria > Pseudomonadales > Pseudomonadaceae > Pseudomonas > Pseudomonas sp. P105. Next base: position 1,376,815 of record NZ_CP126693.1, read on the forward strand.
AAGCGACCGGTTTTCTCGAACAGGGCACGGATCGAAGAGTTGTCACTGATATCCACGTGCAGGTCGCCGCTGTGACGGCCGATGCGCACAATCTCGTGACGCGGCGACAGTTCTTTATCAATGGCCGAACCGATGGTGCCGCTGGCGCCGATCAACAGGATTTTCATTAGCTGTTCCTCAATGGGCTGGATGAGATTGCAGTCTAGAGAGGTTCTTTCTCTTGATAATCGTGGTAATAGGCAACCTTTGGTTTTCAATTGGAAACAATCCGATGAGCGAAATGGACGACCTGGCGGCGTTCGCCGTGTTGATCGAGGCCGGTAGTTTCACCCTGGCGGCCCAGCAATTGGGCTGCAGCAAGGGCCAGTTGTCCAAGCGCATCAGCCTGCTGGAGAGTCGGTTTTCGGTGGTGTTGCTACAGCGCACCACGCGGCGCTTGAGTCTCACGGCAGCGGGGGCGGCGTTATTGCCCCAGGCCCAGGCGTTATTGGTGCAGGTGCAAAGGGCGCGTCAGGCCCTGGCTCGCCTGAAGGATGAAATTTCCGGGCCGGTGCGTATGACGGTTCCGGTGTCGTTGGGCGAAACCTTCTTTGAGGGTTTGCTGACGGAGTTCGCCCAGCGTTACCCCGACGTGCAGATCGAACTGGAGCTCAACAATGGCTACCGGGATCTGTCCCGTGATGGTTTCGACCTGGCGATCCGCTCCGACGCTGCCCTCGATGAGCGCCTGGTGGCGCGTCCGCTGCTGGCCTGGCATGAGCTGACCTGCGCCAGCCCGGCCTACCTCGAACACTACGGCGAACCCCTGACGCCCCAGGGCCTGGCCGAACATCGTTGCCTGCTCAACAGTCATTACAGCGGCCGCGAGGAATGGCTCTATCACCAGCAACACGAATTGTTGCGGGTGCGGGTATCGGGACCGTTCGCCAGCAATCACTACAGCCTGCTGAAAAAAGCCGCCCTGGCCAACGCCGGGATCGCCCGGTTGCCGTCCTATCTGTTGCATGAGGAATTGGCTGACGGACGTTTGCGCTGGTTACTCAGGGATTTTCAGACCCGTCGCATGCCGATGTACCTCGTGCACCCGTACCAGGGCGGTTTGCCCAAGCGCACCCAGGTGCTGGCCGATTATCTGATCGACTGGTTCAAGCGCAGTGGCGAGGCGCTGGATCGACTTCAGCGATAGCAAGGCATCACACGAACCTTGTGGGAGCGAGCCTGCTCGCGATAGCGGTGGGTCAGGCAACAATTGTGCTGAAGCTGACACTGCTATCGCGAGCAGGCTCGCTTCCACAGGAGTCCCGATCTTGATCAGCGAGCGTAGTGCCTGGCGATCAGGTGGTCGAGCGACAGCTTGCCCGGCCCGCGCGCCATCAGATAAAGCAGTACCGCCGCCCAGGTGCCATGGGTCGGATAGGCGTCGGGGTAGACGAACAGTTGAATGGTCAAGGTCATGCCCAGCAGGGCCAGGGCCGAGAAGCGTGTCGCCAGGCCAAACAGGATCAGGATCGGGAACACATGCTCGGCCACTGCCGCCAGATGCGCTGCCAGTTCTGGCGACAACAGCGGCAAGGCGTATTCGCTTTTGAACAGGGGAATGGTCGAATCGGCCAGTCGCGGCAGGCCGAGCTGGAAGGTGCCGTCGATCAGGTCGATGGCCAGGCCTTCGATTTTGGTCTGGCCGGATTTCCAGAACACCGCCGCGATGCAAAAGCGCCCAACGAAGGCGATCAGGCTGTGAGGGATTTTATCCAGCCATTCAATGGAGCGAGTGATCAGGGCGTTCATGGCAATACCTGCTCGGCTAACAGATGGGTGACGGCTTGATGGCTGATGAGCTGCGCCAGGGTGTGCTCCAGTTCCAGATCGCTGTCGCGCCTGGTTGCAGCATCAATGGCCGCGCTCAGGAAACAACCTTGCAGCAGGTCCTTGATGAAATCATGGGCGCCGGGACTGATCGCAAACACTTCCACGTCCAGGTTGTTGCGCAGCACCAGGGCGCATTGCGGCGTGAAGGGGTCGACCGGCATGACGGGCTCTTGCTGATGGGCGGCCCAGATCGCCACCACGGCGAAGGGCGATTGCAACAGGTGCAGTGACGGATGAAGGCCAACCCTCAGATGATCATGGGATGCCGGCGATGACAGCACTTGCATGACCCGTTCTGCATCCATGGGCCGGGCGTCGGCGGCGTGCCAGGCTTGCACCTGCAGGCGCTCCAGTCGGGCGACATCCGCCAGATACGGCACGCTGGCGGCGGGTTCGAAATGTTCGATGAACCCGGCAAAGTCGGCACCGTAGTCACTCATGACTGGGCTTCGCGGTGCGGCGCACTGGACGTACATTCCGGCCATGGCGCCGAAGAACTCCTCGCCCACCAGTTGCGCCACCACCGGATAGTTGTCGGCCAGGGCGTTGATCAATGAGCTGAGCACGTTGTTGCGATACACCGCGAACCGGCTCTCTGGATCGGCGCCGGTGGCGCAGGTCAAACCCTGCGGACAAGCTTTGCGCGGGTCGAGCAGGGCGGCGGCGAATTCGCTGTAGCGGCTCATGGCTGGACCCTGGCGGCGTTTAATAGTTGGTCGGCCTGACCGGCTTCGGCCAACAGCACTGCCAACGCCGGGATGTGGTTGTCGCGCTCGATCAGCGTGGCGACTGGCCCGGTCCGCGCCAGTACCGTGCGATACAAGCGCCAGACCTCGTTATCGATTGGCGCACCGTGGTCATCGATCAGCAAACGCTCGCCCAGGCTGTCGGAATCTTCGGCAAACCCGGCCAGATGAATTTCGCCGGTGGCCTGCAGGGGCAGTGCGTCGAGGTAAGCCTGGGGATCACGGCAATGGTTGATGCATGAAACGTAGACGTTGTTCACATCCAGCAGCAGTCCGCAGCCAGTGCGACGGATGACTTCACTGATGAAGTCAGGCTCGTCGAGGGTCGAGTCCTCGAACGCCAGATAAGTGGCCGGGTTTTCCAGCAGCAGTGTGCATTTGAGGCTGGACTGGACCTGATCGACGTGTTCGCAGACGCGCCTGAGCGTCGTTTCATCGTAGGCCAGGGGCAGCAGATCGTTGAGAAACACCGGGCCATGGCTGGACCAGGCCAGGTGTTCGGAAAAAGACTGGGGCTGATAGCGTTCGATCAGTGTGGCCAGGCGCTGCAAATGCGCAACATCCAGCGGCCCCTCTCCACCGATCGACAGGCCGACGCCGTGCAGTGACAGCGGATACTGTTCGCGTATCCGCCCCAGGAAGTGATGAAACGGCCCGCCGGCCACCATGTAGTTTTCCGCGTGCACTTCGAAGAAACCCAGATCCGGTCGGGTCTGGAGCACTTCACGAAAATGCTCGGTCTTGAGCCCCAACCCAGCCCTTGGCGGTAGCCGGGTATCGGTGGCGAGGGAGGGGGCTTTCGACATGGAGATTGGCCTCAGGCAGATGCGATCAAGACTTGGCTTTGAACGCTTCGAGCTGGCCGAAACCAGTCGGGGAGGTTTTGCTTTCCATGGTGGTGCAAGTGCCTTTAGGGACCGATTTCCAAGCGTTGGCCTGATAGTCCATTTTCGCGGTGCCGGCACAGGTGGTGCCAGCGCCGGCGGCGCAGTCGTTCTTGCCTTTGAGAGCGACACCGAAGCATTTTTCCATGGTGTCGTCGGCGGCATGGACAGTCGAGACGCCTGTCATGCTCAAGGCAGAGCCAAGTGCCAGGGCCAGGGCGGCGGCGGACAGGGTGCGGGTCGAAGCAGTCATGATGATTCTCCAGTTTCAGGAAATGAACCGGCGTTAGCGCCGGTCTGCTGAACTAGAGAGGGGGTAGGGGAATGCGTTACAGCAGGTTCTCGATTTTTTTTGTTTGTTTCGAAATCCATTGTGGCGAGGGGATAAATCCCCTCGCCACAACAGCATTCACTTGAGAACTGGGCAAAAAAAAACGGCCCGAAGGCCGTTTTCTCATGCAGCAACAGACTCAACCGCCCAGATACGCCTCGCGTACTTTCGGGTCGGTCAACAGCGCCTCACCCGTGCCTTGCATCACCACGCGGCCGTTCTCCAGCACGTACGCCCGGTCAGCGATTTTCAGCGCCTGGTTGGCGTTCTGCTCCACCAGGAATACCGTCACGCCATCCTTGCGCAGTTGTTCGATGATGTCGAAGATCTGCTGGATGATGATCGGCGCCAGGCCCAGGGACGGTTCGTCGAGCAGCAACAACTTGGGCTTGCTCATCAGCGCACGGCCGATGGCGAGCATTTGCTGTTCGCCGCCGGACATGGTGCCGCCGCGCTGGCTAAAGCGTTCTTTCAGGCGGGGGAAAAGGTGCAGCACCTTGTCCATTTGCTCCTGAAAATCACCCTTTTCGGTGAAAAAACCGCCCATGGCGAGGTTTTCTTCCACGGTCAGTCGGGCAAATACCCGACGGCCTTCCGGCACCACGGCGATGCTCTTGCGCATGATTTGCGAAGAGTCCTGGCCCACCAGTTCCTCACCCATGTAGCGGATGCTGCCACTGTGGGCCTGGGGCGAACCGCAGAGCGTCATCAGCAGGGTGGATTTGCCGGCACCGTTGGCACCGATCAGCGTCACGATTTCGCCCTGGCGGACTTCGACGTTGACGCTGTGCAGGGCCTGGATCTTGCCATAGAAGGTGGAAACGTTTTCGAACTGCAGCATTTACGCTTCCCCCAGGTAGGCTTTGATCACTTCAGGATTGTCGCGGATCTGTTCCGGCGAACCGTCGGCCAGCGGCGTGCCTTGGTTGATCACGACGATATGGTCGGAAATGCTCATGACCAGCTTCATGTCGTGCTCGATCAGCAGCACGGTGACATCGTGCTCCTCGCGCAGCACGCCGATCAGCGCTTTGAGGTCTTCGGTTTCCTTCGGGTTCAGGCCAGCGGCCGGTTCGTCGAGCATGAGGATCCGCGGGCGGGTCATCATGCAGCGGGCGATTTCCAGACGCCGTTGCTGACCGTAGGCCAGGGTGCCGGCGGTACGGTTGGCGAACTCCTTGAGATTGACCTTCTCCAGCCAGTACTCGGCGAACTCCATGGCCTCGCGTTCGCTCTTGCGGAACGCCGGGGTCTTGAACAGACCGGCAAAGAAGTTGGTGTTCAGGTGGCGATGCTGGGCGATCAACAGGTTCTCGACCGCCGTCATGTCCTTGAACAGCCGCACGTTCTGGAAGGTGCGCACCACACCCTTGCGGGCGATGTGGTGACCAGGCAGGCCCTGGATCGGCTCGCCGTCCAGCAGGATCGTGCCGCCGGTAGGCTGATAGAAGCCGGTCAGGCAGTTGAACACGGTGGTCTTGCCCGCGCCGTTCGGCCCGATCAATGCAACGACCTGTTTCTCTTTCACGGTCAGGGCCACGCCATTGACCGCCAGCAAGCCGCCGAAGCGCATGCTCAAGTTTTCGACTTTCAGGATCTCGCGGCTCATTTGCGCAGCTCCATGTGCGGGCGTTGCATAGGCAGCAGACCTTGAGGACGCCAGATCATCATCAGCACCATCAAGGCGCCGAACATCAACATGCGGTATTCGCTGAATTCACGCATCATTTCAGGCAACAGGATCATCACGATTGCCGCCAGGATCACACCCAGCTGCGAGCCCATCCCACCCAGCACCACGATGGCGAGGATGATCGCCGACTCGATGAAGGTGAAGGATTCCGGCGTCACCAGGCCCTGACGGGCAGCAAAGAAGCTACCGGCGAAACCGGCGAAGGCGGCACCGAGGGTGAAAGCCGAAAGCTTGATCACGGTCGGGTTCAGACCCAGGGCACGGCAGGCGATCTCGTCTTCACGCAGCGCTTCCCACGCACGGCCGATAGGCATGCGCAGCAGGCGGTTGATGACGAACAGCGCAGCCAGGGCCAGCAACAGCGCAACCAGGTAGAGGAAAATCACCTTGTTGATCGAGTTGTAGGGCAGTCCGAAGTACTCGTGGAAGGTCTGCAGACCTTCGGCGGCTTTGCGTTCGAAGGTCAGGCCGAAGAACGTTGGCTTCTCGATGTTGCTGATGCCGTTCGGGCCGCCGGTGATGTCGGTCAGGTTGCGCAGGAACAGACGGATGATCTCGCCGAAACCCAGGGTCACGATTGCCAGGTAGTCACCGCGCAAGCGCAGCACCGGGAAACCCAGCAGGAAACCGAAGGTGGCGGCCATCATCCCGGCAATTGGCAGGCAGATCCAGAAGCTCAAGCCGAAGTAATGGGACAGCAGCGCGTAGCTGTAGGCGCCGACGGCATAGAAGCCGACGTAACCCAGGTCCAGCAGACCGGCCAGCCCTACCACGATGTTCAGGCCCAGGCCCAGCATCACGTAGATCAGGATCAGGGTGGCGATGTCCACCGCACCGCGAGAGCCGAAAAACGGCCAGACCAACGCGATGACGATCAGGCCCAGGATGATCCAGCGCTGGGTAGTCGGCAGGGTCAGGAAGTTGCTGGCCTTGGCCGGGACTATCGGAAGGCCTGGCGAGGCCTTCCAGGCGGCGCTGATCTGCGTGCTGAACAACACCCGCAGGAACATCAGCACCGAACACACGGCGATGGTCGCCAGGATGGCGGGGCTGGTGCCGTGCACTTCTAGGTCGATGCCCACGATGGTCAGTTTCAGGCCGAGTACCGGGTACGCGACCGCCCAGACCAACAGCGCGCTGAAGAGCGCCGATTTAAGATGTTTAGTCATACCTTCTCAACCTCCGGACGGCCCAGGATGCCGGTCGGCCGGAACAGCAGCACCAGAACCAACAAGCCGAACGCCACGACGTCCTTGTATTGATCGCCGAAGATGTCGGCACCAAAGGCTTCCGCCACGCCCAGCACCAGCCCGCCGAGCATGGCTCCGGGGATGCTGCCGATGCCGCCCAGTACCGCAGCGGTGAAGGCCTTCAGGCCCACGAGGAAACCGGCGTTGGGGTTGATCACGCCGTATTGCATGCTCAGCAGCACGGCGGCGATGGCCGCCAGGGCCGCGCCGATGACGAAGGTCAGGGCAATGATGTTGTTGGTGTTGATGCCCAGCAGGTTGGCCATCTTGATGTCCTCGGCGCAGGCGCGGCAGGCGCGGCCCAGGCGGGAACGGGAGATGAACAGCGTCAGGCCGAGCATGGCGACCAGGGTCACCACGAACACCACGATTTGCATGTAGGAAATCAGCACTTCCTGTGCCCCCCCTGGCCCGAAGGTAAAGTTACCCGGAATCAGGTTGGGAATGGATTTGTCCTTGGAGTCTTGCGACAGCAGAACGGTGTTCTGCAGGAAGATCGACATGCCGATGGCCGAAATCAGCGGGATCAGACGGTTGCTGCCGCGCAAGGGGCGGTAGGCGATCCGTTCGATGCTGTAGCCATAGGAACTGGTCACCACGATGCTCGCGATGAACGCCGCGGTCATTAACAGCGGGACACTGTCGAGTCCCATCATGGCCAGCCCGGCGATGGCGATGAACGCCACGTAGGAGCCGATCATGTACACCTCGCCGTGGGCGAAGTTGATCATTCCAATGATGCCGTAAACCATCGTATAGCCGATGGCGATCAGGGCATACGTGCTGCCAACGGTCAGGCCGTTAACCAGCTGTTGGAAGAAGTGATAGATGTCAGGCATTACAGCGCTCCTAAAAACCTGATACGCATTTCACTGGTGGAGTCATTTTCCCGCCCGGCCCCGTGGATCTGCATCCACTTCGAGCACGAGGTTTGCCAGCGAACCGCTGATGACGGTTTTGAGATTTTCAGGTGGGGAGACTGGCGGATCACGCCAGCGCGGCCCAATACATTTAAAACAAAGCCCACGGCACGCCGTGGGCTTTATTGGCAGTCAGTCAGGCCAGGCCTTACTGAGGCGAAGCTTCGGTTTTAGGTTTGCCGAAATGCCACTGGTAAACCACAAACTTGAAGTCCTTCAGGTCGCCCTTGTCGTCGAAGCTCAGGTCACCGGTCGGGGTCTTGAAAGTACCGGCGTGGATGGCTTCAGCCACTTTTTCCGGGTCTTCGCTCTTGGCTTCGGTGATGGCCTGGGCAATCACTTGAACGGCCGAGTAGGACGGGAACACGAACGGACCGCTCGGGTCTTCCTTCTTGGCTTTGAACGCGTCAGCCAGGGCGATGTTGGCCGGATCCTGGTCGAAGGATTTCGGCAGGGTCACCAGCAAACCTTCGGAAGCTTCCTTGGCGATCTGCGAGATCGAGTCGTTACCCACGCCTTCCGGACCCATGAACTTGGCGTTCAGGCCTTTTTCCTGGGATTGACGCAGGATCAGGCCCAGCTCCGGGTGGTAGCCGCCGTAGTAGACGAAGTCGACGTTGGCTTGCTTGAGCTTGGCGATCATCGAGGAGAAGTCTTTGTCGCCGGCGTTCACGCCTTCGAACACGGCGACTTTAACGCCTTTCTTCTCAAGGGTCGTTTTCACGGCACTGGCGATACCTTCGCCGTATTGCTGCTTGTCGTGCAGGACCGCAACGACTTTCGGCTTGACGTGGTCGGCAATGTAGTTACCGGCGGCAGGGCCCTGGGCGCTGTCCAGGCCGATGGTGCGGAAGATCATCTTGTAGCCGCGAGCGGTGATGTCCGGGCTGGTAGCGGCTGGCGTGATCATGATCACGCCTTCGTCTTCATAGATGTCCGAAGCCGGTTGGGTGGAGCTGGAGCACAGGTGGCCGACCACGAACTTGACGCCGTCGTTGACGACTTTGTTCGCCACCGCGACTGCTTGTTTTGGATCACAGGCGTCATCGTATTCAACGGCGACCAGTTGTTTGCCGTTGACGCCGCCCTTGGCGTTGATCTGCTCGATGGCCATTTTGGAGCCACTGAATTGCATGTCGCCGTACTGGGCTACGGGGCCGGTTTTTGGGCCGGCGATGCCGATCTTGATGGTGTCGGCGGCGAACGAATGGCTGGCAACCCCGGCCAGAACCATAGCGGCAAACAGTTTGGAAATCTGCTTAGTAGCCTTAGTCATAGTGCTCCACTCATGCTGTTGTAGTTTTTATAGTCCTGGCGCCGAAGCAGCAGAACCGGGTCAGATATCTTGGATATCCTCGCGGAAAATGCCCCCGGCAACTGTACCGGTACAGTGTAGAGCGCCGATTGTTGGCAAGGGAAGCTGGCGCTTGGGGGCAAAACCTGAGGGTGTCGCTTAATTGAAAGAAAAAGACAGAATGGCGGCGGGGTTCGTCCGGACAAATCGGCAATCCCTGGCTTTCCTGCGCTTTCCAATCGGTACTCCAATTGCTACCGGGTTTTTCTGCCAGACCACCGACGTTATCATTCGCGCCGATTTCTTTTCCGGACAGCTCCCATGAATCAAGAACCTAGCACCCTCTATGCCAAACTGCTTGGTGAAACCGCATCCATCACCTGGAAGGAGCTGGAGCCGTTCTTTGCCAAGGGTGCCCTATTGTGGGTCGACCCGGCCCTGGATCTGATCGCCGCGGCCGAGGCCGTTGCCCAGGACGAAGGTACCAAAGTCGCCGCCTGGCTGGCTGCCGACCAGTTGGCCAAGCTGTCTGAAACGCGGGCGCTGGACTTTTTCGAACGCGATCCGCAGCTATGGGCGGTAGTGGTTTCACCGTGGATTATGGTCCAGGAAAGGGCATCGGTTTGATGCCTGCACCAAGTTGGTTCGTATTTTCTGCAGAGTAAAAGTGTGTAGGTGAGTAGCGTGATGGCATCCTGCCGTGGTGAAACGCCACAGCGGAGGGTGACGTATACGTAACGGGAACAGTTTATTGGGCAGCCGGTGGGCTGCTTAATTGTTTCTGAATGTTGATTTTGTGTTGTGGTCAAGGCCGCCAATCGCGAGCAGGCTCGCTCCCACATTAATCGCGTTCTTTCTGAGAAACGCGGTTCACTGTGGGAGCGAGCCTGCTCGCGATTGGCGCGACGCGGTCCTGCGCCAGCCTCAATAAGTCTTGCCCGTATGGTTATTCAGGGAAATAACCTTGGTCTTGCCGATGCGGTGACGGTAGATCTCACGCAAATACTTGATCGCCTTTTTCACGCAGTCGCGGGACAGGCGGATGTCATTGATCGAGACAAACTTGTCTTTGTCGCTGATCAGCTCGCGGTATTTCTTCTCGTACATCGGCTTGATCGCGTACCAGTTGGTGTCGAGGATCTTCGCCGGGTTTTCGAACTCGTTGAGCAGATCGTCGATGCGCTCTTCGTCGAAGTCTTCGTTGATGATGAAGTCCAGGATCGAGTTGTCCAGGGTGTCATCGAAGCGATACGGGGTGCGGGCAAAACAGCGCTTGATGAACGCCACGATCAGGGTCAGGAAGTCATCCGACAGGCAGGGGCTCTTGGCGATCAGGGTGGTCAGCGACAGGTTGGCCGAGGCACCGATCACCAGCGCGTAACGCTTGAGGGTGGTGTTGGGGAACAGGCTGTTGAGGTGGGTCTTGAGCCGGTTCAGGTCCATGTAGGACAGCTTGTAGTCCTTGGGCAACGAGACGATCGACACCACCGACGAGCAGTTCTTGAAGAAGTGCAGGTCATGCAGGGCCGCGGCGTCGTAGCCGGAATTCTTGTACTGCTCCAGCGAGGCGCGGTAGCGCTTGGATTCGATCGGCAACAGGCTGATGCCTTCGATGGCCTGGGTGACTTTGTTGAAGTGCGGCAGGTCGATGGAGCGGAAGAACAGGTCGTCGATGTTCAGGCGCGGCGGCTCCTTCTCGAACACCTTGAACTTGTCGCCGCTGGGCGCTGGGGTTTCCGGAACGACGGACTCGGCGTAGGCAATCGCCACCGGGCCGGCCAGGCTCATGAACAGGTCGTTGGCGTCCAGGCGAATGGTTTCGCCAATGTCGATGCCGGCGCGACGGAAGTAGTTCTGGTCGTAGTCGGTGGTCACTGCCTGGGCGGTCAGGATGTTGAAGATCTGCTGGGAGATGTACTGGTTGGCGTGCTTCTCCATGGCATTGACATCGATGTTCTGGATGTTGCCGTCATCGCTCTCTTCGGCGTAGCGCATGATGTCGTTGGAGATCAGCATCATCGCGTTCCAGGGCCGGATGCGGCCCATCACGCTGGCTTCGCTGCTGTCTTCGTTGGCGAAGTTGTACGAGAAATCCCATTCTTCCGACAGGTACTTGCACAGCAGGCGTCCGGCGTTGATGTGCAGCGCCTCGGACATTTCGCTGCGGTGATCGGAAATGTTAGGCAGTACGCAAATGCCGCTGGTGAAGATCGGCTCGAAGACGAAGGAATGACCGCTCTTGCTGTCGTGTTCGTCCATCGGCTTGGTGTCGAACGTCTTGTTCATGTACGAGTACTGCTGAGCCAGGCCGAACTCCGAGGCCATGCCCGAACCGGTACCGCCACCGGCACTGAAGATCGAGAAGTACAGGCGCGACTGGTTGGCCTTGATGCCGCAGCTGTCGATCAGGTACGAGTGGATCATCTTCCAGTCGGGGCTGGAGAAACGCTGGGTGTCCTTGTTCAGGATGATCTTGGCCAGGTACTGGCCCAGGATCGGCGCGTTACCGGCGCCCCCGGCATGGACTTCCGACAGGTCCATGATTTTCATTTTGCTGTAGTCGCGCAAAAAGCCGCTTTTTTCGCCTTTGCGCGAAAAACGGATGCGTCCGGCGATGTCCTTGTCCAGGTCGCCGAGCATCACCAGCGGCTCAACCAAAAACACCGGCTTGCTCACCTTGCTGGTGCCCAGGCGCAAATTGTTGCGGATCCACTGCGCCGGGCTGTAACCCTTGTCGCTGTAGCCCTTGTCTTCGGCATTGAATTCGTTGAGGTAGAACTTGCGGGCGTTGTACACCAGCTCGGCTACGTCCAGGGCGATGTTGGAGCCACAGCGACCCAGGCCGATCAGGCATACGGACGGGAACTCCTGCTGATCGCGTTCGCTTTCGTCGTCCACCAGGTGCGGCGGGCGCGGGAACACGCTGTCACGCAGGCCGTCGAGGTTGTCGAGGATGCGGTCGGTGTTGGTTTCGGTGAAATACAGATACTGCTGAGTCGACAGGGAACGTGAGCGCCTCGGCGGCTTCGGGGTTTCAGGACCGTTGGCGGCCGGGCTCAACGTAAGATCGGATACTGCAGTGGCTGTTTTTTTAGAGGTCATTGTGCGCCATATGCCTGAACTGGTCGGTTCGATGACCACTGTCATCAAACCATCGCGGATGGGAGCTCGCGTCCTTGACGGCGCGAAGGTCGGCCCAAGCGTTCAGGGGGGGCAGCCTGAGCAGCGCTCGGGAAAATCTTTCCTGATAGGTTGAATCGGCCATCGGAAGGCGATCTTTAGTCGAAATAAGGCAAAATGATGTCAATTGCTTCAGGGAATTGACCATAGTCACTAAACACGCCGCCCGCCATGGCCGGGTATCAGTCATGCGAATGATTGGAGACAGTCTGCGCGCCGCTGTCTAGATTGCAGACTCCGGGTTCGGATGCCTCGCCGTGCCCCATAACAATAAAGAGACGGACCCATGCAGAACTCGACCCAAGCGGCGAATGCCTGGCGCATTCTGTTCCTGCTGTTCCTGGCCAACCTGTTCAACTTCTTTGACCGCACCATCCCGGCGATCATCATCGAGCCGATCCGTATGGAGTGGAGCCTCAGCGACTTCCAGATCGGCATCATCGGCACCGCCTTCACCATCGTTTACGCCATCGCCGGGCTGCCGCTGGGGCGCATGGCCGATACCGGTTCGCGCAGCAAGTTGATGGGCTGGGGCCTGGCGACCTGGAGCGGGCTGACGGCGGTCAATGGCTTGGTGGGCAGTTTCTGGGCGTTTCTGGTGGTACGCATGGGCGTGGGGATCGGTGAAGCCAGTTACGCGCCAGCGGCCAACTCGCTGATCGGTGATCTGTTTCCGGCCCACCGTCGGGCGCGGGCCATGGGCATTTTCATGCTGGGCCTGCCGATCGGTCTGCTGCTGGCGTTCTTCACCATCGGGGCGATGGTCAAGGCCTTCGACAGCTGGCGCGCGCCGTTCTTTATCGCGGCGGTGCCGGGGCTGGTGCTGGCGGTGTTCATGTTTTTCATCAAGGAGCCCAAGCGCGGCGCGGCGGAAGCGGTGCAGATCTCCCAGGAAAAAATCGACAAGCCGATCCGTCGGGTGCTGGCGATTCCTACTTTTCTGTGGCTGGTGTTGGCGGGGCTGTGTTTCAACTTCGCCACCTATGCCTGCAACTCGTTCCTGGTACCCATGTTACAGCGCTATTTCCTGATGCCGCTGCACGACGCGGCGGTTGCCACCGGGATCATGGTGGGCGTGACCGGGCTGTTCGGGTTGACCCTGGGCGGCTGGATTGCCGACAAGATTCATCAACGGGTGCCCAACGGACGCCTGCTGTTCGCCGCGTTCAGCCTGGTGATCTCCACGGCCACCACCGCTTGGGCGTTGTATGCCGGACGGATTGAAATTGGTGTGTTCGTTGCGGTGTTCAGTGTCGGCTGGCTGTTTGCCTATACCTTTTATACGTGCGTATACACGGCGATCCAGGACGTAGTCGAACCGCGTCTGCGGGCCACGGCGATGGCGTTGTTCTTTGCCGGGTTGTATCTGTTGGGCGGAGGCATGGGGCCGGTGGTGGTGGGTGGCTTGTCTGACTACTTTGCCCATGCGGCCATGGCCGCGACCGGCGCCTCGCAGATGACCGAGGCGTTCAAGGCCATTGGTTTGCATGACGCGATGTTCCTGATTCCGGTGGCGCTGTTCCTGACCATGGTGTTCCTGTTCCTGGCGTCGCGCTGTTTCGTGCGCGATGCCAAGCGGATGAAGGATGGGATGAGTGGGGTGGCGCCGCTGGAGGGAGTGGTGGCGCCGGCTTGAAGAGATTTTGTGGCAATGATGCTTTTGTGGCGAGGGAGCTTGCTCCCGCTGGGCTGCGAAGCGGCCCCAAAAATGTTGCGGTCGCTGCGCAACCGAGCGGGAGCAAGCTCCCTCGCCACAGAGATCGTGTGTTACAGGTTATTGAGCCTTGTCATCCCGCCCACGCAACACGCGATTGGGCATCGCCACTGCCGCCGCCAGCCCCAACAACGACACCGCGGCGCTGATCAGCAACAAATGCCGGAACGTCGTCTGCAATTGCTGACGCAAGGCGTGTTGTGCTTCGCCGGGGGCAGCGTTCAATCCATCCAGCAAAACATTGCCGGAATGCCCTTCACCCAACGGCGACGAACCGGCGAATTGGGCAACGCTTGAGTCCTGCAGCAAGGCCAGCAGCAACGCCGACATCAGCGCTACACCCACGGCGCCGCCGAGGGAGCGGAACAGGTTGGTGGTGCTGGTGGCGACCCCGATGTCCTGTTGTTGCACCGAATTTTGCGACCCCACCAGCGAAGTCGGGAACTGCATGCCGGAAGCGATACCGCTGAGCAGCATGAACAGGCTGCTGAGCCAGAACGCGTCGGGCGGGGTGAAGGCCATGCCGAGGATCGCAAACGGGAAGAGCAGGGCGCCGCTGAGGATCATCGGTTGGTAGTGGCCAGTGATCGAGGTACGGCGTCCGGCGAAATAAGCACCTATGGGCAACCCCATCGCCAGCGGCAACAAGTGCAACGCTGCGCTGTCGGCGCCAGCCCCGGTCACGCTCTGATAGCGCAACGGCACCAGCACGGTCAGGGAAATCGCCTGGAAACTGGTGAAAAACACCGTGCACCAGCACAACACGGCGTTGCGGTTGACGAACAGGTGCATCGGTAACAACGGTTCCCGAGCCCGGCGCTCCTGCCAGATGAACACTGACAATGCCACCACGGCGCAACCCAGCAGCCCCAGTACCTCTCTGCTGTGCCAGGCGTGGCCCTGGCCAACCTCGGTGATGCCCAGCAGCAGCGCGGTCAGGCCGATGATCAACAGCACGGTGCCCAGGTAATCGATGATCGGCTTACGGTGCGGCACCGGCAACCCGACGAGGGTGCGCCGGGCAATCAGCCAGGCCCCCAGGCCCAAGGGCAGGTTGATCAGGAACACCCAGCGCCACGACAGGTACTCGGTCATGTAGCCGCCCAATACCGGCCCCGCCACACTGGCCAGCGCATACATGCTGCTGAAATAGCCCTGATAACGGCCACGTTCGCGGGGCGGCACGATGTCGCCGATGATCGCCTGGCTCACCGAGATCATCCCGCCGGCGCCGATGCCCTGGAAAATGCGCGCCAGCACCAGTTGCTCCATGTTTTGCGCCAGCCCACAGAACAGTGAGGCCAGGGTGAACAGCCCCATGCCGAACAGCATCAACGGCCGCCGACCGTAGAGGTCACCGAGCTTGCCGTAGATCGGCACCGCCACGGTCATGGCGACCATGTAGCCGGAAATCACCCAGGCCAGCAGGCCGACATCACCCAATTGGGCGGAAATGGCCGGCATCGAGACGGCGACGATGGTCTGGTCCAATGCGCCGAGAAAAATCGCCAGCATCAGGGCCACCAGCACACTACGGATGGCAGGCTGTGGGGCTTGGGAGGTATGGAGTTGAGTCAAGGCAGAACCTGCGGGCATCACGCCTGGGGGGCGAATAGGACTGAGCCCGCAGTTTAAGTCGATAGCCGGCTATTCGATAGCCTCGTAAGGAAGTCCGACGTAGTTTTCCGCGATGGTTTTTCGACCCGCCTCGGAGTCGACGAAATATTCCAGCTCCGCTTCGCTGATGCGCTGGTTGAAGGCGTCGTCGTCGAAGCGGTGCAGCATGGACGTCATCCACCAGGAGAAACGCTCGGCTTTCCACACCCGTCGCAGGCAAATGGCGGAATATTTTTCCAGCAAGTCCGTACGGCCGTCGCGATAGACCTTGAGCAGAATGTTGAACAGCGTGCTGACGTCGCTGGCCGCCAGGTTCAGCCCCTTGGCGCCGGTGGGCGGAACGATGTGGGCCGCGTCCCCCACCAGGAACATCCGTCCATACTGCATTGGCTCGACCACGAAGCTGCGCAGCGGCGCGATGCTTTTCTCGATGGAGGGACCTGTCACCAGGGCTTGGGCCAGGTCGGCTGGCAGGCGGTTTTTCAGTTCAGACCAGAAGCGCTCGTCCGGCCAATCGGCCACTTGCTCCTCGGCGGGCACTTGCAGGTAATAACGGGTGCGAGTCTTGGAACGCATGCTGCACAGGGCAAAACCGCGTTCGTGACGGGCGTAGACCAACTCCTCGTGAACCGGTGGGGTGTCGGCCAGGATGCCGAGCCAGCCAAACGGGTAGACCCGCTCGAAGACCTTGAGTTTTTCCGCGGGGATCGACTGGCGCGCCACACCATGGAAACCGTCACAACCGGCAATGTAGTCGCAGTCCAGGCGCCAGGTTTGCCCTTGGTGCTCGAAGGTCACGAAGGGGTTGTCGGTCTGCATGTCGTGGGGCTGGGCATCGCCGACCTGATAAAGCGTGCGGGCGCCGGCGGCTTCTCGGGCGGCCATCAGGTCGCGGGTGACTTCGGTCTGGCCGTAGATCATGACGTTTTTACCGCCAGTCAGCCCCTTCAGATCGATGTGCACCCGACGACCGTTGAGCGCCAGCTCAAAGCCGTCATGGGGCAGTCCCTCGGCGTCCATGCGCTGGCCGACGCCGGCCTGGCGCAGCAGTTGGGCCATGCCTTGCTCCAGCACACCGGCGCGGATGCGGCTCAGCACATAGTCCGGGGTCTGGCGTTCGAGGATCACCGTGTCAATTCCAGCGTTGTGCAACAACTGGCCGAGCAGCAGCCCAGAAGGGCCGGCACCGATAATGGCAACTTGGGTCTTGAGGGTTTTCATTGTTGTTATGACTCGCACGAAGCACCTGACCAGGGTCGGTGTTGATTGGGGTGCTTGCATTTTTCGCTTGCGGACCTGTCAATTGAAGGGGAAAACTGAGCCGATACCTGTACTTTCTACCAATCGGTGCGATTATCGCCCGCAACCCAGGCCGATCCTCGTGATGAAAAAAACAGACCTGCCTTCAATCCCGGTATTCAAGCTCTACGGCGAGAGCCAGGATTGGCCGACTCCGGACCTGCTGCACTGTGAAACCATTTCCAAGCGCAGCCGAGAGCACCAATGGGAGATCAAACCCCATCGGCACGCCGATCTCTGTCAGTTGTTGTTTGTCTTCAAGGGCCAGGCGGAGCTGGAAATCGAAGGCCAGCGCACCCGGCTTGACGAGCCGGCGGTGCAGATCCTGCCGCCGTTGTCGGTGCATGGCTTCCGTTTTTCCGAGGATGTGCAGGGTTACGTGGTGACCCTGGCCGC
This sequence comes from Pseudomonas sp. P105, assembly GCF_032614175.1. NCBI lineage: Bacteria > Pseudomonadati > Pseudomonadota > Gammaproteobacteria > Pseudomonadales > Pseudomonadaceae > Pseudomonas > Pseudomonas sp. P105. Next base: position 1,394,008 of record NZ_CP126693.1, read on the forward strand.
ACCGCTGGTGACGCACCTGCAATCGCAGCTGGGTCATTCGGTCAACGTGCTGGCCCAGGCCGAAAGCTACCCGGCCCTGGAAGATGCCGAGTACCTCAATAGCCTGTTCAGCGCCCTGCAGGCTGAATACGGTGGGCATCAGCCGGCCCGGGAAATGCTGATGCATGCCTTGGTCAGCGTGATCATGGTCTGGGTCAGTCGTCAGGTGATGCAGCGGCGCACGCAGGCCCAGCGCCCACAACGCGCGCGGGAGTACCTCAACGGGTTCATTCAGTTGGTGGAAGAAACCTATCGCCAGCATGTCAAGGTCGAAGACCTGGCCCATCGTCTGGGCATCTCCGTGTCGCACCTCAACGGCACCTGTCGGGAACTGGCGGGGCAGCCGGCCCTGCAGATCATGCATGAGCGCCAGCTGCTGGAGGCCAAACGGCTGCTGACGTACACCGGCATGACGATCTACGAGATCTCTGAAATGCTCGGCTTTTCCGACCCGACCAATTTCACCCGGTTGTTTCGCCGGCGGGTTGGCATCTCTCCCAAGGCATTCCGGGACCGGCTCAAGACCGATCAACCGGACGACTGAACACGCCTCAGCGCAAGGCGTTCAGGGTCGCGGTGTGAGGAATGCAGCGTTCGAAGTTGCAACTGGCGTATTCACGCGGCAGTTGCCTGGTCTGTTCGACCCGATAGGCCGCCGTGCCATACAGCGCAAGCGTGGCGGTGCAGGTGACAAAAATGGCGAGGCGTCTTTTTGTTTTGATGTTCATGGCGATGACCTCTGAACGAATACCCGTGGGTACTACTTTCAGCATAGGTCAGCCGTAGCGGGTTGCCAGCCAGTCAGTGGTTTGATGTAACCGATATTCAGGACGCTGATAACCCTTTGTGGGAGCGGGCTTGCTCGCGAATGCGGTGGGTCAGCCCCCATTGATGTTGACTGTTGCACCGCTATCGCGAGCAGGCTCGCTCCCACAGGGAATTGGGGGCTTTGAACCAGGTTACTCCAGGTGTTCAGGCTTCATCGGGTCGCCCGGCTTGACGTCCAGTTGCTTGCGCACGTCTTCGAACATCTCGTCGTAGTACTTGTGCATCGAGCCGATGCTGGCGGTCTTGGGCAGGCCGTATTTCTGGGCGATGCGCGTGGCATGGCGGGCGAAGTCGAAGGCTTGGTCCTTGGCCAGGAAAAATTCTTCGTCCAGGGGCTTGTCTTCAACGGTGCCATGCACCCGGAACGACATGCCCGTGCCCTCTTTTTTGTTCTGGTCGACCTTATAGTCGATGCACAGGTTATAGCTGAAATCATCCTTGTTCAGTGCATGGCGTTCCATGTGCAGGTGACCGGGTTCGAACATGGCCATAAACGACTCTCCTTCGAAGGCGTGGGTGTAGGGCAGACCGCGAATCTGCCCCGCAAGTTTCCTGTTATCGATAAGCGATGCCAAGTTGGGCCGTGCTGATGCGGGTGCCGGCGGTGCCTTGGACGATCGCTTCGATGTCCGAGAGTGAGCCGATCACCGCGACCTTGCCAGTGTTGCGGGCAAATTCGCAGGCGGCCTGGACTTTCGGCCCCATGGAACCGGCGGCGAACCCCAGCTTGTCCATTTCATCGGGGTGGGCCTGGGCAATGGCTTTCTGGGTCGGCTTGCCGAAATCGACAAACGCGGCGTTGACATCGGTGGCAATTACCAACAGATCGCTTTCCAGTTGTTCAGCCAGCAGCGCCGAGCACAAGTCTTTGTCGATCACCGCTTCCACGCCCCGTAGCTTGCCGTCGGCGTCGTACATCGTCGGGATACCACCCCCGCCAGCGCAGATCACGATGCTGCCTTTTTCCAGCAGCCACTTGATCGGGCGGATTTCGAAGATGCGCTTGGGGCGCGGGCTGGCGACCACGCGGCGGAACTTGTCACCATCCGGGGCGATGGACCAGCCTTTTTCGGCCGCGAGTTTTTCCGCCTCAGCCTTTGTGTAGACCGGGCCAATGGGCTTGGTGGGGTTCTGGAAACCTGGGTCGTTGGCGTCCACTTCGACCTGGGTCAACAACGTGGCGAACGGCACTTCGAAGTCCAGCAGGTTGCCCAGTTCCTGTTCGATGATGTAACCGATCATGCCCTCGGTCTCGGCGCCGAGCACGTCCAGCGGATACGGCGAGACCGAGGTGTAGGCCGCGGCCTGCAGCGACAACAGGCCGACCTGGGGGCCATTGCCGTGGGCGATGACCAGCTCGTTGCCGGGGTGGATTTTGGCGATCTGTTCGGTCGCCGTGCGGATGTTGCTGCGTTGATTGTCGGCGGTCATGGGTTCACCCCGACGCAGAAGGGCGTTGCCGCCCAGGGCTACGACGATGCGCATAATGCTGTCCTCTGACAGAGAAATAATGGACGACTCGCTCCCCTTGTGGGAGCTGGCCTGTGGGAGCATGGCTTGCCCGCGATGGCAGCGCCTGGTCCATCAGCTACACCCAGGTGTCTGCATCGCGGGCAAGCCTTGCTCCCACAGTTCTGCTCCAGAACGCGCGAGTTGCCTGAGGTTCTAGATATCCGCCAGCGCCGACACCAGGATCGCCTTGATGGTATGCATGCGGTTTTCCGCTTGCTCGAAGGCGATGTTGGCCGGGGATTCGAACACCTCCTCGGTCACTTCCACGCCATTGGCCAGGTTCGGATAGCGCGCGGCGATGTCCTTGCCGACCTTGGTTTCGCTGTTATGGAACGCCGGCAGGCAGTGCATGAATTTCACCCGCGGGTTGCCCGAGGCCTTCATCATTTGCGCGTTGACCTGGTAGGGCAGCAGTTGCTCGATGCGCTCGTCCCAGGCTTCCACCGGCTCGCCCATGGAGACCCAGATGTCAGTGTGGATGAAGTCCACACCCTTGACGGCTTCCTTCGGGTCCTCGGTGATGGTGATGCGTGCGCCGCTTTCGGCGGCGAAGGCCTGGCACTGGTCGATGAAATCCTGGTGCGGCCACAGGGCCTTTGGCGCACCGATGCGTACGTCCATGCCCAGTTTGGCGCCGATCATCAGCAGCGAATTGCCCATGTTATAGCGGGCATCGCCCAAGTAGGCGTAGCTGATGTCGTGCAGCGGCTTGTCGCTGTGCTCGCGCATGGTCAGGGTGTCGGCGATCATTTGAGTGGGGTGGAATTCAGCGGTCAGGCCGTTGAACACCGGCACGCCAGCGAACTTGGCCAGCTCCTCGACAATCTCCTGCTCGAAGCCGCGATACTCGATGGCGTCGAACATCCGTCCCAGCACCCGGGCGGTGTCTTTCATGCTTTCCTTGTGGCCGATCTGCGACGACACCGGGTCGATGTAGGTGACGTGGGCACCCTGGTCATGGGCCGCGACTTCGAAGGCGCAGCGGGTGCGGGTCGAGGTTTTCTCGAAGATCAGCGCGATGTTCTTGCCCTTGAGGTGTGGCTGCTCGGTGCCGGTGTACTTGGCACGCTTGAGGTCGCGGGACAGGTCCAGCAGATAGTGCAGTTCGCGGTTGGTGTGGTGCATCAAGCTCAGCAGGCTGCGGTTGCGCATGTTGAAAGCCATGATTTGGATCTCCTTGGGTTTCGGTTATCCCCTGGGCCGGTATTGGGTGAATACCGGCCCAGGCTCAAAGGTCAGTAGTCGATCGGGTCGCGAATGATCGGGCAGGTCATGCAGTGACCACCGCCGCGGCCGCGGCCCAGTTCGCTGGCGCTGATGGTGATGACTTCCACCCCGGCCTTGCGCAGCAGGGTGTTGGTGTAGGTGTTGCGGTCGTAGCCGATCACCACGCCCGGTTCCAGGGCCACCACGTTATTGCCGTCGTCCCATTGTTCGCGTTCGGCGGCAAAGCTGTTGCCGCCGGTTTCCACCACCCGCAGCGCCGGCAGCTTGAGGGCCGCGGCGACGGTGTCGAGGAAGCTGCCTTCTTCGCGACGTACATCGATGCCGCCGGGCTTGCTCTCGTCTGGGCGCAGGGAGAAGGCGACGATCTGGCTCACCACTTCCGGGAAAACCGTCACCAGGTCGCGATCGCAGAAGCTGAACACGGTGTCCAGGTGCATGGCGGCGCGGGATTTCGGCAAGCCGGCGACGATCACCCGTTCCACGGCCTTGTGCTTGAACAGGTTCAGCGCCAGTTGACCGATGGCCTGGCGCGATGAGCGTTCGCCCATGCCAATCAGCACGACCCCGTTGCCAATGGGCATCACGTCGCCGCCTTCGAGGGTCGCGTTGCCGTGATCCTGGTCCGGGTCGCCGTACCAGATCTGGAAGTCGGCCTGGGTGAACTCGGGGTGGAACTTGTAGATGGCGCTGGCCAGCAGGGTTTCCTGGCGGCGTGCCGGCCAGTACATCGGGTTCAGCGTCACGCCGCCATAGATCCAGCAAGTGGTGTCGCGGGTGAACTGGGTGTTGGGCAGCGGCGGCAGGATGAAACTTGAGTGCCCGAGAAAGTCGCGGAACATCTGGATGGTTTTCCCGCCGAAGCTGTCCGGCAGGTCATCGGCCGAGACGCCGCCGATCAGGAATTCGGCGATATGGCGTGGCTCCAGGCTGCGCAGCCAGGAACCGACTTCATTCACCAGGCCCAGGCCCACCGAGTTGGCGGTGATCTTGCGCTGCAGGATCCAGTCCAGGGCTTCGGGGATGGCGACGATGTCGGTCAGCAGGTTGTGCATTTCCAGCACGTCGATGTCACGCTCGCGCATCTTGGTGACGAAATCGAAATGATCGCGCTTGGCCTGGTTGACCCAGATTACGTCGTCGAAAAGCAGCTCGTCGCAGTTGTTCGGGGTCAGCCGCTGATGGGCCAGGCCTGGGGAACACACCATGACTTTACGTAATTTACCGGCTTCGGAATGAACGCCGTATTTCACTTTTTCCGTGGTCATTACAAATCCTCCAGTTAAGACAATCAGCCAGCTACAAGGTCAGGAAGCCGTCGTAGAGCCCATAGGCGGCCACCAGGGCGCCTGCGATCACTGCGGCGAAAATCAGCTTCTCGACAGAGGTGAAAATCGGTTTGCCCAGCTCGCGCTTGGCCTTGGCGAACAGGATCGCGCCGGGGGCGTAGAGCAGGGCGGAGAGCAGCAGGTATTTGATCCCGCCGGCATACAGCAGCCACACCGCGTAGATCAGGGCGATAGCCGCCACGGTCAGATCCTTGCGGCGGTCGGCCAGGGCGTTTTCGTAGGTCTCGCCGCGTACCGCCAACAGCACGGCGTAAGCCGCCGACCACAGGTAGGGCACCAGGATCATCGAGGTGGCGAGGTAGATCAGTGACAGGTAAGTGCTGGCCGAGAACAAAGTGATGATCAGGAACAGCTGGACCATCGCATTGGTCAGCCACAGGGCGTTGGCCGGTACGTGGTTGGCGTTCTCCCGGCGCAGGAACTCGGGCATGGTGTGGTCCTTGGCCGCGGCGAACATGATCTCGGCGCACAGCAGCACCCAGGACAGCAGGGCACCGAGCAGCGAGATGATCAGGCCGACGCTGATCAGTACCGCGCCCCAATGGCCGACGACGTGCTCCAGCACGGCGGCCATGGACGGGTTCTGCAACTTTGCAAGTTCAGGTTGGGTCATGATCCCCAGGGACAGCACGTTCACCAGCACCAGAAACAGCAGCACGGTGATGAAACCGATCACGGTCGCCTTGCCTACGTCTGTGCGTTTCTCGGCGCGGGCGGAAAATATGCTCGCCCCTTCAATGCCGATGAACACCCACACGGTGACCAGCATCATGTTGCGCACCTGATTCATCACGCTGCCCAGGTCCGGGTTCTTCAAGCCCCAGATATCGGCGGTGAAGATATCGAGCCTGAAGGCGAACACCGCGATCAGCACGAACAGCAACAGCGGCACCACCTTGGCGATGGTGGTCACCAGGTTGATGAACGCCGCTTCTCTGATGCCCCGCAGGACCAGCCAATGCACCGCCCAGAGCAGCACTGATGCACCGATCACCGCCGCGACGGTATTACCCTCGCCAAACACCGGGAAGAAGTAGCCCAGGGTGCTGAACAACAGCACGAAGTAACCGACGTTGCCCAGCCAAGCGCTGATCCAGTAACCCCAGGCCGACGAGAAGCCCATGTAGTCACCGAACCCGGCCTTGGCATAGGCATATACACCCCCGTCCAGATCGGGTTTACGGTTGGCCAGGGTCTGGAATACGAAAGCCAGGGTCAGCATGCCGACGGCGGTAATGGCCCAGCCGATGAGCACGGCGCCGACATCGGCACTGGCCGCCATATTTTGCGGCAAGGAAAAGATTCCGCCGCCGATCATCGAACCGACGACCAGGGCGACCAGTGCACCCAATCGAAGTTTTGCGGGGGTATCAGACATTTGCGAGACTCCAGCGCAGGAGAAGAGAATCAACAGACTAAGTCGATTTGAAAGTTGAATAGCTGATCTGGATCAGTGCATGACAACATTCCATTGTTAATGAAGGCGTTAACGGCGTCCGTAGGCGTCTGTAGTTGTGCGAAAGGCCCACTCTATGGGCCGTTCGGCAGGGGAATATAAAGTTTCCTTCCCTCGGGATTATTCACGCTAGTTGATTTTCAATGAGTCGCAACTATTTTGTAGGCTGCTGACATGACAAAAATAATCTTGCCACATGGACTTTTTAATTGATGCCATTGGACAATGGTCGGTCCATAAGTATTTGGACTTTTCGTGGATGGCGTTATTCAAAAACGTTATGTCGCTTTATTTACTTATTTAAATAGTGAGAGAACATGCCGCAGCCCATCGAAAAGTTACCCCTCGGCGCCCTGATCGCATTGGTGGTGGGGTCGATGATCGGTGGAGGGATCTTTTCCCTGCCGCAAAACATGGCGGCTCGGGCGGATGTCGGAGCGGTGCTCATTGGCTGGGCCATTACCGCCGTCGGCATGCTGACCCTGGCCTTTGTGTTCCAGACCCTGGCCAATCGCAAGCCGGAACTGGACTCGGGCGTGTATGCCTATGCCAAGGCCGGGTTCGGTGACTACATGGGTTTTTCGTCCGCCTGGGGGTACTGGATCAGCGCCTGGATGGGCAACGTCGGTTACTTCGTGCTGCTGTTCAGTACCTTGGGCTATTTCTTCCCGGTGTTCGGCCAAGGCAATACGCCGGTGGCCATCGGCTGTGCATCGTTGCTGCTGTGGGCGGTGCATTTCCTGGTGCTGCGGGGCATCAGAGAAGCGGCGTTCATCAACCTGGTGACCACCGTGGCCAAGATCGTGCCGCTGTTGATGTTCGTTGTAATGGCCGGGGTGGCCTTCGAGGCCGAGATTTTCACCCGCGATATCTGGGGCACACTGAGCCCGGACCTGGGCAGTGTGATGGACCAGGTCCGGCACATGATGCTGGTCACGGTGTTCGTGTTCATCGGTATCGAAGGCGCCAGTGTGTATTCGGCGCGGGCAGAAAAACGCGCGGACGTAGGGCGTGCGACAGTGATCGGATTCCTCGGGGTGTTGGCGTTGCTGGTGCTGGTGAATGTGCTGTCCCTGGGGGTCATGAGCCAGCCTGAACTGGCGCAGTTGCAGAACCCATCCTTGGCCGGCGTCCTGGAGCATATCGTCGGGCCGTGGGGCGCGTTGCTGATCAGTGTGGGACTGGCGGTGTCACTGCTCGGCGCGCTGCTGTCCTGGGCGTTGTTGTGCGCGGAAATTCTTTACGCCACCGCCCGGGACAAGACCATGCCGGCATTCCTGACCAGGGAAAACGCCAACCATGCGCCGGTCAATGCGCTGTGGCTGACCAATGGCATGATCCAGCTGTTTTTGTTGATCACGCTGTTTTCCGCCGGTACCTACACCAGCCTGATCTATCTCGCCTCGTCGATGATTCTGGTGCCGTATCTGTGGTCGGCGGCCTATGCGGTGCTGCTGTGCGCCCGTGGGGAAACCTATGAACAGGCCTCGGCCCGGCGCATGAAAGACCTGTGCATCGGTGGCGTTGCCCTGTGCTACGCGGTGTGGCTGTTGTATGCCGGTGGCGTGAAATACCTGCTGTTGTCGGCGCTGTTGTATGCCCCCGGGGTGATTCTGTTTGCCCAGGCCAAGCGCGAACAGGGGCAGCCCTTGTTCACTCACGTTGAGAAGGGGGTCTTTGCGTGCGTGATGGCTGGGGCGGGCATGGCGGCTTATGGGTTGTACAGTGGGTTTTTGGCGCTTTGAGGCGAAGGTCACTGTTTGGGGGGAGTTGAGGGGGGCTATGGGAGCGAGCCTTGCTCCCACATAAATCCCCTCGCCACACGGACGGTCGTCACCAACGGGCCCGATGCGCGCCCAATTCCGCCGCCGGCAAGGTCCATTGCAGGGGTGTTCCGGTGATTTTCAAGGGCACCTGCAGACGATGGGCCGGTCCCCACGGCGTCTGTTCGACCACCAGTCCCTGATCATCCTCGGCCTCGGCCCGCAATGAGGTCGGATCCCCCGCGCCACGTTCGATCAAGAGCTTTGCCGTGCGCGCCAGTGACAAGCGTGCCGAGCCGCCCTGGCCGCTCATCAATCGTCGGGACAGCAACACAATCGCGCTGGCGGCCATCAGGTATCCGGTGCCGTGGTCCAGGGCTTGCACCGGCAGCGGGGTTGGCTTGTCTGTGTGTTTCCAGCCCATGCCGGCTTCGGCGATGCCGCTGCTCATTTGCACCAGGCTGTCGAAGCCGCGCCGGTTCTGCCAGGGGCCGCTCCAGCCGTACGCGTTGAGGCTGACATCGATCAGGCCCGGGGCGATTCGCTGGCGTTGTTCTGCACCGTAGCCCAAACGTTCCAGGGCGTCGGCGCGGTAGCCATGCAGGAGGATGTCGGTGTCCTTGAGCAGAGCCTCGAAGGCCACGCGATCTTCAGCTCGGTGCAAATCCAGGCGCGCGCAGCGTTTGCCGAGGGTGACCTCCGGCACCACGCCGGGCTCGTTCCAGGTCGGTGGGTCGATGCGCAGCACGTCGGCTCCCAGGCCTGCGAGGAACCGGCTGGCGATAGGGCCTGCCAGTACGCGGGTCAGATCCAGTACCTTGAGGCCCGCCAGTGGCTGGGTCACGGAGCCGAGCCAGGGCTTGCGCTGCTCTCCAGTCGTTTCACTCAGGTGCACCAGCGGCTCGGCATTGACTGCCAAGCCTTGAGGGTGGGTTTGCCACGCTTGCCATGAACGCATCTCGGCGGCGCAACCGCCCGCCTCGACCACCGACTGCTCCAGCTCGGCCTTGTTCCAGCGGGCCACCCTGGCCGCCATGTCGGCGCGGTCGGTGCAGGTGCCGAGGACTTTTTCCGCAGCAAGGCGATGATGCGGCGCATTGGTGTGCAGGCGAATCCAGCCGTCGGTGGTTGGGTAGTCGCCGGCTACCGGATCCCACATCGGCGGTACGCTCCAGCCGATGGGGCGCAAGGAGGTGGAGAACCAGAACGACGCCAGCCGTCGGTCGACCTCCAGGGCCGGCAGACGGCCGGTTTGCTGGTGGATGAGCTCGGCGGCGGCTTGGCCGGCTGCGGCGATACTGGCGCAGGCCAGCTCCGTGACGGCGAACGCCGACGGCAGGGCGCCGACGCCGGTGAAGGTGATCGGGGTCGTGGGCAAACCAAGCGCGGCTTGCATGGACGTGAGCAGATCTGACATCGAAAGCCCTCCGGAACGAGAGGGCGATCATAGTTCAAAATCGCGTTGGGGGCCGCTTTGCGGCCCAGCGGGAGCAAGCTCCCGCACTTGTTCCGGGCGGAACCAGATCCACAGGTTACCCAGGACCATGCCGGCCAAGGCCAGATACACCGGCCAGCCGTGGTCGAGCATCACCAGCATCAGCCCGGCGCAGAACAGCATGCTGGCGGTGGCACCGACCTTGGTCCGGCGCGGGATGACCTTGCCGTTGCGCCAGTTGTGCAGCATCGGCCCGAACAGCCGGTGATTTTCCAGCCAGGCGCTCAGTCGCGGCGAACTGCGGGTGGCGGCCCAGGCTGCCAACAGGATGAACTCGGTGGTCGGCAGGCCGGGCACGACGATGGCGACCAGGCCGATGGCCAGGCTGGTGTAGGCGAGCAGGGCGAAGAGTAGTTGGGCGGTTTTCGAGGCTGGACAGTTCATGAACTTCTTTCAGGCCTACGCATTTCCTTGTGGGAGCGAGCCTGCTCGCGATAGCTGTGTGCCAGGCGCCATCATTGGAGGCTGACACACCGCAATCGCGAGCAGGCTCGCTCCCACAGGCAGTGGTGGTGAATTTCAGGCCAGTTCAGCTTCATAGGCGTGCTCGAGCAACACCGTAAACCGATTGAAGGCATCCAGCGCGCCTTTGTCCGCTTCGGCTTCCTGCTGTTCAGTGAAGGCCAGGCCGTCGAGGGTGCGGATGAAGGTTTTCCAGCCTTCAGCACGACCGCCGGCAGGTTCTGCCAGGTGCCGAGCGCCGAAGGTTTCGCTCAGGCCCAGGCCGACGGCGCGCTTGATCAAAAATGCAGCACCGAGCTTGGAGCCTTCGGAGACAAACAGCCAACCCAGGGCCTCGGCCTGGGTCGGATTTTTTACCGCGCCGGCTACTGGCGCGGGGACGTCGGTGTCCAGGTCCGCAAGATCTGCCTTGGCCGCTTCTGCCCGGCAACGGGCCGGCAGGTCGGGGATCAGGCTGGACAGTTCGGCGTCGTTGTACAGCGCCACCAGTTCCGATTGGAACAGGTACTGGGCCACGACGAAGCGGGCGAAGTTGGCCTTGGTTTCGAACGGGGCGTGGGCCTTGACCAGTGCATCGAGCCTGCTGTGGGGCTCGTGGGTGATCTGGTTCAAGCGTTGGGAGCGTAAAACGGGGTGTTGGGTAGTCATGAAAAACTCCTTCGAATGAGCACATTGTGGCGAGGGGCTGTGGGAGCAAAGCTTGCTCGCGAACAGGCGCCTCGATTCCTGGAAGACCGCATCACCTTCATCGCGGGCAAGCCTTGCTCCCACATGACGCTCCTCGCCACAGGTATTTGTTTTGCCTGGCAACCGAGTCAGATATCCCAGATCAGATTGACCGCGAAATTACGCCCGGGCTGGGTCAGACGGTCGAGGTTGGCGGGGCTCAGCACCGCTGCTTCGCCAACGCTGTCGTAGCCACGCACGTCATCCCACAGCCAGTACTTCTTGTCGGTGAGGTTGTAGAGACCACCGCTGACGGTGACGTCGTGGGTCACCTTGTAGAAACCGGTCAGGTCGAGGATGCCGAAGCCCGGGGTCTTGAACTGGCTGCTGACGCCATCGGGCGAGTTGAAGTTGCTGTCGTCGACGCGGTCTTTTTTCTTGACCAGGGTCCAGCTGAGCAACGTGCCGAACCGGTCCTGCTCGTAACCCAGGCCGAACACGCCGGTGAGCGGGTTGACGCTGTTGATCGGCTCGCCTGTGTCGTTATTGCGACCGTAGGCATAGGCCACCGAACCTTGGGTGTACAGGCCTTGCGGTGCGCCGAACAGATCCAGGTTCAGGCGTCCCTTGACCTCGGCGCCCTTGATGGTGGCGTGCTTGATGTTGTTGCTCTGGAAGGTCAGCGCATCGGCCCCGGGCGTGATCGCATCTTCGTTGATGAAGTCGCGATACTTGTTGTAGAACACCGCCACATCGAACGAACCGGAGTCGAAACGGCCCCGCAGGCCAGTCTCATAGCTTTTGCTTTTTTCCGGTTCCAGATCGGGGTTGGGTTCCACGCTGTAGCCGGCGCCGGGATTGTCAAAGCGACCATACAACGCCTTGGCGGTTGGCGTGCGGAAGCCTTCGGCGTACTGGCCGTACCAGGTGTACTGGTCGCTCAGGGCGTAGGTCAGGCCGAATTTGGGCGAGACGCGATGCCAGGTCTTGTTCTTGTCGCTGACTTGACCGCCGCTGGTGGGGTCCACGGTGTTGAGGAATGCCTCGGTCAGGTGCGGCTTGAGCCGCGTGTAGTCGTAACGCAGGGCTGGCGTGAAAGTCCATCGGTTCCAACTGATCTGGTCCTGGGCGAACAGGCTGTAGGTGTTGATGGTCGGGTCCGGGAAGTCGCTGGCTTTTTCCAGCACGTCCCGGGTGCTGATGGCACCGACGGCTGAGCAACCCACGCCGACGGCCAGACAGACGCCATTGCCACTGCGCGAACCGGTGACTTTCTGCTGCTTGATCGTGGTGCCGTAGGTCAGCGCGTGATCGGTGTCGGCGAGGCTGAAGGCCTTGTCCAACTGGGCGTCGAGAACCCACTGTTTTTCTTCGTAGAGGGTCTCTCGTGTGCGTAGCACCTGGCGGGTGATGGGGAAGTAAAACTCGGCGGTGCTCTGGTCGGTCTTGGCGATCTGGTGGTTCAGGCTCCACTTCACGTGGTCGGCCAGCAGGCTGTCGAGGGCGAAGCTGTGCTCCAGGCCGAAGCGCTCGCGGCTGATGGTGTCGTTACCGGTGCGCCACTGATACATGCCGCCGGGCAATACAAAGTCAGGAATTGCCGGCTGGCCGTCGGAGTAGGGGCCGCCATAGGCACTTTTCAGATCGGTGTCCCGGCCATCCTTGTACTTCTCGTAGACCAGGCCCAGGCGCGAATCATCGTTGTAGTTCCAGCCGAGCTTGGCCAGCACATTGTGGGTGCGCACGTCTTCAGGGTTGGCCGCGGTGCGGTCCAGGCCGGTGCCGTTGTTATTGCCATAGGATTGGGTTTCATGACCGTCGCGCTGGCTGTAATGCAACAGGCCGTCGAACGGCCCACTGCGACCTGCGAGGGTGGCGGATTTGAGCCAGCTTTCGTCGGCGGAGCTGTAGCCGGTCTTCAGGCGGGCGCCGACGTCGTTACCCGGTTTGATGATGTCGTCCGGATCAAGGGTGAAATAGCTGACGGCGCCGCCGATGGCATTGCTGCCGTACAGCACCGAGGCCGGGCCGCGGAGGATCTCCACGCGCTTGACGATTTCCGGGTCCACGTAATTGCGCTGGGTCTTGGCGTACGGGCCGTTGAAGAAACCCCCGGGAATTTCCACACCGTCGACCTGCGTCAGCACCCGGTTGCCGTCGATTCCGCGAATGTTGTAGCCGCTGATGCCGCCGCGCTGGCCTGCCCCACCCACTGAAACGCCGGGTTCATAGCGCACCAGATCCTTGAGGGTGTTGACGTTGTTGCGGTCCAGTTCCTGCCGGTCGTGGACGCTGACGCTGCTGGGTACGCTGACGATGTCCTGTTCCTGGCGTGTGGCGCTGATCGTCACCTGTTGCAGGTTCAGTACGCTGCTGGTGCTGTGCTTTTGCAGAACAATGCTGGTGTTGCCCAGTTTGCGGTAGCTCAGGTTGGTCCCCACCAACAGGCGCTCCAGGGCTTTTTCCGCTGGCAGCGAGCCGTTGACGCCAGGCGACGCGACGCCTTCGGCCAGTTCTGCGGGCAAGCCGACCTGCCAGCCCGTGACCGCGGTGAACGCATTCAGTGCCGAGACCAGCGGTTGCTGGGCAATGGTAAAGGTGTAATCACCGATATTGCGCGCAGGCGGCTGCACGGTGGTGGCGGCGAGGGCGGTCGGCGCGGTGCCGGCGATCAGGATGGCGGCGGTCAGCAATGACAGTGTGCACGCAGGGGCAAGGGACCGGCGGGTAAGGCGAGAGGACATCGATAGCGCTCCGTGTCGCATCTGTTATAGGTGCAGATGATGTCGCTGGATGCGAATCAATTGCATTGGCTATAACGAGACGAACCAGCGAAGCCTATCGAGTAAAAATAATTCTCATTTAGTTCAGGATCACCAGCGCCGGGAATTCCTGGAGGCGCGCAGAGGTGATGTGGGCCAGAGAACGGACCACGTCCAGCGGCTGATCGAGGCGATAATTGCCGGTCACTGCAACCTGGGCCAACTGTTCATTGTTGTTGATGATCCAGCCAGGGTAGTAGCGTCGCAGCTCGGCCAGTACCTGGTTCAGCGGTCGATTCTCGAACACCAGTCGTCCCTGGACCCACGCCAGATCGGTGCTGGCATCCATCCGTGCAGGGCGGTCGAAGCCGTTGGGGCCGATGCGGATGCTTTCCCCGGCCGACAGCCTGACATGGGCGTCATAACGCGTGGCCCGCAAATCCACATCACCGCGCTGCACCTGCACTTGCGTCACGCCATCGAGGTAGCGCACCGCGAAGGTGGTGTTGCTGACGCTGGCGATGACCGGCCCGGCGTCGATTTGCAGAGGCAGGGTGCGTGTGTCCGGGACTTCGAAAAACGCCTCGCCTTTGTACAACCGAGCTATGTGCCGTTGGTCGTTGAACGTGCTGGAAAAGGCCGAGTCGGTGTTGAGCAGGACCTTGGAGCCATCCTCCAGTTGCAGGCGCTGGCGTTCACCGACCACGGTCAGGTGATCGGCCTGCAGACGCAGGGGCAGGTCGCTGAAGTTGAACAGGCCCAGAAACAGCACGGCAGCGGTGGCCAAGGGTTTCCAATGGGCGCGCAAGCGTGACAGTGCACTGGCTTGGGGGCGGCCTTTGAGTTGCCGGGCGCTTTGCATCACTTGCGGGCCGTTCCAGATCGCCTGGGCCCGCTTGAATGCCTGACCATGGCGCGGATCGGCCGCCAGCCAGGCCTGGAACTGCCGGGTCTGCTCCTCGCTGGGGTTGTCCAGCAGAATGAGCCAGTCCAGCGCCTGTTCCATGGCATGGGCGGTGTCCTGCGCCGCAGCGTGCTCAGGGGCACGTTGTTTGTCTGTCACGGTGGTTCCTCGCAGTGTCTTTTGCACGGCTATTTAGCGTCAGCGACCAAGCCTAGCAGGGTCGCAGGCCAGCGCAATCGGCGACGGCCTCTTAGAGAAAATCCTTACAGGTTCAGTCGCCACCAAGGCGTTCGGCCACGCCCACACAGATCGCCATGATCAGCTTCAGTTCCTTCTGCACGGTGCTCAGCGACACGTCCAGCCGTTTAGCGATGTCCTGGTAACTGTGACCGTGCAACCGGCTGAGGATAAAAATCTGCTGCTGTCGCGGGCTCAGCGCTTGCAGGCGGAGATTGAGGCGTTCGAGCATCTGCTCGGCATGGGCCGCGTCTTCGGCGCTGCTTTGGGGGGCGGCCACGTTGTGGACAACTTCCTGCGGCACGTCGTCCAGCAGGGTCCGGGACTGAATACGCCGCGCACGCAAGTGGTCCAGCGCCAGGTTGCGGGCGGTCTGGAAAACGAAGGGTTCGAGGTGCTCGACCGTGCGCTCGCCCAAGGCGCGAGTGACACGCAGGTAGGTTTCCTGAAGCAGGTCTTCGGCGGTGCTGGGGTTGTTGACCATGCGCTGGAGGGTGCGCAGCAGTGGCGTGCGCTGGGCAAGGAAGACGTGATGAAAGCGCGATTGACTCACGGTAGGGCCCGATTCGATTTGACTAGATGATAATGCTTATCATCTAGTTGATGGGTCAAGCCCTCATTTCACCACCCCGATTCCATGTGGGGAGCAAGCCTTGGAAGCAGGCCTGTGGAAGCAAACCTGTGGGAGCAAAGCTTGCTCCCACATTACCGGCTGCGCGGTGAGTTACTCGGCGTTACACAACGCCAGGCAGTTATCCAGCATGCGGTTGGAGAAGCCCCATTCGTTGTCATACCAGGCCAGTACCTTGAGCAGCTTGCCGCTGGCCTTGGTGTGGTTGGCGTCGAAGATCGACGACAGCGGGTTGTGGTTGAAATCGCTGGAGACCAGCGGCAGGGTGTTGTAGCCGAGAATCTTCGAATGCTGGCTAGCCTGGCGCAGCAGTTCGTTGACTTCTTCGGCCGACGCTTCACGCTTGAGCTGCACGGTCAAATCCACCAGCGACACGTTGATCACCGGCACGCGCACGGCCATGCCGGTCAGCTTGCCCGCCAGTTCCGGCAGCACCAGGCCCACCGCCTCGGCGGCACCGGTCTTGCTCGGGATCATGTTCTGCGTGGCCGAACGGGCGCGGTATGGGTCGCTGTGGTAGACGTCGGTCAGGTTCTGGTCATTGGTGTAGGCATGGATCGTGGTCATCAGGCCGCTTTCGATGCCCAGCTCGCGGTGCAGCACCTGGGCCACCGGGGCCAGGCAGTTGGTGGTGCACGAAGCGTTGGAGATGATCTGGTGGGACTGGCGCAGGATGTCGTGGTTCACGCCATACACTACGGTGGCGTCGGCACCCTTGGCCGGGGCCGAAATGATCACCTTGCGGGCGCCGGCGCTGATATGGGCGGCGGCCTTGGCGCGGTCGGTGAACAAACCGGTGCATTCGAACACGACGTCGATTTTTTCGGCGGCCCAGGGCAGTTCGGCCGGGTTGCGGATGGCGCTGACCGAGATACGGTCACCATTGACCGTCAGGCTTTCGTGATCGTGCTGCACGTCGGCATCGAAGGTGCCGTGAACCGTGTCGAACTTGAGCAGATGAGCATTGATTGCGCTGTCGCCCAGGTCGTTGATGGCGACGATCTGCAAGTCGCGACGATAACCTTGGGTATACAGTGCACGGAGGACGTTGCGGCCGATGCGGCCAAAACCATTGATTGCGATTCGAAGAGTCATTAACTGCGCCGCCGTCGATTTGTTGTTGGAATTACAAGATTATTCGCATAAAAATAGAAAACAAGCCTTTTTAGTGGCAATATTTTGTTTTATCTACAACGAGTGACCTGAATCAACTGGTCCGAATGGTCAAGAAATCCGCTGTTGCCCAATGCGTGGCGGGGTTTTGACCAGCATAGACAATCAGGTCGCCACACCCGTTAGCCTGGAGTTCTACACATGCATCCCCGCGTACTTGAGGTCACCGAACGGCTTATCGCCCGCAGCCGCGCCACGCGTCAGGCTTACCTTGCATTGATCCGCGGTGCAGCCAGCGACGGTCCGATGCGCGGTAAGTTGCAATGCGCCAACTTCGCCCACGGCGTGGCCGGTTGCGGTACCGAGGACAAGCACCACCTGCGGATGATGAACGCCGCCAACATCGCCATCGTGTCTTCCTACAACGACATGCTCTCGGCCCACCAGCCCTACGAAACCTTCCCGGAACAGATCAAGAAAGCCTTGCGCGAGATCGGCTCGGTCGGCCAGTTCGCCGGTGGCACGCCGGCCATGTGCGATGGCGTGACCCAAGGTGAGGCGGGGATGGAACTGAGCCTGCCGAGCCGCGAAGTGATCGCGCTGTCGACGGCGGTCGCGTTGTCCCACAACATGTTCGACGGCGCACTGATGCTCGGCATCTGTGACAAGATCGTGCCAGGCCTGATGATGGGCGCGCTGCGTTTCGGTCATTTGCCGACGATTTTCGTGCCAGGCGGGCCCATGGTCTCAGGCATTTCCAACAAGCAGAAAGCCGACGTGCGCCAGCGCTATGCCGAGGGCAAGGCCACCCGCGAAGAGCTGCTGGAGTCGGAGATGAAGTCCTACCACAGCCCCGGCACCTGCACCTTCTACGGCACGGCCAACACCAACCAGTTGTTGATGGAGGTAATGGGCCTGCACTTGCCGGGTGCCTCGTTCGTCAACCCGAACACGCCGTTGCGTGATGCGCTGACTCGCGAAGCGGCGTTCCAGGTCACGCGCCTGACCAAGCAGAGCGGCAACTTCATGCCCATCGGCGAAATCGTCGACGAGCGGTCGCTGGTCAATTCCGTTGTCGCGCTGCACGCCACCGGCGGTTCCACCAATCACACCTTGCACATGCCGGCCATTGCCATGGCCGCAGGCATCCAGCTGACCTGGCAGGACATGGCCGACCTCTCCGAGGTGGTGCCGACCCTGAGTCACGTCTATCCGAACGGCAAGGCCGACATCAACCACTTCCAGGCGGCGGGCGGCATGTCGTTCCTGATCCGCGAATTGCTGGAAGCCGGCTTGCTCCACGAAAACGTCAACACCGTGCTGGGTCACGGCCTGAGCCGCTACACCCAGGAACCGTTTCTCGAAGACGGCGAGCTGGTATGGCGCGAAGGCCCGATCGAAAGCCTCGATGAAAACATCCTGCGCCCGGTGGCCCGCGCGTTCTCGGCCGAGGGCGGGTTGCGGGTGATGGAAGGCAACCTGGGGCGCGGCGTGATGAAAGTCTCGGCGGTGGCCCTGGAAAACCAGGTCGTCGAAGCCCCGGCCATGGTCTTTCAGGATCAACAGGACCTGGCCGATGCGTTCAAGGCCGGCCTGCTGGAAAAAGATTTTGTCGCGGTGATGCGCTTCCAGGGCCCGCGCTCCAATGGCATGCCGGAGCTGCACAAGATGACACCGTTCCTCGGTGTATTGCAGGATCGCGGTTTCAAAGTGGCGTTGGTGACGGACGGACGCATGTCCGGCGCGTCGGGGAAAATTCCGGCGGCTATCCACGTCAGCCCCGAAGCCTACGTTGGCGGCGCATTGGCCCGCGTGCAGGAGGGCGATATCATCCGCGTCGATGGCGTCAAAGGCACCTTGGAGTTGAAGGTGGACGCCGAGGAATTCGCCGCACGCACACCGGCCAAGGGTTTGTTGGGCAACAACATTGGCACCGGTCGCGAGCTGTTTGGTTTCATGCGCATGGCCTTCAGCTCGGCAGAGCAGGGCGCCAGCGCCTTCACTTCTGCCCTGGAGACGCTTAATTGAAACTGGCTTTGGTCGGTGACATCGGTGGGACCAATGCGCGGTTCGCCTTGTGGAAGAACCACAACCTGGAAAATATCCAGGTGCTGGCGACCGCGGATTACGCCTGCCCCGAAGATGCCATCAAGGTTTACCTGAGCGGCGTGGGCCTGAAGCCGGGTTCGATCGGTTCGGTGTGCCTGTCCGTGGCGGGGCCGGTCAGCGGCGATGAGTTTCGCTTCACCAACAATCACTGGCGCCTGAGCAATCTGGCCTTTTGCAAGACCCTTGAGGTCGAGAAGCTGCTGCTGGTCAATGACTTTTCGGCCATGGCCCTGGGCATGACGTGCTTGCGTCCCGATGAATACCGGGTTGTCTGCGAGGGCACGCCGGAGCCGTTGCGTCCGGCGGTGGTGATCGGTCCTGGCACCGGGCTGGGTGTGGGCACGTTGCTGGATTTGGGCGGCGGTCGTTTTGCGGCATTGCCGGGGGAGGGGGGCCATGTCGACCTGCCCATGAGCAGCCCGCGGGAAACCCAGCTGTGGCAGCACATCTACAACGAGATCGGTCATGTCAGTGCCGAAACCGCCCTGAGCGGCAGTGGGTTACCTCGGGTGTACCGCGCCATCTGCGCGGTGGATGGCCATACGCCGGTGCTCGACACGCCCGAATCCATCACCGCCGCCGGCCTGGCCGGAGACCCCATTGCCCTGGAAGTGCTCGAGCAATTCTGCCGCTGGCTGGGGCGAGTGGCCGGTAACAATGTGCTGACGGTGGGTGGGCGTGGCGGTGTATACATCGTCGGCGGGGTGGTCCCGCGCTTTGCCGACTTCTTCCTCGAAAGCGGTTTCGCCCGTTGCTTCGCCGACAAGGGCTGCATGAGCGATTATTTCAAGGGCATTCCGGTCTGGCTGGTGACGGCACCGTATTCCGGGCTGATGGGCGCGGGTGTGGCGTTGGAGCAGTCGACTCCAGTTTGAAATGTGATCCCCTGTGGGAGCGAGCTTGCTCGCGATGACGGAGTGTCAGTCGCCATTGATGTTGACTGATACACCGCTATCGCGAGCAAGCTCGCTCCCACAGGGGTTTTGTAGTGTGTTTGTAGTCCTCATCCATCAGGCATAATCGCCCCAACCCAAACAACAAGGACGAGGCCCCGTGAGTTCAGTGAACAAATCGATTTTGTTGGTCGACGACGACCAGGAGATTCGCGAGCTGCTGGACACTTACCTCAGTCGCGCGGGTTTTCAGGTACGTACTACCCCTGATGGCGCCGGGTTTCGCCAGGCACTTAACGAAGCAGCCAGCGATCTGGTGATCCTCGACGTGATGTTGCCCGACGAGGACGGCTTCAGCCTTTGCCGCTGGGTTCGTCAGCACCCGCGCCAGGCCCACGTACCGATCATCATGCTCACGGCCAGTTCCGACGAGGCCGACCGGGTTATCGGCCTTGAGCTGGGAGCCGATGATTACCTGGGCAAACCTTTCAGTCCGCGTGAACTCCAGGCGCGCATCAAGGCGCTGTTGCGTCGTGCGCAGTTTGGCCAGGAACGCTCCGGCGGCGAAGTGTTGGCCTTCGACGAGTGGCGGCTGGACATGGTCAGCCATCGGCTGTTCCACACCGACGGCGAAGAAGTGATCCTCTCCGGCGCCGATTTCGCCTTGCTCAAGCTGTTTCTTGACCATCCCCAGGAAATCCTCGACCGCGACACCATTGGCAACGCCACTCGCGGTCGGGAGTTGATGCCCCTGGACCGAATCGTCGACATGGCGGTCAGTCGTCTGCGCCAGCGCCTGCGTGACACCGACAAGCCACCACGGTTGATCCGCACGGTGCGCGGCAGTGGTTATCAACTGGCGGCCAGTGTGATTGCCAGCAATGGTCATTGATTGGATCAAGAAAATAGCCCGACGGGTGCCGGTGCCGCGTTCGTTGCTTGGAAGAATGCTGCTGCTGACCCTGCTGGTGGTGCTGTTCGCCCAGACCTTGTCCAGCCTGATCTGGGTCTCGCAACTGCGCGCCACCCAGCTCGAAGGCCTGGTCACCAGCGCCCGTAGCCTGGCTCATTCGATGACCGCCAGTGTCAGCTATCTGCGCTCGTTGCCGGTGGCTTACCGGCCATTGGTGCTGGATCAATTGCGCAGCATGGGCGGCACGCGGTTTGTCGTCACGCTCAACGACAAACCCCTGGGCATGGACGTGCTGCCGGTTACGCCGCGCAAGCTGGCGGTGCTCAAGGCGGTGGATGACGTACTGCGAAAATCCCTGGGCAACAGCGCCGACATCTCGGTGAAGTTTGTCAGCCCCGAAGACCTGCGGATTTTCAACGGCGGCCTGAAGCTTGATGAATTGCCGCGCTCCTGGGCCCACTACGCCTTGACCCTGGAGCCGGTGAACCCGCCGGTGCTGGTCACGCAAATCCAGATGGCGCCGGGCGAATGGCTGTACATCGCTTCGCTGCTCCCAGAGCCCTACACCAGCCTTGAAGAGCAGAGCCTGCCGACGCAGCAGGTCGGTTTCATCGTGCTGACCAGCAGCCTGTTGTTGCTGTTCATCGGTTTGCTGGTGCATTGGCAGAGCCGGCCCCTCAAACGCCTGGCCCGCGCGGCACGCGACATGTCCCTGGGCGCCGAAGTGGAACCGGTAGCTGAAGGCGGCGGCAGCGAAGTGGTGGAAGTGGGCAGGGCATTCAATGCCATGCGTGAACGCATCAGCCGTTACCTGACCGAACGCAGCCAATTGTTCAGCGCGATTTCCCATGACCTGCGCACGCCGATCACGCGGCTGCGCTTGCGGGTCGAACTGCTGGAGGACGAAAACCTGCAGGCCAAGTTCGGCCGCGACCTGGACGAACTGGAGTTATTGGTCAAAGGTGCGTTGCAATGTGTCAAGGACACCGACATTCACGAAAACATCGAGCCGGTGGACCTCAACCATGTGCTCGATTGCCTGGTCGAACCGTACCTGGCGCCCAACGGCAATGGCCGGGTAACCCAGGATGGCCGCGCGTTGGCGCCGTATCCCGGCAAGCCGCTGGCCCTCAAGCGCTGCATCGGTAACCTGATCGACAATGCGCTGAAGTACGGGCAAAACGCCCACCTGCACATCGATGACGATGACACCGCGTTCATCCTGCACGTCGACGACGAGGGGCCAGGTGTGCCGGAGCAACGTCTGGAGCAAGTCTTCGAACCGCACTTTCGCCTGGCCGGGCAGCAGCAGGGCTATGGCCTGGGCCTGGGCATCGCCCGCAACATCGCCCATAGCCATGGCGGCGAAGTCAGCCTGCAGAACCTGCGCGAGGGTGGGTTGCGGGTGACGTTGCAGTTGCCTCGCAGTGTGGATTAGCCGGACCGCGTTCTCGTTGATCGCGAGCAGGCTCGCTCCCACAGGATTCGGTGGTGGCCACAAAAGTGGTTTATTCCCTGGCGCCAATGTGCGAGCGAGCCTGCTCGCGATGATGCCGTCAGCTTCAGCACATCGCTCAAGTGAATGTCACAAGTCGGTGACATAACTCGCCCCTTTCGTTACCTGCCACCCGCCATCCCTTGTTTAGACTCCCTGCGTCAAAACAACAAAAAAAGGTACTCCCATGGACACCTTCCAACCGGCCTTCAGCAGTTGGCTGAATGCGCCTGCCCACCAGCAATGGCTTGCCGCCGAAGGCTTGCGTCTGCTGGCGTTCGCCAAGGCTTCGAAGCTGCCGGACGGCTTTGGCAACCTGGACGAGCAGGGTCGCCTGCCGGACGATGCCCGGGCTGAAACCATGAACACCGCACGCATGACCCATAGCTTCGCCATGGCCCATATCCAGGGGCTGCCGGGGTTCTCCGAGCTGGTGGACCACGGTGTCCAGGCCCTCAGCGGCCCTCTGCGGGACGCCGAGCACGGCGGCTGGTTCGCCACGGCGCAACCCCATGAGAACGACACCGGCAAGGCCGCCTACCTGCACGCATTTGTCGCCTTGGCGGCCAGTTCCGCGGTGGTGGCCCAACGTCCTGGCGCCCAGGCGTTGCTGGATGAAGCCGTGCGGGTGATCGATACGCACTTCTGGAGCGAAGAGGAGGGCGCCCTGCGCGAGTCCTTCAACCGCGACTGGAGCGACGAAGAAGCCTATCGCGGCGCCAACAGCAACATGCACGCCACCGAAGCCTTCCTGGCCCTGGCCGATGCCACGGACGAGCCCCGCTGGCTGGTCCGCGCGCTGCGTATCGTTGAGCGGGTAATCCACGGCCACGCCGCCGCCAATGACTACCTGGTGGTGGAACACTTCGATCGTCACTGGCAGCCGCTTCGCGAGTACAACCACGACAACCCCGCCGACGGTTTTCGCCCTTACGGCACCACGCCCGGCCATGGTTTCGAATGGGCGCGGCTGCTGTTGCACCTTGAGGCTGCACGGGTGCAGATTGGCATGTTGACCCCGGGCTGGCTGGCCCAGGATGCGCAAAAACTTTTTGACCAGAATTGCCGCCACGGTTGGGAGGTCGACGGCGCCCCAGGCCTTGTCTACACCCTGGACTGGGACAATCGCGCGGTAGTTCGCCATCGCCTGCATTGGGTGCATGCCGAAGCAGCCGCCGCCGCCAGTGCCTTGCTCAAACGCACCGACGAGGCGCAATACGAAGCCTGGTACCGGCGGTTCTGGGAGTTCTGTGACAAACATTTCATCGACCGTTGCAATGGCAGTTGGCACCACGAGCTCGATCCGCAAAATCGCCCCAGCGCCGACATCTGGCCGGGCAAGCCGGACCTGTATCACGCCTGGCAGGCCGTGCTGATCCCGCGTTTGCCCCTCGCCCCCAGCATGGCGACGGCGTTGGCGAAACTCTCCAGTCCCGCGCCTGTGTAACCATGCCGTGACATTTACGCGTCCCTTCGTTACCTGCGAAGGGATTTCCCCTGTTTAGAATCCATGCAGCGCAAGCACCAGACTTGCATGCATAACAACAAGAAAGGTACTTCTAGATGAATGCGATTTCTCGCCTCGCTACTGTCATTTCTCTTGCTTCCCTGCTTCCCGTCGCAGCATTCCCTGTCAGCGCCCTTGCCGCCGAATCCAAAGGCAGCGTGGAAGTCGTTCACTGGTGGACGTCCGGTGGCGAAAAAGCCGCGGTCGATGTGCTCAAGGCCCAGGTAGAGAAAGACGGCTTTACCTGGAAGGATGGCGCTGTTGCCGGTGGTGGCGGCTCAACTGCCATGACCGTGCTCAAGAGTCGTGCCGTGGCCGGTAACCCACCGGGTGTGGCCCAGATCAAAGGCCCGGACATCCAGGAGTGGGCGTCTACCGGACTGCTCGACACCGACGTCCTGAAAGACGTTGCCAAAGAAGAGAAGTGGGACAGCCTGCTCGACAAGAAAGTCTCCGATACCGTGAAGTACGAAGGTGACTACGTTGCCGTGCCGGTGAACATCCACCGCGTCAACTGGCTGTGGATCAACCCGGAAGTCTTCAAGAAAGCCGGCATCACCAAAAACCCCACCACCCTCGAAGAATTCTACGCCGCCGGCGACAAGCTCAAGGCAGCAGGCTTCATTGCGCTGGCCCACGGCGGCCAGCCTTGGCAGGACAGCACGGTGTTCGAAGCCGTGGTGCTCTCGGTCATGGGCGTCGATGGCTACAAGAAAGCCCTGGTCGATCTGGACAACAAGGCCCTGACCGGTCCGGACATGGTCAAGGCGTTGACCGAGCTCAAGAAAGTCGCGACCTACATGGACGTGGACGGCAAGGGGCAGGACTGGAACCTGGAAGCGGCCAAGGTCATCAACGGCAAGGCCGGCATGCAGATCATGGGTGACTGGGCCAAGAGCGAATGGACCGCCGCGAAGAAAGTCGCCGGCAAGGACTACGAGTGCGTAGCTTTCCCGGGGACCGACAAGGCCTTCACCTACAACATCGACTCCCTGGCGGTGTTCAAGCAGAAAGACGAAGGCACCGCGGCCGGTCAGAAGGACATCGCCAAGGTCGTGCTGGGTGAGAACTTCCAGAAAGTCTTCAGCATCAACAAGGGTTCGATCCCGGTGCGCAACGACATGCTGGCCGACATGGCCAAGTACGGTTTCGATTCCTGCGCCCAGACCGCTGCCAAGGACTTCCTGGCGGACGCCAAGTCCGGCGGCCTGCAGCCGAGCATGGCGCACAACATGGCGACCACGTTGGCAGTACAGGGCGCGTTCTTTGACGTGGTGACCAACTTCATCAACGACCCGAAAGCCGACCCAGCCGACGCCGCCAAGAAACTTGGCGCAGCGGTTCAGTCTGCCAAGTAAAGCAGTTAGAAGCTACAAGCTACAAGCTACAAGCTGCAAGGGGGCACTGCTTATCTTGCCGCCTGCAGCTTGTCACTTGTAGCTGCCCCTAGTCTTTCTCTTGTACTGGATCTTCCCATGAGTTCTGTTGCTGTGTTCAGCAAGGCCTCGCCGTTCGATGCATTGCAGCGCTGGCTCCCAAAACTGGTGCTGGCGCCGAGCATGTTCATCGTTCTGGTGGGCTTCTACGGTTATATCTTGTGGACGTTTGTTCTGTCGTTCACCACCTCGACCTTTCTGCCGAACTACAAGTGGGCGGGCCTGGCGCAATACGCGCGGCTGTGGGACAACGACCGCTGGTGGGTGGCGAGCAAGAACCTGGCGCTCTTTGGCGGCATGTTCATCGGCATCACCCTGGTGATCGGCGTGCTGCTGGCAGTGTTTCTTGACCAGCGCATTCGTCGTGAAGGTTTCATCCGCACCATTTACCTGTATCCGATGGCGCTCTCGATGATCGTCACCGGTACGGCCTGGAAGTGGTTGCTCAACCCGGGCATGGGCTTGGACAAATTGTTGCGTGACTGGGGCTGGGAAGGTTTTCGCCTGGACTGGCTGATCGACCCGGACCGTGTGGTGTATTGCCTGGTGATCGCCGCGGTGTGGCAGGCCTCGGGTTTCATCATGGCGATGTTCCTGGCCGGCCTGCGTGGGGTGGATCAATCGATCATCCGGGCTGCGCAGATCGATGGCGCGAGCATGCCGCGCATCTACTGGAAAGTGGTGCTGCCGAGCCTGCGTCCGGTGTTCTTCAGCGCCGTAATGATCCTGGCGCACATCGCGATCAAGAGCTTTGACCTGGTGGCGGCGATGACAGCCGGCGGCCCGGGTTACTCCTCTGACCTGCCTGCCATGTTCATGTACTCCTTCACATTCAGTCGCGGCCAGATGGGCATGGGCTCGGCCAGTGCGATTCTGATGCTCGGTGCGATTCTCGCAATCATCGTGCCTTACCTGTACTCCGAGCTGAGGACCAAGCGTCATGACTAGTCTCGCTGCCAAACCTTCCATCAGCCTGAGTCGCATCGCGATCTACGCGGTACTGATCCTTGCCGTATTGCTTTACCTGGTGCCGCTGGTAGTCATGCTGTTGACCAGCTTCAAGACCCCGGAAGACATCAGCACCGGCAACCTGCTGAGCTGGCCGACCGTGGTCACCGGCATCGGCTGGGTCAAGGCCTGGGCCACGGTTGACGGGTATTTCTGGAACTCGATCAAGATCACCGTCCCGGCGGTGCTGATCTCCACCGCGATCGGTGCATTGAACGGCTACGTGTTGTCGATGTGGCGCTTTCGCGGTTCGCAGTTGTTCTTCGGCCTGCTGCTGTTCGGCTGCTTCCTGCCGTTCCAGACCGTCTTGCTGCCGGCTTCGTTCACGCTCGGCAAGATGGGCCTGGCCAGTACCACCACGGGGCTGGTGTTCATACATGTGGTCTACGGCCTGGCGTTCACCACGCTGTTTTTCCGTAACTACTACGTGAGCATTCCCGATGCGCTGGTGAAAGCGGCGCGACTGGACGGTGCGGGTTTCTTCACCATCTTCCGGCGGATCATCCTGCCGATGTCCACCCCGATCATCATGGTCTGCCTGATCTGGCAGTTCACCCAGATCTGGAACGACTTCCTGTTTGGCGTGGTGTTCTCCAGCGGCGATTCGCAGCCCATCACGGTGGCGCTGAACAACTTGGTCAACACCAGTACCGGGGCCAAGGAATACAACGTTGATATGGCGGCGGCGATGATCGCCGGGCTGCCGACCCTGCTGGTCTATGTGGTGGCAGGCAAGTATTTCGTGCGCGGTCTGACGGCCGGCGCAGTCAAGGGGTAATCATGGCAACGCTCGAACTTCGCAATGTAAACAAGACCTATGGTGCCGGCCTGCCGGACACCCTGAAGAACATCGAGTTGTCGATCAAGGACGGTGAGTTCCTGATCCTCGTCGGCCCTTCGGGCTGCGGCAAGTCGACGCTGATGAACTGCATCGCCGGCCTTGAAACCATTACCGGCGGCGCGATCATGATCGGTGACCAGGATGTCAGCGGCATGAGTCCGAAGGATCGCGACATCGCCATGGTGTTCCAGTCCTACGCGCTGTACCCGACCATGAGCGTGCGGGAGAACATCGAGTTCGGTCTGAAGATTCGCAAGATGAGCCAGCCGGCCATCGACGAAGAAGTCACCCGCGTGGCCAAGCTGTTGCAGATCGAACACCTGCTCAATCGCAAGCCCGGCCAGCTTTCCGGCGGCCAGCAACAGCGCGTGGCCATGGGCCGGGCGCTGGCGCGGCGGCCGAAGATCTACCTGTTCGACGAACCGCTGTCCAACCTCGACGCCAAGCTGCGGGTCGAGATGCGCACTGAAATGAAACTGATGCACCAGCGCCTGAAGACCACCACGGTCTACGTCACCCACGACCAGATCGAAGCCATGACCCTGGGCGACAAAGTGGCGGTGATGAAGGACGGCATCATCCAGCAGTTCGGCACGCCGAAAGACATCTACACCAACCCGGCCAACCTGTTCGTGGCGAGCTTCATCGGTTCGCCACCGATGAACTTCATCCCCCTGCGCCTGCAACGCAAGGACGGCCGTCTGCTGGCCTTGCTCGACAGCGGCCAGGCTCGTTGCGAGCTGCCGATGGGCATGCAGGATGCGGGTCTGGAAGACCGTGAAGTGATCCTCGGCCTGCGCCCGGAACAGATCATGCTGGCGGGCAACGAGCCCAATGGTTTGCCGACCATTCGCGCCGAAGTCCAGGTCACCGAACCTACCGGACCGGACACGCTGGTGTTCGTCAACCTGAACGACACCAAGGTCTGCTGCCGCCTGGCGCCGGACGTGGCGCCGCAGGTGGGGGAGACCCTGACGCTGCAATTCGATCCTTCGAAAGTGCTGCTGTTCGACGCCAAGTCCGGCGAACGCCTGGGCGTGGCCGGCCAAGTGCAGACAGATGCCCGGACCGCAAACGTAGCGCAGTTCAAAGGCCGATGAAGAACCAATGGGGGAGGGGGCTTTGCTCCCAAACAAGCTCTCTCCCACAAGGGAGTATGCGGTGAGTGGGGGACCATTCGCCGCAATCGTTGTAAACCGCGTTAGATAAAAACAGTTAATAACAATAAAGACGAGGATGTAGGGATGAAGAAGAACAACAACGCCCGGCGTGTCTGCCAATTGTCCGCTGTTGCGGCGATGATGCTGGCCGGTAGTGCGCACGCGGCCGAGGCTTTCAGCGCCGATTCGCAGTGGATGACGGGCGACTGGGGTGGCGAGCGGACCAGGCTGATCGAGCAAGGTATCGATATCAAGGCTGATTTCGTCGGTGAGATGGGGGCCAATCTCGACGGCGGTTACAACGATGACAAGACTGCGCGTTGGTCCCAGCAGTTTGGCTTGGGTGTAGCCCTCGACCTGGAGAAACTGGCAGGTTGGGGTGATACCACGGCCAAGATTCAATTCACTCGCCGTGACGGTCGCAACATCTCCAACGACCGTATCGGTGATCCACGTGCCGGCACCCTCAGCTCTTCCCAGGAAGTCTGGGGCCGTGGGCAAACCACCCGTCTGACGCAGTTGTGGATCAAGCAGCAGTATTTCGACAGTAAGCTGGATGTCAAAGCCGGTTATTACGGGGTCGGTGAAGATTTCAACAGTTTCCCGTGCGAGTTCCAGAACCTGGCGTTCTGCGGTTCGCAAGCGGGTAACTGGGCAACCGGCATCTGGTACAACTGGCCGATCATGCAGGCGGCGATTCGCGTCAAGTACAACCTCACGCCCGAACTCTATGCGCAGATCGGTGCTTACAACCAGAACCCTTCGCAGCTGGAAAACGGAAACCGCTACAAGCTCAGCGGCAGTGGCACCAAGGGCACGCTCATTCCGGTCGAGTTGGTCTGGTCGCCCAAGCTCAATGGCCTGCCAGGCGAATACCGTGTCGGTTACTACAAAAGTACGGCCAAGGCTGACGACGTGCGCGAAGACGACAATGGCCAGGATGCCGCGACAACCGGTAACGCCTACCGCAGCCACAGCAGCAAGGATGGCTACTGGTTCGTGGTGCAGCAACAGCTCACCACCCACAACGGTGATGCATCGCGCGGTCTGAACATTGCGGCCAACGCCACCTTCCATGACAAGGAAACCAACGTCGTCGACAACTACCAGTCGCTGATGTTCGTGTACAAGGGGCCGTTCAATGCGCGTCCTAAAGATGACGTCGGGATTGGTTTCTCCCGCATCCATGTCAACGAAGATGTGAAGAAAAACGCCGAGCTGGTCAACGCGGCCAATGGTGTCAGCGACTACGACGATCCGTTGTTCTCGCCGTTGCGTGGCACCGAATACAACTACGAAATCAACTACGGTTTCCACGTGACCAACTGGCTGACCGTACGCCCTAACCTGCAATACATCACTCATCCGGGTGGTGTGAATGAAGTCGACGACGCGCTGGTCGCCGGTCTGAAAATTCAGTCGGTGTTCTAACGCTGTTGCGATAAGCTCCTCTCTATGTGCGCATATTTGCGGATGGCCAAGGCTGTCCGCTTTTTTTTGCGGAGTGTGCTTGGTTGACGCTGGACTTGTGGCGAGGGAGCTTGCTCCCGCTGGGTTGCGAAGCGACCCCAAAGCCATTCACTGCGGTGCCTCAGCCAGGCCGCATTTGCCTTGTTTACGACTGCTTCGCAGCCGAGCGGGAGCAAGCTCCCTCGCCACAAAAAATGCGTTGCAAACAGATGAGTAACTCAATGATTTCCAGGACCGCAGCTCATGCATGAGCATCCGCTACAACGCTTTTTCAGATCCTTGCGCGAGCGCCCGGTGTTTGCGTGGGAGCGCTATCAGCAACGTGATGTGTTGGTGATCGATCATCCTCTGTGCCAGGCGGTGTTCAGTCGCCAGGGCGCGCAGCTGTTGCACTTTCAGCCGCGGGGTCAGAAACCCTGGTTGTGGTGTGCGGCCAAGTGGCCACAAGTCGGTGCGATCCGCGGCGGGGTGCCGGTGTGCTGGCCGTGGTATGGCCGTCATCCCAGCGAAAACGCCTGGCCGTCCCATGGCTGGGCACGGTTGATCGACTGGAAACTGCTCGACAGCCGCAGCGATGAAGACGGTGTGCACCTGCACTGGCAGCTCCAGTTGTGCGACTGGCAGGTCGATCTGTACGCCGATCTGGGCGAACGCATGGAATTACGCTTGAGCACCGAGCATCAAGACAGCCTGCCGTGTCAATTGAGCCAGGCTCTGCACGCCTATTGGCGTATTGGTGACGTTGGTGAGATAGCGCTGTCTGGGCTTGAAGGCGCGCTGGGCTACGACCAGTTGAACCGTGCAGCCTGCCAGCAGGAAGGCGATTTGCGGGTCGAGGGCGGTTGTCAGCGGGTGTTCCAGCATGAGGGTGAACTGCAGCTTAAAGACCACGCCTGGCAGCGTGAGCTGTGCATCGACACCGGCGCCAGTGCCGATACCGTGGTGTGGCATCCCGGTGCCCGGCCTTTGCTGGGGGTGAGCTGGGATGAGGTGTCGGAGTTCGTCTGCGTCGAAGCGGCCAGCGGCGGCACCGACAGCCTGTGCCTGGCGCCGGGGGAGCGGGCGCATTTGAGTTTGCAGGCGCGGGTGGGGGCTTAGTTCGGGATCTGGAGTGTTGCTGCTGGCCCCATCGCGAGCAAGCTCGCTCCCACAGGGGGCTTGTGAACGCCAAAGATCCAGTGTGGGAGCGAGCTTGCTCGCGATAGCGGTTTATCAGGCGACAAGATACCCAAGGTCGAATCAGTTGAACTCATCCCCCACCGGATACCGGCTGGCATTCAGGCTTTCCTTGATCTTGCGCAG
This sequence comes from Pseudomonas sp. P105, assembly GCF_032614175.1. Taxonomy (NCBI): domain Bacteria; kingdom Pseudomonadati; phylum Pseudomonadota; class Gammaproteobacteria; order Pseudomonadales; family Pseudomonadaceae; genus Pseudomonas; species Pseudomonas sp. P105. The sequence goes on from NZ_CP126693.1 coordinate 1,424,583, forward strand.
ATGCGGCTGGAAGTCCACACCGCGGCGCAAGGTCATGCCGGTGGCGAGCACGTCCAGCACAGTGAGCTGGATGATCCGCGAGGTCATCGGCATGTAGATGTCGGTGTCTTCGGGCAGCGGGATGTTCAGGCTCAGGGTGCTGGCCTTGGCCAGGGGCGAGCCTTCGGCGGTCAGCCCCAGTACCGACGCGCCGTTCTCCCGGGCGATGCGTGCGACTTCCACCAGCTCGCGGGTACGGCCGGTGTAGGAAATGATCACGAACAGCTCGCCCGTGTGGGCCACTGACGCGATCATCCGCTGCATCAGCACATCGGCGTGGGCGGTCACCGCCAGGTTGAAGCGGAAGAATTTGTGCTGGGCATCCAGCGCCACCGGTGCCGAGGCACCGAGGCCGAAGAAGTGAATCTGCCGGGCCTGGATCAGCAGATCCACGGCACGACTGATCAAATTGGGATCAAGGGCCTGGCAGGCGCTGTCCAATGAGGCAATGGCACTGCCAAAGATTTTCCGGGTGTAGGCTTCCGGGTTGTCATCGGCCTCCACTGCGCGACTGACGTAAGCGGCGCCGCTGGCCAGGCTTTGGGCCAGTTGCAGCTTGAGTTCCGGGTAGCCGCTGACGCCGAATGAACGGCAGAAGCGGTTGACGGTGGGTTCGCTGACCGAAGCGGCCTGGGCGAGGGCGGCGATGCTGAAGCGGGTGGCCTGCTGTGGGTTGAGCAGGATCACTTCGGCCACTTTGCGTTCTGCCTTGTTCAGGTCTTCAAGGCGACTCTGGATCTGTTCCAGTAAATTTCGCACGCGGTCCATACAAGATTCCTAGAAAGACGGGTCTTTGATACGACCCTTTGCGGTGGCCTATCCTACTGATGGCTCCGGTGTACCACCACTCGGAATCGGTATTTTCGAAAAATGTTGTGGTTATTACTACATTTTTCCTTGAGTGATGCCTTGAAAAAAGGTATTTGTAGCTTAACTTGATAAAAGAACAAACATCATGCATTCGATTACGGTTGAACCGTGCACCTTCGCCTTGTTCGGCGCGTTGGGCGACCTGGCCTTGCGCAAGCTGTTTCCTGCCCTTTATCAGCTCGATGGCGCGGACCTGTTGCACGAGGACACGCGGATCATTGCCCTGGCCCGGGAGCCGGGTAGCGAACAGCAACACCTGGCGTTCATCGCCGCTGAGTTGCGCCGCTACGTGGGCGACAAGGATCTGAACGAGACCGTGGTTGAACGCTTCCTCGGGCGACTGACTTATCTGCACGTGGATTTCCTCAAGGCCGAGGACTATGTCGCCCTGGCCGAGCAGGCCGGTTCAGCCCAGCAAGTCATTGCCTATTTTGCCACCCCAGCGGCGGTGTATGGAGCGATCTGCGAGAACCTGGCGAAGGTCGGCTTGTGCGAAAACACCCGCGTCGTGCTGGAAAAACCCATCGGCTCGGACCTGGAATCGTCGCGCAAGGTCAACGACGCCGTGGCGCAGTTCTTCCCGGAAAACCGCACCTATCGCATCGACCACTACCTGGGTAAAGAGACGGTCCAGAACCTGATCGCCCTGCGGTTCGCCAACAGCCTGTTCGAAACCCAGTGGAACCAGAATTACATTTCCCATGTGGAAATCACCGTCGCCGAGAAGGTCGGCATCGAAGGCCGCTGGGGCTATTTCGACAAGGCCGGCCAACTGCGCGACATGATCCAGAATCACCTGTTGCAGTTGCTTTGCCTGATTGCCATGGACCCGCCCGCCGACCTGTCCGCCGACAGCATCCGTGACGAGAAGGTCAAAGTGCTCAAGGCCCTGGCGCCCATCAGCCCGGAAGGCCTGACCACCCAGGTGGTGCGCGGCCAGTACATCGCCGGCCACAGCGAGGGCAAGTCGGTGCCGGGTTACCTGGAAGAGCCCAACTCCAACACCCAGAGCGATACCGAAACCTTCGTGGCCCTGCGCGCCGACATTCGCAACTGGCGCTGGGCCGGGGTTCCGTTTTACCTGCGCACCGGCAAGCGTATGCCGCAGAAACTGTCGCAGATCGTCATTCACTTCAAGGAACCGTCCCACTACATCTTCGCCCCCGAGCAGCGCTTGCAGATCAGCAACAAACTGATCATCCGCCTGCAGCCGGACGAAGGGATTTCCTTGCGAGTGATGACCAAGGAGCAAGGCCTGGACAAGGGCATGCAATTGCGCAGCGGTCCGTTGCAACTCAACTTTTCCGACACCTATCGCAGCGCGCGGATTCCCGATGCCTACGAGCGGTTGTTGCTGGAAGTCATGAACGGCAATCAGAACCTGTTTGTCCGTAAAGATGAAATTGAAGCCGCGTGGACGTGGTGTGACCAGTTGATTGCCGGATGGAAGAAATCCGGCGATGCGCCCAAGCCGTATGCGGCCGGGTCCTGGGGGCCAATGAGCTCCATTGCACTGATCACGCGGGACGGGAGGTCATGGTATGGCGATATCTGAAGTGAAACTACCGCAGGGCGTCAGCGCCCACGAATTCAAAACCCCGGTGCTGCTGGCCGAGGGCTTGGCGTTGAAGGTGGCCGAGCAATTACGCGAGGCCATCGAGGCGCGCGGCACGGCGACCCTGGTGGTCTCCGGCGGTCGCAGCCCCGTGGCGTTTTTCCAGAGCCTGGCCAAACAGGCGCTGGACTGGTCGAACGTGGTGGTGAGCCTGGCCGATGAGCGCTGGGTGCCGGTTGAACACGCTGACAGCAACGCCGGTCTGCTCAAGCGTTACCTGCTCCAAGGTGCGGCGGCCAAGGCCCAGTTCCTGAGCCTCTACAGCGCCAGCGCTGATCTGGAAGCCGCAGCCGAGCAGGCCGATCGTTTGCTGGCCGAGCTGCCGCCCATTGACGTACTGATACTGGGCATGGGCGATGACGGGCACACCGCCTCGTTGTTCCCCGACAGTCCGAACCTGGCTCAAGCCTTGGATGCCAATGGCGCTCGCCGCTGCTGGCCGATGCTGGCGCCCACCGTGCCGCACCAGCGCCTGACCATGAGTCGCGCTTTGCTGGCCTCGGCGAAACACAAAGTGCTGTCGATTTCCGGTCAGTCGAAATTGACCACCCTGAACGCTGCGGTGGCCGGTGACAATGTCGCCGAAATGCCGATCCGCGCGTTTTTGCGACCTACGTTAGAGATTTACTGGTGCCCATGAACCAAGGATCAGCCGCTATGACAAACCCATCCCCGACCGTTTCCATGGCGGACAAAGTTACCCTGATCGACAGCCTCTGCGCCAAGGCGCGGATCCTGCCGGTGATCACCATCGCCCGTGAGCAGGACATCCTGCCGCTGGCCGATGCCCTGGCCGCCGGCGGCCTGACGGCGCTGGAAGTGACCTTGCGTTCCCAATACGGCCTCAAGGCCATCCAGGTGCTGCGCGAGCAACGTCCGGAACTGGTGACCGGGGCCGGTACGGTGCTGGACCGCCATATGCTGGCCGCTGCCGAGGCTGCCGGTTCGCAGTTCATCGTCACCCCAGGCATCACCCGTGATCTGCTGGAAGCCAGCGTCGACAGCCCGATCCCGTTGCTGCCGGGCATCAGCAACGCCTCCGGCATCATGGAAGGCTACGGCCTGGGTTATCGCCGCTTCAAACTGTTCCCGGCGGAAGTCAGCGGCGGTGTCGCGGCCATCAAGGCCCTGGGCGGCCCGTTCGGCGAAGTGAAATTCTGCCCGACCGGCGGCGTAAGCCCGGCCAATATCAAGAGCTACATGGCGTTGAAAAACGTGATGTGCGTGGGCGGTAGCTGGATGCTTGATCCTGAGTGGATCAAGAACGGCGACTGGGCCCGCATCCAGGAGTGCACCGCCGAGGCGCTGGCGCTGCTGGACTGATTGTCTTACCGAACCTTCGTTGGGTGTTCTACGGTTTTACGGTGCGCTTGGTCGGCGCGCCGTTTTTTTTTTGCCTGGGTTTTATCGTACCGCGCTGGATGAACGCTGGATTTGTGGCGAGGGAATTATCCCCGCTGGGGCGCGCAGCGGCCCCGAAACCTGACATCTCGGTGCGTCAGATAGGTTAAGTCCTCCTTGCTGGGCTGCTGCGCCGCCCTGCGGGGATAAATCCCCTCGCCACAACTACATTCGGCTCAGGTTAATCAGCGCCGCAGTCAACCGCTCGATATCCTTCGCCAAGGTGATCAACCCTGGGGTAATGCGAATACACGGCCCGACACTGGTGTTGCGCACCACGGTGAAGATCCCGTAGTCATTGAGCAGTCGATCGGCCATCGCCTGTTGATCGGGCTGGGCGGTGAAGCGCATCGACGTGATGCCACAGTACAGGCGCGGATCGTCCGGCGTCATGATTTCGATCCCCGGTACATCACGCACGGCGTTCACCCACAGGTCGCGCAGATAACTGAGCCGCACGCCCTTGGCCGATGCGCCACCCAATGAGCGGTGCTCCTCCAGGACCAAGGGCAGGGTGAGCAAAGCCGGGATATTGGGCGTGCTGTGGGGCGTTCGCGAGCGCACGTCTGCGGCTGGATAATGATCTTCGTCCATGTCCGGGTCGATGTCGGCCAGCCGTTGCGGTGCGATGTATAAAAAGCCCAGGGCCAGCGGCCCGCCGATCCACTTCTGCAGGTTGAACCCGGCGAATTCGATACCGAGCTTCTTCAGATCGAAATCGATCTGGCCCAGGGCATGGGCACCGTCGAGAATGATATCGACGCCAAACTCACGGGCGGTTTCGGCAATGGCCTGGACCGGCATCACCAGCCCAGTGAGGTGGTTGACGTAGGTCAGCGCCATCAGCTTGAGGCGCGGGTAACGAATGAACGCTTGGCGATAAGTGCCCACCAGGCTTTCGAAACTGGCGGGGTGCGGGTGGACGAGTTCAATCACCTCTACGCCACGCTGCCGGGCCAGCCAGCGCATTGCGCTTTTGACCGACGCGTATTCCAGATCACAGATCAGCACCTGATCGCCAGGCTTGAGACCGTTGTAGTTGCGAATCAGCGTTTGCAGGGCGTCTCCGGCACTGTTGGCCAACGCTACGCCAGTGGGGGATGCGTGGATCAGTTGCGCCACTTGCTGGCGAATCGCTTCGCCATGGTCCCGGTCGAAATGCTGGCGCACGTACACCGAGTTACCGCGATTGACGAACTCAATATTGCGTTGGTACTCCTCGACCACGGTCCGGGACATGCGGCCGAAGTAGCCGTTTTCCAGATTGAGCGGCCCATTGGGGTCGACATCGTAGCGACCCACAAAAGTTTCCCAGAAAGCTTCATCGTGGGCGCGCAGGGTGTTCTCGGGCATGGCGAGGCTCAATCAATGTTGGGGCTTGGGTTTGCCGTGTTTGGCACGCAGGGGGTCAAGCAGATCCGACAGACCGTTGTGGTCGATCTCCTGCATCAGCGCCAGCAAACCGCCCAGTTCCCCGTGAGGAAAACCCTCGCGAGCGAACCAGTTCAGGTATTGCCCGGGCAGGTCGGCCAGGATTCGGCCTTTGTATTTGCCGAAGGGCATCTGGCGTGTCACCAGCAGTTCGAGCTTTTCCGGGTTCATGGTAGGGGTCTTGATTCAGTCAGCCTGGAAAATACAGGCATTCTGCATGCAGGCCAAATGACAGATCATGCAAAGAACACGGATACAGTTATCGAACGATTGATTAAGTTATTGATTTTCAATGTTTTTATTTGTGATTGCGGCTGGCACGACCGATGCAATATTCCTTGTAGGTTTTTTATTCACCAAGCAAAGGAATTGAAAAATGACCGACATCAACAAAGAATCCATCTCCGTCCTGAACGACCTGATCGAGACCAGCAAAGATGGTCAGGAAGGTTTCAAGACTTGCGCTGAAGACATCAAGCATCCACAACTCAAGGATTTGTTCGTCCAGCGCGCCGCAGACTGCGCTGCCGCCGCGGCTGAGCTGCAAGCTGCCGTACGGGCCCTGGGTGGCGATCCGGAAACCTCCACCAGCGTTGCCGGTGATATGCATCGCCGTTGGGTGGACGTGAAATCCATGTTCACTGGCAAGGACGAAGAAGCGGTGCTCAACGAAGCCGAGCGCGGTGAAGACCATGCCCTTAAGGCTTACAAAGAAGCCATGGAGAAAATCAGCAAGCACAACCTGGTTGGTATTCGCGATCTGGTTGAGCGTCAGTATCATGGTGTGCAGCGCAACCATGACCAGGTAAAAGCCCTGCGTAACCAGGCGCGCGCCAGCTAAACAAGCGCGCTGTACAAAAAAACGCCAGCCTGTCTGGCGTTTTTTTATGCCGATCATGTAACGGTGGCTCTGGACTCAAATAGATAGCCAGCTAATAATTGCACCCTCCATCACCCTTTATTGCATCTATCGTTACTGCGTCCCCATAAGAGTTTTTCGCGTGCCCATTACTTTCCAGGCCCTGTTCGCTCCCGACCGCCTCGCTGTGCAATTCGCCATCAAGACCGTGCTTGGTGGCGGCTTGGCGCTTTGGCTGGCCTTGCGCTGGGGCCTGGAGCAGCCTTCATGGGCGTTGATGACCGCGATCATCGTGGCGCAACCGCTGTCCGGGATGGTGGTGCAGAAAGGTTTGGCGCGATTGGTCGGCACCCTGGTGGGCACCGTCATGTCGGTGGTGTTCATGGGGCTGTTTGCTCAGGCACCCTGGTTGTTCCTACTGGCGCTGGCCGTGTGGCTGGGCTTGTGCACGGCTTGCTCCACACTGCTGCGCAGCGCCTGGTCCTATTCGTTCGTGCTGGCCGGTTACACAGTGGCAATCATTGCCTTGCCGGCCATTTCCCATCCGCTGGGGGTGTTCGATCAGGCCGTGGCGCGCTGTACGGAGATCAGCCTGGGCATTGTCTGCGCCACGGCGGCCAGCGCGTTGCTCTGGCCGTTGCGGGTCGAGCGGCAATTGGCCGATCAGGCCCGTGTCGCCTGGCAGAGCGGCATGCAGGCGGCCCGTGCCACCCTGACGGGCGATGCCCAGGCCCGTAAAGGACTGCTGGAAATCCTCGGCAAGATCGTCGCCGTGGACGCCCAGCGTGAACACGCCTGGTTCGAAGGCAGCCTGGGTCGGCAACGGGCTCGGGCCATCAGCGCTCTGAGCCAGAAACTGTTGATGCTGCTGCGCATCTCCCGCTCGGTACGGCGGCAATGGAAACAACTCGATCCTGAGGAAGCCGAGGCCCTCAAGCCGTGGATGAGCGAGGTGCAACAAGCCCTCGACGCCGACAGCGCGACCCTGCAAGCCTTGCGACCACGGGTGCTGGATGCATCCCACGATCCACTGATCAGCCCGGCGCAAAGTTATTGCCTGGCCCGCTTCGCCTTGTTGCTCGATACCGCCCTGGCTGCCTGCGCAGCCTTGAAGGCGGTGCAAGAGGGCAGGGAGGCGGTGGATCCGCCGCGCACCCTGGCGCCCCATCGTGACCTGCCCCTAGCCATGGTCTTTGGTGCGCGTAGCGCCCTGGCGTTTCTGGCGGTCGCCTGTTTTTGGCTGGCGACTGCCTGGCCTGCCGCCTCAGGCGCGCTGGTGCTCACCTGCGTGGTGTGCAGTCTGTTCGCCAGTCGTGAAAACGGCGCGCAGATCGGCATGAGTTTTCTTCGGGGAATTCTGTTGGCGGTGCCGACGGCGTTTGTCATCGGTGAGATTTTGCTGCCGCAGTGGAGCAGTTTTGCGATGTTGTGCATGGCCATGGGCGTGCCGCTGTTCCTGGGGGCGCTGGGCATGGCCAAGCCGCAGATTTTCGCCACGGCCACCTCGTTCTGTCTGCATTTCGTGGTGCTGATATCGCCGCTCAATGCCATGAAATATGACGTGGCGGCGTTCTTCAACAATGCTCAAGCGATGATGATCGGTGTGGGTGCGGCGGTGTTGGCATTCAACCTGCTGATTTTGCGCGATCCGGCCTGGCATAGCCGGCGCCTGCTGGCCGCCACGCTGGATGATCTGGTGCGGTTGACGCGCCGTAGCCTGCGGGGCGCCGAGAGCTGGTTCGGCGGACGCATGGCTGATCGGCTGTTGCAACTGGCGCGGCACTATCCCGAACTGCCGGTGCCGGCGCGTAGCCGTTGGGATGACGGATTGCTTGGCCTGGACATGGGTGACGAGTTGCTGCACCTGCGTTTGAGTCTGGCCGTCGCCCAAATGCCCGACAACCGGGCCCAGCGCCGTTACTTCGATGCGCTGGAGCAGGTGCTTGAGCGCGGTCCGGCAGTTGATCAGGCCGAAGCACTCGGCCCGGCGAGCAACGAGTTCCTGAAGGTGTTGTCGACGCAACCGCCCGGCGATGCGCTGAAACTGGCCCAGGGTGCGGTGGTGCAATTGCAGAACAGCTGGCGCGCCTGGTGCCGTCAGCACGAACCTGAACAACGGGAGCAGAGCCATGGGCTTGCGTGAGTGGTCGATAGGCGGGGTATTGCTCAGCCCGTTCTTGATTTATGTGGTGCTGGCCTTGCTGGTGACCGGTGGGCTTCGCCTGTTGCTCAGCCTCGTGCCGGCCGGGCGCTGGATCTGGCATGAAGCCTTGTTCGACTGCGCCCTGTATGTCTGTGTCCTGACTGTTATTACCGTGGTCCTCGGACCGCTATAAGGAGTTGAACATGCGTACTTCCGTACGTGTTGCCGTCACGCTGAGCGTGGTGGCCGTGGCGATCTTCGCCGGGTTTCATCTGTGGCAGTACTACATGCTCACGCCCTGGACCCGGGATGCGCGGATTCGCGCCGACGTGGTGGTGATCGCCCCCGACGTGTCAGGTTGGGTGCGCGAGCTCAAGGCGGTGGATAACCAGCAGGTCAAGGCCGGCGATGTATTGCTGAGCATCGACCGCGAACGTTTCGAGGCCGCGCTGGAGAAAGCTCGGGCGGTGGTCCAGACCCGGCAGCAGCAACTGAGTTTGCGTGAACACGAAGCCAGTCGACGCGCCGCTCTGGGGCCCCAGGCTATCAGCGCCGAGTTGCGGGAAAACGCCCAGATCAACGCCGGCATCGCCCGGGGCGAACTGCGCGAGGCCCAGGCCGAGGCCAAGGTCGCCGAACTCAACCTGGCCCGCAGCCAGGTCCTGGCCCCACGGGGTGGCCATATCACCAACCTGCGCCTGGCCGAGGGCAACTACGTGAATGCCGGGCAACCGGTCATGGCGCTGATCGACGATTCAACGTTTTATGTGCAGGCCTATTTCGAAGAAACCAAACTGCCCAGGATCCGCGTGGGCGATCCGGTCAAGGTCTGGTTGATGAGCGCCGGTCATGCCCTGCAAGGCCACGTCGAAAGCATCAGCCGCGGCATCACCGACCGCAATACCAATCCCGATGCGCAGTTGCTGGCGGAGGTCGAGCCGACCTTCAATTGGGTGCGCCTGGCCCAGCGGATTCCGGTGCGGATCAAGCTGGACAAGGCGCCAGAAGGGGTAAACCTGAGCGCGGGGATGACGGCGAGCGTGCAGGTGCGTGAAGACCCGCAATAACCTTTGTGGCGAGGGGATTTATCGAAACGTCGCACCGCCCCGCTGGGGCGCGAAGCGGCCCCAATATCTCAAGACCTCTGAGGTGTGTCTGCCCGAGTGCAGGGGGCTGCTTCGCAGCTCAGCGGGGATAAATCCCCTCGCCACAGGTCATTCACTTTAGATAGTGGTAATCAGCCGACAGTAATCGCCGGCAGCGTCGGCAAGGTCACGGTCTGCTGCTTGCGTGGCGCGAGGATTTCCGCTTCGCCGTCCACCACCAGCTCGTCGCGCTGATTGAACACGCGAGTGGCAATGCGTACGCGAAATTTCGGCAGTTTCTCCAGGATTTCCAAGCGCACGGTCAGGGTGTCGCCAATCTTCACCGGCTTCTGGAAGCTCATCTGCTGGCCGATATAGATGGTGCCCGGCCCAGGCAGCTCGCAGGCCACCGCCGCGCTGATCAGTGCACCGCTGAACATGCCATGGGCGATGCGCTCCTTGAACATGCTCGCCGCAGCGAATTCGGCATCCAGGTGCACCGGGTTGTGATCGCCCGACATGGCGGCGAACAGCTGGATGTCGCGCTCTTCGACGGTCTTGCTGTAGCTGGCGGTCTGGCCGACTTCGAGGGCTTCGTAGGGGATGTTGGTAACCTGGGTCATCTATCAAATCCTGTGACGAGTAAAGGAAAACGCTGCAAACCTATTCGCTGCGTGGCGGTCGCTTGTGACTCAGGGCCTGGGCAATCCAGGCCAGCACGTCGGCCGTCACTTCATCGCGGTTGGTTTCATTGAACAGTTCGTGCCGGGCTTGCGGGTAAATCGTCAATTGTAAGTGCTGGCCGCCGGCGCCGCGCAGGGCGTCGGCCAGATCCTTGAGACGTTTGCCTTCACTCACCGGATCACATTCACCGCCGATCACCAGCAGGGGCAGGCCCGGATCGATCTGGGCGAGATTGGACGCTTTGCTGATCTGCTGCAACCCGCCGAGCAGGTCGACCCACAACTGATTGGTGCAACGAAAGCCGCACAGCGGGTCGAGGCGGTACTTGTCGACCTCGGCCGGGTCGCGGCTGAGCCAGTCGAAGGGGGTACGCGTGGGTTTGAATTTCTTATTGAAACTGCCGAAGGACAGCCACTCGATCAGGGCGCTGCGGCCCTTGGGACCCTGGCGCTTGCGCTCGAAACAGGCGATCAGGCGCGCGGCACGATAGAGCGCCACGGGCTGGAAATTCGAACCGCTGAGAATCGCCCCGTGCAGACTGGCACTGTGATGCAACAGGTAACCCTGGGCGATGTAGCTGCCCATGCTGTGACCCAGCAACACGATGGGAACATCGGGGTGCTGCTGGCCGATGTGTTGATTGAGGCTGGCCAGGTCGCCGACCACCTTGGCCCAGCCATCCTCGTCGGCAAAATGGCCGAGCGTCGCTGCTTCGCCGGTTTTGCCATGGCCGCGCAGGTCCGGCGCGTAGACACCGTAGCCTGCATCGCACAGCGCCCGGGCCAGACGCGCGTAGCGGCCGCTGTGTTCGGCCATGCCGTGGGCCAGCATGATCACCGCTTCAGGGGCGGTTTCAGGCAGCCACTGATTGACGAACAGGCGGGTGTGGTCGGTGGCGGTGAGCATGAACGTTTGGTGGATCATGGTCATTCCTTTACTCACGGGCATACACAAGGGCAAACACAGCGTCGCTGCATTGTATAGCGCATCCGTTGCGTCTCGCCTGATCAAGTCACGTTACGTTACGTCGTGGCAGGTAGATTCACACAATCTATGAAGCAGGTTGCCATATTTGCCTGATTGGCCATAGCTGCTAGTGTCCCAAGAGCACCGCCTGTGCAAGAGCCACAGAAGCGGCCCGGACACGTTCAGGTAAAGAGGATAAAAACAATGCAGCCTGATTTCTGGAATGACAAACGCCCGGCCGGCGTGCCCCTGGACATTGACGTGGGGGCCTACAAATCGGTGATCGAGGTGTTCGAGCGTTCCTGCAAGAAATTCGCCGACCGTCCGGCGTTCAGCAACATGGGGGTTACCCTGACCTATGCCGAACTCGAGCGCTACAGCGCTGCCTTCGCCGGTTACCTGCAAGCCCATACCGACCTGGCGCCTGGCGATCGTATCGCGGTGCAGATGCCCAATGTCCTGCAATACCCCATCGCCGTGTTCGGTGCCTTGCGCGCCGGGCTGATCGTGGTCAACACCAACCCGTTGTATACCCCGCGGGAAATGCGCCACCAGTTCAAGGACTCCGGCGCCCGGGCACTGGTGTACATGAACCTGTTCGGACAGAAAGTCCAGGAGGTGCTGCCCGACACCGATCTGCAGTATCTCATCGAGGCGAAGATGGGCGACCTGATGCCAACTGCCAAGGGCTGGCTGGTCAATACGCTGGTGAGCAAGGTCAAGAAGATGGTCCCTGACTATTCGCTGCCCCAGGCCGTTTCCTTCAAGAGCACGTTGCGCCTGGGGCGGGGCCATGGCATCAAACCGCTGAAAGTCAGCCTCGAGGACATCGCGGTGCTGCAATACACCGGCGGCACCACCGGCCTTGCCAAGGGAGCGATGCTGACCCATGGCAACCTGGTAGCGAACATGCAGCAGGCCCGGGCATGCCTGGGCCAGTTCGGCGACGACGGCCAACCGTTGCTGCGCGAAGGCCAGGAGGTGATGATCGCGCCGCTGCCGCTGTACCACATCTATGCCTTCACGGCGAATTGCATGTGCATGATGGTCACCGGCAACCACAACGTGTTGATCACCAACCCGCGGGACATCGGTGGCTTTATCAAGGAGCTGAAGAACTGGCGTTTTTCGGCGCTGCTGGGGCTCAACACGCTGTTCGTGGCGCTGATGGATCATCCGGATTTCAAGACCCTGGATTTCTCCAGCCTCAAGCTCACCAACTCCGGTGGTACTGCGCTGGTCAAGGCCACCGCCGAGCGTTGGGAACAGCTCACCGGCTGCCGGATCACCGAAGGCTATGGCCTGACCGAAACCTCGCCGGTGGCCTGCACCAACCCTTATGGCACCAAGTCCCGGCTGGGCACGGTGGGGCTGCCGGTGCCGGGCACGCTCATGAAAGTGGTCAGCGACGACGGCGCCGAACAGCCACTGGGCGAGCGCGGTGAGTTGTGCATCAAGGGCCCGCAAATCATGAAAGGCTACTGGAACAAACCCGAAGCCACCGCCGAGGTGCTGGACAGCGAAGGCTGGTTCAAATCCGGTGACATCGCGGTGATCGACCCGGACGGTTTCGTGCGCATCGTCGATCGCAAGAAAGACATGATCATCGTCTCGGGTTTCAACGTATACCCCAACGAAATCGAAGACGTGGTAATGGCCCATCCGAAAGTTGCCAACTGCGCGGTGATCGGTGTGCCGGACGAACGTTCGGGGGAGGCGGTGAAACTGTTCGTGGTGCCACGCGAGACGGGCGTCAGCCTTGAAGAGCTCAAGGCTTACTGCAAGGAGAACTTCACCGGCTACAAGATACCCAAGCACATCGTGCTGCGAGAGTCGTTGCCGATGACGCCAGTGGGCAAGATATTGCGGCGGGAGTTGCGGGATATCGCCTGAGGCCGGCCATCCTTTGGAATAAACCCTGTGGGAGCGAGCCTGCTCGCGATGGCGGTGTATCAGTGACAGAGATGTTGACTGAGGCGCCGCCATCGCGAGCAGGCTCGCTCCCACGGTTTTTATGTATTCGCAGTGATTAACCAGCGCTTAGTATTTTTACTCTAAAAATGACCACTACATATTCTTGAGTCAGATTTATGACTGTAGGGGCCATTTTTGGCTCTAGGCGACCCTTGGCAAAGCTGCTACTCTCGGCGCGCTTTTGTGACTTCTCGGCGTTGAATTAGGCCAGATTCACCAATAAACACACACCAATAATAATCGCATCAAATGCGGTGAGAATTCGCGTTGCTGAGGAGTGGGCTTCCATGATCGAAGACTTTTGGAAGGATAAGTACCCAGCTGGGATTGCTGCCGACATCAATCCAGACGAGTATCCGAATATTCAGGCGGTGTTGAAGCAGTCCTGCCAACGCTTCGCCGACAAGCCGGCATTCAGCAACCTGGGCAAGACAATTACCTACGGGGAACTGTATGAATTGTCCGGTGCCTTTGCTGCGTATCTGCAACAGCATACCGACTTGCAGCCTGGCGATCGAATCGCCGTGCAACTGCCCAACGTTCTCCAGTACCCGGTTGCCGTGTTCGGTGCGATTCGCGCCGGCCTGATCGTGGTCAACACCAACCCGCTGTACACCGCGCGGGAAATGGAACACCAGTTCAATGACTCCGGTGCCAAGGCGCTGGTGTGCCTGGCGAACATGGCGCACCTGGCCGAGGCTGTGGTGCCCAAGACGGGCGTCAAGCATGTGATCGTCACCGAAGTTGCCGATTTGCTGCCGCCACTCAAGCGTCTGCTGATCAACAGCGTGATCAAGTACGTCAAGAAGATGGTCCCCGCTTATCACTTGCCCAAGGCCATCAAGTTCAACGATGTGCTGAGCAAGGGCCACGGCCAGCCAGTGACCGAAGCCAACCCCACCAGTGACGACGTGGCCGTGTTGCAGTACACCGGCGGCACCACTGGCGTGGCCAAGGGCGCGATGCTGACCCATCGCAACCTGGTGGCGAACATGTTGCAGTGCAAGGCGCTGATGGGGTCCAACCTCAACGAAGGTTGCGAGGTCCTGATCACGCCGCTGCCGCTGTATCACATCTACGCCTTCACCTTCCATTGCATGGCGATGATGCTGATCGGCAACCACAATATCCTGATCAGCAACCCGCGCGACCTCCCGGCGATGGTCAAGGAACTGTCGAAGTGGAAGTTCAGCGGTTTTGTCGGCCTCAACACGTTGTTCGTGGCCCTGTGCAACAACGAAGCCTTCCGCAACCTGGATTTCTCGGCAATGAAGGTGACGTTGTCCGGTGGCATGGCCCTGCAACTGGCGGCGGCCGAGCGCTGGAAAGAGGTTACCGGCTGCCCGATCTGCGAAGGTTACGGCATGACCGAAACCAGTCCGGTCGCCACGGTCAACCCGATCCAGAAAATCCAGATTGGCACCATCGGCATTCCGGTGCCGTCGACGCTGTGCAAGATTATCAATGACGCCGGCGAAGAACTGCCATTGGGCGAAATCGGTGAACTGTGTGTGAAAGGTCCACAGGTCATGAAGGGCTACTGGCAGCGCCAGGACGCCACCGACGAGATCCTCGACAGCGAAGGCTGGCTCAAGACCGGCGATATCGCGCTGATCCAGCCGGACGGCTACATGCGCATCGTCGATCGCAAGAAAGACATGATCCTGATCTCCGGTTTCAACGTATACCCCAACGAGCTGGAAGACGTGCTGGCGACCCTGCCGGGCGTCCTGCAGTGCGCGGCCATCGGTGTACCGGACGAAAAATCCGGCGAGGCAATCAAGATTTTCATTGTGCCCCGCCCGGGTGTCACGCTGACCAAAGAGCAGGTGATGGAACACATGCGCGCCAACGTCACGGGCTACAAAGTGCCCAAGGCGGTGGAATTCCGCGACGCGCTGCCGACCACCAACGTGGGCAAGATCCTGCGACGCGAGTTGCGTGATGAAGAACTGAAGAAGTTGGGTCTGAAGAAGTAAAACCGCTGCCAATAAAAAGCCCCGCCAGTGCGGGGCTTTTTATTACGCGGCAATTCTGGGGCGTGGCAGCTGTTGTGGCGAGGGAGCTTGCTCCCGCTGGGCTGCGCAGCAGCCCCTCCGATCCAACTGATCCACTGCAAGGGGCCGCTACGCGTCCAGCGGGAGCAAGCTCCCTCGCCACAATAGCGCCTCTGCGCCACCCACCTGTGTAGAGCGTTACAACCGAAACTGCGCAAAATCCAGGTTAGTGCCACCCGGGCGCATGTCCTGCAGGTACGAATCCTTGTCGGCGCTCAGCTCCAGGCTCAGGGCCGCCTTGCGCTTGCCCTGGTTGCGTACTTCCAGGCCTTCCATTTTTTCGCGCAGGAACACGGTCGGCACCTTCAGGTGCAGCAGCTCATCGGTGGCCGGCGTGTGCAACAGCAGGTGAATCCATTCGTACTGACCGATGGCCAGGCGTGCCACCGGGATATCGAACCAGAAGATGTTGCGGTTGCGGTTCAATTCGCTGAAGTGGCAGTTATTGACGCCCAGTACGGCGCCGCCCAGTTCCTGGTTTCTGCGGGCGATGGCCTGCTTTTTATCGAGTTTCATAACGTTCCTACGAGATTGGAGCTTCAGGTCGCAGCCTGAATACGTGGGGCATTCTCGGGGGTGGATCGGCAAACATAAAGCGCAACCTGCATCTGACGATGAAATGCGCTGCTGAAAAAATGAAACTCCCCGCAAACGGCCTCGGTCAACCCTTATGTAATGACTTTTCGTACAGTTGTTCACAGGAGAGACATCATGGGTAGCACGAGCGATAAAGTGAAGGGCGTTGCCAACGAAGCCGTCGGCAACATCAAGCAAGGCGTCGGCAAGGCCACCGACAATGACCGCATGCGCGCTGAGGGCGTGGTCCAGGAGAAAAAAGGTGAGGTTCAGCAAAACGTGGGCAAGGCCAAGGACGCAGTCAAGAAAGGCGTTGACGAGGCATAACCGGCCTGCTGAATAACCGATTGGAACGGCCATCCGCGGGTGGCCGTTGTCATGTCTGCTCGAACTTGCACCGGGGAAATTGTTCCAAAGTCGCCAAACAGGTTACTTTTGTCTTGGATAGCAACCCCGAGAGTCGCCAGGCGACCTTCCTTTTTTGCGGCGAAAGGAGACGCACATGATGTTCCCGGCCTTGAAAGGCTTACCCTTGCATCGTGTGATGATGCGTACCGTGACCGAGTTTCTCGACGACGAGATGTCGACCTACGCCTCGGCATTGGCCTACCAGATGCTGTTTTCGCTGTTCCCCTTCATTCTGTTCCTGATCGCACTGATCGGTTTCCTGCATTTGCCGGACTTCTTCTCCTGGCTGCGCCTGCAATCGGAACTGGTGTTGCCGCCCCAGGCCCTGGAGCAGGTCAACCCGGTGATCGACCAGCTTCAGCAATCCAAGGGGGGGTTGTTGTCAGTGGGTATCGTCATTGCGTTGTGGACTGCCTCGGCCGGTGTCCGATTGATGATGAGCGCGATGAACGCCGCCTACGATGTGGTAGAGGGCCGTCCGATCTGGAAGCGCTTTCCGCTGTCGATTTTCTACACCATCGGCATCGCCGGCATGTTGTTGGCCGCCGCGGCGCTGATGGTGCTCGGGCCGCAGGTGATGGGCTGGATCGCGGCCCAGGTCGGGCTGGAGGAGTTCATCGTCACACTCTGGACCATCGTGCGCTGGCCGGTGATCGTGTTTTTGCTGATGGTGGCCGTGGCGTTGATCTATTACGTGATGCCCGACGTCAAACAGGAGTTTCGCTTTATTACGCCGGGGTCGGTGCTGGCGGTGGTGGTGTGGATCATCGCGTCCCTGGGCTTTGCGTTTTACGTCAAGACCTTCGCCAACTACAACGCCATGTATGGCAGTATCGGCGCGATTATTGTGCTGTTGCTGTACTTCTACATTTCTTCGGCGGTGCTGTTGCTCGGTGCCGAGATGAACGCGGTGATCGAGCACATGTCCGCCGAGGGCAAGGACCGTGGTGAAAAGAGCCCGGGCGAGCACGAAAAACAGCATGTGTCGGGCCTGGGCCGTGACCATTCCATTCCTCACCCCCACACTGACGAAACCTGACCATGATTCGTGAAATCCTGAAAATGGGCGACGAACGCCTACTGCGTATTGCCCCGCCGGTGCCGCCGGAAATGTTCGACAGCCCAGAGTTGTGGCAGTTGATCGACGACATGTTCCAGACCATGGAAAGTGTGGGCGGCGTCGGCCTGGCCGCGCCGCAGATCGGTGTCGACCTGCAACTGGTGATCTTTGGCTTCGAGCACAGCGAGCGTTACCCGGACGCCGAGGCGGTGCCCCAGACGATCCTGATCAACCCGCTGATTACGCCGTTGGGCCCACTGATGGAGGAGGGGTTCGAGGGCTGCTTGTCGGTGCCGGGCCTGCGCGGTGCGGTCGATCGCTATCAGCACATTCGCTACGAAGGCTTTGACCCCAAAGGCGAAGCCATTGTGCGCACGGCCTCGGGCTTTCATGCGCGGGTAGTGCAGCATGAGTGCGACCACCTGATCGGGCGGCTGTACCCCTCGCGCATCACCGATTTCAGTAAGTTCGGCTTTACCGAGGTCATGTTTCCGGACCTGGACCCTGCGGCGGACGACTAGCCTACGCAAACCCTCTGTGGGAGCGAGCCTGCTCGCGATAGCGGTGAGTCAGCTATGAAGCTGTTGACTGACACGCCGCTATTGCGAGCAGGCTCGCTCCCACATTGGATTGTGATGCGCTTCAGGAGAGTGTTTTAGGTTCCATCCCCATCGCAATCATCGGCTTGCTGCGTGCATAACGACTCAGGCGCTCGGCCATCGCATAAGGCAGCACGGGGTCGAAGCTGAACCCCTGCCGCTCATAAAAGCCGCGCAAATCAGGATGGCAGAACAACCAGACCGGTCCTTCCACGCCTTTCACCGCTTCGTCGATCAAGCGCGCCGCGATCCCCTGCATGCGATACGTCGGGTCGACAAACAACCCCGTCAGCCAATGCCCACCCGATACCGCTCGCAAGCACAGGGCCGCGATGATTTCATCCTG
Organism: Pseudomonas sp. P105; assembly: GCF_032614175.1. NCBI lineage: Bacteria > Pseudomonadati > Pseudomonadota > Gammaproteobacteria > Pseudomonadales > Pseudomonadaceae > Pseudomonas > Pseudomonas sp. P105. Next base: position 1,442,696 of record NZ_CP126693.1, read on the forward strand.
CCGCGCCACCCACAACTGCGCTTCACGCACCGCTTTCATTGAAGATTGGTGGGCGCGATAAAACTTGTTCATCAGCGGCCACAAGGGTTCATCGAGCCGCGTGTAGTGGGTCTGGGACATGGCAAAGTCAGGGGCGGTGAAGGGGAGGGTGATTATAAAAGAACATGTCGGCGGCGATAGGTGTATACCTGACTTCACATCCCGTATGAGTGGAGTACGTATCATGGCCAAAGGCATGGATTCAAAAAAAGCGGCAAAGAAAAAACCGGCGAAGACCGCCGATGAAAAGCGCGCCGACAAAAAGGCCAAGAAGGTGAATCTGTTCGGTCATTGAATCGACGCCAGCGGGCGATAGGCCAGGGATGCATCCCGGCCATCGGCCCGCTGACCCCCGCAGCCTATCAAAGCGAGGCGAGGAACATGTCCGTAGCCGGGTCTTTGCCGGAAGTGCGACTTTCCTGGTCCTTCTCGACCTGCGCCATCGCCGTCTTGTCCTGCATGCGCTGGGCAATCTCCTGACTGACCGCCAATTGCTTCTCGGGCGGCATCGCCTCGAACTCCTCCTGGGTGATGCCCATCTCTTCAAGAATGCTGTCGCGCAGACGCTCTTCAGGCGTCTTGCTCATGTAGTCCTTGAATGCGTCCAGAGCAGAGCTGCCCTGTGTCTTGGCCTCATCGGAGGCTGATGAAGCAACGGTCTGCAACTGAACCCGGGTCTTGGCAAACGCTTCATCAACCTTGTCGCTGATGGCGGTGGCGGCATTGACCTGCTGTGTGGCTTGTCGCGCGATCGAAGCCTGCACCTGCGTGCTGCCCTGGCTGGCCTGAGCCTGGACGTTATCGCGCAATGCCTGCAGCGCGGCGCTTTGCAGGCCGCTGGCGGCTTCTGCGGTGGGATCCTCGCCCGGACGCTTGGGCAGCAAAATCATCGTTTGCTGTTGTGCACTGACCAACATGATGGATACCTGCGGTTATGGCTGAGCCATGTGCAGGAGCAAATCCCATGCCGCCGTCGCGAGCCCTGGATCCAAAGGCCTGTGTAGCATCTGCCGGCGATCATGGCGGCCAATCCTTGCCATCGGACGGCATGAATCGACCGCTCATGACCGTCGGGCTCAGGTACTTTCGCGAACCTTGAGTTCAAATCCCATGTCCACCACCGGCTGAGCGATGCGGTTGCCGGCCATCAACGTGAGTATCTGTTCGGCGGCGCGCTGGCCGATGGCTTCCCGTGGCGTGCTGATGCTGCTCAGGCGCGGCACCATGTGGGCCGAGGCGGGCAAATCGTTGAAGCCCAGGACTGCAACCTGTTCGGGAATCTTGATGCCACAGCGCAGGGCTTCGAACAGCGCGCCGTGGGCCAGGTCGTCGTTGCCGAAGAAGATTGCATCGACGTCCGGATGGCTGGCGAGTAACTGCAGGAACAGTTCGCCGCCCAGGCCCACCGAGGATGGCCGTGGGGTCAGCAGTTCCAGATCCGGGTCGTACAGGCCGGCTTTCTGCAGAGCACGGCGAAAACCTTCGCCACGCAGCAACGTGCGCTGGTCCAGTTGCGCGCCGACATAGGCCAGGCGCTTGCGACCCCGGGAGATCAAGTGCTCGGCCGCCGTCTCGCCGGCTTTGAGTTGCGAAAAACCGACGCAGTTAAGGCCCGCACCGGGGTCCAGTTCCATCATGTACACGCAGGGAATGTTGCTGGCCTCGATCATGCGCCGGGCGCTCTCGGTACGGTCGAAGCCGGTCAGCAACAGACCGCGTGGCTGATAGGCCATGTAGTTGCGCAGCAGGTCTTCTTCTTCGTCCCGGGAATAGTGATAGTTGCCGATCACCACTTCGAAGCCCTTGGGCCTGAGCACACGATGAATGGCTTCCAGGGTGTCGATGAACAACAGGTTGGACAACGACGGCACCAGCACCACCACCGAATGGCTCTGGGCCGAAGCCAGGGCGCGGGCGGCGGGGTTGACCACGTAGTTCAGGTCGCGGGCGGCCTGGCGGACTTTTTCCACCAGGCTTTCGGCAACGGTGCTGACGCCGCGCAGGGCACGGGAGGCGGTGATAGGACTGACACCGGCCAGGCGTGCGACTTCGTTGAGCGTGGGGCGACCGGTGGTGCGGGTATTCTTATCGTTTTTAGTGACGGTCATCAGGGCGGCTTGCCAAACAAAAATCAAGGCACTAAGGTAGCGCTGTCTCGACGCGGCTGCAAATGCGTGAGCGGGGTTTGCCTGAGCCCTGACCGTTAGCGTTGTGAACGAACATGCTGCAACCACAAAAATGACAAGAAGGCGTCGGCAACTTCTGCTTTTGCTCTGGTGTCACAACTTGCAAAGGTAGCGCTGTCTGCGCGCTGAGGTGTTACATGAATAATCCCATCACCGCCCTGGTCATCATGGGCGTTGCCGGTTGCGGCAAGACTTGCGTCAGCCAGGCCCTGTGCCAGTTGAGCGGCGCCACCGCCATTGAAGGCGACACTTTCCACCCTGCGGCCAACATCCAGAAGATGAGCGCCGGTATCCCCTTGAACGACGACGACCGTGCCGGCTGGCTTGACAGCCTGTGTGATGAGTTGCGCCGTGTCGATGCGATGGGCGAGCGTCCGGTGCTGACCTGTTCGGCCCTCAAGCACAGTTATCGCGAGCGTCTGCGCAGTGCCTTGCCGGGCCTGGGCTTCGTATTTCTTGAGTTGACCCCTGAAGTGGCCGCCGACCGCGTGTCCCATCGTCCGGGGCATTTCATGCCGTCGACCCTGATCGACAGCCAGTTTGCCACCCTTCAATCCCCTGTTGGCGAGCCCCTGACCCTGGCTCTGGATGCATCCAGCCACAGCGTCGATGAACTGGCTCATCAGGCTTATGTCTGGTGGGTGGATCACGGTTTGAAGCTGGCCAGTTGAGTTGCAAAAAATTTGCGTCAGAAAGATAGCGCTGTCCCGACGGCTTACAAATAACCGCTTCAATAACAACAACAAATCAGGAGACACCTCCCATGTTCGGCATGTCCCACGAGACGTTTCTGCTGCTTGATGCAGTGGTTACGGTGATCGGACTTATCGTCCTTATCACCAAGTTCAAACTCCACCCGTTCATTGCACTGACCATCGCGGCCGCTTTTCTGGGCCTGACCTCGGGCATGCCGATCGGCACCATCATCAAGGCGTTCCAGGACGGCTTCGGTGGCGTGCTGGGCTTTGTCGGCATCATTCTGGCGTTGGGTACGATGCTCGGTAAAATGATGGCCGAATCGGGCGGGGCCGATCAGATCGCCCAAACCCTGATCCGCGCCTTCGGCAAGGATAAAGTGCAGTGGGCCATGATGTTCGCCGCCTTCCTGGTGGGCATTCCGCTGTTCTTCGAAATCGGTTTCGTGCTGCTGATCCCGCTGGTGTTCATCGTGGCGCGTCGCACCGGTGTCTCGATTATCAAGATCGGTATCCCGCTGCTGGCCGGTCTTTCCGCGGTCCACGGCCTGGTGCCACCGCACCCGGGCCCGCTGCTGGCGATTGGCGTATTCGGTGCCGACATCGGTAAAACCATTCTCTATGGCCTGATCGTGGCGCTGCCGACGGCCATTATTGCCGGGCCGATTTTCGGTACATTCATTGCCAAGCATATCCCCGGCCATCCGAATCAGGAGCTGGTGGACCAACTGGCACGTGAGACCGATTCTGCCGATCTGCCGAGCTTCAACATCACGCTGATCACCGTGCTCTCGCCGGTGTTCCTGATGCTGCTCAAGACCTTTGCCGATGTGGTGTTGCCTGAAGGCAATTTCTTCCGCACGTTCATGGACCTGATCGGGCATCCGATTTCTGCACTTCTGTTGGCATTACTGCTGTCGCTGTACACCTTCGGCTACAAGCAGGGCATCGGTTCGAGCCAGATACTCAAGTGGCTGGACGCGAGTCTGGCACCGACTGCGGCGATCATTCTGATCATCGGTGCAGGCGGTGGCTTCAAGCAGATGCTGGTCACCAGCGGTGTGGGTGATGTGATCGGTCACATGGCGGTGAGTGCGCAGATTTCACCGATCCTGTTGGCCTGGCTGGTGGCGGCGGTGATTCGCATCGCCACAGGCTCGGCGACCGTGGCAACCATTACGGGTGCCGGGATCGTGGTACCGGTGGTCGGGATGATTCCGGGCGTGAACCGTGAGCTGCTGGTCCTGGCGACCGGTGCCGGTTCGCTGATCCTGTCTCACGTCAACGATGCCGGCTTCTGGCTGGTCAAGCAGTACTTCAACATGACCGTGGCCGAAACCTTCAAGACCTGGACCGCGATGGAAACCATCCTGTCCGTGGTAGCGCTGATCTTCATCCTGTTGCTGTCGCTGGTGATCTAAGCGACGACGCATCACCCATTGTGGGAGCGAGCCTGCTCGCGATAGCGCACTGACCGTCAGCAACGACATGCCGCTATCGCGAGCAGGCTCGCTCCCACATTGGCTTCTGGTGATCTGAAGATCCAGAGTGGGAGCAAACTCCCACATTGATTTTGGTATCAGGCGTTCGGTTTGCTGACCAACCCATCCGCCCGGAACATCCCGCGAATGCCGCGAACGGCCTGGCGAATCCGGTCCTGGTTTTCGATCAGTGCAAAGCGCACGTGATCATCGCCATATTCACCGAACCCCACCCCCGGCGAGACGCAGACCTTGGCTTCGGCCAACAGTTTCTTGGCAAACTCCAGCGAACCCAAGTGTGCATAAGCCTCGGGGATCTTGGCCCAGACGTACATCGACGCCTTGGGGTTTTCCACCATCCAGCCCAGTTCATGCAGGCCCTTGACCAGCACATTGCGGCGCTGGCGGTACTGTTCGGCGATATCCCGCACGCACTGCTGGTCGCCTTCGAGCGCGGCGATGGCCGCCACTTGCAGCGGTGTGAAGGTGCCGTAGTCGTGGTAGCTCTTGATCCGCGCCAGGGCGTTGACCAGTTCCGGGTTGCCCACCATGAAGCCGATACGCCAGCCGGCCATGTTGTAGCTTTTGGACAGGGTGAAGAATTCCACGGCAATGTCTTTTGCACCCGGCACCTGCATGATCGACGGGGCTTTCCAGCCGTCGTAGACGATATCGGCGTAGGCCAGGTCGTGGATCACCAGCACGTCGTACTGTTTGGCCAAGGCGATGACCCGTTCGAAGAAATCCAGCTCCACGCATTGCGCGGTAGGGTTGGACGGAAAGCCCAGGATCATCATTTTCGGCTTGGGAATCGAGCCGCGAATGGCGCGCTCCAGCTCGTCGAAGAAATCCACCCCCGGCACCAGTGGCACCGAACGCACCTGGGCGCCGGCGATCACTGCGCCGTAGATGTGGATCGGATAGCTGGGATTGGGCACCAGCACGGTGTCGCCCTGGTCCAGGGTCGCCAGCATCAGATGCGCCAGGCCTTCTTTGGAACCGATGGTGACGATGGCTTCGGTTTCCGGGTCGATGTCCACCTCGTAGCGGTCCTTGTACCAGCGCGAAATGGCGCGGCGCAGGCGCGGTATGCCTTTGGAGGTGGAGTAACCGTGGGTGTCTTCACGCTGGGCGACTGTGACCAGCTTTTCCACGATATGTGGCGGTGTGGCGCCGTCGGGGTTACCCATGCTCAAGTCAATGATGTCTTCGCCGCGCCGACGCGCAGCCATCTTCAGCTCGGCAGTGATATTGAATACATACGGGGGGAGTCGATCGATGCGCGCAAAGCGGCGCGGCGAACCTTGGTTGGCCATTATTGCCTCGAGATACGTGAGCGCCCGGAACCGTCCGAGCGACGTTGGCCACTGCGGTGGCCTGCGGCGCAAGATAAAGGGGCTGATGGCCAATTGTCCAGTAGCGGCGCGCAACTATTTTCGACGACACTGTCGATCCGCTCAGGGGACTTTCAGTAACACCTGCGCACTGCACGACTCGCCCTGTTCAAAAAACGAATGGACTGAATGATGGAATTTTCCAGCGGTTTCCTGCTGAGCCTTTCTTTGTGCCTGGACATTGGCGTGGCCAATATCGCGATGATTACCCTGGCCATGCAACGTGGCTATTTCCAGGGTTTCGCCCTGGGCCTGGGCACATGTGTGGGGGACCTGGTCTACGCGGTCCTGGCCTTGGCCGGCATGACGGTGCTGCTGCAATACGAAACGGTGCGCTGGGTGCTGTGGATCGGCGGCTCGGTGGTGCTGCTGTATTTCGCAGCGAAGATGATTCATTCGGCGATCTACCACCATACGGCGTTGGCCGAGGCTGGCGAGGTGCGGAGTCATTCATCCGGGCAGGAGTTTTTTCGCGGGATTTTCCTGGCGATGTCGTCGCCCAGTGCCATTCTCTGGTTCGCGGCGGTGGGCGGCACATTGATCGCTCGCTCGGGCGGCGGAACGATCCTCAGCTCGGCGCTGTTCCTGAGTGGATTTCTCTGTGCCGGACTTCTCTGGTGTGCAGGCCTGTGCCTGGCAGCAACCCAGGGCGGCAGGCTGCTGGGGGATAAACTGTTGCGCTATTGCTATTGGGCATCGGCCGCCATCTTCTGCTATTTCGCGGTGTACGTGATTGTTTCTGGCTACAACGAGTTTATCGGGAAAGTGGCGCCGGCCGTTGTGCCTGGACTCGGATAAGCGAAACGGGCCTGGCAATCTTCATCAGGCTTCTATACTGCAACACCCGACCTCACGTTTCTGGAGTGTTGACGCATGGAAAAGCACGAACCCGATAACGCAGCCGAACCACGCTTCGAACACGGACGTTTTCAGATAATCGCCGGTTTTGGTGGCTGTTTTACCCCGGACACCGCCGAGGATATCCCGCTGCTCTGGGAAAAGTTTTTGCCCTGGCTCGGTAAAGTGCCAGGGCAGAAAGATGAGGTCACCTATGGCGTGTGTTGCAATCCGGACGGAAAGGGTGGGTTTGAATACATTGCCGGCGTGGAAGTCAGCCGGCTCGATGATTTGCCTGAACAGTTGCGCTGGATCGAAATACAGCCTGCGCACTACGCAGTGTTCGAACACAAAGGTCCGTTGAAAGCCCTGCCGCAGACGTTCCACTACATCTGGAAAGAGTGGCTGCCGCGATCCGGCCACACAGCTGCCGAGGCCCCGGAGTTCGAACGCTACAGCGAAGACTTCAACCCCAGGACCGGCGAAGGCTCTCTGGAGATCTGGATTCCTCTCAAACCGAGCTGATTGCCATTCTTTCGGCAATGCAAACCGGTGGGAGCGAGCCTGCTCGCGATAGCGGTGCCATATCCAACATCAATGCAAGCTGGCCCACCACAATCGCGAGCAGGCTCGCGCTCACAGACAGGTTATGTCCTGGTCAAAACACCAGCCCCATCCGCCGCTCATAACCGATGCGGCCCTTGTACGCTTCGCCACTGTCGACCCAGCCCAGCCGGGTATACAGGCCGATGGCCGAGACATTATCGGCGTCGACCGAAAGCTCCAGTCCTCTGATTTGCGGCCATGCCGCCCGAGCCACGGCAGGAAGCGCTAGCAGGCAGGCCTTGCCGTAACCCTTGCCCTGGGCCCGATAATCGACTTGCAGGGCGTGCAGGGTGGCGCTGTGTTCGTTGGCCCAGGCGGGCAGTACTGGCGGGCGCTTGAGTAACAGGAACGCCACGGGCACCTCGCCAGCCAGCAACGCAAACCCTTTGACGCCAGGGCCGGGCCTGGACAACAGCGTGTGCAGTGCGCCGTGGATATCGCCGGCGAACTTGATCTGTTCGGGGTGGATTTCGATGGCTTCGACCTGCGTGCGCTGCAGCTCGGTGAGGTCTTCGTAGGGTACGAGCTGAGCGGTCACAAAAGCATCCGTTGTTTGCCGACAGAATGGGCCTGGGATTCTAGCGAATTTTTTTCTTTGAATTATTTTTGTTTGGGTTGTCGATTCGCAGTTTCTCTAAACGACAAAGGGTGTCTTCAACAAAAACCTGCGGAGAATCACCATGAATACCCAAGCCACCGAAACCGAAATCAAGGCCTTGATCGAGACTTATCGCCAGGCTGTCATGGAAAAAAATGTTGAAAAAGTCATGGCGCTCTATGACGACAACATCGTTTCGTTCGATGCCATCCAGGCCCTGCAATTCAAGGGCAAAGTCGCTTACCGGGCCCATTGGCAGGCGTGCATGGAGATGTGCCCTGGACCGCACAAGTTCGACTTCCATCAGATCGAGATTACCGCAGCTGACACGATCGCCTTCGCTCACTGGCTGGCCTATTGCGGCGGCACCAACGACAAAGGTGAAGAGCAGGCTTGCTGGATGCGCACGACCGCCTGCTATCAACGGGTGGCCGGGCAATGGAAGATTGTCCACGAACACTGGTCCGCGCCGTTTGATCCGATGGCCGGTACGGTGATGTTCGACCTGCAGCCCTGATCGTCGGTTTTTTCGCTGAGCGCTTTTCTGCGGTCCATAGTTGATCAGTTCGATCACGGAGCTTTCCATGAAGTACTTATGCCTGGTCTATAGCAACGAGCATGCGCTGCACAACTCACCCGACAGCCCGCAGGACGCTGAATGCATGGCCTACGCCGAGTCGGTCCAGGGCAGCGGTCGTATGATTGCCGCCGAGGCCCTGGAGTCGGTGCAGACCGCTACCACGGTGCGCATGCGCGGCGGCAAGTTGTCGATCACGGACGGTCCGTTTGCCGAGACCAAGGAGCAACTGGCGGGCTTCTACCTGATCGACGCCAAAGACCTGAACGAAGCCCTCCAGGTCGCCGGCAACATTCCGGCGGCCCGGGTCGGCTGCGTCGAGGTCCGACCGGTACGCCAACTGAGTCCCTGAACAACAATCACAAACAGGATTTCATTCATGAACCTCAAACCTGCCGCGTTCGAGTTATCCATCAGCCGAGTGATCGACGCCTCGCGCCAGAAGATTTTCCGCGCCTGGACCGAGCCGGCGCTGCTTGTCCAATGGTGGGGACCCCACGGCATGACTACGCCGGAGTGCGAAATGGAGCTGTGGGTCGGTGGTCAGTTTCGCACCCTGATGCGTGCCCCGGACGGCAGTGAGTATCCGACCATGGGCGTGTTCCTGGAAATCGTCGCCCCGCAGCGGCTGGTCTTCACCGATGCGTTTGTGCCCGGCTGGATCCCCTCCGGCAAAGCCTTCATGACCGGCGAAGTGTTGCTTGAGGAGATGGGCGATAAAACCCTTTACACCGCCCGCGCCCTGCACTGGAACGAAGAAGACCGCCAGGCCCACGAAGCCATGGGCTTTCATGACGGCTGGGGCCAGAGCCTGGATCGGCTCGAAGCGCTGGTGACCCAGGGCATGCCCGACTGATGTCGGCCGAAGAAGTCAGTGCACGGGTCGAGCAGGTTTATCGGCAAGACTCGCGGCGCATCCTGGCGACGCTGATTCGCCTGCTGGGGGATTTCGACCTTGCTGAAGAGGCCTTGCACGAGGCCTTCTTCATCGCGGTCGAGCGCTGGCAGCGCGACGGTGTGCCGGACAATCCTCGGGCCTGGCTGGTATCGGCCGGGCGCTTCAAGGCCATCGACAGTTTGCGCCGGCGCGCTCGCTTCGCGGCGAGCCGGCCGATGCTGATTGCCCAGCTCGAAGAACTGGAGCAGAGCGACTGGAGTGATGAGGACGTGGAAGACGATCGCCTGCGGCTGATCTTCACCTGTTGCCACCCGGCCCTGGCCGCTGATGCCCAGGTGCCGCTGACGTTGCGGGAAGTGTGCGACCTGACCACCGAAGAGATCGCCCGGGCTTTTCTCGCCGCCCCGGCGGCCATCGCCCAGCGCATCGTGCGGGCCAAGGCAAAAATTCGCGATGCGAAGATCCCCTATCAGGTGCCGTCCCGCTCGGAACTGCCCGAGCGGCTGGACAGTGTGTTGCGAGTGATCTACCTGGTATTCAACGAAGGCTATTCGGCCTCGATGGGGGCTGAGGTGACGCGTGAAGATTTGACCCGCGAAGCCATCCGCCTGGCCCGCCTGTTGATGGAGCTGTTGCCTGAAGCCGAGGTCATGGGGCTGTTGGCGTTGATGCTGCTGCACGAGTCGCGGCGGCGAGCACGAACTTCTCCCGGCGGTGAACTGATCCTGCTGGATGAGCAGGACCGGTCCTTGTGGGACGCCGACATGATCGCCGAAGGCTGCGCCCTGGTGGAAGCCGCGCTCAATACCCGAAGGTTCGGGCCTTATTGCCTGCAAGCTGCGATTGCGGCAGTGCATGCCGAAGCCCCCACGGCGCAGGAGACCGACTGGCCGCAGATCGTCGGCCTCTATGACGTGTTGCTGCGTGCGGTGCCTTCACCGGTGATCGAACTCAACCGCGCCGCGGCCCTGGCCAAACGCGATGGACCGCAAGCGGGCTTGCAGCGGATCGACGCGATTCTGGACCGGGGCGAGTTGCTCGATTATCACCTGGCCCACTCGGCGCGGGCAGAACTCTGCCGGCAGTTGGGACGCGTGGAGGAGGCGAGGGCGGCATATCGACGCGCGCTTGAATTGACTCAGCAATTGCCGGAGAGGCGGTTTATCGAGGGGCGGCTTGCGGGGTTGCGGTGATCACCACAAGCGATGAAATCCTGTGGGAGCGGGCGTTGTGGTGTGCATCGTATTTATGAACAGCTGAAACCACTGTGGGAGCGAGCCTGCTCGCGATAGCGTCATGTCAGTCACATTGCTGTTGGCTGAAACATCGCTATCGCGAGCAGGCTCGCTCCCACAGGGTTTTATGGCTTGGCTGACGGGCATAACCCGTCAGTCAACCAGCCTTGATCAGAACTCGTGATCAGCGCTGTCCGGGTTCAGGTCGCTGATGCCCAGTTTGCCCGCGGCCTGTTCGATCGCGCCGGTTTGCTTGACCAGTGCGGCAATGGCGTCGCGCACGACCTGGTTGCCAGCGGTGTTGCCCGCAGCGATCAGTTGGTCGTAGTGCTCACCCTTGTTGGCGTGATCGACCATGACCTGGATCTTGGCTTCGGTGTCGGCCAGGTCGGCCTTGAGGGCGTTGTCAGCGGCCGGGTCAGCCTTGGCCACCAGGGACGACAGGCTGGCGCCGGTCATCTTGGTGCCGTCGACGCGGGTGTATTCGCCCAGGTAAACGTTGCGTACGCCTTTGGCGTCGTAGAAGTGCGAGTTGTGGGTGTTGTCGCTGAAGCAGTCCTGCTCGTCTTCTGGCGAGTTGGCTTCCAGGGACACCTTCATGCGTTCGCCCGCCAGTTCACCCAGGGACAGGCTGCCCATGCCGAACAGCATCTTGCGCAGGCCGGTTTCGGCAGGCTCGGCTTCCAGGGTGGCGCGGTAGTTGTCAGCCACGTTTGGCTTCCAGTTGCCGACCATTTCTTCCAGATCGCTGACCAGCAGTTGGGTCACGGCCTTGAGGTAGGCGCGACGACGGTCGTTGTGACCGCCAGTAGCCCCGGCACCTTCCAGGTAATCGGAGGCCGGACGCTTGCCGGCACCAGGGCCGGTGCCGTTGAGGTCTTGGCCCCACAGCAAAAATTCGATGGCGTGGTAGCCGGTGGCGACGTTGGCCTCGGAACCGCCCAGCTCGTTCAGGCTGGCGAGTTTCTCCGGGGTGATGTCTTTCACGTCGACCTTGTCTTCGCCTACCTGGACCTCGGTATTGGCGATGATATTGGCGGTGGCGCCCGGGTTACCCAATGCGTGCGCGTAGGAGGTGTCGACGTAGTCGATCAGGCCTTCATCCAGCGGCCAGGCGTTCAATTGGCCTTCCCAGTCGTCGATGATGGTGTTGCCGAAGCGGAACACTTCGCTTTGCAGGTAAGGGACGCGCGCAGCGACCCAGGCGGCCTTGGCGGCGTTGAGGGTCTCGTCGTTCGGTTTGGCCAGGAACGCATCGATCGCGGTTTGCAGGGTTTTCGCGGTGGATTCGGCATCGCTGTAGACCGCATGGACGATGTCGGCGTAGTGCGCGACAACGGCCTTGGCAGCGGCTTCGTCGATTTTGCCGGCTGCGGCTGGGGCGGCGGTGCTGGCTGCAGGCGTGGGCGCTTGCGGCGCGGCGGCCTTGTCTTTGCCTTCGCCGCAACCGGCGAGGGAAATAGCGATGGCCAGCAAACTGGCGGTAGCCAGAGGCATACGAATCATGGCGAACATCCTGCTTCGGTGATGGATGGGACAGGCGCGAGGTGCGCAAAGCTGCGACATAATGCGAAAGATTTGCATTATGTGTAAAGGGTTGTAGCTGTAAATATTTCTTATTTGTGATGCGGCGCGGGCAGCCTTCCGTAGGCGCCGCCGAGCTAAGCGAGGCTGCGATCTTCCCCCAGACACTTGAAGCTCAAGTGAACAAACCAAAGAGCGCAGGCTTCGCCAGCGCCTGCAGAAGCATGACCACCCAGGGAGAAAGAATTAGATGATGGAGACTTTGCTGCGCTGCGCCTGCTTGAGATAGATGCCCAACTCCCGTGCCGGCAGCGGTTTGCTGTAGTAGTACCCCTGACCTTCATGGCAGCCCTCGGAGATGATGTAGGCTTCCTGCTCGACCGTCTCCACCCCCTCGGCGATTACCTGCATCCCCAGGCTCTTGCCCAACTGGATGATGGCCCGGACGATGGTCGCGTCATCCTCGTCATCGAGCAGGTCCTGGACGAAGCTCTTGTCGATCTTGATCTTGTCCAGCGGCAGGCTCTTGAGATAACTCAGGGACGAATAACCGGTCCCGAAGTCATCGATGGCAATCAGCGCGCCGGAGCGGCGCAGGCTGAGCAAATGCTGGGCGGCTGTCGTGATGTCTTCCATCAGGCCGGTTTCCGTGACCTCCAGCTCCAGGCTGCGCGGCGGCAGGCGGTACATCTGCAGCAAGTTGTTCACCACCCGCGGCAGTTCGGCATGGTGCAATTGTACGGTGGACAGGTTGACCGCCATGCGCAGGTCAACGAAGCCCTGGTCATGCCATTCGCGCAACTGTTTGCAAGCCTGATCCAGGACCCATTCACCGATGGCGATAATGGTGCCGTTCTGTTCGGCCAAGGGAATGAACAGGTCCGGCGGCACGAGGCCGTGTTCGGGGTGATGCCAGCGAATCAGCGCCTCGGTACCCACCACTCGCAGGTCGCGATAGCTGACCTGCGGCTGGTACACCAGGCTGAACTGCTCGAGGAGCAGAGCCTCGCGCAGGTCTTTTTCCAGTTCGCGCCGGCGGCGCATTTCACTGTCGACGCTGGCGATGTAGAACTGGTAGCGATTGCGCGAGCGGGCCTTGGCCAGGGTCATGGTCTGCTCGGCTTTCTGCAATAGCTTCTCGGTGCTGTCCCCGTCCTCGGGAAAGAGGGTGATGCCAATGGTCGCCCGTAGGCGGATTTGCTGATCATCGAGGATGAACGGCGCCTCCAGGTCATCGAGGATGCTCTGGGCCAACTCGGCGGCTTCGTAAGGTTGTTCGATATCGGCCTGGACCAGGGCGAACTGGTCGCCCCCCAGTCGCGCCAGCGCGCCAAGGCGTCCGCTGTGGGCTCGCAGCCTATCTGCCAGGGCCAGCAGCAACTGGTCACCGGTTTGATAGCTGAACTGTTCGTTGATGCCCTTGAAGTCATCCAGCCCCACACACAGTACGGCCACCCGGCGTTGCAAGCGCCCGGCATCCACCAGGATCTTGTCCAGTTGCTGTTGAAGCTGTTGACGATTGGGCAGGCCGGTGAGGAAGTCATACTGGGCCATGCGCAGCAGGCTGTTTTCCGCCTCGTGGCGCAGGTGTGTATTGCGCTCGATGGAGGCGAGCAATTGGTTGGCGGTGTTGATCCAGAGCCCCAACTCATTTTGTTCGTGGCCGCGTAGCTGCGGGATCTTGTGTTCACTCGGCCGGTCGGGGTTGATTTCGGTCAGGTGTTCGATGATCCGCGACAGTGGTTTGGTCAGCAGCCAGTGATAGACCAGGTACAACACCAGGCCCATCGCCAGGGCTCGCAACATGCCCGATATAAAAATGATTACGGAGTTGACGATGAAACTCTGGCCGTAGGTGGCGGTGTCGAGAGTGATGCTCAGGTCACCGTAATATTCACTGTAAGGCCCGCGACCCACCAGTTGCGTGGTGAATGTGCGTTCCTTGCCAAGGATCAGGTCGGTCAGCCAGCGACTTCCAGAGTGCTGCAAAGGCCGGGTTTTTTCGGCAAGCATGGTCTCTTGAGGGTGACCGATAGAAGCCATGCGCACCGCTTGGTCCTGAAACAGCCCCTCGATCACTTGCATGCCCATCTCCCGGTCAAGGCTATAGACGGCCTGGGTCGAAGGGTCCCGGAACATATCAAGAATTCGTTGGGCATCGCTGGCGACGGCATGGTCGGTTTTGTAGGCATCGAAAACGATCTGGGCGCAGCTCAATACCACGCCGACGATCAATGCCGAAAGGAGCACGACCCGGAGCAACTTCACAGACAAGCTGTTCTTGAGTTCCAGCTTCAAAGAGGGGGTTCCTTGTTCCGTGCGAGTAGCGTCAAGTTGCCATGAGTATTGGCAATCCTGTGATGTCAGTCAAAGGGACAATCAAACACAAGGGTCTTCGCCTGAAACCTGGCCGTTATACGGTGTTTCCAGAGTTATTGCTCTACGACCATTGTGTCGGATGGAAGGGCCCCCAACTTGAGGCCTGGGTTTGATTTTTGTTGGATTTCAGACACGAGGTAGGGGGGCCGGACAAGATCCCGGGGCTTTGTGCCAGCTAAAAAAAACCCGGCAAAGCGCCGGGTTCTTTTGTCTGGCATTACGGATCAAGCGGTGAAGGTCTTGCCTTCGAACTGCTCGGCCACGAACTTCCAGTTGACCAGGTTCCAGAACGCTTCGACGTATTTCGGACGAAGGTTGCGGTAGTCGATGTAGTAGGCGTGTTCCCAAACGTCGCAGGTCAGCAGCGGGGTGTCGCCGCTGGTCAGCGGGTTGCCGGCGCCGATGGTGCTGGCCAGGGCCAGGGAACCGTCAGCCTTTTTCACCAGCCAGCCCCAACCGGAACCGAAGGTGCCGACGGAAGTCTTGGTGAATTCTTCCTTGAACTTGTCGAACGAGCCGAACGCACTGTTGATGGCGTCGGCCAGCGCGCCGGTAGGTTGACCACCGGCGTTTGGCGCCAGGCAGTTCCAGTAGAAGGTGTGGTTCCAGACCTGAGCGGCGTTGTTGAAGATACCGCCCGAGGAAGTCTTGACGATTTCTTCCAGGGTCTTGCCTTCGAACTCGGTGCCAGGTACCAGGTTGTTCAGGTTCACGACGTAGGTGTTGTGGTGCTTGTCGTGGTGGAATTCCAGAGTCTCTTTGGAGATGTGCGGCTGCAGTGCATCGTGTGGATAAGGCAGCGGCGGCAATTCGAAAGCCATGGTGATTCTCCTAATCAGGTCAGTTGCGGTGAGCGCAAGGCCGATCACGGGCGGCCAGACTAGCGCCGGGGAGTTTGTACTCATTGCGGCGCAGGAGTCGGATCATAGCACCGGGGGAACGGCATAACCACGCAACAACTGTGTGGGATAGAGGTTCCAGAGCGGTTTGGAATAATCAGCCAGAGACGATCAACTGTATGGCCACGCTGAACATCATCGTTGCCACCAGCACGTCCAGTATCCGCCAGGTACTCGGCCGGGCCAGCCACGGTGCCAGCCATGCCGCACCGATTGCCAGTGTGAAGAACCACAGCAACGAGGCACTGGCCGCTCCCACGACATAGGCGCCAGGCACGCTTTGCTGGGCCCCGAGGGAACCGATCAGCAACACGGTGTCGAGATAGACGTGGGGGTTGAGCAGGGTCACCGCCAACGCACTGAGCAGCACCGCCCGTAACGAGCGCACTACCTGTTTTTCATCTTGTTGCAGGCTTTGTTTCGAACAGGCCCGACGCAACGCCAGGCTGCCATACCAGAGCAGGAACCCGGCGCCGCCCCAGCGGGCTATTGAAAGCAGCAACGGGCTTTGGGCCAGCAGTGTCGCCAGCCCGAACACCCCGGCGGCCACCAGCAACGCATCGCAAGTTACACACAGGGCGGCGACCGGCAAGTGATGTTCGCGGCGCAGGCTTTGCGCCAGCACGAAGGCGTTCTGAGCGCCGATGGCCATGATCAGCCCGAGGGCCACCAATAGTCCGTTCATGTAGCTTTGCCACATAAATTACTCCCCGAGTAGGTATGAATGCGGGTGTCATTCTCTGGTGCAAAGCGGTATAAGAAAAACCAATATTGCTGATTGCTCATTAGGAAAACTGATGTTCGATTACAAATTGCTTTCCGCTCTGGCGGCGGTTGTCGAACAGGCCGGATTCGAGCGTGCCGCCCAAGTGCTGGGTTTGTCGCAGTCGGCGATTTCCCAGCGGATCAAACTGCTGGAGGCGCGGGTCGGCCAGCCGGTGCTGGTGCGCGTCACGCCGCCGGCACCGACCGAAATCGGTCGCCGCTTGCTCAACCATGTGCAGCAGGTGCGGCTGTTGGAGCGCGACCTGCAAAGCCTGGTGCCAGCGCTGGATGAGGAGGGGCTGCCTGAGCGCCTGCGGATCGCCTTGAATGCCGACAGCCTGGCCACTTGGTGGGCGGTGGCCGTTGGAGATTTCTGCGCCGAACATCATCTGTTGCTCGATTTGGTGGTGGAAGACCAGACCGTCGGCCTCAAACGCATGCGTGCCGGTGAGGTGGCGGCGTGCGTCTGCGCCAGTGAACGTCCGGTGGCTGGTGCCCGTAGTGTGTTGTTGGGGGCCATGCGCTACCGGGCGTTGGCCAGCCCGGCGTTCATCGCCAGGCATTTCCCCGATGGGGTGCGCGCCGATCAACTGGCGCGCACGCCGGCGCTGGTGTTCGGCCCGGATGATTTCCTGCAGCATCGCTACCTTGCTTCCCTGGGGGTCGAAGGCGGTTTCGAACATCATCTCTGCCCGTCGTCCGAAGGTTTCATTCGGCTCGCCGAAGCGGGGCTTGGCTGGGGACTGGTGCCGGAGTTGCAAATGCGTGAGCAACTGGAGCGGGGCGAGTTGGTGGAATTGCTGGCAGATAAACCGATTGATGTGCCGTTGTACTGGCATCATTGGCGCAATGGTGGGCAGTTACTGGGTTTGTTGACTGAACGATTGATCAAGGCGGCAAGCAGCAAGCTCCAAGCGGTAAGTTGAAAAGCGATTGGCTTGAAGCTTGTAGCTTGAAGCTCGAATCTGATTTTAGGAGTCTTCATGAAAATTCTGGTTACCGGCGCAAGTGGCTTCATTGGCGGGCGCTTTGCGCGTTTCGCTCTGGAGCAGGGCCTGGATGTACGGGTCAACGGTCGCCGGGCCGAGAGCGTTGAGCACCTGGTGCGTCGCGGGGCGCAGTTCATTCAGGGGGATCTGAGTGACCCGTTGCTGGCTCGCGACCTGTGCCTTGATGTTGACAGCGTCGTGCATTGCGCCGGTTCCGTGGGGCTTTGGGGTCGCTATCAGGATTTTCACCAGGGCAACGTCCAGGTCACGGAAAACATTGTCGAGGCCTGCCTCAAGCAGAAGGTCCGGCGCCTGGTTCATCTGTCATCGCCGTCTATTTACTTCGATGGCCGGGACCATCTGGACCTGACCGAAGAACAAGTGCCCAAACGCTTCAAACATCCCTACGCTGCCACCAAATACCTGGCTGAACAGAAAGTCTTCGGGGCCCAGGAGTTCGGTCTCGAAGTACTGGCTCTGCGCCCGCGCTTTGTCACCGGCGCCGGCGACATGAGCATTTTTCCCCGGCTGTTGAAAATGCAACGCAAGGGCCGCTTGGCCATTGTCGGCAACGGGTTGAACAAGGTGGATTTCACCAGCGTGCAGAATCTCAACGAAGCGCTGCTCAGCAGTCTTTTGGCCGGCGAATCGGCCCTTGGCAAGGCTTACAACATCAGCAACGGCACGCCGGTGCCGTTGTGGGATGTGGTCAATTATGTGATGCGACAGATGGAAGTCCCACAGGTCCGGCGTTATCGTTCCTACGGGCTGGCCTACAGCGTCGCCGCCCTGAATGAAGGTTTTTGCACGTTATGGCCGGGCCGTCCCGAACCGACGTTGTCGCGCCTGGGCATGCAGGTCATGAACAAGAATTTCACCCTGGACATCAGCCGGGCCCGGCATTATCTGGATTACGATCCACAGGTCAGCCTGTGGACCGCTCTTGATGAGTTCTGCGCCTGGTGGAAAGCCCAGGATGCCCGCTGATCGCCCCGTCATGAACCGAGTGCCAGGTTCGGGGTCAATCGGTGCGGCGGGCGAGGGGGTTATACTCGCTGCATCAAGCCAACACCGGTTTCCCAAAGGTTGAACCCAATGCCCATGCGTAACGATTCCAACGACGACTTCGATGATATACCGAGCTTGCGGATGCGGGCCGACATTCCCGATGACGATGACTTTCTGCCTGAGCGCGAACGCCCGCCCCACGTGCAAGCGCGCCCGGCACCCGTTGCGGCGGCCAAGGTCAAGGGGGCCAGTACCGGGCCACTGTGGGCACTGGTCGGTGCGCTGTTGTGTGCGCTTGCCTTCCTGGCGTGGTGGAGCTTCCAGCAGATTTCCTTGATGGAACAGCAGCTGGTGGCCACCCAGGAAAGTTTCGCCCGTATCAGTGAAGACGCGGCGGGGCGCTTGCAGGACATTTCCGGCAAGGTGGTAGCCGGTCAGTCCAATGTCATGAGCGACAGTGAAGCCTTGAAGTTGCAGATCAAACAGCTGGAAGGCAAGCTCCAGGAGCAGGGCAAGCAATTCGAAAGCAAGCTGCAGGAGCAGTACAAACAACAGATGGTCGCGTTCGGTCCGTCCGCCGACCTGGACAAGGAGCTGGCCCAGATCATTGCCCAGACCACTGAGCAGCAGAACGCCAGCACTCAGTTGCAAGCTTCCAACAAGGAACTCCAGGACCAGGTCAAGGCGCTGGCGGCTGAAGTTTCCGCCCTGAAAAACCAGGGCGAGGATGGTGCTCTCGATGCCCGGCTCAAGAGCATCGGTGCCGACATCACCGCCCTGAAACGCGCCACTTCCAATTCTGCCATCGAGCGTCTGGAGCAGGACGTGATCGTGCTCAAGAGCCAACAGGACAACGGGGGCAGCAACACCGCCGAGTTCGACGCCTTCCGCGGCCAGGTCACCCGCAATATCAACACGCTGCAAGCGCAGATCCGCAACCTGCAGCAGCAACTTGGCAGCCGAGCTCAGTGACGAGGCTGTAGTCGCGAGCGGTGGGTCAGTCAGTTTGCATCAATGGCTGATGTGCCACCGCCATCGCGAGCAGGCTCGCTCCCACATTGTGAGTCGTGCGCCTGCAAAGTGTTCAGCCGCTGCAAACCGGTGGGCTTGCCGATCCTTGCGCTGATCGGCAAGTAGGACCAGACAAATGCACAAAAAAAGGCCCGCATCGCTGCGGGCCTTTTGTTGAGTAGCGGCGGCAATTCAGCCCGCCACCAACACCCGTATGGCCTCCAGGCGCAGCGCCGCCTTCTCAAGCATCGCCAGACCTTGCTCACGCTGTTGGCGCAGAGCCACCAGTTCGCTGTCGCGTACCGTCGGGTTGACCGCTTGCAGGGCGGTCAGGCGCGCCAGTTCTTCGTCGGTATCGGCTGCCAGGCGGCGCTGGGCTTCGGCCACGCGTTCGGCGTGACGCGGGGCGATCTTCTCTTCACCGGCGTTGATCCGTGGCGAGAGCTGGTCACGCTGGGCCTGGATGAACTTGTTGGCGCTGGCCCGAGGCACGCTTTCCAACTGATCGTTCAAAGTCTCGAACGAGACTCGGGCGGCGAGGTCGTTGCCGTTGGCGTCCAGCAGGCAGCGCAGGGCGGCCGGCGGCAGGTAACGGCCCAGTTGCAGGGAGCGCGGGGCAACCACTTCACTGACATAGAGCAGTTCCAGCAACACGGTGCCGGGCTTGAGGGCCTTGTTCTTGATCAGCGCTACGGCGGTATTGCCCATGGAGCCGGACAGCACCAGGTCCATGCCGCCTTGCACCATCGGGTGCTCCCAGGTAATGAACTGCATGTCTTCGCGAGACAGCGCCTGGTTGCGGTCGTAGGTGATGGTCACGCCTTCGTCGTCGCCCAGCGGGAAGCTGGCGTCGAGCATTTTTTCGCTCGGCTTGAGGATCAGCGCGTTGTCCGAATGGTCCTCGCTGTCGATGCCGAACGCATCGAACAGGGTTTCCATGTAGATCGGCAGGGCGAACTGGTCGTCTTGTTCGAGAATGGCCTCTACCAAGGCATCGCCTTCACCCGCGCCGCCAGAGTTGAGCTCCAGCAGACGGTCGCGACCGGTGTGCAGCTCGGCCTCCAAGCGTTCGCGTTCGGCGCGGGCTTCGTCGATCAGTGCTTGCCACTGGCCGTCATCGGCTTCTTCCAGCAATGGCAGCAGGCGCGGGCCGAACTGATGCTGCAAGGCGTTGCCGGTCGGGCAGGTATTGAGAAACGCGTTCAGGGCCTCGTGATACCACTGGAACAGCCGCGCTTGCGGGCTGGTTTCCAGGTACGGCGCATGCAGCTCGATGGTGTGTTTCTGGCCGATCCGGTCCAGACGGCCAATACGCTGTTCCAGCAGGTCCGGGTGCGAGGGCAGGTCGAACAGCACCAAATGGTGGGCGAACTGGAAGTTGCGGCCTTCGCTGCCGATTTCCGAGCAGATCAGCACCTGGGCGCCGAACTCTTCGTCGGCGAAATAAGCCGCCGCACGGTCGCGCTCCAGGATGTTCATGCCTTCATGGAACACCGTGGCCGGGATGCCGGAACGTACGCGCAGGGCATCTTCCAGGTCCATGGCGGTTTCGGCGTGGGCGCAGATCACCAGCACTTTGGTGCGCTTGAGCATCTTCAGGGTGTCGATCAGCCACTCGACCCGTGGGTCGAAACGCCACCAGCGCTGTTCTTCGTTGGCGTCCGGCTGAGCCTGGAAGCTGACTTCCGGGTACAGCTCGGCGTGATCGCCTAGCGGAAGTTCGAGATATTCGTCCGGGCACGGCAGCGGGTAGGCGTGCAGCTTGCGCTCCGGGAAACCCTGTACGGCGGCGCGTGTATTGCGAAACAGCACGCGGCCGGTGCCGTGGCGGTCCAGCAGTTCGCGGACCAGGCGGGCGCTGGCTTCGACATCGCCATCATTGACGGCGGTCAGCAGCGCTTCGCCCTCGTTACCCAGGAAGCCGTGAATGGTCTTGTGCGCCTCGGGTGAGAGACGGCCCTTGTCCAGCAGCTCCTGCACGGCCTCGGCCACCGGGCGATAATTCTCGCTCTCGGCGCGGAAGGCCTTGAGGTCATGGAAGCGGTTCGGGTCCAGCAGGCGCAGGCGGGCGAAGTGGCTGTCCTGGCCCAGCTGTTCCGGGGTCGCGGTCAGCAGCAGTACGCCGGGAATCGTTTCGGCAAGCTGTTCGACCAGAGCGTAATGCGGGCTGACCTGATCTTCGTGCCAGACCAGGTGATGGGCTTCGTCGACCACCATCAGGTCCCAGCCGGCGGCAAACAGCGCGTCCTGGGCCTTCTCATCGTCCACCAGCCACTCCAGCGCCACCAGGGCCAGTTGGGTGTCTTCGAACGGGTTGCTGGCATCGCTTTCGATGAAGCGTTCTTCGTCGAACAAGGCGACCTGCAGGTTGAAACGCCGTCGCATTTCCACCAGCCACTGATGCTGAAGGTTTTCCGGTACCAGGATCAGCACGCGGCTGGCGCGGCCGGAGAGCAGTTGGCGGTGGATGATCAGGCCGGCTTCGATGGTCTTGCCCAGGCCCACTTCGTCTGCCAGCAATACCCGTGGCGCGATGCGGTCGGCCACTTCACGGGCGATGTGCAATTGGTGGGCGATGGGCTGGGCACGTACGCCACCCAGGCCCCAGAGCGGCGACTGCAACTGGCGGCTGGTGTGTTCCAGGGTGTGGTAGCGCAGGGAAAACCATGCCAGCGGGTCAATCTGGCCGGCGAACAGACGGTCACTGGCCAGGCGGAACTGGATAAAGTTCGACAGCTGGGTTTCCGGCAGGGAGACAACCTCGTTCTGCCCATTGAGGCCGTGGTAGACCAGCAGCCCATCGACATCGTCGACTTCGCGCACGGTCATTTTCCAGCCTTCGAAGTGAGTGATCACATCGCCCGGCGAAAACCGCACGCGGGTGAGGGGCGCATTCCGTAGCGCGTACTGGCGAGTGTCGCCAGTGGCCGGATAGAGCACGGTCAACAAGCGGCCGTCCTGTGCCAGAACGGTGCCTAAACCCAGCTCGGCTTCGCTGTCACTGATCCAGCGTTGCCCCGGTTGATACTGCTGCGCCATGCTGCCTGACTCCCGCCTTGAAAAAGCCGGTTATCTTAACGGAATGATCCCTCAGACCAAAGGATTTACGTAGACATCGGGTCGCCATGGGCATTGATTAGTTACCGGCGGTGCGGAACTTAAGTGTGCGGAGTGATCAAACAAGCTCGGCCCGGCCTATTGTGATAATGCCAACCGGGTCACAAGTTTCAGACCAGCGGTTCAAGCTGTCCTTCGCTCAGCCGACAACCTGAAGACAGGAGACCTTTATGTTGCCACCCATGCTCCCTTTGAGCGCCGTACCCATCACCGCTCAACAGGATCCGGTCCGCCAGCGACCGGACATACCGCCCGTGGTCCCGGTGCAGCAAAGCTCCAACGAAAGCACCATCGACCTGAAGAATCGCGACCCGGAGGAGGCTGCGCTGTTGCTGCGCGAGGAGCAACAGCGCCAGCAGGAGCGCAACAAGCGCCGCCGCGAAGCCGACGAAGATCCCGAAGCGCACCTGGCCGTACCGGGCACTGAACTGAACGCCGATAACACCGTGCCTGTGGTGCCGTTGGTGGAAGGGGAAGAGCGTCAGGGCTTGTGGGTCGATATCCAGGTCTGATCCAGGCTTTTGTCGACGCATGCAGGCTGGTCAACCCGCTCGACAGCCTTCATCATGAGAGCATCCGCAGTTCACCGTACGATGCCGACACGCCATGAGCCAAGACGACAAACTGATCGACCTCAGTGCTGAGCGCGCCAAGCGCGTTCACGACCTCAACGAAAAACGCCTTAACGAAGTCCGCCAGGCTTTTGAGCAAGCCATGCCATTGGGCAAAGCCCAGAAAAAACCGAAGAAAAAACCCAAAAAGCGCTGACTCCCCCCTCTATCCATTGATACAGATCAGTTATTTCCCTTCCTTTTCGCCGCGTCGCGAGCGTTATTGACCCCGGTCAATTTTCATCCAGGCCTGATTGGTTAACGTGCACCCATCGCAACAGGGGCAAGACCAGGAGGCCAGTCATGTTTTTCGATAATGTGGTGTTTGCCGGAGTGTTGACCGTCGGCCTCATGTTCGTGTTTTTCGCCGGCTTTGGATTATTCATCTGGAAAGATGCACACAAGCGCAAAAAGCCGTAGGTCTTTCCAGCTAAAACGAGCACGCAAGGCATTTTGGGCGACTTCGGTCGCCCTTTTTTTTTTGAGCAGATTTCCCCTGTTCCACACAAGCCCATTGTGGGAGCGAGCTTGCTCGCGATAGCGGTATGTCTGTAGATACATGTGTTGACTGACCCGGCGCCATCGCGAGCAAGCTCGCTCCCACAGTAGTCAGGTGTCCGGGCATAAAAAAAGGTGCGATCCGCCAGGACCGCACCTTTTTTTATTAGCCGCTGATATCAGCTGCCGATGGCCTTGGACGCCAGCCAGAACAGCGCGGCCGAGAGGGCCACTGTCGCCGGCAGGGTCAGTACCCAGGCCAGCAGGATGGTCCGTACCGTGCCACCTTGCAGACCGCTCTTGTTGGCGACCATGGTGCCCGCCACGCCGGACGACAGTACGTGGGTGGTGGAAACCGGCAGGCTGAAGATGTTCGCCGCACCGATCATGCACGCCGTGGTGATTTGCGCCGACATACCTTGAGCGTAGGTCATGCCTTGCTTGCCGATCTTCTCACCAATGGTCAGCACCACACGCTTCCAGCCGACCATGGTGCCCAGGCCCAGGGCCAGGGCGACTGCCAGAATCACCCAGAACGGGGCGTATTCGGTGGTGGCGGTCAGGTCCTTGCGCAGCTTGTTCAGGTCGTCTTTTTCCCGAGCTGCCAGGCCTGGCAGTTTGCCAACCTTCTTCGCCGTGTCATCCAGGCAGAGCAGGTAGCGGCGAACCTCGATGCGGCTTTCCGACGGCAGCGATTGGTAATCCGCCACGCCTTTGAGGGTGTCGAGCAGCGCCGCAATGGTGGGCTCGGTCTGCTGCGGGTTGCAGCGGAATTTCTCTGGCAGATCGCCCTTCACGCTTTTGCCCAGCGCCAGATATTCACCCAGCGATTCGCTGTTGCGCTGGTAGAACTGGCTCAGGTGCAACGTCGCGTCGCGGGTACGTTCGATCTGGTAGGTGGTGCTGTTCAGGTCAAGCACGAACTGCGCCGGTACGATACCGATCAGCACCAGCATGATCAGGCCGATGCCTTTCTGACCATCGTTGGAGCCGTGGACGAAGCTGACGGCCATGGCTGAAATGACCAGCACCAGGCGATTCCAGAACGGGGGGTGTTTCTTGTCATCGATCTTGCGGCGCTGTTCCGGCGTCTTGTGCATCTTCGACAGCGGACGCCACCACTTCAGACTGATCAATACCAGTGCGGCAATCAGGAAGCCCGCCATGGGCGAGAACACCAGGGAGGCACCGATATCGATTGCCTTTTGCCAGTTCACTCCGTCGGCCAACGGGATATCGTTGATCAGCGCGTTGGCCAGGCCCACGCCGAGGATCGAACCAATCAGCGTGTGGGAGCTGGAGGCTGGGATACCGAAATACCAGGTGCCCAGGTTCCAGGTGATGGCCGCTGCGAGCAGCGAAAACACCATGGCCAGCCCGTGTCCGGTGTTCACATTGATCAGCAGCTCTACCGGCAGCAGGTGAACGATGGCATACGCCACGCCCACACCGCCCAGCAGCACGCCGAGGAAGTTGAACACACCGGAAAAGAACACCGCCAGATGAGGCGGCATGGCTTTGGTGTAGATAACAGTGGCCACCGCGTTTGCGGTGTCATGAAAGCCGTTGATGAACTCGAAGGCGAGGACAAAGGCCAGGGCGAGCAAGAGGCTCACAAGCACCCAAGCATCCAGTCCGCTAAATAAATCGATCATGAAGGTTTTCTGACCCGGTCGTAAGGGGGCGCGATTATGCCAGAAAACCTCGGTAATCGATGCATTGCCTGCTCATCGGTAACATTCTTCAACGAAATAATTTGCAGGCACCCCTTCGAACCCTGGCTTTTAGCGGGTTGCGCAAGCCATTGATTCGGGAGCGGAAAGCGCGCCAGGCAGGGGGCCGCTCGTCGTTGCAAGAGCCTCAAGCGGTTGTGCGAAAAATCCGAAAAGAAGGTAAGCCAGGGCCATTCCTCGACCGTTGTCGGGGAAATGGCGGCCCGCTCATGGCGGGCGTCCGGTACGGGGCCGGCCGGGGTGTCGGCCGGATACCGCTTCACAAGAACATCAAGCGCTGAGCATTACCGCTCTTCCGCTTTGAGTTCCTGTTCCATTTTCTGAAGTTCCTGGGTAAAGGCCTGGTCCTGAACGGTGGCGCGTTTACGCCAGGGTTTGCGTTCCGGTTCAGGTTGCGCGGCGTAGGTGGTGATTTCCCCGCCGTAAACTTCCTTGTAACGTTGTTCCTGGCGCTCAAGTTCCGCGCGCAGTTCGTCTTTCGTCACAGTATTACCTAATGGATTGAATTGGATCTGGTGATACGCACTGCATGTAGACATGCAGACGGCCACGGCACCAGAGCTGACAGCTGACGTAGCATCAGGAGTTTCGTATACCGCCGATACGGGGAAGCGCCATCCGGGTGCTTCGGGCACCGGCTGCCGGCACCACGCAGGATAGAAACCTGCAATGCCTGCGGACGGGAGCGGTCGATTGCCGCACCGTCACTGAGGTGCATTATAGCGGCCTGCCCGAAGAACACTATCGGGAAAAGTTAAAAGAATCTGTTGTTGTGTGAATCAATATTTGTATGTGCAACTTGTGGCAATTAGGTTTCAGGCAATGCCAGACAATGTCGCTATCCACTCTGCTGGCGCGAACTACGTTCAATACTCGTGTCGTCTTACTTATTTATCAACCCTTCACACAGAAGCAAGAGGGGGGTAGGGTGCCTTGATTGCGATTATCGGTTGATGGTTCGATAATCGAACGGTGCTGACAGCCAGCCCTTGTCTGCTCAGCGGGCAGCCGCTTGTAATAGCCGCCATTCCCCGGGAAGGACCAGATATGAACGACCAATTGCGCAACGCCTTTGCTTCTGTAGCGCCACCCATCGTTGCTTCGCCGGCCAAGCGCATCCAGGCCCTGACCGGTGACCCGGACTTCATGACGTCCCTGGCCCGAGGGTTGGCCGTGGTCCAGGCGTTTCAGGAGCGCAAACGGCACCTGACCATCGCTCAGATCAGCCACCGCACGGAAATTCCCCGCGCCGCCGTCAGACGTTGCCTGCATACCTTGATCAAACTCGGCTACGCCACCACCGACGGACGAACCTATTCGCTGCTGCCCAAAGTATTGACCCTGGGCCATGCCTATCTGTCATCGACGCCTCTGGCCGTGTCCGCGCAGCCGTATCTGGATCGCATGAGCGAACAGCTGCATGAGGCCTGTAATATGGCGACGCTTGAAGGCGACGACATTCTTTATATCGCCCGTTCGGCCACCACCCAGCGGCTGATATCCGTGGACCTGTCCGTCGGTGGACGTCTGCCGGCCTATTGCACCTCGATGGGCAGGATTCTTCTGGCGGCACTGGACGACGCTTCCCTGCGTGATTACCTCGACCATGCCGACCTGCAGGCCAAGACCAGCCGGACCCTGCACACTCCCCAGGCTTTGCTGGAGTGTTTGCAAGAGGTGCGGCAGCAGGGATGGTGCATCGTCGATCAGGAACTGGAGCAGGGGCTGCGCTCGATTGCCGTGCCAGTCTACGACGCCTCCGGCCAGGTGGTGGCGGCGCTGAATGTCAGTACCCATGCCGGGCGGGTCAGCCGCAATGAACTGGAACAGCGCTTCCTGCCGGGGCTGTTGGGAGCCAGCCGCGACTTGAGCGCGCAACTGTTCACTTAAGCTGTTCGATAAACGCACAGAGTCGCCTCTGACGAATTGACGGTATTTGCCTCGGATCATTAATGTCGCGGCAGCGTCATCCGACGTGAGCGAGCCTGACTCGACCGATGGATGGCGGCCCAATAATAATGAGAGGCACACCTGCCATGTATACCTTCCTCGGCCTTCACCTTGACGATCGACCGACCTGTCTGTCCCGGATCGCCCGCTAACCAACACCTTTTCTGCAGCCTTGCGGTTTATTTGCCGGGCCTCTGTTCGCCTGCGTTTTCTTGCGTGGAATAAAAACAAGATGAACCAACCCCAGACCTCCGTAGGCAATTGCCTCGACGTGCAGTCCTTCATCAACGCTCAACCCATCTCGCGCTATCAATGGCGGGTAGTGATCCTGTGCTTTCTGATTGTTTTTCTCGACGGCCTCGACACTGCGGCCATGGGCTTCATCGCTCCGGCGCTCTCCCAGGACTGGGGCATTGATCGGGCCAGCCTCGGTCCGGTCATGAGTGCGGCGCTGATCGGCATGGTCTTCGGTGCTCTTGGCTCCGGTCCGTTGGCAGACCGTTTCGGCCGAAAAGTTGTGCTGGTAGGCGCGGTCGTGCTGTTCGGCGCGTTCAGCCTGGCATCGGCTTACAGCACCAACATCGATCAATTGCTGGTGCTGCGCTTTCTGACCGGCCTGGGGTTGGGCGCCGGCATGCCGAACGCAACTACCTTGCTGTCGGAATACACCCCGGAGCGTAAAAAGTCGTTGCTGGTGACCAGCATGTTCTGCGGCTTCAACCTGGGAATGGCCGGTGGCGGGTTTATCTCGGCCAAGTTGATACCGGCGTTCGGTTGGCACAGTCTGCTGCTGATCGGCGGGATCCTGCCGTTGATCCTGGCGGTGGTGCTGGTGTTCTGGTTGCCGGAGTCGGCACGTTATCTGGTGGTGCGCAATCGCGGCACAGACAAGGTGCGCAAGACCCTGGCCCCGATCGATCCGCACACCGTCGCCCAGGCGGCGAGTTTCAGTGTGCCGGAACAAAAAACCGTTAAAGCCCGCAACGTGCTGGCGGTGATTTTCTCCGGCACCTACAGCGCCGGGACGCTCTTGTTGTGGCTGACCTATTTCATGGGGCTGGTAATTGTTTACCTGTTGACCAGTTGGTTGCCGACGCTGATGCGCGACAGCGGCGCGAGCATGGAGCAGGCGGCGTTTATCGGGGCGTTGTTCCAGTTCGGCGGCGTATTGAGCGCGGTTGGGGTGGGTTGGGCGATGGACCGGTTCAATCCGCACAAGGTCATCGGCATTTTCTACTTGATGGCCGGGGTATTTGCCTACGCGGTAGGGCAGAGTCTGGGCAACATTACCTTGCTTGCCACGTTGGTGCTGGTGGCCGGCATGTGCGTCAACGGCGCGCAATCGGCGATGCCGTCGCTGGCGGCGCGGTTCTATCCGACCCAAGGCCGGGCCACCGGAGTCTCATGGATGCTGGGCATCGGCCGGTTCGGCGCGATCCTCGGCGCCTGGATGGGCGCGACGCTGTTGGGCCTGGGCTGGAACTTCGAACAGGTCCTGACCGCCCTGGTCATTCCAGCGGCCCTGGCGACTGCGGCGGTGGTGATCAAGGGCATGGTCAGTCATGCGGATGCGACGTGAGGCAATGATCTGAACCTTGCGGCAGACCGGTGGGAGCGAGCCTGCTCGCGATAGCGGTGGGTCAACTTGCATAAGTGTTGACTGACCCACCTCAATCGCGAGCAGGCTCGCTCCCACAGGATCAGGGTGTCTGGGAAATCGATAGCCAAACAACAATCTGTTCGATAAACGAACGCTCAGTCGATTATCGGATTGTTTGGCTGTCACCCCGAGCTTAATCTTCAGTCACTCCGGCGCTTAACCTCGCGCCTTTTTCTTCATCTTGGTCTACTGAAAAACGGGAGCCTGCCCCATGGCTGAAATCCTTTCGCTGCACGACGCAGTGAAGCAATTCGTCAATGACGGCGATACCGTCGCGCTCGAAGGCTTCACTCACCTGATTCCGACGGCGGCGGGTCATGAAATCATTCGCCAGGGCAAGAAAGACCTGACCCTGGTGCGGATGACACCCGACCTGATCTACGACCAGTTGATCGGCGCCGGTTGTGCTCGCAAGCTGATTTTCTCCTGGGGTGGCAATCCTGGGGTGGGCTCCCTGCACCGGCTGCGCGATGCCGTGGAAAAACAATGGCCGCAGCCGCTGGAGATCGAAGAGCACAGCCACGCCGACCTGGCCAATGCCTACGTCGCCGGGGCCTCGGGCCTGCCATTCGCGGTGCTGCGGGCCTACGCCGGCTCCGACCTGCCAAAGGTCAATCCGTTGATCAAAACCGTGACCTGCCCCTTCACCGGGGAAGTGCTGGCCGCCGTGCCATCCGTGCGCCCGGACATTACAGTGATCCACGCTCAAAAAGCCGACCGCAAGGGCAACGTCCTGTTGTGGGGCATTCTCGGCGTGCAGAAAGAAGCCGCCCTGGCCGCCAAGCGCTGCATCGTCACCGTGGAAGAAATTGTCGATGACCTCAACGCACCGATGAACGCCTGCGTGCTGCCGACCTGGGCGCTGAGCGCGGTGTGCCATGTACCGGGCGGCGCTCATCCTTCCTACGCGCACGGCTACACCGAACGTGACAACCGTTTCTATCAGGCGTGGGATCCGATCGCCCGGGACCGTGAGACCTTTACCGCATGGATCAATGAATACATCCACGCAACGAAAGATTTCAGTGAATTCCAGGCCCGACTGGCTGCCACTTCGCAGGTGAAATAATGACGTACTCCACCAATGAAATGATGACCGTCGCCGCAGCCCGTCGATTGCAGAACAATGCTGTGTGCTTCGTGGGCATCGGCCTGCCATCGAAGGCAGCCAATCTGGCGCGGCTGACCTCGTCGCCGGATGTTGTGCTGATCTACGAGTCCGGTCCGATCGGGGCCAAACCCAGCGTATTGCCACTGTCTATCGGTGATGGTGAGTTGGCTGAAACCGCGGACACTGTCGTACCCACCGGTGAGATTTTTCGCTACTGGTTGCAGGGTGGACGCATCGACGTCGGCTTTCTCGGTGCAGCTCAGGTCGACCGGTTCGGCAACATCAACACCACGGTGGTGGGCGACTACCATCAACCGAAAGTCCGCTTGCCGGGCGCCGGTGGGGCACCGGAAATCGCCGGTTCGGCCAAGAGCGTGCTGATCATCCTCAAGCAGTCGGCGCGCTCGTTTGTCGACAAGCTGGATTTCATCACCTCGGTCGGTCACGGCGAGGGCGGGGATTCGCGTAAACGCCTGGGCCTGCCGGGCGCAGGTCCGGTCGGTATCATCACCGACTTGTGCATCATGGAGCCGGAAGCCGGCAGCCATGAGTTCGTGGTCACTGCGCTGCACCCCGGCGTGACCCGCGAGCAAGTCGTTGCCGCCACCGGTTGGGCGATTCGTTTTGCCGACCAGGTGCAAACCACCGCCGAGCCGACCGAAACAGAGCTGCGCGCACTGCGCGACCTGGAAGCTCGCACTGCCGCGGCCCACGGCCAGGCACCGGGAGAAGCGTGATGCGCGACGTTTATATCTGTGATGCGATTCGAACCCCCATCGGTCGCTTCGGTGGCGGTTTGTCCGCAGTGCGCGCCGATGACCTGGCCGCCGTACCGATCAAGGCGCTGATGGAACGCAACCCATCGGTGGACTGGACTGCCGTGGACGAAGTGTTTCTCGGTTGCGCCAACCAGGCCGGGGAAGACAACCGCAACGTGGCGCGCATGGCGCTGCTGCTGGCTGGCCTGCCGCAGAGCATTCCCGGCGTAACCCTCAACCGCCTCTGCGCCTCGGGCATGGACGCCGTCGGCACGGCGTTCCGCGCCATCGCCAGCGGCGAAATGGAGTTGACCATCGCCGGCGGCGTGGAGTCGATGTCCCGCGCACCGTTCGTGATGGGCAAGGCCGATGCCGCGTTCTCCCGCAACATGAAACTGGAAGACACCACCATCGGCTGGCGCTTCATCAACCCGTTGATGAAAGCCCAGTACGGTGTGGACGCGATGCCCCAGACCGCCGATAACGTGGCCGATGATTACGCGGTGTCCCGCGCTGACCAGGATGCTTTCGCCTTGCGCAGCCAGCAGCGCACGGCAGCAGCCCAGGCCGCAGGGTATTTCGCCGAGGAAATCGTCCCGGTGCGCGTAGCCCACAAGAAAGGCGAAACCGTGGTCGAGCAGGACGAGCATCCTCGCGCCGACACCACGCTGGAGACCTTGAGCAAACTCAAACCGGTCAACGGTCCAGACAAAACCGTCACGGCCGGCAACGCCTCGGGCGTGAATGATGGCGCGGCGGCTATGATCCTGGCTTCGGCCGAAGCGGTGAAGAAACACGGGCTGACGCCTCGGGGTAAAGTGTTGGGCATGGCCAGTGCCGGCGTGGCCCCACGGGTGATGGGCATTGGCCCGGTGCCCGCGGTGCGCAAACTCACTGAGCGCCTGGGGCTGGCGGTCGCAGACTTTGATGTGATCGAACTCAACGAAGCCTTCGCCAGCCAGGGCCTGGCGGTGCTGCGCGATCTGGGTCTGGCGGACGACGCGCCGCAGGTGAACCCCAATGGCGGCGCCATCGCCCTCGGCCATCCGCTGGGTATGAGCGGAGCACGGCTGGTGCTGACGGCGTTGCATCATCTGGAAAAGACCGGCGGCAAGAAAGGCCTGGCGACCATGTGTGTCGGCGTCGGCCAGGGTCTGGCGTTGGCAATCGAACGCGTCTGACACGTCGTTCCACTAATAAGAAACCGAGGAATGCTTCATGACTGACAAGCCTGGTTATCGTCGCCCTCAAGCGGGCACCCAACCGGAGTACCTGCACCCGCCGTACCAGTCCACCAACCTGCGTTCGCCTTCAAAGCCGTTGGTGTACTTGCCCCATTCACTGTCGGAAATTACCGGTCCGACCGTAGGTGCCGATCGCCTGCAGGAGAAGGACAACGACCTGACTGCCCAGCATGCCGGCGAGCCACTGGGGGAGCGAATCATCATTAACGGGCGCGTGCTGGATGAGCATGGCCAACCCGTGCCTGGCATCCTGGTGGAGATCTGGCAGGCCAACGCCGCCGGTCGTTACAACCATGACCGCGACCTGCACGACGCACCGCTGGACCCGAACTTCACCGGCACTGGTCGCACCGTCACCGACGCCGATGGCTGGTACCAGTTCCAGACTATCAAGCCCGGCGCCTACCCGTGGGGCAACCATCACAATGCCTGGCGCCCGGCGCACATCCATTTCTCACTGTTCGGCCCGAGCATCCTGACGCGCCTGGTGACGCAGATGTATTTCCCCGGCGACCCGCTGCTGGCCTACGATCCGATCTACAACTGCGTGCCGGACACCAGTGCCAAGGAACGTCTGATCGCCCGTTTCGACCTGGAAAAAACCATTCCTCACTACGCCCTCGGTTATCGCTGGGACATCGTATTACGCGGCCGCGATGCCACGCCGATGGAGAAATAAGATGACGCTCACTGCCACCACCTCCCACACCGTTGGTCCTTACTACCACATCGGCCTGACCTGGCTGAACCGCGAAGACCTGACCGTCGCCCAAACCCTAGGCCAGCGCGTGGCGATCACCGGGCAGGTGATCGACGGCAACGGCGAGTTCGTCAATGACGCGATGCTGGAAGTCTGGCAGGCCAACGCCGCCGGCAAATACGCACACCCGGAAGACGACCAGGACAAGCCCCTGGACCCGAATTTCGAAGGCTTTGGCCGGGTGCCGGTGGATGCCGAAGGGCGTTTTCGTTTCACCACCATCAAGCCGGGCTCCGTGCCGGGCCTTGGCGGCACGACCCAGGCGCCGCATCTTGTCGTGCTGGTGTTCGCCCGCGGTCTGGTCAAGCATTTGCTGACGCGAATCTACTTCGATGGCGAGCAGGCCAACGAAACCGACCCGCTGCTGGCCTGCGTGCCCGAGGAACGTCGCGCCACTATCGTGAGCAAGCCCGATGCTTCGGGCGTGTATCAGTGGAACGTGGTTTTGCAGGGGACGGATGCCGAGACGGTGTTCTTCGACTACTGATTGAAACCCGTGTGGCGAATGCTCTTGGCCCAGCCCTGTAACAACGGTGGGGCGTGGGTTGTACAAAATACTGATGACCCTGTTCCACCCGAAGGCGTAGGGTTGGCCTGTGCGGGTGATGAATAGGATGTGCGACAACCCACGTATTTACGTTGCAGCTTTTGACCCAACCGCGTCAGGCCGGCAGACCTGCACACCCAAGGACTTTTTATGAGCGAACGACCGGGTAATCAGCTCTTTGATGCCTACTTCACCACCCGCCACATGCGCGAGGTGTTTTGTGATGCGGGCCGGGTGCAGGCCATGCTCGATGTCGAGGCGGCGCTGGCCCGGGCGGAAGCGAAGGTGGGCTTGATCCCTGTCAGTGCAGTGGCTCCGATCGAGAAGGCCTGTGACGCGCAGTTGTACGATTTTTCGGCGTTGAGCGAGGCGATTGCCACGGCGGGTAATTCGGCGATTCCACTGGTCAAGGCCCTCGGCAAGCGCATTGCCGCGCAAGACGCCGAGGCTGAGCGCTACGTGCACCTGGGGGCTACCAGTCAGGACGTGATGGACAGTGGGTTGGTGCTGCAACTGCGCCAGGCATTGGCTTTGATTGAAGGCGAACTGGCGCAACTGGCCACGATTCTCGCCCGCCAAGCCGAACGCTACGCCGCCACGCCATTGGCTGGGCGCACTTGGTTGCAACACGCAACACCGGTGACCCTGGGCATGAAAATCGCCGGTTGGCTGGGAGCCATCACCCGTAGCCGCCAGCGCCTGAATGAGCTCAAACCGCGCTTGCTGGTGTTGCAGTTCGGTGGTGCCTCCGGAACGCTTGCCGCACTGGGTGAGCAGGCCTTGCCCATCGCCGAAGCCCTGGCCGCCGAGCTGCAACTGAGCTTGCCGGAGCAGCCGTGGCACACCCAACGCGATCGCCTGGTTGAGTTCGGTTCGGTACTGGGGTTGATCGCCGGCAGCCTGGGCAAACTGGGCCGCGACATCAGCTTGTTGATGCAGACCGAGGCCGGTGAAGCGTTCGAACCCTCGGCGCCGGGCAAGGGCGGTTCATCCACCATGCCGCACAAACGTAACCCGGTGGGCGCGGCGGTGCTGATCGGTGCGGCGACCCGAGTCCCTGGCCTGTTGTCGACGCTGTTCAGCGCCATGCCCCAGGAGCACGAACGCAGCCTGGGCCTGTGGCACGCCGAATGGGAAACCTTGCCGGAGATCTGCTGCCTGGTGTCCGGCGCCCTGCAACAGGCGCGGCTGCTGGCCGAAGGTCTGGAAGTGGACGCGGCGCGCATGGCTCGCAATCTGGAACTGACCCAAGGGTTGGTGCTGGCCGAGGCGGTGAGCATCGTCCTGGCCCAGCGGGTCGGACGCGACACCGCGCATCATCTGTTGGAGCAATGTTGCAAACGCGCCGTGGCTGAACAACGTCATTTGCGGGACGTGTTGGGGGACGAGCCCCAAGTCACTGCGCAGTTGTCTGCCGCTGAGCTGGATCATTTGCTCGACCCCGCCCACTACCTCGGCCAGGCCCAGACCTGGGTCGCGCGCGCGGTGGCTGAACACCTTGCCTTGAACGCCTGAAAGGAGACTGTTGTGGGATTCGTCAAACTCGCCGAAGGCGAACTGAACTATTGTTTCGATGGACCGCAGGATGGCCCGGTGCTGGTGCTCTCCAACTCCCTGGGCACCGACCTGCACATGTGGGACGAGCAGATCGCCGCCTTCAGTGAACACTTTCGCGTGTTGCGTTTTGACACGCGCGGGCACGGTCAATCCTTGGTGACTGAAGGGCCGTACAGCATCGACCAACTGGGCCGCGACGTGCTGGCGATGCTCGATCAGCTGAACATCGACAAGGTGCATTTCTGTGGGTTGTCCATGGGCGGATTGATCGGCCAATGGCTGGGGATCAATGCCGGTGAGCGGCTGCACAAACTGGTGGTGTGCAACACCGCCGCCAAGATCGGCGACCCATCCGTATGGGACCCGCGGATCGAAACCGTACTGCGTGATGGCAAGGCGGCGATGGTCGCGCTGCGGGATGCCTCGATTGCTCGTTGGTTCACGCCGGACTTTGCCCAGGCTCATCCAGAGAAGGTCAGGAGAATCACCGACATGCTCGCCGCCACGTCGCCCCAGGGCTACGCGGCTAACTGCGCGGCGGTGCGCGATGCCGATTTCCGCGAGCAGTTGTCGTCGATTCGCGTGCCGCTGCTGGTGGTCGCCGGCACCGAAGATGCCGTGACCCCACCGTCGGGCGGGCACTTTATCCAGGAGCGGGTCAACGGCGCCGAATACGCCGAATTCCATGCCGCGCATCTGTCCAACGTCCAGGCCGGTGCCGCGTTCAGCGAGCGGGTGCTGGCTTTCCTGCTAGGTTCCAGTCGTTCTTGAGGGAGTATTTTGTGGACGAGAAACAACGTTACGACGAAGGCATGCAAGTACGCCGCGCGGTGCTGGGCGATGCCCACGTCGACCGCAGCCTGAATGCCTTGACTGAGTTCAACAGCGAATTCCAAGAGATGATCACCCGTCATGCCTGGGGCGACATCTGGACCCGCCCCGGCCTGCCGCGCCACACCCGCAGCCTGATCACCATCGCCATGCTGATCGGCATGAACCGCAGCGAAGAACTCAAACTGCACTTGCGCGCTGCTGCCAATAATGGTGTGAGCCGCAGCGAGATCAAGGAAGTGATCATGCAGAGTGCTATCTATTGCGGCATCCCTGCGGCCAACGCCACCTTCCACCTGGCCGAGTCGGTGTGGGATGAACTGGGTGTCGAGTCCCGGACTTAAGCATCACCCTAACCCTGTGGGAGCGAGCTTGCTCGCGATAGCGGTGGGTCAGTTTGCATCGATGTTGAATGTGATGACGCCATCGCGAGCAGGCTCGCTCCCACACTGGATCTTCAGTGAACACAAATTTTATGCTCGACACTGATCCCCCTGTGGGGGCTTGCTCGCGAAAGCGGTGGGTCAGCTTGCATCGATGTTGAATGTGATGACGCCATCGCGAGCAGGCTCGCTCCCACACTGGATCTTCAGTGAGCACAAATTTTATGCTCGACACTGATCCCTTTGTGGGAGCGAGCCTGCTCGCGAAAACGGTGGGTCAGCTTGCATCGATGTTGAATGTGATGACGCCATCGCGAGCAGGCTCGCTCCCACACTGGATCTTCAGTGAGCACAAATTTTATGCTCAACGCTGATCCCCCTGTGGGAGCGAGCTTGCTCGCGATGATGCCGGTACAGCCTCCACCCATGTTTGGCTTTTACAACAAGCTGATCGGATAGCTGACGATCAGCCGGTTCTCATCGAACTCATTGGTGCTGTAATCCCGACGCATCGTCGAATTACGCCATTTCACATTGAGGCTCTTCAACGCACCGCTTTGTACGGTGTAGGCCAATTCGCTTTCGCGACCCCATTCCTTACCGTCGGTGATGGTGCCGGTGTGTACGTTGTCACCGCTGATGTAGCGGTTCATCAGGGTCAGGCCCGGTACGCCGACGGCGGCAAAGTTGAAGTCGTGGCGCACTTGCCAGGATTTTTCCTGGGCGTTGTCGTAGCTGGAGTTGTAGCTGTCGTTGGCCAGGGTGCCGCCGCTGGTGCCGTTGACGCGCATCCAGCCATCGTCGCCGCTGAGTTTTTGCAGGCCGACGTAGAAGGTGTTGCCACCGTATTTGGCCGAGAGCATGGCGAAGGCGGTTTTGTTGTCCAGGTCGCCCGCCAGGGCACTGCCTTCTTCCTTGCCGATGAAGTAGCCCAGGTTGGCGCCCAGGGTCCAGTCACCGATGGGCTGGCTGTGGGTCAGGTTGAAATATTTTTGCTGGTAGATGTCCGACAGTTCCGCGTACCAGACGCCGACCTGGGTGCGCTTGTCGTTGAAGGCGTATTCGCCGCCGCCGAAATTGAAGCGGTCGGACGTGAACGCGCCGCGGCCGTTCATCGACATGTCTTCCATGCTCGCGTCGTTACGCGGGCTGTTGGCGCGGAACTGGCCGCCGTACAGGCTCAGGCCGTTGATCTCGGTGGAGGTGACCTGACCACCGCGGAAAGTCTGCGGCAGGGAGCGACCGTCGTCAGAGCGCAGGATTGGCAGCACCGGCATCCATTCGCCCACCTTCAATTCGGTTTTCGACACCTTGGCCTTGAGTGCGACACCCAGGCGACCAAAGTCATCGGCCGGACGGCCATCGTCATGCACCGGCAACAATCCGGTATTGGCGGTGCCGCGACCACCGTCGAGCTTGAGCGAGTACAT
This sequence comes from Pseudomonas sp. P105, assembly GCF_032614175.1. Classification (NCBI taxonomy): domain Bacteria; kingdom Pseudomonadati; phylum Pseudomonadota; class Gammaproteobacteria; order Pseudomonadales; family Pseudomonadaceae; genus Pseudomonas; species Pseudomonas sp. P105. Next base: position 1,480,007 of record NZ_CP126693.1, read on the forward strand.
GCCCAGCACGTCCATACCGAAACCCACGGTGCCCTGAGTGAAGCCGGACTTGGCGTCGAGAATGAAACTCTGGGTCCATTCCTCGGCTTTGCCTTGGGCGTTAGCCGGGTTGGTGAAGTTGCGGTTGATGTAGAAGTTGCGCAGGTTGAGATTGACCTTGGCGTCCTCGACAAAACCCGACTCTGCGGCCAGGACGGGCAGGGTGGCGCCAGACAGGGCGATAGCGATAAGACTGGGGAATAAATGCTGTGTAGGTTTCATGGGCATGTCTCTAGTTTTTGTGGGCAAAGCGGGTCGCTGCCGCAACCTTGGGTTGCAGTCGGCACTGTGGAGCTGGACGGTAAGGCGATCGAAGGATCAGCCGGATGAGGCGGGGTCTATGGGCATGGCATCGAACCTGTTGTTATTGGTTTTGTGCGAGCGATGGTGAAGGGCCGGCTGGGATCGGTTCAATTGCCGTTTGCGGGTTTTGGGCGATTATCGAACGGCAAAAACTGATTGGATCTTTGTGGGAGTGAGCCTGATCGCGATGGCGGCCTACAGTCGGCCAGGATGTTTTTGACTGAGTACATATCCATTTTCGCGGTAACGGCGACTTAGGGTTCCGCCCTTACGGCGGGTCACTTTCGAAAAGCGCGAAAGTAACCAAAGCGCTCTTGCCCCACCACTCGGCACCTCGCTTAGGCTCGGTGTGCCCTCACTCCGGCATTGCTCCGTGGGCCCGCCGCGAAGGGCCATCCATGGCCCAGCGCGGCTATCCCGGCATCCATGCCGGGATGCCCACTCCACAATGCCTGCGTTCGGCCAGCGTGGTTAACGGGGCGCCCGAGATCAACGTCCACCGCGAGGCGGCCTAGTAGCCGACCTGATTCTTCCGGTCGTACACCTGTCAGATCTGTGGGAGCAAGCTTGCTCGCGAGGCGGCCTGATAGCCGACCTGGCTCTCCCGGTCGTATCCCGGTCCAACTGTGGGAGCAAAGCTTGCTCGCGAGGCGGCCTGATAGCCGACCTGGCTCTCCCGGTCGTACGTCGGTCAGAACTGTGGGAGCAAAGCTTGCTCGCGAGGCGGCCTGATAGCCGACCTGGCTTTCCCGGTCGTACGCCGGTCAGAACTGTGGGAGCAAAGCTTGCTTGCGAGGCGGCCTGATAGCCGACCTGACTCTCCCGGTCGTATCCCGGTCCAACTGTGGGAGCGAGCTTGCTCGCGAAGGCGATGGCACAGTCGATGAATAATGTTGAATGTTCCAGCCTCTTCGCGAGCAAGCTCGCTCCCACAGGAGGAACGCGATCACCAAAAAATCAGGTCGGCTATAAGGCCGCCTCGCGGTGGGCGTTGATCTCGGCGCCCCGTTAACCACGCTGGCCGCACGCAGGCATTGCGCAGTGGGCACCTCGGCATGGATGCCGAGGTAGCCGCGCTGGGCCATGGATGGCCCTTCGCGGCGGGCCCACGGAGCAATGCCGGAGTGCGGGCATGCCGAGCCTAGGCGAGGCACCGAGTGGTGGGGCAGAAGCGCTTTGGTTACTTTCGCCTGGGCCGGCTTCCGGATTTTCGAAAGTGACCCGCCGTAAGGGCGGAACCCTAAGTGGCCGTTACCGCAGAAACGGATATGTACGCAATCAACAAAACCCTGGCCGACTGTCAGGCCGCCATCGCGGGCAAGCCTTGCTCCCACACAGCGTGCACAAACAAAAAGCCCACCATCCGGTGGGCTTCGTGTTTCAGCGTTCAGGCATCAAGTCAGAACAATTTCAGCGGCGGCGCTTTCTCCGCCACCGGTTCGTTCTTGCCGGGTTCGGCATTCCAACCACCGCCCAACGCCTTGTACAGATTGACCTCGCTGGTCAGTTGCGCCAGGCGGTCGGTGATCAGCGATTGTTGGGCGCTGAACAACTGACGTTGGGCGTCGAGGAAGGTCAGGTTGCTGTCGACACCGATGCGATAGCGACGCTCGGCCAGGCTGTAGTAGTCCTGGTTGGCGGCGACGAAGGCGGTCTGGGCCTGCAACTGTTCATTGTAGGTCCGGCGTGCGGCCAGGCCGTCGGAGACTTCCTGAAACGCGGTCTGAATCGACTTCTCGTAATTGGCGACGTTGATGTCTTTCTGGATTTTGGCGTAATCCAGGCTTGCCCGCAGGCTGCCGGCGTTGAAGATCGGCAGGTTGATTTGCGGGGCGAAGGTCCAGGTGCCCGAACCGCCCTTGAACAGGCCGGACAGGTCCGGGCTCAGGGTGCCAGCGTTGGCCGTCAGGCTGATGCTGGGGAAGAACGCGGCCCGTGCGGCGCCGATGTTGGCGTTGGCGGCCAGCAGGTTGCGTTCGGCCTGGAGGATGTCCGGGCGACGTTGCAACAGGTCTGACGGCAACCCCGCCGGCACTTCGCTGAGCAGGTCATCGCTCAGCGGTTGGGTGCTCAGGTTGGACGGCAGGCCGGTGCCCAGCAGCAGGGTCAGGCTGTTTTCATCCTGAGCCACCTGGCGGGTGTAGCGCGCCAGTTGTACGCGGGCGTTTTCCACTGCCGTGCGTGCCTGGCTCAGGTCCAGGGCCGAGGCCACGCCGACTTCGGCGCTGCGGGAGGTCAGCTTGAGGCTTTGCTCGTAGGTGCCCAGGGTTTCCTGGGTCAGCTTGAGCAGTTCCTTGTCGGCCTGCCAGGTCAGGTAGGCGTTGGCAACGCTGGCCACCAGGCTGATCTGGGTACTGCGACGGGCCTCTTCGGTGGCGAAGTAGCTTTGCAACGCTTGCTCGCTCAGGCTGCGCACCCGGCCGAACAGGTCCAGTTCATAAGCACTGATGCCCAGGGTCGCGGAGTAGGAGCTGCTGATGGCCGCCTCACCGGTTTGCGACGCCCGTGCCGGCACTCGCTGACGGCTACCGGAACCGGTGGCCGAGACCGCTGGGAACAGGTCCGCCCGCTGGATGCGGTATTGCGCGGCGTAAGCATCGATATTCAGCGCCGCGACGCGCAGGTCGCGGTTGTTTTCCAGGGCAACCTGGATCAGCTGTTGCAAGGCCGGGTCATGGAAAAACTGTTTCCAGCCCTGTTCGGCGGCGGCCTGGCTGGCCGCCTTGGCCGGCTCGTAGGCCGGACCTTGCGGGTACTGCGTGGCGACCGGTGCTTCGGGCCGCTGATAATCGGGGATCAGCGAGCAGCCGCTGAGCACGACGGCGGCGATGGTCAGAGAGAGGAGCGACTTGCTCATTGGCCAGCCTCTTTAGAAGTTTCAGGAGTGTCGTCCTGGTCGATATTTTTGCGACGGCCTATCGACGACACAGTCACGAAGAACAATGGCACCCAGAAAATCGCCAGGATGGTGGCGGTCAACATACCGCCGATCACACCGGTGCCGATGGCGTGCTGGCTGCCTGAACCTGCGCCGGTGGAAATCGCCAACGGCACCACGCCGAGAACGAACGCCAGGGAGGTCATGATGATCGGCCTTAGACGCATCCTACAGGCTTCAATGGCGGCTTCCACCAGCGTGCGGCCCTGCTCGTGGAGTTCCTTGGCGAATTCCACGATCAGAATAGCGTTTTTCGCCGCCAGACCGATGGTCGTCAACAAGCCCACCTGGAAGTACACGTCGTTGGACAGGCCGCGCAGGCTGGTCGCCATCAAGGCACCGATGATCCCCAGTGGTACCACGAGCATGACCGCGATCGGAATCGACCAGCTTTCATACAGCGCCGCCAGGCAGAGGAATACCATCAGCAGCGACAAGGCGTACAACGCAGGCGCCTGGGAGCCGGAAAGACGTTCCTCGTAGGACAGGCCCGTCCAGGAAATACCGACGCCGGCCGGCAGTTTCTGGGCGATGGCCTCGACTTCGGCCATGGCTTCACCGGTGGAGTAACCCGGGGCCGGCGACCCCAGAATTTCCATTGCTTCCACGCCGTTGTAACGGGCCAGTTTCGGCGAGCCGTAGACCCATTCGCCCTTGGCGAATGCGCTGAACGGCACCATAGTCCCGGCGCTGTTGCGCACATACCACTTCTGCAGGTCTTCGGGGCTCATGCGTGCATTCGGCTGACCCTGGACGTACACCCGCTTCACCCGACCACGGTCGATGAAGTCGTTCACGTAGCTACTGCCCAGGGCAATCGACAGGGTGTTGTTGATGTCCGAGAGGGTAATGCCCAGGGCGCTGGCCTTCTCGTCATCGATCTCCAACTGGTACTGCGGCTCGTCATTCAGGCCGTTCGGACGCACCTGGGAGAGAATCTTGCTTTGGGAAGCCATGCCCAGGAACTGGTTGCGGGCTTCCATCAGCTTCTCATGGCCGATGCCGGCGCGGTCCTGCAGGAACACGTCGAAACCGGTGGCGTTACCCAGTTCCATCACCGCCGGCGGAGCGAAGGCAAACACCATTGCGTCGCGGAAGGTGAAGAAGTGTTGCTGGGCGCGGCCAGCGATTTTGAACACGGTGTTCTCAGCGTCACGCTCTTCCCACGGCTTGAGCATGATGAACGCCAGGCCGGAGCTCTGGCCACGACCAGCGAAGTTGAAGCCGGTCACGGTGAACACCGAGGCCACGCCATCGCCTTCACCGCCATCCTTGCTTGGACGCAGCAGGAACTCGCGCATGTTGTCCACCACCACCTGGGTCCGTTCGGCGCTGGAACCCGCCGGGGTCTGCACTTGGGCAAACAGCACGCCCTGGTCTTCTTCCGGCAGGAACGCCGTCGGGATGCGGGTGAACAGCCAGACCATGCCAACCACGATGATCACATAGGCCAGCAGGTACGGCGCCTTGTGCTTGAGCATGTTGCCCACGCCGCGCTCGTAGCTTCGGACGCCGCGGTCGAAGGTGCGGTTGAACCAGCCGAAGAAGCCGCGTTTCGGCGTGCCGTGCTCACCCTTGGGAATGGGCTTGAGCATGGTGGCACACAGGGCCGGAGTGAAAATCAGGGCCACCAGTACCGACAGGGCCATGGCCGAGACGATGGTGATGGAGAACTGCTTGTAGATCACGCCGGTGGAGCCGCCAAAAAACGCCATCGGCAGCAGTACCGCCGAGAGCACCAGAGCGATACCCACCAGGGCGCCCTGGATCTGGCCCATGGATTTCTTGGTGGCTTCCTTGGGTGACAGGCCTTCTTCACTCATGACCCGTTCGACGTTCTCCACCACGACGATGGCATCGTCCACCAGCAAACCGATGGCCAGCACCATGCCGAACATGGTCAGGGTGTTGATGCTGAAGCCGAATGCCGCGAGGATCCCGAAAGTGCCAAGCAGTACCACCGGCACCGTCATTGTGGTGATGATGGTGGCGCGGAAGTTCTGCAGGAACAGGAACATCACCAGGAACACCAGGGCAACCGCTTCGATCAGGGTTTCAACCACACCCTTGATCGACTCGCTCACCACCGGTGTGGTGTCGTAGGGGAACACCACTTCCAGGCCTTGCGGGAAGAACGGCTTGAGATCTTCGACGGTCTGGCGCAGGGCCTTGGCCGTGTCGAGGGCGTTGGCACCGGTGGCCAGTCTCACTGCCAGACCGGAGGCCGGGGCACCGTTGAACTGGGCATTGATGCTGTAGCTCTCGCCGCCCAGGGCGACATCCGCCACGTCGCCGACGCGCACTTGCGAGCCATCCGGATTGACCTTGAGCAAGATGGCCTTGAACTGTTCGGCGGTCTGCAGGCGGGTCTTGCCAATAATGGTGGCGTTCAGTTGCTGACCGGGCAGGGCAGGCAGGCCGCCGAGTTGGCCGGACGCGATCTGGACGTTCTGCGCGGAAATGGCGTTGGTCACATCTACCGGGGTCAGGCTGTAGTTATTCAGCTTGGCTGGGTCGAGCCAGATTCGCATTGCGTACTGGGCACCGAAGACCTGGAAGTCACCGACACCGGCTGTGCGCGAGATCGGGTCCTGCATGTTGGACACGATGTAGTTGGACAGGTCTTCCCGGGTCATGCTGCCGTCGCGCGACACCACGCCGATCACCATCAGGAAGTTTCTCACTGACTTGGTCACGCGGATGCCCTGTTGCTGCACTTCTTGCGGCAGCAGCGGAGTGGCCAGGTTCAACTTGTTCTGGACCTGGACCTGGGCGGTATCGGAGTTGGTGCCTTGTTCGAAGGTCGCCGTGATGGTCATGCTGCCGTCGGAGTTACTTTCCGAGGAGACATAACGCAGGTTATCGATGCCGTTGAGCTGTTGCTCGATGACCTGCACCACGGTGTCCTGCACGGTCTGCGCGGATGCGCCCGGGTAGGTGACCTGGATCGCAATGGCCGGCGGCGCGATGCTGGGGTATTGGTTGATCGGCAATTTGAGGATCGACAGGGCCCCGACCAACATGATCACCAGGGCGATAACCCAGGCGAAAATCGGACGGTCGATAAAAAATTTCGACATGGTTTACTCCCCTTTGCCGCCGGCGGCTTTGTCAGCTGCCTGTGCGGGGGCCGGGTTCTTTGCGCCAACGTTGGTGGCCTCAGTGGCTTTGACTTCCACCCCTGGCCGTACGTACTGCAACCCTTCGGTGATCAGGCGATCGCCAGCCTTGAGCCCGTCTTCGATCAGCCACTGGCTACCGACGGTACGGCTGGCCTTGAGCTGGCGCAGCTCGACCTTGTTGTCCGGGCCCACCACCAGGGCGGTCGGCATGCCTTTGAGGTCGCGGGTCACGCCTTGCTGCGGCGCGAGAATCGCCGCGCTGTCCACACCGGCCTGCAGTTGTGCGTGGACGAACATGCCCGGCAGCAGGGTGTGGTCAGGGTTAGGGAACACCGCGCGCAGGGTTACCGAACCGGTGGTTTGGTCGACCGACACTTCGGAGAACTCCAGCTTGCCCTCATGGGCATATTGGCTGCCGTCTTCCAGGGTCAGTTTGACCATGGCGGCGTTGTCGCCAGCCTTCTGCAGGCGGCCGCTTTCCAGTTCACGGCGCAGTTGCAGCAGTTCCACGGAACTCTGCGTCACGTCGACGTAAATCGGGTCCAGTTGCTGAATGGTTGCCAGGGCATCGGCCTGACCGTTGCTGACCAGCGCACCCTCGGTCACCGAGGAGCGACCTATGCGACCGGAAATCGGCGCGTAAACCTTGGTGTAGCGCACGTTGATCCGGGCGGTTTGCAGATTGGCTTCCGACTCCAGGCGGTTGGCCACGGCGGTGTCGTATTCCTGGCGGCTGACGGCCTGTTCGTCCACCAATTGTTTATAGCGATCGGAAATGGACTTGGTTGAGCGCAGGTTTGCTTCGGCGCTTTTGAGGGTCGCTTCGTACATGGCCGGGTCAATCTGATACAGCTGCTGGCCGGCCTTGACGTCGGCACCTTCCTTGAACAGACGCTTGAGGATGATGCCGTTGACTTGCGGACGAACTTCCGCGATGCGGAACGCGCTGGTGCGACCGGGAAGCTCCGAGGTCAGGGTGAACGGCTGGGTCTTGAGGGTTACGACGCCGACCTGAGGAGCCGGTGCGGCAGGTGCCGCCTCTTCCTTTTTACATCCGCTGAGCAGCGATGCCAGGGCGATGGCGGTAACCAGAGCGGTAACAGCTGGCTTGAATTGCATGGAAATCCTCGGGTCCAGGCGCGTAAGAGGCGCACAAGAAAGTGGAAGGTGAAAAAGAGCGAGATAAACAATTAGTAGGATGCTAAGAAATATACTTACGTACACGGTTGTTTGTAAACACCCAAATTGCGTACCATCGGTATTTACAAAAGCCTGACAAAAGGCCTGCGCAGGTCGCAGAAGCGTTGTGAAAAACGCCGCCTCACATTTTGTTCAGTTGATCCTTACGCATTGCTTACGCATCCTGATTGAGGTGTTTACTGCCATGGTCCGTCGTACCAAAGAGGAAGCTCTGGAGACTCGCAGCCAGATACTCGAAGCGGCCGAAAAAGCCTTTTTCGAGCGCGGTGTGGCCCGCACGACACTGGCTGACATCGCGACGCTGGCCGGTGTAACGCGCGGTGCCATCTACTGGCATTTCAGCAATAAGGCGGACCTGCTCCAGGCCATGCTCGATACGTTGCACGAGCCGCTCGACGATTTGGCCCGCGCCAGTGAAAGTGAAGAGGAGCTTGACCCCCTGGGTTGTGTTCGCAAGCTGCTGGTGCGGTTGTTCCAACAGGTGGCCCTGGACCCGAAAACCCGACGCATTAATGAGATTTTGTTTCATAAGTGCGAATTCACCGATGAAATGTGCGATTTGCGCCAGCAGCGGCGCCAGGTCAGTCTCGATTGCAACGTGCGTATCGCGTTGTCGTTGCGCAATGCGATGAAGCGTGGCCAGTTGCCGGGCGATCTGGATCCCGAAAGGGCAGCAGTCGCCATTCATGCCTACATCGACGGCATTTTGTACCAGTGGCTACTGGCTCCCGACAGCTTCGCACTGGCGGGTGAGGCCGAGCGCTGGGTGGAGATCGGGCTGGATATGCTGCACCTGAGCCCCAACCTGCGCAAATAAAACAAAATGCTCAATTTCATCGGTTTGTGTCAATAGCTGAACGGCGAGGACCCCGCCGGGCCTTGATCCCGGCAGAGTCATTTATAGACGAACTGCAGACACGTTGATCGCTCGCGATTCGCGATTGTGCAGGAGGATTATGGCGTGTTGATGTACCGGCGCCATTGAGGCGCCTGTACTTGTCGTGCCGGCCTGTTACCGACCCTCCGGTTTATTCAACAATGAGGCGCACGGAATAGTTGAAAGGGGGTTCGAGCATCTTCTGAAAGATTTCCGAGCGGCAGGTGTATTCACCATTGCCGGTATACGCAGTTTTGCTTTTCCTGTTTGGCCTGTAACTGGATTCCAGGACGCCAAAACCGATGGGGGCTTCAAAGCGGGTTTGCATTTGGCAGCCGAAGTTGAAGGTGCTCATTTGATAGGAGAGAACTAATTCAATCGGTTTGATTTTTCTCAGCGTCGGTTGCCAGCCAGCAGCGGGATAAGTGAATTTCCTGTTATGGGCGAAATAGAATTCGCGGGTTGTTTTGGCGGGGACATCATAAGCGCTCAAGAACATGTCCGGGGGCGTGGGTTGCTCACTTAAAATGTTGGTCATTTCCAAGGCGTGAGAAGTTTTGTTTACCAGCTCCACGGTGATGCCGGTGTTGGCCAGGCTGGTGGCGACGGCTGCCGGTCCCAGTAGCAGAGCGAGGATTAAGTTTTTCATCATGTTCATTGTAATGTGTCTCTCATGTATTACGAGGCGCGCTAAAGCCTGCGTAAGATAATGGCGCGTAATTGAAGTTGCTCGGTTTAGTGTTGTTTTTTACAAGAATTGAAGTTGCTTATTAAGTTTGATAAATGTCGGTTAAATCCATTGGTTGAGTGGGTTGTTGTTCGGGCTTATTATTAACGCTGTACGGTGTGTTAATCCATAGTGAGTAAGTGTGGTGTTGTTATTTGATGTTTCGATGTCTGCGGAGTTTGATTGCGTCAGCCGTCAACAGATGTAAAAAAGCCCCGGCTCTTGCGAGTCGGGGCTTTTTGTAAGGCCGGTTTTTTATTTACATCACGGGGTAATCGATGTAACCCACCGGGCCTTTCCCATAGAACGTTTCCGGATGCGGCTCGTTCAGCGGTGCGTCAGCTTTCAAGCGCGCCGGCAGGTCCGGGTTGGCAATGAACGGCACACCAAAGGCAACGGCATCCGCTTTGCCCTCGGCCAGCCAGGCGTTGGCGCTGTCCTTGGTGAAACGTTCGTTGGCAATGTACGGGCCACCGAAAGCTTGCTTGAGCTGCGGGCCGATGCTGTCTTCGCCTTCCTTTTCACGGGAGCAGATAAAGGCGATGCCACGCTTGCCCAACTCGCGGGCCACATAGCTGAAGGTTTCCAGGCGGTTCTCGTCGCCCATGTCATGGGAGTCGGCGCGTGGCGCCAGGTGCACGCCAACCCGGCCGGCGCCCCAGACTTCAATGGCAGCGTCGGTCACTTCCAGCAGCAGGCGGGCACGGTTTTCCAGGGAGCCGCCATAGTTGTCGGTGCGCTGGTTGGTGCTGCTTTGCAGGAACTGGTCGAGCAGGTAGCCGTTGGCGCCATGGATTTCCACGCCGTCGAAACCGGCGGCCTTGGCGTTCTCGGCGCCTACGCGGTAAGCCTCAATGATATCGGCGATCTCCTCGGTTTCCAGCGCGCGTGGCGTCGGGTAGTCGGCCAGCGGACGCACCAGACTTACATGGCCCTTGGGCTGGATGGCGCTGGGCGCCACCGGCAATTCGCCGTTCAGGTAAGACGGATGGGAGATCCGGCCCACGTGCCACAGTTGCAGGAAAATCTTGCCGCCGGCGCCGTGGATGGCCTTGGTCACGTTGCTCCAGCCGCGCACCTGGTCGTTGGACCAGATGCCGGGGGTATCGGGGTAGCCCACGCCCATGGGCGTGACAGAGGTGGCTTCGCTGAGGATCAGGCCAGCGGAGGCACGCTGCACGTAGTACTCGGCCATCAGCGCGTTGGGCACACGGCCGGCGTCGGCACGGCAGCGGGTGAGCGGTGCCATGATGATGCGGTTCTTCAGCTCGATGTCGCCGAGTTTGATTGGATCGAAAATAGTCGTCATCAATTACAACCTCGAAAGTTAAGGGTTAAAAGTCAGTGAGTGGCAGGGGCCAGGTCGGCATTGCCGCCCTGGCGGAAAGTGATCAGGGTGACCAGCAGCGCCAGCACGGCCAGCGCACCGGCGGCCAGGGGCACGCTGGTCAGGCCCAGGCCGTGGTCGATGACACTGCCGCCGACCCAGGCGCCCAAGGCGTTGCCGATGTTGAAGGCGCCGATGTTCAGGGTGGAAACCAGGTTTGGCGCGTCTTTGCCGAAGGTCACCACGTTGACTTGCAGGGCCGGCACGGCGGCGAAGCAGGCGGTGGCCCAGAGGAACAGGGTGATTTCAGTGGGGATCAGCGCGACGCTGGTCCAGCTCAATACGGTGGACACCACAGCCATGGTGGTGAAAACCCCCATCAGCGTGTTCGCCAGGCTCTTGTCCGCCAGCTTGCCGCCGATGATATTGCCCAGAGTCAGGCCCAAGCCGATCAGCACCAGGGTCCAGGTCACGCCGCGGGGCGATACGCCAGTGACTTCTCCCAGCAGCGGGGCGACGTAAGTGAACAGGGTGAACACCGAGGCGGAGAACAGCGCGGTCATGCTCAGGGACAGCCACAGGCCTGCGCCCTTGAGGGCGACGAGTTCCGAGCGCATGTCGAGTTTTTCTTCATCGCGCTTGGCCGGCAGAAAGCGGATCAGGCCGATCAGTGCAATTACGCCGATGACGGTCACGGCCCAGAAGGTCGAGCGCCAGCCGGCTTCCTGACCCAGCGCGGTGCCCAGCGGTACGCCGAGTACGTTGGCCAGGGTCAGGCCGGTGAACATCAGGGCTACGGCCGAGGCGCGCTTGTTGGGTGCCACCAGGCCGGCGGCCACCACCGAACCGATGCCGAAGAACGCGCCATGGCACAGGGCGGTGACGACCCTGGCGAACATCAGCACGTTGTAATCACTGGCGATGGCGCAGAGCAGGTTGCCGACGATGAAGATCCCCATCAGCGCGACCAGGGCGGCCTTGCGCGGCAACCGTGCGGTGGCCAGGGCCATGAACGGTGCCCCGATGGCTACGCCCAGGGCGTAGCCGGTCACCAGCCAGCCGGCGCCGGGAATCGATACACCCAGGTCGGCCGCCACCTCAGGCAACAGGCCCATGATGACGAACTCGGTGGTGCCGATGGCGAAGGCGCTCAGGGCCAGGATGAGAAGTGAGAGGGGCATGGTGGATCCTTGTCGGGTCAGAGCTCTTGGCTCATTTGCTTGAGGAACTGCTGGATCACGTCCTCGTTGCGTTTGAAGAAATGCCATTGACCGACCTTCTGGCTGGTGATCAGCCCCGCCCGTTGCAACACCGCCAGATGGGCGGACACCGTGGACTGCGACAGGCCGCAACGCTGGTCGATCTGCCCGGCGCAAATGCCGAATTCGTGGTTGTGCAACTGTTCGGGGAACTGGACCTTGGGGTCTTTGAGCCAGTTGAGGATGTCTCGCCGTACTGGGTGTGCCAGGGCTTTTATTATTTCGTCGAGGTCGAGGGGCATGGTTGGCTGCTCGGAATGAGTAAAACGCTATATCGCGATGGGGCGAACTTTAAATCGTTATTTCGCGATACACCAATATGGATTTGATCTGAAAACCGAATAAATCGCTATATCGGGTTATAACGATATTGGCGCGGCGGTGCTAAGCTTCGCGCCATGAACTATCTCGCACACCTGCACCTCGGCGGCCCCGGCCGGGAACGACTGCTCGGCAGCCTCTACGGCGACTTCGTCAAAGGGCCGTTGCAAGGGCTGTACGATCCGCAGATCGAAGCGGCGATTGCCCTGCATCGACGCATCGACATGTACACCGACCGCCACCCCGTGGTGGATATCGCTTTGTCGCGCTTTTCCACCGTACGGCGGCGCTATGCCGGAATTGTGCTCGACGTGTTTTTTGATCATTGCCTGGCCCGGGACTGGGCGCTGTATGGCGAAGGGCCGTTGATGGACTTCACCTCCCAGGTCTACCGAGTGCTCGCCGCCGAGCCGCAGTTGCCTGGGCGTCTGGCGCAAATCGCGCCTTACATGGCGGCGGATGACTGGCTGGGGTCTTATCGAGAATTCGATGTGCTTGGGCAAGTATTGCGGGGGATTTCCCGACGCCTGTCCCGGCCGGAGGAACTGGCCGGGGCCATGGAAGAATTGATCAGGCTCTATGAACCGTTGAGCGAAGACTTTCAGCTGTTCTACCCGCAGTTGCAGGATTTTGCGTTGAGCCAGACAACACGGCAGGGGTGATGTTGGAGGCGGTTCTTGCCGTCACTGAAGTTCAAATGTGTGAGCGAGCCTGCTCGCGATGAGGGCCTGGCAGTCAAGAACCAACTGACTGACCGCTATCGCGAGCAGGCTCGCTCCCACAAGGGCTCTGCACAGGGCTCAGGATCAGGCCGCGATCGCAGGCCGCATCGGCACTTGCTGCTTTTGTGGGATTTCGCCAAACAATGCCTTATGCACCGCCTGTTGCGCCTGGAAGGCCAGGGCAGCTCGCTCCTGGCCGTGGCAGGCAATCGGTTCCAGCAGATGGATGTGCACCTCGCCCCGGTCATTGGCGAACAGGCGCATCAGGTGCGACAGCAAATCATCATCGCCAACGAACGGCGCCAGCGAGTCCGGTTCACCGTTGCGCAGGTAGCGGATCGCCACCGGTTGCAGCGCCACGTCCGCATCGATGGCCGCCGACAATAAACGACCGTGGAAAGTGCGCAGGGAGCGGCCATCGGTGGTGGTGCCTTCGGGAAACATCAGCAGCGGATGGGCCTGTTCCAGGTGTCGGCTCATTTGCTTGCGGATCAACTGGCTGTCGCCCGAGCCGCGCCGGATAAACAGGCTGCCAGCCTTGGCCGCCAACCATCCGGCCACTGGCCAAGTGCGTACTTCGGCCTTGGACAGGAACGACATTGGCGTGAGCATGCCCAGCAGCGGGATATCGGTCCAGGACACATGGTTGCTGACCCACAGCATGGGCTGTTGCGGCATTTGCCCGTGCACCGTCACGCAGAAGGGCAGGGCATTGCTCAGGCGCGCCATGAAAAAACGCGACCAGCGCTGGCGGCGCACCATGGAGTTGGCCACACCCAACCGTTCGAACAGCCCGAATACGCTGGCCATGCTCAGACCCAGCGTCACCACCAGCAACACTCGCGCGATTCGCGCGTACACCCGCAACCGACTCATCACACCGCTGCCTTGAAGTGGCGGGCGTAGCGTGGGCAGAGTTCGTCACGCTTGAGCAGGATGAACACGTCGGCCACCTGGAAATCCTCATCCCAGCACGGCTCACCGCAAATCTTCGCGCCCAGGCGCATGTAAGCCTTGAGCAGAGGCGGCATTTCGGCGATGACGTTGGACGGTACGTCCAGGGCCGGCAACGGTTTTTTCGGCACCGCCCGCAGGTGTTCGGTGCACAGATAACGTTCGCGCAGACGCTGCATGATCGCTTGGGCCTGGACGCCGCCGTCCTGCATTGGAATGCTCGCGCATCCCATCAGGTAGCTGTAGCCGCCCTCGTTCAGCACCTCGGCCAGTTCGCCCCACAATACAGCGATGGTGCCGCCGTTGCGGTAGGCCGGGTCGACGCAGGTGCGGCCGATTTCCAGGATCGGGCCCTTGAGATGGACCAGGCCGTGAAGGTTGAACTCTTCTTCACTGTAGAACCGGCCCAGGCTGCTGGCGGCGTGGTGATCGAGCAGGCGTGTCGTCGCCACGAGTCGGCCGGTATTCAGGTCGCGTACGCCGATGTGGGCGCAGTGAACATCATAGTCATCCATGTCCAGACCCATTTCCGCGCCTTTGAGCTTGGCGTTGAATTCGCCGCTGAAGACGTTGAAGCGCAGGGCCTGGGCTTCTTGCAAAGCCTTGGCGCCAATCAGGCGTTCGGCTTGCAGGCGGCGTTCATTGCCAGTGTCGCTGATGCGGGCGATCTGAGTCATAGCGAATCTCCGTGCGGGCTGTTCAGTTGCAGCCGATCGACTTTCTTTATGCAGCCATGTTGTGCAAAGTCAGGCTATGTAGCCCCGGTGTCATCGCCATGAAGCTTTGGTGATGCTTATATGACAGCCCATTAAGGAGCCTCCTATGCCCTGGCAAAACCTGATCGAACGCGGCGAACGGTTGCCCGCCCATCCGGACCTGGCTGAGGGTTATGCGGCCTTGCTGCAACGCCTGGGGCCGGTTACGCCGTTCGAACTGGCCGTCATGGGGGCGCGATTGATGGCAACGCCGGGGTTGGCTTTTCTGGTGGGGTATCAGGCGGCGCTGCGGGTGCTTTGGCCGAGCGCGCCCCAGAGCCTGGGCGCCTTGTGCGCCACGGAGCAGCGCAGCCTGCGCCCGGCGGACATGCAGACTCGCATCACCGACCTGCGATTGAACGGGCGCAAGGATTTCGTTACTGCGGGCGATGCCGCCGAGTGGCTGCTGATTGCCGCCCGCAGCGAAGCACCCGGCGAGCCGCCGCGGTTGAATCTTGCGGTGGTTTATCCCGGAGAGCCGGGCGTGACCCTGGAAAAACTCCCGGCCATCGCCCTGATGCCAGACATCAGCCATGGCCGGGTGCTGCTTGATGGCGCGCTGTGCGAGTTGTTGGCCGGGGACGGCTGGGACGCCTACGTCAAACCGTTCCGCACCCTGGAAGACCTTTATGTGCTCAGTGCCATGGCCGCCTGGCTGTATGGCGTGGGGCAGGAGTGCGCTTGGCCCCAAGCCCTGCAGCTGCGTCTGCTGGGATTGCTGGCCGGTTGCGCTGAAGTGAGCCGTCACAACCCGTCCAGCGCGGCCGGGCATGTGCTGCTGGGTGGGTTGTTCGCCCAGTTCAACGGGCTCGATGAAGAACTGAACGACGCCCTGGCCGCCGGCCCGGCGGTGTGGCGCGAGATGTGGACGCGAGATAAAGCCGTGATGGACATGGCGGCGGGTGCGCGGGCCAAGCGGTTGGCCAAGGCGTTGGGATAACCCTTTGTGGGAGCGAGCCTGCTCGCGATAGCGGAGTGTCAGTTGACATCAATGCTGCTGAGCCAGCGCTATCGCGAGCAGGCTCGCTCCCACAGGGAAATGCCACCCATACCCAAATTGTCATCAAGTCTGAATAGGCTCCGAAGGTTCAATCCTGCGAGCCCCGAGCATGTCCAAAGGCTGGTTCCTGATCCCGCTGCTGTTGCTCAACCTGTACGCCCAGGCTGAAGACTGGCCCGGTGAGCAATGGCCAAGTGGCCCGACCCCCACCGGGCCGGCCATCGAAGCCCTGGAGCAATACGCCTTCCCACCCCGCGACGATGCCACTCGCCAGGGCATCCGCACCGATGCGCTGCTGGTGATCCTGGACGGGCGGCTGGTTTACGAGCGTTATGCCGGGCCCACCCGTGCCGACACTGCGCACCTGACCTGGTCGATCAGCAAAAGCCTGATGGCGACGGTGTTTGGCGTGGCCTATGGGCAAAAGCTGTTCAGTCTGCAGGATCCTGCCGCCAGGTATTACCCGGCGTTGAGCAAGCATCCGGACATGACCTTGGCCGATCTGTTCCATTGGGCCTCGGGACTGGATTGGCAGGAAGATTACGAATACGCACCGCTCAAGTCCTCGGTGGTGGCGATGCTTTATACCCGTGGGCGTCATGACATGGCGGCGTTCACTGCGCAGCATGAGCGCTACAGTCCGCCGGGGCAGGTGTTTCGTTACTCCAGTGGTGACAGCAACCTGCTGGCCGCGGCATTGAAAAATATCGTTGGCCCGGCGCGGTATGCCGATTATCCCTGGACGGCCCTGTTCGAGCCGCTGGGTATCCGCCACGCCACCTGGGAAACCGACGCCGCCGGCACGTTTGTCGGGTCCTCCTATGCCTACCTCACGGCGCGGGACCTGGCGCGTGTGGGGCTGTTGATGCAACGCGAGGGGCGCTGGGGCGAGCGGCAACTGATCCCGCAAGCCTGGGTGGCGTTCAACCGCGAGCCCTTCGCCCGCTTCCGGGCCGGCCAGGATGAAGCGGTGCCCGGTGGGCATTGGTGGCTCAACCGCGCGGCCGACCCGGCCATCCACCCGTGGCCCGATGCGCCGCCGGATACGTTTGCCGCGCTGGGCCATTGGGGGCAGGCGTTGTACGTGATCCCCAGCGCCCGGTTGGTCATCGTGCGCTACGCTGATGACCGCGACGGCAGTTACCGCCACAACGAATTGCTCAAGCGGGCCATGGCGGCGTTCGCCGGGACGGTGCAGCCATGAGACGCAGACCGTTGCTCACGCTGATGTCGGTGCTTGTTGTGACGCTGCTCGGCTGGATCTGGCTCGAGCGGGTGGCGCTGCGGGCCTTCCCCGACATCATCAGCGCCTACACCGCCAAGGAATATTGCTCGTGTCGCTACGTGATGGAGCAACCGGCTGACTATTGCCGTGGCTATGTAAAGCAGTCGGTGCCCATCAGCGATTTTCTCGAAACGCCTGAAGCGAAACGCATCACCGTCGCCGGGCTGGGGCGAAGCAATAGCGCACGATGGCTGGGGGAGCGGCGGGGCTGTCGGTTGGAGCCGTGACCGGACCTGTGTATTCCCATTGAGGATTGAAACAGAAGGTTTGCAAGTGCCCTCGGCCCGGTTAAGGTTCGCCACAGGTTTATCTGCCCTCCGAGTGTGTATGTTCAAGCGGTCTTTTTCTCACGCTGTCGCGACCTTGCTGCTGGCCTGCGCCGCGCTGCCGGTCCAAGCCAATTGGTATCTGGACGGCGAATCGTCGCGGCTGTCGTTTATCAGCAGCAAAAATGGCAACGTTTCCGAGGTCCAGCGTTTCCTGGTGCTTCATGGTCAGGTCCAGCCCAAGGGGATGGTCCGGCTGGAAGTGGAGCTGGAGTCGGTCAACAGTGGCATTCCCCTGCGTGACGAGCGCATGCGCGCCGAGTTGTTCGAGATCAAACAATTTGCCGACGCCGCCATTACCGCGCAGCTCGACCTGTTACCGATCCAGGACCTGGCCAACGGCGCTCAACTGGAACTGCGCTTGCCGCTGACCGTGGACCTGCACGGCAAGCAACATGTGTATCAGGCCGAACTGCTGGCAACGCGCCTGGATGAACGACGGTTCCAGGTCGTGACCCTGGAGCCGGTGGTGCTCAATGCGGCGGATTTCGATCTGGCGCCGGGATTGGAGAAGTTGCGCAAACAGGCCGGGCTGTCGGCCATCAGCCTCGCAGTGCCGGTGAATGCGGTGCTGATTTTCACGGCGCGCTGACATGGGAGGCCCGGTATTTCCGTGGCGCGAGGGCAATCGCTTCGAGCTGTTGATCGATGGCCCGCAGTTTTTCCCGCGCATGCTGGTGGAAATTGCCCGCGCCCAGGAACAGGTCGAGCTGGAGCTGTACCTGGTGGAGGCGGGAACTTGCGCCGAGGCGATGGTCCAGGCACTCGTCCAGGCTGCCGAGCGCGGTGTTCGCGTGCGTTGCCTGTTCGATGACTACGGCAGCCTGGCGTTTACCCAGGACCTGCGCCACCGCCTGATCGAGGCGGGCGTGGAGCTGCGTTTTTACAATCGCCTGAGTTGGCGCCGCTGGGTACGGAATTTATATCGGGACCACCGCAAGCTGCTGTTGGTGGACCAGCGCCTGGCGGTGGTTGGCGGCACCGGGGTCACCGATGAGTTCTGGAGCCCGCTGGATGACCGCTGCGAGTGGCACGAGGTCATGGTGGAAATCGTCGGCCCCTTGGTGCTCGACTGGCAGTTGCTGTTTGACCGCCAATGGCTCGCCAACCGCCATCGCCGTGCCTGGAAACCGGCTTCCAACTTCGGCTTGCCGCGCTTGCCCCGGGTTCCGCCGATGGGTGAGGGCATGGGGCGGGTGGCTTATGCCGATGCCCGCCAGAATCGCGACATCCTGCAATCGTTGTCCCGGGCCCTCAACAGCGGCCAGAAGCGGATCTGGATGGCGACCCCGTATTTTTTGCCGACCTGGAACGTGCGTCGCTCCTTGCGCAAGGCTGCCGCCCGGGGCATCGATGTGCGCCTGCTGCTCACCGGCCCGCGCACCGATCACCCGTCCGTGCGCTACGCCGGGCACCGGTATTACCCGCGTCTGCTCAAGGCTGGGGTGAAAATCTTCGAATACCAGCCGTGTTTCCTGCACCTGAAGATGGTGCTGGTGGACGACTGGGTCAGCATCGGCTCCTGTAATTTCGATCACTGGAACCTGCGCTTCAATCTGGAAGCCAACCTCGAAGCCCTCGACTCCGCACTCAGCACGGCAGTGGCGGCGAGTTTCGAGCGAGACTTCGCCCAGAGCCTGGAGGTCAGTCTCGACACCTGGAAGCGCCGGCCGCTGTGGAAACGGGTCAAGCAACGGGTGTGGGGATTGGTGGATCGGTTGGTGGTGAATGTGCTGGGGCGGCGGGGTTAAGGTTCAGCAAAAACAATGTGGGAGCTAGCCTGCTCGCGATGGCGGCCTGACAGTCAATGATGCGGTGACTGGTAGGCCTTCATCGCGAGCAGGCTCGCTCCCACGGTTATTTGCGCTGTTGATGAATCAGAGCAACTCGAAACTCTGTTGCTTCACATCCTGGGAATCCAGGCCGATCTGGACGTTGAACTTGCCCGGTTCAGCGGCGTATTTGAGCTGGGCGTTGTAGAACTTCAAGTCGTCTTCGGTGATGGTGAAGTGAATGACTTTCTTCTCGCCAGCCTTGAGCATCACCTTGCGGAAGTTCTTCAGCTCCTTCACTGGGCGGATGATCGAGCCGGTCACATCCTGGATATAGAGCTGCACCACGGTTTCGCCGTCACGCTCACCGGTGTTTTCCAGGGTCACGCTGGCATCGAGCTTGCCGGTCTTGTTCAGCGTGGTGGACGACAGGGCCATGTCCGTCAGGCTGAATTCGGTGTAGCTCAGGCCGTAGCCGAACGGGTAGAGCGGGCCTGTGGTGTCATCGAAGTATTGCGAGGTGTAGTTGCCCGGCTTGCCCGGCGTGAACGGTCGACCAATGCTCAGATGGTTGTAGTAGGTCGGAATCTGTCCTACCGAGCGCGGGAAGGAGATCGGCAGTTTGCCCGACGGGTTGTAGTCGCCGAACAACACGTCGGCGATGGCGTTGCCGCCTTCGGTGCCGCTGAACCAGGTTTCGAGGATCGCATCGGCCTGTTGCTTTTCATCCACCAGCGCCAGCGGGCGGCCGTTCATCAGCACCAGCACCAGTGGTTTGCCGGTAGCCTTCAGGGCCTTGATCAGCTCGCGCTGGCTGGCGGGGATGCTCAGTTCCGTGCGGCTCGAGGATTCGTGGGACATGCCGCGCGACTCACCCACGGCGGCCACCACCACATCGGCATCCTTGGCAGCTTTTACCGCTTCGTCGATCAACACCTGGGCAGGGCGCGGGTCATCCACCACTTCCGGGGCGTCGAAGTTGAGGAAGTTCAGGTAGTCGAGCACCTTCTTGTCGCCGGTGATGTTGGCGCCACGGGCGTAGATCAGTTTCGATTCTGCGCCCAGTGCGCGGGTCATGCCGTCGAACAAGGTCACCGATTGCGCAGGGCGCCCGGCAGCGGCCCAACTGCCCATCATGTCGATCGGAGCCTTGGCGAGCGGTCCGACCAGGGCGATTTTTGCGTTTTTGTTCAGGGGCAGGGTCTGGTTGCGGTTTTCCAGCAGGACCAGGCTGCGGCGGGCCACGTCACGGGCATCGTCGCGGTGCAGGCGGCTTTCAGCGTAGGTGTCGGCCGGGTCGTCCTCGGCCTTGCCGATGCGCAGGTACGGATCCTTGAACAGGCCCATGTCGTATTTGGCGGCGAGGACTTCGCGCACCGCATTGTCGATGTCGCTCTGCTCGATTTCACCGGCCTTGAGCAGTCCAGGCAGCTCCTTGCCGTACAGCGAGTCGTTCATGCTCATGTCGATGCCGGCCTTGATCGCCAGCTTCGCCGCTTCGCGACCGTCCCGGGCCACGCCATGCTTGATCAGTTCGAAGATGGCGCCGTGGTCACTCACTGCCAGGCCCTTGAACCCCCATTCCTTGCGTAACAGATCGTGCATCAGCCAGGTGTTGGCGGTGGCGGGCACGCCGTTGATGGAGTTCAGCGCGACCATCACCCCGCCGGCACCCGCATCGATGGCGGCGCGGTAGGGTGGCAGGTAGTCCTGGTACATTTTCACCGGGCTCATGTCCACGATGTTGTAGTCCCGGCCACCTTCCACCGCGCCGTACAGGGCGAAGTGCTTGACGCTGGCCATGATGCTGTCGGCCGCGTTGGCGCCACTGCCCTGGAACGCTTTGACCATCACCCCGGCGATGCGCGACACCAGGTAAGTGTCCTCGCCAAAGCCCTCGGAGGTCCGGCCCCAGCGGGGGTCGCGGGAAATATCCACCATCGGCGCGAAGGTGATGTCCAGGCTGTCGGCCGCCGCTTCCTTGGCAGCGACGCGGCCGGAGCGGTAGATGGCGTCCATGTCCCAGCTGGAGGCCAGGGCCAGGGGGATCGGGAAAATCGTGCGATGGCCGTGGATCACGTCATAGGCGAAGAACATCGGGATCTTCAGCCGGCTGCGCATGGCCGCGTCCTGCATCGGGCGGTTTTCATCCCGGGTGATGGAGTTGAACGTACCGCCGATGTTGCCGGCGGCGATTTCCTTGCGAATCATCTCCCGAGGCATCTCGGGGCCGATGCTGATCAGGCGCAACTGGCCGATCTTTTCCTCGAGGGTCATCTGCTTCATCAGGTTGCTGATGAAGGCATTCTTGTTCTCTATCGGGGTTGGCAGGTTGTCGGCTAATACGGATTGACTGGCCAGTGTGACGAACAGGCCCAGCAAACACAGCTTCTTCATGAATGGTTTCTCGCAAGCCTAAGGGCGGTAATCAGGACTCGCCGGTCAGCAAAATGTGAGGAGCGGCTATTGTTGTTCGAGTATTGTCTGAATATGAGCAGCACTGTTTTCGAACGCACGCGGATGAACTTAGTTTCGCACCGGGCATCTTTTAGCCCATCGACCCGATTCAATCCCGTGGCGGCGGCAGATTATGCCCCAGACGCTGGTGAGATAGGTGGCTGTGTTTTCTTCAATGGACTGTATAGGGGAGTTTCAACCGATGAATCTACGACTCGATCACCTTCGCCACCTGCCAATACTGGCGCTGATGCTGTTCACCACGCTGCTGGCCGGTTGCGGCATCAACAATATTCCAACCCTGGACGAACAGGCCAAGGCCGCCTGGGGACAGGTGCAGAACCAGTACCAGCGCCGAGCCGACCTGATCCCCAACCTGGTGGAAACCGTCAAGGGCTATGCGCAGCACGAACAGGAAACCCTGACGGCGGTGGTCGAGGCGCGGGCCAAGGCCACGTCCATCCAGGTCGATGCCGGTACCCTGGACAACCCGGAAAAACTCAAGCAGTTCCAACAGGCCCAGGACCAGTTGAGTGGTGCGTTGAGCCGGCTGATGGTGGTGGTCGAGCGTTATCCGGACCTCAAGGCCAACCAGAACTTCCTGGCCTTGCAATCACAACTCGAAGGCACCGAGAACCGCATCGCCGTGGCTCGTCGCGACTTCATCCTGGCGGTGCAGAAATACAACACCGAAATCCGCACCTTCCCCGGTCGTTTGTGGCACAGCGTGCTGTACAGCGATCTGCCGATCCGCGAAACCTTCGAAGCCACCAGCCCCAACGCCGAAAAAGCCCCTGAGGTGAAGTTTTGATGGAGCAGCTGCAAGCTTCAAGCTACAAGCCTCAAGCACAGTCAATACGCACTGCTTTTGCTTATAGCTTGAAGCTTGCAGCTTGCAGCTGCGCCTTGCTGCTCTGCATGTTTGCCATCACGGCCCAGGCCGAGTTGAGTTTTCCGGCACTGACCGGGCGGGTGGTGGACACTGCCCAGATGCTGGAACCCTCGGTGCGCACGCAACTGGATGCACAGCTCAAGGCCCATGAACAGGCCACCGGTGAACAGGTGGTCGTGGTCACGCTGGCGGACCTGCAAGGCAGCAGCATCGAAGACTTCGGTTATCAACTGGGGCGTCACTGGGGCATCGGGCAGAAGGATAAAAACAACGGCGCGCTACTGATCGTGGCCCGGGATGACCGTAAACTGCGGATCGAAGTGGGCTATGGTCTGGAAGACCGCCTGACTGACGCCCAGAGTTCGGTGATTATCAATCAGGTGATCACTCCGGCGTTCAAGGCCGGCAATTTCAACAAAGGTATCAGCGACGGCGTAGCGGCGATGCTGATGGTGCTGGGCGGCAATGCGCTGGATGAGCCGGCTGCGGTGTACGGTGCCGACGGCCAGGAAGAGGGCGATTTCGTCGGGCGCCATCCGGGGCTGTTCGTGTTGTTGGTGCTGCTGTTCATCGTAACGGTGTTCGTGTGCCAGATGCTCGGTATCCTGCCGGCCGGACGCGGTGGTTCCGGGGGCGGTTATGGCGGTGGCGGCGGTTTTGGCGGCGGCGGTGGCGGCGGCTTCAGTGGCGGTGGGGGCAGTTTCGGGGGCGGCGGTTCGTCGGGCGGCTGGTGACAATAATAATGAGCAGGCACTTTTAACCATGGCATTACTGACTGAACACGAACAACGCAAGGTCGCCGAGGCCATCGCCCGGGTGGAGCGCGATACCGATGCCGAGCTGGTCACCGTGCTTGCTGCCCGCGCCGACGACTACGCCTACATCCCGCTGCTGTGGGCCAGCCTGCTGGCCTTGGTGGTGCCCGGCATGGTGCATTACCTCACGGGCTGGCTGAACATGCACAGTCTGCTGCTGGTGCAGTGGGTCCTGTTTATCGTGCTGTGCCTGGCGTTTCGCATTCCTGCAATCACCACTCACCTGATCCCCCGTTCCGTGCGCCACTGGCGCGCCTCCAATCTGGCGCGCCGGCAGTTTCTCGAGCAGAACCTGCACCACACCGTCGGCGGCACAGGAATGTTGATTTTCGTTTGCGAGGCCGAGCGGTATGTGGAAATCCTGGTGGACGAAGGCATTTCCAAGCGTCTCGACAACACGCGCTGGGAGGCCATTGTCGCCACCTTCACCCAGCAGGTCCGCCAAGGACAGACGTTGCAGGGTTTTGTCACCTGCATCGAGGCCTGCGGCGAATTGCTCAAGGAGCATGTACCCGTGACTCACGCGCGCAATGAGCTGCCGAATCGGCTGGTGGTGCTGGGCTGAAAAAATTTCTGCCAGCACAAGCCTGTGGGAGCAAAGCCTTGCTCCCACAGGGGATACTGCTCGCCACACGAACTTTTCCGTGCCCTCACTGCCCATCCCCCCTAAAATAACCGCCATTCCCGATCCGCCCGCCCCGAGGCCGCTTTTTCCATGTCTGTCACCGCTACCCCCGCCCGTCCTGCGCCGGATCACCACGCCCAGTTCATCGAGCTGCTGCAAAGCAGCCTTGAGCAGAACGCCTTCATCAAACTGGTGCTGGCCAAGTACGTCGGTGACGAAGCGGACTTGCAACGGCTGATCATCAAGCAGTTGACGGTCAAGGATCAGCCCTGCCTGTCCTTCGTTTACCGCTACAAAACCCGCGACATCACCAAGAATTTCCCGCTGGCCGAAGGCGTGGCGACCATCGCTGCGTTGTTGCCGGTGTCGTTCAAGAACGCGCACCTGCTGGCTGTCACCGACGAAGCGCAGCTGGAATACAGCAAAAAGGGCAAAAGCTCGCTGTTCAAGAGCAAGCCCCAGCAACTGCGAGAAGTGCCATCGGCCGAGCACAATCGCGAGAAAAACCGCTTCCTCGACCTGAACCGCCCGTTCCTGGCGGATTTGGGCGTGACCAACCATAAGCACGAGCTGATCCCGGCGATGTCGCGCAAGTGGAAGCAGATCAACAAGTTCATCGAAGTCTTCAGCCATGCGCTGACATCTTCGCCGCTGGCCTTGGATCAGCCGGTGCGGGTGTCGGACTTTGGCTCGGGCAAGGGTTATCTGACGTTCGCCATCCATGACTACCTGCGCAACACCTTGCAGGCTGAAGGGATCGTGACCGGCGTCGAACTGCGAGAGGACATGGTCAAGCTGTGCAACGAAGCTGCCGCGCGGCTGGAGCACCCGGGCCTGAGCTTCCAGCACGGCGATGTGCGCAGCGTGGCGCCGGCCGCGGTGGATGTGATGATTGCCTTGCATGCTTGTGATATCGCCACCGATTACGCGATCCACATGGGCATTCGCTCGGGCGCTTCGATCATCATGTGCTCGCCGTGTTGCCACAAGCAGATCCGCTTGCAAATCCAGAGTCCGGCGTTGCTCAAGCCGATGCTGCAATATGGCCTGCACCTGGGCCAGCAGGCAGAAATGGTCACTGACAGTCTGCGGGCGCTGTTTCTGGAGGCATGCGGCTACGAAACCAAGGTGTTCGAGTTCATTTCCCTGGACCACACCAACAAGAACAAGATGATCCTGGCGGTCAAACGCGCCGAACCGGTGGACCCGGCAGAGCTGCTGGCGAAGATCCAGGAACTCAAGGCGTTCTACCACATCACCGAGCACTGCCTCGAAACCCTGCTGCGCGCTGACGGTTACCTCGCCTGAGTGACTGACACATTACCCTGTGGGAGCGAGCCTGCTCGCGATTGAACGATGACGCGGTGTACCTGAAAAACCGCGTCGCCTGAATCGCGAGCAGGCTCGCTCCCACACGTTGCATTCAGCATCCAGCGATGTGCAGCCCGTCAGGTAATCGCCGCTTATCCCTCATCTACCGACGTACCGGTCTACCTTTAATGCGTTCACCCCCTACGCATTTTTCAAGGAGTCCACCCCATGGCCGCAAAGAAAATCCTCATGCTGGTCGGCGATTACGTCGAAGACTATGAAGTCATGGTGCCATTCCAGGCCTTGCAGATGATCGGCCACACCGTTCATGCCGTGTGCCCGGACAAAAGCGCCGGGCAGACCGTGCGCACGGCGATCCACGACTTCGAGGGCGACCAGACCTACAGCGAAAAACCGGGGCATCTGTTCGCACTGAATCATGATTTCGTCGGTGTCGAGGCCGCTGATTACGATGCGTTGCTGGTGCCGGGCGGACGTGCGCCGGAATATCTGCGCCTGAATGAGAAAGTCCTGCAACTGGTGCGCGAATTTGACCAGGCGGGCAAGCCGATTGCAGCGGTATGCCACGGTGCGCAATTGCTGGCAGCGGCGGGTATCCTGGAAGGGCGTGAATGCAGCGCCTATCCCGCCTGTGCCCCGGAGGTGCGTCTGGCGGGAGGGACCTTTATCGAGTGCGCGGTCACCGAAGGCCACGTTCAAGGCAATCTGGCGACCGCGCCCGCCTGGCCGGCACATCCGAACTGGCTGGCGGGGTTCCTGACGTTGCTGGGCACGGCCATCACCTTGTAAGGCACTGGCAGAACAAGCCCAGCGGGTCTTTACTCTTGGGGATGCCTCAACCGCCCAGGAGAAAGAACATGTCCGGATGGTACGAAGTCAGCAAAAGCAGCAACGGCCAGTTTAAGTTTGTGCTCAAGGCGGCGAACGCCGAAACGATTTTGACCAGCGAGCTGTACACGACCCGCAGCGGTGCCGACGGTGGCATCGCTTCGGTGCAGAAGAACAGCCCACTGGCTGAACGTTATGAACTCAAGAGCACCAAGGACGGCCATCCTTACTTCAACCTCAAGGCTGGCAATCACGAAGTGATCGGCAGCAGCGAAAGCTATTCCTCTGACGCCGCCCGGGACAAGGGCATTGCCAGCGTCATGGCCAACGGACCGACGACGGTGATCAAGGACAAGACGCTGGCGGCGCTTTGACAGGACGCCAAAAGCCGAGGGGCAATGTGGGAGCAAGCTTTGCTCCCACCGATAAATCCCTTCCCCACAAGCTACGGGGCCGTGCCTGCCCTGGCTCTAAACCTCCACCGGCACCGACAGTTTCGGGTTGCCCAGCGGATGCGTCTTGGCATCGAAGAACCGCAGTTCAACCGCCAACCCCTGGAACACCTTGGCGTAATGGCGCTTCTGGTGCTGAATGAACGCCTGGCTGCGGGGGTAGATCGAGATTGCCACGGTTTTCGGCGCGGCCTGGCGCAGGGCATGGACGATGTGACTGTCCTGTTCGCCCAAGGCATGGCCGAACAGGCACAGGTTGTCGCCGTGGTGCAGCAACTGGTCGTAGCAGAACGATAGGTAATCAGAGCTGCGAATGGTCTTGAGCTTGTCCTGGCTCGGGCCTTCATTGACGAACAGCGGCACGTCGTCAAGGGTCTTGATCGTATTGTTGATGGCGAAACTGCCCAACAGCGTGCCTTCGGTGGCGGTCAGCTTGCGTGCCGTGCCGTCCTGGTTGCGTACCAAATGCAGGCCACCGTGCAAGTACAGCAGACGTGGTTTGTCCGTGTCTGCCTGGCGCAGATCAAAGCTGTGATCGTTGCCCAGGAACAGGTCGGTGACGGTCTCGGGCGCATGCTGGATCGCCCAGTAGTTGAGCAGATCGTAGTTGGTGGTGAACACCGTGCGATAGCGGCCCAGCTCCTGATTGAGCGTCGCCAGGGTCGAGGGTTCGACCAGTCGCCACGGGATATGCACCGCGTGCACGGTGTTGATCAGTGCTTCCTTGATTGCGTAGTAGCGGTTGCGCGGTGCAGCGGAACTGACGGCCAGGGCCTTGTTGACCCGGCTGGTGGTTTTCAGCGCGCCGAGTACCTGTTCGAAACTGCGTGTCTGCATCGCGTCGAACACACTCATTTCCGACGGGCTCAAGGGTTTTTCTTCGACTGTGCGAGCGTTTTCGAACAGCGAGTCGTAGCCGAAATCGTCCCATACGGCGCGGCTGGCGCCGTTACCCAGCAGCAAGCCGCTGAAAACGGTGCTGGCGCGCAAGGCATCCCAGTCTTCGAGCTGGGCGTCGTATTGCTGGAAGTCGGTCATTGCGAAAGTTATCTCAAAACGTGGTTAAGGCAGGGCGCGACTTTATCACGACCCAGTCTTGAGCCAGATCAAGATGCGCTGTGACCAGTCGGTCATTCTGGTAGCCCTGCCAATCCCGGCCTCTTCCAGGAGCATCTCCCATGAGCAGCACCTTTTTCATTCCCGCCGTGAACGTCATGGGGCTGGGTTGCCTCGACGAGGCCATGACCGCCATCCGTAACTACGGCTTTCGCAAGGCCCTGATCGTCACTGACGCAGGGTTGGCCAAGGCCGGCGTCGCCAGCAAGGTGGCCGACCTGCTGGCGCAGCAGGACATCGATTCGGTGATTTTCGACGGTGCCAAGCCCAATCCCAGCATCGCCAATGTCGAGCGCGGGCTGGGGTTGCTGAAGGAGAGCCAATGCGATTTCGTGGTGTCGCTGGGTGGTGGCTCGCCCCACGATTGCGCCAAGGGCATCGCCTTGTGTGCCACCAACGGCGGGGAAATTCGTGACTACGAGGGCGTTGATCGCTCGAGTAAACCGCAGTTGCCGCTGATCGCCATCAACACCACGGCAGGTACTGCCAGCGAGATGACCCGTTTTTGCATCATCACCGACGAGACCCGCCACGTGAAAATGGCGATTGTCGACCGCAACGTGACGCCGCTCATGTCGGTCAACGATCCGGCGTTGATGGTGGCGATGCCCAAGGGGCTGACGGCCGCCACCGGCATGGATGCGTTGACCCATGCGATCGAAGCTTACGTATCCACTGCCGCCAATCCGATCACCGATGCCTGCGCGCTGAAAGCGGTCACGTTGATCAGCAACAATCTGCGTCAGGCCGTGCGCGACGGCAACGATCTGACGGCGCGGGAGAACATGGCCTACGCGCAGTTTCTCGCGGGGATGGCATTCAATAATGCCTCGCTGGGTTTTGTGCATGCGATGGCCCATCAACTGGGTGGTTTTTATGACTTGCCCCACGGCGTGTGTAATGCCGTGCTGTTGCCCCATGTGCAGAGTTTCAACGCCTCGGTATGTGCCGCTCGGCTGACCGACGTGGCCCATGCCATGGGCGCCGATACACGCGGACTCAGTCCGGAGGAGGGCGCGCGGGTGGCCATTGAGGCGATCCGCAGCCTGGCCCGGGATGTGGATATTCCGGCCGGCCTGCGTGAGTTGGGCGTACGTCTCAACGACGTGCCGGTACTGGCCACCAACGCATTGAAAGATGCTTGTGGCCTGACCAACCCACGGGCAGGGGATCAACGGCAGATCGAGGAGATTTTCCGCAGCGCCTTTTAAGCGACCCGTGGCGGCATGAACCGCACGCACAGCATCGCTGCCACCGCCAGCAGCGTGCACAATGCCGCCAGCGGCCAGGCCTGTTGACTCAACAACAGGCTGGCCATGGCGCCGATCGCCGATGCCATCAGTTGATGCAGGAAACCGCTCAACGCCATGGCATAAGCACCGGCCACCGGTGAACCCTCGTTGGCCAGGGACAGGCTGATGGGGTAATTCAACGATTGGCCGAACACCGCGAAGCAGTACGGCAACCAGAACAGCAGCGCAACACTGCTCAGCGCGACGCTCCCCAGCAGCATGGTTGCGCTGCCACCCAGCACCAGCGCAATGCCCCAGCTCATCAGCCGTCGCTGACCGGTGCGCAGCACAAAGGCGTTTACCGCCAGCGCGCCGAACAGGTACGCCGCACTGATCGGCCAGCCCAGCAGGCCGTACTCAATCGCTGACCAATGAAAGCTTTCCTGCAGGATCAGTGGCGCGGCGGTGTTGAACGCGACGATCACGCCGTAACCCAGGCCACCAGCCAATGCCGGCAGTAAAAAACCTCGGTATCGGAGAATTCTGCCGTAGACGCGCCACGCTGATTGCCCGTGGCTGCTTTCTGTCAGCACTGGAAAGCCGACCCAGGACACTGCCACCGCCATAGCCAGGCTGACCGCACCCAAACCGTAGAAGATCGCTTCCCAGCCGAAGGCAACCTGGATCAAGGAGCCCAGATACTGGCCGATGCCAAGGGCAATCACGAAGGCTATCGAGATCCATGACAGGGCCTTGGCCAGCAGATCGCCGCTGAAACTGTCACGGATCAATACCCTGGCCATCACCGAGATACCGCTGGCGCCGATGCCCTGAATCAACCTGAGCGTCAGGAACGCCTCGACTGTCGTACCCAGCGGTAAGGCCAGGTTGCTCAGGCCGTACAACCCCAATGCCGCCAGCAACACCGGTTTGCGTCCCAGACGCTGGCTCACGCTGCCCCACAGCAACATTGGCAGCGCCATGCCGATCAGGTAAACCGACAAGCCCCAGGAAACCCGGGACGCATCGGCCCCCAGATCCCGGGCAATGTCGGGCAGGGCCGGCAAGTAGATGCTCATGCCCAGTTGTGCCAGGAAGACGGTGGTGCAGGTGATGATCAGGGTCGTACGGTTCTTCATCAAGGCGCTCGTTCAAGGACGGATGTCACGCCCGTGTGCCAGCAGCAGATCGGTGATCCGTTCGCAGAACGAGCGAATCACGTTCGTCTCCATGTCGGCGCGCAGGGTGATGCGGATTGCGGCCTTGTTTTGTGGCACTACGGGGAAAAAGACCGCTGAAGTGAAATACCCCAGGTCGGCCAGTTCGACCGCCAGGCTGTTGGCCAGGGTTGCTTCACCGCATGTCACCAGGCGGATCGCCATGGCATTGCCGAGCTGTTCGGTGCGGATGAGGCTGTCGAAGAGGCGGATATTAGCCTGCAAACGCTCCTGCAAGGCGCTGAATTCTCGACTGCGGTGCAGGCGGATCGAGGCAATGCCGGCGCCAATGGCCGCCGCGTTCAGGCTCTGGGACCAATTGCTCGGCCCGCCGTAGCGCTGCACCAGTGTTTTTTGCCGTTCACTGCCAAACATCGCCAGGCCGCCACTGGCCCCGAATGATTTGGCCAGCGAGGCGACAATCAGCGTGCGCTCGTCCACGGCGTGCAAGCGTGACCGGACCAGGCCCGCTCCGCATTGCCCTACGGCGGACAGCGCGTGGGAGTCATCCAGATAGAGAAACAGGCCATAGCGCTGTTTGAGGTACAACAGGCTGTCCATATCCGTCACCCCGCCCATGCTGTAGGCCCCATCGGCCACATACGCCACGTTGCGCTGTCGTTTGCACACGTCCTCGAGAAAGTCCATGTCGTTGTGGGGCCCGGTGATGACTTGGGTTTCATCGGCGCAGGCAGCCTTGACGTGGTTCATCGAGTAATGGGCATGTTTGTCAAACACCATGACCGGCGGCCGATTGTCGGTGAGCACGCCGCTGGCCAGCAACGGCAGGATCCCGGCGCTCGCTGCGCTGCATGACAGGGCGCTGAGACAACTGGCGCCAAACAACTCCGACAATTGGGTTTCGTATCGGTCCAGGATCGCCAGTTTGCAGCGGTTTTTCGAGTTAGCGACGCGCAAGGTCCCGGTTTCCCACAGGGCCGTCATGGCCCCGTCCAGCAACGCCGGATGGTGATCCAGGCCCAGATAGGACGTGGTACAGAAGTGGTGAAAGGTTCGGCCGTACTGGTCGACCAGGACATTGGGTGTCTTGACCTCGACATTCAGCCCTGAGATTTTTCCGACTTCGGCGCTCTGCCAGTCCTGGTCCGCCAGGGAAATGACCTTACGGTAGTTGGTGTAGCGATGGGTTGGCTGTGCAGTCTGGTTCATGGTGCGCTTACATTCCTTGGTTGAGTGGTGCTGTCCGTGGGTGGTTTCGATATCTGTGTGTTTCCAGACTTTACAGATCGTTATGCAGGGCTTTGAATCGGCCGTTTCCGGCGTGTTTGAGTGTTACCGGAGACTTCTGTGTAGGATCTTGCCTAAGGGGCTGGGCGGGGAATCCATTTGCGCTGTCGGAGCTGGGCAAAGCGATGCTTTCACCCTTGAGCCTGCTGCACTTGACCCATCCGTTTCTTTTCCAAAGGTTGCTTGTCGATGCTCTCAGGCTTCAATCATCTGACACTTGCCGTCACCGAGCTGGACCCCAGTGTGGTTTTTTATAGCGAGCTATTGCAGCTTCGTCTTGAGGCCAGGTGGGACAAAGGGGCCTATTTGTCGCTGCCCGGACTATGGCTGTGCCTGTCTGTTGACCCGTTGCGCAAAAAGGGGGCTGCGGCGGACTACACCCATTACGCATTCAGTATCCGTGCCGAGGACTTCCCGGTGCTGGTGGCGCGGCTCAATGCGGCCCAGGTGGTGACGTGGCGCGACAACCGCAGCGAAGGGGACTCGTTTTACTTTCTCGACCCGGACGGGCACAAACTCGAAATCCATGTGGGAGATCTGACGTCCCGCCTGCAGGCCTGTCGACAGGCGCCTTACGCCGCCATGGAGTTTTTTACGGCTCCCTGATTCTTCGCCTCGCCTGTGCAGCCGTGCCGAGCTGCTGCATGGGTCGATATTGCCATTGCTGATAACAATCAGTTTTTTGGGCGGCCCGTTGGCCTACGCTATCCTCATGGGTATTGTTGGCGCGAATCGGTTGTTGGCCAGCAAGGCGCAGGGCTGACGTGCCGGCTGCGCAGGCAAGGCTTTTTTCAACGATGCATTATCGGAAGACCACCAGCCCCATGGACACTCGCAATCGTGCGCCGCTGGCCAGTTACATGGATCTTTTGCTGGACGCCGTGTGTGCCGTCGACGGCCAGGGGCGTTTCGTGTTTGTCAGCGCCGCTTGTGAACGCATTTTCGGTTACACCCCGCAGGAGCTGATCGGCCAGCCGATGATCGACCTGGTGCATCCTGCCGACCGCCAGCGGACTCTTGATGCGGCGCGGGAGATCATGGACGGCGAACCCAAGCTCAATTTCGAGAACCGCTACCTGCACAAGGACGGTCGGGTGGTGCATATCTTGTGGTCGGCGCGCTGGTCGCCGGCGGACCAGTTGCGGATCGCCGTGGCCCGGGATATCACCGAACGCAAGCAGGCCGAGTCCCGGCAGGCGGCGTTGTATGCGATTTCCGAGGCCGCCCATGCGGCTGCGGACCTGCTGGCGTTGTTCAAGCGCATCCACCTGATCATTGGCGAGTGGCTGCCGGCGCTGAATTTTTCGGTGGCGCTGTATGACGAGCAGTGCGAGCAGTTGAACTTTGCCTATCACGTCGATGACCTGGAACGACAGCCCGATGGGCCGGGCTCGGTCACCAAGCGCCTGTGCGCCGAAGTGATTCGCAGCGGCCAACCAATCCTGCTGACCCCCGGTTGCAGTCAGTTGCCATCGGGGTTTTGCGACCTTGTGGCGCAACCGAACGCTCCCTGCTGGCTGGGTGTACCGCTGATCTCGCAAAACGGCACGATCGGTGCGTTGATCGTCAAGAGCACGCAAGACAACCAGCGCTACACCGAGCAAGACAAGGAGTTGCTGCAATACGTCTGTGCGCAGCTCACCATCGCCATCGAGCGCCAGCAATTGCACGCCCGGTTGCAGCGCATGGCTCAGTACGATCAGTTGACCCAGGTGCCGAACCGCGAATTGCTGCGCGAACGCTTCAAGGCCGCACTGGCCACCGCCCGGACGGCATCTGGGCGCATGGCGCTGCTGTATATCGACCTGGATCGCTTCAAGCAGATCAACGATACCTACGGCCACGCGGTGGGCGACATGTTGTTGCAGGCGGTGGCCAGCCGGCTCCAGGGTTGTGTGCGCGACACCGATACCGTGGCGCGCATTGGCGGCGATGAGTTCGTTGTGCTGCTCCATAGTGTCCAGGCCTTGGAAGATGCCCACCATGTGCAGGAAAAGATCCGTCATGCACTGACCCAGCCGCTGCGCCTGGACGGGCATTGCCTGAGTATCGAGCCGAGCATCGGGGTGGCTTGTTTCCCCGAGCATGGCCTGGAAGATGTCGCACTGTTCCGCCACGCCGATGAGGCGATGTACGCCGCTAAACGCCAGAATCACAAGGCGTTCGATATTTGACCACGGGCCACCGTTCGTCGTGGCACGCAACGAATTTTCAAACCTTTCAGTTCGCGACCCTTTCGAATATCAGGTGGGGCCCGCTCGCCGGAAACATTGCCCTGGATCGAACGAAGGCGTCTGGATCGGGTCGCACATGTGGGAGAACCACCCACTTCATCGTCGTCGAGAGTTACCCGTTGAAGCCGGTATCGGCCGTATTCGGGACAGACGTTTGTCCACATCGTTACAGGTGGTTCTGATTCAGCGGCGAGAAATCTGCCGCAACTTTTTAGAGGAGGGCGTGACCATGAGCCGGATGGCCACCTTTTTACGCAGCACCAGTCTCGTCGTGCTGATGGGCCTGGGGATTAACAGTGCCTGGGCACAATCGCCTGCCGAGTTTATCAATGATGCTTCGGCCAAAGGCATGGCCGACATCGAGGCCAGCCGCATGGCCCACGGCAAGGCCGAGTCCAGGGAAGTCAAGGATTACACCATCATGGTGATCAACGACCGCACCACCGCCAACCAGCATCTGGCCAAGATTGCGAAGAAACTCGACCTGCCTGTCGCGCCACGGGAAGAAGTGGCAGACAAGGCCAAGACGCTGATGCCGCAAGTGCCGGAAGGCGAGTCGTTCGAGGCTGCCTATGCCGCCAGCCAGGTCAAGGCTACCGAGGAAGCCATTGCGCAGATCCAGGAACAGGCCAAGACCACCGAAGTGCCGGAAATCAAGGCGTTCGCCGACGAAACCCTGCCTAAGTTGCAGACCCACCTCGAAATGGCCCGGGCGCTCCAGGCCAGTCGCTGATTCGCCGCACGTTTAACATTCAGGGCCAGGGCGCTTGCGTCCCGGCTCACCTTGCCCGCCGAAAAGGAGAAGCTCGATGTCCACACGCCGAGAACCCAACCAATACGCGATGCAGAACCCGTTGACCCAATATCCCCGTCCCCCTTTCCCCGACCAGCCGCAGTCGCCACCGGGTATCGATCAGGACATGGTGCCCAAGCCCGATCACGGTGAAAAAAGTTACCAGGGTTTCGGGCGCCTGGAAGGGCGCAAGGCTTTGGTGACCGGTGGCGACTCGGGCATCGGTCGCGCCGCCGCCATTGCCTACGCTCGGGAAGGCGCTGATGTTGCGATCAACTATCTGCCAAGCGAAGAGCGTGACGCGCGGCAAGTCATCGAGCTGATCGAGGCCGAGGGTCGCAAGGCGATTGCAATCCCGGGCGATCTGAAGGATGAGCAATTTTGCGTCCAACTGGTGAAAAGCGCCCATGAGCAACTGGGTGGCCTGGATATCCTGGTGAATGTCGCGGGTAAACAGGAAGCACAGAAAGACATTGCCGATATCACCACCGCGCAATTCGATGACACCATGAAAACCAACATCTATGCGATGTTCTGGATCTGCAAGGCCGCAGTACCGCTGATGCCGGCGGGGGCGACGGTTATCAACACCGCGTCGATCCAATCCTACGATCCGTCCGCCACCCTGTTGGACTACGCCACCACCAAAGCGGCCATCGTCGCATTCACCAAGGCGCTGGCGGGGCAGGTGATCAGCAAGGGGATACGGGTCAACGCCGTGGCGCCGGGGCCGATCTGGACCGTGCTGCAACCCAGCGGTGGACAACCCCAGGAGAAAATCCCCACCTTTGGTTCTCAAGTTCCGATGAAGCGCCCAGGCCAACCGGCCGAGTGTGCACCGCTCTATGTGCTGCTGGCGTCACAGGAGTCGAGCTACATCACCGGGGAAGTGTTTGGCGTGACGGGCGGTAATCCGCTGCCCTGACTTCACGCTTGGCCGCGCGAGTGGCGAAGGCTGCTCGCGCGCCAGTCTCAGCACTGATTCAGATCGATCTTGTTTTTTGGCTCCAGGCCTTGCTCGGCACCGAGGTTCTTGGCCTCCTTCTCACCCATGGCCTGGTAGTGCCTTCTCATCGCCTCCAACTGCTTGAGGTCCAACGACTCCAGCCCGAGCATTGCATCGTGCGCATTTTTGTTCGCCCTGATCAATTCGTCGACCTTCAGATGCAAGATGTCGGTATCGCGGTTCTGTGTGTTCTGAATCAGGAACACCATCAGGAATGTGATGATCGTGGTCGAGGTGTTGATGATCAGTTGCCAGGTATCGTTGAACTGGAAAAACGGCCCGCTGACTGCCCAGAGCACCAACAACACCAGCGCCCCCAAAAACGTCTTGGGACTGCCTGCCCACAGGGCCAGTTTTTGTGCGATTTTTGCGAAGTTCATTGCTGCGTTTCCTTCTGGGACTTACCTGTCTGGTGTGACAGCAATGAAGCGATGAAAATTCTACTTACATTTGCCGCGCAGCCTTAAGTTCATTGAGCTGCAAGGTCATCGCAACCATTCACCGTATTCAGAGGTCACTGCTTAAAGCCCTCAATCGGAGTACACCATGAATCTCACGCGCACCTTTTTCCTCACCTGTTGCCTGTTCGCCCTGCAGGGCTGCTTCGACAACTCGGACAACGAGACCAAGGACAACACCGATGGCACCAAGTCGTCGGTGCAGATGCAGGAGTCCGGTTCGGAGGAAAAATAACCGGCTTATTGCAAAAAAACTGTGGGAGCGAGCCTGCTCGCGATGGGCAGATCAGTAGGGTTTGACTGATAGGGCGCCATCGCGAGCAGGCTCGCTCCCACAAGGGTTAGGGCAGGGGATTTAGGGCAGGTTTGTTTTCAACGTCCTTGCTGCAACACCTTCAGCGCCGCCGAGGCCAGAAACCCGGAACGGCTTTTTTCTTCAGGATGGTGCAGCACGTATTCGTCAATACGGTTCAGCAGATAGCCAGGCAAGGTGATGTTGAGCTTCTGCGCCTTGCCCAGATATTTGGTCACATCAATATCCACCAGCGCCCAGGTGCAACCTGCGTATTTCGCATTGGCCGCATGCAAGGTGACTGTATTGGCCGATGGAATCGGCGAGCCGTCCTCAGCCAGAATCTCGAAGTGCCCTTCAATCGCCTCGCGGGCCATCGCCATGGCATCGTCCAGGTCATCGCCAGCAGAAAAACAACCCGGAATATCCGGTACTTCAACACCCCAGGCGTGCTTCTCATCGCCCATGGAAATTGCAATCGGGTAAAGCATGTCAATCGTTCTCCGGGAGGGCAGGGCAACTGGCAAATCGGCTATTCACATCACCTCTGTGTGGTGTGCTTGGTGGTTACTATACCTACTTGATTTTGATGATCAACACTATAACCACCAAAAGTCGGTCGGATTTTCGACTCCGATTGCTGCGCTCTTCTCCAATCAGCCTGTCCAAAGCACTACGACTGCTGCACAAAGCTCAGTCGCACCGCAAACCCAATCAAAAGACTCCCAAATAGCCACTGCTGCAGGCGCTGGGCCGAAGGAGAACGCTGGAGCCAGCGACCGAGCGCCACGCCCACCAGCGCATAGGCGCTATCAAACAATAAGCCGACGCTGACCAACACCACGCCGAGGGTTGCAAATTGCCCAAGCACTGGCCCGCCCTGTGGGTCGATGAACTGTGGCAAAAGCACCGAGCAAAACAGCAGCGCCTTGGGATTGAGCAGGTTGGTCAACAACCCGCGCCGTATCGCCTGGCGCCAATGCCGCTTTCCAGCCTTAACGCCGGCACTTTCAAAACTCGGCAACAACGAAGTCCGCAGGCATTGAAAACCAATCCATAACAAATAAGCGGCACCGGCCAGGCGCACCACGTCAAAGGTCCAGGGCGCGGTCTTGAACAACGCCGAAAGCCCCAACGCTGCCAGCGCGACATGAGACCCCCGAGCGATCCCCAGGCCTACCGCAGTCGCCAGCGCCGCGCCCTTACCCTGACGAGCGCCGGTTTGCAGAAGCAGGATCATGTCCGGCCCAGGCAACAGATACACCACCACTAACGCCATCAAAAACAACCAGAGCTCTGCCACACCACACCCCCTGCATCGACGATTTCGGTAATGCCAGTCTATGGCTGAGGGGCAGGGCAGGTGGTTGCGAAGTCAGCTTCTAAAGCTTATGAAATTGGCATAACCTGCCAAGTAATCGTGAAGTTCAATCGGAAACTACCAATCCATGAAACTGGACGCCTTCGATCGCAAAATCCTCGCCGCGCTGCAACGCGACGGCCGCTTGAGCAACGTGCAACTGGCGGAGGAAATCGGCCTGTCCGCGTCGCCATGCCTGCGCCGCGTGCGGATGCTGGAAGAAGCCGGCGTCATTCGCGGTTATCAAGCCATTCTCGATCGTGATGAAGTGGGGCTCGGGTTGACGATCTTTGTCGGCGTCAAGGTTGAACGGCACAACGACGAACAGGCCGAAGCGTTTCGCCAAGCGGTCACGGCGTTGCCGGAGGTGATTTCAGCGTTTCTGGTCTCAGGCGAATCGGACTTTCTGTTGCAAGTGGTGGTGCCGGACTTGCGGGCCTACGACCGTTTTCTCACTGGCCGGCTGCTGAAGTTGCCGGGGGTGAGTGACATCCGGAGTAATTTTGCAATTCATACGGTGAAGACTCCCGGGGCCCTGCCGTTGGGGCATTTGCCGGGGGGCGGTTGATATTTTCGCAATTGGGCGTACTCAATGACGATCGTAGACCCGAACGGACCTTATCACGTGTTTTTTGAGATACGTCGGGCTGCCAAGGATAAGCCTCAGGACCTGAACCTTGTCGTTGAAAGCGCTTATCATCAAACCGACAAACCGCCTCGATTACTGGGCAGGATGGGCTTTATATTGCTGTGCGGTAAGATCCACATGCGGCAGCCGACATCGACCAAGCGTTAGAGACAGAAACGAAAAAAGACGCCGCAGGCGTCTTTTTATTGTATTCGGTAAAGCAGATCCAGACACCACTTACGAACCGCCTTGCGCGGTTACGACTTTCGTCGCTGGGAAGCGCTCAATCTCATCTGGTCAGTCGCTTCGATGGGGATGAATCTAGAGAGAATTGCCACGTGCGTCAACCCATTTTCTGCTTGTTAGCGGAGGGCTGACGCGAGTGGGGCATTGCATCTCACTTGACCATCTGGACTGGTGAGCCTTGACTCTGATTATCATCCATCACTGTACCTTTTGGCGTAGTGACTCACGGCCTTTAAGGGCCGAGCGGATAGCCTTCAGTCTGGCGCTACGGTACTGAAGGTTCTGATTGAGCACGGTGATGGTTTTTCGACTGACCGGAACCGTGTAAACAATAGGATCCAGCACCCTGCGCATGTTGGCGATGTGTGGCCGGCCCATTTCGCGTCATGCCGCTTGCGCAGGCGGCTTCTTGCAGGCATCCGCGTATTCCCGCTGAATGCCCCTGAGCGCCCGTTACACCGGTTTTGAATTCAGACCCACACTCCAGACACAGTGTTCTATGCTGCTATCAAGCCCCGCGTAGTGATAGTGACCGTAAACGACCGTTCACTGCGGCTCTGTATCCGGCCTTTACCCTTGCCAACGGACGGCGCCTGATATGAACCAGCTGACAAGTTATACCGACACCAACGACCAGCTGAATCAACGCATCTTGAACAACCTGGAAGCGGGGCGGCCTGGCGGTCTGAAAGTAGATCTTTATCTGGGCGACCAACCTACGCTGGATCTGACCACGAATAACCTGACGCTTTTATCGAGCCAGCAATACCCTTACACAGCCCTCGGAACGATAGGCATACGAAAGTTGCTGGATCCGCCCGAGAGTAGCCTGGTCAGCCAGATCGTGAACCGTCACGCCGTCCTTCCGAGCAATTCCAGCGCCGACCAACTCGTTCTACTCGACATGCAGGGCCAACTTGAAATCTCACAGGCACTGAGGCGGGATGCGCGTCATACCCAAGGTAGCGCCCATAGTCATCCGCTGTTCGACTCAACTAATCAGCATGTGCAGTGGATTCGGACGCATCGTGCGCAGATGTTGCTGGCATTCGAGGATATACGGCAGCAAGGGATCGTGCGTCGGCAGGCAAAAGAAGCGTGGGATCACTACGACGCCGTTTCCAGGCTCGACGCCACGACCAGGGAAGCGGTGAACACCTGGCTTCGGGGGGAGGATCACAGCCTCGGCTGGGACCGGTTCAAAAGAAACGATGTCAAATCTGGAAATCGCTTGAGCACCCACTACACGAACCTTCGTGGAGATCTGAAGACCCCGCAGTCTATAACGTCGGCCCGCGGGGAATATGCAGCAAGCAAACTCCTGATCACCGCGTATGGCACGGACTACCAGATGAAAATGGGGAAGTCCGCAAACGGGATGCGCCCCAATGGAATAGACCAGATTTGGGTCAAACGCGACATGCGCACAGGCAACGTAATTGAGTACCTGATTGTTGAAGCGAAAGGAAGCGTCAACGCGACACTGGGTCATCCCAGCACCGGCCAGCAAATGTCACCCAAATGGTTGTTCTGGTGCCTTATCAATATGGCAAGCAAAAACGCATCGTACATAGGGCCTGAAACGAAGACGGATTTACCTGTAAAAATCCTCAACGCATTAATCAACCCAGGGGGGATTCCCGTTCGAGGCATTGTCTTTCACTCGCTCCACGGATCGGCGAATGAAAGCAAGGTCGTGCAGATGAACGATATCGGACTCTACCAATTCGCGTCTGCATTCGAGAACGCATCGAAGGGGGGCGGACTATTCACCAACGCGCCTACACAACAGTACATCGCGTTTAAGTGATGAGGGGCGGCTCACTTTCGGCTGCCCCTCACCCATTCAACGACATCGGCCTATGGCCCCCGATGGCAGTTGCAAATATTGTTTTCGTGTAGCGGCCGCCGCCTGTTTGGATCTAAACCTGCGAGCGAGCAGAGGCCTGGTCGCGGGTTTTCCAAAGCGATAGCAGCACACCGCCCAGCAGCAAAGCCAGGGTCACGCTCAGGGAAATCACCGGCGCAATCTTGCCGATGATGCCGACCAGGAAGATCTTGCCGCCGATAAACACCAGCACAAGCGCCAGGGCGTACTTGAGATAGGCGAAGCGGTGAATCATCGCCGCCAGAGCGAAATACAACGCACGCAGGCCAAGGATGGCGAAGATGTTAGAGGTGTAGACGATGAAGGGATCCTGGGTGATGGCAAAGATCGCCGGCACGCTGTCCACAGCGAACACCAAGTCGGCACATTCAATCAGCACCAGGGCCAGGAACAACGGCGTCACCCAGAGCACGGACTTCCCACTGGCATCCGCCTGGCGGACGAAGAAGCGCCCTTCATGCAAGCGATCGGTCACCCGCATGTGCTTGCGCAGGAACTTCACCAGCAGGTTTTCACTAAGGTCCGGGTGGTCATCGATCTTGCTGAACAGCATCTTGGCCCCGGTCAACAGCAGGAAGATGCCGAACACATAGAGAATCCAGCTGAACTCGGCGATCAGCGCCGCACCTAGGCCAATCATGATCGCGCGCAGCACTATCACACCGAGAATGCCCCAGAACAGCACCTCGTGCTGATACTTACGCGGGATTGAGAGAAAGCTGAAGATCATCGCCATAAGAAATACGTTGTCCATCGACAACGATTTCTCGATCAGAAAGCCTGTGTAGAAATCCATCCCGGCATCACCGCCCTTGACCTGCCAGACCCAGAGCCCAAACAGCAAGCTGGCCGTGATATAGCCAGCAGACAGCAGCAGGCTTTCACGAACGCCGATTTCTCGATGCTCGCGGTGTAGCACCCCGAGGTCGAAGACCAACAGGCTGATAACGATGCTGATAAAAACGAGCCACAACCAAGTGGCGGTGCCGAGAAACTCGGCAAAAAAGAACGGTTCCAGGGCAGTCATAAGCCCCTCCTCTCAGTGTCGAAGTTGTACAAACTGCAACTCCGACATGGCAGCGATTCGCTGTCAGAGGGGCCCGGCGTTGTGGGAAAAAATTTAGAAAAGCGCGTGGGATTTCTCAATCAGGCAAGGGTTGCAAGGTATTTCAGTGTGGGAGGGCGTTGCTGAAGTCGGAATGTCGATTGACGGAAATTGAAGAAACCCTGCGTCCGGTTGCTGGCCTAGCGTGGATATCTTTGCCAGCCTATTGTGCGCACCATGTACCCACAAAAAAATGGAGCCCAATGATGGGGGCAGAACGCTATCGTGTTCGCTTAATGTTCGAATGGGGCGGCGGTTGCCTTTGGTGTGGAAACAATATTGCCCGGGATAAATTTTCTGTAGGGCCTATTGAAGAGAGGCTACCACTCAGTAACCAAGTCCAGGCAATGCTTAACGAGCTTTCACAGTGGCATGACACCTCGCTGAACTGGGATTACCCACCAGATCCCGGCCCTTGGAGTGCAGACGATTACGCAAGATTTGACGAGGCCGCCGCTAAATTACTGAAATCCATCCAACAGGAATTGGGTGAAGAATTCGAGGTGATGTACGAAAAACTTTAGCTTGTCGGTGTGAGCCTTCGACCTGATTCTGATAACGAAAGGATGCAGCTATAGATCGGTAGCCCACCTTTGCAACAGGCCGCAAATGGCCGATAGCTGCCAGAGTCAGAGCTTCTTAGCTGCACGATGTGAGTCGCATGAGCGTCTTGAGTTCGTGTGAAGCCGCAGCGCAGGTAAAAAGTGCTTCCCTCAGAAGTGTCGGTGTAAAGACGCACACTTTCAAAGTGCAAAGCGGCGTGGGCAAGCAAGGCGCTAACCAGTCGCCTGCCAATCTGTTGCCCCCGTGACGCAGGAGTCACATAAACACGCCGCAGCCTTCCTGTGCGGGTATGCGTGAACGGATCAACAGACAGACCTCCAACGCCCACCAGTTGTCGGTCTAGATACGCTGCCATTAGGCATTCGCCTGGCGCATCGAAGCAATTGGTGCCTGAATGCCATTCCGAAGTCAGCCGGGTGATAAACCTGAAACCTTCTGCCACAGCCTCTTTCTCAAGGGCAGAAATTTGTGACGGCATGTGCGTAACTCGTTGAATCTCCATTGCGGTCAGTCCTCCCTGATTGGGTACGAAGCTTCTGAGTTGCTAGGGATCTTGATGTGCGGACTGTGCGCACGCAAGCGGCAGATATCGACCCATTGCTGCCGGTGGCGAAAGGCGGAAAACGGCCAAAAGCGGCCATTTACGCGGAAAAGCAAATCTCCCTTTGATGTGCCGATGATGTTAAAAAAGACAGTTTTTCGGGGAGGGCCAGATTATGGTGGGCGAGGTAGGGTTTTGTGATTGGCGTCCTTGGTCTGAGCGGACAGAACTCGAAGGAAAGAATCTGCCGGGTGTGTACTTCATCGCCCGCAGTAAAAAGAAACCTGACAACTACCGGGTAAACAACGATTTCATCATCTACATTGGCGAGACGACAGGCCAGACACTGGCTGACAGGTTGCGTCAATTCAACACGTCAGCGTTCAGCGAACGTCCCGGACATTCTGGAGGCAATACTTTTAGGTTGACACTTCTCGAAACCACGCCACTTGAGCACCTTTGGGTTTCGGCCTGTCCTGTCGACATGGGCCAACCTTACACCACCGCCTACATCAAGCACTTAGAGCGAAAGCTGCTCTGGGAGTATGTGTGCACGTGGGGAAGATATCCAGATTGCAATCGGTCCTGACTAACGAGCTGGCTGTCCACATGCTGGCAGCACTCGTAGAAGTCGGGAACTGATCACACTGATGTTGCTGACTGTCCGCTATGGCCGATTACGGCCTTTCGCGCCGGACAGCCATCGTCGGACAAACTATATAGCAGAGGGAAATCGGCAAACCGTCCGCCCGTCATACTACCGCTCACCAGCCTATCGACGCTTTGAGGTGCCTGCTGCGCGCAACCTGCGGCGGGTGGCGCGTTGCTGGCGGGGCTGGTGGTGGGTGTTGTGACGCTGATCAGCCACTGGCTTTGTCGGCCAGTTCGAGCCAGCGATTGATTTCGCGCTCACACACGGGGACAAGTGAAATGGGCGAGCTGCTTCCTCATAATTGGCAGCCAGGCTCCGCTTAGAATGTCTGTTCGCACATTGAGTATTGTGGGTCGCGATCTCACTGCTACTGGATTTCATGCGTCATGTTGGGGGAATCCAGTGCCGTCAGCTCATCAAGTCAAAAGGGAATTTTACTCATGTCAGAACCACGCATTCGTGCCCTCGCGCTCTGTATCTTTCATCATCACGGAAAAATACTGGTTAACCAATTCTATGACTCCGTTGAACAGCGAACCCTTTTTCGCCCTATTGGCGGCGGCATTGAGTTCGGCGAACGAGGTATCGATGCCATCGTCCGTGAAGTGCAAGAAGAACTGGCTCTTTCGATCAGTGATGTTCGATTGATTGGCACTTTGGAAAGCATTTTCACCTACGCAGGCAAGCCAGGACACGAAATAGTCCAGGTCTACGATGCAAGGTTTGATGATGTAGACGTCTATGAGCGATCTTGGTTAGACGGTCATGAAACCAATGGTGATTCGTTCAAAGCCACGTGGTGCCTGGGTTCCAGCTTCACCGCTACGTCTGCGCTAGTTCCTGAAGGGCTTTTCGAATTGCTCAAACAGGCTTCGTTGTTGGACTGAATGACTGTTGGGGGGCGCAAGTGCCCCCACAACAATCCCTGGCGATTAGCCAGGCTTGTGGTTATCCAGTACTCGATTGACCGCTAACTCACCCAACATGATGACCCGTTGCAACACCAGCATCGTTTGGCGTCGTGGGCCGTCCGTCAAGTCGGTGAGGTCGCTGACCATCACGCTGGCGGATGCCAAGGATTCGCACGCCTCAACGAGCAACGTTTCGTCATCCACCGCTGCGTCGATGGTGAAGATCGTACTGGGCTTGCGGGGCCGTATCTGCGTTTTCGGCGCCCCCGGGTTCAGGTAGTGCTTGAGTGCGCGGTCTGCCGCCTCTTTCAACTTTTCAGGGTCGAGAGAGTCGCCGTAGAGTACCGAATCGATATCCGGGGGGTTGGGGGTAACCTTGAACATATGTCTAATTCCAGAGTTGGGGCCGCAACCGTTCTCTACTAAAAGAAGGGTGGCGGCTGTGCGCAGGTTAGTAGACCGGTGGAATTAGCAATGCCGGCGCGCCCAGGGGCGCCCTGCGCACAACCACCATCAAGTGCAGGAATAGAAATACCTGACTGAATGGTGCTCATGCACCTTACTAACACCATCCGGGCTACTAAACCCGACCACTGATGGGCAGTGGCAGGTAAACGATAGAGGCCGGGGGTAAAGCGCACAAGCCGGCGGATTCTGACGCACGCGTAAGTAAGGACGCAAGGTCTCGTAGCCTCTAGGGCGTAACGTGGAATGTATTTAAACGTGTCTTCGCCGGATGTGTTTACGAAAATTAAACAGGTCGAGTTTTCTTCGCTCATCCTGGGTCGGTATTACTGCAAGCACTGTGCTTTAAGGGCGGAGCCCAACAAACTGCGGACGAAAAAAAACCGGCCACCAAGAGCCGGTTTTTTAATATCCCCCGCCAAAACCACGCGACGTGAGACCAGAATTCGATTGGAGCGGGTGAAGGGAATCGAACTCTTATAGGACAGATCCGACACCAATCTGTGTAGGTGTGTAGGTGTGTAGGTGTGTAGGTGTGTAGGTGTGTAGGTGGCTTATGCAGGCAAGCCATTGATTTACGTGCCTTGCAGGTCTCGCCTATACGAAATTCTCTATGTTCACAGGTGAGCAATATGTGCATCGTCCGTAGGATTCATGTGAGTGATCCATTGCAACTGTCATGACAACGCCGTG
This sequence comes from Pseudomonas sp. P105, assembly GCF_032614175.1. Lineage (NCBI taxonomy): Bacteria > Pseudomonadati > Pseudomonadota > Gammaproteobacteria > Pseudomonadales > Pseudomonadaceae > Pseudomonas > Pseudomonas sp. P105. The sequence goes on from NZ_CP126693.1 coordinate 1,524,984, forward strand.
GCCGAGAGCTTTTTCCAGCTTCTAAAGCGGGAACGGATCAAGCGGAAAATCTACACCACGCGGGAAGATGCTCGCAGTGATGTGTTTGATTACATCGAGATGTTCTACAACGCAAAACGCCGGCATGGTTTCAACAATCAACTGTCACCGGTAGAGTTTGAAAAGCGTTACGCAATGAGCTTGCAAGGTGTCTAGAGAATCCGGGGCGCACCTGGCTCTTTAACAATCTGCCTCGAGAAGTCACTACTATGGCAGCTCACAGAAGATCGATCTCTTCAGGCTTGAGCCAACCAGCCTCGGTCACTCGTTGTTTAGCTATCTCAGGTTGAGCGGTGTAAACCACAATTGCGAGACTTTCTTCGGCCCGACTGCAAGTGACATACAGCAGGCGACGAGTGCGAGCCAAGGAATCATCTTTGCCCTCACGTTGATTTTTTATGTCGCTGTCAGAAGCTGGCTTGATGCCCAAGAGCTTGTCGTAACTGAAAAGGAAGCCACCTGCTTCTTCGTCATTGAGGATGACCATGACTCTGGGGAACTCCAGCCCCTTCACACCTTGGTGCGTGTCGAAGGGAGATAGCCCCTCGGTATAGCCAGCGAACGCAGCCATTTCCGAGAAGGGACGCCCAAGTAGAACCTGGTACGCATGGGTTTCTAATGCATCACGATCCGATGTCTCGGGAGGGTCATCAGTCGTAGCGCCCAGCCGTAGAGCGGCTACAAGTCGGTCAGGGAGATCTAGAAGGCCTGTTTGATGCAGCACGTGAGCGACGTCTCCTATCAGGGGATCGTTGTCATTGAACAGCTCACAAAGCGATTCACTAGCGTCTCCCGCTTTCTTAAGCAAGGCTAACTGGTCAGGTGCCTCCTTCATGGATTTAGGGTCGAGAAGTGGAGACTGTAGCCGCACAGCTTCCATAAGACTGAAGTCGTTCGTCTTGGCAGCTTGAAGAATTGGGGCCAGTCTTTCGAAAAACAGTTTCAAGATCGGCAGTGTTCCGTCCAGTAGCCCCGTTCGTAGGTGCTCCACCCTAGACAGCGGTGTAAACACACCCTCGAACCCCATTCGACGTCCAGCCATCTTGTGTTCAAGGATGAGGGTCTTCCTTCCATCCTTACCAGCTGCCCACTGAGCATCGCCGGTGATGGCTGCCATGCGCTGGGCTATGTCTTCCTCTAATTCGAAACCTTGACCTGGTGCCTGCTGGGTGCAAAACATTCGAACCGTGCCCTCTATAGCGCCCGGCTTTGGCGTTTGCTGGTGTCTGTCTCCGCCCGCACGTATTACGTTGATAAGATCAACGACTCGTGTGGGGCAGCGACGGTTCACACGTTTTTCGGGCACGGCCCAGTCTCGAGGGATCGCGTCTTCCAAGCGCACCTTCCCATCGGTGTAGATGCGCTGCATGGTATCGCCGAGAAGCCCGAGACAGAACCGGTCAGGGATGAGGGATTGTGCTCGCAGAAAAGCGTCCATGAGTGGCCCGTAGGTATCTTGGCTCTCATCGATCAAAAGTACCGGGTGCAGATCTGCCATAACGTTCAGCAGTGGCGTCTGTTGAATAAACTCAGCCGCCATTTGGATGACTTCACTGTGATTCAGAGCCTGCCTACCTCGGTTTTCACCAGTAGGGCTGTAAGTGAATGTCGTTATCTCACCCAGCGAATCGAGCCGTCGAGCTTTGCTATCTCTCGAGGCTTGGTTTGCTAGAAATGTCTTGTTCTGCCGTTGGGCCTTCCCAAGCCGTTCATCCAGTTCTCCAATGTCTTTGGTCAGCTTTACTCGAAGCCACTCGCGAATGTCGTCATTGAAGCCCTGAATCATCCTCCAAGAGAAAGCGTGGATGGTTGACACAATCACTAGAGGATCGTGTTCAAGACGGCGGGAAATTTCTTCGGACGCCGCATTGGTATAGGTGATGATCGCGATTTGACGTCCTTCAAATGTCAGTCGTTGCCGCTCCCTGTTCTTTAGATTTTTCACGGCCTCGACTAACGAATGGGTTTTTCCAGAGCCAGCACCGGCGTATAGGAAAAAACTCTTCGGATGGTCGAGATTCAGACAGTCCTGAATAACCTGGTCGGCATCAGGAACATCATCCATCGAAACTTCTGGCTGGGTGCTCATGGCGTCACCTCGACAATCGCTGATGGAATGACCAAGAGCTCTTTGCTTTTTCTTTCGAGCTTGGACTGCAGCCACGTCAGGCCTTCATGGATATAGGTCGGGACGGTCAGTTGGGTAAAATTTGAGTCGCCGAGAACGTGCAGGGCAAACTCAGCCTTATCACCATCCTTAAGTTTGGTGAACAGCCCTGTGCCAAGGTCGAGGGATGTCTCGGCTTCGCGTAGCGCCTTCGCAAAGGATCGCGTCAGCCCGCGTCCCGCCTTGCCTGCAAAATGCTCGGTGTTGCTCAGCACGAGGCTATCTTCAAACGTGTTTGGTAATGCTTCGACGTCCATCCCGGTTTTGGGTAGGCGGATGGTAATGGGCGTTTGATAAGCGATCCTGATCGAAAACAGATCGTCAATTTGTTGAGCTTTACTGTCGAAGGGCAGATCCAGTAGTGAATCCACATCATGACCAAGGCCTGCTGCTCGCATCCAATGACGCACTGTTGGGTTGTTAGTGGATTGGCCTTTTTTCCGCTCGACAGGTTTGCCTACCTGAAGGATTCCTGCGTCCAAGTCGGTTATCACCAGAGTGACAATGCCTAATGCATCAATCAGTGGCCGGAGACGATGCGCGTGGCTTCCCCCGATGTCCAGGATGGTGATGTAGCACTGGTCAAGAAAGCGGAAGTGCTGCCTCAAAAAATGAGGAAGCATCATGCGTTCAGCAGCTCCCTCGACCAGAATCACCGCATCCGCAAAAAATAGGTCGGCATGTTGGGCGCGAAGGTAACGGGTAACAAATTCCTTTGTTTGATTTGGCTTGCCGAAGACGGTACTAAGGTTCGACACAGTAGAGACCGGAATTGGTACCCCGGCCATGCCAGAGGGGAGTCTGCGGAAGTACCTTAGGTTTTCGTAGTCAATCTCATGAGCCACATGGCTGGAGTGTGAACTGACTACTAGCTGTGTTCTGAGATTTGAGTACTTTTCTAACAGTGGGTCGCTGCACAGTACATGGTAGGCGTGTTTTATGAATGCTTGCTGAACCTGGACGTGCAGGTGAGCCTCCGGTTCCTCGATGAGAACTAAGTGGATAGGCTCAACACCTGTTGCGCTTTGCTCTTCAGGACTCCTGTACTTCTTCAGCCATTCATCTCGAAACGCCATCAATCGGAATATCATCGAGATGAGATTTTGATATCCCAGTCCGTTGGACGTCTCGGGAAGCCTGAGAGGCGGCGCTCCAGGAGCTCCTCCGACGGAGTCCAGTTCAAACAGCACAGCGGCTTCATGGTTCATCCCGTCCGTAGGGGCGAGGCGAGTGGCTACTCGGATGGACGGATCGGAGTTATTCGGATATCCCAAGCCAGCCACTTCCTGTAGCGCTGGCGCGAAGCTCGTGCTCAAGCGTGTGTCAAAGGCAGTTTGAGCGGCCTCGATTGCTCTGAGTGCCTCCAAATCTGAAACATCTGGGCTATCACCTGGATCAAGGTGTCTGCTGTAGTACGCTCGTAGTTGCTCCGAGAGTTTCCTGCCCGAGCCATGTCCTCCTTCCAAGACGCCCTCGTCAGCGCTATCACCGAAGCCGCGTTGAGCATTGATCTCATGGATTCGAATCAGGTCAGTAAGGGGGTTGCGCTCAAGTGGCGTTGCAGTGGCCGCGAGCGCTTGCTGGTTCGCTTTACGAGTTACCGGATCGGGGGCTTGGAGCTGGCCTGGATCAAGGCGGTACCATCGAATCTTGAAAGTTCTACCAATTCGTCGATTCAGGTAGTCATGCAAGCTCTGCGGCCAGAGCGGAAGCGACGGTGGTTCCGTACCTTGAGCGGCCTGTTTCTGAATTTCTTGCTGAAGCAGCTTCACACGCTCCCGCTCTTTGCGGTAATCAACAAACAGCGTTGTCATTTCATCCGGTTCCAAGCGGAACCGCATGCCTACATGGCCGCCTTTCCACGTGAAGTTAGGAATGAGGTCGCGGATGTGGTGAAGCTCACCCTGAGATGCTTCGAGCCATACATCCAGCGTTGGCAACCAGTCAGCCCAGTCGTTTGCCACGGGGATTGGAAAGCTACTATCTGCACCCTCCCAAGCTTCTCCAATCGAATCGATTGTGGCGAGATGGCTCAGAGTCAGATCCTGCAGTCTGAAAACCGATGCTTTCGACAATAGGAACTTGCGTAAGGCCAACATGGCAGAGGATTTGCCACTGTTGTTGGCTCCAACGAGGAGGGTAGTCTCAGACGCGAGGTCGATTCGTACAGACAGGAGCTTGCGGAAGTTCGCGATTTCCAGATGCTGAATTTGCATGGTCTCTTCCCTGATGACTGCTCAGCGACTACGCGCCAGGCTGATAGATGACGGAACTCTAGCTGAGCCATCTCAGTGCTCCAACCACTATGATGGAGTTTAGCCATCATTGGCGTATTTTTTGATTTGTAAAGCTCGTAGGGTGATGGGAACGCTGATTGTTATCCGCTGGTTTTGTGATGCCTTTTTCTGCACTCTTGACTCCATCGCCGCTTCACTCGCAACGACACAGGAGCTTGTAATGCTAAGGAAGGCTGTAAAATTTCTTCGAAATTCTCTGCTTGAGGACTTAGGTTATCCGGCCTCACTGATCAACCTCGTGCGCGAAGACAGCGGGTTGAACAGACACCTCGTTGAGCATGAAAAGGGTATCGGTGCATTCGAGATCGTTCGTTGGAATGATTTTGGAAACCTACTGAGTGAAGATCATTTTCACCGTCGGCGTCTCAGTGGCTGGACGCGTTGCCCAGGCGCGTATCACAACTATGGCAGCATAAGCATCGTGCGCGAGGATCTGCTGAATCTCGGCACTGTCATTGAGCAGGAGCAATTGAGATGCGAGATCCAGGAGATTGATGGTTTCTCGGGGTCGAAGTCCGAATTGCACAAGTTCAAGAGTACGGACGCCATGGTTGAGCGAAATTCTCAGGAAATGATCAACCCTGTCACGAAGGAGAAGCTCGAAGAAAACCTCCGCTGGGATGAGATCCGCATCATTTCTCGAGAGAAGACCACTGACCATTTCGCTACGTGGGAATGGGATGGGAGGGTTTTCCTCATCAACAGTGGTGGCTCTCATCACTTCGCAGCAGCCAAGTACATAGCGAAGAGCCTTGAGATCAAAGTGCCTTTGTCCGGCAGATACGTAACGTACGGTATCAACCAAGTAGCCGTGGCAAGCCTTCGCCGCGACTTCGAGATTTTTGTGATGTCCTGGAAAACCGACCACCAATTAGGTTTCCACAAGGCCATGCAAAACTTTGAGGCCACCTACTATTGGAAAGCTCTACCACGCCCTTACACCGAGCAATGTGCGATCTTCTTGCCTAAATCTGAGAAGCGCTCGGCGAAGGTCGCTCGAGTATTGCACGAGGCGGGCTTCCAGGATTTGGGCAAGTACCTAAAAGCGCTTGGTAGCCCGCTGGCGGGGAGAGCTTCCTCTAGGCTAGGAGCGTGCTGAGTCTGAATTTGCAGGTATTACACATCACGTTTTCCTACCTGCGGCCAATGTGGGTGCAGATTGATGCAACACTCGATGCCTGCGCAGGATTAACGGATTTTCTGGAGTAAATATGGACTTGGTTGAAGAGGCTCTCAGGGCAGAGCTGCCGAAGCTGGCAGTAGACTTTTTCGTCGTTTTCTCAAGATTCGAATGCGCACTTAAGCGATCTGGTACCTATGCAATTGGCGACGATAATGGAGTGAGCCCTGATTGGGATAAATTTGCCCGAGATCTTGGCCAGGGATTTCTGGTTGATGTCATCGCCCTAGAAATTGCTCCTGTCCTAGTTGCCAATCCTCCCAAAAAACAAGTGAAGCTCGATGATGGGATGCTTGGGTGGAAAGATACAAATGCTGTGGAACGCACGTTGGATTTATTTCTCGCTATCCGCCGAGTGAGGAACAATCTCGTTCATGGCGCTAAGTATCAAGATGGCGGTGCCGGCCATGCCAATTTCGTCGAAGGCTCTGAAAGGGACGATGCACTTCTTAGTCAATCAATGGCTGTGATGACCTTGGCTCTGAAGGTTCGTCCAGATATTCACGATCATTTTCGGCGTTACGGATGATAGGCGATTCGATGTAAGGCCAATATCGAGCAAATTCAGAAGGGTAAGTCTTCGTCCTCAGTTGGCTCAGGGGCATCTTGGGGTTTCGGCATCAGGGCTTGATGAATGCTTTCGAGTCGAACCTGCAGTTCATCGAACGTCACCACCAAAACGTCCTTCAGACCGTTCCGATATTGCTCAAAGGCGCGCTGTTTATTTTCTTCGTTTGGGGTGCGCCCAATAATCACGATGGCTGCAACCGCATGGGCGTGAACGCGCTCTTCGAGGTCATACGCCAAGCCGTAAATCTCTCGCTGCACATGGCTGCGCTGGCTGATGATCTGGGCGACTGAACCGCTAAGCTCGTAGGACGGGGGAAAGGTCTTTCGGTAGGGTTTTCCGAGCAGGTCATGCTGGGGATGCTTGATTTCTATCAGGGCGAGATTCCCAGTGGCCTTCGCTGCCATGAGGAAGTCAGAATATTGGCCGCCTTGACCATGGAAGCTCTTTCCACCTACATAGGGCTGATCTGCGATTTTCTTTACGGGATACCCAAACGCCATGTCTAGCACAAATGGATTTTCGCTGAGGAAGGTCTGCCATTTGGATTCACTGGCATTGTTATCCATCATCTTCCGATAAACCTCGATGAGCTCGCCAAGTGTGACGAGCTCGATTTCTGCCTTGAGGCTGTACAGGGTGCGAGGCTCGGATTTCGCCAAAGATGGGACACTCTGTTGCGCAAGCTTTGTTATTTGTTGCTGATCTTTCGGAGAAAGCTTAGGGGACGCCGAACCAAGTGAAACGAGGTCGGCCAGCATATCCGGCGCTAATTTCCGGGCGCGGGGTGGGTACAACTCTGGTGCCGATTGGTGAAGCAAGCTTGTGTAGCAAACGAGCTTTTTGTCTGCTGCAGTCTCCCGTTGGTGACGTTGGGTCAGACGATCCAAGCTTTTCTTCAACTGCTCAAGCCGATTAATTCCCAGGTAAAACTCGTTGCCTTTGATCTTTGCGTCGTTGTGACCACTTCCGCCGTGAAGGATAAGGGTGTCTACACCTTCCAATCCGCCCAGTGCTTGAAGTATGTACCGGTATTCGTAGTGAAACCCGAGACCGTAGCGCCAATCCTTCGACAGGCCAGCAGGCAGGCCGTTAAGTAGTTCGTCGACAGCGTATTGGTCGGACGGATGAACATAAGGCTGGTAAACGGGCCTAGTGATTATGATTGACGTGATGGTGTCGTATTTGGGCTGAGCGTACTCAGGATGTCCCGACCGAGTGATGATGGGATAAAGAGTTAGGTAATCTGCAGCGATCTTTAGGATTAGGTGCCATCCAGGCGCATCGTCAGGTAAGGCTACGTCGCTGTAATAGACCCGAGAGATCCCATAGACCTCTTCACTTATCGATTCATACTCGCTGTCTGATTCAATGGCCTCAAGCTCCTCCTCGGTCAGAATCATGGCGTCTTCTAAGTCGAAACGAAGAAATGGGCCACCGTCGGTGCGCTGTTGCATGGCGTATTGTGAGGGGCGCAAAGAAGGCATCTGCTGTCATCCGTGATCATCTTTAAGAGGCCTGGGCGAACCAGGTTTGTACGATGCATCACGCCAGTTTATCGATCTGCGTGGGCTGCGGAAAGCGGCGCAGGATTCCTGAGACGATCCATTAGCTGCTGCAATCTCACGATTGAGCCCAAGAAGCTCGAAAGCAACTCATAGTCTTGAGCTATGCACTGAATGAGGCGTCGGAGCACGGGAGGCGCAAGTGTAGTGGCATCCCTTAGGAGGGGCTGATTGAGGGATTGGTGAGCGGAAATGAGTTGTGGCTATGGATTTACGGGGGGGCACTCTTAATCACAAACCTGCGTGGTTTTACGGCTAGGAAAGAGGAAAAAGGGCTTCTTGTTCACAAGTCGGGATCGGTTGTGACTGGGGGCAAATTTGGTGGTGGGGGAATGCTGGAGCCCGCGAGATACGGGGCTTGGAGTGGAGCGGGTAGAGGGAATCGAACCCTCAACTAAAGCTTGGGAAGCTTTCGTTTTGCCACTAAACTATACCCGCTTTAAGCGTGTTTCTTTGTTCACAAAACGGGTAATCCTATAAGAACCCTCGTTATCAGCTTGGGAAGCTGGAGTAATGCCATTATACGACACCCGCTCAGAGCGGCTGACTTTGTACCAGATGTGGGCGCGGATTTGAAGTTTTTCTTTACGGGCGCAGCGGTGATGCGTCTACGCAAACCTCAAACCAGAGCGGTCGTTCGCGGGCAAGCCCCGTGTCTGTTGGGGCAGAGCGGGGCTTGCTCGCGAGGACTCGGTTTCACATAGCCAGGGCATGGTAGTCCTGCACGTAGTTGTAGCGCGGCCGGCTTTCTTGATGGGGCTGCTTGAGGAAACCCAGCAGGGCATCACGGCTGTCGCGGCAGGCGGCTTTGTGTTCCATGTCCAGGAAATGCCCCGTGGCTTGCAGCGTGCTGAAGGTGCTGTGTTGCACGTGGTCGGCGAAGACCTTGGCATCGCTGGCTGAGGTGTATTCGTCCCATTCGCCGTTCAGGAACAGCACCGGCACGTTGATTTTTTTCGCCGCGTTGACGTAGCACAACCGGTCGCTGTGGAGCACGTCGTTGATGTGGAAATGCATCTGCCCATATTCGTGCTCGGCCAGGCTGCTGACGTGGCGATAGTTGAAGCGCTTGAACAGCGGCGGCAAGTGTTTGCCGATGGTGCTGTTGACCAGGTGTCCCACGCGGTCGCCGTCCAGGCTGCCCAGGTAATCCACGCCGCGTTCCAGGTAGTCGCGCATCGGTGCATTGAGCACTGGGGAGAACGAGCTGATCACCGCTTTTTCGATGCGCCGTGGACGCTGGGCCAAGGCGGTGAGGGTGGCGGCGCCGCCCCAGGAAAAAGACAGCACATGCTCTGCGGCAAAGTGATCGATCAACTCCAGGAGGATCTGGCCTTCGATCTCTTTGGTCAGCATTTTTTCATGGCGGTTGTGGGGCTTGGACTTGCCCGCATAGGGTTGGTCGTACAGCACGACGTTGAATTGCGGGTAGAGGTTTTTGGCGGTCTGTGCAAACGACGCGGTGGTGGCCATCGAGCCGTTGACCAGGATGATGGTCTTTTGCGCGGCGTCTGCGCGATAGAACTCCGTGTAAACCCGATACTGACCCTGTATATCCAGCACAGCGATTTCTGGCCTCATGTCATAAGACTCCTGGCAAGCGGGTATGCGCGCAATGAGATTGCACGAGCAATGTGACAGGTAGGCATACGCCTGAAAGATAAGGCCCATGTCGATCCACGAAAGCCGGTCGACGGGTATTGTTATGGCGGGCAGTTTGCCGGAGTTAAGAAGGAACCCGAGGAGGCTCCGGCCGGCAAAAAGTTTCTTGGAAGTATGTGGTGACTCATCGGTCACATTTCGGCCGACGGTTTGATTCAAGCAGTGGACCGGCCGTCGCGCAAGTGTTGTTTGAAAATTGCCCGACACTTCTGCCGAGCGGTCATACGATCAGATCAGCTGGATCTCTTCAGGGCTCAGGGCACGGTATTGGCCTGGCTCAAGCTCGGCGTCCAGCAGCAGCGGTCCCATGCGTTCACGGTGCAGGCGCAACACCTTGTTGTCGAAGTGGCCGAACATGCGTTTGACCTGGTGATAGCGGCCTTCAACGATGCTCAGTCGCGCCGATCTTGGCCCCAGCAGTAGCAGTTCCGCAGGCTGGGTGGTGAGGTTTTCGAAAGCGAAGTACAGCCCGCGTGCGAAGGTGACGGCGTATTCGGCGGTGATGAGTTGCTCGGTCTCGACGTAATAGACCTTGGGCAGTTTGGTCTGCGGTTGGGTCAGGCGCCGTGACCAACTGCCGTCATTGGTGATCAGCATCAGCCCTGTGGTGTTGAAGTCCAGCCGCCCGGCGATGTGCAGGTCGTCCTTGTCTGGCTCGTCCAGCAGGTCCAGCACGGTGGGGTGCTGCGGGTCGCGGGTGGCGCTGACGCAACCGGGCGGTTTGTGCAGCATGAAATACCGGGGTGGGCGACCGGCTTGCAGCACCTGTTCATCGACTTCGACCCGGCTGAATTCGCGCACCTGCGCATGAGGGTCGCTGATGATCTGCCCGTCGATCCGCACCCGGCGTGCCACCAACAACAACCGGACTTGTTGGCGATTGAAACGCGGCAGATTACTGAGGAAGCGGTCAAGGCGCATGGGGCAGGTCAGGCAAGAGAGCGAAGGGCGGGCATCTTACGCGATCGGCTGCGGCTTGGCCCGCAACTGGGCTTCGACCTGGGCGCAACGTGGGCACAGGCAGGACCGGTCTCGCAGCTCGGCCGGCAATGCTTCAAGCACGGCCGGGTCGATGCTCACGCCGTAACACCAGCAGGCGCGGTCGGCGGTTCGCGGGTCGGCCAGGGTGCAGTCATTGCTGGCGCCACAGGCCGGGCACAGGTCAGGTTTATTCATAGCTGGAGTGAGGCATCTGTACACAGGTTCGGTTGTTCCCGGTTTGCCGGGCGCGTTGCAGCGCATGATCGGTCCGCGACAGCAAGCTGTGCAAGGTATCTTCGTCCTGCAAGGTGGTGAGGCCGATGCTGACGGTGACCCGCAGCTCTTTGCCACTGCAGAAATAACGTTGTTGTTCGATCCGTTGACGAATTTTCTCGGCGATCTTCAGACCGTTCTGCCCGTCGGTGTCCTTGAGCAGCACGATAAACGTCTCGCCACTCCAGCGGCACACGATGTCCGAATGCCGCAGGCTGTCGGTCAAGTCGCGAGCGAACCCGGTCAACAACTGGTCGCTGGCGATGTGACCATGGGTGGAGTCCAGTCGCTTGAACTCGTCCAGTTCCAGCAGCAGCGCCGCCAGGGGTTGGGGTTCACGTTGGGCTTCGTGCAGGGCTTGTGCCGCCAACAGGTCGAAGCCACGGCGGTTGGGAAGTTCCGTCAGGCTGTCGAGGGTCGCCTGGGCGTCGATGCGGCGTTGGTAGCTGCTGATCAATTGATAGAGGATTGCCAACACCGCCAGCGTCACGATCAGGCCGATCAGCAGGTTCAGGTACAGCGTCCTGAGCGTGTGGTCCCGTACCGAAGTGTTGGCAGCGTGGTAGCCCAACAATGAAATGATCAGAAAGCCTGCACCTAGCAGCCCCGCCACGAGCAGGAGCGGCTTGCGCTGGGAATACAACGGCGAACGGAGCGACATGGCGATTTCCTTGGCGCAGACCCAATGAAATCAGTTTAGTGGCCTTGTAGGAAAAGGTGCTCGGATTTGCAGGTTTGTAAAGGGTGGCGAGGGATTTACCGAAGTGCAGCGGCCGCAAAAGCGTCTGCTTCGCAGCCGAGCGGGAGCAAGCTCCCTCGCCACACAATCACAACTGTTTCAGACTATCTAAATAAGCCCGCCATCCCCCCAAATGGCTGATGTCCTGCGCGTCCGTCAAACCATACGGCTCACAAATGAATCCGCTTTCCCAGCGGCCGTCGGCCAGTTGTACCTTGCCCAGCCCAAGCGGCGCGGGGATGCCGGTCAGGAACGAACCGAGTTCACTGCTCGGCAATTCCCAAACCTCCACCTCGATGGCCACGCCGCCTTCACTGACCCGCAGCATGCCGGGACGCAGAGGCGGGCCACCGGCCAGTGCGTAGAGACGGTAATCGGCTGAGCTGTGGGTGGCCTCGACCAGACGGGCTCCGCGTTGCTGGAGCTGCCAGTTCAGTGCCAAACCGTCCAGATGCGCCCCGCACACCACCAGCCGCGCCCGGTCATGGCGAGCCGGGTTGGCCGGCGCTGGCACGGCCGGCGCTTGTTGGCGCTGCAAGGCGTCGGCGACGCTTAACAGGTATTGATCGGTGAAGGCCCGACCGAACAGCGTCACGCCCCAAGGCAAGCCGTTAGCCATGAATGCGCTGGGAACAGCGACGGCAGCGTAGTCCAGCAGGTTCATGAAGTTGGTGTAGTAACCCAGCTCCGAGTTGCGCAGCACCGGTTCGGCGGCCAGTTCGGCGAGGGTCACCGGGCGACCGATGGTCGGGGTGAGGACGCAATCGAGCGTTTCCATGGTGCGATCGCATTGGGCTTTGAGCGCTTGCAAACGGTACTGGGCACGGAAGGTTTGTACGCCATCCACGGTAGGCGCTTTCGCCAATACGGCGCGGATAACTGGCAGTACGGCGTCGGGCTCGCGCTCCATCAACTCCCCGGCAACGCTGTAGCGCTCAGCCACCCAAGGCCCTTCATAAAGGAGCCGGGCGGCTTCCAGAAATGGGGACAGGTCCAGTTCCACCGCTTCGCCGCCCAGGCCCTTGAGGCGCTCGATGGCCGCTTGAAACAGTCGTGGACCTTCATGGCAGCCGAAAAAAGCCAGGTCTTGCCGACGAGGCACGCCGAAGCGAAAGCTGCGTGGCGCGCCGAACGCAGAGCCGTCGTTCCACATCGGATTGCGGCGGCTGTACTCATCGCGTGGGTCGAGACGGGCTGTCAGCGCCAGTAACTGGCTGGCTTCCCGCGCCGTTGCGGTGAAGGTCGTGACGCAGTCCAGCGTGCGACAGGCCGGCACCACACCCGCCGTGGAAATCAATCCCTTGGTGGCCTTCAAACCCAGCAGATTGTTCAGCGCCGCCGGCACCCGACCCGAACCAGCGGTATCGGTGCCCAGGGCAAAACTTGCCACACCCAGGGCCACCGCCAGTGATGAGCCGGCGCTTGAACCGCCGGCCGGATAGTCGGGCAGCACGCTATTGCGACAGGCACCGTAAGGCGAGCGGGTGCCGTTGAGCCCGGTGGCGAACTGGTCGAGATTGGTCTTGCCCAGAGGAATCGCGCCCAAGGCCAGTAGCTGCTCGACAAGGGTGGCCGAACGTTGCGGCACGTAGCTGAACGCCGGGCAGGCGGCCGTGGTGGGAATACCTGCCAGGTCGATGTTGTCCTTGATCGCGAACGGCACGCCATACAGCGGCAGGTTTTCCAGATCCTGGCCCTCCAGCGCGACGAGGTAAGGTTCAAGCTCCTCGGGCGTCAGCAGGTGGATGAACAGGTGGTAGTCCGGGTTCAGCGCCGCGGCTTTTTCCCGCAGGCTCAACAGTAAATTGCGAGGTGTAAGTTCGCCGCTGCGGTAGGCGTCGCGCAAATCGTCCAGGCGTAAAGACGGGGTCATGGCATTAATCCTTTGATTGAGTTCAGTCACGTTCCAGCACCACCACACGTTGTCCGGCGCGCACCGCCGAGCCGGGCTGTACACGAATCTGGCGCACCACTCCGGACACGGGGGCGAGGAGTGGGATCTCCATCTTCATCGACTCCAGAATCACCAGTACGTCACCCGCGCTGACCCGAGCATCCACCTGCACCTGGACCTGCCAGAGATTGCCAGCGATGTGGCTATCGACACTGAGTTGATCTTCGCTCAGCAGCGAATCTTCGCTGGGCGCGGGTGCCGGTTCTTCGCTGTCGAAGTGTGCCTGGCCACTGGCGATCCAGCGCTCGCGCTCGGCATTGAAGGCGCCTTGTTGCTGCGCTCGGAACGCGGCGATGCTGTCCGCCTCCTGCGCCAGGAAGCGCTGGTAATCAGCAAGGTTGAGTTGACCGTGTTCGATGTTCAGGTCGAAGCGGCCCAGCGGGAAGTCCCGGCGGATGCGCAGCAGTTCATCGGCGCTGACCGGGTAGAAGCGGATCTGGTCGAAGAACCGCAACAGCCAGGGTTTGCCGTCGAATGCGGCGACCTCGCGATAACGATTCCACATCTGCAACGTGCGCCCGACGAACTGATATCCACCTGGGCCTTCCATGCCATACACACACATGTACGCGCCGCCGATGCCCACCGAGTTTTCCGCAGTCCAGGTGCGGGCCGGATTGTATTTGGTGGTCACCAGCCGATGCCGAGGGTCCAGTGGCGTGGCGACCGGCGCGCCGAGGTAGACATCCCCAAGGCCCATCACCAGGTAGCTGGCGTCGAACACCGTGCGTTGCACTGCGTCGAGGTTGGGCAGGTCGTTGATACGGCGGATGAACTCCAGATTGCTCGGGCACCAGGGCGCGTCCTTGCGCACCGTGGTCATGTATTTTTCGATGGCCAGCTGGCAGGCCGGATCGTCCCAGGACAGCGGCAGATGCACGATGCGTGATGGCACCTGCAGATCCTGCGCGGCGCACACCGCGTCCCATTCACCGCTGAGGATCTGCAGTAGTTCGGCCAGCGGCAGTTGTTCGGGTTGGTAATGCACTTGCAACGAACGAATGCCCGGCGTGAGGTCGATTACGCCGGGCAACTGTTTGTGCTCCAGCGCCTGCATCAAGGCATGGGCGCGAAAACGCAGCACCAGATCCAGTTCGGGAGCGCCTATCTCCAGCAGCAGGTGCGTGTCGCCGGCCAATCTCGCCACCAGACGGGTATCGTCCTGACCGATATCCAACACCACAGGCGACCCAAACCCCTGTGGGAGCGAGCCTGCTCGCGATGGGGCCAGATCAGACTCCGCAACCACTTCATCGCGAGCAGGCTCGCTCCCGCATTGATTCCATTCCAAGGTCAGAGAGCGGGCGGTCTTCAGGTCCACCGGCACAAACCGCACCCTGTCCCCGGCCTTCAGTTGCCCCAGTTGCCAAAGATCCGCCTCGATCACCGTCACCGGGCAGACGAAACCACCCAGGCTCGGGCCGTCGGGCCCGAGGATGACGGGCATGTCGCCGGTGAAGTCCACGGCGCCGATGGCATACGGGTTGTCATGGATGTTGGATGGGTGCAGTCCGGCCTCGCCGCCGTCGGCGCGTACCCATTCGGGTTTCGGCCCGATCAGGCGCACGCCGGTTCGGCTGGAGTTGAAATGCACTTCCCAGGCCGTGTCGAAGAAGGTGTGGATGTAGCGCTCGGTGAAGTATTCCGGCGCGCCATGGGGGCCGTAAATCACGCGGATCTGGCGCACGTCGGGCAGCTCCAGAGTGGGTTCGCTCGTGTGCGCCACGGTCGCGCGCTCATCCAGGGGCGCCAGGTGCAACACGTCGCCGGTACACAAGGCCCGCCCCCCATGGCCGCCGAACTGGCCGAGGGTGAAGGTGCTTTTACTGCCCAGGTAATCCGGCACTTGCACGCCGCCTTGCAGGCACAAGTAACTGCGCGCCCCGGCGCCGGCGATGGTGCCGATCGCCAACGTGGAACCGGCAGGAATCGACAGGGCAGTGTTCATCGGCACAGCTTCGTCATCGAGGGTCAGCGCAATGACCGCGCCGGTCACGGCCACCCTGGCAGCGCAGTTGAAACGCAGCAACGGCCCGCTCATGGTGATTTCCAGCGCCGCGGCGCCTTCTTCATTGCCCAGCAGGCGATTGCCCAGGCACAGCGAGCGGCTGTCCATCGGTCCCGATGGCGGAACACCCACCGCCCAATAGCCGAGTCGGCCGGGGTAGTCCTGAATGCTGGTCTGGGTGCCGGGGCTGAGCACTTCAAAAGTGTGGGCGCGATAGACCAGCGCCTCAAGGCAGCGAGTCCAGGGCTGGCCGCTGGCAAAGGGTGCATCGAGGAGAATCTGTTGCAGGTAGTCGCGGTTGGTTTCCACGCCGTACAACAGGCTTTCATTCAGCGCTTGATGCAAGCCCAGGCGTGCCTGCTCACGGGTCGGCGCCCAACGAATGACTTTGGCGATCATCGGGTCGAAGTAGGGTGGAATCTGGCAGCCGGCCTCGACCCAGGTGTCGATGCGCAGTTGTTTGCCGTCGGCTGGCGGCCATTGCACAGCGGTCAGCAGCCCCGGGCTCGGCTGGAAGTCCCGGCCTGGATCCTCGGCATACACGCGCGCCTGAATCGCATGGCCCTGGGCTCGCAACCCCTGGCTCAACTCGCTCAGGGGCGGCAGGTCCCCGGCGGCCAGTTGCACCATCCAGCGCACCAGGTCGACGTTCCACACTTGTTCGGTGACGCCGTGCTCCACTTGCAAGCGGGTGTTCACTTCCAGAAAGTAAAAGCGCCCGGCGTCACTGTCGAACACGAACTCCACGGTGCCGGCGCTGCGGTAGTTGACCGCCTGGGCCAGTTGAATCGCTGCTGCGCAGAGCTCCTCGGCCATACCTTCGGGCAAGTTGGGCGCAGGGGTTTCTTCGATGACTTTCTGGTTGCGCCGCTGCACCGAGCAGTCGCGCACGCCCAGTGCGATCACCTGGCCCTGGCCATCGCCGAATACCTGAACCTCAAGATGTCGAGCCCGTTCGATGTACTTCTCGATGAACACGCCGGCATCGCTGAAGTTGTTCTGGCCCAAGCGCTTGACCGCTTCGAATGACTCGCTCAACTCGGCGGCATTGCGACAGACACGCATGCCGATGCCACCGCCGCCAGCGGTGCTTTTGAGCATGACCGGATAGCCGACCTGGTTGGCGGCCAGTAGCGCGGCGTCGAGGCTGTCGAGCAGTTCGCTGCCTTCGAGCAGTGGCACGCCGTGCCGGCGAGCCAGGTCGCGGGCGGTGTGCTTGAGGCCGAACACACGCAGTTGCTCTGGCGTCGGGCCGATGAAAGCGATGCCGGCGGCCTCGCAGGCCTGCGCGAAGGCGGCGTTTTCCGAGAGAAAGCCGTAGCCGGGATGGATCGCCGTCGCGCCGCTGCTTTTGGCGATTGCCAGCAGCTTGTCCACCGCCAGATACGTACCGACCGCCGCACCTTCGCCCAGGCAGTGGGCTTCGTCGGCCTGCAGGATATGCAAGCTGGCCGCATCGGCCTGGGAATACACCGCGACGCCTTCGACCTTCAGCTCGCGCAGGGTCCGCAGGATCCGGCAGGCGATGGCGCCACGGTTGGCGATGAGGATTTTTTTGAACATGGCGTAACCCCCTCAGGCATGACTGTCAGCCTGAACTGGGATGCGGGCCGTCCCGCAGTTTTCGATGGCCGCCGGGGTCGTCCCTGGTGGCGAAACCTCCAAACACCCGACTCCCCTGTGGGAGCGAGCCTGCTCGCGATAGCGGTCTGTCAGTTACATCAGTGTTGGATGTGCTGCTGCCATCGCGAGCAGGCTCGCTCCCACAAGGGTTTGAGGGTGTTCATGAAATCAGTGTTTATTTGATGCACTGCCCCGACCGGCTCTGGCACAAGGCAAACAGCCAGCGGCGCAGGCGGGTGAGTTTCAGTTCCATATCAAAAGCTCCGCTGGCGTGGGGTTGTAGGCGTTGCACGGGTTGTTCAGTTGCGGGCAGTTGGAGATCAGGACGATCACGTCCATCTCGGCCCGCAGGTCGACGTATTTGCCGGGCGCCGAAATCCCGTCCTCGAACGTCAGGCCGCCGTCGGCGGTGACCGGCACGTTCATGAAGAAGTTGATGTTCGGCCCGATGTCGCCCTTGCCCAGACGACCGTCGTGGGCGCAGGCCCGCAGGTAGTTGTCGCGGCAACTGTGCATGTAGCGTTTTTCCAGGGCGTAGCGCACGGTGTTGCTTTCCTGGGCGCAGGCGCCACCGAGGGTGTCGTGGCGCCCGCAGGTGTCTTCAACGATGGTCAGCATGGGCCGGCCGAGGTTGGAATACAGCACGCTCCCGGTGCTCAGGTACACGCTGTTCTGCCGGCGCAGGGTGCGCTGCACGTCGTAGCGTTCCTTGGGATTGGCCAGGCTGTAGAACAGCGTATCGACCGCCTGGTTGCCTTCCAGGTCGAGGATGCGCAGGGTCTGGCCGGCCTTGACCTCCACCAGCCAGGGTTCCCCGGCGGGGATGGTGGCGCGGTAGATGGCGGCGTCGGGCTGCTTTTGCAGGGTGGCGATGGCAAGTGACATGGCAGCGATCCTCAGGCGAACAGGCGGTCGGTGTTGATGAAGCCGCGCTGGTTTTCCGGGCGCGAGTTGCGGCAGTGCTCGGCCACGCTGGGCTCGGCGTTCATCCAGCTGAGCTTGAGCGGTTGCGGGGCGTATTGCGGGTTCGGGTCCATCGGGTGTTGCAGCGCAGTCAGCACCACCAGGGTATCCATCGGTGCGTAGAGCTCGATGTAATCGCCGGCCTGGGAATGGTCTTCAACGAAGTGAAAGTTGCCGGCCTCATCGACATCGACCCGGCTGAACAGGTTGAGGGTCATCAGCAGGTCGGACAGGCCCAACCCCCATTTGCCCAGCTCCACCAACAGGTTGTCGGTGCCGTTGCGGAAGAACCCGTTACGCAGTTCCTGATAGCGGCCCTGGCCGTATTTTTCAGCCACTTCCTCGGCGCAGAGCACACCGCCTAGGCTATCGCTCCAACCGCACGTGTCGGCGGTGATCGCCGCTAGCACCCGGCCCATGTCCGAGTACAGGCAATGGCCGGTGGTGAGTTTGGCGGTGTGTTGGCATTTGAGGCTGTCGGGCAGGTTCAGGCGCTCGGTTTTCTCATTGGCATTGAGCAGCGTCAGGCTCACGTTGGCCCCGCCGCGCAGATCGGTCAGGCGCAGCAGTTGACCGCGCTTGAGTACGAAGGAACGGTGGCCGCCACCGGGCAGCAGCTCTTCGGCGAAGGGAGGAAACAATTGGGTCGAATCGGTCATGGGAAAACTCCTTTCAAGCGATACGCAATGCGCCGGCCAGTTCGGCGGGCAGGGCGTCGACGGCGGCACGGGCGGTGCGGCGGTCGCTGTTCAGTGGAATGTCGTAGGTGATGCGCGCGCCATAGGCGCCGGGGGCATGGGGATCGACGCGAACCTTGTCGAACACCAGCAGGCGGGTGCCGAGGCTGAATCCTTCGGACAGGTCATGGGTGACCATGAACACCGTCAAGCGGGTTTCGCGCCACAGCTCCAGCAACAGGGCGTGCATGTCTTTGCGAATGCCGGGATCGAGTGCGCCGAAGGGTTCGTCCAGCAGCAGGACACGGGGTTTCATGATCAGCGCCTGGGCGATGGCCAGCCGCTGTTGCATGCCCCCGGACAACTGCGCCGGGTATTTGTCCAGTGCATGGCCGAGGCCGACCTTGTTCAGCAGATGCGCGGCCTCTTCACGGGCCTGGCGTTTGGCGCTGCCGAACAGGCGTCCCAGCAGCGGCGAGCGCGGCAGTTCCAGGCCCAGGGCAACGTTGTTCAGCACCGTCAGATGCGGGAACACTGAGTAACGTTGGAACACCACGCCACGGCTGGCATCCGGCTCACCAGCCAGAGGCTCACCGTCCAGCAGAATCTGCCCGCGACTGGCGCGCTCCTGGCCCAACAGCAGCCGCAGAAAGGTCGATTTGCCACAACCCGACGCCCCCACCAGCGTGCAGAACTCGCCTTCGGCGACGCTCAGGTTCAAGCGTTCGAGCACCACCTGATCGGCGTACTGCTGCCAGACGTTATTGACCTTGATGAAGCTCATGCCTTCGCCCCCTCATACCAGGGGAACGCTCGCCGGGTCAGGTGCTTGAGACCCCAGTCCATCAGCCAGGCGAGCAAGGTGATCCACACCACGTACGGCAAGATCACATCCATCGCCAGGTACCGGCGCACCAGGAAAATCCGATAGCCCAGCCCATCGGTGGAGGCGATGGCTTCGGCGGCGATCAGAAACAGCCAGGCCGAACCGAGCATCAGCCGCAGGGAAATCAACAGGCGTGGCAGCAATTGCGGCAGCACCACCCGCAGCATCAGGGTCCAGGTCGAAGCGCCGAGGGTCTGGGCCTTGATCAGCAGCTCGGGCGGAATTTCCCGGGCGCGCTGTTCCAGGTCCCGGGCCAGACACGGGGTGATGCCAATGACGATCAGCATCACCTTCGACAATTCTCCCAGACCGAAGACGATGAACAGAATGGGCAGGATCGCCAAGGGTGGCACCATCGACAGCACGGTGAGCAACGGCGACAGCGGCGCGCCGAACAGCGGCAGCGTGCCGGCGGCGATGCCCAGGCACAGGCCGGCCAAGGCGCTGATGCCCAGGCCGATTGCCAGTCTGCGCAGGCTCGATGCGGTGTCTTGCCAGAGCAGGTAATCGCCACTGCGCACGTCAGCGGTGAAGGCCAGGCGTTTGACCGCATCGGCCATCTGCACCGCGCTGGGCAGCAGCTTGTCGTTGGGGTTGTCCGTCAACCGTTCGGCCGAGCCCATAAAGTAGGCGAACAGCACCAGCGCGAAGGGCAGGATCACCAACAACAGGCGGCTGGGGCGATCCGGATAGCGGTTGATCAGGCGCATGCCAGCTCCTCCGGTTTACAGCTTGGCGTCGGCGGCCAACTGCACGTAGGTCGGGTCAAAGCGCAGTTTGAGGTTGGCCTTGTCGCCGCTGGTCACGCCATTGGCAAACGTCATGCCGACCGCGTCGGTGTCCTTGGCGCCTTCGCCGAGCAAACCGTGCTGGAACGAAAACTCGGCGACCTTGCGCATGGTGGCGGGCAGTTGCTCACTGGTGGCGAAGCTCAGGGCCTCCTTGGGCGTGGCGAACAACTTGGTGGTGTCCAACTGCGACTGGAATCCGGCCAGATCGGTGCCCGAGGCTTTGGCCATGTGTTCGAGTGCGGTCTTGCTGGCGGCGTTTTTTGCATCCATCAGCGCCACCACTTCAAACCAGGCACCGGTCAATGCTTTGCCCAGGGCCGGGTTGTCCTGCAGGGTCTGGGTGTTGACCACCATCATGTCCATGATCTCTCCCGGGATCTGGCTGGAATTGAACACCTCGCTCACGCCGGGCTGGGCCTTGATGTCCGAGAGCATCGGGTTCCAGGTGGTGACGGCCTTGACCTGGTCGGTATTGAAGGCCGCGGAGATATCGGCATCGGAGGTGTTGACGACTTTGAGGTCTTTTTCGGTCAGACCGACCGAGTCCAGGGCGCGGGCCAGCAGGTAATGGGAGACCGACAGCTCCACCAGGTTGACGTCCATGCCCTTGAGGTCGGCGACTTTCTTGCCGTCACCCTTGAGCACGATGCCGTCATTGCCGTTGGAAAAATCGCTGACGATCAGCGCGGTGCTGTCCACGCCGCCGGCGGCGGGAATGGTCAGGGCGTCCATGTTGGTCATGGTGCAGCCGTCGAACTGACCGGCGGTGTATTGGTTGATGGATTCGACGTAGTCGTTGAGCTGCACGACATCGATGGTGATGCCGTATTTTTTCGCCCATTTATCGACAATGCCTTGGCTGCCGGCGTACTCCCAGGGCATCCATCCGGCGTAAATGGTCCAGCAGACGCTGAAATGGTCTTTTTGCGCGGCAGGGGACGAGGGGCTTACGAGGGCCGAGAACGTAGCGAGGAGCAGGGCGCAAAGACGAAGCTTGAGCATGGTGGTTCTCCAGTTGATCAAGGGCGGACAGGAGCAACGCGGCACCGCGAACGGTGGCTTGTCTCCCGGGCTTTTGTCCCGCCGTGTAACCTCAACTGGAGGTCGCCAACTCTCGGACCAGCCACTCGCCAGAGACGAGCCGGAACCCTAGTCAGCCATTGCAAATTGTGGTGCCGCGAACCTGTGATGACTCCTGCACGGAGTTTGTTAAAGCGAGAGCCGTGCCAAGTAGCGTAAAGGCCCGGTCCAAAGCGGGTGGGGGGAGAACAGCGCGGCGTCGCCAGTGGGTTTGTGCATGGTTGTGGTGCTTTATCGCACCGGGATGAGGCACGGGGCACATGTTTCAACTTATTGCCGGGGCGCACCAGATTCGGATTTCGCTGTCAGATTAATCGTCAGTCACCCAATAGATGACTGCCGCCCGCCAGCGTCGCTGATGTGGCTCATTAGCGGTCCAGGAGGCCGCCATGTATCGACGACTTCTGCTCATTGCGTTTCTGGGTTTGACACTTTCGGCATGTGTTCCTTACGACGGAGGCTCAAGCTACTACCGTTCCGAGGTCTACACCTCACCGGCGCCGGTCTATTACGGTGGCGGGAGCTACTACTCGGCACCGCGCGGCTATTACGCTCCGCGGTATTACTCGGCACCGCGTTATTACCAACCGGCACCACGCTATTACTCGGCGCCGCGCTACTACCAACACGGTCCACGCTATTACTCGCCACCGCGCACGGCATACCGGTCTCATCCACACCGGGGCGGCTGGGACGGCCATAACCGGGGCGGCTGGAATGACGACCGTCGTGGTCGAGGCGGACGTGATCATCGGGGACGCGGTGATCATGATGGACGGCGTAACCACCGCTGATTCGTCGGCAGCAAAAAGCGGCGCATTGAGCGCCGCTTTTTTGTGCCTGTAACAAACCCGATGGGATAACACTTGTGGGAGCAAAGCTTGCTCGCGATGACAGGGGGTCAGTCAGCTTCCCGGTGACTGGCATACCGCTATCGCGAGCAAGCTTTGCTCCCACAGATGTCGCTCTCACAGAGTGTCACCCAGGTTCTTTACTCATTAGACAAATCCGCCAGCGGATGCCGCCCTTCCCAGGCCTTGTGAAAATGCGCCTCGACCGCTGCTGCGGGGACATGGTTGATGTCCGGCCAGTGCCAGCGGGGCTTGTGGTCTTTGTCGATCAGCCGCGCCCGCACGCCCTCGCTGAATTCAGGGTGTCGGCAGCAGTTGAGGCTCAAGGTGTATTCCATGCGCAACACACTTGCCAATGACAAATGCCGGGCTCGGGCGATCTGTTCCCAGACCAGATGAGCAGTCAGCGGGCAGCCTTCGGTCATGGTCTTGGCCGCCCGGGCGATCAATGGGTCTGAATGGTCCACCAGCAGGCTGAGGGTTTTCCAGGCGCAACGTACATCGCTGACATCCAGCCATTCGTCGATTTTCTGCCGGCGCGGTAGCCATTGCGCCTCGGGCAACTGGGCGACGGCTTCCTGTTGCAAGGCCTTGAGCAAGCTGTTGAGCTGCATGGGCGTCTGTTCCTGCCAATTGAGTTGCAGCAGGCCTTCGATCAGATCGTCCTGTTGTTCATCCAACAGGAAACGGTCGGCCAGACCCAGGTCAATGGCATCCCGGGCATTCATATGGGCGCCCGTCAGGCCCAGGAACAGGCCAAGCTTGCCGGGCAGCCGCGACAGGAACCAACTGGCGCCGACATCCGGGTACAGGCCGATGCTGATTTCCGGCATCGCCAGGCGCGTGCTCGGTGTGACGATCCGAATATTCGCGCCTTGCAACAACCCCATGCCGCCGCCAAGCACGTAGCCATGGCCCCAGCACACCAAGGGCTTGGGAAAAGTGTGCAGGTTGAAGTCCAGTCGGTACTCCGCGGCAAAAAATTGCGCCGCCAAGGGCGGTACTTCACCTGGTTGAGCGCGGCAGGCCTCTACCAGGCTGCGCACTTCGCCGCCGGCGCAAAACGCCTTGGCGCCGTTGCCACGCAACAATACACAGACGATTTGCGGTTCTCTGGCCCAGGCGTCGAGACGATCGCGCAGGGCGTTGATCATCGGCAAGGAGAGGGCATTCAAGGATTTTTCAGCATCCAGGGTGGCGATGCCGATACGGGCGCCATTGATGCCAGTGAGTTCTTCGAAGTGCAGATTCATCGTGACCTCGATCAGAAATTTGAATGATCAGTATGACCGCTGCGTAGGAAAGTGCCGGTTCTGCGTCAGATCAATTGACAAGCCATGTAGGCTTTCCTAGGGTGCGCCCATTGTTTTTACCGGGTGCAACCATGACTGCTGACGACCGTATCAAACTCGAACCGAGCTGGAAGCAAGCCCTGCGTGCCGAGTTCGACCAGCCCTATATGGCAGAGTTGCGTGAATTTCTGCGTCGGGAGTACGCCGCCGGCAAGGAAATTTACCCACCGGCATCGTTGATTTTCAATGCCCTCAACTCCACGCCGCTGGACAAGGTCAAGGTCGTGATCCTCGGCCAGGACCCTTATCACGGCCCAGGCCAGGCTCATGGCTTGTGCTTTTCAGTGCAGCCGGGCGTGCCGGCGCCGCCCTCGCTGGTGAACATCTACAAGGAATTGAAACGCGATCTGAATATCGACATCCCGAATCACGGCTACCTGCAAAGTTGGGCCGACCAGGGGGTGTTGCTGCTCAACACCACCATGACCGTGGAGCGTGCCAATGCCAACTCCCACGCAGGCAAGGGATGGCAGCACTTTACTGATCGGGTCATTGAAGTGGTCAGTGAGCACCAGCCGCATTTGGTCTTTCTACTGTGGGGCGCTCATGCCCAAGGCAAGCAGAAGCTGATTGATGCCACCAAACACTTGGTGCTGACCTCCGTCCACCCGTCGCCGCTGTCGGCTTACCGCGGTTTCCTGGGGTGCGGGCATTTCAGTCGGGCCAACAAGTTTCTTGAGCAACAGGGCGAAGCGCCGATTGATTGGCGGTTGCCGCCGGTTTAATGCGCCCAGCTGACGGGCCCCATCGCGAGCAGGCTCGCTCCCACACTGATTTGTGTACGCCGCAATATTCTGTGGGAGCGAGCCTGCTCGCGATGAAGGCGCCGC
This sequence comes from Pseudomonas sp. P105, assembly GCF_032614175.1. Classification (NCBI taxonomy): domain Bacteria; kingdom Pseudomonadati; phylum Pseudomonadota; class Gammaproteobacteria; order Pseudomonadales; family Pseudomonadaceae; genus Pseudomonas; species Pseudomonas sp. P105. Next base: position 1,549,470 of record NZ_CP126693.1, read on the forward strand.
GGACGATCAGACCGAACCCGGCTTGCGAATCCAATACCTGAACAACGGCTCCGCCAGAAACAGCACAAACAGCAGTCGCATCACCTGCAACGCCGTCACCAGCGGTACCGACAGTTGCAGCGTCTCCGCCGTCAGGCTCATTTCCGCAATACCGCCGGGCATCATGCCCAAGGTCAGTGACCGCAAGTCCAGGTGGGTCAGCGTGCTCAGGCCCAGGGCCGCGAGGGTTGCGATCAGCATCGTCAACACCGTGCCGATCAGCGTTCGTCCCATGAACGACGGCGCGCGGCGGAAGAACTGCCGGTTGAAATGACAACCCAATCCGCTGCCGATCAACCACTGGCCGATCTGGCTGCCACCGTCGGGCAGGCCGATGTGCAGATCCCAGCCGATGCTCACCGCCGCACTCACCAGCAACGGTCCGAACAGCCACGGGTTGGGTTGGCGCAAACGCTCCCAGCCCCAGGCGAGCAGGGCGCCCGCCGGGAACAGCAGCGCCAGCCACAGCCAGTCCACCGTGGCAGCGTGCTGCACCGGGGCGCCTTCGCCGAGCAAGTATTTGAAAGCGGCCGGTACGCACAGCACCACCACCAGTACCCGCAGGCTCTGGCCGGCAGCGACGCGGCTCAGGTCGGCGCCATTGCGGGCACCGAGGTTGACCATCTCGCCGGAACCGCCCGGCATGCTGGAGAAAAAAGCGGTGGCGCGGTCTTCGCCGGTGCGGCGCATCAGCCACACACTCACCACGCTGGACACGCTGGTGATCAGCGCGCCGAAGAAGATCAGGCCAAAATGGCTCAGCACCTGCTCCATCACCACCGGGGTGAAGTGCAGGCCGATACCGATGCCGACCACCCACTGGCCGCATTTACGGCCGCCAGGGATTTCCATCAGTTGCCACGGTGTGAGGCAGCGCACCAGGATGATCGCCAGCAACGAGCCAACCATCCAGGGCAAAGGCCAGCCGATCAGGCTGGCCAGATAACCGCCGGCCAGACCGACCAGCGGTGTTCCCCACCATTGTCTGAGTGTTGCTTTAGACATTGGCCAGGGCGCGACGTTGAGCCGAGCGACGGCGCCAGATCCGCAGCAATGGCATCAGCAGCATGATGACGGTCAATACCCAGCAACCGAGGGTGATCGGGCTCGACCAGAGGATTTCCAGCGCACCGTTGGAAATCGACAGCGCACGACGCAGGTTCTGTTCCATCAGGCCTCCGAGGATGAAGCCCAACAGGACCGGCGACAACGGGAAGTCCAGCTTGCGCAGGATGTAACCGAAGATGCCGATGCCGATCATCAGGAACAGGTCGAACGTGGTGGCGTGCACCGCGTAGACGCCGATCCCGGTGATGATCGCGATGACCGGTACCAATGCCCAGTTCGGCACGGCCAGGATACGGGTGAAGACGCGGATCATCGGGATGTTGAGGATCACCAGCATGATGTTGGCGACGAACAACGAGGCGATCAGGCCCCAGACGATGTCAGGTTGTTGCTGGAACAGCAGCGGACCCGGGGTGATGTTGTACAGCGACAGCGCGCCGATCATCACCGCCGTGGTGCCGGACCCCGGAACACCCAGGGTCAGCATCGGCACCAACGCACCGCAGGCGGCGCCGCCGATGGCGGTTTCCGGGGCGGCGAGGCCACGCTTGTCACCTTGGCCGAACGTACCGCTTGCACCGGCGATGCGTTTTTCCGTCATGTACGCCACGGCACTGGCCAGCGTCGCACCGGCACCTGGCAACACGCCCATGATGAAGCCAAGCACGCCGCATCGCATGTTCACCCAGAACACCGACGCCGCTTCCTTGACGTTGAACATCATCCGCCCGGTGGCTTTCACCGCTTCCTGGCCGCGATGGGTCTTTTCCAGCAGCAACAGAATTTCACTGATGGAGAACAGGCCCAGCACCAGCACGACGAACTGGATGCCGTCGGTCAAATGGATATTGTCCCCGGTGAAACGGTAGACGCCACTGTTGGCGTCAATCCCGACGCAGGACAGGAACAGCCCGATCAGCGCCGCGATGAAGGTCTTGAGCGGGCGGTCTCCGGCCATGCCGCCGAGACAGACGATGGCGAACACCATCAGCACGAAGTATTCCGCCGGTCCGAAGGCAATCGCCCATTTGGCCAGCAGCGGGGCGAACAGCACCATGCCGCAGGTGGCAATGAATGCACCGATGAACGAGCTCCATGCCGACAGCGAAAGGGCGACGCCGGCCATGCCTTTGCGGGCCATCGGGTAACCGTCCAGGGTGGTCATGACGGTGGAGGCTTCACCCGGGATGTTGAGCAGGATCGAGCTGATTCGTCCGCCGTATTCGCAACCCAGGTATACGGCCGCCAGCAGGATCAGGGCCGACTCCGGTGGCAGGCCGAGGGCGAATGCAATCGGGATCAGCAACGCCACGCCATTGATCGGGCCCAGGCCCGGCAGCAGGCCGACCACGGTGCCGATCAGGGTGCCGCTCAGGGCGGTAACGAGGTTGTAGGGGGTCAGTGCAACGCCAAAACCCTGGCCGAGATAATTCAGGGTATCCATATCAATTCTCCAGGACGTCGAGCAGGCCCAGGGGCAGCGGCACGTCCATCAGCTTGTCGAACAACAGATAGAGACCGATGGCCATCAGGCTGATGATCACCACGCTCGGCACCCAACGACCGCCATACAGGCGCGCCATCGGAACCCCGACCACAATGCTGGCGAGGATGAAACCCAGGGGTTCGAAGGTCCCGGCGAATATCAGCAGCAGCACTACGCAGATGCCGATTTTCTGCAGGGTCTCGCGATCCAGTTGCGGATCTTCGTCGCTGTGCACGATGGGCGTCGGACGAAACACCATATAAAGCAGGGCCAGGCTCAGCAGCCCGATCATCAGCAAGGGGAAGGCGCGCGGCCCGACCGGTTCATAGGAAAAGGCTGCCTGGTAGGGCCAGGCCATCAGCGCGAGGCCGACGCAAACCAGCAGCAGCACTGAAGCGAAAATACGTTGGATGAGCATGACTAACTCCTGGGCGGCGCCGCAGTGATGCAGGCGCCGCCGCGAGAACAGAGGCGATTACTGGACCAGGCCAAACTCTTTGGCCAGCATCTTGTAGTCGGCCACTTGCTTCTTCACGTAGGTGTCCAGTTCCGGACCGGTCATGGCGAACGGGAACAGTTCGCGCTGGTCACGCAGCTTGGCGAAGTCTTCGGAAGCCAGCAGCTTGTCGAATGCGTTTTTCCACCAGGCGTAGTCTTCATCACTGACCTTCGGCCCGAGGTAGAAGCCACGAACCACTGGCCAGACGATCTCGTAGCCTTGTTCACGGGCGGTCGGGATGTCTTTCATTTCCGGCTCATCCAGGCGCTTCTCGGCGAACACCGCCAGCAGGCGCATGTCGCCGCTCTGGATGTGTGGCATGGAGTCGGAGATGTCCGTACTGCCTACCTGAATATGGCCGCCCAGCAGGGCCGTTGCGATCTCGCCACCGCCTTCGAGCGCCACGTAGCGCAGTTTGCGCGGGTCGATACCGGCGGCCTTGGCGATCAGTGCGGTTTGCATCCAGTCCTGGCTGCCCACGGTGCCGCCGGAACCGATGACCACGGAGCCTGGATCTTTCTTCAGTGCCTGTACCAGATCATCGAGGTTCTTGTAGGGCGAATCGCTCTTGACCGCGATGGCGCCATAGCTGGTGCCAACGGCTGCCAACCAGCGAACGGCGTTTTCGTCGAAACGCCCGAATTTGCCTTGGGCCAGGTTCAGCAGCGAGCCACTGGACCAGGCCACCAGCGTGCCGGCGTCGGCCGGGCGCTGAGCGACCACTGCGTTGTAGGCCACTGCACCGACGCCGCCGGGCATGTAGGTCACACGCATCGGTTTGGTCAGCAGTTTTTCGTTCACCAGGGCGCTTTGGGCCAGTTTGCACGTCAGGTCAAAACCGCCGCCAGGCGCGGCCGGGGCGATGCATTCCGGACGCTTGGGTTCGGCGAGCAACTGCCCGGCGAACATCAGGCAACCAGCGGCCAGGGCTACTTTACGCAGTGATAGGTTCATTTTTGTCTCCACAGGAGTTGTTGTTGTGTGTTGCACATTTGCCGTTGCCGGACCCTTCGGGAATCGACAGCGGGCCATCAGGAGCGATAGGTCACGTGGCATAGACGCACAGGGACGACGGTGCAAGACCGGCGAAAGCGGCGGCGTAAGTGAAGGCGATCTGGTTGAGGCGGGAAGGGCGAGCAGGCGTCGGGGCCTGGGGCTGTATGGACAGCATGGTGAATACTCCGCTCTATTGTTCTTATTTGGCGAAAACGCTTCGGGGCGTTTTTCGTTCGCGAGGTACCTCGCGACCGGCAGTCGAAACTTGCCGTTGGAGGACTGTAACCGGCCAACCTTTCGCTAACCTTTCAAAAGCTTTCACGATGTTTTTGGCTTCACAGAGGTGGATGCGGCTGTAAACTCCGCGCCACAGAATGGTGCCGACCATCCCTGAATCGAGGTGAAATCCAATGCGTGTCCTGCTCGTCGAAGACCATCTCCAGCTGGCCGAAAGTGTAGCCCAGGCGCTCAAGAGCACCGGTTTGACCGTGGATGTGCTGCACGACGGGGTGGCGGCTGACCTGGCTTTGAGCAGCGAGGAGTACGCGGTCGCGATTCTCGATGTGGGGCTGCCACGCATGGACGGTTTCGAGGTGCTGGCCCGGCTGCGGGCCCGCGGCAAGACCTTGCCGGTGTTGATGCTGACTGCCCGCAGCGACGTCAAGGACCGGGTTCATGGCCTGAACCTGGGTGCTGACGATTACCTGGCCAAGCCGTTCGAGCTCACGGAGCTGGAGGCTCGGGTCAAGGCACTGTTGCGCCGTAGCGTATTGGGGGGCGAACGCCAGCAGCGCTGTGGTGGGTTGATTTATGACCTGGACACCCGCCGCTTCACCCTCGACGACGAATTGCTGACCCTGACTTCCCGCGAGCAGGCCGTGCTGGAGGCGTTGATCGCCCGGCCAGGGCGGGTGATGAGCAAGGAGCAGCTTGCGGCCCAGGTGTTCGGCCTGGACGAAGAGGCCAGCCCCGATGCCATCGAAATCTACGTCCACCGCCTGCGCAAGAAACTCGACGGCCATGCCGTGGCGATCGTGACATTCCGTGGCCTGGGCTACCTGCTGGAAACCCGCGATGCATAAGCCCGACAGTTTGCGTTGGCGGCTGCTCTGGAACCTGGCACTGCTGTTGGTGGTATTGATGCTCGCCAGTGGTCTGAGTGCCTATTGGAACGGTCGCGAAGCCGCGGACACGGCCTACGACCGCACGCTGCTGGCCTCGGCCCGGACCATCGCCGCCGGCCTGTCGCAACGCGACGGCAGCCTCAGCGCGGATGTGCCTTACGTGGCCCTGGATACCTTTGCCTACGACAGCGCCGGGCGTATTTACTACCAGGTCAATGACATCCACCAAAAGCTGATTTCCGGCTACGAAAACCTCCCAGGTCCCCCGCCCGGTACGCCGCGTACCGACGATTACCCGGCCCTGGCGCGCTTTTATAACGCCAGCTATCAGGGGCAGGATGTGCGGGTGGTGAGCCTGCTCAAGGCGGTGAGTGAACCGAACATGAATGGCATGGCGGAGATTCGCGTGGCGGAAACCGAAGAGGCGCGGATCAGCATGGCCCGCGGCTTGATGGCCGACACACTGTTGCGCCTGGGTATGCTGGCGGTGGGCGCGCTGCTGATGGTGTGGTTCGCCGTCAGTGCCGCCTTGCGCCCCCTGGAGCGCTTGCGCACGGCGGTGGAGGAACGTCAGCCGGATGATTTGCGGCCATTGCCCCTGGTGGAGGTCCAGCATGAACTCTGGCCACTGGTGCGGGCCCTCAACCATTTCACCGAGCGTCTTCGCGGGCAATTCGAGCGTCAGGCGCAATTCATCGCCGACGCCGCCCATGAACTGCGCACGCCTTTGGCTGCGCTGAAGGCCCGGCTCGAGCTGGGGCTACGCGCCAGCGAGCCGGCAATCTGGCGTGAAACCCTGGAAACCGCGGCCCAAGGCACGGATCGGTTGACCCATCTGGCGAATCAGTTGCTGTCCCTGGCCCGTGTCGAAAATGGTGCCCGGGCCATCGCCGAGGGCGGCGCGCAGTTGCTTGATCTCAGCCAATTGGCACGGGAGCTGGGCATGGCCATGGCCCCGTTGGCCCATGCCCGTGGCGTGGCGTTGGCTTTGGAAGCCGACGAACCGGTATGGCTGCGAGGTGAGCCGACCTTGTTGAACGAGTTGTTGAGCAACCTGGTGGACAACGCCCTGGCCCATACCCCATCGGGCGGCAATGTGATCCTGCGGGTCACAGCGCCTGCGGTGCTTGAGGTCGAGGACGACGGGCCGGGCATCCCGCCGCATGAGCGAGACCGCGTGTTCGAGCGCTTCTATCGACGCAATCAGCAAGTGGCCGGTTCTGGTCTGGGGTTGGCGATCGTCGGTGAAATCTGCCGTGCGCACCTGGCGCAAATCACGCTGCATGATGGGCAGGAGGGTGGTTTGAAAGTTAGGGTGAGCTTTATCCCCGGTTCAGATTGAGAGTCGAACACTATCTTGTGGCGAGGGAGCTTGCTCCCGCTCGACTGCGCAGCAGTCGTACGCTGATGGGGCCGCTTCGCGGCCCAGCGGGAGCAAGCTCCCTCGCCACAAAAACGTTTCTTGCCTCCGGACGTTCTAGTAAAACATCGAGCGCGCTTCTTCGATCTCCGCGCACCGGGCTTTGTTTTCCGGGTCGATGCCCAGCTTATTGAAGGCCGGTACCCCGAAGGCATCGATCCTGCCCAGGGGGTGGTCGGAGTCCTTGTAGCAATACAACGCAGCAACCTGCACCAGGTCGACGTAATCGAGTTGCTTCGAATCTCGGGTGAAGTCCAGATACAGCCCCGGCAGCTTCACCAGTCTTTCTGGAAACTCCCAAACACTGAGCAACTTGTCTCCCAGCACCGGGTGAATCGTCTCGATGACGTGATTGAGACTGACCGGGTCAGACAGCAATTCATTGTTGTCTTCGGCGTAGGTGAGAATCGGCAGTACGCCGATCTGATGCACCAGCCCACCCAGCGCGGCCTGATCGGGTTTGAGTTGCGTATAGATCCGGCACAACGCATAGCAGACACCGGCGATTTCCAGGCTTTTACGCCAGACTTCGCGCATCTTCTGTTCCACCACTTCGGAACGGGCATGGAAAATCTGCTCCATGACCAGGCCGATGGCCAGGTTGCTGCTGTAGTTGACTCCCAGCCGGGTGATGGCTGTGTGCAGGTCAGTGACTTCCTGGGTCGCACGCAGCAGTGGGCTGTTGACCACTTTTATCAGGCGCGCCGAAAGCGCCGTGTCACGACCAATCACCTTGCTCAGGTTGCTGACGCTGATTTCCGGGTCTTCGGCGGCCCGGCGAATCTGCAGGGCCACTTCCGGTAATGTTGGCAGAACCAGGTCATCGTTATCGATGGCCTCCACCAAATCCCGTTGGACCTTATCCGCCAAATCGCTCATTTCGTTTCTCTAGGGTATTACGACAAAATGCTGCGATCAGCGCTGGATTTCGCGGTCGCGGTCCAGTTCGTAAGGCAGGTCGAGCAATTGCAGGCCCGGGCCTTCCAGCGCGCCGAGGTGCAAATTGTCATCTTCTGCAGCTTCGGCCTGTACCACCGCCAGCAGTTCAATGTTTCGTTCGGCGTGAGCGGCCATCACCACTTCACCGATTGAACTGCCGTGCGTGGGTGAAAATAAGGGGGTGCCAGGCTCGGGCAGTTCACCGGCATCCATTTGCAGCCGATACAGGCGCCGCTTGAGTTTGCCCAGGTACTGCATGCGGGCGACGATTTCCTGGCCGGTGTAGCAACCTTTCTTGAAGCTCACGCCGCCAACGGCTTGCAGATTGAGCATCTGCGGAATGAACAGTTCGCGGGTAGCCGGCATGACCTGGCCGATCCCGGCGCGGATCTGACCCAGCAGCCACTGGTTCAGCTCGCCCTCGGTCAACTGTTCGCGCAGCCGGGCTGACAGCGGGGCGGCCTGTTCGGCGGGCGCCCAAAGTTCGGCGCGGTTCGGAGAGACGCGAATGGCAATCAGGCAATCATGACGAACGACGCTGTCGGTCTCGGCCGGCAGCTCAAGGCCCAAGGCTGCGAGCGCCGTGTCGGCGTTCTCCAGGCCGAAGCGAGCCCAGGCGGTGCTTTCATCGGTCAGTCTGGATTTAGAGAACACGGCATACTTTTTCAGGTCCGCCAGTTGCGGTTCGAGCAATTCGCTGGCCATTGCCATCAGTACACCATCGCCTTCGAGCAGGATGCGGAAACTCGATTGCATCCGGCCCTTCTGGGTGCAGCGGGCACCGAGGCTGGCCCGGCTTTCGCTCAGGTAGTTGAGGTTGCAGGTCAATTGGCCTTGCAGGAATTTGCCAGCGTCCACGCCGCGGACCGCGAGAACGCCTTCGTGGGACAGGGTGCAGAAAAAAGCGGAATCAGCCATGGGTCATCGCAGGGTAAAAAGTCTGGTGGACATCATAAGGGGGCGCCCTTGAAATGGGTAGTTCACAAAGGATCGGTGGTGCCCGACCCGAGCCGTCTGTTCCATCGCGGTGGGGCCTGTATACTTGCGCTCTATTTGAGGAGCGCTCCATGGTCGAAGATGTTGAACTGAATCGCCTTTACTGGCACAGCCGCCGCGGCATGCTTGAGCTTGACGTGTTGCTGGTGCCGTTCGTGAAAGAAGTTTATCCCCACCTTAACGACGTCGACCGTGCGTGCTACGTGCGTCTGCTCGAGTGCGAGGATCAGGACATGTTCGGCTGGTTCATGGAACGCAGCGAATCCGAAGACCCGGAGTTGCAGCGCATGGTTCGGATGATTCTGGACCGTGTCCAGCCCAAGTAATCGCTTTGAATGCCGCTGGCAGGCTTCCGGGCAACTGCTGGCGGCCTATCTCCTGGCCCAGGCCTTTGCCTTGGGTTCGTTGTTGCTGTTGTCCGTCCCGTTCTGGTTAATCAGCCTCGGCGTGCTGCTGTGCCTGGCCCATGGTGCCTGGACGCTACCGCGGCATCTATTGTTGACCCACCGTCAGGCTTTTTGCCGGTTGCGTCGTGACGCCGATGGCTGGCAGCTATGGAACAGGGCATCTGGCTGGCAGGCGGTGCAATTGCGCCCTGACAGCCTGGCGTTGCCGATGATTATCGTGCTGCGCTTTCGCCTGCGGGGGGAGTGGTGGGTCCGCTCGCTGTGTGTGCCTCGCGATGCGCTGGCGCCGGATCTGCATCGGCGCCTGCGGGTTCGGCTCAAGTTCAGCCGGCGTAGGTGGGCGGCACCAGAATAGTGTCCAACGCTTCGGGCAGCAGGTCCGGGTAGTCGAGGGTGTAGTGCAGCCCGCGGCTTTCCTTGCGTTCCATGGCTGAACGAATCATCAGTTCAGCGACCTGGGCCAGGTTGCGCAACTCGATCAGGTCGCGGCTGACTTTGTAGTTGCTGTAGAACTCATCGATTTCATCCAGCAACAGCCGCACCCGATGCTGCGCCCTCTGCAGGCGTTTGTTGGTGCGCACGATGCCGACGTAGTCCCACATGAAGCGCCGCAGTTCGTCCCAGTTGTGAGCGATGATCACATCTTCGTCCGAGTCGGTGACCTGGCTGGCGTCCCACGAGGGCAGGGCGGATGGGGCGGCGATCTGCGGCAATTGCTCAAGAATGTCCGCTGCCGCCGAGCGGGCGTAGACGAAACATTCCAGCAACGAGTTGCTGGCCATGCGGTTGGCGCCGTGCAGGCCGGTGAAGCTGGTTTCGCCAATGGCATACAGGCCCGGTACGTCAGTGCGCCCCTGTTGGTCGACCATCACCCCGCCGCAGGTGTAATGCGCCGCTGGTACCACCGGAATCGGTTGCTTGGTGATGTCGATGGAAAATTCCAGGCAACGCTCGTACACCGTGGGGAAATGGCTCTTGATGAACGCTTCGGGCTTGTGGCTGATGTCGAGGTAGACGCAGTCGATGCCCAGGCGCTTCATTTCGTGGTCGATGGCCCGGGCGACGATATCCCGGGGCGCCAGTTCGGCGCGGGAATCGAAGCGCTGCATGAAACGCTCGCCGTTAGGAAGTTTCAGGTGAGCACCTTCGCCGCGCAGGGCCTCGGTGATCAGGAAGCTCTTGGCCAACGGATGGTAGAGGCATGTCGGGTGGAACTGATTGAACTCCAGGTTCGCCACTCGGCAGCCTGAACGCCAGGCCATGGCAATGCCGTCCCCGCATGCGCCGTCGGGGTTGCTGGTGTAAAGGTAGACTTTCGCGGCACCGCCGGAGGCCAGGATCACGAAGCGGGCGCCGTAGGTGTCGACCTCCCCGGTGCCACGGTTGAGCACGTAGGCACCCAGGCACCGATCACCGTCCAGGCCCAAGCGTTTTTCGGTAATCAGATCGACCGCGACGCGTTGCTCCAGAAGCTCGATATTGGGCCGCTGGCGGGCTTGGGCCAGCAACGTCTTGAAAATCGCCGCACCGGTGGCATCGGCAGCGTGAATGATGCGCCGATGGCTGTGACCGCCCTCGCGGGTCAGGTGAAACTCGAAACCACCGTCTTCGGTACCGGATTGCTCGTCACGCGTGAAGGGGACGCCCTGGTCGATCAGCCACTGTATGGCTTCCCTGCTGTGTTCGACGGTGAAACGCACGGCTTCTGGATTGCACAGGCCGCCCCCGGCATTGAGGGTGTCATCGACATGCGATTCAATAGTGTCGGTGTCATCCAGCACGGCCGCGACGCCACCCTGGGCCCAGAATGTCGAACCGTTGGCCAGGTCGCCTTTGCTCAGTACTGCGATGCGCAGATGCTCAGGCAGTGTCAACGCCAGGCTCAATCCGGCGGCGCCGCTGCCGATTACCAGAACATCGTGTTGGAACTGTTGGCTCATTCGAAAGGTTTCCGCTCAAAACGACCCGGGTCGGGGTTGGCGCAAGACTTCCATTTCAATGGGTCAGGCAGCCATGCAGCCCACTAGTATATAGAGAGGGGGATCGGCACAATAGCGGCGTATTCATGGCAATGTGAAACCAGAATGACACAATGGTGACGCTTCGTCGGATCACGATTTTGGTGGATGGGCGACAAGGCGACCGTTTCGAGGATGAAAGGCTGTTTATCTCGTCAGGGTTGCTCGATGTTCCACACACAAGGCTATAAATAGTTGGAACTTTTGCCGAGCGACTGGGTTCAATAGACGGTTGTCTGCAAAAGGGAACAGCGTCGGGTTGGTGCAAGATTAGGATTTGAATCTTTGCCGACAGGCCCGGCGACAGATTATTCGCGCAGCCGGGGAATCTCGTGCTGCGTTTTTCGTGCGTGCCGGATCAGAGCGCGCCGGAAACTTGCTTGGAGGGGAGAACTTTTGCGAAAAGCCCGAGTCTATGGTTGCAAGCCCGGTCGATTAGTAATGCAAGCCTCCTTCGAGCTTATCGAGGAGTGTTCATGCTAACCCAGGAAGAGGATCAGCAACTGGTCGAGCGCGTTCAACGCGGCGACAAGCGAGCTTTCGATCTGCTAGTGCTGAAATACCAGCACAAAATTCTCGGGTTGATCGTGCGTTTTGTGCACGACACCCATGAAGCCCAGGATGTTGCTCAGGAAGCCTTCATCAAGGCTTACCGTGCGCTTGGTAATTTTCGCGGAGATAGCGCGTTTTACACGTGGCTTTACCGCATCGCCATTAACACGGCGAAAAACTATCTGGTTTCACGCGGCCGCCGGCCGCCGGATAGCGATGTGAGTTCTGAAGATGCAGAGTTCTATGATGGCGATCACGGCCTCAAGGATCTTGAATCACCGGAACGAGCGTTGCTGCGGGATGAGATCGAAGGCACTGTCCATCGGACCATCCAGCAACTGCCCGAAGATTTGCGTACGGCTCTAACTTTACGTGAATTCGACGGTCTGAGTTACGAGGACATTGCCAGCGTCATGCAGTGTCCGGTGGGTACCGTGCGCTCCCGGATTTTCCGCGCTCGGGAGGCCATCGATAAAGCCCTGCAACCTTTGTTGCAGGAAAACTGAGACAGCGGCGACAGCCAAGAGAGGAACGCCATGAGTCGTGAAGCCCTGCAGGAATCGCTGTCCGCAGTGATGGATAACGAAGCGGACGAATTGGAATTGCGTCGGGTACTCAATGCCTTCGACGATGTTGAAACCCGTGAGACCTGGGCTCGTTACCAGATCGCCCGGGCTGTCATGCACAAGGACCTGCTGCTTCCGCGTCTGGACATCGCTGCGGCTGTATCTGCTGCTCTGGCTGATGAAGCTGTTCCGGCCAAAGCCTCCCGCAGCCCTTGGCGCAGCCTGGGTCGTCTTGCGGTTGCCGCTTCGGTTACGGTGGCCGTGCTGGCCGGGGTTCGCCTCTACAACCAGGATGAGATCGCCGGTGTGCAAATGGCCCAGCAGTCCAATCAGCCTGGCTTGGCCGCTCCACAGGTCAAGGGCCCGGCAGTGTTGGCCGGTTATAGCGAAAGCTCGGAAGTCGCCGGTCCAATGGCCAACGGTGTGCTGCAAGGCCAACCAGGCTGGCATGATCAGCGTCTGCCCAACTACCTGCGTCAGCATGCCCAGGAAGCAGCCCTGAAAGGTACTGAAAGCGCGCTGCCTTACGCCCGTGCAGCCAGTCTGGAAAACCGCTAAGGAGGACCATTGCGCGCCATACCTCTATTTTCGCTTCTGTTGGGTGGCTGGTGCGTTATCCCAGCCTATGCCGGTGAAGCTCAGGACTGGCTTAATCGTCTGAGTCAGGCCGAGCAACAGCAAAGCTTCCAGGGCACTTTCGTTTACGAGCGTAACGGTAGTTTTTCTACCCATAACATCTGGCATCGTGTCCAGGATGGCAAAGTCCGCGAGCGGTTACTCCAGCTCGATGGGTCGGCACAGGAAGTCCTGCGCATTGATGGACGTACTCAATGCGTAAGCGGCTCCTTGATCGCTGGGGTGGGGAATACGCCTGAAGGCACGGCACGTGCGCTCGATCCGCAAAAACTCAAGAATTGGTATGATCTTGCCGTCATTGGCAAGTCGCGCGTGGCCGGGCGCCCTGCGGTGATTGTGGCGCTGACGCCCAAGGACCAGCATCGTTATGGTTTCGAACTGCATCTGGACCGAGAGACCGGCCTGCCGCTCAAGTCTCTGTTGCTCAATGACAAGGGCCAGCTGCTCGAGCGTTTCCAGTTCACACGTTTGAATATCACGGCACCGTCCGACGCTGATCTGCAAGCCACTGCCGAATGCAAGGTAGTAGCGCAGACCCCAGCTAAAAGTGCCATGGCGAAAACTGCATGGCGTTCGGACTGGCTTCCGCCGGGCTTCGAACTGACCAGCAGTGCGCTGAGAAAGGATCCGGAAACCAACGTTCAGGTCAATAGCCTGATGTACGATGATGGCTTGGCTCGTTTCTCGGTGTTTCTGGAACCGTTGAACGGCGCGACCGTCACCGACACGCGTACGCAGCTCGGCCCGACAGCAGCTGTTTCGCGTCGACTCACGACTCCCCAGGGCGAAATGATGGTCACGGTGGTTGGCGAAATTCCCATCGGCACAGCGGAACGGATCGCGCTCTCCATGCGTTCCGATGCCACGGCGACTCAATAGCTGCCAGGGTGGTTCGATTGGGCAAGAGGCTTACAGCGTCGGGACTTGATCGAAATGCCGAAACTTTCTGTCAGTATTTTCATTTGCAAAACTTCAATTTTTTTTCTATAGGTCAGAGCCGCTCGGCTCTGGCCTTGCCTGTTTGCGGAACAAAAATACCGGCGTATCTTCCCCTGGTATTTCTTGCTCCATATCGCTTAACCACGCTCGTCGTAACGGGAGCCGTATGTCGATACCACGCTTGAAAACCTATCTTTCCATCTTTGCCACTGTGCTTGTGCTCGGTCAGGCCGTTCCCGCTATGGCGGTCGAATTGCCTGACTTCACTGAGCTGGTCGAGCAAGCCTCGCCTGCGGTGGTGAACATCAGTACCACCCAGAAACTGCCGGAACGCCGGGTGATGGATCAGCAGATGCCGGACCTGGAAGGTTTGCCGCCGATGTTGCGCGAGTTCTTCGAACGCGGGATGCCGCAACCGCGTTCGCCCGGCGGTGGCCGTCAGCGTGAAGCGCAGTCCCTGGGCTCGGGTTTCATTATTTCGCCCGACGGTTACATCCTGACCAATAACCACGTGATTGCCGATGCCGACGAGATCCTGGTGCGCCTGGCAGACCGCAGTGAGCTCAAGGCCAAGCTGATCGGCACTGACCCGCGTTCTGACGTGGCGTTGCTGAAGATCGAAGGGAAAGATCTGCCCGTGCTCAAGCTGGGCAAATCCCAGAACCTGAAAGCCGGCCAGTGGGTCGTGGCCATCGGTTCGCCGTTTGGCTTCGACCATACCGTAACCCAGGGCATCGTCAGCGCCATCGGTCGCAGCCTGCCAAACGAAAACTACGTGCCGTTCATCCAGACCGACGTGCCGATCAACCCAGGCAACTCCGGTGGGCCGTTGTTCAACCTCGACGGTGAAGTCGTGGGGATCAACTCCCAGATATATACCCGTTCGGGCGGCTTCATGGGCGTGTCCTTCGCGATTCCGATCGACGTCGCCATGGACGTGTCCAATCAGCTGAAAACCGAAGGCAAGGTCAGCCGCGGCTGGTTGGGCGTGGTCATTCAGGAAGTGAACAAGGACCTGGCCGAGTCGTTCGGCCTGGAGAAACCAGCCGGTGCGCTGGTGGCGCAGATTCAGGAGGGTGGTCCGGCTGCCAAGGGTGGCCTGCAAGTGGGCGACGTGATCCTGAGCATGAATGGCCAGCCGATCGTCATGTCCGCTGACTTGCCACATCTGGTGGGCGCCCTCAAGGCCGGTTCCAAGGCTAATCTGGAAGTGATTCGCGAAGGCAAGCGCACAAACGTCGAATTGACCGTCGGCGCCATCCCTGAGGAAGGCAAGGAGCTGGACTCGCTGGCCAAGTCAGGCGTGGAACGTAGCAGCAATCGTCTGGGCGTGGCTGTGGCGGAGCTTACGCCAGAGCAAAAACGGACCCTGGAGCTGCAAGGTGGTGTAGTGATCAAGGAGGTGCAGGAGGGGCCTGCGGCCATGATCGGCCTGCAACCAGGCGACATCATCACTCACCTGAACAACCAGGCAATCGGTTCGGCCAAGGAGTTCACCGACATCGCCAAGGCGTTGCCGAAGAATCGTTCAGTCTCGATGCGGGTTCTGCGTCAGGGCCGTGCGAGTTTCATTACCTTCAAGCTGGCCGAGTGATCGCTTAGCTGTCCCCAAAAAAAACCGCCTCGAAAGAGGCGGTTTTTTTGTGTCCGAAAAGACTCAGCCCATCATGTCCTTGACCATGCGCTCCTGCTCCATGAGCTCGCGCTGCCTGGCGTCGATGCGTGACGACAGCGGGAAATTGCTGCCCGCGCGCCGTTTGGCGAAGTCCAGTTGCTGGATGGCCTGGCGGTAGTCGCCCACCAGGGCGAAGTATTCGGCGCGGGCCTGGTGCAGGCCGATGATGTTGCCCGACAGTCCGCGGGTCTCTGCCACCATGTACCAGACATCCGGATCGTCTGGACGAGTCTTGAGCAGGTTCTCCAGAGCCTTCTCTGCGTCGGCGGGGCGGTTCTGCTTGAGCAGCAAGTCGACGCGCACCTGATTCAGCGGATAGTTGCCCGGGTACTGGGTCAGCATCCGGTCGACGCGAGCCTGAGCGTCTGGCAGCTTGTTGCTGGTGATATCCAGATCGACCTGGGCCAGGTTATAGATGATCTCGTTGGGCGATTTGGCCAGTAGCTGCTTGAGGTTTTCCCGGGCCTCATTCAACTGGCCACCCTTGATCTGCGCGATCGCCAAGCCATAGCGGGCCACGTCGTTCTTCGGATTTTCATCCAGCTGCGCCCGGAAGCGCTTGGCGCCCAGCCCCGGAGTTTCTTCGTAGATCAACTTGACCCGTGCGCGAATCAATTGATAACGCATGCTGTCTTCGATGCCACCTGGCCTTGCCTGTTCGGCACGGTTGCGGGTGTCGGCGATTCGGGACTCGGTCACTGGGTGAGTCAGTAGGAATTCAGGGGGCCTGGCGTCGAAACGGTACTGGCGCATCAATCGTTCGAACATGGTCGGCATGGACCGCGGATCATAGCCGGCCTTTTCCAGGTTCTGGATGCCGATGCGGTCGGCTTCCTGTTCGTTCTGGCGAGAGAAACGCCGTTGTTCCTGGATGGCTGCCGCCTGGGTGCCGGCAATGGCCGCGATCCCGGCGTCACCCCCACCGGCGGCGGCGATCACGATGCCGGCCAGCAGCGCTGCCATCATCGGCACCTGCATGCGTTGTTGGGCTTCGACGCCCCGGGCAAAGTGGCGTTGCGACAAGTGCGCCAGTTCGTGGGCCATGACCGAGGCGTATTCACCTTCGGTCTGCGCATTGAGGAACAGTCCACCGTTGACCCCGACGATTCCGCCGGGTGCGGCGAAAGCGTTGAGCTGCGGGCTGTTGATCAGGATGAATTCCAGGCGTCGGTCGTTGACCTGGCTGGTCTCCACCAGTTTGTAAACGCTGGACTCGACGTAGTCCTTGAGCTGTGGATCGTTGAGCTGTGAGACCTGACTGCGCAGCAAGGCCAGCCAGGCGCGACCCAACTGGTGCTCCTGTTGCGGCGAGACGATGGCAGAACTGGCGTCGCCAAGTGACGGCAGGTCGTCGGCGAAGCCCGGTGAGGCAAGCAGGCAAGCGAGCGTCAGCAGGGTGGGGCGCAGAAATGTCATGCACGAAGCCTTAGTCGACAAAGACCCTACTGTAGCCGGACACCAGGCCCGGGACCAGATATTCTAAGTCGCTCAACGACCTGCTGCGGAGTGAACCGATGACCGATGCTGTAGCCCCCGATGCCGAACTGGACGCCAGCGGCCTGAATTGTCCGTTACCACTGCTCAAGGCCAAGCTGGAACTCAATCGCCTGGCCAGCGGCGCCGTGCTCAAGGTGACCGCAACGGATGCGGGCTCCCAGCGCGATTTTCGCACCTTTGCCCGACTGGCCGGTCATACGCTGCTGCGTGAAGAAGACGACAACGGCGTCTACCGTTATTGGCTGAAGAAAGCCTGAAAATCAACAGCGGCCCTTAAGGATTTTTAATGTTCAAAGTGTTACGCGACTGGATCCAGCGCTACTTCTCCGACGAAGAGGCGGTGGTGCTGGCAGTGTTGCTGTTCCTGGCCTTCACGGCAGTCCTCACGCTGGGCGGCATGCTCGCGCCGGTGCTGGCAGGGATGGTGCTGGCGTACCTGATGCAGGGGCTGGTCATGACACTGGAACGGATGCGGCTGCCTGGCGCCATGGCGGTAGGGCTGGTGTTCGCCCTGTTCATGGGGGTGTTGGTGGTGTTCGTCGTCGTGATCATGCCGCTGCTCTGGCATCAGTTGGTGACCTTGTTCAATGAATTGCCCGGGATGCTCGTCAAATGGCAGTCGCTGTTGTTGCTGTTGCCGGAGCGCTATCCGCATCTGGTGTCCGATGAACAGGTACTGCAGGCCATAGAGGTGGTGCGGGGCCAGATCGGCAAGTTCGGCCAGTGGGCGCTGACGTTTTCTTTGTCCAGCCTGCCGCTTCTGGTGAACATCATGATCTACCTGGTGCTGGTGCCGATCCTGGTGTTTTTCTTTCTCAAGGATCGGGAAATGATCGGGCGCTGGGTCCGTGGCTATCTGCCTCGCGAGCGGGCGCTGATCACCCGGGTGGCCCAGGAAATGAATCGCCAGATCGCCAACTACATTCGCGGAAAAGTCATCGAGATTTTCATCTGCGGCGGCGTGACCTACATCGGCTTCGTGGCCCTGGGGCTCAATTACGCGGCATTGCTGGCGCTGCTGGTGGGCATTTCGGTGGTGGTGCCGTATGTCGGGACCGTGGTGGTGACCGTGCCCGTGGCGTTGATCGCGCTGTTCCAATGGGGATGGAGCGATCAGTTCATTTATCTGATGGCCGTCTACGGGATCATCCAGGCGCTTGATGGCAACGTGCTGGTGCCGCTGCTGTTCTCCGAGGCGGTGAACCTGCATCCGGTGGTGATCATCTGCGCGGTACTGCTGTTTGGCGGGCTGTGGGGGTTTTGGGGCGTGTTCTTTGCCATTCCCCTGGCAACACTGTTCAAGGCTGTGCTGGATGCGTGGCCGAGCCGTGAGCCGGTGGTGGCGCCGTTGCTGTAGCTTGATTAATCAGGTGATGCTGATGGCCCCATCGCGAGCAAGCTCGCTCCCACAGGATTGATGAGCACCATAAATCCCCTGTGGGAGCGAGCTTGCTCGCGATAGCGCCAGGACAGACAGAGAAAACTTCAGGCCTTGTTCAGAGCCTGCGCCGCCGCCAACACCGCATCCACATGCCCGGGCACCTTCACGCCGCGCCATTCCTGGCGTAGCACGCCATCTTTGTCGATCAGGAACGTGCTGCGATCAACGCCCAGGTATTCCTTGCCGTAGAGTTTTTTCAACTTGATCACGTCGAACAGCTGGCAGACGGCCTCGTCCTTGTCGCTGATCAGCTCGAACGGAAACTCCTGCTTGCACTTGAAGTTCTCGTGGGACTTGAGGCTATCGCGCGATACGCCGAACACTTCGGTGTTGGCAGCCTGGAACTGGGCGTACTGGTCACGAAAACCCTGGCCTTCGGTGGTACACCCCGGGGTGCTGTCCTTGGGATAGAAGTAAATCACCACCTGCTTGCCTTTAAGGGCCGCGAGGCTGACGGTGTGCCCGCTGGTGGCGGGCGCCTGGAAATCGGTAACCGGTTGGTCGATGGCAACGGCCATGAACGCTTCCTTACATTGGGTTTTGGGGGCGCCACGGTTCGATCAGGGCATCGAGGTTCATCGCGTCGGCGAAATCCAGGAACTGATCGCGCAGCCAACTGATCTGGGTGCCGGCCGGCAGTGTCACGGTGAACGTGGCATTGAGCATGGTGCCGCCTGTCTGCGGGGCCTGGTAGGTGTCGCAGGTCAGGTTTTCCAGCTCGACATGGTGGTCCATGAAGAACTGGCACAGCTCGTTGATGATGTCCGGGCGATAGGCCGAACTCACATACGCCACGTAGGGCAGGGCCTGGGGGCGGTTCTCCAGGGCGGCGCTGCGCACCACGTTGACGGTGAAGGCGTGTTTCTTGGCCAGCACCGGCAGGCTCGCTTCCAGGCGGGCCAGGGCGTCCCAGCTGCCGGAAATCTCAAGCACGAGCGCACTGCATTCGCCATGACGGGTCAGGCGTGAAGTTACGACGGCGCAGCGATTTTCATGGCTGGCGCGGCACAGGACGTTAGTCAGCTCCATGGGGTTGGCGCCAAGGGCACTGATAACAAGGAATTGTTCGCGGACTGTGGGGGTGGACATGCAGCATTCCTAAAGCGATGAGCGGTCGGCACTTTTGCAGCTCGGCACGGCGACAGACCGGGATAAACGAACGACTCAAGCCCTGTGCCTGGGGTTGCGCTGCATTCCGGGACGGCGGGAATGCGGCAGGACAAACGCAGGAATGGGGCTTGTGGCGACGAATAACGGAGGCTGGGAACCGGCGTATGAGCTTATCGGTACCGATCAAAGCCTGAAGGGTAGCGAAAACCATCGCCAAGGGGAATGGTAGTTCGCTTGTACAAGCATCTTGGCGCCAGTACCATTACCGCTCTCTTTTTCCGGCAGGAGCGGTTTCATGATTGCGGGCAGTATGGTGGCACTGGTCACACCCATGGATGCACAAGGGCGTCTTGACTGGGCCAGCCTCAGCAAACTCGTGGACTTCCACCTTGAAAACGGCACCCATGCCATTGTCGCCGTCGGTACCACTGGCGAATCGGCAACCCTCGATGTCAACGAGCACATCGAAGTCATCCGTGCCGTGGTCAAGCAGGTCGCTGGCCAGATTCCTGTTATCGCCGGTACCGGCGCCAACTCGACCCGCGAAGCCGTCGAGCTGACCCGCAACGCCAAGGAAGCCGGTGCCGACGCGTGCCTGCTGGTCGTGCCGTACTACAACAAGCCAACCCAGGAAGGCTTGTACCAGCACTTCAAGCACATTGCCGAAGCGGTCGACATCCCGCAGATCCTCTACAACGTTCCCGGCCGCACTTCCTGCGACATGCAGGCCGAGACCGTGATTCGCCTCTCCACCGTGCCGAACATCATCGGTATCAAGGAAGCCACCGGCGACCTGGACCGCGCCAAGGCCATCCTCGCTGGCGTGAGTGATGACTTCATCGTGCTGTCCGGCGATGATCCGACCGCGGTCGAGCTGATCCTGCTGGGTGGCAAGGGCAATATCTCCGTCACCGCCAACGTCGCTCCGCGCGAAATGGCCGACCTGTGCGAGGCTGCGCTCAAGGGCGACGCCGAGACCGCGCGGGCAATCAACGAAAAACTGATGCCGTTGCACAAGGATCTGTTCATCGAAGCCAACCCGATTCCGGTGAAGTGGGCTTTGGTTGAAATGGGCCTGATGCATCAAGGCATCCGCCTGCCGCTCACCTGGCTGAGCGAAGCCTGTCACGAACCGCTTCGGCAGGCCATGCGCCAGTCGGGCGTCCTGGTTTAATTGAGGAAGTACAACGCATGAAGCGAATGGCCGGACTTTCCGCACTTGCCTTGATTATCTCCAGCACCAGTGGCTGCGGATGGGTCTGGGGCCCGGAAGGTTACTTCCGCGACCGTGGTAGCGATTACCTGGAAGCGCAACAGACTGCACCGATGCAACTGCCTCCCGATGTGAATGTCGCCAAACGTCTGGATCCGCTGTTGCCGATCCCGCGTAATGTGGCCGACGACAGCGTCAAGGGCGAATACATCGTCCCCCGTCCACAGCCGCTCTCGGCCATGGCCGATGCCAGCGACTACACCCTGCAGAAGAGTGGCGATTCAAGCTGGGTCATGGCCCAGCATCCACCGGCCGAAGTCTGGCCCGTGGCGATCCAGTTCTTCCAGGACAACGGTTTCCGCCTGGATGAGCAGCGCCCGCAAACGGGCGAATTCACCACGACCTGGCAACGTGCCGATGAGCTGTCCGCCGCCATGGCCAAGCGCCTGAGCGCCGCCGGTGTCGGTGCCGACAGCGAAAGCCGCGTGCGGGTTCGCATCGAGCCGGGCGTGCAGCGCAACACCAGTGAAATCTATGTGGTCAGCGCCGAACGTCCTGCCGGCAGCACCGCCGATGTGGCCTTCACCAACCGTTCAGTCAACACCGGCCTGGACGCTGCGCTGGTGGACGACATGCTCGCCAGCATGAGCCGTACCGCAGAACAGGGCGGTTCGGTTTCGATGCTTGCATCCCGGGACTTCGACGTCCCGAGCCGCGTCAGCTTGAGCGAAGACGGCAGCGGCAACCCGGTGCTCAACGTCGGCTCCGACCTGGATCGCGCCTGGTCGAGCGTAGGTCGTGCGCTGGAACAAGGTGAGTGGCGGGTTGAAGACATCAACCGCAGCCTGGGCCTGTACTACATCAACCTCGCCGAAAAGGCCGAGAAGAAAGATGAGAAGCCTGGCTTCTTCAGCGGTCTGTTCGGCAGCGCGCCGGACAAGGAAGAAATTGAAGCCCGTGCCGAGCGTTATCAGGTTCGCCTGAGCAAGGTGGGTGACAACGTTCAGGTGACCGTCGAGAAAAACATCAACACCGTGGCGCCGGCCGATGTGGCCCGCAAGGTATTGAGCGTGATTCAGGACAACCTGGGCTGATCCGATGCGTTTTGCCGTTCTCGGCAGCGGTAGCCAAGGGAACGGCACGCTGATAGCCAGCGCCGGCACGTATGTGCTGGTCGATTGTGGTTTCTCTTTGCGAGAAACCGAGAAACGCCTGTTGCGGCTGGGTGTGCACCCGGCGCAATTGAGCGCGATACTCGTAACCCACGAACATGCTGACCACGTGCATGGCGTGGGTTTGCTGTCTCGGCGCTACAATCTGCCGGTGTACCTGAGCCGTGGAACACTGGAGGGGCTGCGTAAGCCCATCGAACCTGCTGGCTTCGTCGCCGGTGGCGAGCAACTGCGCATTGGTGCTCTGGAAGTCAGTGTGGTCAGCGTGGCGCACGACGCCCGGGAGCCAACGCAGTATGTGTTCAGCGACGGTGAGCGGCGCTTTGGGTTGCTGACCGACCTGGGTTCGTATTGCGACAGGGTGATGGACAGCTACCGGGATCTCGATGCATTGATGATCGAGTCCAACCATTGCCGTGACATGCTGGCGCGCGGGTACTACCCGTACTTTCTCAAGCAGCGGGTAGGCGGGGAACACGGACATTTGAACAACCACCAGGCGGCGTTCCTGGTGGCCGAGTTGGGCTGGCAAGGCCTGCAACACCTGGTCCTGGCCCATCTGAGCAGCAAGAACAACCTGCCGCAGCTGGCCCGGCAATGTTTCGTCGACACCCTAGGGTGCGACCCGGACTGGCTGCAACTGGCCGATCAAGATTCAGGGCTCGACTGGCGACATATCGCCTAGCCCATCTACTTAGCAAGCGGAGCCCATCATGGAAAAACGTGAAGAACTCTACCGCGGCAAAGCCAAATCGGTTTACAAGACCGACGACGCAGACCGCTTGATCCTGCTGTTTCGCAACGACACCTCGGCGTTCGACGGCAAGCGCATCGAACAGCTGGACCGCAAAGGCATGGTGAACAACAAGTTCAACGCCTTCATCATGCAGAAGCTCGAAGCCGCTGGCGTGCCGACTCAGTTCGACAAGTTGCTGGGCGACAACGAATGCCTGGTCAAGAAGCTGGACATGATCCCGGTCGAATGCGTCGTGCGTAACTACGCCGCCGGCAGCCTGGTCAAGCGCCTGGGCGTGGAAGAGGGCATGAAGCTCAACCCATACACCTTCGAGCTGTTCCTGAAGGACGACGCCAAGGGCGACCCGTTCATCAATGAATCCCACGTTGTGGCGTTCGGTTGGGGCACCGCCGAGCAACTGGCGCGCATGAAGGAGTTGTCCCTCAAGGTCAACGAGGTGCTGACCAAGCTGTTCGACGACGCCGGTCTGCTGCTGGTGGACTTCAAGCTTGAATTCGGTGTGTTCAGCGATGGCTCCATCGTCCTGGGTGACGAATTCAGCCCGGACGGCTGCCGCCTCTGGGACAAGGACACCAAGAAGAAGATGGACAAGGACCGCTTCCGCCAGGGTCTGGGTGATGTCATCGAAGCCTACGAAGAAGTTGCCCAGCGTCTGGGCGTGCCGCTGTAATCGACGCAAGCATCTGATAGCACGGAAAAAATTTCGCCCGGGGGTTCGCTTCCGGCGAATGTGCTGGTATGATGCGCGCCACTGGAGAGATGCCGGAGTGGCCGAACGGGACGGATTCGAAATCCGTTGTACTGGCGACAGTACCTAGGGTTCAAATCCCTATCTCTCCGCCATTATTGAATACGACTAAGCCCCTGAAATGGTTGAACATTTCAGGGGCTTTTTCGTTTCTGGGGGTAGGGCATTTTTAGGGCCAAAAGGCTCGCTATGATGTCGTCCGATGCTAAAGGTCCGAGGGCTGGTCAAATACTCATGGTGAGCCATTTTTGATTAGAGCTATGCGGCGTCACTCATCTAGGTCGGGAAAAATGATTTTTCCTACGATCCAAGGTTCCACAATGTCGCTATGAACCGTACGTAAAAACGATCCCCATTCCTTCCGATTGTGAGCATCTGGTCCAATGATCGTCAGCATTAGGTACGCATCTTTGAAATCATCATAGGCATAGATAAGCCAGAAGTCGTTGTCAGGGTCTTCTGTTAGGGCTGTGCGGTAGTACTGGCGGCCGATTTGAGTCCAACGAGCTTGTGTTTCTGCAGTGCTCGCCAAATGGATGTGACACATATCGCTCAGATCGAGCTGTTCATCTCTGCCAAAGATAGCCGGAAGCTCGCCGCACACCTTGTAGTTATAAAAGTGTGCGGCAATATTTTTCCAGTTCTGTGTTTGTTCAAGAAGTGCGGAAATTTTAACGGCTGGCATCCACGCCTACTTTGTAATAGGAAGCTTGCCAGTGATTACAAAATTATCGAACACTTTCTGACCATCACGTGCAGCTTGTCGAACGTCAAGAAATGTCAGCTCTTCGTGAGTGACTTTTCTGCGCGCTTTCTCGACTTTTTTTGTGGTAGCCATCGGAGCCTCCGAGGTGTGTGTATTCATGCTGATCAGCATATGTGATTAATCGAGTCCGGGCAAACCGGAGGGTTTCAGTGTCATCGAACCATGCTCGTTTCGACGAAATGGGCCCCGTCAGGGGCCCTTTGAACTAGGCCGGACTAGGCCGGCTCTGCATCCAAGCGTCGGGCTATGACATCGAGCACGTCGCAACCATCCCTCAAGGAGATGCAGCACAGCTGTGCAAAGTCCTGAAGGATTACCGAGTCGCTGGGAATGTCCCCGCGCATTGCGAGGTTCTCTAAAAGCTGGGTGACCGCGCGAATTCTATAGCCCGCCGTGTCAAGTAGGATGTGCAAAGGCGCGGAGGTATCGACGAAGAGGGGTTGATCGTCGGCATTACTGGTAAGAGCCATGTATCTATTCACTTCAAACTCCATTTGATTGAGGGCCTTCTTACCATTTGTCATCGGGTCGCCAAACCCTAGCCGCTCTTACGAACGACGCTTGGACTATAGGGCCCTTCTGTAGAAATCATCAATCAGATGATGAGTCAGAAAATTCCCTGAATTATGTGGCCGGGAAATGTCAGAAAAGTCCCCGCAGCAATTGCGTCTCCCCACCTTTTTCGATCCCGGCCAACCCCCTCCACGACCTGCATAACCACAGTGTCTTCCAGGCCGAAAGCTTTGTGTCAATCAGACTAATGGTCTATAGCTCAAGGCATGCCTGCCGATAAGAAGGCTAACCCCCATAGAAGGAGTGCCCCCCATGATGCGGTTCTTTGCCGACCTGGGCTTTCGCTGGAAAATTACCCTGCCGATTGCTTTTCTGGCGCTGTTGTTGGTGTTGATGGGGTGGTCAGGCATGCGAGGCATCGACCAGGTGACGGCGTCCAGCACACAGCTGACCAAGCGTTACTTGCCGGCCATCAGCTTGCTGCTCAATGCCGATCGCGATCTTTACCAGGCTTTTGTTGCCGAGCGTAGTCTGCTCGATGGTCATGCGGACGAGCATCTGACAGCGCTGAGCGCCAGTCATGAGGAGAATGCGAAGCAGGCTTATGATCGCGTGCAGCAATATGCCGCGATGCAGCCCGGTGCCGAGGCGCTGGCGTTGGTCAGTCAGTTCAATGACGCTTTTGTAAAGTGGAAGCAGGTTTCGAGGCGCGTAATGGAGCTGTCCGTGGGGGATATGGAGGCGGCCAGCAAATTGAGTTTTGGTGACGGCGAACGCCTGTTCGAGGCCATGCGTGATCCCATCGACAAGCTTGGCGAGCTGGAAGACCAGGCGTCCCACCGCGAGGGAGACGCGGCGATAGAAAATGGCGAGGAAGTGGGGGTGCATCAGGGCGGCATTCTGTTGATCGGTCTGCTTGGCTGCATTCTGGTCGTTGTTGC
Organism: Pseudomonas sp. P105; assembly: GCF_032614175.1. NCBI lineage: Bacteria > Pseudomonadati > Pseudomonadota > Gammaproteobacteria > Pseudomonadales > Pseudomonadaceae > Pseudomonas > Pseudomonas sp. P105. The sequence goes on from NZ_CP126693.1 coordinate 1,574,988, forward strand.
CTTGCCAATGGTCGTGCTACGCCCCATGCGTCGTTTGCTCAGCCGCGTCGAGCAGATTGCAGAGGGTGGCGGTGATTTGAAGGCGCGTCTTGAGGTTCGTTCGGCTGACGAGCTGGGCCAGCTCGGCAGCGCATTCAACCGCTTTCTCGACAAACTGCAGCCGCTGATTGCCGAGGTGGGCCGGGTGACCGGGGAGGTCGATGCCGCGGCACGCGCCATGGCCAGTATGGCCGCGACCAATGACCAACTGATCAGCAGCGAGCATGCGGCACTCGATCAGGTCAGCACCGCCGCGACCCAGATGAGCGCCGCCGTGCATGAAGTCGCCCACAACGCGCTGAATGCCTCGGATGCTGCACAACAGGCCACCAGTCAGTCCCGTGATGGTGCCGACGTTGTCAGCAGCACCATCGAATCGATCCGCCAACTGGCCCAGGAAGTGGAAAGCGCGTCGGGAACCATCGAGGCCTTGGCCCAGGAAACCTCCAGTATCGGCGCGGTCCTCGAGGTGATCCGTGGCATCGCTGAACAGACCAATCTGCTTGCACTGAACGCCGCCATCGAGGCTGCGCGAGCCGGCGAGCAAGGCCGCGGTTTTGCGGTCGTGGCTGACGAAGTCAGGGCGCTGGCGGCGCGGACCCAGGATTCGACCAAGGATATCCAGGTCCGTATCGAGCGCTTGCAGTCGGGTGTCGCCAAGGCCGTTCAAGCCATGCACGTCGGTAGCACCAAGGCCCGTGACAGCGTCGAGCGGGCAGCGAGTGTCGATCAGGTGCTCAGCGGCACGGGCGGTTCCATACAGCGGATCAACGATATGGCCGCGCAGATCGCCAACGCTTGCGAAGAGCAGAGCAGTGTCACTGAGGAAATCGCCCGCAACATCTCCGACATCCGCGACCTGTCCAACGAAGCGGCGCAGAACTCTGCCCAGAGCATGCATGCCAGCCAGCAGCTTTCCGGGCTGTCGAGGACATTGGCGGAGTTGACCGGCCGTTTTCGCACCTGAGTCCAGGCGCGATGGTGGCCACCCTCCCAGCCTTGGCGGCGCTCACCGGCGAGCGCTTGCGAGCCCTGCATCAGGACGGTTTCGTCCTGATGCCTGCGGTGTTGAGCACCGCGCAAATCACCGACCTGCGCCATGCAATCGATCGCCTCAAGCCTCAGCACTGGGACTACAGCGGCGTGATCGATCACTACAAATGCGTGTTCAATCGCGATCCGTTCTGGTTGCCGTTTCTCGATATGGAAGGGGTGATCGAGCTGGCCGAGGCGGCTCTGGGGGATGATTGCCACATCATTGGGCAGACTGCCTGGCGGTGCTATCCCGGTTTTGTCGGCGCCCCGTTGCACCTGGATTACCTGGCAATGGCATTGCCACCTCAGCTTCTGGCCGATCCAGCTTTCGAGTTGCCGATGCAGATTTTCACCGCACAGTTTTACCTCGATGACATCAATGCCGAACTGAGCCCCACCTGCGTCATTCCCGGCAGTCATCGGGCGGGGCGGGCGCCCGTGGCGGGCGAAACGCAATGGCAAGGGCGCGTCGCGCAACCGGTATTGTGCCGGGCGGGGGATGTGCTGGTGCTGCGTAGCGAGTTGTGGCATGCCGGCAGCGAGAACCGCAGCGTCGATCGTTCACGTTATATGCTGCAGGTTCACTATGGCCGGCGGATGATCGCGCAGAAGTTCTCGCCTTATCTGTACTGGCAATTCAACCCTGCTGTGCTGGCCGCCGCGACACCTCGCCAACGGCGCCTGTTGGGTGATCATCAGGAGGCTGAGTACGATTGACCTCCTGGCATCGGTTACGTCACGGGGCGAGGTCAGATCCAGACATCATTCACCGCTGTTCGCTCATTGGTTTCATCGCCCGTGTTAATGACACCGCGAGGTTCGATCAACAGCAATTTCACTTCCAGTGCGGCGCTTGGCTTGTGCTCGACACCTTTTTTCACCACGTACATCTCGCCTGGGCCAATCGTCACCGCGCCGTCGCGAAAATCAATGCGAAGCTCGCCTTCCAGCACGATGAAGGTTTCATCGGTACCGGCGTGGGTATGCCAGACGAAGTCACCTTCGAGCCGGACGATCTTGAACTGGTAGTCGTTCATTTCGGCCACGACTTTCGGGGCCCACTGTTCCTGGAAGAGTGTGTATTTCTGAGCGAAATTGATGGGGGAGTAGTGAGTGCTCATGGGGAATGCTCGTCTTGTGAAGGGGGTGAGCGCGACCTTACTGCCTGAGCCTGAGCAGGTATTGGATGATTGTGCAGCTTTTGTGGGGGCTGGCGCCCGACGTCAGCGCAGCATTTTCAGCCAGCGTGCTGGTGAAATGCCGAAAGCCTGGCTATGTAACCGGGTCATGTGGCTCTGATCGAAAAAACCGCACGCCAGGGCCGCTTCACTCAATGGCATGCCCTGGATAACCAGGCGACGGGCTTTATTCAGGCGTCGCTGGTTGATATACCGATAGGGGCTGGTGCCGTACAGCGCTCGAAAGTCCCGGGACAGGCTCCATCGATCCCGGCCACTGGCTTGGACCAGATCATCCAGACTGATGGGCTGGTCAAGGGCATCATGAATGAACAGTCGTGCGCGCTCTGCCGCCGAGTAGTCGATCAATCGCCGCCCACGCCGGTTACCCGCTGCGCTGTCCAGTGCCTGGGCCACATCGTAGATGCCGTCCTCCTCTTCCAGCGGATCGAGTGGATGATCCATGCAGCGCAACAATCTGCGCGTAGCCACATTGAGGTGAGGATCGTTCGACAAACCTCCTTCGATGAAGGGCAAGGGTTTGCCGCCCAGCACTTGCTGGATCACGGAGGGCTCTACATAGAACATCCGGTAACGAAAGCCGTCGCTCGTGCCTGCTTCGCCATCGTGAACTTCGTCCGGGTGCAGGACGATGGTTCCGCCGGGCTGGCTATGGCGTTTTCTATGGCGGTAGTTGAAGCTCTGAACACCGCAAAGCGTGACGCCGATGGCGTAGGTGTCATGCCGGTGAGTGGTGTAACCATGGCCACTGAAATAGGCTTCGATGCGTTCCATTTTCCGCGATTCAGGAGCCCGCACCAGCCAGTCGCGATCACGATTTGATTGAGTCATTTAGACCGGCCTCTCGCTTTTGTCTGCACACGATACCTGCCTGATATGCCTTGGCGCAGTAAAAAGCGAGACCCGGATTCTTCAGGACGCAGAAAGCTGCTCGTTACGCAGGGCGGCTTACTGGTCGTACAGTGCGTCGCTGTTTCAGATTTCTTTCACGGGTGTCTCACCCTGGGCACTCTTGATCAGCCCGATGACGTGAAGGCAGTCAGCCTTGTTCACATAGGATTCGCCGCTGGCGATCGTTTCGTGGTTGCCGGCTCTCAAGCGCCACCGCCATTGGCCTTTTCCAGTGCTCTGGGTGCCTCGGGTCTGCCTGTAGATCTCAAAATACATCGGTTCGCTCCCTGCGATTAATTCATTCAAGACATGCTTTGCACATGTCGCTCCAAGCCTAGCCAAGCTGATAGTTTTGGCTATGGGAAATTCGTTTCCATTCGTTATCAAATATTGCCGATGTGGATTCGGATTTGCTCCGGCGACCCTTTTCAGGAAACAGGTCATCTTGGGGGCGCGGGGCTGGATAAAGTTCCGGTTTCGTTCTTGCGTTGCCTTGTGCGGTCCTGCTTAATACATTCCGATTCAGACGTTTGTCATTGACGTCCGGTCCGGGGAACCCGGGGGCTGGGAGCCCGATGGGACTGGAAAAACCTATAAGAAAAAGAGCCATCAAGTGACTGAATATCCAGGAGCGGATCTGCAAGGATGTCTAGCGCTTTCGCTTGTCATTCCAGTTTTCAACGAAGTCCAGTCCATAGATTTGTTTATCGCCAGAGTCGATCGGGTTTTTGCGAACGAGCCGCTGGTGACCTTGGAGCTGGTGTTCGTCAATGACGGCAGTGTCGACGAAACATTGGTGCTGTTGCTGGAAAAACAGCGAGCCGACCCGCGCATCCGGATCGTCGACCTGAGCCGCAATTTCGGCAAGGAAGCGGCGCTGAGTGCCGGTCTGCAAGCGGCTCGTGGCCAGGCGGTGGTGCCGATCGACGTCGACCTGCAGGACCCGCCCGAGGTGATCCTGCAAATGATCGCCCACTGGCGCAACGGTGCCGAGGTGGTACTGGGCCATCGCATAAACCGTGACTCCGACTCTTGGGCCAAACAGGTTTCCGCCAACGGGTTCTATCGGCTGCACAATAAAATCGCCGACCACAAGCTACCGGAAAATGTCGGTGATTTTCGGCTGATGGATCGTTGTGTGGTCGATGCGCTGCAGAGCCTGCCCGAGTCCCGACGCTTCATGAAGGGCTTGTTTGCCTGGGTAGGATTTCGAACCACCGTCGTGGATTACGTCAGGCCCGAGCGTGCGGCCGGTGAAAGCAAATTCAACGGCTGGCGTCTGTGGAACTTTGCCCTGGAGGGCATCACCAGTTTCAGCACCGAACCGCTGCGTATCTGGACCTACCTGGGGCTTAGCGTCTCGCTGGTGTCCTTTTCGTTTGCGGTGTTCATTGTGCTACGGACGCTGATTTCCGGGGTCGATCTGCCAGGCTACGCCTCCCTGATGGTGGCCGTCACGTTCCTGGGCGGGTTGCAACTGATCGGCATCGGCGTACTGGGTGAATACCTGGGCCGGACCTATATCGAATCCAAACGCCGACCGGTTTTTCTGGTACGGCGCATCTATGACGCCAAGGACTGACAATGGATCTCAAGGAAACCGACATCCTGGGGCCCGATATCGGGCAGCATTGGTACTATCGTTCCAAGGCGCGCGCCATGCTCCACATGCTCAAAGGCACATCGGCCAAAACACTGCTGGATGTGGGGGCCGGATCGGGCTTTTTTTCCCATCACTTGTTGTCCCATACCGAGACGGCCCGGGCCTGGTGCGTGGACATCAGTTACCCGGCCGACTCCGATGCCAGCACCGCCGGCAAACCCGTCCACTACCGGCGCGCCATCGACGCGCTGGACGCGGATCTGGTGTTGTTGATGGATGTGTTGGAACACGTGGACGATGACATGGGCCTGCTCAAGGCTTATGTCGACAAGGTGCCCTCTGGCACCCGCTTCCTGATCACCGTGCCGGCGTTCCAGTTTCTCTGGAGCGGGCATGATGTGTTTTTGGAACACAAACGCCGTTACACCCTCGGGCAACTGGAGGGGGTCGTGGCCCAGGCGGGTTTGCAGGTGCACAAAAGCGCTTACTATTTCGGCCTGGTGTTTCCAATCGCCGCCGCCGTGCGCCTGTTGCAACGCAACACGTCCGGCGCGCCGGCCAGCTCGCTCACTCGGCATCATCCGCTGGTCAATGGCGTGTTGAAGTCGCTGTGCAGCCTGGAGCTTGCGTTTATGGGCGCCAATCGCGTGGCCGGCCTGACGGTGTTCTGTCTGGCACAAAAACCATGATCTGGACGCGGTCGCCGTTGCTGCGACGTGGGCTGCGGTTCGCCATGACGGGCTTGTTCGTGACCGCTGTGCATGTGTTGGCTGCCGTGTTGTTTGTGCACCTGATCCTGGCCAGCCCGCCGTTGGCCAACGGTTTTGCGTTTGTGGTGGCAACCGTGGTGTCTTACCTGATCAACACGCTTTGGAGTTTCTCCAGCCGATTGCATGGCCGCACGCTCGGCCGTTTCGTGGTGGTGTCGATCGGCGGATTCTGGCTGGCGATGCTGGTGGCCTGGGTGGCGCAGAGCGCGGGGCTGAATTACCTGGCGGGCATTGCTGCCGTGGCGCTGATCATCCCGGTGTTTACCTTCATCTTGCATAATTTCTGGACGTATCGATGACCGTTCGTGGCGAGCGTTATCTGGTTTCCCTGTTGCCCGTATTGCTGGGCGTGCTGGCGTTTCTGATGGTCATCGGCCCTCGGGTGTTGAACCCGACGAATATCGCCTGGCTGGGGGAGGGCGATGCGGCGACTCATTATCTGGGATGGGCGTTTTTCCGTGATTCGCCCTGGACCTTTCCGTTGGGCATGAACCCTTCCTATGGCTTGGAGTTGGCCAACGGGATCATTTTTTCCGATTCCAACCCGCTGCTGGCGTTCATATTCAAGCCCTTCAATGCTTGGCTTCCCGAGACGTTCCAGTATTTCGGGCTGTGGCTGCTGGCGTGTTTTGTCCTGCAGGCCTGGTTTGCCTGGAAGCTGGTGGGGCTGCTGACGCCTTCGGTCTGGATCAGGTTGTTGGGGGCCGGGTTGTTCGCGTTTTCGCCCCCGATGTTTCTGCGCATGGGAGGGCATCTTTCCTTGTCCGGGCATTTCCTGATCCTGGCGGCGCTGTACCTGGCGTTGCGGCCCGGTCTGCAAAAGCGACGCCTGGCCTGGGGCGTGCTATTGGCCGCGACGGCGCTGGTGCATGCCTATCTGTTGGCGATGGTGGCATTGATCTGGCTGGCTGATCTGGCCAGCAAAGCCATCAAGGGTCGGTTACCCCGGCGCAATGCCTTGATTGAGCTGGCCGGGCTGTTTCTGCTGGTCGCATTCTGCTGCTGGCAAGCGGGTTATTTCAGTGTGGGCGGCGGGACCGTGGCGGGTGGTTTTGGCTTGTATCGTCTGAATCTCTTGTCGGTGGTGAACCCCAGCGGCTGGTCATACGTATTGCGCGACATGCCCCAGGGACCCGGGGACTACGAGGGTTTCAATTACCTGGGTTTGGGGGTGCTGATGCTGGCGATCTGCGCCGGCGTGGCACTGCTGCAAGGCAACACCGGCCTGGCGGAGGCCGTGCGTCGCAGACCTCTATTGCTGTTGGCGCTGATCGGGCTGACGCTTTTTTCACTGACCAACAAGCTCGGTATTGGCATGCTGGATGTGCATTACTGGTTGCCGAAAACCATCGAGCAGTTGGCGAACGTCTTTCGCGCGGCCGGTAGAATGTTCTGGCCGGTGTTCTACATTCTCGTGTTTACGCTGATCTTTTTGGTGGTCCGGGGCAATAAGCCACGAGCTGCGGTGTGTCTGCTGGCTGTCGCCCTGGTGGTGCAGGTTCTGGATACCCGCAGCGGGTGGGCAGGCCTGCGCAAGAGCCGGATGATGCCGACCGCCGCGAGCTGGCCGACGCCCCTGGCCGATCCGTTTTGGGCCAGCGCGGCAAATCACTACGCCAAGGTCCGGTCGTTGTTGCCGCAGAATCAGCCGGACAACTGGCTGTTGATCAGCCAATACGCCCAGAACCATGGTCTGGAAACCGATAGCGTGTACTTGGGGCGGATGGGCACTCGGGAGATCGAACACGCTCAACGGCACGCAGGCCAAATGCTCGCCACCGGTCAGTATGAAGCGGATTCCCTCTACATTCTCGACAGCCGCACCGCGCTCGAAGCGATCAAAACCGTTAATCGCCAGACCGATCTGCTGACCCGTCTTGATGGCCTCGTGGTGCTGGCGCCGGGATGGAAGACCTGTACCCAATGCCCACCGATAGCGCAGGAGACGCTGGACGTGCAGGTCAAGCCAGGTGAGCGCCAGGTGTTCAACCGAATAAACGCGATGTTGGTCAGCGGCTGGGGGCGCGTCGAAGATTGGGGCACCTGGTCGGAAGGTGCTCAGGCAGAGCTTGTATTGCGTGTACCCCCTGAGGCCCGCGCCCTCTCGATCGAAGCTGCGGCGTTCGTACAGCCCCTGCATACCAGGCAGAGAATCGAGGTCTCGATCAATGGCGTTGCGGCCCTGTCGACGCAACTGACCCGCATGCAGGAGAACACCCTGGAGCTGTCATTGAGCCCGGCCATCCGCGAAGCGATTGCCGCAGATGGGCAGGTGCGTGTGCAGTTTCATCTACCCGACGCGGTCAGTCCCAAGGCGCTGGGGTTGGGGAGCGACGAGCGAGTCATGGCGTTGGGGCTGAAGTCTCTGACGGTGAATTAAGCCGGACGTCTTTATCGTGTGCTTCAAGGTTTTTTGCGCAGCGCTGAATGCACAATTTGAGGCTGTTTTTCGAAACGCTGATACGGCTGGAAGCGTTCATGCGTGAGCGCGCCGGCGCGGTGCAAATTCCGCTGCGCGAAACAAAAACCTGCGTCAGCCAAGTAAAGTCGAGGTATGGTTGCGACGGCTGAAACCACATCGTCATATTTTCGAACAGGAGTCGAACACATGCCTCACCTGCACATGGAGTACACCGCCAACCTGCCCAAGTTTGACGAGGGTGTCGTACTGCTGCGTCTGAATAATACGCTGGTGGCCTCCGGTCAGTTCGCTGCCGAGTCGGACATCAAAAGCCGGGCTGTGAAAATCGAGAATTTCCTGGTGGGCACCCTTTTCGAAAAGCGCGGTTTCGTGCACGTGAAGCTGGCCTTGTTGAGCGGCCGTTCGCCAGAGGTCAAGAAGCAGTTGGCCGAAAAACTGTTGGAGGTGATCCAGGAGGTGGGCGAATGGCCGGCTGACGTTTCCGTGCAACTGTGCGTGGAAATCCTCGACATCGACCGAGGCCCCTATGCCAAGGCTGTCGTCGGCGCCTGAGGGTCAGGTGCTTCGCGTCTTGACGATCCGCTCGCGCAGCCAGGTGCTATCAGCGGCCTGGCTGCACGGGCGTTCACGGTGAATCCCGACAAGCCTTCAAGCGCTTGATGGTTTGCCGGGCGGGATCAACCGTGGCCGCACCGGCATGGCACAGGTTGATACTCTGCAAGATGGCGCGCACATGCTTGTACATGCCCTCGGCTTTATAAGTGGGGCGCATGCCAGTGCGGGTGTTGATGAACAACTCGTCGTCGAAACAGGTCCGCAGTTTCTTGAGGCAGTAGCTGACCGTTGACTGGCTGACACACAACGCCTCGGATACACCGGTGACGCTGCTTTGCTCGTACACAGCGTTAAACACCATGAGGTCTTGCATATCGAGTTTTCTGAGGGAGTTACTGTTCAGCATCCGTTCTGTCTCTCTCTGTGCTCCTTGCGCGGATCTTGCGCAAACCAGACCTTTGATCCTAACGGAACGATCGTCCCAGGAGAATGCCAGGCGAGCGGTTTCACGGTCGCGAGTGGGACAGATAATGTAATGAACACGACGGATCGTTCAGCATTCGATTCTCTGGCCGATTGTTTAGCTCGTTGCGATCCAAGCTCCATCAAATCAAGGTTTAACCGGCTTTGGTGACGTGGGACTCTGCCAGGGTGTGTTTCCTGTGATGTCTTTTATGGACGGTTGGCCCGCAGCAATCCAATACCCTTCATTCGCCGCAATGGGGCCGGTGGGCAGGTTTATGTCCGGGGTCTCTCCCACGCTGTGTGCGCTACCCTCTGAACTGGCTTTTTGGGCACTCTGGCATTGTCGCCACGCCCGTCCTCCAGATACTTGTATTTCCTGTTGATCCTAAACAGTGTTCGTTGATCGCGAGCACAGGCTGACGGTGCTTTGTCGCCCGTCCGACATGAAAATACGAGCGTTCTCATGAGTTCTGCCCACCTCTCTTTTGCCCCCCTGCATCAAGCCCAGGCGTTCCTGGAGCAAAATCCGGATATTGAGCTGTTCGAGCTGTTTATTCTCGACAGCAACGGTGTGCCTCGGGGCAAACTGCTGCACCGGGATGAGTTGCTGGCGCTTTACGAAAGTGGGCGGCCCTTGCCCAGTACCATTCTCGGGTTGACCATCAATGGCGACGATGTGGAAAACTCCGGGCTGGTGTGGGATGTTGGCGACATCGATTGCCGGGCTTATCCCATCAGCGGCAGCTTGCAGCGAATGCCCTGGCGGCTGATCCCCACTGCGGCAGTGCAGGTCAGCATGCATCCTCAGGAAGGCATGCCCGCGACCATCGCCGATCCGCGTTATTTGCTCAGCCAAGTGATCGACGCTTTGCAGGCCGATGGCTATTACCCGGTGATGGCGGCGGAGCTGGAGTTCTATCTGTTGGACGCGCAGCGCGACAGCCAGGGCCGGCCGCAACCGGCGCGGGACGCTGATGGCGGCCGACCCGGTGCCACGCAGGTCTATGGCTTGCGCGAGCTGGAACAGATCGAACCGTTCCTGGCGGACCTCTATTCCGCCTGCAAGTCGCAGGGGATCCCGGCTCGAACGGCCATTTCCGAATACGCGCCGGGCCAGGTGGAAATCACCCTCGAACACCGCACCGATGCCTTGCAGGCCATGGATGAGGCGGTGCGCTACAAACGTCTGGTCAAAGGCGTGGCGCATAAACACGGCATGCAGGCGTGTTTCATGGCCAAGCCTTTCGCGGAACTGGCAGGTTCGGGCATGCACATGCACGTCAGCCTGGCGGATAGCGAGGGCCATAACCTGTTTGCCAGCGAAGCCGCCGATGGCACGCCGCTGCTGCGTCATGCGGTGGGCGGGATGCTCGACACGTTGCTCGACTCACTGCTGATGTTCTGCCCGAACGCCAATTCCTACCGACGCTTCCAGAGCAACAGCTACGCGCCGCTGGCGGCAACCTGGGGCGTGGACAATCGCACCGTGAGCCTGAGGATACCGGGCGGGCCAGCATTTTCGCGGCATATCGAACATCGTATTTGTGGTGCCGACGCCAACCCGTACCTGGCCGCCGCCGCGATACTGGCCGGCATCCATCGCGGCATTCGTGAACAGTGCGATCCCGGTGCGCCAGTGGCGGGCAACGGCTATGCCCAGGCGAGCGAATTGCTGCCCACCGACTGGCTCACCACCTTGCGCACGCTTGAAGCCTCGACCTGGGCCAGGCAAGCCTTCGGCGATGAGTTCCTCAGGGTGTACCTGGCGGTCAAACGCGCCGAATACCGCCAGTTCATGGGCGAGGTCGGAGAGCAGGACTGGCGTTGGTACATCCATCAGGCTTGAACTGAGCCCACAAGCTGCACGTCGGATCGGACGTGCGGCTTGCTACTTGAAAAATTATTTAATGGCAACTTTTTCACGAAAAATTGATAGTGACCTGCCTAAAGTTTGTGTTGCCGTAGCACAGTAGTTTTTCAAACTTTCCTGCGGTATTTGCTTTCCCTAGCGCAACTTCCAGGAAACTTTAAAACCTCATGCTGACCATTAAACCCGTGCGCCCCGAGTGGGTGACGCTGGTCGCCAGTGTCTTTTTATTAGTGGGCTTCAACGTTGTGCTCTGGCAGCACCTGCATACCATTACGGCAGGTGACGGCGGGGGCGTGCTGATCGGCGTGGCGTTTGCGGTGCTGGTGTTGTTCGCCTTCAACCTGATGCTGACAATGGTAGCGTTCCGTGGGCTGCTCAAGCCTGTGCTGATATTGCTTTTTCTGATCAGCGCCGGTGTGGCGTATTTCATGGCTCAGTATGGCGTGCTGATCGATGCCGGCATGTTTCGTAACTTTGCTGAAACCAATGCCACAGAGGTGCGTGATTTACTGTCGTTAAAGTTGTTTGCCTACCTCGGTTTATTAGGCGTGTTGCCGTCCTGGTTGTTATTTAAAACGCCGATCAGCTATCGCCGCTGGCCCAAAGAACTGTTAAGCAAGTTAGTGGTGAGTGGGGTGTCGGCGGCGGTGATCGGCATGGTCGCCCTGGCCAATTACCAAGGGTTGTCTTCATTGTTTCGCAATCATCATGAATTGCATTTGATGGTGGTACCGAGCAACTACATCGGTGCGTCGATCGGGTACTTGCGTGAACAGGTCGCGTCGGCCAAACAGCCCTTCATCACCTTGGGTGAGGATGCGAGTCGTAATCCGGTCTGGCAAACACATGCCCGCAAGTCCCTGACCGTACTGGTGGTGGGGGAGAGCGCCCGTGCCGAGAACTTCGGCATTCTGGGCTATAACCGCGATACCACGCCGCAACTCAATCAAGAAGCCGGCCTGATCGCCTTCACTGATGTGCACTCCTGCGGTACGGAAACCGCGGTATCGGTGCCGTGTATGTTTTCCAACATGGGCCGCAAGAACTACGACGCCAGCAAGGCCAGGAACGAAGAAGGCCTGCTCGATGTGCTCAAGCGCGCCGGGCTGGAGGTGATCTGGCGTGACAATCAGTCGGGCTGTAAAGGCACTTGCGACCGGGTCACTGTGCAGGATGTCAGCAATCTCAAAGACCCGGCCCTGTGCGCCAACAGTGAGTGTCGCGACGAAATTCTGCTCCAGGGCCTGCAGCATTTCATCGACACCCTCGACAAGGACACCGTACTGGTGCTCCACCAAATGGGCAGTCACGGCCCGGAGTACTTCAAGCGCTATCCCAAGCAATACGAACATTTCACCCCAGTGTGCCAAAGCAATGCGCTGAACAATTGCAGCCGCCAGAGCATCGTCAACGGCTACGACAATACGCTGGTGTACACCGACCATGTGTTATCGACCCTGATCGACCTGCTGCGGGCCAATCAGGACAAGGTCGACACAGCGATGCTGTACCTGTCCGACCACGGCGAGTCCCTGGGCGAGTACAACCTGTTTCTCCATGGCACGCCCTACATGCTCGCCCCGGAACAACAGAAACACGTGGCGATGCTGGCCTGGTTTTCCGACAGCTATCAGAAGTCCTTCTCCGTCGACACCCATTGCCTGCAACTGAGCCGGGACAAGCCCTTGAGCCAGGACAATCTGTTTCATTCGATGCTCGGGCTGCTGGAAGTCAACAGCAAGGTCTACAACCGGGACCTGGACCTGTTTGCCGGTTGCCGTGGCGCGGTCATTGACGGGGTATTGGCCCGGCAGTGAGCGCCTCGACTTTTTTTTCACGTACGGGTGGTTAGCCTGTTCCTATTCATCTTTCCCAAGAGCGGTTGGTATGTCTGGGCAACCCCCATCCCCCGTAGAGATCGAGTTCGCCAGGCATCATGACCGGGAACACGCGCGCATTTGCCGTCAAGCGGCGCCCAGGCGACTGCGCCTGGCGTTCTGGCGTGACGAGCAATTGGTCCGCAATGCCTTGAAAGCCGCCGGTGAACCGGGGCTGGTGCTGGATGTGACCTGTGGCGCGGGCCGGTTCTGGCCGGTGCTGGCCGAACATGCCAACCGGGTGATCCTGGCGGCGGACCCCTCGCCAGACATGCTCGATCACGCCCGCACCCACCATGGCGGCGCGTTGCTGGAGCGGGTCACGACCTTTCCCAGTTCGGCATTCACCCTCGGCCTGTCGGCTAACGCTGTGGACTGTATTTTGTGTCTGCAACTGTTTCGGCACGTCAAGGCCAGTGAGCATCGGCTGGCGCTGTTGCGCGAATTTCATCGGGTCAGCCGTGACACGGTGATTGTGTCGGTGCAAATTGAAGGTCGCCTCAACATCGGACCTGCGCCGCACCGCGGCCTGGCGGACAAGGCTGAAGTTGAAGCCGAGTTCCGCCAGGCCGGTTTCACCCTGCTGTGGTACCAGGATTTTCTGCCCGGGTTTGCGCTGACGCGGGTTTATGCGTTGTGCAAGGCCGGTTAATTCCCGATGTAGGACTATTCTTGCCTTCGCGCAGGCGATTTCTCTCAGGCTCCCGCTCTATGGATGCTCGCAATCGCTGACGGCGATATATACTGCGCGCCATTCTTCAAGGGAGAGCCGTGTGGCCATCGATATTCACTGGATTCGCGACAACGATAGCCTCGGTCAGTTTTGCGCCCAATGGCAGCAGTTGCCATTCGTCGCCCTCGACACTGAATTCATGCGGGTCGACACGTTTTATCCCATTGCCGGTTTGTTGCAGATCGGCGACGGCGAGCGTGCCTATCTGATCGACCCCTTGACCATCGACAACTGGAAGCCCCTGGCCGCGTTGCTGGAGAACCCGGCAGTGCTCAAGGTGCTGCACGCCTGCAGCGAAGACCTTGAAGTGCTGCTGCGCTTGACCGGCAGCCTGCCTGCGCCGCTGTTCGACACTCAATTGGCCGCCGCCTACCTGAACCTGGGTTTTTCCATGGGTTATTCCCGGCTGGTACAGGACGTGTTGGGCATCGACTTGCCCAAGGGCGAAACCCGCTCTGATTGGTTGCAAAGACCCCTGTCGGAAACGCAGATCAGCTACGCCGCTGAAGATGCAGTGCATCTGGCGGAAGTTTTCGTACAGCTACGCCCGAAGCTTTCTGACGAAAAATACGCCTGGGTCCTGGAGGATGGCGCCGAGCTGGTGGCCAACCTGCGTCGCGAAGTCGACCCCTATGAGGTTTATCGCGAGGCCAAGCTGGCCTGGAAACTTTCCCGTGCCCAACTGGCCGTGCTGCGCGAGCTATGCGCCTGGCGCGAGCGGGAAGCGCGGGCTCGTGACCTGCCGCGTAACCGGGTCATTCGCGAGCATTCGCTGTGGCCCCTGGCCCGCACTCAGCCGGATAACCTCGGTGCGCTGGCGAAAATCGAAGACATGCACCCGCGTACCGTGCGCCAGGACGGCGAGTTCCTGCTGGAGCTGATCAAACGCGCCGCCAGCGTGCCGCCCGAACAATGGCCGCCAGCCGTGGCCGAGCCCTTGCCCATTGAGGCTTCGGCGCTGGTCAAGCGTCTGCGGGCACTGGGGCAGGTTGAGGCCGAGCGCCTGGGAATCGCCCCTGAACTGATGCTGCGCAAGAAAACCCTCGAGGCGCTGATCAAGAGCGGCTTTCCCGAGGGCCCTTACCAATTGCCCGATTCGCTGCGTGGCTGGCGCCGCGAATTGATGGGCCAGGCGCTGCTCGACAGCCTGGCCACCGCCGGAGAACAGCCTTGAAACGTATCTGCTCGATCTACCGAAGCTCGAAGAAAAACGAGATGTACCTGTATGTGCTCAAAAGCGATGCCCTGGAGCGTGTGCCCGAGCCCCTGATGGCTGCCTTTGGGAAGGCGATCCATGCCTTTGACCTGGTGCTGAGCCCCGAGCGCAAGCTGTCCCGGGAGGACATCAACCTGGTGCTGGAAAACCTCGATACCCAGGGTTATCACTTGCAGATGCCACCGGCTGAAGACGAATACATCGAGCATCTGCCGGAAGAGTTGCTGCGACGCAACGACCCGGTCTGACGGTACCCCGAGGCACCTTTCCCGGGCCTCTTGAACACTGGAATGGTTTATTGGCGATGGCCGCAAGGATGGAGCGACACTCTGTCGGCGGTCGTCTGCATAGTTTTTGAAAGGTTTGATCCATGCGCGTTCTGATTGCCGAACACGATCACGCGGTGTACGCCCAGCTTCTGCGACAGGCTGCACCCGATATCCAAGTCCTGACCAGTGGCGACTCCGCCGAACTGTCGCGACTGGCCGCCGACTGCCCGGTCTGGCTGGGCCAGCCCGATCTGCTGGCCACCCTGTTGCGTCAAGGCCATCAGCCCCAGTGGCTGCAATCGACCTGGGCGGGCATCACGCCGCTGCTGGCCGAGGGCTTGACGCGTGATTATCGCCTGACCCGTGCGGTGGGCATTTTCGGCCAGGTGATGGCCGAGTACGTCCTTACCTATATGCTCGGTCATGAGCGCGAGGTGCTGGCGCGGCTGGTCAGCCAGGTCGAGCGCAAGTGGGACAAACGTCAGGGCCAGAGTCTGGCCGGGCGCAAGGCACTGATCGTTGGGACCGGCGATATCGGCCAGCGGGTAGCGCAGTTCCTGCTGCCGTTTGGTGTGCAGCTGTATGGCATTGCCAGCGAAGCCCGGGAGCTGGCGCCGTTCATTGAGGTCGGGGCGCTGAAGGATCTGCCGCGCATGGTGGGGGAGGTGGATTATGTGATCAACCTGCTGCCCAACACGCCGGACACCCACGATATATACGACGCGACGCTGTTCAGGCAATTCAAACCCACCGGGCTGTTCATCAATGTCGGACGCGGCCTGGCCGTGGTCGATGCCGATCTGGTGCAAGCCTTGAAGGAAGGGCACCTGGCCGGCGCGGTCATTGACGTTTGCCGCCAGGAGCCGTTGCCACAGCGGCATCCTTTCTGGACGGCCTGGGGCCTGCTGCTGACCGGCCATAGCTCGGCACCGACGTCGCCGGCGATGATGGTGCAGTTGTTCCTGGAAAACCTGCGGGCCTACCAGGCCGGCGAAACCTTGCGCGGGGAAGTGGATTTCGATCGGGGATATTAGACCGAGCCAATCAACTTGTGGGAGCGAGCCTGCTCGCGATAGCGGTTTGCCAGTCGGCATCAATGCTGGCTGATCCGGCGCTATCGCGAGCAGGCTCGCTCCCACAGTGATCTTCAGCGGTCACCCCATCGGTGTTCTCGGCCAATCCATTTACGGACTTCGCCAACACAACGCCCTACCGACAGTCGCCCATGCTTGGCCTGAAGAGGCCCCGGCACTAGACTGACGGCCTTTTCACCATCTGATGCTGATTGCTTGAGCCATGGCCGCCAAAGTCGAACCGTTCTGGATACGTAAAACCCTCGATCAGCTTGATGCGCAGGAATGGGAATCGCTGTGTGACGGCTGTGGCCTGTGCTGCCTGCAAAAACTCGAAGACGAAGACGACAACAGCGTCTACTACACGCGCATCGCTTGCAAATTGCTGGACTTGAAAACCTGCCAGTGCACCGACTATTCCCGGCGCCGCGACTTTGTTCCCGATTGCATCCAGCTCACACCGGGCAAGGCCGATGAGTTCAAATGGTTGCCACCGACCTGCGGTTATCGCCTGGTCAGTGAGGGCAAGGATCTGCCGTTATGGCACCACCTGGTCTGTGGCGATCGCGATGCCGTGCACCACGAACGCATTTCCCAATCCGGGCGCATGCTGGCCGAAGGCAGCGTGCCCGAGGACGATTGGGAAGATCATCTGATTTTTCGCGCCGGCTGAATGCCGGGCATCGCACCATCAGGGAGAACCCATGGCAGCAGGATTGAAAAGGATGCTCGCAGCCGGGCTGTGGGCGGTGTGCGGGCCGCTGTGGGCGGCGCAGAAAGTCGATCTGGATTATCACGTGCACCTGTTGCCGCAAAGCGATCAGGCCGAAGTGCGCCTGACCCTGGCGCGGGGTTCGGCAGTGCGCAGCCTGGACTTCGACCTCGGCGATGGCAGCCGCTACAGCCACTTCAAGGCCGACGGTCAATGGCAGCTCATCCCGGGCAAGGACACACGCGGCGTTTGGCGTCCCAGTGCCGACAAGGCGAGCCTGAGCTATCGCGTGCGCATCAGTAATACTCGCAAGAACGGTACGTTTGAAACCCGTATGACCCCGGGATGGGGGCTTCTGCGCGGCGACGATCTTGTGCCGCCGGCCAAGTTGGATCAGCAGGATGGCACTGAGCTGGTGTCACGTTTGCAATTTGAACTGCCCGACGGCTGGAAAAGCATCGAAACGGCCTGGCCGCGCATCGGCAAGCAACGCTTTCGCATCGACAACCCCGCGCGGCTGTTCGATCGTCCCACCGGCTGGATGCTCGCCGGCAAACTCGGCAGCCGGCGCACACGCCTGGGAGAGACCGAGGTGACGGTGGCCTCACCCCAAGGCCAGGGCATGCGCCGGATGGATGTGCTGACGCTGCTGACGTTCGTCTGGCCGCAAGTGCAGGCGTTGGTGCCGCGTCATCCCGGCAAGCTGCTGATCATCGGCGCGTCAGACCCGATGTGGCGTGGCGCCCAGGCCGGGCATGAATCGATTTATCTGCACAGTCGTCCGCCGCTGGTCAGCGAACGCGGCAATAGCCCGATGTTGCGCGAGTTGGTGCAGATGCTGGCGCGGGTCAACGATCGTGAGCGCAGTGACTGGATCAGCGAAGGGCTGGCCGAGTATTACGCCATCGAATTGCTGCGTCGGGCTGGCGGCATGAGTGATGAGCGCTACCAGAGCCTGAACGACCGGTTGGCTCGGGACAGCAAAGGCGTCAGCACCTTGCGTGGCGAGCAGGTCCGCCCGGCGACGGTGGCCAAGGCGGTGTTGCTGTTGCAGGAGCTGGACCGCGAGATTCGTTTGAAAACCCGCAACAAGCGCTCGCTCGATGACGTGCTGCACGCCGCCATGCGTCTGGAGACGGTTGATACCCAGGAGTTTGTCCAGCTCAGCGAGAGCGTTCTGGGGGAGAGTTCTACTGTGCTGGATACTCGGTTACTTCAGTAATACCGCTATCGCGAGCAGGCTCGCTCCCACATTGACCAGCGTTACACTCAAAATGTGGGAGCAAGGCTTGCCCGCGATGGGGCCATCAGCCAGTAAAATCAAAGCCCAACCTTCGGCGAACTCAACGAATCATTCCCCGTCACTGTAGCCGTGCTGGTCGCGGCCTCGGCGCTGGCTTTCATGCGGCTCAGCTCATCACCGGCCTGCTCGATGCGGGCACGGGCGTGGTGCAGGTTCTGACGATTCTTTTCCAGCAAGGTCTTGGCCGAGCAGTGCCCGGTGATGCCGCGCGCCAGGGCCATGCCGCCGATCGCCAGTTGGGCCAAACCGATCACGCCGCCACGGCGCAAGCCCTTGCCCATCATCAGGACTCCGCCGGCCAATGAGCCAATGCGTTCCCAGCCATGCACGTTTTGCGGCGGATGAGACTGGAAAGGGGTGGTCTCAATCGGCTCGAACGGGTTGTTATCGCTCATGATCTGTCTCCGGTGTGGGGTTGGTATAAAACTGACTGCCCGAGCGATTCCCTTGTTCAATCCAATTGCGCACCGATCAGCGGAATTGCGGCCCCGAACGGGTGTTATTGCCTTTGGCCATGCGGTCGTACAACACGACGTTGACCGTGGCCGCCAGGTTCATGCAACCGGTGGTGGGGATGTACACCACGTCTTCGCACCAGTCACGGATGTCTTTATCCAGCGAGCCATCTTCCGGGCCGAAGATATACAGCGCCCGGTCCGGGTGAGTGTATTCGGGCAAGGGACGAGCACCTTCGACCAGTTCCACGGCCACTGGCACACAGCCCAGGGGCAGGATTTTTTTCAGGTCATCGATGCCGATCAACGGGATGTCGTAGTGGACTTTCTTGGTGTCCGTGACGAAGTCCGCGGCGCGCTCATAGCGTTTGCCGGTGTAGAACACCGATGCCACGCCGTAGCAGCCGGCGGCGCGCATGACCGAACCGACGTTTTCCGGAGACTTGGGGTTGAACAGACCGATGCAGCTGTAGCGTTTGTTGGCCACGGGCGGGGTGCCTTTGGGGAAAAGGCGCGATTATACGGGGATTGGAAGAGGGGGGGCAGCTTGTAGATTGATGGTGATCGTTTGATTGCCATCGCGAGCAGGCTCGCTCCCACAGTGGATTCGTGTTGTTCGCAAAATCCTGTGGGAGCAAAGCTTGCTCGCGAAACAGCCGGCTCGGTTTCTGAAAGACCGCATCGGCTTCATCGCGGGCAAGCCTTGCTCCCACATAAATCCTCTCGCCACAAATGGCTGGCTACTCGTCCTTTTTCATCAACCCGGCCAGTGCGGCGAACGGGTTGTGGGTCGCCTTGGCGATTTTCGGGGTGCTCAGGGAGCCGTCGCCGAAATATTGCTGGTCGGTGTAACGCGAGTGTTCGTTGTCGTGGCAGTACAGGCACAGCAGTTCCCAGTTGGAACCGTCCTGCGGGTTGTTGTCATGGTTGTGGTCGCGGTGGTGAACAGTCAGTTCACTCAGGCGCTTGCCGGAAAACTCACGGGCGCAGCGGCCACAGACGTGGGGGTACATTTTCAGGGCTTTGTCGCGGTAACCCATTTCCCGGTCACGCTGGGCATCGGCGAGGATGCGATCCAGCTTGGCGGTGTTGGACGGTGGCGTTGACGAACTCATGGGTTCACCTTTGTAAAAAAGACTGATGACGGTTGAACAGAGTTTAGCTCAGCCCTTGAGCTTCTCGGCAATCCAGATGGTGTGGCGGGTGCCTTTGTTGCCGTGGGCGAAGACTTGCACCTCTTCGGCCTTGAAGCCGGCCTTTTTCAGTTTGTCGGAAAACTGCCGGTCGGCGCTGGCCGACCATACTGCCAGCACACCCTTGGACCGCAGGGCCTTGGCGCAGGCGGCCAGGCCGCCAGCTGAATACAGCCAGCTGTTGGCTTTCTGCGTCAGGCCTTCGGGGCCGTTGTCGACGTCCAGCATGATGGCGTCGAAGCCCTGGGGTTCGGCTTGCAGCACCTTGGCCACATCTTCCATGCGGATCACGGTACGCGGGTCCGACAGTGGGCGACCGGCCTTTTCGCCCAAAGGGCCACGGTTCCACTCCACCACGCCGGGCACCAGTTCGGCCACCACCACTTCGGCATTTTTGCCCAGGTGCTTGAGGGCCGAGGCCAGCGTGAACCCCATGCCGAGGCCACCGATCAGTACGCGCGAGCCGGGACGGCCGGCAACCTTGCGGCAAGGAATCTCGGCCAGGGCGTCTTCGGACCCGTGCATGCGCGTATTCATCAACTGCCCACCGTCACCGCCCTGGATCTTGATGACGAAGTCGTCGCCGTACTCGAACAGGCACAGGGCGCCGCCATTGTCAGGGATGGGGGTGGTGTCCAGTAGAACGAAACGTTTCATGGATGTCTCATGCAAAGGAAGGGCAAAGCGGCGCGGTAAGGACTAGCCTGAAGACAGACAATCGCCACGGAGCCATTGATGAAGCGCACCATTCTAACGGCCATTGCCCTGGCAGCGCTCTCGATAAGTTGGGTGCAGGCCCAGCAGCCCACGATTCCGGTGAGCCCACCGAGCATTCCCGGTGCGCCCGGCACCCCCACACCGATGCCATACCCGCCGGTCACGCCCAGCGGCGTACCCACGCCCGCCCCCGGAAGCGGACCGCCGTTGCTGCCGCCAATCGAAATGCCCAAGCCGCCCAAGGACCAGCCGATACCGGGCATGGAGCCGAAACCACCGAAGGCCAAGTCGCCGGGGGGGTAGGCCCAATGCTTGTTAATGAGATCACTGAATGGCAAAAAACTTGTGGGAGCGAGCCTGCTCGCGATAGCGATAAACCAGTCAACATTGATGTTGGCTGATCCGACGCTATCGCGAGCAGGCTCGCTCCCACAGGTTCTGCATTTCAACTGATAGAGCGAGTCAGACCTGCTGCGACAACAACTGCCCATCGGCCATGCGCAGGCGCTTGGACAGGGAAACGGCGAGGGCGCGGATGATCTTGGCGGCGATCTTCGGTGCATCGTTGAGCATTTTTTCCAGGGAATCCTTGCCCAGGTTCAGCAATTGGCAATCACTGGCGGCGATGCAACTGGCCGAGCGCCGTTCTCCGTCCAGCACCGCCATTTCCCCGAATGCCCGGCCACTGCGCAGCGTGGCGATGGTGACGGGTTGACCGTCGGGGCCGGTTTTCTGCACGGCCACTTGCCCTGAATGGATGATGCACATGAAGCTGCCGGCATCGCCCTCGCGGAAAATCGCTTCCCCTTGGGCAATGGCGCTGATGCTGAAGTAGCCCGACGCCGCGGCGAAGTCGACAGGCTGCAACTGGTCGAACAGGCCGCAGTCCATCAGCCAGTCGCGGATTTCGTTGTTCAGTAAGGTCGGTTCTGACATGTCGTCACGGTCTTTTTCTTGTGTCTGGGGCGGTTGCAAGGGTTTGGATGTAAGGCGATTCCTTTGTGGGAGCAAGGCTTGCTCCCACATTGGGTGGTGGTATCAGAGCCCTGCGCATGCAGCTAAGACCCGGCCATCCCACGGAGTTCCTCAGACCAACCCCAAAACCTTCAAAACAAATGCATATTCGAGGGCTACGTCACGTAACCCCTGGTAGCGCCCGCTCATTCCGCCGTGGCCGGCGCCCAGTTCGGTCTTGAGCAGCAAGGGATTGTCATCGGTCTTGGTGGCGCGCAATTTCGCCACCCATTTGGCTGCTTCCCAATACTGCACGCGGCTGTCGTTGTAACCGGCGATCACCAGCAGCGCCGGGTACGCCTGGGCGCTGACGTTTTCGTACGGGGCATAGGCCCTGATCCGATCATAGACGGCGGGCTCCTCGGGATTACCCCACTCGTCGTATTCGGTGACGGTCAGCGGCAAGTCCGGGTCGAGCATGGTGTTAAGCACATCGACGAACGGCACTTCGGCAATCGCGACCTTGAACAGATCCGGGCGTTGATTGAGCACCGCACCGATCAACAAGCCACCGGCACTGCCGCCGCTGATCGCCAGTTGATCGGCGCGGGTGACGCCATTGGCGATCAAATGCTCGGCGCAGGCGATGAAGTCGCTGAAGGTGTTGTGTTTGTGCTCCTGCTTGCCGGCGCGATACCAGGCTTCCCCCAGCTCACCGCCACCACGCACATGGGCAATGGCAAACGCCACGCCGCGATCGAGCAGGCTCAGCCGCCCATGGGAAAACCATGGATCGAGGCTCTCGCCATAGGCGCCGTAGCCATACAGGTACAGCGGCACCGGCTGGCCGAGGGCCTGGCGCTTGACCACCAGGCTGATGGGCACCTGCGTGCCGTCTGGTGCCGTCGCCCACAGCCGCTGGCTCACGTAGTCATCGGCATCGAATGGACCCAGGACCGGGGTTTGCTTGAGTACGACCTGTTCGCCGCTGGCCAGGTCCAGTTGGCGAATCTGTGCCGGACGGTTCAGCGCCTCGTAGCGCAAGCGAATGCGGGGGCTGACGAACTCCAGGCTGTTCTGCACATGCAGGCTGTAGGCCGCGTCCGGCAGTTGCACCCGATACGCCGGCAAACCCTGTGGGTGAACTTCGATGATGGGCAGGCCGCCTTCACGCAGGCTCAGGGTCATGGCGCTGGCGTTCAGGCTCAGGCCGTCGATCATCACCGTGTCGCTGTGGGGGATCAGGTTCTGCCAGTCGGCCTCGGTCGGCGCCAGGCCCGTGTCGGCAGCCTGGTACAGCGCGAAGTTGATCCCGTCGCGGTTACTGCGGATCAACCAGCTCCACTGACCGTCGAGCAAACCATGGTCGACGTCGTATTCATGGTCTTCCACCCGTGGCGCCAGGCAGGTGAAAGGCTGGTCTGGCTGGGTGGCGTCCAGGACCCAGACTTCACTGGTGGTTTTGCTGCCCAGGGACAGGATCAACTGTTTTTCCGAGCTCGAACGGTAGCAATGCAGGAAAAAACGTCCGTCCGGCTCATGAAACACTTCTTCGGCCGCCGTTCCGTCCAGGCGATAGCGCCACAGTTTGTGCGGGCGATGGGTGTCATCCAGCTCACCAAAGAACAGCGTCAGGCTGTCATTGGCCCAGGTCATGCTGCCGTCGCAATCCTCAAAGGACAGTTCACTGACTTTGTCATTGGCCAGCTCTTTGACGAACAGGGTGTAAATCTCGTCGCCAGTAGTGTCCAGGCTGTAAGCCAGACGCTGGTGGTCGGGGCTGATGCTGAAGGCACCCAGGGAAAAGAAACCGCCGCCAGCCAGCACGTTAGGGTCCAGCAACAATTGCTCGCGGCTTTCATCCACCGTTAGGCTGTCGTCCACCGGACGCGGGCAGCGGTAGTGACGTGGGTATTCGTCCCCGGCCGTGGTGCGGGTGTAGTACAGGTACGGACCCCAAGGCGAAGGCAGGGACAGATCCGTCTCCAGGATCCGGCCCTTGATTTCCTGGAACAGGGTTTCGCGCAGTTCGGCCTGGTCAGCCAGTTGCGCGTCCTGATAGCTGTTTTCAGCCTTGAGGTAGTCGAGCACGGCGTCGGTGTCGCGCTCCTGCAGCCAGGCGTAGGGATCAACACCGGGGTCCCTGCGGGCAATCGGGGCGTTGCAAACGTGGGCAGATAGGGGCATGAAAGGCTCTCGAACGTTGTACGAAATAGGGACTGATGGCCGGTGTGGTTAGTTCGGTCAGCCACCTGCGGCGGCAGAAATTAACCGACAGATACTGCGGCACAGACCACTCGACAGACGCCGGGGCAGCCTGACGAGCGAAAAGCCGTTACTATAAGCGCCTATTTGCCTGCCTTGCCATGGACACCATGACCGAGAACGACTATCTGATCGCCTGGGGCCTCTATGCCTTCGCCGCCCTGGGCTGCCTGCTGGTATGGATGCGCATGACCCGCTGGATCTGGCGCTGGTTGCGCGAGCCCCTGCGCCTGTTGATGGCGGTGTTGCTGTTCAGCCCCACTATCGTCGACCCCGTGAAGGAACAGGTTGCTCCGGCCCTGGCCATCGTTGCCCTGGACGTGCTGTTCAAGGTCGGCAACAACGCCTGGCGTGCGGTATCCGATCTGTTCATGTACGGCATGATCGTCTTTGGTCTTTATTTGATCTTCGTGCTGATCCGCTTCCCCATCGAGCGTGCAGCCAGCGCTCGCAAGGAAAAAGCCGCTGCCGCCAAAGCCGCCGCCGCTGCCGATGAACTACAGGATGAGCAGCCGTTCGGCGTGGCGGGTGATGACCGTTACGGTCGCCCGCCAGTACCGAGCAACCCTCAGCGTTCGCGCATCGAACCGCGGCTGTAGCCAGGCTTGTCCCATTGAAGCGAGGGTCCGAGCATGTGTGAGTTACTGGGCATGAGCGCCAACGTGCCGACCGATATCGTGTTCAGCTTCACCGGGCTGATGCAGCGTGGCGGCAAGACCGGACCGCACCGGGACGGCTGGGGCATTGCCTTCTATGAAGGTCGTGGCCTGCGCCTGTTCCAGGACCCGGCCGCCAGCAGCGAGTCGGAAGTGGCGAACCTGGTGCAGCGCTATCCCATCAAGAGCGAAGTGGTGATCGGGCACATTCGCCAGGCCAATGTCGGCAAGGTCTGCCTGTCCAACACCCACCCGTTCGTACGTGAGTTGTGGGGCCGCAACTGGTGCTTCGCTCACAATGGCCAACTCGCCGATTTCCAGCCGGGCGCAAGCTTCTATCGTCCGGTGGGCGATACCGACAGCGAGGCGGCGTTCTGCGATTTGCTCAATCGCGTGCGCCAGGCGTTCCCGGAACCGGTGGAGGTGGAGCAACTGTTGCCGTCGTTGATCCAGGCCTGCACCGAATACCGCAGCAAGGGCGTGTTCAATTGCATGCTCAGCGATGGTGACTGGCTGTTCTGCTTTTGCTCGACCAAACTGGTCCAGATCACCCGTCGCGCGCCGTTCGGCCCGGCGCGGCTCAAGGATGTGGACGTGATCGTGGATTTCCACGCCGAAACCACGCCCAATGACGTGGTCACGGTAATTGCCACCGAACCCTTGACTGAAAACGAAACCTGGACCCGCTACGAACCGGGCCAATGGAGCCTGTGGCGGCGCGGCGAATGCGTCAGCCATGGCCAGACCGAATAAGGACGTCACGATTATGTTGCTCAGTTATCTACGGCTGGTGTTGTTCGCGGTAGGCCTGTTGGTGGGGGTGCAGGTGCCCGGTTTCATCAGCGATTACGCCAAGCGGGTCGAGGCGCACCTGATCGAAGCGCAGACAGGACTGAAAGGCTTCCAGGGCACCGCCAACCAGTTTTTCAAGGGCGACATGCAAGCGCTGGTGGCTCACTACCGTGCCAGCGAAGACCCGATCTTTCGCAGTGATGCTGACAGCCTGAACACCTTGCTCGTCCGTCAGCAGGCGTTGGACAAGCAATTCCAGGCGATGCAGGGGCCGTGGTACATCCGTTTGCTGCAAGTGGCACTGGCCGCTGACCCGGAAATTCGCAAGGAAACCTGGAACGGCTACAGCTACCAGATTCTCCTGACCCCCGAAGCGATGATCTGGGGCCTCAGTGGCGCCATGTTGCTGTCGTTTGGCCTGGAGTGCCTGTTCCGCCTGATCGACTGGGTGGTGCTGGGCGGCAGGCGTCTGCGCCAGAGCCGACCGATTGAAGAGCGCGATTTGCGCGGGCTGTAACATCGCTCGGAGGCTGAAAGCATCGCGAGCAGGCTCGCTCCCACATTGGACTCGAGACCCTGCGGGAGCGAGCCTGCTCGCGATGAGGCCCTAAAGGGCGGAAAAAATCTTACTTGGAAAGAAACCGCATCCCTTCTTCCAGCCCTCGCAAGGTCAGCGGGAACATGCGGTCCTCCACCAGTTCGCGCACGATGTTGGTCGACGCGGTGTAGCCCCAGGTGTCCTTCGGGTATGGATTGATCCAGATGAGTTTCTTGTACTTCTCCATGAAGCGCTGCATCCAGACATACCCCGGTTCTTCGTTCCAATGCTCGACGCTGCCGCCGGCCTGGGTGATTTCATACGGGGCCATGGCGGCGTCGCCGATGAAGATCACTTTGTAATCGGCGCCATACTTGTGCAGCAAGTCTTGGGTCGAGGTGCGTTCGGAAGTGCGGCGCAGGTTGTTTTTCCACACTGATTCATAGACGAAGTTGTGGAAGTAGAAGTACTCCAGGTGCTTGAACTCGGTCTTGCAGGCCGAGAACAGTTCTTCGCAGATTTTTACGTGGGCATCCATCGAGCCGCCGATGTCGAACAACAACAGCAACTTGACGGTGTTGCGTCGCTCCGGGCGCATCTGGATATTCAGAAGGCCGGCGTCCCGGGCGGTGTGGTCGATAGTGCCATCGATGTCCAGTTCTTCGGCGGCCCCCTGGCGGGCAAACTTGCGCAGGCGGCGCAGGGCGACCTTGATATTACGGGTGCCCAGTTCCACCTGGTCGTCCAGATTCTTGTACTCGCGCTGGTCCCAGACCTTTACGGCTTTGCCCTGGCGCTTGCCGGAGTCACCGACGCGGATACCTTCGGGGTTGAAACCGCCGGAGCCGAACGGGCTGGTGCCGCCGGTGCCGATCCATTTGTTGCCGCCGGCATGGCGTTCCTTCTGTTCTTCCAGGCGTTTCTTGAACTCCTCGATCAGCTTGTCCAGGCCGCCCAGGGACTGGATCTGCGCCCGCTCTTCGTCGGTCAGCGAGCGCTCGAACTCCTTGCGCAGCCAGTCTTCGGGAATCAGCGCCTGGAGATGATCATCGAGTTTCTCCAGGCCATTGAAGTAGGCGGCAAAGGCCCGGTCGAATTTATCGAAATGCCGTTCATCCTTCACCAGGATCGCCCGGGACAGGTAATAGAACTCGTCCATGTCGGCGAAGATCACCCGCTGTTTCAGGGCGTTGATCAGGTCCAGCAGTTCACGCACCGACACCGGCACCTTGGCGGCGCGCATTTCATTGAACAGGTTAAGCAGCATGGCAATCGCCCTCGCTCTTGTTGAAACGAAGAGGGTTCAGCGGGTGCCACGGCGGCTCATGAACGCCAGGCGCTCGAGCAGTTGCACGTCCTGTTCATTCTTGACCAGGGCACCGGCCAGAGGCGGAATGGCCTTGGTTGGGTCGCGCTCGCGCAGCACCGCTTCGCCGATGTTGTCGGCCATCAGCAGCTTGAGCCAGTCCACCAGTTCGGAGGTGGAAGGTTTTTTCTTCAGGCCCGGCACCTTGCGCACGTCGAAGAACACGTCGAGCGCTTCGCTGACCAGGTCTTTCTTGATATCCGGGTAATGCACGTCGACGATTTTCTGCAGGGTGACGCGGTCGGGGAAGGCGATGTAGTGGAAGAAGCAGCGGCGCAGGAAGGCGTCCGGCAGTTCCTTTTCGTTGTTGGAGGTAATGATGATGATCGGCCGCTGTTTGGCCTTGATGGTTTCATCGGTCTCGTAGACGTAGAACTCCATCTTGTCGAGTTCTTGCAGCAGGTCGTTGGGGAATTCAATGTCGGCCTTGTCGATCTCGTCGATCAGCAGAATCACCCGTTCTTCGGACTCGAACGCTTCCCAGAGCTTGCCCTTCTTCAGGTAGTTGCGCACGTCGTGCACCTTGTCCACGCCCAACTGCGAGTCCCGCAGGCGGCTGACCGCATCGTACTCGTAGAGGCCTTGATGGGCCTTGGTGGTGGACTTGATGTGCCAGGTGATCAGGCGCGCGCCGAAGGATTCAGCCAGTTGTTCGGCCAGCATGGTCTTGCCGGTGCCCGGTTCGCCCTTGACCAGCAAGGGACGTTCCAGAGTGATGGCGGCGTTGACGGCCAGCTTCAGGTCATCGGTGGCCACGTAGGCGCTGGTGCCTTCGAACTTCATCTGTAATTTCCTCGAACGTGACGCCGGCCTGACGAGGCGGGGCGCGCGAAATAAATGTCGTGCCCGACTATAACGCGGTGCCCCGCCGACTGTGAACGCAGACGCTGTATTCAGTCTCTGAATGGAGCGTCACATGTTGACTCAGTCGGCCGACGGCGGCGGCTGCTCATACCGGGCATTGAAGGCCTGGACGAAACCGTTGCGCAGGATCTGCAGGAAGGCTTCGAAGGCGCTGATGTCCTGCTGATGGACATTGCCGCTGAGCTCCACCCGGGTGGCAAACTGGTTCTTGCGCTGGTTTTTCAGGGCCGTTTCTCCCGCGCCCACCAAGGCCTCCCAG
Source organism: Pseudomonas sp. P105 (assembly GCF_032614175.1). Classification (NCBI taxonomy): domain Bacteria; kingdom Pseudomonadati; phylum Pseudomonadota; class Gammaproteobacteria; order Pseudomonadales; family Pseudomonadaceae; genus Pseudomonas; species Pseudomonas sp. P105. The sequence goes on from NZ_CP126693.1 coordinate 1,603,079, forward strand.
ACCGAACGGAAGATGTTCTTTTTTTCGTTTTCCACATCCTGCTGCCAGTCGAACACGTCAACGTCGCGCAACAGCGGTTTGATGTAGCCGCTGAGCTGGGCGTTCTCGGCTTCTGCCTCCACCACCAGATCGCCATGGCCGGCATTGAAATCGAATTTGCCATAGGCCGCGGCGAAATCGTTGAGGCGCTTGAGTTCGATGTCCCTGGCGCGCAAGCGGAAGTCGAAATCCTCGAAGTCGCTCAACGGGTCGAAGGTCGCCTGCACCTCCAGCGGCGCATGTTCGGCCACCAGGGCCTTGCCCTCGAAACGGGCGTCGCGCTTGCCTTCGGTGTCGACCACGTTGGTCAGGTTATAGAAGCTGGCATTGACGTCGGTAGCCCGCAGGTTCACGGGCGGCTTGGAGTTGAAGTTGCGGAACGTCACCTTACCGTCCCGGATCCGCACTTCGTTGAAGGTAATGGGCAGCAACTTGCTCAGTTGCTCGCGCCAGTTGGTGCCCCGACCGGTCTGGGAGTTCTGCCGGTCGGCTCCGCCGTCGACGAAATTCACTTCGGGACGGACGAACTCCGCCTCGGCCACCACCGCATGGTCGTACCACAGCGAATGCCAGCTGACCGACAAGTCGATCAGTGGCGCCTCGACAAATGGCACAGGAACCTTGCCGTCGACCTTGACGATCTCCAGGCCGTTGATCCGGTAGGCCCCGCGCCAGAGCGCCAGGTCCACATCGGTCACCTGGCCGCGGTAGTCACCCATGTCGGCCAGTTTGTCGTTCAGGTAGTCGCGCACCAGGAACGGCAAGGTGAAATGCAGGGCCACCAGCACCGCAACGATGGCGGCGAAAGTCCACAGTGGCCAGCTGTATCGACGCTTCATTTCAGTCAGTCTCCCGCGTTGTTAAAACATTGACTGTTGTAACAACTGGAACGTTCGGTGCAACTGGACGCCCATGGGCAACAGGCATACCTTTAAGCGCTAAATCCCCGCTGCATTAAGGACCCAGTCATGAGCCGCATATTCGCTGACAACGCCCATTCCATCGGCAATACGCCACTGGTGCAGATCAATCGCATTGCCCCGCGTGGCGTGACCATCCTGGCCAAGATCGAAGGGCGCAACCCAGGTTACTCGGTCAAGTGCCGGATCGGCGCCAGCATGATCTGGGACGCCGAAAGCTCGGGCAAGCTCAAGTCCGGCATGACCATCGTCGAGCCGACTTCCGGCAACACCGGGATCGGTCTGGCGTTCGTAGCCGCCGCCCGCGGCTATAAGCTGATGTTGACCATGCCGGCCTCCATGAGCATCGAGCGGCGCAAGGTACTCAAGGCCTTGGGCGCGGAGCTGGTGCTCACCGATCCGGCCAAGGGCATGAAGGGTGCCATCGAGAAAGCGGCCGAAATCCTCGCCAGCGACCCCGCCAAATACTTCATGCCGCAGCAGTTCGATAACCCGGCCAACCCGGCCATTCATGAAAAAACCACCGGCCCGGAGATCTGGAACGACACCGACGGCGCTGTGGATGTGCTGGTGGCGGGCGTCGGCACCGGCGGGACCATTACCGGGGTTTCGCGATACATCAAGAACACCTGCGGCAAACCGATTCTGTCGGTGGCGGTGGAGCCTGTGGTTTCGCCGGTGATCACCCAGGCGATGGCGGGGGACGAGATCAAGCCCAGCCCCCACAAGATCCAGGGGATCGGTGCCGGTTTCGTGCCGAAAAACCTCGATCTGTCGATCGTCGATCAGGTCGAGCGGGTTACGGATGAGGAGTCCAAGGCCATGGCCCTGCGCCTGATGCAGGAGGAGGGAATCCTGTGCGGCATTTCCTGTGGCGCGGCGATGGCTGTAGCCGTGCGCCTGGCGGAAAAGCCGGAAATGCAAGGCAAGACCATTGTCGTGATCCTGCCGGATTCGGGTGAGCGCTACCTGTCGAGCATGTTGTTCAGTGATCTGTTCACCGAGCAGGAGACTCAGCAGTAATCGTGCCCCCCAGCGACTGGTGAGCGAAGGTTATTGTGGCGAGGGGATTTATCCCCGTTGGACTGCGCAGCAGTCCCCAGAACAGCTCAGTCACCTCGAGGTGTCAGTTATGGGGGGCGCTTCGCAACCCAGCGGGGATAAATCCCCTCGCCACAAGGGTGGGGGATGTTCAGTTGCGCTGGTCTGGGAGCGGCTCCTTGGTCGCGCTCGCCGCTGGTTTCAATACCAGCCACAGCGCCGCCGCAATCAGCACCCCGCCATACAGGTGCGCCATCCCCAACGGCTCATCCAGCAGCAACGCCCCCCATAACACGCCAAACGGCGGGATCAGGAAGGTCACGGTCATGGATTTGACCGGGCCAATGGAACTGAGCAGGCGGAAATAAAGAATGTACGCCAGCGCTGTACACACCAGGCCCAACCCCAGCAGCGACAGCCAGACGCTCCAGCCACCCCAGCTGGCCGGAGGGTGACTGATGACGCTGTAGCCAAACAATGGCAACAGCAACACCGTGGCGCCGAACATGCTGCCCAGGGCCGCGAGACGGCTGTCCAGCCCGCCTTGATGATCAAGCCAGCGGCGGGCAAGGAACCCGGCGAAACCGTAGCAGGTGGTGGCGAGCAGGCAGGAGAGGGCGCCCATCAGCAATTGCAGATCGAAGGCCACCGGCCCCGCGCCGGTCAGGATGCCGACGCCGAACAATCCCAGGAACACACCGCTGACCTTGGTCATGGTGAGTTTTTCGCTGAAGAACAGCGCGCCGATCAACACCCCCATCAAGGGTGTGGTGGCGTTGAAGATTGCCGAGTAACCGGCCGGCAGCACCTGGGCCGCCAGCGAATAAAACGTCGCCGGAATGCCCGAGTTGATCAGGCCCAGCACCATCACGATTTTCAGCTTGCCGCGAAAATTCCAGTCGATACGCATCAACGCCAGGATCACCAGCAAGCCGACAAAAGCGATGGACACGCGAAAAAATGCAGTGGGGATTGTGCCAATGACAGGGGCGATAATGCGCATGAACAGGAAACTGGCTCCCCAGATGGCGGCCAATGACAGCAAACGCAGGATATCAACGGGGTTCACAGCGCATTCCTTCCTTGATCGGGTCGCAAGTGTCGCCTCGCTCAAGACCGATGGCAATGGTTGCGTTGCCGCGCGATTGGCCTCTAAGCTCAGTCGCCAATAACAAGCATGACCCGCCGAGGTTTACCCTATGCCGCAGCCATGGCCCGCCGCCGATATCGCCCGTTCGATCCTCGAAGGCTTTGACGATTACCGTGAGCATTTCCGGCAGATCACCGATGGCGCCCGCGCCCGGTTTGAGCAGGCCCGTTGGCAGGAGGCACAAGAGGCGTCTGCGGCGCGGATCAACTTGTATGAAGAAAAGGTTTTCGAAACCGTCGCCCGCTTGCGCAAGGCTTTCGAAGCCGAGGCGCTGATGGACGTCAGTTGCTGGCCGCTGGTCAAAAGCGCCTACATCAGCCTGATCGACCTGCGTTTCGACGATGAGCTGTCCGAGACCTGGTACAACTCGATCTTCTGCGGGCTGTTCAGCCATGACCTGATCAGCGACGGCACCATGTTCATCCATACCACCCGGCCCAGCCTGCGCCGCGCCCGAGCCGCCCAGACCCGTACCTACAAACCCGAGGGCCAGCTGGACCGGATGCTGGCGGCGATTTTCGCCGATTACCGTTTCAGCGAGGATTACGCCGACTTGCCGGGCGATTTGCAGCGCCTTGAAGCCCAATTGCGGGAGAACCTGCCCGACTGGGTCTGCAAGGACCCGCAACTGACGGTGGAATTGTTTTCGTCGGTGCTCTATCGCAACAAGGGCGCCTACCTGGTGGGCCGGATCTATACGCAGGACGACCAATGGCCGTTGGTGATCCCGCTGCTGCACCGCGAAGGCCGGGGCATCCAGATCGATGCGCTGATTACCGACGAGGCGCAGGTGTCGATCATTTTCTCGTTCACCCGCTCGTACTTCATGGTGGACGTGCCGGTCCCGGCGGAATTCATCGGCTTTCTCAAGCGCATCCTGCCGGGCAAGCACATCGCCGAGCTGTACACCTCCATCGGTTTCTACAAACACGGCAAATCCGAGTTCTACCGGGCGCTGATCAACCATCTGGCGAACACCGACGACCAGTTCATCATGGCCCCTGGTGTACGTGGCATGGTCATGAGCGTATTCACCCTGCCGGGCTTCAACACCGTATTCAAGATCATCAAGGATCGTTTCTCGCCGTCGAAGAACGTCGACCGCGCGACCGTGATCGAAAAGTACCGGCTGGTGAAAAGCGTCGACCGGGTCGGGCGCATGGCCGATACCCAGGAATTCGCCGATTTCCGCTTTCCCCTGAGCAAGTTCGAACCGGCGTGCCTGGAGGAACTGCTGGACGTGGCGCCGTCCACGGTGTCGGTGGAAGGCGACACGGTATTGATTCGTCACTGCTGGACCGAACGGCGCATGACGCCACTGAACCTCTACCTGGAAAACGCCAACCAGGACCAGGTGCGCGAGGCGCTGGAAGACTACGGCCTGGCGATCAAGCAACTGGCGGCGGCCAACATCTTCCCTGGCGACATGCTGCTCAAGAACTTCGGCGTGACCCGCCACGGCCGCGTGGTGTTCTACGACTACGACGAAATCTGCTTTCTCACCGAAGCCAACTTCCGTCACATTCCCCAGCCGCGGACCCCGGAAGACGAAATGGCCTCCGAGCCGTGGTATTCCATCGGGCCGCTGGACGTTTTTCCCGAAGAGTTCCCACCTTTCCTGTTCGCCGACGCGGGGCAACGCAAACTGTTCGATCAACTGCACGGCGAGTTGTACAACGCCGATTACTGGAAGGGCCTGCAAGAGGCGATTCGGGCGGGCAAGGTGATCGACGTGTTCCCCTATCGGCGTAAAGATCTGGACAGCGAATAACCCCGAAGTCAGCGCAAAACCTCTGTGGGAGCGAGCCTGCTCGCGATGGCGGTGGATCAGCCAGCATTAATGTCGACTGACCCACCGCCATCGCGAGCAGGCTCGCTCCCACAAGGGAACAGCGGGCAGGCTGCCATGGGTCGGCGCAGCCTGCGCAAATCTGCGACAATCGGCCCCCTGCACAAACCGACGACCCTTGCGTACCTGATGACTGACCAAGCCCCCGCTATCGACAAGCTGCTGAAAAACCTCGACCACGCCATGCTCGCCGACCGTCACCGGTTGCGGCGTCAGTTGCTCGAGCTGCGCAAGAAACCCGACGAGGCCAAGCTGGCCCAGTGGGTGACGCGCATGCAGGCGTCGTGTGATCAGGTGTTGGCGCGCAAGGCCAGCCTGCCGGTGATTCGTTACGACGACAGCTTGCCGATCGCCGCCAAGCGCGACGAAATCAAGGACGCACTGCTCAAGCACCAGGTGCTGATCATCGCCGGCGAAACCGGCTCGGGCAAAACCACGCAACTGCCGAAAATCTGCCTGGAAATCGGTCGCGGCCAGCACGGTTTGATCGGCCATACCCAGCCGCGCCGGATCGCCGCGCGCAGCGTGGCAAGCCGGGTCGCCGAGGAGCTGGCCACGCCGCTGGGGGCGCTGGTGGGTTACCAGGTGCGGTTCGAAGACCAGAGCGACGCCAACACCCTGATCAAGTTGATGACCGACGGCATCCTGCTAGCCGAAACCCAGAACGACCGTTACCTGGAACGCTACGACACGATCATCGTCGACGAAGCCCACGAGCGCAGCCTGAACATCGATTTTTTGCTCGGCTACCTCAAGACCCTGCTGCCGCGTCGCCCGGACCTCAAAGTCATCATCACCTCGGCGACCATCGACCTGGAGCGTTTTTCCAAGCACTTCGATGACGCGCCGATCGTGGAAGTCTCGGGTCGCACCTTCCCGGTGGACACCTGGTATCGCCCGTTGACCCTGGAGCAGGACGAGGAGGGCAACCGCGTCGAGGACGACTTGACCGTCGACCAGGCGATCCTCGCCACCCTCGATGAAATCGCTGCCTATGAGCGTAGCGAACGCCGCAGCCCCGGTGACGTGCTGGTGTTCCTGCCGGGCGAGCGGGAGATTCGCGACGCGGCGGAAATGCTGCGCAAGGCCCAGCTCAAGCACACCGAAATCCTGCCGTTGTATGCGCGGCTGTCGCCAGCCGAACAGCAGCGGATCTTCCAGTCCCACCCTGGCCGTCGCGTGGTGCTGGCGACCAACGTCGCTGAAACGTCGCTGACCGTGCCGGGCATCCGCTACGTGATTGACAGCGGCACCGCGCGCATCAGTCGCTACAGCTATCGCGCCAAGGTCCAGCGCCTGCCCATCGAAGCCATTTCCCAGGCCAGCGCCAATCAGCGCAAGGGCCGCTGCGGGCGGGTCGAGCCGGGGATCTGCGTGCGGTTGTACAGCGAGGAGGATTTCCTCGGCCGGCCGGAATTCACCGACCCCGAGATCCTGCGCACCAACCTGGCGGCGGTCATCCTGCAGATGTTGCACCTGCGCCTGGGGGAGATTACCGATTTCCCGTTCATCGAACCGCCGGACGGCAAGGCCATCAGCGACGGCTTCAACTTGCTGCAAGAGCTGTCGGCGGTGGACCGCAACAGTCAGTTGACCCCGCTGGGCCGCCAGTTGGCGCGCTTGCCGGTGGACCCGCGCATGGGCCGTATGCTGCTGGAAGCGGCGAAACTGGGCAGCTTGCAGGAAGTGCTGATCGTCGCCAGCGCCATGTCGATCCAGGACCCGCGCGAGCGTCCACCGGAGCGTCAGCAGGCGGCTGACCAGGCCCACGTCCAGTGGAAAGACCCCGACTCGGACTTCGCCGGGCTGGTCAATCTGTGGCGCGGTTTCGAAGAGCAGCGCCAAGCCTTGACCGCCAGCCCGCTGCGCAACTGGTGCCGCAAGAATTTCCTCAACTACCTGCGCCTGCGCGAGTGGCGCGATTCCCATCGCCAGTTGAGCCTGATCTGCCGCGACATGCAGTTGAGCCTCAATAAAGAGCCGGCCGATTTCCCGAAGCTGCACAAGGCGGTACTTTCCGGCCTGCTGAGCCAGATCGGTCAGAAAACCGAAGACGGCGACTACCTCGGTGCCCGCCAACGACGGTTCTGGGTTCACCCCTCGTCAGGCTTGGGCAAGAAGCGTCCGCAATGGCTGATGACCGCCGAACTGGTGGAAACCACCAAGCTCTACGCGCGCATGGTGGCCAAGATCGAACCGGACTGGATCGAACCGCTGGCCGGGCACCTGATCAAGAAAAACCACTTCGAACCCCATTGGGAGAAAAAGCGCGGGCAGGTGGTGGCGTATGAGCAGATCACCCTGTTCGGGCTGATCGTGGTCGGTCGCCGGCCGGTGCATTACGGGCCGGTGGACCCGGTGGTGTCGCGGGAACTGTTCATCCGCGAGGCGCTGGTGCGCGGCGAGATCCAGTCCCGGGCCAAGTGCCTGAGTGCCAATACCCAACTGCTGGAGCAACTCGACGAACTGGAAGCCAAGGCCCGCCGTCGCGACATCCTGGCGGACGAGGAAACCCTGTTCGCCTTCTACGATGCGCGCTTGCCGGCCGAGATCCACCAGACCGCGACCTTCGACAGCTGGTACCGGATCAACAGCCAGAAAGACCCGCAACTGCTGATCATGCGCGAAGAAGACGTGCTGGCCCGCGAGGCCAGTGAAGTCACTGCCGCGTACTACCCCGACACGTTGCGCGTCGGTGAGCTGACCTTGCCGCTGAGCTACCATTTCGAACCCAACCATCCCCGCGACGGTGTGACCTTGCGCGTGCCGGCACCGCTGCTGCCCATGTTGCCGCCGGAGCGTCTGGAATGGCTGGTGCCCGGGATGATCGAAGCCAAGTGCATCGCCCTGGTGCGCAACCTGCCCAAGGCCCTGCGCAAAAACTTCGTGCCCGTGCCGGATTTCGTCAAGGCCGCGCTGCAACGCATCACCTTTGCTGAGGGTTCGTTGCCGCAATCCCTGGGCCGCGAACTGCTGCGCATGACCGGCGCGCGGGTTAGCGACGAAGCCTGGACGGAAGCTGCGCAGCAGGTGGAAAGCCATCTGCGCATGAATCTGGAAATCGTCGATGGCCAGGGCAAGTTTCTCGGCGAAGGCCGCGACCTGGCCGAGTTGACGGCACGCTTTGCCGAAGCCAGCCAGGCCGCCTTGGCCGTGCCGCAGACGGCGAAAAGCCAGGCGCCGGTGGAAGCGAAAATCTTCGCCCCGGTGGCCGAGAAAACCCAACAGAAGATCGCCGGGCTGTCGATGACGGTGTACCCGGCGCTGGTGGAAGAGGGCGGTGTGGTCAAGGAAGGCCGCTTCCCGACCCCGGCTGAAGCCGAGTTCCAGCACCGTCGCGCCTTGCAGCGGTTGCTGATGCAGCAATTGGCAGAATCGGCCAAGTTCCTGCGCGGCAAACTGCCCGGGTTGACGGAACTTGGCCTGCTGTACCGCGAACTGGGACGCATCGACAGCCTGGTGGAAGACATCCTGCTGGTCAGTCTCGACAGTTGCGTGCTGGAAGGCGAGGCGAGCCTGCCCCGTGATGGCGCCGCACTGGCATCCCTGGCCGAGCGCAAACGCGGCGGCTGGACCGAACACGCCGAACGCCTGGCGAAGCTGACCCTGGAGATCCTCAAACTCTGGCACGGCCTGCAAAAACGCTTCAAGGGCAAGATCGACCTGGCCCAGGCCGTGGCCCTGAACGACATCAAGCAGCAACTCAGCCATCTGGTGTACCCGGGATTTGTGCGCGAAACCCCGCATCAGTGGCTCAAGGAGCTGCCACGCTACCTCAAGGCCATCGAGCAGCGCTTGGAGAAACTCGGCAGCCAGGTGCAGAAGGACCGGGTCTGGAGCGTTGAACTGTCGAACCTCTGGGCCCAGTACCAGACCCGCGCCAGCAAACACGCCCAGGAAGGCAAGCGCGACCCGCAACTGGAGCTGTACCGCTGGTGGCTGGAGGAGTACCGGGTGTCGCTGTTCGCCCAGCAACTGGGCACCAAGGTGCCGATTTCGGATAAGCGCTTGAGCAAGCAGTGGGGGCAGGTGGAGCCCTGACCCCGGCGCAAGACCTGTGGGAGCGAGCCTGCTCGCGATAGCGGTGGGTCAGTCAACATTGATGCTGGCTGATCCAGCGCTATCGCGAGCAGGCTCGCTCCCACAGGGTTTGGTTTTGTAATTCACTGAGAATGGGCCAAACGCCAGCGTTTATGGCAAACTTCGCGCCTATAAATGCCGGTCCCGTGGTTTTTAGCGTCGATAATCACGGGCGGATCGGAATAAAGCGCTGCCAGGTCTGCTTCCCCTGGATGGGAAAAGACCCCTTGTGTGTTGGTACGTCGGTGCCAACGCTTTCTGCCTGAACAGATCAGAGACACGACCATGCATAACGTCGTCATCAGCGGCACCGGCCTGTACACCCCGGCCAACAGCATCTCCAATGAAGAGCTGGTGCAGTCTTTCAATACCTACGTCGCGCAATTCAACGCCGACAATGCCCAAGCCATCGAGCGGGGAGAAGTCGAGGCGTTGACCGAATCCAGCGCGGCGTTCATCGAAAAAGCCTCTGGCATCAAGAGCCGCTTTGTCATGGACAAGGATGGCATCCTCGACCCGCAACGCATGACCCCGCGCCTGCCCGAGCGCTCCAACGACGAGTGGTCGGTGCTGTGTGAAATGGCCGTCGGTGCCGCGAAACAGGCGCTGGAGCGCGCCGGCCGCACCGCCGCCGACATCGATGGCGTGATCGTCGCCTGTTCCAACCTGCAGCGTCCGTACCCGGCCATCGCCATTGAAGTCCAGGAAGCGCTGGGCATCGAAGGTTTTGGTTACGACATCAACGTGGCCTGTTCCTCGGCGACGTTCGGCATCCAGGCCGCGGCCAACAGCGTACAACTGGGCCAGGCCCGGGCGATCCTGATGGTCAACCCTGAGGTGTGCACCGGCCACCTGAATTTCCGCGACCGCGACAGCCACTTCATCTTCGGCGACGCGGCCACCGCGGTGATCATCGAACGGGCGGACCTGGCGACCTCGCCGTATCAGTTCGACGTGGTCAGCACCAAGCTGCTCACCAAATTCTCCAACAACATCCGCAACAACTTCGGCTTCCTCAACCGCGCCGGGGAAGAGGGGATCGGCAGCCGTGACAAGTTGTTTGTCCAGGAAGGTCGTAAAGTCTTCCGCGATGTCTGCCCGATGGTGGCCGAACTGATTGGCGTGCACCTGGAAGAAAATCAGCTGAGCGTCGGTGAAGTGAAGCGTTTCTGGCTGCACCAGGCCAACCTGAGCATGAACCACCTGATCGTGCGCAAGCTGCTGGGTCGCGAAGCCACCGAAGAAGAAGCGCCGGTGATCCTCGACCGCTACGCCAACACCAGTTCGGCGGGTTCGGTGATTGCGTTCCACTCCTACCAGGATGATTTGCCCAGCGGTTCGGTCGCCGTACTCAGCTCGTTCGGCGCCGGCTATTCGATTGGCAGCGTGATTCTGCGTAAGCATTGATCCTCTGGCGGCGACGAATTTTTTGTGGAAGCAAGGTCATGTGGGAGCAAAGCTTGCTCACGAAACAGGCAGCGCGGTTTATGAAGGACCGCATCGCGGGCAAGCCTTGCTCCCACATCAGCCCCCTCGCCACAGCCGCGATCTATTCAGCAATGGGCGTTGAATGACCGTCACCGACGACACACAACTGCTCCAACGCCTCCTGGCCGGTGAGCAGCAGGCCTTCAAAGAGTTGGTCAGCACCTACCAGAGCCCGATGCGCGCCGTGGCCTACGCCATCGTGGGCAGTCGGCATGCCGATGAAGTGGTGCAGGACGCCTGGTTGTCAGTGGTGCGCAACCTCAATGGCTTCCAGGGCCGCTCCAGTCTCAAGACCTGGCTGCTGACCATCACCGCCAACGCCGCCAAGGGCCGCTACAAGCAGAACCGTCGGGAGGTGTTGCTCGATGATCTGCCGTCGCCCCACGGGACCCTGGGCGATGATCGTTTCGCCGCGGATGGCCATTGGCTGCTAGCACCGTTCGCCTGGCATCAGGACACACCGGAGGCGCTGCTCACGATGAGTGAGCTGCGCGAATGCCTCGAGCACACGCTGCTCAGTCTGTCGCAACTGCAAAGCAGTGTCTTGACCCTGCGCGAACGTCAGGGCCTGGAACTGGAAGACATCTGTAATCTTCTGGACATCTCGCTCTCCAACGTACGTGTGCTGTTGCATCGGGCACGGCTGAAGGTCTTTGCGACCGTGGAACATTTCGAGGAAACCGGCGAATGCTGACCTGCAAGGAACAAGTGGCGCGCTCCAGCGATTTTCTCGACGGCCAACTGAGTTTTCGTGAGCGCCTTATGGTGCGCCATCACCTGATGTTCTGTGCCACGTGCCGGCGTTTCATTCGCCAGATGCGCCTGATGCAGGCCACGCTCAGAAAGCTGCCTGAATCGCCGGTTCCCAATCTGGATCAGTTGGCTGAAAAACTCGCGGCCGAGCGCAAACGTCACCACCCATAACCCCTTGCACAAGTCGATCGCTCTAACTTGCCGCTTGCAGCTCACCTCTTGAAGCTGCTTCTGGGTTATTCCCTTTCGAAGTAAAAAGTTCCCCTGTCATAAAATCTTTATCTGACAGCAACTGCGCTGACACAACCCATCGCCAAGATCCCCTCCAACACCAGCGGGCTCAGTTCCGCGTGTTTTCTAACGGCATAGACTACCAACAGGGGAATTCTTCGATGATCCGTAAGCACTTCGCAGGTGTTGCCGCCAGCGCACTGGCAATGGCAGTAACCGCCCAGGCTTTCGCCGGCACCGTCACCACCGATGGCGCCGATATCGTGGTCAAAACCAAGGGCGGCCTTGAGGTCGCTACCACCGACAAAGAGTTCAGCTTCAAGCTTGGCGGTCGTTTGCAGGCTGACTACAGCCAGTTCGACGGTCTCTACACCAACAATGGCAACTCGGCCGACGCCGCTTATCTGCGTCGTGCCTTCGTAGAACTGTCCGGCGTGGTGTACACGGATTGGGCCTACACCATCAGCTATGACCTCGCTCACAACGCAGGCAGTTCAGGGGACGGTTACTTCGACGAAGCCTCCATGGCTTATAACGGCTTCAAGCCGGTGTCGATCAAATTCGGTCGTTTCGACCCCGATTTCGGCTTGGAGAAAGCCACCAGCTCCAAGTGGGTCACCGCCACTGAGCGTAACGCTGCCTACGATCTGGTCGACTGGACCATGGACAAACAGAACGGCATGGGCATTCAAGCCTCCAGCACTTTCGCCGATTCGTTCTATGCCTCGGCCGGTGTGTTCAGCAAGGACAGCAACGACACCGACGGCGACAGCGTCAAGCAAGTCAACGGTCGTTTTGTATTTGCCCCAATGCACGACTCCGGCAACGTCCTGCACTTCGGCGTGAACGTGGCCTCCCGTGACGTGTCCGACACCGAGTTCGATGCGCGTTACCGCACCCGTTTGGGCATGCGTGGCGTCGATACCGAAGGCGGCAACGATGCCGGTGATAACGGCCACCGTCCGATACTGGGCGGCGCCAACAACTCGCCGGCTGGCTCGTACGACACTGACACCGCTTTCGGCCTGGAAGCCGCTTTCGCCATGGGGCCAGCCTCGATCCAGGGTGAATACGTCTCGCGCAAAACCAAGGCTGACGACAGCGCCTTCCAAGACATCAAAGGCCACGGTTTCTATGTCCAGGGTGCCTACACCCTCACCGGTGAGTCCCGCGGTTATAAAATCGGCAAGTTCGACGCCATCAAGCCCGCCAACAAGTCTATCGGCGCTTGGGAAGTGTTCTATCGCTACGACAGCCTGACCGTTGAAGACGACAACATCACCACGGCCACCGCGACCCGTGACGTGGGCGATGCCGAAGCCAAGGTGCACAACCTGGGTGTGAACTGGTACGCCAACGAAGCGGTGAAAATCTCCGCTGTTTACGTCAAGGCCAAGGCCGACAACGTGACTAACGAAAATGGCGACGACGATGGCGACGGTTTTGTCATGCGCGCCCAGTACGTGTTCTAAGTCGTGCTGATTTGATTCAACGCTTCATGTTTTATCCGTTATAGCTCCTTTGAACCCCGCCTCTGGCGGGGTTTTTTTTTACGTCCGTCCGCTCAGGATCGGCGATACTCGCCCCATCCGCATTCTGGATATCGGGGAGCCGCATGCCGCTACACGTTCTGGACAGCCTGTCCGCCATCGCGCCGCAAGAGTGGGACGCCCTGGTGCCCGTCAATCAACCTTTCCTGCGCCACGCTTTCCTCACGGCCCTGCAAGACAGTGGCAGCCTGGGCCCGCAATCCGGTTGGCAGGCCGAGCATCTGCTGCATATTGAAGACGGTCGTGTGCTGGCGGCTCTGCCCAGTTATCGCAAGTGGCATTCCTACGGCGAATACGTGTTCGATCACGCCTGGGCCGACGCCTGCGCCCGGGCCGGGATCGACTATTACCCCAAGCTGTTGACGGCGGTGCCGTTCAGCCCGGTCAGTGGCCCGCGGCTGCTGGCGGCGAGTGGGGAGGACGGGTTGGAGTTGCTTGCCAGCCTGCCGGGTTATCTGGAAATCGAATCGCTCTCCAGTGCCCACATCAACTTCACCGATGCCTTCACCGACGCAGCGTTGGCCGGGCAGGAGGGCTGGCTGCAGCGGATTGGTTGCCAGTACCACTGGCGCAATCGCGGGTATCGGGACTTCCAGGATTTTCTCGACGCGCTCAGTTCCCGCAAACGCAAGCAGATGCGCAAGGAACGTGAGCAAGTGGCGGGGCAGGGTATCGAGTTCCAATGGCTGGAAGGTCATCAACTGGACCAGGCCCAGTGGGATTTTGTCTACGCCTGTTACGCCAATACTTACGCGGTGCGTCGGCAAGCGCCGTACCTGACCCGGACGTTTTTCAGTCTGCTGGCCGAGCGCATGCCCGAGGCCATTCGCGTGGTGTTGGCCAAGCAAGGTTCACGGCCGGTGGCGATGGCGTTCAGCCTGGTGGGCGGTGACAGTTTTTATGGGCGTTACTGGGGTTGCCTGGCGGAATTCGACCGTTTGCACTTCGAGACCTGTTTTTATCAGGGCATGGATTACGCCATTGCCCACGGCGTGCAGCGTTTCGATGCCGGTGCCCAGGGCGAGCACAAACTGATTCGTGGTTTCGAGCCGGTGATCACCCGTTCCTGGCACTACTTGCGCCATCCGGGCCTGAAGGCGGCGGTTGCAGACTTTCTGGTCCGGGAGCAGGAGGGCGTGTTGGCGTATGCCGAAGAGGCGAAGACCGCACTGCCTTATCGGCAGTGCTGATCTTCGCCGGCGTGACTCAGCTGTTTTCCTTGCCCAGCCAGCGGTAAGCAACACCGCCGACGATGGCGCCCAGCAGCGGTGCCACCCAGAACAGCCACAATTGCTCGATGGCCCAGCCGCCGACGATCAGTGCCGGACCGGTACTGCGGGCCGGGTTGACGGAGGTGTTGGTGACCGGAATCGAGATCAGGTGGATGAGCGTCAGGGCCAGGCCGATGGCAATCGGTGCCAGGCCGGCTGGCGCACGTTTGTCGGTGGCGCCGAGGATGATCAGGATGAACATTGCCGTCATGACCAGCTCAGTCACAAAGCCGGCCACCATGGAGTACTGACCGGGCGAATGTTCGCCGTAACCGTTCGCTGCCAGGCCGGAAGCGACCAGGTCGAAGCCTTCCTTGCCGCTGGCGATGAAGTAGATCAACGCGGCGGCGAGCACCCCACCAATGAGCTGGGCAATGATGTAGGCAGGCAGTTCCTTGGCCGGAAACCGCCCGCCCACGTACAAGCCCACCGACACGGCCGGGTTCAGGTGGCAACCCGAGATATGGCCGATGGCGAACGCCATGGTCAACACCGTCAGGCCGAATGCCAGGGCAACCCCCAGCACGCCGATCCCGGAAGCGGCCAATACAGCGCTGCCACAGCCGCCCAACACCAGCCAGAACGTACCCAACAACTCAGTCGTTGAACGTTTGAGTAAAGACATAAGCATCCTTGATAAAACAGTCGTGATAATCGGTTATGCATCCAGCAGAATTACGACAGGTTCATCTCCAGAACCTGGGCTGAGTACAGCAGAACGTTGCGACAAATCCAGCGGCATTAAAAAACCGCCAGAGTCATGGACTGTGGCGGTTTCGGCCTTGGACGGTGGGGAGTATGCGGTTGCGGTGTGGGTCAAATCGATCCTGGACAGAATTTTTCAGAAAGGTCTTACTGCACTGACCTTGCGGTTTAAACCCGGTCCTGTGGCCAGGAGCAAGCTCCCTCGCCACGGGTTAGGTGGAGCCTGGTTGATTCAATCAATCCCCACAAACCCACCCGTCTGATGCTGCCACAGCCGCGCATACAACCCGCCATGGGCCAGCAGTTCGGCATGGCTGCCGGTCTCGGCGATGCGGCCGTTTTCCAGCACCACCAGCCGGTCCATTCGCGCGATGGTGGAGAGGCGGTGGGCGATGGCGATCACGGTCTTGCCTTGCATCAGGGTCTCGAGGCTTTCCTGGATCGCCGCTTCGACTTCCGAGTCAAGTGCTGACGTCGCTTCGTCCATAATCAGGATCGGCGCATCCTTGAGCAGCACCCGTGCGATGGCAATACGCTGACGCTGGCCGCCGGACAGCTTCACTCCGCGTTCACCCACATGGGCATCAAAACCGCTGCGGCCTTCAGCGTCCGACAGCAGCGGGATGAACTCATCGGCCCGGGCCTTGTGCACCGCCGCCCAGAGTTGCGCATCGGTGGCGTCGGGTTTGCCGTAGAGCAGGTTGTCGCGAATGGAACGGTGCAGCAGCGACGTGTCCTGGGTGATCATGCCGATGCGCTCGCGCAGGCTTTCCTGGCCCACTTCTGCGATGTCCTGCCCATCGATGAGAATGCGCCCGCCTTGCACGTCATACAGACGCAGCAGCAGGTTGACCAGCGTGGATTTGCCCGCACCGGACGGGCCGATCAGGCCGATCTTTTCCCCCGGCTTGATCACCAGGTTGAGGTCGCCGATCACCCCGCTTTTCTTGCCGTAGTGGAAATCCACATGCTCGAAGCGCACTTCGCCACGGGCCACCGCCAAAGGCTTGGCCTGGTCGCGGTCGGTAACGCTGACGGGCTGGGCGATGGTCTGCAAACCGTCCTGGACCATGCCGATGTTTTCGAAGATGCCATTGACCACCCACATGATCCAGCCGGACATGTTGACGATACGGATCACCAACCCGGTCGCCAGGGCAATCGCGCCCACGCTGATCAGCGACTGGGTCCAGAGCCACAGGGCCAGCGCCGTGGTGCCGACGATCAGCAGCCCGTTCATGCTGGTGATGACCACGTCCATGCTGGTCACCACGCGGCCGGCCAATTGGGCTTTCTCGGTCTGCTCCTGGATGGCTTCGCGGGCGTATTGCTGTTCGAAGTTGGTGTGGGCGAACAGCTTCAGCGTGGTGATGTTGGTGTAGCCGTCGACGATCCGGCCCATGAGTTTGGAGCGGGCATCGGACGATACGACGGAGCGCTCCTTGACCCGCGGCACGAAGTAGCAGAGTGCACCGATGTAGGCGGCGATCCAGATCAGCAGCGGGATCATCAGGCGCCAGTCGGCTTCGGCAAACAGCACCAGTGAGCTGATGGCGTAGATCAGCACGTGCCACAGCGCGTCCACGGCCTGCACCGCTGAGTCGCGCAAGGAGTTGCCGGTCTGCATGATGCGCTGGGCGATGCGTCCGGCGAAGTCGTTCTGGAAAAAGTTCAGGCTCTGCTTGAGCACGTAGCTATGGTTTTGCCAGCGGATCAGGCTGGTCATGCCGGGGCTCAAGGTCTGGTGCACCAGCAGGTCATGCAAGGCCACGAAGATCGGCCGGAAAACCAGCGCCACCACCGCCATCCACGCCAGCTCCAGGCCGTGGAGCTTGAAGAAGTCCACGTTCGGCGTGCCCTGGGTCAGGTCGATGATGCGGCTCAGGTAGCTGAACAGCGCCACCTCGATCAGTGCGCCGATCAGGCCCACCACCAGCAGCACGGCGAAGCTGGGCCAGACTTGTTTCAGATAATAGGTGTAGAAGGGCAGGACGCGGTTCGGTGGTGCCGAGGTAGGGGCGTCGCGGAAAATGTCGATCAGTGTTTCGAAACGGCGATAAACCATGGGTACATAGCCCGGGCCGGGCTCTCCTTTTTTCCTGTGAGCGGCGCGGGATCGCCGCCGCCGCTCAGGCTTGCCCTGTGCTGTTTAGTCGATGCGCTTGGCCGACTTGATGATCACAGGATCGATCGGCACGTTTTGCATGCCTTGTTTGGTGGTGGTCTGGGAGTTGACGATGATGTCCACCACGTCCATGCCCTTGACCACTTTGGCGAACACCGCGTAACCGGCGTCACGGCCCGGGTCGAGGAACGCATTGTCGGCCACGTTGATGAAGAACTGGCTGGTGGCCGAGTTCGGGTTGGAAGTACGCGCCATCGACAAGGTGCCACGAACGTTATGCAGGCCATTGCTGGCTTCGTTCTTGATCGGTGCCTTGGTGTCTTTCTGTTGCATCTGTTGGGTGAAACCGCCGCCCTGGGCCATGAAGCCCGGGATCACGCGGTGGAAAATCGTGTTGTTGTAGAAGCCGCTGTCCACGTACTCAAGGAAGTTCTTGGTACTGATCGGCGCCTTGACCGGATCCAGCTCGATTTCGATCTGACCGTTGGTGGTGTCCAGCAATACGTGGGGCGCCTTGGTCGGCTGCGCGGCCATCAGGTTGGCGGCAAACAGGACGGAGCCGGCGGCGAGGGCGATTTTTTTCAGCATGGGTTCAGTGATCCTGAGTAGTTGAGTCGATTGCGGTCAAAAATTCGAGCAGGGTTTGGTTGAAGCGTTCGGGTTGATCCAGCGGGGTCGCGTGCCGTGAGTCGGCAATGACCACCAGCCGGGCATCGGGCAGCAGTTTCACATAGGCCTCTTTCAAGGCCACGGGGGTGTAGTCGTGGTCGGCGCAAATGACGAGGGTTGGACAGGCCACCTGCGACAGTCGTTCCTGAACCCCCCAGCCCACAATGGCATCGAAGCTGGCGAGATAAGCACGTTTGTCGTTTTTTGCCCAGCGCCGGGCCATTTCCAGGCGTAACTCGGTCTGTTGCGGTTTGGGGAACAACTTGGCGCCCAGGGCCTTGCCAATGGTTTCAAGGCTCAGAAGGCGCATCAGGCTCCAGCGCTTGAACCATTGCCAGCAGTCATCAGGCGTGCGGACTTTGACTTGCGGCGCGCTGTTGACGATGCACAGGCTCTTGACCCGCCCTGGCTCATCCACGGCCAGTTGAAAACAAATCATGCCGCCCATGGACCAGCCCACCAGATGCACCGGGCCCAGGTCCAGGTGTTCGAACAGGGCGATCAGGTCGGCGCTGAAACCTTCGATGCTGTAAGGCCCGCGAGGTTTGTCGGAACGTCCATGGCCGCGCACGTCCACTACGATCAAACGGTAGTGGGCGGACAATACCGGGATCTGTTTTTCCCAGTCGCGGGTGCTCGAGCCCAGCCCGTGGACCAGAATCAAGGGCGCGCCGTGGCCATATTCCTCGTAGTGCAGGTTGCAATCTTCGTGGGCGAAATAGGCCATTGGCAAAATCCTTGTCAGGCTTGTTCAGGGGCGGCGAACGGCGCATCCAGCGGCGCGGTGTCGAAGGTGCGCAGCAGTTCGATGAGGATTTGCGTGGCCGGGCCCAAGGGTTTTTCCTTGTTGGAAAAAAGATAGAAGGTGGAGTTGCGAGTGCCGCCTTGTTCCAAGGGTAGACGCTTGAGCAAGCCCTCCTTGAGTTCCCGCTCGATCATGTGCCGCGGCAGCCAGGCGAAGCCCAGGCCGCTGCCGACGAACGTCGCGGCGGTGGCCAGGCTGCCGACGGTCCAGCGTTGCTCGGCACCCAGCCACCCGACGTCGCGGGGTTGCTGGCGACCGGAGTCGCGGATCACCACCTGCAATTGGCTTTCCAGGTCCTGGAAGTTCAGTTCGCGGTTGAGGCGATGCAGGGCGTGTTCGGGATGGGCCACCGCGACGAATTCAACATCGCTCAGTTCGGCGCCCAGGTAACCGGGAATGCTGAAGCCGCTGATGGCCAGGTCCGCCACGCCTTCGAGCAGCACTTCCTCGACACCCGATAGCACTTCTTCGCGCAGGCGCACGCGACAGCCACGGCTTTGCGGCATGAACGCGGTCAAGGCACGTACGAGGCGGGCGTTGGGATAGGCGGCATCGACCACCAGCCGCACTTCCGCTTCCCAGCCTTGCTCCATGTGATGGGCCAAGTCTTCCAGTTGGCTGGCCTGTTTCACCAATTGACGGGAACGACGCAGCAATACGCCGCCGGCTTCGGTCAACACGGCCTTGCGCCCATCGATACGCAGCAACGGCACGCCGAGCTGGTCCTGCATGCGGGCCACGGTGTAACTCACCGACGACTGGGAGCGGTGCAGCACCTCGGCGGCCTGGGCGAAGCCGCCGTGGTCGACCACCGCTTGCAAGGTTCGCCATTGATCCAGGGTCACGCGGGGCGCTTTCATATTGAGCTCCTCTTGTCCTAAGCTGGCGGTCCCTTGGTGGAGACTGCCTAATGAAAAAAATCTGTTGTGTGGTGCTGGCCCTGTTGCCGCTGACTGCGTTCGCGTACCCGATCGATGTGGAAAAACACCTCAACGGCCTGAGCATCGACTACACCGCCTATGACACCGACGCCGACATCGGCTCCATTCAGGTCAACAACTACGGCGGCACCGACGCGGCCTGCACTGTGGTGTTTCGCAACGGCCCTGAAGCACCACGTACCCGCAAGATCGAAGTCGCCGCCGGCAAGTTCAAGAACGCCACCGCCAAGTTCAACCGCAACATCATCAAGCTGCGCATCACACTGACCTGCCAGCCGAAATAAGTCGGTGACACAGGAGCGAGCCAATCCTTGCTCCGCTTATAAACGAATTTATCGATGTTTTGCAGCAATTATTTGCGCTTTTTGATCGATGTAGCCATGTTTAAGCTTCACTCCATCGACTGACAACATTCTCCGATGGAGGCTACAACCCATGTCCCGCGTTCTGATCATCGAAAGCAGTGCCCGCCAGCAAGACTCGGTTTCCCGTCAACTGACCCAGACCTTCATCAACCAATGGAAAGCTGCGCACCCGGCCGATGAAATCAGTGTTCGTGACCTGGCCATCCATCCGGTACCACACCTGGACGCCAATCTGCTGGGGGGCTGGATGAAGCCCGTCGAGCAGCGCAACGACATCGAAAACGCTTCCCTGGAACGCTCCAACCAGTTGACCGATGAATTGCTGGCCGCTGACGTGCTGGTGATGGCTGCGCCGATGTACAACTTCGCCATCCCGAGTACCTTGAAAGCCTGGCTGGACCACGTACTGCGTGCCGGTGTGACCTTCAAGTACACCCCCACCGGTCCCCAGGGCCTGCTGACCGGCAAACGTGCCTTCGTCCTGACCGCTCGCGGCGGCATTCATGCCGGCGCCAGCTCCGACCATCAGGAACCCTACCTGCGTCAGGTCATGGCCTTCATCGGCATCCACGACGTGACCTTCATCCATGCCGAGGGCATGAACCTGGGAGGTGATTTCCAGGAGAAGGGCTTGAATCAGGCCAACGCCAAGCTGTCCCAGGTCGCCTGATCCGTTAATCCTCAGGTAATCGCCAGGTGGTCTAGTGGCCTGGCGCTCCCTTCAAGCTGTTTTGCGCATCGAACCTCCCTTGGCACTTGTTGCTCCTGAGTGCAGTCGCCCGATTGAACGCTTTAGCGAGATCGGGCTTTTTTTTGCCTGCAATTCCAGGCCAGCCACACAACCCTGTGGGAGCGAGCCTGCTCGCGATTGCAGTGTGACTGTGTAAGAGAAATCACCTGACACTCCGCCATCGCGAGCAGGCTCGCTCCCACAGGGTTCAGTGCCTGGGCTGGCTACTGCGGTTAGCGACAACCGGCAAAAACCGCTATCTTCGCCGCCATCCGAAACGAGGGGCGTATGGGCTATCTACTTTTTGTCACGCTGATTCAGGCGTTTTCCTTCAGTCTGATTGGCGAATACCTGGCCGGGCATGTCGACAGTTACTTCGCGGTGCTGGTGCGGGTTGTGCTGGCGGGGCTGGTGTTCATTCCGCTGACCCGCTGGCGTCAGGTGGAACCGTCGTTCATGCGCGGCATGCTGTTGATCGGCGCCTTGCAGTTCGGCGTGACCTACGTGTGCCTGTACTTGAGCTTTCGTGTGCTGACGGTGCCCGAGGTCCTGCTTTTCACCATCCTGACGCCGCTGCACGTGACCTTGATCGAAGACGCGCTCAATCGTCGCTTCAATCCCTGGGCCTTGATCGCGGCGCTGGTGGCAGTGGCTGGCGCGGCGGTGATTCGTTACGACCGGATCAACCCGGATTTCTTCATGGGCTTTTTGCTGCTGCAACTGGCCAACTTCACCTATGCGGCCGGGCAGGTGCTGTACAAACATCTCGTCGCTCGCCATCCCAGCGACCTGCCGCACTACCGGCGTTTCGGCTACTTCTACCTCGGCGCACTGGCGGTGGCGTTGCCGGCCTTCCTGATGTTCGGCAAGGCGGATTTCTGGCCAGAAGCACCGCTGCAATGGGGCGTACTGATATTCCTCGGCCTGGTCTCCACCGCTTTGGGGCTTTACTGGTGGAACAAAGGCGCGTGCATGGTCAACGGCGGCACGCTGGCGGTGATGAACAACCTGCATGTGCCGGTGGGGCTGCTGGTGAACCTGCTGATCTGGAACCAGCACGAGGCGCTGGGGCGGTTGCTGCTGGGTGGGTCGGTGATATTGGCGGCGGTGTGGATCAGTCGGTTGGGGGTACGCCAGCCGCTGCCTGCACACTGAACCCCTGTGGGAGCGAGCCTGCTCGCGAAGGCGTCGTATCAGTCGCTGTATCTGTTGTCTGACACTGCGCTTTCGCGAGCAGGCTCGCTCCCACAGGGGATCTCTGCGACTTGAAGGTCAAACCACCTGCTTCTGCGGCTCCGGCAGAGGACTGGCCCCCAATGCCGCGGGCAACAGCCCCGAACGCAGATCCATGCCACTGGGCTGTTGATACAGGTTCAAGCCGAACTCCGGCATCACCGCCAGCAGGTAATCAAAAATATCCCCCTGGATACGCTCATAGTCGGCCCACGCAGTGGTGCGGGTGAAGCAGTAGATTTCCAGCGGGATGCCCTGGGCCGTGGTCTGCATCTGGCGGACCATGCAGGTCATGTTTGGCTGGATGTCCGGGTGGCTTTTCAGATACGCCAAGGCGTAGGCGCGGAAGGTGCCCAGGTTGGTCATGCGCCGGCGGTTGGCCGACATCGCCGCGACGTTGCCCTGGGCTTCGTTCCAGGCCTTGAGTTCGGCCTGTTTGCGGCTGATGTAATCGGTCAGCAGATGAACCTGGGTCAGGCGCTCTTCTTCCTCGTCCTGCAAAAACCGCACGCCGCCGGCGTCGATGAACAGGCTGCGCTTGATCCGCCGCCCGCCGGATTGCTGCATGCCGCGCCAGTTCTTGAACGACTCGGACATCAGGCGCCAGGTGGGGATCGAGACGATGGTCTTGTCGAAGTTCTGCACCTTGACCGTGTGCAGCGTGATGTCCACCACATCACCGTCGGCCCCCACCTGAGGCATCTCGATCCAGTCACCGACCCGCAGCATGTCGTTGCTGGTCAGCTGCACGCTGGCGACGAACGACAGCAAGGTGTCCTTGTAGACCAACAGAATCACCGCCGACATGGCCCCCAAACCCGACAGCAGCAATAGCGGTGAGCGGTCGATCAGGGTGGCAACAATGATGATCGCGCCAAACACATACAGCACCATCTTGGTCAGTTGCACGTAGCCTTTGATCGAGCGGGTGCGGGCGTGTTCGGTGCGGGCGTAGACATCCAGAAGGGCGCTGAGCAGGGCGCTGATGGCCAGCACCATGAACAGGATGGTGAAAGCCAGGGCAACATTGCCCAGGAAAATCATGCTGGTCTTGCTCAGTTCCGGCACCAGGTGCAGGCCGAACTGGATGACCAGCGAGGGCGTCATCTGCGCCAGGCGATGGAAAACCTTGTTCTGGCGCAGGTCGTTGACCCAGTGCAGGGCCGGCTGGCGACCCAGCAACTTGGCACCGTGCAGGATCAGGTAACGCGCCACGCGCCCCAGCACCAGGGCAATCACCAGCAGCAGTATCAGTGCAAGGCTGGAATGCAGGAGGGGATGCTTATCGAGAGCACCCCAAAGGTCTTGAATGTTGACCCAGAGCTGTTTGATGTCCATGGACGAAACGGTTCTTCTATAAAGACGCGACGGTGCGATTAGAGCATTTAAGCCAGGTTAAGTGACCCTTGATGACGAATCGGCTCACAAAAAAGCCACTGATTAGCGCCGTTCGTATAAAGAAACTCGGCCTTCGCGCTCGAAACCGTTACCCTATGCAGCTGTTTTTTTGCATTTCTTCGAGGTAGCACCCGTGTTTTCCCAATTCGCCCTGCACGAACGCCTGCTCAAAGCCGTGGCCGAGCTTAAATTTGTCGAGCCAACGCCGGTGCAGGCAGCGGCTATTCCGCTCGCGCTCCAGGGGCGTGATCTGCGGGTGACGGCGCAGACCGGCAGCGGCAAGACCGCGGCGTTCGTGTTGCCGATCCTCAACCGCCTGATCGGCCCGGCCAAGGTTCGTGTCAGCATCAAGACCCTGATCCTGCTGCCGACCCGTGAACTGGCCCAGCAAACGCTCAAGGAAGTGGAACGCTTCTCGCAGTTCACCTTCATCAAGTCTGGCCTGATCACCGGTGGCGAAGACTTCAAGGTCCAGGCCGCCATGTTGCGCAAAGTACCGGACATCCTGATCGGCACGCCAGGGCGGATGATCGAGCAACTGAACGCCGGCAACCTCGACCTGAAAGAAGTCGAAGTACTGGTGCTGGACGAAGCCGACCGCATGCTCGATATGGGCTTTTCCGAAGACGTGCAGCGCCTGGTGGACGAATGCACCAACCGCCAGCAGACCATGCTGTTCTCCGCCACCACCGGCGGTTCGGGCCTGCGGGAAATGATCGCCAAGGTGCTGAACAACCCTGAGCACTTGCAGCTCAACGCGGTCAGCCAGCTGAACTCCACGACCCGTCAGCAGATCATCACCGCTGACCACAACCAGCACAAAGAACAGATCGTGAACTGGCTGCTGGCCAACGAAACCTACGAAAAAGCCATCGTGTTCACTAACACCCGCGCCATGGCCGACCGCATCTACGGTCGCCTGGTGGCCCAGGAATACAAGGCGTTCGTGCTGCACGGCGAGAAGGACCAGAAAGACCGCAAACTGGCCATCGACCGTCTCAAGCAGGGCGGCGTGAAAATCCTCGTCGCCACCGACGTCGCCGCCCGCGGCCTGGACGTGGAAGGCCTGGACATGGTCATCAACTTCGACATGCCCCGCAGCGGCGACGAATACGTGCACCGCATCGGTCGTACCGGACGCGCCGGCAACGATGGCCTGGCGATTTCGCTGATCTGCCATGGCGACTGGAACCTGATGTCGAGCGTCGAGCGCTACCTCAAGCAGAGCTTCGAGCGCCGCACCATCAAGGAAGTCAAAGGCACCTACGGCGGACCGAAAAAGGTCAAGGCCTCGGGCAAGGCCGTTGGCGTGAAGAAGAAAAAGGTCGACGCCAAGGGCGACAAGAAGAAAACCGGCGCCAAGGCCCCGACCAAGCGCAAGATCGCCAACCGCCCGAAGACCGACGCTTTGTCGCTGGTCAGCAAGGACGGCATGGCCCCACTCAAGCGCCGCAAGCCGGAGGCGCCAGCGGCTGAGTGAAGCTGCGTCAGCGCTTGATAAAAGAACCGGACCTTGAGTCCGGTTTTTTATGGATAACTGAATCTGACGCAAAACCCGTGGCGAGGGAGCTTGCTCCCGCTGGGCTGCGCAGCAGCCCCAACAAAGTGGAATTTACAATCATCTAACGAGTTGACGCTTCGATTTCAGGGGGCGCTTCGCACCCAGCGGGAGCAAGCTCCCTCGCCACCAAAGCAAGCTGTGCCCTGCTTCGGGCGTCACCCCGCTTTCTTCTCCGCATTCTTGAGCTCTTGAAGACGCTCATCAATCAACTGGCACTTGTCCGGCACATCTTTGCTGGCGGTCTCCAGGTCCATGGCCTGCAGTTCCTTATTCATTTCCTTAGCCTTCTCCGGGTTCTGTTCGGTGAGCCTGGTCACTTCCTTGGCCAATTGTTCACGCTTGGCGGTGGCTTGCTCGGGCGTGCAAGTGGCCCAGGCAGGCAGGGCGCAGCTGAGGGTGGCGGCGAGGGTGAGTTTGAGGAGGGTTTTCATGGCAGGGGCCTCGTATTCCTTGTTGGGCTGATAAGGGGTTGAGGCCACGCGAGGGTGGAAAGTTCATTGGCTGGATGTTGCGAGGCACGCCCGCGATTGTTTCTGTCCCTCTCGCAGGCAGTTTCCGGTTCCGCATCGGACCTTTCGTACTTCCGTGGGGGAGGCGTCTTATTTCAGATGGATGGTTTCGGTAATAGTCCCGCGGACTCAAACAAATAGTTGACGTCAAAATGATGGCTAATTAGTATCGCGCCACTATTTTGATATCGTTTTTGCTAGAGGGATCTAACATGTCCTCCCCCTTACTTTGGGCGAGGTTGTGCGTAGCTTTGCTGTGCCTTTCTCCGCTTCCCCTTGCTCACGCTGCCCCCACCCCCGGCGAAACCGACCTTATCCGCGAGCGTCAGAACCGCTTGCTCGAAGAGCAGCGTCAACGTCTGGAAGAACTCAAGGACTTACCCGGCAAGGCGGAGAAACCGGCCCAGCCAACAGCGCCTGCCGATGCCCGATGTTTCCCCATCAAGACCATCGAACTCAAAGGTGCCGACAGTCTTTCGGCCAGTGAGCGCGAGCGGTTGCTCAAACCTCACATCGGCCAATGCCTGGGCGTGACGCAGCTCAATGAGCTGCTCAAAGTCATCACCGATCACTACATCGAAAAAGGCCTGGTCACCAGCCGGGCCTATTTACCGCAGCAGGATTTGTCCGGTGGGCATTTAAGCGTGCTGGTGGTGGAAGGACGGCTTGAAGGCTTGAAGGGCGCCGAGAACAGCAAGCTCTCGGACCGTGAATTGGCGATGGCCTTTCCTGGCAAGACCGGCGAGTTGGTCAACCTGCGAGAGATCGAGCAGATGGTCGATCAGCTCAATCGCCTGCCATCGAATCAGGCGAAGATGGAGTTGACCCCCGGCCAGAACGTCGGTGGCAGTGAAGTGCGCGTCACCAACGAAGTACAAAAGGCCTGGCGTGCCGGGCTGTCGCGTAGCAACGACGGCCAGCGCAGCACAGGCGAGCAGCAGTGGGGCACCAGCTTTGAGTGGGACAGCCCGCTGGGCTTGGCCGACCAGTTGATGTTGCGCGGTGGTCACGATGCGATGACCGACCACCAACACACCTCCAACAACGCCATGCTCTATTACAACTTGCCTTTTGGCTGGTGGAACGTCAGTTACACCTACAGTCGGAGCGAGTACCGCTTCAAATCAAGGAACTTTCAAGGTATTTAATCCTGGTAGGCCATAATGAAAAAATCAGAATTTATAGCTTGTGAACGATGTGGAGGGGAGTTGAAGGTTTTTGAAGAGGCTAGTACTCAGGGGTTAAAGTGCACTAATTGCGGGTGGTCGGTAGTGACGACACATATCCCCGATATTAAGGTTGATGAGACGAAGTATGAGGTCTGCTGTAGTGGTGACTATAAAAATGTGGTCCATATTAGAGCTGTGTCTGAGGTGCTGGGTTGTAATTTTTTAACAGCTAGAAAGACACTGGAGCATGGACGTTCTCTCGTGTTTGTCGGACAGGCAGAGGAGGTTTTGCGAGTTCGAAATATTCTTGTTTCGGTTGGGCTGGTCTGCACCATTTCACCTGATTTTAATTGGGGGTAGGTGGGGATGTTTATGTTTGGTCTGTGGAAAACCGGGACAGACCCTGAGGGATCCCCACAAATCTACTCCAATGCCTGCGCCTCTTGATGTACCTCTGCTCGCAACGCGTGCTCAAGCCTCTCCAAGGTGCTTCGAGAATTTGAGCCGCGTCCGCAGCGCCAGTATTCCAAGCCCAGCCGCCACAGCGATAGCACTCGTCGGCGTTTAAGGTTATTGCTTTGAAAGCGACGCTCATGACCCGCCTCGCGGGCCTGCAACCCAGTTAAAAAGCAATGTAATTAGCCAGAGCCGAGATCAGCAAAAGCACTTCGATTCGGCGTGGACAGTGGCTTCGGTGAAGACGATGCCAGAGCGTAGAGGTTTTTAACGGGCAGCCAAGTGTCTGACTCATTTCGGTAGAGATCCCGGTTACGCACGCGCCCCACGTAATACCAGCCTTGCGCCTCGACGGCTTTGATCCATGGCCGGCGAAAACCTGCATCAGCCACAAGGATCGGAACGCAGTCTTTGGGGAGCATTTCGGCAAGCGTTTGTAGCAATCGTTTTTGATATCTGGGACAACCCTCGCGCTCATGAACGCTTTCGTAGATCGGGAACGAGCGTCCTGCCAACGGGATGGCAGCGCGCAACAAAAAGAACTCTCCAGCCGCATCAATGGGTGACCAATCAACCAGGATCAACGGATGCTTCAGCGAGCCCAACAAGGCTCGCAGCATGACCCAGTAGAACAGCGGGCGCTCGGTTTGCAGATGCCGATTACCCAGTAACCGATCCACTCGTTTGATGGTGTGTTTGGGATAGGCTTTGCTTGGCAAGAATCGACCAAGCCCCGTCAGAGTGAGCCGACGTCCTCGCAGTAATGCGCTGACACAACACATCAACGTTTTCAGACGACGAGAATGAACACCAGGAAGTGCTTGGGCTAGCGCGCTGTGTAAGAATCGGATGGCCTGCATGGGGCGGGATCTTGTTTTGTGTGGTGCAACACAAGCTGCCGACTCATGCAGGTCTCTTCAATATTCCAACTTCTTGATTTTGCGTAAGAAAATTCGGGGTCCCTCAGGGTCTGTCCCCGTATTCCCCACGTTATTGAGTACAACGCAGGTAAGGTGATTGGAACAAACGTCTCAGGCGCTCCAACATCGACAATCAAAATAAATGTTCGGGATGGTGTGATTCAGACTGCATTCCCGTACTAGTTAGGAATGGTTATGAGCAGTGGCGGCACACTAATAGAACGATTTGTCGCCCAAGAGTTGGACGACAGCGTTCGCTCTATTTTGAAAGATGCCTTTGATGAGCGGATGTGCTCAAAGAGCGTTCTGCTTAGGGAGTTCGAGTTTAATTGCTTTGACGTTTCTTTGGACTTTGAAAAAGGTATCGTCACATTGCAAGATGTTCTTTCCGCTGGAGAGAGTAGCTTTCTTGATATACCGATACGTGATTTTATCTCTGCTTGCGGTTTGAATGTCTCTTGTTAATTGTAGAAGCCTAGATGTGATCTGACACCGGCCTAGCGGGGGCAGCCCCTTAACCGTGGTCTACGCCCCGTTTTTCCAGTTTTCTTGCCATTTCAGTCACCTTTCCATTAGGACTACGACGCAGTGTGCGTGTGTGGCCGAGCCGTCATATCGACGCCAAGTGCCTTCATGACCGCCAGGAGTGTTTTCAGAGTGGGATTACCATGCTCGCTGAAGGAACGGTATAGCTGTTCGCGCGACAGGCCCGTTTCCCTGGCCAATTCGGTCATCCCCTTGGCTCGTGCGACTACCCCCATCGCTTTGGCGATATAACTTGCATCGCCGGTTTCCAGGGCATCGCTCATGAACTCCGCGATGGCCTCGGGAGTGCTGAGGTATTCTGCGGGATCGAATTCTGTAAAAGTCTCAGTCATTTTGTGCTCTCCACGTCTGCATGATCTGGTGGGCGGTTTCAATGTCGCGGCTCTGACTGCCCTTGTCACCGCCACAAAGCAGAATCACCAGCACGTCGCCCTGCTGGTAGAAATACACCCTGTAGCCAGGCCCGTAGTGAATTCGTAGCTCACTGATACCATGACCGACTGGGGCGACATCGCCAGGTAAACCCTCTATCAGTCGATTGATCCGTGAGGTGATACGAGCTCTGCCGGTGCCATCCTTGAGCTTTTTCAGCCAGGATCGGAATTTGCTAGATTCGATCTTCTTCATGAAATGTAGTCTGTAAAATACAGAAAAAGCAAGGCTGCATATTTAGGGTCAAGCGTGTGCCTTGTTATTCCATTAATTAGAAAGTGAAACGGGCGACCCAGAGGTCGCCCGTTTTCGTTACTCAGCAGCTTGCGCCCGCAGCCGCCTCCCAATCACATCCAACACATCACATCCATCGCGAAGCGATATCGTCAGCAGCTTGCAGAAATCAGAAAGCACCACCGTATCGGAGCTGATATCCGAGCGGAACGCGATGTTTTCCAGCACCTGGGTCACGGTGCGGATGCGGTAGTCGGCGGTTTCGAAAAGGACGTCCAGCGGGGCTTCGGTATCGATGAGCAATGTTGCGGGGACGCAGTCGATGCCAGTGATGGGCATGTATCGATTCATTTTGAAGATCTCTGTTTGATTGGCTGAAAGCCATCACTCAGTCGTCGCCAAACGATTGGGTGGTGGCTGTGCGCAGGTTGGCGAACCGGTTACAGAGAAAACCGGCAGATCCGAAGATCTCCCGCGCACAGCCGCCGTGGAATATAGCGGCTTTGCGGGTGCGTCGGTACCTGCAATCAGCCGGTAGCTTTCGCATTCTCTGTAATCGAGTCGCCAAACCCGAATCGCCTTTTGGGCGACGAGGGACTATAGGCTGGCCCGCTTTAAGGCCACAAGACACCGATTTCCGAGCTCTACGTAGGACGTTTGGCATGGCATTTGTCGGCTTAAAGCAAGCGACTGCTGCGCAGTCGAGCGGGAGCAAGCTCCCTCGCCACAGGGTTCGCGCTCGACTGGGCAGGTTGGCGCATCAGCTGTGGCAGCAGCTATGGGGCTTGGCCTCTTCGTATTTATCGTGATGCCGCACCCAGTCCATGATTTCGTCTTCGTTGCGGCCCTTGGGCGTGAGATCGAGGTAGTTGTAGGTGCCGACCAGGATGTCGAGGCCACGGGCGTAGGTGGAGTAGGTGTGGAAGATATCGCCGGCTTTGTTGCGATAGAAGACGCTCAGGCCGGGGAGTTCGCCTTCGGTGGTGTCGGTTTTTTCGTAGTTGTAGGTGGCTTTTCCGGCGGCGGTGTCTTCGGGGTTGAAGCTGACGCCGAAGTCGTAGTTGAAGTCGCAGCCTTCTGACGAGACCCAGTCGAAGACCCAGCCCATGCGACGTTTGAACGGCTGGAACTCGGCGAACGGCGCGCGGGACACCGCGACCACGGCGACGTCGTGGTGGGCCAGGTGTTGGTTGGCGCCGTCGATGTGGTCGGACAGGAATGAGCAGCCATCACAGCCTTCTGTCCAGCCGGGGCCGAACATGAAGTGGTAGATGATCAGTTGGCTGCGGCCGCCGAACAGGTCGGCCAGGCTCAGTTCGCCGTTGGGGCCCTGGAAACGGTAGGGTTTTTCGATTTTTACCCAGGGCAGGGCGCGGCGTTCTGCGCTGAGTTTGTCGCGTTCGCGGGTGAAGGCTTTTTCGTGGATCAGGTGCTGGCGACGGGCGGTGAGCCATTCTTCCCGCGAGACGACGGCATGATTTTCTACGTTCATGGTGAATTCTCCTGCGTGGCAGAGCCGCTGATTCGGCACTTCTGTCAGTGGTCGTTTGGCCCAGTGTGAATTCGACAGGCCGTTGGTCGGCTTGGGCAATAGCCCACCGGTAAGCCCGGCTGAACGGCAGCGCAGCGCCTGGGTCACACTTTAAGTAGGCATCTCACTCTTTGGAGGATGGACCAGGATGACGACTTATAACTGGGACTTGATCGAACGGTTGTTGCACGAAGTGCAAAACGGCGCCGGCCACAGCTTTACCCCTCGGCCTTATGCGGAGCAGTACGCGGCAGAGAAGGCAGCCGCAGGCGAGCCGATCGAGAACCTCGATCATCTGAAAGCGGTCGCCGGGGAGTACGAAAAGCTGCTGTTGGAGCGTAACTATATCGAGCCTCGGCCGGAGGAAGAGGGCGGTAACGGCGAGAACTTTGTGCTGACGCCCCGTGGCTCGCGGTTGTTGAGCCTGATCGACAGCAGCATCCCGGGCAATGATCATCCGCGCCAGGTGCTGGATGAGCAGGAAGATGCGCTGGATGAGTTTACTTTTGATGAGGTGGCTTCGAAGGCGCAGATTGCCTGACAGGCCTGCACTGAGCCCTGTGGGAGCGAGCTTGCTCGCGATAGCGGTCTGACATCAACAGGTCTGTTGCCTGTTCTGCCGCTATCGCGAGCAAGCTCGCTCCCACATTCGATCTCCCACATGCATCTCAGTGGTGTTATGAGCGTGCTGCCTTCAGGCACTTCAAATCACTGAAATCCTTTTTCACCCGGTCGATCTTCCTCAGCAAGTGTTCGCGTTGCGTCGGGGTGCTGTCGGCCATCACCTCCACCAGCAGGCTGCGGGCCTGGGCTTCGGTTTTGTCGAAGGCCTGGCGGTAGGCGGGGGTCCAGAGGCTTTCGCGGTCGACCAGCAGTTGCTCGATGCGCTTGGGGAAATCGGGGCTGTGGCGTTGCGCCACAGCTTCGCTGAACTGGTTTTGCCAGTGCGCGCGGTTGGCGATCCATTGCTGGTTTTGATCGCCCAAGGCGCGGGACCAGGCCTGCACGCGTTGGCGCTGGGTTTCGCTGAGCGGGCCGAGCCAGTCGTTCAGGCGTTTCTCCATGCGTTCGCTGCGCTCCTGGATTTGCTGCTGCAACGTCGGCTTGAGGTATTGCTGCTGGCGTTTGCGTTGGTCTTTGACGAACGCGGCGTCCATGTCCGCGACCTGATCGTCGTTCAACCCCTGCAATAACTCGATGGCCGACGGGGTGATTTCCCGGGCGGTTTCGGCGATGGCGGCCTTGGCTTCCCGGGTACGCTGTTGCAGGGCCTGGTCGGTCACCTGGTTGGTTTGCACCATGTTCTTCAAGCGGTCCAGCCAGTCAAGGTAGCCGGGCAGTTGTGTGGTGCAATGCCAGTTCAAGTGTTCATTGAGACGGTCGTTGAACC
Source organism: Pseudomonas sp. P105 (assembly GCF_032614175.1). Classification (NCBI taxonomy): domain Bacteria; kingdom Pseudomonadati; phylum Pseudomonadota; class Gammaproteobacteria; order Pseudomonadales; family Pseudomonadaceae; genus Pseudomonas; species Pseudomonas sp. P105. The sequence continues at coordinate 1,635,170 of NZ_CP126693.1, forward strand.
AGTCCTTTTGCTCGCCATTGATGTCCAGATAGTCGTTGAGCGTCCAGGGGATGATCAGGTCGAGGTTGCGGTAGGCCAGGCCCACGCGGCTGCAGGCGGTGACGGTGAGCAGCAGGGCCATGAGCAGGGCGATGCGGGTGAACCAGCGCGACATGAGCGAGTCCTTGCGAAGGCATGGGTTGCGAAGGCGTAACTGTCTTGTTTGAGCATGGCAGGTGCGCGGCAGTTCAGCCGATCGAATAAGTAACGCTTAGTAAAAAGGGTGGGCCATCTTGAGGGTCAGCAGGCCGTCGCATTCGCTGTTGTGGCCGGAGTACGCCGAGCAACGGCTGCCGCTCAGGCTGGAGTCGCTGTAGATCAGGTCCAGGTCGATGCCTCTCCAGGGGCGGGAAATTTTCAACGACCAGTCACTGAAACTGCCTACATAACCGTCCTCCACCGACACGGGTGAGTTGTACTGGTGGGTGGTGTATTTGGCGCTGACACCAATGCCAAACGGCACGTTGCCGCCCAGGTCGGCAAACAAGGTGCTGTTCTGTTTATCCGGGTCGTTGCTGAAGGCCGCGCCGAAACGGCTGCCCAGTACGGTCAGGCCACCGAAGAATTCCTGGCTGTCGAGCGTGTCGAGGGTGGGGTAGCTGTAGTGGATCAGACCGATTTCGTAACCCAGGGTCTGGTCGAAGGGCTGTTTGAAGCCCATGTAGGAATCGACTTCAAGATTGCTCGATGGGCTCAGGCCAACGCTGGGCGACCATTGGCCCACGTACCAGCCGCTGTCGTGGCTCAGGTCCAGGCCGCCATGAAACGAGCCGGTGCTCGACGGCGTGACTAGGCCCTGGGCCATGCTGCGGCTGGGCGTGGTGCCGAGTTTGAGGTCGAAGTCGCCGAGCTCGCGCTGAAACACCTGCCCATGGGCGAAGGGGCACGCCAGCAGGCTGAGCGTCAGGGAGACAATGGGAATGCGCATGCTTCACTCCATGGATAGCGAGGAGCAGGATCGGTCATCAAGCTGAAACACTTGAGCTAGAGAGGTGCAAGCATACCGGCGAAAGCTCGGCAGCGAGGGCCGTTCGTCGATTTTTGCAGGATGAGGGTAAGCGGGGAGGTTCCAGTCCAAGCGCTTCGAAGCTCAAAGCGCTTTGGGACCAGGTGACGCGCGGGTTACTTTTTGCCCAGGCTGATCTGCTTGGACGGGCCGAATGTCTGGCCGCTGACGCCCTTGGCAATTTGCTGGATTTCACCGCCGGACTTGAGGAATGCAGCGATCTGGTCGTTGATAGACTCGCTGGTTTCCACGGCTGGAGCGGGCTTTGCTTTGCTGTTGGATGCTTTTACGCGCATGACGGCCATTAACCTGTAAATAATTAATTGGGCCAGGCATCGTACAGGAAATACTTGACAATTGCTTGGCAAATATACTCCCTCAATTATCACGCCGGGCGCTGGAATAAGGGGCGGTTTATGCCGTCATTATTGCCCTAAGCCACTGTTTTAAATAGCAACCCTTTGGACTGTATAACTTAAAAACGGCTGCCCGAAACGGCCTGGAGGGCCGTTGTCCGCCTGACGAATGGCCGCATACGCGAGGAAAACCCAGGGAAATCAACGGCTGCACAAGGCCCTTCCGGCCGCCCGCGCCAGAGGCCACGAATCACGCCGCAAAACCGGGTAGAATGCCGCCCACGCAATGAGGGTATTGGAAATGGCTTTAGTCGGGCGTTACAACAGTTTGCAAGTGGTTAAACACACTCACTTCGGTTTATATCTGGACGGCGGTGCGGACGGCGAAATTCTGCTGCCCAATCGTTATATCCCCAAGGATATTCCCAGCGAAGATGAAGACTGGCTCAATGTTTTTATTTATCTGGACAGCGACGACAAACTGATCGCTACCACGGAAAAACCCAAGGTTCAGGTCGGTGAGTTTGCCAGCCTGAAAGTGGTTGAAGTCAACAGCATCGGTGTATTCCTGGACTGGGGCCTGCCCAAGGACTTGCTGCTGCCGTATTCCGAAGAAAAGCGCCAGATGACCGCCGGCGAATATTGCGTGGTGCACGTCTACCTCGACAAGCACACCCGCCGCATCACCGCCACGGCGCGTCTGGACCGTTATCTGGACAAGACCCCGGCCAACTACACGCCGGGGCAGGAAGTCGATTTGCTGGTCGCCGAAGCCACCGACATGGGCTTCAAGGCGATCATCAATAACAAGCACTGGGGCCTGATTCACAAGAACGAAATCTTCAAGTTCATGCGCGCCGGCAAGCAGGAAAAAGGTTTCATCAAGGAAATCCGCCCGGACGGCAAGATCAGCTTGAGTTTGCAACCCGTGGGTCAGGAAGCGGCGACCAGCCTCAATGCCAAGATCCTCGCCAAGTTGCGCGAAAACAACGGCACGCTGCCGGTCAGCGACAAGAGCGACCCGGTGCTGATCAGCAGCCTGTTTGGTGTCAGCAAGGGCAACTTCAAGAAAGCCATTGGTGCGCTCTACAAGAATGGGCAAATTGTCATTCATGCTGATCGGATTGAGTTGAGCTGATCTTCAGTCGAGCCACGGCAAATAAGGATTCATGTGGCCAGGGGAGGCCGCTGTGGGAACAAGGCTTGCTCGCGATGGAGACGATGCGGTCTTTCTGATACCGAGGCGCCTGTTTCGCGAGCAAGCCTTGCTCCCACAGCGGTGCGCCGTTCCTCAAAATCTCCTGGCCACAGGAGCGGTGTTCGGCTCTCCTCTGTATACAAAACCCTGCACCTTTAGCATGCACCCGCGCCCTGTTCGTGGGCGCGTGCCTGCTCCTGCCCGGCTTTAGTCCCCGCCACACACCGCAGTTTGTCTCATATTCCCCACCTCTGGCACGCATTCTGCGTAGCAACCCGTATACAAACCATGCCGGCTCCCGTGCGCAGTATGGTGAGCAGGTTGATACGGGGGCACGGCGGTCCTCAAAAGGAGCCTCGCAATGTCCGAGCAACTGCCCAACGGCTACAGCCCTCGTCTCTATAACGAAGACCTGGGTCCGCTGCCGCAGAAATGGAACTGGTACAACATTTTCGCGTTTTGGATGAGTGATGTGCACAGTGTCGGCGGTTATGTGTTCGCTGCAAGCCTGTTCGCGTTGGGGCTGGCGAGTTGGCAGGTGTTGATTGCGTTGCTCTGCGGCATCTGCATCGTGCAGTTGATCGCCAACCTGGTTGCCAAGCCGAGCCAGCAAGCGGCGGTGCCGTATCCGGTGATCTGTCGCCTGGCGTTTGGGGTATTCGGGGCGAATATTCCTGCGGTGATCCGCGGCTTGATCGCTGTGGCGTGGTACGGCATTCAGACGTACCTGGCTTCCAGCGCGCTGATCATTGTGGTGCTGCGGTTTTTTCCTTCCATGGAAGTCTATGCCACGCCGCAATTTGCCGGATTGTCCTACTTGGGCTGGTTCGGTTTCCTCAGCTTGTGGTTCGTCCAGGCGCTGGTGTTCTGGGCCGGTATGGAGTCGATCCGTCGCTTTATCGACTGGGCCGGACCGGTGGTGTACGCCGTGATGTTCCTGTTGGCGGGTTGGATCGTATGGAAAGCCGGCTGGAGCAACATCAATTTCACTCTGGCGGAGAAGTCCTTGTCCGGCTGGCAAGCGTTCGGTCAGGTGATCGTCGCGACGGCGTTGGTGGTGTCGTACTTCTCCGGCCCGACCCTCAATTTTGGTGATTTCAGTCGCTACTGCCGGAGCATGTCGGACGTGCGCCGTGGCAATTTCTGGGGGCTGCCGGTGAATTTCCTGGCATTCTCCCTGGTGACCGTGGTGATTGTTTCCGGGACGTTGCCGGTGTTCGGCGAAATGCTCCATGACCCGATCGCCACCGTGGCGCGTATTGACAACGACGTGGCGGTGTTGCTGGGCGCCTTTGCCTTTGTGACTGCCACCATCGGCATCAATATTGTCGCCAATTTTGTTTCCCCGGCGTTCGACTTCGCCAACGTCGCCCCCAGCAAGATCAGCTGGCGTGCCGGCGGCATGATTGCTGCGATTGCATCGATATTCATCACGCCGTGGAACCTGTTCAACAACCCCGAAGTGATCCACTACACCCTGGACGTGCTGGCAGCCTTCATCGGTCCGCTGTTCGGAATCTTGCTGGTGGATTACTACCTGATCAAAAAGCAGCAGATCGACGTCGACGCGCTGTTCAATGACGGGCCCAGCGGGCGCTATTACTACAGCGGCGGCATCAACTGGACGGCGGTCAAGGCGCTGGTGCCGGCGACGTTGATGGGCGTGGCGATTACCTTCACGCCGATGTTGCAACCGATGGCCAATTTCGCCTGGTTCACCGGTTGCTTCCTGGGCGGGGTGTTGTATTTCGCCTTGGCACGGCGTGACTCAACCGTGCACCTGAGCCCATCGCTCGGCCAGGCCTGATTAACGCAGGGCGGTCTGGGCGCAAGGGCTCACCGTACCCCGGCTGGCGGGCCGCAGTAACAGCCCGCCGGCCAGCAGCAGGCCACTGCCGGCAATGATCAGCGCCGGTTGCAAGCCACCGCTGAAGTGGCTGCTCAACGCCGCCAGCAATGGCCCGCTGAGCTGGCCCAAGGCAAAGCAGGCGGTCAACAGGCCCGCGTTGCGCTGGGTGGCGTGGGGTGCCAGTTCCCGGGAACGCAGCATTACCAGTTGCATGCAGGCCAGGAATGGTGCTCCACACAGGATTACGCCCAGCGCCAGCCCCGGCCCGCTGCCCAGCAGGCAGGCGAATACTCCGGCGGCTTGCAGCCAGAGTGTACCGATCAGCCAGCGACCGGTGGTGTTCGGGTTGGGACGACGCAAGCTGACCAGCAACACGCCAGTGGCGGCGGCCAGACCGAAGCAGGGCCAGAACAGGTCTGCTTGCCATTGCCCGTGGAACTGCGCCGAGGCCATCTGCGACAGGAAGGTGGCGGGAATGATGTAGCCCAAGCCGTACAGGGCATACACCACGCCAAGTCGAGCGATGCCACGGTTCGGCGAGGCGCTGACGGGCGCTGTAGCGGTCGCGGCTGCGGCGGGTTGCGGCAGAATGGGCAGAATCACCAGCAGCATCGCCAATGCCACGCCGGCATACACCAGCCACAGGGTCGCGGAGGTCTGGCCGAGCAGGTTCGAGCCCAAGGCGAGCAAGCCGGTCAGAAAAATCCCCAACCCTGGGCCGGCAAACACCAGGGCGCCGAGCCGTGGCCGTCCCGCCGCCGCAGCCAAGGGTTGGCTCAGGGCGGTGATCATCACCAACACCCAGGCGCTTGCCACTCCGGTACCAAAGCGCAGTGCCAAGTGTGGCCAGAAGCCCCAGGCCCAGAACGAAGCCAGGGTCAGCAGCATGCACAGCCACAGGCCCCCGATCAAACGCCGGCGCACCTGTTCCGGACGGCGGGCGAACATGGCGTCCAGCGCGCCGAGGAAGTAACCCAGGTAGTTGGCAGCGGCAATCAGACCGGCGGCGGTCAAGTCGATCTGACCTTCGCCGATTAAATGAGGTAACTGCGGTGTTAAGGCGAAGCGGCCAATGCCCATGGCCATCATCAGGGCGATGAAACTGCCGAGCAGGCGAATCAGAGGTGACATGGCGGGTCTCCAGCGTTGAGGCGAATGACCGTCAGGCTAGGACTGATTGACTTTCATTAAAAATGAATAATAGTGAGTAACTTGTTCATTTTTGGAGAATGTCGTGGAGTTCAGCCAATTGCGGATTTTCCAGGCCGTGGCCGAGGAAGGCTCCATTACCCGCGCCGCCGAGCGGCTGCATAGGGTGCCGTCGAACCTCTCGACCCGGCTCAAGCAGCTTGAGGAGCAACTGGGCGTAGATCTTTTCCTGCGCGAGCGTCAGCGTTTGCAGCTATCGCCAGCGGGAAAAGTCCTGTTGGACTATGCGATCAAGCTTTTTGCTCTGCACGACGAAGCCCATGCTGCCGTGCAGGGCGGGCAACCGGCCGGGGATTTTGTGTTGGGTACGATGTACAGCACGGCGGCGATTCATTTGCCGGACCTGCTGGCCGGTTATCACCGCACGTACCCGGCGGTGAACTTGCAGGTGCAGTCGGCGCCCAGCGGTGAATTGCTCGAAGGCTTGCTCACCGGGCGCCTTGACGCGGCGCTGGTGGACGGCCCGCTGGAGCTGGCGGGGTTGGACGGGGTGCCGTTGTGCGACGAGCGGCTGGTGCTGATCACCGAGGCCGATCACCCGCCAGTGCGCAGTGCGCTGGATGTCCAGGGCCGCTCGGTATTCACCTTTCGCCAGGGCTGTTCCTACCGCATGCGTCTGGAAGCCTGGTTTGCCCATGACCATGCGGCCATGGGCCGGGCGATGGAGATTGAGTCTTATCAGGGGATGCTGGCCTGTGTGATTGCCGGCTCCGGGGTGGCGCTGATGTCCGAGTCGATGCTCGCCAGCCTGCCGGGCCGCGAGCGTGTGAGGATGCATCCGTTGGCCGAGCCGTTTGCCAGTGCCACGACTTGGCTGATGTGGCGCAAAGGGATGGTGGGGGCCAATCTCACCGCCTGGATTGAACTGCAGCAACAGGCCTGGCCGCGGGCGCCGCTGATGGTGGAACGATCAGCTTGAGCGCCTAGCGTTGGATTTTGATGGATTCAGTAACAGATCATTGCAATGTGTGACGAGCATTGCGTAGGACTTCGGACTATTATCAGTGCGAAGGGGCCACAGAATTTTGCCGCTCGTACCACCCTGAAGGGGGCACCACGATGAAAGAGAAAATCCAGAACTGGCTTCATGACTTGGGTGTCGCGCTCGGCCTGATCGAGCCGCCCATGCAACCGATCCCTATCCGCACCGATGACGAGCAGCGCCGCCGCCAGCCGCGCCGTCGGTAAAAACACCGCGAATATCGGAGAGATCGCAGTCTCAGGCTGTTTCAGTTGAAACAGCCTGAGACTGCGATCTTTTTTTGTTTTGTAGCTAAACCTGTGGCGAGGGAGCTTGCTCCCGCTGGGCTGCGCAGCAGCCCCAAAACAGGGCGCTCAACTTATCTGGCACACCCGAGGTGTCTGGCTTTGGGCGCGCTTCGCGCACCAGCGGGAGCAAGCTCCCTCGCCACGGGGACAGTGTTTGGGCTGGCTGCTTCGGTAAAAAAGCAAAAAAAAAAGGTGTGGCAATCGACGCCACACCCTCGAAGAAAAACTGCTTTCAGACCGCCTTGGCCATCATTTTCGACCGTGGTGACAATAGACTCACCACCACGAAACTCACCAGCGCCACGCTCAGGCTGTAGTAGATCGGCGTATTGGCGTCCAGGCCGTCCTTGATCATGAAGAACAGCGCGGTCAGAAAGCCCAGCGACATGCTGGTGATCGCACCGGCCGTGGTTGCGCGTTTCCAGTAGATGGCGCCGATCAGCGGAATCAGCATGCCGCCCACCAACAGGTTGTAGGCCAGGGTCAGGGCACTGATCACATCGCTCACCACCAGGGCGATGCCCAACACCACCATGCCCAGCAGCAGGGTCGCGATGCGGTTTTCATGAACGTCGCCATTGCCGCTTTCACGACCCTGGCGCAGACGCGGCAGCAGGTCCTGGACCACAGTGGTGGAGGCTGCCAGCAGGCCGGCCGCGGCGGTGGACATCAAGGCCGCGAGGGCGGCGGCGATCACCAACCCGCGAATGCCGTTGGGCAGGCTGGTCTGGACGACGCTGGCAAAGGCGTTGTTGACGTTTTCCAGGTCCGGCAGCAATACCTTGGCGGCCATGCCGATCAAGGCCCCGGCCAGGCCATACAGCACGCAGTACAGGCCTGCGGCGGTACCGGCCACTTTCGCCACGCCTTCGCTACGGGCGGTGAACACCCGCTGCCAGATGTCCTGGCCAATGAAGATGCCGAAGAAGTAGATCAGGAAGTAGGTGAGGATGGTGTCCCAGCCAATCGCGGTGAAATCGAAGTAGCTGGCCGGCAAGGCCGCCACCATCGCGTCCCAGCCGCCCGCATCGCTGATGGACATCGGCATCAGCAGGAACACCAGGCCGACGGTCATGATCAAGAATTGCACGATGTCGGTGAGGGTCAGTGACCACATGCCGCCGATGGTGGAATACAGTACGACGACGCCGCCGCCCACCAGGATCGACACCCAGAACGGCAGGCCGAACAACACCTGCATCACCGTGCCGATGGCGATGGTCGAGGTGGCGCCGATCATCAACGCATAGACCAGCATGATCAGTGCACTGGCGTGGCGTGCGGCGGGGTTGTAGCGGCGCTCCAGCACTTGGGTCACGGTGTAGATCTTGAGTTTGAGCAACGGTTTGGCGAGGAACAGACTCAGGCCGACGATGCCCAGGCCGATGGCGCCGCACAGCCAGAAACCGGAAATCCCATGGACGTAGCCCAGCCGCACGGTGCCGATGGTGGAGGCGCCGCCCAGAACGGTGGCGGCCATGGTACCCAGGTAAAAGCCCGGGCCGAGGTTGCGCCCGGCGACCAGGTAGTCGTCACGAGTCTTGGCACGGCGCATGCCGTACCAACCCAGGGCAATCATGCCGGTGGCATAGATGAGAACGACGATTAAATCCAAAGCCATGATGGCGTGTCTCCGATTGTCTTTTTTATAGTGAAGTCGGTTGGTACCGTGCCCAGGCACTGCAACCTCTGTGTGAACGCGCTTTTGTGGCGAGGGAGCAAGCTCCCTCGCCACGGGTATTTCGTTTGCTCAGGTCAGGCGGTCTGTCTGAGGGAGGGTTTCTCGATTGGCACCGAAGAACCCTTGCTACGCGGATCATCCGGCCCATACACCGCCGCCGGCTCCGGAAACAACCCAAGCAGCACCAGGTAAATCACCGAGGCCAGGCCCAGGGTCACCGGCAGGCCGATGTCGATGCCACCGGCCAGTTCGCCCAGCGGTCCGACGAACTGCCCAGGCAGGTTGACGAAGCACAGCCCCACCAGCGCGCTGGGAATCCAGGCCCCCAGGCCGCGCCAGTTCCAGCCGTGGCTGAACCAGTAGCGCCCGCCGGTTTCGCCACGGGTGAACACTTGCAGATCATCCGGGCAGTAGAAGCCGCGGCGCACCAGCAGGCCGATGATCATGATCACCATCCATGGCGTGGTGCAGGTGATGATCAGCACGGCGAAGGTCGATACGCTCTGCACCAGGTTCGCGGCGAAGCGCCCGATGAAGATGAAGGCAATCGACAGCACGCCGATCAGCAGCGTGGCCTTGACCCGCGACAGAACTCGTGGGAACACGCTGGACATGTCCAGCCCGGTGCCATACAGCGACGTGGTACCGGTGGACATGCCGCCGATCACCGCGATCAGGCACACCGGCAGGAAGAACCAGCCCGGCGAAACCGCCAGCAGGCCGCCCACATAGTTATTGGCTGCGATGTAGTCCGGTGCCTTGATCGCCACGATGGTGGCCGTGGCGAGGCCGAACAGGAACGGGATCAGCGTCGCCAGTTGAGCGGCGATCACCGCCAGCATGATGCGTCGCTTGGGCGTGTTGCGCGGGATGTAACGCGACCAGTCACCGAGGAACGCGCCGAAGGAAATCGGGTTGCTCATGGCGACCAGTGCCGCGCCGATGAACGCCGCCCAGAAGCCCGGCTGGCCGAGGCCGACGGTGCCGGCGAACTGGCTGTCGAAGGTCGGCGCGAAGGCGACGATGCCCAGTAGGAACAGCAGGCTGGCGGCCCACACGGCGATGCGGTTGACCCACAACATGAAGCGAAAGCCGTAGATGCACACCGTCAATACCAGCAAGGCGAACAGGCCGTAGGCCAGGCCCAGGCTCAAGTCGGTTTCCGGTACGCCGATCAAGCGCTTGGCGCCACCGATCAACGCATCTCCCGAACTCCACACCGACAGGGAGAAGAACGCGATGGCCGTCAGCAGCGACAGGAACGAGCCGACGATCCGCCCGTGTACGCCGAAATGCGCCCCGGAGGACACCGCGTTGTTGGTGCCGTTGAGCGGGCCGAACAGGCCCATGGGCGCGAGGATGATCGAACCGAGCACCACCCCCAGCACAATCGCCCAGACCCCGGCCTGGAACGAGAGGCCGAACAGCACCGGGAAACTGCCGAGCACGGCGGTGGCGAAGGTGTTGGCGCCGCCGAAGATCAGTCGAAACAGATCCGTCGGGCCAGCGGTTCGCTCATGGTCCGGGATCTGTTCGACCCCGTTGGTTTCGATTTGCGTAAGGCTTTTGTCATTATTGTTATGCATGATCTGCTCCGATCATAAAGGCGCGCCCATCGTGTGCGAGCGTCGTCTGTTTGGCTAAGGGGGTGGCAGCCCTTCCGGCATAGCGGACAAATGTTCATGGCAGGCCAGCCATAGGCCCTGTTGTTCTTGTGTGCGTCCTTCCTGCTTGCGGAACAGAATGGTTTCGCGCTCCTGGCTAAAGTGTCGCTCCCCTTGCATGCGCAACTCGGTGGCCACGTCATGGATGAAAATCGCCACGTCCCCTTGCAGGCTGACGAAGGCGTTGCTCGAGGTACACGACAGCACCTCGAAGCCATCCTCGGACCGCCAGCGGTCCCACAACGCCTGGTAGGCATCGCGAGACAGCAGAGGCTGTTCGAGGGTGTAGAACACGAAACTCGCGTCGGGTGTGAAGGCGCCGAAGTAGGCGTCACGGTCATTGCGGGCGAAGGCCGACACCAGTTCAGCGGCGGCCTTGAGCACTTGAGCCTGATCGTTCATGACCGCGCCTCAGCGATGGACCACACCGGGCAGTACGCAGAGCATCTCGTACAGCAGGTTGGCGCCCAGCAGCGAGGTGTTACCGGTGGTGTCGTAGGGCGGCGAGACTTCTACCAGATCGCAACCGACCAGGTCCAGGCCCTGGCAGCCACGCACGATTTCGATGGCCTGGATGGTGGTCAGGCCACCGATTTCCGGGGTGCCGGTGCCAGGGGCCCAGGCCGGGTCGATGCCGTCGATATCGAAGCTCAGGTACACCGGGCCGCCGCCGACCTTCTCGCGGACTTCGGCCATCAGTGGGGCGAGGGATTTGTGCCAGCACTCTTCGGCCTGGACTACGCGGAAACCCTGGTTGCGGCTCCAGTTGAAGTCATCGGCGGTGTAGCCCTGGGCCCGCAGGCCGATCTGCACCACGCGGTCGCAATCGAGCAGGCCTTCTTCCACGGCGCGGCGAAAGGTGGTGCCGTGGGCGATTTTCTCACCGAACATGTGATCGTTCACATCGGCATGGGCGTCGATGTGCACCAGGCCGACCTTGCCGTGTTTCTTGTGGATCGCCCGCAGGATCGGCAGGGTGATGGTGTGATCGCCGCCCAGGGTCAGGGGAATGACGTTGTGTTCCAGAATCTTGTGGTACGACTCTTCGATGATCCGCACGGCGTCCAGCAGATTGAAGGTATTGATCGGCACATCACCGATATCGGCCACCGACAGCGAGTCGAACGGCGCGGCACCGGTGGCCATGTTGTAGGGACGGATCATTACCGATTCAGCGCGGATCTCGCGGGGCCCGAAACGGGTGCCGGCGCGCAGGGAGGTGCCGATGTCCAGCGGCACGCCGACGAAAGCAGCGTCCAGGCCGGCAGCGGTTTGTAAATGGGGGAGTCGCATCATGGTGGCGATGCCGCCGAAGCGCGGCATTTCGTTGCCGCCCAGTGGTTGGTGAAGAATCTTGTCCACGGGTAGGGCCTCATCGTTGTTTTATTTATCAGGGGTCGATTCTGCGAAAAGCCTGGGAGTGGAAGAATCGCTGGGGGCAAATACTTAGTTCAGATTTTTCTAAACTAATGCGGGATGGGGCGATAGACTCCGCTTCAGCGCAGTCTTGGGAGACATGATGTCCCCTGTGGCGAGGGAGCTTGCTCCCGCTGGGTTGCGAAGCAGCCCCAAAATCATTCACCTCGGCGCATCAGTTAAATCGCGTCGACAGGTTTTGCGACGGCTGCGCCGTCGAGCGGGAGCAAGCTCCCTCGCCACAAGGGCACGGCAAGTTCTATGCATCGTGTAATCTGGAGTTCTCCATGGCCAACGCTCTACCCGACCTGAAACTGTTGCGCATTTTCGTCAGCGTCGTGCGGCACCAGGGATTCGCCAATGCCCAGCACGAGCTCAACCTTTCCACGTCGGCCATCAGCACCTACATGAGCCAGCTCGAATCGGCCCTGGGCCTGGTGTTGTGTCATCGTGGGCGGGGTGGGTTCAGCCTGACCAGCAAGGGCGAGTTGTTCCACCAGGAGACCCTGCGTCTTTTGGGCGAGCTTGAAGGGTTCGAGCAATACGCCGCCGCGCTGAAGGGTGAGTTGCGCGGCACGCTGAACCTGGGGGTGATCGATTCCACCGTCAGCGACAAAGCCCTGCCGTTCGCCGAAGCCATCGGCGCCTACAGCCAGGAGCATCCGGCAGTCCACCTGCACCTGTCGGTCATGAGCCCGTACGAACTGCAACTGGGCGTGCAGGACAACCGCCTGGACCTGGCCATCGGCGCGTTTTCCACGCGCATGAGCGGCCTGGTCTACATGCCGCTGTACCGTGAGCAGCACTGGTTGTATTGCAGCAACCGTCACCCGCTGTTCAACGAGCGGCGTATCCCTGAGCAACTCATCACCCAGCAACGCATGGTCGGGCGCGGTTACTGGAGCCAGGCCGAACTGGCCCGCCACGGTTTCAAGCACAGCGCGGCGACGGTGGAGAGCATGGAGGCGCAGTTGATCCTGGTATTGTCCGGTGCCTACGTCGGCTATCTGCCCGAACACTATGCCCAGGCCTGGGTGGACAAGGGCGATTTGCGCGTGTTGTTGCCGGCCACTTTTGGTTATCAGGCACCGTTTTCGATGATCGTACGCCGTGGCCGCAGCCGTGAGCCGCTGATCCAGACTTTTCGCGATCTGCTCAAGGCGCAGCTCAACCAGGCCTGAGGTGCCGTCATGTCCAGAATTCATTGTCCGCGCTGCCACAGGCCGCAAAGCCATTGTTTGTGCCCGCTGATCCCCAGCCTCGACAGCCGCACTCGGGTGCTGTTGTTGCAGCATCCCAGCGAGGTGAACCATGCCCTGAACACCGCGCGGCTGGCGGCGTTGGGGCTCAATAATGCCGAGTTGATCGTGGGCGAGGTGTTCGAGGATTTGCCTGGGCTGCTCAATCAACCGGGTTATCAGGCGCGGCTTTTGTTTCCCGGCGAAGAGGCGCAGCCCATGCATGCTTATGCTCTGTCTGAGGATCCGCTGCTACTGGTCGTCCCGGACGGCACCTGGCGCAAGGCGCGCAAGTTGCTGCACCTCAACCCTCTGTTGGCGGCGCTGCCGAGGGTGACACTGGCCGCGGGCAGTGTGTCTCGATACCGCTTGCGCAAGGCGCCAGGGCCAGGGGCGTTGTCGACGGTGGAGGCGGTTGTCCAGGCGCTGCAAACCCTTGAGACACCGGCCCGTTTTGAGCCGTTGCTGAGGCCGTTCGAAGCGTTGATCGAGGGGCAGATTGCTGCGATGGGGGAGGAGGTTTTTCGGCGTAATCATGCGCAGGAATAAGTAGTGACTGTGCTGGCCTCATCGCGAGCAGGCTCGCTCCCACAGTTGATCTCCAGTGCATGCAAAAAATCTGCTAACACCACAGATCCAATGTGGGAGCGAGCTTGCTCGCGATAGCGGTAGCACAATCAACCAAAGTCTCAGCTCAAGGCCTACCGCTCACGCATCGCCTCAGTCCGCGCCTTCAACACCGGCTTGAGCAGGTAATCCAGGACACTTTTCTCCCCGGTAATGATGTCCACCGTCGCCACCATCCCAGGAATGATCAACAACGGTTTGGCATCGCCGCCCAAGTGATTTTTATCTGTGCGCACCTGGATCAGGTAGAAGCTGTTGCCCTTGTCATCGGTGATGGTGTCGGCGCCGATCAGTTCGAGCCTGGCGCTCATCCCGCCGTAGATCGTGTAGTCATAGGCACTGAACTTGACCATGGCTTTCTGGCCCGGATGCAGGAAGGCCACGTTCTGGGGGCGGACCTTGGCTTCGATCAGCAGGTTGTCTTCCAGCGGCACGATTTCTGCCATGTCGCTGCCCGGCTGCACTACGCCGCCGATGGTGTTGACCTTTAGCTGCTTGATCACCCCATGTACCGGCGAGACTACGGTGGTGCGGGTCACGCGGTCGTCGATGGCAATGCTCGAAGCGGTGATTTTTGACAACTCCGTGCGTTTCTCATTGAGTTCCTTGGCCGCTTCGGAGCGGAAGGACTGTTCTGATTCGTCGATCTTGCTCTTGATCTCGTTGATCGCCGATTCGGCCCGAGGAATCGCCAGGGTGGTGGCGTTGAGCGAACCACGGATTTCCACCGCGCTGCGTTTGAGCCGCAGGATTTCCACCGGCGACACCGCCCCGGTGCGCACCAGTGGTGCCGACATGTTCATCTCTTCTTGCAGCAAGGCCAGGCTGGAACTGAACTGGCCCTGCTTGGAGCGAAACTCCGCCAGCTCCTGGGTTTTCTGGCGCAGTTGTTCGGTCAGCGTCCGCTGTTCGCTGGCCAGGCGTCGCTGCCGTTGTTCATACAGCGAGCGTTCGTCCTCGGCCACTTGCGGGGCCTTGCTGATGACTTCAGCGGACAGTTCGAAAGGCCTGCCCTCGGCTTCGGCCGACAAGCGTTCGACCTGGGCGGTCAGAGCATAACGGTCGGCCTCGCTTTCGCCCTTGTTCGACAGAAACCGTGTGTCGTCCAGGCGTAGCAGGGTGTCGCCCTTGTTCACCATCTGCCCTTCGCGCACGAAAATCTCGGTGACGATGCCGCCCTCCAGGTTCTGGATTACCTGAATCTTGCTCGAAGGAATGGCCTTGCCTTCACCGGTGGTGACTTCCTGCAAGACTGCCAGTTTGGCCCACACCAACGCGGTGATGATCAGTCCGGCCGCCAGCCACACCGTGACCCGCGAGCGACGGGGCGAATCCTGCAGCGCGGCACCGGCGGTTTCCGGCATGAACTCGCTTTCGGCGCTTTTGCTGAAACTGCCGAAGTAGCTTCGGGCCGCTGAATCGGGTGTTTGAGCAGACATGGGGATACCCGTCAGTTAAAAGAGCTAAGGTCGGTGCGGCTTTTGTGGTGAGGGGACTGTGTGGGCTGTTACACCGCCGCAGACCCCACCCGTCCTTTACGCAGTGCATCGATCACCGCTTCCTTCGGCCCATCGGCCACAATCCGGCCGTTGTCCAGCACCACCAGCCGATCCACCAGGCTGAGCATCGACGTGCGGTGGGTCACCAGCAGCACCGTTTTGCCCTGCACATGGGTATGGAGCTTTTGCCGCAACACGTCTTCGCTGCTGTTGTCCATGGCGCTGGTGGGTTCGTCCAGCAGCAGGATCGGCGGGTCGAGCAATAGGGCTCGGGCCAGTAGCACGGCCTGGCGTTGCCCACCGGAGAGCAACTGCCCGCGTTCGCCTACCGGGCGGTCAAAGCCCTGGGGATGCTGGCGGGCCAGTTCGGTGACGCCGGTCAGTTCCGCCACTTCCAGCATGCGTGCATCGCTGATGTAGCGGGCGCCGAGGGTGAGGTTGTCCCGCAGGCTGCCGGCCAGCAGCGGCAGGTCATGGGCGACATAGCCGATCTGCTGGCGCAGGTCCGCCACGTCCAGTTGCCGAAGGTCGAGCCCATCGAGCAGCAACTGGCCTTCCTGGGGCTCATAAAATCCCATCACCAGGCGCGCCAGGGTGCTCTTGCCCGAGCCACTGCGACCGATGATCCCGACCCGTTCGCCGGGCTTGAGGCTGAAACTCACATTCGCCAGCGCCGGGGCGTTCTGGCCGTTGTAATGGAAGGTCACGCCGCTGACGTCCAGCGCGCCCTGCAATTGGGTGCGATCCAGCGGCCGTTGTTTGGCATCGCGCTCCTGGGGCAGCGCCATCAGCGCATCGGTGCTGCGCATGGTCAGCTGTGCCTGCTGGTAGCGGGTGATCAGCCCGGCGATCTGCCCCAGCGGCGCCAGCACCCGGCTGCCGAGCATGTAGGTCGCCACCAGCGCGCCGACGCTGAGGTTACCGGCGATGATGCTGTAGACCCCGGCGACGATGGTCGCCATGCCGGCCAGTTGTTGCAAAAACAGCGTGCCGTTGGTGGCCAGCGCCGAGAGGCTGCGGGCGTGGCTGTCCAGGCGGGTGAGGGCGCCGTGGGTGCTTTCCCATTGATGCTGGCGCTCGCTTTCGGCGCTGCAAGCCTTGAGGGTTTCCAGGCCGCCGAGGGTTTCAATCAGCAATGCCTGGCGCTGGGCGCCCAGGGCTAGGCTTTTCTGCACGGTGTCGCGCAGGCGTGCCTGGATGATCATGGCGAAAATAATGGTGAGCGGAAAAGCCACCACCGGAATCACCACCAGCCAGCCACCCAGCAACCCGATCACCACCAGCATCAGCACGGCGAAGGGCAGGTCGATCAGGCTGGTGAGGGTGACAGCGGTCAGGAATTCGCGCAGACCCTGGAAGTCATGGATGCTTTGGGCGAACCCGCCGATGGTCACCGGTTTGGCCTTCATCGCCATGCCGGTGATGCGTTCGAACAGGGTCGCGGAGAGGATCACGTCGGTTTTCTTGCCGGCGGTGTCCAGCAGATGGGCGCGCACCACGCGCAAAACCAGTTCGAAACCCGTGCCGATTAACAGCCCCACGGCCAGCACCCACAACGTCGATGTGGCTTGGTTCGGCACCACGCGGTCGTAGGTCTGCATGACGAACAGCGGCACCATCAGCCCCAGCAGGTTGATCAGCAAACTTGCCAGGATCGCGTCGCTGTACAGCCAGCGTGACAGTTTCAAGGTGTCACGAAACCAGGCCTCGACCCGTGGAACCAAGGGCGCGCGCAGGTCTTCGAGTTCATGGCGCGGCCGGGCGAACAAAGCCTGGCCGCTGTAGACGGCGCTCAGTTCGTCGCGGCTGACCCACTGCTCGCCGCCATCGGCTTCGCTGGGCAGGATCAGCGCCTGGCCGTCCTCACTCCAGCGCCGCAACACGGCGCAACGACCACCGGCCAGAATCAGCATCACCGGCAGGTTGAGTGGCGAAATATCGGCCAGCTCTCGGCGCAGCAAGCGCGCCTGCAAATTGGCCCGGGCCGCTGCGCGCGGCAGCAGGTCCAGGCTCAGGCGTTGGTGCGCCATTGGAAGCCCGGCGCCAAGGCTGGCGCGGCTGACTGTCGCGCCATGGAGTTTGCAGAGGATCAACAGACCGTCCAGCAAGGGATCATCGACATTCAGCCGCGGATCGGTGCTGGGGGTTGCGGGTTCCATGCTGGTCACATTGATCGCTCCCATTTTTTTGGGGGGCTACTTCAGTTCTGGCAGCCGCGCTTCGTTTTTGACTTCTGTTTGAGCGACCGCGTCGGCCGGCAGCACCACCCGCTGTTTGCTCAACAGCTGGCCCATGTTCGCCAATACCCGATACATCGAGTATTCCTCGGTGTAGCGCACTTCGGTGTAGCGACGGTTGGCGTTGTACAGCTCGTTTTCGCTGTCGAGCACATCGAGCAGGGTCCGTTGGCCGAGACCGAACTGATCCTGATAGGCGGCGCGTACACGGGAAGTGGTTTCGGCATATTCCCGGGCGGTGGGGGTCTGCTTGCGGGCGTTGAGCATCGCGTTCCAGGCCAGGCGGGTGTCTTCGTTGAGCTGGCGCAGGGCGTTGTTGCGGATGTCCATGGCCTGGTTGATCTGGTGGGCATTGGACGCCAACCGCGCCTTGTCGCTGCCGCCGCGGAACAGGTTGTAGTTCATCACCACGCCGACCCGCCAGTTGTTGTCGTGGCCTTCTTCGCCGCCGAGGTTGTTATTGGCGCCCACCGCCGCCTCGGCGTCGAACCGCGGATAGAACGGCGACTTGGCCACTTCATACTGGCTTTCGGCGGACTGCACGTCGGCCTGGGCCGATTTCAGGTACGGGTTGTTGTCCACCATGCTTTGCTGGGCTTCGCGCAGGTCAGCGGGCATCTCGCCTTTGGTCGAGGGCGGTGTTTCCAGCTCATCGGGCATGCGTCCGACCACGCTGTAGAAGTTAGCCTCTGCGTCGGCCAGGTCGACCTGGGCGGTGTCGTAGTTGTTTTCCGCCAGGGCCCGGCGAGCATTGGACTGATCGGAGTCGGCGGTGCTGCCCACGCCACGCTCGGTGCGCAGGCCGATCTGGTCGTTGACGCGCAGGTGAGCCTGCAGGTTGTTCTTGGCCAGGGTCACCAGCTCGCGACGCTTGAGCACTTCCAAGTAAACCTCGATGGTGCGCAGCGCCAGGTCCTGGGCGGTGCCTTGGGCGTAGTAGGCGCGGGAATTGACCACGCCTTTGGTGCGTTCCACTTCATTGGCAGTGTTGAACCCGTCAAACAGCATCTGCCGCAGGCGCAGCTCCGACTGGGTGTAAGTCAGGATATTGGTGTGGTGATTGCCCAGCGCCCGGGTGTTGGTGTTGTCGCTGTAGCCGCGCCCGTAGCCGGCATTCAAGTCCACCGATGGGAAGAACCCCCCTCTGGCGACCTTGACGTCTTCATTGGCCGACAGACGGCTATCGACCCGTTGCGCCAGTTCCGGGTGAGTAGCAATGGTGCTCTGGATCGCTTCGGTCAACGACATGGCCTGCGCTGAAGAAGAGCAGGCCATGGCCAGCAAAACCGCGCTGCAGAGGGGGGAAAGAACGCGCATGGGGTGCATCTCCTAAGGTCTGTTGTGCTTCGCTGTCGCCAAAATATTGACGTATTTAAGATCAAAACCGTTTCAAGCTTGTAACAACACAGCTAAGAACATCCTGCGCAAAACCTAAGAAGAATTTCTCATAAGACTTATGCCAAAAAAAACTTATGTGCTTGGAAAAAAGCGGCACATTGTTCAAAGCGAAAGCCTTTGAATCTGCGGGTCCTGACGGATTTTGGGCGTCAATAAAGTTCCATAATCATTTTGAAGCGATGTGAAGAGGTGCCGAAAAGGACGACTTGAAAGGCGATTTTAAGTGACGGTTTTTTGTCATTGTGGCGAATAGCTAGCGCCTTTTACGTCCCCGAAAGCTGGCAGATTTTCCAGATTCCCTGGCTGCCAACCCGAGCACCAATTCTTCACCCAGACAGGTGCCGACTGCGGTTGGCAACGGAGGAATGCACATGGCAGCGCTCATCGGTACCGTCAGCAAGGTGGTAGGACAGGTTTTCGCAGAAGCCGTCGGCGGTCTGCGGCGACCTCTGGTTGAAGGTGATCGGCTCTATGCCGGCGAGCACCTGATCACCGGGGCCGAAGGGGCGGTGGCTGTGCAGTTGCAAAACGGCAAGGAGTTGACCCTGGGCCGCGGAAGTGACCTGACGCTGAGCCCGCAATTGCTCGCCAACCAGGCCTCTGCTAGCGATACGCCTGAGGCCACCACACCCAGTGATGCGCAACTGACCGATGTGCAAAAACTGCAACAAGCCATCGCCGCCGGCGCTGACCCGACCCAGACCGGCGAGGCGACGGCTGCAGGCGCCGAGGGCGGTAATCCGGGGGGCGTGGGTGGCGGGCACAGTTTTGTGTTGCTGGAGGAGGTCGGCGGGGAGGTCGATCCGCAGATCGGTTTTCCCACCGCCGGGTTCAACGGGATACCCGAGTTTCCAGACCTGCGTCTGGCCGGTGATCCGGATGACGGCGGCGACGATGCAATCGTGCCACCGGTAGACCCTGAAACCCCGGACAACCCGGTTACCCTTGATGGCTTGACCGTGGATGGCGGTGAATTGACCGCCAATGAGGCGAACCTGTCTGACGGTTCCGCCAGCAATCCCGGCGCGCTGGTGCAAAGCGGCAGTTTCACCATTTCCGCGCCCGATGGGCTGAGCAGCCTGAGTATCGGTGGAATCGCCGTGATCACCGGTGGCGTGCCCGCAGGTTTTCCCCAATCCATCACCTCGGCGCTGGGCAACACGTTGACCATCACCGGTTACAACCCCGCGACCGGTGTGGTCAGCTACAGCTATACCCTGACGGACAATGAAAGCCATCCCGCCGGGGGCGGGGCCAACAACATCAGCGAGCAGTTCCCCGTCGTGGCCGTCGACAGCGATGGCGACACCGCCACGGGGACCCTGGACGTCAACATCACCGACGACGTACCCCAGGCGATTGACGACAGCCACGCCAGCACCGCATCGGAAAGTCTTGTCACGCTCACCGGCAACGTCTTGCCCAACGATCATCAAGGCGCCGACCGCATCCCCACCGGTCCTGACAGCGGGCCGATCATTGGCGGCACGTTCACCGGCACCTACGGCACCCTGGTGCTGAACCCCAACGGCACGTACACCTACACCCTCAACACCAGCGACCCGCAATTCGTGGCGTTGCACGGCGGCGGAAGTGGCACAGAAACCTTCACCTACACCCTGACCGACTCCGATGGCGATACGAGCACCGCCAACCTGGTGCTACAGGTACACAACAACGACGACCCGGTGATCATCGAAGGCCTGGACACCGAAGGCGGTGAGCTGAACCTTCAGGAGAAAAACCTCAGCGACGGCTCCAGCCCGGACGCTCCAGCGCTGACCCAAAGCGGCACCTTCACCATCACCGCGCTGGACGGTGTACAGACCCTGAGCGTGGGCGGCATCAATGTCGTCACGGGCGGTGTTGCAGCCGGTTTCCCACAATCCATCACCACGGCATTGGGTAACACACTGACCATTACCGGCTTCAACGCCGCCACGGGCGTGGTGAGTTACAGCTACACCTTGCTGGACAACGAAGCCCACGCAAATGCCAACGGCGCCAACAGCCTTAGCGAGCAATTTGCCGTCGTGGTCACCGACGACAACGGCACCACGGCCACCGGCAACCTGGATGTGAATATCGTTGATGATGTGCCTCAAGCCGTGGACGACAGCAACGCCGGCACCGCCTCGGAAACCAACCTGACCCTGACGGGCAGCGTGCTGACCAATGACACCGAAGGCGCGGATCGTGTGGCGTCCGGCCCGGTCACGCCCGGTACCTTCACCGGCACTTACGGCACGCTGGTTCTCAATGCTGACGGTTCCTACACCTACACGCTCAACACCGCCGACGCCGACTTCAAAGGCCTGCACGGCGGCGGCAGCGGTAGCGAAACCTTCACCTACACCCTGACCGACGCCGATGGCGACACCAGCACCGCCAACCTGGTGTTGCAGGTACACAACAACGACGACCCGGTGATCATCGAAGGCCTGGACACCGAAGGCGGTGAGCTGAACCTTCAGGAGAAAAACCTCAGCGACGGCACCAGCCCGGACGCTCCAGCGCTGACCCAAAGCGGCACCTTCACCATCACCGCGCTGGACGGTGTACAGACCCTGAGCGTGGGCGGCATCAATGTCGTCACGGGTGGTGTTGCAGCCGGTTTCCCACAATCCATCACCACGGCATTGGGTAACACACTGACCATTACCGGCTTCAACGCCGCCACGGGCGTGGTGAGTTACAGCTACACCTTGCTGGACAACGAAGCCCACGCAAATGCCAACGGCGCCAACAGCCTTAGCGAGCAATTTGCCGTCGTGGTCACCGACGACAACGGCACCACGGCCACCGGCAACCTGGACGTGAATATCGTTGATGATTTGCCTCAAGCCGTGGACGACAGCAACGCCGGCACCGCCTCGGAAACCAACCTGACCCTGACGGGCAGCGTGCTGACCAATGACACCGAAGGCGCGGATCGTGTGGCGTCCGGCCCGGTCACGCCCGGTACTTTCACTGGCACTTACGGCACGCTGGTCCTCAATGCTGACGGTTCCTACACCTACACGCTCAACACCGCCGACGCCGACTTCAAAGGCCTGCACGGCGGCGGTAGCGGTAGCGAAACCTTCACCTACACCCTGACCGACGCCGATGGCGACACCAGCACCGCCAACCTGGTGTTGCAGGTACACAACAACGACGACCCGGTGATCATCGAAGGCCTGGACACCGAAGGCGGTGAGCTGAACCTTCAGGAGAAAAACCTCAGCGACGGCACCAGCCCGGACGCTCCAGCGCTGACCCAAAGCGGCACCTTCACCATCACCGCGCTGGACGGTGTACAGACCCTGAGCGTGGGCGGCATCAATGTCGTCACGGGCGGTGTTGCGGCCGGTTTCCCACAGTCCATCACCACGGCCTTGGGCAACACGCTGACCATCACCGGCTTCAACGCCGCCACGGGCGTGGTGAGTTACAGCTACACCTTGCTGGACAATGAAGCTCACGCAAACGCCAACGGCGCCAACAGCCTCAGCGAGCAATTTGCCGTCGTGGTCACCGACGACAACGGCACCACGGCCACTGGCAATCTGGACGTGAATATCGTTGATGATTTGCCCACCGCCCATGCTGATTCCGCCTCGGTGGACGAAGGCGGGACGGTCAGCGGCAACGTTCTGAACAACGATGTGGGCGGTGCCGACGGACCCGCCGCAAGCGGCGCGGTGATCGGTGTGCGTGCTGGCAGCGACACCTCAACCTCGGCGGTTGGCGGCCTCAATACCCAGATCAACGGCACCTATGGCTATCTCACGCTGGACGCCAATGGCAACGCCGTTTACCACAGCAACCCGAACACCGTCAGTGCACCGGGCGCCACCGACGTATTCACCTACACCGTGCGCGATGCCGACGGCGATGAAAGCACCACCACCATCACCATCGATGTCTACCACAGCTGCCTCGTTGCCGAAACCGATCAGGACATTACCGTCTACGAAAAAGCCCTGGACCTGAACCAGGACGGCCAGGACCTGGCACCCGGCACTGTCACCGGCAGCGCGCCGAACGCTACCACTGAAACGGCCAGCGGTAGCCTGGTCGGCTCGGTCACAGGTGCAATCGGCGCCGTCACCTTCGCCCTGGTAGGCAACGCCACCGGTGCCTATGGCCAACTGCTGCTCAACCCGGACGGTTCCTACACCTACACCCTGACCTCGCCAGCCACCACCGCACCTTCGGCCAACGATGGTCCGAATGTCCTGAGTGAAAGCTTTACCTATCAAGCCACCGATTCGCTGGGCAATACCGTCACCAGCACCATCGTTATCAACATCGTTGACGACGTACCCAACGCCCATGCCGATTTGGCTTCGGTAGTGGAGGGCGGCACGGTCAATGGCAATGTGCTGGACAACGACGTGCTCGGCGCCGACGGTGGCGCAGTGATCGGCGTACGTGCCGGCAACGACACCTCAAACCCTGCAACAGGTGGCCTCAACACCCAGATCAACGGCACCTACGGCTATCTCACGCTGGACGCCAATGGCAACGCCGTTTACCACAGCAACCCGAACACCGTCAGTGCACCCGGTGCCACCGACGTATTCACCTACACCGTGCGCGATGCCGACGGCGATGAAAGCACCACCACCATCACCATCGATGTCTACAACAGCTGCCTCGTCGCTGAAACCGATCAGGACATTACCGTCTACGAAAAAGCCCTGGACCTGAACCAGGACGGCCAGGACCTGGCCCCCGGTACCGTCACCGGCAGCGCGCCGAGCGCCACCAGCGAAACCGCCAGCGGTAGCCTGGTCGGTTCGGTGACTGGTGCCAGTGGTGCGCTGACGTTCAGTCTGGTGGGCAACGCCACCGGCGCTTACGGCCAGTTGTTGCTCAACCCCGATGGCTCTTACACCTACACGCTGACTTCGCCCGCCACGACGGCGCCCAACGCCAACGACGGCCCAAATGTATTGAGCGAAAGCTTCACCTACCAAGCCACGGACGCCTTGGGCAACAGTGTCACCGGCAACCTGGTGGTGAGCATCGTCGACGACGTGCCCACGGCCGTCGCGTCCGAGCGTTCGGTGACGGCGGTGGAGATCGACTCGAACCTGTTGATTGTGCTCGATGTGTCCGGGAGCATGGCCGACCCCTCGGGTGTACCGGGGCTCTCGCGGCTGGACCTGGCGAAACAGGCCATCAGTGCCTTGCTCGATAAATACGACGATCTGGGGGATGTGAAAGTCCAGCTCGTGACCTTCAGCAGCAGCGCCACCGACCAGACTTCCGTGTGGGTGGACGTGGCGACCGCCAAGTCGCTCCTCTCCGGCCTGTCAGCGGGCGGTGGGACCAACTACGATGCGGCGGTAGCGGCGGCCAAGACCGCGTTTGTCACCTCGGGGCAACTGACCGGCGCACAGAACATTGGCTATTTCTTCTCCGACGGCAAGCCCACGACGGGCCAGGGGATCGATGCGGCGGACGAAGCGGCGTGGAAAGCATTCCTCGACGCCAACGGCATCAAGAACTACGCCATCGGTCTGGGCGGTGGGGTCAGTGACACTCACCTTGACCCGCTGGCCTACGACGGCAGTACCCACACCAACACCGACGCGGTGCTGGTCACCGACCTGAACCAGCTCAACTCGGTGCTCTCCGGCACCGTGCAGGGTGTGCCCGTCACTGGCGGCCTGCTGGGCGAGGGCGGCTCGTTCGGCGCCGACGGCGGGTTTGTCAAAAGCCTGGTGGTCGATGGCACCACCTACAGCTACGATCCGGCCGCCAACGCCGGACAGGGTGCGCTGACCGCCAGCGGCGGGGCCAACCATGGCACCTTCAACACGGCCAACAACACGCTGAGTATCGCCACCGACCACGACGGCACGCTGGTGGTGAATCTCGACACCGGCGAGTACAGCTACACCTCCCAGACCGCCACCAGCACATTGATCACCGAGACCATCGGCTTCACTGTCAGCGACCACGACGGCGACCTGGCCAGTTCCAGCCTGGTGGTCAAGGTTCTCCCCAACAGCCCGCCCGTGGCAGTCGACGACAACATCATCACCAACGTCCTGTCGGGCAACATCGTGATCCCGGGAGAAATGCTGCTGGGCAACGACAGCGACGCCAACGGCGACCCGCTCACGGCGTCGCCCACCGGCTTCAACACCGGCTGGGTTGCCAGGGGCGCAGACTTCACCGGCAGTACCGGCACGGTCAGCTTCACCGGTAACAACGTGCAGTCGATCAACCTCAACCGCGGCGCTTTTGTCGCCAATGCCGCGACCATGACCGCGGTGCTGGTGGTCAGCGGCGCACTGGGGATGGTGTCCAACCACAACACCAACGATGAAGACCGGCTCAACATCAGCCTCAAGCAGGGGGAAACCCTCACCCTGGACCACAACCTGGCGGCCGGACGGATCGCCCTGGAGTACTCCCTCAACGGCGGGCCTTTCATCGCGATCACCGACGGTGCCTCGTTCACCGCGGCGGCGGATGGCAACTACCAGATCCACGTCACCAACATCGCCAATGGCAGTGGTGGCAACCCCAACGGCGCGGAAAACTACCAACTGACCTTGACCGTCAACTACGCCGGCGCCCAGGACAGCACGCCGGATTACCACGGCAGCTACACCGCCAGCGACAATCACGGTGGCAGCGACAGCGCAGCGGTCGGCATCAGCTATCAGGCAGGCCACACCCTGACGGGCACGACAGGGGACGACGTGCTGATCGCCGGCGAGGGGGACAACATCCTCAACGCGGGCGACGGCAACGACATACTCAGCGCCGGTTCGGGCAACAACGCCTTGCACGGCGAGGCGGGCAACGACTTGCTCTACAGCGGCGCCGGCAACGACCTGCTCGACGGTGGCACCGGCAACGACACCGCCAGCTACGCCCACGCCAGTGCCGGGGTTACGGTGAACCTGGGTCTGTTAGCCGCCCAAAACACCGTGGGCGCCGGCATCGACACCCTGGCGGGCATCGAAAACCTGGTCGGCTCGAACTTCAACGACACCCTCACCGGCGATAGTGCCAGCAACCGCATCAACGGCGGCCTGGGCGACGACGTGCTCAATGGCGGTGGTGGCGATGACGTGTTGATCGGAGGCCTGGGCAACAACACCCTGACCGGAGGCAGCGGCGCTGATACCTTCCAATGGCAGGTGGGCAACAGCGGCCATGACCTGGTCACGGACTTCACCCCTGGCCTCGACAAACTCGACCTGTCGCAACTGTTGCTGGGGGAAAACGGCAGCAGCGCGTCCCTGGACGACTACCTGCACTTCAGCGTCACCGGCAGTGGTGCGTCGGTCATGACCAGCATCGACGTCAGCTCCACGGCCGGCGCCGCGCCGAACCAGACCATCGACCTGGCCGGCGTCAACCTCGCCAGCTACTACGGCGTCACACCGGGCGTGGACGGCATGATCGCCGGCGCGGATACAGCGACCATCATCAACGGAATGTTGAATGATCACTCGTTGAAGGTGGACACCGTGTGAGGTGAACTGAAACGACAAAACCCGTCATGTTCAAATAGGACATGGCGGGTTTTGTGTTTTTGAGGGGATGCACGCTTTTGCGTGAACGGCATGCATGCTTTTGTGGTGAGGGAGAAGGTGTGTCGACTAGCGCGGCTCGACGTTATCCAGCGCGCGGTTTGCCAGCAATCCGCCCAGTTCGATCAATTGCTGAATACCCAGCGCCACATGCCGTCGCGAGCCGTCCAGCTCGAAATGGGTCAACGTAGCTTCGCGCCGACTTCAGGACTTATGTAGGGTTTTTTGCTTGAGGATATAAACCGTCACCAGCACCGCACTGGTGAGCATGAACACCCGCGCCCACGGCAGGGGCACCAGATAGCAGGACAACAGGATGCTCACCCACATCAGCCCGATGGCGTAGACCTTGCCCTTGAGCGGGATGCCGTTGCCGCTGAGGTAGTCAGCGATCCAGGGCCCGAGCCGCGGATGGCCCACCAGCCAGCGATAGAAGCGTGGCGAGCTGCGGGCGAAGCAGGCCGCGGCCAGTAGCAGGAAAGGGGTAGTGGGCAATACGGGAATGAAGATCCCGATGACCCCCAGCACCACGCTCAACCAGCCAATGGCCAGCAGAACGTAGCGCAGGATCAGCGAGCGGTTGCCGATGGGCGCGGGCACCCGGTGGCTCAGTGGTGGCGCGGCTTGAGGATCGCCGGTTTCTCGTCCGGGGCGTTGCACAGCAGGTACAGGGCGGTGAGGGCTTCAGGGATCTGCACGATCATGTCGTCCATCAGGTTCGCGTCGGCGGCGATGTCGGAAAACTCCGGTTGCTCGTCGAACAGACCGGAACCGACCATGATCGGCAGCAGCATTTCGCTGACTTCTTCTTCGGCGGTTTCGAACCAGGCGGCTTCGCGCAGGAACACGCCTTCCATGAAACCGATGCACCAGCCACGCAGTTCCGAATCGTCCGGGTCATCGCCCAGGTCCAGCTCGCATGGCAGTTCGAATTCTTCGTCGGAAGCCAACTGACGGGCGATGTGGGCCTTGAGCAACACCAGCGTGGTTTCGATGACCTCACGCTCGGCATCGTCGGCGTAATGCGGCTCTTCGGCGAACAGCGCGTCGATCCACTCACGCTCCGGCACCTGTTCGGAGCAGATGGACAGGGCGGTCAGGTAGCCGTGAGCGGCCACGTAATCCAGCGCCTCTTCGTGCAGCTCATCGGCGTCGAGGAAGACTTGCAGGCGGGTCAGTTGCTCAGCGAAGGACATTACAGGCTACCTTGGGGAATAAACAATGCGGGAATTCTAGGCCTTCTTGAGCGCCCAGGCCAGCCGCGTGGTGTATTTGCCTCTCCAATGCCCGGGGTGGACACAAATTTGCGCTCGCCCACAGATCAAATGTGGGAGCGAGCCTGCTCGCGATAGCGGTGGAGCAGCTTGCATTGATGTTGAATGGGCCGATGTCATCGCGAGCAGGCTCGCTCCCACAGGGACTGATGGCAACCGGAAGACCCCCGACACCTCTTGTCAGCATCACCCTTTACAACGAAACCCTCGGGTATACTGCCGCGTTTTGTGATGCCCTGCGGCGTCCCGGCGTTTCGAAACGCGCACTTACGATTTGCCGGTGCAGCGTTTTTGATTCTGAACCAGCCTTGCAGGGATGTTTCGGTGATTTTTGGAGTTTTTATGCTCGAACAGGCTCAACGCGTCCTCAAGGACATCTTCGGCTACGACAGTTTCCGTGGCCGCCAGGGTGCCATTATTGAGCGCGTGGCCAGCGGTGGCGATGCCCTGGTGCTGATGCCCACCGGCGGCGGCAAATCCTTGTGCTTCCAGGTGCCGGCGCTGTTGCGCAACGGCCTGGCGGTAGTGGTCTCGCCGCTGATTGCGTTGATGGACGACCAGGTCGCGACCCTTGAAGAGCTGGGGGTTGCAGCCGCTTCGCTGAACTCGACCCTCAGCGCCGAGCAGCAACGGGACCTGGCGGCGCGAATCAAGCGCGGTGAAATAAAAATGCTCTACCTGGCCCCGGAACGCCTGGTGCAGCCGCGCATGCTGGCCTTCCTGCAGAGCCTGGAAATCGCTCTGTTTGCCATCGACGAAGCCCACTGTGTGTCCCAATGGGGCCACGACTTCCGTCGTGAATACCTGCAACTGGGGCAACTGGCCGAACTGTTTCCCGACGTGCCACGTATCGCCCTGACCGCCACCGCCGACAAACGCACCCGCGAAGAAATCGTCGAACGCCTGCATTTGCAGAACGCCGAGCGCTTCCTTTCCAGCTTCGACCGCCCCAACATTTTCTATCGCATCGTGCCCAAGGAGCAGCCGCGCAAGCAGTTGCTGGCGTTTATTGCCGAGCGGCGCAGCGATGCCGGCATCGTTTATTGCCTGTCGCGCAAAAAGGTCGATGAAGTGGCGGCGTTTCTCTGCGAGCAAGGCTTTCCGGCATTGCCGTATCACGCCGGCCTGCCCAATGACCTGCGGGCCTATCATCAGAAGCGCTTCCTCAATGAGGAAGGCCTGATCATGGTGGCCACCGTGGCCTTCGGCATGGGCATCGACAAGCCCAACGTGCGTTTCGTCGCGCATCTGGACCTGCCCAAATCCCTCGAGGCGTATTACCAGGAAACCGGGCGCGCCGGCCGTGATGGTTTGCCGGCGGACGCGTGGATGGCCTACGGCCTGCAAGACGTGGTGATGCTCAAGCAGATGCTGCAGAACTCCGAGGGCGACGAGCGCCACAAGCGTCTTGAACAGCACAAGCTCGACGCCATGCTTTCGCTGTGCGAAGAGACCCGCTGCCGGCGCCAGACCTTGCTGGCCTATTTCGATGAAGACATGCCCCAGCCTTGCGGACATTGCGACAACTGCGTCGACGGCGTGGAAACCTGGGACGCCACCGAGCCGGCCCGCCAGGCGTTGTCGGCGATTTATCGCACCGGCCAGCGCTATGGCGTGGGGCATCTGGTGGACGTGTTGCTGGGCAAGGACAACGAAAAGGTGCGCAGTTTTGGCCACCAGCATCTTTCGGTGTTCGGTGTGGGCAAGGCACGCACGGAAAGTGAATGGCGTTCATTGTTCCGCCAGCTCGTGGCCCGCGGGTTGGCCGATATCGACCTGGAAGGCTACGGCGGCCTGCGCCTGAGTGCGAGTTGCCGGCCGTTGCTCAAAGGCGAGGTCTCCCTTGAACTGCGCCGTGATCTCAAGCCGGCAACGGCGATCAAGAACAGCAAGAGCCAGGCCAGCCAACTGGTGCGCGGCGAAGAGCGCGACCAGTGGGAAGCCTTGCGCGCCTTGCGTCGCAAGCTGGCCGAAGAGCATGGCGTGCCGCCGTATGTGATCTTCCCCGACTCGACGCTGCTGGAAATGCTCCGCAGCCAACCCACCTCCCTGGCGGAAATGGCCCGGGTCAGTGGCGTGGGCGCGCGCAAGCTGGAGCGTTACGGCGAAGCCTTCCTCCAAGTGCTGGGCGGCGAGGTCGAGGCGCCGAAAGCGGTGGCCGATGTTCGTCACGAATTGATCACCCTGGCCCGCGCCGGCATGACCCCGTTGCAGATTGCCGGACAACTGCAATGCTCGGAAAAGAACGTTTATACGATGCTGGCCGAGGCCATCGGCAAGCAGCAGTTGTCTTTGGAGCAGGCGTTGGATTTACCCGAGGAGTTGATGGGCGAGGTGCAGGATGCGTTTCTGGACGGCGAAGGCGAGTTGCCAGCGGTGTCGGAAGTTGCAGCACTGTTTGTCGGTCGGGTTCCGGAAGGTGTCCTGTATTGTGTCAGGGCTGCGTTGCAGTCGGAATTTGAAGTCTGATCAGTGAGTTACCTTCCTTTAACGATTCACTACAGGGTAAACCTTGCCTGAATCCGAAGCTCATGCTTAGCTGACTAATAATTAGTTTTTCTCTATTTCAGATCTGATGAGTTTTTTTATGCCGTTAACCGATCAACACCGTTTTGGCATGCAGTTGGCGCAAATGTCTCGAGGCTGGCGTGCCGAGCTGGATCGTCGCCTGGCCGGGTTGGGTCTGTCTCAGGCCCGCTGGCTGGTGCTGTTGCACCTGGCCCGTTTCGAACAGGCGCCGACCCAGCGCGAACTGGCCCAGAGTGTCGCTGTCGAAGGCCCGACCCTGGCCCGGTTGCTCGACAGCCTGGAAGCTCAGGGCCTGGTGCAGCGTCAGGCCGTGGCCGAGGATCGTCGTGCCAAGAAAATCGTGCTTTGTGCACCGGCGCTGCCGCTGATCGAACAGATCGAAACCATTGCCACGCAACTGCGCCGCGAGTTGTTCGAGGGGGTCGATGAAGCCGACATGCGCGTGTGCATGCGGGTCCATGGCACGATTCTGGCCAATCTGGAAAAATCCTGAGGCATATCCCAGGCATCAGACTTTTGAGATTCGGCGGTTCGCGAACTATAACCAGTACTTAGGCGCTCAGTCTGGTAATCAAAAGGGATGCCCATGCTTGTAAGTTTGCAGTGCACGTTGCGCAGTTGGCTCAACGTGTTGGTAGTCGTGGCAGCCATGGGGTATTCGGCGTTGGCATCGGCGCTGGGGCTTGGGGAGATCACCCTCCATTCCGCGCTGAATCAGCCGTTGCGTGCCGATATCGCCCTGGTCGATGTGACCGGGGTAAGTGAAAGCGATTTGTCGGCCAGCCTGGCGAGCGCGGACGATTTCAGCCGTGCCGGCGTGGAGCGGGTGTTCTATCTCAATAGCTTGCGCTTCACGCCAGTGCTGCGCGGCGAGCGCGGCTACATTCGGGTGACCTCCAGCAAACCGGTGGAGGAACCCTTCCTCAATTTCCTGGTGCAGCTCAATCAACCCAACGGGCGTCTGCTGCGCGAATACACCGTGCTGATCGACCCACCGGGCACGCCGGGTATCGTACCGGCGCGGGACGAGCCAGCCGCCGCGGCCCAGGCAACGCCTGCGATCAAGCCGCCTGCGGCTACTCAAGGCAAGCGCTATACCGTCGTGCAGGGAGACAACCCCTGGTCCATCGCCAAACGCCTGCATGACGCCGGCAGCAATGCTTCGGTCAATGAGCTGATGCAGGGCATCCAGGCCCTGAACCCCGGCAGTGACCGGCTTTCCGTGGGCCAGCGTTTATTGCTGCCCGATTCTGCGGTGCTGCCATCAGCGGCAGAAACGGCTGCCGTCCCGGCCTCCGCCGTGTCCGACGAGCAACTGGCCGCCAGCGTGCTGCAAAACGAGCAGCAACAAAAAACCATCGAGCAACTGCAGGCGCTGCTCCAATCCCAGGACGAAGAAATCGCGAGTCAGCGCAAGCAGATCAGCGAGTTGCAGACACAACTGGCCGAGCTCACGCCAGCCCCTGCTGAATCTGCGCAGCCGGAGTCTGTGCCTGCCGCAACCCCCGCGCCGCCAGATCAAGCACCACCCGTCACAGAACCGGTCCCGGAACCAGAGGAGGGCATTAACTGGCTGTGGATAACAGCGCTGGTGGGGCTGTTGGGGTTGCTCGGGTTATTGCTGTTCCTTCGTCGGCGGCAGCAAGAACAGGCGGAAATGGAGCCCCTGCCCGAGCGTCCTGAACCGATGCTGGAAGACGACACCCAAACCTACGCTTCGACCGCCGACACGGAACAGCCTGAGGCCGCCACGTCGTTCAGCAACGGTGATGCACCTTTGGGGGACGTGCTGGAAGGGGTCGGGATTTACCTGACCTACGGTCGTTTCACCGAAGCGGCGGGATTACTGCGCGCCGCGCTGCTGACAGAGCCCGCGCGCACCGACCTGGGCCTCAAGTTGTTGGAAGTGCTGGGCAAGCAGGGCGATACCATCGGTTTCCAGGCCCAGGAACATCATTTGTTGGCGCAGGGCATTGACGTCAGCACACTCGAAGAAATCCGCGGGCGTTATCCGAAGGTCGCCGCGGTGGCCGCGCCCATGGTTACAGAACCTCAGCCGCCGCTGACTGACGTCGCTCCTGCGTCCAGTGACGAGTTCGAACTCGATCTGGATGCGCTGTCCATGGAAACCAGTTGGGACCTTGCCGAGCCGCAGCACAGCACCACTGAAAAAACACCTGTTGCGCCCGAAGGCTTTGGGGACTTGTCGCTTTCGAGTTTCGACGCGCCGGACCTGCAGTGGAGCGCACCTTCGGAAACTGAATCGCTGGACGATGCATTTCTCGACGGGTTTGCCGATGAAGAGCAGTCGCTGGAACTGGAGCCTATGGCCCTCGAACCTGTCCACCAAGAGCCTCAGTTACCGGAACACTCCGACAAGCTGGAGCAAGCGCAGAACTGCATTGACGATGGCGATCTGAAAACCGCCGTCGCACTGCTGGAAGAGTTGCTCGAAGAGGGCAACGAACCTCTCAGGCAAACCGCGCGCGTGCTCCTGGCGGGGATTCGCTGAAGTCCTTTATTAGTGAGCCTGCCGGCCCCTTCGCGAGCAGGCTCGCTCCCACAGGGGATTTGCGGTGAACGCCAAGCCCGCGAACGACACGAAACCAATGTGGGGGCTGCTGCGGATACAGGGCCATCAAAACGTCTGCCCCAGATTCAGATACACCGCCCGCTCGTCATCATCGTTAAACCCATAGCTGAAATTCAGTGGCCCCAATGGCGTATCAAACCCCAGGAAAATACTGGCGGCATTGATGTAGCCGCTGTCGAACTCATTGTCGTTGTTCCACGCCCGGCCGCGTTCCAGGGAGCCGCCGATGTACAGCGGGAAATCCAGCGGCAGGTAGGCTCGCGGTGTGAGCCTGCGGTAATACACAGCGCGCATCAGGCTTATGTTCTGCCCGGAGATGCCGTCTTGGCGAAAGCCCGACAGTTGCCGCGCACCACCGAGGACAAAGCTTGAAGTCACCACTTCAGCGGTGTCCAGGGTACGCCCGTAACGCCCACCGAGGATGAAGGTGTCCGGGCCGTGGCTAAGCGCCTTGTCCAGATTGAGTTCCCATTGGCGGTAACGCTGGTCGGAACCCAATCCCGGCTCATACTGGCGCCAGGTCAGGCCGATGTCTTCGCCTTCATGGGGGAAGTACACATTGTCGAAGGAGTCGAATGAATACTTCAGGTCGTAGAAGCCTTCATTGAAACTTTCGCTGGGCTGGTCGTGATCGCCAATGCGTACATCTGCCTCGCCCCAGGCTTGGCCGACACCGAAACGGATTTCGCCGCTGTTGCCAATCTGCCGGCCCAGGTTCAGGCCAAAGCCATAACGTTCGACGCGGTACTGGGCCACCGGGTCGTTGTCCAGGATGGACTCGACGTTGCGGGATTCGAATTGCCCGTAGGGTGCGATGAAGTAGCGCGAGCCGACATCCAGCGGCTGGTAGAACTCGCTGTACAGCTCCTGCTTGTCGCCAATCTGTGCCCGGGTCAGCCACTCGGCGCCGAGGCGATTGATGCCATTGACCCGATAGCTGGCGCCGAGGTTGAAAGCGCTGTCGCCGCGCATGTCGTCCGACAGGCTCAACCCCAGCCGCAGGTAATCGGTGCCGGTGCGTTTGCCCCGGGCACTGATGACCAGCGTATGGTCCGGGGCCTTGTGCACTACGCGGTATTGCACCTGCTCGAAGTAATCCAGCCCGTACAACGTGCCCATGTCGGTCTGCAAACGACCCAGGTCCAGCGGCTCGCCGACTTGCTGGCGAACGTAATAGCGAATCACGTCGTCACCGACTTTGGAGTCGTTCTCCACGCGAATGGCGGTGATGACCGGCGTGCGCTCGCTTGGGGTACGCGCCGCCATGAGCTCGGGGTCGGCCGGCTCCGTGGGGCGCAGGTGCGCCAGGCGGGCCTCGAGTATTTGGGCTGCACGGTAACCGGCGTCGATCATTTCCTGGGCGCGGCCGAAGTCTGTGGCGCCGAAGCTCGCCAGGGCCGGCTGGATCAGCACATCGTCTTCTCTGAGCGTTGCCAATTGTTCTTCTGAGTTGCGCCGGGTCATCAGGGTGGTCGACTGGTTCAGGACGTCGATCACGGTGACCAATTGCTTGCGGGTGCTCAGCGGGGTGCCGATGTCCACCACGATGGCCCTGTCCACGCCCATTTCCCGGGCCACATCCAGCGGGATGTTGTCGGTCATGCCGCCATCCACCAGCACCCGGCCGTCCAGTTCCACCGGCGCGAATACCGCCGGGATCGACATGCTGGCGCGGATGACCTTGGGCAGGTGGCCCTTGCGAAACACCACCTTCTCGCCACTGGCGATGTCGGTCGCCACGGCGCGGAAAGGGATTGGCAGTTTGTCGAAGTCCCGGGTGTCGCTGGCGTGGGCCAGCAGGCTTTCGAGCAGCAGGGCCAGGTTCTGCCCCTGGATAACGCCCAAGGGCAGGCCGAGGCTGCCGTCATCACGAAAGCTGAGTTTCTGTTTCACCAGAAAGTCCCGGTCATCCTGCTTGCGCCGGAACGGCACGTCCTTGCGCGGCGGAGCGTCGGACAGGGCCTGTTGCCAGTCGATGCCCAAGGCGAGTTTTTCCAACTCGTCGATTTTGTAACCTGAGGCATACAGCCCACCGATCACTGCGCCCATGCTGGTGCCCGCGATGGCGTCGATCTGGATGCCTTGCTCCTCCAGGGCCTTGAGCACCCCGATGTGGGCCAGGCCCCGGGCGGCGCCGCCGGACAGTACCAGGCCGATTTTCGGACGCGGCGCCTCGACGGCGGGCTCGTTGGCATGAACGAGCAGGGGCAGCAGTAGCAGAAGCAGGCAAGGCAGCAGGCGGCGCATCGTCAATCTCGGGGCGGGCAATCAAAGGCAGGTATTATAGCGATGCCTTTGCCCCCAGGAGTTCACCCGCAATGACCGAGCACAAACCGGAAGTCGTCATCACCTATTGCACGCAATGTCAGTGGCTGCTGCGCGCCGCCTGGCTGGCTCAGGAACTGCTCAGCACGTTTAGCGACGACTTGGGCAAGGTGTCGTTGGTGCCGGGCACCGGTGGGGTGTTTCATATCAGTTGCGATGGCACGCAGATCTGGGAACGCAAGGCCGATGGTGGTTTTCCCGAGGCCAAGGTTCTCAAGCAGCGGGTCCGCGACCGGATCGACCCGGAGCGGGACCTGGGCCACAACGACCGGGTTCAGTGAGACGCGGCTTGGGCGCTTACACCCGGTTTCTTTGTGCCGCCACTGAGTTGGCTCGACATCACGATCGCGACGATGATCAGCGCGCCACCCAGCAGCATGCGCAACGTCGGGTTTTCATCGAATAGCAACCAGGCGATGGTGATGCCGTAGACCGGTTCCATGGCAAACACCACCGCCGCCGTGCGGGCCTTGATCACCGCCAGGCTGGCGACAAACAGGCTATGGGCCAGGCCGGTGCAGAACACCCCCAGCAGGGCGATCCACAGCCAGTCGACAGGGCGCACGTCAATCAGTTGCGGCGCTGCCATTGGCAACAGGCAAAAGCCGACCACCAGGTTTTGGCACAAAGCGGCCTGTACCGGCGGCACCCGTGTGGAACCGGCGCGGTTGACCAGCGAAAGCAGCGAGAACAGCAACCCCGAAAGCACGGCCCACAGCAGGCCGGTGGTGGCGCCGCTGGCCAGGTCGAAGTGCGGTGTGACCAGCACCAGGCCGATGCTTACCATTGCCACCAACAGGATTTCATTGGCACGGATCCGCTCGCGGAAAATCAACCCTTCGAGCAGCACCGTGAAGGCCGGGAAGCTGGTAAAGCCCAACGTGGCGATTGCCACACCGGCGACTTTGACCGATATGAAGAAGCTCACCCAGTGCCCGGCGAGCAATAGGCCGCCCAGCAGCAGGCGTCGAAGGTCCTGTGCGTGGAGCTTGTGCCAGCGGGCGCTGCTGGCGAAGCGGGCAAAAAACGCCAGGGCCAGCACGGCGAATACGGCGCGGCCGAACACAATGACCGCTGGCGAGGCGGCGGCGAGCTTGCCGAATACACCGGTCAGGCCAAACATGAGTGCGCCAATGTGCAGGGCGCCGAGGGCGGTACGGGGAGTCATTGCGATCCTTGTCCAACGGTTGAGCGTCTGGGTATTGAACCCGCTACCGGCCGTTCATGTCTGTCGCGATCCTCGCGTTTTTTAGCGCGAAGCTAGCGCTGGCGCCGCAGCTTGCCCGGTGAGGCGCCGAATTCGCGCAGCACTGCGGCGGCAAAGGCGCTTTGCGAGCTATAACCGACCCGGTGGGCGATTTCACCGATGGGCAGTTGCGAATCACGCAGCAGGTCCACCGCCTTGTGTAGACGGCGACTGCGGATGTAGTCCATCGGGGTTTGCCCGCATTCGGCGACGAAGCGTGCATGCAAGCGGGCACTGGAGAGCCCGGCGACCTGGGCCAGGTCCGCCACTTGCAGCGGATAGGCGGCGTACTGGTCAATGTGGGCGTTGAGCGCCGCATAGGGCAGGCGCCGGCCGCCGACGATGTCCTGGCCAGTGCCATTGAGGCTGGCCAGGAGCAGCACGGCCCCTTGTTGGGCGATCACCGGGTCGTCCACCGGGCTGCCCGCCAGCCAGCTGACCAACTGGCTTTGCCCCGCATCCAGGGGCCTGCGCGCGGCATTGTCGAGCAATCGGCGGCTGGCGTCGGCGTGATCACCCAAGGCTTGCCCGATCCAATCATCGCTCGGCACATCCAGCACCAGGCAACGGCTGCCACGGGGGCTGCCGCAGGCGTGATGGGCACCGGCGGGTATCACCACGAAACTCTGCTGCACGACCTGGCTGCCACAACCTTCGACCTCGAAATCCAACAGCCCGGACAACCCGAACACCAGTTGGGCGTGGTCGTGGCTGTGGACAATCAGGTCGTGGCTGTAATGGCGTAGCGTCAGGGTCGGTCTCATCTCGGTCTCCCGGGGCAGGCCGTCAGCATACACCGAGGCCACGCTGCTTCGCGCTGTCATGTAACGGACTTGTGTTTGTCATGGGGTATTAACCGCAGGAAGGCACAGTGGCTAAAACGATCAGAGGGTTGCCCATGACCAGCGCCGAGCTCGCCAGACCCAGCCGCAAACAGCGTGTTCGCACCTTATGGATTTCCGATGTGCACCTGGGCACCCGGGACTGCCAGGCCGAGCATTTGTCGCAGTTTCTCAAGGGCTACCATACCGACAAGATCTACCTGGTGGGTGACATCATCGACGGCTGGAAGCTGCGCGGCGGCATGTACTGGCCACAGGCTCACACCAACGTCATTCGCCGCTTGCTGACCATGAGCAAGCGCGGCACCGAGGTGATCTACGTCACCGGTAACCATGACGAATTTCTGCGGCGATATTCGAAGCTGATCCTGGGCAATATCCAATTGGTGGACGAAGCGGTGCACGTCACCGCGGACGGCCGGCATTTGCTGGTGATCCATGGCGATCAGTTCGATGTCATCACCCGGTACCACCGTTGGCTGGCATTCCTTGGCGATTCGGCCTACGAGTTCACCCTGACCCTGAACCGCTGGCTCAACCATTGGCGGGCCCGTTATGGCTACGGTTACTGGTCGTTGTCGGCGTACCTCAAGCACAAGGTCAAGACGGCGGTCAGCTTCATCAGCGACTTCGAAGAAGCCATCGCCCATGAATGTGTGAAGCGTGAACTGCACGGTGTGGTGTGCGGACACATCCACCATGCCGAGATGCGCAGGGTGGGCGAGGTGGAGTATCTCAATTGTGGCGATTGGGTCGAGTCGTGCACGGCGCTGATCGAGCATTGGGACGGCTCGATCGAGTTGTATCGGTTGGCCGATGCCCAGGCGCGGGAGGCGTTGATCCGGGCTGAGTTGAAAGTCACCGAACCGGCGTGAGCCGATCTGACGCCATCGCGGGCAAGCCTTGCTCCCACAGGTATTCACAGCCTGCGAGAGCAAGCACTACCTGTGGGAGCAAGGCTTGCCCGCGATGGACCGCATAGCGATCCCAGCAATCAGTCAGGCTTGAACCTGTTCAGCCATCGCCGCCTTGTAGATCGACTGCTTCGGTGCGGCAAACAGCCTTTCCAGCATCGGCTCGAAGAAACTCAACGGCAGGGTGTCGTACTCGGCATCGAACGCCGCGGCGTCGTATCGGGCGCAGAAATCAATGGTCGCCTGGTATTGGGGATGCGCTTTGAATTGCTCGCGCAGGTGCCGGTCCATGCCCAGGTGATGGAAGAAGTAATAGCCCTGGAATATCCCGTGTTTCTCCACCATCCACAGGTTTTCGGCGCTGACGAACGGCTTGAGGATGGCGGCGGCAATGTCCGGGTGGTTGTAGCTGCCCAAGGTGTCGCCGATGTCGTGAAGCAAGGCGCAGATCACATATTCCTCGTCCCGTCCGTCACGATAGGCGCGGGTGGCGGTTTGCAGGGAATGGGTCAGGCGATCCACCGGAAAACC
This sequence comes from Pseudomonas sp. P105, assembly GCF_032614175.1. Classification (NCBI taxonomy): domain Bacteria; kingdom Pseudomonadati; phylum Pseudomonadota; class Gammaproteobacteria; order Pseudomonadales; family Pseudomonadaceae; genus Pseudomonas; species Pseudomonas sp. P105. The sequence continues at coordinate 1,673,654 of NZ_CP126693.1, forward strand.
GCCGAAATCGCCGTCCAGCAACTTCAAATGGGTCAGGATTCGACCCGGTAATTGCCGGGCATAGGCGCTGAAGTCGGCAGCGATGATTGCCCAGTCTTCCTCAGTACCGTCCTTCATGTGGGTAAAGCGCGCGTGGGAGTTCATGGGCAGTCCTTTGAGAGTGGCTAGAACGCAACTTTGCCCCGCAGCATGTCGCGGTACATGACGAAATCGCCGAGCAGGCTGTAGAACGGGTGCTGGAACGTGGCGGGACGGTTCTTTTCAAAGAAGAAATGCCCGACCCAGGCAAAGCCGTAGCCGGCAATGGGCAAGACGATCAGCCACCAGCCGTTGCCGACGATCAGAGCCAGGGCAACAATCAGGATGACCAGGGAGGTGCCGATAAAGTGCAAGCGCCGGCAGGTGCTGTTGCTGTGTTCGCTGAGGTAATAAGGGTAAAACTCAGCGAACGTATTGAAGCGTCTGGTGTTTTCCACGACTGCGGGCTCTGTGGTTATTGTTCTGTTGGTTCTGGGCGACCAACGGTTTGATTGAAGTCTAGAGCGATCACTTGCAACGACCAGTGACAATGGGCGCCACTTTAGTATCCTTCGCAAATCCAGCCGTACCCTGCGGCTCGTCATGCAAGTAAAACGTCATGAGCGAACGAACGACTTCTTCAAGCTGGGCGATGGGGATTGTCAAGGCACTGGAAATGGACGGCCTGGATTGTCGGATGCTGTTCAAACAGCTGGGGCTGGACTATGACGCGCTGGAAGATCCGGATGCACGTTTCCCCCAGGATTCGATGACCCGACTCTGGCAACGCGCCGTGGAGTTGTCGGGCAACCCGGCCATCGCCTTGAACATGGGTAAAGTGGTGCGCCCGGCGTCGTTTCACGTGGTCGGGTATGCCTTGATGTCCAGCCGCACGCTGGTCGAAGGTTTCCAGCGGCTCGTGCGTTATCAGCGGATCATCGCTGAAAGCGCCGACCTGAGCTTTCGTCAGATGGAGGGGGGCTACGGGTTGGTTCTGACAGTGCATGGCGACCATCTCCCGCCCACCCGCCAGAGTGCCGAGGCTTCCCTGGCTTGTGCGCTGGCCATGTGCAACTGGTTGACCGGACGCACCCTGCACCCGATGAAGGTGCTGTTCCAGGGCGCCGAACCGGTTGATCTGGCGCCTTATCAACAGGCGTTTCCCGCGCCACTGATGTTCGGCGCACCTTACGACGCGTTGATCTTCGAACGTAGTGACATGGAAGCACCGTTACCCACCGCCAACGAGGCCATGGCGCAGCTCCACGACCGGTTTGCCGGTGAATACCTGGCGCGTTTTTCCGAAAGCCGCGTGACCCACCAGACCCGGCAAGTGTTGTGCCGGCTGCTGCCACGGGGCGAGCCTAAGCGTGACGTGGTGGCGCAGACGCTGCACCTGTCCCAGCGCACCTTGCAGCGACGCTTGCAGGAAGAGGGCACCACGTTCCAGAGCTTGCTCGATGATACCCGCCGCGAACTGGCCGAACAGTATCTGGCGCAGCCGGCCCTGACCCTGCTGGAAATCGCCTATCTGCTGGGCTTCGCCGACCCGAGCAATTTTTTCCGGGCCTTTCGACGCTGGTTCGACACAACGCCCGGCGAATACCGGGCGCGGTCAAACGGCCAGCCCGGTCAGTGACGCCAGAACGCCGGGATACACAGCACGAACACGGTGATGATCTCCAGTCGGCCCAGCAGCATGCCAGCCGACAGAATCCACTTGGCCGCATCCGGCAGCGGCGCAAAGTTGCCGGCCGGGCCGATGGTCTCTCCCAGTCCCGGGCCGACGCCGGACACGGTGCTGGCCGCGCCGGTCAGGGCGGTCATCCATTCCACGCCCAATAGCGAGAGCAGCAGGGCGATCACGCAGATGGTGATGGCGAAGAAGAATGAGAAGGTGAGAATCGAGCGTACGATTTCTTCGTCGAGGCGGTGGCCGTTGTATTTCTGCTTGATCACCGCGCGCGGGTGGATCAATTGCTTGAGGTTGGCCCTGAGCAGGATGTAGGCAACCTGGAAGCGGAAGATCTTGATCCCGCCGGCCGTCGAACCGGAACAGCCGCCGACGAAACCCAGGTAGAAGAACAACATCAGCGAGAAATTGCCCCACAGGCTGTAGTCTCCCAGCGCGAAGCCTGTGGTGGTGACGATCGACGTCACGTTCAACGCCACATGCCGCAGGGCCTCCAGCCAGTGCAGGTCGGTTGTCGCCCAATACCAGGTGCCCAGTACCACCCAGGTCACCAGCAGCACCGCCAGCAGGCCTTGGACCTGTTGGTCCTTGATCAGCGCCCGGCGATTGCCCCGCAGTGTCGAGACGTACAAGGCAAACGGCAGGCTGCCGAGAATCATGATGACGATAGTGACCCAATGCACCGCCGGTTCGGTCCATTTGGCCAGGGATTTGTCCGACGTCGAGAACCCGCCGGTGGAGATCGCCGACATCGCATGGTTGATGGCATCGAACAGGTTCATCCCCGCCCACCACAGTGCGAGGGTGCCGAGAATGGTGATGCCTACATAGGACGCCACGATCAGCCGCGCCACCATGTGGGAGCGGGGCATGACTTTCTCCGAGCGGTCGGAGGATTCGGTCTGGAACAGCCTCATGCCACCGATGCGCAACAGCGGCAGGATCGCCACCGCCATCGCAATGAAGCCGATCCCGCCGAGCCAGTGCAACAACGACCGCCACATCAGGATGCCGGGGGACATGTTATCCAGGCCGCTCAGGACCGTGGCGCCGGTGGCGGTGATCCCGGACATGCTTTCGAAAAACGAGTCGGTGTAGCTGATGTGCTGGGTCAGCAGGAAGGGCAACGCGGCAAAGATACACACCACCAGCCAACTGCTGACGGTCAGCAGGTACATGTCCCTGGGCCGCAGATGCACGTGTTCCGGGCGTCCGGGAAGGATCAGGGCCAGGCCGGCGACAAAAGTGATCATGCTCGACCAGAGGAACGATGGCAGGTCGTTGGTGCGCTCGAAGATCAGCAAGGTGGCCATGGGCACGACCATGAAGATCGCCAGGGTGATCAGGAAGATGCCGATGATGAAACCAATGATCCGTAGGGTCGGCAACGCCATGAAGTCCGCTCGGGCTGAAAGGGAAGGGCGTCATTCTACCCGCGACAAGCGGCATGTAAACCGGCACCCGGTGGCGCGTGAGGCCAGTGGCCTGCGTAATGGACTTCTGGTTGCGGAATTTGAGCTAACGAACTCGCCGTACAAGCCACTAGAATAGCTGGACATTTTTTCAGGAGGTGGCCGATGCAGGCTCTCGACGCTTTGCTCAACCGTGTTTCCGTCCCGCGCCTGGTGGACCCGGCGCCTACCGCCGAACAGCGCGAGGTCATGTTCGCCGCGGCGATGCGGGCTCCGGATCATGGCCAGTTGCGGCCATGGCGTTTTCTGACGGTCGAAGGGCAGGCGCGTCATCGCATGGGCGAGCTGCTGGCCGAAGCAGCGCGGTTCAATGATCCGCTGGTAGCCGAGGCCGTCGTGGAGAAGGCGCTCAACGGCCCGCTGCGCGCGCCGCTGGTCGTGGTGGTGATTGCACGGTTGCAGGACCATTTCAAGATTCCCAAATCCGAACAAATGCTGGCGGCCGGCTGTGCGGCCCACGCAATCCTGTTGGCGGCGTATGCCCAAGGGGTGGGCGGAGTCTGGCGTACGGGTGAGCTGGCGTATTCACCTCATGTGGCCAAGGGGCTTGGTCTTGAGGACGGGGAAGAGGTGATCGGTTTTCTCTACTTGGGCACACCGCAGAAAGAAGCACGCACGGCGCCGAAGGAAGACGTCGGTCAGTTTGTCCGGGAGTGGACGGGCCCGCAGGTCTAGCGTCTGGCGCAGCTCTTGTGGTGAAAAGGACTTATCTGTGGCGAGGGGATAAATCCCCCTCGCCACAAGGGGATGTGTTCAGCTATTCAAAGGCTGGTTACTTGCACACGTCAGCAATAGCCTCAGCCAGCAAATCCAGGCGCGTGGCGTCGATGCCTGCCACGTTGGCCCGGCCTGTGCCGACCATGTACACGCTGTGGCGTTCGCGCAGGAGCCTGACCTGTTCCGGCGTCAGGCCGGTGTAGGAAAACATTCCCCGTTGCACGCCGATATGGGCGAAGCGCTCACGCAACCCGTGGGGTTCGAGCGCTTCCAGCAGGCCGCTGCGCAACTGCGCAATGCGCAGGCGCATGGTCTGCACTTCGTCGGCCCACAGGCTTTTGAGGTCCGGGTTGCCCAGGATCGTCGCCACTACCGCCGCGCCATGATCCGGCGGCGTCGACCACAGGTTGCGAGCGATGTTCGCCAGTTGGCTGCGGATATCCACCAGTTTGTCGGCATCGCCGGCGCAGACGATCAGCGCACCGGTGCGGTCGCGGTACAGGCCGAAGTTCTTCGAACAGGAACTGGTGATCAGAACTTCAGGCAGTGCCTGGGCAAACAGCCGGACGGCCCAGGCGTCCTGCTCCAGCCCATCGCCGAAACCTTGATAAGCGAAGTCGATCAACGGCAGCAGGTTGCGGCTGCGCATCACTTCCAGCACCTGGCGCCATTGTTCCTGGGTCAAGTCGAAGCCGGTGGGGTTATGGCAGCAGGCATGCAGCAACACCACATCGCCCTTGGGTGCCTGGCTCAGGGTCGCCAGCATCGCTTCGAAATCCAGGCGGTTGTCGGTGCCTACATAGGGGTAATGGCTGGCCTTGACCCCGGCGGCGGCGAAGATGGTTTCGTGAATCGGCCAGGTCGGGTTGCTCAACCAAACGCCGCGGCCCGGCAGGCACTGGGCAATGAAGTCGGCACTCAGGCGCAGGGCGCCGGTGCCGCCCGGCGTCTGGGTCGCACCGGCACGTTTGTCCTTGATCAGCGTCGAGTCGGCGCCCAGCACCAGTTCATTGATCAACTGGCCGAACGCGGCGTCGCCATGACCGCCGATGTAGGTCTTGGTGCTCTGGCGGTCCACCAGGCGCTGCTCGGCCTGTTTGACTGCCGCAAGAATCGGCGTCAGGCCTTGGGCGTCTTTATAGACGCCCACGCCCAGGTCGAACTTGCCCGGATTGCTGTCCGCCGCGTAAGCCTCCATCAGGCCGAGGATCGGATCGCCGGGCACCCGGCCGATGGCATCGAAATGCATTACTTGCGGCCCTCGGCGGTCTTGGCCACGTCATCGGTGCGGGCGGCCATGATGAAGTCGTTGCGGTGCAAGCCCTTGATGGAGTGGCTCCACCAGGTCACGGTGACTTTGCCCCATTCGGTGAGCAGACCCGGGTGATGACCTTCAGCCTCGGAGATTTCACCGACGGCGTTGGTGAAGGCCAGGGCGTGCTTGAAATTCTTGAACAGGAAGACTTTTTCCAGCTGCATCACGCCGTCGCGCACTTCGATGTTCCAGTCCGGGATCTGCTTGATCAGTACCGGCAGTTCTTCGTCGCTGACTTGTGGCGCGTCGGCGCGGCAGGCTTCGCAATGGGCTTGGTTCAGAGTGTTCATGGTGTGTTCCCGGATCGAATATTTGAAAAACGTCGATGCACTCACGCTAAAGCAAAGCCGCGTTGTGCAACAGACTCAATTGAGATTAAAAGACGCGGTTCACGCAGCTTTTGGCGGAAATTTCGGAGCGTGCAGGCCCAGTTCGCGACCGCGCTTGACCATGCCCATGATGTCTTCGTGGGCCAGGTCGAACAGGCGCTTGAGCTCGGGGAGCACGAAATACACCGGCTGCAGGATGTCGATGCGATACGGCGTGCGCATGGCTTCCAGCGGATCGAAGGCTTGATGCTCCGGCTCGTCCGACAGGCAGTAAACAGTTTCCTTGGGCGAAGACAGGATGCCGCCACCGTAGATGCGTCGGCCTTGCGGGGTTTGCACCAGGCCGAACTCAATGGTCATCCAGTACAAGCGCGCCAGGTAGACGCGTTCTTCCTTGGAAGCCTGTAGGCCGAGTTTGCCGTAGGTGTGGGTAAATTCTGCAAACCAGGGGTTGGTCAGCAGCGGGCAGTGGCCAAATATCTCGTGGAAAATGTCCGGCTCTTGCAGGTAATCCAGTTCTTCGCGGGTACGAATAAACGTCGCGACGGGAAACTGCTTGCTGGCGAGCAATTCAAAAAAGGTCTGGAAGGGGATCAGCGCTGGTACCCGGGCCACTTGCCAACCGGTGGTTTCACCCAACACCTTGTTGATTTCACCCAATTGCGGAATACGGTCGTGGGGCAGGCCCAGCTTGTCGATACCGTCCAGGTACTCCTGGCACGCACGGCCTTCGATGACTTTGAGCTGGCGGGTGATCAGCGTGTTCCACACCGCGTGTTCTTCGGCGGTGTAGTGAATAAAACCTTGCGCATCGGGCTCGCGGGCCACGTATTGCGTCTGCTTCATGCTGCTCTCCTGCTGATTTCCCTCTGGGGGACGGCTTGTTTGTTGTTATGTCCAGCGATGCATTAGAGATAACCCGAAGCAGGGATGTGTGCAGCAGGCAGGCAAGAGTGGGTATCGCGATAAAGGTGTGGTTTCGTAAAGTTTTCGTTACGGCTCCAGCTGTTCTTCGATATTGTCGGGTTTTTCGACTGGGAAATGGCCTACAACTGTCACATAATCTTGACGTTTATTTGCGCTGCCACGCAGAAAAAACTTGTGGCGAGGGAGCTTGCTCCCGCTGGGCGGCGAAGCAGCCCGCTCTCCCATGCTTGCATACACATCGATATCGGGCCTTTTCATGCGCATCAAAGTCCATTGCCAGAACCGCATCGGCATCCTGCGAGACATCCTCAACCTGTTGGTGGAGTACGGCATCAACGTCGCCCGCGGGGAAGTGGGCGGTGAGCACGGCAATGCCATTTATCTGCACTGCCCGAATCTGATCAACATCCAGTTTCAGGCGCTTCGCCCGAAGTTCGAAGGCATTGCCGGGGTCTTCGGCGTCAAGCGGGTGGGGTTGATGCCCAGTGAACGTCGGCACATGGAGCTCAACGCGCTGCTCGGCGCCCTGGAGTTTCCGGTGCTGTCCATCGACATGGGCGGTTCCATCGTCGCCGCCAACCGGGCTGCGGCGCAGTTGCTCGGGGTGCGAGTGGACGAAGTGCCGGGGATTCCACTGTCCCGGTACGCCGAGGATTTTGACCTGCCGGAGCTGGTGCGCGCCAATCAGTCACGCATCAACGGTTTGCGGGTCAAGGTCAGGGGCGATGTGTTTCTGGCGGACATCGCGCCACTGCAATCGGAGCACGACGACAGCGAGGCCATGGCCGGTGCGGTGCTGACGTTGCATCGGGCGGACCGGGTTGGCGAGCGCATTTATAACGTGCGCAAGCAGGAACTGCGCGGCTTCGACAGCATTTTCCAGAGTTCGAAGGTGATGGCGGCGGTCGTCCGGGAAGCCCGGCGCATGGCGCCACTGGATGCGCCGCTGTTGATAGAAGGCGAAACCGGCACTGGCAAAGAGTTGCTGGCTCGCGCCTGTCACCTGGCGAGTCCGCGCGGGCAGTCACCGTTGATGGCACTCAACTGTGCGGGGTTGCCCGAATCCATGGCCGAGACCGAACTGTTCGGCTACGGCCCCGGTGCTTTCGAGGGGGCCCGGGCCGAAGGCAAGCTCGGTTTGCTCGAACTGACCGCCGGAGGCACGTTGTTCCTCGACGGGGTAGGGGAAATGAGCCCGCGCCTGCAAGTGAAATTGCTGCGCTTTTTGCAGGACGGTTGCTTCCGTCGTGTAGGCAGCGATGAAGAGGTGTACCTGGATGTCAGGGTGATCTGTGCGACCCAGGTGGATTTGTCTGAGCTCTGCGCCCGAGGGGAATTTCGTCAGGATCTGTACCACCGTTTGAACGTCCTTTCGCTGCACATCCCGCCTCTGCGCGAATGCCTCGACGGCTTGATGCCGCTGGTGGAGCATTTTCTTGACCAGGCCAGTCGGCAGATTGGTTGTGCGCTACCGAAACTGGCCCCGGCGGCGATGGACCGTCTCAGCCACTACCATTGGCCAGGCAACGTTCGGCAGCTGGAGAACGTGCTGTTCCAGGCTGTCTCCCTGTGTGATGGCGCAACGGTGAAAGCCGAGCATATCCGTCTGCCGGACTACGGCGTGCGTCAGCCTCTGGGGGACTTTTCCCTGGAGGGTGGGCTGGACGACATCGTCGGGCGATTCGAGAAAGCCGTGTTGGAGCGGCTGTATTCCGAACACCCCAGCAGCCGGCAACTGGGCAAGCGGCTGGGGGTTTCCCATACGACCATTGCCAATAAGTTGCGTGAGTATGAGGTGGGTAAGGCCGGCTCATAATAGTTGCTTACCTGTTGTGTTTGGTGGGACTTCTATCGCGAGCAGGCTCGCTCCCACAGGGGTATCGAGTGTTCAAAATCCTGCGAGCACCCAAGATCCATGGTGGGAGCGAGCCTGCTCGCGATGACGGCAGTAGCCGTTGCCAGAAGGTCAAGCGTTGCCACCAAACGGCATGACACCGCCGGTTTTTCGTCTTTGATACATTTCCCCAAATCCCTTCAATAACCCTGAAGCCCTTTGTTTGTGCGGCTCGACGGCGCCAGAAAAAAGTTGGTCTGCAAATTGCTTAGTGCTCAGCAGTACAGCAGTGGACGGCAAACGTCCGGCATGCAGAGGAACGACAGTGGACAAGTACCTTTATGTGGCAATGACCGGCGCCAGCCAGAACGCACTGGCGCAGCGGGCCCATGCCAACAACCTGGCGAACATCTCCACCAACGGTTTTCAGAAAGACCTGGAGCAGGCTCGTTCGATGCCGGTGTTTGGCGACAGCTTTCCGGCGCGGGCATTTGCCATGTCCGAGCGTCCAGCCACCGACTTCACTCCTGGCGCGCTGGTGGAAACCGGTCGCGACCTTGACGTGGCAGTCAGCGGGCCGGGCTGGATGGCTGTGCAGAACCCTGAAGGCGGTGAAAGCTACGTGCGCACCGGCAGCCTCAACGTTGACGCCCTGGGCGTGCTGCGGGCCGGCAACGGTATGCCGGTGATGGGCAACGGTGGTCCGATCGCCGTGCCGCCAGAGCAGAAAATCGAAATCGGCCAGGACGGCACCATCAGTATCCGCGCCATGGGTGAAGGCCCGCGCGTGATGGCTGAAGTCGACCGCATCAAGCTGGTCAACCCGGATCTTCGCAACATGACCAAGGGCCTGGACGGCACCATCCGCACCAAGGACGGCCAGCCGGCTGTCATTGATGCCAACGTGCAACTGGTGTCGGGTTTCCAGGAAGCGAGCAACGTCAATGCCGTGGACGAGATGACTTCGGTGCTGGCCCTGGCCAAGCAGTTCGAGCTTCACGTCAAGATGATGAACACCGCCAAAGAAGGCGACGAAGCCATGGCTCGGGTCTTGCAGATCTAATCATTAATTACAGCGTCGCGCCGAAAAACAGGCGTACGAGGAGAATCGAATGCTTCCGGCTCTTTGGGTTGCCAAAACAGGTCTGTCCGCCCAGGACACCAACCTTTCTACTATTTCCAACAACCTGGCGAACGTGTCGACCACGGGTTTCAAGCGTGATCGCGCCGAGTTCCAGGACCTGCTGTACCAGGTCAAACGCCAGCCAGGCGCCCAATCGACCCAGGACAGCGAATTGCCGTCGGGCCTGCAAGTGGGTACCGGTGTGCGCATCGTCGGCACCCAGAAAAACTTCACCGCCGGTAGCCTGCAAACCACCGAGCAGCCGCTGGACATGGCCATCGACGGTCGCGGTTTCTTCCAGATCCTGCAGCCCGATGGCACCACGTCCTACACCCGTGACGGTACGTTCCACCTCGATTCCAATGGCCAGATCGTCAACGCCAGCGGTTTCGCCCTGGAACCGGCGATCATCATCCCGAACGACGCCCAAACGTTCACCGTGGGCCGCGACGGCACCGTGTCCATCACTGTGGCGGGCAACCCTGCTTCGCAGGTGATCGGCAACCTGCAGACTGCCGACTTCATCAACCCGGCCGGCCTGCAAGCGGTGGGTAACAACCTGTTCCTGGAAACCGCGGCCAGCGGCGCGCCACAAGTCGGCACGCCCGGCCTGAACGGCTTCGGTACCACGCTGCAGAACACCCTGGAAACGTCCAACGTGAGCACCGTGGAGGAGATGGTCAACATGATCACCACCCAGCGCGCCTACGAGATGAACTCCAAGGTGATCTCCACCGCCGACCAGATGCTCTCGTTCGTTACGCAGAATCTGTAATCACGTCTATAGGGCGGCCTGAGGCCGCCTGCAACACCAAGAGGTAGGGTCATGAATCGCTTCGTATCTGTTCTGGCACTGAGTGGAGTTACTGCGCTCGCGGGCTGTGTCGCGCCAACGCCCAAGGCCAATGACCCGTACTACGCTCCGGTGTTGCCGCGCACGCCGTTGCCGGCCGCTGCCAACAACGGTTCGATCTACCAGGCTGGCTTCGAGCAGAACCTGTATAGCGACCGTAAGGCTTTCCGGGTTGGGGACATCATCACCATCACCCTGAACGAACGGACCCAGGCCAGCAAGAACGCCAACTCGCAGATCGACAAGACCAGCGAGACCAGCGTTGGCCTGACGTCGTTGTTCGGCTCCAGCCTGACCACCAATAATCCCATCGGTGGCGGGGACCTGAGCCTCAACGCCGGTTATGGCTCCGACCGGGCCACCAAGGGCGACAGCAAGTCCGGACAGAGCAACAGCCTGACCGGCTCGATCACCGTGACCGTCGCCGATGTGTTGCCCAATGGCATCATCGTTGTGCGGGGCGAGAAGTGGCTGACCCTCAACACCGGTGACGAGCTGGTGCGCATCGCCGGCATGGTTCGCGCCGATGATATCGCTACCGACAACACCGTCTCGTCGACCCGTGTAGCCGATGCACGTATTACCTACTCGGGCACCGGCGCTTTTGCCGATGCGAGTCAGCCAGGCTGGTTCGACCGTTTCTTCCTCAGCCCGAAGTTCCCTTTCTAGGTGGCCCAGTTGAATCTTAAGCGGTTGAATCTCAAGCAGCTGTTGATGGGGGCACTGCTGATGTCGGCGGCCTTCACCGCTCAAGCCGAGCGTCTGAAGGACATCGCCAGCATTTCCGGCGTGCGCTCCAACCAGTTGATCGGCTATGGCCTGGTCGTGGGTCTCAATGGCACGGGCGACCAGACCACCCAGACCCCGTTCACCCTGCAAACCTTCAACAACATGTTGTCGCAGTTCGGCATCAAGGTGCCGGCGGGTTCGGGCAACGTGCAGTTGAAGAACGTGGCGGCGGTGTCGGTCAGTGCCGACCTGCCGGCGTTCGCCAAGCCCGGGCAGCAGGTGGATATCACTGTTTCGTCCATCGGTAACTCCAAGAGCCTGCGCGGCGGCACCCTGTTGTTGACGCCGCTCAAGGGGATCGACGGCAACGTCTACGCCGTCGCCCAGGGCAACCTGGTGGTGGGTGGCTTTGACGCCGAAGGCCGTGACGGTTCCAAGATCACCGTCAACGTTCCGTCGGCTGGCCGCATTCCTGGTGGTGCGTCGGTGGAACGTGCGGTGCCGAGCGGTTTCAACCAGGGCAACAGCCTGACTCTGAACCTCAACCGTTATGACTTCACGACCGCCAAGCGCATCGTTGACAAGATCAATGACATGCTCGGCCCTGGCGTGGCACAGGCCATCGACGGCGGCTCGGTGCGCGTCACCGCGCCTCTGGATCCGAGTCAGCGGGTCGACTATTTGTCGATCCTGGAGAACCTCGAAGTCGATCCGGGCCAGGCGGTTGCGAAAGTCATCATCAACTCGCGCACCGGCACCATTGTGATCGGCCAGAACGTCAAGGTTTCACCCGCCGCGGTGACCCACGGCAGCCTGACCGTGACCATTACCGAAGACCCGATCGTCAGCCAGCCTGGACCCTTGTCCAACGGCCAGACCGCCGTGGTGCCCCGTTCGCGGGTCAATGCCGAGCAGGAAGCCAAGCCGATGTTCAAGTTCGGCCCGGGCACTACCCTGGATGAAATTGTCCGGGCGGTGAACCAGGTCGGCGCGGCGCCGGGCGACTTGATGGCGATTCTCGAAGCCTTGAAGCAGGCCGGCGCGTTGCAAGCCGACCTGATCGTGATTTAAGGAACGAGCCATGGATATGCGCAAGGGCGCTTTGATCAGCGGGGATTCGGGTTCCTACTCGGACCTCAATCGCCTGAACCAGCTCAAGGTCGGCGACAAGAACAGTGACGGCAACCTGCGCAAAGTGGCGCAGGAATTCGAGTCGCTGTTCATCGGTGAAATGCTCAAGTCCATGCGTGCGGCGACCGAGTCGATGGGCAAGGACAATCCGCTCAATACCGCTGAAGCCAAGCAGTACCAGGAAATGTACGACCAGCAGTTGGCCGTTTCCATGTCTCGCGAGGGCGGTGGTATTGGCCTGGCTGACGTGCTGCTGCGCCAGATGTCCAAGAACAAACCCCTGGTGTCAGGCGAGGCGGCAACGCTGTCGGCCGGCAAGCAGGAGCAAGCGTTGGACGAGGCCGTCAAGGCCCCGGTGCCGACGCCCATTGCCGCCGGCACGTTGCCCGACGGGCCATTGTCGCGCTCCAACGGCCAGCGTCCGCTGTGGGCTTCGCGGGCCGTGAGTGCGCCGCAAGGGGCGGGCGAGGGCGTTCACCGCAACGACATGGAATTGCTCAACCAGCGCCGCCTGGCCCTGCCGCCCAAACTGGCCGATCGGCTGCTTGCCGGGTTGGTGCCTTCGGCTGCCGTCGCGCCTGACGTCAAGGCGCAGAATATTTTGCCGGATCGTGCCATCACCGCCGTCAAGCCTGCCACCGGCGAACTGGCCAATGGCGACTGGCTGGCCGCGCTCAAGGCGTCAGAGCCGAGCGGGTCCATGCAGGTGTACGGGCGTGCCGTGGCGCAGCCACCCCTGGCGCCAGCCCGCAAAGCCTTCCGCGATGCTGACGAGTTCGTCGATGCCATGCTGCCAATGGCCAAGGAAGCCGCGGACCGTATCGGCGTGGACCCTCGTTACCTGGTGGCCCAGGCGGCCCTGGAAACCGGCTGGGGCAAGTCGGTCATGCGTCAGCCTGATGGCAGCAGCAGCCACAACCTGTTCGGTATCAAGGCCAGCAAGAACTGGACGGGCGATTCGGCGCGGGCGATCACCAGCGAATTCCGCAATGGCGAGATGGTCAAGGAGACGGCTCAGTTCCGTTCCTACGCCTCGTATCGCGACAGCTTCCATGACCTGGTCAATCTGCTGCAAAGCAACAGTCGCTATCAAGATGTGCTGAAGTCGGCCGATAACCCGGAACAGTTTGTGCGTGAGTTGCAGAAGGCCGGTTACGCCACCGACCCGAACTACGCCAGCAAGATTTCGAATATAGCCCGGCAGATGACCAGTTACCAAAACTACGCTTCGGCTGGCGCCACTACGACTTTATAAGGTCTGAACCATGAGTTTGCTCAACATCGGGATGTCGGGTCTGTCCGCAAGTCAGACCTCATTGGTGACCACGGGTAACAACATTGCCAACGTTGATACCGCCGGTTATTCGCGTCAGCAGACCGTGCAGACCACCAAGGCGTCCAATCAGTACGGCAACGTCTTCATCGGCTCCGGCACCACCCTGGCTGATGTGCGCCGGGTCTATAACGCCTACCTTGAAGCGCAGTTGAAGACCACGACCTCGCTCAACAGCGATGCGGCCGCGTATCAAGGGCAGATCACCCCGCTCGATGCCTTGCTGTCGGACAGCGGCACGGGCCTCAATGGCGCGCTGACCAAGTTCTTCGCCTCGGTGCAGAACGTCAACGCCAAGCCGGGCGATGATGCATCCCGTCAGTTGCTGCTCAGCGATGCGCAAGCCTTGAGCAATCGTTTCAATTCGGTCGCCAGCCAATTGACGGAGCAGAATCAGAACATCAACGGCAACCTGTCGAGCATGGTCGATCAGGTCAACAAACTGGCTACCACCGTCGCTCAGTTGAACAAGAAAATCGCCGAAGTCTCCAACTCCGGCGGTGCTCCCAACGACCTGCTCGACGCCCGCAACCAGACCATTCTCCAGCTCTCGGCCTTCACCGGCACTCAGATCGTGGAGAACGGCAGCAGCCTGGACATCTACTTGGGGTCCGGCCAGCCGTTGGTGATGGGCAATACCGTCAACACCCTGGAAACCGTGCCGGACAAGAACGATCCGGGCCGCCTGGGGATCCAGCTCAATAGCGGTTCCAGTGTCATGGACCTCACCCAGGTACTTACCGGTGGCGAGATCGGCGGCCTGATGCGCTATCGCAGCACGGTGCTTGACCCGGCCATGAATGAACTGGGCCGCGTGGCCCTGGTGGTCGCCGACCAGATGAACGCGATCCAGGCCTCGGGCATCGACAAGAACGGCGCCTTCGGTTCCAACCTGTTCACCAACATCAACAGTGCCGCGCAGATGAGTCAGCGCAGTATTGCCGCGTTGAACAATAGCGCCGGTTCCGGCAACTTCAACGTGGCCATCGAAGACACCGGCGCGCTGACCACCAATGACTACAAGGTGAAGTTCACCAGCGCTACCGACTACACGGTCCAGCGCCTGCCTGACGGCACTTCGATGGGTTCGTTCAATACCGCGACGACGCCGCCGCCGGTGATCGACGGCTTTTCGATGACCTTCGCCAATGGCACCGCTGCCGCTGGCGATTCGTTCAAGATCACCCCGACCCGCAACGCGGCGACCAGTATCAAGACCGAGATGACCGACTCCAAGCGGTTGGCGATTGCCGCGCCGCTGGGCGCAGCCATCGTGCCGGGCGGCAGCGGTACGCTGACCATTCCGGCCAGCGGCCAGCCGACCATGACGTCGCAGTTGGACATCTACGACGAAGCCACCACCACCATCATCCAGAACGGCATCAAGACCTCGATGCCAGTCAAGGTGGTCTTCGGCGCGACGTCCGCCGACGGTACCAGCCAGGCTTACCAGTTGCTCGATGCCACGGGTGTCGAGATCAGCAATGGCACGATCAAGCCCGGCCAGAGCAATACCTTGAGCCTGAGCGTTCCACTCAAGGATGCCAGCGGCAACCCGATCATGGATTCCTCGGCACCTCCGGTGCAGCGTACCGTCACCTTCGACATGTCGATTGCTGGCGCGCCGTCCAACGGCGCCGCGATCGATGTGAGCGTCAGCCAGGCCGGCAGCCTGGATAACCGTAACGGCACTGTCCTGGCCGGTTTGCAGACTGCCAAGACCGTGGACACCGGTTCCGCCAGCAAGGGCATTTCGTTGAACGATGCCTACGGCAAGCTGGTGGAGGGCGTAGGTTCCAAGGCCGCCCAGGGCAAGCTCGACAGCGCTGCCACCGGCGCGATCCTGGATAACGCCAAGGGCGCTCGCGATTCGCTGTCGGGCGTGGACCTGGACGAAGAAACCGGCAACCTGGTCAAGTATCAGCAGTACTACACCGCGTCTTCGCAGATCATCAAGGCTGCGCAGGAAATCTTCAGCACATTGATCAACAGTCTTTAAGGAGTCGTAGCCCATGCGAATTTCTACCGCCCAGTTTTACGAATCCACGGCTGCGAACTATCAGAAAAACTTCGCCAATGTGGTCAAGACCAGCGAAGAGGCCAGCAGCCTGGTGCGCGTCAATACCGCTGCTGATGACCCGGTAGGGGCTTCACGTCTGCTGCAACTGGGCACACAGGCCTCGATGCTGGCTCAGTACGAAACCAACGCCAACACCATCAAGGCGACGCTGGGCACCACTGAAGCGGTGATGACCAGCATTGGCAACGTGCTGCAGCGCGCCAAGGAATTGGCCGTCGGTGCCGGCAACGCTGGCTACACCGACGCCGACCGCCAGGCCAACGCCTCGGAGCTGGCGCAGATCGAAGAGCAGTTGCTCAGCCTGATGAACAGCAAGGACGAAAACGGCAAGTACATTTTCGCCGGTTCCAAGGGCGATACCATCCCGTTCACCCGCAACACCGATGGCAGCTACAGCTACAACGGTGACCAGGTGACCCTCGACCTGCCGGTCGGCGATACCATGTCGATGGCCACCAACAGCACCGGCTGGGAAGTGTTCCAGCAGGCCGTCAACACCAGCCGCAGCCAGGTCACCATGACCGCGCCGGCGGTGGACGATGGTCGCGTGGTGCTGTCCAACGGTCAGGTGTCGTCCAGTGTCAGCTACAACAGCAAATTCCGCAGCGGCGAACCGTATACCGTTGAATTCACCAGCGGCACGCAGCTGAGAATCACCGACTCCGGCGGCAACGACGTCACCGCCGAAGCCAGCCAGGGCGGCGCTTTTGATCCCAGCAGCAAAAAAGGTCAGGCGGTGCAGTTCCGTGGTCTGGAACTGACCCTGAACATTAATCTGCAAACCGGTGATGATGCCAATACCGTGTTGCCGGGCCATACCTTCACCCTGGCCGCCAAGCCGGACACCTTTGCCGCGACCCGCAGCCCGGGCAACCCGACCACCGTCCAGGTCACGGGCAGCGAGATCACCGACCCGGTGGCGTATCACGCCAGTTTCCCTACCGGTTCGGCCGTATTGAAGTTCACCAGCGCCACCGACTTCGACCTGTACGCCGCGCCGTTGACCGCCAACAGCCAGCCGGTGTCCAGCGGCACCCTGGCCGGCAACGTGGCCACCGCCTCGGGCGTGAGCTTCACCCTGGACGGTACGCCCGGTGCGGACGATCAGTTCAGCATCGCGGTCAATACTCACGAGACCCAGAACATTCTGGACACCGTGAACCAACTGAAAACCGCGTTGAGCACGCCAACCAACAACGATCCGATTGCGCTGCAAAAGCTGCAGGCTTCGCTGGCCTCCGGTATTGGCAACCTGGCCAGCGGCACCGATCAGTTGTCCAGCGCCTTGAGTTCGGTAGGTGGGCGTGGTCAGGCTCTGGAAACCCAAAGCGACACGAACCAGAGCCTGTTGTTGGCCAATAGCCAGACCCAATCGTCGATCCGCGATTCCGATCCGGCCGAAGTGATGACCCGCTTGACGTTGCAACAGACCATGCTGCAAGCCTCGCAACTGGCTTTCAGCAAGATCACCCAACTGGGCCTGTTCAACAAGATCTGAGCCGGTATCGACCGAGCCGCCAACCGTCTTTTTTAAGCGGTTCCGGGGCTCCGGCCTGAAAAGGTCGGGGCCCGCCGCTCGAGAGTTTTCGCCGTGAAACCATTGCCCCTCGTCAGTATTGTCATTCCTGCGTACAACCCCCGGTTCTTCGACCAGGCACTGCTCAGTGCCCTGGCCCAGACTTACGAGCAGATCGAAATCGTTGTTTGCGACGATTCGCCTGGCGATGAAATTCGCCGGACAGTCGATTCCTTCACTGAGCCGTCCCATCCGATCCGCTATCTGCGAAATCCGCAGCGACTGGGGCTTCAGGGCAACCTGTTGCGTTGTGTCGAAGAGGCCAGGGGCGAGTTCATCAAAGTGTTGTGCGACGATGATCGGCTGTTTGCGCCGAGCATTGCGATGCAGGCCCAGGCGTTGATGGATCATGCTGACGTCAGCGTTGTGTTCGCGCTTCGGTTGTTGTGTGACGCCGGTAACTTCATCTTGCCGCCTCGCGTCGATAATTGCCGATTCTCGCCGAACGATGCTCTGCTCAAGGGCGATGACATGCTGGCGATTTTCGAGAGCACGCCGACTAATTTCGTTGGTAATTTCAGTTCCGCCCTGATGCGCCGGGCCGATGTGCTCGAGCTGCTGCCAGCGCTGGTCCAGGGCGGAGCCGGTTTCGTTGCCACCCTCGACTTTGCCTTGTTTGTCTGTCTGATGCGCCGCGGTAACCTGGCAGCGCTCAATACGGTTTTGAGTATCGAGCGCTTGTACCCTGAGCGTTTGAGCAAGACTGCTGAAATGCTCAAGGCTGCGAAAGTGGAGTGGCAATGGTTGGCGCAGATGCTCGCCGCACGCAACGGTGAAGCGGCTCCGGCCTCTGGCTGGGTGCGTTGCGTTGATCTGGACAAAGTCACCGATCAGCCTCACGCCTGGCAGGAATTATGTGTGACCCGCGTGTTGGGCAATCGCAATACGGTCGTCAATGGCCGGGTAGGTGCCCAGAGCGAGAGTTATGCCGAGTTCTACCGCGAGTGGCTGTCGATTCGTCGCTTCAGCGAGGTCGAGCAGCGTGTCATGCCTGCGCGCATCGACAGTTGGCCATTGCGTCCGAACATCGTGCCGATTGTCATCGACAGTGCCGGCGACGACGTGGCATTGGCGACCACGCTGCGCAGCATAGAGGGCCAGCTCTATCCGGCCCAGGCTGTCGTGGTGCTTTCCGACGCCCGTTGTGAGGTCAATGATCGGGTGTTGCAGTTGCCTTATCAGTCCGACTGGGCGCGGCAACTCAATGCCATCGTTGCGCAGTTGGAGGGCGCACATTGGTTCTATCTTCTGCGTGCTGGCGATACCCTCCGTGATTCAGCGTTGTTGATCCTGGCCGAACGCGTGGCGGGCAAGAGCGGAATTCTCTGCGCTTACAGCGACGAAGGCGCGCTGGTAAACGGCGAGTCCATCGAACCGGTGTTCAAGCCTGATTTCAACCTCGACCTGATGCGCGCCTATCCCTACGTCGGTCGGGCCCTGGCCTTCGAGCGTGAACGCTTCATGACCCTGGGCGGGTTCGACCCGGCTCGCGGTGAGCTGGCGCCTCACGATCTGCTCTGGCGGCTGGTGGAAGAGGCCGGCCCGCAAACCATCGAACACATTGCCGAGATCCAGGTTGAATCCACACTGAGCTTCGCCCAGTGGTTGTCGTGGCCCGAGGTGATCGAGGGCAACGCTCCTATGGTCGGCGCTCACCTGGAGCGTATTGGCGCACCTCACGAGATTCGCCAGGATGTGTTGCCGCTGATCAATCGCATCGACTACCGCTACGGCACCCGTCCGTTGGTGTCGATCATCCTGCGCACGGGTGATTCACTGGCAGCCTTGCAGCGCTGCTGCGAAAGCCTGATCGAGCGCACTGCCTATACGCACTATGAAATCCTGATCGTGGACAGCGGCGTCCGGGATTCGGCCATGCTTAGCTGGCTCGAGGACATGGCGCAGCTGGGCGCGAGCATGCTGCGCGTGCTTCGCTACGCCGGTGACGACAATGACGCCTCGGTGCGTAACTTTGCCGCGGGTCAGGCTCAGGGCGACTACCTGGTGCTGCTGAGCCCGCAGATTGTCATTTGCGAAAGTGACTGGTTGGACGAGATGATCAACCATGCCCTGCGCCCGGAAGTCGCGGTGGTCGGCGCAAGGATACTCAGCCCCCAGGGCACGGTTGTCGGTGGTGGGCAAATTCTTGGGTTGGCCGGGCCGGTGGGAACACCGTTTTATGGCGAACCGGCGGCCGCTCGTGGCTACATGCAACGTCTGCACACGACCCAGAACTGGAGTTCGGTCAACAGCGACTGCCTGATGGTGCGCAAGCAGGTGTTCGAGGAACTGGGTTGTCTTGATGACGCGACATTCAGCCAGGGCCTCAGTGACGTCGATTTGTGCTTGCGTGCAGGTAAAGATGGCTACCTGGTGGTCTGGACACCCTACGCCAGCGTCATGCATACGACCGGACAATCGTCAGCCCAGTCGGAAGAAGTGTTGCAGGAGCGCGAGCGCGAAGTTTTCTATCGCAAATGGTTGCCGCAGATTGCTCGTGACCCGGCTTACAGTCCTGCCTTGAGTCTTGGGGCTTCCAGTTTCAGTCTGGAACCGTCACTGCGCAATAACTGGAATCCGTTCTGCACCCGTGCATTGCCCTTGGTACTGGGACTGCCGGTCAACTCCACCGCGGTCGGCCACTATCGGGTCACCGCCCCGCTGGCCGAACTCGAAGCCAGCGGGCGGGTGATTGCCCGGGTGGCCTACGAGTCGCCTTCGACCGTGGAAATCGAGCGGCTGTCCCCGGATACCATCGTTTTGCAGGGACGCTACAGCGAAGGCGCTGCCGGTGACATCCTGCGGATGAAGAAGTACTCCGGCGCCTTGCGGATTTTCGAGCTCGATGACTACGTCGTCAGTGCCCCCAAGAAAAATACCCACGCCCGCAACAAACCGGTCAACACTGAGCAGATGCTGCGCGAGGGAATTGGCTTGTGTGACCGGGTGGTGGTGACGACCCAGGCGCTGGCCGATGCCTTGTCGAGCATGCATAGCGAAATTCGGGTAGTGCCCAACATGCTGCCGCCCGAACCGTGGACCCGGTTGACCAGCCGGCGCGGAACATCTTCCAAGCCGCGAGTTGGCTGGGGCGGCGGGACCAGCCACAGCGGTGACCTGGAAATCATTGCCGACGTCGTCCGCGAACTGGCCAATGAGGTGGAGTGGGTGTTCTTCGGGATGTGCCCGGACGCGTTACGCCCCTACATTCATGAGTTCCACGGCTCCGTCGGGTTGCAGACTTACCCGTTCAAACTGGCCAGCCTGAACCTTGACCTGGCGCTGGCGCCGCTGGAGTTCCACATCTTCAACGACTGCAAGAGCAACCTGCGCTTGCTGGAATACGGCGCCTGCGGCTACCCGGTGATCTGCACCGATACCAAGGCTTACGACGGCTTCCTGCCGTGTACCAAGGTACGCAGCAACAGCACCGAGGAATGGATCGCGGCGATCCGCATGCACCTGGCCGACCCTGACGCCAGCTACCGCATGGGCGATGAACTGCGCGAAGCGGTGCTTCGTGATTTCATGCTTAGTGGCGACAACTTGCAGCATTGGTTGTGGGGTTGGTTGCCGGACTGAGCATGAGCTGTTTGGGCCGGAAGGCCGTGGCGAGGGGATAAAATTCCCTCGCCACTAAGATCAGTATTCAACCCTGTTTTGATTCAAATCCCCTCCGGCGAGCTGGCGCGTTTCCTGCACGCCCCCCTCATATCGCCATAAAACGAGCGCTTGCGGCATACCGCGGCGCCCGGATCGGCATCGAAGGTGTAATCCCCGCGCCCGCAGAGCGAAACAACGCTTGGCCGAGCCCGGTGATGGACAAGAGGGGAGACGATGAAGGCAGTTATCTTGGCAGGTGGTCTCGGCACGCGGATCAGCGAGGAGTCGCACCTCAAGCCAAAACCGATGATCGAAATCGGTGGCAAGCCAATTCTTTGGCACATCATGAAGCAGTATTCCGCTCATGGAATCCACGACTTCGTCATTTGCCTGGGCTACAAGGGCTACGCCATCAAGGATTTCTTCGCCAACTACTTCCTGCACACCTCCGATGTCACGTTCGACATGTGCAACAACCGCATGGACGTTCACCAGAACTACAGCGAGCCGTGGCGCGTGACCCTGATCGACACGGGCGAAGAGACCATGACCGGCGGGCGGTTGCGTCGGGCGGCGCGTTATCTGGAAAACGAAGAGGCGTTTTGCTTTACCTATGGCGACGGCGTCTCGGACCTCAACATCGGTGCGCTGGTGGATTTTCACCTGGCGCACGGCAAGCTCGCCACGGTGACGGCGGTCCAACCTCCAGGACGTTACGGTGCGCTGGAGCGCAATGGTGATACGGTCCTTGGCTTTACCGAAAAACCCCGGGGCGACGGTGGCTGGATCAACGGCGGTTTCTTTGTCCTCTCGCCGAAGGTCCTGCCCTATATCGCTGACGACCAGACTTCCTGGGAGGCCGAGCCGCTGGCAGCGTTGGCAACGGAACAGCAACTGCAGGCGTTCCAGCACGACGGTTTCTGGCACCCGATGGACACCCTGCGCGATAAAAATCATCTTGAGGCCCTGTGGCAAAGCGGGGAGGCCCCATGGAAACAATGGGGTTGAGCCCGGAGTTCTGGCGCGGCAAGCGGGTGCTGGTCACCGGCCACACCGGTTTCAAGGGCAGTTGGCTGGCGCTGTGGCTGCAAAGCCTGGGCGCTCGGGTCAGCGGTTTTTCCCTGGATCCGGCCACCGAGCCCAGCTTGTTCGAGCTGGCACGGGTAGGCGAGGGCATCGATGATCGGCGCGGTGATTTGCGCGACCTCGGCGCGTTGCTGGAAGTGCTCGCCGACGTGCAGCCGCAGATCGTCCTGCACCTGGCGGCTCAACCATTGGTACGCGAGGGTTATCGCGATCCGCTGGGCACTTATTCCAGTAACGTCATGGGCACCCTGAACCTGCTCGAAGCGGTCCGCCAGATCGGCGGCGTGCGTGCCTGTGTTCTGGTCACTACCGATAAGGTCTACGCCAATCAGGAATGGCTGTGGCCCTACCGCGAAAACGAAGCCCTGGGTGGCCACGATCCTTACAGCAGCAGTAAGGCCTGCTGCGAGTTGTTGGCGCAATCTTATGCCGCCTCGTTTTTCTCCGCCGATCGTTACGCCGAACACGGCCTGGCCCTGGCCACGGCCCGGGCTGGAAACGTACTGGGTGGCGGTGATTTTGCCCCTGAACGGCTGATTCCAGACGTGCTCAAGGCCTGGTCGGCGGACGAACCGGTGACGCTGCGTTATCCCCAGGCCGTACGCCCCTGGCAGCACGCCCTGGAGCCGTTGGCCGGTTACCTGCAATTGGCCGCGCGCCTCTATGAGCAAGGCCCGGAGTTTGCCGGTGCCTGGAACTTTGGCCCCGGCGAGGCCGACATGTGCAGCGTCGGCGAAGTCGTCCAGTTGCTCGCCGAACGCTGGCCGCTGGCGCCGGGCCTGCGGATCGAAGCGAGTGATTTGCATGAAGCCGGCCTGTTGCGCCTGGACAGCAGCCGCGCCCGACAGTTGCTGGGTTGGCAGCCGCGTTGGTCGTTGCAGCAGTGTCTTGTCCAGACTCTCGATTGGCATTTGGCGTGGCAGAACGGCGATGACATGCGTGCGATAACTCTGAATCAATTGAATCTCTACAGAGGTCGGTTATGACTGATTTCACCCTTCAGGCGTTGGCGCTGGAAGGCTTATATCTGATCCGGCAAAAAGTCTTCTGCGATGATCGGGGGCGTTTTGCCCGATTGTTTTGTCAGTCCCGCCTCACGCTTCAGGGACGTCCATTCGCTATTCGCCAGATCAACCATTCACGTACGGTCGAAAAAGGTAGCGTTCGCGGTCTGCACTACCAAAAGCCCGGATATGCAGAGTCCAAGCTGATTACTTGCGTCCGGGGCGCGGTATGGGACGTGGTGGTCGACTTGCGGCCGCAATCCCCAACCTACCTGCAGTGGCATGCCGAGGAGCTGCGAGCCGATGACGGCCGCAGTTTGTTGATTCCTGCCGGTTTCGCTCATGGTTTCCAAGCCCTGACCGATGACGCTGAAGTGCTGTACCTGACCGATGCTGACTACGCTCCGGATCATGAAGCCGGCCTTTCGGTGATTGACCCTGCACTGTCTATACCCTGGCCGTTGCCGGTTAAAAACCTGTCGGCCAAAGACGCGAGTCATCCGTTGCTGGACAAAGACTTCAGTGGAGTTGAGCTGTAATGGGGCATTCCTCGACCGTACTGGTTACGGGAGCCACCGGCTTTGTCGGTCGGCATCTGGTCAGTGCTTTACTCGCTAAAGGCTTCAAGGTTCGAGCTTCTGGCCGAAACGTCGAAATCGCGCGTGCCATGCCATGGTTTGATGATGTGGAGTTCCGCACGGCAGACATCCACGCACCGGACCTGGACGTGGCCGCTCTGACTGACGGGGTCGAGGCCATCGCGCATCTGGCTTGGCCAGGCCTGCCGAACTATCAGGCGCTGTTCCATTTCGAGCGAACCTTGCCTTTGGACTACGCGTTTCTCAAGCGCGTGATCGAGGCTGGTGTCAGCCATGTGCTGGTCACCGGTACCTGTTTCGAATACGGGCTGCAAAGTGGCCCATTGAGCGAGACGGTGATCGCACAGCCTTGCACGCCGTATGGCCTGGCGAAACATACTTTGCACCGGTTCCTTGAAGCCTTGCAGCGCGAGCGCGCCTTTACGTTGCAGTGGGCACGCCTGTTTTATTTGCACGGCGAGGGACAGAACCCTAACAGTCTGTTGGCCAGTCTCGATCGGGCGATCAACGAAGGTGATGCGCAGTTCAACATGTCTGCGGGCGACCAGCTGCGCGATTACCTGGAAATCGGACAAGCCGCTTCTCAATTGGCCTCGCTGATTGCGCGGCGCGATGTCGATGGGGTGATCAACTGTTGCAGTGGTCATCCGGTGTCGGTGCGGGCTCTGGTTGAACAGCGAGTGCGTGAGCGCCAGTCGGCCATCGCCTTGAACCTGGGGCACTACGGGTACTCGGGGCATGAGCCCATGGCGTTTTGGGGTGATGCCCAGCGGATTTCGCAGCTCAGGAGAGAAGATCATGCAGCATGAACTGTATCGGGCGAGCGGACTGCCGATTCTGCAGAACCGCACATTTGCCACTGCCGAACAGGCTCAGGCGTCGGCCAGCGCGGATATCGTGCTGGTGCAGGACAGCCAGAGCGGTCTGATCTTCAATCAGGCATTCGACGCGAGCAAACTCAGTTATGACGTCGACTATCAAAACGAGCAGGCCCACTCAGTGCAGTTTCAACAGCACCTGAATGACGTCGAAGCGATCCTGGCGCGACATTTCAAAGACAAAAGCCTGATTGAAGTTGGCTGCGGCAAAGGTTATTTCCTCGAGATGCTGCGAGGCATGGGCTACGCCATCACCGGGATCGATCCTTCCTATGAAGGTGACAACCCTGATGTGATCAAGGCTCCCTTCAGTCGGGAGTTGGGGATGGCGGCTGATGCCATTGTGTTGCGCCATGTGCTGGAGCACATCAGCAATCCGGTTGGTTTTCTGGCTGAAATCGTCGCTGCCAACCAGGGCGGACATATTTATATCGAAGTGCCGTGTTTCGACTGGATTGTCGAGCACAGAGCCTGGTTCGATGTGTTCTACGAGCACGTGAATTACTTCCGCCTAGCCGATTTGCGCGCAATGTTCGGGACGGTGCACGAGGCGGGGCATTTGTTCGGCGGCCAATACCTTTACATCGTTGCGGATCTTTCCACTTTACGCAGCACACCCGCCGAGGCACCACAGTCGCTGATGCTGCCGGAAAACTTCACCGCCAGCCTAGACCGTGCCGTGCAGATCATCCGGGGCGCGCCTGAGCAAGGTTCGGCGATCTGGGGCGCTTCCTCCAAAGGCGTGATCTATTCATTAGCGCTGCAACGTGCAGGCGTGGCAGTGGATCGCGTGGTGGATATCAATCCAACCAAGCAGGGGCGCTACTTGCCTCTGAGTGGTGTGCGAGTGTCCTCCCCCCAGGAGGCGATGGACACCTTGCCCGAAGGCGCCAATCTGTTTGTGATGAATTCCAATTACTTCGAAGAGATCAAGCGGATGACCGGTGGGCGATACGTCTATCACGCCGTTGACAGCGCTTCGTTCCAATAACCGCGAGATTCGAACATGACCGACAATACTCTTCATAAAACTTTCGAAGCCCAATGCCAGGCTGAGATTTCAGCTCAAGGCCAAGACAAGAAAGTCGTTGCGCTGGCCAAGGAGTTTTTCAACGAATCGGCCCGTCACAAGTACAGCTACCATTTTTCCTGGATGGGCCGCCCCATCATCCAGTTGCCGCAGGACATGATGGCCATGCAGGAACTGATCTGGCAGATCAAGCCTGACCTGATCATCGAGTGCGGCATCGCCCACGGCGGTTCGATCATCTACTACGCCTCGTTGCTGGAACTGCAAGGCCATGGTGAAGTGCTGGGCATCGACCTGGATATCCGCCCCCATAACCGTGAAGCCATCGAAAACCACCCGATGAGCAAACGCATCTCGATGATCGAGGGTTCGAGCATCGATGCGGCTATCGCCGAGCAGGTCCATGCAGCGGCCAAAGGCAAGAAAGTCATCCTGGTGCTCGATTCCAACCACACCCACGACCATGTGCTCGAAGAACTGCGTCTGTACGCGCCGCTGGTTTCGGTAGGCAGCTATTGCGTGGTGATGGACACCGTGGTCGAGGACATGCCGGCGGACTTTTTCCCGGATCGTCCATGGGGCCCGGGCGACAACCCGAAAACCGCGGTGTGGAAATACCTCGAGGAAAATGGCGATTTCGAAATTGACCGGCAGTTGCAGAACAAGCTGCTGATCACCGTCGCACCGGATGGCTATCTGCGCCGGGTTCGTTAATTCATCCGTATCAAATCATTGGCGTCTGGCAGGTTGTGGGGACAGGAAATATGCAGGTTCGAAACAATGCTCAAAGCAACGTGGCACCGCTGAACGAGCGGTTCACAGTGGTGGTGATCTCCCACAACCGCAGTGCGTTCCTGCGCCGGACATTGCATTACTACAGCGGTTATCCATGTTCGGTGCTGGTGCTTGATTCATCGGTCGAGCGCGATGAGCAAATTGCCCGGGACTTTCCCTCGGTCGATTACCGGCACTTGCCTCAGTTCACCTACAAGGGGCTGCAAGACAAGCTGGTGTACGGCGTCAATCAGGTCACGACGCCCTACATGGTGTTCGCCGCCGATGACGATTTCCTGCTGCACGATGCCTTGACCGAATCGGTGGAGTTCCTCGAAGCCAACCCTGACTATGGCCTGTGCCATGGCTACGGGATCATGTATTTGTCCTGCGCCACAGAAGTCTGCTATTTCCGCCGTGATCGCAAGGTGCATGAGGACTACAACAGCGAACTGGCCGAGGACCGTGTGATTCGCTTCATGGATCAGTTCCTTCCGCCGTTCTACGCCGTGACCCGCACCGACCTGCTGCAGCAGTGGTACGGCATGCTGCCGCCAGGCACCAGTTTCGAATGGCAGGAAATCGGTCATACCTTTTACTTGCTGGCGTGCGCCAAGGCGCGGATCCTGCCGATTCCGTTCGCCGTGCGCGAACTCAACTACGGCGGTTCCGAGCACAACACCAATGTGTTGACTGTGCTCACCTTCAAGGATGCCAAAAGCGTTGCCGAGCGTGAACAGTTCGCCGAGTTCCTGGCATCCGTGCCTACCCAGCTTACCGAGCAGGCTCCGGAGCGTATCAAACAGATTGCTTTGGACAGTTTTGCGGCCATGGCTGACTGCTTGCAGCAGGGGCGCTCACTCAAAGGTACACAGATCATTCGTTCGGCCTGGCTGGAAGCAGGGGGCGAGCCGATACGTTCGTTTGGCCCACAGCAGTTTGTCGAAATGCCATTTTATAATCAGAGGGTTTTCGATCTGCTGACCCAGTTTGAATTCCTGCTGCATGCAATGCCGGCCGGTCGCCTTCAGCTTCAGCAACTGGAAGGCATCCTGCTGCGCCAGTACGAATTGATGCAGGTGCAACCCAACGACAACGAACGCACGATACGCAGCCGCTTGTGGGAAGCCCAAGGTCTTTATGCGTTCAACCGTACCGTGGTCAAGCGCCTGGCCGAGTCGTTGAAGAACAGCGACGAGCCTGAAGAGGCGGTGAAATTGCAGGCCTGGCTCGAGCGTCTGGACTCGGTGCCGGGACAGCAGGATCGTCAGCTACTGGAGAACATGCACTCCGGCCGCTTGTTGAGCTGGCTTGAAGCACGTAACCCTGATGAACAGCAACTCAAGTCCATCGCCGCCCACCTGGCCGAACATCAGGGCGGGCCGCGGTTTGGCATCCTGTTGCTGGATCTGGACGCTGACATGTTCAAGTTGCAGGCTACCTTCGACAGCCTGGTCAATGGCCATTGCAAAGCATTCAACGTCGTGGTGTTCACCACGGGTGACTTGCCGGCGACCACCACCGCGCGTGACACCGTGCACTTCGTCAAAGTCAGCACCGCCAATTACGTCGAGCGCATCAATCAGATCGTCGGGCAATCCACCGCCGACTGGCTGTTGCTGGCCGAAGCCGGTGACCAGTTCACCCAAAGCGGCCTGCTGCGCGCCAGCCTCGAACTGATCGGTGCCGAGGGCGTGCGCGCGGTGGCCATGGATGAAATCCAGCGCAAGGCCGATGGCGGCCTCACCGACGTATTCCGTCCGGGGGTCAACCTTGATCTGTTGCAATCGGTGCCTTCGTTGATGGCGCGGCACTGGCTGATTCGCCGTGAAGTGCTGACCCAAGTCGGTGGTTTTACCGCGCAATACACCCAGGCCCTGGAACTGGACCTGCTGTTGCGTCTGATCGAGGACGAAGGGCTCAGTGGCCTGGCGCATCTGGCCGAGCCGTTGTTGATCTGCAACGCCCCGACGCAGGAAGAAAACCCTCAAGAGCGTCAGGTGTTGACCCGTCACTTGACTGCCCGGGGTTATCGCGCCCAGGTCACTTCGGCCCAGCCGCTGACCTACCAGATCGATTACCAGCACGCCGAACGGCCGCTGGTGTCGATCATCCTTGAGAGCCGCGACAACTTCGAACACATCCAACAGGCGTTGGTCAGCGTGCTGCAGCGTACCCGCTACCATCGTCATGAAATCGTGATTGCCGACAATCACAGCCAATCCGAAGACCTGATCCAGTGGCTGGATAGCCTGGAAGGCAAGGGCGACCGGATTAGCATCCTGCGCAGCGACCGGCGCTTGAGTACTTCGGCGTTGTACAACTGGGCCAGCGGCCAGGCCAAAGGTGACTATCTGGTGCTGCTGTCGGCCCAGGTGCAAGTGATCAATGCCAACTGGCTCGACAGTCTGCTCAACCAGGCCCAGCGGCCTGAAGTGGGGATCGTCGGCAGCAAACAGATGGACATCCGCGGTGTCACCACCCAGGCCGGTCTGGTGCTTAAACCCGACGGCCAGGTGGGCTCGGTGTTTGTTGGCGAACGCAAGGACGCCAAGGGCTACCTCAACGGTCATCAGGTGGAGCAGAGCTACTCGGCGGTGTCGGGCGCTTGCCTGATGATCCGCAAGGAGCTGTTCGAAGCCGTGGACGGCCTGGACGAGGAGCACTTCGCTGACGCGTTAGCCGATGTCGATCTGTGCCTGAAAGCGGCCGATGCGGGTTATCTCACCGTCTGGACCCCTCAGGCCCAGATGCTGCACCCCGGCACATTCGCCCAAGCGCCACAGGCTGCCGGCGCTCTGCAGGACAAATGGCAGGCGCGCTTTGAACACGACCCGGCCCGTAACCCCAATTTGGCCTTGACCGGCACCGGCTTTGCGCTGGGCACTGCTACGGCTGTCGATTGGTCGCGGTTGCTCGCATAAGCCTGCCAGGCAAAAGGAATCAGGTATGTTCAACGGCAAATCGATTTTCATCTCAGGCGGCACCGGTTCGTTCGGGCGCAATTTCATCCGCCGGTTGCTGGAGCAGTACCAGCCCAAGCGGGTGGTGGTGTTTTCTCGTGACGAACTCAAGCAGTACGAGATGCAACAAACCTTCAATGCCCCGTGCATGCGTTATTTCTTGGGGGACGTGCGTGACGCCGACCGTTTGCGCCAGGCTATGCGTGGGATTGACTACGTGGTGCACGCGGCCGCCCTCAAACAGGTGCCGGCGGCGGAATACAATCCCACCGAATGCATTCGCACCAACGTCAATGGCGCCGAGAACATCATTGCGGCGGCCATCGATAACGGTGTGAAAAAAGTTGTTGCGCTGTCCACCGACAAAGCGGCCAGTCCAATCAACCTGTACGGCGCGACCAAGTTGCTGTCGGACAAACTGTTCGTGGCGGCCAACAATATCGCGGGTGAACAGCAGACCCGGTTCGCCGTGGTGCGCTATGGCAATGTCGCCGGTTCGCGAGGCTCGGTGGTGCCGTTCTTCAGCAAGTTGATCGCAGAGGGTGCGACGCAGCTGCCGATTACCGATGAACGCATGACCCGCTTCTGGATCACCCTCGACCACGGCGTGCAGTTTGTGCTCGACAGCTTTGCCCGCATGCACGGCGGTGAAGTATTCGTGCCAAAGATTCCGTCGATTCGTATCGTCGATCTGGCGTTGGGCATGGCTGGGCATTTGCCTCACAAGAACGTTGGAATTCGTCCTGGCGAAAAACTCCATGAGCTAATGGTGCCGCTCGATGACGCGCGCATGACCATCGAGTTTGCCGATCACTACACCATCCAGCCGTCGATTCGCTTCACCAGCGTGGATGTGGATTTCGCGCTGGACAATCTGGGGGAGTGCGGCAAGCCTGTGGCGGAGGACTTTGAATATCGCTCCGACACCAATCCGCACTTTTTGTCGGTGGATCAGATTGCCGACCTTCATGCCCGGTTGCCGACATGATTCCCTACGGGCGGCAAAGCCTCGATCAAGCTGACATCGATGCGGTGGTCGCGGTATTGCGCTCCGATTGGCTGACCCAGGGGCCGGCGCTTGAGCGTTTCGAACAGGCCATGGCCCTTCGTTGCCAGGCCGATCACGCCGTGGCGGTGTGCAATGCGACCGCTGCGCTGCACATTGCCTGCGTGGCGGCGGGGCTGGGGCCAGGTGATCGTTTATGGACCACCCCCAATACCTTCTTGGCCTCGGCCAACTGCGGGCGTTATTGCGGTGCGCAGGTCGATTTTGTCGATATCGATCCGCTGACCTGGAATCTCGATGCCGATGCCCTTACCACAAAACTTGAAGAGGCCGAGCGCGATGGGGCGCTGCCCAAGGTGTTGGTAGCGGTGGCGTTCTCGGGGCAAAGCTGTGACATGCGCAGAATCGGCCAGCTATCGGAGCGATACGGTTTCACAGTGATCGAGGATGCTTCCCATGCCGTGGGTGCGTCTTATGCGGGTCGACCGGTGGGCTGTGGCGAGTTCGCGGACATGACCGTGTTCAGTTTTCACCCAGTGAAAATCATCACCAGCGCCGAAGGCGGCATGGTCCTGACCAATCGCCCGGACCTGGCACAGCGCCTGCAACGCCTGCGCAGCCACGGAATGACCCGCGAGGCCGGCCAAATGACCGAGCCCAGCCATGGGCCGTGGTATTACCAGCAAGTCGAGTTGGGTTTCAATTACCGCATGACAGACCTGCAGGCCGCGCTGGGGCTCTCGCAGTTGAACAAGCTGGATGGGTTTATCGCACGGCGCCGTGAGCTGGCAGCGCGATACCGTCGTTTGCTGGGCGGTTTGCCATTGACCTTGCCCGGCTTACAGCCCGAGGCGGAATCGGCCTGGCATTTGTATGTGGTGCGCCTGCAACTTGACGGCATCACCCTCAGCCACCTTCAGGTATTCGAGGGCTTGCGCGCGGCCGGGATTGGCGTAAACCTGCATTACATTCCGGTTCATTTGCAACCTTATTACCGTGACCTGGGATTCGCCACAGGTGATTTTCCCCAGGCCGAACGTTATTACAGCGAAGCCATCAGCTTGCCCATGTTTCCTTCCCTCAGTGATGAACAGCAGGACTATGTGGTCGAGCAACTGCGCCGATTGCTTGAGGAGTAACGAGGTGAACGCCATCGCGATCATTCCCGCCCGGGGCGGCAGCAAGCGGATCGCTCGCAAGAACTTGAAGCTGTTCGCTGACGTGCCGATTATTGTCCACTCGATTCGCACGGCCCTGGCCTCGCGGCTGTTCGATGAGGTGATTGTCAGCACCGACGACGAAGAAATCGCCGAGCTAGCGCAGGTTCATGGCGCGCGGGTACCGTTCATGCGTCCGGGCGCGCTGGCTGATGATTTCACCGGGACGGCAGTGGTGATCGCCCATGCGGTGGGCGAGTTGCGCGAGCGGTCGTTCGATTTCGCCTGTTGTATCTATGCCACCGCGCCGCTGTTGCAGGCGCGGTTCCTGCGTGAGGGATTTGAGTTGTTACGCGAGCACCCCGACAAGTCGTTCGCGTTTTCAGTGACCGGTTTTGGTTTTCCCGTACAACGGGCCTTGACCCTGGATGAGCAGGGCGCGCTGACCCCGCTTTATCCGCAGTTTCGCGACACTCGCTCTCAGGACCTGCAGGAAGCTTTCCAGGATGCCGGCCAGTTTTATTGGGGGCGTCGGGAGGCCTGGTTGCGGGGTGACGTGCTGTTTTCCCCCAACAGCCTGCCGGTGATCCTGCCCCGCCATCTGGTGCAGGACATCGATACCCCTGAAGACTGGAAGCGGGCCGAATACCTCTACGCCGCCTTGAAAGCAGGCGGGGAACTGCAATGAGGGTGCTGATTCGCGCGGACGCCTCGCCAACCATTGGCAGCGGGCACATTGCTCGCTGCCTGACGCTGGCTCGCGTGCTGCGCGGGCAGGGGGCACACGTCGCGTTTGCCTGTCGCTCGCTGTCAGGGCATCGATTACAGGCACTAGAAACCGAGGGCTTCGAAACATTTGCCTTGCCGGATCTTTATCCCGGCGAGGACCCGCTGCAGGCGATCGAGTCGTTGCTGCCCTGGCAGGCGGATATCACTGCGTTGGAACAGGCCTTGCGCGCTCAGCAGCGTTTCGACTGGATCATCGTCGACCATTATGGCCTGGACCATCATTGGCAAACCGCCGCACGGCGCTTTGCGCCCCGGATCATGGCCCTGGACGACCTGGCAACACGCACCTATAGCGTCGATCTACTGCTCAATCAGAACCTGTCCGGCACCCGGGACGCGTACGCAGGGCTATTACCCGAGCACTGCCAGACACTGCTCGGGCCGCGGTACGCGTTGTTACGTGATGAGTTTTGTGGTCGGGCGATTGAGCCAAAACCCAATGTCAGACGGGTACTGGTCAACTTCGGCGGGTTTGATGCCGCGATGCAAACCCATCACGCCATGCAAGCGCTGGCGGATTTTGATGATCTTGACGTCGATTTTGTCGCCGGTGCCGACAACCCGGCC
This sequence comes from Pseudomonas sp. P105, assembly GCF_032614175.1. Classification (NCBI taxonomy): domain Bacteria; kingdom Pseudomonadati; phylum Pseudomonadota; class Gammaproteobacteria; order Pseudomonadales; family Pseudomonadaceae; genus Pseudomonas; species Pseudomonas sp. P105. Next base: position 1,706,240 of record NZ_CP126693.1, read on the forward strand.
TGGGCTCAGATGCAGGCGATGGTGGCGACTCGGCCGCGCTGGCGGTTGCACAGTTTCGTGCGCAACTTTCATCAGCTCATGTTCGAGGCGGACCTGTTCGTCGGCGCCGGTGGAGGTACCAGTTGGGAGCGCGCCGCCATGGGCCTGCCTACGATTTGCATTGCGGTGTCGAACAATCAGCAGGCCAATGGCGAGGTGATGGCGACGTTCGGCGCACACGTTTATCTCGGACCTCGGGAGACGGTCAGCATCGAGCAGTTGCGCCAAGCCATCGGGTTCGTTGCGGACAATCACGGCATGCGCTGTAGTTTGGCCCAGCGCTCACGGCAATTGGTCGATGGCTTGGGCGCAAAAAGGGTCGCAGCGACGCTGGCCGGTGCTTTGCTGCGGATTCGCCCGGCCACGCAAGCCGACGCCCGGCTGCTTTTTGACGGACGTAACGCCGAGGCCGTGCGCCGCGTATCGCTGGATACGTCGATCATTGACTGGGACGGCCATTGCCAATGGCTGCAAGCAAGCCTGGTGAACGCACAGCGCCTGTTGCTGATCGGTGAAACCACGGACGGGCCCGTGGGCGCGTTACGTTATGACTTGCAAGGCACCGAGGCGCTGGTGTCGATTTATCTGTTCGAAAGTCGCCTGGGGCTGGGGTGGGGCAGGGCGCTGCTGGCCCATGGCGAAGCCTTTGCCAGCGCCCATTGGCCTCAACTGCGGACTCTCACCGCGCAAATACTGCCCGGTAATCAAGCATCCCTGAACCTGTTTCGGCAGGCCGGTTTTATTCAAAGTACCTGCGTGTTTACGCGTGTATTGAAGGATCACCCCCATGAGTAGTTTCAAGATCGGCCACCGCAGCATCGGGTCGCAGGTGCCACCGTTCATCATAGCCGAAATGAGCGGCAACCATAACCAGTCCCTGGAGGTGGCGTTGCAGATCGTCGAGGCCGCCGCCCGGGCCGGTGCCCACGCCTTGAAGCTTCAAACCTACACCGCCGATACCATGACGCTGGATTTGAGCGAAGGTGAGTTCTTTATCAAGGACCCCAATAGTTTGTGGGCCGGGACCTCGCTTTATGACTTGTACGAAAAGGCTCATACACCGTGGGAATGGCATGCGCCAATTTTCGCCCGGGCCAAGGCGCTGGGCATGCTGGCGTTCTCGACGCCGTTTGACGAGACAGCCGTGGATTTCCTCGAGAGTCTGGAGGTGCCGGCCTACAAGATCGCCAGTTTCGAAAACACGGACCTGCCGCTGATCCGTCGGGTCGCCGCCACCGGCAAGCCGTTGATCATTTCCACCGGCATGGCCAGCATCGCAGAACTCGACGAAACCGTGCGTGCCGCCCGCCAAGCCGGCTGCAAGGATCTGGTGCTGCTCAAATGCACCAGCACCTATCCAGCCACGCCGGCCAACAGCAACGTGCGCACCATTGCTCATTTGCGAGAATTGTTCGGCTGTGAGGTGGGCTTGTCGGACCATTCCATGGGCGTCGGGGTGTCTGTCGCCGCCGTGGCGTTGGGCGCGACCGTGGTGGAAAAACATTTCACTCTTGACCGCGCCGCCGGCGGAGTGGACGCCAGTTTCTCGCTGGAACCGGCGGAACTCGCGGCGCTGGTGATCGAAACCGAGCGCGCCTGGCAGGCGCTTGGGCAGGTGCACTATGGCGTGACGGAGGCTGAGCGCAAGTCGCTGGTCTATCGTCGTTCGCTGTACGTGACGCAAGACATGAACCCTGGTGATGCGTTTACACCGCAGAACCTGCGGGCCATCCGCCCGGGCCTGGGACTGGCTCCCAAGCATGCGGACGCCGTGATGGGCCGGCACGCGCGCCAGGCGATCGCGCGGGGTACACCCCTGGCCTGGGCACTGGTTGAATAGCTTTGTGATCGAGCTAATCAGTAAAATCGCGTGACCTGTGAGTCATAACGCGCATCTTCACTGTATTGTATTGACCGGGAAGATGGCGCCTGGCCCTTATCAGGCCCAGTGATAGCCCTTTACACTTCCCGTTTGTCGGCGCCCCTCGAATCCTTGCGAGCGGTGGTATTGGGCTGTTTTTAATTGGGAAGCCGTAATGATTGGCATAAAAGGCATTGCGAGCTACGTTCCTGTAGCCGGCGTGGATAATTACGCACAAGGTGCGAAGTTCGACAAGGATGAAGAATTCATCCTGGGCAAGATCGGTTCCGCCTTCTTGCCGCGCAAGGATGACGGGCAGGAAACCTCGGACCTGTGTGTAGAAGCGGCCAATGCGCTGTTTGCCAACAATCCCGGCCTGAAGCGCGAATCTGTCGATGTACTGATCGTCGTTACCCAGAACGGCGACGAAGAAGGCTTGCCTCATACGGCGGCCATCGTTCAGGACAAGCTCGGTTTGCCGACCACCGTGGCGGCGTTTGATATTTCCCTGGGCTGCTCGGGTTATGTCTATGGCATCTACGCCATCAAGGGCTTCATGGAAGCCGCCGGCCTGAAGAATGGCCTGCTGATAACGGCGGACCCGTATTCGAAAATCGTTGATCCAGAAGATCGCAACACCACGATGTTGTTTGGCGACGCCGCTACCGCTACCTGGATGGGCGAGGATGCACCGTGGCACCTGGGCAAGGCCAAGTTCGGCACCGACGGTTCCGGTGCGCCGCACCTGAAGGTCAGCGACGGGGTGTTCTTCATGAACGGTCGCCAAGTGTTCAATTTCGCCTTGATCAAGGTTCCGGCTCATTTGCATGAGTTGCTCGCCGATTCCGATCTGCAAGCCAGCGACATCGATGCGTTCTGCATTCACCAGGGCAGTGCGGCGATTGTCGATGCGGTGGCGCGGCGTTTCGAAGGCGAGCCGGAGAAGTTCATCAAGGATATGGTCGAGACCGGGAACACCGTGTCGTCGAGCATTCCATTGCTGCTGGAAAAGCACGTGCTCGATTCCGACTGGAAACGCGTGGCGTTAAGTGGTTTTGGCGTGGGCCTGTCCTGGGGGTCGGCGATCATTTATCGTCCTTGAGCCGTTAATGCCCGAGCACAAAAAATAGCGTCCAAGGTGTAACCTTGAACGCTATTTTTTTGCCTGATGGAAAAGCGAGACGCCATGAGCGAGTTCTTTGAGCGCAATTTCCAGGTGATCGAGCAACGCTGGCCGGCCGTGGCCCAGCGGTTGCTGCTGGAGAATGCCGGTGAGTTGCAGGCCGATCTGGTGGAGGGCCTGGGTTCGACCCTGAGCATCAACGGCATCCAACTGACCAGTCGGCATGACCGTCTCGCCGAAGCTGAACTGCAAGCGACCAGTCTGCCGCAGGACGCCACCATGGTGCATGTCTACGGCACCGGGTTGGGCGACCTGCAAAACCGCTTGCTGGAGCGGGCAGGGCTCGAGCGGTTGTATGTTCATGTTCTCAACGGCGCGGTGTTTTCCCTGGTACTGCAGGTACTGGATCAGATGCCATGGCTTGCCGATTCCAGGGTGGTGTTGCTCTACGCGGGCGATCTGGCGGAAATCCAGTTGCCATTCTTCGCGCTCCCCACCGAGCTCGTACTGGCCGATGATTACAGTGCCAAGATTCGTGATCGCCTGATCAGCGAAATTCATCTGGACTTCACTAATCGGGAGTTCGATCCCCAAGCCCCCGAGATCGTCGAGCGGCTGCAATCGACATTCAATCTCGTGCGGGACGACCGCGATGTTGCCGAGCTGTTCGGCGCGTTCAAGGGGCGTGAGGCGTTCGTCGTTGCCACCGGTCCCAGCCTTGAGCAACATTTCGAGAGGCTGCGCGGCTTGAATAGCCAAGCCGAGCGGCCGCTGTTGATCTGTGTCGATACGGCCTATCGGCCCTTGATCACCCAAGGCATCCGACCGGATATCGTGGTCAGCATTGATCAACGCATTTCGGCGCGCCACCTTCCGCCCGAAGACACCGGCGACATTGCCCTGGTTTACCTGCCAATGGCGGATCCATCGGTGATTGAAGCCTGGCAGGGTCGCCGTTATGCCGGTTATTCCGCCAGCCCTGTCTATCATCAAATGCGCCAGCAACTGCCTCGGGGCGAGCTGTACGTAGGTGGCAGCGTGATTCATCCGGCCGTGGACCTGGCCGTCAGGATGGGTGCGACGCAGGTCACTTTGTTCGGAGCCGATTTCGCTTTTCCCCATGACAAGACCCATGCGGGTTGGGGCGACGGCGACCTGGGGCCTCAGTTGGACGCATCCAGGCACTGGGTGCTTGATGGCCATGGCCGGCGGGTCAAGACTCAGCTCAACTTCCGTAGCTATTTGTGTGAGCTGGAGCGATTTGTCGCCAAGCACCCTCAGGTGCGCTTTTATAACAGCAGTCGAGATGGAGCGATGATCGTGGGTACTGCTTTTCATCCGGAGTTTGTGCGATGAGCGGCCTTGAGGTGGTCATCGAAGACGCGCGCAGGTGTGCTCGGCTGTTTCGTCTTGGCCGCGATGTCGAGGCGGGGCTGGCGATGGTTGCAGTGGTCGAGGCGGCCCAGCCTTTTGTCGAGCTTATGCCAGGCGATGTCCAGTCATCGTGGGGCGGTTTGCTTGGCTTGATGTTCAACGATCAGCAGGCTCAGAACTGGCTTTCGCTGGCGGACTATCTGGAGTTCGAGTTGGTTGAGCTATTGACCGCTGGTCAGGCGGTTTAAGTCTTTTTCCCCTCCGCTAGGATCGCTGTCTGGACGAATGGCGGCTCCGGCATTTCCCTGACGTCACTTTTTTACCTTCTGAGCACTGCCAAGTCCTTGATTTAGGAGGGGTGGCACCCTGATGGCAAATTATTTGAAAAAACAGCTAAAGCAAGTTCCGATTACGACGATAACTATTACGAAGGTTCTCTAGGCCACACCCGGCGGTTGCCAGGGCCGGAAGCCGCAGTACCCAACCAACGAGGAATTCGTCATGGCTTTAACAGTAAACACCAACGTCACATCGTTGAACGTTCAGAAGAACCTGAACCGGGCTTCCGATGCTCTCTCCACTTCGATGACCCGTCTGTCTTCCGGCCTGAAAATCAACAGCGCCAAAGATGACGCCGCCGGCCTGCAGATCGCTACCCGTATGACTTCGCAAATCCGCGGTCAGACTGTTGCGATCAAAAACGCCAACGACGGTATCTCCATCGCTCAGACCGCTGAAGGCGCTCTGCAGGAATCCACCAACATCCTGCAGCGTATGCGTGAACTGGCTGTCCAGGCTCGAAACGACTCCAACGGTACTGCTGACCGTGACGCTCTGAACAAAGAATTTGCTCAGATGTCGGACGAACTGACCCGTATCGCCGAGTCGACCAACCTGAACGGCAAGAACCTGATCGACGGTTCCGCTGGCACCATGACTTTCCAGGTCGGCTCCAACACTGGTGCTACCAACCAGATCACTCTGACCCTGGATAGCGGCTTCGACGCTGCAACCTTGAGCGTTGACTCTGCTGCCATCGCCATTACCGGTAACGACAGCGCCACGGCCGAAGCCAGCACCGCTGCTGCAATCGATGCAATCGACGCTGCTCTGGCAACCATCAACTCCAGCCGTGCTGACCTCGGTGCTGCACAAAACCGTCTGACCAGCACCATCTCCAACCTGCAGAACGTCAACGAAAACGCCGCCGCTGCACTGGGTCGTGTACAAGACACCGACTTCGCTGCTGAAACTGCCCAGCTGACCAAGCAGCAGACTCTGCAACAGGCTTCCACTTCGGTTCTGGCCCAGGCCAACCAACTGCCATCCGCTGTACTGAAGCTGCTTCAGTAATAGTCGGATGAGTTTTAGCGGGGGAGTGCGCTTGCGTACTCTCTCGCTTTTTCCGTTCAAGAGGTGATGGACATGGATATGAGCGTGAAGCTGAACTTGTCTTATCCAGCTGCGAAGCCGGCGACGACATTTGCCGACAAGCCAGTGGAGAAGCCTCGAGCCGATGCTGCCACCGTGGTACCGGTCAAGGATGAGCCAAAAGACGCTGAGGCCGAGCAGGAAAAGCTGAAGAGAGCGGTTCAGGAGATCGAAACCTTTGTTCAGTCGGTCAAGCGCAACCTGGAGTTCTCAATCGATGAGCCTTCAGGCAAAGTGGTCGTCAAAGTGATTGCCAGTGGTTCCGGTGAAGTGATTCGCCAGATCCCTAACGAAGAAGTGCTCAAACTGGCGAACAGTTTGAATGATGCAAGCAGCCTGTTGTTCAGCGCACAAGCCTGATAGCTGGCACGAATTTTGTTGTTTGGTTCTTTTGACGTTTTAAAGGTCAAAAGACCGGCGGCACACTGAAGGGAGTCCCACATGGCAAGTCCAATTCTACCTGGCTTGGGTTTAGGCTCTGGCCTTGATACCGGTGCTATCGTCAAGGCATTGGTGGATTCTGACAAAGCAGCCAAGCAAGGTCAGATTGACCGTGCCACCAAGACCAATACCGCCAATATTTCGGGGATCGGCACCCTGAAGTCACTGTTGGCTACCTTCCAGTCCGCGCTTGAAAGCCTGGGCAGCACCACCACGCCTCAATTCACCGGTGTTTCCGCTACTTCGGCCAATACCAGTGCGCTGACGGTGACAGCCGGGAATTCGGCGGTAAGTGGTATCTACTCGGTCAAAGTCACTCAGCTGGCAACCTCCTCAAAAGTTGCCACGGCTGCTTTCGCCGGTGGCGCTTCCAGTGCGGTGGAGACCGGTACGCTGACCATCAGCCAGGGCGGTACGGATTACACCCTTGATATCCCTGCTGATTCGACGCTGCAGTCGGTTCGGGACGCTATCAACAGCAAATACTCCTCCAGCGGTCTGACCGCCAACATCGTGACCGACAGTTTTGGTTCACGTCTTGTGGTGGGCTCGACTAAAACTGGTGCGGGTAACGATATTTCCCTCAGCGGTGTTGCCAGTCTTGCGGCTGACGGCTCTGTAGCGATGGCTACCCCCCCCACCGCGACTTCTTCAGGTTCTCTGGTGTTCGCACAGGATGCCGAGTTCAGCGTCGACGGCCTGGCGATGACCAGTCCGACCAACAAGTTGGATAACGTGGTCTCAGGCTTGAGTATGACGTTAGTCGTTGCCGATACCGGCCCGACGACCGTCACCGTTGCTGCCAATACCGACGGTCTGAAAGCTTCGATCCAGAAATTTGTCGATGCTTATAACGCGATCGCGAAGGCCGTGACTTCCCTGACCAAGCCATCGACAGATGCCGAAGGTAACTCGGTTCCGGCAGCATTGACCGGCGACTCATTGCCTCGTTCGCTTTTGGCGGCTATTCGCGCGCCTTTGTCCGAAACCGGTGCTGGCGATAAGCTGACCGTGTTGTCGCAGCTGGGAATTACCACCAATCAGACGACTGGTGCCCTGGATTTTGACAGTACAAAGTTCGCAACCGCTGTGAACGAAAAGCAATTGGGTGGGGAAATCCAGACCCTGTTCACTGGGGAGAATGGCCTGATCGAGCGCATGCAGAATGCACTCAATCCCTACACGGAGACCAGTAAGAAGGACTCCAACGGGAAGACCGTGGATAACATCCTGACGGCTCGATCCAAGAACCTGGAAGTTCTCAAGGCGAAACTGAGCGAAGATCAGTTGGCCCTTGATCGCCGAATCGAGACCCTCACCGCGGTGCTGACCAAAAAGTACAACGACATGGATACCCTGGTGGGCAGGCTGAAAGCCACTGCCAGTAACATCACCTCGATGTTCGAAGCCATGACGGCACAGCAGAAAAACAGCTGATTCTGGTCGATACACAAAAGCCCGGTAGCGTCTCAGGACGCTCCGGGCTTTCGGCTTTTTCGATCTAAAGTTTTTTGACGCGGCGTCGATACGCTGTTTATACGAACCGAAGTTTTTTTTTGATGAGGTAGAACATGAATCCGATGTTAGCCCTTCGCCAATACCAGAAGATTGGCGCCCAGGCGCAAACCTCCGAAGCAAGTCCCCATCGTCTGGTGCAGATGCTGATGGAGGGCGGGCTGGACCGCATTGCCCAGGCCAAGGGTGCGATGGAGCGCAAGGATATCGCCAATAAAGGCGTACTGATCAGTAAGGCCATCGGCATCATTGGCGGTTTGCGTGAAGGCCTGGACCTGGAAAACCAGGCCGCGTCGGTCACCGAGCTGGATAGCCTCTATACCTACATGATGAAGCGCCTTGCCGAAGCCAACGCCAAGACTGATCCGAAGATCCTCGACGAAGTCGCCGATCTGCTGAGCACGGTCAAGGAAGGTTGGGATGCCATCGCCGTACCGGGTCCGCAATTCTAAGGAGCACGCTCATGAGTCTTGTCTTGCAGCGAATCGAACAAACCCGTGATGCCCTGGTCGGTGCCCTGGCCGAGCGCAACTGGGAGGCAATCGGTCAATTGGACCTGGCTTGCCGTTCCTGCATGGAAGACGTTCTGAGCGAGCCTGAGGTAGACGAGGCGGCGTTGCGGAGCAATCTTGAGGAGTTGCTGGGGGTCTATCGGCAGCTGCTGGAGGCGGCCACTGGCGAGCGTCAGGCGATTGTCGACGAGATGTCGCAGATCCATCAAGCGCAGAACGCGGCAAAGGTTTACCATCTGTTCGGTTAACGCTCAGTTAATCCGAACAAAGTGCGCCATAAATTTGACTGTGCACGGTTTTTTGACTTAACTAGTGGCTGTTTACAGATTTCAGGCGTCTACAGGCATGACAAGTCTGCAAGCGTCTAGCTTGCCCCCAAATTCCGGGCATTGAGTTGACTAGGGAAGTTGCTATTGCATGTGGCGTGAAACCAAAATTCTCCTGATCGATGACGATAGCGTCCGCCGCCGCGATTTGGCGGTGATCCTAAATTTTCTTGGTGAAGAAAATTTACCCTGCGGAAGCCATGACTGGCAGCAGGCCGTCGGCTCTTTGTCGTCCAGTCGTGAGGTCATTTGCGTTCTGATCGGAACCGTAAATGCACCCGCAACGCTTTTGGGCTTGCTAAAGACACTCTCAACCTGGGATGAGTTCCTTCCGGTTTTGTTAATGGGCGAAAATTCTTCCGTTGACTTGCCTGAGGACCAGCGCCGCCGGGTACTTTCCACCTTGGAAATGCCTCCCAGCTACAGCAAGTTGCTCGATTCGCTGCACCGCGCCCAGGTTTATCGCGAGATGTACGACCAGGCGCGCGAGCGCGGCCGGCATCGCGAGCCCAACCTTTTCCGTAGTCTTGTTGGCACCAGTCGGGCGATCCAGCATGTGCGCCAGATGATGCAGCAGGTCGCCGATACCGACGCCAGCGTGTTGATCCTGGGTGAGTCGGGCACCGGTAAGGAAGTGGTTGCGCGTAACCTGCACTACCATTCCAAGCGTCGCGAAGCGCCGTTCGTGCCGGTCAACTGCGGTGCGATCCCGGCCGAGTTGCTCGAGAGCGAACTGTTCGGACACGAGAAGGGCGCCTTCACCGGCGCCATCACCAGCCGGGCCGGGCGGTTCGAGTTGGCCAACGGCGGCACGCTGTTTCTCGATGAAATCGGTGATATGCCGTTGCCGATGCAGGTCAAGTTGCTGCGAGTCTTGCAGGAGCGCACCTTCGAGCGCGTGGGCAGCAACAAGACCCAGAGCGTCGATGTGCGAATCATCGCCGCGACCCACAAGAACCTCGAGAGCATGATCGAGGTGGGCAGTTTCCGCGAAGACCTCTATTACCGCCTCAATGTTTTCCCGATTGAAATGGCACCGCTGCGTGAGCGGGTCGAAGACATCCCGCTGCTGATGAACGAACTGATTTCGCGCATGGAGCACGAGAAGCGCGGCTCGATCCGTTTCAACTCGGCGGCAATCATGTCCCTGTGCCGCCACGGTTGGCCGGGTAACGTCCGTGAGCTGGCCAATCTGGTCGAGCGCATGGCGATCATGCATCCCTACGGAGTGATCGGCGTGGTCGAGTTGCCGAAGAAATTCCGTTATGTCGACGATGAAGACGAGCAAATGGTCGATAGCCTGCGCAGCGATCTGGAAGAGCGCGTGGCGATCAACGGCCATACGCCGGACTTCACCGCCAATGCCTTGCTGCCACCAGAAGGCCTTGACCTCAAGGATTATCTGGGAGGCCTGGAACAAGGCCTTATCCAGCAGGCTCTGGACGATGCCAACGGTATCGTGGCCCGCGCCGCCGAACGCCTGCGCATCCGTCGTACCACCCTGGTGGAGAAGATGCGCAAGTACGGCATGAGCCGTCGCGAAGGAGATGAACAGGCGGATGATTGACGCCTGTTTTCCAACCGCCTGATTTTTCAGGCGGTTTTTTTTCGGCACGGGTATTGCTACATCCCTCGCAACGTTCCGTTTAACTGACGGTCAGCCAAGCGAGAGAGCACGATGACCCAAGCCGCCCAGATCTCCCCTGTCCCCGAGCCGGGGATCATGCCGTCCGCCGAACAGGCAAGCCGGGTTGGACTTGAGCAGGCCTTTTCGCTGTTCGACCAGATGTCCAGCCGGTTGACCGATTCCTACAGCCTGCTCGAAGCTCGCGTCACTGAGCTCAAGGGCGAGCTGGCAGTGGTCAGTGCCCAGCGCATGCAGGAACTGGCGGAAAAGGAACGGCTGGCCAATCGGCTGCAAAATCTCCTCGACCTGTTGCCCGGTGGCGTTATCGTCATCGATGCCCATGGTCGCGTGCGCGAAGCCAATCCGGCGGCCTGCGAGCTGCTTGGCCTGCCATTGGAGGGCGAGTTGTGGCGGCACGTCATCGCCCGCTGCTTCGCCCCGCGTGAAGACGACGGCCATGAAGTGTCGCTCAAGGACGGTCGGCGCCTGTCCATCTCCACTCGTTCGCTGGACGCCGAGCCCGGGCAATTGGTGCTGCTCAATGACCTGACTGAAACCCGTCACCTGCAAGATCAACTGGCCCGCCACGAGCGTCTGTCTTCCCTGGGGCGGATGGTGGCCTCGCTGGCTCATCAGATTCGTACGCCGCTGTCGGCTGCTTTGCTGTACGCCAGTCATCTGACCGAGCAGCAGTTGCCGATGGAGACCCAGCAACGCTTCGCCGGGCGCTTGAAAGAGCGGTTGCACGAGCTGGAGCATCAGGTGCGCGACATGCTGGTGTTCGCTCGTGGCGAGTTGCCATTGACCGATCGCGTCACCCCCAAGGTCTTGCTGCAATCCTTGCAAGCCGCCGCATTGACTCACGTGCAGGACCTGCCAATTCGCTGGCAATGCGACAGCTATGATGGCGAGGTGTTGTGTAATCGCGACACCCTGGTGGGCGCAGTGTTGAACCTGATCGAAAACGCGGTCCAGGCCAGCGGCGGCGACGTCCGGCTGAAAGTGCACTTGTACACACGGGGCAACACCTTGCGCTTGTGTGTCAGTGACAGTGGTAGCGGCATCGAGCCAGCGGTGCTGGCGCGTTTGGGCGAACCCTTTTTTACCACCAAGACTACAGGCACGGGCTTGGGCCTGACCGTAGTCAAGGCTGTGGCGCGTGCCCATCAGGGAGAATTGCAACTGCGCTCGCGTCTGGGGCGTGGCACCTGTGCACTGGTGCTTTTGCCATTGTTTTCCAGTACGCCGGGAGTGGAGTGAAGTTCATGGCGATCAAGGTGTTACTGGTTGAGGATGACCGGGCCCTGCGTGAGGCGCTGGCCGATACCCTGGTGCTGGCCGGGCACGATTACACCGCCGTCGGTTCGGCGGAAGATGCTTTGCTGGCCGTGGCTCAAGAGACCTTCGGCCTGGTGGTCAGTGACGTCAACATGCCGGGCATGGATGGGCACCAGCTGCTTGGTCTGTTGCGCGCCCGCCAACCTCAATTGCCGGTCCTGCTGATGACTGCCCACGGTGCCGTCGAGCGCGCCGTGGATGCCATGCGCCAGGGGGCTGCGGATTATCTGGTCAAGCCGTTCGAGCCCAAGGCGCTGTTGGACCTGGTGGCCCGCCATGCCCTGGGCAGCCCTGCCGTCGAGGGTGAAGGCCCGGTCGCGATCGAACCGGCCAGTGCGCAGTTGCTGGCGTTGGCCGCGCGGGTGGCTCGCAGCGACTCCACTGTTTTGATTTCCGGCGAATCCGGCACCGGCAAGGAGGTGCTGGCGCGCTACATTCACCAGCAATCCCGGCGTGCCAGCGAACCGTTCATTGCCATCAACTGTGCGGCGATTCCCGACAATATGTTGGAGGCGACGCTGTTCGGTCACGAGAAGGGCTCGTTTACTGGCGCCATCTCGGCCCAGGCTGGCAAGTTCGAGCAGGCTGACGGTGGCACCATTCTGCTCGATGAAATTTCCGAAATGCCCCTTGGCCTGCAAGCCAAGCTGTTGCGCGTGTTGCAGGAGCGGGAAGTGGAGCGAGTCGGTGCGCGCAAGCCTATCAGCCTGGATATCCGCGTGGTGGCGACCACCAACCGCGACCTGGCTGGCGAAGTGGCGGCAGGGCGTTTTCGCGAAGACCTTTACTACCGTCTGTCAGTATTTCCGCTGGCCTGGCGACCGTTGCGCGAGCGCACCGCCGATATCCTGCCGCTGGCCGAGCGTCTGCTGACCAAACACGTCAATAAAATGAAGCATGCGGCAGCCAGGCTGTCCCCCGAGGCACAGGCGTTTCTGATCGCCTACCCTTGGCCTGGCAACGTACGGGAGCTGGATAACGCGATTCAGCGGGCATTGATTCTGCAGCAGGGCGGTCTGATCCAGCCGGAAGATTTTTGCCTGAGCGGTCCGGTGGCCTGCGCGCCATTGCCGGCCGTGTCAGCGGTCCCGGCGTTCGCCCCTCCGGCGGAAGTGGAGGGCGAATCGGCCGGTGCTTTGGGGGACGACCTGCGTCGTCGCGAATTCCAGATGATCATCGACACCCTGCGCGCCGAGCGCGGGCGTCGCAAGGAAGCGGCCGAGCGCCTGGGGATCAGCCCGCGCACCCTGCGCTACAAGCTGGCGCAAATGCGTGACGCCGGCATGGACGTCGAGGCCTACCTGTTCGCCAGTTGAGTGATGTGCACCGAATATCCCTGGTGGGAGCGGGCTTGCTCGCGAAAGCGATTTACCAGTCGCCGTTGCATTGACTGAACCACCGCCTTCGCGAGCAAGCCCGCTCCCACATGCATTTGTTTTTTACGGTCACGGAGCTGGCACCCTTGTTGCTAATACCTGTGTACCCGCTGAGTAAGTGTCAAAAAAATGCGGGCCGCCAGAGAGAGTAGACCATGAGCCAAGGTATTGAATTTAATCGGTTGATGCTGGACATGCGGGCCATGCAAATGGACGCCATGGCACAGCCTAAGTCGGTCGCGGTCCCGGAAGTGGGCGCCAGCAGTTTTTCCGACATGCTCGGTCAGGCCGTCAATAAAGTGAACGATACCCAGCAGGCATCGAGTCAGTTGGCCAGTGCTTTCGAGATTGGCAAAAGTGGCGTCGATCTGACGGACGTGATGATCTCTTCGCAGAAAGCCAGTGTCTCGTTTCAGGCGTTGACCCAGGTTCGTAACAAGCTGGTTCAAGCCTACCAAGACATCATGCAGATGCCGGTCTAAGGAAATTATTGAGTCATGGCAGAAGCAGTCGCTGATAACGTTCCGGCCAAGGCCACTCCGCCCGACGGCAAACCGCCGCTGTTCGGTCTGTCCTTCCTGGAAAACCTCTCCGAGATGACCATGCTGCGTCAGGTGGGCCTGTTGGTCGGCCTGGCTGCCAGCGTGGCGATCGGGTTTGCCGTGGTGCTGTGGTCCCAGCAGCCAGACTACCGTCCTTTGTACGGCAGTCTGGAGGGCATGGACGCCAAGCAAGTCATGGAAACCCTGGCTGCCGCCGACATTCCTTATACCGTCGAACCCAATTCCGGCGCCTTGCTGGTCAAGGCCGACGACGTGGCGCGCGCGCGCCTCAAGCTCGCCGCTGCTGGCGTAACGCCCACCGATGGCAATATCGGTTTCGAGATCCTCGACAAGGACCAGGGCCTGGGTACCAGCCAGTTCATGGAGGCGACCCGTTATCGTCGCGGCCTTGAAGGCGAATTGGCGCGCACCATTGCCAGCCTGAACAACGTCAAGGGTGCCCGTGTGCACCTGGCGATTCCAAAAAGCTCGGTGTTTGTGCGCGATGAGCGCAAGCCAAGCGCCTCGGTACTGGTTGAACTGTATTCCGGTCGTTCTTTAGAGCCCAGCCAGGTCGTGGCCATCGTCAATCTGGTGGCTACCAGTGTTCCCGAGTTGAGCAAGTCCCAGATCACCGTGGTCGACCAGAAGGGCAACCTGTTGTCCGATCAGGCGGAGAACTCTGCTCTGACCATGGCCGGCAAGCAATTCGACTACAGCCGTCGCATGGAAGGCATGCTGACTCAGCGTGTGCACAACATCCTGCAACCGATCCTGGGTAACGACCGCTACAAGGCCGAGGTGTCGGCCGATGTGGATTTCAGCTCCGTCGAATCGACGTCCGAACAGTTCAACCCTGATCAACCGGCGTTGCGCAGCGAACAGTCGGTGAACGAGCAACGCACCGCCAGCAATGGCCCGCAAGGCGTGCCTGGTGCGCTTAGCAACCAACCGCCGTCGCCGGCCAGCGCGCCCCAGACCACCGGTGGTGCCACTGCGGCCGCTGGCATGGTGCAACCGGGCCAGCCGCTGATCGACGCCAACGGCCAACAGATCATGGACCCGGCCACCGGTCAGCCGATGCTGGCGCCATACCCGGCCGACAAGCGCCAACAATCGACCAAGAACTTCGAGCTCGACCGTTCCATCAGCCACACCAAGCAGCAGCAGGGCCGTTTGAATCGCCTGTCGGTCGCGGTGGTGGTGGACGATCAGGTCAAGATCAACCCGGCCAATGGCGAAACCAGCCGTGCGCCGTGGAGTGCCGACGAACTGGCGCGGTTCACTCGCCTGGTGCAGGACGCGGTCGGTTTCGACGCCAGCCGTGGCGACAGCGTGAGCGTGATCAACGTGCCGTTCTCCCAGGAGCGCGGCGAAGAAATCGCCGACATTCCATTTTATTCGCAACCCTGGTTCTGGGATGTGGTCAAGCAAGTATTGGGTGTGCTGTTCATCCTGATCCTGGTGTTCGGCGTGCTGCGTCCGGTGCTCAACAACATTACCGGTGGCGGCAAGAACAAGCAGTTGGCTGGCTTGGGTGATGTAGAGCTGGGAGGCATGGGCGGCCTGGATGGCGAATTGGCCAATGATCGCGTCAGCCTCGGTGGGCCGCAGAGCATTCTGCTGCCAAGTCCGAGTGAAGGCTATGACGCTCAGTTGAACGCTATCAAGAGTCTGGTGGCAGAAGATCCGGGTCGTGTGGCCCAGGTCGTGAAAGAGTGGATTAACGCAGATGAGTGATAATCGAGCCGCTGTTGCCAAATTGTCCCGGGTCGACAAAGCCGCGATTTTGCTGCTGTCCCTGGGATCGACCGACGCCGCCCAAGTGTTGCGTCACATGGGGCCCAAGGAGGTCCAGCGCGTGGGCGTGGCCATGGCGCAGATGGGCAACGTGCACCGTGAGCAGGTTGAACAGGTGATGAGCGAGTTCGTCGACATCGTCGGCGACCAGACCAGCCTGGGCGTCGGATCTGACGACTACGTGCGCAAAATGCTCACCCAGGCCCTGGGCGAGGACAAGGCCAATGGCCTGATCGACCGGATTCTGCTGGGCGGCAATACCAGCGGCCTGGACAGCCTCAAGTGGATGGAGCCGCGCGCGGTGGCTGACGTGATTCGTTACGAGCACCCGCAGATCCAGGCGATCGTGGTGGCTTACCTCGACCCGGACCAGGCTGGTGAAGTGCTGGGCAACTTCGATCATAAGGTGCGCCTGGACATCATCCTGCGGGTATCGTCGCTCAATACCGTGCAGCCGGCGGCCCTGAAAGAATTGAACCAGATTCTCGAGAAGCAGTTCTCGGGTAACTCCAATGCCTCGCGCACCACTCTGGGTGGCATCAAGCGCGCGGCGGACATCATGAACTTCCTCGACAGTTCGATCGAAGGCCAGCTCATGGACTCGATCCGCGAGTTCGACGAAGACCTGTCCGGTCAGATCGAAGACCTCATGTTCGTGTTCAACAACCTGTCCGATGTCGACGATCGCGGCATTCAGGCGCTGTTGCGCGAAGTGTCCTCCGACGTCCTGGTACTGGCCCTCAAGGGGTCGGACGAAGGCGTCAAGGAAAAGATCTTCAAGAACATGTCCAAACGGGCGGCCGAACTGTTGCGCGACGATCTCGAGGCCAAGGGCCCGGTACGTGTCAGCGACGTGGAAACCGCACAAAAGGAAATCCTCACCATCGCCCGCCGTATGGCCGAAGCCGGAGAGATCGTGCTCGGTGGCAAGGGCGGCGAAGAGATGATCTAAGGTCGTTATGTCTGCCAAGAGTGATGGTTCACCCAGCGACCTGATCCGCGCTCGGGACGTCGGTGGTTTTGACGTCTGGTCGCTGCCCAGCTTCGATCCCCACGTGCCCGAGCCTGAGCCTGAGCCCGAGGAAGAACTGCCGGAAATGGAGGAGGTGCCGCTGGAAGAAGTCCAGCCACTGACCCTCGAAGAAGTCGAAAGCATTCGTCAGGAGGCCTACAACGAAGGCTTCGCCATTGGTGAAAAAGAAGGTTTCCATAGCACCACGCTCAAGGTTCGCCAGGAAGCCGACGTCGCGCTGACAGCCAAGCTCCGCGCGCTCGAATCGCTGATGCTCAACCTGTTCGAGCCTATCGCGGAGCAGGACACTCAGATCGAGAAGTCCCTGGTCGGGCTGGTGCAGCACATCACTCGACAAGTGATCCAGCGGGAACTGGCCATTGATTCGAGCCAGATCGAACACGTCATGCGCGAAGCCCTCAAGCTTTTGCCGTTGGGCGTGGGCAATGTGCGGCTGTACATCAATCCTCAGGATTTCGAACTGGTCAAGGCGCTGCGTGAGCGTCATGAAGAAACCTGGCGCATCGTCGAGGACGAATCCCTGCTGCCGGGCGGTTGCCGCGTGGAAACCGAGCACAGCCGCATTGATGCGACCATCGAAACCCGCATCAGCCAGATCATGGCCAAGCTCTTCGACCAGTTGCACGAACAGGCACTGCACCCGGCTGCTGCCGACCTGAGCCTGGAATTGCCGGACGAGCCCCAGGTTGACACCCCTAGTGATCCAGACGCCGCAGAGTCGGATGCTCTTGAACTCAGTCCCCCTGAACTGGACGGCCGCGATGCGCCTTGAGCGAACCAGTTTCGGCAAGCGCCTGGGCAGCTACGCCGAGGCCACCGAGCTGGCCGGGCAGCCGATCCTGGAAGGGCGCTTGCTGCGCATGGTTGGCCTGACCCTCGAAGCCGAGGGCCTGCGTGCCGCCATGGGCAGTCGCTGCATGGTGATCAACGACGACAGTTATCACCCGGTCCAGGTCGAAGCCGAAGTCATGGGCTTCTCCGGCAGCAAGGTCTTTCTGATGCCGGTGGGCAGCGTAGCCGGCATCGCACCTGGCGCGCGGGTTGTGCCTTTGGCTGACACCGGTCGGCTGCCCATGGGCATGAGCATGCTCGGACGGGTGCTGGACGGCGCCGGGCGTGCCCTGGACGGCAAGGGCGGCATGAAGGCCGAGGATTGGGTGCCGATGGACGGCCCGACGATCAACCCCCTCAAGCGCGACCCCATCAGCGTGCCGCTGGACGTGGGCATTCGTTGCATCAACGGTTTGTTGACGGTCGGGCGCGGTCAGCGTCTGGGCCTGTTTGCCGGTACGGGGGTGGGCAAGAGTGTGCTGCTGGGCATGATGACCCGATTCACCGAGGCGGACATTATCGTGGTCGGGCTGATCGGCGAGCGGGGCCGCGAGGTGAAGGAGTTCATCGAGCACATCCTCGGCGAAGAGGGCCTCAAGCGATCAGTGGTCGTGGCTTCGCCAGCCGATGATGCACCGTTAATGCGCCTGCGGGCCGCCATGTACTGCACGCGGATCGCCGAGTATTTCCGCGACAAGGGCAAGAATGTCCTGCTACTGATGGACTCGTTGACCCGTTTCGCCCAGGCCCAGCGGGAAATCGCCCTGGCCATCGGCGAACCGCCGGCCACCAAAGGCTATCCACCCTCGGTATTCGCCAAGTTGCCCAAGCTGGTTGAGCGCGCCGGTAATGCGGAAAAGGGCGGCGGTTCGATCACGGCGTTCTATACCGTGCTGTCCGAAGGCGACGATCAGCAGGATCCCATTGCCGACTCGGCCCGTGGCGTGCTCGACGGTCACATCGTGTTGTCCCGGCGTCTGGCCGAAGAAGGGCACTATCCGGCCATCGACATTGAGGCGTCCATTAGTCGCGTCATGCCGTCGGTCATCAGCGCCGAGCACCTCAAGCGCGCCCAACAGTTCAAGCAATACTGGTCGCGCTATCAGCAAAGCCGCGATCTGATCAGCGTCGGTGCCTACGTGCCCGGCGGTGATCGTGAGACCGATACCGCCATCAATCTCTATCCGGCAATGGCGGTCTATCTGCGCCAGAGCCTGAACGACAACATCGGCATGGGCGCCAGCGAAGCGCACCTGCAGAGCATCTTCACTCCGGTCGCCGGCGGGTAACCGGCCATGGCCACGAGTCGTGCGGCGCGTCTGGCGCCCGTGGTGGAGATGGCGGAAAAAGCCGAAAAAACTGCCGTCCAGCGTCTGGCATATTTCCAAGGGCAGGTGGCTGTCGCCGAAAGCAAACTGGCGGACCTGGAAAATTTCCGTCTCGAATACCAGGAGCAGTGGATCGCCCGTGGCAGCCATGGGGTTTCCGGCCAATGGTTGCTGGGTTACCAGGGCTTTCTTGCGCAATTGGGCACCGCCATTGACCAGCAGCGCCAGAGTCTGGTCTGGCACCAGAACAACCTGGAAAAGGCTCGCCAGAGTTGGCAGGAGGCTTTCGCCCGGGTCGAAGGGCTGCGCAAACTCGTACAGCGTTATATCGACGAAGCGCGGCGATTGGAGGACAGGCGCGAGCAAAAACTGCTGGATGAATTGTCCCAGCGTTTGCCACGTCAGGATCCGTATTGATCATCGGGCCGGGATTTTGAGAGGGAAGTGTTCCAAACCTTGCTCAGACTTCTACCAGGTGCTAAACCTTGTACACGTATGTCCATGACAAGGAAGCCGAACATGTCAGTCGTTACCGAAGTATCCCCCGATGGGCAAAAGCTGACGATCTCGATCAAGGGTCGTTTCGATTTTGGGCGGCATCAGGAGTTTCGCGAGTCTTACGAGCGGCTCAACAAAAAGCCCGAATCCATTGTGGTGGACTTGAAAGAAGCCACTTATCTCGACAGTTCCGCCTTGGGCATGCTCCTGTTGCTACGCGATCATGCCGGCGGCGAAGATTCGGATATCCGGATCGTGAACAGCAACAGTGACGTCAAGAAAATCCTCGCGATCTCCAACTTCGACAAGCTGTTCGATATCTATCCGAAAGAAGAAGCAGGGAAAGACAGCTCGGGAGAAAAAGACAAGCCACAGGCAGGCCATCTCCAGGACAAACTTCATCCCGGAAAAGCTTGACCGGCAGCCATGTTGTCCGACCTCGAACCACTGACGGTCCTGATTGCCGAAGACAGTGCCGCTGACCGACTGCTGCTGTCGACTATTGTCCGTCGTCAGGGCCATCACGTGCTCACTGCGGCTGACGGTGCCGAAGCGGTGGACATCTATATCCAGCAGCGTCCGCACCTGGTGCTGATGGATGCGATGATGCCGGTGATGGATGGTTTCGAGGCGGCGCAAAAGATCAAGCAACTGGCCGGGGAGCAGTTGGTTCCGATCATCTTTCTCACCTCGTTGACCGAAAGCGAAGCCTTGGCCCGATGTCTGGAAGCCGGGGGCGACGATTTTCTGGCCAAGCCGTATAACCAGGTCATCCTGGCCGCCAAGATCAAGGCCATGGACCGCTTGCGTCGGTTGCAGGCCACTGTCGTGGAGCAGCGTGACCAGATATCCCGGCACCATGACTACCTGCTCAACGAGCAGCGCGTGGCCAAGGCCGTGTTCGACAAGATCGCCCATTCCGGCTGTCTGAGCGCACCGAACATCCGTTACCTGCAATCCCCTTACGCCCTGTTCAACGGCGATCTGCTGCTGGCCGCATTCAACCCGGCGGGCGATATGCACATCCTGCTGGGGGATTTCACCGGACACGGTTTGCCGGCCGCTGTCGGCGCGATGCCGCTGGCGGAGGTGTTCTACGGCATGACCGCCAAAGGTTATGGCCTGGCGCAGATCCTGCGGGAGATGAATGCCAAGCTCAAGCGCATCCTGCCGGTGGACATGTTCTGTTGCGCGACCCTGTTATGCCTGAGTTTCCAGCGCTGCACGGTGGAAGTCTGGAACGGCGGCATGCCCGATGGTTACCTGCATGACAGCCTCAGCGGTGTGCGCACACCATTGCCGGCGCGGCACCTGCCGCTGGGCGTGCTCACTCCCCAGTTGTTCGATGACCGCACTGAAGTACACCCCATGTCGCTGGGTGACCGGGTATTCCTGCTGTCCGATGGCGTGATCGACACCGCTGACGACAATGAGCAGCTGTTTGGCGTGGAGCGTTTGCAACAGGTCTTTTCGGCCAATCGTGAGCCCGACTGTCTTTTCGAAGACATCCAGCAAGCCTTGCGGGACTTTCGCGGCGAGCCGCGGGACGACTTCAGCATGGTCGAGGTGCGCTTGGTCGCGCCGACGCAACTCAACCCGCCACCGCCGGTCTATTCCGATAGCGGCCAGTCCAGTCCGCTGGACTGGTCGATGAGTTTCGAGTTTCGCGCGCAGACGCTCAGGCGGTTCAACCCGATGCCGTACCTGTTGCAGCTGTTGCTTGAGGTTCATGGGCTCAGGGCTCAGAGTGGCGCTCTTTACAGCGTGCTGTCGGAGCTCTACTCCAATGCGCTGGACCATGGCGTATTGGGGCTCGATTCGAGTCTCAAGCGCGACGCGTCGGGTTTCGCCCGTTACTACAGCGAGCGCAACCAGCGCCTGGATGAATTGAACAGCGGTCACGTCCGGGTTCATGTGCACGTCACGCCTCACGGTGACGGTGGTCGTCTGGTCATTGAAGTCGAAGACAGTGGTAAGGGCTTCGATGTCGCCCGGGTGTTGGCACGACCTGCGGACAGTAACCGGTTGTCGGGGCGCGGCGTGAGCCTGGTGCGTCAGTTGAGCCATCAGGCCTGCTGGTCCGACGATGGTCGTAGTGCACGCGTGGAGTTTTTCTGGGAGGCTCTGGCATAATCGGCGCCATTCTTGATCAGGGAGCGAACAAGTGAGTGAGATTCATCTGGACCGCGACGTACTGAGTACGTTGAAGGAAGTCATGGAGGACGGGTATCTGGAGCTGCTGGATACCTTTCTTAACGATTCCGAAGCACGCCTGCGTGTGCTGCATGAGGCTCGGGACGCGGAAAAGCTCAGTGCCACGGCCCACAGCTTCAAGGGCAGCAGCAGCAACATGGGCGCCATCCGCCTGGCAGAACTGTGCGGCGAACTGGAGCAACGTGCCAAACAGCCGTCGTTAGGCGGGATTGAAAAGCTGGTCAGCGAAATCGACAGTGAATTCGCCCACGTTCGCAAGCTTTGCAGGGAAGAGCGTGAAGGGTTCCACTGCTGAGATTCGAGCATTGCCAATAGGTTGGCCCGTCCCTTGCATTGTCATCTCTCGACTGTACCTATGATTCCAGTGCAGTGGAGACCTTTTTATGTCAGTAACGCCCAATACACTGCTTCAGGCCACCCCGCAGGCCAAGCCTCAGGCCGCCGTCAATTCACCGGCAGCGGCCCCTGAGTTCGGGAATAAAGCCTCCAGCTTCGCCCAGGTCTTCGCCCGCCAGGCCCCCGCCAAGTCGTCGACCGCCCCCGAGCCATCGGTTAAACAGGTACGCGACCAGGCTTCTGATAACACCGTCAAAAAAGACGAAGGCAACGAAACGGCTGCCGCCTCCGAGACGACGGTTGCCGATAGCGGCAAATCCTTGCCCGCCGACAAACCGTCAACGGCCGATGACAAGGTGGCCAGTGATGACGGTGCCGACACGACTGAAACCCCAGTGGCGGAAGTTGATTCTGACGATCCGGCTGTGGACCCCGCGCTGCTGCCGGATATGATCGCAACGGTTGTCGCAACCGAGGCAGAACCCGCCCCCGTGGTGGCCACGACGACGCCTCAAGTCGCCGCTGCGGCGGCGCCGGTTGCTCCATTGGCCACAGCGGCCCAGGCTTCGGTGGCGGTCGATCCTGAGTTCGATCCGGCGGCCGATCCGCTCGATGCATTGCCTGCCTTGCGCCTGGCGATGGAGCAGAGCGGCCATGTTTCCGCTGCCAGCCAGGCGCAGTCCAAGACACCTGCCCCTGCATCGCTTGACGGTGAGCCGACATCGGCCCAAACCTTTGCCGCTGGCATGGCAAGCATGCTCACCGTCCAGGCTGACCAGAACAGTACTGGCCCCGGCAGCCAAGGCGGTGAAAAGGCATTTGGCGGCTTGATCAATGAGGGCCTCAAGGATCTGACCGCTGCTTCCAGCGATACTCGCGTGGATGACTTCGCCAACCGTCTGGCAGCGCTAACCCAGGCCGCCACGCCAAAAACCGCCAATGCGATACCGGTCAACCAGCCTATCGCCATGAATCAGAGCGGCTGGACCGAAGAAGTGGTCAATCGGGTGATGTACCTGTCGAGTGTCAACCTCAAGGCGGCCGATATCCAGTTGCAGCCGGCCGAACTCGGTCGTCTGGATATTCGGGTGAACATGGTTCCGGATCAGCAGACCCAAGTGACGTTCATGAGCGCTCATTCCGGCGTTCGCGAAGCGCTCGAAGGTCAGATGCATCGCCTGCGCGACAGTTTTGCCCAGCAGGGCATGGGCCAGGTCGACGTCAGCGTGTCCGACCAATCCCGTGGCTCCCAAGGGCAGGAACAGCAAGCGCAGCAACAGGCTCAGGCTGGGCGCACAACATCGTCCGGCGGGCGGGTGGATTCGGTAGAGGAAGACCTGCCAGCCAGCATTGCTGAAGTAGCAGCCACCGCCACCAGCGTGATCGGCACCAGCGCGGTCGATTTCTACGCCTGACCCCAAGATGCCCCCAATGTGGGAGCGAGCCTGCTCGCGATAGCGGAGTGTCAGTCACCCATTTGGGGGACTGATCCATCGCTATCGCGAGCAGGCTCGCTCCCACATTGGTTTTATGGCGTTCTGCAGATTGCATCCCAATCGTGATCCTTGTGCCCCGACACTTCTGGCATAACACTTGCTCCTGCCTTGCCGTGCAACAGTGAAAACCCCGATTAGTGACGGATTATTGGCATGGCGAAGAGCGAAGCAGCAGCTGTAAAGGACCCGGCAACCAAGGGCAAAATCAAGCTGATCATCTTGATCGTGGTGGGCTTGCTCCTGGCCATTGGGGTCTCTGTGGGGGCGACCTGGTATTTCATGCACAACGCTCAAAGCAAGCCGGCCGTGGCGGTCGAAGCCGCGCCAGTGGGCAAGCAGCCGGCGATTTTCGAGCCGATGGCGCCCGCTTTCGTGACCAACTACACCCAGAACGGCCGCCAACGCTACATGCAGGTCAGTATCACCCTGTTGGGCCGCAATCAGGCTGATCTGGAAGCGCTGCGGGTGCACATGCCACTGATCCGCAATAACCTGGTGATGCTCTTTTCCGGACAGAATTTCGACACCCTGGCCACGCCCGTCGGCCAGGAAATGCTGCGTCAGAAAGCCACGGCCAGCGTGCAGGAAGTGGCTCAGAAAGAGCTCGGCAAAGTGGTGATCGAACAGTTGCTCTTCACTAACTTCGTATTGCAGTAGGAACCCGACATGGCCGTGCAGGACCTGTTGTCCCAGGATGAAATCGACGCGCTGTTGCATGGTGTCGACGATGGCCTGGTGCAGACCGAAAACGCTGCTGAGCCGGGCAGCGTCAAAAGCTACGACCTGACCAGCCAGGATCGCATCGTTCGCGGACGGATGCCGACCCTGGAAATGATCAACGAGCGTTTCGCCCGATACACCCGCATCAGCATGTTCAACATGCTGCGCCGTTCGGCCGATGTGGCCGTCGGTGGCGTGCAGGTGATGAAGTTCGGTGAATACGTGCACTCGCTGTATGTACCCACCAGCCTCAACCTGGTGAAGATCAAGCCGTTGCGCGGCACAGCGCTGTTCATCCTTGACGCCAAACTGGTGTTCAAGCTGGTGGACAACTTCTTCGGCGGTGACGGTCGTCACGCCAAGATCGAAGGGCGTGAATTCACCCCGACCGAGCTGCGGGTAGTGCGCATGGTGCTGGAGCAGGCCTTTGTCGATCTGAAGGAGGCCTGGCAGGCGATCATGGAAGTGAACTTCGAGTACATCAACTCGGAAGTGAACCCGGCCATGGCCAACATCGTCGGCCCGAGCGAAGCCATTGTGGTTTCGACCTTCCACATCGAGCTCGATGGCGGTGGTGGCGATCTGCACGTGACCATGCCGTACTCGATGATCGAGCCGGTACGGGAGATGCTCGACGCCGGCTTCCAGTCGGATCTCGACGATCAGGACGAGCGCTGGATCAATGCTTTGCGCCAGGATGTGCTGGATGTCGACGTGCCGATCGGCGCGACGGTTGCCCGGCGTCAGCTGCGCCTGCGGGACATCCTGCATATGCAGCCGGGGGACATTATTCCTGTCGAGATGCCTGAAGACATGATCATGCGCGCCAACGGTGTACCGGCCTTCAAGGTCAAGATGGGCTCTCACAAAGGCAACCTGGCGTTGCAGGTGATCGAGCCGATCGAACGCCGCTGAGCGGTGTCGAATCCTTACGTTTTTAACTGAATTTTTGCCCGCCGAGGACAAATGATGGCTGACGATATGAACACCCAGGATGACCAGGCGCTGGCCGACGAGTGGGCTGCGGCCCTGGAAGAAACCGGCGACGCCGGGCAGGCCGACATTGACGCTTTGCTGGCGGCCGACACTGGCGCTCACGCCTCCAACCGGCTGCCGATGGAAGAGTTTGGCAGCGTGCCCAGAAGCAACGAACAGGTGACGCTGGACGGGCCGAACCTGGACGTGATTCTCGACATCCCGGTGTCGATTTCCATGGAAGTGGGCAGCACTGACATCAACATCCGCAATCTGCTGCAGCTTAACCAGGGCTCGGTGATCGAGCTGGATCGCCTGGCTGGCGAGCCGTTGGATGTATTGGTCAACGGCACGCTGATCGCCCATGGCGAGGTAGTGGTGGTCAACGAGAAGTTCGGCATTCGCCTGACGGACGTGATCAGCCCGAGCGAACGCATCAAGAAGTTGCGCTGAGTGAAAGGTTTTTTCGCCGCAGCCTTGATGCTGCCATTCAGCGTACTGGCGGCCGAACCGGTAGCCACCGTAACGGCTGCGCCGGCGGCGGGTAGCGGGATCGCCGGGCAACTGGCGCAATTGGTGCTCGGTCTGCTGCTGGTGCTGGGGTTGATCTTCTTCCTGGCCTGGTTGCTGCGGCGTGTGCAGCAGGCGGGGCCAGCCGGCAAGGGGCAGGTCATCGACATCGTCGGTTCCCGCGCGCTTGGCCCGCGGGACCGGCTGGTGCTGGTTCAGGTTGGCAACGAGCAGATTCTGCTGGGGCTGAGCCCGGGTACCATTACTGCATTGCATGTTCTCAAGGAGCCGGTGCAGGTGCCTGCCACCGACCAGGCCACCCCCGAGTTTGCCCAGCGTCTCATGGAACTGTTGGGTAAAGATCAGAAGGATAAAAAGTAATGCCATTGCGCATTCTGTTGGCGGTGGTCCTGATGCTGGCCGCGCCGTTGGTGCTTGCCGCCGATCCACTGTCGATCCCGGCAATTACCTTGGGCACCAACGCCGAAGGAGCTCAGGAGTATTCGGTCAGCCTGCAGATCCTGCTGATCATGACCGCGCTGAGTTTCATCCCGGCGTTCGTCATGCTGATGACCAGTTTCACTCGGATCATTATCGTCTTTTCGATCCTGCGCCAGGCCCTGGGCTTGCAGCAGACGCCGTCGAATCAGATTCTTACCGGCATGGCGCTGTTCTTGACGATGTTCATCATGGCACCGGTCTTCGACCGGGTGAACCAGGATGCGCTGCAGCCCTATCTGGCGGAAACCATCACCGCCCAAGACGCGGTGGCCAAGGCTGAAGTGCCGATCAAGGATTTCATGCTGGCCCAGACCCGCACCAGCGACCTGGAACTGTTCATGCGCCTGTCCAAGCGCACTGACATTGCCAGCCCGGATCAAGCGCCGCTGACCATCCTGGTGCCGGCGTTCGTGACGTCCGAGCTCAAGACCGCGTTCCAGATTGGTTTCATGATTTTCATCCCGTTCCTGATTATCGACCTGGTGGTCGCCAGTGTGCTCATGGCCATGGGTATGATGATGCTGTCGCCATTGATCATTTCCCTGCCGTTCAAGATCATGCTGTTCGTGCTCGTGGACGGCTGGGCCCTGATCATCGGCACCCTGGCGGGCAGTTTCGGCGGTGTTTAGGCCATTTGTGCGGGTAGCAAGAATATGACGCCTGAAGTAGCGGTAGACCTGTTCCGCGAAGCGCTCTGGCTGACGACCATGATGGTCGCCGTGCTGGTGATACCCAGCCTGCTGGTGGGCTTGCTGGTGGCGATGTTCCAGGCCGCGACCCAGATCAACGAACAGACCCTCAGCTTCCTGCCGCGCCTGCTGGTGATGCTGGTGACGTTGATCGTCGCCGGTCCCTGGCTGGTGCAAACTTTCATGGAATACATCCTGCAGCTTTACGGCAGTATTCCGCAGTTGATCGGCTGACCGATGTCGATGCTCGAACTGACGGATACCCAGATCAGTACCTGGGTGGCGTCATTTATCCTGCCGCTGTTTCGTGTCACCGCGGTGCTGATGAGCATGCCGGTGTTTGGCACTACCCTTGTGCCGACCCGCGTACGGCTGTATTTCGCCCTGGCGATTACGGTGGTCATCGCGCCAGGGTTGCCGCCTATGCCGCCGGTCAACGCTCTGGACCTCAGTGCATTGATGCTGGTGGCCGAGCAGATTCTGATTGGCGTCTTGATGGGCTTTTCGCTGCAGCTGTTTTTCCAGGCGTTTGTGGTGGCCGGGCAAATCATTTCGATCCAGATGGGCATGGCGTTCGCCTCCATGGTCGACCCCACCAACGGCGTGAACAGCGCTGTGATCGGGCAGTTCCTGACGATGCTGGTGACCCTGCTGTTTCTGGCCATGAACGGGCACCTGGTGGTGTTTGAGGTGTTGACCGAGAGCTTCACCACATTGCCGGTGGGCAGCGCGATGCTGGTCAATCATTTCTGGGACATCGCCGGCAAGCTTGGCTGGGTTCTAGGGGCGGCGATGGTGTTGGTATTGCCCGCGATTACCGCCTTGCTGGTGGTCAATATTGCCTTTGGCGTGATGACCCGGGCGGCGCCGCAGTTGAACATTTTCTCCATTGGCTTTCCGTTGACCCTGGTGCTGGGCCTGGTGATTTTCTGGATCAGCCTGGGGGATCTTCTTAACCAGTACCAGCCGCTGGCGACCCAGGCCTTGCAGCTGTTACGCGACATGGCACAGGCGCGCTGAACCATGGCCGAAAGCGAGAGTGGGCAGGACAAGACAGAAGACCCCACGGAGAAGCGCAAGAAGGAGTCTCGGGACAAGGGCGAGATTGCGCGCTCCAAGGAGCTCAATACCCTGGCGGTGATGTTGGCCGGGGCGGGCGGTCTGTTGATTTATGGCGGCGGGCTGGCCCTGGATCTGCTGGAAATCATGCGCCTGAATTTTTCCTTGCCCCGCGAGGTACTGCTCAGTCCCGGTGCCATGGGGCAATACCTGCTGCACTCCGGCAAGATCGCGATCCTGGCCGTGCAACCGGTCCTGATCTTTCTGCTGTTGGCGGCCATTATTGGCCCGATTTCCCTGGGGGGCTGGCTGTTTGCCGGTAAGAGCCTGGCGCCCAAGTTCAGTCGGATGAACCCGGCCAACGGCCTCAAGCGAATGTTTTCCAGCACGGCGCTGATGGAGTTGCTCAAGGCGCTTGGGAAGTTTTTCCTGATCCTGTTTGTCGCGCTGACGGTACTGCAGGCCGATATCGACGACTTGCTGCGCATCGCCCATGAACCCTTGGAGCAGGCCATTATCCACAGCGTGCAGCTGGTGGGCTGGAGTACCTTGTGGATGGCTTGCGGCTTGATTCTGATCGCCGCCATCGACGTGCCGATCCAGCTGTATCAGAGCAAGCAGAAGCTGATGATGACCAAGCAGGAGATCCGCGACGAGCATAAGGACCAGGAGGGCAAGCCGGAGGTCAAGCAACGGATTCGCCAGTTGCAGCGTGAAGTGTCCCAGCGCCGGATGATGGCGGCGATCCCGGACGCCGACGTGGTCATCACCAACCCGACTCACTACGCCGTGGCACTCAAGTACGACCCCGATAAAGGCAATGCTCCGGTGTTGCTGGCCAAGGGCAGTGATTTCCTGGCGCTGAAAATCCGCGAGATTGCCGTAGCCAACGAAGTGATGCTGCTCGAGTCCCCCGCGTTGGCGCGATCGATTTACTACTCCACCGAACTCGACCAGGAAATCCCCGGAGGCCTGTACCTGGCCGTGGCCCAGGTGTTGGCCTACGTCTATCAGATCCGTCAACACCGCGCCGGCAAGGGCAAGCGCCCCGAGCCTCTCAAGGATTTGCCGATTCCACCGGATTTGCGCCGCGACTCCTGATTCGGGCCTGCGTTGATTGCGCTCGGATGCAGAACCAGTGGGAGCGAGCCTTGATTGCATACGGCGCCTTGGCTAGCGCCTCTATTTCAGCCTCTGACAAAAGTTGGAAGGCTTCTTGCAACACCCCGTCTACGCCCGTTCCGGGCGTCAAAAGTTTGCTTCACAGGAACGGGGATTATTGGTGGATCGCTCTCAGTTATTCAACACCGCGCGCAACAACGTAGCCGACCTCAGCCGGGGTAATCTGGGCGTGCCGTTGTTGCTGCTGGTCATGCTCGCCATGATGATGCTGCCGGTGCCACCGTTTCTGCTGGACGTGTTCTTCACGTTCAACATCGCTTTGTCCATCGTTGTACTGCTGGTGTGTGTGTACGCATTGCGGCCACTGGATTTCGCGGTGTTCCCGACCATTCTGCTGGTGGCGACGCTGATGCGCCTGGCGCTCAACGTGGCGTCCACCCGGGTGGTGATGATCCACGGGCATGAAGGCCACGCCGCTGCCGGTAAGGTGATCCAGGCCTTCGGTGAAGTGGTGATCGGCGGAAACTACGTGGTGGGTATCGTCGTCTTCGCCATTTTGATGATCATCAACTTTGTCGTGGTGACCAAGGGTGCCGGACGGATTTCCGAGGTGAGTGCGCGTTTCACCCTCGATGCAATGCCCGGCAAGCAAATGGCAATCGACGCCGACCTCAACGCTGGCCTGATCGATCAGGGCCAGGCCAAGGCCCGTCGTCTGGAAGTGGCCCAGGAAGCCGAGTTCTATGGCTCCATGGACGGTGCCAGCAAATTCGTGCGCGGCGATGCCATCGCCGGCCTGCTGATCCTCTTCATCAACCTGATCGGCGGTATGGCTGTCGGTATCTTCCAGCACGGCATGACATTCGGCGATGCCGGCAAGGTTTACGCGCTGTTAACCATTGGTGACGGTTTGGTGGCGCAATTGCCATCACTGTTGTTATCCACAGCTGCCGCGATCATGGTGACCCGTGCGTCCGGCTCCGAAGACATGGGTAAGCAGATCGGCCGGCAGATGTTTGCATCGCCCAAGGCGTTGGCCGTTGCAGCCGGACTGATGGCCGTGATGGGCCTGGTCCCCGGGATGCCCCATTTCTCGTTTCTGAGCATGGCCGCATTGGCGGCGGGTGGCGCCTACCTGTTCTGGAAGAAACAGAACGTACAAAAGGTTCAGGCTCTGCAGGAGGTCAAGCGTCAGCAGGAACTGTTGCCGTCGCCGGCTCGTGCCATGGAAACCAAGGAGCTGGGCTGGGACGACGTGACGCCGATCGACATGATCGGCCTGGAAGTCGGTTACCGTCTGATCCCCTTGGTGGACCGCAATCAGGGTGGTCAATTGCTCGCGCGGATCAAGGGTGTGCGCAAGAAGCTTTCCCAGGACCTGGGCTTTTTGATGCCCACTGTACATATTCGTGACAACCTCGATCTGGCGCCAAGTGCCTATCGCTTGACGCTGATGGGGGTGATCCTGGCCGAAGCCGAGATTTACCCGGACCGTGAACTGGCGATCAACCCGGGACAGGTCTACGGTTCGCTCAACGGCATTACCGCCAAGGATCCGGCTTTTGGCCTGGAAGCGGTATGGATCGAAATCAGCCAGCGGGCCCAGGCCCAGTCCCTTGGCTATACCGTGGTGGACGCCAGTACCGTGGTCGCGACCCACTTGAACCAGATTCTGTACAAGCACTCCAGCGAGCTGATCGGTCACGAAGAAGTCCAGCAATTGCTGCAAGTGCTGGCCAAAGGCTCGCCGAAGCTGGCCGAAGAGCTGGTGCCTGGCGTGGTTTCGTTGTCGCAATTGCTCAAGGTGTTGCAAGCGCTGTTGGCCGAGCAGGTGCCGGTGCGCGACATTCGCAGCATTGCCGAGGCTATCGCCAACAACGCTTCCAAGAGTCAAGATACCGCCGCTCTGGTGGCTGCGGTGCGGGTTGGCGTATCCCGCGCAATCGTCCAAAGCATTGTAGGCACTGAGTCGGAGCTGCCTGTGATCACGTTGGAGCCAAGGTTGGAACAGATATTGCTCAATAGTCTGCAGAAGGCAGGACAAGGCTCGGAAGAGGGCGTTCTGCTGGAGCCAAGCATGGCCGAGAAGCTGCAGCGTTCGCTGATCGATGCAGCCCAGCGGCAGGAGATGCAAGGCCAACCGGTGATCCTGCTGGTGGCCGGTCCGATTCGCGCGATGCTTTCGCGATTCGGGCGCCTCGCGGTCCCGGGGTTGCATGTGCTGGCGTACCAGGAAATACCGGACAACAAGCAAGTGACCATCGTTGCGACAGTAGGGCCCAACGGCTGAGGTAGTGGTTTATGCAAGTGAAGCGTTTTTTCGCCGCCGATATGCGTCAGGCCATGAAGCTGGTTCGTGACGAGCTGGGCGCTGAAGCCGCCATCATCGGCAACCGTCGGATCGCCGGCGGTGTCGAGCTGACGGCGGCTCTGGATTACAAATTGTCGGCGCTGGCCCCACGTGTTCCCAACATGGAACTCGAGGATGAGCTGCGCAAGACCCAGTCGCGCATCGCCAGTGCCCAGGCCGAATTGAGCTTGCGCAGCAGTGACGGCGAAGCCAGCGCGGGCACCAATCGTCAATTGTTCGCCGGCCAGCCTCTGACCGCCGGATTGCCGTTGACCGCTGCTGAGCCACTGGTCGAGCAGGCCAAGGCCGAGCCGCGTCGTCCGGCGCCGGTTCAGGCTGCCTCAGGCGGTGGCGTCGACCCGCGCGCCCTGGACTCGATGCGCTTCGAACTCAACAGCCTGCGTGAACTGATGGAAGTTCAGCTCGGCTCCCTGGCCTGGAACCAGTTGCAAGGCAACCGTCCGGCCCAGGCAAACCTGTGGCGTCGCCTGCAACGTATCGGCCTGTCCGGTCCGTTGTCCCGCGACCTGCTGGCGCTGATCAACGATATCGAAGAACCTCGTCAGGCCTGGCGCATGTTGCTGGCGCACCTGGCGCGGATGATCGCCACGCCGGAAGTCGAGCCTCTCGAAGAAGGTGGCGTCATTGCCATGGTCGGCCCGGCCGGCATGGGCAAGACCACCACCCTGGCCAAGCTCGCGGCGCGTTATGTACTCAAGTACGGCGCCCAGAGCATCGCCCTGGTGAGCATGGACAGTTTCCGTATCGGTGCCCAGGAACAACTCAAGACCCTTGGCCGGATCCTCAATGTGTCGGTGACCCATGTGGATCCGGGCCAGTCCCTGGCCCAGGCGCTGGAACCGCTGCTGCGCAAGCGCGTCGTGCTGATCGATACCGCCGGCCTGCAAGCCAGCGATCCGGCCCTACGCATGCAGCTTGAAAGCCTGGCCGGGCGTGGGATCCGGTCAAAAAATTATCTCGTGTTGGCAACCACCAGCCAGAAACAGGTTCTAACCGCCGCATACCACAGCTACAAACGCTGCGGGCTGGCCGGCTGCATCCTGACTAAGCTGGACGAAACGGCAAGCCTGGGCGAGGTGTTGAGCCTGGCGATCGGTCATGATTTACCGGTGGCCTACCTGACCGACGGGCCGCGGATCCCGGATGATTTGCATCTGCCGCGCCGTCATCAACTGGTCAGTCGTGCCGTGAGTGTGCAAATGCAGGAAGAACCCAGCGAAGAAGCCATGGCTGATATGTTCGCTGATATCTACCACAGCCCGACCAAGCAGGTCGGCTGAGGTAATCATGAATATTTTTTGTACCTACATCGATGGTCTGCCATGCATTGTTCCTTCATGCGAGCGCGCAGCCAGTAATGTGGCCTCCGTCTAAGTAAGACAAGGTAAAGAACGAACATGGGCAGCATGCATCCCGTACAGGTGATCGCGGTGACCGGCGGCAAAGGTGGCGTCGGCAAGACTAACGTGTCAGTGAACTTGTCCCTGGCTCTGGCAGAGCTTGGCCGACGGGTCATGCTGCTGGACGCCGACCTGGGCCTGGCGAACGTCGACGTGCTGCTGGGGCTCACGCCCAAGCGCACGCTGGCGGACGTGATAGAGGGCCGCTGCGAACTGCGCGACGTGCTGCTGCAAGGGCCGGGCGGGATTCGCATCGTGCCGGCTGCCTCGGGCACCCAGAGCATGGTTCACCTGACCCCGGCTCAACACGCCGGCCTGATCCAGGCCTTCAGCGACATCGGTGACAACCTCGATGTGCTGGTGATCGACACCGCTGCCGGTATCGGTGATTCGGTCGTCAGTTTCGTACGCGCTGCCCAGGAAGTCTTGCTGGTGGTCTGCGACGAACCGACGTCCATCACCGACGCCTATGCCCTGATCAAGTTATTGAACCGTGACTACGGCATGAACCGCTTCCGCGTCCTGGCCAACATGGCCCAGAGCCCGCAGGAAGGTCGCAATCTGTTCGCCAAGTTGACAAAGGTCACGGATCGTTTCCTGGACGTCGCCCTACAATACGTCGGCGCTGTGCCCTACGACGAAAGCGTACGCAAGGCCGTCCAGAAGCAACGTGCGGTTTATGAAGCCTTTCCCCGTTCCAAATGCGCACTGGCGTTCAAGGCTATTGCCCAGAAGGTTGATACCTGGCCACTGCCAGCCAACCCTCGCGGGCATCTGGAGTTTTTCGTCGAGCGTCTCGTGCAACAAACAGCAGGGCCCGTGTTATGACAGCCAGCGGTTACAACCATCTCTACAAGAAATCGGCACGGGACGCCCAGTACGAATTGATTGAGCGATACGCGCCTCTGGTCAAGCGTATCGCCTATCACTTGCTGGCGCGGTTGCCGGCCAGTGTCCAGGTTGAAGACCTGATCCAGGCGGGCATGATCGGCCTGCTCGAAGTGTCGAACAAATACGACGCGAGCAAGGGCGCCAGTTTCGAGACCTATGCCGGTATTCGCATTCGCGGGGCGATGCTCGATGAAGTCCGTAAGGGTGATTGGGCGCCGCGTTCGGTGCATCGCAATACCCGCATGGTCAGTGACGCCATTCGCGCCATTGAAGCTAAAACCGGGCGTGACGCTAAAGATCACGAGGTTGCGGCCGAACTCCAATTGAGTCTCGATGATTATTACGGGATTTTGAACGATACCTTGGGCAGTCGCCTGTTCAGTTTCGACGACCTGCTGCAGGACGGCGAACACGAAGGGCTGCACGAGGACGGCGCGAGTGCTCACATGGAGCCATCGCGTGACCTGGAAGATGAGCGTTTCCAGAGCGCGCTGGCGGATGCGATTGCCAATTTGCCGGAGCGTGAGCGACTGGTCTTGGCGCTGTACTACGACGAAGAGCTGAACCTCAAGGAAATCGGTGAGGTCCTGGGTGTCAGCGAATCGCGGGTCAGCCAGTTACACAGCCAGTGCGCGGCCCGTTTGCGGGGGCGTTTGGGGGAGTGGCGAGCGCGCTGACAGCAGTGTGGGGACACTGCGAACGAGGCTGGCCTGGCATGTGCTGAGCCAGTCTTTCTCTGTTGTCCTCCAGACCGTTGTCGAGTGTTGTGCCGGATTGATTGAAATGGCGCGTTCAGGTGCTGGGCGCGTTTAAGACTGCTTGGAGGTCGAATTGGACAAGAACATGAAAATCCTCATCGTTGATGACTTCTCAACGATGCGGCGGATCATAAAAAACCTGTTGCGTGACCTTGGGTTCACCAACACGGTCGAGGCCGACGATGGCACCACTGCCATTCCGGTTCTCAACAGCGGAAGCATCGACTTTCTGGTGACTGACTGGAACATGCCCGGCATGACCGGTATCGACTTGCTGCGCCATGTGCGCGCCGACGAAAAACTCAAGCACCTTCCGGTGCTGATGGTCACTGCCGAAGCCAAGCGCGAGCAGATCATCGAAGCGGCCCAGGCCGGTGTGAACGGCTACGTGGTCAAACCCTTCACGGCCCAGGCGTTGAAAGAGAAGATCGAAAAAATCTTCGAACGCATCGGTTAACGGCGCCACGGGGGAGCTATGGATAACGAATCTTCAATGGGTGATTTCGAATCGACCCTGAAAAAACATGCCCGCGAACTGGTCGACAGCCTTGAGAAAGGCCGCTTTGGCGATGCGGTTCAAATGATCCATGAGCTCAACCAGACCCGTGACCGCGGTCTGTATCAGGAAGTGGGCAAGCTCACGCGTGAACTGCACAGCGCGATTGTCAATTTTCAGATCGATCCGAACATGCCGCAGGCCGAGGAGGTCTCGCAGATCACCGACGCGACCGAGCGTCTGGGTTATGTGGTCAAGCTGACCGAGGCCGCGGCCAACCGCACCATGGACCTGGTGGAGAACGCAACGCCGCTGGTCAATGGCCTGAGCGATGAAGCCCAGGCCTTGAGCACCGACTGGGGTCGCTTCATGCGGCGCGAAGTCGGGGCTGAAGAGTTTCGCGAGCTGGCCCGTCGGGTCGACGGTTTCCTTACGCGCAGTAGCGCCGAGAACCGCGCCGTGGCGAGCAACCTCAACGACATTCTGCTGGCTCAGGACTATCAAGACCTGACCGGCCAGGTGATCAAGCGGGTGACCCAACTGGTCACCGAAGTGGAAAGCAACCTGCTCAAACTGGTGTTGATGGCCAGCCAGGTAGACCGCTTTGCAGGCATCGAACACGACCGTGAAGCGATGCTCGCTGAAAAAGATCCACAAAAACATCTCTCTCAGGGTGAAGGTCCGCAAATTCATGCCGATAAAAGAGAAGACGTTGTGTCCGGTCAGGACGATGTGGACGATTTGCTGTCCAGCCTTGGATTTTAGGTTTTAGACCTCTAGGAGCACCCATTAATGAGCTTCGGCGCCGATGAAGAGATCCTTCAGGATTTCCTGGTTGAGGCCGGCGAGATTCTAGAGCAACTGTCCGAACAGCTGGTCGAGCTGGAAAGCCGACCTGATGATGCGGATCTGCTCAATGCAATTTTTCGCGGTTTCCACACTGTAAAAGGAGGCGCCGGCTTCCTCCAGCTCAATGAGCTGGTGGAGTGCTGTCACATTGCCGAAAACGTGTTCGACATCCTGCGCAAGGGTGAGCGTCGCGTTGACTCGGAATTGATGGACGTGGTGCTCGAAGCGCTGGATGCGGTCAACAGCATGTTCAGTGAAGTGCGCGAGCGCTCACCGATCACCGCTGCTACGCCTGAGCTGCTCGCCGCGCTGTCGCGCCTGGCCGAGCCGCAGTCGGCTGACGAAGCTGCACCGGTAGCCGCGCCAGTGGTTGAGGAACCGGTCGCCGAGGAATCAGGCGACATCACCGATAACGAATTCGAACAACTGCTGGACTCGCTGAACGCCGTCAAGGCTCAAGCCCAGGCTCCGGCAGCGCCTGCTGCCTCGGCTGCGCCGGCCGCCGATGCCGCCGCCAGCGATGAAATCACCGACGCCGAGTTCGAGTCGCTGCTCGATCAGCTTCACGGCAAGGGCCAGTTCGCCGTGGATGCCGTCGCCCCCCCGAGTGCCCCGGCCGCCCCGAAAGCGGCGGGCGACAACTCCGATATCACCGACGATGAGTTCGAGGCTTTGCTCGATCAGTTGCACGGCAAGGGTAACTTCGCCGTGGACGCACTGGATTCGGCTATCGCCTCCGCGCCGACCCCAGCCAAGCCTGCCGCCGCCGCAGCGGGCAGCGACCTGATCAGCGATCACGAATTCGAATCACTGCTCGACGAACTGCACGGCAAGGGCAAGTTCAGCGAAGTCGGCACCGCCTCAACAGCCACTGCGCCTGCCGCCACTGCCACAGCGGCTGCGCCAGCGGAGAAGGCCGCGGTCAAACCCGCCGCCAAGGCACCGGAACCGAAGGCTGAGACACCCAAGCCTGCTGCCGCCGCCCCGGCGCCAGCCCGCGCACCGGCGGCCGCGCCGGCGGAAAAGCCGGCCAGCGAAGCCGAGACCACTGTTCGGGTCGACACCGCTCGCCTGGACGAGATCATGAACATGGTCGGCGAACTGGTGCTGGTGCGTAACCGCCTGGTGCGCCTGGGCCTCAACAGCCAGGACGAAGCCATGGCCAAGGCCGTGTCGAACCTGGACGTGGTCACGGCTGACTTGCAGACGGCGGTCATGAAGACCCGGATGCAGCCGATCAAGAAAGTCTTCGGGCGCTTCCCGCGCCTGGTTCGCGACCTGGCACGCCAGCTCAAGAAAGAAATCAACCTGGAACTGGTGGGCGAAGAGACCGACCTGGACAAGAACCTGGTCGAGGCTCTGGCCGATCCGCTGGTCCACTTGGTGCGCAACGCGGTCGACCACGGTATCGAGTCGCCGCAAGAGCGCGAAGAGTCAGGCAAGCCCCGCAGCGGCAAGGTGGTATTGGCCGCCGAGCAGGAAGGCGACCACATCCTGCTGTCGATCTCCGACGACGGCAAAGGCATGGACCCGAACGTACTGCGCTCCATCGCGGTGAAGCGCGGTGTGATGGACAAGGATGCCGCCGACCGCCTGAGCGACACCGAGTGCTACAACCTGATCTTCGCCCCGGGGTTCTCGACCAAGACCGAGATTTCCGACGTGTCGGGCCGTGGCGTGGGCATGGACGTGGTGAAAACCAAGATTTCCCAGCTCAACGGTTCGATCAACATCTACTCGACCAAAGGCCAGGGCTCGAAAATCGTCATCAAGGTCCCGCTGACCCTGGCGATCATGCCGACCCTGATGGTGATGCTGGGCAACCAGGCATTCGCCTTCCCGCTG
This sequence comes from Pseudomonas sp. P105, assembly GCF_032614175.1. Lineage (NCBI taxonomy): Bacteria > Pseudomonadati > Pseudomonadota > Gammaproteobacteria > Pseudomonadales > Pseudomonadaceae > Pseudomonas > Pseudomonas sp. P105. The sequence goes on from NZ_CP126693.1 coordinate 1,743,467, forward strand.
GTCAATGTCAACGAAATCTTCCACCTCGACCTGTCGCGCACCAACGTGGTGGACGGCCAGGAAGTGGTGATCGTGCGGGACAAGGCACTGCCGCTGTTCTACCTCAAGCGCTGGCTGGTCAGCTCCGCCGCTCATGTCGAGCAGGGTGAAGGCCATGTGGTGATCCTTTCGGTGGGCACCCAGCGGATCGGCTTCGTCGTCGATCAGTTGGTGGGCCAGGAAGAAGTGGTCATCAAGCCGCTAGGCAAGATGCTCCAGGGCACCCCGGGCATGTCCGGCGCCACCATCACCGGCGACGGTCGCATCGCGTTGATTCTCGATGTGCCAAGCATGCTCAAGCGTTACGCCGCACGGCGTATTTGATTCTGGAGGGGCGCGGCCCGCAGCCGCGTCTCGTCTAACGGAGTGTTTATGGTAGTTAAAGTCCTGGTGGTGGACGATTCGGGGTTTTTCCGCCGCCGCGTCTCGGAAATTCTCTCGGCGGACCCGAGTATTCAGGTCGTCGGTACGGCGACCAACGGCAAAGAGGCAATCGATCAGGCGCTGGCGCTCAAGCCGGACGTGATCACCATGGACTACGAGATGCCGATGATGGATGGCATCACGGCGGTGCGGCATATCATGCAGCGCTGCCCGACCCCAGTATTGATGTTCTCCTCCCTGACCCATGAAGGCGCCCGGGTGACCCTCGATGCGCTGGACGCCGGGGCGGTGGATTTCCTGCCGAAAAATTTCGAAGACATTTCGCGCAACCCCGACAAGGTTCGGCAGTTGCTGTGCGAGAAGGTCCACAGTATTTCCCGCAGCAACCGGCGTGTCGGTGCCTATAGCACACCTGCGCCAGCCCCGGCTTCATCGGGCAGCTTCAATCCGGCCCCAGCGCGCAGTGCCCCGGCCCCAGCGCCAGCTCGTTCCGCGCCCGCCAGTACGTCATCGTCGCCGGCCCCCAAGCGCAAAGCCTACAAACTGGTCGCTATTGGTACGTCCACCGGCGGCCCGGTGGCGTTGCAGCGGGTCCTGACCCAGTTGCCGGCCAACTTTCCGGCGCCGATCGTGCTGATCCAGCATATGCCCGCGGCCTTCACCAAGGCGTTCGCCGAGCGTCTGGACAAGCTGTGTCGTATCAGCGTCAAGGAGGCCGAGGATGGCGACATCCTGCGTCCGGGCCTGGCGCTGTTGGCGCCAGGCGGCAAGCAGATGATGATCGATGGTCGCGGCGCGGTGAAAATCCTGCCCGGCGATGAGCGGCTCAATTACAAACCGTGTGTGGACATCACTTTCGGCTCCGCCGCTAAATCCTACGGCGACAAAGTTCTGGCGGTGGTGCTCACCGGCATGGGCGCCGACGGTCGCGAGGGCGCGCGCCTGCTCAAGCAGGGCGGTAGCGCCATTTGGGCCCAGGATGAAGCCAGTTGCGTGATCTATGGCATGCCGATGGCGATTGTCAAAGCGGATCTGGCCGACGCGGTGTACGGGCTGGACGACATCGGTAGACACCTGGTCGAGGCGTGCCTGTAATGGATGTGCTCAGCCTGATCGGCATCATCATGGCGTTCGTCGCCATTATTGGTGGCAATTACCTGGAAGGCGGTCACCTGGGGGCCTTGGCCAACGGCCCGGCGGCGTTGATCGTGATCGGCGGCACCGTGGGCGCGGCGCTGTTGCAATCGCCCATGAGCGCCTTCAAGCGCGCCATGCAGGTGCTCATCTGGATTCTGTTCCCGCCGCGCGTCGACCTGGCCGGGGGCATCGACCGCGTGGTGAACTGGAGCCTGACCGCCCGCAAGGAAGGTTTGCTGGGCCTGGAAGGGGTGGCCGACGCCGAACCCGACAACTATTCGCGCAAAGGCCTGCAACTGTTGGTGGACGGCGCTGAGCCGGAAGCCATCCGCAGCATCCTGGAAGTGGATTTCTACACCCAGGAAAGCCGTGACATCGAAGCGGCCAAAGTCTTTGAAAGCATGGGTGGCTATGCGCCGACCATCGGCATCATCGGTGCGGTGATGGGCCTGATCCACGTGATGGGCAACTTGGCCGATCCGTCGCAACTGGGCAGTGGTATCGCCGTGGCTTTCGTCGCGACCATTTATGGTGTGGCCAGTGCCAACCTGGTGCTGCTGCCGATCGCCGCCAAGCTCAAGTCCATTGCGTTGCGCCAGTCGCGTTATCGCGAAATGTTGCTGGAAGGGATCCTGTCGATCGCCGAAGGTGAAAACCCGCGTTCCATTGAGTTGAAGCTTCAGGGCTTCATGGACTGATGGGAGACATGGAAAATGGCACGTCGCAGGCATCGTGAAGAACACGTCAACCATGAACGCTGGCTCGTCTCTTACGCCGACTTCATCACGCTGCTGTTCGCTTTTTTCGTGGTCATGTATTCGATCTCGTCGGTCAACGAAGGCAAGTACAAGGTTATTTCCGAGGCGCTGATCGGCGTGTTTACCGACTCCGATCGTGCCCTCAAGCCCATCCCCATCGGTGATGAGCGGCCCAAGACCACCACGCCGGCCAAACCGCTGGTCAGGGACTCCGAGCAGGTCGATGCCGGTATCGCTGGCGGCAGCGATCCGTTGAAAAGCATTGCCGATGACATCAGCGCGGCGTTTGGTGATCTGATCAGCTCCAATCAGATGACCGTGCGCGGCAACGAGTTGTGGGTTGAGATCGAACTCAATTCCAGCCTGTTGTTTGGCAGCGGCGATGCCATGCCCAGCGACATGGCGTTCAACATCATCGATAAAGTGGCCGCGATCCTCAGGCCTTTCGACAACCCGATCCACGTAGAAGGCTTCACTGACGACCAGCCGATTCGCACTGCGCAGTACCCGACCAACTGGGAACTGTCCTCGGCGCGTTCGGCGAGCATCGTGCGCATGCTCGCGATGCAGGGCGTAAACCCCGGCCGGCTGGCGTCGGTGGGCTATGGTGAATTCCAGCCGGTGGCCAACAATGCCACCGCCGAGGGGAGGGCGCGCAACCGGCGAGTGGTGTTGGTGGTGTCGCGCAACCTTGAGGTGCGCCGCAGCCTGACCGGGACCGGTACGGCCCATGCAACACCGGATGCGGCATTGAAGCGTGCTGGCACACAAACTGCACCGACCCAGCCCAAGTCGCCGGGAAGACAGAGCGCCGTCAATTCTCCGTCACCCGCTTTATAACCGAGCTATTTCTCGGTCGAGCCTTTATCGACCGGGAGGAACAATCCGAATGAGAGTCTGGGCAGTCGCCAATCAAAAAGGTGGTGTGGGTAAAACCACATCTTCCATCGCTTTAGCCGGATTGCTGGCCGAGGCGGGCAAGCGCGTGGTCATGGTCGATCTGGACCCCCACGGCTCGATGACCAGCTACTTTGGTTACGATCCCGACAGTCTGGAGCACAGCAACTACGACCTGTTCCTGCACAAGGGCGGTGTGCCCGAAGGCCTGCCGGGGCAGTTGCTGCTGTCCACCAGCGATGAGCGGATTTCCCTGTTGCCATCCAGCACCGCCCTGGCGACCCTGGAACGGCAGTCCCCGGGACAAAGCGGTCTGGGCCTGGTGATCGCCAAGAGTCTGGCGCAACTGTGGCAGGATTTCGATTACGCGATCATCGACAGCCCGCCGCTGCTGGGCGTGCTGATGGTCAACGCCTTGGCGGCCAGCCAGCAACTAGTTATCCCGGTGCAGACCGAGCATCTGGCAGTCAAGGGCCTGGAGCGCATGGTCAATACCCTGGCGATGATCAACCGCTCACGCAAGCAATCGTTGGCCTTCAACATCGTGCCGACCCTGTTTGATCGTCGCACCCAGGCGTCCCTGGGCACCCTGCGCGTGCTACGGGACATGTACCCGGATGACATCTGGCAAGGCTACATTCCGGTCGACACGCGTTTGCGTGACGCCAGCCGTGCCGGTGTGACCCCTTCGCAATTCGATGGCAAGAGCCGCGGCGTGCTGGCCTACCGGGCGCTGCTCAAGCACCTGCTGGCCCAGCAGCTCGTTTCGCAGCAGGTGGCTTAAGGTGACGAGGCTTACCAAAGGCATTGCACACGCTTGTGAGCGCTCAAGTCCTGGCGCATACATGCCGATAACCTTTTCAAGTGGCGCACTGTTCCCATGAGCCGCCCGATAAAGACAACCTCGCGTCCGCAACTGGCCCTGCAGTCTTATCTGGATGGGCTGCTGCAGGAAGCAACCGAAGAACTGCCAGCGCAACCGAGCGTGATCGAGGCGTTGCCCGAGACCGTCGAAGCCGAAGGTGGACTGGATGAATTTCAGGCGGCCGTGCTCGAAGAGCAGGCCCGTGATGCACACAAAACAGTGATTGCCGCGGCAGTCGAGGCTCCGTTCATCAAGCCTCAGGTGGCAGTGATGCAAGCGCCTGCGCCGATCCTGGCGCCGGTCTCGACCGTTGCACCGTTGCTGCAGGGCCTGGTGACGCCGGTGGTGGAAGTTCATCTGCCACCAAGCAGCCCACCGCCGCCGGTGCCGACCGACGACCGTCCGGCCTGGGCCGCCGAGCCGTTCGAGTGTTTGTTGTTCGATGTGGCCGGGTTGACCCTGGCGGTGCCGCTGGTATGCCTGGGATCGATATATTCCCTGGCCGGGCAGGAACTGACGCCTTTGTTCGGTCAGCCGGAATGGTTCCTGGGGATCCTGCCGAGCCAGGCCGGCAACCTGAAGGTGCTGGATACCGCGCGCTGGGTGATGCCGGACCGTTATCGCGATGATTTTCGCCAGGGCCTGCAATACGTGATTTCGGTGCAAGGGTATGAATGGGGTTTGGCGGTGCATCAGGTCAGTCGCTCGCTGCGCCTGGACCCGAACGAGATCAAGTGGCGCAGCCATCGAGGCCAACGGCCATGGCTGGCCGGTACGGTGATCGAGCACATGTGCGCCTTGCTGGACGTTTCCGAGCTGGCCGAATTGATCGCCAGTGGCGGGGCAAAACACCTGGGCGGCGCCAAGCCGGTTCAGAAACCGAAATAAGACAACCCGTGGCGCACCACGTCACGGGGCAGAACACACACCGCCACAGGCGGTTTTTCGAGGGGTCAGGGTATGAATGATAAGGCGTCGTCTCTCAAGGGTTCCGAAGATCCGATTTTGCAATGGGTGACCTTCAAGCTCGATAACGAAACCTACGGCATCAACGTGATGCGCGTTCAGGAAGTGCTGCGCTATACCGAGATCGCCCCGGTTCCCGGTGCGCCAAGCTACGTGCTGGGCATCATCAACCTGCGCGGTAACGTGGTCACGGTGATTGACACTCGCCAGCGGTTTGGCCTGAACTCCACCGAGGTCAACGACAACACCCGTATCGTGATCATCGAGGCCGACAAGCAAGTGGTCGGCATCCTCGTCGACAGCGTTGCCGAAGTGGTTTACTTGCGTCAGTCGGAGATCGAAACCGCGCCTAACGTCGGTAACGAAGAGTCGGCCAAGTTCATCCAGGGCGTGTGCAACAAGAACAACGAGTTGCTGATCCTGGTCGAGCTGGAGAAGATGATGAGCGAAGAGGAATGGTCGGAACTGGAGAGTATCTGATTTGATTCTTGAGGTAGCAGTCATTGTCCTGTTCCTTTTCTGGGCAGGCACGCTGGCGATGTTTGTCGCGTACATACGCGGCCAGCGGCAGATCGCCGCTCAGCAGGCCCAGGGCGATGCGTTGCGTGATCAACGCATCCGCGACCTGGCCAAACGCGTCGACGATTACCAGAACGGCACCGTGCGCATGGGCGAAGCCCTGCACGAGCTACGCGCCGTGGTCGCTCCGTTGCCGGACAAACTGGCCCAGTTGGAGCAGCGCGACCCCTCCAGCCTGTCCTTCGCCCAGGCCGCTCGCCTGGTGGGCATGGGCGCCAGCGTCGACGAACTGACCCAAGCCTGCGGCCTGACCCAGGCCGAGGCGGAGTTGATGAGCAAGTTGCATAAGGGCGGCTGATAGTTTCAAGCGGCAAGCTGCAAGAAAGATCAAGAGATCGCAGCCTTTGGCAGCGTCTACAGGGTTCACATTCCCCTGTAGGCGTTGCTGAAGGCTGCGATTTTTTTTGGGGTGCGCTTTTGTGGCGAGGGGATTTATCCCCGCTGGATCGCGAAGCGGTCCTGAATCTGGGCGATCCGGCGAGTCAGAGAAAATGAGTCGCTTTTTTTGGGGTTGCTACGCAACCCAGCGGGGATAAATCCCCTCGCCACAGGAACAGCATCGCAGTGATCAATAATCGTCGCCGCGATCGGTCACATCCTTCTCGACACTTGGCGCGTTCGGGTCATAGCCCTGGGGGAATTTGCCTTTCAAGTTCCAGGCAAAGGCAATGATTTCGGCAATGGTGCGATACAACTCTTCCGGGATGCTGTCGCCCAGTTCCATCCGCGCCAACAGCTTCACCAATTCAGCGTTTTCATAGATCGGCACTTCGCTTTCGCGGGCGATCCGCAGGATTTCCTCGGCCAGGGCTTCGTCGCCCTTGGCGGTGAGGGTCGGGGCGTGGAGGCCGTCGTACTTGAGGGCGATGGCCTGGCGTGGTGCGGTGTCGGTTGTCATGCGGTTTCGTCCACCCAGCGTTGTTCCAGTCGCGTCTTGGGGCCTTGGGGCGGGGTGCCGAGGTGGCAATCCAGGTCGCCAACGTTCAGGCCGCAGGTCACCAGGCGTTCACGCAGCGCGGTCAGATTGTTTTCGATCAGGCTGGCGGTGTACGGCCGCTCTGCCCATAGCTGGCTCGACAGGCTGCCGCTGAGCAACTGGGCCTGAATCTGCAGCGGCCCCAGTGGCTCCATGTCGAACGCCAGCTCGACCCGCCAGAGCTGCTGTTTCGGCTCGCGTTCTTCACGGCGTTCCGGTGACTCCTCCCGGGGCGGGGTTTCCTCGCGCTGGAACTTGACCTGCAGCGGCACGATGTCCTGCAGGTTGCGCATGGGGATTTCCAACTGCCAGGTGCTCATCAGCCGACCGTCGTCGGTCAGGCCCGTCTGTTCCAGGCTCGACAATTGATGGCTTTGCAGGCGCGACACGGCAGCGGCGGCCAGGCGCAACAGCTGTTCCAGATCGCCTTCATCGTCCTGGCCTTTCAACAGGCGCGAGGGCAGGGGGAAACTGGTGGGTTGCGGCTTGACGCTGACCTGGCCGAGGGTGCCGAGGGCGTTACGCACGAAGCTGGGCAGCGCCTGGGCCAAGGTGTTGGCGGCGATGATGGCGGCGAGGTTGGTTGAGGCGGGCAGGGCCGGGGTCAGTTGGGCGATCAGTTTCAGCAGATCGCCCTTCATGTCTGGCGCCAGGCTCGGTACTTGCCCGGCCAGCAGTTTGCTTTCCAGGAACGCGCCGCTGGCGGCCATGGCCTGGGCCAGGCCCTTGGGTGTACTCAGTTGCTGGATGTCCGGCAGGCCCGCCAACAGGCGTGTCACCGCAGCGCGCAACTCGACGCCAGTGTCGTCGCTGGCCGGAAGCTTTTGCAGCGCAGTGTTTTGCAGCGCGGTGACCAGGCTGTCCAACGAGCCCTGGCGGCTCATCTGCGTGACCAGTTGCTGACTCACCGCCAGTTGTTCCTGGCGGTTGCTCAAGGGGACAAATTTCAAGGTTTGGGCATCTTGTACCTGAGCGCTCAATAGCGTGCCGATGCGCAGCGGTTGCGGGCTGTCGATGTCCAGGGTACTTCCGGCCTGGGCGGTGTTGAGCAGGCTCACCAGCGACCGGTACACCGCGGGTTGCCCCGGCAACTGCGGCAACGCCTGGCTGGTCAGTACCTTGCCTTGCAGCAGCGTGCCGACCGGCATCTGTGCCGTGTTGATACGGGTCAGGGTGGCGACGCTCGAGGCGATGGCCTGCTGCACGGTAATCGCCAGGTTGCTGGCGGACGGCTGAGTCACGGCCAAGCTGGTGCCTTGGGGCAATGGCTGGGTGCTGGTGGCTTGCACGGTGGTTTGGCGACCGCTCTCCAGGGTGACCTTGAGCAACAGCTGGAAGGTCTGTTCCGCCTGCTTGAGCGACAACACCTCGGCCTTGGCGGTCTGGCCCGCACCGATAAGGCCTTCGACCGGCGTCAGCAATTTGAGCAGCTCGCCCGTGACCGCCGGCATACGGGTTGTTGCCGAGGCCTGAGGCAACGGCGGGATGTTCATGTCGCCTGTCATCTGCGGTCTTACCTTGGGAAACTAATTGAGCACGCCCCCTGGGGCATGACATGTATAATGCCGCCGGTCTTTCAGGGAGTGGCGAAAACCTTGCAATTGTTTGACGCAGCTCTGTGGAACCGGCCGCCAAAGCATCTATGCTGCACCTCTTTAACGGCCGCTGCATTGCCGACTTGAACCGTATAAGGCCCGCTATCCCTTGACCAGTCCTCTCCTGCAAACCGTTGGCCTCGCCTGTGAGCGAGATTTGCGGCAGCTTTTCGAGAATCTCCAATTGAGACTCTTGCCTGGCGATATGGTGCAGATCAGCGGCCCCAACGGCAGTGGCAAGACCAGCCTGTTGCGCCTGTTGGCCGGGTTGATGCAGCCGACCGCCGGCCAAGTGCTGCTCAATGGCCAGCCGTTGCACAGCCAGCGCAGCGAACTGGCCCGCAATCTGCTCTGGATCGGCCATGCCGCCGGCATCAAGGATTTGCTGACGCCTGAAGAAAACCTCAGTTGGCTCTGCGCGTTGCATCGACCGGCCGGGCGCGAGGCGATCTGGCAGGCGCTGGCGACGGTGGGCCTGCGCGGCTTCGAAGACGTGCCGTGCCACACCCTGTCCGCCGGCCAGCAGCGCCGCGTGGCCCTGGCCCGGTTATATCTCGACAGCCCGCCGCTGTGGATTCTCGACGAGCCGTTCACCGCTCTGGACAAGCAGGGCGTGGCGCAGCTTGAGGAGCACCTGGCCGGGCACTGCGAGAGGGGCGGCATGGTGCTGTTGACCACCCACCACACATTGGCGCGGATGCCATCCGGTTATCGCAACATCGATCTTGGGAACTGGGCTGTATGAGTGTGTTTGGCCTGCTGCTTGCCCGCGAGGCGCGCCTGTTGTTCCGCCGTCCGGCCGAACTGGCCAATCCGCTGGTGTTCTTCGCGATTGTCATCGCACTGTTCCCGCTGGCGGTCGGTCCCGGGACTCAATTGTTGCAAACCTTGTCGCCGGGGCTGGTCTGGGTGGCGGCCCTTTTATCGGTCCTGCTCTCGCTGGACGGGCTTTTCCGCAGTGATTTCGAGGACGGATCCCTGGAACAGTGGGTCCTTTCGTCGCACCCCCTGGCCCTTCTGGTTTTGGCCAAGGTACTGGCACACTGGGTTTTTTCCGGCCTGGCACTGGTGCTGCTCTCGCCGCTGCTGGCAATGATGCTGGGCTTGCCCGCTGCCTGCATGCCGGTATTGTTGGTATCGCTGTTGCTGGGCACGCCGGTGTTGAGCCTGCTCGGCGCAGTCGGCGCGGCATTGACGGTGGGGTTGAAGCGCGGCGGCCTGTTGTTGGCGCTGCTGATCCTGCCGCTGTATATCCCGGTGTTGATCCTCGGCAGTGGCGCCTTGCAAGCCGCGCTGCAAGGCATGCCGGCAACCGGTTATCTGCTGTGGCTTGGGAGCCTGACCGCCCTGGCGATAACCCTGACACCCTTTGCAATAGCCGCTGGCCTGAAAATCAGCGTCGGCGAATAATAATGAGGCCTGGTCAAGAACTGACCACTTCTTTTGAAGTAAAGGCAGACCTGGCGACTCGTAATGACGAGTCGCAACCGTGATGGAAACAGCAATGAACTGGACCTGGTTTCATAAGCTCGGCTCACCCAAGTGGTTCTACGGCATCAGCGGCAAACTGCTGCCCTGGTTGAGCATCGCCGCACTGCTGCTGATCGGCATCGGCGTGGTCTGGGGCCTGGCCTTCGCACCGCCGGACTACCAGCAGGGCAACAGCTTTCGCATCATCTACATTCACGTTCCCACGGCGCTGTTGGCCCAGTCCATCTACGTGATGCTGGCGGTGTGTGGCGTGGTCGGGCTGGTGTGGAAGATGAAACTGGCGGACGTGGCCCTGCAATGCGCCGCGCCGATCGGTGCCTGGATGACCGCCGTAGCGCTGGTCACCGGGGCGATCTGGGGCAAGCCGACCTGGGGCTCATGGTGGGTCTGGGATGCCCGACTGACGTCGATGCTGATCCTGCTGTTTCTGTACTTCGGTCTTATTGCGCTGGGCAACGCCATCAGCAATCGTGACAGCGCCGCCAAGGCCTGCGCGGTACTGGCGATTGTCGGCGTGATCAACATCCCGATCATCAAGTACTCGGTGGACTGGTGGAACACCCTGCACCAGGGCGCGACCTTCACCCTCACCGAAAAACCGGCGATGCCTGTGCAAATGTGGCTGCCGCTGTTGCTCACCGTGCTGGGTTTCTACTGTTTCTTCGGCGCGGTGCTGCTGCTGCGCATGCGCCTGGAAGTGCTCAAGCGCGAGTCCCGGGCCAGTTGGGTGAAGGCCGAAGTACAGAACAGCCTGGAGGCCGCTCGATGAGTTTTGCATCATTCGGCGATTTTCTCGCCATGGGCCATCACGGCCTGTATGTCTGGTCCGCCTATGGCATCTGCCTGGCGGTGCTGGCCCTCAACGTGGCGGCGCCGATCCTGGCCCGCAAGCGGTATCTGCAACAAGAGGCGCGTCGTCTGCGCCGGGAGAATGGTCAGTGAATCCGCTGCGCAAAAAACGTCTTGTCATCATTCTTGCCATCCTGGTGGGGGTCGGCGCCGCAGTCGGCCTGGCCTTGAGCGCCTTGCAACAGAACATCAACCTGTTCTACACCCCGACCCAGATTGCCAACGGCGAAGCACCCAAGGACACGCGCATTCGTGCCGGCGGCATGGTGGAGGAGGGGTCCCTGGAGCGTTCCGGGGATTCGCTGGACGTGAAATTCAACGTCACCGATTTCAACAAGACCGTGACCATCACCTATCGTGGCATCCTGCCGGACCTGTTTCGCGAAGGGCAGGGCATCGTCGCCCTGGGTAAGCTCAATGCCGAAGGCGTGGTGGTGGCCGATGAAGTCCTGGCCAAGCACGACGAAAAATACATGCCGCCGGAAGTGACCAAGGCTTTGAAAGACAGCGGCCAGTCGGCGCCCGCTCCCGTGAAGGAGGGTTGATCGATGACCGGTCTGTTTATTCCCGAGCTGGGTCACCTGGCGATGATCCTGGCCTTGTGTTTCTCCATCGTTCAGGCGGTGGTGCCTTTACTCGGTGCCTGGCGTGGCGATCGTTTGTGGATGAGCCTGGCCCAGCCGGCGGCTTGGGGGCAGTTCGCCTTCATGTTGTTCGCCTTCGGTTGCCTGACCTACGCGTTCATGGCTGATGATTTCTCCGTGGCCTACGTTGCCGGTAACTCCAACAGCGCCTTGCCTTGGTACTACAAGTTCAGCGCGGTGTGGGGCGCCCATGAAGGGTCTCTGTTGCTCTGGGCGTTGATCCTCGCCGGCTGGACCTTCGCGGTCTCGGTGTTCTCCCGGCAGTTGCCCCAGGTAATGCTGGCCCGGGTGCTGGCGGTGATGGGGATGATCAGCATCGGTTTCCTGTTGTTCCTGATCGTTACCTCCAATCCGTTCGAGCGCATCCTGCCCCAGGTGCCGATGGACGGTCGCGACCTCAATCCGTTGCTGCAGGACATCGGCCTGATCGTTCACCCGCCGATGCTCTACATGGGCTACGTTGGATTCTCCGTGGCCTTCGCCTTCGCCATCGCCGCGTTGCTGGGCGGTCGTCTCGATGCCGCCTGGGCGCGCTGGTCGCGTCCCTGGACCATCGTCGCCTGGGCCTTCCTGGGCATTGGCATCACCCTGGGTTCGTGGTGGGCCTACTACGAACTGGGCTGGGGTGGCTGGTGGTTCTGGGACCCGGTGGAAAACGCCTCCTTCATGCCCTGGCTGGTGGGCACCGCGCTGATCCACTCCCTGGCCGTCACAGAAAAACGTGGCGTGTTCAAGAGCTGGACCGTGCTGCTGGCCATCGCCGCATTCTCCCTGAGCCTGCTGGGAACCTTCCTGGTGCGTTCCGGCGTACTGACTTCGGTGCATGCCTTTGCCTCTGACCCTGAGCGTGGCGTGTTCATCCTGATGTTCCTGCTGTTCGTGGTCGGCGGCTCGCTGACGCTGTTCGCTGTGCGCGCACCGGTGGTGAAAAGCCAGGTCGGCTTCAACCTCTGGTCCCGGGAAACCCTGCTGCTGGGCAACAACCTGGTGCTGGTGGTTGCCGCGTCGATGATCCTGCTGGGCACGCTGTACCCGTTGGTGCTCGACGCGCTGACCGGCGCCAAGCTGTCGGTCGGCCCGCCGTACTTCAATGCTCTGTTCATTCCGCTGATGGCGATCCTGATGGTGGTGATGGCTGTCGGCATGCTGGTGCGCTGGAAAGACACACCGGTCAAATGGCTGATGGGCATGCTGACGCCCGTGCTGCTGGGCACTGCTGCCCTGGCCGTCATCGCCGGGATCGCGTATGGCGATTTCAACTGGGCGGTGCTGGCGACCTTCGTGCTGGCGGCCTGGGTGTTGCTGGCCGGGGTCAGGGATATCTTCGACAAGACCCGCCACAAGGGCTTGATCAAGGGCCTGCCAACCCTGACCCGCAGCTACTGGGGCATGCAGCTCGCCCACCTGGGTATCGCGGTCTGTGCCTTGGGCGTGGTGCTGTCCAGCCAGAACAGCGCCGAGCGCGACCTGCGCCTGGCGCCCGGAGAGTCCATGGATCTGGGTGGCTATCAGTTTGTCTTCGAGGGTGCCAAACATTACGAAGGCCCGAACTTCACTTCGGACAAAGGCACCGTGCGGGTGCTCCGCGACGGCCAGGAAGTGACCGTGCTGCATCCGGAAAAGCGCCTCTATACCGTGCAGAATTCGGTGATGACCGAAGCCGGGATCGATGCCGGTTTCACCCGCGACCTCTACGTAGCGCTGGGTGAGTCCCTGGGCGATGGCGCGTGGGCTGTGCGGGTCCACGTCAAGCCGTTCGTGCGCTGGATCTGGTTCGGCGGCTTGCTGACCGGCCTGGGTGGCGTGCTGGCGGCCTTGGATCGTCGTTATCGGGTCAAGGTAAAAACCCGGGTGCGTGAAACCCTGGGCATGACGGGAGCCCCTGCATGAAACGTTGGTTGATGCTGTTGCCGCTGGCGCTGTTTTTGTTGATGGCGGTGTTTTTGTACCGGGGGCTCTACCTGAACCCGGCCGAATTGCCCTCGGCGATGATCGGCAAGCCGTTCCCTGAGTTTTCCCTGCCGTCGGTGCAGGGCGACAAGACACTGACGCGGGCGGACCTGTTGGGTAAACCGGCACTGGTCAATGTCTGGGGCACCTGGTGCATTTCCTGCCGGGTTGAACATCCGGTATTGAACAAACTGGCCCAGAACGGCGTGGTGATCTACGGCGTCAATTACAAGGACGTCAACGCCGATGCCTTGAAGTGGCTGGCCGAATTCCACAACCCGTATCAACTGGATATCCGCGATGAAGAGGGCTCCCTGGGCCTGAACCTGGGCGTCTACGGGGCGCCGGAAACTTTTTTCATCGACGCCAAGGGTGTCATCCGCGACAAGTTCGTCGGCGTGATCGACGAACAGGTCTGGCGCGAGAAGCTGGCCGCCAAGTATCAGGCGCTGGTCGACGAGGCCAAGCCATGAAGCGCTGGTTAGCAGCCCTCATCCTCGGGGTGAGCCTGGCTGGCGTGGCCCACGCCGCCATCGATACCTATGAATTCGCCAACGAGGGCGAGCGCGAGCGGTTTCGTGAATTGACCAAGGAGCTGCGCTGCCCCAAGTGTCAGAACCAGGACATCGCCGATTCCAACGCACCGATTGCCGCCGACCTGCGCAAGGAAATTTTCCGCATGCTCGGCGAAGGCAAGGACAACCAGCAGATCATCGATTTCATGGTGGACCGCTACGGGGAGTTCGTACGCTACAACCCGGCCTTGACCTCCAAGACCGCGCTGCTCTGGTTTGGCCCCGCCGGCTTGTTGCTCGGTGGTTTCGTTGTCATCGCGGTGATTGTGCGCCGCCGCCGGGTCCAGCGCACGGCTGCCCCGGACACGCTTTCTGTCGAAGAGCGCCAGCGCCTCGACCAACTGTTGGATAAAACCAAGCATGATTGATTTTTGGCTCGCCGCAGGTCTGCTTCTCCTGGTTGCCCTGAGTTTTCTGTTGATCCCTGTATTGCGCGGTCGCCGCGCCCAGCGCGAAGAGGACCGCACCGCGCTCAACGTGGCGCTGTACCAGGAGCGTGTCGCCGAGTTGCAGGCCGAGCAGGAAGAGGGCGTGCTGAACGCCGCGCAACTGGACACCGGCCGCGCCGAAGCCGCGCGTGAACTGCTCGCCGACACCGAAGGTGCCGATGCGCCGCGCGAGTCTCGCTTGGGGAAACCGTTGCCGTTACTCGCCGCCGTGCTGGTGCCGGTGTTGGGCCTGGGGTTGTATCTGCATTTCGGCGCCAGCGACAAGGTCGAGCTGACCCGTGAGTTCGCCCAGGCACCGCAGTCGATGGAAGAAATGACCCTGCGCCTGGAGCGCGCAGTGGCCGCGCAACCGGATAACGCCGAGGGCTTGTATTTCCTCGGTCGCACCTACATGGCCCAGGACCGACCGGCGGATGCGGCGAAGATCTTCGAGCGCACCGTGGTGGTGGCCGGCCGGCAACCCGAGCTGCTCGGGCAATGGGCTCAGGCGCAGTATTTCGCCGATGGCAAGAAATGGTCGGACAAGGTCCAGGCCCTGACCGACGAAGCGCTCAAGCTCGATCCCAAGGAAGTCACCAGCCTGGGCCTGCTGGGAATCGCCGCGTTCGAAGGCGAGCGCTATCAGCAAGCCATTGATTATTGGGGCCGCCTGCTCGCGCAACTGCCGGAAGGCGACAAGTCCCGTGAGGCGCTGCAGGGCGGTATCAACCGCGCCACCGAGAAGCTTGAGGCCAGCGGCGGCAAGGTCGCCCAAGCGCCAGTGAGCAAGGCTGCGGCATTGCTCAAGGTGCGCGTCGAGCTGGCGCCAGCGCTCAAGGCCAAGGTGCAGCCGGGCGACAGCGTGTTCATCTTTGCCCGCGCCGCTTCCGGCCCGCCGGCGCCGCTGGCGGCCAAGCGCCTGACCGTCGCTGATCTGCCTGTTACCGTGGAACTGGGCGACGCGGACGCCATGATGCCGCAACTGAAACTGTCGAACTTCCCTGAAGTCCAACTGGTGGCGCGCATTTCCCGGGCCGGTCAACCGACCGCCGGTGAATGGATCGGCCGCAGCAAGCCTCTGGCGAGCAGCACCACGGCGCAGCAACAACTGACTATCGACAGCCCGGATAAATAACAGGAATTCGCACCATGACCGCCATCGCTCGTATCACCCTGCTCACGCTCGTCCTGGGCCTGAGTGCTTGTGCGGTCCAGCGTCCGCCGCAGCCGTCGGCGCCGCTGCCTCCCATCCCGTCTTCAGGCCCGGCCACCAAGCCGGGGCCGTCGACCGCCCCAAGCAAGCCCGTCACGCCGAACACACCGGCCAAGCCGTTGCCTCGTACTTCCGCCAGCTTCGCCCCACCACCCGGCGGCAATAGCCACTGGGACGCCAAACTTGGGGTCTATGTGCTGGACAACCACACCAACACCTTCTATCGCCAGCGCACCTATTACCGCTGGAGCAACGGCTGGAGCCGCTCCATCAGCCCGAACGGGCCGTGGGAAGAAACCACCATCGAAGGCGTTCCGGCGGGGTTGGGGCGTCAATTCCACTAAGAGAGACCAGCCTGTGGCGAACCGGCTCGCCCCGGCTGGGCTCGACAGCTGCTACGCAGTTTGGCCGGTGATGAGTTCAAGGTTCGACCTGTCATGCCCGGCGTCGTAGAATGCGCGCCTTTGCGAGCCTTCACCGGCCAACCGCGTATTTATCGGAGCACCTGACCATGACGACTACCCCGACCGGCGACTACCTGGAAACCCTCTACGAAGGCTACGGCCAGCGTTTTCGGATGGACAAGCTGCTGCACGAAGTGCGCACCGAGCACCAGCACCTGGTGATTTTCGAGAACCCGCGCATGGGCCGGGTGATGGCGCTGGATGGCGTGATCCAGACCACCGAAGCCGATGAATTCATCTACCACGAAATGCTGACCCATGTACCGATCCTCGCCCACGGCGCGGCCAAACGCGTGCTGATCATCGGCGGTGGCGACGGCGGCATGTTGCGTGAAGTGACCAAGCACCTGGGCGTTGAGCACATCACCATGGTGGAAATCGACGGCACCGTGGTGGACATGTGCAAGGCGTTCCTGCCCAACCACTCCAAGGGCGCCTACGACGACCCGCGCCTGAACCTGGTGATCGATGACGGCATGCGTTTCGTCTCCACCACCCAGGAGAAGTTCGACGTCATCATCTCCGACTCCACCGACCCGATCGGCCCGGGTGAAGTGCTGTTTTCGGAAAACTTCTACCAGGCCTGTCATCGCTGCCTGAACGAAGGCGGCATTCTGGTGACCCAGAACGGCACGCCGTTCATGCAACTGGGCGAAGTACAAACCACTGCCGGGCGTCTGCGTGGCCTGTTTGCCGACTGGCATTTCTACCAGGCCGCCGTGCCGACCTACATTGGTGGCGCCATGACTTTCGCCTGGGGCTCGACGGATACTGGCTATCGCAAGCTGACCCGCGAGACCCTGCGTGAGCGCTTCATTGGCAGCGGCATTGTTACCCGCTACTACAACCCTGAAGTTCACATCGGCGCGTTCGCCATGCCGCAGTACGTCTTGCAGGCGATCAACAAGCCAAGCAACGACTGATCAGGACTCACAAGCTGTGGCGGGGGTTATATCCCCTGACCACAGAGAGGTTCGACACAGACTCATCGGGCAATCCGGAGTTTTTTGTGTTTACTAATAGCTATTGAACAAATTTTTCACAGGACCTTGCGGACAATCCCGGGCGCCTGTTGCCGTCGGTGAATGAATGGCGATGCTCAGCCATTCATTCAACGCTCGCGCACTCGCGCAGACCCAGGGACCCGGGTGATGGTCGGCATAGGACGCGCCGTTGTTCTATTCGCCCTCAACCCCATTAGGTCCTTACACGACATGGCAATCCCGGACGCCCTGAGTCAGCAACGCACCACGCATCGCCTGCTGCAACCGACCGTCAAATCTCACCTGGCCTACACGTTGCTCTGTGCCCTGGTCATGATGATCATGTTCAGCCTGTTGCGCGTTGCGCTACTGGTCTACAACCGCGAAATGATCCTCGACACCCCGGCCTCGACCTTCGTCGAGGCGTTCGTCAACGGTCTGCGTTTTGACCTGCGTCTGGTGGTCTATCTGTGTATTCCGCTGCTGCTGGCCTTGTTCAGCGCGCGGGCCATGGCGGCTCGTGGTTTTTTTCGTTTCTGGCTGACCGTGACCGCCAGCATCGCGCTGTTCCTCGGTCTGATGGAGATGGACTTCTACCGCGAGTTTCACCAGCGTCTCAACGGCCTGGTCTTCCAGTATGTGCAGGAAGACCCGAAAACCGTGATGAGCATGCTCTGGTATGGGTTCCCGGTGGTGCGCTACCTGTTGGCGTGGGTCGTGGGCACGCTGATCCTCACGATGGCGTTCAAGGGCGCCGACCGCGCGACTCGACCGCGCGGGCCGTTCAGTGGCGGCACCATTGGCACACGCCAGGTGGCTCCGTGGTACGGGCGTGTCGCGGTGTTCATGGTCTGCTTGGTCGTGGCCGTGGGCGCCGCCCGGGGCACCTTGCGCCAGGGGCCGCCGCTGCGCTGGGGTGACGTCTACACCACCGATTCGAACTTTGCCAACCAGTTGGGCCTTAATGGCACGTTGTCACTGGTGGCCGCGGCCAAGAGCCGGATGTCCGAACACCGCGACAACATCTGGAAAGCCACCCTCGAGCAACCGCTGGCCCAGCAGACGGTGCGGGACATGCTGGTGATGCCCGACGACAAACTGGTCGATGCAGACACCGCCGCCGTACGTCGCGACTACACGCCACCGGCCGACAAGACTTTGCCGATCAAGAACGTGGTAGTGATTCTCATGGAAAGCATGGCGGGGCACTCGGTAGGCGCCCTGGGCGCGCCGGGCAATATCACGCCTTATCTGGACAAACTTTCCAAGGAAGGTCTGCTGTTTGACCGCTTCTTCTCCAATGGTACCCACACCCATCAGGGCATGTTCGCCACCATGGCCTGCTTCCCGAACCTGCCGGGCTTCGAGTACCTGATGCAGACACCTGAAGGCAGCCACAAGTTTTCGGGGCTGCCGCAACTGCTCAGTGCCCGCAACTACGACGACGTGTATGTCTACAACGGTGATTTCGCCTGGGACAACCAGTCGGGTTTCTTCAGCGGCCAAGGTATGACCACGTTCATCGGGCGCAATGATTATGTGAACCCGGTGTTCTCCGACCCCACCTGGGGCGTGTCCGACCAGGATATGTTCGACCGCAGCCTGATCGAACTCAAGGCACGGGAAAACGGCAAACCGTTCTATGCGTTGCTGCAGACCCTGTCCAACCACACGCCGTATGCGCTGCCGACACCGTTGCCGGTGGAACCGGTCACTGACCGTGGCAGCCTGAATGCGCACCTGACTGCCATGCGTTATTCCGATTGGGCCTTGGGTCAGTTCTTCGAAAAGGCCCGCAAGGAGCCTTATTTCAAGGAGACGCTGTTTGTCATCGTCGGAGACCACGGCTTTGGTAACGAGCGCCAGATTACCGAAATGGACTTGGGCCGTTTCAACGTACCGATGCTGTTGATCGGCCCGGGTATCCAGGAAAAGTTCGGCCAGCGCAACCACACCGTGGGCACGCAGGTCGATATCGTCCCGACCATCATGGGCCGGATCGGCGGGCAAGTGCGTAACCAGTGCTGGGGCCGCGATCTGTTGAACCTGCCGCCAGGCGACAGCGGATTTGGCGTGATCAAACCGTCGGGCAGTGATCAGACCACGGCGATCATCCGCGACGACAAAATTCTGGTACTGCCAAGGGAAAAGGAGATGGCGCCGAAGCTGTATCGCTACCAACTGGGTACTCAGCCACGCGCGGATGTCATTTCCGACGCGCCGCAGGCTGCCGAAATGAAACTCAAGCTGGAGGCGTTTCTGCAAACCGCCACCAAGAGCCTGCTGGATAACACTGCCGGCGTGACACATGGTGTTCCAGACTGAGAAGTTCCGCCCATAAAAAAGAGGCCTTAACGGGCCTCTTTTTTTTGTCACTTAGTGGTTCATATCTTGCCCAGTAATAGCAGGATCAACAGCACTACCAGTACGACACCGATGATTCCGGACGGACCGTAACCCCAACTTCTAGAGTGCGGGAAGACCGGCAGGCCACCGATCAGCAGGAGGATCAGGATAATGATGAGTATTGTGCCCATTGTTGATTTCCTTATTGGTCAGTTCTGGAGTGATGCAACTTTCAACTACCAGCACGCATGCGTTAAATCCGGGCGGCTTAATAAGTACGACCGTAACGTCCTGTAAAAAATTCAAAGTCTTTTTGAGGCGTGAAAGAACCCGTCTTCGGGAGCAAAGCGGGCTCGCGCTGCAAACGACACCATCTTCCAGAACTGCGTCGCGCCGATCGTGAGCAAGCTTTGCTCCCGCAGGCGGTTCCACTGGGTTGTTCCCCTCAAAACCTATTAAGGTTTGCCCTCGCCATTCAGCACTCTGATGGAGCGTGGGTGCGGCGGGGTCCTTCGCTACACTCGGCGCATCTCTCCCGGAACAACAAGGCTGTTTCCTATGCAAAATCGCATGATGATTACCGGTGCCGGTTCTGGCCTGGGTCGCGAAATCGCGCTGCGCTGGGCCCGCGAAGGCTGGCGCCTGGCCTTGTCGGATGTCAGTGAGCCGGGCCTTCAGGAAACCCTCAGGCTGGTGCGTGACGCGGGCGGCGACGGTTTTGTCCAGCGCTGCGACGTGCGCGACTACAGCCAACTGACGGCGTTTGCCCAGGCCTGCGAAGAGAAGCTCGGTGGCATCGACATCATCGTCAACAATGCCGGTGTGGCCTCGGGTGGGTTCTTCAGTGAACTGTCCCTGGAGGATTGGGACTGGCAGATCGCGATCAACCTGATGGGCGTGGTCAAGGGTTGCAAGGCGTTCTTGCCGTTGCTGGAAAAAAGCCGCGGTAAGATCATCAACATCGCCTCCATGGCCGCCCTGATGCAAGGCCCGGCCATGAGCAACTACAACGTGGCCAAGGCTGGCGTGGTGGCGCTGTCGGAAAGCCTGTTGATCGAGCTGGCACAGCAGGAAATCGGTGTGCATGTGGTGTGCCCGTCGTTTTTCCAGACCAACCTGCTGGACTCCTTCCGCGGCCCGACTCCGGCGATGAAAGCCCAGGTTGGCAAGTTGCTGGAAAGCTCGCCGATTAGCGCTGCCGAGATTGCCGATTACATCTATGAACAGGTCGCCCAGGGCCAGTTCATGATCCTGCCCCACGAGCAAGGGCGCATGGCCTGGGCCATCAAGCAGAAGAATCCGCAATTGCTGTACGACGAAATGACCGTCATGGCCGACAAGATGCGCGCCAAGGCTCGACAGAACCCGAGTTGACCTGAGTGTCCGGCGTCCTCAGGATGGCCGCATTCGGCCCTCCTGATGGACGCTCACATGCTCAACTATTTTTGGTTCTTTCTCGCCGCGCTGTTTGAAATCGCCGGCTGTTACGCGTTCTGGATGTGGCTACGCCAGGGCAAGAGCGCCTGGTGGATTGTGCCGGCCCTGTTGAGTCTTACGCTGTTCGCCCTGTTGCTGACCCGCATCGAAGCGACCTACGCCGGTCGTGCCTACGCCGCTTATGGCGGTATCTATATCATCGCCTCGATCGGCTGGCTGGCCGTGGTGGAGCGAGCGCGGCCGCTGACTTCCGACTGGGTGGGGGTGGCGCTCTGCGTGTTGGGGGCGAGTGTGATTCTGTTCGGTCCGCGGTTTTCCGCCTCTTGAATAAGCCCGCTAGCTGACAGGGTTTTGCAGGACGTTTCCTTCAGTTGCCAGAGTGTTGCTTGTAGGGCGTTACTGAATTCTTGAAGGTGGCTTGAGAACCTCAGGCGGGGCGGGCATGGTCAAGGTCCAGATATTCTTAAGGACAAGAACCATGCTCGTACTTAGCCGCGCTGTGGGTGAACTGATTTCCATCGGTGATGATATTTCCGTCCGAGTGCTCTCGGTCAACGGCACCACTGTTCGTTTTGGCGTGGAAGCGCCACGGCACATCGACGTTCATCGCTCCGAGATATACGAAAAGATTCAGAAAAAAAGGGCCCTGGCCAGTCGCAAGGTCTGCTCAGTCGAATAGATGCTTGGGCACGTCGTGCTTGAGCATCAACTGGCACTGTTCGCTTTCCGGGTCGAAGACGATCATCGCCTGGCCTTTGGTCAAGGCCTGCCGGACCCGCAATACGCGGGTCTCCAGCGGCGTGTCATCGCCATTGTCGGTGCCGTCGCGGGTCACGAAATCTTCGATCAGGCGAGTGAGCGTGTCGACTTCGAGTTGGTCGTAAGGGATCAGCATGGGGTACCTCGGCTAGACAATGTCGCGATGCTACGACCAAAGGGCTTTTGCGGCTAGCCTGGCTTGGGGCTTGCGGTGTCTGTTGCGGCGCTATCGCGAGCAGGCTCGCTCCCACAGTGGGCCTGCGTCGGGCACGAACTTTATGCTCACGAAGGTCTCCTTGTGGGAGCGAGCCTGCTCGCGATGGCGTCATGACGGGCACTGAGATTCTGGAACTGTGCTCAGTTATCCGACCGCTGCCCAATCAAACTATCCACCGACGGCACCCGGGTATCGCTTTCCATCTGCGCATCGTGTTCGAGCTGATGGCTGAAGCGGTCCAGCGAACCCTGGGCCGGTTGGGCGTCGCTGGCGAATACCGGTGGGCTGAGGATGTAGGCGCCCAGCAGGCGGCTCAGGGCGGCCAGGCTGTCGATGTGGGTGCGTTCGTAGCCATGGGTGGCGTCGCAGCCGAAGGCCAGCAGGGCGGTGCGGATATCGTGGCCGGCGGTGACGGCGGAATGGGCATCGCTGAAGTAATAACGGAACAGGTCGCGGCGCGCCGGCAGTTCGTTTTCCCTGGCCAGCTTCAGCAAGTGCCGTGACAGGTGATAGTCGTAAGGGCCCCCGGAATCCTGCATCGCCACGCTCACTGCGTGTTCGCTCGAGTGCTGGCCCGGTGCGACCGGCGCGATGTCGATGCCGACGAACTCGCTGACATCCCAAGGCAGCGCAGCCGCCGCGCCGCTGCCGGTTTCTTCGGTAATCGTGAACAGCGGGTGGCAGTCGATCAGCAGTTCTTCGCCACTGTCGACAATCGCCTTGAGCGCCGCCAGCAGCGCCGCGACCCCGGCTTTATCGTCCAGGTGCCGAGCACTGATATGGCCACTCTCGGTGAACTCCGGCAAAGGATCGAACGCCACATAGTCGCCAATGCCCACCCCCAGTGTTTCGCAATCGGCGCGGGTGGTGCAGTAGGCGTCCAGGCGCAGTTCGATGTGATCCCAACTGATGGGCATTTCGTCCACGGCGGTGTTGAATGCATGCCCGGACGCCATCAGCGGCAGTACGCTGCCTCGGATCACCCCCGTGTCCGTAAACAGGCTGACGCGACTGCCCTCGGCAAAGCGGCTGGACCAGCAACCCACCGGAGCCAGGGTCAGGCGCCCGTTGTCCTTGATGGCGCGCACCGACGCGCCGATGGTGTCTAGGTGAGCCGACACGGCCCGATCGGGGCTGCTCTTGCGGCCCTTGAGGGTGGCGCGGATCGTGCCGCGCCGGGTCATTTCAAACTCGATACCCAACTCTTCGAGCCGCTCGGCGACGTAGCGCACGATGGTGTCGGTGAAGCCGGTGGGGCTGGGAATGGCGAGCATTTCCAGCAGGACTTTTTGCAGGTACTCGAGATCCGGTTCGGGAATTTTGCTAATCATGGAAACTCCTCCAGGAAGGTTTAAGTAAGGGAACCTGTGGCGAGGGAGCTTGCTCCCGCTCGACCGCGAAGCGGTCGCCGTTCAGATTTCCGGCCTGTCCCACAAACCCGGTTATAGATGGAGGGGGCTGCTTTGCAGCCCAGCGGGAGCAAGCTCCCTCGCCACAGAGAAAAGACCTAGGCCACCGCCTGACTATGGGGAAACAATAAATCCACAAAGCGTTCGGCAGTGGGTTGCGGTTCGTGGTTGGCCAGGCCGGCGCGTTCGTTGGCTTCAATGAACACGTATTCGGGCTGATCGGCCGCTGGCACTAACAGGTCGAGGCCAACCATGGGAATATCCAGGGCCCGCGCGGCGCGTACCGCAGCTTCGGTCAGGGTCGGATGGAGGATGCCCGTGACATCTTCCAGCACGCCGCCGGTATGAAGGTTCGCCGTACGCCGTACGAACAGGTGTTTGCCAGCGGGCAGCACACTGTCGTAGTCATAACCTGCCGCGCTCAATGTGCGTTGGGTCTCGGCGTCCATGGGAATCTTGCTTTCACCTCCCGTGGCCGCTTGTCGGCGGCGGCTTTGGGCTTCGATCAGCGCGCCGATGGTGTGCCGACCGTCGCCGATCACCTCCGCCGGCCGCCGGATCGCCGCTGCCACCACTTCAAAGCCAATCACTAGCACGCGCAGGTCCAGGCCTTCGTGGAAGCTTTCCAACAGCACCCGAGTGTCAAACTGGCGGGCCGTTTCAATCGCGCTCTGCACCTCTTCAATCGTGCGCAGATCCACCGCCACACCCTGGCCCTGCTCACCGTCCAGAGGCTTGACCACTACCCGTTCGTGCTCATCGAGAAAGGCCAGGTTGTCATCGGCGTTGCCAGCCAACTGTTGGGCCGGCAAGTTCAAGCCGGCGTTTTTCAGCACCTTGTGGGTCAGGCTTTTGTTCTGGCACAGGGTCATGCTGATAGCGCTGGTCAGGTCGCTGAGGGATTCACGGCAGCGGATCCGGCGGCTGCCGTGGACCAGGGTAAACAATCCACTTTCGGCGTCGTCCACCTGGACTTCGATGCCCCGGCGGTGAGCCTCTTCGACAATGATGCGCGCATAAGGATTGAACTGCGCCTCGGGGCCCGGCCCCAGGAACAACGGCTGATTGATGCAGTTCTTGCGTTTGATGGCGAACGTCGAAAGATTGCGGAACCCGAGCTTGGCGTAGAGACTTTTCGCCAGGCGATTGTCGTGCAGCACCGAAAGGTCCAGGTAACTCAGGCCCCGGCTCATGAAGTGCTCGATGAGGTGGCGCACCAGGACCTCACCGACACCGGGCCGCGAACACTGCGGATCCACGGCCAGGCACCAGAGGCTGCTGCCGTTTTCCGGGTCGTTGAAGGCTTTCTGGTGATTCAGGCCCATGACGCTGCCGATCACCGCGCCGGTGTCATCATCTTCGGCCAGCCAGTAGACCGGCCCGCCCTCATGGCGCGGCGTGAGTCGTTGCGGATCGATGGGCAACATGCCCCGGGCCTGATAGAGCAGGTTGATCGCCTGCCAGTCGGCGTCGCTCTGGGCCCGGCGAATCCGGAAACCGCGAAATACCCGGGTGGCCTGGCGATAGTCGCTGAACCACAGGCGCAAGGTGTCGGATGGATCGAGAAACAGCTGCGCCGGTTCCAGCCCGAGTATTTGCTGGGGGGCGGCGACGTACAAGGCAATGTCGCGCTCACCCGATTGCTCATTGAGCAGCTCTTGGGCCAGGCTTGCCGGGTCCGGGAAGGTGTGGCCGATCAGCAATCGGCCCCACCCGCAGTGCACCGCGATCGGGTCGGCGCCCAGTTCGCTGCCGTCTTCGGCCAGTCGCGCCTGCAGGCGTTCGTAGGAGGGCGCCTGGCCCCGCAGCAGGCGTTGATTGTGGGGTTTCATCGATCAGATTCCTTGCTCGCTGAGCCACAGGTTCAGCGCCGCCAATTGCCACAGCCTTGAGCCGCGCAACGGGGTGAGCTGGCCGTTGGGGTCGGTCAGCAGTCGATCAAGCATCGCCGGGTTGAACAGGCCGCGATCCTGGCTCGGGTCCAGCAGCAGTTCGCGGACCCAGGCCAAGGTGTTGCCTTCCAGATGCTTGAGACCGGGTACAGGGAAATAGCCTTTTTTGCGGTCGATGACCTCGCCGGGGATCACCCGTCGAGCGGCTTCCTTCAGGACCTGTTTGCCGCCGTCGGGCAGCTTGAATTTCGCCGGGACCCGTGCCGAGAGTTCCACCAGTCGGTAATCCAGGAATGGCGTGCGCGCTTCCAGGCCCCAAGCCATGGTCATGTTGTCGACGCGCTTGACCGGGTCGTCCACCAGCATCACCGTGCTGTCCAGGCGCAGGGCCTTGTCCACCGCGGCATCGGCGCCCGGCTGGGCGAAGTGTTCCTTGACGAAATCACCGGCCGCGTCATGGGCCGTCAGCCATTTGGGCTGCACGGTAGCGGCATATTCTTCGTAGCTGCGATCAAAGAATGCAGCGCGATAGGCCGCGTATGGGTCACTGGCGCCGTCCACTTGTGGATACCAGTGGTAACCGGCGAATAGCTCATCGGCGCCCTGGCCGCTTTGCACCACTTTGCAATGCTTGGACACTTCCCGCGACAGCAGGTAGAAGGCGATACAGTCGTGACTGACCATCGGCTCGCTCATGGCCCGAAACGCCGCCGGCAGTTGCTCGATGATTTCTTTTTCGTCGATGCGTAACTGGTGGTGATGAGTGCCGTAGTGCTTGGCGATCAGGTCCGAATACTGGAACTCGTCACCGCGCTCGCCACCGGCATCCTGGAAGCCGATGGAAAATGTGGAAAGGTTTTCCACACCGACTTCCCGCAGCAGGCCCACCAGCATGCTGGAGTCCACGCCGCCGGAAAGCAGCACGCCGACATCCACGGCGGCACGCTGACGAATGGCGACCGCTTCACGGGTGCTGTCGAGCACGCGGTCGATCCAGTCTTGCAGATTCAGGTGCTGTTCGTCGGCCCGGGGACCGTAGGGCAGGGTCCACCAGGTTTTCTGCTCGGTGGAGCCGTCGGCTTCGACCCGCATCCAGGTGGCAGGCGGCAGCTTTTCGACGCCGGCCAGCAGGGTGCGGGGCGCCGGGACCACGGCATGGAAGTTCAGGTAATGGTTCAGCGCCACCGGGTCGAGCATCGGACTGATGTCGCCGCCCTTGAGCAGCGCCGGCAACGCCGAGGCAAAGCGCAGGCGCTGGCCGGTGCGCGACAGGTACAGCGGTTTGACACCGAGACGGTCGCGGGCGATGAACAGCCGCTTGGCGTCGCGTTCCCAGATGGCGAAGGCGAACATGCCGTTGAGCTTGGGCAACAGTGCTTCGCCCCAGGCGTGGTAGCCCTTGAGCAGCACTTCGGTGTCGCCACCGGAATAGAAGGCGTAGCCCAGGCCTTCCAGCTCGGCGCGCAATTCAGGGTAGTTGTAGATCGCGCCGTTGAAGGCCAGGGACAGGCCCAGTTGATTGTCGATCATCGGCTGGGCCGAACCGTCGGACAAGTCCATGATTTTCAGGCGCCGATGGCCCAGGGCAATGGGGCCCTGACTGTGGAAACCCCACGCGTCGGGGCCGCGAGGAGCCAGGTGATGGGTGATTCGCTCTACGGCCGCAAGGTCCGCAGGTTGTTGATCGAAACGTAACTCTCCAGCTAATCCGCACATAAGTCCTTACCGGTTTTTCCGTTGGGGAGGGGTCAAACACCATACGCCAAAATGGCGGGTACTTTGAAACTGACCGGTGGGATTGGTGTGAGTTTTAGATCAATGCGTTATAAGCAGCTGAAGTAGGGGCGCTCGGGCGGCTGAAAAACCACGGCAAAACATCAACCTGTGGGAGCGAGCCTGCTCGCGATCGCGGTGTGCCAGTCACTTGGATGCCAGATGATCTGGCGCAATCGCGAGCAGGCTCGCTCCCACAGGTTTTTGTGGCATACCGGCAATCTGCATTAGGCCTTGCCCCGAACCAGCGCCCGCAACGCAAACCGGTTCGGATGGCAGGCCTCGGCCACGCTTCGGGGCAGGGGCAAAGGTTCGTTGTCCAGCCAGGCGGCAATCAACTCGCCCGACAATGGCGCGGTGATCAGGCCCCGGGAGCCGTGGCCGCTGTTGATGTACAAGCCATCGAGCCAGGGGCATGGGCAGTCCGGCACCTGGCGGGCGTCCTTGCTCAGCGCCGAGTATGCCTGGGTGAAGGCCTGACTCTCGGCCAAGGGGCCGACAATCGGCAGATAGTCCGGACTGGTGCAACGGAACGCCGCACGGCCCTGGAGGTGTGCCGGGTCCAGGGTGCTGGCGTCCAGGCGTTCCACCAGATCAGCGGAGATTTGCTCCAGCATCTGCAGGTTGCCGGCGTGCTCGGCGGCGGTAGGGGTCAGGTCGTCGTTCTTGAAATCGAAACTGGCACCCAGGGTGTGCTCGCCCAACCGTGCCGGAGCCACGTAGCCTTCGGCGCAGACCACCGTGCGCAGCGCCTGGCTGTGGGCGGTTTGCGACAGACGGGTGATTTGCCCGCGAATGCGCTTGAGGGGCAAGTCGGCGGCCGCATCGAAGCGTTTGATCTCGGCGGCGCTGGCGAGGATCACTACCTGTGCGCTGGCCAGGCAACGTTCACCGTCCCAGGCCTGCCACTGACCGTCGACGCGGCGCAGCTCGAGGACTTCATGGTGGGTTTGCACCTCAATCTTGAGGGCGGATGCCTGCCAGCGGCACAGTGCGGGCGGATGCACCCAACCGCCTTGCGGGTAATACAAGCCGCCACAGGCCAGGCCGATACCGGACCGCGCCTCGGCCTGGGATTGATCCAGGACATGCAGCAAATCCTCGGCAAAGGCCTCGGCCAATTGCGTCTGGCGCTCGGCTTCCTTGTCGCTGAACGCCAGTTGCAAGACACCGCAGCCGTCCCAGTCCACACCTCGCTGCAGATGTTCGAGCAGGCGCCGGGTGTAACCGAAACCGCTGAGGATCATCTGCGACAGCGCCGTGCCATGGGCCGAAAGCTTGAGATACAACACGCCCTGCGGGTTACCGGACGCTTCTTCGGCCAACCCGGCATGCCGTTCCAGCAGCGTCACCTGCCAGCCACGGGCCGCCAGGCTGGACGCGCTGGCGCAACCGGCCAGGCCGCCACCGATCACCAGTGCTCGACGCTCGCCGCTGTGCGCCGTGGGGCGGGCGTACCAGGGTTTTACCGGGGGCGGTGCGGGTGCCAGTTGCGGCCAGCCGAGAAACACCCCGCGAAGGATTTCCCATTTATGGCCGATGCCCGGCGTGCGCTTCATCTTGAAGCCGGCCGCGTTCAATAACCGTCGCACCCAGCCGGTGCTGGTGAAGGTGCTGAGGGTCGCGCCGGGGGCAGCCAAGCGTGCCAGTTCGGCAAACAGCTCGGCGGTCCACATCTCGGGATTTTTCGCCGGCGCGAAACCGTCCAGGAACCAGGCATCGATTTGCGCATCCAGCTGCGGTAATTGCTCCAGGGCGTCGCCGATCAACAAAGTCAGGGTCACCCGGCCGTCTCCCAACGTCAGGCGCTGGAAGCCCTGATGGATGGCGACGTACTGCGCAAGCAATTGATCCGCCTGAAGCTTGAGTTGCGGCCACAAATCCAGTGCCCGGCGCAGGTCGGGGGGGCTCAAGGGGAATTTCTCGACACTGACAAAATGCAGCCGCGCCCCGGCCGGTGCGCACTGCTCGAACAACTGCCAGGCGCAGAGAAAATTCAGCCCGGTGCCAAACCCGGTCTCGCCGATCACCAGCCGCCCGTCGTCCGGCAGCGCGGCAAAACGCTCGGTCAGGTTGTTCTGTTCAAGGAACACATAGCGGGTTTCTTCCAGGCCCGACTGGTCGGAAAAATACACATCGTCGAACACCCGCGAGCGCGGGCGACCCTGATCGTCCCAGTCGAGTTGGGCGTGGTGCTGTACGGGTGTCATGGCAGGCTCGGTCAAAACTGGGAGGCCATTCTAGCCGATCGGTATGGGCTTGCTTGACCCATCGCAATACCGCGTTCGTCTGGATGGAATCTGCTGCACCGGCCCGCGTCCAATCCGCTAGTCTTGCCCCATTCCCTGGAAGGAGCTGTCCATGTTCGAATCCGCTGAAATCGGTCACGCCGTCGATAAAGACACCTATGACGCCGAAGTGCCGGCACTGCGTGAAGCGTTGCTCGAAGCCCAGTACGAGCTACACCAGCAGAGCCGTTTTCCGGTCATCGTGCTGATCAACGGCATCGAAGGCGCCGGCAAGGGCGAAACGGTGAAATTGCTCAATGAGTGGATGGACCCGCGGCTGATCGAAGTGCGTACCTTCGATCAGCAGACCGACGAGGAGCTGGCGCGGCCACCGGCCTGGCGTTATTGGCGGATGCTGCCGGCCAAGGGACGCATGGGGATTTTCTTTGGCAACTGGTACAGCCAGATGCTGCAGGGGCGCGTTCATGGCCAGATCAAGGACCCACGACTCGACCAGGCCATCAATGGCGCTGAACGGTTGGAGAAAATGCTCTGCGATGAAGGCGCGCTGATCTTCAAGTTCTGGTTTCACCTGTCCAAGAAACAGATGAAAGCCCGGCTCAAGGGGCTCAAGGACGACCCGCTGCACAGCTGGCGCATCAGCCCGCTGGACTGGCAGCAGTCCCAGACCTACGACAAGTTCGTCAAATACGGTGAGCGGGTCCTGCGCCGCACCAGTCGAGACTACGCCCCGTGGCATGTGATCGAAGGCATGGACAGTTATTATCGAAGCCTTACGGTCGGACGGATCCTGCTTGACGGGATGCGCCAGGCCTTGCACCGCTCGAGGATCAAAGCGGAAAAGGTCAATGTGGCGCCACTGCCGCCGCTGGACGACCAGGTCACGCTGCTGGACAGCCTGGACATGACCCTGCGTCTGGACAAGGCCGATTACGAAGAACAACTGATCGCCGAGCAGGCGCGTTTTTCCGGCCTGTTGCGCGATAAACGCATGCGCCGCCATGCCCTGGTGGCCGTGTTTGAAGGCAACGATGCGGCGGGCAAGGGTGGGGCGATCCGGCGGGTCGCGGCAGCGCTCGACCCGCGCCAGTACAGCATCGTACCGATTGCCGCACCCACCGAGGAAGAGCGCGCCCATCCCTACATGTGGCGGTTCTGGCGGCATATCCCGGCGCGGGGCAAGTTCACCGTGTTCGATCGCTCCTGGTACGGCCGGGTGCTGGTGGAGCGGGTCGAAGGTTTTTGCAGCAAGGCCGACTGGCTGCGGGCCTACGGCGAGATCAACGATTTCGAGGAGCAGATTGCCG
This sequence comes from Pseudomonas sp. P105, assembly GCF_032614175.1. NCBI lineage: Bacteria > Pseudomonadati > Pseudomonadota > Gammaproteobacteria > Pseudomonadales > Pseudomonadaceae > Pseudomonas > Pseudomonas sp. P105. The sequence continues at coordinate 1,773,649 of NZ_CP126693.1, forward strand.
ACGCCGGAGTCGTGGTCGTCAAGTTCTGGCTGGCCATCGACAAGGAGACTCAACTGGAGCGCTTCCAGGAACGCGAGGAAATTCCTTTCAAACGTTTCAAGATCACCGAGGACGACTGGCGCAACCGTGACAAATGGGATGCCTACCGGGCGGCGGTGTGCGACATGGTCGACCGCACCAGCACCGAGATTTCTCCCTGGACCCTGGTGGAGGCCAACGACAAGCGCTGGGCGCGGGTCAAGGTGTTGCGCACGCTTAATGAAGCGCTGGAGGAGGCCTTCGAGCGCTCGGCAAAGCAGGCTCGCAAGGCGAGCAAGGGCAAATAGTGGGCGATGGGAACGCATACGCGGGGTGAATGATCGTCGCGGTCGGTTATGCAGTGGATTTATGCTCAATTGACTCCTAACCGACAATAACAATTGAGGTACAGCCATGCGTGAAGTGGTGATCGTCGACAGCGTGCGGACCGGCCTGGCCAAGTCTTTTCGCGGCAAGTTCAACATGACCCGTCCGGACGACATGGCGGCTCATTGTGTCGATGCATTGTTGGCGCGCAACGGGATCGATCCGGCCAGCGTCGAGGACTGCATCGTCGGCGCCGGTTCGAACGAGGGCGCCCAGGGCTATAACATCGGCCGTAACGTGGCGGTGCTTTCGCAATTGGGCATCGGCACCGCCGGCATGACCCTCAACCGCTTCTGCTCCTCGGGCCTGCAAGCCATCGCCATCGCCGCCAACCAGATCGCCTCCGGTTGCAGCGAGATCATTGTTGCCGGTGGCGTGGAATCCATCAGCCTGACAATGAAAAGCGTCAATACCGATCACCTGATCAACCCGCTGCTCAAGGAGCAAGTGCCGGGGATTTATTTCCCCATGGGCCAGACCGCCGAGATCGTCGCCCGCCGTTATCAGGTCAGCCGTGAAGAACAGGACCGCTACGCCTTACAGAGCCAGCAGCGTACTGCCCAGGCCCAGGCGGCCGGGCTGTTCGACGACGAGATCGTGCCGATGGCGGTCAAGTACAAGGTCGAGGACAAGAACACCGGTGCGGTGCAGATTCTCGACGGCGTGGTTGATCGCGACGATTGCAACCGCCCCGACACCACCTATGAAAGTCTGGCGGGCTTGAAGCCGGTGTTCGCCGAAGACGGCTCGGTGACGGCAGGCAACTCGTCACAGTTGTCCGACGGGGCTTCGATGACCCTGGTGATGAGCCTGGAAAAAGCCCTGGCCCTGGGACTCAAGCCCAAGGCGTTTTTCCGTGGCTTTACCGTGGCCGGTTGCGCGCCGGACGAAATGGGCATCGGTCCGGTGTTTTCGGTGCCCAAACTGCTCAAGGCCAAGGGCTTGCATATCGATGATATCGACTTGTGGGAACTCAACGAAGCCTTCGCATCCCAGTGTCTCTACAGTCGTAACCGGCTGGAAATCGATAACGAGAAGTACAACGTCAACGGCGGTTCGATTTCCATTGGCCACCCGTTCGGCATGACCGGTTCGCGCCAGGTCGGCCATCTGGTGCGCGAACTGCAACGGCGCAGCCTGCGCTACGGCATCGTGACGATGTGCGTGGGCGGCGGGATGGGGGCGACGGGGTTGTTTGAGGCGGTGAGATAACCGGGCGCTGACAGTTAGCGAGATGATTACTTGTGGCGAGGGGATTTATCCCCGCTGGGTTGCGCAGCAACCCTAAAATCTACAACCGAGGTATATCAGGCTGACAGAGTGGTTTGCTTTGGGGCTGCTTTGCAGCCCAGCGGGGATAAATCCCCTCGCCACAAGGGGGGCTGCTTTGCAGCCCAGCGGGGATAAATCCCCTCGCCACAAGGGGGGCTGCGTCAGCTGCGCTAGCTGGCAACCTGGGTCAGTTGCTGCATCCGCGCGATATACGCTTTTATCTCCCGTTCTGCCGCCTCGCGGCTGGCGAACGGGCCTTCCTGCGTGCCTTCTCGGGTATTGAAATAAAACTCGCCGTTTACCCGGCAGATCCGGTCGCTGCGAAAAATCGTCGTAGGGGCGGGATCCTGGGCGCGTTTGCCAAACATGGCGGTCTCCAAAGGCAGCGGGGCAATGTCATTTGAGCTTATGCGCAGTCCTTGATTTGCGCCTGGCCAGGCGATCGACGGCAACGACCCGTACAGTCCCATGGACGTCCACGGCCTAACTGTCCCTGTGTCCTGAAGCGATCCGCGCCTAGAATGGGGGCTCTTTGTCTTGAGCTGCGAGGGTTGCATGCACATATCGTCCGGTCGCTGGGTCTACGGCCTGTTCCTTGCCCTGCTGACCGCCCTGCTGTGGGGCATCCTGCCGATCAAGCTCAAGCAAGTGCTGCAGGTGATGGATCCGGTCACCGTGACCTGGTTTCGCTTGCTGGTGTCCGGTGGCTTGCTGTTCATCTACCTGACGGCCACTGGCCGTTTGCCCAGTCGCAAGGTGTTGGGCCCCCGGGGCGGCTGGCTGGTGGCGATGGCGGTGTTGGGGCTGGTCGGCAACTACGTGCTGTACCTGATGGGCCTCAATCGCTTGAGCCCCGGCACCGCGCAACTGGTGGTGCAGATGGGGCCGATCATGTTGCTGGTGGCCAGCCTGTTTGTGTTCAAGGAGCGTTTCAGTGTAGGGCAGGGCATCGGCCTGCTGGTGTTGTTGATCGGCTTCACGCTGTTTTTCAACCAGCGCCTCGGCGAGCTGCTGACTTCCCTGAGCGACTACACCGCCGGGGTCTTGATGGTGTTGCTGGCGTCGACGGTCTGGACCTTCTATGCCCTGGGCCAGAAGCAACTGCTGACGGTGTGGAATTCGTTGCAGGTGATGATGGTGATCTACCTGTTCTGCGCGCTGCTGCTCACGCCCTGGGTACATCCGCTGGAGGCGCTGCAACTGAGCCCGTTGCAAGGCTGGCTACTGCTTGCTTGCTGCCTCAATACCCTGATTGCCTACGGCGCCTTTGCCGAGGCCCTGGCTCACTGGGAAGCGTCGCGGGTCAGCGCGACCCTGGCGATCACGCCGTTGGTGACCTTCGCCGCGGTGGCGTTGGCAGCCTGGTGGTGGCCTGACTACGTGCATGCCGAGCAGATCAATCTGTTGGGGTATGGCGGGGCGGTGCTGGTGGTATTGGGATCGGCATTGGTTGCCCTCGGGCCGTCGCTGATTGCCGGGCTCAGGGCCCGGCGTGAGCGACTGGCTGTCGGGCGATGACCGCGACCACAAAAAGAACCGCTCTTTTGTGGGAGCGAGCCTGCTCGCGATAGCGGTCTGGTCGTCGATAATGTCGAGCCGACCGGCCTCATCGCGAGCAGGCTCGCTCCCACAGGTGGGTTGTGTTGAGCGCACGCTTTGCGTCCAACCAAGCACACATCTCAACCCTGGCTTCCGGCCTCCAGCATATTCTCCGGCCGCACCCAGGCATCGAACTCTTCGTCGGTCAGATACCCCAACTGCAAGGCCGCTTCGCGCAGGGTCAGCCCTTCGCCGTAGGCTTTCTTGGCGATTTCGGCGGATTTGTCATAGCCGATGTGTGTGTTCAGGGCGGTGACCAGCATCAAGCCACGTTCCAGATGCGCCGCCATCTGCTCGGCATCCGGTTCGAGCCCGGCGATGCAGTGCTGCTGGAAATTGCTGCAGCCATCGGCCAGCAGACGGATCGACTGCAACAGGTTGTGAATGATCACCGGCTTGAACACGTTCAATTGCAAATGACCCTGGCTGGCGGCGAAACCGATGGTCACGTCGTTGCCCATGACCTGGCAGGCCAGCATCGACAAGGCCTCGCACTGGGTCGGGTTGACCTTGCCGGGCATGATGGAGCTGCCCGGTTCATTGGCCGGCAACTTCACTTCGGCGAAGCCGGCCCGTGGCCCGGAACCCAGCAGGCGCAGGTCATTGGCAATCTTCATCAGGGTCACAGCCAGGGTTTTCAGCGCGCCGGACAAGGTGGTCAGGGGCTCATGGCCGGCCAACGCCGCGAACTTGTTTGGCGCGGTGACGAAGGGCAGGCCAGACAGCGCCGCCAGTTCAGCGGCGATCGCCTCACCGAAGCCGTGGGGCGAATTGAGCCCGGTGCCCACTGCCGTACCGCCCTGGGCAAGTTCGCAAACCGCCGGTAGAGCCGCACGGATCGCCCGTTCGGCGTAATCGAGTTGAGCGATGAAGGCTGACAACTCTTGGCCGAAGGTGATCGGCGTGGCATCCATCATGTGGGTGCGGCCGGTCTTGACCAGTTTCATGTGGCGCGCCGCCAATTCCGCCAGTGCGCCGGACAACTCGGCGATCGCCGGCAGCAATTGCTGATGGACCGCCTGGATGGCGGCGATGTGCATGGCGGTGGGGAAGCAGTCGTTGGAGCTCTGGGAGCGGTTGACGTGATCGTTCGGGTGCACCGGGCTCTTGCCGCCGCGGGGATTGCCCGCCAGCTCGTTGGAGCGCCCGGCGATCACTTCGTTGACGTTCATGTTGCTCTGGGTTCCGCTGCCGGTCTGCCAGACCACCAGCGGGAATTGGTCGTCATGCTGGCCGGCCAGGACTTCGTCGGCGGCCTGTTCGATCAGGCGCGCGATGTCGGCAGGCAAGTCGCCATTGCGGTCATTGACCCGCGCGGCGGCTTTCTTGATCAGCGCCAGGGCGTGCAGCACCGACAGCGGCATGCGTTCGTTGCCAATGGCAAAGTTGATCAGGGAGCGCTGCGTCTGGGCGCCCCAGTAGGCTTCATCCGGGACTTCAACCTGGCCAAGGCTGTCGGTTTCGATACGGCTCATCGGGTCAAACTCCTGTAGGTCTGAATGCGCAGTTTAGGCCCTGAAGGGCGACACGGGTTCCCTCAATCATTTTTCGATCGTTTCGGCCCGTCAATCGGACGCGCAGAGCAATGGGGTTGAGGGCCGGCGTTTATTAGGCGCAGAATGATCGCCCTTGGGGTTTTACCTCGCCTGTAGAAAAGGAAACTCGATGACCCGTCTTCGTGCCATCTGTACCGCAGTTGCTCTGGTGTGTGCCAGCAGTCCTGTTTTTGCCGATACCGCCAGCCACAACGCAAGTGCCGAAGAGTTCCTGACCCTGGCGCACGCCGACAAACTGGGTACCCCGGTGTACATGCAAGTGCAGCAGATGTTTGCCCAGCGCTTTGAGCAGACCAAGGCTCCCGAGTCGAAAAAAGCCACCCTCGAAACCTACCAGGCCAAGGCCAACGCCGCACTGGACCAGGCCATCGGCTGGAAGAAGCTCAAGCCGGACATGGTCAAGCTTTACACCTCCAACTTCAGCGAGCCGGAACTCAAGGAACTGGTGTCCTTCTACCGTTCGCCCCTGGGCAAGAAAGTCCTGGAAAAAATGCCCCAGCTGACCCAGCAATCGGCCCAGTTGACCCAGGCCAAGCTGGAAAGCGCGGTGCCGGTGGTCAACAAGCTGCTGGCGGACATGACCGCCGAGCTTGAGCCCAAAGCCGCCCCTGCCAAGAAAAAGCCGTAAGCGGAGCCCGGTATGAGCATGCAACAACGCATCGAATCGACGCTCGGGCTGTTGCAGCCCGAGCACCTGCAAGTGCTGGATGAAAGCCACATGCACAGCCGTGGGTTACAGACCCACTTCAAGGCCGTGGTGGTCAGCCATCAGTTCGAGGGGCTCAATCGCGTCAAGCGTCATCAGAAGGTCTACGGCACGCTGGGCGAGCTGATGGGTGAGTTCCATGCGTTGGCGCTGCACACCTATACCCCCGAGGAATGGGCGCAGATCGATACAGCCCCGGCTTCGCCCACTTGTGCCGGTGGCAGCAAGCACTGATCTGCAGAGAATGACTGCTGTTGTGACTGCACTCCTGCAACCCCCCTGTTTTTTGTTAGAATCCCCAACGCGCCTCACAGGGCGCGTTTTTTTTCGTATCCGGTTCACCCTTTGCGAGGGTAGCCACCTGGAGAAATACCCATGACACCATCCATTGTCGTGGCGGCACTGTATAAGTTCGTCACCCTTGAAGATTACGTCGAGCTGCGTGAGCCATTGCTCAAGGCCATGCTCGACAACGGCATCAAAGGCACGCTGCTGATCGCCGAAGAAGGCATCAACGGCACCGTTTCCGGCACTCGCGAAGGCATCGACGGATTGCTGGCCTGGCTCAAGAACGACCCGCGCATGATCGACATCGACCACAAAGAGTCGTACTGCGATGAGCAGCCGTTCTATCGCACCAAGGTCAAGCTCAAGAAGGAAATCGTCACCCTCGGCGTCGAAGGCGTGGATCCCAACAAACAGGTTGGCACGTATGTCGAACCGCAGGACTGGAACGCACTGATCAGCGATCCGGAAGTCTTGCTGATCGACACGCGCAACGACTACGAAGTGTCCATCGGCACCTTTGAAGGCGCGATCGACCCCAAGACCACCAGCTTTCGCGAGTTCCCCGAGTACATCAAAGCCAACTTCGACCCGGCCAGGCACAAGAAAGTCGCGATGTTCTGCACCGGTGGCATTCGCTGCGAAAAAGCTTCCAGCTACATGCTCGGCCAGGGTTTCGACGAGGTCTATCACCTCAAGGGCGGCATCCTGAAGTACCTTGAAGAGGTGCCTCAGGAAGAAACCAAATGGCGCGGCGACTGCTTCGTGTTCGATAACCGCGTGACCGTTCGCCATGACCTTAGCGAAGGCGACTACGATCAGTGTCATGCCTGTCGTACACCGGTGAGCGTAGAGGACCGTGCTTCGGAGCACTACGTGCCAGGCATCAGTTGCCCGCATTGCTGGGACAAGCTGAGCGAGAAGACCCGGCGCAGCGCCATCGACCGGCAAAAGCAAATCGAACTGGCCAAGGCCCGCAACATGCCGCATCCGATCGGCTACAACTATAAGCAATCACCTTCCGAGGCTTGAACCATGGCGCCACGCCTGCTCTATGTGATGGACCCGATGTGTTCCTGGTGCTGGGGTTTTGCGCCGGTTGCCGAGGCACTGGTCGAGCAGGCGCAGGCCGCCGGGGTAGAACTGCACCTGGTGGTGGGCGGTTTGCGCACCGGCAGCGGTTCGGCCCTGGAGCCGACCACCCGACGCTACATCCTCGAGCATTGGCAGGCCGTCACCCAGGCCACCGGCCAGACGTTCAAGCTTGAAGGGGCGCTGCCGGACGGTTTTGTCTATGACACCGAACCGGCCTGCCGGGCACTGGTGACGGCCCGTGGCCTGGCGCCGGACCTGGCCTGGAAACTGTTGAAGCTGATCCAGCAGGCGTTTTATGTCGAGGGTCGTGATGTGACCCACGCCAGCGTCCTGGTGGAACTGGCCGAACAGGCTGGACTGCCACGCATCGAGTTCGCCGCAGCCTTTGACCGCGCCGAGCAACATGCGGCCACTGCCGCGGATTTCACCTGGGTGCAGGATCTTGGCATCGCGGGTTTTCCTACGCTGCTGGCCGAGCGTGACGGTCAATTGGCCTTGCTTACCAACGGCTACCAGCCCCTGAGCCAGTTGTCTCCACTGTTGGGCCGCTGGCTGGAGCGCGCGGCCTGTGCCTGACCGGGCGGATGACGCATCCCCTGGGCAGCGCGTCGACCGCTTGAGCTGGGCAGAAATCCGCCGTCTTGCCCTTAAACACAAGAAAGCCCTGTGGATCGCCAACGGCGTGGCCGTGCTGGCGACGCTGTGCAGCGTACCGATCCCGCTGTTGCTGCCGCTTTTAGTGGACGAAGTGCTGCTGGGCCAGGGCGACGCGGCGTTGAAGGTCATGAACCATGCGTTGCCCAGCGGCTGGCAAAGCGCGGCCGGTTATATTGGCCTGATGCTGGTGGTGACCCTGGTCCTGCGATGCGGCGCTTTGCTGTTCAACGTGCTGCAGGCGCGATTGTTCGCCAGGCTGGCCAAGGACATCGTCTATCGCATTCGCGTCCGATTGATCGAACGGCTCAAACGTATTTCCCTGGGCGAGTACGAAAGCCTGGGCAGCGGTACCGTGACCACACACCTGGTCACCGACCTGGACACCCTGGACAAATTCGTCGGCGAAACCCTCAGTCGTTTCCTGGTGGCGATGCTGACACTGGTGGGCACTGCCGGCATTCTGGTGTGGATGCACTGGCAACTGGCGCTGCTGATCCTGTTGTTCAACCCGTTGGTGATCTACGCCACGGTCCAGTTGGGCAAACGGGTCAAGCACCTCAAGAAGCTGGAGAATGACAGCACCTCGCGCTTCACCCAGGCCCTGACCGAAACCCTGGATGCCATCCAGGAGGTGCGTGCCGGTAACCGCCAGGGTTATTTCCTGGGTCGATTGGGGACACGGGCCAGGGAGGTCCGTGATTACGCAGTGAGTTCACAGTGGAAAACCGATGCCTCGAACCGCGCCAGCGGTTTGCTGTTTCAGTTTGGTATCGATATTTTCCGCGCAGCGGCGATGCTCACCGTACTGTTCTCCGACCTCTCCATCGGCCAGATGCTGGCGGTGTTCAGCTACCTGTGGTTCATGATCGGACCGGTGGAGCAACTGCTCAATCTGCAGTACGCGTTTTATGCCGCCGGGGGCGCATTGTCGCGGGTCAACGAGTTGTTGGCCCGTGCCGACGAACCGCAATACACCGGCAGTGTTAACCCGTTCCAGGGGCGTGCCACCGTGGGTATCGAAGTTCAGGGGCTGAGTTTCGGCTACGGCGACGAACTGGTGCTGAACCAGATGAACCTGTCGGTTGCCCCCGGTGAGAAAGTCGCGATTGTCGGGGCCAGCGGGGGTGGCAAAAGTACCTTGGTCCAGTTGCTGTTGGGGCTGTACACGCCGCTGGCCGGGACTATCCGTTTCGGCGGTTCGACTCAGCAGGAAATCGGCCTGGAAACCGTGCGCGACAATGTTGCCGTGGTCCTGCAGCATCCCGCGCTGTTCAACGACACGGTACGGGCCAACCTGACCATGGGCCGCGAGCGCACGGACGAGGCCTGCTGGCAGGCACTGGAAATCGCCCAACTGCACCAGACGATCATAAGTTTGCCCAACGGTCTGGACAGCATCGTCGGCCGTTCCGGCGTGCGTCTGTCCGGCGGGCAGCGCCAGCGCCTGGCCATTGCCCGGATGGTACTGGCCGAGCCCAAGGTGGTGATCCTCGACGAGGCGACGTCGGCGCTGGACGCCGCCACCGAGTACAACCTGCACCAGGCGCTGGCGCGGTTCTTGAGCAACCGGACCACCTTGATCATCGCGCACCGGTTGTCGGCCGTGAAGCAGGCCGACCGCGTGCTGGTGTTCGACGGCGGACAAATCGCCGAGGATGGCGACCATCAGCAACTGATTGCGGACGGTGGTTTATACGCCAAGCTCTACGGGCATCTGCAGCAGCATTGATCGCCAGGGATCAATCGGATTCGGTTGAAGAGCTCATTTCAGTTGCCGGACGCTTACGGCGCTGTCCCCAGATAACGTTCAACGCAGCGGCTCCGCGCTCATGACCGAACTCCTTCATGACAATCGCGCAGGATTCGCAAGGAGGCAGGGTGGTGGCAAGCGTGATCGACTTGATGTCTTCAGGGTTTGGATACTTTTCGCTGATGTAGGCAATCAGTTTGCTTTCGCTGTCCGCAGAAGTCACTCGACTGAGCCTGTCCGAGGTGCCCGGAGCATCCATCAGATGAGGGATAGCGAGCAATTTTCCATCGGCGCTCAGAGTGAGGGAGGCAGGGTTAATCGCGTTCCTGATGCCATCAACATTGAAGTAAGTGGCCTCTTTGACGTTGACTTGCGTATAGCCACTGTGGGATTTGAACAGCGGCAGGTGCTGGGTGTAGTCCTCGATTCCGGAAACACTGACATATATTTCGTTGTTTCCGGATGCCGTGATGACGTGGGCAAAAGCTATGTTCTTTTGATTTTTGGTCGGAAGGGTTTTTTGCAGTTCTCGCATGGCGTCATTGATGGTCACCGCTCGGGTGGTGGATTGAGACGGGCCGGCAATGGACGGCGATGTAAAAAGCGCGTTGAAGATGCTTGCGGTTGATTTTTGTATGGCTTCGGGCGCTTGTGTGGTGGGTTGCCACACGGCTGCTCCGTTAGGCAAATCAGAGACAATCATCCTGGTGCGACGATCGAATAACACCGCCTCGGCGGGGTAGGTACTGACTTTCAGCCACTTCATATTGGAGGGTGGATGGCTCGGTGCGCCAATGGGTATCGAAATTTCATCGATCTTGTCCAGTGCCCGTTCGACCTGGTCTCTGCCGTAGATTCGCGCGGCGTTGTTGGCGTTCAACGAACCGATATAAACCCGTTGCAGCTCTTCTCCCAAAGAGCCGGGCGTCAGGTCGCTTGGGCCAAGCCTTTTCAGGCTCAGAGCAGACTCGACACTCTCAGTGGAGAGCAATCTGGTCATGTAATAATCATCCGTGTTCAAGCGGGTGAATATGTACGTGAACTGCTCATCGATCGAGGGAATGATGAGCGCGCCGGTTTGATGGATATCGTCAATTTTTTCTGCCGAACCGGTTACTTTGATGCCACCGTACAGACCGGTTTGAAATTCCAGGGTCGCCGTAATGGTTTCTCTGGGGATGGGGACTCTGCTGGAGAGACCGATCCATTGCGGTTTGCCTTTGTAGGTGTTGAGCTTGCCGTCCTTGAGTTCATAGATTTTCCCTTCGAAGGCGAGCAGGGCGCGATCGTTGGGATGCTTGGGCGTGGAGGGATAGAACGTTGCGTCACCAAACCAGGGCGCCCAGCTTAACTCAGTGCTGAACTCGCCCGCGGGTGGGCGCTCGGCAGGTTTGTCTTGCACTACATACCTGGTTTTGCACGCCTCATCCGGCGCACGACGAACACGGCACGCCAGTTTCCTGAAGGGTGGATTGTCATCCCGGTGGCTGATGCGACGCAGGGTTCCGGCCTTCAAACGATAGGGCACGCCATCCACATAGAAGAGGCGGCTGCCATCGGCTTCAAGCACTTCTAGTACCCGGGCATTTTCCGGTAACTCAACGAGGGTCTCGGTGTCGGTTTGCGCCCGTGTGTTGAAGTGGGAGCGGCCCGGTGATACGTCAGCACCCAGCCCAGGGCCGTAAGGCCTGGACGATAAAGGGTCAATCAAACGGTAATCGGCGCTGCCTGTGGCTGTGGTGTTGCGCACAGGAACATCGTCAACTCCGCGCACAGTGCTCAACTGGTCATTCATTGTCAGTGGACGCCAGCGGCCCGGGTCCGTGGCTTGGGCCATGCCTTGGACGAAATCGTATTGGCCGGCGCGCCCGGACAACGTCTTGAGACTCAGATAGCCCTTTTTACTGAACCTGTACACGCTCTGGCTGCCTGCCCGTAGCAAGGACGCAATGCCGTCGAGCGGGTTCAGGGTGGCGTTGAGCAAACTACCTGTCAGCGTTGCAAAGGCGGGCAGTGCTTTGCCAATGCTCAACTTGCCCGCGGCGCTGACCAACTTCAGCGAGCCTGACGCAAACTTGCCCATGGGTCGGGCGAATGCAACAAAATCTGTGAACAGGCCAAAGGCTCCACTCACCAGGCGATCACGGTCCCCCGAAACCAAGTCTTCGATACTGCCCCAGAAGGGCACAAACATTTTGAGGATTTCCAGGTTTTTTTCACGCCTGGCCTTTTGACGGTCGAATTCGGTTTCGCCATAACAAATGTCGTAGAGCTGTTTTTCGTCAACGAAAAGCAGCTCCTCGCAAATGTACCGGGCCAGGTCCAGGGTGACTTTCGACTCCAATGTCCGCGGTAGAGTGTGGTTGGCGTCGCTATTGTTCGATTCGCCGAACGTGCCGCCAAGTGGGTCCAGGATGGCTTGGCATTCTTTGTGAGCGCCGGGGAGGGTGCCTTTTACGTGGGCATCCCAATCGAACGGAAGGGTTTTATGGCGAAGAACATCCACACTCACTGCCGAGCCGCGGCTGATTCTCCACTTTTCGATTTTGCGCTCTGCGCCAATATGCTGTGGCTGAATATCCGGTCGTGGGCGGATCACCCCAGCCCGCGGGAGCAGTTCGTAGTACGAGGTCTTGCGCTGGCTCGTCGTTTCCAGAATGAAGCCATTACGCGCGCGCAGGGGCAGCGTCTTATCTTCGGATTCATTGTTTGCTTCAATGCCCGTGGTTTCTTTTCTGAGGGTGTAGACCTTTGTCACGCCGTACTCCAGGGCTTGGCGATCAGCCAGGGGTAGGGATGCGAGCAGGTGGGTGATCAACGTGCGATAGGAACTTCTGATGAAGCTGAGGTAGATGTCGAAATGGGTTTTGAACGTTTGCTCGATATCGGGGAGCTTCCTGTCCTGCTGGGCAATAGCGCTAAAGCCGGGCCCGGCAAAGTTAGTCTGTAGGGTCGTATCGTGGTCGATCTTGAACCAGACATCGGTGATGACTTTTCCATCGGGCCGGGTGACGAACCATTTATGCTCAGTGAGTTGGCCGGCTGCATACACATCCACGAATGTGTAGGTTTGGGGGACGAGTCTTCCGAGGGGGCCGCTGAGCCGAGTCACGGGGGCGGCGTAAGTGCTGGCCTCCTTCACCAGCTTCCTGCCATCCGTCACGAACCGGCCGTCTGCGAAGAGCTTCGCCATTTTAAGCCTGGCGATGTTCAGCCTCTCGGGGGGGCGGCTATCCAGCCAGTTGACCGCCCGGGTCATGCTATCGATGGTGAAGTCGAGCTTTTCTGCAGCGGTCTGTATGTCCTGCAGGGTGTAGTGCCCGTCGGCCTTATGGGCAACCAGGCCGTTTGTCACGGCCCATTCCAGCATGGGTTTCAATCTGGTCAGGGTGACCAGTTTCAGGTCATCAGCCGTGGCTTCACTGGCGTATTGGCCAGGGAAGTCGACCAGTTGCTGGAAACTCAGTCTTTGCAGCAACGTCGGGTCGATCGCGTCAGCCAGATACACACCATGAGCAAAATTTACCCAAACGGTAGAGCTTCGGTAAGGCAGTTGCGACGGTATATCGTGAATCTGGAAGTGCGGCGGGAACACGGGTTGATAAAGACGCGCGAGCAGAATGGATTCGTTCACTGACGCGGCGCGTTTTGAAGACAGCAGATGCGCCTCGAACTCGGCCCGAATCTGCCCATAGCTTTTCCCCCAGTTGGACGAACGTTGCCACGGGTAACCGGCGATACTGTCCGGGCTCTCGTTTTGCCCGTTTTCAAGCCAAAGACGAATGGCGTGGGCGAGCAGCTTGGTGCATATCCCTGCAGCCGTGTCCTCACCGGGTCTGCCGCCAAACCAGCCCAGCACTTGCAATAACCTGGTTGCCAGCTGCCGGGCGTTCGTCGATTGCAGAATAGCCTCCAGATACGCCGAAGGCTTCGCCCGGATTTGCGTCGTCGTCAATGTGTCGATATCCGAAGCGCCGAGGTAGGCCAGCAATGGGGTGTGCGGCGTAGGCAGGAATTGACGCACTGTGTCAGTGATCAGGTTCTCAGTGTGGGGGCTCAGGGCGTCGATGTTTATTCCATGTCCAAGTCCCAGCGTGTGGTGAGCGCGTTTCTCTTCCAGCGCATTCATCGTGGCGTTGCGTTGCTCGGTGTTTTGCCGAGTGCATGGGGTAATACCGTAAAACCAGGTCATTCGTGCAAATGTTACTTGGCCGTCGAAACGAATTTGCCCGCCTAATAGTCGAGCAGTTTTTTCAATCTTTGCAGGCAGCCCGTTCCAAGAGGGGTCGTTGTTCAGTGGAATCTGAATGCTGGTTTCTCTGTTCCTTGACAGTGTCTCGTAGAGGGCTTTGCCGTTTTTTAAAGTGACGATCAAGTGGTAATGAGGGGCGCTCAGCGTTTTGCACAACGCCTGATAGTTTTTATCCTGGATGAGCGTGTGCAGTGCTCGTTGTCCGGTTTCATTTTCCAACGCCATGGGTGAACAAAGCCTGGGCTTGACCAGGCTGTCGGCCAACGTCTGCAGCGGTATCTGATGGTTTCGAACGAGCGATAGCATGGCCTCGTAATCGCCCAGCAAACCCTGATGTTTCTCGGCATAAGAGGGTGTCGGGCTCAGACTCGTTGAAAGGCCGGGGGCGGCGGTAGATTGCATATGGAGGTTTCCTGGTGATTAACGAACGTTTCTCTACGCGCCTCGATAAAGTGCAAGGTCTAGAGAAGTTCCGTATCAAAACAGTCCAGGCAAACCCGGGGTGGTAGATATGTATGGGGTGCAGGAAAGTTGTAACGGCGTTTGGCATTTACCAGGGCTTTATCACCGCTGTTGTCTCAGGCATCCAGGGGCATGGGGTGTCAAATAGTGTCCGGCCTCTTGCGGGGAGCTGCTACGCCTCCTAGTCTTGCGGGAATGAGCGGTCTGAATGCTGATCGCCTACGCCTATGCAAGGGATCTCATGACTCAAGCGCGGACTCTCGGAACCCCCCGGTTGTTGGGCATCGTCTGGCCTTTTATCGCCGTCGTCCTGTTTCAGGCATTGTTGGGGGGTGTCAGTCTTTACGTGTTGTCTGCGGTGCGCGGCTACGTGGCGGGAGAAAGCCTTTGGTCCAAAGGTCAGAAAGACGCCATTTACTACCTCAATCTTTATGCCGACAGTCGTGACGAAACAATCTTTCAGAAGTACCAGCGGGCTATCGCCGTACCTGAGGGTGGGCATGAGCTACGGGTGGCCCTGGACCGTCAGCCGCCGGATCTGGAGGCGGCACGGGCGGGAATCCTCAAGGGCGGCAACCACCCGGACGACGTGTCCAGTCTGATCTGGCTCTACCTGAATTTTCGTCACTTCAGTTACCTGGAAGAGGCTATCGATCTCTGGACGGTGGGCGACGGCTACCTGACTGAACTGGATGACGTCGCCCGCCAGATGCACAGTCGGATTACCGCAGGTCAGGCTTCTGAGGCCGATATTCGTGGCTGGAAGGCGAAAATCTTTGCCATCAACGATTCCGTCACCCCGGCAGCCAAAGCTTTCAGCGATGCACTGGGGGAGGGGTCGCGCTTCATCCTGCGCCTGTTGCTGGTGACCAACTTCGCCACCGCACTGGGGTTGATCGTGCTGGCGCTGTTGCGCACGCATAAACTGCTGGCCCAGCGGCAGGTCTTCGCCAATGCCCTGCAACTGGAAAAGGAGCGGGCGCAGATCACCTTGCAGTCCATTGGCGACGGCGTGATCACCACCGATGTGGAAGGGGCAATCGCCTACATGAACCCCGCCGCCGAAGCGATGACTCACTGGAAGGCCGAGCACGCCACGGGATTGCCTCTGGCCGCCCTGTTCAATTTGCTCGATGACAACGCCCAGAGTGAAGGGCTGACCCTGATCGAGCATATTCTCAGCGGCCGGCTCGGTGGCGGCAGCGAGCATTCCAAACTGATCCAGCGCCTGGATGGCAGCACTGTGTCCGTCACGCTCGTAGGTGCGCCGATCCGCCACGCCGGCAAGGTCAGCGGAGCGGTGCTGGTGTTGCACGACATGACCCAGGAACGCCAATACATCGCCAACCTGTCGTGGCAAGCCACCCATGATGCGCTGACCGGCCTGGCCAATCGCCGGGAATTTGAATATCGCCTTGAGCAAGCCCTGCACAATCTGACGCGCCAGGTGGGGCGCCATGCATTGATGTTCCTCGACCTGGACCAATTCAAGCTGGTCAATGACACCTGTGGTCATGCGGCGGGTGACGAACTGTTGCGGCATATATGCGCACTGTTGCAATCAGGGCTGCGGGAAAACGACACCCTGGCCCGACTGGGGGGCGATGAGTTCGGTATCTTGCTGGAGAACTGCTCGCCGGAGGCCGCGGAAAAGATCGCCGAAGGGCTGCGCCAGACCGTACAGAACCTGCATTTTGTCTGGAAGGGCCGGCCATTCGTGACCACCGTGAGCATCGGTCTGGTGCATATCGCTCAAAGCCCGACGACGCTGGAGGCGTCCCTGCGTGCCGCCGATATGGCCTGTTACATGGCCAAGGAAAAGGGCCGCAACCGCGTCCAGGTCTATCACGCCGACGACTCGGAGCTGTCCCTGCGCTTTGGCGAGATGGCTTGGGTCCAGCGCTTGCACATGGCCCTGGAGGAGAATCGCTTCTGTCTTTATGCCCAGGAAATCGCCGCGCTGGGTCCGGGCGACCATGGCGGCGGGCATATCGAGATCCTGTTGCGCCTGCATGATGAAGCCGGAAGGATGATTCTGCCGGACAGTTTCATTCCTGCGGCAGAACGCTATGGCTTGATGACTTCCCTGGATCGCTGGGTGGTGGAAAACGTCTTCAAGATCATCCGCCAGTGCCTGAACGATTCGCGACAGGGACCGATGGCCATGTGTGCGATTAATCTGTCAGGCACAACTATCGGAGATCAGGCATTCCTTGATTTCCTGCGTAAACAGTTCGCGGCCTACTCGATTCCACCAGAAATGATTTGTTTTGAAATAACCGAGACCAGTGCTATTTCGAATTTGGGCAGCGCCATCCGCTTTATCAATGAACTCAAGAGCTTGGGTTGTTACTTTTCGCTCGATGACTTTTGTGCCGGAATGTCTTCATTCGCTTACCTGAAACATTTACCTGTAGACTTCCTGAAGATCGACGGGAGTTTCGTAAAGGATATGCTGGACGACCCGATTAACCGTGCAATGGTCGAGGTGATCAATCACATCGGCCACGTCATGGGTAAGCGCACGATTGCCGAGTTTGTTGAAACTACCCAGATCGAGCAGGCGTTGCTGGAGATTGGGGTGGACTACGCTCAAGGGTATGTGATTGAACGCCCGCAGTTGTTTACCTGTGATACGTTGCAATGCAGGCCGGCCCGGCCGCAGCCGCTGTTATTCAAGGCCCCCGGCACGTTCCGCTGAACCTCTTGTTGATCCGGAAAAAATCACAATCAAAAGGAGCCCGACAGTGATCGACACATTCAACCGAACAGGCCCGCTCATGGACGCCACAAGCTATCCGAAATGGGCACAACAGCTCATTACCGATTGCAGCGAGAGCAAGCGCCGGGTTGTCGAACACGAGCTGTATCAACGCATGCGCGATAACAAGCTCAGTGCCAAGACCATGCGCCACTACCTTATTGGTGGTTGGCCGGTCGTTGAACAGTTCGCCTTATACATGGCACAGAACCTCACCAAGACACGCTTTGCCCGCCATCCCGGCGAGGACATGGCGCGTCGCTGGCTGATGCGCAACATTCGTGTCGAACTCAACCATGCCGATTACTGGGTCAACTGGAGCGCCGCCCATGGCGTGACCCTGGAAGATCTGCAAGCGCAGCAAGTGCCACCCGAACTCCATGCGCTGAGCCACTGGTGCTGGCATACGAGTTCTTCGGACTCGCTGATCGTGGCCATCGCCGCGACCAACTATGCCATCGAGGGGGCAACCGGGGAGTGGTCGGCACTGGTGTGTTCCAGCGGTATCTACGCGGCGGCTTTCGCCGAGGAAGACCGCAAGCGAGCCATGAAGTGGCTGAAGATGCACGCCCAGTACGATGATGCCCATCCCTGGGAAGCCCTGGAAATCATCTGCACCCTGGCGGGCATGAACCCCAGCAAGGCCTTGCAGATCGAACTGCGCCAGGCTGTCTGCAAGAGCTACGACTACATGTACCTCTTCCTGGAGCGCTGCATGCAACTGGAGCAATCGGAATCGGTGGGGAAAACCTCATCGACCCGTGAGCGCCTGGCGTTGGCCGGGAGCTGATACCCGATAGCCAACCCAGGTGGGAGCGAGCCTGCTCGCGAAGGGGTCAGGGCAGTCAACGGGGAGGTTGATTGCCTGATCGCCACTGCGAGCAGGCTCGCTCCCACATTTTTCGACGGTGTTCACAGAATCTGTCATTGCTGGTTTTCAACCCGCCATCGCCAGCCGGTTGCGGCCCTCGCGCTTGGCCACGTACAACGCGTTGTCGGCCCTGCGCAGCAGGCTTTCGACTGACTCACCCGGCAGCAACGTCGCGCAACCCAGGCTCACCGTCAGTTCGATCCGCGTACCTGCGGCAAAATAATCCTGCGCCTGGGCGGCATGACGCAGTCGTTCTCCGACCAAGGCCGCGGCGTCCCGGCTGGTGTTCGAGAGCAGAATCAGGAATTCTTCGCCGCCGAACCTGAACACCATGTCCACATTGCGCAGCTGATTCTTGATGGCCTCGGCTACGCCCTTCAACACCTCATCGCCGATACCGTGTCCATGACTGTCGTTGACGCGCTTGAAATGATCGATGTCCAGCATCAACAGTGACAGCGGTTGCAAATGACGCTTGGCCATATCAATTTCACGGATCAGCGTCTGGTCCATGGCGATGCGGTTGCCGGTGCCGGTCAGTGGGTCACGCAGGGCACTTTGGGTCGCGGCGCGGTAGAGCAGAGCATTGCGCAACGGAAACAGCAGCGTCGACAACACAGACTCAAGATCGGCTTGTTCGGTCTCGGTGAAGCGTTGGTTGCGGCGAAACACCAGCTCGCCCAAGTACTCGCTTTCATGGCTGAGGTTGTAGGTGAGGGTGTGATGCCCGCGTTGCCCCAGCTCCAGGCGCAGATCGCTGGGGCTGTGGCGGTAGATCAGCGCGTCCAGCGGCACCAGCCGCTGAACCTCACGAAAAAACAGCCCCAGGATCCGTTGCGGCTCCAGGCTGGTCTGCAATTGCTGGCTCAGCTGCTGACGCAACTGCGAAAGATTGACAGAGCGTGCCACCAGCGGTGACGGCTGGCCAAAGCCCAGGCGCTGCAGTTTGGCGCTGTCGAAATCAATCGCGTTGATCTGGGTTGGCGTTTTCATATGGCGTGAGCCCCTAAGCAAATCTGTCCTGACAGGTTGGGTGAGGCGGCTTTGGGCGGCGCGTCGTACTGGTCCTTCAGTCCCGTAGGACATCTGATTTGAGTTTAGTCCGCTTTACCTGGCAGGCATAAGTCTCATCTCAACATCCATTACCCGCCGAACATGGCGTGTTTGAGGATCTTTAGAGCGAAAGTCGTGCCATTCGGTTCAGTAGAATAAAAACCGATTGTAAATCAATGTATTGACTACAAACGGCGAGCGCGTCGTCGGCATGGGGCGACATGGACTTGGCGGTTCGCCTGGCTACGTATCGGGCGCAGGGACGTCGCGACGGTAAACCGACGCGACGCGAAGGTGAACAATTATTGGGCGTTGAACGCCTGACCGTTGACGCCTGTGCTATCCGGCCCCATGAGGTACAGGTAGACCGGCATGATTTCTTCAGGCGTAGGGTTGTTGAGCGGGTTTTCCCCCGGATAGGCCTGGGCGCGCATGCTGGTGCGGGTGGCGCCGGGATTGATGCTGTTGGCGCGCATGGGTGCGACGGTCTCGACTTCGTCGGCCAGGGTTTGCATCAGCCCCTCGGTGGCAAACTTGGAGACACCATAAGCCCCCCAGTAAGCCCGTCCCTTACGCCCGACGCTGCTGGAGGTGAACACCACGGACGCGTCCTTGGACAGCTTGAGCAGCGGCAGCAAGGTGCTGGTGAGCATGAACATGGCGTTGACGTTCACCTGCATCACCCGCATGAAGTTCTCGCCGGACAACTGCTCCAGCGGCGTACGCGGGCCGATGATCGAGGCGTTGTGCAGCAGGCCGTCCAGATGGCCGAATTCGGTTTCAATCATCGCCGCCAGTTCATCGTACTGATGGGGCAGGGCGGTTTCGAGGTTGAACGGGATTACCACCGGCTGTGGATGCCCGGCCGCTTCGATTTCATCGTAGACCTGGGTCAGGTTGGCTTCGGTCTTGCCCAGCAGCAATACAGTAGCGCCGTGGGCGGCATAGGCCTTGGCGGCTGCGGCGCCGATGCCGCGACCAGCGCCGGTGACCAGGATGACCCGGCCATTGAGCAGGTCGGGGCGGGCGGAATACTCAAACATAAAAAAACCTCAACAATTAAAGCAGCACGGTTCCTGTGGCACAGAACTGTCATGGCGAGTGAGCTTTTGTGGCGAGGGAGCTTGCTCCCGCTCGGCGGCGAAGCCGTCGCCAGCTGACTCAGGGACCGCTTCGCGGTCCAGCGGGAGCAAGCTCCCTCGCCACAAGAGCGGTCAGCTCAGCAACTGCACAACGCGTTATCCAGCACTTCACGCAGCGCCGAGGGGTGATCGATCACCACATCTGCGCCCCAATGGTTCGGGTTGTCGTCCGGGTGAATGTAGCCGTAGGTCACCGCGCAGGTCCTGGTGCCGGCGCTGCGGCCAGACTCGATGTCCCGCAGGTCGTCGCCCACGAACAATACGCTGGCCGGATCCAGGTCGAGCATCTTGCACGCCAGGGTCAGCGGTTCGGGGTCCGGCTTGCTGTTCTTTACATGGTCGGGGCAGATCAGCACTTTCGAGCGTTCGGCCAGGCCTAGCTGCTGCATGATCGGCTCGGCAAAGCGCACCGGTTTGTTGGTGACCACCCCCCAGATCAGGTTGGCGGCCTCAATGTCGGCCAGCACCTGGGCCATGCCGTCAAACAGGTGGCTGTGCACCGCGCAGCCCTTGAGGTAGCGGTCGAGGAATTCCTGGCGCAGTTCCTCGAAACCCGGCGACTCCGGGTCCATGGAGAAGGTCACCGCGACCATCGCCCGGGCGCCGCCGGAAATTTCGTCGCGAATATGCTGCGTGTTCATCGGTGGCAGGCCACGGTCGGCACGCATGGCCTGGCAGATGGCGATGAAGTCCGGCGCGGTGTCGAGCAGCGTGCCGTCCATGTCGAAGAGAACCGCTTTGAGACGCATCGACTTACTCCTCGCGCAAGGTCTGGATCATGTAGTTGACATCAACGTCGGCGGCCAGCTTGTAGTGCTTGGTCAGCGGGTTGTACGTCAGGCCGATGATGTCCTTGACGGTCAGCCCGGCCATGCGGCTCCAGGCCCCCAGCTCCGAAGGCCGGATGAATTTCTTGAAGTCGTGAGTGCCACGTGGCAACAGCTTCATAATGTATTCGGCGCCGATGATGGCGAACAGGTAGGCCTTCGGATTGCGGTTGATGGTGGAGAAGAACACCTGTCCACCGGGCTTGACCATGCGAAAGCACGCGCGGATGACCGATGATGGATCCGGTACGTGCTCAAGCATTTCCAGGCAAGTGACCACATCGAACTGCTCGGGCATTTCCTCGGCCAGGGCTTCGGCGGTGGTCTGCCGGTATTCCACGCTGACGCCGGATTCCAGTTGATGCAGTTGCGCAACCGCCAGCGGTGCTTCGCCCATGTCGATGCCCATCACCGTCGCTCCGCGCTGGGCCATGGCTTCGCTGAGGATGCCGCCGCCGCAGCCGACATCGAGCACCTTCTTGCCAGCCAGGCTGACTCGCTCGTCAATCCAGTTGACCCGCAGCGGGTTGATATCGTGCAGCGGTTTGAATTCGCTTTCACGGTCCCACCAGCGATGGGCCAGGGCTTCGAATTTGGCGATTTCAGCGTGGTCGACGTTGCTCATGTGCAGATCCTCGAAAAACTTGAAAAATCGTAGGGCCCGAGCCGTGGCTCAAGGGACCTGGTTATTCGTTGTGGCCGCTGATGCGACGACCCCATGCCTGTGCCGTGGCACTGAGCTGCGATTCGTCCAGGCGGGTCAGGCGGCCGTCCTCAAGCAAGGGCTTGCCGGCCACCCACAGATGTTTCACGCAGTCGCGACCGGTGGCGTAGATCAGTTGCGACACCGGGTCATAGACCGGCTGCTGGGCCAGTCCCGACAAGTCAAAGGCCACCAGGTCGGCGGCCTTGCCGACTTCCAGCGAGCCGACCGTCGCTTCGATGCCCAGTGCCCGGGCGCCATTGAGCGTGGCCATGCGCAACGCCCGGTGGGCGTCCAGGGCCGTGGCCGAACCGGCGACGGCCTTGGCCAGCAATGCGGCGGTACGCGTCTCGCCCAACAGGTCCAGATCGTTGTTGCTCGCCGCCCCGTCAGTGCCGACCGCGACATTGACCCCGGCCTGCCACAAGCGCTCCACCGGGCAGAACCCGCTGGCCAGCTTCATGTTCGATTCCGGGCAGTGGATCACGCTACAGTTGCTTTCTACCAGCAACGCCTGGTCTTCATCGCTGACCTGAGTCATGTGCACCGCCTGAAAGCGTGGCCCCAGCAGGCCCAGGCGCCCCAGCCGGGCCATGGGTCGCTCACCGGTGTTATCCACAGCCTGCTGTACTTCGAAGGCGGTTTCGTGAACATGCATATGAATGGCCGCGTCCAGTTCTTCGGCGATCACCCGGATTTTTTCCAGGTTCTCGTCGCCGACGGTGTAGGGCGCATGGGGGCCGAATGCCACTTTGATTCGTGGATGATGCTTGAGGTCGCCAAACAATTCGATGCCCTGACGAATGGCATCGTCGGCGCTGGCGGCACCGGGGATCGGAAAATCGAGGATCGGAATGGCGATTTGTGCGCGGATACCGCTGTTATGCACACGCTCGCTGGCAACCTTGGGGTAGAAATACATGTCCGAGAAACACGTGATGCCGCCCTTGAGCTGCTCGGCGATCGCCAGGTCAGTGCCGTCGCGAACAAAATCTTCGTCGACCCATTTGCCCTCGGCCGGCCAGATGTGTTGTTCAAGCCAGGTTATCAAGGGCAGGTCGTCGGCCAGGCCGCGGAACAGGGTCATCGCCGCATGGCCGTGGGCGTTGATCAGTCCGGGGCTCAGGAGCATGCCCGGCAGTTCGCGGACCTGGGCTGCGTCACACTTGAGGGCTTCTGCCCGTGGACCGATGAACACGATGCAGCCGTCGCGGATGCCCAGGCCATGATCCTTGAGCACGACACCGGCGGGTTCGACAGGCACCAACCAGGTCGGCAGCAGTAATAAGTCGAGCGCAACGGCAGGCTTGGGCATCGTGGAACGGTTCCATGGCGTATAAAGGATGGCGAAGTATACCCGAGCGTCTTCGCGGAGGGATCGCTATAATCGGCGGCTTTTGTTCATGAGTGCGGGGTGTGGGATGCGCGATCGACTGTTGGCTGCGGAGAAGGTGAAGGCCATCGATTGGCGTGATGGCGCCCTCTATCTGTTGGATCAGCGTATTTTGCCGTTCGAGGAAACCTGGATCGCCTATACCTCGGCGGCCGGCGTGGCCGAGGCCATTCGCTCGATGGTGGTGCGGGGCGCGCCGGCCATCGGCATCAGTGCGGCCTATGGCGTGGTGCTGGCAGCGCGGGCGCGGGTGGCCGAGGGCGGGGACTGGCAGACGGCGCTGGAAGCTGATTTTGCCCTGCTGGCCGACTCGCGGCCGACGGCGGTGAACCTGTTTTGGGCGCTTGACCGGATGCGCGACCGGCTGGGGCGCTTGAAAGAGCATGCCGAACCGCTGGCGGCCCTTGAGGCCGAAGCCATCGCAATCCATGAAAGCGACCGCGAAGCCAACCTGACCATGGCTCAGTTGGGTGTCGACCTGATCCGCAAGCATCAGGGCAACGCCCAGGCCATCCTGACCCATTGCAATACCGGCGCCCTGGCCACCGGCGGCTTTGGCACGGCCCTTGGCGTGATCCGGGGGGCGTTTATCGAGGGCATGGTCGAGCGCGTCTACGCCGACGAAACCCGTCCGTGGCTGCAAGGCTCGCGCCTCACCGCGTGGGAGTTGGCCAATGAAGGCATCCCGGTGACCCTCAATGCCGATTCCGCCGCCGCCCACATCATGAAGACAAAGGGCGTGACCTGGGTCATCGTCGGCGCCGACCGCATCACGGCCAATGGCGACGTGGCGAACAAGATCGGCACCTATCAACTGGCGGTCTGCGCCATGCACCATGGCGTGCGCTTCATGGTGGTGGCGCCGAGTTCGACCATCGATATGAACCTGGCCAGCGGCGAAGACATTCCGATTGAAGAGCGCGACGGGCGCGAACTGCTGGAGGTTGGTGGCAAGCGGGTCGGGGCGGAGGTGGATGCCTTCAACCCGGTGTTCGACGTCACCCCGGCGGACCTGATCGACGCCATTGTCACCGAGAAAGGTATCGTCGAGCGCCCGGATACGGCGAAGATGGCGCAGTTGATGTGTCGCAAGCGGTTGCACTGAAGGCTTTAAGTGTCGGATCTGCCGCTATCGCGAGCGGGCTCGCTCCCACATTGGATCGGTGTTGTGGCCGGAATCTTCGGCATACACAGATCCCCTGTGGGAGCGAGCCCGCTCGCGATGAGGCCCTAAAAGTCAGCAAATGAGTCTGAATTGAACCTCAAATCTGCTTTCGGCAAGCCTCTAAGCCCCTCTCGTCCCATATCAGCCTGTCACCGGTCAACTAACTATGCTCCATGCGCATCAGGGGGATAGGTGCGTGGCGGCTCTTGTGATAACATCCGGCGGTTTCCAGGGCTGCCTCACGAGGTGGCCTTTACTGCGCAGATCCATGGCATAACTCGTTGATTTGTCGTAAGTCGCTGCATGGCACTTGTTCTGCAGCGGCGAGCTTCGTTCGTCCCATCTGGATGTGACGAGGTTTCACCAGAAAAAGGAATCAGGCTTCTCATGGGCGAACTGGCCAAAGAAATCCTCCCGGTCAATATCGAAGACGAGCTGAAACAGTCCTACCTCGACTACGCAATGAGCGTAATCGTCGGGCGGGCGCTGCCGGATGCGCGCGATGGCTTGAAGCCCGTGCACCGGCGCGTGCTGTTCGCGATGAGCGAGCTGGGCAACGACTTCAACAAGCCGTACAAGAAATCAGCCCGTGTCGTCGGTGACGTGATCGGTAAGTATCACCCCCACGGTGACACCGCCGTGTACGACACCATCGTCCGGATGGCCCAGCCATTCTCCCTGCGCTACTTGCTGGTAGACGGCCAGGGCAACTTCGGTTCCGTGGACGGCGACAACGCCGCGGCCATGCGATACACCGAAGTGCGCATGACCAAGCTGGCCCACGAACTGCTGGCCGACCTGCATAAAGAAACCGTGGACTGGGTGCCGAACTACGACGGCACCGAAATGATCCCGGCGGTCATGCCGACCCGTATCCCGAACCTGCTGGTCAACGGCTCCAGCGGTATCGCCGTGGGCATGGCGACCAACATCCCGCCGCACAACCTCGGTGAAGTCATCGACGGTTGCCTGGCCCTCATCGACAATCCCGAGCTGACGGTCGATGAGCTGATGCAGTACATCCCCGGTCCTGACTTCCCGACCGCTGCGATCATCAACGGTCGCGCCGGCATCATCGAAGCCTACCGCACCGGTCGCGGCCGCATTTACATGCGCGCCCGCTCGACCATCGAAGACATCGACAAGGTCGGTGGTCGCCAGCAGATCGTCATCACCGAACTCCCATACCAGCTGAACAAGGCCCGTCTGATCGAGAAGATCGCCGAGCTGGTGAAAGAGAAGAAGCTTGAAGGCATCACCGAGCTGCGGGACGAGTCCGACAAGGACGGCATGCGCGTCGTGATCGAACTGCGTCGCGGCGAAGTGCCCGAGGTGATCCTCAACAACCTCTACGCCCAGACCCAACTGCAAGCGGTGTTCGGCATCAACATCGTGGCGCTGATCGACGGCCGTCCGCGGATCTTGAACCTCAAGGATCTGCTGGAAGCCTTCGTGCGTCACCGTCGCGAAGTGGTCACCCGCCGCACCGTGTTCGAGCTGCGCAAGGCCCGCGAGCGTGGTCATATCCTCGAAGGCCAGGCCGTTGCCCTGTCGAACATCGACCCGGTCATCGCCCTGATCAAGGCCTCGCCAACGCCGTCGGAAGCCAAGGAAGCGCTGATCAGCACGCCTTGGGAATCCACCGCGGTAGTGGCGATGGTCGAGCGTGCCGGCGCCGACTCGTGCCGTCCGGAAAATCTCGACCCGCAATACGGCCTGCGCGATGGCAAGTACTTCCTGTCCCCGGAACAGGCGCAAGCCATCCTGGAACTGCGTCTGCACCGCCTGACCGGCTTGGAACACGAGAAGCTGCTGGCTGAATACCAGGAAATCCTCAACCAGATCGGCGAGCTGATCCGCATCCTCAACAGCGCCACGCGCCTGATGGAAGTGATCCGCGAAGAATTGGAAGTGATCCGCGCCGAATACGGCGACGTGCGCCGCACCGAGATTCTCGATGCGCGCCTGGACCTGACCCTGGGTGACATGATCCCGGAAGAAGAGCGCGTGGTGACCATTTCCCACGGCGGCTACGCCAAGACCCAGCCGTTGGCCGCCTATCAGGCCCAGCGTCGCGGTGGTAAAGGCAAGTCGGCCACAGGCGTCAAGGACGAGGACTACATCGCTCACCTGCTGGTTGCCAACAGCCACACCACGCTGTTGCTGTTCTCCAGCAAGGGCAAGGTGTACTGGCTCAAGACCTACGAAATCCCCGAAGCGTCCCGTGCCGCCCGTGGTCGTCCGCTGGTCAACCTGCTGCCGCTCGATAGCGATGAGTACATCACTACCATGCTGCCGGTGGAGGAATACACCGAAGGTCACTACATCTTCATGGCCACCGCCAAGGGCACCGTGAAGAAGACTCCGCTGGAATCCTTCAGTCGTCAGCGCAGTGTCGGCCTGATCGCCCTGGAGCTGGACGAGGGCGACGTGCTGATTTCCGCTGCCATCACCGACGGTGAGCGTGAGGTCATGCTGTTCTCCGACGGCGGCAAGGTTACTCGTTTCAAGGAATCCGACGTTCGCGCCATGGGCCGTACCGCCCGCGGTGTGCGCGGCATGCGCCTGCCGGAAGGCCAGAAGCTGATTTCCATGCTGATCCCCGAAGAAGGCAGCCAGATCCTCACCGCTTCGGCGCGTGGTTATGGCAAGCGCACGGCCATCAGTGAGTTCCCTGAGTACAAGCGTGGCGGCCAGGGCGTGATCGCCATGGTCAGCAACGACCGTAACGGTCGTCTGGTCGGCGCTGTCCAGGTGCTCGATGGCGAGGAGATCATGTTGATCTCCGACCAGGGCACCTTGGTGCGCACGCGGGTGGCCGAAGTGTCGAGCCTGGGTCGTAACACCCAGGGTGTGACGCTGATCAAGCTGGCTAGTGACGAAACGCTGGTCGGGCTTGAGCGGGTGCAGGAGCCATCGGAAGTCGAAGGCGAGGAGCTGGAAGGCGAGGAGGGCGTGGCGTTCGACGGTACTCTTGCTACCGACGTTGACGACATGACCGGCGACCAACCGCTCGACGCTGCCGCAGACGAAGAAGAACCGCAGGACTAAGCGGACATGCAGGGGGCGGATGAAGATTCGCCCCCTTGTTGTTTGTCCCGTTTGAAAATTTGCGACACTGCACATGACGCGCAACTGTGGGAGCGAGCTTGCTCGCGATTTCGGTGGATCAGCAGCATTGATATTGACTGACACACTGCAATCGCGAGCAAGCTCGCTCCCACATTGGGCCCTATGTGCAGAACACAAGATTGATGTGACCACCAGATCAGAGCGAGATTGGATGTGAGCAAGAGAGCCTATAACTTCTGTGCCGGCCCGGCGGCGCTTCCTGAAGCGGTCCTGAAGCGTGCCCAAGGTGAACTTCTCGACTGGCATGGCAAGGGCCTGTCCGTCATGGAAATGAGCCATCGCAGCGATGAGTTCGTGTCCATTGCCACCAAGGCCGAGCAGGACTTGCGTGATCTGCTGAACATCCCCTCCAACTACAAGGTGCTGTTCCTGCAGGGCGGCGCCAGCCAGCAGTTTGCGCAGATCCCGCTGAACCTGCTGCCTGAAAGCGGCAAGGCCGACTACATCGACACCGGGATCTGGTCGCAGAAAGCCATCGAAGAAGCCTCGCGCTACGGCCGCGTCAATGTCGCGGCCACTGCCAAGCCCTACGACTATTTCGCCATTCCCGGCCAGAACGAGTGGAACCTGTCCAAGGACGCGGCCTACGTTCATTACGCGCCGAACGAAACCATCGGCGGCCTGGAATTCAACTGGATTCCGGAAACCGGCGACGTGCCATTGGTGGCTGACATGTCTTCGGACATCCTCTCGCGCCCTGTGGATATCTCCCGTTTCGGCATGATCTACGCCGGCGCCCAGAAGAACATCGGTCCCAGCGGCATCCTGGTCAGCATCATTCGCGAAGACCTGCTGGGACGCGCCCGTTCCTTGTGCCCGACCATGCTCAACTACAAGGTCGCCGCCGACAATGGCTCGATGTACAACACCCCGCCGACCCTGGCCTGGTACCTGTCCGGCCTGGTATTCGAGTGGCTCAAAGAACAGGGCGGTGTCGAGGCCATCGGCAAGCTCAACGAAGTGAAGCAGCGCACGCTCTATGACTTCATTGACGCCAGCGGCCTCTACAGCAATCCGATCAACAAGACTGATCGTTCGTGGATGAACGTACCGTTCCGCCTGGCCGACGATCGTCTCGATAAGCCGTTCCTGGCCGGTGCTGACGAGCGCGGGCTGCTGAACCTCAAGGGGCACCGTTCGGTCGGCGGCATGCGCGCTTCCATCTACAACGCCGTCGATATCAACGCGGTCAATGCGTTGATTTCCTACATGGCAGAGTTCGAGAAGGAACATGGTTGATGTCTGAGCAAGAACTCAAGGCGCTGCGCCTGCGCATCGATGCCCTGGACGAAAAGGTCCTGGAGCTGATCAGCGAGCGCGCGCGCTGCGCCCAGGAAGTGGCGCGGGTGAAAATGGCCTCCCTGGCCGAAGGCGAAGTGCCGGTGTTCTATCGCCCGGAGCGTGAAGCGCAGGTACTCAAGCGCGTCATGGAGCGCAACAAGGGGCCTCTGGGCAACGAAGAAATGGCGCGGTTGTTTCGCGAGATCATGTCTTCGTGCCTGGCCCTCGAGCAGCCTTTGAAAGTCGCTTACCTGGGCCCTGAAGGCACCTTCACCCAGGCTGCCGCCATGAAGCATTTCGGCCACGCCGTGATCAGCAAACCGATGGCGGCCATCGACGAAGTCTTCCGTGAAGTGGCGGCGGGCGCGGTGAACTTCGGCGTGGTGCCGGTGGAAAACTCCACCGAAGGCGCGGTCAACCACACGCTGGACAGTTTCCTTGAGCACGACATGGTGATCTGCGGCGAAGTCGAGCTGCGCATCCACCATCACCTGCTGGTGGGGGAGAACACCAAGACCGACAGCATCAGCCGAATCTACTCCCACGCCCAGTCCCTGGCCCAGTGCCGCAAGTGGCTGGATGCCCATTACCCGAATGTCGAGCGCGTGGCGGTCTCCAGCAACGCCGAGGCGGCCAAGCGGGTCAAGGGTGAATGGAACTCGGCGGCGATTGCCGGCGACATGGCAGCCGGCCTCTACGGCCTGACCCGCTTGGCGGAAAAAATCGAGGATCGCCCGGACAACTCCACGCGATTCCTGATGATTGGCAGCCAGGAAGTGCCGCCGACCGGCGACGACAAGACGTCGATCATCGTCTCCATGAGCAACAAGCCCGGCGCGCTCCATGAGCTGCTGGTGCCGTTCCATGACAATGGCATCGATCTGACGCGGATCGAGACCCGTCCGTCGCGCAGCGGTAAATGGACCTACGTGTTTTTCATCGATTTTGTCGGCCACCACCGCGATCCACTGGTAAAAGGTGTGCTGGAAAAAATCAGTCAGGAAGCAGTGGCACTCAAGGTGCTGGGTTCCTACCCCAAAGCAGTTCTTTAATGGCGGATAGCTAATGAGTGGCAACTTCCTCGCTCTGGCTCAGCCAGGCGTGCAACAACTCTCGCCTTACGTTCCAGGCAAGCCGGTGGACGAATTGGCTCGTGAGCTGGATCTGGACCCGGCCAGCATCGTCAAGCTGGCAAGCAACGAAAACC
The DNA here is from genome assembly GCF_032614175.1 of Pseudomonas sp. P105. Classification (NCBI taxonomy): domain Bacteria; kingdom Pseudomonadati; phylum Pseudomonadota; class Gammaproteobacteria; order Pseudomonadales; family Pseudomonadaceae; genus Pseudomonas; species Pseudomonas sp. P105. Next base: position 1,803,223 of record NZ_CP126693.1, read on the forward strand.
CTTTGGGGGCGAGCCCCAAGGCGCTGGAGGCGATCCGGGACGAGCTGGCCGAGCTGACTCGTTATCCCGACGGTAACGGTTTCGCCCTCAAGAGCCTGCTGGCCGAGCGCTGTGGCGTGGAGTTGAGCCAGGTCACCCTGGGCAACGGTTCCAATGACATTCTCGAGCTGGTGGCGCGTGCCTACCTGGCGCCAGGTCTCAATGCCGTGTTCAGCGAGCATGCGTTTGCGGTCTACCCGATCGCCACCCAGGCCGTCGGCGCCGACGCCCATGTGGTGCCGGCCAAGGATTGGGGGCACGACCTGCCGGCCATGCTGGCGGCCATCGACGCCAACACGCGGGTCGTCTTCATCGCCAACCCAAACAACCCGACCGGCACCTGGTTCGACGCCCAGGCGTTGGACGACTTCCTGCAGGACGTGCCCGAGCACGTGCTGGTGGTGCTGGATGAGGCCTACATCGAATACGCCGAAGGCAGCGATTTGCCCGATGGCCTGGATTTTCTCGCCGCCTACCCGAACCTGCTGGTCTCGCGCACGTTCTCCAAGGCCTATGGCCTGGCGTCTTTGCGGGTTGGCTATGGCTTGTCCACCGCCGTGGTGGCCGATGTGCTCAACCGCGTGCGTCAGCCATTCAACGTCAACAGCTTTGCCTTGGCCGCTGCCTGCGCTGCGCTCGGGGACGACGCCTACCTGGCCGAAAGTCGCCGCCTGAACGAGACTGGCATGCAGCAGTTGGAAGCCGGATTCCGCGAGCTGGGCCTGAGCTGGATTCCATCGAAAGGCAACTTCATCTGCGTCGACCTGGGCCGTGTCGCAGCCCCGGTGTTCCAGGGCTTGCTGCGCGAGGGTGTGATCGTGCGTCCGGTGGCCAACTACGGCATGCCGAACCACCTGCGCGTCACCATTGGCCTGCCGGCGGAAAACGGCCGCTTTCTCGAGGCGTTGAGCAAGGTTCTGGCTCGTGGTTGATGTCACTTCACTGCAACTTGCTGCACCTATGATCGGTCGCCTGGTGGTGGTCGGTCTGGGGTTGATCGGCGGCTCTTTCGCCAAAGGCCTGCGCGAAAGCGGTCTGTGTCGTGAAGTGGTGGGTGTCGATCTGGACCCGCAGTCGCGTCGGCTGGCGGTGGAACTGGGAGTGGTGGATCGCTGCGAGGACGACCTGACGGTTGCTTGCCAGGGTGCGGACGTGATCCAGTTGGCCGTGCCGATCCTCGCAATGGAGAAGCTGCTGGCACGCCTGGCGACCATGGACCTGGGGCAGGCGATTCTCACGGACGTCGGCAGTGCCAAGGGCAATGTCGTGCGGGCGGCCACCGAAGCCTTCGGCGGGATGCCGGCGCGCTTTGTGCCCGGTCATCCGATTGCCGGTTCCGAGCAGAGCGGGGTGGAAGCCTCCAACGCCGAACTGTTTCGTCGTCACAAAGTGATATTGACGCCTCTGGAGCAGACCGATCCGGCTGCGCTGGCAGTGGTGGATCGCCTGTGGCGCGAGCTGGGTGCGGACGTCGAGCACATGCAGGTCGAGCGCCACGATGAAGTATTGGCCGCCACCAGCCATTTGCCACACCTGTTGGCGTTCGGTCTGGTGGATTCATTGGCCAAACGCAATGAAAATCTTGAGATCTTCCGTTACGCTGCCGGCGGTTTCCGCGATTTCACGAGAATCGCCGGTAGCGACCCGGTCATGTGGCACGACATCTTCCTCGCCAACCGCGAAGCTGTCCTGCGCACACTCGATACATTTCGCAGCGACCTCGACGCCTTGCGCGACGCGGTCGATGCAGGGGACGGGCACCAATTGCTGGGCGTTTTCACACGCGCCAGGGTGGCCCGCGAGCATTTCAGTAAAATCCTGGCCCGTCGGGCCTATGTGGACGCTATGAACTCCAACGATCTGATTTTCCTGGCACAACCTGGTGGCTCCCTGAGTGGGCGTATTCGTGTACCGGGCGATAAATCGATTTCCCATCGTTCGATCATGCTCGGCTCCCTGGCTGAAGGCGTGACCGAAGTGGAAGGCTTTCTCGAAGGTGAAGACGCCCTGGCGACGCTGCAAGCGTTCCGCGACATGGGCGTGGTCATCGAAGGCCCGCATCACGGTCGCGTGACCATCCATGGTGTCGGCCTGCACGGCCTCAAGCCGGCCCCGGGCCCGATCTACTTGGGCAACTCCGGCACGTCGATGCGCCTGCTGTCCGGCCTGCTGGCCGCCCAGGACTTCGACAGCACCCTGACCGGCGACGCTTCGCTGTCCAAGCGGCCGATGAATCGCGTGGCCAACCCCCTGCGGGAAATGGGTGCGGTGATCGAGACGGCGGCCGAAGGTCGTCCGCCAATGACCATTCGCGGTGGCAACAAGCTCAAGGGCCTGACCTACACCATGCCGATGGCCAGCGCCCAGGTGAAATCCTGCCTGCTGTTGGCCGGTCTCTATGCCGAAGGCAAGACCACTGTCACCGAGCCGGCCCCGACCCGCGACCACACCGAGCGCATGCTGCGCGGCTTCGGCTACCCGGTCACGGTCAACGGTGCCACGGCCTCCGTCGAGTCCGGCAGCAAACTGACCGCGACCCACATTGAAGTGCCGGGCGATATCTCGTCCTCGGCGTTCTTCCTTGTGGCCGCCTCGATTGCCGAAGGCTCCGAGCTGGTGCTTGAGCATGTGGGCATCAACCCGACCCGTACCGGTGTGATCGACATCCTGCGCCTGATGGGCGCTGACATCACCCTGGAAAACCAGCGTGAAGTGGGCGGCGAGCCGGTTGCAGACCTGCGCGTACGAGCAGCTAAACTCAAGGGTATCGAGATTCCCGAAGCGCTGGTGCCACTGGCCATCGACGAGTTCCCGGTGCTGTTCGTGGCGGCGGCCTGTGCCGAAGGGCGCACCGTACTGACCGGCGCTGAAGAGCTTCGGGTCAAGGAATCGGATCGTATCCAGGTGATGGCTGACGGCCTGATCACGTTGGGCGTGAAATGCCAGCCGACGCCGGACGGCATCATTATCGACGGCGGCCAGATCGGCGGCGGCGAAGTCCATGGTCACGGTGATCACCGTATCGCCATGGCCTTCAGTGTTGCGTCTTTGCGCGCCAGTGCGCCGATCCGCATCCATGATTGCGCCAACGTCGCGACGTCGTTCCCGAACTTCCTGGCACTGTGTGCCCAGGTCGGTATTCGAGTAGCACAAGAGGCACAGTCGTGAACATCAAGGCACCGGTTATCACCATCGATGGCCCAAGCGGTTCGGGCAAGGGCACCATCGCCGGAATACTGGCCAAACAATTGGGCTGGAACCTGCTTGATTCGGGCGCCTTGTATCGTCTGCTGGCGTTCGCCGCGGCCAATCATGGCGTCGATCTGACCAACGAAGAGTTGCTCAAGGCCCTGGCTGCGCATCTGGACGTGCAGTTCATCGCGGCGACCGACGGTCAGCTGCAGCGCATCATTCTGGAGGGTGACGAAGTCAGCAATGTCATTCGTACCGAAAGCGTCGGGGCCGGGGCCTCCCAGGTCGCCGCGCTGCCGGCGGTGCGCGAGGCGTTGCTGCAGCGCCAGCGCGCTTTCCAGGAGCCGCCCGGATTGGTGGCCGATGGGCGCGACATGGGGACCGTGGTGTTTCCCGATGCCCCGCTGAAGATTTTCCTCACCGCCAGTGCCGAGGAGAGGGCTCGTCGCCGATATTTGCAGTTGAAGGGCAAAGGCGAGGATGTTAGTCTGTCGAGTCTGCTAGATGAGATCCGTGCACGCGACGAGCGTGACACCCAGCGCGCAGTAGCCCCGCTCAAGCCGGCGGCTGACGCGATACAGCTGGATTCCACGGAGTTGTCCATCGATCAGGTGTTGCAACGCATCATGAGCGAAATCGCCATCCGCGATATCGCCGGGTGACCAGGAAGCTCCGCAGGGGACCAGTCATAGTCCTGCGGTGCTTCTTTTATATGAAACTAACCCACACCGTCTGGGGTGTGGAGGCGGGCGTATTCTTCGCCCTAATCAACAGGAATTAAAATGAGCGAAAGCTTTGCGGAACTCTTTGAAGAAAGCCTGAAAACCCTGAACCTTCAGGCAGGCTCCATCATCACCGGTGTTATCGTTGATATCGATTACCAAGCTCGCTGGGTAACCGTTCACGCTGGTCTGAAGTCTGAAGCACTCATCCCGCTTGAGCAGTTCTACAACGACGCTGGCGAACTGAACATCAACGTCGGTGACGAAGTTCACGTTGCGCTGGACTCGGTTGAAGATGGCTTCGGTGAAACCAAGCTGTCCCGTGAAAAAGCCAAGCGCGCTGAATGCTGGATCGTTCTGGAAGCGGCTTTCGCAGCTGAGGAAGTGGTCAAGGGCGTTATCAACGGTAAGGTTAAAGGCGGCTTCACTGTCGACGTTAACGGCATCCGTGCGTTCCTGCCAGGTTCCCTGGTTGACGTCCGTCCAGTGCGCGACACCACGCACCTGGAAGGCAAAGAGCTGGAATTCAAGGTCATCAAGCTGGACCAGAAGCGCAACAACGTTGTCGTTTCCCGTCGCAGTGTCCTGGAAGCCGAGAACTCCGCCGAGCGTGAAGCTCTGCTGGAATCGCTGCAGGAAGGCCAGCAGGTCAAGGGTATCGTCAAGAACCTCACCGATTACGGCGCATTCGTCGATCTGGGTGGCGTCGATGGCCTGCTGCACATCACCGACATGGCCTGGAAGCGTATCAAGCATCCTTCGGAAATCGTCAACGTTGGCGACGAGATCGATGTCAAGGTTCTGAAGTACGATCGCGAGCGCAATCGTGTTTCCCTGGGCCTCAAGCAGCTGGGTGAAGATCCATGGGTTGCTATCAAAGCCCGTTACCCAGAAAGCACCCGCGTCACCGCTCGTGTTACCAACCTCACCGACTACGGCTGCTTCGCTGAGCTGGAAGAAGGCGTTGAAGGTCTGGTACACGTTTCCGAAATGGACTGGACCAACAAGAACATCCACCCTTCGAAAGTCGTACAAGTCGGCGACGAAGTGGAAGTCATGGTTCTGGACATCGACGAAGAGCGTCGTCGTATCTCCCTGGGCATCAAGCAGTGCAAATCTAACCCATGGGAAGATTTCTCTGGCCAGTTCAACAAGGGCGATAAAATCTCCGGCACCATCAAGTCGATCACCGATTTCGGTATCTTCATTGGTCTGGACGGCGGCATCGACGGTCTGGTTCACCTGTCCGACATCTCCTGGAACGAAGTGGGCGAAGAAGCCGTACGCCGCTTCAAGAAGGGCGACGAGCTGGACACCGTTATCCTGTCGGTTGACCCAGAGCGCGAGCGCATCTCCCTGGGCATCAAGCAACTGGAAAGCGATCCGTTCTCCGAGTACGTTCAAGAGAACGATAAAGGCGCAATCGTTAAGGGCATCGTGAAAGAAGTTGACGCTAAAGGCGCCATCATCACCCTGGCCGACGATATCGAAGCGACTCTGAAAGCCTCCGAAATCAGCCGTGACCGCGTTGAAGACGCGCGCAACGTTCTGAAAGAAGGCGAAGAAGTAGAAGCCAAGATCATCAGCGTTGACCGCAAGAGCCGCGTAATCCAGCTCTCCATCAAGTCGAAAGACGATGCTGAAGAGAAAGAAGCAATCCAGAGCCTGCGCGACAAGCCAGCTACCTCTGACATTGCTGCTGGTCCTACCACTCTGGGCGACCTGCTGCGTGCACAAATGGAAAAGCAGAACTGAGTTCTGTCAGACCATAGAAAAAGGGCGACTTCGGTCGCCCTTTTTTGTGGGCGCGATTCGGCAAAAACTGGCCTGTTTGTAAGTTGGCTCCTCTGTCTGGCTCGGCAGTGAAACCAATCCTGCAATCAAACTGTCTCTTTCTTTAAGCAGATCAATCACCTACTCAGGGCTAGACTGCGGATGCCCTAGTCTCCCCGGGCTCATGTGGGAGCGGGCCTGCTCGCGATAGCGTCAGGTCAGATACCACCCAGTCGGGTGCAGGCTATTTAAGGAGACGAATGAACAGGCTCATCCTGGTATTCGCGGTATTGGCCTTGGCAGGTTGCACCACAAGTGCCAAGACCCATGCAGTGCGTGGCGTCAGTGGCATTGAGGTCGATTGTTCCGGCCTGGGATCGGGCTGGGAAAAATGCCACAAGCGCGCTGCGAAGGAGTGCAAGGGCGCAGGGTACAAAGTCATCACTCGCTCCGATGATGCCAAGGATGAAGATCAATACCCATTCGGCTTCAATCCAGCAGGCTACCTGACCCGCACAATGTTGGTCATTTGTCGCTGAATGCGCTCAAGTGCAAGGCTTGTGCAGAAATGGGGCAAATACGACAGGGTGAAGATATGTCAAGACTTGGGCTGTTCAAAATCTTCCGGTCATGCTAAAACCTTTTCAAGCGATTTTCCTAGCTGCTTGAAAAAGAAGGGAAAAATATGACGAAGTCGGAGTTGATCGAACGAATTGTCACCCATCAAGGGCTACTCTCATCTAAAGATGTAGAGCTGGCCATCAAGACCATGCTTGAGCAAATGTCCCAGTGCCTGGCGACCGGAGACCGCATCGAGATCCGTGGCTTCGGCAGCTTCTCTCTCCATTACCGTGCGCCGCGTGTCGGTCGCAATCCCAAAACCGGCCAATCCGTGAGCCTGGACGGTAAATTTGTTCCGCATTTCAAGCCGGGCAAGGAACTCAGGGATCGCGTCAATGAGGAGGAGGGGGATGACCTGTAAGGAGGCGTCTATGCAAGGGGGAATTCATGCGCAGCTTTAAACGTTTTTCTCTTGTCGTGCTCGCGTTGCTAGTGGCCGCAGCCATCGTTCTGTTCGTGCTTGAAAATACCCAACCTGTCGCGCTGTTGTTCCTGGGCTGGTCGGCTCCGCAACTTCCTGTTTCAGTTTGCGTGCTAGTGTCACTTCTCGCTGGTATGATGGTTGGCCCGTTGCTCGCGTGGTTCATGGGGGTGCGTAGGCGATTGAAATAAATGGATGTGTGGCCCAGCAGTCTTGGTAAGGATCACTGTCTACAATTTTTTCTGACTTTGGGTGCGTTTTGTTCGTATTTAATCTAACTCAGTTTGCCGCTCAGTCCGACGCGGCCTTGCCCGTCTTGCCTTTTGATGCGTTTGGTGTGTACACAAACGCGCTGCCAAGCGAGGCTTTCCATGCAAAATGATCGTATTGATGCGCGTCGTGATGATGAAATTGATCTGATCGAACTTGTTCGGGGGCTCTGGGCTCAGAAGTGGTTGATTCTGGGTATCACTCTTCTGGTTACTGTTGGGGCCGGCCTTTACGCCTTCCTTAGCAAGCCTGTCTATGAAGCCAAGCTTTTTATCATGCCACCTACTCAGAATGATATTGCTGAGTTGAATTATGGTCGTGGGAAAAGTACGGAGTTGAATATTTATTCCATCAAGTATGTTTACGATGTATTTGCTCGGAATCTTCAGGGTGAGTCTCTTCGTCAGAAATTTTTTAATGAGGTCTATCTTCCGTCTCTGAGTGAGGCTGAACGAAAGGGGGCGCTTGATCGCCTATACGAGCGTTTTTCCCGAGAACTGGCGATACGGGGGCCTGGTAAGGGTACGCCTGATCGCTTTTCGATTACAGTTCAGGGTGTAGATCCTGTTCGAGCCACGGAATGGGCAAGGAATTATGTCCAGCGTGCCAGTGAGGCTGCAGAGTCGGAGTTGATCAAGAACGTCACGGCTGAAGCGTCGGTCAGGGCTCGAAATTTGGAGCAGAGGATTGTCAGCTTGCGCGAGAATGCGCAGCGCGTACGCGAGGATCGGATTCAACAGCTGCGCGAAGCGTTGAAGATTGCTGAGTCCATCGGTCTGACATCCCCAGCCATTAACTCCACCGCCGCAGTTGATATCACCGTAGAAACGGGCAATAAGATGGATTACCAGCGGGGCAGTAAGGCATTGGCGGCGGAAATCAATGCGTTAGAGTCCAGGTCTTCCGACGATGCTTTTATTAAGGATTTACGGTCGTTGCAAATGAGATACAACTTCTATCGTAAATTGAACATTGATCCTGAGGGTCTTTCGGTTTACCGGCAGGACGGAAGTGTTGAAGTGCCGCAGAGTCCGATCAAGCCAAACAAGGTGTTGATTGTGATATTAGGATTTATTGCTGGCTTAGTCTTGGGTGGGTTGATTGCATTTTTCCGACTCTTCTTGGTTCGTGACTTACCCAGAGGATAAAAATGTCCGTTGAATCCTGTCTGCTTATGAAGCATGCACAAATCGCTTGTTAATATTATGGACCTGCCATCGCTGAAAAAAAACGCGATGGCGGGTTTTTTAACATCTGTGTTTTTGGGGCTCGAACGCATTTGGCTCATCAGTATGATCGGACGATTTGTTTGGTTTTTATCCTGTGTCTTCCGACCCGAAGCGGAGCAGACATCGCGTAAATAATCGTCAGGATGAACGTGGCAAGGGCGGCCATTCGTCGTAGTGATGCTTGCCACCTTGGCTGAGAGCGGTGGATGAGACAAGTCCGGATATACTTGAGTTTCTAATTTGGAGTTTTTGGTGTGAAGACATTGTGTGTTTTTGGTACTCGTCCCGAGGCGATCAAGATGGCCCCGCTGGCCCTTGCGCTTGCAGCTGATGGGCGCTTCGAGGCCAAGGTCTGTGTTACTGGTCAACACCGTGAAATGTTGGATCAGGTTTTGGGGTTATTTGCGATCCAGCCCGACTATGATTTGAATATCATGAGGGCTGGCCAGGATCTGACGGACGTCACTATGTCGATCCTGCAGGGTATGAAAACTATATTTGCCGAGTTTCAACCGGATGTCGTCCTGGTCCACGGCGATACTGCCACGACTTTTGCTGCAAGCCTTGCCGCATACTATCAGCAGATTCCAGTGGCGCATGTCGAGGCTGGTTTGCGCACCGGTAATCTTTATTCGCCGTGGCCAGAAGAGGGTAACCGCAAATTAACCGGTGCCTTGGCTAATCTACATTTTGCTCCAACGTCGACTTCTCAGGCTAACCTGTTGCGCGAAGGTATCAGCCCCGACAGGATTGTGGTTACTGGGAACACCGTCATCGACGCGTTGTTGGATGTGGTCAATCGACTTGATCAGGACAGCGATCTCAGAGCTCGGGCTGCTGCACCAGCCGCGTTCCTCGACCCAGATCGCAAGTTGATTTTGGTGACAGGTCACCGACGGGAGAGTTTTGGCGGGGGCTTCGAGCGGATCTGCCAGGCGTTGACTGAAGTTGCCAAGGCTCATCCCGACGTAGATATTGTATACCCCGTACATCTGAATCCTAATGTACGCGAGCCGGTCAACCGGCTGCTAGCAGGGATTAACAATGTTCACTTGATCGAACCGCTGGAATATCTGCCTTTCGTTTACATGATGAGTCGCTCGCATATCATCCTCACCGATTCGGGTGGTATCCAGGAAGAGGCGCCATCACTGGGTAAGCCGGTCCTGGTCATGCGAGACACTACAGAACGGCCCGAGGCTGTTGCTGCGGGAACGGTGAAACTGGTAGGTACGCAAACGGAGCACATCGTCGAAGAACTCAATCGACTACTGGAAGACCCCGTCGCGTACGCTAGCATGAGCTATGCCCATAATCCGTATGGCGAAGGTGATGCATGCAAACGTATCTTGGCCGCTTTGCTGACATTGGGCAAATAATCAAGTCATCCGTCATTCAGGCGCCAGGAGCTGTTTCCGCATTAGGTGACACGTGTTGGATCTGGCCCTGTTTCTCAGTTCAAGCTGCAGTAAGGAACATCATGTCGTTTCAAACCATCTCCGTTGTCGGCCTCGGCTATATCGGGCTTCCTACCGCAGCCGTATTCGCTTCGCGCAAGAAGCAGGTCATCGGTGTCGACGTCAATCCGAATACGGTTGCGATTATCAACAAGGGCAGTATTCATATTGTCGAGCCCGATCTTGACATGGTAGTACACGCCGCAGTGACTAATGGTTATCTGCGCGCGACGACGGTACCGGAACCTGCGGACGCATTTTTGATCGCCGTTCCAACGCCTTTCAACGAGGATTACACCCCGGATCTTGGGTACATCGAGTCTGCTAGCAAGGCCATTGCGCCGGCGCTGAAGAAGGGCGACTTGGTTATTTTGGAGTCCACTTCGCCTGTAGGTGCGACGGAGCAGATGTCGGCTTGGCTAGCTGCCGCGCGTCCTGACTTGAGCTTTCCTCAGGACCGCGGAGAAGACTCCGATATTCGTATTGCCCATTGCCCCGAGCGGGTGCTGCCTGGTTATGTTCTGCGTGAGCTTGTGCAGAATGATCGTGTGATTGGTGGCATGACACCGAAATGCTCTGCGGCGGCAGTAGCGCTCTATCAGATATTCGTCGAAGGTGAGTGCGTGATCACTAATGCGCGGACAGCGGAAATGTGCAAGCTGACCGAAAACAGTTTTCGTGACACCAACATTGCGTTTGCCAATGAGCTGTCGATGATATGCGACAAGTTGGAGATAAATGTCTGGGAGTTGATTCGCCTGGCTAACCGCCACCCCCGCGTCAATATTCTGCAGCCCGGGCCGGGAGTCGGGGGACACTGTATTGCGGTTGACCCTTGGTTCATTGTAAGCAAAACGCCAGATGAAGCGCGTTTGATTCGAATGGCGCGCGAGGTCAACGACAGCAAGCCTGAATGGGTACTGGAAAAAACTAAACTGTCGGTTGCCGAGTTTCTCCAGGCAAACCCGCACAAGACTGCTCTCGATGTGACGATTGCCTGTCTGGGCTTGGCGTTTAAACCAGATATTGACGACTTGCGCGAAAGCCCGGCCGTCGCGATCACACAGAAAATTCTTGCCACTCACCCAGGACCGGTTATTGCCGTTGAACCTAATATTGAAGAGTTGCCGAAGCAACTGGCCGGTCAACTTCAGTTAGTGACTATCGAGTCGGCAATCGCAAATGCCGATGTCATCGTGCTTCTGGTTGATCACAAGGCTTTCAAAAAAATTCCCTCGAGTATTCTGGCCTCTCACGAGGTTGTTGATACGCGTGGCGTCTGGTCTGCTTGAACGCAAGTTGACCGATCCACTTGCTAAAAGCGTGCATTTGCGGACGTAGAGCTAAGCGAACAGGGCGGTTGATGGCTAAGTTCCGAAAGTCGACTCGCCCTGAGCACCCGCCTGGAATATTGAGGAAGGCTTCATCATGAAATTGTTTCAGTCCACCTTGAAGGGCCTCATATTGGTTGCATGTGAGCCTTCCTCATCAGGCACTGGAAGCGGGAAGCACTGTAGTGCGTATTAACCAAAATCTGACAAATGGTCTAGCACTGGTTTCAATACAAGGTGCCAACGCCCTATTTCCGCTTCTGGTGTTTCCTTTTTTGCTTACCGTGCTGGGCAAAGACGCTTTCGCTGAGCTGGTTGTGGCTGAAGCGATGGCGTTCTATGTATTGACCGTATGCCTGTACAGCTTCGATACCAGTGGAGTGCATTCGATTGTCGAAGCCAGAAAGCAAGGTGGCGCATCGGCGGAAGCTGAATGTTTTTTCAATATTCTTGGGGCGCGCATCGTGCTGTTTATGGCTTCTGCTCTACCATTGGCTGGCGCTTACTACGCCTTTGCTGATGGAGGGGCGGCGGTTCTGCTGGTGTGGTTGTGCTTCGTGTTGGGTATGATTCTTCAGTGCAACTATTATTTCCAGACGGTTGAAAATAACGTCCCGTTGGCAGTTTTTGTATTGATTTCACGATTTTGTGCGGTATTTGCGACCTATTTTTTTATTGACGGTGCTGCTGATATTTTACTTGCGTCAATGATATTGGCGGGCAGTTTTCTGGCATCCGGTGTTGCAGCCTTTATTTTTTTGCTTTCCCGTTTAGGTGCCGGACGTATAGGTTCAGCTAGTGTTAACGGAATAATCTCTTTGCTCCGCGAGGGGCGGCATTTGTTTTTCGGCAATATATCAGTAGCGCTCTTTCGAGGGGCAAACATTCTGATTCTGGCAGGTGTTTCCAATAGCGCTGCGGTCTCTGCCTATGCTGTGGCTGAGAAGGTGATAAAGAGTATTCAGGCGTTGGCGCGGCCTCTTAATCAACTATTTATGCCTAAGGCTATGAAAGCTTGGTCGCTGCTGGCAATTGAGCAGAAAACTCATTTACGGGCGTTTAAGCTAATCTGGGATAATACGCGCCTACAGATTTATATGATGCTCGTTATACTACCGCTCGGTGTGCTCACTATCCATGTCGGCCACACCCAGGGCATATTGCCAGGGTTTAATGATGAGGCAATTATCCTTATTGTTCTGATGGCGCCAGCTGTTATCTTTGGTGTTGCGAACGCTATGTTCGGAGTCGTTGGGTTGAGCCTGATAGGTGCGCAAGCTTATTTTGCTGTTACCGTATTTGCGGTAGGGGCATCATTTTTTCTGTTTTCACTGGTGGCGTCGTATTTTTTTGACGCCTTTGGGTCTGCGCTAGCTTTTGTTTTGGCGGAAATTTTTTTGTTGATAGCATTTATTTATAAGTATAAGAAAGTGGCTGGTGAATAGCATGGTAGTAGGTTGTGTCGGAAAGTAGTGGGTTTTTATGAAGAGAGGTAACTCGCTTTGGATTATGGGTGCTGCTGTTACTAACTATTCTATATGTATGGTGTCTTGATGCGAATTATATTTGGAAAGCCTTTTTTGGGTGAGAGGGCTTATGCAACAAGTAGTATATTTGCTATGGTGGTGCTATTTGTACCAACCAATTCGTTCTATGTTTTTTATGCGGCGCTCGCTTTTGGTTTGTTGTTGCTCGCTTTTGGTGCTGGGGGGAGATTTCCTTGGCGCTCCCAAAGTCTTTATATTTATGTTGGGTGTATGTGTTTTTTTTTGATGTTGTCTTTGTTTAGGGTGATGTATTTTGCTAATGCTGAGGACTTTAAAGAATTATTGAAGGTTTTTGTTTTTGGTACAGTGATTTTTTTTGGGGTGCGCTTGAGAGGGCGTGATCTTGAAGTTTTGTTTTCCGTGTTTGTTGTTGTTAATCTTCTTGTTTCGTTTTTACAGTATTTGGGGGTTTATAGTTTTGGGGTCCGCGAGCTTACTGATTTGTATAACACGAAGCATCATATTGATAATTCTCTAAGTTATAGTTCTCCGCGTGCTCTTGGTTTGTCCGCTGGGCCTGGCCAGCAAAGTGTTTTAAGTTTGTTTTTGTTTTCTTACTTTCTTGTGCTCTATTTTTTTGGGGGCGGGGGTTATAAACGAATTTTTTTGTGCGTGTTCGCACTTTTTACTATGGTTCTCAGTCAGTCTAAAACTGCATTAATCGCAGTTGGCATAGGTAGTGCTTTTGTTGTGTTGTTGTTTGTTGCTCATGCTAGTTATAAAAGTAAGTTGGTGGCGGTGTTGTTTTTCGCTGTCGTTGTGGTTGGTGCGATATTATTTAAGGATCAAATTTTGTTTTTGTTTCCTGAATATGTTCGGTTGTCAGAGCAAGGGGGGGAGATTTCTTCTTTGCAGTCTCGCTTCGAAAATTGGCAGCAAATGCTGAATGTGTTTTTTGTGGAAAACTCATTTGTACTTTATTTGTTTGGTGTGGGACGCTCTGGTTTGGAACACTACGGGGTTAATGATTTGCCCTATGATAGTGATTATATATATGTGTTGGTTAACTATGGGCTTGTCGGGCTGGCTTTTTTTGTGGGGGTGTTAGGATCGTTTCTAATGCGAGGTTTTTTATTTTTTTCAAGTGAAGGCTTGTATGGGAAGATTTTAATGGTTACGCTTATTTACGCTCTAATATCTGCGGTGGCGTTGAATTTTTTCTTTGAACCGAGAGTCTTGGTTCTGTTTGCGATTATTTTTTATAAGTATTTGACTGTTCGTGAAGTTGGATATGTATAAGGGTCTGGTTTTGATGAGGGGTTCGCTGATATGCTAAAAAAAATTTGCATTGTTCCAGTTTGTTATAATGCTCACGAGGATGCAGTGCGATTTTTGGATTCCGTTGATCTCGCATTTCGTGCTTGTCCTGACTTCGCTCTTGAGGTTGTTCTAGCGGATAATTCAACCATTGCGCCTTCTATGAATATCGCTTCCCGGCAGTATGCGTACTCATTTACGTATATGAAGAATGATAATGTTGGTTATTTCCCTGCATTTAATAAAGCTTTTGCGAACCAAGCTCGTAGGGCTGAAGACTATGATTTTGTTATTGTGTGCAACGTTGATTTAGTTGTCGCCGAGGATTTTTTTTCAGTCCTGCTGACTCAGTCAGTGGGCAGTGAGACGGGATTGGTCGCCGCAGGTATCTTTTCCGATAGAGATGGTCGCGACCTGAACCCGAAGATTGCACGTCGTCCCACCGCGCGCAAAATTAACTTTATGCGTATAGTGTGTTCGAGTGTCGTTCTGTTCCGCGGTTACATGAAATTAGCGCGCATGCGTGAGCGAGCGCGTTCCCGCACGCAACAACGTGATCGCAGGATAGCTGGCACGACAAAGGTGGTCGTTCCGACCCGGTCTCCGATGTATGGAGCGCATGGTTCGTTCATGGTATTCACCCGACGTTACTTTACCAAAGGCGCAGATGTTGCCTATCCACGTTTTTTGTTTGGGGAGGAGGTATTTGTTGCCGAACAACTGCTTAGGCATAATCTTAGTATTCAACATGTTCCCGGGTTGCGAGTTTTTGATAAAGAACACGCCTCGACATCAAAGGTGAATTTTGACTTCATTTGTGGTGAGCATAAAAAGTCATACGATTACCTTTATACTCATTTTTATAAGGGGCGGGTGTAGTGATTGGAGTGGCGGCGTTTTCAGCGGTTGTTGCATTGTGAGTTTAAGGGGAGGCGTACCTTTTTGGGTATTACTTTCATTAGCGTGCTCAAGGTTTTGACGATGGTATCTGTTTTAGTGGATACTTTGATAATCGGTAGGACGAACCTGTACGCATCTATCAGCGTCGTAAGGGCGCCAATTGGTGAATGGTTTGCTCCTCTCCGTTGGTTAAATTAGTTACTTTCATGGCTTGATCCCCGTTCTGTAGCATGGCTGTCTAGATGCGGGTTAGGATTTTGAGCATTCCGGTAGCAACCTGATGGCCAAGAGGGTTCTGACGAGATAGGGCAATTTGGGGCAATCGGTTTATCCGTACCTGTGTCGCTTTTCCGGCCGGGAAGGGCCAGCTTCATGCAGCAGATACGCAGGTTTTTTCAATAGCATCAGGTTACCGACTTGCTGTGATGGTGAAGAAGCGTCCGAATTATTGCTCAATATCAATGGTTCGTGTATTACGCCTGTGAAACGCTTGATTTTTTTTTGTTTTTCGATGGCCAAGCCTTCAGATCGGACATCTAATCCAGTTCTGGCTCTCTGGCGTCGCCCGTGATAACACCTTGTTCGCTTATTCAATCGGTAACAAGGTGAATGACCTTTCTACCGAAGTTTATCGCTTGGGTTGTGAATAATATTTTTGTGCTGAGGGTGGTATGAAGCAGATTCTTCAAGATATGGCCAAGGGCGGCACAACCGTGACGGTTGCCCCCGCGCCGCAGGCATCCCGTGAGCATGTGATCATTAATAGCAGTGTGTCGCTTATATCGGCGGGTACGGAGCGGATGCTGGTCGGTTTCGGCAAGGCGTCCTATTTGGACAAAGCCCGCCAACAGCCTGAGAAAGTCAGGATGGTGCTGGAGAAGGTCAAAACTGATGGTCTCATGACCACGATTGAAGCTGTGCAGTCCAAGCTTGCCCAGCCACTTCCTCTTGGTTACTGCAATGTGGGTGTGGTTGCAGAGGTTGGAGTTGGGGTGGAGGGTCTCAAGGCGGGGGATCGAGTGGTTTCCAACGGCCCCCACGCCGATGTCGTGAAGGTGGCGAAGAATCTTTGCGCCCGTATTCCTGACACGGTTGACGATGAGTCGGCGGCGTTCGTGGTGGTGGCGAGTATTGGTTTGCAGGGCATTCGCTTGGCACAACCCACGCTGGGTGAAGCCTTTGTGGTTACTGGGGTGGGCCTGATTGGCTTGCTCACAGTGCAGCTGCTACGGGCGCATGGCTGCCGGGTGCTGGCGATCGATTTCGATGAAGCGAAACTTGAACTCGCTCGTAAGTATGGCGCGCAGGTTTGCAACCCAGGTAAAGGCGAAGATCCTGTGGCTGCAGGCATGGCCTTCAGTCGTGGTCAAGGTGTCGATGGGGTAATCATTACTGCCTCGACCAAATCCAACGACCCGGTGACCCAGGCAGCGCGGATGAGCCGTAAGCGCGGGCGAATCATCCTCGTGGGGGTGACTGGCCTGGAGCTCAATCGCGCTGATTTCTATGAGAAAGAATTGAGCTTCCAAGTTTCCTGCTCCTATGGGCCTGGACGTTACGACCCCGAGTATGAAGAACAGGGGCAAGACTATCCGTTGGGATTCGTGCGCTGGACGCAGCAGCGTAATTTCGAAGCAGTACTGGACATGCTTGACAGCGGGCAGTTGGAAGTGAAGTCGCTGATTACCCATCGCTTCGCATTCGAGGACGCGCCAGATGCATATGCCGCCCTGACGCAGGATAAGTCTGGCCTCGGAATGCTGCTGTTATACACCGCAGAGACGGCCGAACGTGCCGTGCGCCAGGTACCGCTTTCAAGCGCTGGCACGTTTGATGCGCAGCGCCCAGTCATGGGGTTCATCGGTGCTGGCAACTATGCTTCTCGGGTACTGATTCCTGCATTCAAGGCCGCTGGCGCGCAGCTCCATACGATTGTCACTGCCGGTGGCATCAACAGTGTCATCCATGGTGAAAAAGCCGGTTTCGCCCAAGCCTCGACTGATATGGACAAGATGTTGGCGGATTCGGCGATCAATACCGTTGCAATCGTGACTCGCCATGACAGCCATGCACGGTTCGTGTCCAAGGCCCTGCTGGCTGGTAAGCACATATTTGTCGAAAAACCTCTGGCAATTACAGAGACCGAACTGGATGAGGTACGGGCCGCCTATCAGGTGGCCCATCAGCAAGGTAGCGGGCCACAGTTAATGGTGGGCTTCAACCGTCGCTTTGCGCCTCAAGTGCAGAAAATGAAGAGTCTGCTGGAGGCCGTAAAAGAGCCTAAAACATTCATTATGACTATGAATGCCGGCGCCATTCCTTCCAGCCATTGGACCCAGGACATTGCTACTGGTGGCGGCCGGATCATTGGTGAGGCTTGTCATTTTATTGATCTGATGCGCTACTTGGCAGGTTGTCAGATCGTTTCCATCCAGGCTCGACGGATGGGCGACTCCGCGGCGGTTGAAGTATGCGAGGACAAGGCGTCCATAACCCTGGGTTTTGAAGATGGCTCGTTTGGAACGATCTTGTACTTGGCGAACGGTGCTGCCAGCTTCCCCAAAGAACGAGTCGAAGTGTTCACTGCCGGTCGAGTACTCCAACTGGACAACTTTCGTAAACTGAAAGGATATGGTTGGCCTGGTTTCAGTAAGCTCAATCTGTGGAAGCAAGATAAGGGCCAACGCCAATGTGCAAGCGCATTCCTGCAGTCCATTGAGAAGGGCACAAAGCCGATTATCGCTTTCGAGGAAATCATTGAAGTTGCTCGGGTATCTGTGGAAGTAGCCGCTCTATTGCGTAACCAGAAAGGTTGATCGCGGGTATGGTATTTCACAGGGTCAGTCGATTGTTCAATACCGTCCGGTATCTCACATTGAGGCAGGTGGTGTTTCGTCTGTACTATCGTTTTGCTCGGGTTCGCTCACGTGAATACCGTAATGTTGTTGCCCGGTCTTGGGGCTCCGCCTGGTCAGCGCCGGCATGGAGCAAACTATCGACTGGGGATGGCGTTGACTTCACTTTCCTTGGGGTAAAAGGGCGGGTACGGAATCCGGCAGATTGGCATGCAGGGCACCACAGTAAGCTCTGGCTTTACAATCTGCACTACCTCGACGATTTGAATGCGAAAGATATTGATACGATGCCGGGGCTCGCAGAGTCCCTTATTCAGAACTGGACCGGCGCGAATCCCCCGGTCACCGGCGACGGTTGGGAACCTTACCCACTTTCGTTGCGCATCGTTAACCTCGTCAAGTGGCTTGCTCGCAATGAATCTCTGGCTGGATCTCGGTTAGATAGCTTGGCCGCCCAGGCGGATGCATTGGCGCAGCAAGTGGAATATCACATCCTGGGCAATCATCTGTTCGCCAATGGTAAGGCCCTTGTGTTTGCCGGCGCCTATCTGTCGGGCGCCGAGGCAGATGGCTGGTTGGCCAAGGGTTTGCAGATTCTTGATGAGGAAATCTCTGAGCAGTTTTTGCAAGACGGCGGCCATTTTGAACTATCGCCGATGTATCACGCGACGCTTCTGTGGGACATGTGTGATCTGGTCAATCTTGCCCAACGTTCGGGATTACCAGTCTTGGGCGCATGTTTGCCCCATTGGCAGGCTGTGGTTGCGCGAGGCTTGGTATGGTTGCGTAGCATGCTGCATCCAGATGGCAAGATCGGTTTTTTCAACGATGCCGCATTCGGAATTGCTCCTGACGCGATACACATTGAGGGCTACGCCGCGTTGCTTGGTATCCCGGCTGTCCCGAGTATCCGGGGGCCGGTTGCTTTCCTCAATTCAGCTACCGGATACGCCGTCGTAACGCCGAGGGTGGGTGTAAAGGCTTTGCTTGATTTGGCTCAGGTTGGCCCCGACTATCAACCTGGGCATGCACATGCTGATACGCTGAGTTTTGAGCTGAGCGTCTTTGGGCAGCGCCTGGTGGTTAACTCGGGTACGTCTCAGTATGGGGAAGGCGCCGAACGCCAGCGGCAACGCAGCACTTGTGCTCACAGTACAGTTGAAGTCGCTGGACAGAATTCTTCTGAGGTCTGGGCCGGATTTCGCGTTGCCAAGCGTGCAAGACCTACCATTGAGCGCTTTGACCTACAGGATGGGTTGGCCTGCATTCAGGCTAGTCACGATGGCTATCGGCGTCTTAGCGGCAGTCCGCTTCATCGACGAACCTGGACTTTTACCGCAGAAGCGCTGGAGATGATGGATCAAGTGACAAGCGACCAATTTGTCGCAGTATCCCGTCTTTACATTCATCCCGATGTGACGTTCTCTCAGGAGGCTTCCGGTTTCGTTGCCAACATGGGCGCTGGCAAAAAAGTCGTGATCGAGCTATCGGGTGCTGATCAGGTGCGCATTATTGCTTCGACTTGGCATCCCGAATTCGGTTGCACAGTAGTCAATCAGTGCATTGAAGCAGTATTCAGCAGTCGCTCGCTGACCACGCATATACGTTGGAGTTGATTTTGAAAGTATTGCTGTTGAGTTTTTACTACCAACCTGACTTGTCGGCTGGCTCGTTTCGCACTACCGCGCTCGTGAATGCGTTACTTGATACCCTGCCAGAAGACGCCAGCGTTGAGGTCATCACCACCCAGCCCAACCGCTACAACAGCTTTTCACTTGAGGCGCCGTTGCTCGAACAGCATCCGAGATTGACGGTCCGACGTATCGCGCTGTCGGAGCACAACAGCGGTATGGTTGATCAATCACGGGCTTTTTTTGGTTATCTCAAGGCTGTTCTCAAGATCACCCGTAAACAGGAATATGATGTTATATATGCGACTTCGTCGCGCCTGATGACTGCGTCGTTGGGGGCGTTGGTAGCCAAGCGAACAGGATCCCCGTTGTATCTGGATATACGGGATATTTTTGTCGACACGATCAAGGACGTGCTTCCGGCTAAAGTGACATGGCTACTCAAACCTTTGTTTTCTATGGTTGAGCGTTTGACCATTAACGCTGCTACGCGCGTGAATGTGGTATCTGCGGGTTTTTTGCCGTATTTTCAGAGTCGTTATCCGCGAAGCCAGTTTGTCGTTTTCACGAATGGTATTGATGAAGAGTTCATTGAGACTCAACCCTTGGAAGTAAAACCAAGTGAAGAGGGTGAGTTGACCGTGCTTTATGCCGGTAACATGGGTGAAGGGCAGGGGCTGCACACAATAATTCCGCAAGTTTCCCAACGCTTTAAGGGACGCCTGAAGTTTCGCTGCATTGGTGACGGCGGGCGTCGAGCACAGCTACAGAGCGCGATTGAGTCCGCCGCGTGCAGCAATGTTGAAATACTCCCGCCTGTTCGCCGTGATGCGCTCATTGCGGCGTACCAGGAAGCTGATGTGCTGTTTCTTCATTTGAACGATTACGAGGCTTTTCGCAAGGTCCTGCCGTCAAAACTCTTTGAGTATGCAGCTTTGGGTAAGCCGATCTGGGCCGGCGTGGCCGGCTACTCGGCTGAGTTTATTCGCCTGCATGTACCGAATGCTGCGGTGTTTAGCCCCTGTGACGTTGAGGGGGCTGTCACGGCATTTGCGTCCTTAAGCATGGTGACCCAGCCTCGACATGAATTTGTCGAGCGTTTTGCTCGTACGAAAATTATGCAGGCATTGGCGCAAGATATTGTGTTATCGGCAGGAGGTATATCGAAATGAAGGTGTTCCTGACCGGGATCACCGGGTTTGTCGGTCGTGCCGCATCAAAACGATTGGTGAAAGCAGGCCATCAGGTTCGTGCGGCCTTACGCGATGCCAACGTGACCTTGGACGATGGCGTTGAGTCAGTGGTTTTCGATGATTTGGCAACTCATGACTGGGCTCCCTCGCTCAGGGGGCAGGCGGTGGTCGTGCATTGCGCCGCACGTGTTCACGTGATGAGCGAGCAATCAGTTGATCCACTAAGCGAGTTCCGCAAGATCAACGTAGAGGGAACTCTCAATCTCGCCAGGCACGCGGCAAATGTGGGCGTGACGCGATTTATCTTTATCAGCTCGATCAAGGTCAATGGTGAAGGGACTGAGCCAGGTCGGCCTTATACTGCCGATGATGTTCCAGAACCTGTTGACCCTTACGGTATTTCCAAGTGGGAAGCCGAACAAGGCTTGCGAGATATCGCTGCTACGACCGGGATGGAAATAGTGATTATCCGTCCGGTACTGGTCTATGGCCCGGGCGTGAAAGCTAATTTCCTAAACATGATGCGCTGGCTGGACAAGGGCATTCCGTTGCCCTTTGGTTCGATTCATAACAGCCGCAGTCTCGTGGCGCTGGATAACCTCATTGATCTATTGGTCACGACCATCGACCATCCCGGAGCTAGGAATCAGACGTTTCTCGTTAGCGATGGTGAAGACCTTTCCACCTCTGCGCTATTGTGTCGTATGGCGAATGCGTTGGGACGCCCTGCGCGTCTTTTACCGATCCCCAGCGCAATTTTGAGCATCACCGCTAACCTGATGAGTAAGCAATCACTCGCTCAACGGCTGTGCGGTTCTCTGCAGGTAGATATCAGTAAAACCTGCTCCTTGCTTCAATGGGCGCCACCCGTTTCAGTGAACGAAGCACTGAAAGTCGTAGCTGAGCACTATAAGGAAAGTAAAAAATAATGATTTTCTGGTGGCTGATTCCTGTCGTCCTTTTTTTATCTTTTGTGTTAACTGCCGGTCTGAGACGTTACGCGCTTGTTCGTAGCATTATTGATATTCCTAATGCCCGAAGCTCCCATTCCGTACCAACTCCGCGTGGAGGAGGGGTCGCTATTGTCCTGGCGTTTCTGCTGACTTTGCCGATTTTGGGATGGACACAATTTGTCCCGATTGAAGGAGTGATCGCAATAGGAGGGGCGGGCGCCTTGATTGCTGTGGTCGGGTTTATGGATGATCACGGCCACATCGCCGCGCGCTGGCGCTTATTGGGACACTTTAGTGCTGGGGCGTGGGCGTTGTTCTGGTTGGGAGGACTGCCCGAAGTCCGGGTATTTGGCATGGTCTTTGATCTGGGTTGGGCCGGAAGCATTTTGGCTACTTTTTATTTAGTATGGATGCTCAATCTATATAATTTCATGGATGGTATCGATGGCCTTGCCAGTGTCGAAGCGATTTGTGCATGTATGGGTGCCTGTCTGATTTATTGGTTGGTTGGAATGAACGAGCTAATTTGGATCCCCTTGTTGCTTGCTATGGCCGTGCTAGGATTTTTGTGTTGGAACTTTCCGCCAGCTAAAATTTTTATGGGGGATGCGGGCAGCGGTTTTCTGGGAATTGTGTTGGGGATCATATCAATTCAAGCCGCCGGAGCTTCATCGCAACTGCTTTGGGCTTGGCTGATTTTGCTGGGTGTATTTATTGTGGATGCTACGTTCACCTTGATCCGCCGACTGGTGCGCGGCGAAAAAGTTTATGAGGCACATCGCAGTCATGCCTATCAATTCGCATCTCGGCGATTCGGCAAACATTTGCCGGTCACTTTGGCCGTTGGGGCGATCAATGTGTTCTGGTTGCTACCACTCGCAGCATGGACGGTGTTGTCTCAGGTCGAAGGTTCCCTGGCACTGGTTATTGCCTATGTACCGTTAATTGCGCTGGCGATTAAGTTTAATGGCGGTGGGCTGGAAACTACCGAGGTACGTCCTTGAGATTTTGGGTGGCGCGTTTCATTGCGATGTAGATTGTATTTTTATGGTGAAGCCAGGTCCTGGGAGGGCAATGTCGTCGTGCGCTGGGGGATATTGATGTGATCACCCCGGAAAAAACTGCGAATGACATGCTCTGCCAGAAAAAACAGTTACTATACAGATCGCTCCGTTGGTTACTTTAGGAAGTACGTGAGAAAGTGGATATTATAGGTGTATTTGCTGCGTTAGCAGCAGTTATGGTCGCGTTATTATCGACCCACTTGATTGCGAATAAATTGGTAACGGTTTCTTCCTCTGGTCGATTCGTAACTATCGATGGTTTGCGAGGCTATCTAGCTTTTTTTGTGTTCCTTCATCATTCTTGTATATGGTACTACTATTTGCAGTCGGGTAATTGGGCGTTACCTCCCTCTAGGCTTTTTGTGCATTTTGGGCAGGTTTCAGTTGCTTTGTTCTTCATGATTACAGGATTTCTTTTTTTTAATAAGCTATTAGAGGGCCGGAAGGGCGGTTTTGATTGGCTTCGCTTATACGTTTCTCGCTTCTTGAGGCTAATGCCTCTTTATCTTTTTTTTATTGTTATATTATTCATTATAGTGTGGGTGGTCACTAAGGATGGGCCAGCGCAGCCATTGGAAAAAAATCTAATAGGTGCGCTGAAATGGATTGGATTCAGAGTTTTTGGAGCGCCCGATTTAAATGGTTTGTTAGGTACGAGGTATATTAATGCCGGAGTTACATGGACGCTACCCTATGAATGGTTTTTCTATTTATTTTTGCCAGTTATTGCGCTGGTGGTAGGGAGTCGACCGCCTTTCCAGTACTTGTGTCTAACAGTTTTAGCGATATATATATTTAATTTATATGGCTATAGCGTTGATTTTGGCTGGTTGTTTTTAGGTGGGATGGGGGCGTCTATTCTTGTCCGCTACGACCGCTTTACTACTTTTGCTGCTTCAAAATTGGCGGCCTGTATTGTGGTTGGGGCTCTCGCATTCACGGTGATGCACTATCCGACAATTTATAGTGGAAGCGAGCCGAGGCTGTTGTTGGTGGTCGCATTCTGTCTAGTGGCTGGAGGGAATAATCTCTTCGGGCTGCTCGAGCTTAAAGTTTCACGTGCTATGGGTGAAATGGCTTATAGCATTTACCTGCTTCATGGCGTTTTGTTGTTTGTGCTTTTCAAGTTTGTGTTTGGGAGTGTGAGTGCTCGCCAATTGACACCCTTACAATATTGGGCGGTAATAGTATCAATTGTTCCTGTCCTGATACTTTTTTGCGGTTTGACTTTCAGGTTGATAGAAAAACCTGCAATGAGGAGTGTTGGCGGACTGACCGACTGGATTAGGTCGAAGAAAAAAATCCATTTAGAGAGTGAGAACGCGCCTTAATCTGAGTGGCCTTCGCCAACCCCCTTTTGCTCACGGCTGATGCTTCTGTATCACTCTACGTTAAGTAGGTCCGCGCTCTACCATGCGACTAATAATGCATTATTTTTGCATAGGCCGCTTCGGTATTAAACATCCAGGCATGAGTCGCATGAGGTAATTCCCCATGCACAGATCTATCAGCGGCAGGTGACCATCATTCCTACCAGCCCCTGCTTTTTCGACGTTAGAATTGGCTTGCATGAAACCGTTGCCCTGGAAAAGTCGGGAGATCAGCTTTAGATATAGGTCAATGGCTCTGAATCCAGTTGTTGTTCATAGTTAATCGCGAACTGTCTTTCAGGA
Source organism: Pseudomonas sp. P105 (assembly GCF_032614175.1). Taxonomy (NCBI): domain Bacteria; kingdom Pseudomonadati; phylum Pseudomonadota; class Gammaproteobacteria; order Pseudomonadales; family Pseudomonadaceae; genus Pseudomonas; species Pseudomonas sp. P105. Next base: position 1,827,351 of record NZ_CP126693.1, read on the forward strand.
AGTCACTTAAATATCCGGCTATGCATAATGAGATAGTCAGAAGCTTGCGAGGATAAATGTGCTGTATCCCAAGCCGTAGGCACGGGCCCGTGTTTTGTATTCAGGTAAGTTATGCAACCGTCGGGATTGCACAAAATTCGTCTGATCGATACAAATTCTGCACCATGCTCTTGGCTTATTTTTCTAATTTCTTCATCTACTCCATTATCGCTTATTAAATGGAGTCGCTCTCTATCAGGAATGCTCGTTCCATTCAGTAATGCATTTTTTAAAAGGATGTCAGTAAGCACTCCGCTCCAAACAGGGGTCGGCCCAAAAACAATAATTTTTTTGATGCCCTGTTTGCGTAAAAGGCTTAATGTTTCATTTAATGATTTCCAGTTATATCTGGACCATCGAGCGGCAAGAATAATCTCGTCAGGTTGATTTTTTACAATCCATTCCTCCACAAGTTTGTTAATGTTCTTGCAGTTTGGTCGCTCGTTAATTTCAATCCCGATAAATGGGGGGCAGCCACTGGCTGTAAATTGTGCAATCCTTCTGTTTTCTGGCAAGTTGTTCAGCACCCCGGGGTACAGGTGCGCTGCATGAGAGTCTCCCCAGAGTAATATCGTTTTTGAAGTATTTGTCCCGGAAGTAACACAATTATTGAAGGCTTCGTAGGTTTGCTTGGGCCGAAGGAAGCACTGCCCTTCTCTGTATTCCTCAGGAAGGAATCTATATTTAGCTAAATCAGAGGCGCTTGCTGGGAATCGATTTGGATAACCTTCAGCATTACGAATTAAGTCGCCGAGCAAGACCACAAATAAAATCAGTGTTAACGAAACCAAACATGCTGGATTGAGTTTGCTAGGCAGAAAAGAGGTTCTTGCCTTTGTCTCTATTAACTTGAAGGATATTTCGGCCAAAATCAATGTCAAGGAAATCCCAGCCATTACTGTAAGCATGGAGTTTGGGAAGTCCAAGAACTTTATTGCGACTACCACCGGCCAGTGCCACAGGTAAATAGAGTAGGAGCGATCACCAATGTATTGAATCAGCCTGCCGGACGTCCAGTAAGAATTTGACCCTGAATAGATAATTAATGCTGTGGCAATGACCGGGAAAAGCGTTGTGATATTGGGCCAGGCCGATTTGGTGTTTAGTATGGTGGCGGAAAAGATTATAACCACGAAACCAAAGGTCGTCAGGACTTTGGTTTCTGTTTTTTTTCTTGCTGTAAAAAAATACACTAGACTGCCAACTAGCATTTCCCAAGCTCTGGAGAATGTAGAGTAAAACGCTGCATCGGGATTTGAATTGGCCAAATACAAACAATATCCAAACGACATGGCGCATGCAGCGAAAATCGCTGAGAATTGCCATCTCCTACTTTTTCGAAAAAGCCAAATTGTGCTCATGTATAATGGTAGCGCAATGTAAAATTGCCACTCCACAGATAAAGACCATGTATGAAGAAGAATTTTTTCGTGCGAGCTGGAATCGAAATATCCACTTTGAGTCAGAAATAAAGCGTTTGAATAAAATCCTATTGCCGCGATTACTTGGTTGGCGAGTGCTTCATATTTGGTCGGGGATAAGTAGAGCCAGCCTGCTGCTATGGCGGTGAGGCATAACATAAGTAGCGCAGGTAGTATTCTTCTGGCTCTAGCGAGATAAAATGTTATTATCTCCTTTGGGATGGTTCGAGCAGAGCTTTTTTCTAATTTTTCTATTAGTATGCCTGCCATCAAAAAGCCAGATATCACAAAAAATATATCTACTCCTAAGAAGCCCCCGCTAAAAACAGGCACGCCAAAGTGGAACAGTACAACCAAGGTGACAGCCCATGCGCGTAGGCCATTTATGTCTTGTCTAAAAACCATTTATAATTTTTCACCTGTCAATGTTTAACTGATTTGCAAAACTACTTTCGCGTGCCTGTCCCATTGGCGAGCTATACAATCGGTGTCTTGTTTTTGTGGGGCATACTCTTGACTTTTCTATACAAGGCCGAGTCGTCACAGGGGGCGGCTGAAAGCCGCGAGGGCGCATTGATCTGTCTATGACGAGACTGCGAATCCCAAGCGTACCAAGGGATTCTAGCGCTGATGGTTCGTGCGTTGATAGCTTGCAAGTGAGTTTTACTTTTTGCTGAGATACCTAGGCTGCGCTAGGTGCATATGATCAAGTGGGAGGGTGCGCCGGGTCCGGTTCTGGCGTATCTTCTTCTAGTAATATTGGTGGGCATGTTTTGCCTCGGCGAGTTGGAGAGATTCCTTCTCATTTTACAGGATCGGCAGGCCTTGTTAGCAGTTGGTTCCGTCGACGCTCTACGAGGAGGCTGCCACCAATGGGGAACGGATATTGTTTAAGGAGCTAGCGAAGGTGCGTGATGGGATCATGAGTAAATTTAGAACGGCTCTACTAGGCTTGCCGAGGCGTCACAAACGCGCAATTCAGGTCGCCACAGATGTGGTGTTGGTTTGGGCCGCCCTATGGTTGGCGTTCCTCGTTCGACTGGGTGTCGAGGCGTTGGCCAGCCCGATCGAAACGCACCTATGGCTTTTCGTATCCGCTCCGCTGATCGCTATCCCGATTTTCATTCGCTTTGGCATGTACCGCGCTGTCATGCGTTATTTCGGTAATGACGCGCTGATCACCATCTGTAAGGCCGTCAGCCTTTCGGCCCTGTTATTGGCGTTGGTGGTGTATTGGTACAGCAATCACACCAACGTGGTCCCACGCTCCATCATTTTCAACTATTGGTGGCTCAGCCTGATCATGATTGGCGGGATGCGCCTGATGATGCGCCAATATTTCCTCGGCGACTGGTTCACCGCAGCCCAGCATGTACCCTTCACTAACCGTGACGACGGCTTACCCAAAGTTGCTATATACGGGGCAGGTGCCGCCGGTAACCAGCTCGTCGCGGCATTGCGCATGGGGCGGGTGATGCGTCCGGTCGCGTTCATCGACGATGATCGCAGCATCGCAGACCGTGTGATCGCCGGGCTGCAGGTCTACCAACCCAAACATATTCAAAAGATGATCGATGCGACCGGTGCGCAGGAGATTTTGCTGGCGATCCCGTCTTCGTCACGAGGTCGTCGTCGTGAAATATTGACGTTGCTGGAAGGTTTCCCGCTGCATGTGCGCAGTGTTCCCGGCTTCATGGATCTGGCGAGTGGCCGGGTCAAGGTCGACGACATTCAGGAAGTGGATATTGCGGATCTTCTTGGGCGAGATCCTGTGCCTGCTCAAGCCGATTTGCTTGAGCATTGCATCGCCGGGCAGTCGGTTCTGGTCACTGGCGCGGGAGGTTCGATTGGTTCTGAGCTTTGTCGACAAATTCTCGCACTCAAGCCAACTACGCTGCTGTTGTTCGAGCATAGTGAGTTCAATCTCTACAGTATTCTGTCTGAACTCGAGCCGCGAATTGCTCGGGAATCATTGTCTGTCCGCTTGCTACCCATCTTGGGGTCGGTGCGCGATCAGCACAAGTTACTGGACGTGATGAAGACCTGGAATGTCGACACGGTCTATCACGCCGCCGCTTATAAGCATGTGCCGATGGTCGAACACAACATCGCCGAAGGCGTCCTGAACAATGTGATCGGTACGTTGAATACGGCACAGGCTGCGTTGCAGGCAGGCGTATCGAACTTCGTGCTGATCTCTACGGATAAAGCGGTGCGCCCGACCAATGTAATGGGCAGCACCAAGCGCCTTGCAGAGCTGACCTTGCAGGCCCTGAGCCGTGAACTGGCGCCAGTGCTGTTTGGCGATAAATCCAATGTCTCGCGGGTTAATAAAACCCGCTTCACCATGGTCCGGTTCGGCAATGTACTGGGCTCGTCAGGGTCGGTTATTCCCCTATTCCATAAGCAGATCAAGTCCGGCGGCCCTTTAACCGTTACGCATCCCAAGATCACGCGTTATTTCATGACCATTCCCGAGGCCGCGCAGTTGGTGATTCAGGCCGGTTCCATGGGCTTGGGTGGAGATGTATTCGTTCTGGATATGGGCGAGCCGGTGAAGATTGTCGAGCTGGCGGAGAAGATGATTCACCTGTCCGGCTTGAGTGTTCGTTCGGAAAAGAACCCTCATGGTGACATTTCGGTCGAGTTCACAGGTCTGCGTCCTGGCGAGAAGTTGTACGAGGAGTTGCTGATTGGCGATAACGTCGTTGCAACCTCGCACCCTATGATCATGAGTGCCAACGAAGATCACCTGCCTTGGGATGTGCTTAAGGCCCGCCTGACGGAGCTGCTGGCTGCCATCGAACACGATGACTACGCGAGAGTCCGTCAGTTGCTGCGTGACACCGTCAGTGGCTACGCCCCGGACGGTGAGATCGTCGACTGGATCTACCAGCAGCGCCGCCTCGAACCCTGATTGTTACACACCCTGTAACGTACACACTTTTGACAGTCCCCTATCGTCGCCTAAGTTTGAGAAGCAGCTTCGGAAAAGCTGCTTCTCTCTTAACGATGTCATGGAGCGTCACTTATGCGTACAGGCTATTTCTACTCTCTGGTTTTTGCCCTTCTGACCAGCGCCTCTATAGCTGTTATCGCTGCGCCCGCGGTCAAGCTCGAGACGACGGCGCCGCCGCAGGCACTGGAACTGTCGGCTAAACCGCAAGGCGCCAAGGTGGATCTGAACGTGGCGGACGCCGCTACGCTGCAACGCGAGCTGGCGGGGATAGGCAAGGCCAAGGCTGATGCGATTGTTGCGTTTCGCGAGAGTAATGGAGCCTTCTCTTCAGTAGAGGAGTTGCTGGAGGTCAAGGGGATTGGCAAGGCGATTCTCGACAGGAATCGTGACAAGCTGGAAGTGAACTGAGGTGTGATGGTGAAAGAGGCCGGTCGAAATATGACTGGCCTTTTTGCATTTTGGCTCAATGCCACTTAAAACGATGATCGGATGCGTCTTGGTCTAGGTTCGACCATCCGCCTTTTGGAGCTTCGTCCCCGCCAACCACCTCAGATCAAGGACCCACCCCATGCACAAAAACTACCCAGCCGCCTACCAAGTCAGCAAAGGCTCGGCCCTGCAAGTGGACAAACCCTTCTACGACCGCATCCGAACCCAGCAGGACAAGCGCACCCTGATCGAACAGTTCGAGGTCCCCATCCGTACCGGCCGCGCTTGGCACGTACCCGCCGGGCATGTGTTCCGTGTTACGACTCCGGTGGGCCCGCAGGTAGGGGACTTCAACGTGTGGAATGCCCACGATCCACGGGAACGCCTGTGGGCTGCGCGCACGCGTCAGCTGCAGGGCGCTCATGTCAGCACTCATGATCGGTTGTGGTCGAACCTGCCATTCTTGCGTCCATTGGTGACCATTACCGATGACAGTCTGGCCGATTATGGCATCGACGAGCACGGTGGACGGTTGCACGATCTGCTGGGTACGCGCTGTGATCCGTACGTGAACAGGATGCTCACCGGCGAGGATTTTCACCATCATTGCCACTCGAACCTGACCCGTGCCGTATTACCCCATGGCCTGACCGAGTTCGATGTGCACGATGTGTTGAATATTTTCCAATGTACTGGGCTCAATCATGATGACATGTACTTCATGAAGGCCTGTCCGGCGAAGAAGGGCGATTATTTGGAGTTTTTTGCCGAGATCGATTTGCTGTGTGCCTTGTCCACTTGCCCCGGCGGCGATCTGTCGCTCGCGATGTGGGGGCCGGATGCGCAGGATCCCCTCAGTGTCTGCCGTCCGCTGGGGGTGGAGATCTATCGATTGGAGGATTCCTTGCTGGCGGGCTGGAGCCAGCCTGAGCGGGCGGCGTACAAGGGGTTGCATGGCTTGCAGATTGCCAAGGCTGATTGGGAACAGTGATGTAGCAAGCGCTGGCTTTTGTGGCGAGGGAGCTTGCTCCCGCTGGGCTGCGTAGCAGCCCCAACAGTCAAAACCCGATTAGCCTGACACTCCGCGCCAGCAGATTCAGGGCCGCTTCGCGCCCCAGCGGGAGCAAGCTCCCTCGCCACAAAAGCGTCATGCAATCAGCACTGTAGCGGCTCAACGATCCTTGGCCTCCTTCGCATCCATCTCGGCATTGCGCTCGGCAACACGCTTGCGTTGTTCATCCGTCAGTTCGACCTTGTGGGCGGTGTCACGCAGCATCATCAAGCCACCCACGATCGAGCCGATTGCAACAATCAGAATTAACCAGGCGTACCAGGGCATAGGGTTCTCCTTGAGGGGGCGATGGACGACGAACGTTTCGCCTGTCCACCGCACCTACCACTTATGAGCGAAGGTTGTTCGCAGTGGTTCCATATTACGCCCGTTGTGCCGGGTTCACCTCAAAGCCCGGTGAGCATCGCATCGGCCGGGGCATCGGCGCGCAGTTGTGCGGTCAGCACAAAGTACAAGAAGCCTACCGCCATGAAACCGAGGAAGATCAGCCCGATCAGGGCATTGAACCAGGCCATCGCTACCAGGCACACCACTGCCAGTACCAGGGCGATACCCGGGATGATCGGATAGCCTGGCGCGCGGAAGGTGCGTTCCAGGTTGGGTTCGGTTTTACGCAGTTTGAACAGGCTGAGCATGCTCATGATGTACATGACGATCGCGCCGAACACCGCCATGGTGATCATGGCGGCGGTCAGGGTCATGCCGCCGAGGTTGATCAGGCCGTCGCTGTAGATCGCCGCGATGCCGATCAGGCCGCCGGCGATGATGGCCCGGTGCGGGGTCTGGAAGCGTGAGAGTTTGGCCAGGGAGGCGGGCAGGTAGCCGGCGCGGGCGAGGGCGAAGAACTGGCGCGAGTAGCCGAGGATGATGCCATGGAAGCTGGCCACCAGGCCGAACAGGCCGATCCACACCAGCATGTGCAACCAGCCGGAGCTCTCCCCGACTACGGTTTTCATGGCTTGGGGCAGCGGGTCGTTGATGTTGGACAGGGTGCGCCAGTCGCCCACGCCACCGGCGAAGAACATCACGCCCATGGCCAGGAACACCAGGGTCAGGATGCCGCTGATGTAGGCCTTGGGAATTGTGCGTTTCGGGTCCTTGGCTTCTTCGGCGGCCATGGCCGCGCCCTCGATGGCCAGGAAAAACCAGATGGCGAAGGGGATTGCGGCGAACATCCCGGCGATGGCCGGCGCGCCGAACACATCGGAACCGGCCCAGCCGTTCAAGGCGAAGCTACTGAAGCTGAACGCCGGGGCGACTACGCCCATGAACACCAGCAGTTCGGCCACCGCCAGCACGCAGACGATCAGTTCGAAGGTTGCCGCCAGTTTCACCCCGAGGATGTTCAGGCCCATGAACACGATATAGGCACCGACCGCCGCGTGTTTCGGGTCCAGGGCCGGGAACTGCACGTTCAGGTAGGCACCGATGGCCAGGGCGATGGCCGGTGGTGCGAAGACGAATTCGATCAGCGTCGCCAGGCCGGCGATCAACCCACCTTTCTCTCCAAAGGCCCGACGGCTGTAGGCGAACGGTCCGCCAGCGTGGGGGATGGCGGTGGTCAGCTCGGTGAAGCTGAAGATGAAGCAGGTGTACATGGCCGCAACCATGAATGATGTCACCAGAAAGCCCAGCGTTCCGGCAACGCCCCAGCCGTAGCTCCAGCCGAAGTACTCGCCGGAGATCACCAGCCCGACGGCAATGCCCCATAAATGCAGGGTGCCCAGGGTGGGTTTGAGTTGTGTGTTCATCGGTGGCTCCCCCTCGATCCATAGCAAAAGCGCTGGGGTGGGGCAGTGCAGTGGGCGTGCCAGTATGGCGGCGGTGGTCGTAATGGGTGAAATTGTGTCGTATCGAGGATGTTCGCTGCCTGATGGCTCGATTTTGTGCTCCAGTTCGGAGCGTCAGCGCCGGGGCGGGCCTCATCGCGAGCAGGCTCGCTCCCACATTTGATCTGTTGTGAATAGAGAATTTGCCTCCACTGAAGATCCCCTGTGGGAGCGAGCCTGCTCGCGATGAGGCCCACCCAGCCAATCACCAACCCCTTTTTTACACATTCTTTATCCCCCAACCCCTCTCTCGATCTCGTTCCTTTACGCCCTCCCTGCCGACAATCACTCCACACACGGCATGACGCCGTACGACGGAGAAATCCCATGAGCCTTCTGGACGGGGTGTCGCTGCTGCTGGCAGCGGCGCTGTTCATTTATCTACTGATTGCGCTGTTGCGCGCGGATCGGAACTAGGAGTGGCTATGCACGGTTATGACTACGGGCTGATCCTCGCCTTCTTTGCGCTGGTGCTGATCCCTGCACCGTTTCTGGGGCGTTTCTACTACCGGGTGATGGAAGGCCAGCGCACTTGGCTTTCACCTGTTCTTGGCCCGGTGGAACGTGGTTGCTATCGCTTGGCCGGCGTCGATCACACCGTTGAGCAGAGCTGGCAGAAATACACCCTGGCCTTGCTCGCTTTCAACCTGGCCGGCTTTTCGCTGTTGTTCGCCATTCTGCTGTTACAGGGGCATTTGCCACTCAACCCCGAAAAAGTGCCGGGTATGGAATGGACCCAGGCATTCAATACGGCGGTGAGTTTCACCACCAATACCAATTGGCAGTCCTACAGCGGTGAAGCGTCGTTGAGCTACCTGAGCCAGATGCTTGGCCTGGCTGTGCAGAACTTTGTCAGTGCAGCTACCGGCCTGGCCGTGCTGGTGGCGCTGTGTCGCGGAATCGGGCGCAAATCCGCTGCAACGCTGGGTAACTTCTGGGTCGACATGACCCGCGCCACCCTCTACGGGCTGTTACCGCTGTGCCTGTTGCTGGCCCTGTTCCTGGTGTGGCAGGGCGTGCCGCAAACCTTCGCGCACTATGTGCATGGGTTGACGATGCAAGGCGCGGATCAAGTGATTCCATTGGGCCCGGCCGCGAGCCAGATCGCGATCAAGCAACTGGGCACCAACGGTGGTGGTTTCTTCGGCGTCAATTCGGCACACCCCTTCGAAAACCCGACGGCCTGGAGCAACCTGTTCGAAGTTGCCTCGATCATCCTGATTCCCGCCGCGCTGGTGTTCACCTTCGGCCATTACGTCAAGGACCTGCGCCAGAGTCGGGCGATCATCGCCTGCATGCTAGTACTGTTTCTGATCGGCGGCGCTACCTCGTTGTGGGCCGAATCCCAACCCAATCCGGCGCTGCATAACGCTTCGGTGGAGCAGACCGCGCCACTGGAGGGCAAGGAGGTGCGCTTTGGCACCACGGCCACGGTGCTGTGGTCCGTCACCACCACGGCGGCCTCCAATGGCTCGGTCAATGGCATGCATGACAGCCTCAATCCTCTGAGCGGCATGGTCTCGCTGGTGAACATGATGGTCGGCGAAGTCATTTTCGGCGGCGTCGGCGCGGGGCTCTACGGGATGCTGCTGAACGTGCTGATCGCGGTGTTCCTGGCTGGATTGATGATTGGCCGTACCCCGGAATACCTGGGCAAGAAACTCGCAGCCAGAGAAGTGCAACTGCTGGTGGTGACCCTGTTGGTCATGCCGGTGAGCGTGTTGGGGCTGGGGGCCATTGCTGCGAGCCTGCCCGGACCTGCTGCAGCGGTGAGCAACCCTGGTGCCCATGGCTTCAGCCAGTTGTTGTATGCCTACACCTCGGCGGGTGCGAACAACGGTTCGGCCTTCGCCGGTTTTGGTGCCAACACACCCTTTCACAATCTGATGCTGGGCCTGGGCATGTTGATCGGTCGTTTCGGCTACATCCTGCCGGTGCTGGCCTTGGCCGGTAGCCTGGCGCTGAAGAAAACCGCGCCGATCGGCCCGAACAGCTTCCCGACCCACGGCCCGCTGTTCGTGACCCTGCTCACCGTGACCATTTTGTTGGTGGGCGGCCTGACCTTCCTGCCGACCCTGGCCCTGGGGCCGATTGCCGAACACCTGAGCCTGGGTTTCTGAGGATCTGATGATGAATATGCCAATGAGCAAAACCGTCGTCGCCAAGGCGTCGGAGCAACCGAAAACCGCTATTTCGGCCTTGTGGCGGCCAGCGCTGCTGCAAGCTTTCGTCAAGCTCGATCCGCGCCAGTTGCACCGCGCCCCGGTGATGCTGGTGGTGGAGCTGACCGCAATTCTCACCACGGTGTTGTGTTTCGTTCCGGACAGCAGCGTGCCGACTTTTGTCGCCGCGCAAATTGCCCTGTGGCTGTGGTTCACGGTGCTGTTCGCCAACTTTGCCGAAGCCCTGGCCGAAGGTCGCGGCAAGGCCCGGGCAGACAGTCTCAAGGCCGGTAGCGAAGGCCTGAGCGCACGTCGCCAGACGGCCAACGGCTTTGAGGTGATAGCCGCCACCCGCCTGCGAAAAGGCGACGTGGTACGCGTCGAGGCGGGGGAGATGATTCCTGGCGATGGTGAAGTGATCGAAGGCATCGCTGCAGTGAACGAGGCGGCGATTACTGGCGAATCGGCCCCGGTCATCCGCGAGTCCGGCGGCGACCGTTCAGCCGTCACCGGCAACACGCGCCTGGTCTCCGACTGGCTGCTGGTGCGCGTCACCAGTAACCCCGGTGAATCCACCCTGGACCGTATGATCGCCCTCGTCGAAGGCGCCAAGCGGCAGAAGACGCCCAACGAAGTGGCGTTGGATATTCTGCTGATCGGCCTGACGCTGATCTTCCTGCTGGTGGTGGTGACGCTGCAGCCGTTCGCGCATTTCGCCAACGGTAATTTGCCGCTGGTGTTTCTGGTGGCGCTGCTGGTGACGTTGATTCCCACCACCATCGGCGGGCTGTTGTCGGCCATCGGCATCGCCGGGATGGATCGACTGGTACGCCTGAACGTGATCGCCAAGTCCGGCCGCGCCGTGGAAGCGGCGGGGGACGTGCATGTGCTGATGCTGGACAAGACCGGCACCATCACCTTCGGCAATCGTCGTTGTGCCGCGGTTCACGCCGCGCCCGGCGTGAGCGTCAAGGAACTGACCGAAGGTGCGTTATTCGCTTCGTTGGCCGACGACACGGCGGAGGGCAAGTCCATCGTCGAGTACCTGCGGGGTTTGCATTCGCAACCCGAGCCTGGCGCCGAACTGCTTACCGCTGTGCCGTTCAGTGCTGAAACCCGATTGTCCGGTGTCGACTATCAGGGCCGGGTGTACCGCAAAGGGGCCGTGGATTCGTTGCTGAGTTTTATCGGCCTGTCGAAAAGCGAACTGCCACCTGCACTGGCACGGGAGGTGGACAAGATCGCCCAGAGCGGCGGTACCCCCTTGCTGGTGTGCGTTGACGGCAAGCTGCTGGGGGCGATTCATCTGAAGGACGTGGTCAAGCCCGGTATCCGCGAGCGCTTTGCCGAGCTGCGCAAGTTGGGGATTCGCACGGTGATGGTCACCGGCGACAACCCACTGACCGCCGCCGCCATTGCTGCCGAGGCCGGCGTCGATGACGTGCTGGCCGAGGCCACACCGGAGAAAAAACTGGCGCGCATCCGTCATGAGCAGAATGACGGTCGTCTGGTGGCGATGTGTGGTGACGGTGCCAACGATGCGCCGGCCCTGGCCCAGGCTGACGTCGGCATGGCGATGAACGACGGCACACAGGCGGCGCGAGAGGCGGCCAACATGGTCGATCTGGACAGCGACCCGACCAAGTTGCTGGACGTGGTGCAAATCGGCAAGGAACTGCTGGTGACCCGTGGGGCCTTGACGACGTTTTCCATCGCCAACGACATCGCCAAGTACTTCGCCATCCTGCCGGCGCTATTTGCCTCGATTTATCCACAACTGGGTGTGCTGAACGTGATGCACCTGAGCAGCCCGCAAAGCGCGATTCTGTCGGCCATTGTGTTCAACGCCTTGATCATCGTGGTGCTGATCCCGTTGGCGTTGCGTGGCGTTCGGGTGCAGGCCGCCAGCGCGGCGGCGCTGCTGCGGCGCAATCTGCTGATCTATGGCCTGGGTGGGATCGTGGTGCCGTTCGTGGGGATCAAGGCGATCGACATGTTGCTGACGGCGTTGGGGTTGGTTTGAGCGGATAACCAACGCTCGCCTTCACCTTGTGGGAGCAATTGCTCCCACAGGTACTTGTTTCATTCAATTCGAGGATTTCTGGATGTTCACTCTGATACGCCCGGCCTTGAGCCTATTGCTTCTGATGAGCCTGATCACCGGCGTTGCGTACCCCTTGCTGGTTACGGGCGTGGCGCAAGTCGCGTTTCCCGCCCAGGCCAACGGCAGCCTGATCGTTGATGCCGACGGCAAGGTCCGCGGCTCTCTGTTGATCGCCCAGGATTTCCAGGGCGATGCCTGGTTCCATCCACGTCCATCGGCGGGTGCTTTCGCCACGGTAGCCAGCGGCGCCAGCAACTTTTCCCCGAGCAATCCGGCCCTGGCCGCACGGGTGATCGGTGACGCCCAGGCCTTGCAAGTGCCGGGTCAAGGCCCAGTGCCGTTGGCGCTGCTGACCACCTCGGGCAGCGGACTGGATCCCCACTTGCCACCGGCAGCGATTGCCTATCAACTGGCGCGTGTCGCCGCCGCACGCAATCTGCCGGTATCGTCCGTGCAGCAACTGCTCGACGCTCACATCGAGCAACCGCTGGTGGGGCCGCCGGTGGTGAATGTGCTGGCGTTGAACCTGGCGCTGGAAAAACTGTAGCCCCCTGTGGAAGTGGCACCTGTGGGAGCAAAGCTTTGCTCCCACAGGGCGTTTGATCAACATCTGAAAGAGAACCCGAACACATGAGCGACTCCGGCCGCGCCGATGCACTGTTAGCCAAGCTGCCCCGCAATGACCGGGGCCGGCTCAAGGTCTTCCTGGGTGCGTCGCCGGGTGTGGGCAAGACCTACGCCATGCTGCAGGCGGCCCACACGCAACTGCGCCAAGGTGTCAGGGTGGTTGCCGGCGTGGTGGAGACTCACGGCCGCAGTGAGACTGAAGCGCTGCTCGGCGGTCTGGTGCAGCAGCCGCTGGTGCGTTCGGAGTATCGCGGGGTGATGCTCGAGGAAATGGACCTTGATGGTCTGCTTGCGGCTCGCCCGGCCTTGGTGCTGGTGGACGAACTGGCCCACAGCAACGCGCCCGGCAGCCGACATGCCAAGCGCTGGCAAGACATTCAGGAGTTGCTGGCCGCCGGCATCGATGTCTACACCACCGTCAACGTCCAGCACCTGGAAAGTCTCAACGATCAGGTGCGCGGTATCACCGGTGTGCAAGTTCGCGAGACGCTGCCCGACTGGGTCCTGCAGGAGGCCGATGAACTGCTGTTGATCGACCTGCCACCGCGCGAGCTGCTGGAGCGCCTGCGCGATGGCAAGGTTTATGTGCCGGAACAGGCGCGCGCTGCGATCGATGCATTTTTCAGCCAGACCAACCTCACCGCATTGCGTGAGCTGGCCATGCAAACTGCCGCTGCACAGGTGGACAACGATCTTGCCCAGGGCTATCGCCAACTGGGCCAGGCGGCTCCGGCGGTGCGGGGACGATTGTTGGTGGGGGTTGACGGTGATGCCCAGGCCGAACGTCTGGTACGCCACGCCAGCCGCGTCGCCCAGCGTCGGCATCTTCCCTGGAGCCTGGTGCATGTGGACAACGGCAGCACGCGGGACGAGCCATCGCGCCAGCGCCTGCAAAATGCCCAGCAATTGGCCGAACGCCTGGGTGGGGAAGTGGTGCTGCTACGGGCCGGTGAAGTCGCCAGGACCTTGATCCAGCACGCCACCGAACGTCGCGCCACGCTGGTGCTGGTGGGGCAGTCCAGGCGGCGTCTGCGCCGGCGGCTGTTCGGTGGTGGCTTGGCTTCGCGTTTGCTGCGCGATGCCAGGGGGCTGGAAATCAACGTACTGGATCGCGATGAACAGCCCCCTGCGGCCCGTGAGCGTTCAAACGCCGCCCTGGCTGGTTTCGACTACGTGCTGGCGCTGTTGGCGACGGCGGCGGCCAGTGCGCTGGCTTGGGGGGTCTCCGGGCTTCTTCCCTTGCCTAACATCTCCCTGGTGTTTCTGATGGCGGTGTTGCTGGTGGCGGTTCGCAGCAGCCTCGGCCCTGCGCTGGCCTGCGCGGCGCTGTCGTTCCTGGCCTATGACTTTCTGTTCATCCCACCGAATTTTTCCTTCACCATCCAGCGTGAAGAAGACGTACTCACTCTGGTGTTCTTCTTGCTCATGGCGGCCCTGACCGGCAACCTTGCGGCCCGCCAGCGACGACAGTTGCAGGCGCTGCGCGAGACCCAGCAGGAAACCGGCGAGCTGCTTGATCTGTCCCGCAAACTCACCGCCGCGACCGACCGCCAGGCGGTGATCAGCGCCGCCGCGCAACACCTCAACGGCTGGCACGACCTGCAACTATGCCTGCTCAACCGTGACGGCCAGGACGGCTGGAAGGTTGAGACAGCTGAACCATTGACCTTCACTGAAGCTGAGCGCGCGGCCGCCGATTGGGCTTGGCAACACGACCAACCGGCCGGCGCCGGCACCGGGACGCTGCCGTCCGGGCGCTGGTGGTGGTGGCCGTTGTCGACAGAGGAGGGCCCGCTGGCGTTGCTGGGCGTTTGCCCGAAAGAAGGCAAGCCGTTGAGCGGCCAGCGGCGTCGTCTGCTGGCGGCCCTCAGTCAACCACTGGCGCAGGCCCTGGCTCGGGCGCAACTGGCCCAGGATCTGGAAGCGGCGCGCCTGCACGGTGAAACCGAGCAACTGCGCAGTGCGTTGTTGGCGTCGGTGTCCCACGATTTGCGCACGCCGCTGACCTCCATGCGCGGTAGTATCGACAGCCTGTTGGCGTTGGGAGAGGCGATCCCGCTGGCCGATCGCCGCGAACTGCTGGAAGGCACCCGTGATGAAGCTGAGCGCCTGGATCGCTACATCCAGAACTTGCTGGACATGACTCGTCTCGGCCATGGGGCTCTGAAGCTGGCGCGGGACTGGGTGTCGCCGGCCGATATTGTCGGCAGCGCGTTGAACCGGTTGCGGGCGGTGCTGGCACCGTTGACGGTGGGCATCGAAGTGCCGGCCGAGTTGCCGTTGTTGTATGTTCACGCGGCGTTGATCGAACAGGCCTTGGTGAACGTGCTGGAGAACGCCGCACGATTTTCACCGACTCACGGGCGATTGCTGCTCAGCGCAGGGGCGACGGACAGCGAAGTTTTTTTCGCCGTGGCCGACGAGGGGCCCGGGATCCCTGAAGAAGAGCGCGAGAAAATCTTCGACATGTTCTATACCGCTGCGCGCGGGGATCGCGGCGGGCAGGGCACGGGGCTGGGGCTGGCGATCTGTCAGGGCATGGTCGGTGCCCATGGCGGGCGGATCAGCGTGGACACCGGCCTGGACGGGCGCGGAACCTGCATCACCCTGCACCTGCCATTACAGACACAACCGGGCATGGACGATGAAGCCTGAACGGCGCTGGGTTACTCTCTTTTCACCTGATTGCATTGAACGGACCTCATGAGCCAGACCGCGACCCTTTTGGTCATCGATGACGAACCGCAGATTCGCAAATTCCTGCGCATCAGCCTGACTTCCCAAGGCTACAAGGTGCTCGAAGCCGGCACCGGCGCCGAAGGCCTGGCCCAGGCGGCGCTGAACAAGCCCGATCTGCTGGTGCTCGACCTGGGCCTGCCGGACATGGACGGCCAGCAGGTACTGCGCGAGTTTCGCCAATGGTCCACGGTGCCGGTGCTGGTGCTCTCGGTGCGGGCCAGCGAAGCGCAGAAAGTCGAGGCGCTGGACAACGGCGCCAATGATTACGTCACCAAGCCGTTCGGCATCCAGGAGTTTCTGGCGCGCATTCGTGCCTTGTTGCGTCAGGCCCCGGCAGGCGAGGCGCGGGAAGCGGCGCTGACGTTTGGTCCGCTGACGGTGGACCTGGCTTATCGCCGGGTTCTGCTCGATGGCACTGAAGTGGCCCTGACCCGCAAGGAATACGCCGTGCTGGCGCAATTGGCGCGCCATCCCGGGCGGGTCATTACCCAGCAGCAATTGCTCAAGGACATTTGGGGCCCGACCCACACCGAAGACACCCATTACCTGCGGATCGTGGTCGGTCATCTGCGGCAAAAACTGGCGGACGACCCGACCCGGCCCCGGTTCATTGCGACCGAGGCGGGGGTTGGGTATCGGTTGTTGGGGGAGGGTGGACTTTGAGTTTGATGTTGGCTGAGCTGCCGTCATCGCGAGCAGGCTCGCTCCCACAGGCGTTGTGATGTTCTTGAATCCGCAGATCTAGTGTGGGAGCGAGCCTGCTCGCGAAGAGGCCCTCACCGCCACGAGCGCTCTATCAGTTCTGCTCATTCTCATAGCGATCCAACGTATCGCTGGCAATCTCCCGCCCCAGGGCGATCAGCTCCGGCGCCTTGTAGAACTCGAAAAACCGGCACACCCGTTTCGGCACGTTGATCAGCACATCCGGTGGATACCCGGCGATTTTGTATTGGGCCAGGGACGTCTGCATCACCTCGAAACTCTGGTTGATCAGATCCAGCAGCGAGGCCGGGCCAACGTTGTCGATGATGAACGAACCGGTCGCCGATTTCGGCGCACCTTCGGATTCCGGCGCGGCGGCCGGTTGTTGGCCCTCGGGCTCGGCGGATTCCAGCCATGGATTGATCTCGGCGGCTTCAGCTTTTAGCGCCTCCTGTTCCAGCAGCAGCAACTGCTCGGCTTGCTTGCGACGGAACGGTAGACGCGAGCCCAGGGAACTGACGAGGGTGTCGAAGCGACGCTTGAACGCTGCCGGGCGCTGGATGACCGGCAGTCGGTACTGTTTCTGGTTGGTGGCGTTGAGGTTGACCGCGATGATCAGGTCGCAATGGCTCGACACCACCGGCACGATGGGTAACGGATTGAGCAGGCCGCCATCCACCAGCATGCGGTTGCCTTGCATCACGGGGGTGAACAGGCTGGGAATCGCCGCCGAGGCGCGCATTGCCTGGTGCAGGCAACCTTCCTGGAACCAGATTTCCTGCTGATTGGTCAGGTCGGTGGCCACGGCAGTGTAGGGAATACGCAGGTCTTCGATATTGAGTTCGCCGACGATCTTGCGAATTTGCCCGAAGACTTTCTCGCCGCGAATCGCCCCCAGGCGAAAGCTGACGTCCACCAGTCGCAGCACATCCAGGTAATCCAGGCTTTCAATCCAGTTACGATAATCGTCGAGCTTGCCCGCGGCATAGATTCCGCCCACCACGGCACCCATGGAGCAGCCGGCGATGCAAGCGATGTCGTAGCCACGTCGTTCGATTTCTTCGATCACCCCGATATGGGCGTAGCCCCGGGCGCCACCCGATCCCAGTACCAATGCGACACGTTTTGTCATGACCCGGCCTCTTGTAAAACAGACTTTAACAATGCACTTATCGACGGCTGGGCTCAATCGTTGTGGCGCAGGTGTCGTTTTTTGATACGCCGTGCCGGCATTTGCGTATGCTCGCCCACACTTGTATTTACGCGGTCGGGCATTGGCACTTTTTGCGGGCTGGACCGTCTTACTTGCACGACTGTTGACCTGACTTGAGGTGTAATTGATGAAAGCCCGGATTTGTCTGCCCCTGGTGGCATCCTTGATGGTTTTGGCCCTGGCCGGTTGTGCCGGCAAGACCGCTTACCGCGATAGCTGCGGCAGCCAGCTCGACAGTGCCTGGCGCGAACTGGACCTGGCCAAGGCCGAAGGTTTTGCCGGCACCGTGAGTTATTCCAAGGCCCTGTCGTTGTTGACCGGCGCCAAGACCCAGCAGCAGTTCGAAGCGTTTGAGGGGTGCACCAAAAAGGCCGAGAAGGCCCGTTTCTACATCCGCGAATCCCGCGCAGGGCGTTAATAGCAGCGACAAGCTGTCAGCGGCAAGCTACAAGTTAGGGGAGCACTCTGCTCCTCACTTGAAGCTTGCAGCTTGACGCTCAACGCTACGTACGGAGTACGTCCCCATGATTGATCGGCTGGTGGCCCGGATACTGGGCCTGGAAGTCCGGCTGCTGGCCTGTCAGGCCCGCCTCAATGCCCATACCGACAGTGAAGCCCTGCATGACCTGCGGACCACGGTTCGCCGTTTGCGCAGCTTGCTTCGTCCGTTGCGCGGTTTGCCCGGTGTCGAGCAGCTGGAAACGGCGGCCTCGGCGGTCGGAGCGCTGACCACGCCCCTGCGTGACCGGGAAGTGCTGGCCGCCTACCTTGAGCAGCACGGCAAGATCGAAGCCGCGCGGCGGCGCCAGGTGCAAATGGCCGATGCTTATCCCGCCGTTGCCGGCAGCCCGGAGCTGGCCCAATTGCTGATGGTGCTTGATGCTTTCCCGCGCTTCATTCGCGCGGCGCAACGTCAGGACCTGCTTAAAGGTCTGCGCAAACGCATCGAAAAGCGCCTGGACAAACAATGGAAGAAACTCGGCGAAGCCTTGGGCGATCCGGCCCATGATCGCCACCGTTTGCGGCTGCTGATCAAGCGTGTGCGCTACGCCATCGAAGCCTACCCCGAACTTGACCGCCTACCCGAAGCGGCCATGCCACGGCTCAAGTCCGCCCAAGGCGCCTTGGGGGACTGGCACGATTGCTGGCAATGGCTGGCCAGGGCCAAGCAGGAAAGCGACTTGCAATCCTGCGTGCCGGTCTGGCTCAGCACCATGGAAAAGGCCGAGGCCAAGTCCGATAAAGTGCTCGATAAACTCGTTGCCAGTTGCTTCAAAAAATCCTGAGTCCTGCAGATATTCCCTTGTGGGAGCGAGCCTGCTCGCGATAGCGCCGCGTCAGTCACCAGTTATTCAAGCTGACTCACCGCTATCGCGAGCAGGCTCGCTCCCACAGTAGATTGGCGGGGGTTGGGATGCCGCGGCCTATCTGTCAGTCTCTTTGGCCAGAATGAGCGCTGTGCCACCCGTCTGGGCTGGTTAAGATTCCTGCATCTTTTTCCCATGTTTTCGAGGTTGTCATGCGCTTTTCCGATTTGATCGATGCCGTGCGCCGTCAGCCTGACTGCGTGATCATCGCGCCTGAATGGGGCCAGGGACGCGCCAGTTTTGGCGGTCTGGTGGCGGCGCTGCAATATGAAGCGATGCGTGCGCGGGTTCCGGCGGATCGCCCGGTGCGTTCGCTGGCGATCACCTTCGTCGGGCCGGTAGCGGCCGACGTACCCGTCAGTTTCGAAGTCGACGTATTGCGTGAAGGCAAGGCGGTCAGCCAAGTATTGGGGCGAGCGGTACAGAACGGTCAGGTAGTGACCGTGGTACAAGGCAGCTTCGGCGCCTCGCGCTCTTCCGTGGTGGCGGTCCAGGCCGACCCCGCGCCTGAGTTCAAAAGCGTGGAGCAATGCCAGGAACTGCCCTACATCAAGGGCGCTACGCCGGAATTCATGCGTCACCTGGCGCTGTGCTGGAGTGTTGGTGGCCTGCCGTTTACCGGCAACAAATCCCGCAGCATGGGGGGCTGGGTGCGCTTGCGTGGTGATGTCAAAGAGGAGCCGCTGAACGAGGGGCACATCCTGGCATTGGTCGATGCCTGGCCTCCGGCGTTGCTACCCCATCTCACTCAAATGGCACCGGGCAGTACGCTCACCTGGACCATTGAGTTCGTCCAGCCACTGCTGGAACTCACGACACTGGACTGGTGTAAATACCTGGCCGAGATCGAGCATGCTCAGGACGGTTACGGCCATGTCGCCGCCAGGTTCTGGAGCGCGGATGGTCGCTTGATCGCCCTGAGCCGGCAGACAGTGACAGTTTTCGCCTAAGGCTCTTCATGACCGTGGCACTGCAACACGAGTGCGGCAATCATGCCGAGGGAGCCGATGGCGACATTGGCCAGGCTGAGGCTGAACACCCCCGATACCATCAGCAAAAACGCGACGATGAACAGCGGTACGGCAATCTGGTGCAACACCGGATTGCTCGGGTGACCATGATGGTCAAGGCAGGTGCGCCATTGCCAGGCCGGGAAGTGGGGGTGACGTTTGCCCATGATGCTGATCCTTGAGTTCGCTAACCGAGTAACCCAAGCGTAAGCCCGGCCGGGCAGCGCGACGAATCGCGGTTGGCTATCGACGTGATAGGTGGCCATAGCCTTGCTCCCACAGATAAACCCCAGGCCGCAAGAACTCTCCCAGGCAGGTCAATTGGCAGCGGGGTCCTAAAGCCTGAGCTGCCCGATCGCCTTGTTCAGCTCACCGGCCAACGTTGCCAGTTCATGGCTGGTGGTGGCCGAGTCCACCGTCTGGCGCACGGTGTTTTCAGTCACGTCACGAATACTCACGACCGCCCGGTTCATTTCCTCGGCAACCTGGCTTTGCTGCTCGGCCGCCACGGCGATCTGGGTGTTGCTCTCGCGCATCTGCGCCACCGCCCCGGTGATTTGCTCCAGAGCCTCACCGGCTTCCCGGGCCTGTTGCACGCAATCGTCGGCCTTGTAGGAGCTTTCCTGCATGAAATCCACCGCGTCCCGGGTTCCCGCCTGCAAGGCCGACACCATGGCGGTGATTTCATCCGTAGAGGTCTGTACCCGCTTGGCCAGGTTGCGTACTTCGTCGGCCACCACTGCAAACCCTCGACCCATTTCCCCGGCTCGCGCCGCCTCAATGGCCGCGTTGAGCGCCAGTAGATTGGTCTGTTCGGCGATGCTGTGGATCACGCTGACCACGCTGTTGATCTTCTGGCTGTCCTCGGCCAGGCGCTGGATCATTTCGGCGGTCTGCTGCACGCCGCGGGAGAGCCCGGTGATCGACTGTTGCACCCGGCTGACTACTTCGCGGCCATTGCCGGCCAAGGTATCGGCGCTTTTCGACAGGTCGCGGGTGGCGCCGGCATGTTGGGCGATGTGATAAACCGTAGCGGACATCTCGTTGATCGCCGTCGCCGCCTGATCGGTTTCGCTTTGCTGGCCGAGCATGCCGTGGCGAACATCGTTCATGCTCGATGCCAGGCGTGCTGCACCGCTGTCCAGTTGCCGAGCAGTGCTGGCAACGGTGTCAACCACACGTTGATATCCGGCTTGCATGGCATTGAACGCCGCCGCCATCTGGCCCACTTCGTCCTTGCAGGCCAAGGGGACGCGGGCGGACAGGTCACCGGTTTTTTCCACGTGCAGCATCACATCCTTCAGGGTGTTGAGCTGGCTGAGCAGAAACCGGATTAGCAGCTGCGATGCGCCCAGCATGGCCAGCATCAACACGAACACCGCCACGGCGTATTGGCTGAAGCGTTCCCTGAACACCTGGCTCAGGCTTGCGCCTTGGGCCAGCACGGCCAACTGTTGGCCGTCACCGCCACGGATTACTTCGGCGCCCAGCAGTGGGTTGTCGCCCAACAGGGGGCTGGCCGAGAGTGCTACCCAGCCGTTGGCCTCTGCTATTGAAGGCAATGATTGATCGTTCAATGTGGGAATTTGGCCGCGCTGGAATGCCAGCAGGTGATCGGCCTTGGGCAATGGCTGCCCGGCAGGCCAGGCACTGAGCAAGCGTGCCTGGGCCTGGGCGTTTGCCTGGGCCGCATGGTTGCGCGCCTGTTGTTCGAGCTGCACCGCGTAGAGTACGAGCAGCAAGGTCGTGACAAAGGCGACCGCATTGACCGCCCAGAATTTGTACTTCAGTGAGATATTGCTAAGCCAGGCACCCATGGAAGGTCTTCTCTGATAGCGGAAACAGTTTTGGCAAGGTGCCATTATTGTGCCGCTATCCAAGGTGCGGGGTGTTGATATGGGTCAACAGACAACGCCTATCCCCTGTGGGAGCGAGCCTGCTTGCGATAGCGGTGTATCAGTCGGCCTATGGGCAAGCTGATCCACTGCTATCGCGAGCAGGCTCGCTCCAACAGGTTTTCATTGGGTCAGGAGAGGGTGGGCAAGCCAAAAAACGCGCGGGCACAGGCGGTGCTATGGGCAGCGAGGTCTTCCTGGCTTTCGCCCCGGTGCAAGGCGACTTCGCGCAAGGTTTCCGTCAGGTAGGCCGGTTCGTTTCGACCATTCTTGGGTTTGGGGCGCAGTGTGCGAGGCAACAGGTACGGTGCATCGCTTTCAAGCATCAAGCGAGTGCGAGGAATTTCCCGTACCAATGGATGCAAATGGGTGCCCCGGCGCTCGTCGCAGATCCAGCCTGTGATGCCTATATGCAAGTCCAGGTCGAGATAGCTGAACAGGGCCTTTTTCTCACCGGTAAAGCAGTGCACCACCGCTGCGGGCAATTGGTCGCGAAAATCCCGCAGGATTTCCAGCAGTCGCTGATCGGCATCACGTTCGTGAAGAAAGACCGGCAATTGCAACTCCACCGCCAGGGCGAGGTGTTCTTCCAGGACTTTTTCCTGCTGCGGGCGCGGGGAGAAGTCCCGGTTGAAATCCAGCCCGCATTCACCCACTGCGCGAACGCGGTCTTGTTTCAGCAGGTCTTTGAGGTGCCTGGCGCTATCGGCGGTCCAGTCGCTGGCGCTATGGGGGTGAACACCGGCGGTGGAAAACAGCCGTTCCCCGGCGTCATCGAGGCGCTGGCACAGCTCAAACGCCTGTTCGCTGCCCTCGACGCTGGTACCGGTCAAGACCAGTTGGCAGACACCGGCTGCATAGGCGCGCTCAAGTACGGCCTCGTGTTTGTCGGTAAAACTGGGGTTGGTCAGGTTGACGCCGATATCGATGAGTTGCATGGTGCTACCTCGACCCAAAGGCCGCAAAGCATATCAGAGCTGTAGATTTATAAGAAAAGCCAAGAACTACAACGAGTTGAGGCTGTCTGTTGAGGCCGTCAGACCGGTCGGGTTGGTATAAACGCCAGCACTGTGCCAGTCTTTCGCACTTTTCAGCGCCCCAGGTGCTCTGTTTCTGTCGACCCCAGCTTCGATATTTCAAGGCTGCGGGTCGCGGTATCCTTTCGGAGAGTGGATGACACGTCCCCAAGTGTTGCTGCTGCTGTGTTGTTCGCTGTTGCTGCCGATGCCGGCCGAGGCGCGGCTGCCCGGCCCGGTACAGGTGGTAGCGCCGACTACGGTGCGCGACCTTGCGCAAATCCGCAGCAGCCGGGTGCTGAAAGTTTTGGTCAACCAGAGCCGCAACAGTTCTGGCGAAGTCAAGGGGCAACCCATTGGCGTCGAATATCATCGCTTACGTGCCTTCGAGCAATACCTCAACGGCCACGCTCGGGATGACCAGAAAATCACCCTCAAGATCATTCCCAAGGCCAAGGACCAACTGCTGGGCGCCTTGCAGCGCGGAGAAGGCGATCTGGTCGCGCCCGGCGAGTTGCTCGAGCCCCTGGCTGGCCTTGCGGTCAGCGCCAGCAATCCGATTCGCACCGACGTGCCGTTGCTTCTGGTGGGAGCCAAGGGCCAGCGGCGCTACACACGTGTAGAGCAACTGTCGGGCAAGACCCTGGCCCTGCCCAACGGTAGCGCCGCAGGGGAAGCGCTGAGTCAGATCAACCAGAAGTTGGCGCTGCGTAAATTACCGCCGGTGAAGATCGAGTGGGTCGACCCGACCCTGGCGGTGGAAGATGTGCTGGAAATGGTTCAGGCCGGGATTTTCCATCTGACCATCGTCGAGCAGCCCATTGCCGAACGCTGGAGCAAGATCCTGCCCAAGCTGCGTTTCGACCGGCAGGTGCTCATTGGCGAGCCGGCTGACGAGTATTGGTTTGTCCGTCGTGACGCCGCCATGCTGCGAGCGAGCATCGACCGCTTCCTGACGACTTATAAGGCGCCTTCCAATCAGGACGCGGCGTTTCTGCGCATCTATCGCCGCTTGTACCGGGTTCACTATCCGCTGGCCCGTGCCAATCGCCAGCGTCTTGAGAAACTGCGCCCAGTGCTGCAAAAACATGCCACGGCCCAAGGCATGGATTGGCTGAACCTGGCGGCGCTGGCGTTCAAGGAGTCTTCCCTGAAACCCAATGCCCGCAGTGGCAGCGGCCCTACGGGTCTTATGCAGATTACCCCGTCAGCAGCCCAGAGGGTCGGGGTGCGCAACATCCAGAACCTGGACGCCAACGTGCAGGCTGGCGCCAAGTACCTGGCCTTGATACGCCGAAAGTTTTTCGCCAGCCCCAAGCTCAATGAGCGCGAGCGAATGGCCTTCGTCCTGGCCGCCTACAACATGGGGCCTGAGCGTGTCCAAGGCATGCGGGCCGAGGCCAGGCGGCGGGGACTCAATCCCAATCAGTGGTTCTTCCAGGTCGAACGCATCGCCATGGAGCAGGTGGGAATGGGCGCAGTAAGCTACGTTAATAGTGTGAACAAATACTATCTGGCATTTGATCGTGAACGGGAGTCGCTGGAGCCCAGGGAACAAAAGGTTGTTGTGCGTAAATGATCGAGTAAACTGATTGGTATCACAGATTTTTTCCGCTTTTATCATGCATTTTGTTGATTAATATAGCGGCCAATCCACTTATCCCAAGGAATGAACCTAATGAGCACTTTCATCAACAAAGTTCTGTTTACTCGCGCTGGCTATGGCCTGACTGTCCTGCGCATCGTTGTCGGGATCATCTTCGCCGCCCACGGCTCCCAGAAACTCTTCGGTCTGTTCGGTGGCTACGGCCTGACGGGGACGGCGCAGTGGATGGAAAGCATTGGCCTGACCCCCGGTTATCTGATGGCGACACTGGCCGGCGGCACCGAGTTTTTCGCCGGGCTGGCCTTGATCATCGGTCTGCTGGCCCGTCCAGCGGCGCTGGGACTGGCCTTCCTGTCGCTGGTGGCGATTTTCTCCGTGCACATCGGCAACGGTCTGTTCATGGCCAACAACGGTTATGAGTTTGCCCTGGCTTTGCTGGCAGGCAGCGTTGCGGTGCTGATCGAAGGTGCTGGCAAGTTGTCGGTCGACCAGGCCATCGCCCGCTGATTGCATACCTGCATCATTGAAGGCCCGTCTGGAACGGGCCTTTTTTGTGCGCGCAGATTCTTGACACTGGCCGGTCAGCTTCTCTAGGATGCCGCTCATGCGCCGATTTAAACAGCTACTTGCGGGGCGCCAGGTGACTCATTCAGTCACCGATAGAAGCCGGTTACACGGGGCTTCGAAATACCGCTAAAGCGCTGGTTCGGTGTTGCCTCTCACCTGCCATGCAGACTTTTGAGGCAGAGACACGACACGATGAACGCATCCAGCCCCCTTGTACGTCTTGCGCCGATCACGGCGAACCTTCTGCAACGCAATCCAAAAATCCTTCTGGGCGGTACTCACCAGCCTACGTTATTGCGCTATCTCGACGGCTGGCCGCGACGCAACCACGGGCCGGCGGCGTTCCTTATCCAGTTTGTCGAAGACGGTGAGTCTCTGGCGCGTTTTGCCGACGACAGTTTCGATCTGGCCGTTATCCAGTCCCCCAGTGCGGCGCACGCCAGCGAAATGATCCGGCAGTTGACCCGCGTGGCCCGACAGGGGCTGATTACCCGCCGCTGAGGTGAGCTGAGATGACTTGGTTTTTCGGGCCTTGGGCCGGTGAAGCTTTATATGTATTCAATGTGAGTGACATATAAAAGTTGTTCACCTGCGGGTGTCTGAACCTTGATCTCAGCATCCAGCGCTTTGCCGATCAACGCCCGCGCCAATGGCGAGTCGATGCTGATGAGGTTCTTTTTCAAGTCCAGTTCGTCGGGGCCGACGATGCGATAGCGAGACTCTTTGCCGTCCTCATCTTCAACCGTGACCCAAGCGCCGAAATACACTTTGTTCGGGTCACTGGGTTTTTCACTGACCACCTTGAGGGCTTCCAGGCGCTTGGTGAGGAAACGCACGCGGCTGTCGATTTCCCGCAGCATTTTCTTGCCATAGGTGTATTCGGCGTTTTCCGAACGATCCCCCTGGGCCGCCGCCTCGCTGACTGCTTGGGTCACCTGAGGGCGGCGCACATGCCACAGTTCATGAAATTCAGCGCGCATCCGCGCCTCGCCCTCAGGGGTGATCAACGCGGTGCCGGCGGTGCGGGGTGGGCGATAACGGCTCATGGCAACTTCTTGTGGTGGCGAAGCCGGGAGTCTATCAACCCTCGCGCAAGACTGTCAGCGGGCTGGCATTGAGGGCTCGACGCGTGCCGAACACACCGGCAGCCCCGATCAATAACGCTCCCACCAAAGGCAGTACCAGCAACCATGGATGCGGATGCCAGGGCAGGTCGAACGCGTAACGGTAAAGCACCAGGCTCACCAGTTCCGAACCCAAGGCCGCGAGCAAGCCACTGACCGCACCCAACAGCCCGAACTCGATGCGCCGGGCCTTGACCAACAGGGCTCGTTCGGCACCCAGGGCGCGGAGCAGCGCACCCTGGTGGATCCGTTCATCGAGGGTGGCTTGCAGGCCGGAGAACAGCACGGCCATTCCCGCAGCCAGTACAAACAGCAACACATATTCCACGGCCAGGGTGACCTGGGCCAGGATGCTGCGCAACTGCTCGAGCAGGGCTTCGACTTGCAGGATCGTCACCGCCGGGAAGGCCCGGGACAGGTCGACAATCTGCTGGTCGTGGCCCGCCGCCAGATAGAAGCTGGTGAGATAGGTGGCCGGTAGATCCTTCAGCGTGCCGGGTTGGAATATCATGAAAAAGTTAGGCTGAAAGTTGTCCCAGTTGATTTCTCGCAAGCTGGTGACCTTCGCCTCGCGATTGACGCCGCCCACGTTGAAAACCAGACGGTCCCCCAGCTGGATCTTGAGGTTCTCGGCCACCTTGCCTTCTACCGAAACGCCCGGAATATCGTCCGGCGGTTGCTGCGGCCACCAGGTCCCGGCCGTGACGACGTTGCCCGCCGGCAGGTCCGCAGCCCAGGTCAGGCTCAGGTCGCGCTGCAGGGCCCGGTCACCGGCCGAGTCCTTGGTGACAAATTCCTTGGCCGGCTCGCCGTTGATACTGATCAGGCGTCCCGGTACCACGGGGTAGAGCGGCGCCGATTGCGCCGACAACGCCAGCAGCTTTTCGGTGAAGGCCTGCTTGTCGTTGGGCAAGATATTCAGGGCGAAATAGTTCGGGGCGTTTTTCGGCAACTGGTTTTGCCAGGTGTCCAGCAGCTCGCCGCGCAAGAGGGCGATCAGCGCCATGGACAACAGAATCAAGCCGAATGCCAACGCCTGGCCGGCCGCCGCCAAGGGGTGGCGCAGCAACTGGCCCAGGCCGAGCCGCCAGGGTAACGAGGCGCGGGCCAGCATCCTGCGCAGGCTCTGGAGCAGCAGCAACAGCAGGCCGCCGAGCACCAGTGCTGCGATGACGCCACCGCCGAGCAGGGCGAACGTCAGGACCAGGTCCAGGCTCAAGCGCCACATGATCAGGCCAAGGGCACCCAGGGCGGCCCCATAGACCACCCAGGTGCTGGAAGGAATCGGCAGCATGTCCCGGCGTAAAACGCGCAAGGGGGGTACCCGTCCCAACGCGGCCAGAGGGGGCAGGGCGAAGCCGGCCAACGCCACCATTCCGGTGCCGATTCCGGCAATGGCCGGCAGCAGGCCACCCGGCGGGACGGTCGTGGGTAACAGGTCATGCAGCAGTGCAAACAGACCCAGTTGGGCGACCCAGCCAAGCAGCGCACCGCTGAGGCTGGCCAGCAGGCCCAGCACGGTCAACTGCAGGCTGAACAGCACCATGGTTTCCCGGCGTGACAACCCCAGGCAACGCAGCAGTGCGCTGGCATCAAAGCGTCGGGTGGCAAAGCGGTTGGCCGAGAGGGCGACGGCGACGCCGGACAGCAGCACCGCCACCAGGCTGGCCATGTTCAGATACCGTTCGGCCTTGCCCAGGGCGCCACCGATCTGCCGGTTGCCATCGCGTGCATCCTGCAGCCGCTGATTGGGCTCCAGGCCCGGCTTGATCAGGTCGCGGTAGGTTTGCAACGCTGGTGCCGGGCCGCGCCACAGGTCGCGATAACTGACGCGGCTGCCGGGCTGTACGACGCCGGTAGCGTCCAGGTCCTTGAGGTTGATCATGACCCGGGGCGTGAGGCTATAGAAATTGCCGGCGCGATCCGGTTCGTAGGTCAACACACGGCTCAGGCGCAGGGGCTGGTTGCCGACGTCGATGCTGTCGCCTATTTTCAGGTCCAGTGCCGTCAGCAGCCGTGCTTCAACCCAGGCCTCGCCTGGGTTCGGTCGCCCGCCGGTTTCTTCCGGGGCGAACGGGGCAGGGGCGCTTTTCAGTTCGCCGCGCAGGGGGTAGATGTCATCGACGGCCTTGACGCTGGAAAGTTGAATGCCATTGTCGGTGGCCACGACGCTGGAAAACTCCACCACCCGGGCATGTTCGAGGCCCAGATCGGTGCCGCCGCGAATCTGTTCGGGACGGGCAGGCGAGCTGCCTTCGAGCAGCAGGTCGGCGCCAAGGAATTCGGTGGCGCGCATCATCATCGCGCCGTTGAGACGGGCTCCGAAGTAACCGATGGCGGTACTCGCCGCCACCGCCACCAGCAGGGCGAAGAACAACACCCGCAGTTCGCCGGCGCGGGCGTCGCGCAGCAATTGGCGGACAGCGAGACTGAACAGACGCAACAGCGGCAAGCGTGCCATCAAGGCTCCAGGGGGGCGACCATCTGGCCGGCTTCAAGTCGAATCAGGCGCCGGCAACGATGGGCCAGGCGTTCGTCATGGGTGACCAGCACCAGGGTCGTGCCGCTTTCCTTGTTCAACTCGAACAGAAGATCGCTGATGCGCTCACCGGTGTGGCTGTCGAGGTTGCCAGTGGGTTCGTCGGCAAACAGCACGTCCGGCTCGGCCGCAAAGGCACGGGCAATCGCCACGCGTTGCTGCTCGCCGCCAGAGAGCTGGCGGGGCGAATGGGTCAGGCGCTGGCCCAGGCCGACCCGCTGCAGCAATTCCGTAGCGCGTTCGCGGGCATCCCGGCGACCATCAAGCTCCAATGGCAGCATGACGTTTTCCAACGCATTGAGGCTGTCGAGCAACTGGAACGACTGGAAGACAAAGCCGACATGCTCGGCGCGGATCCGGGCCCGCTGGTCTTCATCCAGAACGCTGAGGGCTTGGCCTGCGAGGGTCACTTCACCGCTGCTGGGCAGGTCGAGGCCGGCCAGCAGGCCCAGGAGGGTGGATTTGCCGGAACCGGATGCGCCGACAATGGCCAGGCTGTCGCCCTTGTTCAGTTCCAGGCTGAGTTCGTGCAGGATAGTCAGTTCACCTTCCGCGCTGGGAACCACTTTGCTAAGGTCCTTCGCGGTGAGAATGCTTGAGCCCATGGAGAATCCGATGCGTGTGTGGTTTTTGAGTGCCGGCCTGGCCCTGATGTGCATGGCCCAGAACGCAGCGGCGGGTACAGTCCTGATCGTTGGCGATAGTATCAGCGCCGCTTTCGGCCTGGATACCCGGCAAGGTTGGGTATCCTTGCTCGAACAACGGCTCAAGGCCGAAGGTTTCGACGACAAAGTGGTCAATGCTTCTATCAGTGGTGACACCAGTGCAGGCGGCCAGGCGCGGCTGCCGGCGCTGCTTGCAGCCCATAAGCCGGACCTGGTGATCCTGGAACTGGGGGGCAACGATGGCTTGCGTGGACAGCCGCCAACGCAATTGCAACAAAACCTTGCAGCGATGATCGACAGCTCGCGCGCCAGCGGTGCCAAGGTACTGCTGCTGGGCATGCAGTTGCCGCCCAATTATGGGCAGCGCTACACCGATGCCTTTGCCCGGGTCTACAGCACCCTGGCCGAGGAGAAAAACGTGCCGCTGGTGCCGTTTTTCCTTCAGGACGTTGGCGGTGTTCCGGGGATGATGCAGGGCGATGGCTTGCACCCGTCCGTCGCGGCCCAAGGCAAGTTGCTGGAAAATGTCTGGCCGACGCTAAAACCGCTGCTGTGACGCTTTTCTACAGGCGGTCTTTCGGCTAATGTGGCGCCCCCGATTTGGAGCCCCCGATGCCGCGTCCCGCCTGGTCCCTGTTTGCCTACCAACTGATCGAGCCTGACGAACAGCTGGACCTGTTCGCCTGCCAGGAAGTGCGGGTGCATCTGGTGACCCGGCAACTGGAGCTTGGTGGCTCGGCCGACCGGACCCTGTGCGGCAGCCTGCTGCCGGCCCAGCCGCGCTGGTCGGCTGTTGATCGCAAGATATTCCAGGACCATCGCCTGTGTTCATTGTGCCGGGCGATCCTGGAGTCCCAGAAGCGCGGCACCTCGCCGATCTGGCCGGAACTGCGGTTCGAATTGTAATTCCCCAGATTCCCCGCATGCCCCCTTGTGGGAGCGAGCCTGCTCGCGATGGCGGTGGGCCTGCTTGCATTGATGTTGGATGTGCCGCCGCTATCGCGAGCAGGTTCGCTCCCACAGGTTTTTATTTCAGTCTCCAAGCATGCTAGGCATCGGACGCCTCATTCCTGCCCTCCCCGAAATAACGGGGGCCGGTGTACAATCACAGTCTTCATACCCTCTGTTCGACCTGCAAAGGATTTCCCGGATGTTGCTGCGCTTGCCTGCCGTCACCCGCTGCCTGTCTCTTGCCGCCCTGTGCATGGCTGGTCCCGTTGCCGCCCTGGAGCTGCCTCTGCCACCGCCAGGCGAAGACATTGTCGGCCAGGTGCAGGTCATCAAGGCCAAATACGAAGACACCTTCGCCGACCTGGGCACTACCTACGACCTGGGCTACACCGAGATGGTCGCTGCCAACCCGGGCGTCGATCCCTGGTTGCCGGGTGCGGGCACCGAGGTCGTGCTGCCGACCCGTTTCATCCTGCCGCCTGGCCCGCGCGAAGGCATCGTGATCAACCTCGCCGAGTACCGTCTCTACTACTTCCCCAAGGGCCGGAATGTGGTCTACACCTTCCCGCTGGGCATTGGCCGTGAAGGTTGGGGATCGCCGATCGCCCACACCAGCATCATTGCCAAGACCCCGAATCCGACCTGGACTCCGCCGGCCTCGATCAAGGCTGAGCATGCCGCCGACGGCGATCCGTTGCCGAACGTGGTGCCGGCCGGTCCCGATAATCCCTTGGGTCCGTTCAAGTTCACCCTGGGCACCCCGGGTTACCTGATCCACGGTTCGAACAAGAAGTTCGGCATCGGCATGCGCACCAGCCACGGCTGCTTCCGCATGTTCAACAACAACGTACTGCAGATGGCCGGCATGGTGCCGGTGGGCACCTCGGTACGGATCATCAACGATCCCTACAAGCTGGGTGTGAGCGGCGGGAAGGTTTATCTGGAGGCCCACACGCCGCTGGACGACAACGGCAACCCATCGGTGGTGGACAAGCACACCGCGGTGATCAACACGATGCTCAAGCGTGAGGACATCACCAGCAACCTGCGCATGGACTGGGATGTGGTGCGTGATGTGGTGGCTGCCGAAGACGGCCTGCCGGTCGAGATCGCCGTTCCGAATACTTCGGCACCGATGGTCTCCAGCGCGCCGATCGATCTGCAACAGTAAAACCTGCAATAGAGACCCGCCGGCGTTTCGCGATGTCGGCGGGTTTTTTATCGCCTGGGGAAACGCCGGGCAATAAAAAAGCCGACCCAAAAAATGGGTCGGCTCGATAACAATCCCGGAGGACTATTACTTGCGGCTAGCTTTTTCCAGCATGCGCAGAGCACGCTCGTTAGCTTCGTCAGCAGTCTGTTGTGCTTTTTGAGCAGCAGCCAGAGCTTCATCAGCTTTACGGTAAGCTTCGTCTGCACGAGCTTGGGCGCGAGCTGCTGCGTCTTCGGTAGCAGTCAGACGTGCTTCGGTTTCTTTCGATGCGCTGCTGCAACCGGTAGCCAGAACTGCGGCCAGGGCCAGAGCAGAGAATTTCAGAACGTTGTTCATCGTGTTCCCCTTCAAGGACTTTCTATTAAGTGACTGTCTCCTCACAGCGAGGAGTTAGCCGGCGTACATACTACCCATTACTTGTAGTAAGTAAACTGACGTCGCGCAAGAAGCAAAAAAATTGTAGGCGGTGATTCTTTTTCGAGCAACTTTTTGGGGTGTTGTTTAAAAAATTTGCAGCCTCCGGCACCTGGCTTGAGCGCGTCATTGAGCAAAAGTTCCGTGCGCGGGAGAACTTTCCTTAAGCCGTTAACGTCGTTGTTTATTGATTCGCCTACACTTTTGAGCGTTTTTTGCTCAGGGGGGCGGCTATCTTTATTGGTGTTGGCGGTGACTTTAATAACCGGCGCTCGTCTCACGACTCAACAACTGGCGATGTTCAGCTATTGCGCCTTGGCCGACTAGCGCGTGACGGTGGCGCTCAATCGATAAACCCGACCGGGTTTTACCCCCATTGACGGGCGTGCCTTGAGCATTTGCGTCATTGGTGCCTACTATTCACGACGTGCTCGGGGTTGAGCGGTGGGTGTTGGCGCTCGGTGACCAGACAGGCACGGGGTGGCGTAGATGTTCCTTCGCCGGAAAAACATCGGTAAGGTAGGGGTCAGCATTCAGACCCGCGAGGAGTAGTGATGAGCGAGGCGTTGTCCATCCACCATGACCAGGCTGGTCATCAGTTCGAGACCAATGTGGACGGTCATCGTGCCTATCTGACTTATATGGACCTGGGCAAACAGACCCTGGATATCTATCGCACTTTCGTGCCCAACGCCTTGCGCGGACGCGGCATTGCGGCGGCGCTGACCGAAAGGGCGCTGCAATACGCCGACGAAATGGGCTACACGGTGATCCCGTCCTGCTCCTACGTGGAGCGCTACATGGAGCGTCACCAGCGTCACGCGGCCAAGCTCTGACCTCACGGATTCCCCAATAAAAACGCCGGGCTGAAAAGCCCGGCGTTTTTTTTAGCCTTGAAAAGAGCAAAGGTCGCAGCCTTCGCCTACACATAGCCGGCGTAGGCGCCGTCGAGTGCAACGAGGCTGTGATCCTTTTAGCCACGCTGACGTTTAGGCAACACGTCCTTGAGCTTGGCATGCATGCTGCGCAGGGTGTTCTCGGTTGCGCTCCAGTCGATGCAGGCATCGGTGATGGACACACCGTACTGCAAGTCCGCCAGATCCTTGGGGATCGCCTGGCAGCCCCAATTCAAATGGCTTTCGACCATCAGGCCGATGATCGACTGGTTGCCTTCCAGAATCTGGTTGGCCACGTTCTCCATCACCAGCGGTTGCAGCGCCGGATCCTTGTTGGAGTTGGCGTGGCTGCAGTCGACCATGATGTTCGGCTTGATCTTGGCCTTGTTCAGTGCCTGCTCACACAGCGCGACGCTGACCGAATCGTAGTTCGGTTTGCCGTTGCCACCGCGCAGCACCACGTGACCATAAGCGTTGCCCTTGGTGGTGACGATCGAGACGCCACCCTCCTGGTTGATGCCCAGGAAGCGGTGAGGGCTGGAAACCGACTGCAAGGCGTTGATCGCCACGGTGAGGCCGCCGTCGGTGCCATTCTTGAAACCCACGGCCGAGGACAAGCCGGAGGCCATTTCACGGTGAGTCTGGGATTCGGTGGTCCGCGCACCGATGGCCGACCAACTGATCAGGTCCTGCAAGTATTGCGGGGAGATCGGGTCCAGGGCTTCGGTGGCGGTGGGCAGGCCCATTTCGGCCAGATCCAGCAGCAATTGGCGACCGATGTGCAGGCCATCCTGGATCTTGAAGGAGTCGTCCAGGTACGGGTCGTTGATCAGGCCTTTCCAGCCGACGGTGGTGCGCGGCTTTTCGAAATACACCCGCATTACCAGGTACAGGGTGTCGGAAACTTCCGCCGCCAGCACTTTCAGGCGCTCGGCATATTCGTGGGCGGCCTTGATGTCATGGATCGAGCAGGGCCCGATGACCACGAACAGGCGATGGTCGGTGCCGTCGAGAATGTTGCGAATGACTTCCCGGCCCTTGGTCACGGTGCGCAGGGCAGCGTCGCTCAGGGGGATATCGCGCTTGAGCTGGTCAGGCGTGATGAGGGTCTCGTTGGAGGCGACGTTAAGGTCATTGATCGGTAAATCAGCCATCGTGTTACTCGTCAGGTCACGGGTGCCGGCCGCCAGCGATCCCCGCGCGGCGGTGCACAGCGGATTTAAGCGCGTCGGGGAGCGGAACCTTAGCGCGTTACGAGGTTGCTCGACAATGGGCAGGGACGGGTTAATTGCGGCGGGGGAGCTTGCTCGCGCTTGACGGCGCAGCCTTCACAAAAGGACCTGCTGCGCCCGATCGTGAACCGGCCCGGCGGAACCCGGCTGTCTCGCCACGTTGGCCCGCACCTATGTAATGATGCGCAGGGACTGTTAGCTGAGGAGTGGCAATGATGCAGGCAGGCGTTAAACCGCGGATCGGGATGATCGGCACCGGTGCGATCGGTGGGTTCTATGGCGTGATGCTGGCTCGCGCCGGTTTTGACGTGCATTTTTTACTGCGCAGCGAATTTGGGGCGGTGGCCGAGGGCGGCTTGCGAGTCGACAGTGCGGTTCACGGCGCCCTGACGCTCAACCCGGTCCAGGCGTATCGTTCGGCGGCGGACATGCCGCCCTGCGACTGGCTACTGGTCGGTGCCAAGACCACCAGCAATGCCGACCTGGCCCCGGCCATCATTCAAGCTGCCGCTCAGGGTGCAAAAGTCCTGTTGCTGCAAAATGGCCTGGATGTTGAGGACGACCTCCGACCGTTGCTGCCCGATTCGCTGCATCTGCTGGGCGGCCTGTGCCTGATCTGTGTGCATCGGGTCGGTCCTGGCGTCATTGCCCACCAGGCCCTCGGTGCAGTCAACCTCGGTTACCACAGCGGTCCTTGCCACGATCAGGCGCAACGCATGGCGATTGTCGAGCAGGGGGCCGGGCTGTTCCGTGCCGCCGGCCTGGATTCCCAGGCCATGCCCGACCTGCGGCAGGCGCGCTGGCAGAAACTGGTGTGGAACGTGCCCTACAACGGTCTTTCGGTTCTGTTGGGTGCCAGTACCACGCCGTTGATGGCCGACAGTGACAGCCGAGGCTTGATCCAGGCCCTGATGGGGGAGGTGGTGCGGGGTGCTCAGGCTTGCGGTCACCAGATTGCGCCGGGCTATGCCGAGTATCTGTTTGCGATGACCGAAAAGATGCCCGACTACTGGCCGAGTATGTATCACGATTATTCCCACCAGCGCGCGCTGGAGCTGGAGGCTATTTACAGCCGACCATTGGCGGCGGCGAAAAAAGCCGGTTGTGAGCTGCCGAAAATCGAAGCCTTGTATCAGGCGTTGGCATTTATGGACCGACGAAACCGCTGATCAGGCGAAAGGGGGAGCGACATGGCAAACAACATCGACGACAAACTGGTGCTGGCGATTTCCTCGCGGGCGCTGTTCGATCTGAGTGACAGCCATAAAGTGTATCTGTCGGGCGGCGTCGAGGCTTACCGGCAATATCAGATTGAGCATGAGGACGAAGTCCTCGAACCCGGCGACGCCTTCGCTCTCGTGCAAAAGCTGCTGAATCTCAACGAGCATCTGGGGCGTGCGCGAGTCGAGGTAGTTCTGGTTTCGCGCAACAGCGCCGACACCGGCCTGCGGGTGTTCAACTCGATTCATCATTACGGGCTGGCGATTTCCCGCGCGGCGTTCGTCGGCGGCCGCAGTCCTTACCCCTATCTGAAGGCGTTCGGCTGTGATCTGTTTCTGTCCACCCACGCTGAGGATGTGCGCAGTGCCCTGGACGCCGGATTCGCCGCTGCGACCATTCTGTCGGGTGGGGCCAGCCGCGCCGCCAGCGAGGAACTGCGTATCGCTTTCGACGGCGATGCGGTGCTGTTTTCCGACGAATCCGAGCGTGTCTATCAGAGCGGCGGCCTGGCTGCATTCCAGGCCAGCGAACGGCAAGCGGCTCGTGAGCCGCTGCGAGGCGGGCCGTTCAAGGGGTTTCTGGCGGCACTCAATGCACTGCAACGCGAGTTCCCCGAAGACGCCTGCCCGATTCGCACGGCGCTGGTCACTGCCCGTTCGGCACCGGCCCACGAGCGCGTCATCCGGACGTTGCGCGAATGGGACATTCGTCTGGATGAGTCGCTGTTTCTCGGTGGCCTGACCAAATCGGCATTTCTCGAAGCCTTCGCCGCCGACGTCTTTTTCGACGACCAGACCGGCCACTGCGAACTGGCTCGCGAGGTGGTCGCCACGGGTCATGTGCCCCACGGCATCAGCAATGAAGTGAAGCTCTGACTGCCCGTTGTTCAGGGCGTTACGCTGGACGTCGTACTCCTCAAGGCGCTGCTAAGCTGAATCCATCTCCGCCATTCTGGCACGCGAGGAGGTCACATGATTCGTTCGATGCTGTACGCCACAGACCTGGGACTTTACGCCCCTTATGTGATGCAGCATGCCTTGGCGTTGGCACGGACGTTCGAAGCCGAGTTGTATGTGGTGCATGCGGTAGAGCCGATGGGGCTGTTCGCGGAGTCGGTGTTGCAAAGTTATCTCGATGAGCAAGCGCTGAACGAATTTCATCGCCAGGGTCTGAATACGGTGATGGCCAACATTGAACAGCGGGTGCTCGACAGCTTTCGCGAAGAGTTGGGCGAGGGGCAGCAGGACTTGAAGCTGATCAAGTCGGTGCGGGTTTTCCAGGGCGATCCATCCCAGGTCATTCTCGATCAGGCTGCGAAACTCTCAGTCGATTTGCTGATCGTAGGCAGTCACTGTCAAGGGGCTAGCGGTGAAACACCGCTGGGCAGGACCGCTGCGCGGGTATTGCAGTTATCCCGGGTACCGGTCTACCTGGTGCCGCTGGTGCAGCGGCGACGTCAGGGGGAGGCTTGAGGCAAAGTAGTGGCTTTTTTATAAAAAGTTCTAGATTAATTAATACAACCATTCATATAGTTATATACCGTCGCTGATGCCCGTGGCGTCCAACTGCTTTGAGGGATACATATGAAGCTTCAACAACTGCGCTACATCTGGGAAGTGGCGCACCACGACCTCAACGTTTCCGCTACTGCCCAAAGCCTCTACACGTCGCAACCCGGCATCAGCAAGCAGATCCGCCTGTTGGAGGATGAGCTGGGTGTCGAAGTTTTCGCCCGCAGCGGCAAGCACCTGACCCGCGTGACTCCGGCCGGTGAGCGCATCATCACCACGGCCGGGGAGATCCTGCGCAAGGTCGAAAGCATCAAGCAGATTGCCCAGGAATTTTCCAACGAGAAAAAAGGCACGCTGTCGATTGCCACCACCCACACCCAGGCCCGTTATGCACTGCCTCCGGTGATCAGTAACTTCATCAAGCAATACCCGGACGTGGCCTTGCATATGCACCAGGGCTCGCCGATGCAGATCGCCGAAATGGCGGCGGACGGCACCGTGGATTTCGCCATCGCCACCGAGGCTCTGGAACTGTTCGGCGATCTGGTGATGATGCCGTGCTACCGCTGGAACCGCTGCGTGGTTGTGCCTCAGGGCCACCCGCTGACCAAGCTGCCAAAGTTGACGCTTGAAGCCTTGGCTGAATACCCCATCGTGACTTACGTATTCGGTTTTACCGGCCGTTCGAAACTCGACGAAGCCTTCAGCCATCGCGGCCTGACCCCGAAAGTGGTGTTCACCGCCGCCGACGCCGACGTCATCAAGACCTATGTCCGCCTTGGCCTGGGCGTGGGCATCGTGGCGAAAATGGCCGTCGATACCAAGCTGGACGGCGATCTGGTGGTGCTGGATGCCAGCGAGTTGTTCGAGTCCAGCGTGACCAAGATCGGTTTCCGGCGCGGCACCTTCCTGCGTGGTTTCATGTGCGACTTCATCGAAAAGTTCGCGCCACACCTGACCCGGGAAGTCATGGCCAAGGCCATCCAGTGCCACAACAAGCAGGAACTCGAAGAGCTGTTCGACGGTGTGGAATTACCGGTGCACTGAACAGTGAGTGCTAGATCGCCTCGGTGACAGCGAACTGTTGCCGGGCGCCTGCGACGACGATCTCTACTTCATCCCCTTCGAACTTGCCCAGCAGGCTTCGTCCCAGCGGCGAGCGAGGGGTGATGACGGTGATCGGCTGGCCCACCAGCGACACTTTCAACCCCGCGGCATCCGGTCCCAGAAATAACCATTGCTGACGATCATCCTCATCCGCCAGCCCGATCAGGGTGCCAATCTGAATGCCGCGCTGTTCGTCGTAGGGCCTGAGTATCAGGTTTTGGCAGAGGGCGAGGGCCTGACGGATTTCTTCGACACGCCTGGCTTGCCCGGCAGCGAGGTAAGACGCTTCAAGACCCAGGGTGTCGTATTTGTTCTCGGCGATGTTTTCCTCGTGGGTCGCGGTTTCGTAGGCCGTTTGCGCGGCGCGCTCGGCGATACCCAGGTCAATCCTGAGTTTGTCGAGAATCAGTTGGTGGACGATCTGTTTGTTCATGATCAATCGCAAAACTGCAAAACGTTGGCCCGGCTCTTTTCACTGGGCGCGTTCTGGTCCTGTTGCAACCAGAACTGACACTTGGGGTTGGACAGGTTGCGAGGATCGCTGCGGGCTTGATCCAGGGCTTGTCGTTGTTCGTTTCGTTGCAGATTTTGCTGGTACTGCTCGAACATGGGGGTTGGCGGTTCCGGGGCCGGTTGCACCGCTGGCGGTTGCCCCAGTTGCTGCACGGCTGCGGCCACTGGCGCCAGTTGTTCGTTGAACAGGAATCTGGACAGCAGCCAGCCGGTCAATACGATGGCGAGGAACCCCAGCCACAGGCCCAGGGCAATGCTGACGGTCAATTGCAGGGCTGTAAGGCGTGGCGCTGGCGGGTGATCGGACATGGCTGCTTCCTGGCAATGAACACGTGATAGGCGGCGATTGTCGCATGAAGATTAATCGCCGTCGGCTCTTCTGCATCATCGGTTTAATGCGGGACAATCAGGCCTTTGCCACAGGGATTCGGGAATGACCGTGCGCTGGGATATTTTTTGCACCGTCGTCGATAACTTTGGCGACATCGGCGTCACTTGGCGCCTGGCTCGGCAATTGGTGGCCGAGCATCAATGTGCGGTGCGGCTATGGGTCGATGACTTGCGGGCCTTTGAACGACTGTGTCCGCAAATCGACATCACGCTGTCCGAGCAATGGCAGCAGGGTGTGCAAGTCTGCCATTGGCCTGAGGTCTGGCCGTTCACCGACGCCGCCGATGTAGTCATCGCCGCGTTTGCCTGCCAGTTGCCGAGCGCCTACATGGATGCGATGGCCGAGCGGCAGACCACGCCGTTGTGGATGAACCTCGATTACCTGAGTGCGGAAGACTGGGTGATCGGGTGCCACGGATTGCCCTCGGTCAAATACAAGCACGTGCAGAAATATTTCTTTTTTCCGGGCTTCCGCGAGGGCACGGGCGGGCTGCTGCGTGAAGCCGGTCTGCTGGAGCGGCGTCGGCAGTTTCAGCAGGATGCCCAGGCGCAACGGATTTTCCTGGAGGCGTTGGGAGTCCATCGGACCCCGGGCTCGCGTCTGATCTCGCTGTTTGCCTACGAAAACGCCGGGCTTGCCAGTTGGTTCGATGCCATGGCGGCCGATATCCGGGCCTCTCATGTGTTGATCCCCGAAGGCCGGGTGCTCGGCGATGTTCAGCGTTGGCTCGGCATCGATGGCCTGAAGGCCGGTGCGGTACAGCAACGTGGTGCCCTGACGGTGCAGGTGCTGCCGTTCGTCCGCCAGGATCAGTACGATCAACTGTTATGGTGCTGCGATTTCAACGCCGTGCGGGGTGAAGACTCCTTCGTGCGCGCCCAATGGGCGGGTCGGCCGCTGCTCTGGCATATCTACCAGCAGGAAGAAGACGTCCACCTGGAAAAACTCGAGGCATTCCTCCGGCTGTACACCCACGGCCTTTCGGAGCCGGCTGAAAAAGCGATCAGCGGTCTCTGGCGATCCTGGAATGCTGGCCAGGACATGGCCGAACACTGGAAAATGGTCGATCAACAGCAGCAGGAACTGCTCGAACATGCCCAGGCGTGGTGTCTGGAACAGGCCTCGCGACCCGATCTTGCCGCAGCGCTGGTGAAGTTTTATGTAAATTGGATATGATACGCGGCCTAGATTTTTGTAAATCCCATCCAAATTCGGATATTCGCAATGAAAACTGGTAAAGAACTGAAACCCGGGACCGTGATCCGTCTCGAAAACGATCCTTGGCTGGTTCAGAAAGCTGAGTTCACCAAGTCGGGTCGTAACAGCGCGATCATGAAGACCAAGCTGAAGAACCTGCTGACCGGTTACAAAACCGAGATCGTCTACAGCGCCGATGACAAACTGGACGACGTGATCCTCGACCGCAAAGAAGCGACCCTGTCCTTCATCAGCGGCGACACCTACACGTTCATGGACACCACTGACTACACCATGTACGAGCTGAACGCCGAAGACATCGAAAGCGTTCTGCCGTTCATCGAAGAAGGCATGACCGACGTCTGCGAAGCCGTGTTCTTCGAAGAGCGTCTGGTCTCCGTAGAACTGCCGACCACCATCGTGCGTCAGGTTGACTACACCGAAGGTTCCGCTCGCGGTGACACTTCCGGCAAGGTAATGAAGCCTGCCAAACTGAAGAACGGTACCGAGCTGTCGGTTGCTGACTTCATCGAAATCGGCGACATGATCGAGATCGATACCCGCGAAGGCGGTTCCTACAAAGGCCGCGCTAAATAAGCGAAGTCTTGTGTATGAAAAAGCCCGACCATTGAGTCGGGCTTTTTCATGCCTGCGGATTATGTTCAGACAGAGGGCAGGATGGAGACGGTGGCGAGGGGATTTAATCCTGCCCTGTGAGAGCAAAGCTTGCTCGCGATCCAGACGCCTCGGTTCCGCGCTGTGTTCATCGCGGGCAAGCCTTGCTCCCACAGGGTTGCGCCACAAGTCACTTCAGATGTTGTTTCAGTTCTTGGGATACCTGCAACATCGCCGAACGCACCGCTGGCACCTGGCTCACCACATTGAGCAAACCATAATCGTGAATCATGCCGTTGTAGCGCACCGCCGTGACCGGCACACCAGCCGCGTCCAGTTTACGGGCGTAGGCTTCACCCTCATCGCGCAACACGTCGGCCTCGGCGGTCTGTACCAGCGCGGGCGGCAGGCCCTTGAGTTGCGCGGTGCTGGCGCGTAACGGGGAGGCATAGATCTCGTTACGTTGCCCGGCATCGGTGGTGTAGTTGTCCCAGAACCACTTCATCATGTTTTTACTGAGGAAGTGTCCCTCGGCGAATTGGTTGTAGGACGCCGTCTCGAAGCTGGCATCGGTCACCGGCCACAACAAGGCCTGGAATTTGATCGCCGGGGTACCTTTGTCCTTGGCCATCAACGCCACGACCGCTGCCATGTTGCCGCCGACGCTGTTGCCCACCACGGCCAGGCGCTTGCCGTCGACATTGATTTGCTTGCCATGCTCGGCCACCCATTTCGTCGCGGCGTAGGCTTGGTTGATCGCTACCGGGTAATGCGCTTCCGGCGAAGGCGTGTAGTTGACGAACACCGCGACGGCACCTGATCCGGCCACCAGATCCCGAACCAACCGTTCGTGGGTTGGGAAATCTCCCAATACCCAACCACCGCCGTGGAAGAACATGAACACCGGCAGCTCACCCTTGACGCCGGCCGGCCGGACGATGGTCAGGCTGATCGGCTGACCATCGACCTCAATAGTTTTCTCGCTGACGTCGGCCTTGGGCAAGCTCAGTTTCACCCCGGCCTGGGCGCCGACCAGTACCGCGCGGGCGTCCTTGGGCGACAGTTGCTCCAATGGCTTGCCGGTGCCGGCATTCAGCGCGTCGAGAAACGCCTGGGTGTTGTGTTCCACGATGCCGTCGGCGAACGCGCTGCCGACGCTCAGTGCCAGAAGGGTGCCGGTCAAGGCTTTGCTGAAGGTGTTCATGTGCATCTCCTTAAGTGCAGGCTGGAAGGCGTTGGTTAAACGGTGACGTGCAGGCGCACATCGACGTTGCCACGAGTGGCGTTGGAGTACGGGCAGACTTGGTGAGCTGCGTCCACCAGGCTCTGTGCATCGGCCAGGTCCAGACCGGGCAAGCTGATGTGCAGGTCGATGTCGAGGCCGAAACCACCGGGAATCTGGCCGATACCGACATGGGCGGTGATCGAGGCGTCATCCGCAATCTTGCGCTTGCTTTGGCTTGCGACGAATTTCAGGGCACCGATGAAGCAGGCCGAGTAGCCGGCAGCGAACAGTTGTTCCGGGTTGGTTGCCGCGCCGCCTGCACCGCCGAGTTCTTTGGGGGTGGCGAGTTTGACGTCCAGGATGTTGTCGCTGGAGATTGCACGACCATCACGGCCACCGGTGGAAGTTGCGATTGCGGTGTAGAGCGTTTGCATGGTGAGAGCCTCGGTTTTGGTTGCTGTTGCAGCGCTAAATGTTTGTGCGCTAAGTAGGTGTGAGGCAAATGTATAGCGCTAATATTTTGCGCGCAAGATAAATTTTTAAGGGGAATTGAATTTCGCTCGTTCAAACGGCGTAGATCCCTTGAGTTAGAGCGGTTTCATCAGCTGAAAATTTTTTTTTAAGAGAGGGGGCAGGAGGTGATCGGACTGGTGCCATCGCGAGCAGGCTCGCTCCCACAACGATCTGTGTTGAACACAAAAAGTGCGTCCACCAAAGATCAAAATGTGGGAGCGAGCCTGCTCGCGATAGCGTTGGGGCAGTTGACGGTGCTGCTGGACAGGCTGCGTTTCAGAGGCTGTCTTGCAAATTCCCGCGCAGCTCTTGCAGGTCATGCTGCAGCTTCTTCAATTGCTCCAGGGTCTGGCCACTGGCGCCGAGAATGCACTGGGGAATGTTGAGGGCCTTTTCCTGCAGGGCGCGTCCCTGTTCGGTGAGCTCGACGATGACCACGCGTTCATCCTCACGACTGCGGGTGCGGCTCAGCAAGCCCTCGGCCTCCAGGCGCTTGAGCAACGGGGTCAGTGAACCCGGATCGGTGAGCAGGCGGTTGCTGATTTCCCCGACAGTCAGGCCGTCCTTTTCCCACAGCACCATCATCGCCAGGTACTGCGGATAAGTCAGGCCCAGGGCTTGCAGCAGCGGCTTGTAGACTTTGGTCATCAGCAGCGACGTGGAGTGCAGGGCGAAGCACACCTGGTTGTCGAGCAACAGGGCTTCGCAGGGGTCGGAGGTGTCGCGTTGGGTGCTCATGGCAGAACCTTCAATCAATGATCGCTACGAATCTAGCGGGCGAACCTTTAATGCGCCAGATAATTCTGACGTTCTGATCGGAAGTTGCGTTCCCCCGCGAGCGCCGACTGCGTAGGATAAGCGCCCTGATCAAGGGGGAATCGGTGTGATCGAAGGTGTGGTGTATCTGGCGTTCGGTGCCGCATTGGGCACTTTGGGGGGATTGTTCGGGATTGGTGGCGGGTTGATCGCCATTCCGGTGCTGGGCCTGTTGTTCGGCCTCGATCAGCAGATCGCCCAGGGCACGGCCCTGGTGATGGTCGTGCCAAACGTGATGCTCGCTTTGTGGCGCTACCACCAGCGCAATCGCATTGAAATGCGTCATGTACTGCCACTGGCCTCCATGGGTTTTTGCTTTGCCTGGCTTGGCTCGATCTGGGCCGTGTGCATCGACGCGCAAAGCATGCGAATCGGCTTCGTGGCCTTCCTGATCGTGCTGGCGGCCTACAACCTGATTCGCATGTTCGCCGCCAGCCCCCCGGCTTCGGCGCAGATGCGTTATGGCTGGCCGTGGCTCGCCGTGTTGGGGGCGGCGTCGGGGACCATGGGCGGATTGTTCGGTGTCGGCGGGGCGGTCGTCGCGACGCCGTTCCTGACCAGCCTGTTCGGTACCAGTCAGGTGGTCGCCCAGGGATTGTCTCTCTCGTTGGCCTTGCCCAGTACCGGCGTGACGCTCGCCACGTATGCGGTGCATCACCAAGTGGACTGGTGGATCGGCCTGCCGCTGGCCGCTGGTGGCCTGCTCAGTATCAGTTGGGGGGTAAAAGTCGCCCACGCCATGCCGGAGCGGCTGCTGCGCGGGCTGTTCTGCGGTTTCCTGGTGCTGTGCGCGATCTTGCTCGCCTTTAAAGTTTGAAACCTTCGACGATGTGCTCGGCCAGGCACTCGGTGATCGGCGACGGATTATGCAGGTTGCGGATCAGCATGATGCTCGCTTCGGGCAACTGCGGCAGGTTTTCCGCCTCGCCCAGCACGCGCATGTCCGGGGTCAGCAGGCTTTCCAGTTGCGCGGTGATTGCCAGGCCCGCGCCAACCACTGCCATGAGCGCCGACAGGCTCGAGCTGTTGTAC
Organism: Pseudomonas sp. P105; assembly: GCF_032614175.1. Classification (NCBI taxonomy): domain Bacteria; kingdom Pseudomonadati; phylum Pseudomonadota; class Gammaproteobacteria; order Pseudomonadales; family Pseudomonadaceae; genus Pseudomonas; species Pseudomonas sp. P105. Next base: position 1,871,283 of record NZ_CP126693.1, read on the forward strand.
GCCACGCGATAATCGCGGCCCATGGCATCCAGGGCATTGCAGGCCCATTGCCGGCAGAAGCAATCACTGTTGAACATCGCCAGCGGCAACGGTGTTTGTTCGTGGACGTTGAAGCATGCCGCTTCGGCCCAGACAAAGCGCTCCTTGCGCAATAACTGGCCGATTTCGTCCCCCGGTTTGCGGGTGACGATGGACAGGTCCAGATCCTGGCGCAGCAGCAACTGCTTGGACGACTCGCAGTGCACTTCAATTTCGATCAAGGGATAGAACTGGGCGAAGCGCTGCAGGATCCCCGGCAAAAAACGCATCACATAATCGTCCGGGGTGCCGATGCGAACCGTGCCGACCATGTGCGGCTCACGCAGGGTGTTGAACACTTCGCTGTGCAGCTTGAGGATCCGCCGGGCGTAGCCGAGCAACACCTGGCCTTCGGCGGTCAGCTTGACCTGGCGCCCGTCACGCTCGAACAGCCGCCGCTGCAATACATCTTCTTCCAGTCGCTTCATCTGCATGCTGACGGCGGACTGGGTGCGATTGACCAACTCACCGGCACGGGTGAAACCGCCCTGGTCAGCGATGGCGACAAAGGTACGCAGCACTTCCGTATCGATGCTCGGGTAACTCGACAATTGATCAATCTCCGAGATGTATTGCATCAGAAACATTCGTTGGATTGATCTTAGCGTTAGCGTGAGACTTGAGCCATCCCCAACGGAGGACATCACGATGAAAGGTCAAAAAGGTTATCTACTGATAGAAAAACTCTCATCCCATGGCTTTTCCATCAGCGCTCTGCTGCACAAGTTTAGCCGCTGGTACGAATTGCACCACGAACGTGAACTGCTTGCCGGAATGAGCGATGAGGCGCTCAAGGACATCGGCGTCAGCCGTGCCGACGTCGAAAAGGAAGTGGTTCGGCCATTCTGGGATGACCCGATGCACAAATGAGCCATCCTTCCCTACACAAACCGCTTAATGGTGAGGTAGGTTGCGAGCAGACAAGGAGATCTTCATGCCCGCGACTCTGTCCTTTACCCTCAAACAGGCCCGGCGTCTGGCGCTGGCCGCCCAAGGATTCGACGGGCGGCCGACGTCAGCTTCGGTGCAACCGGCGCGCCTTAACCGCCTGATTGAACGCCTCGGCGTCCTGCAGATTGATTCAGTCAATGCATTGGTGCGTTCGCACTACCTTCCGCTGTTTTCCCGTCTCGGTCACTACACCCCTGATTTGCTCGACCAGGCAGCCTGGAGCCAGGGCCGACGTCGTACGCTGTTCGAATACTGGGGTCATGAAGCCTCATTGCTGCCGCTGGCGATGTATCCGCTGATGCGTTGGCGCATGGAGCGTGCGTCCCGCGGTGAGGGCATTTATCGACAGTTGGCGCAGTTCGGTCAGGAGCGTCAGGATGTCATTCGCCGCGTACTGGCTTCGGTCCGCGAGCAAGGTGCGGTGGGGGCGGGCAGCTTGTCCACGCGCCAGGAAAAGGCCGGCCCCTGGTGGGACTGGAGCGCCGAGAAGCATGCGCTGGAATGGCTGTTCGCGGCGGGTGAAGTGACGGTGGCGGGGCGGCGGGGCTTCGAGCGGCTTTACGACTTGCCGGAACGCGTGTTTCCGTCCTCGGTCCTGCAACAACCGCTGCCGGACGAGCCCCAGGCTCAGCGCGCCTTGCTGCTGCATGCCGCCCAAGCCTTGGGTGTGGGCACCGAGAAAGATTTGCGCGACTATTTTCGACTCGATCCGGCCGATAGCCGTGGACGACTGGCCGAACTGGAGGAGGCCGGTGAACTGGTGCGCTGCCAGGTGCAAGGCTGGAAGCAACCGGCCTGGTGCCGACCCACCGCGAAGATTCACCGCAAGGTGGCGGCCAGTGCGTTGTTGTCGCCCTTCGATTCATTGGTCTGGGAGCGTAGCCGTACCGAGCGGCTGTTCGATTTCCGTTATCGACTGGAGATTTATACCCCGGCTCACAAGCGGGTGTATGGCTACTACGTGCTGCCATTCCTGCACAACGAACGTATCGCCGCGCGGGTGGATCTGCGGGCGGAGCGGGCTTTGGGTCGATTGGCGGTGCATGCCGTGCACGAGGAGGAACCGGGGCTGGACGAGGAGGGGATGCAGGCTTTGGCGGTGAGCCTGCGACGCTTGGCCGACTGGCTGGGGTTGGCGCGGGTCCAGCTCAATTGCGCTCGGGCGGGTGGGGTTCGGCTGGCGGGGGCGTTGGCTGAGGTGGGGGGTGACTGAATTGGCCTCATCGCGAGCAGGCTCGCGCCCACAGTTGACCTTTGGTGAACACAGGATTTGTGAACGCCGCGGTCAATGTGGGAGCGAGCCTGCTCGCGATAGCAATCCAACAAACGGCGAATGACTTACTGACTCACCGCCTCACCTGCTTCAACGTCTCGGCAATCAAAAACGCCAGTTCCAGCGACTGATCGGCATTCATCCGCGGATCGCAATGAGTGTGGTAACGGTCCGACAGCCCGTCCTCGGTGATCGGCCGCGCGCCGCCAATGCACTCGGTGACGTTCTGCCCGGTCATTTCGATGTGGATGCCCCCGGCATAGGTGCCCTCGGCTTCGTGAACCTGGAAGAACTGTTTCACTTCCCCGAGGATTTGCGCGAAGTCCCGGGTCTTGTAACCGCTGCTGGCCTTGATGGTGTTGCCGTGCATCGGGTCCGAACTCCACAGCACCTGCTTGCCTTCTCGTTGCACGGCGCGCAATAGCTGCGGCAGGTGATCGCCGACCTTGTTCGCGCCCATTCGCGCGATCAGGTTAAGCCGCCCCGGATCATTGTCCGGATTGAGCACGTCGATCAGACGGATCAAGTCGTCGGGGTTCATGCTCGGGCCGACCTTGACGCCGATCGGGTTGTTCACCCCGCGCAGGAATTCGACATGGGCACCGTCCAACTGACGGGTGCGGTCACCGATCCACAGCATGTGGGCCGAGCAGTCGTAGTAGTCGTTGGTCAGGCTGTCGCGGCGCACGAAAGCTTCTTCGTAATTGAGCAGCAGCGCTTCGTGGGCGGTGAAGAAGCTGGTTTCGCGCAGTTGCGGCGAGCTGTCCATGCCGCAGGCGCGCATGAAGGCCAGGGTTTCGTCGATACGGTCGGCCAGGTGGCTGTACTTCTCAGCCAGGGCCGAGTTGGCGATGAAGTCCAGGTTCCACTTGTGCACCTGATGCAGATCGGCGAATCCACCCTGGGCGAAGGCCCTTAGCAGGTTCAAGGTGGCGGTGGACTGGTGGTAGGACTGCAGCAGCCGCTCCGGGTCCGGCACGCGACTTTTCTCGTCGAAGCCGATGCCGTTGACGATGTCGCCGCGATAGGCCGGCAGGGTTACCCCGCCAATCGTCTCATCGTTGGCCGAGCGCGGTTTGGCGAACTGTCCGGCCATACGACCGACCTTGACCACCGGGCAACCGGCGGCGAAGGTCATGACGATGGCCATTTGCAGCAATACCTTGAAGGTGTCGCGGATCTTCGCCGCCGAGAACTCGGCAAAGCTCTCGGCGCAGTCGCCGCCCTGCAGCAGGAAGGCCCGGCCTTGGGTGACTTCGGCGAACTGACGGCGCAACTCCCGGGCTTCACCGGCAAACACCAGCGGCGGATAACTGGCCAGGGTCTGCTCGACCTGCAGCAAATGCGCCGCGTCGGGGTATTGGGGTTGCTGCTGGATCGGCAGGGCGCGCCAGCTGTCAGGGCTCCAGGGTTGGCTCATCATGATCTCTAGGTGGTTTACGCTCGGGCTGCCATGTTATCAGCAAATTAGTGCGTGACCTGTTTGCGTCGCTTCGCGGACAATCGCGCTTTTGCCCCGGTTATGTTCAGGGTCAGCGCAGCCACAGGAGATGAAATGACAGAGGAGCGCGTCGAGCATTTGCTCGCCGAAGTGCATGACGAGTTCGGTGTTATCCGGGTTCTCGAAGTGGCGGACTACCGTTTTCTGGAATTTGGCGATGCCATCGAACAGAGCTGCGTGTTCACGGCCGACCCGAGCTGGCTCGAATATGATTACACCCGCGCCATGTTGATTGGCGCGTTGTGCCACGAGCAGCCGGAAAGCGCGCTGTTTCTTGGGCTGGGCGCCGGGACGCTGACCCAGGCTTGCCTCAAGTTTCTGCCGCTGGAAGATGTCGAAGCCATCGAACTGCGCCCCGATGTGCCGCGCCTGGCCATCCAATACCTGGGGCTGGACGACGATCCGCGGCTGTACATCCGCGTCGGCGATGCCCTGGAGCTGCTTGAAACCGCCGAGCCTGCGGATTTGATCTTTGTCGACCTCTATACCGACGTCGGCCCTGGCGTCGGGCACCTGGCCTGGGGTTTTCTGGAGAACTGCCAGAAACGCCTCAACCCCGGCGGCTGGCTGGTGATCAACCAATGGGCCACCGACGACGGCAAGCCATTGGGCGCGGCGCTGCTGCGCGGCTTGTACCACCGGCATTACTGGGAGCTGCCGGTTAAAGAAGGCAATGTCATCCTGATCGTGCCGGCGGATCTGGACCAGGAATTGGACATGCAAGGACTGGTCGCCCGGGCCGAAGGGCTGGCGCCGCGGCTGGGTTATTCGTTGCAGTCGTTGATCAAGGCCATTCGCCCGGCGACTTGATAGGCAAGCTGTCGGAAGGTAAATCGTTTAAGCCGGCTGTCCCGACGCCCATGACAGCCAGTCCCATAACCGGGTTTGGCAATAAAAAATCTCCCTTTTCGGGCGATTTCCGGTATAGTGCGCGCCGGCCTTTAGCCGGGCCGCGTCAAGGTAGCGCAATTCCCCGAAGCCAGCTTCGGTTGCATGTCCGCACAACGGATGCTTCCACGACGTTCTTTTTCATTCATTCGTTTTCGCAAATCCCCGCCGACAAAGCAGCCAGGGCGACTCTTGAGTCTCAACACGGCATGCGCAGCTTTGGAGCATGGGTCTTTGCGGATGCACTTAGAGGCAGACCCATGACCCAGGAAACCGGCGGCTTCGTCGCTTTTAATCTTAATCCGAACATTCTTGCAGCCGTCATTGCGACCGGTTACGAAGAACCTTCGGCTATTCAGCAGCAATCGATCCCGATCATCATGGCCGGTCACGACATGATTGGTCAGGCGCAAACCGGTACGGGTAAAACCGCCGCGTTCGCCCTGCCGATCCTGCATCGCATCGATCCTGCTAAGCGCGAACCGCAAGCCCTGATCCTGGCGCCAACTCGTGAGTTGGCGCTGCAAGTAGCAACCGCTTTTGAAACCTACTCCAAGCAGATGCCTGGTGTAACCGTTGTGGCTGTTTACGGCGGCGCTCCAATGGGCCCGCAACTCAAAGCCATCCGTAACGGCGCGCAGATTGTTGTCGCCACTCCGGGCCGTCTGTGCGACCACCTGCGTCGTGACGAAAAAGTCCTGGCCACCGTGAACCACCTGGTTCTCGATGAAGCCGACGAAATGCTCAAGCTGGGTTTCATGGATGACCTGGAAGTCATCTTCAAGGCCCTGCCAGCGACCCGTCAGACTGTATTGTTCTCGGCCACTCTGCCGCAGTCGATCCGCGCCATTGCCGAGCGCCACCTGCGCGATCCGCAACACGTAAAGATCCAGACCAAGACCCAGACCGTCACCGCGATCGAACAGGCTCACCTGTTGGTTCACGCCGACCAGAAGACCTCGGCCGTACTGAGCCTGCTGGAAGTCGAGGATTTCGACGCCCTGATCATGTTCGTACGTACCAAGCAAGCGACCCTGGACCTGGCCAGCGCCCTGGAAGCCAAAGGCTACAAAGCCGCTGCGCTGAACGGTGACATTGCCCAGAACCAGCGTGAGCGTGTGATCGACTCCCTCAAGGATGGCCGTCTGGACATCGTTGTGGCCACTGACGTTGCCGCCCGTGGCCTGGACGTTCCGCGCATCACCCACGTGTTCAACGTGGACATGCCGTACGATCCGGAATCCTACGTTCACCGTATCGGCCGTACTGGCCGTGCCGGTCGCGAAGGTCGTGCACTGCTGCTGGTCACCCCGCGTGAGCGCCGCATGCTGCAAGTGATCGAGCGTGTAACCGGTCAGAAGGTCGCCGAGGTTCGCCTGCCGGACGCCCAGGCAGTTCTCGATGCCCGCATCAAGAAGCTCACCAACAGCCTGTCGCCACTGGTGGCTGACGCCGAATCGACCCACGGTGATCTGCTCGATCGCCTGACCGCCGACATCGGTTGCACCCCACGTGCCCTGGCCGCTGCTCTGCTGCGCAAGGCCACCAATGGCCAGGCGCTGACCCTCGCTGCGATCGAGAAAGAACGTCCACTGGTGCCGAACAACGCACCGCGTGGCGATCGTCCAGAGCGTAGCGGTGATCGTCCGGACCGTGGCGATCGCGAGCGTCGTGCGCCGATCCCGCTGGCCGAAGGCCGTGCGCGCTGCCGTACTGCGCTGGGTGCCCGTGACGGCATCGCGGCCAAGAACCTGCTGGGCGCCATCCTCAACGAAGGCGGTCTGGCTCGTGAGGCCATCGGTCGCATCCAGGTACGTGACAGCTTCAGCCTGGTAGAGCTGCCGGAAGATGGTTTGGAGAAGTTGCTGACCAAACTGAAGGACACTCGTGTCGCCGGCAAGCAGCTTAAACTGCGTCGCTATCGCGAAGATTGATCCGCTCTCGGGCTGATTGATCGAACATAAAAAATCCCCGACTGGTTCGGGGATTTTTTTTGCCTGAAGCTGGGTGTCTTTTCAGGGCGAGCCCATCGCGAGCAAGCTCGCTCCCACAGTGGCACAGGTAAATGCAGTCAAATGTGGGAGCGAGCCTGCTCGCGATTGAACGCGACTCGGTTCATCAGTCAAACCGATAGATGTCCATCCCCAAAGCGCCCAGGGTGAACCCCTGATGGGCAACGCTGAATTCACCTCCCGCACCCCGGGCAAAATACAACGGCAACAAGTGCTCGTCACTGGGTTGGCTGCGTACGGCGTGGGGGGCCTGGCGACGGTAATCATGCAGCGCGGCTTCGTCGTCCTCTGCCAATTTCTCCACCATCCAGTCACGAAAAGCCTTGGCCCAGGGCTCAATGCTTTCGGGGCCGGCGTTCCAGTCCAGGTCGCGCAGGTTATGGGTGATGCTGCCTGAGCCGATCAGCAATACGCCGTGCTGGCGCAGGCTCGCCAAGGCCCGGCCGACCTGGGTTTGCAGGGCCGGCCCTTGTCGGCTGGGCAGGGAGATCTGCACGACGGCAATCTCGGCCTTGGGGTACATCAAGGACAACGGCACCCACACGCCATGATCGGAGGGTCGCTCTGTGTCCAGGCGTGCCGGCAGGTGTGCGGCGTTGAGCAGGGCCGCCACTTGCCCCGCCAATTGTGGATCGCCCGGCGCCGGATATTGCACCTCGTACAGAGCCGGCGGGAAGCCGCCGAAGTCGTGCCAGGTTCGTGGATGCGGATTGGCGCTGACCAGTAGTTCACTGCTTTCCCAGTGCGCGGACACGATGACGATGGCTTTGGGTGTGGGCAGTTGCGCGGCGAGGCGAGCCAGTGCCGGGCCGCTGTCGCCGGGTTCCAGGGCCAGCATCGGTGAGCCATGGGAGATAAACAGGCTGGGCAGCATGAACGGACTCCTGAGCGTTAAGATGTCGCCATCTTCTGTCAGGTCTATGATCTAAATCTAATATAAGTTTTAGCCCGTTTTAATCGGTTTTTCTGGAGTGAGTGATGGAGCCTGAGTTTTGGCACAAGCGCTGGTCAACGAATCAGATCGGTTTTCATCTGCCAGAGGTGAATCCCTATCTGCAACGTTTCTGGTCGCAACTGGGGGTTGAGCAGGGCAGTCGGGTGCTGGTGCCCCTATGCGGGAAGACGCTCGACCTCTTGTGGCTTGCCCAACAGGGGTATTCGGTACTGGGGGTGGAGCTGTCGGAAAAAGCCGCCGCGGATTTCTTCCTTGAGCATCAGCTTGAGCCGAGCGTGAGTGAAGAGGGCGCATTCAAGGTGTTCCGTGCCGCTGACATTGAAATCCGCTGCGGTGATTTCTTTGCCCTGAGCCCGGAGGATGTGAGCGATTGCACGGCGCTGTACGATCGCGCTGCATTGATCGCCCTGCCTGGGCCGATGCGGGAGCGGTATGCGGCTCATCTGCAGAAGATTCTGCCGCAGTGTGTCGGATTGCTCATTACTCTGGATTACTCACAGGATGAAATGCCTGGCCCGCCGTTTTCCGTAGGGGATGACGAAGTGCAGAGGCTGCTGGGCGAGGTCTGGCGGCTGGAGGTATTGCAGGAGCAGGATGTGCTGGGGGAAAGCTGGAAGTTCTTGCAGGCTGGGGTCAAAAGGCTGGATGAGCGGGCGTATCGGGTTTCCAGTCGTTGATGTGGCGTGCCCGCTGGCCTTATCGCGAGCAGGCTCGCTCCCACAGTTGATCCGTTGCGAACTGTGAATTGGCGCTCACCGAAGACGCCCTGTGGGAGCGAGCCTGCTCGCGATGGGGTCAGACCTGGCAACTCATAAATCAGACAGAAAAAAGCCCGCGTCGCTGCGGGCTTTTTCTTGAAGCTTGAACCTGTCAGCCGCGACGACGCAGTGCGTCGATACGCTCTTCCAGTGGCGGGTGACTCATGAACATGCGAGCCAGGCCTTGCTTGATGCCACCGTTGATGCCAAAGGCATTGAGGGTGTCGGGCATGTGTACCGGCAAACCTTGCTCGGCACGCAAGCGTTGCAGGGCGCCGATCATGGCGCTGGTGCCAGCCAGGCGTGCGCCGGCATCATCTGCGCGGAACTCACGTTTGCGCGAGAACCACATGACGATGGCGCTGGCGAGGATGCCCAATACCAGCTCGGCGAAAATGGTCGCCACGTAGTAGGCGATGCCCTGGCCCTCTTCATTCTTGAAGATCACCTTGTCGACGAAGTTGCCGATGATGCGGGCAAAGAACATGACGAAGGTGTTCACGACACCCTGGATCAGCGCCAGCGTCACCATGTCGCCGTTGGCGACGTGACCGATCTCATGGGCCAGCACAGCCTTGACTTCATCCGGCGAAAACCGCTCGAGCAGGCCCTGGCTGACGGCGACCAGCGCGTCGTTCTTGTTCCAGCCGGTGGCGAAGGCGTTGGCCTCGTAGGCTGGGAAGATGCCCACCTCCGGCATCTTGATGCCGGCTTCGCGTGACAGCTGCTCGACGGTTTGCAGCAGCCATTGTTCGTGGCGAGTGCGCGGCTGAGTGATGATCTGGGTGCTGGTGCTCATCTTCGCCATCCACTTGGAGATGAACAGCGAGAACAGGGAACCGGCGAAACCGAACACCGCACAGAAGATCAGCAGCTGACTGAGGTTGAGGTCAACCCCGTTGGCCGCCATGAACCCGTTGAAGCCAAAAAGGCTCAGGGTGATGCTGGCAATCAGCACGACCGCCAGGTTAGTGGCCAAAAACAGCAGGATGCGCATCATGGTTGTGGAAATCTCCTCATGCTAAAGATGTAGCGTTATGCGGGGTATATAAGGTGCCGCCGCAGGCTATTCAACACGCCGACTATTTCAAACTGTGTCCTACACGCGTCGCAAATGTTTGAAAGACTTTTCTGAAAGTGACCGCGGAAAAGAAAAGGAGCGCCCGTACCCCGTGAACGTTGAGTCGCGCCGCGCACCGTCTGCCGCGCCTTCAGTGTAGAAGGCCTGCCGCAACGGGCGAAACGGATGTGTTGCTGAATCAAACAGCGTGCGAGTCGTCCCCTCGCACGCCACCTGGATTACTGGCGGTAGGACTTGAGGAAGTTGCCGATCCGGCCAATGGCCTGGTCCAGGTCGTCGACCCGGGGCAGGGTCACGACGCGGAAGTGATCCGGCCATGGCCAGTTGAACGCCGTGCCCTGGACCACCAGCAGCTTTTCGGACAGCAGGAGGTCGAGGACGAATTTTTCATCGTTGTGGATCGGGCAGACCTTCGGGTCGATCCGCGGAAAGGCGTACAACGCACCCATTGGCTTGACGCAACTGACACCAGGAATGTCGTTGAGCAATTCCCAGGTACGGTTGCGTTGCTCCAGCAACCGGCCCTGGGGCAGGACCAGGTCGTTGATGCTCTGGTAGCCACCCAGCGCCGTCTGGATCGCGTGTTGGCTCGGTACGTTGGCACACAGGCGCATATTGGCCAGCATATCGATGCCTTCGATGTAGCTCTGGGCGTGATGCTTGGGACCGGAAATAACGATCCAGCCGGAGCGGAAACCCGCCACCCGATAGGATTTGGACAGGCCGTTGAAGGTCAGGCACAACAGGTCCGGCGCCAGTGACGCGGTGCAGACGTGCACGGCATCGTCGTACAGGATCTTGTCGTAGATCTCGTCGGAAAACACCACCAGGTTATGCTGGCGAGCCAGTTCCAGCATGCCCAGCAGGACCTCCCTGGAGTACACCGCGCCAGTGGGGTTGTTCGGGTTGATGATCACCAGTGCCTTGGTGTTCGGGGTGATCTTGGCCTTGATGTCCGCCAGGTCGGGGAACCAGTTGGCCTGTTCATCGCACAGGTAATGCACCGGATTGCCGCCCGACAGGCTCACGGCGGCGGTCCACAATGGGTAGTCCGGGGCCGGCACCAGCACCTCATCGCCGTTGTTGAGCAAGGCCTGCATCGACATCACGATCAGTTCGGACACGCCGTTGCCCAGGTAGATGTCTTCGATGCCGACACCTTCGACCTGTTTCTGCTGGTAGTACTGCATCACGGCCTTGCGGGCGCTGAACAGGCCCTTGGAGTCGCTGTAGCCCTGGGCGGTCGGCAGGTTGCGGATAACGTCCTGGAGGATTTCATCGGGCGCTTCGAAACCAAAGGGTGCCGGGTTGCCGATGTTCAGCTTGAGGATGCGATGGCCTTCCTCTTCCAGGCGTTTGGCGTGCTTGAGCACCGGGCCGCGAATGTCGTAGCAGACGTTGGCGAGCTTGTTCGATTTGCTGACCTGCATGGCGATGTGTTCCCGAAAATGAACGATCCAGGCGGCGAGTGAACTACCGTACTGGGGATCCTGCGTCTGTGCCCAGGCTTGACGCGGTACATGCGTGACAATCCGTTTGAATGCGCATGACGTGACTGCCAGACTGGCGTCTGACGAGGCGCAATCATACGTGCCGCCCGATCTGCGGAAAAGCGTCGGATCGGGCTTTTTCAATTGCCGAGGTAGGACGATGGAAAAGTTGCAGAAAACCCTTGAAGAATGGCGCGCCATGCTTGACCCGGAGCAGTACAACGTCTGTCGGCTGAAGGGCACCGAACGGCCATTCTCCGGTAAATACAACGACACCAAAACTGATGGTGTGTACCACTGCATCTGCTGCAACGAGCCATTGTTCGATTCGCAGACCAAATTCGATTCCGGCTGCGGCTGGCCCAGTTTCTACGCGCCGATCGAAGGCAGCGCAGTGGTGGAGGTGCGCGATGTCAGCCACGGCATGATCCGCACCGAAGTGGTCTGCGCCAAATGTGACGCGCACCTGGGCCACGTCTTCCCTGACGGCCCGCCACCCACGGGCTTGCGTTATTGCATCAATTCGGTGTGCCTGGATCTGGTGCCCCGAGGGTAACTCTGTGGGAGCAAAGCTTGCTCGCGATGAAGGCACCTCGATCTCTGAAAGACCGTGTCGCCTTCATCGCGGGCAAGCCTGGCTCCCACAATCTGTGATGCGGGTATTTTTGGATAATTAAATTGCATGCAATTTAATTGCTCGCTATCTTCAGTGTCCTCTTCTTCCCATCTGGAGCCTTGCCATGAGCGACAACCTGCTGAGCATCCCGTGCACCACGATCAAGGGGGAGCAAAAGACCCTCGCCGATTTCGCCGGCAAGGCTGTGCTGGTGGTCAATACTGCCAGCCAGTGCGGCTTCACTCCCCAGTACAAGGGGCTTGAGGCGTTGTGGCAGACCTACAAGGACCAGGGCCTGGTGGTGCTGGGCTTTCCCTGCAATCAATTTGGCAAGCAGGAGCCGGGCAATGAGGGGGCGATTTCCGAGTTCTGTGAGTTGAACTTCGGTGTGAGTTTTCCGCTGTTCAAGAAAATCGAGGTCAACGGCGCCAATGCCCATCCGCTGTTTGTCCAGCTCAAGCAGCGGGCGCCCGGCGTACTGGGGTCCAAGGGCATCAAGTGGAATTTCACCAAGTTCTTGATCGGCAAGGACGGTCAGGTGGTCAAGCGGTTTGCGCCGACCACCAAACCCCAGGACCTGACCGGTGAGATCGAAGCCTTACTCAAATGAATGATCTGTCAGTCGATGCGCTGAAACTCGACAGCCAGTTGTGCTTCAAACTGTACGCCGCGTCGCGGGCGGTCATTCGCGGCTACAAGCCCATGCTCGATCAGCTCGGCCTGACTTATCCGCAATACCTGGCGATGCTGGTGCTGTGGGAGTGGCAGGTAAATGCGCCGGAACAACCCACGGTCAAGGCTCTGGGCGAACGGCTACTGCTGGATTCGGGCACGCTGACGCCGTTGCTCAAGCGCCTGGAACAACTGAGCCTGGTTCAGCGCCAGCGTTCGGCCCGCGATGAGCGGGAGGTGCATCTGAGCCTTACGCAAACCGGCTGGGAATTGCGTGAGCAGGTCGGTCCGCTCAAGGCCCGCCTGTTATGCGACAGTGGGCTTGACCTGGACCGCCTGGGAGAGTTGCGAGACGGTCTCGATCATCTGTTGGGGCAGATCAAAGCGCTGACGTAAGCGGCACCCACTGGTCCAGTAACGCCGCCAGCTCTTCGCGCCGAAACGGCTTGGACAGGTAATCGTTCATGCCGGCGGCCCGGCATCGCTCACGTTCCTCAGGCATGGCGTTGGCTGTCAGTGCGACAATCGGCAGATCCGGCCAGCGCCCGCTGCGACGGATCTGGCGACTGGCTTCGTAACCGTCCATGACCGGCATGTTGCAATCCATCAGGACCAAATTGAAATCCCTCTGTTCGAGCAGGTCCAGGGCTTCGGCGCCATGGGCCGCGACGATGACTTCGCAACCGAGCTTCACCAGCATGCCCTTGGCCACCAGTTGGTTGACCGGATTGTCTTCCACCAGCAACACCCGCCCGCGTTTGGACGGCGCCAGAGTTTCGATCTGAGCGTCATTGATGGTGGTGGCGTCGCTTTGCAAGGCGCGACGCAGGATCTGATAGAGGGCATGGCGCGCCAGGGGCCGGGCCTGCTGTAACAAGGGGGCGAGGGCGGCGGCTTCTTCGCTGGGCAGAAAACTGCCATATGCGGTGACCAGCAGGATGGGCGCGTCGAAAGTGGGACGCATAGTGAACAGGCATTCCGGGCAGTCGGTAATCAGGACATCAGGCTTGAGGCCCAGCAAACCGTCATCCACCGAACGTCTTTCATAGTCCAGCCCCCAGCCGGGCAATAGCATGTTGAGCAATTCGGCCAGGCCGCTGCTGCGGTCGGTGATGGCCACAATATTGCCGCGCAAGGGCTCGGCGGGCGTCGCCGGGGTATGGCAGGGCAGGGGCAGGTCAGCGCAGAACTGGCTGCCGAAACCGGCCTCGGAGGTGATCGTCAACTGGCCTTGCATGGCTTCACAAAGGTTGTAGGTCAGCGCCAGGCCCAGCCCGGTGCCACCGAACTGGCGGGTAATGCCAACACCGGCCTGGGTGAACGGCTGGAGAATTCGTGCTTGGGCTTCCTGGGGGATGCCGATGCCGGTATCACAGATCTCGATTCGCACGCCGTCTTCATGTGGACTCAAACGTACGTCGACCCGGCCGAAGCGAGTGAATTTCAGCGCATTGGACAGCAGGTTGCTGACGATCTGGCGCACCCGGGTCGGGTCACCCAGGACCTGGGCTGGAAGCGCCGGGTCGATCAGGCAGGCCAGCTCGACGCTGGGAGCGGCGTTCTGGGAAAGCAGGTTGGCGGTGTCTTCGACCAGCGAGCCAAGGTCGAACGGGATGCGTTCGAGTTCCAGTTGACCGGCGTCGAATTTCGACAGATCAAGGATATCGTTGAGCAGTTCAACCAGCACCTTGCCCGAGTCATGGGCGATCGATAGCTGTTGCTGTTGTTCGGCCGTCAGGGGGCCATCCAGTGACAGCGCGATCATTCCCAACAGACCGTTGAGCGGCGTGCGGATCTCATGGCTCATGTTGGCCAGAAAGACGGAGCGGGCTTCGGCCATATCCAGGGCGGTGCGCCGGGCCACTTCCAACTCCTCGTTGGACTGGCTGAGGCGGGCATTGATGGCTTTGAGTTCGGCGGTACGGGCCGAGACAATGTTTTCCAACTGCGCCAGGTAATCGGTGAGGCGATTTTCGGCCGTGCGCCGTTGCTGAATCTCGGTGGCGATATTTTCGAACTGCTGGTTGGCCACCGAGACCAGTACACCGATCTCGTCCTGCTGGTGGCCGGAGGGGCATTCCAGACGACTCTGCTCGCCGCTGCTGGGATCGCGGCTGCTCAGTTCGCGGATCACCCGAACCAGGGGCTTGGTCAGCATCACATAAAACAACGCCAGCAGCAGACCGGTCAGGATCAGGCTGCGGGCGAAACCGTTGAGCAGCGTCACTTCGGCCCGGCGCAGGAACCGGCTGCCGAAAGCATAGGTGTCGACCTCCAGCCGCAGCACGCCCAGGGACTCGGCCGGCAGGTGGTCCAGATAGAGGCGGTCTTCGAACTGGCGCTGGGCCCCGAAGAGAAAGTCACTGATGAACCGGTAACTGCTCTGCAGTTCGGGGCGTTTGACGCTGGCCAGCACGGTGTTGTTGTTATCGATCAGTTGGGCACCGATGATGGCCGGTGAGCGCAACAGGCCCAAGGACAGCTCCTGGGCGAGTTCGGCATCGATGTTATAGGCGATACGCGATGCCGGGTTGTGGCTGATTTCCAGCAGCGACAGGATTTCACGGTTGATCGACGCGTCTTCGCTGGCATAATCGATGCCGATCTGCATCAGGCTGAGCAAAGTACCCAGCACGAAACCCACCAGAACGGTCAGCCGGGCCTGCTTGTAGGACAGCCGTTGGGTGAATCTGATGTCCATGGAATGATGAACCACTTACGTTTCCCTTCGCCGCTCAAGCATAGCTGATCATCTCTGAATACCGATGCAGCCGGTTTATGTTGTGTGGGATAGACCCGCCATTGGGTACGGCGTTTCGTCGCTGTAGCGCGATCATCACTGTGAACCTGTCCGAGGAGAAGACATGGACTCTCGATTGAATGCTTTTCTTGAGCGTGCCGATGCAGTGCTGGCTCGCATAGAGCCCTTGTTGCCTGCTCCACGGCCGGCTATCGATTGGACCCGAACGCTGGCGGCCCGTTGGCAGCGCGACGGGCGCAGTGGTTACCTGCTGCCGCTTGAAGTCAGCCTCGACATGCGCCTGTCGGACCTGATTGGCGTGGATCGTCAGGTTGAACAGCTGGGTCGCAACACCCGCCAGTTCATCGATGGCATGCCGGCCAACCATGCGTTGCTGTGGGGCTCGCGTGGCACTGGCAAGTCGTCTCTGGTGCGCGCGTTGCTGGCCGAACATGCCCAGCATGGCTTGCGGTTGATCGAGATCGAGCGCGATCACCTGGCCGATCTGCCGCGGGTGGTCGAACAAATCGCAAAGCTGCCGCAGCGCTTTGTGCTGTTCTGCGATGACCTGTCGTTCGAATCCGGGGAGGGCGATTACCGCGTTCTTAAAAGCGTGTTGGACGGGTCCCTGGAACAGGCGCCGGACAACGTGCTGTTGTACGCCACCTCCAACCGCCGTCACCTGGTGCCGGAAAAGGAAAGCGACAACGAGAACTGGAAGCGGGTCGATGGCGAGCTTCACCCCAGCGAGGCCGTGGAGGACAAGATCGCCCTGTCTGACCGTTTCGGGTTGTGGCTGTCGTTTTATCCGTTTACCCAGGAGCATTTCCTCAACGTGGTGGAGCACTGGATCGGCGAGCTGGCGGCCAAGGCCGGGCTGGCCTGGCAGCGTGATGAAGCGCTGGATGTGCAGGCAGTGCGTTGGGCCACCGGGCGCGGCAACCGCAACGGACGTTGCGCTTATCAGTTTGCCCGATATTGGGTGGGCCTCAAACTTCTGGAGAATAAGGCATGATCGATTTGAAAGGCACCGGCGAAGGTCTCGACGGCTATGGCTTGTTAGCGGCACAGCTTGAATCCTTGCTGGCCGATGAGCGGGATTTCATCGCCAATGCCGCGCAGTTTTCGGCCTTTCTGTTCAGTCAGCTGGAGGACTTGAACTGGGCCGGCTTTTACCTCAATCGCAACGAAGAACTGGTGCTGGGCCCATTCCAGGGGCAGATCGCCTGCGTGCGAATTCCCTTTGGCCGTGGTGTGTGCGGGACAGCGGCGGCGACCCGCCAGACTCAGCGTGTTGAAGACGTCCATGCCTTTGCCGGGCATATCGCCTGCGACAGCGCGTCGAACAGCGAACTGGTGGTGCCGCTGGTCAAGGGCGGGCGCCTGATCGGCGTGCTCGACCTGGACAGTCCGAAGCTGGCGCGTTTTACCGAGCATGACCGAGCCGGTATCGAGCAACTGGCTGATATCTTCCTGCGCCTGACAGACTGCTGACCCGCTTGCCGTAGCAGTTGGCCAAAGCTCGGACCGCGTTCGGCTCGGCAGCGCCTACAACGGCGGCTTTCATGCCTTCAGTCCGGCCTTGTCCAACAGGCTGTCCGGGTCGACCTCATCGATCTGGCGCGGATCGAGAAACTGGTTGGCGTAGCTCAGGTAGATCTTTTCATCAATGAACAGCCCGAACAGCTCTGGATCGATGTGGGCGTCACGGCACATGGTGGCCATGATGCCCAGGGCTTCACTCAGTTTCTTGGCCTTCTTGTAAGGACGATCGGCAGCCGTCAGTGCTTCGAAAATGTCCGCAATCGCCATCATGCGTGCCGGCAGGCTCATCTCCTCGCGTTTGAGCCGCTTGGGATATCCCGTGCCGTCCATCTTCTCGTGATGCCCGCCAGCGATCTCCGCCACGTTGCCCAAATGGCTGGGAAAGGGTAACTGGCTGAGCATCAGGATTGTTTGCACCATGTGATGGTTGATGACGTAACGCTCTTCACGCGTCAGCGTGCCTCGTTTGATGCTGAGGTTGTAAAGCTCGCCGCGGTTGTACTTCCAGGGCGGCACGTCGAGCTGGAACCCCCACGGGTTGTCTGCCGGGATCAGCTCGGCTTCGTGCCGCTCCAGCAGGTGCTCGGGCTTGTCCGCCAGCAACCGTTCAGTGACTGGAAGCGCAGGCTTGGGCGTGCGTGCCTGGCGCCGGTTCTCTTCCCAGGAAACCCCCAGGCGGTCATCCAGGGTCCGGGTCCAGGGGCGTTGGGCGATATCTTGCAAACGTTGCAGGTCGGCGTCGGCCATGGCCTCGGAGCCGAGGTTGCAGCGGGCGACGAAGGCAAAGTCGTCATCGAGGCTGGCCAGTGTGGCGTCGCGTCGCTGGGCCAGGGATGACGGCTCGCCACCCGTTGCCAGGGCCTGCCAATAATCGACCCAGGCGTCGCGCTTGAGCACCTCGAAGCGCGTGCGGATCTCGTGGATCCGGTCGTTCAGGGTTTCCAGTTTGGTGGCTTTGTCGACCACGTATTCGGGTGTGGTGACCTTGCCGCAATCGTGCAGCCAGGCGGCGATGTGCAGCGCTTCCCACTCATCTTCCGTGGGACGGTAGGCCTGGAATGCCGACGCCTGGCTGGCAGCGGCGGCCTGGGCGAGCATCAGCGTCAGGGCTGGCACCCGCTGGCAATGACCGCCGGTGTAAGGACTCTTGGCATCGATCGCCCCAGCCAGCAGTTGAATGAACGAATCGAGCAGTTGTTTTTGCCGGGCTTGCAGGCGCTGGCCTTCAATGCTCACGGTGGCGGCGCCGGACACGGCCTGCAGGAAGGCGATGCGGTCTGGCTGCAGTTTTTCCAGGTCGGCTTCGGTGCCGCTGTCGGTTATCAGCAACACCAGAACCCCGACGGTTTCCTGGTGACGATTGCGCAGGCGGATGCCGATCAGGTGAACCCGTGGCGCATCCAGTGCCAGCAGGACACTCTTGAGGTCGCCGACCTGCTCGAAGCCCAACGAGGTGACGAGGTTGTCCGAGGCGTCCAGTTGCTGCAGCCATGGCGGGCTGTCCTGTGCCTTGAGCGCATGACCTTGCAAGCCGAAGGCAGCAAGGTCCCGAGGCCTTCCATCAATGACCAACCCATAGGGCCTGACCTGATCGTCATCGTTCTCGCGCAGGTAAATCAGGCCGGCCTGGGCCTGGCCGATTTTCACTGTTTCGAACAGCACCCGCTCCAGCAACGGGGCAAAGCGGGTTTCGGCGCGCAGACTGGCGGTGATTTCGAAGAAGCTTGCCAGGGTCTCTTTCATTCGCGCCATCGAGACGCCCAACTGATCGACCTCCAGCACGGGGGAGCGACGGGACACCGGGTAGTTGAAATCGAAGCTGCGAATGGCGTCCGCCTCCTGCACCAGTGCGCGCAGGGGCTTGACCAGAATCCTGGAGGTCAACCAGCCCAGGGGCAGGCACAGGAGCAGAGTGGCGAGGGTAATCAGTGCGCCTTGCCAGCGCATGCGATAGGCATCGGCCAGCAACTCATCCTCAGGGACCAGCAACGCCAGTTCCAGGCCCTGCGGCCCGCCTTCCTGCATGTGGCTGCGCGAAACGATCCATTGGCGTCCACCAGCCTCCAGGCGTGGGGTGTCGGTGTTGTCGTCGAGTGCGGCGGCGATGGCCGGGCTGAGGTCGCGGGCCTTGATCAGGCGTGCCGACTGGGTGTCGGTGATCAGCCGATGACTGTCGGGGTAGGCGACTGTATTGCCCTGGGGGTCGAGCAGCACAATTTCGGTGCCGGCGGTCACCCTGTGCTTGGCCAGGGTCTGGGACAGGGACGCCAGGGTCAGGTCGGCAGCGATGACCGCCTGTTCGCCACTGCGCCGGGCGAGGGTGGTGCCCAGGTTTTGGGTGGAGAAGAATACGTAGGGTTCGGTGGTGATTTGCTCGGCGCTTCCCAGCGCGCTGCGAAACCAGCCTCGGTTGCGCGGATCGTAGGATTCGTCGGCAATGTCCTGACGGCTGACGAGCGTCAGGCTCTGGTCGTAGAACAGCGACTGGGCACGAACCTGGCCGGGGGTAGCTGTCCTATCCACGGTCCAGACCTGGTAGGCCGCGTTGGCCGGTGCTTTCAGCGCGGTCTTCAGGGCTTCGGTACGCAAGGGACGGACCATCAGGAAGTCGCCATTGCTGTCGCCCAGGTACAGCGACGCCAGGTTCGGGTTGTCCCGCAGCGCCTGGCTGAAGGGGGCGAGCAGGGCCAGGCGCTGAGCGATCCTGGGTTCACGTGTCGCCGGGTAATCGGCTAGCAGACCCAACAGGTGGCGGATGGGTTCATAGGTGTCATACAAATCCAGGCGTACGTCCTGCTCGATGCGGTTGAACAGTTTTTCACTGCTGGACAGGATGATTTGCGTGGTCTGGCGATAGTTGAAAATGCCTAGCACCACACCGGTCAGCAGCAGGAGCAACGTAAACATCACGCTGATGTGTACGTGCAAGGGGAACCGGCGTTGTTGCGGACGCGGTGCGCTGGGCATTGCAGTCACTCCAAGTGTTGGTGGGCGTTCCCAACTCATTCCCTGCCGCGCCGGGGGAAACCAATCGAGAACGCCCCTGGTGCGCACTGCTGAGCGATCAGCATAGTAAACGCTGGATTATTTTGCCTTGGCGATCTCTGTTTCCAGGGCGCGCTCCAGTTCGGTCATGGCCTGGTCGAGCGCCTCGGTACATTCGCCAATGGGTTGCGCACCCTGTGCCTGGTGGCAGGCGTGTTCCAGCGCCTCACATCTTTGTATCAACGAGGTCGCCTGCACGATTCGGGCGACGCCTTTTATTTTGTGCGCGGCCTCGGTCAGTGCCTGTCGGTCCCCACTGCGGGCAATATCGAGCAACTCCCGGCGGTCCGAGCGATTGCTGCTGAGCAGTTCTTCCAACAGGCGCCGGATGGACAAGGGGTTGCCACCGGTCAAGGTCTGCAAGCTTTGCACATTGAAAGTCTTGGGCCGGCTGGTGGATCTGACTGTTTTCATCCACTGGCTCAGGGCGCTCAGGCTGATCGGTTTGAACAGGCAGTCGTCCATTCCGGCGTCCTGGCAGCGTTGTTTTTCCTCCGGTTGTGCGTTGGCGGTAAACCCCAGGATGGTGCAGCGCGGCAGTTCGCGTTCGCACTCATGGCGACGAATCGAACTGGCCAGTTCGTAGCCACTCATGATGGGCATGTTGCAATCGGCGATGACCAGGTCGAAATCCCCTTCATGCCAGGCTTTGAGTCCTTGTGCGCCATCATGGGCGACCTGATGGTGATGACCCAGGTACTCCAGTTGCTGCGACATCAACAAGCGATTGGCCGGATGGTCATCCACGACCAGAACGCTCAAGGCGGCCGTGGCCGTTTCAACGACAGGTTCCGGGAGCACGCAAACCGTGGTGGGCGCCAGGGTAGTCAGTTGCAGTGAAATCTGGACCCGGGTGCCGACGCCCGGCTCACTGCTCATGTGCAGACTGCCGCCCATCATCTGACACAGGTTGCGACTGATCACCAGGCCAAGTCCTGCGCCCGTTCGCGCCATCCGGCCGGTGTTGTCGACCTGGGAAAACGGCTCGAACAGACGTTGCAGGTCTGCCGCACTGATGCCGATGCCGCTGTCGCTGACCTCCAGTTGCATGTGCAGGGTGTCATCCGGGGCGGCCGGAGACAGTTGGACCTTGATTTGAACTTGACCCTGTTCGGTAAATTTGAGGGCATTGCTGATCAGGTTCGAGAGCACCTGTTTGAATCGCAAGGGGTCTATCAGGACGTCCGGGTTGCCTTCGGCCGGGTCGAACAGCAGCGACAATGCCAGGTTCTTCTGTCGAGCAACGCCTTCGAAAACCCGTATGACCGATTGCAGCAAGGCCCTGAGATTGACCCGCTCGGGCGCCAGGCTCAGGTGACCTGACTCGATCCGTGCAATGTCTAGGATGTCGCCGATCAGCTCGAGCATGCCGGAAGCCGATTCATACGCCACTTCTATGGTCGAACGGTCCAGATGGCCCTTGTCGGCATGTTTCAAAGCCAGCTCCAGCATGCCGATCACCGCGTTCATGGGGGTGCGGATCTCATGGCTCATGGTCGCCAGAAACGTGCTTTTGGCGCGGTTCGCATTGTCGGCCCGCTCCTTGGCGGCGCGCAGTTCGTCGAACAGCTGGCGTCGTTCGCTGATGTCGATCCAGCCGCCAATGATGCCCTGTACTTCGGCGTTTGAGTTGCGATAGGGGAGAATCCAATGGTAGATGGTCAGCTTGTCAGCCCCGATATGTAACGGGCGATCCAGGACCAGCGGAGTGCCTTCGGCCATGACCCGCTGATAGTCCGCCTGGTACTCCTGCGCTTCGAAAGCATTGCTCATGGACCCAGGCATGACGTTCTTGCCGATGACCTCTTCGCGTTTCACGTTGAACGTCTGCAGGTAACTGTCATTGCAACTTTGCAGGAAACCGTTGCGATCTCTGACGTAGATCGGGTGAGGGGTGCCGTTGAGCAGTGAGTGCATGAACTCAAGCTGGTCATTGAGGGCCAGCTCCGCCCGTTGACGTTGCCTGATCTGGCGCTGCATGTAGGCATTCCATGCCAGCGATAGCAGCAACAAGAGGCCGACGCCGGCGACGATCTGAAAAAACAGGCGGTTATAGGTGCGCCACACGTGTTCCGATGCCGACACGTAACCTCGCCAACGATTATTGATCACGCCCAGTTCGTCCGGGTCGATGCTGGTGAGGGCTTTGTCGAGAATGGAGTTCAGCTCCACGGCGTCTTTGGCAGTGGCCAACGAGAACATGGCCTGGCGGGTTCCTACGGTGCTGCTGATTTGCAAGGTGTCTCGCAACGAGTGCGACGAGATGAAGTAGTTGGCCATGACCAGAGAGTTCACGCTGCCATCGATCTGGCCCTTGGCGAGCATTTCAACGGCATGGAAAGGGTCGTCGGTTTCGATGATCTTGATGTCCGGATACTGGCTGCGTAGCCATTCAATGACCGGATTGCCTTGAGTGATGGCCAGGCTTCGGTCGCCGAACTGGTCGAGGGTTGCCGGGGTGTCAGATTGCTTGCGGGTCAGCAGGACGAATGAGCTGTCGACGTAGGGGCGGCTGAACTTCAACTGTTGCTGCCGCGCGCTGCTCGGCAAAAGCGCTGCAATCATGTCGGCCTGACCGTTCAGGACCGCGGCAATCATTTCGCTGTCATTCTGAGTGCGCTGGATCTCCAGGCGGATGCCGGTGCGCAACCGGATCAGCTCCAGCAGGTCGGCACTGATGCCGCGAAAGTCACCATCGGAGTCGAAAAAAGTGAAGGGCGCCGCGGTTTCGTTGACCACGACTCGCACCACCGGGTGCCGTGCCAGCCAGCGTTGCTCCCGGGCGGTCAGTTGTATCTTGTGTTCTGTGAGATACAAGTCGCTGCCAGCGCTCCAGCGTTTGGAAATGGCCGCTTGCTCGGTGATGGAAATCTGGTTCAGCGTGGCATTGATGGCCTCCAGCAGCCGGGTATCGTGACTTCGAACCGCGAAACCGAATCCATAGGACTCATGCTTGCCGAAGCTGGCCATGCGGATGTTGCTCAGGTAACCCTTGCTGATCATGTAGTGGGTGGAAATGGTATCGCCGAGAAAGACATCCGCCTGGCCGAAAGCGACGGCGTTTATGGCGTTCTGGTAGGAGGGGTAGGTGCTGATGATTGCCTTGGGGTAAAGCTTTTCGATTTCCCGCAGCGGCAGGTAGTGATAAACCATGCTCAGCCGCAATCCCTGGAGATCTTCGGTCAGGGAACGGCTTTCATTCGTCCGGGTGACGAGAACGGGCTGGTCCACTGCATAAGGGGTCGATAGCACAATGCCGGGGGTGCGAGCTTCGAAACCATTGGCGGTGCCGAGCAGGTCGATTTTTCCATTCTTGAGGGCAGCAATGGCCTCGTCCCGGGAAGCGAAACGCAAAACCCGCATTGGCAGACCGATCGCCCTGGCGATGACGCCGGCGTAGTCGGCAGTCATGCCCTCGTAGTCTTGCCCGCTGGTGGACAGATCGAAGGGCGGATAATCAGGGGCAGACGTTCCCAGTACCAATTCCTGCCGGTCCTGTAACAGGCTACGGTGAGCGTCATCCAGCAGGACCTCGACATGAGCCGCCGTCGAACGACCCAAAAGCGTGTAGTGCTCGGGCGTGCCCGGCGTCGCCATGAGGACGTGCGCATATAACCCCGCGCTTAATAGCAGGAGGCATCTACTTATGCATTTGAGCATCCGGTCTTTTCTCACACCAGCGCGTTGCGCTTCGCCATTTCAATCAGTTCTACCAGGGATTTGACCTTGAGTTTTTGCATCAATCTTTTTTTGTAAGTGCTGACGGTCTTATTACTGAGAAACATACCTTTGGCTATTTCCTTATTGGTGCGGCCCTGAGCAAAAAGTTGCAGCACCATCAACTCTCGGTCATTGACGCTCTTGAACAAATCCAGCTCTATGCTGCGAGGATCATCCTGGCGGACCGGGTTCAGTGCCTGGCTGGGGAAATAGTTATAACCGGACAAAACGGCCTTGATTGCGCTGACCAGCTCGCTGAGGTCTTCCTGTTTACAAACGTATCCCGAGGCACCGGATTGCATGCACCGGATACCGAAAAGCGTTGGGGACTGAGCGGTGAGCACCAATGTTTTAAGGGGCGTGGTCATGGCGTTGAACCGTGAGAGAATTTCCAGCCCGTCAAGCCTGGGGATGCTGATGTCCAGAATGACCAGGTCCGGCATGCATTCGCGCACCATTTGCATCGCATCCACACCGTTGTCAGTTTCCCCTACGACTTTATAGCCCTCATGCTCCAGGAGCATGCGAACGGCGAGGCGGATGACCGGGTGGTCGTCGACAATGAAAACGGAGTTCATGAATAAAGTCCCTACGAGCTTAATAAAGCGCGCACCTTAGCCCAGTTAATGCCGGGGTCGTATGAGGAGACAGGCATACATATTCAATTTCAGAAGTTTCCTACAAAAAAAGAGGCGGGGTACTACGGTGTGATTGGGTTTTTAGTAGGTGAATGAACTAGGAAGGGGAATTATTGCCCGTTTTGAAGGGGAGATTTCTTTCAGGATGTTGTTTATACAAACAAATAGAGCAAGGGTTTTATTCAGTATTAAATGGCAGGTCATCGACTTTTCAGAAACGAGTACGACGCTTCATTGCCGTTTACCCCGCCCCGTGGGGCGGGCCTGCCAAACCTCAATGCGCATCCAGGCTCGCCGCCGACGCCCTCTCATTGGCGAGTACGGCCCGTCATTTCCTGAGCCATTTCGCTGGCGTAGCTGTCGGTCATCCCGGCGATAAAATCGATCATCCGCAAGAATGCACCATGCAACGAACCGTTCGGATCGGGCGCGTTGTTACCCAGCAGGTCGAGAATTCGCCGATTCTTGAACGAAGGCGTGCGACCGCCATGTTGCTCCAGGGCGGCGCCGCAAAATCCGTTGAGCAGGATTTCCAGCGTGGTGTAGGCGCCGATCTCATGCAGGGTCTTGCGCTTGTCCTGGAAGATCTTCTTGCGCGCCATGTCCTTGGCATTCAATACGCAACGTTTGGCTGGGCCATGCATGTGTTCCACCAGGTCCCCTGGCAGCGTACCGGCCAGCAACGCTTGCTGCTGCTCGACGAAAGCCCTGGCTGCGGCGTTGGTCAGATGTTCGATGGCCTTGCCCCGCAGGATCGCCAGTTTGCGTCTTCGCGAGTCCAGTGGTCCGAGTTGACGGTAAGTGTCCGGGAGATCGTCGCCCACCAGGTCCAGAAGCAGCGACTCCACTTGCGGGTATTCCAGCAGCTCCATTTCCACGCCGTCTTCGAGGTCGATCAGCGCGTAGCAGATGTCATCGGCGGCTTCCATCAGGTAAACGAGCGGATGCCGTGCCCAGCGCTGGTCTTCGAGCTGAGGCAGGCCGAGCTTGTGGGCGATCTGTTCCAGCAACGGCAGTTCGCTCTGGTAGCAACCGAACTTGTGCTTCTTGTAGCCCAGAGAGTCCGCGTGACGGGCGGTCCAGGGGTATTTGAGGTAAGTACCGAGGGTGGCATAGGTCAACCGCGTACCACCGTCGAACTGGTGATATTCAAGCTGGGTGAGCACCCGGAACCCCTGGGCGTTGCCTTCGAAATTGAGAAAGTCGTTGCGCTCGGCCTCGGTCATGGCGTCGAGCCAACCGCGGCCTGCGGCCTGCTGGAACCAATAGCGGATGGCGTCTTCACCGGAATGACCGAATGGCGGGTTGCCGATGTCATGGGCCAGGCAGGCCGATTGCACCACCATGCCCAGGTCACTTGGCTCGCACCACTCAGGCAGGGCGCTGCGGATGGTTTCTCCCACGCGCATGCCCAGGGAGCGTCCGACGCAACTGACTTCCAGCGAATGGGTCAGGCGTGTGTGGATGTGGTCGTTGCTGGAGACCGGATGCACCTGGGTCTTGCGTCCCAGGCGCCGGAACGCGCCGGAAAAAATGATGCGGTCATGGTCTTTGTGGAACGGGCTGCGGCCCAACTCTTCCGGGCTGTGCAGCGTTTTTCCGAGGCGCTCGCGAGTCAGCAGGGTGTGCCAATCCAAGGCTGGTTGCTCCGTTTGATAAGGTCGATGTCCTAGCTTCGCGGTTCGCGGGGCACCTCGCAAGGCCTATGGGCTATTGCTGCGTCAGGGTTTGCGCACACTTTTGGCCAGCTTGATGAGCGGCAGCAGGGTCGTTGCCAGCCGGATCAGTCCCGTCAGGCTGCTGGTGCGGCCGCTACGGGTCCGTTTGCCGGTGAGAAAACCGAGCAAGGACACCGCCGCCACGCCCCAGAGCGGGGCGTGCTTGATGCCGAAGCCCTCGTGCCAACTCTGCGTGAAACCGCGCACCCGCTGCAGAGGTTGCAACAGTTGACGGGTTTCCTGGCGGATTTCCTGTCGGTGCATTTCCATGCGCAGACGTACCAGCGCCTTGCGCATTTCCTGGCGGGTCCGGGCTTGAGGAATATCAGGCAGGCTCATGGCAACAGGCGCTCCCGGTCGTTGGCCAATTCTTCCAAAGTGGCATGGAAAGGGGAGGACTCGTCATAGATCGCTGCTTTGAGTCGCAGGCCGCAGAACAGGGCGGCCAGCAGATAAAACAGGCACAAGCCAATAATCCCCGCCAGACGATAGGTATCCCATACCAGGATCAGTACCAGCGCCGACAGCCCCACCAGTAGCAACAACGCAAATACCAGCGCCAGCCCGGCGAACAACAACAGGCTGACTGTGCGTGCTTTCTGTTCCTGCAATTCGATGCCGAACAATTCGACATGACTGTGCAGCAAGCCAAGGAACGCGGCGCCCAGGCGGCGTGCTGTAGGTTGTGTGCCCGCTTCGGACGAGCCGGATTCGTCAATGCCCATCATTAGCGCCGTGTCGCCAGCAGGCCGATCAGAAAGCCCACGCCGGCTGCGATGCCGACGGATTGCCAAGGATTGGCCTGAACGTATTCCTCGGTGGCGATCACCGCCGCCTGGCCGCGCTCACGCACCGAGTCTTCGGTCAACTTCAGGGTCTCGCGGGCGCGCAGAAGGGTTTCATGGATCTGACTGCGCAGCTCATCGGCCTGGTCGCCAGCCAGTGTCGCGGTGTGATCCAACAG
Organism: Pseudomonas sp. P105; assembly: GCF_032614175.1. Classification (NCBI taxonomy): domain Bacteria; kingdom Pseudomonadati; phylum Pseudomonadota; class Gammaproteobacteria; order Pseudomonadales; family Pseudomonadaceae; genus Pseudomonas; species Pseudomonas sp. P105. Next base: position 1,897,928 of record NZ_CP126693.1, read on the forward strand.
CCGTTCGGTGTCGCTGACCAGCGTCTGAAAATCTTCCTTCAGGATTTCTTGAGCAGTCTTTGCCTGGGTTCTGGCCATGGGGGAATCTCCGTAAGTGACGTCTGAAGCGTTCGAGTATGAGCCATACCGGAAGGTTCAGTGAAACTGACTGGTACAACTTTTGCTCAGGGTTTTGCCATGTACTGGTGCGTCCCCCTGCGCCTGTGCGCTGAAGCTGGGCGTCAGCCCGCAAAACCTTAACCCAGAAAAACAAAATCCGCGAAGCACTCCAAGCGCAATACCGCATTGTCGATTTTTTGTGCACTCATTCGGTTCATCGATTTTTCGGTAGTCCGATGAGATGTCTCGACTTGGTGCGTCGTAAGGGCGAGCGAACCGGTTTGGTGCTTTTTTCAACTTTTCAGGTCTGCCAACCATGGAAAATATGCAAAGCGCTGTGGACACTCTGGTCCACAGCTCCAACACGCTGTTCATTTTGCTCGGTGCGGTCATGGTTCTGGCGATGCACGCCGGTTTCGCGTTCCTTGAAGTGGGAACTGTCCGACAGAAGAACCAGGTCAATGCACTGTCGAAAATTCTCAGTGATTTCGCCGTCTCCACCCTGGCCTATTTCTTCGTGGGCTACTGGGTTTCCTACGGCGTGACCTTCCTGCAACCTGCTGCGGCGCTCAACGTCGATCATGGTTACAGCCTGGTGAAGTTTTTCTTCCTGTTGACGTTCGCCGCCGCGATCCCGGCGATCATTTCCGGCGGTATTGCCGAGCGTGCCCGATTTGCCCCTCAGTTGTGTGCCACGGTGTTGATCGTCGCGTTTGTGTATCCATTCTTCGAAGGCGTGGTCTGGAACGGCAATTTCGGCCTGCAGGCCTGGTTGCAAGCCCAGTTCGGCGCCGGCTTTCATGATTTTGCCGGTTCGGTGGTCGTGCATGCCATGGGCGGATGGCTGGCGCTGGCGGCCGTGCTCTTGCTGGGGCCGCGTAACGGCCGTTACCGCGACGGTCGCCTGGTGGCGTTCGCGCCATCGAGTATTCCTTTCCTGGCCTTGGGGTCGTGGATCCTGATTGTCGGCTGGTTCGGCTTCAACGTGATGAGCGCCCAGACGCTGCCGGCGGTGAGCGGGTTGGTGGCGATCAATTCATTGATGGCCATGGTCGGCGGGACCGTGGCGGCGTTGGTCGTCGGACGCAATGACCCCGGCTTTCTGCACAACGGTCCGTTGGCCGGGCTGGTAGCGGTCTGTGCCGGTTCGGACCTGATGCACCCGATCGGCGCACTCGTGACCGGAGCTATCGCCGGTGCCTTGTTTGTCTGGTTTTTCACCGCGGCCCAGGGCAAGTGGAAGATCGACGATGTGCTCGGTGTCTGGCCGCTCCACGGGTTGTGTGGTGTCTGGGGCGGCATTGCTTGCGGGATCTTCGGCCAGAGCGCTCTGGGCGGCCTGGGCGGGGTCAGTTTGATCAGCCAACTGATCGGCACCACGCTGGGCGTTGTCGTTGCCCTGTGCGGCGGGTTCGCGGTCTATGGTGCGATCAAGGCTGTGGTGGGACTGCGGCTGACTCAGGAGCAGGAGTATTACGGCGCCGACCTTTCGATCCACAAGATCGGCGCGGTCAGTCAGGACTGATCCTAAGGCTCTTTGTCCTGATTCCCAGGATAAAAACCGTGTAGCAAGCGATAGCGGTCGTGGCGGACCTGATCCACATGCTGCTGGACCTGCTGGTTCGGCAGCCCGAGCATGATCAGGGCGTGGGAGGCCAGCATCAGGCTTGACTCCAGCAGCTCCGGGACCACTTCGCTGGCCCCGGCAGCCTGCAACTCCGCCAATTGGCTGTCATCGCGGGTACGCACCAGAATCGGCACCTGGGGATTGAGCCGGCGGGCTTCCTTGAGCACGCTGATGGCGATGTCGGTTTTGTCCACGGCGATCACCAGCAGCTTGGCGCGACTCAGTCCGACGGCGGCCAGCAGGTCGCCCCGGCGTGAATCTCCATAGTGCACGCAGCTTTCCCCGACGCTGGCTTCCTGAATGATGACTGGATCGTCGTCCAGGGCCACGAACGCCTGGTGTTCCCTGCGTAGAAACCTGCCGATTGACTGGCCGACGCGACCATACCCGCAAATGACTACATGACCCGACAAATCGGCGTTGAGTGCGCTTATCTGGTCCAGCTGTGCCTCTTCGTTGGGTTTGCGGTGCAGGCGGGCAGCAATGCGCGGCGCGGCACGCAACAGCAGTGGCGTCAGCAGCATCGAGCAGAAGGTCGCTGCCAGCAGCAGGCCGCTGATGTCGGCGGGCATGAGGCGGTTCTGCTGCATCAGTGCCATCAGGGCAAAACAGAATTCGCCGCCCTGGGCCAGGGCCAGGCCACTACGCCAGGAGGTTTCGCCGTCGTCCCCTTGCCATTTCACCAGCACTGCGACCACGCAGCCTTTGATAAGCATCAATCCCAGGGTCAAGCCGAGGATCAGCAAGCCGTCCTCCACAAACAACTGCAGATCGATCAGCATGCCGATGCTGACGAAAAACAGCCCCAGCAGAATGTCGCGGAACGGCCGTATGTCTGCCTCGATCTGATGTCGGTAATGGCTTTCCCCCAACAACATGCCCGCCAGAAACGCCCCGAGGGCCGGTGACAGACCCAGCAGATGGGTCAGCCACGCTGTCAGCAATACGATCACCAGGGCCAGCAGCACGAACAGCTCAGCGGACCGGGATTCGGCCACTTCATGGAACAGCCGTGGCAGCAGCAGACGACTGGCCAGCAGTAAACCGCCGAACAGCACCAGGGTCTTGCCCAGGGTCAGGGGCAACGCCCAGTACCATGGTTGCTCGCTGCTGCCGGCGAACACGGGGACGAGGGTCAACAGCAACACCGCGACGACATCCTGAAACAGCAGCACACCGATTGCGTTCTGGCCATGGCTGCTGAATATTTCCCCCAGGCTGGTCAGCTCCTTGCTGACAATAGCGGTGGAGGACAAGGCCAGCCCGGCGCCGAGCAGCATGGCCGCGACAGGCGGGGCGCCGAAGAGTAGCAGCAGACTGCCCAGCAGTATCCCTGAGCACAGCACCTGCAGGCTGCCAAGGCCGAACACGACCCTGCGCAGTTCGATCATCTTCGCCAGGGAGAACTCCAGCCCCAGCGAGAACAACAGGAAAACCACCCCGAGCTCGGCCAGGTCTGGCAGTTCTTCGCTGTCGTTCACCCAGTCCAGGGCGGTGGGGCCGACCGCCAACCCGACACACAGATAACCCAGTACCGGCGGCAGGCGCAGTCGCCTGAACAGGGCGATGACCACCAGGGACGAGGCAAGAATGATCAGCAGATTGGCAAACAAGGGGTACTCCGTTTCAAGGTTTGCGCCACACAGCGTGTAGAAGGAAAAAAAGCGCCGGGCATTGCCGGAAAAGTATTGGCGCTCAATGATTTGCACCAGCGTTTTACCGAAGCACTGTCAGATTTTCTACCTGGCTCGACGGTTTTGCAGGGTGGGCCTAGAATGACCGTCTCTCTTTAGTGGGTCTACCTGCCATGCCTCCTGAATGCCAGTTGTTCGGCACCCTGGGTTGTCATCTTTGTGAAGTTGCCGAAGGTGTATTGATGTCTTTCGTCGAGCATGGATTGTTGGTGGAGCTGGTGGATATCGCCGAGAGCGAGGTTTTGTCCGAACGTTATGGGCTGCGAATCCCGGTCCTGCGCCGGATCGATACGGGCGCGGAACTGGATTGGCCTTTCGATGATGCTGATCAGGTCGCCGCTTTCCTGAGTTGAAGCCTGCCATACGTCGAATCCAGGCACTGCCATTGGCGAAAACTCCCTTCTTCGGTTACTGTATGCCCATACAGTTATCTGGAGTGCGTCCCTTGGTCAATGTCGAACAACTGAAAAACAGCGTGAACAGGATGTCCGTGGACGTTGTGCGCGAGGCGGTCCAGGAGTTGCGCCTGGACGGGCTGGTAACCGAAGGCAAGACGCCCTTCAACAAACTGCATTTCAACACCTGCTTCGCCGAGATCGAAGCACTGTTCCAGCGTGCCGGCTACCACAAGCAACTGGATGTGGTGGGTTACCAGGGCCTGTTGTATGCATTGTACGATCCGGGTCGCTGGGAGGCGGTGGAGGTGCTGCGCTGGCTGAAAGAGTTCACTGAAGCGGCAGCAAAGACGACGTCGATCCCGGCGTGAAGCAATCATTGCTGGGCTGACATGCGCGGCTGGCGGATAATGCCGCCCTGCCAAAAGATTAGAGTTTTCAATGTCCCGGTCATCATTTTGCGCCGCTCACCATCAGGCCAGTACCTTGTATCTTCCGCCCGGCTCCTGGCAGACGGTGCTGGAGTGCCTGTGCGAGCATTTCAGCACCATCAGTCGCGAGCAGTGGCTGGACCGCATCACCCGGGGGCGGGTATTGGACGGCGAGGGCAGGGCCATTGCTGCCGACCTGCCGTACCGGGAAGGCCTGCGCATCCACTACTTTCGTGAGGTGCCTGACGAGAAGCCGATCCCGGTCGTGGAATCGATTCTGTATGCCGACGAACATCTGGTGGTAGCAGACAAGCCGCATTTTCTGCCTGTCACTCCAGCGGGCGAGTATGTCGAGCAGACCCTGTTGCGACGTCTGATCCGACGTCTGGACAATCCCCATCTGGTGCCCTTGCACCGTATCGACCGGCATACGGCGGGGCTGGTGCTGTTTTCAGCCAACCCGCAGACCCGTTCGGCTTATCAGTCGCTGTTTCCAACGCGCAAAATCGAGAAACGCTACCAGGCCATAGCCCCTGCGTTACCTCAGATGACCTTCCCTCGGGTGCATAAGAGCCGAATGATCGATGGCGAGCCGTTCTTCCGGATGCAGGAAGGGCCGGGCGAGCCCAATACCGAAACGGCCATCGAAGTCCTGGAAAAGAACGGCGAGTTGTGGCGCTACGGTCTGTCTCCGGTCACGGGCAAGAAGCACCAGTTGCGAGTGCATATGAATGCCCTCGGGGCGGCTATCTGTAACGATCCGTTCTACCCGGACGTGCTGCGGGACGTGGAGGACGATTACGCCAACCCGCTCAAGCTGCTGGCCCAGGGGTTGAGTTTTATCGATCCTGTCACCGGCCAGGAACGTGCTTTTCAAAGCGATATCAGCTTGCAGTGGTGATCGGAGCTGACTTTCGAACAGGCATCAAAAAGCCCGCAAGTATCGCGGGCTTTTCTGTAGCTGGCTGTGGCGTTGAAGGTTACAGGTCTTTAACGGTACGAACCTGATCCTTGTTCACGCGAGTCTCTTTACCGTCCAGTTGCTCGAATTCGTAGAAGCCGGTGTCTTCGTCGTACTCGGGGGTGTCGACGGCCTGGATTTCGCGACCGTCATTCAAGGTAATCACTGTTGGCGATGCGCACCCGGCGAGAGTGGCGAGGCCCAGTGCGAGCATGAAAGTGGCGAGGGTCCGTTGAGTCATGGTGTTTCTCCGAAATAGGATTCTTCAAGTTACTGACCTTCAGACGTATACAGCGCGCGCAAGTTCCTGGCTAGTGTCAATCTGACACACCTTTGTGGCCGCTGAGCAGTTCCGGCGTGTTCAGATTTGCCAAGCGAATATCGTTGGCAGGGCATTGCAGTGCAGTCGCATGCAACGCCCGCATGATGCGGCCCGGGCTGCGTTCGCCTTCGCTCCAGGCCTGTTCGAAAGCCGGGGCCAGCGCCACAGGAATGACGCACAGCAACGGTTCCCAATGTTCACCATGACGTACCATCAGTGGCTTGTCGGGATGCTGGCTCGCCTCGCTGAGCATGCTGTCGAGCAGGCTGGAGTCGATCTGCGGTACATCACACGGCAGCACCAGCAGAGAAGGGTATCGTGCCACCTTGAGGCCCGCCCGGATGCCTGCCAACGGACCGGGGAAGCCCCCTTCATCGTCATGCACCAATTGATCGGCATACAGCGCATAGCGTTCCGGATTGCGGTTGCAGGAGATAATCAGGTCGTCGCTCAGTGCGCGCGTCTGTCGATGCAGATGAGCGATCAACGGTTCGCCCTGCCACTGCAACAGGCCCTTGTCCTGCCCGCCCATGCGTTGTCCGCGCCCCCCCGCCAGCAGCAGGATGGAGCATGATGGCGGGGAAGTATTCGAGGTCATGGTGTGTCTCCGCACGGGCGAAAAAATGAAGCGCTGTGATATAACACCGGGCTGTTTCCTCTACAACTGGACGAGCCTATGAAAGCCAAGGCTGATGTACCTTTCGTGCCGCTCAATATCGCGGTGCTGACAGTCAGTGATACCCGCACCCTTGAAACCGATACGTCGGGGCAGGTCTTTGTCGATCGGCTCACGGCGGCCGGTCACAACCTGGCGGCGCGGGTTCTGCTCAAAGATGATTTGTACAAGATCCGCGCGCAAGTCGCGAACTGGATCGCCGAGGACGTGGTGCAAGTGGTGCTGATTACTGGCGGCACCGGTTTCACGGGGCGCGACAGCACTCCGGAAGCCGTCGCGTGCCTGCTGGACAAACAGGTCGACGGCTTCGGTGAACTGTTTCGCCAAATATCGGTGGCGGACATCGGCACTTCCACCGTCCAGTCTCGGGCGCTGGCAGGTCTGGCCAATGGCACGCTGGTTTGTTGCCTGCCTGGCTCAACCAACGCGGTGCGTACTGGCTGGGACGGGATACTGGCCGAGCAACTGGATGCGCGGCATCGTCCGTGTAACTTCGTGGCCCATCTGAAACAGGCAGCGCCTTGTGAATCCCGTGGGTAAACCGGGCAAGGCCGGTGCCTTGATGGCCGTGGAGGTGGCGTTGGAGCGTTTGCTCGAGATGGCGGCGGCTACGCCGATTGTCCAGCGTGAACGTTTGCCTTTGGCCGCGGCGCAAGGCCGGGTGCTTGCAGAAGATCTGGTATCGACCCTTGATTTGCCGCCATGGCCCAACAGCGCCATGGACGGCTACGCGTTGCGGCTGGCTGACTGCACAGGTGAGCCGCTGGTGGTCAGTCAGCGAATTTTCGCCGGCCAGGCCCCGGAGCCGCTGGCTGCAGGAACCTGTGCACGGATCTTCACCGGAGCGCCTGTCCCTGCCGGCGCTGACTGCGTCGAGATGCAGGAAAACGCCGTGGTTGAAGATGACCTGCGCGTACGCTTTACCGAGCCCATGGTGAGCGGGCAAAACATCCGCCCGCAGGGGCAGGAGACAACTGTCGGAGAAACGGTTCTTTCCTGCGGTACTCGCCTGGGGCCGATTGAACTGGGGCTGGCGGCGTCTCTTGGCTGCGCGTCGCTGGAGGTGGTGCGCAAGGTGCGTGTTGCAGTGCTCTCCACCGGTGACGAACTGGTAGAGCCAGGTCAGGCGCTGGGCCCTGGCCAGATCTATAACAGCAATCGCGTACTGCTCTGTGGCTGGTTGCAGCAGCTGGGTTGTGAGGTGGTCGACGCAGGTATTCTGCCCGACGACTTGCCCGCCACCCGCCAGCGTCTGGGGCAGTTGTCGGATGTCGATCTGATCCTGTCCACTGGCGGCGTATCGGTGGGGGAGGCTGACTTCCTGGGGACCGCCTTGCGCGAAGAGGGTGAACTCGCGCTCTGGAAGCTTGCCATCAAGCCTGGGAAACCGCTGACGTTCGGGCATTTTCGTGGTGTGCCTGTGATCGGCCTGCCCGGAAACCCTGCCTCGACCTTGGTGACGTTCGCATTGTTAGCCCGGCCTTACTTGTTACGCCGCCAGGGTGTTCAGGCGGTAACGCCGCTCAAGTTCAAGGTACCGGCTGGCTTCGACTGGCCGAAGGCAGGCGGTCGACGAGAATACTTGCGAGGTCGCCTCGAGAACGGTCGGGCGATCATCTACCGCAATCAAAGCTCCGGTGTGCTGCGCAGCGCGGCCTGGGCTGAAGGACTGGTTGAGGTGCTTGAGGGGCGAACCCTGGTCGAAGGCGACGAAGTGGGTTTTATTCCCTTGAGCGAGGTCCTGGGCTAGCGCTGCGGCAGTGGGAGTATCCGGCCCGAGTCGAGTGCTCGGGCTTTTCATGCCCATCGGCTTTATCGCGAGAGCAGCATGACCAGTTGATCGAATCGACTGTTCGCAATCCAGCCCAGCAGGCCAAAGACCACCGCTGCTGCGCCTGCTGAATAGGCGAGCCTGTGGCGGATGACCTTCACATCGGTTCGGATTTCATCCATGTCTTTACGGATGTATTTAAGGTGGGTTTCCAGTTCAACGACGCGCGGTTCCAAATCAATTCCTCCTGCGGGATTACTGCAACTTTTGCATTCGTTTTGAACGTTGGCCTGTTCGCTTCCAAATGATGCGAGCTGCCGGGGCGACAGCTTGTATTTATGGTTATGCATGGGGCGCTTCATCCCCTTGGCCATAACTGTTCGAACCACTGTTCCGGCCCCTGCGGGCCGTGATGTATCCATCCATGGGTTAAGACATCCTTGTGTAATGAGCATTTAAACGATCCAGCACAACAGAGCACCAAAGTGTCTCAATACCGTTGACGGGTCAATTGAGCTGATTCGCCAGTTCTTGTAAGAAAATTCTTCGAGTCGAGAAGTGGACGGCGAGGCTGTCCTCCGGTTTTCCCCATGGGCGCGCGGCGCAGTCTTTTATTTAATTTGAATCGGTCCGGGCTTTTTCGGCCGTGTGAGTGGTCCCATTCTCTGAACCTTCCCATGACGGAGATAACAATGAGCAAAGGCAAGGCGCTGTTGATTTTGCATGGCAAGCAAGCGCTCAACGATGAGGTTCGCGCCGCAGTGATGCTCAAGCGCAAGCAGGGCTGGGACCTTGCGGTCCGAGTGACGTGGGAGGCCGGCGATGCCCGACGCTGTGTCGATGAGGCGCTGGATGCCGGTTACACGACGCTGATCGCCGGCGGTGGGGACGGGACCTTGCGTGATATCGCCGAGGCGATCGTGCGTAAATCGAGTGAGGTGAGCCTGGTATTGCTGCCGCTGGGTACGGCCAATGACTTTGCCCGTGCCGCCGGTATCCCGCTGGAGCCGGAGCAGGCCCTGGATCTGCTGGATGTGACGCCCCAGGCTATCGATTTGGGCGAAGTGGGCGGTCAGATCTTCCTGAATATGGCCACGGGCGGTTTTGGCAGCCAAGTGACGGCGAACACCTCCGAGGACTTGAAAAAGGTCTTGGGTGGCGCCGCCTATTTGTTCACCGGTTTATCACGTTTCAGTGAGCTGAGTGCGGCCTACGGTGAGCTGCAGGGCCCGGATTTCCACTGGCAGGGCGATTTGCTGGCGCTGGGCATCGGCAATGGCCGGCAGGCCGGAGGGGGGCATGTACTGTGCCCTGAGGCGCTGGTCGATGATGGATTGCTGGACATCAGTGTCCTGCCGGCGCCTCAGGAGGTGGTCAGTACCCTGAAGGATTTGCTGGCCGGTGGCCTGGGGATCGACAACATGTTCGTGCGCGCACGCCTGCCATGGGTGGAAATCAAGGTCGCGCAAGGCCTGGATATCAATCTTGATGGCGAACCGTTGCAGGTCGACAGTTTGCGTTTCACTGTGCAGGCCAAAGCGCTGCGTGTTCACCTGCCTGCCGATTCGCCTTTGCTGAGTACCTCGGTGGCGCTTAATCGTCCAGGCTGATGATCTGCTCGCGCACGGCGAACAGCACCAGTCCGGCCACATCATGGATCTGCAGGCGTTTCATGATTTGCGCCCGGTGGGTTTCTATGGTCTTGATGCTCAAGCTCAGGCCGTTGGCGATTTCCCGGGTGGACTTGCCACGCACGATCAGCCGCAGGATCTCCAACTGGCGGGCGGTCAGATTATGAGCTTGGCCAGGATCGGGTTGCGGTTTCTGGGTACGGGTCAGTGCCTGGTTGATCACGGTGTGGGCAATGGCAGGGCTCAGGTAGCGTTCGTTGTTGCGCAGCGCTTCCAGCGCGTGTTCCAGCTCGGTGGCGGTGGTGTCCTTGAGCAGATAGCCATGGGCTCCGGATTCCAGCGCCTGCATGATTAACGCCGGATCGGTGTGCATCGACAGAATCAGCACTTTGCTCTGGGGACGCACGCGCTTGAGCTGTTGCAGCGCGTCCAGGCCGCAGGTGTCTTTCATGGAGATATCCAGCAAGACGATATCTGGAACCAGCCGTTCAACCAGTTCCAGCAATTGCGTCCCGTCACTGGCTTCGCCGATCACGGCATATCCGGGCAGATCCATGACCAGGGCGCGCACACCGGCCCTGATCAGCGAGTGGTCATCTATCAGAAGCAAATTACAAATCAATGGAGAACCTTATTCTTGCTGGCCCGTTCCAGGGCGCGAGGTGTCCAGGGAAAGCTTGCCTCAATATGGGTACCTTTGCCGGCCTCGCTGATGACCTTCAAGGTGCCGCCCAGTTGTTCAACCCGCTCCGACATGCCGGCCATGCCGCGTTGTCCTTCGTGAGCGGGGTGGGAGGCCGGGACGAATCCCTTGCCATCGTCACTGATCAACAGGGTCAGGCCTTCGGGCAAGCGTTGCAGGCGCACCAGCAGGTTTTTCGCCTGGGCATGGCGCAAAATATTGGTCACGGCTTCCTGGGTGATTCGAAACGCGGCGACCGTCATTTCCTCAGGGATGCCGGTCATGCGTTGCTGGCAGTCCAGGCTCCATTTCAGCGGCGTATTAGCCAGCGTCTTGAGCAGGTGCGCGCGCAGGCTGGCTTCAAGTCCCAGGCTGGTCAGTTGTCTTGGGTTGAGAATGGCTGATACGTCGCGAACCTTATTGAGCGTTTCGTCCAGCGTCTCGCAGAGGATCGTGCACTGGCCGTGCAGTTCTTCCGGAATACGGCGCTTGAGCCATTCGCTTTGCAGTTTGGCTGCGGTCAGCAACTGGCCGATATCGTCATGCAATTCACGGCTGAGCCTGTGACGCTCGTTTTCCTGGACCTCAAGCAACCGATCGGCCAATTCCTGGGGCTGGAACTTGATGGATTTGTGTGACAGGCGATGCTGGATCCAGACACAGGTCATGGCTGCGCTATTGAGCGCCAGCAAACTCAACGGGACGGTCGAGGCGAACAGATAGGCCAGCAGGCTGCCAAGGGTCGAGCAGATGCACAACAACAGCGTGAAACGGCGGGCATTTTCTCGGGAGGGTGGCCAGGTGATGATTGACTTGAGGCTGGCGTACATGACGGATGGAGCCAATGAATGTTCGCTGCGGGCAGGCTGGTCAGCGTATCTGACAGGCCGGGACGGATAAACGTTTCAGGTCGAAGATGGCCTCAGTTGGCGGCTTAATGCCACTATCTTGAAGCCTCTGACGCGGGAGATAGTACCACTTCATATTTCGTTGGTCGCGTTCAGCATGGTGGCGTGAAAGTGCCAAGTGTCAGCCGCATCGGGTCGAACCGCACTCATCGGCCTCAGGCCTGCTTTTGTGAGTAGGGCACCAAACCCAGGGGGCGCGAAGCAGGCAATGTCTGGCCAGGACTCTGGCCTACCTGGAAGGCAAAGGCTTCGATCAACGAGGTCTGTTCGCTGCTGTCCAGGCTGAGCTGGCCGGTGGTGTGATCGACCAGTTCCAGTTGCCAGGCCATCAGGGTGAAGCAATCCTTCAGCGCGCCCAGCGCCTGCTCATGCAATTCAACGTGACTTTGCGCGTTGCTGAGCAAGCCATGGATATGCAGCGAAAATTCTGAAATGGCTTCCAGCGCCAGGGCGTCGGCCTTGTTTGCCAGCTTCAGCAAGGTGCTGAGCATGCAATCAATGGCGTCCCTGTCGTCGTTGATCAGCTGCAGATGGGTCAGGCATTCCTCTGACTTGGCCAAAAGCGTTTCGGCCTCGATCAGAAATTCGGGAAGGCGCTGATTCCAGTTTTTACGATCGTTCGGCATGCTTATCTCCACAACATCATGTCAGACGCAAGAAAATCGCGTGTGGCGAACGGCTGGACTTCTCGGCCGGCAACTGACGAAGACCCGCAGGCACTCTTTCGCCCGTAGACAAAGGCATGCGCGCAAACGATTGCACTGGCGGGATCGGCCAAATGGCTGGAAGTCCGGTGTCCTGCGGTCGCGCACAAAGGCCTGACTCCGTTCAGCAATGAGAATGGCGTCACATTAATGGCTATTGGATAGCGGGAATATCAGGTTGGACCTGATTGTCCCTAGGGGAAACCCCTAGGCGGGGGAACTTTGTGCGCAAACTGAGGTCGCGCAGCGGCAGAGCTGGGGGATGAAATCCGTGAAGCAAGTAAAGCATGATGCTAATGTGACATCAATGCCCTGCGCGAGATTTTATACAGGGGTCAAGATCCCGTCTGCACGGCCGATATCTCCTTCATGGATTCATCCGAACAAGCCCAGGAGTCATAGATGGCCGGCATTCTCGACACAGTAGATCAACGAACCCAACTGGTGGGTGAGAATCGCCTGGAAATTCTCATGTTTCGCCTGGCAGGGCGGCAGTTGTTCGCCATTAACGTGTTCAAGGTCCAGGAAGTACTGCAGTTGCCGAAGCTGACGTTGATGCCGCAGCGCCATCCGTTTGTGTGCGGTGTAGTCAATTTGAGGGGCCAGACCTTGCCGGTGATCGACCTGTCCCAGGCCATCGGTATGCGTCCGCTGGTGCCGGGAGCTAACAGCACCATTATCGTCACTGAATACAACCGTTCGGTTCAGGCGTTCCTGGTGGGCGGCGTGGACCGCATCGTCAATATGAACTGGGAAGCCATCTTGCCGCCCCCGACCAGCGCCGGGCGTGAGCACTACCTGACGGCGATCAGCAAGGTTGACGACCAGTTGGTGGAAATCATCGACGTGGAAAAAGTCCTGGCCGAAATCGTGCCTTACAACGCCAAGGTTTCCCGGGACAAGCTCGAAGATCCGGTACTGGAGCGCGCCCGCGGACGCGAAGTGCTGCTGGTGGACGACTCCAATGTCGCGCTCTCTCAACTGCGCGATACGCTGGGTCAGTTGGGTGTGAAGATGCACGTTGCCAGCGACGGTTTGAAAGCCCTGAACATGCTCAAGGCCTGGGCCGATACTGGCGAAGTGATGACCGACAAATTACTGATGATTTTCACCGACGCGGAAATGCCGGAAATGGACGGCTATCGCCTGACTACCGAGATCCGCAACGACCCGCGTTTGCGCGGGCTCTACGTGGTGCTGCACACCTCGCTGTCCGGCAGCTTCAACGATTCGATGGTCAAGAAGGTCGGCTGCGACAACTTCCTCTCCAAATTCCAGCCGGACAAGCTGGTTGATGTGGTGCGCCAGCGACTGATGCTCGACTGAGGCTGATCATGGTTTGCTTCAATGGCCGGCTCGTATAAGGTGGCGTTTTTTCGTCACCGGGGAAGTCGACCATGTTGCGGCTGAGCGCGCTGTATCGTTATCCGTTGAAGTCCGGCAAGGGCCAGCTCCTGCAAGGCATAGGCCTGGACAAGCTGGGCCTGGACGGTGACCGGCGCTGGATGCTGGTGGACGAGGGCACCGGGCGTTTCCTGACCCAGCGGGCGGTGCCCCAGATGAGCCAGCTCTCGGCATTGTGGAATGAGGCCGGCGGTCTGACGCTCAGTGCGCCAGGTTTTGCCACCCTGGATGTGCCCCTGCCACCTGTTGACGAAGAGCAACGGCGCGGTGTGATCATCTGGCGCGACACCTTGCGCGTACCGGATGCCGGTGACGAGGCGGCGGCCTGGGTCAGCGAGTTCATCGGCAAGCCCACCCGGCTGGTTCACGTTCCGGTGGAACTGGCGCGCACCACCGCCGCCGGTTACGGCAAGGATGACGACAAGGTGGCGTTCGCGGACGGTTTCCCCTTGCTGCTGATCGGCCAGGCCTCTTTGCAGGACGTGTCCGATCGGGTCGGCCGCCCTTTGGAGATGCTGCGCTTTCGTCCCAACCTGGTTATCGAGGGCAGTGAGGCATTTGCCGAGGATGGCTGGAAGCGCATTCGTATCGGCGATGTGGAGTTCCGGCTGGTCAAGCCCTGCTCACGCTGCATCATGACCACGGTCGACCCGCAAACCGGCGAACGCGACCCTGACCGCGAACCCTTCGCCACGCTGCAGCAGTATCGTTCGACACCGGACGGTGCGATGTTCGGCCAGAACCTGGTCAATGACAGCAATGGCTGGCTTGAAGTGGGTATGCCGGTTGAAGTGCTCGAATAAACACCGCTTTTGAAAAAACAATGCCCGTGTCCACTGGACACGGGCATTTTTCATTACCCGATACCACGCCGGGGCTTTTGTGGCGAGGGGATTTAGCGAAACGTCGCACCGCCCCTCGCCACAGGCTTAGCCGCGGTATTCACACAGGTAGGCGGTGTCGACGGCGACCTTGAGCTGGAACTTGCTATTGGCCGGTACATTGAACTGGCTGCCGGCCTCGAAGGTTTCCCAGTCGGTGCTGTCGGGCAGTTTCACGGTCAGGGCGCCGGAGACGACGTGCATGATTTCCCGCTGGGCCGTGCCGAATTCGTATTCGCCCGCAGCCATGACGCCGATGGTCGCAGGGCCTTCGGCAGTGCCGAAAGCGATCGACTTGACGGTGCCGTCGAAGTACTCGTTGACTTTAAACATGGGCGATTCCTCGAAAAAAGGGGCTGGAAAAGGCCGGCCAGTATGCACAAGGCTTCAACGTTCGTCATCTGCCGCGCCGCGGTCGTGGCTCGCGTTCAGCCTGGGAGTACCAGGGGTAATAACCGCGCCGTATTGCGCGCATCTTCCAGGGCCCGGTGTTGTTGACCGCAGAATTGCAGGCCGGCCAGTTGCAGCGCCCCGTTGAGCCCCAGGGGGCGCTCCAGCCGGCGGGCTTTGGCGAAGCGCTGCTTGAGGTTCATGTGCGGCACTTGGCCGAGAAAGCTGTGCAACCGCTGATGCTGCCATTCCTGAAGCAATTGCTTGCGGTCGTAATCGCCCCAACTGACCCAGCTCTCCAGGTTCGCGTGGTACTGCGCCAGCCAGCGTTCGAACGCCGGCCAGACCTCGGTTAATGGCGCGGCGCTGTCGATATTGGCCTGGGTGATATGGGTCAGCTCGCGACAGAAAGGTGTAAGCAAGGGACGCCTCAACGGCTTTACGAACCGCTGGAAGTGGTCCAGCTCGCGGCCATCCCGATTCACCAGTGTGGCGCCGATTTCGATAATTTCCATTTCGGTTACCGGCCAGCCACCTTCATCGGTGGTGGCCTCCAGATCAATCACCAGCCAGTGAGGCATCGCAAGGTTCCCGGTATCGGCGTGCTGATGGATTTGAGCGTAGTCAAACCCTGCGCATCCGCCTAGTGCGCTGTTTCAACCTGCAATAATAACTGGCGGTTTTTCACCTGATCGCCTGGCTTGACGTGTAAGGTCCTGACCACTCCATCAATACCTGCCTTGAGTGGGTGCTCCATTTTCATCGCTTCGAGCACCATCAGTAGCTGTCCCTGGCGTACTGCCGTCCCTTCGCTGACCAGTACTTCGACGATAGCGCCGTCCATTGGCGCCTTGAGGGAGCCATCGCTGACGCTGGCCCTGGCGGCGACGGGGGCCTGGGTCCGATCCTGTAAATGCAGGCCGCCTGGGCGAGTGAACAGCCACAGGTCATTACCATCAAGGTGCCAGGCATGGCGTTGGCGAATACCGTCGATCATCAGCGTTGCGCCGCACTGATCAGCTTCGAGCAACTTCAACTCGATCACTCGCTCGGCTATCTGGATATGCAGCGTGCCGCCGGTTGCGGCTGTCAGGGTCAGGGACCAGTCGTGCTCGCCCAGGCCAATGCGATAGCGCCGCACCGCGCCGCTATTGTTGCTCCATCCTCCCAGGCCGGGCGCATGACGTGCATGCATGGCCTGATAGAACAAGGCTGCGGCGATGGCGAGCTGCTCAGCCGAGGGGGCGTGGATCTGCAGGGCGGGATGATCGGCGAGGTGTTGCTGGATGAAACCGGTGCCGAAATCTCCATCAATGAATTGTGGATGAGCCAGCAACCCCGCCAGCAAGCGCTGATTGGCCTGTACACCCAGGAGCACGCAGTCCTCCACGGCTCGCAGCAATTTGCGTCGGGCCTCTTCACGGGTAGCGCCGTGGGCGATGACTTTGCCCAGCATCGGGTCGTAGAACGGGCTGATGGTCTGGCCTTCAAGCAAACCATGGTCGATTCGTACACCGTCGCCGATAGGGGGTTCCCAACTGAGCAAATGGCCGGTTTGCGGCAGAAAGTTCGCAGCCGGGTCTTCGGCATACAACCGCACCTCCATGGCGTGACCACTGAACCGGACCTGGTCCTGGCGCAGGGGCAGTGGCAGGCCGGCGGCCACATCCAGTTGCCAGGCCACCAGGTCCAGTCCGGTGATCAGCTCGGTGACCGGATGTTCGACCTGTAGGCGCGTATTCATCTCCAGAAAGTAAAAACCGCCGTCCGGGGCGAGCAAAAACTCCACGGTCCCGGCACCCACATAATTGACCGCGCGGCCAGCCTTGAGCGCGGCGTCACCCATGGCCTGGCGCAGATCGGCGGTCATGACCGGGCAGGGCGCTTCTTCAATGATTTTCTGGTGGCGTCGCTGGATCGAGCAGTCCCTTTCGCCCAAATGGAGCAGATTGCCGTGATGGTCAGCGAAAATCTGGATTTCCACATGCCGTGGATTGATCAGAGCCTGTTCGAGGATCAACTCATCGTTGCCAAAACCATGCAACGCCTCGGAGCGCGCGGTGCGTAACTGTTCCAGCAGGTCTTCAGCCCGCCAAACCAGGCGCATGCCTCGGCCACCACCGCCGGCGCTGGCCTTGATCATCAACGGATAGCCGATGCGTTCGGCTTCACGGCACAAGGTGTCGTCGTCCTGATCGGTGCCTTCGTAACCGGCGATGCACGGTACGCCGGCGGCGATCATGGCGACTTTCGAACGGCGTTTGCTGCCCATCAGGTCGATGGCGTCGGGGCTGGGGCCAATGAACACGATACCGGCCTCTGCGCAGGCCTTGGCGAACCCGGCGTTTTCCGAGAGAAAACCGTAGCCGGGGTGGATGGCGTCGGCGCCAGTACGCCGGGCCGCATCGAGAATGGCCGGCTGATTGAGGTAGGACTGCGGCACCGGTGCTGCGCCGATGAGTACCGCTTCATCGGCCATGCGCACATGCAGCGCGTCGGCGTCGGCCTCGCTGAACACCGCCACGGTGCGATAGCCCAGGGCCTGGGCGGTACGCTGGATCCGGCAGGCGATTTCACCGCGGTTGGCGATGAGGATCTTGCTGAAGGCGGGCATGGTGGTCATTCCTGGGTTTTTCGGTGGCAGTCAGGGCCTCATCGCGAGCAGGCTCGCTCCCACAATGGAGAGTGAACACAGTCATTTTTTCTTGCCCGGCAAAATGCCCATGAGTTTGCAGATGATGCCCAGCATGATCTCGTCCGCACCGGCGCCGATGGACACCAGTCGCACGTCGCGATACGCCCGCGCCACCGGGTTGTCCCACATGAAACCCATGCCGCCCCAGTATTGCAGGCAACTGTCGGTGACTTCCCGGGCCAGGCGCCCGGCCTTGAGCTTGGCCATGGACGCCAGCCGCGTCACATCCTGGCCGTTGATGTACTGCTCGGTGGCCTGGTAGACCAGCGCCCGCAGGCATTCGATCTCGCTGGCCAGTTCCGCCAGGCGAAAGTGGATCACCTGGTTGTCGATCAGGGCGGTGCCGAAGGTCTTGCGCTCCTTGCAGTACTCGATGGTGCTGTCGATGCAGTGCTCCAGCCCCTTGAGCATGTTCGCCGCGCCGAACAGGCGTTCCTCCTGGAACTGCAACATCTGCATCATGAACCCGGCACCTTCCTGGCCAACGCGATTGCGTTGCGGCACCCGTACGTCGTCAAAGAACACCTGGGCGGTTTCCGAACTGCGCATGCCGAGCTTGTCCAGGTGCCCGCCGAGGCTGATACCCGGGCTGTTCATCGGCACCATGATCAGTGATTTGTTGATGTGGGGCTTGTCGTCCGAAGTGTTGGCCAGCAGGCACATGAAATCGGCGCTCGGTGAATTGGTGATCCACATCTTGCTGCCGTTGATGACGTAGTCATCGCCATCCTTGCGGGCCGTGGTCTTGAGCCCGGCGACATCAGAGCCGGCCCCGACTTCCGAGACGCCGATGCAACCGACCTGCTCACCGCTGATGGCCGGGCGCAAGAATGCTTCACGCAGCTCATCGGAGCCGAAACGCGCCAGGGCCGGGGTGCACATGTCGGTCTGCACGCCGATGGACATCGGCACGCCGCCACAATGAATGGTGCCGAACTCCTCGGCAGCGACGATCGAATAGCTGTAGTCCAGGCCCATGCCGCCGAACTGCTCCGGCTTGGATATACCCAGCAACCCCAGTTCACCGGCCTTGCGGAAAACCTCGTGGATGGGAAACCGTCCGGCCTTCTCCCATTCGTCGACATAGGGGTTTATCTGCTGGTCGACAAACTGGCGAACGGTGCGCCGCAGAGCTGCGTGTTCCTGGGTGAAGATCATTTTATTGTTCTCCTGTGAGCAGCGATCAAAAGTCCTTCACACGTTCAGAAACGGGCCACACCGAAACTGTTGGGTTGCAGCGGGCGAAGCTCAGCCGCGTGGCAGATGTCCAGCAGGTAGCCTAGCAACGTGCGGGTGTCGCGCGGGTCGATGAGCCCGTCATCCCACAGGTTGGCGCTGCCGTATAGCGCAGTGGACTGGCTGTCGAGTGTCTGCGCGGTGGTGTGTTCGAGCAGGTCCAGCATCTTCGGGTCGGGGGTGAGGCCATTCTTGATCTGCGTCGCCTGCGTGACGATGCGCAAAACCTTGCCGGCCTGGGCTCCACCCATCACCGCCGTGTGGCTGTTGGGCCAGGCGAAGATGAAGCGTGGGTCCAGCCCTCGGCCGCACATGGCGTAGTTGCCGGCGCCGTAGGAACCGCCCACCACGACTGTCAGCTTCGGCACCCGGGCGTTGGCCACGGCCTGGATCATCTTCGCCCCATGCTTGATCACCCCTTGTTGTTCCGACTCGGTGCCGACCATGAAGCCGGTGGTGTTGTGCAGGAACAGCAGCGGTGTGCGGCTCTGGTCGCACAGCTGGATGAACTGCGCGGCCTTGCTCGCGCCCTTGGGCGTGATCGGGCCGTTGTTGCCGATCAGGCCACAGGCATGGCCACGAATGCGCAGGTGGCCACAAATCGTCTGTTGATCGAACTCGCTTTTGAATTCGAGGAAGTCCGAACCATCGGCGATGCGGGCGACGATTTCCCGCACGTCATAGGGCTTTTTCGGGTCGTCGGGGATCAACCCCAGCAACTCATCGGCCGGGTAGAGCGGCTCTTTCCAGGTGCGTTCAGGCGGTGTCGGCCGTTGCTCGTTCCAGGGCAACAGGCTGACGATCTCCCGGGCCAGGCGTATGCCATCGGCGTCATTCTCGGCCAGGTATTCAGCGGTGCCGGCCACCTGCGCATGCATTTGCGCACCGCCCAGTTCTTCTTCCGTGGCGACTTCGCCAGTGGCGGCCTTGAGCAGCGGGGGGCCGGCCAGAAACAGCCGTGCTTTGTCGCGCACCACTACTACGTAATCCGAGAGCCCCGGCTGGTAGGCCCCGCCCGCCGTGGCCGAACCATGCACCACAGTAATCTGCGGCAAGCCCATGGCGGACATCCGCGCCTGATTGGCGAAGCTGCGTGCTCCTTCGACAAAAATCTGCGCGGCATAATTGAGGTTGGCGCCGCCGCTTTCGGCCAGGGTGATGATCGGCAGTTTGTTCTCCATGGCGATCTGTTGCAGACGCAGGGTCTTGTTCAAGCCGCTGGGGGAGATGGTCCCGCCCTTGATCGCGCTGTTGTTCGCCACCACCAAGACCTGAGCGCCGGATACGTAGCCGATCCCCGCGATCAAGCCGCCACCGGCCTGGCTGCCGTCCTTGTCGTCATGGAGTTTGTAGCCGGCCAGGCTCGCCAGTTCCAGGAACGGCGCGCCGGGGTCCAGCAGCAGGTTCAGACGCTCGCGTGGCAGCAGTTGGCCGCGTTGCTCGAACCTGGCCTGGGCCTGGGCGGCTTTCTCCAGCACCGCCTGTTCGATCTGACGCAGGTGTGCGACGCCAGCCAACATGGCCGCGTGGTTGCGGGCGAAGTCGGCGCTGTGTGGGTCAAGGTGCGATTCGATGACTGGCATGGGTGTTCCTTGTGCTCGAACCGAACGCCATGGCGATCGTCCTTTAATTGACCTGATCGGCGATGCTCTGGGGCACCGGTATCTGGATCTCCAGCAATTGCTGAGCGAACGCCTTGCCCTGCGGGTCGATGCGCAGGCTGGCGACACCGCCGCCGCCAAGGGCATTTTCCAGCACGAAGTTCAGGCTGTGGGTGCCCGGCAGATACCAGCGTTCGACGCGCCCCAGCAGTGGGTCGAGCGCGTGGCTCATCCAGTCAACCAACACTTGGGGCGTCAGCGCCTCGGCGATCCACGGCAAGTATTCGGGGGCGCGGGCGAGTACACCGATGTTGCTGTGGTTGCCCTTGTCGCCGGAGCGCGCCACCGCCAGTTTGACCAACGGCACGCTGGCATCAGCCCGGCCCTGGGGTTTGGGCAGGTCGGGAGCGACCGGCAAGTCGCGGGTTTTCAGCGCTTTGACGGCGGGCAGCAGGCAAGGATGACTCTGCCCGTCGAGTTCGATGTGGAGCCGGCAGGCGGATTTGTCGATCAGGAACGAGAACAGGCGAATCAACGGATACACCGTCGGGCGACCGCCCATCAGGCCGGTCAGCCCCGGCACCATGCCGGTGGCGGCCTGGGCGATTTCCCTGGAAAACAGCACCAGCGGCTGTTTGTCGGGGTGGCGCACCGCCAGTTTGATCACCACTTCACGGCTGTCCTGGCGCCGGCCGTGCTGGCCGTAAGTGGCTTCGCTGCCCAGAAGCTCGATGTTCACCTCGCTGTAGGGCGCCCAGCCGCGCGAACTGAACAGCTGCGAAGTCCTGGCGATGATCGCCTGGCTGACCCGTTCGGCCTTGGCCACCGCATCGATGCCGGCGATCAGGCACAGGGCGGTGCAGCGAAAACCATCGGCCCAGGTGGCGCAGACCTTGTATTGTTCGGTGGGCGGCAAGCCCTTGGCGCCTTGGACGCGCACCGCGTGTTTGCCTTGCTGGATCAACCTGACCTGGCTGAAGTCGCAGATCACGTCCGGCAAGAGATAGCCTTGGGGATCGCCGATTTCATAGAGCAGTTGCTCCCCGACCGTCAGCGGCGTGACCAGCCCGCCGCTGCCTTCGGCCTTGGTGACGATGAATTGGCCGTCGGCGCTGACTTCAACGATGGGAAAACCGATGTGCTCGTAATCCGGTACTTCCCGCCAGTCGGTGAAATTACCGCCCGTGCATTGGGCCCCGCACTCAATGAGGTGCCCGGCCAATGCGGCCTGGGCCAGTTTGTCGTAGTCGTGCCAGGCCCAGCCAAACTCATGCACCAGGGCCGCGCTGACCACGGCGCTGTCCACCACTCGGCCGGTGATCACGATGTCGGCTCCCAGACGCAAGGCCTCGACAATGCCGGGGGCACCCAGGTAAGCGTTGGTGGACACGCACACCGCCGGCAGGGGCGCGCCGCTGAACATCTCGATAATGCCCTGGCTGGCGAGCTGTTCGAATTGTGGTTGCAGGTCGTCCCCCTGCAGCACCGCGATCTTCAAGGGCACGCCGGCCTTGTCGCAGGCCGCTTGCAGAGCGGCGGCGCAGGCCTGGGGGTTGACCCCGCCGGCATTGCTGATGACGCGGATCTTGCGTTCATGCAAACGAGCAAGCAGCGGTGTGAGCACTTCGATGAAGTCCGTGGCATAGCCGCCCCGAGGGTCTTTCATGCGCGCCCCGGCCATGATCGACATCGTGACCTCGGCCAGGTAATCGAACACCAGGTAGTCCAGTTCGGCGCCTTCGACCAGTTGCGCCGCAGCGGTACAGGTGTCGCCCCAGAAGGCGCTGGCACAACCGATACGTATCGTTTTTGGCATGGTGCTCCCTCCGGCCGACGTCGCTCGAGACTACCAAGCAAGCGCTTGGTTTGTAAACGACCGCCGGTTCTTCGATCCAAGCGCTTGCTTGGGTGCCCCGGCCAGCTTAAATTGCCCGCGCCACCTCGCCGGTTCCGCAAGCGTGGCCCGACGTTGATCGATCGACTGTAGGAGAGAATGGGTGGATGAGCAAAAAGCCCTGAACGTGATGCGTGAGCTGGTCGATAACGGGCAACTGACCGATCCTGACAGCGCTCGCGGCAAACTGCTCCAGACCGCCGCCCACCTGTTTCGCAACAAAGGGTTCGAGCGCACCACGGTGCGCGACCTGGCGAGCGCGGTGGGCATCCAGTCGGGCAGCATCTTTCATCACTTCAAAAGCAAGGACGAGATCCTGCGGGCGGTGATGGAAGAGACCATTCGCTACAACACGGCGTTGATGCGCGCGGCGCTGGCCGAGGCCGATAGTGTGCGCGAGCGGGTCCTGGCGCTGATTCGCTGCGAGTTGCAATCGATCATGGGCGGCAGCGGCGAGGCGATGGCGGTCCTGGTCTACGAATGGCGTTCGTTGTCTGAGCAAGGTCAAAGACAGGTGCTGGCTTTGCGTGATATTTATGAGGCCCTGTGGCTTGAGGTTCTTGGGCAGGCCAAGGACGCGGGGTATATTCGGGGCGACGTGTTCATCACCCGTCGTTTCCTGACCGGCGCCCTGTCCTGGACCACCACCTGGTTTCGCGCCGAGGGCAGCATGAGTCTTGATGAGTTGGCCGAGCAGGCCTTGATTCTGGTGCTTGAAGAAAAATAAAAAGAGGCAGCAATGCCGCTGAGTGGTCGCCCTGCGTGCCCTGCGTGATGCATTGAGATGCCTGGTTGGATTCACTGATGATTAATTTTCTGGGGAGTGAGCTGTCTTGACGTTTTCAACGATGGGGATAGCCTCGCGCGTCTTGCTGGCTGCGTTTATTGCAGTGTTCGCGTTGCCGGCCACGGCTGCGCAACTGGTCCGGATTGGCGCAGCGCATTTTCCGCCCTACACGATACGCCCCGAAACTGGCGCGGATACCGGTTTGCTGCCGCAGTTGGTAGAAGCCTTGAACAAGGCCCAAAGCGACTATCAATTCGTGCTGGTTCCGACGTCGATTCCGCGCCGTTTCAATGATTTCAAGCAGGGCCGGGTCGACATGGCCATTTTCGAGAACCCGGACTGGGGCTGGAAGGATGTGCCTCATACTGCGGTAGACATGGGCCTGGAAGATGCGGAAATCTTCGTTGCCCAGCGTCAACCGGATCGTCAGCAAGACTATTTCTCTGATCTGAGGGGCAAGCGCCTGGCGCTCTTCAGCGGCTACCACTACGCCTTTGCCGAATTCAACGCAGACCCCAAGTTCCTGACCGGCCAATACAACGCCACGCTGACGTATTCCCATGACAGCAACCTGCTGATGGTCTTGCGCGGGCGTGCGGACATTGCGCTGGTCACCCGTTCGTACCTCATCGACTACGTGCTGCGCAATCCTGACGTCGACCCTCAATTGCTGATATCCGAACGTATCGATCAGATTTACCACCATTACGCGCTGATCCGCCCCCAGGCGCCGATCTCTGGCGAAGCGTTCGAGCGACTGCTGCAAAAGCTGCGGGACGACGGGCAGATGCTGGCGATTTTCAAGCCCTACCAGATACAGCTGGTGCCAGCGCACGATCATTGAACGGGGCACTAAATTTCCCTGCCTGGCTCACGTCACACGTTGACTACCGACGACTACGTGAGCCCCGCCCATGTCCAATCTCAAGCACCCGACGACGCTGCCTTTACCCGGCGGTCGCCGTCTCGGCGCCGATGAAACCGAACGCCACCTGAGCCTGATGCTTGAGGGCGCGCCGCTGATCCGGCTGCGCCTGGAGCGTGGTACCGAGCTGCATGTGCATTTGCAGGAAATCAACGATCGGCCCGTAGGCCCGGCGCTTTGGGCGGCCTGCTATTGGCTGTTCGCCCGCGATCCTGAATGCCGGCGCCTGACTTGGCATCTGCCCGAGCGCCCCGGTGAAGCCTTGCTCAGCGGACTGCTGACGCCCGGCGAGTGTGCCGACGAATACATCTGTGAGCGCACGATGTTCTGGCAACTGCCGCAACCCTGGCTGGGGGAGTCGTTCAACGGCAGCTATCCGCAACAGATGATTATCACCGATGGCAAGCGTCATCCGCGCCGGCCCATGAAGCCGCGAGGCGAGGTGTATCGGCGCTTCGATGCGCGCCTGGGAGCCTGGGTGTCCTTGCGCACCCTGGAAATCGAACAGGACCTGACGCGCTTCAACCGCTGGCAGAACAGTCCTCGGGTGGCGAGTTTCTGGCAGGAGGAGGGCAGCCTGGAACAACATCGCGAGTATCTGAGCACACTGCAGCGCGATCCCCGGGTGCTGACCTTGATCGGTTGTTTCGACGACCAGCCTTTCGCCTACTTCGAAGCCTATTGGGCCAAGGAGGATCGGATCGCGCCGTTCTATGACGTGCACAATTATGATCGCGGCATTCACATGTTGGTGGGCGAGGAGCAACACCGCGGCCCGCACAAGGTGGCGAGCTGGCTGTCGGCGCTGGTGCATTACCTGTTTCTCGACGACCCGCGCACCGAGCGGGTGGTGGCCGAACCTCGAGCCGACAACGCCCGGATGATCGGTCATCTGCACAACCAGTGTTTCCACTGTGAAAAGGAATTCGATTTCCCCCACAAGCGCGCGGCGCTGATGATTCTGGGGCGTGAGCGGTTTTTTGATCGGTGTGGGTTGAGGTGAGGTTGTAAGCCCCTAGGGCTCCATCGCGAGCAGGCTCGCTCCCACAGGGATTGCGCACAGCACAGACTTTGTGAGTGCGCAGATCCATTGTGGGAGCGAGCCTGCTCGCGATAAGGCCCGAAAAATCAGTGCAAAATCACCGCCGGGCAAAGGTATCCCCACGCACTCCCGACACCTTGCGGCAATGCACCAGGGCGTCGCGGATCATGAAGTTCACCAGGGTCGGCGAGACCCCCAGCTCCTTGGCGATATCCTTCTGTGGCACACCGTGCAGGCGGTACATCTCGAAGGCATAGCGGGTGCGGCTGGGCAGTTCGGTGAGCGCGTCGGCGATGTGCTCCAGCGTCGAGAAATTGATGTGTGACGTTTCTGGCGAAGCACCCTGGATCACCACATTCAACCCTTCCTCTTCCGGCCCCGAGTATTTCTGTTCCAGCGCCTGCTTGCGGTAATGGTCGATCGCCAGGTTGCGCACGATCTGAAACAGGTAACTGAGCTGAGCCTTGAAGGACGAGGTGATCTGGGGCGCCGATTGCAGCCGGAAAAACGCATCCTGCACCACGTCTTCTGCCCGGGACCGGCAACCGGTGATTCGTGCTGCGATCTTGACCAGGATCATCCGGTTATCCACGAATGCCTGAAGTAACGGTGAGTCGCACCTGCTTGTGGATACTTGTTCCGTCATGGAATTCACCTTGTTGCAAAAAGTTAGCAGGACGAGGGATCTGTCCGACTCGTCCTGCATATCGAGCGACAAATTAGGCTGAATGATAATGATTGTCAATTGAGAAGAAGAATTATTGATGCTGAGAAGTCCAGCGTGAGAACTGCGACCCGTTGCCGCGGTGTTCTGCTTTCCGGCGGGTCTGGATCAAGAGGCCGCTGACTAATTATTTGCCGGCGGTATCCGTTCTCAGGGATGAAGGTTTCGGGCGGCAGTCCCGATACCGAACCGCATTCCGCAGGCCACCAGATACCACTAGCAAGCCGAATTTCAGGCAGGAAACCTCATGACCGACGCGTTCGAACTCCCCAGCACCCTGGCTCATGCCCTTCAGCGCCGCGCCGCGTTGTCGCCGGACCGTGTGGCCTTGCGCTTCCTTGCCGACGTTCCGGAGCAAAGTGTTGTACTGAGTTATCGCGACCTGGACCTGCGTGCCCGGACCATCGCCGCCGCCTTGCAGGCCGAAGCGGCGTTTGGTGACCGTGCGGTTTTGCTGTTTCCCAGTGGCCCGGACTACGTCGCGGCGTTTTTTGGCTGTCTGTACGCGGGTGTGATCGCGGTGCCGGCCTATCCGCCGGAGTCCGCCCGTCGCCACCACCAGGAACGCCTGCTGTCGATCATTGCCGATGCCGAGCCGCGTCTATTGCTCACCCGCAGCGATCTACGCGAGCCGCTGCAAGCCATCGAGTCGGCTCCGCCGGTGCTGTGCGTCGATACCCTTGATCCGGCCCGCGCCGGGCAATGGCTGCAACCGAATCTGCAGGACCATGACATCGCTTTCCTGCAATACACCTCTGGCTCCACCGCATTGCCCAAGGGGGTGCAGGTCAGCCATGGCAACCTGGTGGCCAACGAATTATTGATCCGCCACGGCTTCGGCATCGATCTGAACCCTGACGACGTGATCGTCAGCTGGCTACCGCTGTACCACGACATGGGCCTGATCGGCGGCCTGTTGCAGCCGGTTTTCAGCGGTGTGCCCTGCGTATTGATGTCGCCCGCATACTTTCTGGCCCGGCCATTGCGCTGGTTGGAGGCGATCAGCGAATACGGCGGCACCATCAGCGGCGGCCCGGACTTCGCCTATCGGCTATGCAGCGAGCGGGTCAGTGAGTCGGCGCTCAAGCGCCTCGACCTGAGCGGCTGGCGCGTGGCTTATTCAGGCTCCGAGCCGATTCGTCTCGACAGCCTGGAACGCTTTGCCGAGAAATTCGCGCCGTGCGGCTTCACGCCGGACAGTTTCATGGCGTCCTATGGCCTGGCTGAAGCGACCTTGTTCGTCGCGGGCACACCGCGCAGTCAAGGCATCCCGTCGTTGCAAATGGACGACACGGCACTGGCGCACCACCGTGCCGAGCCAGGGCAGGGCTGTACGGTGATGAGTTGCGGCGTGAGCCAGCCCGGGCATGCGGTGCTGATCGTCGAGCCCAACACCTTGCAGCCGCTGACCGACAACCGGGTCGGCGAAGTCTGGGCCTGCGGGCCGAGCATTGCGCATGGCTACTGGCGAAACCCTGAGGCCAGCGCCAAGACATTCGTCCAGCACGATGGCCGCACCTGGCTGCGCACCGGCGACTTGGGTTTCCTGCGTGAGGGTGAGCTGTTCATTACCGGCCGCCTGAAGGACCTGATGATCGTGCGCGGTCATAACCTCTACCCCCAGGACATCGAGCAAACCATCGAGCGGGAAGTGGAAGTCGTGCGCAAGGGCCGGGTGGCGGCGTTCGCGGTCGACGCTGGCGGCGAGGAAGGCATCGGCATCGCGGCGGAAATCAGCCGCAGCGTGCAGAAGATCCTGCCACCCGAAGCGTTGATCAAAGCCATTCGCCAGGCGGTGGCCGAAGCCTGTCAGCAAGCGCCGAGTGTGGTGGTGTTGCTCAATCCGGGCGCGTTGCCCAAGACCTCCAGCGGCAAGTTGCAACGCTCGGCCTGTCGGACCCGATGGGCCGACGGCAGTCTTGACAGTTATGCGCTGTTCCCCTCAGTCGCGGTTGAAGCAAGCCCTGACGCTCGCTCGTCATCGCCGTTGCAAACATTGATCGGCCAAGTCTGGTGCGAGCAGTTGCAGATTGAACACGTCCATGGCGACGATCATTTCTTCCTGTTGGGCGGTAACTCCATCGCCGCTACTCAAGTGGTCGCACGGCTGC
This sequence comes from Pseudomonas sp. P105, assembly GCF_032614175.1. Lineage (NCBI taxonomy): Bacteria > Pseudomonadati > Pseudomonadota > Gammaproteobacteria > Pseudomonadales > Pseudomonadaceae > Pseudomonas > Pseudomonas sp. P105. The sequence goes on from NZ_CP126693.1 coordinate 1,925,519, forward strand.
AAGAGCGGCTGGGGCTGGCGCTGAATCTGCGCTTGTTGTTCGAAGCGCCGACCCTCGCAGCGTTCACGGCAGCGGTGGCGAATCAGCAACAGGCAGGGGGCGAGGCCCAAGGCGTGATCAGCCCGTTGCCGCGCCACGAAGCGTTGCCGCAATCCCTTGCCCAGAATCGGTTGTGGATCACCTGGCAACTGGATCCGGCGAGCAGCGCCTACACCATCCCCGGCGGCTTGCACCTGCACGGTGAGTTGGACGAAGACGCACTACGGGCCAGTTTCCAGCAACTGCTCGAACGCCACGAAGCCCTGCGCACACGATTTCTGGAGCGCGAGGGTGTCGCCCTGCAACAGGTCGATCCGGCCGGTGAGTTCAAGCTGCGCGTGATCGACCTCAGCGACCTGCCCGCCGACCAACGCGAAGCCCAGGCGCGGCAGATGCGTGACGATGAAGCGGCGCTGCTGTTCGATTTGCAGAAGGGCCCACTGTGGCGGGTCACCTTGTTGCGTCTCGATGAGGGTGACCACCAATTGTTGGTCACGCTACACCACATCATCGCCGACGGCTGGTCGATGAGCGTACTGATCGATGAGTTTGCCCGGTTGTATGCTGCTGCATGCCAGGGGCAGGTCGCCGCGTTGGCGCCGTTGCCATTGCAGTACGCCGACTACGGCAGTTGGCAGCGCCAGTGGTTGGCTCAAGGGGAGGCCGAGCGGCAACTGACATACTGGAAACAGCAACTGGGCGACGAACATCCGACCCTCGCCCTGAGCACGGACCATCCCCGCAGTGCGCAACGCCAGCGCAGCGCCGCCCGCCATAGTCTGCGCCTGGACAAAGGCCTCGGCGATGCCTTGCGCCAAGTGGCCCAGGCCCACGATGCAACCCCGTTCATGCTGTTGCTGGCGGCCTTCCAGGCGCTGTTACAGCGTTACACCGGCCAATCCGACATCCGCATCGGCGTGCCCAACGCCAACCGTCCACGCCTGGAGACCCAGGGGCTGATCGGCTTTTTCATCAATACCCAGGTGCTGCGCGGGCAGATCGATTCGCGCCAGCCGTTTGCCGCACTGTTGGCCCAGGCCCGGGAGGCCACGCTCGGTGCCCAGGCCCATCAGGACCTGCCGTTCGAACAACTGCTCGAAGCGTTCCCCCAGGCGCGCGAGCAAGGTCTGTTCCAGGTGATGTTCAACCATCAACAGCGAGACCTGAGCGCCTTGCGTCGTTTGCCGGGGCTGTTGGCCGAGGAGTTGCCGTGGCACAGCCGCGAAGCCAAGTTCGACCTGCAACTGCACAGCGAAGAGGATCGCAACGGCCGGCTGACGCTGTCGTTCGACTACGCCGACGAGCTGTTCGAGGCTCCGACCATCGCGCGGTTGGCGATGCATTACTGCAACCTGTTGCACGCGGTCTGTGCCGATCCGCAGCAGGCCATCGGCGATGTGCCGTTATTGAGCGCCGATGAATACACCCAACAGCAGCAGTGGGGCGCGGCCCCGTGCGCGCCGGCCGGCCAATGGCTACCGGAGCTGTTGAACGAGCAGGCCCGGCGCACGCCGCAACGCACTGCGCTGCTGTGGGACGATGGCTGCCTGGATTACGCCGAGCTGCACACCCAGGCCAATCGCCTGGCCCATTACCTGCGCGACAAAGGCGTCGGTCCGGACGTGTGCGTGGCGATTGCCGCCGAGCGTTCGCCGCAGTTGCTCATCGGTGTCCTGGCGATCCTCAAGGCCGGCGGCGCCTACGTGCCGCTGGATGCCGATTACCCGGCCGAGCGTTTGGCCTACATGCTCAAGGACAGCGGCGTCGATCTGCTGCTGACGCAAACTGCATTGCTTGAACGCTTGCCCCTCTGCGAGGGCGTCAGCGTCATCGCCATGGATGCCTTGCACCTGGAGCAATGGCCGAGCAACCCGCCGGGCTTGCACCTGGATGGCGATCACCTGGCCTACGTGATTTACACGTCCGGCTCCACCGGCCAACCCAAAGGCGTCAGCAACACCCATGCCGCCCTGGCCGAGCGACTGCAATGGATGCAGGACACTTACGGGCTGGACGAAACCGATGTGTTGATGCAAAAGGCGCCGATCAGTTTCGACGTGTCGGTGTGGGAGTGTTTCTGGCCGCTGATCACCGGTTGCCAACTGGTGCTGGCCGGCCCTGGCGAACACCGTGACCCGCACCGCATCGCGCAGTTGGTCCAACAATTTGGCGTGACCACGCTGCACTTCGTGCCGCCGCTGCTCAGCCTGTTTATCGACGAGCCCCTGAGCGCCCGCTGCACCAGCCTGCGCCGGGTCTTCTGTGGCGGTGAGGCCTTGCCGGCCGAACTGCGCAACCGCGTGCTGGCGCAGCTGCCGTCGGCGCAATTGCACAACCGTTATGGCCCGACCGAAACCGCCATCAACGTCACCCACTGGCATTGCAGCGTCGCCGACGGCGAGCGTTCGCCCATCGGCCGGCCGCTGGGCAATGTGGTGTGCCGCGTGCTCGACAGTGAACTCAACCCCGTGCCCGCCGGTGTGCCGGGTGAATTGTGTATCGGCGGCCTGGGGCTGGCTCGGGGTTACCTCGGGCGTCCGGGTTTGAGCGCCGAGCGCTTTATCGCCGACCCGCTGGGTGTGGCGGGCACGCGGTTGTATCGCAGCGGTGACCGGGTGCGCTGGAGCGCCGATGGCGTGATCGAATACCTTGGCCGTCTCGACCAACAGGTCAAGCTGCGTGGCTTCAGGGTCGAACCACAGGAAATCGAAGCGCGGCTGCTGGCCCAGGACGGCGTGGCCCAAGTGGCGGTGCTGGTACGCGAGACCTCGGCCGGCCCGCAACTGATCGGCTATTACACCGCTTGCGATGTCGGGCAAGATCAGGACCTCCAAAACGCCCGACTCAACGCCGCCCTGGCCGCCGAACTGCCGGACTACATGGTGCCCGCGCAATTGCTGCGCCTGGACGCCATGCCCCTGAGCCCCAGCGGCAAACTCGACCGGCGTGCCTTGCCCGAACCGCACTGGCAAGTACGTGAACACGTCGAGCCGGTCAGTGCCCTCGAGCAGCAGGTCGCTGGCATTTGGCGCGACGTGCTGGGGCTCGACCGCATCGGTCTGCGGGACGACTTTTTTGCCCTGGGCGGTCATTCGCTGCTGGCGACCCAGATCATTTCCCGCACCCGCCAGGCCTGCGATATCGAGCTGCCGTTGCGCACCTTGTTCGAGGCCAGCGAGTTGGGTGCGTTCGCCGAACAGGTGCGCTTGATAAAGGCCAGCGGCCAGACCAACCGGCAACCGCCGATCGAGAAGGTCGATCGCAGCCAACCGGTGCCGTTGTCTTATTCCCAGCAGCGCATGTGGTTCCTCTGGCAAATGGAGCCCGACAGCCCGGCCTACAACGTCGGCGGCATGGCGCGGTTGCGCGGGGTGCTGGATGTCGGGCGTTTCGAGGCGGCGTTGCAGGCGTTGGTCCTGCGCCATGAAACCCTGCGCACCACTTTCCCCAGCGTCGATGGCGTGCCCCGGCAACAGGTGCACGCCAACACCGGCCTGCGCATGGACTGGCAAGATTTCTCGACGTTGGCCGTCGATATTCGCCAACAGCGGGTGCAGCAACTGGCCGACAGCGAAGCCCACAAACCCTTCGACCTGGAAACCGGGCCATTGCTGCGGGTCTGTCTGGTCAAGACCGCCGAGCAGGAACATTACCTGGTGCTGACCCTGCACCACATCGTCACCGAAGGCTGGGCAATGGATATTTTTGCCCGGGAACTGAGTGCGCTGTACGAAGCCTTTATCGACGACCGTGAATCGCCACTGGAACCCTTGCCGGTGCAGTATCTGGACTACAGCGTCTGGCAGCGCCAGTGGCTGGAGTCTGGCGAGCGTCAACGGCAACTGGACTACTGGACCGCACAACTGGGTCGCGAACACCCGTTGCTCGAATTGCCGGGCGACCGTCCGCGTCCCCTGGTGCAAAGCCATCGCGGTGAATTGTTCCGATTCGACCTCAGTGATGATCTCGCCTCCCGAGTCCGCGCCTTCAATACGCAACAGGGCTTAACCCTGTTCATGACCATGACCGCCGCCCTGGCCGTGCTGCTTTATCGCTACAGCGGCCAGACCGACCTGCGCATCGGCGCGCCGGTGGCCAACCGCATCCGTCCGGAAAGCGAAGGGCTGATCGGTGCGTTCCTCAATACTCAGGTACTGCGCTGCCAGCTCGATGGGCAAATGTCGGTGGCTGAGTTGTTCGAACAAGTGCGTCAGACGGTGATCGAAGGCCAGTCCCATCAGGATTTGCCGTTCGATCATCTGGTCGAAGCCCTGCAACCACCGCGCAGTGCCGCGTACAACCCGCTGTTCCAGGTGATGTGCAACGTGCAGCGCTGGGAGTTCCAGCAGAGCCGCACGCTGGCCGGGATGAGCGTCGAATACCTGGCCAACGATGCCCGGGCCACCAAGTTCGACCTGAATCTGGAAGTCACCGACCTGGACCATCGCCTGGGTTGCTGCCTGACCTACAGCACCGACCTGTTCGACGAACCGCGCATCGCCCGCATGGCCGGACACTGGCGCAATCTGCTGGAGGCACTGCTGGCCGATCCGACCCAGCGGCTAAGCGAATTGCCGTTGCTCGATGCCCGCGAGCAGCAACAGATGCTCGACAGCCTCGGCGTCGAACCCGGCGAACACCGCCTGGATCAATGCATCCATCAACTGTTCAGCGAACAGGCCCTGGCGCGCCCCGACGCACCGGCCCTGACCTTTGCTGGGCAGACCCTGAGTTACGCCGAACTCGAACGCCGTGCCAACCGCCTGGCCTGGATGCTGCGCGAGCGCGGCGTCGGGCCGCAGGTGCGGGTGGGCCTGGCCCTGGAACGGTCGCTGGAGATGGTCGTTGGCCTGTTGGCGATCCTCAAGGCCGGCGGCGCCTACGTGCCGCTGGACCCGGAATACCCGCTGGACCGTTTGCATTACATGATCCAAGACAGTGGCCTCGGTCTGCTGCTAAGCGACCGGGCGATGTTCCAGGCCTTGGGCCCATTGCCGGCCGGTGTAAGGGGCTGGTGTCTGGAGGACGATAGCCCGGCCCTGGCCGGCTACCCGGACCAGGCACCGCCGCTGATCAACCTGCCGCAGCATCAGGCCTACCTGATCTACACCTCAGGTTCCACTGGCAAGCCCAAGGGCGTGGTGGTGTCCCACGGTGAAATCGCCATGCACTGCCAGGCGGTGATCCAGCGTTTTGGCATGCGCCCGGACGATTGCGAGCTGCATTTCTATTCCATCAACTTCGACGCCGCCACCGAGCGCCTGCTGGTGCCGCTGCTCAGCGGTGCCCAGGTGGTGCTGCGCGCACAAGGGCAGTGGGACGCCGAACAGATCTGCGGGCTGATTCGCGAACAGCGCATCAACATCCTCGGCTTCACCCCCAGCTACGGCAGCCAGTTGGCGCAATGGCTGGCGACCCAGGGACAAACCCTGCCGGTGCGCATGTGCATCACCGGTGGCGAAGCCCTGACCGGCGAGCATTTGCAACGCATCCGGGCGGCGTTCAAGCCGAGCCTGTTCTTCAACGCCTATGGCCCGACCGAAACCGTGGTCATGCCACTGGCGAGCCTGGCCCCTGAGCAACTGGAAGAGGGCGCGGCGAGTGTGCCGATTGGCAGCGTGATCGGCGCGCGGGTGGCCTATATCCTCGATGCCGACCTGGCTCTGGTGCCCCAAGGTGCCACCGGGGAGTTGTACGTCGGCGGCGCGGGATTGGCCCAGGGCTATCACCAGCGTCCGGGCATGACCGCCGAACGCTTCGTCGCCGATCCGTTTGCCGCCGATGGTGGACGGCTGTACCGCACCGGTGACCTGGTGCGCCAGCGCGTCGATGGTCAGGTGGAATATTTGGGACGGATCGACCATCAGGTGAAGATTCGCGGTTTCCGCATCGAACTGGGGGAAATCGAAAGCCGCCTGCTGGAACATGACGCTGTGCGCGAGGCGGTGGTACTGGCGCTCGATCTGCCAGGCGGCAAGCAACTGGCCGGCTATCTGGTAACCGACGTCGTTGAACAGGACACCGAGCAACATGCGGCCCTGCGCGAAGCGCTGAAAAATCACCTCAAGGCTCAACTGCCGGACTACATGGTGCCCAACCACCTGATCCTGCTGGCGAGCATGCCGCTGACCGCCAATGGCAAGCTCGACCGGCGTGCCTTGCCAATGCCGGATCCTGAGCTCAATCGCCAACATTACCTGGCACCGAGCAGTGCCCTGGAGCAGGCCCTGGCGGCGATCTGGTGCGACGTACTGAACGTGAAGCAGGTCGGCCTGAACGACAACTTCTTCGAACTGGGTGGCGACTCGATCCTGTCCATCCAGGTTGTCAGCCGTGCCCGGCAACAGGGCATTCACTTCACGCCCCGCGACCTGTTCCAGCACCAGACCGTGCAGGCCCTGGCCTGTGTCGCCAGCCACAGTCAGTCAGTGAGCGCTGAGCAGGGGCTGCTCGCCGGTGAGTCGGCGCTTACGCCGATCCAGCATTGGTTCTTCGATAGCAGGATTGCCAACCGTCACCACTGGAACCAGGCGTTGTTGCTGGAGCCGGCCATCACCCTGCAACCCTCCGTGCTGGAACAGGCACTGCGCAGCGTTTTCCAACAGCACGATGCGTTGCGCCTGGGCTTTGCCGAAATGGCCGGGCATTGGCGCGCCGAGCACCGACCATTGTCCGAAGCGGCGCTGTTGTGGCAGGTGGACGTGGAGAGTGAGCAGGCCTGTGAAACGGTGTTTGCCCAGACGCAGCGCAGCCTGAATCTGTCGAGCGGACCTTTGCTGCGCGCGGTGTTGGTGCAGTTGCCCGATGGCCGCCAACGTCTGCTGATCGTGATCCATCACCTGGTCGTTGATGGTGTGTCGTGGCGGGTGTTGATGGATGACCTGCAAACGCTCTACCGCCAGATCAGCGCCGGGCAAACCGCAGACCTGCCGGCCAAGACCAGCCCGTTCCGGGATTGGGCCGCGCGCTTGCAGGCCTACGCCGGCAGCGAGTCGCTGCGCGAGGAACTGGGTTGGTGGCAAGCGCGGTTGAGCGGCCCGGATGTGGCGCTGCCCTGCGCCCATCCTGACGGCGGGCTTGAGGAGCGTCACGCCGAAACCGTCAGCGTGCGTCTGGACGCCGAGCGCACCGGGCAGCTGTTGCAACAGGCACCGCGGGCCTACCGCACCCAGGTCAACGACCTGCTGCTCACCGCCCTGGCCCGGGTGCTGTGTCGCTGGAGCGGCCACGAATCGGCGCTGATCCAGCTCGAAGGGCACGGCCGTGAGGCGCTGTTCGATGACATCGACCTGACCCGTACGGTGGGTTGGTTCACCAGCGTTTATCCGCTGCGCCTGAGCCCGGCGGGTGACGACTTCGGCACCTCGATCAAGGCCATCAAGGAACAACTGCGCGCGGTGCCTCACAGGGGCCTCGGTTACGGCGTGCTGCGCTACCTGGCTGACGCCGCGACGCGCCAGGCGATGGCCGGCCTGCCGCACGCGGCGATCACCTTCAACTACCTGGGGCAGCTCGATCAGACCCTGGGCCACGACGCGCTGTTCCAGCCGCTGGACGCTGCGTTGGGGGCGATCCACGACCCCGATGCGCCGCTGCCCAACGAGCTGAGTGTCGACAGTCAGGTCAGCGGCGGCGAGCTGGTGCTGCGCTGGACGTTCAGCACTGAGCGGCACGATCGCCAGGCCATCGCTGCGCTGGCCGATGCCTACCTCAATGAGCTGCAGGGCCTGATCGAACATTGCCTGACGGACGCGGCGGGCGGCCTGACGCCCTCGGACTTCCCCCTGGCGAAACTGACCCAGGCCCAACTCGACAGCCTGCCGGTGCCAGCCGCGCAGATCGAAGACGTCTACCCGCTGACGCCGATGCAGGAGGGCATGCTGCTGCACACCTTGCTGGAGCCGGGCACGGGCCTGTACTACATGCAGGACCGCTACCGCATCAACAGCGAACTGGATCGGCAACGTTTCGCTCAAGCCTGGCAAGCCGTGATCGCTCGTCACGAAGCCTTGCGCGCGTCGTTCTGCTGGAATGTCGGCGAAGAAATGCTGCAAATCATCCACAAGCCTGGCAGCACGCCAGTGGATTATCTGGACTGGTGTGAAGTGCCCGAGGATCAGCAGGACGCCAAACTCCAGGCGTTGCTCAAGCACGAGCGCGAGGCCGGTTTCGATCTGTTGAACCAGGCCCCGTTCCATTTGCGCCTGATCCGGGTTGGCGCGGCGCGTTACTGGTTCATGATGAGCAACCACCACATCCTGATCGATGCCTGGTGCCGTTCGTTGCTGATGGAGGATTTCTTCGAGATCTACACCGCCCTTGGCGAACACCGCGAACCGCGACTGGCCGAGCCGCCGCGTTATCGCGATTACATCGGCTGGTTACAACACCAGAGTCTGGCCGAGGCGCGGCAATGGTGGACGCGCAACCTGCAAGGTTTCGAACGGACCACGCCGATCCCCACCGACCGGCCGTTGCTGCGTGAACACGCCGGTGACAGCGGCGGCATGATTGTCGGTGACTGCTACACCCGCCTCGATGTCCACGACGGTGCCCGGTTGCGCGAACTGGCCCAGGCTCACCAACTGACGGTCAACACCTTCGCCCAGGCCGCGTGGGCGCTGGTGCTGCGGCGGGTGAGCGGCGATCGGGACGTGCTGTTCGGCGTCACCGTGGCCGGACGCCCGGTGGAACTGCCGCAAATGCAACGCACCGTCGGCCTGTTCATCAACAGCATCGCCTTGCGCGTGCGGATGCCCGACGATCATCAGCGTTGCAGTGTGCGCCAATGGCTCAGTGAGTTGCTCGACAGCAACATGCAACTGCGCGAGTACGAATACCTGCCATTGGTGAGCATCCAGGAAGTCAGCGAACTGCCCAAGGGCCAACCGTTGTTTGACAGTCTGTTCGTGTTTGAGAACGCGCCGGTGGAAGTTTCGGTGTTGGATCGCGCCCAAAGCCTCAACGCCACCTCTGACTCGGGCCGCACCCACACCAACTTCCCGCTCACGGCGGTCTGCTACCCGGGGGATGACTTGGGGTTGCATCTGTCCTACGACCAGCGTTACTTCGATGAATCCACTGTCCAGGGCTTGCTGGGTGAGTTCAAGCGCTTGCTGCTGGCACTGATGGAAGGTTTTCACGGTGACATGGCCGAGCTGCCGCTGATTGGCGCCCAGGAGCAGGACTTCCTGATCGAAGGCTGCAACCAGAGCGAGCGTGCCTATGCGTTGGAGCAAAGTTACGTCGAGCTGTTCGAGGCCCGGGTCGCGGCCCATCCGCAACGGGTGGCCGCCACCTGCCTGGACAGGACGTACAGCTACGCCGAGTTGAATGCACGGAGCAACCGCCTCGGCCATGCCTTGATCGCGTCGGGCGTGGGCCTCGATCAACCGGTGGCGTTGCTGGCCGAGCGCGACCTGGACCTGCTCGGCATGATCATCGGCAGCTTCAAGGCCGGTGCCGGTTACCTGCCGCTGGACCCAGGCCTGCCGAGTCAGCGTCTGAGCCGCATCATTGAGCTGAGCCGCACGCCGCTGCTGGTCTGCACCCAGGCCTGTCATGCCCAGGCGCTGGCGCTGCTGGACGAGTTCGCCTGTTCCGGGCGACCGAAGTTGCTGGTGTGGGAAAGTATCCAGGCCAGCGATGTTTCGCAGCAAAACCCTGGCATCTACAGCGGCCCGGACAACCTGGCGTACGTGATCTACACCTCGGGCTCCACCGGGTTGCCCAAAGGCGTCATGGTGGAACAACGCGGCATGCTCAACAACCAGCTCAGCAAGGTGCCGTACCTAGCCTTGAGCGAGACTGACGTGATCGCCCAGACCGCCTCCCAGAGTTTCGACATTTCCGTCTGGCAGTTCCTCGCCGCGCCGTTGTTCGGCGCCGGGGTGGACATCGTGCCCAACGTTATCGCCCACGACCCGCAAGGGCTGCTCGAGCATGTGCAACGCCAGGCCATCACGGTGCTGGAAAGCGTGCCGTCACTGATCCAGGGCATGCTCGCCCAGGACCGCATCGGCCTGGACGGCCTGCGCTGGATGCTGCCCACTGGTGAAGCGATGCCGCCGGAGCTGGCCCATCAATGGTTGTTGCGTTACCCGGACATTGGCCTGGTAAACGCCTATGGCCCGGCGGAATGCTCCGATGACGTGGCGTTCTTCCGGGTCGACATGGCCTCGACCCGTGGCAGCTACCTGCCGATTGGTACGCCCACCGACAACAACCGTTTGTACTTGCTTGATGGTGCGCTGGACCTGGTGCCGCTGGGTGCGGTGGGCGAGTTGTGCGTGGCAGGCACCGGGGTAGGGCGCGGTTACGTCAGTGATCCATTGCGCACTGCCCCAGTGTTTGTGCCCAACCCGTTTGGGGCGCCAGGGGAGCGCTTGTACCGCACTGGTGACCTGGCGCGGCGGCGTCGCGATGGCGTGCTGGAGTACGTCGGACGCATCGATCATCAGGTAAAGATTCGTGGTTACCGCATCGAACTGGGGGAAATCGAAGCGCGCTTGCATGAACAGCCCGAGGTGCGCGATGGCGCGGTGGGGGTGCAGGAAGGCGCCAACGGCAAGCATCTGGTGGGCTATCTGGTCGCCGCCGATTCGGCATTGAAGCCGACCGAACGCCTGGAACGCATCAAGCAGCATCTGCGCGCCGAACTGCCGGAGTACATGGTACCGCTGCACTGGCTGTGGCTTGAGCGCTTGCCCCTCAACGCCAACGGCAAACTCGACCGCAACGCCTTGCCGGCCCTGGAAATCGGCCAGTTGCACAGCCAGGATTACCAGGCGCCAGGCAATGAGCTGGAGCAGACCCTGGCGGACATCTGGGCCCAGGTGCTCAAGGTCGAGCGGGTGGGGGTGCGAGACAATTTCTTCGAACTGGGCGGCCACTCGTTGCTGGCGACGCAAATCGCCTCGCGGGTACAAAAGGCCCTGCAACGCAATGTGCCGCTGCGGGCGATGTTCGAGTGCAGCACGGTGCAGGAATTGGCCGAATACATCGATGGGTTGGCGGCGAGCGAAATCACCGAGGAGAAGGTGGATCGGTTGAATGATTTGATGGCGCAATTGGAAGGATTGTAGTTCTGCGGCGTCTATAAGAGGCCTCATCGCGAGCAGGCTCGCTCCCACAATGGATTTGTGATCGACGCAAATCCCCGGTGGGAGCGAGCCTGCTCGCGATGGCGTCATTACTAACACCGCAAAGCCCAAGGTTGACGCCTCGCCCCGTACGGCTCAGTCTCCCAAGGCTTTTTCTCCATTCAACACAAGGAGGTCTCAATGCCTTTTGCAACCCTTGATGGGCAATCACTTCACTACCTGGACCAAGGCCAGGGCCCGGTGGTGCTGCTGGGCAGCAGCTACCTGTGGGATCACACCATGTGGGCGCCGCAGATCGAGGCACTGTCCCGGCATTACCGGGTGATCGCCCTGGACCTTTGGGGCCACGGCCAGTCCGGGCGTTTGCCTGAGGGCATGACGTCCCTGGACGATCTGGCTCGCCAGGCACTGGCGTTGATGGATCATCTGGAGGTCGATTGCTTCAGTCTGGTGGGGCTTTCGGTGGGCGGGATGTGGGGCGCACGGCTGGCGCTGATGGCGCCCAAGCGGCTTGAGGCGTTGGTGTTGATGGATACTTACGTGGGGGTCGAACCTGAACCGACTCGCCAGTATTACTTTTCGCTGTTCGACAAGATCGAAGCCAGCGGCAGCATCCCCGAGCCGTTGCTGGACATTGTCGTGCCGATCTTTTTCCGGCCGGGCATTGATCCGCAGTCAGCGCTCTACCAGCAGTTTCGCGCCACACTGGCCGCACTGCCGACCGACCGCCTGCGCGACAGTATCGTGCCGTTGGGACGGATCATTTTTGGTCGGGACGATATCCTGCCGCGCCTGCCTGAGCTCGACGCCACGCGCACCCTGGTGATGTGCGGCGACCAGGACAAACCGCGACCACCGTCCGAGGCGCTGGAAATGGCTGAGCTGATCGGCTGCCCGCATGTGCTGATTCCAGAGGCAGGGCATATCTCCAACCTGGAAAACCCTGAATTCGTCACCCGAGCCTTGCTGGAGTTTCTGCGCAGATGACCTGACGCCATCGCGAGCAGGCTCGCTCCCACATTTTGATCTGTGCCTGACGCTGATTTTGTCGTCGCCACACATCCCCTGTGGGAGCGAGCCTGCTCGCGATGAGGCCCTCTAGGTCGATCTCACTTCTGCCCGAGAATCTTCACCAGCTTGTCCGGCGACGGTGCGCCTTGCTGCTGTTGCAGTTCGCCCTTGTCATCCAGGTAGAAAATCGCCGGGGTGGCGGACAGTTCCAGTTCTTCCATCAACTGCAGGTTGGCGTCCAGTTTTGCCTGGATGGCCGGCGGTATGTTTTTGAGGGGTTTGAGCGCGCTGCCCTTGCCAGCCTTCTCGTGGGTTTCCAGGGCCTGCTCAGGGTCCTTGGCCGCCAGCAATGCGGCGGATTTTCCTGGGCTGTCTTCACGGATGATGCCCACCATGATGTGGCGTAACTGCACCTTGCCGGCTTTGACCCATGGCCGTGCCTGTTCCCAGAACATGTTGCAGTACGGGCAGTTCGGGTCACTGAACAGATAGACGGTGCGCGGCGCGTCCTTGCTGCCGTCGGCGATCCAGTTGCTCGCTTCCATCTTCCCCCAGATGGCCTTGGCCATTGGGGCATAGACCAGCTTTTGCAGCGGCTCGGCGCTCAGGTCCTTGCCGTCGGCGTCGTACAGGTTGCCCAGCAAGACATGCTGGCCATCGGGTGTCAGGTACAGCGCCATCCCACGGTTCTGGTATTGCGCCGCGTAACCGCGCAATCCGTCCGGCGCCTCGAACGTGCCGACGATTTTCGCGCCCTTGGCTTCGATTTTCTTGATGGCCGCGGGCAGTTCTTCGGCGTGCAGCAGCGGTGCCTGCGACAGCGTGGCGGCGACGGCCAGGGTCAGCAAGTGGCGGAGGCGGGGCATGAGGGTTTCCTTGTGGCGGAGTGGGGAGCCGAGGTTGAATCCGGCGTTTCGAAGTTCTCCAGGGCGCGGGCCAGGCTCGCTTCTGACAATTCGCCCAAGTGACTGTCCAGCAGGCGGCCGTCGGCGCTGTAGAACAAGGTGGTTGGCAGTGCCATGGAACCGACGGCTTGACCGAGGCGACCGCTGCCATCAAACAGCACGTTGTCCAGGCTCAAGCCCTGGGTGGCCAGATAAGTGCTGACGCTTTGCATGCTTTCGGCCTGGTTGACGAACAGGAACGTCAGGTCCGGGCGCTGCTGCTGGGCCTCTTCCAGCACGGGCATTTCGCGCCGGCAGGGTGGGCACCACGTGGCCCAGAGGTTGATCACCAGGGGCCCGCCCTGATAATCGGTGAGTTTCACCGTCTCGCCGTTGGCGTTACGCAGATTGATTTCCGGCAGTCGGGTGCCTTGTTCATAGATCGTCAACGACATCGTCGCCACCAGCCAGAACAACAGGCCGCTGCCCACGCCGAAACCCAACGGCCGGCGCAAGGCCGGTCGGTGCCGGCTCCACAGCAACGCGCCAATCACCAGCGCGACAATCCCCGGCCAGGCCAGGAAACCGCCGTCGCGCAGGTCGACGATCTGCCACAGGTCATCCTGGTAGTGGTTCCAGTAGGCGGCGACGAAGCCGATCCGTGCGGCCAGAAGCCCCAGCAAAAACAGCACGAACAGCACCGATTCCGGGTTTTCGCCACCGCGCTTGGCTACTCGCCAGCCCACCAGGGTCGCCAGTGCCAACGCGCTGATCAGCAATAGATGGTTAAGCGCAATGGCAAAGGTGCCGAGGGTAAACGTCAGCATCAGCGCGCGTTCCGAGTCATGTTCCAGTGCTCCAGGAATTCCTTGGCATTGACTTCCCCGGTGATCCGCTGGCTGCGCCGCTCTTGACCGTCGGCGCCAATCCACAGCAGGCTCGGTGGCCCCGGCACTTGATAGCGGCCCAGCAGTTCGCGACTGGCGGCATTGTCGGCGGTGACGTCCAGACGCACCAGACGTACGTCTTTCAAGGCGTCCAGCACATCGGCGCGGCCGAACACCTGTTTTTCCATGATCTTGCAGGACACGCACCAGTCGGCGTAGTAGTCCAGCAAGACCCATTGGCCCTGGGCCTTGGCCGCATCCAGTTCCCGCTGCAGGGCGGCAGGCTCGCTGACCGTGATAAAGGCATCATGGGTGCTGACGGCCGAGCTTTCCGAGGTGCCTGCATAGACCTCCAGGGGCTGGAAGAAATCATCGCCGCCACCCGCCGCGCCGATCACCAGCAGGCTGCCCCACAGACCGAACAGCAGCGACGCGCTGCCGCATACATAGGCTGTGCGACCGAAACCTTCGGTCTGCCGCCAGGCGCTATAGGCGGCAATCAACAACAACGTGCCCCACAGGCCGATCCACAGCGAGCCGTCGATGACCGGGCGGATCATGAGGATCGCGGTGCCCAGGAACAGGAAACCGAACACGCCCTTGAGCACATTCATCCAGGCGCCGGGTTTGGGCAGGAAACGATTGCCCACGGTCACCAATAGCAACAGCGGCAGGCCAATGCCCACGCCCATGGCGAACAGGATCAGCCCGCCGTGCAACGCATTGCCGCTTTGGGCGATGTACAGCAGCGCACCGGCCAGCGGGGCAGTCATGCACGGGCCCACCAACAGGCCGGACAAGGCTCCGAGAATACCGGCGCCCACCAGGCTGCCGCCGCGGCGCTGGCGTCCGGCACTTTCCAGGCGGTCGCGCAGGGCGGCCGGTAACTGCAATTCGAAGAAACCGAACATCGGTAGCGCCAGCACCACGAAGATCGCCGCGAAAGTGCCCAGCAGCCACGGTTGTTGCAGCAGTGCCTGAAGGTTGGCCCCCAGCAGCGCGGCGATTACGCCCATGGCGGCATACACCAGGGCCATGCTGATCACGTAGCTGATGGCCAATGCCAATCCACGCCGAGGGCTGGCGCCGCTGCCCACCACCACCCCGGCCAGGATCGGCAGCATGGGCAGCGAGCACGGCGTAAACGCCAGCAACAGGCCCAGGCCAAAGAACACCAGCAGGCTCCAGCCCAAGGCCCGTTGCTGCAGGCCGCTGGCCAAGGCCTGGTCCGGCGCCTCACCATTGGCAACCGCTGGTGCAGTGCCACCCAGGTCCACCACTTGGGTCTGGGGCGGATAACACAAGCCCGCGTCGGCGCAGCCCTGGAAGCCGACCTTGATCTTGCCGGTGGCCCCGGCGGGAATCTTCAGTTCCAGCGCCTGACGATAAACCTGTTGGTCGCCGAAAAACTCGTCGCTATGGGCTTCACCCTCCGGCAACTTCGGTTTTTGCGCCTCGGCAAGACCGTCGAATTTGAGTCGCTGCTGATAAAGGTAGTAGCCGTCGGCAATCTGCCAGAACAACTGGGTTTCACCCGAATCCAGGCGTTCGGAGGTAAACACGAAGGCCTTTTCCACCGGCAGGAAATCGGTTTTGGTCTCGAAGGGATTGGCGGCCTGGGCCAGGCCCGAGATCAGGAGCAGCCACAGCAAAAACAATCGACGCATGGATAAAGCCTTAGAACGGAGCAAGTGGAATGCACGATGGCGACTGGCGATTAACCGTCGATTAACCCGGCGACAATCGGCAGGTAGCAATGATCGCCCATGTTTGCCGTACTCGTCGCATAATGTCGGCTTAATCGGCCGGCGGCCTAATGTACCTTTTTCCACGGGGCTTACCATGCACGTACTGGTCTGCGAAGACGATGAGTTGATCGCCAGCGGGATCGTCGCCGGGCTGACGGCCCAGGGCCTGACCGTCGAACACGTCGCCACGGCGTCGGCGGCGCGGGCGATGGTCGGCGTGGCCCGGTTCGACGTCATGGTGCTGGACCTGGGGCTGCCCGACGAGGACGGCCTTAAATTGTTGCGCCAATTGCGCCAGCAAGGTCTGGAAATACCGGTGCTGATCCTCACCGCCCGGGACTCGGTGACCGACCGGGTTGACGGCTTGCAGGCCGGTGCCGATGATTATCTGCTCAAACCCTTCGATCTGCGTGAGCTCGCGGCGCGCCTGCACACCTTGCTACGGCGCGTGGCGGGGCGCAGCGTCAATCTGATCGAGCACGGCCGCCTGACCTACGACCCCAGCAGCCGGGAAACCACCCTCGGCGGACAGCCGGTGGACCTTTCCCGGCGTGAGCAGTCATTGCTGCAGGCGCTGTTGCACAGTCGCGGTCGGGTCCTGTCCACCGAGCAACTCAAGGACAGCGTCTACGGGTTCAATGACGAACTGGAAAGCAACGCCCTCAACGTCCATATCCATCACCTGCGGCGCAAGCTCGGCAATGGCATTGTCGAGACGGTCCGCGGGCTGGGTTATCGGCTGGGGCCGGCCGACGGCGGGGAGTCCTCCAAGTGATGAGCCTGCGATTGCGCCTGAGCCTGACCCTCGGCGCGGCCTTCGCCCTGATCTGGGCCCTGGCGGCGGCGTGGATGCTCAGTGATCTGCGCAACCAGATGATGTTTTCCCTCGACCAGCGGCTGGTGGCTTCGGCGCGGATGGTCGCCGGGCTGCTGGAACAGATGCCATTGCCCAGCAAAGGGGAAGGCACGCACCTGAAAACCGAGCAGGTGAGCATTCCGGGGGGCATGGCTTGCCAGGTCAGCTCCTTGCGGGGGGAGATCCTGGCCCGCAGCCATGGCACCCCAGACCAAACCCTGGAAGCCGAGAAGCTGGGCTTTCACGACCAGATGATCGACGGCGCGCCCTGGCGCAGTTTCACCCTGGCCCGAGGGGATTTGCGCATCACCACCGCCGACCGCCAGATCGAACGCGAAGCCTTGAACATGTCGGTGCTGTTGGCGGCCTCGGTGCCGGTCGGCGTGGCGCTGCTGGGCTGCCTGTGCCTGTTATGGCTGGGCATTGGCCAGGGCCTGGCGCCGCTCAATCGCATGCGCGATGCATTGATGCGACGCAATGCCGACTCCCTGGAGCCGTTGCAGATCCATCCGCTGCCCAGTGAACTGCGGCCGTTGCTGGAGACCCAGAACCAGCTGTTCCAGCGTATCGGCAAGACCATTGAGCGCGAGCGTCGGCTGACCGGCGATGCCGCCCATGAGCTGCGCAGCCCGTTGACGGCCATCAAGACTCACCTGCAAGTGGCGCGCATGACCGAAGGCGTCGCCCGCGATCAGTCCCTGGCCCGGGCCGAGGAGGGCGCCGACCGCTTGCACCGCACCCTCGAACAGTTGTTGCTGCTGGCCCGGGTCGAGGGCAGCCTGTCGTTCGACGATGGCGTGCAATGCAACGCCGAGCAAGTGGCGCGACTGGCGATCCAGGATGCGACCGGCGGCGCTCCCCAGCGGATCAAGTTGCACTTGGCACCCGGGGTGTCCGACGCGCCGGTGCAAATGCCGGCGGTGCTTTCCATCGCCGCCTTGCGCAATCTGCTGGACAACGCCTTGCGGCATACGCCGGACGGGACCGAGGTGCAATTGAGCCTGGAAATGATTGGCCAGCGTGTACGCTTCCAGGTTCGCGATCATGGTCCCGGCATTGACGCCGACGATATCCAGTACCTGACCCAGCGCTTCTGGCGCAACGGCCAGAGCACCGGCTGCGGACTGGGGTTGGCGATTGTCCAGGCCATCGTCCAGCGTTGTGGTTGCGGTCTGCATTTCGACAGCCGTCCGGATGGATTGCGGGTTGAATTGACGATGCCGGTGAGGGGGGGCTAGTGGGCAGCTTCAAGCTACAAGCTACAAGATGGACCGCTTGAAGCTTGAAGCTACAACTTCCCATTAGCGCACCCACCTCATCCGGGTCTATGTTTTTCTCAGCTCGACTCAAGGACTGAGGAACACCGCGCCATGGAACCACTCATTGAAATCAGCACCGCCACCCCCAGCGATGCCGGCATCATCAGCCGGATCGCCGAACGCTCCATCCGCCTCGGATGTGCCGCCGAACACCGTAACGACCCGCGCATCGTGGCAGCCTGGACACGCCACAACACCCTTGCCCACCTACAGCCCTTACTGCTCGACCCAAGGTTGCGCCTGACCCTGGCGCGTTTGCAGGGGCGGCTGGTGGGCACCGCCATGGCCTCGGTTTCAGGACGGATCGCGTTCTGCTATGTGCAACCGGAATGGTTTCGCCGCGGTGCCGGGCGAGCGCTGGTACGGGACATCGAGGCGTGGTTGCGCGGTCGCGGGGTCGTCCAGGCGACCCTCAACAGCACGCGCAGCAGCCATGGGTTCTATCGACACCTGGGGTTCAGGCAAAGCGCCGAGGCGTTCGCCATCGGCGGTGTCACCGCCATTGCCATGCACAAGCCACTGGTCGAGCCCGCGGGGGAAAGTTCGGTTCGAGAGTAAATCCTTGCCGCGCCGGTGCGTTTCCACAACAGGAAACCTGCATGTGCGCCCCGACCGGATGCGCACCTGCCCGGTGTGCCATTTGGGTCACTACTACAGTGTATTGCGGGGTCGAGAGATGTCAGTTGCCAATAGTCTTATCGAAGCACAGCCGGCGCGGGTCAGTCGCGCGCCGACCGAGACGCTCTACCAATTCAACGAGTCGCCGCTGCTGGCCCGCCAGAGCCGGCAGGAGTCCAACGCCCGCAGCTATCCACGGCGCATTCCCTTGGCCCTCAAGCGCGCCAGGGGTTTGTATGTCGAGGACGTCGAGGGTCGCACTTTCATCGACTGCCTGGCCGGGGCCGGCACCCTGGCCCTGGGGCATAACCATCCGGTGGTGATCGAGGCGATCCAGCAGGTGCTGAGCGATGAGTTGCCTTTGCATACCCTGGACCTGACCACGCCGGTCAAGGATCGCTTCGTTCAGGACCTGTTCGGCCTGTTGCCGGCAGACCTTGCCGCCGAGGCGAAGATCCAATTCTGCGGCCCCACCGGCACTGATGCGGTGGAAGCCGCTCTCAAACTGGTGCGCACGGCCACCGGGCGCAGCACCGTGTTGTCGTTTCAGGGCGGTTATCACGGCATGAGCCAGGGGGCGCTGAGCCTGATGGGAAGCCTGGGACCGAAGAAACCCTTGGGCGCCTTGCTCGGCAACGGTGTGCAATTCATGCCTTACCCCTACGATTACCGCTGTCCGTTCGGTTTGGGCGGTGCCTCGGGGGTGAAGGCCAATCTGCATTATCTGGAAAACCTGCTGACCGACCCCGAGGCCGGCGTCCAATTGCCGGCGGCGGTGATCGTCGAGGTGGTGCAGGGCGAGGGCGGGGTCATACCGGCCGATCTGGATTGGTTGCGCGGGTTGCGGCGCATCACCGAGCAGGCGGGCGTGGCGTTGATTGTCGACGAGATCCAGAGTGGTTTTGGCCGCACCGGTAAAATGTTCGCGTTCGAACACGCCGGCATCATTCCAGACGTGGTGGTGCTGTCCAAGGCCATCGGCGGCAGCCTGCCGCTGGCGGTGGTGGTCTATCGCGACTGGCTCGACACCTGGCTGCCGGGAGCCCATGCCGGGACCTTCCGTGGCAATCAAATGGCCATGGCTGCCGGTTCCGCGGTGATGCGTTATCTGGTGGAACACAACCTGCCGGCCCACGCCAGCGCCATGGGCGATCGCTTGAGCGAACACCTGCACGTCCTGCAGCGGGATTTTGCGCAACTGGGCGATATCCGTGGACGCGGGCTGATGCTTGGCGTCGAACTGGTTGACCCGGCCGGAATGCCGGATGCCTTGGGCCACCCGCCGGTAGATGCGCGCTTGGCGCCGCGGTTGCAACGTGAATGCCTCAAACGCGGGTTGATCCTGGAGTTGGGTGGCCGGCAGGGCGGCGTGGTGCGTTTCCTGCCGCCGCTGACCATCACAGCGACGGAGATCGACCGGGTTGCCGAAATTTTCGGACGCGCCTTGAAGGCTGCCGTTGCCCAAGCCTAATTTTCACCCGGCTCCAAACGTTCCTTTCATACCCTGGCTGCGCATGCGCCGCAGTGAACCTCGAGCAAAGATGGAGAGACACCCATGACTTCAGTATTCGACCGCGAGGACATCGTCTTTCAGGTCGTGGTCAACCACGAAGAACAGTATTCGATCTGGCCTGAGTACAAAGCCATCCCCGAAGGTTGGCGTGCGGTTGGCAAAAGCGGCTTCAAAAAGGACTGCCTGGCCTACATCGAAGAAGTCTGGACCGACATGCGTCCCTTGAGCCTGCGCAAGAAAATGGATGAGCAGGTGGCTGTGGTTCACTGACTGCAGAGCATGTAAGAACGCCTCAACCCCTGTGGGAGCGAGCCTGCTCGCGATAGCGGAGTGACAGCCAACATTAATGTTGCTGGTCCACCGCTATCGCGAGCAGGCTCGCTCCCACAGGGTTTTGTGTTGTTGCGGGTTTACTTGAACCGCCGCTCCACCCCTTTCTCCACCAGGATCTTCGCCGAAATCTCTTCCACGGAAAAATGCGTGGAGTTGATGTGGGGAATGTTCTCCCGCCGGAACAGGTTTTCTACCTCGCGCACTTCGAATTCGCACTGGGCGTAGCTCGAATAGCGGCTGTTGGGCTTGCGCTCGTTGCGGATCGCAGTGAGGCGATCCGGATCGATGGTCAGGCCGAACAGCTTGTGCTGGTGGGCGCGCAGGGCGCTGGGCAGTTGCAGGCGCTCCATGTCGTCCTCGGTCAGCGGATAGTTGGCCGCGCGGATACCAAATTGCATCGCCATGTACAGGCACGTCGGCGTCTTACCACAGCGCGACACACCCACTAGGATCAAATCGGCCTTGTCGTAATAATGCGTACGGGCGCCATCATCGTTGTCCAGGGCGAAGTTGACCGCCTCGATGCGCTCCATGTAGTTGGAGTTATGGCCAATGGAATGGGACTTGCCGACCGAGTAGGAGGAATGCTCGCTCAGCTCCTGCTCCAGAGGCGCCAGGAAGGTGGAAAAAATGTCGATCATGAAACCATTGGACGTTGCGAGAATCTCACGGATGTCCTGATTGACGATGGTATCGAAGATAATCGGGCGGAAACCGTCGGTTTCGGCGGCTTTATTGATTTGCTGTACCATGGCCCGCGCCTTGTCGACACTGTCGATGTACGGACGTATGAATTTGGCGAAGGTAATGTTTTCGAATTGCGCCAACAGGCTTTGGCCCAGTGTTTCGGCTGTAATGCCGGTGCCGTCGGAGATAAAGAAAGCAGATCGTTTCATTTGCGCCTTGGGCCCTAGTGAGCTAGTGACGATTCTTGGATATGATAGGCGCGATTTGCCGGCCGCCAGTGGCCCGCATTCTCACTTATTTTCCAGGTCCAGGCCATATCGCCGGTATTTGCTCCCCTGGAGCCACCGGTGCCTTGAGCTTTTCCAACACAGTTAGTGGAGAGATCACCTTGGTAGAGTACGTAGTTTCCCTCGATAAGCTCGGCGTCCATGATGTAGAGCATGTGGGGGGCAAGAACGCATCCCTGGGCGAGATGATCAGTAACCTCGCCGGTGCCGGCGTATCGGTGCCAGGTGGCTTCGCCACGACGGCTCAGGCTTATCGTGACTTTCTGGAACTGAGCGGCCTGAACAAACAGATCCACGACGCGCTCGATGCCCTGGACGTCGATGACGTCAACGCCTTGGCCAAGACCGGCGCCCAGATCCGCCAATGGATCATGGAAGCCGAGTTTCCCGAGAAGCTGAACGCCGAAATTCGCACCGCCTTCGCCAAACTGTCCGAAGGCAATCCCGACGTTGCCGTCGCCGTGCGCTCCTCGGCCACCGCCGAAGACCTGCCGGATGCCTCCTTCGCCGGCCAGCAGGAAACCTTCCTGAACATCCGTGGCGTGGAAAACGTCATCCGTGCCGCCAAGGAAGTCTTCGCTTCCCTTTTCAATGACCGTGCCATTTCCTACCGTGTGCATCAGGGCTTCGACCACAAACTGGTCGCCCTGTCTGCCGGTGTTCAGCGCATGGTCCGCTCCGAAACCGGCACCGCCGGGGTAATGTTCACCCTCGACACCGAGTCGGGTTTCCGTGACGTGGTGTTCATCACTGGCGCCTACGGCCTGGGTGAAACCGTCGTACAAGGCGCGGTGAACCCGGATGAGTTCTATGTCCATAAAGGCACACTGGAAGCCGGTCGTCCGGCCATCCTGCGCCGTAACCTGGGCAGCAAGGCCATCAAAATGATTTACGGCGACGAAGCCAAGGCCGGTCGTTCGGTCAAGACCGTCGACGTGGACAAGGCCGAGCGCGCGCGCTTCTGCCTGAGCGACGCCGAAGTCAGCGAGCTGGCCAAGCAGGCGATGATCATCGAGAAGCACTACAAGTGCCCGATGGACATCGAATGGGCCAAGGACGGTGACGACGGCAAGCTGTATATCGTGCAGGCCCGTCCGGAAACCGTGAAGAGCCGTACCCAGGCCAATGTCATGGAGCGCTATCTGCTCAAGGAAACCGGCACCGTGCTGGTGGAAGGCCGTGCCATCGGCCAGCGCATCGGCGCCGGCAAGGTGCGGATCATCAAGGACGTCTCGGAGATGGATAAGGTCCAGGCCGGCGATGTGCTGGTTTCCGACATGACCGACCCGGATTGGGAACCGGTGATGAAGCGCGCCAGCGCCATCGTCACCAACCGCGGCGGACGTACCTGCCACGCGGCTATCATCGCCCGTGAACTGGGCATTCCGGCTGTGGTCGGTTGCGGCAACGCCACTCAGTTGCTCAAGGACGGCCAGGGCGTCACCGTGTCCTGCGCCGAAGGCGATACCGGCTATATCTTCGAAGGCGAACTGGGCTTCGACATCAAGAAGAACTCCGTGGACGCCATGCCGGACCTGCCGTTCAAGATCATGATGAACGTCGGCAACCCGGATCGCGCCTTCGACTTCGCGCAACTGCCGAACGCGGGTGTGGGCCTGGCCCGCCTGGAATTCATCATCAACCGCATGATTGGCGTGCACCCCAAGGCGTTGCTGAACTACGACGGCTTGCCGCCGGAGATCAAGGACAGCGTCGACAAGCGCATTGCCGGTTACAACGATCCGGTCGGTTTCTACGTCGAGAAACTGGTGGAAGGCATCAGCACCCTGGCGGCTGCGTTCTGGCCGAAAAAGGTCATCGTGCGCCTGTCGGACTTCAAGTCCAACGAATACGCCAACCTGATTGGCGGCAAGCTCTACGAGCCGGAAGAAGAAAACCCGATGCTGGGCTTCCGAGGCGCTTCGCGTTACATCAGCGAATCGTTCCGTGACTGCTTCGAACTCGAGTGCCGCGCCCTCAAGCGTGTGCGCAACGAGATGGGCCTGACCAACGTCGAGATCATGGTGCCGTTCGTGCGCACCCTGGGCGAAGCGAGCCAGGTTGTCGACCTGTTGGCGGAAAACGGCCTGGCCCGTGGTGACAACGGCCTGCGCGTGATCATGATGTGCGAGCTGCCGTCCAACGCGATCCTCGCTGAAGAATTCCTTGAATTCTTCGACGGTTTCTCCATCGGCTCCAACGACCTGACCCAGCTGACCCTGGGCCTGGACCGTGACTCCGGCATCATCGCGCACCTGTTCGACGAGCGGAACCCGGCGGTCAAGAAGCTGCTGGCCAACGCCATTGCCGCCTGCAACAAGGCCGGCAAGTACATCGGCATCTGCGGTCAGGGCCCTTCGGACCACCCGGACCTGGCCAAGTGGCTGATGGAGCAGGGCATCGAAAGCGTTTCGTTGAACCCCGACTCCGTACTGGAGACCTGGTTCTTCCTGGCTGAAGGTCAGGCTGCAGTCTGATCGAGTGAAGGGGCCTCACCGGTGATGTAAGCCGGGTAACCTTTGTGGGAGCGAGCTTGCTCGCGATAGCGGAGTGTCAGCCAAGATTATTTTTGCTGATCCACCGCAATCGCGAGCAAGCTCGCTCCCACAGTCGTCTTTTTTTGTGCAAGAGCATTATGCAAAGCAGCAGCAACCTTTTTCCTGTCGCCTTGATCAGCGCCGAGCGGCGTGGTGATCTGAGCGAAGACGTCTATCGTCTGAAGCCCGGCAACAGCCCGGACTACAGCGTTGAACTGGCCGTCACCCGACTGGGCATGGCCGACGGCAGCGAGGTTCGCGGCGTTCCCGTGATCCTGCTGCACGGCAGTTTTTCCAACCGGCGCTTCTGGTATTCGCCCAAGGGCCTGGGACTGGGGGCCTATCTTGCGCGGCTGGGCTTTGACGTGTGGATTCCCGAAATGCGCGGCCATGGCCTGTCCCAGCGCAATCACGACTACCGCAAGAACCGCGTGGCCGATTACGCTCGTTACGACCTGCCGGCCATCGGTGCCTTTGTGCGTGAGCAGAGCGGACAGGTGCCACACTGGATCGGCCACTCTTTGGGCGGCATCACCCTGGCGGCGGCGTTGGGCGGTCACTATCTGGGCGAGCCGGCGGTGGCTTCGGCGGCGTTTTTTGGCACCCAGGTCAGCCGCACCTATTGGCCGCTGAAGATCCCGCCGGTGGAATGGAGCGGACGTTTCATTCTCAAGCGTTTTGCCCAGTTGTCCGGTTCGCGGCTCAAGCGCGGCCCGGAGGACGAGCCCATCGGCCTGGCGCTGGAGAGCATGCGCTGGTATGGCCTGTTCGGGCGTTTTGGTGATGCGCAGAAGAACTGGTGGGCGGGGCTGGCCGATGTGCAGGTGCCGATACTGGCGGTGAGCGCGGCCGGCGACCAGCAGGATCCGACCTGGGCTTGCCGCAAACTCTTCGAGCAGGTCGGCTCTGCGCACAAGCAGTTTGTCTGCCTGGGCCGGGAGCAGGGCTTTACCGACGATTTCGGCCATGTCGAGATGCTGGTCAGCAAAGCGGCCCATGCTGAGGTCTGGCCGCTGGTGGCGCGTTGGCTGGCAGATCAGCATGCACCGCTACTGGCGGATCCATCCAGGCTGGCCGAAGCGGTTTGAAGCGAAGGCTCTGACAAGGGCATTTCGCTCTTGTCGGCTTGCGGCTAAGATATGACGCGATACGCGGTTCCGGTCACAAACGGTTGCTCACTCAGCCTGACGTTCCAGCCTTTACAGGAGTTGTTCAATGAACCATTACCTCACGCCCGACCTGTGCGACGCCTACCCGGAGTTGGTGCAAGTGTTGGAGCCGATGTTCAGCAATTTCGGTGGCCGTGATTCTTTCGGCGGCGAAATCGTGACCATCAAGTGCTTCGAGGACAACTCGCTGGTCAAGGAGCAGGTGGAACTCAAGGGCAACGGCAAAGTGTTGGTGGTCGATGGCGGCGGCTCACTGCGCCGGGCATTGCTGGGTGACATGCTGGCCGAAAAAGCCGCGAAAAACGGCTGGGAAGGGCTGGTGATTTACGGTTGCATCCGCGACGTCGACGTCATTGCCCAGACAGACCTTGGTGTCCAGGCCCTGGCCAGCCATCCAATGAAAACCGACAAGCGTGGCATCGGCGATCTCAATGTCGCGGTGACCTTTGCCGGCGTGACGTTTCGTCCAGGCGAGTATGTCTATGCGGACAACAACGGCGTGATTGTGTCGCCTAGCCCGCTGAAAATGCCTGAATGAAGCGTCAAAGCCATAAGGGATGAGGATGTTCGAGGAAGAAAACGCGCAATGGGGGCTGGTGCATGCCCTGGTGCTGGACGGTAATGGTGGCGCGCGTTCGATAGCCCGGACAGAACTCGACGATTTGCAGTTACAGGCCCACGAAAGCTTGTGGCTGCACTGGGATCGCAGTCATCCGCAAACCCACACCTGGCTGCGCAAGTCCAGTGGCCTGAGCGAATTCAACTGCGACCTGCTGCTGGAGGAGAACACCCGGCCGCGCCTGTTGCCGTTGCCCAACGCCGAACTGCTGCTGTTTCTGCGCGGCGTCAACCTCAATCCGGGCGCAGAACCGGAGGACATGGTGTCGGTGCGGATCTTCGCGTCCCCCCAGCGAGTGATCTCCCTGCGCCTGCGTCCGTTGCGCGCCACCGATGAACTGTTGACGCAACTGGCCGAGGGCGAGGGGCCAAGGACTGCGTCGGAACTCATCCTTTATATGGCGCAGTACCTGACCAACAAGGTGCAGGATCTGGTCACCCAGCTCTCGGAAATCGTCGATAGCGAAGAAGAAAAGATTGATACCGACGAACGGTATACCCCCGAGCATGATGCCATTTTGCACATTCGCAGAAGGGCGGCCGGGCTGAAGCGGTTCCTGGCCCCCCAGCGGGATATTTTCGGCCAGATGACACGGCTCAAACTGCCGTGGTTTGTCGAGGATGATGGCGATTACTGGAATGAATTGAACAACAGCCTGACCCGCTACCTCGAAGAGCTGGAATTGACCCGAGAGCGCGTGGGGCTTGTGCTGGAGGCCGAGGACCGGCGTCTGTCGGTGCGTATGAATCGCACCATGTACCGCTTCGGCATCATCACCGGGATTTTTCTGCCGATGAGTTTTCTCACCGGTCTTTTGGGCATCAACGTCGGCGGTATTCCGTTCTCCGAAAGCCCTTATGGTTTCCTGGTTGCATGCCTATTGATGGTCGGCGTGGCCCTCGGTCAGTGGTGGCTGTTCCGCCGTTTGCGCTGGGTTTGACGGGGCGCCATGTGACCTGCCGAAATTTGATCGCGTCTTTCACAGACATCACGAGAGGTGCGTATGCACGATCCGTTTGAACAGTCTTTGCGCGACATGCTCAAGGCTTCGCCGTCCAGCCGGGACGACGATGCATGCCTGGGACGTGTACTGAAAACCGCCAACCGCCAGGTTGGCGCCGGCGATCTGTTCAGCCTGCTGGGCCGCTGGTTGCCCGCGCTGATGATCGCCCTGAATAACGGGTCGGCCCATGTTTCGCCGGTTTCCCGTCGTAAACCTGTTACTCGCACCGCTGATAAGGCTGATTGAATATGGAACTTGATCTCTGGACCCAGAGCCTCGTCACGGCAATGACCGCGTTGTGGACCAAGGTGGCTAATTTCATCCCCAACCTCTTCGGCGCCCTGGTGGTGCTGTTGTTGGGGTTCGTGGTGGCCAAGCTGCTGGACACCCTGCTTTCAAAACTGCTCGCCAAATTGGGGCTCGACCGCCTGATGGGCGGCACCGGCCTGACCAAGCTGCTGTCGCGCGGTGGCATTCAGGTTCCGATCTCGACCTTGGTCGGCAAGATCGTCTACTGGTTCGTTCTGCTGATTTTCCTGGTTTCTGCCGCTGAATCCCTGGGCCTTGAGCGAGTTTCAGCTACGCTCGATATGCTTGCGCTGTATTTGCCGAAGGTTTTCGGTGCCGCGCTGGTATTGCTGGTGGGCGTTCTGCTGGCGCAATTGGCCAACGGGCTGGTGCGCGGCGCGGCCGAAGGTGTCGGGCTTGACTACGCCCAGGGCTTGGGGCGAATTGCCCAGGGCCTGGTGATCATCATCAGTATTTCGGTCGCGATCAGCCAGTTGGAGGTCAAGACTGACCTGCTCAACCATGTGATCGTCATCGTATTGATTACCGTTGGTCTGGCGGTTGCGCTGGCAATGGGGTTGGGAAGCCGGGAAATCGCCGGCCAGATTCTTGCGGGAATCTATGTGCGTGAATTGTATGAGGTTGGGCAACAAGTGCGTGTTGGCGAGGTCGAAGGCCAGATCGAAGAGATCGGCACGGTGAAGACCACATTGCTGACCGAGGAGGGTGAATTGGTATCGCTCTCCAATCGGATCCTGCTGGAACAGCATGTGAGTAGCCGCTAACCCGGCAAACCCTGCTAATGTATGCCGCCGCAAAATGCCCGTTAACGCAGGCTGCGGCGCACATTGACCTAGACTGTCGGCCCGACTTGTTTTGAACAAACCCCAATCGCTATCCACGCGCTACGACCCCCGTGATCTCTCCGATGAGGAGTTGGTCGCGCGCGCGCATACGGAACTTTTCCACGTAACGCGTGCTTACGAAGAATTGATGCGCCGTTACCAGAGAACATTATTTAACGTTTGTGCACGTTATCTGGGGAACGATCGTGATGCTGACGATGTCTGTCAGGAGGTGATGTTGAAGGTGTTGTATGGCCTGAAGAACTTCGAGGGGAAATCGAAGTTCAAGACATGGCTTTATAGCATCACGTACAACGAATGCATCACGCAGTACCGCAAGGAACGGCGAAAGCGTCGCTTGATGGATGCTTTGAGCCTGGACCCTCTGGAGGAAGCGTCTGAAGAAAAGGCGCCCAAACCGGAGGAGAAAGGCGGGCTGGATCGCTGGCTTGTCCATGTGAACCCGATCGACCGGGAAATTCTGGTGCTACGATTTGTCGCAGAGCTGGA
Source organism: Pseudomonas sp. P105 (assembly GCF_032614175.1). Taxonomy (NCBI): domain Bacteria; kingdom Pseudomonadati; phylum Pseudomonadota; class Gammaproteobacteria; order Pseudomonadales; family Pseudomonadaceae; genus Pseudomonas; species Pseudomonas sp. P105. Next base: position 1,953,774 of record NZ_CP126693.1, read on the forward strand.
ATTCCAAGAGATCGCAGACATAATGCACATGGGGTTGAGCGCGACAAAAATGCGTTACAAGCGCGCTCTTGATAAATTGCGTGAGAAATTTGCGGGTATTGCTGAAACTTAGTTCGGCGCAAATATCTCTTACGTGTAGGCAAGTTCTGATAGACTTGTCGCCGAGTTGTCCCCCGGTTTGCGGGACTGCTTTACAATCACCAGATGGGGATTTAACGGATGAAACTGAAAAACACCTTGGGCTTTGCCATTGGTTCTTTGATTGCTGCCACTTCGTTCGGCGCTCTGGCACAAGGCCAAGGCGCAGTTGAAATCGAAGGCTTCGCCAAGAAAGAAATGTTCGACAGCGCTCGCGACTTCAAGAACAACGGCAACCTGTTCGGCGGCTCGATTGGTTACTTCCTGACCGACGACGTAGAACTGCGTCTGGCCTACGACGAAGTGCACAACGCACGTGCCGAAGACGGTCGTAACATCAAGGGCTCCAACACCGCTCTGGACGCTCTGTACCACTTCAACAACCCAGGCGACATGCTGCGTCCTTACGTATCGGCTGGTTTCTCCGATCAGAGCATCGGTCAGAACGGCCGTAGCGGTCGCAACGGCTCCACCTTCGCCAACGTTGGCGGCGGTGCCAAGCTGTACTTCACTGACAACTTCTACGCCCGTGCCGGCGTTGAAGCTCAGTACAACATCGACCAGGGCGACACCGAGTGGGCTCCAAGCGTCGGTATCGGTGTGAACTTCGGTGGCGGCTCCAAGCCTGCTGCTGCTCCAGTTCCAGCTCCGGCTGAAGTCTGCTCCGACAGCGACAACGATGGCGTGTGCGACAACGTCGACAAGTGCCCTGACACCCCAGCCAACGTAACCGTTGACGCTGATGGCTGCCCAGCTGTTGCTGAAGTCGTACGTGTTGAGCTGGACGTCAAGTTCGACTTCGACAAGGCGGTCGTTAAAGATAACAGCTACGGCGACATCAAGAACCTGGCTGATTTCATGAAGCAGTACCCATCCACCACCACTACTGTTGAAGGTCACACTGACTCCGTCGGTCCTGACGCTTACAACCAGGCTCTGTCCGAGCGTCGTGCAAACGCCGTTAAGCAAGTCCTGACCAACCAGTACGGTGTTGAATCGTCCCGCGTTCAGTCTGTTGGCTACGGCGAATCCCGCCCAGTTGCCGACAACGCTACTGACGCTGGCCGTGCTGTTAACCGTCGCGTAGAAGCGCAGGTTGAAGCCGAAGCTAAGTAATTAGCCCACAGCTTTGGAAAAGCCCGGCTTAGGCCGGGCTTTTCTTTGCCTGCGATTTATGAAAATCAGGGGCGGGGCTGGAGAAACACAAAAAACTGTGGGAGCGAGCCTGCTCGCGATGGCGGTGTGTCAGTCAGCATCAATGTTGCTGATCCACCGCCATAGCGAGCAGGCTCGCTCCCACAGGTTTGCTGGTGTCTGTGCTATAGCGCCGAAGCCTGGACCCAGGCCGGTTGCGCGCCTGCCAGCTCAGCAGCTCTGGCCACCTCGCCAATCACCAGGATCGCCGGGCTCTTGAGTTGAAATGCGCCTGCATCGGCCTCCATCGAGGTCAGGTCACTGCGACAGTCGCGCTGATGGGGCAGGGAGGCATTTTCAATCATCGCCACCGGCGTGTCCGCCGCCAGGCCTCCGGCCAGCAGTTGCTCGCGGATCTCGCTCAGTTTCGCCACCCCCATGTACACCACCAAGGTGGTCCCGCTTTGTGCCAAGGCTTGCCAGTTCAGGCTGCTACCGTCCTGGGTGTGGGCGGTGACCAGCGTCACGCCCCGGGCAATCCCACGCAGCGTCAGCGGAATATCACATTGCGTCGCACCCGCGAGGCCGGCCGTAATGCCATTGACCAGTTCCACTTCGACGCCATGCTCGCGCAGCCACTGCGCCTCTTCGCCGCCTCGGCCGAAGATGCACGGGTCGCCGCCCTTGAGGCGCACCACGCATTTGCCCTGGCGGGCATAACGCAGCATCAGCCGATGGATAAAAGCCTGTGGCGTGGAACGGCATCCGCCGCGCTTGCCGACGGCGATGATCCGCGCGCCAGGGCAGTGCTCCAGCACCGCATCGTTGACCAGATCGTCGATCAACACCACGTCGGCTTCGCCCAAGGCGCGCACGGCTTTGAGGGTCAGCAATTCAGGGTCGCCAGGACCTGCACCCACCAGCCAGACTTTTGCGTTCATAGTGTTTTCCTCACGAGACAGCGGCCACCGGTTGCGCGGTGGCAACCAGCAGGCGTTTGATTTCCGGTACACAGGAGCCGCATTGCGTGCCGCAGCCCAGTTCCTGTTTCAGCCCCTGCAAATCCAGGCCACGTTCAATGCCGGCGCAGATCGCACGCTGGCTGACGTTCATGCAGTTGCACAGTGTTTTGCTGCCGCCAACGGCGGCACCGGCATTGCCTGGTGGGGCGCTCAAAGGCGCCAGCAGCCAGCGCCGCAATTGCTCATCGGCGCGGCCTTCCAGCCAGAGGTTTTGCAGCCAGTGGCGGGCCAGGGTTTCGCCGGCCAGGCGAATGGCGGTGATGCGACCGTTCTCGATTCGCACCCGTTTACCGATGGAACGACGCGGGTCGTCATAGGCCAGCACCGGCCCTTCGATCAGCCCCAATTGCTCGTCGATCGCCTGCAGCAACTGCGGTTCGGGGGCGACGGCGCTGGCCGCGCGAATCAGCAACGCGGGACGTTCGCGCCCAGTCAGGCTCAGGCTGACGTAGGCAAACGCCTCACACAGTGGTCGCAAAGTCTCCAAGTGCTGTTGAACATCGCCTTCGACCAGGGCGAAAAGCTGCCAGGGCAGGTTCACCGGTTCCAGGCGCACGCCGCTGTGTTTGAGTTCCGGCTGTTTTGACAGGGGGTCGAAGGCCGGTTGAGTCAGGGTATTGACCCCACCCTTGAGAAAGCGATCGCCCCAGTGCATGGGCAGAAACGCCTGCCCGGGGCGCACGCTGTCGTCGCTGTCCACCGCCACGATCACGGCGCCACGACGGCTCTTGAGGCTGACCAGGTCACCGGCTTGCAGCCGATGGCGAAGCAGTTCGTCAGGGTGCAGGCTGAGTATGGCTTCGTTCACATGACCGAACAATTGCGCGGCGGTGCCGGTGCGGCTCATGCCATGCCATTGGTCCCGCAGGCGACCCGTGTTGAGGGTCAATGGGTAGCGGGCGTCGCGCAACTCTTTGGCGGCGCGATACGGTTCTGCGACAAACCGCGCGCGGCCATTGTCGGTAGGAAAAATCCCGTCCAGATACAGGCGCGGTGTTCCGCTGCTGGCGCCTTGCGGGAAGGGCCATTGCTGAGGACCGAGTTGATCGATCAGGGCATGGCTGATACCGGACAAGTCCAGGTCGCGGCCACGGGTCAGTTGCTTGTATTCATCGAACAACTGGGCCGGAGTTTCAAAGGCGAACAGGCTGGGTTGACCCGGGCGCAGGCGTTTCTCCAGACGTTGGGCGAAATCCACGGTAATTGCCCAGTCCGGCCGTGCCTCACCCGGTGCGGCAATCGCCCGGCGGACGTGGGAAATACGCCGTTCGGAGTTGGTCACCGACCCTTCTTTCTCGCCCCAACTGGCCGCTGGCAGCAGCAGGTCGGCAAACGCGGCGGTTTCGGTGGTCCGGAAGGCCTCTTGCAGCACCACGAATGGACAGGCTTGCAGGGCTTCCCGGACCGCCGTCTGGTCAGGCATCGACTGCGCGGGGTTGGTGCAGGCAATCCACAGTGCCTTGATCTTGCCACTGCGAACCTGTTCGAACAGTTCGATGGCGCTCAAACCCGTGGTCGCGGGCAATTGCTCAACACCCCAGTAGCGAGCGACTTCGGCGCGATGTTCGGCGTTGGCGGCGTCGCGATGACCCGGCAGCAGGTTCGACAAGCTACCGGTTTCCCGACCGCCCATGGCATTGGGCTGACCGGTCAGCGAGAAGGGCCCGGCGCCCGGCCGGCCGATTTGGCCGGTGGCCAGGTGCAGGTTGATCAACGCGCTGTTCTTCGCACTGCCGGCGGTGGACTGATTCAAGCCCATGCACCACAACGACAGGAAGCTGGGCGACGTGCCGACCCATTCGGCGCACTGGTGCAGGTGCTCGACGCTGATGCCGCAGATCTGGGCGACCATGGCCGGGGTGTAGTCGCGCACTAGGTTCTTGAGGTCCGCCAGGCCTTCGGTGTGGGCCTTGATGAAATCGCGGTCGACCCAGTCTTCCCACAACAACAGGTGCAAAATCCCATGGAACAAGGCGACATCGGTGCCCGGCAGGATCGCCAGATGCAGGTCGGCAAGGTCGCAGGTGTCGGTACGCCGTGGGTCGATGACGATGATTTTCATCTGTGGTCGGCGGGACTTGGCGTCCTCGAGGCGGCGAAACAGGATCGGATGGGCGTAGGCCATGTTACTGCCGACAATCATCACACAGTCGCTCAGCTCCAGGTCTTCATAGCTGCAGGGCGGGGCGTCGGCACCGAGGCTGCGCTTGTAACCCACCACGGCGGAGGACATGCACAGCCGGGAATTGCTGTCGATGTTGTTGGTGCCCACCAGTGCCCGGGCGAGTTTGTTGAAGGCGTAGTAGTCCTCGGTCAGCAGTTGCCCGGAGATGTAGAACGCCACACTGTCGGGGCCGTGTTCGGCGATGGTATCGGCGAAGATGCTGGCCGCGTGATCCAGCGCGCTGTCCCAATCGGCGCGGGCGCGGGACAGGCCCTTGCCCAAGCGCAGTTCGGGATACAAGGCGCGCGCGGCGAGGTCGCCGGTCAGGTGCAGGGTCGAACCCTTGCTGCACAGTTTGCCGAAGTTGGCCGGGTGGGCGGGATCGCCACTGACGCCGAGGATGCGCTCGTCGTCATGTTCGATCAGCACGCCGCAACCGACCCCGCAATAACAGCAGGTCGAGGCGGTGGTTTGACGGCTCATCAGCTTGCTTCCCGCAATGCCAGCATCACCCGGCCGTTTTCGACCCGCGCCGCATGATGATGAGCGCAACCCACATCCGGGGCCTGGGCCTGGCCGGTTTCCAGGTCGATCTGCCAGTTGTGCAGCGGGCAGGCCACGCGCTTGCCATAGATCAACCCCTGGGACAGCGGGCCACCCTTGTGCGGGCAGCGGTCATCGAGTGCGAAAACCTCATCGTCGCTGGTACGAAAAATCGCGATATCGCCTTTCGGGCCATTGATGATGCGCGAGCCCAGGGCGTTGATCTCTTCCAGTGCGCAGATATCCAGCCAGTTCATGCCGGTACCTCCAGGTTTTTCACGGTGATGACTTCAAACTCTTTCTTCAGCTGGGGCTGTTCCAGGCGTTCTTTCCAGGGGTCCTGTTCCAGCGACAGGGAGAACTTCAGGCGGTCATGCAAGGCTTTGCGTCGTTGCGGATCTTCAAGTACCGCTTTCTTGATGTGCTCCATGCCGACCCGTTGCATGTAGTGCACGGTGCGTTCGAGGTAGAAGGCTTCTTCGCGGTACAACTGCAGGAATGCGCCGTTGTATTCGCGCACTTCTTCGGCGGTCTTAAGTTTGACGAAGAATTCGGCGACCTCAGTCTTGATCCCGCCGTTACCGCCGATGTACATCTCCCAGCCGGAATCGACGCCGATAATGCCGACATCTTTGATGCCCGCTTCCGAGCAGTTGCGGGGGCAACCGGAAACGGCCAGCTTCACTTTGTGGGGCGACCACATGTTGAAGAGGTCGTGTTCCAGCTCGATTCCCAATTGGGTGGAGTTCTGCGTGCCAAAGCGGCAGAACTCGCTGCCCACGCAGGTTTTTACGGTGCGGATGGATTTGCCATAAGCGTGGCCGGACGGCATGTCCAGGTCTTTCCAGACTCCGGGCAGGTCCTGCTTTTTGATCCCTAGCAAGTCGATACGCTGGCCGCCGGTGACCTTGACCATCGGCACGTTGTATTTGTCGGCCACATCGGCAATGCGCCGCAGCTCAGACGGATTGGTCACGCCACCCCACATCCGCGGGACGACGGAGTAAGTGCCATCTTTCTGGATGTTGGCGTGGGCACGCTCGTTGATCAGGCGCGACTGCGGATCGTCGTGCGCTTCGCCGGGCCAAGTGGAAATCAGGTAGTAGTTGAGCGCCGGGCGGCAGGTGGCGCAGCCGTTCGGGGTGCGCCAGTTCAGGTAGCTCATGGTTGCGGCGATGGTCAGCAGATGCTGGTCGCGGATCGCCTGGCGAATCTGCCCATGGTTGAGATCGCTGCAACCACAGATGGCTTTTTCGCTTTTCGGTTTGACGTCCGCCGCGCCGCCCACGGTGTTGATCAGGATCTGCTCCACCAAACCGGCGCAGGAGCCACAGGAACTGGCGGCCTTGGTGTGTTTTTTTACGTCATCGACGCTGAACAGCCCATGCTCCTGGATCGCCTTGACGATGGTGCCCTTGCACACGCCGTTGCAGCCGCAGACTTCGGCGGTGTCGGCCATGTTCATGGCTTTGTCCTGGCCCTGATGTCCTACGTCTCCCAGGGCGTTTTCCCCAAACATCAGGTGATCGCGGATCTCGCTGATGGCGTGGTTCTCACGGATCTGACGGAAATACCAGCCACCGTCTGCCGTATCGCCGTACAGACAGGCGCCGACCAGCACGTCATCCTTGATCACCAGTTTTTTGTAGACGCCACCAATCGGGTCGGAAAGGGTGATGGTCTCGGTGCCTTCGCCGCCCATAAAATCCCCGGCGGAGAACAGGTCGATGCCGGTGACTTTGAGTTTGGTCGAGGTCACTGACCCCTTGTAGGTGGCGAAGCCCAGTTGCGCGAGGTGGTTGGCACAGACCTTGGCTTGCTCGAACAGCGGTGCCACCAGGCCGTAGGCGGTTCCACGGTGGCTGGCACATTCACCGATGGCATAGATGCGCGGGTCGTAGGTTTGCATCGTGTCGTTGACCAGAATCCCGCGGTTGCAAGGGATGCCGGACTTTTCCGCCAGTTCGGTATTGGGGCGGATACCGGCGGCCATCACCACCAGATCGGCCGGGATGATGTCACCGTTCTTGAATTGCACCGAGCCGACCCGGCCATTGCCGGCGTCGTGCAGGGCTTGCGTTTGTTCGCTCAGGCGGAATTTCAGCCCGCGATTTTCCAGGGCGGTTTGCAGCAACTGACCGCTGGTCTTGTCCAACTGACGCTCCAGCAGCCATTCACCCAGGTGCACCACTGTCACGTCCATGCCCCGCAGTTTCAAGCCGTTGGCGGCTTCCAGGCCGAGCAGCCCGCCGCCGATCACCACGGCGTGTTTGTGGGTCTTGGCGGTGTTGATCATCGCCTGGGTGTCGGCGATGTCGCGGTAGCCAATGACGCCCTCCAGGGTGTTGCCGGGAATCGGCAGGATGAATGGCGTGGAGCCTGTGGCGATCAGCAGACGGTCGTATTCGGCTTCGCTGCCGTCCTCGGCGATGACCCGGCGCTTGACTCGGTCGATCTCCACGACCTTGCGGTTGAGCAGCAGCTTGATGTTGTTGTCCAGGTACCAGCTCAGGTCGTTGAGCACGATCTCTTCAAACGTCTGCTCGCCGGCGAGCACGGGCGAGAGCAGGATGCGGTTGTAGTTGGTATGAGGCTCGGCGCCGAACACCGTGATGTCGTATAGCTCATTGCTCAGCTTGAGCAGTTCTTCGAGGGTTCGAACCCCGGCCATGCCGTTGCCGATCATCACCAGTTTGAGTTTCTTCATCAGGGTTCTCCACAAGCTCAGGCCCGGTTCATCACGGTGCTTGGACTGGCTCGATATTTTTACGAAAACAAAAAAAGGCGTCCCGCTAGTTGCCTAGCGAGGACGCCTTTGTCCTTGTCCCGTTCTCTCGGGAAGCACCGCCCTCATCGTTGGAGGCGTTGCTTTATGTATGGTGAGAGAGGTTATGCAGTGGTTGTGCCAACTGGCTTGAGGGCGCGGATTTACTGGAGGGGAGGCGGGTTGCACGGATGGGAGCGGGATTTATTGCACCGAATCAAAGCGTGTTGCCCGGTAATGGAGCGTCCCGCAGGCGCAGTTGCAGGGACCATCAGGCCGCCATCGCGAGCAGGCTCGCTCCCACATTGGATCTGCGGTGGACACAAAACCTGTGGGAGCGAGCCTGCTCGCGATAGACGCGACTGGGTTTCAGCCATGAAACGCTAAATACAGCAGCACCAGATTCACCACCAACGACACCAGCGCCAACGTGCGCCAGACCTTCAGCGGCTCCCTTTCCAGTAGCGGCCGAGGCCTGACGCTCAAGCTGCGCCGTTCCCCCTGTTCCAGCAGCAACAGCCATTCCTCGGCGGTTTCAAATCGTTGCCCAGGATCCGCCGCCACGGCACGCTCCAGGCTTTGCCCAAGCCATTCGGCCAGGTCCGGTCGATAGCGATGGGCACTGACCGGTATGCCAAAGCGCGGTCGCTGGAACGCCTCGATTTCGCCGTAGGGATAGTGTCCGGTGAGCAGGAAATACAAAGTCACGCCGACCGCATACAAGTCTTGTTGCGCCGTCGGCGGCGCACCCCCGAAGGCTTCCGGGGCGATGTAGCTGGGCGTGCCGGGCAGCACGTTGGCCTGGTCTTCGGACAATCCCGGGCAGTACGCCAGTCCGAAATCCAGCAAGCGCAGTTCCCCATCCTCGCCCAGGTGCAGGTTCTCCGGCTTGATATCGCGGTGAAAGATCTGTCTTCGATGCAACAGGCCCACCGCGTGCACCAGCCGCTGCGCTAGGTCCTGCCACTGGGGCAGAGGCAACGGGCCGCCCTGGTTGAACAGCTCGGCCAGGGTCTTGCCCGAATATTCCCGCATGACGTAGTACAAATGCTGACGCTGGGCAACGCCGTGGACTTCCGGAAACTGCCGCCCGGCGACCCGCCTGAGGAACCACTCTTCCGACAGCAACGACTGCCCGGCCTGAGTATCGTCCCGTAGATGCCCCGGCAAGGTTTTCAGCAACCATGGTTGGCCCTGGCCATCGTGTACCCGGTAGAGCAACGATTGCTGGCTCTGGCCGAGCAGGCTTTCGATCTGCCAGCCCTCGAACACTTGCCCCGGTTTCAATGCCGGGGGAAGGGGCCATTGCTGCAACTGGGCCAGCGCATCGCCAATGCTTGCTTCGCCCACCGCATCGACCCGCACCAGCAGTGCGCTGGCGTTGTCCTGGCTGCCGGCCAGGTGCGCAGCGTTGACCAGGGTTTGCGCGGCAATGTTCAGGTCCGGCTGGTCACGAAGGATACCGGCGATGGCCGTGTCCCCCAGAACCGCCCAGACGCCATCGCTGAGCAGTACGAAGGTCTCGTCGGCGCGCAGTTCGCCATCGAGGAAGTCCAGGATCAGGTGCTGATCCAGCCCCAGGGCACGCTTGAGCACGTGCTGCATGCCCTGTTGTTCCCAGACGTGATCCTCACTGACCCGCTGCAGATGATTGTCGTGCCAGCGGTAGACCCGGCAATCGCCCACGTGGGCCAGGGTGAAGCGCCGGCCCCGCAGGACCAGCGCGCTGACGGTGGTGAGCAGCGGTTGCCCGCCACCGTTGGCTTGCAGCCAGCGATTCTGTGCCAATAACAGCCGGTCCAGCGCTTGGGCCACACCCCAGGTTTGCGGCGTGGAATAGTAGTCCAGGGCCAGGGCCTGCAAGGTCGAACGGGCGGCCAGCCCGCCATCGGCGCATTGGCTCACACCGTCGGCGATGGCGAACAGGTACCCCTTGCTCGCGGCCAGGGCCGGCGCCGGGGTCACCAGGCGCAGGGCGTCCTGGTTTTCTTCCCGAGGGCCAATGGCACTGGCTTCGGCAAAACTCAGCTGCAGGCTCATGGAGGCTATTTATACCCGAGCCGCGGTGACAGCGGCCGAACCCCAGGTGGTCCTCCAGCGACGCTTGACGCCGTACAGGCCGAACCAGGCCAGGACGCCGAGGCTGGCGAACAACCACAGTGCCAGTTGATAGCTGCCGGTGCTTTGCTTGATCGCGCCCATGCCTGCCGCCAGGGCGAAACCGCCGATGCCGCCGGCCATGCCGATCAATCCGGTCATCACGCCGATCTCGCGACGGAAGCGTTGTGGCACCAGTTGGAATACCGCGCCGTTGCCCGCACCCAAACCGAGCATGGTGCAGACGAACAGGGCCAGGGCCGCGTAGGAGCTTGGCAGATTGAAGCCCACTGCCGCGATGCAGACAGCGGCCACGGTGTACATGCCCAACAGGGTGCGAATGCCACCGAAACGATCCGCCAGGGCGCCGCCCAGTGGACGCATCAGGCTGCCCCCGAAGACGCAAGCGGCGGTGTAGTAACCGGCGGTCACCGGGCTCAGGCCGTACTGGTCGTTGAAGTAGCCGGGCAGTGCGCTGGCCAGGCCGATGAAGCCGCCGAAGGTCACACTGTAGAAGAACATGAACCACCAGCTGTCCCGGTCGCCCAGGGCCTTGAGGTAGTCGCCCATGGATTTGGCTTTTGGTCGCTCGGGAGCGTTCTTGGCCAGCCAGGCAAAGAGGATCAGGGTCACGATCAGCGGGATCAGCGCGAAACCGAACACGTTGCTCCAGCCGAATGCCACCGCCATCACCGGGGCGATCAGCGCAGCCAGTACGGTGCCCGAGTTACCAGCGCCGGCAATGCCCATGGCCTTGCCCTGGTGCTGTGGCGGATACCACTGGGAGGCCAGCGGCAGGGCCACGGCGAATGAAGCACCGGCCACGCCGAGGAACAGTCCCAGCAGCAAGGCTTGTTCGTAGCTGTGGATGCCCAGTTTCCAGGCACAGAACAGTGCACCGATCACAATCACCTGACCGACCATACCGGCGGTTTTCGGTGAAATCCGGTCGGCGAGCAGGCCCATGAACAAGCGCAGCACGGCACCGGCCAGGATCGGCGTAGCCACCATCAGGCCGCGTTGCTGGGTGGTCAGGTGCAGGTCGGCAGAGATCTGCACCGCCAGTGGACCGAGCAGGTACCAGACCATGAAACTCAGGTCGAAATAGAGGAAGGCCGCGAACAGTGTCGGGGTGTGGCCGGATTTCCAGAAGCTTGAATTCATCGCGCACCTCAGCTGTAAAAGTCTCGAGAAATGAGTCAGTGCCTTGAAGCAGTGCGCCGCCTGTGGCTGCACCACCGACCCCGGACTGTGGGATCAAAACAAAAAAACGCCGCAACCCGAATCGCCAGGGGGCGAGGAGGGTGTGCGACGTCTTTGTCGTAGGTGGGGCAACCGCCGTTGGTTACCTGTGGCTTTGCTAAAGCGAGAACTGTGCCAACAGGGGAGCAGTGTGAGACCTATCGCGAGCAGGCTCGCTCCCACAGTGGATCTTCAGTGGCCATGAAACCTGTGGGAGCGGGCCTGCTCCCACATTGGAGTTCCAGTGGCCACAGGATCTGTGGGAGCGAGCCTGCTCGCGATAGCGCCGGGCCAGGCGCTGCAAGGCTTTCAGCCGAGCAGCTCATTCATCGCAATGATCTGCTCGGCCACCTGGATCAGCTTCTGCTGGCGACTCATGGCCTGGCGGCGCATCAGGGTGTAGGCCTGTTCTTCGTTGCATTCTTTCATCTTCATCAGCATGCCCTTGGCCAGTTCGATGCGTTTGCGTTCGGCCAGTTGCTGGTCCCGGGCCAGGAGCTGGGCGCGCAGGGCCTGGTCGCTTTCGAAGCGGGCCATGGCCACGTCGAGGATCGGTTGCAGGCGCGCGGCGTGGATGCCTTCGACGATGTAGGCGCTCACGCCCGATTTGATCGCCTGGCGCATTACATCCGGGTCGTGCTCGTCGGTAAACATGACGATCGGTCGTGGCTGGTCGCGGCTGACCAGCACCACTTGCTCCATGACATCGCGTCCGGGTGACTCGGTATCGATCAGGATCACGTCCGGACGCACTGTTTCGACGCGTGCCGGCAGGTCGATGGTCAATCCGGATTCATCGATGACTTCGAACCCGGCCTCAATCAGGGCCGCTTTGAGACGGCCGACTTTTTTCGCGGTGTCGTTGATCAGCAGGATACGCAGCATGGTCGTGGCTCCTGTCAGCGGCTGGCGAAGAGGGGAGCCGCATCGCTCAAAGCGTGCAGTTTGAAGCTTTTGGCATAAGCGGCCGGATCCGAGCCGTCCCAGATGGTGCCGTCGATCAATTGGCTGCTGCGCATGTCCTGGCGGGGGGCGGCGATGTCCAGTGCCGCGCAGGCTTGACGGTATAGCGTGAGCTGCTGGACTTGCTGTGCCACGGCCAGATAATCCGGGTCTTCACGCAACAGGCCCCAGCGGCGGAACTGGGTCATGAACCACATGCCATCGGACAGGTAGGGCAGGTTCACTTCGCCGTTGCCGTGGAAACGCATCGCGTGAGGGTCCTGCCAGCTGTTGCCCAGCCCGTCGGCGTAAATCCCTAACAGGCGCGGCTCGATGCAATCCAGCGGTGCGTCCAGGTATTCGGGGGCACTCAATAGTTGTGCGGTGCTGCGGCGGTTCTCGGTGCTTTGCTCAATGAAGCGACTGGCTTGCAGGATCGCCATCACCAGTGCGCGGGCGGTATTGGGGTATTGCTCGACGAATGCACGGGTGCAGCCGAGGACTTTTTCCGGGTGATCGGGCCAGATGGTTTGAGTCGTCGCCAGGGTGAAGCCCAGGTTCTGTTTTACCGCACTGGCGCACCACGGCTCGCCCACGCAGAACCCGTCGATCCGTCCGGCCTGCAGGTGGGCGATCATTTGCGGCGGCGGTACCACCACGCTGTCGACATCCGACAGCGGATGGATGCCTTGAGCGGCGAGCCAGTAATAGAGCCACATGGCGTGGGTGCCAGTGGGGAAGGTCTGGGCGAAAGTCAGTTTCGGGCGAGTTTGGTGCACATGTTGTTCCAGTGCCTCAGGACTGGTCACGCCTTGGGCCTGCAAGCCATGGGAAAGGTTGATGCTCTGGCCGTTCTGGTTCAGCCCCATCAACACCGCCATGTCGGTCGGCGCGACCCCGCCGATGCCCAGGTGCACCGCGTAGATCAGGCCATACAGGCTGTGGGCGGCATCGATTTCACCGCTGACCAGCTTGTCCCGCAAGTTGGCCCAGGACGCTTGGCGCTTGAGGTTCAAAGTCAGCCCGTAAGGCTGGGCGAAGCCCTGGGTGGCGGCCACCACCAGCGGCGCGCAGTCGCTCAAGGCCATGAAGCCAAGATTGATCGCGCTCTTTTCCGGGGCATCGCTGCCATTGACCCAGGCCAGGGGGTTGGCTGGAATTTCATTCATCGCGCATCACCTTTCCACAAAAAAAGGCGCCGTATCCGGACGCTTGCAAGGCCGGATGACGACGCCGTTGTCCTTCAAATACAGTGTGGCACTCATTCCGTCGTTGGCATGGGTGCCGATGAACGCAAGTGGTGCAAGGCATATGCCATCGCCGCTGTTTTGTGCAGGCGCCTCGCGTGCATCGTCGTAGCCCGGCTATAATCGCCGCCTCATTTCGTCGCCCGAGTCCAAGCCGCCCATGTACACCCTGGCCCGTGAACTGCTGTTCAAACTTTCCCCGGAAACCTCCCACGATCTGTCCCTGGACCTGATCGGTGCGGGTGGACGTTTGGGCCTCAATGGTCTGCTGTGCAAGGCGCCGGCTAAATTGCCGGTGAATGTGATGGGGCTTGAGTTCCCCAACCCGGTCGGGCTGGCGGCGGGCCTGGACAAGAATGGCGCGGCCATCGACGGTTTTGCCCAGTTGGGGTTCGGTTTCGTGGAAATCGGCACCGTCACCCCGCGTGCCCAGCCGGGCAACCCAAAGCCACGGATTTTCCGCCTGCCGCAAGCCGAGGCGATCATCAACCGCATGGGCTTTAACAACCTGGGCGTCGACCATTTGCTGGGGCGTGTGGCTGCCGCCAAGTACAAGGGCGTGCTGGGCATCAACATCGGCAAGAACTTCGATACACCGGTGGAGCGCGCGGTCGACGATTATCTGATCTGCCTGGACAAGGTCTACGCCCACGCCAGTTATGTGACCGTCAACGTCAGTTCCCCGAACACTCCGGGGCTGCGCAGCCTGCAATTCGGTGATTCGCTCAAGCAACTGCTGGCCGACCTGGCCCGACGTCGCGCCGAATTGGCGGTGATCCATGGTAAGCATGTGCCACTGGCCATCAAGATCGCACCAGACATGACCGACGAAGAGACCGCACAGGTGGCCCAGGCCCTGATCGACACTGGAATGGACGCGGTGATTGCCACCAACACGACGCTGGGTCGCGAAGGTGTCGAGGGGGTGGAACACGCTGACGAGGCGGGCGGGCTGTCCGGTGCGCCGGTGCGGGACAAGAGCACCCACACTGTGAAGGTGCTGGCCGCGGAACTGGCGGGGCGCTTGCCGATCATCGCGGCGGGTGGCATCACCGAGGGCAAGCATGCTGCCGAAAAAATCAGCGCAGGCGCGAGTCTGGTGCAGATTTATTCAGGCTTTATCTATAAGGGGCCGGCGTTGATTCGGGAATCGGTGGATGCGATTGCTGCACTGCGTTGATTCTCAAGGTGCAACGCGATTCAACTGTGGCGAGGGGATTTATCCCCGCTGGGGCGCGAAGCGGCCCCAAACAGCTCACTCGTTAAACCTGACACTCTGAGGGCTGCTGCGCAGCCCAGCGGGGATAAATCCCCCTCGCCACAACTGTATTCACAGCCCGGCTTTTTGCAGTGTTCATGAAACCCAGGCATTAAAAAGGGCTCCTCGAAGGAGCCCCCTGGGCCGAAGCCCGCCGTCCGGATGGGACGTGCGTGGTTAAATCGATGTGAGTATCAAATTGTCGAGTTCTTGAGTGTTAAGCCCTGTGTCAGCCGACGGCGTGAAGTTCGTTGAGTCTATGGATACCCGCAGTGCCGGTCATACCGTCCCAGTTGTCGCCGCGTCCTTCTCGCCAGCCATTGATCCAGGCTTGACGTACCGACGGTAGAGTAAAGGGGCAAAGCTCACGGGATTTACCACCAACGCCATATTGGTAACCGCGTAAAAATGCTCTTTCCAACGGATCACGCTTAAGTCTTCTCATAGGGTGTTGCCCTCACTTGTTGACTGTTGCTTAGCGTCGACCTCTATTGAGGCCGGGGCAGAATCATTCTGCCGTTGGTGGCTCGTTGCCGGCGTGACGAGCCGAGGTGTTGACGCCGTTGCGACGTCAACCTGTGTTGAGTTCTAACCAAAGCGTCACATGGATGGAATGATCGTTTTGTCATAAGCACGTAACAATAAAGATGTTAGGGCGATAAGTAACATGATGTTCGTCACCCGCTTTCAGGCAAGACCCCTGTATGATCGGCCCTGCATCGAAGGGTGCAGCCCTCAGGCGAATGAGAATGTCCCCCCGTTGCACTCGGGTACTATTCGACGAAAGGGTCGAGTTTTCACAATTTGTTGCACAGAATTTTTTATCTGCCCTCGCCTCTAAGCTCTTTTAACCTGAGCGGCGAGGGCGGCACGGCACACTTTCGTGCCACACGGGTGCTCTTGAGAAAAGCACCTGATTGAACCCGGCCCGGCAATGCGTTGCCCGGTCCACTTAGCCAAAGGCTCTGGAAATCCCATGTCCGATCGTTTCGAACTCTTCCTCACTTGCCCCAAAGGTCTTGAAGGCCTGCTGATCGAGGAAGCCGTCGGGCTTGGCCTTGAAGAGGCGCGTGAGCACACCTCGGCCGTGCGCGGCATAGCCGACATGGAAACGGCTTATCGCCTGTGCCTGTGGTCGCGCCTGGCCAACCGCGTATTGCTGGTGCTTAAGCGCTTCCCGATGAAGGACGCCGAAGACTTGTATCACGGCGTGCTGGATGTGGATTGGCAAGACCACATGCTCGCCGATGGCACCCTGGCGGTGGAGTTCAGCGGCCATGGCTCGGGTATCGACAACACCCACTTCGGCGCCTTGAAGGTCAAGGACGCCATCGTCGACAAGCTGCGTACCCCGACAGGCGAGCGGCCATCCATCGACAAGCTCAACCCGGACCTGCGCATCCACCTGCGCCTGGACCGTGGCGAAGCGATCCTCTCCCTGGACCTTTCCGGCCACAGCCTGCACCAGCGCGGCTACCGCCTGCAGCAAGGTGCCGCGCCGTTGAAAGAAAACCTTGCCGCAGCCATCCTGATCCGCGCCGGCTGGCCGCGTATCGCCGCTGAAGGCGGGGCGCTGGCCGACCCGATGTGCGGCGTCGGCACGTTCCTGGTGGAAGCCGGGATGATCGCTGCCGACATGGCGCCGAACCTGCGCCGCCAGCAGTGGGGCTTCACCGCCTGGCTTGGTCATGTGCCGGCGCTGTGGAAGAAGCTCCACGAAGAAGCCACCGAGCGTGCCGCTGCCGGCCTGGCCAAGCCACCATTGTGGATTCGCGGCTACGAAGCCGACCCACGGCTGATCCAGCCGGGCCGCAACAACGTCGAGCGGGCGGGCCTGAGCGAGTGGATCAAGATTTATCAGGGGGAAGTCGCCACCTTCGAACCCCGCCCGGACCAGAACCAGAAAGGCCTGGTGATCTGCAACCCGCCGTACGGCGAGCGTCTGGGCGACGAAGCCAGCTTGCTCTATCTCTATCAGAACCTCGGCGAGCGCCTGCGCCAGGCCTGCCTGAACTGGGAGGCCGCAGTGTTCACCGGCGCGCCGGACCTGGGCAAGCGCATGGGCATTCGCAGTCACAAGCAGTATTCGTTCTGGAACGGCGCCTTGCCGTGCAAATTGCTGCTGATCAAGGTCCTGCCCGATCAGTTCGTCACCGGCGAGCGTCGTACCCCGGAACAGCGCCAGGCCGAGCGTGAGCTGGCTGAGTACGATCAGGCGCCGGAAGTACCGCAAGAGCGCCAGTACAACAAGAACGGTAACCCGATCAAGCCGGCTCCGGCTCCGGCTCCTGTGGTCGAGCAGGCCCGTTTGAGCGAAGGCGGGCAGATGTTCGCCAATCGCCTGCAAAAAAACCTCAAGCTGCTGAGTAAATGGGCCAAGCGTGAAGGCGTGGACTGCTACCGGGTCTACGATGCCGACATGCCGGAATACTCCATGGCCATCGACCTGTACCACGATTGGGTTCACGTCCAGGAATACGTCGCGCCAAAATCCATCGACCCGGAAAAGGCCTCGGCTCGGCTGTTCGACGCCCTGGCCGCCATCCCCCAGGCACTGAATATCGACAAGAGCCGCGTGGTGATCAAGCGTCGCGAACGTCAGAGCGGCACCAAGCAGTACGAGCGCCAGAGCACCCAGGGCAAGTTCACCGAGGTCAACGAAGGCGGCGTGAAGCTGCTGGTCAACCTCACCGACTACTTGGACACCGGGCTGTTTCTCGACCACCGGCCGATGCGCCTGCGGATCCAGAAAGAGGCGGCCGGCAAGCGCTTCCTCAATCTGTTCTGCTACACCGCGACCGCCAGTGTCCACGCCGCCAAGGGCGGTGCGCGCAGCACCACCAGTGTCGACCTGTCGAAAACCTACCTGGACTGGGCGCGGCGCAACCTGTCGCTCAATGGTTTTTCGGATAAGAATCGCCTGGAGCAGGGCGACGTGATGGCTTGGCTTGAAGCCAGTCGTGACGAATACGACCTGATCTTCATCGATCCGCCGACATTCTCCAATTCCAAGCGCATGGAAGGGGTGTTTGACGTGCAGCGCGACCACGTCCAACTGCTGGACCTGGCCATGGCCCGCCTGGCGCCGGGTGGTGTGCTGTACTTCTCCAACAACTTCCGCAAGTTCCAGCTCGAGGACAATCTGGCCGAGCGTTACGCGGTGGAGGAAATCACCGCCAAGACCATCGATCCGGATTTTGCCCGTAATGGCAAGATTCACCGTGCCTGGAAAATCATGGCCCGCTGACCTGTAGCCGATTGGATCCATGGAAGCCTTGAAACTCAAGGCTTTCAGGCGTTTTTGTGCTGGTCAAAATGATGGCTAATAGCTATAACTTAAGCCTGTGGACAGGGCAGTACCTACTGCCTGCCCCTTTCTGAGTTGTATTTATGGCATTGCATCAGGTACGCCCCAGAATCCTGGGTTTTATCAGCGAAGATGTGTCGGCCTGGCTGGTGGCTTCGCTGGTGCTGCTGGCCGGTGCGTTCCTGACCGGTTTGTTGACCTGGGCGATGGCCAATCTGTTTGACCAGCAATTGCGCCAGCGCTTTGAACTGCAAGCCGATGAACGCTTTAGCCGCATCGAGGAACGTTTTCAGGACCAGGAGCAACGTCTCGACAGCCTGAGGCGTTTCTTTGCCAACTCGGCCGGGGTTTCCGAGAGGGAATTCCATGGCTATGCCGAAGCGTTGCTGCGGCGCACCCAGGCGTTCGCCTGGGCGCCTCGGGTGCTGCGCGACGAACGATCATCGTTCGAACAACAAGCCCGCACCGAGGGGGGCGATACGTTTTCCATCCGTGAGCCTGACGACTCCGGTGGCTTGCGTCTGGCCGCCGAACGGGACGAATACGTGCCGGTGTTGTACCTCCAGAATCAACCTTCCTTCAAGGCTCCACGGGGCTTGGACCTGCTCGCCCATCCCTTGCGCCGTGCCACCCTTGAGCGCGCTCGCCACCGGGAGACCATAGTGGTATCGCAACCTTTGGACCTAGCGGGAGAGGCCGCCACCGCCACCCGCGGGGTGTTGCTGGTCGCGCCGGTCTCCAAGGCGTGGTCCAAGGAACCTTTCGGTTACGTCGTGGCTGCCGTCAGCATGCGCCAGTTAGTGGGTGATGGCCTGCCGGCGCCCGGTCAGGACAACCTTTCGATGCGGGTCATGGACCTGTCCACGGACGATCGGGAGGAAGTGCTGTTCGAGTCACTCGATCCACCGGGCGAAAGTGACTTGTCGGCGACCCGCCTGTTGCGCCTGGCCGATCGTGACTATCGGATAGAGTTGCGGCCCAGTCACATGTTCCTGTCCACCAACCCTTCCTCGGTGGCCAGCCTGGTGGTATTGGGGGTCTTGCTCAGCCTGCTCCTCAGTGCGCTGCTGTATGTGCTAGTCAGCCAGCGACAGCGGGCCCTGCAGTTGGTCGAGCTGCGGACCCGAGAGCTGCGCGAGCGTGAGCAGGAACTGCGGGGCACCCATGGCCAGTTGCGTGGTGTGCTGAATGCCGCGACCCAGGTTGCGATCATCGCCACGGATCTTCGCGGGGTGATCACCACGTTCAATGCGGGCGCCGAGCAGATGCTTGGCTACGACAGCGGCGAGGTTCTGCACTGCATGACCCTCGAAAGCCTTCACTTGCCGCGCGAGCTCCAGGCCCGGGCCGTACAACTTGCTGCGCGTTATGGCAAACCGATTCCCACGTGCCACGCAATGTTGGTCGAGGGCGGCGAACAGGGTGGCCAGCAGGCCCGGGAATGGACCCTGGTGCGCCGCGATGGCAGCCATCTGACCGTGAACATGCTGGCGACACCGATGCTCGATGATCAGGGGCTGTGGGTCGGGCATCTGGCGATCTGCATCGACATCACCGAACGCAAGCGCGTTCATGAGGCCTTGGCCGCCCGGGACCTGTTGCTGAAAAAACTCAGTGCCCACGTCCCTGGGGGCATCTACCAGTTCAAGATGGATTTCAATGGGCGTTTCAGCGTGATTTATGCCAGTGATGGCATTCGCGATATCTATGAGCTGGAGCCCGAGACACTGGTGCGCAACGCCGAATCGATTTTCTCGCGCATCCATCCGCTGGACAGTGCGCGCGTGCGCAGATCGATCCGCACTTCGGCCGACACCCTGAGCCCATGGCGCGAGGAGTATCGCCTGCAACTGCCGCAGCGTGGGTTGCGTTGGGTGCGCGGCGAGGCCACGCCTGAGGAGCTGCCAGGCGGTGGGGTGTTGTGGCACGGTTATATTTCCGACATTTCCGATCTCAAGCGGGTGGAGGAGGAACTGCGAGCCTTGTCAGTGACCGACGCCCTGACAGGTATTCGCAACCGGCGCTATTTCCAGGAGCGCCTGACCACGGAGATGGCGCGGGTGGAGCGGGGCACCGGCGAGTTGGCGGTCATCATGCTCGACATCGATCACTTCAAGCGCATCAACGATCAGCATGGCCATGCTGTGGGCGATCGGGTGTTGCAGGCGGTTTGCCAGCGCATCACCCAGCGGCTGCGACGGACCGACGTGTTCTGTCGGCTGGGCGGTGAAGAGTTCGTGGTGTTATGCCCGGACACCGACGGCGAAAGTGCCCACGCCTTGGCCACGGGGTTGTGGGAAGGGCTGCGCAGCGCGCCGATCGAGGACGTGGGCGTCATCACGGCCAGCTTCGGTATCGCCACCTGGCGGGTCGGGGAGGGGGCGGATGCGCTGCTGCTGCGGGCCGACTCGGGGGTGTACGCGGCCAAGCAGGCCGGACGGGATCGGGTTGAGGTGCAGTTGGGGTAGGCGTTCGCGCCGGTGATCGATGTGGGAGCGAGCCTGCTCGCGATAACGGTGTGCCATTCAACATCGCTGTTCACTGGCTGACGCATCGAGAGCAGGCTCGCTCCCACATTCAATTTGGTACGGGTTTAGAGCACCGAAGCCGTCTGCGGCAGTTTCGGCTGGCGGTACAGGTCCAGCAGCACCTGGTCCAGCACCGACGAAGCGCCCCATGGCCGCGGATCGTTGAGAATCGCCACGACGGCCCAGGTGTTGCCGTTGATGTCACGGCTGTAGCCCGCGATGGCGCGAACGGTGTTCAGGGTGCCGGTCTTGACGTGCGCTTCGCCGGCCATGGCGGTGGTCTTGAGACGTTTGCGCATGGTGCCGTCGGTGCCGGCGATGGGCATCGAACTGATGAATTCGGCGGAGTACGGGCTGCGCCACGCGGCTTGCAGCATTGCCGCCATTTCCCGGGCACTCACCCTTTCGGCGCGGGACAGGCCGGAGCCGTTTTCCATGACCAGGTGCGGCGCGGTGATGCCTTTCCTGGCCAGCCACTGGCGTACCACCCGCTGTGCCGCTTTGGCGTCGTCACCGTCGGCTTCGTTGCGGAACTCTGCGCCCAGGCTCAGGAATAATTGCTGGGCCATGGTGTTGTTACTGTATTTGTTGATGTCGCGAATGATCTCCGCCAGGTCCGGCGAGAACGCCCGGGCCAGCACCTTGGCGCTGCTCGGGGTCGCCGCCAGGCGATCCTTGCCCTGAATGCTGCCGCCCAGTTCCTTCCAGATCGCCCGCACCGCTCCGGCGGTGTAGGTGGGGTGGTCCAGCAGCGCCAGGTAAGTCTGGGAGCTGCAACCGTCACCGAGCTGGCCGCCGACGGTCACGGTCACGCTGCCGTCTGCCTGGGGCACCGGGTTGTAGCGCACGCCACCGGTGCATTGCTTGGAGTTGAGTGCCTTGACCTGGTTTTCGATGCGAATGCTGGCAATCGGCGGCTCCACCGACACCAGCACCCGGCCGGCGTCATTGCGGGCGACAAAACGCAGGGCCTTGAGGTTGACCAGCAAGGAGTCGGGCTTGACCAGGAACGGTTTGTTCTTGTCGTTGCCGTCGTCGTTGAATTCAGGCAACTGCGGTTTGATGAAGAAACCACGGTCCAGCACCAGGTCCCCGGTCACCTGTTGCACGCCGTTGGCCCGCAGGTCGCGCATCAGCAGCCAGAGTTTTTCCATGTTCAGCTTGGGGTCGCCGCCACCCTTGAGGTACAGGTTGCCGTTGAGAATCCCGCCGCTGAGGGTGCCGTCGGTGTAGAACTCGGTTTTCCACTGGTGATTGGGCCCCAGCATCTCCAGGGCGGCATAGGTGGTCACCAGCTTCATGGTGGAGGCCGGGTTCACCGAGACGTCGGCGTTGTACAGGGTCGGGGTGCCAGGGCCGTTGAGCGGGATCATCACCAGGGACAAGGCGTTGTTTTGCAGCTTGCTGTTCTTGAGGGCCTTTTGCACATTGGGCGTCAGGGCCGTGTTGATGGTGGCGGCGCTGGTGGATGCGGGCAGGGCCAGGGGAAGAAGAAGGCTGGCCAAAAGCAGTGGACGCAAAGATCTGATCATCTGAAATAAAACCCTACGGGCGAGGGGGAAAAAACGAGGGCATGAAAATGAACGCCCTCAACGTCATGAAAGTGTCGGCATTATGCCCCAAGGTGCAACGGCTTGTGCCGTGCCTGAGCCCTTCAGGGCGCTATTTTTTACCGACGGTAGGCCCACACACCCGATCAGGCGGGCAAACAGTGCACCAAACTGGTAGAGTGCCGGCCGTTATTACTTATGAGGATTGTTCCAATGGCGACTAACCGTTCCCAGCGTCTGCGCAAAAAACTGTGCGTGGATGAATTTCAAGAGCTGGGTTTCGAACTGAACCTGGATTTCAAAGAAGATCTGGCCGATGAGGCCGTTGACGCTTTCCTCGACGCTTTCCTGAAAGAAGCCATGGAAGCCAATGGCCTGGGCTATGTTGGCGGCGACGACTACGGTCTGGTTTGCCTGCAGAAGCGTGGCTCGGTGTCCGAAGAGCAGCGTGCGGCCGTTGAAGCCTGGCTCAAGGCGCGTCCTGAGCTGACCAGCGTTGAAGTCAGCCCGCTGATGGACGTCTGGTACCCGGAAAAGCCGATCAATCCGGTCGCTTGATGGTCTGAAACCGGCAGCCCGTTTGGGTGCCGGTTTTTTTGTGCCTGTCGGTTGGGGTTATCGTTCCCACGCTCCGCGTGGGAATGCCTCTAGGGACGCTCCGCGTCCAGTGACGCGGAGCGTCACGGGTGGCATGCCCACGCAGAGCGTGGGCACGATCAATCGTTACGCCAGTTCAGGATCACTAAGGTCAACACCCCCGCCACAATCCCCCAGAACGCCGAGCCGATGGAAAACAGCGTCAACCCCGATGCCGTGACCATGAAGGTGATCAGCGCCGCTTCCCGTTCCCGGGCTTCGCTCATGGCGATGCTCAAGCCATTGATGATTGAGCCGAACAGCGCCAGCGCCGCGATGGACAGTACCAACTCCTTGGGCAGCGCCGCGAACAACGCCGCCAGTGTCGCGCCGAACACCCCGGCAAGCCCATAGAAAACCCCGCACCAGACTGCTGCCGTATAGCGTTTGTTACGATCCTCATGGGCGTGGGGCCCAGTGCAGATGGCCGCACTGATGGCCGCCAGGTTAATGCCGTGGGAGCCGAACGGCGCCAGCAGCAGCGAGGCGATGCCGGTGCTGGTGATCAGCGGCGAGGCCGGTACGTTGTAACCGTCGGCCCGCAGCACCGCGATGCCAGGCATGTTTTGCGAAGTCATCGCCACCACGAACAATGGAATGCCGATGCTGATGGTGGCCGCCAGGGAGAAGTGCGGCGTGGTCCATACCGGTGTGGCCACTTCCAGGGTAAAGCTGCTGAAGTCCAGCAGCCCCATCAAGCCTGACAGAGCTGTACCGATCAGTAACGCCGCCAGCACCGCGTAGCGCGGCGACAGGCGCTTGACGATCAGGTAGGTGAAAAACATCCCCAGCACCAGACCGGTTCGATGCTGGGCGGCGACGAAAATCTCGCTGCCGATCTTGAACAGGATCCCCGCCAGCAACGCCGCCGCCAGTGAGGCCGGAATGCGCTTGACCAGGCGCTCGAAGCTGCCGGTCAGGCCACAGATCGTCACCAGCACCGCGCAGGTGATGTAGGCGCCGATGGCCTCGCCATAACTGACCCCGCCCAGGCTGGTGATCAGCAGCGCCGCGCCGGGTGTCGACCAGGCGATGGTGATCGGTGTGCGATACCGCAACGACAGGCCAATGGAGCACACGGCCATGCCGATGGAAATCGCCCAGATCCACGAAGAAATCTGCCCGCTGGTCAGCCCTGCCGCCTGTCCGGCCTGGAACATCAACACCAGCGAGCTGGTGTAGCCGGTCATCATGGCGATGAAACCGGCGACGATCGCCGATGGCGATGTATCGGCCAACGGACGAAGTGGCGTGGTCGTGACTTCGGTCATGGTGGGCGGTGGTCCTTGTTATAAATTGCAGGAGGGCGGGGGCCACAGGTTCGGGGTTTAAGCCTAAACTCAACCCCGTTGCCGATTGCAATACAGCCACGTCCGTAAACAGCCGTACAGTCGTGTTGCCATCAGAGGTTGTGTACAATCGACGTATTATTTACGTGATACTTGTCAGCGACCCGCTGAGGCGTATTACAGTCACGGTCAATTCGCCGCAGTTCTCCGACTCGAGTGCCCATGAACGAACAGTTGCAGCCCCTCAAGAAACAACCGCGAGCAGGCAAAGCCGGCCGCAGCGGAACCCAGGACGATATTGTCTATGCGCATATTTTCGAGGCCATCCTCGAACAGCGTCTGGCGCCCGGTACAAAGTTGAGCGAAGAGGCGTTGGGGGAGATTTTCGGGGTCAGTCGCACCATCATTCGCCGCGCGTTGTCGCGCTTGGCCCATGAAGGTGTGGTGCTGTTGCGACCCAATCGCGGCGCCGTGGTGGCCAGCCCGAGTGTTGAAGAGGCCCGCCAGGTATTCATGGCCCGGCGTCTGGTGGAGCGGGCAATCACCGAACTGGCCGTGCAGCACGCCACCGCCGAGCAGCTTGCCGAGCTGCGGCAGATGGTCAGCGACGAGCGCGACAGTTTTTCCCGTGGTGACCGTGGCGCTGGCATCCGCCTGTCAGGCGAGTTCCACCTCAAGCTGGCCGAGGCGGCGAAGAACGCCCCGCTGATCAGCTTCCAGCGCAGCCTGGTGTCGCAGACCTCGCTGATCATCGCCCAGTATGAAAGCGGCAACCGCTCCCACTGTTCCTACGACGAACACACCCAATTGATCGACGCCATCGAGGCCCGCGATGCCACCCTGGCCGTGGACCTGATGATGCACCACATGGACCACATCGACAGCAAGCTCAACCTCGACGAAGAAAGCGCGTCGGATGATTTGCATGCGGTGTTTTCGCATTTGTTGCAGAGCAAGAAGCCAGGGCGGTCGACGGCCAAGCTTTGATGGGTTGAATCAGACGTACCGAGTTGCCTTCATCGCGAGCAGGCTCGCTCCCACAAGGGTTATGTGACTGAGACAAATCCACTGTGGGAGCGAGCCTGCTCGCGATTGGCGGTCTGACAGGCGCTAGAAATCTAGCGCTGATGCACCAACCGGCCCGCCGCAAAGGTCTGCGCCACTGTCCGGTCATCCCCTAATGTCATCAACACAAACAACTTCTCGGCAATGTCCCGGGCCTGCTTGAGGCGATAGCTCAACAGCGGCGTGGCGTTGTAGTCCAACACCAGAAAGTCTGCATCGCTGCCTGGCTGTAAAGTCCCGATCCGGTCTTCCAGGCGCAAGGCCCGGGCGCCGCCAAGCGTGGCCAGGTACAGCGACTTGAACGGGCTCAGGCGGGCGCCCTGCAACTGCATCACCTTGTAGGCTTCGTTCAGGGTTTGCAGCAACGAAAAACTGGTGCCGCCCCCCACATCCGTACCCAACCCCACGTTCACTTTGTGCTTCTCGGCCATTGGCAGGTTGAACAGGCCGCTGCCGAGGAAAAAGTTCGAGGTCGGGCAGAACGCGATGGCCGAACCGGTCTCGGCCAGGCGCGCGCATTCGTCGTCACACAGGTGCACGCCGTGGGCGAACACCGAGCGTTCGCCGAGCAGTTGGTAGTGGTCGTAGACGTCCAGATAACCTTTGCGCTCGGGGAACAGTTCCTTGACCCATTGCACTTCCTGCAGGTTCTCACTGATGTGAGTCTGCATGTACAGGTCGGGATATTCCCCCAGCAACTGACCCGCCAGGGCCAGTTGTTCCGGCGTGCTGGTCGGCGCAAAACGCGGGGTCACGGCGTAATGCAGGCGGCCCTTGCCATGCCAGCGCTCGATCAGCGCTTTGCTTTGGGTGTAGCTGGATTCGGCGGTGTCGGTCAGGTAGTCCGGGGCGTTGCGATCCATCATCACTTTGCCGGCGATCATCCGCAGGTCGAGTTTCTCGGCCACCTCGAAAAACGCGTTCACCGATTGCGGGTGCACACTGCCGAACACCAGCGCGGTGGTGGTGCCGTTGCGCAGCAGTTCCTTGACGAAAATATCGGCGACGGCGTCGGCATGGGCCTTGTCGGCGAACTGACTTTCGCAAGGGAAGGTGTAGGTGTTGAGCCAGTCCAGCAATTGCTCGCCGTAAGCCCCGACCATGCCGGTCTGTGGCAGGTGGATGTGGGTGTCGATGAAGCCGGGAGTGATCAGCGCGTCCTGGTAATGAGTGATCTCGATGTCGGCCGCCAGGGTGGGCAGCAATTCGCTGGCGTGGCCGATGGCGCTGATCTGGCCGTTTTCCACCACCAGCAGGCCGTCTTCAAAATATTCATAGGACGCTTCAACGCCGACTTCGGCGGGGTCGGCAAGGCTGTGGAGCAGGGCGGCGCGGTAGGCTTTACGTGTCAGGGGCATGGGAATTCTCAACGATTGTTCAACGGTTCGCCTGGCTGCGGCGCGAGGCCGGCAGCAGCTTGGCAATCGGTTCGGCGCGCGTGGTGTGCTGGCCGAAATCCGCGTTATAGGTGGCGATGATTTCACCGGCGATGGAGATGGCGATTTCCACAGGCAACTTGCCTTTGACGTCGCCAATGCCCATCGGGCAGCGCATGCGCTGCAAGGCGCTGCTGTCGAAGCCGCGATCGCGCAGGCGATGTTCGAACTTGACCCGTTTGGTTTTCGAACCGATCAGGCCGAAGTAAGCGAAGTCGTTGCGCTTGAGGATCGCGGCGCTCAGTTCCAGGTCGAGCTGATGGTTGTGGGTCATGACGATGCAGTAGCTGCCGGCGGGCAGCTCGTCGATTTCATCCAGCGGCTCCTCGCTGACGATCTTGCGCACGCCGTGGGGCAAATGTTCAGGAAACTCCGCTTCCCGGGAGTCGATCCAGCGCACCTTGCAGGGTAGGCTCGCCAGCAGCGGCACCAGGGCGCGGCCGACGTGGCCGGCGCCGAATACGGCGATCTGCGCCTGGACCTGGCCCATGGGTTCGAACAAAAGCACGGTCACGCCGCCGCAGCACTGGCCCAGGCTGGCACCGAGGCTGAAGCGCTCCAGATGGGTGCTTTGCTGGCCGCTGGCGAGCATCTGCCGGGCGAGCGCCATGGCTTTGTATTCCAGGTGGCCGCCACCGATGGTGTCGAACGTCTGGCTGGCGCTGATCACCATCTTCGAACCGGCATTGCGCGGGGTCGAGCCGAGTTCTTCGATGATCGTCACCAGCACGCAGGGTTCACCGCGATCTTGCAGGTCGGCGAGGGCGCTGATCCAGTTGTACATATTCACCTCGACATCTCTGTTGTCTGTTCCGGCCTCATCGCGAGCAAGCTCGCTCCCACATTGGGTCGGTGTTCACAAATCCCCTGTGGGAGCGAGCTTGCTCGCGATTGGCCGCGCCGCGGTCTTAGAGCGAAGCCAACTCGGTTTCAGCTTCCCCAACCTTCGCCACCCTCAACCCACGCATCTGCTCACACCCCCACAACACCCGCTCCGGGGTCGCCGGTGCATCGATTTTCGGCTGGTGCTGGTAATTCCCCAGGCTCGCCACGGCATCCTTGATGGCGCACCACGCGGCGATGCCGAGCATGAACGGCGGTTCGCCCACGGCTTTGGAATGGAACACCGTGTCTTCCGGGTTCTTGCGGTTTTCCACCAGCTTGACCCGCAGATCCAGCGGCATGTCGGCCACCGCCGGAATCTTGTAGCTGGCCGGGCCGCAGGTCTGTAGCTTGCCTTTGTCGTTCCATACCAGCTCTTCCATGGTCAGCCAGCCCATGCCCTGGATGAAACCGCCCTCGACCTGGCCGATGTCGATGGCCGGGTTCAGCGAGGCGCCGACGTCGTGGAGGATGTCGGTGCGCAGCATCTTGTATTCGCCGGTCAGGGTGTCGACGATCACCTCGGCGCACGCCGCGCCATAGGCGTAGTAGTAGAACGGCCGGCCCCGGGCCTGGCTGCGGTCGTAATAGATTTTCGGGGTCTTGTAGAAACCGGTGCTCGACAGCGAGACCTGGGCGAAATACGCCTGCTGCACCAGCGCCTCGAACGTCAGGATGTGATCGCGCACCCGCACATGGCCGTTGTGGAACGCCACGTCTTCTTCGCTGACCTTGTACTGCCGCGCGGCGAACTCCACCAGGCGCTGCTTGATGGTTTCGGCGGCATTCTGCGCAGCCTTGCCATTGAGGTCGGCACCGCTGGAGGCAGCGGTGGGCGAG
This sequence comes from Pseudomonas sp. P105, assembly GCF_032614175.1. Taxonomy (NCBI): domain Bacteria; kingdom Pseudomonadati; phylum Pseudomonadota; class Gammaproteobacteria; order Pseudomonadales; family Pseudomonadaceae; genus Pseudomonas; species Pseudomonas sp. P105. The sequence continues at coordinate 1,981,858 of NZ_CP126693.1, forward strand.
GTGTTCGGCACCTTGTCGGTGTTGGTCGCGGTGATCTGCACCCGGTCCATTTCCACCTGGAACACTTCGGCCACCACTTGCGCGACTTTGGTGTTCAAGCCCTGGCCCATTTCCGTGCCGCCATGGTTCAGGTGGATGCTGCCGTCGGTATAGACATGAATCAGCGCCCCGGCCTGGTTGAGGAAGCTGGCGGTGAAGGAAATACCAAATTTCACCGGGGTCAGCGCCAGGCCTTTTTTCAGGATCGGGCTATTGGCGTTGTAGCGGCGGATCGCTTCGCGGCGCTCGGCATACTGGCTGCTTTGCTCGAGTTCGGCGGTCATCTCCTCGAGCATGTTGTGCTCGACGGTCTGGTAGTAGTGGGTGACGTTACGCTCGGTCTTGCCGTAGTAGTTGGCCTTGCGCACCGCCAGCGGATCCAGCCCCAGATGCCGGGCGATGGCGTCCATCACCTCTTCGATGGCGACCATGCCTTGCGGCCCGCCGAAGCCACGGTAAGCGGTGTTCGACGCGGTATTGGTCTTGCAACGATGGCCGTTGATGGTTGCATCGCCCAGGTAGTAGGCGTTGTCGGCATGGAACATCGCCCGGTCGACAATCGAGGCCGACAGGTCTGGCGAGCAACCGCAGTTGCCGGCCAGCTCCAGGGCAATACCGTGCAGACGCCCGGTGCTGTCGAAGCCGACGTCGTATTCGATGTAGAAAGGGTGGCGCTTGCCGGTCATCAGCATGTCTTCGACCCGGGGCAGGCGCATCTTGGTTGGTTGGCCGGTGAGGTGGGCGATGACCGCGCACAGGCACGCCGGGCTGGCGGCCTGGGTTTCCTTGCCACCAAAGCCACCGCCCATGCGGCGCATGTCCACCACGACTTTGTTCATCGAAACGTCCAGCACTTCGGCCACCAGTTTCTGCACTTCGGTGGGGTTCTGTGTGGAGCAGTAGACGATCATGCCGCCGTCTTCGGTGGGCATCACCGAGGAAATCTGGGTTTCCAGGTAAAAGTGTTCCTGGCCGCCAATGTGCAGCGAGCCCTGGATACGGTGCTCGGCGCTGGCCAGTGCCGCCGCCGAATCTCCGCGCTGGTGGGTGTGGCTATCCAGCACGAAATGCCGCTTGCGCAGGGCCTCGACCACGTCCAGCACCGGTTCCAGATCTTCGTATTCGATGATGGCCGCCATCGCTGCCTTGCGCGCGGTTCCCAGGTCCCTGGCGGCAACCGCCAGCACCGGTTGGCCGACGAACTGCACGTCATCGATGGCCAATAGCGGGTCACCGGGCAGCAGCGGGCCGATGTCCTTGAGACCCGGCACGTCTGCATGGGTGATGGCGATGCGCACGCCTTCGAAGGCGTAGCAAGGCGCGGTATCGATGCGCAATATCCGGGCGTGGGCGCGGTCCGACAGGCGGGCGTAAACGTGCAACTGGTTCGGAAATTCCAGGCGATCATCGATGTACTGGGCTTCGCCGGACACATGCTTGGCGGCGCTGTCATGCTTGACGCTGCGGCCCACGCCAGTGGTCAGGTCGCGGGCGAACAGTTCGGCCAGCTCGGCTTGAGTCTTCTCTACGGCGTGATGGTTAGACATAAGCGGTCACCCGAGTCTCGATGTGCGGCGTTTGCAGTTCGATGAAGTATTTGCGCAGCAGGTTGCGGGCGCTGAGCAGGCGGTATTCCTTGCTGGCGCGGAAGTCCGACAGCGGTGTGAAGTCCTCGGCCAGGGCGGCGCAGGCACGTTCGACGGTGCTGTCGTTCCACGCGGCACCGATCAACGCGGCTTCACAATGCTTGGCGCGCTTGGGCGTCGCGGCCATGCCGCCGAAGGCCACCCGGGCGTCCTGGACCACGCCATGCTCGATACGCAGGTTGAACGCCGCGCACACGGCGGAAATGTCATCGTCCAGGCGCTTGGAGACCTTATAAGCGCGGAACGCCTGCTCAGCGCTGGCCCGGGGCACGATGATCTTCTCGATGAATTCGCTTTCCTGGCGGGCGGTGACCCGGTAATCGATGAAATAGTCTTCCAGCGCCAGGGTGCGACGGGTCTGGCCCTTGCACAAGACGATCTGCGCGCCGAGGGCGATCAGCAAGGGCGGCGAGTCGCCAATCGGCGAGGCGTTGCCGATGTTGCCGCCCAAGGTGCCCTGGTTGCGGATCTGCAACGAAGCGAAGCGCTGTAGCAGTTCGCCGAAGTCCGGGTATTCAGCCTGCAAGGCTTCGTAGCAGTCGGAGAGTGCGGTGGCGGCGCCAATCTCCAGGCGATCGTCGAAACGCTCGATACGCTTGAGCTCAGCGACGTTGCCCACGTAGATCATCACCGGCAGGGTGCGATGGAACTGGGTGACCTCCAGGGCTAGGTCCGTGCCACCGGCCAGCAGGCGCGCCTGGGGATACGCGTCGTAGAGGTCGGCCAGATCGGCCACGGTCAACGGCACCAGACAGCGTTTGTCGCCGCTGTTGAGTTCACCCGTGTCAGTCGGTGCGATGGCCTTGAGGCGAGCGATGGTCTCGGCTTCGCGGTCGTCGAACTGGTCCGTTTGCCTGGCGCAGCAGACCTGCTCGGCGGCCGCCAGAATCGGCCGGTAGCCGGTGCAGCGACATAGATTGCCGGCCAAGGCTTCGTGGGCTTTATGGGCGTCGGGCTGTTCGCTGTTCTTTTGCAGGGCGAACAGGGACATCACGAAGCCCGGTGTGCAGAAGCCGCATTGCGAACCGTGGCAATCGACCATCGCCTGTTGGACGCTGTGCAACTGGCCCTGGTGCTTGAGGTCTTCGACGCTGATCAGTTGCTTGCCATGCAGGGACGAGACGAAGGTCAGACACGAATTGAGGCTGCGATAACGAATGCGTTCACGGCCGTCCTCGTCGGTCTGCAACTCGCCCACCACCACGGTGCACGCACCACAGTCGCCGCTGGCGCAGCCTTCTTTGGTGCCGGATTTGCCGAGGTGTTCGCGCAAATAGTTGAGCACGGTCAGGTTCGGGTCCAGGGCGTGCTCGCTACGGAGTTCCTGGTTGAGTAAAAACTGGATCACGGAAGGCCTCGCAGACTCATTATTGTTGTATCGACTTGGGCTGAATTTAGCAGGTCTGACTTTGCGGTCAACGATTTTCTGACTTAAAGGTCAAGAAAATCCGCTTGGTCGATGAACAACGGTCTATAGACACTGTAGAACCCTGTGGGAGCCGAGCTTGCTCGCGATGACGGCGGTACATTCAGTATGGATGCATGCTGACAGACCGCTATCGCGAGCAAGCTCGGCTCCCACAGGTTCTTCCACAGATTCTGTTTCAGGATGAGGGCTCAAACTTTTTTGCTTGGATCGTGCCAAAAACCCGCTGCAGGCCCTGCGCCATGACGTATTGAGTGCGCTACACTGCGCCGCTTGTGCAAATCGAAGAGTTTGAAGGACAACCATGACGTTCAAGGCCCCGGACAGCCTCGCCGAGCAAATCGCCCATCACCTGGCCGAGCGCATCATTCGTGGTGAAATGAAGCCGGGCGAGCGCATCCAGGAGCAGAAGGTCACGCTGGCGCTCAACGTGAGTCGCGGTTCGGTCCGTGAGGCTTTGCTGATACTGGAGCGCCGGCATCTGATCGCGATCCTGCCGCGCCGTGGTGCACACGTCACCGAATTGAGCGAACACAAGGTGCGCAGCCTCTGTGCGCTGATGAGCGAGCTGTACATCCTGCTGGGCAATGCCGTGGCTCATGGCTGGCAGGAACAGGCCGACATGGCGCCGTTCATCGAGATCCAGCAGCGTCTTCAGGACGCCTTCGCGCGCCAGGACATCCGCACCTTCGTCGATGAAAGTTTCAGCGTGATGCGCGCCGCGTATCCCTTCGCCAACAACCCGTACTTGCAGGAAACCGTCGAGAACCTGCAACCGGCCATGAGCCGCGCCTACTTCCTGGCCCTGGAACAACGCAAGGCCGAGATGAGCGAATTCCTCGACCTGTTCCAGCGCCTGCTGACCGCCGTGCTGGCCCGTGATTTGCCGCAGATCCGCATCGTGCTGACGGCCTATGCCCAGCGCAGTTGCGATCTGGTGGTTTCTGCCCTGACGGCGGCCTGAACGTGCGGCTCAAGTGCATCAAACTGGCGGGGTTCAAATCCTTCGTCGACCCGACCACGGTGAACTTCCCCAGCAACATGGCGGCGGTGGTCGGGCCCAACGGTTGCGGCAAGTCGAACATCATCGACGCCGTACGCTGGGTGATGGGCGAGAGCTCGGCCAAGAACCTGCGCGGCGAGTCGATGACCGACGTCATCTTCAACGGCTCCACCAGTCGCAAACCGGTGAGCCAGGCGAGCATCGAGCTGGTGTTCGACAATTCCGACGGCACCCTGATTGGCGAGTACGCGGCCTACGCGGAAATCTCCATCCGCCGCAAAGTGACCCGCGACAGCCAGAACAGTTATTTCCTCAACGGCGCCAAGTGCCGACGTCGCGATATCACCGATATTTTCCTCGGCACCGGCCTCGGCCCGCGCAGCTATTCGATCATCGAGCAGGGCATGATCTCCAAGCTGATCGAGGCCAAGCCCGAAGACCTGCGCAACTTCATCGAAGAAGCCGCCGGCATCTCCAAGTACAAGGAGCGGCGCCGCGAGACCGAAAACCGCATCCGTCGCACCCACGAAAACCTGGCCCGCCTGACCGACCTGCGCGAAGAACTCGAACGCCAGCTCGAGCGCTTGCACCGCCAGGCCGAAGCCGCCAAGAAATATCAGGAATACAAAGGCGAAGAACGTCAGCTCAAGGCCCAGCTTTCAGCCCTGCGCTGGCAGGCGCTGAACGAGCAGGTCGGCCAGCGCGAGGCGATCATTGGCAATCAGGAAGTCAGCTTTGAAGCCCTGGTGGCCGAGCAGCGCAATGCCGACGCCGCCATTGAGCGCCTGCGTGACGGCCACCACGACCTGTCCGAACGCTTCAACCTGGTGCAAGGGCGCTTCTATTCGGTGGGTGGCGACATCGCCCGGGTCGAACAGAGCATCCAGCACGGTCAGCAACGGCTGCGCCAGCTGCAGGATGATTTGAAAGAGGCCGAGCGCGCGCGCCTGGAAACCGAATCCCACCTGGGCCACGACCGCACGTTGCTGCTGACCCTGGGCGAAGAACTGGACCGGCTCACGCCCGAGCAGGAACTCACCAGCGCCGCCGCCGAAGAGGCTGCCGCCGCCCTGGAAGAAGCCGAGCTGAGCATGCATGGCTGGCAAGAGCAGTGGGACAGTTTCAACCTGAGCTCTGCCGAGCCGCGGCGTCAGGCCGAAGTCCAGCAGTCGCGCATCCAGCAACTGGAAGCCAGCATGGAACGCCTAGCCGAGCGTCAGCGCCGTTTGGCCGAAGAGCGCGCCTTGCTCGCGGCGGACCCTGAAGACGCGGCGATTGTCGATCTGAGCGAACAACTGGCTGCCAGCGAAGCCACCCTTGAAGACTTGCAAGCCAGCGAAGATGCCCAGGTTGAACGGCTCGAGCAACTGCGCCAGGCCTTGCAACTGGCTCTGCAGAATCAGCAGCAGGCCCAGGGCGAATTGCAGCGCCTCAATGGCCGTCTGGCTTCGCTGGAGGCCTTGCAGCAAGCGGCGCTGGACCCCGGCACCGGCGCTGCCGAATGGCTGCGCGACCAGCATCTGGCCGAGCGTCCGCGACTGGCCGAAGGCCTGAAGGTCGATGCCGGTTGGGAACTGGCGGTGGAAACCGTGCTGGGCGCCGATCTGCAAGCGGTGCTGGTGGATGACTTCGCAGGCTTCAATCTGTCGGGCTTCACCCAGGGCGATCTGCGCCTGCTCAGCCCGGCTGGCGATGGCGTGCGGATGCCGGGCAGCTTGCTGGATAAAGTCGAGGCCCAGGTCGACCTGTCTCCCTGGTTGGGGCAGGTGAAACCGGTGGACAGCCTTGAACAGGCCTTGGCCCTGCGCGGACAACTGGCGGCCGGGGAAAGCCTGATCAGCCGGGATGGCTATTGGGTCGGTCGGCATTTCCTGCGGGTGTGCCGGGCCAGCGAAGCCGAGAGCGGCATGCTTGCCCGGGGCCAGGAAATCCAGCGCCTGAGCGCTAAGCGTGAAGAGCGCGAAGCGAGCGTCGAAGCCCTGGAAACCGAATTACAGAATCTGCGGGCGCAACAGCGCCAGCAGGAGAATGGTCGCGAACACTTGCGTCGGCTGTTGCAGGACGAAGCACGCCAGCAGGGCGAACTCAAAGCGCAGTTGTCCGCCGGCAAGGCCAAGGTTGAACAACTGGCCTTGCGCCGCACGCGCCTTGAGGAAGAAATCGCCGAGCTGGGCGAGCAACGGGCGCTGGAGCATGAGCAGATCGGTGAAGCGCGCCTGCAACTGCAGGAAGCCCTCGATGCCATGGCCGTGGACACCGAGCAGCGCGAGTTGCTGCTGGCTCAGCGCGACAGTCTGCGCGAACGCCTCGACCGGGTGCGCCAGGATGCCCGCCAGCATAAGGATCACGCCCATCAGTTGGCGGTGCGCCTGGGCTCGCTCAAGGCCCAGTACGATTCCACGCGCCAGGCGTTGGAGCGGCTGGAAATGCAGTCCGAACGCCTGACCGAAAAACGCGAGCAATTGAGCCTGAACCTGGAAGAGGGCGAAGCGCCGCTGGAAGAGTTGCGCCTCAAACTCGAAGAGTTGCTCGACAAGCGCATGAGCGTTGATGAAGAACTCAAGACTGCGCAAATTGCCCTGGAAGACGCCGACCGCGAACTGCGCGACGCCGAAAAGCGTCGTAGCCAGGCCGAACAGCAATCCCAGCTGATCCGCAGCCAGATGGAACAGCAACGCATGGAATGGCAGGCCCTGACGGTGCGCCGCAAAGCCTTGCAGGACCAATTGCTGGAAGACGGCTACGACCTCGACGGCGTGCTCGCCACGTTGCTGGCCGGGGCCAACGAGAAAGACGCCGAAGAAGAGCTGGAACGCATCGCCGCGCGCATTCAGCGTCTGGGCGCTATCAACCTGGCGGCCATCGACGAGTACCAGCAGCAGTCCGAGCGCAAGCGCTATCTGGATGCCCAGAACGACGATCTGGTGGAAGCGTTGCAGACCCTGGAAAACGTCATCCGCAAGATCGACAAGGAAACCCGTAATCGCTTCAAGGATACCTTTGATCAGATCAACGGCGGTTTGCAGGCACTTTTCCCGAAAGTTTTCGGTGGCGGCAGCGCTTACTTGGAACTGACGGGCGAAGATTTACTCGATACAGGGGTGACCATCATGGCGCGTCCCCCGGGCAAGAAGAACAGCACCATCCATTTGCTCTCCGGGGGTGAAAAAGCGCTGACGGCATTGGCCCTGGTTTTTGCCATTTTCAAATTGAACCCGGCGCCGTTCTGCATGCTCGATGAGGTGGACGCGCCGCTGGACGACGCCAACGTGGGGCGTTACGCGCGGCTGGTAAAAGAGATGTCTGAGACTGTGCAGTTCATCTACATCACCCACAACAAGATCGCCATGGAAATGGCCGACCAGTTGATGGGCGTGACCATGCATGAGCCGGGTTGCTCGCGTCTGGTGGCGGTGGATGTGGAGGAGGCGATGGCGATGGTGGACGCGTGAAACACTGCTTGTAGGGCATCTATTTAGGATGCTGTAGGATTTTTTTGAGGCTTGGGCTTGTCGTTCAATTCACAGAATGGCGCAAGCCTATGCGACAGACGGTGTAAAGTTATCTTTGGTCGTGCTAGTTTAATGTCAATTTTTCGTATGCGTGGGCAAAACGCCATTCAGAACATAGAGTTGGCGCCACGTTTTAAAGCGGTTTGCACATAGCTAAGCCCCTTATTTTTCAGCATTTTTATAGAGGCACGGGATTACATGGAAATCGGTCTGCGCGAGTGGCTGATCGTCATCGGCATTATTGTCATTGCCGGTATTCTTTTCGACGGCTGGCGCCGCATGCGCGGCGGCAAGGGGAAACTCAAGTTTCGCCTCGACCGCAGCCTGTCGAACCTGCCGGATGACGATGGCAATGCCGAGCTGTTGGGCCCGCCCCGGGTGCTGGATACCCATAAGGAGCCGCAACTGGATGAGCATGACCTGCCGTCGATGAGCGCACCAGTGCGCGAGCCACGGGAAACGGGTTCCAAGCGCGGCAAGCGCAACAGCGAACCGTCCCAGGGCGACCTGAACCTCAATCTCGACCTGGACGGCGGCCCGAGCTTCAGCAGCCGCGACGACGACTTCCCGGACGAGAACAAACCCGTGCGCGGCGACAAGGACCAGGCCCAGGCCGAGGAAGTGCTGGTGATCAGCGTGATCTGCCGCGACCCGGCCGGCTTCAAGGGCCCGGCGCTGTTGCAGAACATCCTGGAGAGCGGCCTGCGTTTTGGCGAGATGGACATTTTCCACCGCCATGAAAGCATGGCCGGCAACGGCGAGGTGCTGTTCTCCATGGCCAACGCGGTCAAGCCAGGCGTGTTCGACCTGGACGACATCGACCATTTCAGCACCCCGGCGGTGAGCTTCTTCCTCGGCCTGCCCGGCCCGCGTCATCCCAAGCAGGCCTTTGACGTGATGGTGGCCGCGGCGCGCAAGCTGTCCCAGGAACTCAACGGCGAGCTGAAGGACGACCAGCGCAGCGTGCTGACCGCCCAGACCATCGAACACTACCGCCAGCGCATCGTCGAATTCGAACGCCGGGCGCTGACCCAGAAGCGCTGAGCGATGACACAGGCTCTCCCTGGCCAGAGAGCTTCTTGCGGCAGGAGAGCTTTTGTGGCGAGGGAGCTTGCTGTGGCGAGGGAGCTTGCTCCCGCTGGGGTGCGAAGCACCCCCCATGTTTTGAGAAAATTGAGCAGCCTAGGCTGCTCTTTTGCTTTATGAGAGAACATCCATGACTGCCGTCCAAACCCGCATCCAACAGTTGCGTACCGAGCTGGATCAGCACAACTACCGCTACCACGTCCTCGACGAACCGAGCATCCCGGACGCCGAGTACGACCGCCTGTTCCATGAGCTCAAGGCCCTGGAAGAGCAGCATCCGGAGCTGGTGACCAGCGACTCCCCGACCCAGCGTGTCGGCAGTGTTGCACTGTCGGCCTTCAGCCAGGTCCGCCACGAAATCCCGATGCTCAGCCTGGGCAATGCCTTCGACGAAACCACCATGCGTGAATTCGACCGCCGGGTGACCGAAGGCCTCGACCTGCCCATGGGCGACTTGCTGGGCGGTGGCGCGGCGGTGGAGTACAGCTGTGAGCCGAAGCTCGACGGCCTGGCGGTCAGCCTGCTGTACCAGGACGGCCTGCTGGTGCGCGGCGCCACGCGCGGCGACGGCACCACCGGCGAAGACATCAGCGTTAACGTGCGCACGGTGCGCAACATCCCCCTCAAGTTGCAGGGCAGTGGCTGGCCGCCGGTGCTGGAAGTGCGCGGCGAGGTATACATGTCCAAGGCCGGCTTCGAGCGTCTCAACGCCACGCAACTGGAGGCGGGCGGCAAGACCTTCGCCAACCCGCGCAACGCGGCCGCGGGCAGCCTGCGCCAGCTGGATTCGAAGATCACCGCCAATCGTCCGCTGGAATTCTGCTGTTACGGCATCGGCCAGGTGACGGCGGACATTGCCGACACCCACATCGGCAATCTCAAGCAGCTCAGGGCCTGGGGTCTGCCCATCAGCCGCGAACTGAAACTGGCCCACGGCATCGACGAGTGCCTGGATTACTACCGTGACATCGGCGAGCGGCGTAACGCGCTGCCATACGAAATCGATGGCGTGGTGTTCAAGGTCAACAGCATCGCCTCCCAGCGCGAACTGGGTTTCCGCGCCCGGGAACCGCGCTGGGCCATCGCCCATAAATTCCCGGCCAGCGAAGAACTCACCGAACTGTTGGACGTCGAGTTCCAGGTCGGCCGCACCGGCGCCGTGACACCCGTGGCGCGGCTCAAGCCGGTCAAGGTAGCCGGTGTGACCGTGGCCAACGCCACGCTGCACAACATGGACGAAGTGGCGCGCCTGGGCCTGATGATCGGCGACACGGTGATTATCCGCCGCGCCGGTGATGTGATCCCGCAAGTGGTGCAAGTGGTCACCGAGCGTCGCCCGGAAAACGCCCGTCCCGTTGAAATCCCGCAACAGTGCCCGGTGTGTGGCTCCCATGTGGAGCGTACGCAGCTGGTCAAGCGCAGCAAGGGTCGTGAAACCATCAGCGAAGGCGCGGTGTACCGCTGCGTTGGTCGTCTGGCCTGTGGTGCGCAGCTCAAGCAGGCAATCATTCATTTCGTGTCGCGCCGGGCCATGGACATCGAAGGCCTGGGCGAGAAGAGCGTCGAACAGTTGGTGGACGAGGGGCTGGTGGGCTCGCCTGCGGATCTGTATGCCCTGACCTTCGAGCAAGTGGTCGACCTGGAAGGCTTCGCCGAACTGTCGAGCAAGAACCTGTTGGCGGCCATCGTCGACAGCAAGAAGCCGAGCCTGGCGCGCTTCATCTACGCCCTCGGCATCCCGGACGTGGGCGAGGAAACCGCCAAGGTCCTGGCCCGCTCCCTCGGCTCACTGGAGCGTGTGCAAGCGGCCTTGCCGCAAGTGCTCACGTACTTGCCGGACGTCGGCCTGGAAGTGGCCCACGAGATCCACAGCTTCTTCGAAGACTCGCACAACCGCCAGGTGATCGAGGGCTTGCTGCGCCATGGCCTGGATATCCAGGACCAGGGTGAACTGGGCGCCGAGTTCTCCGCCAGCACCACCCTGGGCGGTTTCCTGGACAAGCTGAACATTCCCTCGGTCGGGCCGGGCGGGGCGCAGAAGCTGGCGGACAAGTTCGGTTCGCTCGAAGCGGTGATGAACGCCGACTGGCTGGACATGCGCCAGGCCCTGCCGGAAAAACAGGCCAACGCCGTGCGCGAGTTCTTCGCCATCGCCGCCAACCGCCAACAAGCCGAAGCCGCCGAGAAGCAACTGCAGGCCTTCGGCATGCACTGGCAGAGCGAGAAAAAAGTCGTCGAAGGTTTGCCCGAAGCCGGGCACACCTGGGTGCTGACCGGATCGCTGGAGTTGATGAGCCGCGATGTCGCCAAGGACAAACTGGAAAGCCTGGGGGCCAAGGTGGCCGGTTCCGTGTCGGCGAAAACCCATTGCGTCGTCGCCGGGCCTGGGGCGGGGTCGAAGCTGACCAAGGCCAATGAGCTGGGGCTGAAAGTGCTGGATGAAGAAGCGTTTGTCGCGTTTCTCGGCCAGCATGGCATCACGGTCTAGTCAGGTCGCCAGGAAACTCGGATTCATTGTGGCGAGGGGATTTATCCCCGCTCGCAACAGTCGCAAACCGGCTGGCACAGCCTACCTATTGCATCCTGTGCCTGGTTTGAGAGCCGCTTCGCAGCCCAGCGGGGATAAATCCCCTCGCCACAGGGTTTTGTTGAGGTTGGCGAGCAGGCATTTGGTGTCGATGCTGTTAACGACGGTGAAGAGTTGACCGGGTGCAGGATCAGCCTCGAGTCGGGCGGTGCTTTGAACATGGTGATGCTGCTATGTGATGGAGCCACCAAGACCTGTCGCTAAACAGAAATGGCGGCGGCTACATACGTTTAGCGAGCTGGTCATAGGCACCCGGCAGAGCCGAAGGTTTCCCACATACAGCCGCCACAGCATCCTTGCAGTTAGACCTGCAACGAAGCATGGACCTCTTATACAACTACAATGATCCGGGTCGCTAAACCCGATCTCTGATTTGTCAGCGACCTGGAAACGATAAGGCCCGGGCCATAGGCTTATAAGCCGGCGATTCTGGCGCAGCTGTAGGCAGTGGCGTAAGGCGGCGTAGCCCGAGGGTGAAGGATGTGGTGGGGTGCAGTTTCGGCAAAATCGGGGCTATGAAAGCGAGTTTCCTCGCTCTCATAGGATGTATCTCTGGTAAATAAATGTGCCCCCTTATTTTCGAATGCATAAAAGCCATGACAAATCTACTGTTAAGTCTGACAGTAGATTCGGCACATTTTAAAAAATACAATTGGTACGACCTTGAGTTGATGAGGCAGACGGCGATCGCTCAGAAGTATCGATCAAGGCTAAAAAATCTTTCTCAAACAGAGAAAGCCTTCTTAAATAATTGACATCAAGAAGAGGTGTTAATATGCCAGCTCCACTGGAAATTGATATTAATATTGTAGGTGGGCCACACGCTTGGATCCCTCATGATTCTCCACACCGCGAGATTCTTATAGCTGCGCAGAACGGCGAAAATATTCTTGTTACAGTCAATGGAGAGATATATTTCGGAACCGTAACCGGTAAATATTACATAGATACCGCTGATCAGTCGTGGGTGCTATCTCTCTCTATGGTGCAAAGCGGAGTTCCGGCTGATATTGAAAGGATACAAAAGAAACTTGCTTAAATGCCATGGGCTCCAAGTTGTCGGCATGCGGCTTATTTATAGAATCATTCTCCAGCGTCGTAAAGGAGCGCGAGTCCGGAGATCTTGCGCTCCTGCTCCACCACCCGTACTCTCCTGCTGGGCGCTCACCATTCTGCGCCACTCCATTTTTCGCGTGCTTTCAAGCTCATAAAATTGGAGGTCGTTTCACTGAGCTATATGACAAAACTCGCCTTCTACGATCGGGAGATGAGCCAAGTTTGCATATTGCAGATGCCCTAGCGTTTTTCCGTTGCGAGATGATTTATCGATGTCGCCAAGGACAAGCTGGAGAGTCTGGGGACCAAGGTGGCCGGGCTGGGGGCGGGGTCGAAGCTGAGCAAGCCCAATGAGCTGGGGCTCAAGGTGTTGGATGAAGAAGCGTTTGTCGCGTTTCTCGGCCAGCACGGCACACGGTCTAGTCAAGTCGCCAGGAAACTCGGATCCATTGTGGCGAGGGGATTTATCCCCGCTCGACTGCGCAGCAGTCGCAAACCGGTTGGCACGGCCTACCCGTTGCATCGTGGCGCCTGGTTTGAGGGCCGCTTCGCAGCCCAGCGGGGATGGTCGAGGGCGCACTCGGCGGCTTCGTCGATTTTTTTAGTGGCGGCGGTTTTGTGTGGGGGGGGCGGATCGGTGTTCAGTGGGTTGGGGGTTGCTTTGAATATGGTGATGCTCCTATGGGGTGGAGCCACCAAGGCCTGTCGCTAGACAGAAAATGGTGGCGACTGCACGCAGGTTAGTGGTCATCCTTGCTCCATGAAAAATGACCTTGTAGTCGTGGGTTGTTGCTTCCTTCGTTTGCAGGTAGGCCGTGTTAATAGTTTGCCTGCGAAGTTAACGGGCAAAAATTTTCCTCGGATTTAGAAGCGGCTTAGGACGATTTGGAACATCCAGTCTGAATCATCCGGATCTTCATATGATCTAGAAGCAAAACCTCGTGCCGCTACCTTTCCAGAAAGTCTCTTGTCTCCCTGCATAAAGTCAATCACGTCACCAACTTGGGCGCCGAGCAGTAGTTCACGGTAATTTTCATCGGGCGGGATATAGATCTGCGCTTGGTCAGGATAATCAGAAACGTTAAAGTCAACTACAGTGCGAAATGGCTTGGCCATGAAAAGCTACCTCTTGCGATCGCTTTTAGTAGAGTTTCCCTGGCCTTAATCGGTGCTACCGAGTGCGAACAGCCTTTCTCAACCATCAAGGAGATACTGATTTTAAGGGGAAGATTCGGGGCTGCCTGCTGTCAGGTTTGACAGTAGACGAGTTCTTGTTTCTATGATTGTTAGTAGCGTCCCCAGTGCATGGAGCAAACAATAAAAACTCATCACCGCCCGGTCTATCAGTCGCTAAAGACCGTGCCTGGGCTTCTTCGATATCCCAGGTCGCTCCCAAAGGCCTGCGGCATGGGCACTTGTGGGAGCTTTCAAGATCATGAGGTTGGGCGGGTAGAGTGAGGGGAGCACAACCAGACTGTGTGAAAACCAATACTCACAAGCGAGAGAAAGCTGGTGCAGTCGTAGGTAATGGCGCAAGGCAGTGTAGCCGCGAAAATGAGTGCGCACCCTTCCCAGCTCGCGGCGACGTCTGATATCCGTATATTAGCCGGCCGCGAGCACCAAAAGCTTATTGCTACTGAAAAGGCTGACATAAACCCGTGTGCCGTTTGGGCTGACCGCAATTCCGGTGGGTTCCGCCTCTAACAAAGTGCTCGTCAATACCTCGTTCGTGGCGGTATCGATTACCCAAATCGTGCCGCTGGCATTCCCCACACCGCACACATAAGCGCGGGTATTGTCAGGGCTGACGGCCACTTCATTTGGGCTGTTGCCAACAGGGATGTTGACCAGCACTCTATGTGTCGCAGTTTCAATTACTGAGACTGTGTGGCTCTCAGTGTTGCAGATATAGGCGCGCCTACCGTCCGGGCTAATGGCAACCCCTTTTGGGTTATTCCCTACTTGAATATTTGTCAATATGCTATTGGTTGTCGTGTCAATCACCACGACAGTACTGTTTTGCTGGCTACAGACATATCCAAAGTTGCCCACTTGGCTGATGGCAATTCTACGGGGTAATGCTGGCATCGGAATGACCGCCGCTATTGTTGTCGTCGCCGCGTCAATCACCACGACAGCATTAACATGAGAACCCGACCCTCTGCAGGCATAAACGCGGGAGCTGTTCGAGTTGACCGCAATTCCGTATGACTCAGATACAACCACGGTGTCAATCATCCGATTCGCTATCATGTCAAACACAACAACGAGGTGATGTGTGGTAGCGCTGAAGTAACCGCGACTGCCGTCCGGACTGACAGCAATTTGCACTGGACGGAGTCCTGACCAAATAGGTACTTCCATCCTACCGGTTGCCGCATCAATCACCGAGACCGTTTGCTTTAGATCATAATTGCATACATATAGGTAGGCGCCGTCAGGGCGAACAGCTACTCCCATTGGGCTACTGACCGCAATACTGTCTATGAGCTCCAGTGCCGCAATAGTCACCGATGCCGTGGCGGACTGAGAGCCACTGGTGGCAATCAAGCTGTATACGTTTGGAATGGTATGGCCTTTCACGCCGCTGACTGTGGCGGTGCCGTCCGTGCCGGTTGTGAATTCACGCGGACCACTGGCGCCGTCGGCATAAGTGAAGCCGCTCGGAAGGGTCAGAGTGACTTTGCCGTTTGGGACGGGAGCGCCACCTTCGCGGCTGAGCAGCAGAATGATGTCCTTGAGTTGTCCCCCAGGTACAGTGCGATAGGGCTCATTGGTGAAGGAGGGGAACGCCAGGGGCACAGGGATGCCTACGCTCATATTGAATGCTTGAGACGGCCCGGTGATATTTCCATTGCGATCACGCAGGTAGGTCACGCGGACATCCGTACCCACGAATCGTTGGACGTCAGCCGAAGGAATCGGGAAGCGTAAGTAGTTATTGGAAATATCTCCCGTTGTATAGGGTTTGGCTGGAGAGCGGTATTCGGCAACGACACCGTTTTTATCTGTCCAGATCACCACGACTAGGTCGCCGACCAGCAGCGCATCGCCGGGAACACGAGTCCAGATTTGCGCTTGGGAGGGGTCGAGCACACCGCCCTCGGGTACACCCTCTACGCCGGGTGGAGGCAGTGTCTCGGGGAGGGCCTTGACGACATAGGTCCGCAATGGAAAGGCAACAGCCTCGCTCTGGTTGCTGCTGCGATCGAAAGTAACCTCCAGCACCACCTTGAGCTCAGAGCCATCGCGCAGCTTTTCTAGCTCGCTGCGCAACAGCGCTTTAGAGAGGCCGGCCGTTACTTCGCTCGAAATAACCGCTGAGCTGGTGTAAAGCGTAATCGTATAGTCCGAACCATTCTGCGCAGTACCTTCAACACGCAACCACACACGCTGTCCCGCCGCGATTAACGGCCACGGCGCGACAGTGACGCGGGCATCGCCGGTAAAGCTACCCAGATCGAGCACACTGCCAATGCCGCTTTGTGCCGCCTGCGGAATCAGCGGCATGCCAAGACTGGCCTCGGGTATGGCCTGCACCGCCAGATTAAGCGAAGCCGACGGCGGCGATTCACCGTCGCGAGTCACGGTATAGGTCACCGTCACCGGCTTGCCCAGGTTGAAGGCAATCACCGAAACCGGCATCGCAATTTCCCGATCAGGCGGCAGCACCTGCGCCGGAGTAGTGTAGGACCCACCTCCAGCAGTCCCCGCCCAGGTCACGCTGACTTGATCGCCCGGCTGCACCCCGTAATCCGGTATCACCACGGTCAGCTTGTCCTTGCCCGCCACCGGGTTTAATTGCTGAGTCGGTGCAGTACCGGTGGCTTCCTTGACGCTTGGCGCCGACAGGTTCATGGCTGCGCCAATGGTCAGCGAACGCACTCGCGAGTAGCGCGGCACTTCTGCGCCGCGCTTGAGGTAGTAGTCGACGTCCACCGTGCCGTTCAAGTTGTCGAGCACATAACGGTAAGCCACGGTGAACGGCACCGGGGCTCCCGCTGAGTTGGCATTGAGCGGCCGCTCGTCAACCGGCGCACTGATGCGCGAGCCTCTCCAGCGCAGCCCGATAATGTCATCGGGCACGGTGTCGGTGAAAGGAACAATGACATTGGCCCCCACATTGGGATTCACCTTCTCGGGGTCCAGCACATCGTTGCTGTCGGCCTCGATAACGTTGGGCTTTACCATTTCCGCTTGCCCGCTGCCCACGGACAGTTGCAGCTCCAAGGATTTACGTTGGCGATTGATCCAGTAATAAACCGTGAGCGAGCCGCCATCGAGTTTCTTGATTTCAACCTTGTTCACATTGCGCAGAACCGGTTGGCCATCCGCCTCCGAGCCGACGTAGGCGTTATCGTCGAAACTCGTTGGACTGTTGCTGGCGTCGAGGCCTTCAAACAGGATGTAGAGATGGTCGCCGGGCTGGCGACCTGGGTAATAGGGGATTGAGACGGTGTAGAAATTCAGGTCCGGGTCCAGGGCGCTGCCCGTTGCCTCGATAATGTCGGGTCTGGCCGGCTGCTGGATGTCGCCGACAACCGTCACGGAAGCATTGTTCGATGGACGATCTGTCTCGCCATTTCTGATCCGAACGTAGGACACCGACGCTCGGCCTTTGGCGATGGCGGCCACGTCTTCATTGGGGATCGAAAAGTCGTACTGGAACGGCACGTATTCGACGGTTTGATCAAGCGGCCCGACGATAACTTGCGAATCACCCTGTGCGGGGGTGCCGACCCAGGTCAGGCGCAGGGTATCGCCTTGAGCGTGATTGGCTGGATTGACGTACACCCGGCAAACGACGTCGGCGCCCGCCAGTTGTTCGAGGTCGATCACCCGAGTGGGGATGCCGTTGACCAGCACCAAGGGTGCATCAAGGCGGTTACCGTTCAGATCGACCACCACAGGGGTAGTGGCAGACCAGGGTGCACGTTCGTCGGGATAGTTGTTGCAGACATCCACCACCTGATAGGCAACGATGACCTCGCCGTCCTCTCCCTCCTCGATCTTCGTTCTGTCGACATGAATCGGGATATCGGTGTCCACCTCACCCGGCAGGACGGTGTGCTCCACCGTCGCCTTGCCCCAGGCCAGGTAAATGCGGTCGTTCTTGCGCATGTTTTCGTAGTGATGGATGGTGACCACCACCCCGGCGTCGGCTTCGATGGGGCCGACCCCGTTGTCGATAATCTCCTGGGGAAGGGTGTAGCGCAGGCCCGAATGCCCGGGTGTGGTCGGGTCAGCGTCATAGCCGCCGGGGCGATTAAGCTTGACCAGATACTTCTTCGGTGGCGAGTCCACGGGGGTTTGCGAGGGGCGTGTCACGCTGTAGAACACCGGGTTGGCATCGCCCTCGATGAGAAGGCCCGCGCTGAGAGGAATCCGCAACCGATCGGGGGGATTGTCATCAATGGTGGCGGTCCAGACCGGGTTTTGTGCGTTGTTCCAGTAGAAGGCAATCGCGTCCCCGTCGCCGTTGGGGAACCAGATATCGACGTAGCATTTCAACCCACCCTCGACCAGCCCGACCCCGATACCGCCGTCGTAGTCTTCGAAGGGAAGCGCTATGTTGGGGATGTACGGATCATCAAGGTTCAGTGGTTGGTTGTTGTCTGGCTCGGCAGGGTCGGATGACTTTTTCATGAAAATGCCCTTGCATCGGGTGTTCCGCCGCAGAGGGGGCGTGGCCTACAACCGGTGGGGTTATTAACGGGCGGATGGGGTGTTGCGTCTACTGTCAGGAATGACAGTTTGAAGGGGGGGAGCGGGACCGTTTATCGGTTAGTTAACAGAGCTGGCAAACTCAATGGGACGGCTGCAAGCTCCCTCGCCACGTTTTTATCGAGCGCCAGTGGCGCAGCATCCGGGAACGATCACGCACAGAGGGGGATCTAGTCTTGCAGGCCCCTGGGAGATCACCATGTACCGCTTCTTCGAGCAACTGAGTTCACGCATCGCCGCGCCCTTTACGGGCGATCGCTCGCGTAACAGCAAGATCTGGCCGTGTCGCTGCGGCCAGTCGCTGTTTTTTCGCAACAGCCAGTGCCTGGCCTGCCAGGCGGTGTTGGGCTATCAGCCCGAGCAAAGCCGCTTGTCGTCCCTGCAACCCGGCGAGCAGCCTGGCACCTGGACCCTGGATGCCGACCCACAAGC
Source organism: Pseudomonas sp. P105 (assembly GCF_032614175.1). NCBI lineage: Bacteria > Pseudomonadati > Pseudomonadota > Gammaproteobacteria > Pseudomonadales > Pseudomonadaceae > Pseudomonas > Pseudomonas sp. P105. Next base: position 2,000,369 of record NZ_CP126693.1, read on the forward strand.
CGGGTTGTTTCGCCGTTGCGCCAACCTCGACACGCCGGCGGCCTGCAATTGGCTGCTGCCGGCCAATGGGCACGACACCTTGTGCATCGCCTGCAGCTTGAATCGCACCATTCCCGACCTGTCGATTCCGGAAAACCCCGAACGCTGGTGCAAGGTCGAAACCGCCAAGCGCCGGCTGGTGGCGCAATTGATCACCCTCGGTTTGCCTGTCATCCCAAAAACCGTCAGTGAAAGTGAGGGGCTGGCCTTCGATTTCATCGGCGTCGACCTCGATGGCACGCCTCCGACCACCGGCCACGCCAGCGGGCTGGTCACGCTCGACATCAAAGAGGCCGACGATGCCCACCGCGAGCATGTGCGCCAGCAGATGCGCGAGCCGTATCGCACTTTGCTCGGGCACTTTCGTCATGAGGTGGGGCACTACTACTGGGACCGGTTGATCGCCAACAGCCATTGGCTCGATGCATTTCGCGAGCAGTTTGGTGACGAGCGGGCCAGCTATTGCGATGCCCTGGAGCGTCACTATCAGCAAGGCGCGCCGCTGGACTGGCAAACCCACTACGTCAGCGCCTACGCCACCATGCATCCCTGGGAAGACTGGGCGGAAACCTGGGCGCATTACCTGCATATGATGGACGCGGTGGACACGGCCCTGGGTTTTGGTATGAGCGCCGGGGAAATGGATTTCGACTACCAGCCGTTCCCGCCCGAGACCTTGTTCGACCCCGAACATACGGGGGGCGTGGCCTTTCTTTCGTTCGTCAACGCCTGGATCGAACTGGCCGGCATGCTCAACGAACTGTCGCGCAGCATGGGCCAACCGGATTTCTACCCGTTCGTCGTACCCGCCGCGGTGATCACCAAGCTGCATTTCATCCATCTGGTGATTCAGGAGGAGGGCGGCCGGGCTGACGAGGTGCTGCTGTAACCGCCGACTTGTGGGAGCAAGCTTTGTTCTCACAGGCAAGTGCTTGAACATCTTCAGTTTTTTAATCCGGCGCGAACGGTTGTAACTTCTCGTCAGATAGGTACAATGGCGCGGCTCGCCGTCAGGCGGGCGTCGTTATGGTGACCCCATCGGTCCCCCCGCAACGATTACCCGTGAACCTGGTCAGATCCGGAAGGAAGCAGCCACAGCGGGAACATTGTGTGCCGGGGTGTGGCTGGTGGGGTTGCCTCCATAACGCCCAGGCCTTCGTTCGCAAGGTTTGTCGAATTTTCTTATCTACTTTGTTTGTTGATCGATTACCGGTCGATATTTTCTGCTGCCTGATGGAAAGCAAAGAGCTCCAGTGCGTTGCTGCGCAGTGGGGCTTTTTGACTGGAGGGGGCAAAGGATTTGCGTACGGGCCTTTGCAGTGCTCATTCTCGATATCGCACCAATAGTATGATAATTTTGCGTGAGTCGATCATTTTCCCGGAGGCTCATCATGGGTACCGTTCGAAAAACCATCACCGTCACCGACCAACAAGACGGCTGGATCAAGGCTCAGATCGAAGCGGGTCACTACACCAATGATAGCGAATACATTCGCGATCTGATTCGGCGCGAGCAGGAGCGTAGCGCTGAACTTGAGGCTATCCGGTCCGCCCTGAAAGAGGGTGAATCCAGTGGAAAACCTCAACCATTCGATCCCGATGCGTTCAAGAAGAGAATGCTGACAGCGCATGGCTGAATACCGCCTTACACCTGCCGCCGAGCGTGATCTTGAAATTGTCTGGACCTATACCGCCCAACGATGGGGCGTGGCGCAGGCCAATCGATACGTTGATACCATCATTGCGGCGTTTTCTGAACTGGCGCAGCAGCCTAAGATAGCTCCAGCCTGTGACCATGTTCGAACTGGTTATCGCCGACGTAGTGTCGAACGACACATGATTCACTTTCGGATCACGGCTTATGGGATTGCGGTGATTCGTGTCTTGCATGATCGGATGGATACACTTCGGAATTTGTGACAGTAGCCTTTCAATAGAGCCGGACAGCGAACAAGCAAAAAAGCCAAAGAGGAACCCGATCCGTCGCACACCGACAGCCCGGACTCCTCTTTTTTCATGCCTGCTTCAAGGCTTCGACAGTGCCTGGTCTACCGCCGCAATCAGCTTCCCCAGATCCTTCGCGGTGGCTCTGTGTATGACACCAAACAGGTACGCTCGCTGTTCGTCCTCATCGTCCATGTCGGCAAAAAATGCTTTGAGCTGCACATCCAGTTTGTCGGCAAGCAAGACCAAGGCTTCCATGCTCGGGGTGTAGGTGCCGGTTTCGAAGCGGCTGATGGTTTTGGGGTCAAAACCGGTTTTTTCGCCAAGTTCAGCCTGAGTAAGCCCCGCTACTTTGCGATAGCGTCTGATGGCCGGACCCAAACTTGAAATTTGCATCGCTTAATTCCCATTTAGAATCAAGAACTTAACGATAGATTTTTGCATTAGGCAACCGCATGATCCATCACCTTGCTTTGCAAAATGTGATGTGTTTCGTAGAATCGGCCTTTGGCACGGGCATTTGGTGACCTGCTTCAGAAGCCTGGATGTGCGAAAAAGGCGAGCCTTGCGTTTTCTTGTTGTACACAAGGCGACGCTTGGCGCCTTCAGGTAGCACCGCCACGGCCCGCGCTCCAGCGTATCTCAAGGTGTTTGAGCCTAGTTGATTTTTCGCCTGTCCTGGGGCGGTGCAACCGCGCGCGACAAATGAGCCTGACTCATGGATGACTGCTTCGATGGATAAGAAGTACCGCAGAGCCGTTGACGCCGCCGCGATTTTTTCTGAAACCGATCTGAGCGGGCGCATTACCTACGTCAACGACCAGTTCTGTAAGCTTTTTGGCTACCCGCGCGATGAGCTGTTGGGGGCTAACCATCGCCTGATCAACTCCGGCCAGCACCCGGACGAGTTCTTCAGCGCCATGTGGCGCACCATCGCCCTGGGGCAGGTCTGGAAGGGTGAGATCTGCAACCGGGCCAAGGACGGTACGCTGCATTGGGTCGATACCACTCTGGTGCCGGTGATCGACGATGCGACCGGTCAGATCGAGCGCTATCTGGCGATTCGTTTTGATGTCAGCGAGAAGCGTCAGTTGTTGCATTCGCTGCAATGGCGGGTCGGTCACGACGTGTTGACCGGGTTGCCCAACCGCACCTACCTGTCCGACCTGCTGGATCAGGCCCTGGAATTTTCCAGGGCGCAGAGCTTGCCCCTGGCGGTGTGCATGCTTGACCTGGATGGCTTCAAGGCTGTGAACGACGGCCACGGCCATGCCAGTGGTGACCAGTTGCTGGTGGAGGTCGCCCGGCGTCTGCGCAGCATCGTGCGGGGGGAGGATGTGGTGGCGCGGTTGGCCGGCGATGAGTTTGTGCTGGTACTGCGCCATGTATGCGGGCTTGAGGAATTGCATGCCGCGTTGAACCGGGTGCTGATTGCCGTCTCCATGCCGTATGCCATTGATGGCAAGGCCATCAAGGTTTTCGCCAGCATTGGCGTCACCCTGTTTCCCGGTGACAACGAAGACGCCGATACCTTGTTGCGCCACGCCGACCAGGCGATGTACGTGGCCAAGCAGAGCGGCCGCAATCGCTTTCATTTGTTCGACGTGTCCCGGGACCAGGAAGTGCGGGCCACTTACCAGACCGTCGAGCGGGTGCGGCAGGCCATGGCCGGCAACGAATTGCGCCTGCATTTTCAGCCCAAGGTCAACATGCGCCATGGCACGGTGGTGGGGCTCGAGGCGCTGCTGCGCTGGAAACACCCCCAACGGGGCCTGGTACCGCCCCGGGAGTTCCTGCCGCTGGTGGAGGAAACCGACCTGATCGTCGAGATCGGTGAGTGGGTCATGGAGCAGGTGCTGATTCAGTTGCAGCAATGGCAGCACGCGGGGCAAGTCTGGCCGGTGAGCATCAATATCTCGGCGCGGCATTTCCAGCGGGCAGATTTCGTCGAGCGGTTGCGGCAGGTGCTGCAACGGCACCCGGCGGTGTCGCCGCGCATGCTGGATCTGCAGATCGTTGAATCCTTGGCGGTGGAAAACCTTGCCCACGTCAGCGCCTGTCTCCAGGCGTGCCAGGCCTTGGGCGTGGGGTTTTCCCTGGGCGGTTTCGGCACGGGATACTGTTCGCTCAATGACCTCAAACACCTGCGCACGCAGACCATCAAGATCGACAAGACCTTTGTCCGCGACATACTCAATGACCGCGATGATCTGGCGCTGACCGAAGCGGTCATCGGTTTGGCCAGGGCGTTTGGGCGCCAGGTGGTGGCGGAGGGGCTGGACAGCCTGGAGCATGGTCAATTGCTGCTGCGCCTGGGCTGCGAAGTGGCCCAAGGCTATTTCATCGCCCGGCCCATGCCACCCGATCAGGTGCCTGGCTGGGTGAAAGGATTTGTTTCGCCGCCGCAATGGCAGCATCAGTCGGACGTTCAGGGCGAATCGGATCCGGCTTGCGGCGACTCTTTATGTCCGGTGTAGGACTGGATGATCGCGTCGATTTCCCCCGACGTTTTCATCTTCAATAAGGTGCGCAGAATGCGTTGGGCCGGAATGTTTTGATCATCGCGCACATAACAGCCCAGCCCGCGCTCCTGGAGAACCGCCACGGCACGCAGTTGCCGGTCTGGGGGATGTCGTTGATTGAACCAGTCCAGCGCCCATTGATTGCTCACCGCGTAGCGATAGCGCCCGGCCAGAAGCTTGGCCAGGACTTGTTCCTGGCTGCGTGCATCGTCACGTCGCAGATGCCCGCCGTCGAATAACGGCTGCAAGGTCGGGTAGGTATAGCTGAGGACGGTCCCGACCGGCTGGTGGGGCAGGGTGGCGGGCGTCACCACCTTGGGGGCGCTGGCCGTGCCCACCAGCACGTCGCGCTGGAAAAACAGCGGGACGCTCCACAGGTAATTGCCCCCCGTATCCTTTACCCACTCGGGGGTGACATAACACCGTACGTCGACTTCGCCGTGGTTCATGGCATTGTCCAGCCGGGCGCGGGCCAGCACATGAAACTGCGCCGGCATCCCCACCTGGGCCGCCAGGCGGGTCATTACGTCGGGGATGATACCCTGGATCGGGCGACCTTCTTCAGTCTGCACCATGGGCATGGCCCAGCTATCGGTAATGGCGAAACGCAACGGGATTTCGCCAGCAAAACACCCTGAACCCAATAACAGCAAAGCCCCCATGGCCGAACGCATAAACTCTCCTGATGGTGCAAAATCCTGTCGGCAACCAGGCCCCTGACCCAAGCTTAGACAGATTAGACGAGCACACCGGATGCAATTTCGCCCCTGCTCCGCTAGCATTAGCCGCTTCTGCTTTCCAGTGGCGATGGTTTTCGATGAGTTATCAGGTTCTTGCACGTAAATGGCGTCCGCGCTCGTTCCGCGAAATGGTCGGCCAGACCCATGTGCTCAAGGCCCTGATCAATGCCTTGGACAGCCAGCGGCTGCATCACGCCTACCTGTTCACCGGCACGCGCGGCGTCGGCAAGACGACCATCGCGCGGATCATCGCCAAGTGCCTGAACTGTGAGACCGGTATTACCTCGACGCCGTGTGGCGAGTGCTCGGTATGCCGGGAAATCGACGAAGGCCGTTTCGTCGACCTGATCGAGATCGACGCTGCCAGCCGCACCAAGGTCGAAGACACCCGTGAACTGCTCGACAACGTGCAGTACGCGCCAAGCCGTGGGCGCTTCAAGGTCTACCTGATCGACGAAGTGCACATGCTTTCCAGCCATTCCTTCAATGCGCTGCTCAAGACCCTTGAGGAGCCGCCGCCCTACGTCAAGTTCATCCTGGCGACCACCGACCCGCAGAAGCTTCCTGCAACGATTTTGTCCCGCTGCCTGCAGTTCTCCCTCAAGAACATGACCCCGGAGCGGGTGGTCGAGCATCTGACCCACGTGTTGGGTGTCGAGAATGTACCGTTCGAAGACGATGCGCTGTGGCTGCTGGGTCGCGCCGCCGATGGTTCGATGCGTGACGCCATGAGTCTGACCGACCAGGCCATTGCCTTTGGTGAAGGCAAGGTCATGGCCGCCGATGTGCGGGCCATGCTTGGCACCCTCGACCACGGCCAGGTCTACGACGTGTTGCATGCGCTGATCGACGGCGACGCCAAGGCGTTGCTCGAAGCGGTGCGTCACCTGGCCGAGCAGGGGCCGGACTGGAATGGCGTGCTATCGGAAATTCTCAACGTGTTGCACCGTGTCGCCATCGCCCAGGCTTTGCCCGAGGGTGTCGACAACGGTCATGGCGACCGCGATCGGGTGCTGGCACTGGCTCAGGCGCTGCCGGCCGAAGACGTGCAGTTCTACTACCAGATGGGGCTGATCGGTCGGCGCGACCTACCCCTGGCGCCGGATCCGCGCGGTGGTTTCGAAATGGTGCTGCTGCGGATGCTCGCGTTCCGGCCAGCCGACACGGACAACGCCCCGAGGCAACCGCTAAAGCCAGTGGGGATCAGCCAGGCCACAGCTGATTCCGCCAAGCCAGTGGCTGCCGCGCCCGTCGTTGCGCCGGCAGTGGCCTCTGCCCCGGCAGCGGTTGAGCAACCGGCCCCGGTGCCTGTCGTCGCGGCGCCTGAGCCCGAGCCTGTCGTCGAGGCGTTGCCGCAGCCGGTCGCTGAAGAAGTGGTCGACCTGCCCTGGAACGACCCGGTCGAGGCTCAGGTCGTCCAGCAGCCTGCCGTGGAACCGGTGCTGGAAACCGTCGCCGAGCAACCCGAGTTGCCACCGATGCCTATGCCCACGCCCGACAGCGTGGTACCCGACGCGCCCGAGTGGGTGGCTGCACCGGTGCCTGAGCCCACGGTGGCGGACGTTGATGTCGCCACGCCAGGCATGGACCTGGATGATGAGCCGCCACTGGACGAGGATTACATCGAGCCGGACATGGATTCGGCCTACAGCTATTTGGATGAACTGGCCAGCGAGCACGCCGCCGAGCCGGCCCCGGAGCCCGAGCCTGAACCGGCGGCGATGCCGGCTACCGGGCTGGCCCTGCAATGGCTGGAGCTGTTCCCGAAACTGCCGATTACCGGCATGACCGGCAGCATTGCCGCCAACTGCACGCTGATCTCCGTGGAGGGCGACCACTGGCTGCTGCACCTGGACCCGGCCCACAGCGCGCTGTTCAACGCCACGCAGCAGCGCCGTCTCAACGATGCACTGAACCAGTATCACCAGCGCACGCTGACGCTGAGCATCGAGCTGATCAAGCCTGAGCAGGAGACGCCGGCCCAGGCCGCGTCCCGCCGCCGTGCCGACCGTCAGCGCGAAGCCGAGGAGTCGATCCACGGTGATCCGTTCATCCAGCAAATGATGCAACAGTTCGGTGCCGTGGTCCGTCACGATACTATCGAACCTGTCGAGGCCCCGGTGACCCAGGGCTCATAACTGAAAGCGTCAGGCCGAACGGGCCGGGCGCGGTGTTTATCCAAGTACTTTCGAGGTGATTCCCATGATGAAAGGTGGCATGGCCGGCCTGATGAAGCAGGCGCAGCAGATGCAGGAAAAAATGGCCAAGATGCAGGAAGAACTGGCCAACGCCGAAGTCACCGGCAAGTCCGGCGGCGACATGGTGACCGTGGTCATGACCGGTCGCCATGACATCAAGCGCGTGAGCATCGACCCGAGCGTGGTCGAAGGCCTGAGCGAAGACGACAAGGAAATGCTCGAAGCCCTGTTCGCCGCCGCCGTCAATGACGCAGTGCGCAAGATCGAAGCCAACAGCCAGGACAAAATGTCCGGCATGACCGCTGGCATGCAACTGCCGCCGGGCATGAAACTGCCGTTCTGACTCGCCATCCCGATCGGGATGGGCTACATACAATGCCAGGCATCGCGCCTGGCATTTTTGTTTGTGTCACAAGGCGAGTGCGCTAGAAACTTCACTTGCTCACACCAGTACCCACTGAACAAACATCGAACGCCGCCCCGTCGGCAATGGTCTGCTTCCTATAGGTCCCACTCAACGATCAAGGAGACGCTTCCATGTCACAAGCATCGACCACCCACCAGCGCATCGTCCTCGCCTCCCGCCCCACAGGTGCTCCCACCCCGGACAACTTCCGTCTGGAGCAGGTGACGTTGCCGGAGCTGCAGGAGGGGCAGATCCTGCTCAAGACGCTGTTTCTCTCATTGGACCCTTACATGCGTGGGCGTATGAGTGATGCACCTTCCTATGCCGCGCCGGTGGAAATCGATGAGGTGATGACCGGTGGTGCTGTCAGCCGGGTCGAGCGTTCTACGCATCCGAAGTTTCAGGAGGGGGATCTGGTGGTGGGCGCTACGGGGTGGCAGAGCCACACTGTCAGCGATGGCCGCAATGTCATTCCGATCCCGTCCGGGCTGCCCAGCCCGTCGATGGCGCTGGGTGTGCTGGGCATGCCGGGCATGACCGCGTACATGGGCTTGATGGAGATCGGTCAGCCCAAGGCCGGGGAAACCCTGGTGGTCGCGGCAGCCTCGGGCGCAGTCGGCTCGGTGGTCGGCCAGGTGGCGAAGATCAAGGGCCTGCGGGTGGTCGGTGTGGCCGGCGGCCCCGAGAAATGCAAGTACGTGGTCGACGAGTTGGGGTTCGACGCCTGTGTCGATCACAAGCGCGATGACTTTGCCGAGGCACTGGCCCGGGCTTGCGACAAGGGCATCGACATCTATTACGAAAACGTCGGTGGCAAGGTGTTCGACGCCGTGGTGCCGCTGCTCAACGCCAAGGCGCGGATTCCCCTCTGTGGCCTGATCGCGTCCTACAACGAGCATGAAGCTCCCACTGGCCCGGATCGCTTGCCGCAATTGCAGCGCACCTTGCTGACCAAGCGCGTGCGGATCCAGGGGTTTATCGTGTTCGACGATTTCAGTGGTCGTCAGCCGGAGTTCATCAGCGCCATGGCGCCTTGGGTGCGTGACGGCAAGGTCAAGTTCCGCGAAGACGTGGTCGATGGCCTTGAGAATGCCCCACAGGCCTTTATCGGCCTGCTGGAAGGGCGCAACTTCGGCAAGCTGGTGGTGCGGGTGGCGCAGGATTGAGTATTTGACGCTAATCGGAGGCGCGGGTATAAACCGCGTCTCGTTGTTATGTCGGACATTTCCTCCATGAGCTTCAGCCCTTTGATTCGCCAACTGATCGACGCCCTGCGAACTTTGCCGGGTGTGGGTCAGAAAACTGCTCAGCGCATGGCGTTGCAATTGCTTGAGCGTGATCGCAGCGGCGGTTCGCGTCTGGCTCTGGCCCTGAGCCAGGCCATGGAAGGGGTAGGACATTGCCGCTTATGCCGCACCCTCACTGAAGACGACCTCTGCCCGCAATGCGCCGACCCGCGTCGGGACGACAGCCTGCTATGCGTCGTGGAAGGACCCATGGATGTGTACGCCGTGGAGCAGACCGGTTTTCGCGGCCGTTATTTCGTGCTCAAGGGGCATTTGTCTCCGCTCGACGGCCTGGGACCGGAAGCCATCGGCATTCCGCAACTGATGGCGCGGATCGAAGAGGCCGGGACTTTCACCGAAGTCATCCTCGCCACCAACCCGACGGTCGAAGGCGAAGCCACCGCCCACTACATCGCGCAATTGCTCAACAACAAGGGCCTGATCGCCTCACGCATCGCTCATGGCGTGCCGCTGGGCGGCGAGCTGGAACTGGTGGACGGCGGGACGCTGGCGCATTCGTTTGCCGGGCGCAAACCGATCGCTTTATAACTGCCACGAAGAACCCTGTGGGAGCGAGCCTGCTCGCGATAGCGGTGTGTCAGTCACCATCGATGTCGGCTGACACGCCGCTATCGCGAGCAGGCTCGCTCCCACAGGGTGTGTGTGCTATTGACGGGCGTTACCTTTCGCTCAACGAAAACTGCGTCAGGCAGAACGTCGGTATCCCCATGTCTTCCAGGCGCTGCGAGCCAAGCAACTCCGGCAGGTCGATGATCGCCGCGGCCTCGTGGACCTTGGCGCCCATGCGGCGGATCAGGTTGGCGGCGGCGATCAGCGTGCCGCCGGTGGCGATCAGGTCATCGAACATCACCACCGAATCACCCTCGCACAGGCTGTCGGCGTGAACTTCAAGGAAGGCTTCGCCGTATTCGGTCTGGTAACCCTCGGCCAGCACATCCGCCGGCAGCTTGCCTTGCTTGCGAAACAGCACCAGGGGCTTGTTCAACTGATAGGCCAGGATTGAGCCGATCAGGAAGCCTCGCGCATCCATCGCGCCGATGTGAGTGAACTCAGCCTCGACATAACGGTGGGCGAAGCTGTCCATCACCAGCCGCAGCGCGGTGGGGGACTGGAACAGTGGGGTAATGTCGCGAAAGATCACGCCCGGTTTGGGGAAATCGATTACGGGGCGGATCAGGGATTTGATATCGAAGGAGTCGAAGACCATCGTCTAGGTGTCCTGGCAGGCTGCAAACGCCGGAGTATAGCGCGGCAAGGCGAACCTGGGCCGCGCGCATGCTCATCAGCCGTCGATCGAGCCACCCGCCAGGGCGCAGAGCTGGATCGGGTCGAGAATATGGATCTCCTTGCCTTCGGCGGCGATCAACTCGTTCTGTTGGAAACGGGTGAATACCCGGGACACGGTTTCCACCGCCAGGCCCAGGTAGTTGCCGATTTCGTTACGCGACATGCTCAGGCGGAACTGGTTGGCCGAAAACCCGCGAGCGCGGAAACGTGCCGAGAGGTTGACCAGGAACGTGGCGATGCGTTCGTCGGCGGTTTTCTTCGAGAGCAGCAGCATCATTTGCTGATCGTCGCGGATTTCCCGGCTCATGACCCGCATCAACTGACGACGCAGTTGCGGCAGTTGCAAGGCCAGTTCGTCCAGGCGATCGAAGGGTATCTCGCACACCGAGGTGGTTTCCAGCGCCTGGGCCGAGACCGGATGGGTTTCGGTGTCCATGCCCGACAGACCCACCAGCTCGCTGGGCAGGTGGAAGCCGGTGAGCTGTTCTTCGCCGCCATCGCTCAGATTGAAGGTTTTCAAGGCGCCCGAGCGCACGGCATAGACGGAATCGAAGGTGTCGCCCTGGCGAAACAGGAATTCACCTTTTTTCAACGGTCGGCCCCGTTTAACGATGTCGTCCAGCGCGTCCATATCCTCCAGATTCAATGAAAGTGGCAGGCAGAGCGGAGCCAGGCTGCAATCCTTGCAATGGGCCTGGTTGTGGGCGCGCAGTTTGACTGGCTCGGACATTTCTTAAATCCTTGTGGGAAACACACATAAGCCGTAAGGGTAACTCAGCGCAGGTACTCCGGCCAGTGGGCTTTCATCGTCAAATTGTCGCGCTCAGATGACTCGGGAGAAGCGCTGTCGATTGTGTCCTTCCAGATAGGCATCAAAGACCATGCACACCGAGCGCACCAGCAGGCGCCCGGCGGGCAGTACCTTGATGTGGCTGCTGTCCAATTCGATCAGGCCGTCTTCGGCCATCCCCTGCAATTGCGGCCACAACGGTGCAAAGTAACCGCGAAAATCGATGTTGAACGTTTGTTCGATGTCGGTGAATAGCAGATTGAAATGGCAGATCAACTGCTGGATCACCGCGCGCCGCAGCCGATCGTCGGCATTGCACAGCAGCCCGCGACTGGTCGCCAGTTGACCGTCGGCCAGGGTGTTCTGGTAATGGCTCAGGTCACTGCTGTTCTGGCAGTACAAATCGCCGATCTGGCTGATGGCTGACACGCCAAGGCCGATCAGGTCGCAGTGACCATGGGTGGTATAGCCCTGGAAGTTGCGTTGCAGGGTGGCGTCTTCCTGGGCAATCGCCAGTTCGTCGTCGGGCAGGGCGAAGTGGTCCATGCCGATATAGCGATAACCCGCCGCGGTCAGTTGTTCGATGGTGCCTTGCAGCATCGCCAGTTTCTGCGCCGGGTTGGGCAGGTCCTGGCTGTTGATGCGGCGTTGGGGCATGAAGCGTTCCGGCAAGTGGGCGTAGTTGAACACCGAAAGCCGGTCCGGCTGCAGCTGGATGACTTCCTGGACCGTGCGGGCGAAATTCTCCGGGGTCTGTTTGGGCAGCCCGTAGATCAGGTCGATGTTGATCGAACGGAACTGCAAGGTCCGGGCGGCTTCGATCACCGCGCGGGTTTCTTCCAGGCTTTGCAGGCGGTTGACGGCGCGCTGCACGGCCGGGTCAAGGTCCTGCAGGCCGATGCTGACGCGGTTAAAACCCAGTTCCCGCAACAGGCCCATGGTGGACCAGTCGGCTTCCCGGGGATCGATTTCGATCCCGTAGTCGCCGGAATCGTCCTCCAGCAGGTTGAAGTGTTGGCGCAACCTGGCCATCAACTGGCGCAGTTCGTCATGGTTGAGGAACGTCGGGGTGCCGCCGCCCAGGTGCAACTGTTCTACGCGCTGGGCCGGGTCGAGGTGGCAGCCGATCAGCTGGATTTCCTGTTCCAGGCGTTGCAGATAGGCATGGGCGCGGCTGCGGTCCTTGGTGATGACTTTGTTGCAGGCGCAGTAGTAGCAAATGTTCGCGCAGAACGGCACATGCACATACAACGACAGTGGCCTCAAGGCTTTGCGGCTGTCGCGCAGGGCGTGGAGCAGGTCGAAGGTCCCCACCTGGCTGCCAAATTGCGCCGCGGTCGGATACGAGGTGTAGCGGGGCCCCGCCAGGTCGTAACGGTGGATCAGGTTTGAGTCCCAACGAATGGCGTCGAGCATGCGGGCGTTTCCCGGATAGGCTGGCATGGGCGAGAGTTTAAGAGGGAGGGCGCGGGGCGGTTTTGATTTGCGTCAACGGGGGGTGGAGTCTGGGCGAGGGCCAATCGCGAGCAAGCTCGCTCCCACAGGGATTTGCGGTGTTCATGAGGTTTGGGTCAGCCGCGATCCAGTGTGGGAGCGAGCCTGCTCGCGATGGCGGCGACTCGGTCAATGCCCCATGAGCCAATGCTGATGCGGCCCTGGCAGGGTCCAGATACCAAAGACAATCACCAACAGCCCGCCGGCCATGCGCACGCTGCGTTTGCGCAACAGGGCGGTGATGCGTTCGGCGGCCATGCCCGTGGCGAGCAACACCGGCCAGGTGCCGAGACCGAAGGCGAGCATCAGCAACGCGCTGTCCAGCGCATCGCCCTGGCTGGCCGACCAGAGCAGGGTGCTGTAGACCAACCCGCACGGCAGCCAGCCCCAGAGCGCGCCGAGCAGCAAGGCCCTGGGCAGGCTCGACACCGGCAGCAAGCGGTTGGCGACGGGCTGGATATGCCGCCACAGGCCACGACCGACGCCTTCGATGCGGGTCAGGCCGCTCCACCAGCCCGCCAGGTACAGGCCCATGGCGATCAACAGCAGGCCGGCCAACACGCGCATGACCATCGCCGCCGGACTATTGGCCACGGCCCAACCAGCCAGGCCGATCAGTAGCCCTGCGCTGGCGTAGCTCAGAATCCGCCCCAGGTTGTAGGCCAGCAGCAACCGAAAGCGCCGGCTGCGCTGTTCCTTGGGGATTGCCAGGGTCAGGGCGCCCATCAGGCCGCCGCACATCCCCAGGCAATGGCCGCCGCCCAATAAACCCAGGATGAGCGCCGAGACCAACAGTGGCGCCAGATCAAGCATGGGGCGGGGCCTTGTCGTCCGGTTTGCGGGGCTCGCCGCTGGCTTCGTCCACCGCTGCCTTGTGGTTCGGATCCTGATCGTCGAACAGAATGCTGTGGGCCGGACCGTCGAGGTCGTCGTACTGCCCGCTGTCCACGGCCCAGAAGAAGATGTAGACGGCAATGGCCACGATCAGCAGTGCGGCCGGGATCATCACGTAAAGAGCTGGCATGTCGGAACTCCATGCCCGCGCGGCTCAGGCCGGCAGCGGGCGGGTATCGGGCGAGGCATCGAAAACCTGCATCTTGGGCTGGCGAGTCAGCCTCAGCGCATTCAACACCACGGTCAGCGAACTGATGGACATGCCGATCGCGGCCCACACCGGCGTAATCCAGCCGAGGGCGGCGAACGGCAACATGAGGCCATTGTACAGTGCCGCCCACACCAGGTTCTCGATGATCACCCGCCGTGTGCGCCGGGCCAGGCTGAAGGCGTGGATCAGGGCGTCGAGACGGTTGGACAGCAGCACCGCATCGGCGCTGGTCTTGGCAAGATCGGTGGCCGAGCCCATGGCGACACTGATGTCCGCCGCCGCCAGCACCGGCACGTCGTTCACCCCGTCGCCGAGCATCAGCACCTTGCGGCCCTGCTGGTGCAACTGTTGCAACACGGCCAGTTTGTCGTCCGGGCGCAAACCGCCGCGGGCCTCATCGATGCCCAGTTCGGCGGCGACACTGGCAACCATGGGCGAACTGTCGCCCGACAGCAACAGTGTGCGCCAGCCCCGCGCTTTGCAGGCGGCCAGCAATGCCGGGGCGTCGGTACGCAAGCGGTCGTCGAGGACGAACCAGGCCAACGGACCGATGTCATCACCCAGCAGCAACCATTGTCCGGGCTCATCCGGCATCACCGGCACCGCCGCGCCACTGAGTTCGCAGACAAAACCGGGTTGGCCGATGCGCAGGCGCTGGTCACCCACCAGCCCTTCCAGGCCCAGCCCCGGGGTGCTTTGCACATGCTCGGCGGCCAGTGGCGCGCGGCCAAAGGCACGGGCGATGGGGTGTTCGGAGCGATTTTCCAGGGCCGCGGCCAGGCCCAGGCATTGATCACTGTCCAGGGCCGTCAGCGTTCGAATGGCGCGCAACGCCAGACGCCCTTCGGTGAGGGTGCCGGTCTTGTCGAAAATCACCGTGTCGATCTGGTTCAGGCCCTCCAGCACATGGCCGCGAGTCAGCAGCAGGCCAAGCTTGTGCAGCGTGCCGGTGGCGGCGGTAAGAGCGGTTGGCGTGGCCAGGGACAGTGCGCAAGGGCAGGTGGCGACCAGCATCGCCAGCACAATCCAGAAGGCGCGAGAGGCATCCAGTTGCCACCACAGCACACCGATGGCCGCCGCAGCGACCAGGGAGAACAGCAGGAACCATTGCGCGGCGCGGTCGGCGATTTCCGCCAGCCGTGGCTTTTCGGCCTGGGCTCGTTCCAGCAACCGGACGATGGCCGACAGCCGGGTGTCTTGCCCCAGTGCCAACACCTGGACCGTCAATGCGCCTTCTACGTTAAGGGTGCCGGCCGTCACCGTGTCGCCCACTTGGCGAGGTTGTGGCAGGTATTCGCCGGTCAGCAGCGATTCGTCGACACTGGACTGGCCGTCGAGGATTCTGCCGTCGGCCGGCAGAACCGCTCCGGGATGCACCAGGACCCGGTCACCGGTGCGCAATTCGCTGAGCAGGATGCGTTCACTCTGGCCGTTATCCTCCAGGCGCAGGCACGAGGCCGGCAGCAGATTGACCAGCTGAGCGGTGGCGGCAGCGGTGCGCTCCCGGGCACGGCGTTCCAGGTAGCGACCGGCCAGAAGGAACAACGCGAACATGCCCACGGCATCGAAATACAGCTCGCCCACCCCGGTGACGGACGTCCAGATCCCGGCCACGTAGGCACCGCCAATGGCCAGGGACACCGAAACGTCCATGGTCAGGTGTCGGGTGCGCAGGTCGCGCATCGCGCCCTTGAAGAACGGCGCGCAGCTATAAAACACGATAGGTGTGGTGAGGAACAGCGCGACCCAGCGCAGGATGGTGTGCATCTCCGGGCTCAGGTCGATGTTGAATTCCGGCCAGGTGGCCATGGTCGCCATCATCGCCTGGAACCAGAGCAAACCGGCTACGCCCAATTGGCGCAGGGCCAGGCGATTTTGCGCGGCCAGTTGTTCGCTGGCTTGGTCAGCCTGGTAGGGATGGGCGACGTAGCCGATCTGGCGCAGTTCGGCCAGCAAGGTGCTCAGCGGTAATTGAGCGTCGGCCCAGCTCACGTGCAGGCGGTGATTGGACAGGTTCAGCCGCGCCTCGGCCACGGCGGGCAGGCTGCGCAGTTGTTTTTCGATCAGCCAGCCGCAGGCGGCGCAACTGATGCCCTCGATCAGCAGCGTGGTTTCGGCCAGCTCGCCTTCATGGCGCACGAACGACTGCTGCACGTCCGGGCGGTCGTACAGCGCCAGCTCATCGGTCAACTGGACCGGCAGGGTTTCGGGGTTGGCCGACGCTTCGCTGCGATGCTGGTAATAACTTTCCAAACCACCGGCGACAATGGCCTCGGCCACCGCCTGGCAGCCCGGGCAGCACAGCTCACGGGTTTCACCCAGGACAACGGCGGTGAAGCGACTGCCTGGGGGGACGGG
Organism: Pseudomonas sp. P105; assembly: GCF_032614175.1. Lineage (NCBI taxonomy): Bacteria > Pseudomonadati > Pseudomonadota > Gammaproteobacteria > Pseudomonadales > Pseudomonadaceae > Pseudomonas > Pseudomonas sp. P105. Next base: position 2,016,559 of record NZ_CP126693.1, read on the forward strand.
CAGGGCGCAGTGGTAGCAAGGCAGTGGGGTGGTCATGGTTGTCGCTATGAAGGCCTTTGTGGCGAGGGAGCTTGCTCCCGCTCGGCTGCGAAGCAGTCGTAATCCTGGAACTCAATATGCCTGAAAGGAGCGTCAGGCCAAAAGACAGGGCCGCTTCGCAGCCCAGCGGGAGCAAGCTCCCTCGCCACAGGAAAGCAGCTTATTTCTTCAGGTCTTCAGCGCCTTGCAGCGGTTCATCGCCGAGCAGGATGGCCTGGTCATGGTTGATCTGCTCTTCTTCGAACAGGCGCCAGGTCTTGTCGTTCTCCACACCCAGCAATTCGACAAAACGCCGGCCTTCGATCTTGTCCGTCAACTGACCGACATACCGTCCCGGCTCGCTGTCGTTGCGCGTCAGGACGATCTTGCGATCCTTCTCCGGCTGGGTGGGCGAGATCAGGCTCAGTTCCAGGGTCTGGGGCCGGCTGTCGCCGCTCAGGCGCAGGTTCACTTCGCCGGTGACGTCATCCAGTTGCACGTTGGCATGCAGTTGCAGGGTCTGGCCCAGCAGTTCGCGCTCCAGGGAGCGGTTGATGCCCTTGCCGGCTTCGTAGTAGTTGTCGTTGACCAGGTTGTCCGGGTTGTTCACGGCGATGGTCACCATGGTCAGACTCAGCGTCACCGAGCAGGCCAGGATCGCAATGATGATCCACGGCCAGAGATGCTTGTACCAGGGGCTGGTGGCGGTTGCTGCAGGCATGTTCAGTTCTCTCAACGAATTTGTGGGCCGATGAACCGGCTCTTGGCTTCAACATGAACGCTGTCGTCATCGGCATCCTTGAGGATGAACGTCACCTCGTTGGTGCTCGACGGCAGTTGGTCCGGTGCACTGGACAGTTCTACCGGCTGGGTGAAGATCTCACCGGCCGCGACCTTGATTTCCCGGCGTCCCTGGAGCTTGAGATCCGGCAGGCCGGAGGCCTCCAGCACGTACGTATGGTCGTGCTGGTCCTTGTTCATGATCTTGAGGCTGTAGACGTTCTCGATCCGGCCTTCGGCGTTCTCGCGGTACAGCACGCGGTCCTTGCTGACATCAAAACCGACCAGCGAACGCATGAAGAACGCGGTCACCAGCAGGCTGATCATTGCCAGCAGCACCAGGGCATAACCGATCAGGCGTGGGCGCAGTTTATGGGTTTTCTGCCCCGAGAGGTTATGTTCGGTGGTGTAACTGATCAGCCCGCGCGGATAATCCATCTTGTCCATGATGTTGTCGCAGGCGTCGATGCACGCCGCGCAGCCGATGCATTCAATCTGCAGGCCATCGCGAATGTCGATACCGGTGGGGCAGACCTGGACGCACATGGTGCAGTCGATGCAGTCCCCCAGGCCCAGGGCCTTGTAGTCAACGCCCTTCTTGCGCGGGCCACGGCTTTCGCCCCGACGCGGGTCGTAGGAAACGATCAGGGTGTCCTTGTCGAACATCACGCTCTGGAAACGGGCGTAAGGGCACATGTAGATGCACACCTGCTCGCGCAGCCAGCCGGCGTTGCCGTAGGTGGCGAGGGTGAAGAAGCCGACCCAGAAATACGACCAGCCATCGGCCTGGCCGGTAAAGAATTCGAACACCAGTTCGCGAATCGGCGTGAAATAACCGACGAAGGTCATGCCGGTCACAAAACCGATCAGCAGCCACAGGCTGTGCTTGGCCAACTTGCGCAGGAACTTGTTCCCGCTCATGGGCGCCTTGTCGAGCTTGATGCGTTGGTTGCGGTCGCCTTCGGTGACCTTCTCGCACCACATGAAAATCCAGGTCCACACGCTTTGCGGACAGGTGTAGCCGCACCAGACCCGACCGGCATAGACCGTAATGAAAAACAGGCCGAACGCGGCAATGATCAGCAGTCCGGACAGGAGGATGAAGTCCTGGGGCCAGAAGGTCGCACCGAAAATGAAGAATTTGCGTTCGGGCAGGTTCCACCAGACGGCCTGATGCCCGCCCCAGTTCAGCCAGACCGTACCGAAATACAGCAGGAACAACACGCCACCGCCGACCATCCGCAGGTTGCGGAACAGGCCGGTGAAGGCACGGGTGTAGATTTTTTCCCGAGAGGCATACAGGTCGACGCTTTGGTTCGCGTCCTTGGCAGGCGGGGTGACGTCATGTACCGGAATCTGGTTACTCATCAAAATGCATCCCACGGCAGTGGAAAAGTGCCGGGATCAGTACGTGCCGACCACGGTCAGAAAGGGTATTGCAGTGGTGCAATGATACGCCTGTAGGTCTAGCTCAAGGGTGCGACCTTTGGTCGCGTTGGGACTCTGCATAGAATGGTGTAGCGGATGTAACAAGTCATGACCCAGATCAATTGACTATAGACATTCCATGGCGTTGGCGAAAAAACCAAGGGCCTGCCGACTCGTTCGACAGCCCCTCCTGATTGTTTTGTGCCACTATTTTTGGCGGCTCCGCCGCCCAGCGGGAGTAAGTTCCCTCGCCACGGGGATTTGCGCTTAACCTGCGCCTGGTCATTTGTTCGCAAGCGCCAGATCGAACTGCTTGTTTCCCAATTTGATCTAGCCGCCAGGGTTTTCTTGAGCACAGCCGAATCCCGGCTCTGATTATTTTTGTGCGCTGCAAAGAGAAGCGTCAGGCGCACAAATGCATCAAGTTTCTACCGGCGGTACAAAATGTTGTAGAACGCGGTTTGCTCATCCTTGATCAAGGACAGATCGTGCCCCGTGAGAATTTTTTCGAACAGCGCTTTGTTGACTGCCATCCGACGCATGATGATCACTTCCAGCAATTGGCCGAACAGCGCTTCATCACGGACGTGTTTTTTCAGTTTTAGAATTTCGTGAGGCTTGTCTTTCAGGACGTGAAAGGCGTAATTCATCACAACCATATTGGAGACGAACAGGTTTGCCGTTGACTGAAGCGGATTGACCGCGTCGATCAAAGCATCAAATATTTTTTGCCTGTCCTGAGCATAGGTGGGCAAAAAAACGTCGGGGTACATAAGCTCGCTGTGACGATCATTGATCGCGCAGCGGTAATGGGTATCGTCGGGCTCGCTGAGTAATCTGACTGTGCTTGTTTGAAACGTTTTCAACGTACTCAGCAATTGATGCTCTTTCCTGCTGTCGGCCTTGATCGCTTTGTAAACCAGATCAATCACATCCAGAAAAGCCACGGACCCCAGCCCATCGGTCGCCATCATCAACTGATTGCCCTCGATGCTGAACCGACGATACGCCTCGTCATCGATGCTCAATTCGAAGAGGAGGAACCTAAGCATGTAGTTCCTGAGGCGCGCATCCGCATCCAGGGTGCTGTTCTTCAAGCTGATCAGTTGGATCAGGTAGAAGAAAATAAAATATTCCTTGTTGGTTCGTTGACGGTTGTCGATTTCAAGCAGGTAGCCAAAGCGCGACAGGACCAGGAGGAGGGCGTAGCAGTCGGGTTCCGTGAAGCCGTTCTTCAGCATGGCTTTTTCGAAAGCGCTGGTGGAAAACAAGTCCCGCCAGCGGCTAACGCTGAAGGGAGCGCCATTGTGTTTTTTCGCGACGACGTTCAGTAGCGAAGGCTCGTCTTCTTTGTAAAAAACAGCACCCAACGCCTTCGGATACGGCCGGACGTTCAGGAAGTTTTCAAGCTTGTATGAGAGAAGATCGAATATGTCCATCTGGCTTTATCCGCAGGTCTTCCATTTTCCGTTCGGGCCTTTCTTCTCGACACGAAATGACGTAATGGTTTTATTGAATTTATCCAATAATCGGAAACCGATGCCTCTGGCCTTGGGCTCATTCGTCTTGGACAGCACGCCATCTTTCAGGCCCGTCTCTTTATAGTCAACGGTAGAGATGTCCTTGTGGTTATTGAGCATGCTGACCCCTTCGTTATTGACGGTGGCCACTACCCGATACTTCTCATTACCTGGGTTGAATCCAGGGTTACTGTCCTGGTTGACCCAGACCGCTTTCTCTCCTCGGATATTCGGAACCAAGCCGCCTTTGCCTCCGTTGGCGGCCTTGGACGAGACGGTTTCGCTCTCGCCCATGTACCGGATAATCTCATTCTCTTTAAGCCCCAGCGGGTCGATCCAGGTAAATGGATTCGGTGCGTAGCGATAAAGATTCAGGCTTGCGGCCAGGCCCAAGGGGTCGGGCGTGGTAAAGCGGCCTATGTCGGGATCATAGAAGCGGAAGGTGTTGTAGTGCAGGCCTGTTTCCCGGTCCAGGTATTGCCCCTGAAAACGCAGGTTCTGTTCTTCGATGTAGTACGGCTCACGGACTTCATCAGTGGTATTGCCCCATACCTGGTAGTGAGCGTGCCATAGCGGATGGCCGTCACTTTCCGTCAAGGCCTGTGGCTGACCATTGGGGTCGTTGTGGTAATAGCGGATGCGTTGATGTTCACCGATGCCGTCGACCCGGGCCAAGGGCTCGTGACTGTCGCCAATATAGAGGTACAGGCTGGTCAGGCTATTTTTATGTTCCTTGAGTAATTGCAGGCCATCCCAGTCGAAACGCGTGCGGGCGATGAGACGCCCGTTGTCGTCATGTTCGGTTTTCTCAATCCTTCGGCCCAACGGGTCGTAGCGCATCCTGACGACGTTTCCACCGTCGGATTTCTGGGTTCGAACTTCAACCAGCCGGTGATCCGAGTCGTAACTGAAGCGCTGCAGGCCATGTCGCCCACTGCGCTTTTCAATCATTCGGCCAAAATCATCGTAGCGATAGTGCTTATCCTGATAGCGCTTGAGTTGGTTGTGCGTAACCCGCCCACCTGTACCAGGTGAACTGTCGAGGAGATTGGCGGCGGCATCGAAGGAAAATGTTTCATTCTGGCCTTGTCGAGTGCCCTGGCTTGCCAGGATGCGGCCGGTCACATCGTAGTGCAGCAATTGGCGTTGTTGACCTTTTGGCTGCCGTTCAAGGCGCGCCACCAGGTGGTCGCCAGGATCAAACTCAAAATGGGTTTGATCTGCGGCAGGCATCAACGACGGCTGGCTGGTATGCCGGCGTTGGCGGCTGCGTAAGCGCCCGCTACGGTCATATTCACTCCGTGTGCTGATTTGGCCTTGGGTGCGCAGCACCTCTCGATGCAGCCGGTCGCGTTCGAAGTCGCTGATGACGTGGCCGTCGAGGTTGATTTGGTGCAGATGACCACTGCCATAGTACAGGCGGCTGACCCAACGGCCGTCGGGTAGGTGGGTCTGGATCAGGTTGCCGAGTTCGTCGTAGTGATGCTTCAGAACGCCCGCTGAACTCTGCTCCTCAATCAGATAACCCAGCGCGTCATAAGCAAAGCCCAGTCGTTGTTCGTTGCCGTCGTTAGCGATGACGGTGGCTTCGATTAACTGATTCAACGGGCTATAGCTGTACCGGGACTGTCCATCAGGTGTGATTCGGGTGGTCAGCCGGCCAATGGCATCACGTTCGAGATGATGAACAATGGTCCTTTCACTGGGCTGATGATCACCTCGCGGCGCTGCGATGGTTTCGACTCGTTTTACGTTGTTGAGGACGTCGTACGTGTAGCCTTTGGCGCTGCCATCAAGGTTGCGCTGTTCGGCCAACCGATCCCCCGCATCCCAGGCAAACCGGTAGCTCTCGCCATTCTCATTGGTCAGCGCCTGCAGCCGCCCGTAGCTGTCGTACGCGAATTGCACCTGCCGGCCGTGGGCGTCGGTGCGTTGGCGGACCTGACCGCGACGGTTGTGCTGGTAGAGCGTGGTGTGCCCGGCCGGGTCGGTGTAGCCGGTCAACTGCCCGGCGAGGTCGCGCTGGTACTGTTCGGTGCGGCCATCCGGCAATTGGCTGCTGAGCAAACGGCCTTGGGCGTCGTAGCTGAACTGGGTGCGCTCGCCGAGGGCGTCGGTGATGGTCTGCAGGTAGCCGCGCTGGTCGTAGCTGAACCGTGTCGGGTAACCCGAGCAATCGATGTGCTCCACCAACTGCCCGAACGGATTCCAGCGCAGCTTTTTAAGCTTGCCGGTGGCGTCGATGATTTCGATGACCTGACCGTGGGCGTCATAGCGGTAGCGGGTGACGTGGCCCAGGGGATCGGTTTCGGCGGTGCAGTTGCCGCGTTGATCGTAGCGGTATTTCCAGCTGTGGCCGGCGGCGTCGGTGTCCACCAGCGGCAGCGCCCAGTGCTCGAGCCATAACGTCGAATCACTGCGGCCCAACGGATCGGTTTCGCCGATCAGGTTACCGGCCTCGTCATAGCTGTATTCATAGCGCCCGCCCTGTGGGTCGGTGGCGCTGAGCAGTTGGCGTTCGTCGTTCCACTCGAACAGCCAGGTCTGGCCGAGGTTGTCGCTGTATCGGGTGATCTGGTGTTGGCTGTTCCAGTGGCGCGTGCTGACGCGCTGCAAACCGTCGGTAATGCGGGTTACACCGGCCTTGAGGTCATAGTCGAACTGGTAGGTGTCGCCCTCGTCGGTCCAGTGGCGGACCACGCGCCATTCCTGGTCTTCGACCAAGGCCCATTCGTAGAAGCAACGCAGCCCGGTGGGCAGTTGGTGTTCCAGCATTCGCTGGCCGGCGTCGTAGCTGAAACGCCGTTGCACCTGGCCGGTGGCGTCGCGTACTTCGCTCAGGTTGTTCGCTGTGTCGTAGGCGTAGCTGACCAGCACTTCGCGCTGTTGGTCGGGGTAGAGGCGTTCTATCTGGGTGACGCGTTCGCGCTCGCGGATCAGCTCGACTTGCACCAGATCGAAGGTGTCGCGCAGGCGTATCAGCCGTCCGGCGGCGTCGTAGTCGAGGAAGATGCGATTGTCGTTGCGGTCACCGAGTTGGCTCAGGCGCAGCAGGGATGTGTGGCCCGGCGTGGGTTCGAACAGGCGATACACACCGTCGTCGCTTTCGATCAGCAACTGCCCGTTGAGATGACGTCGCACGGCCAGGCCTTCGCCAGCACTGAACACCGCGCCGCCCAACGGGATCGAACCCATGTCGATGGGCCGGGCCTGTTCGTCGGTGTAGAGCAGGGTCTCGCCGCCCTCGGGATGGGCCAGGATCTCCACCTGCACCTCGTAGACCACGCTCCAGCCCGCACCGAACATACCTTCGCGGCGCTCGTCGCGGCTGTTGTAGAAGCGTTGCCAGTCGATTGGCAGAACACCGGGCAAAACGAAGTCCAGCTCTTCATCGCGGCCCAGCACCTTGGCGCCGGTGGCGGCATGCACCGGGTTCGACGAACCCATGGCGGCGTTGGCCGCGGCGCCCATGGCGCTGCTGACCGCCATCGACGCCGCGCCACCGGCCAGCATGCACGGCAGTTTGCTGAAGAACTTGCCCTTGCCCCCCTTGAGCATCAGCAACGCGGTGACCGCCAGCCCCACGCCCGGGGTCTTGCCGCTGCGAATCTCACGCACCACCACTGAGCCGCCGCCGATGGTCACGTCCGGGGAAATCAACCCGGCCGAGACCACCGTCGCATCGCAGGTGCTGCGGTCGCCGCTGCGCACGGCGGGCTGGCCATTGATGGTGACTTTGTCCGAGCCTTCAGCCATGAACTGCGGCGGCATCGGTGGGTGCTTGGTGCAGATCACCAGGTCTTCCGGCCGAGTCTCTGTGCCGGGGGCGGGCGAGGCGACGGTGGGGCGCCACATCTGCGAGAAGAAGTTGCCGGCCATGTCCAGGTAACTGGGCTCGGCTTCTTCTTCCGGCTCGGGCATGTCCAGTTCGGTGCCGGCCGGCGCGACATGGGAAACAACCGCTCCGGCGGCGCGGGCCGAGGGGATGTTGTTGGTAAAGGTGTCCTTGGAGCCGGTGAGGATGTTGGCCTGCACCGTGGGCGGGAAGAGCGCGTTGCCGATGCCTTCGCAGATATTGCTCAGGCCTTCGTCGGCCCCGGTCTTGCTCATGGCAATGCCCACGACCGCCCCCACCACCGCACCGAGCAGGAAACAACCCAAGCCACCCGTGGCGACGGTGATGCCGGTGGCGGCCACCACCGCTGCCGTCGCCAGGGCGGTGATGGCGATGTTGGCCGCCACTTCCAGCACGCCGCCGAGAATGTCGGCCATCATGGAGGTGTGGTTCAGTGCATCGCCCAGGCGAGCGGCCCAGAGCGCGTCAGACATGCTGGGGGCTCATCGTTGCGCGCTGAAGTGTTTCGATGCCCATTGCGCCTATCTCCTTGGCGGTAATTGATGGTCCGTCGCGACGTTATATTAGCTTGACCATGGATTGAGCAAGGCCACGCCGCTGCTTTGAAAATCACTCACATTGCGGGTGACCACGGTCAGGCCATGGACCAGCGCCGTGGCGGCAATCAGTGCATCGCATTCATTGTTGCGATCCGGTACATGCAGGCGAGCGCAGCGCAGCGCGACGGTGCGGTCGACCGCCAGGATCCTGCCGGAAAATGCGGGCAGGACGTGGTTATCCAGCCACGCGCGCAGGCGGCTGCCTTGCACCGGATCCTTGCGTTCGAAGCGCATTACACCAGTTTCCAGCTCCAATACGGTGATTGCCGAGACGTACAGGTTGGGGGCGGACACGCTCCGTGCCCAGGCCTGTACGTTTTTATCTGCATGCGGCTTGCGCAGTTCCGAAATGACATTGGTGTCGAGTAGAAACATCAGGACAGGTCCAAAGGCCGGGGAGTGATGACGGCACGTTCGGTATCGAAATCGATATCCGGCGCGTCGGGCATGACCAGCAACTCGACAATGCTGGTGCCAATGCCGGTCAGTTTCTGGTACTGCTCAATGCTTAGCAGTACGTGGGCCGGCTTGCCACGGTCAGTGATGATGACTGGCCCCTGGCGGGCGGCTTTTTTGGCACCACTTGTGTCGTGGTTGAATTCGCGGCTGGAAATGGTCGTGATGGACATGGCAGTGCCCTCATAAACTACAATGTAGGCACGTTACTACTGGCGTGGGAGGCGAGCAAGTGAAACAGCTTCGCTCCTGGATACCCACCAATAAAAAGGCCCCGCCAACATGGGTTGGCGGGGCCTTTGGTACATCAGGCGTGTGCCTTACTGGGCATCGGCAGATGGCGCCGGTTCCCCATGAGACAGGCTGTAGACGTACGCAGCCAGCAGGTGGACCTTGTCGTTACCCTGCAGATCGGCCTGGGCAGGCATCTGGCCCTGGCGACCGTAACGGATGGTCTGCTGCAGCTGAGCGAAGCTCGAACCGTAGATGAAACCGGCCGGGTGCGTCAGGTCAGGTGCGCCCATGGCAGGCGTGCCCTTGCCGGCTGGACCGTGGCAGGCCACGCAGTTGGCTGCGAACAGCTTCTGGCCGTTGGCCGGGTCGGCTTTGGCGCCTTCCGGCAGTTTACGGCCGTGCAGACTGGTCACCACGTAGGCGGAGACGTCGGCAACACCTTGCTCGCCAACCACGGCAGCCCAGCCCGGCATCACGGCATGACGACCGCCCATGATGGTGGTCTTGATGGTTTCCGGCTCACCACCCCAGCGCCAGTCGGCGTCGGTCAGGTTCGGGAAGCCGTAGGCACCCTTGGCGTCGGAACCGTGGCAGACCGAGCAGTTGGAGGCGAACAGGCGGCCACCCATCTTCAGGGCTTGCGGGTCTTTGGCGACTTCTTCAATCGGCATGGAGGCGAACTTGGCGAAGATCGGGCCGAACTTGGCGTCCGAACGCGCCATTTCCTTTTCCCACTCGTGAACGCCGGTCCAGCCGGTCTGGCCATTGGCGAAAGGGGTCTGCTTTTCGGTGTCCAGATAGTTATACCCTGGCAGCAGGCCTTTCCAGTTGCCCAGGCCCGGGTAGAGCACCAGATAACCCAAGGCGAAGACAATGGTGCCCACGAACAACATGAACCACCATTTAGGCAGTGGGTTGTCGTACTCTTCGATGCCATCGAACGAGTGACCAACAGTCTCGTCCGTTTGTTCGGCGCGCTGGCCCTTACGGGTCGACAGCAGCAGCCAGGTCAGGGCGAAGATCGTACCCAGACTGAGGACTGTGACGTACAGACTCCAGAACGTAGTCATTCTTTGTTACTCCTAGAAGCTTGCTCGACGTGCTTGATGGCTTCGGGATCATCCGCGAACGGCAGCAAGGTCGCGTCGTCAAACTCCGACTTGCGCTTGGGGCTGAACACCCACAACGCCAGACCGATAAAGGCCACCATCACGACGACGGTGCCCAGGCCACGAATCATCCCGATATCCATCTAAATCACCGTTTGCTTTTGATGATGGTGCCCAGGCCTTGCAGATAGGCCACCAGCGCGTCCATTTCAGTCTTGCCCTTCACGGCATCCTTGGCACCGGCGATGTCTTCATCGGTGTAAGGCACGCCCAGGGTACGCAAGACTTCCATTTTCTTGGCGGTGTCTTTGCCGTCGAGCTTGTTTTCTACGAGGAACGGGTAAGCCGGCATTTTCGACTCAGGCACTACGTTGCGCGGGTTGTACAGGTGCGCACGCTGCCAGTCGTCGGAGTAGCGACCGCCCACACGGGCCAGGTCCGGGCCGGTACGCTTGGAACCCCACAGGAACGGGTGGTCCCAGACGCTTTCACCGGCAACCGAGTAGTGGCCATAGCGTTCGGTTTCGGCGCGAAACGGACGGATCATCTGCGAGTGGCAGCCGACACAGCCGTTGGCGATGTAGACGTCGCGACCTTCCAGTTCAAGGGCGGTGCGTGGCTTCATGCCTTCGACCGGCTTGTTGGTCACGTCCTGGAAAAACAGCGGAACGATCTGGGTCAGGCCGCCGATGCTGACGGCGATGACCATGAAGAAGGCCAGCAGGCCAATATTCTTCTCTACTGTTTCGTGCTTCATCAGTGAGCTCCAACTACGGCGATCTTGGCGGCGGCTTCAGCTTCAGCCGGGTCAGAGGCACGAACGGTGCGATACACGTTGTAGGCCATGAACAGCATGCCGCTGGCGAAGAACGCGCCGCCCAGGGCACGGACGATGAAACCAGGGTGGCTGGCTTGCAGCGCTTCAACGAACGAGTAGGTCAGGGTGCCGTCGTCGTTGATTGCACGCCACATCAGGCCCTGGGTGATGCCGTTGACCCACATCGAGGCGATGTAGAGCACGGTGCCGATGGTGGCGAGCCAGAAGTGAGTGTTGATCAGGCCGGTGCTGTGCATCTGCGCACGACCGAACAGTTTCGGGATCATGTGGTAGATCGCGCCGATGGAAATCATCGCAACCCAGCCCAAGGCCCCGGCGTGTACGTGACCGATGGTCCAGTCGGTGTAGTGGCTCAGGGAGTTGACGGTCTTGATGGCCATCATCGGGCCTTCGAAGGTCGACATGCCGTAGAACGCCAGGGAAACCACCAGGAACCGCAGGATCGGGTCGGTGCGCAGCTTATGCCAGGCGCCCGAGAGGGTCATCATGCCGTTGATCATGCCGCCCCAGCTTGGAGCCAGCAGGATGATCGACATCGCCATGCCCAGGGACTGTGCCCAGTCCGGCAGCGCGGTGTAGTGCAGGTGGTGCGGGCCGGCCCAGATGTACAGGGTGATCAGCGCCCAGAAGTGGACGATGGACAGGCGATAGGAATAGATCGGACGCTCGGCCTGTTTCGGCACGAAGTAATACATCATCCCCAGGAAGCCGGTGGTCAGGAAGAAGCCCACGGCGTTGTGGCCGTACCACCACTGGATCATCGCGTCGGTGGCGCCCGAGTAGGCCGAGTAGGACTTGAAGAAGCTGACCGGCAGGGACGCGTGGTTGACGATGTGCAGCATGGCGGTCACGACGATGAAGGCACCGTAGAACCAGTTACCGACATAGATGTGCTTGGTCTTGCGCTTGACGATAGTGCCGAAGAACACCAGACCGTAGGTCACCCAGACGATGGCCAGCAGAATAGCCAGGGGCCATTCCAGCTCTGCGTATTCCTTGGTGGTGGTGAAACCCATCGGCAAGGTCACGATCGCACCGACGATGACCGCTTGCCAACCCCAGAAGGTGAAGGCGGCGAGGCTGTCGGAAATCAGTCGCGTTTGGCAGGTTCGCTGCACGACGTAATAGGAAGTGGCAAACAACGCACAACCACCGAAGGCGAAGATCACCAGGTTGGTGTGCAGCGGGCGCAGGCGTCCAAACGTCGTCCATGGCAGATCGAAGTTCAACTCCGGCCAGACCAGTTGCGAGGCGATGAATACACCGAGCCCCATGCCAAGGATCCCCCAGACCACCGTCATGATGGCGAACTGGCGGACTACCTTATAGTTATAAGCAGTCGGACTGATTGCTGTGCTCATTCTAAGGTTCCACGGTTTGGGTGTTTTATTAGGATAAAAATCGGTCGCAAGTATGGAGAAAGCGGGGGGTCATTGCAACGCGCCATGACCTGGGTCAATGCTTTCCAAAGCAGATTCTGCGGCCTTTCCATGTGCTGAGTAGGGACAAAATTGGCCCTCGGTAAAATGTCGCAACGAAGGAAAGAGGCGAGGGGGGCAGGTCGGTTGTAACGGGGTGTGTTCGAGCACGGCGTTCGGGTGATGCCAGGTAACTGTCGCAACAGCCGGTATTCACCTGCCTTTGCGGCCTTTTTGTCGAACGATTGTCGAACGCATCGGGTCGGGTCGACCTGAAACCGGCAGTCGCCAGCGCACGCAGAGGCAAGCTTAGACTTGATTCCGGGGAACCGAAAGGAAGACGAAGGGAGGGTGCGACAATGCGTCGCGCAGGGGCACGAAACAGCCGCATCCAGATGGATGCGGCTGTTCGCGTGGTCAGGATTTATTCGCTTTTGCGTTCAGCTTGCAGACGCTCGGCGTCCGCCGCGTGGGACAGGCTGTAGACGTAAGCCGCGAGCAGTTGCACCTTGTCATTGCCGAGCAGCTCATTCTGCGCCGGCATATGGCCCTGGCGGCCATGACGGATGGTCTGTTGCAGTTGCGCCAGGCTGGTGCCGTAGATGAAGCCGGCCGGCAAGGTCAGGTCTGGCGCGCCCATGGCTTCGGTGCCTTTACCGTTGGCACCGTGGCAGGCAACGCAAGTGGTGTTGAACGCTTGCTGGCCTGCTTGCAGATCGGCGCCGCTGTCTGCCGGCAGCGGCAGGCCCGCCAGATCATGGCGCACATACGCGGCCACGTTCTTGACGCCGGCTTCGCCCAGCACTTCGCCCCAGGCCGGCATCGCGGCCATGCGACCGCCCATGATGGTGGCCTTGATGGTTTCGGCACTGCCGCCCCAGCGCCAGTGGCTGTCGGCCAGGTTCGGGAAGCCGAAGGCACCTTTGGCGTCCGAGCCGTGGCAGACCGAGCAGTTGGAGGCGAACAAGCGGCCACCCATCTTCAAGGCCTGTGGGTCCTTGGCGACTTCTTCCACCGGCATGGCGGCGAATTTGGCGAAGATCGGCCCGAACTTGGCGTCGGCCCTGGCCATTTCCTTTTCCCATTCATGGGCGCCGGTCCAGCCATTTTCGTAGCCGGGCAGGATGCCTTTCCAGTTGCCCAGGCCCGGGTAGAGAACCAGGTAGCCGACGGAAAACACCAAAGTGCCGGCGAACAACAGGAACCACCACTGCGGCAGCGGGTTGTCGTACTCCTCGATGCCGTCGAAGCTGTGGCCCATGGTCTGGTCGACGCTGCCCTTGGTCTCGCCCTTGCGGGTGCCGATCAGCAGCCAGGTCAGACCGATCAGGCTGCCGATGGTCAGTACGCTGATCCACGTACTCCAGAAGGTGGTCATGGCCGGGTGCTCCTTGTTGCAGGGTCTTGGGGGTTGGCGATGTCGGCGGATGGCTCGTCGGCGAACGGCAGCAGGCGCGCCTGAGCGAACTCCGAGTTGCGCTTGCTGCTGAATACCCACAGGGTCAGGCCGATGAAGGCCACGAACACCACGACCGTGCCCAGGCCGCGGATCATTCCAGTGCTCATTTCAAGAAACATAGGCTCACCTCTTGCTCTTGATGGCAGTGCCGAGCACTTGCAGGTAGGCCACCAGCGCGTCCATCTCGGTCTTGTCCTTGAGCGAGGCCACGCTGCCGGCGATGTCGTCGTCGGTGTACGGCACGCCCAGGGTGCGCATGGCGCGCAGCTTGCCTTCGGTGTGGCTGCTGTCCACCGTTTGGGTTACCAGCCACGGATAGGCCGGCATCTTCGACTCAGGCACGACGTTGCGCGGGTTGTACAGGTGGGCGCGATGCCAGTCATCGGAGTAGCGCGCGCCGACCCGGGCCAGGTCCGGCCCGGTGCGCTTGGAGCCCCACAGGAACGGGTGGTCCCAGACGCTTTCACCGGCCACCGAGTAGTGGCCGTAGCGCTCGGTCTCGGCGCGGAACGGACGGATCATCTGCGAATGGCAGCCGACGCAGCCTTCGCGGATATAGATGTCGCGACCTTCCAGTTGCAGCGCGGTGTAGGGCTTCATGCCGTCCACCGGTTTGTTGGTCACGTCCTGGAAGAACAGCGGCACGATCTGGGTCAGGCCGCCAATGCTCACGGCCAGAACCATCAGCAGCATCAGCAGGCCGACGTTTTTTTCGATTGTTTCGTGTTTCATGGCGGACTCCTCAAGCCATCTGCGCGGCAGCGGCGGCTTCGGCAGGCTGGTAGGCCCGCACGGTGCGCCAGGTGTTGTAGGCCATCAGCAGCATGCCGAGGAGGAAGATCGCCCCGCCCGCCAGCCGTACGACGAAGCCTGGGTGGCTGGCCACCAGGGTTTCAACGAAGGAGTAGGTCAGGGTGCCGTCCTCGTTCACCGCACGCCACATCAGGCCCTGGGCGATGCCGTTGACCCACATGGAGGCGATGTACAGCACGGTGCCGATGGTCGCGAGCCAGAAGTGCGCGTTGATCAGGCCGATGCTGTGCATCTGGGGGCGGCCGAAGACTTTCGGGATCATGTGATACAGCGCGCCGATGGAAATCATCGCCACCCAACCCAAGGCACCAGCGTGTACGTGGCCGATGGTCCAGTCGGTGTAGTGGGAGAGGGCGTTGACGGTCTTGATGGCCATCATCGGGCCTTCGAAGGTCGACATGCCGTAGAACGCCAGGGACACCACCAGGAACCGCAGGATCGGGTCGCTGCGCAATTTATGCCAGGCACCCGACAGGGTCATCATGCCGTTGATCATACCGCCCCAGCTCGGTGCCAGCAGGATCAGCGACATCACCATGCCCAGGGACTGTGCCCAGTCCGGCAGCGCGGTGTAGTGCAGGTGGTGCGGGCCGGCCCAGATGTACAGGGTGATCAGCGCCCAGAAGTGCACGATGGACAACCGATAGGAATACACCGGACGCTCGGCCTGCTTCGGCACGAAGTAATACATCATCCCCAAAAAGCCGGCGGTGAGGAAAAAGCCCACGGCGTTGTGGCCGTACCACCATTGCACCATCGCATCGGTGGCCCCGGCATACACCGAGTAGGATTTGGTGAAG
Organism: Pseudomonas sp. P105; assembly: GCF_032614175.1. Classification (NCBI taxonomy): domain Bacteria; kingdom Pseudomonadati; phylum Pseudomonadota; class Gammaproteobacteria; order Pseudomonadales; family Pseudomonadaceae; genus Pseudomonas; species Pseudomonas sp. P105. Next base: position 2,031,887 of record NZ_CP126693.1, read on the forward strand.
CTCACCGGCAATTCCAGGTTGTTGACGATGTGCAGGATCGCCACGGTCAGGATGAACCCGCCGAAGAACCAGTTACCGACGTAGATGTGTTTGGTGTTGCGCTTGGCCACGGTGCCGAAGAACACGATGGCGTAGGCGACCCAGACGATGGTGATCAGAATGTCGATCGGCCATTCCAGTTCGGCGTATTCCTTGGAGCTGGTGTAGCCCAGCGGCAGGCTGATGGCCGCCAGCAGGATTACCAATTGCCAGCCCCAGAAGCAGAACGCGGCGATTTTCGGCGCGAACAGCTGTGTCTGACAGGTGCGTTGCACCGAGTAGAACGAACTGGCGAACAGGGCGCAGCCGCCGAAGGCGAAGATCACCGCGTTGGTATGCAACGGGCGCAGGCGGCCGAAGCTGGTCCACGGCAAATCGAAGTTGAGCTGTGGCCAGACCAATTGGGCCGCGAGAAAAACCCCGAGCCCCATGCCGACGATGCCCCACACCACCGTCATAATGGCGAATTGGCGGACCACCTTGTAGTTGTAGGCGGTACTGATAGATGTGTTCATGGTTCCCCATCCACGGTTCAGCCGAAGTGAGCGCTTGCGCAAGGCAGCGCGGCATTCTTCGCCTGGAGTTATAGGCAGACTAAAAGCGAGGCAAGCATGGACAAACAGCACAAGGCCAGTATTGACGGGGATCAATGGGCGCGATGTGTGGCCGAACACGGTTGGCTATGGACGGCGGCGCAAACGGGTGTCAGCGCCGAGCCACCGACCCTGATCCTGGCCCATGGCGCCGGCGCGCCGATGGACAGCGGGTTCATGAACGAAATGGCCGTGCGCCTTGCCGGGCATGGCATCAACGTGTTGCGCTTTGAGTTTCCTTACATGGCTCAACGACGCCTGGACGGCGGTAAACGTCCGCCGAACCCGGCTCCCAAGTTGCTGGAATGCTGGCGTGAGGTGTACGCCACGGTGCGGCCTTATGTCGCTGGGCGGTTGGCCATTGGCGGCAAGTCCATGGGCGGGCGCATGGCGAGTTTGCTGGCCGATGAGCTGAAAGCTGATGCCCTGGTGTGCCTGGGGTATCCCTTCTACGCGGTGGGCAAACCGGAGAAACCGCGGGTCGAGCACTTGGCAGCATTGAAGACCCGGACCTTGATCGTCCAGGGCGAGCGCGATGCCTTGGGTAACCGCGAGGCGGTGCAGGGTTACGTGCTGTCACCGAGTATCGAGGTGATGTGGCTGGAGGCGGGGGATCATGATCTGAAACCGCTGAAGGCCTCGGGGTTTAGTCATGAGCAGCATCTGGAGGCGGCGGCGGGCAGGGTGGCCGGGTTTCTTCAGTAGGTTCCTTGCCGACTATCAAGGCCTCATCGCGAGCAGGCTCGCTCCCACAATTGGAATGCCTTTGAATGAGCAACCTTGACCCCCCTGAGGGAGTAAGGCTGCTCCCACAATTGGAATGCCTTTGAATGAGCAACCTTGACCCTCTGTGGGAGTAAGGCTGCTCCCACAATTGGAATGCCTTTGAATGAGCAACCTTGACCCTCTGTGGGAGCGAGCCTGCTCGCGATAGCGGCCTGTCAGGCAACAAAAAACCCGGAAGCTTGCGCTGTCCGGGTTTTTCATGAGGCAGGCTTCTATCAGCGGTTGAACCGCTCCACCAGCGAATACTGCGTATTGGCGGTGCGGGTCAGTTCTTCGCTCAGTAGCGCCGAGCTGTGGGCCTGGCCCGAGGTCTGGTCGGCCAGTTCCGAGATGTTGCTGATATTGCGGCTGATCTCTTCGGCCACCGAACTCTGCTCTTCGGTAGCGGCAGCGATCTGGGTGGTCATGTCGGTGATGTTGGCCACCGCTTCACTGATGCCCACCAGCGCTGCGTCCGCCTCCATGACCCGAGCCACGCCTTCTTCAGCCTGGCGGTGGCCGGCATCCATGGTCTGCACGGCATTGGTGGCGGTTTGCTGGAGCTTGGCGATCAGGGCGTGGATCTGCCCGGTGGATTCACTGGTACGTTGCGCCAGTTGGCGCACTTCGTCCGCCACCACGGCAAAGCCGCGACCCATCTCTCCGGCGCGGGCCGCTTCGATGGCGGCGTTGAGGGCCAGCAGGTTGGTCTGGTCGGCAATGCCTTTGATCACGTCCACCACGCCACCAATCTCGTCGCTGTCCTTGGCCAGCTGGGTCACGGTCTGCCCGGTCTCGCCCACCACCACCGACAAACGCTCGATGGCTTCACGGGTTTCCCCGGCGATGTCGCGTCCACGACTGGTCAGGCGATTGGCTTCCTGGGTGGCGTCGGCGGTGCGTTGCACGTGGCTGGCGACTTCCTGGGTCGTCGCGGCCATCTCGTTGACGGCGGTGGCCACCTGTTCGGTCTCCACTCGCTGGCGTTCCAGCCCACTGGAGCTGTTATGGGCCAGCGAATTCGACTGCCGCGCCTGCTCGTTGAGGTGTTCGGCAGTGTCCTGCAACCGGGTCAGGCAGGTTTTCAGGCGAGCTTCCTGGCTGAGGATCGACATCTCCAGGCGCGCCTGGACGCCTCGACTGTCGGTGTACATCCGGGCGATCAACGGATCGGAGGTGGTTTGCTCGGCCAGACGCAGCAGGCGCTTGATCCCGCGCTGTTGCCATTGCAGGCCCATCAGGCCCAGGGGCACCGAGAGCACGGCAGCCAGGGCAAAGCCCCAGGAGGAATTGAGAAATGCGCCAACCACGAAGCTCAATTGGCTGACCAGGATAAACGGCAGCCAGTCCTGCAGGATCGGCAACCATTTGTCGCTGCGCGGGATCGCCGGCTTGCCCTGATTGATGCGTTGATAGAGCGCTTCGGCCCGGCTGATCTGCTCGGCGCTGGGCTTGACCCGCACCGACTCGTAGCCGATCACCTGGTTACCTTCGAACACGGGGGTGACATAGGCGTTGACCCAGTAATGGTCACCGCTCTTGCAGCGATTCTTGACGATGCCCATCCATGGCAAGCCTTGTTTGAGCGTGTTCCACATATGGGCGAACACGGCCGACGGCACATCGGGATGGCGTACCAGGTTGTGGGGCGAGCGGATCAGTTCCTCCTTGGAAAACCCGCTGATTTCAACGAACGCGTCGTTGCAATAGGTGATCACACCTTTGGCATCGGTAGTGGAAATCAGACGTTGTTGGGCCGGGAAGGTCCTTTCGCGTTGTGTGACGGGCTGGTTGTTACGCATGGTGTGTAGATCCGCAAGGCTTTGAAAGGTTGTCGGCGCCGTCAGGTTTTTATTGAAGTTATTTTTCCGGTCGGTATCACGCCAGCATCGGGTAGGTAAATAGGGCGAAATGAAGCAGATTGAGGCCAAAGTGGGCGGCAATCGCCGCGCCCAGCCCACCAAAGCGATAAGCCAGGCCATAACCGACCCCCGCCATGCCCGACAGCAACACCCATTGCCATCCCGCCCCGGCATGCACCAGGCCGAACAGCAGCGAGGCCAGGACCAATGCCAGATTGTCGCCATAGTTCAGATGTTTGAAGCGTCGGCTCAGGCCACCCTGAATGTAGCCACGAAACAGCGCTTCCTCCACCAACGTCACCAATAAAAGATTATTGAGTACCCATATCCAGGCCGACTCCGGCCACTTCGGTGCCCAATGGATCATTCCCAGCAGCATCGCCCCGCCCAGCGCCAGCACGGCGCTCAGGGTCAGCCCCAGGGCAGTGGCCTGTAGCGACAGGCGAAACGAGCGCCTGCCGACGATCCAGGGACACGCCAGCAGTAACCAGAAGCCGATCAGTGGCTTGTCCTGGTTCAGGTACATGGCAAACGGCACGGCATCGTCGGTAAAACGTTGCGGCGCGATTGCCCGGCCATTGAAAAAACCCGGCATCCAGTGCAAGGCCAACGCCAGGGCCATCACCACAAACAGGGCGTGGCCGAGAAACTGCCCGACCGGTGTCTGCTGCTGGCGCACCGCATACCCGGCGAACAGCAGCAGCGCGACCGAGATCGCAGCAGTCCAGGCCAGATGGCCGAAGGCCAGGGCCAAGGCATAGCCGATGGAAAGGAAGGCCAGGTATGGCCAGGGCAGGGCAGGCATATCACATCCTTTGAGACTGAAGAACCGTTTGTGGCGATGGTGATGGCAGGACCGGCAGGATTATAGGCAGACCCATACGAAAACACCGCCTATTAACAGGCGGTGTTTTCGTAAGACGCTTCTTTTTATTCTGAAATCAATTGCCGTAGGACGTAGTGCAAAATCCCCCCAGCCTTGAAATATTCCACTTCATTCAAGGTGTCGATCCGGCACAACACTTCAATCCGCTCCTGGCGGCCGTCCTCGCGGGTGATGATCAGTGGCAGGTTCATGCGTGGCGTCAGTTCGACGTCGCTCAGGCCCAGGATGTCCAGGGTTTCCTTGCCGGTGAGGTTCAGGCTCTTGCGATTCTGATCGAGCTTGAACTGCAACGGCAGCACGCCCATGCCCACCAGGTTGGAGCGATGGATGCGCTCGAAGCTCTCGGCGATCACCGCTTTGACCCCCAACAGATTGGTGCCCTTGGCGGCCCAGTCCCGACTCGAGCCGGTGCCATATTCCTGTCCGGCGATCACCACCAGAGGTGTGCCCATGGCCTGATACAACATGGCGGCGTCGTAGATCGGCATTTTCTCGCCACTGGGGATGTAGATCGTATTGCCGCCTTCTTCGCCGCCGAGCATTTCGTTGCGGATCCGGATATTGGCGAAGGTGCCGCGCATCATGACCTGATGGTTACCGCGCCTTGAACCGTAGGAGTTGAAGTCCCGGGGCTCCACGCCCTGTTCGCGCAGATAACGGCCGGCCGGGCTGTCGGTCTTGATATTGCCGGCCGGGGAGATGTGGTCGGTGGTCACCGAGTCGCCGAGCAAAGCCAGGATTCGTGCACCTTCGACATTGTTGATGGCCGGTGGCGGCCCACTGATGTTCTCGAAGAACGGCGGGTGCTGGATGTAGGTTGAGTCCGATTGCCAGACGTAAGTCGCGGCTTGCGGCACCTCGATAGCCTGCCATTGCTCATCACCGGCAAACACGGCGGCGTATTCCTTGTGGAACATGCTGGTGTCGACCTGGGTCACCGCGTTGGCGACTTCCTGGCTGCTGGGCCAGATATCGCGCAGGTACACCGGGTTGCCGTCGCGGTCGTTGCCCAGCGGTTCACTGCTGATGTCGATGCGCACCGTGCCGGCCAGGGCATAGGCGACCACCAGGGGCGGCGACGCCAGCCAGTTGGTTTTTACCAACGGGTGCACGCGGCCTTCGAAGTTACGATTACCCGACAGCACCGAGGCCACCGTCAGGTCGGCGCTCTGGATGGCTTTTTCGATCGGCTCGGGCAACGGCCCCGAGTTGCCGATACAGGTCGTGCAACCGTAACCCACCAGATCGAAACCCAGTTTGTCCAGGTACTCGGTCAGCCCGGCGGCCTTGTAGTAATCGGTGACCACCTTCGAACCTGGTGCCAGGGAACTCTTGACCCACGGCTTACGGGTCAGGCCTTTCTCCACGGCTTTTTTCGCCAGCAGCCCGGCGGCCATCATCACGCTGGGGTTGGAGGTGTTGGTGCAAGAGGTAATGGCCGCAATCACCACTGCGCCGTTTTTCAGGCGATGGGTCCGGCCCTCGAACTCGTATTCGCTTTCCCCCACCTGATCGGCGTTGCCTACCGCGACCCCACCGCCACCCTCGCTTTCCAGGCGGCCTTCTTCCTTGCTGGTGGGTTTGACGTTCAGGCCCAGGAAGTCGCTGAAAGCCTGGCCGACATTCGGCAGTGAGACCCGGTCTTGAGGACGCTTGGGCCCGGCGAGACTGGCCTCGACACTCCCCATGTCCAGTTCCAGCGTGTCGGTGAATACCGGTTCCTGGCCGGGCAGCCGCCACAGGCCCTGAGCCTTGCAGTAGGCTTCCACCAGCTTCACGGTTTCGGTCGGACGTCCGGACAGGCGCAGGTAGTCCAGGGTCACGTCGTCCACCGGGAAGAAACCGCAGGTGGCGCCGTATTCCGGGGCCATGTTGGCGATGGTGGCGCGGTCGGCCAACGGCAGGTCGGCAAGGCCGTCGCCATAGAACTCGACGAATTTGCCCACCACACCTTTCTTGCGCAGCATCTGGGTGACCGTCAGCACCAGGTCGGTGGCGGTGATGCCTTCGCGCAGCTTGCCGATGAGTTTGAAACCGATGACTTCTGGAATCAGCATCGACACCGGCTGGCCGAGCATGGCCGCTTCGGCCTCAATCCCGCCGACGCCCCAGCCCAGTACACCGAGGCCGTTGATCATGGTGGTGTGGGAATCGGTGCCCACCAGGGTGTCCGGGAACGCATAGGTCCGTCCATCTTCCTCTTTGGTCCACACGGTGCGGCCCAGGTATTCGAGGTTGACCTGGTGGCAAATGCCGGTGCCCGGCGGCACCACGCTAAAGTTGTCGAAGGCGCTCTGGCCCCAACGCAGGAAGGCGTAGCGCTCTCCGTTGCGCTGCATTTCGATGTCGACGTTCTGTTCGAACGCCTGGCTGCTGGCGAAATTGTCCACCATCACCGAGTGGTCGATCACCAGGTCCACGGGTGACAGCGGGTTGATCCGCTGCGGATCGCCACCGGCCTTTTCCATGGCGGCGCGCATGGCGGCCAGATCGACCACGGCCGGAACGCCGGTGAAGTCTTGCATCAGTACCCGAGCAGGACGGTATTGAATTTCCCGGTCGGAACGACGCTCCTTCAGCCAGCCGGCGAGGGCCTTGAGATCGGTGCCGGTGACCGTTTTTTCATCTTCCCAGCGCAGCAGGTTCTCCAGCAGCACTTTGAGGGACATGGGCAACCGGTCCAGGTCTCCCAGGCTTCGGGCGGCGTCGGGCAGGCTGAAATAGTGGTAAATCCTGGCGTCGACTTGCAGCGTTTTAAGGGTTTTCAGGCTATCGAGGGACGGCATTGAAATGACTCCTTTGAGTCCGCACGGCTACGGACTGACGGGACGGACAGAGCCTTTAACCTAGCCCTGTTTTGAGCGTATGACTAATCACTGGACTCTACGAGCGGGTTTGGGGTTCCGAACTCCGCTATCATGCGCCGGTTTTCGTGACAGGCTTTGCTACGGAGTTTCAATGAACACGCTTTTCATGCACTGCCGACCAGGCTTCGAAGGCGAGGTCTGTTCCGAGATCGCCGAACACGCCGCACGGCTGAACGTGGCCGGCTACGCCAAGGCCAAGCCGGCCAGCGCCTGCGCCGAATTTGTCTGTACCGAAGACGACGGCGCCGAGCGACTGATGCGCGGCCAGCGTTTCGCCGAGCTGATTTTTCCGCGCCAGTGGGCGCGCGGCAGCTTCATCGATCTGCCGGAAACCGACCGCATCAGTGTCATCCTGGCCCACATGAGCGCCTTCCCGACCTGCGGCAGCTTGTGGTTGGAGGTGGTGGACACCAATGACGGTAAGGAACTGTCGAACTTCTGCAAGAAATTCGAAGGGCCGCTGCGCAAGGCGCTGACCGGCGCCGGCAAACTGGTGGATGACCCGTACAAGCCACGCCTGCTGTTGACCTTCAAGAGCGGTCGCGAAGTCTTCCTGGGCCTGGCGCAGACCGATAATTCGGCCATGTGGCCGATGGGCATTCCACGCCTGAAATTTCCTCGGGAGGCGCCGAGCCGGTCCACCCTCAAGCTTGAAGAGGCCTGGCACCACTTTATTCCTCGGGATCAGTGGGACGAGCGCCTGCACAGCGACATGACCGGTGTGGACCTAGGCGCCGCGCCGGGCGGCTGGACCTGGCAACTGGTCAACCGCGGCATGCTGGTGACGGCCATCGACAACGGGCCGATGGCCGAAAGCCTGATGGACACGGGGCTGGTGCAGCACCTGATGGCGGACGGCTTTACGTTCAAACCCAAGCAGCCGGTGGACTGGATGGTCTGCGACATCGTCGAGAAGCCGGCGCGTAATGCGGCGATGCTGGAAGAGTGGATCGGCGAAGGGCACTGCCGCGAGGCGGTGGTCAACCTCAAGCTGCCGATGAAGCAGCGTTACGCCGAAGTGAAGCGCCTGCTCGAACGTATCGCCGACGGCTTCAAGGCCCGGGGCATCAAGGTCGAGATCGGCTGCAAGCAGCTGTACCACGACCGTGAGGAAGTGACGTGCCATCTGCGGCGGCTGGACGCCAAAAAGCCCAAGTCCCGCTAGCGCTTGAAAGGCAATGAAATCCCTGTGGGAGCGAGCCTGCTCGCGATATCGGTGCATCAGTGGACATCGATGTTGGGTGGCCCGACGCTATCGCGAGCAGGCTCGCTCCCACAGGGGGCGGTGTTAAGCCAGAGGTGACCTTACACCGACATTGCGCGACAATGCCCGCCAGTTTCAGGAGTAGAACATGAGTGAAATGAACGATACGCCGGTCGACGGCACGCTGGATGCCACCGGCCTCAATTGCCCGGAGCCGGTGATGATGCTGCACCAGCACATCCGCGACCTGATGCCCGGCGGGCTGTTGAAGGTGATTGCCACCGACCCCTCGACCCGTCGCGACATTCCCAAGTTCTGTGTGTTCCTCGACCACGAACTGGTGGCTCAGGACGAGGTCGATGGCACCTACCGCTACTGGATCCGCAAAAAGCTCGCTTAGTCCGCCGAACGGCTGATGCGGATCTGCTTGCGTGCGCTGCGTGCCAGGCGGATCGACAGCATCAGCGCCGCGCAGCTCAAGCCCACGATCAGGCCCTGCCACAACCCGCTCGGACCGCTGGCAGTGCCGAGCCAGTCGGTCAGGCCCAGGATGTAACCCACGGGCAGGCCAATGCCCCAGTAGGCGAACAGCGTCAGGATCATCGTCACCCGGGTGTCCTGGTAGCCGCGCAACGCGCCCGCCGCCGTGACCTGGATCGCGTCGGAAAACTGAAACAACGCCGCATAGACGATCAACATCGACGCCACTTCGATCACCACCGGATCGCCGGTATAGATCGCCGCGATGGGCCCGCGCAGCCAGAACATCAGGCTCGCCGACAGGCAGGCATACGCCAGCGCCGTACCCATGCCGACTCCGGCGGCGAAGCGCGCTTCGCGAGGCTGGCGCCGGCCCAGGGCCTGGCCGACCCGCACCGTCACAGCCATGCCTAACGAATAGGGAATCATGAACACCAGGGAGCTGAAGTTCAGGGCAATCTGGTGCCCGGCCACCACGGTGGCGCCGAGGCTGCCGATCAGCAGGGCAATCACCGCAAAAATGCTCGATTCGGCAAATACCGCGATGCCAATCGGCAGGCCGATACCCAGCAGGCGCTTGATGACGGTCCATTGTGGCCAGTCGAAGCGGTTGAATAACCGGCTCGACTGGTAGGCCGGCGCCCAGCGCGCCCAACCGGCCATGCCCAGGGCCATGAACCACATCACCAGGGCCGTGGCCCAGCCGCAACCGACGCCACCCATGGCGGGCAGACCCAGATGCCCGTAAATGAAGATGTAATTGAGCGGAATGTTCAGCGCTAGCCCGCACAAACCCAGGACCATCGCCGGGCGCGTTCGGCCCAGGCCGTCGCTGAAGCAGCGAAGTACGTGATACAGCGCCACCGCCGGCAGGCCGGTGGCGATGCCTTGCAGGTACTCCATGCAAGGACCGATCAGTTCGGGGTCCACGTTCATGATGTGCAGGATCGGTTCGGCGCCGAGCAGCGCCAGCGTGGCAATCAACCCCACCACCAGCGCCAGCCACAACGCCTGGCGCACCAGCGGACCAATCTCGTCGAACGTGCCGGCGCCGAAGCGCTGGGCGACTTTCGGCGTGGTGGCCAACAGTGTGCCGGTCATCAACAGGAACACCGGCACCCAGATCGAATTGCCCAGTGCCACCGCCGCCAGGTCCCGTGGTCCGACCCGGCCGGCCATCACCGCGTCGACAAAGCCCATGGCCGTGGTCGCCAGCTGCGCCACCATGATCGGCAATGCCAGGGCCAGCAGCGTCTTGAGCTCCAGGCGAACCCGGGCCGGGCGGGAGAGGGTGGTGGCGTGGTCGATCACAGGATTCACAGGCGAAACGTCCGAAAAAATAAGCGCGAGGCGGCGCATTCTACGCCTTGACACAGTGGTCAGGAAAAAACCTGTGTTGTGGATTTGTAATCGCTCGCTTAGCCATGCGAATGCTGTTGTGGCGAGGGAGCTTGCTCCCGCTGGACTGCGAAGCAGGCCTCGGCATTCTGACGACTGCTGCGCAGCCGAGCGGGAGCAAGCTCCCTCGCCACAACATCAATCACTGAAGTAATGGGCTGGCCCATCGACTCGAGGAACGCCTACACTGCCCATCCCGCCAAAGGAGCTCTGCCATGCTGATCGTCGCCGACGAAAATATTCCCCTGCTCGATGCGTTTTTCCAAGGGTTTGGCGAGATCCGCCGGGTTCCGGGCCGGGGGATTGACCGGTCAATGGTCGAGCAGGCCGATGTGTTGCTGGTGCGCTCCGTCACCCAGGTCAACCGCACGCTGCTGGAAGGCAGCAAGGTGAAGTTCGTCGGCACCTGCACCATCGGCACCGATCACCTGGATCTGGATTATTTCGCCGAGGCCGGTATTCGTTGGGCCAGCGCACCGGGTTGCAACGCCCGTGGCGTGGTGGACTACGTGCTGGGCAGCCTGATGACCCTGGCTGAAATCGAAGGCGCGGACCTCAAGCAACGCACCTTTGGCGTGGTCGGTGCCGGGCAGGTGGGCGGGCGGTTGGTTGAGGTGCTCAAGGGCCTGGGTTGGACGGTGAAAGTCTGCGATCCACCCCGTCAGGCTGCCGAAGGCGGCGACTACGTGAGTCTGGAACAGATCATCGAGCAGTGCGATGTGATCAGCCTGCACACACCGTTGACTCGCGACGGCGCGCAACCGACCTGGCACCTGTTCGATGAGCAGCGCCTGCGCCGGCTCCAGCCCGGTACCTGGCTGATCAACGCAGCCCGTGGACCGGTGATCGACAACACGGCGCTGCGCGAGGTGTTGCTGGAACGCGAAGACCTGCAAGCGGTGCTGGATGTCTGGGAGCATGAGCCGAGCGTGGATGCGGATCTGGCCGACCTGTGCGTGATCGCCACCCCGCACATTGCCGGCTACAGCCTCGATGGTCGCCAGCGTGGTACGGCGCAGATCTACGAATCCTTGTGCGCATTCCTCGAGCAACCGGTTGCGGTCCGGTTGAGCGATCTGCTGCCCCGGCCATGGCTGGGCGGCATCACGCTGGACGCTGACACTGATCCGGCCTGGGCGCTGGCGATGTTGTGCCGTGGCGTGTATGACCCACGTCGTGACGACGCGGATTTTCGTCGCAGCCTGGTGGGAACGGTCAGCGACCAACGCAGCGCTTTCGATGCCCTGCGCAAGCATTATCCGCCGCGTCGGGAGATCGACAGCTTGAAGGTTCGCATCGAGGGGCAGTCGCCGGCGTTGCAACAGATCGTGAGCGCTCTGGGCGCCACCAGTCTTTAATCGTGGATCGCTTTTGTGGCGAGGGAGCAAGCTCCCTCGCCACAAGAGCCAACCCACAAGCGCCAGGTCACAGGAGCCCGCAAAGGCTGCGGGCATAAAAAACCCGACATCATGGTCGGGTTCAATGAAGACGGGCTGTATCACTTTTGTTCGGCAGGCTTGACCAGTCGTTTTTCCAGCTCGCTGCAGGCTTTCTGGATCATGTCTTCGGTGATCGGTACTTCGCGCCCTTGGGCGTCGATGAACGAGCAGCCCAGAGACTGGTCCGGTTGCGTGCGGATCACTTGAATCTTGTCGTCGCTGCTGTGTTGCAAGGACATGGCCTGTCTCCTCATCAGGTTGTGTGCCTATTTTAGTGTCGCCAGGTGACCGAGCCATGACACTCCTTGTAGGTTCATGGCGACAGCTCCACTCAATCAGAAACACGGTCGCGTTTCCAGCCAGACTTTAGACCGATAACATCTAGCCTCTAGTCGCTACGGTCATATTTAACCTGACTCATTCTGATTCAACCAAGTTCCGCTGCGCTTCGGTGTCGCCGGGCGGTCCATTTCCTGCTGCATTATCGGATGCTTCTGATGCTCTCTTCCCAACAACGCCGTGCCATACGTCTGGCCAGTGGCTTCATTGCTCCTTATCGCAAGCAGGTTGCTGGCGCCTTATTGGCCCTTATCGTCACCGCCGCAATCACTTTGTCCATGGGGCAAGGCATCCGGTTGCTGGTGGACCAGGGCTTCATGACGCGCTCCCCGCACCTGCTCAACCAGTCCATTGGCCTGTTCATGGTGCTCGTGGTGGGATTGGCGATCGGCACTTTTTCCCGTTTCTACCTGGTGTCCTGGATTGGCGAACGAGTGGTGGCCGATATCCGCCGGCAGGTCTTCAACCATCTGGTGTACCTGCACCCGGGCTTTTACGAAAACAACCGCAGCTCGGAAATCCAGTCGCGCCTGACCGCCGATACGACCTTGTTGCAGTCAGTGATCGGCTCGTCGTTGTCGCTATTCTTGCGTAACGCCTTGATGGTGGTCGGCGGCATTGTGTTGTTGTTCATCACCAACCCCAAACTCACCAGTATCGTGGTGATCGCACTGCCGTTGGTCTTGGCGCCGATCCTGATATTCGGGCGGCGGGTGCGCAGCCTGTCGCGCCAGAGCCAGGACCGCATTGCCGATGTCGGTAGCTACGTCTCCGAGACCCTCGGCCAGATCAAAACCGTGCAGGCCTACAACCATCAGGTCCAGGATGAACGGCGCTTTGCCGTGACCGTGGAGCAGGCCTTCGACACCGCCCGCAAGCGCATCGCCCAGCGGGCCTGGCTGATCACACTGGTGATCGTGCTGGTGCTGGGGGCGGTGGGGGTGATGCTCTGGGTCGGGGGAATGGATGTGATCGCCGGACGGATTTCCGGGGGTGAGCTGGCGGCGTTTGTGTTCTACAGCCTGATCGTCGGCAGCGCTTTCGGCACCCTGAGCGAAGTCATCGGCGAGTTGCAGCGGGCGGCTGGTGCGGCTGAGCGCATTGCCGAATTGCTGCGCTCGGAAAACATCATCCAGCCGCCGGTTTCTGGCCTGGTGACTCTGCCTGAGCGGGTACGGGGTGATTTACGTCTTGAAGGCGTGCGCTTCTCTTATCCGTCCCGGCCGGACAGCTATGCGGTCGACGGCCTGGACCTGAGCGTCCAGGCTGGCGAGACCCTGGCCCTGGTCGGGCCGTCCGGTGCCGGGAAATCCACGGTGTATGACTTGCTCCTGCGCTTCTACGACCCGGCGCAAGGGCGGATTCTCATCGATGATGTGCCGCTGACCCAGCTCGATCCACTGGACCTGCGTCGCCATTTCGCCCTGGTTTCGCAGAATCCGGCGCTGTTTTTCGGCACGGTTGAAGAGAACATCCGCTACGGCAACCCCGAGGCGACGTCCGAGCAGGTGCGCGAAGCCGCGCAGATCGCCCATGCCCACGATTTCATCGAAAAAATGCCGGAGGGTTACCAGACCCACCTGGGTGACGGCGGTCTGGGGTTATCCGGCGGTCAACGCCAGCGTCTGGCCATCGCCCGAGCGCTGTTGGTGGATGCACCGATCCTGCTATTGGACGAAGCCACCAGCGCCCTCGACGCGCAAAGCGAACACTTGATCCAGCAAGCGCTGCCCAGCCTGATGAAAAATCGCACCACCCTGGTCATCGCCCACCGCCTGGCCACGGTGAAAAATGCCGACCGGATCGCGGTGATGGATCAGGGCAAAGTAGTCGCCGTGGGCACCCATCAGGAACTGGTGGCCAGTAACGCGTTGTATGCGCGATTGGCAGCGTTGCAGTTCAATCAGCAGGGTGATTCTGTTCCGTGAGCCTGCCGAGCCGAAACCAATGTGGGAGCGAGCCTGCTCGGGATAGGGGCAGATAGGCAACCATGAGGTCGACTGTCACACCGCTATCGCGAGCAGGCTCGCTCCCACAGGGTCTGCAACCGAGCAAAAAAATGCCCGCATCGAAAGATGCGGGCATTTTTTCAGCAACAACTTGCCGCTTGAAGCCTATGGCTTGCTCCTGCCCACTCACTGATCATCAAAATAGCGCTCATGCCAGTCCACCAGCGGTTGCGGCGAGTTGAGTTTCTGGCCGTAGATCACCGAGTACGACAACACGTTCTGTACGTATTGCCGGGTTTCGTCGAAGGGGATGCTTTCGACCCAGACATCGAAGCTCAGGTGGTCGGCACCGCGCAGCCACTGGCGCACCCGACCAGGGCCGGCGTTGTAGGCGGCGGAGGCCAGGACGCGGTTGCCGTTGAACTGGCTGTGAACCTGGCTCAGGTACGCCGCGCCCAGCTGGATGTTCTTGTCCGGGTTCAGCACTTGCTTGGGCGAGGCCAGCGGGATGTTGAACTTGCGTGCGGTTTCCTTGGCGGTGGCCGGCATCAACTGCATCAGGCCGCTGGCGCCGACACCGGAGCGCGCATCTTCCATGAAGGCACTTTCCTGTCGAGTGATGGCGAACACCCAGCTTGAATGCAGGCCGCGAACCTTGGCTTCACGCACCAGGGTGTCGCGGTAGGCCATTGGGAAGCGAATATCCAGGTCGTCCCAATACTTGGCCTGGCTGATGGTGCGGATCGCCGGGAAGTACCATTTCAGGTCGTAGGCCAGTTTCGCCTGGGCGACCATCTCGTCCCGGTTGAAGTGGCGAGTGACGTGATACCACTCGCGGCGACCGTCGACGATCTGACCCCGGGCATGAAACTCCAGGGCCCGACGAATACCCGGTGTGTTGCGCACTTTATTGATCAGCGCCTGGCTCATCACCAGCGGCTTGTTGTTGAGCGAATAGGGCGATTGAGAACGATCGGCGGCCAGGAAACCGTAGAAGTCCCGCTCACGGGCCAGATGCTTGTAAAGCGTCAGCGCCTCGGGATTCTGAGGCTGCGCCAGCTCCAGGCTGCGGGCCTGCCAGTAACGCCAGCGACTGGTGCTGGCCAGCGTCTCGGGCAGGCGGCGGGTCAACTCATAGGCGTCGTCCCAGCGGGCCAGGCGCAACAGCAGGCGCAAGCGCCATTCCGAGACGGTATCGTCGCGCAGTTCCGGGTCATATTTTGTCATCACGCCCAAGGCGCGACTGTCGAAACGCTTGGCCAGGGTCAGGCCAATTTCCCGGGCGATGGCGACTTTCTCAGGCTTGGAAAAATGCATGGTGCTGGCGTAGCCGTCCAACAGCGCCATGGCTTTCTCTGGATCCTGACGGGCCAGGCGCCGCAAGCCGAGGCTGACGATATCGGCCATCGGCTCATCGGCCGGGCGGAAACGCGATGGCTGATTGAGCAGTTCCGGTTTTTGCGCCACGTCTATCAGCAGTTGGCCGCGAGGGGCGAGGGTGCTCAGGCCGCTGATCAGGCTTTTAGCCAGTGGATAATTGCGGGCCTGGGCGGCCAGTTTGGCGCGCTCCCAGCGCTTCTGTTCAGTCAGTTGACCCTGGGTCGCCCACAGGCCGAACAGCGCATCACACGCGGCCGGTTGGGATTTGCCGGTGAGCCAAAGCTTTTCGGTGTTGGCGTAGCCTTCGGCCTTTAGGCCATGACTGAGCTGATACTGGGCGTTGAGGCAGTCCAGTTCGGTGAAGTTGAGCTTGGGGTCGTAGTACTTGACGAAGGTCGCCCAATCGCCACGGTCGGCCAGCCAGCGCAACCAGCGCAGCTTCATCCAGTTGGCCTGGGGCAGGTCGCCATGTTCGGCGAGAAATTTCTCGATTTCGGCATTACTGGCGCTCTTGAGGCGAGCGGTCAGTTCGTCGTAGGCCAGGTAGGGTTCCAGCGGATAGTCACGCAGGGCCTGGCTGTAGCGAAAATAGGGGCCGGAATCACCTTTGGCCAAGGCACGCTTGGCTTCATCGTAATACTGACGCTGGGTGGAGATATCCACCGCCTGGGCGGTTTGAACGGCAGTGGCACATACAAACAAGCAAGATAAAACACTGAAAAGGCGACTGCGCATGATACGTCCGGGCAGAAAAAAACATGACAAGCCCAAGGTTTGACCCAGGGTAACTGTCTGTAGCTTAGCCTTTTGCCAGCAATGGGCGAAAGCTTTGCGGGGTCATCCGCGCAAGTTCGCAACATTTGTTATGCAGAGTGCTTCGAGGGCGAAATTGGCGGACTTCTGAGGCCTCATCTCAGGTAGAATGCGCGCCCGGTTTTTGGAGAAGCTCATGACCCTGCTCAAATTCAGCGATGTGTCCCTTGCTTTCGGCGCTATGCCGTTGTTGGACAAGGTGTCCTGGCAGATCGCCCGTGGTGAGCGGGTGTGCATCATCGGCCGCAACGGCACTGGCAAGTCCAGCATGATGAAGCTGGTCAAGGGCGATCAGAAGCCCGATGACGGCTCGGTCTGGCGCGCACCAGGCCTGAAAATCGGCGAATTGCCCCAGGAACTGCCGGTGGCCGACGAGCGGACGGTGTTCGACGTGGTCGCCGAAGGCCTGGACGGTGTCGGCGCGCTGCTGGCCGAGTATCACCACCTGAGCCAGAACATCGTCACCGATGCCGACCTGGACAAGTTGATGCATGTGCAGCACGACCTCGAAGCCCGCGATGGCTGGCGCCTGCAGCAGTTGGTGGACAGCACCCTGAGCCGTCTGCAACTGCCGGCCGACAAGACCTTGGCCGAGCTGTCCGGTGGCTGGCGTCGCCGGGTGCTGCTGGCCCAGGCCCTGGTGTCCGAGCCGGACCTGCTGCTGCTCGACGAGCCCACCAACCACCTGGACATCGGCGCCATCGCCTGGCTTGAAGAAGCCCTGAAGGATTTCCAGGGCGCGGTGCTGTTCATCACGCACGACCGTTCTTTCCTGCAAAACCTGGCGACCCGTATCCTCGAACTGGATCGCGGCGGCCTGATCGACTGGAACGGCGACTACGCCAGCTTCCTGGTGCACAAGGAAGCGGCGCTGGCGGCGGAAGAAACCGCGAACGCGCTGTTCGACAAGAAGCTGGCCCAGGAAGAAGTCTGGATTCGCCAGGGTATCAAGGCCCGTCGCACCCGCAACGAAGGCCGTGTACGAGCGCTCAAGGCACTGCGCATGGAACGCAGTGAGCGTCGCGAGCGCACCGGCAAGGCCAATATTCAGCTGGATACCGCTGACAAGTCCGGCAAGCAGGTGATGGTTCTTGAGAACGTGAGTTTTGCGCACCCTGGCGGCCCGTTCCTGATCAAGGACTTTTCCATGGTGCTGCAGCGTGGTGACCGCATTGGTCTGCTGGGCGCCAACGGTACCGGCAAGACCACCTTGCTCAAGCTGATGCTCGGCGGTCTGGTACCGACCAATGGCAAGGTGGAGGAGGGCACGAAGATCAACGTCGCCTACTTCGACCAGTTGCGCCATCAGTTGGACCTTGAAAAAACCGTCATCGACAACGTTGCCGAAGGCCGCGATTTCATCGACATCGATGGCCAGAGCCGCCATGTGTTGAGCTATCTGGGCGACTTCCTGTTCAGCCCTCAACGTGCCCGTACTCCGGTCAAGGCGTTGTCCGGCGGTGAGCGTGCCCGTCTGCTGCTGGCCAAACTGTTCAGCAAGCCGGCGAACCTGCTGGTGCTCGACGAACCGACCAACGACCTGGACGTGGAAACCCTCGAGTTGCTGGAAGAGGTGCTGCTGACCTTCAACGGCACTGTGCTGATGGTCAGCCACGACCGGGCATTCCTCGACAACGTGGTGACCAGCACCCTGGTGTTCGAAGGCGAAGGCCTGGTGCGTGAATACGTCGGTGGTTATCAGGACTGGCTGCGCCAGGGCGGCTCGCCGCGCTTGCTGGGCGTGACTGAGAGCAAGTCCGGCAAGGCCGACCTGAATTCGGCGGTGGTCAAGGCCGAGCCTGCTCCGGTGGCTGCGGCACCGGCGGCGGCACCGGCAAAGAAGAAGCTCAGCTACAAGTTGCAGCGCGAGCTGGAAGCATTGCCGGGTGATATCGACGCGAAGGAACAGCAGATCGCAGCGGTGCAAGCCGAAATGGCTGACATCGGCTTCTACCAGCGTCCTGCGGCTGAAACCGCCAAGGTGATCGCGCATCTGGAGCAGCTGCAGGCCGAGCTGGATGCGCTGGTCGAGCGCTGGGCTGAACTGGACGCTTGATCCACTGTTGTAAAGAATCCCGGTGCTCAGAGATGAACGCCGGGATTTCTATTTGAAACGCTATTCCCCTGTGGGAGCGAGCTTGCTCGCGATAGCGGTGTATCAGTCGACTTCAATGTTGACTGTCAGGACGCTATCGCGAGCAAGCTCGCTCCCACAGGTTTAGGTTTTATGTGCGCTTGACCAGATGCACCGCGAGCACATCGCAAGGCGCGCCATGCAGCACGTCGTTGGCTGTAGAGCCCAACAGCAGTGCCAGGCCATGACGGCCATGGCTGCCCACGACGATCAGGTCGCAACCCTGTTCCTTGGCCAGGTGATGGATCTCCTGACGCGGCTGGCCGTAGGTCAGGTGGCTGTATTCCTTTTTCAGGGCGGGGTATTTCACGATCAGCCGGTCAAGGCGTTCCTTGGCTTGATCGAATTGTTGTTGTTGCAACTGGGAAAGGTCCATCGGCACATCACCACCGAAGGCCATGGCCATGGGTTCGACGATGTGAACCAGCGACAGTTTGGTGTCTCGACCTTCGCAAAGGGCCAGAGCACGCTTGACGACGGGATCACATTCTTCAGTGAGGTCGACGGCGACCAGGACGTGTTCGTAGTACATGGAAGGCACTCCAGAGAATTGCGATACGGTAAGTATGGCTGGTTTCAAGCGCATCGACGGCGACGTGGGTCAATCGTCATGGCTCATCAGAATTCGGGGAGTACGAATATGACGGTCTGGATAGTGGTGTCAATCCTGTTGGTGGTATTAAGCCCCCTGGCATGGTTGCGCCCGTCCCGTGTTCAGAGCGGTCGCATGGCGTTGCGCATGGAGGCACGGCGCCTTGGCCTGGCCATGCAACTGGCTCCGCAGGAGTGGCCTCATTGGCTCGGGCAGCAGGCGCCAAACCCCTGCGCCCAGTACCATCGGCCCCGACGGGGCAAGCAGCCGGCTATCTGGACCTACTGGCAAACAGCGCCGGGCGTATGGGTCAATCAGTGGCGCGAAGTCTGCCAGGATGAGTCGTTGCTCAATCATTTCGAAAAATTGCCCGCCAACGTCTACAAAATCGAGGCCGACGGGCAAATGATCGCCTTGTATTGGGGCGAGAAGGGCGAAGCCACTGTGTTGCAGGATATTTGCGCGGTGCTCAAGGCGCTGGCCTGAGGCATAAAAAAGCCCGACAGTCTCATCGGGCGGGTTGGCCAGGCAGGCCGGTAATCAAAACGCCTATCCGGACGTTCGTTCGTAACGTCCTTTGCTCAAAATCTTCAATCGCGCTCCCGACAGAGTAGTCGGTTGAATCCAGCGCGCTTGGAATTAGGGCGACTTTTCTAATTATTGATTCTATGAATGGCCATGTATGCAGCGCCGTGTTGCGGATCCGTGCGGTACGCAAATGACCGGGAAGTCGCGTTCAAGCCCCTGTTTAGGGCGATTGACAATTGTCGGAAATTCCGTGAAGGTGGCGTACCCAAATCAAACGGGCGTATGAATTGAGCGTTTGTATTTTCCGAACGTTCCTACAGAACCCCGACTATCGCGTTGACGGGTGTGCCTGGCGGATTGGCGTAGCATCGGCGGTAAACGTCAATGCCGAACCAGCAGTCAGCGTTCAACGTGTACTGTTCAGCTTCCATATCGTGGAGATCAGTTGATGATTTACGAAGGTAAAGCCATCACGGTTAAGGCTCTTGAAAGTGGCATCGTCGAACTGAAGTTCGATCTCAAGGGTGAGTCCGTCAACAAGTTCAACCGTCTAACCCTGAATGAACTGCGTCAGGCCGTGGACACTATCAAGGCAGATGCTTCGATCAAGGGTGTGATCGTCAGCAGCGGCAAGGACGTCTTCATCGTCGGCGCCGACATCACCGAATTCGTCGATAACTTCAAGCTGCCCGATGCCGAACTGATCGCTGGCAACCTCGAAGCGAACCGTATTTTCAGCGACTTCGAAGACCTCAACGTACCGACCGTCGCGGCCATCAACGGCATCGCCCTGGGTGGCGGCCTTGAGATGTGCCTGGCAGCGGATTACCGCGTCATGTCCAGCACGGCCAAGATCGGCCTGCCGGAAGTCAAGCTGGGCATCTACCCAGGCTTTGGCGGTACCGTGCGTCTGCCGCGCCTCATCGGTGCCGACAACGCTATCGAGTGGATTGCCGCCGGCAAGGAAAACCGTGCTGAAGACGCACTGAAAGTCGGCGCCGTGGATGCCGTGGTCGAGCCAGGCAAACTCCAGGAAGCGGCCCTCGAAACGATCAAGCGCGCCATCAGTGGCGAGTTCGACTACAAGGCCAAGCGCCAGCCGAAGCTGGAAAAGCTCAAGCTCAATGCCATCGAACAAATGATGGCTTTCGAAACCGCCAAGGGTTTCGTCGCAGGTCAAGCAGGCCCGAACTACCCGGCGCCGGTCGAAGCGATCAAGACCATCCAGAAAGCCGCGAACTTCGGTCGCGACAAGGCTCTGGAAGTCGAAGCCGCCGGCTTCGTCAAACTGGCCAAGACCTCGGCCGCACAAAGCCTGATCGGTCTGTTCCTCAATGACCAGGAACTGAAGAAAAAGGCCAAGGCCTACGACGAAATCGCCCGTGACGTGAAGCAGGCCGCCGTGCTCGGCGCCGGTATCATGGGTGGCGGTATCGCCTATCAGTCGGCGTCCAAAGGCACGCCGATCCTGATGAAAGACATCAACGAGCACGGTATCGAGCAAGGCCTGGCCGAGGCGGCCAAGCTGCTGGTTGGCCGCGTCGATAAAGGTCGCATGACCGCGGCGAAGATGGCCGAAGTGCTCAACGGCATTCGTCCGACCCTGTCCTACGGCGATTTCGGCCATGTCGACCTGGTGGTCGAAGCCGTTGTCGAGAACCCGAAGGTCAAGCAGGCGGTACTGGCTGAAGTCGAAGACAAGGTCAAAGAGGACACCATCCTCGCTTCGAACACCTCGACCATTTCCATCTCGCTGCTGGCCAAGGCCCTCAAGCGTCCGGAAAACTTCGTCGGCATGCACTTCTTCAACCCGGTGCACATGATGCCGCTGGTGGAAGTGATCCGTGGCGAGAAGTCCAGCGAACTAGCGATCGCCACCACCGTGGCCTACGCCAAGAAAATGGGCAAGAACCCGATCGTCGTCAACGACTGCCCGGGCTTTTTGGTCAACCGCGTTCTGTTCCCGTACTTCGGCGGTTTCGCCAAGCTGGTCAGCGCCGGTGTGGACTTTGTGCGCATCGACAAGATCATGGAAAAATTCGGCTGGCCAATGGGCCCTGCGTACCTGATGGACGTGGTCGGCATCGACACCGGCCACCATGGTCGTGACGTCATGGCTGAAGGCTTCCCGGACCGCATGAAAGACGACCGCCGGTCGGCCGTCGACGTGCTCTACGAAGCCAAGCGCCTGGGCCAGAAGAACGGCAAGGGCTTCTACGCCTACGAGACTGACAAGCGCGGCAAGCAGAAGAAAGTGGCCGATTCGTCGGTGCTGGAAGTGCTCAAGCCGATCGTCTACGAGCAGCGCGAAGTCACCGACGAGGACATCATCAACTGGATGATGATCCCGCTGTGCCTTGAAACCGTGCGTTGCCTGGAAGACGGCATTGTTGAAACCGCCGCCGAAGCCGACATGGGTCTGGTCTACGGTATCGGTTTCCCTCCATTCCGTGGCGGTGCGCTGCGCTACATCGATTCGATCGGTGTGGCCGAGTTCGTTGCCCTGGCAGACCAGTACGCTGATTTGGGCGCGCTGTACCACCCGACCGCGAAGCTGCGTGAAATGGCCAAGAACGGCCAGAGCTTCTTCGGTTAAGCGCCCAACGACTAGAGCGAGAGAACATTTATGAGCTTGAATCCTAGAGACGTCGTGATTGTCGACTTCGGTCGTACGCCGATGGGCCGCTCCAAGGGCGGCATGCACCGCAACACCCGCGCCGAAGACATGTCGGCGCACCTGATCAGCAAGCTGCTGGAACGTAACGTCAAGGTCGACCCCAACGAAGTCGAAGACGTAATCTGGGGCTGTGTGAACCAGACCCTGGAGCAGGGCTGGAACATCGCCCGCATGGCATCGCTGATGACCCAGATCCCTCACACCGCGGCCGGCCAGACCGTCAGCCGTCTGTGCGGTTCGTCCATGAGCGCGCTGCACACCGCTGCTCAGGCGATCATGACCGGCAACGGTGATGTGTTCGTCGTCGGCGGTGTCGAGCACATGGGCCACGTGAGCATGATGCACGGCGTCGATCCGAACCCGCACATGTCGCTGTACGCGGCAAAAGCCTCGGGCATGATGGGCCTGACCGCGGAAATGCTCGGCAAAATGCACGGCATCACCCGCGAACAGCAGGACGCCTTTGGCGTGCGCTCCCACCAGCTCGCCCACAAGGCGACCGTGGAAGGCAAGTTCAAGGACGAAATCATCCCGATGCAGGGCTATGACGAGAACGGTTTCCTGAAATTGTTCGACTACGACGAAACCATTCGTCCGGAAACCACCCTGGAAAGCCTGGCGGCCCTCAAGCCGGCCTTCAATCCAAAGGGCGGCACCGTGACAGCCGGTACTTCTTCGCAGATCACCGACGGTGCTTCGTGCATGATCGTGATGTCGGCCCAGCGTGCCCAGGACCTGGGCATCCAGCCGATGGCGGTGATTCGTTCGATGGCCGTGGCCGGTGTTGATCCGGCAATCATGGGCTATGGCCCAGTACCGGCGACGCAGAAAGCCTTGAAGCGTGCGGGTCTGAGTATTTCCGATATCGACTTCTTCGAGCTCAACGAAGCTTTCGCCGCACAGGCCCTGCCAGTGCTGAAAGATCTGAAAGTGCTCGACAAGATGAACGAGAAGGTTAACCTGCACGGCGGCGCGATCGCCCTGGGTCACCCGTTCGGTTGCTCCGGTGCGCGTATCTCCGGCACGCTGCTCAACGTCATGAAGCAGAACGGCGGCACCTTTGGGGTGTCCACTATGTGCATTGGCCTCGGCCAGGGCATCGCCACTGTCTTCGAACGCGTCTAAGCGTTACGTCGATGGAAGCCGGGGCCAAGTGCCCCGGTTTTTGTTTTTCCGGGTTTAGAAAAAAAGATTTTGTTTTTATTTAAAAAATATTTGAGCGAGGGCCGAAGCATGCCGATACAACCTGGGCTCTACCAACATTACAAAGGTCCGCAGTACCGCGTATTCAGCATCGCGCGGCATTCCGAGACCGAGGAAGAAGTGGTCTTCTATCAAGCCCTGTATGGCGATTACGGCTTTTGGGTGCGACCGTTGAGCATGTTCCAGGAGTCTGTCGAAGTTGACGGCGAGCAGGTGCCACGCTTTGCTTTGGTGCAGGCCGAAGAGAGCCTTTTTTCCAAGCCTTGAGGCCGATACCGGGGCAACCCTGCGCTTGACCTCACCTTGCAGCCACTATATATAGCGGTGCCGCGTCAGGCGCCAACCGCCTTTCACTTTTTAGAATTCAGGAATTTTCTGATCCATGGGCAAATCGCTGGTCATTGTGGAATCCCCGGCTAAGGCCAAGACCATCAACAAGTATCTGGGCAACCAATACGTGGTGAAGTCGAGTATCGGCCATATCCGAGACCTGCCCACCAGCGGTTCGGCTAGCGCCAGCAAGGAGCCAGCCGCCAAGCGCGGCAAGGCTGCTGCCGGTGAAGCGCCGGCGCTGTCGCCCAAGGACAAGGCGCGCAAGCAGCTGGTCTCGCGCATGGGGGTTGATCCGGAACACGGCTGGAAAGCCAAGTACGAGATCCTCCCGGGCAAGGAAAAGGTCATCGAAGAACTGCGTCGGCTCGCCAAGGATGCCGACACCATCTATCTGGCGACGGACTTGGACCGCGAAGGGGAAGCCATTGCCTGGCACCTGCGCGAAGCCATCGGTGGGGATGACAGCCGCTACAAGCGCGTGGTGTTCAACGAAATCACCAAGAAGGCCATCCAGGAGGCCTTCTCCCAGCCAGGCGAGCTGGACATCGATCGGGTCAACGCCCAACAGGCGCGGCGCTTCCTTGATCGCGTGGTGGGCTACATGGTCTCGCCTCTGCTGTGGGCCAAGATCGCCCGTGGCCTGTCGGCCGGGCGTGTGCAGTCGGTCGCCGTGAAGCTGGTGGTGGAGCGCGAGCGGGAGATCCGTGCGTTCATCCCTGAAGAATACTGGGAAGTCCACGCTGACCTCGGCACCGCCAAGGGCGCCACCGTGCGCTTCGACGTGGCCCGTGAGAAGGGTGAAGCCTTCAAGCCGCTCAACGAAGCCCAGGCCATGGCTGCGCTGGAGAAGCTCAAGGCTTCCAGCTACAGCATCGTCAAGCGTGAAGACAAGCCGACCAGCAGCAAGCCGTCGGCACCGTTCATCACCTCCACGTTGCAACAGGCAGCGAGCAACCGCCTGGGTTTCGGCGTGAAGAAAACCATGATGATGGCCCAGCGTTTGTACGAAGCGGGCTACATCACGTATATGCGTACCGACTCGACCAACCTCTCGGCCGATGCCGTGACAATGGCGCGCACTTATATAGAAAGCGAGTTCGGCAAGAAATACCTGCCGGAGACGCCGAACGTCTACAGCAGCAAGGAAGGCGCACAAGAGGCTCACGAAGCGATTCGTCCCTCCGATGCCAACACCGAGCCAAGCAAGCTGTCGGGCATGGAGCGCGATGCCGAGCGCCTCTACGAGCTGATCTGGCGCCAGTTCCTGGCCTGCCAGATGCTGCCGGCGCAATACCTGTCGACCACGGTCACCGTCGGTGCTGGCGACTTCGAGCTGCGCGCCAAGGGCCGCATCC
Source organism: Pseudomonas sp. P105 (assembly GCF_032614175.1). Lineage (NCBI taxonomy): Bacteria > Pseudomonadati > Pseudomonadota > Gammaproteobacteria > Pseudomonadales > Pseudomonadaceae > Pseudomonas > Pseudomonas sp. P105. The sequence continues at coordinate 2,056,723 of NZ_CP126693.1, forward strand.
TGAAGTTCGACGGCTACACCCGCGTCATGCCGCAAATCACCAAGCCGGGTGACGACGACGTCCTGCCTGACATGGCCCAGGGCGATGTGATGAAGTTGATCAAGCTTGATCCGACCCAGCACTTCACCAAACCGCCGGCCCGGTATTCGGAAGCCAGCCTGGTCAAGGAAATGGAAAAGCGTGGCATCGGTCGTCCTTCGACCTACGCAGCGATCATTTCCACTATCCAGGACCGCGGCTACGTGGCGCTGCACAACCGTCGGTTCTATTCGGAAAAGATGGGCGACATCGTTACCGAACGTTTGTCCGAGAGCTTCTCCAACCTGATGGACTACGGCTTCACCGCCGGCATGGAAGAGAACCTCGACGATGTGGCCCAGGGTGAGCGGGACTGGAAAAATGTCCTCGACGAGTTTTATGGCGACTTCAAGAAAAAACTCGAAGTAGCCGAAAGTGCCGAGAACGGCATGCGGGCCAACCAGCCCGTCATGACCGACATCCCATGCCTGACGTGTGGTCGTCCGATGCAGATCCGTACCGCCTCGACTGGCGTGTTCCTGGGTTGCTCGGGCTACAGTCTGCCTCCCAAGGAGCGCTGCAAGGCGACGGTCAACCTGGTGCCGGGCGACGAAATCGCCGCGGACGACGAGGGTGAATCGGAATCCCTGGTGCTGCGCGGCAAGCACCGCTGCCCGATCTGCAGCACAGCGATGGATGCCTACCTGTTGGATGAAAAGCGCAAGCTGCACATCTGCGGTAACAATCCCGATTGCGCCGGTTACGAGATCGAAGAGGGCACCTATCGCATCAAGGGCTATGAAGGTCCGAGCCTTGAGTGCGACAAGTGTGGCAGTGAGATGCAGCTCAAGACCGGCCGTTTCGGCAAGTTCTTCGGCTGCACCAATCCGACCTGCAAGAACACCCGCAAACTGCTCAAGAGCGGCGATGCGGCGCCGCCGAAGATGGACCCGGTGAAGATGCCTGAACTCAAGTGCGAGAAGGTCAACGACACCTACATCCTGCGCGACGGCGCGTCAGGCCTGTTCCTGGCGGCGAGCCAGTTCCCGAAAAACCGCGAGACCCGTGCGCCGCTGGTGCTGGAGATCGTGCCGCACAAGGACGAAATCGATCCGAAGTACCATTTCCTCTGCGAAGCTCCGCAGAAGGATCCGGAGGGTCGGCCGGCGGTGATTCGTTACAGCCGCAAGACCAAGGAGCAGTACGTGCAGACCGAAGTCGACGGCAAGCCAACCGGCTGGAAGGCGTACTACGACGGCGGCAAATGGAAGGTTGAAGACAAGCGCTGATCACCAAGGCTTGTCTGAAGAGGGGGGGCTTGCTTTAGGGCTCCCTGTGGCGAGGGAGCTTGCTCCCGCTGGACCAGTCCGATATTTCGGGCGCAGCCGTCCCAATAGCCTCAAGTAAACAAAAGGCCGCATGACAACCCGTAGGTTTTCATGCGGCCTCTTTGTTTTTGCCTTGCAGTGGCCTCGGTTGTTCCACGACACTGTCGCCCTTGCGTGAAGCTTTTACTTCGTTGGGGAGAATGCCGCCATGGCCCACGAACTCTACACCCGCACCAATCAGAAAATTTATTTTGCCGGCCTGTCGCTCGAAGCGCTCGCCAGGGCAGAGGATGGGCGTGCGATGAATTCCCCCGCGCTGACCCAGGCTGGGCGCGAATCAGCGCTGTTTCATCTGTACGGCGCGTTGTTGGGGCTTTGCCACGAAATTGCCGGTTTCTACCGTCTGCCGCAGGCAAATGCGCCCCGGGCCGAACTGTTGTTGACACAAGAAGTGTTGGAAACCGTCGCCATTCCGGAACTGGCCGAAATGGTCGAGCTGGCGCACAACCCGCAAACCTGGCTGGCGCAACTGTTGGCGGCACACGCGGCACTGTTTGAGCCGCCCCGCGCTCCTCGCAAGCCTAAGGGCGACGTGACCCAGCCTTTGATCATGGCGGTCAATCTGGACGAAGAAGAGCCCGAGCAGGCGTTGAGCCGAGAGGAGCTGGAAAGCTGGCGTCAGAACCTCAAGAGCTTGGCAATCCGCTTTCGCGAAGGGCTGAACGAGTGCTGAGTTTTCCCCCGATCCGTAATATTCGCCCATAACGCTTGGTCAAGATCCCGAGCGAAGCCTGGCCGATGACTATATAATCCTCGCCTTTCGTGGAGAACAGACTTTTATGCCAACGTCCTTTCTAGAAATTGTCGAACTTCCTGATGGCCGCATCGAGCTGCGCAGGGCCGAGGACGAGGGTTCTCTGGTTACCTTGAACTTCTCTGAGGACGCCAAAGCCTTCCTACAAGGCCAGCACGTCGAAGTCGCCAAGGCGATGTTGAGTGTGGGCGTGCAGATGGCAGGTCGTCTGGTTGAAGGCGAATTCAACAAGGAAGAGGGGCCGCGGGTTCTTCATTGATCCCGCCTGTCGGCTTTTTGGACGATAGTGTTCCTGGCCGGCTTCTCTGTCCTGGAGAAGCCCTGAGTTTTTTAGCCCAATCGAATATTCAGGCTTTGCGCGTCCCCGGTGCGCGCGGCGCTGATCAACTGTTGCCGTGCGGTCGTGGTCAACGGATTGAGCCAACTGACCACCGTATGGCTGCGGCCCAGGCGCAACGCTTCGCAGGTCAGTTGCTGGGCGCTTTGAGTGCCTCGCGGCTGTAGCAGCAGGATGCGCTCACGGTTCAGGCCCGCATCTCGCAGCCAGGCCTGGGTGACACTGGCCGGTGGTGCGATCAGCGTCAGCCAGCGAGCGTCCTGGTCCTGGCTCAGCTCGCGCAGGATCGGCGCCAGCAGGTTCAGGCAGTTCCCGGCGGCACCACGTAACGACAGTTCGCTGAAGGCCTCGGGCTCGGCGCCCCAAGGTGACTCGATCACCTCTTTGAGGGCGGGAACCAGCGGTTGGGCCATGAACGCCTCGAACAGCGGAAGTTGAGTGTGTTGTGGTGTGTGTGGGAACTGCATAAAGCCTCCTTTAGCGGCGAATAACGCCGACACTCAAGCCTTCGATGACCAGATCCTGATCTTTAAGATTGACTTCGATGGGGGCGAACTCGGGGTTCTCGGCAATCAGCCAGACCTTGCTGCCGTCGCGCTTGAAACGCTTGACGGTTACTTCATCACCGATTCGCGCCACCACGATCTGGCCGTTGCGGGCTTCGCGAGTGGTGTGGACCGCAAGAAGGTCGCCGTCGAAGATGCCGATGTCCTTCATGCTCATGCCGTGCACGCGAAGAAGGTAGTCAGCTCGTGGATGGAAGAACGATGGGTTGATGTTGCAGGATTCCTCGACATGCTGCTCGGCGAGGATCGGAGCACCTGCTGCTACCCGGCCGATGATCGGCAGGGTGGTTTCGTCGGCCTTGGCCTCGAAGCCGGGGATGCGAATGCCACGGGACGCGCCCGGGGTCATTTCGATAGCGCCCTTGCGAGCCAGCGCCTTGAGGTGCTCTTCAGCCGCGTTGGGCGACTTGAAGCCCAGTTCCTGGGCGATTTCCGCGCGGGTCGGCGGGTAGCCGTTGTCTTCGAGGCAGCGTTTGATGAAGGCTAGAATCTCTGCTTGGCGTGGCGTCAGCTTTAGCATATTGATCGCTCTGTCTTTTTATACAGTGACTGGGATTATATACAGTGGGCGCGGCTTGGCAATCCTCCTTTTCGCGCAGGCCGCCGGACGGTCGGTCGGGCCGCAAAAACGTCATGGGCTACAGCGGGCCGCAGGTGTGGTTAAATATCTGACCGAGCGTTCGCAAAACGTCCCGGCAGGCTTGACAACCCCAAGGCTGAAACGTATGTTTCAAACAAGTGTTTGTCAGGCGGAGTAGCCATGGCCCAGTCGGAAACCGTAGAACGCATTCTCGATGCTGCCGAGCAATTGTTCGCGGAAAAAGGTTTCGCTGAAACCTCATTGCGTCTGATCACCAGCAAGGCCGGGGTGAACCTGGCGGCGGTGAATTATCACTTCGGTTCGAAGAAAGCGCTGATCCAGGCCGTGTTCTCGCGTTTCCTCGGGCCTTTCTGTGTCAGCCTGGATCGTGAGCTGGAGCGGCGTCAGGCCAAGCCTGACGTCAAGCCAACCCTGGAAGAGCTGCTGGAGATCCTGGTCGAGCAAGCCCTTGTCGTGCAGCCACGCAGCGGTAACGACCTTTCCATTTTCATGCGCTTGCTGGGCCTGGCATTCAGCCAGAGCCAAGGCCACCTGCGGCGTTATCTGGAAGACATGTACGGCAAGGTTTTCCGCCGCTATATGCTTCTGGTCAATGAGGCCGCGCCGCGCATTCCGCCGATCGAGTTGTTCTGGCGCGTGCATTTCATGCTCGGCGCCGCTGCCTTCAGCATGTCCGGCATCAAGGCGCTGCGGGCCATCGCTGAAACCGATTTCGGTGTGAATACCTCGATTGAGCAAGTGATGCGTCTGATGGTGCCATTCCTGGCTGCAGGCATGCGCGCCGAAAGTGGCGTCACCGATGAGGCCATGGCTGCCGCGCAGTTGCGCCCGCGCAGCAAATCAGCCCCGGCGCTCGCCAAGGCCTGAGTGCACGGGTGGGCGCGGCTGCCTACATCCGCTAAGCTAGCGGCCCATGCCGACTCTCGTTTCGAACCCGCTTTATATTTCATTGCATAACCGTGACCTGCCGGGCCTGGAGCCCGGCGGCGCGGTCGTGCGTGCGCCGCTGTGCGGGTTCATTGTTATCAAGGAAATATTATGACTGCTGGCCTGCAAGGCTCGTTGATGGTGGACGTCGCCGGTACCTGGTTGACGGCTGAAGATCGCCACCTGTTGCGCCAGCCCGAAGTGGGTGGCCTGATCATTTTTGCTCGCAATATCGAGCATCCACGCCAGGTGCGCGAGCTGAGCGCCTCGATTCGCGCCATCCGTCCCGACCTGCTGCTGGCGGTCGATCAGGAAGGCGGGCGTGTGCAGCGTCTGCGTCAGGGGTTTGTGCGTTTGCCGGCAATGCGGGCGATTGCCGACAACCCGAATGCCGAATACCTGGCCGAGCAGTGCGGCTGGATCATGGCCACTGAAGTGCTGGCGGTCGGCCTCGATTTGAGTTTTGCCCCGGTGCTGGACCTCGATCATCAACGTAGCGCGGTGGTCGGCAGTCGTGCCTTCGAAGGCGACCCCGAGCGCGCAGCGCTGCTGGCAGGTGCCTTCATTCGGGGCATGAACGCTGCCGGTATGGCCGCCACTGGCAAGCATTTCCCCGGCCACGGCTGGGCCGAAGCCGATTCCCATGTGGCCATTCCCAACGATGAGCGCAGCCTTGAACAGATCCGCGCCCACGATCTCGTTCCGTTCGCCAAACTGAGCAAGCAACTGGCGGCCGTCATGCCGGCCCATGTCATTTATCCGCAGGTCGATGCCAATCCAGCCGGTTTTTCCCGGCGCTGGCTGCAGGACATTCTGCGTGGCGAATTGCAGTTCGATGGTGTGATCTTCAGCGATGATCTGTCGATGGCGGGTGCTCATGTGGTGGGTGATGCCGCCAGTCGTATCGAGGCGGCGTTGTCGGCCGGTTGCGACATGGGGCTGGTGTGCAACGACCGCGCCGCCGCCGAACTGGCCTTGAGCGCCGCCCAGCGGTTGAAGGTCAAACCATCGGCGCGCATCGCACGCATGCGCGGGCAGGCCTTCGCCTCCACCGAGTACCGCCAGGACCCACGCTGGCTGACGGCAATCGGCGCGCTGAAAGCCGCCCAACTGATCGATTAAGGACATTTGTCATGACCGTTTACGCAATTATCGGCGGCACTGGCCTGACCCAACTCGAAGGTCTGACCATTCGCCAGTCCCTGGCAGTAGAAACGCCCTATGGTGCGCCATCGGCCGAGGTGCAGATCGGTGACTACGCCGGGCGCGAAGTGCTGTTTCTGGCCCGTCACGGCCATCCTCATCGCTTTCCACCTCACCAAGTGAACTATCGCGCCAATCTCTGGGCCCTGAAGCAGGCCGGCGCCGAGGCGATCCTGGCGGTCAACGCCGTGGGCGGGATTCACGCTGCGATGGGGACCGGGCATTTCTGCGTGCCTCACCAATTGATCGATTACACCAGCGGCCGTCAGCACACCTATTTTGCCGATGACCTGGAGGCGGTTACCCACATTGATTTCAGCTACCCCTACAGCGAGGCGCTGCGCCAGCAACTGATCGCCGCCCTGGCCGCCGAAGGCTGTGGCTACAGCAGCCATGGCGTCTACGCCTGCACCCAGGGCCCGCGCCTGGAAACCGTGGCCGAAATCGCCCGCCTGGAGCGCGACGGTTGCGACATCGTCGGCATGACCGGCATGCCGGAAGCGGCGCTGGCCCGTGAGCTGGAGCTCGATTACGCCTGCCTGGCGCTGGTGGTGAATCCGGCGGCGGGCAAGTCCACGGCTGTGATCACCATGGCGGAAATCGAGCAGGCGCTGCATGACGGGATGGGGAAGGTGAAGTCGACGTTGGCGCGGGTATTGATGGCTGGCTAGCGGAACAGGCAGTGAAAACGGGCGCAAAGGTTTCCTGCTGTCAGCAAGGGCTATTCGTACAAAGCTCTCGGAAGGCTCCGATTTTCGGTTTTGTTATCCATCATTAAAGTCCTGCGCCCATGATTAGATCGATTGCAGAGCTTCTTGAGACAGAGTGGGCGGAGTCGTTCGATCAACGTACGCTCGCTCGTGGGTTCGACTACGCCGCGGGAGCGCGCGTCCGGCTAGTGCAAGTAGATGAGCGATTGGTTCACGCTGAATGCGAGGGGGCTAAGGCTAATGTCTACCAGCAGGTGATCAAACTCATTCGTTATCAGGGTTACGACGAGGTTCGTTACGAATGCTCGTGCCCGGTTGGCAGCGATTGCAAGCACTGTGTCGCGGTCATGTTCCATCTGGCGTGGAATGAGCAAGCCCTGCAAGGCGGCTGCGGCAGCGAACATCTGAGCCGCGATCTTGAAGCCTGGATTGAGCATATTCCTGCGCAAGGTTCCGATTCGACTGCCACCGGCAATAACTCCGATGTCCGGCTCTTTTACAAACTCAAGAGCACGGAAACCGGGAGATGGGCGCTGGAACTCTTCAAGGGCCGTCAGCTCAACGATGGTTCCCTACGGGATCTGAAAGCGTTTTACCAGCTTGCCGACATGCTGATTCGTTTGCCGAACTACATGTCTGACATTGACCAGCAGATCGGTCGGTTGCTGATCAGCAGTCAACACTTTCATGGGCAGATGAACAGCTATCCGCTGCAAGGACGCAATGGCGCCGATGTACTGGCGCTGGCATTGCAGTCTTCGCGCTTGTACTTCGAGCTGGACCCGCCGCAGCCGCTGAGCGCAGGGGTTCGGAAGCCGGCGCAGTTCTCTTGGGCTGAGCAACCCAACGGCAACTACAGGCCTCAGTGGCAAAGTGCCGATCAACCTCCGGGTAAGATTCTGCCGCTCGAGCCGCTTCATTATCTGGATGTGTCGCGCAGGGAGCTTGGCCGGCTGAGCTATGATATGGACGACAAACTGGCCTGCCATTTATGCCTCGCGCCAGAGGTGCCCGCTCGCCAGGCCGTGCTTTTCAGCCATCGGCTCAATGCTGTCGACCGCCCCGTCCCTGCACCAAAAAAACTGAGCGAGCGCATCATCGACGATGTTGAGCCGCGGGCGATGTTGAAGTTGGGAAGCGAACTCAACCTTCGGCACTGGAAATCGGTTCCCGAGCATCGTGCGGCGTTGACCTTCATTTACGACGGTCATGTTGCGGACGATAAAGAACCCGCGCAGGTATCGGTCCTGTCTGGGACCGAGACGTTGCGCATCCTGCGTAAGCCGGATGTCGAACAAGCCTTTCGCAACGTTTTGCGCAAGGCAGGCTTCAAAAAGGCCAGTCGCAAGAGCCTTGCACTGGCGGGTAGCGCGGGTGAGATGTTCCAGATGCCGGATGACGCCGCCTGGTTGGCGTTCATGGATAAAGGCCTGCCGCAATTGCGGGCCGCCCATTGGCAAGTCGATATCGAAGACGGCTTTCATTTCGATCTGCAACCGGTGGAGCAACTGTACGCCGACATCGAGGAATCTCCTGGCCAGGAGTGGTTCGATTTACAGTTGGGCGTTGTCGTCAATGGCAAGCGGCACAGCCTGCTGCCGATTTTGCTTCACCTGCTTCGCTCGAGCCCCGAAATGATGGACCCGGACAAGCTCGACCAGCGCCGTGATGATCAGTTGATGTTGATCGATCTCAACGGCGGAAAATTCATGGTGGGCCCCGGCGTGAAGGTCGCGTTGCCGTATGGGCGGGTCAAGCCGCTGATGGCGACCCTCGGCGAGTTGTACATGAAGGCACATCGGGGCGACTCGATACGTTTGAATGCCTTCGATGCGGCCAGGCTGAATGCGCTCGAAGGTCTCCCCCTGGCCTGGCAGGGTGGCGAGCGGTTGCGCGCTTTCGCAAAGCGATTGCACGAGTCAACTCATGTGCATGTCCCTGCGCCCGAGGGGCTCAAGGCTATGCTGCGACCCTATCAGCTCGAAGGGCTCAATTGGATGCAGACCCTGCGTGAGCTGGAAGTCGGCGGCATCCTGGGCGATGACATGGGCCTGGGTAAAACCTTGCAGACCCTGGCTCATCTGCTGTGCGAGAAGCAAGCCGGACGTCTGGATGTCCCGGCGCTCGCCGTCATGCCCACCAGCCTGATTCCCAACTGGCTCGACGAAGCGGCCCGCTTTGCACCGCAACTCAATGTCGTAGCGCTTCATGGCGCCGCCCGACAAAAAGACTTCGCCAGCCTGGCACAGTACGACCTGATATTGACGACTTATGCCTTGTTGCCACGGGATCTGGAGGTGTTAAAGCCCCAGGCCTGGAGTGTGCTGATTCTCGATGAAGCGCAGAACATCAAGAACCCCACCAGCAAGGCCGCCCATGCTGCCCGCGAACTCAACGCCCGACAGCGGCTGTGCCTGTCCGGCACGCCTCTGGAAAATCACTTGGGCGAACTCTGGTCGCTGTTTCATTTCCTGTTGCCGGGGTGGTTGGGGGACAGCAAAAGCTTTAACCGGGACTACCGGACCCCAATTGAAAAGCACGGCAACAGTGAGCGTATGCGGCATCTGACGGCCCGGATAAAACCCTTCTTGCTGCGGCGCAAAAAAGAGCAGGTCGCCACCGAGCTGCCACCCAAGACTGAAATCGTGCATTGGGTCGACCTCAGTGACGGGCAGCGGGATGTCTATGAAACCGTGCGCGTGGCCATGGACAAGAAGGTGCGCGACGAAATTGCCCGTAGTGGCGTGGGGCGTAGCCAGATCATCATCCTGGACGCGTTGCTCAAGCTGCGCCAGGTCTGCTGCGACCTGCGGTTGCTCAATACCACGCAGACCCCCAAGGCGCTGCGTTCCGGCAGCGGCAAGTTGGTCAGTTTGATGGAGATGCTTGAAGAGCTGCTCAGCGAAGGGCGCAAGATTCTGTTGTTTTCCCAGTTCACCTCAATGCTGGCCTTGATTGAGGAGGAGCTGCAAAAGCGCAGCCTTGACTATTCGTTGTTGACCGGCAGCACCACGGATCGGCGCACGCCGGTGAGGGATTTTCAAAGTGGCAAGGTGTCGCTGTTCCTGATCAGTCTCAAGGCTGGCGGTACGGGGCTCAATCTGACGGCTGCGGACACGGTGATTCACTTCGATCCGTGGTGGAACCCGGCGGTGGAAAATCAGGCGACCGACAGGGCTTATCGGATCGGTCAGAACAAGCCTGTGTTTGTTTACAAGCTGATCGCCCGGGGCACGGTGGAGGAGAAGATGCAGGCTCTTCAGCAGGATAAGGCCGCGTTGGCCGGCAGTGTGCTGGATGGCGGAATGACGGGTGGGTTGGCACTTGAGCAGAGCGATATCGAAGCGCTATTTGCGCCGTTGCCCAAAGCCTGATTTGCCGGCTCATTCAATACCTATGTCACCGGTTAGTCAGCTATCGCGAGCAAGCTCGCTCCCACAGGAGATTCGGGGTGCAGACCTATGCTGCGCTCACCTCAGGGCAATGTGGGAGCGAGCCTGCTCGCGATGACGGCGGCACAGCCAACCTCTTCAACATCTGAATCACCGCTATCGCGAGCAGGCTCGCTCCCACAGGAGGTTTTGTGGTTCAAACCTATCCAGCGCTCACCTCAGGACCATGTGGGAGCGAGCTTGCTCGCGATGGCGGCGGCACAGCCAACCTCTTCAACATCTGAACCACCGCTATCGCGAGCAAGCTCGCTCCCACAGGAGATTCGGGGTGCAGACCTATCCGGCGCTCACCTCAGGGCCATGTGGGAGCGAGCCTGCTCGCGATGACGGCGGCACAGCCAACCTCTTCAACATCTGAATCACCGCTATCGCGAGCAGGCTCGCTCCCACAGGAGGTTTTGTGGTTCAGACCTATCCAGCGCTCACCTCAGGGCCATGTGGGAGCGAGCCTGCTCGCGATGACGGCGGCACAGCCAACCTCTTCAACAACTGAACCACCGCTATCGCGAGCAAGCTCGCTCCCACAGGAGATTCGGGGTGCAGCCCTGTCCGGCGCTTACCTCAGGACCATGTGGGAGCGAGCCTGCTCGCGATGACGGCGGCACAGCCAAGATCTCCAACAACTGAATCACCGCTATCGCGAGCAAGCTCGGCTCCCACAGGGATTGCTGTGAATCAGCGTTTTTCCAGCTTGTCCGGCAACGGCGCGAATAGCGCCTCGATATCGTCGCTTTGCAGTTTCCAGTCTCCGGCCACGCGCCCGTCCAATACGCCGGCTGCGAGGTCGGATTTTTCCTTCTGCAGCAGCTGAATCTTTTCTTCCACCGTGCCTCGGGCAATCATTTTGTAGACGAACACCGGCTTCTCTTGGCCGATGCGATAGGCGCGGTCGGTCGCCTGGTTTTCGGTGGCGGGGTTCCACCATGGATCGTAGTGGATCACCGTGTCGGCCTCGGTGAGGTTCAGGCCTACGCCGCCGGCCTTCAGGCTGATCAGAAAGATCTGACGCTTGCCGCTCTGGAATTCCTTGACCGGCGTACGTCGGTCCCGGGTCTGGCCGGTCAGGATGGCGTAATCGACGCCGCGTTTCTTCAGTTCGTCTTCGATCAGCGCCAGCATTGAGGTGAACTGGGAAAACAGCAGCACCCGGCGACCTTCTTCAAACAGCTCTTCGAGCATCTCCATCAGGCTGTCGAGCTTGCCCGAGGTGCTGCCGCGGGCGGGCAGGGCGGCATCGTTGAGCAGGCGCAGGTCACAACAGACCTGGCGCAGCTTGAGCAGCGCCTCGAGAATGATGATCTGGCTGCGAGCCACGCCTTTGCGGGTGATCTCGTCGCGTACCTTCTTGTCCATGGCCAGGCGCATGGTTTCGTAGACGTCCCGCTGGGCATCGCTGAGCTCGACCCAATGAATGATCTCGGTCTTGGGTGGCAGTTCTGTCGCCACTTGCTCCTTGGTCCGGCGCAGCAGAAAAGGTTTTATCCGACCGTTGAGGTGCTGCAGTCGCACATCGCTGCCGCGCTTTTCAATCGGCACGCGGTAGTCGCGGTTGAAGCTCTTGACGTCCCCGAGCCATCCCGGCAGCAGGAAGTGGAACAACGACCACAATTCGCCCAGGTGGTTTTCCAGCGGCGTACCGGACAGGCACAGCCGCTGTCGGGCGTTGAGTTCGCGGGCGGCCTCGGCGGCTTTGCTGTTCGGGTTCTTGATGTACTGGGCTTCATCGAGGATCAGCACATGCAACGGCTGCTCCGCCAGGCGCTCGACATCTTTGGGCAATAGCGCATAGGTGGTGAGGACCAGGTCGTAATCGTTCAGCCGGTCAAAGTGCTTCTTGCGCCCGGCGCCGTACAAGGCCAGCACCTTGAGTTGCGGGGTGAAGTGGGCGGCCTCGTCGAGCCAGTTGGGGATCAGGCTGGTGGGCATGACCACCATGCAAGGGCGGTCGAGGCGCCCGGCGTTTTTTTCGCTGAGGATGTGCGCCAGGGTTTGCAGGGTTTTGCCCAGGCCCATGTCGTCCGCGAGGATGCCGCCGACTTCCAGTTGCCTGAGCGATTGCATCCAGCTTAAACCTTCGAGCTGATAAGGCCGCAGCGTGGCGTTCAGACCTTCTGGCGCCGTGCTGGTGTAGTCCTTGATGTCCCGCAGGCGCTGGGCCAGGCCACGAATGTGTTCGCCGCCTTCCCAGCGCAAGGGCATGTCTTGCAGCGGGTTCAGGCGCAGGGCATCCGCGCTGTTCAAGCGCAGTTTGGTGGTGCCCGGTTCTTGCAGGTAAAACTCGCCCAGGGTGGCCAGCACCGGTTTCAGCCGGCCATAGGGCAGGGCCACTTGCTGCGGGCCGAACTCGGAGTTCGGACGGTTAGGCAAATTGACCAGAATGAGTTCGTCATCGCGGCGCCTGGCCAGGCGTTCCGGGTTGAACAGCTCGATGTGCGAACGCATCAGGTTCAGCAGAATCGGCAGTAGGCTCAATCGTTCACCGTTGACGATGATCCCCAGTTCCAGATCGAACCAGTCCCGTTCCGGCGTTTCTTCGACCGTGGCGTACCATTCGTCCACCGCCGTCAGGTCGAAACCGAAATCCTCGTCGATCTGCAACTCCCAGCCCTGGCTACGCAGTTTCGGCAGATCGTTGAGGGTGAACGTCAGCCAGGCACTGTCGTTGACCATCTCGTACAGCTCACCGGCGCTTTCGGGCAGGGCCTTGCTTTGGCGGGTCGCGATCTTGAAACCGAGGATTCGAAGCTGTTCGCGGTAGGACTGCTCCACTTCTGTCTGGCGTTTTATCCGCAGCGTCTGTGTGTCCTGGCGAATCAGCACGTCAGTGTTGCGCTGGCCGCTGACGTATTCGTCCAGGTAGCTGAAAGACAGGGCGGCGCGGTGCTGGATGTAGCGCTGCATCTTGCCATTGCGCGGCTCGAAAGCGCTGAACTCGATGCTCGCCAGCCACAGCCGCGGCATGGGTTGGACGTTGTCCACCAGCACTTGCGGCGGGGCCTTGGGGCTGCGGTTTTCCAGCACGGCCTGGAGTTTCTCCAGCAACTGCGCGTCTTTCTCGGCGGCCGGGTAGGCCAGGGTTTCCTGGACTTGCAGCAGCACCGCCGCGCAGTGTTTGCAGTTGATGCGCACCGGGCAGGTACAGGCGGCTTCAAGCAGAATCAACGTGCCTTTGGCTGATTCTTTCAGGCGAATCGTCTGGCGGTAAACGTTACCCCCAGAGCCTTCACAACTGGCGGTGATGGTGCTGTCGCCAGCCTCGACGATCCTGACGCGGTTTTCCAGCGCGTAACGGCGCCCGCGCTCCAGGCTCTGTTCCTTGAATCGATTGACCCAGGAGGGTGCCAGGGGTTTGCTCAGGGGCGAGGGCATAGGCGCGCCGATCAGTCCGGAATGACGTCAGGCGCCTGCCGTGGCGCAGGCGCAGTCAGCGAGGTGATTTTGATCAGCAGGCCGAGGTGGCCGTTGTCGAGGAAATTCAACTGGCCATTTTTGGTATGGCTCTGCTGTTTGAGGCGTTCGCTGGAAGTGACCAGGCCATTGGTGTCGATCTGGTTGATCCAGAAGTCGGCGTCCACGTCGGTAAACCGCCCCAGTTTCAGTTCCAGGGTTCCTTCGATGGGGAACTGGCCGAACCGTTCTGCGCCATCACTGACGGCGATTCGGCTGCCCTGTTCGCCCAGGTTCTGCTGCCAGGCTTTGTGCATCAGCACTGTGTACTGGCCGCTGGCGTTGAGTTTTTCCACGATGTGACCCAATGCAGGCGTGCGCTGGCTGTTCGCGTCCAGGCGTTGCGCGCCCGCGTCCCAGTCCTCCGGTGCGGCGCGGCTGACAATCGCCGGTTCGGCGTTCTGGCGCATCAGGATCATTTCAACCTGATACAGGTCATCGGCAAACGCCAGGGGAGCGACCAGGGTCATCAACAAGGTCAGTGAGCGAAACAGGCGCATGGGGCGTCCTTCAAACAGGGGTCGGAGTGAGGCGCTCGAACAGCGCTTCTACGGTATTGAAACGCTCTTCCGGGCGTTCCATGGGCACCATGAACTTGAACATCGTGGCACCTTCAAACTTGTAGCGTTTGGGCTGGCCCTGGATCAGCTTGATCAGTACCAGCGGATCGACCGGCGTCTGGGCTTCGAACTCGATACGACCACCATTGGGGCCGCCGTCGACTTTCTTGATGCCCAGTTGCTCGGCCTTGAGCTTGAGCCAGGTGGTACGCACCAGGTTCTTGGTTGGCTCCGGCAGCAGGCCGAAGCGGTCGATCATCTCCACTTGCAGGTCCTTGAGGCCTTCTTCGTCAGTGGCCGAGGCGATGCGTTTGTAGAGGATCAGCCGTGCGTGGACATCCGGCAGGTAGTCTTCCGGGATCAGCGCCGGCACCCGCAGATTGATTTCCGGCCCGCCGCCCAACGGTTGGTCGAGGTTCGGTTGCTCACCCTTGCGGATCGACTTGACCGCCCGTTCGAGCATTTCCATGTACAGGGTGAAACCCACGGCCTGGATCTGGCCGCTCTGGCCGTCGCCCAGCAACTCGCCTGCACCGCGGATTTCCAGGTCGTTGGTGGCCAGCACGAAACCGGCACCCAGGTCCTGGGTGTTGGCGATGGCTTCCAGGCGCTTTTCCGCGTCCGGGGTGATCTGCTGGCGCGGTGGCGTCAACAGGTAGGCGTAGGCCTGGTGGTGACTGCGCCCGACCCGACCGCGCAACTGGTGCAACTGGGCCAGGCCGAATTTGTCGGCGCGCTCGATGATGATGGTGTTGGCGCTCGGCACATCGATGCCGGTCTCGATGATGGTCGAGGCGATCAGCACGTTGAAGCGCTTGTGGTAGAAATCGCTCATCACCTGTTCGAGTTCACGTTCGCGCATCTGCCCGTGGCCGATGCCGATGCGGGCTTCCGGCACCAGCTCGGCCAGGTCGGCGGCGCATTTCTCGATGGTCTTGACGTCGTTGTGCAGGTAATAGACCTGGCCGCCCCGCAGCAGCTCGCGCAGCAGGGCTTCCTTGATCGTGCTTTTATTCTGCTCCATGACGAAGGTGCGCACCGACAGGCGACGGGCCGGCGGCGTGGCGATGATCGACAGGTCACGCATGCCCGACACCGCCATGTTCAGCGTGCGCGGGATCGGCGTGGCCGTCAGGGTCAGGATGTCGACCTCGCTGCGCAGGGCCTTGAGCTGTTCTTTCTGGCGCACGCCAAAGCGGTGCTCTTCGTCGATGATCACCAGCCCCAGGTTTTTGATCTTCACATCGTCCTGCAGCAGTTTGTGCGTGCCGATGACGATGTCGATCTTGCCCTCGGCCAGATCGGCCACCGCCGCGTTCACTTCCTTGGTGGACTTGAAGCGGCTCATCACCTCCACGGTCACCGGCCAGTCGGCGAAGCGGTCGCGGAAACTGTTGTAGTGCTGCTGGGCAAGCAGGGTGGTCGGCACCAGGATTGCCACCTGCTTGCCGCCGTGCACGGCAATGAATGCGGCGCGCATCGCCACTTCGGTCTTGCCGAAACCGACATCGCCGCACACCAGCCGATCCATCGGTTTGGGCGCGAGCATGTCAGCGCGCACGGCCTCGATGGTGGTTTGCTGGTCGACGGTTTCCTCGAAGGGGAACCCGGCGCTGAAGGTCTCGTAGTCGGCTTTCGGGTCGGCGAAGGCATACCCCTCGCGGGCGGCGCGCCGGGCATAGATGTCCAGCAACTCGGCGGCCACGTCGCGCACCTGTTCGGCGGCCTTGCGCTTGGCTTTCTGCCAGGTTTCCGAACCCAGCCGATGCAGCGGCGCCAGGGCGTCGTCGCTACCGGTGTAGCGGGCGATCAGGTGCAGGTTAGCCACCGGCACGTAGAGCTTGGCACCCTCGGCGTATTCAAGGGTGAGGAACTCGGCGGCCTGGTTGTCGATTTCCAGGGTCGCCAGACCCAGGTAGCGGCCTACGCCGTGGTCGATGTGCACCACTGGCGCGCCTTCGCGCAGCTCGGTGAGGTTCTTGATGACCGCGTCGTTGGCGGCGTCGGCACGTTTCTCGCGACGCCGACGCTGCATGACGCGCTGGCCGAACAATGGGCTTTCGGCCACCAGCGCCAGGGCCGGGTCTTCCAGGACAAGGCCGTCGTTCAGCGGCGCGATAGTAATCGCCAGGCGGTCTTTGCCGGCGACGAAGTCTGGCCAGCTATCGACGGTTTTCGGCCTAAGTTTCAGGCGTTCAAGCAGTTCAAGCAGCACTTCACGACGACCGGCGGATTCGGCGGTGAACAGCACGCGGCCGGGGAAACCGTCGAGAAAACCGGCCAGGGCCGCCAGTGGCTGCGTGGCCTTGGCTTCGATCGCCAGGTCCGGCAAGGCCTTGGCCGGGAAGCGTTCGCGGCCGACGCCCGTTTCCACGTCCTGCTGGCTTGCCACCACGCGTGGCCAGTTCTTGAGCCGGGCGAAGCAGTCTTCCACCGGCAGGAACAGCTCGGCCGGTGGCAATAAAGGACGGGAAGGATCGACGCGGCGCTCTTCGTAGCGATTGCGCACATCGTTCCAGAAGTTTTCCGCCGCCTGCTCGATGCCGGGCAGGGAAAACACCTGAGTGTCCTGGGGCAGGTAATCGAACAGGGTGGAGGTTTCTTCGAAAAACAGCGGCAGGTAGTACTCGATACCGGCGGGAGTGATCCCGCTGCTCAGGTCCTGGAAGATCGGGCAGCGACGGAAATCCACATCGAAACGTTCGCGAAAGCGCGCCTTGAAGCGGGTCACGGCGTCTTTTTGCAGCGGGAATTCCTTGGCCGGCAGCAGGCGCACCGACTGTACTTTGTCGATGGAACGTTGGTTTTCCGGGTCGAAGGTGCGCAGGGTTTCGATTTCGTCATCGAACAGGTCGATGCGGTAAGGCAACTTGCTGCCCATCGGGAACAGATCGATCAGCGCGCCGCGTACCGCGAACTCGCCGTGCTCGTACACCGTGTCGACGCAACGATAGCCACTGGCTTCAAGACGGCTGCGCATTTGCTCGACGTCGAGCTTCTGGCCGATGTCCAGCACCAGGCTGCTGCCGAGCAAAAACTGGGTCGGTGCCAGACGATGTAGGGCCGTGGTGATCGGCACTACCAAAACGCCATGACTGAGCTCCGGCAATCGATAAAGGCTGGCGATTCGCTGGGAAATGATGTCCTGGTGGGGCGAAAACAGATCGTAGGGCAGGGTTTCCCAGTCCGGGAAATGCAGCACAGGCAAATCCGGGGCGAAGAAACTCAGTTCCTGTTCGAGCCGCTCGGCGCTTTGGCTGTCGGCGGTCAGCAGCAGGGTAAAGCGCTTTGCAGCGCTGGCAGCCTCGGCAATGGCCAGGCTCAGGGCGGCACCGGGCAGGTTGCCCCAGTGCTGTTTACCTGCCGCGGCAGGGAGAAGCGGGAGACGCAGAACGGGCACGGAAGGTTGAGCTCCAGCGTTGCGACAAAGTCGGCAATTGTAGCGGGGGAAGGGGGCAGCTGTCAGTCGCAGACTACCCTGGCGAACAGGAAAACCACGGTGCGACAGGCGCGCATTGCTCCGCCGAAGAGTCGGCGGCATAATGTAGCCCCTTTTTTCAGCCCCTACATGTGGAAGGTTCCCGTGACTCAGAAGCCCGACCAGTGTCTTGGTGAATGGATCGATCGTGAAGCACTCGCAGAAGCGATGATCCCTCTCATCGGTCAGCTCTACCGCAATAACAACGTGGTGAGCTCGATCTATGGCCGCAGCCTGATCAACCAGTCTGTCATCGCGATTCTCAAGGCTCACCGCTTTGCTCGCCACCGTTCTTCCGACGACAGCGAACTCTCCGTCCACGAAACATTCCCTCTGCTCAAGGCCATGAGCGAGCTCAAGCTCGGCGCGGCTTCGGTGGACCTGGGCAAGCTGGCGTTCAAATTCCGTAACGAAGGCAACGGCCG
The DNA here is from genome assembly GCF_032614175.1 of Pseudomonas sp. P105. Classification (NCBI taxonomy): domain Bacteria; kingdom Pseudomonadati; phylum Pseudomonadota; class Gammaproteobacteria; order Pseudomonadales; family Pseudomonadaceae; genus Pseudomonas; species Pseudomonas sp. P105. Next base: position 2,074,589 of record NZ_CP126693.1, read on the forward strand.
TAGCGCCGAGCAGTTCGTTCGCGAAGAGATGGCTGATGTGGTTGGCCAGCAAAACGTTTCGGCACGCAAAGGCACCGACGTCGTGCTCTACGGCTTCGGTCGTATCGGCCGTCTGCTGGCGCGCATCCTGATCGAGAAAACCGGTGGTGGCGATGGTTTGCGCCTGCGTGCCATCGTGGTGCGCAAAGGCGCGGAGAACGACCTGACCAAGCGCGCCAGCCTGCTGCGTCGCGATTCGGTCCATGGTTCGTTCAACGGCACCATTACCATCGACGAAGAAAACAACACCATCACGGCCAACGGTAACCTGATCCAGGTGATCTACGCGAAGAACCCGACCGAGGTGGATTACACCCAGTACGGCATCAAGGACGCACTGCTGGTGGACAACACCGGTGTATGGCGTGACGCCGATGGCCTGGGCCAGCACCTGGCATGCCCGGGTGTCGACCGCGTTGTTCTGACCGCACCTGGCAAGGGCAAGCTCAAGAACATCGTTCACGGCATCAACCACAACGAAATCACCGCTGACGACAAGATCGTCTCCGCCGCTTCGTGCACCACCAACGCCATCGTGCCGGTGCTCAAGGCTGTGAACGACAAGTTCGGCATCATCAACGGTCACGTTGAAACCGTTCACTCGTACACCAACGACCAGAACCTGATCGACAACTTCCACAAAGGCGACCGTCGTGGCCGCAGCGCCGCGCTGAACATGGTGATCACCGAGACCGGTGCCGCCACCGCTGCTGCCAAGGCTTTGCCTGAGCTGGCCGGCAAGCTGACCGGCAACGCGATCCGTGTACCGACGCCGAACGTGTCGATGGCCATCCTCAACCTGAACCTTGAGAAAGCCGCCACCCGTGAAGAGATGAACGAGTACCTGCGCTATATGGCGCTGCACTCCGACCTGCACAAGCAGATCGATTTCGTCAATTCCCAGGAAGTGGTGTCCACCGACTTCGTTGGCTCGCGCCATGCCGGTGTGGTCGACGCTGAAGCGACCATCGTTCAGGATAACCGCGTTGTGCTGTACGTCTGGTACGACAACGAGTTCGGTTATAGCTGCCAGGTCGTTCGCGTGATGGAAGACATGGCCGGTGTAAACCCGCCAGCATTCCCGCGCTAAGCTTTAGCCGCTTGTGAAAACGCCCCGACTTGTCGGGGCGTTTTTTTGTCTGGAGATTTTGTGTTGGCTGGGCCGGCCTCATCGCGAGCAAGCTCGCTCCCACAGGGTATACGCGGTCAACTGTGGGAGCGAGCTTGCTCGCGATAGCGATGTGTCAGGCGCCGCCGACGACTGAAGCTTGTGCAGTGCGCAGTTCATGCCGATTACCCTTGAACAACACCAAGGTAGCAATCAGCCCCAACACCGCCGCGCCACTGAGCCAGATCCCCGGCGCGGCCTTGTTGCCCAGCACATGAATCAGATAAGTACAGGCCGCTGGCGTAAACCCGCCGAAGGTCGCTGTTGCCAGGCTGTAGGCCAGGGAGAAACCGGTGGTGCGCACTTCCAGCGGCATGATTTCCGTCAAGGCGACTACCATGGCACCGTTGTACGATCCATACAGGAACGACAACCACAACTCCACGATCAGCAAATGGCTGAAGCTGGGGTTCGCCACCAGCCAGGACAGCGCCGGATATGCCGTGAGGATCGCCAGAATAGTCGCTCCCAGCAGCAAGGGCTTGCGTCCGATCTTGTCGGAAAATGCGCCCATCACCGGCAGCCAGAAGAAGTTCGACAGCCCGATGCATACCGTCACCAGCAACGCATCCAGGTCCGACAGGTTCAGTTCGGCTTTACCGAAGGTCGGCGTGTACGCCGTGATCAGGTAAAACGACACCGTGGTCATCACCACCAGCGCCATGCCCGCCAGGACGATGCCGAAGTTCTGACCGATGGAACGGATGATTTGCGACAGGGTAGGGCGATGTTTTCTCGCCTGGAATTCAGGTGTTTCTTCCAAGGAGCGACGGATCACGAATATCACCGGCACGATCATGCAACCCACCAGAAACGGCACGCGCCAGCCCCATTCGCCCATCTCCTGGGGACTCAGCCAGTGATTGAGGCCAACGCCCAGCAGGCCGGCAAACACGACGGCGGCCTGTTGACTGGCGGATTGCCAACTGACAAAGAAGCCCTTGCGCCCCGGCGTGGAAATTTCCGCCAGATACACCGATACGCCGCCCAGCTCAACACCGGCGGAAAAGCCCTGCAGCAATCGCCCCAGCAGCACCAGCAGCGGTGCCGCCACGCCGAGGGTGGTGTAACCCGGCACACAAGCGATCAGCACGGTGCCGGCGGCCATCATCGCCAAGGTGATGATCAAGCCTTTGCGGCGGCCGTGCCGGTCGATGTAGGCCCCGAGAAAAATCGCCCCCAGCGGGCGCATCAAGAATCCGGCGCCAAATGTGGCCAGGGACAGCATCAGCGAGGCGAAAGCACTGTCGGTCGGGAAGAACGTCTTGGCAATGGCCGTGGCGTAGAAGCCATAGACCATGAAGTCGAACATCTCCAGGAAGTTGCCGCTGACAACGCGAAAGATCGCCTTGCCGTTGCTGGTGTTGGAAGGCATGGGTAGGTACTCACTCTGACAATCTTGTATGAAAGCGCTGCACCCAATGTGGGAGCGAGCCCGCTCGCGATAGCGGTGTGTCAGTCACATCAATGTCGTTTGATCCGACGCTATCGCGAGCAGGCTCGCTCCCACAGTTTTTTGCATCTGGACTGAAGGGCGCTGAAGCCCATAATGGCCGGCGCGGTTTCGAGGGGGGATGAAGATTTGTTAACTGGACGGTGGATGGGGCTTGTGGTGCTGCTCGGCGTGTTGTCCGGTTGCGGCAACGGCAACACCCTGGAGCGCTTCGGCGGCCCGACCATGGGCAGCCACTATTCGATTCAATACGTCAGGCATTCCGCCGCACCTGGACCGAAAGCGGTGCGGGCCGAGGTGGAAAGCATCCTCGCCGAAGTGGATCGGCAGTTCTCGACCTATCGCAGCGATTCGGACATTGAACGGTTCAATACGTTGCCGGCCAATAGCTGCCAGATCATGCCTGGCCCTGTCCTGGAGTTGATCCGCGTGGGTGAGCAGTTGTCCTCCCAAAGCGACGGCTCTTTCGATCTGACGGTGGAGCCGCTGCTCAACCTGTGGGGTTTCGGTCCCCAGTCCCGAGCAGAGAAAGTACCGACCGCAGAAGCCCTGGCCCAGGTGCGCCAACGCGTCGGGCATGCTCATCTGCGCATCGACGGCGACCGCTTGTGCAAAGACGCCGCGGTGGAAGTCGATTTCAACAGTATCGCCGCCGGTTATGCCGTCGACCGCATCGCCAGCCGGCTCAAGGCCTTGGGCATCGACAGCTATCTGGCCGAGGTCACGGGCGAACTCAAGGCCGCCGGACGCAAACCCGATGGTGCCGCCTGGCGTATCGCCCTGGAAGAACCCCGGGACGACCGGCGGGTGGCTGAGCGCGTTATCGAGGTCAACGGCTACGGGGTTTCCACCTCGGGCGACTACCGTAAATATTTCGAACAGGGCGGCAGACGTTATTCCCACACCTTTGATGCGCGTACCGGTACGCCGGTCCTACACAACCTGGCGTCAGTCACGGTGATTCATCCTTCGGCGTTGATGGCCGATGGACTATCGACGCTGTTGCTGATTCTCGGTCCTGAACGGGGTTGGGACTATGCCGAAAAATACGGTGTCGGGGTATTTTTCGTATTGCGGGACAATGACCGTTTTATTGTTCGCACCAATGATGAGTTTGAACGGATCAGTCGCGGAAAAACCCAATGATGACAGCGTTGTGAAAGCATACCTGTGGCGAAATAGCGCAGGCAAAACTAGCCTACGACGCGACCAAGGGGTAATGTGCGCGGCGTTGACGCTTCTATAGACTGTGGCCGGGCTCATGAACCGGCCCCAAATTGTTCCTTCATGTCGCTGGCCGGCATGATTTAGCCGTGGAGCCAAATGTGGCGCCGCGGCCTGTTCTGAGGAGTACGCATGGCTGTCTACAACTACGACGTGGTGGTATTGGGTTCCGGCCCGGCGGGAGAGGGCGCGGCAATGAACGCCGCCAAGGCAGGGCGCAAGGTCGCGATGGTCGACAGCCGTCGGCAGGTCGGTGGCAACTGCACCCACTTGGGCACCATCCCGTCCAAGGCCTTGCGTCACTCGGTCCGGCAGATCATGCAGTTCAACACCAACCCGATGTTCCGCGCCATCGGCGAGCCGCGCTGGTTCTCCTTCCCGGACGTGCTCAAGAGCGCCGAGAAGGTGATCTCCAAGCAAGTCGCCTCGCGCACCGGTTACTACGCCCGCAACCGGGTCGACGTGTTCTTTGGCACCGGCAGCTTTGCCGACGAGCAGACCGTTGAAGTGGTCTGCGGCAATGGCGTGGTCGAAAAGCTGGTGGCCAAGCACATCATCATCGCCACCGGCTCGCGCCCGTATCGTCCGGCCGATATCGATTTCAACCACGCACGTATCTACGATAGCGACACGATCCTGAGCCTGGGCCACACCCCGCGTAAGCTGATTGTCTACGGTGCCGGGGTGATCGGTTGCGAATACGCCTCGATCTTCAGCGGCCTCGGTGTGCTGGTGGAGCTGGTGGATAACCGTGGCCAGTTGCTGAGCTTCCTGGACTCGGAAATCTCCCAGGCCCTGAGCTATCACTTCAGCAACAACAACATCACCGTGCGTCACAACGAGGACTACGACCGCGTCGAAGGCGTGGACAACGGCGTGATCCTGCACCTCAAGTCCGGCAAGAAGATCAAGGCCGACGCCTTGCTCTGGTGCAACGGCCGTACCGGCAACACCGACACCCTGGGCCTGGAAAACATCGGCGTGAAGGTCAACAGCCGTGGCCAGATCGAAGTTGACGAGAACTACCGCACCTGTGTGACGAACATCTACGGTGCCGGTGACGTGATCGGTTGGCCGAGCCTGGCCAGCGCCGCCCATGACCAGGGCCGTTCAGCGGCCGGCAGCATTGTCGACAACGGGAGCTGGCGCTTCGTCAACGACGTACCGACCGGCATCTACACCATTCCGGAGATCAGCTCGATCGGCAAGAACGAGCAGGAGCTGACCCAGGCCAAGGTGCCCTATGAAGTGGGCAAGGCCTTCTTCAAGAGCATGGCGCGGGCGCAGATCGCCGGAGAGCCGCAGGGCATGCTGAAGATCCTGTTCCACCGCGAGACGCTGGAAGTGCTGGGCGTGCACTGTTTCGGTTACCAGGCGTCGGAGATCGTTCACATCGGCCAGGCGATCATGAACCAGCCGGGCGAGCTGAACACGCTGAAATACTTCGTCAACACGACCTTCAACTACCCGACCATGGCCGAAGCCTATCGGGTAGCGGCCTATGACGGGCTCAACCGGCTTTTTTGAGCGGCTCCGGCCGGTGGCCTGAGCCGGCCGGGGAGACCGATTTCAGCAATTCTCGAGGGTGGCAGTGGCCAAACCGGGAAAGTCTGTAATCAGGCTGTCAACGCCGAAGTCGGCGAGCCTGCGCATCAGCGCGGGTTCGTTGACGGTCCACACTGATACATGCAACCCCTGCCGCTGGGCCTTGATCAGGCGTTCCGGCGTACACAGCGTCCAGTTGAGCGCCAGAATCTCGCAGCCGTAACTCTGGGCGACCTTCAGCGGGTCGAGCCAGGCGTATTCGGCCACCAGCCCGCGGGAGATGTCCGGGGTCAGGTCCAGGGCAGCCTTGAGCACTTCCCGGGAGCTGGAGGTGATGGTGATTTTGTCCAGCAACCCGAAACGCTGGGCCATTTCGCGGATCCCCAGCACGGTGGCGGCGGCGCGGGTGCGTGAGGCACTCTTGACCTCCAGTTGCCAATGCTCGAAATCACATTTTTCGAACAGCTCCTCCAGGCGCGGGATCGGGCACGGCTTGATCCAGCCCGGGCCACCCTTGCGCGCATCGTAGGTCACCAGCTCGGCGGCCGAATGCTCCACCACCTTGCCCCGGCGATCGGTGGTGCGCTTGAGGGTCGGGTCGTGGATCACCATCAACTCGCCGTCCATTGAAAGGTGCAGGTCCAGCTCGCATCGGCGCACGCCGTGCTTGAGGCACTCCTGGAAACCGGTCAGGGTATTTTCTGGTGCTTCGCCCTTGGCGCCGCGGTGGCCATAAATGAGGGTCACGGTTCTTCCTTATTGGTGCCGGATTCGTTCAGTTCCCGCGCCAGGCGTCGCTCTTGCGCCTGTTTCTGCAGGATGTAGCGGGCCAGCAACTGGCGCTGGGCGTCGGTGGGGCGTTCGAACTCGGTGCCCACGTCATAGCCGTCGCCCTTGGGGTCGCAATGAGTGACCCGGGCCCGGAGCAACAGCCCCAGGGCCTGGGGCATCAGCACCATCTTGATCGACAGGTGCGCGCCGACGGCAATGGGGGTGGGATATTGGAAGTCGATGCCGCCCTCGGAAATGATCACCGGCTGCGGTTCGCCGATTTCGCCGAGTGCCGTCAGGGCTATGACCTGGCTGAGCAGGTCGATGCGTTTGTGCATGACTTTCAGGTACGCGGCGATGCTACGCTCGCGCTCGCTGATCTGGCGCAGCAGGTGTTGCGATTCGAATTCGCTCAGGTGCAATTCGCTGAGCAGATTGAACAGTGGAGAAGCATCCTGCAACACTTCCTGGCCAGCAGCTTCAGGAATGGAGAGGGGCCGAATTTCCAGTGCGATCGTGTCCTCGATACGGTAGTATTCGCGGCGATCTTCTTCATCTAATGTCGACATGGCGAACCCATGGTAGCGGCGGTGGTCTGAGTGTAAAGCTGGTTTGTGACCCCCGCCACAAGGACGTTCCTTTTCCCTCCGAACAAGCCCCGACATGTTCAGACCTCTCTTCGTATTTATCGGCACGCGTTATACCCGTGCAAAACGTCGCAATCATTTCGTATCGTTCATTTCCCTGACTTCAATCATCGGGCTGGCCCTTGGCGTGGTCGTGATGATCGTCGTGCTGTCGGTGATGAACGGGTTCGACCATGAGATGCGCACTCGCGTGCTGGGCATGGTGCCCCACGCCACCCTCGAAACCGGCGAAGCCATCAGCGACTGGCCGAGCCTGGCCGCCAAGGTCAAGCAGAACCCGCAGGTGCTGGCGGTTGCGCCGTTCACCCAGATGCAGGGGCTGCTGACCCACAATGGCAAGGTTTCCAAGGTCTTGCTCAATGGCATTGACCCTGGGCTTGAGCGGCAGGTTTCGATCATCGACAACTTCATGAAGCAGGGCAAACTCGACGACCTGGCGCCAGGCAGCTTTGGCATCGTCATCGGTGACAAGGCCGCTGCCAAGCTCGGCGCCGCCATCGGCGACAAGCTGACCTTCGTGGCACCGGAAGTCACCGTGACCCCGGGCGGCATGTTCCCGCGCATGAAGCGCTTTACCGTGGTCGGCATTTTCCATGTCGGCGCCGGCGAGCTGGACGGTTACCTGGGCGTCACCAACCTTCAGGACCTGGCGCGCCTGCATCGCTGGAAGCCGGATCAGGTCCAGGGCCTGCGGCTGAAGTTCGACGATCTGTTCCAGGCACCACGCGTCGCGTGGACCATCGCCCAGCAGCTCGGCGAAGACCGCTACTACGCTCGCGACTGGACCCGCACCCACGGCAACCTGTACCAGGCGATCCGCATGGAAAAAGCCATGATCGGTCTGCTTTTGTTGCTGATCGTCGCGGTGGCGGCATTCAACATCATCTCCACTCTGGTGATGGTGGTGAACGACAAGAAAGGCGACATCGCCATCCTGCGCACCCTTGGCGCCACACCGGGGCAGATCATGCGGATCTTCATGGTCCAGGGCACGGTCATTGGCGTGATCGGTACGGTGGTCGGCGCCTTGGTCGGGATGTTTGCCGCGCTGAACGTCAGCGCCGCGATTGCCGCTCTCGAAGGCCTGATCGGGCACAAGTTTCTCAACGCCGACGTGTACTTCATCGACTACCTGCCGTCGCAGTTGCAGACAGACGATGTGTTGATGGTCTGCGGCGCCGCGTTGGTCCTGAGTTTCCTCGCCACCCTGTATCCAGCCTGGCGTGCCGCGCGCACCCAGCCTGCGGAGGCGTTACGTTATGAGTGAGTCGGGTATGAGTGAAAAAGCAATCTTGAGCTGCCGTAACCTGGGCAAATCCTACGAGGAGGGGCCGGAATCGGTGGTGGTGTTGTCGGGCTTGCAGCTGGAGCTGCATCCGGGCGAGCGTGTGGCGATTGTCGGTACGTCCGGGTCGGGCAAAAGTACCTTGCTCAATCTGTTGGGCGGCCTCGATACACCGACTGCCGGCAGTGTCTGGCTGGCCGGCGAAGAACTCTCGGCGCTGAACGAGAAGGCCCGTGGCCTGCTGCGTAACCGTTCCCTGGGCTTCGTTTACCAGTTCCACCATTTGCTGCCCGAGTTCACCGCGCTGGAGAACGTCTGCATGCCGCTGCTGATCGGTCGCACCGCGATCCCTGAAGCCCGCCAGCGGGCCACGGCGTTGCTGGAGCGGGTCGGGTTGGGCCATCGTCTTGAGCACAAGCCGGCGGAGTTGTCCGGTGGCGAGCGCCAGCGCGTGGCGATTGCTCGGGCCCTGGTCAACAAGCCGGGGCTGGTGATGCTCGACGAGCCGACCGGCAACCTCGACTCCCACACCGCCCAAGGCATTCAGGACCTGATGCTGGAACTCAGTACCTCGATGCGTACCGCGTTCCTGGTGGTGACCCACGACATGAACCTGGCCCGGCAGATGGACCGAGTCCTGCACTTGCAGGAAGGTTGCCTGACGCCCATTTGACCGACCGAAACCCGGCGCTTGCTGCAAGCGCCGGGTCTTTTATTTTCATACGGTGCCCCGCGAATGTTCAGACCGTTATCGATCTTCATCGGCACGCGCTATACCCGCGCCAAGCGCCGCAATCGCTTTGTTTCGTTCATTTCCATGACCTCGATGATCGGCCTCGCCCTGGGGGTGCTGGCGATGATCGTGGTGCTGTCGGTGATGAATGGCTTCCAGCGCGAAATGAGCTCGCGCATCCTGGGCATGGTGCCCCACGCCACCATCGTCGGCGTCAAGCCGATCGACGACTGGCAGCCGGTGGCTGCCGCGGCGCTGAAAAATCCTGAGGTGATCGCTGCCGTGCCGTTCACTGAAATGGAAGGCATGCTCAGCCATAAAGGCGCGATGCAACCGATCCAGATCAGCGGCATCGACCCGGCCCAGGAAGGCAAGGTATCCATCGTCGCCCAGCATATTGTCCAGGGGCGTCTCGATGCCTTGAAACCGGGCGAGTTTGGCGTAGTGATCGGCGAAATCACTGCTCGGCGCTTCCGTTTGAACGTCGGGGACAAACTGACCCTGATCGTGCCGGAAATCAGCACCGCGCCGGGTGGCATCACCCCGCGGATGCAGCGCTTGAATGTGGTCGGCGTGTTCAAGGTAGGCGCCGAGCTGGACGGCTCCATGGCGCTGATCCACGTGGCCGACGCCGCGCAAATGCAGCATTGGCAGCCCAACCAGGTGCAAAGCGTGCGCCTGGCGGTCAAGGACCTGTACGCAGCACCGCGAGTTTCCGGCGACATCGCCACGGGCCTCGGCGCGGACTACAAGGCCGACGACTGGACCCACACTCAGGGCAGCCTGTTCAGTGCCATGAAGATGGAAAAAACCATGATCGGCCTGCTGTTGTTGATGATCGTCGCGGTGGCGGCCTTCAACATCATCGCGACCCTGATCATGGTGGTGAACGATAAGGGCGCGGATATCGCGATCCTGCGCACCATCGGCGCCACGCCGCGGCAGATCATGGCGATTTTCATGGTTCAGGGTACGGTGATTGGCGTGGTCGGCACGCTGATCGGCGGCGTGCTGGGGGTGATTGCGGCGCTGAACGTCAGTGATTTAGTGGGTTGGGTGGAAAGGGTCACTGGCCAGCATATTTTCAGTTCCGACGTGTATTTCGTCAGCAACCTGCCCTCGGAGCTTCAACGCGGTGATGTGGTGCTGATCTGCTCGGCCGGGTTCATCCTGAGCTTCCTCGCCACGGTTTACCCGGCCTGGCGTGCGGCGAAGGTCGAGCCGGCACAGGCGTTGCGCTATTCCTGAATCAGCGCAAAACCTTGTGCCAAGGGCGACACTCTCTGTGGCGAGGGGATTTATCCCCGCTGGGCTGCGAAGCAGCCCCAATACAGTCAACTCAACCTGCCTGCTACACCCAGGTGCCAGGGTTTAGGGCCGCTTCGCGACCCAGCGGGGATAAATCCCCTCGCCACCAGGGTTTGCGTTGGGCTTAATCCCCCTTGGGCAACTCGATCAAAAACCGCGTCCAGCCATCGGCCGATTCGCAGCGGATCTGCCCGCCATGGGCGCGGACGATGGAGCGGGTGATGGCCAGCCCCAGCCCGGCGTGTTCACTGCTGCCTTCCTGGCGGGCCGGGTCGGCGCGATAGAAACGGTCGAACAAACGCGGCAGCAAGTGCGCTGAAATCCCGTCACCGCTGTTCTCCACGTTCACATGCACCAGCCCAACGCCCTCGACAATATGTACTCGTACTTCGCCACCGTCAGGCGTGAAGCGCAAAGCATTGTCCAGCAAATTGGACAGGGCCCGGCGCAGCATGCTGCGGTCTCCGTCGATGCGGCCGTTGCCTTCACGGCTCAAGCGGACGTGGGCGTCTTCGGCCAGCGGGGCGAAAAACTCCAGCAGCAGATCCACTTCCTGAGCCAGTTCCAGCGGTTCGCGGCTGGGTGCCAGCAAGCCGTGGTCAGCCTTGGCCAGATAAAGCATGTCGTTGACCAACTGCGCCATCCATTGCAGCTCTTCAAGATTGCTGTGCAGTGCTTCGCGATAATCCTCCAGCGAGCGTTCGCGGGTGAGGGTGACCTGGGTGTGGGTCAACAGGTTCGATAAAGGGGTGCGCAGTTCATGGGCGATGTCGGCAGAGAACGCCGAGAGCCGTTGAAACGCATCATCGAGACGTCGGAGCATGTCATTGATGCTGTGGGCCAGTTCCGCCAGTTCGGCGGGCATGTGTTCTTCCGGCAGTCGGGCATTAAGCGAGCGGGCCGAGACGCTGCCGGTGATGGCCCCCATACGCCGCAACGGTCGCAAGCCGCGGCGGGCGGCCCAGGCGCCGAGCAGGGCGGTAGCCAGGGCCGAGAGGCCGACCGTCAGCCAGATCAGGCGCTGCATGCGTTGCAGGAAGTGCTGGTGGTGGGTGATGTCCAGCAGCAGCGTCAGTTGCGGCGAGTCGGGGCGGTCGGGGTACAGCGGTGCATTCAATACCCGGTAGTCAGTGTCGGCATCGCTGAGAGTGGACAGGCCGGGACGCTCCGGCAACTGAGCCGGAATCCGCAGCGAACTGTCGTACCAGCGCACGCCATCGCTATCTTTGATGCGCAAGGCCAGGTCGGCCTGGCGACTGAGTTCATCTGCCAGACGGCTTTGGGTTTGTTCGGCATCCAGCCCCTGCAGGGCGCGACGCAGGCCGATCAGTTTGCCTTCGAGCAGTTGCTGATCCAGCTCGATGAAGTGCGCCTCGCTGCCACGGCTGAACAGCACGCCGGCAAACAGGGAGACCACGGCGGTGCAGGCGGCGAACAGCAGCGCCAGCCGGCTGCTCAGCGACCAACGCCCCCTCACAGGTTGCGCTCTTCAAGGACATACCCCATGCCCCGCACGGTGTGGATCAGCTTGCTGGGGAAATCGTCGTCGATCTTGATTCGCAGGCGCCGTATCGCGACTTCGATGACGTTGGTGTCGCTGTCGAAATTCATATCCCAGACCTGGGAAGCAATCAGGGATTTGGGCAGGACCTCGCCCTGGCGACGCAGGAGCATTTCCAGCAACGCGAACTCCTTGGCCGTGAGGTCGATGCGCTGGCCGCTGCGTTCGACGCGGCGGCGGATCAGGTCCAGGCGCAGGTCCGCCAGTCGCAAGCTGGTTTCCTGGGGCGTCGAACTACCACGGCGCAACAGGCTGCGGACTCGCGCCAGCAGTTCGGAAAAGGCAAAGGGTTTGACCAGGTAATCGTCGGCGCCCAACTCCAGGCCATGCACGCGATCCTGGACCGCATCCCGCGCGGTGAGAAACAGCACCGGCGTATCCAGGCCGGCCCCGCGCACGGCCTGCAAAATCTGCCAGCCATCGCGGCCGGGCAGCATCACATCGAGGATCAGCAAGGCATATTCACCGCTCAAGGCCAATTGCTGGCCGGTAATGCCATCGGCCACCAAGTCGGCGTTGAACCCGGCTTCGGTCAGGCCCTGGCGCAGGTATTGGCCGGTTTTGGTTTGGTCTTCGACGATCAGCAGTTTCATGGGCAGCTCAAGGCGTTGTTGGAACGAGGGCGTTATACCGCGTCGGACGTGGCCGTGGCTCTACCTGACAAAGTTGTAATCGAGCCGTAAGCCGATTGGCAGGTGTGCAGAGATAGAGTTCTCACACGCTGAATCTGACAGGAGTATGGACATGTTAATGGCAAACCGCTTGATCCTGACCGCCTTTGCACTGGTGCTCAGTACGCCCACGTGGGCTTCACCGGGCCATTTTGATTTCGGCCAGCCTGCCTCGGCGGCCAAGGCCAGTCGCAGTATCGATGTGGTGATGGGGGACATGACCTTCGACCCCGCTGCACTTGATATCAAGGCTGGCGAGACCGTTCGGTTCGTGCTGATCAATAAAGGTCAGTTGCTGCATGAGTTCAACCTGGGCAATGCCGCGATGCACGCCCAGCATCAGCAGGAAATGCTCAAGATGCAACAGAGCGGACAACTGACCCCGACCGCAATGAAGCAAGGGATGGCCCATGACTCCATGGGGCACGGGGAGGCCGGCATGCGCCATGAAGACCCCAACAGTGTGCTGGTGGAGCCGGGCAAAACCGCCGAGCTGACCTGGACCTTCAACAAGGCCATGCGGCTGGAGTTCGCCTGTAATGTGCCCGGCCACTACCAGGCCGGGATGAAAGGCAAGCTGACAGTCAGTCAGTAAGCACTCAAAGGCTGGGGCAAAGGCTGATAGAATTGGCTGATTCTTCAGTCAGGTTTCCGTCATGCATCCCGCAGCCGAACATTCGCCGCTGGGCAAATCCAGCGAATACATCGCCACGTACACGCCGTCACTGCTGTTTCCGATCCCGCGCACCGCGAAATGGGCGGAACTGGGCCTGACGGCCGAGACCCTGCCGTACAAGGGCGTGGATTTCTGGAACTGTTTCGAGCTGTCATGGCTGCTGCCGTCTGGCAAACCGGTGGTTGCCATTGGTGAATTCGCAATCGCGGCGGATTCACCAAACATCATCGAATCCAAATCCTTCAAGCTGTACCTCAACTCGCTGAACCAGACGCCCTTCGCTGATACCGCGAGCCTGGAAGCAACCCTGCGTCAGGACCTGTCGGCGGCCGCCGGTAAACCGGTGGGCGTGCGCATCCGCAGCCTGAAGGACGTGGAAAGTGAAGGGGTCGTGGCATTACCCGGCGTGTGCATCGATGACTTGGACATCACCGTCGACTCCTACGAGCATCCGCGCCCGGAGCTGCTGCGCTGCGATGATTCGCGCATCGTGGAGCAAAGCCTGCACAGCCATCTGCTCAAATCCAATTGCCCGGTGACGAGCCAGCCGGACTGGGGCAGCGTGGCGGTGCAATATCGCGGTGCGGCGCTGGACCCTGCCAGCCTGTTGGCCTACATCGTCAGCTTCCGCCAGCATTCGGATTTCCACGAACAGTGCGTGGAGCGGATCTTTCTCGACCTGCAACGCTTGCTCAAACCGGAAAAATTGACGGTGTATGCGCGCTATGTGCGGCGGGGTGGGCTGGACATCAACCCGTATCGCAGTACCGAAGAGGTACAGCTGCCGAACCATCGCCTGGTCCGGCAATAAATAATCCTGTGGGAGCGAGCCTGCTCGCGATGAGTCAGGCACATTCAGCATTGATGTTGGCTGAGCCACCTATCGCGAGCGGGCTCGCTCCCACAGGGGGTTGCATTTCATATCGTGAAAAATGAAAAGCCCCGCTATCAATAGCGGGGCTTTTTTGCATCTGGGGGTTCAGATTCCCATGTTGCCCAAGGCTTGTACGATATTGCGCAACGTCCCGGCAATAGTGGGGTGATCCAGTTCGAAGCGCTCGACGGCCAGGTTCACACCATCGACCAGGTCGGCATTCTGAAGCGAATTATCCAGTTCGATCTCGGCTTCGAGCTGAATCATCAGTTGATGCAGATTCTCGCGCTCCGGTTCGGAAAGCGGCGGGTTCTGTTCCAATTGCTCGCGCAGTTCATCAAGTTGTTTCTGCAATTCGCGGGCAGGCATTGGCGTACTCCCTTTATTGATAGGCACAGCCATGGACCGCGACGGTGCGTCAAAAGTCCGTGGCTTGCTTTAAGAGTAATCCACCCTCGTGCACCCTGCATGATCTCGGTCAGGGCTTTTCACCTTTGAGCCGACGCAGGCTGATATCCGCCAGGCAGGTGTCGAGTTCACCCAAGTGATCGATCACCGAATGCACCCCCAGGCCGAACAACTGCACGGTGGCCTTGGCGCGCTTGGTCTCCCGTTCCTGTTGGCTCAGGAGCTGCCATTCGTTCGGCGCCAGGCCACACAGCGAGCCGCAGGACGCCAGCCCGATGGTCCACAAGCCTGCATTGAGCCCCGACTGCAACAAGCGCGGCTCGCCGCTGACCAGCACGCAACCGTCCAATTGCTGGACGTTCAACGCCATCAAGGCCTGCCAACAGGCATGCGGGGCCGGCCACGGATAATTTGTTGCGGGAAGTTGCGGCGATTTGATCCACGCCGGTAACGAAGCAGCCAGGCTATGACTGATGGCAGGTGGCAGTTCGTCGAGCCAGGCGCAGGGAATCTCCTGAAGCTGCAAAAGGCGCAGGCTTTCGAGGGCGCCGGGGGTTGGCTGCGAATGCTCGGTGGGCACTGCGCCTGCCTGTCGCGCCCTTGCCCCGAAATCCACCAGACAACCGCTCAAGCCAAACAGTACGGCGGTCAGGCTGGGGGCGGGCAGGGGCAGGGTTTCGGCGCGGGGCATGGGAACGTCCTTGAAATATCCCGCAGCCTAACGTGCCTCAATGACAGTCCAATGACAGTGAAATGAAGGCGCCGGGTGCGGAAAAATCCTACGAGCAGCTTCTCTTTCAGTGCTGTCTATCCAAGCGTTCCGCTTTATACTAGCCCCCTTACCGCCTGGGCTCGGCGCCCTTGCCTGAATAATCCAAGGAGTTTTCCCTATGCGCTGGAGCCATTGTCTAGCTCAGCTGTGTTTGTCTGCCTGCGTCCTGCTGGCTCCCTTCGCCGCCCAGGCCGCAACGGAAGACGATCCTTGGGAAAGCATCAACCGCCCGATCTTTACCTTCAACGACACCGTTGATACCTACGCACTCAAGCCGCTGGCCCAGGGTTATCAGTACGTGACGCCGCAATTTCTCGAAGACGGAATCCACAACATGTTCCGCAACATCGGCGACGTGGGCAATCTGGCCAACAATGTCCTGCAGGCCAAACCGGCTGCAGCCGGGGTCGACACGGCCCGGTTGATCTTCAACACCACCTTCGGCCTGTTGGGGTTCTTCGACGTGGGCACCCATATGGGCCTGCAACGCAGCGATGAAGATTTCGGCCAGACCCTGGGTTATTGGGGAGTCGGCAGTGGCCCGTACGTGATGCTGCCGTTGTTGGGACCAAGCACCTTGCGTGACGCGCCGGCCAAGCTTGTCGATGACTACACGGCCCCTTATCGTTACATCGACAACGTCTCGGTGCGTAACTCGATCTTCGGTCTGAACATCGTCGATACCCGCGCCAGCCTGTTGTCCGCCGAAAAACTGGTGAGTGGCGACAAGTATGTGTTTATCCGCAACGCCTTCCTGCAGAACCGTGAATTCAAGGTCAAGGATGGCCAGGTCGAAGATGATTTTTAATTTCGCCCGGTAACCCCAGGAAGGCGGCCTCAGGGCCGCCTTCTTTGTTTTGAGGCACTGTTTAAGCAGGGATCGAACCTTCCATTGAGTTACGCTTCGCTCGGTTCTTATAACTCTCTGTACTTTGACAAACCAAGACGGCAAGCGGCTATCTGCATGAGCTTGAAACGCCCCGCGGATGGGAGTACCGTCTGCGCCTTAGAAGGGCACCTCTGATGTAACTGTGTGTAGGACAAGGGCCTACATCCGGTACGACAGAGAGGCTAGAAAGCGAATCCAGTAGTGAGCGCCAGGCCCAGTTGCCCAGCCCGCTACGCCAACCTAATTCTGGCGCCGTTTGCCCACATGCCAAAAACCAGTGCCACGCTGCTGATAATCGATGATGACGAAGTGGTGCGAGCCAGCCTCGCAGCCTACTTGGAAGACAGTGGTTTCAGCGTCCTGCAGGCCAGCAACGGTCAACAGGGTCTTCAGGTATTCGAGCAAGACAAGCCCGACCTGGTCATCTGCGACCTGCGCATGCCGCAGATGGGCGGACTCGAACTCATTCGCCAGGTCACCGAGATTTCCTCGCAGACCCCGGTCATCGTGGTTTCGGGTGCGGGCGTGATGAACGACGCGGTTGAGGCGTTGCGCCTGGGCGCGGCCGATTACCTGATCAAGCCCCTTGAAGACCTGGCGGTGCTCGAGCACTCGGTGCGTCGGGCCTTGGACCGTTCGCGCCTGTTGGTGGAGAACCAGCGTTATCGCGAGAAGCTGGAAACCGCCAACCGCGAGCTGGAAGCCAGCCTGAACCTGTTGCAGGAAGACCAGAACGCCGGCCGCCAGGTGCAGATGAACATGTTGCCGGTCAGTCCCTGGACCGTCGACGATTTCCGTTTTGCCCACCAGATCATCCCGTCTTTGTATCTGTCGGGGGATTTCGTCGACTATTTCCGGGTCGATGAACGTCGAGTGGCGTTCTATCTGGCGGACGTTTCCGGCCATGGCGCTTCGTCAGCGTTCGTCACGGTACTGTTGAAGTTCATGACCACGCGCCTGCTGTTCGAATCCAAGCGCAACGGCACGTTGCCTGAGTTCAAGCCATCAGAAGTCCTTGGTCATATCAACCGGGGCCTGATCAGTTGTAAGCTGGGCAAACACGTGACAATGGTCGGTGGGGTCATCGACGAGGAGACGGGTTTGTTGACCTATAGCATCGGCGGTCATCTGCCGTTGCCTGTGTTGTATACGCCTGACAGTGTTCGTTACCTGGAAGGGCGTGGTTTGCCGGTGGGCCTGTTCAATGAGGCCACTTACGAAGACCACGTACTGGAACTGCCACCGACCTTCAGTTTGACGCTGATGTCTGATGGCATTCTGGACCTTTTGTCAGAACCTACACTCAAAGAGAAAGAAGCGGCCTTGCCTGAACGGGTAAGCGCAGCGGGCGGCAGCCTGGAAGGCTTGCGTCAAGTGTTTGGATTAGCCACGCTAGGGGAGATGCCGGATGATATCGCCCTGTTAGTGTTGAGCAGGAATCTTTGATGAGTACCGGTAGAATCCAGTTCGCCGAGCAGGACGGCACCTTTGTCCTGAAGTTTGTCGGTGAAGTGCGCCTGACCCTCTGTTCGGCGCTGGATGCGACTATTGAGCGGATCTTCACCGCGTTGAACTTCAACGCCATCGTGATCGACCTGACCGAAACCCGCAGCATCGACAGCACCACCCTGGGCCTGCTGGCCAAGCTGTCGATCCTGTCGCGGCAAAAGGTCGGCCTGCTGCCGACCGTGGTCACCACCCACAACGACATCACCCGGTTGCTGCAATCCATGGGCTTTGACCAGGTATTCAATATCGTCGGCGATCCCGTGCCATGCCCGGAGTGCCTGGACGATCTGCCCGATCAGGATCAATCGGAAGAGGAAGTGCGGATCAAGGTGCTTGAGGCCCATAAGATCCTCATGGGGCTGAACGACTCCAATCGTGAAGCGTTCCATGACCTGGTGAGTGCGCTGGAGCGGCCCTGATTCATAGGTTTTGCGTAGACTGAGCGGGCCTCATCGCGAGCAGGCTCGCTCCCACAAGGTCTCGCATCGACCACGATCTCCGAATCTGCCCAAATCCCCCTGTGGGAGCGAGCCTGCTCGCGATGGCGGCCGGCCAGCCGCCACCTTCCCAAGCCTATAAAAAAGGGCGAACCCACCCAGGTTCGCCCTTCGTTATGACTTCGAAATCACCTCAAAGCTTGGCTTGCAGCAACGCCTCAAGCTTCTCCTGGTCCCGCGCGAACTGACGAATGCCTTCAGCCAGTTTCTCAGTCGCCATGGCGTCCTCGTTGGACAACCAGCGGAACTGCGCTTCATTGAGGCTCAAGCGCGCTTCGCCGGCTTGTCCAGGTGCCAGCTTGCGTTCCAGCTTGCCCTCGTCGACGGCCAGTTTCTCCAGCAGATCCGGGCTGACCGTCAAACGGTCGCAGCCGGCCAGTTGCTCGATCTGGTTGAGGTTGCGGAAGCTTGCGCCCATGACCACGGTCTTGTAGTCATTGGCCTTGTAGTAGTTGTAGATACGCGTCACCGACTGCACGCCCGGATCATCGGCACCGGTGTAGTCGTTGCCGTTGGCCTTCTTGTACCAGTCGTAGATGCGGCCGACAAAAGGCGAAATCAGGAACACGCCGGCATCGGCGCAAGCCGCAGCCTGGGCGAAGGAGAACAGCAGCGTCAGGTTGCACTGGATGCCTTCACGCTCCAGCTGCTCGGCGGCGCGAATACCTTCCCAGGTGGACGCGATCTTGATCAGCACGCGATCGCGGCCAACGCCGGCCTTTTCGTACAGGTCGATCAGGCGATGCGCACGTTTCAACATGGCCTCGGTGTCGAACGACAGACGCGCATCCACCTCAGTGGAAATACGCCCCGGAATCACCTTGAGAATCTCTTGCCCGACCGCCACGCCAAAACGGTCGCTGGCCAGGCCCACATCGCCCTTGCAATCGGCCACACAGGCGTTCAGCAGCTCGGCGTAGCCTTGAATGGCCGAGGCCTTGAGCAGCAGGGAAGGGTTGGTGGTGGCATCCACGGGTTTAACGCGGGCGATGGCTTCGAAGTCGCCGGTATCGGCCACTACGGTAGTGAATTGTTTGAGTTGTTCCAGCTTGGAAGTCATGAGCGTGCTCTGTCCTATGGGTCTGTTGACATTACCCGAGGGCCGGCAGCCACTCAAGGGCGTGAAGGGGGATCGATGGCCCCAGCGGCAACAACCTGAAAACGGATGTTTGAAAGGCCGGGGCGGGTATCGGTAGATACGATGCCAAAACAGGACTCAGGTTCAAAGCAAGTGACAGTTAGCGTCCTTCCAGCATGCCCGCCGCCTGATCCAGCAGCGCCAGCGGGTCTTTGGTTTTGTGGATGTCCACCGACAACAACTGCCGAAAACGGCGCGCCCCAGGAAACCCGGTACCCAACCCCAGTACATGGCGAGTGATGTGATGCATCGCCCCGCCGGCGTCCAGGTGCTTGGCGATATAGGGCCGCAACTGCGCCAACGCCTCGGCCCGACTGATGACAGGCGCGCTGCTGCCAAACAGTTGTTGATCCACCTCGGCCAGCAGATACGGGTTGTGATACGCCTCGCGCCCCAGCATCACACCGTCGAATGTCTGCAAATGCTCGTGGCAGGCTTCCAGCGTCTTGATCCCGCCGTTGAGCACAATCTCCAGCTCCGGGAAATCCTTCCTCAGCTGTGCCGCCACGTCATACCGCAGCGGCGGGATCTCACGGTTCTCCTTGGGCGACAGCCCCTCCAGAATCGCAATCCGCGCATGCACGGTAAAACTCGTACAACCGGCGTCACGCACCGTCCCGACGAACTCACACAACTGCTCGTAACTGTCCCGCCCGTTGATCCCGATCCGATGCTTGACCGTCACCGGAATCGACACAGCATCACGCATCGCCTTCACACAATCGGCCACCAGCTCAGGATGCCCCATCAGGCATGCACCAATCATGTTGTTCTGCACGCGATCGCTTGGGCAGCCGACGTTGAGATTGACCTCATCATAGCCATGCTCCTGAGCCATCCGCGCGCACGCGGCCAAGTCGGCCGGGACACTGCCGCCGAGTTGAAGCGCCAGGGGATGCTCGGCTTCATGGTGACGCAGGAAGCGCTCGTGATCGCCGTTGAGCAACGCGCCAGTGGTAACCATCTCGGTGTAGAGCAGGGCGTGCTTGGAGAGGATGCGTAGGAAGAACCTGCAGTGGGGGTCAGTCCAGTCCATCATCGGCGCAACGCTGAAGCGGCGGGACGGCTCTTTGCGGGATGATCCAGTATTTACGGGGACTTCAGGTTTCTCTACATTCATTGATACTGATCTTTTATACAGTGGTTTTTACCCATTTTTCCTTGTTTTTGGATAGCAGTTGCTACATTGTAGCAACCGGTCTCGGCAATGTAGCAACTGGATATGGGCACGATCACATCACGCAAGCGCAAGGACAATTCGACGGCCTACACGGCGCAGATACGGATTAATCGGGACGGGAAGACAGTTTATCAGGAAAGCCAAACCTTCGACCGGAAGCAGGTGGCTCAGGCGTGGATCAAGCGACGGGAGACGGAGCTGGCCGCGCCAGGTGCTATCGAACGTGCGAACCGGAAGGGGGTGACCATAAAGAAAATGATTGATCAGTACCTGGAGGAATACGAGAAAATCCGGCCGCTGGGGAAGACTAAGCGAGCAACCCTGACGGCGATCAAGGAGACGTGGCTGGGCGAGGTCGATGATTCAGCGCTGAATAGCCAGAAGCTGGTGGAGTTTGCTCATTGGCGGATGAGCAAAGAGGGGGGCGGTGTCCAGGCGCAGACGGTCGGGAATGATCTATCGCACCTTGGAGCGGTCCTTTCGGTCGCTAGGCCGGCCTGGGGGTATGAGATAGATCCGCTTGCCATGACTGATGCTCGAAAGGTGTTGCGTAAGCTCGGAATGGTCACCAAGAGCAAAGAGCGCAATCGCCGGCCTACTCTTGATGAGTTGGACAAGCTGATGAAACATTACTTTGAAATGCAGACTCGGGGTAATAACTTGATCCCCATGGCAAAAATAATCGCTTTTGCTCTCTTTTCGACACGCCGGCAGGAAGAAATCACGCGGATACGCTGGGAGGACATCGACGAATCTAGGCAGGCGGTGCTGGTTCGAGACATGAAGAACCCTGGTCAGAAAATAGGTAACGACGTCTGGTGTCACTTGCCGGACGAGGCATGGGCGATCCTGAATTCAATGCCCAAAGTGGAGAGGGAGATTTTCCCTTTCAACGGTAAATCGGTATCAGCCTCCTTCACCAGGGCTTGTCCGTTGCTGGGGATAGAAGACCTTCATTTTCATGACCTCCGGCATGAAGGGGTGAGTAGGTTGTTTGAGATGGACTGGGACATTCCTAGAGTGTCTAGCGTCTCGGGGCATAGAGATTGGAACTCGCTGCGTCGCTACACACATCTGCGAGGGCGAGGAGATCAGTACAAAAACTGGCGTTGGCTGCTGCGCCTAACGAGCGATCCCAGCCCTCTATGATCACAAAAAATTATTTTACTGCTAGTGTCGGTAGCGTTAGTCTGTGGCAAGATGCTATTAACTTCTCAGAATATCGAATGGAATTTCAATGTCTATCCCAATGGAAGATCTTAGAAAAGAATTGCAGGTTGCTCGCACGGATGAACATCGGCAGCAAGCGCTGGCGAAAATGGAAGATCTTCGTCTTCAGGCCGAGAACTCAATACGAAGTGCGCAAAAAAACATTGCCTATAGCACTCGCGAGTTTCCGATTGAAACAATTTTACAGAAATATCAAGACGGAAAAGAAACTGAGGAAAATGAGCTTTTCATCCCTGATTACCAACGTGACTACAAATGGGATGTAAAAACACTATCTCGCTTTATTGAAAGCATATTATTAGATTTCCCTATTCCATACATATACATAGCTAACGTTTCTGCAGAAGATCCGGAGTTGGATGGTCGCGTAGAAATTATTGACGGGTCGCAACGTATACGTGCCTTGGATTATTTTGTAACTAATCAAGTGTCGTTGCAAGACTTAAAGGAGCTGAAGGCTCTGGAGGGTTTCTATTTTGATGACCTGCCTGCTGGTCGTAAAAGACGATTTCTGCGTGAAACCTTGAGATTTGTAGAATTAAAAGGTGAGGTGAGTGAGTCTCACAGGAGGGATCTCTTCGAGCGTATAAATTCTGGTATGAAGAAGCTGGTAGGTGCTGAGACGAGGCACGGTTCAGAATTTGCCTCTTCTCCATTTTACAAGCAAATTATTGTGCCGTGTTCTGATGATGCACTTTTCTCGAAGCTTGCTCCTCTTTCTAACAAGAAAAAATCAAACGGAGATCACCTTGAGCTGGTGACGAGATACTTTGCGTATCTCAACGATCTAGCATCATATGATGGCAAGGTTCTGCAGTTTCTCGAGGAGTTTCTTGCTAAAAGCGTCGCGAGGGATGATAACGCTATCGCGGCTGACTTCGCCGAGTTCAATAAAACTATGCAGTTCATTGATACTCATTTTGCAATGGGATTTAGAAGAACTCCGACCAGTAAAACAACCCCTAGGGCGAGGTTTGAAGCTATAGCGGTGGGTGTGGCATTGGCTTTGCGAGAGTCGCCACATATAACGGCGCCTGCTACCCCAGTTAGCGAGTGGCTGTTTAGCGAAGAGTTTCAATCAGTGATAAGTGCGGATAGTGCAAACAATAAAAGTCAGCTTTTGGCGCGTATCGACTACGTGAAAAATAGAGTTATGGGGGGGTAGAATGTTAGAAGCTGTCAAGGATGAATTCAATAAGCGGTCGGAAGAAATTGATACGTTATACTCCCATATAATCGAATTGGATGGGGAGACAAATGAAAGGCTGAGAGAGTCGTCTGTTGGGCTTATCTCTATACTCGCATCTTCGTTATGTCTCATGTTGTATAATCAAGTGGAATCGACCGCCTTTTCTTGTGTGGAATCTATTTATGATAGTGTGCACGAAAGGCGCATTAGCTTTAATAGGCTGGTGCCAGGATTCAAGAAGAAAATTCTAAATGATTGTAAGCAATCGTACCATTCGGTAGAGAGCTTAATGTTAAGCTTTCATAACAATGACATATCGGAAGTGATCGCCCGCACTTCACTAAAGCTTGAAAAGGTTTTTAGCGGGAATGTCGATGCCAGGAAATTGCGAGAGGTGCTCGGGTATTATCATCTTGCAGTGTCTGGGCCGTCTCCTTTAAATCAAGGGGCTGAATTGCTAAATCTAAAAATCGCAAGGAATTCTCTTGCTCATGGCTCCGCATCGTTCGAAAAATACGGGCGGAGCTTGACCGTGTCAGATTTAGATGATCTGCGGAATAATATCAGAGAGTATATGTCACATGTTATTTCTCTGACGGAGTGTTACTTGGAGGCGGAAGCATATTTAGATCCCTCAAATGCTGCATAAATGTCTCCCCGATAACCTCACCTAACCGAACTGGCACAGCATTACCAATCATTGTTCCAATGGTGCGGGTAGAAATTTCTGTGCCCGGCTCGAAAAACTCATAGTCGTCAGGAAATGATTGCAATATCGCCATTTCTCGTAGAGATAACGCCCGATCCTGCTCGGGATGACCGAACCTGCCTGTGCCATATCCATAGCTCTGCGTTGTTATGGTGGGACTTGGTTTTTCCCATTGCATCCGACCGTATACGCTCGCGTAAGTAGACCCGGATGCCTTTGCATGACAGGCTGCGCGCAATGACTCGGGCCAATCTCTCCATGTTCCGCCAGGGATAGAGCATTTTATTCGCTGAAGGTTCATGGGGTTCAGTGAGGCAGCGTAATGTAGTGAGTCATCGGTATGTCTTTCTCCGGCTTCAAGCGGGGGGAGGTGGCCGATAGCTGATCTGACTGTATTGAATTGTTCGGGGGTTAATTTCGGCGGAGCGATCTTTATTTGCCCTAATCTGGATGCGACAAGAACCAAACGTTTTCTTAATTGATGTAGACCATATTCCGCGCAAGATACTACTCTGTAGTCTACCTTGTAACCTTCAAGTATTAGTGTTTTTACGAATTTCAGGTAAACGGAGTGGGTCCTAAGTTGCGGTACATTCTCCATGGTAACGAGTTCCGGCTTGCACTCTAGAATCAAGCGCTGGAACTCTCTAAGAAGCATCCACTTGTCATCGTCCGTTTTGCGGGTACTTGAATATTTCGAGAATGGTTGGCATGGAGCGCAGCCGGCAAGAAGTTTAAGATCTCCGTTTCCTAGCCATCCGTTTATCTCCGTGCTAGTAATCTCAGTGACAGATTTTCCAATAAATACAGAGTCAGCATTATTTTTTTCATAGGCGTATCTGCAAGCTTGATCAAAGTCGACGCCATAGGTGACATTAATCCCAGAGTTTTTAAGTCCTCGGGTTAATCCCCCGGCTCCGCAAAATAGATCGACAGCTGTAACGGTCATTCAGGTCACTCAGTGGTCAAAAGCAGGGACGTATGGTACAGATTTTTTCAGATGAAATCGATCTTGCTATCGGCAAAATCAGTGGTTTTACACGAAAGGTGAGCTAATTTGTGGGCGCCTCATCAGCAATTGCTAGGCCTGACGAGGCGCACAGGTGTGGCGCAACGTCACCAGCGTTTCACTGGGCGGCCCATCAGTTGGTCTTGCTCCTTTATAGCTCGTTCCCTTTGCTTGTCGATGTACGCAGCGAGGTCCTGAAGATGGACGCCTAAAGCGGCTTTTTGTGTATCTGCTCCCAGCCGGACTATAGGTATGTCAATCTCTCCCGTCAGCCGTTTATGCTTGAATTTTTCTACAGTGAGGTGCATGTAGTCCGCACAAATCCGATCAATGGGTATAACAGCCTGGCCGTTGTATTGGGCCATCAGAAGAAAAAGTGTGTTCACACCGCTCTCCTCCAGTGCTCAATAGCGAGCTGGTCCATCAGACGCTGGTGGTAGGTGAGCCGGGCTTCGGTGGGGGGCCATGGCCGGATGCGTTCGGCTGCAGGCTCAACGCCGGCAAGGCAATCCCAGGTGGCCGGATCGGGAGGCATCAGGTCGCGGCGTTCGGTGGCTAGGGCGATCAAGTCGGCTTGGCGCACGCTTGCGGGGAGGACGATTTCCAAGCCAAAGCGCTCGCAAACACGCCCCCTTATGACGTCCTCGAAGCCACGGTAATAAGGCATCCACTCCTTGAGTGGCCGGGTCATGTCGCCCAGGTACGCCTCGGTGGCATCATGGAGGAGGGCGGCAAGCTTGTGCTCGGTCGGCACCAGATCCGCAACCAAGCAACTATGCTGGGCCACGCTGTAGAACTCGCGGGTGTGGCCGTTGAAGCGGCACAGGTGAGCCAGCGAGTGAGCAATGTCCCGTGGGTCGATCATGTCGGCGTCCGGCTCGAACAGGTCGAAGCGTTTGCCGGTATGGGTCAGGATCCAGTTCATGCGGCCTCCTTGACCAAATCGGCAAGCAGCAGCGCGTTTTGGGTGTCCATGTGCAACTGGCGCAGGGCGTCGTAGCCGATCAGCTGTGATAGTTGCCGGTCGAACTCTTTGCGGAATCGAGTCACTTCGCGCAGTTCGGCGGTGGCTTTGGCGTGTTGCTGGTGCAGCACGCCGGCATCTTGAGGTGAGAGGCGTAACATCGGGCAATGACGGCTCATGCTGCGTCCTCCACTTTGACCTGATCCAGCAAAGCGGCCATGCCAAGTGCTTTTTCGCGCAGGTCGAGCGCCTGCTGTGCCTGTGCTTTCGAACTCATGGCGCGGAAAGTGTCAGAGGCTAGCCTGAGTTTTTCGGCGATCTGCATAAGCGTTTGGCGCTCTTGAGGGCCGAAGGCTTGGCTTTCACCCAGCTGTTTCGCGTGGGCAGCGAGGTGCTTGTGATCGGCGCGGATGAACTGGAGGGCTGCCTCCAGTTCGCGGATGGTTTTGGCGTTGGCGGCGCGTTCGTCGTTGGTGCCCTCTACGATACCTGCCATGTGACCTTCAACGCGGCCGTCAAGAAGGCCGCCTCGATAGCCCGTCCAGTAGATGAGACCGTAGCCTAGGATCAGGCCGATCAATGCGCAGATTTGAATTGCAGTCATGTGGTGTGCTCCAGGTAGTTTTGGGTGGCTGGTGGTGACAGCCTTTACGGTTGGGTTTCTTCAATTGCGTCGGCGTGGGTCTTCGCGTGGACTTCGTCGGCCTTGTACGCCTGGATGTCGATGAGTGCAGCGACGTGGCGGATGTGTGCGTACCTCAAGGCCTTACGACTACCGTCCAGGGTCGTAACTGGAAGCTGTATGCGTCCGCTGTTGATCTCCGCAGCAAATCGCTCAGCGTTGATGTTGCGGAAGTACTGCACGCGCAGCTTTTCGAGGGGGATAAGCACGTCGCCGAAGGTGCGATACAGCAGCTCGATGGTGGCCGTCTCTGGTGCCGGCATCAGGCGCAGCGGATTTTGAGGCTGGTTACTCATGAGGTTTTTGGCTTTCCATGTGTTTGTGTCGGGCTGGGTGGTTCCAGGCATTCAGGCAGTGGCGTTTGGTCAGCTCGCGCAGATGCTCCGGCACCTCAAGAAGCGCGGCGTTGCGCTCCTCTCGGGTGCGTAGGGCGATGATCTGGCGGGCGTATTCCCTAGGCCACGTCACGGTTGTCTGCCGGGATGGCAGGAAGGTCGAGGCCCAGTTGCTCCGCTAGCCATGGGATGCCGGCCTGCCGAACTCGTGTCGATTGGCTGTACTGCATGCCCAGTGTGTCGTGGTACCAGTTGCTGTCCTTGACCCGGAGGTATTCACGGTCGCGGACGGGGAACGCTGGCAGGTTGCGGTTGGTGAGCAGACCCTTCTCACGCATGAGCTTGATCAGGGCGGGCCGGGTCAGGCCAAAGTGCTTGGCGGTCTTTTCGAGATTGCGCTCCATGTCGGACCTCCTAAGCAGCGTGCGCGGCAGGTGTCGCCAGCGCAGCCAGGTGGTTGATGGATTCGCAAACCTGCTCGTACATCTCGGCGTCGTTGCCGTACAAGGTGAAGCACTTGGTACGCGGGCTTTTGACGCCGATGCTCATGACTACGGTGATGCCCGAGCGTGTACGTGTTCGGTGCACGGCGAGCCGGATCGGCAGTTCAAAGCCCATGTCCAGGTCGATAAACCCACCTGTGGAAACCAGTCTGTAAACCTGTTCCCGCTGCTGGCTACTGAAAGCGCCATACTCGCGTTCAGCATGGCGTTTCGGCTGGGGTTCGCCTGTCAGGTCAGAAGGGCCGTTGATGACCTCCTCAATGAAGTCGGCGAGCTTCAGGTGAGTTTTTTTGGTGTTGGGCACGGTCAGTGTGTGGCGCTCTGAGCCCAGCTCAACGGTGAAGGTGCTGTCGGTCTTGTTGCGTTCAACTTTGAGCCGAAACGCCAACACATCGCGTCGATACAGTCGCCGAAGGGTGTGATTGAAAGTCCCGCTCAGGTTCACCTGGGCGCTGAGCAAGGTCAGTGTGCGGTTGTCGATCAGAAATTTGCTCATGCTGCCCGACCTCCGTCGTTTGGATCGAAGGAAGTCAGTGCGGTACGGGCGTGTTGCTTGGGTTTAGACGGAATGAAGGTGCAGCCGTAGATGCGGGCCAGGCGCCTTACTTCGAAGATGCGGGATAGGTCGGCAACAGCCGGATGGACGTGCAGGGATGCTGTGGTGTGCATGGTTTTGCCTCGCTCTGTGGTGGAAGAGTGAGGCAAATATCACGTGTTGTGTTGATTGTGTCAACACGTACTGTGATTATTTTTGAGGCTCATGCGTGAAGCGTGATGATTTAAGGATGCCACCAACCAGATGGACCTTCATCACTTCGTGCTGGTCCAGGTGCAATGGACTATGGTCCTGATTGACGCTATCGAACCGATACACGCCTTCACGTAGATAGATGAACTCCTTGATCATCGAGCGGCCGTCATAAGTCTGAACCATGACTTCATCGCCGGTAACATAGGCCTTACTCGGTTCTATCAGGACGTATTCTCCGCTTTTGATTCGCGGATGCATGCTGTCGCCGATGACCCTCAAGCCATAAGCATTTGGGTCATCGCTGAAAATATGCAGGTAGCCATCACCGTGACCTACCGGGAAGTCCAAGGCTTCAAAATAGCCGTCCATCCCTAGTTTCGCTGTGCCTACCACTGGCACCACTCCTGTCTTGGCGGGGCCTATCAGCCTTGCCGCCCCATCTGAAGAGTTCGATACAGCTATCGACGCATCTTCATGTCCTGCTAAAGCCGACTGTGTTGAGTTCGTGCCGCTTATGAGTTCTGCCACCGTCACCCCCAATGCAGGGGCTAAAAGGGCAAGGTCCATCAGGTTTGGCTCCCTGAGATCGCTCTCATAGTTACCTATTCGAGATTGAGACGACCAGCCACAGACCTCCGCTAAGGCCTTCTGGCTGATGCGTTTCTGTTTCCTAAGTCGCTTGATGCGTGAGCCTAAAGTATCCATAGGGATTTTTTATCACGTAATGAAATATTTTTTTCTCACTTATCGTGTTGAATAAATCACGTAATGTGTTTATTCTCTGCACTGACTAGAGGAGTCAATTCCATGAATAACATCGCTCGCCTCAGGAAAGAGGCACAAATAAAGCAAAGAGATCTGGGGCAGGTACTGGGTTGGACGCAGGCTCGATTGAGTAACTACGAGTCAGGTAATCGGATGCCTGGGTTGAGTGATTGTCGCGCCATAACGGCTGCACTGAATCGACTCGGGGCTACCTGCACGCTTGATGATGTGTTTCCTCCGGAGCCTGTCCTGGCCCGCGCAGCTTAGAAAAAAGGCGACCCAAAGGTCGCCCAGTTCCTCCCGGCACGCACCACCACAGCGCTGTCGGGTCGCGATAAAGATAGGCGGGCACACCACATGCAAACCACCTCTCTTTATCGCGCTTTCCCAAGGCTCGGAAGCCTTGGTGTTGCTGCCTTTTCCACCACAGATTGGGCAGCTGTTGCGCCAGGGGTGAACAACGGATTGTTCGCCCCGGCACGGTGCCGGTATCGATCCCTAAGATCTAGCCGGCGTTTGGGCCCTTTCAAGCCACGCGGCAAATGTATCACCACTGCATGTCGCGCGGCACTGGCAACTTTTAAGGATTAATGCCATGAGCCGAATCGCTCTGAGTTGTGTTGAACGAGCACAGCGGGAAGTCCTGCCGCTCGATCTGGCGCTTTACCATGCCGCACGGGACTACCCAGGCGGCGCCGCTGCAATCGCCGCCACCACCGGCCGAAACCCCACCACGCTGCAGCACAAACTGTCCCCCACGCATCCCAGCCACTCGGTAAACATTCAAGAGTTTGGCGAGATCCTCGAGCTGACAAAGGACAGGCGCATTCTGGATGCGGTGCATGCCTTGGTCGGCGATACGATCTGGCATGAGCTGTCTGAGGTGTACACCACTGACATGCCCGAAACCCTGACCATCGGTCTTGCCGAGTATTTTCGCCAGGTGGCCGATCTGGCCGACACCTGGGCTAAGAGCATTGGCGATGGGGTGGTCAGCGATCACGAGCTGGCCGCGATCCGCCTGCAGGTGTTTCGAGGTATCCAGGGGCTGCTGGGCTTGTTCAACCGCGCCACGTACGTCAACCAGACAACGCGGGGTGACGGCCGTGGCTGATATTGCTGATTTTGCCAATGACTTGGTGCAGGAGCGCATCGATCAGGCGCTTGCTGCGCGCAGTGCGTTCAAGCCGGCGTTGCCTGGGCATTCGTTGTTGTTCTGTGAAAGCTGTGACGATCCGATCCCCGAGGCACGGCGACTGGCACAGCAGGGCTGCACGCAGTGTGTGAACTGTCAGTCCATCGATGAGATGCGGGAGGCTCGTCATGCTCGATGACGTGCTGAATCAATTTGCGGACTTCGGTCTGGAGCCCGCGCAGCCGCTGATTTACGGCAAGCTGACTCGATGCAAGACCGCTCTGGATAAGGGCAAAGAGAAAAACGGCTGGTACGTTCTGCACGAGCACCACACCGAGAAGGGCGAAACCTTGATCTTCGGTGCGTTCGGCGACTGGCGTACAGGGGAAACGCACAAGATCAAGGTGAAGCCCGGCCGGATGACACCTGAAGAGCGTGAAGTCATGCGCGCTCGTCAGGAGGAGGCCAAGCGCAAGGCCGCCGAGAAGGCTGCCAACGCTGCCCGTCGAGCGGCTAACCGTGCTGCTGGTTTATTCAAGCGGATGCCCGAGAAGGGTCGTAGCGCCTATCTGGATCGAAAGCAGATCGTAGGCCTCGGCGTTCGTTATGCCCCGCGCTCCGGCGCGGTTTTGGTGCCCATGCAAAACGCTCGGGACCAGATCGTCGGACTGCAAGTGATATTCCCCGAGAAGCAAGAAGACACTGGCCGCGACAAGTCTTACTGGCCCTATGGGATGGCGAAGGAGGGAGCCTTCCACCTCATTGGTCCGCACCCTGAACCGGGCGAGCCAGTGTTGGTGTGTGAGGGCTACGCCACCGGTGCAAGCCTGCACATGGCTACCTCGTTGACGGTCGCCATTGCCTTTGATGCGGGCAACCTCATGACGGTCTCCAAGGCAATGCGCGAGCGGTTCCCGGGGCGTCCACTTATCATCTGCCGGGATGATGACTGGAAAACCAAGCGCCCAAATGGCGAGCCCTGGAACCCAGGTGAAGAGAAAGCCAACAACGCTGCAACGGTTGTAGGTGGTCAGGTAGTCGGCCCTATCTTTTCGGGGGAGCGAGAGGACAAGTGGACTGACTTCAACGACCTGCACTGTGCTGAAGGATTGGAGGCGGTGCGCCGCCAGGTTCTGGCGGTGGTCAAGCCACCTGCAGCGGGTGGCTGGAAAGACCAGTTGGCCCGCACGGAAAACGGCATGTTGATCGCGCACATGCAAAACGTAGAGCTGATCCTGGGCAACGACGAACGTTGGGCCGGTGTGATTGGCTTCAGTGCGTTCAGTTCCAAGATCGTCAAGCTGCGTGCTGCCCCGTATGGCGGCGGTGTCGGCGATTGGGCTGACATTGATGACATGCTGGTCATGAAGTGGCTCGCGCAACAGTACAACCTGCGGGTCAAGGCGAGCAGCGTTATCGAGGCTGTAAGTGTTGTTGCACATGACCATGCCTTTCACCCTGTTCGTGATTACCTCAATGGCCTGGAGTGGGATCGGGTACCCCGGCTCGACACCTGGTTGACAGACATCATGGGCGTGGCCCCGACGGATTACAGTTCCAAGGTGGGTAAGCGCTGGATGGTCTCGGCGGTCGGCCGGGTGATGCAGCCGGGCTGCAAGGCTGACTCGGTGATGATCCTCGAAGGCGCGCAGGGTGCCGGTAAGTCCACGGCCATGTCGGTGCTGGGAGGTGCCTGGTTTATGGATACCCCCTTCGCCTTGGGCGACAAGGACGGGTTCCAGGCAATTCGCGGCAAGTGGATCGTTGAGCTGGGTGAGCTGGACAGTTTCAACAAGGCCGAGTCCACCAAGGCGAAGCAGTTCTTCTCGGCTTCGACGGATACCTACCGCGAGAGCTATGGCCGCAGAACGATGGACGTGCCACGCCAGTGTGTTTTCGTGGGTACGACGAACCAGGACGAGTACCTGAAGGATGCCACGGGCAACCGGCGTTATTGGCCGGTGGCATGTACCAAGGTCGACCTGGAGCAACTGCGCGAGATCCGCGACCAGCTGTGGGCCGAGGCGATGTTTTGCTATCAGTCCGGCGATATCTGGTGGGTCAACCGGGAGGAGGCGCCATTGTTCGCTGAGGCCCAGGAAGAGCGCTTTGTGGTGGACGAGTGGGAAGGCCCCATCCTGACTTGGATCGAGGATTATCAGGTTGGAGAGACGGCGACCGGCACCGACATTCTATTGGGCGCTTTGAAGCTGGACTACGGACATTGGGGCAAACCTGAACAGATGCGTGTTGGAGCGATCATGCACCGGTTGGGTTGGCGCAAGGTCCGGCTATCAGCATTGCCTAAGAGTGGCGTGCGGCCCTGGGGTTACAAGAAACCACAAGATTGGGGCAGTGCATCGAACCTGAAAGTGCGGCCGGTCGAGGAGCCTTGTTTCGATGATTAAGGAGATTGATGCACGGCTGCGCAAATGGGCCGAAGAGCTGCACAGCGACCTAAGTGCCGGCGGGCTTGCCGGAGGGAACATGGTTGCCATGATGATGGAGAGCAATGGGCAATTGATTCGAGGTCGACGTGCGTTCCGGGCACCCTTGGAGGGTTCGCTGGATATCGAGCTGATCGTGACCAAGCATCTCGATACGGTGCATGAACAGATCGTGCGGGAGCATTACTGCAACCAGGACTCCGACATGCGCTTGAAGTATGCCCACTGCGGCTGCGGGCGCGACACCTACTACCAGCGCCTGCACGACGCGCACCTGTGCATATATGGGCTGTTGATGGGGATCGCTGCTTGATCCTTTCTGCGTCTGTGGCTGTCCAACCGGCTCGCCTTGTCCCACTGTTGTTTGATGCAGTTGGACAAGCGCGGGCCGCGCTGTTGTTGAGCTGTCCTACTGTCCAACCTTCCCGCATGTCCCGCCCATGTGTGAGCGTAGCGGGAGCGCATACGCGCCCATGGCGCGCACGCGTGCCCTTAGCTTTTTCTCTTTACGGGAGAGAAGAGGAAATAAGGTAGGACAGCGGGGCAGGCCCCGATTCTAGGCGCCTGTAGCTGTCCTACTTCGACAAAGGATAGTGGGACAGGAAGGACGGCGCCAAAGGCGCTGGAAGCCGCCATAACTATGCCCCGCCGCGCATTACCCGTGCATTACCCACACATTGACCTTGCGTTGACCCCTTATTGATGGGGTGGCATTAAAACCGGCTTGCTGCCACCGGAATCGACCTGTAAAAAGTACTCATCTTCGATAGGTGCGACCGCATAAAGCGGCAGGCACTACACACCAAACCCGGCCCTTGCGCCGGGTTTTTGCGTTTAAGGGGCGGGGCAATGACGAACGAACAGCAAGCACTGGCAGAGATGCCGATCTGGTTAGTGATTCTCCTGGCCTTGGTTGGCGGCGTATCGGGGGAGATGTGGCGGGCCGACAAGGACGGGGCGCGGGGCTGGGCATTGCTGCGGCGCCTCGCCCTTCGATCCGGTGCCTGTATCGCCTGCGGGGTGACGGCGATGATGTTGATGATCGCCGCCGGCATGTCGATATGGACGGCGGGCGCCTTGGGATGTTTGACGGCGATGGCCGGCGCCGACGTTGCGATTGGCCTGTACGAACGCTGGGTAGCGAAACGATTGGGTGTCACCGAGGCATCAAGCAACGCGGGGCAGGGGTAGGGGTATTTTCTGGGTCCTCCCCTTGGCCCGCCCCCTACACGGGTTACCGAACTCGCGGATTCCCTGCAGCTGAGTTTTTTGCAGGGATGTCCGTCTTTTCAAGGGGTTAGCGATGGGAAGAACAGTCAGAAAAGCCGAGTTGAGCGAGATTGTCGGCCGCGATGAACGCACGCTGACCCGTTGGCAGAACGACGGCATGCCGGTAATCGAGTTCGGCCTGGGCCGGGGTAACGAAAACCAATACGACACCGAGGCGGTGATCCAGTGGCTGATGCAACAGGCCGCCCTCAACGGCAAAAAAGAATCCTCCCGTGACCGGCTCGACCGGGTCAGAGCCAATCGTGAAGAGCTGGCGCTGGCCAAGGATTTGGGCGAGGTCGTAATCGCGGCGGATCTGATCGGACGCTTCGAGGCAATGATCACGGCAGCCAAAGTCGAGCTGCTCAATTCATTTCCGGATGAGTTGGCGGAACAATTGTCGGCGCGCTACGGCGTTGAAGTTGACGAGCGTTTGATCGCCGACCCCATCGAAACCATCCTGAGGAGGCTGTCAGACTATGACAAGGATGATGCCCAGTCAGATGGAGATTCTGACGAACCGGACGATCCGGAGGGCCTTGAAAAAGACGGCGATTAACGCGCTGCGCGGCGCCTGCCGGAAGTGGGCACCGCCGCCGCGCATGAGCATTATCGAATGGGCGGAAAAATACCGCTGGCTGGCGCCAGAAGAGTCAGCCCGCCCCGGCAAATATCGCTTCAACGTCACGCCTCACCTGACCTGGCCCGGCGGCCCTCTGGAGGCGCTAGATGATCCGGCGGTCACCGAGATCGTAGGCCGCAAGTCGGCGCAGGTTGCCTGGACATCGGGCGTTCTGGGTAATGCCCTGGGCAAGTGGATCGACATCGATCCATCGCCGATCCTGGTGCTGTTTCCCAAGGCCGAAGCCGCCAAGCAGTACGTGGGTGAGAAGCTCGAACCCATGATTGAGGCGACTCCACGGCTTCGCAAGAAGGTCGACTTGCGTAGCCGCAAGTTGCAGCAGCGCCAAGACTTTAAGCGCTTCCCTGGCGGTTTCCTCAAGATGGTGGGCTCCAACAGCCCGGCCAGCGTGAAATCTACACCGGTACCGCGTGTAGCCATTGAAGAGCCCGACGACTGCAACCTCAACCTGCGCGGGCAGGGCGACAGCATCAAACTGGCCAAGGAGCGTCTGAAAACCTTTCGCCGTTCCAAGATCATCATTGGCGGCACCCCAACGATCAAAGGCCTGTCGGCCATTGATGCGGAGCTGGAACTGTCGGACAAGCGCATCGGTTTGGTGACATGCCACGAATGCGGCCAGGAACATGCGCTGAGCTTTGACAACCTTCACTGCGATGAGGACCCGGAGTATCACCACGAGGTCTACGGCAAAAAGCGGCCAGAGAGGGCGTTCTATTCGTGCCCACATTGCGGCGCGATTTGGGACGACAACCAGAAGAACGCCAACCTCAAGCACGGACGGTGGCAGGCCACGGCTGAGTTTCGCGGCATCGCTGGCTACATCCTCAATGAGCTGTACGCCACCTTTTGGGGGTCGCGCTTCCAGGCGTTGATGGAGAAAAAGCTGCAGGCCGAACACGCTGCGGCGCAAGGCAACATCGGTCCGATGATCGCCTTTGTGAACAGCTCCAAGGGCGAAAGCTACGAGTACCAAAGCGACGCGCCGAAGACTGATGAACTGGAGAAACGGGCCGAGCCCTACGCCGAGCTGACAGCGCCAAGGGGCGTGTTGTTGGTCACCGTGGGTGTGGACGTGCAAGGTGATCGTCTGGCGTTGGTCATCACCGGATGGGGGCGCGGCGAAGAGTCCTGGCGGCTCTATTGGGGCGAGTTACACGGCAACCCAATCGACCCCCACGACAGCGTCTGGCAGGAGTTGGATCGGGTCATCGCTCAGCCAATCCCTACCGAGGGGGGCGCGCACCTCGCGGTGTCGGCGGTCAGCATCGACAGCTCGGACGGTAATACCAGCGATGCCGTTTACAGCTATGTCCGTGATCGGCAGCGCTTCAACATCATGGCGATCAAGGGCGCGTCGATTGACAGCCGCGACAAGGAAATCTTTACCAAACCACCGCAGTCTGTGGACACCTCCCAGGACAACACCAAAGCGGCGAAATATGGCCTGCGGGTACACATCGTTGGCACGCACAAGGCCAAGACGCTGATTGATGGTCGTCTCCGCTTGAAGGGTGTCGGACCGGGACGCATGCACTGGTACAGCGAGATCCGTTCGGATTACTACGAACAGCTCACCAACGAAGTGCTGGCGCCGCATGCGCGTAACCCCAGCAAGATGGTCTGGCAGAAAAAAGCCGGGCGCCGCAACGAAGCCCTGGACTGCGAGGTGTATGCCCTGCACGCCGCACGTAGCTTGAAAACTCATCTGCTACGTGACCATGAGTGGGACCAGTTGGAACAGCAACTGATGCAGCCAACGCTGTTCAACACCGAACAACCGGTCGCACCGGTACCGCGCCGAGTAGTCGCTCGTGGGCGGGGCACCCGCAGTAGAGCGGGCTATTAAGGAAATCAACCATGACTGACGCACAACTGCGCCTAGCTGAAGTTAGGGCGGCAATTTCTGACGTCCTGAAAAAAGGTCAGCGCCTGCGCCGGGCTGATCGTGAAGTACAGCTGGCAGAGCTCAACAGCTTGCGCCTGCTGGAGAAGCAATATGCCGAGCAAGTCGCCAACGAACAGGCGGCGCTGCGTGGCCGAGGCCGCAATCGCGTCTCGTACTTGGGGATCTGATCATGTGGCCATTCAGTAAGCGTGAAGGCCCGGCCGATCTGCTGATGCGCGAGGCCATTAAGGTGGCCAGGGCTTCGGTGAACGGCCAGCAGATTGTTGCTCAGGGCGGTGGCGGCGGTGTTGAAACTCGCTGGCGAGGCGCTTCGCGCATGCTGCGCAGCATGGCCAGCTGGATACCTGGCCTCGGGAGTCCGCGACGAGACTTCAATCAGAGCGAGCGGCGAATGCTGGTGGCCCGGTCAAGGGACGCCATGCGTAACCACCTGATAGCCCGCGCTGCCATCACCCGGTTGCGCACCAATGTCGTAGGCACCGGGCTGGTGTGCCGCGCCCAGGTGGACCATGAGGCCCTGGGCCTTACCGAACAGGAGGCAGACGATCTGAATGGCCGGTTGGACCGGCTTTGGTCGTTGTATGCCGATGATCCGAGAGAGTGTGATGCCGAAGCGACCCTCAATCATTACCAGTTGCAAGCCCTGGTCTTGGTGTCGTCGCTGGTCGCTGGTGATGTGTTGGTTGCCAGCCCGGATCAGGAACGTCCGGGCTGTGTCTTCAGCACGCGACTACAGTTGATCGAGTCGGATCGGGTCGGCAATCCGAACGGCGGTATGGACCGGGTCAATCTGGTTGATGGCGTTGAGTTCGATTCGCTGGGCGCGCCCGTGGCCTATCACGTCTGCACTGGCTATCCCGGCGAGCATCTGGCCGGCAAGCCGCTGAGCTGGGAGCGACTTACCGCGTTCGGTGAGGAGACAGGCCGACGGCGTGTGTTGCACGTCCTGGCGGACAAGGAACGTCCAGGTCAGAAGCGCGGGGCTCCTTACCTGGCGCCTGTGCTGGAGCCGCTGCAAAAGCTGGAGCGCTACAGCAGCGCGGAGCTTATGGCCGCCGTGATCTCCGCAATGTTCACGGTGTTCATCAAAAAGAGCTCTGATTTCCCAACCGGCAACCTGCCAATGACTGCGTTGGCGGACGAGCGCCCTGAAGGCGATGACACCACCGATGGCGAGCTGGCCCTAGGCGAGGGGGCCGTGATTGACCTCGGCGTTGGTGAAGAGCCAGTCGTAGCGAACCCAGGTCGACCCAATGCCCAGTTTGATCCCTTCTTCACCGCCGTGGTGAAAGAGATCGGCGCTGCCCTGGAGCTGCCACTTGAAGAACTCTTGCTCCATTACAGCAGCAGCTACAGCGCGGCCCGCGCCGCCATGCTTCAGGCTTGGCGTTTCTACAGTCTGCGTCGTTGGTGGCTTGCCTGTGATTTCTGCCAGCCAAGCCGTGAGCTGATTATCGACGAAGCCGTGGCTAGGGGCCTGATCGACCTACCGGGCTACGGCGACCCAGCCAAGCGCAAGGCCTACTGTCAGGCCATTTGGATCGGTCCGGCCCGTGGGGCTATTGATGAGCTGAAGGAAGCTAACGCGGCCGGTAAGCGCATCGAAATCGGCGTGAGCAACGAAACCCTCGAAACAGCGGCCATGACCGGCGAGCCCTGGCAGCAAGTGTTCCGTCAGCGTGTACGGGAAGTGGAGCAACGCCGCGCTAAAAACCTGCAGGCCCTGCCCAAGGGCGGGCTAGAAAACCCGCCTGACCCCAAATCAGAAGAGGACTGAATATGCCTCGAGCACTTGAGCTGGCTGCGTCGCAGCCCTGGCTAATGCTTCCTGACGCCCTGGATAACTTGTTGACCATCGCCGACCGCATGGGCGATCCGATGGCCCTGGCAACCCGGCGCGGCGAGCGGCTTGAAGATACCCGTAAAGTCACGATGCGAAACGGCGTGGCGGTGATTCCCATCACTGGGCCAATCTTTCGCTACGCAAACATGTTCACTGAAATCAGTGGCGCTACCAGCACCCAGGTCCTGGGCACGGACATCCAGCGAGCGCTGGACGATCCCAAGGTCCGTTCGATTGTGCTCAACGTCGACAGCCCAGGCGGTGTTGCCTCCGGCATCAATGAACTGGCCGAGATGATATTCGCGGGTCGAGAGCGCAAGCGGATCGTCGCGTACATCGGTGGCATCGGGGCGAGCGCTGCGTACTGGATCGCCTCGGCAGCGCACGAGATCGTCATCGATGAAGCCAGTCTGGCCGGGAGCATCGGCGTTGTCGTTGAGGCTGTCGTTGAAAGTGACGCTGCCAACGGCCGTAAACGCTATCAGATCGTTAGCAGCAACGCCCCGAACAAGCGGCCCGATCTCGCAACCGAAGAAGGGCGCGCCAAGATCGGTGAAACCGTGAATGCCCTCGGTGAAGTCTTCGTCGGCAAGGTGGCGCGAAACCTGAGCACCGACGCCGCCAAGGTCCCCGCAATGGGGGACTTCGGCGGATTACGCGTCGGAGCCGCCGCTGTTGAGTCGGGTCTGGCCCATCGGTTGGGCTCGCTTGAATCCCTCATCACCGAACTGGCCAAACCGGCCATCACTGTCCCAAGGAAAACCACTATGACCACCGTCCATACCACGGCGGAGCTGCGTACTGCGCTGGCCGCCGGCACTGATCCGAACTCCATAGAAATCGCCCAGGCCCAGCAGCCTGACCTCGGCGCCATTCGAGCCGAAGGCGCCGCCGCAGAACGTGATCGCATCAAGGGCATTAACGCGCTGGCCAGCAAAGGCTTCGAGAAGGAAATCGAAGCGGCTATCGATGCAGGCACCACGGTCGAGGCTACTGCCCTGCAACTGTTCAAGGCTGCCCAGGATCGCGGGATCTCCCTGCCGGCCATCAAGAGCGATGCCCAGGGTGTGGCGGCTACAACCCCAACCGGTGATGGCAAGCAAGGCGAACGCCAAGCCGCCGTCAGCGCAATCGTTGCTGGCGCTTCGCGCCGCTGACAGGAGACATTCATGAGCAACCCGGAACGTAAAACCTACCAGCCGAGCCACCTTTCTGCCGGTGACTTTCCCATTGCAATGGACACCGGCTTCATCGCCGCTGGCCAGACCCTCCTCCGGGGTTCTGTCTTGGGGCAGGTCGCCAGTTCGAAAGAGTTCGTGCTGTGCAAAGCCGCTGCTGAAGACGGCTCCCAGGTGCCCACGGCCATCCTCGACGAGGACGTAGACACCACAGGAGGGGCCAAGAGCGCGCCCATACGTTTGACAGGCCAAGTGCTGGGCTCCCAGCTCCACCTCGGTGAAGGCTTGACCTTGGCTGCAGCCAAAGCCGCCCTACGACCTCTCTGCATTTTCATCCACTGACCGGAGCACCTGATGACCGACATTTTTGACACCCTTACCATGCTCGAAGCCGTCGAGCAGATGAACACGCCTCGTCGCTTCCTGATGAACACTTTCTTCAACGGCGGCAACCCCGTTACCTTCGGCACCGAGGCTGTAACCATCGACATCATCAAGGGCCAGCGCAAGATGGCGCCTTTCGTACACCCGTCGCTGCCCGGCAGTGTCTCGCTGCGCAACGGCTTCAGTTCTGAAACGTACAAGCCACCCTACATCCAGCCCAAGCGCGAGACGCGGGCAGAACAAATCCTCAAGCGTGCAGCCGGCGATAACCCATTCTCCTCGCGAACTCCGCTGGAGCGAGCGGGCGAGCAGTTGGGACGCGACCTGATCGACCTGGACGACGAGATCACTCGCCGCGAAGAGTGGATGTGCGCTCAGGCGCTGAGCACTGGGCGCGTTCGGGTGCTGGGCGATGGCGTCGATGACACCATCGATTTTCTGATGGAGGACAGCCACAAAATCGTGCTGGGGGCAGGGCGCTGGAACACGGCGGACTCCGACCCTATTGCCAACTTGCGGCAGTGGAAGCGCCAGATTGCCAAGGATTCCGGGCGCACCGGCAACGTCGCTGTGCTCAGTGGTGAAGCCCAGGATGCTTTCCAGCGCAACGAGACAGTGTTGAAGCAGCTCAACTCTCGCCGGGTGGACATGGGCGTGATCAAGCCTGAAGAGCTGCCAGATGGCGTGACCTATCTTGGCTATCTGAACGACCCCGGCATCGACCTGTACGTTTACGACGAGTGGTACCTGGACGATGAGGGTGACGAGCAGCAAATGGTGCCAAGCGGCGGCTTGATGCTGGGCTCGACCTCGACTCGAAACGCGATGCTGTATGGCGCGATCAAGGACATCGAAGCCATTGAAAGTGGCCTCGTCGAAGCGGCCCGTTTCCCTAAAAGCTGGGTGACTCAGGATCCAAGCGCACGGTGGTTGAAGCTGCAAAGCGCAGCCCTGGCCGGGATGCTTGAGCCGAATGCCTTCGTCTTTGCAAAGGTGGTGTGAGATGGCCGCGAAAGTTGAGTACGTAGTGATCGAAGGCTGTGTGCAGGACGGTGCCAAACTGGTGCGAAAAGGTGAAGTGTACGTTCCGCCCAGCACTGAGATCCGGGATCTGTTGCTCGAAGAAGGCGTCATTGCCAAGCGCGGCAAGCTGGAGTCCGGATCCGCCGCATCGGATGACGGAGATAGCTGATGGCTTTCCGTTACCAGGTGGCAGCGATGGATGCGCAGTTGCTGGATGTCCTGGGCGACGAGGCTCTGGTCGACGGTCGCGACTTACCGGTGCCGGGATTCTTCTCGGCGCCCTGGTTGCAACCAAAGCTGGGAAGGATCAATACCGGTATACGCGAGCCAGTGTTCGCCGTCCGTATTGTTGATGCCCACCTCATTTCGGATGGCCAGTTAATCACTGTCCAACTGATGCCAGAAGACGGTGGCGGGCGTTATGTCATCGTCAAACGTGAGCCGGATGGCACCGGTTGGGTCAACTTGATTCTTCGGGAGGTGCGATGAGCGTCGGCAGTCATGTCAAATCCTCGGCCAGTTCCGGTCTGTTCACGCTGCAACTGGCTCAAGCTGATAAGGATGCGTTCTCCGACTTTGCCGCTCTTGTTCCACAAGCCGCCCGTGCAGCTCAACGGCGAGCCCTTAACAAGACGCTGCGTTGGTTGCGTACTCACATTGCACGAGCGGTAGGCCGGCAAGCTCGAATCGCCATCGCCGCTGTGCGTCAGCGACTAAAGGCTTACCCAGTCAACTCAAACGAGCAAGCCAAGTTGTGGTTTGGCGTCAATCCCATTGAGGCCAGTCGCGCAGGCCGGGTACGACAGGGACGCTCTGGCGTCTCTGTCGCGGGTCGCAAGTATCAAGGGGCGTTCTATAAGACCGTTTATGGCGGCGCGCCTGACATATGGATTCGTACCGCCAGTAAACACTTCAGAGCAAGCGACTATCCCGACAGTGACGTGTCAGGCGGCGGTGGGCCAAGTTCGGGCTGGATTGCCGAGAACGGTAGCCGCTATCCACTGGCCAAGGCCAAGATATCGCTCGACGACGTGCGGCCTCACTTTGAGGAATGGTCGCGTCGTGCGCATCAGCGACTGCTTGAGATCCTGGAGCAGGAGATGAATTTCGAGCTGCAAAAATACTTGAGGAAATCAGCCCATGTCTGAGCCCAACATTCCTCTCGACCAGCTTTACTCAGCCATTGAAGAACAGATCGCCCAGGCTATCCCCGGCTTGGCATGCATCTGCACCATGCCCGACATGCTGCAGCACGTACCCATCCCTGCAGTTGTGCTTGAGCTGGTCGAGCTGGAGCCCGGCCGGGACCCCGGCACTGGCGAAGTCGGAGTCGAGGCGCGTTTCGAAGCACGCATTATCGTCGGCAGCGATCACGAGCACTGCCAACAGGTAGCGGCTTTCATCGCGGCTCAACTGATTATTGTGCTGCGCATGCAAACGTGGGGATTGGCGGTCGAGCCTGCAGAGTTCATCCAGGCATCACAGGACTGGACCCGGCCGGAGCTCGACAGCTATGCGGTGTGGGTCGTCGAGTGGGCCCAGGGCATTTACTTAGGCAAGGAAGAGTGGCCATGGCCGAATCAGCCACCGGGAACCTTGCTTTGGGGTTTTAGCCCTGACACGGGGCCTGGCAGCGAAGGAAGCTATCAGTCACCGGAGGAAATGGCATGAGCTACCCCAGCGCACAGCATGACCGCATGCTGGCCGGCCTGGTAAAGGATTGTTATGTGGTCGCGCTGGATCTGACCGCTTCGCCGCCCGTGTGTCGGGTTTCGGATGGGGACTGGGTCAGCGCCTGGGTGCGTTGGCACAGCATCGCCGCCGGCAAAGCCCGTCATTGGCGAGCGCCCAGCATGGGAGAGCAGGGAACTCTGGTAAGTGCCAGCGGCGATGTGGCGCAGGGCACATTTATCCCCGGTCTGTATGGCAATGCCGGGGCACCTCCGGACAACCGCGACCACGTCGAGGTGTGGCGTTTCGATGATGGTGGCTCGCTGGTCTATGACTGGAAGGCCGGCACCTACACCATCACCGTGCCAAGCGGTACCGTGACCATCAAAGTCGGCGGAACCGAAGTGGTCGTAACGGACAGCGAGATCAACGCCACGGCAGGCGATATCACCCTGACCGGCAATGTGCTGATCAACGGCCCATTACAGGTCACGGGCGATATCAACGGCGGCGGGAAAATCATCGATACCGGTGGCAACACGCCGAACCACAAACACTGACTCCGACATTTATCCACAGCCCGCCACGTGCGGGCTTTCGCATTTCTGGAGCAACCCATATGAGCAAAACGCGAACAGAGACCGGGCGGACAACTGTCGACACGGCGTTGCCTGAGCCCGTCCAAACCGAGTCCCCAGCGCCCATCGGACCGGCGAGAGTGTTCCGCGACACCCGGTACACCTCACGCACGCTGATCATGCCAGACGACAGCACCTTGCCGGTCATCGCCGGCCAGGTCACAGCCTGCGGCGATGATCAATACGCCTTTCTCAAGGCGCACCCGGATATGCAACTGCTGACGGAGTAATTCCATGATCGGAGTGGACCGTCGCACGGGGCAGCCGCTGTCCGGCCAGGCGCATTTGCGGCAGTCCATCGAGGACATTCTGAGCACACCGGTTGGCGGCCGCCGCATGCGGCCGGAATACGGTAGCCAATTACGCCGCTATGTCGACCTGCCAGTTAACGAAGGCTGGAAAAGCGCAGTACAGGCCGAGGTGGCTCGCTCTCTGGGACGCTGGGAGCCACGTTTGAAGCTTGAGCGGGTCCGGGTCACTGCCGTTGTGGATGGTCAAATCACCCTGCAACTGACGGGCTCCTACATCGGTGACGGCGTGGTGCTGGAGGTAAGCGCATGAGCACTATTGATCTTTCAGCGTTGCCGGCGCCGCAAGTGCTGGAAAGCCTGGATTTTGAAGAGTTGTACCAGGGCGAGGTGACAACGTTCCGCGAGTACATGGGCGACAACTGGACCGCCCTCCTTGAAAGCGACCCGGTGACCAAGCTGCTGGAGCTGGGAGCCTATCGTCGTATGCAAAACCGGGCGAGGGTCAATGACGGGGCCAAGGCATTGTTGTTGGCTTATGCCACGGGCGCCGATCTGGAACAACTGGCGGCCAACGTGGGCCTTCAACGTCTCGTGATCCAAGCCGAAGACCTGATCGCCGTGCCGCCGGTACCTGCCGTGATGGAGGAATACGACGCGCTACGCGAGCGGATCCAGCTGGTATATGAGGGGCTGACCACGGCCGGCCCGCGAAACAGCTACATCTTGCATGCCCGTAACGCATCGGGCTTGGTGGCTGATGCCACAGCCGAAAGCCCAGCACCGGCTGAGGTGGTGGTGACAGTGTTGTCCCTGGAGGGCGAAGGGACGGCCAGCGCGGAACTGCTGGCCCAGGTAGACGCGTATCTCAGCGATGACGACCGGCGCCCCGTAGCTGATCGGCTGACGGTGCAGAGTGCTGAGATCCTGCCCTATCGGATAGATGCAGTGGTGTACCTGACCGGTACCGGTCCGGAAAACGAGGCGATTCTGGCCGAGTGCAATGCCCGCCTGGAAGCCTGGAAGAATCCCCGTCGCCGCTTGGGTGTCGAGGTGGCTCGCTCGGCCATTGACGCGCAGCTACATCTCAGCGGCGTAGCCCGCGTTGAAATCCCTGGCTGGGAGGATATTCGCCCGACCAAGGCCCAGGCGGCCTGGTGCTCGGGTTTTACCGTAACGCGAGGTGACTGATGAAAAGCTTGCTTCCGCTCAACAGCACCCAGCTCGAAAGGGCTATCGAGGTGGCCACCGACGAAACCACCGAGGTACCGCTCAGAACCTTGTACAACCCGGACACCTGCCCGGCTCATCTGCTGTACCAGTTGGCCTGGGCCTGGTCGGTTGACCGTTGGGATGACACTTGGCCTGAAGAGGTCAAGCGCTCGGTCATTCGCTCGGCGTTCTACGTTCATGCCCACAAAGGCACCATAGGTGCCCTGCGCCGGGTGGTAGAGCCATTCGGTTACCTGATTGAGGTGGTCGAGTGGTTTCAGACCGAGCCCGTAGGCCTGCCAGGAACGTTTGCCTTGAAGATCGGCGTTTCTGATGAGGGCATCAGCGAAGAAACCTATCAGGAACTGACGTGGCTGATCGACGACGCTCGACCGGTGAGCCGCCATCTGACCGGGCTGGCGATCAGCCTAGAAACCCAAGGCGATTTGAATATCGCCGTATCCCTCTACGAGGGCGACGAAATCGACGTTTACCCACCCGTCATGCGTGACATCGAGGTCACCGGCAGCTTTGGCGTGGTCGGTCGCGAACACACCATAGACACCCTGGACGTTTATTATGATTGATGCGAATTCGCAGTTTTTCGCGATCCTCACGAACGTGGGGATGGCCAAGCAGGCGAACGCCGATGCACTCGGCATTCCCTGGCTGATCACACAAATGGGCGTGGGTGATGCCAACCCGAACGGGCTGGCCGATCCGCCCAATCCGGTCCCATCGGCCAGTCAAACCAAGCTGCTCAATGAGTGGCGCCGCAAGCCGCTAAATCAACTGAAGATCGACCCGGTCAACCCGGCGGTGATCATTGCCGAGCAGATCATTCCGGCCGATGAGGGCGGTAAGTGGATCCGCGAAATTGGCCTTTACGATGCGGACGGCGATCTAG
Source organism: Pseudomonas sp. P105 (assembly GCF_032614175.1). Classification (NCBI taxonomy): domain Bacteria; kingdom Pseudomonadati; phylum Pseudomonadota; class Gammaproteobacteria; order Pseudomonadales; family Pseudomonadaceae; genus Pseudomonas; species Pseudomonas sp. P105. Next base: position 2,119,581 of record NZ_CP126693.1, read on the forward strand.
TGGCGGTGGCCAACTGCGCGCCAAGCTTCAAACCGCTGCTGTCGCAAGGCTCGGGTCGCACGCAAATCGTGCGCATGAATTTCATCGTCACCAGTACCGGCAACATTCAGCTCAAGATCGATCCGGCGATTGTGCTGGCCTCCCGGGCCTACGTGGATGCAGCCATTCTGGAAGTGCTGCCTGCGAACAAAACAGCCGGCGAATTCACCCGCGTTAAGGTCAATAATCGCGGCGTGGTGGTGTCGGGTGATAACCCGGACACACTGGCAGAGATGGGGATCACGGACACTTACACCAAGGCGCAAGTTGACGCGCTGATCGCGGAGGCTTCGGCCCTGCCGGTCGGCACGATGGTGGGCTTTCCGGTAAACAAAGTGCCGCCCGGTTTTCTGGAGATCGATGGTAGCGTCAAAAGCATTGCGGCCTATCCCGATCTGGCGGCGTTTCTCGGTACAGCCTTTAACAAGGGCGACGAGGGCGTCGGCAATTTCCGCTTGCCGGAATCGCGCGGCGAGTTTTTGCGCGGCTGGGACCATGGGCGCGGCGTGGATGCTGATCGCGCGATTGGCACATTTCAAAAGGGCTCCTATCTCTATATGGAGAAGGCGGCGACAACGTCAGTGGATCGCTTCACGTCTAGCATTTTGTATGGCGTCACAGCGGACAAGGCGGCAAAAGAGCGCCTTGGATGGGATGCCACTACCGCAGGTGATTATGGTGGTGCGCAAAGCCTTGGTGTGAACGAGGTCCTTGTTAACACTGTTGGCCCAAGCGCGACAGCTCCGGCTGAATCATCTGTTGACTCAAGCGCGTTTGTTGTAGGTGCTTCGCGACCGCGCAACTTGGCGGTTATGTGGTGCATCAAGGCCTGGAACGCACCGATCAATCAGGGAAACATTGATATCGCGGCGCTGGCTGTATTAGCTGGTCAAGCAACCGAAATCAATCAAGGAACTGCGCGATTTGGCACGCCCTCCGAGCAAGTAGCTGGCCTTCTGAAAAACGTTATATCTAACCCGGCCGGGGTGTTGGCGCTTCTAGCTGCGTGGTTCCCTAAACGAACATTCGCGGCGAGTGACTACATTCGAATCCCGGATGTGCCGGGCGGGCTGATCATTCAGTGGGGGGAGGCCATGGCAACAAGTTCAGCTCATACAGTCACCTGGCCAACCCTATTCCCCAATGCGGTGCGCCAAGCCATTGGCTTTGACTACACCAATAGTTCGCCGTTTTACACCATTACTACCGATATGACCGCTTTTACCAATTCTTCCGGCCGATTCGTTTCTTCCGGGACATTCGGGCATTTCGGGTTTTTCGCCATCGGGTACTAAGGATCTGCTATGTACTATTCAAGTTCAGCCAACGGCTTCATTCCGGCCGCCTGGAAGACTGACGGGACTTATTCTTCCGAATCCTGGCCAGCGGACGCAGTCCTGCTGACCGAGGAAGAGCAAGCGATTTACTGGAAGCAATCCCCGCCAGAAGGCAAGCAGCTTGGCTCCGAGAGTGGTCGGCCTACGTGGGTTGATTTGCCACCGCTTACCTTCGCTGAGATTGAGGGCGCTGAGCGCTCCTGGCGTGACGGTGAACTGGTGGCGGTCATGTGGCTGCGAGAGCGGCACCGTGACCAGCAAGAGATAGGTGGAGAAACGACCATCACTGCCGAGCAGTTCGGCGAGCTACTGGTGTACATGCAGTCTCTTCGCGACTGGCCGCAATCTCCGGACTTCCCGGTTAGTGCGCATCGGCCAGTTGCGCCGGCCTGGGTCGATGCTCAAACCGAATAAACGCCCCGCATTGACGGGGCGTTTTCTTTTCCGCTTCACCCACTCAAGGCCCTGCATTGCGGGGCTTTTTCGTATCTGGAGAATCTATGAGCTTCTTTCATGGCGTGACCGTCACGAACGTCGACACCGGTGCTCGTGTTATTGCGTTGCCGTCATCCTCGATCATTGGCCTGGTTGACACCTTTGTGCCGGCGCCGGCCTACAGCGCACAGCCGAATGACCTGGTGATGATCACCAACGAACGCGAAGCAGTGGCCGCCTTCGGGCCCGACTCGGCAATGACCAAAGCCTGCAAGGCCATCTACATCCGAGCCAAGGCGGTGATCGTGGCCTGTGGTGTGGCCGTGCTGGAGAATCCAGCCGAACAAATCTCGGCGATCATCGGTGGCGTGCAGGCCAACGGTAAGCGTACCGGTCTGCAAGCGCTGCTGGATGGTAAAAGCCGTTTTAACGCCCAGCCGCGGCTGCTGGTGACCCCCAAGCACAGCTCGACCCTAGCGGTCGGTACGGCTCTGGTTGCACTGGCAGATAAGCTGCGCGGCCTTGCCATCCTCGACGGCCCGAATACGACGGACGAGGCCGTCATGGCTTACGCCGAGAACTTCGGTGCCAAGCGGGCGTATCTGGTCGATCCCGGTGTGCAGTATTGGGACACCACAGCGGACGCTACGGTCGATGCGCCGGGCTCTGCCTGGGTGGCGGGTTTGTTCGCCTGGACCGATAGCGAATACGGCTTCTGGGCTTCGCCTTCGAACAAAGAATTTGTCGGCATCACCGGCACCACGCGGCCCATTGAGTTTCTGGACGGTGACGAAACCTGCCGGGCCAACCTGCTCAATAACGCCAATATCACCACGATCATCCGTGACGATGGTTTCCGTCTGTGGGGCAACCGCACCCTGTCGAGCGATCCGAAGTGGGCGTTCGTGACTCGCGTGCGAACCATGGACATCGTCATGGACGCAATTCTGTACGGCCACAAATGGGCGGTCGACCGTTCCATTACCGCGACGTACATCAAGGACGTGACCGAGGGGCTGCAAGCCTTCATGCGCGACCTGAAAGCCCAAGGCGCAATCATCAACTTCGAGGTGTTTGCCGACCCTGAGCTGAACACGGCCAGCCAGCTGGAGCAGGGCAAGGTGTATTGGAACATCCGCTTCACCGATGTACCTCCGGCCGAAAACCCCAACTTCCGCGTAGAGGTCACCAACCAATGGCTGACCGAAGTCCTCGACACCGCCGCTTAAGGAGCGACCTCAATGGCAATGATTCCCGAAACCCTGGCGAACCTGAACTTGTTTGCCGACGGCGTCAGCTTCCAGGGCGATGTGCCGAGCCTGACGCTCCCCAAGCTCACGCTCAAGATGGAGGAGCATCGCGGCGGTGGCATGGACGCGCCGGTCGAGCTGGACATGGGCATGGAAAAACAGGAAGCGAATTTCACCACCACGGGAGTGCGCCGTGAGTCGTTGAAATTCTTTGGCTTGGCCGACGGCACGGCGTTCAACGGTACGTTCCGGGGGGCCTACAAAGGGCTCAAAGGCAAAGTCACACCGGTCATCGTCACTCTGCGCGGCACCTTAAAAGAGGTCGACATGGGTGACTGGAAAGCAGGCGACAAGGCCGAGATCAAACATGCCGTCGGGCTGACGTACTACAAGCTCGAAGTGGACGGCCGAACCGTCTACGAGATCGACCCCATCGGCATGCGCCGTGTAATCAATGGCGTTGATCAACTGGCCGCTCAGCGTTCCGCATTGGGCCTCTAATCCCCCTTGATACCCCGCCTAGCGAGTCGCCGGGCGGCGGTTCCTCTGTTTAAGGACACACCTCTATGAGCAGTACCGCAATTCCAAGCTGGATGACCCTGGCCGCTGACCGCGTCACCGTGAAACTGACTGTGCCATCTGAAGCCAATGGCGTGCGTGTCGATACGCTGAGCCTCCGAGCACCGACCGTACGTGACCTTCGCATTGCCCGCCAAACAGCGCCTAATGATGAAGAACAACAAGATTTGAATTTGTTTGCCTCCCTGGCCGAAGTCAGTACCAAGGATCTGGATGCCTTGACGCTGAAGGACTTCAACCGCATACAGGCCGGCTATTTTCGCCTGGTGCGAGAGGATGAACTTCAACCCGAAGGTGCAGAAGCAACTGGCTAAGCGTCTAGCTGCCGAGTTGAATTTTTCCGCCGCTGAAATCTTGTCCATGCCGTTCTCCGACATGGTCTGGTGGCTCTCAGACTGAAACAAGGGGTAGACGATGGCAAACAAGCTGGCGTTATCGCTGGTGATTGGCGGCGCTGTCAGTTCGACAATGGCGTCTGCCTTCCGCACGGTCGAAGGCCACATCAAAAAGCTGGAGGACAAAGGCAACAAGGCCAAGGTGCTCAAGAGCACCATTGGCGAAACCATTCGCCTGCGCGATGAATGGAAGCGGGCGCATGACAGCGGTGCAGCCTCGGCCGATGGCCTGTTGCGCAAGCTCAACGGCAACCTTGATGCCCTGCGCAAGCAGGGAGTGGAGGTAGGCAGGCTGGGGCAGGAGTACCAGCGCCTTGGCCGTGCAGCTAAAGCCGCCGATCTGCAGCTCAAAGGTCACCAGCAGCTCGATGCCGGCAAGAAAGGGCTCACGTCGAGCATTGGCCAGGGTGTCGTCGCCACAGGCCTGGCGGCGATTCCGACCAAGGTCAGCGCTGATTATCAGGCGATCATCCGCGACATCGCGATCAAGGCGGATGTGGTCAACAAACCGCAAGAAACACAGCTTAGCCAGACAGTAATCCAGACCTCTCGCGATACCGGCATGGCCCGTAACGACGTGGCGGACCTGGTGAACCAGCTGGTCGGTGCCGGTATGGACCTCAAGCAGGCCATGGCCTACGCGCCGACGGCGGCGAAGTTTGCCATCGGCCAGGGCGCCTCCGGCGTCGACACGGCCAGTATGATCATGGCGCTGCAGCAAAACGCCAAAATCAATGACCCCAAGGTGATGCAGCAAGCCCTGGAAGCCATCGCCTACCAAGGGCAGGCAGGGAGCTTCGAGGCCAGTGATATGGCCCGTTGGTTTCCTCAGTTGCTGGCGAGTATGGAGAAAAACGGCAGCACCGGCATGGAAGCGGTCAGCTCTCTGGGAGCGATGCTTCAAGTCCAGATGAAAACGGCCGGTGGCTCTGATGAAGCGGCCAACAACCTCAAAAACTGGATGGAAAAAATCGGCTCGGGGGATGTGGTCAAGGCGTACAAGGATGCCGGCATTGACTATCAAGGCTCTCTGAGCACTGGGATTCAAAAGGGCATGTCGACCCTGGAGTCCAGCTTCGCCCTGGCGATGAAATACATCCAGGCCACCGACCCGGCGAAGGCCGCGAAGATGGCCGAGGCCCAGGCCAAGATCAGCAAGGAGACGGATCCGGAGAAGGCCAAGGCGGCGCTCGATGCGCTGGAGAAATCCCTGCGTACCGGTGACCTGTTCGCCGACATGCAGGTCAAGGCGGCGCTCACGGCTTACTCGCAAAACAAGTCGCTGTACGAGCAGTTGAAAAAGGATTCGCAGTCCTCTGGCGGGATCCTCGATAAGAACCTGGCCGAGCGGCGCGAAACGTCGAAACAGATGTGGGACGAGCTGGGCCAGGCGGTTAGCGATGGCATGCGCAGCGTGGGGGACGCCATTCGCCCGGCGACCGATGCGGTCGCCCAGGGGCTGACCTCAATTGTGCGTGGGCTGACCAAGCTTTCGGATGGTTCGCAACCGGTGGTGCTTGGCATCGCTGGCATCACCGCCGGCCTGTTGGCACTCAAGACCGCCGCCAGCGCGGTCAAGATCGGTAAGGGGCTGTACAACATCAGTCGCGGCCGGGCGATGGAACGAGGCGCGGGCGCCCTGGGTGACGCTGTCGCCAAGGCTCCTAAAACCGGTATCAAGACGGTGGATAAGGGGCTGGGAGTCCTCGGTAAGTTGATGGGGGCCGGCAACGATCCTGCAGCAGGGAGCAGCAATGAGCCGCAACGTGTGTTTGTCGTCAACGCTGATGCAATAGGCCGGGCTGGTTCTGGTCCAGGTGCAAATCCTGGCGGCGGTTCCGGCAGGCGTCAGCGTGGCCGACGAGGTCGCCGTACCGGTATTGGGACCACCCCGCGTCGGCGATTAACCGCCCGGGTGCCCAGTCCTCCGGCCGTGTCACCCCCTGCCGCTATGTCTGTCATGCCAAAGGTGGGGCTGTTGGCTGCTGCGCCTATGGCTGCTGCGGCGGAGGCAGCGTCCGGTGGCTCGCTCGGCCGTGCGGTTCAGTCGATCAGGGGCGTCACCCGAGCCACCAAACGTATCCCCGGCGGTAACGTACTTGATGCAGGGGTGGGGGTCTTGGATACCGCGCTCAACGCCACGACCCAAGACGAAAAAGCCGAGGGTTATGGCGGTGCCGCTGGTGGTTTGGCGGGCGCACTGGCCGGCGGCGCAGCAGGTGCCGCTATTGGTTCGGTGGTGCCGGTCATCGGTACTGCAATCGGGGGCTTAATTGGTGCCGCTTTGGGTGGCCTGGGTGGCGAAAGTATCGGCGGCTTCTTGGGTAAGTCCTGGTTTGGTAGTGATGGTAAGGCCGAGGAGGCCAAGCCTCCCGAAGTTGCCAAACCAGCTGAGCCAACTCCGTCGGTGCCACCCAAGGTTGAGCAGGCTTTCAGCTTTTCGCCGCAAGTCTCCATCACCGTGCAAGGCGATGTAAAAGACCCGGCGCAGCTGGCCCGGGACCTGGAGCCGCATCTGCGCCAGTTGATGGAGTCCTTCTCCCGGGACGTGGCCGCCCGCCAAGCGTCGAGTCAGTTGTTCGATTCCCCTCACGTTTAAGGAGGTGCCATGGCCTACATGGAGCAACTGCAATCGGTGTTCAAATCACTACTTGCAGCGGGGGAGGCTGGCCGTACCAGCCTCGATGGCATGCTGGGCCCGCTCAATGGTGCAATCAGCGACATGACCGGCGCCGCCTCGGAGCTGGAGGGGGTGCCCTTCATTGGGCCGGCCATCGGCGCCAAGGTGCAACGGACCATGCGGGCCATCAACGCGGCGCAGTCCACCGTGGGCCAGGTGGCGGCGAAGTACAACCAAGCCGTCACCGCAGCCGGCCAAGTCCAAGAGCGGCTGGGTTCGCTCAAGGAACAGGCAGGCAAGGCGGGTGCGGCGATCAATCGCATCGCTGGCCAGGTGAGCCCATCGCTGAGCAACATCATGCCCACGGGTTCATTTGCCCCACAGCTGACACCTGCGGCCGAGGCGGTGAAGCCGTTCCCGCACCTGCTGATCATGCAGCCCCTGGAGCCGAACGCGCAGCCGTACTACTTCAACCTGGATACGGCGGCATTCGAGGAGCTACGTCGGCAGACGTCGTTTCGTTGGGCAGGCCAGGAACGGCTGACACGCAGCATCGCCCAGCAGGCGGTCGGCCAGGGAGAGGACAAGATCAGCCTAAAGGGTGCGATTTTTCCGGGCTTCAAAGGTGGGCTCAAACAGCTGGACACCTTGCGCACCATCGGGCGACGTCTGCAGCCGGTGAACCTAACCACCGGCTACGGCGAAGTGCTCGGCACCTGGTGCCTGCTCAACATCGAGGAAGAGCAAAGTAACCTGCTCGCGGGTGGTATTCCGCGTAAGCAATCCTTTTCACTGGAGTTTGTGAGCTATGGCGACGACCTGCAGAACGTCTGACGGGGATCTGTTGGACACCGTCTGTCATCACTATTACGGCCATCTGAATGGCACGGTGGAGGCTGTGCTTGCCGCCAATCAAGGCCTGGCCGATGAACCTCAACCGTTTCGCGCTGGTGTGATCATCCTGCTGCCGGATCTGCCAGCGCAGACGCTGGAGGATATCCAGCTGTGGGATTGACCAGCATCGTCGCACCTCACGAACCCCGCCCCGTGCGGGGTTTCTCTTTTCTGGAGTATCACCATGAAGCCGACCTATCGCATCGTTGCGGACGGCAAGGACATCACCGCGTTGATCAATGATCGATTATTGAGTCTGCGCACCTCGGACAAGCCGGGCATGGATTCGGATGACTTCGAGTTGCGGATCGATGATCGTGATCAAGCGGTTGCGCTGCCCACGCGGGGGGCGGGTATCGAGGTTTATCTGGGATATACCGGTCAGGCCCTGACCCGTCTGGGGCGCTACACCGTCGACGAGATCGAGTTGTCGGGGCCGCCTGACACGATGGTGATCCGTGGTAAAGCCAGTGACATGCGTGGCAGCGGCAAGACCGTGCGCAGCGGGTCCTGGGAAAACGTGCCCCTGCAGCAGATTGTCCGCGACGTGGCAGCCCGCAATGGATGGCAGCCGGTGTGCCCGGTGCAAACAAAAGTGCCTCGAGTCGACCAACTCAACGAGTCGGATTACAACTTCATCACCCGCCTTGCCAAACAATATGACTGCACGGCCAAGCTGGCCGACGGCAAGCTGTTGGTCATGCCTCGACAGGGCGGCCAGACCGCGAGCGGCAAGAACCTGAGCCCTGTGGTTTTGAGGCGTGCGGATCTGAGCCGCTATCAATTCCGCCTCGGCGACCGCAATACGCAAAAGGCCGTACGCACTAAGCACCAGGATAAAAAATCCGGCGCGCTTAAGGTGGTCGAGCTGGAAAACGACGACCTGCCGAACGGCCTGCCAGCGGTCCATACCGACCGGCATATCTACCCCAACAAGTCAGCCGCCGAGCAGGCCGCCAAGGCGCGCTTGGCTGCGTTCAATCGCAGCAGCGCAGGGGTTCGCCTGGAAATGGCCGGCCGCACGGATGTATTTGCCGAGCGGTCGATCATTGTCCAGGGGATCAAGCCCGGGCTTGATGGTGAATACCTGGCTGAGGCGGTGGAGCAACTGTTCACCTCCAGTGGCTGGACCACCACCGTCGAGTGCAACGGCGGCAAGAAGGGCAAGGCCAATGCCAAAGGTAAGAAAAAGAAGAAGGAAGCCAAGCCGGTCAAGGTCGTCCAGCTTTAAGCGCACTCAGCACCACCCTCAAACACAACCGCAACCCGCCATCGAGCGGGATTTTTTTTGGAGCCCCCATGCCACTCACTGAGCAGCAACTACAGCGCATCATGCCCAACGCCCGCCGCCAAGCGGGCGTTTTCGTATCGGCCCTGAACGCCGCCATGGCACACCGACAGATCGATACGCCAAAGCGGCAGGCGGCATTCCTGGCCCAGGTTGGGCATGAGTCCGGCCAACTGCAGTACGTGCGGGAGCTGGGAGGCGATCAATACCTCAGCAAATACGACACCGGTACGCTGGCTTCGAAACTCGGCAACACCCCCGAGCCCGACGGCGATGGCCAGCGCTATCGCGGTCGCGGCTTAATCCAGGTTACCGGTGCCCACAACTACCTGCGCTGTAGCTTGGCGCTGTTCGGAGACGAGCGCCTGTTGCGCACGCCCGAACTGCTGGAGCTGCCCCAATGGGCGGCCGAGTCGGCTGCATGGTTCTGGTGGATCAGGGAACTGAACGTGCTGGCTGATCGTAATGAGTTCGAAATGATCACCCGGAAAATCAACGGCGGGCTCAACGGCTTGGCAGATCGTCTGCAGCTGTGGGAGCGGGCGAGGGCGGTGCTATGCGTCTCGTCGACCTGATCCCGCTGCAATACCGCGTGCTGGTCGCCGGGCTTCTACTGTGCGCTTTGGTCGCCGTTTCGGCAGCCATCGCCTGGACGGTTCAGGGCTGGCGATACGGTCAGCAGCTCGAAAAACAAGCCCGGCTCCACATCGAAACCCTCAACCAGATCACCCTGGCCTCGGCCGCGCTGCAGCGTACCGAGCAGGACAAGCGCCTGGCCCTGGAACAGCAACTGGCCGCCAATGACCAAACCCACTATCGAGCCCTAACAGATGCCCAACGTGATCAGGATCGCCTGCGTGATCGCCTCGCTACTGCTGATGTCCGGCTGTCAGTCCTACTCGACGCCACCGATACCGCTAACGGCTGTGCAGTGCCAGCCTCCACCAGCGCCGGCGGCGTGGTTCATGGAGCCACACGCGCCCGACTTGACCCGGCGCATGCTCAACGAATTATCGGTATCACCGATGCCGGCGACCGGGGGTTGATAGCCTTGGCAGCTTGTCAGGCGTACGTGCGCAACATCGGTTGGTAATTATAAGTACTGGGGGAGGGAAAAGTTCGAGTGGCCACGCCCGTGTGCGTGACCACCCTAGCTTTAGACTTTCGCTAGCACGAAGGCGGCCAGGAGGCACAGTGCGACAGCGGCTACTGGACCCAAGCCGTGAATGCATAGCACTCCGACCACGCCACCGAACGCCGTGAGGCGTCCCGCTAAAGCTGCTGAACCTTTTTGTTCAGAAATACTCATCGTATCCCTCCCAAAAATTGCCACCCGTCCCTAATTGCGGTTGATTTGGGGAGGCTGGTTCAGACCTGCCGTTTGTGTGAGACCGGCACAGTGGACGGCAACCCAACCGGTTAGTAGGCGGCAGCAGTAAAAATTGCTTCCGTCATAAAACCGTAAATCGGATCCAATAATGCCCGATATTGCTAGGTTCAACAATATGCATTGCCCATAGAAATCCTAAGGTAAAAAGAGCGGCCGCCCCAGATGCGCCAACATCCGGAGCGGTCGCCGTCCCCGCAGATTATCCCTGCAAGTCCAGCCGAGGCTCTTTGCTCCGTGCACAAAGCGCGGCGAGCCTAGCACCTGTTTATTTATACAGTAAAGGTCTTGCTTTCAATGACTTCACCCATTATTCCTTGGATGGGCGGCAAGCGCCGCCTGGCCGACCGCCTTATCCCGCTTTTTCCTCCTCACGAATGCTATGTCGAAGTCTTTGCCGGCGGTGCCGCGCTTTACTTCATGCGACCCCAGGCCGCCCCGGTTGAAGTCCTGAACGACATCAACGGCGACTTGGTGACGCTCTATCGCGTCGTGCAGAACCACCTGGAAGAATTCGTGCGCCAGTTCAAGTGGGCGCTCAGCTCCCGCCAGGTATTCGAGTGGCAGAAAATGACCCGTTCTGAAACCCTCACCGACATCCAGCGCGCCGCCCGGTTTTTCTACCTGCAGCACCATGCCTTTGCCGGCAAGGTCACCGGGCAGACGTTCGGCACCGCGACCACTGGCCCGGCCATCAACCTGCTGCGGATCGAGGAGAACCTCTCGGCCGCATGGCAGCGACTGTCCGGCACCTACGTCGAAAACCTCCCCTGGCTTGATTGCGCTGAGCGCTACGACCGCGCTCATACGTTCCACTACATGGACCCGCCGTACTGGCAGACCGCAGGTTATGGCGTAGACTTCCCGTTCGAGAATTATGAGCGGATGGCTGACTTTATGCGCCGCTGCAAGGGCAAGGTAATGGTCAGCATCAACGACCACCCGGACATCCGTCGTGTGTTCGAAGGCTTTCACTTCGAGACGTTGGACATTCGGTACAGCAACACGAACCAGCGTCAGGGCAAGGCTGAGGTCAGCGGTGAGCTGGTGATCTTGAACTGGGAGCCGGCGGCGTTGGGAGGGCTGTTTTAATGGTTGTCACGCTCGATCTGATCCGCTTGCTATGTGATTACGCTGGAGCGTTACTGTGGTCACGCAAACGAAGGACCAAGACCATGGAAACCGAAACCGCTGACAAATACTTGAACATCTTCCCCTCCGAGCTGCTGGCGGCGGTGGCACGCGGGGAGGTGGATCTGAATCACCGGGCCGGCGTGGTGCTGGCTGGGCGAGGGTTGGACCAGAACGCACGCTGGGTGGGATTCCCAGAGGCGGCCCGCCTCCTGGATCAACGTAGTCAGGCTTAATTTTCTTCCAGACTCCAGGGGAGCAACAGCTGTGCTCCCTGGTTTTTGACGTTCCCCACCTCTTTGCCCACGGCATACCATTCGAAATCGGCTTCCGGCCGGGAACGGTCTCTTGCAATTTCCTCTGCGTGCCCTGGGCTAAGATCCAGGTCAAGCCACTCCCGCGCTTGCTCAGGTGATAACACCAGCGGCCTACGGTCATGGATATCCAACATGCCCTGATCGCATGACGCGGTAATGATTACGAAGCCATCGCCGTCTTGCTCGTCCAAACCTGGACGGGTCTGTGCGAGCGCCCCAAAGAACATTGGCTTCTGATCCTTCAATCGGATGAAATAGGGTTGTTTTTTCTTCGGGTCATTTGGATCTTTAACCCACTCATACCAGCCCTCGCTGGGCACCAGTGCGCGCCCGGCCGGCCAAAGCTGTTTGAAAAACTTTCCCGTCGTAACGGTCTCGATCCTTGCATTGATGGGATCTGGACGTTTCCCCTTCGCCCAAAAGGGCGCCCATCCCCACCTCACTGGCGTGATATGAACACCTGCATATGTGCTGTGCAGGATCTGCACGCGGGTAGTCGGAGCCACGTTGTACCGGCTGATCGGCTCCGCGTCGTACCCGCCGAACAATGGCCGCTGAGGGCCTAGCTCCTCCATAAACACCGCCATCTCCTCGTACTGCACGAATCTCCCGCACATGAGCTGTCCCGCCTGTCAGATTTTTCCTATACAAATTGACCGCGAAACTTGTACAAAGTTAACTGTATGTTCGTACAGTATTTGGATCGTGCGTCATGAGCTTTTCAATTCTAGGCCCTATTGCCGAGGGTGGCTTGAAGCTGCCCTTGTGTTCGTTTCGAGTGCCTGCCGGGTTTCCGTCCCCGGCGGCGGACCACATCGAAGCGCACATCTCATTGGATGAGGTTCTGAACATTCGTGCTCCGCATGTCTACCTGGTTTCTATCGCCGGGGAGAGCATGCAAGGCGCTGGGATCTTTGAAGGGGACCTAGCCGTCGTGGACCGTGCGATGGAACCTGCGCATGGCCACATCGTCGTGGCGCTGCTGAACAACGAACCTGTGTGCAAACGCCTGTGCATTCGTGGGAAGGAGGTGATTCTCCTGTCGGAGAACCCAAAGTATCCACCGAGGTACGTGCTCGAGGGCGACGAGCTGATCATCTGGGGTGTCATTACCTGCAGCGTGCGCAGCCATGTCTAAAGCCCAACCTGTTTTCGCCCTGATCGATTGCAACAGCTTCTACGCCAGTTGCGAAAGAGTGTTCCGCCCGGACTTGGCCCGCGTGCCCATCGTGGTGCTGAGCAACAACGACGGCTGTGTGATTGCCCGCAGCTACGACGCCAAGCCCTACGTGAAGATGGGCGAGCCGTATTTCCAGATTAAGCACAAGCTGCAGAAACACGGCATCGTCCCGTTCTCGTCGAATTACGCGCTCTACGGGGATATGAGCGAACGCGTGATGACCCTCATTGAATCAATGGTGCCTGCCGTCGAGGTTTACAGCATCGACGAAGCCTTCGCGGATCTCACCGGCATCGACGGCCGGGATGCCCTCGGCCGGAAGATCCGCAGCCAGGTGCTGCGCTGCACCGGCATTCCGGTCGGGGTTGGGATCGCTCACACGAAAACCTTGGCAAAGCTGGCGAATCACACGGCCAAGCGCCTGCAGGTGCAAACAGGCGGCGTGGTTGACATTTGCGACTCGTTCAAGCGTGACTGGGTGCTGCGTAACACCGATGTGTCCGAGGTCTGGGGCGTCGGTCGCAAGATGAAACTTCACCTGGATGCCATTGGTATCAAGACGGCGATGGACCTGGCGAAGGCCGACCCATGGACGCTACGCAAGAAGTTCAGCGTGGTGATAGAGAAGACCGCCCGCGAGCTGGCCGGCACGCCGTGTCTGGAGCTGGATGAGCCGGACCCGCCGAAGCAGGAGATTTGCTGTAGTCGGATGTTTGGTAAGCGGCTCACGGAGCTAGCACCGCTAAAGGAAGCGGTAGCCACCTACATGATGCGTGCTTCGGAAAAGCTCAGGGCGCAGAAGTCGCTGTGCAAGAAGATCCGCGTCAGCATCCGCACAGGCATGTTCAACCCGGAGGAGGCGAAGTACGCCAACGGTGTTCTGATTGACATGCCGTACCCCACCGACGATGTGCGGCTGCTGACCAAGGCTGCGGTAGATGCGCTTGACCGGGTCTATCGGGCAGGCTTCAAGTACAGCAAGGCTGAGGTGCTGTTGATGAGCCTCTGTCAGCAAGGCGAGTACACCGACGACCTGTTTGCCACCTCCCAGCCTACCGACGCCACGAAACTGATGGCGGTATTGGACCAGATCAACGGGCGATGGGGTGGGGGGACACTCAGATCAGCCAGCGTACCCGTCAACCCTGACTGGGGTATGCGTCGGGAGATGATGAGCCAGAGCTACACGACCAGGCTGGACCAGCTATGGCGGGTGTCCTGTCGATGATCAATGCCCCCATGAGCCGCCCGCCGAGGCGTTTTTTTGTTCCGCGAAACCCTCCCATCCAAATCAAACTGCCTTAGGGGGGAGATATCCGGAACCCTGCGAAGGTATCCAGAAAAAATCAGCCGAAGATTTCATGTTTTTTCATTTCGTCATCAACAATTGTCTGGTATTTATTTATTTTTTCAATGAGGTCGCTTTCAATCAATGATAATCGCTCCCATAACAGTTGATGGCCGAAGTATTTCACCATTGCTTTAATATTAATACCGATAGCGCCTCGGGTTTTTGGTGTTTCGCGAATGGCATTTTGAATATTTTTTGTTGAGGCGGATTCGAACTCATATTGTACGTTTGCGATCACTGCTCCAAGAATAGCATTGCTAAATGAATGCTGGCGGCTACTGCCGCCTGTAGCGAATAAAGTAGGTGTGTTTCCTTCGAGGTGTATTGTAAAGTCAGGTATTTCAGAATTGAGATATTCAATTAGCGCTTCAGGTGTTCTTTGTTCAAGTGCTGACGTTAGCCTGGCCAAAGCAGGGGGGTATTCATGAAGGATATACGCGTTGCCATATCTGAATTCGTCTATATAGCTAAGGAAGGTCAATGTCTCTGACCAGTTGTGAAGGTTTTCAGGGGCTTTTTGGTAGAATGTTTTTGCAAATCCATCGTTAGAATTTTGTATGAAAGAAGCGGCATGATATTCCATAATGCTCTTATGCAAAAAGCTGGTTTGTTCAAAGCCGTCATTAAGCATTAGGCAGGCAACTGTAATGATATCTTTTTTAAAGCCATCTGGCTCGCAGATAGCTGTAGGTGTGTACTTGATTGCTTTGTTGAAGGCGGCGTTAAATTCTTTATTTGTTAAAGTTCGGCCTACGCCGCTTTGTAAAGCCATAAAGCAGAAAGCGTCGAATAATTTTTGCAGTTTTGTAGGGGGTAACCCACTATAGCGTTCCCTTTCAAAGCCCGGTTTGATTCCGTCGTGTTTGATAAAGACAGCATTGAAAAGCTTGTCATAAAAGTCCGGTAAGCTTGCCGGGATCTCGGTCTCGACATGATAAACCTGTACTAGAAGCGTGAGCATAAGTGGGGTTGTGATTACTCCTTTAATGTTAGGTGGTGCTTCCAGGATTGCAGCTTGAATATTGAAAAGCGTAATAGGGTCCGGAATAAGTTTTCTTAAGAATTTCTCATAATCACTCTCGTCAAGTGGTGCCAGAGTTTGCGTTTCAAATCCCGCTAGATTTTGTATCGCTTGAGCTGGTCGAGATGAAACAATTATTTTAAGGTTGTCATGTACTTTTTGAAGGTGTGAAATGTGATATACGGTGGTGTTGATTGAATTTGTAGGTATTTCATCAAATCCATCAAGAATTAAAACAATTTTACTTTTGTCGGCGAGGTAGTGAAAAATGTGGTTGCCTCCTTGAATGCCGGCTGCGTCCAAGTAATCTATAATAAGACTCATTAGTGTGCGTTCTTGCGATATCATGCGCAGTTCAATGAATACTGGTATTAGGGAGCTTTCCACGGCATAGTTACATAGCTGTCGCATAAAAATAGATTTGCCCTGGCCTACAATTCCTTCTAATACTGTGTTTGTAAAAACTAACTTACTTGGGTCGGAACCAATTTCTGAGTGACCTCTTGAAATGCGGGAAGGGTAGTAGAAATCGCTTATCAATACACCCTTATCTCTTGACCACATTGTTTTTACAGTGTTGATGTTGAGTAGGATCTTCGATAGTTTTTTTATGGAGTTTGTGGCGTCCCACTTGAGATTGTGATCTTTTATAATGCTTGCGCATTCTAGGGTCAGTGTTTTTATAATGGGGGAGACTGTTTTTACCAAGATCGGCAGACTAATTTCTAACATATGATTGCTCTCTTGAATATGATCGGTCAGGGAGACTTGAGGAAGTGGTGGCGATAATATGTTATGTCGTATCCACAGCCTAGGGCGCTAGCGGCTCCGTTGCCGGGGTGGCCGAGTTAGACAGGTTATCATAATAGTTTAATCGGCTTCTTGAGCCCTAAGCCTAGCTAATCCCTGTTTGATAAAGCCCGTATTTTCTCCGATTGCCTCCAAAGCGCCTCTTACATTTCTCCCGGCGACAGTTGCGCCATCTCTTTCGAGATGAAGAGTCAACTCCATCAGCCCTGCCTCCAGTGCGAGCTGGTTGATATATATCCTTTCTATTAAATTCGAAAGCGAATAATCGTCGGCCATAGTACACCTACCCACTTGAAGTCAAACATCTGAGGACGGTTTTTTTGAAGAGTATTGTCTCTGATTCGGAAAGTACCAAATTCTGGTCTTACTGCGCCACGAATACTGAAAAACGCCTAAGCGCCGGATGGATGGGGGAGGTCTGATCCGTCCAAGCCAGCATCGGTCTATCTCGTGCGGATGTGTCCAGAACCTTGGGGGAAACCGCACGGCAAACCACGCCACTCAATGCCCAGTATGCATTTACGCAAGCAGGTGAGTTATGGCCTTACAGCCCGAAAATACGGGCCTTTAATCCCAAGCCGCCGAGGTCATAAACGCGCAAAAAATTAGCGTTATCCCAGCCCTTGGGCTTGCAGAACAAAGACTGGGAAATCCTTGCTTAGATTTCTTGATAAAAAGAGATCGTCTCTTTAAGCGGGGCTGAAAATTCATAGATCTCGTCCAGCGAGTTAATAGGGTGGCGCGTTTCGACTTTGTCTTTGTCGAAAATCCCAAGATATTTTTGACTACGATTGAAGTGAAGTCTTGCGATAGGTTTTCGGTTGTTGTCGTCTAGGAGGATGCCGAAGTAGCTCTGCGTGTCTCTGCTAGCTATGCGCTTTGCGTCTATGACGGTCCGGACAATCGCTTTGATAATATGAAAACCTTCCAGCTCCTCCATCGTAGTCAGAATGCGGTCTTCAGGCTCTTCTTGGGCTTCAGCCTGATTTTCGGCGACGACCGATTCGGCGAGCGTGGGAAAGGTGGCTTTGCTCATCGCTGACTTCAATCTGTCGTTGATCTGGTCACTGAGAAACTGGGAAGCGGCTTTCCTGGTGAGCTGAGTGAACTGATCTCGAATTTTTTGGGTGATAACCCCTTCGTAGACACGCGATGCGAAGAAACGAACGAAATCATCATCAGGCTGGGTGAACTGCTTAGCTATTTCTTTTTTTATGTTTCCCACGTATTTCAGTTCGCCTGCGGCATTGATGATTGAATCAACATCGAAAGCGGATTTCGTAAGCTTTTGAAGCTCAGGGATGACGTGCTCATCAATATTAAGCAGATCGACTTCTAGAAATGGCTTCTCATCCATTTTGTTTGGTGCATCAAGATCAGTGTAAAACCGATAGAACCTGCCATTTGTAAGGATGGAGATTCGCGCAGTGGTGACATGGAAATATCGGAAGAGTTGGCTCGCATGATTGATGTTGAGCGGCTCGCCGACTTTTTTCGTTTCGATCAATATCTGGATTTGGCCGTCTTTCAAGATCGCGTAATCAATCTTTTCCCCTTTTTTCGTGCCGACATCGCACACGTATTCGGGGACGACTTCGGATGGGTCGAACACATCGTAGCCCAGCACGGTATGAATGAACGGCATGACAAAAGCAGTCTTTGTTGCTTCCTCGGTTTGTATCGTCGAAGCTAGCTGATTAACCTTCGCTGACATTGCGTTCAAGCGTTCTACAAAATCCATTTGCCTGCTCCGTTGCACGTTCACCCGATTGGGGGCGTAGAGGCGCAACGCTACTATGTATGGATCCGCTCCTGCTACTGGTATTCCATCCACGCTGGATACCTGGCCAGGTGAATGATATTTGGGGGTATCCGCTATCGCGCTCTGAGTAGCTTCTGATTTCCTAAACACATTCGTACGACTCCTTTTAGCCGTAAGCCGGCGCTAAGCAAGCGAATAGAGGTTATCTCCAGCGAAAAAAGCCCGAGTCTTGCAGGCGACGTGGGGCTCTAGGATGTATGGATTCTCGTACCAATTTCGGTACCAACCGTTGCGTTTCGGCGAGGAAATTCAGGTAGTGCTAAGCACTGAACCCCCGATTTCATTACCTCTGCACATCAAGCTGAACCCACCTTAACTAGCGGTGTGATTCTCGACCAACGGCATGGTGTAGACAAGTTGGTACCGTAGAGATCTGATTGCTAAAAAATTGCTACAAGCGGGTTTTGGATAGTGCCTAATCGTAGTAAAAGCGGGACGCTTCGCGCTTAATCCATCCAATCCATCATGGGGGCCACGCTGAAGCGGCGGGACAGTGATTGGGGGGCGGCTGTGATTAAGGGCATTGGGGAATCTGAATGGGTAGGGCAGAGGCGGGGAGTTTATCAGGAATGGGATAGGGTAAGGCTGGCGGGCTAGATTGGTGAGAGAGTTGAATCTCTCGGCAGGGTCAGAGATTCCGCGCCTCCATTGGTGCCGGGCGGAAAATTCCGCGTGTTCGAGCGTCACCGGGAGTGTCAGATTTTTTGTGTGCGGGCCGGTAACGGCCTGCCGTTAGGCAGACCTTCATTTACCACGTCGGCCTGATGAACCGATCCCCGTACAGGATCGCGAACTGATTCATCGCACTTTTCCAATCATGGGCCGCACTGCCCCAGTTTGCTGTGATATTGCGCAAGCCCAGCCAGATCAGCTTCGTGGCAGCATCATCGGTTGGAAAGTGTCCCCTCGTTTTGATGATCTTTCGCAGTTGAGCGTTGATGCTCTCGATTGCGTTGGTCGTGTAAATCACTTTCCGGATGGCGGGTGGGAAGACAAAAAACGGGATAACTCGATCCCAGGCGCGTCGCCAGGCAGCCACGACGGTCGGGTACTGCTTGCCCCACGGCCCGGTTTCGAATGAGTCCAGAGCCACTTCGGCGGCCTCGGCGTTGATCGCTTGATAGATCGGCTTGAGAGCCTTGGCCAGCTCCCGACGTTTGTCCCAGGCTGCATAGTCGAGGCTGTTGCGGATCAGATGCACGATGCAGGTTTGCAACGTCGTCTCAGGAAACACCGCGCTCAGGGCTTCTGGCATGCCTTTGAGGCCATCGGTCACGGCAATCAACACGTCTTCGACGCCGCGTGTCTTGAGGTCATTGAAGACCTTCATCCAGAACTTGGCGCCTTCCGTTGTCTCGATCCAGATGCCCAAGATATCGCGGGTTCCGTCCGGTAGTACGCCCAAGGCCAAGTAGATTGCCTTATTGCGGACCAGACCTTCTTCCCTGATTTTGACCCGCAGCGCGTCGAAGAAGATGACCGGGTACATCGGCTCAAGCGGTCGTTGCTGCCAAGCGCCGATCTCTTCCATCACCGCGTCGGTGACTGAGCTGATGAAGTCGTGCGAGACATCCGTACCGTACTGTTCCAAGAGAAATGCGCGAATCTCGCGAACCGTCATGCCCCGAGCGTACATGGCGATGATCTTGTCATCGAAACCGGTAAAGCGCCGCTCATGCTTGGGAATCAGAATCGGCGCAAAGCTGCCATCGCGATCTCGGGGAATCTCCAGACGAAGCGGACCGTCGTCTGTCAAAACGGTCTTGCCACTTTTACCGTTGCGCTGGTTATTAGACTCCTCAGGGCGCTCCGCGCCCTGAGGATAGCCAAGATGGTGGCCCAGCTCTGCGCGCAGGGCTCGCTCGATAAGCGCCTTCTTGAAGGCCATCGACGCATCCTGAATCGCCTCGGCAGTCATTGGGCCTTTGACGAACTGATCAATCAGCTCCTTCGGGATCGAAGGAAGCTCGGTTTTGGCCTCCAAGGCCGTCTTCTTTTTGGTTGGCATACATGCACCTCTTCAGCATGTTATGCCCGAACACAAAATTTCTGACAGTCCCCCGTCACCAGTTTCGCGGCATGGACTTCGCCGCCCAGGCCGCCGCCATCAAGGGCGTGTGCGACCGCTATTGGGTCACCTACATCGGCATCGACGTTACTGGCCTGGGCAGCGGCGTGGCTCAGCTGGTGCGCCAGTTCTTCCCGGCTGTGACCACCTTCAGCTACTCGCCCGAGGTGAAAACCCGCCTCGTGTTGAAGGCCTACGACGTGATCCACAAGGGCCGGCTGGAGTTCGACGCCGGCTGGACCGACATGGCCCAGTCGCTCATGGCTATTCGCAAAACCATCACCGCAGGCGGTCGCCAGTTCACCTACACCGCCGGCCGCAACGACAACACCGGTCATGCCGATCTGGCCTGGGCGCTCTTTCACGCATTGCACAACGAACCGCTCGAAGGGCAGACCGCTGCCAATACCGGGCGGATGGAGATTTTCACATGACTGAACAACGTGCCAGCCAAGAGCTACTGCCGACCACCCTCGACGCTGCTAGTGCGGGTACTCAGGTGTTCAGTTTCGGGGAGCCTACGCCAGTGCTGGGTGGAAGGGAGGTGTTTGATTACTTGGAATGCTGGTTTAACGGGCGGTGGTATGAGCCTCCGTTGTCGCTTAACGGGTTGGCTCGGTCGGTGGGGGCTAGCGTGCATCTGCACTCGGGGTTGATGTTCAAGCGGAACCTGCTGAGCAAGACGTTTATCCCGCATCCGATGCTGTCCCGGGCGGCTTTTGAACAGTTCGCGCTGGATTTTCTGTGCCTGGGCAATGGCTATCTGGAAAAGCGCCGTTCGGTGCTGGGCAGCACCAGGCAACTGGTGCCGTCGTTGGCGAAGTACATGCGGGTTGGGCCGGAGGGGCAGTTCTACCAGGTGCAGGGCTGGAAGAATGAACGCGCGTTTGAGCCGGGGAGTATTTTTCATCTGCGCGAGGCGGATTTGCACCAGGAGATTTATGGGCTGCTGGAATGGATCTGTGCGTTGCAGTCGGCACTGTTGAATGAGTCGGCGACGTTGTTTCGGCGTAAGTATTACGAGAATGGGAGTCATGCGGGGTTCATTCTGTACATGACCGATGCGGCGCAGACCGAGGCGGATATCGACGCTTTGCGTAAAGCGTTGAAAGAGTCTAAGGGGCCAGGGAATTTTAGAAATTTGTTTGTTTACTCGCCGACAGGGAAGAAGGACGGGATTCAGCTGATCCCTGTCAGTGAGGTGGCCGCTAAGGATGAGTTCAATTCAATTAAGAATCAGCCCCGGAATGATGTGTTAGCAAGTTTGCGGATTCCGCCCCAGTTAATGGGTATTGTTCCAAAAAATGCCGGAGGGTTCGGATCCATTAAGGAGGCTACCGAGATATGGGTTGATAATGAACTGCAACCAATTCAGTCGCGTATGTTACAGCTCAACCATTGGCTAGGAGACGAGATTATGCGGTTTCAAGATTAGCGCTTTATGCAAGTAAGATGGGAAGCTTTTACGTGCGCAGCACCGGGTGCTGCGCGCGTGGTTGCCAATTAAAGAACTGCTTCTATGGATGTTACCAAGTTTCTTATAACGTTTTTTACTTGAAGTAAGTCTTCTGTGTCAATCGGCCACGGTGTTCTTGGAAGGTTGGGTTGCAGATCCCCTTCGTGTGCAATTTTATTTCGTCGCTCAACTATAATTGATAATGCGCGCTTTAAAGACTTCGCATGGCTTTGTTTATTCGCAGCCGTTGCCCCTTGGTGCAGCGCGATTTCATTCCAAAGCTCAATATCAGAAACAAGACGGATCCCATCGGCAATTTTTTCCGGATCTTGGTAAGTACAAAATCCGAGGCGCCCCCTGACATCTAGGTCGAAAGCTTGACTGGCATCTGTGGCTGTTGGCGCTGCTCGGATTCGGATCAACGTGTCATTAGCAATCTGAAATCGCAGAAATCCTGGCGAAGGAGGGCGCTGCCCGTCGAAAATTTCTAACATTCTCTGAGCAACAATTTCATGAACATATAGGTCCAAAGCGCTTACGCGAGAGACCCATTCGGCTCTAAGGATTTCATCAGGTTTTAACGCTGAAGTTAACTTGCCAGCTAAAAATGCGTGCAGCGTAGCAAGCTCTTCGCATCTCTCCCAGATAGATTCGAAGTGAGATATCGGAGTCATTATCTTATCCTACTAGAGCAATGACCCGTTCTGCGCATATTTTGAACTGTTCTTCAAATTTCCTCATGCTCTCTTCGGTCTGATCCCAAACTGCGCCTTGTTGTTCAACCATTTTTGCGGTTAACGCATAAACTGGTACTAAATGCTCTTGTGATTGAGCAATGAGGCTGTTGAAATCTGCAACGTTCAAGATTGGCTCCCACGGTTCAAATCCCACTCTCGATAAGAACTCGCCTCGATCAAGTAAGCCTGCGTTTTCCAAGCTGGGGATTAGTTCCTGTTGCAGTCCGTTAACAATTTGGTCAACCCAACGTTGGAAAGCCGCGCTTGGTTGTCCATTCCGTGGTCGGTATTTTTGAACTACAGCTCCAATAAACGTAGCTTTTGGTTCAGGGAAAGGGTAATCGGCATCTTTTAGCGCAGGAATGCCATGAGCAGTTCTCGCCCACGCGGCCCATCGTGGCAGAGATTTTGCCAACGAACTTAATGCCATCGCTGAAAAGTAATCTGGGTGGAGAGGTACGATAAAATGGTCACAAGTCATCAACAGATTTTGGTTCATAGGTCCCAAACTGGGACTCATGTCGACAATAACATAATCAATACCGTGCTTGTCAGCAGTGGCATCCAACAGAAAACGAAGTGATCCTGGTAGGTTTCGAAGCGCTAAAAGAGAGCCGCTGAGTTCTTGAGCTACACCAAGAGTAGTCTCGTACTCCGCCAATCCGATATGACCGGGCAACAAAAAGAGGTTGCTGTTCCCCGTTACTTGGACGCAATCGGCCCCTATAATTTGTCGGGGCTTTGACTCGAATGCCGGCGAAAGTCCGTCTTTGATATTGTTAGGCGGTTCTGCCTTATAAGTGTTTTCAAGATCCTCGATGCCTTGGTATCCCAATACCATACCGGTAAGGTTGCATTGTGGATCGAAATCGGCGAGTAGAATTTTTTTCCCCATCGTGGCAAGCATCCAGCCAAGGTTGAAGGCTGTGGTGGTCTTACTCACTCCACCCTTATGGTTGAAAAGGCAAATGATTTTGGCCATGTGACGATCCTTGTAGATGGAGGCAATAGACCTATCCATAGTAATGTCATTTTGACTTTAGTACACCTTTAATGACCCAACCCTAAGACAGCCTTGCAGCTGGCGTCCCGATGCCGAGGGCCGGCCTGCCGCCTTTATCTAGGATGTTTTGGTGCTTGTGCGCCTAGGTCCCAGCGCTGTTCCGCCTGTCAGATTTTCCTGTACAAAATTGACCGCCAAACTTGTACAACGTTAACTGTATGTTCGTACAGTGTTTGGAGCGTACATCATGAGCTTTTCGATTCTAGGCCCAATAGCCAGGGGCGGCCTGAAGCTGCCCTTGTGTTCGTTTCGAGTGCCCGCCGGGTTCCCATCTCCGGCGGCGGACCACATCGAAGCGCACATCTCATTGGATGAGGTTCTGAACATTCGCGCCCCGCATGTCTACCTAGTCTCAATCGCTGGGGAGAGCATGCAAGGCGCTGGTATTTTTGAAGGCGATCTGGCGGTGGTAGACCGCGCTCTGGAGCCTGCGCACGGTCACATCGTCGTAGCGCTGCTGAACAATGAGCCCGTATGCAAGCGGCTCTGCATTCGCGGCAGGGAGGTGATTCTCCTTTCGGAGAACCCAAAGTACCCACCGAGGTACGTGCTTGAGGGCGATGAGCTGGTGATCTGGGGTGTCATTACATGCAGCGTGCGCAGCCATGTCTAAACCCCAACCAGTTTTCGCCCTGATCGACTGCAACAGCTTCTACGCCAGTTGCGAGCGGGTGTTTCGCCCCGACCTGGCCCGCGTACCCATCGTGGTGCTGAGCAACAACGACGGCTGTGTGATCGCCCGCAGCTATGACGCCAAGCCCTACGTGAAAATGGGCGAGCCGTATTTTCAGATTAAGCACAAGCTGCAGAAGCGCGGCATCGTCCCATTCTCTTCGAATTACGCGCTCTATGGAGACATGAGCGAGCGCGTGATGACTCTCATTGAATCAATGGTGCCTGCCGTCGAGGTCTACAGCATCGACGAAGCCTTTGCTGACATGACCGGCATTGATGGCCGGGATGCGCTCGGGAGGAAGATCCGGAGCCAGGTGCTGCGCTGCACTGGCATCCCGGTCGGTGTAGGGATCGCCCACACCAAAACCCTGGCAAAGCTGGCAAACCACACCGCCAAACGGCTCCAGGTGGAGACCGGCGGCGTGGTCGATATCTGCGACCCGTTCAAGCGTGACTGGGTTTTGCGCAACACGGACGCGTCCGAGGTCTGGGGCGTCGGTCGCAAGATGAAACTTCACCTGGACGCCATGGGCATCAAGACCGCAATGGACCTGGCGAAGGCTGACCCGTGGACGCTACGCAAGAAGTTCAGCGTGGTGATCGAAAGGACCGCCCGGGAGCTGGCCGGCACGCCGTGCCTGGAGCTGGATGAGCCAGACCCGCCGAAGCAGGAGATCTGTTGTAGCCGGATGTTTGGTAAGCGGCTCACGGAGTTGGCACCAATCAAGGAGGCAGTAGCGACCTACATGATGCGCGCCTCGGAAAAACTTAGGGCGCAGAAGTCGCTGTGCAAGAAGATCCGCGTCAGCATCCGCACAGGCATGTTCAACCCGGAGGAGGCGAAGTACGCCAACGGTGTGCTGATCGACATGCCGTACCCCACTGATGATGTGCGACTGCTCACCAGGGCAGCTGTGGACGCGCTCGACCGCGTGTTTCGGCCGGGCTTCAAGTACAGCAAGGCTGAGGTGCTATTGATGAACCTCTGTCAGCAGGGGGAGTACACCGACGACATGTTTGCCAGCTCTCAGCCAGCCGACGCCACGAAACTGATGGCGGTGTTGGACCAGATCAACGGGCGATGGGGTAAGGGGACACTCCGATCAGCCAGCATGCCCGTCAATCCAGACTGGGGCATGCGTCGAGAGATGATGAGCCGCAGTTTTACTACTAGACTGGATCAGCTATGGATTGTTGATTGTAACTAGCAAGCATATACCTAGCGCCTTGACTATCGAAGACGCTTGGTATAATGGTGCTAACGTCGTCTAGCTAAGGTGGCAAGTCGCCGAAAAGATGGGGAGCTTGATAAGTCTGGTGCTGTATGACGTATTTGTTCTAACGCTTCGGAGAGTTCTGTGGGGAAAACAGTACTCTCTGTGTTACCTATCGTCGCATCAAGAAGTGTGAGCACAGCTGACGCTTTGTCGCGGTTTTTTCCTAAATTAAGCTGAGGATTTCCATCTGGTCTATCTCTAAAGCCATAATCTAGGAGGGACCAGCAGTTGAAAGGTACCAAGAATCGTTCGATAACGCTTACTGCTTCTGGGAATGCCGCACCGGATGCGGATGGCAACTGCGCAAATGCTGCGCTTATACCTGGAGTGGTTAGGGTCCGTTCGAGAGGCCAGACATTATTTAGGAACGGAAGAACTGCGTTGTAAAAAATGGTTTCTGCATCTAACGATTTTGTCCCAGTAGAGTGTTTAACCATCTCTAATAAAAAGCGACGTACCATTTGCGCGGAGCTTGCGCGTACTTCATCCTCCACAGAGCGTACTGCTTGTTGAATCATCGAGTAGGGAACGGCCGGCTCGTGCGATCCCAGAAGGGAGTGTAAGGCTTCAAGCGTAAGGCTCGATAATAGTGATTTTCTGGTTTTGCGACCTAGACGCTGATCAGTCACTCTTCCTACTACTTGTTTGCCTATTATATTTAACACAGCATGGGATTGCGTGCGGCGGGCTATTGCTCTCCACAACGCTATAGCGCTGGAATCATTCTTTTCAAGAGCCGCTAGCAAGTAGGTACACGTCCATCTCTCATCAGCCTTAAGAAAATAGCTAAGATGTTCGATTAGCCTGTGTTTTGCAATTAGTCCAGATCGTCCGGGCGCTGTAACAAGATCGTTTCGTATTTCGTCAAGAAGTTTCATGTTTTTGGGCTGGACAGCATTTTCATCTAAGCTGGGGCAGGACTGTAAGAAGAGTCCAACAAGCCTCCCAGCTGTCGTGTTTAAAGTGTCCAAGTCCATTGGCTCTTCTTGATCTGATTGGGCGATTAAATTAAGTTGGATGTCCTCAGTGCTATCTTTTGTATCTGTAGAGTTTGTTGTGATGACCGCGATTGGCCAAAATTTGCGCCAGATAGATCTTAACTTGGGTGATGAGGATACACGCTTTTTCCATGTGGAAAGCCAATGGGATATGTTTTCGATGAATTGCTTGGCTAAGTGCTCTTGCAAATTTAATAGAATTTTTATAACTAGATCAGTTTCTTTTTTTGGAATAATCTCATTGCCTTTCTCGTGGAGTCTAGCTTCTGGGTTGTGCGCAAAAAGGAATTGATTCAAAACTAATGGGAATCTAACTATGGTTTCTTTTGCGAGAGCGTGGAGTATTTTAGTGGCGTTTTTCTGATGGTTAATCCAATTTACTGCACGAACTGCGGGCTCATTTCCCCAATTTCCCCGCGTAGTGGATAATGCTTTTTCGAGCTCTCGTAGGAGTTCATCGCCATCAATGAGGTTGAACTCATCACCCGAAGATGGCTCAATCCACTGTGATGAAACTGAGCCCAAAAAGCCTTCGTCAATATTTTTCATGGCTTTAAGATCTTCGAATTCTTCGAGATTTCCGTTGAGCCAGTCTTTTGCAATTGATGGCAAAGTACCGTTAACCAACTCAATTCGGCAAAGCTCTCGCACTGCCCAATATTTTCGAGCTGATTTTATCTCTGAAGGCGAAGCGCGTCGTCCCCAAAAGCTAGGCGGAGGACCTTTTTTTATTTTTCGGAAAATACTCAACTGTGCTTCTGTTGAAAGTTCGTGGAATCGAGTTGCTCGCAGTAAAGATATCTCAGGATATTGATGTAAATTCCAAAAAAATTGTTCTTTAGAGGAACTTAAAAAATCTTCAACAATCGTTATGGGGACGACGCTGCTAGCGCGGGCCATAGAAGCCCAAAGTCTAAGGTGTACAGGGTCTGTCATTAGTCGCCATTGCTGAACAAAACGGGCTGCTATTGAAGGCTCAAGCTTAGAGAGTCGCTGCACGGTGGCGTGGAGAAGTTTAGCTGAGGGAGCAATTCCCTCATGAAATTCATCTTCGTCGGCGTCTAGTTCGTCGTTGGAGTTATAAGAATATTCTATTCGGTGTAATATTCCTAGCTTCCAAATATTTTTCTCACCATCCCACCCTATGCGTCTGGCGACATCTAATCCTTTCTGAACAGCTGCATTCAGGGCGTTGATAAGTCTTTCTAAGAAATCTGCCTCTAGTATGCTATCGATTTTTAACTCGTCTAGTCGCACAAGCGGAGGGCTCGTTAGCCTTGCAAACAAAAAATCCTCAAGTTTTGGCTGCTTTGGTGAGGTGCCAACAAGCTTAGTGGCATTTTCACGCTTCTCAATTTTTAGCGAGGGTTCAACGAGGCCGACTATTAAGTTTATTATATTCGCCGAGCGATCGCCAAATTTTAGTCTTTCTTGTATCCGGTAGACATCTACCGAAAGATCTGTTTTGAAGGGGGTGGCCCAACTTTCCTCAATCAATCTCCATGTCGATAGCCAAGGTTCCTTTAGAGAGTTTCCCTCACGTAGGGCGAGCAGCTCAAGTAATGCTGCGCGCTTGACGCGCTCGTGCGTAGATATAGTTAGTGCCCATTCTACGGTGTCGCGCCTACTTAATCGTCCATCTAGAAACGCTACAATAGTACGTATTGTGGCTCGCTCGTTATCATTGAGTGTAGATAGTAGGTTGATCATGATGCGCCACCGCGATTTTTTTCAGCACACACTGCAATTATCGCGTCAAGCCATCCGTTGTCTGCTCTGCATTTAGCCGCGAAAGAGGCGAGTCGTGTTCGCTCGCTATTATTGCTGCGTCGAAAAAAATGATCGAATATGTCGCGATCAGAGTCGGTCGCAGAATTTCTAGTTTTTTTTACGATTCGTCTTATTTCACTGTCTATTTTATTTTTGTTGCCGTTGATCGCTGATAGTGAGGCCCATCGATCGAGCGTTTTTAAAAGAACAATGTGGTATTTTTCGCTATTGTAACTGATAGGTGTAATGCCGCGCCCTTTCCAGTCTTCGTCCGCAATCGGATCGGACTCTTCCAAGCCCACAAAAGTAAAACGCTCCTTCAAATCATCAAATCTAACTCCATCGGCAGCAACTGCATTCAAGAGATAACGCATCGGCGGATCGTTAGCGCTGTAACCGATCAATACGAGGTGATACAGCCGAGCTGCGTCATAGATAAAGTCAGGTACTGTACGTCGTCTTAAATAGAATTCGCCAAAGTCATGATCTGTAACAATTAAGTCTGAAAGTTTATTAAAGTCTTTTTCTAAAGCGCCATGAATATGAAGAACACCAGAAAAATCTTTGCTTCGTCCTGGGCGAGGGATGGCGCCCAGAGCATATGTTGGAGGCCTTATTTTTGTTTTTGACGATACGGCCGCTTGCAGCAGAAGGTCGAAATTAGTTGTTGCGATCGTAATCACACCTCCACGATCAGCTAAGCGCATAAGGGCTCGATGTATTTTAGCTGGTTTGTTCCCACCTTCCCTCAATATCTCAACGATGGTCTTCCTAACTTGGCTGGAACTACCGGGTAGACGATCCATGCGACGTTCAAGCATACCCAATACAATGTCATAGTCACGTGCGATAAATCTCTTTACTTCTGCCGCTTGTTGGTAACTTAAGGTATGGAGGTCGTCTGGTGCTGAGTCATTATTGTGATTGGCAATGATAGTGTGAACTGCTCCATCTAACCTCTCGTAGACATTGATGACCAATCTTCGAAAGTCAGGAAGATTTGCAGGCATCGACACTCCCGCCCCAGCTATGAAAAGCACCTCGCCGCGGGCATGAGCCAATAACAGGCGTTCGGGAATACTTGGAAGATCATCGCCTAATGAGATGACGCGATCTACTGGGTCGTCGGAGCCCTGAGAGGGGCTAGGAAGGGGCATGGTCATCCTTATACTGGCAAGATCCTTGGTGTCGGGATTAAGAATGAAAGCATCTCATCTCGTCAATCATTGTCTTCCCATCCAGCGCTATGTCCTTCATGTCTCAAGAAGGGAGTCGGCGTTGTTAAAGACTTTTTATCAAGCGCGCGCCGCCTTCCCCCCGCCACGCCTGCGGGCTAAATGGGTCTTTTTTCTGCATACCTGCCTCAGCATCAAACCGCGACACATTGGGAGCTATGGGCATGCCAAATATCGACAAGAAACCTGCGGAACCCTGCGAAGGGAGGAATGGAATGGGTCTGTTGGGTACGGTGGCAGCCTTGAACCAAACAGTAAGGACGGATTTTCAGGATGGCTTACGGAAAGAGGTAATTCGGTAAGGCGACTGGAGAGGACGTACTCAAAGCCTTGAAGAGGTTGGGCTAAGAGGGTCACTTCTATAGGTGATTTTAAGCAATTTAGTAGGTAATATTTGTGTAAGTGACTGATTTAAAAGGGGGGAGTAGTAGAGTGAATTACCTAAGCAATAAGTGATTATCTTTCTTCTTTATTACTTATAAATTACTTCTTTGATTGACTAGAAAGTCGAGCGAAATAAAGGGTTTATCAGTGGCAGCGGGTAGAGGTTACTAACCTTACCTATTTCCGAGGACTTTCCTGAACATCGCACTTAAGCCTATGCATCGTCGTGCTTTGGAAGCTTGGTTGCGTTTTCGATAACTGCCACCAAAACTGTCACCAGTCTGATGCAGCCGGGCTCCAGCACCGCTGGAAGCCTTTAAAACAGTGGCGCGGGTGAAGGGAATCGAACCCTCGTTATCAGCTTGGAAAGCGGAGGGGGCGAGAGGAGTTACGCAGAGGTATTCGGAAAACTCGTTGAGGGCCAAAGAGAAGCGTTTAAGGCCAAAGGTGGGTTTCTGCGTAATCTTTCATTCGGAAGAGCACGTCGGGACCGCCGATGTCCTGGTACTCGAATCGCTTCGTACCGACGTCTGTTAGGTCTATACGTATTCCTCCAAATTCATAGCGCCGAGCAAACCGTGGCTTGGTGATGTTCCATCGTGGTTCGGCTATGTCGTGGTCGAAAGCGTTTCGAATCTGGTATGTCGCCCCGATGAACTGATCGGCTTCGGTCTCTATCTCAGCTGAAAGCTTTAGCCCAGCTTCCTCTCGGCAACGGTTAAGCGTAATCGCGGCAGCACCAAACGTAATCACGAGATTGTTCTCTAGCGCCAGAATCAAATCATTTGGGGTATCGAGAACCTTGTCCGGCAGTACGAGCACCATATCTCCACCTTGGAAGGTCAGTGGCCGATCGAGTTCCGCTAGGTTGATTTTTCCATCAAGGGCATAGTCATAGAGCTTCCACGCGAACGCGAGCTGACTGAACGCAGTGCCGACGTAATTCATGATCTTCTTCTGTCCTCGATGAGCGCGCGAAGCTGTCAGTGATGCTCGAGAGCATAGTAGCGTCAAGGGCAGTTGGTTTCATTGTAGAGCCAGGCCTGAAGTCATCGCTGGTACGTAACTGGTACGGATGAGAGGTCGCTGCCTTGGGGGCCTTGATTTACAAGGGGGCAACTTTCAGGGCGCCCAATCCATCATCGGCGCAACGCTGAACCGACGGGAGAGGGCTTGGGGTGATGCTGTGTGTGAGGGCATGAGGATCTGAGGTGACAAATGCGATGGGAGCGCAGTTTCACAGGAATGGGATGGCGAGGATGGGGATGCGCCAGTCGGTTGGGCCAGAGTTAAATCAATTTTTTCCCATTTGTTGTTGCCGATTAATTTTCGCTTCTACGACTGCCAGTACCGCGTCAACCGTCAACCCAGCAACGTGCCGCAGGTGCGTTTCACGCTGGAGGTAGCGCGGCTGACATCGGTTCCTATCGGCGCAACGGCATCTTCGCTCGGTCGATTACACCCGCGTGGTGGAGTGATTTTCTTAAAATTGAGTGAGGTCCAGGCACCCCCGCTTATGCATAAGGGCGAGGGTGATGAATATTAAGGTGCAATAGTTGTCCGCGTTGTCGATTTCGTGTGGTTTGAGGTTGGCAGTGGAGTAGAGGTTGATGTCTTCTGTTTCCTCGGTGGGCGTATTATAGGAGTCGTCATTCGATCCAATCAGTAAATGCGTCAGCTCATGCAGTAGGGTGTATAGATAAAACTCGTTCTGGAATCCAGCAATCTTAGGCGTATGCCGTGCGTTCAACTCAAGGCAGGGCTGATTAATCAGTATGCATAATTCAACTCCCATGAGATCCAGGAAGGCCAGGCCGTAGGTTTCTTCAGACTCTGTTGCGTCAGGGGATGTAATGGGTTGGTAAACATGACGGAAAGTGTTCAGGTCTGTGTAGATGATTTCTGATTGGAGCATTGGTTGCTGGATCAGTGACAATATCAAGCGGAGCTTTTCTCGCAGATGCTCCCGGTCATTGAACAGATCGTCTGTGTGCGTGCTGATGTGCTGGGAGATGCAGGCTGGTGAGGGTGTGTTTTCGTCAAGGGTGGCGAGAATCAACTCTATTGCCGGGGGCACGGCAGTGTTGATAAAACTGTTGCTCAAGCTAAGAAGTCGAGTGTCAAGGGGCAGATCGATAAGGGGGGTGTCTTTAACGGCCTCGTATTGTTGAATAAAAGCCTGCATGTTGTGTTCATTGGATGTTAATGCGCTGAGAATATCTTCGTCAGACATTTTCAAGGCGGAATGATATCCAAGCTGCTGAAAGCGTTTTTTTGCGTAAGTCAGTTTTTCCGTAGGGCAGGCAATAATGAAGTTCTTCATTTTTTGCATGGCGGCTGCGGTGGTAATAGTGGTGAACTTCATGGCGAACTGCTCGTACTTGGTTTTGTGTGAGGCGCCGGACTATGGATTTTGGAATAAAAGTTGGCAAGAAGTGATGTGTAAACAAGTGCGATAAGTGTTGTCGTGGAGCGGGGGCTGCCTGAAGAACTCTTGCTGGACTTAATAGTTGCTTATGTTGGAAATGAATTCGCGATGCAATTGGAGCGGGTTTGCTCACGAAGGCGATCTGCCTGCCAATCAAGTGCTGACTGACACACCGCCTTCGCGAGCAAGCCCGCTCCCACAGTGGGAGTGTGTGGTAGCGGCTAGCGTGGGTCGACGTTATCCAGCGCTCGGTTCGCCAGCAAGCCGCCCAGTTCGATCAGTTGCTGAATGCCCAGGGCGACGTGGCGCCGGGAACCTTCCAGATCGAAGGCCAGGTCGCTGACCATGGCATTGGCCGAGGCCAGGGTTTCGCTGAGGTTGGCGAGCAGGGCTTCGGTGTCGATGCCGTTGACGACGGTGAAGACTTGGCTTGGAGCAGGCTCGGGCTTGGTGGGTTTGGGCTTGAGGTAGAAGTCGAGGGCGCGGTCGGCGGCTTTGCCGAATTCTTTGGCGTTAAGCGTGGTTGGATCGGTGTCTGGCGGATTAGGTGTTGGTTTGAACATAGATGAAACTCCAGGTAAGAAATTGGAGCCATCCCTTTCGCTACCAAACGAAGGGAGGTGGCCATACGAAGGTTGGTAGACCGGTTACCTGGCAACCCGGCGCGTCCGAGGACGCCCTGCGCATGACCACCATAAAACAGAGGGCATAGAAATCCCCTGCGTCAGGTTGCACGTGCACCAGGAAAACCGGGCTACCAAACCCGATCGCTGATTCGTCAGCGACCGGAAAACGATAAAGCCCCACCCCAAGGCGCACAAGCCGGCGGATTCTGGCGTAGTTGTAGGCAACGGCGCAAGGCGAGGCGGTCAGGTCCTACGCTTAGGCTGGCGGGATAAACATTTGGTCTTTCGGTGTCAGTAAACCCAGACCTCCACCCGCCGATTCCTCACCCGGCCTTCATCCTCGCTGTTGGCCGCCACCGGCATCAGGGCGCCGAAGCCGCGTACTTCGCGCAGCGCCACACCGTGTTTGACCAATTCGCGCCGCACCGCCATGGCCCGCAATCGGGACAGAAGGTCGGCGCGTGCCGGGTCGTCCTTGGCGTCGCCAAACCCAACCAGCGTCACTCGGCGGTCGAGCTTGTCGTGCTGCTTTATATAGGCGAGCACACGCCCCAGGTCCTGCTGGGCCTTGTTGTCGAGGCTGGCGCTGCCTTCTTCGAAGCGGAAGTTGACCGACAGCCGTTGGGCATGGCGGCTCAGGGCCTGATAACCCTCAGGCATCAGCGCATTGGGGGTGACGGCCATGGCCTGGACGGTTTGCGCGATGAACCCGTTGGCCGCGACGATGGCCTGGCCCTTTTCGCTTTGGGTGAACTCAACCAGTGCCTCGGCCCACGGGTTGGTTTCTTGCGGTGGCAGGTAAAAGAACAGCCTGCGCGACAAAGGGTAGTCTTCGGTGGCGATCAGGTGGGTCAGCGGCATCATGGGCTGGGAGTCGCCGTCGACAATCGCCAGCGCCTTGGCCTGGCGCACGTAGGGCAAACCGATGAAACCGATGCCTTGCGGATCCTGGCTGACGGCGTCGGAAAGCTGTTCGCTGGATTCGAAGCGCCGGGCAGAAGGGGCCAGGCGTTTTCCCTGTCGGTTGAGCACCAGTTCCTTGAAGGTGTCGTAGGTGCCGGATTGCTCATCCCGGGCGTAGAGATGAATCGGGCCGCCGGCGCCGCCCACCGATTCCCAGGTGTTCACCTCGCCGCTGAATATCTTCGCCAGTTGCCGGGTGTCGAGCTGGCGCAGCGGGTTTTGTGGATGAAGAATGATCGCCAGGCCATCGATGGCGATGACCTGTTCGGCGCTGGGATTTTTCAGGTCCCCCAGATGTGCCAGCTCCTTGACCTCGCTGTCCTTGATTGGTCGCGAAGAGGCCGCCAGTTCGGCGCTGGCGTGCTTGAGGGCGGAAAACCCGGTGCTGGAACCATGGGCGGCAATGTCGATTTCCACCCGCCGACCATCGGCGGCCTGGCCGACGATACGCTGCTCGTTCTCGCGGTCGGTGATTTCGGTACGGACCTTGAGCAGCCCCTGATCCACCATCAGCGCCTTGACCAGCGCCGGCCCCAGCGTAGCGCCGATGGTGTTCGAGCCTTGCAGGCGCAGCGCGGGGCCGTGTTCGGGAATCGGCAGGCCGCTGGCCCATGCCGTGAGCGGCAGCCAGAGGCCCATGAAAAAAACAACGCGCAGCCGCATGCCGACACCTTCTGAACCTAAGAACGTGCCGGAAGATTAAGTCAGTCAGGTTACTGAAAAGTGACAGGCGTGCGACTTGTCAGCCGCAGTTCGCCGAAGATCCCTTGTGGGAGCGAGCCTGCTCGCGATAGCGGTGCAACTGCCACATTGATTTTGAATGTGCCGCCGTCATCGCGAGCAGGCTCGCTCCCACAAGGTTTGTGTATGCCCTGGATTTAGCTCAACTGCAGCCAGATCGGCGCATGGTCCGAAGGTTTCTCCATGCCGCGCAGTTCATAATCCACCCCGGCATCCTTGACCCGTGGCAGCAGCCCATGGGAGGTGAGGATCAGGTCGATGCGCAGGCCACGCTTGGGCTCGTCTTCGAAACCGCGGCTGCGGTAGTCGAACCAGCTGAAGCGGTCGGTGACGTCCGGGTTCAGGTGCCGGAAGCTGTCCACCAGGCCCCAGTTCTTCAGGCGGGCCATCCACTCGCGCTCTTCCGGCAGGAAGCTGCATTTGCCGGTTTTCAGCCAGCGCTTCATGTTGTCCGGGCCGATGCCGATGTCGCTGTCTTCCGGGGAAATGTTCACGTCGCCCATTACCACCACGGGCTGGTCGTTGCTGAAACGGCTTTCCAGAAGTTGTTGCAGGTCGTTGTAGAAACGCTCCTTGGCCGGGAACTTGGTCGGGTGATCGCGGCTTTCGCCTTGGGGGAAGTAACCGTTCATGATGGTCACCGGCACGCCGTTGGCATCGGCGAAGGTGCCCCAGATGAACCGCCGCTGGGCGTCTTCCTCGTCGCTCTCGAAGCCTTTGTGCAACGTCAGTGGAGCCTGGCGGGAGAGCAGGGCGACGCCGTAGTGACCCTTCTGCCCATGGTAATGCACGTGATAACCCAGGGCCTGCACCTCGGCCAGGGGGAATTGCTCGTCGTGGACCTTGGTTTCCTGCAGGCCGATCACGTCCGGCTGATGCTTCTCGATCAGCGCCGCCAGCTGATGGGGGCGGGCGCGCAGCCCGTTGATGTTGAAGGAGACGATCTTCATGGTCGGCTGTCCTGGCAAAACTGCGATGCTAGCTGACATGTAGGAGCACGGCCAGCGTGGCAGTAGGACAAATGCGCTGCTAATGTCCTGTGCATGTAGGAACGATCAGAGCCCAATCGGGTTCGTACTCAATAAGAGCGGGGCCTCACCGAGCCTCGCCCAGGAGATTGACCGTCATGCCAGAAACCGCCACCGCCATCGCCGACATCCATATGCTCGACAGCGGTTATTCCCGCGAGGCACGTTCATTGCTCTACCAGGCCTATCGTCATGAACCGACCTTCAGCTTCCTGTTCGAATCCGAGCGGCCCGGTTATGAACATCGGGTACGGGCCACGGTGCGTGAGTTGGTCAAACAGCATTTTCTCCAGGATCTGCCGGCCATCGGCTTGCTGGTCAACGACCGCCTGATCGGCATTGCCTTGATTGCTCCACCGCAGCGCCGCCTGGGTATCACTGAAAGCTGGGCCTGGCGCCTGCGCATGGTGTTGAGCACCGGCTTTCGCTGCACCCGGCGTTACCTGGACTACCATGCCGCAGTGACGGCCTGCCTGCCGTCGGATTCTGTCCATGTATTGCCACTGCTGGGGGTGCATCCGCAGTTTCAAGGCCAACACTTCGGCGAACAGTTACTGGCGGCGGTGCATAACTGGTGTGCGGTGGACGAGAACTCCCAGGGCGTGGTGCTAGACACCGGCAACCCACGTTACCTGGAGTTCTATAAACGTCAGGGTTATGAGGAAATCGGCGAGATTGCGGTAGGACCCGTCCGCGAACATGTCTTCTTTCACGCCAACCCGCAGGTATTGCAGAGCGCGACGGCGTAATCCGGGGAAACTTTTGAGACATGTCCGGCTCTATCAGGCTTCCAAGCTCGTGATAGCATCCGCGCCATGAATTTCCCAGGACGAATGACCAGTGGTGCGCTCTTGCTGTCCCTCAGCTGCGCGGCACTGGCACAAAGTGAATTAGATGTACGGGTCAAGCCGTCCAACGACCAGCTCAAGGCTAACGTAGAAGGCTATATCGGCGGCGTGGGCGATCGTGACGAAGAGGCCTTGCTGCGTTTCAGTCGGGGTGCCGAGGAGCAGGCGCGCAAAGCCGCCCAGGCGTTGGGTTACTACCAGCCGCAGATCGACAGCGAGGTCGAGGGCGGCAAGACCCCGCGCCTGATCCTGACCATCGACCCTGGCGAGCCCGTGCACCTGCGCAATGTCACCGTGCGCATCGATGGCCCGGCCGCTTCCCTCAAGGCTTTTCGTGTACCTGACAACGCCGCGCTCAAACCTGGCGCGGTGCTTAATCATGGGCGCTATGAAGACGCCAAACGGATCATCCAGAACCAGGCCTCGCGCTACGGGTTTTTCAGCGGGCGATTTGTCAGCCAGAAGCTGTTGGTGGACCCCCAGGCCGGCGTGGCCGACATCGAGCTGGTCTACGACAGCGGCCCGCGCTACGCCCTGGGCCCGGTGAGTTTCGAGGGTGACACGCCCTTTGATGAAGAGTTGTTGCAGCGCATGGTGCCGTTCAAGGCGGGCGAGGCGTACGACTCGGAACTCATCGCAGAACTCAACCAGGCCCTGCAATCGAGCGGATATTTCGAAGGCGTTCGAGTGGACGCGGCACCCACCGCCGCCACCGATAACGTGATCCCGGTGGCGGTCAAGCTTGAGACCCGCAAGCCGCGCACCATGGGTCTGGGCCTGGGGTTCTCTACCGACGTCGGCCCGCGGGCCAAGGCCAATTGGACGCGCCACTGGGTCAATCCCCAGGGCCACAGTTATGGCTGGGAAGCGGAAGTGTCGGCGCCCCGGCAGAACGTTGGCCTTTGGTACGACGTACCCCTGGACCCGCCCTTGACCGACAAGATGCGCTACGCCGGTGGCTATCAATATGAAGAGCTGTCCGGCACCGATAGCCTCAGCAAGCTGCTGACCGTGGGCCCCGAATGGCACAGCAAGTTGCCCAGTGGCTGGCAACGGGTGGTGTCGCTCAAGTGGCAGCGTGAGGAATATCGGCTCGGCGACGATTCGGGTCTGAGCACCTTGCTGATGCCGGGCGTGAGCTATTCCTACCTGCGCAGTGACAACCGCATCGATCCGCGCAACGGCTATCGCATTCAATTCGACACCAAGGTCGCCAAGGAAGGGCTTGGCTCGGACAACAATCTTTTATATGGCACGGCCATGGTCAAGGGCCTGACTACTGTGTTCGACAAGCATCGTCTGCTGGCCCGTGCCCAGGTCGGTGGCAGTGCCACCAATGGCTACAAATCCATCCCGCCATCCCTGCGCTTCTTCGCCGGTGGCGACCAGAGCGTGCGCGGTTACGATTATCAGAGCCTGTCACCGGAAAACTCCGAAGGTGATCGCATCGGTGGTCGCTACATGGTCGCCGGCAGCCTCGAGTATCAGTATTCGATTGCGCAAAAATGGCGGGTGGCGACCTTCGTCGACCAAGGCAACTCCTTTAACAGCCTTGAGCTGCCGAGCCTCAAGACGGGTGTCGGCGTCGGTGTGCGCTGGGTGTCGCCGGTGGGGCCGATCCGCCTCGACCTCGCCCATGCGCTGGATGACGATGGCGGCATTCGCTTGCACTTTTCCATGGGGCCCGAGTTGTGAATCGTGGTTTGAAAATAGCGCTGCTGGCGCTCGGCACGTTGCTGCTGGTGGTCTTGCTGACCCTGAGCATCGTGCTCGGCACGCAATGGGGTAGTCGTTGGGCGCTTGGTGTTGTGCCGGGTTTGAGTACGGATAATTTTCAGGGACGGTTGGGCGGTCAGTGGAGTGCCGACTACCTGTTGTGGGAGCAGGACAGCAGCCGGGTGGAACTCGATCAGGTGATCTTCGCCTGGTCGCCGCTATGCCTGGCGCGCATGACCCTGTGCATCGATCAGCTCAAGGCCGACAAGGTCAGCCTGCAATTTCCTCCGTCCGCTGACGAGCCGAGCAGCGGTCCGATCACCTTGCCGGACCTGAACTTGCCGCTTGCCCTGGAACTGGGCGACGTGCAAGTCGGCAGCCTGTTGTTCAATGGCAGCGAACAGCTCAAGGGCTTGCAACTGGCCGCGCATTGGACCGCCCAGGGTCTGCAGATCGACTCGGTGCAGCTGCAGCGCGACGAACTGAGCCTGAAGCTGTCCGGTTTGTTGCAACCCGGCGGCGACTGGCCGCTGAAGGCCCAGGGCCGGTTGACCTTGCCGGCGCCAGGCGCCACGCCTTGGACGCTGGACCTGAACATCGATGGCAATCTGCTCAAAACCCTCAACCTCAACGCCGACAGCAGCGGTTATCTGCAAGGCCGGTTGGTCGGTGAGCTGCAACCGCTGGTGGACAACCTGCCGGCCAAGGTACGCATCACCGCCGATGGCTTCAGGGCCGGCGCCGATCTGCCGGATACCCTGATGCTCAATCAGTTGGAACTGACGGGCGAAGGCGATCTGAACAGCGGCTACCAGTTGCTTGGCAAGGCAACGTTGCCCGCCGAAAAAGGCCCGGTGGCCTTGCTGCTGCAAGGCAAAGTGGACGCCAACGGTGCGCAGATCGCCGGCCTGGACCTCAACGCCAGTGATCAGCAATACCTCAAGCTCACCGGCCAGCTGGACTGGCGCGAAGGCCTGAGCGCCGAGGCGAAAATCGCCTGGCTGGACTTCCCTTGGCATCGCCTCTATCCGCTGATCGACGAGCCACAAGTGACGCTGCGCAGTTTCAACGGTGAAGTGTCGTACACCGATGGCAAATACCTGGGCAATTTCCAGGCGGCGCTGGACGGTCCCGCCGGAGCGTTCAGCCTGGACAGCCCGTTCAGCGGCGACCTGACGACGATCCATTTGCCGGAACTCAAACTCGCCGCCGGGCAGGGCAAGGCCGAAGGCCATCTGAACCTGGAGTTTGCCGACGGCATCGCCTGGGACACGGCGCTGGAACTGTCGGCCATCAACCCGGCGTACTGGCTGGGGGAGCTGCCCGGCACCCTGGCCGGGCCGTTGCGCAGCAAGGGTTCGATGAAAAATGACCGTCTGGAGCTTGATGCGGACCTGGACCTCAAGGGCAAGTTGCGCGGCCAATCGGCGCTGTTCCAGGCCAAGGCCAACGGTGTTGGCGAGCAGTGGAACCTCAGCGCGCTGGACATTCGCCTGGGTGACAACCGCATCAACGGTACGGGCAGCCTGCAAGAAACACTCAGTGGTCAGATCGATATCAAACTCTCGCGCCTGGCCCAGCTCTGGCCGCAATTGCGCGGCCAACTGGTCGGTCGCCTCAACGTGGCCGGGACACTCAAGGCCCCCCAAGGCAAGCTCGACCTGCAAGGCACGCAACTGGCGTTGCAGGACAACCGCCTGCAAAGCCTGAACCTGGATGCGACCCTCGACAGCGCGCAGCGCGGCAGGGTTGACCTCAAGGCCAGCGGCATTCGGGCGGGTGACACGTCGCTCGGTGTCCTGACGGTGAGCGGGCAGGGTGATATCAGGCAGCAAAAGCTGACCCTCGACCTGCAAGGGCCACAGCTGGAAACGGCCCTGGCGCTCGATGGCGTGCTCGACCAAGGCAACTGGCGCGGGCGCCTCAGCAGTGGCAATGTGCAGGCTGGCGGCCAGGCCTGGCGGCTGCAAGCCCCGGCCAAGCTGGAGCGCCTGGCCAATGGCACGCTTAACCTGGGCGCCCACTGTTGGCGTTCCGGCGAGGCCAGCCTGTGTGGTGAGGATCAACGCCTGATGCCGGAGCCGAAGCTGCGCTATCACCTCAAGCAATTCCCCATCGAAAGCCTGGCCCAGTGGATGCCCAAGGATTTTGCCTGGCAGGGCCGACTCAACGCCGACCTGCAACTGGACCTGCCGGCCAGCGGCCCGAACGGACGCATTCTGGTGGACGCCAGCGGCGGCACTTTGCGGATCCGGGACAAGGACCGCGACACTGAGCAATGGCTGGACTTCCCCTACCAGACCTTGACCCTCGACAGTCGCCTGACGCCCAAGCGGATCGACACCAGCCTGAATTTCGTTGGGGCCAAGCTGGGCGAACTGATGCTCCAGGCGCAGATCAACCCGTTGCCGGCCAGCAAACCGCTGAGCGGCTCATTCCGCCTGAGCGGCCTGGACTTGTCCGTGGCGCGGCCATTCCTGCCAATGGTGGAAACCCTCACCGGTCACCTGAATGGCAGCGGTACGCTGTCGGGTGGATTGTTGGCGCCCCAGGTCAACGGCAACCTGTTGATCAGCGATGGCGAAGTGTCCGGCCCGGAACTGCCCGTCAGCCTCGAAGACTTGCAGATGCGCGCAACGATTGCCGGTGAAACGGTGCGCCTCAACGGTGACTGGAAAAGTGGCAAGGTCGGCCGAGGCAGCCTGACCGGGGACATCGGCTGGGGCGAAGCCCTGAGCATGGACCTGGCGCTCAAGGGGTCGCAATTGCCGGTCACCGTCGAGCCTTACGCGGTGCTGGAGGTGGCGCCGGACCTGACCATCACGTTGCAGGGCGAGCGGCTTTCCATCGCCGGCAAGGTCCTAGTGCCCAAAGGCGAAATCACCGTGCGCGAACTGCCGCCGTCTACCGTCAAGGTGTCGGATGATACGGTGATCGTTGGCCACCAGACCGAGGAGGGCAAGACACCGATGGCCATGGCGATGGACATCGATGTGATCGTGGGCCAGGAAAAGCTCGCGTTTTCGGGCTTCGGCCTGACGGCCAACGTAAAAGGCCAGGTGCACATCGGCGACAACATGGACACTCGCGGTGAACTCTGGCTCAACGACGGTCGCTACCGGGCCTATGGGCAACGGCTGACGGTGCGTCGGGCGCGGCTGTTGTTCGCCGGACCCATCGACCAGCCTTACCTGGATATCGAAGCGATTCGCCAGACCGACGACGTGATCGCCGGCATTCGTTTGAGCGGCAGTGCCGAACAGCCGACCACGCAAATCTTCTCTGAACCGGCCATGAGCCAGGAGCAGGCGTTGTCTTATCTGGTACTCGGCCGGCCGCTGAGCACCACGGGCGAGGACAACAACATGCTCGCCCAGGCAGCACTTGGCCTGGGGCTGATGGGCAGTGCGGGGGTGACCACCAGCCTCGCCAACAATCTGGGCATCGAGGATTTCCAGCTCGACACCCAGGGCAGCGGCGATACCACCAGCGTCGTGGCCAGCGGCAATCTGACGGAAAAACTCAGCCTGCGTTACGGCGTCGGCGTGTTCGAACCGGCCAACACCATCGCCCTGCGCTACAAACTCAGCAAGCGGGTGTACCTGGAAGCCGCCAGCGGCGTCGCCAGCTCTCTGGATATCTTCTACAAGCGCGATTTCTAAGCCTTCGCGCCACCCCTGTGGGAGCGAGCCTGCTCGCGATAGCGATGTATCAGCCGACTCAATTTTGACTGTCACGACGCTATCGCGAGCAGGCTCGCTCCCACATTTTTTATCTGCGTTTGTCGGGTTGTGCATAGCAAGCTAACTATTTGTTTGACATTTGCTGCCTAGGCAGTAACATCTCGACATACATTCACTGCCTAGGCAGTAAAAGGTGGTCAGATGAAACATTTCACCCCGGACGATTTCCACAATTGCCACC
Organism: Pseudomonas sp. P105; assembly: GCF_032614175.1. Taxonomy (NCBI): domain Bacteria; kingdom Pseudomonadati; phylum Pseudomonadota; class Gammaproteobacteria; order Pseudomonadales; family Pseudomonadaceae; genus Pseudomonas; species Pseudomonas sp. P105. Next base: position 2,161,374 of record NZ_CP126693.1, read on the forward strand.
TCGGCATGCTGCTCGGTCGTGCCGCGCTGCTCAAAGACCGAATCATCGACACCCACATGGAACCCGTCGGCATCACTGCCGCGCAGTTCAAGGTGTTGATCATCATGGCCCAGCACGGCATCGACACGCCGGTCGAGCTGTGTCGGTACCTGTCCCTGGACAGCGGCTCGATGACGCGAATGGTCGATCGTCTGGAGCAGAAAGGTTTTCTGATCCGCCAGCGCTCGGCGGATGACCGGCGGCAGGTGCGACTGGTGCTGACCGACGCCGGCCAGGCCCTGGCCGATCGTCTGCCTGTTATCGGCGCCGATGCCATGAACCAGTTGGCGGGCGCCATCAGCCGCGAGGAGTTGCAAATCCTCGAACAAATCCTCAAGAAAATTCTGCTTGCCGCCGGTGATCCCATCACCGTGTTGCGGTTGGGGGACAAATGAGTCGTAAAACCTTGCGTACCCGCATCAGCCTGGTGTTGCTGGCCATGAGCCTGGCCGGTTGTGCCAGTTACAGCGGCCTGAACACCGAAGGCGTCCGCCTTGAGGCTCAAAACCTCAAGGCCGGGCAATCTCTCAACGGCGTCACGCTGTCGCCCGCTTCCTGGCCGAAAAGCGATTGGTGGAAAAGCCTCGGCGACCCACAACTCGACGGTCTGATCCACGAAGCGTTGCGCGACAGCCCGGACATGCAGATCGCCAGCGCCCGGGTGCATCAGGCCAGTGCCGCTGCCTACGCCGCCAATGCGGCGCGCATGCCGACCCTGGACGCCAGCGCCAGTGTCAGCCGTTCGCGCCTGGCCCGTGACCAGGACCCGCAAGGGCAGGGCGGGGCGTACAGCACCCTGCGTTCGCTGGGCGTGGATTTCAATTACAACTTCGACCTCTGGGGCGGCCAGCGTGCGGCCTGGGAAGCGGCCCTGGGCGAGGCCCGTGCCGCCGAGATCGACCGGCAGGCCGCCCGCCTGACGCTCGCCGCTGACGTGGCGAGGGCCTACAGCGATCTGGGGCAGGCCCATATCATTTATGACCTGGCGTCCGAGGACCTCAAGCGCACCCGGCAAATGCTCGATCTGGGCAAGCGCCGCCTCAGCGCCGGGATCGACAGTGAATATCAGTTCCAGCAAACCGAAAGCCTGGAAGCCAGCGCCGATGCGAGCCGGATCGACGCAGAAAAACGCCTGCAAAGCGCAAAAATCGCCTTGGCGGTGCTGTTGGGCAAGGGGCCGGACCGCGGCAATGAAATTGCTCGCCCTCACGTGCTGCAAGCCAGCGCCGTTGCCCTGCCGTCAAACCTGCCGGCTGAATTGCTGGGCCGTCGTCCGGATCTGGTCGCCGGTCGTTGGCGAGTTGAGGCGGCGGGCAAGGACATTGAAGCCGGCAAGACTCAGTTCTACCCCAACCTCAACCTGAGCGCGGCGGCGGGGGTGCAGTCATTGTTGGGAGACGCGATGTTCGGTTCGGCCAGCCGCTTCTTCAACGTAGCGCCGACGGTGTCGCTGCCGATCTTCGACGGTGGGCGACTGCGGGCGGACCTGGATGCCCGGGATGCCGATTACGACATGGCGGTGGCGCAGTACAACAAGAGTCTGGTCAAGGCCCTTGGGGATGTCAGCGACACCATCAACCAGTTGCGCGACATCGCTCGGCAGATCGCCGCGCAGCAACACGCTACCGATATCGCGCAGAACTCTTACGACACCGTGGTCCAGCGCTATGGCTCCGGCATCGGAAATTACCTGGACGTGCTGAGCATCGAGCAGCAATTGCTCCAGGCCCAGCGCCAACTGGCGAACCTGAATGCCGAGCAGATCGACCTGTCGATCCAACTGATGCAGGCCCTGGGCGGTGGCTTCGAGGCCGACACCCTGGCTTCGGCCGCGCCGGCCTCCACCACGTCGCACAACTGATTCGAGGTACTTGTCATGGCTACTGCCGAAACTACCCAACCCTCTGAAACTGCCCAGGACAGCAGCAACCCGCGCAAGCGCAAGCTGATGCTGCTGGGACTGGCACTGATTGTCGTCCTGGGTGGCCTGGGCGTCTGGGCCTGGCACGAACTGTATGGCCGCTGGAGTGAGAGCACCGACGATGCCTATGTGAACGGCAACGTGGTGGAAATCACGCCGCAGGTCACCGGCACCGTGGTGAGCATCGGTGCCGACGACGGTGACCTGGTGCGTGAAGGCCAGGTGCTGGTGCAGTTCGACCCGAACGACGCCGAGGTCGGGCTGCAAAGTGCCCAGGCCAATCTGGCCCGTACCGTGCGCCAGGTGCGTGGCTTGTACAGCAACGTCGATGGCATGCGCGCCCAGGTCAAAGCCCAGGAGGCCGAAGTACAGAAGGCCCAGGAGAACTACAACCGACGCAAGAACCTGGCGGCCGGCGGGGCGATTTCCCGGGAGGAACTGTCCCACGCCCGTGACGATTTGACCTCGGCGCAGAATGCGTTGGCCAACGCCAGACAGCAACTCAAGACGTCCAGTGCCTTGGTGGATGACACCGTGGTGGCGTCCCATCCAGACGTGCAATCGGCCGCCGCGCAATTGCGTCAGGCCTACCTGACCAACGCCCGCAGCACCTTGATCGCGCCTGTCACCGGATACGTCGCCAAGCGCACGGTGCAGTTGGGCCAGCGGGTGCAGCCGGGCACGGCGCTGATGGCGGTGATTCCGCTCGATCAGTTATGGATTGACGCCAACTTCAAGGAAACCCAGCTGCGGGACATGCGCATCGGCCAGCCGGTGGACATCGAAACCGACCTCTATGGCAGCGACGTGAAGTACAGCGGCACCGTCGACAGTCTCGGTGCGGGCACCGGCAGCGCGTTTGCCTTGTTGCCAGCGCAGAACGCCACCGGCAACTGGATCAAGATCGTGCAGCGGGTGCCGGTGCGTATTCATATCAATGCCCAGGAACTGGCCAAGCATCCGCTGCGGGTCGGCCTGTCGACCCAGGTCGACGTCAACCTGCGCGACCAGAGTGGTCCGGTGCTGGCCCAGCAGCCACCGAAACAAGCCTCTTTCAGCACCCAGGTCTATGACCGGCAACTGGTCGACGCCGACACGATGATCACCCGGTTGATCCATGAAAACAGTGCCGCTGCCAGCAAGACCGCGCAGCGCTAGTCAGTTATGGGCATGAACCTGTGGGAGCGAGCTTGCTCGCGATGGCATTGGCCCAGCCAGCATCGGTGGTGACTGATACACCGCTATCGCGAGCAAGCTCGCTCCCACAGGGTTTGTGTCTGGCCCTAAGGGTTTTCGCCACCTCTGCTTCATAGGATTTCGCAATGAGCAATAACGCGTCCTTCACGCCGCCCAGCCTGTTGCTCAGCACCATCGGGCTGTCGTTGGCGACGTTCATGCAAGTGCTCGACACCACCATTGCCAACGTCGCTTTGCCGACCATTTCCGGCAACCTGGGTGTCAGTTCGGAGCAGGGCACTTGGGTCATCACCTCGTTCGCGGTGAGCAACGCCATCGCGCTGCCGCTGACCGGCTGGCTCAGCCGTCGGTTTGGTGAGGTGAAGCTGTTCTTGTGGGCAACCCTGCTGTTCGTGCTCGCCTCGTTTCTGTGCGGTATCTCGACTTCGATGCCGGAGCTGATTGGCTTTCGTGTTCTTCAGGGGCTGGTGGCCGGGCCTTTGTACCCCATGACCCAGACCTTGCTGATTGCCGTGTATCCGCCGGCCAGGCGCGGCATGGCCCTGGCGTTGCTGGCGATGGTCACGGTGGTGGCGCCGATTGCCGGGCCGATCCTCGGCGGCTGGATCACCGACAGCTACAGCTGGCCGTGGATCTTCTTCATCAACGTGCCCATCGGGATCTTCGCCGTGATGGTGGTGCGCCAGCAACTGAAGGCGCGGCCGGTGGTCACCAGCCACCAGCCGATGGATTACGTGGGCTTGATCACGCTGATCATCGGTGTCGGTGCGCTGCAGGTGATCCTCGACAAAGGCAACGACCTGGATTGGTTCGAGTCGAACTTCATCATTATCGGAGCGCTGATCTCGGTCATTGCCCTGGCGGTGTTTGTGATCTGGGAAATGACCGACCGCCATCCGGTGGTCAATCTGCGGCTGTTCGCCTACCGTAACTTTCGCATCGGCACCATTGTGCTGGTGGGGGGCTACGCCGGGTTCTTCGGCATCAACCTGATCCTGCCGCAGTGGTTGCAGACCCAGATGGGCTACACCGCCACCTGGGCCGGGCTGGCGGTGGCGCCCATTGGCATCCTGCCGGTATTGATGTCGCCCTTCGTTGGCAAATACGCCCACAAGTTCGACCTGCGCCTGCTGGCCGGGCTGGCGTTTCTGGCCATCGGCCTGAGCTGCTTCATGCGCGCCGGGTTCACCAACGAAGTGGATTTCCAGCACATCGCCCTAGTGCAGTTGTTCATGGGGATCGGCGTGGCGCTGTTCTTCATGCCGACCTTGAGCATCCTGATGTCGGACCTGCCGCCACAACAGATCGCGGATGGTGCGGGACTGGCGACGTTCCTGCGCACCCTGGGCGGCAGCTTTGCCGCATCGCTGACCACCTGGATCTGGATACGCCGGGCCGACCAGCACCATGCCTATCTGAGTGAAAGCATCAGCACCTATGAGCCGGCCACCCGCGAGGCGCTTAACCATCTCGGTGGCGCGAACACACCGGCTTATGCCCAGCTCGACCAGATCCTCAACAGCCAGGCGTACATGCTCTCCACCGTGGATTACTTCACGCTGCTGGGTTGGGCGTTCATGGGCTTGATTGTGCTGGTGTGGCTGGCGAAGCCGCCGTTTGCGGCGAAGGCGGGGCCTGCGTCGGCGGGGCATTGATTCAGAGGTGAAATGCAATCCACTGTGGGAGCGAGCTTGCTCGCGATAGCGGCATGACAGTCAACGTTGATGTCGACGACACATCGCTATCGCGAGCAAGCTCGCTCCCACAGGGATCTCATGGGTTCTTTAATGGCTTGGCAACGCCAACTGCGCATTGCCAAAACCAAACGGCGCCAAGGCAAATCCCTGTTCATCCACCTGCAACGCCCAGCCTTGCTTGTCCCAATCCCCCAGCACAATGCGCCGGGCGGCGTGTTCGCCCAGTTGCAGCTTATGGATAGCGGGGCGGTGGGTGTGGCCGTGGATCAGGGTCTTCACGCCGTATTCCTGCATAATCCGCGGGATCTCTTCGGGCGTGACGTCGACGATGTCATTGGCTTTCATTCGCGTCTGCGTGCGGCTTTCGCTGCGCAGTTTGCGCGCCAGTTTCTGGCGACTGCCCAGCGGCAGGTGACGCAGGATGAACAGCGTGACCGGGTTGCGCAGCCAGCGCCGCAACTTCATGTAGCCTTCGTCGCGGGTGCAGAGGCTGTCGCCGTGCATCAGCAGCACCGGCTCGCCGTTGAACTGCACGACACTGGGGTCCTTGAGCAGGGTGCAGCCGGCCGCTTTGCAGAAGGCTTGCCCGAGCATGAAGTCACGATTGCCGTGCATCAGGAAAATGGCCGTGCCGCTGTCGCTCAATTCGCGCAGGGCCTGGCAGATGGAACGCTGGAACGGCGTCATGGCATCGTCGCCGATCCAGGCTTCAAAAAAGTCGCCCAGGATGTACAACGCTTGCGCCGAGCGGGCGCGTGTGGCGATCAAATCCAGAAACGCCCGGGTAATGTCCGGGCGCTCCTCTTCCAGATGCAAATCTGAAATCAGCAGTATCACTCAATGATCTCGGCTTTCTCGATGATCACGTCTTCTGCTGGCACGTCCTGATGGCCGGCCTTGGAAGTGGTGGAAACGCCTTTGATCTTGTCGACCACGTCGGTGCCTTCAACCACTTTGCCGAACACCGCGTAACCCCAGCCCTGGGTGGTCTTGCTGCTGTGGTTCAGGAAGCTGTTGTCGGCCACGTTGATGAAGAACTGCGCGGAAGCCGAATGCGGTTCCATGGTGCGGGCCATGGCGACGCTGTACTTCTCGTTCGCCAGACCGTTGTCGGCTTCGTTCTGGATGCTTGGGCGCTTGTCTTTCTTTTCTTTCATGCCTGGCTCGAAACCGCCGCCCTGGATCATGAAGTTGCCGATGACACGGTGGAAAACGGTGTTTTCGTAGTGGCCGGCCTTGACGTATTCAACGAAGTTGGCAACGGTGATCGGTGCCTTCTCGGCGTTCAGTTCCAGGACGATGTCGCCGTGGTTGGTGGTCAGTTTGACTTGAGTCATGATCGCTACTCTTTCAAGGAATTCGTGGGTTTCGGGGCTTTGCTGCCCGCAACCGGTCTGGCTGTAATCGGCCAGGCTGGGCAGTTTAGCGCGCCGAGCGGGTTTTTCGAGGCTGTTTTTCATCGGGTCGTCGATTAAATTCAATCGTTTACCGACCTGGCCTGTCAGGTGCTTGACAGCATCGGCTATGATACGGGCTTTGATTTATCAGGCCGCACCCGGCCGCGCACTTGTACGTTCAAGGATCCTATGAGCAAGCCCACTGTCGACCCTACCTCGAATTCCAAGACCGGCCCGGCCGTGCCGGTCAATTTCCTGCGCCCGATCATCCAGGCGGACCTGGATTCGGGTAAGCACACGCAGATCGTCACCCGTTTTCCGCCGGAGCCCAATGGCTACCTGCACATCGGTCACGCCAAGTCGATTTGCGTGAACTTCGGCCTGGCCCAGGAGTTTGGCGGCGTCACGCACTTGCGTTTCGACGACACCAACCCGGCCAAGGAAGACCAGGAGTACATCGACGCGATCGAAAGCGACGTTAAATGGCTGGGTTTTGAATGGGCCGGTGAGGTGCGTTATGCCTCGCAGTATTTCGACCAGTTGCACGACTGGGCGGTGGAGCTGATCAAGGCCGGCAAGGCCTACGTGTGCGACCTGACCCCCGAGCAGGCCAAGGAATACCGTGGCAGCCTGACCGAGCCGGGCAAGAACAGCCCGTTCCGTGATCGCAGCGTCGAGGAGAACCTGGACCTGTTCGCCCGCATGCGCGGCGGCGAGTTCCCGGACGGCGCACGGGTGCTGCGCGCCAAGATCGACATGGCCTCGCCGAACATGAACCTGCGCGACCCGATCATGTACCGCATCCGTCACGCCCATCACCACCAGACCGGCGACAAATGGTGCATCTACCCCAACTATGACTTCACCCACGGTCAGTCGGACGCCATCGAAGGCATCACCCACTCGATCTGCACCCTGGAATTCGAAAGCCATCGTCCTTTGTACGAGTGGTTCCTGGAGCACCTGCCGGTGCCGGCTCAGCCGCGCCAGTACGAATTCAGCCGCCTGAACCTGAACTACACCATCACCAGCAAGCGCAAGCTCAAGCAACTGGTGGACGAAAAGCACGTCAACGGCTGGGATGACCCGCGCATGTCGACGCTGTCGGGCTTCCGTCGTCGTGGCTACACGCCAAAATCGATCCGTAACTTCTGCGAGATGGTCGGCACCAACCGTTCCGACGGCGTGGTGGACTTCGGCATGCTGGAATTCAGTATCCGCGACGACCTGGACCACAGCGCCCCACGCGCCATGTGCGTGCTGCGTCCGTTGAAAGTGGTGATCACCAACTACCCGCAAGACAAAGTCGAGAACCTCGAGCTGCCTTGCCACCCGAAAGAAGACATGGGCGTGCGCGTCCTGCCGTTCGCCCGGGAAATCTACATCGACCGTGAAGACTTCATGGAAGAGCCGCCAAAAGGCTACAAGCGCCTGGAGCCTGCCGGTGAAGTGCGCCTGCGCGGCAGCTACGTGATCCGCGCCGACGAAGCGATCAAGGACACCGACGGCAACATCGTCGAACTGCATTGCTCGTACGATCCCGAGACCCTGGGCAAAAACCCGGAGGGTCGCAAGGTCAAGGGCGTGATCCACTGGGTGCCGGCCGCTGCCAGCGTCGAGTGCGAAGTGCGCTTGTACGATCGCCTGTTCCGTTCGCCGAACCCTGAAAAGGCCGAGGACAGCGCCAGCTTCCTGGACAACATCAACCCTGACTCCCTGCAAGTACTCACTGGTTGTCGTGCCGAGCCTTCGCTGGGCAACGCACAGCCGGAAGACCGTTTCCAGTTCGAGCGCGAAGGTTACTTCTGCGCGGATATCAAGGACTCGAAACCCGGTGCTCCGGTGTTCAACCGTACCGTGACCTTGCGCGATTCCTGGGGTCAGTGATCAAGTCTTAAGGGAAACCCTGTGCTTACGATCTACAACACGCTCACCAAGAGCAAAGAAGTCTTCAAGCCGCTGGACGGTAACAAGGTCCGCATGTACGTCTGCGGGATGACCGTGTACGACTATTGCCACATCGGCCATGGTCGCAGCATGGTCGCGTTCGACCTGGTGACCCGCTGGTTGCGTTTCAGCGGTTATGACCTGACCTACGTGCGCAACATTACCGACATCGAAGACAAGATCATCAACCGTGCCCGGGAAAACGGCGAGCCTTACGATGCGCTGACCGAGCGCATGATCAAGGCCATGCACGAGGATGAGGCGCGCCTCAATATCCTCAAGCCCGACCTGGAGCCCCGTGCCACGGACCACATCCCAGGCATGCTGGCGATGATCCAGACCTTGATCGACAAGGGTTACGCCTACGCACCGGGCAATGGCGACGTGTACTACCGCGTCGCCAAGTTCATGGGCTACGGCAAGCTGTCGCGCAAGAAAATCGAAGACCTGCGCATCGGCGCGCGCATCGAAGTCGACGAGTCGAAACAGGACCCGCTGGACTTCGTGCTGTGGAAAGCCGCCAAGCCGGGTGAGCCGAGCTGGGAGTCGCCGTGGGGCGCCGGGCGTCCGGGCTGGCACATCGAATGCTCGGTGATGTCGACCTGCTGCCTGGGCGAGACCTTCGACATTCATGGCGGCGGCAGCGACCTGGAATTCCCGCACCACGAAAACGAAATCGCCCAGAGCGAAGCGGCCACCGGCAAGACCTACGCCAATGCGTGGATGCATTGCGGCATGATCCGGATCAACGGCGAGAAGATGTCCAAGTCCTTGAACAACTTCTTCACCATCCGCGACGTGCTCGACAAGTACCACCCCGAAGTCGTGCGTTACCTGCTGGTGTCCAGTCACTATCGCAGCGCCATCAACTATTCGGAAGACAACCTCAAGGACGCCAAGGGCGCCCTGGAGCGGTTCTACCATGCGTTGAAGGGCCTGCCGAAGGTCCCTGCCGCCGGTGGAGAAGCCTTTGTCGCGCGTTTCACTGAAGTGATGAACGACGACTTCGGCACGCCGGAAGCCTGCGCGGTGCTGTTCGAGATGGTGCGCGAGATCAATCGTCTGCGGGAGAGTGATCTCAACGCGGCGGCGGGCCTGGCGGCGCGTCTGAAAGAACTGGCCGGCGTACTGGGTGTGTTGCAGCTCGAGGCGGATGATTTCCTTCAGGCCGGTGCCGAAGGTCGCGTGGACGCCGCCGAGGTCGAAGCGTTGATCCTGGCGCGCCTGACTGCGCGGGCCAACAAGGACTGGGCAGAATCCGACCGCATCCGCGACCAGCTCACCGCGATGGGCGTGGTGCTGGAAGACGGCAAGGGCGGGACGACCTGGCGTTTGGCTGACTGAGTCCTTACGCAATACCCCTGTGGGAGCGAGCCTGCTCGCGATGACGGAGTGTCAGACAACATTGTTGTCGACTGATACACCGCCATCGCGAGCAGGCTCGCTCCCACAGTTTTTTGTATGCCTATCCTGGCAATCATTGTTTTATGAGCTAGTACTGTCAGGTCGATTCGACATCCTCTGACAGGAATCTTCCATGTTGGCTCATTGGTCTCTTGCGGCAATTCATCTTCTGGCTTTCGCCCTGGCATTCTGGGCGGTACTTACCCGGGGCACGGCGTTGCGACGCCTGGCGGGCGGGACGGACGCGGTTCGAAATGTCTTGATGGCGGACAACCTGTGGGGGCTATCGGCGGTGGTCCTGCTGGTGACCGGCGGGATGCGTGCTTTTGGTGGGTTTGAAAAAGGCACGGACTATTACCTGCACCAACCGCTGTTTCACCTGAAGATGACGTTGTTCGTGCTGATCCTGTTGCTTGAAATCGCGCCGATGATCGCGCTGATCAAATGGCGGATGGCACTGGGCAAAGGGCGTGCGATCGATCCTTCGAAAGCTGGCCGGTTTGCGCGGATCAGTCACATTGAAGCTTTGTTGCTGGTGCTGATGGTGGTCGCTGCCACAGGAATGGCCCGCGGCGTGGGGCTGGGTTGAGCCGTCACGAATACCTGCTTCATCGCCATTAAAACGAAACGTCTGACAGCCATGCTATGAGCCATGTCATTAGTATCGGTTTGACGGGATGAACGAAAAAATCAAAGGCGAGATGGAGCGGGGATGATGAGGGACAGTCGGCATGAATCTTTAGCCAGCCTTGCGACGATGCAGAAGGGCTGGCTACGGACTGCTACAGGGCTCAGGGCGTTTGCGGCTTGTCAGGGGCGGTAAGGCCCGCCTGAATGCGCTGATAAATCTCTTCGCGATGCACCGCAACGTTTTTCGGAGCGTTGATGCCGATACGGACTTGTTGGCCGCTAACGCCCAGAATGGTGATCGTGATGTCGTCACCAATGTTTATGCTTTCACCGACTTTGCGGGTGAGTATCAGCATGGTGTTCTCCTTGATTGCTTTATAGGGCACCTGATTCAGGCAGTGCAGATGTCGGTACTGCTTATAGATTAGTGCCAAGTGTCACAATGTGGGTGCCTCTTTCTGACGCGCAGACGCAGCATTAATTCCCAGGGTGCGACTATACAGAGACGCCGTGCAGGTTTCTCGTGTTTTGAGCGCTGTTTACGGCGTTATTGACGGGCTTGAGTGTTAAAATCCCCGCTCCATGTCTTCCGGGGTAAAACGTTGTGCGCAAATTGGCTTGGGTAATCGCGGTATTGGCGCTGGCAGGATGCGGTGAAGGGCGTGACGTCGACACACCGAAGCCAAAGGTGGCGGCAACCACTGCACCGAGCGCCGCCGCTGCGCCGCAATGGGGCGTCGAGGTCCGGGGCGAAATCCCGCAAGCGGTCAGCGACCTGACCGCCTGGCTCATCGAGCACAGTTTTGTATCGAGTGTGGTGAAAGACAATGGCAAGGACCGGGTTCTGGTCGGGCCTTTCAATTCAAAGGCTGAAGCCGAGGCGAAGCAGGAGCAATTGAACGCCGCCCTGGTTCGAGCGAAAAAGCGCAACATCGAGTCGCTGGTGGTGGATTACCCAAGCGCTCAATAAACCCCGCAGAATAGAACAGTCAGATAAGCCACAACACCTGTGGGAGCGAGCCTGCTCGCGATAGCAGTGGCTCAGCCAACGTTGACGTTGACGGCGCTGCCGCTATCGTGAGCAAACAAGCTCCCACAGTTGATTGGCGCTGTTTACCCATGCGAGATCAACCGCAGGCCTTTAAATTCACCGGGCCCACGAACTCGTTGCCACGCCCCATCACGCACGCCACGCTCTGGTTGCGCTGGCGCTCCCAGCTCTGTACCGGGTAGGTCTTGTCCCAGGCTTCGTACAGGCGCCGGTCCTGTTTCGAAAGGCGCAGGCCGTATTGTTTGCTCATGTAGAAATACGTCCGGGCGATCATTCCACGGATGGAAGGGCGGGGCATGACTTTCTTGGCCTTGAAATCCACCTGGGTCAGGCATGAGCCGTACTGGCCCGTCTGCGCCGGCAGCCAGCCAAAGCTGAAGTTGCTGCGGTCGCCGTTCACTTCCCCGATGCTGGGCACCAGATTATGAAGATCGGCCTCGGCCCGTTGATAGACCGGGTCGTGGCGGGTGCAATTCTTCCGCCCGCCTTGTTGCCAGCATTGACGCTGATGACCGATCTGCCACGCCGGGACGATATGCTCCCACTCGATACGCGCGGCGCGATTGGCGTTTTTGCGCGGCACATAACCGCAGGCTGCCAGGTTCACGCGATTGCCTGAGTATTTGCAGCCACAGTAGAACTCGGTGGATTGGGGGGCATAGAGTTTCCAGGCGACTTTCTTGGCCTCGCTGAACGTACGGGGCGCATCGGCCTGCGCGCCCATGGCGACAATCGCAAGCAATAAAGCAAAACAACGAACACTCATCAGGCTCAATCTTCCTTCGGCACAACCCAGAACACCTGCACACCGCCATCGTCGCGATAGGCGAGGGTCACATTGTCGTTCTCGTCGATTTCTTCCAGCAGGCGCTCCCACTCATCCACCGGCTCCTCGGGAAGCCGGAAGATCAGGGCCGCCTTGGCTTTTTGTGCGGTGGGGGAGTTGATGATTTTCGAGACCCGCAGGCCTAGGCGGGTATAGGAATCTAAGGGGGTAGTTGCAGCGGACGGCGTTGCCACAGGATTATCCTTATTGAGCTGTACGTGCGTACAGTATTTAACCGTAGGCATTTACGCAACTGCTTAAAATTCAAGAAAATCCTCTGACAACGCTTTTTCCGTTTTGGTGTAGGAAAAATTAAGCTAAAGAAGCCGCTCAAGCAGTCGATGGCCTTCGTAGGAATCTTATCCATGGAGTTTTGTTATGTCGTTTTCCGTCGGCTTTCCAAATGCAGCTGCCGTCACCATCGGCGGCCAGTCCGCGGCCACGCTCAAGGCCTTGAGCCAAGCGAGCGCTGAGGCAGCCGATGAGACCCTTGGTCAAACGCAGGCGCCAGGCCAGGTTCGTACGAGCATGAGCCCTGCGTCCGAAGGCAAGACCGAAAAGAGCGGGAGCACCCAGAGCATTGCCGTGCAGGTGTTGCTCAAACGCATGCAAGAGCTGCAACAGCAGCTCAGAGAACAGCAACAGCAGTTGTCTGCTGCGCAGAAGCAGGTCTATCCGACACCCGAAGCCAAAACCACTGCGGTCATGGCGATACAAGGCCAGATTGCCGACACCAGCGGTGCGTTGCTGGAAGTCACTGGCCATCTGATCACAGAGCTGGCCAAGGGCTCCGGCTCGGGTGCCCTGGTCAACACGACCGTCTGATCCCCAGCCTTGCGGTGAAATCCGCACGTTGACAAAACCCGGAAGCTTTACCATAGTTCCCTTCACGCAAACGTTTGCGCAGCCTTCGTTGATGCTTGGCGACGGCCTGTGGAACGACTTCCCGTGCAACGATTTTGCTCAAAATAATCATAAAATCGGAGTGAACCCATGAAGTTGCCATTCGCTGGACGCCTTCTCGCCGTCGCCATGCTCGCGGCCGCATCCGCTGCGCTGCCTTTCTCTTCGGCATTTGCCCAGACCCCGGAAAAACCCAAGGTTGCCCTGGTCATGAAATCCCTGGCCAACGAGTTCTTCCTGACCATGGAAGATGGCGCCAAGGCCTATCAGAAGGAACACTCCGCCGATTTCGACCTGATCTCCAACGGGATCAAGGATGAAACCGACACCGCCAACCAGATCCGCATTGTCGAGCAGATGATCGTGTCCAAGGTCGATGCCCTCATCATCGCACCAGCCGACTCCAAGGCCATGGTGCCGGTGATCAAGAAAGCCGTCGACGCCGGCATCACCGTGATCAACATCGATAACCAGCTTGATCCGGCGGTGGTCAAAAGCAAAAACATCACTGTGCCGTTCGTAGGCCCGGACAACCGCAAGGGTGCGCGCCTGGTGGGTGAGTACCTGGCCAAGCAGCTCAAGGCTGGTGATGAGGTCGGTATCATTGAAGGCGTGTCCACCACCACCAATGCCCAGGCACGTACCGCCGGCTTCAAGGATGCAATGGAGGCGGCGCAGATCAAGGTCGTTTCCCTGCAATCGGGCGACTGGGAAATCAACAAGGGCAATCAGGTTGCCGCCTCGATGCTCAGCGAATACCCGAACATCAAGGCACTGCTGGCCGGTAACGACAGCATGGCGGTCGGCGCGGTATCGGCCATCCGCGCTGCGGGCAAGGCGGGCAAGGTAAAAGTGGTCGGTTATGACAACATCAACGCCATCAAGCCCATGCTCAAGGACGGTCGCGTCCTGGCGACTGCCGATCAGTTCGCCGCCAAACAGGCTGTTTTCGGCATCGAGACGGCCCTGAAGATCCTCAAGGGCGAAGCCGTCGACAGCGGCACTAACGGCGTTATCGAAACTCCGGTCGAGCTGGTGACCCAGTAGTTATCCTGGCGACACAACGACGCTCGCCCTTGCTGGCGAGCGTATTGGAGAGTTTTTTATGTCCGTTCGCGACCCGAACGCTGTCCTTTCGGTCAGCGGCATCGGCAAGACCTATGCCCAACCGGTACTGAGCGACATCGACCTGACGTTGATGCGCGGCGAAGTGCTGGCGCTGACCGGCGAAAATGGCGCCGGCAAGAGCACCCTGTCCAAGATCATCGGCGGGCTGGTGACGCCGACCACCGGGCAGATGCAATTCCAGGGGCAGGATTATCGTCCCGGCAGTCGTACCCAGGCTGAAGAGCTGGGCGTGCGCATGGTCATGCAGGAGCTCAACCTGCTGCCGACACTTTCCGTGGCCGAAAACCTGTTCCTCCACAACCTGCCCAGTCGTGGCGGCTGGATCAGTCGCAAGCAACTGCGCAAAGCGGCGGTCGAGGCCATGGCCCAGGTGGGGCTCGATGCAATCGACCCTGACACACTGGTCAGTGAGTTGGGCATCGGTCACCAACAGATGGTCGAAATCGCCCGCAACCTGATCGGCGATTGCCATGTGCTGATTCTCGACGAGCCGACTGCGATGCTGACCGCTCGTGAGGTGGAGATGCTCTTCGAGCAGATCACTCGTCTGCAGGCGCGGGGCGTGTCGATCATTTATATTTCCCATCGCCTCGAAGAACTGGCTCGGGTGGCCCAGCGCATTGCGGTACTGCGCGACGGCAACCTGGTCTGCGTCGAGCCGATGGCCAACTACAACAGCGAGCAGTTGGTGACGCTGATGGTCGGACGGGAGCTGGGCGAGCACATCGACCTGGGCCCGCGCCAGATCGGCGCGCCGGCGTTGACCGTCAACGGCTTGAGCCGTTCGGACAAGGTCCGTGATGTGTCCTTCGAGGTGCGCAGCGGCGAGATATTCGGTATTTCCGGGTTGATCGGGGCAGGGCGCACCGAGCTGCTGCGGTTGATCTTCGGCGCCGATGCGGCCGACAGCGGCACGGTGGCGCTGGGTTCGCCGGCCAATGTCGTCAGCATTCGCTCGCCGTCCGATGCGGTGGCCCACGGCATCGCGCTGATCACCGAGGACCGCAAGGGCGAAGGCCTGCTACTGACTCAATCCATCGCCGCCAACATTGCCCTGGGCAACATGCCGGAAATCTCCAGCGCCGGCTTCGTCAATGGCAGCGAAGAGTTCGCGTTGGCGCAGCGACAGATCGACGCCATGCGAATCCGCAGCTCCAGTCCGACACAGTTGGTGTCCGAACTGTCGGGCGGCAATCAACAGAAGGTGGTGATTGGCCGCTGGCTGGAACGCGATTGCTCGGTATTGCTGTTCGACGAGCCGACCCGAGGCATCGACGTCGGCGCCAAATTCGACATCTATGCGCTGCTCGGTGAGCTGACGCGCCAGGGCAAGGCGTTGGTTGTGGTGTCCAGCGACCTGCGGGAATTGATGCTGATCTGTGACCGGATCGGTGTGCTGTCCGCCGGCCGCCTGATTGACACCTTCGAGCGCGACAGCTGGACCCAGGATGACTTGCTTGCCGCCGCATTCGCCGGCTATCAGAAACGTGATGCGTTGCTCAACGAAGCAGCGCCTAGGGACTTCTCATGAAAACCGTATCGGCCGTCGGCAAACCGAGTGGCAACTTCTATGGCCTGGGCACCTACCTGGGACTGGCCGGGGCCTTGTTGGCGATGATCGCGTTGTTCTCGGTCCTGAGCAGCCATTTTCTTTCGTATGACACCTTCAGCACCCTGGCCAACCAGATTCCAGACCTCATGGTGCTGGCGGTCGGCATGACCTTCATCCTGATCATCGGCGGTATCGATCTATCGGTGGGGTCGGTGCTGGCCCTGGCCGCATCGACGGTGAGCGTGGCGGTGCTGGGCTGGGGCTGGAGCGTCGGGCCGGCGGCGTTGTTGGGCATGGCCGTGGCGGCCCTGGCCGGCACCGTTACCGGTTCGATTACCGTGGCGTGGCGGATCCCATCGTTCATCGTTTCCCTCGGCGTGCTGGAAATGGCCCGAGGCCTGGCGTACCAGATGACCGGCTCGCGGACGGCCTACATCGGGGATTCCTTCGCTTGGCTATCCAATCCGATCGCCTTCGGTATTTCACCGTCCTTCATCATTGCCTTGCTGGTGATCTTCATCGCCCAGGCTGTGCTGACCCGCACCGTGTTTGGCCGTTATCTGATCGGTATCGGCACCAATGAAGAAGCCGTGCGATTGGCGGGTATCAATCCAAAACCTTACAAGATCCTGGTGTTCAGCCTGATGGGGTTGCTGGCCGGTCTGGCCGCGCTGTTCCAGATTTCCCGTCTGGAAGCGGCCGACCCGAACGCCGGTTCGGGGCTCGAGCTGCAGGTCATCGCTGCTGTGGTCATCGGCGGCACGAGCCTGATGGGCGGGCGCGGTTCGGTCATCAGCACCTTCTTTGGTGTGCTGATCATCTCCGTGCTGGCCGCGGGCCTGGCGCAGATTGGCGCCACCGAACCGACCAAGCGCATCATTACCGGCGCGGTGATTGTGGTTGCGGTGGTGCTCGATACTTACCGCAGTCAGCGCGCCAGTCGGCGGGCCTGAACCATGGCGACGATCAAGGATGTGGCGGCGCTCGCGGGAATTTCCTACACGACCGTCTCCCACGTAGTGAACAAGACGCGACCGGTCAGCGAAGAGGTGCGGCGCAAGGTCGAGGCCGCCATCGAGCAGCTCGACTACGTGCCCAGCGCGGTGGCCCGCTCGCTCAAGGCCAAGACCACTGCAACCATTGGCTTGCTGGTGCCCAACAGCCTCAACCCCTACTTTGCCGAACTGGCCCGGGGGATCGAGGATTACTGTGAGCGCAACGGCTACTGCGTGATCCTGTGCAACTCCGACGACAACCCGGACAAGCAGCGCAGTTATCTGCGGGTGCTGCTGGAAAAACGCATCGACGGTCTGATCGTCGCTTCCGCCGGCGGCGATGCCGGTCTCGCCCAGGGGCTGACCAGCGTGCGTACGCCCATGGTCATCGTCGACCGTGGGCTCGACGGTGTCGACGCGGACCTGGTGCGCATCGACCATGAGCACGGCGCCTACCTCGCCACCCAGCACCTGCTGGAGCTTGGCCACCGTGATATCGCCTTTATCGGTGGCCCGGCGGACACCAGCGTGGCGCAGATGCGTCTGGCCGGTTACTGCCGCGCCCTGAAAGAAGCCGGGGTCGAGCTGCCCGTCGAACGCATGCTCGAAAGCGATTTCACCAGCACCGGTGGTTATCAGGCGGCGGCCAGGCTGCTCGAACAACGGCCGCCCAGTGCGATTTTTGCGGCCAACGACATGATCGGAATCGGTGTGCTGCGCGCCGCCGCCGAGCGCAACGTGCGCGTGCCCAGTGAACTGTCGGTCATTGGTTTCGATGACATTCAGATGAGCCGTTATGTCTATCCGGCGCTGACCACGGTGGGGCAGTCGATCCTGCAGCTCGGTGAGATGGCCGCTGAAGTGCTGTTGCGGCGGATCGCAACGCCGGGGCTGGCCACCGATCAGCGCATCGTGACACCCAGCATTGTCTTGCGAGAGTCGACTGCACCGCTGTCAGGTACATTCGCCCAATACCGCTGAACCGAATTGATGAGTGAAGACGTATGCCAGCAAAAGTAGTGGTAGTAGGCAGCCTGAACATGGATCTGGTGACCCGTGCACCGCGTCTGCCCAGGGGCGGTGAAACGCTGATTGGTGAATCGTTCTGCACCATCCCGGGCGGGAAGGGCGCCAATCAGGCTGTGGCCGCGGCGCGCCTGGGAGCGAAGGTGTCCATGGTCGGTTGCGTGGGCAGTGATGCCTATGGCCAGCAATTGCGCGGGGCGCTGCTGGCCGAGGGCATCGATTGCCAGTCGGTCAGTGTCGTGGCCGGCTCCAGTGGAGTTGCGCTGATCGTTGTCGACGACAACAGCCAGAATGCGATCGTGATCGTCGCCGGGGCCAACGGCGTGCTTACCCCTGATGTCCTGGACCGGTTCGATGAGGTGCTGCGCGGCGCCGACGTCATTATCTGCCAGCTCGAGGTGCCGGACGCGACCGTCGGGCATGCACTCAAGCGCGGCCGGGAACTGGGCAAGACCGTCATCTTGAACCCGGCGCCGGCCTCCCGACCCTTGCCGGCCGACTGGTACGCCTGTATCGACTATCTGATTCCCAATGAGAGCGAAGCTGCCGTGCTGAGCGGGCTGGCGGTGGACTCTCTGGAAACCGCCGAAGCGGCCGCGACGCAATTGCTCGCCGCCGGTGCCGGCAAGGTGATCGTGACCCTGGGCGCCCAGGGTCTGATGTTCGCCAACGGCGCGAGTTTCCAGCACTTCCCGGCGCCGTTGGTCAAGGCGGTGGACACCACGGCGGCCGGAGACACTTTTGTCGGCGGCTTCGCCGCAGCCTTGGCTGACGGCAAAGGCGAGGTCGAGGCGATTCGTTTTGGTCAGGTCGCCGCCGCGTTGTCGGTCACCCGCGCGGGGGCGCAGCCCTCCATTCCCACCTTGCTGGAAGTACAGGCTTTCAAATCATGAAAAAGACGCCGTTGTTGAATATCGCGCTGTCGCGACTGATCGCTTCCCTTGGCCATGGCGACAAGGTGGTCATCGGTGATGCGGGTTTGCCGGTGCCCCCACAGGTCGAGTTGATCGACCTGGCCCTGACCCACGGCATTCCGGATTTTGTCAGCACCCTGAAAGTGCTGCTCAGCGAAATGCAGGTGGAAAGCCACGTACTCGCTGAAGAGATTTTCGATAAACAACCTGCGGCCCTGGCGACACTGGAGGCACTGCATGCCGATGGCGCGCTGGGGGCGCGGGAGCTGGTCAGCCATGAACAATTCAAGGCGGTCAGCAGGCAAGCTCGGGCGATTATTCGCACGGGAGAATGCTCCCCGTATTGCAACATCGTGTTGATTGCCGGAGTAACGTTCTAACCTTCTCAACCCTGCACAAGGAATGCGCCATGCACCGCTATGCTCAGAAAATGCGTCAACTGTTCCGGAGTCTGCTGCTTTTGTCACTGATCACTGCTACGAGCGCCCAGGCGGCGGAAAAAATCGACCTGATCATCGACACTGATCCGGGGGCCGACGATGTGGTTGCCCTGTTGTTTGCCCTGGCTTCCCCCGAAGAACTGAATATCCGCGCGTTGACCACCGTCGCTGGCAACGTGCGTCTGGACAAGACATCGCGCAACGCTCGCCTGGCCCGGGAATGGGCGGGGCGCGAAGACGTGCCGGTGTATGCCGGTGCGCCGAAGCCGATGATGCGCACGCCCATCTACGCGGAAAACATCCATGGCAAGGAAGGCCTGTCGGGTGTCGAGGTGTATGAGCCGAAGAAGGGGCTGGCCAAGGGCAACGCCGTCAACTACCTGATCGATACCCTCAAGGCTGCCAAGCCCCATAGCATCACCATTGCCATGCTTGGCCCGCAGACCAACCTGGCCCTGGCATTGATACAGGAGCCCGAAATTGTCCAGGGCATCAAGGAAGTGGTGATCATGGGCGGTGCGCACTTCAATGGCGGCAACATCACTCCGGTGGCCGAGTTCAACCTGTACGCTGATCCACAGGCCGCAGAAGTGGTGCTCAAGAGCGGTGTGAAGCTCACTTACCTGCCGCTGGATGTGACCCACAAGATCCTCACCAGCGAAGCACGCCTGAAGCAGATCGCTGCCGTGAACAACAAGGCCAGCAAGATCGTTGGCGACATTCTCAACGAATACGTCAAAGGTGATATGGAGCACTACGGCATGACGGGTGGGCCGGTGCACGACGCCACGGTGGTTGCCTACCTGCTCAAGCCAGAGTTGTTTACCGGGCGTTCGGTCAACGTCGTGGTGGACAGCCGGGAAGGCCCGACCTTTGGCCAGACCATCGTTGACTGGTACGACGGCCTGAAGGCACCCAAAAATGCCTACTGGGTGCAGGATGGCGACGCTCAGGGCTTTTTTGACCTGCTGACCGAGCGCCTGGCGCGTCTGAAGTAATCGGTCTTGTCGAACACCCGCAGGTCAGGGCTTGCGGGTGTGTTTCAATCCACCGCTTCAATGCTGCTGGGGTATCGTTCGAACGCTTGCTGGATAAAGTTCAGGGCCGCCTTCGTTCCCAGCTCCTTGACCAACAGTTCTATACCGATGATTGCCAGTTCTTCGGGGCTGCCAGGGCTATAGGAGCTGTGGCCCTCCGACCATTTGGCATTGATGGTGGCTTCGATGCTGACGGTGCTCATGGTCGGGCTCGCGAGTTGGGAGGTCTGTAGGGTGAGTTAACCATTTTTGCCTGGGGTTTTGCACTGCGACTTAGGCATCAGGGAAGGGCTGTGCGACACTTGCTTTTTGACTTTCTGAAGAGGCCCCCGCCGTGCAGATCGATTTGAACGCTCCTGACGGGTTGACCCTCGACGCGGTTCGTCAGTTGCTGGCTTCGGCCAGTGATGACGAGCACACCCAACTGCGCGTGACCAAGGCGGGTATCGCCTATTTGTCTTCGGGCGTGGTGGGCGGTGTGGACATCGACGGGCTATCGTTTCGGCTGGAAACGTGGGCAAAAGGTTCAGGCTACGTCGGGCTGGTCGCCGCCAGTGACGAGGTCTGGGTCATGCAGATCTACAATGCGTTGAAGGACAACTGGCCCAATCCGCCCTTTGACTACATCGACGTTTACTGAGCACGATTCATATTCAGTCACGATTCACCCCTGAAGCGGGATGTCGGCTCAGGCAAACTGCCTGTTTTCCTGATGAGGGCATCATGATAGCCCTTGGGTTGAAACCAAGCTTTGTTTGGGCTGTCGCACGCTCTCTGTTTAATCATCAACAAAAGGAGGCTTCATGCCTTGGAAGCTCGCGTCATTGGGTACTTTGCTGGCCGTCGCGCTCTTGAGCGGTTGCAGCAGCACCTCTGAATCGACCCCTGATCCGGTAGCAACAGAAACAGGCTACAGCCGCTGCGAAGCAACAGCTGCCGAGTTCGCCATCGGCAAGAAGGCCTCGCCGCAACTGCTGGAACAAGCCCGCACCCGCGCCGGTGCGCAGTATGCGCGGATCCTCAAGCCCAACGACATGGTGACACTTGAGTACCGCTCGGATCGCCTGAATCTCAACACTGACGCCAATCTGATCATCAATCGGGTGAACTGCGGCTGATTGATTTTTCAATCGCCCATAAAAAACCCCGTCACATGGACGGGGTTTTTTGTGCTCGCCGAGTAATTACTCTGGGCGAACCTGTGCAGCTTGCATACCCTTTTGGCCTTTCTCAGCCACGAAGGAAACGGTCTGGCCTTCTTTCAGGCTTTTGAAACCGTCGCTTTCGATAGCTTTGAAGTGTACGAACAGGTCGTCACCGCCACCTGTAGGAGTGATGAAGCCGAAGCCTTTTTCATCGTTGAACCATTTAACGGTGCCGGTTTGGCGATTAGACATGGTGTATCTCCAAGAAACATATATTTTCAGTGTACTGTGCTGCTCAGGCCAACTGGGCACACCGGGGTATCATAGTCGAAATGTTCGATTTGGGAGCCCCCCGCACGCGCTGTTTGCCAATCAGTCGTGTTTTCTTTACTGCCTGATCCGGCTGAAAGGCCCGGTTTTAAAGGCTTTCAGCCGAACGTAAAGACGATAAAAAAAGCTGTAAAACCTGAATAAATCGGTCAAAAAGGCCCGAAATCAGCGGTTTTTATCGATGCATGGCTCTGTGCAAAGACCTGTTTTCTTACTTTTTGGCCTTGTTATCGGCCTTGCATTTTGCAATCTGCCCCAGTGCTTTTTGCTGCAGCTGCGGGGTCGCCTTATTGTCCATCAAGGCTTGAATGTCGGCTGCCGGGTAGGACTTGATCGCATCGGCGCCACAGGCGCAATGGGATTTGGCCGCTGCCGCGCCGATCTGTGGCGTGGCCGCCTCGGTGCACTGGGCCATGTATTTCTCACGTTCCCCCTTGGGCCATTCGGCGTGGGCGGTCAGCGGGAGCAGCAGGGCGAGGGGGGCGACTACTGCAAATAATGTGTTCAGACGCATGCGAAGATGCTCCTTTCGGGTCGATGTCTTGTTATCTGAGGCGTAGCGGGCGGTACAGTTCAGCACTCTGGCATAAAAACCGTGGATTTACGTCCGCTTCAATCCGGGCGCGGCGATGACCGTTCATCTGTGCTAGCATGCCGGGCTCGGGTATTTTCAGGCTCCGGAGGACAACAGGTCCCGGCTGCGGCAAATGTTCGATTAACCCTGATTTGAATCCCAGTCACTCTGGTTCGGTTTTCCCGGTTGGCCGTAAGGCTCCTGCCGCTGTAAGGCAGGCGTTCGTCATTGAATGGCCTGGACTGGATCTTGTACTGGCTCATCCCAACCCACGTGACCTTTGGTAGGGGTCACCACTAGGAGAGGAGGCGCCATGCCAACTATTACTCTTCCCGACGGCAGTCAACGTTCATTCGATCACCCGGTTTCCGTAGCCGAGGTTGCAGCATCCATCGGCGCAGGCCTGGCCAAGGCCACCCTGGCTGGCAAGGTCAACGGCAAACTGGTCGATGCCAGCGATGTCATCGACAGCGACGCCACGCTGCAAATCATCACGCCAAAGGATGAAGAGGGGCTGGAGATCATTCGCCACTCTTGCGCGCACCTGGTGGGCCATGCGGTCAAGCAGTTGTACCCGAGCGCGAAGATGGTCATCGGGCCGGTCATCGACGAAGGCTTCTATTACGACATCGCTTTTGAGCGTCCTTTCACGCCGGAAGACATGGCGGCCATCGAACAGCGCATGCAGCAGCTGATCGAGAAAGATTACGACGTCATCAAGAAAGTGACCCCGCGTGCCGAAGTCATCGAAGTGTTCAAGGCGCGTGGCGAGGATTACAAGCTGCGTCTGGTGGAAGACATGCCGGACGAGCAGGCCATGGGCCTGTACTACCACGAAGAATACGTCGACATGTGCCGTGGCCCGCATGTGCCGAACACCCGCTTCCTGAAGTCTTTCAAGCTAACTAAGCTGTCCGGCGCCTATTGGCGTGGCGATGCGAAGAACGAGCAGTTGCAGCGCGTCTACGGCACTGCCTGGGCCGACAAGAAGCAACTGGCGGCTTACATCCAGCGTATCGAGGAAGCCGAGAAGCGTGACCATCGCAAGATCGGCAAGCGCCTGGGCCTGTTCCACACCCAGGAAGAATCCCCGGGCATGGTGTTCTGGCATCCGAACGGTTGGACCCTGTACCAGGTGCTTGAGCAGTACATGCGCCAGGTCCAGCGTGAAAACGGCTACCTGGAGATCAAGACGCCACAAGTGGTTGACCGTAGCCTGTGGGAGAAATCCGGGCACTGGGCCAACTACGCCGACAACATGTTCACTACCCAGTCGGAAAACCGCGACTACGCCATCAAGCCGATGAACTGCCCTTGCCACGTGCAGGTGTTCAACCAGGGCCTGAAAAGCTACCGCGAGCTGCCGATGCGCCTGGCTGAGTTCGGTGCCTGCCACCGTAACGAGCCATCGGGTGCGCTGCACGGCATCATGCGCGTGCGTGCCTTCACCCAGGACGATGCGCATATCTTCTGCACCGAAGAGCAGATGCAGGCCGAATCCGCTGCCTTCATCAAGCTGACCATGGACGTCTACCGGGATTTCGGCTTTACCGAAGTCGAGATGAAGCTGTCCACTCGTCCGGAAAAACGCGTTGGTTCCGATGAGTTGTGGGATCGCGCCGAAGCAGCGCTGGCCGCCGCACTCGATAGCGCGGGCCTTGCGTACGATCTGCAACCGGGCGAAGGGGCTTTCTACGGGCCGAAGATCGAGTTCTCGCTCAAAGATTGCCTTGGTCGCGTGTGGCAGTGTGGTACCCTGCAGCTCGATTTTAACCTGCCGATCCGTCTGGGCGCCGAATACGTGTCCGAAGACAACAGCCGCAAGCACCCGGTCATGCTTCACCGCGCGATCCTCGGTTCGTTCGAGCGCTTCGTCGGGATTCTGATCGAACACTACGAGGGCGCGTTCCCCGCGTGGTTGGCGCCGACCCAGGCAGTGATCATGAATATCACTGATAAACAGGCAGATTTTGCCGCCGAGGTCGAAAAAACTCTCAACCAAAGCGGATTTCGTGCCAAGTCCGACTTGAGAAATGAAAAGATCGGCTTTAAAATCCGCGAGCATACTTTGCTCAAGGTTCCCTTTCTCTTGGTTATTGGAGATCGGGAGGTCGAGATGCAGACTGTCGCTGTGCGTACTCGTGAAGGTGCTGACCTGGGCTCGATGCCCGTCGCCGAATTCGCTGAGTTCCTCGCGCAAGCGGTTTCCCGGCGTGGTCGCCCAGATTTGGAGTAATTATTATTAAGCGTGAAATGAGACAAGATAAACGAGCTGCACCGAAAGCCCCGATCAACGAGAATATCTCGGCACGCGAGGTTCGGTTAATTGGCGCTGACGGCGAGCAGATTGGCATCGTCTCGATTGATGAAGCGCTTCGTATTGCTGAAGAAGCCAAGCTTGATCTGGTAGAAATTTCCGCAGACGCAGTCCCGCCGGTTTGCCGGGTGATGGACTACGGCAAGTCGATCTTCGAAAAGAAGAAGCAGATTGCCGCGGCGAAGAAAAACCAGAAGCAGATTCAGGTAAAAGAAATCAAGTTTCGTCCAGGGACGGAGGAAGGGGATTACCAGGTAAAACTGCGCAACCTGGTACGTTTCCTGAGTGACGGGGACAGGGCCAAGGTATCCTTGCGATTCCGCGGCCGTGAGATGGCCCACCAGGAGCTGGGGATGGAACTCCTCAAGCGGGTTGAACAAGACCTGCTCGAGTACGGTTCGGTCGAACAGCATCCTAAGATGGAAGGACGCCAGCTGATCATGGTCATCGCCCCGAAAAAGAAGAAGTAATCAACAGGGCACGGCAGGCCTTGCGATTATGTTTATCAACTGAATGCGGAGTATCCGAACATGCCAAAGATGAAAACTAAAAGTGGTGCTGCTAAGCGGTTTCTGAAAACTGCTAACGGTATCAAGCACAAGCACGCTTTCAAGAGCCACATCCTGACCAAAATGTCGACCAAGCGTAAGCGTCAACTGCGCGGTAGCAGCTTGCTGCATCCGTCTGACGTGGCAAAAGTCGAGCGCATGCTGCGCCTTCGTTAATTTTTGGATCAAGAATAGAGGAAGTAACTCATGGCTCGTGTAAAGCGTGGCGTCATTGCCCGTAAGCGTCACAAAAAAATTCTGAAACTTGCTAAAGGCTACTACGGCGCGCGTTCCCGCGTATTCCGTGTTGCCAAGCAAGCGGTAATCAAGGCAGGCCAATACGCCTACCGTGACCGTCGTCAGAAAAAACGTCAGTTCCGCGCTCTGTGGATCGCTCGTATCAACGCTGGTGCTCGTGTTAACGGTCTGTCCTACAGCCGTTTCATTGCCGGCCTGAAAAAAGCGTCCATCGAGATCGACCGTAAGGTTCTGGCTGATCTGGCAGTGAACGAAAAAGCGGCGTTTGCTGCGATTGTCGAGAAAGCTAAAGCCACCTTGGCTTAAGTACCCCCGACAGTCACCCGGCCTCACCTCTGTGGGGCCAGGTGTTAAACGTCATAAATAGGGGAAGAGCCTTCAAGCTCTTCCCCTATTTTGTATCTGGAGTCTGTACATGGAAAACCTGGACGCGCTGGTCTCTCAAGCACTAGAGGCTGTGCAAAGCGCTGAAGATATCAATGCCCTGGAGCAAATCCGGGTTCACTACCTTGGCAAGAAGGGCGAGTTGACTCAGGTGATGAAGACCCTGGGGAACCTGCCGGCCGAAGAGCGTCCGCAGGTCGGTGCGCTGATCAACGTTGCCAAGGAGCGTGTTACAGAAGTCCTTAATGCGCGCAAGGCCTTGTTCGAGGAAGCGGATCTGGCTGCCAAGCTCGCCGCCGAATCCATCGACGTGACCCTGCCTGGCCGCGGCCAGACTTCCGGTGGTCTGCATCCGGTTACCCGGACCCTGGAACGTATCGAGCAGTTCTTCACCCACATCGGCTACGGCATTGCCGAAGGCCCTGAGGTCGAAGACGACTATCACAACTTCGAGGCGCTCAACATCCCAGGCCATCACCCGGCCCGGTCGATGCATGACACCTTCTATTTCAACGCGAACATGCTGTTGCGCACCCATACCTCGCCGGTACAGGTCCGCACCATGGAATCGCAGCAGCCGCCGATCCGCATCGTCTGCCCAGGCCGTGTGTACCGTAGCGACTCCGATATCACCCACTCGCCGATGTTCCATCAGGTCGAAGGCCTGCTGGTGGATCGCGACATCAATTTCGCCGACCTGAAAGGGACTATCGAAGAGTTCCTGCGGGTGTTCTTCGAGAAAGAACTGGCGGTGCGTTTCCGTCCTTCGTACTTCCCGTTCACCGAACCATCCGCTGAAGTCGATATGGAATGCGTGATGTGCAGCGGTAAAGGCTGCCGCGTCTGCAAGCAGACCGGCTGGCTGGAGGTCATGGGCTGCGGCATGGTTCACCCGAACGTGCTGCGTATGTCCGGGATCGACCCGGAAGAGTTCTCGGGTTTTGCTTTCGGCATGGGCGTCGAGCGTCTGGCCATGCTGCGTTACGGTGTAAATGACTTGCGCCTGTTCTTCGACAACGACTTGCGGTTCCTTGCGCAATTTCGCTAAGCCGCAGACCCGTAACGAATCTAATAGGAGAGCAGGATGAAATTCAGTGAACAATGGCTGCGCGGCTGGGTAAGCCCGCAGGTAAGCCGGGACGAGCTGGTTGCTCGTCTGTCGATGGCCGGTCTTGAGGTCGATAGCGTGACGCCGGCCGCCGGTGAATTCAGTGGTGTGGTGGTGGGCGAGGTGCTGAGCACCGAGCAGCACCCGGACGCCGACAAGCTGCGGGTGTGCCAGGTCAGCAATGGCGCGGAAACCTTCCAGGTGGTCTGCGGCGCGCCAAATGTGCGCCCGGGCCTGAAGATCCCGTTCGCCATGATCGGTGCCGAACTGCCGGGCGACTTCAAGATCAAGAAAGCCAAGCTGCGTGGCGTCGAGTCCAACGGCATGTTGTGCTCCCAGGCTGAACTGCAGATTGGCGAAGGCAACGACGGCCTGATGGAGCTTCCGGCTGACGCGCCGGTCGGCCAGGACATCCGTGAGTACCTGAGCCTGGACGATGCGAGCATCGAGGTCGACCTGACCCCGAACCGTGGCGACTGCCTGTCCCTGGCCGGTCTGGCTCGTGAAGTGGGTGCGTTGTATGCCGCCCCAGTGGCACGTCCAGCGGTCGCGACCGTTGCCGCGGTGCATGATGAAGTGCGCTCGGTTGAAGTGCTGGCGCCGGCGGCATGCCCACGTTACCTGGGGCGCGTTATCCGGAATGTCGACCTGTCCAAGCCGACCCCGCTGTGGATGGTCGAGCGCCTGCGTCGCGCCGACGTGCGCAGCATCGACGCTGCCGTCGACATCACCAACTACGTGATGCTGGAGCTGGGTCAGCCGCTGCACGCGTTCGACCTTGCCGAAATCAACGGCGGCATCCGCGTGCGCATGGCTGAGGAAGGCGAGAAGCTGGTTCTGCTCGATGGCCAGGAAGTGACCCTGCGCAGCGATACGCTGGTCATCGCCGACCACTCCCGTGCCCTGGCGATTGCCGGCGTGATGGGTGGCGAGCACAGCGGCGTCTCCGCGACGACCCGTGATGTGTTCCTTGAAAGTGCGTTCTTCGACCAGATTGCGGTGGCTGGCAAGGCCCGTTCCTATGGCCTGCACACCGATGCCTCGCACCGTTACGAGCGCGGCGTGGACTGGCAACTGGCCCGTGAAGCCATGGAGCGCGCCACTGGCCTGCTGCTGGAAATCACTGGCGGCGAAGCTGGCCCGATCATCGAAACCGTCAGCGAACAGCACCTGCCCAAAATCGCACCGGTCACCCTGCGTGCCCAGCGCATTACGCAGATGCTCGGCATGGAAATGGACCCGGCTGAAGTCGAACGCCTGCTCAGCGCCTTGGGCCTGAACATCAGCGCCGACGGGGCAGGGCAGTGGCGTGTCGAAGTGCCAAGCCATCGCTTCGATATCAGCCTGGAAGTCGACCTGATCGAAGAGCTGGCCCGTCTGTACGGCTACAACCGTTTGCCGGTTCGCTACCCGCAGGCGCGCCTGGCCCCACAGGCCAAGGCCGAAGCCCGTAGCGACCTGCCGGAACTGCGCCGTCTGCTGGTGGCTCGTGGATATCAGGAAGCGATCACCTACAGCTTCATCGATCCACGCCAGTTCGAGCTGTTCAATCCGGGTGTCGAGCCGCTGTTGCTGGCCAACCCGATTTCCAACGACATGGCCGCCATGCGCTCGTCCCTGTGGCCGGGCCTGGTCAAGTCGCTCCAGCACAACCTGAACCGCCAACAGGACCGCGTACGTCTGTTCGAAAGCGGTCTGCGTTTCGTTGGTCAGCTGGAAGGCTTGAAGCAAGAGCCAATGCTGGCCGGTGTCGTTTGCGGCAGTCGTTTGCCGGAAGGCTGGGCGCAAGGTCGCGATGTCGTCGACTTCTTCGACGTCAAGGCTGACGTGGAAGCGGTGCTGGGCTTCGCCGGCGCGCTCGATGCGTTCACCTTCGTGCCGGGCAAGCATCCAGCGCTGCATCCGGGGCAGACAGCACGCATTGAGCGTGACGGGCGTGAAGTCGGCTATGTCGGGGCGATTCACCCTGAACTGTCCAAGACCCTGGGTCTTGATCGTCCTGTGTTTGTTTTCGAGCTGGTTCTGGGCGAAGTGGCACTGGGGAAAATGCCGAAATTCCAGGAGTTATCGCGCTTTCCTGAAGTGCGGCGTGACCTTGCGCTGCTGGCCGATCGCGACGTTGCATCCAGCGCCGTACTGGATGTAATCCGTGAAAATGCAGGCGAATGGCTCACGGACCTCAGGCTATTTGACGTGTATCAGGGTAAAGGCATTGATCCGCATAGAAAAAGCCTTGCAGTCGGCTTGACCTGGCAGCATCCATCGCGCACTCTTAATGACGATGAGGTGAATACCGCAACGCAGAATATCCTCACCTCGCTCGAAAACAGGTTGAACGCCACGTTAAGGAAGTGACGTATGGGGGCTCTGACGAAAGCTGAGATGGCGGAACGTCTGTATGAGGAGCTGGGCCTGAATAAACGGGAGGCCAAAGAATTGGTCGAACTGTTTTTCGAAGAAATCAGGCACGCTCTGGAAGACAACGAACAGGTCAAATTGTCCGGTTTCGGCAATTTCGACCTGCGGGACAAACGCCAGCGGCCTGGCCGCAATCCGAAAACGGGTGAAGAAATCCCGATCACGGCTCGCCGTGTGGTCACCTTTCGTCCAGGGCAGAAGTTGAAGGCCCGAGTTGAGGCTTATGCTGGAACCAAGTCATAACGACGAGCTACCCGTCATCCCAGGCAAACGCTACTTCACCATTGGTGAAGTCAGCGAGCTGTGTGCGGTAAAACCGCATGTGCTGCGCTATTGGGAGCAGGAGTTTCCTCAACTCAACCCGGTCAAGCGCCGCGGTAACCGCCGGTATTATCAGCGACAAGACGTGCTGATGATTCGGCAGATCCGCGCGCTGCTGTACGACCAGGGGTTCACCATCGGCGGAGCGCGCTTGCGCCTCTCCGGTGATGAGGCCAAAGACGATACAACCCAGTACAAACAGATGATCCGCCAGATGATCGCTGAGCTTGAAGATGTGCTGGTGGTGCTCAAGAAATAAATTTCTGCTTTTAAATCTTCCAGTTTTCAAAAGCTTGCGATATATTCCTGAGCGTTCCGTTGAGAGACGGAACAAGATTCACGCCTAGTCGGGGCGTAGCGCAGTCCGGTAGCGCACTAGCATGGGGTGCTAGGGGTCGAGTGTTCGAATCACTCCGTCCCGACCATTATTCCTGAGTAAAATCAGACAGTTAAGCCGATCAGATGGATCGGCTTTTTTGTGCTCGCGCAAAACATGCGCAAAACTAACCGGTGATTTCGCTGATATTCAGGTCGGGGATTGCCTCCGACCACACGATATCCGCGTGATCCTTCTGGTAGTTTCTGATCATGCTCTCGCTGGCATGGCCGGCGATCTTCTGCCCATCCTTTCCGGCTTTCTGATACAGGTGCAGCGACAGCGCACGCACTTCGTGGAAGCCCGGCATTTCCTCTTCTATCGACCCCTTGAACAACCCGCCGCTTCCCGACCCCATCGAATCGCTGGCGCCGTAGACGATCACCAGGCCAGAGCCCTTGGCGACCTGGAAGAGGTCTTTATGGATGCGGCAAGGGTAGGCGATTGCGCATATACGATCCGCGAGGTCTTCTTTGTTCATGGCATAGCTCCGCCCGCCGTTTACCGGCAGGCTGTGAGTTGTAAGGGTTTGGTTTGTAGTCAGATGGCTTTGGTGGGGGCTTGTATCAGGGAATAGCTGATATACGAGGAAGCCTCACTCGAATAAGGTTCTGTAGTTCGCCCTGCCAGGTGTTTCAGAGAAATGCTGAGTGGCCGCAGCTGGTCAGGGTGGGCTTTTTTTTGCCATGGCTCCTCTAGATGGGACAGGCCCTGTAAAGCAGGGGGAGGATCATGGCGTCACCTCTTTGATATGGCTGCCTATCCATTTGCGCATTCGTTGCCAGCGCTGCTACGAGGTTTCGTTCCAGCCGCACTCGTCATTCTCAAATACGACCTCGGCGGCCATGGCTGGCGCTATTCTGAAAGCGCCCGAAACTGTTTCTCGGCAATGCGCATCGATGGCGCTCATTTCGATGCCGCGCTTCGCACCGAGAACACCGAGGGTGCAGAACTGCCCGTCAGCTTCAAGCGTGTCCGCCACCAGGCGCTTGTTAGGCATCGCGTCCATTGCGTCGTGAGGTTTGATCAGAAAGGCCTGGTCGCGCTTGACCTTCAACGCCGATGACACGGCGCCACGCCAGCAGATCAGATCCCACCCACCGCAATCGTCGCTGTAGTGCCCACCAGCACACAGGCCCGGAATGGTCAGGCAGAACCAGCCTTCGCCTTCAGGCCGGTCAGGCTCCCAGTAGATGGATGGGCAGGTAACAGGACCAAATACTTTGTCCGGAACCTACACGCAAACTAAAGCGTCCGGTACTTGTACCTGGGATGCTACAAAGCTTTGATAGAGCCTAATTATTCCTTTGCCGCTATAGCGGCTAACTTTGAAGGGGGAGGGGTTAGAGGTTTTTGGAGCTACGGCTACTATCGTTATAAAATCGGTTATTGCGGTGGCTCAGATGCTCAATGAAACGGATACGGTCGGACAGACGTTTAAGCGGGCGTTCTTCCGAGTAGATGGCGTGACGATGTATTTCTTTTGGGCGATATGGGCCGGAATCATGACAAAGGTTCTATTTGATCCCAGCCAGCCAAAAATCGCTGTACTGGTCCTTTTCATGGTTGGCATGATGAACCCCATCCTATTCATCATGATGGGATTGATGCGGCTCCCTGGATTATTGACGGCGCTGGTTCTCGCCGGACTGAATGTTAAAGGCCTCTGGGTTTTCGTGTAGCTTCGACGCTGAACTGGCCTACCGGTATTGGGTGCTGATTCGCTGGGCGATGGCTTCGAGTTTTTCAGCCATTGCCCACATGTCGTTGTTGTCGCGGCGGGACGTCACGGGCGCGCGGTGGACGTTGCGGCCGATCAGGATCCAGGCGGCGAGCAGGATTAGCCAAGCCTCAGCCTTTCGGCGAACGAAGCGCCTCATGGCAGCGCTGCTGGGTGTGTTTCGTTCCAGCGCTCGAAGGCTTCTTGGGTGGTCGCCGCCTCGATACACCCGTCGCACTGGTTGCATGCCGCCACGCCACCCGAGGCGCCGACGTCGCGATGTCCTTTCTTATATGGGTTCACGTGCCAGTCGTCATCAAGTTCCGGTCCATCCACCTCAAACACCAGGTGCTTACCGCAGGAGTGGCAGAAGTTCATGCCGTTTTCCTCTGGCCCGTCATCATAGAATGACGAAGTAGAGCCGCAGGCGCTGTTCCAGATCCCGCTTTCGCCGTCTTGGCTTCATTCCGACTTGCCGGTTGGCGTGATTCGAGTTTGTAGGCTATTGGTTGATGGCCCGGCATGGGGCCGGATTGAGGAAAAGTCGATGCTTTATCGGGGCGAGTGCAGGGCCGTACATGATTCAAACAATGGGAAGATTTTCCCCAAGAACTTGAATGGTGAAAAAGAGGTTGTTGAACGGATGGATGGGCAATTCAGTCTTGATGGGCGCTTCACATTGGGGCCGACCGAAGCCAACCGAGTTGCAGCGCACCAGATTGAAACGGGACTGTATGGTGGCTGCTCCGTTTCCACTACTCGTTCACACGATGAGGCCAAACGTTTCGCTTTGTATGCTGATAACCAAGGCGTTATTTACTGGATTGACGATAGTGAATTTGAGTCGCATGGCGTTCTAGCGATAGAGCCCGAGAATCCAGATATCGCGAAAGAGCAGGAAGTAACAATTCGCGCTGCCGACGGCGGAGAAATTCCGGCTGCACTGGTCGTTCATGTTGAATTTGTGGAGAGAAGCTGACCCTCCTGCTAACCCTTGGATGACTTAGAGGCAGGGGCAAGCGCCACCCTGCATGACTGGATGCGACAGTGGTTGTGGTATTTGAGGTATGGCAGAGTGATGGCCCAACACTTCACCAACAGGCAAGGAACGGTTTTCGATGCGGTATTTGCTGGTTACAACGATTGCCCTTCTGATTGCTGGATGTTCAGGCCCGGGCGTCGTACCGATGGGGCGTGACACATACATGATTGCGAAGGACGGCAGCTTCACCACCTTTGGCGGCGGAGCGGTCAAGGCCGAGCTGTACCAGGAAGCCAGTGCGTTCTGCGAGGGGAAAGGCAAACATCTGATGCCAATTAAGGAGGCATCCCGGGATTCCGGATACGGTCGTTATGCCAATGCGGAGTTGCAGTTCCGTTGTCTCAGTGAAAACGATCCAGAGCTGCATAGGCCAACTCTGGAGTCAGAACCGAACGTAAAGATCAGAATCGAGCAATAGCGCTGGCCTCCAGCTCGTCGCGTGTATACACGCTCAAGATCACGTCAGGGCAATACAGGCGAGCCCATTTTTTAAGGGCCAGGTACGCGATCTGCTGCTTTGGATCGTCCGCCCATAGCGTCGAGTTCCGTGTTCGCGCCTGAGTCATCAAGATGGTCGGTTCGCGGGGGAGAGTCTTCGCCCACGAACGTAGCCCAAACGCGGACCCCAAGCCCTTTCTCGTCGTTTATGTTCCAGTTTGGGATGCGGTACTTCTTCGGCTGCGGATACCGTATTCGCAGCCTCGATCAGATGCCCGAGCTCGGCGCTGTCGCTGTTTTTTTTGCAGGCAAGGGCTTCGATGCTGAAGTCCTGCGGCGCTACTGTGACCATTGCCGGATGCAGCCGGGAATAGATCCAACAATACGTCTGGTTATCGCGGCTTACCTTGAAACACTGTTGCGAGAATCGGTCATGGCCGACAAGGCCACGGAGGTCGCTGCTGTGCGCGTTTCTACACCTAACTTCACATACACATGCTCCAGATGTTTGTTCACGGTGCGTGGGCTCAGATCAAGAATGGTGCCGATGTCGCGGTTGGTCTTGCCGCAGGCCACCCAGCGCAGAGCCTCGACTTCCCGACCGGTGAGCTGAAAGCGTGCCGACAGCACCCTCTGCGCCGGCTCGTCGTCCAGGCTCGGCGCGGCTGGCTGTGACGCCGCTCGGGCCGAGAGCAGGATGCGCGAGGTGCGCAGGTGTGCGGCGACCCGGGCCAGCACTTCGTCGGTCTGGATCGGCTTGGTCACGTAGTCGCTGCCACCGACTTCAAAGCCCTGGACCACATGCCTGCTTTCCGTCAGTGCGGTCATGAACAGCACCGGAATATCGGCGTTGGCCGGTTGCTCCTTGATCCGCCGGCAGGTCTCGAAACCGTCCAGGCCCGGCATCATCGCATCCAGCAGGATCAGGTCCGGACGCCGGCGTTCGATGCGGTTCAGGGCGCTGAGCCCGTCGAGGGCCACCAGCACCATGTAGCCGGCATCGTTGAGGGCTTCGGAGAGCATGGCGAGGTTGTCCGGGGTGTCGTCCACAATCAGCACGACACCGGGTTCAGCGACTGTGGTCAATACATTCATCTTCTGCCTCCTTGAGGGCGCGGTTGATTTCGTCCAGGCGAAAGTTTTTCAGCAGCTTGCGTAGGGAACTGATGAAAGGGGCGGTGGCTGGCGTCTCGGCCTGGATGGCGTCAAGTTTTTCGTGCAGACCGCGTACGTAGCCAATGGCGCTGAGTTCGCCGAGGGCGATGAGGTCAGGCTGGGAGGGCAATACCCCCGGTTCGGGGAATGTCGCAGGGGCTGGTTTTTCGCGGCGCAGCCAGTGCAGGTCGAGTTGCTGCTGGATCCGTTCGAGCAGCTCCGGGGTGTTTACCGGCTTGGCAAGGTAGTCGTTGCAGGCACTGGCCAGGCTGCGCTCGCGCTCGTCGTTAAAGGCATTGGCCGATATCACGATGATCGGTGCTGTGGACAACGCATTGCGGCGGATCAGTCGGCTGGTTTCCCAGCCATCCATCGTCGGCATCGACAGGTCCATGAGGATCAGGTCCGGCCCCCGCAGGGCGACCTGGCGAATCGCTTCCTGGCCGTTGCTGGCCTGGATCACTTCAAAGCCCAGGGGCGTAAGCATGCCGCTGAGGACCTTGCGATGGTCCACATGGTCGTCCACTACCAGCACCAGACGCCGCGGCCCCTGGTAGCCGATGATGTCGTGTTCGACATGGATTACCGCTTGCGGCACCCGTACTTGCGAGAGAAACAGGCGCACCTGGAAACAGGTGCCCTTGTCCTGCTGACTCTTGACCTGCAACTCGCCGCCCATCAGCGAGGTGAGCATGCGGGTAATGGTCAGGCCCAGGCCAACGCCCTTGTCCTGGCGCATCAGATCACCGCGCTCGAAAGGCTGGAAGATTCGCTCGATGTGCTCGGGGTCGATGCCGATACCCGTGTCGATGATGTCGAAGGTTGCCGTCTCGCGCATGTAACTGACCCGCAGGCAGACCTCGCCGCTGTCGGTGAAGTTGACCGCATTGCCCAACAGGTTAATGAGGATCTGCCGGACGCGCTTTTCGTCACCCCGCACTACCGCCGGTATCTTGCCGATCAGCTCCAGGCGAAAGCGCAACCCTTTGTCCCGGGCTTGTGGGGTGAACATCAGCTCCAGATCGTGGATCAGTTCCGGGAAGGGGATTTCCGTCGGTTCCAGGCGCAATTTGCCGGCCTCGATCTTGGCCACATCGAGCAGGCCGTCGATCAGCGACAGCAGGTGCGAGCCGCTGCGCAGGATGGTCGCCAAGGCATCCTGATGCTGCTCCGGCATGGCCGCATCGCGCTGCAGGATCTGGGTAAAACCGAGGATGCTGTTCAACGGCGTACGCAGTTCGTGGGACAGTCCGGTGACGTAGCGACTCTTGGCCGCGTTGGCCGCCTCGGAAGCCTCCTTGGCATCTTGCAGGGCCTGGTCGGTCAAGCGGTGGGCTTCGATTTCCTGCATCAGCAGCAGGGTCTGGCGGTCCGATTCTTCCTGGGCCACGCGGCGGCTTTCCCGCGTCAGAACCACCCACCAGGCGAGGATGGCCGCCAGTACCGAGAGCGTCAGGAAGGCCTGGAAAAATGCCTGGTACAGCGTCGCCTGGGCTTGCGGCGAGTGGGGCAGCCCCTGGGAGGCCTGGCCATAGATCAGCGCCAGAGCGCCGCTGAGCATCAGAATCAGCGCGAGCAGCAGGCCCAGGTAATGGACTAGCCGGGTGTGCAGGCGTGGCACCGTGGCATTGGGCAACAACCAATGCAACAGCGCTTCGAATTGCGCCGACAGACGCCCGTGGGGTTTGCAGCGATCGCCGCAACGCGCGTCCAGCGAACAGCAAAGCGAGCAGATGGGCGTGCTGTAGGCCGGACAGAAAGCCATGTCGGCGGTTTCGAATGGGTTGCTGCACAGGCCGCAGGTGATCTGCGTGCTCGCAGCTACCGGTTGCAGCAGTAACGGATCGCTGGTGCGGGCGATGTAATAGCGGCTACGGGTGGCCCAGGCCAGCAGCGGGGTCATGACCAGCGAGGTGCCGAGGGCGACGAAGGGCGGAGCGGCCTGGGCCAGTGCACCAAATAGACCGAAGTGGGCGAGGACCGACAGCAGCGAGGCGATCAGCATGGAGCCGACGCCCACCGGGTTGATGTCGTAGAGGTGAGCGCGCTTGAACTCGATGTATTTCGGTGACAACCCCAAGGGTTTGTTGATCACCAGGTCGGCGACCACCGAGCCGATCCAGGCGATGGCGATGTTGGCGTAGAGACCGAGCACCTGGTCGATGACGTCGAATACCCCCAACTCCATCAGCATCAGGGCAATGGCCACATTGAACACCAGCCAAACTACGCGGCCGGGGTGACTGTGGGTGACCCGGGCGAAAAAGTTCGACCAAGCCAGGGAGCCGGCGTAGGCGTTGGTCAGGTTGATCTTCATCTGCGAGACGAAGACGAACAGCACCATGGCCGCCAGGGCCCATTCCGGCGAGGCGAACACATAACCGAAGGCCACCAGGTACATCTGGGTCGGTTCCGTAGCGCGCTCGATGGGGATCTCGTGTTGCAGAGCGAGAAACGCCAGGAAGGCGCCAGCGAACATTTTCAGCGCGCCGGGCAGGATCCAGCCGGGGCCGGCGCAGAGCAGGGCGGCCCACCAGCGCTTGCGGTTGGCCGCGGTTTTTTCCGGCAGGAAGCGCAGGTAGTCGACCTGTTCGCCGATCTGTGTCACCAGGGATAGGGCTACGGTACAGGCTGCGCAAAACGCCAGCAGATTGAAGTCGCCGCTGGCATCACGGCCCCGGAAACTGGTCCAGTCGCTGAAGGTCTCGGGGTTTTTCAGCAGCACAAACAGATAGGGCAACACCAGCAGCACCAGCCACAGTGGCTGGGTCCAGAGTTGCAGGCGGCTGATCAGGGTCACCCCATAGGCCACCAGGGGGATCACCAGCACGGAGCAGATCACATAGGCAAAGGCCAATGGGATATGGAAGTACAGCTCCAAGGCCAGGGCCATGATCGCTGCTTCCAGGGCGAAGAACAGAAAGGTGAAGCTGGCGTAGATCAGCGAGGTGATGGTCGAGCCGATGTAGCCGAAGCCGGCACCGCGGGTCAACAGGTCCATATCGACGCCGTAGCGGGCGGCGTAGTAGCTGACGGGCAGGCCGGTGAGGAAGATGATCAGGCTCACGGCGAGGATCGCCCAGAAGGTGTTGGTGAAGCCGTAGCTCAGGGCCAGTACCCCGCCAATCGCCTCCAGGGCCAGGAACGACACCGCGCCCAAAGCGGTGTTGGCAATGCGTAGCTCCGACCACTTGCGAAAGGACTTTGGTGTGTAACGCAGGGCGTAGTCTTCCATGGTTTCGTCGGCGACCCAACTGTTGTAGTCGCGACGGATCTTGGCGATGCGCTGGGTGCCAGG
This sequence comes from Pseudomonas sp. P105, assembly GCF_032614175.1. Lineage (NCBI taxonomy): Bacteria > Pseudomonadati > Pseudomonadota > Gammaproteobacteria > Pseudomonadales > Pseudomonadaceae > Pseudomonas > Pseudomonas sp. P105. Next base: position 2,198,910 of record NZ_CP126693.1, read on the forward strand.
TGGAAGCACGGCGAAAGACTCCTGGGGTCAAGGCGCTCCGTGCCTGTCGGGTGTGCCCGTGGCGGATAGCCGAGCAATTTTCATGCCCTGCACCACGCCGTCTTGCCGCGCCAGCTGTTGCCTGCGCGCGCGTCCGCGCAGTGCCGTTCAGGCGGGGCCTGGGGCGATAGCCTGCGCCGCCTTGGTGCATTTTTCCCTACGTCAAATGACGTATGCGCTTACGTCAGGCTGCGTATACCCGTCACCGATCCGCGCCGCCATGCTGATGCCACCACCGTTGCCGGCCGCCTCAAGGCGAGCTGTCAGCGTCACCGCAGAGGAGTAGCAGCATGGAACCACGATTGATCCGCACTAAAGGCCTGTTGCCGCGCCGCCTGGCTCTGGGGGCGGCGGCCCTGTCGTTATTGGCTGCCAGTGTGTTCAGCCAGGGTGTATGGGCGGACGAGGCCAACAGCACCGGCCTGGCGGTGACCGCCACTGAAGTCACGGTCGGCCAGTTGCACTCGGCCACCGGCACCATGGCGATTTCCGAGACCGGCTCGATCCAGGCCGAACGCCTGGCCATCGAGCAGATCAACGCTTCAGGCGGCATCCTCGGTCGGCAGATCAAGGTGATCCAGGAAGACGGCGCCTCCGACTGGCCGACCTTCGCCGAGAAGGCCAAGAAGCTTTTGGTCAACGACAAGGTGGCAACGGTGTTCGGTTGCTGGACCTCGGCCTCGCGCAAGGCTGTGCTGCCGATTTTCGAGAAAGAAAACGGCCTGCTCTACTACCCGACTTTCTACGAGGGGCTGGAGCAGTCGAAGAACGTGATCTACACCGGCCAGGAAGCCACCCAGCAAATCCTCGCCAGCCTCGACTGGATCGCCAAGACCAAAGGCGCCAAAACCTTCTACCTGGTGGGGTCGGACTATATCTGGCCACGCACCTCGATGAAGATTGCGCGCAAACACATTGAGAACGTGCTGCACGGCACCGTGGTCGGCGAAGACTACTACCCGCTGGGCAACACCCAGTTCGGCTCGCTGATCAACAAAGTCAAGCTGAAGAAGCCCGACGTTGTGTTCGCCGCCGTGGTGGGTGGCTCCAACGTGGCCTTCTACAAACAACTCAATGCGGCGGGCGTCAATTCGGCCAAGCAGACCTTGCTCACCCTGTCGGTGACCGAGGATGAATTGCTGGGCATCGGCGGCGAAAACATGGCCGGCTTCTACGCCTCGATGAAGTACTTCCAGAGCCTGGACAACCCCAACAACAAAGCCTTCGTCGACGCTTTCAAGGCCAAGTACGGCAAGGATTCGGTGATCGGCGACGTGACCCAGGCCGCGTATCTGGGCCCATGGCTGTGGAAGGCTGCAGTGGAGAAAGCCGGCAGCTTCGATATCGACAAAGTGGTTGCAGCCTCGCCGGGCATCGAGTTGAAAACCGCGCCTGAAGGCTACGTCAAAGTGCATGAAAACCATCACCTGTGGAGCAAGACCCGCATCGGTGAAGTGCAACCCGATGGCCAGTTCAAAGTGGTGTACGAGTCCGATCTGATCGAACCGAATCCGTTTCCTAAAGGCTATCAGTAAGGTCTGGGTCTATCGCGGCAAGCCGACCCCAACACTCTGTAGGAGCTGGCTTGCCGGCGATGGAGCTCCATCGTTTTCCACATCCTCCCTCCAAGCAGGAGTCCATCATCATGGAATGGCTATCGGAATTTGGTGCCATCGCGGCGATGCAGGGGTTCAACGGCTTGTCCGTGTTCTGCGTGCTGCTGTTGATGGCATTGGGGTTGGCGATCATTTTCGGCCAGATGGGGGTCATCAACATGGCCCACGGCGAGTTCCTCACGATCGGCGCCTACACCACCTATGTCTGCTCGAGCCTGACCAGTCATTTCGCCCCGTGGTTTCAACCCTATTATTTTTTCATCGCCATCGCCCTGTCGTTCCTGATGGCCGGGGCCATCGGCTGGCTGGTGGAGTGGGCGATGATCAGTCGGCTCTACAAGCGTCCACTGGACACATTGCTGGCGACCTGGGGGCTGTCCCTGGTGATGCAGCAGACCTTCCGTTCGGTGTTCGGCGCCCGTGAAGTCAGCGCGACGCCGCCGGAGTGGCTGATGGGTTCGTTCAACTTCACTGAGTCCATCGAGATCCCGCGCAACGGTCTGTTCATGATGGCCCTGACCCTGCTGCTCACCGGGGCCATTTTTCTCTTGCTCTACCGCTCACGCTGGGGCCTGCAAGTGCGGGCCACGGTGCAAAACCGACTGATGAGCCGTGCCGTGGGCATCAATACGCGCAAGGTCGACCGAATGACCTTTGCCCTCGGTTGTGGTGTCGCGGGGGTGGCCGGCGCGGCCTTTACCACCATCGGCTCCACCGGTCCCACCGCGGGCTCGCAGTACATCGTCGACACCTTCCTGGTGGTGGTCTTCGGCGGCGCACAAAGCCTGTTCGGCACCATTGCGTCGGCGTTCGTCATTGCCCAGACCCAATCGATTTCGGAGTTTTTCCTCAGTGGTTCGATGGCCAAGGTGCTGACCCTGTCCGGGGTGATTCTGATCCTGATGTTGCGCCCTCAAGGGTTGTTCTCCATCAAAGTGCGCAAGTAGAGGCGAGCCAATGAAGCTTTTAGACAAGATGCTGGCGGGCAAGCAGAACCTGTTGGGCGTGGCCCTGTTGGCGCTGCTGATCTTCGTGGTCTTCCCGCTGACCCTGGATGCCTTTCGCCTGAACATGGTGGGCAAGTACCTGACCTATGCCTTCGTCGCTGTCGGCCTGGTGTTGTGTTGGGGCTATGGCGGCATTCTCAGCCTCGGGCAAGGGGTGTTCTTCGGCGTCGGCGGCTACTGCATGGCGATGTTTCTCAAGCTCGAAGCCTCCGACCCGCAGAGCACCAAAATCCAGTCGACGCCGGGCATTCCGGATTTCATGGACTGGAACCAGATCACCGAACTGCCGTGGCTCTGGGTGCCGTTCCACAGTTTCAGCTTCACCCTGCTAGCGGTGATCCTGGTGCCGGTGGCGCTGGCCTTCATCATTGGCATGGCGCTGTTCAAGCGGCGGGTGGGGGATGTTTATTTCTCTATCGTCAGCCAGGCCATCGCGCTGATTCTCACGGTGCTGATCGTCGGCCAGCAGGGCCTGACCGGCGGGGTCAACGGCATCACCGATCTCAAGACTCTGCTCGGCTGGGACCTGCGCAGCGACAGCGCCAAGCTGCTGCTGTACTTCATCAACGCGGCCTTGTTGTTCGGCTGCATTTTCATCGGCCGTTTCGTCCTCGCGTCGAAGCTCGGGCGGCTGCTGATGGCGATGCGCGATAGAGAGGAACGGGTGCGCTTCTCCGGTTATGACGTAGCCAGTTTCAAGATTTTCGTGTTCTGCATCGCCGCTGCCTTCTCGGCCATTGGCGGCGCCATGTTCGCCTTGCAGGTGGGCTTCATGTCGCCTTCGTTCGTCGGCATCGTGCCGTCCATCGAGATGGTGATCTTTGCCGCTGTCGGCGGGCGCATGTCGCTGCTCGGCGCGGTGTATGGGGCCTTGCTGGTGAACTACGGCAAGACCTATTTCTCCGAGTCGTTCCCCGAATTATGGCTGTACCTGATGGGGGGGCTGTTCATTGCCGTGGTCATGTACTTCCCTAATGGCTTGGCCGGACTCTGGGACAGCCATGGCCGCCAGACCCTTGGCCGTCTATTGCGGCGTCCCTCGCAGCAAGCTGCCGTTGCCGAACCCCTGCCAGAGGCGCCGCGCACCGCGCCGCCAGGCTCGGCTCCTGAACGTCCTTCGCTGGAGACGCAGCCATGACCGCCGTGGGTTTTCAAATGAACAAGCCGGTGCTGGTTATCGAGGGGCTGACGGTGTCCTTCGACGGTTTCAAGGCCGTGGACAACCTCAACCTGTACATCGACCGCAATGAAGTGCGGGTGGTGATCGGGCCCAACGGCGCAGGCAAGACCACGGTGCTCGACCTGATCTGCGGCAAGACCCGCGCCACCAGCGGGAGCATTCAGTTCGATGGTCAGGAGCTGACCAAGATGCGCGAGTACAACATCGTCCGTGCCGGTGTCGGGCGCAAATTCCAGAACCCGTCGATCTACGAAAACCTCACGGTGTTCGAGAACCTGGAGATGTCCTACCCGGCGGGGCGCAAGGTGTTGGGCGCGTTGTTCTTCAAACGCAGTGCCGCAGTGATTGCCCGGGTTGAAGAGGTGGCGCGGGAGATCTTTCTCGGCGAGCTGTTGCAGCAACAGGCCGATCTGCTGTCCCACGGCCAGAAGCAGTGGCTGGAGATCGGCATGCTGCTGATGCAGAACCCTGACCTGTTGATGCTCGATGAACCCGTCGCCGGGATGAGCGTCAACGAACGCGTCCAGACCGCAGAACTGCTCAAGCGCATCAGCCAGGGACGCTCGGTGCTGGTGATCGAACACGACATGGAATTCGTCAAGAGCATCGCCCATAAGGTCACGGTGCTGCACCAGGGCAAGGTCCTGGCCGAGGGCAGCATGGAGTCGGTGCAGAACAACCCGAAAGTCATCGAAGTCTATTTAGGCCATTGAGGAAGCAGGCATGTTCAACGTAGACAAGCTGTCCTGTGGTTACGGCCAGAGCCAGATCCTCCACGACCTCGACCTGGCCGTGGCCAAACGCGAAATCGTCGCCGTGATGGGACGCAACGGTATGGGCAAGACCACGCTGTTCAAGAGCTTGATGGGCATCCTTCCGCAGTGGCGGGGGCAGGTCAGCGTCGATGGCCAGGAGGTCTCGAACCTGGAAACCCACGAGCGGGTGGAACTCGGCATCGCCTATGTGCCCCAGGGGAGGATGATTTTTCCCAGCATGACGGTGTTGGAAAATATTCAGACCGGCCTGCCGGCATCGGCCCGGGGTCAGGTCCCCGAAGATCTATATGCGTTGTTTCCGGTGCTTCACGACATGCGCTCGCGCAAGGGCGGCAATCTCTCGGGCGGGCAACAGCAGCAACTGGCCATTGCCCGGGCGCTGGCGACCAATCCCAAGGTGTTGTTGCTCGATGAACCTACCGAAGGCATCCAGCCGTCGATCATCAAGGACATCGCCCGCACTTTGAAAGATATCCGCAACCTGCGCGACCTGACCATTGTGGTCTCCGAGCAGGTGCTGTCATTCACCCTGGAAATCGCCGACCGCTTCCTGGTGATCGAGAAGGGCCGCTTCGTGATTGAAGAGACCCGGGACAAGGTCGACGAAGCCACCATCAGTCGCTACCTCTCTGTGTAGGTGCGGCCGGGCGGCGCGATGGTTTATCGGCCCCCTTTGTTGCAGCTGGCAAGCCAGCTCCTACAGGGGTACGTCATCCAACGTATTGGCCGATTCGGGCCGCCATTCGAGACTGGTTCCAACGCGGTACACCCCCAATGTTCAGGAGCTTCGCCATGACCGATACCTTGATCAAAGTCGACCTCAACCAGCCCGCCACCGAGAACGAACAGATCCATAATCGCTGGCATCCGGACATTCCCATGGCTTGCTGGGTCAAGCCAGGGGATGACTTTATTCTTGAGACTTACGACTGGACCGCCGGCGCGATCAAGAACAACGACGACGCCTCGGATGTGCGTGACGTCGACCTGTCCACCGTGCACTACCTGTCCGGTCCGGTGGGCGTGCATGGCGCCGAGCCGGGGGATCTGCTGGTGGTCGACCTGTTGGACATCGGTGCCAAGGCCGAATCCATGTGGGGCTTCAACGGTTTCTTCTCGCGGCAGAACGGCGGCGGATTCCTCACGGATCACTTTCCCAGCGCACAGAAAGCCATCTGGGATTTCAAAGGCATGTTCACCAGCTCGCGGCACATTCCCGGGGTCAACTTTGCCGGCCTGATCCACCCCGGATTGATCGGTTGCCTGCCCGATCCGGTAATGCTCGCCGACTGGAACCGCCGTGAGCAGGAGCTGATCGATACCAACCCGACCCGCGTGCCGCCCTTGGCTAACGCCCCGCTGGCCGCCACCGCGCACATGGGCAAGCTCAAAGGCCAGGCCCGGGATGATGCCGCGGCCACCGGCGCACGCACCGTGCCGCCGCGTGAACATGGTGGTAACTGCGATATCAAGGACCTGTCCCGGGGCTCGAAGATTTTCTTCCCGGTCTACGTCAGTGGCGCAGGGTTGTCGGTGGGAGACCTGCACTTCAGTCAGGGCGACGGCGAGATCACTTTTTGCGGCGCAATCGAGATGGCCGGCTGGGTGCATATGAAAGTCGAGCTGATCAAGGGCGGCATGGCCAAGTACGGAATCAAGAACCCGGTGTTCAAACCCAGCCCGATTATCCCGACCTACCAGAACTACCTGATCTTTGAAGGTATCTCGGTGGATGAAGCCGGCAAGCAGCACTACCTGGACGTCAATATCGCGTACCGCCAGGCCTGCCTGAATGCGATCAACTACTTGACCAAGTTTGGTTATTCGCCCGCCCAGGGCTATGCACTGTTGGGCTCTGCGCCGGTGCAAGGGCATATCAGCGGCGTGGTCGACATCCCCAACGCCTGCGCGACCCTCTGGTTACCCACCGAAATCTTCGAGTTCGACATCAACCCCAACGCCAACGGCCCCACCAAACACCTCGACGGCAGTATCGATCTGCCGATCGCCCCGGACCTGTGAGACACGCCCGAGCCCGATCAATGTCCGGAGAGCGCCATGCCGACCTATGAGTACGAATGCCAAACCTGTGGCGGTTTCACAATGTTGCGGCCTATGGCCCAACGGCACGAGCCGTGCCAGTGCCCGTTTTGCGCGGGCCCAGGAGGGCCGTTGCTGTTGTCTGCGCCGGCGCTGACGACGTTGTCGAGCAGTCAACGCCAGGCCATGGCGACCAACGAGCGAAGTGCCCACTCGCCGCAGACCCTTGGTGAGTACCAGCAGAACCGTCGTCACCCCAGTGGGTGCAGTTGTTGCGCACCGAGCAAACCGCTGGCCCCGACCAAAGCCAATCCACAGGGGCTCAAGAGTAAAACCGGCTCCAGACCTTGGATGATCAGCCATTAACAGAGGTAAATTTCATGCGTCATGGTGATATTTCCAGCAGCCCGGATACCGTGGGTGTCGCGGTCGTCAATTACAAAATGCCGCGGCTGCATACAAAAGCCGAGGTCATTGAAAACGCCCGCAAGATTGCCGACATCATCACTGGTATGAAAAGCGGTCTCCCCGGCATGGACCTGGTGGTGTTTCCTGAATACAGCACCATGGGCATCATGTACGACCACGATGAAATGATGGCGACTGCCGCCAGCATTCCAGGCGAAGAGACTGCGATCTTTTCCGCCGCGTGCCGTGCGGCAGACACGTGGGGGGTGTTTTCCCTGACCGGCGAGCGGCATGAGGAACACCCTCACAAAGCCCCGTACAACACGTTGGTGTTGATCAATAACCAGGGCGAAATCGTCCAGAAGTACCGCAAGTGCATTCCCTGGTGCCCCATAGAAGGCTGGTATCCGGGTGATCGAACCTATGTCTGCGAGGGGCCGAAGGGCTTGCAGATCAGCTTGATCATTTGTGATGACGGTAACTACCCGGAGATCTGGCGCGACTGTGCAATGAAAGGGGCGGAGTTGATCGTCCGGTGCCAGGGCTATATGTACCCGGCCAAAGAGCAGCAGGTGATGATGTCCAAAAGCATGGCCTGGGCCAATAATTGTTATGTGGCAGTGGCCAATGCCGCCGGCTTCGATGGGGTTTACTCCTACTTTGGTCACTCGGCGATCATTGGCTTCGACGGTCGCACTCTGGGCGAATGCGGTGAAGAGGAAATGGGCATTCAGTACGCACAATTATCCGTTTCGCAAATCCGCGATGCGCGAGCGAACGACCAATCACAGAATCATTTGTTCAAGCTGCTGCATCGCGGTTACACCGGGGTCTATAACTCCGGGGACGGCGACAAGGGAGTGGCTGACTGCCCGTTCGACTTTTACCGCACCTGGGTACTGGATGCGCAGAAAGCCCAGGAAAACGTCGAAAAACTTACCCGTCGCACCGTCGGCGTGGCTCATTGCCCGGTGGGAGAGATTCCCCACGACGGTAAAGAAAAACACGCAGGCTAAACCATGCCTTTCGTGAATGATCGCATCGACCCAAACCACCCACAGCCTAGCCTGACCAACGCATCACCGGCGGCAGATTTGTTGACCTCACGCTTCGTCTTCAATCCCGCCCAGGTCATGGCGTTGTTGCGCAGTCGAATTGTCGGCCAAGAACACGCCATGAGCGCGGTCGAGGCGTTGCTAAACGTGGTTAAGGTCGATATTGGTGAACGTGAGAGGCCGTTGACGGTGAACCTGTTCATGGGGCCGACCGGTGTCGGCAAGACCGAAATCGTCCGTCTGCTGGCACAGGCCATACACGGTCGCTCCGATGCTTTTTGTCGCATCGACATGCACACCCTGGCCCAGGAGCATTACTCGGCGGCGCTCACCGGAGCGCCACCTGGTTATGTGGGGAGTAAAGAGGGCGTCAGTCTGTTCAATAGCGAATTGATTCAAGGTACCTACAGTCGCCCAGGCATCGTGCTGTTCGATGAACTGGAAAAGGCCAGCAAGGAAGTGGTGCGCAGCTTGTTGGGCATTCTTGAGAACGGCCAACTGACCTTGGCGGGCGGTAGCCGAACGCTGGATTTTCGCAATAGCCTGATCTTCATGACCAGCAACATTGGAGCCCGGCAAGCGACCACCTACAGGGAACGTTTTTCACGCGGTTGGCGGCGCTGGCTCGGCATCGCCCCCCAAGGTGAGCAGGCCATGTTGGAACAAGCGCTGCACGCGTGGTTCGAACCGGAGTTTCTAAACCGTATTGATCGCATTCTGGTTTTCCAGCGCATCGAAACCCAATGGCTGGAAGCGTTGTTGCAGATCGAACTGAACAAACTCAACCAACGTCTCGGTCAGCATCGTCGTACGCTGGTCCTGGACGTTGCGGCAAGCGACTGGCTGTGCCGAAAGCATGACCCACGCTTTGGTGCTCGGGCTCTGACAAGGCGAGTGCGGGTTGAGCTGGAGCCTGCGATCGCTGAGTGTATGCTGGCTCATCCGCAGGCAATGCAGATGACTGCGACGGTCGAATCAAACCGGCTCACGGTTGTTCCAGCGCAAAGCACTGTGTTCAACGCATCAACGCCAAAGGATTTTCCTGCAACATCACCGAACTGTGGAGGGTAGCCAGTGCTTCCTTGAGTAAGGATTGCTCCTGCGCATCCTTGGATTTCTTGCTCTCCTTGGCGGCGTACTCCAGCAATACCAAGTGACTGCGGCTGGCTGAAGCTTCCTTCGGCACCACGGTCTCTTCAATCAGTTTGCCCGTGACGTACTTCTGTGTCCGTGTGTCCTGGCTGGCGTGTTGCGTGACGGAGGCTTTGGTCAGTCGGCCATCCTTGTAGGCGAGGCTGGCCGAGCTGCTGGCCTTGTCATTCACTTGTACGTAGAGATAGTTCTGCGATTCGTAATCTTTGCCCAGCGCAGGTGCTTTCCCGCCCTTCAGGCTTTTGTGAAAGCTGGCCGATAGACTCGATTGCTGGGTTTGATCGATCTTGCGGTCACGCATGATGGAGCCTGCGACGACAGTCTTTTGCGAGAGGGTATAGGCAAAGCTATCGAGTTCAGACAGGTGCATCGGGTTGGACGCCTTGTTAGTCTGAGTGATGGACGCCTCGAAGTCTGCCAGTCCGGTCAATAGGCCTTTGTCCGCCGCATTACGGGTCAATCGGTCAGGTAGGGTAATGCCCTCTGGGTAGTGGCTGTTCATGGCGCTGAACGCATCCTTGAACATCTCCATCAGGGCCGCCTTGGCGTTGCCACGCTCCTGCACTCGGTCAAACTGGGCAAGGTAGCTGTTCAGTGCGTTGGCCTGTTGCTTGGCATCGCCCAGGATTGCGCTGTTCTTCAGGTCAACGCTCAGGTTCAGTTTGCCCTCCGGACCGCTCATTTGCGTGGTGCGGCGTTGGTTGTCGGCGCTAAAGGCGAGGGTCAGATCTTCACCGTCCACACCCTTCAGCTTGGCGTTCAGGTCAATGGATGCCAATACGCTGGAGTCAAACTGCGTCAGCTTGCCCAGGTCGAGCTTGGGCGGCTCGGCGGTCAACCCGTCGACAGCTGCCTGAAAGGCACTGCTCAGAGCGCCAATCGCCTTGAGTTCCTCCTCGCTCAGCGGGCCACCATTCACGGTAGCCTGGACGCCAAGACCATCGTCCTGGCTTGTCAGGCTGAAGGTGACCGTCTTGCCGCTGGCGGTCTTGATGCTGAGACTGATCAGGTTGTCGGCTTTATTGTGCAGTAGCGTCTGTTCGGATTTTATCCCGGCGACGTCGTAAGCCCTGTCCGTGGTGGTATGGAGCACTGACTGGGAAATGCTCGAACCATTCTTGGCGAACTGCTCCACCAAGACCGCACCCAGGCGGTGAAAGCGGTTGGCTATCGACAGCGATCTGGGGTTGGTTCCCATGATGTTGGTGATAGCGTCCTGACCTTCCTTTTCCCAAACACGAACATTCTCCTGGCCAGGCAGTTGCCCGAGGCGGGTATAGGTCTGTGATTCAACATCGACCACCGGGCTGCCCAGGCTGACGATTGCCGACGGTCGAGCCGGGAAGACATCAGCACTGTCTATCGCTGTTGCAGGCGATGCCGCGACAGCGGAGCGAGTCTGGAGGGGAATGGCGGAAGTGATCGAGGATAGGGTAGTCATGACAGTCCGTGTCAACAGAGCAGAGTTGCACTCAATGTAGTGAATACACCACCCGATTGAAAGCGGGGTGGGTGAAATAAATGGCAAAGAGCTATTATGCATTTGCCCGTTAGCGAATTCCCGGAGCGGTTCAGCCCAATCTGCAAAGATTGGGCTTTTTTCACGCCTTGAGAAACGGCGTTCCCAGGCTTGTGGTCGACACTGTCGCCGTCAGAAGACCAGCTTGAACAGGGCGATGACCACGATCAGGCCGATTATGAAAATGATACCTACGGTGCCGCCAAGAAATTTCAACATAATGATGCTCTCATCGGATGGGCTTAATTTTCTAGACCACCCTCGACAACGCTCGTTTCGTTGAATTTCACCCGCAGTGATCAATGAACCGCCCAAGACCTCGGAACAGGCACCTGATCAAACTTCGAAACGGTCTTGATCCAGTAGCGTCGATAGTCGGTCTGGTCCGGCGCCAGGGGTTTGTGGGTTGACCATGGATGCTCCGCCTTCAGGCTCGCCCGGTAGGCTTCCCATTCTTTCTGCTCGGCCACTTCCCTGGCTTTGGTCCTGTCATCGAACCAACCCAGGACGTACGCTTCGCCCTGATCCGTGCCGTGTGCTATCAGCAGATAAATCTCTGTCATTACCTGATCCGCCGTTCAATCCTGAAACCCAGTCACTGGGGTCTTACCTTGGGTATCGGCAGTTTTTTTGTGTTGTTGAGGTTTATTGATGAGTGGCGTGCGGTTGAAGTCTGCCCCGTAGCAAACGCCCTTAGTCTCGCCGCTCGGCTACTAACAGTAACGACTGCGGCATCGCACTTTGCGGGTGCTGTGGCTCCTGTAGGCCGGCGAGACGAAAGCCGGCCATGTCCAGTGCGTTGAGCCAACTGGATAAGGTTCGCAAGTACCACGGCATGGGTTGCCACTGTCCCTTGAAACCGGTGAAAGTCTCTTCCCGCCAACCATCCTGGTAGTCGTCCGCTGCCATGACCCACGGGTGCAGCGTCTGAATCACCAGCGTACCGCCAGGGGCGAGCAGGGCGTTCATGGCTGCGAGCAAAGGGACGATGTCTTGATGCAGCAGAGCGAAGTTGGCGCAGATCACGTTGTAGTCGCTGCCGATGTCCACCTTGGCCTGCGCCAGCTCTTCGTAGCTGGCCAAATATACCCGCGAAGAACCGGCGGCCCGCGCGGCCTCAACCAGCGTCGCATCGCCATCTACACCCACCACCTCGATACCTCGTTCAGTCAGGGCACGCAACAACCAGCCCTCACCGCAACCTAGGTCGAGCACACGCTCGGGTTGGCGGCCTAGCACCGCCAGTATGATGGCCTGGTTGGTGACCTTGAGACAGCTTTCGAGGGTGCCGGTGCGGATGGCTTCGATCCAGGATTGGGCGTTGTGGTGCCAGCTTTGGAGGAGGGCGGATTCGCTGGTGGGCATTTCGACTCTCCGGGTGGGTGGTTAATGCAAGGATAGGACAAATGCTAATGGAGGCTTTGCCTGCCAGAGATACCGCAGGCAATTCGTGTGACCGAGAAACGATGGCGATAAGGCTGATGGTCGACTTCAAGACATATGTCTGTTCATGTCAACAAAATGTACTCACATGTACATTTTAGGGTCGTAGAGGTACATTGGTTTATGTATTTTGAAGGAGGCATGGGATGTCCCAGTTAGGGAAAGCACGTGGCAAGGCTCAAGACGCAGGCTGGCGGGGTTCGCCGGAGGGGTGGCTGGAAGCGGCCTACGAGGCTCTGAAGGAGTCGGGCATCGATGCTGTTCGGGTCATGCCGCTGGCCAAGCGCCTGGGCTTGTCACGCACCAGCTTCTACTGGTTCTTCGAGGACCGCGAGCAGTTGCTGGCGGCTTTGTTGTCTCGGTGGCGGGAGACCAATACCGGGGGCTTGATCAGGCAAAGCGAAAGTTATGCCGAAAGCATTTCCGAGGCGATCCTGAATGTGTTCGAGTGCTGGCTCAACCCGCAGTTGTTCGACTCGCAGTTCGAGTTTGCCGTGCGCAGTTGGGCGCTACAGTCCGCTGAAGTGGCCCAAGAGGTCGCTGCCGTAGACGAGCAGCGGATGAATGCTCTGGCGAGCATGTTCAAGCGCTTCGGTTATGACAGCCAAGGCGCTGATACCCGGGCCCGAACGATTTATCTGACGCAGATCGGCTATATCACCATGAATACGAGTGAGCTGATCACTGTGCGCTTCCAGCGCATTCCGCATTACGTGAGTATTTTCACCGGCAAAGTCCCCAAGCAGCGCGAGCTGGATCGCTTCTATGGGAAGTTCGGCTATGCCGAAAAGGAGCCTGGGATCTTTGTTCCCTTGACCGACACTTTCGAAGGCAGCACCGATGATCAATGAGACAGTGGGGATCATTGGCGGTACCGGCTGGCTGGGCGGGTCGATTGCCAAGGCGGTGTTGGCGAAGGGACTGTTGCCGGCGGCGAACCTGGTCATTTCCAATCGTTCGGGAAACCACCCGTTGGCTCAGCAAGGTGCTTGCCTGGTCGCGGATAACCAGGACCTGGTGGATCGCAGCGACGTCGTGATCATCGCCGTTCGCCCCGAGCATTTCGCCAGCCTGAACATCAACGCGACGGGTAAAACCGTTATTTCTCTGATGGCTGGGATTGGCGCACAGACAATTGCTGCACAGACCTCGGCTGCGGCAGTGGTGCGGGCGATGCCCAATGTGGCGGTGGAGATCGGGCAGTCCTTTACGCCTTGGTATTGCTTTGCAGAGGTAGCGGCAACGACGAAAAGCCTCGTGCAGCGCTTGTTCGAGTGTGTAGGCACGGCGGCAGAGGTGCAGCAAGAGGACTTCATCGATTACCTCTCGGCGCTCTCGGGTACGGGCCCGGCTTTCCCTGCCTTGTTGATAACGACGCTGGCCAATCAGGCGATGGCTGCCGGCATTCCCTGCGATATCGCCCAACGTGCCGCGAAAAATGTGGTGGTAAGCAGCAGCCAGTTGTTGGCCAGTCACGATGCCCAACACATGATCGACGCCCTGGTGGCCTACCGTGGGGTGACGGCTGCCGCCTTGCAAGCGATGATCGATGGGCACTTCGAGGAGCAGGTGGGCAGGGCGTTGCAGGCAGGTGCAGCGGTTGCTCGTCAGGGGCTTCAAGCCTGAAAAAAGCAGCCCCTGCGCGATCGGGGCTCGTGTGTGTATCGGTTGCTGGGGTAGCAGTTATCGCGAGCAGGCTCGCTCCCACATTCAATCTTCAGTCGATCTAAAATTCATGTCCAACACAGACCCCCTGTGGGAGCGAGCCTGCTCGCGATGACAACAGCACATCCGGCATCCACGTAGCTGAACCACCGCTATCGCCAGCAGGCTCGCACGGGGTGAAAGTCAATGTTAAGTCTCAAAAATGCCCCTGACTCATGGGGTCAGGGGCATGACCTTCAGACGTCTTTCACCAGCCGCAGTGCATCGTAGATAGCGGCGTGGGTATTACGTGCCGACACCGCGTCGCCGATCCGGAACAGTTGGAAACGACCCTCGGGGTTGGTCACGATATTTTGGGTTTTCCCGGCGATCAGATCGTGCTGTTCAACCGCACCGTTGTTGCTCGAATGCGGGCGCAGGTCGAAGTACAGATCGTCCAGGGGCAGGGTGCCGTGGTTGATCACCACCTGATCGACCACGCGCTGCTTGTGCACTTGGCCATAATCGCTGCCGAAGCTGGCCACCAGCTGACCTTCGCGCGTCTCTACGGAGTCGACGCGATAGGTGACCGTGAAGGTGACGTTCAGGTCCTGCAGGCTGCGCATGTAAGGCACCAGGTTCATCGCCATCACCTCCGGCGCAAACGACCGGTCCGGCGTGACGATCTCCAGTTTTGCACCGCTGTTGGCAATGACCTCGGCCGCCTGTAGCGCCGCGTGGTCGCCGGCGTCGTCGAAGATCAGCACGTTCTTGCCTGGCTTGACGTCGCCGGAAATGATGTCCCAGGTCGACACCACCAGTTCATTGCCCTGCTTGAGCACCTCGGTGTGGGGCAAGCCGCCGGTGGCGACGATTACCACGTCCGGTTCCTCGGCGATGACGGTCTCGGCTTCGGCCCAAGTGTTGAAATGGAACTTCACGCCCAAGCGTTCGCATTGCGCCATGCGCCAATCGATGATGCTGATCATCTCGCGACGCCGTTCGCTCTGCGCGGTCAAGCGGATCTGGCCGCCGGGTTGGTCAGCCACCTCGAACACCGTGACGTCGTGGCCGCGCTCGCCGGCGACCCGCGCTGCCTCCAGGCCCGCCGGGCCGGTACCGATCACCACCACCTTGCGCTTGGTGGGTGCCTTGGGGATCTCGTGGGGCATGGTGGTTTCGCGCCCGGTGGCGGCGTTGTGGATGCAATACGCGGCGCCACCCTGGTAGATGCGGTCCAGGCAGTAGTTGGCGCCGACGCAGGGGCGGATGTCTTCTTCGCGTTTTTCGATAATTTTGCGCACGATGTGTGGATCGGTCATGTGCGCCCGCGTCATGCCGATCATGTCCACCTTGCCCGAGGCGATGGCGTGGCGTGCCGTGGCCACGTCCGGGATCTTGGCCGCATGGAACGTCGGGAAACCGGTGGCCGAGCGGATCTCGCCGGCAAAATCCAGGTGCGGCGAGTTGCGCATGCCCTGGATTGGAATCACGTCGGTGAGGCCGGCATCGGTGTCGATGTGCCCGCGCACGACGTTGAGAAAATCGACCAGCCCACTGTCCTTGAGCATGTGAGATATCTGAATGCCGTCGCTGGCACCGAAGCCCCCCGGCAGGTTTTCATCGCCGGTGTAGCGCACTCCCAGCAGAAAGTCCTCGCCGCAGCGCTGGCGGATGCCACGCAGCACATCAAAAGTGAAGCGCAAGCGGTTTTCCAGCGAGCCGCCGTAGGGGCCGTCGAGGTCGTTGGTCAGCGGCGACCAGAATTGATCCATGAGGTGCCCGTACGCCTGTAACTCCAATCCATCAAGGCCTGCGGCCTTCATGCGTTCGGCGGCATCCACGTAGTCCTTGATGATCCGGTCGATGTCCCAGTCTTCCAGTTTCTTCGGAAAGGCCCGGTGGGACGCTTCGCGGCGATGAGAGGGCGATACGACCGGGAGCCAGTCGGCCTTGTCCCAGCGTGTACGCCGTCCCAGGTGGGTCAGTTGAATCATCACCGCGGCGCCATGTTCATGGCACTCGTCGGTCAGGTCCTTCATCCATTTGACCACCTCATCCTTGTACGCCAGCACGTTGTTGAACACCGGCGGGCTGTCACGGGAAACGGCAGCGGAACCTGCGGTCATGGTCAACGCCACGCCGGCCTTTGCCCGTTCAACGTGATACGCCCGGTACAGGTCCTTCGGCATGCCGTCGACGGGGTAAGCGGGCTCATGGGAGGTGGTCATGATCCGGTTTCTGAGCGTCAGGTGTTTGATCTTGTAAGGCTGCAGCAAGGGGTCGCTGGACATGGTGTTGCGCTCCGGAGCAGAACGTCAGGCGTGGTTTTGACATAACGGTAAGTTGGATGTTCATGTGTGTCAATGATTCAGACAGTGGTGTACATTTTTCTTGCACCGTCAAAATGCCAGGATTAAGATCGGCTCGCAGCGAGGTGATTTGGCTTGCTCGGGGTGAGGGAACCCAGGCTTGGGCTCAAGAGGGCTAGAGGCACTGAAAATGTCTGCCGCAGTGAACGGCGCCATTGACCCCAACGTGAACGTAGAGATCAAAACCGCCTGAAGATGAGGGCGCTTTTGCGCTCATGAGTGAAGGTAATTGCTTCTGCTGTCCTGCCAACAACAACTCACACAGAACGCGGAGAGGCACTATGGTTACGTTATCCAGTAAGACTTTTAGCGGCTGGCTTGCAGGCCTGTGTATGGTCTTTTGCAGCTTGCTTGCCCATGCCGAGGAGCCTGCGCCTGTGCGCATTGGATGGGTGAATTGGTCGGATACGGAAATCGCTGTAAAGCTGGCAAGCACCGCCCTGCAAGACCACCTCAAGCAACCGGTCAAACTGGTGCTGGCCGATATCGGCATTCAGTTCCAGGCGCTGGCTAACGGTAATATCGACCTGATCCCGATGGTCTGGCTGCCGAGCACTCACAAAGCCTTCTATGACAAGTACAGCGACAAGCTCGAAGACCTTGGCGTGTTGTATGAAGGTCGGATCGGTATGGCGGTGCCAACTTCCATTGCCGCCAGTGAGATCGCCAGCATCGAGGATCTAAACAAACCAGATGTGCGGGAAAAGCTCGGCGGCAAAATCCTCACTTCAGAAGTGGGCAACGGCCAATACAAGCTGACAGAAAAAGCCATTGAGCTATACAAACTCGATGGCTACAAAATGGTTGCTTCGTCCGAATCCGGGATGTTGAGTGAGTTGGATCGTAACCTCAAGCGTGACAAATGGTCTTTGGTCAACGCCTGGAGCCCGCATTGGATGTTCTCCAAATGGTCGCTGCGCTATCTGGATGATCCCAAGAAGATTTTTGGTGGCGCAGAGCAGATTCACGCGGTGGCCCGCAAAGGTTTTAGCGCGGAATATCCCGACGTCGCCCGCTTCTTCACTCACTTCAATATTCCTCAAGCTGACCTTGAGAGATTGATGGCGGCGGCGCGGGACAGTTCGGCAGACAAGGTGGTCGCCGAGTACTACGCAGCCAACAAACCGCGCTTCGAGGCCATGTTTGGCGGGCAAACCGCATCGGTGACAACAGGGCCGCAATGACTCGGTGACACAGCAAGTGTGGGAGCGAGCCTGCTCGCGATAGCGTCAGCACATTCAATATCAATGCAAGCTGACCCACCGCCATCGCGAGCAGGCTCGCTCCCACATTTGGGGTGGCTGTCTCAGGCTCTACAACTAGAACTTGAACCGCCCCACCAACCCTTTGAGCTGTCCGGAAATATCCGTCAAGCGCCCCGAGCCCGTCTGCGCCGAGTGGGCATATTCTTCCACCAGTTGTGCATCGGTATGGATTTGCGAGATGTGCCGGTTGATGTCCTCGGCCACCTGGTGCTGTTCCTCGGCCGCCGTGGCGATCTGGGTGTTCTGGTCGCGAATCGAGTCCACCGAGATACGGATCTTGTCGAAGCTGTCGCGGGCCTGCTGGATGCGTTCAACGCTGGTTTTGGAGCCCTGCAGACTGCCCTGCATCTGCAGGGTGACTTCCTGGGTCCGGCGCGCGAGGTTGCCCAGCAGGCTGTCGATCTCGCCGGTGGAGTCGGCGGTACGCCGGGCCAGGGCGCGGACTTCATCGGCCACCACGGCGAACCCACGACCTTGATCGCCGGCCCGCGCGGCCTCGATGGCGGCGTTGAGGGCCAGCAGGTTGGTCTGTTCGGCAATCGAGCGAATGGTGTCGAGGATGGTGTTGATGTTCTTGCTGTCCTGCTCCAGCGCCTGCATGGTCTGGGTCGACTTTTGCAGATCCTCGCTCAATTTCAGCACACTGCCCGTGGCTTCGCCGATGTGATGCTGGCCGTCGTGCACGTCGCGATAACCTTCGTCCGCGCTGGAGGCCGCCTGGCTGCAAGAGCGGGCGACCTCATTGGCGGTGGCGACCATTTCGTTGAACGCGGTGCTTACCAGTTCAACGGCCTGGCGTTGACGTCCGGCGGCTTCGTTCATGTTTTGCGCCACTTCGCTGGTATCGGCGGCGGCGCTTTGCAGGTCGGAGGAGGCGCTGCCGATGCGCTGCACCAGTTGGGCGATCATGCCCAGGAACTGGTTGAACCAACTGGCCAGGGTGGCGGTTTCGTCCTTGCCTTGCACCGAGAGCTTGCGGGTGAGGTCGCCTTCACCTTCGGCGATTTCCTGCAGGCCATTGGCGACACCGCGAATCGGTCGCACGATCACGCTGGCGAAACTGGCGCCGACGATGGCGAACACCACTGCCAGCGCGGCGGCGATGATGGCGATCAACCAGGTCAGGCTCGCGGCTTCGGCCATGACTTCGTCGCGTTTGATCAGGCCGATGAAGCGCCAGCCCAGGCCTTTGGAACTGACGACGTTGGCCATGTAGGGCACGCCATCGATCTCGATCTGAGTCACGCCATCACCGCTTTTGGCCAGTTCGGCATAGTTGGGGCCAATTTCTGCCATGGGCTTGAAGTTGTGCTTGGCATCGCTGGGATCGACCAGGACGTTGCCATTGGCTTCGACCAGCATCAGGTAACCGCTATCGCCCAGCTTGATGTTCTTGACCAGTTCGGTCAGTTGCTTGAGCGACACGTCCAGGCCCACCACACCCACCAGCTTGCCGGCGGCGTCGGAGACCGTATGGACGATGCCGATCAGCGACACGTCGTCCGGTGCCCAGTAATAGGCGTCTGTGCGCACGGTGGTGCCCGGTGAAGCGATGGCGGCCTTGTACCAGGGGCGTACGCGGGGGTCGTAATTGGAAATTTTGGGGTCGTCAGGCCAGCTGGCGTAACCGCCGTCGGCCAGCCCCAGAGAAAGATAGGCGGTGGTCGGATGGCTTTTGGCGAATCTGTCGAATATGTCCAGCAGCTGTTTGTTGTTCTCAGGCAGCGGAATTTGTGCAGCGTCGGCACCGGAATAATTTTTCAGATCCTTGGCCGCGATAATCCGCGGGTCCTTGGCGAAGAACTCGACGTTCTGGCTGATGCCATCGAAGAACTGCTTCATGCCGTTGTCGATCTGGCGGATTTCACGGCCGCTGCTGTCCAGGAAGTTGGTTTGTGCGGCGTCGCGCAGGTTCAACACGACCAGCACCGCCACCAGGATAACTGGCAGGCAGGCGATGGCCGCGAACGCCCATGTCAGCTTCTGTTTGATATTCATGACTTCTCCCGCGGATATTTATAGGTGTTGAAACGGCGGAAACAGGAAACAGTAGCGGTGCGCGTTGCGAGTTTCTGGAACGGGGGAAGCGCCCATGCGTACCTACACGATATCGACCAGAATCGAAGGTACTTGAGGTCGAGGAGGGGCGATGACCCTGCGGTGTCGCGAGTCGATTGCAGCCGTCGTGGTTAATCTGGAAGATGTGCCAATTGCTCTGCTGCTTAAAGCGCGAGCGTGATGCAAGTCCTGATGCCTTCATGTATTGACGAGGCCCTATGCCAAGCGCATTCGAGAGCGTACTTAAAAACAAAAACATGGCTTACCGGCCGCTCGGATCCTCAGGTGCTGACCAGGCTCCGGTTCGTGTCGCGTTCGTATTGATGGACAACTTCTCGATGATGTCCTTTACCGGTGCGGTGGATGCGCTGGTGACGGCCAACCTGATGAGCGACAGGCCTCTGTATGAGGTGCTGACGGTTGGGGCCTCGGGGAGTCAGGTGACCAGTGATCTGGGGATCGTCATCTCTGCCGATATCGAGTTGGCGCAGTTGCCGGAAAACCAGGACGTCCTGATCGTCGCTGGTGGCTTTCGCGTGAAGTTGCAGGGCATGCCGCTGCTGCGACGCAAGCTGCGCGCCAACGCCGCGTCCGGGGCAATACTGGGCGGGTTGTGGAACGGCGTTTTTTTCGTCGCCGATGCCAGTTTGCTCGATGGTTTCGAGTGCGCGGTTCACCCGGAAAGTCGCGCCATGATGGCGGAGGTTTTTCCCCATGTGAAAGTTTCCAGCCGCGCTTATGTGGTGGACCGGCAGCGGGTCAGTTGCGCAGGTGCCAACAGCTCGCTGCGCATGATGCTTCAGTTGATCCGCCAGACGGGAGGCGAAGCGCTGGTGGGGGCGATCGAGGAGATCCTGCGGTGTGACGAGTCGGGCGACGCGTCGGATCTGCCGCCGGTCTTCGTCGAAACCGATCCGACGCTGCCAGAAAGTCTCAAGCTGGCGTTGGAGTTGATGTGGCAAAACATCGAGGAGCCGTTGACCATCGATGAGCTGGCGGCATGCGTGAAGATTTCCAAGCGGCAGTTGGAACGGCGCTTCTGCAGTTTCCTCGGCGCGACCCCGACGCGTTATTACCTGGAACTGCGCCTGACCCGTGCGCGCCAACTTATCCAGCAGACCAATCGATCCGTCACAGAAATCGCCGTGGCGACGGGCTTTGTCAGCTCGCCGCACTTTCAGCGTCGTTTTCGGGATTTCTTCGGCGTTCCGCCTGGCAGTTATCGTTCGACGTTTGAGCGAAAACAAGCGTTGCGCTGAGGTCGCGCAGTTCACGCGGGCCTGCGCTAACGTGTGGCGTTGGCGCAGGTGCGAAGGTGCACCGCAGACTGGCGGCGTGGAATCAGGTTTTATCGTCGGGCAGTTCGTCGGCAGGCAGCTTGTCTGTCTGCGAGGCGGTCTGGGAGGCGGTCATGGTTGTACCCTTGCAGAGCACTTTGCCAACCTCGTCGGCTATCGAGCCTTCAATAATGCGACCTTGCATCTGGTCGAACTGGGCTTTTTCCAGGCCATCGAGGCTGTTGTACATCCCCATGTGGCGAACATTGCGCGAGGCGCAATCGATTTCCAGCTTTGTATAGTTGGTAAAGTAGCGGCCCGATCTTTGCAGCGTGGCCTGGATGGATGAATCGCTTTCAATAAACGAGACGATGGAGTATTCAGCGTCTGAATCGTCGTATTGGTAGGTGATTGTCTGGACGTCCGCAGTGGCGCAGCACGCAACGGAGAGTGCAACGAAAGAAATAACCGTTTTCATACTTTCTTCCATGAAATAAGCAGAAGCCAGGGGATTTTAATGGCCAAGTGAGATCATTTTGCTTGGCTTGTAACATTCAGTCAATATCACAGAGTGATGGCATCGCCCACCATTGGTCTGAAAGTTCAGTTGACCGGGAACTTATCCAGGCGTTTTCCCCATCAACCAAAGAGCGCATGGAAGGAGGGCGGCGAGCCCTTGGATCCCATGCGCTACCTCTGATAGCAAAGCTCGATTGCGCCGGATTGCCCGACTTTTTTTAGACGCTTTTAGCGCCCATTGCTCAAGTGTTATAGCCGCGGTAATGGCGACCGCTCATGGCATCTGCGGCAATTCCTGTGGCCGCAGATCAAACACCAGGACCTCGGCATCCTGACCGTTGCTCAACGTCAGCAGCTGTTCCTCGCGCACCCGTACACCGTCACCTTCCTGTAACGGCACCCCATTGAGCTCGACACTGCCGCGGGCTACATGCACGTAGGCATAACGATCAGGCGCCAATGTCAGGGTGGCGTTTTCCTTGCCGTCGAACAGCCCGGCATAGACCCGTGCGTCCTGGCGCACCTGGAGCGAGCCGTTGGCGCCGTCCGGGGAAATGATCAATTGCAGACGACCCCGTTTCTGTTCGGCGCTGAAGTGCTCCTGCTGATAGCGCGGTGTGGCGCCACTGACGTTGGGCACGATCCAGATTTGCAGGAAGTGCACCAGCTCCTCGGCACTGTGGTTGAACTCGCTATGGGCCACGCCGCTGCCGGCGCTCATCAGTTGCACATCACCGGGGCGAATGACGGAGCCGGTACCCAAGGTGTCCTTATGCTCCAGCGCGCCTTCAAGTACATAGGAAAAAATCTCCATGTCCCGATGAGGATGCTGGCCGAAGCCCTTGGCCGCGGCGACCCGGTCGTCGTTGATGACCAGCAGGTCGGAGAAGCCTTGTTCATTGACGTTGCGGTAGCTGGCAAAGGAAAAGGTATGGAACGAGGTCAGCCAGCCGTGGCGGGCAATGCCGCGGTCTGAAGCTTTGCGAAGGGTCAGCATGGTAGCTCTCCTGATGTGTAGGGGCGGCGGCGTTGGGCGTTCGCCAGGTTCAGAAGAAGGTTAATGGTTATTGAATTGTTCAATAAGCAGGTGGAAAACGAAATACTGTCCGTTTTGAGTGGACAATAAGCGGTGCCTACCCGCAGGCGCGTGGCTTCGACATAATGTTGGTTTTGCAGGCTACACAAACCCTGTGGGAGCGAGCCTGCGTGCGTAAAGCCGCTTCAGCTTGGCCCTTTGTTGGTTGCCAGTGCGCTATCGTGAGCTGGCTCGCTCCCACAAGTGGCATCTGCAGGTCCTGAATATTTTGGCGTATTTTTGATGAAAACCGTTGCAATGGTGCTGTTCCCGGATTTTTTATTGCTCGACATGGCCGGGCCTCTTGAAGTGTTTTCCATCGCCAATCGTTACCTTGAACCCGATCTTCGTTATCAATTGCTGACCCTGGGAACCGAGCGCGGCGCGTTGCGAGCGTCCAATGGCGTGGCGGTACAGGCCGATATCCACATCGACCAGGCTTGGGCGGCCTATGACGTGTTGCTGGTGCCGGGTGGGCCGGGCGCCTATAACGACCAGCATCCGGGATTGCACACCTGGTTGCGCGCGGCAGCACCGCGGGCCACGCGCTACGGTTCCATTTGCACCGGCGTATTTGTGCTAGGCGAGGCAGGGCTGCTTGACGGCTATCGCGTCACCACCCATTGGCACTACACCGAACGCCTGATCCAGCGTTTCCCCAAGGCACGGGTGGAGACCGATAAAATCTTCCTGCAGGATCGACGCTTGTTTACCTCCGGTGGTGTGACCGCCGGCATCGACCTGGCGCTGTCCATCGTCGCTCAGGACCACGGTCGTAAAGTCGCGCTGGATGTGGCCAAGGTGTTGCTGGTGGTGATGAAGCGCCAGGGCGGCCAGGCGCAGTTCAGCCCGCTGGTGGCGGCGGTGGCGGCTCAAGAGTCTGCTATTACCCGGGTGCAGCATCATGTGATGGAGCACCTGGAGGAACCGTTCACCATCGAACGCATGGCCGCGATCGCCGCCATGAGTTCGCGCCATTTCGCCCGGATGTTCGTTCGCGAAGTGAAGATGACGCCCATGGAGTTCCTGCAAGGTGCGCGCATCGACCGCGCCCGCCAGTTGCTGGAATCCACGGATTTGCCCCTCAAGACCGTGGCGTTTCGCAGTGGCTTCGGCAGTGTGCGGCACATGCGCTCGCTGTTCAGCGAAAAGCTTGGCCTGACCCCCGTGCAATACCGCCAGCAGTTCAGTTGAGCCGTTGGTGTCCGTCCAGGGCACCGCAATGTCCGTGCTGCGCCCTGTGCCAGCATTGTCCTCTGGGCGATGGCTGCCAAGATAACCGCGAACCCTCTGGAAAGGATGCGCAGGAGCCAGGGCAGACGCGTTCGGATCGCCGTAGTGTCATGCCCGCGATGGTTGTCCGGCGCTGGATCGCCCATGAACAGTTTCGCCAGACCCGACACCGAGCCGGCGGTGTGCTTCGGCCCGTTTAGCTTTTATCGCCAGCAGCGACTTGTCACGCGTGACGGCGAGCCTCTGGTATTGGGCGGTCGCGCCCTGGACATTCTTCAAGTATTGCTGGAGAACGCCGGTCACTTCGTCAGCAAGCAAGCGCTTATCGCGCGCGTCTGGCCTGACAGCGTGGTGGAAGACATCAACCTGCGGGTGCACATCGCGGCGCTGCGGCGGGCTTTCGGTGACGCGGCGCAGGGGGCGCGCTACATCCTCAATCATCCCCGGCAGGGCTATTGCTTTGCCGCGCCCGTGGTCGTGGATGCTGACGTCGAGCAGCCGATCGAGCGCCACAACCTGCCCGCGCGCCTGAGCCCGGTGATCGGTCGCGACAAAGTGCTGGGCCGGTTGCTCAGCGAGGTGCCCCGTCAGCGCCTGACCACCGTGACCGGACCGGGTGGGGTCGGCAAGACCACCGTGGTGCTGCGGGTGGCCGAACTGTTGCTGGAACACTTTGACCACGGTGCCTGGTTTGTGGACCTGTCCGCCATCAGCGACCCGTCGCAGGTGACGAGGCAGGTTTCCCGCACCCTGGGCCTGGGACATGGCGCCTTGGGCCAGCAACTGAAATCCTGGCGGGTTTTGCTGGTGCTCGATGGCGGCGACCATCTGCTCGACGCCTGCCGGGACCTGGCCCGGGCGTTGGGCGTATCGGCCCCGCAGGTCTCGCTGTTGTTCAGCAGCCGCGAGCCCTTGAATCTGACGGATGAGCGCGTCGTACAACTGCCGGGGCTGACAGTGGCCTCGCCCCGTGACCCGGCGCACCAGATGTTGGCGTGTCCGGCGGTGCAGTTGTTGATCGATCAGGTCGCTGCCCGACAGCAGGGTTTCGAGCCCAATGACCGCGAGCTGGCGGTGATTGTCCAGATATGCCAACGCCTGGACGGGTTACCGCTGGCGCTGGAACTGGCGGCGGCCCAGGTGGGTGTGTTGGGCGTGGCGGGGGTCTTGGAACAGTTGGATTGTGGGCTGTCACTCTTGAACCATGGACGCCGCACGGCTGTGGCGCGCCATCGCAGCCTGGAGGCCATGCTGGATTGGAGTTTCGAGCGTTTGAGTGACGATGAGCAAGCCGTGTTCCAGCGCCTGGCCGTGTTCGATGGGCCGTTTACGCTCAAGGCTGCGCTGGCCGTCATCAGTTGTGCCGAGCTGGAAGCAGGGCAACTGCCTGGTCTGCTGTCACGGCTGGCGAACCAATCGCTGGTCATGGTTGAGCAGTGCGTGGACGGGGTTCGGTTCCACTTGCTCCACACCACGCGCGCCTATGCCCTGGAAAAATTGCGGCGCAGTGGTCAGTGGGTTGTTTTCAGCCGGCGCCACGCGCTGCAAGAAGCCTGGGAGGTTCGTCGTTCAAGGCCCCAGCCGTCGGGCCAGTTTTTGCAGGAGCGCGCCAGCTTGCTGTAGGTCGGGGGTGTTGAACCCTTCGCTGAAACGACGATAGACCGGCCCGAGCAGATCCTGGGCGGCATGGTACATGCCCCGGCGTTGCCACAGCCGGGCCAGGGACATGGCGCTGCGCAATTCCCAAGCCAAGGCATTTTGCCGCCGGGCCACCGTCAGGGCGCTCAGCAGTTGCTCTTCGGCGCAGCGCTCAAGGGCGGGGTCGTTTTGCGCCAGCAGGGCTTCGGCATCGGCCCGCAAGATCTCCGCCGAACACCAGCCTGCCGCACCGTTGCGGGCGCGCTTGACCTGTGCCTGGTTGACGCACTCGATGCGCAGGGTGACGACGATATCCTGGATCAGTCCGGCGTGGGTCGAACTCGCTTCCAGGGTTTCGTCATCGAAAGCGCGGGCATAGTGGCTGGCCCAGTCATGGAACAGCATGACCGAATGTTTTTTCGCCTGGTGCTTCAACAGTTCGAGCCTTTCCCGGGCGCGTGAATGATCGCCGTTGTAGTGCGCAATCACACAACCGCTCAGCGCCAGGGTGTAGCAGATCGAGATGCCGTGGTTGATCTGCAAGGCAATCTGCAGCGCAAGGTCGGCGGTGCGCCGGGCTTTCTCGGCAAAGCCTTGCAGCCAGAGAATGCGCGCCAGTACGGTCAGTGCCGCCACGCTCTGATCGTATTGCACGCCGAAGCCGTGGGAGAAACGGCTGAGGTGGCCGCTCTGGGCCAGGCGCTGGATCACTTGTTCGGCATCACGCCGGGCGGCCGTCTGGTCGCCGGTGAAATGCTGCGCCAGCACCCGCAGGCGTTGGGTGCTCAAGGACAGGGTCGGGTCGCCGTGCATGCCCAGTCGGTCGAAATCCAGGCTTTGCTCCAAGGCCTCTTGGTAGTTGCCGCAGCTGAGGTTGACGGTCATGAGCCCCGACACGGCTCGCAGCTCGCCAGCCAGGTCCTGGCATTGTTGCGCCAGGCCCCGGGCCGTGGTGAAGGCTTCGACAGTGGCAGGCGTGCCGCCTTGGGTATGGTAATTGAAACTGGCATGGGCCAGTTCCAGGGCCAGGGTCAGTCGTGGGCACGGCACGGGGCTTTGGCGCAATAACGCCCGCGCCTTGCTCACGTAAAGCCCGTGCTCCCTGAGCAGCGACAACTCCTGCCAGAGGGGCAGGGTGCGGGCAGTCAGGCGGATCGCTACCGCATGCGACCCCTGCCGGCCCAGCCCTCGGTCGAGCGCGGCACGGATGTCGTCGCGATAGAGGGCGTAGCGGGCGATCCACTGCCGCGTGGGGGTCGTTTCCCAGTCTTTTTCGGCATGCTCCATCAGTGTCAGGCAGCGCTCGGCGTGACGCTGGTGGCTGGCAGCCAGTTCCCCGGCTTCAGTCAGTTTTTCCAGGGCATAGCTGCGGGTCGTGTCCAGCAGGCGATAACGCACCTCTTCATCGCCGACCTCGACGTTGAGCAGCGATTTGGCGACCAGTTGGCTGACCGACATCAGCACCTGGTCCGGCGCGATATGTTGACCCACGATCACCGCTGCGGCCGACGCCAGATTGAAGCTGCCCATGAACACCGCCAGCCGTCGCAGGCAGGTTTGCTCGCAGTCGGTAAGCAGCGCAAAACTCCAGTCCAGCGTGGCCCGCAGGGTTTGCTGGCGTGGTGCGGCGACGTTGGTGTCGTTGTGGAGCAGGGCGACGCTGTCTTGCAGTTGCCGGTGAAGTGCCTCCAGTCCGAATACCCCGATCTGACCGGCGGCCAGTTCGATGGCCAGGGGGATACCGTCCAGCCGACGGCAGATGTCGACCACCAGCGGTATGTCCTGATCCGTCAGCTCGAAGCTGTCATGACTGGCCATTGCCCGTTCGGCGAACAACTGCAGCGCCGGGAACTCCAGGGCCGGATACCCCTCGATGGGCATCTCCCGGGGTGGGAACGCCAGGGAATCCAGATGCTGCACGTGCTCGCCTTCGGCCCGCAGGCCTTCGCGGCTGGTGGCCAGGATATGCAAGTGAGGCGCACCGCGCAGCAGGGTTTCACTGAGCTGGGCGATGGCATCGATCAGGTGCTCGCAGTTATCGATGACCAGCAGCAGGTGTCGCTCTTTGAGTCGCCGGGTGATGGCATCCAGCGGGTCGCCTTCATGCAGCGGCAGGTCCAGCAGCGCACACAGGTTTGGGACAATCATGCACGGATCGTTGAGCGACGCCAGGTCCAGCAGGTAGGCGCCGTCGCGGTAGTGACCGATCAACCGCTCAGCGACACGCAAGGCGACGGTGGTCTTGCCGATCCCGCCGGTACCCACCAGGGTGATGAACCGTTTTCTCGGCAGCTGGGCCACCAGGTTTTCCACCAGGCCCTGGCGTCCGATCAGCCGGGTGCGGCGCGGCGGCAGGTTGTGGGCCAGGGAAGGGTGCGGGATGCGCGCCAGTTGCTCGACCGGCTCCAGGGACACCGGTGCGACGAAACTGTAACCGCGCTGCGCCACAGTGATGATGTAACGCTGCCCGGACTGGCCGTCTCCCAGGGCCTTGCGCAGCGCCGCCACGTGCACCCGCAGGTTGGTGTCTTCCACCACGCTCTTGGGCCAGACACGGGCCATCAGTTCGTGCTTGCTCACCACGTTTCCAGCGTGTTCGAGCAATACCAGCAGGATCTCCACTGCCCGGCGTCCCAGGCGCAACGGCTGCCCGGCCTCCAGCACCAGCCGCTGGCGAGGATGGACGCGGTAAGGGCCGAAATGCACCGTCTGTTCGACAGGCAGGTTGAGGTATTGGCTCATGTTGCTCTCAATGTTCTGGTCCCGGTGCAGGGGGCTTTTCCCGAGCATATTCCTCAGGTTTTGTTTCAAGCGCAACGGTGAACGTTTTCCAGACGCCGCATTCTCTGTGGCGAGGGAGCTTGCTCCCGCTGGGCTGCGAAGCGGCCCCCAAGGCCCCGTTCCCAATCAATCTGGCACGCCGAGGTGACAGTCTTGGGGCTGCTGCGCAGCCCAGCGGGAGCGAGCTCCCTCGCCACAAAAGCAGTTTTCACACCGACGCTCCAAAAAAATTAACAACGTTTAACTCACGCAAATGCCCCCTCTGACCGGACCATTGAGCAATCCACCCACCTCAAGGAGTCACGTCATGAGCACCTTCATCACCCGCGACGGCACCGAGATCTACTACAAGGATTGGGGCAGTGGTCAACCGGTGGTCTTCAGCCACGGCTGGCCGTTGAACTCGGACAGTTGGGAGGCGCAGATGATGTTCCTGGCGTCCAACGGTTACCGCGTGATCGCCCATGACCGCCGCGGGCACGGGCGCTCCAGCCAGCCTTGGGACGGCAACGACATGGACACCTATGCCGATGACCTGGCCGAGCTGATCGAGCGGTTGGACCTCAAGGAGGCGGTGTTGCTGGGCTTCTCCACCGGCGGTGGCGAAGTCGCCCGCTACATGGGTCGTCATGGTGCCGCCCGCGTCGCCAAGCTCGGGCTGATCTCGGCGGTGACCCCGTTGATGCTCAAGACCCCGGCCAACCCGGGTGGCTTGCCCGTGCAGGTGTTCGACGGTTTCCGCCAGGCCTCCCTGGCTGACCGATCTCAGCTATACAAGGATGTGGCCAGTTCGTTCTTCGGTGCCAATCGGCCGGGCGCCAAGGTCTCCCAGGGCATGATCGACTGGTTCTGGATGCAGGGCATGCTCGCCGGTCACAAGAACACCTACGACTGCATCAAGGCGTTCTCGGAGACGGATCTGTCCGAAGACCTGCGCAATATCGATGTGCCGACCCTGGTGGTGCATGGAGATGATGATCAGGTGGTCCCCATCGAAACCGCCGGTATCGCCGCCGCCAAGTTGCTCAAGAACTCGCAGCTGCTGATCTACCCCGGCGCGCCGCATGGCCTGACCGATACCCACAAGGACCGCCTGAACGCGGACCTGCTGGCGTTTATCCAGGGTTGACCAAGCCGCAAGCCTGTGGGAGCGAGCCTGCTCGCGAAAGCCGTGGGTCAGCTGGCACTTATGTCGACTGTGTTACCACATTCGCGAGCAGGCTCGCTCCCACAGGACCGGTATTCAACAGGAACAACACCCATGAACCGCAATGATTTACGCCGCCTCGACATGAACCTGCTGGTGATCTTCGAGGCGCTGATGTTCGAGAAGAACCTGACCCGTGTCGCCGAAAAGCTGTTCATGGGCCAGCCGGCGGTGAGCGCGGCGCTGGGACGGCTGCGGGATCTGTTTGACGATCCGCTGCTGATCCGCAACGGTCGCGGCATGGAGCCGACGCCGCGGGCCCTGGCGATCCTGCAGGAACTGCAGCCGGCCATGGATACGATTTCGGGCGCGGTCAGCCGGGCCAAGGCTTTCGATCCATCCACCAGTTGCGACGTGTTCCGCATCGGTTTGTCCGACGATGCCGAATTCGGCCTGTTTCCACCCTTGCTCAGTCAACTGCGCGAAGAAGCACCCGGCATCATTGTGGTGGTGCGCCGGGCCAATTTTCTGCTGATGTCGTCGCTGTTGGCCAGTGGTGAAATCAGCGTCGGCGTGAGTTACACCACCGACCTGCCGGCCAATGCCAAGCGCAAGAAATTGCGCGACATTCCCTGCAAGGTCTTGCGCGGAGACCAGCGCCCTGGGCCGCTGACCCTGGACGAATACTGCGCGCGGCCCCATGCCATGGTTTCGTTTTCGGGCGACCTGAGCGGCAACATCGACCTGGACCTGGCTCGCATCGGTCGAACGCGCAAAGTGGTGTTGGCGGTGCCGCAGTTCAGCGGTCTGCGAGCCTTGCTGGCAGGCACCGAACTGATCGCCACCGTGCCTGACTACGCCGCCTGCGCGCTGGTGGAAGGCTGCGCGTTGCGTGCTGAGGATCCGCCGTTTCAGATCAATGCCGCCGAGTTGTCGATGGTTTGGAGCGGTGTGCATGACAACGATCCGGCCGAGCGCTGGCTGCGCTCGCGCATTGCCACCCACATGTCTCAATCGTTACCGGCCGCCGCCTATGCGGATCTGGATGGAGTACAGCGATGAGCAATGTGCACGAACGTTCCCTGCAGGATCTGGGTTTGCTGTTTCTGCGCCTGAGCGGTGGGCTGTTTTTACTGTGGGTCCACGGGCTGCCCAAGCTGTTGCATTACAGCGTTGAGCTGACGCGCATCGAGGATCCGTTTCACCTGGGCGCCGCGCCCACCCTGATGCTGGCGATTTTCGCCGAAGTGCTTTGCCCCCTGTTGATCATGGCCGGGGTCCTCGTGCGTCTGGCGTGCGTGCCCATCCTGTTTCTGCTGGCCGTCGCACTTGTGGTGGTACACCCGCAGTGGACCCTGGAAGAAGGGCAGTTCGGCTGGCTGCTGCTGATTGTATTTACCAGCGTGTTGATTGCCGGGCCTGGGCGTCTGGCGATGAACACGCGTTTTGTTGGAGTGCTACGTCATGTCTGAACCTCAAACCGTTGAATCCACCAGCGGCCCTGCAAAACCCGGCTTCGACGAAATCGTCACCCTGGTGATCAAGCACCGGATCAAGTCCGGCCAGGACGCGGCTTATGAGGCCTGGTTGCGCCGCACTGTGCGGGTGGCTGGTCAGTGGCCTGGGCACTTGGGTGTGGATGTGGTGCGGGGCAAGCTGGGCGGGCTGTCGCTGTTTACCTGCGTGCTGCGTTTCTGCTCCACCGAGGCGATGCAACGCTGGCTGGATTCGCCCCAGCGCCGCGAGCTGGTGGAAGAGGCCGCGCCGCTGCTGGCTGATGGCGACCAGACCGAAGTCGCCCCCCACAAGGAGTTCTGGTTCGCTCCGCTGGCCGATGCCGCCATTCCTCCGCCACGCTGGAAACAGGCGGTGGTGACGCTGTTGGTCATCCTGCCCCACACCTTGCTGGTACCGCTGATCTGGGGGCCTGTGCTGCAACTTCACGCATTTCTTTCCAACTACGTAGTCGCCACATTCCTGATCACCCTGACCATCGTGCTGTCGGTGGTGTACGTGTGCATGCCGCTGGCCACCCGCCTGTTCGCGCCGTGGCTAGAAGCCTCTCAAACCCACGAACACCTGGAGCCCTAAGCAGCGCCGAGCTGTTGTGACAAACACTGTTGTGGCAAGGGGGTTTTGTGGCGAGGGGATTTATCCCCGCTGGCTGCGGAGCAGCCCCCTGCTAAATGCCACCACCGATTGATTCACCTGCACATTTATCGCCAAAGGAAGTCCGATGAACGCCGATCTGATTCTATTCAATGGCCAGTTCCATACCGTCGACCGTGAGAAACCCCGCGCCAGTGCGGTCGCAATCAGCCAGGGGCGCTTCGTCGCGGTAGGGACCGACGCCGAGGCCATGGCCCTGCGCGGCAGCGGCACCCAGGTTATCGACCTCAAGGGCCGTACCGTCATCCCCGGGCTCAATGACTCGCACTTGCACCTGATCCGTGGTGGCCTGAACTACAACCTGGAACTGCGCTGGGAAGGCGTGCCTTCCCTGGCCGATGCCTTGCGCATGCTCAAGGACCAGGCAGATCGCACACCGACGCCGCAATGGGTGCGGGTGGTGGGCGGCTGGAACGAATTCCAGTTTGCCGAAAAACGCATGCCGACCCTGGAAGAACTCAACCAGGCAGCCCCGGACACCCCGGTATTCGTCTTGCACCTGTATGACCGTGCCTTGCTCAACCGCGCCGCCTTGCGAGTGGCCGGCTACACCCGCGATACGCCAAACCCGCCGGGCGGCGAGATCGTGCGCGACAGCAAGGGCGAACCCACCGGCATGCTGGTGGCGCGGCCCAACGCAATGATCCTTTACTCGACCTTGGCCAAGGGGCCGAAGCTGCCTTTGGAGTACCAGGTCAACTCCACGCGCCAGTTCATGCGTGAACTCAATCGCCTGGGCCTGACCAGCGCCATTGATGCCGGCGGCGGTTTCCAGAATTACCCGGATGATTACGCGGTGATCGAGCAGTTGGCCCGGGAGCAGCAGTTGACGGTGCGCATCGCCTACAACCTGTTCACCCAGAAGCCCAAGGAAGAACTCACCGACTTCAAGAACTGGACCGGCAGCGTCAAGTTGCACCAGGGCGATGACTTCCTGCGGCACAACGGCGCCGGTGAGATGTTGGTGTTTTCGGCAGCGGATTTTGAAGACTTCCTCGAACCGCGTCCGGACCTGCCACCGGGCATGGAGCAAGATCTGGAGCCGGTGGTTCGGCACCTGGTGGAGCAGCGCTGGCCGTTCCGCCTGCATGCCACCTATGACGAATCCATCAGCCGCATGCTCGATGTGTTCGAGAAGGTCAACCGCGACATTCCGTTCAACGGTCTGCCGTGGTTCTTCGACCACGCCGAGACCATCACACCGAAGAACATCGAACGCGTGCGAGCGCTGGGCGGCGGTATCGCAATCCAGGACCGCATGGCCTTCCAGGGTGAATATTTCGTCGATCGCTACGGTGCCAAGGCCGCCGAAGCCACGCCACCGATCAAGCGCATGCTGGCCGAAGGCGTACCGGTGGGGGCTGGTACCGACGCTACTCGGGTGTCGAGCTACAACCCCTGGACCTCGCTGTACTGGATGGTCAGCGGCCGCACCGTCGGTGGCCTCTCGTTGCACGAAGAAGGCCTGCCGCGCCTGACGGCGCTGGAACTGTTCACCCATGGCAGCGCCTGGTTCTCCTCGGAGCAGGGCAAGAAAGGCCAGATCAAGGTCGGCCAACTGGCGGACCTGGCGGCACTGAGCGCGGATTTCTTCAGCGTCGAGGAAGAGGCCATCAA
The DNA here is from genome assembly GCF_032614175.1 of Pseudomonas sp. P105. Lineage (NCBI taxonomy): Bacteria > Pseudomonadati > Pseudomonadota > Gammaproteobacteria > Pseudomonadales > Pseudomonadaceae > Pseudomonas > Pseudomonas sp. P105. The sequence continues at coordinate 2,231,940 of NZ_CP126693.1, forward strand.
GTGGATCGAGTCGGTGCTGACAGTGGTCGACGGCAAGGTGGTGTACGCCGCCGGCGACTTCGAAAAACTCGGCCCCGCCAGCGTGCCGGTACTCCCGGACTGGTCGCCGGTGGTCAAGGTGCCCGGCCACTGGCGTCCGACTTCACCGTTGCAGGCGCAAGTCCATCAGTGCAGCGGCCCGTGCACGGTGCACGCCCATAGCCATGAACGGGCGCGGCTGTCGAACGTTCCAGTCAGCGATTTTCAGGGCTTCTGGGGCGCGTTTGGCTGTTCCTGTTTTGCTTTCTGACTAACGCACCGATTTTCTCCTGTGGGAGCGAGCTTGCTCGCGATGGCGGCGGAACATTCAACATCGCCTCCGCCTGACATTCCGCTATCGCGAGCAAGCTCGCTCCCACAGGGTTTTGTCACAAACCATCCCAAAGGAGTCATCCCATGAGCAACGTTCCTGCTTACGCTTACAATCGCCTGAACAAGGACGACGCAGTCGTTCTGTTGGTCGATCACCAGACGGGTCTGATTTCCCTGGTCCAGGACTTCTCGCCCAACGAGTTCAAGAACAACGTGTTGGCCCTGGCTGACCTGGCGAAATTCTTCGGGCTGCCAACCATCCTGACCACCAGCTTCGAACAAGGCCCCAACGGCCCGATCGTGCCGGAGCTCAAGGAAATGTTCCCGGACGCGCCGTACATTCCGCGCCCAGGCCAGATCAACGCCTGGGACAATGAAGACTTCGTCAAAGCGATCAAGGCCACCGGCCGCAAGCAACTGATCATCGCTGGCGTGGTAACCGACGTCTGCGTGGCATTCCCGACGCTGTCGGCGCTGGCCGAAGGTTTCGAAGTGTTCGTCGTCACCGACGCTTCGGGTACGTTCAACGAAACCGTGCAACAGGCGGCCTGGGTGCGCATGACGGCTGCCGGCGCGCAGATGATGAACTGGTTCTCGGTGGCCTGTGAGCTGCACCGCGACTGGCGCAACGACATCGAAGGCCTGGGCAATCTGCTGTCCCAGCGTATTCCCAACTACCGCAACCTGATGAACAGCTATTCGGCGCTGACCGCCAAGTAAGCTGAGTGGTTGCTGCTGGATGACGCCCGCCTTGTGCGGGCGTTTTTGTGCCTGGCATCCACTTTTCGGCAAGCTGATCGGCCGTCATCGCGAGCAGGCTCGCTCCCACATTTATTCAGGGTGACCACAAGATCCTTGTGGGAGCAAAGCTTGCTCGCGATGACGGTGGCACTTTCACTCTCTATGCAACCTGTCGTACCCCATTCACAATACCCACCAGAACATCCTGACTGTCCACCCTGGAATGACAATGAACCCCTTCGAAGAAATGCGCATTTTTGCCCAGGTCATGGAGTCGGGCAGTTTCACCGCGGCGGCGGAAAAGCTCGGGCTGTCCAAGCAGTTCGTCAGCCGCAAGCTCATGGAGCTGGAGCAACGACTGGGCGTGCGTTTGCTCAATCGCTCGACACGACGGCTGGATGTGACACCGCTGGGCCAGCGCTATTACGAAGCCGCGCTGCGCCTGCTCAGTGAAGTCGAACAGGTGGAGCAGGGCATCAGCGGCCAGACCAGCGAGCCTCGCGGCACCATTCGTCTTAGCGCACCACTTTCGTTCGCGGTCGCGCACCTGGGCAGCCTGTTACCGCTGTTCTTGCAGCGCCACCAAGAGGTGAGTGTCGAAGTGGATTTGAGTGATCGCTCGGTTGACCTGCTGGGGGAAGGCTACGACATCGCGCTGCGCATTGGCGTGCTGGAGGATTCGACGTTGATCGCCCGGCGCATCGCGACCATTGAGCGAGTGTACTGCGCCAGCCCCGCCTACCTGGCGCAACGCGGTACGCCCGAACGGCCCGAAGACCTGCGCAATCACGATTGCCTGCCCTATGGGCATAGCCGTCAGGTGCAATGGCGGTTCGGTGGACGCAGCAAACCGCTGACCCTGGAGGTCGCCGGACGCATGCGTGCCAATAACGGCGATTTGCTCAGGGACGCGGCTGTCGCGGGCATGGGCATCACGTATCTGCCGACGTTCATTGTCGGAGAGGCATTGAAAGACGGACGATTGATCAAGGTGCTCGAAGGCTTCGAGACAGAGGCCTTGGCGCTGTCGGCGGTCTATCCGCAACATCGGCAAAGTTCACGCCCGGTTCAGGCGTTGGTGGAGTTCTTGCGAGAACAGATGCAGTGAGCTGCCCGGCTGCGTTCAGCCGTGGCAAACGGCTGAACGCATCGGCAGCGCCTTATCAGGCGGCCAGGCTGGAGCTGCTCATTTCTTTTTTGTACTGCGCCTTCATGGCTTCCATCTGCTCGCCCAACGACTCCAGCGTCGCTTTGCCCAGCAGTTTTTTGGCTTGAGGGAACATCTCGGTTTCCTCTTCTTCGATATGGTGCTCAAGCAACTCTTTGACCACTTTCACCCGGCCGGCAAATTCTGGGGTGGACGGGTCGGTGTTCTTCAGGTCCGGCAGCACCAGCGAGTCGACGGTGCGGTGCTCTTCCTTGGCCTCGTAGTACATCTCGGCCTGCTCCTTGCCGCCGGCCTGCTTGTAGGCCGGATAGAGAATCTCTTCTTCCAGTCGGGTATGAATGGAGATTTCCATTTCCAGCTTCGCCAACAGGTCGGTGCGTTTCTTGATGCCCCGGCTGGTTGATTCGCTCAGCTGGGCAAGGATGGCCTTGACGCGTTCATGGTCGGCTTTCAACAGGTCGATGGCGTTCATATGTAGCTCCTGGCAATTCACGGATGCGGGCCGGCTTCAAGCGCCAACGCCGCGTTACAGGGAAATTGCATCAGTCGTGCCAGCCAATGATTTATATAAACTCGTTTTAAAACAGCAGGTTATATCAGTCTGTTTTTTGCGGGTCGTGCAGCCTGCATGAGGGCATGGAAAAATGCATTGCACTTTGCGCTGCCCCACCGCTAGACGATCAGTTGCCGCACCCGCCCGGCAAGCGCCAGGCAGGAGGTCAGCCCTGGCGATTCGATCCCGAATAGATTGATCAGCCCCGGGACCTGATGCTCGGCGGGGCTGCTGATGAGGAAGTCCCGGGCCGGCTCGTCGGGGCCGGAAATTTTCGGACGGATGCCGCTGTAGCCCGGTTGCAGGCTTTGGTCCGGCAAGCCAGGCCAATAATTGCGAATCGCCGGGTAGAAGGCCTCGGCCCGGGCCGGGTCCACGCGGTAGTCCTCGCGCTCGAGCCACTCGGTGTCCGGGCCGAATCGGGCCTGGCCCGCCATATCCAAGGTCATGTGAATGCCCAGGCCGGCAGCTTCCGGAGCGGGGTAGATCAGATGCCGGAAAGGCGCGCGTCCAGTCAGGCTGAAGTAGCTGCCCTTGCACAGATAATCGCGGGGCACCGAGTGCGGCGTCAGGCCTTCGATACGGCGGGCGAGGGCGGGCGCCTGGAGGCCGGCGGCGTTGATCAGTCGGCGGCAGGACACGCTCATCTGCGCCGTACCACCCAGTTCCAGCATGAAACCTCCGGTGATGGTCCGTGCCCTCAGCAAGGGCGTGTGGAATACGATGTCGGCACCGGCCGCTTCGGCATCCCCCTGCAAGGCCAGCATCAGTGCGTGCGCGTCGACGATACCGGTGGAAGGCGAATACAGCGCGGCCACGCACGCCAGAGCGGGCTCCAGCTCCAGCGCCTGCTGCTGATCGAGCAGACGCAGGTCGTCGACACCGTTCTTCAATCCTCGCTCAAGCAAGGTCTTGAGCCCGTCCACCTGAAGCTGATCCTTGGCAACGATCAATTTGCCAAGCCTGCGGGTCGCAACCCCGTGACTCTCGCAATACGCGTACAACCGCTGGCGACCCTCGACGCATAGTTGCGCCTTGAGGCTCCCCGGAGGGTAATAAATGCCGGCATGGATGACTTCGGAATTGCGCGAGCTGGTGCCCATGCCGATGGCTTCGCCGGCTTCGATCAACAGCACTTCGTGACCGGCCTGGGTCAGTTCCCGAGCCACGGCGAGCCCGACCACGCCCGCGCCCACCACCACGCAATCGATGTCCATGCCCAAAGCCTTTCCCTCTTGGAGTCGTATGTTCAAGCGCCTCAGGATAGCCCGAGGCAGGTGACTTCTACAGCCCAAAAAAAAATGCCCGTATCAAGCGATACGGGCATTTTTTGATGCTACTGCGTTCGGGTGATCAACCCGTCAGGCCGGCCTGCTGAACCAGGGTCAGCAACGGCTGCGGGTACACACCGAGGAAGAACGCCAGTACGGCGATAGCCAGCAGCATCACGCCGCCTGCCTTCTGTTCCCAGTGCAACTCGGCATCGTGGCGACGCAGGTTCGGTTCCATCAGGTACAGGGTGACCATGACGCGCAGGTAGTAGAACACGCCGATGGCACTGCCCAGCACCAGGGAGCCGACCAGCCACCATTGGTGAGCCTCGACGCCGGTGGCGATGATGTAGAACTTGCCGATGAAGCCTGCGGTCAGCGGGATGCCGGCCAGGGACAGCATCATCACGGTCAGCACGGCGGTCAGGTACGGACGGCGCCAGAACAGGCCGCGGTATTCGTACAGGGCGTCGGCGTCACGGCCGTTGTACGGCGAGGACATCAGGGTGATCACGCCGAACGCGCCGAGGCTGGTGATCACGTAGGTGACCAGGTACACGCCGATAGCTTCTACCGCCAGGCCCTTGCTGGCGATCAGCGCGATCAGCAGGTAACCGAAGTGGGCGATGGACGAGTAACCCAGCAGACGCTTGAGGTTGCTCTGGGTCAGCGCCAGCAGGTTACCGAACAGAATCGACGCGATGGCAATGATGGTCAGCACGTCACTCAGCACACCGCTGCTGGCCACTGGCGAGATCTGGAACAACCGCACCATCACCGCGAACACTGCGACTTTCGACGCGGTGGCCAGGAACGCCGCCACCGGTGCCGGGGCGCCTTCGTAGACGTCCGGGGTCCAGAGGTGGAAAGGCACCAGCGACAGCTTGAACGCCAGGCCGATCAGCATCATGCCCAGGCCCAGTTGCGCGATCGGGCTAGGCAGGCCGGTGGCCGCCAGGGCCTGACCGATGCCGACGAAGCTCAGGGTGCCGGCTTCGGCGTAGAGCAGGGCCATGCCGAACAACAGGAACGCGGAACCGGCGGCCGACAGCACCATGTACTTGATGCCCGCTTCCAGGGAGCGCTTGTTGAAGAAGGCATAGGCCACCAGACCGTAGACCGGCACCGACAGCAGCTCCAGACCGATGAACAGGCTGGCCAGGTGCTGCGCGCTGACCAGGACCAGGCCACCGGCGGCGGCCATCAGGATCAGCAGGTACAGTTCTTCACGGTTGCCCGGGTAACCCGTACCGCCATCGCCGAGGTAGGCGTGGGCGAGGGTGACGCAGGCGAGGGTGGCGACCAGGATCAGCGCCATGTACAGGCAGGCGAAACTGTCGATCTGCAACAGCGGGGTGACCGCCAGCGGCGCGACTTTCAGGGCCGGCAAAATCGACAGCAGGGCCAGGTTCAGCCCCGCCACCGACAGCAGGAAGGTCTGTGAGTGATTGCGCCGCCAGGCGATCGCCAGCATCACCACGATGATCGTGGCGCTGGTGATCAACAGCGGCGCAAGCGCGATAAAGTGTTGAATCGTGAATTCCATAGCGCTCTTACCGGGCCGAAGCGAGTTGAGAGAAGGCGGTGCCGAGCCACTGCTGCACGCCATGCATCGTGGCGGCAGAGGTGTCGAGGAACGGTTGCGGGTAGACGCCGAGGTAAACCAGCAGCACCGCAAGGCCGAGCACCATGATCAGTTCGCGACCGTCCATGCCGCGCAGCACTTCATCCGACTTGGTCGGGCCGAAGTAGGCGCGGTGGATCATGATCAGCGAGTAGACCGAACCGAACACCAGGCCAGAGGTGGCGATGGCGGTGATCCACGGAGCGCTGACGAACGAGCCGATCAGGATCAGGAACTCGCCGACGAAGTTACCGGTGCCCGGCAGGCCCAGGGACGCCGCGGCGAAGAACAGACTGATGGCTGGCAGGTAAGCGATGCGCGACCAGATACCGCCCATCTCACGCATGTCCCGAGTGTGCAGACGCTCGTACAACTGGCCGCTGAGGATAAACAGTGCCGCAGCCGACAGGCCGTGGGCCAGCATCTGGATCACCGCGCCTTGCAGGGCCAACTGGCTGCCGGAGTAGATCCCGATCAGCACAAAGCCCATGTGCGAAACACTGGAGAAGGCAATCAGGCGCTTGATGTCGGTCTGGGCGAACGCCAGGAACGCACCGTAGAAAATCCCGATCAGACCCAGGGTCATGGCAATCGGCGCGAACTCGGCCGAGGCATTGGGGAACAGCGGCAGGGCGAAGCGCAGCAGGCCGTAGGCGGCGGTCTTGAGCAGGATACCGGCCAGGTCCACGGAACCTGCGGTCGGCGCCTGGGCGTGGGCGTCCGGCAGCCAGGAGTGGAACGGCACCACCGGCAGCTTCACCGCGAAAGCGATGAAGAAGCCCAGCATCAGCACATACTCGGTGGTGCGCGACATCTGCACTTTCAACAGGTCGGCGTAGTTGAAGGTAATCACGCCGGTGTTGTTGAAGTTGACCAGCACCAGGCCAAGGATCGCCACCAGCATGATCAGGCCGGAAGCCTGGGTGAAGATGAAGAACTTGGTCGCCGCGTAGATCCGGGTTTTCTTGCCGTCCGAAGAACTGTGACCCCAGAGCGCGATGAGGAAGTACATCGGCACCAGCATCATTTCCCAGAAGAAGAAGAACATGAACAGGTCCAGCGCCAGGAACACGCCAACGACACCGCCCAGGATCCACATCAGGTTCAGGTGGAAGAAACCGACGTGACGCTGGATCTCTTTCCAGGAGCACAGGACCGAGAGGATACCCAGCAGGCCGGTCAGCAGGATCATCAGCAGCGACAGGCCGTCGAGAGCCAGATGCACGCTGATACCGAAGCGTTCGATCCAGATGTGCTTGAACTCAAGCGCCCAGGTTGGATCGGCGCCAGGGGCCGGAGCAAATGAATAGTCGCCGGTCGCCCAGAGCCAGAGGCCGAGTGCGAGTTCCAGGGACATGGTCAGCAGCGCAATCCAGCGCGGGAGGGTGGAGCTTGAACGCTCCGCCATCCAGCACAGCAGGCCGCCGATGAAGGGGATCAGGATTAGCCAGGGCAGAATCATGACGGGCTCGTTTCCTTTCGCAAGTTCGCAAGGTTCATATCAGACCGCTACCAGCACGATGGCGCCGATAACCAGCACGGCGCCAGCCGCCATGGAAGCCGCATACCAACGCAGTTGACCGGTCTCGGTACGGCTCAGGGCAGTGTGGCCGCCCTTGGCCATGCGCGGGATCAGGCCAATGGTCTGGTCGAGCGGGTCTTTGCGCAGAATGTGGCTGATCGCAAGGTATGGCTTGACGAACAGTTTGTCGTAGATCCAGTCGAAGCCCCAGGCAGCGAACCACCAGGTCGAAAGGAATCGCCCGATGCCGCTGTTGGCGATCGCCGTGACGAAGCGACGCTTGCCCAGGAACAGCAGGGCGGCCAGCAGGATACCGGCCAGGGCGATGGCGCCCGAAGCGATTTCCAGGCTGTGCTTGGCGTCGCCGCCGGCATGGCCGACGCTTTGCGGCAGGACATCGGCCAGCGGTGGCGTGATCATTGCGCCGACGAAAGTCGACAGCACGATCAGCACCGACAGTGGCAGCCAGTGGGCAATGCCGTAGCCAGCGTGGGCTTCGGTCTTGGCTTCACCGTGGAACGCGATGAAGATCAGGCGGAAGGTGTAAAGCGAGGTCATGAACGCACCCACCAGGCCGGCATAGAGCAGACCCTGGTTACCGCTGGCGAACGCTTCCCAGAGGATCTCGTCCTTGGAGTAGAAACCGGCGGTGACCAGTGGCAGGGCCGCCAGGGCCGCGCCGCCGACGATGAAGCTGGCGTAGGCCAGTGGCAGTTTCTTCCACAGGCCGCCCATCTTGAAGATGTTCTGCTCGTGGTGGCAGGCAACGATCACCGCACCGGAAGCAAGGAACAGCAGCGCCTTGAAGAAGGCGTGGGTCATCAGGTGGAAGATCGCGCCTTCCCAGGCGCCGACGCCCAGGGCCAGGAACATGTAGCCGATCTGGCTCATGGTGGAGTAGGCGAGGATACGCTTGATGTCGGTCTGGACCAGGGCTGCGAAACCGGCCAGCACCAATGTCACGCCACCGACGATGCCGACCAGGTGCAGGATGTCTGGCGCCAGGGCGAACAGGCCGTGGGTACGGGCGATCAGGTAGACACCGGCGGTCACCATGGTTGCGGCGTGGATCAGTGCCGAAACCGGGGTAGGACCTGCCATCGCATCCGCCAGCCAGGTCTGCAGCGGCAGTTGCGCGGATTTACCGACAGCGCCGCCCAGCAGCATCAGGGTCGCCAGGACGATCCAGAAGTCGCCGGCCTGGAAGTGCTGCGGAGCACGTACCAGCAGTTCCTGGATGTTCAGGGTGCCCAGTTGCTGGAACAGGATGAACAGGCCGATGGCCATGAACACGTCGCCGATCCGGGTCACGATGAACGCCTTGAGCGCCGCGTTACCGTTGTTGCGGTTGCGGTAGTAGAAACCGATCAACAGGTATGAGCACAGGCCCACGCCTTCCCAGCCGAAGTACAGGAACAGCAGGTTATCGCCGAGCACCAGGAACAGCATGCTGGCGATGAACAGGTTGGTGTAGGCGAAGAAGCGCGAGTAACCGGCTTCGCCGCGCATGTACCAGGAGGCGAACAGGTGGATCAGGAAACCCACGCCGACCACCACGCCCAGCATGGTCACCGACAGGCCATCCAGGTACAGGGCGAAGTTCGGCGTGAAGCCTTCCACCGCCATCCACTGCCACAGCACCTGCACGTACGCGCCACCTTCAGGCGGGGCGACGTTGAACTGCCAGATCACGTAGGCCGTGACGATGGCAGACAGGCCGATGGACCCCACGCCAACCAGCGCCGAAAGGTTTTCCGACCAGCGTCCACGAGAGAACGACAGCAGCAGGAAACCGATGAGGGGAAATACGAAAGTCAGAAAGAGTAGGTTCATCCGCGCATCTCGCTGGCAGCGTCGATATCGAGAGTGTGGAAGCGGCGATACAGCTGCAACAGAATCGCCAGGCCGATACTGGCCTCAGCGGCTGCCAGGCTGATCACCAGGATGAACATGACTTGTCCATCCGGCTGCGCCCAGCGAGCGCCCGCGACGATGAAGGCCAGGGCGGAGGCATTCATCATGACCTCCAGGCTCATCAGCACGAACAGAATGTTGCGGCGGACCATCAGGCCGACCAGACCGAGGCAGAACAGGATGCCGGCAACCGCCAGACCATGCTCGAGAGGGATAGCAGGCATGTGATTACTCCTTCGCCTCGTTACGGCCCAAATGGAACGCCGTGACGGCTGCGGCAAGCAGCAGCATCGAGGCGAGTTCGACCACCAGCAGGTACGGACCGAACAGGCTGATGCCCACGGCCTTGGCGTCTACGGTGGTGTGGCCGATGGCCTGGCCGCTCTGGTGAGCGAACAGTACATACAGCAGTTCACCCAGCAGCAGCGCGGCGAGAATCACCGGCCCCGCCCAGATGCCCGGCTTGAGCCAGGAGCGTTCTTGCTGCACCGAGGCCGGGCCCAGGTTCAGCATCATCACCACGAACACGAACAGCACCATGATGGCGCCGGCGTAGGCGATCACTTCCAGCGCACCGGCAAACGGCGCACCGAGGCTGAAGAAGGTCATGGCCACGGCGATCAGCGAGATGATCAGGTAGAGCAGGGCGTGCACAGGGTTGGTGTTGGTGACCACTCGAAGCGTGGAGACCACCGCGATACCCGATGCGAAATAGAAAGCGAATTCCATCTTTCTTCCTTAAGGCAGCAAGCTCTTCACGTTGATCGGTTCGGCTTCATTTTGCGCGGCGCCTTTTGGCTTACCGGCAATGGCCATACCTGCAACACGATAGAAGTTGTAATCAGGGTTTTTACCGGGACCGGAAATCAGCAGATCTTCTTTCTCGTACACCAGGTCCTGACGTTTGAACTCGGCCATTTCGAAATCCGGCGTGAGCTGGATCGCGGTGGTCGGGCACGCTTCCTCGCAGAGGCCGCAGAAAATGCAGCGCGAGAAGTTGATACGGAAGAAGTCCGGGTACCAGCGACCGTCTTCGGTTTCGGCTTTCTGCAACGAGATGCAGCCCACCGGGCACGCTACGGCGCACAGGTTGCAGGCCACGCAGCGTTCTTCGCCGTCGGGGTCGCGGGTCAGGACGATGCGGCCGCGATAACGCGGCGGCAGGTAGACCGCTTCTTCAGGGTATTGCAGGGTGTCGCGCTTGCGAAAGCCATGGCCGAAGATCATGACCAGGCTTCGCAGTTGGGTACCGGTACCCTTAACGATGTCGCCAATATATTTGAACATGGGTCAAATCCTCACTGAACCGCGGCCGCAGGCGTGTTCATCAACACGATCGCAGCGGTCACCAGCAAATTGATCAGGGTCAGCGGCAGGCAGAATTTCCAGCTGAAGTCCATCACCTGGTCGTAGCGCGGGCGCGGGATCGAGGCGCGCAGCAGGACGAACAGCATGATGAAGAACGCGGTCTTCAGGGCGAACCAGACGAAGGACAGTTGCGGCAGGATGCCGAACGGACCGTGCCAGCCACCGAAGAACAACGTCACCAGCAGTGCCGAGATCAGGATGATGCCGATGTATTCACCGACGAAAAACATGCCCCATTTCATGCCGGCATATTCGATGTGATAACCGTCGGCCAATTCCTGTTCCGCTTCCGGTTGGTCGAAGGGGTGACGGTGAGTCACGGCCACGCCGGCCACGAAGAAGGTACAGAAACCGAAGAACTGCGGAATGATGAACCACAGGTTCTGGGCCTGGTACTCGACGATGTCGCGCATGTTGAACGAGCCGGCCTGGACCACCACGCCCATGAGCGCCAGGCCCATGAACACTTCGTAGGACACGGTCTGGGCCGAGGCCCGCAGGCTGCCCAGCAGGGCGAACTTGTTGTTGCTCGACCAGCCGGCGAACAGCACCGCATACACCGACAGACCCGCCATGGCGAAGAAGAACAGCAGGCCGATGTTCAGGTCCGCCACGCCCCAGGTCGGGGTGATCGGGATGATCGCGAAGGCGATCAGCAAGGCGCTCATGGCCACGACCGGTGCCAGGGTGAAGATCACCTTGTCGGCAAACGGCGGCGTCCAGTCTTCCTTGAAGAACATCTTGATCATGTCGGCGGCGATCTGGAACATGCCGAACGGGCCGACGCGGTTCGGACCGTAACGGTCCTGCCACCAGCCCAGCAGGCGACGTTCGACGAAACTCAGCAGCGCACCGCAGACCACCACGGCCAGCAGAATCACGATGGCCTTGAGAACCGTCAGGATCACGTCGATCACTTCAGGGGTAAACCAGCTCATTGCGCTGCCTCCTGCAGACCGTCGACGGTTTTGCCGAATATCGCCGGTGGAATACCCGCCAGGCCGGCCGGAAGGGCCACCAGGCCGGCGCCCAGTTCTTCATTGATGCGCAGCGGCAGACGCAAGGTCTGGCCCGCGACGTTCAGGCTCAGCAGGGCACCGTCGTTGACGCCCAGGCGATCGGCTTCGGACTTGGCCAGCGACACGTAGGCGGCCGGGATGCGTTCCTGGACCGGAGCGGCTTTGGAAGAGTTCTCTTCACTGCCGAACAGGTGATGGAACGGTACGACCTGCCAGGTGCCCGGTGCCGGGTTGAAGGCGCGCGGCACGCTGGCGAACCAGCTCAGGCCATCGCCCTGGCTTTCGATCAGGCGAGTGCCCGGATCACCGGCACGCAGGTGACCGCCGACTTCGTCCTGGAACTTGTTCCAGGCTTGCGGCGAGTTCCAGCCCGGCGACCAGGCGAACGGCACTTGCGAGCGCGGTTCGGCGGAGCCCGAGTAACCTTCCATGGAGAACGAGAACGCAGTGTCGTTGTCCTGGGAGGTCCGTGGTTCGTGGACGCTGATGTCGGCGCGCATCGCGGTGCGACCGGAGTAGCGCAGCGGTTCGCGGGCCAGCTTCAGGCCCTTGATGCGGAACGCGGCCGATGGCGCGGCATCGACGATGCGAGCCAGTTGCGGGCTGCTCGAAGCGACGGCGGCGGTGACATGGTCCAGTTGCGTCCAGTCGATCGGCTGGTTCAGCAGGGTGGCGCGCAGGGCATGCAGCCAGCGCCAGCCTTCATGGACCAGGATGCTGGCGTCCAGGTAAGTCGGGTCGAACACCTGGAAGAAGCGCTGGGCGCGACCTTCCTGGCTGACCAGCGTACCGTCGCCTTCGGCGAAGCTCGCCGCCGGCAGCACCAGGTGGGCGCGGTCGGTGGTGGCGGTTTTCTGGTGGTCGGCAACGATCAGCACTTTCGCGGCATTCAGGGCAGCGTCCACCCGGGCCTTGTCAGTGCGGGTGTACAGGTCGTTTTCCAGCACCACGATGGCGTCGGCGCTGCCGTCGATCACCGCTTGCAGGGCCGCGTCCAGCGACTCGCCACCGAGCATGGCCAGGCCGAGGCTGTTGGCTTCCGGCACGATCAGGCTGATGGAACCGTTCTTCTCGCGCAGCTTCAGCGCCTTGGCGATGTTGGCGGCGGCTTCGACCAGTGCCTTGGAACCCAACGAGGTGCCGGCAATGATCAATGGGCGTTTGGCCGCGAGCAGGGCGTCGGCGATACGCTGGGCCAGCGCGGCCGCTTCACTGTCCAGACCTTCGACGGCCGGGGCGCTGGCGTCCAGGGCGTGGGCTACGGCGAAACCGATGCGCGCCAGGTCGTCAGGGGCGGCGTGGACGCATTCTTCGGCGACGTCGTCGAGCTTGGTTTCAGCCAGGCTGGCAATGAACAGGGGGTTCAGCGCGTGCTGGCCGATGTTCTTCACGGCGGCATCGAGCCATGGCTGCACGCGCATGGCGTCGGCCATGTCTTCAGCCTTGCCCTTGACCGACTGGCGCAGGGCCAGGGCCATGCGCGCGGCGGTCTGGGTCAGGTCTTCACCCAGGACGAACACCGCGTCGTGGTCTTCGATGTCACGCATCGTCGGCACGGGCAGCGGGCTGTCCTTGAGCACTTGCAGCACCAGGCGGATGCGCTCCAGCTCACCGGCTTCGATGCCACTGTAGAAGTGCTCGGCGCCGACCAGTTCACGCAGCGCGTAGTTGCTTTCCAGGCTGGCCCGTGGCGAACCGATACCGACGATGTTGCGCCCGCGCAGCAGTTCGGCGGCCTTGTCCAGCGCTTCGTCCAGGCTCAGCTTGGCGCCGTTGGCGAGCAATGGCTGGCGCGGACGATCCTTGCGGTTGACGTAGCCATAGCCGAAACGGCCACGGTCGCACAGGAAGTACTGGTTCACCGAACCGTTGAAGCGGTTCTCGATGCGACGCAGTTCGCCGTAGCGTTCGCCCGGGGAGATGTTGCAACCGCTGGAGCAGCCATGGCAGATGCTCGGCGAGAACTGCATGTCCCACTTGCGGTTGTAGCGCTCGGAGTGAGTCTTGTCGGTGAACACACCGGTCGGGCAGACCTCGGTGAGGTTGCCGGAGAACTCGCTTTCCAGGGTGCCGTCTTCAACGCGACCGAAGTACACGTTGTCGTGGGCGCCGAACACGCCCAGGTCGGTGCCGCCGGCGTAGTCCTTGTAGAAACGCACGCAGCGGTAGCAGGCGATGCAGCGGTTCATCTCGTGGGAGATGAACGGGCCCAGTTGCTGGTTCTGGTGGGTGCGCTTGGTGAAGCGATAACGGCGCTCGTTGTGGCCGGTCATCACCGTCATGTCTTGCAGGTGGCAGTGGCCGCCTTCCTCACAGACCGGGCAGTCGTGAGGGTGGTTGGTCATCAGCCATTCGACGACGCTGGCGCGAAACACTTTCGCTTCTTCGTCGTCGATGGAGATCCAACTGCCGTCGGTGGCGGGGGTCATGCAGGACATGACGATCCGACCACGCTTGTCGTTTTCGTCGGTGTACTGCTTGACCGCGCATTGGCGACAGGCGCCTACGCTGCCAAGGGCGGGGTGCCAGCAGAAATAAGGGATGTCGAGGCCCAGGGACAGACATGCCTGTAACAGGTTGTCTGCGCCATCGACTTCGAGCTCTTTGCCGTCTACGTGGATAGTGGCCATGGTTCAAAGTTCTTCGTTGGCCCGGTGTCAGCGGGCGTGGCTAATGGAATCTTGTTATTCGTCCGAATCCAAACAGCCTTCAAAGGCGTCATCGGACGAAAGGCGAAGGGCACGGACCCTTCGCCTTTTAAAGCGTCGTTACGCGCCGACCATGGTCGGCGTGACCACCTGATTGAGATCGCCTGCGCGCGTTGGCGCGATGCCGGCCTCGAATTCAGAGCGGAAGTATTTGATCGCGCTGCCCAACGGCTCCACGGCACCCGGTGCATGAGCACAGAAGGTCTTGCCCGGGCCGAGGAAACCCACCAGACCCAGCAGGGTCTCGATGTCGCCGGCCTGGCCTTCGCCGTTTTCAATGGCGCGCAGCAGCTTGACGCTCCACGGCAGACCATCGCGGCACGGTGTGCAGAAACCGCACGATTCACGGGAGAAGAATTCTTCCATGTTGCGCAGCAGGGAAACCATGTTGACGCTGTCGTCCACCGCCATGGCCAGACCGGTACCCATACGGGTGCCGACTTTGGCGATGCCGCCGGCGTACATTTGTGCGTCCAGGTGTTCCGGCAACAGGAAGCCGGTGCCGGCGCCGCCGGGCTGCCAGCACTTGAGCTTGTAACCGTCGCGCATGCCGCCGGCGTAGTCTTCGAACAGCTCGCGGCCGGTGACGCCGAATGGCAGTTCCCACAGGCCCGGGTTCTTGACCTTGCCGGAGAAGCCCATGAGCTTGGTGCCCATGTCTTCGCTGCCGTCGCGGGCCAGGGATTTGTACCAGTCCACGCCGTCGGCAATGATCGCCGGCACGTTGCACAGGGTCTCGACGTTGTTCACGCAGGTCGGCTTGCCCCACACGCCGACGGCGGCAGGGAAGGGCGGCTTGGAACGCGGGTTGGCGCGGCGGCCTTCCAGGGAGTTGATCAGTGCGGTTTCTTCACCGCAGATGTAGCGCCCGGCACCGGTGTGGACGAACAGCTCGAAATCAAAGCCCGAACCCAGGATGTTCTTGCCCAAGAGGCCAGCGGCCTTGGCTTCTTCCACGGCACGGTTCAGGTGCTTGGCGGCGGTGGTGTATTCGCCGCGCAGGAAGATGTAGCCACGGTAGGTTTTCAACGCACGGGCACTGATCAGCATGCCTTCGATCAGCAGATGGGGCAGTTGCTCCATCAGCATGCGGTCTTTCCAGGTGTTGGGCTCCATTTCATCCGCGTTGCACAGCAGATAGCGGATGTTGATGGACTCGTCCTTGGGCATCAGGCCCCACTTCACGCCAGTGGGGAAGCCCGCACCGCCGCGACCCTTGAGGCCGGAGTCTTTGACGGTCTGGACGATGTCGTCCTGGGCCATCTCGCTGAACGCCTTGCGCGCGGCGGCGTAGCCATTCTTGGCCTGGTATTCGTCCAGCCATACCGCTTCGCCGTCGTCACGCAGACGCCAGGTCAGGGGATGGGTTTCGGCCGAACGCTGGATGCGGTTGGCGGGCCCGAAGGAAGTCAGGGTCATACGTAGCCCTCCAGCAGTTTGGCGACGCCGTCAGGCTGGACGTCACCGAAGGTGTCGTCGTCGATCATCAGCGCCGGGGCCTTGTCGCAGTTGCCCAGGCAGCACACCGGCAGCAGGGTGAAGCGCCCGTCTGCGGTGGTCTGGCCCAGGCCGATGCCCAGCTTGTTCTGGATCTCACCGACCACGGACTCGTGGCCGCCGATGTAGCAGACCATGCTGTCGCAGACGCGAATGATGTGGCGACCCACTGGCTGGCGGAAGATCTGGCTGTAGAAGGTGGCAACACCTTCGACGTCGCTGGCCGGGATGCCGAGGATCTCGCCGATGGCGTAGAGCGCGCCGTCAGGCACCCAGCCACGTTCCTTCTGAACGATCTTCAGGGCTTCGATCGACGCCGCGCGCGGGTCTTCGTAGTGATGCAGCTCGTGCTCGATGGCCGAGCGCTCGGTTTCGCTGAGGGCGAAACGGTCTGTCTGGATAAGCGTGCTATTCATGCTTAGCGGTCCACGTCGGCCATAACGAAATCGATACTACCCAGGTACGCAATCATATCCGCGACCATGCTGCCTTTGATCACCGAAGGGATCTGCTGCAGGTGTGGGAAGCTTGGGGTGCGAATCCGGGTGCGGTAGCTCATGGTGCCGCCGTCGCTCGTCAGGTAATAACTGTTGATGCCCTTGGTCGCTTCGATCATCTGGAAGGACTCGTTGGCCGGCATGACCGGGCCCCACGAAACCTGCAGGAAGTGCGTGATCAGGGTCTCGATGTGTTGCAGCGTGCGCTCTTTGGGCGGCGGCGTGGTCAGCGGGTGATCCGCCTTGTACGGGCCTTCCGGCATGTTGCGCATGCACTGGTCGATGATCTTGATGCTCTGGCGCATCTCCTCGACGCGCACCATGCAGCGGTCATAGGCATCACCATTGACTGCCAGCGGTACTTCGAATTCGAAGTTTTCGTAGCCGGAGTAAGGGCGCGCCTTGCGCAGGTCGAAGTCGCAACCGGTGGAACGCAGGCCCGCACCGGTGACACCCCATTCCAGGGCCTCTTTGGTGTTGTAGGCGGCGACCCCGATGGTACGGCCCTTGAGGATGCTGTTCTGCAAGGCGGCCTTGGTGTATTCGTCCAGGCGCTTGGGCATCCATTCGACGAAATCCTTGACCAGCTTTTCCCAGCCCCGCGGCAGGTCGTGGGCAACCCCACCGATGCGGTACCAGGCCGGGTGCAGGCGGAAACCGGTGATGGCTTCGATCACCGTGTAGGCCTTCTGGCGGTCGGTGAAGGTGAAGAACACCGGGGTCATGGCGCCAACGTCCTGGATGTAGGTACCCAGGAACAGCAGGTGGCTGGTGATCCGGAAGAACTCGGCCATCATGATGCGGATGACGTCGACCTTTTCCGGCACCTTGATCCCGGCCAGTTTCTCGACCGAAAGCACGTACGGCAGGTTGTTCATCACGCCGCCGAGGTAATCGATGCGGTCGGTGTAGGGAATGTAGCTGTGCCAGGACTGGCGCTCGCCCATTTTCTCGGCGCCACGGTGGTGGTAGCCGATGTCCGGGACGCAGTCGACGATCTCTTCGCCGTCCAGCTGCAGGATGATGCGGAATGCACCGTGGGCCGAAGGGTGGTTCGGGCCCAGGTTGAGGAACATGTAGTCCTCGTTCGCCCCGGAGCGTTTCATGCCCCAGTCTTCCGGCTTGAAGCGCGCGGCTTCTTCCTCGAGCTGTTGCTTGGCCAGGGACAGGCTGAACGGATCGAACTCGGTGGCGCGGGCCGGGAAGTCCTTGCGCAGCGGGTGACCTTCCCAGGTCGGCGGCATCATGATGCGCGTCAGGTGCGGGTGGCCGGGGAAATCGATCCCGAACATGTCCCACACTTCACGTTCGTACCAGTTGGCGTTCGGCCAGATACCGGTCACGGTCGGCACGCTGAGGTCGCTCTCGGACAAGGCGACCTTGATCATCACGTCACTATTACGTTCGATCGACATCAGGTGATAGAACACGGTGAAATCGACGCCGTCGGGCAGCCCTTGACGCTTGGTGCGCAGACGCTCGTCCACGCCATGCAAGTCATAGAGCATGACGTACGGCTTGGGCAGGTTGCGCAGGAAAGTCAGGACTTCGACGAGTTTGGCGCGGGCAACCCAAAGCACCGGCATGCCGGTGCGGGTCGGCTGGGCGGTGAACGCCTCGGGGCCAAAACGGTTGTTCAGTTCGACGACCACATCCTGGTCGTCTGCCTTGTAAGGCGGGATGTACAGAGCACTGCCTGTAGTCATGGTTATTTATCGCTTTCGGTCAACGTAAAGAATGAAGCCAGGTTCTCGTTTCTTATGCAGAGCAGAGCTGGATCAGACTTCGTCGGGGCTGCGCAGGTTGGTGACTGCGATACGCTGTTCGCGACGCTGTTCCTTTTGCGATGGCATCTCGGCGCGATAGACGCCTTGATCACCAACGACCCAGGACAGTGGGCGACGCTCCTGGCCAATCGACTCCTGCAACAGCATCAAGCCTTGCAGGAAAGCTTCAGGGCGAGGCGGGCAGCCAGGCACGTAGACGTCCACGGGCAGGAACTTGTCCACCCCTTGAACGACGGAATAGATGTCGTACATGCCACCGGAGTTGGCGCACGAACCCATGGAGATAACCCACTTCGGT
This sequence comes from Pseudomonas sp. P105, assembly GCF_032614175.1. Taxonomy (NCBI): domain Bacteria; kingdom Pseudomonadati; phylum Pseudomonadota; class Gammaproteobacteria; order Pseudomonadales; family Pseudomonadaceae; genus Pseudomonas; species Pseudomonas sp. P105. Next base: position 2,250,258 of record NZ_CP126693.1, read on the forward strand.
TCGAGCATTTGCTCGTAGAGACGCTGGATGATCGGCGCCATCTTGATGAAGCAGGTCCCGGCAATAACCATGAAATCCGCCTGGCGCGGCGATGCCCGGATCACCTCGGCGCCAAAGCGCGCGATGTCGTGGGGCGCCGTGAAGGCGGTGGTCATTTCCACGTAGCAGCACGAAAGGCCGAAGTTGTACGGCCACAGGGAGTTCTTGCGACCCCAGTTGACCGTGTTGTTCAGCACGTCTTCGAGCTTGCCCATGAAGATGTTTTTGTGGACTTGATCTTCTAACGGATCGGAAACGGTTTCCCGCTCGCCAATCGGATACTGCTCGTTAGGAGCATCGGGGTCGATCCTGGTGAGATTGTATTGCATTGCCAAAGCCTCATTGTTTCAGCTTCGCTTGCCGCTTACGACGACCTTCCGGAGCCCAATCAAGAGCCCCCACCCGCCAAAGGTAGACAAGACCTGCCAACAGAATTGCTATGAAAACGAGAGCTTCGACGAATCCGGTCCAGCCGCTTTCGCGGACGGACACAGACCATGCAAAGAGAAAGAGGGCTTCGATATCGAAGATCACGAAGAGCATCGCGACCAGATAGAATTTGGCTGAGAGCCGCAAGCGGGCGCCACCGGTAGGCAGCATGCCGGACTCGAACGGTTCATTTTTGCTGCGGCCCCAGGCTTTTGACCCGAGCAGGCTCGACACGCCGAGCATGAAGGCACACAGGCCGACAACGCCCAGAAGGAAAATGGCAAAGCCCCAGTTGTGGGCCATGAGTCCTGTCGCTTCGGGCATGCTGGAAATCCTTAACAGAGAGCAAAGGTCTCTGAGCTTGAAAAGAAATAACGCAGTGACGATATGTCGCAGCAATCAATCGCGGTGATTTTATGGCTAAACACCGGGCAAGTAAAATTCCTATAGCGAAATTATTTATTGGAATAAGCACATAGCGTACCTCCAGGACCCTGCGGCCCCGGCCCCGTGGGCGTTGGCCGGCTGTTGATCAATAATATTTCGTGCGGAATGCAACAATGATAATGGCTTTCAAATGATAATTATTATTATCTGTGGCGGCCTTTCAGCTACGCACTTAGTGTTGTGTCCGAGGGGCAGCCTTACATTGCCGCTACTGCAATTGTCAGCGTCGGACGTTTTACTCCTTTTCGGACTGCCCAATACTGCGTTCGATCAATTTTTCTAACCGTGCGCCGCAGTTTTTTTGGGGGGGGGCGGGCTCGGTGAAGGTTGGATCTGCATGGGGACTGCTCCTGTGGGAGCCAAGCTTGCTCGCGATGCCGGCAACGCTGTCCCGAGGCAGACTGCGCAATCGTTCATTACGGGCAAGCTTGGCACCCACAGATGCAGGCTAGCTCCTACAGAGTAGATTGCTTGAAAAAAACGGCTCAAAAAAGCCGTGGGCGTCCGATCAATGTCGCTCAGCTAACCCCGCGCAAATCCTATGGCCAGGGAATTTCGTGTTTAAGCGACCACCGTCGTGCGAGCAAAAAAACGGCACGAGGTTGGGTTTAAGGTCTTGAAGAGGTGATATCAAATGGCTATCTTTATGCTTCATTCATCTAATCATCTATATCAATACTGGTTAGATTTTCGGCCCCTTCTTAGATAGCCGCGTCAGTTTCATCGTTCGTGGCTGATACCAAAGGAAAGTCATGAACTCTTGGATCGCGAATATGAGCGTTATGCTCAAGCTGGCTTTGGGCTTTGCTGTTGTGCTGCTTCTGACCGCTATTCTCGCCGCGACCGGCTGGTTCAGCCTGGGAAAAATGATCGAGCGCACGGATCGAATGACCAGCATTACCGAACTGGGCAACCGCCTTGATCACCTGCGCAGAGCTCGCTTGCAGTACCAGTTGGACCGGGGTGATGAACAAAAAGGTGCATTGATCCAAGCGTCGCTGGAGCAGTTTGTCGCCCAGCAGAAAAGCCTCGCCAAAGAACTGAGAAAACCGGAAAACCTGAAGAAACTTGCCCTGATCGAGCAGGCCAGCACGCAGTATCAAGTGGCACTCAATACGATGCGCGAGGCTTATCGCAATGACGCAGCCATGCGCAAGGAAATGGGCGTCAATGCGGTCAAGGGCGCCGCGCTGATTGCCAGGGTCATCGCTGACGTGGAAGCGCTGCCCGCCTCGGATGAGCGCCGCTTTGACCTTTACAAGCTTATTCTCAAGGCCAAAGAGGACGTGGCGCTGGTGCGTTATGAAGTGCGTGGCTATACCGGCAACCCCAATAGCACCACCGAACAAGCCGCCACCCGCCAGCTCGAAAATGCGTTCAAGAGCATCGAAGCGCTCAACAGCGCTTTCGGCCCAACCTATGCCGACACCATCAAGCAGCTGGAAACCGCGCTGATTGCTTACCGTCGTTCGGTACAGGACTTCACGGCCAGTAATCAGGCCATGGGCAAGGCTGTGCAGGACACCACCGATTTGGGTGAAACCATCACCCGTCTGTCCGGCGAAATGTATGCCAGCCAACTGGTTTCCCGTGACGAAGACAGCGCCCAGGCTCGCATCCTGCAACTGAGCTGTACGGCCTTGGCGATGTTGTTGGGGATTTGTGCCGCCTTGATCATCACCCGCCAGATTACGCGGCCGTTGCAAGACACATTGGCTGTGGTCGATCGCATTGCGGCAGGCGACCTCACGCAACACATGATCGTGACTCGTCGTGATGAGCTGGGTGTCTTGCAGCAGGGTATTCAGCGTATGGGCAGCACCTTGCGCGACCTGATCGGTGGCATCCGCGATGGTGTCACCCAGATCGCCAGTGCCGCCGAAGAGCTATCGGCTGTTACTGAGCAGACCAGTGCCGGGGTCAATAGTCAGAAGATCGAGACCGATCAGGTGGCGACTGCCATGCACGAAATGTCGGTTACCGTGCATGAAGTCGCGCGTAATGCCGAACAGGCTCGCGCAGCCGCTTCAGAGGCCGATGCACAAGCCCGTATTGGCGACCAGGTGGTCGCGCAAGCCATCGTTCAGATCGAGCGCTTGGCCAGCGAGGTCGGGCGCTCAGTCGACGCCATGAACGAGCTGGAGCAAGAAAGCGGTCGCATCGGCAAGATCATGGACGTGATCAGGGCGGTGGCTGAGCAGACCAACTTGCTGGCCCTTAACGCCGCCATTGAGGCCGCTCGCGCGGGTGACGCCGGGCGCGGTTTTGCCGTGGTCGCCGACGAAGTACGTGGGCTGGCCCAGCGTACCCAGCATTCCACCGAAGAGATCGAGAGCCTGGTGGCGGGCTTGCAGAGCGGCACGCGTCAGGTATCGAGCATTATGCAGAGCAGCCGCGAACTGACCGACAGCAGCGTGGAATTGGCATGCAAGGCCGGCACATCCCTGGGCAACATCACCCAGGCGGTTTCTGGCATTCAGGCCATGAACCAACAGATTGCCGCCGCCGCGGTGCAACAAAGCTCGGTGGCCGAGGAAATCAGCCGCAGTGTCCTGAGTGTGCGCGATGTATCCGAACAGACCGCCTCAGCCAGCGAAGAAACCGCAGCCTCCAGCATCGAATTGGCGCGCCTGGGTAACCAGTTGCAGCAGTTGGTCAGTCACTTCAAGGTGTGAAAGGGGGGCTCTGGCGGCCATGCTCCAACTGGTAATTCCAGCAATGGTCGTTCCGATCCCCACTCATACCAAAAACCCTGCATGGCCTTGACGATCAACGGTTGGTGAAAGCTGGAAAACCGGCGAAAAAAAGCCCCGAACCAGTCGGGGCTGTAGAACGTCGGCTTTGCGGTTAGCTTTTATTCGGTCCGCAAGGGCCGTTGACTCAAGGCATGCCGAGGATCAGTGGAACTGCTCTTCTTCGGTGGAGCCGGTCAGCGCGGTTACCGAGGAGGTGCCGCCCTGGATCACGGTGGTCATGTCGTCGAAGTAGCCGGTGCCCACTTCCTGCTGGTGAGCCACGAAGGTGTAGCCCTTGGCGGCGTCAGCGAACTCCTGCTCTTGCAGCTTCACGTAGGCGGTCATGTCGTTGCGGGCGTAGTCGTGCGCCAGGTTGAACATGCTGTGCCACATGTTGTGAATGCCGGCCAGGGTGATGAACTGGTGCTTGTAGCCCATGGCGGACAGTTCGCGCTGGAACTTGGCGATGGTCGCGTCGTCCAGGTTTTTCTTCCAGTTGAAGGAAGGCGAGCAGTTGTACGACAGCAGTTGGTCCGGGTATTCCTTCTTGATCGCTTCGGCGAAGCGACGCGCCTCGTCCAGGTCCGGCTTGGCGGTTTCGCACCAGATCAGGTCGGCGTACGGCGCGTAGGCCAGGCCACGGGCGATCGCCTGGTCGAGACCGGCGCGAACCTTGTAGAAGCCTTCCTGGGTGCGGGTGCCGGTCACGAACGGCTGGTCGTACGGGTCGCAGTCGGAAGTCAGCAGGTCAGCGGCGTTGGCGTCGGTACGGGCCAGGATGATGGTCGGTACGCCGGCAACGTCGGCGGCCAGGCGGGCAGCGGTGAGCTTCTGCACGGCTTCCTGGGTCGGCACCAATACTTTGCCGCCCATGTGGCCGCATTTCTTCACCGAAGCCAGTTGGTCTTCGAAGTGAACGCCGGCGGCGCCTGCTTCGATCATGCTCTTCATCAGCTCGTAGGCGTTCAGTACACCGCCGAAACCGGCTTCAGCGTCGGCCACGATTGGCGCGAAGTAGTCGATGTAGCCTTCGTCGCCTGGGTTCTTGCCGGCTTTCCACTGGATCTGGTCGGCACGACGGAACGAGTTGTTGATGCGCTTGACCACGGTTGGAACCGAATCCACCGGGTACAGCGACTGGTCCGGGTACATCGACTCGGCGGAGTTGTTGTCCGCAGCCACTTGCCAGCCCGACAGGTAGATCGCCTGGATACCGGCCTTGACTTGCTGTACAGCCTGGCCGCCGGTCAGGGCGCCCATGCAGTTGACGAAATCTTTCTCGGGACGGAAGGCTGGCTTGGCGCCCTGGGTGACCAGGTTCCACAGTTTCTCGGCGCCCATTTTCGCAAAAGTGTGCTCAGGTTGAACCGAGCCACGCAGACGGACGACGTCAGCAGCGGAGTAATTGCGCTTCACGCCTTTCCAGCGCGGGTTTTCAGCCCAATCTTTTTCAAGGGCTGCAATTTGCTGTTCGCGTGTCAGTGCCATGGAGATAAACCTCGTCGCATAGGTCTGGGGTGGAAAATTCCTGCTCCTGCCGACCAGGGGTTGGACGGTCAAGTCGGTTCAGGCGGGGAGGCGACGGGATGAACGATGGGCTCGAGGGGAAAGTGAGCAGGTAGAGGCGAACTGCGGGCGCATTCGGGCGTCGTGGGCCTTTATACGAACTCAGAGTGATGCCGGGTTACCTAGTTACGCTTCCGTCCCTCGGGACAACTTCGTTCCAGTCGCAACCTCGTCAAACACACCTTGTGGGCGGTACAGACACGAATCGGCTCGCAGGGTAGTTGCAAGCGTCGACCCGAAGGCCCTTGCCAGGGCCCCTGATTAGCGGGAGCGAGGCCATCATGCCTTCGGTTTTTTGGCTCGTCAAACGTTTTGTAGTGCTTTTTTTATAGCACTACATCTTTGGTCTAATACGACTCGTCAGTCAGTTTTTGGTGCTTCAGTTCAGGGTATCCACCTTGACCCGCAGAATCATGTCGTCCCGGCCTTGGGTCGAGTAGCTGCGGCTCAGCCCCTGTTTATCGGCCTGAGTCTGGCGATTGACCCCGGCCAGGGTGATCCATTCACCCAAGCGGCCGCTGACCGTTGTGTCGGTACTTTGAACGTTCACTACATCGGGACGTTCCTGGCTCATACGGTCACGGTTGGTACTGATGTTCAGATGAACGGTCTCGCCGGTGACGCTGGCCGTGACATAAAAGCCTTGGGTGACGTTGCGGTATTCGGTCTGGCTTTGCAGGCGGCCGTAGGTGTCGGTCTGGGTGCTGGTGAACGGCACGCTCTGGCCGACCTGAATCAGCGCCGGCTGGCCTTCGCTGGCTTGTACCTGCTGCACGCCGCCTTCGCGGCTGGCGGTGCTGCGGTTGATGATGCGGGTCTGGCTGGGAGCGGCGCCGTTGATCGAATAGCCCTGGTCGCCCTGCAAGTTGTTTTCGTTGGTGTCGACCGTGATCAGCAGGCGCTTGGGGGCGGTGTCCAGTTGGGCGAGAAATGCCTTGAGCTCTTCGATTTTTCCGGGCTCGGCATTGACGATCAGTTGGTTGCCATAGGCGCTGACCTGGCCGTCCTTGCCGATGAAATTCTGCGCCACCGGCAACAGGTCGGCGCTGGTTCGGTAGTTCAGCGGGACGATTTCAGTAGCGGCCATCACCGACAGGCTGCAGCCGAGCAGCAGGGTGGCGAGCAGGGTGCGTAAGGACATGTCCATTTCTCCGCGAGACAAAGGCTTGATATTGCCAGTTTGTCGGCCTGGGGTGGGGCAAGTTGAATGTTAGACGGCAAAACGCCCCGGCATCGGTGGATGGCGGGGCGTTTTGTGGTGTTCTTCAGGGCCTCATCGCGAGCAAGCTCGCTCCCACATTGGAATAGTGGTGTACACGAAATCTCTGTTCACCGCAGGTCCCTGTGGGAGCGAGCTTGCTCGCGATGGCTGCGCCACAGGGTTTCAGGTCGAATGGCGAACCATGTCCACATGCGGAATCCCGGCTTCCAGGAACTCCTCGCTGACCACGGCAAAACCCAGCCGCTCGTAGAACGGCGTGGCATGCACCTGGGCGCTGAGCATCTGCTGCTTGAGCCCGCGCTTCTCGGCTTCGGCGATCACGGCGTGCATCAGCGCGTCACCCACCTTCAGGCCGCGCCAGTCCTTGAGGACCGAGACGCGACCGATATGGCCGTCAGTCAACAGGCGCGCGGTGCCGATGGGGAAGTCGCCTTCAAACGCCAGAAAATGCACCGCGCTCTGGTCATCGGCATCCCATTCCAGTTCAGGCGGGACGGACTGCTCGGCAATGAACACAGTCTCACGAATGCGCCGGATCTCGGCGTTATCCTTTTGCCAGTCTGCGACACGAACGTGGATTTTATTCATCAGCGAACCCCAGGCTGCCTTGCTTGACCAGCTCGCAGATCAGGCCGCGACCGTCTTCGTCGGCCAGCCACGGGCCGAGGTTTTCGCTGTGCAGGGCATCGGCGGCGCAGATCATTTTCAGCAGGTCGCGCAGCTTGCCCGGCAGATAACGGCTCTGGCCGCTGGCAAACAGCAGCAGGTCATCATCGACTTCCGACCAGGCCAGGCGGGCGCTTGGGTTGCGGATGATCACTGCGCCCTGTTCCAGGCCGGCCAGCAGGTCGTCTTCTTCCAGTTCCGGGCCTACCACCAGCTCCGGGTAGCGCGGCTCGGTCATGAACTGGCCGAACCAGGTCAGCAGCAGGCGCTCGTCGCTCATGTGCTCGGCCAGCAGGCCCTTGAGGCGATCGAGGGCATCGTGCTGGATCTGGTGCGGGTCGGCCACCGGGCGCGCATCGGCGTCGGTGTAGCGTTCTTCGTCCGGCAGGAACTGGCTGAGGAAGTCGGTGAAGTGGGTCAGCACTTCGGCGGCGCTCGGCGCGCGGAAGCCTACCGAGTAGGTCATGCAGTCATCCACGGCCACGCCGCAGTGCGCCAGGCGTGGCGGCAGGTAAAGCATGTCGCCCGGTTCCAGGGTCCACTCGTCGGTGGCCTCGAAGTCGGCGAGGATGCGCAGGTCGGCGTGTTGCAGCAGCGGGCTCTCGGAGTCGCACATCTGGCCGATTTTCCAGTTGCGCTGGCCATGGCCCTGCAGCAGGAACACATCGTAGTTGTCGAAATGCGGGCCGACGCTGCCACCCGGGGCGGCGAAGCTGATCATCACATCGTCGATGCGCCAGCTCGGCAGGAAACGGAAGTTTTCCAGCAGTTCGCTGACTTCGGGTACGAATTGATCGACAGCCTGCACCAGCAGGGTCCACTCGCGCTCCGGCAATTTGCTGAATTCGTCTTCGGCAAACGGGCCACGACGCAATTCCCAGGGACGTTCGCCGTGCTCGATGACCAAGCGCGATTCGACTTCTTCTTCCAGGGCCAGGCCGGCCAATTCGTCGGCATCGATCGGGCTTTGGAAATCAGGAATCGCCTGACGGATCAGCAGTGGTTTTTTCTGCCAGTAGTCGCGCAGGAACTCCCGTGCCGTGATGCCGCCCAGGAGTTGCAGAGGAATATCAGGATTCATGTGTAACCTATTGAAAAAATATACTTTTCAGACGCGAATAAAAACGCCCGGCGCGGCCGGGCGTCTCAGGGCAAAACGGTGGATCAGATGCGCTTGGCTTGTGCCGCTGCGTTGCCGATGTAGTTGGCCGGCGTGAGCTTTTTCAGCTCGGCGCGGGCCTCGGCAGGCATGTCCAGGCCATCAATGAAAGTCTGCAACGCTTCAGGGCTGATGCCCTTGCCACGGGTCAGTTCTTTGAGCTTTTCATACGGGTTTTCGATGTTGTAGCGACGCATTACGGTCTGGATCGGCTCGGCCAGGACTTCCCAGCAGGCGTCCAGGTCGGCGGCGATTTTCTGCTCGTTTAGTTCCAGCTTGCTGATGCCCTTGAGGCTGGCTTCATAGGCAATGACGCTGTGGGCAAAACCCACGCCCAGGTTGCGCAGCACTGTGGAGTCGGTCAGGTCGCGCTGCCAGCGGGAGATCGGCAGCTTGCTCGCCAGGTGCTGGAACAGCGCGTTGGCGATGCCCAGGTTGCCTTCGGAGTTTTCGAAGTCGATCGGGTTGACCTTGTGCGGCATGGTCGAGGAACCGATTTCGCCAGCGATGGTGCGCTGCTTGAAATAACCCAGGGAGATGTAGCCCCAGATGTCACGGTCGAAGTCGATCAGGATGGTGTTGAAACGGGCGATCGCATCGAACAGCTCGGCAATGTAGTCGTGCGGTTCGATCTGGGTGGTGTACGGGTTGAAGCTCAGGCCCAGCTCGTCTTCGATGAAGGCGCGGGCGTTGGCTTCCCAGTCGATGTCCGGGTAGGCAGACAGGTGCGCGTTGTAGTTGCCCACGGCGCCGTTGATCTTGCCCAGCAGTGGCACGGCGGCGACCTGGGCGATCTGGCGCTCCAGACGGTACACCACGTTCGCCAGTTCCTTGCCCAGGGTGGTCGGCGAAGCCGGTTGACCATGGGTGCGCGATAGCATCGGTACGTCGGCGAAGCGGATTGCCAACTCGCGGATGGCCTGGGCGGTCTGGCGCATCAGCGGCAGCATCACGTCATCACGGCCTTCGCGCAGCATCAGGGCGTGGGACAGGTTGTTGATGTCCTCGCTGGTGCAGGCAAAGTGGATGAATTCGCTGACGTTGGCCAGTTCCGGCAGCTTGGCCGCCTGCTCCTTGAGCAGGTATTCGATGGCTTTGACGTCGTGGTTGGTGGTGCGCTCGATCTCTTTGACGCGCTCGGCGTGCTCCAGCACAAAGTTTTCAGCCAGGGCGTTCAGCACCGCGTTGGCTTGCGCGGAAAACGCCGGGACTTCGGCAATGCCAGGGTGAGCGGCAAGGCGCTGGAGCCAGCGCACTTCAACCAGGACGCGAGCGCGGATCAGGCCGTACTCGCTGAAAATCGGGCGCAGGGCCTGGGTTTTGCCGGCGTAGCGGCCGTCAACAGGGGAAACCGCAGTGAGCGAAGAAAGCTGCATGGGGTGTTCTCGGACAGTCGGGCAACGAAATGGGGCGCGTATCATACATGAAAACAATCGCCGGTCCGTCGCCAACTGACCGGCGTATTACGCGTAACGGAACACTATTTACCACCTGTGGCGAGGGAGCTTGCTCCCGCTGGGGCGCGAAGCGGCCCTGAGTCCAGGCAGTCCGCTGGATCAGCCGGACTCAAAGGACTGCGTTGCAGTCCAGCGGGAGCAAGCTCCCTCGCCACAAAAAAAACGGGTTGAGGCGACTTATTCGTTGCGCATCAACGGGTAAAGCTCTTTCAGCAATTTGCGTCGGCTGATCACCAGTTGCCAGCGATGACCACCCAACTGCCGCCACAGCCGCGCCGAGCGAATTCCGGCCAGTAACAGGGCGCGGATCTTCGAGGCATTGCTCGGTTGTTGCAGATTGCGCATGTCGCCGTGTACCTGAATGCGCTGGCGCAAGGTGCTCAGGGTGTCCTGGTACAGCGCACCGCAAGCGGCGATGACGTTTTCGTGGGCGGGACCGAAGTGTTCAACCTGGGACTGAATCTGCGGCAGGCGATTGCCGATGGTATCCAGCAGGTCGTCGCGCTTGGCCAATTGCCGTTCCAGACCCAGCATCGACAGCGCGTAGCGCAGCGGCTCGCGTTGCAGAGTGCTGGGGTCGCGCTCCAGGGCACCGATCAGTGCGCGATAACCCTCGCGCAGGTTCAGGTCATCGCCGCCATAGACTTCAAGTGTGTCCTTGGGATCACGAATCAGCAGGCTGCCGAGCATGCAGCTCAGGCCCGCTTCGGTGGCCTGGCCGGTCTTGGCGATCCGATCCACCAGCACGGCGGCGAGAAACACCCCGCCCAATGCCGTCAGTTGCTCCTGGGTCGGACTCATGCCTTGCTGCTCCAGGGCTCTGCGACTTCGATCACGCCGCCGCCCAGGCAGATTTCCCCGTCGTAGAACACCACGGACTGGCCGGGTGTGACTGCTCGTTGTGGGTCATCGAACGTCGCGCGATAGCCCGTGGCGGTTTTTTCCAGCATGCAGGGCTGATCACTCTGGCGGTAGCGAACCTTGGCCGTCAGACGGCGCGGTTGGCTGAGGTCGATCGGGTTGACCCAATAGATGTCGGAGGCGAGCAGGGCGCGGGAGAACAACCACGGATGGTCGTTGCCCTGGCCGACGATCAGCTCGTTGTGCTCCAGGTCCTTGACCAGCACGTACCACGGCTCTTCACCGGCGTCTTTCAGGCCGCCGATGCCCAGGCCCTGGCGCTGGCCGATGGTGTGGTACATCAGGCCATGGTGGCGGCCGATGACGTCGCCTTCGGTGGTCTTGATTTCGCCTGGCTGGGCCGGCAGGTACTGCTTGAGAAAGTCGCTGAAACGCCTTTCACCAATAAAGCAGATGCCGGTGGAATCTTTCTTCTTGGCGGTGGCCAGGGCGTGTTTTTCGGCGATCGCGCGCACTTGCGGCTTTTCCAGCTCGCCCACCGGGAACAGGGTCTTGGCGATCTGCTCGCCGCCGACGGCGTGCAGGAAGTAGCTCTGGTCCTTGTTCGGGTCCAGGCCCTTGAGCAGTTCGGTACGGCCGTCGATGTCGCGGCGGCGCACATAGTGACCGGTAGCGATCAGGTCAGCGCCGAGCATCATGGCGTAGTCGAGGAACGCCTTGAACTTGATTTCCCGGTTGCAGAGGATGTCCGGGTTCGGCGTACGACCGGCCTTGTATTCGGCCAGGAAGTGCTCGAACACGTTGTCCCAGTACTCGGCGGCGAAGTTGGCGGTGTGCAGCTTGATGCCGATCCTGTCGCAGACGGCCTGGGCGTCCGCCAGGTCGTCCATGGCGGTGCAGTATTCGGTTCCGTCGTCTTCTTCCCAGTTCTTCATGAACAGGCCTTCCACCTCATAACCCTGCTCGATCAGCAGAAGGGCGGAAACGGAAGAGTCCACGCCGCCGGACATGCCGACAATGACGCGCTTGTTGGTGGTGTCAGAAGGGGCTGGATCACGCATAGCAGTTCAATGAGTGTCTTGAAAAAGGACGCGATTCTATCAGGCCCGGACGCGCAAGGCTAAAGAGAAGGACGGATCAGCGTCAGACTGTGGCGATGACCGGCCAGATAATCGTCGATGCAGCGGATGATCAGCTCGCTGCGCCAGTGGTCACGCTGTTCGAGCAACTCGTTGCGGGTCAGCCACTTGGCGCCCAGGATGCCATCATCCAGTGGATAGTCCGGGCGGTGGTTCAAGGCCTTGGCGGCGAAACAGACCCGTTGGTAGGTCACGCCATTGCTGGGGGCGGTGTACAGGTAAATGCCCACCACGCTGGTAGGTTCGACGTCCCAGCCGGTTTCTTCCAGGGTTTCGCGCACGGCGGCTTCGATCAGGGTTTCGTTCGGGTCCAGGTGGCCTGCAGGCTGGTTGAGCACCGCTCGTCCGCCCTTGGATTCTTCCACCATCAGGAAACGGCCGTTGTCTTCGACGATGGTGGCGACGGTGATGTGGGGGTTCCAGTCCATGGGGTTTCCTCTATTTCTCAGATTGGAATACGGGCCACTGTGGGAGCGAGCTTGCTCGCGATAGCGGTGGGTCAGTCAATATCAATGTTGAATGTTATATCGCTATCGCGAGCAAGCTCGCTCCCACAGGGGAATACTGTGTTGTCAGGGGAATATGGTGTGTCTGGAAACACAAACCCCGGCACCAGGGCCGGGGTTTGTGGTGTTCCTTTACAACCTTACACCAGCGCAGCAATCGCCGCGTTGAAGGTGTTGCTTGGGCGCATGGCCTTGCTGGTCAGCTCCGGGTTGGCGAAGTAGTAACCGCCGATGTCCACCGGTTTGCCTTGGACGGCATTGAGCTCGGCAACGATTTTTTCTTCGTTGTCGGTCAGTGTCTTGGCCAGGGCAGTGAACTGGGCCTTGAGGGCTGCGTCGTCGTTTTGCGCGGCCAATGCCTGGGCCCAGAACAGGGTCAGGTAGAAGTGGCTGCCGCGGTTGTCGATGCCGCCGACCTTGCGCGAAGGCGACTTGTTGCGGTCCAGGAACTCACCGGTGGCCTGGTCCAGGGTCTTGGCCAGCACCAGGGCTTTAGGGTTGTTGTAGGTCACGCCCAGGTGTTCAAGGGACGCGGCCAAGGCCAGGAACTCGCCCAGGGAATCCCAGCGCAGGAAGTTTTCTTCCAGCAACTGCTGAACGTGCTTGGGTGCCGAACCGCCGGCGCCGGTTTCGAACAGGCCACCGCCGTTCATCAGCGGCACGATCGACAGCATCTTGGCGCTGGTGCCCAGTTCCATGATCGGGAACAGGTCGGTCAGGTAGTCGCGCAGCACGTTGCCGGTCACCGAAATGGTGTCCTTGCCTTCGCGGGTACGGGCCAGGGTGAATTTCATCGCGTCGACCGGCGACATGATGCGGATGTCCAGGCCGGCAGTGTCGTGGTTCTTCAGGTAGGCCTGGACTTTCTCGATCACCACGCCGTCATGGGCGCGCATCGGGTCCAGCCAGAAAATCGCCGGGGTGCTGCTGGCGCGGGCACGGTTGACGGCCAGCTTGACCCAATCCTGGATCGGCGCGTCCTTGGTCTGGCACATGCGGAAGATATCGCCCGCCTCGACGTTCTGCTCCAGCAGGGTGCGACCGGTGTTGTCCGAAACACGGACCACGCCGTCGGCCTTGATCTGGAAGGTCTTGTCGTGGGAACCGTATTCTTCGGCTTTCTTGGCCATCAGGCCGACGTTCGGCACGCTGCCCATGGTGGTCGGATCGAAAGCGCCGTGTTGCTTGCAGTCTTCGATCACCGCCTGGTAGATGGTGGCGTAGCAGCGATCCGGGATCACGGCCTTGGTGTCGTGCAACTGGCCGTCGGTGCCCCACATCTTGCCGGAGTCACGGATCATGGCCGGCATCGAGGCGTCGACGATGACGTCGCTCGGTACGTGCAGGTTGGTGATGCCTTTATCGGAGTTGACCATCGCCAGGGATGGGCGCGCCGCGTAGACCGCCTGGATGTCGGCTTCGATCTGCGCCTGCTGCTCGGCCGGCAAGGCCTTGATGCGGGCGTACAGGTCGCCGATGCCGTTGTTCAGGTTGAAGCCGATCTGCTCCAGCACTTGTGCGTGCTTGGCCAGGGCGTCTTTGTAGAACTCGGCGACGATCTGACCGAACATGATCGGGTCGGAGACCTTCATCATGGTGGCCTTGAGGTGGACCGACAGCAGGACGCCTTTTTGCTTGGCGTCTTCGATTTCAGCGGCGATGAAGTCGCGCAGGGCGTTCTTGCTCATCACGGCGCAGTCGAGGATCTCACCGGCTTGTACGGTGGTTTTTTCTTTCAGGACAGTGGCAGTGCCGTCCTGAGCGATCAGCTCGATTTTCACGCTGCCGGCGGCGTCGATCAGGGCGGCTTTTTCGCTGCCGTAGAAATCACCGGTGCTCATGTGGGCCACATGAGACTTGGAGTCGGCTGCCCAGGCGCCCATTTTGTGCGGGTGCTTGCGCGCGTAGTTCTTGACCGACAGCGGTGCGCGGCGGTCGGAGTTGCCTTCACGCAGGACCGGGTTCACGGCGCTGCCCTTGACCTTGTCGTAGCGGGCGCGTGCGTCTTTCTCGGCGTCGCTGGTCACAGTTTCCGGGTAGTCCGGCAGTGCATAGCCCTGGGCCTGCAATTCCTTGATCGCGGCCTGCAGTTGCGGCACCGAGGCGCTGATGTTCGGCAGCTTGATGATGTTAGCTTCAGGCGTCACGGCCAGGTCGCCCAGTTCGGCGAGGTGGTCGGCGACGGCTTTGTCACCCAGTTGCTCGGGGAAGCTGGCCAGGATGCGCCCTGCAAGGGAGATATCGCGGGTTTCCACGGCGATGTCGGCCGAGGCGGTAAAGGCTTCGACGATCGGCAGCAGCGAATAGGTGGCGAGGGCGGGAGCTTCGTCGGTGAAGGTGTAGATGATCTTCGAGCGGGTGGGCATATTCGGATTAACTCTCTTCTTTGCTAAAGCATGCGCAGAAACTCGAGGGGCGCCGGGTAAGCGCGTTCGTTCAAAGTCATCCGTGAGTCGAATGTCGAGGTTTCTTCGCGGTGATGTTGGGTGCATCAGTCGAGCGTCAAGCGGTCGGGCCGCGGTAACGGTCCGGCTTTCAACGGGCCGAAAGTCTTGTGATAGAGCCATCAGCCGTCGTGACCCTGTGGTCAGCGGCGGCATTATACATAGGTAGCTGGCGATCTGCCGATGGTTCATATACTTGCGTACTCGTCCATTGGTCTAAACGTCGCAGTGCTAGAGGAGCAGGCTATGCTCACGTTTGGCGCTTTTCCCTTGTTTTTCAGGGTTGTACACCGCGAACTGCAACGCTTTTCCCCGGATGAGCCTAACGTAGGGTTTGCGCGCCGATACAACTGGGGTACGCTCGAACGCAGCCAGATGTTCAATCCAAGCAATGGAGTTCAGCATGGGGTATCAAAAGATTCAGGTTCCAGCCGTCGGTGACAAAATCACCGTCAATGCAGACCATTCTCTTAATGTTCCCGACAACCCGATCATCCCCTTCATTGAAGGCGACGGCATTGGCGTCGATATCAGCCCGGTCATGATCAAGGTGGTGGACGCTGCGGTTCAGAAGGCCTATGGCGGCAAGCGCAAGATTTCCTGGATGGAAGTCTACGCCGGTGAGAAAGCAACTCAGGTTTACGACCAGGACACCTGGCTGCCCCAGGAAACCCTGGACGCGGTCAAAGACTACGTGGTTTCCATCAAGGGCCCGCTGACCACGCCGGTCGGTGGTGGTATTCGCTCGCTGAACGTCGCCCTGCGCCAGCAGCTCGATTTGTATGTATGCCTGCGTCCGGTGCGCTGGTTCGAAGGCGTGCCAAGCCCGGTCAAGAAGCCTGGCGACGTGGACATGACGATCTTCCGTGAGAACTCCGAAGACATCTACGCCGGTATCGAGTGGAAAGCCGGTTCGCCCGAAGCCACCAAGGTCATCAAGTTCCTGAAAGAAGAAATGGGCGTTACCAAGATCCGTTTCGACGAGAATTGCGGCATCGGCGTCAAGCCGGTTTCCAAGCAGGGCACTCAGCGTCTGGCCCGCAAGGCCTTGCAATATGTAGTGGATAACGATCGCGATTCGCTGACCATCGTGCATAAAGGCAACATCATGAAGTTCACCGAAGGTGCCTTCAAGGAGTGGGCCTACGAAGTGGCGGCCGAGGAATTCGGCGCGACCCTGCTCGACGGTGGGCCTTGGATGCAGTTCAAGAACCCGAGAACCGGCAAGAACGTCATCGTCAAGGACGCTATCGCCGATGCCATGCTCCAGCAAATCCTGCTGCGCCCGGCCGAATACGATGTGATCGCGACCCTGAACCTCAACGGCGACTACCTCTCCGACGCCCTGGCGGCGGAAGTGGGGGGCATTGGTATTGCGCCGGGCGCCAACCTGTCCGACACCGTGGCGATGTTCGAAGCCACCCACGGCACGGCACCCAAGTATGCCGGCAAGGACCAGGTCAACCCGGGTTCGCTGATCCTGTCGGCGGAAATGATGCTGCGGCACATGGGCTGGACCGAAGCGGCCGACCTGATCATCAAGGGCACCAACGGCGCGATTTCGGCCAAGACCGTGACCTATGACTTCGAGCGCCTGATGGACGGCGCCACGCTGTTGTCTTCCTCGGCCTTCGGTGATGCACTGATCTCGCACATGTAAGCGGATCGGCAGTCAGCAAAAAAATGCCCGGCTGGAGTGATCGAGTCGGGCATTGTTGTTGTCAGGGGAGGCTTGTGCCGATCAATGGGCTTCAGTGGTCATGGCATTGACGGGGGTAGCGCAAGAGGTATCTTCGACGGTGTCGGGTGCAATATTGACCGCGTGCAGGCCCTTGGGCCCCTGGATGACTTCGAACGTGACGCGTTGTCCGGCTCTCAGGGTTTTATAGCCATCCATCTGAATCGCCGAGTAATGGGCGAAAAGGTCTTCATCCCTGCCGTTTGCGATAATGAAACCGTAGCCCTTGGCATTGTTGAACCATTTGACTTTGCCACTCATCTTGACGACCGACATAGGCCATATCCCTCTGCAACACACTCCGTCAGTGGAGTATCATCCAATCCATCCGCAGGCTAATCTTGGAAAACAGGATCGATTCCACGGACCTTTTTAACCCACGATGGGCTCTATTGGTTGTAACACCGTTTTCCCGATAGTCAAGGTGACCCGGCGAACGTGGTTGAAATCGCCTACAAGCGCCCCCATCACTGTATTTGCCAACTAAACGAACCTTTCTTTCCATGCATGCAATCAGCCAGATTCGACTAACATTCAATCAGGATCGCCCGGATCTACATGACGACGATTCCGCAGGCATTGCTGTTCAGGAAGCAAAGCCTGCATTACAGGCGCCACCGATGTACAAGGTGGTTTTGTTCAACGATGACTACACACCGATGGATTTCGTCGTCGAAGTGCTCGAGGTGTTTTTTAACCTGAATCGCGAGCTGGCGACCAAGGTCATGCTGGCCGTACATACAGAGGGACGGGCAGTATGTGGAGTGTTTACCCGCGACATCGCCGAGACGAAGGCCATGCAGGTCAACCAGTACGCCCGGGAAAGCCAGCATCCGCTACTCTGTGAAATCGAGAAGGACGGTTAACGCCGACCACTTGGGTATGAGGTGAAGCTATGTTAAACCGCGAGCTCGAAGTCACCCTCAATCTTGCCTTCAAGGAGGCTCGTTCGAAGCGTCATGAATTCATGACCGTCGAGCACCTGCTGCTGGCCCTATTGGATAACGAGGCTGCCGCCACCGTTTTGCGTGCCTGCGGCGCAAACCTCGATAAACTCAAGCATGATTTGCAGGAGTTCATCGACTCCACCACGCCATTGATCCCCGTTCATGACGAGGATCGCGAAACCCAGCCAACCCTGGGCTTCCAGCGTGTCCTGCAGCGTGCTGTCTTTCATGTACAGAGCTCGGGTAAGCGTGAAGTGACCGGCGCCAACGTGCTGGTCGCCATCTTCAGCGAACAGGAAAGCCAGGCGGTTTTCCTGCTCAAGCAGCAGAGTGTTGCGCGCATCGATGTCGTCAATTACATCGCCCATGGCATTTCCAAGGTACCTGGGCACGGCGATCACTCCGAAGGTGAACAGGATATGCAGGATGACGAGGGCGGTGAGTCTTCTTCTTCGGGCAATCCGCTGGACGCCTATGCCAGCAATCTGAATGAACTGGCGCGCCAGGGGCGTATCGATCCACTGGTCGGACGCGAGGCGGAAGTCGAGCGGGTCGCGCAGATCCTGGCTCGACGCCGCAAGAACAATCCGCTGCTGGTGGGCGAGGCGGGCGTGGGCAAGACTGCGATCGCCGAAGGCCTGGCCAAGCGCATCGTTGATAACCAGGTGCCGGACCTGCTCGCCAACAGTGTGGTGTATTCCCTCGATCTGGGGGCCTTGCTGGCGGGCACCAAGTACCGCGGTGATTTCGAGAAGCGCTTCAAGGCATTGCTGGGCGAGCTGAAAAAGCGTCCGCAGGCGATCCTGTTTATCGACGAAATCCACACCATCATTGGTGCCGGTGCCGCGTCCGGTGGGGTCATGGATGCCTCGAACCTGCTCAAGCCGCTGCTGTCTTCGGGTGATATCCGTTGCATCGGTTCGACCACGTTCCAGGAATTTCGCGGGATCTTCGAAAAAGACCGTGCCCTGGCCCGGCGTTTCCAGAAAGTCGATGTGTCGGAGCCTTCGGTGGAAGACACCATCGGTATCCTGCGTGGGCTGAAGGGGCGTTTCGAACTGCACCACAATATCGAATACAGCGATGAAGCCCTGCGCGCCGCTGCTGAGCTGGCCTCGCGCTATATCAATGACCGGCATATGCCGGACAAGGCCATTGATGTTATCGACGAGGCGGGTGCCTATCAGCGGCTTCAGCCAGTGGAGAAGCGCGTCAAGCGCATCGAAGTGCCACAGGTCGAAGACATCGTGGCGAAAATCGCGCGGATTCCGCCCAAGCACGTCACCAGTTCCGACAAGGAGCTGCTGCGTAATCTGGAGCGTGACCTGAAGCTGACCGTGTTCGGTCAGGATGCAGCCATCGATTCGCTGTCCACCGCCATCAAGTTGTCTCGCGCCGGACTCAAGTCGCCGGACAAACCAGTGGGTTCTTTCCTGTTCGCAGGTCCCACCGGTGTCGGCAAGACCGAGGCCGCACGGCAATTGGCCAAGGCGATGGGGATCGAGCTGGTTCGCTTCGACATGTCCGAGTACATGGAGCGTCACACCGTATCGCGTCTGATTGGTGCGCCTCCGGGATATGTCGGTTTCGACCAGGGCGGCCTGCTGACCGAGGCCATCACCAAGCAGCCGCATTGCGTGCTCTTGCTCGATGAAATCGAGAAGGCGCATCCGGAAGTCTTCAACCTGCTCCTGCAGGTCATGGATCACGGTACGCTGACCGACAACAACGGGCGCAAGGCGGATTTCCGCAATGTGATCATCATCATGACCACCAACGCTGGCGCCGAAACCGCGGCTCGCGCTTCGATCGGTTTCACCCATCAGGACCATTCGTCCGATGCGATGGAAGTGATCAAGAAGAGCTTCACGCCTGAATTCCGCAACCGCCTGGACACCATTATCCAGTTTGGTCGCCTCAGCCATGAGGTCATCAAGAGTGTGGTGGACAAGTTCCTTACCGAACTTCAGGCGCAGCTCGAAGACAAGCGTGTGCTGCTGGAAGTCACCGATGCGGCCCGCAGTTGGCTGGCGGCCGGTGGTTACGATGTGACGATGGGGGCACGGCCGATGGCTCGCCTGATCCAAGACAAGATCAAGCGTCCACTGGCGGAGGAGATCCTCTTTGGCGAACTGGCCGAACATGGCGGTGTGGTCCACATCGACATCAAGGACGGCGAGCTGACCTTCGACTTCGAAACCACAGCTGAAATGGCCTGATCGTTACACGCAGGAAAACAAAAGGCGCCGAAAGGCGCCTTTTTGCTTTTCCGAACTCACATCAATCCCTTGTGGGAGCGAGCTTGCTCGCGATGGCGGCGGTACATTCGGCATTGGGGCAAGCTGGCCCACAGCTATCGCGAGCAAGCTCGCTCCCACAGGGTTTTGTGTGTTCATGGAGAGAGGGGCAAATCCCAGACAAACAAAAACGCCCGGCATCAGCCGGGCGTTTTGTATTGACTTGTTAGCGAGCGCGGTAAGTGATGCGCCCTTTGCTCAAGTCATAGGGCGTCAGCTCGACGCGCACTTTGTCACCGGTAAGAATACGAATGTAGTTCTTGCGCATCTTGCCGGAGATGTGCGCGGTTACGACGTGCCCATTTTCCAACTCCACACGAAACATGGTGTTGGGCAGGGTGTCGACGACAGTGCCTTCCATTTCGAAGCTGTCTTCTTTCGACATGCAGTAAAGCCCTCGGTATCCAGTGAATGGCCCGGTGCAACTGCGCCAGGCAAAAGCGGCGTGCATTGTGCCCGAAAAAGGGGGTTTAAGCCAAGGGGTTCTAACTGAGGACGACCCATCTCTGGTTAATCAGCAATTCGATGGGGCGATATTGGGTCTTGTAATTCATTTTTTTGCAGTTTTTGATCCAGTAGCCCAAGTACACCGCTTCCAGCCCGAGGCGCCGGGCTTCGTTGATCTGCCAGAGGATGGCAAAACGCCCCAGACTGCGCCGTTCTTCGTCGGGCTCGTAGAAGGTGTACACCGCCGAAAGCCCGTTGGGCAGCAGGTCTGTGACGGCGATGGCCACCAGTCGCCCTTCGAGGCGGAACTCATAGAAGCGGGAAAAGGGCAGGTCGCGGACCAGAAAGGTCGAAAACTGATCACGACTGGGCGGGTACATGTCGCCGTCGGCGTGGCGCTGCTCGATGTAGCGCTGGTACAGATCGAAGTACTCCTCGCTGAACTGCGGCTTGGCTGGCCGGACCTGCAGGTCGGCGTTGCGCTTGAAAATCCGCTTCTGCTGGCGATTGGGTACAAACTGAGCCACGGGAATGCGCGCCGGCACGCACGCATTGCAATGTTGGCAATGGGGCCGGTAGAGATGATCGCCGCTGCGACGGAAGCCCATCTCCGACAGATCTGCGTAGACATGCACATCCATGGGCTGGCTAGGGTCGAGGAACAGCGTCGTGGCCTGCTCCTCGGGCAGGTAACTGCAAGAGTGGGGTTGAGTGGCATAAAACTTCAAGCGCGCCAACTCGGTCATGATCAACCCTCGGGAGTAAGCTTTGGATTAAGTGTAAGCCAGGAGCGCCATTGTCGCTCAGCAAACCCAGGTTGCGTGGTTGGGCTGGTCCAGATGCGCCTTGAGGTAGCCGGCAAACTCAGCCCTTGGGATCGACCGGGCGCCGAGGCTGTGCAGGTGTTCGGTGGGCATTTGGCAGTCGATCAGCACGAAACCGGCCGCTTTGAGATGTTGGACCAGGGTGGCGAAGCCGAATTTCGAGGCGTTATCGGCCCGACTGAACATGGACTCGCCAAAAAACAGCTGCCCCATGGCCAGGCCATACAGGCCGCCCACCAATATACCCTGGTCCCATACCTCCACTGAATGGGCGAAACCGCGTCGATGCAGCTCCAGATAGGCGGTTTGCATGGCCTCGGTGATCCAGGTGCCGTCAGCATAGTCCCGGGGCGCGGCGCAGGCCTCGATGACAGCGGCAAAGTCCTTGTCGAACGTCACGGCATAGCGTTGCTTGCGCAGGAGCTTGCCGAGGCTGCGCGATACATGCAGTTCGTCGGGAAACAATACGGTGCGTGGATCCGGTGACCACCACAAGATCGGCTGGCCTTCGGAGAACCACGGGAAACAGCCGTGGCGATAGGCCCGGATCAGCCGATCGGCGGACAGGTCGCCACCGGCGGCCAGCAAGCCATTGGGGTCGCTCAGGGCTTTGGCCAGTGGCGGGAAATCGAACGTGTTGCGTTGTAGCCAAGTCAGCATGGTCATCCGGGCGTGCAGAAGGGGAGGGCGGGTCTTGTGCGCAGACAAGAGGCCGCCTAAAGGTTAACCGTCAAGCCACCGGAATGTCATCGAGATACTTCTCGGCGTCGAGTGCGGCCATGCAACCGGCGCCTGCCGATGTAATGGCCTGTCGATACACGTGATCGGCCACGTCGCCGGCGGCGAACACGCCTTCGATATCGGTTGCAGTGGCATTGCCCTCGCTGCCGCCGCGGACGATCAGGTAGCCGTCGCGCATTGTCAGTTGGCCCTGGAACAACTCGGTGTTGGGTTGATGGCCGATAGCGATAAACACGCCGGCCAGCGACAAGGTGCTGGTCTGGCCGGTCTCACTTTGGCGCAGACGCGCGCCGGTGACGCCGCTGGCGTCACCCAGCACTTCATCCAGATTCTGCTTCCAGTGCAGTTTCACATTGCCGTGGCGGGCTTTTTCGAACAGCTTGTCCTGCAGTATTTTCTCTGCGCGCAGTTTGTCCCGGCGGTGAATCAGGTGTACCTCACGGGCGATGTTGGACAGGTACAAAGCCTCCTCAACCGCCGTATTGCCACCACCGACCACCGCCACTACCTGATTGCGGTAAAAGAATCCGTCGCAGGTTGCGCAGGCGGAAACGCCCCTGCCGGCGAAGGTCTGCTCCGAGGCCAGGCCCAGGTATTGGGCTGAAGCGCCAGTGGCGATAATCAGCGCGTCGCAGGTGTAGGTGCCGCTGTCGCCGATGAGTTCGAAAGGGCGCTGTTGCAACTTGGCGGTGTGGATATGGTCGTAGACGATCTGCGTGTCGAAGCGCTCGGCGTGGCGTTGCATGCGTTCCATCAGCACCGGACCGGTCAAACCCTCGACATCGCCGGGCCAATTGTCGACTTCGACAGTGGTGGTGAGCTGGCCACCGGCCTGCAGGCCAGTAATGACAACGGGTTTGAGGTTGGCACGGGCGGCATAGACAGCGGCGCTGTATCCCGCAGGGCCGGAACCGAGAATGATCAGGCGTGAATGCTTCACTTCGCTCATAAAAACACCTCATAAGCCTTTGTCACGAAAGAGAATGCATGCTCCAATTGACGCCAACACAGCTGGTTTTTGGCTATGCTGTAGCCCATCGTGCGGACAATGCCTTGGGGCTGACAAACCCGTACAATGCTTGAGTTTTGAACGCAGGAGAGGCAAAAGATCAAAATCTTCGGCAACACCTGCGGTTTTCTGGATGCACGTCACAGTGGTAAAAGTAGTACCGGTTGTGCACATTCACTTTTTTGCCTGCTCGTGATGAGCAGTTTTTTATAGTCATTCAACAGATGGACGCGCCTTTGGCGCAGGAAAAGAAGCGTTTTGAAGAAATCCACCGCAGCACCTAAAACAGTCGTTCCGCTCTGGCGCCAGCAATTGCACTACCGGCTCAAGGAAGGTGCGTTGATCGCCATCGGCGCCTTGTGCCTGTTCCTGATGATGGCCTTGCTGACCTATGGCAAGGACGATCCGGGCTGGAGCCACAACAGCAAGATCGACGATGTGCAGAATTTCGGCGGTCCGGCCGGTTCCTACAGCGCTGACATCCTGTTCATGGTGCTGGGCTATTTCGCCTACATCTTTCCGCTTTTGCTGGCGATCAAGGCCTATCAGATTTTCCGTCAACGCCACGAGCCCTGGCAGTGGAGTGGCTGGCTGTTTTCCTGGCGCCTGATCGGCCTGGTGTTCCTGGTGCTGTCGGGCGCCGCGCTGGCCCATATCCATTTTCACGCTCCCACCGGCCTGCCGGCCGGAGCGGGCGGTGCGCTGGGGGAAAGTCTTGGCGAGCTGGCCAAGAACGCCCTGAACATCCAGGGCAGTACGCTGCTGTTCATCGCCCTGTTCCTGTTCGGCCTGACGGTGTTCACCGATTTGTCATGGTTCAAGGTGATGGATGTCACCGGCAAGATCACCCTGGACCTGATCGAGCTGATCCAGGGAGCGATGAATCGCTGGTGGGCGGCGCGCACCGAGCGCAAGCAACTGGTGGCGCAACTGCGCGAGGTGGATGACCGCGTCCACGACGTGGTGGCCCCGACCGTCACGGACAAGCGCGAGCAGGCCAAGGTCAAGGAACGCCTGATCGAACGTGAACAGGCCCTGAGCAAGCACATGTCCGAGCGCGAGAAACAGGTGCCGCCGGTCATCACCATGGCTCCGGCCAAGGCGCCGGAGCAGAGCAAGCGCGTGCAGAAAGAGAAACAGGCGCCGCTGTTCGTCGACAGTGCAGTGGAAGGCACCTTGCCGCCGATCTCGATCCTGGACCCGGCCGAAAAGAAACAGCTCAACTATTCCCCCGAATCCCTGGCGGCCGTCGGTCACCTGCTGGAAATCAAGCTCAAGGAGTTCGGCGTCGAGGTTTCGGTGGATTCGATCCACCCGGGCCCGGTGATTACCCGTTACGAAATCCAGCCGGCCGCGGGCGTGAAGGTCAGCCGTATCGCCAACCTGGCCAAGGACTTGGCACGTTCTCTGGCCGTGACCAGCGTGCGGGTAGTGGAAGTGATTCCCGGCAAGACCACCGTGGGCATCGAGATTCCCAACGAAGACCGGCAGATCGTGCGCTTCTCCGAAGTGCTCTCCACCCCTGAATACGACAACCACAAGTCGCCGGTCACCCTGGCCCTGGGCCATGACATCGGCGGCAAGCCGGTCATCACTGACCTGGCGAAAATGCCGCACCTGCTGGTGGCCGGTACCACCGGTTCCGGTAAGTCGGTGGGTGTGAACGCGATGATCCTGTCGATCCTGTTCAAGTCCGGCCCGGAAGACGCCAAGCTGATCATGATCGACCCGAAAATGCTCGAGCTGTCGATCTATGAAGGCATTCCGCACCTGCTGTGCCCGGTGGTGACCGACATGAAGGACGCCGCCAACGCCCTGCGCTGGAGCGTTGCCGAGATGGAGCGCCGCTACAAGCTGATGGCAAAGATGGGCGTGCGTAACCTGTCGGGCTTCAATGCCAAGGTCAAGGAGGCCGAAGAGGCCGGTACGCCGTTGAGCGACCCGCTGTACCACCGCGAGAACATCCACGACGAAGCGCCGCTGCTGCACAAGCTGCCGACCATCGTGGTGGTGGTGGACGAATTCGCCGACATGATGATGATCGTCGGCAAAAAGGTCGAAGAACTGATCGCCCGGATCGCCCAGAAGGCCCGTGCCGCTGGTATCCACCTGATTCTCGCGACGCAGCGGCCGTCGGTGGACGTGATCACCGGCCTGATCAAGGCCAACATTCCGACCCGCATGGCGTTCCAGGTGTCGAGCAAGATCGACTCGCGGACCATCATCGACCAGGGTGGCGCCGAGCAGTTGCTGGGCCACGGTGACATGCTCTACATGCCGCCGGGCACCAGCCTGCCGATTCGTGTGCACGGTGCGTTCGTGTCCGACGATGAAGTGCACCGGGTCGTTGAAGCCTGGAAACTGCGTGGCGCCCCTGAATACAACGACGACATCCTCAACGGTGTCGAGGAGGCCGGCAGCGGCTTTGAGGGCAGCAGTGGTGGTGGCGATGACGATGCCGAAACCGATGCGCTCTATGACGAAGCGGTGCAGTTTGTCCTGGAAAGCCGCCGGGCCTCGATTTCCGCCGTTCAGCGCAAGCTCAAGATCGGCTACAACCGTGCCGCACGCATGATCGAGGCCATGGAAATGGCCGGGGTCGTGACGGCGATGAACACCAACGGTTCGCGCGAAGTACTGGCGCCGGGCCCGATGCGCGATTAATGACCTGAGCGGCCTGGCGACACGCCGCTCGACCTCCCACGACTTCAAGAGGACTCCCATGCGCCTGATTCGCATGTTGCTGTTGCCCGTACTGGCCCTGACCACCTTGTCGGCCCATGCCGATGAAAAGGACGTGGCCCGCCTGACCCAGTTGCTGGAACGTTCCCAGACCCTGACCGCTCGCTTCTCCCAACTGACCCTCGACGGCAGTGGTACCCAGTTGCAGGAAACCGCCGGTGAGATGGCCTTGCAGCGTCCGGGCCTGTTCTATTGGCACACCGATGCACCGGCTGAACAACTGATGGTTTCCGATGGCAAGAAAGTCTCGCTGTGGGACCCGGACCTGGAACAGGTCACCATCAAGACCCTGGATCAGCGCCTGACCCAGACGCCGGCGTTGCTGCTCTCCGGCGATGTTTCCAAGATCAGCCAGAGTTTCGACATCAGCTCCAAAGAGGCCGGTGGCGTGATTGACTTCACCCTCAAGCCCAAGACCCGGGACAGCCTGTTCGACAGCCTGCGCCTGTCCTTTCGCAACGGTCTGGTCAACGACATGCAACTGATCGACAGTGTCGGTCAGCGCACCAATATCCTGTTCACCGGGGTCAAGGCCAACGAGCCGATCGCTGCGTCCAAGTTCAAGTTCGACATCCCCAAAGGTGCGGACGTGATCCAGGAGTAAACCCAAGCCCCCTGTGGGAGCGAGCTTGCTCGCGATAGCTGCATCACATTCAACATCTCCGTTGATTGACACACCGCTATCGCGAGCAAGCTCGCTCCCACAGGGGAACTGTGTTGTTCGTTGTTTAACTGATCGGCACCAGGACCCAGCGGAGGTTGCATAAGTAGTGATGGACCTGTTTCGAAGCGCCCCGATTGCCCAGCCATTGGCCGCCCGCCTGCGCGCGACCAACCTGGATGAGTACGTCGGCCAGGAGCATGTGCTCGCTCGCGGCAAGCCTCTGCGCGAAGCGCTGGAGCAGGGCGCGCTGCATTCGATGATTTTCTGGGGCCCGCCGGGCGTGGGCAAGACCACCCTGGCGCGGCTGCTGGCCGAAGTCTCGGATGCCCATTTCGAGACGGTTTCGGCGGTGCTGGCCGGGGTCAAGGAGATCCGCCAGGCGGTGGAGGTCGCCAAGCAGCAGGCCGGGCAATACGGCAAGCGCACCATCCTGTTTGTCGATGAAGTGCACCGTTTCAACAAGTCGCAGCAGGACGCGTTCCTGCCCTACGTCGAAGACGGGACGCTGATCTTCATTGGCGCGACCACCGAAAACCCTTCGTTTGAACTCAATAACGCCTTGCTGTCCCGGGCGCGGGTCTATGTGCTCAAGAGCCTCGACGAGGCGGCGATGCGCAAGCTGGTGCACCGGGCGCTGACCGAGGAACGCGGCATGGGCAAGCGCCAGTTGAGCCTGAGTGACGAAGGCTTCCAGATCCTGTTTTCGGCCGCCGATGGCGATGGCCGGCGCTTGCTCAACCTGCTGGAAAACGCCTCGGACCTGGTCGAAGACAACAGCGAGATCGGCGTCGAACTGCTGCAAAGCTTGTTGGGTGACACCCGTAGACGCTTCGACAAAGGCGGTGAGGCGTTCTACGACCAGATTTCGGCGCTGCACAAATCCATACGCGGCTCCAACCCCGACGCGGCGCTGTACTGGTTCGCCAGAATGATCGACGGCGGTTGCGATCCGTTGTACCTGGCGCGCCGAGTGGTGCGCATGGCCAGCGAAGACATCGGCAATGCCGATCCCCGCGCCCTGAGCCTGTGCCTGGCGGCCTGGGATGTGCAAGAACGCCTCGGCAGCCCGGAAGGCGAACTCGCCGTAGCCCAGGCCATCACCTACCTGGCTTGCGCGCCAAAGAGCAATGCGGTGTACATGGGCTTCAAGGCCGCGATGCGCAGCGCCACCGAGCATGGCTCCCTGGAAGTGCCGCTGCACCTGCGCAACGCGCCGACCAAACTGATGAAGCAATTGGGCTATGGCGATGAATACCGTTACGCTCACGACGAACCGGACGCCTATGCCGCCGGTGAAGACTATTTTCCCGAAGAACTCGAACCCCAGCCGTTCTATCAGCCGGTGCCCCGTGGCCTTGAACTGAAGATTGGCGAGAAACTCAATCATTTGGCACAACTGGACCGTCTGAGTCCAAGGCAGCGGAGAAAACCTTGATCCCCTTGATACTCGCAGTCTCCGCTGGTGGCGTTGCCGGCACGTTGTTGCGCTTTGCGACTGGCAATTGGGTCAACGCAAATTGGCCGCGGCACTTCTATACCGCCACGCTGGCCGTTAATATCGTGGGCTGTCTGCTGATCGGCGTTCTATACGGTCTGTTTTTGATTCGCCCCGAGGTGCCCATCGAGGTGCGCGCGGGGCTGTTGGTCGGCTTTCTTGGCGGCCTGACGACTTTTTCATCCTTTTCACTGGATACGGTGCGCCTGCTGGAAAGTGGGCAGGTGCCGCTGGCCCTGGGCTACGCGGCCATCAGCGTATTCGGCGGGCTGCTCGCCACCTGGGCTGGCCTGTCCCTGACCAAACTTTGATAACGAGAGACCGACATGCTCGATTCCAAACTGTTACGTAGCAACCTTCAGGACGTAGCGGACCGCCTGGCATCCCGTGGCTTCGCCCTGGACGTCGCGCGCATCGAAGCGCTGGAAGAACAGCGCAAGACCGTCCAGACCCGCACCGAAGCCCTGCAGGCTGAACGTAACGCGCGCTCCAAATCCATCGGTCAGGCCAAGCAGCGCGGCGAAGACATCGCACCGCTGATGGCCGATGTCGAGCGCATGGCGGGTGAGTTGAGTGCCGGCAAGGTCGAGCTGGACGCGATCCAGACCGAACTGGATTCGATCCTGCTGGGTATCCCCAACCTGCCGCATGAATCGGTCCCGGTCGGTGAAGATGAAGACGGCAACGTCGAAGTGCGCCGTTGGGGCACGCCCAAAGTCTTCGATTTCCCGGTGCAGGATCACGTTGCCCTGGGCGAGAAGTTCGGCTGGCTCGATTTCGAAACCGCCGCCAAGCTGTCGGGCGCCCGTTTTGCCTTGTTGCGCGGGCCGATTGCCCGTCTGCATCGCGCCCTGGCGCAGTTCATGATCAACCTGCACGTCACCGAGCACGGCTACGAAGAAGCCTACACGCCTTATCTGGTTCAGGCGCCAGCCTTGCAGGGTACTGGCCAGTTGCCGAAGTTCGAGGAGGACCTGTTCAAGATCAGCCGCGAAGGCGAGGCCGATCTGTACCTGATCCCTACCGCCGAAGTGTCGCTGACCAACATCGTCGCGGGCGAGATCGTCGACGCCAAGCAACTGCCCATCAAGTTCGTTGCCCACACACCGTGTTTCCGCAGTGAAGCCGGGGCATCGGGCCGTGACACCCGGGGCATGATCCGTCAGCATCAGTTCGACAAGGTCGAGATGGTGCAGATCGTCGAGCCCTCGGTGTCCATGCAAGCGCTGGAAAGCCTGACCGCCAACGCCGAGAAAGTCTTGCAACTGCTGGAGCTGCCGTATCGCACCCTGGCGCTGTGCACCGGCGACATGGGCTTCAGTGCGGTGAAGACTTACGACCTGGAAGTCTGGATCCCGAGCCAGGACAAGTACCGCGAGATTTCTTCGTGCTCCAACTGTGGCGACTTCCAGGCCCGCCGCATGCAGGCGCGTTTCCGCAACCCGGAAACCGGCAAGCCGGAACTGGTCCACACCCTCAATGGCTCCGGCCTGGCCGTGGGCCGCACCCTGGTGGCGGTACTGGAAAACTACCAGCAGGCCGACGGTTCGATCCGTGTGCCCGAGGTGTTGAAGCCCTACATGGGCGGCATCGAGGTCATCGGCTAAATGGACTATTTGCCACTGTTCCACAACCTGCGCGGCAGTCGCGTGCTGGTGGTCGGCGGCGGCGAGATTGCCTTGCGCAAGTCTCGCCTGCTGGCCGATGCCGGCGCGTTGTTGCGGGTGGTCGCACCGCATATCGAACCGCAGTTGCGGGAACTGGTCAGTGGCAGCGGTGGCGAGTGCGTCCTGCGCGGTTACCTTGAATCGGATCTGGACGGTTGCGGCCTGATCATTGCCGCCACCGACGACGAGCCACTTAACGCTCAGGTGTCGGCCGATGCCCACAAGCGCTGCGTGCCGGTCAACGTGGTGGATGCGCCGGCCCTGTGCAGCGTGATCTTCCCGGCGATTGTCGACCGCTCGCCGCTGGTGATCGCGGTGTCCAGCGGCGGCGATGCGCCGGTGCTGGCGCGGTTGATCCGGGCCAAGCTGGAAACCTGGATTCCTTCGACCTACGGACAACTGGCCGGGCTGGCGGCGCGTTTTCGCAGCCAGGTCAAAGGGCTGTTCCCGGATGTGCAGCAACGCCGGGCGTTCTGGGAAGAGGTGTTCCAGGGGCCGATCGCTGATCGACAGTTGGCCGGGCAGGGCGCCGAGGCCGAGCGCCTGCTGCGCGAAAAGATTGCAGGCCAGGCGCCGAATGCACCGGGTGAAGTCTATCTGGTGGGCGCAGGCCCTGGTGATCCGGACCTGCTGACCTTCCGCGCCTTGCGCCTGATGCAGCAGGCAGACGTGGTGCTTTACGACCGTTTGGTGGCTCCGGCGATCCTTGAGCTGTGCCGGCGTGACGCCGAGCGGATCTACGTCGGCAAGCGTCGCTCAGAGCACGCGGTGCCCCAGGAGCAGATCAACCAGCAATTGGTCGATCTGGCCCGGCAAGGCAAGCGGGTGGTGCGATTGAAGGGCGGTGATCCGTTCATCTTTGGCCGTGGCGGTGAAGAAATCGAAGAATTGGCGGCCCATGGCATCCCGTTCCAGGTGGTTCCGGGCATCACCGCCGCCAGCGGCTGCGCGGCCTACGCCGGGATCCCGCTGACCCATCGCGATTATGCCCAGTCGGTGCGATTCATCACCGGTCATCTGAAGGACGGCACCAGTGACTTGCCGTGGGCGGACTTGGTGTCGCCGGCGCAGACGTTGGTGTTCTACATGGGGTTGGTGGGGCTGCCGATCATCTGCGACGAGTTGATCAAGCACGGTCGCGCGGCGGACACACCGGCGGCGCTGATTCAGCAAGGCACCACCTCCAACCAGCGGGTGTTTACCGGCACCCTGGCAGATTTGCCGAAACTGGTGGCCGAGCATGAGGTTCATGCACCAACCCTGGTGATCGTTGGGGAAGTGGTGCAACTGCGCGAGAAACTGGCGTGGTTTGAAGGGGCTCAGGGGCAGGTCTAGACAGACCGTGTCGCTCCAATCGCGAGCAGGCTCGCTCCCACATTTGATCGCGTTCAGCCGAAGAGTTAAGGCCACGCCGATCCAATGTGGGAGCGGGCTTGCTCGCGAAGAGGCCCTCAACTGCAACAAAGATCTCGAATCAATCGTAAGCGTCCGGTTAAGTCGCCTCGACGTAAGGGGTAGGAGATAAAGGCGCTGACGCAAGCGTGAGCAGTGGCCATGTCTTCATCCAGTTTTTGGCCTTGAAGCGGTCTTGATAGATCTTTGTTTTCTCCGTGGCAAACCTCCCCGCGGGCCTGATAACCAACCCAAATAGATCATCAAGTCCCAGCGGTGCTGCGATCTCGCATGAACCTGCCTCTCGTAGTCTTACGGCTACCGCCGTTGCGGTTTCCGGCCAGTAGCGCATTGCGTCGGTAGTAGAAAGGTACGGTTCATCGCCATTCTGCACATGCATTCTGGCTTGGTTTTTTACAGACCACATTACGGTCGGATCTAGCCCCCTGAGGAGGGTCTCCAGAGCTTCATCTTCCTCTGGGGCGCAACGCCTAGCATCAAACCAAATGACGTCGACGTCTGTTGAGACAGGAGACGAACTGCGCCCGTGCAAATAGTCCCAAACCGCGTTTCGTACGAAACCTGCTCCTATCCAGCAGTCTGGCAAATTGAGGGAGTGAACCATTTCAAGTAGTCGCCACCGAACGGGGTCATCTGAAATAATCGCTTGGATTATCGAAATATCGTCCACTAAGAACTCCCTCCTTATCTTAAAGACGTGCTGACACGGCTGCCAACGCAGCGGTCAAGTGAAATCGCTCATCGGTGGGCGCCGGCCTGGCTGACTCAAGAAGAGCTGGATACACACTTAGACTTCAGCAAGGGTAGTCCTGAGAAAGCTTAAAGCATCCTTGAAAACCTGATGCCATTTTTCAGAAGGCTCACTCATTAGTGGATGCCAAAAAAATCTGAACTCATGACCTCCATCATCTTCTGCAAAATGCACCCAAGTATCGGGAAGGTCTTGGGCAACATGACATTCATGAAATGCCCACGTGTGCCCCGTTTCAATGGCACTCCACTCGCCCAAATTTCGCCCTGCCGAGGATTGAATCCCTGCTTCTTCCATCAGCTCTCGCACGGCAGCCAATTCGGTTGACTCACCTGATTCCACACTGCCCTTGACCAGTTGTAGGCCTGCCTGTGGATGCTCAAATGCCAAGATTTCCAGCCTTTCACGGGCTCGCAGAACCACAGGACAAGATTTATCTGCTCTCATGCCGTCACACCTTTTCCTGTTTCAACTAATCCTTATGCAAGTCGAGAAGCATAGGGAAAACAAGCTGTCATCGAAACCGAATGACGCGAAAGCCTCGTCAAGGTGTGTTGAGCGTCCGCTTACAATCAATCCCGGGCCCCAAGCCAAATCCCTTTCCCACTCAACCGCTCCCGATCATGGGCAACCCTGAAGTCCTGCTCCGGCCCCTTGGGCACGATTCCGTTGGGGTTGATGGTCTTGTGGCTGCCGTAGTAATGGCGCTGGATATGGGTGAAGTCCACAGTCTCGGCAATCCCCGGCCACTGGTACAACTCCCGCAACCAGTTCGACAGGTTCGGATAATCCGCAATGCGCCGCAGGTTGCATTTGAAATGGCCGAAATACACTGCGTCAAAGCGGATGATGGTGGTGAACAGGCGGATATCGGCTTCGGTCAGGTATTCACCGGCCAGGTAGCGTCGGGTTTGCAGCAATGCTTCCAAGCGGTCCAGCTCAGCGAACAAACCATCGAACGCTTCTTCGTAGGCCGCCTGAGTGGTGGCGAACCCGGCGCGGTACACGCCATTGTTCACAGCCGGGTAAATGCGTTCGTTCAATGCATCGATATCGTTGCGCAGGTGCTCAGGGTAGAGGTCCAGGTCGTTTCCGGTCAAGCCGTCGAAGGCGCTGTTGAACATGCGGATGATTTCCGCTGATTCGTTGTTGACGATGCGTTGTTGCCGTTTGTCCCACAGCGCTGGCACGGTGACGCGACCGGTGTAGTGCGGCGTATCGGCGGTGTAGCGCTGGTGCAGGAAATCCAGGTGATCGAGTTTGTCGCCAGTGGAGCCCTGACGCTTGTCGAAGGTCCAGCCGTTTTCCAGCATCAGGTAGCTGACCACCGAGACATCGATCAGGTCTTGCAGGCCTTTGAGGTTGCGATAGATCAGCGTCCGGTGGGCCCAGGGGCAGGCCAGGGATACATACAAATGGTAGCGCCCGGACTCGGCGGCAAATCCGCTGTCGCCCGTGGGGCCGGCGCTGCCGTCGGCGGTGATCCAATGGCGGCGTTGCGCCTGTTCACGCTGGAAGGTGCCGTCCTTGCTTTCATACCACTGGTCCTGCCAGCGACCTTCGACTAACAAACCCATCTCGATCTCCTCTACCAATAAACGTTGGAGAGGAGTCTATTCCCATAGGTTCGAACAAAAAGCGCAAAGGTTGGGCGTTGATGATCGGTTAAATCGATCGATCCCGCGCGGCCCAGTATTGGCGGGCTTGCTCTAACGCGTCTTCCCGAGCCAGACCCAGGCCGCGCAAGGCCAGGGCCATGGTGGCGATCAGCGCCAGTTGCGGGTAGCTGTCTTCAACATCGCCTCGCCAGATGGCTTTGAGGTGCTCAGGGTCGAGGCTTTGCGGTTTGACGTGGCGCTGTTCGGCCAGTCGCGGCCATTCCTCATCCCAGCTCACACCGTCGCGGGTGCCATACAGGTGGCTGTCGGCGTCCGGGTTGATCTCGATCTCGCCACCGTCGCCCTTGATCACGATGGTGGTGTCTCCCAGCAAACCGCTGGCATCGCGGTGGACCGCCTGGTAGCCCGGATGGAAAATGCTTTGCAGCCCGCAACGGGCGCCCAGGGGGTTGAGGATCCGCGCCAGGGAATGGATCGGTGAACGCAAGCCCAGGGTGTTGCGCAGGTCAATCATCCGTTGCATCTGCGGTGCCCAGTCCACCAATGGCATGAAGGCCAGGCCACCGTCGTCCAGCGCTGCGCCAACCTGCTGCCAGTCGCGGCACAGGGGGATGTTCAGGAAGCCAAGCAGTTGTTCGGTGTAGAGCCGGCCCGCCGTATGCGCGCCGCCGCCATGCATGAAAATCCGCACACCGTTCTGCCCGAGGCATTTGGCCGCCAGCAGGTACCACGGTAAATGACGCTTCTTGCCGGCGTAGGTCGGCCAGTCCAGATCCACCGCCAACGCTGGGGTCTGCAGGCGCTCACGCAAGGCTTGGGTGAAACCGGTCATTTCTTCGGCGCTTTCTTCCTTGTGCCGCAATAGCATCAGGAAGGCGCCGAGCTGGGTGTCCTCGACTTGCTCGTCCAGCACCATGCCCATGGCTTGCCGCGCTTCTTCGCGGGTCAGGTCACGGGCGCCGCGCTTGCCTTTGCCGAGGATGCGCACGAATTGGGCGAACGGATGTTCGGCCGGGGTCTCAAGGGTCAGCGATGGGAAGTCGGTCATAAGCAGTTCGTCGGTTTGGGCAGGCCCGCCAGCTTGGCGGCGAGTTTGGCGGGGGTGCCTTTGAACAATCGGTTCAGGTGCAGGCTGTTGCCCTTGTCGGCGCCCAGTTTCAGCGCCGTGTACTTGATCAGCGGCCGGGTCGCGGGGGAGAGCTGGAATTCGTTGTAGAAGCCGCGCAGCAGTTCGAGGACCTCCCAGTGTTCGGGGCCCAATTCGATGTCTTCGGCGGCCGCCAGGGCTGTGGCGACTTCGGCCGACCAGTCATTGAGATCGGCCAGGTAGCCGTCCTTGTCCAGCGCAATGGCGCGTTGGCCCACGTTCAGCACGTTCATAACCAGGTGTTGACCTTGTCATGGTGGACCGATAGCGCGACGAACGCCGGGTAGTCGATGGCCTCGGCCCATTGCGGAATGTCCAGGGCCCGGGCTTGTGCGTCTTCGCCAAGCACGAAAAGCTTCAGGCCTCTGCGCTGCAGTTCTGCAAACGGCACCGCGGCGGCTCCCAAGGCGTATGTCGCGTCGCCGCACAGCAGCAGTGCGTCCTGCTCGCCCAGTACCCGCAGGCAACTGGCGAAGCGGCTATCGCCGAAGGGGGAATGAGACAACACATGCAAAGTCGACATCAGAGGGTGATCACCTGGTCATAACGATCAATGAGCGCGGCGATCTGCGGCGCGCTGAGTATTTTCAGCTCGTCCAGCGCCAGGGCAGCGGTTGCGACGCCACGTTCGGCGGCACTGTCGGCGCAGACGTAGAGGTCCTCGACGCCAAACATGGGCAACGCCTGCAAGTTCGCGCTCAGGTCCTTTTGCTGGAGCGCCTTGGCGTTCTGGCCGTTGGCGAGCTGAAAGACGCCGTCGTCGAGGAACAGCAGGCCGATGGGCAGGTCGAACGCGCCGCCGGCCAGCACGATGTCCAGCGCTTCCCGGGCCCCGGGGCCCGACCAGGGAGCCTGGCGGCTGATGAGTAACAAGGATTTGGCCATTACGCGCCTCCAAAACAGATCAAGCGGTCGGCGTCCTGGATCGCATCATGCAACTGGCCCAGGCCGGACAAGGCCCAGGGCGCACTGACGCTGACCGCCGAACGCTGGTAGCGCTGGGCCTCTTCATCGTTCAGCACGCCACGGCGCAACGCCGCTGCGATGCAAACCACGCCGTCGAGCTGGTTGTCGCTGACAAAGGCGCGCCACTGTCGGGGCAGATCTTGTTCATCCTGGGGCGTTACGAGGCTGTCGGCAGCGTTATAGACGCCATCCTGATAGAAGAACAGCCGCACGATTTCATGCCCACCGGCCAGCGCGGCCTGGGCAAACAACAGGGCGCGGCGCGAGGAGGGCGCATGGGCGGCGGAAAACAACGCGATGGCAAACTTCATGACAGACCCGATCAGCAAAACTGCGGCCATGATAAAGCTTTATGGACGGGGGGGCGATTGCCAGGAAAGGGGCGAGCGCCACAGGAAGTACTCAGCCTTGGTTTTTGAGACCATTCAACTCGCAATATTCCGCCCACTCCATCCCCGCCATCTGCGCCACCTCCTTGTGGACTTCCATGCGCTGGTTTTCATAGTCCTGGGGCGAGGTGGCGGTCAGTTGCAGGGTCAGTTCCCAAGCGAACAGGCCCTGATGCTCAGCCTCGGCTTCGAATGCTTCATGCAAGCGCTGGGCGCGATATTGCGCGGCGGTCTCGCCCTTGGCCTGGGCCAACAGCGGGTTGAGGTTGTCCAGCTCGACGCGCAGGTCGGGGCGTGCATCGAGAAATTTTTCCAGCGCTCGTTCATGTTGCTGTTCGGTTGCCGCCATGGTCACTCCTTGGGTGCCGGGGGTTGTTTCTTGCTGGCCTTGGCCGCAGCGGCCAGGCATTCGAGGGCGAACTGTTCGGTGTAGGTCATCTGTATCGGCGTGGTTTCGCCCTTGACGGTGCGTTCGCCGTCGAGGATGTAGCGAATCCGCTTGTCGGTGACGCCGATTCGCTTGGCGATCCAGGCCGGGGTCTGGCCGATCTGGCTGATCAGTTTGTCAGCGTATTCGGTGCTGGGTTTGTAGAACTCGGCATTGGGTGTCATGGGCTGTTCCGCGCGGGCAAGTGGCAATGGCGCGACAGGTTGCGCGAATCATCGCCCGGTGTCGCGTATAAATTTCAGTAAAGCAGCATGAAGGCCCAGGTCGCAGTGCTACAGTCGGTTTTTTTCTCTATGAGTGAACGCAATGCGAATGCTGATGGTGGCCGTGGCCGCAACGTTGCTGGTTGGCTGCGCGGGTTCGGCGATGAACCAGGCCCGTACTCAAGCACCCTATAAGACATTGACTTCGGACAAACCGCAGCAGGTGGTGGCCGAGTGTGTGCAGTTTTCCTGGCAGGACGAAGCTGTGTTTGGCGTCGATGCCGGTGCCTATCTGCAACCCGGCAAGACGGGTGGCATGACCGTGTACACCCGCTCGGCTGAGTCGTTTGTGGATCTGCAAACCAGCGCTTCCGGCACGGCGCTGAACTACTACGCCCGGCATGACGACTTTGTTGCCAAGCGTCGGTTGGCGGCGTTGGCGACTTGTCTGTAGACCACTTGCACTGCTATCGCGAGCAGGCTCGCTCCCACAGGTTTTTGTGTCGTTTGCAGATCCTGTGAACACTCGCAACCCATATGGGAGCGAGCCTGCTCGCGATGAGGCTGGCACAGCCCACATCACCGCAGTTGACCCACCGCTATCGCGAGTAAGTCCACAATAGCCTGTATTTCACTCGGTCTGGCTCAGGCGCTTCTGGAAGAAGAAGCGCTGGTGGCCCGGCGGGTAATCGTCGATCTGGCCGATTTCCGTGAAGCCGAGTTGCCTGTAGAACGCGGGCGCCTGGAAGTCGAAGGTGTCCAGCCACATGCCCACGCAGTTTTTCTCTCGGGCAAAGTCTTCGGCCATCTGCATCAACGTCGAACCGGTGCCCTGGCCACGGGCCTGTTCCGGCACCACCAGCAACTCGATATAAAACCATTGAAAGAACACTCGACCGTAGAGCCCGCCCACGGTTTCGCCGCTGTGTTCGTCGCGCACCAGCCAGGCGACCAACTCAGGCACCGTCCCGCCGGTCTTGGCCGTGTTGTAGGCGCGCAGCGGGACGAGGATCGCCTCGCGGTCTTCTGCGGTGGGGGTGTCCGTACGTTCGATTCGTAGCGTCATCGGCAATGTCCTTGTGCGGTGGGGGATGAGCCGCACGAGCCTATCCCAAACCTGGCTTTTGCGTCACCCAAGCGACGGCGAACAGGCGTACTACGCAAACCGGGCCATACTGCCTAGTGTTTTGACGCGATCCGCGACAGGGAATGATCGCCAGGTTGTTAATCTGTTGTCGGGATCCAACACGTTTTGAAGAGGAACGTCATGAACACCGCATTGCTGATCATCGATGTCCAGAGCGCGCTGTGCAGCGGCCAAGAGGAGTGTTTCGACAGCCCACGCATGATCCGGACAATCAACGAGCTCAGCGCCAGGGCCAGGGCCGTCGGCTTGCCGGTGATCCTGATCCAGCACGAAGAGCTGGAGGGGGCGCTGACTTATGGTTCCAGCGCCTGGCAACTGGCCGACGGCCTGTTGACCGCACCGGATGACCTGCGAGTACGCAAGACCACGCCGGACGCCTTCTACCAGACCGATCTGCTGTCGCTGCTGCAAGCGCGGATGATTGATCGCGTGGTGATCTGCGGGTTGCAAACCGACTATTGCGTCAACGCCACCGTACGTCAGGCCCATGCCCTGGGTTACGACGTGGTGCTGGCCGCGGACGCCCATTCCACCGTGGACAACGGCAGCATGGCGGCCGAGCAGATCATTGCCAACCACAACAACCGGCTGGGACGCCTGAGCAGCGCGGTGTCGCGGATCGATGTGCTGCCGGCGGGGGAAATCCGTCTCTGACCGCGACACCCAAACCTGTGGCGAGGGAAACCGGACGATGGCATCGGATGCGTTGATCAGCGCCGCAGCACGAGCACTGGCGGCGGGGGATCCGGTGGCCGCGCTCAATCGCGTTTCCCTGCGTGACGATGCGCCGGCCTTGGCGCTTCGCGGCATTGCCATGGCGCAGTTGGGCGAGCTGGAGCGGGCCAGGGTGCTGATGCGGCGGGCGGCTCGGGCCTTCGGGCCCCGGGAGGCCGTGGCACAGGCGCGGTGCGTGGTGGCCGAAGGGGAGATCGCCCTGGCGTCCCGTGATCTGGCTTGGCCGGTGAAGCGCCTGGAGGCTGCGCGGGCGGTGCTTGAACGCCAGGGCGACCGGACGAACGTCGCCCACGCACGCTCAATCGAAATCCGCCGCTTACTGCTGCTAGGCCATCTCGACGAGGCCGAGGCGAGGCTGGTTGACCTTGACCCGGGCTGTCTTCCACCGCCGTCCAGAGCCGCTTGCGAACTGGTGGTGGCGGGCATCGCCATGCGGCGGTTACGAACGAAAACCGCACGGGCGGCACTTGAACGTGCCACCCAGGCTGCGCGACAAGCCGGCATTGGCGCGCTGACTGCCGAAGTCGAAAGCGCCTGGGGCGTCCTGCAGGCTCCGGCGGCGCGTCTGATTGCAGGGGGCGAGGAGCGCTTGCTGACCCTTGAGGAGGTTGAAGCACTCCTGTCCAGCGACGCGTTGGTGGTGGACGCATGTCGCAATGGCGTGAACAGGGCGAGCCTGCGGATCTCTCTTGCCAGGCGCCCGGTGTTGTTCACCCTCGCCAGGCAATTGGCTCAAGCCTGGCCTGCCGATGTGTCCAGGGAATCCCTCGTTGCCCAGGCCTTTGGCTTGAAACTGACGGATGATTCCCATCGCGCCCGACTGCGTGTTGAAGTCGGGCGCTTGCGGGTGGCGCTGCGCCCGCTGGCCGAGGTGACGGCGACCCGGCGTGGGTTTGCTCTGGTGCCGCGCAGGGAGGGCGAAGTGGTGGTGCTGGCGCGTCCTGTAGAAGAGCCCCACGCCGCAGTGCTGGCGTTGCTGGCCGATGGCCAATCCTGGTCCAGTTCCGCCCTGGCGCTGGCCCTGGAGGTCAGCCAGCGCACCGTGCAACGGGCCCTCGACACGCTGGCCGCGTCCGGCAAGGTGCAGTCGGTCGGGCGTGGGCGGGCCTGTCGCTGGCTGGCGCCACCGTTGCCCGGATTCACGACGGTATTGTTACTCACCGCGCTGCTGCCCGATGGTTAGGATGCAGTCACACCCCAACGAGGAGGCTTGCAAGATGAAACGTTCAGATGCGCAGATCCTGCGTGAATACGGCCCTTTTCCCGGCGTCGATTGCGTGCATGGTGTCAGTCATGACGGCGAGCTCGTCTGGTTCGCTTCCGGCGACAAGCTGCATGCCCTCGATCCGGCCAGCGGGCAGACGTTGCGTTCGCTGGACGTTCCGGCAAACGCCGGAACGGCTTTTGACGGTGAACACCTGTTCCAGATCGCCGGAGACACCATTCGCAAGATCGACCCGCGCAACGGCCAGGTACTGGCGACCATTGCGGCGCCCAATAGTGGTGATGATTCAGGACTGGCCTGGGCCGAAGGATCACTCTGGGTCGGCCAGTACAAGGCGCGCAAAATCCTCCAGATCGATCCCTCCACTGGCAAGATCCTGCGCACCCTCGAATCCAACCGCTTCGTCACGGGCGTGACCTGGGTCGACGGCGAACTCTGGCACGGCACCTGGGAAAACGATGAAAGCGATCTGCGGCGCATCGACCCGCAAACCGCAGAAGTGCTGGAAAGCGTGACCATGCCGCCGGGGATTGGCGTGTCGGGGCTTGAGTCAGACGGCGGCGAGCGGTTCTTTTGCGGCGGTGGCAATAGCGCGAAGGTGAGGGCGGTGCGTCGGCCGGCCTGAAGCGTGTGTGGGAGCAGCTTTTGCTCTCACACAGCGGCGATGGATGCTGATGTGTTTCAGCTGCGTCCAGCGGCTTCGGCAACCGGTGCCTTGATGCGCTCGACCTTGCGATACGTCAGCAATACGATGCCGGTGACCACAATCGCGCCGCCAATCACCTGGCCCGGGTTGAGCATCTGGTCCAGCACCAGCCAGCCGATCAGCAGGGTCGCCAGCGGTTCGATGTTCATCACCGGGGCGTTGCGCGGCATGTCCAGGCGGGGCACGGAAATGAATAGCACGATAAACCCGGTGCCATAGAGCACCACCAGGGTCGCCAGGGCAAACCAGCCGGTGCTGGTGGCCGGCAGGTCGAAGCCACCGGGAAGGGCGCCGGTCAGGCCGGCGAGGTTGACGCTGCTGAACACGATGAAAATGGTCAGCAGGCTGCGGACCGACCCGCGCACCTGGGACAGTTTGTGATCGGTGATCCATAGCGCGCAGGCGAACACGCAGGCGGCACAAAAGGCCAAGCCCACGCCCAGCAACCACTGCGGGCCGACGCTTTCTTGCGATGACAGCCGGGCCGGTACTTCCAGCACGAACACCAGGCCAACCAGAATCATGCCCATCAACGCGGCAGTGCGCGCGGTCGGGCGTGGCCCGCCGAGCGCCCAGGTCAGCAACGCCAAGAGGATCGGAAAGACATTGCCCACCAACAGCGCCAGGGCGACCGGGACCCGAGCCACGGCGGAATACAGGCACAGACTCTGGGCGGCAATCAACAGCCCCAGAGCCAATTGCCAGCGCCAGACCCCCTGCGGCAGGCGCAGGTTCTGGCGTTGCCAGAGCACCATTGCGGCCAGCACCAGCAAGGTGCCGCCCGAGCGCAGCAGGATCGCCAGCAAGACCCCGGCACCGTCATCAAATGCTGCCCTGGCGGCGACATGGTTGCCGGCGAAGGCACATCCCATGCACAGCAGAACCAGCACGGCGAGGTGCCGAGGGAGCGGAGTGGGGGTGTCAGGTGCAGCCGTGGAGCGGGTCATGGCAGGGGGTCTCAAAGGGAGGCCGCCGAAGCAAGACGCTTCGGAACGGCTAATATAGTTATAGGTTGTCGTACAACATCAAAAGGGATTTGTACCGTATAGCGTTGCAAGAGACAAGTGCCCTATTTTGGCGCAAGGCTGTTCATTCAAGCGCCTACGCGGTGTGGCGCCAGCTGCGCGCGCGCCACGATGAATCACAAAGCCCCCTCGGTTTGCTGTACAACAATGGAACCGAGGCCGGCAGCCCATGCGTTGTTGCGTCACTGACCCTCGATAATCCCTTTGTGCGGAGCAACCCATGCGCCTGGCTGATTTCATCCTCGACAATATCGAGCCGATTCTTCAGGCGTGGGAAGACTTCGCCAAAACCATCACACCCGCCTCCCATGGCATGGATTCGGTGGCTCTGCGCGATCACGCCGAGCAGATGCTGCGCACCATTGCCGCTGACCTGCGCACTTCGCAAACCGTCAAGGAGCAGATCGCCAAGTCCCAGGGCGATGCGCCGGCGGCAGAGGCGGAAACTGCAGCCGAAACCCATGCGGTCATTCGCCAGTCCTCGGGGTTTACGGTGGAGCAGATGGTTTCGGAATACCGGGCGCTGCGCACCAGCGTGCTGATGCTCTGGATGCCGCAGACCCAAC
This sequence comes from Pseudomonas sp. P105, assembly GCF_032614175.1. Classification (NCBI taxonomy): domain Bacteria; kingdom Pseudomonadati; phylum Pseudomonadota; class Gammaproteobacteria; order Pseudomonadales; family Pseudomonadaceae; genus Pseudomonas; species Pseudomonas sp. P105. The sequence continues at coordinate 2,291,839 of NZ_CP126693.1, forward strand.
TGGACCACGAGCAAGTGGTGTCCGACGTGATCCGCTTCAACGAGGCCGTAGACCAGGCCCTGGCGGAGTCCGTGGTCAGCTATTCGGGCGCCGTCGATGCGGGCCGCAATATCTTCCTCGGGATTCTGGGGCATGACTTGCGCAGCCCCCTGGGCGCGATCCTGCTGAGTTCCGAAGTGCTGCTGCGGGCAGGCGACCTGCCCGCCAAAGCCACCAAAATCTCCTCGCGCATCTACACCAGCGTCAAACGAGCCAACAAGATTGTCGGCGACCTGCTGGACTTTACTCGTACCCAACTGGGGGCGGGCATTCCGGTGCAGCGCTTCAACGGTGACCTGGTAGCGGCCTGCGAGGGCATGGTGGAAGAGGCGCGGGCCTATCATCCGGAAAGCAGAATCATCTTTGAAACGACGGGCGCCCTGGAAGGCCTGTTTGATCAGGCGCGTATGGAGCAAGTGTTCGCCAACCTGATTGGCAATGCCGTCCAGCATGGCAGCGAGGGTGCGCCGATTACTGTTTCATTGAGTACCGAAGAGGATACGGCGGTGATTGCCATCAACAACCAGGGCAAGCTTATCGAGAAGGACGCCATTGCCAGCATCTTCAACCCGATGGTCCGGCAATTGCGCAGCGGTGACATGCAGTATGGCTCTGCGGCTGGGCTCGGGCTGGGCCTGCACATCGCGTCCGCCATCGTATCCGCCCATAAGGGCACTATCGAGGTTCATTCCAAGGCCAGATCGGGCACCACCTTCACCGTACGGATCCCGCTCCACGCCAACTGAATTTTTTCTTGCACAGGGCAGAGCGCATACTTGTACGATGTCCTATCACGGAGTAAAACTGTCGTCGCCGTCCAATAATAATTAACGGAGACGCACGATGGATGCTTCGCAACCTGCAACGACTGCCCATCAGGGCCGCCGGGTATTCCTGAAAAAATCCTTGGTGGTTTCGGCCGCCGCCGCAACCCTGGGCAACCTGCCCGGGCTGACTCAGGCAGAACCCTTGAGCCAGCGCTACCCTGACCCGCTGATCAAGATCCTCGACCCCAGCTTCATGGACCTGCGGCTGTTCAACGCCAGTGTTGAAAAGCTCGCCAGCGGCCTGCGCTGGGCGGAAGGGCCGGTGTGGGTCGGCGACGGTCGTTATTTGCTGGTCAGTGACATTCCCAACAACCGCATCATGCGCTGGGATGAAGTCACCGACAGCCTGTCGGTTTACCGCGAGAACTCCAACTTTTCCAACGGCCTGTGCCGCGATCGCCAAGGGCGCTTGCTGGTTTGCGAAGGCTCCACCACGTCGACTGAAGGCCGGCGCGTCACCCGCACCGAGCACAACGGCACCATCACCGTGCTGGCGGACAGTTTCGAGGGCAAGCCTTTCAACTCGCCCAATGACATCGTGTGCAAGCGCGACGGTTCTGTCTGGTTCACCGATCCACCGTTCCAGACCGGCAACAACTACGAAGGGCATAAAGTCGCCCCTGCCCAGCCCCACGCGGTGTATCGCATCGACGGTGAAACCGGCAAGGTCACGCGAGTGATCGACGACATGGCAGGGCCCAACGGCCTGTGCTTTTCGCCAGACGAGAAGATCCTCTACGTGGTCGAAGGCCGGGCCAAGCCGAACCGCCTGGTGTGGGCGATCACGGTCAAGGACGATGGCACCCTGGGCGAACGGCGCAAGCACATCGAAGGCTTGGATTACGCGGCCATCGATGGGCTCAAATGCGACGAGAGTGGCAACCTCTGGTGCGGGTGGGGCGGGAATGGCGATCCCAAGGCCGACCTGGAAAAGCTCGACGGTGTGCGAGTGTTCAACCCCGAGGGCAAGGCTATCGGCCACATCTCCCTGCCGGAGCGTTGCCCTAACGTCTGCTTCGGCGGACGGGAGGGTAATCGCCTGTTCATGGCCGGCAGCCACTCGTTGTATGCACTGTTTGTGAATACCCGTGGGGCGACGTTTGCGTGAGTGACTGACCTTCAGACCCTGGGTTTGATTGTGGTGAGGGGGCAGTTGTGGGAGCAAGGCTTGCTCCCACAAAAAAACCTCGCCACAGAGTTCTGTTTGGACCAGGGGACCAGGGGACCTGGTTATCCGCAACTCCACAATTCCACCGTTGGCTGACTTGCCTTGGGCGGCCCGAGCCAGTGGCTCATCGGCTGGCAAGCCCCGTCGACGCACAACTGGTAATCACCCGCTTCGGGTGTTCGCCCCAGTTTCAGCGGTTGCAGGGGCGGCAACTGGCGCTGATAGTGCCAGCTGCCGTTTTTCAACCGGGCACCGTCCGGAACTTCCATGCCGGCGCCGTTGCCCTTGACCCTGGCTTCGCCCAGAACCAGGCCTTGTTCAGTCACGCGGTAATCTTCCTCCCAGCGGATTTTCTCGATGGTGTGATTCCACGCCAGGGTGAAATCCGTGACAGGAAGCTGGGCCCAGACCGCACCGGCCAGGCCCAGGCACAAACCGATCACGCCAAGGCCCGTCCGGTGCGCCGCGAGCGCCATACGTGTTGAAAGATCAGCAGAGCCCCCAGCACGAAGCCGATCTCATCGGTCAGCGGCAGCGCCACGACCAGCAAAGCCCCGGCGGCAAAACACATCAGGCGTTCCCAGATCGGCATTTTCTGTTGCAGGTAGCCGGTGGACGCCATGCCCCACAGCCCGACCGCCAGCATCGTCTTGATCAGCATGTAAGCGGTCATCCATAGGCTGTCGCCCTGGAGCATCAGTGCCGGGTTATAGACCGCCATGAATGGAATGACAAAACCGGCAAGGGCGATGCGCACCGCCCAGAAGCTGATTTTCAGCCCCGTTTCCCTGGCAATGGGCGCAGCGGCGAAGCAGGCCAGCGCGACCGGCGGCGTCAGGTCGGCGAGGATGCCGAAATAGAATACGAACATGTGCGACACGATCAGTGGCACGCCCAGTTCCAGCAGGGCGGGCGCGGCGATCGAACTGGTGATGATGTAATTGGGAATGGTCGGGATGCCCATGCCCAGCACCAGGCAGGTGAGCATGGTCAGGATCAGCGACAGCAGCAGGTTGTCCTTGCCGATGGCCAGGATGTAGCCGGCGAAGGTCGACGCCACACCGGTCAACGACACCACGCCGATGATGATCCCCACCAGGGCGCAGGCAATCCCCACCGGCACCGCATGTCGTGCGCCGTCCACCAGTGCGTGCAGGCAAACCGTCAGGGTTTCCCGTGCGCCTTTGATGAACCAGCAGATCGCCACCAACACTGCGATCACCGCAAATATGACGCCAATGCCTAACTGGAAAAAGCCCACGCACAAGATGCCCAGGGCGATCCAGAAAGCGCAGCGCATTGCAAAGCTCGACACCCGCAAAATGATCGCCGAGCCGAGAATCACGATGGCAGTGAGTGCCAGTCCGACCATGCCGGAAAAGAGCGGCGTGCGACCGGAGAACAGCAGGTAGATCAGCACGGCGAGTGGGATCAGCAGGTACCAGTTCTCTTTGACGGCGCCCAGCGCGCTGGGGCATTGGTCTTTGGGCAAGCCCTTGAGGTTGGAGCGCTTGGCTTCCAGGTGAACCATCCAGAACACCGAGCCGAAGTACAGGCACGCGGGAATCAACGCCGCTTTGGCGATTTCAACAAATGGCACGTTGATGGTCTCGGCCATGATGAACGCCACGGCGCCCATGATCGGCGGCATCAATTGACTGCCCATGCTCGAGGTGGCTTCCACGCCGCCGGCAAACGCGGCCTTGTAGCCGAAGCGTTTCATCAGCGGGATGGTGAATTGCCCGGTGGTCACCACGTTGGCGATGCCCGAACCGGTAATGGTGCCCATCAAGGCAGAGGAGGCAACCGCCACTTTGGCCGGGCCGCCGAGCTTGTGGCCGAACAGGCCCATGGCAAAGTCGGTGAACAGCTTGATCATTCCGGCCTTTTCAAGAAAGGAACCGAACAGAATGAACAGGAAAATGTAGGTGGCCGATACGTAGGTGGGCGTGCCGTACAGGCCTTCGGTGCCGAAGGATAACTGATTGACGATCTGATCGAAGCCGTAGCCGCGATGGGCCAGGTCGCCTGGCAGGTATTCTCCGAACAGCCCATAGGCCAGGAACAGCCCGCAAATCAGCGGCAGGGCAATCCCCATCACCCGTCGGGCCGCTTCGAACACCAGCACGATCAAAATGATACCGATGATGAGGTCCGTGGACGTCAGATCCCCGGAGCGCTGGATCAGGTCGGCTTCGAACACCCACTGATACACCGCCGTGGCCACGCCGGCCAGGGACAACAGCCATGCCAGAGGTTGCCAGGGGCGGCTTGCGCCATAGGCGGGGTAACTGAGGAACACCACCCACAACAGGAAACCCACGTGCACGGCACGCAGCACCTGGCTGGAAATGGGGGAGAAGGCGGCGGTGATGATCTGGAATACAGAAAACAGCAGGGCCACGTAGAACAGCGTCTTGGGCCAGTCTCGTGGGTCGGAGGGAAGACCGTGCTGAATTTCACTCATTAACTGAAAGCCTCTTGTCTACATCGAAGGTGCGAACCAGGAGGGTGCAACGGCGATCATCGCCGCTGCACCGGGTCGGTCTACAGCGCGCCGACTTCCTTGTAGTAGCGCTCGGCACCGGGATGCAGAGGGATAGGCAGGTTCTTCGCGGCATTTTCCAGCTTGATGTCCTTGGCCGCCGAATGGGCGTTGCCCAGGCGGGTGAGGTTATCGAACATCAGCTTGGTCATCTGGTAGGCCACCTCGTCCGAGACGTCCGCGCGGGTGACCAGGATGTTGGTGATGGCCACGGTCGGCACGGCTTCGGCCTGGCCGTCGTAGGTATTGGCCGGGATATTTGCGCTCTGGTAGGCCGGGTTGCCGATCTTCGCCACCACGTCTGCCGGGATCGACACGTAGTTGAGCGCCATGGTCGAGGCCAGGTCACGAATGGCCGCCATCCCAAGCCCGGAGGACTGGAGCGTGGCATCCAGTTGACGGTTCTTGATCAGGTCTACCGATTCGGCGAACGGCAGGTACTGGACCTTCATGTCGCTGTAGCTCAACCCTGCGGCCTTGAGGATGGCCCGCGCGTTGAGCTCGGTACCGGATTTGGCCGCCCCCACGGAGATGGATTTACCCTTGAGGTCGGCCAGGGTCTTGATACCCGACTCCTGGCTGGCAACGATCTGGATGTAGTTGGGGTAGGCGCCGGCGATGGCCCGCAGTTTGGTCAGAGGGGCTTTGAAACCGGCATCTTCCACGCCGTTCTTGGCGTCCGCCACCGAGTCGCCCAGCGCCAGCGCCAGCTCACCGCGACCGGCCTGCAGCAGGTTGAGGTTTTCCACCGAGGCCTTGGTGGCCTGTACCGACGTCTTGGAGCCTTCGATCCCGTTGCTGTAAATCTGCGACAGGCCGACCCCGATCGGGTAGTAAACCCCGCTGGTGCCCCCCGTCAGGATGTTGATGTACACCGGTGCTGCCTGGGCTGTGGTCGTGACCACCAATGCTGCCGCGGCGGCCAGAAGGGTGAAGCGCTTGTTGACTCGCATGGGAAACTCTCCGTCTTGTTATGGCTTTATGCAGAGTAGTGCCACTGTAGTCGAAACGGACCGGCAGGTGGCGAGTCAATAGCGCATCAAAAGGTGATGGGCGTCGTTTTTTTCAAGCATCCTTGTTAAACGCCGGGCCTGGCGCGGCGCTGCTGCCGCGCACGGTCAACTCGAACGGCAGCACGACATGCCGTTCGGCAAGCGGTGTTTTCTCGATCAGGGCGATCAGCATTTGCACCGCCCGCTGGCCGAAGGTTTCGGCAGGTTGTGAGAGAGTGGTCAGCGGCGGATCACAGTAGGCGGCGAAAGGAATGTCATCAAAACCCACCAGTGAAATGTCCTCGGGCACCCGCAACCCCATTTGCTTGATGCGCTTGAGCGCGCCAATGGCCATCTCGTCGTTTTCACAAAACAGCGCGCTGGGGCGCTCGGCCAGCTCCAGCATCGCGCCGGCCCCGTCGTAACCGGCCTTCAACGTGAAGTCGCCGTGACAGATCAGGCCAGGGTCTGCGGCGATACCGGCTTGGTGCAGTGCATCCTGATAACCGGCTACGCGGTCCAGGGTCAGGGGACTGCTTCGGGGCCCTTTGATGATGCCGATGCGCCGGTGGCCGAGCCCGATCAGGTGTTCGGTCATGGCCTGGGCGGCGGCCCGGTTGTCGAGGCTGATGGTCGGGTAGGGGGCGCCTTTGACCACTTCGCAGGCGTTGACCAGCGGCAAGGATTCGGCGCCCGCGGGAAGCGATTCGAAAGGGTTGCTCGCGCGCAACTGGATCACCCCGTCGGCTTGGTGCGCGTAGACGAGGGCGGCAAATTCGCGCTCGATCTCTTCCTGACCCTGGGTGTCGCACAACAGCAGTCGATAACCGGCCGCCTGCGCAGCCTGCTGGGCCCCGCTGATGACCCGGGCGAAAAAGGTGTTGGCGATGGTCGGGACCAGAATCACCAGGTTGCCGGTTCTCCGGGAGCGAAACTGCACGGCCATCAGGTTGGGCCGATAACCGGCCTGTTCCACCGCCGCGTTAACCTTGTCGCGAGTCTGGGGCAGCACCCGTTCGGGAGATTTCAGCGTTCTGGAAACCGTGGCCACCGAAACTCCGGCCAGCCGGGCTACTTCACGGATATTGGACAAAATCACCTCGATTCGGCGCCAGGAATGCCGGCACGGTTGGGGAGCTTACCGCAGGTTGCGCGTCGCACAAATGCTCATGCATGTGCCAACGGGTTTGACATGCCGCAAAACTGAGCCTAGATTTCCGCCATGATGTAACCGGTTACATTGTCATCAGTCCCAGCATAAGAGAGTCGCGATGAATCCTGTAGCAGCCAAAATAAGAATGGGCTTTGTCGGCGGTGGAGAGGGCGCTTTCATCGGCCAGGCCCACCGTCAGGCCGCGGGTCTGGACGGTGGTTTTGAACTGGTGTGCGGTGCGTTCAGCCGTGATGCGCACAACAATCAGCAGACCGGCGCGGCCCTGGGGCTGGCCGCGTCCCGTTGCTACAGCGATTGGCAAGGCATGCTCGACAGCGAAGCGGCGCTGCCGGCCCACTTGCGCATGGAACTGCTGGTCATCGTCACTCCCAATCATCTGCACGCCCCCATCGCCAACCAGGCGCTGAAGGCGGGTTTTCATGTGTTCAGTGAAAAGCCCGCCGCTATGAACCTGCGTGAGTTGCTGGCCCTCAAGCAAGTGCTTCAAAGCAGCGGCCGGCTCTACGGCCTGGCTCACACCTACCTGGGTTATCCGATGGTCTGGCAGGCCCGAGAGATGGTGCGTACCGGCGTGATCGGTGCGGTGCGCAAAGTGCTGGTCGAATACCCCCAGGGCTGGCTCAGTCAGGACGTCGCCGGGCAAGGCAACAAACAGGCCGGTTGGCGCGACGATCCTCAACAGTCAGGGTTGGGTGGTTGCATTGGCGACATCGGCACCCATGCGTTTTCCCTGGTGGAGTTCGTCGCCGACCAACCCATCGAGCAGATATGCGCGGCGTTGGGCACCCACATCCCGGGTCGGCAACTGGACGACGACGCGGCGATGCTGTTGCGCATGGCCGGTGGTGCCAGCGGCGTGCTGATTGCCAGTCAGGTCTGCGCAGGTGAAGAGAACCCGCTGAAAATCCGTCTGTATGGCGATAAGGGTGGATTGGAATGGCGCCAGGAAGAACCGGCCAGCCTGATCCATCGTCCCATCGACCAACCCTTGCGAGTCTTGCGGTCCGGTGTGGGCCAGTCCTGGCTGTGTGAGGCCGCCCGCCAACGGATGCGGCTGCCGGCCGGGCATCCTGAAGGTTATCTGGAAGCCATGGCCAACCTCTATGGCGATTTTGCCCGTGCCATACGGGCCGCCGCGCCAGGGCCAGACGCCCCCGGCGTACCCGGCATCGAAACCGGTCTGCGGGGCATGGCCTTTATCGAAGCGGCCATTGCCAACCATCGCGGCGATACCAAGTGGACCGCACTGGCCTGCACACAATGAATCAGGAGAGCCCCGCCGTGAATCCCATTGCCCAAACACCGACAGGCCTGCGTGGCCCAGGTATTTTCCTGGCGCAGTTCATGTCCGCCGACGCGCCGTTCGACACCCTGGCGAACATCGCCCAATGGGCGGCCGCACAAGGTTACAAGGCCATTCAACTGCCGACGTCGGGCACGCAATACATCGACCTGGCCCGCGCCGCCGAGAGCCAGGACTACTGCGACGAACTCAAGGCCATTTGTGCCCAGGCCGGTGTCCAGATCAGTGAGTTGTCGACGCACCTGCAAGGCCAGTTGGTGGCGGTGCATCCGGCGTTCGACGCACTGTTCGACGACTTCGCCCCGGCCCATCTGCGCGGTCAGCCCCAGGCGCGGACCGAATGGGCGATAGAGCAATTGAAGCTCGCCGCCCGCGCCAGCCAGCGACTGGGCCTCACCGCCCATGCGACGTTTTCCGGTGCGCTGTTGTGGCCGTACCTGTACCCGTGGCCGCAACGCCCCTCTGGCCTGGTGGAGCAGGGATTCGCCGAACTGGCCCGACGCTGGTTGCCTATTCTGGACTGCTTCGACGCAGCCGGTGTTGACCTGTGCTACGAGATCCATCCGGGTGAGGACCTGCACGATGGCGCCTCGTTCGAGCGCTTTTTGCAGGCCGTCGATCATCACCCTCGGGCAGCGATTCTCTACGACCCCAGCCATCTGCTCCTGCAGCAGATGGACTACCTGGGCTTCATCGATCGCTATCACGAGCGTATCCGCATGTTCCACGTCAAGGACGCCGAGTTCCGGCCCGACGCCCGTTCCGGTGTGTACGGCGGCTATCAGGGCTGGGTTGATCGTCCCGGGCGGTTCCGTTCGCTGGGCGATGGCCAGATCGATTTCAAATCGATCTTCAGCAAACTGACCCAATACGATTTCAGCGGCTGGGCGGTGTTGGAGTGGGAGTGTTGCCTGAAGGACTCGCAACAGGGCGCCGCAGAAGGCGCGGCGTTCATTGAGCGACACATGATCAGCAAGACCCGAAAGGCGTTTGACGATTTTGCCGGGGTAACGGCCGATGAAGATTCCAACCGGCGGTTGTTGGGCCTGTTGAGGTAACCGGCCCAACCCAAAACCCTATGGCGAGCAAACTCATTGTGGGAGCAAGGCCGGCCCGCGATGAACGAAAACGCGGTTCAACGGTTAGACCGCGGCGCGGCCATCGCGGGCCAGCCTTGCTCCCACAGCGGCTCGCCACAATAGCGTTCCTGAGCATTTTTCTTCACAAGAACAACAATAAAACGGTGACTGTCATGACCACGATGAACGCACGCTTGAGCGTGATGATGTTTCTGCAGTTCTTTATCTGGGGTGGCTGGTTCGTCACCCTGGGGACCTTTCTGTCCAGCACCCTGGGCTCCAGCGGTGGGCAGATCGGCATGGCGTTCTCCACCCAGTCCTGGGGAGCGATCATTGCCCCCTTCGTGATCGGCCTGATCGCCGACCGCTACTTCAATGCTGAACGCATCCTGGCGGTGCTGCATCTGTTGGGCGCGGTGTTGTTGTATCAGCTGTATGCGGCGGCGGATTTCAGCGTGTTCTACCCGTACGTGCTGGCGTACATGGTGATCTACATGCCGACCCTGGCCCTGGTCAATTCCGTGGCGTTCCGCCAGATGCGCGACCCGGCGCTGGAGTTCTCCCGTATCCGGGTGTGGGGCACGATCGGCTGGATCGTCGCCGGCGTGGTGATCAGCTTTGTGTTTGCCTGGGATTCGCGCGAAGCGATCTCGGCGGGCGGCTTGCGCAATACTTTCCTGATGGCCGGCATCGCCTCGCTGGTCTTGGGACTCTACAGCTTCACGTTGCCGGCCACCGCACCGCTCAAGGCGCAAGCGAGCGCAGGTGGCGTCAAACAGCTGCTGGGCCTGGATGCCTTGGGCCTGTTGAAGGATCGCAGCTACCTGGTGTTCTTCATCGCCTCGATCCTGATCTGCATCCCCCTGGCCTTCTATTACCAGAACGCCAACCCGTTCCTGGCCGAAACCGGCATGACCAATCCCACGGCAAAAATGGCCATCGGGCAAGTCTCCGAAGTGCTGTTCATGTTGCTGTTGCCGCTGTTCATCCAGCGCTTCGGCATCAAGTTGGCGCTGCTGGTAGGCATGCTGGCCTGGGCGCTGCGTTACGTGCTGTTCGCCTACGGCAATAACGGCGACCTGGCGTTCATGCTCTTCACCGGTATCGCCCTGCACGGCATCTGCTATGACTTCTTTTTTGTCTCGGGGCAGATCTACACCGATGCCAAGGCGCCGGAGCGTTTTCGCAGCTCGGCCCAGGGGCTGATTACGTTGGCGACCTATGGCGTGGGCATGCTGATCGGCTTCTGGGTGGCGGGGCAGGTGACCGATCACTATGCCGTGGACGGCGGCCACGAGTGGAAGAGCATCTGGTTGTTCCCAGCCGGTTTTGCGCTGCTGGTGTTCGTCTGCTTCCTGTTTACCTTCAACGGCCGGCAGGCGGTCGTGGCCGCTTCAAAGGCCTGAGGGGCTGGACGTCAGTCATTTATGGCTGACGTCCAGTTTGGTGTAGGTCACTTTCCCGCCTTCGCTGGAAGAACCGACGTTGTCCAGGGTGTAGACGCCGGCCTTGAAGTAAAAGTTGTAGCCATGCCAGGCGCGGTCCAGCTTCACCTGCTTGCCAACGTTGTTGATCAGCACCGTGAGCTTGCCTTGCTTGTCCATTTGCAGGGAGTAGCTGAAGGTTTTGTTCAGTGCCACTTTTGGCACGGTATAGATCACCGGGCTCTTCTTGTCCTTGGGTTTTACCCGATATTCCACATCGATGTTGCCGGTGCCCTTGGCGTAGCGATACACCAGTTTCAACAGCGGCGTAGGGGCATCCTTGGCGTGGATCTGCGCCACGACTACACGGCCCTCGGAAGGGACCTGGTTCACCGCCAAAGTACCTTTGAGGGTATTGACGCCGCTGTTGTAACGCCAGTTGCGCAACTTGCCGTCTTTGGTGGTTTCGCGCAATTCGGAGCGCGGGTAGTCACTTTTACCGGTGTGGGAGCCGGTCACCGGCGCCCAGAAGACAATCCGCTCGCCGGAGCGGTTGAAATACTTGTTCTGCAGCGTCGGCATGGCCTTGGTCGCCACGACTTGCGCCGGGGTCTGCACGGGCAGGGTGATGTTCCAGACAGTCAAATCGATCATGGTCAATGCTCCGACGGAACCGGCCATTACTCATCAGCCGGAATGGGCAAGATTACCTTCCGTGGCACAGTGTCCATGGTATCGACGGGGGCCTGTTTAGCTGCAGAGGCAACTGACGAATGGCTCTGCGCTGAGCCTTGCGGCCGGTTGAGCGCAGTGATGTCAATTTGACGCTGATCGGTTAGAGTACGCGCCGCCCGAGAGATGGATCCCGGGCGTTTTCTCATGGAGTATTCAATGAACCACCTCAGCAAAATTGTCGCCTGCGCACTGGTTGGCCTGGCCTTGGCGGGTTGCACCGGCACCCCGATGAAAACCAAGCAGTACGACAGCAGCCAATACACCGTGGTCGGCCACAGTGAAGCGAAAGCCACCGGCCTGCTGCTGTTCGGCATGATCCCGATCCGCCAGAACAACCGTTTCGTGCGCGCTCAGAATGCCGCGATCCTGGCCAAGGGCGGCGACGCCATGATCAACACCCAAGTGCAGGAAGACTGGTTCTGGGCCTGGGTCCTGACCGGTTACACCACCAAGGTGTCCGGTGATGTGGTCAAGTTGAAAACCGTTCAGTAAGACTCACGCTGTTGTGGGGGAGGGATGTGCAGTGCCGGCTGGCGCGGATCGATCTGATCCAGTCACTGCTAGTCAACAGTACGAGCACTTTCCTCCTCCCGAAGCCCAAGGCTCATGTCATCGCAGCTTTGCGACCAGGCGCTGAGCCATTCGGGCATGGCCGGTGAGTGTTCGGCCAACCCCAGTGCGCGAATAAACTCTCCCGGTGCAATCGTGCCTTGGGCCGAACGGAACAGGCCGCGCATCATCACCACGCCCACCACGCGCCCCTGGCTCAGGAAGCGGTGTTCCATGAAGGTCCACTTCTCGTCCCAGCCCAGCAGGCGGGTGTGCACCTCGAACGCTTCGAACAGCTTCAGCTCCCGGCGGAACTTACCCCACACATCCCCCACGATCGGCACTGCCCTGTTGCGCAAGGCCACTTTGTAGGCGCCGCTGCGCAGCACGTAATCCATACGCCCTACGTCGGCCAGGGTGAAATAGCGGCCGTTGGTGACATGGCGGTTGAGGTCCAGGTCCAACGGCCACACCCGCATGCGCACCACGGTGGTATCCAGGGGGCCGGTCGGCTTGCGCCAGGGACGACGAAACAGCATGAGCAACAGTCGGAACCAGAGATTCATAAATACGCCCGCGAGGGTGGAAAACGCCGCACTTTAGACAGGCGCCGAGGCTTGGGCTAGGTGCGCAAATGACTGTTTTCGTGGAAATCGCACATTTGGGACAGGTCCGGCGGGTTTGAGCTCATCAAGAACCTGAGTTTGCGACGGCTGCGCCGCCGAGCGGGAGCAAGCTCCCTCGCCATAAAGGGCACTTTGGATTATCGATCGTTCCCACGCTCCTGCGTAGGAACGTCGCCAGGGACGCTCCGCGTTCCGCTTCTGGAAGGTGACGCAGAGCGTCACGGGATGCATTCCCACGCAGAGCGTGGGAACGATCAAAAACAGCCGTAACCTCAGCCTTTGGCCGCCATCGCAGTCACTTCCACTCGCATTCCTTCAACCGCCAGCGCCGCCACGCCCACTGCGGCGCGTACCGGCCAGGGTTTGGCGAAGAAACGCTGATACACCTCGTTGAAGGCCGCACGGTCGGCCATGTCGGTGAGGTAGATGGTCAGGTGCAAGACCCGGTCCATGGAACTGCCGGCGCCTTCCAGGGCAGTCTTGAGTGCCTGCAATGTGCATTCGCTTTGCAAGGTGATGTCACCCAGTTCCAGGCTGCCGTCAGGGCGAGTGGGGATCTGGGTGGAAACCAGCAGGCCGCCGAAGCCGGCGACGTCGGAAGAGATGGAGTCCGCGTCCGGGTCGGGGATGAACGTGATGTCTTGGTTTGCCATGAAAGCCTCTTGTTCAGGAAAGGGTAATGGGGCGGTCGCGACGCAAGCGGCCCTTGCGCGGCCAGTTTACCGTCCATCGTCGAGCCTTTCGTGATTTCCTTTCTGCTCATGGACGCCAGGGTCGATGCGTGCCGCTGCAGTCGGAAGCTCTTTCGAGCGTAGCGGCGCGCCTGGAGGCGTCGCCGTTGTACGTGGCGTTGGCGTGGCTGCTGCAACGCGCGCCAAACATCCTGTTGATTCCCGGTACGTCGTCAGTGGCGCACCTGCGGGAAAACCTCACGGCAAGCGAGCGGAGGATTCCAGTGCAGATGCTGACCGAGTTGGACGGGTTGGTTCAGGCAGGCTGGAACACCACCGTCTCGCCATCTTCCGGTACCCGTATCCGACCTTCGAGGCCGGCCATCGCGGCGGCGTCGCGCAGTGCCTTGCGCGTCGTCGGGCAGTGGCTGAGCGCTTCGAGGTGATTGGCGACCACGGTTCCGCGAGACAAGCGGGCGAACTCAAGGGTTTCCTCGATGCCCATGATGATGTCGCCGCCTAAATCGAACCTGGCCCCGCCTGCCGGCACCACGCTGACCTGCGGTTGATGGTGCAAGACGAACTCGCGCACGGCGGGGCTAAGCAGGGTGTCGCCGGTGAGGTAGACGCTGGGTTCGCCAGGCAGCTCGATCAGGTAACCGACGCCGTGTTCCATCAGCTTGCCCACCAGGCCCTGCCCATGGGTGCATCTGACTGTACGGATCGTGCCGCCCAAAAATGCGCCGGGCTGTTGGTGTTCCTTGGCAAGCGGCTGGACATTCAAGCCCCGCTTGGCGAGGTAGGGGGCATCATGAGGCGTGCAGATCACCGGGATCTGTTTTTCCCTCAACCACCGCTTGGCCGCTCGGTCCAGATGATCGAAATGGCCTTTCTGGCAGTGCGTGATCAGGCAGTGAGTCACGGTCTCCAGGTCGCCAGTCGTAGCGGCTGGCAGTTCCACCAGCGGATTGCGCTGGGTGGCGCCGAACAACCGAAGCGGCGGCAGCATGCCTTTGCCGGCCAGCATCGGATCGACGAGCACGCGATACGGGCCGGATTCAAGGATGATCGTGGCGTTACGAACTTGCTGAATTTTCATGGAGCGTTCCTTTTTTGGGCGAGCGCTTCATGGTGTCGATCTGCGGTGATGGGCATAATGGCCGAATCTGACATCATTGATTCATTTCAAGCCATGCCCAAAAAACTCCGTGTCGGTCTACTCTTGTTTCCCGGTTGCATGCCTGCCGGCCTGTTTGCGTTCGCCGATCTGCTGCATGCGGCCAACCGCCGAAGCGGCCGGGTGTTGTTCGAGGCGACTTATGTCGCACTGCAAGCAGGCCCGGTAACCTGTGCACATGGCATAAGCCTGCAAGCGCAGGCGGCCCTGGGCAGCTGCGAACTCGACGCCGTCCTGGTTCCCGGTTTCTGGGCCGAATCGGCCGAGCAGGTAAACGCGGTACTTACCGGGCAGACCCAACTGTTGAAAGCACTGTCGAAACGTCCCCGACACCTTCAGCTCTGGGCTTACTGCACAGGCGTCTGCCTGCTGGCCGCCTGCAGGCAACTGGACGGGCAGGGCGCGACGGTGACGTGGTGGCTGGCTCAGGCGATGCAAGCGCAGTATCGAAAAGTCCGTTGGCAAAGCGATCAGAACTGCGTGTTCAATGAGCGAACCGCCACCGCTTCGGGGGTGAATGGTTATTTGCCCATCGCGGAAAAATTGATCGAACAGAGCGTCAGCCGTGATGTGCTGCGCGACATTACCCGGCTCATGGTGCTTGCGCGCCCAGCGGTGTCTCACGCGGCGTTCCAAGGGATCGCCCTGGTCCAGCAGCCCGATGGGTTGCTGCGTCGGTTGCATGGGCTGATCGAGCAAATGCCAGCGGAGCACATCACGGTCAAGGCGCTGGCGGAGCGGCTCGCCATGTCCGAACGCACGCTCGCGCGCAAGGTCGGCAGCGAAACGGGCCAGACCGTCGCAGCGTACGCCCGGAGCATCAAGCTGAACCAGGTCAGCGAACGCCTGACGCTGACATCATTATCCCTCGCCAGCATCGGCGCCGAGCTGGGTTTCAGCAGCAGTTCCAACCTGCAACGGATGTTCAAGGCACTGACTGGGCTGACGCCGGTGGAGTACCGGCGCCAGTTCGGGCGGGTGTGACGCCGGGGGACGGATCAGCTGCGCGCCTCATCCGTTTCGTTTCGATGATGGTCAGGCCAACTGTCGACGGGGCGCGCACGGTCTTCGTTGAACATTTCGGTGAGCAACGCGTTGGCGCGCTGGTAGGCGTCGTGCCTGAACTTGAGGTCGTCTTCCGGCTGGGCGACGATTTCCTCCAGCATCTGCAGGTTCAAACGACGGAACTGATCCGCGCGCTCGCGCGCTTCGTAAGCCCCGACGCCCATCTGCACCAGCGCATTTCGGCCCAATGCCAACGCGCTCTCGAAGGTTTCCCGCTCGGCGGTCTCTACGCCCATCTGCCGCAGGGAGATCAGGTGCCCCATGTCCCGCGCACGGACGATCAGTTTCAACGCGGGGAAGTGCTCCTGGGCCACTCGGGTCAGCGTCAGGTTGTCCTGCTGGTCGTCAATCGCATTGATCAGCACCACCGCCTGGCCGGCGCCGGCCGCGTGGAGCAGATCGAGGCGAGTGGCGTCGCCGTAGAACACTTTTACGCCGAATTTGCGCAGCGTCTCGATGTTGTCGGGGTCATGGTCCAACACCACCACCTCGACGCCGCAGGACATCAAGAGACGCCCGGCGATCTGTCCGAAGCGACCGAACCCGGCGATGATCACCCGTGGGTTCTGCTGATCGACGAGGTCGGATTCCTGGCGGTCTTTCTTGGTGGCGGACTCTATTCGATCCAGCAGCAGGATCAGCAAAGGCGTCAGGCACATGGACAGGGCCACCGCCAGCGTCAGGCTCTTGCCCCACTGGTCGGTCAGAATGCCGGCCAGCGTGGCGGCGCCGAACACCACGAAGGCGAACTCGCTGCCCTGGCCGAGCAACACCGCTTGCCATGAGCGTTGGCCGGCAGGGACGTTCAGCAAACGGCTGACGGCCTTGATCACCAGCAATTTGATCAGAATGAAACCCAGGGTCAGGGTCATGACCTTCAGCGGAGCATTGATCAGCGTGCCGAAATCGATCGACATGCCGACACCGATAAAAAACAGCCCCAGCAGCAAGCCTTTGAACGGTTCGATGTCGCTTTCCAGGGCATGGCGGTATTCAGAGCTGGCCAGCAGCACCCCGGCGAGGAACGCGCCCATGGCCATCGACAAGCCGGCCTCTTCCAGCAGAAACCCGAAGCCGAACACCAGAAACAGCGCCACGGCGCTGAAGATCTCACGTAGACCCGAGCGCGCGGCGAAGCGCAGCAGCGGGCGTGTCACGTAGCGTCCCAACAGCACGACGACGCTGATGGCCACGACGATCTTGATAATCGAAAGCACCAGGGCGGTGCCGGACGGCGTGTCGCCGTGGGCCGCCAACAACGGAATCATGGCAACCAGGGGAATGGCCGCGATGTCCTGGAACAGCAGGACGGCGAAGCTGCTGCGCCCGACGGCGGTCGACGTCAGGTTGCGCTCGTTCATGGCTTGCATGGCGATGGCCGTGGAGGACAGGCTCAGGGTCAGGCCGACCAGCAACGCGGCCGTCCAATTCAGCCCCAGGGCCGCGCAGAACACCGCGATTGCCCCGCCACAGGCGAGCATCTGCAAGGCGCCGCCACCGAACACCATCCTGCGCAATGCCCAGAGCCGCTTGGGATCGAGCTCGAGCCCGATGACGAACAGCATCAGGACGACGCCGATTTCGGCGAATTCCAGAATCGCCTTTACGTCAGTAACGAGCTTGAGTCCCCACGGGCCGATCACGCACCCGGCCAGCAGATAACCCAACACCGGGCCCAGGCCCAACCTGACGGCAATCGGCACGATCAACACTGCCGAACCCAGGTAGATAAGCAGTTCAATCAGGCTGTGAGTCTCCATATCAATCTTCCTTCCAGGAGGCCAGGCGTGCGCTGTAGTGTTCGATTTGTGCATCCAGGGTTTCGGACGCGCCCGCATACGCGCCGTGTACCACGACCGGCTCCAACCAGCGCATGTGGCAGTAGACGGCCGTTGCGTGGAGGGGCTGGGCCAGCACCTGGAAGCCCGGGTAGGCGCCGATCTGGAAATGATCGTGGTTGCCACCCGTGGAGACGGCCCACAGCAGAGGCTTGTCTTTGAGGGCTGTGGCGTCTCTGCCATAGGCCCAGCCATGGGTGAACACTTTATCGATCCACAATTTCAGCAGCGGCGGCATGCTGTACCAATACATCGGGTGTTGGAGGACGAGCAGTTGGCACTGTTCGATGGCGCGTTGTTCGGCCTCGACGTCGATGTCGAAGTCCGGATAAAGATCGTAGAGGGACCGTATGACCACGTCCGGATGGCTGGATGCGCGCTGGAGCATTTGCTGGTTGACCCGTGATTGGTCAGGGTAGGGGTGGGCGTAAATGATCAGAATCATCAGGGCAATTCCGGGAGGCCGGTCCTGGTCAAAAGGCCGGACATCCTACCGAGGAAGGCGCGTGTTGTTTAGAACATTGTTTGCCGGCGTATGGTGCCGGGGTCAATTGAGCGGCAGCGAGACCTTGACCTCCAGGCCGCCGCCCCGCCGGTTCCTGAGGGTCAGCGTCCCGCCATGCTCCAGCACCGTCGCCCGCGCTGCCGACAGCCCCAGCCCGACACCGCCGGTGTTCTTGTTGCGCGAGCCTTCGATGCGAAAGAAGGGCGCGAAGACTTGCTCGTGGAACTGCGGGGCGATACCAGGCCCGCGGTCGTGGACGCGAATTTCGACACGGTCCATGAACGCCTTGAGCTGAACGCCCGGCTCGCTGCCATATTTGCTCGCATTGTCGATCAGGTTGACCAGCGCTCGCTTGATCCCGATGGGCCGGCCCATGTAAACGAAACGAGGAGCGCCCTCGAATGAAACCTCGGTGCCGGCATCCTTGAAGTCGTCGACGACCGTGTGCAGCAGTTCGGCCAGGTCGAACGCGGTGGCGTGTTCGAGCCGAGCTTCGTCGCGGAAGAATTCCAGCGCACTATTGACCATCGCCTGCATTTCATCCACGTCCCTGAACAGCCTCGATTGCTGTTCGGCGTCGTCGATGAACTCTCCACGCAGGCGCATGCGGGTCAGGGGGGCGCGCAGGTCGTGGGAGATGGCTGCGAGCATCTGCGTGCGGTCCTGGACGAAGTGTTGCAGCTGGGCCTGCATGGCATTGAACGCGAGGATCGCCTGACGGATTTCGTGAGGCCCGACCACCGGGATGGGCGGCGCCCGGAAGTCCACGCCAAAGCGCCTGGCGCCTTCGGCAAAGCGTTCCAGCGGTGTTGCCAGATGCCGTGTAGCAATCAGGGCGACGATAAACGTCGATAGAAGAATCAGCCCGATAATGATCAGGTTGCGCATCCACTCTTTCAGGCCCCAACTGCGAGAGGCTACGGAAAATTCCACCCAGGAATCGTCGGCCAATTGGATGAGGACCGCGTAGCGCCTGTCTGGATGATCGGCGGGCCAATCGCCGGGCTCGAAGGCCTCTATCCTGGCCTCGGGCCTGCCCAGTTGCTTGCGCAGGAACGTCGCCCCCTCACTGAACTGTGGGTCGTCGATCACCGGCACTCGTGCGTCTTCACGACGGGGCAACCATTGTGCGGCGAACGCCTGGTCGCTGGCCGCCCTGGCGATATCGGGCCGTTGTCCGGGCGCCACCGAGTCGATGATACGAGTGATGGCGGCGGCTTTCTCCATCAGGCCGGTTTCCATCAGGGGAGGGCGTGCCCAGGTCCCAGCCAACAGGCCGAACAGCTCGTTCAGGGCCAGTAAAGTCAGCATGGCGAGCATGGTGGTCAGGGCAATCCAGCGGGCTACCGTATCGCGTGGCCGATGGAAAGCTGAGTGCCGGGGCTTCATCGCTTCACCACATGGGGGCTGAAAAGGTAGCCGCTGTTGCGAATGGTGCGGATCATCGATGGGCCAGTGATATCGCTCTCCAGCTTGCGGCGCAGCCGGCTGACCTGGACGTCGATGCTGCGATCGAACGCGTCATACGTTTCGCCGCGGGCCAGGTCCAGCAGTTGCTGGCGAGTGAGGACCCGGCGCGGGTGTTCGGCAAAGACCAGCAGCAACTCAAACTCGCCGGTGGACAGCGGGATCATGACTTTGTCCGGTGAACGCAACTCGCGGCGGGTGACGTCCAGTTGCCAATTTTCGAATTCCAGAATCAGGCGCGAATTGTTGTTCAATGTGCCCCTGGCTTCGCCGGTGCGCCTGAGCACGGCGCGCACCCGGGCCAGCAGCTCGCGCGCATCGAACGGCTTGGTCAGGTAATCATCCGCCCCCAGCTCAAGACCGACGACGCGATCACTCAGCTCACCCATGGCCGTGAGCATGATGATGCCGACCGTATGTTCGGCCCGCAGTCGCTGGCAGAGCACCAGTCCACTGTCTCCCGGCAACATGACGTCGAGGATGATCAGGTCCGGCAATCGACGCGCCACCGCCTGCCACAGGGCGGCACCGTCGGCGGCCACTTCGACGCTATAGCCATGTTGCTCGAGGAATTTGCGCAAGAGGGCGAGGACTTCGAGGTCGTCGTCCACCAGTAATAGATGGCTCACAGTGGGCACGCAGGGCAATGAATACAGAAGGGGATACTAGGGTCAATCCGGGGCCTGCGTCATATATTTCAACTCGGTAATAAAGTTGCCGACGGGCAATGTTGTGGAAATCTTCAGGCAAAGAATCAGGGGCAGGATCACCCGATGTCAGTCAGTTAAACGACGGCCAACCCAACACAACCCTCGCCACCAGAGCTGTGTACGGCGGTGTCTTCCCAAACTGACCGGTATCGCCCCAATTCCTCGCCGAGATAGCCTTGTATGCCGATCACCAAGCCCGCTCCGCTGTTTGTTCGTTGCACTGTTGTCGTAGGACTCGTGGCATTCGCCAGCGGCTGCACCAGCACGCCCGCTGCAACCCCTGGCAGTTGTGAACGTGCGAGCTACACCGTCGATGATCCGGCAGAGCCCGTCAACCGGGGCATCTTCGCTTTCAACCGGACTGTCGATGACTATGCGCTGGCCCCGGTTGCCCGTGGTTATCTCAAGCTTCCGGATGTGGTGCAGACGGGGGTGCATAACTTCGTGGCGAACTTCGGTGAGCCCAAGGTCTTCATCAACGATCTGCTGCAAGGCAACGCTCAACGCTCGGTCAACACCCTGGGTCGCTTCGTCATCAACACCACCGCAGGCATCGTCGGGCTGATCGATGTGTCGGGCAAACTGGGTATCGAACGCCACAAGGCCGATTTCGGCCAGACGTTCGGCGTCTGGAACATCGCTCCCGGGCCGATCGTCGAACTGCCGCTGCTGGGAACGTCCAGCCTGCGCGACGCAACCGGCAAACTGCTGAGTTCTGCGGTCGATCCGTTCGGCAGCAACAGCGATACGGTCGATACGTTAGGCACGATCAATACCGTAGGCGGGGTCGTTGATGGTCGTGCCGAGGCGCTCCCGCTGACGGACAAGTTGCGGGCCCGGCCGGATTACTACGTGGCGCTTCGTGACGCGGTAGCGCAGCGGCGCGCCGATTTTGTCGCCCAGGGCAAGTTGGGCGCGGTGGCGGGGGACGACGCCGCTTGCCCGGAGGGAGAGACCGTTGATGAGTAACCCAGTATTGGTTCTGCACCGGCGAGTGAAAAACCTTGAGCAAGGCATTCTGCATTGCCGGGAGATCGAGTTGCAGTTGACGGAGGATGGCCGACATTTACTGCTCAGCCGTTACCTGGAGTTGTACAGCCATGACCAGGTTGGCGCGTGCGACATCCAGAATTACCGGGTGCCTCTGGCGAGCATGATTCGCTGGATGGTCAGTCATGGGGAGCGGATGAGTCCACTGGTCCGCTAGCCTTGCGCCGACGCAGAGACTGCTAGACTTTACCGTCCAGTTATCTCTCGGAGAGATCGGATGAATAACAAAAACACGATTTGTCTCTGGTACGACGGTGCTGCGCTGGAGGCTGCGCAGTTCTACGCCGCGACGTTCCCGGACAGTGCGGTGCAGGCTGTTCATCACGCCCCCGGTGACTACCCGATGGGCAAGCAGGGCGATGTGCTGACGGTCGAGTTCACGGTAATGGGCATTCCCTGCCTGGGGCTGAACGGAGGCCCGGCGTTCCAGCACAACGAAGCCTTTTCGTTCCAGGTCGCGACCGATGACCAGGCCGAAACGGACCGTTTGTGGGAGGCGATTATCGGCAATGGTGGCCAGGCCAGTGCCTGCGGCTGGTGCAAGGACAAGTGGGGCCTGTCCTGGCAGATCACCCCGCGCGTGCTGACTGCCGCGATAGCCAATCCCGATCAGGCAGCCGCCAAGCGCGCGTTCGAAGCCATGATGGAGATGACAAAGATCGACATCGCGGCCATTGAAGCAGCGTTGAAAGGTTGAGCGGCGCAGCCTGACAGTCCGCTATCGCGAGCAGGCTCGCTCCCACATTGGATCTGTGTCGGTCTCGATGGGTGGGTCAACACAACCCCCTGTGGGAGCGAGCCTGCTCGCGAAGACGGCGGCACATTCAACATGGCTGCAACCTGACCCACCGCCAGTCAGCTCATCCCTGTGCGGCTTCAGGCAACCTGGCAATCACCTTGATCTCGAACTGAAAACCATACAGCCACGTCACCCCCACCGCCGTGAGTGTTGGATGCGGTGCGCTGCCCCAGAATTCGGGCACCACTTTCCAGATCGTTTCGAATGTCGATTCTGGATCGACGATGAACACGGTGACGTCAACCACATCATCAAAGGTGCAATCGGCGGCGGCGAGAATCGCCTTCAGGTTGTTGAACGCCCGCCGAACCTGATCCTCCAGTTCGGGTTCTGGCGAGCCGTCTTCGGTGCTGCCGACTTGCCCCGATACGAATAAAAAGCCATTGGAACGAATCGCCGGCGAATAGCGATTACGCTCATAAAGTGCCTGGCGTCCGGCGGGGAAAACTACATCGCGCTGTGTCATGGGTGCCTCCATCAAAGGGTCGGATTCAATGTTGAAAACACTCTAGGGGCTTGTGCGCGGACGATAAACGAGCAACCTTGGCGATCACTGTTTGTAAAATCCAAACAATCTGACGGACACCGGGGCAGTAATGGATCGTTTCGACGCGATGCAGGCATTCGTTCGAGTGGTGGAGGCGGGCAGCTTCACCAAAGCCGCCGAAACACTGCATATGAGCAAGACCACCGTGACCCAACTGGTGCAGCAACTGGAGGCCCGGCTGCGCGTCAAGTTGCTCAACCGCACCACGCGCAAGGTCAACGTCACCGCTGACGGCGCCGCTTATTACGAGCGGGTGATTCGCCTGCTGGCCGACATGGACGATGCCGAGACCAGCCTGTCCGGCGCTCAGGCACTGCCCAGAGGGCGACTGCGAGTGGACGTGCCAAGCCCGCTGGCAACCATGATCCTGGTGCCGGCATTGCCGCAATTTTACGCGCGATACCCGGACATTCAGATCGACATGGGCGCAAGCGACCGCATCGTCGACATGCTCGATGAAAACGTCGATTGCGTGGTGCGCGGCGGCGAGCTGACGGACCAGTCGCTGATCGCCCGGCGCGTCGGCGACCTGGCTCTTGGCGTGTTTGCCGCACCGAGCTATCTGCAGCGCGTGGGCACGCCTGCGCATCCGCGAGAACTGGAAGATTCCCAGCATCGCATCGTCGGCTTCCTCTGGGCGCGCACCGGCAAACCGCTCCCTTACGCCATGCACAACCACGGCGAGCATTTGCACATCAAAGGACGCTACGCACTGGCCGTCGATGATGGCAACGCCTACCTGGCGGCCGGTCTGGCGGGGTTGGGTGTGCTCTGGCTACCCGAGTACATGTCCAGATCCCATCAGGCGCGCGGTGAGTTGGTGCGCCTGTTCGAAGACTGGCGCCTCGACCCGATGCCGCTCTACGTGGCCTATCCTCCTAACCGACACATCAGCGCCAAGTTGCGGGTATTTATCGAATGGGTCGTGGAGTTGATGGCGCAGCATGCGCCTGTTATCGACCGGTCCGGGTTATGAAACCCGATCGCATGACTGCAGAGGAGACGCACCATGGACCGATTCACCGGCGGTTGCCTGTGCGGCAACGTTCGCATCCAAGCCACGGGCCGCCCGTACCGGGTTGGTCTTTGCCACTGCCTCGACTGCCGCAAGCATCACGGGGCGCTCTTCTACGCCTCCGCCGTGTTCCCCCAGGATGCCGTGACGATCGAGGGCGAAACCCGGGACTACGCCGGGCGCTTCTTCTGCCCGCGCTGCGGCTCGTCGGTGTTTGCCCGTAGCGGCGACGAGGTGGAAGTGAACCTGGGAACGCTGGATGCCCCGGATCAACTGATGCCCACCTACGAAAGCTGGACCGTGCGCCGTGAGTCCTGGTTGCCGGCGTTTCCGTTCACCAGGCACTACTCGCATGATCGTGAGGGTACGGGGCGCTCCGAGGAGTAGGCGCGGTAGCGGGTCTTAGCCAAAGCCCACAATCGCCTTGATCTCCAGGTACTCCTCAAACCCATGGAGACCATACTCACGGCCATTGCCGGAACGCTTGTAGCCACCGAACGGTACCCTCTGTACGCAAGGACGAGATTCCGTTGCGCAAACTGTTGCGGCACTGATTCAAAGGAAAAGGGGCCCCGTCATCCAGCGCTGTCCTCACTGGCGTGAATCAACGCACTCACCCGTCGGCCGAGGTCAGTCAAGCTGAAAGGTTTGGCCAGTACGTGGGTCGTGGTGTCGACCGAAACCAGATTTTTCCCCTCGGCAAATCCGGTGATGAACAACACTTTCAGCGAGGGATATCTGGCCTTCATTTCATTCGCCAGGCTGATGCCATTCATGGTTCCCGGCAGGCCGATATCTGTCAGCAATAAATCGATATGCTCGGTCTTATCGGCCTGCTTGAGGGCAGAGACGCTGTCCAGCGCATCGATGACGTGATAGCCGGTTTCAGTCAGGAATTCCGAGACCAACTGGCGAATCGCCGCTTCGTCATCCACCACCAGAATGGTTTCGTTGGCGCCGGGCTGCAAGGGTGCGGTGTCATCCAGATGCGCGCTTTTCACCCTGATGGGGGACTGGCTGACAACCGGAAAATACATTGTCACGGTCGTACCCACGCCGACGCTGCTCTGAATCTTCACCTGCCCTCCGGATTGCTGGGCAAACCCGTAGATCATCGACAGGCCCAGGCCGGATCCTTCGCCAATGCGCTTGGTGGTGAAGAACGGATCGAACACCCGAGACAGGATGTCGGCGCTGATCCCCGTGCCCGAGTCGGTGACCGAGATCGCCACATATGGGCCCGGCGGCATCATTTTTTCGCTGGAAGATGTCGCGTCGATAACGCAGCGTTGCACGTCAAGTTTCAAGGTTCCGCCACCGGGCATCGCATCCCGGGCGTTGATGGCCAGATTGAGCAGGGCGTTCTCCAGTCCATTGGGGTCGCATTTGATCGGATCATGCCCCCTGAAAGCGCATTCGACATGAATGCTCGGGCCCACGGAGCGTCGGATCATTTCTTCCAGGCCGGCCACCACTTTGCGCGGTTCGAGAACTTCCGGTTCTAGCGATTGCTGCCTGGAAAATGCCAGCAGGCGCTGGGTCAGTGCGGCTGCGCGTGTCGCTGAGGTCAGGGCGACGGAGTTGTAGCGAGACAGTTCGTCGTAGCGTTGACGGTCGATGTGCCGTTGCATCAGCTCAAGGCTGCCACTGATGCCAGCCAGCAGGTTGTTGAAGTCGTGGGCAATACCCCCCGTCAGTTGGCCTACCGCTTCCATCTTCTGACTTTGCCGCAGTTTCGACTCGGCCAGCGCACGCTCCTGTTGTTCGGCTTCAAGCTGCTGGGTACGGGTTGCAATCCGGTCTTCGAGCAGGTCGTTCCAGTCCCTGAGCGCCGCCTCCAGTTGCACCCGCTCGTTGATGTCTTCGACGGTGCCATACCAGCGCTCGCATCGTCCCTCGGGATCCAGGCTACAAAACGCGCGGATTCTGAACCATCGATATTCCCCCGTGGATTTTCGCAACTGGATCTGTGCGTCGAAGGGTTGCAAACTCGCCAGCGACTGATTCCACAACCGGGCAAATGATATGCGGTCATCGGGGTGCGTTGCGTTCAACCACTGGCGCCCCAGTGTCTGTTCCGGCGACCGTGCGGTGTATTCATACCAGCGTTGATCCAGCGATGTCACCGCGCCATGGCTGTCGGCCGTCCAGGGCCAGAGTGGATTAAGCTGCGCGGCGATTCGATAGTGTCTTTCGCTTTCCCGCAATTTTTCTTCAGTCAGGCGCATGGCCTGCATGGTTTTGGCGCGTTTCAACGCCGCACCCAGCAGGTTGCTGTAGACGCGCAGAAAGTCGATGTCGCTCTCGCTAAACTGCCGGGGGCTGCGGCTGTCGACTTCGAAGATGCCGAAGGGGCGCGTCTCGGTGGCGCCGTGTACCAGCACATTGACGAACGCTTGGACGCCGTTGCGCGTTTGGAAGTCGTGATAGTGAAAGCGTGTTTCTGTCGCAATGTCCGTGGAAATGACGGCGCCGCCGGAGTCCAGGGAATACCGTTCCGGGGTGCCTTCCAGTGCCTGAACCCGGACTTCGCCAACGACCCCCGGCAACCAGCCCACACCGTTGCGCACCAGGAAAGTGACACCGTCGTCTTCCAGCGACATGAACTTCGCCAGATGGGTTTCCAGTGCTTCACCGACCAGACGACACGCCTCGTCGAGGATGTGTTCAAAATCGTCTGAAACCAGGGCTAGCTCGCCGAACTCGGCAAGTACCTTGCGTTGACGTAATAAAGTGTCTTCGATTGTCATGTGGATCACCCTTGGTACGTCTTGAATATCCGAGGGTTGCAGGACGGCTAGGTTCACATGAATTGATAAGCGTGCCGACCACAAGCCGTTTGACGTGAGAGGCGTAGAACGCAAAAGCCCTTCCTGAGAAGGGCTCTGCAAAGTGGGCGCAGAATCTGGGCGCCCCTGGACAAAGGTGGGAGCGAGTCTGCTCGCGATGGCGCTAGGTCGCCTGGTCGGGGTCGTGAATGTTCCGACGCTATCGCGAGCAGGCTCGCTCCCACACAGGTCATGCAGTGCATGTCATTGTTTTATTCCTGAAGAAACGTCAGCAGATCCTGGTTCAGCCGGTCCTTGTGCGTATCGGTCAGGCCATGCGGCGCGCCGGGGTAGACGATCAGACGTGCACCCTTGATCAGCGCCGCCGAGGCCCGACCGGAAGCATCAATGGGAACAATCTGATCATCGTCTCCATGAACGACCAGCGTCGGCACATCGAACTTCTTCAGGTCGTCGCGAAAATCGGTGGCCGAGAAGGCCGCGATCGACTCATAGGTGTTCTTGCTGCCCGCCTGCATGCCCTGCACCCAGAACGACTGGATCAGCCCTTGGGATGGCTTGGCACCCTCGCGGTTGAAACCGAAGAATGGACCGGAGGCGATGTCCAGGTAAAGCTGTGAGCGGTTCTCCAGGGACGCCTTGCGCAGCCCGTCGAACACCTCGATGGGCAGACCGCCGGGGTTGGTTTGGGTCTTGAGCATCAGCGGTGGGACGGCGGAAACCAGCACGGCCTTCTTCACCCGGCTTGTACCATGGCGACCGATGTAGCGAGCCACTTCGCCGCCCCCCGTCGAGAACCCCACCAGGGTGACATCCTTCAAGTCCAACGCTTCAATCACCGCCGCCAGATCGTCGGCGTAGTGATCCATATCGTTGCCTTCCCACGGCTGGCTGGAGCGGCCATGACCGCGACGGTCGTGGGCAACGACGCGATAACCCTTCGAGGCGAGGAACATCATCTGCGCTTCCCAGCTGTCGGCGTTCAGCGGCCAGCCGTGACTGAAGGTGACTACCTGGCCATCCCGTGGACCCCAATCCTTGTAGTACAGCTGCACGCCATCCCGGGTGGTGATATAGCTGGCGGACTGGATCATGCTGCCGACGGCGGACATGCTCGCAGCGGTCTGGGCGGGGGAGGCAGCTTCTGCGCTGAGGGTTGCCAGTGCCAGCGTCGCGATGGCCATGGTGCGGTTGAGTGTGTTCATCGTCTCTCTCCATAGGGGTCGGTTTGACCTGTCGCGACCGCCGTCGATCGCGTTGGTGGGCAGATTAGAGAGAGAGGCTGCTACCGAGAACCGCTGCGCTATCGATAGCTGCTATACGCATAACCGATGGTTGCGGCGCGCTTGGATGGACCCCCTACGCTGGAGCACTCAAGCGGGCTCCAGTTCCGCGCTGAGATAGACCTGGCGGCGCAGCCATTGATGGCCGGCATCCTTGTTATTGCGCGGGTGCCAGGCCAGCACCAGGCGCAGCGCCGTCAGCTCGAGGGGTGGTTCGAACAGGTCCAACCGGTCGCGGTACTGGCAGAGGAAGCGCGAGGGCAGTGTGCACAGGGTATCGGTGGACGCAACGAGCAGCGGCGCCAGTGCATAATTCTGAATGGAGAAGGCGACGTTGCGAACCTGGTTGATCTCCACCAGTGCCTCGTCGACCACCCCGGCAAAACGCCCGCCTTCCGAGGACACGAGCACATGATCAAGGGCGCAAAACGTCTCGAGATCAAGTGGTCCCGTGCCGCGAGGATGGCCCTTGCGCTGGGCGGTCAGGAAGCCATCCTCCCAAAGAGGTCGCTGCATGAGGTCGTCGCGAAGAGCGCCTGGCACGGTGATCAGAAGATCGATCTGGCCTTGCTCAAGACGCTCGAACACGTCGCGTGGGGGATGGATGAACGCCAGCTTTGCATGCTTTGCCTCATGCTTCAGACGGGCGCAGAGATCCGGCGCCAGAACGGCCGCCGGCGTTTCGAACAAGGCGATGACGAAGGTGCGGGTCGTGGTGGCCGGATCGAAACGTTCCGGTTGACTGACCAGGCGTTTGAGTCCTTCGAGCACTTGCAGCAACTCTTGCTCCAGTGCCTGCGCCCGGGGCGTGGGGACCACGCCACGACCGTTCGCCGCCGGGACGAACAACGGATCCGCCAGGATATCCCGCAGACGCGCCAGCCGTGCCGACAGAGCCGGTTGGCTGATGCCCAACTGGGCAGCGGCACGTGTGACATTGCGCTCTTGCAGCAGCGCCTTGAGTGCCAGCAGCAACGCTCCGTCGAAATCTGTGTAGTTCATCTTCATCTCCCGATCAGCGCCATCAGACAGGCTGCTGTGCGGGCATGAAATCAAACAAGGTGCCGGTTTGTATAGCGTTGCGCAGGTGGGAGCGAGCCTGCTCGCGAAAGCGGTGTATCAGTCAGCAAAGATGTTGAATGTGCCGCCGCCTTCGCGAGCAAGCTCGCTCCCACCCTTAATCGCCGCCAGCCGCAGAATCTTCATTCACCGCAAATCCCCTGTGGGAGCGAGCCTGCTCGCGAAAGCGGAGTGTCAGTCAGCAAAGATGTTGAATGTGCCGCCGCCATCGCGAGCAAGCTCGCTCCCACCCTTGATCGCCGCCAGCCGCAGAATCTTCATTCACCGCAAATCCCCTGTGGGAGCGAGCTTGCTCGCGAAAGCGGTGTGTCAGTCAGCAAAGATGTGGGATGTGCCTACGCCATCGCGAGCAGGCTCGCTCCCACCCTTGATCACCGCCAGCCGCAGAATCTTCATTCACCGCAGATCCCCTGTGGGAGCGGGCTTGCTCGCGAAATCGGTGTATCAGTCAGCAAAGATGTTGAATGTGCCGCCGCCATCGCGAGCAAGCTCGCTCCCACCCTTGATCACCGCCAGCCGCAGAATCTTCATTCACCGCAAATCTCCTGTGGGAGCGAGCCTGCTCGCGAAAGCGGTGTATCAGTCAGCAAAGATGTTGAATGTGCCGCCGCCATCGCGAGCAAGCTCGCTCCCACCCTTGATCGGCGCCAGCCGCAGAATCTTCATTCACCGCAGATCCCCTGTGGGAGCGAGCCTGCTCGCGAAAGCGGTGTGTCAGTCAGCAAAGATGTTGAATGTGCCGCCGCCATCGCGAGCAAGCTCGCTCCCACTCTTGATCGGCGCCAGCCGCAGAATCTTCATTCACCGCAGATCCCCTGTGGGAGCGAGCCTGCTCGCGAAAGCGGAGTGTCAGTCAGCGCCGATGGGGAATGTGCCGCCGTCTTCGCGAGCAGGCTCGCTCCCACCCTTGATCACCGCCAGCCGCAGAATCTTCATTCACCGCAGATCCCCTGTGGGAGCGAGCTTGCTCGCGAAAGCGGAGTGTCAGTCAGCGCCGATGGGGAATGTGCCTACGCCTTCGCGAGCAAGCTCGCTCCCACCCTTGATCACCGCCAGCCGCAGAATCTTCATTCACTGCAGATCCCCTGTGGGAGCGGGCCTGCTCGCGAAATCGGTGTATCAGTCAGCAAAGATGTTGAATGTGCCGCCGCCATCGCGAGCAAGCTCGCTCCCACCCTTGATCGGCGCCAGCCGCAGAATCTTCATTCACCGCAGATCCCCTGTGGGAGCGGGCTTGCTCGCGAAAGCGGAGTGTCAGTCAGCGCCGATGGGGAATGTGCCACCGCCTTCGCGAGCAAGCTCGCTCCCACAAGATCAAGCGTTTCAGTCGCGATTGCGATACTGGGCCGGCACCCACTCATACTTTCCGGCTTCGCGTCGAATATGGCCGATACCGGGGAAGGGCAAATGCGCGACCGCAGACAGGCGCATTTCATCGGCTGAGGTTTCGAACTGACGCAGCCGCTGGGCTCGTGCGTTGTCCTGATTGACGTCAAAACTGATGGTCACCTCGGGCCGGGCGAACTGGATCAGGCCGACGTGCAGGATATCCCCCCAGAAATCGAGGCTTTGGCCCTGACTCTCGACCCTGTAGAAGCTATGGCCCGGCGTGTGGCCCGGTGTCGGGATGGCGGTGATGCCGGGGAGGAGGGTGGTCTTTGCGGTGAACGTCTTGACCTTGCCCGCCTCAAGGTAGGGGCCAATCGTCTTGCGCGCTTCTTCCAGGTGCTTGGGTTCGAGTCCTCTGCTCAGGTTGGCCGGATCCAGGAAGAAATCCACATCGGCCTGACCCACGTGAATGGTCGCGTTGGGGAATAGCATCTGCCCATCCCGCGTCAGCCCGCCGGAATGATCGGTGTGAATGTGGGTGATCAGAATGTCACTGATCTGCTCCGGCCGATAGCCAGCGGCGGCCAGGCTCTGGGGCAGTTTGCCGGCTACATTGCCGAACAGTTCGCCGGCGCCTGTATCCACCAGTACCAGATGAGAACCGGTGTCGATCACGTAGGCGTTGATCGAGGTTTCCACCGGGTTACGGACGAAGCCTTTTTGCAAAAGCGCGTCTATTTGCCCGGTGCTGATGCCCCGCAGCAGCGGGTGAAGATTAAGCGGTAGCGTACCGTCGCTCAGTGCGCTGACCTGTACCTCACCCACTTGGAATCGATAGACGCCCGGCAGCTGGGGTTTGTGTGATCGCGAGGCTTCTATTGGCGTTGCGGTGGAAGTCAGGGGGTAGATCGCTGCCGTGAGAAAAAGGGCAGCTAGCAATGTTGTGCGATGGAGAATGGATTGGGTGTGCATGGCAGGAATCCTGGGCAGCGCGAACCTCATTGATCGCTGGAGCAAAGATAAGGCGACGGCGGGACGGGGGGAACGCCTGCCTCGGTTATACGACGCATCGTTGTGGCTGATGGCCGGGCGCAGTGACGCGCTTGGGTGAGCCCGTGGCGAGGGGGTTTATCCCCGCTGAAGGGGCGCACCAACTGTTTGGTGCGTGTTTAAGGCTATGCTTATCAGGTCCCCCATAAACACCAAGCAGCCCATCAGGAGAACCCGTGAAACAATCGACACCTGTCGCAGCGCTGCTCTGTCTGCTGCTCGGTACTGGCGTTGCCAGGGCCGAGCCGTATCAGGTGGTCACCGAAGAATGGGCCCCGTACAACTATCAGGAGAACAACCAGCTCACCGGCATGACCACTGAAATCGTGCGAGCCATCATGGCACTGACCGGGGATGACTTCGAGGTGCTGTTGCAGCCCAGCATGCGCGCCACCCAGGTACTGAGGACCCGAAGCAAGACCATCATGTTCTCGCTGTTTCGCACGGCGGAGCGCGAGCCGTTGTACAAGTGGGTCGGGCCGATCGTGGAAGAGTCCATTCATGCCTATCAGTTGGCCAGTACGCCGCCGGTGAATTCCCTGGAACAACTGCTGCACGCCCCGCAGATCACCACGCGACATGCCGGCCTGGTGCCGCAGATGCTGCAGTCGCTGGGCTTCAACAACCTGGACAAAAGTGCTACCGAGAGCAAGCTGCTCTACCGCATGCTGCTCGCCGGGCGGACCAAGATCATCGTAGGTGACACCGATGCCGGGGTGGCTTACTACAGCCGCCAGTTGAATATCGCACCGGGCACACTGCGCAAAATCCCCATCGAACTCTATCGGTCATCGCTGTACATCGCCTTCAGCCTTGACTCTGACGATGAGGTGGTGGCCGCGTGGGCCAAGGCTTTGGAGCAGTTGCGGCGTTCTGGCGAGGTGGAGCGGATTCAGCGGCGGTATGAGCGGCCCGTCGGGCAATAAACGAAGCTCGCTCGTCACATCCTCACTTTACACTCTGCACGCGCATGTTGATGGACATGAAGTCCTTTTTGTCCGTGCTGGCGTGATAGAAGAAACCATAGTCAACCAAATAGTAATAATGCTCCAGCGGCACGGGGGTTGTGCTTGGGCGCTGTTGACGATGGCAGCTCAACGCCTTGGCGTTGCCGCTCAAGCCTGGGTTCAAACGTTTGGCGGGGCCTTCACTGTCGACGGTGCAGTCGACGGTTTTCGGCTCATCGCCCATGGTTCCAAGCAGATCGCTAGTGATGCTGCCCCGTTGGGTATAACTCAACTGACTGCCCACAGGCATGTGCTGCCAATCACCCCGAAAGCTCAGGCTGTTGACGACTACGGTGTTTTCCGAGCGGGTGGCCTGCTCTCGGCCTGAAAGCCTGATCAGGCCGCGCCAGTTGATCTGGCGGCCATTGAGGTATTCGCTTTTGTGAACAATGTTGAGCTGCTGGGTCGCGGGGTCGGTCGACAGGAAGTACTCAGTGCGTTCTGGCCAGCTTTTTTCAGCATTACTGCCGGTGCCTGCCAGCTCTATATAGGTCAGCGTCTTGGCCGGCGGCGGCATGTGCAGTTGCTCGATACTCTTCAACACACCTGGGTTGATGTCGGGCAGCGCGTCAGCCGCCACCGGTGCCTTGGTGCGCGACTTGAGCGCCGGCAGACCGGCAATGCTTGTCGTCGCGCTGCACACGAGTTCAAACACCTTCAACTGATCCTCGTCGGCCGCCGCAATAACCTTGGCCTCGGGAAACATCTCGACTTTTCCGTCAGTTACTTCGTTATTGGAATTGAGGTAATAACGGGCCAACAGCTTGGCATTTCGTGCTGCACAGTCCATCGTGTACTGCTCACGGATCTGTGTGAAAGGTGCGTTGCTAATCGGGTTGAGACGTGTCTTCGGCTCGTCGTACGCCATCCAGAACTGCACCTGTTTGCCATTTTTTTGCAAACTGCTGTTATCGAGCAACAACCACCGTTCACCTTCGCCCTTCGCCACTTGGCGCCAGTCCGGGATGGGTAGCCTTTTACACGCCTGCGTGAAATCCCGGTTGTTCATCAGCGAGCTGTGATAGCGCGCGGGCAACGCAGTCGCCGGGGCATACTGGGCGGTATTGCTGGAGTAGGAGCGCCGGAGCATGAACGAATAAACCAGGGTGACCTGCGGTTTCGAGCAGGCCGCCGAAAACTGAACAGTTTGCCAGAACGGCAAATTCGGTTCGCGGGGTGCAAACACCTGGAAGTTGATGACGTCGCCCTCGCGCATCAGGCTGTTGGGCGTCAACGGTTGAGCGAGCAGGGCGGCTTGTTTATCGGCCGGCGTCTGGTGGCTGGCGCAAGCGGTTAGCAGCAGGGAGGCGAGGAAAAGGGTTGAGCGTTGCACAGAGGTCTCCGGTAAGTCCATTGAGGGAGGCGTTATTGCTTGGAGGGCAGGAGGTAGGATATAGCTTGTACTCATGCGTGTCGCCGAGGGTTGTGTTTCTTGGATCGAGCCCTCGTTGTGCCGGGCGAACAACCTTTCCTCCACCCAAACCCCTCAAAGCAACCTTTAAATGCCAGAATCTCTTTACCAGATGGTTTTGGAGATCACCATGCTTCACGCATTTGAACAACGGCTCGACCCTTTTCCGCCCGACGAGGCACCTCCGCCACCTGAAGGTCTGGCGCGGTTCCTGTGGGCCTGCACGCGGGGCGCTCGCGGTTACATTCTCGCGCTCGCGCTGCTCAGTGCCGCTGTGTCGATTTACGAAGCCTGGCTGTTTTCTTTTCTCGGGCAGGTCGTGGACATGCTGTCGATCTGGCAGGCAGGCGGCGATGCGGCCCGACAGGAAAGTCGCGTGCTGTGGGGCATCGGTGTGGTGCTGGTGACGAGCATTGGGCTGGTAGCGATGCGCACGATGGTGCAGCACCAGATATTGGCGATCAATCTGCCGTTGCGGTTGCGCTGGGATTTTCACCGGCTGATGCTGCGGCAAAGCCTTTCGTTCTTCTCCGATGAGTTCTCCGGCCGGGTCACCACCAAGGTGATGCAGACGGCGCTGTCGGTGCGCGAGGTGTTATTCACCATTATCGAGATCGCTCCGGGGATCGGGGTGTACTTCATCGCGATCATCGCGCTGGCCGGCGGCTTTGACTTGAAGCTGATGCTGCCGTTCATTGTCTGGGTGGCGTTGTTCGGTCTTGCCATGCGCTACTTCGTGCCCCGCCTTGAGAAAGTAGGGCAGGAGCAGGCCCATGCGCGGTCATCAATGACCGGGCGTATCTCAGACGCCTACACCAACATCACCACGGTAAAGCTGTTCTCCCACTCCAAACGTGAAGCCCACTTCGCGCGCGCTGCCATGGAGGATTTCAAGCAGACCGGCTTTCGCCAGATGCGCCTGGTCAGCCAGTTCGAGATCGTCAATCAGGCATTGGTGGTCGGGTTGATCATGGGGGCAGGCGGTTATGCCCTATGGCTATGGCACCAAGGTCAAGTGGGCGCGGGTGCGGTCGCGGCGATTATTGCCATGGCGTTGCGCATAAATGGCATGTCGCACTGGATCATGTGGCAAATGACCTCGCTGTTCGAGAGCATCGGCACCGTGCAGGATGGCATGGCGACCCTGGCCTGCGGCCCCAAGGTGCAGGATGCCCCGGACGCCAGCGAGCTGGTCACCACGGGCGGCGCGGTGACTTTCGACAATGTGAGCTTCAATTACAACGGCGAACGCCAGGTGCTCGATGGCCTGAGCCTGAGCATTCGCCCGGGCGAAAAGATCGGGTTGGTGGGCCGCTCCGGTGCCGGTAAATCCACGCTGATCAACCTGCTGCTGCGCTTTTACGACGTGGACAAGGGTGAGATTCGCATCGACGGGCAGAACATCGCGCACGTCACCCAGGACAGTCTGCGCAGTGCCATCGGCATGGTGACTCAGGATACTTCGCTGCTGCACCGCTCCATTCGCGACAACATCGCCTATGGACGCCCCGATGCCACCGACGAGCAAATCCGCAGCGCCGCGGCCAGTGCCCAAGCCGATGGGTTCATCAGCCAACTGAGCGACAAGCAAGGCCACAGCGGCTACGACACCCTGGTGGGCGAGCGGGGTATCAAGCTTTCGGGCGGCCAGCGTCAACGCGTCGCCATTGCCCGGGTAATGCTCAAAAATGCCCCGATCCTGCTGCTTGACGAGGCCACCAGCGCCCTGGATTCAGAGGTCGAAGTCGCCATCCAGGAAAGCCTCGATGAAATGATGCAGGGCAAGACCGTGATCGCCATCGCCCACCGATTGTCCACGATTGCGGCGATGGACAGGCTGATCGTCATGGATGATGGACGCATCATCGAACAAGGCACCCACACCGAATTGCTCGGGAAAAACGGCACCTATGCGCGGTTGTGGCATCACCAGAGTGGCGGATTTCTGGGGGAGGATCAGGGCGTGGCTGAGGCGGTGGAGTAGGTATGAGGGGGAAATAGTCTGGAACGATCATTTTGTGGACTGGCTACTGAGATATCTAGTCGAGGCATCGATCCACCCAACATTCCAGGGAAGCCAATGCTCAGTTCGCTCATATCAAATGGTCAACCACAAACGCCTGCCCCATCTGAACTGACGGTCCCCTGGTGGAGTTTTACGAAAACTGTCCTGGCTGGGACGGCTCTATCGTTGGTGCGTGATGGGCTGATTGGATTGGACGACCCCCTTGCTGATCAGCCTTTCACGCTACGCCAGCTGCTACGGCATGAGGCAGGACTCGCCGATTATGGCGAACTTGCGGAGTATCACGCCGCCGTTACGAACAGTGAATCAGCCTGGTCGGCCGATGAAATGATGCAACGCCTTGACGGCACTCGACTTCGATACACCCCTGGAACCGCTTGGCGCTACTCGAATGTGGGCTACTTGCTCATCGGCCGGCTCATTGAACGGCTGACAGATCTGACGCTCGATGAAGCAGTGAGTCAACGCGTGCTAACTCCCCTGGGCCTGTCGAACGTTCGCTTCGCTAAAACGCGAGCAGACCTACAAGCGACCCCTCTTGGAAGCGCCTCAAAATATGACCCCGCCTGGGTCTATCATGGCTTGCTGATCGGCCCGATTTCGCAAGCAGCGCTATTGCTGGACCGACTCCTTTCTGCCGATCTTTTCTCCAAGGGCCTGCTCCAGGAAATGCAGGCAGTACGAGCATTGGGCGGCCCGATTCCCGGACGCCCATGGATCACGCCTGGCTATGGCCTGGGTGTGATGCAGGGTGCGATTGACGGCGGATTTTCCCTCTGCGGACACACAGGCTGCGGGCCTGGCAGTGTCATTGCCGTTTACCGCATCTGCGATGGCGATGCATCGGTTTGTTGCGCCGCTTTTGAGAGGGGGGCTGGTGAAGGTGCGGTCGAAACCTTTGTGGTTGGACAGATGCTGCAAGTCCTGCGGCAGGGGGCTGAAGACGGCTAAATGTTCTTGGCTTCGGTCTCGTGATTGGCCTAACGCCTGCCTGCGGCGTCAAGCCATTACTGCTCAAGCATCAAACCACGCCAAAAGATGATCGGCTTTTCTACCCGCGCGGGTTCCGGTGGCAACTGCTCTTCTATGGACTTGTCGTGCGCTGGCGGCTCCTCTGGTTCAGGCGCCGCAGTCGGGTACTTGGCGGTATACACATCATCTACTGACATCTTTTGTCGTGCGCTTATTTGATTGTTATGGTGACTTTGCCTTTTGATCTGCCCTGCTCGACGTAGCGCAACGCCTCTGCGGTCGATGCAAAAGGGAAGGAGCGATCGATGACCGGTTTGATGACCCCAGCCTCGATAAGCGAGGTGATTTTCTGCAGTTGTATCCCGTTGGCACGCATGAACAAAAACGCATAGCTCACCCCATGTCTGCGGGCTTTTCTGCGAATACCGCTGCTCAGCAGGCGCATGACTTGCCCCAGCACCCAGGACAGGCCTTGCTCTTGAGCAAATTGCGCGGTCGGCGGCCCTGAAAGGGAAATGAGCTGTCCGCCAGGTTTGAGCACCTTGATCGATTTCTCCAGTACATCGGCGCCGAGGCTGTTCAGCACCACGTCGAAATCGCGCAACTCCTTTGCAAAATCCTGCTGTTTGTAATCGATGACCACATCCGCCCCGAGTGCTTTCACCCATTGAACATTCGCCGTACTGGTGGTGGTCGCAACGAAGGCGCCAAGGTGTTTGGCGAGCTGGATAGCAAACGTGCCGACTCCGCCTGATCCAGCATGAATCAACACCTTCTGGCCTTTTTTCAGCTGGGCGGTCTCAACCAGCGCCTGCCAGGCCGTCAAACCCGCCAAGGGGATGGCAGCCGCTTCGGCCATGTCGAGATTGGAGGGTTTCAGCGCGAGCGCGTTTTCGTCCACGGCGATCAGTTCAGCAAACGTCCCGATCCGTGCCTCTGGAGGACGTGCATAGACTTCGTCGCCTGGCTTGAATCGCTTCACCGCCGAACCCGTGCTAACAACCACTCCGGCCAGGTCATTGCCCAATACCAATGGAAATGTATAGGGCAGGATCAGTTTGAATTCCCCCGTTCTGATCTTCGAGTCCAACGGGTTCACGCTGGTTGCATGCACCTGAACCAGAACGTCATGCACACCGACCGCAGGGTCGGGCACTTCGCCAATCATTCCGTTCTGCTTGCCGTAGCGGTCGATAAAAAATGCCTTCATGTTGCAGCTGCTCTTGTCGGGGGAATGAGAGTGGGGCGAGGCCGACCTGTCGGCATGGGTCAGTCTTGAGTCAAATAGCGCTGCGCCACAGCGGACTGCCTGATCTGCGACAAAAGACCCTGACGCGCGGTTTGCAGGGCATCCCAGCGCTCGCCTTCATGCAGCGGAGGAATGGTCACCGGTTCGCGACGGTCGAAGCCCACCAGTGCGGCATCGACCAGATCACCCACTTCCATGATTTCGCTCAAAGTGTTGATGTCGATACCGGCGCGATCCCAAATCTCCGTGCGGGTGGCGGCGGGCAGTACGGCTTGCACATAGACACCCTGAGGCGACAGTTCCAGGCTCAAGCCTTGGGACAGGAACAGCACGAACGCCTTGGTCGCTCCATAGACCGTCATGCCGAACTCAGGCGCCAGACCCACCACCGAGCCGATGTTGATGATCGCGCCTTCACCTGCTTTGGCCAAGCGTGGCGCGATGGCGCTGGCGAGACGCACCAGCGCGGTGGTGTTGAGGGCCACCAGTTGTGCCACGCTGTCGGTGCTTTGCTCGATGAAGGTGCCGGACTGTGCGGCGCCGGCATTATTGACGAGGATGCCGATGCGCGCATCATCCCGCAGGCGCGCTTCGACGCTGTGCAGGTCAGTGAGTTGAGTCAGGTCGGCCTGCAGCACTTCAACGGCGACGTTGTGCTCGCCACGCAACTTCGCGGCGAGCGTTTCCAGGCGCGAGTGATCGCGGGCGACCAACACCAGATCATGTCCGCGTTGGGCGAAACGCTCAGCGTAAACCGCGCCAATGCCGGTGGAAGCGCCAGTGATGAGAACGGTAGGGCGAGTAGTCATGATGTCAGCTCTTTGTGAGAAACATGGATTGGGATTGATGCACGAGAAAAAATCAGGCTCGATCAGCCAGTGCCTGGGCCAAGGAATAGGCGGTAAACAGATTCAGGTCGCTCATGGGAGGTTGTTCCGTGTCCGTTGGTAGCTGGTCAGATCGTTGGAAATTATGATGATGATCGAAATCTAAACTGTCAACGGTTTTGATTATGATCAACATCAATGTATGATCAGTCGATGAATTTCCAGCGGTAACGAGGTATCGAAACATGCGCGTGACCAAGGCCCAGGCCCAGGCAAATCGGGAGCACATCGTCGAAACAGCCTCAGTCGTATTTCGCGAGCGCGGTTTTGACGGGGTCGGCGTGGCCGACCTGATGGCCGCCGCCGGCTTCACCCATGGCGGTTTCTACAAACATTTCGGTTCGAAGGCTGACTTGATGGCCGAAGCCTCGGCGAAGAGTCTTGAGCAGTCACTGATCGGCGTCGACGCATTGAGCGTGAAGGACTTCATTGATGTGTATGTGTCACGGGACCATCGCGACGGGCGCGCCACGGGTTGCACCATGGCAGCGTTGTGCGGTGACGCGGCACGTCAGTCGGACGATTTGAAGGCGGCATTCGCTGAAGGCATCGAGCGCATGTTGCAAACTCTCGGCGAAAAATACCCGACCGGGCCGGATGCGGTGCCGGGTGAGGCGAGGGGGAAAATGATCGACCTGCTGGCGCACGCGGTCGGCGCGATCATGCTATCGCGCGCCTGTCCTGACGACTCGGCGCTGGCCGATGAAATTCTGGCGGTGTGTCATGCGCAAATGATTGCATCTTTACCTAGGCGAGCGTAGACCGAAGCCAAAATCCAAAGGCTCGAACCGCTCACTCGTGGCCATACGAACATTACGCAGCCCCACGGTTTCCAAGTGTGAAGCGTACAACTGCTCCGAAAAATAACTGATCAAAATCGAACGACGGTGCGAACCCACCGAGTTCAGGCTGCCCGCATGCACCAAGTCCACATCGAACACCAGGATGTCACCGGCGCAACCTGAAAGCTGTACGGAGCGTGATTCGTTGGTGAAATCGAATGGCGGCGCTCCCGGCTCGGGCCGATGGCTGCCAGGCACGATACGCGTCGCACCGTTCTCAGGGCCATAGTCGTCAAAAAAAGCCAGGGCCATGGCAATGTCGCCTGGCCGTTGGGCCGACAAGTCGCGGTGCAGCGGTTGATGGCCGCCACCGGCAAGAGGCTCGCGCCCCTCCACCTGCGACAGAAAGAACCGCTCCTCGATCAACTCCCCCGCGACCGCCAGCACCTGGGGCAGACGACACACAGCCTGAACCTTCGCATCATCGTCCAACAGCGAATGACGCCAGTCCATGCCACGCGGCACGGGCCATTGGTCCGACGGCCTCACACCAGCATCGAACGCGGCACGCAGGTCTTCCAGCCATTCGGTTGGGATCGCTTGACGGAGCAGAGCGTAACCATCTCGATGGAGTTGATCGCGGTTAGTCATGGTTTTCTCGACTTCCTTGTGCGCACGTTTGCAAGGCTAGTATTCAAAGCAAAGTTGGACCACCCGACACTGCAAAATCGAAAGTGACCAGAGACAAACCCGGAAGGTTTGCAGTTATCATCTGATCACCATCCAAGAAAAGGACTTCACCGATGAAGCGTCTGTTCGTCTGCACCCTCCTTGCACTGGCCGTCGTCGGCTACGCCAAAGCCAACCAGAGCACCTTCGAAGAAACCAACCAGTGCTCGGAAGATATCGATTGCCAAGGGGATTTCATTTGCAAAAACGGCCTATGCGATCTTCCTGAACCCCAACAAAACCTCGTTGCAAAACCCACCGTCACGACTCAAATCGCGCCCCCAGCGCCCCCCGGTGTTGCCTATGAAACCTTGCCCGTCACCGCCGAGCGTGCCGGGCCTTTCACGACCCAGACCCAAGGGACGGGGACCGCGCTGAATTATCAAACGCGCGCTGGGGTGGTGAATGTCATGGAGGCAATTGTCGAGGAGGCTGAGTACACCGGGTATGTGGCGATTGAAAAGGCTTATACGTTTGGGCCGAGCCGGTATGTGGTGGTTGTTTCCACGGGGGAGGGTGGGAATGCTTGCCCGGCGTCTACTTATGTTTTTAGTTTTGATGCCAAGGTCGAGCGTGTTGATGGGAAGCGGGAGGTGGCTGGGTGTTCTGAGTTGGTTGAGGTTGTGGTGGAGGGGAATAGGTTGACGGTTAAGAAGGAGGGGGATGGGACTGTTGTTTTTAATGGGGTTGTGGAGTAGATCGGTGGGGGGGCTTCGTCTGTTTTCGGCCGATTCTGTTGAAAAAGTAGCTCGGGACTGTCAGAAATTTTGTGTTCGGGCATAACATGCTGAAGAGGTGCATGTATGCCAACCAAAAAGAAGACGGCCTTGGAGGCCAAAACCGAGCTTCCTTCGATCCCGAAGGAGCTGATTGATCAGTTCGTCAAAGGCCCAATGACTGCCGAGGCGATTCAGGATGCGTCGATGGCCTTCAAGAAGGCGCTTATCGAGCGAGCCCTGGGCGCAGAGCTGGGCCACCATCTTGGCTATCCTCAGGGCGCGGAGCGCCCTGAGGAGTCTAATAACCAGCGCAACGGTAAAAGTGGCAAGACCGTTTTGACAGACGACGGTCCGCTTCGTCTGGAGATTCCCCGAGATCGCGATGGCAGCTTTGCGCCGATTCTGATTCCCAAGCATGAGCGGCGCTTTACCGGTTTCGATGACAAGATCATCGCCATGTACGCTCGGGGCATGACGGTTCGCGAGATTCGCGCATTTCTCTTGGAACAGTACGGTACGGATGTCTCGCACGACTTCATCAGCTCAGTCACCGACGCGGTGATGGAAGAGATCGGCGCTTGGCAGCAACGACCGCTTGAGCCGATGTACCCGGTCATCTTCTTCGACGCGCTGCGGGTCAAAATCAGGGAAGAAGGTCTGGTCCGCAATAAGGCAATCTACTTGGCCTTGGGCGTACTACCGGACGGAACCCGCGATATCTTGGGCATCTGGATCGAGACAACGGAAGGCGCCAAGTTCTGGATGAAGGTCTTCAATGACCTCAAGACACGCGGCGTCGAAGACGTGTTGATTGCCGTGACCGATGGCCTCAAAGGCATGCCAGAAGCCCTGAGCGCGGTGTTTCCTGAGACGACGTTGCAAACCTGCATCGTGCATCTGATCCGCAACAGCCTCGACTATGCAGCCTGGGACAAACGTCGGGAGCTGGCCAAGGCTCTCAAGCCGATCTATCAAGCGATCAACGCCGAGGCCGCCGAAGTGGCTCTGGACTCATTCGAAACCGGGCCGTGGGGCAAGCAGTACCCGACCGTCGTGGCTGCCTGGCGACGCGCCTGGGATCGAGTTATCCCGTTTTTTGTCTTCCCACCCGCCATCCGGAAAGTGATTTACACGACCAACGCAATCGAGAGCATCAACGCTCAACTGCGAAAGATCATCAAAACGAGGGGACACTTTCCAACCGATGATGCTGCCACGAAGCTGATCTGGCTGGGCTTGCGCAATATCACAGCAAACTGGGGCAGTGCGGCCCATGATTGGAAAAGTGCGATGAATCAGTTCGCGATCCTGTACGGGGATCGGTTCATCAGGCCGACGTGGTAAATGAAGGTCTGCCTAACGGCAGGCCGTTACCGGCCCGCACACAAAAAATCTGACACTCCCAGTAGCTCCCCCTGTTTGACCTGCGGCAAAATTGCTTCATTGGCCGGCGGGGGATCACAGAGGATGATGGGACAGTTATCGAGTGGGCAGGAGCGACTGTTTTACTCGTTCAACCTTGAAGATCACATCCCCGCCAATCACCTTCTGCGCAGCATTGATCAATGTCTCGATCTGAGCGACCTGCGCCATTACCTCGCCGATTTCTACAGCCCGATTGGGCGTCCGTCGATTGATCCAGAACTGATGATTCGTATGCTGATCGTGGGCTATTGCTACGGCATTCGCTCAGAGCGCCGGCTGTGCGAAGAGGCCCATTTGAACCTGGCGTATCGCTGGTTCTGCCGGTTAAGCCTTGAAGATGAAGTCCCCAACCACTCGACCTTTTCCAAAAATAGACACGGCCGTTTTCGGGACAGTGATCTGTTTCGCTGGTTGTTCAATGAAGTGCTGCGTCGCTGCATGGACGCAGGCCTGGTTAAAGGCGAAGGCTTTGCCGTGGACGCCAGCATCATCAAAGCGGATGCGAGTCGGCAGCGGGGCGTACCGGGTGATGAGCCAGTCAACTGGAGCGATCCGGCCCTGAGCACCCGCGCCGTGCGTGAGTACCTTGAAGCCCTCGATGAAGAGGCTTTGGCCGAAACGCTACCGAAGCGCC
The DNA here is from genome assembly GCF_032614175.1 of Pseudomonas sp. P105. Taxonomy (NCBI): domain Bacteria; kingdom Pseudomonadati; phylum Pseudomonadota; class Gammaproteobacteria; order Pseudomonadales; family Pseudomonadaceae; genus Pseudomonas; species Pseudomonas sp. P105. The sequence goes on from NZ_CP126693.1 coordinate 2,334,516, forward strand.
TGTCGCTGACGGATCCTCAAGCCCGCTGGACCGCTGCTCCAGGCGGCCCAGCGTTCTACGCTTACTCCACGAATTATCTGATCGATACCGAGCACGGTGTCATCGTGGATGTCGAGCCCACACCGGCTCATCGAACCGCAGAAGTCGAGAGCACCAAGACGATGATCAATCGGGTCGAGGCGCAGTTCGACATCAAGCCGGAGCGCCTCATTGGCGACACCGCTTACGGCACAGCGCCGATGCTGGCCTGGATGGTGGAGGAAAAAGACATCGAACCGCATGTGCCGGTGTGGGACAAAGCCGAGCGCAAGAACGACAGCTTTTCGAGTAACGATTTCCACTGGAATGAAGAGGCTGAGGAATACCGCTGCCCAGCCGGCAACGTATTACGCAGCGAATGGCGAGCCTTCAAGAACGAGCGTTCGCACGTCACCAAAGCCAACACCATCATCTTCCGATCCAGACAGACCGACTGCGCGACATGTCCGATGAAAGCCAAGTGTTGCCCGAACACTTCGATTCGCAAGATCGCTCGCAGCGTCCATGAAGCCGCTCGCGATGTGGCTCGGCGCATTGCCGCAACGCCGGCATATCAGCGATCTCGCCACGAACGTAAAAAGGTCGAAATGTTGTTTGCCCACCTCAAGCGCATCCTGAAATTGGATCGCCTGCGGCTACGTGGCATGAGTGGCGCGACGGATGAGTTCACGCTGGCCGCTGCGGTGCAGAACCTGCGACGGCTGGCCAAATTTTCATCTCAAGGGCCACCAGTCACGGGATAGTTGCGCCTGCACCAAGCAAGAAACCTCAAATTAACCCAATAGCAGAGCAGCAAAGGTCAACGAAGGGCCGAAAAACCACTCTATGTGGTGAGTAGGTTCTCCGGTGGTGGTCGCGCCTGAGTTCAGGCCATTTGAAAATCCGACTTTTTCAACAGAATCGGCCGAATGCAGACCTTGACCAACGTCTGCACATAGCCATTCTCTGCCAATCATAGGTGGTCAAATCCGATGTAAATGGCAGGTATGGTCGAATGCATGCCACGGGGGAAGTCCGTGCAGAACTCATCGGCCAGCTAAGCAGAAACGGGCGCTTTAAGCGCCCGAAACTCTGTCAATGTTCAACCTGCGACTGAAGCCGTCGACCAATCACTTCCAGCAAATCACACCCATCACGCAACGGAATTACCAGAAGTTGCGCCAAGTCCGAAAGCACCACTGTTTCGCTGGCGATCTCGGATCGGAACGCGATGTTTTCCAGTACTTGAGTCACCACACGGATGCGGTAATCAGCGGTTGCGTGCAAGACGTCCAGCGGGGCTTGAGTATCGATGAGTAGAGAGGCAGGCGTGCAGTCGATGCCGGTAATGGGGATGTATCTTTGCATGGGATTGCTCCGATCAGGTTAAAGGGCTGATCCGATTCACAGGTCGCCAAACCTGATCGCCATTCTGGGCGACGGAATGACTATAGGTTTCCCCGCGCTCGACGGACAAGGCTCCGGGTTCCGAGAGCTTTCGCGATAGTTTTTTGCCAGAGAGGGCCTACAGACAGAGGGGCGATCGAATCTGTCGACACTGGACAGCTGCCCTAGGGAAATTTACTGTCGCGAGCGGCATGGATCTATCGAGCCAGTACTGTGATTAAAGGAGAGGGTTATGGAGAAATGGACGCTGCACTGGCTGGAAGCCTCTGGGAGCCTGGCCGAGTTTCGCCGCGAGTTGACTGACGAATTTGATGCCGCGTACGAGGCCGTTGCTCGCCTGATGCCCCCGCCGAGGCTCGATGTTCTGATTCAGAGGCTACCGGGCGAAACCATTCCGGAAATGGGTCTGGTAGGGCGGGCGTATCGCAGTTCCATGTTTTCCATGACCCTTGATCCCGATAATCCCAATTTCCTTTCCAGCCTATGCACCGGCGCGTTGCGTCGACATGTTATTCATGAGGTTCATCATTGCCTGCGCATGGGTGGTCCTGGCTATGGTTGGACTTTGGGCGAGGCTCTGGTCAGCGAAGGGCTTGCCGGTCAATTTGTTCGGCATTTGCTCGGTAGCGATCCGGAGCCTTGGGAACGTGCCATAGCGTTGGCTGATCTTTCAAACTCACCGGTCGGACTCCAGGCTCTCGAATCAAGGTATTACGATCACAACGAGTGGTTCTTTGGTTTCGGCGACAAGCCCAAATGGCTCGGTTACTCGTTGGGTTATCAAATGGCCGGACGCTGGCTTGCGTCGCGGGGCGAGGTTGATGTTTCAACCTGGGTCAACGTATCAGCAACAGACATCATGGCCATTGCGCTGGAGGAAGGTTTGGTGTCGGCCGAGTCTTGAACGCCTCCCGCAACCGTTCAATTACCTGGCTGATCGAAGGCCCTTGGATTGCCGGAGGTGTAGGGCTTTCGCCGAATTCACGCCAAATGAATAACGTTAGCTCTGCGCCATCGGTCAACGTCTGGGCGTTCTCTAGTGTCCCAAAGGTCTCCAGAAGCCTGTACCGCGCATCTTTCCAAAACAGTTCCTCGACCCAGTCGTAAACCGGGATGAAATGGAAGTGGATGGGGTAGCGGGGATCGTGGCCGAATCGGCTGATATAAAGCCATTTTGGGTTCAGGTGTGTTTCGAGAGTGCGCTGGATGTTTGCCATCAGACCACCCAGCTCTGCGAGCGCCGCGTCCGGCAATTGTGCCAATGAGTTTACGTGAACCTTGGAACCGAGCATGAGGTAGCCGGGCAGGGCGGATGCCAAGTGGTGGTTGACGATCCAATGGGTGGTTTCATGGAGGGCGAATCGTGGTGCTAATTCCAAAATAGACTCCCTGTCATCGTTCGGTTTGGGCTTACATGCGACTAAAGCTTACATCTCGGTTTACCAGTCGATCACCTACAATATTCTTGGGGCTGCTTCGCCGCCCAGCGGTGCGGTACGACGTTTCGCTAAATCCCCTCGCCACAATGGAAGGGCGGTGCAGCTAGCCTTCGAACTCCGTTTGCAGCATCCCCAAAAACGCCTCCCTGGCAGGATGCCGACCGGTGTTTTCATGCCAATAAAAAAGGTTATCGATCCCCGCCAGCTCAGGGAATTCATACCCCGTCCAACCAGCCCCCTGGCGGTATTGCTCATAGATCCCACGGGGCACCAGCGAGACACCTGCACCTGCACTGACGCAGCCGACGATGGCGCCGTAGCTGGAGATGCTGATGATCGGCTGCGTTTGCTCATGGCGTAGCAGCCATTGCTCCAGCGCCAAGCGGTACGGACAGCCCGTGGGCCACATGAAGATCGCTTTGCCTCGCAAATCTGCCGCACTGCGCAGTGGACCGTGAGACTCGGAGGCGATGAGCACCAGGTCTTCGCGGTACATCACGGCTCGTTTGAGTCCAGGTCGCTCCATGTCCACCGCTACGATCACGCCATCGAGCCGGTGATGCTGGACATCGTCCAGCAGCTGAGCCCAGGTGCCCGTGCTCAGTTCCAGGGATACTTGCGGGTACTGCGCGTGGTATTTGGCCAGCAACTGGGGCAGACGCCCCGTGGCGCTGGACTCGATCGCGCCAATGCGCAACGGGCCGCTCGGCGCGCTGTCAGGGGCTATTGCGCGGTGGGCCTCTTCTGTCAGGTTCAGTATTTTTGTCGCGTACCCCACAAACACTTCACCCGCCGGGCTGACTCGCAGTCCGCGACCTTCGCGGAAGAACAACGGCGTGCCGAGCTCCCGCTCCAGGGACTTGAGGCGCGCAGTGATGTTGGACGGCACACAGTGCAGCACTTCGGCAGCACGGGCGATGCTGCCGGTGTCGCAGACCGTCTTGAGCATGCGCAGTTGGGACAGTTCCATAGCTCACCCAAAGTGAATGGTGGGTTGAGTTTAAGTCACTTGTGCTGATGTGGGGTGGTTTCGATACTTCGAGGCAAATCGGCAGACGCTCAATGGGGCAGGGACTTCTAAATGGAAACGCGTTGTGTGTCGTTCGACGGTTCCTCCAGCAAACCCGGTGCGAGAATTATCCTCGCGACGACGTTCGTGATTTTTTGCTGGGCCTATTCTCCGATTGGCATTCGCATCGGCTTGCAGGCTTACGAGCCGGGTCACTTGGCGCTGATGCGGTTTCTCATCGCTTCGGTGTTCATGGCCCTGGTCGCGATGGTCAAGGGTATTTCCCGGCCGCGTCTCAGGGACCTGCCATTGCTGGCGGTGCTGGGTTTCTTCGCTGTGAGCTTGCACCACATTGCGCTCAATTACGGTCAGCGTGGTGTCAGTGCCGGGGCCGCCAGTGTGCTCGCCCAGTCCACGCCTTTGTTCAGCGCTTTACTCGCACATTTTTTCTACAAGGACAGAGTCAGTGGTTGGCAGTGGGGGTGCGTAGTGTGCGGCTTGTTTGGCGCTGCCGTGGTCGTCACGGGGGATCGTGGCTTGGGTGATATGAACGCCCATGGACTATTGATCCTGCTGGCGGCGCTGTCCTGGAGTCTGTATTTCTCTCTCCAGAAACGTCATGCCTATCGATACGATGGATTGACCATGGTTTGCTACACCGTCTGGTCGGGCACAGTCCTGCTATTTATTTTCGCGCCGGGACTGCTAATTGACGCACAACACGCTTCTGTTTCGGTGAATCTGGCGGTGCTGATATTGGGTATTTTTCCCAGCGCGCTGGCGTACCTCGCATGGGCTTACGTGCTGGCGCATAGCAATGTAAGCCGCGCCTCCATGGCGCTTTACCTGATACCGCCCACCGCGATGTTGATGGCTTCTTTGGTGCTGGCCGAGCGCCCGTCAGTGATGGTGGTGGTTGGGGCGGTTATCGTGTTGGTGAGTGTGTTTGCGTTAAATCTAGAGCCGGTAAAAGCTGCCGTTCCGATTGCAAGCTCTAAACCCAGGGCATAACCGAGCGATGAATAATCCAGCAAACCTGCTCCTGGCCAAACCTACCGCTGCTCACTTGGTCAGAACGGGTGAGCTGGAAGCGATCAACTGAATGTGATTTTTAGACATCTACAAAGGAGATGAGCATGGAACGCGACAACGACAGCAGCGCCTACATCACGACCACACAAGCGCTGGAAAGCCTTTACGGCCCCGTCGCGGCGCCCTCGATCCTCAAGGAAGTCGATCATATCCATCCGGTTTACCAGCCCTTCATAGAGGCTGCCTCCTTTGTGATCCTCGCTTCCTCAGGCCCCGGAGGGCTGGATGCCTCACCGAGGGGCGACGCGACCGGGTTCGTTCATGTCCACGACAGCAAGACCCTGTATTTACCCGACCGCCGCGGCAACAACCGCATCGATTCGCTGCGCAACATCGTTGAGGACCCCCGGGTTGCGCTGCTCTTTCTCGTGCCTGGCATAGGGGAAACCTTGCGCGTGAACGGCACAGCCAGGATATCGGTCGAGCCAGCACTGCTGGCTCGGTTCGCGGTAAATGGGCAGCTTCCTCGAACGGTGCTGGAGATCACCGTAGCCAGCGTTTATTTCCAGTGCAGCAGGGCTGTGATCAGGGCGGGGCTGTGGGATGTGACGCGGCAGATCGAACGCAGCGCACTGCCCACGGCAGGCGAGGTATTCAAACGTATCTGCCCCTCGAAAGTAGATGGCGACGCTTACGACAAGGCCCTGTCAGGGCGCATTGCGAGCACACTTTACTGAGGAGTTCGCCGCGCCAGGGGGCAATTGGCTAATCCACCCCCTTTTTTGCCGTAGCCGCTTAAACCCCGGCAACGGCCTCGCGCACGAAGTCTTCATAGGTGCGTAGCGGGTGGCCGATGAGGGTCTGGAGCCTGTCAGGTCGCAATAACTCCGCCACGGCGACGTCAGCGATGTCGCGTGCATCAATCATCGACACTCCCGCCGAACCGATTGGCATCGGGTAGAACGAGAGGTTCTGAATCGCTTGTTGGACCATGGGCTCGTTCTGCATGAAGTAGCCCCGATCCTGCTGCTTGACGAGGCCACCAGTGCGTGGGGTTCAGAGGTCGAAGTAGCCATCCAGGAAAGCCTCGATGAAATGGCAAGACCCTGATCGCCATCGCCCATCGGCTGTCCACGATTGCGGCGATGGACATGCTCATCGTCATGGACGATGGACGCATCGTCGAACAAGGCACCCGCACCGAATTGTCAGTCAAAGTCAGTTGATTCTGAAAGACGCTCCCAGGCGGCTATTTCCGTTTGAAGACGCGCGATTTTTTCGCGCACCAGTCTCAACGCATCCTGACCGAGCAATAGATGAATGGGAGGCTTCTCAGCAGCCACCAGAGCCAATAAGGCCTGCGCCGCCTTGTGCGGATCGCCCGTCTGTTTGCCACTTTTCTCTTCACGCGTCTTGCGAAGCGGATCGAACACAGAGTCGTAGTCACTCAAGGTGCGAACTGAACGGATCATCGAGCGCCCCGCCCATTCGGTACGAAACGAGCCTGGGGCCATGGCAGTCACATGGATACCCAAGTGTTCCACTTCTTTGGCCAGTGCTTCGCTGATGCCTTCAAGGGCGAATTTGCTACCGCTGTAGTAGGCGATGCCCGGTAAGGTGATAAAACCGGCCATGGAGGTGATGTTGACAATATGTCCGTTGCGCCGCTCACGCATACCTGGCAGAACCGCCTTGATCATTGCCACCGCGCCGAACACGTTGGTGGCGAACTGGCGTTGCATCTCCGTTAGCGGTGACTCCTCAAGAATTCCCTCATGGCCATAACCCGCGTTGTTCACCAACACGTCTATCCGGCCCACATTTCCTAGGATCTCAGCCACCAGCGGCTCTATCGCCTGGTAATCGGTGACGTCGAGCACGACGGCCTTGGCGCGATCGGTGTCTAGCGCTTCGAACGCAGTACGCTCGGACTCACGCCGTACCGTACCAACCACAGTATGTCCCGCTGCTAGCACTGCTTGAGAAAAGGCCAGGCCGAAGCCTGAACTCACCCCGGTGATCAGAATAATCTTGTGAACGTGGGTGTTCATGGTGCGCTCTCTGAGGAAAACGCCGTCGGTATTGATCGACGGCGGTGCGAATAGGTCAGTCTTCAGTGCCCCGCGCTCTGACCGCCATCGACGTGGAGGATTTCACCCGTAACAAAGTTGGCGCTCTCTAGATACACTACCGCCTGCGCAATGTCGCTGATCTCGCCCATGTGTCCGATCGGGTGCAAACTTCCAAGTGCGTCGTGGGTTTCTTCGCCGTGCATCGGTGTTTTGATGATGCCTGGGGAGACCGCGTTCACCCGGATGCCGCGCTTGGCGTATTCGATGGCCAGGGATTTGGTCGCCGCGTTCAGCCCACCTTTGGTCAGCGAAGCCAGGACCGACGGTACACCGTCGATGGCATGATCGACCAAGCTGGTGGTGATGTTGACGATGTGCCCTTTGCCTTGTTTCTCCATCTCGGTGATCGCGAGTTGGCTGATATAGAAGAAGCCGTTCAGATTCACCGCCAGCACATTGGCGTAGTCTTCAGCGCTATAAGAGGTGAACGGTTTGGCAATGAATATACCGGCATTATTGACCAGAGTGTCGATGCGGCCAAAACGTGCAATCGTTTCACTGATGACTTGTTGAGCAACAGCCGGGTCGCTGATGTCGCCCGCCACGGTGAGGATGTCAGGGTCGGTGGAGGGTTTGATTGAGCGCGAGGTGGCAACCACCCGATAATCGAGATCACGGAAGGCCTTAGCTATACCCGCGCCGAGACCTTGAGATGCGCCAGTAATAACAATGACTTTTTTCGAATTGCCCATGATGGACCTCTACTAGATATATGGGTTGAAAGGGACTAATCAGGCTTGGGCGGGTGCCTGCGCCATGTGTCTCAGAATTTTTTCGTAGTCCTCGATCGATTGCGCGCCGGACACCAGCTGACGACCGTCGAGGATCATGGCCGGAACCGAAGTGATGCCGCGCTGGCGGTAAAACTTTTCAAGCTCAAGCACCTCCTTGGCAAACACTTCTGACGCCAATACCTCAAGTGCACGGGCCGAATTCAACCCCGCGTTAGCGGCTAGACGCACCAGCGTCTGACGATCGCTTGGGTTCTGACCGTCGGTGAAATAAGCAGCAAACAGGACCTTCTTGAGCTCGATCTGCCGCCCCTCCTGCAACGCCCAGTACAACAATCGGTGAGCATCGAAGGTGTTGTAGAAGTGGCTACGCTTCTCCAGATCGAACCGGAATCCAATGGCCTGACCGCGGGCAATCACCATCTGGTTTCTCGCTGTGACTTCCTCAGCACTGCGTCCGTATTTACGTATCATGTGCTGGACCGCGTCCTCGCCTTCGGCCGGCATGTCCGGGTTTAACTCGAAAGGCTTGTAGGTCAGTTTCACCGACACTTCACCTGCCACGTTTTTGATCGCTTGCTCCAGTGCCGTTGCGCCCAGTGCGCACCAAGGACAGACCACGTCAGAGACGAAATCGATGCTGACGGTGGAAGTCATGACTTAACCTCCGCTTCAACTAGTTGCTTTCGGTATTGGGTGGTGGTGATGCCTGCGTAACCCCAGTTATCGGTGTCGACTTCTTCAATCACGATATGGGTCAGGTCAGGGCGTTTGTTAAGGACGCGCTCCAGTGTTTCTGTGATTTCGGCAATCACCTGAGCTTTCTGCTCGGAAGTGATGCCGTCGCGGGTAATGCGGACGCTGACGAAAGGCATAACTACTCTCCAGTGGCCGCCCATCAACAGGATGGGCTAGGCGATGGATTGCAATGTAAGCCTTAACTATTTCGCAATAAATGCGTGTTATAGAATATAACTAGTAACATGATGTAATGAGTTTGAATGAGAGCCTGTCCGAAATGCTTGCCAGGTTCGTCAGCGCATATTCGGCAAGCAACTCGGTATGTGAATCGGCATTAGTAAGGGCGGTCGCGCCGTCGTCCGGCGTGGGATCCCAGAGAGTGCGATACCGTTGCCGCCTGTCCTTTTGTTTTAAGCGCATAGTGAGCAGTTGGCTTATGAGCGAGCCTCTGCGGGCGTTGAGCTCGGCTCACGGGGAGAAAGAACATTGATCACCGTGGCCCCAAGAGCAAGCAAGGTGCCAACTACGGCAAGACCTATCCAGCCAGACTGGTGCACTCCGTAGTTCCCTAGTGCAGCACCGACGGCTCCACCCAGGAAGTACGCTCCCATGAACACGGTATTGAGTCGGCTTCGGGCCTCAGGGCGTAAGGTGAATACGCGTGCCTGGTTGGCAATCAGGCCGGCACGATTGCCAAAGTCGAGCAGCACCATGCCGACGATCAGGGAGCCGAGGCTTTGTCCGCCTGCAGCGATGAACGCAAATCCCACAGTGAGGGCTACCGCCCCGGCGAGAACCATGGTACGTGCGCCCAGGCGATCAGCCAGGACACCGATACATGGCGACAGGGCAATGCCCAGCAATGCGACCAGACCAAACAAGCCGATGGTGGCAGAGTCGAACTCGTAAGGTGGCTGTGCCAGCAGCGCGGCGAGGCTGGCCCATAGCGCGCTGAACCCAGCGAACGTCATAAGCCCGCCCGCTGCGCAGTAGCGCAATACTCGTTCCTCAAGGACCAAGCTGCCCAGCGACCGCATGAGCCCGGCATATGGGATAGCGGTCAAGTTCGCGGTAGCGGGCAGGCTCCTGGCAACAATTATCAGCAGTAGTACATCGGTGAGCGAAGCCATTATGAAGACGACTCGCCATCCGGTGTATGCACCGACTACCCCTCCTATTGTGCGTGCCAGCAGAAGGCCTGCCGAGAGACCACTGAGCAGGCCGCCGACTATCCGCCCGCGTTCAGTCAGTGTGGCCAATCCCGAGAGTACTGGAATGATGATCTGTGCGGTAATCGCGGTCACGCCAACCACGACGCAGCTCACGCACAGCAGCGTGAAGCTCGGCGCGGCGGCGCAGACGATCAAAGCAACGGCATTCACAGCAATGGCCAGCAGCGCGATCTGGCGTGGCTGCCGGCAATCGGCGAGTGGCACGATTAGCAGCAGGCCCGCCGCATAGCCGAGCTGTGTCAACGTGGCGATCAGGCCAGCGTGTGTTGGCGCCAAGCCAAACGACGCAGCTATCTGGGGCAGCAATGGCTGATGATAGTAGATTGTCGATACGGCAAGGGCGCAGCAGAAGGCCATCAGGGCGACAAGGCGACTGGAGATTGCTTGCGGGGCTGCGGATGAGACAGGCATGGCGTGGCCCCTTTACTGCTTTAGTAGGGCCAGTAGAAGCCCTTGGGTGTCGACGATACTGTGGGCAAAAGTCGGCCCGTTCAGTTCGTGCGCCGCGTGCATCATTTCCTTGTTGAATGCCGCTGTCGCATCGCGTACCAGAGTGACGTGATAGCCGAGCTCCATGGCGAAGCGCGCCGTCGATTCGATACAAGTGTTTGCCAGCAGACCAACAACGATCACATGCGTGATGCCTTGCTGCTTGAGCCGGAAGTCGAGGTCGGTATTGGCGAACCCACTCTGACCCCAGTGCTCCTGGATGATGATGTCGCCCTGTTGCGGTACGAAGTCGGGATGCCATTCACCGCCCCAGGTACCTTTGGCGAAGGTATGGCGTTGCTGGATCAAGCGTTGGGTCGGGTTGGGGTGATCCCAGTGATCGTAGTCGCCGACCTGCCAGCGCCGATGCGGTACGTAGAACACCTGGAAGCTGTGTTCCCGAGCGGCGGCGAGGCAGGTGCGTAGGTTGTCGAGCAGATGAACGTCATCCGCGACGCCTTTCAGCATGGGGAACAGCTTACCGCCCTCGGACAGGAAATCGTTATAGGGATCGACTAGCAGCAGGCCGGTTCGCGCAGGGGAATACACAGGATGAGTCATGGCAGTGTTCCAGTTGAAAGGATGTTGGAGTGAGAGGTTTTTTGCCTGCACGGACATCTGCTTCAATTTGCCCTTGCGGCGGCGTGAACCTCAGTATGACTCATGAGACTATGAAAAACATAGTAACAGCGGATTTATCGGTCTCATATCTGGTTTCTTGAGGCTTGGCAGGCGTGACAGTGTTACTGTGAAAAACATAGTTATAGTGGGACAAACAGCGTGATGACGATGCAGGACAAGACGAATAGTACGGTGTGCCCGGTTGCACGCTCGGTGGATGTGGTAGGTGACAAATGGACGATTCTGGTTCTTCGCGAGCTGTACATGGGCGCGACACGCTTCGAGGAAATGCAGATCCAGACCGGGGCTACGCCGCAGATGCTGACCTCGCGCCTGAAAGCGCTGGAAGCCGACGGTCTGGTCGAACGTCGGCCTTACAGCGAAAAGCCGCTGCGCTACGAATACCACCTCACCGGCAAGGGAGGGGACTTCTATCCCGTGATTTACGCGTTGCGAGCCTGGGGCGAAAAGTGGTGCAAGAATGGGGATGAGGGATTAGCAGTACGTTTCGTGCATCGCGATTGTGGTCATGACGTTGGAGTGGCCAACGTTTGCCCTCACTGTGGCGTCTCCGTGGAACGCAAGGACCTCGAAGCGTCGATAAGCAATCGCTTCCTTGGCGAACGCGAGGCTCGTTGGAAGGCCTTCAAGCGAAAGTAGCTGACCCTGGCAGACTGGCGACTATTTTGACTATACCAGCGGCTACACTTGGCAGACTTTGTTGAATAAATAGCGATCACCTGAATTCGCCATCGGCCCCATCTACGCTAGCTGCGAACGAATGTTCCGCCCGGATCTGTAGGGTTTGTATCTAACAGGCTCTCCAGATCCTCGGGGTGTAGTCGATGAAGGGCTTGGGCAGGATGACGCCAGCATGTTAACCGGGGCGATGCTTGTCAGCTGTAGGCGGTTCTATAGGCAAAGATCCCAGGTAATCCACCAGTCATGATGAACAGCAGGTTGCTGCCGGCAGAGTGATCACCACGGGTGACGGATTCCAGCAAACCCGCGAAGGCCTTGCCACCATAGACTGGGTCGATTAGCAGCCCCTCCTGGGAGGCAAGGGTTCTGGTTGCCGCCAGCATGCTATCGGTCGGGGCGCCGTAAGCACTTCCTCGTTGAGAGTCGTCGATTTGCAGCGCCTCAGTGGGCAACACCGCAGTGCTACCAAGTAGCTTCAGGACGGCCTGGGTTTTTTCCCGCGTCACGTCAAGCGTTGGCCCCACCGGGCCCAGCACGGAATAGCCCTGCACCTGGGTTGATGAGCCGGCGATAGTGAGCCCTGCCAACAGGCCTGAGTGGGTGCCGCTGCTGCCATTGGGAATAATGATCCGCTCGAACTGCAGGCCAAAGGTGTCGGCCTGCCCGAGAATCTCGGCGGCGCAAGCCGCATAGCCCAGGCTCCCGCGCGCACTGGAGCCACCGAGAGGCATTACGAAGGTCCTGCGGCCTTGGCGCTGCAATTGCTCGACCAACTCCAGCGCGTAGGGTTCGGCAGCCTCCCCCACGGGCAGTTGATGGACGCCGGCGCCGAACAGTGTATCGAGTAGCACGTTGCCGTTCAGTCGGTAGTCTTCATCGTCGCGGATTGGCGATTGGGTCAGAATCAGCTCGCAGGCGAGGCCGTGGCGGGCGGCGACTGCAGCGGTCAGTCGGGCATGATTGGATTGCAGCCCGCCCCAGGTCACCAAGGTATCTGCTCCAGCAGCGATCGCCTCACCTAGCAGAAACTCGAGCTTGCGCAGTTTGTTGCCACCACCGCCCAATCCGGTGAGGTCGTCTCGTTTTACGTAGAGGTTGCACCCCCTCATCGTTGGCAGGGCACTGAGCCGTGACAGTTTCTGGATCGGGGTTGCGCTTTCCAGCAGAGCGATTCGCGGATAGGCAGACAGAGCCGTTCGTAAGTGTTCAATGTCGAGTCGCATGTGAGCATTCCTCGCAGGTAGCAAAAGAGAAGTACCGCAGCCGTAACGGCCTTCGGGAAGGACTCGTCAGACTCGGGAAACCCGGTAATTTCTGATCGTTTTCACGTCCGCATTGGTTCAGCGGCATGTGCGAGGTGGCGTTGCAGACCCTTGCCGCTGGCCCAGCGAGACAATGCACCATATTCGCAAGAAGCTTGATCTGCACCTGCCCACCAGTCGAAACAACTCATGCCATGAGGCCGACTCCGGCAAGTACCTGTTCGTCGTAGTTGGAGGAACTATATTTGTACTAGGAGTTTAGATAAATGTAGGATTTTACACTTCAGTTGATACTTGGTGTAACTAATGGTCAAGCGCCACTTTGATGACCTTCAGCTTGGCAGCATCGAGCTTTTTTGCCTCGCCGCTGAAGAGGGGAGTTTTACTGCAGCAGCGCTTTGCGCTGGCGTCACCCCAGCGGCGGTGAGTCGTTCGATATCGCGGATGGAAGAGCGTCTTGCGACACGTCTGTTCGTGCGAACGACGCGCAGTATTAGATTGACGGAAAGCGGTCGTGCTTACTTTGAGCAGTGTCGCGAGGCGTTGGCCCAATTGGTGGAGGCTGAGCGTGAAGTGATGGGCAAACAGCTCGAACCGACGGGAGAGTTGCGCATCAGCATTCCTACAACCTACGGCCACCACCGAATCCTCCCGTTGTTGCCGCGTTTCAGGGAGCGTCACCCGGGAGTGAACATCGACATCCACCTGAGCAACAGAAATATAGATTTCGTGGGGGAGGGCTATGATCTGGCAATTCGGGTGCGAGCTCAGCCCGACTCTACGCTCATTGCGCGCCATCTTGAAGATGCCCGGTTGGTCGTGGTGGCAACACCGGAGTATCTGACTCGGAATGGTATCCCGTCGAGCCTGGAAGACCTCGAGAACTGCGAGTGCATCCAGTTCGAATTGCCCAGTAGTGGCCGGCGTATTCCTTGGCTATTTAGCGAGAATGGCAAGGAACGCGAGATCCTGGCCACCGGTAATTATTGTTGCTCCGACGATGTTCTCGGCGGCGTGACCTTGGCCAAGAACGGCGCAGGCCTGTTCCAGACCTATCGCTTTATCGTCGAGCGAGAACTGGAGGAGGGCAGTCTAGTCGAGGTTCTCCAGGTGTTCGGTGGTCGGTCCCGACCCTTTACTCTGCTGTATCCGCACGGTCGTCACGTTCCGCTGCGCGTGCGTGCCTTTATCGATTTCCTGATGGAGTGCAAGAACCAATGGAATGTTTGACTACTGGCAAAGGAGAGGGTTATGGAGAAGTGGACGCTGCACTGACTGGATGCCTCGGGGAGCTCAGCTCTGCGCCATCGGCCAATGTTAGGGCATTCTCTTGAGTGCCAAACGTCTCCTGCAGCCTATACCGCGCATCTTTCCAAAACAGTTCCTCGACCCAGTCGTAAACCGGGATGAAATGGAAGTGGATGGGGTAGCGGGGATCGGGGCAGCGAACGGGGCAAAAGCCAGCTGATTCTGTAGTGGTTGTAGGCAATGACGTCGGATGTTGTCGCCGCATGGGCCGTCATTGAATAGCGTCTTACGACCAATGATCACGTTGGGATAAATCGAGGAAGTCTCTGACAACTTTTTAGGGTTGGCCTTGGGAAGCACCGCACTTACGATCTGACGTTGTCGCTGCGCTCGGTGTGGAATCCGGCACGCTCAGCTTCGTTTTATATCGTGAGGACAGATCGATGCCTGAAACCTTATACGCAAAGGCTGACAAACGGAGTTTTCGCTGTGACGACATTTGGCGCTATGATTGCGTCAAATGTCGCACTGAGGTCAACGTCATGTCCGAAGCCAAACAAGCAGACAAACCCGCCGTCAAATCCACGGCGAAAACTGGGGCGGGGACGAGGGTAACAGACGTCGCCAGAAAGCCAACGGAGGTGCTGCTGCATGGCCGCAAAGGTGATGAGCGCTTGCTGATCATCCGGTACACGCAAGAGGGCTTTTACCTGAGCGACGTCAAGGACATGCTTTCCACGTCCGCTCTGTACATGGAGCACGACCTGGTTCAGCGCATCACTGGAAGGTCCGTCAGAACCGTCCAGCGTCTGGCGAAGGAGACCAAGCCGATACGCCTGAACCAGCAGCAGAGTACGGTGGCTTTTCAGTATGCCCAGACCCTGGAGCACGCTACCAATGTCTTTGGTAGCCAGTCGTTGGCTGAGGACTGGCTCAAGAAACCCTGCAAATACCTGGACGGTTATGTGCCATTGGAGCTAATCGACAGTTCACTGGGTTTTCAGGTGCTGGAGGATTACCTGACCCGGATTGAGCACGGGGTTTATCAATGAATCCTCTGCCCTGGGATGGACGGTGGCACGCCTGGCGTCTTGACCGCGAGGTCTACAAGCAGACGTGGGACAGCGGCATTGGCGCGCAACGAACCGGTGGGCGTTGGAATCCCCCCGGGCGGCGGGTCATCTATGCTTCGGCTGACCCGTCTACGGCTATTCTGGAGGTCGCGGCCCATCTGGGATTCGACGCGTTAGACCGGGTACCTTACCTACTGACATGTTTTGAAGTGCTGGATCCGGCGCTTATCAAAGTGGTTCAGGCCGAAGACGTGCCGAACCCGAACTGGCTTGTTCCGGCTCGACCCTCGCCCAACCAGCAGCAGTTTGCTGAAGAGCTGCTGGCGCAGCATCCTTTCGTGCTGATTCCATCGGCGGTGACTCAGCATTCCTGGAATCTGCTGGTGAGCTGCGATTTGGCGGCGGATCGGTTCAGGCTTGTTTCCCAGGAGCGGTTCGGACTGGATACCCGGTTGGTTAAGTAGCAAAAAGGTTTCCCTACGAAACTCATTGGCTGTGCAATACGTCCCCAGTGGCGCAGCATTCACCGACTCTTAGTGCCTTGTATGCTGATCCGCATTTTCTCGCGACACCTGACTCTGTAATGAACCCAATCCCCACCCCAGAATACCGTTGCGGTTTGCCTGGCAGACGGCCCGTGTACTGCAAACTTTTCTATCGGGTGGGCTCATGACGAAGATGGCGATTTTTTTGGGTGGTTTTTTGGCACTGACCCTTTTGATTGGCGTGCTGGCAACGATTTCTCCGGTGTAGACACAAGCCTGCAGACAAGGTGGCCCTGTGGCAAAGGAATGCTTCAGCGGAATACTGAAGCAAACCCGGTCGCTTTTTGTGGCGAGGGGATTTATCCCCGTTGTGGGAGCAAAGCTTGCTCGCGAAGCAGGCGCCTCGGTTGCTGAAAGATTGCATCGCCTGCATCGCGGGCAAGCCTTGCTCCCACAATGAGTTCTGTGTGGATCGGGGAGCAGTCCTTAGCGCCTACCGATGCAAAATCACCTGGGCAATCTCCTGCAACCCCATCACCCGCTGCGCGGCGTTGAGTTTGATGGCTTCCTTGGGCATGCCGAAGACCACGCAGCTGGCTTCGTCCTGGGCCACGGTGCTGCTGCCGGCGTCGAGCATTTCTTTCAGGCCGCGGGCGCCGTCGTCGCCCATGCCGGTCATGATGATGCCGGTGGCGTTGCGGCCGGCGAATTTGGCTACTGAGCGAAACAGCACGTCCACCGATGGGCGGTGGCGGTTGACCAGGGGGCCATCCACCACTTGTACGTGATAGAACGCGCCGCTGCGGGTCACCATCATGTGTTTGCCGCCTGGGGCGATGAGGGCCAGGCCCGGGTGGATACGGTCGTTGTTGCGGGCTTCGCGTACTTCAATCTGGCACAGGCTGTTGAGTCGGGCGGCAAACGAGGCGGTGAATTTTTCCGGCATGTGCTGGACGATGACGATGCCTGGGCACACCCGTGGCAAGGCGGTCAGCACCGCTTCCAGGGCCTGGGTGCCGCCGGTGGACGTGCCGAGGGCGACGATGCGTTCGGTGGTCTGGGCCATGGCATGGCCGTTGGCGGCTGGCAGCATGGCATCGGCAGTGAGTTTGGTGGCTGGGGTCAGCGGCGCCGGGGCAGGGCGCCGGCCCAGGTTTTTGACGTTGACCTGGGCGGCGGCGCGAATGGCCGATATCAGCTCCGGTGCCGACTCCAGCAGGAAATTCTTCAGGCCGCTGGTGGGCTTGGTGATGATTTCCACCGCGCCGGCGGCCATGGCTTGCAAGGTGGTTTCGGCGCCCCTGGGCGTCAGGGACGAGCAGATCACCACCGGCGTGGGACGCTCGCTCATGATTTTCTTCAGGAAGGTGATGCCGTCCATGCGCGGCATCTCCACATCCAGCACGATCACGTCGGGCCACTCCCGGGCCAGTTTGTCCATGGCGAAAATCGGATCGGACGCCGCACCCATCACATGGATGTCCGGCGTGTCGCTGAGGATCGCCAGCAGTACCTGGCGAACCACGGCAGAGTCATCCACCAGCAGTACATTTATCTTTTTTGACATGGTTAATGCCGGGTCCTTATCGGTTGATGCCTGACCCACACGTCGCCGCTGCACAGGTCAAAGATGATGCTTCGGTAGCCGGTGCTGCCCATGTCCTGGGCGATCAGGTCCAGGCGGTACAGCGCGGCCATTTCCAGCGCTGCGTTGACGTTCATCCGCGCCACGTCGCCGAACGGCACCTGGCGTTGCAGCTCCGGGAACATTTCGCCGCCGCCGAACAGCTTGAGTTGGTAATCCTCGGGTTCGGTGCGATGGGCCTTTGCCTGGCGGACGAACAGTTCGATGGCTTCGTCGGCGTACATGCCGTTCAGCGCCGTGGAGCAGCGCGCCCGGCTGGGCAACATGTAATGGCACATGCCGCCGATCTTGCGCTCCGGATGCCACAGGGTGACGGCCACGCAAGAGCCGAGAATGGTGCGCAGGCGAGTCGGGCTGGTGGCGAAACGAAACTCGCCGGGCGCCAGATACACCTCGGGCATTTGCTTGAGCGCGGCGCTCATGGCTTGCGATAAATCGAAGGTGCCACCAGTTTCAACGCATCGGATACGCCGTTGAGGCTTTCGGAGTGGCTCACGATGAAATACCCGCCGGACTTGAGCCGCGGGAGCAATCGGGCGACCACTTTGCTTTTGGTGGGTTGGTCGAAATAGATCATGACGTTGCGCAGGAAAATGACATCGAACTCGCCCAGCTCCGGCAAGGTGTCGTTGAGGTTGACCTGGATGAAGTTGACCCGGCTGCGCAACGCCCGGTCGATGAGGAATGTGCCTTGCTGGCTGCCGGTGCCCTTCAGGCAATATTTCACCAGCAACGGTTGGGGCAGGGTACGGGCGCGTTCCATGGGGTAATGTCCGGAACGGGCCTTGGCCAGTACCTGGCTGCTGATGTCTGAACCGATGATTTCCCAAGGTGTGGTGCCCAGCCCTTCGGCCAGGGTCATGGCCAGGCTGTAGGGCTCTTCACCCGAGGAACTGGCGGCGCTCCACAGGCGGAAGGTTTTACCCGGCGTTGCATGGGGCAGCACATGTTCGCGCAGGAAATCGAAGTGCTTGGGCTCGCGGAAAAAGTAGGTTTCGTTGGTGGTGAGCAGGTCCAGCGCCACCTGCAATTCCTCGGTGCGCTGGCCGCTCATGATCAGCTTGAAATACTCGCCATAACTGCCCAGCTCATAGTGCTTGAGGCGCTTGAACAACCGCCCGGCCACCAGGGCCTTCTTGGCCGGTGACAGGTTGATGCCCGCGGCTTGATACAGCCAGGCTTGAAACTGGCTGAACTCACGGTCATTGAGCGCCAATGAGTTCACAGTGCGTTCCTTGCAGGTGTCTGCGTTCATTGGTTTTCAGCTTCCAGCGCGGCAGGGCTGGCCTGGGCCAGTTGCGACATTTCATCGATGGACAGCACTCGGTCCACCTCCAGTACGATCACGAACTTACCGTCGACCTTGGCCATGCCGCTGATGAAATCGGCGCGGATCTTCGCCCCGAAACTCGGTGGCGGTTCGATCTGCGAAGCCGGGATCTCCAGCACCGCCGACACCGTGTCCACCAGCAGGCCGATGTCCTGGGCGGGGCCGTCCTCGGTGTTGGCCTCGATGATCACCACGCACGAACGCCGGGTGATCGCCGAGTTCTGTCGGCCGAACCGGGCCGACAGGTCCACCACCGGCACGACCGCGCCGCGCAGGTTGATCACCCCGCGTACGAAGGCCGGCATCATCGGCACCACCGTCAGGTTGCCGTACTCGATGATTTCTTTGATGCACAGGATGCCGATGGCAAACATCTCCGTGCCGAGCATAAACGTCAGGTATTGCGCTTCTTCCTCAACCGCGATGGCGGCTTGACGTGTGGTCGCGATGGCGCCCATGCCTTTTCTCCTTTTAAGCGAAGCCCGTAGGGCCGGACCGTCAGAACCGGGTGAATTCGGATTCGTCTGGCGCGCTGGCCATGTTGTAGGCAAATGCCTTGGGCATCACCGCCGCGGGCGCACGGGCTGTCTTGCGACTGGACGGGCCGGGCGTGTTGTCCACCTTCAGTGGCTGGCTGGCCGATTTGGCCGGCGCGTCCAGGGTGAAGAAGCTCATGGCCTGTTGCAGCTGTTCGGCCTGGCTGCTCATTTCTTCTGCGGTGGCGGCCAATTCTTCGCTGCTGGAAGCATTCTGCTGGGTCACCTGGTTGAGCTGGGTCATGGCTGTGTTGATCTGCGCCACGCCGGCGGCCTGTTCTTCGGAAGCGGCGCTGATTTCCTGCACCAGGTCCGAGGTCTTGTTGATGGACGGGACCATTTCGTTCAGCAGGTGCCCGGCTTTCTCAGCCATGTCGACGCTGCTGGACGACAGCTCGCCGATCTCCTGGGCCGCCACCTGGCTGCGTTCAGCCAGTTTGCGCACCTCGGCGGCGACGACCGCGAAGCCTTTGCCATGCTCACCGGCGCGGGCCGCTTCGATTGCAGCGTTGAGCGCCAGCAGGTTGGTCTGGTAGGCGATGTCATCGATGATGCTGATGCGTTGGGCGATTTTCTTCATCGCCACCACGGTCTGCTGCACCGATTCACCGCCGTCGGTGGCTTCCTTGGCGGCCTTGCTGGCCATGCCGTCGGTGACCTTGGCGTTTTCGGTGTTCTGGTTGATGCTGGCGCTCATCTGTTCGATGGAGGCGCTGGTTTCTTCGACGCTGGCCGCCTGCTCGCTGGTGGCCTGGCTCATGGATTGCGCGGTGGCGCTGACTTCTTCGGAGGCGCTGGCCAGGTTGTCGGCGGCGTTGCGCACTTCACCGATGATATGGGACAGCTTGCCCACCATGTTTTGCATGGCGTTGAGCACCATGCCGGTTTCGTCCTTGGAGCCGCTTTCGATTTTCGCGTTCAGGTTGCCTTCGGCCAGTTGCTCGGCAACCAAGGCCGCCTGTTTCAGGGGACGGGAAATGATCCGGGAAATGAACAGCGCCAGGCCCAGGCCCACCAGCAGGGCGGCAACCAGCACGGCAATGATCGACAGGCGCGCATCCTCATACAGTTCCGTACCATGGGCGCTGGCCACGTCGGCCCCGGCGGCATTGAGCTCGACCAGTTTCTGCAGGTCGGCGGTCACCAGATCGAAATGACGTTTGGATTCGCCCTTGAGCAACGTCTGGGCTTCGTTGAGCAGATTTTGTCGGGACAGTGCGAACAGGTCCTTGCTGACGGCCAGGTACGCGGCCCAGTCACTGCGGGCGGTGTCGAACAGCTGGCGATCTTCGGCATTGGAGATCAGTTTTTCATAGGTCGCCAGGCGCGTTTCGAAACCCTGTTTGGCTTCGTCCGCTTCTTGCTCGATGGCCGTGCGCTCCTGCTCGGAGTCGGCGGTAATGTGGCGATTTTCCTTGAGGCGATAGTTCGCCGCGTAGAAACGCATGCCCGAGGCGGCGCGCATCGAAGTCATCCAGTTTTCGCGGATATCGATGGTTGTGCCGTTGACCTCGTTGAGTTGGACAATCGAGAACACCCCCATGACGGCGGTCAACGCGAGCACCACCAGAAACGAGGTGATCAGTTTGGTGGCGATTCTAAGATCGTAGAACCATTTCATTGGGAAGTACCTCTCCATGGAATTGCTAAAGCGTCAGCGAGCAGTGGCTTGTTGTGATTGAGTCGAGGTGTAGCGGTTGTCTATTTGGGCGATCTGCGTGAGCAGCGCCGGCACGTCGAGAATCAATGCCACGGCGCCGCTGCCCAGAATCGTCGAGCCGCTGATGCCGCGCAGCGCGCCGAACAACTTGCCCAAGGGTTTGATCACGGTCTGGAATTCACCGAGCAGGTCATCCACCACCAGCCCGGCCTTGAGTTCGGCGTAGCGCACCACCACTACGTTCTGCCGGCGCGAGGCCGGGCCTTCGTGGTTGAAGTGATCGCGCAGGTACACCAGCGGCAGCACTTCGCCGCGCAGGTCGAGGTAACCTTGTTCGCGGCTGCAAACCCCGTCGTCCTCGCTCAGCTCGATGCATTCCTGAACCATGTCCAGGGGAATGACGTACGTGGACTGGCCGATGCCCACCAGAAAGCCATTGATGATCGCCAGCGTCAGTGGCAGGCGAATGCGCACCACGGTGCCCTGGCCCGGTTGGCTGTCCAGGTCGACAGTGCCGCGCAGCAAGGTAATGTTGCGCTTGACCACATCCATGCCGACGCCACGCCCGGAAAGGTTGGTGACGGCCTGGGCGGTGGAGAAACCCGGCTCGAAGATCAGGTTGTAGATTTCCTGGTCGGTAGGGCTGGCGCCGGGGGCGACCAGGCCGCGTTCCTGGGCTTTTTCCAGGATCCGGTCACGGTTCAGGCCGGCGCCGTCGTCGGCGATTTCCAGCACGATGCTGCCTGAGTCGTGGTAGGCATTGAGGTGCAGATGACCTTTGGCCGGTTTACCGGCCGCCAGCCGCGCCTCGGCGGTTTCGATGCCGTGGTCCATGGCGTTGCGCAACAGGTGCATGAGCGGGTCACCGATTTTTTCCACCACGGTTTTATCCAGCTCGGTCTCCGCACCGCTGATGATCAGGTCGATGTCCTTGCCCAATTCCTGGCTGACATCGCGCACCACCCGGCGGAACCGGTTGAAGGTTTCACCGATGGGGATCATGCGCAGACGCAAGGCGCCGTCGAGAATCTCTTCCACCAGGCCGGACACCGTTGAAGTCGATTCCTGCAACGAGTCGTCGTTGCAGTGGCGGGCCAGCAGGCTGGCGCCGGCGCTGGCGATGACCAGTTCGCCCACCAGGTTGATCAACTCGTCGAGCTTGTCGGCGTTGACCCGCACATAGGCGCCGTCCTTGGCCTTGCCGTCGCTGGTTGCCGGTTGCTTGTCGGGCGTGACCTGAGCGGGCATGCGCGCAGCCGAACGCTGGTCCGGCATCAGTTCGCCGGTGGTGACCATTGCCGTGTTGGGGTCAGCCTGCTCTTGAGTGGTGGCAACCAGCCCGGTGTTCATCTGCGGCACGGGGTCATCAATGGCGACGATCTGGATCTGGCAATCTTCGCGCACGAAATCGAAGACTTCGTTGATCGCCCCGTGGCCGGCAGCCGAACTGAACTCAATGTCGAACCCCAGGTAGCAGGACTCGGCATCCCAGGTTTCGGCCGAGGGCATTGCGTCGGTCAGCGTGGTGATGTGGATGATCTCACCGAGGGTTTGCAGGTAACGCAGAAATGACAGCGGGTCCATGCCGTTGCGGAACACCTCCGGGCCAAAACGCAGGGCAATATGCCAGAGGCGCGTTTCGGCGGGCGCTTGTGTGTCGCTTGCTTCGGCGGGCTTCGGGGCTTCGGCAGGCGAGGGCGCCTGATATTCCTGAAGGATCTGGCACAGCTCCATTTCCCGGGCCAGGGCCGGGGGCGCCAGTTTCGCGCCCTGGTTGGCCACCACATTGATCAGCTCCAGCATGTGATCACTGGACTTGAGCAGCACGGCGATCAGGCCGGCGTCCACTTCGACGCTGCCATTGCGCAACCGATCGAGCACGTCTTCGACGATGTGGGTGAAACTGACGATGGGTTCCAGGCCGAACAGCCCGGCCGAGCCCTTGATCGTATGGGCCGCCCGGAAGATCGCGCCAATAGCATCATCGTCGCCCGGGTCGCTTTCCAGTTGCAGCAGGGACTCTTCCATCGCCTGCAACTGTTCCCGTGCCTCGACGATGAACGTTTGTTGTGCCTGATCGAGATTGATGCTCACGCTCATATCCTTTGTCGTGTCCGACGTGTTGCGAGGTCTCTATACAACCAGGTTGCACAGGGCGAGTGTTTCCGTGACGGCCTTGCTGTGGCCCGTTATCTCCAGGCGGGTACCGGCCTTGGGAGCCTCGCGCTGGACCATCATCAGCAGTTGCAGGCCGGCGCCGTCCATTTCTGTGATCTGCGACAGATCCAGCGCCATGCGCGGCGTCGCCCCCAGGCGCGGCAGCAACTGCGCGGCGAGGTCGGCGGCGGTGTAGATCGTCAGCTCGCCGTCGATCTGCACCTGCGCGGTGTCGTCCTGTGTTTCGTACAGCAAGGGCATTTCACTCTCCGCGAATCAAGGAAGAATCAGCTTGGACACCGCTGCCAGCATCTGCGCCGGCTGGAACGGCTTGACCACCCAGGCCTTGGCACCCGCCGCCTGGCCCTCGAGTTTTTTCGACTCCTGGGATTCGGTGGTGAGCATGATGATCGGCGTGAACTTGTAGCTGGCCAGCTTCTTGACCTCCTTGACGAAGGTGATGCCGTCCATGTTCGGCATGTTCACGTCACTGATGATCAGGTGCACCTTCTGGCCATTGAGCTTGCCCAGTGCATCCTTGCCATCGCTGGCCTCGATCACGTCGTAGCCGGCACTTTTCAACGCGATGCCGACGACCTGCCGGACGCTCGCGGAGTCGTCGACAACCAATACACTTTTAGCCATGAACGGCTCTCCTAGAAGAAGGTTATTTCCTGTGAATTCTGTTGCGCGCCCGATTCGCCGTGGTGGTTGCGGCGTTGTTCTTCGGTGGCGTAAGTGGTTTCCATGCGCGCCAGCCATTGGCGGGCATCGATGGAAACGGCCTGGTCGGGCGACTGACTGGCCTGCTGCATATGCACATGCAGGTCCTCGATGTTGTCGCGCACGTGGCTGAGAATCTGGCTGACCCGATCCTGGAATTGCAGGTTGACCAGCACTTCGGTGAGCTCGTCGCGAATACCGAAGCTTTCCTGTTGCAACAGGTCGGCCGATTCGGCCAGCCGCCCGGTGACGCTCTTGAAGCGTTCCAGCACGCGCTGGATGCTGTCCTCGGAGACGGTGACCGACTGGCTGTCCTGATCCGCGCCGCTGGAGGCGGCCTGGACCAATTGAGTGATGGCGCTATTGATGATGTCGACCTTGGCCGACATCTGCTGGCCAGTCTCGCTGGACTTGCTCGACAGGCTGCGCACGGCGTCGGCCACCACCGCAAAACCGCGCCCGGCTTCGCCCGCACGGGCGGCTTCGATGGCGGCGTTGAGGGCCAGCAAGTTGGTTTGCGCGGCAATGGCCGCGACATCGGCGGCCATGGTCCGCAGCTCGCCGGTGTAGGCGGTGAGGTTGCGCACCTGGGCCAGGGTTTCATCGCGGCTGGCCTGGGTGGCTTTCAGGGAGTCGATGACCTGGACCAGCTCACCTTCGCTTTGGGCCAGCACCTGCACGGCGCCGCCACTGCTGTTGCCGGCCAGCTCACCGGCGGCCAGTTGCGAAGCTTGCACGGTATCTTCCAGGCGTGAAGAGATGCCGGTGAAGCGATTGGTCAGCGAGACGATCGCGGTTTCGGTCTGCTGCCGGGAGCTTTCCACCTGCTTGGCCCAGATCGGCATGGCACCGAGGATGACTTCGTTGAGTTGCGCGCTGGCCTTATGGTTCAAGTGGTCGGCGGCGTGTAGCGCGTGATGGGCAATGGCGGCGGCGACGGCTCTGTCGATCTGCTGGTGCTGGGCGCGGGCAGCCCACACGCCGACCCCGGCGCCAATGGCCAGGAGCACGGCACACAACCCCAGGTTTTGTGTACTTGGGCCGTTGAGAACCAACAGGCCGACGCTCGCGATCAGGGCCACAAACAAGCTGGACCAAAGGATGCGCGGCGGAGTTTGGGAATGGGAATGACCGTGTGAATACGACGTCATGGTTCGGTCCTTGAACAGTGTTGCTAACAGGTTATTTACGAATAACTGGTTATCTGCGACCCCACCCCGGACTTTAAGACCGGTCGTCCGATTCCGGTATGGCCGAGGGCGCTGACCTGCCCAGTGAGTGGCACTGTGCTATCTGAGATTAGACGCAGTCGCTGAAATGTCGAGGCGCCCTGACGAACAGATGAGTCGCCCACAATCCCTTGCGCCTTGCTCCCACAGATTCCCTCACCACCATCCGGGAATAAGCTAAATTACCCCGCATCGGATTTTGAACCTGCCATCACGAGCCCTCATGCCCACCCAGCCTCTCTGGAAAATCTACCTTCTGTTCCTGGCCCCCATGGTCCTGTCCAATTTCCTGCAATCGATGTCCGGCACGCTCAATAGCATCTACATCGGCCAGATGCTCGGCACCCAGGCATTGGCGGCGGTATCAGGCATGTTTCCCATCCTGTTTTTCTTTATCGCGCTGGTGATTGGCCTGGGCGCGGGAGCAGGGGTATTGATCGGGCAGGCTTACGGCGCCGGGGAAACCGGCACGGTGAAGGCGATTGCCGGTACCACGTTATTGCTGGCGGCGATCATCGGGCTGGTGGCGGCGGTGCTCGGCACCGTGTTCGCGCGCCAGGCGCTGCAGGGGCTGGGGACGCCGGCCGATGTGCTGGAGGACGCGGTGTCCTATGCCCGGGTGATGATGTGGATCCTGCCGATACTGCTGGTGTTCGTGGTGTTTACCCAGTTGCTGCGCGGGGTGAGCGATACGCTGTCGCCCATGCTGGCCTTGCTGGTGTCCACCAGCGTCGGGCTGCTGCTGACGCCGGCGCTGATTCGCGGCTGGCTGGGGCTGCCGCAGATGGGCATCGAGAGCGCGGCGCTGGCGGGGCTGGTGGGTACGGCGTCGGCCATGGTCATGCTCGCGTGGCGCCTGAACCGTCGCGAGCACGCCCTGGCGCCGGACCGGGCGTTGTTCGCGGCGATGCGCCTGGACATGGACATCCTCGGCAAGGTGCTGCGCATCGGCCTGCCCACGGGGTTGCAGATGGTGGTGATCTCACTGTCGGAGCTGGTGATCCTGGCGCTGGTCAATGGCCACGGGTCCCAGGCCACGGCGGCCTATGGCGCGGTGACGCAGATCGTCAATTACGTGCAGTTCCCGGCGTTGTCGATTGCCATCACCGCCTCGATCCTCGGCGCCCAGGCCATCGGTGCCGGGCGTCTGGAGCGTCTGGGGCCGATCCTGCGCACCGGGCTGTTGATCAACGTCTGGCTCACCGGTGGGCTGGTGGTCTTGGGGTATCTGTTGTCTCACTGGCTGCTGGGACTGTTCATCACCGACCCGGCGGCGCGAATCCAGGCCGAACACCTGCTGCACATCATGCTCTGGAGCCTGCTGGTCTTCGGCTTCCAGGCGGTGGTCGGCGGCATCATGCGCGCCAGCGGCACGGTGCTGATGCCGGTGGCGATTTCGATCTTCTGCATCGTCGGCGTTCAGCTGCCAGTGGCCTACCTGCTGGACGCGCAGTTCGGCCTGCAAGGGGTATGGATGGCGTTTCCGGTGGCTTACTTGAGCATGCTGGTGTTGCAGACCCTGTACTACAAGATGGTCTGGCAGCATCAGCGGATTGAGCGGTTGGTGTAGCTCTGCGCTTTCTGACACAACAAAAAACCTGTGGGAGCGAGCCTGCTCGCGATAGCGTCGGCACATTCGGCATCGATGCGCGCTGACCCACCGCCATCGCGAGCAGGCTCGCTCCCACAGGGATTCGGTGCCTGGCGATGTTACAGTGGCCGGCATTCTCCTACCGCCATCACCGAGGATCTCGATGTCTGCCCGCCCGCCCTCCAGTGTTTCCTACCGCGCCTTCCTCTTCGACATGGACGGCACGCTGCTCAATTCCATCGCCGCGGCCGAGCGGATCTGGACGCGCTGGGCCCTTCGTCACGGTGTGGAGGTGGCGAGCTTTCTGCCGACCATCCACGGCGTGCGCGCCATCGACACCATTGCCCGCCAGCGCCTGCCAGGGGTGGATGCCCTGGCCGAGGCCGAGCAGATTACCCGCGAGGAAATCGAAGACGTGGAAGGTGTGGTGCCGGTGCCGGGTGCTGCGGCATTTCTCAACAGCCTGCCGCCCCTGCAATGGGCCATCGTCACCTCGGCGCCCATGGCGCTGGCCTTGCGGCGCATGGAAGCGGCCGGCATTCCACGTCCGGCGGTGATGGTCACCGCCGAGGATGTGAGCGACGGCAAACCCAATCCGGCCTGTTATCGACTGGCAGCGGAGCGCCTGCAAGTCGCCGCCCAGGACTGCCTGGTGTTCGAGGATGCCGAAGCGGGAATCAAGGCCGGCGAGGCGGCGGGAGCGGATGTGTGGGTGGTGACGGCGACGCATACGCATCCGGTGGTCACCCCCCATCCGCTGATCAAGGATTACCGTGGGCTTGGCCTTGAGGTGGATGAGGCCGGACGGATGCGACTGAACCCGACGCTGTGATCGCAGCAGACCCCCTGTGGGAGCGAGCCTGCTCGCGATAGCGACGGCACATTCAGCATTGATGCAATCTGATCCGCCGCCATCGCGAGCAGGCTCGCTCCCACAGTTGGATCTGTGGTGATCGTTGAACCGGTCAGGTCACCACGCGATAGCACGGTTCATACGCCGCGCCGCCCGGCAGTTTCATGCGGTGCTGGGCGACGAAGGCCTGGAGCAGCCGGTCGAGGGGTTCCATGATGGCGGCATCGCCGTGGATCTCGTAAGGACCGTGTTCTTCGATCAGACGGATACCCTTGTCCTTGACGTTACCGGCCACGATCCCCGAGAACGCTCGGCGCAAGTTGGCGGCCAGTTCGTGGGCGGGCAGGTCGCGCCTCAGGCCCAGGCTGGCCATGTTGGCGTGGGTCGGGTCGAACGGACGCTGGAAGCCTTCGTCGATTTTCAGCAACCAGTTGAAGTGGAAGGCGTCGTTGCGTTCGCGGCGGAACTGTTTGACCGCCTTGAGCCCTTGGGTCATCTGCCGCGCCACTTCGGCCGGGTCGTCGATGATGATCTGGTAGTGCTTCTGCGCAGCCTCGCCCAGGGTCGCACCGACAAAGGCATGCAGTTGATCAAGGTACGGCGCGGCGCTCTTGGGCCCGGTCAGAACGACCGGGAAGGGCAGGTCCTGGTTGGCCGGGTGCATCAGGATACCCAGCAAGTAGAGGAACTCTTCCGCCGTACCGGCGCCGCCCGGGAAGATGATGATGCCGTGGCCCACGCGCACAAAAGCTTCCAGGCGCTTCTCGATGTCCGGCAGGATCACCAGCTCATTGACGATCGGGTTCGGCGCTTCGGCGGCGATGATGCCAGGCTCCGTGAGGCCCAGGTAACGGCCGCCGTGGATACGCTGTTTGGCGTGGGCGATGGTGGCGCCTTTCATCGGGCCTTTCATCACGCCCGGGCCGCAGCCGGTGCAGATGTCCAGGCTGCGCAGGCCCAGTTCGTGGCCGACTTTCTTGGTGTATTTGTATTCTTCGGTGTTGATCGAGTGGCCGCCCCAGCACACGACGATTTTTGGCTCCACCCCAGGGCGCAATGTGCGGGCGTTGCGCAGCAGGTGGAAGACGTAGTCGCTGATGCCCTGGGAGGAGCTGAGATCGATGCGCTGGCTGTCCAGTTCGTTCTCGGTGTAGACGATGTCGCGCAGGGCGCTGAACAGCATCTCGCGGGTGCTGGCGATCATTTCGCCATCGACGAAGGCGTCGGCCGGGGCGTTCAGCAGTTCCAGGCGTACGCCGCGGTCTTGCTGGTGAATACGGATCTCGAAGTCTTTGTAGGCTTCCAGAATGGTCTTGGCGTTATCGACATGGGCGCCGGTGTTGAGAATGGCCAGGGCGCACTGGCGGAAGAGGGTATAGATACTGCCGGAACCGGCTTCACTCAGTTGCTGGACTTCGCGCTGGGACAAAGTCTCCAGGCTGCCCTTCGGGCTGACCGAGGCGTTGATTACATGTCTTTGATTCATTCAGCTTTCCTTGAATACGATGCCGTACACACAACGACGGCATCTTGAAAAAAACGTCCACGCAGAAAGATCGCACGATCCTTGCGGTATCGCCATGGACTTTGATCCGGATCCTTCGGGTCGGTTGCAACACAAAATGAGCTCCAGCATAGCTAAATCCACCGGGCAGGCGATAATGCGGGACTTTTTTTACCCCGCACAAGGAAATTGCACCGCGATGTTCGAGCTCAAGCCGTGGGACGCCGAAGTCTACCGACGCCAGACCCGACGCAGTACCCTCATCGTCGCCGTGACGTTCCTGGCACTGGCGATGCTGTTGTCCAGCCTTTCGGTGATGCTGTTCGGCACACCCGGGGGGGATAATTTTCGCTTCAATCTCGGCGGGGTGATTGCCGCGGTGTTGGTGATGGTCGCCTTGATGCGTCTGTATTTCTGGTCGCAGCCGTGGATGGCCGCGGCGGTGTACGGCTGGCAGCTCAAGCGCAGCCTGATGAGCATCACCAATGTGATGCACCAGGTGAAGGCCGGTGTGCAGGCCCAGGACGTGGCTGCGATGAAGCTGCTACGGTTTTATCATCTGGGATTGACGCAGATGCATCAACTGGACGCCAACTCCAGTGCCCAGGGCTCACTCGCCCGCGAGGCTGATGAGCATCTGACAAGGATGCAGGCGCTCAATCTCGACAGCGAGCAAGCTCGGCTGGACCCGATCTGGATCGACATGGTGAAAAAGGCTTATAGCGGACGCTGATCGACGCCTCAGGGCAATGACAGATTAAGCGCCGGAGCGCAGCAGGCGTGCGCCCCAGCGATTTTCCAGGTTACGATTTTCTGCCCGCGCCTTGGTTGCGGTCAGTTCCTTTGCGGCCCGCCTCAGTGCCTTTCTGACGATCACTTGCAACGTTACCGCCCGACGCATGGCCGCCTTTCTTGCCGGCTTCCGATGCTTTTTCCCGATCATTTGCGAAGTTGCCTTGGTTTTTGTTTCCACTACTGGCCATTTCGAGCATCCTCATTTGGTTACGCGAGCAACGTGCCTCGCATAATTTGTGAAAGGAAATGGCCGGCAAAAGTTTAATGAAAACGCTTCGTCAGATGACGAACGGCACGCACTGACCGCACGGGGTCACTGGTCCTCGCCACCACTGATTTTCCAATGCTTGGCATCCACCGGGAAAACCACTTGCTCGACCCGGTGCGCGATGCCGAAGGCCAAAGAGTTTTCGGCCGGGATGACCCTTTCTTCGGCGCAAAGACATTTGAAAATGTCCAACTGAGTTGCGGCGCCGGCGGTTTCCTTGACGTAGATTTCCACGTACCGCGCCACGTCGTTGTCCAGGCTGGACAGGTATTCCCGCAAACGCGAGTGATCCACCGACTTCTGGCCGAAATACCAGTTCATCGGGTGAATCAGAAAACGCGAGTGAGGCGTGGTGGTGCGGTCGCTGGCGGCCAGGTACATGATGATGCCCATGGACTCGATATTGCCGGCATTCACGGCACGCACCGGCACCGGAAGGGATTTGATGAAGGTGTAGAGGGTAAAGCCGAAGTTGGTACTGCCACCGATCGTCGAGAGGTTGAGCATCAGTGAGTCGGCGCCTTTTTCAATGGCTTCCAGGCAGTTGTCCCGGAAGCGCTCGGTCGTTCCCTGATCGATCTGGCAATGAAAATGGACAATGTGTTCGGACATTTCAAACTCCTGTCGACTTCCCGTTGAACGGTCTGCGCAGCGGTGGCGCCGTACAGTTGGGAGTTCGCAGGTGCGCGGATGTTCCTCGTCTGAGGCCGGATGTTGGCGTTCGCGCAGGTGTGGTTCGCCGGGTTCAGCACGCTTCGGCAGTTTGGGCCATGCGTTGCAGGAACATCGCCAGCGCAGCTTCCTCCTCGCTGAGGCCTTTGCGGACCCGGGGGTTGGGCAGCTCACTCAGCGAACCCAGCAGGAAACCCTCCACCACGGCGGGATGGATGTAGCATTTACGACAGACGGAGGGGGTATTGCCCAGTTGCCGGGCAACCTGCCTGACCATCTCGGCGAGGTGTTTTTTTGCCTCGCTCTCGGTTTCCCAGCACAGCAGTCGCAGCCCCGCCAGAGCCGCCGCGCTGCCGGCCCAGGTGCGGTAGTCCTTGGCGGTGAAGTCCGCGCCGGTGAGGCTCTTGAGGTAGGCGTTGATATCGGACGAGCTGACGGAGTGGCGGTCGCCATTGTCGTCCAGGTACTGAAACAGGTTCTGCCCGGGAATCTCCTGGCAACGCTTGATGATCCGCGCCAGACGCCGGTCTTTCACGGTGATCTGGTGTTCGACGCCGCTCTTGCCACGGAATTGGAAGGCAATCGCGCTGCCGTTGACCTCCACATGCTTGCTGCGCAGGGTGGTCAGGCCGTAGGAGCGGTTGTCCCGGGCATACTGGGTGTTGCCGACCCGGATCAGGGTGACGTCCAGCAACGTGATAACCGTGGCCATGACCTTGTCGCGGCTGAATCCGGGCGTGGCCAGGATCTGCTCCAGGCGTTTGCGCAAGCGCGGCAGGGTACGGCCGAACTCCAGCATTCGGGAGTATTTGTCGGCATCGCGCACTTCCCGCCAGCGTGGGTGATAGCGGTACTGCTTACGCCCACGAGCGTCCCGACCGGTGGCCTGGAGATGGCCGCGCGGGTCGGTGCAGATCCATACATCGGTGTAGGCCGGCGGTACGGCCAAGGCGTTGATGCGCTGGATTTCGGCCGCATCGGTGATCCGCTGGCCCTGAGGATCGAAATAGCAGAACTTGCCCCGCAACTTTTTGCGGGAGATACCAGGGGCGGTGTCATCGACATAATGCAGATCGGCCGGCAGCGCATCCGGCGGCAGGGTGTCGGGCATGAAAGAATCCTTGGCAGCAAATCCGGGGCCTGTGATCGATTGACCGCAGCCTGTGACGGTCGTGCCAAGTTTCTGAGGTGGCCCGCAACACCCACGAATCAGGGTTGGACCGCCGGACCTGTGGGAGCGAGCCTGCTCGCGATAGCGTCAGATCAGTTCACACCCATGTTGACTGAACCACCGCGATCGCGAGCAGGCTCGCTTCCACAAGGGATTTGTCTGGGGCGATACCCTACGCCAACACCGCCACCGCCTTGATCTGCGCCCACAGCAACTGCCCCGGATGAAGCTTCAGCTGATCGCGGGAGTAACGGGTGATGCGCGCCAACAGCGGCGTGCCAGCAGCCTCCAGCCGAATCAACACATGGGCGGCGTTGTCGGCGGCCAGTTCGCTGACCACGGTAACGGGCAAACGGTTGAGGATGCTGGTCTGGGCATCGTTCGCCAGGCTGAGGCTGACGTCACGGGCCTGGACCTTGAAGCGTAGCGGCTGTCCGATGGCCAGAGGCGTGTGGGCGACACGCACGTTCAAGAGGCTGTCGGGCAGTGTCAACGACAGCAATTGATAGGCCGCGTCATACCCGCTGACCTTGCCCTGGACCACCACGCCCGCGTCATCGCCCAACGCCAGTGGCAGGTCGAGTCGCGCCAGTGTTTCGCCGATCGGCCCGCTGGCCAGCACGCGACCGGCCTCCAGCAGCACGATGTGGTCGGCCAGGCGCGCCACTTCGTCCTGCGAGTGGCTGACGTACAGCACTGGGATGTCCAGCTCATCGTGCAGGCGTTGCAGGTAAGGCAGGATTTCGTTCTTGCGCCGGGTATCCAGGGCGGCCAGGGGCTCGTCCATCAGCAGCAGTCGCGGGCTGGTCAACAGGGCTCGGGCGATGCCGACCCGCTGGCGTTCACCGCCGGACAGGTTGTGTGGCTGTCGATCGAGCAAGTGACCGATGCCCAGCAGTTCGGTAGCCTGGTCCATGTCCACCCGCCGTTGCGCCGGCGCGATGCGCTTGAGGCCGAACGCCAGATTGGCCTGCACGGACAGATGCGCGAACAGGCTCGCTTCTTGGAACACGTACCCCAGCGCCCGTCGATGGGGCGGCACGAACACGCCGCGCTCGCTGTCCTGCCAGACTTCGCCGTTGACCTCGATGAAACCCCGGGTCGGCCGTTCCAGCCCGGCGATGCAGCGCAGGCAGGTGGTCTTGCCGGAACCGGACTGGCCGTACAGCGCGGTCACGCCACGGCCCGGCAGTTGCACATCCAGGTCCAGGGAGAAGTCTCCATGGTCGAGCTGAAAACGCGCTTGAATCATCGATCAGCTCCAGCCGGCCCGGGTTCGGCGGCTGGAATACAACGCCAGCAGCACAAGAAATGAAAACACCAGCATTGCCGCCGCCAGCCAATGAGCCTGGGCGTACTCCAGGGCTTCGACATGGTCGTAGATCTGCACCGACACCACGCGGGTCTTTTCGGGGATATTGCCGCCGATCATCAGCACCACGCCGAATTCGCCGACGGTGTGGGCAAAGCCGAGGATTGCCGCAGTGATGAAACCGGGGCGGGCCAAGGGCAGGATGACACTGAAAAACGTATCCCAGGGACCGGCCCGCAAAGTGGCCGCCACTTCCAGGGGACGACTGCCGATAGCGGAGAATGCGTTCTGCAATGGCTGCACCACAAACGGCATGGAGTAGATCACCGAGCCGATCACCAGCCCGGTGAAACTGAAGGTGAGGGTGCCCAGCCCGACGGCCTGGGTGAATTGACCGATCCAGCCGTTGGGGCCCAGGGCGAGCAACAGGTAAAAGCCGATCACCGTGGGTGGCAGCACCAATGGCAGGGCCACCACCGCGCCCACCGGCCCGCGTAGCCAGGACTGGGTACGTGACAGCCACAGGGCGATGGGCGTGCCGATCAGCAGCAGGATCACTGTGGTCAGCGAGGCCAGTTTCAGGGTCAGCCAAATGGCGGCGTAGTCGGCACTGGTCAGTGGCATTTAGCGTTGATAACCGTAGGCTTGGATGATGGCGGTGGCTTTCGGGCCTCTGAGGTAATCCATGAACGCCGAGGCGGCGGCGTTGTTTCGCCCTTTGTTGAGGATCACCGCGTCCTGTTTGATCGGGTCATGCAGCTCGGCGGGGACGATCCATGCCGAACCGCTGGCCACCTTGCCGTCCTTGTACACCTGGGACAAGGCCACGAAGCCGAGTTCTGCGTTGCCGGTAGAAACGAACTGATAAGCCTGGGTGATGTTCTGGCCTTCGACGAGCTTGCCTTTGACTTGCCCGGACAACCCCAGTTTGTCCAGCACCTGGGTGGCGGCCAAACCGTAGGGCGCGGTTTTCGGGTTGGCGATGGACAGGTGCTGGAAGCCGTTGTCCTTGAGCACCTGGCCCTGGCTGTCGACATAACCGTCCTTGGCCGACCACAGCGCCAGCGTGCCGACCGCATAGGTGAAGCGCGAACCCTTCACGGTATCGCCTTCGCTTTCGAGCCTGGCCGGGGTGGTGTCGTCGGCGGCGAGGAAGACTTCGAACGGTGCGCCGTTCTTGATCTGGGTGTAGAACTGCCCGGTCGCGCCATAGGCCGCCACCAGCTTGTGGCCGGTGTCTTTCTCGAAGCCGGCGGCGATGGCCTGGACCGGTGCGGTGAAATTGGACGCCACGGCCACCTGCACCTCATCGGCCTGGACGGCGCCAACGCAAAAGAGTGTAGTCAGCAGCAACGGCGCGAAGCGGGTGAGGTACATAAAGGCTCCGAAAGGTCGGTTTCGCTATATACGGAAATATATAGCGAATGGACGATAAACGGAACGCGGCATTTTGCGGACGTTGGTGTGAGAGGGCGGCCGCCATCGCGAGCAGGCTCGCTCCCACAGGTCCAGTGGTGTGCCCAGATGTTGTGTTCGCCACCGATCCCCTGTGGGAGCGAGCCTGCTCGCGATGGCATTCCAACAGACGATGAGCTCCTTCAGGATCAACCGCGGTTGTTGAATCGGACCAGTGCCTCTTCGGCCAAGCGCCGGGTCAGCTCCGCGGTCGACAGCTCCCGACCCATGGGGAACGCCTGGCCGGCCCACAGGTTGCTGAAGTCTGCTTCATCCTTGGCGCGCAACGGCAGCAACGCACCGCCAGCCAGGGGGAATGCCGGCGCTATCGGACTCATCGGCCCGATCTCGCGCATCACCCGGTTGACGATGCCCCGGGCCGGGCGGCCGGTGAACAGGTTGGTGACTGCGGTTTGGCTTTCCTTGGCCGTGCGCAGCGCCCGGTGATGGGCCGCGCTGATCTTCGCCTCGGGGGTGAACAGATAGGCGCTGCCCAGTTGCACCGCCGATGCGCCCAGAGCAAACGCTGCGACGATACCCCGCGCATCGCCAATACCGCCCGCAGCGATCACCGGCACGCTCACCGCATCCACCACCTGGGGCAGCAAGGCAAACAGGCCGACCTGGGTGTTGAGGTCGTCGCTGAGGAACATCCCGCGATGGCCGCCGGCTTCATAGCCCATGGCGATGATTGCGTCACAACCGTGCTGTTCCAGCCAGATGGCTTCCTCGACGGTGGTGGCCGACGACAGGACTTTAGCACCGGTGGCTTTCACCCGATCCAGCAGGGACTTCTCCGGCAGGCCGAAGTGGAAGCTGACCACTTCAGGACGCATCTGCTCCAGCACCCGGCAGGCTGCATCATCGAACGGCGTGCGGTTGGACACCGGCGTCGGCGCGTCGAAGTCAGCGCCCAGTTCTTCGTAGTAGGGCTTGAGGTGCTGCTTCCAGGCCTCGGCGCGCGGCTCGTCGAGCACGGGTGGCTGGTGACAGAAAAAATTCACGTTGAACGGCTTGTCGGTCTGTTCGCTGATCGTCGTCAGCGCCTGGCGCAACTGCTCGACATCCAGCATCGCCGCCGGCATCGAACCCAGCCCGCCGGCATTGCAGGCAGCGATCACCATGGCCGGCCCCGTCACTCCGGCCATCGGCCCCTGGATGATGGGTAGCTCGATGCCAAGCAGGTCAAGAATGCGAGTGTCTGGCCACTGGCTCATGTACGGGTCTCCGACGGCAGAGGAAAATAGCGTTTTTAGCAGGTGTGGCCCGGCCAGGGCCAGTCGAGTTTTTCAATCGGATGCGGCAACTTGATCCCGACGGCCAGCGGGTTACCATGCGCGCTTCATTTCTCAAGGAGCCTGACCCATGGACGTCAAACTCAAGGCAGTCGAACCCTTTACCGTGGCCGGCCTGCAGGTACACACGCGCAACGCTGACGAACAGCAGTCCGACACGGCACGGATCGGCCCGATGTGGCAGCAATTCTTCAACGAAGGGTTGTTCGACAAGATCCCCGCCAGGCAGTCGGAATCGTTTGTCTACGGGGTCTATTCCAACTATGAATCCGACGCCACCGGCTACTTTGATGTGACGGCCGGGGTGCAGGTGGATGCGACCAGCGCAGGCTACCCCGCCGTGGACATCGAAGGTGGGGATTACCTGGTGTTTTCGGCCAAGGGACCGATGCCCGATTGCGTGATCCAGACCTGGGGCCTGATCTGGGCATATTTCGCGGACAACCCGCAGACGTTGCGCCGCTTCACCACCGATTTCGAGGTCTACAGCGGCCCCGACTCGGTGGCGATCTACATCGGCGTTCAGTCCGCGGACGAGCGCTCCAGCGCCAGCAACTGACGCTTGCGCTCCACGCCCCAGCGATAGCCTGACAGGTTGCCGTCGCTGCGCACCACCCGGTGGCAAGGGATCGCCACCGCCAGGCTGTTGGCCCCGCAGGCCTGGGCCACGGCGCGCACGGCTTTAGGCATGCCGATGCGCTGGGCGATCTCGGCATAGCTGGCGGTGCTGCCCGGCGGAATATCCCGCAGGGCCTGCCAGACCCGTTCCTGGAAAGCCGTGCCTTGCAGGTCCAGCGGCAGGTCCAGGCCCAGGGCCGGTGCCTCGATAAAGCCCACCACCTGGGCGATCAATTGCTCGAATTCGCGGTCGGCACCGATCAGGTTGGCGCGGCGAAACTTGTCTTGCAGGTCCCGCACCAGCGCGTCCGGATCGTCCCCCAGCAGGATCGCGCACACACCGCGTTCGCTTTGTGCCACCAGAATCGCCCCGAGGGAACATTGGCCGACGGCGAAACGAATGTCGGTGTTCTGCCCGGCGGCGCGATAATCGGCGGGTTTCATGCCCAGCACTTTGTCGGCGGCTTCATAAAAGCGGCTGTTGGAATTGAAGCCGGCGTCGTACAGCGCTTGGGTGATCGATCCACCATCGCTCAGGCGTTCGCGCACCTTGCGCGAGCGGTGGGCGGCGGCATAACCCTTGGGTGTCAGGCCGGTGACGGCCTTGAACACCCGGTGGAAGTGGAAGGGACTCAAGCCTGCGCTTTGCGCCAGTTCATTGAGCCCAGGCAGTTCTTCGGCAGCCTCGATCTGTCGGCAGGCGGCCGCGACCCGGGCCGCTTGTTGGGCGGCGAGCTGGGTCTGGTCCCTGGCCACTCGCTTGCTGGGACGATACCCCGCCGCCTGGGCCTGTTCCGGCGTGTCGAAAAATTCCACGTTCCGCGGATTGGGCAGGCGCGACAGGCTGCTGGGATGGCAATAGATGCCGGTGGTTTTCACGCCATAGACGAATTGCCCGTCGGCGCGCGGATCCCGGGCGAGCACGGCGGCCCAGCGAGGATCCTGTTCAGCGGTGAGGGTGTTCGAAGTGCTGTTCATGGTCGTTATGTCCATTGGCCCGTTTTGGCTAAGGTAGCGAGCCTGTGAGATGGCAACACTCCGGGTCTTGCGGTTGAATTCTGCACGGT
Source organism: Pseudomonas sp. P105 (assembly GCF_032614175.1). NCBI lineage: Bacteria > Pseudomonadati > Pseudomonadota > Gammaproteobacteria > Pseudomonadales > Pseudomonadaceae > Pseudomonas > Pseudomonas sp. P105. The sequence goes on from NZ_CP126693.1 coordinate 2,372,018, forward strand.
TACCCGGCGGTGCGGAACGTCAGGTTGATCCGCTGGGCGCCCAGCTTCGGATGCTGGCCTTGCTTGAGCGGCAGCACGCCGTGATAACGCAACCGGTCCACGCCGCCCCAGACCACGATGTCGCCGTGGAACAGTGGAACGCGCAGACTTTTGTCGCTGCGCTCGAACCCGCCGAACTGGAAGACTGCCGGCAAGCCCAGGGACATGGAGACGATGGGGGCGCTGAGGCAGCGTTCGTTCTTGTCCTGATGCAGCGACATTCGCGCGCCGGGCACGTAACGGTTGATCAGGCAGGCGTCGGGCTCGAAGTGCTCGAAGTGGGCCTGTCGGGCGGCGGCCTGGGCCAGTTCGCGGAACACCGCTGGCATGTCGGGCCAGGGGTCGCCGGTCTGTGGGTCATGGGCCGTGTAGCGATAGCCAGTGCGGTCGGTGGTCCAGCCCAGCGCGCCGCAACTGCTCAAGGCCACTGACATGGTAAAACCGCCAGGCGTGACCATCTGCCGGAACGGCGCGGCCAGCAACACCGCTTCCAGGGCCGGCAGCAAACGTTCGAGCCAGGGCAGGGCGAAACCGCGCAACACAAACGCTTGCTCGCCGATCTGTTCGGTCAGGCCGGGTGTCGTCGGCGTCTCGTCGGCGAACAGGTCCAGCGTGATAGGGGTGTCGTCACTGCGCATCATGAAAAATGATTCCAAGTGTATGCCGGCTACCGCTGTGCACGCGGCTGACGCCATGGCGCATGTTCACCCGATAATAACCGCGAACGCCTTTGACCGGCCGTTGATGCACGGCAAATACCAGCGCATCGCCCTGTTTCAGATCGATAACCTGCGCACGTGACTGCATGCGCGGACGCTGCTCCGTGAGAACGAACTCGCCGCCGGTAAAGTCCTGGCCCGGTTCCGACAGCAGAATCGCCACCTGCAACGGGAATACGTGCTCGCCGTACAGGTCCTGATGCAGGCAGTTGTAGTCCTGCGGGCCGTATTGCAGCAACAACGGCGTAGGACGCCGTTGCCCGGCGGTGTGACAGCGTTCAATGAAAGCCGGATGCTCGTAGGGGTAGCGCACCTCAAGGCCCATGCATTCGTTCCAGCGATTGGCCAGCGGCACCAGCGCCGGGTACAACGACTGTCGCAATTGCTCGACGACATCGGGCAGCGGATAGCGAAAATACTGATACTCCCCGCGCCCGAATCCGTGGCGGGCCATGATCACCTTCGAACGGAAAAGGTTGGGTTCGGCGTATAGGCCACTGAGCATCCTGCATTGCTCGGCCGTAAGCAGGTTGCGGATGATTGCGCTGCCGTCCTGGTCGAGGTTTTGTTCCAGGGAGGGCCAGTCGAGGGTGTTTACGCGCTGGGCCAGCGAGAGTGTGTGCGGGGTAGGGGGCATGATCGCAACCTTGGCAGAGAGGAAGGAGCAGTCTGGCAAGCGCCCGGGCGGTCGCCACTCCGGGGCTTGCGGTCAATGTCTGTCGAAGGGGCTGGCGATCTTGCGCGGAAGCCAAGCACAGGCTTGCATCCGACCAGTGACCTCTTTTTTCATTGCCACCTGTAACTTCTGACAGTAGCCAATTCCCTTTTCACGGTGCCCAATAACGTTATCGTTAATCCTGACCGGAGTTCGCCATGACTCGTCCCCCATCTGAAGCTCCCAACGACGGCAGCATCGCCGCGGACTCCACTGTTGAAATATCCGATAATGGCGACTCCAAGGGTACGTTCACCGCCACCAATGGCACCTGGACCACTACTCCCATTAGCGTGGCGCCCGGTGCTCACAGTTTTACTGCCCAAGCCAAATACGGCAGCGAGCCTGTGTCAGCGGCGCGAACCTTTAATGTCATTACCCTGACCGATCAGCATAAACCGTATATCCAGCAAGCCGAGAACAATGGCAGTGGCATGACGCTTGATCTGGGCACTTTTTCCGGTGATGCAACGGTCAAGGCTATCGCCTGGCCGGGTATCGCGCTTGGGCAGAAAGTCTGGTTGAGCTGCCGCGGCAAAAAGACCAATGGTGATGATCATGTCATCACCCTTTACACAGCGTGGCCCGTTGGTGATCCGGAGCTGACTGTTGGACTTTCCAGAACGCTGGCGCGCGCGGATCTGGAATTACTGGGGGATAACACTGGGTTGACGGTGGAGCTCAAGGTCCAGTTCAACGGTTCCACCGTGGAAGATGGCGCCGCTGTCTTCCCGCTCCGGACTTATGCGATCAAGACGGTGGAGGTGGTTGCGCCAACCCTCATCGATATCACCGACTCCAAGGGGACTGTGGTTGACGGGACAACGACCGAGACCAGCGTGACCGTTACCGGTACGGGCAGCAAAGGCCAGCAGATTCAGTTGATGGACGGTAATAGCGCTATTGGCGATGCTGTTGATATTCCCGCCAACACTACAACTTGGGACACCACGCTTACCGGGCTGGACGCCAAGGCCTATAGCCTGAAGGCCAAGGCCCTCTACGGTAGCGGTCAGGAGTCGGCGGTAAAAGGCTTCACCGTAGTGAGACCCATAACGATAGATCCGACACAGATGGTCCTGTCCACCTGGACCTTCTTGAGCAGTACGGGAGCCGTGCCGCCCAATCCTTACGAGGGCGCATATGGTTATCGCCAGCCCACCGGCGGCGTGCCTCCTTATCAATACAGCTCAAGCGCTCCTAATATTGCCCATGTTGATGTGAATACCGGAAAAGTCACTTCCTTTGGCAACGGTGCAGCCATCATTTACGCCGTGGATAAGAACGGTGAGCACGCGTCCTATCCGGTTGCTGTATCCAATGTGTTCGTGGCCTTCGGGACGGGCATTAATGGCACCTATAAGCAGTGTAGCGCTGCGGCGAGCGCTCAAGGGGGACGGATTCCGACACGCGATGAATGGCATCGAATGAGGCTGGACTACAACGGTCTCCCCGGCGTCAGTCCCAATTGGACATGGTCATCGACTACGTGGGGCATTGCCTATATGTACGGTATCCAAACCGAGACAGGCGCGGAAATGGCACTTGAATATGTGTTGGGTAATAGTCGGGCGGATGGCTTTGGCATTAGAGCGAAATAGCGTTTGTTTCGTGTCGATCAGGCGGTTCATCCGTTCGTCTTAAATCTATGCATACCTGTTAGTTCTGACAGTAGCCAGCACCCATATTTCGGAGGTCTGATAACCCCACAGTCCAGTGCTTCAGAACAAGGGGAATCCGATCATGACCGATTCATCAACACCCGCCGTCCAACCCAGAGTACTGGACGACCCTTTGCTGCCCGATGCCACGGATCCCGTCGTAGGCGGCGATTTCGGCATTCCCAAACGTATTTATGATGAAGCACCCCGCGGTTGCAAAGTGGTGGTTGATGCTTTGGTCGGTCAAGTGGGCGGCGAGAGGATTTCGCTCAACTTGAACGGCATCGAGGATCTGGACAGCGGATACACGCAGGGCCCCCATGACTCGGTCGAGTTGCATCTCCCACCCGGGTTTCTGTTGCATAACGCGGTCAATCGACTGACTTACACCGTGGCAAGTCGTGGCGGAGCCCCTGAAACCTCCACGCCTCCACTGGAGCTGTTGTACAACCTGATCCGCCCCGGTAACGTGGATCGGTCGCCGGGCGAGCCTGGGCATTCCGAGCTGGTGTTGTTGCTACCGGACGAAATCAAGAATGGTGTAGGCCCGGGCTTCACCAGGGCGACGGTGTGCGTGAGTTACCCGTATTGCCGGGCCTACGACACCATTCGCCTCAATTGCAACGGCAAGGAGCTGACTCGCAGGGTACTGGAAACCGAGGCGCCCGAGCCGCCGGACCATGGCTCGCCGACACCGACCACGATTTGTTTCGATGTCACCAGCGCCGACCTGGGCGCTGACCATCCCGAATTTGTATTCTCCTTCACGGTTACCGACCAGCTGGGCAACACCCCCGATCTCAATTCACCGTATTCGGCCGAACAGCTCGTGGACGTGGACCAGGCCGGCAGCAGGCTGCCGATGCCGATCCTGCGGGAAGTTCTCACCGATACCGGTGATGACCCGAGCATCATCGATCTCGACAAACTGGGTACCAATCCTTTGCTGTTCGTGGTCTTGACCGCCGACCCGCGTATTCTGCCCGGAGACTCGATCGAGGGGACATACGTGGTGAGGGTAGCGGGCCAACCGAATATCACGGTGCCGGTGTCGGGCACCGTTGAAACGGATGGTTTCGGGCAGAAGCAGGTGTGCATTCTGGAGGTCCCTAACGACAAGGTCATTGCCGGGAGTTCGGTGCAAGCGTCGTACAGGGTGTTCAGGGGTATTCCGTTGGTGGGTTCTTCAAGAACCGCATTTGCGACCGTCATTGGCCAGGGCGCTCCCGATGTTGAACCGGTCATCACCCGGATAGAGGACTCCAAAGGCAATGAGATCCCAGAGGGTGGGATCACCGTCGATACCCTCGTGAAGCTTACCGGTACTGCTCGCTAAGGTCGCAAATGGGGTGAGGGCGCTTGCGGTTTTACGTCTGATGCGCTGCCGGGGGGAGCAAGCGTCATAAGGACGTTCTGTGGCGAGGGGATTTATCCCCGTTGGGCCGCGAAGCGGCCCCAGACCTGCTGCGCAGCCGAGCGGGGCGGTGCGACGTTTCGATAAATCCCCTCGCCACATACACCGGGGGAGCGCAGCTTGTTAAAGCGCTTTGCTGACTTTGACATCGCTGATCACATCATCGGTCTGGCCATGCATCGCCTGCAGCGCTGCCATGGCTTCGTCCACTGTGCCGGTCTCCAGTTGCGCGAATTCGAAGCGGCGTTCGCCGTTGAGCTTGTAATTGATGACGTATTTGGTTGTCTGGGCCACGGTTTTGCCTGTCTTGAAGGGCGATGCTCAGCTCAGTTTCGAGCTGGAACGCCGGATGATTTTGATTTTGTGGGTCAGGGTCGGCTTGCGCGTGACGCTGATGGCACGGCGGTTGACGGTGTCGATGGTGATGTTCCAGAAACCGGTGCTCGGTGCGGTGATCCTGGCCGGGAACGTGTCGAACGCGCCGCCGTGATAAGTGTGCCGGCCGCCGTTCTTGAAGCTGCGGAAGTTGGCGTCGTTCATCAAGCGGATGTTGCACATTTGAGAGCATTCGATGACGACGATATCGTCTTCGTTGAGGTGTTCGCGCTGGTGTATGAATTTCATGGGCGCCTCCAGAAGGGCTTTTTCTACCAAATCAAAACGATAGCAAGGTCAATGCTGCGCAGTTTATCAGCACCGGATGCTAATATCCGGCCTGCGCCCCACGCTTTGTTCATTTATCGCAGGATGCGCAAAAAAAGACGCAGGACGCTGGAGAAAAGCAGCGTTTGCATTGTCGGAGGATCTTTATCGGAGGAATCATATGAAGCGCAGCGTGTGGGTGTTGGCATTGGCCATGAGTGGATGTGCATCGGTATCGGACATCAACCAGACGCCGCCCACCATGAATGTCATCTCCGGAAAGAAACCTCAGGAATATGCCAAGTGCGTCGCTGACAAGCTGGCCAGCACCCGTGGTCCGCTGCAAATGGAACCTCACAAGAATGGCGTGCGCTTGATCGTCCCCGGCAAGTTGTCGACGCTGCCGGCGGCGGTGTTCGACATTGACGAGCGCTCCAGTGGCAGCAGCATCAAGCTGCACGAAAGCCTGTCCAACGTGCCCGTGCGTCCGGGTGATGTGCAGGATGCGGCCAACGCCTGCATTTCCGGTTGAGCCCGGGCTCGGCCTGACGAGCAGGCCGGGCATCGGATAAACTGCTGCCCTCGACAATAAATGCCGCCACGGTCGACGTTGGCGGCATTGTCATTTATGGAGTCAGTCGATGAAGCGCGAGCAGGTGCGTGAGCGCCATGCAGAAGGTCTTATCTGCGCCACCCATGTGATTCAGAACCCGGCGACCCCGGGGGAGTGGATCGTCTTTTTCAAGAAAAGCGCAGGACGCAGCTTTTTTCTGGTGGACGACCAGGACGAAGTTGAATCCTTCAGCCGCCTCGATGACCTGATCGAGATCATCCGCGGCCTGGGGATCAAGTTCGCCGAGATCCACATCTGAGCGTCAGACCACGGGTTTATTTACACACCACCAGGACGCTGCGGCTGGTGAAGTTGCCGACATCCACACCCAGGGTCTTGTCGCTTTCCTTGGCTTGCGGCGTGCCATCGGTACCGACGATGCGGTAGCCGGTGCCGGCACAGGAGGCGTCAGCCTTTTCATAACAGGTGGCCCAGGAGTTCGCTTCGCCCGAGCAATCGATGGTCAGGCCTTGTTCGCCGGTGTTCAGGTAGGTTTTTTCGGCTGTGGCACAGCCTGCCAGGGCCAGGACTGCAAACAGCGCCAGAAATTTTTTCATGGAATCGTCATCGAGAAGGAAGGGGCTGGCGCGAGGTTATAGCGAATGGCCATTTCGGTACAGATAAACAAAGCCCCGTTCCATGTCCAGGCGACATTTACTTGAGGCTTGTCTCGTTACTTTTTACGACGGGGGCTGCGCGCTGGAGCCGTTTCACGCTCTTTGGTTGCCGGGGCAGCGCGCTCGTCCTGAAACACGGCGGCCACTTCCACCGCCATCGCTTTGCTGGGCAAGGGGCCGGCGACCTGTTCACCGTGGTAGTTGATGATCCACCACTGACCGTCTTTGTCCTGGCTGACCGAATAACCGTTTGCGTTTTTTGTTGCCGACATCTAACTGCCTCATTGGCGGGATCAAGAGCGCCATGATACGTCAAATGCTCGCAAACAGCGCCCATGAGCGTACAGTGAGACCGCTTGGCCCTCGCAATGAAAGATGATTGAACTATCCGCCATTTTTTATTTCTCTATGATGGCATCGGTTGGCCAGCTTGGGCATTGTAAGGTGCCTGCGGCCTGATTAGACTGCGCCGAAACTCGTACACACCGCCTTTTCAAGGACTTATATGATCAAGAAATGCTTGTTCCCAGCAGCCGGTTACGGTACTCGCTTCCTGCCAGCGACTAAAGCCATGCCCAAAGAAATGCTGCCGGTGGTGAACAAGCCACTGATCCAGTACGGCGTCGAAGAAGCCCTTGCTGCGGGCTTGACGGAAATCTCCATCGTCACTGGCCGCGGCAAGCGCGCCCTGGAAGACCATTTCGACATCAGCTACGAGCTGGAAAACCAGATCAAGGGCACCGACAAAGAGAAGTACCTGGTCGGCATCCGCAAACTGCTGGACGAATGTTCGTTCTCCTACACCCGCCAGACCGAAATGAAAGGCCTGGGCCACGCGATCCTGACCGGTCGCCCACTGATTGGTGACGAACCTTTCGCCGTGGTCCTGGCGGACGACCTGTGCGTCAACCTCGAAGGCGACGGCGTGTTGACCCAGATGGTCAAGCTGTACAAGCAGTTCCGCTGCTCCATCGTGGCGATCCAGGAAGTCGATCCGCAGGAAACCAACAAGTACGGCGTAATCGCCGGCGAAATGATCCGCGACGACATCTACCGCGTCCACAGCATGGTTGAAAAACCAAAGCCTGAAGATGCACCGTCGAACCTGGCGATCATCGGTCGCTACATCCTGACCCCGGACATCTTCGACCTGATCGAACAGACCGAGCCAGGCAAGGGCGGTGAAATCCAGATCACCGACGCCCTGATGAAGCAGGCCCAGAACGGCTGCGTCATGGCCTACAAATTCAAAGGCAAGCGTTTCGACTGCGGTGGCGCCGAAGGCTACATCGACGCGACCAACTTCTGCTTCGAGAACTTCTACAAGACGGGTAAGGCGTACTGATCGCCTGCGCCGCACCTTGAAAAACGCCCCGACTGGTTCGGGGCGTTTTTTTTGTCTGGAAAATGCTCTCACTCCAACAAAACCCCTGTGGGAGCGAGCCTGCTCGCGATGACGCCGGCACATCCAGCATCACCACAAACTGACCCACCGCTATCGCGAGCAGGCTCGCTCCCACAGGTTCTGGCTCAAGTGATCGGTGTTACCCATCTCGCCTGGATTTTTCATTTCCCGCCCCCATGACCATCGCAACGCTGCCTCGCGTGAAAACAGCAGGTATGCTGATGGCCTGCCGAAGGAGATAGAAAATGGCCTACGATTTTGACTTGTATGTGATTGGCGCCGGTTCCGGCGGTGTGCGGGCTGCGCGGTTCGCGGCCGGTTTCGGGGCCAAGGTGGCCGTGGCGGAGAGCCGCTACCTGGGCGGTACCTGCGTGAACGTGGGGTGTGTGCCGAAGAAACTGCTGGTCTACGGTGCGCATTATGCCGAGGACCTCGAGCAAGCGTCGGCCTATGGCTGGACGACGGGAGAAGCGAGTTTCGACTGGGCCACGCTGATTGCCAACAAGGATCGGGAAATCAATCGCCTCAACGGGATATACCGCAACCTGCTGGTCAACAGCGGCGTGGTGTTGCACGAGGGCCACGCCAGGCTCACCGGGCCCCATGAGGTCGAGATCAACGGCCAGCGCTACACCGCCGAACACATCATGATCGCCACGGGCGGCTGGCCGGTGATACCGGACATTCCGGGCCGTGAGCACGCGATCAGCTCCAACGAGGCGTTTTTCCTCAAGGAACTGCCCAAGCGCGTCATCGTGGTGGGCGGTGGCTACATTGCCGTGGAGTTCGCCGGAATCTTCCATGGCATGGGCGCGCAGACGTCGTTGCTGTATCGCGGTGAGCTGTTCCTGCGCGGCTTTGATGGCGCCGTACGCAAGCATCTGGCCGAAGAACTGAGCCGTCGAGGCATGGATCTGCAATTCAACGCGGACATCAAACGCATCGAAAAACTGGACGATGGCAGCCTGGAGGTAGAGCTCAAGGATGGCCGCATACTGGCCACCGATTGCGTGTTCTACGCCACCGGCCGGCGGCCGATGCTCGACAATCTCGGCCTTGAACACACCGGCGTCACGCTGGACGAGAAGGGCTTCGTCAAAGTCAACGAAAAGTACGAGACCGCCGAGCCGTCGATCCTGGCCATCGGCGATGTCATCGGTCGCGTACAACTCACCCCCGTCGCCCTGGCTGAGGGCATGGCGGTGGCGCGGCGACTGTTCAAGCCCGAGCAATATCGCCTGGTGGATTACCGGATGATCCCCACGGCTGTGTTCAGCTTGCCGAATATTGGCACGGTCGGCCTGACTGAAGAGCAAGCCAGGGAGGAGGGGAAGGAAGTCCAGGTGTTCGAAAGCCGCTTCCGCCCGATGAAACTGACCCTCACCGACTGCCAGGAGCGCACGCTGATGAAGCTGGTGGTGGATGCCCGCACGGACAAAGTGCTGGGCTGCCACATGGTCGGGCCGGATGCCGGGGAAATCGTCCAGGGGCTTGCCATCGCGCTCAAGGCTGGCGCCACCAAGCGTGATTTCGACGAGACCATCGGCGTACACCCGACTGCCGCCGAGGAATTCGTCACGATGCGAACTCCCGTAGCGTCCTGATCCTTGGGACTCACCTATGGCGAGCGAGCCCGCTCGCCATATTAGGTTTTCTTCTATCTATTAAGCGGCTGATAGCCAAAACCAATCATTCACATCAGGTTTGCCAATGAGCCTGCCGGGGGATGAGTGGTTAAGATTCACCCCATCAACTTTTCAACCCCTGACGGAGAGTCATCGATGCCTATCATCAACAGCCAAGTTAAACCGTTCAACGCTACCGCTTTCAAAAACGGCGAATTCGTCCAGGTTTCGGATGCCGATCTGAAAGGCAAGTGGTCCGTGGTGTTCTTCTACCCGGCCGACTTCACCTTCGTTTGCCCAACCGAGCTGGAAGACCTGGCCGACAACTACGCTGAATTCAAGAAGCTGGGTGTCGAAATCTACAGCGTCTCCACCGACACTCACTTTGCTCACGCTGCCTGGCACAACACCTCGCCAGCCATTGGCAAGATCCAGTACACCATGATCGGTGACCCGACCCACGTCATCTCCCGCAACTTCGACGTGCTGATCGAAGAAGTTGGCCTGGCTGACCGCGGTACTTTCGTGATCAACCCTGAAGGTCAGATCAAGATCGTTGAAATCAACGACGGTGGTGTAGGCCGTGACGCTTCCGAGCTGCTGCGCAAGGTCAAGGCTGCTCAGTACGTTGCTGCTCACCCGGGCGAAGTCTGCCCAGCCAAGTGGAAAGAAGGCGAGGCCACTCTGGCTCCGTCCCTGGACCTGGTCGGCAAGATCTAAGTCTGTGAGTCATCCGAGGGCGATCCGCTCTTAATCAAGCAAGCCGCTTCGCCCCAAAAAACGCCCGGGCGAGATTCGCTCGGGCGTTGTTTTTTCTGAAATTCAAAAAATGGAAATCGCCCGTATGTTGGACGCCAATCTTAAAGCTCAGTTGAAGTCATACCTGGAACGGGTCACCCAGCCGATCGAGATCGTCGCCTCCCTCGACGACGGTGCGAAATCCCAGGAAATGCTCGCGTTACTCAAAGACGTTGCCAGTCTGTGTGACCAGATTACCTTGCTCGACAACGGCACCGATGCGCGTAAGCCTTCGTTTTCGTTGAATCGCCCAGGAGCCGATATCAGCTTGCGTTTTGCCGGTATCCCCATGGGCCACGAATTCACTTCGCTGGTGTTGGCCTTGCTGCAAGTCGGCGGTCATCCTTCCAAGGCCAGTGTCGAAGTCATCGAACAGATTCGCTCCCTTGAAGGCGAGTTCAACTTCGAGACCTATTTCTCGCTGTCCTGCCAGAACTGCCCGGACGTGGTCCAGGCGCTGAACCTGATGGCGGTGCTGAACCCGAATATCCGCCACGTCGCCATCGACGGCGCGCTGTTCCAGGCCGAGGTCGACGAACGCCAGATCATGGCCGTGCCGAGTGTTTATCTCAATGGCGTGAACTTTGGCCAGGGCCGCATGGGCCTGGAAGAAATCCTCGCCAAGATCGACACCAGTGGTATCGAGCGCCAGGCTGAGAAGATCAGCGCCAAGCAGGCTTTTGATGTGCTGGTGGTGGGCGGTGGCCCAGCCGGCGCGTCGGCGGCCATCTATGCGGCCCGCAAGGGCATCCGCACCGGTGTCGCGGCTGAGCGCTTCGGCGGTCAGGTGCTCGACACCATGGCCATCGAGAACTTCATCTCGGTGCAGGAAACCGAAGGGCCGAAATTGGCCGTCGCCCTGGAAGAGCACGTCAAGCAGTACGACGTGGACATCATGAACCTGCAACGCGCCGATGCATTGGTGCCAGGCAAGGATGGCGCGCTGCACGAAATCAAATTCGCCAGTGGTGCGAGCCTCAAGGCCAAGACCGTGATTCTGGCGACCGGTGCGCGCTGGCGCGAAATGAACGTGCCGGGCGAGCAGCAATACCGCAACAAGGGCGTGGCGTACTGCCCGCACTGCGACGGCCCGCTGTTCAAAGGCAAACGCGTGGCAGTGATCGGCGGCGGTAACTCCGGCGTGGAAGCGGCCATTGATCTGGCCGGTATCGTGGCCCACGTCACTTTGTTGGAGTTCGACGTGCAATTGCGTGCCGACGCGGTATTGCAGCGCAAACTGCACAGCCTGCCGAACGTGACCGTGATCACCAACGCCCAGACCACCGAAGTGACGGGCGATGGTCAGAAGGTCAACGGCTTGCGCTACAAAGACCGCCCAAGCGGTGAAGTACGGGACGTGGCGCTGGAGGGGATCTTCGTGCAGATCGGTCTGTTGCCTAACACCGATTGGCTCAAAGGCACCGTCGAGCTGTCGCCACGGGGCGAGATCATTGTCGATGCCCGCGGTGAAACCTCGATCCCGGGTGTGTTCGCCGCCGGTGACGTGACAACTGTTCCGTACAAGCAGATCGTGATCGCCGTAGGCGAGGGGGCCAAGGCTTCGTTGAGCGCCTTTGACCACCTGATCCGTACCTCCGCGCCGGCATAAACAGCCGATAGCGAAAAAAACAAAACCCCATGGGCCCAGTGCTCATGGGGTTTTGTTTTTTGGATCACGCATTACCTTGTGGGAGCGAGCCTGCTCGCGATAGCAGACTGTCTGGTACATCAATGTTGAATGCGCTGCGCTATCGCGAGCAGGCTCGCTCCCACAGGGGGCTGTGGGATTTTTATTGCCCACACACCCTACGGTGGCGCTTACAGCGGCGCGGGCTGGATGATTTCAACCCAGTAGCCATCCGGGTCTTTGATGAACGCCAGGCTTTTCATGCGACCGTCGTTCAGGCGCTTCTGGAAGTCGCAGCCCAGCGCTTCGAAGCGCTCGCAAGCGGCGACGATGTCCGGGACCGAGATGCAGATGTGGCCGAACCCGCGTGGGTCAGTGTTGCCGTTGTGGTAGGCGAACGCCGGGTCGCTTTCGGTGCCGTGGTTGTGGGTCAGCTCCAGGATGCCGGGGATGGATTTCATCCATTCGGTGCGCTGTGCAGCGTCGGCCGGAATCTGGCTCTTGTCCACCAAGGCGAGGAAGTACAGGCTGAATTCGGCTTCCGGGAAATCGCGTTTTTCCACCAGGGAAAAACCCAACACCCGAGTGTAGAAATCCAGGGACTTGGTGATGTCCTTGACCCGCAGCATGGTGTGGTTGAAGACGAATTTGGCCGTGGCGGTATCGGGTTGGGCGGTGACGCCAGGGAAAGTGTTGAGTTCGTGCAGGCTCATGGGCCCTCCGGAAAATAAGTGGGGCAAACGGCATCGCAACTTTGCTGCGACGGTCCTGGGCTTGCGCTAAACGGCTTCCTTGCAGGTGCACCCATGATACGCAAGGGGCGCGGCATCGCCAAACGCCTCTGGCTATTGCTTGCCTGGGCGGCGGGCTTCAGACTTTACGAATCGTCCTTGAGTGCAATGCAATGATTCGACCGTTCCTTTCGCTGTTTGTCCTGCTGCTGGCCGCGATGGCAAATGTCGCTGTCCAGGCCGCCGAACCGCAGGTCGCCTGGCCCCCAGGCTGGGTCATCGAACCATTGCCCTCTGATGCTGGCACCTCGTCGGCAGCGCCGGGAACGACCCGGCAACGGGCGACAAAGAGTGATTCAGCGGGCACGGCGGTGATGGTCATGGAACTGACCACGACGCCCATCGAGCCGGGTCATCAAGTCAACTTGCAAGGCGTGTTACTGGAAATGCGCAAATCAATTCAAAAGGACTTTTATCAGAGCGGTTATCAAAGTGTCTGTAATAAGATTCATTCTTCGATGTTGGGCGACGTTGCCGCACTCGAGACCACTTGCACGATCACGCAAAACGGTCGGCACGTGTTATCTCAGACACTCGTCGCTGCACTAAAGGAGGGCAGGGCTAATGTGCTGTCCTATGCGGGGCAGGCTCAGGAGTTTGTAGAAAACCAGGATGAAATACAGTCGGTACGAAATAGCCTGAAACTATAAAGCCCTCGGTATTAGAACTACTTAATCCAGAAATCCTGCCCCATAAAAAACCCTGAGCAGGCTCAGGGTTTTTTTCATTCGGCCAGCTTTCTCAGCTGCGCAACCAGGCGTCAACGGTTTTTGCACCGTACTGTTCTTTCCAGGCTTTCAGGCCTCGATGGTTGCCGCCTTTGGTTTCGATCAGTTCACCTGTGTGCGGGTTCTGGTACACCTTGACCACTCGCGCACGGCGGGTTTTGACAGGCTTGGTCGATGGCAGGCCCCCCTTGGCCGGGTTCGGGTCGAGAATCGCGATGACGTCGCGCAGGCTCTTGCCGTAGGTTTTCATCAGTCCCTGGAGCTTCTCTTCGAATTCGATTTCTTTCTTGAGCCCGGCATCATTCTTCAGCTTTTCCAGCTGCTTGAGCCGCTCTTGAAGGTCCTGTTCTGCTCTACGAAATTCAGCGAGTCTGGACAATATCGTTACTCCAATCAGAATATTTGGCTGATACCAACCGCAAACAAAGCTATAAGCCAAGTGCCTTGAAGCGACTCGGTGATAATGACGCTCCTGCTATTAGCCACAGGTAAAAAAATTGTAGTAGTGAAACCCACGGGTGTAAATCGTAACTTTTTCGTTATGTAACAAGGAATGCGAATTTTATCAGTCCGACTGTGGTTGTCCGTGGAGGGACGTAGCACCAGGGCTTTCAATGACGGACACCGCCGCAATGAAATCCGCGCCACTCATCGGGCGACCAAATAGATAACCCTGCAAAAAGTTCACCCCGTGAGCGGCCAGATAGTTGCTTTGTTCAACGGTTTCGACCCCCTCGGCAACGATACCCAAGTCCAGCTTGCCCGACAGTTCGATGATGCTGTCAAGGATGTGCCGCGACAGGGCATCGACGCCGATCATGGCAACAAAGCTCTGGTCGATTTTCAGGAAGTCCACGTTGAACTGGCGCAAGTAGCCCAGGCTGGAATGACCGGTGCCGAAGTCGTCGATTGCGATCTTCACCCCCAGTTCACGCAGGTGCTGGAACAGCTGGTGAGTGGTGGGTGTCGGTTCGATCAGCTCGCGCTCGGTCAGTTCCAGCACCAAGGTAATGACCCCCGGTGGGAAGGCCTCCAGGAACTCGCGGCAATCTTGTACCAGTTCCAGACTCTGACAGTGGCGAGCGGTGATGTTGATGCCGACGTGAAAAGGACTTTCCAGTTGCGGGACCAAGGGCGATAGCAAGCGCATCGTTTGCTGCATCAATGTCCGGGTCATCGGCACGATCAAGCCGCTGTGTTCAGCAAAGGGAATGAACAGGTCCGGCCGCACCAGGCCTTCCTTGGGATGGTTCCAGCGCATCAGCACTTCGACCCCGGCCCAACGTTTGCTGTCGCCCTGCACGACCGGTTGCAGATACGGCACGAACTCCCCGGCCTCAAGCGCGCGTTGCAGCTCATGGCTGGGGGATGAGGCGCGTTTTTGCAGCCAATGGCCGAGCGTTCCGGCGATGACACCGAAGAAGATCAGCAGGCTGAACAGCGGCGGATACTCACGGGCCATGTAGCGCCAGATTTCCCCCTCATCGAAGCCGGCTTCAACATTGAAGGCATAGCGCGATGAGGTCAGGTTGCTGCGGGCGACCGGCAGCGCGGGCAGGGGCGCTGGTCGGACCTTCCCGTCCGCGGTCAGCCAGTTTGGCCCGACTTGCAGCAACAACCGGGTTTCGCCGCCGATCAGACGCAAGACATTGGCCAGGTGATAACCGTCCAGCGTTGCCAATGCCCCTTGTTGCCCTTCATTGAGCCGGTAGATCAGCAGCGCGGTGTCGGGGGTGATGGGGTTGCCGTTCATGAGCCACAACGTACCCTGATGGTAGGCGTTCGGATCAACCGTTTCCTCGAAGGCGCCAAACAGCGAACTGCAATAGAGGATGTTGTCCCACACCAGGTTGGTCGAACGGACGAATGGGCGACGCGTCACCTGTTCGCGCAAGGCCAGTTTCACCGCTTCGCAGGGCTGGCCGGCCAGAGGCAGCAGTTCGCGCGCCGCCAGGGCGGTGTTGTCGAGCATCAGTTCGATCTGCCCGATCAACTCTTCGCTGGTCTGTCGGCTCTGTTGCTCCAGTGTCCGTTCGGCCTGCAGGTACAGAATGCCCAGCCCTGACAGTATCGGCAGCACGCCGCAGAGCAGCGTGATCAGGTTGCGACGGGGCCGCTTGCGCAAACGAGTGGCGGTCAATGGCATCTGCATAACCTGTGAGGGCTTGAGGAACAGCTTCGATAGTGTATCCGGTTGCGGGTGATCAGACTGACTGCCTCGCCAGCTCGATAAACGCCAGGGTGGCGGGCGAGGCCTGTCGGCTGTCCAGTACCGCCAGGCCTATCTGACGCGGAACCTGCGGCGACAATGGCCGCGTGACGAACCGTGGGTTGTCGCCGCCCGGCAGCGAACCTTCGGACACCAGGGTCACGGCCTCGCCGCGGCTGACGACATCCAGGGTACTGAGCAGCTGCGAACAACGATAGCGCACGTTCGGTGTGAGCCGGGCTGCGTTGAACAGGCGCGAAACCAGTTCAGAAGAACCGGCCTCGGTGAGCACGAACGGGTCGTTGCACAGGTCCTTGAGGCTCAGGCTGGCTTGGGCAGCGAGGGGATGGGCGGTGGGCAGCACGGCGACCATCTGGTCTTGCATCAGCGCGAACGTGTCGAAACGGTCTTCGGGCAGCACCACGAAACCGACGTCGATCCGCCGTTCATCCAGCCACTGGATGACTTGCCGGTCCGGCCCTTCGTCGATGTGCACTTCGATCCCCGGATGCAGAGCCCGGTAACGTTGCAGGATGGCGGGCAACAACTTCATCGACGAAGTCGGACCGAACGAGCCGATGCGCAGGGTGCCTCGGCGCATGCCCCGCGCATCGGCGGCTTCCTGGCGCAGGGTATTGGCCAGCCCGAGCATGGCCCGGGCGCGCAGCAGCAACTGCCGGCCAATGTCGCTGGGTTCGATGAGGGTCTGATGACGTCTGAACAGCTCCACGCCCAACTCCTGCTCCAGCGATTTGATGGCGTGGGACACCGCTGACTGGCTGATGCCCAACCGCGTCGCCGCGGCGGTGAAACCGCGTAGCTCGGCGACCTGGGAGAAGATTTCGAGTTGGGTGAGGGTCATGAGGGAATGCTCATTTTACGATGATCAAGCATGAGGCGAACAATAGAGTATCTCAAGCGCACTTTCCTGTGGCGAGGGAGCTTGCTCCCGCTTGAGTGCGCAGCGCTCACAAAAGGGGCCGCTACGCAGCCCAGCGGGAGCAAGCTCCCTCGCCACGGGTAGTCGTTTTATTTCAATGTGGTGAAACCATGAAAACCCTCGAACAATCCGTTCCAGCCCCTTCGGACCTGCCGGTGTACCTGAAACTGGCCATGGTCACCATGATCTGGGGCGGCACCTTCGTTGCCGGGAGGATCCTTTCCGATGCCCTGGCACCGCTGCTCGCTGCCAGCCTGCGGTTTCTGTTGGCCAGTCTCGCGCTGTTGCTGTTTCTCGGCCTGGCCGGGATCCCGCTGGCCAGGCCCAGCCTGAAACAAGGGCTGCAATTGGCGGCGCTGGGGTTCTTCGGGATCTTTTTCTACAACCTGTGTTTCTTCTATGGCTTGCAGTACATCAATGCGTCGCGGGCCTCGTTGATCGTGGCCTTGAATCCGGCGGTGATAGGGCTGGCGTCCTGGTGGCTGTTCAAGGAACGGCTGAGCCGGGCGAAAGTTGCGGGCATTGTGCTGTGTATCGGCGGGGCGGGGCTGGTGATCGTCAGCCGCGATCCGTCCTTGCTGCAGAGTGCAGGGCAGGGCTGGCTGGGCGATCTGCTGATTTTTGGCTGCGTGCTGGGCTGGGGCGTCTATTCCTTGTTTTCCAAAAAGCTGAATGAAAGCCTCGGGCCTTTGCAAACCGTGACCTGGTCGATTCTGCTGGGCACCTTGATGTTGTGGCTAGCCTGCGCGGCCGCAGGCGAAGTTGGCGTTGAAGCTTTGCGCGGGCTGGACATTCGGCAATGGTTGAGCTTGCTGTACTTGGGCGTGCTGGGATCGGCGTTGGCCTATATTGCCTGGTACGACGGCATCCGTCGGATTGGCGCGACCCGTTCCGGCGTGTTCATCGCACTTAACCCGTTGACCGCCGTGCTGTTCGGGGCGCTGCTGTTGGACGAGCGGCTCACCGTCTTGATGGGTGTAGGTGCGGGGCTGATCCTGACGGGGATTTTCCTGTGCAACAAACCCCTTGCGCGGTCGCCGCAAAAGACGATTTGATACCGAAGGCGGACAAACGTGGTTACGCTGTGTAGAATCGAGTTACGCATATAAGAATAAACGTCTTCTGGCAGCAGAAGCCTCGCCCGCAAGAGCCTTGGGTCGACAATGAAGATATTCGGGTTTCAACTGATCTACGGCGATTTCCTCGCCCGCACCGTTCGCGGCATTTCCTGCGCGCCACCGCGTGCCCTCAGCATGGCCGGCAACTAACGCTCCGTTAATTGATAAGCATGATGAGGCGCCAACATGGCAGATCTATACGAAAACCCGATGGGCCTGATGGGCTTTGAATTCATCGAATTCGCATCCCCGACACCCAACACCCTGGAGCCGATCTTCGAGATCATGGGCTTCACCAAAGTGGCCAGCCACCGCTCCAAGGACGTGCACCTGTATCGCCAGGGCGCGATCAACCTGATCCTCAACAACGAGCCCCACAGCGTGGCCTCGTACTTCGCCGCCGAACATGGGCCGTCGGTGTGCGGCATGGCATTCCGGGTCAAGGATTCGCAACAGGCCTACAAGCGCGCCCTGGAACTCGGCGCCCAGCCGATTCACATCGAAACCGGTCCGATGGAGCTGAACCTGCCGGCAATCAAAGGCATCGGCGGCGCGCCGCTGTACCTGATCGACCGTTTTGGTGAAGGCAGTTCGATCTACGACATCGACTTCGTGTTCCTCGAAGGCGTTGACCGCAACCCGGTGGGCGCGGGCCTGAAAATCATCGACCACCTGACCCACAACGTGTATCGCGGGCGCATGGCCTATTGGGCCGGCTTCTACGAGAAGCTGTTCAACTTCCGCGAGATCCGTTACTTCGACATCAAGGGCGAATACACCGGCCTGACCTCCAAGGCCATGACCGCCCCGGATGGCATGATCCGCATCCCGCTGAACGAGGAATCGTCCAAGGGCGCCGGGCAGATCGAAGAGTTTCTGATGCAGTTCAACGGTGAAGGCATCCAGCACGTGGCCTTCCTGACCGATGACCTGATCAAGACCTGGGACCAGCTCAAAAGCATCGGCATGCGCTTCATGACCGCGCCGCCGGACACCTACTACGAAATGCTCGAAGGCCGCCTGCCGAACCACGGCGAGCCGGTGGATGAACTGCAAGCGCGGGGCATTTTGCTGGACGGCGCTTCCGAACAGGGCGACAAGCGTCTGCTGTTGCAGATTTTCTCGGAAACCCTGATGGGGCCGGTGTTCTTCGAGTTCATCCAGCGCAAGGGCGACGATGGCTTCGGCGAAGGCAACTTCAAGGCGTTGTTCGAGTCCATCGAGCGTGACCAGGTGCGGCGTGGTGTGTTGGCTACTGAGTAAGAGCTGAGGCAACAGACAACCCGTGCGGCGTAACTGCCGTACGGGTTTTTTATTGGCCAGCAGATCTCAATGTGGGAGCGAGCCTGCTCGCGATCGCGACCTGTCAGATACATCAATGTTGAATGTGCAGTTGATATCGCGAGCAGGCTCGCCCCCACAAGGGCCGTGTAAGTTTCAGGTCCGGCGTCGCTGGCGCATCAGATGCTTGAATCCTTCGAACACCAGCACTGCCACGGCCAGCCAGATGGGAATGTAGGTCAGCCATTCACTGGCCTGGATGCTTTCTCCCAGCAGCAAGGCAACGCCCAGCAGCAACACTGGTTCGACATAGCTCAACAGCCCGAACAGGCTGAACGGCAGCAACCGGCTGGCAACGATGTAGGCCACCAGCGCCGAAGCACTGATCACCCCGAGCAACGGGATCAGCAGCGACAGCCAAGGGTACTGGTCGAAAACAGCGAAACCTTGCTCCCCGCTTTGTACGAACCAGAGCGCCAACGGCAGCATCAGGGTCATGTCCAGCCACAACCCGCCCAGGTTGTCAGTCCCCAGGCGTTTGCGCAGGATGAAGTAGATCGGATAACCCACCACCACCAGCAGTGTCGCCCAGGAAAACCCACCCACCTGGTACAACTCGTTGACCACGCCGAGGGTGGCGAAGAACACGGCGATTTTCTGCAGGTAGGACAGGCGCTCGCCATAGACGAGGCGCCCGGTCAGAACCATCGACAGCGGCAACAAAAAATACCCCAGTGACACGTCCAGGCTGTAGCCGTTGAGGGGGGCCCACATGAACAGCCACAACTGCGCGCCCATCAACGCCGAAGACGCCATGGCACCGAGCAACAGGCGCGGCGCGGCGATCAGGCGCCGACCGAGCGCCGTTACCAGATTCCACTCCTTTGCCACCAGCATGAACACCGTCATGCAGGGCATCGTCAGCAGCATGCGCCAACCGAAGATTTCCACGCCGGTCAGCGGCGAGAGCAGGGAGGTGTAGTAATACATGACGGCGAACAGCACGGAGGCTGAGACCGATAGAACGATGCCTTTGGACACAGTGGTTCTCATGAGGGTGATCATCGACACCCGGACTTGTGACTGGAAAATTTATCTGTGGTGCATGGCCTGTGGGAGCAAGGCTTGCCCGCGATGAACGATAACGCGGTTCAGCCCTTGAACCGCAGCGCGGCCATCGCGGGCAAGCCATGCTCCCACAGTGTTCGTCGGAGTCGACGAAGTTATGACGTACGCGCCACCCGCCCCGGTACGAAGTGGCCCACGTCATTGAAGCCTGGCGTCGAGGCATGCCCCGGTGTCACCAGCGAATCGATGAAGGCTTCATCTTCGGCCGTGATCGTCACCGACTGCGCCTTGGTGTAGCCATCCCATTGTTCCTCGGTGCGCGGTCCGACGATGGCCGAGGTGACGGCGCGGTTGTTCAGCACCCAGGCAATGGCGAACTCGACAATGCCCACGCCGCGTTCCTGGGTGTATTGCTGGATCTGTTGGGCGATGCGCAGGGACTCGACCCGCCATTCGGTTTCCAGGATGCGTTTGTCCTGGCGACCGGCGCGACTGTTGGCGTCCGGTGCCACGTCCGGTGCGTACTTGCCACTGAGCACCCCGCGGGCGAGGGGGCTGAAAGGCACCACGCCGAGGCCATAGTTCTGCGCGGCGGTGATCTGCTCGGTTTCGGCCTGGCGATTGACGATGTTGTACAGCGGTTGGCTGATTACCGGCCGGTCGATGCCCAGGCGGTCGGCGATTCGAATCACCTCGGCGATGCGCCAGCCACGGTAGTTCGACAGGCCCCAGTAGCGGATCTTGCCCTGACGAATCAAGTCACCGATGGCCGACACCGTGACCTCAAGCGGGGTGTTGTGGTCTTCGCGGTGCAGGTAATAGATGTCCAGGTAATCGGTGCCCAGGCGCGTCAGGCTGGCCTCGATGCCATTGAAAATATGCTTGCGACTCAGGCCGCTGCGGTTGGGGACACCATCCGGCGGGCCGAAGCCGACCTTGGTGGCCAGCACCCATTCATGACGGTGACTGGCAATCGCCTCGCCGACGATCTCTTCGGAACGACCGTTGGTGTAGACGTCTGCGGTGTCGATGAAATTGATGCCCTGGTCCCAGGCCTTGTCGATGATCCGCAGTGAATCCTCGGTGCTGGTCTGTTCGCCGAACATCATGGTGCCCAGAGTCAATGTCGAGACTTGCAACCCGGAATGGCCTAGCGTGCGGTAGCTCATGACAAGGTCCTTTTATCGATGGGAAAGGCCCAATCAAACCCCAGAACAACCGGGCGTGGCAAACGAAAAGATCGCAGGCCACGCTCGACCCCTTACACTCCCGACAACAACCCACGCACTCGATAGAGATTTGACAGGCAGACCGCTATCGCGAGCAGGCTCGCTCCCACACTGATCTGCCTGGGCCACAGGTTTCAGCTAGCCCGGATCCCTGTGGGAGCGAGCCTGCTCGCGATGATGCCATCAGCCTCGACAACGGTGTCGATGGCAACCCGATTGCGTGAACTTGAACAATTGCGCTCAACTGCCGTGCCGTGCACTGGAACCGGAGAATAAGTATGAAAATAGTCATCGCCCCCGACTCGTTCAAGGACAGCCTGAGCGCCCAGGGCGTGGCCGATGCTGTCGCCCAAGGCCTGGCCCAGGTCTGGCCGGATGCGCAGTTGATCAAGTGCCCGATGGCCGACGGCGGGGAGGGCACGGTGGAGTCGGTGCTGGCGGCCTGCAACGGGCAGTGGCGGTGCAGTTGGGTGAGAGGTCCGTTGGGGGGCAGGGTCGAAGCGCGTTGGGGCTGGTTGCCCGACAGCCGCACCGCGATCATTGAGATGGCCGAGGCCAGCGGCTTGCAGCTGGTACCTCCTGGGCAACGTGACGCCTGTTCCAGCAGCACCTACGGCACCGGCGAGCTGATTCGCGCCGCCCTGGACGAAGGCGCCGGGCGCGTGATCCTGGCCATCGGCGGCAGCGCCACCAACGACGGCGGTGCCGGCGCGATGCAGGCCCTGGGCGTGGTGCTGCTGGATGAACACAACCGACCGCTTCCACCGGGCGGCCTGGCTTTGGCTGAACTGGCCCGCATCGATTTGAGCAAGATGGACCCGCGCTTGGCCCAGGTCAGTTTCGAGATTGCCGCTGATGTCGATAACCCGTTGTGCGGACCTCACGGCGCTTCAGCGATTTTCGGCCCGCAGAAAGGGGCATCCCCTGAGCAGGTACAGCAACTGGACCAGGCGTTGGGGCATTTCGCTGAACACTGTGCCCAGGCGTTGAACAAGGATGTACGCGACGAACCGGGCAGCGGCGCCGCCGGAGGGCTGGGGTTTGCCGCCAAGGCGTTTCTGGGCGCGCACTTTCGCACCGGCGTGGACGTCGTCGCCCAGTTGACCGGGCTGGCCGAGGCGATCAACGGCGCTGACCTGGTGATCACCGGCGAAGGCCGTTTCGACGCCCAGACCTTGCGTGGCAAGACCCCCTTTGGCGTGGCGCGCATCGCCCGCCAGCATGGCGTACCCGTGGTGGTCATCGCCGGCACGCTGGGGGAGGGTTATCAGGCGCTGTATGAGCACGGCATCGAAGCAGCCTTTGCCCTGGTCAGCGGGCCGATGACCCTGCAAGAGGCCTGTGGCGACGCGCCACGGCTGCTGACTGAACGAGCCCGGGACATCGCCCGGCTTTGGCGAGTGGCCGCCCGATAGACCTGTGGGAGCAAGGCTTGCCCGCGATACAGGCGCTGCGGTCTCCCAGGAATCGAGTCGCCCATATCGCGAGCAAGCTTTGCTCCCACGGCGTTGAATTTGAGATAGGGTTGAGGCTGGACTTCGCGCAAAACAGGAGTGGTACATGCGCTTTTCAGATTTGACCCGCCGCATCACCGGCGACGGCGCCGCCGCGTGGCAGATCCACGACCGAGCGTTGGCCATGCGCGAGCAGGGCATGGATGTATTGCTGTTATCGGTGGGCGACCCGGATTTCGACACCCCTCGCGCCATCACCGACGCCGCTGTGACCAGCCTGCGCGCCGGAGACACGCATTATTCGGACGTGCGCGGCGTGCACACCCTGCGCGCCAGCATTGCCCGGCGCCATCGCCAGCGTTGTGGCCAGCCGGTAGGCGCCGAGCATGTCACCGTGTTGCCGGGGGCGCAGTGTGGGGTCTATGCGGTCGCGCAATGTCTGCTCAACCCCGGTGATGAAGTGATCATCGCCGAACCGATGTATGTCACCTACGAAGCCGTGTTTGGCGCCTGCGGGGCGAAAGTGCTGCCGGTGGCGGTGCGCCCGGAAAACGCTTTTCGGGTTGACCCGACCGACGTCGCCCGGCTGATTACCCCCCGTACCCGGGCGATGCTGCTCAACAGCCCGAACAACCCGTCCGGCGCCAGCCTGCCGCTGTCCACCTGGCAAGCATTGGCGCAGTTGTGCATCGAACATGATCTGTGGCTGATCAGCGATGAGGTCTACAGCGACCTGCTGTACGAAGGCGAACACATCAGCCCGGCCAGCCTGCCGGGCATGGCCGAGCGCACCGCGACGATCAACAGCCTGTCCAAATCCCACGCCATGACCGGTTGGCGCATCGGCTGGGTGCTCGGTCCCGAACCTCTGGCTGAACATCTGGCCAACCTGTCGTTGTGCATGTTGTTCGGCCTGCCGGATTTCGTCCAGCGGGCGGCCCAGGTGGCGCTGGAGCAGGACTTGCCAGAAGTGGCGCAGATGCACCAGGAGTATCGCCAGCGTCGGGACCTGGTGTGCGCCGCGCTTGAGGGCTGTCCGGGCCTGAAACCCGTGCGGCCCGATGGCGGCATGTTCGTGATGGTCGATGTGCGTGGCACCGGCCTGGGCGCCCAGGCATTCGCCGAGCGCCTGCTCGACGGCCATGGCGTGTCGGTGCTGGCGGGCGAGGCGTTCGGGCCCAGTGCCGCGGGGCACATACGCATCGGGTTGGTGGTTGATCAGCAGAAACTGACGCAGGCCTGTCAGCGGATTGCCTTGTGTGCCGCGCAGTTAATGTGCGTCCGCCATACCTGACTACGGGCTTATCGTTGCGCGGGTGCAGATAAAGACTGATACCACTCCGTCTGTAGGGGGCGCCTTGTCTTATTTGATTCAAACACTAAAACCCGATAAACGGTCGATTGACCTGTAAGTTCTGACAGTAGGCAAGGTCGGATAACGAGTATCTACTTAATTCAACACGGCACGCCCGCTACAAGAGCCAATTAAGTAGGAGGACGTCATGTCGACATCCGGTAATGGGGAGGCAGGGCCAGGCACCCTGGCGCCCGAGGGGCCGCCGGTAGATGATGTCCCTCCCAGTGGACAAGTTCCGGCCTCGATTCTAATGAATGGCGGGCAGGCTCGGGTTCCATTATGGCCTAATTATGCCGATCAAATCGGCAAGGTTGATAGGTTGGTGGTTTATTGGCGGCGAGACGGTACGACGACCGCTGTCTATGATCAAGATAAGCCAGGTCCGATCATGGAAACTGAGTTCGTGATTCCATTACCCGTCCATTTATGGGCCGGAGACGGTGTGGCTTATCTCTATTACCGAGCTAGATCGATACAGCCTATCGGCAATTGGTTTACCTCGTTAGAGACAGAGTTATTTATCGATCACAGTGTCATTCCCCTGCCCAGATTGGAAGATGTCGATTTTTTGTATACAACAAATGGTTATTTGAACTGCGGCACAACGCCCCCCATTTGGGATGGGGTCTTTATAAGAATTCCGTATCAGGGGTTCCTGGAAGGGGATGAATGTGTACTCACCTGGCGTGCCTACCGCACTTTGAATCCCACGCCTGAAAGTTATATTGATGGCACTGAAGGTGTCTTTACCCATGAACTCACCAAGGCGGAAGCAGAGAATCCGGACGGGTTTGTATTGCCGCCCATTCCTTGGGTCAATCATCTTGAACCCCTGATCTATGGCTGTGGGATGGCTCAGTACAAGATCCGTAGTGCTGGGGTGTTTATCGGCGAATCCGAGTTGAAGCGGGTGAAAGTCGATCGGTATCTGCCCGGCGAGACTGGACCTTGTGGGCCTTGATGAACACTCGTCACTCAGATCAATGATCGGCTGCTTTTTAGCCGTTAAAACAGTCTTTGCGGTAGGGGGATTTCGATAGTGTGAGTTTGGATCTGGATATTATTGTGGAGAGCATGAAATGAACGTGAAACAGGAAATAGCGGAAATCGACCGGCAACGTGTGCGCAGTGCTCGTGCAGCATCAGGACCTCTGGCGGGACTTCCTCCAGAGTTTCCTGGCGTTATTGTCAGTGACACCGACAGGCGCGTGTATGTTGATAAACTGCTGCCTGGCCAGAAATTGCCGGTTACGCTTAAGCTCTGGGCAACCCAACACCCCGATGATCGTGTCACCGTTCAAATCGCACAAACGGAAATCTCTACGTCTTGGGTGACGGTAGATGAGTTTGACGCCGGCACTGATATCGGTGCACGTCCTCCAGAATATATAGCGGGTATTCCGACAGAAAATTTGACTGATTACAATCCGGCCGGCACGCCTTCTGAATGGTGGGTTCGATACCGGGTGAGGCATCCCTTGGGGAATTTCTGGACTTCAGATCCGAAAGAAATTGTAATTGACCGACGGGCCCACTACCAAGCGGACCCTGACGGACCAAAGAGTCGGCCACCGGTGGTACGCGTCAATCCAGTCATTCCACCGTCCTACATCATCGATGACACCTACGTCGGCAACCTCCCCAACGGTGTCATGGAAGTTACGGTTGGCACTCAGGGTTGGGAAGCGGGGGATATATGTTACTTATATATCAGCACGGAATTTTCGGAAGCTCATGGGGGTGAGCCTGTTAATCCTCCCCCTTATACGTTACCGCAAACTGGTGTATTTCAAGTGCCAGGGGCGACTTTGCGTAGTCTGCCTCCTGGCACCAACTTTCTTTTTTATCAGCATTTTGATGCTGTTGGGAACAAGAGCGCTTTGGCAGATGCTCAACCCTTGAAAATTGTTTTTGCACCAGCGCCAGTGCTCGAAGACCCCATTGTTCCTTTGGCTCAGACCGATCGCCTTATCGATTTGAAAGATTGTGCAGAGCCCGGTGGCGTTACAGTCGAGGTGGAAAGGGTTGAGCACATAGAGGATAGAGATGAGATTAAACTTACGTGGAATAATACACTGGTAGATACTAAGGCTTTCGGTAGCCTTACCAAACTGGTTTTTCCTGTGCCTTTTGCTACTATTTTCAATGATTATTATTCGGGCGGGCTTACAACCGAAGGCAACGTTCCCGTCAGCGTTGAAGCTACTTTGTTGCGCGGGACAGAGACTCTGTCTGTCTCATCTGTAGATATTTCTTCGAATCTCTATGTCGCCGGTCCGATTGACCCCACTGATCCGGGTCAACCCAATGATAAATTGGATGCGCCTAATGTTACAAGCACGGCAGTGGATAACATCATTGAGATTGCAGATTATGGTGACAACCAGACAATCACCATTGACTTGTGGACAGATACTAATAAGCCCGTAAAAAAGGGGCAGATGATTAGGGCTGAGTACGCAGGTGTGGAACTGAATGATCGCGCTTTCCCGGAGGATAACGATACAGAGGCAACGATTATTCTGTCTTGGGACGTTATCAACGACGCCGGAATCGGTCCTCATAACCTTCAATATTTCGTTTCGGACATCGGCGGAGTCAATGAAAATCCGTCACTCATCCAAACGGTGATCAACAATGCAATGGTCGTTGACTTGGACCCTCCTTCAATAACCACGGACAACCCAGGCTTGCTACTGTGCGATGATCTGGACCAGACCACGTGGAGCGCGGTAGTCAACATCGAGGGAGACCCTGTGCACCTTCAAGTGGGACGGAAAGTTACCCTGCGTGCGCAAGGATACAGGGATGCGGGTTACACTCAGGTAGCACAAGGCACCGCTTTTACTTCGACTATACCTCACACGATTGTCGACCCAGAGCCAACGGCCGGGTTTACCATGACCATCCAACCTTATGATCCCTATATCCGCAATATTCCTGAACCTCCTCCTGTTTCGGGAGGAACAGGACCCTATCTTGGTTATTGGAGGATTTGGTACGAGGTGGAGATTAATGGAGTTGATTATCCCTCTGACAAGTTTGAGATAGTGGTCAATCTTGTCAATCCATATAATGAATATTGCGAGGGTTGAGTAAAGATCTTGCTTGATGCTCCCTTCGCAGCAGTGCTCTGTTGAATTGCAGTGAAGGGATGCGACTTATCTTGCTTTTGCAACGGAATTGTCTGAGTTGTTTTCAGAATAATCCTACATTGAATTTTGGGCTTCCTCAGTAGTCTGGCGCCTCTTCTCGAATGTGATCGGGTAAAGATCAGCGAGCCAACCAGTTCCAAATATCGTTTTTAGGGTAGTTCATATGCAATCAGCTCAGTTTTCTCTATCGAAAGTTCATTGTGGCAGATGGAGATATCCATCGGTCCTGGCGCTCGCTTTTGTCATCCCTTATGCACAAGGGCGAGACCTGAACCCCGGGGAGACGGAAACGATCTCGCCCTCGCCGACCGTGGAGAGCTGGCGCATCGCAGCGGATGCCACCCTCAACGTCAATGGCGCCGATACGTTGGACATCGACGTCCAGGCCGGCACCTTGAACGTCAACACCGGTACGACCCAGCAGATCAGTGCAACGGATGGGGCGACCTTGAACCTGACCGGTGCCACGGTAACGGGGGCAAGCGGGGCCATTACGGTTTCGCTGACCAACAGTGACGCCAACGTCAGCGGCAGCACGATATCCGGGCTCGATTACGGGCTTGCGGCGGTACGCGATATCGACACGTCGACAGGCTCCAACGTGGCTTTGTTGAACAGCACCGTGAGCGGCGTTTTGGGGGGCGCGGTGGCCACCTCCTATAGCACCCTGAACTTGAATAACAGCACCATTGAAGGCACCGACAGTTCCAGCTTCGGTGTACGGATCGCAGGAGGGCAGGTGGCGCTCAATAACCAGTCCAAAATCATCGGCGGGCTGAATGGCGTGACGTTCGAGTTGGACGGTACCGACGAACAGATCAGCAAACTGGTGCTGAACAACTCCAGCGTCGAAGGCAAGACGGGCTCGGCGATTTTGGCGAATGTGGGTGCCATCCCGTTGGGAGCGTTCGTGGTTGAAGTATCGAACGGTTCGACGCTTATCGGTGGCAACGGCACGATCCTGGAAGTGACGGAC
The DNA here is from genome assembly GCF_032614175.1 of Pseudomonas sp. P105. Classification (NCBI taxonomy): domain Bacteria; kingdom Pseudomonadati; phylum Pseudomonadota; class Gammaproteobacteria; order Pseudomonadales; family Pseudomonadaceae; genus Pseudomonas; species Pseudomonas sp. P105. Next base: position 2,400,199 of record NZ_CP126693.1, read on the forward strand.
GGTACGAACGTCGACTTCAGCGTCGACAATAGCCTGTTGCAGGGCAATGTGGTGGTCGAGGCCGGCAGCAATGTGAACGCTTCACTGAACAACCAGGCCTCGCTGACCGGTGATCTGCAAAACGTAGCGCGAGTCAGTCTCGATAATCAGAGTGCCTTCATCGGCACCATCAAAGGCGATGCCGGGCACACCACTGACGTGGTGCTCGATAACAGCTCCCAATTTACCGGCGGCGTGGAGGGTACAGCCGACCTTGCAATCAGAGGGCAAGCGACCTGGACCCTGACCGGCAGCAATAACGTGAACAATCTGTCGCTGGACGGTGGCCGGGTGGATTTTGCGCCGGGGCCAACGTTCTACACGCTGAATGTCCGCGAGCTCTCAGGTAACGGTTCTTTCAACATGTACACCGATTTTGTCACCGGTGAAACGGATTTTCTCAATGCCGAAAGCGCGTCGGGTGAGCATGTCGTGTCAGTCAGTGCCACTGGGAACAGGGCGGCCGGTGATTTGATACACATTGCTGAATTCGGTGCAGGTAACGGACAGTTGGCGCTGAACAATGGGGCTGTCGATGTCGGCGCCCTGACTTACCAACTGGTCCAGGAAGGCAATGGCTGGTATCTGCGCCCTGACGACGGGCCGAGCACCAGTACCCGTTCGGTGCTGGCGATCGCCAATACCGCGCCCACCATTATTTATGCGGAAAGCACGTTGCTGAATTCGCGTATGGGGGATCGCCGGTTGACCGGTGCCAAGCCCGGCCTCTGGACCCGTACCTACAATAACCGCTACAGCGTGCAGAATGCCTACGCCGGTGGCTACAGCCAGACCCAGCAGGGGCTGGTGATCGGTGCCGATGCAGCGCTGGGCGACAGCGATTGGCTGGTCGGCGGCATGGTGGGGTACAGCCGCTCGAACCTGGATCTCAAGCATGGCAGTTCGGGTTCGGTGGACAGCTATTCCGTCGGGGCCTATTTGACGAAATTCGATCCTCAATCGGGCTTCTATGTTGACGCGGTCACCAAGATCAATCGATTCGACAACAGCCTGGACGTGCGCATGAGTGATGGCGTGAAAACCAAGGGGTCTTATGACGCCTACGGTTTGAGCGGTTCGCTGGAGGTGGGTCTGCAAGACCAATTGGGCAGCGGGTTCTTCTGGGGACCTTTTGCTCAGGTCGCCGCTGCGGTGGTATCCGGTGAACATTACAAGCTGGACAATGGCCTTGAAGTCGATAGCGAGCTGACCCGGTCGCTGGTCGTCAAGGGTGGTGCTTACCTGGGCAGCGAGATCGATCTGGGCAACGGCCACAAGTTGCAGCCGCGGGTGCGCGTTGCCGTTGGCCAGGAGCTTATCAAGCGCAACCAGGTGGGCGTCAACGACAGTTCGTTCAACAACGATAGCTCCGCCACCAGCCTGGAGCTGGCGGGTGGAATCAATTGGGCACTGCCCCACGGACTTCAGGTTTTCGCCGAGGCCGGCTCAAGCCAAAGCAAGACCGTCAAGCAGGATTACAACGTCAGCGCGGGTCTTAGTTTCAACTTCTGACAATGCGCCGATTCGCGCTTGGTCGTTCAATAAAAAAGCTCCGGATCGAAAGTCCGGAGCTTTTTTATTGCGGCGCTTATCGGGCTCAAGTGCGTCGGGACCCAGGCTCTGCAACCAGCCTGAAATTCATCATCAGGTCATGGGCTTTCGGATTTACCAATCCGTCGTCTACACGTGCATCTATGGTGCCGCTGATGGAAAGGTTTTGCGAATCAAAATTCAGGGACGTCAAAGGTTCAGATGTCGAATACTCTGACGGCGGGCTCTCCGCGGTATCACCGTAGAAGACCCTCACGTCCTTGGCACGTTGTGGAGTGTTATCGACAGGATCTTCGATGAAAATGATCCTGATGGTCTTGATGTGGTTGTCGACTGCATCTCGAAGCGTCGCCGTTATGGTCAGGCAGTCACCAAACAGGGGGTAGCTCACGCGGGAAAAGGACGCTCTGAACGGTACCGGGGGACGTTGATCAATGGATGCTGCGAATTCATTGCTGAAGAGGGATTGTCGAACCGTATTGACTGACAGTTTTTGTGCTGTGCTCATGGTCATGGTCTCCATTGGAATATCGCAAGGCTGTACCGACAGTGCAGAGCATTATCTGACTATGGGTCCTGCCATCTGAGCGCGATACTGGCCCGCTGTAAACTGTCAGGTTTGACAGTTTACAGCGACGCTGGCTTATGAAAGTGCAGGGATGACGGGCTGCACCGGTAAAGCTTTGTAGCGGCTGTGTGAAATTGTGTAAGGGGTTTGCTCGTAGGTGGGTGAGGGCGTATATCCTTGGCAGCTTGAGATTCTCTGCGCCTGTGACATCGCCATCGCGAGCAAGCTCGCTCCCACAGTGGTTTTGTGTTGTACCGAAGACCCTTGTGGGAGCGAGCTTGCTCGCGATGAGGCCCAACCAGGCGCCACAGCACTTTTCTGGAAACACCCATGCCCAACATCCTCCTGGTGGAAGACGACACCGCCCTCTGCGAACTGATCGCCAGTTACCTGGAACGCAACGGCTACAGGGTCAGTGTGCTCAGCCGTGGCGATCATGTGCGGGAACGGGCGCGGGTCGATCCGCCGGACCTGGTGATCCTCGATCTGATGCTGCCGGGGCTGGACGGCTTGCAGGTCTGCCGCTTGTTGCGGGCCGATTCGGCGACCTTGCCGATTCTGATGCTCACCGCCCGGGACGACAGCCATGATCAGGTGTTGGGCCTGGAAATGGGCGCCGATGACTACGTCAGCAAACCCTGTGAACCTCGGGTCCTGCTGGCACGCGTTCGGACCTTGTTGCGCCGCAGCAGCCTTACCGAGCCGCAGACGGTCAACGATCGCATTCTCATGGGCAACCTGTGCATCGACCTGTCCGAACGCGCTGTGACCTGGCGCGGGCAAACGGTGGAGCTGTCCAGCGGCGAATACAACCTGCTGGTGGTACTGGCCCGGCATTGCGGCGAGGTGCTGAGCCGCGACCAGATCCTGCAGCGTCTGCGCGGCATCGAGTTCAACGGCACCGACCGCTCGGTGGACGTGGCGATCTCCAAGCTGCGGCGCAAGTTCGACGACAACGCCGGCGAAGCCCGCAAGATCAAGACCGTGTGGGGCAAGGGTTATCTGTTCAGCCGTTCCGAGTGGGAATGCTGAGTCGATGTGGAAGCTGCTGATTCGCCTTTACCTGGTCACCATCGTGTCCTACAGCGCCGCGATCTATCTGATGCCGGAGCTGGTGGTGCGGCTGTTTCATGAGCGCTTCCTGAACTACAACCTCGATTATTCCCGTGGCCTGCAAACCTTGATGGTCCGGCAGTTCCATAACGTGCCCAGCGAGCAGTGGCCGGCACTGGCGGCACAGATGGACAAGGAATTCGAGCCGCTGCGCATCGAACTGGCGGCCATCGAGGATGAGGGTTTCAGCGCCGACGAGCAGGCGCGTCTAAAGCGCGGCGAGAACGTGGTGCGCCTGGGCGAATGGGCCTGGCGAACCTTGGCGGCCGCGCCGCTGGATGAGCGCACGGCGGTCAAGATGATTGTGCCCCCGGACCCGACCGAGGTCAGTTGGCTGTACTGGAGCATCAACGTGTTGATCGGTGCGACGATGCTGGCTTGCCTGCTGCTTTGGTTGCGGCCGCATTGGCGCGATCTGGAACGGCTCAAACGCACGGCTGAACGCTTCGGCAAAGGCCATTTGAGCGAACGTACGCAGATTGGCTCCAGCTCGAACATCGGCAGCCTGGCCCACGTGTTCGACACAATGGCCGGCGACATCGAGCGCTTGCTCAACCAGCAGCGCGATCTGCTCAATGCAGTGTCCCATGAATTGCGCACGCCATTGACCCGCCTCGATTTCGGCCTGGCCCTGGCGCTGTCCGATGACCTGCCGCCGGCCAGTCGCGAACGGCTGCAAGGGTTGGTGGCACACATCCGCGAGCTGGATGAGCTGGTGCTGGAGCTGCTGTCTTACAGCCGTCTGCAGAACCCCGAGCTTCTGCCCGAACGCGTGGAGGTGGCGCTGGACGAGTTCATCGACAGTATCCTGGGCAGTGTCGACGAGGACCTGGCGGCGCCGGATGTGGTGATCGATGTGCTGCTGCACGGCACGCTGGAGCGTTTCGTGCTGGACCCGCGCCTGACGGCCCGGGCGTTGCAGAATCTGTTACGCAACGCCATGCGTTATTGCGAAAAGCGGATCCAGGTCGGCGTGCTGGTCGGCGTCCAGGGCTGCGAGATCTGGGTCGACGACGACGGTATCGGTATTCCTGACAGCGAGCGCGAGCGTGTGTTCGAACCGTTCTATCGCTTGGACCGCAGCCGCGACCGCGCCACGGGTGGTTTTGGCCTGGGCCTGGCCATCAGCCGTCGCGCCCTGCAAGCCCAGGGCGGTACGCTGACGGCGCAAGCTTCGCCGCTGGGTGGGGCGCGATTGCGCTTGTGGTTGCCAACGCGGTGAGGCTGGGGGAGGGGTCAGGCGTTTATTGCGCTCGATTCAATCAGCGCCACACCCGCTTGCTGCATCCGCCGGATTGCCGCCTCCATCGAACCGTCGATATCAATGCCCCGACAGGCGTCGAGCACCACAAGCGCGTTGAACCCCGCCGCCCGGGCATCCAGCGCCGAGAACATCACGCAGAAATCCAGCGCCAGCCCCACCATGTACACCGTGTCGATGCCGCGCTCCTTGAGGTAGCCCGTCAGGCCGGTGGGTGTCTGGCGGTCGGCTTCCATGAAGGCCGAATAGCTGTCGATGTCCGGGTTGCAGCCCTTGCGAATGATCAGTTGCGCGTGGGGCAGGTCCAGGGCCGGGTGCAGCGCGGCGCCTTGGGTGCCCTGTATGCAGTGGTCGGGCCACAGTTTCTGTTCGCCATAGGGCAGTTGAATGAGGTCGAACGGTTGCTTGTCCGGATGGCTGGAGGCAAACGAAGCGTGCCCGGCCGGATGCCAGTCCTGGGCGAGGATGACCTGCCTGAATGAACGACCCAGGCGGTTGATCAATGGCACGATTTCGTCACCCCCCGGTACGGCTAATTGGCCTCCGGGGATGAAGTCGTTCTGAACGTCTATTACCACTAACGCGGTGGTTGGGGCGATCATGGATGGGTCTCCTGAAATATGGCCCACCACAGCTTAGCCGAACGGCCTGTGACGCAGGTGCCTTCAGTCATCCGGAGACAAGATGTCCTTCGTCGCAAATATTCCAGGGTTGATGGCTTTTTGATATTTGGTCGGTACGCCCGTACCGCAATTGAGTACAATCGCCGCCTTTCAACCGGGCATGGAAGCAGTTCGGCTTTCCAGTCACGAGAAAAAACCATGCTCATCGGCAGTTACTCCCCGGCCCTTGTTTCAATTTCCCTGTTTGTTGCGGTACTGGCTTCCTACACTGCGCTGGACATGACCGGCCGCATCGCGACCACCCAGGGGCGCGCGGCGCATTGGTGGATGGCCGGCGGTTCCCTGGCAATGGGCGTCGGGGTCTGGTCCATGCATTTTATCGGCATGCTGGCGTTCACCTTGCCGGTGGAGCTTGGCTACGATGTATCGATCACCGCCTTGTCGCTGCTGATCGCCATCCTGTCCTGCGGTTTTGCCCTGTGGTTGGTCAGTCAACCGCAATTGCCGGCGTGGCAACTGGCTTTCGGCGCGTTGATCATGGGCGCCGGCATCAGCGCCATGCATTACACCGGCATGGCGGCGCTGCGGATGCAGCCGGGTATTGATTATGACCCCTCGTTGTTCGGGGCTTCGCTGGTGATTGCGGTCGGCGCTTCGGCGGCTGCGTTGTGGATCGCCTTTCGCTTGCGCCAGAACATCCCCCATGTACGTCTGGCCCGCGCCGGCGCTGCTGTCGTGATGGGCCTGGCCATTGTCGGCATGCATTACACCGGCATGGCCGCAGCGCGCTTCAGCGACGGCAGCTTTTGCGGTGCTCTGGACGGCTTGAGTGGCAAGGGTCTGGACAATCTGGTGCTGATCACCACGTTGGCGGTACTGGCCATCGCCTTGCTCACGTCGATTCTCGATGCGCGCCTGGAGGCCCGGACCGCAGAGCTGGCCCAATCGCTGACTCTGGCCAACCGTGAGCTGACGCAACTGGCCCTGCACGACCCCCTCACCGAATTGCCCAACCGCGTGCTGCTGGCCGATCGTATCGGTCAGGCCATGCATCGGGTGCATGAGCAGGGCGGCTGTTTCGCCTTGATGTTCATCGACCTGGATGGCTTCAAACCGGTCAACGATGCTTTCGGCCATCACATGGGCGACCTGTTGCTGCGCGACGTGGCCCTGCGCCTGCGGGAAGACTTGCGCAGCCAGGACACCCTGGCGCGGATCGGCGGTGATGAGTTCGTGCTGCTGGTGCAACTGGCCGAGCCTGACGATGCGTTGCGCCTGGCGGCCCGTCAGGTCGGGCTGATCGGTCGCACATTCCGGGTGGCCGATCATGACCTGCAGATATCCGCCAGTGTCGGCATCGCGCTTTATCCAGGCAACGGCCAGAGCGCCGAAGAGCTGCTGATGAATGCCGACGCGGCGATGTACCACGCCAAGGGCGCCGGCAAGAATGGCTACAGCTTTTTCGATGCCTCGATGAACAGCAACGCCCGCAAGCAACTGCAACTGCTGCAAGACCTGCGCATCGCCGTCGATCAACGCCAGTTCAGCCTCCATTACCAGCCCAAGTTCGACGCTGCCAACGGCCGTCCGGTGGGGGCCGAAGCCTTGTTGCGCTGGACGCATCCAACCCAGGGCCTGCTGATGCCCGATACCTTCATCGACCTTGCGGAAAAGACCGGGCTGATCATTCCCATCGGTGAATGGGTGTTGAACGAGGCCTGTCGCCAGATGCGCGAATGGTACGTGCTCGGCTACACCGACTGGCGCATCGCGGTGAACCTGTCGGCCTTGCAGTTCTGTCACGTGGGCCTGGTGCAGAGCGTCGCCACGGCGCTGGAAACTCATCATCTGCCGGCCAACAGCCTGACCCTGGAAATCACCGAAACCACGGCGATGAGCGATGCCGATGCAAGCATGACCGTGCTGCAGCAGCTCTCGGACATGGGCGTGGATTTGTCCATCGACGACTTTGGCACCGGTTATTCGAGCCTGATGTACCTCAAGCGTTTGCCGGCCAACGAGCTGAAGATCGATCGCGGTTTCGTCCGCGACCTGGAGCACGACAGTGATGACGCGGCGATTGTCTCGGCCATCGTCGCCCTCGGCCAGGCCCTGGGGCTGCGGATTGTTGCCGAAGGGGTGGAGACCGACGTGCAGCAGGATTTCCTGACTCAATTGGGGTGCGATTCGCTGCAGGGTTACCTGCTGGGCCACCCGCTGCCGGCCGAGCGCTTCCTGCAGGACATTCGCAAGGCACAACGGTTGGCGCTGGCCTGAGCGGCCGCTCAGGGAACGATGTCGAACGCCGTGCTCCCCAGCCGTTCGCCATTGACCAGCAGATGCACCGCATGCCGGCCCGCGTAGTGTCGGCGGGTGGTCAGTTCGCGAATATGCTGGGAGCGGCTGAGGCTGACGCACTCAAGGGCAGGCAGGTCGAAGGTCTTGAGCTTGAAGACTTTGGCCGAGGTGCCGCCCGAGGCTTTCACGTAGTCGATGGCATAGTCGATCACCAGGCGCTGGTTCTGCTCGAGGGTTGATTGCACCTTGAACGACAAGGTAATCGGTTCGCCGAGACGAATCACCGCCGGCGTGACCTGTAAGTCCAGCACCTGGATGTGCGCCTTGCCGCCGACCCCGATAACCGCCAGTGCCCGGGAATTGCCTTGTTTGATCAGGCTGCGCAAAGCATGGCGGGCGATCCATGCGGTATGGCGATCTTGCAGGGACCAGCCTTCGATCCGGTCCAGCACCCAGTCAGGGTGCTGCTTGGTGATGTCGTTGAGATGATTGGCCACGGACTTGCGCACATACAGGCTGCTGTCGGCCTTGAGGGCCTCAAGGATCGCAGCGGCGAGGTCGGGGTTGGCCTGGATCGGCTCCAGGTGGAACGACCAGGGCAAGCGCGGTCGACTGCCTTCACTGGCCAGGCGACGGACGTGTTCGTTGGGGTCGTGCGCCCAGTCGTGCATGGCTTTGAGGGTGCGCGCCAGGTCATCGCGCAGGAAATGCCGCACGGCGAACTCCGAGGAGCCGAACCGGGTGAAATACTTGAGCGCATCCAGGGACAGGTCGAAGCTGTGCCGGCCGTAGGACGCCACGTAGTGGGGCAGGAACATGCTGACAAACATGCTGTTGAGTCGGGGCGCCAGGTCCCGCAGCACATCCAGCGACGCCTCGTACTCCAGGGGCAGTACCGCATGCAGGCACTCACTGACTCGCGCCATGCGTTGCATCACCGACAACTCGCTCAGCCCGTCATTGGCCATGTCCAGGAACGCCCGGCTATCGAAAGTCGGATACACCGCGCTCATTTCACTGGCGATGTGCTCAAGGCGTGTGGCGTTGAAGATTTCCTTGAGGGCAGGGGATGAGGTGGTGGCGGTGCTCATGGCGGGGTCCGTGCGGTGAGGTGTGTTGGACTTTATAGGGGATGTGGCTGCCAATGTGTAGCCATCGCCACAGGGACATCGTTGTTCTTCCCGCGGCCTCAGACTTGCGCCACTTCACTCACATACTGGCGGATATGCCCCAACCCTCGTTCCACATAGGCCTCTTTCTCGCCCACCGGGGCAAAGTAATGCAGCACTTTCCGCGCGGTCTCCAGGCCCTTGAGCCGGGCCAGCACCCAGGCCGACAGGTACTGGGCGGAGAAACAGCCTCCGGCGGTGGCGATGTTGCCATTGGCGTGGAACGCCTGGTTGACCACGTTGACACCCGCCGCCACGACCCATGGTTTACTGGTGGTGTCGGTGCAGGCCGGTGCCTGGCCGAGCAGCCCCAGGCGTGCCAGCAGGAATGTGCCGGAGCATTGGGAACCGAGCAACTGGCGCGTCGGGTCCAGGCGCAGCCGGCTCATGATGGCCGGGTCGTCGGCCACTTCCCGGGTCCTCATGCCGCTGCCAAACAACACGGCGTCGGCCTTGCAGGCCTGCTCCAGGTCGATCTGGGCGTCGATGGTCAAACCATTCATGGACGTGACGCGCGGGGTAGGTGAAGCGATGCTCACGCGCCACTCCTTATCGCCGATCAGGGAAATACGGCTGAGCATGCCGTAGGCAATCAGTGAGTCCAGTTCGTTGAAGCCGTCGAAGGTCAGAATGGCGATGTGCATGGCGAGCCCCGGTTTTTATAAATGGCTTTTTTGCCAGCCTACGCCGGTTGTCGGCATCACCGCCCCGTACAGTCGGCGACGGATTCGTCGCTACAGTAAAAGGAATGATTCGCCGCCGTTGAAGTCGGAGATTTCGGTATTCTCGAAATCACTGGAGTTTTTATGCGCAAGCCTACCCTGATCGCCAGCCTGGTCCTGATCGCCGGTCTCGGAGCCCTTGGCCCTGTGGCGCAAGCGGTCGAGGCCACTGGAGATGCGGTGGAACATTCACCCAACAATGGTCGCCGGTTGGTGGAGGCCGACCGGACGCCGTCTGAATATCAGCGCTCGGACAAGGCCATTAAAAACTGGAAGGAGAAGGGGCTCGAAGCACCCGAAGAAGGCGCGCAATGGGTGCAGATCCATGACAAATACGTGATGGTGGTGATTGCCTCCGGCCGGATCCTGAAAATCACCCCCGTCACACGCTAGTCCTTTGAGCTCACTTCGCCTTTGTCCCACAGGCGAACCAGCTCGCCGGGTGCCTGGTCTTCAGGCACCTGCAGCACCATTTCGTCGTCCTGGTCGTTGGCGCGATAGCGCACCTCGATCCGGAAAAAACGCTGGTCGCCACGCCCCGGTGCCGCCGAGTCCAGCGGCAGGCACCCTTCCAGTACCGAACAGATACGCGTGCGCTGGTCGAGATCGCACTGGGCGAAATCGATTTCCCGAGGGCGAGTCAAACCGGGCATCGCCGCCACGCCGCCCTGGCGGGACAGCCGCACCACGGCGTGATCGTCGAGGTTTGGAAGGGGTTTCATCAGTGCTCCTCGGTTAAATCGACGCCAACCTGAGCCCAGCCGTTCTGCACCGCTTGCACTTCCCGGATGCCAAAGCGCTGGCGGGCGTGCTCGACGGTCAAGCGGGCGAAGTCGCTGAAGGAGGCGTCGTTGGCCAGTCTTCTGTCGCACAAGGTTTCATACCAGATCCGGCCGGCCTTTTCCCAGGCAAATCCGCCCAGCGTGGTGGCCGCCAGATAGAAGGCGCGGTTGGGAATGCCGGAATTGATGTGCACGCCGCCGTTGTCCTCGCGGGTGATGACGAATTCACGCATGTGCGCCGGTTGCGGGTCCTTGCCCAGCAGCGGGTCGTCGTAGGCCGTGCCGGGGTTGGACATGCTGCGCAGCCCGTCACCGTTGATCTTGTCAGTGAGCAGGTCGGCGCCGATCAGCCAGTCGGCCTGGTCGGCGGTCTGTTCGAGGACGAACTGCTTGACCAGCACCCCGAATACATCGGACATGGACTCGTTCAACGCCCCAGACTGGTTGGCGTAGATCAATCCGGCTTCGCTTTCGGTCACGCCATGGGCCAACTCGTGGGCCACCACGTCGAGGGAGCGGGTGAAACGCTGGAAAATTTCGCCATCGCCGTCGCCGAACACCATCTGCGCGCCGTTCCAGAAGGCGTTTTCGTAGTCCTGGCCGTAATGCACGCTACCCACCAGGGCGAAGCCTTTGTTGTCGATGGAGTCGCGCCCCAGCACTTTCCAGAAAAAATCGTAGGTGGCGCCCAGGGCATCGTAGGCCTCGTCCACGGCCGGGTCGCCCGTGGCTGCCTGGCCTTCGAGGCGTACCGGCTGGCCGGGCAGTTCCATGGTGTTTTGTGCGTCATGCACGCTGCGCTGGGGTTGGCCGGGCTTGCCGGGCCTGGGCAGCGCTGCGGCGGCGGGCGGGGTGTGCGGCGGACCGGGGTTGTGCCGCAGATTGCGTACGTGGGTCAGGGTGCCGAGGGCGCTGGAGCGTTGATGTTCGGAACCGTGGGCGATGATTCGGTTGAGGATATAGGGAGGAATGAAGCCGTGGAGCGGGCGAAAGTCGATCATCAGAACATCCTTATCTGAAATACAGGGTCGATACCCATGTGAACCGAAGCGGCCGCTGCGGTTCCCTTGTGCACCCAACACACAAAAGTTTGCCAGACACGCGGATTTCTGCGAAAACCCGCGCCTGAACCACACGGGAGTAGCCCATGAACGAAGAACTGCAAATCATCGACCTGGAGCAGGGCGACGGCAAAAGCGTAGTCAAAGGCGCGCTGATCACCACCCAATACCGTGGCACGCTGGAAGACGGCACCGAATTCGATTCGTCCTACAGTCGAGGCAAACCTTTTCAGTGCGTGATCGGCACCGGTCGGGTTATCAAGGGCTGGGACGTCGGCCTGATGGGCATGAAGGTCGGCGGCAAGCGCAAGCTGTGGGTGCCGGCGAATCTGGCCTATGGCGAACGGTCCATGGGCGCTCACATCAAGCCGGGCGCCAATCTGATTTTCGAAATCGAGCTGCTGGAAGTGCTGACCCGCGACGATTGAAAGTGTTGCTACTATCTGAAGTCCTGCCATGGCTCGATTCGTCGGGGGGGCGAAATATGAATGCAGAGCAACATGACCTTGGGGTGTCCCAGGTCGCCGCGGCCATTGCCGAACCGGCCCGCACCCGAATGCTGTGCGCGTTGATGGACGGCCATGCCCGAACCAGCACGGAGTTGGCGAGCATCGCCGATGTCAGTGCGTCTACCGCCAGCAGCCATTTGGCGAAGCTCAAGGAACTGGCCTTGGTGCGTCTGTACGTCCAGGGCCGACATCGCTATTACAGCCTGGCGGATAGACGCGTTGCCCAGGCGCTTGAAGCTTTGATGGTGATCGGCCAGAACCCCGCCCCGACCTTCACCCCGCGCACCCCGGATCGCCTGCAATTCGCCCGCACCTGCTACGACCACATGGCCGGCACGCTGGCGGTGCGCATGCATGATCGGATGCTTGAAGCTGGATGGCTGGTGGATGTGGAAGGCAAAGGGTATCGCCTGAGTGACTCCGGCGAAGCGCTGTTCCAAGCGCTGGGCATTGATGTCCAGGCGCTTGCCGGTCAGCGACGCCGATTTGCCTGTCCATGCCTGGACTGGAGCATGCGCCGTCCGCACTTGGGGGGCGCCTTGGGCGCGGCGTTGCTGCAAGTGGCGATCAAGCGCAAATGGGTGATTCAGGACCTGGATAGCCGGGCGCTGGGGTTGACGGCCAGTGGGCGCAAGGAAATGGCGGCGCGATTGGGTGTCGATGTCGAGATGGATGTCGGACCTGCTGGCGCCATCGCGAGCAGGCTCGCTCCCACAGTGGACCTGCGCTGAACACATGATTTATGTCCACCGACAAACCCTGTGGGAGCGGGCTTGCCCGCGAAGGGGCCTTCACATCCAGCATCCATGCAAGCTGATCCACCGCCATCGCGAGCAAGCTCGCTCCCACAGTGGAATTGCGCTGAACGCATGATTGATGGCCAACGACAGACCCTGTGGGAGCGGGCTTGCCCGCGAAGGGGCCTTCATATCCCACATCCATGCAATCTGATCCACCGCCTTCGCGAGCAAGCTCGCTCCCACAGTGGAGCTGCGCTGAACACATGATCGATGGCCACCGACAGACCCTGTGGGAGCGGGCTTGCCCGCGAAGGGGCCTTCACATCCAGCATCCATGCAAGCTGATCCACCGCCTTCGCGAGCAAGCTCGCTCCCACAGTGGAATTGCGCTGAACACATGATTGATGGCCACCGACAGATCCTGTGGGAGCGGGCTTGCCCGCGAAGGGGCCTTCACATCCAACATCCATGCAAGCTGATCCACCGCCTTCGCGAGCAAGCTCGCTCCCACAGTGGAATTGCGCTGAACACATGATTGATGGCCACCGACAGACCCTGTGGGAGCGGGCTTGCCCGCGAAGGGGCCTTCACATCCAACATCCATGCAAGCTGATCCACCGCCATCGCGAGCAGGCTCGCTCCCACAGTGGAATTGCGCTGAACACATGATCGATGGCCAACGACAGACCCTGTGGGAGCGAGCCTGCTCGCGATAGCCATTCCCGAACCACCCTCATTATCCAGCCATGTGCCTGCGCCGATACTCATCCGGCGTGGTGCCCATCATTTTGCGAAACATGCTGATGAACGCCGAGGCGCTGCTGTAGCCCAGGTCCAGGCCGATGGTTTCCACGCTCTGGCCACGTTCGAGCAGGGCCAGGGCTTCGATGACCTTCAGGCGCTGGCGCCATTCCACCAGTGACATGCCCAGGTCCCGCTGGGCCCGGCGCATCAGTGTGCGTTCGGTGGTGTTGGCGGCGCGGGCCAGTTGCGGCAAGGAGCGTGGGTCGCTGGGATTCGCCTCAAGGGTCCGCAACACGGGGCCCAGCAGTGGATCATCCGAGGAGGGCAAGTAACTGCCGGCATGAGGCGCCTGGATCAGCTTGTCCACCAGCACCTGCAACAAGCGCTGCTGCTCGGGCGTCTGAGGTTGGCTCGGCGGGTCGCTGCGCAGCTCTTCCAGCAACGCGCGGATCAGCGGGCTCAAGGTCAGCGCGCAAGGTACGGCCGGCAGCGCAGCGCACAGTTCGGCCGCCAGGTACAACGAACAATGACAGGCTTCATGCCGATTGAACCCAACGTGTTCCATGTCCGGCGGTAACCAGATGCCGTACTGCGGTGGTGCCAGGTAATGGTGCTGGGCGATCTCGATTTCCATCACCCCACTGTAGGAGTAGACGAACTCTCCCCAGGCATGCCGGTGCCGAGGATAAGTGGCGTGGGCCGGCATGCAGGCGCTGCGAAAGAAAATCGGCGAGGGCAGGGCCGCGTCGAACGGAGGAATCTTCAGATGTTGAGCTGGAGGCTGCATATCGACCGTAATGGCGGATTACCGGGATGGCTTGTCGGGTAATCACTATATCCAGCAAAGGTGTCAGGCAGACAATCCTTTCATCCATTTCTGCCCAAGGACCTTTCCCATGACCACCCGCCGCGCCCTGGATGGCCAGGTCAGTGCCCTGATGACGGGCCTCTGTGCCATCTGGGGTTTCCAGCAAGTCGCGATCAAGGCCAGCGCCGCCGACATGGCGCCGATGCTGCAACTGGGCGTGCGCTCGGCCATCGCTGCGGTACTGGTCTGGCTGTTGGTGCTGGCGCGCGGTGAACGCCTGTCCCTGGCCGATGGCAGTTGGCGTCCCGGTCTGTTGGTGGGGCTGTTGTTTGCCTTGGAGTTCGTGATGGTGGGCGAAGGCCTGCGCCATACGACGGCTTCGCACATGGTGATTTTCCTCTACACCGCGCCGATGTTCGCCGCTCTGGGCCTGCACTGGAAACTGCCGAGCGAACGTCTAAAACCTCTGCAATGGCTGGGTATCGCCGTGGCATTCGGCGGTATTGTTGTGGCGTTCAGCGGAGGGACGGGGGCGGCGAACGGCAGTTCGTTACTGGGTGATGGCATGGGGCTGCTGGCCGGTGCGCTCTGGGGGGCTACGACGGTGACAGTGCGTTGTTCACGCTTGACGAACCTGCCCGCCAGCCAGACGTTGCTGTACCAATTGGTCGGCGCCGGGGTGCTGCTGGTAGGGATGTCGGTGGTGCTGGGGCAAACGTCGATCAACCCCACACCGCAACTGCTGGCCAGCCTGGCCTTTCAAGTGTTGCTGGTGTCTTTCGCCAGTTTTCTGATCTGGTTTTCCCTGCTGCGCCGCTACCTGGCTTCGCAGTTGGGGGTGCTGTCGTTCATGACGCCGCTGTTTGGCATCGGTTTTGGTGTCTGGTTATTGGATGAACCGCTGGAGCCGAACTTCATCGTCGGTGCGGCTTTGGTATTGAGTGGGATTCTGCTGGTCAGCGGTTACGGATGGTTTCGCCAGCGTTGGGGGCGATGGCTGGTTTTGCGGCGGGAGTAAGGGAGACAAACTCATGTGGCGAGGGAGCAAGCTCCCTCGCCACATGAGCGCTGCTTAGACCTTGACGATCCAGCCAGCCGGCGCTTCCACGTCGCCGGTCTGCACGCCGGTCAGCTCTTTGTAGAGCTTCTGGGTGATCGGGCCGACTTCGGTTTCGCTGTGGAACACGTGCAGCTTGTCCTTGTAGCTGATGCCGCCAATCGGAGTGATGACCGCAGCGGTACCGCAGGCGCCGGCTTCCTTGAAGTCCGACAGTTTGTCGATGAACACGTCGCCTTCGATCACTTCCAGGCCCAGGCGCGATTTGGCCAGTTCGATCAGCGACAGGCGGGTGATGCCCGGCAGGACCGAAGGGGATTTGGGGGTGACGAATTTGTTGTCATGGGTGATGCCGAAGAAGTTGGCCGAGCCGACTTCCTCGATTTTCGAGTGGGTCATCGGGTCCAGGTAGATGCAGTCGGCGAAACTGGCCTTCTTGGCCTGGGAGCCGGGCATCAGGCTGGCGGCGTAGTTGCCACCGACCTTGGCCGCGCCAGTGCCTTGTGGGGCGGCACGGTCGTAGCTGGAGATCAGGAAGTTGTGCGGGGTCAGGCCGCCCTTGAAGTAGGCGCCGACCGGGATGCAGAAGATCGAGAAGATGAACTCGGGGGCGGTGCGCACGCCGATGTTGTCACCCACGCCGATTACGAACGGGCGCAGGTACAGCGCGCCGCCAGTGCCATAAGGCGGGATGAAGCGCTCGTTGGCGCGGACCACTTGCTTGCAGGCTTCGACGAACTGCTCGGTCTCGACTTGCGGCATCAGCAGGCGCGCGCAGCTGCGCTGCATGCGGGCGGCGTTCTGGTCAGGGCGGAACAGGTTGATCGAACCGTCCTTGCAGCGATAGGCCTTCAGGCCTTCGAAACACTGCTGACCGTAGTGCAGGGCGGTGGAGCCCTCGCTGATGTGCAGCACGTTGTCGTCGGTCAGGGTGCCGGCGTCCCAGGCGCCATCGCGCCAGTGCGACAGGTAGCGCTTGTCGGTCTTGATGTAGTCAAAGCCCAGTTTGTCCCAATTGATGCTCTCGTTACCCATGACACCCTCTATTTCTTAACAACCGTCGAAACGGTTCAAGGCTTCTGACGTTTTTTGGATGGGGACAACAATACTTCATTCCAGGGGTGTTTCGCAGCCCGCACGATAAGGGGCAGGCAGATAAATGATGGTGTTCTTGAAAATCGCGAGCAAGCTCGCTCCCACAGGTGATCTCGGTCGTTCATGCGAACGCAATTCCCTGTGGGAGCGAGCTTGCTCGCGAAGGGGCCCTCACTCACACCACCAACTCCCCTGAATCACAGATGCAACGCATGCCCCAACGCTCGCAACGCCGCTTCCTGCACCGCCTCGCCCAGCGTCGGGTGGGCGTGGATGGTGCCGGCGATGTCTTCCAGGCGAGCGCCCATTTCCAGGGACTGGCCGAACGCGGTGGACAGCTCCGAGACGCCAACGCCAACCGCTTGCCAACCGACGATCAGGTGATTGTCCCGCCGTGCCACGACCCGCACGAAGCCACTTTTCGATTCCAGGGTCATGGCCCGGCCATTGGCGGCGAACGGGAAGCTGGAAACGATGCAGTCGAGCCCGGCGGCCTTGGCCTCGTCCGGCGTCTGGCCGACCACCACCAGTTCCGGATCGGTGAAGCACACCGCTGCGATGGCCGTCGGGTTGAACTCGCGATGCTGACCCGCGATCAGTTCGGCGACCATTTCGCCCTGAGCCATGGCCCGGTGGGCGAGCATCGGTTCGCCGCTCAAATCACCGATGGCCCAGACATTGCGCATGCTGGTCTGGCAACGATTGTCGATTTTCACCGCCGAACCGTTCATCGCCAAGTCCAACGCTTCGAGGTTCCAGCCCTGGGTGTTAGGTTTGCGACCAACGGCCACCAGCACCCGGTCGGTCTCCAGGTCCAGCGTCTCGCCAGCGGGATCGCGCACTTGCAACGTGCTGGCCTGGGCATCGAAACCTTCGACGCTGTGCTTGAGGTACAGCTTCACGCCCAACTGCTTGAGTGCCTCGTGCACCGGTTGGGTCAGTTCGCCGTCGTAGGCTGGCAGGATCCGTTCCTGGGCCTCGACCACGCTGACTTCGGCGCCGAGCTTGCGGTAGGCGATGCCCAGTTCCAGGCCGATGTAACCACCGCCCACCACCACCAAATGCTTGGGCACCGAGGTCGGGGCGAGGGCTTCGGTGGAGGAAATGATCGGCCCGCCAATCGGCAGCATCGGCAGGTCGACGCTTTTCGAACCGGTGGCCAGCAGCAGGTGTTCGCACTGGATGCGGGTGTCGCCGACGTCAACGGTTTTGCCATCGACTACATTGGCCCAGCCGTGAATGACCTGGACCTTGTGCTTTTTCAGCAGGGTCGCGACGCCGGTGGTCAGCCGATCGACGATGCCGTCCTTCCATTCCACGCTCTTGCCGATGTCCAGGCTTGGCGCTGACACCGTGATACCCAGGACCGAGTCCTGGCTGTGGTGCCGTGTCTGATGGAACTGCTCGGCGACGTGAATCAACGCCTTGGACGGGATGCAGCCGATGTTCAGGCAAGTTCCGCCCAACGCCTGGCCCTCCACCAGAATGGTCGGGATGCCCAACTGACCGGCGCGAATCGCCGCCACATAGCCACCGGGGCCGCCGCCGATGATCAGCAGCGTGGTGTTCAAAGTTTGCATGGCCTGCTCCATTGATGATTAGTCCACAAACAGCGTGGCGGGCTGTTCGAGCAGGCCGCGCAGGGCCTGGATGAATTGCGCCGCGTCCATGCCGTCGACCACTCGGTGATCGAAGGAACTGGAGAGGTTCATCATCTTGCGGATCACGATCTGGCCTTTGATCACCATGGGCCGTTCGACAATCTTGTTCACGCCGACGATCGCCACTTCCGGCAGGTTCAGCACTGGGGTGCTGACGATGCCGCCCAACGCACCGAGGCTGGTCAGGGTGATGGTCGAGCCGGACAGCTCATCGCGGCTGGCCTTGCCATTGCGGGCCGCGGTTGCCAGACGCGAGATTTCTGCCGCGCTGTCCCACAAGCTACGGGCTTCGGCGTGACGCACCACCGGCACCATCAGGCCCACATCGCTCTGGGTGGCGACGCCGACATGCACAGCGCCCGAACGGTGGATGACCTGGGCCTCGTCGTCATAACGGGCGTTCATTTGCGGGAAGTCCCGCAAGGCTACGACCAAGGCGCGGACCAGGAATGGCAGCAAGGTCAGCTTGCCGCGATGGGCACCGTGCTTTTCATTCAAATGCACCCGCAGCTCTTCCAGGGCGGTGACGTCGATTTCCTCGACGTAGCTGAAATGCGCGGCGCGCTGGGTCGCTTCCTGCATGCGCTGGGCGATCTTGCGGCGCATGCCGATCACGGGGATCTGCTGTTCGTCGTGGCGTTCGGCATAACCCGAGCCGCCTTTGGCCGGGGTCGATGAACCCTGCGCCAGATAGGCTTCGAGGTCTTCATGCAGGATACGCCCGGCCGGGCCACTGCCCTGGACCAGGCGCAATTGAATGCCCAGGTCCAGCGCATGTTTGCGCACGGCCGGGGAGGCCAGCGGCCGCTCGTCCGGATCGCGGGCCACCGGCGCTTGCGGCGCGGGGCGTGGCGCAGCAGCGGGTTGTTCTATCGTCGGCTCAGGCGTTGCCACCAGCGCGGGTTTCGGCGCTGGCGCGGCGACGGCGGGTTGCGCCGACTCCTTGAGGTTGCCGGCACCTTCGACTTCAATGCGGATCAGTTCGCTGCCCACCGCCATGACTTCGCCGGGCTCGCCACCCAGGGCGATCACCCGACCGTGTACTGGCGAGGGAATGTCCACCATCGCCTTGTCGGTCATGACATCGGCGAGCACCTGGTCTTCGACCACCATGTCGCCAACCTTGACGTGCCACACCGACAGTTCAACTTCGGCGATGCCTTCGCCAATGTCCGGCATCTTGATAACGTGCGTGCCCATTCAGACCTCCATGACCCGTTTCAACGCCGCGCCCACACGGGACGGCCCTGGGAAATACGCCCACTCCTGCGCGTGCGGGTAGGGGGTGTCCCAACCGGTGACACGCTCGATGGGCGCTTCCAGGTGGTGGAAGCAGTGTTCTTGCACCAACGACACCAGCTCGGCGCCGAAACCGCAGGTGCGGGTGGCTTCGTGGACGACCACACAGCGGCCGGTTTTCTTCACGGATTTGACGATGGTCTCAAGGTCCAGCGGCCAGAGGCTGCGCAGGTCGATGACTTCGGCGTCGATGCCGGTTTCTTCGGCGGCGGCCTGGGACACATACACCGTGGTGCCGTAGGTGAGGATGGTCACGTCCTTGCCCGGGCGGGTGATGGCGGCGACATCCAGCGGCACTGTGTAGTAGCCGTCCGGCACCTGCGCCGACGGGTGTTTCGACCATGGGGTTACCGGGCGGTCGTGGTGGCCGTCGAACGGGCCGTTATACAGGCGCTTGGGTTCGAGGAAGATCACCGGGTCATCGTTTTCGATGGAGGCGATCAGCAGGCCCTTGGCGTCGTAAGGGTTCGACGGCATGACGGTGCGCAAGCCGCAAACCTGGGTGAACATCGCTTCGATGCTCTGGCTGTGAGTCTGGCCGCCATAGATGCCGCCGCCGCAGGGCATGCGCAGGGTCATCGGCGCGGTGAACTCGCCGGCCGAGCGATAGCGCAGGCGCGCCGCTTCGGAAATGATCTGGTCCGAGGCCGGGTAGACATAGTCGGCGAACTGGATCTCGGCCACCGGCCGCAACCCGTAGGCGCCCATACCCACGGCCACGCCGACGATACCGCTCTCGGAAATCGGCGCGTCGAACACCCGCGAGGTGCCGTACTTGTTCTGCAGGCCTTCGGTGCAGCGGAAGACGCCGCCGAAGTAGCCCACGTCCTGGCCGAACACCACGACGTTGTCGTCGCGCTCGAGCATCACGTCCATGGCCGAGCGCAGGGCCTGGATCATGGTCATGGTGGTAGTGGTCATGGCGGTGTCCAGCTGGATATTGTTGTTGTGATCGTTCATGTCAGATCCCCAACTCCTGACGCTGGCGCTTCAAGTGCTCCGGCATCTCTTTGTAGACGTCTTCGAACATGGTCGCGGCGCTTGGGATCTGCCCGCCAGCGAGGGTGCCGTACTGCTCGGCTTCCTTCTGCGCAGCGATCACCTCGGCTTCGAGTTCGGCGCTGACGGCGGCATGTTCCTCTTCGGACCAGTGGCCGATTTTCACCAGGTGCTGCTTGAGGCGCGCAATCGGGTCGCCCAGCGGGAAGTGGCTCCAGTCGTCGGCGGGACGGTATTTGGACGGATCATCGGAAGTGGAGTGCGGGCCGGCGCGGTAGGTCACCCATTCGATCAGCGCCGGGCCGAGGTTGCGGCGGGCGCGTTCGGCGGCCCAGCGCGAAGCGGCGTAGACCGCCATGAAGTCGTTGCCATCCACCCGCAGCGAAGCGATGCCGCAGCCGACGCCGCGTCCGGCGAAGGTGGTGGCTTCACCGCCGGCAATGGCCTGGAAGGTGGAGATCGCCCACTGGTTGTTGACCACGTTGAGGATCACCGGCGCCCGGTAGACGTGGGCGAAGGTCAGGGCGGTGTGGAAGTCCGATTCGGCGGTGGCGCCGTCACCGATCCAGGCCGAGGCGATCTTGGTGTCGCCCTTGATCGCCGAGGCCATGCCCCAGCCCACGCCCTGGATGAATTGCGTGGCGAGGTTGCCGGAGATGGTGAAAAAACCGGCGTCCTTGACCGAGTACATGATCGGCAACTGCCGGCCCTTGAGCGGATCGCGCTCGTTGGACAGCAGTTGGCAGATCATGCCCACCAACGGCACCTCGCGGGCCATCAGGATGCTTTGCTGGCGATAGGTGGGAAAGCACATGTCATCGATGTTCAGCGCCAGGGCCTGGCCGCTGCCGATGGCTTCCTCGCCGAGGCTCTGCATGTAGAACGACATTTTTTTCTGGCGCTGGGCGACCACCATGCGGTTGTCGTAGATGCGCGTCTTGAGCATGGCGCGCATGCCTTTGCGCAGGATCTCGAGAGGCACGTCTTCGGCCCATGGGCCGTGGGCATTGCCCTGGTCATCGAGCACGCGAATCAGCCCGCGGGCCAGGTCGGCCGTGTCGGACGGTTCAACGTCGATGGAGGGTTTGCGCACCGTGCCGGCATCGCTTAGATGCAGGTAGGAGAAGTCGGTCTGGCAGCCGGGACGGCCCGAGGGTTCGGGGACGTGCAGGCGTAGCGGTTCATACGCTGGGTTCATGGCTTTCTACGCTCGATCTTGTGAATTTCTTGTAGTGGGCGCGCTAGCTGACGAACTTTCCCGGGTAAGGAAAATTGTCCTACAACAATCATAGGCTCGACGCAGAAGAATATTTTTCTCTGTTGGGTTGCTGTTCAGATCATTTGCAGATAAAAAATCTGCACAACGATAAAAAACAGGATTATTTGTCTCATGCGTAAATTGGATCGCACCGACATCGGCATTCTGAACAGCCTTCAGGAAAACGCCCGCATCACCAACGCCGAGCTTGCCCGGTCGGTCAATCTATCGCCCACGCCTTGCTTCAACCGGGTCCGGGCCATGGAGGAGCTGGGGGTGATACGCGAGCAAGTCACGCTGCTGGATGCCGATCTGCTGGGCCTGCATGTCAACGTGTTCATCCACGTGAGCCTGGAAAAACAAGTGGAGGAGGCGTTGCAGCACTTCGAAGAGGCGATCTCCGACCGGCCGGAGGTGATGGAGTGCTACCTGATGGCAGGCGACCCGGATTACCTGATCCGCGTGCTGGTGCCGTCGATCCAGTCGCTGGAGCGGTTCATGATGGACTTTCTGACCAAGGTTCCGGGGGTGGCGAATATCCGTTCGAGCTTTGCGCTCAAGCAGGTTCGATATAAGACTGCGCTGCCGCTGCCGGCCAACGGGTTGACCTTGGGGACCTGAGGCCCAGCCGAGCGGGAGAGAAACCTGTCTGGAGGGGTTACAGGAGTCGACACTGCATCAAAAACCCCAACGCCACCGACTGCCCTTGCTCGAGCAAACGCAAGCCCGGCCGTCCTGGCAGGTGATGGGCATTGACCGGATGGCTGACCGGTTCGATGCAAAAGAAATCCAGTCCCACGGGACAGTACAGCAGGAAGTATTCGCTGCCGCTGGCTCGGCATTCCAGCTCATAACCCAGGTCCGGTTGCTGGATCAGGCAATGCCCGTTCCAGCCGCCAAAGCCGTTGTCCACCAGTGTGTCCGGCAGCAAGCGGGGTTGTTGGAAGTCCCAGGTTCGAGGAACGCTGCCCAACGTGGTCGGCAGTTTTTTCTCATCGCACATCCAGACTTCGGTTGCACGGGTTTGCAGGCGCGTGCCAGCAGTGCGCGGGAAGTACGGATGCAAACCCAGCCCGTGCCACGCGGCCTGTTCGGCCAGGTGGGTGACGTGCATCGCGATCTGTAACTGACCGCCGCTCAAGCGGATCCGCAGGCTGGCGCAATAGGCGAATGGATGTTGGCTGTCGAGTTGCAACAAGGCTTCCTGGGCGCTTTGCTCTATCACTTGCCACGGTTGTTGCCAGGCGCTGCCATGGATCGGGAACGGGTCGTTGGGGCTGTTGGCTTCCAAGGCGAGCCAGCCGCCCGGACAGTCGAAACCTGCGTTGGCGATCCGGTTCGACCATGGGATCAGCGGGAAGCAGCCGAGCTTACCGGGCAGGCCGTTTTCCACGGCCTGGGGCGCGGGCGGGCGCAACAGCGGCTGGCCGCTGCCGCGCAACGTCCAACTGACCAGGCTGGCACCCAGGTGCGGGGCCAGGGTCAGGCGAGTCTGTTCGTCTTCGAGTTGGAGAAGAGGCGGGGTCATGTTGGCTTGTCTGCTGGGTTGGAAAAAACTTCGGGACGACTCTTGTGTGCATGCTTTTGTGGCGAGGGAGCTTGCTCCCGCTCGGCTGCGCAGCAGACGCACGGAGTCAAAAACCTATGGGCCTGCTTCGCAGTCCAGCGGGAGCAAGCTCCCTCGCCACAAGGGGGCTTGCTCATTTATAGGGTTACAACACCAGACGCGGCAACCACAGCGAGATCGCCGGAATGTAGGTCACGGCCAGCAACACCAGGAACAGCACGCCGTAGAACGGCAACAGGGCCTTGACGGTGCTTTCGATACTGACCTTGCCAATGGCGGAGCCGACGAACAGCACTGCCCCCACCGGCGGTGTAATGAGCCCGATACCCAGGTTCACCAGCATGATCATGCCGAACTGCACAGGGTCCACGCCGATGCCCATGATCACCGGCATCAGGATCGGGGTCAGGATCAGGATCAGCGGCGCCATGTCCATCACCGTACCCAGGACCAGCAGCATCGCGTTGATGCACATCAGGATCACGTAGCGGTTGTCGGAGATGGTCAGGAACAGGGTGGTGATTTTCGCCGGGATCTGCATCAGCGTCATGATGTAGCCGAAGCTGGCGGCGAAGCCGATCAGGATCATCACGATCGAGATAGTACGCACCGTGCGATGCATCAGTTTCGGCAACTCACTCCACTTGTAGTCGCGGTAAATGCACATGGTCACGAAGAATGCCCAGAGCACAGCGATGGCGGCCGATTCGGTGGCGGTGAAAACACCCGAGAGGATGCCGCCGAGGATGATGAACATGGTCATCATGCCCCACATGGCTTCCCGGCAGATTTTCAGCGCTTGCTTGAGGGGAATCACTTCGCCCTTGGGGTAGTTGCGCTTCTTCGCGAAGATCAGGCACAGCACCATCAGGCAGGCGTTCATCAGCAGACCCGGCACGATGCCGGCCATGAACAGCGCACCGATGGAAACCGTACCGCCGGCTGCCAGGGAGTACAGCACCGCGTTATGGCTGGGCGGGGTCAGCAGGGCTTGTACCGAACCACTGACGGTCACTGCGGTGGAGAACTCCCGCGGGTAGCCGCGGCGTTCCATCTCCGGGATCAGTACCGAACCCACCGAGGCGGTGTCGGCCACCGAGGAACCGGAAATGGCACCGAAGAACGTCGAGGCCATGAGGTTGACCAGTGACAGACCGCCGCGCACGAAACCCACCAGCACACCGGCGAAGGCCACCAGCCGGCGAGACATACCACCCTCGGCCATGATTGCACCGGCCAGGACGAAGAACGGAATGGCCAGCAACGAAAATTTATTCACCCCGCCCGCGACCTGGATCATCACGGCCTGGAATGGAATATCGATCCACCACGCGCCGATCAGCGCAGCGGCACCCAGGGCGTAGGCGACCGGCATGCCGATCAGGATCAACAGGAAAAAACTGCCCAGCAGAATCAGAGCGTCCATTAAGCGGCACCTTCACTTTCTTCGACCAGGTCGAACTGCACGACCCGGCGCTTGCTCTGATCACCGAGCAAGAGTTTTTCCAGGACAAAAATCAGGGTCAGAAAACCACCGACCGGTATGGGCATGTACGTGATGCCGACCCGCAGTGTGGGCAGGGCGCTCATGTACTGATTCCAGGTGGACAGGCAGAGTTTGGTGCCGCCGCTGATCATGAAGATGCAGATCACCGCCATCAGCAGTTGGGAAAACACCGATGCCGCGGTTTTCAAGTGAGGGGGCAGGCGGTTGGTGAGCATGTCCACAGCCATGTGCGCACCAGCGCGGTAACTGGCGGCGGCGCCGATGAACGTGAACACGATCATCAGCAAAATCGCGGTGGGCTCCGGCCAGCTTGAGCCGGTACCCAGCACGTAGCGGGCGAACACGCCCCAGGGAATCATCAGAGCAATTGCCAGGACAGAGAGGCCGGCGACCCAGATGCAAGTCATGTAAATCTTGTCGTTGATGCGCAGCAGCAAATTCTTCATCGGGTTCCACCGTAACCGGGCGCGCCCGTGACATCGGGCGCACCTGGCCTTTTCAAGTACAGATTGAGAGGTGTTACTGAACGGCTTCGATACGCTTGATCAGGTCGGCGTACGGAGCACCGTATTTGGCCCGGATCGGTGCGGTGGCGTCATAGAAGGGTTTCTTGTCGACGGTGATGAACTCAACGCCCGCGGCCTTGAGTTTCTCTTCACTGGCGGCAGTCTTCTTGTCCCACAATTCGCGCTCGTCCAGCTGGGATTGCTTGGCCGCTTTTTTCACCAGGGCTTGCTGCTCGGGGGTGAGTTTTTCCCAGGTGAACTTGGACATCACCACCGGCTCCGGCAGGATCAGGTGGCCGGTCAAGCTGTAGTACTTGGCGTTCTGGTAGTGGTTGTGCTCGAGCATGGTCGGCGGGTTGTTTTCCGCACCGTCGATCACGCCGGTCTGCAGAGCACTGAAGATTTCACCGGTGTCCATGGCAATCCCGTTACCGCCCATGGCGTTGAGGGTCTCGATGAACATCGGGTTGCCCATGACGCGAATTTTCATGCCATGCATGTCTTCGGGCTTGTGCACGGGTTTCTTGGTGTAGAGGTTGCGAGTACCGCCGTCCATCCAGGCCAGGGCCACGAGGTTGAATTCGGAGTTGGTGATCTTGTCGAGGATTTCCTGGCCGATTTCACCGTCGATGATCTTGCGCATGTGTGCCTGGTCACGGAACACGAATGGCATGTTGAAGACGTTTACGTCCGGCACCACCGGCCCAACGATGCCCAGGCTGACGCGGGCCATCTGGACGGCACCGACCTGAAGCTGCTCGATGACTTCTTTTTCCGAGCCCAACACACCGCCGGAATACATCTTGAAGGTGAACGGGTCTTTCTGGCCTTTGCTTTCCTCGACCAGCGTCTTGCCGAGGATTTTTTCCGCTTCCACGGTTGGATAGCCATCGGGGTGGATATCGGCAAACTTGATCTCAAGAGCCTGTGCCGCTTGCGCAAGGAAGGCCAGGGGGAGGGCTGCGATCAGAAGCGTGCGTTTGAAATTCATGGTCAATCTCCAGTGTTGTTGTTTTTATGTCTATCGAATGAAGCGGCAATGCAGGTCAGTTGGCGGCGGGTTTCGATCCTCCGAAAGCCGTTTCAGCAAGGCCCTTGACGCCGGGGTTGAGGGCAAACACGCCCCCGGCCAGGGACTGCGGATCAGTGTCGTCGCCAGGTCGGATCGAGGTGACGAACAGGGTGTCCAGACGGCTGCCGCCAAAGGCGCACATCGTCGGTTTCTTCACCGGCACCGCCAAAGAGCGATCCAGTCGGCCATCCGGGGTGAAACGATGGATGAGGCCGGCATCGTTGGCGCAGATCCAATAGCAACCTTCTGCGTCCACCGCCGCGCCGTCCGGGCGTCCGGCCAGGGGCATCATGTCGACGAACAGCCGTCGGTTGGAGGGCGTGCCGCTGTCGATGTCGTAATCGAAAGCCCAGATCTGCTGGATCAACGGATGTGAGTCGGAGAGGTACATCGTGCGCCCATCGGGGCTGAAGCCCAGGCCATTGGGCACGATGAACCCGCTCAGTTGTGCCTCGACCGGCCCGCGCTGTCCGCCATCGAAGCGGTACATCCGCCCCTGGTCGGCGTTGGCCCCCATGTTCAGCACCATGCTGCCGGCCCAGAAACGGCCCTGGCGGTCGCAACGGCCATCGTTGAGGCGCATGTCGGTGCGGGCGTGCTCGACGCTGGCGCACAATTCGCTGTCCAGGCTGCCGTCATCAAAGGGGTGCAGGCGAAAGAAACCACTCTCCATGCCGGCGATCCAACCCCCGTCCTGGTGACGGGCGATGCAGGCGAGCATTTCGGGGGTTTCCCAGCCTTTGAGCTGTCCGGTTCCGGCATTCCAGCACTGCAACCCACCGCTGGGAATGTCCACCCAGTACAGGGCGTTCTCCTCGGGAACCCACACTGGGCTCTCACCGACGGCGTTGCGTGCATCGACAATCAATTCGGCTTGCATGGCGATTCCTTGGTTCGTTCGTATCCCATGAAAAACAGGCGAATCAGTCGTCGAACGGGCCGGCTGCGACAAAGGCGCCACCCTGGTAGACCCTGGCGGGGTCATCGGCGGCCGGCATCGGTTGCGCTTCGACCTTGTCACGGAAGACTTCGGAGCTGTCCTTAGGCTGGTAGCCCAGGTGCGCGGCCTGGCTGTTGTCCCACCAGACGTCGCGGTTGGCGGACATGCCATACACCACGGTGTGGCCGACTTTCGGGGTATAGAGCGAGCATTCGATCAGTTGGGTGAGGTCGTCGAAGCTCAGCCAGGTGCTCATCATCCGGCGGTTTTGTGGCTCGGGGAACGACGAGCCAATGCGGATGCTCACGGTTTCGATGCCGTAGCGATCGAAGTAAAAACTGGCCATGTCTTCGCCGTAGGACTTGGACAAGCCGTAGTAGCCATCCGGACGGCGAGGGGATAGGGCGTCGAGGGCCTCGTCCTGCTTGTAGAAACCGATGACGTGGTTGGAACTGGCGAAGATCACGCGCTTGACGCCATGCTTGCGGGCGGCTTCATAGATGTGGAACACGCCGCTGATGTTGGCGCCGAGGATTTCTTCGAACGGACGCTCTACCGAAACACCGCCGAAATGCAAAATGGCATCGACGCCTTCCACCAGTTGATGCACCGCCTGTTTATCAGACAGGTCGCACGGCACCACTTCTTCACTTTCATCAATGGCCGGGGCCATGTTGGCGATGTCCGACAGGCGAATGTGGCGGGCGAAAGGCTTGAGGCGTTCACGCAAGACTTTGCCCAGGCCGCCGGCAGCACCGGTCAGCAGCAGACGATTGAAGGGGTGGCGAATGTGTGTCGTAGTCATGAAATTACCTGAGCAAACGGTGAGAGGTATCAGTTGTTATAAGTTGTCGTACGACCGAGAGGGAATATCCTTATCCTACCGCTACCTTGTCAACGTTTGATCGACGAATCGCTCTACAACGGCGTCCCTGCCTTTGGCTGTCGCGTCGCCATGGCCCTTTTGAAAAGCGGCCATGGCGACCGATCCCGGCTTAAAGAAGCGAGATCGGGTAGCTGACGATCAAGCGGTTTTCATCGAACTCGTTGTTACTGAAGTCTCGACGAATCGACGCGTTACGCCATTTCACATTGAGGCTCTTCAACGCACCGCTTTGTACGGTGTAGGCCAGTTCGCTTTCGCGACCCCATTCCTTACCGTCGGTGATGGTGCCGGTGTGTACGTTGTCACCGCTGATGTAGCGGTTCATCAGGGTCAGGCCCGGTACGCCGACGGCGGCAAAGTTGAAGTCGTGGCGCACTTGCCAGGATTTTTCCTGGGCGTTGTCGTAGCTGGAGTTGTAGCTGTCGTTGGCCAGGGTGCCGCCGCTGGTGCCGTTGACGCGCATCCAGCCATCGTCGCCGCTGAGTTTTTGCAGGCCGACGTAGAAGGTGTTGCCACCGTATTTGGCCGAGAGCATGGCGAAGGCGGTCTTGTTGTCCAGGTCGCCCGCCAGGGCACTGCCTTCTTCCTTGCCGATGAAGTAGCCCAGGTTGGCGCCCAGGGTCCAGTCACCGATGGGCTGGCTGTGGGTCAGGTTGAAATATTTTTGCTGGTAGATGTCCGACAGTTCCGCGTACCAGACGCCGACCTGAGTGCGCTTGTCGTTGAAAGCGTATTCGCCGCCGCCGAAATTGAAGCGGTCGGACGTGAACGCGCCGCGGCCGTTCATCGACATGTCTTCCATGCTCGCGTCGTTACGCGGGCTGTTGGCGCGGAACTGGCCGCCGTACAGGCTCAGGCCGTTGATCTCGGTGGAGGTGACCTGACCACCGCGGAAAGTCTGCGGCAGGGACCGGCCATCGTCAGAGCGCAGGATCGGCAGCACCGGCATCCATTCGCCCACTTTCAGCTCAGTTTTCGACACCTTGGCCTTGAGTGCGACACCCAGGCGACCAAAGTCATCGGCCGGGCGGCCATCGTCATGCACCGGCAACAAGGCGGTATTGGCCGTGCCGCGACCACCGTCGAGCTTGAGCGAGTACATGCCCAGCACGTCTACACCGAAACCGACTGTGCCCTGGGTGAAGCCGGACTTGGCGTCGAGAATGAAACTCTGGGTCCATTCCTCGGCTTTGCCTTGGGCGTTAGCCGGGTTGGTGAAGTTGCGGTTGATGTAGAAGTTGCGCAGGTTGAGATTGACCTTGGCGTCATCGACGAAGCCTTCGGCGCTGGCGGACATTGGCAGGAACGCGGCAAGGCTGCTGCAACCGAGAAGGACCAGGGCGGGGCTGGCGTTGAGAAAGGTACGGCGATTTTGACGGTGGTTGGGCGAAAAACGGACACGTGTGCTCACTATGACGCTCCCTACTTTTTTGTTGTTTTTATTTGTCATACGTCGTCGTACAACATGAGGTGGATTATTTGGAAGCTGCTCCTCGTTGTCAACTGGCCATTATCGGAATTGTCCAACTCGGGTGTGCTCAAAATGAGACGTTTCAATGGCTGGCGCTGGCCGAGCTCAAGATTGCAGGCCGTGGCGCCGTGTCGAAGCGTGGTTTGAGAGTAGCGGGGAGGGTGCTTGGTTGTGCGATGACTGGTCTAAGACATTAGTCGAATGCGCACGATCCAACGGACGGTGAAGTCCTTTGTGGCGAGGGGATAAATCCCCTCGCCACAAGGGTGTGTTGTTTAACCCTATGCCGGGTCCAAACGGGTTTGTGTTTATCCAGATGTAGGATCGTTCGGGGTCGGGCTACGTTGTCTTGCGCCGTTGCCTACAACTGCGCCAGAATCCGCCGGCTTGTGCGTCTGGGGGGCAGGGCTCTATCGTTTCCGGGTCGCTGATTGAATCAGTGATCGGGTTTGGTAGCCCGGCTTTTGACTTGACGCATAGCCCCTGTCATACAGTCCGTTTTGGTATCTGTTTTATGGCGGTCATGCGCAGGGCGTTTTCGGACGCGCCGGTTCTCCAAGTCACCGGTCTACCAACCCGCGTATGGCCGCCACCCTTCGTTTGGTAGCGAGAGTGATGGCTCCATTTTTCGATTTGGAGATTCACCAATGTTCAAAGTAACCCCCAACCCACCCGGTACAGATCCATCCAATTCCAAGGCGTTCGACAAAGCCGCCGACCGCATCCTCGACCACTACCTCAAGCCCAAACCCAGCAAATCCGAGGCCGATCCCGGCCAACTGTTCACCGTCGCCAATGGCGTCGACACCGAAACCCTGCTCGCCAACCTCAGCGAAAACCTGGCCTCGGCCAATGCCATGGTCAGCGACTTGGCCTTCGACCTGGAAGGTCCCAGGCGCCACATCGCCCTGGGCATCCAGCAATTGATCGAATTGAGCGGATTGCTGGCGAACCGTGCGCTGGATAACGTCGAAGCGCACTAGCTGACTCACCCCTTGAAACTGGCCTTTGAAGAACACCCCCAGAGGCCAACCCGAACCTGCTTTTGTGGCGAGGGAGCTTGCTCCCGCTGGGCTGCGCAGCAGCCCCAAAATGAACTGGCGCGGTTTTCCAGGGATACCGCGCCAGCCGGTTTTACGACTGCTGCGCAGCCGAGCGGGAGCAAGCTCCCTCGCCACAGAAGCTTTCCCACAAGCAGCGCCGGTGTTTTCAGAAGTGGGTGAATGCTAGTCTTGACCAACGCTGTCGTCAGGGAGCCCTCATGGGCAATCACAAGATCGAGATTCGTCGCAGTAACGTCGAGAAAATCCTGCTGGCCGCCGAAAAGGTCTTTGCCGAAAAGGGCTTCGGCGGCACCGCCATGGCCGACATCGCTGCCGAGGTGCAACTGCCCCGATCCAACCTGCATTATTACTTCAGCACCAAGAGCGAGCTGTACAGCGCCGTGCTGTTCGATCTGTTGGAGGTCTGGAAGCAGGATGCCTTGTGCTTCGAGATGTTCGATGACCCGCGGGTGGTGCTCAGCAGTTACATCCGCGCCAAGATGAACCACTCCCGTAGCCGGCCCTACGGCTCGAAGGTCTGGGCCAACGAAATCATCCACGGCGCCCCGACCCTGGGCCAGGCGCTGGATGCCAGCCTCTATGACTGGGCCAAGATGAAAGAGGCAAAAATTCGCCAGTGGGTGGAGGACAAACGCATCCTCCCCGTAGAGCCTTCAAGCCTGCTCTACATGATCTGGGCCTCGACCCAGCACTACGCCGACTTCGACCACCAGATCAACATTCTCAATGATCACCAGCCACTGTCCGACATGCAGTTCGAACGGGCGGTGCAGACGGTGACTAGTGTGATTTTGCGGGGGATTGGGTTGGAGCCCTGAGATCTGTGTTGAGGCTGATGGCCCTATCGCGAGCAGGCTCGCTCCCACAGTGGATTTCTGGCGTACACAAAATCTGTGAACGACACGATCCTCTGTGGGAGCGAGCTTGCTCGCGATGGCGCCCGGCCAGACACCGCAAATTTCAGACCGCTACATGATAGAGATTACGCGGATCATGGTTCCAATCCAGGAACGGCTTGCCCGTTTCCACCGTCACCATCTCGATGCAGTCCTGCACCGGGCAGGTGATCTGGCAGAGGTTGCAGCCTACGCACTCTTCATCGATCACTTCATATTTGTGCGTCCCGTCCGCTTGCTTGAGGCTGGCGATGGCCTGGTGGGACGTGTCTTCACAGGCGATGTGGCAGCGACCGCAGCCGATGCAGGCCGCTTGGTCGATCTTCGCGATGACTTGATAGTTGATGTCCAGGTACTTCCAGTCGGTGGTGTTGCCCACCGCGCGACCGGAAAATGCCTGCAGGTTGGCGTGGCCGTGGTCGTCCATCCAGCGTGACAGACCGTCCTTCATCTCTTCGACAATACGAAAACCGTGGAGCATCGCCGCCGTGCACACTTGCACGGCGCCACTGCCCAGGGCGATGAATTCCGCCGCGTCGCGCCAACTGCCGATGCCACCGATGCCGCAGATCGGCAAGCCCTGGGTCTGCGGGTCACGGGCGATTTCCGCGACCATGTTCAGCGCGATCGGCTTGACCGCCGAGCCGCAGTAGCCGCCGTGGGTGCTCTGGCTGCCGACGATGGGCAGGGCGACCATGCGGTCCAGGTCGACGCTGGTGATGGAGTTGATGGTGTTGATCAACGACACTGCATCGGCGCCGCCCCGATGGGCCGCGCGGGCAGCGACGCGGATGTCGGTGATGTTCGGCGTCAGCTTGACGATCACCGGCAGCGAGCAATAGGTCTTGCACCAGCGCGTGACTTGCTCGACGTACTCCGGCACCTGGCCGACGGCCGCGCCCATGCCCCGCTCGGGCATGCCGTGGGGGCAGCCGAAGTTCAGCTCGATACCGTCGGCACCCGTGGCTTCAACCAGGGGCAGGATGCGTTTCCAGGATTCTTCCACGCACGGCACCATCAACGACACGATCAGCGCCCGGTCCGGCCAGTCCTTTTTCACCTGGGTGATTTCCCGCAGGTTGATCTCCAGCGAACGGTCGGTGATCAGCTCAATATTATTGATGCCCAGCACCTCGCGATTGGCGCCGAAGTGGGCCGAGTAACGCGACGACACGTTCACGGCCGCCGGATCCTCTCCAAGGGTTTTCCAGACCACGCCACCCCAACCGGCCTCGAAGGCACGTACCACGTTGTAGGCCTTGTCGGTCGGCGGCGCGGAGGCCAGCCAGAACGGATTGGGGGCTTTGATGCCGGCGAAGACAATCGACAGATCGGCCATTTACGCAGCCTCCACGTTGAGCATGAGTTGAGCGTTGATCGCCTCGGCGGCAAGCTTGCCGTGCTGCACGGCCTGCACCGTCAGGTCCTGGTCCAGGCTGGTGCAGTCACCGCCGGCATACACGCCGGCGATGCTGGTGCGCAAATGCTCGTCTACCAGGATCCGTCCATCCTGGCGTTTGAGTTCACGGGCCAGCGGGTCCGCCAGCGCGTGGTCATCGAAGGCCTGGCCAATGGCTTTGAAAATCCCGTCAGCGGGCAGGTCGAAGGTGTCGGCGCCGGTGACCAACCGACCGTTCTCCAGGTGGGTGCGGGAGAAACGCATGCCCCGCACATTCCCGGCCTCGTCCAGCAGCACTTGTTGCGGTTGGGCCCAGGTCAGCAGACGCACCTGATTGGCCTTGGCGATGTCTTGCTCATGGACGGTGGCGCCCATGTCCTCAAGGCCGCGCCGGTACACCAGGCTGACGTCCCGAGCACCGAGACGGGCCATCTGCACGGCCATGTCGATGGCGGTGTTGCCGGCACCGAGGACGATGCAGCGGTCGGCCAGCGGCAACTGGCTAAGGTCGTTAGCCTGGCGCAGTTCGCGGATGTACTCGGTGGCGGCCAGCAGCCCCGGCGCCTGTTCATCGCTCAGGCCCAGTTGTTTGCTGGCGGCCAGGCCGAGGCCGAGGAACACAGCGTCGAATTGCTGATGCAAGTCGCTCAAGCTGAGGTTCTCGCCCAGCTTTTGCCCATGGCGGATTTCGATGCCGCCGATGCCCAGCAGAAAGTCCAGTTCGCGCTGGGCATAATCGTCCACCAGCTTGTATTTGGCGATTCCGTATTCGTTGAGGCCGCCGGCCTTTTCCCGGGCTTCGAACACCACCACATCGTGGCCGTGCATCGCACTGCGGTGAGCGCAGGACAACCCCGCAGGACCCGCGCCGACCACGGCAATGCGCTTGCCGGTGGCGGCGGCACGTTTGAACGGGTGCTCGCTGAAGTGGGCGTTGTCCACGGCGTAGCGTTGCAACAGGCCGATCAGTACCGGCGCGCACTCTTGAGCGTTGTTGCGCACGCAGGCTTGCTGACAAAGGATCTCCGTGGGGCAGACCCGGGCACAACTGCCGCCGAGGATATTGGCCGAGAGAATCTTCTGCGCCGCGCCCTGAACGTTGTCCTGATGGATGTTGCGGATGAACGAAGGGATGTCGATCTCGCTCGGACAGGCGTTCACGCACGGCGCGTCGTAGCAGTACAGGCAACGGGATGCTTCCAGGTGCGCCTGTCGTGGGTTGAGCGGCGGCGCCAGGTCGCTGAAACGCGCGGCCAGGGTGGTCGGGTCTTCCTGGGAATGGGGGAGGTGACTCAAGGGCTGGATCATGGAATTGGCCTCACGGTGTTTGAGGTGCTGCCTCTGGTGGGCAGTGTTTTTTGTGTCCGGACTGGCCTCATCGCGAGCAGGCTCGCTCCCACAGGGATCTGCGGTGCACACAGATTTTGTATCCATTCAAAATCCAGTGTGGGAGCGAGCCTGCTCGCGATAGGCCGTAGGCCGCTATCAGCGTTTCACTGCAACCGGCCGGTGCAACTCCGCCCGCTTGCTCAACAAATCGAACACCGCCGGGTAAGCCGGTCGTTCGATGTAGCGTCCCGCTCCGCGTTCGGCCCGCAGGTCGCCATCGACCCAGACCAGCCGGCCCTGGCTGATGGTGTGGCTGGGCACGCCGCGCACGGTTTTGCCTTCGAAGATGTTGAAGTCCACCTGTTGATGGTGGGTCTTGGCCGAAATCGTGCGGCTGCCTTGCGGGTCCCAGAGCACCAGGTCGGCGTCGGCGCCGACGCGAATGGCGCCTTTGCGCGGGTAAAGGTTGAAGATCTTCGCCGTGTTGGTGGAGGTGAGGGCGACGAAATCATGCATCGACAATTTGCCGCTGTTGACCCCTTCATCCCACAGCACCGCCATACGATCTTCGATACCGGCGGTGCCGTTGGGAATCTTGCTGAAGTCTTCGCGGCCGGCGGCTTTCTGCTCGGCGCAGAAACAGCAATGGTCGGTGGCGGTGGTGTGCAGGTTGCCTGACTGCAAGCCATGCCAGAGCGCCTCCTGGTGCCCGCGAGGGCGGAAGGGCGGGCTCATCACGTAACCGGCGGCGGTCTGCCAGTCGGGGTGGCGATAAACGCTATCGTCGAGCAGCAGATGCCCGGCCAGTACTTCACCGTAGACCGGCTGGCCCTGGCTGCGGGCATAGGTGATTTCATCCAGGGCTTCCTTGGTCGACACATGCACCAGGTACAGCGGCGTGCCCAGGGTCTGGGCAATACGGATGGCCCGGCTCGCAGCTTCACCTTCCACTTGCGATGGTCGCGACAGCGGATGGGCTTCGGGACCGGTAATGCCCTGGGCCAGTAACTTGCGCTGCAGGTGATCAACCAGCTCGCCGTTCTCGGCATGCACCGTGGGCACGGCGCCCAGTTCCAGGCAGCGCTCGAAGCTTGCCACCAAGGTGTCGTCGGCCGCCATGATCGCGTTCTTGTAGGCCATGAAGTGCTTGAAGCTGTTTACCCCGTGATGGCTGACGAGCTCGGCCATCTCTTCACGAACCTGTTCACTCCACCAGGTGATCGCCACGTGAAAGCCGTAGTCACTGGCGCTTTTTTCCGCCCAGCCGCGCCACTGGTGGAAGGCTTCCATCAGCGATTGCTGGGGATTGGGAATGACAAAGTCGATGATCGACGTCGTGCCTCCCGCCAGGCCTGCTGCCGTGCCACTGAAAAAATCTTCGCTGGCGACGGTGCCCATGAACGGCAACTGCATATGGGTATGCGGGTCGATGCCGCCCGGCATCAGGTATTGGCCACTGCCATCGAGTACTTCGACATCGGCGGGCACATCCAGGTTTTCACCAATGGCCTTGATCACACCTTCGGCACACAACACATCGGCGCGATAACGTTCATCATGGGTTATTACGGTGGCGCCACGGATCAACAAAGACATTCCGAGTTCCTCGCAGGCATGACCGACTGATGCCGGTTCTTTATGTTGTATAGATCATGATGGGGAAGTGATGAAGTCGTGCAGAGTTCTAATCCTGTCACAGCTGTCAGGATTAGAAGCTAGCTGGAGTTTTACGAATCGGCAAGATTATTTTTAATGGGTTGTTTGAATATATAACTCATTGAAAAATATCAATTTAATCTATAAATCACCAAAATGGTGAGCCGCCTCACCATTTTGACGCACTTGACAGGATCATTATTTGAGCGAGATTTATCATGCTAAATCAGCAGCTTGAAAGGCGTTAAAGTACGGTTTAGACGCTTCGCAATATTGTGGGGTGCACCACTTTGAATCTCGGACTCGACAGAACGTGCAGGTCATCTAGCCTCAAGGGCACTGGCGCGCAGTGCGAGCGGACAATGAAATTAAATTAAAGCGTTAAATATCATAAAGTTGTCAGTGTTATATCGTTCAACCGGTCAACCCGGCGAGGCAATCGGCACAGTTATTGAGTGCTGTCGCTGCCAGGCAGGGCCGCCGGTAGAACGCGCGCTTTACATGCAAGTACTCCGGCCATCGCCAGTCGATGAGCAAAAATAATGAAAACAGTGGAGCGGACATGACCAGATCAACAGTGACCGAGCGCGACGGGTTATTCGAGCTTGAAGCCGGCAGCGACGTTCTCGACAGCCCTCGTTACAACCATGACATCGCGCCAACCCAGGTGCACGAGCGAACCTGGAATAAATGGCACATCACTGCGTTATGGGTCGGCATGTCGATCTGTGTGCCGACCTACACCCTGGGCGGCGTGCTCACGGCCTATTTCGGGTTGTCGGTGGGTGAAGCGTTGCTGGCCATCCTGTTCGCCAACATCATCGTGCTGATTCCCCTGACCCTGAACGCCTTTGCCGGGACCAAATACGGCATTCCGTTCCCGGTGCTGTTGCGTTCGTCCTTCGGCGTCATCGGCTCCAACGTTCCCTGCCTGATCCGCGCACTGGTGGCGTGTGGCTGGTTCGGAATCCAGACGATGTTCGGCGGGTTGGCGATTCACCTGTTTCTCGGCTCGGTGTTCGAAGGCTGGAAGAGCCTGGGCGGCACCGGCGAAGTGATTGGTTTCATGGTGTTTTGGGTCCTGAACCTGTGGGTGGTGCTGCGCGGTGCCGAGTCGATCAAATGGCTGGAAACCCTGTCCGCGCCGCTGCTGGTGCTGGTGGGAGTCGGGCTGCTGATGTGGGCGTTGCCCAACGTCTCCCTGACCGAACTGATGGCGCAGCCGGCCAAGCGGCCCGAAGGTGCCGGCGTGACCAGTTATTTCCTGGCAGGGCTCACAGCGATGGTGGGTTTCTGGGCCACGCTGTCGCTGAACATTCCTGACTTCAGTCGTTATGCCAAGAGCCAGAAAGACCAGATCGTGGGGCAGATCATCGGCCTGCCGCTGACCATGTTCCTGTTCGCCGCCCTCGGCGTGGTGATGACGGCGGCCTCGGCGAAACTGGTGGGCGTGACCGTCTCTGACCCGGTGACCCTGATCGGACACATTCAGAGCCCGCTGTGGGTGGCCCTGGCCATGGTGCTGATCATCATCGCCACGCTCTCGACCAACACCGCCGCCAACATCGTCTCACCCACCAACGACTTCCAGAACCTGGCGCCAAAACTGATCGGCCGTACCAAGGCGGTGATGCTGACCGGGCTGGTAGGGCTGGCGCTGATGGCCCACGAACTGCTCAAGAAACTCGGTCTGATCGTTTCCGAGGTCAGCCTTGAGTCGGTCTATTCCAACTGGCTGCTGGGCTATTCGAGCCTGCTGGGGCCGATTGCCGGAATCATGGTGGTGGACTATTTCCTGATCAAGAAACAACAACTGGACCTGGCCGGGCTGTACCGCGACGACGTCTACCCGGCCTGGAACTGGAACGGCTTCATCGCCTTTGGCGTGCCCGTGGTGCTGACGCTGCTGTCGCTGGGCAGCGACGCATTCAGCTGGTTCTACAGCTACGGCTGGTTCACCGGCTCGGCACTGGGCGGGGTGATTTATTACGGGTTGTGCAGTATGCGGGCTAGCCCGTCCATCGCTAAAACTGCGGTGTAAAGGAGGGCCTCATCGCGAGCAGGCTCGCTCCCACACTGGATTGGGGGGAATGCAAGCCTGTGTGCACAGCAGATCCCCTGTGGGAGCGAGCCTGCTCGCGATAGCGGCCTCAAGTACAACGAGAAAATGCCTGAAAAAACTGGAGATCCCCCATGAACGCAGCCGTCGACGTTCTACAGTCCACCCAACAGCACATCAATCGCGACCGCTTGTGGCAGTCGCTCATGGACCTGGCGCAGCTCGGTGCCACGGTCAAGGGTGGGGTGTGCAGGCTGGCCCTGACCGATCTGGACCGCCAAGCCCGGGACTTGTTCGTGCAATGGACCGAGGCGGCCGGCTGCACCGTCAGCATTGACGCGGTGGGCAATATTTTCGCCCGTCGGCCGGGGCGCAATCCGAACCTGCCACCGGTGATGACCGGCAGCCACATCGACACCCAGCCTACCGGTGGCAAGTTCGACGGATGCTTCGGTGTGCTGTCCGGCCTGGAAGTGCTGCGCACCCTCAATGACTTGAAAATAGAAACCGAAGCACCGTTGGAGGTGGTGGTCTGGACCAACGAAGAAGGTTCGCGCTTCGCCCCGTGCATGATGGGCTCCGGCGTATTCGCCGAGAAGTTCACCCTCGAAGAAACCCTGGCCAAGACCGACGCCGAGGGCATTACCGTCGGCCAGGCACTCAATGCCATCGGCTACGCCGGGCCACGCCAGGTCAGCGGGCATCCGGTGGGGGCGTATTTCGAGGCGCACATCGAGCAGGGGCCGATCCTGGAGGACGAACGCAAGACCATCGGTGTGGTGATGGGGGCACTGGGGCAGAAGTGGTTCGATCTGACCTTGCGGGGCGTCGAAGCCCACGCCGGCCCGACCCCGATGCACTTGCGCAAGGACGCTTTGGTCGGCGCTTCGATCATCGTCGGTGCGCTCAACCGCGCGGCCCTCGGCCATCAACCCCATGCCTGCGGCACGGTTGGCTGCCTGCAAGCCTATCCCGGTTCGCGCAATGTCATCCCCGGCGAAGTGCGCATGACCCTGGATTTTCGTCACCTGGAGCCGGCACGCCTGGATTCGATGATCGCCGAGGTCAGGCAAGTCATTGATGACACCTGTCAGCAACACGGCCTGACGTATGAACTGACCCCTACGGCTGACTTTCCGCCACTGTACTTCGACAAGGGTTGTGTCGAAGCTGTGCGCGGTGCTGCCCAAGGGCTGGGCCTGTCCCATATGGACATCGTCAGCGGCGCAGGCCACGACGCGATCTTCCTCGCCGAACTGGGGCCGGCCGGGATGATCTTCGTGCCGTGCGAAGGCGGCATCAGCCACAACGAAATCGAAAACGCCGCCCCGGATGATCTGGCTGCCGGGTGTGCGGTGCTGCTGCGAGCGATGCTCGCCGCCTCACAGGCAATTGCCGAGGGACGCATGGCGGCTTGAAGCAGCTTGAGGATTAAAAGATCGCAGCCTCGTTGCACTCGACAGTTCCTATAGGGGAACGTGTCATCGCCGCGGATGGTCGTAATCTCCATGCTCCTCTGACCACATGGAGACCCGATGAGCCAGGATGTCCCGACTACCGATACCAATCGTCGTCAACTGCTGCAAATCATCGCCGGGCTGTCTGACGGGGTGATGTTGATCGAAGTCGATCAGACCATTGCCTGGGCCAACGAAGCGGCGTTGACCATGCACGGGGTCACTGACCTCAAGGAACTGGGGGCCAACGCCGAGGAATACGCCCAGCGGTTCAATTTGCGTTATCGCAACAACCACCCGCTGACCGCGGACAACTACCCCATTGCCCGGGTCGCCCGTGGCGATGAGTTCAGCGACGTATTGGTGGAGGTCACGCCCGAGGCCGATCCGGACCGCACCTGGGTTCATCGGATTCGCAGCATGGTGCTGACCGACCGTAGCGGCCAGGCGGAATTGCTGGTGCTGATTCTCAGCGATGCCACCGAGTGGGCCAGCGCCGAGCAGCGTTTTGAAAGAACCTTCGGTGCCAACCCGGCGCCGGCGGTAATCTGCCGCCTCAGTGACTTGCGCTATATCAAGGTCAACCAAGGCTTTCTGGAAATGACCGGCTACAGCCGCGAGCAGGTGATCGGGCGTTCGGTGTATGAGCTGGACGTGCTCGAGGCCGCCGAGAAACGTGACTTGGCCATTGAGCGCCTGGGGCAGGGCGCGACCATTCCGCAAATGCAGGCTGAGTTGAAACTGCCAGGGGGCGGCAGCAAGCAAGTGATTGTCGCGGGCCAGCCGCTGGATGACCTGCATGACGAAGACTGCATGCTGTTTTCCTTCATGGACATGGAGCCGCGCCGCAAGGCCGAAACGGCGTTGCGCCAGAGCGAGGAGCGCTTTGCCAAATCTTTCCGTCTCACGCCCGTGCCAACCCTGGTGTGCAGCGCCGAACAGCAACTGCTCGAGATCAACGAAGCCTTTCTTCAGACCACCGGTTATGCCAGTGAAGAGCTGCTGGGCAAAACCGTGGAGGAAATCGGCTTTCTCGACGCGGATGCCTGCGCCGCACTGTTTGCCACGCTGGAAAAAACCGCAACCGTGTCCAGTGTCGACGTCAAGGTTCACAAAAAAGGTGGGGAACAGATCGACTGCGAGATGGCAGCCGATACTGTCGTCATTCAGGATAAGCCGTGTTATTTGCTGGTGTTGATGAACATCACCGAACGCAAACGCTCGGAGTTGGAACTGGTGGCGGCTATCGAAGAGGTGATGAAAGATGCCTCCTGGTTCAGTCGGACCCTGATCGAAAAACTGGCCAATGTGAAGAGCATCAACGCCCAGTTGCCCAGCACTTCATTTACCGAGCTCACAGCCCGGGAGCGTGATGTGCTGGGGCTGATCTGTCAGGGCCTGGCCGACAAGGAAATCGCCGCGCGCTTGAAGCTGGCCCCCAATACCGTGCGCAATCATGTGGCGACGCTGTACTCCAAACTCGATGTTCACAGCCGCAGCGAGGCAATCGTCTGGGCGCGCGAACGTGGCTTGTTCGCCAACGAGTGGCGAATGAAGGCACCATGATGGCCAGTGCAAATGCACCGGGCGTGCTGGTGCAAATTCGGGTTTTGCCCGCGCCGTTGGCTCCTTAGGCTGTGAGGGTGCGGCATTCTCTGCGCAATGCCGCGTCCCCCACGAAACAGTCAAGGAACACGCCACAATGAGCAGTGAACGAATCAATCGTGCAATCGCCAGGACGCTTGCCGGGCCTATGAGCCCGCAGCTGCCCGCCGGTCGCTCGCGGCTACAGCGCTGAGGAGCAACGGATGACCCTACTGGCCCCCCTGCGCGCCCGACTCGAAGAAAGCTTCAAGCCACTGGCCTGCGAATGCAGCCTCAACGGCGACGGGACCCTTACCGTACGCCTGTATCACCGCGAAAGCGGGGAGGTGGATCTGGTGGTGAGCGGCATGAGCGTCGACAGCGTCCGCTCGGAAGAAAGCCTGGCAAAGCTGATCGATGAGTTGCGGTATGAGCTTGAAAACACCCCGCTGTATCGAAGTGACCCCGCCTGAGTGATCCGCTGAACTTTTCCGCTGAACTTGGCAGCCGCTACCTACAGCAGCGTCGCCCGGCAATCGAGTGCCAACCGAGCGCCGCCTTGCTCGCTGCTGCCCACTTCCAGCGTGAACCCGTGCAAGTTGACAATCGCCGCGACGATTGACAGTCCCAGGCCAAAGCCGCTCTGCTGGCTGCTGCCCTCGGCGCGGTAGAAGCGGCGAAACACAGCCTTGCGCTCCGCCTCGGGGATTCCGGGCCCGGAGTCGAGTACTTCGATGCGGCTGCTGTCGCCCTGATCAACGCCACGCAGGATCACCTCACCGCCCGGCGGGGTGAATTTGATCGAGTTGCTCAGCAGGTTGGACACCGCCTCGAACAGCAATGCCCGGTCGCCGTTGAGCAAGGGCAGGGCATCGGGTACTTGGAGGGTGAAGGTCAGTTCCCGCTCCTCGGCCAGCGGCAGATAAAAATCGTGCAGTTCCTGCAACAACTGCAACGGATCGAGGCGCACGAACCCTGAGCGTCGTTGCTGGTCTTCCAGCTCGGAAATCCGCAACAAGCCCCGAAACCTCGCCATCAGGGTGTCAGTCTCGGCAATCACCTGATCCATCTGCAACGCCTCGGGCGAGCCGTCCGGGGCTTGCTGCTGGATGCGATAAAGCTGGGCGCGCAGGCGAGTCAGCGGGGTGCGCAGGTCATGGGCGATGTTGTCGCACACGCCCTTGACCTCGTTCATCAAGCGTTCGATACGATCGAGCATGGCGTTGACGATTGCCGCCAGCATGTCCAGCTCATCGCGACGGCTCGACAGCGGCAGGCGATGGGTCAGGTCACCGGCCACGATGGCCTCGGCACTGGCCTGCAGTTTGCGGATGCGTTGCAACGGTCGCCGACGCAACAGATGCCAGCCGGCAATGCCCGGCAAAATGGTCAGGGACACGCCCCAGAACAACGCGTGCAGAATGATGCGCGTGACAGCGAACAGCGAGCCGTTGTCCCGCGCCAGGACCAACCAGCGGCCGTCCTGGGTCCGGGTCGCCACCGCGTCGCAACTGTCGGAAGGAATACCTGGATCCCTGGAATCGACGCAGCCGCCGAGCATATGAATATTGCCGTCCAGGGGCAGATCGGGGGGGACGTGCCGGATCGGTCCGCTCAAGTGGCGCAATTGCGGATCGAACAGGCCGTAGGCGTCGACGCCGCGTTCATCCAGGGTCAGGCTGGCCATGAGAGCATCTTCCAACTGATCGCCATGGATACGTGCGAACAGGTGCTGACGCTGCATCAGGGAGTGCTTGGCAAGGCTGTCGAGGTAACCGAACACTTCGTAATACATCACCCCCATCAGGACCGCGCTCCAGAGCACGAACAGCGAACTGTACAGCGCCAGCAGGCGACTGCTGGAGGAGCGCCAGCCCTTAGCGGGGTTCAGCAATGACATAGCCGGAACCTCGTACCGTGCGAATCAGCGGTTCCAGGCCCGGCGGGTCGATTTTCTTGCGCAGGCGGCCGATATGGACGTCGATCAGGTTGGTGCCGGGATCGAAGTGATAGCCCCAGACCTCTTCGAAAATCATCATGCGCGAGAGGATCTGGCCGCTGTTGCGCATCAGGAACTCCAGCAGCTTGTATTCGGTGGGCAGCAGGCTGAGCAGTTGCCCGTTGCGGCTGGCTTCGCGGCTGATCAGGTTGAGTTCCAGGTCGGCCACCCGCAGTGCGGTTTCCGGCTCGCGGGCACCGTTGTTGCGTCGTAGCAGGACTTCGACCCGGGCGGCCATCTCGTCGGTGGCGAACGGCTTGGTCAGATAATCGTCGCCACCGGCCCGCAGGCCGCGTACCCGCTCGTCCACATCGGAGAGGGCGCTGATCATTAGGATGGGCGTGGCCACGCCCATGGTGCGCAAGGTCGTCACGATCACCAGCCCGTCGAGTTCGGGCAGCATGCGGTCCAGGGTGATCAGGTCGTAATCGCCGCTCACCGCCCGTTCCAGGCCCTCGCGGCCGTTGTCGACCCAGTCGACATCCAGGCCATTGCGGGTTAGTTCGGCGACGATTTCACGGGCGGTCACGGCGTCGTCTTCGATGGTCAAAATGCGGTTCATGGGCGGTACCGGGTGAGAAATTGAAGCCATTGCGCAGCATTCTGCCAAAAAATAGCTGTCGGCTTTCTGAAAAAATGTTCATGGACGCCGACAGCGGTATTCACTGGCCTGGATCAACACTTGGTCACAAATAATCCCTAACATAAATTTAGTGCGCACCATCATGCTGCGTCCGTTGCCCTGCTTTGGCGCGCTGTCGCTGATGGGCACTGACACGAACCGGTGATGGTGTGCCGCAAGGAGCCGAGACCTCACTGAACCTTCAAGGAAGAGCAACATGATGCAACCTCAAGACCTTCTACGCCGAAAATTTGATATCCAGCCGCTGCAGCAGGCCGACATGACGGTGCACCTGGACGGGCAGTCCGTCAGCGCAGCGCAAGGTGAAACCGTCCTCAGCGTCATTCAGGCCCTGGGCCAGCGCCAGGTAGCACGCAACGATCACGACCAACTCAGTGGCGCATACTGTGGCATGGGCGTGTGCCAATGTTGCCTGGTCAAGATCGACGGCCGCCACAAGCGCCGCGCCTGCCAGACCCAAGTGCGTCCCGGCATGCAAATCGAAACCCGGGCCAATCGCATCGCCGAAAGGGAGGCACCATGAACCTCCATCCGGTGATTGTCGGCGGCGGGCCGGCGGGTATGGCCGCGGCCATCGAGCTGGCCACCCACGGGGTGCATTGCACCCTGCTCGAAGAAGCGCCGCGCCTGGGTGGCGTGGTCTACCGCGGGCCGCTGCGCGACGGGGTGAGCCTGGATTACCTCGGGCCGCGCTACAGCGAAGCCCTGAACAAACTCCACGGTGAGTTCCAGCGCTACGCCGGGCTGATCGATGTGCGACTCAACCACCGCGTCATCGGCGCCGAAGGGTTCAAGGCGCTGATGCTGCTGAACGCCGATGAACTACTGCGTCAGGTCAGCTATTCCCACCTGGTGCTGGCGGCCGGTTGTCACGAGCGCAGCGTGCCGTTCCCTGGCTGGACACTGCCGGGGGTGATGCTGCTCGGTGGCCTGCAATTGCAGATCAAGAGCGGAGCGGTCAAGCCGCCGGGGCCGGTGGTGATCGCCGGTACAGGCCCGTTGCTGCCGCTGGTGGCCTGTCAACTTCACGCTTCGGGCGTGGCCGTGGCGGGCGTCTATGAGGCTTGTGCCTTCGGCAAGATCGCCAGGGAAAGCCTGGCATTGCTGAACAAACCGCAATTGTTCCTCGACGGCCTGAGCATGCTGGCTTATCTCAAACTGCATCGCATCCCCGTGCGTTATGGCTGGGGAGTGGTGCAGGCCAACGGCGAGGGCGAGCTGGACATCGTCACCG
Source organism: Pseudomonas sp. P105 (assembly GCF_032614175.1). Lineage (NCBI taxonomy): Bacteria > Pseudomonadati > Pseudomonadota > Gammaproteobacteria > Pseudomonadales > Pseudomonadaceae > Pseudomonas > Pseudomonas sp. P105. The sequence continues at coordinate 2,444,825 of NZ_CP126693.1, forward strand.
TCGCACCGTATTCCAGTACCTGGGAGCCCGACCTCGAACGAGCCGAACAGGTCCCGGCCCAGACGCTGGCGGTCGGCTATGGTTTCATCCCGCGCACCCAATTGAGCCAGCAGATCGGCCTGGAGCATGGCTTCAGCGATGACGGTTATTTGCGGGCGGTGTCCGATGCCTGGCAACAAAGCAGCGAGGCGCACATTCACCTGGCCGGCGACGTGGGCGGGATTCGCGGTGGTGAAGCCGCCATGTTGAGCGGGCGCATCGCCGCACTGTCGATCCTGATGCAGGCCGACCTGCTGGACTCGTCCACTGCCCTGGAGTACCGCGACCGGTATAGGGCGCAACTGGAGCGGATCATTCGCTTTCGCGCCGCCGTGGACCGCTACACGCAACGCGGCGCCGGACAAACCGCGTTGCCGACCGCCGACACGGTCATTTGTCGCTGCGAACACGCGACCCGCGCCGACATCGACCGCGCCCTGGAGCAGGGTGTGCAAGACATGGCCAGCCTGAAAATGCGCACCCGCGTGAGCATGGGTGACTGTCAGGGACGGATGTGCGTGGGCTATTGCAGTGATCGCCTGCGCCAGGCCACCGGGCGTGCCGACGTTGGCTGGCTGCGGCCGCGTTTCCCCATCGACCCGATTCCCTTTTCAGCCTTTCAGAGCGTCGGCACGGAGGCCCTCCGGCATGACTGAGCATTCAGACCTCAAGCACTATGATGTCGTTATCGTCGGCGGGGGCGTGATCGGTGCGTCCTGTGCCTATCAACTGTCCAAACGCAAGCATTTGAAGATCGCCTTGATCGACGCCAAGCGCCCCGGCAACGCCACCCGCGCTTCGGCCGGCGGCCTGTGGGCCATCGGTGAATCCGTGGGCCTGGGCTGCGGGGTGATTTTCTTTCGGATGATGTCGGCCAACCGCAAGCGCCAGGCCCAGGGTGCCGCCGTGGCGGTTGATGCCAGCACGCCGCACATCCTGCCCCAGTCGTTCTTCGATTTCGCCTTGCAGTCCAACGCGATGTATCCCCGACTGCACCGCGAGCTGATGGACAACCACGGCATGGACTTCAAGTTCGAGGAGACCGGGCTCAAGTTCGTGATCTACGACGATGAAGACCGTTTGTATGCCGAGCACATCGTCGCCTGCATTCCCCACCTGGCCGATCAGGTACGCTGGCTCAACCAGGCCGCCCTGCGCGAGGCCGAGCCGAATGTCAGCCATGAGGCCCGCGGCGCGCTGGAGTTTCTGTGCGACCATCAGGTCAGCCCGTTCCGGCTGGCCGATGCCTACACCGAGGGCGCCCGGCAGAACGGCGTCGATATGTTCTTCAACACCAACGTGGCGCAGGTGCTTCGAGACGGGGCGCGGGTGACAGGGGTGAGAACCGCCGAAGCCGGGACGTTCAACTGCCGGACGCTGATCAATGCCGCCGGTGCCTGGGCGGCGGACCTGAGCGAGCAAGCCACCGGTGTGCGGATCCCGGTCAAGCCGGTCAAGGGGCAAATCCTGCTGACCGAGCGCATGCCGAAGATCCTCAACGGGTGCCTGACCACCAGCGACTGCTATGTCGCGCAAAAGGACAACGGCGAAATCCTCATCGGCAGTACCACCGAGGACAAGGGTTTCGACGTGACCACCACCTACCCGGAAATCGAGGGGCTGGTGCAGGGCGCGATGCGGTGCATACCGCAGTTGGCCGACATCAACCTGAAACGCACCTGGGCCGGTTTGCGCCCCGGCTCACCTGATGAGTTGCCCATCCTGGGCCCGATGCGCGGCGTGGAGGGGTACCTAAATGCCTGTGGGCACTTTCGCACCGGCATCCTGACCTCGGCCATCACCGGAGTGTTGCTGGACAAACTGGTGAACAACGAGCCCTTGCCGCTGGACATCACGCCGTTCCTGGCGGATCGCTTCGAGGTGGCGCCGGTGGTAAAGCCAAAGGAAATGGAGCTGACTTGAAGCAACTCTTTGTGCCGAACACAAATTTTGCAGTCCCCCGGCCCCAAACTGTGGGAGCGAGCCTGCTCGCGATGGCGTCGGATCAGTGCCATTGATGTTGATTGACCCACCGCTATCGCGAGCAGGCTCGCTCCCACATAGATCTGGGGGGGCCTCATCCGATGGTCGCTCAGGAACCAACTGTGGGAGCGAGCCTGCTCGCGATAGCGGTCTATCTGAGACGATGATGTTGAGTCTGCCACCGTCTTCGCGAGCAAGCCCGCTCCCACACAAGCCGCGCTCGTCCGCTATACCATCGGCGTGCTGACAAACGCCTCCAACCCTTCGGCATAGGCGGTAAACGCGCTGATCGACGGAAATGACTTGCCCTGCACCTGATCCGGCACCACCAGGTTGGTGAAGCTCCAGGCCACTGCCACGGTGATGCCCGCCTGATCGAGGGTGCCATCGGTGGTCAGGGGCTGTTTCACCAGTTCCTGTTCGAGCATGTCATAGGCCGCCGCCAGTTGGCCTTCCACGCGTTCGACCCAGGGGGCGTGTTGGATTTCTGTCGGCCGAAGGTTGCGTTCGTAGTAGATCTGCACCGACTTCTCGCACGCCGCCAGGGCCAGGCCAATCACGCGCAATGCGCGCAGCCGTTGCCCACTGTCGACCGGCATCAGGCTTTTGCCCGGCGCGGCCAAGGCTTCGAGGTAGTCGATGATCAACGTGGAATCCATCAGCACGTTGCCATCGTTGAGCACCAGGGTCGGTGCCTTGACCACCGGGTTGATGCGCTGGAACTGTTCGAAATGCCTGAACACCGAAACGGACTCGTGTTCCAGGGCAACCCCCAGGCACTTGGCGGAAATGGCGACGCGTCGCACGTAGGGCGAGTCCAGCATGCCGATCAGTTTCATGACGTCTCCTTCAGAAGAATCTTGCGGGGTTAATCCTCGAACCCGACCTGTTCATGGATTTCATCGACCTTGAGTTCCAGTCGGTAAGCCACGGCGATGAACAACGCCTGGCACAGGCACAACGTGGCACTCAACGAGCGGAAGGCGAAAGAGCTGCCTTCGTTCACCAACAGTACCGCATTGGCCCGTTTGGCCAGGGGCGACAGGTTGCTGTCGGTGATGATCAGCGTCTTGGCCTGATGATGCTGGGCAATGCGCAGGCAGTGCTGGGTTTCCTTGCCGTAGGGCGTAAAGCTGATCGCGATCACCAGGTCGTTGGCCCGCACGCTGCGCATTTGCTCGCGATAACTGCCCCCCAGGCCGGACACCAGATGGATGCGCTTGTTGGTGTGTTGCAGGTTATAGACCAGGTAATCGGCCACCGCGAACGAGCGTCGCACGCCGACCACATAGATGTTGTCGGCGTTGACCACCAGGTCTACGGCTTTGTCGAAGGCTTGATCGTCCAGCTCCAGGCCCAGACGCTCGATGCCCGAGAGGGTGGCGTTGACGCATTCGCGCGCCAGGTCGCCGCCGCTGGCTTTCTGCGACTTGTTGGCGATCATGCTGCGGATGCGCTGCTGGTAGTTCTGCACCGGCGTGGTCTTGTGGGTATAGGCCTCGCGAAACAAGGCCTGCATTTCGCTGAACCCGCTGAAGCCGAAGCGCTGGGAAAACCGCACGATGGCCGAGGGATGCACTTCGCATTCGCGCGCAATGTCGCTGATGCGATCGACCATGATCCGGTCGCTTTGCTGGCTCATGTAGCTGGCGATGCGTTTGAGCTGTCGCGGCAGGCTTTCATACTCGTCGGTAATCAGTTGCAGCAGGCGCTCGGCATTGATCGGTGGGCTTGAAAGGGCGGGTTCGGACGCGCTCTCGGACGGCGCCGGCAGATCGGGGCGGGTCATAGAAAATCCTTCTGGCTTGTTCTTATAGGGCGGCCCGGGAAAAGGGCCTGCCCTCGACAATAGGTTGGCTGATCGCAGTCTACAGCGTAGGCGCGGGGAAAATCATGAGCAGACAACGTTGCGACACCTGCTGAAACGATGCACCGCGTCTGGCGCGCTTCAGTGATAGCGTATTGGAAAAAATATTCCACGTAAAAAATTTATAGAATAATTATTGATTATTGGCCGCTGCTCGTTTTAGTCTGCATCCACCAAGAGCGTTGGCGCCGGTTTCGGTGGCAAGCGCGGGCTGATAAAAATAACAGGAGCCAGCATGGGCCAGACTCGTTTTGCCAGTGGGCGTCAATTGGATGTGATCTGCCTGGGACGCCTGGGCGTCGACCTCTACGCGCAGCAAGTCGGAGCGCGCCTGGAAGATGTCGCAAGCTTCGCCAAATACCTGGGTGGCTCGTCGGCCAACATCGCCTTCGGCACCGCGCGGTTAGGGCTCAGGTCGGCGATGCTGAGCCGGGTAGGGGACGATCATATGGGCCGTTTCCTGGTGGAGTCCCTGGCCCGCGAAGGCTGCGACGTCAGCGGCATCAAGGTCGACCCTGAACGCCTGACGGCCATGGTCCTGCTGGGTATCAAGGACCGGGAAACCTTTCCCCTGGTGTTCTACCGGGAAAACTGCGCCGACATGGCGCTGCGCGCCGTGGACATCAATGAAACGTTCATTGCCTCCAGCAAGGCGCTGCTGATCACCGGCACGCATTTCTCTACCGAAAGTGTCTACAAGGCCAGCACCCAGGCGTTGGATTACGCCGAGAGACACAACGTCAAACGCGTCTTGGACATCGATTATCGCCCGGTGCTCTGGGGCCTGGCGGGCAAGGCCGATGGGGAAACCCGTTTCGTCGCCGACCAGAAAGTCAGCCAGCATGTGCAAAGCATCCTGCCGCGTTTCGACCTGATCGTCGGCACCGAAGAAGAATTCCTGATCGCCGGCGGCAGCGAAGATCTGCTGAGCGCGTTGCGTACCGTGCGCTCGCTGACGGCGGCGACCTTGGTGGTCAAGCTCGGCCCGCAAGGTTGCACGGTGATCCACGGCGCCATCCCTAACCGACTTGAAGACGGCGCCATTTATCCCGGGGTTCGTGTCGAAGTCCTGAATGTATTAGGTGCAGGTGATGCGTTCATGTCGGGCTTTCTCGCCGGTTGGCTGGAGGACGCCAGTGATGAACGCTGCTGCCAGCTGGCCAATGCCTGCGGTGGCCTGGTGGTGTCGCGCCATGCCTGTGCCCCAGCGATGCCGACCCGGGCTGAACTCGACTATCTGTTCAATAGCCCGGTGCCGATTACCCGGCCGGATCGAGACGTGGCATTGCAACGTCTGCATCAGGTCAGCGTGCCGCGCAAACAGTGGAAGCAACTGTTCATCTTTGCCTTCGATCATCGCTGGCAACTGGTGGAACTGGCCCATAAAGGCGGGCGTGAGCTGGGCGCTATCAGCGAACTCAAGCAACTGTTCATCCAGGCCGTGGAACGGGTCGAAGCCGACCTGAAACGTCAGGGCATCGAGGCCGATGTCGGTCTGCTGGCCGACCAACGTTTCGGCCAGGACTCGCTGAACGCCGCCACTGGACGTGACTGGTGGGTTGCCCGACCAGTGGAGGTGCAGGGTTCACGGCCGCTGGCGTTCGAACATGGGCGCTCTATCGGCAGCAACCTGATCGCCTGGCCACAGGAACAGATCATCAAGTGCCTGGTGCAATTTCACCCCGACGACGAACCGCTGCTGCGCCTGGAACAGGAGGCGCAACTCATGGCGCTGTATCAGGCGTCCCAGGTCAGCGGCCATGAACTGCTGCTGGAAGTCATTCCACCCAAGGATCATCCGTCGCCGCACCCGGACGTGCTGTATCGCGCCCTCAAACGCCTCTACAACCTGGGCATCTTTCCGGCCTGGTGGAAAATCGAAGCCCAGACGGCAGACGAATGGAAGCAACTTGATGAGCTGATTCAACAGCGTGATCCCTATTGCCGAGGTGTGGTACTGCTGGGCCTCAACGCCCCGGCCGCCGTGCTGGCCGAGGGTTTCCGCCAGGCCAGCCAGAGCACAACCTGCCGTGGATTTGCCGTCGGACGGACAATCTTCCAGGAACCGAGTCGTGCCTGGCTGGCCGGGGAAATCGACGATGAAACGTTGATCCGGCAGGTGCAGGGTAGGTTTGTGGAGTTGATCGAAGCGTGGCGTGCTGCGCGAAGTTAGAAGCTGTGAACACTGATCCTGTGGGAGCGAGCCTGCTCGCGATAGCGGACTGATAGTCAACATTAAGTCGCCTGACACACCGCTATCGCGAGCAGGCTCGCTCCCACAGGGTTCATCGCCGCCTTCAATGGTTAGGTAAAAACAATAAAAGGTGCAGCCATGCCCGCAATTCGAATTGGCATCAACCCGATTTCCTGGAGCAACGACGATCTGCCATCGTTGGGTGGCGAGACGCCGTTGAGTACGGCGCTGAGCGAAGGCAAGGAAATCGGTTACGAAGGTTTCGAGCTCAACGGCAAATTTCCCAAGGATGCCAAGGGCGTTGGCGATGTGCTGCGGCCCTATGACCTGGCGCTGGTCTCCGGCTGGTATTCCAGTCGTCTGGCCCGGCGCTCGGCGGCCGAAGAGATCGATGCCATCGCCAGCCATGTCGAATTGCTGGCGCAAAACGGTGCGACGGTGCTGGTGTACGGCGAGGTGGCCGATTCCATTCAAGGCCAGCGCATCCCACTGATCGAGCGACCGCGTTTTCACACGGACGAAGCCTGGCAAGACTATGCCGAAAAACTCACCGAACTGGCGCGCTTCACCCTGTCCCGAGGTGTGCGCCTGGCGTATCACCATCATATGGGCGCCTATGTCGAATCGCCTTCGGACATCGACAAACTAATGGCCCTGACCGGCAGTGAGGTTGGCCTGCTGTTTGACTCGGGCCACTGTTACATGGGCGGCGGCGAACCCTTGCAGGTGTTACGCAAGCACATCGAGCGCATTTGCCATGTGCATTTCAAGGACGTGCGCAAGCCTGTGGTGCAACTGGCGCGCAACAACCTCTGGAGTTTCCCCGACTGCATCGTCAACGGCACCTTCACCGTACCGGGTGATGGTGACATCGACTTTGCCGCGTTGCTGGACGTGCTGCTGGCCGCCGACTATCACGGCTGGCTGGTGGTCGAAGCCGAACAGGATCCGGCCGTGGCACCGAGTTATGCCTACGCCAAGAAAGGCTACGACACCCTGCGCGCCTTGCTGCAAGAGAGGACTGCGTCATGAGCCTGTTGATCAAAAGCCAGCCAAGCGGCCAGACCATGGTCCAGCTACCCGCCGGCGAATTGGAGTATGTCGGGTTTGCCGCCTACCGCTTGAGCCTTGGTGAAAAGCTCCCGGTGGCTGCCGCCGACAAGGAACTGTGCCTGGTCTTGCTCAGCGGGCGCATCAGTCTCAAGGGTGAAGCACCGGGGCAGGGTGCCTTCGATTGGGACAACCTCGGTGATCGCCTGTCGGTGTTCGAGGATAAATCGCCCTACGCCGCGTATCTGCCGCCCGGCAGCCAGGCCCAGGTCACCGCCCTGAGCGATGTACAGATTGCCGTGTGTGCTGCGCCGGGTTCTGCGCAAAACAGTTACGGTCCGCGGCTGATCCGCCCGGACAGCATGAAGCGCAGCGTGCGCGGCAAGGGCGCCAACACCCGCTATGTCTGCGACATCCTGCCCGACAGTGAGCCGGCCCACTCGCTGCTGGTGGTGGAAGTGCGCACGCCGTCGGGGCATTCGTCGAGCTACCCACCCCACAAGCACGACACCGACGACCTGCCGCACCAAAGCTTTCTGGAAGAAACCTATTACCACCAGGTCAACCCGTCCCAGGGCTTCGTGTTCCAGCGGGTCTATACCGACGACCGCAGCATCGACCAGGCCATGGCCGTGGAAAACAGCGACCTGGTGGTGGTGCCCAAGGGTTACCACCCGGTCAGCGTGCCCTACGGGTACGAGTCGTATTACCTGAACGTCATGGCCGGCCCGAAGCGGGTCTGGCAGTTCCATAACGATCCGCAGCACAGTTGGCTGCTTGATCTCTGATTTCCACCCTTTGCACGGAGAACAAGAACAATGAGCGATGCCCCGGTAGTAGGCCATTACATCAACGGTCGAGTGCAGGACAGCGACACGGTGCGGTTCAGCAACGTCTTCAACCCGGCCACCGGCGCGATACAGGCCCGGGTGGCGCTGGCCGAACCGGGCACCGTCGAGGCCGCGGTGGCCTCGGCGCTGGCGGCATTCCCGGGCTGGTCCGAGCAATCGTCATTGCGCCGTTCGCGGGTGATGTTCAAGTTCAAGGAATTGCTCGACCGCCATCACGACGAACTGGCGCAGATCATCAGTCGCGAGCACGGCAAGGTGCTGTCCGACGCCCATGGCGAAGTCACCCGCGGCATCGAGATCGTCGAGTACGCCTGCGGCGCGCCGAGCCTGCTCAAGACCGATTTCAGTGACAACATCGGCGGCGGCATCGACAACTGGAACCTGCGCCAACCCTTGGGTGTGTGTGCCGGAGTCACGCCGTTCAATTTTCCGGTGATGGTGCCGCTGTGGATGATTCCCCTGGCACTGGTCGCCGGTAACTGTTTCATCCTCAAGCCTTCGGAGCGTGACCCGTCCGCCAGTTTGCTGATGGCTCGGCTGTTGACGGAGGCCGGGTTGCCGGACGGTGTGTTCAACGTGGTCCAGGGCGACAAAGTGGCGGTAGATGCGCTGTTGCAGCACCCGCACATCGAGGCGATTTCTTTCGTCGGCTCCACGCCGATTGCCGAGTACATCCACCAGCAGGGCACGGCGAACGGCAAGCGCGTGCAGGCGCTTGGCGGGGCGAAAAATCACATGATCGTCATGCCCGACGCCGACCTCGACCAGGCGGCGGACGCATTGATCGGCGCGGCCTACGGCTCGGCCGGTGAACGCTGCATGGCGATTTCCATTGCCGTGGCGGTGGGGGACGTGGGCGATGAATTGATTGCCAAACTGTTGCCGCGCATCGATCAGTTGAAGATCGGCAACGGCCAGCAACCCGGCACCGACATGGGGCCGCTGGTGACCGCCGAGCACAAGGCCAAGGTCGAAGGCTTCATCGACGCCGGGGTCGCCGAGGGCGCGCGCCTGATCGTCGACGGCCGTGGTTTCAAGGTGCCGGGGGCCGAGCAGGGGTTCTTTGTCGGCGCGACGCTGTTCGACCAGGTCAGCGCCCAGATGAGCATCTACCAGCAAGAGATCTTCGGCCCGGTGCTGGGCATCGTTCGCGTGGCGGATTTCGCCAGCGCCGTGGCCTTGATCAATGCTCACGAGTTCGGCAACGGCGTGTCCTGCTTCACCCGTGACGGCGGCATTGCCCGGGCGTTTGCCCGCAGCATCAAGGTCGGCATGGTGGGCATCAACGTGCCGATTCCGGTGCCGATGGCCTGGCATTCCTTTGGCGGCTGGAAGCGCTCGCTGTTTGGCGATCACCATGCCTACGGTGAAGAAGGTTTGCGCTTCTACAGCCGCTACAAAAGCGTGATGCAGCGCTGGCCCGACAGCATCGCCAAGGGCCCCGAGTTCAGCATGCCGACTGCCCAATAACCGTTTATGAATGCCGGAGGGATAACAACAATGAACAAGCCCCTGCGTTTTGCCTTGAACCGAATGGTTGCTCCGCGCCTGTCACTGCCCGATTTCATTGACCTGGCCCTGGCGCTGAAAACCGATGCCATCGAGATCCGTAACGATCTGAAGGGCGTCGAGATCGAAGACGGCATGCCGCCGGCCCGCGTGCGTGAGTTGTGCGAGGCGCGGGGCATCAAGGTGCTGTCGATCAACGCCCTGTACCCCTTCGACGTGTGGAATGAAGAACGCCGCGCCCAAGCCGTGCGCCTGGCTGACTATGCTCGCGAATGCGGCGCCGAGGGGCTGGTGATGTGCCCGCTCAACGAGCGCGACGACCCGCGCGGCGAGGTCGAACGCGCCGCGGGGCTGCGCACGGCCCTCAGTGAACTGGCGCCGATCCTGCGGGCTTTCGGCATCTACGGTTTCATCGAGCCGTTGGGGTTTGAAGAGTGTTCGCTGCGGCGCAAGCGCACGGCAGTGGAAGCGATCAAGGCCATTGGCGGGCTGGATGTGTTCCGTCTGGTGCATGACACCTTTCATCATCACCTGGCCGGTGAGCAGGAATTTTTCCCCGAGCTGACCGGGCTGGTGCACATCTCCGGTGTCGAGGATGCCCAGGCACCCTTGACGACCATCCGCGACGGCCACCGCGTGCTGGTGGGCGAGGCCGATATCCTCGGCAATGCCGCGCAGATCGAGGCGTTGCGGGCCGGTGGTTACGAGGGCTACCTGTCCTTCGAACCCTTTGCCCAGAGCATTCATGAACTGGCCGACATCCGCCAGGCATTGGGGGCGAGCATGAACCATCTGCAAAGCTCCCAGGCCTGACCCGACTTTCAAGTATGACGAAGCCCCCCTGTGGGAGCGAGCTTGCTCGCGATGGCGGCAGCACATTCAACAGATAAGTCGCCTGAAATACTGTTATCGCGAGCAAGCTCGCTCCCACAGTGGACTGAGCCAGCCGCCAAATTTGCATTCCAGACAAGGTGCAAGCATGACCACAACACGACTGACCATGGCCCAGGCCCTGGTGAAATTCCTCGATAACCAGTACGTCGAGGTCGATGGCGTCCAGAGCAAATTCGTCGCCGGGGTCTTTACGATTTTTGGCCACGGCAATGTGCTGGGCCTGGGTCAGGCGCTGGAGCAGGACAGCGGTGACCTGGTGGTCCATCAGGGTCGCAACGAGCAGGGCATGGCCCACGCTGCCATCGGTTTCGCCAAGCAGCATCTGCGCCGCAAAATCTACGCCTGTACTTCGTCGGTCGGCCCCGGCGCGGCGAACATGCTGACCGCCGCCGCCACCGCGACGGCCAATCGCATCCCGTTGCTGCTGTTGCCTGGTGATGTCTACGCCAGTCGCCAGCCGGACCCGGTGCTGCAGCAGATCGAACAGTTCCATGACCTGAGCATCAGCACCAACGATGCGTTCAAGGCCGTGAGCAAATACTGGGATCGCATCAACCGCCCCGAGCAACTGATGAGCGCCGCGATCCACGCCATGCGCGTGCTCACCGACCCGGCCGAAACCGGCGCGGTGACCCTGGCGTTGCCCCAGGACGTGCAGGCCGAAGCCTACGATTACCCCGATTACTTTCTGCAAAAGCGCGTTCACCGCATCGACCGTCGCCCGGCCACCGAAGCCATGCTCGGCGATGCCCAGGCGCTGCTCAAGGGCAAGCGCAAGCCGCTGATCATCTGCGGCGGCGGGGTGAAATACGCCGGAGCCAACGCAGCGTTGCAGGCTTTTGCCGAGCGCTTCGAAATCCCCTTTGCCGAGACCCAGGCTGGCAAGAGCGCGGTGGTGTCCAGTCATCCACTGAACGTCGGAGGCGTCGGTGAAACCGGTTGCCTGGCGGCGAACCTGCTGGCCAAGGAAGCGGACCTGATCATTGGTATCGGCACCCGCTACAGCGATTTCACCACCGGGTCCAAATGGCTGTTCCAGCATCCGGATGTGCAGTTTCTCAACCTCAACATCAGCCCTTGCGATGCCTTGAAGCTTGACGGTGTGCAACTGCTGGCCGACGCGCGCTCAGGCCTGCAGGCTTTGTCCGCCGCGATGGGTGACTATCGTGCCGAATGGGGCGGGCAGATCGCCGATGCCAAAGCCCAACTGGATGCCGAAGTGGACCGGATCTATCAGGCTGACTTCCAGACCCAGGACTTCGTCCCAGAGATCAACGATCACCTGGACCCGGCGGTGTTTCGTGAATTCATCGAACTCACCGGTTCCTGCCTGACCCAGAGCCGCGTGCTGGGCACCCTCAACCAAACCCTGGCCGATGAGGCGATCATCGTTGCCGCCGCCGGCAGCCTGCCCGGCGACTTGCAGCGCAGCTGGCGCAGCAAGGGGGTCAACACCTATCACGTCGAATACGGCTATTCGTGCATGGGTTATGAGGTAAACGCGGCGCTGGGCGTGAAGCTGGCCGAACCCGACAAAGAGGTCTATGCCCTGGTGGGTGACGGCTCCTACATGATGCTGCATTCGGAGCTGGCGACCTCGATCCAGGAGCGTCGCAAGATCAATGTGGTGCTGCTGGACAACATGACGTTCGGTTGCATCAACAATTTGCAGATGGGCAACGGCATGGACAGCTTCGGCACCGAGTTCCGCTTCCGCAACCCGGACACCGGCAAGCTCGATGGCGGCTTCGTGCCGGTGGACTTCGCCATGAGCGCGGCGGCCTACGGCTGCAAGACATACAAGGTCAAGACCCTCGACGAACTCCACGCGGCCCTGGCCGATGCGCGGCTGCAAACGGTCTCGACGCTCATCGATATCAAGGTCTTGCCCAAGACCATGATCCACAGCTACCTGTCCTGGTGGCGGGTCGGCGTGGCGCAAGTCTCCACCAGCGCGCGCACCGATGCGGCCGCCAAAACCCTCAATGAACGACTGGCCGAGGCTCGCCAGTATTAACAGCCCCAACCCTACGAAAGGAGTTTTTCATGTCTTTGAAGCTGGGCGTCATCGGCACCGGGGCCATCGGCCAGGACCATATCCGTCGTTGCAGCCAGACCTTGCTCAACAGCCAGGTGGTGGCGGTGACCGACATCAACCTCGCCCAGGCGGCGAAGGTGCTGGCCGACTTGAAACTGACCGCCGAGGTGTATCCCGACGGGCATGCCTTGATCAGTGCGCCGGACGTGGAGGCGGTCCTGGTCACTTCCTGGGGGCCGAGCCACGAAGAGTTCGTGCTGGCGGCAATCGCGGCGGGTAAACCGGTGTTCTGTGAAAAGCCCCTGGCGGTCACGGCCGAAGGCTGTCGCAAGATCGTCGAAGCCGAAGTCGCCCATGGCAAGCGGCTGGTTCAGGTCGGTTTCATGCGCCCTTACGATGAAGGCTATCGAGCGCTCAAGGCGGTGATCGACAGCGGTCAGATCGGCGAACCGCTGATGCTGCACTGCGCGCATCGCAATCCGAGCGTGGGGGAGAACTACAAGACCGACATGGCGATCACCGACACACTGATCCATGAGCTGGATGTGTTGCGCTGGCTGCTGGCCGATGACTACGTTTCGGTGCAGGTGGTATTCCCGCGCAAGACCAGCAAGGCGCTGGCGCACCTGCGCGATCCGCAGATCGTGTTACTGGAAACCGCCAAGGGCACGCGCATCGATGTGGAGGTTTTCGTCAATTGCCAATATGGCTACGACATCCAGTGCGAAGTGGTGGGGGAGACGGGCATCGCCAAACTCCCAGAGCCGTCCCAGGTGCAACTGCGCAGTGGCGCCAAGCTGTCCAATGCGATCCTGATGGACTGGAAGGATCGTTTCATCGCGGCCTACGACGTCGAATTGCAGGCCTTCATCGACGGCGTGCGCGCCGGACAGGTGGGCGGGCCGTCGGCCTGGGACGGGTTCGCCGCGGCAGTGGCGGCGGATGCCTGTGTTCAAGCGCAGCAGAGTGGGCAGATCGTCAAGGTCGAACTGCCCGAACGCCCGCGTTTCTACGGCTAACCACAATCCGCTGTGGGAGCGGATTGACCTGAAGGTACTCCCACAAGGATTCGGTGGCGGACGCCGAATCTGTGAGCAGCCAAGAGCGCCTGTGGGAGCCGAGCTTGCTCGCGATGACGGCGGCACACTCAGCATCAATGCAAGCTGATCCACCGCCATCGCGAGCAAGCTCAGCTCCCACAGGGGTTGCATTCATTCAGTGATTAACCAGGAGCTTTCATGCGAATCGGACTAGTAGGCTACGGCAAGGGCGGACGGTTTTTCCATGCGCCGCTGATCAGCAGTCTGCCCGGGGCTACGTTTGTCGGCGTGGTGACGCGGTCCGCTGAGCGGCGCCAGCAACTGGCGAGCGAGCACCCGCACGCCCAAGCCTTCGATACCCTCGAACAGTTGGTGGCCGCAGGCGTCGATGCGGTGGTGGTGTCCACGCCGCTGGACGGTCGCCCGGCCGTGGTCATGCAGGCCATTGAACTGGGTATTGCAGTGGTCAGCGACAAACCTTTCGCCCTTGATGCCGCACAGGCCGAGGCGATGGTCCTGGCTGCCGAGCAGCGCAACGTGCCGCTGACCGTGTATCAGAACCGCCGCTGGGATTCGGACTACCTGACCTTGCGCAAACTGTTGGAGTCCGGTGCGCTGGGGCAGGTCATTCGCTTTGAGTCCAGCGTCGAGCGTTATTCGCCAACATCGGTCGGCAAAGGCAGCGGCGGCGGGTTTTTGCGGGACCTGGGCAGCCATCTGGTGGACCAGGCGCTGCAACTGTTCGGCCCGGTGACCAGGGTTTACGCCGAGTTGGATTACCGGCAACCCGGCCAGGCGTTCGACAATGGCTTTTTTATCTCCCTGACCCATGCCAGCGGCGTGCTTTCCCACCTGAGCGGCAGTTGCCTGCAAAACGCACCGCGCCCGCGCTTTCGGGTCAGCGGCACCGGGGGCTGTTACACCGTCGAAGGCCTGGACGGCCAGGAGGCCCAGGCGCTGGCCGGGTTGAGCCCGGCGACCGAGGGTGAGCGCTGGGGGAGCGAAGAGCATCGGCGCTGGGGCTGGTTCGAGCAAGGCAGCGAGCGCGAGCGTGTGGCATCGGAGCGCGGCTGCTGGATGACGTTCTACCAGCGTCTGCAAACCGCGTTGCAAGGCGTTGGTCCTTTGCCGGTGGAGGCCCGTGATGCCCTGGCGACCACTCGCATCCTCGACGCTGCAAGGCTGAGCGCCGAGCAGGGCGAAGTGGTGGTTTTGGCCACGTCTGTCGGCCATGGAATAAAAAACGAATAAAATTCTAAAATTAGTTGATATGGAAAATATTTTCCAATAAAGTCGATTCCAGGTTACCGACACCCCTGTTCGTCTTTTGCCAAGTCAGCCTTGAGCAAATGACGGACAAAACAAAAACAAGAAACACAGCCAGGTACCGTCGATGAAAACCTTCAGCCGTTCTGCGTTTCACCTGCCACGCTCGCTGCGCCTTTGCGCAATCCTTCCCCTGTTCGAATCCCTGTGCATTCAGCGCAACGGCACCGTGGTGTGTTGCATGCCCGGTGCGCCCATCGTGCGTTTGCCCCGTTCCTGAGATCCATCACGCCTTATCCATAAAACCAACAAAAAAGTGGAGAAAGACCGTTCATGAAGACCAAGACCCGTATCGCCTCGCTGGCCCTGTCGTTGATGCTCACCAGCGGCGTCGCCCTGGCGGACCTGAAGATCGGCGTCAGCATGTCCCAGTTCGATGACACCTGGCTGACGTACCTGCGTGAGTCGATGGACAGCAAAGCCAAGTCCCTGCCGGATGGCGTCACCTTGCAGTTCGAAGACGCACGCAGTGATGTGGTCAAGCAACTGAGCCAGGTGGAAAGCTTTATCAGCCAGAAGGTCGACGCAATCATCGTCAACCCGGTGGACACTGCCGCCACCCAGCGCATTACCAAGGCCGCGGTCGCCGCCGGGATCCCGTTGGTGTACGTCAATCGCCGTCCCGACGACCTGAAACTGCCCGCAGGCGTGGTGACCGTGGCGTCCGACGATCTGGAAGCCGGCCGGATGCAAATGCAATACCTGGCCGACAAAATGTCGGGCAAGGGCAACATCGTGATTCTGCTGGGTGACCTGGCGAACAACTCCACCACCAACCGCACCAAGGGTGTCAAGGAAGTGCTGGCCAAGTACCCCGACATCAAGATCGAACAAGAGCAGACCGGTATCTGGTCGCGGGATAAAGGCATGACACTGGTGAACGACTGGCTGACTCAGGGCCGCGAGTTCAATGCCGTGGTCTCCAACAATGACGAAATGGCCATCGGCGCGGCCATGGCACTCAAGGGTGCCGGCAAGGAGAAAGGCAGCGTACTGATCGCCGGGGTCGATGGCACGCCGGACGGCCTGAACGCCGTGAAGAAAGGCGAGATGGCGGTCTCGGTGTTCCAGGACGCCAAGGGCCAGGCCGACGGCTCCATTGATACGGCGGTGAAAATGGTCAAGAAACAGCCGGTCGAGCAGGCCGTATGGGTGCCGTATCGCCTGATCACGCCGGAAAACGTCGATCAGTTCAAGTGACGTTTAACGTACTGCTACCACAACAATAAACAGGCGAGGTCGCCCACTGACCTTGCCGAGGGAGTACCTGATCATGTTCGCTTCAGCGACTGCTTCGAGCGCCCCGGCGATGACTTTCCGGCCGGACGTAATGCCTGATGAACCGTATCTGCTGGAAGTCGTCAACGTCAGCAAAGGCTTTCCCGGCGTGGTGGCCCTGTCGGATGTGCAATTGCGGGTGCGCCCCGGTTCCGTGCTGGCTTTGATGGGCGAGAACGGTGCGGGCAAATCCACCCTGATGAAAATCGTGGCCGGCATCTACCAGCCGGACGCCGGTGAACTGCGCCTGCGGGGCAAGCCGGTGAAGTTCGACACACCTCTGGCAGCCCTGCAGGCCGGCATCGCGATGATCCACCAGGAACTGAACCTGATGCCCCACATGAGCATCGCTGAAAACATCTGGATCGGCCGCGAGCAGCTCAACGGCTTGCATATGGTCGATCACGGGGAAATGCACCGCTGCACCGCCAAGTTGCTGGAGCGCCTGCGTATCAACCTCGATCCTGAAGAGCAGGTGGGCAACCTGAGCATTGCCGAGCGGCAGATGGTCGAGATCGCCAAGGCGGTGTCCTACGACTCTGACATTCTGATCATGGATGAGCCGACCTCGGCCATCACCGAGACGGAGGTCGCCCATCTGTTTTCGATCATCGCCGACCTCAAGTCTCAGGGTAAGGGCATCATCTACATCACCCATAAAATGAACGAAGTGTTCGCCATCGCCGATGAAGTGGCGGTGTTTCGTGACGGCGCCTACATCGGCCTGCAACGGGCCGACAGCATGGACGGCGACAGCCTGATATCAATGATGGTCGGGCGCGAACTGAGCCAGTTGTTCCCGGAACGGGACAAGCCCATCGGCGATCTGGTGCTGTCGGTGCGTGATTTGAGCCTGGAGGGCATTTTCAAGAATGTGTCCTTCGACTTGCATGCCGGAGAAATCCTGGGCATTGCCGGGCTGATGGGCTCGGGCCGGACCAACGTGGCCGAGGCGATCTTCGGCGTGACGCCCAGCACGGGCGGCGAGATCCTGCTCGACGGGCAACCGGTGCGCATCAGCGACCCGCACATGGCCATCGAGAAGGGGTTCGCGCTGTTGACCGAGGATCGCAAGCTCAGTGGCCTGTTCCCGTGCCTGTCGGTGCTGGAAAACATGGAAATGGCCGTGTTGCCCCATTACGTCGGCAACGGCTTCATCCAGCAGAAAGCCTTGCGCGCGTTGTGCGAAGACATGTGCAAGAAGTTGCGGGTCAAGACTCCGTCCCTGGAACAGTGCATCGACACCTTGTCCGGCGGCAACCAACAGAAGGCCCTGCTGGCCCGCTGGCTGATGACCAACCCACGCATCCTGATCCTCGACGAGCCGACCCGTGGCATCGACGTTGGCGCCAAGGCCGAGATCTACCGGCTCATTTCCTACCTCGCCAGCGAAGGCATGGCGGTGATCATGATTTCTTCGGAACTGCCGGAAGTACTGGGCATGAGCGACCGGGTGATGGTGATGCATGAAGGTGACCTGATGGGCACGCTGGACCGTAGCGAGGCGACCCAGGAGCGGGTAATGCAGTTGGCTTCTGGCCTGTCCTGATAATAGAGGGCGCAAGCTCGCCACAGAGAAAAAGGTGAATGCTATGAACGCGATACTGGAAAACAAACCCGCGGCCGCACCGGCCAGGACGCGTCGGCGGCTGCCGACGGAACTGAGTATCTTCCTGGTGCTGATCGGCATCGGCCTGGTGTTCGAAGTGTTTGGCTGGATCATGCGCGACCAGAGTTTCCTGATGAACTCCCAGCGCCTGGTGCTGATGATCCTGCAAGTGTCGATCATCGGTCTGCTGGCCATCGGTGTGACCCAGGTGATCATCACCACCGGTATCGACCTGTCGTCCGGCTCGGTGCTGGCGTTGTCAGCCATGATCGCTGCCAGCCTGGCCCAAACCTCGGATTTCACCCGGGCGGTGTTTCCCTCCCTGACTGACTTACCGGTGTGGATACCGGTGGTGGCGGGGTTGGGCGTTGGGCTGTTGGCCGGAGCGATCAACGGCAGCATCATCGCCATCACGGGTATCCCGCCCTTTATTGCCACCCTCGGCATGATGGTCTCGGCCCGCGGTCTGGCGCGTTACTACACCGAAGGCCAGCCGGTGAGCATGTTGTCCGATTCCTATACCGCCATCGGCCATGGCGCCATGCCGGTGATCATTTTCCTGGTGGTGGCGGTGATCTTCCATATTGCCCTGCGCTACACCAAGTACGGCAAGTACACCTACGCCATCGGCGGCAACATGCAGGCGGCACGCACCTCGGGCATCAACGTCAAACGCCATCTGGTGATCGTCTACAGCATCGCCGGGCTGCTGGCGGGGCTGGCCGGGGTGGTGGCCTCGGCGCGGGCCGCCACCGGGCAGGCCGGCATGGGCATGTCCTATGAGCTGGACGCGATTGCTGCGGCCGTGATCGGCGGCACCAGCCTGGCCGGTGGGGTGGGGCGCATCACCGGAACGGTGATCGGCGCGCTGATCCTCGGGGTCATGGCCAGTGGCTTCACGTTCGTCGGCGTGGATGCCTACATTCAGGACATCATCAAGGGCTTGATCATTGTGGTGGCGGTGGTCATCGACCAGTACCGCAACAAGCGCAAACTCAAACGCTGAAGGTCCTTACGCTGCGACAAAGCGCCACGCCTGACCCGCGTGGCGTTGCCATTTGTCTTCTTGATACAGCTATTGAATCGAATTTCTTGTTATAAACGCACTCCGATGACTGCCAAAAGCTTGTCAGAGAACATTTAGAAGGGTTGTCGGACATTTTCCCTATGTTTTCAGTTGCTGAGGCTTCGACTCGGCCTTAGACTGCCGCCCCTCGTAAATTGAGTGCCGGGTGGCGCTTGGAATAGACGGCGCCTTCCCGATGAGCGTGGCAGCGCGCTGCGGGACGCTTCATAATTCGCCTTAATGCACGTTTTTTTATAGAGAAATCAATGACAAAGGAAAAGTTGCTGGCCATGCCGGCGGATGACTACATGAATGCCGAGCAGCTGGCTTTCTTCACCAAGCTGTTGCAGAACATGAAAGTGGAAACCCACGAGCGCATCGAACAGAACCGAATCGCCATTGAGAGCCTGGATACCCCGGCCGACCCGGCGGACGCTGCTTCCGTAGAAGAAGAGCGGACCTGGCTGGTCAACGCCATCGATCGCGATCAGCGCATGCTGCCTCAACTGGAGCAGGCCCTGGACCGTATCAACGACGACAGCTTCGGCTGGTGTGATGACAGCGGCGAGCCGATCGGCCTCAAGCGCCTGCTGATCAGCCCGACCACCAAGTACTGCATCGAAGCGCAGGAACGTCACGAGCAGATCGACAAGCACCAGCGTCAGGCCTGATCCGCGTTTCAGAAAAGATCGCAGCTTTCTTCGGGAAGCTGCGATCTTTTGCTTTTGTCTGCGCCTGTTCGTCTACTTCCGTTGACCCCCCGCAAGAACGCGACTAATGGACCATGGATAATGGCTCCGTAGTGGCGTTTAATGCAGGCATAACAACGAGAAATGTGGGTGATCAACATGGCGACAGACGGTTCCGTGGCGAATGCGGCGCAGGTGCAGGTGCCTGTAACCAACAGCATGGCGCGCTGGTTGACGCCGACCTTGCAGAGTCTGGCGCTGACATTGCTGCTGTGCGGCATGACGTTGGGCGGCTGGTCGTTGTATCTGGGCCTGCCCCTGGCGATGCTCATCGTCTGGCTGCCGCGCCTGCGCTCGCGCCTGGCCGCCGCGCCTGAGCCGGTAGCCGCGGACAAGTTGGCCGAGCTGACCCGTGATCTGTCCTACACCACCAGCCATAACGCGTTGTCGGCGGCCGGCGTCGCCTATTCGGTCAAGCAACTGGCTGGCAAGGTCCAGTCGCAGCTCGACGCGGCGGCGCAGATCGTCGGTAATGCCGAATCGATGATCACCACTGAACAGGCCACCTCGCAACTCAGCCAGCAGGCCCTGAGTGCCGCCAGTGAGGCCCATCGCAGTAGCGTTGCCGGGCGCAGCGAACTGGTGGAGTCCATCAGCCGGATGCATCAGCTCAGCCAGCGCGCGAACGACAGCCGCGAGTTGATCGAGGCGCTGAGCGTGCGCAGCGATGAAATCCAGCGGGTCAGTCTGGTGATTCAGTCGATCGCCAGCCAGACCAACCTCCTGGCGCTCAACGCGGCCATCGAAGCTGCACGGGCCGGTGAGCACGGTCGCGGCTTCGCGGTGGTGGCGGACGAGGTCCGTGGACTGGCCGGGCGTACGGCCGCGGCAACCGGCGAGGTCGGGGTCATGGTTGCGGATATCCAGCAGCGCACCGCCCAGGTGGTGGAGCAGATCCGGCAACTGGCCAGCGACCTGGACAGTGGCGTGCAGCAGGTCGAGCACACCGGTCAGCACCTGGAAAACATAGCCCGGCTGGCGGCCGGCGTTGAAACCCAGGTCAGTGCCATCGCCCAAGGCACTGACACCAATCGCGAACAACTCGACAGCCTGTTTCACGCCATCGAACAGATGCGCAGTGACCTGTCCATCAGCGACCAGCAGACCCAGCGCCTGGCCCAAGCGGCAGTGCAAATGGAGGGCCAGGCCGAAACCATCAGCGAACGCCTGGCCGAGGTTGGCCTGGACGATTATCACCAACGGGTCTACGACCTGGCGCGCGAAGGGGCGAGCCAGATCGCGGCCCAGTTCGAGGCGGACATTGACCAGGGCCGTGTCAGCCTGGAGGACCTGTTCGACCGCAGCTACCAGCCCATCCCCAATACCCAGCCCGCCAAGTTCCAGACCCGTTTCGACCGCTACACCGATCAGGTCCTGCCAGCTATCCAGGAACCTTTGCTCGCCCGGCACGAAGGCCTGGTATTTGCCATTGCCTGTACCCAGGAAGGTTATGTACCGACCCACAACAAGGTCTTCAGCCAACCCCTGACCGGTGATCCGCAAGTGGACACGGTGAACAATCGCACTAAACGCAAATTCTCCGACCGCACCGGGATTCGTTGCGGTAGCCACCAGCAGCCTGTGCTGTTGCAGACCTACACTCGAGACACGGGTGAGCTGATGCATGACCTTTCCGTGCCGATCATGCTCAAGGGGCGTCATTGGGGTGGTTTGCGGCTGGGTTATAAGCCCGAGAAGCCGCGCTAGGCTGGCCAGCGCTGGGGGGCCTGGGCACGGCTGCTGCGCAGCCGAGCGGAAGCAAGCTCCCTTGTCACAGGGGTTAAAGGGTTGAGGGTTATTTACCGTCGTGCAAGCGGACATTCAATTGATCCACCAGCACTGCCTCCTCGCCGTCAGCGAGCAGCCATTCGCGCAGTAGATCCTTCTGTTGCTCCGACCAGAAGCCGGCCTCCACCAGTTTGATCTCCGGCTCCAGCGGATGGGCCATGATGAAGTCATCAATGGCTTTGTCATCCGAAGGCAGGCCGAGTTGATCGAACAAGGTACTCAGTTCGTGCGAGGGCTGTTCCATGGGGTTCTCCTTTGGGCGGGCGCCGTCATGGCGCCTCGGTTGCTTCCCTTTATCTGAGGCAAACGCCCGTCAGGAGTTCGATCGGGTTCAGGCTTTCAACGCGCCTTCATCCACCGCGAGTTTCAGGGCTTTTGCCGCTGCCCGCGCAGCCTCGGCGGCGAGTTCGGGGGTTTTGAACCAGCGATCCTTTTCCACCTGATGATAACGGGTGGTGGTCAAGGGGGGCTTGGCGCGCATCACGATGACAGCCTGGAATTCGCCTTCGACCTCTCTGGCCTCACCCCGGATGAAAAACTCGCCAATATCAAATTCCGTCACGTCGCGCCTTTCCTTCACAAGTCATAGTATGGGTGCGCGATCGTCAATGGGGGACGGTCTTCGCTGGGCAGGCAGTATGGCAGCAGTTGCCTGTCGTGGCTGAGTTAAGTGATGGGCGTGTGGTATCTCAGGTCAAACGCTTCGTTCCAGACGCCTGGCCAGGTAACAGGCCTCGTTATGATCGGTACGGAAACCTCTTACACGGCCAGTCGAGGTTTCTTCAATATGGAAAAAGCACTTGCCGGCCAGAACCACCCGATAACGCGGTTGAAACAAAGAAACCGGCAGGTAATGGACTTGGTCAAACCCGTCAGGCTTGTCAGCGATGCAAGGGGTGAGGGGTTGGGTCAGGGTTGTGAAAGTGGCCATGTGAATTCCTTTTCTATGGTTTACCGACGAATTACCGAGTGTTTTGAGTAGTCTCCACGCCTGCGGCTGCTCTAGAATCGGCAGCACCGTGTGGATGGCTGTGCCTATCTAAAGCAATTTTTTTTGCCCTCGATGTCAGAAAAATGCTTTTCTAAGTGAGAAATTTCCCTAAAGTTAGTAGTCCCACCTTTTCCGATGCTCAGAGTGGCGTTTTCCTTCAGCCTCTGACGACCCCGCGGGAAAGACGGCGAGAGTGGCAATCCTTTAGTCTTCTCTCGCCCCGGGGCAGGGCACGCCGTTCACTTCGAATTTTCAGTTACAGGTCCACTGCGACACACACAGTCGGCACGGGTTCTCGTGGTCCGTCCTTTTCAGAGGGCGGGCCGTTTACAAAGATGGGGATGTTTCCTTGGCAGTAAGTAATCTCGACATGCATGCGTTATTCGTACTTGGTGATCTGCGGGCAAAGCTGGTCAAGCAGTTCCAGTCGCGCTTCGTCTACATCACCGAGCAAACCGCCGAAGGTATTTATGTTGCCGAAATCGATACTGAATCGGCCCTGGTGGTCGATGACAAACCCAGGCTTGAACTCAAAGTCGGTGATCATTTTCGTGCAGCGGTATTGCCCAGCCGTGAAGGTGGCAAGTTTGAAATCCGCTTTCGCGATATCAAGCTGACGGTCTATGGCCTTGGGGATTACGCCTTCGTGGCCACCCCCGGTGGCCACGCGATCCTGTTCAAGGAAGGGCACAGCGTGCTGACTGTTTTCGCCGCCAACGAGCAGTTGCACGAGGGCCTGACCAAGACCCTCAAGGCCGTGACCGCCAAAGCCGCCAAGTGGCGCAAAGGTGAACTCGTCACCTTCAAGGCCAGCGAGTGATGTGCACCTCGTCTGCCCGATGGATGTGATAGGCGGGCTGACACAGCGTTCGGGTTTTGCGCCCTGCTAACGGTTTTCGCAAGGTCTGCGTGGAACCTCGGCTACAGTGAGTTGACTGAACTAATCAGAGGCTTGCGTCCGGTTACGCAGGACCGTTGAGCTATCGCTGTGTCTGGTACGAGGTGCAACGCATGAAACGAGTTAGACAGTGGCTGGCTGCCTGGGCCACCTGTGCGGTGTTGGTTTCGTCACTTCCGGCATCGGCCGCGCAGGCGCCGATCCATTTTGCCGACCTGAATTGGGAAAGCGGCAGTCTGATCACCGATATCCTGCGGGTCATCGTCGAAAAGGGTTATGGGCTGCCGACCGACACATTGCCGGGCACCACCATTACCCTGGAAACGGCGCTGGCCAACAACGACATCCAGGTGATCGGGGAAGAATGGGCCGGTCGCAGCCCGGTGTGGGTCAAGGCCGAGGCCGAAGGCAAGGTGATCGCCTTGGGCGATACCGTCAAGGGTGCGACCGAAGGCTGGTGGGTCCCGGAGTATGTGATCAAGGGCGACCCGGCCCGGGGCATCAAGCCTCTGGCGCCGGATTTGCGCAGCGTCGAAGACCTGGCGCGCTACAAGCATGTCTTCAAAGACCCGGAAAGCCCCAGCAAGGGTCGCTTCCTCAACAGCCCCATCGGCTGGACCTCCGAAGTGGTCAACAAGCAGAAGCTCAAGGCCTATGGGTTGTCCGACAGCTATGTGAATTTCCGAAGTGGTTCGGGGGCGGCGCTGGATGCGGAGATCAGCTCGTCGATCCGCCGGGGCAAGCCGATCCTGTTTTACTACTGGTCGCCTACACCGCTGCTGGGACGCTTCAAGTTGGTGCAGTTGCAAGAGCCTGCGTTCGATGCCGAGGCCTGGAAAACCCTGACCGATGCCGACAACCCCAACCCCAAGCCAACCCGCTCCCTGGCCTCGAAGCTGTCGATTGGCGTATCCGCGCCGTTTCAGAAGCAACACCCGGACATTGCCGAGTTCTTCAGTAAAGTCGACCTGCCGATCGAGCCGTTGAACAAGGCCCTGGCCGACATGAGCGAAAAGCACACACCGCCGCGTGAAGCCGCCGAGGCGTTCCTCAAGGCCCATCCACAGGTCTGGCAGGCCTGGGTGCCCAAGGAGGTTGCCGACAAAGTCGCCGACGGTCTGTAGCGCGTCAGGTTGAACTCTTGATCTTGAGCAATGCGTCATTCGCCGAAAACCGGCAGTCTGCGCCCGTGCGGCGAAATGCCGAATTCGAGCTAGGATGATTGTTCAACCTTTCAAGGAGGCTGGCGAATGACGCTTTTAGTGGCTCGGTCGCTGGTCGCAGTATTTGCGACCATCAGCTTGATTCATTTGTATTGGGCCCTGGGCGGGCGATGGGCGGCCCTGGCGGTCGTGCCTCAGGTTCCGGTGAGGCAAGGAGAGTCGCTGCGTCCGGCGTTCAACCCATCGGGATGGCTGACGCTGCTGGTGGCCCTCGCGTTGCTGCTGATTGCAGTTCTGGTGTGCCTGCGGGTCGGCTTGCTGGCACCGCCCGTCACCCATCGGGCGTTGCAATGGCTGATCAGCGCGATCGCCTTGCTGATGTTCGCCCGCGCCATTGGCGAATCGAACCTGGTGGGTTTCTTCAAGGAGGTCAAGGGCTCGACGTTCGCCAAGCTCGACACCTGGGTCTATTCACCGTTATGTGTCGTGCTTGGCGCCGGCCTGTTGACGGTTGCCTGGGCCTGAGCGCAGGGCGCTTGTCGTGTCATCAGGTCCCGGATCGAAGAGCCGTCCAGTGTTCCATCTCCTGGGCGATGAAGTGATTCACCAGGTCACTGTACATTTTCTCGATCGCATCCGGGCTAAGGCCCTCGGCCTCGGCCCACTGGCGCCGGGTCGCCAGCATGGCCTGGAAGCGCTCCGGCGCACGCACCGCCGTGGCTGAGGTCTTGAACTTCGACGCTGCCAGTACGTACTGAAAGCGTTGGCCCAGCAGTTTGATAACGGCCTGGTCAAGGGCATCGATCTCGCGGCGGATGTCTTCCATATTCGCGCAATCGCAGGGTTGTAGCTGAGTGTGGACTTCCATGCAGTCACTCCTTGTTGAAGTAGGAACGGCCCAATCCGAGCCGATCTTCGATAAGACAGGAAACACCTTGCGCAAGCAAGGCCCCGTCGCCACAGAGGTAAATTCCTACGAGATTTTCGGATCACCTCTTGCCGCACCGCTGTGAGTGCACGGCTTTCTGTGGGAGCAAAGCTTGCTCGCGATGCAGGCCCCTCGGCCCCCCGGAAGACCGCGTCATCTTCATCGCGGGCAAGCCTTGCTCCCACAGAAGGCTTGCGCTGAGATTTTTCGGAGTTTTTCTAGCGACAGCTGCGAAAACACAACTGTTCGTTTAGCCTTCGAGCCCGCGCTGTTCGATCACACCAAACACATCCGCCACGTCCTGTACCAGAATCCGGGCGACGTTGGTGAGGGTGTTGATGTCGCTCGTCGCTGAATCGCGCAGGCTGGAGCAGGCCACCAGCGTCAGATAGTCGAGCGTGGCGTGCAGGCGTTCGCTGGCGCAGGCATGGAGTTCGGGTAGTGGAGCGTGGGTGTCGATCAGCAGGACGGGGTGAGAGGTGGCGGTTTGGGTGAGTGGGGTGAAGCGTTGATCGTGTTTGCTCATGGCTTTAGTTACTCATCTTCGTATCAAAGAAAAAGCTACTACGATCCGCTGCGAAACGGTTGGGTGGTAGCTGCGCGCGGGTTCGCAGACCGAGGATACGAAGGAACCCGGCAGACCAGAAGGTCTCCCACGCACAGCCACCATAAAAATGACGTCGAACGCCAACGGCGCACATTGTTACTTTTATGATGCTTGGTTGCTACCGTATCCGTAGGGCTGCGAAACCCAACCACTGACCAAAGCCAGCCGAGCCCAACTATAGGAGGCGATTCCGGCAGCAACAACCACCCTGTAGGACGCACATGACCCCTGTGGCGAGGGAGCTTGCTCCCGCTCGGCTGCGCAGCAGCCGCAAAACCGCTGCCTGCGGTGTACCTGGCGAAACGAGGTGGCCAGTTTGGGGCCGCTTCGCAGCCCTGCGGGGATAAATCCCCTCGCCACAGAGGTAAATTCCTACGAGATTTTCGGAAGGCCAGGTCACCGACACAGCGTTCCCAGAAAGCACTCTACATTCCCTCGCGACACATATCTGGCCGTTATCTGGAAACCGCCATCCAACTGGCACAACCGGTGATCAGGCCCGCCGATGTTCGATTCAAACGCCGCATGGCGCTGGGCGACTGAATGGCGCCCTTGATCCTGATGCCAGTGAACACATAGCCCAACTGAATGATCAGGTCGATCGCGATGCCCAGGGCGGTAATCATCAATGCTTGCCCTAGAGTAAGCGACGCCAGGTCGAAAGCATGTGGCAGCACCGCGCCAAAGAAGATAACCGCCTTCGGATTGCTGAGAGTCAGCAGCGCACCGGCAAGTAACCCGCGACTGGCTGAGCGTTCGGCTGGAGCTTCGATAGCATGGCCACTCGCCGACCACAATTTCCAGGCGATGAATAGCAGATAAGCCACGCCGGCCCATTTCACGGCGATAAAAACGTGCTCGTATCTCAGCGCCAGCGCCGACAGGCCAGTGGTCGCCAACAACAGCCACAAGGCATTGCCGCCCACCATGCCGGCCACGAACGGCAGGCAACTCCTGCCCCCACGCGAGACGACCTGACCAATAAGCGCACCCTGCGCCGGGCCAGGAATCGCAGCGGCGATGGCGAAAGGGATGATAAACAACCAGATTGAAGACATGGCAGACATGGTTCGGACGCTCCCGATTAGAATCGGATCAATATGGCATCAAGCCTATGGATGGTCGAGTCTGCATCGCCTTTGGTCCGTGCCCGGTCAACGCCGCCCAGTCCGCGTACTCACATTCACCCTTACCGCCAGCACCAGAAGGTGAGCGTTACCTGGCATCTACAAATGACATGACATGGGTCGCCGTATCATCCTCGACCTGCTGGAATCCGCAGCGCAGGTAAAATTCGGCACCCTGCGGTGTATCCGTGGACAGGCGCACGACTTGGAAATTCAGCGCCGCATAGGCCAGAAGGTGCTGTACCAGTGCCTTCCCTGCGTGCTGGCCTCTGGCGGCGGGCATGATGTATACCCTGCGCAGCCGGCCGATTTCCGCTCCGGCGTAAGGATCATAAGAAAGACCGCCGATGCCGATCAGTTGCCCATTACGGAAGGCGCCAAAAAGGCCTTCACCGGGTTGATTGAATCGGTTGTAACCGTTCTTCCATTCTTCAACCAAGCGCGTAAGAAACCTGAAGCCTTCTGTTATTGCCTGGGCTTCGAGCACCTGGATTTCCTGGGGGAGCGCTGAGATTTGGCGTATCGCCAGTTCGTCCGTTGAATCAATCACTGGGTCTCCTTGGGGCTGAGCCCTTCGGCCGAAAATCGGTCCGGCAACATCAAGGGCAGGTATCCGTTTCTGGCGTCAGAGCCGTCGCATCCTGCCGGATATGAGAGAGCATCCAATCGACGAAAATCTGCGTTTCGGCCATGGCCTGCGGGGAGACGCCGTAATAGTAGCGGGTCAACGGCAGGCGCAAGGATGGCAGTGGACAGGCCAGGCGCCCGGTCAACAAGTCTTTACCCAGCAGCGACGCCGGACACAAGGCCACGCCCAGGCCATCGACGGCGGCTTGCAGCACCAGATGCATGTGATCGAACTGCAGGGTTGGCGGGTTGCCAAATCGTTTGATGCCGACGTGCTTTGCCCACGTCTGCCAGTCGCTGCTGCGGGTTCTTCCTGACAACAGCGTGTGCCGGGCCAGATCGTGGACGTTGTCCAGCGACACGCCTTGCAGCAGCGACGGAGCGGCGACCAGCAGCAGGTCATCCTCCAGCAATACCTGGGGTTGGACGGTGGCCGGCCAGCCGGAATGTCCGCGGCGGATGACCACATCAAACGTTTCTCCCGATTGATCCGGCGGCTGCGTGCGGGTGAGCACTTGGGGCTTGATGTCCGGATGGAGCGTCATGAACTCAGGCAACCGCGGAATCAGCCAGCGCACCGCAAAGGATGGACGCACGTTAATGGTGACCTTGCGCAGGGCAGCACTGCGGCTCAGGGTTGTGGCGGCGTTGGCAATCTGTGTCAGTGCCACGTTGACCTGTTCGTAAAAGCTCTGGCCCGCCGGCGTGAGCACAGACTGCCGGGTTCGACGCTCGAACAGCAGCACGCCCAGGCGTTCTTCAAGCAGCTTGATGTGCCGGCTGACGGCACTGTGACTGACGTGCAGTTCTTCGGCTGCGCGACTGAAACTCTGGTGGCGAGCGGCAGCGGCGAAGGCACGGACGGCATTCAACGGGGGGAGGTCGGCAATCATGCGTCTAATTTAGTCACATCAGCGGTGCAATTAAAGCGTTTGTCAGCGTCGCATCGCCACGCCAATCTGCAGGCCGGTTCAATGCGCCTTTCAACGTGGAGTGATTAATGGCCAGTTACGGGGTTTTTCTGATTCTGGCGACCCTGACCGTGCTCAGCCCAGGTCCGGGCGTGGTGTTGACGATTTCCAATGCCTTGCGCCATGGCTGGAGCGGTTCGCTGCCGGGTATCGTCGGGATCGCCTCCGGCGCTTTTATCGTGGCGGGCATTTGCGCCAGTAGCCTGGGGTTGATCCTGGCTGCCTCGGCGACAGCCTTCACGGTGCTCAAATACATCGGCGCGCTGTACTTGTTGTACCTGGGCATCAAGATGTGGCGTACCCAGCGTTTTATTCCCGAACTCAACGCCACGTCGCCACGTCCTTGGCGGCGTTTTATCGAAGCGTTGTCAATCCAGTTGCTCAACCCCAAGGCGGGTTTCTTTTTCCTGGCTGTATTTCCCCAATTCATCAAGCCGGCGGGTGACTACTACAGCCAGTTCTTCTTGCTGGTGTCGTCTTACAGTTTACTGGTTGTAGTGGTGCATTGCGGGTATGCCCTGATGGCCCAGGCCGCAAGAGGCTGGCTCTCCACAAACAAGGGCGCCAGGCTTGTCGGCAAGCTGTCGGGCGTCACTTTCCTGGGCTTTGGCGTGCTGATGGCTTCCGCCAGCAAGTGACGCATACAGGTCAACGCCGCCCCGTGCGTGTACTCACATCCACCCACACCGCCAGCACCAGAATGCTGCCCTTGACGATCATCTGCCAATAACTGTCGACGTCGAGCATGGACATGCCATTGTCCAGGCTGGTGATCACCAGCGCGCCGAGCAGGGCGCCGTAGACGGTGCCGGAGCCGCCGCGCATGGAGGTGCCGCCGATGAAGCAGGCGGCGATGGCGTCGAGTTCGCCCATGCTGCCGGCCGAGGGTGAGCCCGCGGCCAGGCGCGCGGTGTTGACCACGCCGGCGAGGGCGCACATCACGCCCATGATGCCGAAGATCCACAGCTTCACCGCCTGTACATTGATGCCGGACAGGCGCGTGGCTTCCATGTTGCTGCCCACCGAGTAGACCCGCCGTCCGAACACGGTCTGGCTGGTGACGTAGCTGAACACGCCGAGCAGCATCAGCAGAAGCAGCACGGGAACCGGAATACCGTCGTAGCTGTTGAGGGTATAGACGAACCCGGTCAGCACCGCGCCGATCAGCACCACGCGTAATACGTCACGCATCAGTGAGTGGGCCGCCAGGCCATGCAGGGCGCGATTGCGCCGCTGTTTCCAGGTCAGGAACAGGGTCAAGGCAAACAGCAGCACGCCCAGGCCCGTGCCGACGGAGTGCGGCAAATAACCCTGGCCGATGTAGACCAGCTCCGGTGACACCGGGGCGATGGTGGTGCCGTCGGTAATCCCCAGCAGAATGCCGCGAAAGGCGAGCATGCCGCCCAGGCCGACAATGAACGACGGGATGCGCAGGTAGGCGGTCATGTAGCCGTTACCCAGGCCAATCATCAGGCCGCACAAGGCGACCAGGCTCAGGTTCGCCAGCAGCGGGATGTGATAGATCACGTCGAGAATCGCCGCCAGGCCACCGAGCAATCCAAGCAGTGAACCCACCGACAGATCGATCTCGCCGCTGATGATCACCAGCACCATGCCGCAGGCCAGAATCCCGGTGATGGACATCTGCCGCAGCAGGTTGGAGAGGTTGCGCGGGGTCAGGAACCCGCCCTCGGTCTGCCAACTGAAAAACAGCCAGATCACCGCCACGGCGATCACCAGCGCGAGCATTTTGTAGCGGCTGAAGAGTTGCTTGACCTGATTCATCTACGCGGACTTCCGATCATTATTGTTATGGTCTTCGGGGTGGCTGAGGGCGGCGGCGAGCACCTGTTCCTGGGTGAGTTCGTGGTTGATGAAATCACCGCGCAATTGGCCTTCGCCGATCACCAGCACGCGGTCGGACACCCCCAGCACTTCGGCCAGCTCCGAGGACACCATGATGATCGACACGCCTTCGGCGGCCAGCGCGCCCATCAGCTTGTAGATCTCGTACTTGGCGCCGACATCCACGCCCCGGGTCGGCTCATCGAGAATCAGCACGCGCGGTTGGGTCAGCAGCATTTTGGCTAGCACGGCTTTTTGCTGGTTGCCGCCGGAGAGGCTGGTGATCGGCAGGAACGGGCTCGCGGTCTTGAGGTGCATGCGCGAGATTTCCCGGTCGATGCTGCCCAACTCCGCTTCGGTGTCGATGCGGGTCATTTTCGAGTAGTTGTCCAGCACCGCCAGGGTGATGTTCTGGCCCACCCCCAGGTCGGGAATGATGCCTTGGCGCTTGCGGTCTTCAGGCACCATGCACAGGCCTGCGCGGATTGACTTGAGGGGCGTGCGCGTGTCGATCGGTTGGCCGTCGAGCCAGACTTCGCCTTCATGGCGGCCGGGGTAGGCGCCGAACAGCGCCGACACCAGTTCCGTGCGACCGGCGCCGACCAGCCCGGCGATGCCGAGGATTTCCCCGCGCTTGAGGACGAACGAAATGTCGTCGACCCGTTTGCGTTTGGGGTTGTCGACGTCGTAGCAGGTGATATGGCGCGCCTCGAAAATCACCTCGCCGATGTCATGGGGTTCGGTGGGGTAGAGGTTGCTCATTTCTCGTCCGACCATCTGGGTGATGATCTTCGGGATGTCCATGTCGGTCATGGCGGTGGTGGCGATGTGTTTGCCGTCGCGGATCACCGCAATGGTGTCGCATACGGCGGCCACTTCATCGAGCTTGTGGGAGATGTACACGCAGGCGACGCCCTTGGCCTTGAGGTCGCGGAGGATGTCCAGCAGCACCTCGATTTCCGAGCGGGTCAGGGCCGAGGAGGGTTCATCGAGAATCAGCAGGCGCGCCTGTTTGTTCAGCGCCTTGGCGATTTCCACCAACTGCTGGTAACCCCCGCCGTATTGTGAAACCGGCAGCGAGACGTTCATGTCCGGCACCTTGAGTTCACGCATCAGGGCTTCGGCACGGTGGATCATTGCCGGGTAGTTCATGCGTCCGCCGGGCAGCGTCAGCTCGTGGCCCATGAAGATGTTTTCGGCCACCGACAGGTCGGGGACCAGGGTCAGTTCCTGATGAATGATGACGATCCCGGCAGCTTCGGTTTCGCTGATGGACTGCGCCTTTAGCGGCTGTCCGTCCCAGACAATTTCACCGTCCCAGGTGCCGTACGGGTAGACCGCCGACAGGACTTTCATCAGCGTGGATTTACCGGCGCCGTTCTCACCGCACAGGCCGACGCATTCACCCGGCCTGACCTTGATGTCGATGCCATTGAGGGCTTTGACACCGCCGAAGCTTTTGACGATGCCGTTCATTTGCAGCAGGTAGTCGGACATGGCGAGGGCTCATATGAAAAGGGCTCACACATAGGCAGAGGTGGTGACAGCCCTGGGGCCAGGCATCTCAGATGCAGCTAGCCAAGCAAAGCCCCTGTGGGAGCGAGCCTGCTCGCGATGGCGGCAGCACATACAACATCGATGCAAGCTGAACCACCGCTATCGCGAGCAGGCTCGCTCCCACAGGTCTCATTCACCCAGGGGTTGTCCCAGGATCACTGCCCAGCGATCTGCGCCTTGGTATAGAACCCATCTTTTTCCAGCAGGTCGATGTTGTCCTTGGTCAACGGGGTCGGGGTGAGCAGGATGGTGTCGACTTTCTTGCTGCCATTGTCGTATTGCGAGGTGTAGGTGGGTTTCTCGTTACGCGCCAGTTGCACCGAGAGCTTGGCCGCTTCGGTGGCGATCAGTTTCAGCGGCTTGTAGACGGTCATGGTCTGGGTGCCGTCGATCACTCGCTTGACCGCTGCCAGGTCGGCGTCCTGGCCCGAGATCGGCACCTTGCCGGCCATTTTCTGCGCGGCCAGTGCCTGGATGGCACCACCTGCGGTGGCGTCGTTGGAGGCGACGATGCCATCGATCTTGTTGTCGTTCCGGGTCAGGGCGTTTTCAACGATGCTCAAGGCTTCGGTGGGGTTCCATTCCTTGACCCACTGTTGCCCGACAATCTTGATATCGCCCTTGTCGATGGCCGGTTGCAGCACTTTCATCTGGCCTTCGCGCAGGACCTTGGCGTTGTTGTCCGTGGGCGCGCCGCCGAGCAAGAAGTAGTTGCCCTTGGGCGCGGCTTTCAACACGCCGCTGGCCTGCATCTCGCCGACTTTTTCGTTATCGAAGGAAATGTAGGCGTCGATATCGGCATTGAGGATCAGGCGGTCATAGGACACCACCTTGATCCCGGCCTTCTTGGCTTCGGCCACGGCATTGGTCAACACGGTGGCGTTGAACGGTACGATGACGATCACATCGACGCCCCGGGAGATGAGGTTTTCGATCTGGGAAATCTGTTTCTGCTCGTTGGCATCGGCCGACTGGACGAAGACTTTGGCGTCCATTTTTTCCGCCGCCGCGACGAAGTAGTCACGGTCCCGCGACCAGCGTTCCAGGCGCAGATCATCGATGGAGAAACCGATTTTCGGGTTGGTGGCGTCGGCCATGACCGGAAGCGAGAGCAGGGCGAGGGCGCCGGCGAGCAGCGTGAGTTTCAGTTTTTTCATGGTGGTGCGTCCTTTTATTGTTGTTCGAAAGACACTGCCTGACGATGAACGTGATGCGGGTAGAACTGTAGAGACTCCCGGCGTGCCGCGAGCAGAGATTTGTCGCGAGAATGTAACAACCTCTGCGCAGCGAACGGGGCCTGGTGTCAGGGGTAGATGAACCGGTTGACCACGTTTTCGAGCATCTCTTGCCGACCACTCACAGCCTGTGGATTGAGCTCGTTGTCGAAGGCGTGTTCGGCCAGTGAAGCGAGGCTGAACTCACCCGCCAGCACCGCCTGACCGAACGGTTGCTGCCAGCCGGCGTAGCGTTGGTCCTTGAACTGCTGGAGGCGGTCGTTCTGCACCATCGCCGCTGCACGTTCCAGGGCCAGGGCGAGGACGTCCATGGCCGCGACGTGGCCGTGGAACAGGTCAATCTCGTCCAGGCTCTGACGACGGACCTTGGAGTCGAAGTTGAAGCCGCCATTGCTGAACCCGCCGGCCTTGAGGATTTCATAGGTGGCCAGGGTCATCTCTTCGACGCTGTTGGGGAACTGGTCAGTGTCCCAGCCGTTCTGCGGATCGCCACGGTTGGCGTCGATACTGCCGAAGATCCCCAGGGAGACGGCTGTGGCGATCTCATGATGGAAACTGTGCCCGGCCAGGGTCGCATGGTTGGCCTCGATGTTGACCTTGATCTCCTTTTCCAGGCCGAACTGTTGCAGGAAGCCGAACACCGTGGCGCTGTCGTAATCGTATTGGTGCTTGGTCGGTTCCTGCGGCTTGGGCTCGATCAGCAGATCGCCCTTGAAACCGATCTTGTGCTTGTGCTCGACCACCATGCCCATGAAGCGGCCCAGTTGTTCGCGCTCGCGTTTCAGATCGGTATTGAGCAGGGTCTCGTAACCTTCACGACCGCCCCACAACACGTAGTTGGCCCCCTTGAGACGCTGGGTGGCGTTCATCGCGCTGAACACTTGGGCGGCGGCGCAGGCGAACACTTGCGGGTTCGGGTTGCTGGCGGCGCCTGCGGCAAAGCGCGGGTTGCTGAAGCAGTTGGCGGTGCCCCACAGCAGCTTGATCCCGGTTTGTTCCTGGTGACGCTCCAGGTGGTCGACCATCTGCGCGAAGTGGTTGCGATACTCCTTCAGCGAGTGGCCTTCCGGGGCGACATCGGTGTCATGAAAGCAGTAGTAGTCGATGCCCAGTTTGGAGAAGAACTCGAAGGCCGCTTCGGCCTTGCCGATGGCCAGTTCCATCGGGTCGCCGGCGTGCTGCCACGGGCGTTGGAAGGTGCCGGCGCCGAACACATCGGATCCCGGCCAGACAAAGGTATGCCAGTAGCACACCGCCATGCGCAGATGTTCGCGCATGGGCTTGCCGAGCACGAGTTTGTCGGCGTCGTAGTGGCGAAAAGCAAGAGGCGAGTCGCTGGCAGGGCCTTCGTAGCGAACCTTGTCGATGGCGGGAAAGTACGACATGGGCGATTTCCTTATTGTTCTTGGCGGTGTATCGATACTAACGCCGGCCCGGTGGCCGCTGATTATGAAAATCACCAAGGCACAGTGCGATTTTGAGTATTGAGATCCGACGGTCACGCGCCTAGTCTGTGGTCATCGGCCCAGGGTAAAAACCATGAAAACCGTCCCGCCCGTTCACCGCATTGCGTTGTTGTTCAACGGCAGCAAGATCTACGACCGAGGCATCATCAGCGGCATCGGCAACTACCTGAGCAGCACCCGCGCGTCCTGGGACCTGTTCCTTGAGGAAGATTTTCTCTGTCGGTTGAAAGGCATCGAACGCTGGCAGGGCGACGGGATCATTGCCGACTTCGATGACCCGCTGATCGGCGAAGCGCTGACCGGGATCGGCTTGCCGGTGGTGGCGGTGGGCGGCTCTTACCAGGATGAGCGCGCTTATCCGAAGGGCATTCCCTATGTCGCCACCGACAATGAGGCCTTGATGAAGCTGGCGTACGAGCACTTGATCGAGGCCGGGTTGACGCGCTTTGCCTGCTTCAGCCTGCCGCAAGCACAAGCCAATCGCTGGGCCCAGGAACGGGAAAACGCCTTTCGCCGGCTGCTGCAACGCGATGGTCTGCACGCCGAGGTCTATCGCGGCATGGGCACCAGCGCGCCGCTCTGGGACAGCGCCGTCGAACAACAGATCGCCTGGCTGCAAAGCCTGCCCAAACCCATTGGTATCATCGCCGTCAGTGACGCCCGTGCCCGGCAACTGCTGCAGGCCTGCCTGACCGCCGGAATCGCCGTGCCGGAGCAGGTGGCACTGATCGGCATCGACAACGACCCCCTGACCCGCACCCTGACGCGGGTGCCGCTGAGTTCGGTGATCCAGGGCACCGAAACCATGGGTCGGACCGCCGCGCGCCTGCTCCATCAGATGCTGCACGGCATGCCGTCCACGGGTACGCAGGTGCTGATACCCCCGGATGCGATCAACGTCCAGGCCTCGAGTCTGCACCAACCGTTAGGCAACCCTTACGTCATGCAAGCGCTGCTGTTCATTCGCCAATATGCCTGCCAGGGCATCAAGACCGCTCAGGTGGCGGCCTATGTGGGCGTGTCGCGTTCCTCCCTGGAAGCGCACTTTCGCAAGGCGCGGGGCTGCAGCGTGCACGACGAGATCCTGCGCTTCAAACTGGCCGCCGCCGCCCAGGGCTTGGAAAACACCGACTCGGCGATTGCCGACATCGCCCAGAACTGCGGCTTCAAATCGGCGCAGTACCTGCACACGGTGTTTCGTCGAGAGTTTGGCTGTACGCCCCGCGAATATCAGCAGGGGGGCGGCACAGGCCACTGAACCGGTCTTCACCGCCCGCAACTATTGCTGGAAGCAATAGTGATCATTACGAAACACAAGTTCTGTTTTGTCGGCAATGCCTGGAAAATCCCCCCCCATCGAACAGGTAACTCAAGCAGTTGGGCGATGAGGTTTCACTCATCTGACCGCCACACACCAGATGCACTTGGCAGTGGCGGCAACCCGTAACGCAGTTCCGTTGCCTGATGAACCAACCTTTTATTTTCAGGACCAGACCAATGCGCCTTTTATTTGCGTCTTCCATGGCGTTTGCCTCCTTGTTGCTCGCCGGTTGTGCCAGCGCGCCGAACGACCCGACCCTGACCTTGCAGACCAGCAAGACGCCGGCCCAGTACGCCGACTGTGTCGTGCCGAAATTGCAGGACCACGCGATGAGCCCGACCGTCTCCCAGTCCCAACGCAGCTACCGGATCGTGGTGCCAAGCAAGGTGTCGGCGGACAACGTGCTGGAAGCCTACAAGACCGGGAACGGTGGCAAGGTATTCATCTACGAGCGGCGTCTGTTGGCTTCCAGCTTCCTGCCTTCGAGTTTTGAACGTGCCGCACAGGACTGCATCTGAGGCCGGCCCGTACAGGTTTTTCACCGTGCTCCTTTGGTTGGCCGCAACCAACCATTTTTTTACCCCGCACCGCATTCGGTGGCGGGGTTTTTTTTGCCTGTGGGGAAGAGGGGGCAGATTCACTTGGGTCCGCTGCCCCGGCGTTGAGGTTTGACGAGAGGCTCTGCAATCGGCATATTTGCTCGTTAGTGATAATTAGTGCTCGTTTATGAAGGTTATAGATGCCATGACTTCAACTCACGAAGTGTTCCCCGGTGAACGCCAGCAACGGATCAGCGAGCGTCTGGCCCTGTATGGTCGGGTGATTGCGGCCGATCTGGCCAGCGAATTCAATGTCTCCGAGCACTCGATACGGCGCGATCTTGGCGTATTGGCGGCGGCGGGGTTATGCAAGCGCGTCTATGGCGGCGCGATCCTGTTGCCGGCCGTGGAACGGCCGATGGCCGTTCGAGTACGGCAGAACGTCGAGCGCAAGGACAGTCTCGGCCTGGCGGCGGCCTCGTTGCTGAGGGCGGGCCAGCATGTGTTCATCGATGCCGGCTCGACCAACCTGGCGATTGCCGGCGCCATCGATCCACGCCTTAAGTTGACGCTGAGCACCAATTCGCCGTTGATTGCCGTGCAATTGATGAAGCTGCCCTGCGCCGAGGTGATCCTGTTGGGCGGACGCGTGAACACGGCGTCGGGCGGAGTGATCGGGCTGGCGGCTGTGCAGCAACTGCGGCAGTTCAATGTTGACCTGTGTTTTCTCGGCGCTTGCGCCATCGACCCGGACAATGGCATCACAGCGTTCGGCCTGGATGACGCGGAGTTCAAGCGCGCGGTCGTCGCGGCGAGCGGTCAGGTGGTGGTGGCCGTGACCAATGAAAAACTCTCCAGCATTGCCCACTATCAGGTGGCGTCGTGTGAAGAAGTCACCGCCCTGGTGGTGGAGCACGACGCGCCGGGTGAACGCCTGGAGCCGTTCTTGGGCAGGATTGCCAACGTCATGAGCGCGCCCTGCGAACCTCGGCAGGCGTGAAGCGTGTGCTGTAGCGCCCACGACAATCAAGCGCATGTGTGGCGAGCCATTGTCGGCCACGCGATTTACCGCTAGTTTGCTGGCCCATCAAAAGTACAAAAATAATCAGGAGTCATCGATGCAACCGATTCGTCTCGGTCTGGTGGGCTACGGCAAGATTGCCCAGGATCAACACGTTCCCGCTATCCTCGCCAACCCTGCGTTCCAGTTGGTGTCTGTCGCCACCCAAGGGCAGCCCTGCGCCGGTGTGGAGAATTTCCGGTCCCTGGGCGAGCTGCTTGAAAACGGCCCGCAGGTCGATGCGATTGCGTTTTGCACACCGCCGCAAGGGCGATTCGCATTGGTGCAACAAGCGCTGGCCGCGGGCAAACACGTGCTGGTAGAAAAGCCGCCCTGCGCCACGCTGGGTGAAGCGATGGCGTTGGTGGATCAGGTACGCGAGCAAGGTGTCAGTGGTCTGTTCGCCTGGCATTCACGCTACGCGCCCGGCATCGAGGCGGCCCGTGACTGGCTCGCCAGCCGCACCCTGCAAAGCGTCAAGATCGACTGGAAGGAAGACGTACGCAAGTGGCACCCCGGCCAAGCCTGGATCTGGCAGCCTGGAGGCCTGGGTGTTTTCGATCCCGGCATCAACGCGTTTTCAATCGTGACCCATCTGCTGGCGCTGCCGCTGTTCGTTGAGTCCGCCGAACTGCGCGTGCCGAGTAACTGCCAATCGCCGATCGCCGCCAGCATCAAGATGTCCGATGCGCAACACCTGGATGTCCGCGCGGAGTTCGATTTCGACCACGGTCACGACGAACTCTGGAGCATCGAGATTCGCTGCACCGAAGGCCTCCTGCGTCTGGACAACGGTGGGGCAGTGCTGAGCATCGACGGCGTTCGCCAGACCGTTTCCCAGGAAGGTGAATACGCGGCGGTGTATCGGCATTTCCAGCAGTTGATTGCTGACCAGGCCAGCGACCTGGACCTGCAGCCGTTGCGTCTGGTGGCGGACAGCTTTTTTCTTGGCAGTCGGACCTTGGTTGAGCCGTTTTACGACTAGCCACTGAGGGGGGAGGCGATTCTGGCCGTGCATACCCCATCCGGATCAGATCCCTCTGCCGCAAGTCATCCGAGCAAAATTCCGGCCGCTTCGCACCCGGCAGTCCCAGCTATCATTCACCGATACGAATACTCGGTGTGACCGACATGCCTACCCGCAGTTTTGCCGCAGCGCTCTGGTCGGGATCGATGCGGATGCGCACCGGCAAGCGTTGGACGATCTTGGTGAAGTTGCCCGTGGCATTGTGCGGTGCCACGGTCGAGTAGCTGACGCCGCTGGCCGGTCCCAGGCTTTGTACGGTGCCTTGCAGCGCCTCGCCCGGTAACGCATCCACCTCGATTTCCACGGTTTGACCTGTCTTGACGCGGGCCAGTTGTGTCTCGCGAAAGTTCGCGCTGATGTACACGGCCTCCAGCGGAACGATTGCCAGCAAAGGTTTTCCCGCGTTGACGAAAGCCCCGATGCGCACCGATTTTTGCCCGATCGTGCCGCTGATCGGTGCGGTGATTCGGGTATAGGACAGCTTCAGTCTCGCGAGGTCCAGCGCAGCCTGCGCGTGGGCGAGGGTTGCCTTGGCTTTTTCCAGGTCGGCCTTGAGAACGTCTACCTGCTGGCGAGCCGCCCGAAGACCCGCCTGGCTTTTATCCCGACTGGCCAGTTGCACGCTCAATTGCGCTTCGGCCTGTTGCTGCGCTTGCACGGTTCCCGAGCCGTCGGTGGCCAGGTTGCGATAACGGGCATGATTGACCTTGGCCAACTTGAGCGCAGCCTTGTCCGCGGCGACCGCTGCCTGTGCCTGGCGTATGACGGTGTCCTGTTGGATCAGGTGTGCTTGCAAGCTGGCGACTCCGGCACGGGCGCTGGCGAGCTGGGCTTTGGCGGCGTTCACGGCGGCAACGAAATCACGGTCATCGAGGGTTGCCAGCAGGTCGCCTTTGTTGACCGGCTGATTGTCTTCGACCAGCACCGTCTCAACCGTGCCCGATACCTGTGGCGCGACCGTGGTGAAGTCCGCGTGGACGTACGCATCGTCCGTGGACTGGATCGATGCACTGGATTCGGGACGATTGAAATACAGCACGCCGCCGATTGCCCCGACGAGCAACACGGCACTGATGATCTGGGCTTTCTTTGGTAAGGCCATGGTGGGTTACCCGTGTGAGGAGGAAGGTGACGGGGCTACTTGCGTGACAGGCGGGGGGATGCAGGTCAGCCGCAGCACGAGAGGAATCAGCAACAGCGCGAGCAAACCCAGTACGCGATAGGCGTCGGCGATCGATAGCACCAGCGCCTGCTGGCTGATGATGCCCATCAGCTGTGCCGGCTCAGGCGCAACCGCAGAGATGTTGCTGACCAGGGCGGTTTGGTCCAGCAACATTTCCCCATGGAAACGACTGCGCACGGTGATCAGTTGGGTGACCGCCGCCGCGCCGATCAGCGAGCCGAAGGCGCGTAGCGTATTGATGGTGCCGGACACATAAGGTCCTTCGGAGGGCTGTACCACGCTGGTGATCAGGAACAGCATCGACACCACCGCCATCGGTTGCCCAAGGGCTTGCAGTGTTTGCGCCAGGACGAACTGGTCGCGATTCCATTCGCTGGTCAACTGCGCGCCGCACAGACACGCCAGCGCGATCAGCAGCAGCCCCAACGCGAATACCACGCGGGCATCAACCCACTTCTGGTACAGCAGCATTGCCACCAACGGCCCAAGGATCAGTTGTGGCAGCGCGACGATCAGGCCGATGGACGCCATCTGCAACGGTCGATACTGCTGAAGCGGGGTGAGATAGCTTGCCGGTAACAGTGAACTGGACATCAACACTACCAGCAGGGAAACGAACAGTGTGCAGCCCAGTCCCAGGTTGCGGCGTCCCAGGATTTGCAACTTGATGAACGGTGAAGGGTGATACCACTCGCTCACCAGGTAGATAGCCAACAGGGCCAGGCCAGCCACTAGCGATGAGATGATCAACGGCGAATGAAACCAGTCCAGCCGTACACCTTGATCCAGGGCGATGGCAATCAGGCCGAGCGCCGGTACACCGCAAGCCATGCCGAACCAGTTGGCCTGTGGAAAACGGTGCTGCTGGATGGATTCCTTCGGCAGGCCCCAGGCGATCAGGCATCCCGCGATGAGCGCCAGGGGAATGATTTGCCAATACACCCACCGCCAATCATTCAGACCATCGGTCCAGTGTCCGGTCAACCAGATGGACAGATTGGGCGCGAAGGTCGCGGTCATCGCATACAGCGCCAAACCATATAGGCGGATGGGCGGTGGCAGGAATTTCAGGGCCGCCATCATCAGCAACGGAATCGTCGTGCCGCTGGCAATGCCTTGCACAAAACGCAAGGCCAGCAGCAGGTCCAGGTTATGGATCAAGGGCAGGATTGCCGCCAGCAGTGCACAGATGCCGAGCATCCACAGTTCCAGGCGTCGTACTGAAAGGGTAATGGCGAACCAGGCTGAAAAGGGCATGGCAATCAACTCCCCGGCACTGTACGCCGTGGTTAACCACGAGCCGTCGTCGAAGCCCAGGCCCATGGCCCCCCTGATGTCAGCCAACGCCAATGCGCCGACCCGGATATTCAACCCAGCCATCATCGCGGCGATGAAAATCCCCAGCAGACCCACCAGCGGACGTTTTGAAGGCGTGGCCTGGGGGGCTATGCTGGCCGTGACGGTTGCTGGCAACAATGTGGCGCTATTCATGGGGCGGCCCTTGAGCGAGCTGAGCGAGGCGAGACACGGACCAGCGGGTCATCCGATGAAGACGCGGGCGACTCATCGATGCTCGCTTGCGGCGTGCTCTGCAGTGTCGCCGCCTCCCAACCACCCCCCAGCGACTTGTAGAGATTGACCACGGTGAGGGTGGCGTCGGTTGCGCTGGCATTGAGGCGGGTCTGACTGGCAAGCAGGTTGAGTTGCGCGGTCAGCACGCTCAGATAGTCGGCTGCACCTTGTTCATAGCCTCGTTCGGCGGCACGTAATGCCTGCCGGTTCTGTTCATAGGAAACCAGCAAATCCTCGTGCTGGCGCTGTTGGGCAGCCCAGGCATCCAGGGCATTGTCCACCTCGTGCCAGGCTCGCAATACGGTTTGCCGATAGGTGATCGCCGCCGTTCTTTGCCGTGATTCGTTCAAGGCCAGGCGTTGCGTCAATCGTCCGCCCTGGAAGATCGGCAAGTAGACCGTCGGGCCGATGGAAAAAACACGGGAGTCCCAACTGGAGAGATCACCGCTTTCGAAGGCTTCCACGCCGATTCGACCTTTGAGCCCGATACGCGGGTAAAAGTCAGCCTTGGCGACACCGATGGCTGCGGTAGCGGCATGCAGCTGCGCTTCGGCGCGCTGGATGTCGGGGCGTCGGTGAGCCAATTCGGAAGAGACGCCAACCGGAACGTGGGTTGGAAGCGACGGCAAGGGCATGGCTTGACGCAGTTGTACATCCAGTGCGCGGGGCTGCTCTCCCAGCAGCAACGCCAGTGCGTTCATCTGTGCATTGCGGTGTTGGGTCAGTTCGGGAACCGTGGCCTTGATTGTCGCCAATTGCGCGCGAGCGGACGAGGTTTCGAAGCGCGTGGCAACACCATTGCGCTCACGGCTTTCGGCAAGCCCCAGCGTGCGCTCGGCAATCGTCAGGTTTTGCTGGGCGATGTCCAGTTGCGCCTGGGTTCCGCGCAATTGCAAATAAGTTCTGGCCACTTCGGCGGACAAGGCTACCTGTGCGGCTTCGCGATCATGGATGGTGGCTTGCAGGGTCGCCGCAGCGCCCTCGCGCCCGCGTTGCGCTCGGCCCCAAAGGTCGATTTCCCAACTGGCATCGAAGCCTAGTTGCCAGAAATTGCCGGGGCCCACAGGCGCACCCAGCGCGGCGAACTTGCCATGTTCGCTGAGCCTCTCACGGGCGTAGCTGGCGTTGGCATCCACGCTGGGTAACAGGCGCGAAGAGGCGATGCCCAGTTGCGCTCGGCTTTGTTCAATGCGTTCGCCGGCTATCTGTAAATCAAGATTGCCCGCTTGGGCACGCGATTGCAGTTGGGCGAGTAACGTGTCGTTGAACAGCAACCACCATTGGGAGGGCACTGCCGCATCGGACATGGGGGCGACAATCGCGTGTTCTGGCCGCGGTGCCAGCTCTACGGCCCTCAGCCCGCTTTCCGGTTTCATGAAGTCGGGGCCTGCCGTACAACCGGCCAGGGACAACACGCCAAGCGTTGCGATTGCGCTCGTGAACTTCAGGATGCGTGGGGGTGACTCTCTGAAAGCCGACATTGCCTGTTCCTGAAAGGTTGCAGCGTTGCCCGGCGAGCGTGCGCCATGGCGTCGATAAATCTTCGGCAGCGACATGCTCGCTGTGAATTCATGTTATTGACGCGGGCGTGCAGGCGCACTTCTACATGGGTTCAGCAAAGCCATACCTCAGTGGCGGGGAGATATACGAAGGTATGGTGAGGCGAGGGGCTTACTGGGATCAGTGCCGTTGCAGCACAGCAGTTTCGATGCAGCCTAACAATCGGCCGGCTTCACAGGGTTTGGGCAGGCAGGCAACCAGTCCCGGTGTGTCGGCACCCAGGTGCGGGTAAGCGGTAATGAATATGGTGGGGATCTGAAAACCCATCGCGTTCAGTTTTTCGTGCAACTGCACACCGCTCATTCCCGGCATCTGGATATCGGAAATCAGGCAGTGCGTCTCTGCGAGGGTGTTGGCGTCGAGGAACGCCAGGGCGTTGCGATAGGTTTGGACTTGATAGCCGCTGGAGCGCAACAAGCCTTCCAGAGCTGTCCGAACGGATTCGTCATCATCCACGACGGCTATCGTCGCGGTATTGCGTTTTGGGGTGTCGTGCATAGTGGGTCGCTCGTGACAGCGCCTGTCGTCATTACACGATACGCGGTCTCGAAGGGCGCAAAAGTATACCTACGTATAGCGTGTTAAGACTAAAGGCTCGACGTTGGCCTGATTCGTTCACTCACGGTCGGCGGCGCGTAACCCAGGGGATACTTGCACTGTACCCGGGTACAACTGACCTCGGCTGGTTGCCTGCGTAGACTGGCGCCCATCGCCGGGTGCAGATTCGCCACCGCCGGTCTGCGCGCATTGCCGATTAATCCGCTGTCGCTCAATGAAATCACTTGAAGGGCTTTGATGAGGCGCTAATCTAGGCTTTGACAACACGACCCGTTCTGGATCCCGGTACAGCCTCATCAACGGTCCTCCAGCCAAGCCACGGAAGCCGCCCCACGCGACGACATCGGCA
This sequence comes from Pseudomonas sp. P105, assembly GCF_032614175.1. NCBI lineage: Bacteria > Pseudomonadati > Pseudomonadota > Gammaproteobacteria > Pseudomonadales > Pseudomonadaceae > Pseudomonas > Pseudomonas sp. P105. The sequence continues at coordinate 2,488,690 of NZ_CP126693.1, forward strand.
CTTGCGATATGACACAGGACGACAGCCCAACGGCAGCGTGCGGCCTATAACACAACTGATTGATCCGTGCCGATGGATAACCACATGCAAGTATTATGGGACGATGGCGAGCGAATTTTCTGTCGCGAATCACGACTGGGCGTAGAGGGCGATCGCAACGTCCTGATAGCGCGGCCTGCCGCCGAACAACCGCCTCCCGGCTGTATTGACCGTCTGGCTCATGAGTTTAGTCTCAAGGATGAACTGAACAGTAGCTGGTCGGTGCGGCCTCTGGAAATGGTGCGCGACGGCACCCGAATGCAGTTGGTGCTCGAGGATCCAGGGGGCGAACCGCTTGTGCAGTTGCTCAACGTCCCCATGGACACGGCAATCTTTTTACCCCTCGCCGTGAGCATCGCCTCGGCGCTGGGCAAGCTCCACCAGTGCGGCCTCGTCCATAAGGACATCAAGCCCAGCCATATCCTGGTGAACTGCACCGACGGGCAAGCCCGGCTTACCGGCTTTGGTCTTGCCTCGCGGCTGCCGCGGGAGCGGCAGGCGCCCGAGACCCTGGCCGGTACGCTCGCCTATATGGCACCGGAGCAGACCGGCAGGATGAATCGCTCGATCGATTCGCGCTGTGATCTCTATTCTTTCGGCGTCACGCTGTACCAGATGTTGACCGCCTCGTTGCCGTTCACGGCAGCCGATCCGATGGAGTGGGTACACTGCCATATCGCCAAAAAGCCCTTGTCACCCCGCGAACGGGTCGCCTCTGTTCCCCAAATGCTTTCTCGGATCGTCATGAAGCTGCTCGCCAAGACCGCCGAGGAACGTTACCAGACGGCCGCCAGTGTCGAGCATGATCTGCGACGGTGCCTGGCAGACTGGCAGCAGTTGTGCCAGATCAATGTCTTCGTCCTGGGCGAGCAGGGGGCATCCGAGCGGCTGCTGATTCCGGAAAAGCTCTACGGGCGTGAGCGTGAGGTCGCTACCCTGGTTGCGGCGTTCTCCCGGGTCGTTGAAAGCAGTGCACCGGAGCTGGTGCTGGTCACGGGTTACTCCGGTATTGGCAAGTCCTCGGTGGTCAATGAGCTGCACAAGGTGCTGGTGCCGCCACGAGGGCTTTTTGCCAGTGGCAAGTTCGATCAGTATCGGCGTGACGTTCCCTATTCAACGCTGGTGCAGGCTTTTCAGAGCCTGGTGCGCACGCTGTTGGGCAAGAACGACACGGAACTGGCGAGCTGGCGTGACGCTTTGCTGCAAGCGCTGGCTGCCAATGCGCGGCTGATGACCGATCTCATTCCCGAGCTCAAGCTGATCATCGGTGAGCCACCGCCGGTGCCGCCGCTTGATCCTCAACAGGAGCAACGCCGTTTTCTTCTGGTGTTCCGGCATTTTATTGGTGTATTTGCCTGCCAGGAGCATCCGCTGGCGCTGTTTCTCGACGATCTGCAATGGCTCGACGCTGCCACGCTCGATCTGCTGGCGGATCTGTTGACCAGTTCGGACGTGCGGCATTTGATGCTGGTAGGGGCATACCGCAGCAACGAGGTGGACGCCTCGCATCCGTTGACTGCCAAACTCGAGGCCATTCGCCGCGCAGGTGGCAAGATCGGTGAGATCTCGCTGGCGCCGCTGGGCAAAGTTCATGTCGAGCAACTGATCGGCGATGCGCTTCATGACGAACCTGAACGCATCGAGCCCTTGGCGCAGTTGGTTCTGGATAAAACCGCCGGCAACCCGTTCTTTGTGATCCAGTTTCTGCAAGCATTGGCCGATGAGCAACTGCTGACTTTCGATCATGAAACTCGGCAGTGGTGGTGGGACCCCGATCGTATTCATGCCAAGGGCTACACGGACAACATTGTGGACTTGATGGTTGGCAAACTGGTTCGCTTGCCGAGCGAAACGCAAGATGCGTTGCAGCAGCTTGCCTGCCTGGGCAGCGTCGCCGGGTTCAAGGCGCTGTCCACCGCTCTGGGCGTGCCCAAGGCTCAGGTCCGCGCGCTTTTTTGGGAGGCGACTCGCCAGGAACTGGTCGAGCGGCGCGACGGTGGTTATGGGTTTGTTCACGATCGTATTCACGAGGCCGCTTACACACTGATCCCCGCCGACTTGCGCGCCGCTGCTCACTTGCGTATCGGTCGGCTGCTGGTGGCGCAAACGTCCGCTCAGGAGCGCGAGGAAGCGATTTTCGAGATCGTCGGCCAGCTTAATCGCGGCGCTGCGTTGCTCACTGACCAGGACGAGCGAGAGCAACTGGCGGCGTTCAACCTGATGGCCGGTCAACGGGCCAAGGCGTCGACAGCCTTTGCTTCAGCGCTCAACTACCTCACCGCCGGGGCGCAGATGCTGGGCGACGATGCCTGGGGGGCTCGCCATGAGTTGATCTTCGCCCTGGAACTCAACAGGGCCGAGTGCGAGTTTCTCTCCGGGCAACTGAGTGTCGCGGACGAGCGCCTGAGTGCGCTGGCCAAGCGTGCTGTGACGGTGATCGAACGCGCCAGCGTCGCTTGTCTGCTAATGGACGTCTACCTGCTTCTGGATCGCAGTGACGGTGCGGTCGCTGTCTGTCTCGACTACCTGCGACATGTGGGGATCGTATGGTCGGCCCATCCGAGCGACGATGACGTGCGCCACGAGTATGATCGAATCGGGACTTTGCTGGGAGAACGGACCATTGAGGAGCTTATCGATTTGCCTCTGATGGAAGACGCGACCGCCCTGGCGACCCTCGACGCGCTGGGCAAGCTCTTCGCGCCAGCCTTGCAGAGCGAAGCGAACCTGGCGGACCTGTTGATCTGCAAGGCGGTCAACCTGAGTCTTGAGCATGGCAACTGCGATGCGTCCTGTGTGCTCTATGCCAATTTGTTCAGGGTCGCTGGTAGACGTTTCGGTGATTACCAAGTGGGTTTGCGGTTTGGTCAGCTGGGCTGCGAACTCGTCGAAAAGCGCGGTCTGACGCGATTCGAGGCCAGCACGTACTTGTGCTTTTCCTGCTTTGCCGTGCGCTGGATGAAGCCTGTGGAGCAGTGCCGAGACCTGTTGCGCCGCTCGTTTGTGGCGGCGAACCGGATCGGTGATCTGCCCTATGGCGCCTACGCGGGCAACAACCTCACCGCTGATCTGCTCTTCGCCGGTGAGCCGCTGGCCGGTGTACAGGACGAGGCCGAACGCGGCCTGGCCTATGCCAGGAAGGTGCGCTTCGGGCTGGTGACCGATTTCATCCTCACGCAACTGGCGTTGATCCGGATGCTGCGAGGGTTGACCCGCGGCTTCGGCCGCCTGGATGGCGGCCCGTCAAACGAAATCGACACCGAAGCCCACTTGTCCAGCAACCCGGATCTGGTATTGGCTGAGTGTCTGTACTGGGTCCGAAAACTGCAGGCCCGCTATCTGGCCGACGATCCTGTATCGGCCCTTGAGGCGGCCACCAAAGCGCAGCGTTTGCTCTGGGTTTGCCAGGCGTTCTTCGAGGAAGCCGAATATCATTTCTATGGCGCCCTGGCGCGGGCCGCCTGCTGTGACAGCGCCCCAATGGATGAGCAGAGGCAGTATCTGGTCGCGATGGCCGCCGATCACCGCCAGCTCCAGACCTGGGCGCAGCAGTGCCCGGAGAACTTCGCGAGTCGCGCCGCGCTGGTCGGCGCCGAAATTGCCCGGGTCGAAGGGCGCGTGATCGACGCCGAGCTACTCTACGAGCAGGCCATCGACGCCGCGCAGCAGAGCGGTTTCGTGCATATCGAGGCGCTGGCCAATGAACTGGCGTCGCGCTTCTACGCGGCGCGCGGCTTTGCCAAGATCGCTCGCGTCTATCTGCAGGACGCCCGTTACGGTTACCTGCGCTGGGGGGCCGAGGGCAAGGTGCGACATCTGGAGAGCAAGTACCCGTCGTTGAGCACTGAAGAACCTGCGCTTGGGCCGACGACGATGACGACTCTCGTCGACCACCTTGATCTGGCCACGGTTCTCAAGGTCTCCCAAGCCGTGTCGGGAGAAATCGTCCTGGAGAAGCTGATCGACAGGATCATGTTCACGGCGATTGAACAGGCTGGTGCCGAGCGTGGGCTGCTGATTCTCCCGGATGGCGGTGAGTACCGGGTAGCGGCGCAGGTCACCACCGGCGGCGACACCACACAATTGCACGACGTTGCGGTGAGCGCGACGCTGTTGCCAGAGTCGATCCTTTATCACGTCCTGCGCACCCAAGAGACCGTTTTTCTTGATGATGCGCTGGTTGCCGGGACGTTTGCCGAAGATCCTTACATCCGTCAGCAACAAGCTCGTTCTATTCTCTGTCTGCCCTTGATGAATCAGGCCAAGCTCGTCGGCGCGCTCTACCTGGAAAACAACCTTGCCGCCCGCGTGTTCAGCCCGACCCGGATCGCCGTGTTGAAACTGGTGGCTTCCCGGGCGGCAATCTCGTTGGAAAATGCCCGGCTTTACCGCGAGGTCGCCGAACGCGAAGCGAAGATCCGGCGCCTGGTGGACGCCAATATCATCGGGATTCTGTTCTGGAATGCCGAGGGCGACATCATTGAGGCCAATGATGCGTTCCTGCGCATGGTGGGCTATGCGCGAGAGGACCTCACCTCGGGCCGTCTGCGCTGGAGAGACCTGACCGTACCGGAGTTTCTCGAACTCAGCGAGCGCTCGTTGGCCCAGGCGCTGCTGACCGGGCAAGCCAGTCCCTATGAGAAGGAATATTTCAGGAAGGATGGCAGCCGCGTGCCGGTCATCGTCGGGCTGGTGACGTTCGAAGCCAGCAGCAGGGAAGGGGTCGCCTTCGTGCTGGACCTGACCGAGCGCAAGCTGGCGGAGGAAAAAATCCGTGAGAGCGAGCGTCGCTATCGCGAGGTGCAAACCGAACTGGCCCACGCGAACCGCGTCGCGACTATGGGGCAGTTGGTTGCCTCGATCGCCCACGAAGTCAATCAGCCGATCGCTGCGGCCATTCTCAACGCTGATGCCGCGCTGCGCTGGTTGAACGCCCAACCACCGGAGATCGAGGAGGTCCGGCAGGTCCTTGGTCGCCTGATCGTCGATGCCAATCGAGCGGCGGATGTGCTTGGCCGCATTCGCGGGCATATCCGCAAGGCGCCGCCGCAGAAGGGGTTGGTGGATATTAACGCTGCGATCAGCGAGATGATCGAATTTACCCGCAGTCAGATCATCAAGAGCGGTGCTTCAATACAGACGCAATTGATGGACGGTATGCCTTTTATCGAAGGCGACCGTGTCGAGCTGCAGCAGGTGTTGCTCAACCTGATCATGAATGCGTTGGAGGCGATGAGTGCTGTCGGCGAAGGTGAACGGCAGTTGCTGATCCGCGCGGCGCCGGGCGATGGTGGAAATGTGGTCGTGAGTGTGAGCGATTCAGGGCCAGGTTTCGCCTCGCAGAGTACCGATCTGGTTTTCACTTCGTTCTATACCACCAAGCCCACCGGTCTGGGGTTGGGATTGTCAATCTGTCGTTCGATCATCGAGGCCCACGGCGGTTGCCTGCGGGCGCACGCAAACCAGCCTCGGGGCGCCACTGTGCAATTCACGCTGCCCATCGCTCAGCAATGAAGGCCATACCCAGCTTTGTCAGCGCCAACATTGGGCTGACAACGGCCTGCCTAACAGGTTATTCATACTTAGGTTTAAAGACCGTATATAAAGAGGTCACTTAAACCAATCGCATGTACAAATGAAGCGCCGCCAGCCCCGCGATAGAGTACCGGTCAAGGGTTGCGGAGTATTCAACATGAATCATTTAACGCTCAACACCGTTGATAAGTTGTCCTCGCTACGCTCGTTAGTACTGATTGGCATGGCACTGTTAACGACGAGCGTTTTCTACCGCTTGAGTGTGCCGCTGCCTGAACGTCATCTGTGTTCCGCAGCCCGTTACGGCAGCAATCTGCCTGGGCGCATGGTAGATGTCCCGTTGAAGCTGGTCGATATCGAGAGGTCCGCAGACAGCATACCCGTCGGTGCGCATTTGATCAGTCCGCGCCGATTCTATATCCACCATGGAATTTATCTGGGCGGCGGAGAGGTGGCTCATTACTCGGGTTTCAGCAGCTCGTTTAGATCGGGTCCTATCGAAGTGACTGATCTGGAACACTTCGCTCTGGGCAAGCCGGTCTGGCGGTTTCAAGAGCAATGCAACTATTCCAGCCGTGAGATCGTTGATCGGGCGCGTTCAAGACTCGGTGAAAACCGCTATCGGGTGTTCTCCAATAACTGCGAACACTTTTGCAGTTGGTGCATCAGTGGAGAAAGTTACAGCGCCCAAGTCAGTGCTTACTTGCGTCGACCCCGAGATGTATTGGCGTTGATTGATGCATTGAAACCACACTTTATTGCATAGTTTATTGCTCTCCGAGCGCACCCGCCGGGGCGAACTCTGCAAGCAAAAACGCTGTGCTACACTTTTTTCGTCCCCTCCCAAGAGGATCGTGCATGAATGGCAATCCCTCGTCAGATGAGCCGGGCAGCCAGGGTTCTGTTGTGTTTGTGGTGGATGACGATGCCTCCATGCGTGAGGCGTTAAGTAATCTTTTGCGCTCCGTCGGCATCCGTGTCGAGACGTTCGCCTCCACGACGGAGTTTCTGCGTCAACCCAGGACAGCGGGCCCCAGTTGCCTGGTGCTGGATGTCCGGCTCCAAGGCAGCAGTGGCCTGGATTTCCAGAGCCAGTTGGCCGCCTCCAACGCCAGTATCCCCATCATTTTCATTACCGGTCACGGTGACATCGAAATGTCGGTCAAGGCCATGAAGGCCGGCGCCGTGGATTTCCTGGCCAAACCCTTTCGCGAACAGGATCTGCTGGACGCTGTAACTGCCGCGCTTGAGGCCGACGTTCGGCGGCGCGAGATCGAACAGCAGTTTGCGGACCTGCACAGTCGCTATGCAACGTTGACCACCCGCGAAAAAGAGGTGATGGCCCTGGCCGCCAAGGGCCTGATGAACAAGCAGATTGCCGGGCAGATGAACCTCAGCGAAATCACCGTGAAAATCCACCGCGCCCATGCCATGAAAAAAATGCAAGCCAAGTCTTTCGCCGACCTCGTTCGGATGGCCGAGTCTTTGGGTACCGCGCAAGGTCATTGACCTGCGCCAGCGCATCCCCCCCTTCGGTGCCGGTTCAAGATCACACGCCGTCTGTCTTGATTGCCCCATCTTGCCCGTATTGAGGTGAAAACACCGGCCCCACGCTGGCACTAACCCGTGGTTACGTTGTCAGTACTTGGCGTCTGTAGCGGCGAGGATCGACCCAGATAGCTGCACGTCAGCGACATGACGCACTTTTTTTGACGCCTTCGGGCAAATAACTCGCGATGGATTGCGCCGGGACCGACTATTCCTTTGCGGGTTGATTCTCTATGCGCTTTCTACTCGATCCGCGTCATGACATTGATGCTGCCTTATTAAGTTACCGCCGGGTGTTCTGGTCGCTGGCGCTGTTCAGCGGCGTGATCAATCTGTTGGTGCTGGTGCCATCGCTGTACATGATGCAGGTGTACGACCGGGTCCTGACCAGCCGCAACGAAACCACCCTGTTCATGCTGACCTTGATCGCCCTGGCGCTGTTTCTGTTCAGTGCCCTGATCGAGTGGGTTCGCGGCGAGGTGATGATTCGCATGAGTGCGGGGCTGGACGACGCCCTGGGCGAGCGTATTTTCGACGCCGCTTTCGCCCGCAGCCTGCGCGAGCACAACGCCAACCCGGCCCAGGTGCTCACTGATTTGGCGACGTTGCGCCAGTTGATCACCGGCCAGGGCCTGATCGCTTTGCTGGACGCGCCGTGGTTGCCGATCTTCCTGCTGGTGGCTTTTATCTTTCACCCATGGTTCGGGGTGTTGACCCTGGTGCTCGCCCTGGTGCTGATCGGCCTGGCGTTGTGGGGGGAGCTGGCGACTCGCGCCCGGTTGGGTGAAGCCAATCGCCTGGGGGTGCAGTCGTCTGTCTATGTCAACAGCACGCTCCACAATGCCGAGGTCATTCAGGCGCTGGGCATGCTCGGGCCGTTGCGCCAGCGCTGGAGCCTGCTGCAACAACGCATCATTGCCGCGCAGGCCCACGCCAGTGATCGTGGTGCCCGTATCACTTCTGCAACCCGTTTCGTGCGCATATCGGGACAGTCGCTGGCTCTGGGCCTGGGGGCGTTGCTGGTGCTCGAGGGGCAGATGTCGGCGGGCATGATGATCGCCATGTCGCTGCTGCTGGGCCGCGCCCTGGCACCGGTGGAAATTGCCATCGGCTCCTGGAAACAATTCAACGCCGGACGCCAGAGCTATCAGCGTCTGAGCCAGCTACTTACCCAGCACCCCCGCGAGCGCCTGCGCATGCCCTTGCCGCCGCCCACCGGCGCGGTGCGCCTGGAGCAACTGTATGTCGGCCCGCCCGGCGCCTCGCAACCGATTGTGCGCGGGATCAATTTCAGCCTGGCCAAGGGCGAAGTGCTTGCCGTAGTCGGTCCCAGCGCCAGTGGCAAGTCGACGCTGGCCAGGGCGCTGGTCGGGGTATGGCCGGCCATCGGCGGTTCGGTGCGCCTGGATGACGCCGAGATCAGCCAGTGGTCCCATGATGCCCTGGGCCCGTACCTGGGTTACTTGCCCCAGGACATCGAGCTGTTCGATGGCAGCGTTGCCGACAACATCGCCCGCTTCGGCGAGCAGGATGCCGACAAAATCATTGCCGCCGCTCGTCACGCCGGCATTCACGAGATGATCCTCAGATTCCCCAAAGGTTATGACACGCCACTGGGCCCCGGTGGGCTGGGTTTGTCTGGCGGGCAGAAGCAACGCCTGGGCCTGGCCCGGGCACTTTACGGGCGCCCGTCGCTGATTGTGCTCGACGAGCCCAACTCCAACCTCGATGAAGCAGGTGAGCTGGCGCTGGTACAAGCGATCAATGCGCTCAAGGCCGCCGGCAGTACCGTGGTGCTGATCACCCATCGACCCAATGTGCTGGCGGTGGTCGATCACATCCTGGTACTCAAGGACGGCGCCCAACAAGCCTTCGGCCCACGGGACCGGGTGCTCAAGGCATTGATGCCGGGGCCCAGGCCCGCTGCGGTGAGGGAGGCTGGCGAAGATGCGTGATCTGACCCCGGCTGCATCGGCGCACAGCGAGCAGCAACTGAGCGTGCTCGACGCCAATACCCTGCCCAGCGCCAGTACTGATGCCAGAGGTGCTGCGCGGTATGGTGTGGGCTTCCTGGTCCTGACGCTGGGAGGCTTTTTGCTCTGGGCCTTCCTGGCACCCCTCGACCAGGGTGTCGTGGGCAGTGGCACCGTGGTGGTGGCGGGCGAGCGCAAGGCAGTGCAGTCGTTGGTCGGCGGGGTAGTGGACCAACTGCTGGTCAGCGATGGCGATCGAGTCAACCAGGGGCAGTTGCTGGTGCAGCTCAATACCGTGCAGGCGCAGTCGCAACTGGACGTGACCCTGGGCAAGTTGCTCAACGATCGCAGCATTGAAGCGCGGTTGATTGCCGAGCGCCTGGGCAGCGCCGAGATCCAATGGCCGGCTGAACTGCTGGCGCGCGCCGACGAGCCGCGGGTCAAGGCCGCCATGGCCTTGCAAAACCAGTTGTTTCTGACCCGCCGCGCGGAGCTGGGCAGCCGTTTGCAGATCATCGAACACGAGGTCGCGGCGCTGCAGCAGCAATTGCAGGGCTATGAAGGCGTCAAGCGTAACTACGACGCGCAGATGCGCTTTCAGCAACAGGAGCTCGAAGGCCTGCGCGAGCTGGCCCGTGAGGGTTATGTTCCGCGCAACAAACTCTTCGAGGCCGAGCGCAACGCCGCTCAACTGGCCGGCCAGATTGCCTCCGGCGTGGGTGATGTCGGGCGGACCCGCCAGGCCATCAACGAAAGCAGGCTCAAGGCGTTGCAAGTGCAGCAGGAGTTTCGTCGCGATGCTGAAACCCAGCTCAGCGAGGTCTCCGCCGAGGCGGCCGGTTATGCCGATCAGATGCGTGCCTTGCAATTTGAAGTCGACAACGGCGCTATCCGTGCGCCAGTGGCCGGGCAGGTCATGGACGTGAGCCTGCATACCGTTGGCGGCGTGGCCCAGGCCGGACAAACCCTGATGCAGGTGGTACCGCTGGATGCGCCAATGGCGATTACCGCGCGTTTCGAGCCGTTGATGGCCAACAAGTTGCGTCCGGGGTTGCCGGTGCATGTGCATTTCACCGCGCTGCAACGGGTGGATACGCCGACGGTAACCGGCACCGTAAGTACGGTGTCGGCCGACCAGTTGATCGATGAACAGACGCACTTGCCGTACTTCTCCGCCAAGGTCGAGATTCCCGCCGACACGGTCGCCTCGTTGCAGGCCGCCGGGTTGTGGGTGCGTCCGGGCATGCTGGCCGATGTGACGGTGGTCACGGGGGAGCGCACCTTCATGAATTACCTGATGAAACCGTTGCGCGAACGCTTGCTGGCAGCCTTCAAAGAGGAATGAGCATGATCGACCGATGCCGTTACAGCGCTCGCGTGCTGCTGAGCCTGTGCTCCAGTTGGGCGATGCTCAATGTCGCCTGGGCCGCCGACGGTGGCCTGAGCCTGACCGCGGCGTACGATGCCTCCCGCCTCAACGACCCGACTTTGCAGTCAGCCACCCATGCTTATGATGCCTCGCGGCAGGAAGAAGCGATTGGCCGTGGCGGCCTCTATCCGCAAGTGTCGCTGACTTCGCGTTATGGCCGCGGTGGGCGGACCGATGGCGGTGACGACAGCGGTTACGTCAACAGCAACGATTACCAGGCCAACAACGTCACCCTGGCGGCGCAGCAAGCGCTCTACGACAAGGCGCGCTGGGCGGCGTATCAGGAAGGCAAGGCACGAGGGCAACTGGGCAGCCAGCTTTTCGACGTCGCCGGCCAGACGCTGTTCGACCGGGTTGCCAAGGGCTACTTCGACGTCGCCCGGGCGGAAAACGAGATCAAGTTGATCGCCCAGCAAAAAGCCGCCATCCACGGGTTGGTCATCCAGAGCAAAAAACTCTTCGAGGGTGGCCAGGGCGCGATCACCGATATCGATGAAGCCCAGGCGCGGCTTGATCTGGTCGAGGCCCAGGAGGCCGAAGCCGAGGCTCGTCGCGTGGCCGCGCTGCGGGCGTTGTCCGGTCGTGCCAATGTGCCCATCGATGACATTGCGCCGATGCGCGAGGAGCTTGCCGCCGGCAGCCCGATCCCACCCGAGCAGGATCTGCCGTACTGGACGGCGATTGCCCGCGAGGCCAGCCCCGAGCTGGCGGCCCGGCTGGCGGCGGTGAAAGTGGCCGAGGCCCAGGCCGACAGCCAGCGCGCCGGGCATTATCCGACCTTGGCACTGACCACTCAGTTGACTCGCCGGGAAACCCGCCAGTACCAGGAACTTGACCCGCGCCAGGACACCTATTACGTGGGGCTGCAGTTGGATATTCCGTTGTATCGCGGTGGGGCGGTGCGAGCGTCGGTGGCCAAGGCCCAGGCGCAACTGGCCGGTGCGCAGTCGGACTATGACGTGCAACGCCAGCAGTTGGCCGAGACGATCGAAACCGATTACCTGGGCGTGGTGGCCGGCTTCGCCAAAAGCAAGGCGATGCAGCGCGCAGTGGAGTCCAACCAGCGGGCACTGGCTTCGACGGAAAAAGGCTTCCAGGGCGGTGTGCGCTCCACGGTGGACATCCTTGATGCGCAACAACGGTTATTCCAGGCCCGTCGGGACCTGCTCAACACCAAGCTGGACATGCTGCAAAGCTATGTGAGCCTGCATACCCACACCGGCCAGATGAACCGCGCAGTCCTGGAGCAGGTGCAAAGCCTGTTTTGAGGTGCGTAGGGGCTCCAGCACTTTTAACGTTGCAACGCACTCCTGCGGCCAAGGAGCAAGTTCCCTGGCCACAAACAGGGGTTATCTGGGCAGCGGCGAGGGGCTGGCCGGGACCGGCGGTCTCTGGGGCTTGACCGAGGTGCCAAACGTATTACCCATGCGCACGCTGGTGGCCGCTGGGGTCGCCAAGCCGATGCTGTTCGGCGCGCGTTTGTTAACGGGCACATTCAAGGCCTCTTGCGTGCGTTGCGCGGCCGCCGCGGCCTGCGGATCATTGCCCATTTGTCGGCTGAGGCAGTTGTAGTCCGCGGTTCTGTAGCCACCCACGGTCACCTCGATACACGCCGGTACCTCTTCGCCATGGGCCCAAGGCTGGGCCATGAGCAGTCCGAGGCCCGCCATCATTTTCATCCACTGTTTCATTGTCGACCTCCTGGCCCGCCCAGAAGGCGGTTCGCTGTCAGAGCACGAGTTTAGTGGGGTCCGAGGGATTTGTATCAGTTGTCATACGACATTCATAAACAGCCCTCAGGATGACGGTTTTCAACGGATACGTCAGTCGTGCAGCAAGGCAGAGCCGGGGGCGGACGCAGGCGTGGATTGGCCAGGTCACCCTTGGGGGGGCTGATGGCGTTGTTGTGGTTGCTGGCCGCGCCGATCCAGGCGAACAGCCTGGTGGAGCTGGACATCGCCCCGCAGGAACTGACCACGGCGCTGGAGCAATTCAGTCGGGCGACGGGTATGGCGGTGCTGGTGGATCAGCAACTATCCAGCCAGCGCCATACGCTGGGCGTCCAGGGACTGTTCACCGCTTCTCAAGGGCTCAATGTGTTGCTTCGCGGCACCGGGCTCGCGGCGCATTACGCCCGAGCGGATGCGTTCACGTTGCAACCGGTGCGGGTCCGCGAGGTACCGCTGCCTTCCGGTGCGGCCCCGGGCTTGAGCGACAGCAACTATGCGGCGGCGATCCAAACGGTCATCCAGCGCAACTTGTGTCGTTCACCACTCACCCGCCCGGGAAGTTTTCGGGCGGTGCTGCAAGTGTGGATCGGCCGGGACGGCGTGGTTCAGCATAGCCGCCTGGTCAGTTCCACGGGCGATCCGATGCGTGACAAGGCCTTGGTCAACAGTTTGCAAAACCTCAGGATCGACCGCCCGGCGCCCAGTTCATTGCGCCAACCGGTAACCCTGCTTTTATTACCCGACTCATCAGGAACAAGCATGGAGTGCACAGCAGGGGAAGGGGTTTTGGGGCGATGAAACACTCTGGCCGCAGCCCGTTGGTCAAGTTGTTCCTCACCTCTTATGAGGATTTCAAGGTGCGCCTGCGCAAGCGCCTGGGCTCCGAGGAACTGGCCAACGATGTGCTGCATGAAACCTACTTGCGGGTCGATCGCATGGTCGAGACGCCGGACATCGCCCAGCCCAGTGCCTATCTCTATCGCATGGCGCTGAACATTGCCGCCGACCGTCGGCAGGCCGATGCTCGCCTGCTCACCGGCAGCGAAATCGAGGACTTGCTGCAGATTTCCGATGAAGCGCTGGATCCGGCCCGGGTGGTGGGGGGGCAGAAGGAGTTGCAGGCCTTGCTCAAGGCCCTGTATGAGCTGCCGGCGCGGCGTCGCAGGATTTTCATTGCCGCGCGTCTGGAGGAAGCGCCGCACCTGGAAATATCCCAACGTTTCGGCATTTCCACGCGCATGGTCGAGAAGGAAATCAAGGCCGCGCTGGGGCATTGCGCCCTGCGCCTGGAAAGAAAAGTGATTCAGCGGTTCGGTCCCGGCGCGGGAAAACAGTCTTGAGAGTAGAGACCAGACCAATTCGTGAGTATGTGTGCGCTTGAACATCTTCAGCATTGCTTCCCCTGATGCCACGCCTCAGGCCCGACTGGCCAGCGAGGCCCAAGACTGGTTGGTCCTGCTGACCTCGGGCCGCGCCACCGTGGCCGATGCCCGGGCCCTGCGCCAATGGTGCGGGCAAAGCCCCGAACACGCTCAGGCGTTCGAGCAAGCCAAGGCGCTGTGGCACGGGCTGCAACCGGCTGCCGAGGCGTTGCAGGCGCCGCGACATTTCGGACGACGGGCGTTGCTCGGCGGCGCGATCGCGGCGTCGGCAGGTTTTCTGTTGATCCGCGCCACGGTGCCCGGTGGGGTTTCCGGACTCGCTGCCGACTACGTCACCGAGGTTGGCGAACAGCGCCGGGTGGAACTGGCCAAGGGTGTCAGTCTTGAGCTGAATACCCAAACCCGCCTCAGCCGCCGTCAGTTGGCCGATGGAGGGGAAGGATTGGAGTTGCTCGGTGGTGAAGTTGAAGTGCTGGGAAGCAGTGCTTCGACGGTCAGTGTCCAGGCCGGCGCGGGCTGGATCAGCGCCGCTCGGGCTCGGTTCAATATCCGCTACATCGACCAGAGTGTCTGCGCGACCTGCCTGGAAGGTGTGGTGCAGGTCCAGGTGCGCGGCCAGAGTTTTCAACTGGAGTCGGGCATGCAACTGACCTACGACAGCGGCCGGGTGGGCACTCCAAAGAACGCAGATGTGTCGGCGGCCACTGCCTGGCGCGAGCAGGTGCTGGTGTTCAACGACGCGACTCTGGCCAGCGTCATCGACGAAATCAACCGCTACCGTCCCGGCATGTTGCTGTTACTCAATCGCGAATTGGGCCAGCGCAAGGTCCAGGCGCGGTTCCGTCTTGATCAACTGGCTGGCGTGGCGCTGTTGATCCGCGATGCCTATGGCGCCAAATGCACCGAGTTGCCGGGCGGGGTGGTGGTGCTGAGCTGATTCAGCGCTATCCGGATGAGCCTCATCGCGAGCAGGCTCGCGGCCACACTGGGTTTGCTCTCACTCCAGCGGCCCCAACACCTGTCGATACTTTTCCATTCCTTGTGGCGTCTGCCGTGTCAGGCTGATTTCGATGCCCAGCGGGTTTTCCTGGCGATTGCCGCTGAGCTTGCGCCAACCTTTTTCCCTGTCCCAGTAACGCAGTCCGGCGTTGCTGACTTCGCTGAGCACCGCCACGCCCGCGCCGGGTGCCGGCAATGGGTAGCGGCTGCGGGCCTGGCCTTGGGCTCGGTAAAGCGTGTCTCCCTCGAGCCACCAGCGCACCCTTTGCAACGTGCCTTCTTGAGCGGCGGCCACCCGGATCACATCCAGGCGAAACCCCCGACCTTCGGTGCTGCGTACGGTGAGGGCGGGTGGTGCGGTCCAGGGCTGGTCATCGACTCCAGGGTTTAACGGTTCGCTCAACTCGATGCTGGCGCGTAATGCTACGTCGCGTTCCAGCTGATTCAACACTCGCAGCAAGGCTTCGGTCTGTTCGGTGCTGGCCTGCAAATGGCTGTCGGCCCGGGTGACGCTGTCCAGTCCGCGCCAGGCAATCAGGCTGACCACCGCCATCAGCAGAATCGCCACCATGACTTCAAGCAGGGTGAAGCCCATCTCCCGGCCGTTCATTGAATCTGCACCCTGCCAGCGGCGCTGCGCTGGACGTTTATGCTGCTCTGGCCGTCCGACAAACGAATGTTCAGGGGCGCGCCGATCCACTCGGCGCTCAACACGACCCGCTGCCTAGGTTCCACATGAACCTCCATGGACGGGCTCTGCCACCGGCGTGGGTGCAATTGTGGATCCTCCTTGAAGCGATCCAGCCCTGGCCCTTGATCCTGCCGACGGCTGAAACCGAACCCCTTGGCATCCCAGCGCCAGCTAATCGGCCGGCCGTCGACGCGGGCTTCGGTTTGAGCGAGCTGTAGCAGTTGCGCCAGCCGCTCGGCGTCCTGGCGCAGCAACTTCAGCGGGTCGGGTTTGATGCTCAAACCTACCGCGGCACTGGCGATGCCGATGATCACCAGTACCACCATCAATTCGATCAGGGTGAAACCGCGTTGCTTGCCAAGGTTCATGCGCGCTCCTTTGCGTCGGTATTCATCCTGCACGGTGAAGATGATAAGGATGTGAAATAAAACGGAGAGAATCGAGGCGTACGCTGGAGACCGGATAAAAAAAGGAGAGCCAGACCATGGTGTTCATCGACCGAGTTTCCCCGGCGCAACTCCTCCAGGCACTCGGTCTGTTGGCGGCATTGGCCGGGGTGGCGACCTGGTCTTCGCTGCTACTGACATCGGCTGAATCCCGCACGCCGGATGTTGCCCCGCAACGATTGGCCGAGCGTTCCGATAACCCTGCACGGCAATGGTTCTCCAACCAGCCGGCGCCGGTGGATATCAAGGTCAGCGGTGTGCTGGCCGGCGCTCGCGGGGCTGTGGCGATCCTCAGTCTCAACGACGGCCCACCTCGTAGTTTCCTGGCTGGAGAGCGGGTGGCTCATGGGGTGCGGCTGGTGTCGATCGAGGCGCAAGCGGTGGTGATCGAGCGGGGCAATCAGCAAACGCGGCTGGCCTTGGCCCGATTGCCGGATTCGGTGGCTTTACCCTCACTCACCCGTCCTTGAGATCACGACGAACCCTTGCGGCGAGGGAACAAGCTCCCTCGACAAAAGGGACCGTGTATAGCCGCTATTTTTCCCGGCTGACCAACGTCTCCAACCGCGCTAACGGCGGTGCTTCGTGGCTGCGATCCGACACGGTCAGTTCAACCCGCAACATGCGGCCATTTTCCGCCGGGCGCAGGTTCTGTTCGCAACGCAGCAGCAACCGTCCCTGATCGCATTCAATGACTTTTGAACCCTGCACAAAACGCCCCTCCAAGTGCAGTTGCGCCAGTTGGCTGCGGGCCGCCAGCAGTGCGATGGACTTGTCTCGCAGCAGCCCATTGCTTTGGGTCATCACCGCAGCCACGCGCACCGCCGCCGACATGGCCACGGCGATGATCGCCAGGGCGACCAGCACTTCGATCAGGGTGAAGCCGGCTTGTGGGGCGTGACGTGGCATCGCGCGAGCTCTATGGGCGGAGGCAGCCCCCGAGCTTAACCGCCATTGTTGACCGATTGACGACGTAAGCTCCTGAGCATTTTCAATATCACTGACATATTTTCTTGCAACACTGCGCCACGAATTGAATCCAGCGAAGGACCGTCGAGATGCAGATCGCCCGTTACAACGCCCGTCTCCAAGGCCCACGCGGGCAGCAGGGTTTCACCCTGATCGAAATCATGGTTGTGGTGGTCATTCTTGGCATTCTGGCGGCGATGGTGGTGCCCAAGGTCCTCGACCGGCCGGACCAGGCTCGGGCGACGGCGGCAAAACAGGACATTGGCGGTTTGATGCAGGCGTTGAAACTCTATCGCCTGGACCACGGCAGCTACCCGAGCATGAACCAGGGGCTCAAGGTGCTGGTGGAACGGCCCGCTGATGCAAAAAACAGCACATGGCGTTCCTACCTGGAGCGCTTGCCCAACGATCCATGGGGCCGTCCCTACAACTACCTCAACCCGGGCGCCAATGGTGAAGTCGATATCTTTTCCCTGGGGGCCGACGGCCAGCCTGACGGCGATGGTGTAAATGCCGACATCGGCTCCTGGCAGTTATAAGGGCCGTGATGCGAACGGATTCGCCCTTCGCGGCGAAGCAGCGGGGCATGGCGGTCATCAGTGCCTTGCTGATCGCCGCCGTGGTGGCGGTCATCGCCGGGGGCATGCTCACCCGCCAAACCCTGTTTACCCGCAGCCTGGAGGCCGAGCAGTTGCGTATCCAGGGCACGGCGCGGTTGCAGGGCGGCCTGCAATTGAGCCGCCAGTTGTTGTGGGATGCACGTCAGCGCGATCCGCTCACGCGCTTCGGTCAGGCTTGGGCCAACCCTTTCGTGATGGCCGGTTCCAGCCTGGCTGACATCCCCTTCGAAGGGCGACTGGAAGATGAGCAAGGCAAATTCAACCTGCGCAATCTGGTCGCCAATGAACGTGTGGATCAGGAACAGGTGCGCACCTTCGAACGGTTGTGCGAGCAACTGGGTATCGCCGCGACGGTACGTGCGCGCATCGTCGCGCGGGTGATTGCCGCGTACCCACGGCTGTTGAACCCAGAGTTGGCGGACAAGGCCGCGGTGAGCAGTACGTTCGACAGCGGTCGCAGCACCTCGCCGGATGCTTCCGGTACGCCGTTGGCGCCGACACGCCCCATGCTGCGCACGTTGCAGGATTTGCGCAGCATCAAGGGTGTCACCCCGCAAGTGCTAGAAACACTGGCGCCTTATGTGACGATTCTGCCGGCCAATACCTGGCTCAACGGCAACACCGCCAGCGCCCCGGTGCTGGCTGCTTACGTGCCGGGGTTGTCGTTGCAACGGGCCCAGACGCTGATCGCTGAGCGAGACGGCGGCCACTGGTTTATCAACCGTGGGGATTTCGTCAATCGTCTGCGCATGCCTGAGCTGGAAATGGCCTCCGTCAAGGTCGGCATTACCAGCGACTGGTTCCGCCTGCGGGGTCAGGCGCGCAGTGGGCAGCGGCGGGTCGTGCTGGATGCTTTGCTGCAACGCAGCCAGGACCGGATGCCTCAGGTGATCTGGTCACGGGTGGGCGTATGACTCGCTTGCGCATAGCGTTGATGCCACTGGGCAGCTTGAGCCTCGACAGCCCGGTGGCATTCGCCTGGCTCGATCGCCAGGGCCAGGTCCGCGACCAGGGGCACAGCAACCTCCGGGACCTCGGTCAGGGTGCAAAGAAGCAGCGGGTCGAATGTTTTCTCCATCCGCGCGACAGCTTGCTCACCCGTCTGGAACTGCCGCAGTTGCCGGCAGCGAAAATCACCGCCGCGGTGAACTGCGCCGCCCAGGCGCTGATGCTCGGTGCCAGCGAGCGCATGCAGGTGGCTCACAGCGCGCGCGGTGCCGACGGGCAGGTGCACATTGCCTGGCTCGACCGAGAGTCACTCGATGCCCTGGGCCGGATGCTGCGCCAGGCCGGCCTGCACTTGCACGGGCTGTACCCGGCGGCCTACGCCCTGCCAGTGTTGTCCGGGCCGGTGGCCTGCGTCGACGACGGCCACCTGCTGGTGCGTTACAGCGTGCAGCACGCGGTGGTGCAGCCGCTGCTGGACGAGGCGTTGGATGAATGGTTATTGGAGGCAGGGGCCGGGCTGCAGTGGGTGGGCGATTCGCCGCCGCAGGTTTCGATCAAAACCTTGCCCGCCCCCCAGCGCTGGACTGGTGCCGCGCCGGGCTGGGGCTTGCATGCTGGCCTGACGCATGGCCCGGCCGAGCGTGGCGGTTGGGGCAGGGCGGCGACGCTTTGCGCGGTGGCGCTGGCGGTGTGGGTGGTCGGCCTCAATCTCTACGCCACCCGTGAGGCCACCCAGGGCCAACGACTCAAGGCGCAGATGAGCCAGCGGGTAAAGCAGGCGTTTCCCGAACTGCCGGTGATTCTCAACCCCTTGCAACAAGCCCGACAGCAAATCGCCGCGCGCCAAAGCGGCACAGCGGCGGACCCGGCGCAACGCTTCGCCAGCCTGGTGCAACAGGCGGGCAGCGCCATGCCGTTCATGAGCGGCAACGTGCAGGAACTGGTGTTTGAAAACGGTGAGTTACGCCTGACGCTCGTGGCCGAGGCACAAAAAGCATCCGCCGCAGACGACTGGAAAATCCCCCTGACCGAGGCCGGCATCGACGTTGCGGCCAATGACCAGGGCTGGACCTTGCGTGCTGCTTTGCCCGGACAGGGCGCGCAGGACACCTCCGAACACCCCCCGGAAGCCGACGATGAATAAGCCATTCCCGGCACGGCTATGGGCGCAGTGGCAAACCCTGCGCGCGCGTGGCCGGACGTCCTGGCAGGGCCTGGCGGTGCGCGAGCAGCGCGCCGTGTCGCTGGCGGCGCTGGTACTCGGCGGGCTGCTGGTCTGGTTGCTGTTGATCCAGCCACCGCTCCAAACCCTTGCGTATTGGCAGGTCGAAACGCCGAAGTTGCGCGCGCAGACCCAGGCCCTCGAAGTGTTGTTGCGGGACGTCGGCGGCCCGGCGCCAGGCCAGCCTCTGGAAGCGGCTCTGCGCCAGGCCCTGGATGCCGGCGGCTTGAGCGAGCACTACCAGTTGCAGGCCGTGGACGCGGCTTGGCAACTCACTTTCAACGACGCGCCGGCCGATGAGGTGATGGGCTGGCTGTTGAGCAGTCCACGGCAATTTTCCCTGCAAGTGCTTGAAGCCCGTTTGCGGCGCACGGCCCCGGCCAACACCGACAACATCGAAAACACTGAAAACACCGCCGGCACCCTGTCCGGAACCGTTCGCATGGATCAGGCGCAAGGCGCTAAGGAAGCTTCATGAAGGGGTCCCGATACCCGCGTCATTGGCGCAAGAGCGTGCCGTTTCTGTTGCTGGCATTGAGCGCCTGCAACAGCACACCGCCAACGTCGCAGCCACCGTTGCTGGTGGACAGTGAACTGGGCATTCCGCTGGGCAGTACTCAGCGCAGCGGCGATGCGCTGCTGGACCGTCAGCGGGCCCAGACCATGCGTGAACAGAAACCGCCGGTGCGACACCCGGTCGATCTCACCGCCCGTGCCCGCGAGCCCCGCAGCAGTACGCCTGCACGCAGCCCGCTGGGTGACCAACCGGTGACCCTGAACTTTGTCGAGGCCGACATTCAGGCGGTGGTGCGGGCCTTGTCCCGTTCCACCGGCCAACAGTTTCTGGTGGACCCTCGGGTCAAGGGCAACCTGACGCTGGTGTCCGAAGGTCAGGTGCCGGCGCACCAGGCCTATGACATGCTGCTGGCCGCGCTGCGCATGCAGGGCTTTAGCGTGGTGGACGTCGGTGGCGTGGCCCAGGTGGTGCCTGAGGCCGACGCCAAGTTGCTGGGCGGGCCGATCTACAGCGCCGACAGACCGGCCGGCAACGGCATGTTGACCCGCACCTTTCGCCTGCAATACGAAAACGCGGTGAACCTGATCCCGGTGTTGCGCCCGATCGTGTCGCCCAACAACCCGATCAATGCCTACCCCGGCAACAACACCATCGTCATCACCGATTACGCCGAGAACCTGTCGCGGGTGGCGCAGCTCATCGAAGGCATCGATACCCCCAGCGCCATCGACACCGATGTGGTGCCGATACACAACGGCATCGCCGTGGACATCGCGCAGATGGTCTCCGAGTTGCTGGAAACCCAGGGCGGAGACCAGACCCAGAAGATCAACGTGATCGGCGACCCGCGCTCCAACGCCATCATCATCCGCGCCGGCAGCCCCGAGCGCACCGAGCTGGCGCGTAACCTGATCTACAAGCTCGACAACGCCCAGAACAACCCGAGCAACCTGCACGTGGTGTACCTGCGCAATGCCCAGGCCGGCAAACTGGCCCAATCCCTGCGCGGCTTGCTCACCGGGGAAAGCGAAGGCGAGGGCAGTGATAACTCGCGCTCGGTGCTCAGCAGCATGGGCGCCAGCACCAACGGCCAGAGCAGCGGCGATGGCGCCAGCACCAGCGGGACCACGGGCGGTAGCGCTTCGACCTCTGGCAATGGTTATGCCCAAGGCAGTAGCGGACAAAGCTCGGCTTCGCCGCAGGACGATCAGAGCACCGCCTTCAGTGCCGGCGGCGTGACCATCCAGGCCGACGCCACCACCAATACCCTGCTGATTTCCGCGCCGGACCCGCTGTACCGCAACCTGCGGGAAGTCATCGACCTGCTCGACCAGCGTCGCGCCCAAGTGGTGATCGAGAGCC
Source organism: Pseudomonas sp. P105 (assembly GCF_032614175.1). Lineage (NCBI taxonomy): Bacteria > Pseudomonadati > Pseudomonadota > Gammaproteobacteria > Pseudomonadales > Pseudomonadaceae > Pseudomonas > Pseudomonas sp. P105. Next base: position 2,510,100 of record NZ_CP126693.1, read on the forward strand.
TGATCGTTGAGGTCGGCGAGGACGATGCCAGCGAGTTCGGCGTGCAATGGCAGACCGGTAACCTGGGCGGCAGCGGCGTGATCGGCGGCGTCAACCTCGGTGGCACCGGGCTCAACCTCAACGGCAAGACCAGCATCGACGTGTTGCCCCAGGGCTTGAACCTGGGCCTGGTCAACGGCACGGTGGACATTCCCGGCATCGGCAAGATCCTCGACCTCAAGGTCCTGGCCCGGGCGTTGAAGAGCAAGGGCGGCACCAACGTGTTGTCGACGCCGAACCTGCTGACCCTGGACAACGAAGCGGCGAGCATTTTCGTCGGCCAGACCATTCCGTTTGTCAGCGGCAGTTACGTCACCGGCGGCGGTGGCACCAGCAACAACCCGTTCCAGACCGTGACCCGTGAAGAGGTGGGTCTGAAGCTCAACGTCCGCCCGCAGATTTCCGAAGGCGGGACGGTCAAGCTCGACATCTATCAAGAGGTCAGCAGCGTCGACAACCGCGCTTCGAGCGCCAGCGGGATTGTCACCAACAAGCGTGCCATCGACACCAGCATCCTGCTGGACGACGGGCAGATCATGGTCCTTGGCGGGTTGTTGCAGGACGGTTACAGCCAGAGCAACGACGCGGTGCCGTGGCTGTCGACCATCCCCGGTATTGGTGCGCTGTTTCGCAACGAGCGGCGGCAGATCACCAAGACCAACCTGATGGTGTTCCTGCGCCCCTACATCATCCGCGACACGGCGGCGGGGCGCGGCATCACCCTCAACCGCTACGACTTCATGCGCCGCGCCCAGGGCCTGCTGCAACCGGAGCGCAGATGGGCGATGCCGGACATGCAAGCCCCGCAACTGCCGGCCTCGGCCCGGGCAATTCCGGGGGCGGCGCCCGTGAGCCTGCAAACGCCCAGGGCGGCGATCAAGGCAGTGCCGGTCGAAGGAGGCGCTCGCTGATGAACACCCAACCTATGGGAGTTCGCGGTATGCACAATACTGAGGCCACCCCAAGACACTGTGGGAGCGAGCTTGCTCGCGATGACGGCAGTTCGCTCAACATCATTGCAACTGACCCACCGCTATCGCGAGCAAGCTCGCTTCCACAGGGGACATATGTGTTTCTTGGGTCTGAGGTGTCAGCATGAACACCCTCCCATACGCCTGGGCCAAGGCCCAGCGCCTGGTGCTGCGTGAGTCGGATGAAGGCGCGGTGTTGATGGTCTGTCCCTCCACGCCAGGCTGGTCCATCAGTGAAGTGCGCCGCCAGTTCGGCGAGGTGCGGCTGGAGCGGGTGCGTGACGAGGAACTCGACGGGTTGCTCAACAGTGCCTACGCCGACACCGGCAGCGCCGCCGCCGTGGTGGGCGCGGCAGAGAACGAGGTGGACCTCGACCGCCTGATGCAGGACATTCCCGAGATCACCGACCTGCTGGACACCCAGGACGGCGCGCCGGTGATCCGCATGATCAACGCCTTGCTGACCCAGGCCGCGCGGGATGAGGCCAGCGACATCCACATCGAGCCTTACGAAAGCCATTCGGTGGTGCGCTACCGGGTCGACGGCACCCTGCGTGACGTGGTTTCGCCACGCAAGGCCCTGCATGGCGCGCTGGTGTCGCGGATCAAGATCATGGCCCAGCTCGACATCGCCGAAAAACGCCTGCCCCAGGACGGCCGCATTGCCCTGCGTGTGGCCGGGCGCCCGATTGACATCCGGGTTTCGACGGTGCCCACCGGCCATGGCGAACGAGTGGTGATGCGCCTGCTGGATAAACAGGCCGGGCGCCTGCAACTGGAAACCCTGGGCATGGACCCGGACGTACTGGGCAAACTCGATCACCTGATTCGCCAACCCCACGGCATCGTGCTGGTCACCGGCCCCACCGGCAGCGGCAAGACCACCAGCCTCTACGCCGCCCTGGCTCGGCTCGACGCCAGCGTACACAACATTCTCACGGTGGAAGATCCGGTGGAATACGACCTGCCGGGCATCAGCCAGATTCAGGTCAACGCCAAGATCGACATGACCTTCGCCCTGGCCCTGCGAGCGATTCTGCGCCAGGACCCGGACATCATCATGATCGGCGAAATCCGTGACCTGGAAACCGCACAAATTGCCGTACAAGCGTCCCTCACCGGTCACCTGGTGTTGGCGACGCTGCACACCAACGACTCTGTGTCGGCCATCAACCGCTTGATCGACATGGGCGTCGAGCCGTTCCTGCTGGCCTCGTCGATGCTCGGCGTGCTCGCCCAGCGTCTGGTGCGCAGGCTCTGCCCGCAGTGCAAACAAGCTGACCCGGCAACCCCCGGCACCTGGCGCCCGGTGGGCTGCCCGAGCTGTAATCAGACCGGTTACAGCGGTCGCACCGGCATCCATGAATTGTTCTGCATCGACGATGATATCCGCACGCTCATTTACCAAGGGGCAGGGGAGCAGGCACTGCGCGCCGCCGCCCGCCAGGCCGGGATGTTCAGCATGCGCGAGGACGGTGAGCGCTGGGTGCGCAGTGGCGCCACCGCCCCTGAAGAAATCCTGCGCGTGACCCGGGACGCCTGATGAATCGCTACCGTTATGAAGCCGCCGACGCCAACGGCAAGATCGAGGTCGGGCACCTGGAAGCCGACAGCCAGAGTGGCGCCTTCAGCCTGCTGCGCAGTCGCGGGCTGACGGCATTGCAGGTGCAGGTCGAGCGCAACACAACGCAAGCCCATGGCGGCGGCCTGTTCAGCGCCAAACTCTCGGACAACGACCTGGCCTGGGCCACCCGGCAACTGGCGAGCCTGCTGGGAGCCAGCCTGCCATTGGAGGCCGCGTTGAGCGCCACGGTGGAACAGGCTGAGCGCAAACACATCGCCCAGACCCTCAGCGCAGTGCGCGCCGATGTGCGCAGCGGCATGCGCCTGGCCGAAGCCCTGGCGGCGCGACCCCGGGACTTTCCGGACATCTACCGGGCACTGATCGCCGCCGGTGAAGAGTCCGGCGACCTCGCCCAGGTGATGGAGCGGCTGGCGGACTACATCGAGGAGCGCAACAACCTGCGGGGCAAGATCCTTACGGCGTTCATCTATCCGGGCGTGGTGGGGCTGGTGTCGATTGCCATCGTGATTTTCCTGCTCAGCTACGTGGTGCCGCAGGTGGTCAGCGCGTTCTCCCAGGCCCGTCAGGACCTGCCCGGGTTGACCGTGGCGATGCTGACCGCCAGCGATTTCATCCGCGCCTGGGGCTGGTTGTGTTTTGGCATGCTGGCCGGTGGGTTCTGGGGTTGGCGGCTGTATTTGCGCAACCCGCAGGCGCGGTTGAACTGGCACAGTCGCATCCTGCGCCTGCCGCTGATCGGGCGTTTCGTGCTGGGCCTCAACACCGCGCGTTTTGCCTCGACCCTGGCGATTCTCGGCGGCGCCGGGGTGCCCTTGCTGCGAGCCCTGGAGGCGGCGCGCCAGACGCTCTCCAATGATCGCCTGAGCCTGAGCGTCAGCGATGCCACGGCCAAGGTCCGCGAAGGGGTCAACCTGGCGGCGGCGTTGCGGGTGGAAAAAGTCTTCCCGCCGGTGCTGATCCACCTGATCGCCAGCGGCGAAAAAACCGGCTGCCTGCCGCCGATGCTCGAACGCGCCGCGCAAACCCTGTCGCGCGACATCGAACGCCGGGCCATGGGCATGACCGCGCTGCTGGAACCGCTGATGATCGTGATCATGGGCGGCGTGGTGCTGGTGATCGTCATGGCGGTGTTGTTGCCGATTATCGAGATCAATCAGTTGGTTCAATAAACCGCTGGTGAATACCCACCTTGTGGCGAGCACGGCCCCTGTGGCGAGGGAGCTTGCTCCCGCTGGGTTGCGCAGCAGCCCCAAACCCTGCGACCTCGGTGTATCAGGCGGATCGCGTTCGACCTTTTGGGGTCGCTGCGCAACCCAGCGGGAGCAAGCTCCCTCGCCACAAGAGCTGCCTCGCCACATAGAGCAAGCATTTATTTTTGCAACGCCGCAACACCTCCCGACCCTCGCCAACGCCAAACTCGGGTTCCTCGTTCTGTCATCTTCCATCGTCAGACAACCACCCGTCGCCATCTCCACGCCCACCCTGCGCAGCACCGTCACAAAACCCGTCTGAAACCCCAACCCAGAGCCCTCGAACACCCGAGGAAAAACCCAAAAAAACAGCCTCCAGCTCCCGAGGTTTTTTCCTTTATCTGTCACCGGAAACTGCGAGTTTCTAACCCATGGCCTCACCCCATCGCCATCGGCACAGGACCGAGCGCCATGACGGCAAGCACGCGTCACCCAACCTACGTACGAACACGATGAAAGGAGATTCTTCATGTTTAAGCGCAACGTTCTCGCGGTATCCCTGACCCTCGCCGGCCTCTGCGCCGCTCAGGCCGCCATGGCTGATGTCAACGGTGGTGGCGCTACCTTGCCTCAGCCGCTGTACCAGACCCCCGGTGTATTGACTGCCGGCTTCGCCCCTTACCTCGGTGTGGGCAGCGGTAACGGCAAGTCTGCTTTCCTGACCAACGACTACACCAAGATCAAGCCGGGTGACACTAGCAACCCACCGAAGAACGTGCACTGGGCCGGTAGCGATTCGAAGCTCACCCAGGCTGAGTTGGACGCCTACGTCACCAACCACGGCACCGCCTGGGGTCCATTGATCCAGGCGCCTTCGGTCGCCACTTCGGTTGCCATTCCGTTCAACAAGACCGGCACTGCCAACGTCGATCTGAGCGTCAACCAGCTGTGCGGCGTGTTCTCTGGTCGTCTGACTGACTGGAGCCAGATCACCGGTTCTGGCCGTACTGGTGCGATCACTGTGGTTTACCGCAGCGACCTCAGTGGCACCACAGAATTGTTCACTCGCTTCTTGAACGCCAAGTGCGCTGAAACCGGCACCTTTGCCATCACCACCAACTTCGCTAACAGCTACAGCGGTGGCGTACCGGCCGGCGCCGTTTTCGCCTCCGGCAGTGCGAACGTCATGACTGCGCTCAACGCAGCCCAAGGCCGTATCACCTACATGAGCCCGGATTACGCGGCAACTACTCTGGCAGGTCTGGACGACGCCACCAAGGTTGCCCGCGTCGCCGGTGTTTCCCCTGCTCCAGCCAACGTGTCGGCCGCGATTGCAGCTGTTGCCGTGCCTGCTGCTGCCAACCGTGCCAACCCGAATGCCTGGGTACCGGTGTTCGCCGCTACCACCAACCCGAACGACCCAAGTGTCGTGGCTTACCCAACCAGCGGCTATCCAATCCTGGGCTTCACCAACGTGATCTTCAGCCAGTGCTACGCCAACGCCGCGCAGAGCACCCAGGTACGTGATTTCTTCACCCGTCACTACGGCGCTGTCGCTGCCAACAACAACGACGCGGCTATCACCGCCAACCGCTTCGTGCCGCTGCCAACGACCTGGAAAAATGCCATTCGTGGCAGCTTCCTGACCACTTCCAGCGCTCAAAGCATCGGCAACACCAACGTCTGCAACGGCATCGGTCGTCCGCTGTAACACCGCGCCTGAGCGACACGCAGCACCGATCAGCAACGGCGAAAGCCGTTGCTGATTTTTTGCTTTGATGCCGCGACGAACACAGCCACATGAAATTTTCATGACAACCGTTCGGTCCCGTCCCCCTGTAACCGCCTAACCCCTATAACCAACGCTGGCAGCTTGATACCACCGCGTTGCGACCCTTAAGAAGCGAACCCGAAAGGATGAGTAGGATGCTGCGCAGCAAACCCCAGACGAACCTGTATGCTCCACGTCGCGATGGCGAGTTGTCGATGTTGCGGCTCAAACCGCTGGCCCAGGCCATTGCCCTGCTGATGGTGGCCGGCAATGCCCACGCGGCGACGGCATTCAGTTCGGCCTGGTTTGCCGCCAAGGGCGCGTCTCAGGCCGGTGGCGCGGGGCGGCCCGCGACGGCGCAGCCAGGCATGCCGCCACCCTTAGCGCAACAGCAACGGGCCAATGCGCAGTTGCAGCGTTCGTTGACCAACCTCAACAATACTGTGGCCGCCATCGCGGCCCAGCAGGCGGCCCAGGCCGCGGGGCGGCAAGCCGCGTTCGGGCAGGTGCAGACCGTGCCCGACGGTTTGGGCGAGGGCGGGCTCAAGGTCGATAACAGCCTGACCCAGGGCTGGCTCAACGCCAAGGGACCGCAGCAGACCCAGGCCGGTGGCAGGACCACGGTGAAGATCGAGCAGACCGCCGACAAGGCGATTCTCAACTGGGAAACCTTCAACGTCGGCCGCAACACCACGGTGGATTTCCAGCAGCAGTCGGACTGGGCCGTGCTCAACCGGGTCAACGATCCCCAGGCGCGACCGAGCCAGATCCAGGGCCAGATCAAGGGCAATGGCACGGTTATGCTGGTCAACCGCAACGGCATCATTTTCAGCGGCAGCAGCCAGGTCAACGTGCGCAACCTGGCGGCGGTGGCGGCCAACATCAGCGATGAGCAATTCGACAAGCGCGGCTTGTACGTCGATGCCACTGGCACCCAGCCGACCTTCACTGACGCCGCCGGCAAGATCGAAGTGCAGCGCGGTGCGCGGATCGAGACCCACCGCGCCGCCACCTCCACCGCCGGGGGCGGCTATGCCTTGCTGCTGGGTAGCGAAGTGGAGAACGCCGGTTCCATCATCACCGCCAAGGGCCAGACCACCCTGGCAGCGGGCGACAGTTTTTATATTCGCCGGGGTCAGGGCACCAGCGGCAACCCGCGTTCCACCACCCGTGGCAACGAGGTCGCGACGTCCCTCAAGCCGGGCAGCAGCGCCGGCACGGTGATCAACAGCGGCCTGATCCAGGCCAGCACCGGCGACATCACCCTTACCGGGCACAATGTGCAGCAGAACGGCGTGGCCGTGGCCAGCAGTTCGGTGGACACCCGCGGCACCGTGCACCTGCTCAACGCCTTCAGCGACAGCACCGGCAGCGTCACCCTGGGGCAGGGCAGTGCCACGGCGGTGCTGCTTGACGCCGCGGGCGGCAGCGCCCTGGACAGCCAGCGCGATGCCGGACCCGCCGGCCTGGACGGTACGCCGAACAACCTGATCACCGGTCGGTTCAACAACCTCAGCAGTGTGGTCGACCGCACCGACCAGTCGCGGGTCGAGATCGTCAGTGGCGGCAGCGTCGACTTCCAGAACGGCTCCATCACCCTGGCCACCGGCGGTCAGGTCGCGGTCAGCGCCGCCGGTCGCAGTCTGGTGCGCGATGGTGCGGTGATCGACGTGTCCGGCGCCATCGGCGTCAAGGTGGCAATGGAATCCAATTCCATCAAGGTCAACGTGCAGGGCAACGAACAGCGTGACGCACCGGTCAACCGCGGGGGCGGCAAGCTGACCAACAACGATGTCTGGGTGGACGTGCGTGATTTGATCTACGTGCCGGCGGGCACCAACGGTTATGCCACTGATCGCTGGTACACGGCGGGTGGGCTGTTGGAAGTCGGCGGTTATTTGGGGACCCGAGGCCACAGCGCCGGTGAATGGGCTGCTCAAGGTGGCACCCTGACGTTCACCGGCAACGACGTGGTGACTCAGCAGACGGCGCAACTGAACCTGTCTGGCGGCACCCTGGATGTGCAGAGCGGCTACTTGCGCCAGTCCTGGCTCAAGGGCCCCAATGGGCGTTTGTATGACTTGTCCAAGGCGCCGGGGGACATCCTCTACACCGGGATTTACAAGGGCTACGAAGACCACAGCCAGCGTTGGGGCCAGACTGATTACTACTACAACCCGTTGATCGCCCCGCGCGAGCGCTTCGAAGCCGGCTACACCGTTGGCCGCGATGCCGGCAAGCTGGTGGTGTCGACCCGCAACGCGGTGCTGGAAGGCCAGATCGTTGGTGAGGTCTACCAGGGCGAACGCCAGACCCAGGCCCCCAATCTCAATCTCGACGGCTACCAGCAATCGCAAAACGCCGTGGCCCGACGGGCGCAATTGTGGGTGGGCAGCTACACGCCGATCTATGACAAGACCAGCGGTGTGATCAACAGCGCCTTGAACCCCACGCTTGATCAGGTCACCGTCGGCAAGGTGACCGAGAAAATTGCTGCGGGGCTGGACCTGACCTCGGTGGTTGGCACTGATCGGCAAGGCAAGCTGGTGCTGGATAACGAACTGATCAATGGGTTCCAGCTCGGTGCGGTCAAGGTGGCGGCGCTTGACGGCATCAAGGTCGATGGTGCGCTCAAGATGGCCGACGGCGGCGACATCACGCTTTATGCGCCGAAGGTGGAAGTGAACGCCAACCTGACGGCCCGCAGCGGTCGCATTGCCTTGGGTAACGTGCTTAAACAGATCAGAACCGATAATTTCCAGATGGGCGATGTCGTGCTTTCGCCTGCCACCGGTCAGCGTGCCGAGGTCACATTGGGCGAGGGCGTGACGTTGAACGCCGCTGGCCGCTGGAGCAATCTGTTGCTTGACGGCAACGACCGTCAGAACCTGCCGTTTATCAACGGCGGTGCCGTGGTCGTGCGCAGCGACAATATCGATGTACGCCAGGGCAGCCTGATCGACGTCAGCTCCGGCGCCGCGGTCATGGCCGATGGCAAGACCCGCGGCGCTAAGGGCGGGGACCTGACCCTGACGGCGGCTATCAATACGTCGTCAAGCAGCGGTGACTTGAACCTGGACGGTGAACTGCGCGGCACCGGGGTGAGCGGTGGCGGGACCCTGAAGCTGGCGGCCAATAAAGTGCTGATCGGCAACAGCAGCGCGCCCCTCGAGCCCGGCACCCTGCAACTGGGCGGCGATTTCTTCGACAAGGGCTTCTCGGCCTATGACATCACCGGCAACGAAGGCCTGACGGTGGCCGACGGGACCCGGGTCGATGTGACGATGCCGGTGTACCGTTTCGGCGAGCAGGCGTTGAGTACGGGCAGTGGCGCAGAGCCGGCGGACGCTTTGCAGCGCTGGACGCCGCAGCTGTACCAGGAAGATGCGATCAAAGGCGTCCTCACCCAGCGTCGCGGCGCGAGCCTGAGCCTCACTGCCGGTACCGCGAACTCCAGCGCCGCCGACATGGCGAGCACGGTGTTGAACCTGGGCAAGGGTAGCGTGATCAGCGTCGATCCGGGGCAGGGCATCGATGTGCGCAGCATTGGTCAACTGACTGCCAACGGCACCCTTAATGCGTGGGGTGGGCGGGTCAGTCTCACCGAGTTGAGCGTCACGGGTGCGGACGGCGAAGGGGTCAATGCCCAGGGCCACGGTCGTTCCATTTGGCTCGGCGAACAGGCGCTGATCGACGTCTCCAGTCGCGCCGTGACTGCCCAGGATATGCGCGGCCAGACCTACGGCCTGGTGCGCGACGGCGGCCAGATTGTCATCGGCGGCCAGATCGATGCCGCGAAAGGTTCTGCTTCCGCATCCGAACTGTTTGTGGTGGTGCGTGACGGCGCACGTCTGCAAGCGGATGGCAGCCAGGCGGTGCTGGATATCCCCGGCCAGGGACGCACGTCGGTGGCGAGTAATGGAGGCAGTATTTCCCTGGCATCGGCCAATGGTTTGTACCTGGACGGCGACTTCAGCGCTCGTTCGGGTGGCGCAGGGGCGGCAGGCGGCAGTTTGTCAGTAGCCCTGGAAACGCCCTATTACCGCAACGATGCGGTCAGTGATCGGGTCTTGCAAGTGCGTGAGCTGGTGCTGGGGCAAAACGCCCAGGCGACCCTACTGGGCGACTCAGCCGAAACCTCGGCGGATTCACTGGTCTACGGTCACGGTCGCTTAGGCGTGGATCAGGTGCAGTCGGGCGGCTTCCACAGCCTTGCCTTGTTGAGCAATGGCCTGTTGAGCGCCGATGGCGACGTGTCACTGTCTCTCGGCCAAAGCCTGAGTCTGTATGCCCGCAGCTTTGGGCCGAGTGCAAATGCGCCAGCCAATACCCGGGTCCAACTCAATGCCTCCCATGTGCTGCTGTCCGGGCCTGCGGCCGCGCGACCGAATATGGACGGGTATACTCGGCCCGCAGTCGAGGGCGGCGGTGTGTCGCTGTTGGCAAACAAGACAGTGTTTTCCGTTAACGCAGACCTGCTGGATGTACAGGGTAGTGTGATATTTAGCGGCAAAGGCACGCTGAGGCAGGCCGACGGTACTACCGTCGAGCTGGAGCGCGCCGGTTTCGACCGGGTCCAGCTAAGCAGTCGGGGTGATTTACGATTCCTGGCCGGGTTCTCTGGCGGCGGTATGCCTGAAGGCTTCACTACCCAATTGCTGACCCCTTCGGACATGATCTTGCAAGCGGCGCAGTTGTATCCCGCGACCGGGGTCGGCGCACGGATATTGGCAGGATATGGCTGGGGCACTGAACCCGGTAGCGGCATGATTCTCTATGATCCGGCGCGTAGCCTGGTCATCGGACGCACCACACAGGTAGCACCTCAAGTGCCTTATTCGGTGTTCGGTCGCTTGCAACTGGGTAGCGCCAAGATCGAACAAGGTGGTGTTGTCCGTGCACCTTTGGGGTTGCTTGAAATCGGTACAAACAACAGCTTGGCGGGTGTATCGGCTCGAGTAGACTTGTTGCCGGGCAGCCTGACCTCGGTCAGCGGCCTGGGGTTGGTGCTGCCTTATGGTGGCACTGTCGATGGGCAGAGCTATCAGTACGCTGGAAAGAAGGTTGTGTTGCTAGGGCAAGGAGCGGTGCCCTCCAACAACGGCGACCTCAACATCGGCGTGATTCTCGGCGGCAAGTCTGTGGAGGGCCAGGAAGGCTCGGTGCTCGATCTTTCGGGTGGTGGTGAATTGCTCGGCGCCGGTTTTATCTCTGGCCGAGGCGGTTCCACCGATGCTCGCTTCAACCCGCTGGTACAAATCGGTGCGAACGGCGGTTTCACCTTGCCGGGATTGTCCAGCAACCCGGTCTACGCCATCGTGCCGGGCAATCAGAGCCAATACGCGCCGGTCGCCGCCGAAGGTGGCGCGGTCGATCCGAGGGTAGGTCAGCAGATCACCATCGGTGCCGGTGTGCCCGGGCTGGTTGCCGGCACCTACACCCTGATGCCATCCACCTACGCCTTGTTGCCGGGGGCGTTCCGAGTCGAGGTCAATGGCTTGGCGGGGCAAGGTGTCACAACGGGCGCGCAACAGATGCGCAACGGTTCCTGGACCACTGCCGGCGTGCTGTCGGTGGCCAATACCGGGCAGCGCAACAGTTTGTCCAGCCAAGTCATCCTGACCTCGGGCGATGTGCTGCGTCGCTACTCGCAATACAACGAAACCAGCTACGCCCAGTTCGCCGTGGCCGACGCCGCGCGTTTGGGCGTTCCCAGGGCTTTGTTGCCGGTAGATGCCAAGACGTTGAAGTTGAACCTGGCCAAGGGCGCCGCAGATCAGGCCTTCTCTTTCAAGGGGATCGGCAAGTTCGCGCCTCAGACCGGGGGGTTCGGCGGCACCGTCGCGGTGGTTGCCAGCAATGGCACTGCGCTCGAAGTGGTCGCCGAAGGACGGGGGGCTACGGCTGGCTTCGAAGGTGTGACCCTCAATGCCGAAAGCCTCAATGCTCTAAATGCCTCACGCCAAGTGATCGGCGGCCAGTTTTCAGTGCTCTATGGCCAGGGCGGTAACTACATCACGCCGCAACGCGTGTCCCGCAGTGTCGCGCTGCGTGAAGGTGCGACCCTGTCGGCGCCTGAGGTATTCCTCCTGGCCGACGGCGGCGAGCTCTTGGTGGAACAAGGCGCCGCCATCAACACCATTGGACGGGGCAAGGCCGCTTATGATGCCCGTGATGGTTTTATCTATAACCTCAATGTGACGTTCCAAAACTACAGCTTGCTGGCCGCCTCCAATGGCTTGCTCAATGTATTGGCCCCTGTGTCAGGCACCAGCGGCACGGTCAACATTGGCGGATGTAGCCTGACGCCGTGCAGCGGCGTGACCCGGATCCACTCCGAAGGCAGCATCGTTGCTGCCTCCGGCAGCAGCCTGGAGTTGGGCGACCAGGTGCGTTACGGCACCCGTCACCTGACCCTGGCCCTGAGTAACATCAACGTCGGTACCGCCCAGGCCCTGAGCAACGCGGCGACGCGCCAGGTCCTGCCAGCCGGTCTGACCCTGAGCCAGACCGTGCTCGATCGCCTGTTGCGCGGGGACACCGAATACGGTGCTCCGGCCCTGGAAACCCTCGAACTGTCGGCCAGTCAGGCGCTGAATTTCTACGGCACCGTCAGCCTGGACACCTATGACCCGACAACAGGCAAGTCGCGCCTGAATAACCTGATGCTCAGCACCCCGGCCATTTATGGCGCCGGCAGCGTCAACGACGTGGCGACCATCCGCACCGCCAACCTGATCTGGAACGGCGCCGTTGGCGCGCCGGGTTCGGTGATTGCCGGTGGGGCCGGCACCGGTGCCGGTCGCCTGGACATCCAGGCTCAGCGCATCGAATTCGGCTATGGCGATTTCGCCCAACCGAGCTCGATCACTACCCTGGACCGTCTTGCACTGGGCTTCGCCAACGTCAACCTTAGCGCCAGCGAACGCCTGACCGCCAACCACAAAGGCAGCCTGGCGGTGTATCAACGCCAGGGCGCCTATGACGCGAAAACGGGCTACGCCTACAGCGGCGGCAACCTGAATATCCTCACCCCGTTGCTGACCGGTGAAGCCGGCTCGGTCAACCGCATCACCGCAGGCGGCGCGGTCAACGTAGCGGGTACAAGCGCTAAGCCGGGCACTGTCTCCGGGCTTGGGGGCGAGTTGTCCATCAAAGGCGCGAGCCTAAACCTTGCCAGCGCGGTGATGCTGCCCAGCGGCAAGCTGACCCTGAGCGCAACGGATGACCTGACCCTGGCCGATGGGGCACTGATCGACGTGGCGGGCCGCACCGTCACCTTCAACGATGTGACACGCTACAGCGCCGGAGGCGAGGTGATCCTGCAAAGCCGCAACGGCAACATCCGCCAGGCTGATGGTTCAAGCATCGACCTCTCGGCCCGCAACAACCAGGCCGGTCGGCTCAGTGCGGTGGCTCTGGACGAGGCGGCCGGGATCGTTGATTTGCAGGGGCGGATTCTCGGCAGCAGCACAGGCGAATATGACGCCGGTGGCACCGCCATGCCGTACCTGGCCGGCGGCGTGGAGATTCAGGCCCAGCGCCTGGGCGGCAGCGGCAACCTCAGTGAACAGTTCGCGGCGTTGAACCAACGGTTGAACGACGGGCAGGTATTCGGCTCTCGCAGCTTCCAGCTCAAGCAAGGCGACCTGGTGATCGGCAATGAACTCAAAGCCTCGTCCATTAGCGTTTCCTTGGACAATGGCAGCCTGTTGGTCAACGGTAAGGTGGACGCTAGTGGTGAGCGGGTCGGCAGCATCCGGCTCGCGGCCGGGCGTTCCCTGACCCTGGGCAGTAATGCGGTGCTTGACGCTCACGGTAACCGTCTTCGCGTGGACAGTTACGGCAAGATCATCGACTCACCGAACCGCGCCATCGTCGACCTGACTTCCCGCGCCGGTGTGCTGACGCTGGCCGACGGTGCTCGCATCGATTTGCGCCATGGCACTGCGGCGCCTGCCGGGCAGCACGACGGTCGTGTCCGTGGCACGTTGGAACTCAATGCACGCCGTGCCGGCTCGGATCCGACCCAGGGCGACATTGCCATTGATGCACGCGGTGGTCTGGATATCCAGGGCGCCCGGTCCATCGCGGTCAACGGTATGTGGCAGTACAACGATGCAACCTTTGGCAGCGATCCGGCGGCCAGCGGTCGTCCTTATCAGGTGATCGACCAGGCGTACCTGGATGGCAAAGATAGGGACAGCACTGCCTTCATCAAGGCGGCGCTGAACAACAGCGACCTGATGCAACGCAAGCTCGCCGGGCTCAATAACGCTCGTTATGCCGATGCCTTTCACCTGCGGCCCGGTGTGGAGATCGTCAGCGCCACCGCCGACGGTGATCTGGTGGTGCAGGGCGACTTGGACTTGTCCGGTTATCGCTACGCCAGTGTGAACCCGCACACGCAGAAAACCGACGTGTACGGTTCCGGCGAGGCCGGTGCGCTGACCCTGCGCGCCGGTGGCGACCTGAGCATCTACGGCAGCATCAACGACGGATTTGCTCCACCGCCCCCTACCCAAGACGACAAAGGCTGGGTGCTGCTGCCTGGCATCGACTTCACCGGTGGCGACATCGTTGTGCCCGGTGCCGGCGTGACCCTGGCCGACGGCACGGCGTTCCCGGCGGGAACCACCTTGAACTACGACTTGCCGATCAAGGGCGTGACCCTGGCGGCGGGTACTCGACTGCCAGTGGCCGCAGTCCTTGACCAACCGTTGCAACTGCCGGCCGGCATGGTGTTGGCAGCTGCGGTGCACGATGCGTCCGGCAACCTGTTGTTTGCCGCAGGTACCTTGCTGAGCCAGGCCCAGACCCTGCAGGCTGGCTCGCAGTTGGGTGCCGGCAGCGTGTTGAGCGGCGCCACCGCACTGCGTGGCTTCACCTGGCCCAAGGGCGTTGCGCTGCCGAACGTGGCAAACGCGGGCAATGCGCAGACCAATATCCTCAAGCTCGAAGGCAGCCTGGTCTTGAACCGCGGTTCGCTGCTTCCGTCCGGCACCGACGTGAAGTTACCGGATGGCGTCGAATCGGTGCAGTTGCGTCCAGAGATTGCGGGCAGCGATGGCCGCATGTGGGCCATCGCCCCCATGCTCGCCGAGGGTTCTCAATCCTGGTCGTTGAGATTGGTGGCCGGGGCCGACACGACGGCTGCGGACAGCCGGATCGTCCAGCCTGAACCGGTCCATGGCGACTTGCGTCTCGCCGACAGCCACTACGGCATGTTCGGTGTGCTCGTACCCGGAAAGGGCAGCCTCCTATGGACCGAGGCGGGCGTAGAGGACATGTTGAACAACGGGATCACGGTCGAACTGGGCCAGCCTGTCGACGAAACCATCTTTCGCGATATTTTCGGTTACGAATCGGCCGAAGCTTTTTGTGCTGATTTTGGTGGCAATTGCACGCTCCAGGCTTCTTACAAATGGACCAAGTCAGCAGAGGAACAGCTGGCAAATTCAGGCTTCGAGGTCAAGGCCGGTGAGCTGATCAGCCAGGCCGCGGCGCAATTTTTCAAATTCGATTCAGTCCAGTCGTTTTGCGACGCAGTACCGGAAATTTGTACACCCGCTGACGGGGAATACAATCCGGTTGCCGGCAGTGTCCGTCCAAGTGTCCTCCGTACCGGCACCGGCGACCTGGAACTGCTGAGCGGTGGCAGCCTGCGCATGGATTCGTTGTTCGGGATCTATACCGCCGGCACCTCGTCGGCGCCGACGTTCCCAGGCGATCCCTACAACCAGCCCAAGGCCTTGGGCGGCAACGACACGGTGCTCAACGACGAGGATGGCAACAATGAAAGGCTGGTCGATGGCGGCACTGAAAGTCTCTATCGCGCCTGGTATCCGGACGCGGGCGGTAACCTGTTGCTTAAGGTCGGCGGTGACCTCAGTGGTAATCTGACCGCGCCTGTCAACTCTAACGGGCGACCGAACCCTACCGACATGGGCCAGGATTCGGCCAATGTGGGCAATTGGCTTTGGCGCCAGGGCAATGGTGATTCAGCGAACAGCCAGCCGACCGCTTGGTGGATCAACTTCGGTAGCTATACCGCGTCGACGGTGTCGGGTGGCGCTGATCAAATGGCCGCTTTCACCGGATTCGGGACCTTGGGCGGCGGTGATCTGGATGTACAGGTGAAGGGTGACGCGGGCGTGTTGAACCGACTCGCCGGTAGCGACTTCAATTCAAACATCAACGCTCGTAGCCAGGGGCTGCTGCTGGCTGTGGGCAGCACCGGGCGCGTAGGCGCCGATGGCAGCCTGCAACTGACCGGTGGCGGTGATCTCAATCTGCGAGTGGGTGGCGCTTTGAATCCCGAGAGCCTGTTCGTGAACGGACATCTCAACGGCGCGGTCATCAACCTGCGGGGGCACGCGCAGATCGATAGCGGCGCCATCGGTCGAATCGACCTTCAATATGGCAATGCTGTCTCAGCACAGTCCCCTGGAGAAACGCGGGCCTACGATTCCTTTAAGTCCACACGAGGATCTGCAACGGGTGGGCTGACCCTCATGCCGGGCGACGCTACCTTTGATTTGACAACTTTGGGCGACCTTGTCGTGATGGACGTCGCCGACCCGGGCCGGGCGCCGATGATGAGTGTGTCGCCCTTCAAAAATGGTGCGACTAACGGATCGGGTGTGAGCTGGTTCACGCTGTGGACGGCCAATACCGCGATCGACTTGTGGTCGTCGGGAGGTAACCTGACACCTTTCACCTTCAGTACCGCAACGGATTTGGCGGTGGTCTACCCATCGATCCTGAGAGCTGTGGCGGCCAGTGGCAGCCTTTACTATGGGGAGTCCTCGGCATTGTATGGAACAGCCTACAACGGCAACAATCGCCCAGCCCTGCTGCTCGCTCCCGGCATCAACAGTGAGTTGCAATTCATGGCCGGCGACTCCATCTACGGCGGCGACATGTCGGTCAGTCGCTCCGGTGCTGCCTCCGTGGCCCTGGCCACACCGTTACGGCCAGCCTTTGTCGGTATCGTCGATGGTTTCGTCATAAAGGCCAGCAACCTTTCAGCCGACGGCAATTTCGCACGTCCTGATGCGAACATATTGCCGCTGCTTGCCTTCGACACCAGCAGCGCCTCCAGTGAGTGGGCTCTCAATGTCGATCCTGCTCGCTTCTATGCGCTTGAAGGTGACTTGCTGGCAGTCACCACTGGACGGTCGATGACATCAGCCTCTACAGGCAGATGGCCGGGGCGAATCGCATACGAAGGCGCCGGGCCTGTACGGATGATGGCTGGGCGAGACATTGTCAGCAGCGGCATACCGCTGGGCGGGTCTCTGAATGAGAACCCCTACGCGGGTAACTACACCAGCAACGGCAACCTCTTCATCCACAACAACCCCACCGACATCTCCATCGTCTCGGCCGGGCGCGACATCCTCTACAGTGCCTTCAACGTCGCCGGCCCCGGCCTGCTGGAGATCACCGCCGGGCGCAATCTGCTGATGGACGACAAGGTCAGCATCAACAGTATCGGCGCCGTGGTGCCGGGGGATTCGCGCCCTGGCGCGAGCCTGGTGCTGCAAGCCGGCGCGGGCCTCAACGGCGCGGATTACCAGCGCTTCGTCAAGGCGTACCTGGACCCGGCCAACCAGGCTTTGGCCGGTGTGCCCCTGGCGAACCAGGACGGTAAAGTCGCCAAGACCTACGAGGCGGAACTGGTGGATTGGCTCAAGGAACGCTTCGGCTTCAGCGGCGACACCGAGCAGGCCCGCAACTACTTCGCGGCGCTGCCGGCCGAGCAGCAGCGGGTGTTTGCCCGCGATGTGTACTTCGCCGAGCTCAAGGCCGGTGGCCGTGAGTACAACGAAGCCGGTGGCGTTCGCGAGGGCAGTTACTTGCGGGGCCGGGAGGCTATTGCATTGTTGTTCCCAGACAAGGACGTGGCGGGCAATGCGATCACCTACAAGGGCGATATCACGATGTTCGGCGGGGCGGGTGTGCACACCGATTTCGGCGGTGGCATCCAGATGCTCACGCCGGGCGGCGGGCAGACGTTCGGCATCGAAGGCAACGCACCGCCGTCCACCGCCGGGGTCATCACCCAGGGCGAGGGCGATATCCAGTTGTATGCGCAGAACAGCATCCTGCTGGGGCAGAGCCGGATCATGACCACTTTCGGCGGTTCGATTCTCGGCTGGTCGGCCCAGGGCGATATCAACGCCGGTCGCGGTTCGAAGACCACCGTGGTCTACACGCCGCCCAAGCGCTTGTATGACACCTGGGGTAACGTGACGTTGTCGCCGTCGGTGCCAAGCACCGGCGCCGGTATCGCCACGCTCAACCCGATTGCCGAAGTGGCGCCGGGCGACATCGACCTGATCGCGCCCTTGGGCACCATCGATGCGGGCGAGGCGGGGATCCGGGTGTCGGGCAACGTCAACATCGCGGCATTGACCGTGGTGAACGCGGCCAACATCCAGACCCAGGGCAAATCCTCCGGTGTGCCACTGGCGGCCACGGTTAACACCGGGGCCATCACCTCGGCCAGTTCGGCGGCGTCCTCGGCGACACAAGCGGCGGAAGACGTGGCGCGCCAGCAGCAGAACGCGGCGCGACAAAACCAGGCGTCGGTGTTCACCGTGCAGGTGGTGAGCTTCGGCTCCGAGCAACTGGCCCCGTCCCGCGACGGTGCCAGCCGCGACACGCCACGGGCCTACGACCCGGCCAGCCCGGTGCAAGTGCTGGGAGCCGGCCCCCTGGATGAACAGACCCGGCAGCGCTTGACCGAGGAAGAGCGGGGGCGGTTGAGCTTGTAGCGATCGGCTGGCACCGAGTCGCCGGCATCGCGAGCAGGCTCGCTCCCACAGGGTTGCTGGACACCCAGTACCCGTGGCGAGGGAGCTTGCTCCCGCTGGGCTGCGCAGCAGCCCCAAGCCAATCACCGCGGTGTGTCAGATACTCCCCAGCAGCCTTTTTGGGGCCGCTGCGCAGCCCAGCGGGAGCAAGCTCCCTCGCCACGGGAGCCGCGCTCAAGTTCCCATCGACGTCCATCCAAATGAAGCTTTCATGACAAAAGTTCGGTAGCACATCGCCATTCCCGTCAAGCCTGTGTGACGTGTTCGAGGGGACCTGCAAGGTCGTTTGGAACCGGGGCAGGCAGCCGGGAGTGAGGCGATGGGAACTATGGAACGTTATTCGAAAGTGGGCATGCAGGAGCTTGACCAGCGGTTGTCGAAGATCGTCGAGGCGGCGCGCAAGCAGCCGGTCTCGGTGTATCGCTACGGCGCACCGTGGGTCTGGATCGTTTCCCAGGATGACTGGCAGGGCGCACTCAAGGAAGTGTCCAGCTACATCCCGCAAGGCCATTCACTGGTGTTGCTGCGTCCGCAAATCGACGACCTGCTGGACGACCACCGCGACGTGCTGCAAGGCCTCACCGCAAGCGCTGAGATGCTGATCGCACCGCAGACCGTCATGCACATCCTTTTACTGCAACTGCTCTATTCGGTGCCCAGCGAGCAGCAACTCTACGAACAACTCAATTACAACCTGCTGTTCCGTTGGTTCGTCGGCCTGGACCTGAACCAGAAGGTCTGGCGCTTCGACGTTTTGAGCAAAGACCTCGCCACGCTGTTGGGCGATGCGCGGGCGGTGAGGCTCATCCAGAAAATAATCGGTGAAGTGTTCTGCGGTGCCTTGCTGCAAATGCCGGAGTTCTCCTTGAATTTCGCGCTGCTGCACACCTGGCTGGCGCGGCACGCCACGACATCGACTGCAAGCAATTGAGCGGTACTTTGAATTCAGGGGGTGGTGTGGAGCATTTCTTCAAATCGCGGCCAGCGCTGTGGGGCTGGTTGGTGTTGACGGTCGGGGGGCCGTCGGCGTTCGCCGCGCAAGCGCAGCAGGCAGTCGAATCGGCCCCGGCTCGCCTGGTGGACGTGAACGAGTATTTCGTGCGTGGCAACACCGTGCTCGATGCCCGGGCCATCGAGGAGGCGGTGTACCCGTTCCTCGGCCCACAAAAGGCCTTGAGCGATATCGAAGGTGCCCGGGAGGCGCTGCAGAAGGCCTATCAGGCGCGCGGTTATCAATCGGTGTTCGTCGAGTTGCCGGAGCAGAAAGTCGAAGACGGCATCGTCTACCTGCAGGTCAGCGAGACCAAGGTCGGCCGAGTCCGCGTGGTGGGTGCCAAGCATTATTCGCCCGTGGAGATCCGCGAGGACGTGCCCGCGCTCAAGGAAGGCGAGGTGCCCGATTTCGCCCAGGTCCAGACCGAGTTGGCGCAGTTGAACAAGACCCCGGGGCGCCAGGTCATGCCGTTGGTACGCGAGGGCCAGCGGCCCGGCACCATGGATGTGGACTTGCAGGTCGAGGATCAGAACCCGTGGCAAGCCAGCCTGGGGCTCAATAACGATTACAGCGCCGACACCGAGAAGCTGCGCACAGTCGCCAGCCTGGGCTACAACAACCTTTGGCAATTGGGTCACAGCCTCTCGCTGACCTTCTTCACCGCGCCCCAGGACACCGAAAACGCCAAGGTCTGGTCGGGCTCCTATACCGCACCGCTGGACGAGCACTGGAGCGTGCAGTTCTCCGGTTACCAGTCCGACAGCAACGTGGCGACCATCGGCGGCAGCAACGTCTTGGGCAGGGGCCATTCGTACGGTGTCTCGGCGATCTACACCTTGGCGTCCAGCGCCGCCTGGGCCAATACGTTTTCCATTGGCGTGGATTTCAAAGACTTTGAGGAAGAGCTGAATCTGGGCGGCGCCAGCGACAAAGTACCGCTCAAGTACGCGCCGTTCACCTTCGCCTACAACGGCTTTCGCTACACCGAAAACAGCCAGTTGGGCCTTGGCCTGAGCCTGGTGGCGGGCACCCGCAGCCTGTTGGGCTACGGCAGTTCCGACGAAGACTTCGACTACAAGCGCTACCGCGCCAGCCCCAGTTTTGCCGTGCTCAAGGGAGACGGCAATTACACCTTCACCTTCGCCAACGACTGGCAGACCGCGTCCAAAGCCGCGTTCCAGCTGGCGTCCGGGCCGCTGGTTTCCAACGAACAGTTCTCTGCCGGTGGCGCGACATCGGTCCGCGGTTATCTGGCCGCCGAGCGTACCGGGGATGACGGCTACCTGCTGTCCCAGGAGTTGCGTACACCTTCCATTGCCAAGTTCCTCGGCAGTTATGTCCAGGAGTGGCGGTTCTACGCCTTCGCCGAAGGCGCGCAGTTGTACTTGCGCGACGAACTGCCCGATCAGGACGCGGATTACAGCCTGGCCAGTGTCGGCCTCGGCACTCGCGCGAGCCTGAGCAAATGGCTGTCCGGCAGCCTCGATTGGGGCTACCCGCTGCTCGAAGGGCCGAACACCTCGAAACAGGAATCGCGCCTGCATTTCAACCTGCAAGCGACGTTTTGAACCTAGGAGTCATGTCCATGCAACGCTTATTGTTATCCCTGTTTATCTGCCTGGGGCTGGTGCTTCCAGCCACGGCCAATGCTTGGTGGCAGGACGACTGGCACTACCGCAAACAGATTTCCGTGGACACCACGCCCCAAGGCGCGGCGATCAGCCAGGCCCTGGGCCGCACCGCATTGCTGGTACGCCTGCACACCGGCAACTTCACCTTCGACGGTGTCAAGGATGATGGCTCGGACCTGCGTTTTGTCAGTGCCGATGACAAGACCGTGCTCAATCACCAGATCGAAAGCTTCGACCCGTTGATGGGGATGGCCTTGATCTGGGTCGATGTACCGAACGTGGAGGGTGGCCAGCGTCAGGATCTGTGGATGTACTACGGCAACCAGAAGGCACCGGCCACCGGCAGCGGCCAATTGACCTTCGACCCGGATTACACCGCTCTTTACCACTTCGATGGCACCACCGGTGTACCGCCCCGGGATGCCACGGCGTATGGCAACAATGCCCAGGATGCCGCTGGAACCAGCATCGATGGCGTGATCGGTCGTGCCTTGCAATTCAACGGTCAGCCGCTGCTGTTGCCGGCCAGCCCTTCATTGCAGCACAGCGCCGGCGCGGCGTTCACATTCAGCGCCTGGCTGCGCCAGGATCAGGCCAGCGGTGAGCAGGTGATCCTGGCCCGCCGTGAGGCCGCCGCCAGCCTGTTGGTGGGGGTGAACCAGGGTGTGCCATTCCTGGACATTGACGGTCAGCGTGCCG
Organism: Pseudomonas sp. P105; assembly: GCF_032614175.1. NCBI lineage: Bacteria > Pseudomonadati > Pseudomonadota > Gammaproteobacteria > Pseudomonadales > Pseudomonadaceae > Pseudomonas > Pseudomonas sp. P105. Next base: position 2,531,801 of record NZ_CP126693.1, read on the forward strand.
TCTCGACTCAACCGTTGAACCCCGGCCAATGGCAACACCTGGCGTTGACCGCCTCGGGCGACCGGGTCGTGCTGTACGTCAACGGTCGTGAAACCGCGAGCCTGGCGGTGGCGATGCCGGCGTTCAATTCGCCGATGGCCCTGGGGGCCGATCTTTCTACGGGGCTTGCCTCCGACCCTTCAACTGATCTTCCCACCGGGGCTTTCGTGCCGTTCAGCGGGGCCATGGACGAGGTGCGGCTGTCCAAGGTCGCCCGTGCGGCGCCGCTGCTGTTGGCTGATGCCAATGCCCAGGGCGCCGAATCAAAACTGGTGGCCTATGGTGTCGATGAAGAGCAGTCCGGCTTCGGTTTCGGCAGCCTGGGTTTCCTGCTCAACGCTGTGCCGCTGGACGCCTGGGTGATCATCGCGGTGCTGGTGCTGATGATGTTCCAGTCGTGGGTCATCATGATCCGCAAGAACCGTATGGTCAGCCGCCTCAGTGCCGCCAACGAAGCCTTCCGTGAGCAGTTCGCCACGATCGGCACGCGCCTGGAAATGTTCGCCGACGATCAGGACCTCGCCCAGCGCCTGCAACATTCGTCCCTGTGGCGGTTGTACCTGGTGGCGGTCAAGGAGATCCGCACCCGTCGCGAGCAGGGCGCCGATACCTCGTCGGTGTCGGCCGCCACCATCGAAGCGATCCGCTGCTCCATGGACGGTGTGCGCACCCGGGAAAACCAGCAACTGAGCTCGAAACTCTCGACCCTCTCCAACGCCATCGCCGGCGGGCCGTACATCGGCCTGCTCGGCACGGTGCTGGGGATCATGGTGGTGTTCCTCGGCACGGCCATGGCCGGTGACGTGAACATCAATGCCATTGCCCCGGGCATGGCCGCGGCCTTGCTCGCCACTGCCATGGGCCTGTTCGTCGCGATCCCTGCGCTGTTTGGCTACAACCGGCTGATCACTCGCAACAAGGAAGTCAGCGCCGACATGCGGGTGTTCGTCGACGAGTTCATCACGCGCCTGGCGGAGATGCACGGCGAAGGTCAGTCCGGTGAAGCGGCGCATCGCCGTGACCATCACGTTCAATCGCCCGTACCGGCCTGAGGAGCGCAGTCATGGCTAGCGTAAACGCTTCACACGATGACGACGATGACGCCGCGGTGGACAGCATCAACGTCACTCCGTTGGTGGACGTGCTCATGGTGGTGTTGGTGATGTTCATCCTCACCGCTACGGCACAGGTGTCGGGTATTCAGATCAACCTGCCCAAGGCCAGCGCCTCGGTGTCGCTGTCCGAAGCCAAGACCAAGGCCATTTCGGTGAATGACGGCGGGCAGGTGTTCCTTGATGCCTATCCGGTGACCCTGGGCGAGCTGGAGGAGCGTCTGCGTATCGAAAAGGCCCAGAGCCCGGACTTTCCGGTGATCGTGCGCGGCGACGCCACGGTGCAGTACCAGAAAGTCATCGAAGTGCTGGATCTGTTGCGGCGCCTGGAATTGTCACAGGTCGGTCTCGTGACCGGCAAACCGAGCCAGGGCTGACCATGACCGCCAAACTTCCCATCAACCCGCCCCCGGTGAAGAACGCGCCGCTGTGCCTGCTCAAGTGGGCCGCCGCCTTGGTGCTGGGTGGCGTGGCGGCCTGGCTGCTGTGGCAATGGGCCAATGACATGAGTGGCGTGCGCCGTGAAGCGCCGAAGGTGCCAACCATTATTCCGCTGCCACCGCCGCCCCCGCCGCCGCCGGAAAAACCCAAGGAGCCGGAGCCCCAGGTCGAGGAGAAAGTGCTCGAGCCAGAACCGACCCCGGAGCCCGAAGAGATCAAGCCCGAAGAAGAAGCGCCGCCGTCACCGGTGGATGACCTGGAGAACCCCATGCAAATGGACGGTGATGCCCAGGCCGGCAACGACGCGTTCAACATCGGTGCGGGCAAGGGCGGTGGCATGGCCGGGGCTGGAGGTGGACGGCTGGGTAACGGCACCTACAGCCAGTTCCTGGCGTTCACCTTCCAGCGCCTGCTTCGGGAAAACCCCGAACTGCGCAGCCTGGCCTTCTCACTGCAGGCCGACGTCTGGCTGAGCGCCGTGGGCGAGATCACCCGGGTCGAGCTGGTCAAGTCCAGCGGCAACGGGCAAGTGGATGAACAAATCATCACCGCCTTGCGCACCGCTCCCCCTCTGAGTGAACGGCCACCGGCCTCCCTGACTTTGCCCGTGCGCCTGTCCTTGCAGGGACGGCGTCCGGGTTAACCGAATATTTGAAAGTTTGCCAACAGGAGTTGTGTGCAGATGATTTCCAATGTGAATCGATTGTCTTGGGCAATCGGCCTGGTTGTATTGAGCCTGGCCGGGCACGCGGCCGCCGCCCCGGCGCCGTCGGAAAACGCCACGATCAATCTGATCCGCCTGCTGGTACAGCAGGGCGTCTTGAAACAGGACCAGGCCGATGGCTTGATCGCCCAGGCCGAACGGGAAGCCGTGCAGGCCCGCCAGGCGGCCACGGCGGTTGCCGCAGCGCCGACCGGTGCACCGGGGGATGTGCGGGTGCAATACGTGCCAAACATCGTGCGCGAGCAGATTCGCGATCAGGTCAAGGCTGAAGTGATGGCCACCGCCAAGCAGGAAAACTGGGCCCAGCCCAACACCTTTCCGGATTGGGTCTCGCGGATCAGTTTTGATGGCGACATTCGCCTGCGCGATGAGTCGCGCTACTACTCGGGTACCAACAGCAACGAAATCGTCGACTTCGCCCGGCTCAATGACCGAGGACCGTACGACGTCAACCCCAACAGCAGCTCCAGTCTGCCGCCGTTGCTCAACACTCGCGAAGACCGGGAAAACCTGTTCCGCCTGCGCGCACGCCTGGGCATGAAGGCGGTGATCGCTGCGCAATGGACCGCCGGCATTCGCATCGGCACCGGCTCGGACAACAATCCGGTGTCCACCACCCAGACCCTGGGCGGCGGTTTCGGCAAGAAGGACATCTGGCTCGACCAGGGTTACCTGACCTGGAAACCCTCGGACGACTTGACCCTGACCGGCGGGCGAATCGCCAATCCGTTTTACTCCACCGACCTGTTGTATTCCGGTGACCTGAACTTCGACGGCGTGGCGGCGATTTTCAACCGCAAGCTCAATCAGGACTGGGGCCTGTTCGGCACCGTCGGTGCGTTCCCGGTGGAGTACACCAACGACACCAGCACCAGCAACGGTTCCGACAAAGAGGAGAGCGACAACAAGTGGTTGTACGGGGCGCAACTGGGGGCCAATTGGGCGATCAACGACAGCAACCGCGTCAAGGGCGCGCTGGCCTATTACCGCTTCGACGATATCGAAGGCCAGCGCTCCTCGCCGTGCGAGCCGTGGGCCGGTGACCCGGGTTGCGACAGCGATGGCTCGCGCGTGGCGTTCATGCAGAAGGGCAACACGGTGTTCCTGCTGCGGGACATCACGCCCAATCCTCTCAACCCGTCCACCACGCCACAGCCGCAGTATGTCGGCCTGGCCTCGGAGTTCAACCTGCTGGACCTGAATCTGCAGTGGGACACCGATCTGCCGCAAGACCTGAAACTGCGCAGCCAGGCCAACTACGTGCATAACCTGGGCTACGACGAAGGCGAGATGCGCAAGCGCTCCGAAGGGCAGTTCGCCAATAACCTGGACGAAAACGGTGAGGTGGAAAGCGGCGCCAACGCCTGGATGCTCCAGTTCACCTTGGGCAACTCACTGGAACTCAAGCGCCAGGGCGACTGGAACCTGTTCGCCGGCTACAAGTACATCCAGCCGGATGCCTTGCCGGACGGTTTCAACGATTCGTCGTTTCACCTGGGTGGCACCAATGCCAAAGGTTACTTCCTGGGCGGCAACTACGGTCTGGCGAGCAACGTCTTCGCCACCGGTCGCTGGCTGAGTTCCGAAGCGGTGTACGGCGCGCCGTATGACATCGATGTCTTGCAGCTTGAAATCAACACGCGCTTCTAAGCGCAGGGAGGCCTCATGAAAAGGCGAGCCATGAACCATTGTCCGGTAGCGTTGCTGGTGCTGGGCCTGCTGTTAAGCGGCACGGCCCACGGCGAAGGAATGGAAGAACGCTTGCGGGCGCAATTGCGCAGTACCACCGCGCAGTTGCAAACCTTGCAGAGTGAACAGGCCCAGGCCAGCGCCGCCCGGCAGGCGGCACAAGACCAGGCCCGGCAAGCCCAGGAGCAGATCAAGCAATTGACCGCGCAGTTGAGCAAGGCCCAGGCCCTGAACGAGCAATTGGCCGGGCAAGAGCAGAGCCTGCGCAGCCAGGCCCAGGCCCAGGTGGCGGCCAGCAACGACCAGATCGGCAAGTTCAAGAAAGCCTATGACGAGTTGCTGGTCCTGGCCCGTGGCAAGGAAGCCGAACGTGCTCGTCTGGAAGCTCAACTGAGTGAGCGTGACACACAAGTGCAGCAATGTTCGGTCAAGAATCAGCAGATGTACGAAGTCGCCAAGACGCTGCTCCACGCCTACGAAACCATTGACGTCACCGACGTCATGAAAATCCGCCAGCCCTTCGCCGCCAAGACCCGGGTGCGTTTCGAAGAGCTGGCCCAGGGCTTTGGCGATGACCTCTACAAGAACCGTTTCGATGCGCCCCAGGCCTCGATCACCCATTGATAGCGCAAGGAAGAGTCGACCATGACTTCATTGATTGAACACGTCAGCCCAACGTCCCTGACCGAGCTGTTGCAAGCCGCCGGCTACCGGGTCAACGAAACGGAACAGAACGGCATCGTGCAACTGCTTAGCGCCAGCCAGGGCATCGGTTATGCGGTGCGCTTCGGCAACCTGTCGGCCGCGCCTGATCAGTATCTGGACTTCACCTTCAGTTGCGCCTTGCGGGTACAGGGTGAGTTGCCGGCCGGTCTGGCCGAGCTATGGAACGCTTCGCGGCGTTTTGCAAGGTTGTCGGTGCAGGGCGAGTTCCTGGTGATGGAAATGGATGTCGTGGTCGCCGCAGGTGTCAGCGCAGATCACTTGCGCAGCAACCTGGAGTTGTGGGATCGCCTGTTGCAGGAGTTCATCGTTTATCTGCGCGAGTACAGCCAGAACGCGGCACGGATGCAGCCCCAGGTTGAACCCGCCGAGCAGCCGTTGGAGGAGGCCACCGCATCGTGAAAAAACCGACCTTTGTTATCAGCGCCGCCGCGTTGGGCCTGGTCGCCGTGGCTGTTGTGCTTGGCCTGAGGCCGGGCAGCGATCCGGTAGCGGCGGTGCAGACCGTCACAGTTGCCTCGGCCGATTCGCCGAGTCTGGCCCGCTTGGGCAACCAGCAAGTCAGCCCGCAAGAGCTCAAAGTGTTGCTGTCAGCGCTGGCGCCGGAAGTTCGTCAGCAGATGCTCGGTAACCGAGCGGTCCTGGAGGGTTGGATCCGTACGCGGCTGGCGGAAAAAGCCGTGCTGGAACAGGCCGATGCCCAGGGCTGGCGTCAGCGCCCGGAGGTGGAACGCCAGACCCGGGCGGCGGCCGAGCAGATTGTGTTTCGTGATTACTTGCAGTCGGTTAGTCAGGTGCCGGCCGAGTATCCCAGTGAGGAGGAATTGCAGCAGGCTTACGAGGCAGGGAAAGCCAACTGGGCAGTGCCGGCGCTGTACCGGGTCAGCCAGATATTCCTGGCCGCGACCGAGCCGCAAACAGTGGAGGCGGCGCGCCGCAGAGCCGTCGAGTTGAGCCAGAAAGCCCAGGCGTCGCCGGCAGAGTTCGCCGCCCTGGCGACCCGGTTTTCCCAGGATCGCACCAGTGCCGAGCGCGGTGGCGACAGTGGCCTGCAACCGTTGCAGCAACTGGTGCCGCCAGTGCGTGAGGCTGTGGCGCGTTTGAAACTCGGTGCCGTATCGGACCCGGTGCAGAGCGCGGCGGGCTTCCATGTGATCAAACTCACTGAACAACAGCCGCCCCGGGAAGCAACCCTGGAGGAAGTACGCGAGCGCCTGACCCAGGCCTTGCGTGCCCAGCGCCAGGAACAGATTGCCAAGGCTTACCTGGACGGCATGCTTGACACCGCGACCCTGAGCATTGATGGCGCGCAGTTGAGCAAGGTGCTGGAGGAGGCGCGTTAACCAAGCCCGCACCGAGCTTTTGTGGCGAGGGAGCTTGCTCCCGCTGGGCTGCGAAGCGGCCCCAAAAAGCTATATCCAGATTCCCGCTGGAGGACCGCGGCAACCTCATTGGGGCTGCTGCGCAGCCCAGCGGGAGCAAGCTCCCTCGCCACGGGAATTATGCTTGGCTGGAATGTGCATCAACGCTTATCCCGTACAACCGACAGGGAGTCACCTATGTCATTCATCGAGCCCGCAGGACGCCAGGCTGTCACCGAGTATCGCTCACCGTCGCGCATCGCTGAGCCCTGGCTGGTCCAGGCATCCGGCATTTCGCCTCAGGTGGCGCAGTGTTTTCTGGTCAGTGCCCGTTGCGGCTGTTTCATGCAGGCGGCTCGCAGCCTGAACGTCAAAGCGACCTGGCTGCGCAAGCAGTTGGCGCAGCTGGAGGCGACGCTGCAACGCTCGTTGTTCAGTTTCCAGGGCAGCGCCTTGACCCTCAGTCGCGAGGGCCGGCAGCTGCAGGCGCGATTGATTGCACAGGTCCACGAAAGCTCAGTGCCGCACAATGATCAACCACGGGTCCGCCTGGCCGTGGCCGAGTCGATTCTGCACGACATCCTGGGCCGTGACCTGATCTCTTTGCTGCGGCGCAACGCCAGTGTGCGGTTGCAGATTATCACCCTGGACAGTGAGCTGGCGCTGCAAGCCATCAGTGCCGACCTGGTGCTGTGGTTGAGTGATTCGCACGCGTTGGGATCGGGGCCGAGTTTTCCCACGCAATCACCCGAACGACTGGCACGGCTGGACTATGTGCCACACATCGCCAAGCGCTACTCACGCCCGGCTACCCGCCCCGAGTGCCTGGACGACCTGAGCGACTACATGCTTGTGCAATGGCAGCCAGACGGTCAGGTGGACAGCTTCGCGCCGTGGAACGCTCTGATGGAGCAACGCCGCGCGGGCGTGGTGCAGGTGCAATCCTACGCGTTGATGCTGGAAATGATTCGTTGCAGCGCCTGCATCGGTCTGTTGCCTCAGTACATGAGTCGCTTGGACCGTGGCCTGATCGCGTTGCCGAGGGTATTCGAACACCCGATGCAGCGTCAGTTATGGATGGCCGTGGGCAGTCACGCCCTGGACATGCCGCAAGTGCAGATGCTTGTCGAATTGATTCGGCACACGCTGGATGAGCGCAAAGAGTGGTTTCAAGTCATCCAGAACGATGCCCTATAACCACCGGGGTGTTGTAAAGAACGAGGCCATTTCCGAGCGGGCCAGGGCCGAGCCGAAGTAGGGGCCTTGTACGTGGTCGCAGGCCACGCTGCGCAATTGGCTGAATTGCCGGGCGTTTTCGATGCCTTCGGCGGTGACCATGAGACCTACGCTGCGGCTGAGTCGGATCATCGCCAGCACGCCTTCGCGATCATGTTCCAGGCCCAGCTGCGACAGGATGTTGCGATCAAAGCGTATGCCATCGAACGGTTGGTTCAGTACTTCGCGAAGGGAGGCGATGCTGGTGCCGAACTTGTCGATATTGATGCGCACGCCCAGGTCCTTGAGCGCATGAAGGGTACTGGCGACCGCTTTGTGGTCGATCAGCAGAACCCCTTCGGCCACTTCCAGGGTCAGGCGCTGGGGGACCAGGCCACTTGTCTCAAGGGCCGTTCGCACCTGATTGAGCAAGAAGCTGCTGCTGAACCACTTGGGCGAAACCGCGACGGAAACGTTGACAGCGGTGGGCCAGGTCACTGCTTCTTCGCAGACGTTGATCAACATCCAGGTTCCCAGCTCTTCCAGTTGGCCAGACGCTTCGGCGATCGGGATGAAGTCCGCTCCACCCAGTTCACCTTTCTCGGGATGGTGCCAGAAAGTCTGGGCCTCGAAGCCGTGCAGTTGTTCGGCGCACACATCGAAGCGAGGCAAGTAACGCAGCTCCAGTTGTTCGCGTTGCATGGCGTCGCGCAGTTGCTGCTCATAGCGCCGACGGTCGCGGGCCATGTTGCCCATGGCCTCCTCATAGACCCGCCAGGTATTGCGGCCCGCCGCCTTGGCCGCATACAAAGCGATGTCCGCGTGACGCAACAATTCAGTGGCGCGCTCGTCACCGGGTTGCGACCAGGCCACACCGATGCTCACGCCCAGGTACAAGGTGTTGCCGTCCAGGTGCATGGGGCGCTGCATGCAATCGATCAGGCGCTCACAGAGTTGTTCCAGGTCCCGGGGACTGCCGGGATCGGGCATGACGATGACAAACTCATCACCGCCCAGACGGGCCACCAGGTCGGAACTGCGCACGTTCTGCTGAAGGATATGGGCCACTTCCCGCAGCACTTTGTCGCCTACGGCATGCCCCAGGGAATCGTTGACCGGCTTGAACCGGTCCATGTCCAGGTTCAGCACCGCCAGCGGTGCCCCGTCGGCCGGGTCCAGGTGTTCGCTGAGGCAATCGAACAACCGGTTTCGATTGGCCAGCCCGGTCAGCGGGTCGTGCAGCGAGAGGTGCTTGATCTGGGCCAGCGCCCGCAGCTCCTCGGTAATGTCGGTGGCGGTGCCCCGAAAGCCCAAGGTGCCGGCTTCGATGGCGCGGACCGAAAGTTTGCACGTGCGGATACGCTGATTGCGCGCGGTGTACTCGCATAACAACGGGGCCGACGAATCGCTGTTGGCCCCGCCGAGCAGCCATTGGGCAATCGAAATCGAGCCACCGTGGGGATGGAGCAACCGATGCAGGGGCTTGCCCAGCCATTGTGTGGGGTTGAAGCCGGTCACTTGTTCAAAACGTTCCGACAGGTAGGTCAGCGTCCCGGTCGAATCCACTTCCCATAACCAGTCGGAGGACACTTCGGCAATATCCCGAAAACGTTCTTCGCTACGTTCCAGTGCCTTGCGGTGGGCCAACAGGCTGGCGTATTGACGTTCCTGGGCGCGAAGCATGACCAGGGCATGGCGCAGCACCGCCAGCGCGAGGATGGCCAACACCAGCAGCGCCAGGACCAGCAAGGGCAGCAGGGCCTTGCGCAGGTCGTTGCCAGGGGTCTCCGGACGCCACGTCAAAGCCTCGCCGGTCTGGCCGTCAAGGGATATCCGGGCCGTGTCCATCTGCTCCGGCGCATGGGTGATGTGGGCATCCGGCAGGGCAAAGTCTCGCGCCAGGTTTTGCAAAGAGGCGGCATCAAGGACTTTCACGAACAGCAGCAAACTGGGCGGCCCCGGGATTTCGGGCACGCTGTCGTCGGTGCCGACAGTGAGGGCCGAGGCGGCGACGAACGCAGGTGCGCCGTCGTGATGCAGCAGCTCGACGATGACTTCATCGCGGTTCTGCGGGTCGCTGGCTTTCTTCGCCAGCCCTTGCAGGTCACCGGCCAGCCACGTGTCGGCGTCGACCTCACTCATATCGCCATTGATCACCGAATAGACGGTTTTGCCGGTCGGGGAAATGACAAACACCGCCTGGTAGCCGTAGAGCCCGAAAACGCTGCTGCCGACGTTTTCCTGGTCATAGGCCCAGTCTTTGTCCATTTCGACATGCAGATGCCGGTAGGCGTCGCTCCACTTGGAATAGTCACTCAGGTCCCGCCCGATGCCGGCGCGGATACCGTCGATGGCGCGCTGGGCGAAAAACAGGCTCTGTTCACGGGCGCGCCTATCCTGGGCCCCGGTAATGCTGAGCAACAATGCGATAGCCAGTGCTGACATGACGAACAGCAAAAGCATGATGGCCGGGAAGGTGCGACGGGTGAAGCTCTGGCTGGGCAGGCCTGGGGGCGAAACGGTGGAGTCGTTGCCAGCATCTTCAGTCATAAACAAGCCATCAGCTAAACGCGAAATATCCCGCACGTCCCTGTATCGGCTGTCGGCTCAATTAACTTAACCGTTCCGACAGTTGACACGGCGCAGAGGCGCTTGGCTATTGGCCTTCAGGCAAAACGGTCGTCGCAGAGGCCTGGCTCATTCCTTGTCCTGGCGATTCCCCGGCAGCTGTTTGGCGATCTGCACAACGATGCCGCGCTCGTTCGGATCGGCCGGCCGCGCGCGAATGGGCGTGTATCCCAGTGTGTAGCAGGGCGGCCTGGATACATTTGCTTGTTTTCACCTCGGCTGGCGACACAGCCCGGATACACATCGACGGTTAACTACGCCTGCCAGCCGACACCGATCCCCGGTGCTGGTGACTGGCGTATTTGATCTTTCGAGGAACACCCCATGCTCAACTTCTCCAGCAGTTCGTCTCTTGCACTCGGTCTGGCCCTGGTCGGCGGCCTTGGCCTTTCCACCGCAGCCTCGGCCCTGACCATGAACGATCTGGCCCAGGGCTACACCCTGGCGGCGGCCGATACGGTGAAGAAACCCGCTGAGGGCAAGTGCGGCGAAGATAAATTCGCCAAGACCGATACCAACCACGACGGCAAGGTTTCACGCGAGGAGTTCATTGCGGCGGCGCCGGAGCGCGCGGCTGAATACGACAAGATCGACGCCAACCATGATGGCGGCATCTCGTTGCCTGAGGCCGAGAAATACCTGGCGGGCCAGGCCAAGAGCGCCGAAGGCAAATGCGGCGAGGGCAAGTGCGGGGCGGCTATCGAGTCCTGACTTTCACCGGTGGGAAGCCTGACGGGGCAGGCGCCAGTGATGCCCTGTCGAGCGAACAACTGTGGCCAGGGAGCCGCTCCCTGGCCACAGGGTTTGGTTTTTACAGACTGATTGGCAATCGCCCTTCATGGCTTCCCATCTCTTACCCCAAGGAGATGTGCCATGCCTCAACATTCAGGCCTGAAAGGCCCCGCCGTACAGGTCACCCCCTCAATTACCAAACCCTCAGTAGGCCTGGGTCTGCGCCGCGCCTTGCTCGATGAACTGCGCGAGGCGCCCGCTGGGGATTTCGACTTTCTCGAAGTGGCCCCGGAGAACTGGATCGGCATTGGCGGCGCTCACGGCGCCGCTTTGCATGGGCTGGCCGAACTCTATCCGTTGTCGTGTCATGGCCTGTCGCTGTCTTTGGGCGGACCGGCGCCGCTGGACCTGGCGTTTCTGGCGCAGGTGCGCGACTTCCTGGAGCGCTTCAATGTACCGATGTACAGCGAGCACCTGAGTTACTGCGGCGATGAAGGGCACTTGTATGACTTGCTGCCGTTGCCCTTTACCGAGGAAGCGGTGCATCACGTAGCGGCACGGATCCGGCAGGCCCAGGACGTACTGGGGCGCCGCCTGGCCGTGGAGAACGTTTCCTATTACGCCGCCCCGCAACAAGACATGACGGAGCTGGAATTCACCCGCGCGGTATTGCACGAAGCCGATTGCGACCTGCTGCTGGACGTCAACAATGTCTACGTCAACTCGGTCAATCACGGCTTCGATCCCCAGGCATTCCTGACTGGCCTTGCGCCTGAGCGGGTGGTGGGCATGCACGTGGCCGGGCACTACGACGAGTCCGACACCTTGAAAATCGACAGCCATGGCGCGCCGGTCAAACCGCTGGTCTGGGCCTTGCTGGCCCAGGCCTACGCGCGTTTCGGCGTCCAGCCGACCTTGCTCGAGCGGGACTTCAATTTCCCGCCCTACGCCGTGCTGGCCGCCGAACTGCAGACTATTCGCCGATTGCAGGATCAGGCCGAGCCGGGGCAGGCGGTGGCCCATGGCTGAAATCATGCAGACACTGCAGCAACAGCAACAGGCGTTGACCCGCTACCTGCGCGATCCTGATCACTGCCCGATTCCGCCGGGCATGGACGTGGCTCGGGCGCAGGTGTATCGGGACCTGATTTTCGAAAACATGCGTGCGTTGCTCAGCGGCACATTCCCGGTACTGGTGAGCGTGCTGGGGCAGGAGGCGTGGCGGGCCTGCGTACGCCGTTTCTTGCGTGAGCATCGTTGCGTAGCCCCCCGCTTTGCAGACATTGCCGGAGAGTTCGTGGGCTATCTCGCGGCCCGGCAGTCGCCTGACGAACCGGCGTTCGTGGCCGAGCTGGCTCACTACGAGTGGGTCGAAATGGCACTGCTGCAAGCGCAAGCCGAGTCGCTGCCGGCCAGTGACGAGGCAGCATTGCTCGATCAGCCTTTGCGTGTTTCACCTTTGGCCTGGCCGCTGGCGTACCTTTGGCCGGTGCATCGCTTGGCGCCGGGCTACCAACCCACGACGCCACCGCCGCAACCGACGCTGCTGCTGGTGCGGCGAACGCCTGGGTTTGCGGTGCGCTTTTCCGAGCTCAGTCCGTTGGCCTGGCGGCTGTTGCAGCGTATCGAGCAGTTTCCCGGGTTGGCTGGGCGCGACCAGTTGTTTGCGCTGGCGCGGGAGGCGGGGGTGGATTCAAACGAATTCATGGACAACGCGGTGATGTTGTTGCGCCAGATGCACCGGGAAGGGGTGGTCGGCGTGCAAGCGCAATCCGGCGGTTAAACTCAGATCCTGTGGGAGCGAGCTTGCTCGCGATAGCGGTGGACCAGTCACATTGAGGTTGGCTGGAATACCGCTATCGCGAGCAAGCTCGCTCCCACAGGAGTAGGGATCAGGCGATGTTATCGGCGGTATCCCCGAGTGAGCAGCGCATCGACACTCAACTTCCCGGCCCCCTGCAACAGCAGCGGCAACAACGCCACCAGATAGATCAACGGCAGTTTGAAGTTGCCGTGGCCTTTGTTGGTGATGGCGTACCCCTGGGCCAGTTCACTCAAGGTTGACCAATCCGCCGGCCAATGCACGGCGGCGGTGGCGACGACCGTGACGACCATCAACACCAGCGCCGAAAGGCGAGTGCCCAGGCCCATCAGCAGGGCGAGGGCGCAGAGCAGTTCGGCCCACATCGACAGTTCCCAGTTCCAACTGGCCGGCAAGTGGTTGAAGGGGAAGGGGAACGCGGCCTGGATTTGGGCAAACCAGTTGTCGCCCTGCCATTTCTCCCAACCGGATTCGAAAAACTCCCAGGCCAGGAACAGGCGCAGGCCCAATGGCCCGAGCCACGTTCCGGTCTGATCGAGTGTTGTGCGCAGGCCTTTCAAAACATCTGCAGACATGATCGATCTCCCAGGGGCTCAATTCGAGTGGTCAGTGGCAACCAGAGGGGCGGCTGCGCGGCCCGACGGCGATGAACTCCTTCGGCGCGCGTTGGCTTGGGCGAGCTTGCCCACCAGACGAATCGCGATGGCTGCGCAGGTCAGGCCGAAGGGCAGCACGTACCAGGCACTCATGGGAATGCGCTTGAAGTTGGAGTAGGCAAAGATCGCCACCAGCACCCACATGCCGCTGACGTGCAAGCGTTTCCAGGCTTTGCCGCCAATCAGGCGCGCGGTGCTTTTGAAGGAGGTCAGGGCCAGCAGCAGGATGAATACGTATCCGACGGAGCCGGGGATATTGCCAACGGTGGTGCGACCCGGCCAGAACTCGGGGTTGAGCTGCCCATAGCTGTAGATCAGCACGGCGTGCACCAGATGGGAAAACGCGAAGGCCAATCCGATGAAACGTCGCTCGCGGACCAGGGACCGGCTCAGGTGCGACGGCACCAGTACGGCAAACGCCGAGGCGGTAAAGGCCAGCAGAAACAAGGCGAAGGATGAGCGGGCTGTGGCGCGGATGGCGCTGCGCACGCCCTCGGTCAGGTCCGGGTTGAGCGCCAGGGTCAGTGCGGTCATCAACAGCACCAGGGCGGCAAGCAGGCTGAACAGCGACCAGCCCTGGAAACGAAACGTGGAAGCAGGCATGAGAAGGCTCCTTGGGTGTGGGGCCCGGTCGTGAATAGCGACCGGGAACACAAGGGAGTTTTTCAAACGGGTGTAAGTGGGGTGTGTCTGGAATTCGGGCGTTTGCAAGCCTGTGTAACCGTGCCTGTGGCGGACACATTGGCATACAAAGCCCGAGTACATTAAAGCCTGGGGCTGACCTTTGTGGGAGCGAGCCTGCTCGCGATAGCAGTGGTGCAGCTTGCAGAGATGTTGGCTATACCGACGCCATCGCGAGCAGGCTCGCTCCCACAGGTGGATCGGGGTTAAATTTCCCGGCTGAGCCGCAACTCGGCACACAACCCGCCGCCGTCACGATTGCTCAAGGTCAGCGAACCGCCCATGGCGATCGCCAGTTGCTGGGCGATGGCCAGCCCTAACCCGGTACCACCGGTTTCCCGGTTGCGCGAGCTTTCCACCCGGTAGAACGGTTTGAGCACCTCGGCCAGTTCCTGCTCATTGATGCCGGGGCCACGGTCCAGCACTTGAATCGCCAGTTGTCCGTTGTCAGTGCGCTGCACCTGGATCTGCGCCGCGCCGCCGAACTTCAAGGCGTTGTCCACCAGGTTGACCAGCACCCGGCGCAGGGCATGGGGCCGGGTGTCGATGACCGCGGCGTTTTTCCCGGATAGCTGTACGTCCTGGCCGATGTCCTGATAGTCGAACACCAGGCTGTCGAGAAACGCATCCAGGTTGATGCGACAGCTGGCTTCGGTGGCGCCATGGATGCTGCGGGCATAGGCCACACCTTCGCGCACCAAGTGCTCCATTTCGCTCAGGTCGCTCCACAGCTTGTCCTTTTCGATGCCGTCGTCCATGAACTCGGCGCGCAGCTTCATGCGCGTGATGGGGGTTTGCAAGTCATGGGAAATCGCCGCCAGCAACTGCATGCGCTCCTTGAGGTAGGCGGCGATACGGTCTTGCATGGCATTGAATGCCTTGGCGGCATGCACCACTTCGGTCGGGCCTTTTTCGTCGAGGCGGACGCTGTGGGCATTGGGGTCCAGGGTTTCCACCGCCTGGGCCAGTCGGGTCAGCGGACTGACGGCGATGCGCACGGCCAGCCAGGTGCAGCCGATCAACAGTGCCAGTTGCCCCAGCAACACCACCGGGAGCCAGGGGGAGAGGGGCATCATCGCCGGGCGCACGTCGATGGTCAGCGGGCTGCCGTCGGCCAGGCGCAGGTGCGCCTGGTAGTGCTGCTTGGGTCCGGGAATGTCGGTGAACGTCAGGGCGTAGGCCTGACCGATCGCCTCCTGGATTGAAGTCACCGACACCGGGGCGTTGTCAGGAAGCATTCGCTGGCCTGGCTGACCTTCATCGAGCAGGTAGCCATAGTTGCGTCGGGCGAGTTTCGGCAGCCAGGCCTGGCGCTCGGCAGCCGGCAGGCGGTCGAGAATGGCGACCGAGGTCGAGACGTCGGTTTCCAGGTTGCCGAGCATGGTGGTCTTGGCACTCTGGTAGCGTTCGTAATACTGGGCGCCGAACGACAGGCCCTGGGCCAGGATCAGGCCGATCAGGAAGATCAGCGACAGGCGCGAGGCGAGGGTGCGCGGCCAGCGCAGCGGCAGGGTCATACCGACGCCTCAAGGATCTCCACCGGCAACGAGAACACATAGCCTTCGCTGCGCACGGTCTTGATGTAGGCCGGCTCCCGGGCATCATCCAGCAACCGTTGACGCAGGCGGCTGACCAGCAGATCGATGGAGCGATCGAACAGATCGGCGTCCCGGCCCTGGGTCAGGTTCAGCAACTGATCGCGATTGAGCACCCGCTGCGGGTGGTCGAGGAACACCCGCAACAGGCGATATTCGGCGCCGCTCAAGGCGACCATGGTGCCGTCAGTGTCCAGCAGGTGCCGTGCAGTGGTGTCCAGGCGCCAGCGGCCGAACGCCAGCAGGCGACCGCTTTCGGTGACCACCAGGTTGGGCGGCAGCATGCGGGTACGCCGTAGCACGGCGTTGATCCGCGCCAGCAACTCCCGGGCGGCGAAGGGTTTGACCAGGTAATCGTCGGCGCCCATTTCCAGGCCGATGATGCGGTCGGTTTCATCGTTGCGGGCGGTGAGCATCAGTACCGGTGTGGCCTTGTGTTTACCGGCGCGCAGTTCCCGGCACAGCACCAGGCCATCATCGCCCGGCATCATGATGTCCAGCACGATCAGGTCCACCGGGGTCGTTTCGAGAAAGGCACGCATCTGTCGGCCATCGGCAACTACGGTGGTACGCAGGCCGTTCTTTTTCAGGTAGTTGCCCACCAGTTCTCTGATTTCGCGATCGTCATCCACGATCAACACATGATCGACGTGATCCATGGTGTTCTGCCCCTTGGCGTTTCGTTGTGATCAGTCTACAGGCGCCGGCCAGCCCGGCTCGCGGCGGTTTGTATTGCAGTGTATCTGGCGCGCGGCGGATACACAGGGATTCAAAAAGCCGCGTTGCCCGATACAGACGCGATACCTCACGGGCATTCAATGGCATCCATCGAGGCGGCACAACACGCCCCGGCCGAAAAACACACCCATTGAATGCATCGAGGATACCGCCATGAACACCAAAGCCGTCTACGCTGCCTGCCTTTTCGCCGCGCTGAACATCTGCACCTTGTCGGCCCGGGCCGAGAGTCACGTCCAGGCTCAGACCTACGCCTATGGCACCCACCTGGATATCCAGAAGGTCCTGTCCCTCAGCGAAGATCCGACCCCGGCCTGCGGCGTGGTGAATGCCCGCATGACCTACCTCGACTCAGCGGGCCACAAGCAGGCGCTGGACTATCGCAAGCTGGCTGACAACTGCAGCAACCAGAACTGACTCGCCGTGGCAGCCAACCTGTGGCAGTAAATCTGTGGGAGCAAAGCTTGCTCGCGATGCAGGCGCCTCGATTCCTGGCAATACCGCGTCATCGTTTATCGCGAGCAAGCTTTGCTCCCACGGAGGCGCCGCCCGATTTGGTGTGTTCAGTCTATCTACCTACCGTTGAGGTGTTGCCATGCTTTTGATCGCTTTTCTGGGCGGGATCCTGACGATCCTCAGTCCCTGCATTCTTCCGGTGGTGCCGTTTCTGTTTGCCCGGGCCAATCGCTCACGGGGCTCGGTACTGCTGACGCTGGCCGGCATGGTGCTGACGTTTGCCCTGGTTTCGAGTCTGGCGGTGGTCAGCAGCGAGTGGGTGGTGCGAGCCAGCAGCGTTGGCCGGCAAATCGCTCTGTGGGTGATGGTGCTGTTCGCCTTGTCGCTGATGTTCAGCCGCGTCGGTATATGGCTGGCGCGGCCGCTGGTGAGCCTGGGCAACCGTATCGATAACGGCGCCGGACGGATGGCCGGGCCTGTGGGCTCGGTGCTGATCGGGGTCGCCACCGGGCTGCTCTGGGCGCCGTGTGCCGGGCCGATACTCGGGGTGATTCTGACCGGGGCCATGCTGCAAGGCGCGAGCGCTGAAACCAGTCTGCTGCTGCTCGCTTACGGGCTGGGCAGTGCCTTGTCGCTGGGTGTGCTGATCCTGGCCGGGCGCGGATTGGCCGACCGCCTCAAGCTGTCATTGCCGATCACCACCTGGCTGCGCCGGGGTACCGGTGTCGTGGTATTGCTGGCAGCCGTGGCGATTGGCACGGGTGCCGATGATCGCCTGTTGGCCAGTACCTCCTCCCAAGGGGCTGCGACCCTGGAGCAGGGGGTACTGAAGAATGTGCCCAAGGCCATCGATTACCTGGTCGAAAAGGCGAGCGCGGCCCCCCTGGAATCGCTTCAGCCTCAGGGCGAGATGCCGTCCCTGGAGGGCGCCGTGCAATGGTTGAACTCGCCACCCTTGAGCAGCGAGTCACTGCGGGGCAAAGTGGTGCTGGTGGATTTCTGGACTTATGACTGCATCAACTGCCAGCGCACGCTGCCCTATGTGAACGATTGGGCGCGCAAGTACGAGAAGGAGGGGTTGGTGGTCATCGGCGTGCACACACCTGAGTACGGCTACGAGAAAATCATCGACAACGTGCGCGAGCAGGTTCGCAAGCTGGGGATCAACTACCCGGTGGCCATCGATAACCAATATGCAATCTGGCGCGCCTTCAACAATCAGTACTGGCCAGCCCACTACTTCATCGATGCCAAGGGGCAGGTGCGCTACAGCCACTTTGGCGAAGGGCGGTATGCCGAGCAGGAACGGGTGATTGGGCAATTGTTGGAGGAAGCCAAGGCCAGCCAGTAACCCGTGGCGAGGGAGCTTGCTTGTGGCGAAGGGATCTGTGGGAGCAAGGCTTGCCCGCGATGAACGATAACGCGGTTCAGTTGTTCGACCGCGGTGCGGCTATCGCGGGCAAGCCTTGCTCCTACAGATAAATCCCTCTCTACAAAAAATTGCGTAGCCGTGCTGGCCCCTTGCTCTTTCCAAGGTTGTCAAACTTCTTTTATTTCAGAAAGTTGGGCGACAAACCTATGCGGATTTCTATGTGGGTCGTGGTGACGTGTCTCCTGGTCGCCGTTTCGCTTGAGGCTCAGGCAAAGGCCCTGACGAAAAACCAGCAGTCGGTGTGCCGCTGGGGTTCGGACATTGCCGCCGGCGCCCAGGCGTCGAAGCTTTCCGGGATCACCTTGTACGGCGCGCGCAAAAGGTTGCAGGTGCGCAAGTTTCCCCGGCCGTGGATGCGCATGACCGCCCTGGGCATCACCGAACAGACCTATAACAGCGCTTCACGTCTCAAGCCCGCGGCTATCAAGCAGACCTACTATGAACAGTGCGTGCGGCATGCGCTGGCGCGAAGATAAGCGTTGGTTCACGCCGGGCTTCTGCCGGGCATTTCGATGCCATGCAGGTGAACCCTTCGATACAGGGTCGCTCGGGAAATGCCCAGCGCCCGTGCAGCGGCGGTGGGCTTCCAGCGATGCCGCACCAGCGCATCGAGCAGCATCTGACGCTCCGGGCTGGCGCTGGGTTGTGGTGCGTCGACAGGCGCTTGTGTGCAGTGCAATGACTCGGGCAGGTGACTGAGCTGGATCACACTCGCCTCGCTCACCGCGCAGGCGTAGCGCAGCACATGACGCAACTGACGGATATTGCCCGGCCAGTGATAACCAAGCAGGCATTCCAGGGCTGCGCCGCTCAATTGCGCCATCCCCCCGCACTGCGCCGATTCCTCCTCAAGGATGCGGTTGATCAACGCCAGCCGGTCACTGCGCTCACGCAGCGGCGGCAGTTGGAAGCGGGCGCCGCCGAGGCGAAAGTACAGATCCTCGCGAAACCCGCCGGCGGCGACCAATGTCTCCAGGTCGCGGTGGGTGGCGCAGATCACCTGAATGTCCACGGCCCTGCGCCGTGACGCCCCCAGTGGCGCCACTTCACCTTCGGCCAATACCCGTAGCAGGCGCGTTTGCAAAGCCAGCGGCATGTCACCGATTTCATCCAGAAACAGTGTGCCGCCATCGGCTTGTTGCAGCAGGCCCTGCATACCTTTGGCCGAGGCCCCGGTGAAGGCCCCGGCAACGTAGCCGAACAACTCGCTTTCGATCAGGCTTTCGGGAATCGCCGCGCAGTTCAATGCCACGAACGGCCGGTCACGACGCTGGCTGGCCTGATGCAGTTGGCGGGCAAATACCTCCTTGCCAGAGCCGGTTTCGCCTTGGATCAGCACCGGCAAGTTGCGATCCTTGACCCGTACCGCCAGACGCAGGCTGTCGGCCAATCGAGGATCCAGCTCCACCGGGGCCATGGCAACCCGGGGGCGCGGATTGGCCCGCTGTCGCGGCGCGCTCAAGCGACCATGCAAAGGCGACTCGATGCCGGGACTGGACAGCGGATAAAGACGCTCGTCGCGGGCACGGTGCAGCAGTTGCTGGTCGAACACCTGGCTGATGTGCTGCGGCAGTTGGCCGTAGTGTTGCAGCAGGTACTGGCGGGCTGCGGGGTTCAGGGCTTGCAGGCAACCGTCGTCGTCCCAGGCGAACAGCAAGTCCGGCTGGCTGTCGACGTAGCCGGCGTTGCGATGGGCCCGCAGCACCCAGTAGCCCTGGGCGCTGCTCATGAAAAACGCCTGTTCGATTTCCCGAGCGCTCTGGACCACCATCTGCCGGATCAGGTGCTGTGAGCGTCGATCATCCGGTGAACGCACCGCCGAGACATCCAGAACCCCGAGCAACTGCCCTTGCGGGTCGAAAACCGGCGCGGCGGAGCAGGTCAGGCCGATGAACGCCGCCCGGAAATGATCGCGCTTGTGCACCGTCACCGGGGCTTTGGCCGTGAGCACCGCCGCCACGCCGCAGGTGCCTTCTTCCCCCTCCGACCAGCAGGTGCCCAAGTACAGCCCGGCCTTGCGGCAGTCATTGCGAATGGTGGTTTCCACCCGGTAATCGATGGTCTGGCCCTGGGCATCGGTGAGCAGCACGCAGTAGTCGGCATCCCGCACCCGACCATGCAGCCGGGCGACTTCTTCGCTGGCGATATTAAGGAACAGTTCCGAGCGCTCGCGGCATTGCTTGAGCACGTCCTGGGACAGGATGCGCGGGCCCTGCAGCGAACCGGGGTCCAGATGATGTTGCTCCATGGAGCGACGCCAGGAGTCGAGGATCAGGTCCGGGACGGGCAGCTGTGGCAGTTGCGCCGCGTTTTTCAGTACGCGGCTGACGCAATCCACATGCGCCCGGGAGTGAGCGGAAAGCATACGGGCCTCCGTTTCAGCTTCTTATCGTTGTGCGCTCATTAAGCGCCGTTCGTTGTGCGCAGACAAGCTCGGCGAGCCGCACCGGCAAGTGTGAGACGCCACGTCTCACGGTCTCGCCAGAACCTCGTGCAGGCTGACATGTCGCGTCTCACAGCGCGTGGGTGGATTCCCTCGGAGGAGGCGCTGCGAGGGCTCTGTTCCGGGCCTTTCGCCGGTTCTATCGGTATCTGGCACCGCCCTTGCTCTAGCGTCTGCAACCGACCCGTTCGGACTGCCAATAATAAAAAACGAGGTGTCCCATGTCTCTGCACCGAGGGTTTTGCTGCCCAGGTCGTCCATCTACTCAACTGCCGGTGGCGCCATGAGTCGCCGTCCACTGACCGTGGGCATCATTGCCAACCCGGCGTCGGGGCGCGACGTGCGACGCCTGACCGCCAACGCTGGGCTGTTTTCCAGCACCGACAAGGTTTCGGTGATCCAGCGGCTGCTGGCCGCCTTTGGTGCCACCGGTATCGAGCAGGTCCTGATGCCGACCGACATGACCGGCATTGCCGCCGCCGTGCTGAAGAACAGCCACAGCCGCCAGGCGCGCAGCAGCCATTGGCCGGCCCTGGAATTTCTCGACCTGACGCTGCGCCAGACCGTCGAAGATACGCGTCAGGCCGCCCGCCTGATGGCAGAACGCGAGGTGAGCCTGATCGCCGTGCTGGGCGGCGACGGCACCCACAAGGCCGTGGCCGCCGAAGTCGGTGATATCCCGCTGCTGACCCTCTCCACGGGCACCAATAACGCCTTCCCCGAACTGCGCGAAGCCACCAGTGCCGGATTGGCTGGTGGGTTGTACGCCAGCGGCCGGATACCTGCGCAGATCGGCCTGCGTCGCAACAAACGCCTGTTGGTCTGCGATGCCGGACGCGGTTTGCGCGAAGTCGCCCTGGTGGACGTCGCCGTGTCGCCGCTGCGCTTTGTCGGCGCCCGGGCCATCAGTCGGGCGCAGGACCTGGCCGAGGTGTTCGTGACCTTCGCCGAGCCGCAATCCATCGGCCTGTCGGCGCTGTGCGGCTTGTGGTTCCCGGTGTCACGCCAGGCAGCGGGTGGTGCCTGGATGCGCCTGGACCCGCAATCGCCCGAAGCGTTGCTGGTGCCGCTGGCCCCTGGTCTGTTGCAAGGCTGTGGCGTGCTCGCCGCCGGCCCTTTGGAGCCCGGCGTCGCCCACAGTCTGTCGCTCTCCAGAGGCACCCTGGCCCTGGACGGCGAACGGGAAATCGAATTCAACGCGCAGGACCGGCCCACGGTCACTCTCGATGCCGGCGGCCCGCTGAGCATCGATGTCAATGCGGTGCTGGCCTACGCCGCGCAACAGCGTTTGCTGGCCATCGGCCGCGAACACCCGCAACACCCTCTGAATCTTCAAGAAGACACCCCAGGAGAATAAAAATGTCGACACCGCTCACCCACGATCAACTGCTGCACGCCTATCAGGTGATGCGCACCATCCGCGCTTTCGAAGAGCGCCTGCACGTGGAGTTCGCCACTGGCGAGATTCCCGGTTTCGTCCACCTGTATGCCGGCGAAGAGGCGTCGGCCGCCGGCGTCATGGCCCATTTGGGCGATGACGATTGCATCGCCTCCAACCACCGAGGCCACGGTCATTGCATCGCCAAGGGCGTGGACGTGTACGGGATGATGGCCGAGATCTACGGCAAGAAGACCGGCGTCTGCCAAGGCAAGGGCGGCTCCATGCACATTGCCGATTTCGAGAAAGGCATGCTCGGCGCCAATGGCATTGTCGGGGCGGGCGCGCCCCTGGTGGTGGGCGCCGCGCTGGCCGCCCGGCTCAAGGGCACCGACAGCGTCGCCGTGGTGTTTTTCGGTGATGGTGGCTCCAACGAAGGCGCGGTATTCGAAGCCATGAACATGGCCTCGGTGTGGAACCTGCCGTGCCTGTTCATCGCTGAAAACAATGGCTACGCCGAAGCCACCGCGTCCAATTGGTCGGTGGCCTGCGATCACATTGCCGACCGCGCCGCCGGTTTCGGCATGCCCGGGGTGACGGTGGATGGCTTTGACTTCTTTGCCGTGCATGAAGCCGCCGGGGCCGCCGTCGAACGCGCCCGTGCCGGGGAGGGGCCTTCGCTGATCGAGGTCAAGCTGACCCGTTACTACGGCCACTTCGAGGGCGATGCCCAGACTTATCGGGCACCCGACGAGGTCAAGCATTTTCGCGAGAACCAGGATTGCCTGATGCAGTTTCGCGAGCGCACCACGCGGGCCGGATTGCTCACCGTCGAGCAGTTGGACCAGATCGACAAGGAGATCGAGTTGCTGATCGAAAACGCCGTGTACAAAGCCAAGTCCGATCCCAAGCCCACCGCGGCGGACCTGCTGACCGACGTCTACGTCTCCTATCCCTGAACGCTCTTCATAAAACAAGAACAGAGAATCCCATCATGGCGAGAAAAATCAGCTATCAGCAGGCAATCAACGAAGCCTTGGCCCAGGAGATGCGCCGCGACTCCAGCGTCTTCATCATGGGCGAAGACGTCGCCGGTGGTGCCGGCGCGCCCGGTGAAAACGACGCCTGGGGCGGTGTACTCGGTGTCACCAAGGGGCTTTACGACCAGTTTCCCGGACGTGTGCTGGATACGCCGCTGTCGGAAATCGGTTACGTCGGCGCGGCGGTCGGGGCGGCGACCTGTGGCGTGCGCCCGGTGTGCGAACTGATGTTCGTCGACTTCGCCGGGTGCTGCCTGGACCAGATCCTCAACCAGGCGGCGAAGTTTCGCTACATGTTCGGCGGCAAGGCCTCCACGCCGCTGGTGATCCGCACCATGGTCGGCGCCGGCTTGCGTGCCGCCGCCCAGCATTCCCAAATGCTCACCTCCTTGTGGACGCACATTCCGGGGCTGAAAGTGGTGTGTCCGTCATCGCCTTACGACGCCAAGGGCCTGCTGATCCAGGCGATCCGCGACAACGACCCGGTGATCTTCTGCGAGCACAAATTGCTCTACAGCATGCAGGGCGAGGTGCCGGAAGAGCTCTACACCATTCCCTTCGGCGAGGCCAATTTCCTACGCGACGGCAAAGACGTGACCCTGGTGTCGTACGGGCGCATGGTCAACACCGCGATGGACGCGGCCCGCAGCCTGGCCGGGCGCGGCATCGACTGCGAGGTCATCGACCTGCGCACCACCAGCCCGATGGACGAGGACAGCATCCTGGAAAGCGTCGAGAAAACCGGGCGCCTGGTGGTCATCGATGAGGCCAACCCACGCTGCTCAATGGCCACCGACATTTCCGCGCTGGTGGCGCAAAAAGCCTTTGGCGCGCTCAAGGCGCCGATTGAAATGGTCACCGCGCCCCATACCCCGGTGCCGTTCTCCGATGCCCTGGAAGACCTGTACATCCCTGACGCGGCGAAGATCGAACAAGCCGTGCTCAACGTGATCGAGTGGAGCAAGCGCTGATGAGCCAGATTCATACCCTGACCATGCCCAAGTGGGGCCTGTCGATGACCGAAGGCCGGGTCGATGCCTGGCTCAAGGAGGAGGGCCAGGCCATCACCAAGGGTGATGAAGTGATGGACGTGGAAACCGACAAGATTTCCAGCAGCGTCGAAGCGCCGTTCTCCGGGATCTTGCGGCGGCAGGTTGCCCGACAGGACGAAACCCTGGCGGTCGGCGCCTTGCTCGGGATTGTCGTCGACGGTGAAGCGAGCGATGCCGAGATCGATGCGGTCATCGAGCAGTTCCAGTCGTCCTTTGTGCCCGGCGACGCTGCCGACGAAGACAGCGGCCCGAAACCGCAGAAAGTCGAACTGGATGGCCGGGTGATCCGCTTTTTCGAGCGTGGCGAAGGCGGCACGCCGCTGCTGCTGGTGCATGGTTTCGGCGGCGACCTGAACAATTGGATGTTCAACCACGAAGCACTGGCGGCCGGGCGTCGGGTCATCGCCCTGGACCTGCCGGGCCATGGCGAATCCGCCAAGACACTGCAACGCGGTGACCTGGACGAACTGAGCGGCGTGGTGCTGGCCTTGCTCGATCACCTGGACATCAACGCTGTGCATCTGGTGGGGCATTCCATGGGTGGGGCGGTGTCGCTGAACGCCGCGCGCCTGATGCCCCAGCGAGTGCGGTCGCTGACCTTGATCGGCAGTGCCGGGCTGGGCGCGCAGATCAATGGCAGCTACCTCAAAGGTTTTGTCGAAGCGGCCAACCGCAACGCCCTCAAGCCGCAACTGGTGCAACTGTTCTCCAATGCCGAGCTGGTCAACCGGCAGATGCTCGATGACATGCTCAAGTACAAGCGCCTGGAGGGTGTGGACGCTGCGCTGTTGCAACTGTCAGCGACGCTGTTCGCCGACGGCCGCCAGCAGGTGGATTTACGCGAAGTGGTGCAGGCCGGCCACGTCCCGACGCTGGTGATCTGGGGCAGCGACGACGCGATCATCCCGGCGGTCCACAGCGATGGGCTGAGTGCCCAGGTCGAGGTGCTGCCCGGCCAGGGGCACATGGTGCAAATGGAAGCGGCCGAGCAGGTCAACCGGTTGATCCTCGGGTTCATTGAGCAGCACTGATCAAGCGGGCGGCGCGGTGATTCGTCGCCCCTACAAAATTCTGGAGGCAACGCTATGAACGTTTCAATCAAGCCTACCCGCAGCATGCGCGCCGCTGTCTGGCATGGCCGCAACGACATCCGCGTCGAAGACGTGCCGCTGCCCGTAGCGCCGCCCGCCGGCTGGGTGCAGATCCGCGTGCAGTGGTGCGGCATCTGTGGTTCTGACCTGCATGAATATGTGGCCGGGCCGGTGTTCATTCCGGTGGACGCGCCGCATCCGCTGACCGGCATCAAGGGCCAGTGCATCCTCGGCCATGAGTTCTGCGGTGAAATCGTCGAATTGGGGGCTGGTGTCGAGGGCTTCAGCGTCGGCGAGCCGGTGGCGGCCGATGCCTGTCAGCACTGTGGCACCTGCTATTACTGCACCCACGGGCTCTACAACATCTGCGAAAACCTGGCGTTCACCGGGCTGATGAACAACGGTGCGTTCGCGGAGCTGGTCAATGTGCCGGCCAATCTGCTTTACAAACTGCCGGCTGATTTTCCCGCCGAAGCCGGCGCGCTGATCGAGCCGTTGGCGGTGGGTATGCATGCGGTGAAAAAGGCCGGCAGCCTGCTGGGCCAGAACGTGGTGGTGGTCGGCGCCGGCACCATCGGCCTGTGCACCATCATGTGCGCCAAGGCCGCCGGCGCGGCGCAGGTGATCGCCCTGGAAATGTCCGGTGCGCGCAAGGCCAAGGCCCTGGAAGTCGGGGCCAGTCAAGTGATCGATCCGAACGAGTGCGACGCCCTGGCCGAAGTCCGCCGCCTGACCGCTGGCCTGGGTGCCGATGTCAGTTTCGAGTGCATCGGCAACAAACACACCGCCAAACTTGCCATCGACCTGATCCGCAAGGCGGGCAAATGTGTGCTGGTGGGGATTTTCGAGGAACCGAGCGAGTTCAACTTCTTTGAACTGGTCTCCACCGAGAAGCAGGTACTTGGCGCGCTGGCCTACAACGGTGAATTCGCCGACGTGATTGCCTTCATCGCCGATGGGCGCCTGGACATCTCGCCGCTGGTGACCGGGCGTATCCAGCTGGAGCAGATCGTTGGCCAGGGGTTCGAGGAACTGGTCAACAACAAGGAGCACAACGTGAAAATCATCGTGTCACCCGCACGGATCTGAGCGCGCCTGAGGTGGGCGATTGGCGATGGCCGGCAAGGCCATCGCACTTTTTATCTCAGGTATAGGCCAGCAAGCGCCCACACAACACCACCGTGAACCATATCGCCACGGACAGCACCGCCTGCGCTTTTGCCAGTCCTGGTGCCGCGCTGGCGGTGTTCCATTGGCTGACCGTGCGATAAATCCCGAGGTGAAACGCCAGGGCGTTGAGGCCCGCCGCCGCAATCAGGCACAGCTTGAGGATAAACACGCCATTGCCGGCGAAGTCATGGGGATGGGCGCTGAACATCATCAAACCGGCGGGTACGATCAACAGCAGGGCCGCAAGGGCCCAGGGCAGTAGGTGGCGGGCCAGCGCCGTCACGGCAATGTCCTTGGACACCCCAAGCACCCGCAAATCGAACATCACCACCGCGCCCACCAACAGCGAAAACCCGATGATGTGCACCACCTCCACCAACGGGTAGAGCCACAGTTCGCCGCGCATGGCCAGCGCCAGGGACGAACCTTCCAGTTGGTCCAGCCAGCCCTGCGGGTCGTTGCCTGCCTCGATGGCCTGCATCAGCGCAACTCGACGGTCTTGTTGTCGACGGTGATGCGTTCTGCGCGCAACTCATCGGGTTTGTTGCGGTTTGCATAGCCGCCCACGCCCACCTGGTTGCCAGGCTTGAGCATGTCCTTGCTCAGGCCTCGGTTCTCCATGCGTGACGGCGGGGCGAGGACCACGGTCCAGGTTTTGTCCGCCGTTTTCAGGCGCACGAAGCCATGGGGATGCGAATAGCCGGATTCTTCTATCGTTCCGTTGAGTTGCAGGGTGTTGTCAGTGTCGTACTCGCTCCAGCCGTGATGGGCCAGGGCTGTCGTTGCCACCAGCATCAACGATAAGCCGATGCAACCGAGTATGTGTTTCATGGCAGGTCTCCTGTTGGATCATCGGTTCAGCCCGGCAGGTAGTTGCGCCAGACGCGGTCTTCGCCGAGCTGCAGTGACTGCTCGTCTTCTTCGCGAAACCTGCGGTCGCAGTCGAGGAAGAACTCATCGAGTTGCGGCGGCTTGACGTGGGTGGCACTGAGCATGGTGTGGACCTGTCCGCGATGATGGATCTGATGTTCGAACAGGTGCAACAGCAGTCGGTCGATTCGTTCGCGCACCACCTCGTCGACACGCACCAGATCGACGGAGCGGGCGAGGTCGGTTTCCCGCAGGGCTTCGCAGAATGCCACCAGTCGCTGGTCGGTTTGAGTCTGGTTGTGCAGCAATTGGGCAAAGGCCAGGGTCTCGGAAAAATCCTTTATCTGGCCGTCACGGTCGCCTTCCAGGGCGGTGAGGTAATAGCGGTCCACTTCCAGGATGTGGCAAAGCGTGGCCTGGATGGACGGGAAGAACCCCGTGCGCGGTGCCTGGTATTGGGCCTCGCTCAACGGCGCGCAGGCAGTGAGTAGTCGGTGATTGGCCCACTGATTGTTCAGGGCCTGGGCCAGGAAATAGTTCATGGGGCACCTTGTGTGCGAGCTGGCTCACGATGAGGGCGGCACATCCAGCATAGTCGATTCAGGCAGACCGCTATCGCGAGCAGGCTCGCTCCCACAGGGATTTGTGGTGAATGTGGGAGCGAGCCTGCTCGCGATGGCGGCGGCGCTATCACCGCCGGTCAGCGCCATGTCCTGCGGTCAAAGCCCCACATCCGGCAACACCGGCCGATTGGCCAGGGCCTTGGCCATGATCTGCTCGACGTACACGCGATCCTCCTCCGGCAGCGCCAGGCGCGGTGGGCGGGTGAGGGCGCTGCCGCGACCGGCGATGGCTTCGCACAGTTTGATGCACTGCACCAGGTCGGCGCGGGCGTCCAGGTGCAGGATCGGCATCAACCATTCATAGATCGGCATTGCTTCGGCAAAACGTCCGGCGCGGGCCAGGCGGAAAATGGTTTCGCCCTCTTGGGGGAACACGTTGGACATCCCCGAGACCCAGCCTTCGGCACCCACGGCCAGGCTTTCCAGCACTACGTCGTCCAGGCCAGCAAACAACACAAAGCGGTCGCCGACTTCATTGCGCACGTCGATGAAGCGCCGGGTGTCGCCGGACGAATCCTTGAAGCACACCACGTTGTCGCAATCGGCCAGGGAAATCAGGATGTCCGGGGTCACGTCATTCTTGTAGATCGGCGGGTTGTTGTAGACCATCAACGGCACGTCGGCATGCCGGGCCACGTAGCGGAAATGCTCGGCGGTCTCGAACGGCTTGGAGCCATAGACCAGCGCTGGCATCAGCATCACGCCGTCGACGCCGACCCGGCGCACTGCGTTGGCGACCTTGGCCGCCTGCACGCTGGTGAACTCGGCCACGCCGCAGATCACCGGCACCCGGCCCCGGGCAGCATCCACCGCCACTTCGGTCACGGCAATTTTCTCCTCGGCGCTCAGGGAGGTGTTTTCCCCCACCGAGCCGCAGACCACCAGGCCTGACACGCCATCGCGGATGACGTTGGAAATCACTTGATGGGTTTTTTCCAGGTTGATGGAAAAGTCATCGTTGAACTGCGTGGTGACGGCGGGGAATACGCCGCTCCAGTTGATGCGTTTGCTCATGGTTGTCTCCGGTTATGGTGTTTCGTATGCGCAAAAATTTAATTCACTACAAATCCCCTGTGGCGAGGGAGCTTGCTCCCGCTGGGGCGCGAAGCGGCCCCAACAATGACCTGACAACTCGATGTGTCAGGCAATCCAAGAGGGCTGCTGCGCAGCCCAGCGGGAGCAAGCTCCCTCGCCACAGGGAGATGTGCAAAGTTCGAAAGTCATGCGCCAGGCCAGGTATCCGAAAGCCGATACCCCTGTGGCCAGGGATCTGCCGGGTCGAGCAGCAACTGATGCGTGCCGGTGATCCACGCGCGCCCGGCGATGCACGGATAAATCGCCGGGCGCCCGGCCACTTCGGTCAATGAATCGATACGACAGTGGAACTCGGAGCCGATGATCGAGCGGCCGATGAAGCGCTCTCCCTCTTGCATCAACCCCTTGGCGTGCAACACCGCCATGCGCGCCGAGCAACCGGTGCCGGTGGGGGAGCGATCGATTTT
The DNA here is from genome assembly GCF_032614175.1 of Pseudomonas sp. P105. NCBI lineage: Bacteria > Pseudomonadati > Pseudomonadota > Gammaproteobacteria > Pseudomonadales > Pseudomonadaceae > Pseudomonas > Pseudomonas sp. P105. The sequence continues at coordinate 2,561,014 of NZ_CP126693.1, forward strand.
GCCGGGCTGGATCACCACGGCGTTGGCACCGCTGGCGATGCCGTTCTCCAGGACGATGGGCGCGGCGATCTGGCAAAACGAGATATGCGACCAGTCCGGGTTCAACGGATGGACAAAGCCCAGTTGCTCGTTGGCGGCCCGGGTGATTTTCAACCCCACGGCCACCAATTCGGCCGCTTCATCAGGACGGATAGCAAAACCCAGGCGCTGGGCGTCGACGATGACGAAACTGTCGCCGCCGTAGGCAGTGTCCACCTGCAGCGACCCCAGTCCCTCGACTTCGATCCAGGCATCGAGGCGGTCGGCGAAGGAGGGCACGTTCTTGATTTCCACCCGTTGGACTTTACCGTCGCGGCAGTCGGCCACCGCTTCGATCAGCCCGCCGGGCGCTTCGAGGACCAAGCGCGTCTGGGGCTCGGTCATGGGCAGGATGCCGCTATCGAGCAACACAGTGGCGACGCACAACGAGTTGGAACCGGACATCGGCGGTGTGTCGGCCGGTTCCATGATGATCCAGGCCATCTGTGCCCGCGGGTCCTTGGCCGGCACCAGCAGGTTGACGTGACGGAACACGCCGCCACGGGGCTCGTTGAGGACGAAGTTGCGCAGGGTCTGGTCCTGGGCGATCCAGCGTGACTGTTCCCATACGGTGGCGCCGGGCGGTGGTGCGACGCCGCCGACGATCACATCGCCGACTTCGCCTTCGGCGTGGCAGCTGACGACATGGATGATTTTTGATGAGCGCATTGGCTGCTCCTTGGGTTGTCTGGTCGGGCCTCATCGCGAGCAGGCTCGCTCCCACAAAGGGTTCTGTGGTGTACACGAAACAGTGTGGGAGCGAGCTTGCTCGCGATGGGGCCATCGCTATTTCACCGACTTGAGAAACGCCGCCGTCTCCGGCTGCACAGGGTGGCCAATCACCTGATCCGGCGGCCCGATCTCATGGACCCGCCCGTCGCAGAAAAACGCCACGCGGTCGGACACGTCCCGGGCGAAGCGGATCTCGTGGGTCACCAGCACCATGGTCATGCCGTCTTCGGCGAGCATGCGCATGGTGTCCAGCACTTCGCCCACCAATTGCGGGTCCAGGGCCGAGGTGGCTTCGTCGAAGAGCATGTAGTCCGGCGACATCGCCAGGGCCCGGGCGATCGCCATGCGCTGTTGTTGACCACCGGAAAGCTTGCCGGGGAAGGCCTTGAGTTTGTCTCCCAGGCCCACATGTTCCAGCTGTTGCAGCGCCAGCGCTTCGGCCTCCTGCTTGCTTTTTCCCAGCACTTTGCGAGGCGCCAGCATCACGTTTTCCAGCACGGTCAGATGGGGGAAAGCGTTCCATTGCTGGAACACGATGCCGATCTTTTGCCGCAAGCGGTTGAGGTCGGTGGCGCGGTCGTGAACCTCGATGCCGTCCACGCGGATGCTGCCTTTGTGGATCGGCTCAAGGCCGTTGATGCACATCAGCAGGGTCGATTTGCCGGAGCCGGAGCCACCGATGATCGACACCACTTCCCCTTTGTCCACCGTCAGGCTCACGCCCTTGACCACTTCCAGCTCGCCAAAGGATTTGTGTACGTTCTCGATCTCAATCATTTTCCTGCCACCTTCTTTCCAGACGTGCGCCAAGGCGGGCGACCACCAGGCTCATGACGTAGTAAATGAGGCCCGCGATGCACAGCACCAGCAACGGTTCCTGGATGCGGGTGACGATGGTTTGCGAGGCGCGCAGCAGTTCGACGATGCCGATCCACATCACCAGCGCGGTGTCTTTCATCACGCCCAACACCAGGTTCAGCCAGCCAGGGAATGCGACCCGCGTGGCAATCGGCAGGACGATGTAGCGCAGATCCTGCAGGTAACTCAGGCCCAGGGAGCGACTGGCCCGCCGGGTACTCAACGGCACCGCCAGCACGCCACCGCGCACGATCTCGGTGAAGTAGGCGGCGGCGTAGACGCCGAGCACGATGCAACCGACCGCGAAGGCGCTCAGGTTCAGGCCGACGATGCTCTTGAGGGCGTTGAACAGCACGAACTGGATCAGCAGCGGAACGCTGCGAAACACGTCCAGTACCCAGGCCAGTGGCAGGCTGGCCCGCGGCAGCAATGCCCGCAGCAGGCCGAACAGCAAGCCGGCCAGGGAGCCCAGCAGGATCGACCACGCGGTCAGTTGCAGCGTGACCCAGGCCCCGTCGAGCAAGAACAGCAGGTCGTTAAGGGTGAGGCTGGTTTCAAACATGACGAGCCCTCAATAACGAAACACTCAATAACGGAATAGGCGCCAGGACAACAGCCGGGCCAGCCCGACGATCAGCTTGGCGATCAGGTAATACAGCACCGCCGCGAGGGCGAAGTATTCGAAGGTGCGGAAGGTCTTGACGTTGTATTCCTGGGTGACGCCGGTCAGGTCGTTGTTCAGGCCCACGACCACACCCAGGGAAGTCATCAGCACCGCCCAGACCATCTGGTTGGTCAGCGGGTAGAACACGATGCGCAGCAGTTGCGGCACGATGATCATCCGGTAGGCCTGCCAGGCGCTCATGCCCAGGGAGCGGGCGGCGCGCATCTGGGTACTCGGCACGGCCTTGAGGCCGCCGCGAAAGTTTTCCGCCAGGTAACCGGCGTTGTTGAAGGTGATCCCGGCCAGCAACGCCAGCCAGGAACTGACGTGCAGCCCGAGAGAGCCGAGGCCGAAGTAAAGGATGTAGATCTGGAACAGCGAGGGCGTGTTGCGGGCGATCGACACCCAGCCATTGCCCACGCCGCGCAGCAGCGGATGGCGGGCCTGGCGCATCACCGTCAGCACCAGGGCGATCAGCACGCCGAAGATCATCGACAGCGCCGCGGTCTCGAAGGTGACCCAGGCCCCGGCGAGCATGTCGGGCAGGGCACGCAAGGCCGGGCGCCACTGGAAGCTGTAGTCAAACATCGGTCAGGCCCCCCGTATGGACAGTCGGTTGCAGCCACGTCGGCGGTTGACCGCTGGCCGTTGCGCTGCACGCAGCTTCAACGCACTGCGCAAGGCTGGCGAAGTGCACGCCGCGACCGACCAGACCCGGTGCGTAATGGGCGTACTTGCCGGAGTTGGTCATCAGGGTGGTGGCCTCAGGCGGAATGACCGGCTCGCCCAACATGCACCAGCAGGTGTCGGTGACCAGGAGCGCGCCGAAGGCTTCGATGGCCTGCAGATGGCCCGCTTCGCGAGCCTGTTCCAGTACCGCTCGGCCACAGGTGATCGCCAGCACCACCTCCGGATGCTTGTGGCGGCCGGCGCACAAGGCCGACAGGGCGGCGAATTCGCTGAGGGAAAAATGCGGGTTGCCCAGGGAGACCACGTCCACCTGGCGGTGCCGGGCGCTGTTGAGTTCACGCCAACTGGCGAGCAGGCCGGCAGCGCTGACAGTGTCCTGCGGCAAACTGACTCCCGGTTCCAGGACATCGACCGGGTCGAGGGCCTCGGGCGTCACCCCGGCGATGTGGAACAGCGGCGCGGCGCTGGTGGTGGCGAACGCGGCGCCGAAGGCTTTCAAGTCATCCCGCGTCGGGGCGGCGTGCTCCAGGCCGCGGATCAGGGGGATGAGACGGCCCGTCAGGCTGCCGATGTGATAACCCAGCAGCGGATAGAAACTGTCGTCTACGGGCCCCAACGGCGGCACATCGATGATCAGCGCGGCTTTGCGCTGCGCGTCAAGATGGCAGCCGGTCAATGGCGCGCGGCCGCAGAGGGCGATGCAGATGTCCAGGAAGTCCGGATACTTCTGCGTGCGGGCACCGAGCACGCTGTTGGCGTAGACCACGGCGTTGGATTCGGCCCAGACGATCTGCTCGCCAGGCTTGGGCGCGCTGTCGAGCAGGTAGGGGGCACAAGTGAAACTCAACTGCGCACCCATTGCCATGTAGGCATCCCCCAAGGCGCTGGCCGGCTCACCCAGGGCGGGATCGACGCCCAGTTCCCGCCAGCGCCGCTGGTCCACGGAGATCGAATTGAGCGTGGTGGGCACGCGCACCTTCGCGCCCCACTGCACCAGTTGTTCGGCAAAACGCAGGCTGGCCGGGCCGGTATAGATGCAGCCATCGATGTGGGCCTGGGTCACATCCAGTAGTTGTGTAGCGCCCTGGATCTCGGCCATGCGCAATACAATCTGCATTGCGACCTGGGCCGCCTTGCCGTGTCTGCCGTCCAGCAGCGCTTGGTCCGGTTCGCTGAGGCTGATGGTTGAACAGTTGAGCGCGGGGGTTGGAAAGTCCAGCCCATGCCAGCCATCGGCGGGGCGCTGACCCGACAAGGTCAGGCAAGCGCCTTCAATGCGCACAAAACCCTGGCCGCGCAACCGCTTGAAGGCCTCGTGCCCGACACACACCACCGGCAGGGAACGCTGGAAAATCACCTGCGCCACCAGCACGCCCAGGGTCAGGATTTCATCGGCCTCGGCCAGCACCAGGGCCGCAGGGGCGTGGCCGTTGCTGATCAGTTCCATCAGCACGCTGCTGCCGGTGCAGGAGCCACGCCCGCTGGGAATCGCCAGCACACGCCCGGCCAGGCGTTCGCCGCTCAACGGATGATGGCGGTCAATCACCTCGCCGCTGGCCGGATCGACCCCGCCCCAGAAACTCAGGCCCACATCGGCGTACAGCAGGGGGCCCTGGGCGGCACCCTCCACCAGACTTCGGCCCGTCACACGGGTAGGCGTGCTTGGCATGCTTCAATCCTCAGTAGTAAACCTGCGGCACCACCAGGTCGGCCGGCGGGATATCGGTGCCCACCCATTTGACGAACAGCTCCTTGTAACGGCCAGTGCGCACCTGCTGGTTGACGAAGAGGTTGAGGTAGTTGATCAACCCGTACTCGTTGCGCTTGGCACCCAGGGACACGTAGTCGATGACATAGGGCGCGTTGCCCGCGATTTTCAGGTTCTTGTACTTGCCCGACTTGATGGTCGCGGCCGCCACGGTGTTGGTCACCACGGTCGCATCGATGTGGCCCTGGGCGACGGCCAGCAGCGTGTCGTTCTGCGACTGGTAGGCGCGGAAACTGCCGCTGCCCCAGCTTTTCTGGTCTTTTTCCAGGGCGATGGCTTCGTAGGTGCCGCTGGTGTTACCCAGAGGTTTGCCCTTGAGGTCGTCGTAGCTGTTGATGCCGGTATCGTCGCGGGTCAGCACTACCATCTGGAACGCGAAGTAGGGCACGGTCAGGCCCACGGTCTTGGCCCGCTCCAGGGTGTCGGAGGTGGAGGCGACGATCACGTCCGCACGGCCGGAAACCAGCGCCGGGATCCGGTCCGGGAACGGTGTTTCCACCACTTCGGGTTCCACGCCGAGGACTTTCGCCAGGTCGTGGCAATAGTCCACGTCAAAACCAGCGGGTTTATTGCCAGCGTCACGAAAACCCATGGGCGGGAAGTCCAGGGTCACGGCGCAGCGCAGCTTGCCGGAGCCGATGATGTCGTCGAGTTTGTCGGCGTGAGCGGGGGCGATGAAAAGGGGCGTGAGGGCAACGCTCAGGGCTACAGCCAATGCAGGGTTTTTCATAAATGCCTCGCTGTCGAATAAATGCGGATGAAATATCGTATTGAGGATTTCGTATACGATATTGAATAAAGCAAGCAGCGTGCCGGTTTGAGGTGGAGTCAGTGGTCATTGGTAAGGCTTTGATGTGTATGCATTAAAAGACGTGGAGCTGCGTCAGAGGCGAACAACACTTGCGTGCGGTGTTACAGATAGGAGCAATCGCGGTCCCCATGCCCCACCAGGGAACACCCGGTCAGCGCTGATTTTCGCGATACTGGCTGGGCGAAAGGCTGGTCAAGGCGCGGAACTGCCGGCTGAACGCGCTGTGATCGGTGTAGCCGCAGCGCAGGGCGATTTCGGTGATGGGCAGGTCGTGGTCCAGTAACAACCGCGAGGCTTCTTCCAGCCGTGCCTTGTGAATCATCTGCCGAGGCGTGAGCTGGAAGATGCGTTTGCAGTGGCGCTCCAACTGCGCCACCGACAACCCGGCGATAGCGGTCAGGTCGGCAAGGCTGATGGGGTGGGCGAAGTGCTGTTTGATATGGGCATCCACCGCCGCCAGTTTGTGGAACGCGGGGTGACTCGACTGCGGCAGTTGCAGGTCCCGGGAAATCCCGGCCAGGCCGACGATCTGGCCGTTGGGCGCATGCAGGGCGAGTTTATGGGTCAGGCACCACACCGGCTGGTTGCCGTAGTACAGGTGCAGTTCGAGCTGGTCGGCCAGTTCCCGGCCGCTGGCCAGCACCCGTCGGTCCTGCTCGGTGTACAGCGGGCCGAAACGCTCGGGAAAAACCTGCTCGGCAGTGAGGCCCAGCAGGTCAGCGCTTTGTTTGAAGCCACAGCGCCGGGCCAGGGTCTGGTTGACGAAGGCATAGCGGGCTTGCCTGTCCTTGATGAAAAACACCACGTCCGACAGGGTGTCGAGCAACGGCGCGATGGGTTGCAGGCTGTTGAGCAGGGTCGGTAAATCGCAGGGGGCGAAGGAAGTGAGCGTGGGGTACATGGCGTCAGGTTTCTGAGGGGACGCAGGGATCATAGGGGCAAAGTCATCGAGGCAGGAAGTCCAGGCCTGACGCGGTCCACTGTGGGAGCGAGCTTGCTCGCGAAAGCGGTGGGTCAGCTTGCATCGATGCTGGATGTGCCGACGCATTCGCGAGCAAGCTCGCTCCCACAGAAGGATCTGGTGTGGCCTCAGGTTGTCGGGGTTTCTTGCAGGTGCAGCAAAGTCTCGATCCGCGCCGGGCTGAAGGGCGGGCGCGGCGTGGGTGAGGGCCAGCCGAACAGATGTTCCAGCGCGGCAGCGCAGACCCGCCCCTGGCAGGCCCCCATACCGCACCGGCTCGCCAGTTTCGCTGCGCGCCAGTCCGGCTGGCCGACCAGCTCGCCATACGGCACGTCTTCGCAGCGGCACACCAGTGTGTCGTCCCGAGCCAGGGTCTTGAGTCGCGCGTCCAAGGCGAAGGCCTTGTTCAACGCCCGGGCGAAACCTTGCCAGCGTGCCCGGCGAGGCCACAAGCGTTGCGCGGCGACACTATTGCCGACGGCGCTGTGGCCGGCGATGGCGCCTTCCACCAGCGCCAGTTCGCTGCCGCCGAAACCGGTGCATTCACCGGCGGCGTAATGGTCGTGGCGGGTAGTCGCTTGCCAGGCGTCAACGGCCAGCGCCTGGCCTTCAAGACCACAGCCCAGGGCCTGGCCGAGCTGAGTATTGGGAATGAGCCCGAACCCACAGGCAAGACGGTCGCAGGCCAGTTCAAGTGTCTTGCCCTGTTGCAGCAAGCGCACGCCCTCAAGCCGCTCGCGACCCAGGGCCTCCAGCACATGCGTGCCGGTGCGGTAGTGTGGATCGAAAAGGCTGAACGACTGCAAAAACTTGCCCGGCCAGCGCGGCAACTGCGCGGCGAAACCGGCGACGGCGCCACGACTGGCCTGCTCGGCGACTCGCAGTACCTGCGCCCCTTGATGCTTGGCGGTGGCGGCGCTGGCCAGCAGCAACGGACCGCTGCCGGCGATCACCAGCCGTTCGCCGCGCACTGGCAGGCCACTCTTGATCAATGCTTGTAAACCACCGACGGCGGTCACCCCCGGCAGCGTCCAGCCGGGGAAGGGCAGCAGCAGTTCGCGCGCGCCGGTGCACAGGATCAAGCGCTGGTAGGTGATCTGCCAGCCGCGTTCGGCATCTTCCACCAGCAGGGTTTTATCGGCGGCGCAGGCGATGACTCGGGTGCCGGCGTGGCAGCGCACATTGGCGCATGCCTGTAATGAGTTGCGCAGACGTCGGGCCTCGGCGGGGAGGTGAGCCTGGGGGCCGTCGCGCCAGATCTGCCCGCCCGGCAATGGATTATCGTCCAGCAGCACAATGCGCATGCCGCTGCTTGCCGCGGCCAGGGCGGCGGCCATGCCGGCGGGGCCGGCGCCGATGATCAGCAGGTCGGTGGTTTCGTTCATGGTCGTGTTTGCACCTGCATGCCATCGCGGCATAGCGTCTGGCAGGCCAGGCGTCGATGGCCATCGATCATCACCCGGCATTCCTGGCAAATGCCCATGCCGCACAGAGGCGCGCGGCGCTGGCCGCTGACCGAAGTGCGGCTGCAACCGTCGGCTCCCAGGGCAAGGGCGGCGGCGACGCTGGTGCCGCTGACGACCGTGAGCGGGCGACCATCGAGAAACAGATCAGGCATGGGCCGGTTCTCCCAGAAAACGCTGTGGCAGGTACGGTTGTGCCGCCAGCGGTGAGGTTTCGTTGAACAGTTGCGCGGCCAACAGATCGGCCGTTGCGGGTGCCGTCGTCACGCCCAGGCCTTCGTGACCCACCGCCAGCCACAGGCCCGGGCGTTGCGGATGTTGCCCCACCAGCGGCAGGCCGTCGGGACTGGCGGCGCGAAAACCGGTCCAGGCGCGGATGCCGTTGAGGTGTGCCAAGCCTGGCATGTAGTCGACAGCACGCTTGAGCATCTTTGCCAGCATCCAGCCTTCCACCTGCGGGTCGACGGTGCCGAACTGTCGCGAGGCACCGATGAACAGCTGCCCGGTCGGACGCGGCTGGATATTGCACGCCACCGATGGACCGCTGGCGTTGTGAGCGCTGGTGACATACCCCAGCTCCACCAGGGTGTGGCAGATGGTGGCGGGGTAACGATCGGTGATCAACAAATGGCCCTTCTTGGCTTCGATCGGCAACTCCGGGCACAGCTCGGTGGCCTGGATGCCATTGGCGAGAATCACCGCTTCTGCGTTCAACCAGCGACCGTCCTCAAGACGCACTCGATGGCCATCCACTTCAACGACCTGGGCGCGTTGCTGAGCAATATTGGCCTCCTCCAGCATCCAGCGCGCGGCAGCCGGGGCGTACAGGATCCCGTCGCCCTTGATCAGCAGGCCGCCCTCCAGGCCTTCGCGCAGTTGCGGCTCACGCTGCTGCAGGGCCGCACGCCCGATCAGCTCGCAGTCTTCACCATGGGCCAGCAGGTTCAGGTACTTGCTATGGGCAACGGCCATTTCCTCGGCATTGGCCGCCAGCCACAGGGTGCCGTTGTTGCGCCAGGCACAGGCTTCGGGCAGGGCCGGGGCCAACTGGCGCCAGCGCTGCAGGGAATACTGACTGAGGGCCAGTTCCGCCGGGTTGTCGTCCAGCACCAGCAAGTGGCCCATGCCGGCGGCTGTGGCGCCGTGCCAACCGGCATCGAGTACCAGGACCTTCAAGCCTCGCCGGGCCAACGTTCGGGCGCAGGCGGCGCCGATGATGCCGGCACCGATGATGATCACATCGGCGACGTGGCCGGCGTTCACGGGACGATGCCCCAGGCGAACGGATCATCCGGCTCAATGACCAGCGTGGTTTCGGCGCTGATGTAGGCGCGGCCGCGAATGGTCGGCACGATGCGCTCGCCGTCGAACTCATAGGAGCCTTCGAATTCACTGCCAATGACACTGGCCTGGCGCCAGATCTGCCCGGGTTGCAGTTTTCCGTCAGCGGCCAGGCACGCCAGTTTGGCGCTGGTGCCGGTGCCGCATGGGGAGCGGTCATACGCCTTGCCGGGGCAGAGCACGAAGTTGCGGCTGTCGGCGTGCGGGTCATCGGCGAACAGTTCGATGTGATCGATCAGGCCACCGTCCTCACCCCGCAGACCTTGCCGTTCCAAGGCCTGCTGCACGGCGTAGGTATAGGCGGTCAGCGCGTCGAGGTTGTCGCCCGCCACGCGCTGGCCATGGTCAGCGATCAGGAAAAACCAGTTGCCGCCCCAGGCCACATCGCCCACCACCGGGCCGATACCGGGCACCTCCAGGCTCAGGGCCTTGCGGTAACGGTAGGCCGGCACATTGCGTACGCTGACCGAACGGTCCTCATGCAAGGTCGCTTGCACCGTGCCCACCGGGGTTTCGACGGTGTGCACGCCAGGGCCGATCTTGCCCAGGTGTGCCAGTGACGTCACCAGGCCGATGGTGCCGTGGCCGCACATGCCCAGGTAGCCGCTGTTGTTGAAGAAGATCACCCCGGCACAGGCGCTCGGGTCCTGCGGCTCACAGAGCAGCGCCCCCACCAGCACATCGCTGCCCCGTGGTTCCAGCACGCAGGCGGTGCGCCAGGCGTCATGCTGTGTCGCTAGACGCTGGCGGCGCTCGGCCATGCTGCCTTGGCCCAGGTCGGGAAAACCGTCGGTGACCAGACGGGTCGGTTCGCCGCCGGTATGGGAATCGATCACGGTGATGCGTTTCATGGGGGGCCACGTCCGTTCAGATGAGTGACGGCAAGCGTGGCCCGCGCTGGGGGGGGACGGCTTGATGGATTTATCTGTCACTCATGACGAAATCGGCACAGCAGCGGCGCATCAATGGCTCGAAGGCAGGAACTCGAACAGCGTCTTGCAAACGCCGGCGATGTGTTCGTCCAGTAACTTCACCGCCCGCTCCACATCACCGGCGCGGCAGGCCGCAAGAATTTCCCGGTGTTCGTGGTCGGCGCGTTCCTTGCCGGCCGAAAGGCTCATCTGCATGCGCAGGTAGCGCTCCAGCTTGTCGTGCACCGAGCGGATCAAACCCACCAGAAAGGGGCGTTGCGCCGGCTCGTAGAGACAGGCATGCAATTGCCAGTTCAGTTCAGCCCAACGACCCACGTCGTCTTCACCGATGAACTCACGGCAGATGCTCTCGGCGCGGACGAAGGTCTCTTCGGTCATGTTGGGAATCGCCAGACGCAGCACTTTGTCTTCCAGCAGCATCCGCACCTCGAACATCTGCGCCAGCTCCGCCTCGGAAATGCGCGTGACCATCGCCCCGCGATTGCGCTGGAACATCACCAGCCCCTCGGCTTCCAGGCGCTTGAGGGCTTCGCGCACGGGAATCTTGCTGACGTTGAACTGCCGGGCGATGTCGTCCTGGCGAATGGGCTCGTCCTCGGCAAAATGCCCGGCCACGATGGCTTCGCGCAGATGACGGGTGATGATTTCCGAAGTGGAAGGGGTGTTGCCCAGATCAGGCAGATTGAACTTGGATAAGGTCACGGCGGCGGTCGTTTGGCTTGGTTGGGGATATGGTATACGACTTTGCCAGCAGTCGCGTTGTGCAGTTGGCACGTGCCAGGAAGGGGTATTTTGCAGGTTGTGAATGGGAATTTGTGTCAAACAAGAATGAGTTGCTGTATCTTTCGCGACACATTCTTGTCGGCCTCTGGGGGGCTGACGTATTTTCGTTAGGATTGTGCATCGATGCGTCGGATTCTCGTTTCACTGTGTGTGCTCCAGGCTTATTCCGTATCCACGTGGGCAGACGAGCCCATGGCCGCAACCTCCGCACCGGTGGAACTGCAAGCCACGGACATCGTGGGTCTTTCGGATATCGAGTCCGCGCAGGGGCCCGTCAAGGGATACCACGCGACCCGCTCGGCCAGCGCGACACGTACCGACACCGCGATTCATGAAACCCCACAGTCGATTTCCGTGGTTTCGCGCGACGTGGTGGAAGACCTCAGCGCCACCCGGCTGCAAGACGCGCTCGATTACGCCGGCGGGGTCGGCAGGGCGAACAACTTCGGAGGCCAGGGCCTGACCACGTTCACGGTCCGCGGCTTTACCACGGGCGAGTTCTACCGCAACGGTTTCCCGATCAACCGCGGTTACCCGAACATGCCAGATGCCAACACCATCGAGCGCCTGGAAGTGCTGCGCGGCCCGGCGACGATGTTGTACGGTCGCGGCGATCCAGGCGGCACCTTCAACGTGGTGTCCAAGCAGCCATTGGCCGAACGCACGGTGACCCTGGGCAGCCAGGTCAGCGACCAGGGCATGCGTCGCGGGACCCTCGATGCCTCGGGCCCGCTGGACGAAGAAGGGCGCCTGGCGTATCGCCTGAACGTGATCGGCGAGGGCGGCGATACGTTCCGCGACCACGTCGAGACCGAACGCTACGGCATTGCGCCGGTGGTGACCTGGCAGGTCAACGACACCACGCGCCTGACCTTCGAAGGCGACTTCATGCGCAACAATGCGCCGCTGGACCGTGGCCTGACCCATTACGCCGGTCAGCGCGGCACCGCCTCGCGCGATACGTTCTTCGGCGAAAAAGACGCCGGCAAGTTGCACAACGACAACAACATGCTGCAGGTGCGTTTCGAGCACATGCTCAACGACGACTGGACCTTGGCCGGCGGTACCCAATGGCTGGACGGCACCCTGCAGGGCAACGCGGTGGAAGGCAACGGTATCGCCGCCGACGGGCGTACCCTGGGGCGCAATTTCAACTATCGCAAGCTGGAGTGGACTGACCGGGACACCCAACTCAACCTCACCGGGCATTTTTCCACTGGCGGGTTCGAGCACACGCTGTTTACCGGCATCGAGTATGAAGACTACGACTACCAGTCCATCATCAAACGTTCCGCCGCGGGGAGCAGTGCTTATCCGATCGATATCTTCGATCCGGTGTATGGCCAGCCACGCCCGGCGCTGACACGCACGCCCACCGATGATCAGGAAAACCTCAAGACGTTTGGCGTATTCGTGCAGGATCAGGTGGCGCTGACTGAGCGCTTGAAGCTGTTGGCCGGGGCACGTTTTGAGCGGTTCGAGCATCAGTACGAGAGTTTCGTCCCTCAGACCCCGCCTGGTAGTCGGAACTGGGACGTCACCGACAGCGCGGTCACCCCGCGCCTGGGTGTGATCTACGATTTGACCGACACCGTGGCTGTCTATGCCAATACCGCACGCTCGTTCAAACCCAACAACGGTGCCAGTCGCGAAGGCGGCGGGTTCAAGCCGGAAGAGGGCAAGTCTTATGAGATGGGGGTCAAGTGGGAAGCCTTGGATCGTCAGTTGAGTGTCGATGCGGCGGTGTACCAGATCGAAAAACGTAATGTGCTCACCACTGACCCAGTGGATTCCACCTTCAGCGTGGCCGCTGGCGAAGTGCGCAGCCGTGGTTTTGACCTGAACATGGCGGGCAATTTGACGCCGGAGTGGCGCGTGATTGGTGGTTACGCGTATGTGGATGCCGAAGTGACCAAGGACATCAATATCCCGTCCGGCACCCGCTTGCTCAACGTGCCCAAAAACACCTTCAGCCTGTTGAACGTCTATGAGTTCCAGGATGGCGGCCTCAAAGGGCTGGGCCTGGGACTAGGCGCCAAGTATGTGGATGAACGGGCCGGCCAGACGGCGGCGACTGCGTTCTCCATGGACAGCTACACGGTGGTGGACCTGCTCGGCTACTACAAGGTCAACGAGCGGATCCGCCTCAACCTGGACCTGAAGAACCTGTTCGACGCCGACTACGAAGAAGGCGCTTTCGGTAACGTCTATGCCTACCCAGGTGCACCGCGAACCGTGCAGGCCGGCATCTCCTATACGCTCTGAACTCCAGGCGTCATGAAAACCCCGGAGGTTGTGCCTGCGGGGTTTTTCTTTTTACCACTTGCCTGTTTACCACTTGCCCGTGCTCATCCCGCCGTCTACCGGCAGTATCGCGCCGGTCGTGAAATCAGCGCGCGCCAGGTACAACACGGCCTCGGCAATTTCCTCGATGGTGCCCACGCGACCGGACGGGGCCAGGTTGTTGAGGAAGTCGCGGTGCGCCGGGTCATGCATGGGCGTGTCGATGATGCCGGGGGCGACCGCGTTGACCTTAATGTTGTGGGGCGAAAGCTCCAGCGCCAGGGCACGGGTCATCTGGTTGACCCCGCCTTTGATCAACACCGGCAGCGCCGCCGGCACCTGGATGTTCGGTTGCAGGGCCACGGCGGCGGAGATGTTGATGATGAAACCCTGCTGACGACCGATCATGTGTGCGGCAGCCGCCTGGCTGGCGTAGACCAGACCCTTGAGGTTGGTGTCCAGCAGCGCTTCCAGGTCCTGGGGGCTGTATTCGATGAAAGGTTTTGGCAGGAAGAAACCGGCGTTGTTCACCAGCCCGTCCACGGCCCCGAAGGTTTCGATGGCTTTGTTGATGAGACGGGTTGAAGTCGCCGGGTCAGCGATATCACCGGCCACGCCAATGAAGTTCGCCGGATGGCCGAGCTGTTGCGCCGCGCTGTCCAGGCCGGACTGAGAGCGGGCATTGCCCACCACGTTATAGCCCCGATCCAGGAACGCCTGGACCAGACCCAGGCCGATGCCACTGGAGGCGCCGGTGATGATGACGGTTTTGTTGAGGCTCATGATTGGACTCCTGATCAATTGAATTGAAACCGTTGCACCGATGTTGGCGGTGGTTGAGATCAGGGTATTGATGCGCTTGGGTTTGATAAATGCGGGGGCTGGTACTTGAGTTGATACGTCATGTAATTAATTCAATGTGGGAGCGAGTCTGCTCGCGATGACGGTATTCCAGCCAACATCAATGTGACGGGTCCATCGCCATCGCGAGCAGGCTCGCTCCCACAGGGTTAATCATCAGGCACAAAAAAGCCCGGTCAGTTGGACCGGGCTCGGGAAGGTAGAACCGTCACTCTTTGGGCAAGCTTCGGTATTGCGTCGTCGTCATACCCGCGTAACCCCAGTTATCGGTGTCGACTTCCTCGATCACGATGTGGGTCAAGTGCGGGTCCTTGCCCAGCACCCGTTGCAGGGTTTCGGTGATCTCGGAAATGACCTGGGCTTTCTGTTCGCGAGTGACGCCGTCGCGGGTTATACGCACATTGACGAAAGGCATGATGCACTCCTGCTGATGAGAAATGAGCGCAGGAGGTTCCCGCGCCACGGGGGCCACTATATTTATACGCCTGCGGCTGATAAACAGGTGTCTGGAACTTTCAGTTGATACGCGGTGTAACGAATCATGAAGCGTCATTTCGAAGACCTGCAGTTGGGCAGCATAGAACTGTTCTGCCTGGCGGCGGAGGCAGGGAGTTTCACCGCGGCGGCCCAGCTTGCCGGTGTGACTCCGGCGGCGGTGAGTCGCTCGATTTTCCGTCTGGAGGAGCGTCTGGGTTCGCGTCTTTTCGTGCGCACCACACGCAGCATTCGGCTGACGGAAGCCGGCAGGACCTATTTCGAGCAATGCCGGCAAGCGCTGACGCAACTGGTGGAGGCGCAACAGGAAATGATGGGCGCGCAATCGGTGCCGTCCGGGCAACTGCGCATCAGCCTGCCCACCACCTACGGTCATCACCGCATCCTGCCCTTGCTGCCGGCCTTTCGGGCGCTGTACCCGCAAGTGACGGTGGACCTGCACCTGAGCAATCGAAACATCGATTTCGTTGCCGAAGGTTATGACCTCGCCATCCGGGTGCGAGCGCAACCCGACTCATCGATGATCGCTCGGCTGCTGGAAGACGCGAAACTGGTGGTGGTCGCGGCCCCGGATTACTTGCGCAAGGCCGGCACGCCGCAGGTCCTTGAAGACTTGGACGATCACGAGTGCATCCAGTTCGAGCTGCCCAGCAGCGGGCGGCGGATTTCCTGGTTGTTCAATGTCGACGGCAAGGAAAAGGAGGTGTTCGGCGAAGGGGGTTATTGCTGTTCGGACGATGTGCTCGGCGGCGTGACGCTGGCCAAACATGGCGCCGGCTTGTTCCAGACCTACAAATTCATCGTGGAGCAGGAGCTGGCCAACGGGCAATTGGTGGAGGTACTTGCGCCTTTCGCGGGGCGCTCACGTCCGTTCACCTTGCTGTATCCCCACGGTCGGTACGTGCCGCAGCGGGTGCGCGCCTTTGTCGATTTCCTGCTGCAGTACCGGGAGCAGTGGGCGGCGGATTGAAGTAACGGTGACCTGTGGCGAGGGGATAAATCCCCTCGCCACATTGAATCCCTGCCGCTTCACGTTAACTAACGGCGCCCACGGAGATTTTTAGCTCAGAACCGAAACGCCTGCCGCCCAATCAGCAGCCACTTGCCATTCTTCTGCTTCTGCCAGATCTGAAAGTTCTCAATTTCCGTCGGAACCACTTCGGTGCCTTTGAGCGCTTGCGCGGAGAAGTGGTGACGCACCAGGGCCACATCGCCTGACAGGGTGATTTTCTGATCCTTCATCTCCAGGGTCTTGAACGCGCTCTTGCCGGTTTCGATGTCGGCAATGAAGGCTTTCTTGTCCTGAATCTTCCCGCTGGAGTGCCCGTAGGTCAGGTTTTCGGCGGCCAGTGCCTGGAGTTGTGGGATGTCTTTGTGCAGCATGGCTTGGGTCAGATGGTCGACGGCCTGGGCCACTTCCTGCTCGGCCGATGAAGAGGCAGCCGCGACGTAGCCGCTGAACAGGCACAGAAAGCTGATGACCAATGTGGCTTTTTTCATGGGTATTTCCTTATTTTTGTAGGTATCGGAGCGGATTAGCGTTTTCGGCTGATCTCGTCTGTCATCGTACAACTTGTTTGGAGTGACGGGAATAGGTCGTCAAGTTTGGTCACTGCGGAGGGCGACATCGGTAGGCTTCAGATTCAGAGACCCTCGCGAACCGCCCCGCGAATGCCCTCCAGCAACATGGCAAACGCCGGGTTGTCATTGTCCTGGCGCCATATCAGGTGCAACTCGCTTTGTACCCCTTCACCCAGATCGATCTCACGAAACACCACCTGCCTGAACACCACGCTGGTGGCACACCGGGGCACCAGTGCCAGACCCATGCCGGCGTTGACCAGCGCCAGGATCGTCAGCGACGACCCCAGCCATTGCACGAACTGCGGTGCAACGCGGGCCGAGCGCAGCATGCCTGTGAGCAGTTCGTTGAAAGGTGGGTAGGCGGAGTGGGAATACATCAGGAAGGGTTCACCGTCGAGATCTTCGACGCCCACCGAATCGGCACTGGCCAGGGGATGCCCGACGGGCACAGCCAGGACGAACGGTTCGCGCACCAGGCACTCGGTGGCGTAGCCGGTTTCCAGCAGTGGCGAGCGGACGATCCCCAGGTCGATGCGGCGAGCGCGCAGGGCCTCGTGTTGCTGGTAGGTGTTCATCTCCGACAGAACGATTTTTACCTGGGGTTGCTTCAAGCGGGCTTCGGCGATGACTTTGGGTAGAAACTCATACACCGCGCTGCCGACGAAGCTGATGGTGACTGAGCCGATGTCGCCCTGGGCAAACCGCTTGGCGGCCACGGCGGCTTGTTGCGCCTGCTCCAGCAGGTTCTGCGCTTCGATGAAAAACGCCCGTCCGGCGGCGGTGAGCGCCACGCTGCGAGTGCTGCGGGTGAACAGTTCGACACCCAGGTGATGTTCCAGCAACTGGATCTGCCGACTCAGCGGAGGCTGGGTCATGTTCAGACGTTCGGCGGCGCGACGGAAGTTGAGTTCGGTCGCCACCGTAGTGAAGCAGCGTAGCTGGGCCAGTTCAAACATTGATTCAATCCAGGTATCAATCAAGTGCCAAGTTAGATTAGACGGGAACAATACCCTCCGTCCATCATCGGCCCGTTCTCTACAAAAACAATGATCGGAGCCGCTGCATGAAGATCACCCGCGTCACCGTCACACCCATCGCCTTTCGCGATCCGCCGCTGCTCAACGCCAGCGGCATTCATGAGCCCTACGCGTTGCGTTCGATCATCGAGATCGAGAGCGACAACGGTTACATCGGCCTGGGCGAGAGTTACGGCGATGCGCCTGCCCTGGCGATCCAGCAGCAACTGCAAAGCCAGTTGATCGGGCTGGACCCGTTTAACCTCAACCAGTTGCGGGCCATCGTCCAGGCCACCGTGGCCGCCCACCGGCCCGCCAGCGTTGCCGGTGCGGAGCTGGCGCCGGGTTCCCATGCGAGCAAGGCGGTGAGCAATGCTTACTCAGCGTTTGAAGTGGCCTGCCTGGACCTGCAAGCCCATTACCTGAACGTGCCGCTGGTGGATCTGCTGGGCGGGGCGATTCGGGATGAGATCCCGTTCAGCGCCTATCTGTTTTTCAAGTACGCCGAGCACGTCGATTCGCCGTATCCGCCGGACAGCTGGGGCGAGGCGCTCAACGAACAGCAGATCGTCGCCCAGGCCCGGCGCATGATCCAGGACTACGGCTTCAAGAGTATCAAGCTCAAGGCTGGCACCCTGGAGCCGGAGCACGAGGTTTCCTGCATCAAGGCGTTGAAGCAGGCGTTTCCCGGCTACCCGCTGCGCATCGATCCCAATGGCAACTGGTCGCTGGAAACTTCCATTCGCATGGCCGAGCTGCTGGGCGATGACCTGCAATATTACGAAGACCCTACACCAGGGCTCGAAGGCATGGCCGAACTGCACAAGCGCACGGGCCTGCCGCTGGCGACCAATATGGTGGTCACCGATTTCGACGAGTTCCGTCGCAGCGTGGCGTTGAACAGTGTGCAGATCGTCTTGGCCGACCATCATTACTGGGGCGGGCTGCGAGACACCCAGGCGCTGGCGAAAATGTGCGACACCTTTGGCCTGGGCGTGTCGATGCATTCGAACTCCCACCTGGGCATCAGCCTGATGGCCATGGCCCACGTCGCGGCTTCGGTGCCGAACCTGGATTACGCCTGTGACACCCATTACCCGTGGCAGGAACCGGATGAAGAGGTGATCAAGGGCGGCAAGCTGCCGATTGTCGATGGTTGCGTGAAAATCACCCGTGCGCCGGGGCTTGGACTGGAGCTGGACCGCGATCAACTGGGCAAGCTGCATGAGCAGTTCCTCAGTTGCGGCATCCGCCAGCGCGACGATGTGCGGCAGATGCAGCGCTACAAGCCGGACTGGAAAACCGTCAAACCGAGGTTCTGATTCAAGGATCCTGTGGGAGCGAGCCTGCTCGCGATGGCGTTGGGTCAGCAGCATTTAGGGTGGCTGACACACCGCCATCGCGAGCAGGCTCGCTCCCACCTTAGTTTCAGGGTTAGGCCCTAAGTATTGCCCCTCCGTCACATCGCAGTCTTACACCCAAACTGCCGCGCCGGGCCGGCGCCTCCAAAGCATCCGCCAATTGCCTCCAAGGCAGCGTATGACGCGGCCTGTCGCCTTTCGATAATCGCCTCCGACATCCCGTCTCATGTTGCGGAGCGCGCCATGCACAACAATAAAAATACTCGCCACCGTTTTTTGCCTGCGGTCATCGCCGGCCTTTCGAGCCTTAGCCTGACGTCGTGGGCCCAGGCTGAAATCATGCTGTACGACAAGGACCAGACCACCTTTTCCACCGACGGCTATATCAACGCCTTTTACGTCAATAGCGATGTTGACCGGGCAGGGGAGCAGTTCGACCGTCGGCAGGCGCGGGTCAAGATGGGCTTCTTGCCCAACTACCTGGGCTTCAACATGGGCAAGCAGGTCGATGACCTCAAGCTTGGCGCCCGTGCCTCGTTCTGGGTGACCATCAACGACAGCGAAACCAACGGCACCGACACCGCCATCGACGTGCGGCAGTTCTACGGCACCGTCGCCAATCCGCAGTGGGGTGAAGTGCTGGTCGGCAAGGACTTCGGTCTGTTCGCCCGTTCCAACATTCTGCTGGACGAGTTACTGGCCGGTTACGGGCAGGTCAGCGACACCCTCGGGTTGGTGGACGGCGGCGGGGTGTCGTTCGGCAACATCGGCAGCGGCTACCCATATCCGTTCCCGACTTCGCAGATCACCTACCGTACGCCGGTGATGGATGGGCTGCGGGTGGCGGTGGGCATCATGGACCCGGTAGACACCAACGACAGCAGCGCCACCGGCAAGGCCTACCAGGAAAATCCGCGTACTGAAAGTGAGGTGACCTACCAGTTCGACCTGGGTGGGGCGAAGATCTACAGCTGGCTCAACGGCAGCTACCAGACCTCGGACAACACCGACACCACGGTCGACTCAGTGACCTCCAAAGGCCTGGGCTATGGCGTACAGGCGAAGATGGGCGGCCTGTCGCTCACCGGTTCCGGGTTCCAGGCCAAGGGTATCAACCCGTTCTTCACCAACAACGCTGGCGAAGCGACGTTGCGCAATGTCGACAGCACCGGCTACCTGTTGCAGGGCTCCTACAAACTGGGCAAGAACCGTCTGGCGCTGTCCTACGGCAAGACCGAGGACGACGGTAATGGCGTGGTGGGCAGCGGCGCCGACTATGAAACCCGCGGCATCGCACTGTTCCATGACGTCAACGACAACCTCAAACTCGTGGCCGAGTACAACCAGTTCGAAATCAACGGCCACGACACCAGCGCCCAGAACGAAGACACCGACACCTTTGCGGTGGGGGCGGTGTTGACTTGGTAAAGAGGAACCATCGGCAGCTATGCACAACCCTGTGGTGAGGGGATAAATCCCCTCACCACAGGAGCATTCCAGCCGAAGCCCGGGGGTTTTTGTGGTGGTCCCTGCCGTGCGCATCGCGGCAGGGGCCGCCACTGTTCTCCTCCCATGGAAGCGTCTACCCGCTACCCAAGTAGCATTCGTGAGTCGGGCGCCGCTTCGTACACTCAAGGCTTCTGTCACGCACCCGTCGGAGGCGAAGATGCTAAAGGCCCAGAGCGAAGGTGTGATAAGCGCCATGTCCCAGGCAACGAACGTCCAGCAGGTTGCCCAGGAGCTGGCGCGGCAGTTGCTGCACCCGCACTTGGGCTTCGTGCTGTTTTTCTGCTCCGCTGAATACGACTTGCCGGCTCTTGGCCAGGCGCTCTCCCAGAGCTTCGGCGGGATTCGCCTGGTGGGCTGCACCAGCGCCGGAGAAATCACCAGTCAAGGTTATGGCCGCAACTGCGTCACAGCGGTGGGTTTCGATCATCGGCATTTTTCCATCGCTGCCGAGCTGATCGGGGAAATGGAGCACTTCAGCCTGATCGACGCCCAGCAGATGGTCGAACGACTGGCCAGCGGTTGCCGCAGCAATGCGCTGGCGCCGATCAAGGGCCACAGTTTTGCCCTGACCTTGCTCGATGGGTTGTCCAGTCGCGAGGAGATGGTGCTGGCGGCGTTGAGCGCGGCGCTGGGGGACATTCCGCATTTCGGCGGTTCGGCCGGCGACGACAACTACCTGACTCACACCCACGTGTACTACGAAGGTCAGTTCCACAGCGGCGCGGCAGTGGTGGTGCTGATCAACACCTGGCTGGATTTCGAGGTGTTCACCACCCATCACATCCTGCCTCGGGAGGAGAAGTTGGTCGTGACCGGGGCCGACAGCACCTCGCGGCGTGTCTACGAGCTCAATGCCGAGCCCGCCGCCGAGGAATATGCCCGGCACATCGGTGTGCCGGTGAACGCGTTGAACTACCGGGTCTTCGCCGCCCATCCGCTGGCGGTGCGCATCAACGACCAGTATTACGTGCGGGCGATCCAGCAGGTGCACCCAGACCTGAGCCTGAGTTTTTACTGTGCGGTGGAGAACGGCATCGTGCTCACGGCGATGACCCCGGGCCCTTTGCTGCACAACCTGCAAGAACTGTTCAGCGGCTTGCAGGGGCGCCTGGGTGACTTGCTGCTGACCATCGGCTGTGACTGTTTTCTCAGGCGCATGGAACTGGAAGATCGCGGTGGCCTGGAGCAGATCGGCCAGTTCCTGCGCGACCATCGCGTGATGGGCTTCAACACCTACGGAGAGCAGTTCAATGGCATGCACATCAACCAGACCTTCACCGGAGTTGCCATTGCCCGCCATCGCGTCCCCGGCCATCGCTGACCTGCAGGCGCAGATCGCCAGCCTGCAGCACGAAAACCGCAAACTGCGGCGGATCAACGACGCACTGATCGAACGGGTGGAGTCCGGCGTGACCCGGGGCAACGACCCGTATGCGGCGTTCCAGCATTCAGTGGTGCTGGCCGAGCAGGTTCGCGAGCGCACCGATGCCCTGAACCAGGCCATGGCCGAACTCAAGGCCGGTAATCACCTGCTGGGCGAAGCGCGGCTGCGCGCGGAAACCGCCCACCGGCACCTGATCGATGCCATTGAGAGCATTTCCGATGCATTTGTGCTGTTCGACGAACAACAGCGCATCGTCCTGTTCAACAGCCGCTTCAAGGCATTCTGGGCCCACAGCCGCGTGCGTATCATCGCCGGGATGCGCATTTCCGAGGTCAAGCGACTGATGACCGCCAACGGGTTGTTCAGCGAAGAGCCGCGTGGCCAGGCCGACGAGCATGTGCTTTACCGCTTGCAGAACGGGCGCTGGCTGCAAGTCAGCGAACGACCAACCCAGGAAGGCGGTCGAGTGATTCTGTTTACCGACATCACCGACGTCAAACTCAGTGAAACCGTGCGTCGCGAACAGGCCATCGCGCAGAAATCGCACTTGTTGCAACGGGCCGTGGACAACCTTTCCCAGGGCGTGGCCATGGTCAATGCCCAGGGTGTGCTGGAGTTGTGGAACCGTCGCTTCCTGGAACTCAGCGGTCTGGCGCCAGTGGCGGCCCATCGGCCGTTTTCCGAGGTGATCGCCGACAGTGAACTGCAACTGCTGACCCCGGCCAGTCGCGACAGCAATGGCCGGCTCATCCACGAAAGCGAGCAGCGCCTGTCGGATGGCCGGGTCCTGGAGATTCGCACCCATCCGCTACCCACCGGCGGCTACGTCAACACCTTCACCGACATCACCGAGCGCTACCAGCACGCCGAGGCCCTGAGTGAAAGCGAACGCTGGATCCGCCTGATCACCGACCATGTGCCGGCGCTGATCGCCTACCTCAATGCCGACTTGGTCTACGAATTTACCAACAAAGTCTACGAGCAATGGTATTGCTGGCCCCGTGGCGTGATGCTCGGCCAGAGCCTGCGCGAGGCCCACAGTGAACAGCATTACCAGCGCCTGGAGGCCTACGTGGCCCGGGCCTTGGCCGGTGAGAGTGTGACGTTCGAGTTTGCCGAGACCAATATCAACAACCAGGAACGCTATATGCTGCGTTCCTACGTGCCCAATCGGCTGGCCAATGGTGAAGTAGTGGGAATCTTCGTGCTGATCCGCGACATCACCGAGCGGCGTCGCACCGCCGAGGCGCTGCACCAGGCCTACCAGAACCTGGAACAGCGCGTCCAGGAACGCACCGCCGAACTGACCACCCTCAATGACCAGCTATTGCGCGAAATCGACGAGCGCAGCCGGGTGGAGTTGCGCTTGCGCGAGGCCAAGCGCGAGGCCGAGCAGGCCAACCTGTCGAAAACCAAATTCCTCGCGGCGGTCAGCCATGACCTGCTGCAACCGCTCAACGCCGCGCGGCTGTTCACCAGCGCTTTGCTCGAGCGCCGTGAGCCGGTAGCGAACGCGCAACTGGTGCGCAACGTCAGCCACTCGCTGCAGGACGTGGAAAACCTGTTGGGCACGCTGGTGGACATTTCCAAGCTCGATGCCGGGGTGATCAAGGCCGATATCGCGCCGTTCGCCCTCAGCGAGTTGCTCGACAACCTGGCCGCCGAATACGTCCAGGTGGCGCGCAGTGAGGGGCTGGAACTGCACTTTGTGCCGTGTTCGGCCCTGGTGCGCAGCGACATGCAGTTGCTGGCGCGGATCCTGCGCAATCTGCTGAGCAATGCCATTCGCTATACCCCCAGCGGGCGGGTGGTGTTGGGCTGTCGCCGGCACCGTCAGCGCTTGTCCATCCAGGTCTGGGACAGCGGCATCGGCATTGCCGAAAACCGTCTTGAAGAGATCTTCCAGGAGTTCAAGCGCGGCGATGTGCAGCGCCCGGATCAGGATCGAGGGTTGGGCCTGGGGCTGGCGATCGTCGAGAAAATCGCCGGGATCCTTGGGCACCGGATCCAGGTGCGTTCATGGCCGGGCAAGGGCTCGGTGTTCTCCATCGACGTGCCCCTGAGCGCCACCGCGCCCAAGCCGTTGCCGAGCCTGGAGATGAGCGAACCGATGCTTGAGCGCTTGCGCGGGGCCCGGGTCTGGGTGCTGGATAACGACGCGGCCATCTGCGCCGGCATGCGTACGTTGCTCGAAGGTTGGGGTTGTCGGGTGGTGACTGCGCTGTCGGAGCAGGACCTGGCGCGCCAGGTGGACAATTACCATGCCGAGGCCGACCTGCTGATTGCCGACTATCACCTGGACAACGAGCAGAACGGCGTCGACGCCGTGGCCCGGATCAACGCCCGCCGGGCCTCGGCGATCCCGGCCATGATGATCACCGCCAACTACAGCAACGAACTCAAGCAGCAGATCCGCGAACGCGGCCACACCCTGATGCACAAGCCGGTGCGGCCGATGAAACTGAAGATTGCGATGAGTCATTTGTTGAGTGGGCCCAAGAGTCATTGAGCCGAACCGCTTCTGTGGCGAGGGAGCTTGCTCCCGCTGGGCTGCGAAGCAGCCCCATCCAGCTTACTGAGTAAGCCTGACTCACCGAGGTGCCTGGGTTTGGGGGCGCTTCGCGCCCCAGCGGGGATAAATCCCCTCGCCACAGGGATGTGTGTCAGCGGTTCAACGACGCAGATAAGCCCCGAAATCAATATCCCCGGCACTGAGAATCGCTTGCACCCGATTGTGCACATTGAGCTTGCGCAGGATGGCCGAGACGTGAGCCTTGACCGTGGTTTCGGCGATCTCCAGCGTGTAGGCGATCTGTTTGTTCGACTCGCCCTTGGTCATGCGTTCCAGCACCAGCAATTGTTTACGGGTCAGTGCCTGCAGCAGCTCGGGCGCAAAGGCCGGGGTTTCGTTCAGGCGGCGGCCCATCGGGCTTTTCTGCGTGCGGATGATGTCCGGTGGCAGGTACACGTTGCCGTTGAGAATCTGCTCGATGGCGTCGGTCATCTGCGAGCGCGGCGAGGACTTGGTGATGAACCCCACCGCGCCGTAGGTAATGGCTTGCAGCACCACCTGTTTGTCCTGTTCGGCGGAGACGATCACCACGGGGATGGTCGGCGCCTCGTTGCGCAGGTTGATCAGGCCATTGAGGCCGTGCATGCCGGGCATGTTCAGGTCCAGCAGGATCAGGTCGAGGTCGTCGTGCTCGCGGGTCAACGCCAGGGCGCTGTCCAGGTCGGCGGTTTCCATCACCTCGCTGCCAGGAAAACCGTCGCTGATGACGTTGTGGATGGCTTCGCGAAACAGTGGGTGATCGTCGGCTATCAGGATCTTATACATGGCCATTCACCTCGTTATTGTCGTGTGGGTGGAGCGGGGGCACGCACTCATTGAAATCAGGGAAAGGGTTCGGGCCGCGCCGCTTGCAAGGGCAGGCGGGCCGCCTCCCAGGCGTCGAGGCCGTCGCGGTACCAATACAACTGTTTATAGCCCATGGCGGCGGCGCGTTTTACCGCGTTCCAGCTCAACCAGCAATCAGATCGGCAATAAAAGACCAGCGGTTGATCCGCTCGCCCGCCCGTGGCTTTCCCCAGGTGATGGTTGAAGTAATCCTGCCAGGTCGGGTCGAGTTCGCCGTCGCCGGTATTGGCCAGCCACAGGCTGCCGGGGAGGTTGGCGTGGGGCTCGTTGTCGATGAAGCGTCCCTGGAGCCAGGGGCGGCGATAGACGTCGATCAGGATCGCAGATGGCGTTTGCCCCATCAGTTGTTGCAGTGCCTGGGTATCGAGTGTCTTTGCGCCATCGACGGTGGCGGGCGTCGGGCTGCGGTACTGGGCAATGCGATAGCCCTGCGCGGAGAACAGCGCAGTGTCAGCCTGGGCGACATTCAGCCACAGGCCCAGCAAGACGATCACCAGCAAACGGGGCATGGGAATTTATCCTTTTTGTTATGCGCCCATTACATGCCAGGGTCGAGGTCTTGTGAATGCGACCATAGACAGGAAAACCGGTACTAAAGTAGTAATTTCGAGCTCAAAGACAAGCGTGAAACCTAGGTCATGCACAATCCCCTGTGGGAGCGAGCCTGCTCGCGATAGCGGTGCGTCAGTCACGTCTCTGCCAACTGAACCACCGCTATCGCGAGCAGGCTCGCTCCCACAAGGGATATTCGTCGTGCAATCAGCCTGCTTTGCGCAACGCCGCATGCTGCGGATTGAAGGTCCACACCGCCAGTAGTGCGAACACCAGGGTCAAGCCCGCGCACACCACCATCGCCAGCAGATTGAACCGTTCATACAACGCATAACGCACCAGCTCCACCCCATGGGTGAACGGACTCACCGCGCACAGCCAGTACAGCCAAGGGCTGGCCTCCAGCATTTTCCACAATGGATACAGTGCCGAGGACAGGAAGAACATCGGGAAGATCACGAAATTCATCACCCCGGCAAAGTTCTCCAGTTGCCGGATGGCATTGGACAGCAGCAAGCCTAGGGCGCTGAGCATCAGGGCCACCAGCAGCAGCGCCGGAAACGCCAGCAGCAGGCCCATGGCCGGTGGCTGGATGCCGTACAGCCAGGCAATGGCGAGAAATGCGTAGACCTGCAACAACGAGATCAGCGAGGTTGCCAGCAACTTGCTCGCCAGCAGGAAGGCCCGCGGCAGGGGGCTGGTGAGCAGCACGCGCATGCTGCCCATTTCCCGGTCATAGACCATCGACAGCGAACCCTGCATGCCATTGAACAACAGGATCATGCAGGCAAGGCCAGGCACGATGTACACCTCATAAGGGATGTAGGTGTCATAGGGGGCAATGATGGCGATGCCCAGTGCCGCACGAAAGCCGGCGGCGAACACCAGCAGCCACAGCAGCGGCCGCACCAGGGCACTGAGAAAGCGCGTGCGTTGTAGCACGAAACGCAGCCATTCACGCACCACGATGCCGCTGAAGCATTGCCAATACGCGTTCATGAGTGAACTCCCGCTGCGGTCAGGTGGGTGAAGGCCGAACCGAGGGTGCCGCCGTGTGCCTGGCTCACGGCGTCGGCGCGTGCGCTGGCGACGAGGCGGCCTTGATGCAGGATCAGCAGATCGTCGCTGGGCTGTACTTCGTCCAGCAGGTGCGTGGTCCACAGCACGCTGATGCCCTCGTGGCACAACTGGCGGACGTGTTGGTTCAGGGCCAGCCGGCTGGCCGGGTCAAGGCCAACGCTGGGTTCATCGAGCAGTAACAGGCGCGGTTCATGCAGCAGCGCCCGGGCGATTTCCACCCGGCGACGATGGCCGCCATTCAGGGCGCGCACCCGTTCGTGGCGCCGCTCGGTCAACTGCTGGCGGGCCAGTTCCGCGTCGATGCGCACACTGCCCTGGCGCCGCGACAGGCCATGCAGCGCGACGTGGTAACGCAGGTTCTGCTCGACACTCAGGTCCAGGTCCAGGGTGCTCTGTTGGAACACCACACCCAATTGGCGCAAGGCCGGCCGCGGCGAGGTCTGCAACGAATGGCCGCCGACCCGGACCTCACCACGCTGCACGTCATACAGGCGCGTGAGCAAAGCAATCAGCGTCGATTTGCCGGCGCCATTGGGGCCCAGCAACGCGGCGAAGCGCCCGGCTGCGAAGTTGAAACTCACCTGCCTGAGGGCTTCGCGCGCGCCGTAGGCGAAGCTCAGGTCGCTGACTTCCAGGGCGTTCATGGCGTCACCACTACACCCCAGGGGTAACGCCCGACTTTCACCGACTTGAGCACTTTGCGGCTCTGCACGTCGATCACCGACACATCGCCGCTGACGCCATTGGTTGCCAGCAGTTGGCGTTGATCGGGGGTGAATGCCAGTTGCCAGACGCGCCGCCCCACCAGCAGGTAATCCAGCACTTCGAAGGTCTTGGCATCGATGACGGCGACGTGATTGGCCGGGCCCAGGGCGACGAAGGCGAGTTTGCCGTCGGCGCTGAGCTTGATGCCCACTGGCTGTACCTTGTCGGGGTGAACGCCCTTGATCTGGAACGTCAGCGTCTTGAGCACCTGGCGACTGGCGACATCGAGAATCGTCAGCGTGCCGCCGATTTCCGCCGAGGCCCAGAGCTGCGAACCGTCACGACTGAACTCGACGAAACGCGGCCGTTGGTCCACCAGTGTGTTGTCGGCCAAGGTCTGGGTGCTGGTGTCGATCCAGTGCAGCATGTTGGTGGTTTCACTGGTGTTGACCGCCCATTTGCCATCGGGGCTGACGGCCATGCCTTCGGGCTCGACGCCGACGCCGATCTGTCCCAGCACCTCGGAAGTCTGGGTGTCGATCACGGTCACCAGGGCATCGTCTTCGTTGGACACGTAGAGCCAGCGGTCATTGGGGTGCAAGGCGAACTGTTCCGGGTCCTTGCCGGAGGGCAATTCCTTGATGATCTTGCGGGTGGCGACGTCCATCACCTGGACCCGGTCCGAATCGCTGGCGCAGATGTACAGCAGGCGGTTGTCGTGGGACAGCAACAGGCCTCGGGGGCGTTGGCCCACCGGCAGGGTCTCGATGACCTCCAGGCTCTGCATGTCGATCAGGCTCAGGCTGTTGTCTTTCTCATTGGAAACCCAGGCGATGCTGGCGGCGGCGGGTCCGGCGACCAACAACGCCGCCGCCAGGGTGAGGGTCTGGCAAAGCAGGGCAGGTTGGAACCGGGTCGGGTCAAGCAGGGGGCGGCGCATGGCGGTTTCCTTATTGTTGTTCTTGAAGGGATCAGGGGTAGCGGCAGCTCACTTCGGGCCGGTCGTAGCCCAGGCTGTCCATTTCGTTGGTAGGGTGCAGAAAACCGTCCTGGGGCGAGGTGCTCACCAGCGCCCGCGGCTGAACCAGGGGAATCGGCTGGCGCAGTTGCCCGTTCCACGGCCGGTAACTGAGCTTGCGCCCCTTGAAACCGTCCAGCGGCAATTGCTCGCTCAGGGCCAGTTGGCGGATGGCCAATGGGTCGTCCTGGCGCAGTTTGCTCACGGCACTGGCGATGCTGCGCACGGCGATCCAGGCGGCGAAATCACGATCATTCATCCAGCGCCCGGCCAGGGCTTCAAAGCGTTTTTGCAGCTGTGCCGCGCCGTAGGTTTCCACGGTCTTGTGCCAGGCGGTGGGGGTCAGGCCTTGCGTGCCGGCCACCGGACGCGGGTACCAGGTCTGGTAGGGCACGTATTCGCCGAAGTCGCCGCGCTCGTCGGCCACCAGCACCACGTCGTATTCGGCGGTCTGGGTGAACAAAGGCATGTCGGCCTGGGCGCTGCGGCGCTGGTCGTTGTCGAACTGCCAGTCTTTTTGCGCGACGACCTTCA
This sequence comes from Pseudomonas sp. P105, assembly GCF_032614175.1. Lineage (NCBI taxonomy): Bacteria > Pseudomonadati > Pseudomonadota > Gammaproteobacteria > Pseudomonadales > Pseudomonadaceae > Pseudomonas > Pseudomonas sp. P105. Next base: position 2,589,895 of record NZ_CP126693.1, read on the forward strand.
TGCCGAAACGCTTCATGGCTCGTCGTAGCGCAGCAGCATAGGCCTGGTCCTCGGCCGTCTGGCCGACGATCAGTAATGCCCGCCGCCATTTGCGTACGACGCTGAACTGCACCAGGGCATCGGCGAGCATCGCCCGGTCGGGCAGGCTGTGGAGCACGTTGCCCAGGCAATCGGTGGTGCGCAGGCTGTCGTCGGCGCTGCCGGCATTGAACAGCAGGCTGTCGGGCAGGGCGGCACTGAGTTGGCGCAGGCTGGCGGATGGCGCGTTGACCACAAACAACCGCAGACCCTGGTCATGCTGCGCTCGGGCGGCCTGGAGCAAGGCTTCGGGGCTGTCGACGCTGGCGCTTTGCAGTTGGTAATCGTGCTTGAGAAAACGCCCGGTGCTGTTGCTGTCGACAATCGCCAACTGCGCCCCGCGCAGCCCGGCATCGGCGGGCTCTTCAATGACGTTGGACAGCAGCGGGCCCGGGTCGGGGCGGTAACCCAGGTAGCCGATGCGCACTTGCAGCGGCGCGCCGTCGCCAGCCTGGGCGGCGACCGGCAACCCGGCGCTGGCCGCTGCGAGCAAAGGGATCAAGGCGTAACTGACGAGCCGGCGCATAACACCTCCATTTGCGGGTAGCGCCAGCATAGGAAGCCTGTGTCCAGGGGGAAATATGCAGAAAGTACCGCCGGGCCAGTACCAAGGTAGTAACCCGCTGTCGACGCCGGGGTTTTAGGATGCCAGTCATCGTCATTCATCGGGAGCGGACAGACCGTGCGGATTCTCAAAGCCCTGCTGCTGCCGTTGTTGCTGATCTTGAGTCTGATTGGCGTGGATCGGTTGTCTGGCAAACCAAAGAGCTGCCGCGAACACAAAACCTGCGAGCACAGAGGTTCCCCTGTGGGAGCGAGCCTGCTCGCGATAGCGGTGGTTCAGTCGACAGCGCTGTTGAATGTGCCGATCTCATCGCGAGCAGGCTCGCTCCCACCGGGGTTCTGTGCCGGCCAGGGAATGGGCCGCTAACCATGTCGGCCCTCTGGCGAATCAACCTCTGGGTGACGGCGTTTTTCGCCCTGGTAACCCTGGCTTGTGCGGTCCTGTTGCTGCATCAAGCCACGGCCGATGTGAAACGCGAGCTGCAATCGGCCGAGTCCGTGGTGCATTACCTGAGTGAAACCGCCGAGCGCAACCCGGCCAGTCTCCAGTCGCGGCTGACCGGCAGTCTGCGTCATGTGCGGGTGCACTGGTTGGCGGAGGGGCAGGTGCAGCCGGGGAACAGCGAGGGCGGGGTAACCGCCTGGCTTGGTCGCTGGTTACTGGGCGACGCTCCGGCTGCCGCGGTGGTGGATTTGCGCGACGGTCGCCGGGCCTGGATCGCGGTCGATCCTCGGGACGAAATCGAAGAAGTCCTCGATTCCCTGGTGCAACTGCTCGGCGTCTGTGCGCTGGCGCTGTTGGTCAGCCTGTTGGTGATCCGCTGGGCGGTGCGCCGGGGTATGGGATTGCTCGATGAATTGCTGCGGGCCTTGCGTCAGGTCTGCGCCGGCGATCTGCAGGTGCGGCTGGCCGCTGATGCTATCCCGGAGGCCCGGCAATTGGCGGTGCATTTCAATCGCATGACCGCTGCCCTGACTCAGGCGCAGGCCGATAACACCCGGCTTACTCAAGCCCTGCTGGCTGTGCAGGAGCAGGAACGCACGCAGCTGGCTCGGACCCTGCACGATGACCTGGGCCAATACGTGGCAGGGATCCGCGCCCGGGCATGCTTGCTGCGGCTGGTGATCGATCAGCCGTCGATGCTGGAGCAGACCGTCAGCCAGCTCGAGGATCATTGCGAGCATCTGCAACAGGGATTCCGTGCGCTGGTGCAAGACCTGTATCCGGTGGTGCTTCAGCACCTGCCGCTGTCCGAGGCCATCGAGCTGCTGGTGGCTCAGTGGCAACAAAACCAGGGCATCGCCTGTCAGCTGCGGATCAAGGCGCCGTTGCCGCCGTTGTCGGGCTCGAACAAGACCCACCTGTATCGCCTGTTGCAGGAAGCGCTGACCAATGTCGTCCGGCATGCCGGCGCCACGCAGGTGCGGATTCGCCTGCACCATCGGGCCGGGCGTTTGCGGGTGTTGGTGCGTGACAACGGTCGAGGAGCGACCGGGCCCCATCGAGCGGGCGTTGGCCTGCACTCGATGTCCGAGCGCGCCCGCAGCCTGGGTGGCGAACTGCGCATCATCAGCCAGCCCGGTGCCGGTTGGGCGCTGGCCTTGAATATTCCCCTGGAGGCGTGATGAACATCTTGTTGGTCGACGATCATGCGGTGGTTCGGCAGGGCTATGCCAGCCTATTGCGGGCGCTGATGCCGGAGCTGCAAGTGCGCGAAGCCGCCACCGGTGAAGAGGCGTTGAGCCAAGTGCTGGAGCAGGTGCCTCATCTGGTGATCATGGACTTCGGCCTGCCCGGTATCAGCGGGCTGGAAACCACCCGGCGCCTGCGCCAGCGCCTGCCGCAACTGCGGGTGCTGTTCTTCAGCATGCACGATGAACTGCCATTGGTCCGTCAGGCGCTGGACGCCGGTGCTGCGGGCTACCTGACCAAGAATTCGGCACCCCAGATACTGGTGGAGGCCGTGCGCCGGGTGCTGGCCGGCCATGCCTACATCGAACAAGCCCTGGCCACCCAGTTGGCCTGCGCCAGTACCCGACACGACACCGACCCGCGCTTGCAATGCATGACCCAGCGCGAGCTGGAGATCTTCGTCATGCTCGCCAGGGGCACCCCGGCGCGCACCATTGCCGAACAGCTGTGCATCAGCGCCAAGACCGTGTCCAATCACTTGACGCTGCTCAAGAGCAAGCTGCAGGTCAGCTCCCATGCCGAACTGGTGCACCTGGGGATCGACATGGGCGTGGTGCGGGTGGCGGGGTGAATCCCATCCTTGAAAGCAATACACAACTGTGGCGAGGGAGCTTGCTCCCGCTGGGCTGCGAAGCAGCCCCAATACCAATCGCTTCGGTGCATCAGGAAGATTGAGTTGTCTGGATGGGGGCTGCTGCGCAGCCCAGCGGGAGCAAGCTCCCTCGCCACGGGATCTGTGTCGGTCCTTGAATGGGTACTAATCCCAAGTCGTCGGGCAACCCGTACACCCTTGCATATTCGCATCCTGAAAATTCCCGTAATGCTGGCGTGAACCGCTCATGTTGGCGTCTTCCAGGTTGCTTTCGCCAAGCTTGGCTTCCTGCAGGTTGGCGTCGCGCAGGTCGGCGCCCTTGAGGTCTGCCTTGCTCAGCCAGGCCATTTCCAGGTCGGCGGCTTGCAGGTTGGTTTCGTGCATTCGGGCGCCGGACAGCCGGGCGAATTGAAGATACGCGGCGCTCAGGTCGGCTTTCTGGAACTGCGCGCCCTGGGCAAACAGGCCCCAGCCCTGGATAGCCTTGAGCGTGGCCCCACTGAAGTCCGCCAGGCGCAGGTTGCTTTGCTGCAAGCTGGCACGGGTCAGGTTGGCGCCTTGCAGACGAGCCTTTTCCAGATTGGCCAGGTCCAGCCGCGCATGGCGCAAATCGGCGCCCCGCAGGTCGGCACCGCTGAGGTTCATTTTGCGCAGGTCCTGGTTGGCCAGCCGGGCCCCGCGAAGGTCGGCGCCGGGGCATTGGCTGGACTCGGCGATGATGCAGCCGTTGATGGTCAGGGGCATGTCGAGGTCGTCGGCGCTGGCATTTGCGGCGAACACGATCAATAAAACCAGTGGATAGTTCATGGCAGGAACTCGAGTTAACTGTGGGAGCGAGCCTGCTCGCGATTGCGGCGGTACATTCAACATCACTGCCAACTGAACCACCGCTATCGCGAGCAGGCTCGCTCCCGCAAGGGTTATTGGCGGGCCACCTTGTTATCCCAACTCGGAATCTTGAACACCCAGAACGACCCGCCCTGGGCCACCGGCTTGGTCAGCTCGGCCATGTCGCCGCCCCACAACGGCACGGCGCCGCCGTAGCCGACGGTCACGCCGATGTACTGTTCGCCGTCCTGTTCCCAGGTGATGGGCGGGGAGACGATGCCGCTGCCGGTCTGGAACTTCCACAATTCCTGGCCGGTCTTGGCGTCGAAGGCCTTGAAGAAGCCGTCGCCGGTGCCGGTGAACACCAGATTGCCCTTGGTGGCGAGCACCCCGGCCCACAGCGGCAAGGCTTCTTTGTGTTCCCAGACCACCTTGCCGGTGGTGGGGTTCATCGCCCGCAGGCTGCCGACGTGATCGTCATACATGCGCTTGATGCGAAAGCCCATGCCCAGGTAGGCCGAGCCTTTCTTGTAGTTAACCTCTTCGGTCCAGTATTCCTCCTTCCACTGGTTGCCCGGCACGTAGAACAGCCCGGTGTCCTGGCTGTAGGCCATGGGATTCCAGTTCTTGCCACCCAGGAAAGGCGGTGAGACTTCCACCGGTTTGCCCTTGGTTTCACCCGGCAGTGGCTTGGCCGGACGCTGACCTGGATTTTCCACCGGGCGGCCGGTCTTCAGGTCGATGTGGCTGGCCCAGGTGATGTTGTCGACGAAAGGGAAGGCGTTCTGCAGCTTGCCGTTGTTGCGGTCCACGACGTAGAAAAAACCGTTGCGGTCGGCGTGAGCGGTGGCCTTGACCAGCTTGCCGTCCTTGTCTTTGTAGTCGAACAGCACCAGCTCGTTGTTGCCGGAGAAATCCCAGGCATCGTTGGGTGTGTGTTGGTAGAACCACTTCACCTCGCCGGTACTCGGGTCGACGCCCACCTGGCCGGAGGTGTAGAGGCTGTCGTAATCCTGCGGGTTGCCATCCTTGGCCGTGCGCGCCCAGGTGTTCCATGGCCCCGGGTTGCCGGCGCCGACGATGATGGTGTTGGTTTCGGGGTCGAAACTGGCGCTCTGCCAAGGTGCGCCGCCGCCGTGGCTCCAGGCCTCGACCTTGCCGGTTTCGGTGGTTTTGTCGTCGGGCCAGGACGGTGCTTTCACATCGCCGGTCGGCGTGCTGTCCTTGCCGTTGAGACGGCCCATGTGGCCTTCGACGAAAGGCCGCATCCAGACTTCTTCACCGGTGTCCGGGTCCCGGGCGAACAGTTGCCCGACCACGCCGAACTCATCCCCGGAACTGCCATGGATCAACAGCACCTTGCCGCTGGTCTTGTCCTTGATCAGCACCGGGGCTCCGGTCATGGTGTAGCCGGCCGCGTGATCGCCGAACTTCTTGTTCCACACCACTTTGCCGGTGTTTTTATTCAGGGCGACCACCCGCGCATCCAGCGTGCCGAAGTAGATCTTGTCGCCGTAAATGGCCGCGCCCCGATTGACCACGTCGCAGCACGGGCGAATGTTGTCCGGCAGCCGATGGCTGTAGGTCCACAGGCGTTTGCCAGTCTTGGCGTCGAGGGCGAACACCCGCGAGTAAGAGCCGGTGACGTACACCACGCCGTCGCTGACGATGGCCTGGGACTCCTGGCCGCGCTGCTTTTCGTCGCCGAATGAATAAGACCAGGCCGGCGTGAGCTTGAACACGTTCTTGTCATTGACCTGGGCCAGCGGGCTCCAGCGCTGGGCGTTGGTGCCCATGCCGTATTGCAATACGTCGCGGGTGGTCAGGTGGTCGTTGGCGATGTCTTCCCAGGTGACTGCGGCGTTCGCCTGCGGAGTCAGGGACAGGCTGCCGGCCAGCAGCAAGGCCACGGTCAGGGAAGAGAGGGCGGGGAGCGTTTTTATTGTCATGGTGGGCATTCCCAGTGAGGTTTTGGCCTGACTAGGTTGGGTCGCGTCAGGGCTCTACCGATACGGAAAAAGTCCCGCCCTTGCCGGGAAGACTTCCCGAACCGGCTGTCTTTGCGAACCGCGCCGGATGACCCGCTACCAAGGAACTAGAGTGCGGCCACCAAAGCAGCATTCGGCTGGGGTGCAGGCGTTCCTAAGATGACGGCACGGCCTCTGTAGAGAGGTCTTGCGTGCAAATTCGAGGGCATAACAATGACAACAAAACGCAACGCCATCATCGCTACCGCATTGCTGATAGGGCTGACCGGCGCAGGCTCCGTGTGGGCCCATGGCAACGTAGTGCCCCAGGCAGTGGAAACCAAAGGGCTGACCCCGATCAAGGACACCGGCCTGCCAACAGATGGCGATGGTTGGCTCGCCCAGAACCCTTACCGCAGTTCTCCCGAGCGAGACAAAGCGGTGGAAATCGGCGCCTCGGCCTACAACCAGAACTGCGCCGCGTGCCACGGCCTGGAAGCCAAGTCCGGTGGGATTGCGCCGGATCTGCGCATGCTGGACGCCGCCGAAGCCGGAGATGAGTGGTTTGTCGAGCGCGTGCGTCACGGCGCGGTGCGCGACGGCCGGGTCTACATGCCGAAAATGGCGGACTACTTAAGCCAGGAAGCCTTGTGGGCGGTGCGCACCTATCTCGACAGCGTGCACGTCGAGGAGTGATCGCCATGCGCCTGTTCGCGTGGATATTCTGCAGCCTGTTGCTGTGTGGCCAGACGGTTCAGGCACAGGTGCGTAACTACGACGAAATGATCGCCGCCGGCGAGCTGAAAGTGGCGGTGTATAAGGATTTTGCCCCCTATAGCTTCGAAGACCACGGCCAGCCCCGGGGCGTGGACGTGGAGTTGGCCCAGGCCCTGGCCAAAGCCCTTGGCGTGCGCCTGCGATTGATCTGGGCGCCGCCCGGCGAAAAGCTCGATGACGACCTGCGCGATTACATCTGGCGCAGCAGTGCCCTGCATGGTCGGCAACTGGCCGACCTGATGATGCGCGTGCCTTACGATCGCGACTACGTACAAAAGCGCAACGACATCGGTGAACTGGAAAACGCCCAGGTCGCCATGTTCGGGCCTTATCAGCAGGAGTGCTGGCAAGTGGCGTACGACCGCCGCCGGCTTGAAAGCGTAGGCAGTGTCGCGGTATTCCAGCAGCACCCCATTGGCGTTGAAGTCGACAGCGTGCCGTCGTTCTACCTGACCTCGGTGTTCAACGGCATGCTCAGCGCCAGGACCCATCACTTCCCCGGCGTAGGCCAGGCGTTCAAGGCCATGCGGGCCGGGCAGGTCGACGCGGTCATGGCCATGCGCGGGGAGATCGACTGGCAACTGCATGAGGCAGCCGATCCGCAACTGGCATTGGCCGAAAATGCTTACCCGAACATGGGCAAGCAACGTTGGGAAATCGGCATGGCGGTGCATGAGAGCAACCGGCAGCTGGCTTATGCGGTGGAAGAAGCGCTGGAAGGGTTGATCCGCGACGGTAGTCTCAAAACCATCTATGCCCATTACGGCCTGCGTTACGAAGTGCCCGAGATGTATCAATAGGAGCGCAGGGATGAACTGGCGAGCGTGGGGTCTGCTGTTGTGCTGCCTGCCGTTGACGGCGACGGCGCTCGAGACCGGGAAGGACCCGGTGCCCTCGGTGATGTGGGCCTTCTATCACAAACAATTGCTGGGTGAGGCGCCGTTCGTGTTCGACGACCGGGTCCGGTTGCTGGCGCCGCCTTTTGCCGAAGACGCGCGCCAGGTGCCATTGCAGATCGATGCCCGCGCATTCACCGGCGACGTGGTGCGCATGCTGGTTTGGGCCGAACTGAACCCGCTGCCCAAGATCGTCGATTTCCAGCCGGGGGAGCGGGTGCTGCCCTGGCTGTCGATCCGCATTCGCATCGAGCAGGCCACGCCGTTGCGCGCTGCCGTGCAGACCCGTGACGGGCTGTGGCACGTCGGCTCGACACTGATCGACGCGGCCGGTGGCGGCTGCACCGCGCCAAGCGTGGTGCGGACCCAGCCGGGCTGGGAAGAACACTTGGGCGAAGTGCTGGGAGCTCGTTACCCCCGAGGTGAAGACAGCCGCCTGCGCCTGCAAGTCGCCCACCCGATGGACAATGGGCTGGTGAGCGGCATCCCGGAGTTTTACCTCAACCAGGCGCAGTTGCTGGACGCCGACGGCCAGGTGCTGGCGCGCCTGGAGCTGTTCCCGGCCGTCAGCGAAAACCCCAACCTGAGCTTCGACATTCAAGGCCCCGGGCAGACCCGCCTGTTGTTGCGTGACAACAGCGGCAATGAATTCGAGGCTACGGTCCCCTGACCACAAGGAGCGCGCCATGCGTTGGTTGTTGCTGATCTGGCTGGGCCTGTGCCTGCCGACATGGGCCGCAGCGGACTATTCACTCAAGCCCCGGCAGATCGCCGAAGGCACCTGGCTGCTGGAAGGCAGCACGGACAATTTTGCCAAGGCCAACGGCGGCAACATCGTCAACACCGCTTTTATTGTCACCGAGGCCGGCGTGGTGGTCATCGACAGCGGCCCGTCCCGGCGCTACGGGCAGGCCTTGCGCCAGGCGATTGCCGCGATCACCGATAAGCCGGTAGTCCAGGTGTTGCTGACCCATCATCACCCCGACCATGTCTTGGGCAACCAGGCCTTCAGCGACGTCTCCATCGGCGCGCTGGCGGGGACCACGGATCTGTTGCGCCAGCAGGGCGATGCCATGGCCGAGAACATGTACCGGCTGGTCGGTGACTGGATGCGTGGCACCGAAGTGGTGTTGCCAAACCAAGTGCTGGTTCCCGGTCCGCTGAAGGTCGGCAACCATTCGTTGCGTCTGCTGGCATTGGCCGGGCACACCGGGGCGGACCTGGCGATCCTCGATGAAACCACCGGCGTGTTGTTTGCCGGCGATCTGGTGTTCTACGAACGAGCCCTGACCACCCCGAACAGCCCCGGTCTGGAGGTCTGGCTCAAGGATCTGGACACCCTGCAAAGCCTGTCGTGGAAGCAGATCGTACCCGGCCATGGTCCAGTGGCGAGCGATGCCCGGCCTTTCTTGCAAATGCGCGACCACCTCAGCTGGCTCGACCAACTGATGCGCGACGGCGCGGCCCGGGGCGATGACATGGCCGAGATGATCCGCAGCCCCATCCCCGAGCGTTTTGCCGGGATCAGCCTGAGTCGCTATGAATTGATTCGCAGTGTCAGTCATCTTTATCCGCGTTATGAGCGGGTAGGGATGAAGCGAGTAGATGCCAAGATTGAGTAGTCCCGGCAAATCCCCCGGCTAGCGCCAAAAATGAAAAAAAGCGGGCCTTGGTCTAAGGTCATTGTTAAGGACACAGCAGGGGTGTGGTGCCTGAAAAAATAGCCGAAGTCGCGGAACCGAAGATGTCATGGCCGCAGAGTGCTTTCTACGCAAGGCAGAACTCTGGAGCAGCGATGAAATGACCATCACAAAAATCCTCCACGACAAAGTCCACGCCAATGGCATCGAAATGCACTATCGGTTTACCGGGCAAGGGGCACCGATCGTCCTTCTCCATGGCTGGCCACAACACTCTCTGATGTGGAATCGGGTCATGGCGGAACTCGCCGACCAGTATCTAATCATTGCCCCGGATCTGCGCGGGGCCGGAGGATCGTCGATTACGCCCGGGGGCTACGACAAGCGGACCATGGCGCGCGATCTACGAGCCCTCATCGAGAAGCTCAACCTGGGGCCGGTCTTCCTTGTGGGCTACGATCACGGTGTTGGCGTTGCTTACCAATATGCCGGCGCGCACCCCAACGACGTTCGACGGCTGGCCCTCGCCGAATATGCGCTGCCGGGGTTCGGCTACGAGGCCAAGCTGACGCCGTCTCGAGACTGGGACGTTGCCAGCAGCTGGCAACTCAGCTTCTTCACCCAGCCCGATGTTGCGGAACTGTTCATTCGCGGAAAGGAGCGCGAGCTGCTCTCCTGGTTCTTCTGGAAGATGTCCGCCAACCCTGAGGGCGTGAGCGGCGAGGACTTCGAGGAATATGTCCGGCAGATCATCAAACCAGGCGCGCTGCGAGCGGGCCTCAATTACTACGCTGCGGTCTGGCAGGACATGGACGACCATTCCGAAACCGCTCGGCGGGGCAAACTGCAGATGCCCGTGCTCGGCATTGGTGGTCGATGGGGGTTCGCCGAGAAGACCAGCCTGCTCCTCGAACCGGTGGCGCAGCACCTGAGTGGGACCGTCATTGAAGGTGCCGGACACTGGCCGGCCGACGAACGTCCCGACGAATTCGCCCGAATCTTGCGCGATTTTTTCCAAGCCGACTCGCCCTGAAGCCGGCATGCCGTTCACGCAAGGCTGGCGCCACCTTATCGGCTTCCTGAGGGAACAGCGTTGTAACGGTCCAATCCCGTCTTCACATGTACCAAGGAACTAGAAAACTCAACACAGCGGGCAATTGTTGACGACGGCCCCAAGGCCAAGAATCTGCGGCAGACCGGGAAAATTTCCCGGGTATAACAATAACCGCAGAGGTAGCCGTCATGACTCATCCCGCACGTCGCCAGCCCTTCGCCGTGAGCCTGCTGCTCAGTGCCATGCTGCTGTCCGGTTCGGCCTTGGCCGCCGTGACCGATCAGGAAATTCTCCAGGACCCGAAAAACCCGCAGCAGGTCGTGACCAACGGCCTCGGCGTGCAGGGCCAACGCTATAGCCCGCTCGACACGCTCAACGTGAATAACGTCAAGGATCTGCGTCCGGTCTGGGCGTTCTCCTTCGGCGGTGAAAAGCAGCGCGGCCAGCAGGCCCAGCCGATGATCAAGGATGGGGTGATGTACCTCACCGGTTCCTACTCTCGGGTGTTCGCGGTGGATGCACGCACCGGCAAGAAACTCTGGCAATACGATGCGCGCCTGCCCGATGACATTCGTCCTTGCTGCGACGTGATCAACCGTGGCGTGGCGCTGTATGGCGACCTGGTGTATTTCGGCACCCTGGACGCCAAGCTGGTGGCGTTGAACAAAGACACCGGCAAAGTGGTGTGGAGCAAGAAAGTCGCTGACCACAAGGAAGGTTATTCCATCAGCGCCGCGCCCATGATCGTCAATGGCAAGCTGATTACCGGCGTGGCGGGCGGCGAGTTCGGCGTGGTGGGCAAGATCAGCGCCTACGACCCGAAAAACGGCGAGCTGCTGTGGACCCGTCCGACCGTGGAAGGGCACATGGGTTATGTCTACAAGGACGGCAAGGCTATCGAGAATGGCATTTCCGGTGGCGAAGCCGGCAAGACCTGGCCGGGGGATCTCTGGAAGACCGGTGGTGCGGCGCCCTGGCTGGGCGGCTACTACGACCCGGAAACCAATCTGCTGCTGTTTGGCACCGGTAACCCGGCACCGTGGAACTCCCATCTGCGCCCTGGCGACAACCTCTATTCCTCGTCGCGCCTGGCCCTTAACCCAGACGACGGCAGCATCAAATGGCACTTCCAGAGCACCCCTCACGACGGCTGGGACTATGACGGCGTCAACGAACTGATCTCCTTCAACTACAAGGAAGGGGGCAAGGACATCAAGGCTGCGGCCACCGCCGACCGCAACGGCTTCTTCTACGTGCTCGATCGCACCAACGGCAAGTTCATCCGCGGCTTCCCGTTTGTCGACAAGATCACCTGGGCCAGCGGCCTGGACAAGGAAGGGCGGCCGATCTACAACGAGGCCGGCCGTCCGGGCGCGCCGGGCAGCGAAGCCAAGGGCAGCTCGGTGTTTGTCGCGCCGGCGTTCCTCGGGGCGAAGAACTGGATGCCGATGGCCTACAACCAGGACACCGGGTTGTTCTACGTGCCGTCCAACGAATGGGGCATGGACATCTGGAACGAAGGTATCGCCTACAAGAAGGGCGCGGCGTTCCTGGGGGCCGGTTTCACCATCAAGCCGCTGAACGAGGACTACATCGGTGTGCTGCGGGCCATCGACCCCAAGACTGGCAAGGAGGTCTGGCGTCACAAGAACTTCGCGCCGCTGTGGGGCGGAGTGCTGACCACCAAGGGCAACCTGGTGTTCACCGGCACGCCTGAAGGATTCCTGCAGGCCTTCAACGCCAAGACCGGGGAAAAGGTCTGGGAATTCCAGACCGGCTCCGGTGTGCTCGGTTCGCCCATCACTTGGGAAATGGATGGCGAGCAATACGTCTCCGTGCTCTCGGGCTGGGGTGGCGCGGTGCCGTTGTGGGGCGGCGAAGTGGCCAAGCGCGTGAAGGACTTCAACCAGGGCGGCATGCTCTGGACCTTCAAGTTGCCGAAAGAGTTGGTGGCCAAGCGCTGAGCCAACCTTGGCAAATGTAGAACCTGTGGGAGCGAGCTTGCTCGCGATGGGGCCAGAACATCTTGCATCGATGGTGACTGATCCGCCGCCATCGCGAGCAAGCTCGCTCCCACATAAAAGCTCCGATTCATCCTCGGATCGCGGCAAAACCTACGACCAAATAACGAGAGCCCCCCTGCCAATGACGCATTCGTCCAGCATGCGGGGCTCTCTACCATCGGCCTATCGCCTGTCCCGCGACAGGCATCGACCAGGCAGAGGCCCATTATGATCTATGCACAACCCGGAACCCCAGGCGCCGTCGTTACCTTCAAGCCGCGCTATGGCAATTTCATCGGCGGCGAATTCGTCGCGCCGGTTAACGGCGAGTATTTCACCAATACGTCCCCGGTCAACGGCGAGGTCATCGCCGAGTTCCCACGCTCCAGCGCCGCTGACATTGACAAGGCCCTGGACGCAGCCCACGCCGCTGCCGATGCCTGGGGCAAGACTTCGGTGCAGGATCGCTCCCTGGTGCTGTTGAAAATCGCCGACCGCATCGAACAGAACCTGGAACGCCTGGCTGTCAGCGAGACTTGGGACAACGGCAAAGCCGTGCGCGAAACCCTCAATGCCGACGTACCGCTATCGGCCGACCATTTCCGTTATTTTGCCGGCTGCATCCGCGCCCAAGAGGGTGGGGCCGCCGAGATCAATGAACTGACCACCGCCTATCATTTCCACGAACCGCTGGGCGTGGTCGGACAGATCATCCCGTGGAACTTCCCGCTGCTGATGGCCGCCTGGAAACTCGCCCCGGCCCTGGCCGCGGGTAACTGCATCGTGCTCAAGCCAGCGGAGCAGACGCCGTTGTCGATCACCGTGTTCGTCGAGCTTATCGCCGACCTGCTGCCGCCCGGTGTGTTGAACATCGTCCATGGCTTTGGCCGCGAAGCCGGTGAAGCCCTGGCCACCAGCAAGCGCATCGCCAAGATCGCCTTCACCGGCTCGACCCCGGTGGGCTCGCACATCATGAAATGCGCCGCCGAGAACATCATCCCGTCCACCGTGGAGCTGGGCGGCAAGTCGCCGAACATCTTCTTCGAAGACATCATGCAGGCCGAGCCGGCGTTCATCGAAAAGGCCGCCGAAGGCCTGGTGCTGGCGTTCTTCAACCAGGGCGAAGTCTGCACCTGCCCATCACGGGCGCTGGTGCAGGAGTCGATCTACGCGCCATTCATGGCCGAGGTCATGAAGAAGATCGCCAAGATCAAGCGCGGCAATCCGCTGGATACCGAAACCATGGTCGGCGCCCAGGCGTCCCAGCAGCAGTACGACAAGATTCTTTCGTACCTGGACATCGCCCGGGAGGAGGGCGCCGAGCTGCTCACGGGCGGCGCGGCGGAACATCTTGAAGGGGATTTGTCGAGCGGCTATTACATCCAGCCGACCCTGCTCAAGGGCCACAACAAGATGCGCGTGTTCCAGGAAGAGATCTTCGGCCCGGTGGTGGGCGTGACCACGTTCAAGGATGAAGCCGAAGCCCTGGCGATCGCCAACGACACCGAGTTCGGTCTCGGCGCCGGTCTCTGGACCCGCGACATCAACCGCGCCTACCGCATGGGCCGGGCAATCAAGGCCGGGCGTGTCTGGACCAACTGCTACCACCTGTACCCGGCCCACGCCGCGTTCGGTGGCTACAAGAAGTCTGGCGTGGGTCGTGAAACCCACAAGATGATGCTCGACCATTACCAGCAGACCAAGAACCTGCTGGTGAGCTACGACGTTAATCCGTTGGGCTTCTTCTAACCCAGAAACACCCCCCTGTGGGAGCGAGCTTGCTCGCGATAGCGGTAGATCATTCAACCTCTATGTTGAATGTTCCGACGTCATCGCGAGCAGGCTCGCTCCCACATTTGGATTTGTGTGATTGCAGCATTGCTACCAACGCACCCCACCCACCGCTTCGAAAGTAGCATTCGAACGCCGGGTACAGCGTGCATTAATGACGTTGCCGGAATGGCCCGGTACAAGAAGAGGAAAGACCCATGTGGACTAAACCCGCGTACACCGACCTGCGTATAGGCTTTGAAGTGACGATGTACTTCGCCAACCGATGAGCGTTGGCCCGGCCTGAGATGTTCAGGCCGGGCTACCCATTTGGTCTGATTGCAATCACGGTGGGATGCTTTAGGCTCAGGGTATTCCCGGAACAATAAGAACAGGCTTACCGATGAGCCAGAGTCTCAGCCCGCTGCGCAAGTTCGTTTCACCTGAAATCATGTTTGGCGCCGGTTGCCGGCACAATGTCGGCAATTACGCCAAGACGTTCGGCGCACGCAAGGTGCTGATCGTCACCGATCCCGGCGTGATCGCCGCAGGATGGGTCGCCGATGTCGAGGCCAGTCTCCAGGCCCAGGCCATCGATTACTGCATCTACAGTGCCGTCTCGCCCAATCCCCGGGTCGAAGAAGTCATGCTCGGGGCCGAGCTGTACCGGGAAAACCACTGCGATGTCATCGTCGCGGTCGGTGGCGGCAGCCCCATGGATTGCGGTAAAGGCATCGGCATCGTCGTTGCCCATGGTCGCAATATCCTGGAATTCGAAGGCGTGGACACCTTGCACGTGCCCAGCCCACCGTTGATCCTGATTCCCACCACCGCCGGCACCTCGGCGGACGTGTCGCAGTTCGTGATCATTTCCAACCAGCAAGAGCGCATGAAGTTTTCCATCGTCAGCAAGGCCGCGGTGCCGGACGTGTCGCTGATCGACCCGGAAACGACCCTGAGCATGGACCCGTTTTTGTCCGCCTGCACCGGCATCGATGCGCTGGTGCATGCCATCGAGGCGTTTGTATCCACCGGCCACGGCCCGCTCACCGACCCCCATGCGCTGGAGGCCATGCGCCTGATCAACAGCAACCTGGTGCAGATGATCGCCAACCCGGCGGATGTCGCCCTGCGGGAAAAGATCATGCTGGGCAGCATGCAGGCCGGCCTGGCGTTCTCCAACGCGATTCTCGGTGCGGTGCACGCGATGTCCCACAGCCTGGGCGGGTTCCTGGATTTGCCCCATGGCTTGTGCAACGCGGTGCTGGTGGAGCATGTGGTGGCGTTCAACTACAACTCGGCGCCCGAACGTTTCAAGGTGATTGCCCAGACGCTGGGTATCGATTGCCGGGGCCTCAATCACCGGCAGATCCGCACCCGGCTGGTGGAACACCTGATTGCCCTCAAACGCACCATCGGCTTTCACGAAACCCTGGGGCTGCACGGGGTGAGTACTTCGGATATTCCGTTCCTGTCGCAACATGCTATGCATGACCCGTGCATTCTCACCAACCCTCGGGAGTCGAGCCAGCGGGATGTCGAGGTCGTCTATGGCGAAGCCCTCTGACGAACAGCAAAAAGCCCTGGCCGGGCTGCTGGGACTGGGCAATCACTCCACGCGCAAGAGCCACTATCCGGAACTGGCCGCGCGCCTCGATGAGCTGGAACAGGCTCGGCAACACCTGCAACAGCTCAACGATCAGTTGGAACAGCGGGTGGCCGAACGTACCGACGCACTGCTGGAGGCCAACCGCAACCTGCAACAACAGATCACCCAACGCGAGCTGATCGAACAACAACTGCGCGACGCTCGGGACGCTGCGCAGGCGGCCAACCGCAGCAAGGACAAATACCTGGCCGCCGCCAGCCATGACCTGCTGCAACCGCTCAACGCCGCACGCCTACTGATCGCCACATTACGCGAACGCTCGCTGCCCACCTCCGAACACGTGCTGGTGGAGCGTACCCACCAGGCGCTCGAAGGGGCGGAAGACCTGCTCACCGACCTGCTGGACATCTCCCGGCTGGACCAGGCTGCAGTCAGGCCGGACCTGGCGCCGTATCGGCTGGATGAGTTGCTCGCGCCGCTGGCTTCGGAGTTTCAATCGGTGGCTGGCGCTGCCGGCTTGGAGCTACGGGTACGTTTCGGCGACGAAACAGTGATGACCGACCTGCGGCTGATGACCCGGATCTTGCGCAACCTGCTCAGCAATGCCTGTCGCTACACCGCTCAGGGCGGCATCCTGTTGGCCGCGCGGCGTCGGGGCGAGCGGTTGAGCCTGGAGGTCTGGGACACGGGGCGCGGTATTGCTGCCGACTGCCTGGAGTCGATCTTCCTGGAGTTCAACCAGCTGGACGTAGGTCGCGCTGCCGATCGCAAGGGTGTCGGCCTGGGTTTGGCGATTGTCGAGCGTATCGCCCACATTCTCGGTTATCGGGTCCAGGTACGTTCCCGCCCGGGGCGCGGTTCGGTATTCAGCATCGAGGTGCCGTTGTCTGCTGAAAGACTGCTGCCCATGGCCCAGATGCCCGCCCAGGCCGTCGCCGGTAACCCGCTGCCTGGCCGCCGTCTGCTGGTCATCGACAATGAGCTGAGCATTTTGCAAAGCATGGCCGCGCTGCTGGGGCAGTGGGGGTGTGACGTGTTGACCGCCACGGACGAGGCGGGTGCCTTTGACGTGCTGCAAGGCCGCGCGCCGGAACTGATCCTGGCGGATTTCCACCTGGATCATGGCGTCGTCGGGTGCGAAGTGGTCAAGCACTTGCGCGAGCATTTCCAACAGACGATCCCGGCGGTGATCATCACCGCCGATCGCAGCGACCAGTGCCGCCGCGCCTTGCGCAAACTCAATGCGCCACTGCTCAACAAACCGGTCAAGCCCGGCAAATTGCGGGCGGTGTTGAGTCAGTTGCTCGGGTAGCGGGTGGAGAGGTGACGCCAGATTTCACCAACAATCCCTTGTGGGAGCGAGCCTGCTCGCGATAGCACTGGGTCAGCTTGCATCACTGTCTAATGCGCCACCGCCATCGCGAGCAGGCTCGTTCCCACATTTTTCAGCCAGTGCGCCATCAAAACGCCGTCATTTGGTCGGTGTTTATGCCTTGAATGAAAAAAGAGGCTTCGGTCTGTTTAGTTCATTCTGTAAACTCCCCCCGCTGCGACAATCGGGCGCGGCCATGTCTGGCCCGATTACAAGCGTTTTGCAGTGTCCCTCACCCAGCTGAAGCCAAGACCTACAAGAAGTCAGCGCCGGAGAGACATAAAAGCGAGGCCGACGATTCTCGGCCCCTGTAGGTCCATCCTCCAGTCTCGTCTCGACCCCAGTCATGCCGTATGCCGGCCATGGCGTGGTCTATCATTGCCGGACTGGTGGGCGGAATGGCGTTCTACCCTAGGGATACACACATGTTGAAGAAAACACACACGGCGCTGCTGGGCCTGGCGATGGCGATGGGTCTTGCGACCACGCACGCCGCCGAGGCAAAAAAAGTGGATGTCCTGCTCATTGGTGGCGGCATCATGAGCTCGACACTCGGCGTTTGGCTCAATGAGCTGGAACCGGACTGGACCATGGAAATGGTCGAGCGCCTGGACGGTGTTGCCCAAGAGAGCTCCAACGGCTGGAACAACGCCGGTACCGGTCACTCCGCGCTGGCCGAGCTGAACTACACGCCCGAAGACAAGAATGGCAAGGTCGAAATCGCTAAGGCCATCGAGATCAACGAAGCGTTCCAGGTTTCCCGTCAGTTCTGGGCCTGGCAGGTCAAGAACGGCGTGCTGAAGAACCCGCGCTCGTTCATCAACTCCACCCCGCACATGAGCTTTGTCTGGGGCGAGGACAACATCGCGTTCCTGAAGAAGCGCTACGAAGCCCTTCAGGCCAGCCCGTTGTTCGCCGGCATGCAGTACTCCGAAGATCGCGAGCAGATCAACAAGTGGGTACCGCTGATGATGCAAGGGCGTGATCCGAGCCAGAAAGTTGCGGCCACCTGGAGTCCCTTGGGCACCGACGTGAATTTCGGCGAAATCACCCGTCAGTTTGCTGCTCACCTGCAAACCAAACCGAACTTCTCCCTCAAGCTGTCCAGCGAAGTGCAGGACATCACCCGCAACGAAGACGGCACCTGGCGCGTTGCGTACAAGAACCTGAAGGACGGTAGCGAAACCGAGACCGACGCCAAGTTCGTGTTCATCGGCGCTGGCGGCGGTGCCTTGCACCTGCTGCAGGAAGCCGACATCCCCGAAGCCCGTGAATACGCCGGCTTCCCGGTGGGCGGCTCGTTCCTGGTGACCGAGAACCCAACCATCGCCCAGATGCACCTGGCCAAGGCCTACGGCAAGGCTTCGGTTGGCGCACCGCCGATGTCGGTTCCGCACCTGGACACCCGCGTGCTCGACGGCAAGCGTGTGATTCTGTTTGGCCCGTTCGCCACTTTTTCCACCAAGTTCCTGAAGAACGGTTCGTACTTTGACCTGCTGACCAGCACCACCACCCACAACGTGTGGCCGATGACCAAGGTGGGTATCGAACAGTACCCGCTGGTTGAATACCTGGCCGGCCAGTTGATGCAGTCGGACGAAGATCGCTTCAACGCCCTGAAGGAATACTTCCCGGACGCCAAGCAGCAAGACTGGCGCCTGTGGCAGGCCGGCCAGCGCGTGCAGATCATCAAGCGTGATGAAGAGAAGGGCGGCGTTCTGAAACTGGGTACTGAAGTGGTCGCCTCCCAGGACGGCAGCATCGCCGCTCTGCTGGGTGCTTCGCCAGGTGCCTCGACTGCTGCGCCGATCATGCTGACGGTGCTTGAGAAGGTCTTCAAGGACAAGGTCGCCACCCCGGCCTGGCAGGAAAAACTGCATCAGATCGTGCCAAGCTACGGCACCAAGCTCAACGAAAGCCCTGAGCGTGTGGCTCAGGAGTGGGCTTACACCAGCGAAGTCCTGCAGCTGGACACGCCACCGACGATCGGCCAGCAGCGCACCGCGCCTGCACCGACTGCGCCGGTCGCTGCCCCGCAAAGCAACCCGGCGGCCGACATGGCGCTGTAAACCGGACGTTGTCTGGTGAATAAAAAACGCCGCTCATCGAGCGGCGTTTTTTTTCGTCTATGATTTTTCGATCCCCGAAGAGGATCAAACCATGACTCGCCTGACCGCCAAGGACTTTGCCCCCGAACTGCTCGAGCTTTACGATTTTTACGCCCACGGCCAGATATCCCGAAGGATCTTCCTGGAGCGGGCCAGTCAGTTTGCGGTGGGCGGGCTGACGGCCGGCGCACTGCTGGCGTCGTTGAGCCCCAACTATGCCCAAGCGATGCAGGTGAACTTCACCGACCCGGATATCGTGGCGCAGTACATCACTTATCCCTCTCCCAACGGTCACGGTCAGGTGCGCGGCTATCTGGTCCGGCCAGCCAAGGCTAGCGGCCCGGTGCCCGGTGTGGTGGTCGCCCATGAGAACCGTGGCTTGAACCCCTATATCGAGGACGTCGCCCGGCGTGTGGCCAAGGCCGGTTTCGTGGCGCTGGCGCCGGACGGCCTGACCTCGGTGGGCGGGTATCCGGGTAACGATGACAAGGGGCGCGAGCTTCAGCAGCAGGTTGATCCCGAGAAGCTGATGAACGATTTTTTCGCTGCTGTTGAGTTTCTGATGAAACACGACGCCATTGGCGGCAAGAAAGTCGGCATCACCGGTTTCTGCTACGGCGGCGGGGTGGCCAATGCCGCCGCCGTGGCGTATCCCGAGCTCGGCGCGGCGGTGCCATTCTACGGGCGCGGGCCCAAACCTGAGGACGTGCAGCGAATCAAAGCACCGTTGCTGATCCACTACGCCGAACTCGACACCCGCATCAACGAAGGCTGGCCGGCCTATGAAGCAGCGCTCAAGGCCGGGAAGAAGACCTATCAGGCCTATATCTATCCGGGCGTCAACCATGGCTTCCACAACGACTCGACCCCGCGCTATGACGAAGCGGCTGCCGAACTGGCGTGGGGGCGCACCCTTGAGTGGTTCAAGCGTTACCTGGGGTGAGCGCCACGTCGCGGCTCAGTAGCGAATCATCACGGACTTGAGTTCCGTGTAGTCGTCGATGAAGGCGCTGCCGAACTCCCGGCCCATCCCCGAAGACTTGCTGCCGCCAAAGGGCACGGCCGGGTCGAGCAGGGTGTGCATGTTCACCCATACGGTGCCGGCTTCGATGGCGGGCACCATGCGCAGGGCCTTGCCCAGGTCATTGGTCCAGAGGCTGGCACTCAGGCCGAACGGCGTGTCGTTCATCAGCTCCAGTAGTTCTTCTTCACTGTCGTAAGGCAAGAACGTGGCGATCGGGCCGAAGGTCTCTTCGTGAAGCAAGGTATCGCTGCGACTGTTGGCAAGGATGATGGTCGGCTCGACATAACAGCCCGGTCCGTCGATCAACTTGCCGCCGTGAATGATGGTGTTGTCTTGCGCCCGGGCCTTGGCAAAGAACTCACCGAGTTTGCGCTGATGCTGGCGGTTGGTGACCGGGCCGAACTCGGTGGCTTCGTCCAGGGGCGAGCCGATATTGAGTTTGCTCAGGCGCTGGGCCAGTTTGTCCATGATCGGTTCAAGCTGCGAACGATGGACAAAGAACCGCTCGGCCGCCGCGCAGATTTGCCCTGAGTGCAGAAAACCCGCTTCGATGATGCCGTTGACCGCCACGTCCGCCGCCACGTCCGGCAGAAAACCCGCCGCATTCTTGCCGCCCAGTTCCAGTGTGGCACGGGTCAGCCCGGCGCCCATGGCGCTCTGGCCGACGGCGAGGCCGGTTGGCACGGAACCGGTGAACGAAACCTTGTTTGTGCCAGGGTGCTCGATCAACCCTTTGCCTACTTGACCACCGCCGGTCACCACGTTGAGGGCACCCGGTGGCAGGCCCGCGTCCATGGCCAGTTCGGCGATGCGCAGGATGGTCAGCGGCGTGAACTCGCTGGGTTTGATGATGATGCTGCAGCCGGTCACCAGTGCCGAGGCGAGTTTCCAGATGGCAATCATGGTGGAGAAGTTCCACGGCACGATGCCGACCACCACGCCCACCGGTTCGCGCAGCGTGAACGCGGTGTAGCGTTCACCAGCGAAGGAGGGCAGCGACGGGGTGATGGTCTGGCCGCTGATCTTGGTGGCCCAGCCGGCGTAATAACGCAAAAAATGCGCGGCCTGGTCGACCTCGAAAGCGCGGGATATCTGGATGATCTTGCCCGACTGGCAGGTTTCGATCTGCGCCAGTTCTTCGCGATGGCGCTCCAGCAGGTCCGCCAGCTTGAGCAGCACGTGACCGCGCACCGCCGGTGCCACCGCAGACCACTGCTTGAACCCGCGCCGCGCCGACTCCACCGCCGCATCGATATCGCCTGGCGAGGCTTCGCTGACCTGTGCGATGACCTGGCCGGTGGCGGGGTTGACGACGTCCAGCGTCTGCGCGCTTTGGCTTTGGACATAACGACCGTCGATGAACAGCGCGTGGTGTCGGGCG
The DNA here is from genome assembly GCF_032614175.1 of Pseudomonas sp. P105. Classification (NCBI taxonomy): domain Bacteria; kingdom Pseudomonadati; phylum Pseudomonadota; class Gammaproteobacteria; order Pseudomonadales; family Pseudomonadaceae; genus Pseudomonas; species Pseudomonas sp. P105. The sequence continues at coordinate 2,611,251 of NZ_CP126693.1, forward strand.
AGAAAAGCTTCGACCTGAGGCAGCAGGGCAATATCGCTCATGAGGGTTTCCTGATCGCGGGCAAGGGAAAGTCTGGAGGTTAATCCCTGGGGGCCGATGCGGCTTGACTGTGCCTGCCGCGGGGTATGTCTGTGGCTGCCAGTTTCCGGGAGGGGCTGGCAGCCAGGAGCAAAAGCCATTGCAGCCATGTACAAGCCAGCGCGACCGGTTTGCGTTCAGATCAGTGTTTCGACTGACGGGCAAAGGGGCGGGCGATGTTTCTCCAGACCAACAAACAGAAGCTGGCGTTGATCGCGCAAATACAACGCGCATTGGCCGGAGAGGGCGGCGACGCCCCGATGCTGGAGGTGTATCCGTCACTGCGGGACTGTCTTGAGCAACACGCACGGCAGATGACGCAGGCAAGCGAAGACCTGCACAATGCCCAGGCACAGGTGAGCGAGCAGAGCGCGCGAGGCCGGCAACGTGAGCATGAACTTGAGGTGGCTCGCCAGCAGTTGGAACAGACCCTGGAGCGCGAGCATCGGCTTGAAGCACGCCTGGATGAACACCGCCAGCAGTTGCAGCAACTCCAGCAGCAAGCGCACATCTGGGAGCTGCTGCAATCGACCCTGACCGAAGGCTGCTGGGACATCACGGTGGTCAATGGCGATCTGCAGCACCCCGCCAGCGCCATGCGTTTTTCCAGTCAGTTCCGCTCGCTGCTGGGCTACACCGCCGATGAGTTACCCGATGGCTGGGATGCCCAGGTCAGCATCACCCACCCTGACGACCTGCCAAAGATCATGGCGATTTTCGAGCGGGAAATCCTTGGCTCCCAGGGCAGCGGCGAGTACGTATTCGAATACCGGATGCGCCATAAAAGCGGGGATTACATCTGGTGTCGCGAGCGTGGTCGGGCGTTACGGGATTCGCACGCACGCCTGGTTCGGGTCATCGGTGCGGTGCGCGATATCAGTGATGAACGCTCGGCCCAATCCACCCACCAGCGCATGCTGGAGCAGAACCAGGTGACCTACGCCCAGATTGCCACCGTGGTGGGGGTGATCAAGGGCATCGCCGAGCAGACCAATCTGCTGGCCTTGAACGCCGCCATTGAAGCGGCCAGGGCGGGCGAGGTCGGGCGCGGTTTTTCCGTGGTGGCCGATGAGGTGCGCAAACTGGCAGAAAGCACTCGCCAGGCGACCCATCAGATCCAGACCATGTTGCATCAGCACAAACAATAATTCGCCCGGGAGCTGCCTTCGGGGCAGCTCCCGGTTGCTTCAGAATGGAACCGCTACCACCAGTTGGCTGTAGACATTGGTGCCGTTGCCACTCACTTGATTGCCGCCGTTGCTCGCGTCCTTTTCCGGCTTGTACAGACCCACCAGTGGCGTGACGATCAGGTGTTCGTTCACGGCCCATTCCACATACAGGTCCAGCTCCCGTCCATCGAGATTCAGCGCGTCGCGGGTGTGCAGGGTCTTGTAGTCGAAGAATAGCGCGCCGATAGTCACTGCCTCTGTTGGCTTGAGCTTGAGCCCCAGGTGCTGGACAGCGGTGTTGCTGTTGAACGGCCCGGAATAGTTGCCGGTGACTTCGCCCTGGAACCAGGTGCCATAGCCGCGACTCGTGCCGTTGAACATCGAGTCCCAGTCCTTGGAGTAGCGGCTGTAGCGATAGGTCAGGTCCGGGGTCCAGGGCAGCTCAGCGAAGGTGTAGCCGGCTTCGGTGTACCAGGCTTTCTCCGGGCCGGCGTCCTTGTCCTGCCAGGCGTATTCGAAGGCAAAGTGGGCATTGTCGATGCCGGCATTCCCCGCGCCCCGCAGGCTGTAGATGTCCATGCCTTCGCGCTGCTTCTGGAACTCGCTGGCGTAGCGATCATCGACGTCGATGCCATGGATGTAGGTCAGCCCCAGGGTGCCTGGTGCGGCGCTGTATTGCAGGGTACCGGCGGCCATTTCGGTATTGGCCTGGGCGCGGTTGTCGGACTTGATCCACATCAGGCTGCCGTGTACGCCTTCCTGGCCGCCCAGGCGCAGCACGGCGGTCTTGTCGAAGGCATGACGGGCCGCCAGGTAATAGGCGCCGCCGCGGTTGAACTCACCGTCGGCCACGCCTTTGCCCAGGTTCAGACCGTCGTCATTGATGATGAAACCATCGCCGAGGGTAATGACCTGGCGACCGTAGGACAGGTCGACGCCGTCCTTGCCCAGCGCCGGGAACAGATCCCCTGAACGCCAGCCGGCAAACGCTTCATCGAACTTGGTGGTGCGTTCGGATCCGTCGCTCAGGCCCGCGGCATCGCCGTCGCCCCAGGTACCGGAGCTGACCAGATTGGCCGTCCCGTAGACGCTGCCCATGGCGCCGAGTGTCTGGTCGATACTCAGGCCATACTTGATAAAACCCTCACGCCAACTTGAGCCGCCGCGGGTGCCGTCATAGTTCTTGCGACTATTGAACATCCCGTAGACCGCCAGGAAGTTGCCGGTAACCGTGGTGTCGTCGTCGGCGTAAAGCTCATAGGCCTGGGCCGACGAATCAGCCACCAGCAGGGCGATTCCAAGGCCGATGGCGTTGCGCAGCAAAGGTGTATTGCGGGTGTGCTCCATGGTGTTTTCCCCAGTGTGATAGGACATCAGAGCGCCCATTAAGGGGAGACCGGGGCAGGGAAGTCTTTTACCTGCCTGCCAGATAATTGATCCAGCCCGCCAAGGCGCGAGCGCTGGCAGGCAGCAACAAAACCGGCGGCAGACACGGGCAAGACGCTCGGGCCGAGGGCGGCGCACAGTGATCCTGCACGCGACGCCGTTTCGATCAGGGACTGGCTGGGGAAGGCTTGAGCGCCGGCTCCTGGACGGCAGTGGCATCCATACTAAAAATCCGCTTTCGAGGATCTTCACGATGTCGATCAATGACAGGCTCACCGAGCACTTGAACCGGGGTACGGTGGGCTTTCCCACCGCGTTGGCCAGCACCATTGGCCTGATCATGGCAAGCCCGGTGATTCTCACCGCCACCATGGGCTTCGGTATTGGCGGCAGCGCCTTTGCCGTGGCGATGTTGATCGCCGTGGTCATGATGCTGGCCCAGGCGACCACCTTCGCCGAAGCCGCCTCGATCCTGCCCACCACCGGCTCGGTCTACGATTACATCAACTGTGGCATGGGACGCTTTTTTGCAATCACCGGTACGCTGTCGGCCTACCTGATTGTCCATGTGTTCGCCGGGACTGCGGAAACGATCCTGGCCGGGGTCATGGCCCTGGTGAATTTCGAGCACCTCAACACCCTGGCCGAATCGGCGGGTGGCTCCTGGCTGTTGGGTGTAGGGTTCGTCGTGGTCTTCGGCGTGCTGAACGCGTTTGGTGTCAGCGCCTTCGGCCGGGCCGAGATCATCCTCACGTTCGGCATGTGGACGACCCTGATGGTGTTCGGCGTATTGGGCTTGATCGCCGCTCCGGCGGTGGAGCTGGAGGGGTGGTTTGGCGCATCCGTGGTGGGCACCGACCTGGTGACGGTGCTGTCGCTGGTGGGCATGGCCATGTTCATGTTTGTCGGTTGCGAGTTCGTCACGCCACTGGCGCCGGACCTGCGGCGCTCGGCCACGACCATGCCGCGGGCCATGATGCTGGGGTTGTTCGGCGTTGCCACGTGCATGTTCATTTATGGCGCGGCGATGAAGCGCCAGGTCGAAAACGTGCTGCTCGATGCCACCAGCGGCGTGCACTTGCTGGACACGCCCATGGCGATTCCGCGATTCGCCGAGCAGGTCATGGGCGATATCGGCCCGATGTGGCTGGGGATCGGCTTCCTGTTTGCCGGAGCGGCGACCATCAACACCCTGATGGCCGGTGTGCCGCGGATTCTGTATGGCATGGCGGTGGATGGTGCGCTGCCGCGGTTTTTCACCTATCTGCACCCTCGTTTCAAGACCCCCGTGCTGTGCATCCTTGTGGCGATGCTGATTCCCTGTCTGCACGCGCTGTGGCTCGGCGGCAATACCGACAACATCATGCACCTGGTGCTGGCTGCAGTGTGTGCCTGGAGTTTTGCCTACCTGTTGGTGACCGTGTCGGTGATCAGCCTGCGGATCCGTCGTCCGGATCTGCCACGGGCCTATCGCTCACCGTTTTTCCCGCTGCCTCAGATCCTGTCCAGTGTCGGCATCGTCATCGGCATGTGGTTCATCACTCCACCAGGCATGAATCCGGCAGACATTTACGTTCCATTCGCGGTGATGCTCGGTGGCACTGCGGCCTACGCCTTGTTCTGGACCCTGGTGGTGCAGAAGGTCAATCCATTCAAGCCCGCGTCGGTGGAAGACGTGCTGGCCAAGGAGTTTTCCCATGAGCCAGGGCAACCTGTCAGCGAGTTTGACGAACGTGCTGCGAAGACTGTCTGAGCTGTTCAGTGCCCACCGTGCCCCGGTCGGTTATCGTCCCGGGGTGACGCTGGAACACTTGCGGCGCAACCTCGGGCTGGCGCGATTCGAGATGTCCGGCCCGGTGACGGCGATGGCCGTCACCGATGATGGTTGCTTGCAGGTGGAGATCGTCGAGCGCACCGAGTCGCAGTTGTTGATGCACCTGGTGATGACCGAGTTCGTGCTGCGCGTGCCTGCGTCGAGAGAGGGCACGGCCCGCGTGGAACTGCACCATGGCGGGGCCGTGCGTCGCCAGGGTATTCGTTGTCGGCTCAAGGAAGGGGACAATCAGCTGTCGGCTCGTTTGAAGACGGCCATAGAGGGCGATCCGGCGCTGTACCAAGCCCTCATGCCGCTGGACTTCAAACGCCTGCGCATCGATCTGCAAGACCACCAGTGGTGCGTGCGGCTGGAGCACATGGGCGGCAGTGAGGTGGTGAATCGGATGCCGGCCTTTCGGCGCTACATTGCTTTGAGCCGCGAGCAACGGATTGCCTTGTGGGCGGTCTTGAGCGGCTTGCAAAGGGTGCTGGGAACACTCTGATTTGTGGGCTTTGCCCTGGCATCAATTGTGCTACTGCTCTGGCGATCAGGTACTTGTTGCGTGCATATAGATAACATGTTAACTATTGCCGTACAAAAACAATAAGCCACTGCGGAGAGCGCCATGAGCATGCATCAGGTTGGGCAAGACGGGCTGGAGACCTGGAACCGGGATCTGCGCGCGACTTGCGGCCATTTCGAGACGGAACTGGCCTTTAATCGCGCGCTGTTTATCGGTGAGGTGTCGAATTTCTTCCGTGGCGGTCTTTCCCTCGCCAACTTGCGTACCAACGCTGGCTGTATCAAGCGTCACTCGCCCAATCCCGACCACGATGACGACCAGGATTGCTTCCTGGTCAGTCAGCGCAGTGGATATTCACGCATTACTCAGAACGGCCTGAGCATCCAGCTGGCGCCCGGCGAACTGCTATTGATGGATTCGGTGGGCTCGCTCGAGATCAGCCCGTTCGGCCTGATAGAACACGCGGTGTTGTCTCTGTCCCGCCAGGATGTGTCCAGGAAACTGGGCGGGGAAACCCGGACCTTCGGCAAGATCTCCTCGCGCAAGGCTTGTGGGCGCATGTTGCACGTCTTGATGGATCAGCTGTGCAAGGACACTCCCGACGGTGAGGGCGCCACAGGAGAAGGCGAAGCTTTGCAGAATGCGTTTGTTTCGCTGCTCGGTTCGGCCCTGGAGCAGGGCACCGGATCGGAGGATGACGGCGTTGCGTTGCAAGGCAATCACTTGCGCAGTTATGTGCAGAAAGTCATCGACGAGTCCCTGACCCAGCCCGGCTTGAGCCCGGTGGGCCTGGCCAACCGTCTGAACATTTCGGTGCGACATCTGTACCGATTATTCGAAGAACAGGATGACAGCGTCTGCCGCTACATCCAGCGGGCCCGGCTCAAGCGCAGCGCCGATGACCTGACCAATCCGTTCCTGCGGGACGAATCCATCACTTCGATCGCCTACAAATGGGGCTTCACCGATTCGGCCCATTTCAGCCGTTCGTTCAAGAAACAGTTCGAGCTATCGCCCAAGGAATTTCGTGCCAGCCATCTGCAACAGGTACAGGGGGTGATTTGAGTGGCGGGCGCATTCAGGGTCGGCTCAAGCTGACCTTCGGCTATCGCGAGCAGGCTCGCTCCCACAGTGGATGGGGGGAGGATGGGGCTGTGGGAGCAGGGCTGCCGGTGATGACGGCTGCGTCGACAGCATCGCCAGCCGACGCATCGCTCCCACACGCTCAAACCTCGGGCAAGGTCGAGCCGCCGTCCACCACCAGGGTTTGTCCGGTCACATACGCGGCCAGGTCCGATGCCAGAAAGAGCATGGCGCCGGCGATGTCGGACGGGGTGCCCAGGCGTCCCAGCGGTACCCGACGGGCGATGTCTTGATTGACCGCATCATCCCCCAGGTTCGCCATGGCCGGTGTCGCGATCATCCCGGGTTCGACGCCGTTGACCCGGATATGCTCACTCGCCAGTTCCAGTGCCGCATTGCGGATGAACCCGTTGACTCCGGCCTTGGACGCCGCATAGTGACTGAGCCCTGGATAAGCCACCCGCGGGCCGGTGACCGAGGAGGTCACCAGCACGCAGCCCTGGCCCTGCCGACGGAACATCGGCAATGCTCCCTGAGTCAGCCAGAACAGCGCCGAAAGGTTGACTGCCAGCGTGCGCTCAAGCATCGCTGGTGTGATCCCGGCAAAGGGTGTCAGGGGAAAGTACCCGGCGTTGTGCACCAGAACATCCAGCCTCCCCAGACGCTGCTCCAGATCAGCCATCAGCGTACTGATCGCCGTTGCATCGGCCAGGTCCACGCCCACGGCCTGTACCTGACAACCTGTAGCGGTCAATTCGCTCGCCACCGCCTCGGCCTGTGCCAGGTCCAGGTCAGCGATCACCACACGGCCCCCACGCCAGGCGAAGGCTTCGACGATGGCCCGGCCTATACCCTGGGCACCGCCTGTGACCAGCACCGTTTTTGCGCTGAAATCCAGATCATCAGGCATCCGTGACCTCCATCCGGCTGAAGGCCAGGGTTGGTACGTCTACGATGCTGGAGCCACCGTCGGCCACCAGTGCCGCGCCAGTGATGATCGAGGCTTGATTCGAGGCCAGGAAGCGACACACATGGGCAATCTCCAGCGCGCTGGCGGGCCTGCGCAATGGCACGTCCGCGCAGACCCTGTCGTAGGCCTGCTGCAGCGTTTCGCCGTGAAACTGCATCAAGACCTGCATTTCCTCATCAGCCATCGGCGTGCGCACCCAGCCCGGGCAGACGGCGTTGACCCGCACCCCGCGCGGGCCGTAATCGCGCGCCAGGGAGCGGTTCAGCCCCAGCAGCGCGTGCTTGGCGGTGGTATAGCCGCAGACTTGCGGGCCTGCCGCCAACGACGCGATGGATGCGATCAGCACAATGTTGCCAGCGCTTTCCTGCAGCAGCGGCAGGCACGCCCGGGCGCTGTAGAAGGCGCTGTCGAGATTGCTGCGCATGGCCGCTTCCCAGGTCTGCGGGCTGGTCTGGGTGGCGCTGCCCAGGCCCATGCCGCCAGCGCAGGCCAGCAGCACATCGAGCCGGCCATAACGCTCGCGGATCTGTGCGACGAAGCCGTCCCAGGTCGTCGGGCACGCGGCATCGCCCACCAGCACCAGGCCGCCTATTTCCTCGGCCAGTTGCGCCAGGGGTTCGCGGCGTCGGCCGATCAGCACCAGGTTGGCGCCCTCAGCGGCATACAACCGGGCGCAGGCGGCACCGATGCCAGTGCCCGCGCCCGTGATCACGATGGTGCGCAATTCAGGCATCGGGATATTCCGTCCGGTTGAGAACCTGGCAGTAGGAGCTGACGGGGAAATTGGAAAACTCATCGAAAGACGCGCCGGCATAACCGAAAATCTTGCCGTCGCTGCGGTGCTGCTGCATGTCGATCAGCACCAGGCCCAGGGTCGGGATGATCTTTTCCCGCCAGACGAACAGGTACAACTGATCGGCGATCTTGTAGGTGTCACACCGGTCGGTATCGCACAGGCCCTGTTCGACACCCTTGAGGCACTGCCAGGAATAGAACCGGTCGTTGAGATAGATGTGTTCGTAGACTTCGCTGGGGCTGTAGCGATACAGGTTGCGCAGGCCCACCAGTTCGGTGGTCGGTGCATGTGGGCACAGGCCCTGCTGCCAGGGGCGGTCGAGACTGCCGTGAAGGAACTCTACCTTGACCCCCGTCAGTGGCTGGCCGGCCAGTGCGCGTCTGTACAGACCTTCGCGAGTTTGTTCCTGCTCGGGCATGCTGCCGATCACTGCGGTGAACGCCGCGTGAGCGGTATCAAGTACCAGGCTGACCGACCAGGCTTGTGCACCTTCGTGCTTGACGAAATCCACCAGGTAGAGGCCTGGACGCACCGACGTGGCCCGATAAGGCGCGGTGCCGCTGGAATGACCATCGGCCGCGTTCCATGACAGGGTTTGCTGTTCGAAGCGGTGTTCGATCTGCCAGCCATTGGCGAAATTCAGCGTGAAGGTCTTACCGTTCAGGTCGGCCAGGTTCGGCAGGATGAACGCTTCAGGGGCAAAGCCGTCGGCCAGGGCGCCGACGGTGATCCAGTCTGTAGGTGTGGTCATTGCAAGACTCCGGTTGGATGAGATAGCCACCCGGATCATGGCGCCTTGCGCGGGGCTGGCCCATCAACCGAATGGTTGAACCGGCACAGGCAATGGCTTAGAGGAACAGGCTGCTGACCAGCTCGGTTCGATTGCTCACGCCGGTCTTGCGAAACAGGTTGATCAGATGCGTCTTGACCGTGGGCAGGCCGACTTCCAGCTCTCGGGCCAACTCTTTGTTACTGGCGCCCTGGCGCAGCAGCAACGCTATCTGGCGTTCCTTGGGGGTCAGGCTACTGAGCAAGTCGTCCTGCGGTGGCAGGTTGGCGACGGCCAGTTGCAGCAACGCTTGCAGCGCTGCGAGCTGCGTCAGTTGCTCGCTGGTGAAGACGCCTTGCTCGGCGGTGCGCAACAAGGAAATAGCCGCTTGAGGCCGACTGCCCCGATGGGCGAAGACTTCCACCACATCCACCACGTCGTAGCGCTGTAAAAAATGGCGGTAGCGATGGCTGTCACGGATTGGCTGGCGGGCCATGGCCAGCCCAAGAGGCACCACGGCCAGGTGGCTGGAAACGTAGTTGCGCGGCTGCAACGGGTCGAACTGGCGATAATTGTCCAGATAGTCGCGATGCATCTCGCCGCTCATGCCATGCAGGCTGAAGTCATGGGCTTGCAACTGTCGGTCGACGCAATAGAAGGCCGCTCGACTGGCGGGAACGAGCTGGGTGAACGCGTGCAGGCAATGGCCGGCGATGTCCTGGGAGGGGATGACGTACATGCTCGCAACCTTCGCCAAGAGGGCTGCCGGTGAATCCGGCAGCCGGGTCCGGTCAGACTACCGCGAAGTAGTGTTTGACAAAACTTTCGCTGACCACTTCCCACAATACCGGCGTACCTTTGGTCACGAACCAGCTGTCGCCGGCCTTGTAGCGGGTGCTCTGGCCGCTGGCTTCATCGGTCAGCACCACTTCGCCAGTGACCACGGTGGCCTGTTCGGCGAACGGATAAACCATTCGGAACTTGCCCTTGGTCGTGCCGAAGTAGGCGCTGCTGACCGCATCGGTGGGGGCGCCGAAGGTCATTTTGCCGAAGGCTTTGACTTCGCCTTCGAGAATCTGCGAACCGAGATCGGCGACGGTGCCCCAGGCGTCCAGGTCGGACAGCTGGATGTCTTTCTTGAGGTTGATAAGGGGCATGGCAGTGACTCCTGATGAGTGAAAAAAACAGCGGGTATGTATGTCTAGTACCGGTCCGTGAAGGCGCTGGGATCTGTGGGAGCGCCTAACTGACTGGCATCATGGCCATCAGCGACGGCCATTCCAGTAACCCGACAGCTGGTGCCAGGACTTGCCGGCGGTCAGCAGCAGTGGACGGATGGCGTCCTTGCCGATGATGGTCGGACGCCTGACGGAGCTGACCAGGTCGTAGCGCGCCGAGCCTTCGCTCATGCCTTCGGCCAGCACCTTGCAGATGATGTGGCTGGGGGTGACGCCAAAGCCTGAATAGCCCTGGACGAAAAACGCATTGCTGCGGCCGGGCAGGGTGCCGATCTGCGGAAACAGGTTCGGGCTGCACGCCATCGGGCCGCCCCAGGCCAGGTCGATCTTCACGTCCTTGAGGTACGGGAAAATCTTCAGCATCAGGCGCCGATTCCAGGCCTTGAGGTCCTGGGGGATGTGTTCTATCAACGGCGTCGCCGCACCGAACAGCAGGCGGTTTTCATTGGTGACGCGGTAGTAGTCGATCACCGGGCGAATATCGCTGTAGGCGCCGCGAATCGGGCTGATGCGCTGGATCAGCTCCTCCGACAATGGCTCGGTCATCATCTGGAAGGCATAGGTATTGATGGTCGAGCGATGCAGCTCCGGCTCCAGTTTGTTGAGGAAGCTGTCGCAGGCCCACAACAGCTTGCTGGCCTTGACCGAGCCACGCCCGGTGCGCACGGTGATGCGCTCGCCGTAGCTGACTTCCAGGGCCGGACTGTTCTCGAAAATCCGCACGCCGTGGCTGACCAGTGCCTTGGCTTCGCCCAGCAACAGGTTCAGCGAATGCACGTGCCCGCCGCCCATGTGCAGCAATGCACTGCTGTAGGCCTTGGACCCGATGATTTGCTGCACGTCGGAACCGCCGAGAAAGCGGATCTCATGCTTGCTGTTGATCGACTTGAAGTCTTTTTCCCAGGCTCGCAGGGTTTTTTCCTGGCGAGCGTTGAAGCCCATGTAGCCGTAGCCATGGCAGAAGTCGGCATCGATGTCGTACTTGGCGATGCGATCCTTGATGATGTCCGCGCCCAGATCGCTGATCTCGAAGACCTGCCGCAGCCCGTCTTCCCCCACGTCCTTCTTGATTTTTTCCAGGTCATGGCCGATGCCGGCCATGATCTGCCCGCCATTGCGCCCGGTGCCGCCGAACCCCAGGTAACGCGCCTCCAGCACCACGATATTGGTAATGCCTTTTTCAGCGAGTTCCAGCGCGGTATTGATGCCGGAGAAACCGCCGCCAATCACCACGACGTCGGCTTCCACGTCCTGTTCCAGGGTTGGGAAACTGAGGTTGTATTTCTTGGTGGCGGTGTAATAGGTGGGCGTTTCGATATTGATCATGACGCAACCTGACAAAGTGAAAAGAAACGCCGTGACAAGCGCCTTCGCAAGACACTGCACGCGATGGCCCTATTAAGAGCCCTGGTGCTGGCGCCTGTCTTGATCATCCGTGCCGGCGGATTTGATCGAGCGCGCCATGGCAGTGAAGGTCGCACCGTGGAAAGTACAATCTTGGGTCTGGAAGGTGCATTTTTCAGTTGCCCCGGATTACCCATACTGAACGGGCCTTAATCACTGATTCCGCCATTTCTGCAGCACCGGGTTGCCGGGCAAAGGCGGGATCGGCAGATGCCAATAATAAAAGAGCCCGTCCATGAAAAAGCCAAATCCGTTGCTCGAAGATCTCAAGCCTATCCTGCCGGTCATTGCCGCCAATGCCTTCCAGGCAGAGAAGGACCGTAGCGTTCCTGTCGAAAATATAGCCTTGCTCAAAGGTATCGGCATGCACCGGGCTTTCCAGCCGAAAAAATACGGCGGCATGGAAATATCGCTACCGCAGTTCGCCGACTGCATCGCGTTGCTGGCCGGCTCCTGCGCCAGCACCGCCTGGGCCATGAGCCTGTTGTGTACGCACAGCCATCAATTGGCAATGTTCCCGGCCAAAACCCAGGAAGAAGTCTGGGGTGACGATCCCGATGCGACTGCCAGTAGCAGCATTGCACCTTTCGGTCGCACCGAGGAGGTTGAGGGCGGTGTGATGTTCAGCGGCGAAATGGGCTGGAGCAGCGGCTGTGACCATGCCGAGTGGGCGATCGTGGGATTTCGCCGCAAAAATGCCGAAGGAACCCAGGACTATTGCTTCGCGGTGCTGCCTCGCAGCGATTATGAAATCCGCGATGACTGGTACGCGGTGGGCATGCGCGGCAGTGGCAGCAAGACCTTGATCATCGGCAACGCGTTTGTGCCGGAACACCGGATTCAGAAAGCCAAGGACATGATGGAAGGCAAATCCGCCGGGTTTGGCCTGTACCCCGACAGCAAGATTTTCTACTCGCCGTATCGCCCGTATTTCGCCAGCGGTTTCTCCACCGTGAGCCTGGGTGTGGCGGAACGCATGCTGGAGGTTTTTCGCGAGAAAACCCGGACCCGCGTGCGCGCCTACACCGGCGCGGCAGTGGGCGCCGCCACCCCGGCCCTGATGCGCCTGGCCGAGTCCACTCATCAGGTGGCGGCAGCCCGGGCGTTTCTGGAGAAAACCTGGCAAGAGCATGCCGAGCACAGTGAGCGCCACCAATACCCCAGCCGCGAAACCCTGGCGTTCTGGCGGACCAACCAGGGGTACGCCACCAAAATGTGCATTCAGGCAGTGGATCGCCTGATGGAAGCAGCCGGGGGTGGCGCCTGGTTCGAGACCAATGAACTGCAACGACTGTTCCGCGATGCCCATTTGACCGGTGCTCACGCCTACACCGACTACGACGTCTGCGCGCAGATTCTGGGCCGTGAACTGATGGGCCTGGAGCCCGACCCCACCATGGTTTGACCGCCTGCTCGCTGAGGCTGGCTCATATAAAAACAATTGAGGCCGTCGACTGAGGCGGCCGGGAGTCTTGTATGTCTGATGTGTGCGATAGCGCTTTCGACACCCGTGCGTTTCGCCGGGCCCTGGGTAACTTTGCCACTGGCGTGACCGTGGTCACCGCGGCCGCCGAAGATGGTCGCAAGGTCGGTGTGACGGCCAACAGTTTCAACTCGGTGTCCCTGGATCCGCCGCTGATTCTCTGGAGCATCGACAAGCGCTCCAGCAGTCACGGTGTGTTCGAGGCCGCCAGCCATTTTGCGGTGAACGTGCTCGCCGCCGATCAGATCGACCTGTCGAACAACTTCGCTCGGCCCAAGGAGGATCGGTTCGCCGAGATCCAGTTCGAGGCCGGGGAGGGAGGTGCTCCGGTGTTTGTCGATTGCTCGGCGCGTTTTCACTGTGAAAAATTCCAACAGGTCGATGGCGGTGATCACTGGATCATGATCGGTAAAGTCGTGGCGTTTGATGATTACGGCCGCTCACCGTTGCTCTATCACCAGGGCGCCTACTCGATGATCTTGCCCTACACCCGCATGACCAAACGGGAGGAGGGACAGTCCCCCAGCAGTCACTTCCAGGGCCGTTTGAGCCACAACCTGTATTACCTGATGACCCAGGCGCTGCGGGCCTATCAGGCCAGTTACCAGCCGCGCCAGCTGTCCACCGGGCTGCGCACCAGCGAAGCACGGATGTTGATGGTGCTGGAAAACGATGCAGGGCTGAACCTGTGCGACCTGCAACGAGAAGTGGCGATGCCGGCGCGTGAGATCGAAGAGGCCGTGGCTAACCTCAAGCGCAAGGGCCTGGTCACCGATGAGGGCGAGCGAGTGCGTCTGACCGTCAAGGGCGTGGACGAAACCGAAGGACTCTGGGCAATTGCCAAGGAGCAGCAGGACAAGGTATTCGGCCAGTTCAGCGAGCAACAGGTGGAGCATTTCAAGGCCGTGCTCAAAGGCGTCATCAAAGGCGCTTGAGTTGTTACAGGGGTTCAGGCGCGACAATCAGCCTTGTGGCGAGGAGAGAAATCCCTTCGCCCCAAGGTAACTTGGCGCCGAAGCTGTTAAGATTTAGTTAACTCATTAACTAAATTCCCTCGCGAACTCACCTATGCCCAAACCGCGCCAATCCTTGACCCTCACCCTTCTACAGGCCCGTGAAGCGGCCATGGGTTTTTTCCGTCCCTCCCTCAACCAGCACGGTTTGACCGAACAGCAATGGCGAGTCATCCGTATCCTCAGCCAGCACGACGAGCTGGAGATCAATCGCCTGGCTGAACTGGCCTGCATTCTCAAACCGAGCATGACCGGCGTGCTGACGCGCATGGAAGCGGCGGGCATGGTGGAACGGCGCAAGGCCGAACAGGATCAGCGGCGGGTGCTGGTGCGCCTGGCGCCGCAGGGGCAGGCGAGCTTCGATTCGATGAGCCAGAGCATGGAAGAGAATTACCAGCGTTTGCAGGGCAAGTTGGGGGAGCAGAAGTTGCAGACGTTGCTGGAGTTGCTCAATGACCTGAAAGCGATCAGGCGTTGAGATCCCGGGTTGGTTAACGTCTGTGGGAGCAAAGCTTGCTCGCGAAATCGGCACCTCGGTTTCTGAGAGACCGCGGTGCCTTCATCGCGGGCAAGCCTTGCTCCCACAGGCCCCCCTCGCCACAGAGGTTTGTGTTGCTATCAGTACACACCGCTAGCCGCAGGTTTTGGTGCGTCTTTGAACGTCGCCGCAAGGCTTTGCAAACCGCGCATCAGTACGGTCGTATCCACCCCCACCGCGACAAACGCCGCGCCCAGTTCGATGTAACGCCGGGCGAGCTTTTCATCGGCGCTGAGAATCCCGGCCGCTTTGCCGGACTGGCGGATGCGGGCGATGGCGTCCTCGATGGCGGCTTGCACGGTCGGATGCCCGGGATTGCCACGAAAACCCATGGACGCGCTCAGGTCCGCCGGACCTATGAAGACCCCGTCAACACCTTCCACTGCCGCGATGGCATCCAGGTTGGCCAGGCCCTCGCGGCTTTCGATCTGCACCAGCAGGCACATCTGTTCGTCGGCCTTATCGAGGTAACCGGCAATACTGTTCCAGCGTGATGCACGGGCCAGCGCACTGCCGACGCCTCGGACGCCTTGAGGCGGGTAGTGAATGGCGCGCACCAGTTCGCGAGCCTGGCCGGCGCTTTCGACCATCGGCACCAGCAAGGTTTGCACTCCGATGTCGAGCACCTGCTTGATCAATGCGGTGTCGCCGACCACCGGGCGGATCACCGGTTGGCTGGGGTAGGGGGCCACGGCCTGGAGCTGGCCGAGCATCCCGCGCACATCATTGGGCGCGTGTTCGCCGTCGATCAGCAACCAGTCGAAGCCGGCGTTGGCCGCCAGTTCCGCACAGTAGGCGTCGGCCAGGCCCAGCCACAGGCCAATCTGCGCCTCACCGCTGCGCAGCCGTTGCTTGAAGGTATTGATGGGCATGTCCATGAGTCAGTCTCCGATCAGACGAAACGGCAAGCGATGGAACCGAGCATGTCGTAGTCGACATGGAAGGTATCCCCCGGGTTGGCCGCCACGGGACGGGTGAAGGAGCCGCCGAGAATGATTTGCCCCGGTTGCAGCGTGACGTCGTAGGCCGCCAGTTTGTTCGCCAGCCAGGCTACGCCTTTGGCCGGGTGATTGAGCACCGCGGCCGAGACGCCGGATTCCTCGATCACGCCGTTGCGGTAGAGCACCGCAGGCACCTTGCGCAGGTCGATTTCAGTGGGGCGCACCGCGCGCCCGCCCATGACCACGCCGGCGTTGGCGGCATTGTCGGAGATGGTGTCGAAGACTTTGCGGGTGGCCTTGCTTTGTGGGTCGATCTGCTGGATGCGGGCATCAATGATTTCCAGTGCCGGGATCACCCATTCGGTGGCGTCCAGCACGTCGAATACCGTCACGTTCGGGCCTTTCAACGGCTTGCCGAGGATGAACGCCAGTTCCACTTCTACCCGGGGCACGATGAAGCGCTCGAACGGGATGTCGGTGCCCTCGTCGAAGAACATGTCATCGAGCAGGGCACCATAGTCCGGCTCAGTGATGTTCGACGAGACCTGCATGGCCCGGGAGGTCAGGCCGATCTTGTGGCCGACCAGCTTGCGGCCGTCCTTGATCTTTTGCGCAACCCAGGCGCGCTGGATGGCGTAAGCGTCGTCCAGGGTGATATGCGGATGGTCGAGGGAAAACTGCCGCACCTGTTCGCGCGAACGTTCTGCGTGGTCGAGGCGGGCGGCGGCCTGCTGGATGAGGTTTTGATCGAGCATGAAGAGCATCTCTTATTGAGGGTTGACGATGGCGGCCTGGGTGCGAAGCACCAGCAGGCCCCCCACGGCGATGAGCAGCGCCAGCACATAAAGGGCCAGGCTGGCGCTCTGGGTGGTGTCGCGCATCCAGCCGATCAGATAGGGCGCCAGGAATGAGGCAATGCTGCCGAAGGAGCTGATCAGTGCGATGCCGGCGGCCTGGGTGCTGTTGGACAGGAAGGCCGGTGGCAGTTGCCAGAACATCGGCAACGCTGCACTGGCACCCATACCCGCGATGATCAGGCCACCCAGTACCAGGGTTGGGCTGGTGGGTGAGAGACCGGCGATGGCAATGCCTGCCGCCGCCATCAGCAGCGGTACGCAGAGGTGCCAGCGCCGTTCGCGATGGCGGTCTGACGAACGCCCGCAGCCGATCATGAAAAAGCAGCCGGCCAGATACGGCACGGCGCTGAGCAATCCAACCTGACCGTCGCTGCCGATTCCGGCGCCGTGAATCAACGTGGGCATCCAGAAAGCCAGGGTGTTCACCGCCAGCATCACGGCGAAATACACCGCCACCAGCAACCAGACCTGCGGGTTGTTGAGAATCGCCGAGAACGAGGTGACGGATTTGCGTTGTTCTTCAACGCTCAGTTGCGCGCGCAATTGCTGTTTGGCTTGCGGTGTCAGCCAGTTGACCGTCTCGAAACTGTCCGGCAGGCACTTGAGCACCACCAGGCCGAGCAGAATCACCGGCAGCCCTTCGATGACGAACATCCACTGCCAGCCGCGCAGGCCACCGAAGTCATGGAAGTGTTCAAGGATACCTCCCGACAAGGGCCCGCCAATCACGCCGGCCATCGGCACGGCAATGGCAAACAGCGCGGTCACCTGGGCGCGGCGCCGTGCCGGGTACCAACGGTTGAGAAAGACCAGAATGCCCGGGAAGAACCCGGCTTCGGCCACCCCCAGCAGAAAGCGCAACACGTAGAACCCGGCGGCGCTTTCGATCAGGAACATGCCGGTGGACAAAGCCCCCCAGACCACCATCAGTGTGGCGATCCAGCGGCGCGGGCCGACCCGGTCCAGGGCGATGTTGCTCGGCACGCCGAACAGCGCGTAGGCGATGAAGAACAGGCCCGCGCCGAAGCCGTAGACCGTGTCGCTGAACTGCAGGTCGGCGCTCATCTGCATCTTGGCAAAGCCAATGTTGATGCGGTCCAGGTGGGCGAAAAGGTAGCAGACCAACAGCAATGGCATCAGTCGCCAGGTGACGGTGGCATGGGTGCGGTCGTGGGCGATTGTGCCGGCAGTGTCGGCGGTATTGGCTGTGCTCATGATTTTGTACTTTTTGTCAGAGAGGCCGAAGGGCGAACGGGCAGGCGGGTTTAATGGGCCTGGGCGTTGAGGAAGGCGTGAACGTTGTTGGCCTTGAAGTTGAGCTGTTCGTGCAGCTCGATCATCTCGAACGACAGCGCCAGCAAGCGCTGGGCCTGGAGTTCGGCGAAGTGCGCGGTGATCACTTCAAAGAGCTTTTGCGCCACTTTCTGGCGGGTAGCCAGGTCACGGCCATGGCCGACCTTCAAGGTCATGTGGACGAAGGCATAGTCGTGCTTGCCGTCGGCCATGCGCCAGGTATCCAGGCGCACACCACGGCTGCGGATACCACCCAGGGGAAACACGCCGCTGTCACCCAGCAGGGTGTGAACCTTTTCAAACAGGCCGGGCAGATCGGCCTGTTGTTCGATGTTGTCGGTGTATTCGGCGATGAAGTGGGGCATGGCGACCTCCTGCGTCGGCAGCTGTGAGTGGCAAGCTTCAAGCGGCAAGTCGAGGGTGGTCGGCTGCCGCTGTGGCTCAAACTGGAAAAATGGCGTTGATCTGGCCCGTACCGGAACTGCCGAAAGGTTCGGTGATGATTTCGGCGGGTTTGGCATAGTCCGGCCCACCGAGCAGCCCCAGAAGCATGGCGGTGTCATGCATCTTGCCCTCACCGAAACAGTGCTCGGCGTAATCGGGCAGCATGGCGCAGAACTCTTTCCAGCGACCCTGGCGCCACAGCTCCACGACATGCAGGTCGACCTGTTTGTCGAACTCGCGCGTCCAGTTGTGGATGTTGGCTTCGGCATTGCGATCATCGGAAAAGCGGTGCGACAGCGAGCCGGAAGCCAGCACCAGCACCTTGCGATCACTTTTTTCGATGGCCCGGCGCACGGCGGCACCGAAGGTGAAGCTGTCTTGCAGACGGTGCCAGGCGCACCAGGCGGCAACCGACACCACGTTGAATTTCTGGTCTTGCGGAACATCCATGTGCATGTAGCGCATGGGCACCAGCGTGCCGTATTCCAGCTCCAGGCTCGGGATGTTGTGGGCCAGGGTGCGCACGTCGGCGGCATTGGCCTCGGCGGCGATCAATTCGCCCAGTTCCGGAGCGCCGGAGTATTCGTACTCCATGTTCTTGATGAAGTGCGGCAACTCGTTGCTGGTGTAGATGCCTTTGAAGTGCGCGCCACTGTTGACGTGGTAGGCGCTGTTGACCAGCCAGTGCACGTCAAACACCACGGCGGTGTCGGCGCCCAGTTCACGGGCGCGGCGACCGATTTCCTTATGGCCGGCAATGGCCGCTGCGCGGCAGCCGTGGTGTTTGCCCGGCAGCTCCGACAGGTACATCGAGGGAACGTGGCAGATTTTCGCAGCCAGGACGACTTCGCCCATGATGATTCTCCTGAAAAATTGTTCTTGTTGAATTTCGGGACAGCGGGTGAATCAAGTCTTGATGCTTTGGGTGGATCGCTGCACTTGTGGCGAGGGAGCTTGCTCCCGCTCGATTGCGCAGCAATCGCCAGGAAAAGCCGGGGCCGCTTCGCAGCCCAGCGGGAGCAAGCTCCCTCGCCACAGGGGTATCACTCGGCCTGGGTCATGCCCCCCAGCGCGGAATGTGATGCCCGCCCATGGAGATGCAGACGTTCTTGATCTCGGCGAAGACTTCAAAGCTGTACTGTCCACCTTCGCGGCCGGTTCCGGAACCCTTCACGCCGCCGAAAGGCTGGCGCAGGTCGCGCACGTTCTGGCTGTTGATGAACACCATGCCGGCCTCGATGCCATGGGCCAGGCGATGGGCCTTGCCGATGTCCTGGGTCCAGATGTACGACGCCAGCCCATATTCAGTTTCGTTGGCCAGTTGCAAGGCTTGTGCTTCGTCCTTGAACGGGATCAGGCACACCACCGGGCCGAAGATTTCTTCCTGGGCGATGCGCATGTTGTTGTCCACGTCGGCGAACACTGTCGGCTGGATGAACTGGCCGCGACTCAAGTGCGCCGGCAGGTTGGCCGGGCGCTCCAGACCGCCGGCCAGGAGCGTGGCGCCTTCTTCGAGGCCGATCTTGATGTAGCCGGTGACCTTGTCGTAGTGGGCCTGGGTGATCATCGAGCCGACCTGGGTTTTCGGGTCTTGCGGATCACCGACAATCAGGCGTTTGGCCCGGGCGGCGAACTCGGCCACGAACTGTGGGTAGACGCTTTCCTGGATGAAGATCCGGCTGCCAGCGGTGCAACGTTCGCCATTGAGCGAGAAGATGGTGAACAGCGCTGCGTCGAGGGCCCGTTCAAGGTCGGCGTCTTCGAAAATCAGTACCGGCGACTTGCCGCCCAGTTCCATCGAATACTTTTTCAGCCCGGCGGTCTGCATGATCTTCTTGCCGGTGGCGGTGCCGCCTGTGAAGGAAATCGCCCGCACATCCGGATGCCGCACCAATGCGTCGCCGGCCGTGGCACCGTAACCCTGGATCACGTTCAACACGCCGTTGGGAATGCCGGCTTCCACCGCCAGGCGCCCCAGCTCGTTCGCGGTCAGCGGCGACAGCTCGGACATTTTCAGCACGGCGGTGTTGCCCAGCGCCAGGCACGGCGCGGTCTTCCAGGTTGCGGTCATGAACGGCACGTTCCAGGGCGAGACCAATGCACAGACACCCACCGGTTGGTACAGGGTGTAGTTAAGCATCTGGTCGTCGACCGGATAGGTGTGGCCGTCCATCCGCGTGCAGACTTCGGCGAAAAAGTCGAAGTTGTGGGAGGCGCGCGGGATCAGCACGTTCTTGGTCTGATGAATCGGCAAGCCAGTGTCGAGGGTTTCCAGTTCGGCCAGTTTCGGCACGTTCTGCTCGATCAGTTCACCGAGCTTGCGCATCAGTCGGGCGCGCTCCTTGGCCGGCGTGTTGGCCCACTTCGGGAAAGCGTCCTTGGCCGCAGCCACGGCCTGGGCAACTTCTTCGGCGCCGCCGCTGGCAACTTCGCCAATGGCTTCACCGGTGGCCGGGTTGTAGTTGACGAACACATCTTTGCTTTCGACCTCACGGCCGTTGATCCAGTGCTTGATCATGCTGCTCACGCCTCTTTACGGGATGCGAAGAACTCGGCTTCGCTGACAATTCGATTGACCAGGCGGCCGACGCCTTCCACTTCCACCACCACTTCATCACCGGGCACTACGTCCGCCAGGCCTTCGGGCGTGCCGGTGGCGATCATGTCGCCGGGTTGCAGGGTCATGAAGCTGGACAGGTATTCGATCAGGTAGGGGATGTCGAAAATCATGTCGCGGGTCGAGCCTTCCTGGCGCAGTTCGCCGTTGATCCAGGTACGCAACTTCAGGTTGCCGGGGTCCGGTACATCGGCCACATCGACCATCCACGGGCCGACAGGTGTGGTGGCATCACGGTTTTTCACCCGCAGGTTGGGGCGGTAGTAGTTTTCCAGGTAGTCGCGGATCGCATAGTCGTTGCACACGGTGTAACCGGCCAGGTAACCCAGCGCGTCCTCGCGCTTGACGTTGCGCGCGGCTTTGCCGATGACCGCCACCAGCTCGCACTCGTAGTGCATGTAGGCGACGTTGTCGGGGCGCCAGGTCATCTGGTTGTGGCCGGTGTAGGTGCCCGGGGATTTGATGAACGCCAACGGTTCGGTTGGCGGCTTGAACGCCAGTTCGGCGGCGTGATCGGCGTAGTTCAGGCCCAGGGCGAACATGCTGCCGGTGGCCGGCGGCAACCACTGGACCTGATCCTCGGCCAGCAGCCGACCGTCGGCCAGGCGAACGGCGTTGTGAGCTTCAACGGTGACCGTGTGGACCTGGCCTTCAAAACCAATGCGCGCGTGTTTCATGAACGTGCTCCTGTGTGCTCGGCCACAACGCTATTGACGAGGCGGCCCAGGCCGCTGATCTCCACTTCGACGCGATCGCCAGGCACGACATCAACCCGGCCCTCGGGCGTGCCAGTGATCAGGACGTCGCCGGCATGCAACGTCATGAACTCGCTGATCTCGGCGATCAATTGGGGAATGTTGCGAACGAAATTGGCCGTGTTGTTGTGCTGGCGCACCTCGCCGTTGACGTACAGCCTGATTGTCAGGCTATGGGGGTCGGCAACGTTGGCCGTGGGCACCAGTTCAGGCCCGATGGCACAGAAGCCGTCCCGGCACTTGGCCTTGACGGCGGGGCGGTAATAGCTGTCTTCCGGCAGGCTGAATTCATTGACCACGGTATAGCCGGCGACGTAGTCCAGTGCTTCGGCGGCGCTGACACGACTGGCCGACTTGCCCATCACCACGCCAAGCGCGGGCCCCGGTTGCAGCCGCTGGCCGTGACCCGGGTGAACCACGTCGGCGTCGTGCCGGTTGCGGGTGTTGGGTGTCTTGATGAACAACACCGGTTTGACCGGCGGCTTCTGGTAAGGCGGTTGCTCGAACTCGGCGAGGCGCTGCTTCAGCAGCCCCTGATAGTTCAGTGCAACCCCAAACAGGGTGCCGGTCGCGACGTCATGCAGGGCACGGCTCATGCTTGTCTCCTGGCAGCGGCAGAGATGAGGGCTCTGCAGATATTGTTAATGTATTAACAGTTATAATTAAGATGTTAACTATCGTCAAGCGTGGCAGAATCACCGGACACTGGTTGCCCTCGGGAAATCGGCGCAGGATGAATCCAAGCCGCTGCCTGAATCAGAATAAAAAACGAGAAATGCGTGATGACTGACCGTCAGCCAATCCCCAACATCAACATTGGCCAGGTGTACGACCAGCGTTACAGCGATGCCGAGGTTCACTACGATCGGCTTGCCAACCTGGCGGGTTTCTTCGGTCGCAATATGCCGGTGCATCGGCATGACCGTTTCTTTCAGGTTCACTACGTGAAAAGCGGCGCCGTACGGGTGTATCTGGACGACCAGCAATACGTCGAATCCGGGCCTATGTTTTTCCTTACGCCACCCACCATTCCCCATTCTTTTGTGACCGAAGCCGACAGTGACGGGCATGTGTTGACCGTTCGTCAGCAATTGGTGTGGCAGTTGATCGACGCTGATCCGAGCCTGGCGCCGGCGGGTGTGCAAATGCCTGCGGCCTGCGTTGCGTTGGCGCAGTTGGGGCCGGAACAGGCGGGGGAGGTGCGGCGACTGGAGTACCTGTTCGAGGAGCTGAGCGAGGAGGTCTGTGCCGAGCGGCCGGGGCGCAGCGCGGCGCTGGACGGTTTGACGCGGCTGATCATGATCAGTCTGCTGCGTCTGTGTTCCAATTCTCTGCAGGCACGACCGGCCCGGCATGAGGACCTGAAGATTTTCCACCGCTTCAATGAGCTGATCGAAGCTCACTATCTGCAACATTGGCCGTTGTCGCGCTACGCCGAGGGCATCGGCGTCACCGAGGCGCGGCTCAACGATGTGTGCCGACGGATCGCCGACCTGCCTTCCAAGCAGCTGATCATGGAACGGCTGATGCAGGAGGCCAAGCGGTTGCTGTTGTTTACCGGCAGTTCAGCCAATGAAATCTGCTACCAGCTCGGGTTCAAGGACCCGGCGTATTTCAGTCGTTTCTTCCAGCGCTACGCCCGGCTCACACCAGGGGAGTATCGCCAGCGGCAATCGGGGTTGCGTTGAGCGTTGTTGCTGGTGGAGCACTCGCCACCGGCGTCATGCAGCCGTCCAGTGCGCGGCGTTGTTTCTTGCAGCCGCTTGTCCGCAACACTAAGCTGCCAGCTCGTCCATCCAAACAGTCCGAACATGGCCAACCCCAGACCTTCATTGACACTGACCCTGTTGCAAGCGCGCGAAGCGGCCATGGCTTTTTTTCGCCCGGCGCTGAACCAGCATGATCTTACGGAACAACAATGGCGAGTGATCCGTATCCTGCATCAGCAAGGAGAGCTGGAGAGCCACCAGCTCGCTCATCAGGCCTGCATCCTCAAACCCAGCATGACCGGTGTGCTCAGCCGTCTGGAGCGTGATGGGCTGGTGCGTCGGCAGAAGTCGAGCCAGGATCAGCGTCGGGTTTTCGTAGGGCTGACCGAGCGTGGGCAGCAGTGCTTTGTGTCGATGAGTGAGGGGATGGAAAGCAACTATCGCCGCATCGAAGAACAATTTGGCGAAGAAAAGATGCAGCAACTGTTGGCGCTGCTCAATGAACTGAAGAACATCAAACCGTGAGTCAGGCAAACATTCGGGGTGAGAGGGCAAGCTCCCTCACCCCGAATAATCCATTGCGCTGAGACTTCGATCCAAACTCGGCACGGCTATCGGCAACGCTTAAGCGTTGCGTTCGCGCAGTTCCTGAAGACGATCAGCGCCACCTTCAGCCACGCGGTTTTGAAGCAGACGATCGGAGCCACCTTCAGCCACGCGGTTCTGAAGCAGGCGATCGGAGCCTCCTTCGGCTACGCGGTTCTGAAGCAGGCGATCGGAGCCTCCTTCGGCTACGCGGTTCTGGCTCAGACGATCGGAGCCGCCTTCAACCACCAACTGTGCAGCCTGACCCTTCGCCGCTGCACTCATGGCTGTGGCCGAAGCGATGTTCGACAGGCCGAGCCCGCCCATCAGTGTCAGAGCGATTGCCAGGGACGAAACTTTCGAGAAAGTGAACATGGTGATTCTCCTTGCGCTTGATTGAGTGGGCCGGTGGCAACGGGTGTGCTGCTGTCCGGTGATCACAGTTAAACGCGAAGGTGTATCGACGTTGTGTGTCGGCAAGGCTCGAAGTCAGCGATTTCGTATCAACTCGCCGTTCATATACACAGCGATACAAATCTATGGGGCCAGGCCAGGACGAAGGCCTCGAGCCATGATCACGGCTTGGCCAAGGATTGCTCCAGCTGCTCCACCAACTCAGGCGTCAGATAATGGGGGCCGTCGAACAGGTACAGCGGATAGCCGGCATAGGCGGCCAGTTGGGGTGTGAGTTCGGCAACCGTGGCCGAGCGAAAGCCGCCGCCGAACTTGGGGCGGAAGGCTTCGACGATGATCCGCACGCGATCCTTCCCGAGCCGGTCACGCAGGGTGTCGGCGTAGTCCCGGGCCACCGGGGCGGTGCGGGCGTAGACGCCGACGCCATCCTGGAAGAACACGCCAATATCGTCCGGCAACCATTGCTTGAGCCAGTCGGCAGTGGCGGCGGGGCCGATGTTGGCGCCGTCGTAGACGCTGATCCACAACGGGCGCGGCAGCTTGGCCAGCAAGGCGGGCAGTTCCTTGGCGCGAGACCAACTGGGATCGACCTCGGCCGGAAAGTACCACCCGGTCACGTGCAGTGGCGTCGGCAGTTGCGCAATGCGCTCCGACACCGTGGCCAGTTGCTCGATGTTGTCCCTGGAGCGGTTTTCACTGAAATGGCCGGCCAGCCCGAGGATGACATCCTGGGCCCAGGGCGCCTTGGCGATGCGCGCCCAGTCAGGCAGTAGCGGCACGCTGGGCAGGCCGGTGCCGGGCACGAAGGCCTGGTCATCCACCACCGTCCATTGCACCAGCAGCTCGCGCACCCCCAGCTTTTCCCAGTCGCCTTTGATGCCCACGGTCTGGTTGTCTGGCTGCCAGACGATGCCAACGATGTTCGGTGCAACCTCCTGATTCATCATGTAATACATCCCTGTGCCTGCGCCGAGGGCCGTGGCCAGCGAGAGCGCCGCCACAGCCGTGCGACTGATGATATGGCCGAAGATTTTCAAGCGAACGTCTTCCTGCAATTGCACATCACATCAACGGCCTCAATAGGAGTAGGTCAAGCGAGCGAACACGCCTTTGGCGCGTTCCTCGCCAAATACCTTGGCCCTGTACTGCAGGGAAAAATCCACATAGGAGCGCGGGGCGTTGTAGGCGTCTTCGCGGAACCAGTAGCGTACGTTGTTGCCCACGCCGATCCCGCCGGCGTTGCCTGACGAGAAGTCACCGTCGGCGCCGCTTTTCATCTTGGAATCGTAGTCGACCGCCGCCACGACATGGGGGAAGGTCACCCAGCGCGAGCCGGTACCGCCGATGGCATAGCTGCGTCCCACTTGCCATTCGCTGTTGAAATAATTGCGTTCGTCGTTGATGTATCGACCGACTTCGGCGTACAGCTGCGAAGTCCACCAACTGGGCGCATCGACCCGCAGGTCGGTGCCGATACTCGAACCGTAGCCCAGGCGCGCGAGCCAGTCGCCCTCGACGTTCGAGGAGCCCAGGGGAAAGGTGCGTTCAAAGGCGGCCATGATGTTGATGGAGCTGAAGGGTTTGATCCTTACCCCCAGCGCCCCTTGCAAGGCATCCGCACCGGTGTCCGAGTCGCTGTTCTTGCTCCACAGGGTGTCGGTGACGCGCCCGTAGAGTTCGACGAAACGCGCATTGCGATACCCCAGCGGCCGCCAGGACAGCTCAGTGCTGTTCTGCAGTTGGTCATTGCTTTGGCTGCCGCTGTTGCTGGTGCCCGGAGCAGCGCTCAGGCCACTGGAACTGTTGCCGCGATAGCTGGTGGTGCTGGTCAGGCCCATGGTGCGTGAAATGTCGCCCACGGCACGACGGGTATCGAACAGCTGTTGTGCAGACATGGGCGACTCAGCGGTTGCCTGGGCATCGATGACGCGCTTGAAATACGCCACCGCTTCGTCGTCTTCATGAACGCGCATGGCGTTGTAGGCTGCATCCTGAGCCGCTGCGGGGGCGAGCCGGGTGCTGGCATCGGCCCTGCGGAACGCGGCGTGGGCCGCCTCGTCGTCACCGGCCCGGACTGAATCATAGGCCAACTGCAAATCACTGACCGGTGCCTGTCCTTCGGTGTTCTCCGGTCGGGTGGCGCACGTCAGGCCGAAGGTACTTTCCTGGCACTCGAGAATCGGTGCGTCGCGATCCTCGGCCGTCAGCAGTGCACTGTTGAGCAATTGCTGGTTGGCGGTGATCTCCGGGGCCCAAGCCACGGCTTGCCGAGCCTTGTCCACGGCCAGCACCGCATCGCCTTGCTGCAAGGCACGGTAGCCCTGGACCGCCAGCGGCGCCGCCAGTTGGCGACGAATCGCCGTTCGACGCATCAGGAGCGCGTCATCGTTGGCGAAGACCCTGAGCGCCTCGCCCACAGCCTGGTCGGCTTCGACCAGAAGATGCTGGCGCTGCAAGGCGTCGATCAGCAATAGCCGGTACTCCCTGCGACGGGAAGCCTGGGCAATCGCCTTGCGAGCCGATTGCGCGGCCAGACCGAACCGTTCGCGATCATAGGCCCTGTACCCTTGGGTGGCGGCCATGAAACCCGGTGCCGCGGCCACGGCGGACGAAGCGGCGGTCCGGGGCTGGTCGCGCCGTTTCTTGTCACGTTCGGCCATGGCGATCAGGGTGTGCAGACGCGTCACGTCGGCGCGCAGGCGCAGGGCCTCGCGCGCCTTGGCGATGGCCAGGTCGTAGTCCTTGCGCTCGTAGGCGCTGTAGGCCTGGTCGGCGGCGGTATAGGCCGGTCCGGTCAATGGCAGCGGCAGCGTCTCGGCCGGTGCCAGCGCCGGTATCAGGCTCAGCCCCGTGGCCAAGAGGGTCAGAAGGGCGCGGTTCATGCCGGAAGCTCCATGGGGTAGACGCTGTGCTGACGCGCCGCCACCTGTTCGATAGTGGCCCGGGGCAGCACGCCGCTGTCGACCAGGTAATCGCCGATCCGACCGTGGTGCTGCGGTCGATACTGCAACATGGCGCGGCTGAACTGATCGCGATCGAGCAGGCCCATTTCGATCAGCAAGTCACCCAGCAGCGGTGCACTGGCATTCGGTACGGCGTGGCCGTTGCGTTCCGGCAATTGGCGCAGCAGCGCGAGAATTTCACTTTCCCTGGCAATCAGTTGCACCGGCTCGCTGCCCAGTTCGGCGGCGATCTGTTGCAGGCCTTCGTCGGACAGGGGGTTGGCAACGGCGATCTGTTCGCAGCCGTCAGCGTTGCGGCCCAAGGGAATGACCCGCCAGCGCAGGGCAAACTCGCCGGTCAGTGACGAGGTCGAGGCGGCGGCTTTTTGCGCCACGTCGAAGACCCGGGGCAGGTCATTCTGGAACGCGATGGCTTCGGCCAGGGTTTCGTCGTCCAGCCAGCCGTTGTTGAGCAAAATGCGCCCCAGGGGCATGTTGCGTGATTGTTGCTGGTCCAGGGCACTCTGCAGGTGGGTGTCGGTAATGGCCTGCCAGGACAGCAACACGCTGCCCAGGCGGCGGGGCGCGATGGCCACCAGGTCGGTGGAAGGGAAGTCGTGCATGGTCTTGTCCCAGACCAGTTTGCGATTCATCACCTTGCCCACCAGGAACATCCGCCAGGCTCTGGATGCGGCCATGAAGTTGACGAAGTTACCCACCAGCATGCGCGGGATCGACAGCAAGCCATGCTGCCAGCCGTACAGCACGGTGGTGAAATAACAACGGTGCAGGATCCGCCAGAGCAGGGCAATGCCGTTGGCCACCAGCAGGTATTTGATCAGGTCGTTGGTTTCAAAGGGCGTTGGGAAGGTGACGTCCCACCAGCCGCTGTTGCGCAGAATGATCAAGCCCAGCAGTTGCACCAGAATCACGTAGGCGATGATGCTGACGAACGCCGTCACCACGCCCTTGCGGTCGCGAAACAGCAGGTAGCGGTTGGCCAACGAGCCGCTCCAGCCCATCTGTTCCCAGCCTTGCAGGCCGATGCCCAGAGTCCAGCGAGCCTTTTGTCGGAACGCCGTGCGGAAGGTGTCCGGGAAGAACTCGCGCACGCACAGTGGCATCGTCAGGGTCGATTCGTAGGGCTTGCGGAACCAGGATTTGCGCAGCACCCGAAACTGCACCGGGAAACGCACGAAGATGGCGTTCATGCCGACCTTGGCCAGCCGCGCGCCGACGTCGTAGTCCTCGGTGAGGCTGTCGGTGTTGAACGGCTGGTTTTCGGTTTCGCCGGCCAGTACCCGCAACGCGCGATGGGAGAAACAGGTGCCGACGCCGGCCGAGGGCACGGTGTCGGTCATGCTTTCACGCACCACCAGGTCCTTGCCGTGCCATTCGGCGAACTCGTCCATGTAGACGCCCGCCACCCATTCGTACCAGTTGCGCTCCAGCGACACCACGGGCAACTGGATCATGTCCTTGCGCGGCAGCAGGTAGTTGAACAGTCGCAATTCCAATGGATGCAGCACGTCTTCGCTGTCGTGCAACACCACCCCGGCGAAGGTCATGCCATGGGTTTTCTCGTGCAGGAAGATCGCCTGGATCACCCAGTTCAGGCAGTCGGCCTTGCAGGTCGGTCCGGCATGGGGCACTTCCACGCGGTGCAGTTGCTTGTAGCGCCGGCGCATCCGCTCGACTTCGTCGATGGTGCGCTGGTCGTTGACATAGGTGCCGACGAAGACCACGTAGTTCTGGTAATCGAGCGTCGAGACCATGTTCTCGATCATCGGTGCGATGACGTCGTATTCCAGCCAGGCCGGCACCATGATCGCCAGGGGCTGTTCGTCCCGGGCCAGCAGTTGGTCGACGGTCAGCGACCGGTATTTACGGTCCGCGGTGAGCTTGCGGTACAGGCGGCGAGACCAGTACCACAGGTCAATGATCAGGTCGTCCAGGCTGGAGATCAGGATCACCACCGCGACGACGATGGTCGCCGCTTCCAGGTAGTTGTAGTAGTGGGCCAGCCAATAGGGCCAATAAAGCGACGTCATCGAAGGGTACCGTTACTGGCGATTGCGACGGGCGCTACGGCCAGCCAGCAACAGGAGAAGGAACAACACAATGGCGCCAGGGATCAGCCAGAGCAGCGAGGGTTTACGCCAGGCATCCAGCCCTTTGGGTTCTTCACGGCCGAGCAACCGACTGCCGCTGGGGTCCTTGCTGTCGATGATCGTCACCGCGCCGCTGTCGCCGAGAATCGCCACATCGCCACGGGTCAGCACAATCGGCTGGGCGAAGTCGGGCGCTTGGCTGCCCAGGGTCCGATACACCAGGCCATGCTGTCCCGAGGCTTGCACCACTTGTAGAGAAGCCAGTTGGTTGAGAGGCTGCACATCCAGCAGCAAGTGATCTTCATGGTTGATGCGCAGACGTCCCTGTTCATCGACCAGGACCGATTCCTTGCTGTCCTCAAGCGGCAACTCGAACGCCAGGAAGGCTTTGTCCGGGCTGACCACGGCTTTGGGATCGGAGCTGACGTTCAACTGCGCGCGCAACGGTGAAACACCGGCGGCATCGGCCACCGAGATCACCCGGGCCAGACTGGCGGCCGGTTGGTCGAGGTATGCCTGGGGAACGAGTATCTGGGTCGCCACGGCGAAGCGCGCGGCCATGCCGGAGAAACCGTCGTCCAGGGCAATTTTTTCCAGCACGATATGGCTGCTCGGCAGCACCGCTACCGGGAAGGCCTGGGGTGTTTCCAGGCAGCGATCGCTGACAGGCTGGCGCTGGAACGAGACGCGCAATACGTTTTTTGAACCCAGGGCATAGCTGGGGATATGGGCCTGGATGCGTTGTGACTGACCATCGGTGGTCAACTGCTGGGCCCCGATCAGGAAATCGTTAAAAAACAGCGAGGCCACGGGCGGGGTGTGTGAAGCCCCCGGTGCTGCGGACAGGTCCACCACGGCTGTCACCGGCAAGCGACCGTCATACGCCACGCTGCCCAAGGGGAACGAAGTGCTCCAGTCGAATCGGGAGGCCACGTCATAGGTGCCAGGTGCGCCGCCCAGTCGCGACAGGGCCACGCGGCCATCCTTGCTCAAAGGCGTTTGCGCTTGGCTGACGGTCAACTGACGGCTGCGCGCCAGTTTGTTCCACGCTGAACCAAGCAACGACAGGGCTTTGCCGGTGGCGTGCGGGGCGATCATCAGGACCGGGCGAGTACCCAGCAGCGCCAGGCGCACATCGTCCGGACCGGCGCCTGCCGTGGCTGCGTTGACGTGTTGTGCGCGCCATTGGGTCAATGCACTGGCCGCCGTTGGGTCGACGCTTTGGACCTGACTCTGCAGCGCGTCCAGGGACTGATTGATGGCCTGGAGCAATTGCGGGTCGTTGATGGCCAGATCGGCCTGTACATTCGGGGTTTGCCCCAGCATCAGCAGCGCGCCGATCTCTGCCGGGTTGGCCAGGCGATGCTGGCCCTTCGCGTTGAGGCTGGCGAAGGCCGGGAGGCTCAACAGTTCGGCCGGGATGCGCAGAGCGCTCAAATCCACACTGTCTTGTACGGCAGGGAACGGCAAGATGCGGCTGTGCTTGCCCATTCGCTCCAGGGCCACGCCTAATCGCCAGGCCGCGTCATAGCTGTCGGCGGACAACGAACCCGGTGCAACCAGGATCCCGGGTTGAGCAGGCAATGCCGTCCAGGCGGCACCGACATCCTGCAGTTGGCTGGCGTCGTAGCTGTAGTTCAGGCGTGTGTCGGGCTGGATGCGCAGCACGTTACCGATGACCCGGTCGTCTTCGCACAACGGCCGGGAGACCACCGAAGACCAGGCAATGCCCAGCCGCACCAGGCCGTTGTCGCGCGCAGCCTTGTCGACGCCCAGTGTGGCGCTGGCACTGCCCTGAGGTTCGCTGAGTCCTTCGGCGCGCACCGGATAGCCATCGAGCGACAGCAGCAGGGTGTTGCGGCCCCCTTCGCCATTGAGATAGCTGGCGTCCAGTTGCAGGGTCGCCTCATTGAGGGCAACCCCGGCCGGCACGGGTAGATACAGTTCCCGTCGGGAATCGCTGGCGCCCAGCAGGATCGGCGCACTGATGCCCAGGTCGCTCAAGCGGACTTCGCGCTCCTGGCGGGTATCGGCGTTGAGCCGATGGATTGCCTGGGTAAGCGGGCTATCGGCAGCCAAGGCAAAGGTTGGCATGAGCGCAAGCAGGCTCAGGCCACAGGCAAGGGCGCTGAGCGCACCCGTAGAGATGGCAACGGAAGGCTTCATTCAGGTAAATCTCGATTCTGATAAGGGGGAGCAGCGATTAGGAGGCGAGCAACTGGCGTGGCGCGTACATCGGTGGGTGAGCCCAGCCTTGGGGCAATTGCGACTGGCCCACGAGAAATTCGTCCATCGGGCGCCCCATCAGGGTATCGACGATGCGCTGGCTGGCCTTGCCATCACCATAGGGGTTGGCTGCCTGAGACGCGCGGCGCCACAAGGCCTTGTCGTCGAACAGTGCGTCCACGCCGGCAATGATCGAGGCCGGGGAGGTGCCGACCAGACGCACCGTGCCCGCAGCTACGGCTTCGGGGCGTTCGGTGACGTCGCGCATCACCAGCACCGGTTTGCCCAGGGACGGCGCTTCTTCCTGCACACCACCGGAGTCCGTGAGGATGACGTGGGCGTGTTGCATCAGGCGCACGAACGCCAGGTAATCCAGGGGCTTGATCAGGTGCACGTTGAGCAGGTCACCCAGTTGTTCGGTCACCGGGCCCAGTACGCTGGGATTGAGATGCACCGGGTAGACGATCTGGATGTCGGGACGCTGGGCCAAGTGACGCAAGGCCTTGCAGATGTCCAGGAAGCCTTCGCCAAAGTTCTCCCGGCGGTGGCCGGTGACCAGCAGCAGCTTGCGTCCGGTTTGCAGGAACGGGAACTGTTGGTCCAGTGTTTGTCGCAGTTGTGCATCCTGCTCGATGCGCCGGGCGGTCATCTGCAACGCATCGATGACGGTATTGCCGGTCACCAGGCAGCGGCCCTGCAGACGTTCGTCCAGCAGGTTATCGCGAGATTGTGCGGTGGGGGCAAACAGCAGGTCGGCGCTGAGGTCGATGCAACGACGGTTCATTTCTTCCGGCCATGGGCTGTAGATATCGCCGGTGCGCAGCCCGGCTTCCACATGCCCCACGGGAATGCGTCGATGAAAGGAGGCCATCGAAGCCACCATGGCCGAGGTGGTGTCGCCATGGACCAGCACCCGATCCGGCCGGGTCTGTTCCAGTACCGGGTCGATTGCGCCGTACAACGCAGCCGTCAGCGAGTTGAGCGTCTGGTGCGGCGTCATCACGTTGAGGGTGAAATGGGCCTTGAGATCGAACAGGTCCAGCACCTGCTCAAGCATGCTCTGATGCTGGCCGGTGACACAGATCAGCGACTCAATGCCCGGTTCGGCGGCGAGGGCCTTGACCAAAGGTGCCATCTTGATGGCTTCCGGACGGGTACCGAAGATCGAAAGAATCCTGATCCGTGACTGATGAGTAGCGATGACGCCCTTCCTCGCGCAGTTTGCTGCGCTGCACAGCCGTTCGCCCAAGCGCGATCATGCGTCTGAGTAAACAAGCAAGTTGAATTAAGTGGGATCCAATATCAGGCAGGCGCGTTACGCACGCGGAAAAGTTGCGTAATGGCCTATTGCAGTTTGGAGCGGCGAAGTAATAACACCAAAGAACACGGGCGCAAAGTTTTATTTGAAAGGTATTTTGTTGTTTTGACTAAGAAGGGTTGGGGGGAGGTTGGAAAGTTGCGCTCTTATTCTGAAATTATAATAGTGTAAGATTTTGAATAATAAGGTTTTTTCGTGATTTACTGAGTGCTGGAAAGGGCATCCTGATCACGCCAAGTCTATCGAGGTCTTATTTCTGGCGCCGCTTTATATAAAGGTGCCTGGATGTTTGTCATTGAAATGACGCCTGTTTGTTGTCGAGGTTGGAAGTATTATCGAGTTGGCGGGTTGCCGGTGAAGTGCAGAAGTTAAATAAGGTTCAATTTTATTATTGGATTTTCAGATCAGCGGAGTTGAACAGTTTTGTATGGCGCTAGTTCATAATTAAAGTTGTCTGTTGATAAATAAAAAAACGCATTGGGCACGGTGTCGAACACCAAAAATACCGGATAAGCCGGCCCACACGCTTATCCGATAATCGCACGCTTTGTGTGGGCCTCCCGCCAAGGTGATTGACCGAACTAACCGGTTGGTACATTTTAGGCGCAACACCTCTTGCTCAGCTTGACCAAGACCATAATAAAAAATTGAGGAACCCCCATGCGTACCCGTCTGCAAGCGCTCAGCCCCTATCCCTCGCTTCGTTGCTCCGGACCCGGAACAACGCTCAGTCGCTGTGTCCTGACCCGATAGCTCCCCGCCCATCGTTGCGGTCCTATCGCGCCGGTTGCTGGATGCTGGCGCTCGACAAGTCCGGGAGGTCTTCAAGATGACAAAGGTCGTCGATCTGTATTTCAAACTGCTCAAACTGCTGATTGTGCTGTGCATGGTCGCAATGATCGTGCTGGTGTTCGGCAATGTGGTGCTGCGTTATGCCTTCAACTCAGGCATCAGCGTCTCGGAGGAACTGTCGCGCTGGTTCTTCGTCTGGATGATTTTTCTCGGCGCCTTGGTGGCGCTCAAGGACCGTGCCCATCTGGGGCTCGACAGTCTGGTCAAACGCCTGCCTCCGGCCGGCAAGCGCCTCTGCCTGGTCATCGGGCACCTGATGATGTTGTACATCTGCTGGCTGATCTTCAGCGGCAGTTGGCAGCAGGCGGTTATCAACCTGGATGTGGTCGCGCCAGCCTCGGGTATGTCGATGGCAGTGTTCTACGCTGCCGGCCTGGTGTTCGGCGCCAGCGCCGCCGCCATCCTGGTCTATGAGCTCTACCTGGCGCTGTTCGGCAAGCTCAGGGATGACGAAATGGTCATGGTCAAGGACAACGACGCCGCCGAAGTGATCGCCCATAACCCCATCAAGAGTACCCGCCCATGACACTGGTTATTTTCCTCGGGTCATTGATAGGCAGCATGGCGCTGGGCATTCCCATTGCCTTTGCCTTGCTGGTGGTCAGTGTGGCGTTGATGTTTTATCTGGATCTGTTTGACGCACAAATCATCGCCCAGAACCTGCTTAACGGTGCCGACAGTTTTCCGTTGATGGCTGTGCCGTTCTTCATGCTGGCCGGCGAAGTGATGAACTCCGGCGGCCTGTCCAAACGCATCGTCAACATCGCCATGGCGCTGGTGGGACACAAACGTGGCGGCCTGGGTTACGTGGCGATCATCGCGTCCTGCCTGTTGGCATCGCTTTCGGGGTCGGCGGTGGCCGACGCGGCGGCGCTGGCGGCCTTGCTGGTGCCGATGATGGTGCTGGCGGGGCACAACCGGGCGCGTTCGGCCGGCTTGATTGCCGCCGGAGGCATCATTGCCCCGGTCATTCCGCCGAGCATTGGCTTCATTGTGTTTGGCGTGGCGTCCGGGGTATCGATTTCCAAGCTGTTTTTGGCCGGGATCGTGCCGGGTCTGATGCTCGGTGTCGCCCTGGCCATCGCCTGGTGGTTCATCTCCCGCAGCGAGCATGTGCAGACACCACCCAAGCGCTCGCGGGCCGAAGTGATGCGGGCCCTGGTCGAGGGCAGTTGGGCCATGGGCCTGCCGCTGATCATCATCCTGGGTCTCAAGTTCGGCATTTTCACCCCGACGGAAGCAGCGGTGGTGGCAGCGGTCTATTCGTTGTTTGTGTCCTTGGTCATCTACCGGGAAATGAAAGTCAGCCAGCTGTACGAAGTGATCCTGTCCTCGGCCAAGACCACCTCGGTGGTGATGCTCCTGGTGGCGGCGGCCATGGTGTCCTCGTGGCTGGTGACCATTGCCGACTTGCCGGGCCAGTTGGCGGCAGTGCTCGAACCGTTCATGGACAGTCCGACCTTGCTCCTGGTGGTGATCATGCTGTTGATCATCATGGTCGGTACGGTCATGGACATGACGCCCACCATCCTCATCCTCACCCCGGTGCTGATGCCAGCGGTGACCCAGGCGGGTATCGATCCGGTTTATTTCGGCGTGCTGTTTCTCATCAACACTGCCATCGGCCTGATTACGCCACCGGTGGGTACCGTGCTCAATGTGGTGAGCGGGGTTTCGAAACTCAATATCGAAGAGATCGTTCGTGGCGTGTGGCCGTTCCTGCTCGCGCAACTGGCGGTGCTGTTCCTTCTGGTCCTGTTTCCGCAACTGGTTCTGGGACCTTTGAAATTCTTCACCGGTTGACGCCGGTGCAAGCGGTAGTAGCTCGACTTCTAAAACAATAATGATCGGAGAGTGACATGGGACAACTGATGAAAACCTTGTTGGCCGGGGCATGTGCAACGGGGCTGCTGCTGGGCAGCGTGGTCAGCCACGCGGACGAGATCCGCGAGCGTACCCTGCGATTTGCGTTCCAGAACGTCAAGGAGCACCCCCAAGGGCAAGGCGCACAGAAGTTCGCCGACCTGCTGAGCGAGAAGAGCGGCGGCAAGCTCAAGGTCCGTCTGTTCCCCGGCGGAACCCTGGGTGGTGACGTGCAGACGGTCTCGGCCCTGCAGGGCGGTACGCTGGACATCACCGTGCTCAACTCCGGCATCCTGGCCGCCCAGGCAGCGGATTTCGCGATGCTCGATTTCCCCTTCCTGTTCAACAACGCCGAAGAAGCCCACGCGGTGATCGACGGGCCGGTCGGCCAGAAGCTGGCGGCGCAATTGGACAGCAAAGGGCTGGTTGGCCTGGGCTACTGGGACCTGGGTTTCCGCAACCTGACCAACAGCAAGCATCCAGTGGCCAAGCTTGAAGACATGCAGGGCTTGAAGATTCGCGTGATCCAGTCACCGATCTACCTGGAAACCTTTACCGCCCTGGGCGCTAACCCGGTGCCGATGGCGTTTCCCGAGGTCTACACTGGCCTTGAGCAGCACACCATCGACGGCCAGGAGAACCCCTTCACGGTGATTGAGGGCAACAAGTTCTTCGAGGTGCAGAAGTACCTGTCGGTGACCGGCCACATCTTCAATCCCCAGTCGCTGATCATCAGCCAGAAAACCTGGAACCGTCTGAATGACGATGAAAAAAACCTGATCCGCCAGGCCGCCGCCGAGGCGCAGAAGTACCAGCGGGAAGTCACTGCCGCGAGCATGGACAAGGCCAAAGCTGCGCTGGCCGGCGCGATGACCGTGAACGAGATCACCCCGGCCGAGAAAGATCGCTTTCGCGAGCGTGTGCAACCGGTGATCGACAAGTTCGCCAAGTCCCTGGATGCCAATCTGGTGAAGATGATGTACGACGAAATTGCCAAGGTACGCGCCGCGCAGTGAGCTGAGCGACACACAGGCTGATCAAAGGGCGCCGGGGCAATCCCGGCGCCTTTTTTTCTTTGCGATTCAGGCTTTTCCCAGCCGTGATGCCGGTCCCCTGAGGGCTCGCGCACGGGCCATTTTCCCAGCCGGGGAACGCTTGAACGGCCGCAATGTCCCAGACTGGCTCATAAGCTTGTTAAGATACATGCGCACACATCTCGTTTTTACCATAGGAACAGCGGGGCTTATCAGACCATGCGCGCCCAAGCGCGCGGATAACAAAAGGAGGTTCTCGTGGGAAAAAACCCTGTAGACGATCTATCAGGACAACCCCAGTCAACCGGCACAGAGGGGATACCAGCCCCCAGCGGCAAAGCCAATCTCATCGACACCGACTACGTGATCGGGCAAGACAATATCCGAGGTCAGTTCTCTTTCTCTCTGGATATCCACGGCAAAGTTTTCATCATCTCCGCGGCGACCATTCTGCTGTTCGTCATCGTGACGCTTGCACTGCAGAATGAAGTCGAACCGCTTTTCAGCGCCATGCGCAGTTGGTTGACCAAGCATCTGGCCTGGTTCTTCATGAGCGTGGCCAACATCTTCGTAGTGCTGTGTCTGGCGCTGATCGTCTCGCCCTTGGGCAAGGTTCGATTGGGCGGTCAGGATGCCACGCCGGACCACACCTATGTGGGCTGGTTCTCCATGTTGTTCGCCGCCGGGATGGGCATCGGCCTGATGTTCTACGGTGTGGCAGAACCCATGTCCCATTACGCTGCCGCCATGGGCGGTGTCACACTCGACGCCAGCGGGGCGCGTACCGACTGGGCGCCTCTGGGCGGTGCGGCGGGCGATGTGAAAGCCTCCGCCGACCTGGCCATGGCCGCGACCATTTTCCACTGGGGTCTGCACCCTTGGGCCATCTACGCCATCGTCGCGTTGTCCCTGGCCCTGTTCTCCTTCAACAAAGGCTTGCCGCTGTCGATACGCTCGATCTTCTACCCGCTGCTGGGTGAGCGCGTTTGGGGATGGCCGGGCCATATCATCGACATCCTGGCGGTATTCGCCACGCTGTTCGGGCTGGCGACGTCGCTGGGCATCGGTGCCGAGCAGGCCGCTGCGGGGATTGAACACCTGTTTGGCATTCAATCGACCAGCGTGAGCAAAGTCGTGCTGATCATCGGCATCACCCTGATTGCCCTGTGGTCGGTGCTCGCCGGGTTGGAGAAGGGCGTCAAGCTGCTATCCGAAATCAACATGGGCCTGGCCCTGTTGTTGCTTGTGTTCATTATCGTGGTGGGACCAACCCTGGCGATCCTCACCGGCTTCTTCAAGAACCTGGTGACCTACGCCGAGTACCTGCCGGCTTTGTCCAACCCCTTCGGTCGCACAGACACTGAATTCACCCAAGGCTGGACGGCGTTCTACTGGGCCTGGTGGATCAGCTGGTCGCCGTTTGTGGGGATGTTCATTGCCCGCGTCAGTCGCGGCCGTACTGTTCGCGAGTTCCTGATCTCGGTGCTGCTGGTACCTTCGCTGGTGTCGGTATTGTGGATGACCACCTTTGGCGGGACAGCCATCGACCAGGCCACCCTCCAGGGGCTGAGTGGGGTCAAGGATGCGGTGTTGGAGCTCAAGCTGTTTGCCATGCTCGAAGGGCTTCCGCTCAAGGAGATCACGTCACTGCTCGGTATCGTGCTGGTGATCGTGTTTTTCATCACCTCTTCGGATTCCGGTTCGCTGGTCATCGACACCATCACCGCTGGCGGCAAGGTCGATGCGCCCGTTCCACAGCGGGTGTTCTGGGCCATCATCGAAGGTGTGATCGCTATTGCGCTGTTGTTGGGTGGCGGTTTGATCGCGTTGCAAGCCATGGCGGTTTCCACCGGCTTACCGTTTGCCATCGTCCTGCTGCTGGGCTGTATTTCTCTGGTCAAGGGATTGATGTCGGAACCGCGCACCTGACCTTTTAATCCCACAGCTGGCCGATAGGGACGGACGGGCTGTAGTGAGTGGCTATTTGCGCTTGCAACAGCTCGGCCGTCGCCAGGGCATCGGTCAAGGCATGATGGGCGTGATAGGGCGGCAGGTGGTAGCGCAAGCGACTGTCCGCCAACCGGATGGACTCGGGTGGACGGCGTAACAGCCGGTCCAGCCAACGGCGCTGACCGCGCACCTGCCGCGCTTCCAGCTGCATCGTGTCAATCACCGGAAATTGCAGGCCCTCCCCAAGGTGATTGCGTAACGCCTGATCCAGGAAGTTGCGTTCGATTGCCCGGTAATGCACCACCATGATCTTCCCTGCCATGGCTTCCAGCACTTTCTCCATGACGTCCGGCAATCGGGGAGCATGACGGATGTCGGAGTGTGTGATGTGGTGAAACGTCACCGACTCATGACTGAGCTGCGAGGGCTTGATCACCCAGTACAGGGCTTCACCGCAGCGTATGCGCCTGAGGGTGAACGGCAGCAGGCCGATGCTGACGATACTGTCGGTGCGCGCGTTCAGACCGGTGGTTTCAAGGTCCATGGCCAGCAGTTCCACCTGCTCCAGCGCAGTCCCGGCGTCGATGACACCCTGTTGGTAGAAGCGTTGCAGCAGCGGGTGTCGGGCTTGCTGTTCCAGACGTTTGAAACGTGCCGCCCAATCCAGCGTTTCTTGCCCCTTCGGATTGTTCATCGGGATGGCCGAGCGTGACCGGGGTAGCGGAATCGCAGGAATTTCTGCGCATTGCTCAATACCTGAAACGCTTCCTTGAGGTTGTGCCGCTCAGTGGTGGAAAAGCGCTCCGGTTCGATGTAGTTATCCGGTTTCTGGCCCTGTTCGATGGCGTCGACCTGGTGTCGGATACGCACCATCGACAGGAATTCCAAGGCATAGCGCAGATGCTCAATGGCCTGCGGTTGCACGAGCTGTGTGGTGCTGATGGCTTCGAGACGATCAAAGGAATTCTGCGCCGTGGTCCCGCAGGCCAGGGCGTGGATACGGATCAGATCGGTCAATGGCGCCGTGCCACGGCCCTTGAGGTTGATGATCTGTTTTTGCTTGCCGTCGGTTTCCATTACGAAGGTGCGAAAGAAACCCAAGGGGGGCGTGCGGTTCAAGGCATTCCGGGCCATCGCCGCCAGGAAGGCGGGGGTCACCCTGGATTTTTCAGCGCAGAGCACCTTGAGTTCGTTGACCATTTCCAGTTGCCCATAGACCCCGTCCAGGTCAAAGAAGATGCAACTGTTGAGCAGGGTGGCGGCATTGGGCTTCTCGATCCACTGGCTGAAATACTCGCGCCATACTCGCAACGGCTGCCGCCATTGCGCGTTGGTGGCCATGATGCCGCCCTTGCAGTAGCTGTAGCCGCACTCTGCCAGGCCGTCGCTGACGAAGGTTGCCAGGCTTTTGAAGTATTCGTCGTGCAGGGCCGGGTCGAAACGATCATCCAGCACCAGGGCGTTGTCCTGGTCGGTCACCAGCAGTTGTTCGTCCCGCGCCATCGATCCCAGCACCATGAAGCAGTACGGAACCGGCGGCGGCCCCAGTTCCCGCTCGGCCAATTCGAGCAACCGCTGGGTGAAGGCGCGGCCAATGCCCGAGATGGCGCTGCCGATCATGTGAGCCGTCGCACCGTCGCGCACCATGCGAATGTAGGTGCCGCGCAGATCCCGCAACAACGAGCGCAAGCCCTCGACAGAGGTCTGGTTGGAGATGCTGTTGACCAGGTACAGGCTGCTCTGGGACTCGTGCCGGATGATGTCCGACAGGTTGATCAACCCCAGCGTGCGCCCCTTGTGCACCACCGGCAGGTGGTGGATGTTGCTGCGAAGCATGCACAACATGGCTTCGAACAACGAGTCGTCGGCCTGGATGACCACCGGATCGGTCGACATCACTTCACCGATGCAGGTATCGCCGCTGCGGTTGGCGGCCACTACCCGGGTGCGCAGGTCGCGGTCGGTGACGATGCCGAGCATTTTTTCCGGGTGATGCCCGGCAGGTTCCAGGACGACGACGCAGGAAACGCTTTCCTGGGACATCAACCGTGCTGCTTCGTGAACGCTGGTGTGCGGGGTGACCCAGACCAGGTCCCGGGAAATCAGCGCGCGAGATTTCAATTGGATCAGTTCGCTGGCGCGGCCCTGGGCCTCGACGGCGGATTTGAGCCTGGAGTGTCCTTCGGCCTCGACAAAGTCGGCGAAGCTGTCATGTTGCTCGCACAGCTGGGCAAACACATCCGCCGGGATGAAGTAGATCAGGCTGTCTTCAAGGGCCCGCGCCGGAAAACGCACTTTGTTGCTGCGCAGCAGGCTGGCCTGACCAAAGATGTCGCCTTCCACCAGCCGGTTGTACAACTGGCCGTTGCGCCGGTAGATCTCGACTGCGCCACTGCGCACATAATGCAGGTCGTGGACGATGGAGCCGGCCTCGAGAATATCGCTGCCGGCCTTGAAGTAGCTGACTTCGACGCGCTGCGCTATGGCCTCCAGGGTTTGCTGGGGCAGGGCATCGAAAGGGGGAAAACGATGCAGGTGCTCGCTGATTTCCAGTAACTCGATCTGCATGGAACCTCGTGGCTGATCAATTGAGAGACCAACATGCCAGTTCCAGGGGCCGCACACAAACCCTGGGTGAGTGAGTCGTGTGCGGCGCAGGCATTGTCACTGTTGCTGGGGCACCGCCAGCCACTGGCTGATGACCTTCTGGTAGCTGCCATTTGCCTTGCTCAGGTGCAGCCACTGATCGACGTACATTTTCCAGGTGATGTCGTCCCGTGGCAGCAGGTAGGCCTTCTCGCCATACTGCAAGTAGCGGCTGGGGTTGACGGCGCAAAGACCGGGTTTGAGTTTCTGCTGATAGAGCGCTTCCGAGGCATCGGTGATCATCACGTCGGCCCGCTTGTCTAGCAGTTCCTGGAAGATGGTCACGTTGTCGTGGAACTTGAGTTGCCCTTTGGGCAGGAACGCCCGGACGAAAGCTTCGTTGGTGCCGCCCGCCGGTTCCACCAGGCGCACCGAAGGCTGGTTGAGCTGCTCAATGGTCTGGTAGCGCGCCTGGTCCTCGCAACGCACCAGCGGGATTTTGCCATCCACATCCAGGGTGGTGCTGAAGTTGGCTTTTTTCTGACGCTCCAGGGTCACGGAAATCCCACCCATGCCGATATCGCATTTACCGGCGACCATGTCCGGCATCAGGGTTTTCCAGCTGGTCTGCACCCATTGAACCTTGACCCCTAGGCTGGCGGCCAGCGAACGGGCCATGTCAATGTCGATCCCCTCGTATTCACCTGTTTCGGCTTTGTAGGTGTAAGGCTTGTAGTCGCCCGTCGTACACACTTTCAGCTCGCCGCGCTGCAGGACCTGATCAAGGTGCGAAGGGACTGGCTCGGCAAGGGCGCTGCCGCAGAACGCCAGCAGGCCACAGAACGTCATTGTGTTTGTTATGTTTTTCATAGGGATTGCACGTCTCGCAAGGGAGGGGACAAGACGGGCAGTGTAGTGAAAAGGTTGGCGGGCTGTCATTGGCGCCTCAAACTTCG
This sequence comes from Pseudomonas sp. P105, assembly GCF_032614175.1. Classification (NCBI taxonomy): domain Bacteria; kingdom Pseudomonadati; phylum Pseudomonadota; class Gammaproteobacteria; order Pseudomonadales; family Pseudomonadaceae; genus Pseudomonas; species Pseudomonas sp. P105. The sequence continues at coordinate 2,652,970 of NZ_CP126693.1, forward strand.
CAGGTGTGCTGCCTTCGCCTCTGTCATCATGGGCGATGGCAGACTTGGGTCAGGGGAGAAACACGTTTCGGATGGACGCATCAGTCGTCAGAATTACGCTTATGTTGATGGTCCCAGGGATCCTGTCGGTCTTTGGGGTTGCGTTCGTCTGCGCCTGGTTTATCGACAAAAAACGCGACTATCTGCTGCTCCTGGCTGGTGGCTGTGGCCTGTTCGCGTGTGGCGCCACGTCGCAGCTTTTCGGCTGGCCTCCCGGGGTCGGGCCCAATGCCATTGTGTCCGGCGCGCTGTATACCTCGGCGGTCCTGGCGGTGGCCGAAGGCGTTTTGCTGCGCTCGCAAAAACGCCTCGGCTGGCGGCTGGACGTGGCCGTGGTGTGCGTCATTTCCCTGGCACTGGCCTGGTTCTTTTATATCGACCGCAACCTGCTTGCGCGCATCTACATCCAGAACTTCGGCTATGGTGCGATTTTGCTTTTGGCGGCGGTCAAGCTCAGATCGCTGTTACGCGGGCGACTCGTCGACAAGGCGCTGTTCTGGGTGTTGCTGGTCTTCGCGTTGCATTTCTTTCCGCGGACCCTGTTGACTGTCGGGCTGTCGGTGCCGCTGGACCGGGTCGCTTTCGCCAACTCGGTGTTCTGGCAGGCGCTCCAGTTGTCCCTGGCGGTGCTCGGTATCGGACTTGCCTTTGTGATTCTCGCCGCGGCCATTGCTGACGTGATCGATGACCTGCGTCGCGAACGCGATTTTGACCCGTTGACCGGTGTCTTGAACCGGCGCGGCTTCGAAGAACGGGTGTCGATGCTGCTGATGAAGAGGCAGGGCGGCACGACAGCGCTGGCACTGTGCGATATCGACAACTTCAAGAACATCAACGATAGCCATGGCCATGACGTGGGCGATAACGTCTTGCGCGAAGTTGGCCAACTGCTGCGTACTTCGGCGCGCAAACGGGACATCGTCGGGCGCCTCGGTGGTGAAGAGTTCGCTGTGCTCCTGCCGGATACCGATGCCCGGGAAGCTTACGAATGTGCCGAGCGCTTGCGGGCGGCTATCGAGAACGGTACGCCTGTCACGCGCGATACGGTCGGGCCGGTCACCGCGAGTTTCGGTGTCGGCAGTCTAGGCCCCAGGGAAACCTGGCAGGATCTCTACAAGCGCGTAGATACCTTGCTTTACCAGGCGAAGCGAACCGGGCGCAATCGCACGGTGGCCGATGAAGTTCCGGGTCGGATCGATAGGCCCGCCGAGGTCCAGTCATAGGCGGCGAGCGCGAGCCGGGGTTGCTAGCGTGAAATGATCCCGTGATCGATGGCGTATTTCACCAGGGCCGCGGGCTTGTCGATGTTGAGCTTGCGGCGGATGCTCAGGCGATGGGTTTCGACGGTGCGCACGCTGATGTCCAGTTCCCGGGCCATTTCCTTGTTGTTCAGCCCCTGGACCATTTTGTACAACACCTGACTCTCGCGCGGCGTCAGCTCGTTGTCGGTGGTTGGGTCGGTGGCCAGCCGTTGGGCGATCTCGGCACTGTAGAAGGTGCCACCGCTGATGATGGCTTCAATGGCCGCGATGATTTCCCGCGAAGGGGCATTCTTGAGCACGTAGCCACTGGCGCCGCAGCGCACGGACTCACTCACATACTCATAATTGTCGTACATGCTCAGGATGAGGATCTTGAGGTTGGGGTATTGCTTGCCCAGCAGGCGGGTCAGTTCAAGTCCGTTCATGTCCTTGAGACTGATGTCCATCAGCAACAGGTCCGGTTGGCAGCGCCCGACCATCTCGATTGCCTGTGCACCATTCTCGGCTTCGCCCACCACGTCCAGTTGGGGCATGACGGACAACAGGGCCCTGATGCCATCGCGGACCAGGGAATGATCATCGACCAGCGCGACGCGGATCACAGAGGGCAGGTTCATCGGCAGGTGCTCTTGTCAGGTTGGGCGCGCATCAGCTTTGTGTCGCCATCATGTTCATGGGCAGCAGGATATCCAGCTCGCTTCGTCCCGGCACCGAGGTCATTTCCAGCCGTCCGCCGAAATGCTCGACCCGCTCACGGATATTGCGCAGGCCGATGCCGGCGTGGCCACGTTCGACCTGCGGTACGTTGAAACCCATCCCGTCGTCCACCACCGTCAGGCGCAAGGACTGGCCGGACCCGAACAGGGTGATGCCGACACTTTTCGCCCCGGCGTGACGCTCGATATTGGTCAAGGCTTCCTGAGCAATGCGAAACAGCGAAACCGGTGCTCCATTTTCCAGGCGGCAATCGAATTCGTTGCTTTTGTACGACACTTCAAGCCCGCTGCGTTGCTGGAATTCGGCCGCGAGCTGGCCGATGGCGGCGGACAGGCCCAGGGTGTCGAGCAGGGAGGAGCGCAAGTCGTGGGAGATGTTGCGGATCTCGCCAATGGCTTCCCCCAGCCGGTCTGTCGCGTTCTTCAGGATGCCCAGGCCGTTTTCCTGCCCCTTTTCGAGGACGTGACTGGCCAGTTCAAACTGGAATTTTATCGACACCAGTAATTGGCTGATGCCGTCGTGCAGCTCGCGTGAAACTCGCGCGCGTTCCTCTTCCTGCAAGCTGACGATGCGCTGGTTCAGTCGTTGCAGCTTTTTGTCGGCCAAGCGATGTTCGCTGACGTTGAGGGTCATGCCGCCGGCAAACACCAGCAGGACCGCCACCAGCGCAATGGCTGCGATGGCCTGCATGGTGGTGTGGATGCCCTGGGCCACTTCAGCGCGGGCTTGCTGGGTGGCGCGCTCGACATCCTCCAGGTAAATCCCGGTCCCGAGCATCCAACCCCAGCGATCCAGCATCACCACATAGGCCAGCTTGTCGGTCACCTGGCCGGAGGAGGGCTTGTTCCATGCGTAGCGCTGGAAACCTTCGCCGGATTCAGCGCTCTTGAGCAATGCCTGGATCACCGGCAGCCCCTGGGGATCTTTCATGTCCCAGAGGTATTGGCCCACCAGTTCGGACTGCCGGGCATGCATCAGGCTGCGCCCCTGGCGGTCGTAGACGAAGAAATAGCCATTGATGCCAAAACTGAGCTTGCGCAGCTCCTCCAGCACCTGCTGCTGCGCGCGTGCGTCGCCCTGGCCGTTGTTATACAGCGGGGCGATCAGGCTTTGCGCCATTTCGACGTAGTTTTTCAGCTCCGCGCGCTTGCTGGCCAGGATGCTGTCTTCGATCAGTTGCGCCTGTTGATCACCCAACTGGCGATTAAGCGAGATCACCAAGGCGCAGATGACGGCAATCGCCAGGACCAGGGGCAGAATTCCCAAGGCGACGATTTTGTGTTTGAGCAGCATGTGTACTCCTGTCCGGACTCAACGGGGGGAGGCGAATGGTCGGCATCATAACGCTGTGGGAGCAAAGCTTGCTCGCGATCGCGACGGATCAGCCTGGACTGTTGCCAACAGACCCAGCGTTATCGCGAGCAAGCTTTGCTCCCACAGTCGTTAGCCTGCATTGGCTTTGCATGGGCTCACACAGAGGGATTCCACGAGAGTCTACGTAGAACTACGTAGATGGCCCGTACGTAGTACTGCGGATTTATTTATTGACGGCTTCCACGGATATTGGGCCGGCTCCGAATAGTCGGGGCACACTATAAAAACAATCGCCGCAATCCACTGGATATCGGCAGGAGACACGCAATGACAACCCGTCTGGTTAAACACCTTGCCTGGTTTGCCGTGGCTGTTCTGGGAGCTTGTGCGTTGAGTGTCGTGGCCTTGCGCCGCGGCGAACCGATCAACGCCCTCTGGATCGTCGTCGCAGCCGTGGCCATCTACCTGGTCGCCTACCGCTACTACAGCCTGTTCATCGCCAATAACGTGATGCAACTCGATGCGCGCCGGGCCACCCCCGCCGTGCTCAACAACGATGGCCTGGACTATGTCCCGACCAACAAACACATCCTGTTCGGCCACCACTTCGCGGCCATTGCCGGTGCGGGGCCGCTGGTCGGGCCGGTACTGGCGGCGCAGATGGGCTACCTGCCCGGTACGCTCTGGCTGATCGCCGGGGTGGTGCTGGCCGGTGCCGTGCAGGACTTCATGGTCCTGTTCCTGTCCACCCGTCGCAACGGTCGCTCCCTGGGCGACATGGTCCGCGAAGAGATGGGCCGCGTTCCCGGCACCATCGCGCTGTTCGGCTGCTTCCTGATCATGATCATCATCCTCGCGGTGCTGGCGCTGATCGTGGTCAAGGCCCTGGCCGAGAGCCCGTGGGGGATCTTCACGGTGATGGCGACCATCCCGATCGCGATGTTCATGGGCATCTACATGCGCTACATCCGCCCGGGCCGCATCGGTGAAATTTCCCTCATCGGCGTGCTGTTGCTGCTGGGCTCGATCTGGCTCGGCGGGCAAGTGGCCGCAGACCCGGTCTGGGCCGAGGCCTTCACCTTCACCGGCGTGCAAATCACCTGGATGCTGATCGGCTACGGTTTTGTTGCCGCGGTGTTGCCGATCTGGCTGATCCTGGCGCCGCGCGACTACCTGTCCACCTTCTTGAAGATTGGCACCATCGTCGCCCTGGCGATCGGCATCCTGGTCACCATGCCCGAGCTGAAAATGCCGGCACTGACCCAGTTCACCGACGGCACGGGCCCGGTGTGGAAGGGCGGATTGTTCCCGTTCCTGTTCATCACCATCGCCTGTGGCGCGGTTTCGGGTTTCCACGCGCTGATCTCTTCGGGCACCACGCCGAAGATGCTCGATAACGAAGTCAACGCCCGCTACATCGGTTACGGCGGCATGCTGATGGAGTCGTTCGTGGCCATCATGGCAATGGTCGCCGCTTCGGTGATCGAGCCGGGCGTGTACTTCGCCATGAACAGCCCGGCGGCGATCGTCGGCGGTGATGTGGTGAGCGTGGCGCAGACTGTCAGCAGTTGGGGCTTTGCAATCACCCCCGAAGCGCTGCAGGCGGTGGCCAATGACATCGGCGAGACCACCATCCTGGCCCGTGCCGGCGGTGCGCCGACGCTGGCGGTGGGGATCGCGCAGATCCTGCACTCGGTGTTGCCGGGTGAGAACACCATGGCGTTCTGGTACCACTTCGCAATCCTGTTCGAGGCGCTGTTCATCCTCACGGCGGTAGACGCCGGCACCCGTGCCGGGCGCTTCATGCTGCAGGACCTGTTGGGCTCGTTCGTACCAGCCCTCAAGCGGACTGAATCCTGGGTCGCCAACCTGATCGCCACCGCCGGCTGTGTGGCGCTGTGGGGCTACCTGTTGTACCAGGGCGTGATCGATCCGCTGGGCGGCATCAACACCTTGTGGCCGCTGTTCGGCATCTCCAACCAGATGCTGGCCGGTATCGCCCTGATGCTCGGCACCGTGGTACTGATCAAGATGAAGCGCCAGCGCTACGTCTGGGTGACCATGCTGCCGGCGGTCTGGTTGCTGATCTGCACCACCACGGCGGGCCTGATCAAGCTGTTCGACGCCAACCCGGCGATCGGCTTCCTGGCCCTGGCGCGCAAATACAACGATGCCCTGGCCGCCGGCCAGATCCTGGCCCCGGCCAAGAGCATCGAGCAGATGCAGCACGTGGTGTACAACGCTTACACCAACGCAACGCTGACGGTGTTGTTCCTGCTGGTGGTCTTCAGCATCCTGTTCTACGCGCTCAAGGTCGGCATCGCTGCCTGGGGTCACAAGGAACGCACGGATAAAGAAGCGCCCTTCCAGGCCGTGCCGGACGCCTGAATCGAGGATTGCAACGATGTTCAATGACTTGAGTCGCCTCGGTAAATACCTCGGTCAGGCCGCCCGCCTGATGGTCGGCATGCCCGACTACGACAACTACGTCGAGCACATGCAAAGCAAACACCCGGACAAACCGCTGATGGACTACGAGGCGTTCTTCCGCGAACGCCAGGAAGCCCGATACGGTGGCAAGGCGGGACCCAAGTGCTGTTGATCAACTGATTTCAGGTTGATGAGGTAACCCTGTGGGAGCGGGCTTGTTCGCGAAGGCGTAGGGTCAGTTACGATGATGTTGACTGACCCACCGCCATCGCGAGCAAGCTCGCTCGCACAGTTGTTTTGGGGTGGCCTCGGGATTTGCATACACCACCGATCCCCTTGTGGGAGCGAGCCTGCTCGCGATGGCGTCGGGTCAGTTACGATGATGTTGACTGACCCACCGCCATCGCGAGCAAGCTCGCTCCCACAGTTGTTTTGGGGTGGCCTTGGGTTCGCATACACCACAGACCCCTTGTGGGAGCGAGCCTGCTCGCGATGGCATCAGGTCAGCAGCATTGATGTTTGCTGATCTACCGCTTTCGCGGGCAGGCTTGCTCCCACCGTTGTTTTGGGGTGGCCTCGGGATGTGCATCAGCACCGAACCAGGTGCAATGCATCACTCTGCCAACAGCACCGCTGCATCGAACCCGACCCGCAAATTGCCCCAATGGCGGCCGCCGAAGAAGAACGGTACGTCGATCTCGGTCATGATTTCCCCGGTATCGCGCAGGTAGGTCTGGAGCAGGAAGCGTTGGGTGTTGCCCGCCGCGCGCAGGCCGATCGGGTCGTTGAAGATGCGCTTGTTGCGGCAAACGGGCAGGTCGACGGTGCGGTCACCGGTCGGTTGTTTCGAAACCCAGCTGTTGTTCACTGGGCAATAACCCTTGGTGTCGACGATGAATGAGACTTTGCCGCCCGGGGTGCTGCGGGTGAGTTTGTCGCATTCTTCCTGGCAGACTTGGGCAAAACGCTCGGTGTAGCTGGTCATGTATTGCTTGGGATCGGTGCCGGGGATCAGTTGGTAGTTCTGATCGAACAGGTTGAGGCCATCCTGCTGCAGCGCCTCCAATTGGACCTGGAGGCCGTCGCGGCACTGGCTGGCCCGGGTGATGGCGGCATCCAGCTTGCCATGGCCGAGCACGAACCGGCCCAACAATGCCTGGACCTTTTCAGCGACACCGGACAAGTCACGGGTAGCCGTTGCCGAATGCTGCATGCGCTGGTCAATCGACTGGCTGTCGGCATGGATCTGCGTAACCCGTTCGTTGATGCCCGTGTTGGATTCGGCGAAAAGCTGGATATGGGACGCGATATCGGCCAACTTGCCATTGGTGGATTCGAAGTCGCCGATCATGCTTTCGAAATGGCCCGAGGCACGCTCCACGACTTTCTGGGTTTCCCGGGCGCTGTGGCTGATCTGGTTGGTCTGTTCATGTGTGGAACTGACTTCTTCGAGCATGGCGTCGATGTTTCGTGAGATGTCGTCGGTAGCCCGGCTGACATTCTGCGCCAAGGTGCGCACCTCATCGGCCACCACGGCAAACCCCCGACCGCTTTCACCGGCCCGGGCGGCTTCGATGGCCGCGTTGAGGGCCAGCAGGTTGGTTTGGGCAGAGATCTGCTGGATCAGCCCAACGATGGACTTGATGCTCGAAGAACGTTGGTTCAGGGCGCCTACCAGCGTGGCGAATTCATTGAGGCTGCTGGAGATTTCACTGATGTTGCCCGTCACTTCCAGCAGTTCTGCATAGGAGTCGCGGGCCATGCTCAGGTTCTGCGCAGTGGTGCTGGAAATGCCCTGAGTCTGGCGCGAGACTTCTTCGATGCGACCTACGGCGGTGTTGCTCTGGTCCATCACTTCCTTGGCGAAGCGGGCCTGGTGAGTAGCGCTGTCGCTGGAGTCGCTGATGTTTTTCAACGAACGCGCCGATTCGACCGCAATGTGCACGGTCAGCGCCTGGACATTACTGATGATCTCCCGCTGCTTGGCCAGGAAGCGGTTGCAAGTGTCGGCCAGCACGCGGATTTCGTCGTGGGTCACCAGAGGCAGGTCTTTGGACAGGTCGCCTTCGCCGCTGGCGATCTCCTCGAGCGCCTTGGTCATGGCCGTGACGGGGCGCACGATGAGGTGGCGAAAGTACCAGACCATGAAGCTGATCATGCACAGCGTCAGCAGCGCGCCGAAGAGCAGGGCATGGGTGAGGCTGTCGAGCCGGCCTTCGACTTGCCCCAGCAGCGCGGGGTCCAGTTGCGCAGTGTGCAACTGCAGCACAATGTCGGCGCGGGCACTGACTGCCACCCAGTAAAGCAAGCCACTGACCACGACCAGCAGGAAAAGGCTCGACAGCTTTTTGGTGAGCGTATCGAAAAACTGCATCTCGATAGACTCGTACAAGGCCTTTAGCGTCTGCATCCGTTGCTCCCGGGTAAAAAATCACTTTGATTGCATACATTCGACCGCGCACGGCAAAGCTTTAGGGAAATGGGCGATTTGATATCACTGCGGCGGTTTCCGCGATCTTTAACCCGTCCCAGTAGGTGAGGGAACGCGGATGTCAATATCCAGAGTGGCGAAGGTAGACGAAAGTCGTACTAGCGCTCTGCCCAGCGACTGCTACGGTTTGAGTGGAAAACAATAAAAACAACGGGAGTTGATTTCCATGTCCACTCAAAAGCAACAGGCTGCGCGTGCCTACTGGACGGAGAACCTGCGCTGGATGCTGGTATTGCTGGCAATCTGGTTCTTGGTGTCGTTCGGCTTTGGCATTTTGCTGGTTGACCAGCTCAACACCATCAGCTTCTTCGGTACGCCCCTGGGATTCTGGTTTGCCCAGCAGGGGTCCATCTATGTCTTTGTGCTCGAGATCTTCTTCTATGTCTGGAAGATGAATCAGCTCGATCGCAAATATGACGTCCACGAAGACTGAGGCCGACGAGCATGGATACCCAAACCCTGATCTACCTGTTCGTCGGTGCGTCCTTTGCGCTCTATATCGCCATTGCCATCTGGACGCGCGCCGGCTCCACCAGCGAGTACTACGTCGCCAGCAAAGGCGTGCACCCGGTACTCAACGGCATGGCCACCGGGGCCGACTGGATGTCGGCCGCCTCGTTCATCTCCATGGCCGGGATCATCGCCTTCGCCGGCTATGACGGCTCGGTCTACCTGATGGGCTGGACCGGCGGCTATGTGCTGCTGGCGATGTGTCTGGCGCCGTATCTGCGCAAGTTCGGCAAGTTCACCGTCCCAGAGTTCGTCGGCGCGCGTTACTACTCGCAGACGGCGCGGGTGGTGGCGGTGATCTGCGTGATCTTCATTTCCTTCACGTATGTGGCAGGGCAGATGCGCGGTGTGGGCATCGTGTTCTCCCGTTACCTGGAAGTGGATATCAATACCGGCGTGATGATCGGTATGGCCATCGTGTTCTTCTATTCCGTACTGGGCGGCATGAAGGGCATCACCTACACGCAGGTGGCGCAGTACTGCGTGATGATTTTTGCCTACATGGTGCCGGCGATCTACATCTCGATCATGATCACCGGTAATCCGATCCCGCAACTGGGCTTCATCAGCGAGGTCACCGGCTCCGGCCAGAGTGTGATCGAGCGGCTCAACGGGCTGGGTGCGGAACTCGGTTTCACGGCCTATACCGACGGCACCAAATCGACCACCGACGTGTTTTTCATCACCATGGCGCTGATGGTCGGTACTGCGGGCCTGCCTCATGTGATCGTGCGTTTCTTCACCACCCCGACAGTGCGTGATGCGCGCAAGTCAGCAGGTTACGCACTGCTGTTCATCGCCATCCTCTACACCACCGCACCGGCCGTGGCGGCTTTCGCGCGCACCAACCTGCTGACCTCGATCCCCAACGTCAGCTACGCCACCGCGCCAGCCTGGTTCAAGACCTGGGAAAATTCGGGGCTGATCGCCTGGGCGGACAAAAACAATGACGGCATCATCCAGTATGGCCCGGGGGCAGCCCTGGTCGGCGCGCCGAGCTTCACGGGTGAACGCGGAGCGAACGAGCAGCGGCTGCTGAGCAACCAGGTTTCACCAGTGGCCAACGAACTGTATGTCGACAACGACATCATGGTTCTGGCCAACCCGGAGATTGCCGGGTTGCCAGGCTGGGTCATCGCCCTGATTGCCGCCGGTGGCCTGGCGGCGGCGCTGTCGACGGCAGCGGGGTTGCTGCTGGTGATTTCCACATCGGTCTCCCATGACCTGCTCAAAAGCAACATCATGCCCAGGATCACTGAAAAGCAAGAGTTGCTGGCCGCCCGGATCGCCGCTGGCGTGGCGGTACTGATCGCCGGGTTGTTCGGCATCTACCCGCCGGCATTCGTGGCCCAGGTGGTGGCGTTCGCCTTTGGACTGGCGGCGTCCTCGTTCTTCCCGGTGATTGTCATGGGGATCTTCTCCAAACGCATGAACCGCGAAGGCGCGATCGCCGGGATGATTGTGGGGCTGACGTTTACATTCACCTACATCGTCTACTTCAAATTCATCAATCCGGCGATGAACACTGCCGAGCACTGGTGGCTGGGCGTATCGCCGGAAGGCATCGGCACCCTGGGGATGCTCTTCAACTTTGCGGCCGCGGTAGTGGTGTCACGCTTTACCGCGCCGCCGCCGGAGCACATTCAGCACCTGGTGGAAGATATCCGGGTTCCAAGGGGGGCGGGTGCGGCCATCGATCATTGATGTGCGGTAAGCCCTGATAACAGGGGTGGGAAACGAACAAAGGCGCCGGAGTGATCCGGCGTCTTTTTTTTGCGCGGGTCAAGCGGGAAAGCGTTAGAAATATTTACTGGGAATCATTCTCAAAGTATATTCTCTCTCATTAACATCCCTCTGTGAGTGCTGCGTCTTGAATCGTTCCACCCCTCTCGCTACCCGCAACGCCTTTTTCAAAGGCGTGTTGCCAACGCTGTCCTGCTGTTTCATCGCAAGCCCTTTGTGGGCGCAGGACATTCTCGAACTGCCAACCACGGACATCCAGGGCAGTCGCATCACTCAGGACGAAGGGTACACGGCGTCGCAAGCCAGCACCGCGAGCAAAAGCGATGTACCGATCAAGGAAGAGGCGCAGTCGATCAACGTGGTGACCCGGCAGACCCTGGCGGACTATCAGGTGCGCTCGCTGGGCGATGCGATGAAATTTGTCAGCGGCGTCAGCCAGGGCAATACCCTGGGCGGTTCGCGGGATTCGTTGGTCAAGCGCGGTTTCGGCACCAACGATGACGGCTCGATCCTGCGCGATGGTGTGCGTTCGAACCTGGGACGCAACTTCAGCGCCACCACCGAGCGGGTCGAAGTGCTCAAGGGCCCGGCCTCGATGTTATACGGCGCGCTGGAGCCCGGCGGCCTGGTCAACATCATCAGCAAGAAACCCGAATACACCCAGAGCACGACGCTGAGCGGCTCGGCCTACAGCGAAGGTGGCGGCACCATGGCCCTGGATACCACCGGACCGCTGGGCGATACCAGCCTGGCGTATCGGTTGATTGCCGAGCGTGGGCATGAGGATTATTGGCGCAACTATGGCGTCAACGAGAGCACGCTGGTGGCGCCGTCCCTGGCCTGGACGGGTGAGCGGGCCTCGTTGAACCTCAGTTATGAGTACAACGAATATTCCAATCCCTTCGACCGCGGCACCGTATTCACCGACGGGCATCCGGCCGACATTGACTACAACAAGCGCCTTGATGAGCCTTGGGCCAAAAGCGTGGGGATTCGCGAAACGGCGACAGCGCGGTTTGAGTATGAGCTGAGTGAAGCGTGGAAGACCCGCGTGACCTATGGCTGGAACAATGATCGGTATAGTCTTTCGATTGCGCAGCCCAATTCGCTGACGGGTAATAATTTGCGCCGTGCCGCCAACGGTGCTCACTATGACGATGAAACCCGCTACGCCAGCTGGGATTTCATCGGCAGGCAGCAATTGTTTGGTCAGCGTCATGACCTGCTGGTTGGGGCTGACAATCAAGTGTCTGACCAATTTCGTGGCAAGACCTACCGCAATACTGCTCAGGGTGGTTTCGACATCACTTCGCCGACCTACGGCAACCTGCCAGAGCCAAGCCAGATCAGTGCTCCCCAAAGCGACCTGAGTAACCAGTTGACCTCCAGCTCCGTTTATCTCAAGGACAACTGGCACCTCGACGACCACTGGATTCTAGTCTTGGGTGGCCGCTACCAGCATTACGATCAATACAGCGACCAAGGTTTGGGCAGCCGTTATGTGGTCAACCGCGATGACAACGGCGACGCTTTTGTACCGTTCCTGGGACTGGTCTACAAAGCCACCGACAACCTGTCGCTGTATGGCAACTACAGTCGCTCCTTCAAGCCCAACGATGACGTGGACGATGCCGGCAACACCTTCGATCCAGAGGAGGGCCGCAGTTATGAAATCGGCGCCAAATACGACCCGCTACCGGGCCTGAACATCAACCTTGCGCTGTATGACATCGTGAAGAAGAACGTCGTAACGTCCTCCACGGTCAATGGCGTCACGTTGGCAGAAGCCGCCGGCAAAGTCGGCTCCCAAGGTCTGGAACTCGACGTCACCGGTCGTCTGGCCGAGCGTTGGGATCTGATCGGCACCTACGCCTACACCCACACGGAAATCCTCGACGATCCGGATGACGAAGGCCACCGCCTGGCCAACGCACCCAAGCACACCGCCAGCCTGTACCTGACCCACCACCTGAACGTGCCTGCCGAATTCGGCGCCTGGCACGCCGGCGCCGGTGCCCGTTACGTCGGCGAGCGCGCCGCCAACAACGCCAACGATTTCTGGCTCAGCAGCTACACCGTGGCTGATGCCTTCCTGCGCTGGGAGTCACCGGTATTGGGGCACAAGACCTCGTTGCAGTTGAACGTGGACAACCTGTTCGATAAACATTACTACCCGTCTTCCACCGGCAGCCAATTGCAGGTCAATGTCGGCGAACCGCGTACCGCCCGCCTGAGTGCCAGCGTGACGTTCTGAGTGCGCTGTACTGAAAACAAAAAATGCCCGGAACCGAGTTCCGGGCATTTTTTTATTCGGGGCCAGCGGCTAAGCCAGTGTGCGGCCAACGGGTACCTGCGTGATGTCACGTTTAGCGCCCGCCCTCAACGCGTGGCGCAGCTTCAGCGCCGGTCGCTCAACGCAGTAATACGACAAGCCACTCAATGCCAGCGACAACACCAGCACCAGTGTAATCATCAGGGCGCTGTACTCAACCGGCCAGAACGCCCGCAATACGTACATCACCACAAAATGGTTGAGGAACACGCCATAGCTGATATTCCCCAGAAACTCATCCATCCAGTGATGCTTGAGCCTGCTGAGCACATGCACCGCCGGCACACCCAAGACTATGCCCAAGGTTACTTCTGCGTTGAAGGGGCGGCGGGGAATGAACCCGACAACAATGGCCAGGAACATTATCGCTGCCACGACCGTGGTGATGGAGGCGACCCATAGTCCTTTGGGCTGGGCGTGGTACAGGTAGCTGCCGCACAGGAAGATGAACAACACGCCCGGCAGTAGACGGTAGCCGTAGATGTCGGTGTTGACGTAGCCCAGCGAGGCGACCAGGAAAACCGTTACGGACACCGCGAACGCAATGCCTCGGGCCTTATAAAGGATCAGAAACGGGATCAGCAGGTAAAAGCACATCTCCAGCCCCAGAGACCAGCCAGGTGGCAGGATCTCCGGCACAGTGATGCCGAACATATAGAAACCCAGCGGCACGATGGGCAGGCTGGTGGCGATGTTTTCGATTGTCAGCGCCGCCGCCTGTGGCGTGCCCGGCAGCAGGAAATGAATCACCGCGCAGGAGAGGACGAAATACAGAAGGAACTGCGGGTAAAGTCTCAACAATCGGTCAAGGTAGAACAGGCCGATTTTCCCTGGGACGTTGTAGCTCCTGTCGATCAAGGGCGTCATCACAAAACCGCTGATAATCAGAAACGACACCACGGCAACAACGCCGGGGTTGAAGCCTACGAACATCACGCCCATGTGGGAAATCGCCACGAGCATGGCCAGCAGCAACCGATAACTCCCCACGCCCATCATCCTTAATCAGAGTTGATCCGTTGAACGGTTAAGTTATTGGGGTTTATCGGCGCTGAACAGAGGTTTGCGGGGCGGCGACGGGGAAGTGGGGGAATTTGGCAGATATGACATCGTTGTCTCAGTCAGGCCGCCATCGCGAGCAGGCTCGCTCCCACATTGGCCGCGGGTGTTCACTCATTATGTGAACGCCATAGCCCCCCTGTGGGAGCGAGCCTGCTCGCGATGACGGTGGAACTGACCCCGTGGGTTCCAGGGTTGGATATCAATTGAAGGCCGGCACCACCTGCTGGATAAACAGCTCCAGGGACTTCTTCTTCTCGGCATGGGACAGGCTGTTGTCGCACCAGAAGCTGAACTCATCCACGCCCAGTTCCTGGTAATACTTGATCCGTTCGATGATCTGCTGCGGGGTGCCGATCATGGTGTTCTTGCGAATGTTCTCCAGCTGGAACTCCGGACGCTCGGCGAATTTTTCTTCCGGGCTTGGTGCCAGAAAGCCGTTGACCGGAACTTGCTTGTTGCCGAACCAGGCATCGAAGGTGCGGTAGAACTTGGAGATTGCCTGGGCGCCGATTTTCCAGCCTTCGGGATCGTCGGCGGCATGCACGTGGGTGTGACGCAGCACCATCAGTTGTGGACGCGGCACGTCAGGGTTGTTGTCCAGGGCAGCCTGGAACTTGTTCTTCAGGTCCAGGACTTCTTCATCACCCTTCATCAGCGGCGTAACCATGACGTTGCAGCCATTGGCGACGGCAAAGTTGTGGGAATCCGGGTCGCGGGCGGCGATCCACATCGGTGGATGGGGTTTGCGAATCGGCTTGGGCACGCTGGTGGAGGTGGGGAATTTCCAGATTTCGCCGTCATGGGCGTAGTCGCCTTGCCACAGGGCACGCACCACCGGGACCATTTCCCGCAGAGCCTGGCCGCCGGAGGAGGCGGGCATGCCGCCCGCCATGCGGTCGAATTCCACTTGATAGGCGCCCCGGGCCAGACCGACTTCCATGCGGCCATTGCTGATCACATCCAGCAGCGCACATTCGCCGGCCACCCGCAGCGGGTGCCAGAACGGCGCGATGATGGTGCCTGCGCCCAGGTGAATCGTGGTGGTCTTGCCGGCCAGGTACGCCAGCAATGGCATCGGGCTTGGCGAAATGGTGTACTCCATGGCGTGGTGCTCGCCGATCCACACGGTGCTGAAACCGCCGGCCTCGGCCATCAGGGTCAGCTCGCTCAGGTTTTCGAACAACTGGCGATGGCTGACGCTTTCGTCCCAGCGCTCCATGTGTACGAACAGGGAAAATTTCATGGCGCTTTCTCTTATGGTTGGCGATCGGTTCAGGCGAGGACGGGCAGGGCGCCCATCTTGCCGTGGCAGTAAACCAGCGGCCCTGGTGTGTGTTGCGGCACGATCAGGTTCTTCACGGCCCCGACCATAATGGCGTGGTCGCCGCCTTCGTATTCGCGCCACAGTTCACATTCGATGATGGCGGTGGCGTTGCTCAGCAGCGGGTTACCCAACTCGCTCAGGGTCCATTCGATGCCCTGGGCCTTGTCCTTGCCTTTGCGGGCGAATGCGTAGGCTTCGTTCTGTTGTCCACCGGAGAGCAGGTGAATGGCGAAGCGCTTGTTCTTGATCAGCACCGGATAGGAATCGGAGCTGTAGTTGGGGCAAAACAGCACCAGGGCCGGCTCCATCGACAATGAGCTGAAGGCACTGGCGGTGAGGCCCACGATGTGCCCGTCGTCATCGAGTGTGGTGATCACTGTCACACCGGACGGAAACGAGCCCATGACTTGTTTGTAAACGCTGGCATCGATCATTTAGCAGTCCTCGTACGCAATTCGGTTATGACGCGGTTCCTCAATGAGCCCCGGCGGCCTTGTTGAGGTCGCTTTCGGCCCATTGGGTGTAGACGCACGCATCGGTCGTGGCCCAGCGCACGCGCACCGGGTCGCCGGTCTTGAGGGGCATGCCGGCGGCGGAAAGCGCTTTGACCGTCATGGCAGTGCCGCCCGAAGTCACCACGCTGCAGGTCTGGCTCTCACCGAGAAACAGCACCTCGACGACCTTGGCCGAGACCTCATTCCAGCCGGCCGCCAAGGGCTCCTGGGCGGCTTGTTCGACGCTCAGGGCCAAGGCTTTTTCCGGGCGCACCATCAGCAATACAGCCTGATCGCTTTGCAGACCGGCGGTCAGGCGAATAGACAAGGACTGGTCTTCAAACGTCGCCACCGCGTTGCCCTGGGCCTTGAGCTTGAGAAAGTTGGAATTGCCTAGAAACGAGGCGACAAAGGCATTCGGTGGGTTCTGATAGAGGTCGTAGCCGCTGCCCAGGCCGACGATCTTGCCGTGGCTGAAGATGGCAATGCGTTGGGACAGGCGCATGGCTTCTTCCTGGTCGTGCGTGACGTAGACGATGGTGATGCCCAGGCGACGATGCAACTGACGCAGTTCATCCTGCAGGTCTTCGCGAAGCTTTTTGTCCAAGGCGCCGAGAGGCTCGTCCATCAACAAAATGCGTGGTTCGTAGACCAGCGCCCGGGCAATCGCCACGCGCTGCTGCTGGCCGCCGGACAGTTGCGAAGGGCGGCGGTGGGCAAATTGCTCAAGCTGCACCAGCTTGAGCATGGCGTCGACGCGACGATCACGTTCAGCAGCGGCCAGTTTGCGGATCGCCAGCGGGAAGGCAATGTTGTCACGCACCGACAAATGCGGGAACAGCGAATACCGTTGGAACACCATGCCGATGTCGCGTTTGTGGGGTGGAACGTTTACCAGGGATTTGCCGTCCACCAGGATCTCGCCACTGCTGGGGGTCTCGAACCCGGCCAGCATCGACAGCGTGGTACTTTTGCCCGAGCCGCTGGAGCCCAGAAAAGTCAGGAATTCACCGTCCTGGATGTCCAGGGAGATGTCGTCCACGGCAGCAAAGTCGCCGTAGTGCTTGTTCAGGTTGCGCAGGCTGACCAGAGTCTTGTTGTTCTGTTGTGCGGGGTCTTTGACGGCACTCATCGTGTTCTCCTAGGCGCTCAGGCGCTGATTTCATTGCGCCGGCGCAGGGCGGCGGCGATCACCATCACCAAAACCGAGAGGCCGATCAGCAGCGTCGAAGCGACGGCGATCACAGGCGTCAGGTCCTGGCGCAGGGTGGTCCACATCTTTACTGGCAGGGTTTGTAAGGTCGGGCTGGCCATCATGACGCTCAGCACCACCTCGTCCCACGACACCAGGAACGCGAACAGGGCACCGGCGACCATGCCTGGGCGGATCGCCGGGAAGGTCACCTTGAACACCGCTTGCAGGCGTGAGGCGCCGCAGATCACCGCAGCGTCCTCAATGGACTGGTCGAACAGCTTCAACGAATTGATGATCGAAATGATGGTGAACGGCAGCGCGACGATGACGTGGCTGACCACGAACGCGAACATCGTGCCGGTGTAGCCGAGTTTGAGAAACAGCGCGTACACCGCCACTGCGATGATCACCAGTGGCACGATCATCGGCAGGGTGAACAGGCCGTAGAGCATTTCCCGGCCGGGGAAGCGTCCACGTACAAGGGCAAATGCGGTCGGCAGGCCCAGGGCGACAGCGCAGACGGTGGTCAGTACCGCGACCTTGAGGCTGGTCAATGCCGCGCTCATCCAGTCGGGATTGGAGAAAAACTGGCCGTACCATTTCAATGTCCAGCCCGGTGGCGGGAAGACCAGCCACTGGGACGAACCGAACGACAGCAGCACGATGAACACGATCGGCAACAGCAGGAACAGCGCAATCAGGCCAGTGGTGAAGTACAGACCGAACCGCATGCGCCGGCTCATGGCATTGGGGGTCAGGAGCATGACGGCTTACCTCGCGTTGCTGGCACCCACCGGGGATTCCGGCTGGAGCTTCAGGTAGAAGTAGAACAACACCAGGGTGATCACCACCAACAAGGCAGCGCCGGCACTGGCCAGGCCCCAGTTGAGGAACGACTGCACCTGCTGGATGATGAATTCGGGCAGCATCATGTTCTGCGCACCGCCCAGCAACGCCGGGGTCACGTAGTAACCGAGCGACATCACGAACACCATCAACCCGCCGGAGAACAGACCCGGCCGGCACAGCGGCAGGAACACCCGGAAGAAGTTGGTCCACGGGCTAGCGCCGCAGATGGAGCCGGCTTGCAGGATCATCGGGTCGATGGCCTGCATGGTCGCCTGCAACGGCAGGACAATGAATGGGATCATGATGTAGCTCATGCCGATGACCACGCCGGTGAGGTTGTGCACCATCTCCAGCGGTTGGTCGATGATGCCCAGCGCCATCAGCGTCTTGTTGATCACCCCGGAGGCTTGCAGCAGCACCAGCCAGGAATAAGTACGGGCCAGCAGGCTGGTCCACATCGACAGCAAGACAATGTTCAGCATCCAGCGGCCCCAGCCTCGAGGCACCAGGGTGATGGCCCAGGCCAGGGGGAAGCCCAGCAACAGGCTGAACAGCGTCACCAGCCCGGCTACCGAAAAGGTGTTGAACAACACCCTTGCATAGGCCGAATTGGCGAACAATTGCTCGTAGTTGCCCAGCCCGGGCACCGGTTCCAGCACGCCACGCAGCAGCAACCCAATCAACGGCGCCAGGAAGAACAGGCCCAGGAACAGCAGGGCGGGGAGCAGATTGCCGGCCCCGCGCCAGCGCTGTGCCAGCGACGGCGTTTGCGCGACCATCGCTGCCTTGGCGGTTGCCGCGCCGGCAGCGCCAGGGGCGCTCCCGGTGCGAGGAGTTGCCGTTGCCGAAATTTTCATTTCACCAGCCATTCGTTCCACCGTGTCGCGATGTCCTGACCGTTCTTGGCCCAGTACGCGTAATCAAGTGTGATCTGATCCTTGGCGTGGGCGGTCGGCAAGTTGGGAGCGAGCACCGAATCCAGGCGTGCGATGCTGTCGACGTTGACCGGCGCGTAAGCGGTCAGGTTGGAAAAGTCCGCCTGGCCCTTGGCGCTGCTGGCGTTGGCCAGGAACTTCATGGCCGCGGCCTTGTTTTTCGAGCCTTTTGGAATGACCAGGATGTCGGCCATGACCAGGTTTTGTTTCCAGCTTACGCCGACGGGGGCGTCGTCCTGCTGCAGCGCATAGATACGGCCATTCCAGAACTGCCCGATGCTGGCTTCGCCGGAGGCAAGCAGTTGCTGGGACTGGGCACCGCCGCCCCACCAGACGATGTCTTTTTTGATGGTGTCGAGTTTTTTGAAGGCGCGGTCCAGGTCCAGTGGGTAAAGCTTGTCCGCTGCAACGCCGTCGGCCAGCAGAGCCAGTTCAAGCACGCCAGGGCTTGGCCACTTGTACAGGGCGCGTTTGCCAGGGTAGGTCTTGGTGTCGAACAGCGCGGACCAGTCCTCAGGTTTACCGGAACCGAGCTTGTCTTCGTTGTAGCCGAGGACGAACGAGAAGTAGAACGAGCCGACGCCGTGATCGGACACGAAGCGTGGATCGATCTTGTCGCGTTCGATGACCGAGAAGTCCAGGGGTTCGAGCAAACCCTCAGCGGCGGCGCG
The DNA here is from genome assembly GCF_032614175.1 of Pseudomonas sp. P105. Classification (NCBI taxonomy): domain Bacteria; kingdom Pseudomonadati; phylum Pseudomonadota; class Gammaproteobacteria; order Pseudomonadales; family Pseudomonadaceae; genus Pseudomonas; species Pseudomonas sp. P105. The sequence continues at coordinate 2,672,338 of NZ_CP126693.1, forward strand.
CAAGGCAAAGTCCGCTTCGACATCTACCACGTCCCACTGCACGTTACCGCTTTCGACCATGGCCTTGAGTTTGCCGTAGTCGGTCGGACCATCCTGGACCACGGTGATGCCGCTGGCCTTGCTGAACGGGGCGGCCCAAGCCTGCTTCTGGGCGTCCTGGGTGCTGCCGCCCCAACTGACGAAGTTGATGCTTTCGGCCGCCATCGATGCCTGGCTGGTAACGCTCAGCAGACCTGCAAAAAAAATTGCGGCTGCACTTTTCTTCAACACCATTTTCACGCCCTCATTGTTGTGTTTATTGAGCGGGCTTGTGTTTACCCGCTTATCGGGAGCTTCAGGTCCATCTGGCCTTGCAGGCGACCGGGCCAAGGGCTGGTTTCGCGTGCTTGCCCGGTTGGGTGCACTTAGCTGGAGTGGCCGGTCTATGGAATATCATATTATGGTATTCCAAACTTTCTGCAAGCATTTTGCCGTACCGGCTATCTGTCTTGCCGGGATTTCTGCAATCTCTGTGGGAGCGAGCCTGCTCGCGATAGCGGTAGACCTATCGGTCTCAAATGTTGACTGACACACCGCTATCGCGAGCAGGCTCGCTCCCACAGAGGACGGTGGTGCCTCATGCTTATCCGGTAAAGGGAATACTCTCCACCACCTCCAGGTCATACCCCGTCAACCCCGCGTATTTGAGCGGCGGCCCCAGGTGCCGCAACTTGCCGACGCCCAGGTCCTGGAGAATCTGCGCACCGGTGCCTACTTCAGAATAGATGCGCGATTGCGACCGGCTGAACTGGCGTGGCGGCTGAGTCAGCTGCGGGACGCGCTCGAGCAACGCCTGGGACGATTCGTGATTGGCCAGTACGACCACCACGCCGCAGCCTTCTTCGGCGACCCGTTGCAGGGCCGCCCACAGCGTCCAATTGGAAGGCCCGTTGTATTCGGCACCCACCAGGTCCCGCAGCGGGTCGATCACGTGCACTCGCACCAAGGTCGGTTCTTCCCGGCGAATATCGCCCATCACCATCGCCATGTGCACACCGCCTTCGATGCGGTCTTCGAAGGTGAATAAGCGAAAGGTACCGTGCACCGTGGGCAATTCGCGTTCACCGATGCGCACCACGGTGTGCTCGGTGCTCAAGCGGTAGTGGATCAGGTCGGCGATGGTGCCGATCTTGATCCCGTGCCTGTGGGCAAAAATCTCAAGGTCAGGACGGCGGGCCATGGTGCCGTCGTCGTTCATCACTTCGACGATCACCGACGCCGGTGTGAAGCCTGCCAGGCGCGCCAGGTCGCAACCGGCTTCGGTGTGACCGGCGCGGGTCAGCACGCCACCTTCCTTGGCGCGCAACGGAAAGATATGGCCCGGCTGCACCAGGTCTGCGGGACCGGCGCCGACAGCGACCGCCGCGGCAACGGTGCGCGCGCGGTCGGCAGCGGATATGCCGGTGGTCACGCCAACGGCCGCCTCGATGGATATGGTGAAGGCGGTGCTGAAGACACTGCCATTGCTGGGCACCATTTGCTCCAGGCCCAAGCGCTGACAGTGTTCGTCGGTCAAGGTCAGGCAGATCAATCCGCGCGCTTCGCGAGCCATGAAGCTGATGGCTTCGGCGCTGCAGCGGTCGGCGGCCAGCAACAGGTCGCCTTCGTTCTCCCGATCCTCGTCGTCAACCAGGAGCACCATCTTGCCTTGTCGGTAGTCTTCGATGATTTCTTCGATGCTGTTGAAGGCCATGCTGGAATTCTCGGTGTCAGGTTAAAATACCTGTGGTATACCATAATACAGAATAAACCGAGAGGTCACTATGAAGGCGTACTGGATTGCTCATGTAGATGTCACCGACCCCGATCAATACAGCCAATACACCCAGCGGGCGCCAGCGGCGTTTGCTCTGTATGGCGGACGGATGCTGGCCCGGGGCGGGCGTAGCAAGGCGATGGAAGGCCGGGCCACGCCGCAACGCAGCGTGGTGATCGAGTTCGATTCTTACGAGCAGGCGCTGGCCTGTTATCACTCGCAGCAGTATCAGGCGGCCAAGCGCTATCGCCTGGACGTAGCCAAGGCTGAGGTGATCATCGTCGAGGGTATTGCGCCCTGAGGCCTGTCAGCGGATGAAATGAATCTTGCCGCTGTCGTCGTTGCCAATGTAGATGCCGTAGACCCCGGCCTGGCGTTCCTCGATGTAGCGTTCGAGGATCTGGCGGATGGCCGGGTAGTAAATACTGTCCCACGGAATATCTTCAGGGGCGAAGAACTGGCAAGCGAGGGTTTCCGGGCCGAACTGGCCAGTGATCTCCAGCGCGATGGCGCGAAAGATGATGTACACCTCGCTGATTTTCGGCACGCTGAAGATCGAGTAGGGCGAGAGAATGTCCGCGCGAACGCCGGTCTCTTCCCAGACTTCGCGCAGTGCCGCCTGCTCGGTGGTCTCACCGCCCTCCATGAAGCCCGCCGGCAGCGTCCAGGTGCCGGGGCGCGGAGGAATTGCGCGCTGGCACAGCAGGTACTTACCGTCCTGCTCGATGATGCAGCCGGCAATGATCTTCGGATTCACATAATGGATATAGCCACAGCCACCGCACATCAGGCGTTCGTGGGTATCGCCCGCTGGAAGGCGGTGACTCAAGTCGCTGCCGCCGCACCTTGGACAAAAGCTGGGGCTGAACATGATCAGCGACCTATGCGAGGTTCTTTGAGGGCGATGGGCGCCGTGATTTCAGGGATGTCGCCGGTTTCTTCCTGCTGGCGCTTGAGGTACTCCAGGGCGACCTTGGCGGCGGCGCGCACATGGTCGACACAAGCCTGGTGGGCGGCCAGGGGATCGCCACTCTTGATTGCCTCGACCATGCGTTCCATTTCCTGGTTGCTGCTACCGCGACGGTTCTGCTGGGACACCGAGGTCGCCCGCAGATAGCTGATCCGGGCCTGCAACTGGCGCAACTGAGTGGCGGCAACATGGTTGCCGGAGCCTTCCAGCAGCACATCGTAGAAACCCTGTACTGAATCGATGACCTGTTGCAGTTCGCCGTCCTTGAGGGCCTTGCGGTTCTCCTCCAGGGCTTTTTCCAGCGCTTTGATGTCCTTGTCCTTGGCCCGCAGGGTGAACAGCTGAACGATCAAACCCTCGAGTACACAGCGCAGTTCATAGATGTCGCCGGCATCGGCCAACGTGATGATCGCGACTCGTGGGCCCTTGGCATCGGCGAATTCCACCAGCCCTTCGGATTCGAGGTGACGCAAGGCTTCGCGCACCGACGTGCGGCTCACGCCCAGGCGATCGCACAGATCGCGTTCGACCAGACGATCTCCCGGCAGAAGCTGGAAATTCATGATGGCGCTTCGCAGTTTATCCAGCACGATTTCGCGCAGGGTAACGGGGTTGCGATTGACCTTGAAGCTGTCGTCGAGTGGCAGGCGTTTCATCGGGTCCGCTCTGTAATGTGGCTGTCCATGCAGAAGGGGCAAGAGGCTTGCCCGCTCAGATCAAACAGCCGAGGGTTAACTGGAGGCCTCGGCATCGGCTTCGGCGAAGGCTTCACGGGCGAGCCGGAAACTGTCTACGGCAGCAGGGACGCCGCAATAGATGCCGACCTGAAGCAGAATTTCGCGTATTTGCTCACGACTCAGGCCGTTACGCAAGGCGCCACGCACATGCAGCTTGAGTTCGTGCGGACGATTGAGCGCCGAGATCATGGCCAGATTAATCATGCTGCGTTCCTTGAGCGATAAACCCTCACGGCCCCAGACATGGCCCCAGCAGTATTCGGTGACCATTTCCTGCAAGGGGCGAGTGAAATCGTCGGCGTTCTCGATGGAGCGGTTGACGTAGTCCTCGCCCAGCACTTGGGTGCGGATCTTCAGGCCTTGTTCATATTTGTCGTTGCTCATCGTGGTGTGCTCTCAACATCGTCGATAGAGGTTGGTTGTGCAGTTGCACGTCTGCTTGGCTCATGCCGGCTCCTGAGAAAATGGGGCGCTCCCACATTGGATCTGCGCCCGGAAGACTCAGGCCAGCACCGGCAGTGGGCCGAGCTTGCCTTTGTGGTAGATCATCGGCGTCACCGGCTGCTCGGGCAGGATCAGGTTTTTCACCGCGCCGACGATGATCGCGTGGTCACCACCATCGTATTCGCGCCACAGTTCACACTCGATGATCGCTGTGGCTTTGCTCAGCAGCGGGTTACCGCGCTCGCTCAGGTGCCAGTCGATACCCTTGGCCTTGTCCTTGCCTTTTCCGGCGAAGGCATAGGCTTCGGCGGTCTGGTCGGCGGACAGCAGGTGGATCGCGAACTGTTTGCTGTCACGCAGGATCGGGTAGGTGTCGGAGGCGTAGTTGGGGCAAAACAGCACCAGCGCCGGGTCGATCGACAGCGCGCTGAAGGCGCTGGCGGTGATGCCGACGATATTGCCGTCTGGGTCCAGGGTGGTCACCACCGTGACGCCGGATGGGAACGAACTCATGACTTCTTTGTAAATGCCGGGCTCGATCATTTCTCAGGACTCCTAGCGCATCACGAACGGGTCAGGCATGGGCGCCTGAGAGAGATTGATCCACACCGTTTTGAGTTCGGTATAAGCGAGCACCGAATCGATGCCGCTCTCGCGTCCGTAGCCGCTGTTCTTGAAGCCGCCAATGGGCGCCATGGCCGAGACCGCGCGGTAAGTGTTGACCCAAATGATCCCCGAACGCACGTCCCGGGCCAGGCGATGGGCGCGGCCCAGGTCGCGGGTCCAGATACCGGCGGCGAGGCCGAACTGCGAGTCGTTGGCAATCGCCAATGCCTCGGCTTCATCCTTGAAACGAATGACCGACGCCACCGGGCCGAACACTTCTTCCTGCATGATCTTCATGGAGTTGCGGTCGCATTCGAACAGGGTCGGCTCGTAGAACCAGCCTTCGCCCAGGTTCGCTGGGCGCTTGCCGCCCAAGCGAAGACGAGCGCCCTCAGCGATAGCGTCGGCCACCAGACCTTCGACCACTGCCAGTTGCTGCGCGGTGGCCATCGGGCCCATCTCACTGGCATCTTCCTGAGGGTTGCCGATGCGGATGCGCTGGGCCCGCTCTACCAGGCGCGAGACGAACTCATCGTAGATTTCATCCTGCACCAGCAGTCGCGAACCAGAGACGCAACTCTGTCCCGATGCGGCGTAGATCCCGGCTATCGCGCCATTGATGGCGCTGTCCAGGTCGGCGTCGGCGAAGATGATATTGGGTGATTTTCCGCCCAGCTCCAGCGACAGCTTGGCGAAGTTTTCAGCACTGCTGCGCACCACATGCCGGGCCGTGGCGGCGCCACCGGTGAAGGCGATCTTGCGCACCAGCGGATGACGGGTGAGGGCGGCGCCGGTGCTCGGGCCGTAGCCGGTGACGACATTGACCACTCCCGGCGGTATTCCGGCTTCCAAGGCCAGGCGAGCCAGCTCCAGGATGGTGGCCGAAGCGTGCTCGGAGGGTTTGATCACGATGGTGTTGCCGGCCGCCAGCGCCGGGGCTAGCTTGATCGCGGTCAGGTACAGCGGACTGTTCCAGGGAATGATCGCTGCAACGACGCCCATCGCTTCGTGCACGGTGTAGGCAAACAGGTCCGGTTTGTCGAGGGGCAGGGTGCCGCCCTCAAGTTTGTCGGCCAGACCCGCGGTGTAATGGAAAAACTCCGGCAGGTAACCGACCTGCCCGCGGGTTTCACGGATCAGCTTGCCGTTGTCGCGGCTTTCCAGTTGGGCCAGTTGTTCTTTGTTTTCAGCGATCAGGTCGCCCAGACGCCGCAGCAGTTTGCCGCGAGCGGTGGCGGTCAAGCCACGCCAGGCAGGACTTTCGAACGCCGTCTGTGCAGCCTGCACGGCGCGCTCGACATCGGCTTCGTCGGCATCGGGCAACTCGGCCCAGGGCTTGGCCAGGGCCGGGTTCAGGCTTTCGAAAGTCTTGCCGGACAGGGCATCGACCCATTCACCGCCGATGCACATCGAAAAGCGTGCGAGTGTCATGCAACGATCCCCTTTATTGGATTTTGTCGGGTATTTGCGCTGTCGAGAAATTCCAGCAGCAACTGGTTGACCAGGCGCGGCGATTCTACCGGCATCATATGCCGCTGCTCGTCAAGCACGGCAACCGTTGCACCGGGAATTCGCTCGGCCAGTTCACGGGCCATTTCCGGCGTCGAGCCCGGGTCCAGTTCGCCGGTGGCAATCAACGTTGGCACCGTGATGCTGCCCAGGTCGTCGGCGCGGTACATATCCTGGGTGGCAAACAGTTCATAGGTGGTCAGGTAACCCTGAGGATCATTTCCTGCCAGGGTCTGGCGCAGGGCGGCAATCTGCGCCGGGTTGGCGGCCTGATACTCGCGGCTGAACCAGCGTGACAGCGCGGCCTCGGCGTTAGCGTCCGGGCCATGTTCGGCGGCCTGGGCGGTGCGGGCGATGACCCCGGCACGCTGCTCGGCGCTGCGGTTGAATACGCTGTTAAGGACCACCAGGCCTTGCAGGCGTTGCGGATAATGCAAGGCAAACGCACGGGCCACCAGGCCGCCCATGGAGAAACCGATCACTGTCGACTGGGGCACTTGCAGGTGGTCGAGCAGCTCCACTAACTGGTCGGCGTAACCCAGCAGGCCGGTGCCGCTTTCGGGACGCGGACTGGCCCCGTGACCAAGCATGTCATAGGCAATCACGCGGTATTTTGTGGCCAGGCCAACGATCTGGCCGCCCCACATTTCTTTGTTCAGGCCCACGCCGTGGATCAAGACCACGGGCTGGCCTTGGCCGGTCGCCAGATAACTGGTGCCGGCCGGGGTGAGTTCAGCGGTGAGCCGAATCATGGAGCGCTCCTGCATGCCTTTTTTATAGTGGTTGCCCAGGCTGGATCACTGCGCCTTCTCGGCGGCCAGTTCTTCCAGATCGATGTAGCGATTGCCGATGCGCGGGTGCAGGCGACCGCCATCGGCGCAACCCAGCACCACAACAATTTCGTCGGCGCGTGGTGCATCCTCGATCTGCATTTCCAGGGTGATGTAGTGCGAGCGCAGACCTTCGTCGTCCTTGTGCATCATCGGGATCTGGATCGAGGTGCCGGGGCCGCCACGTTTATTGGTGAAGCTCAGGTAGCTCTTGGCTTTCACCGCTTCACGGTAATGGTTGCCAAAGCGCAGGGTGTGGATCACGGCCGAGGCGTGCTCGATTTCACCGTCGGCACCCACCACCGCGGCCTTGCCATAGGCTTCGATTTTTTCCGCGCCACCGATGATGCCCACCAGACGCTCGACCATCAGCGCACCGAGGTCGGAGCAGTTGGCGCGGATTTCCGGTTTCAGGTCTTCAACGAAGCCACGGCCCAGCCAAGGGTTTTTCATCACCACCGCCAACCCGACCATGGTCACCGGCTTGTCGGTGGCCTTGCCGCCTTCGATAAAGGTTTCTTCGACATAGCTGACGATCTTGCGAATTTCGAAACTCATGAGCTGCTCCGTAGGAGGGTGGAATTGGTCTGTGCGTATGATGGTATACCATAATACTACTGGCGCAAGTGTCTGCTTTGAGTTTGTTCGCAGGGAGGCGACAAATGGCCGAGCCGGATAGTGAGGGGCGTGGGGGGGGGCTGTGATCGCTGAGCGCTCTGCCTGATGAGTGCTTTAATCCTGAGTGCGGGATAAGTCTCTTGCTTAAAAAGGAGAGTCGCTTTTGAGCGCTCTGAAGGGCGGTGAGTATAAATTTCCCTCTTTCGGGGCATTACCGACCTGTTACCTGACTTATTGCACCGATTCGACTCGTTCGGGCGCATGTAGGAAAAAGCTGAAATAAACGTTTCAGCGTATAAAGGAGCGTATGTCGCAAAAATGAAACTAAATATCGCGGGGGCGTACATCTACGACGGTTTCTCCAGCAATGTCCTGGTGCACCGGGCTTAGGCACAGCCTTTGCTAGAGCTCAAGAAAGTAGGCCACTACAGCGCGGGGTTATCAGAGGAGCATTCACGGCGCAGATTTAATCAGGGGGCGCACGTCATCCAGACGCAAAGGCCAGATCAGAGACCGGTGCAATCGAGGTACTCAGAAAAACAGGGCTCATTAAAACAAAGCAAGGCCGGACCATTGGAATGACGAAGTGATAAAAAATGCCGTGTAGAACGCGGCTGGGAGTTGGCTATGCCCCAAGCTTTTTTTAATGAAATGTATGATGCAAAGGGTGACTGCCGCCCGCACTATCAAGCCTTCTCGCGCTGGCTGGCGGACACGCCGCTGGAGCTGCTGGAACAGCGGCGTCGCGAAGCCGATCTGCTGTTTCATCGAGCCGGTATCACCTTCACCCTTTACGGTGACGAGCAGGGTACCGAACGATTGATTCCGTTCGACATTATTCCTCGCAGCATCAAGGCCAGCGAATGGAAGATGGTCGAGCGTGGCTGCATTCAGCGGGTCCAGGCCCTGAACATGTTTCTGGCCGACATCTACCATGGGCAGCGGATCCTCAAGGAAAAAATCATTCCGGCCGAGCAGGTGCTCGCCAATGAGGGTTATCAAATCGCGATGCAAGGCCTGGACTTGCACCGAGGCATTTATGCCCACATCGCCGGTGTTGACCTGGTTCGCGACGGTGATGGCAGTTATTACGTGCTGGAGGACAACCTGCGTACGCCCAGCGGCGTGAGCTACATGCTCGAAGACCGCAAGATGATGATGCGCCTGTTCCCCGAGCTCTTCGCCGCCCAGCGCGTGGCGCCCATTGATCACTACCCGAATCTGTTGCTCGACACCCTCAAGAGTTCAAGCCCCCTGGACAACCCGACCGCCGTGGTGCTGACCCCCGGTCGTTTCAACAGTGCCTATTTCGAACATGCGTTCCTGGCTCGTGAAATGGGGGTGGAACTGGTGGAGGGCGCCGATCTGTTCGTGCGCGACGACCATGTCTACATGCGCACCACCGCAGGCCCCCAGCAGGTGGATGTGATCTATCGCCGCCTTGACGATGATTACCTCGATCCGCTGTCGTTCAACCCCGACTCCATGTTGGGCGTCCCCGGACTGATCGCCGTTTACCGGTCAGGCAACGTGGTGCTGGCGAATGCGGTGGGCACGGGCGTGGCCGATGACAAATCGATCTACCCTTACGTCGACGAGATGATCCGCTTTTACCTCACCGAAGAGCCGATTCTGAAGAACGTGCCGACCTGGCAGTGCCGCAAGCCCCAGGATCTGTCCCACGTGCTGGCCAACCTGCCTGACCTGGTGGTCAAGGAAACCCAGGGTTCCGGCGGTTACGGCATGCTGGTAGGGCCGGCAGCTACAGCGGCGCAGATCGAAGACTTCCGCGCACGCCTCAAGGCCCGCCCCGAAGCCTACATCGCCCAACCGACGTTGAGCCTTTCCACCTGCCCGACCTTCGTCGAGAGCGGTATCGCCCCGCGCCACATCGATCTGCGTCCGTTCGTGTTGTCGGGCAAGGAAACTCGCCTGGTGCCCGGCGGGCTGACCCGCGTGGCACTTCGCGACGGCTCGCTGGTGGTCAATTCGTCCCAGGGTGGCGGCACCAAAGACACTTGGGTAGTGGAGGACTAAGACATGCTTTCAAGAACCGCTTCGGACCTCTACTGGATGTCCCGCTACCTGGAGCGCGCCGAGAACCTGGCGCGCATGCTCGAAGTCAGTTACTCGCTGTCGCTCATGCCCCAGGCCGGGCGCAGCGACGGGCATGCCGAGCTGGCGATGTCGTTGCTGGCGGCCGGCACGCTGGACGATTACAACGCCCGTTATGACGCGCTGAACACCGAACGCATGTTGCATTTTTTCGCACTGGACGAAACCAACCCCGGAAGCATCTACAGCTGTCTGCGGGCGGCGCGGACCAATGCCCATGCGGTGCGTGGACGCATCACCGCCGATATGTGGGAGAACATCAACGCCACCTGGCTGGAGATGCGCAACATTGCCAGCAATGGTCTGGGCCGCTACGGCATCAGCCACTTCTGTGAATGGGTCAAGGAGCGCTCGCACCTGTTCCGTGGCGCGACGTCGGGCACCATCATGCGCAACGATGCCTATAGATTCATTCGTCTGGGAACCTTTATCGAGCGGGCGGACAACACCCTGCGTCTGCTGGACGCCCGCTACGAAATGTTTGGTGAGGAGTCGGAAGAGGTCAGCGACAACTCGGCACGCGGTTATTACCAGTGGAGCGCCTTGCTGCGGGCGTTGTCTTCGTTTGAAGCGTTCAACGAGATCTACCGCAATGCGCCCAACGCCGAGCAGGTCTCGGAAATGTTGCTGCTGCGCGCCGACGTTCCGCGCTCGTTGCATGCCTGTATCGAGGAGCTGGACCAGATCCTCTCCAGCCTGCCGGGCAACAATGGCCGCCCGGCCCAACGCCTGGCCGCTGAACTGAACGCGCGGCTGCGTTACTCCGGCATCGACGAGATCCTGGCATCGGGCCTGCATCAATGGCTGACCGACCTCATTGGCCAGATTCGCCACCTGGGCCAGACCGTTCACGAGTCTTATCTGGAGGTGGTATGAAACTTTCCATACGCCACGACACGACCTATAGCTATGCCGATGAAGTGTGCACCAGCATCCAGTTCCTGCGCTTGACTCCCAAGGACACTCAGCGCCAACGCATCCTGCAATGGCATCTGGAATTGCCACGTCTGGTGCGCAGCCAGCTCGACCCCTACGGCAACATCCTGCATGTGATGACCATGGACGAGCCCCATGGCGCTCTGGTGCTCACGGCTTATGGCGAGGTGGAAATCCATCAGGCGGTGCAGATGGAGCCGGACAGCCAGTCACCGCTGCCATTTCTGCGCCCCAGCCGCCTCACCCAGGCCGATGATGCTCTCGCGGCCTTTGCTGTGGAGCAATGCGCAGCCCGACGTGATCGCTCGGCGCTGACCGATTTGATGAACGGCCTGGCTGCCCGCATGCCCTACAGCCCGGGCACGACCGAGGTCAGCAGTACCGCCGCCGAAGCCTTCGCCGGGGGCGTGGGGGTTTGTCAGGATCATACCCACGCATTTCTGGCCTGCGCGCGTAGCCTGGGGGTTCCGGCGCGCTATGTCTCCGGTTACCTGTGCACCGAAGATGAAAGTCATCTGGCGAGCCACGCCTGGGCTGAAGCCTGGCTGGAGGACGGCTGGTACAGCTTCGACGTGACCAATCGCCTGACCTGTCCGGATCGGCATTTGAAACTGGCGGTCGGCCTGGACTACCTCGACGCCTGTCCGGTACGCGGCATGCGCCGCGGTGGCGGGGCAGAGCAGATGCACGCGCGGGTGCAGGTGAACTCAATGGTTCAGGTGCAGCATCAGTAGGCGAGGAGAGCACTGAGACCCAAGCCCATGTGGGAGCAAAGCTTGCTCGCGAAGACGGCGGCACAGTCAGTATCGATACAAGCGGGTCACCGCAATCGCGAGCAAGCTTTGCTCCCACAGGTTTGACCCTGGTTACCTGAATGTTCGCTGGCTTATAGTGAACGGCCTTTTCACGTCTCCAGGGAGGAGCCGCATGTCCGAGCCTTCGATCAGCCTCACTCGCTTCAATGAAGCTCATATCGGTGGGGTCACCGCGCTCTACAACGACCCGGCGGTCGCCCGTCAGATGTTGCAGATGCCTTTCCAGTCCCCTGAAATCTGGCGCAAGCGTCTGGGTGGGGATGACGAGCGTCAGGTAAAACTGGTGGCGCTGCATCAAGACCAAGTCATCGGGCATCTGGGGCTGGAGCAGTACTCGCGCATCCGTCGGGCCCATTGCGGCAGCCTCGGCATGGGCGTGGCTGTCGCCTGGCAGGGCAAAGGCGTGGGGTCGATGCTGCTGGCCGCCGCGCTGGACGTCGCCGACAACTGGATGAACCTGCGCCGGGTCGAGCTGACGGTGTACGCCGACAATGAAGCGGCCATCGGCCTGTACCGCAAGTTCGGCTTCGAAACCGAAGGCCTGCTGCGCGACTACGCCGTGCGTGACGGGCGATGGGTGGATACCCAGGCCATGGCGCGGCTGCGCTGAAGGATCCGTCTGCTCAGGCATGTTGGCATTTGCGTACGCCCGGGTCTTTAACCTGTCATCATCGTGCTTTGCAGCATCCCTTATACAGAGGAACAGCGCATGGACGATGTACAGCAGCTAGGCGAGATGCTTCGTCATTACGCAGACAGCGAAGCGCACAAGAAGCAACAGCACGAAGCGCAATCGGCGGTGTGGGCCGCGCAGATCGAGGCGTTGTACGGGCAGATCGAGCAATGGCTGGCGCCGGTCCTGGCCCCCGGCCTTCTGACGCTGACCCGTGAGGCGTATGTGGCCCACGGGCCGAGTGTTCCGGCAGAAACCTCCGGCTTCAAGACAGAAAAGCTGACACTGTCCATCACTGGCAAGCCGGTGGAATTCATACCCGATGTAATGGGGGCCGGCGGGCAGATTTCCCTGGCGATCATGGGGCTGACTGCAACGCGTTACGGCAGCATCTCGCTGGTTTGCCTGCCGCCTTCGTTGCAGTGGCAATGGCGTCGAACCAACGGGTTGAAGGATCCGGATACTTTTACCTTCGACGCGGACTTTCTCGCGCAGCAATTGCAGAGCCTGATACCCCGCGAGCGCGGCTGAAGGCGGTGGCGAGCAAAGGGCTTGCCCAGTGACTTGTTCCTGTCGGAGCAGGCAAAACCGCGCCCATTGGCTATACCTGTAATTCCCGGCCCCGTTTCGTGTGGCTTACAGGAGTGACAGCATGAAGTTTGCGTCAATGATTGGCACCGTGTGCATGGCCTCGCTTGCCCTGGCGGGTTGCTCCAGCAAGATCACCCAACCGGATGAGTACTCCGGCTTTCTGGGTGATTACAGCCGGCTCAAGGAGGAGAAATCGCCGTCGGGGGCCGAAGTGATGCGCTGGGTTGATCCCACGGCAGACCTGAGCAAATACACCAGCCTTTACGTCGAGCCGACACAGCTTTACCCCAAGCCGCAGCCGACCGTGAAGATCCCCCAGGCCACCTTGTCCGGCATTACCGGTTACTACGATCAGGCGCTCAAGCGGGAAGCGGGCAAATCCCTGCCCCTGGCGACCGGCCCTGGGCCCGGAGTACTGGTGATGCGCGCGGCCATCACCGCCGTAAGCAGCAAGACCGAGGGCCTGAAGCCTTATGAAGTGATTCCGATCGCGCTGGTGGCGGCCGCGGTCAGTACCGCCAGCGGTATTCGCGACCAGGAAACCACCTTGGGCACTGAAGCGGTATTTCTCGACGGCGGCAACAATGCAGTGGTCGCCCAGGTGGTGCGCAAGGGCACGGGTAAGCCGTTGTCCAACGAAGCCCAGGTGATGAAGCCCGATGATGTCAAAGGTGTGATCGATGGTTGGGCAGCGGACTTGCATCAGTCGTTTCTGAAGCTCAAGGCTAAATAGCGCACAGGCGTCGCTGTAGGCGCTGGCGAAGCCTGCGATCTTTCGCTCTAGACTCAATTGGCAGGGCAAAGATCGCAGACTCGTTGCACTCGATAGCTCCTACACCGCCAAGCCATGACTTTTTATGTCCAACCATAGGTCGCAGAACCATTTCATGGTTAACTCCGGCCTCACCATTTTCAAACCTGTCAGAAGGAATCCGTTCATGGCTCAAGTCACCCTCAAAGGCAACCCGGTTCAAGTCAACGGCCAGTTGCCACAAGCCGGTTCCAAGGCGCCAGCCTTTTCCCTGGTAGCCGGCAATCTGTCCGACGTTTCCCTGAAGGATTTCGCCGGCAAGCGCAAAGTGCTGAACATTTTCCCAAGCGTCGATACCCCGACCTGCGCCACCTCCGTGCGCAAGTTCAACGCCCAGGCCAACGAACTGAGCAACACCGTGGTGCTGTGCATCTCGGCTGACCTGCCGTTCGCCCAGGCGCGTTTCTGCGGTGCCGAAGGCCTGGAAAATGTCCAGAACCTGTCCACCCTGCGCGGCAGTGAGTTCATCGAGAATTATGGCGTGGCGATTGCTGATGGCCCGCTCAAAGGCTTGACCGCCCGTGCCGTGGTGGTGCTCGACGAAAACGACAATGTGCTGCACAGCGAGCTGGTCAAGGAAATCGCTGAAGAGCCCAACTACGACGCTGCTCTAGCTGTACTGAAATAAAGTATTTATTACAATTGTTAACGGCCTGGCCTTGTCCAGGCCGTTTTCATTTGTGCTTCAAGACCTTAGCCAACTACGCGATAGGTAAGCCCAAGGTAAATTGCCGGTAAAGGCGCTTTTCTAAATACCCGCCAGTGCTTATCGTTCAGCCTCCCGTAAAAGAAGCCCACGCGCCCAATGGTTGATCATTCCATGCAATCCTCTGTTTCCCACAAATCCCGTCGCTGGCTGTTTGGCCTGGTCGTCGTATTGATCGTCGCGGCGCTGGCCTGGAAGTTCTGGCCCGCCGGCACGGACCAAAAGCCCGGAGCAGGGCAAAAAGCGCCTGCTGAACAGGCGGGGCGGTCGGGCGGGATGCGGCCAGGGTTTGGGGGGGCGACAGGGCCGGTACCGGTTCGGGTAGCGCCGGCAGTCACCGGTGATTTTCCGCTTTACTACAAGGCGTTGGGCACCGTCACGGCCCTCAATACCATCAACGTGCGCAGCCGGGTGGGTGGCGAGCTGGTCAAGATCGCCTTTGAAGAAGGGCAAATGGTCAAGGCTGGAGACCTGCTGGCTGAAATCGATCCGCGGCCATACCAGAACGCCTTGCTCCAGGCCGAAGGCACGCTGCTGCAGAATCAGGCCCAACTGAAAAATGCCCAGGTAGACCTCGAGCGTTATCGTGGCCTGTATGCCGAGGACAGCATCGCCAAACAGACCCTTGATACCGCCGCCGCCTTGGTGGGCCAGTACCAGGGCACGGTCAAGACCAACCAGGCGGCGGTCAACGACGCCAAGCTCAATCTGGAATTCACCAGGATCCGGGCGCCGATCTCCGGTCGGGTCGGTTTGCGGCAACTGGATGTTGGCAATCTGGTGGCCGCCAACGACACTACCGCGCTGGCGGTCATCACCCAGACGCAACCCATCAGCGTCGTGTTTACGCTGCCGGAAACCAACCTTGATACCGTGCTTGCCCGCTATCGCAGCGGGGCGAAGCTGCCAGTGGAAGCCTGGGACCGTAGTGACCTGAAGCTGCAGGCCAGCGGTGTACTGCAAAGCCTGGACAACCAGATCGATATCACCACCGGCACCCTGAAGTTCAAGGCTCGCTACGATAACCGCGACCAGTCGCTGTTCCCCAACCAGTTCGTCAATGTGCACCTGTTGGCCGACACCCTCAAAAATGTAGTCCTGGCGCCGACCGCTGCGATTCAGTTCGGCACCAACGGCACCTTCGTCTACGCCCTGGATGGCGATAAAAAAGTCACCATCAGAAAGCTGAAGATCGGCGCCAGCGACGGCGAACACACCGTAGTCACCGAAGGCCTGGCCGCAGGTGATCGAGTAGTGCTAGAAGGCACCGATCGCCTGAAGGAAGGCAGTGAGGTGGATGTGGTCAACGACAGCCAGGACGTGCCCACCACGCCGACCGAACACCTGCAGGGCAAAACGGCGGCGGCCCCGGCTGAACCGGCCGTGGCCGACAAGGCGAAAAAGGGCGGCGCATGAACCTCTCGCGTCTGTTCATCCTTCGCCCGGTCGCCACCACCCTGAGCATGCTGGCCATCGTGCTGGCCGGTCTGATCGCCTATCGGTTGCTGCCGGTGTCGGCATTGCCCCAGGTCGATTACCCGACCATCCGCGTGATGACCCTGTACCCGGGCGCCAGTCCCGACGTGATGACCAGCGCCGTGACCGCCCCTCTGGAACGGCAGTTCGGGCAGATGCCGGGCCTGACGCAAATGGCGTCCACCAGCTCCGGCGGCGCGTCGGTGATTACCCTGCGTTTCAGCCTCGACATCAACATGGATGTCGCCGAGCAACAGGTGCAGGCGGCGATCAATGCGGCCACCAACCTGCTGCCCAACGATCTGCCGGCCCCGCCGGTGTACAACAAGGTCAACCCGGCCGACACCCCGGTGCTGACCCTGGCGATCACCTCCAAGACCATGTTGCTGCCCAAGCTCAATGATCTGGTGGACACCCGCATGGCGCAGAAAATCGCCCAGATCAGCGGGGTCGGCATGGTTTCGATCGCCGGCGGCCAGCGCCAGGCCGTGAGGATCAAGGTCAATCCCGAGGCCCTGGCAGCCGCAGGTCTGAACCTGGCGGATGTGCGTTCCCTGGTCGGCGCCTCCAACGTCAACCAGCCCAAGGGCAACTTCGACGGACCGACCCGGGTCTCGATGCTCGATGCCAACGATCAGTTGACCTCGCCCAAGGACTACGCCGAGCTGATCCTCGCCTATGCCAACGGCGCTCCGTTGCGCCTCAAGGATGTCGCGCAGATCGTCGATGGCGCCGAGAATGAACGCCTTGCCGCCTGGGCCAACGAAAATCAGGCTGTGTTGTTGAACATCCAGCGCCAGCCGGGGGCCAACGTCATCGAGGTGGTAGACCGGATCAAGGCCTTGCTGCCGAGCATTACCGACAACCTGCCGGCCGGCCTGGACGTTACGGTGCTGACTGACCGCACCCAGACCATTCGCGCTTCGGTCACCGACGTACAGCATGAACTGCTGATCGCCATCGCCCTGGTGGTCATGGTGACGTTCCTGTTCCTGCGTCGGGTCAGTGCCACGATCATTCCGTCGGTGGCTGTACCGTTGTCGCTGATCGGCACGTTCGGCGTGATGTACCTGGCCGGTTTTTCCATCAACAACCTGACGCTGATGGCTCTGACCATTGCCACCGGTTTTGTGGTGGACGATGCCATCGTCATGCTGGAAAACATTGCCCGCTACATCGAGGAGGGCGAAAGCCCCATGCAGGCCGCGCTCAAGGGCGCGAAGCAGATTGGCTTCACTTTGATTTCGCTGACGCTGTCGCTGATCGCGGTGCTGATCCCGTTGCTATTCATGGCCGACGTGGTTGGGCGCTTGTTCCGCGAGTTCGCCATCACCCTGGCGGTGGCGATCCTGATCTCTCTTGTGGTGTCGCTGACCCTGACGCCGATGATGTGTGCCCGGTTGCTCAAGCGCGAGCCCAAGGAGCAAGAGCAGGGGCGTTTCTACCGCGCCAGCGGCGCCTGGATCGACTGGATGATCGCCGCCTACGGTCGCAAGTTGCAGTGGGTGCTCAAGCATCAGCCGCTGACCCTGCTGGTTGCCGTGGGCAGCCTGGTGTTGACGGTGGTGTTGTACCTGGCCGTGCCCAAGGGGTTTTTCCCGGTGCAGGACACCGGGGTGATCCAGGGTATTTCCCAGGCGCCACAGTCGATTTCCTTCGCCGCCATGAGCGAGCGCCAACAGCAGCTGGCCAAGGTGATCCTGGCCGACCCTGCGGTGCAGAGCCTGTCTTCCTACATCGGCGTGGACGGTGACAACGCCACGCTCAACAGTGGTCGCTTGCTGATCAATCTCAAGCCCCACAGCGAACGGGATGACAGCGCCACCGAAATCATCGCCCGCTTGCAGCCGCAACTGGACCGGCTGGTGGGCATCCGCCTGTTCATGCAACCGGTGCAGGACCTGACCATCGAAGACCGGGTCAGCCGCACCCAGTACCAGTTCAGCCTGTCTTCGCCGGATGCCGAGTTGCTCAGCCTCTGGAGCGATCGCCTTGTCGAAGCCTTGGCCCGGCAGCCGGAGTTGACCGACGTCGCCAGCGACTTGCAGGACAAAGGCCTGCAGGTCTACCTGGTGATCGACCGCGACGCCGCGTCTCGCCTGGGCGTATCGGTGGCGGACATCACCGATGCACTGTATGACGCTTTCGGCCAGCGGCAGATTTCCACCATCTACACCCAGGCCAGCCAGTATCGGGTGGTGTTGCAGGCCCAGGCTGGGGAGCGTATCGGGCCGCAGGCGCTGGATCAGATTCACGTCAAGACCACCGATGGTGGCCAGGTGCGACTGTCGAGCCTGGCCCGCGTCGAGGAGCGTCAGGCCCAGTTGGCCATTGCTCACATCGGCCAGTTCCCGGCGGTGATGATGTCGTTCAACCTGGCGCCCGATGTAGCCCTCGGGCACGCGGTGGACGTGATCGAGAAGGTCCAGCAGAACATTGGCATGCCGGTCGGGGTGCAGACCCAATTCCAGGGCGCGGCCCAGGCGTTCCAGGCCTCGCTGTCGAGTACCTTGCTGCTGATCCTGGCGGCGGTGGTGACCATGTACATAGTGCTCGGCGTTCTGTACGAGAGCTACATCCACCCGATCACGATTCTCTCCACATTGCCCTCGGCGGCCATCGGCGCCTTGCTGGCGCTGATCATCAGCGGCAATGACCTGGGCATGATCGCGATCATCGGCATCATCCTGCTGATCGGCATCGTCAAGAAAAACGCGATCATGATGATCGACTTCGCCCTCGACGCCGAACGCAACCAGGGCATGGACCCGCAGACGGCCATCTACCAGGCCGCGCTGCTGCGTTTCAGGCCGATCCTGATGACCACACTGGCGGCCCTGTTCGGTGCGGTGCCATTGATGCTCGCCACGGGCTCCGGCGCCGAACTGCGCCAGCCTTTGGGGCTGGTGATGGTGGGTGGGTTGTTGGTGAGCCAGGTGCTGACGTTGTTCACCACGCCGGTGATTTACCTGTATTTCGACCGCCTGGGGCGCCGCTTTGCCAAGCCTGATGGGGAAGAGGTGCGGGTATGACGGTATCTAGCGGCAAGCTAAAGCCTGTGCACGACTTGCTTTTCTCTTGCAGCTTGCAGCTTGAAGCTTGGAGCTGTCACCCATGAACCTCTCCGGCCCTTTCATCCGTCGCCCCGTAGCGACCATGCTGCTGAGCTTTGCAATCATGCTGCTCGGTGGCGTGAGCTTTGGCTTGCTGCCGGTTGCACCGTTGCCGCAGATGGATTTTCCGGTGATCGTGGTCCAGGCCAACTTGCCGGGGGCCAGCCCCGAGGTGATGGCGTCGACGGTGGCAACGCCGCTTGAGCGTTCCTTTGGCGCCATCGCCGGGGTCAACACCATGAGCAGCCGCTCCAGCCAGGGCTCTACCCGGGTGATCCTGCAATTCGACCTGGACCGCGACATCAACGGCGCGGCGCGGGAAGTGCAGGCGGCCATCAATGCCTCGCGCAACCTGTTGCCCAGCGGCATGCGCAGCATGCCGACGTACAAGAAGGTCAACCCGTCCCAGGCGCCGATCATGGTGCTGTCGCTGACCTCGGATGTGCTGGAGAAGGGTCAGCTCTACGATTTGGCTTCAACCATCCTTTCCCAGAGCCTGTCCCAAGTGTCGGGCGTGGGCGAGGTACAGATTGGTGGCAGTTCCTTGCCGGCGGTGCGCATCGAACTGGAGCCGCAACTGCTCAACCAGTACGGCGTAGCCCTGGATGATGTGCGCAGCGCCATTGCCGACAGCAACGTGCGCCGGCCCAAGGGTTCGGTCGAGGACGCACAGCGCATGTGGCAAATCCAGGCCAACGATCAGTTGGAGAAGGCCAAGGACTACGAAACGCTGATCATCCGTTACCAGGACGGCTCGGTGCTGCGCCTCAAGGACGTAGCAAAAGTCACCGACGGCGTCGAAGACCGCTACAACAGCGGTTTCTTCAACGATGACGCAGCCGTGCTGCTGGTGATTAACCGTCAGGCTGGCGCCAACATCATCGAGACGGTCAATGAGATCAAGAACCAGCTGCCGGCGTTGCAGGCCGTGCTGCCGGCCAGCGTCAAGCTGAACCTGGCCATGGACCGCTCACCGGTGATCAAGGCCACGCTGCACGAGGCGGAAATGACCCTGCTGATTGCCGTGGCCCTGGTGGTGCTGGTGGTGTTCCTGTTCCTGGGCAACTTTCGCGCCTCACTGATCCCGACCCTGGCGGTGCCGGTGTCCCTGGTGGGCACGTTTGCGGTGATGTACCTCTACGGCTTCTCCCTGAACAACCTGTCGTTGATGGCGTTGATCCTCGCCACCGGCCTGGTGGTGGACGACGCCATCGTGGTGCTGGAGAACATTTCCCGGCACATCGACGAAGGCGTCCCGCCGATGAAGGCGGCCTACCTGGGCGCCGAAGAGGTGGGCTTTACGCTGCTGTCGATGAACGTCTCACTGGTGGCGGTGTTTCTCTCGATCCTGTTCATGGGCGGGATTATCGAGAGCCTGTTTCGCGAGTTCTCCATCACCCTGGCGGCGGCCATCGTGGTCTCGCTGGTGGTGTCGCTGACCCTCACGCCGATGCTCTGCGCTCGCTGGCTCAAGCCCCACGTGCCGGGGCAGGAGAATCGCTTGCAGCGCTGGAGCCGGCGCCTCAACGAGCGGATGGTCCGTGGTTACGCGCGCAGCCTGGACTGGGTGCTGCGCCATCGGCGCCTGACCTTGCTGAGCCTGCTGGTGACCATAGGGGTGAACATCGCGCTCTACGTGGTGGTGCCGAAAACCTTCATGCCTCAGCAGGACACCGGCCAGTTGATCGGTTTCGTGCGCGGCGACGACGGACTCTCGTTCAACGTCATGCAGCCGAAGATGGAAATCTTTCGTCGCGCCGTGCTGAAGGATGAAGCCGTAGAAAGCGTGGCGGGGTTCATCGGCGGCAACAACGGCACCAACAATGCCTTCATGCTGGTACGCCTCAAACCGATCAACGAGCGTGGTATCTCCGCGCAGAAAGTCATCGAGCGCTTGCGCAAGGAGATGCCCCTGGTGCCGGGTGGTCGCTTGATGCTGATGGCCGACCAGGATCTGCAGTTTGGTGGTGGACGTGAGCAGACCACCTCGCAGTATTCCTACATCCTGCAGAGCGGTGATCTGGCGTCGCTACGCCAGTGGTACCCCAAAGTCGCGGCGGCCTTCAGGGCCTTGCCGGAGCTGACCGCTATCGACGCTCGCGACGGCGGCGGCGCCCAGCAGATCACGCTGGTGGTGGACCGTGACCAGGCCAAGCGCCTGGGCATCGACATGGATATGGTCACCTCGGTGTTGAACAACGCCTACAGCCAGCGGCAGATATCCACCATCTATGACAGCCTCAACCAGTATCAGGTGGTGATGGAGGTCAACCCCAAGTACGCCCAAGACCCGAGCACCCTCGATCAGGTCCAGGTCATTACCGCTGACAGCGCGCGGGTGCCCCTGTCGACCATCGCGCATTATGAGAGCAGCCTGGAGGATGATCGGGTCAGCCATGAGGGTCAGTTCGCCTCCGAGGACATATCGTTCGATTTGGCCGAGGGGGTGACGGTGGAGCAGGGCACGGCCGCCATCGAGCGGGCAATTGCCAGGCTCGGGATGCCTGAAGACATCATCGCAAAAATGGCCGGCACCGCCGATGCGTTCGCGGCAACCCAGAAAAGCCAGCCGTTCATGATCCTGGGTGCATTGCTGGCGGTGTACCTGGTGTTGGGTGTGTTGTACGAGAGCTACATTCATCCGCTGACCATCCTGTCCACCTTGCCGTCGGCCGGTGTCGGCGCACTGCTGTCGATCTACTTGTTGGGCGGCGAGTTCAGCCTGATCTCGTTGTTGGGGTTGTTCCTGCTGATTGGCGTGGTGAAGAAAAACGCGATCCTGATGATCGACCTGGCGTTGCAACTGGAGCGCGGCGGGCAGTCGCCGCAGGACTCGATCCGCAACGCCTGCCTGCTGCGCTTGCGGCCGATTCTCATGACTACGCTGGCGGCGATCCTCGGTGCCTTGCCGCTATTGCTTGGCGGTGCCGAAGGCTCTGAGATGCGCCAGCCGCTGGGCCTGACCATCATCGGCGGACTGGTGTTCAGCCAGATCCTGACCCTCTATACCACGCCTGTGGTTTACCTTTATCTCGACAAACTGCGCCATCGCTTCAACCGCTGGCGCGGCGTGCGCACTGATGCTGCCCTGGAAACTCCGCTATGACCGACCGTTCGCTTTTCAATCTTGTCGCACCGCTGGCGACCGCCCGTGGCTCGCGGCTGCTGAGCCTGACGCTGTGCGTGGCGATGCTCAGCGCCTGCGCCATCGGCCCGGATTACCAGCGCCCGGTGGCCGCGGCGCCCGTGCAGTACAAGGAGGCTGAGGGTTGGCGCCAGGCCAATCCTAGCGACGCCTTGGCTCGGGGTGCCTGGTGGGAGTTGTACGGCGATGCCCGGCTCAATGGCCTGGTGGAGAAACTCAACACCTCCAACCAGACCGTGGCCCAGGCCGAAGCCCAGTACCGTCAGGCCCAGGCCTTGGTTCGCAGTGCCCGGGGCGCGTTCTTCCCCTCCGTTGAACTGACCGTCGGCAAGAACCGCTCCAGCCAGGGCACCGGCAGCAGTAATTCGAGCCTGAGCAGTTCGGCCAGTGGCATCCGCGACACCTACAGCGCCCAGGCCGGTGTCAGTTGGGAGGCGGACGTCTGGGGCAAGTTGCGTCGCACTCTGCAAGCCAATGAAGCCAGCGCCGAAGCCAGCTTCGCCGATCTGGCCGCCATGCGCCTGAGCCAGCAATCGGAACTGGTGCAAAACTACCTGCAATTGCGGGTGATCGACGAGCAGAAGCGCTTGTTGCAGACCACCGTGGACAACTATCAGCGTTCGCTGAAGATGACCGAAAACCAATACCGCGCGGGCGTATCCGGCAGGGATGCGGTGGCCCAGGCGCAGACTCAGCTCAAGACTACCCAGGCCGAGTTGATCGACCTGATCTGGCAACGTGCTCAATTCGAAAACGCCATCGCTGTGCTGATCGGCCTGCCGCCGGCCGAATTCAGCCTGGCAGAAACCCAGGACATCCCGACCCTTCCGCAAATCCCCGTGGCGCTACCCTCGCAGTTGCTTGAGCGCCGGCCGGACATTGCCTCGGCGGAGCGTTCGGTGATGGCCGCCAACGCCAACATCGGCGTGGCCAAGGCCGCCTATTACCCGGACCTGACCCTGAGCTTGAGCGGCGGTTACAGCAGCAGTACCTACGATAACTGGGTGAGTGTGCCGAATCGCTTCTGGTCGGTGGGACCGCAGCTGGCGATGACGCTGTTCGATGGCGGCCAGCGTTCGGCGGAAGTCGACCGCACCGTTGCGGCCTACGACCAGACGGTCGCCACCTATCGCCAGACGGTGCTCGACGGTTTTCGCGAAGTGGAAAACTACATGATCCAGCTCAAAGTCCTGGAAGACGAAGCCCGCGTGCGCCAGGAGGCCCTGGATGCCGCCCGCGAATCCTTGCGCCTGACCCAGAACCAGTACAGGGCAGGGCTGATCGCCTACCTGGATGTCGTCACGGTCCAGGCCACCGCGCTGAGTAATGAACGCAGTGTGCTGACCTTGCAGCAGAGCCGGTTGATCGCGAGTGTGCAACTGATCGCCGCATTGGGTGGTGGGTGGGATGGGCAGATGCAGGTGAGTGAGAACCCCGATTGAGTCGGCAACGCTGTCTTTTTAAGGGACAAAGATGAATGTGTGGCGAGGGAGCTTGCTCCCGCTTGAGTGCGAAGCACTCATAAAAATGGGGCCGCTACGCAGCCCAGCGGGAGCAAGCTCCCTCGCCACAGGGTGGATTTTCATTGCAGGCAGCCAGGTCCCGCTTTTGGCCGATGCACTGTCTACGACCCGGTGCGTTGACTTGTTATAGTTCAGGCCTCTTTTTCAGCCGGTAAAGGATCACTGCCATGTCGCAATACCAAGCGTTCACCGTCGAACTTGCAGACAATATCGCCCATGTGCAGATCAATCGACCGGACAAGATCAATGCAATGAACGCCGCGTTCTGGAGCGAGATCGTCGAAATCTTCCAATGGATCGACGACACCGACGAAGCGCGCGTGGTGGTATTGAGCGGTGCCGGCAAACACTTCTCCTCGGGCATCGACCTGATGATGCTGGCCGCCGTGGCCAATGAGCTGGGCAAGGACGTGGGCCGCAACGCACGCCTGTTGCGCCGCAAGATCCTGCAACTGCAAGCCTCGTTCAACGCCGTGGACAACTGTCGCAAACCGGTGCTTGCAGCGATCCAGGGTTATTGCCTGGGCGGCGCCATCGACCTGATTTCAGCCTGCGACATGCGATATGCCGCCGAGGATGCGCAGTTCTCCATCAAGGAAATCGATATCGGCATGGCGGCCGATGTTGGCACATTGCAACGCTTGCCCCGGATCATCGGGGACGGCATGCTGCGTGAACTCGCTTATACGGGGCGTACCTTTGGTGCCGACGAAGCGCGCAGCATCGGCCTGGTCAATCGTGTCTACAGTGATACCGCCAGCCTGCTTGACGGTGTCATGGGCATCGCTCGAGAAATCGCCGCCAAGTCGCCGATCGCCGTGACCGGTACCAAGGAAATGATCAGCTACATGCGCGACCACCGCATCGACGACGGGCTGGAATACGTCGCCACCTGGAACGCCGCCATGCTGCAATCGACCGACCTGCGCGTGGCCATGGCCGCCCATATGAGCAAACAGAAACCTGAATTTCAGGATTGATTGATCATGATTTCACGCTGGACCACCGCAGTACTCGATACCGATCTCCCGGGGGGCTGGGCCGTGGCCCGCAGCCCGGAAGGCTTTCTGTTCGATGACAACGGCGCGCTGTTTCCCCGCGACTGGCTCAAGCGCCAGGACCTGTCGATCCTCGCCGAGCATGGCATTGGCCACCTGGATGGCGAGCCGGTCTATCTGCTGGAACTGCACAGCGCACAGGACATCCCCGGCTGCAGTTGGAAGGGGCTGCGGGCCTTCATGCTCGAGGATGACCACACGCTGTACAAGGTCCTGGGCTATGCCGCGCAGATCGGCACCTGGGCTCGGGAGTGCCGTTTCTGTGGCAGCTGTGGCAAACGCATGGGCCAGATTGCCCGGGAACGGGCGATGTATTGCGATGCCTGCGATTTGCGGCATTACCCGCGAATCTCACCAAGCATGATCGTGCTGATCACCCGTGGCGATGAAGTCCTGCTGGCCCGTTCGCCTCGCTTCGTCACGGGGGTCTACAGCACGCTTGCCGGGTTCGCCGAGCCAGGTGAGTCCGCCGAGGATTGCCTGGTTCGTGAGGTGCGCGAAGAAGTCAGCATCGAGGTGAAGAACATTCAGTATGTCGGCAGTCAATGCTGGCCGTTTCCCCATTCGATGATGCTCGGCTTCCACGCCGAATATGCCGGTGGCGACATCGTCAGGCAGGAAGATGAAATCGAAGATGCCCAGTGGTTCAACGTGCACAACCTGCCGCCGCTGCCGGCCTCGCGTTCCATCGCCCGCTACCTGATCGACCTCTATGTGGCGCGGCGCTTAGGCCACGCTGAACCAGTGCTGCCAGGCTAGACGCACGGTCAAGCCCAGTACCACGGTGATAAATACAGGTCGGATGAATTTCGCGCCGCCGGTGATGGCGGTGCGCGCGCCGAAGAATGCCCCTACCATCACCGACAGCCCCATGCTCAGGCCGATGATCCACTCCACTTGCCCCGAAAAAATGAACACCGACAGCGCCGCGATGTTGCTGACGAAATTCATGCTGCGGGCCACACCACTGGCCTTGACCAGATCGATGGGATAGAGCAGCAGGCTGCTGACAGTCCAGAATGCACCCGTCCCAGGACCGGCCACGCCGTCGTAGAAGCCCAGGCTGAACCCCTGGGGCGCTTGCCAGGTCTTCTTGATCGGCGCATCGCTGTCCAGCGGCGCCTTGGGCGTGCCACCGAACAACAGGTACAGGCCACAGGCGAAGACGATCACCGGCAGCATCTTGTTCAGCCACTCGGCGGGCAGGTAATGGGCGACGATGGCGCCGGCCAAGGCACCGACCAGCGTGCCGACGAGGGCATGGGTCCACTGCCTTGGATGGAACAGCTTGCGCTTGTAGAACGTGAAACTGGCCGTGGCCGAACCAAAGGTCGAGCTGAGTTTGTTGGTGCCCAGGACCAGATGGGGAGGCAAGCCGGCGGTCAGCAGGGCCGGGGTGGTCAACAGGCCACCTCCGCCGGCAATGGCATCGATGAAACCGGCAATGAATGCGACGACGATCAGGATAGCGAGGGTGGTAAGGTCAACGCTGAGTTCGAAAGGCATGAAATGGGCTTATTTGGCAGGGCGCAGGTGACTGCGGGGAAGGCCGGTATGTTACCCATAAATGGGGCAGGGCTGCGACTGCCTCCATGGGTCCCTGAAGTCTCCGTGGCGAGGGAGCTGGCTCCGCTGGGTTGCGACGCAGGCCCAGAAGCCTTCGCACACCTATGTGGTTGTCGGGCGGAAGCTGGCCTTTGGACGAATTTTTTTTGAAATCAAGGGGTTGTCAGCCTAGGCAAATGAGTACATAATTGCGCCCATCGAACGCACTGGGACGTAAAAAATCTCAATGTTTTCAAGGAGATAGAGCTTCGTAAGCGTCTTGTTTCCTGATCAGGTTTGTACGCGGTTGATGTAGCTTTCTTGCATCAAACGTCTTGAGGCCGAATAGCAAAATGGTTATGCAGTGGATTGCAAATCCACCTACGCCGGTTCGATTCCGACTTCGGCCTCCACTTTAAAACAGCTCCGTAGATCCATGATTTACGGAGCTTTTTTATTTTCGGAGCAGCGACAGGTTTTGTCTTGAAAAGGACAGAAGCTACCTTGCTTCGCCGGGAAGGGATGTATATATTCCCCCCTCTTGCTGCACCAGCCTCGACTGGCATATCTGCTCCACGCTGATGTCCATAAGGTTGACCGCGCTACCGCCCGAATGGCGAAACTGGTAGACGCATGGGACTTAAAATCCCCCGCTCGTAAGGGCGTGCCGGTTCGATTCCGGCTTCGGGCACCATGAATATCAAGGGCTTGCATGACATACCTCATGCAAGCCCTTTTTTTTCCGAACATACTGCCTCCAATCAGGGCCGCTCCTACAATGGCGCCCATAAAATCGCTTCTTCCCAGGCTCATGCCGGTTCCCTATCGATTCACATTGAAGTGCGCACAGGGCGCGCGAACATAGCATTGAAAATACGCTGACCATAGAGGCCGACGGCCAGGCCGAGTACGATCAGGACCACCGCCAGTACTTTGCTCACCGGCACACTTTCGTTGAACACCACTACCGAGCCGAGCATGCCGAAGATCGGCACCAGCAGAGAGAGCGGCGCCACTGTGGAGACCGGATAGGTTTTGAGCAGCGAGTTCCAGATCCAGTAAGCGAACAGCGTATTGGGATAGACCTGGAACAGGATCGACAACACGGCAGTCGTGTTCACCTGACTGACAAGCGCGGTGTAGCCGGCGCTGCCGTTCACCGCGTAATCGAGGGCGAACAGCGGAATCGGTGCAAACGCACTGGACCAGACCAGAAAGCCGAAGACATCCTTGGTGCTGGCCTTCTTGTTGATGATGTTGGCAACGCTCCAAGACGCCGCGCCCACCAGTACCAGCAATACGCCGGTCAGGCTCACCGAACCGTCACTGATCTTGATGATGCACAACAGCCCCGCGAGGGCGATCAACATTCCCAGCACCTGGAAGCGGGTCAGCGCTTCCTTGACCACCCAACCGCCGAGCAGGATGGTGAAGAACGCGCTGAATTGCAGCACCAGCGACGCGATGCCCGCCGACAGCCCGGCCTTGATACCCAGATTGACCACGCCCCACAGACCAATGCCGAACACCAGGCCATAGCCGATGATGTAGCGCCACGGCACTTCGGGTTTACGGATGAAGAAAATCGCCGGTAACGCACAGAGACTGAAGCGGATACCCGCCAGGATGAACGGGTCGACGGTGGCCAGTCCCAGTTTGATCACAGAGAAATTCACACCCCAGATTGCCGTTATCAATACAGCCAACACTACGTGCAGTGGTTTCATGGATTATTTGCCTTGATGAAGGAGGTCGGTGTCACGCCGCGGAGGTTCAATTCGTACGTCGCCAACGTCAGCCTGTCATTAACCATGGTGCGGATTTCGCCCTGTTCGATCACGTCGAGCGTCATGTCCTCGGGTACGCCGAACATCACCGTGGCGGCGCTGCAGGTTGCCGGTGACAGCTCCTGTGGCACCGACGCGCGGAACGCCGAATCGTTGGAAAGTTACTTGGAAGTCAGTCCCAGGTAGAACCAGTACAGCAGGGCGACTGCGCTGATAGCGGCACCCAATATACAAACGGCGACCCAGCCAAAGTGTGCATAAGTATAAGTAGCGGCTATTGCACCCAGACCACTGCCCACCGAATAGAAGCACATGTAAGCGGCCACCAGTCGGCTTTGTGCATCGGGTCGTGCGGCAAAGATCAGGCTCTGATTGGTGACATGGACGGCTTGCACGGCGAAATCCAATAGCACCACACCTACCGCCATGGCGAACAATGAGTGTTCAACGAACGCCGTAGGCAGCCAGGACAAGGTCAACAGTGCCAACGCGACGCCCGTGGTGCGATTGCCGAGCCCTTGGTCGGCGAGCCGTCCGGCCCGTGCCGCTGCCAGCGCACCGGCCACACCGGCGAGTCCGAACAAACCAATCTGCGTGTGTGTCAGCGACAACGGCGGCGCGCTGAGTGGCAGTACCATCGACGTCCACAACACACTGAACGCGGCGAAGATCAGCAGGGCGAAGGTGCCCCGGACACGCAATGTGCGCTCGGTCAGGTACAACTGGAACACCGATCGCAGTAATTGCCAGTAGCCGCCTTTCGCCGGTGGCGTGGTGGAGGCAGGCATGGTGCGCATCAGCACCAGTGCCATGCCGATCATCAGGGCGGCTGAGACAAAATAAACACCGCGCCAGCCGGCCAGATCAGCCACTGCACCGGAGACGAAACGGGCCAGCAGAATTCCCAGCACCACGCCACTGGTCACGGTGCCGACGGCTTCGCCACGCTGCTCGGGACTCGCCAGCGAAGCGGCGTAGGCAACCACCACTTGCACCACGACCGCCATCATGCCCACCAGCACCATCGCGCCGAGCAACATGCCCCAATCCTGCGACACGCCAACTGCGCATAGGGCCAGAGCCGACAGCAGCATTTGTGTAAGGATAAGTTTCTTGCGATTGAGCAAATCACCCAGCGGAACGATGAACAACAATCCGACAGCATAACCGGCTTGTGTCGCGGTCACTACGACACCAATCGTGCCCGACGAAACCGACAGGCTGGCAGCCATCGACTCCAGCAAAGGCTGGGCGAAGTAGACGTTTGCGACCGCCATGGCGCAGGTAATTGCAAAAAGAAAAGTCTGATAGCGACTGAGCTTGGAGGTGTCCCGGGTTTGGGGTGCTCGCGTGTGCCCACCGCTGTATTTTTCGGCTTCGATGTCCATCTTTACCGGGGCATGAGACTTGAGCGGCATCACTCCTTCCTTGGAATATGTGGTTTCGAAAGGAAACCGATTCGTTGATTTCTATCAAATGAAGTTGTTAAATGCAACCAAATTTATAAAACATTTTCGTCTGACGTTAGAAACTTTCCCCCCCTTCCTACTGACTCGCCTCCAGGAGACCCATGGCCAGACAGGAATTACTGGCGCAGAGCGAATGCCCGGTCGCTCGCACGCTTGAAGCGATCGGAGATCGCTGGGTATTAATGATTATTCGCGACGCGTTCGACGACGTTCGCCGCTTCAGTGAGTTTCAGAAACGTCTTGGTCTCGCCAAGAACATCCTCACGGTCAAGCTCAAAATGCTCGTCGAGTTGGGCGTATTCAACATCCAGCCGGCATCCGACGGCAGTGCCTACAAAGAATATGTGCTGACTGAAATGGGGCGCGCGGTGTTTCCCATCGTCGTCAGCATGCGCCAGTGGGGGGAGCGCTACTTGTTCAACACAGGGGAGAGCTATTCAGTGCTGCTCGACAATGAATTGTCGGAGCCGGTAGAAACCATCGCCGTACGTTCCAAGGCGGGCAAGGTGTTAACCCCGGCCGATTGTCATCGACGGGTCGTCAAGCGCTGGGGTTGACGCGAGTCGAAACGACTGGTCGACAGCAACGGATCGCCGATCAAGTGGTCCGAGGCGCCGAAGAGTTGGCTGAATCGAACGAAGACCTGACCGACCATCTAAAATCAAGGGTTTGCGAGCGAAAGCTAATGCAAACCCTTGTTTGTTTCTGCTCCGTGAAACCATCTTATCCAAGCTGCGCTCACAACCTGCGCCGAAATGCCTCGAGAATCTCCCGCGTGCCCTTTTTCATTTGCAGTTGCGCGATAGCGTCCAGCGGATGCCAGAGGCAGTCGCTGATTTCATTCTGTGGCCGGGCGGTCTTTGAATCGGTGACCGCGGCTTCGAACACGTGGTGTTCGGTTTCACCGTCGCTGATGCGCATCAGATAAAGCAGGTTGTGCGCGTCCAGCCCGGTCTCTTCTGCCAACTCGCGTAGTGCCGCCCCAGCATGGGTTTCGCCGCGCTCAACGGTTCCACCAGGCAATGTCCAGCGGCTGTTGGCCTTGCGCACGAGCAAGATGTGGCGATCTTCCTCGCAGATGACGGTCGCTCGAATTTTCATGGCCTTGCTCAATCCGTGACTGTCATTAAATTGAAATATAACTGCAATATTTGAGCCCGATGTCATACGGACTGTCCACTACAGTTTTTACCGGGGCCTCTCTGTACGACCGCGGCAATCGGCGAAAGACTGAACTTCATTTCAAGCCTGCACTCGCTATCTGTCAGGACTGGGCATTAAACCGATCATCGCCTCGACTGAATCAGCTTGGAAAAAACGTATCCATGTTGGGTGGATAGCCAACCTCGGGTAGAGGGGAAGTGAGAAGACATGACCACGGTTGAAGACTTCAAAATCAAATCCCACGAGCTTCTCGTGGAACTGGACGCGGCCACCTCAGAAATGATGGCGCTCGTCGACGCACATCAAACGAGCGGGGTGATTTGGGAGCAGGCCGTCCAACGCCAGCATGACGCTTATGAACGGTGGGTCGCCTATCTGAATGAGCGTGGATAGACGCAAGTTCGGGCGGGGGGACGCGATGGCAGATTCTTTGAACGGACCGTCAGGGGGTGTGCCTAAACCATAGACCTTAAGAGGATTGGACCATGTCTGAACTAGCCAGCTATTTCTGGATCGGCGTTGTGGTGCTTTTGCTGCTTGTGGATCTGTGGGCGATCATCAGTGTCTTTCGCAGTGACAAGACTGTCGGGACCAAGGCGGGATGGGCGCTGTTGTTGATCATCTTGCCTGTGGTGGGCCTGGTCATCTGGGGCGTTGCCGGCCCTCGCGGTGTGAAGGAAGGCCCGTCGTCGCCAGAGCACAGCAAAGGTTAGGGACCCTTCATTGGTTTTTCCAGCGCCCACCGGTGGTTTCGCAATCTTTCTGTGCTTGCGCCAGTTGCTCGGTGTTGTAGTAGTACCGGGTGACTTGCGCATCGTCAGGGATGTTGGCTGACTCGCCGCCACGGTCCTTGCTGGTTGAGTGCGGATTGGCCAGGGATTCCTGAGTCAGCCGGGCCTGGCACGTCGCTACATAGCCTTGGGCGCAACGTTCGACCTGGTTCTTTTCAGTGCTCAGTGCACCTTTGCTTTCGTTGCTGCACGACCAGCCAATCGCCTCGGCTGGCACGCCTTTGTATTCGTAACAACTATGGGTTTCGATCTTCGGTATCGCTTGGCTCTGGGACCGAGTGATTACATCGCAGCCTTGCGCCATGGCGACGGCAGGGCAGGCACAGGCGATCAACAGCAGGATTCTGGCGTACATGGTGTTCTCCCTCTAGCGGCTTTGCTCCGATACATATCCATATCGAGGCGCAAAGAACGCCAGCGTTCCATCGGTTTTCCAACCGGTAGAGCTTGGGGAAGAGCCTGTGCAGCGCAATGCGTTAGCGGAACTTGGGCAATGGTCGCTCGGCGGGCTTGAGGGACGTCAGCGCGCTCTGGATAGAGGGGGCGTCTTTTTCGATGTCATTGAGACGATCCCGGATGCGCACGGCGGTAGGGTGTCCGCCCTGGTGGTCGACCCAGTCAGCGATTTCTTTGCAGGCTGCCGCCAATCGCGCCTGACGCGATTCCAGCAAGGTGAGCACGGTGGTGATGGACTCTTTTTCAGACATGTCGCACCTCCATTGAGTGTGTATAGGGCAGCACAAAACCCGCCAGCAGCGGGTTGTACCGATAATTAAGCGTAGTTGAGTTGTTTCGGGTCTGGCGAAGAAAACGGCGCACGGCCGGACGGCCGGTGCGCCAAAGAGGGGTTGCGGACTCAGCCTGACTCTTTTACCCAGGCCGGCGCGACACTGGCTCGCCAGCGCACGTCGGTAATACCGTATTTTTCTGCCAGTGGTTTTGACACCCGCTTGACCTTTTCCCTCCCGAATTTGGGGATGCGCCCGACACCCGCGTCGCAACTGGCCCAATGCCAGGCTTCGGAATTGTTCATCACTTCTGCACGAATGATGAATGACTTGGGCTCGCCATGGAGCATGTAGTCGATGATGTAAAGCGATGGCCCGCCCATAAATCCTCCCTAATTAGTTCTATACGGATGGATGCAGAGGCGGGCGGAAAATTCCATCGGATCTCCAGACGGTCAAAATCGGGGGGGGCGCGGCGAGGCTCGCGGTCGGGAACCAAACCCGGTTAACCTTCTCCAAGCTGGGCTTGGGCACCAAGGGCCATGGATCGTAGGCGAGTCAGTGCGATCACCATAAAAGGCACACAATGAAAATCTTCGCCAGGGTGTTGTCTCTCGTAGCCCTTGCCAGCGCTTTGCTGGGATGCATTGGCGCTCCCATCGAGCTGACTGCGCAGACCGAACAGCGCCTTCGCACGCTGCCGCCGATCCGCTTTCTGCTGACGTTCGATGACGGGCCCAGCGCATCATCTTTCTGGAACCCGAGCATGGGCGTGCTCGATGCCCTGGCGCAAAACCCGGTGCAGCCGGGGATCAAGGCGGTATTTTTTGTGCAGACTCGAGCGTCGCGGGCCGGTGGCAGTGATATCGGGCGTTCGGTGATGCGTCGTGAACAGCAGGAAGGGCATGTGCTGGGCTTTCATACCGCGACCTCCGGGCACAGCAACCACCGGTTCCTCAGCCCAGATGAACTGGAACAGTCGCTGCTCAATGGGAGCGCCGACATTGCCGCCATCACGGGGGCAGCTCCCAGCCTGGTGAGGCCGCCGTTCTGGAGCTTCGACACCCGCACCTTCGCGGCCTACCGGCGCCATGGCCTGCACATGTTGCTCACTGATCTGAGTGCCAACGACGGCAAAGTCTGGGGCATCACGGCGAGTCCGAGACGGCGAATCAACCTAATACGTCAGCTCAGCGAAGTGCGTGAACGTATCGCCGGCGGGCAGATACCTGCCGTTGACGGGGTCATTCCGGTGGTGGTGACCTTTCATGATCTCAATCGCTACACCGCGCGACACGCCCGGGAGTACCTGCAGATTCTGATCGACGCTGCCCAGGCGACTGGGGTGAAGACCGACACCAAGCCATTTTATGACGACCGTCAGGCGCTTGAGCGAGCAGCGCTGGCTCGCACCGTCAAAGACGGCACCGAGCCGGTGCAACTGCCTGGGTTGTGGAACAGGTTGTGGGGTTCGGGCTCACCCTGACGAGTATGCCGCTCCCGGGAAATTGCGACGCCCGGTTGATGCCCTGGTGCCAACTGAGTGTAAGGTAAGGGGCGTACCTTAGGTTTATCTAGCAGGAGGTAACTATGAGTGCTGCGATGCTAACGAAAGTGCACATCAACGGTTATGACGTACTCAGTGTGAACAGCGGCCCATGGCGGGTCTGCACCCAAGTGGACCGGCTTGGCTCCTTTGCTTCCCGTGAGGAAGCGCTGGCTTACGCGGCGGCGTTGCCGGTACGCAGAAACCGAAGCGAGCGATCGGCTAACACTAAATAGCAGCGCTAGAAGGTCGTGTTCGCAGGTCAGAGTTGGCTGCACGCGCGCAACCCCGAAGGATGCTGCGCACGCAGCCAACTCGCCCCAGTGGTTCAGGTATTGGCCAGTTCCAGCGGGATCTCCAGAGTGAACAAGGCCCCTTGACCAGGCCCATCGCTCTGGGCGTAGAGACGACCATTCATTTCAACCGCGGCCAGAGCACAGCTGTGCAAGCCAAATCCATGGCCGTCCTTGCGGGTCGTGAACCCGTGGTTAAAGATTCGAGCCTGGTTCTGCGGCGCAATACCCTCACCTCGATCCTTGACGCTGAGGCGTAATGTACTCTCAGCGACGATCTGGATCCCTAGCGTCATTTCCCGCGGATGCCCGGAAACATTCGACATTGCGAATTTGGCGTTGCTGATCAGGTTGATCAGGATCAACAGCAACCTGTGCTTGTCTCCCAGGATGGTGGGGATGTCCTGAAAATCCTTGATGACCGTGACATGGTGGCGGCTCAGCGCGCCTGCGTTCATGCGTAACGCATCTTCAAACAGATCCCTGACATTGAGCGGCTCGATCAATCTCGCGGCGCCAGCGTAGGTTTGTTGGGTGGCGACGATTTCCTTGATGTGGTCAATGCTCTTGGTCAGTTGTGCCAGCTCGTCAATGAGCAGTCCCTGTTCGGCATTGATGGACTCGACCAGCTCATTGAAATAACGAGGCAACAATTTGCCTTTTTCATCCAGGGTAATGAAACGGCCCAAATCCTCGGCATGCTCATTCATCATTTTTACCGCTTTGCCCAGACCGAGCGTCTTGCTGTTTTTCAACTTGCGGGTCACCAGGTCCGCCGAAATATTCACGCTGTTGAGAACGTTCCCCACGTTATGCAACACGTTGGTCGCGATCTCGGCCATTCCCGCCATTCGCGCCGCCTCCACCAGCTCACGTTCGGCCTGCATCAACTCGCGAGTGCGATCTTCCACCCGTTCTTCCAGCCGTTCATTGGAGAATTGCAGTTCCTGGTTAATCTGAGTGATGAGCGCGGAACTGCGAACCAACCGCGCAGCAAGGTAGATCATCAAAATGGCCATGAGGCCGGCGCATACAGCCAGATAGATGTGATATTGGCGTTCGGTCTCGGCGGTCCTGCGTTGGGTTTCGTTCAACAGCTCGTTAATACTATCCAGCTCTTGAGCGACCGGGATCACACTGATGCGGTCAATGAGGTCATTGACGATCGGTTGTTCCTGGATAATTGATTCGACATGTTGTGTCAGCGTGGTAAAGGACGGCTGGTAGGGCTGGGGCAGTTGGGCCATGTATTGCTCCAGCGCATTGAGCTGGCTCCTTACTTCTTCGGCCTTGTCCGAGGTGACATAAAGGGCGTACTCAAGCGTTGTCAGAGTCAGGTCAAGGACACTGGAGGCAATCTCTAGGCGGTTTATCGGAGTGTCGGCGTCCATCTCCCTGAGCCGTGTCTGGATGTCGTCCTCGGCAAGTGGCAGCGCATCCAGAGCGGTGCGTAAGCGGGTGTTGTGTTGCTGGAACTGCTCCACCAGCAGGCTTTTGTTCTTCACCGCCTCCACATAACCCTGGCGCCTGGACGCCCAAAGGGCCGCCAAAGGGCCAGAATTGTTGAGCTGCTCCAATTGCTCCCATCGACTGGCCGCTTCAGGTGGCGGGGTCAGCGACAGGTTGTTATTGATGCCGATCTTCTTTCGCAGGATTTTGACGTTCCAGTTGGCGTCGGATTGTTTGAGTTGGCGGATGAAATCCCGGGATTCGAAATAGGTGGAGGCGTCGTAGGTGTAGGACTTGACTAAAAAGAAAATCAAGGCCGAAAACACAGCAAGCGCGACAGCCAATAAGGCGGGCCATTTATATTTTTTAATGAGAGTGGTCACGCGGTCCTCCCGTCAAGGCTCTTGATCGGGCAGATCGGTGAGTTGCCAAGACAAGGCAGGATTGCGGCGCTTGGGACGATGGGTGGAGTGTTTGTTTGGTGTTGTATAGGTGGCGTGGGTCTGCTTTTGCCTGGGTGCACGTTGAGCTCCCTGCTAACGGTGGCGTGGTACGTCAATGACGTGAGTGTAGCGCTAAGGAGGCGGGGCGATGGGGGAGGCTGGCGGCGGGCGCAGATTAAGTCGGCCGCCACAATGGCGGCCGACTTTTGGCTTGGTCTATTACAACGGTCACAGCTCAGGAATGAACCGGATAATCCACATATCCACGCTGGTCGCCACCAAAGAATGTGCTCGGATCCGGCGCATTGAGTGACAACCCTTCGCGAATTCGCCGTGGCAGATCAGGATTGGCCAGAAACGGCCTGCCGAACGCGATGATGTCCGCGCGGCCGTCGATCAGCGCCTGTTCTGCCGTCTTTGGATCGTAGCCGCCGGCGATCATCAGTACGCCGTCCCAGGCTGCACGCAACTGACCGATAATGGCATCCCAGCGCGGATCGAAGTTCTCATCTTTTACAGTGCCGACGACGGCGGGCTCGACGAGGTGCAGGTAGGCCAAGTTCCAGTGGTTCAACGAACGCACGATATGGCCGAATGTAGCCTCAGGGGTTTCATCACCCATGCCCATGAAGCGCCCCATGGGTGTCAGACGCACGCCCACGCGTTCTGGACCGACCTCATCGACTACGGCAGCCACCACTTCCAGTAACAGGCGAGCACGATTTTCCAGGCTGCCGCCGTAACGGTCAGTGCGCTGGTTACTGTTACTGTTGATAAATTGATCCAGCAGATAACCATTGCCCGCGTGAATTTCCACACCATCCATTCCGGCGTTCATCGCATTGCGTGCAGCCTTGCGGTAGTCGCTGATAATGCCGGCGAGCTCCGAGGTTTGCAGCGCTCGTGGCACCGGCACATCACCCCAGACGCCGTGACCATCGGTATCGACAATGAACGTCTTGCCAGGTACGGGTAATGCACTCGGGGCAACCGGCAGCGCGTTGTCGGGCTGAAAACTGGGGTGCGATACGCGGCCCACATGCCAAAGCTGCATGAAGATCAAACCACCCGCCTCATGCACGGCGTCGCTGACTTCGCCCCAGGCCTGCACCTGTTCATCGCTGTAGATGCCCGGCGTCCAGGCATAACCCTGGCCCTGTCGGGATATTTGCGTCGCTTCGGTGATGATCAAGGCGGCGCTTGCACGTTGGCGGTAGTACTCGGCATTCATCGCTGTCGGAGTGTCGCCCGGTTGCCCGGCGCGAGAGCGTGTCAGCGGTGCCATCGCCACACGGTGGGCAAGTGTGTACGGACCTAATGCGATGGGACGAAACAGATGTGGCGTCATGGTGTTCTCCAATAATCGAAAAGTGCAGGCAGGGTGGCGTCTGACCTGGGCCAGGCACTGGCTGTACTTAAGTTAAACGGCGCGATGACGCCTGATAATCCACACACTTCGCCACGCTGCATTGCGTGATTTGCAATGCAGCGTGGGTTCATGACGGCTGCTGCGAGCGAGTCAGGGGAAGGTTCAACCAGCGCCGCCCTGTGGCATTCGCGATGGCATTGCCAATGGCCGCAGCCATTGGTCCCTGGACGATCTCGGCGGCGCCGAGAAACGGTTGTCCCGGTTGATCGAGCAGATGGACGTCGACCTTTTTGGGCACTTGCGAAAAGCGCAGGATCGGGTAACCACTCCAGTCGTAGCTGCGAATGCCTCCGGGGTCATAGGCGACTTTTTCATACAGCGTCCAACTGGTTGACTGGACGACCCCCCCTTGCACTTGGTTGCGCAAGCCGTCGGGATTGACGATCTGCCCAACGTCCACGGCTGTGACGACGTGATCGATCTGCACTTCGCCAGTCTGAGGGTGCACCTGAAGGCGCACCGCGATGGCGCAATACCCCATGATGTTTTTGTAGCGGGCGAACGCGAAACCTATGCCCGCGCCAGGAGCGCTGCTTCTTTGCGGCCAGGCAATGGCGTCGCGAACTCGCTCCACCACGGCTCGCGCCCTGGGATCGGTCAGATGGGCAAGGCGCAAGGCAACTGGATCGACTTCGGCCTTGATGGCCAGCTCATCCATGCAGGCCTCGATTGCGAAAATGTTGATGTGCGCGCCGAGTGAACGCATGGCCGATGTGCGAAATGGCATCTCGGTAACGAAGTTCATGTCGATGCGCGTCGAGCCCAATGTGTACAGGGGCACCGCGTTGCGATCGCCGTCGCCTTCGGGTTGTGCGATAGGCACCGAAGGCGCAGAGATGAAAGGGCGGGCCAGCAGCCGCGCCGGCAGCAAGCGTCCGGCATTGACGATGCGTTCGTTATGAGGCGTGGTCCATAGCTCGCAGTTCCAGTCCTGCAGTCGACCCTGCGCATCAAGGTTGGCCTGGACCTCGGTAATCATCGCCGAGCTGTAGGGCTCCCAGAGATTTTCCTGTTCGCGCATCCACTGCACCCGAACCGGGGTGCCCGGTAGTCGCATGGCAATCAGCGCCGCGTCGGCCGCTGCATCGTCCGCGCCGTTGTGACCATAGCAACCCGAGCCTTCGGTGTGGATACAACGAACGCGCTCGGGTGGCAGTCCTGTCATTTCGGCAATCCCGGCGCGCAGGGGGTACACACCCTGTGTGTGGGTCCAGACCGTGAGGGTGCCGTCCTTGAGCCAGGCCACGGCGCATGACGGGCCGATGGAGCCGTGCATCAAATACTGTTTGGTTACGCGCGCGCGGTAGCTATGGTGGGGCACGTCTTGCGGGGTACCTTCATGACTGATTGGATAACGGCGTGAGGGGAGCCGTTCGAGCAAGGTATGGATCGATCCAGACTCGGGGATTGCCTGACCACCACTCCAATAGGCCGACTCGTATCCGCTGCGCATGGCCTTGATCGCTTGCCATTCATCAAGCGCCACCACGGCCAGATAATTACCATCACGAATCACTTGCACGACCCCGGGCAGCATCTTGATCGATTTCGCATCGAAGACCTCCAGCCTGCTGCCGGGACGCGGCGGGCGGATGACTCGCGCATGCACCATGCCTGGCAGACGAATGTCTTGAACGAACGCGGCACCGCCGCTGACTTTGGCCGCAATATCCAGCCTTTGCAGCGAATGGCCGATCAGCTTGAATTGCGTCGCCGGCATGACCGGCGATTCGGCCTTGGCGTAGAGGTGCAGATCGACATTCTTGACGGCGTCGGCATAGCTCATTCGCTGCCCGGTGGGGCCGAGAATGATGCCTTGCTCGGTGCTCAGCAGTGCCGGCAATACCTCCCAGCTACGCCCGGCCGACTCCAGCAGTAACTCACGTACCTGCGCCGCCGCGTTGTACAGCGCGGTCCCACTGTCGAAAATACTGTGGCTACCGGCGGTGTAGCCTTCGTTAGGTGTCAGAGCCGTATCGGCGGTAAGCAAATTGATCGCCGCCGGGGAGACTTCCAGGCGTTCCGCGGCTATTTGCAATAGGGCTGTCTTGACGCCGGTGCCCAACTCAACCTTGCCGGTGTAGACGGTGATGCCATCTGCGCCGACCCGGATCCAGGCATCGAGATAGGGGTTGGTGCGCAGGCTGCCGGGCAGGTCCGGCGCCCGCACTACCGTGCCAAGCGTATCAACTTCGGTGTCTGCCCATGCGCGTCGGGTCATCGGCGCGAGGGTGAATGCCATCAACAAGGCGCCGCCCTTCAAGAAGGCGCGGCGACTGTGAGTCATCTCTTTAACCTGCGTCATAGCGAACTCCGGTTTTGCCTGGCTACAAGGCTGATCGCGTCGATAATTCGCAGGTGGGTTCCGCACCGACACAGGTTGCCTGCCATGTACTGGCGTATGGTCTGTTCGTCCGGGGACGGATTGCTTTCCAGCAATGCCTGGGCGCGCATCAACATACCGGCGATGCAGTAGCCGCACTGGGCCGCCTGTTTATCGATGAAGGCCTTCTGTAAAGGGCCGGGGCGCTCGACGGTGCCGAGGCTTTCAACCGTTCTAACCTGTTTGCCGTCAAGGCCCGCGCAGGGTGTCACGCAGGAAAACACAGGCTTGTCATCGACAATGACGGTACAGGCACCGCATTGGCCCAAGCCGCACCCGTATTTGGCGCCATTGAGCCCCAGGTGATTGCGCAGCGCGTAGAGCAGCGGCATGTCAGGTTCCAGCTCCAGTGTCTGGGGCGAGCCGTTGACATTGAGAGTGACTTGGGTCATTTCGTCTCCTGGCGTATCGCTTCAAGGGTGGCAGAAAGGTCAGTCCAGGGTTGGTCGGGACTGGCCTGGTGGCGCAGGTATGACGCCAGGGCTGAGAGTTGGGCGTTGTCGAGGCTGGCGGCAAACGGCGGCATCACCGGACCCGGCACGCCCGGGATGGCCGGGATGCCATCGAGTACGGTTTTCAGGAAGTTGCGCGCGCTTGAGGCTTGTAATGCTGACGTACGATTCAACGCCGGACGCCCGTCGATTTCGCGCATCGGTGCCGCCGCGCCATGGCAACCGGCACAGGCGCTGGCGAAGAGCATGGCGCCACTGGCTTGGGCGGCGGGCTCGGCGCTGGCAGCATCGGGATGGATTTCCCTGATCACAGCCCTGCCGGGCAGACTCAGCAAGTACTCGGCAATCGCCTCTGCATCGGCCACCGGCATGCGTGCCAGGCCAAGACTGACCGCACGCATCGGTCCAGCCGCGGTGCCATGCCCCTCCACGATTTCCGCGCGAAGGTAGCGCACCAATTGCTCAGTGCTCCATGCGTTTGCACCACGGGCCATGCCGAGTAGCGAAGGCGCTTGCCAACCCTCCACGGAACCGCCCGCCAGGCTTTCGCCGCTCTTCTGGGCACCGAGTAAGTTCAGAGGTGAATGACACCCTGCGCAGTGGCCGGGCCCTTGGACCAGATAACGCCCGCGATTCCAGGCTTCAGATTGTCGTGCTACTGGCGTGAGTGGCTTGGCGTGCAGGAACAGCAGATTCCAGAATGAGACTAGCGGGCGGATGTTCATCGGGAAGTTCATGTCGTTTTGCATGGCCGGTGAGTCCACGGCAGGGCCGCTCATCAAGTACGCATAGGCGTCAGCGATGTCGTCTGTGGTCATGCGCCGGTAATGTACGTATGGAAAGGCCGGGTAAAGGAAGTGACCATCGCGTGAGATCCCTTCGCGCATCGCCCGCTCGAATGCCGGCAGCGACCATTGGCCAATTCCGGTCTGCGGATCCGCAGTGATATTGGTGCTGTAGAGCGTGCCAAACGGCGTTCTTAGCGGCAGGCCCCCCGCCATGTATTGGCCCCCGGGTCGTGTATGGCACACCGCACAATCGCCCGCCTCGACAACGCGAGCACCGCGTTGCAATTGTGCGGAATCGAAGGTTCGCGGACGCTCGATGGGAGCTATCGCCGGACGCCACATCAGCATCACGGCCCCGATCGCGCCTACCGAAGCCAGGACCACGGCGCTGATCCATAACGGCTTGGCTCTGATGAAACTGCCCTTCATGAAAATGCCCGGTGCCGCAGACGCGCGGTCGCAAGTGATGATGAGTTGGGGGTCATGAACAGCTCCTCGGTCAGCCTGGGAAGGGCGCCGGAGGAGAGACCTCTGCGCCAAGTGCCGAAGGTAAGGAAGGTGTGGCTGTTGGAGTATCCGC
The DNA here is from genome assembly GCF_032614175.1 of Pseudomonas sp. P105. Lineage (NCBI taxonomy): Bacteria > Pseudomonadati > Pseudomonadota > Gammaproteobacteria > Pseudomonadales > Pseudomonadaceae > Pseudomonas > Pseudomonas sp. P105. The sequence continues at coordinate 2,713,656 of NZ_CP126693.1, forward strand.
GGATCGCGCAATAGCCTGTTGCGCCAAGCGCAAGGCGAGTGCGCGTTGCATATGGCGCATCACTCAATTGCTCATGGGGTGGATTCTGCGGATCGACCGCTGCCTTTAGCCTTGACGCCACTTTCTCGAACTCAACGAGGTGTCATCATGCTCACGGGTAACCCGGCGGCAACGGCCAAGGCCGAACAATCTGCTTCACTCTCTGGCCTGATGGTCGCGTTCCTGGCGTTTTGCTGCGGCGCGGTCGTTGCCAACCTTTATTACGCTCAGCCAATTGTCGAACTGATCGCGCCGCAGATCGGCCTGTCCAGCGCCAATGCCAGTCTGATTGTTTCGCTCACACAGTTTGGTTATGCGTTGGGCCTGCTGTTGCTGGTGCCACTGGCCGACCTGATGGAAAACCGACGCCTTGTCGTGGGTTTTACCCTCGCTGCGAGCGTGACCCTGTTGTGTGCCGGTCTGACGCATTCGCCGTCGATGTTCCTCATATTGTCCTTGCTGATCGGTCTTACCTCAGTGGCGGTGCAGATTCTTGTGCCGCTGGCGGCGCATCTGGCGCCGGAAGCAACGCGTGGGCGCGTTGTTGGCAACATCATGAGCGGGCTGTTGCTGGGCATTCTGCTGTCACGTCCGCTGTCGAGCCTGCTGGTGGAAGTGTTCGGCTGGCGCGGGGTGTTTTTCAGCGCCGCGGCACTGATGGCCGTCATCGCCGTGATTATGGCGACTGCGCTGCCGCGGCGTGTGCCGACTCATCAGGCCACGTACCCGGCGTTGATCGGTTCGGTGTTTGCGCTTGCCCGTCGCCACCCGGTTCTGCGGCAACGTTCGTTGTATCAGGGCTTATTGTTCGCCAGCTTCAGCCTCTTCTGGACCCTCGCGCCCATCGAGCTGATACGTAACCACGCGTTCAGTCAGGCGCAGGTTGCGATTTTTGCGCTGGTCGGAGCCGTCGGTGCAGTGGCAGCACCGATTGCCGGGCGCTTGGCCGATGCTGGGCATGGCCGCCGCGGGACGCTGGCTGCACTGCTGTTGGCACCCGTCTCGCTATTGATCGCGGCGCTGCCTGGCAGCAGTTACCTCTGGCTGGTGGTGTGTGCAGCGCTGCTGGATTTCGCCGTGCAACTGAACATGGTGCTGGGCCAACGAGAGGTGTATGCCATCGACCCGCACAGTCGCGCGCGCCTGAATGCGGTTTACATGACCAGCATCTTCGTGGGGGGTGCCTTGGGCTCGTTGGTGGCGAGCCCACTGTATGAACATTTCGGCTGGAACCTGTCTGCCGTGACGGTGGCATTGTTGCCTGCTCTGGCTTTGCTAATGTTTCTGGGACGTAAGGCAGAGGCCTGAGCGCCAGGCGTCGGTGAAAGGTGTGAGGTGCGTTCGTACAAGACGGCGCGAGACGAGTGATGCACAATCGTCTGCGTTCCTTTTCGACCGGATTGCACCTATGGACAAGCTGCTGGCATTGAAGATGTTTGTTGAAACCGTGCGTTGTGGTGGTTATTCCGCCGCGGCACGCAAACTCGGCATCTCGACATCTTCGGTGACACGCCAGGTGGCAGGACTCGAAAATGAGTTGGGCGCCAGTCTTCTTAACCGTACGACTCGCAACACCAGCGTTACCGTCGCTGGGCAAACCTATTTCGAGAAGGCCGTCGCCATTCTCGATGCCATTGATCAAGCCGATGCCGTAGTCGCCGACCGTGGCATCGAGGCCCAGGGACGCCTACGGATCAGCGTCCCGGTGGAGTTTGGTCGACGAATCATCGCGCCGCATCTGGGTCGATTGCTTGCTCGTCATCCAGGACTCGAAATCAGCGTGTCGTTGAGCGATCAGGTCAGCGACCTGCTGAGCGAACAGATCGATGTGTCGGTGCGTCTCGGATCGTCGGTGGTCAGTGAGGATATCGTCAGCAAACGGGTAGGGGCCTTCCAGCGCTGGGTGGTGGCCAGCCCGGACTATCTGAGTCGTCACGCGGTGCCGTCTCATCCCCGTGACTTGCTGGAGCTACAATGCCTGCGCTTCGATTACGGTGGTTCGCACCACCACTGGACGTTCCAGGGCGAGGACGAAAGCATCCAGCTCAACGTCCACGGTCGCCTGCAAAGCAACAACGCCGATATCCTGCGTGAAGCGGCGATCGCCAGCGGCGGGGTGGCCTTGCTGGCCGACTGGCTGGTACGTGACGACGTCGCCGCCGGCCGGCTGGCACGGTTGCTGGAGCATTATGAAGTCAATCCCGGCAGCGCGAGCAGTTGTATCAATGCCCTGTATTTACCCAATCACCGGGGCTCCAGCCGGATCAATGTGTTCATTGATTTTCTTGAGGAGATCCTCGCGCCTGATCGATTGGATAACCGCTAGCGCCAACTCAGGTGCGTAGTTTTCTGTCGGGAGAACCGGGGTGGCACAACAGAAAACGCATGCGCCAGAAACGACAAAGCCCTGATTAATCAGGGCTTTGTCGTATAAAGATGGCGGAGGCGATGTCCGCTATTTCTACGTATTTTGAGTTCTATTGCTGTCTGGTTGTGTACTAAAAAATCGTTATTAAACATGTAGATACTAAGTTTTTTGTCTTTTGTATTCCAGCGGACGTTACCGAAAGCCATCATCCAAGGTGTGGGCTGGAGTGTGGGCTGGAGCTGATTTAGATTAGGTCATCGTCCTTAAAAAGATGAGGTGACGCATGGCTTCACTTACGACAAAGGCGGTGGAGAAAATAGTCAGGGCCGGCTTGCCTGGCATGACCAATGACGGTGATGGGCTGTATCTGAGAGTTGGCCCTACAGGCTGCGCCAGTTGGCTTTTCCGCTACAAACTCTCAGGAAAGAGCCGATACATGGGCTTGGGGAGGCATCCTGAGACAAGTCTCGCGGTAGCTCGGGAAAAAGCTGCTGATGCTAGAAGGCTGAGCAGATCTGGAGTCGATCCAATTGCGAGTCGAGATGAGAAGTTGGAGCGGAAAAGGCTGGAAAAAGAAACCAGATCATTATCAGAGGACAAAGCCCCGACCAAACAGATAACCTTTAAGGAGGTTGCTCTCGATTACATCGCTGCCCATAAGGCGGGCTGGAAAAATGCCAAGCACGCTCAGCAGTGGAAGAACACGCTGACTACTTATGCGTTCAAGGTCATAGGCGATCTTCCCACGCAGGAGATAGGCATTGAACATGTGCTGAAAATCCTCAAACCGATTTGGACAGAAAAGCCCGAAACCGCCAGCCGTTTGCGAAACCGTATCGAACTGGTCCTCGATGCAGCAAAAGCTCGAGACCTACGCGTTGGAGAAAACCCCGCTCGATGGCGAGGACACTTGGACAAGCTTTTGCCTCCCCGCCAAAAAGTACGTGCTGTAAAACATCACGCAGCAATCCCATGGACCGATCTTCCCGCCTTCGTGGCGACTCTTGAGAAAGCAGAAGATCTGAGTTCTAAAGCCGTAAACTTCACGATCCTGACTGCCTGCCGAACCAGCGAGGTGCTGTTAGCTACGTGGGCGGAGGTTGATCTCGTTGCAGGGATATGGACTATTCCAGCGTCGCGAATGAAAGCGGGGAAAGAGCACCGGGTTCCACTGTCGAAAGCCGCATTGGATCTACTGATCGGTCTACCTCGCGTAGAAGGGAACAATCATCTGTTTCCTGGCGCAAGAAAAGGGAGGCCTCTGAGCAATATGGCGATGTTGATGGTGTTGCGTCGAATGAAGCGCAACGATCTCACGACTCACGGATTCCGTTCGACTTTTAGGGATTGGGTTAGTGAGGTCACTCACTATCCTCGAGAGGTCTGCGAGCAGGCGCTTGCACACACAGTAGAGAATGCGGTTGAGGCTGCTTATCGCCGTGGAGATCTTTTCGAGAAACGACGGCGGTTGATGGATGATTGGGCGGGATATGCCAAGGGTATCCAGATAAAAAGTAGATAGAGCACCTGGGAGAGTGAGAGTGGGTCAACAGATCTCAACCATGCTGCTGTTTCTGGATGGCTTACGGGGTGGCATATTGATATCCTAGCTGCCTGAAGCAGTCATGGAGCGAGTGAGAGTAATTTAGCTTGCTATTTATTTTCTAGAATAGGCTGAATATTTTCGCATGGTAAGTGCTAGTTGTAAGTTGAAGGATCCGTTTCCGGTACAGTTGTTGGCAGACTTAAATCTGGGAAATATGGATGGGCATAGAGATGAGCTAACTAAAGATATATTTATTCTAACTAGGTCTGTCATTTCATTTCTGGATGATAAGCATTCGATTATTTCTGGTCCGTTCGGCTCTGGGAAAAGTGCCATTTTTAATCTGCTTAAGAACGGTAGTGGTCTATTAAAGACCTATGCTGATGATCTTGTGGTGACCATCGATGAGCAAATTCAATTTCAAGAGCTAAAAAATGATTCTGAGACTTTTTTTCCGAATCTTTCCGAGAGGCTGAAGTATCAGCTGTTGTGGAAATTTCAAACTTGTAGGCGGGTGTCGGAAGAAATCGCAAAACTCGAAAACTTCCCAGTTGGTGAAAATGAGGAGTATTTGGGTGAGTTTCTGAATCGAACAGGTGGGCAAGGAGGTTATCTTTCAGTAATGGCAAGATTGAAGGATCTTGCAAGCAAGTTTTCGTTTAAAATAAATGCTAAGTTGTCTGATGTTCCTGTAGATGTTGAGCTTTCAAAAGACTCCTCTAAAACGACTAAGAGAATTGAGTTAAATCTCGATGCGGTAATCATGCATGCGTCGCGCTGTATTGAAAAGCGCGGGCTTCGCCAAGCTACGGTTATAATTGATAAGATTGATAAATTTGTAGCTGGTGAAGAGTATCAGACGCAAAGATCTTACATTGAGTCGTTGTTGCAGTTGGAAGACGATCTTTATGGTGAAAAAAAGATCAGGTTCAAAATATTTATTCGCTCTGATTTGTATGACCGTTTGGATTTTTCAGCTTTAGGGCCTGATAAGGCAGAGGATAACACTCTTAGATTGGTTTGGAGTAAGGAGGAGATAAGGTCCTTCCTTGCTAAACGTATATATAATGCCCTCGCGCAGCGAGGTGTCTGGGATTTGGATCGTATTATTGAGTCATCAGATCTCTCTGATTACTCACTTCGATGGTATGAACGACGCCTGTTGAAAGACAAGACCATCGGGGTAAGCTATATAGCAGCCCACATCTATAGCAAGCTTTTGGGTAGAAAGCCAAATCGGCGGACTTTACATGAGAAGGTTGATCTAACTGTTATCGGAAAGCTCTTCTTTCCCGAGCTCCTTCATGAGTGTCCGGATGGGAAGAAAAAAAGCATTTCCTACCAAGACTTTTTGGATACGCATTTTTTAGATGGTAATAATAGCTGTACTCCTCGGTATATGCTTGTTTTCTTGAAGGAGTTATTTGAAGAGGCAAATAATTATTATTTGAAAAGCCCTAATGTCATTGTTACACCAGTTTTGCATGGGGGGGATTGGGTGTATAAACTCTTGACTCCTGAGTTGGTGTATGGCGCGTACTTGAAGGCTAAGGAAAAATACATAAGGCATATTGCAAAGGTTGATGATAAATGGGCGCAAAATATTGCGGAGCTGCTGGGGAAAAAAAGTAATAAAAAAACATTTGACTATAAGTGGATTAGAAACAATATAACGTTTGTGGGTGATGCGAATGATCAGGCGTTAAGTTTTTTGATTTATCTTCAAGTTATCGGTTTTTTCAAGGTTAGAAAGTTCGACGTGGATATTAGGAAAAGATTGTTCGAATTGCCTATCCTTTACAGTAGTGCATCGGGTGCGGTTGAACACGATATTTGAGTTTGGTTGTAGGTGGTTTTTGTCTTATGGAGTGTCAGCAGGGCACTTCCATAGACATTATTTGCAGGGAATAAGCTTTTCTAAGCTTTTTACCGTTGGTGTGCTATTTGTTTGAGGTGGGGCGGACAAGATCATCGCCTCCGCTTCCGAAGTTTTTCTCCAAGCCTCAATCAATCGGGTAGTACCTCCATGATAAGCAGTACCTCATCGGATCAAGAAATCGAAAAATTCCTTCGAGTGGTGAAGAACGATGCCAGTTCGGATGCGGTTCTTGCTGCACAATTGGCGAAAATATACGTTGATTCGGGTGAGTTATATTTGCCAGGCTCAGATTTGGTGGCAGATGTAGCATCCACAGGAGGGCCATCTTCATTGAGTACACTTTTGTGCCCTTTGTTTCTTCGGTCAGCGGGATTGGCAGTGCCAAAGCTAGGTGTTCCAGGTCGCCCTGCGGGAGGTATCGATAGCCTGGCTCAAGTCGACGGATATAGAGCAGGGCTTTCGTCAGCAGATCTTGTTAACATAATGCAGACTACCGGCTATGCGCACTTTTTAGCGGACGGGCGTTATGCCCCTCTCGACGCACGTGTTTTTAAACTACGGCAGTTGCATGGAGCTCAGCAGGTCCCCACTCTTGTCGTAGCGAGTTTGCTTTCAAAGAAAATAGCCGTTGGGGTAAAGCTTGCCGGGCTAGATGTTCGTGTCGCACCACACGGAAACTTTGGCCTCTCTTGGAGCGACGCGCGCCACAATGCTGAGCTCTTTGTTAATTCAGCAAAAATTCATGACATCAAAGCGTACCCAGTTTTGACCGATGGGCGATTCCCTTATCAGCCTTACATTGGTAGGGGCGAGGCTCTCGTTGCATTAGACTCCATCTTTGTCGGATCAGCCTCCAAGGGACTCGCTCGTCACTTTGAACAATGTCGACTTCTGTCCCTTGCCGTAACGCCCCAAGATTTATGTGGGCGCGTCGCAACGATTGGTCCGCGTGAGCTCCAGAGACATTTTCTTGCTAATCTGATCGCACAAGGTGGTTCGTTGAAGGCCTTTGAGCAGAGGGTCCAGTTGGTGAAGTCGAAGCATATCTATGAGCTGCGTGCATTGGATAACGGATTTTTCTCGGTTTTTATGGAGGGGGTTCGGCAAACATTGGTGCACTACCAGGTGAAGGCTGAGAAGCAGAGCGATAGATTTTCTGATCCTGTTGGAGTGATCCTGCTTTGCGAGTCAGGCGAATGGGTTCGGAAGGGGGATGTGGTGGCAACGGTGCGTGTTGCTGACGTTAGACATAAGCAGCGCGTTATTCGTGAGCTCAGCACTTGGATTTGCAAAACGTCCCCTACTCCGTTAGGCGTTCTGGGCGAAGGAGTGTTTTAAAAATGAGTAAGTACTGTTGTTTTTTCTGCCCAGCAAAAGACTATACGGAGAAAACTCTGGATCAGTCATGCCCGGTTTGTGGCCGAACCTACGGATTCGTACTGAAAAGTCGCCCAGTGCGTATTGGAGACTACGATATCACCCGTGATCTTGGGAGAGGTTTCTATGGTGCCGCGTTTGTCGCGGAGCGCGGACCGTTTAAGAAGAAGTTTGTTCTAAAGATCGCACCTGTCGAGTTCTATACTTTTTCGCCAAAACCTCCTTCGAAGAAGAGACTCAGTTGCATGCGCGGCTTGCAGAGGCAGCAGAGCATGTCGTGGGAATTATCGACCGCTTTGATGAGGATGTCGTATTTGCCGATGAAACATCTTTGCGATGTCACGTCACCGTACTTGATTTTGTGAACGGGGAGCTTTTACGAGACTATATTGATGGAGCGATGGCTCCAAGTGCTGCGACTATATGCCAAATTGCCATTGACCTGCTGCGAATCCGAGCAGAATTCGAAACCAACGAGCTCAACCACAATGATCTCCACGCGGAGAATCTAATTGTTGAGGAGCTTCCCCCTCAAGCTCGTCGTCAGAATGCTATCGACGATTCCATAAGGGTCAAGGCCATAGACCTTGGAAGTATCTCGGATGAGAGCAAGAGTGGTAATGAGCGATTTGGTGATTTGCTTTTCATTGCTACTCATGTCGACTCGTTACTCAATAGATTGTTGTCTAATCCCTCGGAGCTTGATGATCGGGATTTTCGAACTGCGTTGGCATTGCAGAGTATCGTACATGGCCTGCTTTCTGACGCCCAGAACCTGCGTCAGCCAAACTCCCATGACTTAATTACGCAGATTGAGGATGCCTACTATCGTGCCGCACAACCTTGGCGGCCATGGAGCGCGCCACTCAAACTTAAAGGATTCGCAGATCATTACAACGCTCAGACTCTTGTGTCTTGGGACGTGCCGCGGCTTCTAGTTGACCCAGAGGGGCGTTGGCTGTCCGAGGTCACCAAACCAGGGCCTCAGATCATCACTGGGATGCGTGGCTGCGGCAAGACGATGCTGCTTCGGGCACTAGACATTCACGCTCGGGCTGCAGTAGGTGAAAACGAGACCGCAGAGGACGCGATTGATAGGATTCAGGATGACGGGTTTGTGGGGCTCTTCGTGTCGGCGCAACGATTGTTAGACCTTCGCCAATCCACGGCTAAGCTTGAACATCGTCTTACGCGGCTTTTTGTTTATTACGCTCTGCAAGCGGCAAGAGCGCTAATGCATCTCAGGGATCTAAACGCGCGAATTGTGCTTCCTAATGCTCATATTACTCTCGCGACAGCTGTTTCGGGCTATTTAGAGTGTGGGGGCGGCCTAGAGGATGTGTCATCAATAGATGACCTAGAGCGTCGCCTAGAAAAAATCGCCGTCCTTACATCAAGAGGGAGTACCGATTTTGTAGTTAAACAGGCTCCTGCCGATGTTTTTCAACATCTGGCGGAGCAGTTTCGAACCTGTAGCACTATAACCGCAGATTCGTCGGTTTTTTTCTTGCTCGATGACGTTTCTACTCGCTACCTCGAACTCGAACGCATAGATGAAATTCTTTCAGCACTGCTGTTCCAAAGTCCGACATGTGCATTTAAGTTCACGTCTGAATGGCAAACAATTGAGCTGGGCCTCCGATCCCCGGGAAGAATTCATCCTATTCGAGTCGATCGCGATTTGGCGGTATTCGACCTTGGCGCGGATGTTTATGAAACTATCAACTCGTCGGGCAAGGGTAAGGGTGAGGATTTTGTTGAGAGAATTCTCCAGCAACGCGCCAACTTCCATATTTCACATCCCAAGTACAGTCCAAGGAATCTATTAGGCGATGTGCCGCTTGAGCAAGTTGCTAGAGAGATTGCATCTTCTAGCTCGACATCGAAGGAAAAGAAGCAGGCTTATCGCGGTCTCTCTTGTCTGACCAGTGTTTGTGTTGGTGACATAGGTGACGTAATTAAGCTGTATGAGGAAATTATCAAGCGCGCCTCAGCGAACCGAAAGCACATGACGATTCCGATTTCAGAGTCAATTCAAGCTGACTGTTTTCAGGCTATTAGCTCTCGCAGATTGTATGACTTGAATCGGCGAGGGGGGTATTACAAAAACCACGCTCTGGCGTTCGCCCAAGCAGCACATGATCTGTTGACTCGCTCTTATCGTGAGGGTGTGAAGAGTAGTCAGGCTTCGCCGAGATTAAGGCAGTACTCATCGATTTACGTCAGAGTAACTACGGAAGACCAAGAAAGTTTAAAACAGCAGATTGATCAACTTCGCGAACTTATTGATGCTGGTGTTTTTGTTTATGCAGGTGGAGCTCCACGCACTAAGACAAAAGACTCGAATCCGATGCAGCAGTTTAAGCTGAGCTATCGAAAGATCTACGGTTTGGCTGCATTCATCGGACTTGCGGATAGAGACAGATTTGAGCTTTCAGGGGAGGACCTAGGAGAGTGGCTGGGTAAGCCTGACAAGGATATCCTCCTTAGAAATCAAATTAAAGGTGAAGTGGAAAGCGGTGTTGCAGGCGAAATAAATAAGGAACGGTTACTTCCACCTCCACTTGTAGTGCAAACGGAAGAGAAGAATTTTCAAACAAGTTTGTTCCAAGAAGGGGTAGAGCTTGAAGTGGATGATACCCCTTCTCCGTTGGGCGGTTCGTTCTCCAAACGCATCGATGTAACCGTCAGTGAAATCACTGCGGAAAGTCTTGAATCCTTGCCTATCAACGGCGTGCTTACGGGGCTTGGCTTTGAAGACCGGACTTTAGCCTCAAATCAGCTTCTAGCAAGTCACGTCAAGTCGGGTACTGTCTACGCGATACGATATGACTTTGCCGAACGAGCAGAGGTTATACGCGCTGCGTGGATAGCGTCTGGCCGAGATTTGTGTGAGTTAGAGTATGCAACCGCTGTACTGGCTCTACCGCGGATGCAAGGTTTGTCATTAATTGATGTTTCTGGCCTGCCAAAATCCATCATATTTTCAGCGATTCAGAGAGAGCTCAGAGAAAAGGGGCGGGTACTTGTAAGTCATATGTCTGCTGAACAACACTATCCGTTGCAAGAGGATCTACAACATCTATTTTCAGTGGAGCAAGCCGAAAATCCAATAGCCTTCTTAGAAAGTCTGGGGCGTGTGCTTAAGGGGGAAGAAGGCCCTTACGCTGATGTGATGCTCCTTGATGAGGAGGTCGATCTTTCCCGGAGTAGAGCTCTCTTGGCATTCGCATCAGCGAAGCACGAGCGTCTGTCGTCACTATTAGATAAGCGTGAGTTCGACTATGTCGAGATCATCACTCCTATTGGGGATGAGCCGCGAGCAAAAGTAGCAAATTATGCTGCCGATTTTGTTTGTCAGAATTTTCAAAACTCTAAGGTCATGCGAGTTGAAGGTCAAGATCTTGGGAAAATGGTGGAATACCTAGATGCCCGATACCTGGATATATATAGTTCAGCGGGTGCAAATGTCGAGCTTGGGCTCACAGGTTCCAAGATGCAAGCGGTAGCTGCCGCGGTCCTTAGCTCTAGACGGAAGATTGCTCAGGCTTGGTACTTAAGCCCCGCGAAATTTGACGAAACGCGGTTCTCAAAAGGAGTTGGTGAAATGCGGATTTACGACATTTCCGTTAGTCGACCTTAAGGGGGATGTGCTAATTGAGATGTTCAGTTTTGTCAGACTAACTCGATGAGTTGAGGGTTGGTGGCTTAACAGATTTTACGGATTTCCGCGTTTTATTTTGGTGAGTGAAAGCTCTTTGCGGTAGTTGTTAGGTTGTTAAGAAGGAGCCGAATTGTGACAGAAGAAGTGATTTTGCAACTATGATTGGTTCAGCTCATACAGGATAGGGAATTGATCGAATGACAGTACGCTCCATTAAGGCGCTCGTGAGCGAATTAGAGCAGTTTGAACCGGGTAAACCGCTCCTGCACTATATAACACATGCCCGATTTCCTAATTTTAAGGGGCTCGAGCGAAACACTAGGATTGATTTTTCTTTTCCGCTCACTGCTCTCGTTGGTGCGAATGGAATCGGTAAGAGCTCAATCTTGCATGCTTTGCATGGAATGCCTGAAGGGGAAAGCACAGCAAAGTTTTGGTTTTCGACAGCGTTAGATCCAATACTAAATATCGTCCAAGACCCGCCACGTTATATATATGGACACTGGCATGAAAGCTATAATGGATCGGTAGAGACGCGCAAAGCCCGCGTTTTTAGCAAAAAGCGCGAATATGAGTACTGGGAACCCACAAAGGCAACAAAGCGTGATGGAATGGAGGCAATACCCTCTAAATCCTACGTCAGGAAGGATAAGGATCGATGGAACGCTGTCGAACGTGATGTTGTTTATATGAACATGAAAGTGGTTATTGGAGCCTTTGACAGGACATTCAACTTTGGTAGAACTACGGATCAGCTTTCAGCCAAGCACGCAGAGATGCGCGCCGGTGCTACCAAGCTAAAAAGTGTCGTTGATCGTCAGGCTACTAGTTGGTTCGTTGGTGGGGGCAGAGAGCGTGTTTTCGAGAATCGGCCATTAAATGCTGTAGAACTTCGCAATGTCTCCAGAATTCTCGGGCGCGAATACAATTCTGCGCAGTATATCCGCCATTCTCTCTATCCCGACCAAAAAGGAGGAGACGTCAGCGTAATTTTTGATCGAGGATTTAAGTATTCAGAAGCATTTGCAGGTAGCGGAGAGGTAGCTATTGTCAGTTTGGTTGTGCGAATTCTGAGTGCGCCAAAATACGCCCTTGTATTGCTTGACGAACCTGAGACATCGCTGCATCCGGGAGCACAACGTGAGTTGTTGCGCTTTCTCCTCGAGGAAATTAAAAAGAAACATCTTCAAGTTGTGGTATCAACCCACTCAATCGAGTTTCTTGAAGAGCTGCCTCATAATGCGATAAAGGTGTTCGAGGACAATGGCTACGGCAAGTCCCGTGTACTGAATGAGTGCTCGCCTTATGTAGCACTGAATCGATTAGGTAGGCCGGCCACTAATAAAAAACGTATATATGTAGAGGACCGGCTTGCGCAAGCTCTCATAGAGCGTGCAGCAGAGGGGTTGGATGCAGGTGAGCGAAGTGTAATTGAGATTGTAGTGGCTCAAGGTGGGGCGCAAGGCATTCTGGCAAATCAGGTACCAACCCACATTACGGCCGAGACTGATTGCTATGTCCTGCTTGATGGCGACCAGAGGAAGGTGGATCACTTCACTGATCCAGACGGCCTATCTCCCCAAAAATATGAAGATCTTGAGATCATCATCAAGGATGAAATTGGATGTAAACCAGCGTTCGCTCTGAACGGTGGACGTGATCTTGCAGGTAAGGCTCAAGATAAAATCCAGAAACAGCTCCAGTACTTGCGTTGGATCCGCTCGCGCCTTGCTTTCTTGCCTCGGTTATGCCCTGACGCAGTGTTGCTCAGCGCTAAAGAAAGCGAAGGACTGATGAGTTCTGCGCAGATTAAGGACGCGCTGTACGCGAAAATAGGTGGGGATCAGACGCCCGATGGATTTCTTGGCGTTGCGAAGTATCTATTGAGGCAGTTGTCGGATGATAATGCTGACCTATGCGCAATTCGAGCTATCTTGAGGCGTTGGTTGGATCAACCAGGGTGAGAGCCCGGTACCTGATAAAAGCTATTTTTTGTGAAACGGAAATGATGCGAGCTATAACTGAAGTCCCGAAACTCACTGCTCTTGACCTGTTTAGCGGCTGTGGTGGCCTGAGCGAAGGACTCCAACAAGCAGGCTTTCGCGTTGCTGCAGCTGTAGAAATAGACAGCAAAGCCCAAGAAACCTACTCACTAAATCATCCCAAGGTGAAACTCTACGCAGAGGACATCCGAAATTTGGATGCGGAGGTGGTACTAAAAGAGGTGGGCTTGCGTCGAGGGGAGCTGGACCTTTTAGCGGGATGTCCTCCTTGTCAAGGGTTTTCTAGGCTTCGTACAAAGAACAAGGGGGCATCTGTATTCGACCCGAGAAACGACCTAGTTAGTGATTTTTTGCGTTTTATCCGGGAGATGCTACCTAAGAGCATCATGATGGAGAATGTTCCTGCATTAGCAAACGACAGTCGCTTTCAAAAGCTCTGCATAGCCATCGCCGATCTTGGTTATACGTACGTGGTTCAGGTACTCGACGCCGCCGACTACAATGTCCCGCAGCGACGAAAACGCCTGATTTTGCTAGCCTCGCGCGTACATGTACCGGCAGTTGCCGATAAGCAAATTGACAGAGTCACAGTGCGTCAAGCTTTCGCTGGCATTGGAGCGCGTTCAACGACAACAGATTTGCTGCATGCAATGCCTGAGCGTCGCTCTCCCAAGGTGATGGATATGATAAAGCAGATTCCAAAGGATGGGGGGAGTCGCATGGACTTGCCCATTGAGTTTCAATTGGAATGTCACAAAAAGGCTAATGGTTTTTTTGATGTATATGGACGAATGTCTTGGGATGATGTGGCCCCCACCATTACAAGTGGCTGTTTTAATCCCTCAAAGGGACGTTTCTTGCACCCATCTTATAATCGAGCTATAACTTTGCGAGAGGCTGCAATTTTACAAGGATTTCCTTCTAACTACCAATTTGTTACCTCTCATGGGAAGGAATCAATAGCGTTGATGATAGGTAATGCTCTTCCTCCGCCATTCATTGCCGCGCATGCATTTGCGTTGCATAAAGGTATCGTGGCTTCAATGAGGGATGCACAACATGAACATTCCGTTATATAGATCAAATAGATTTTGTCATAGATAGGCAGACTTTACAAAAGTAACTCTAAGTTACTCCAGCTCGTGGAGCTAAGACGATTACTATCGTCACGACTGCAACAGCTATTCCAGGGTAACGGAGTGCGAGGGAGAAATTTTTCTTTGTGCCATTACCTTACCTCGAGTATGAGGTAAGGGTTGCCCGGGGGGAGTGATTCGAAGATTAGCTCAGGATCTTTGAGTAAATAGCCTTTGAGTTTCGCCTTCTTTCGTGGGCCTTCAACGTGGCAGGTCCAGATATTCAGTCCATCGGCACGCTTCCTGTGGGCTTTTAGTTTCTCAAACTGCTTCTGCGCCCAACGCCATTCTTCAATCTCTTGATCAGACCCCTGTGAGATACCAGGAAACTCCTGAACGTAGCGTTGGAAGAGGCCAGGTGTGACCAGAAATACGCTGCCACACACTGTGTGGATTTTAGCTTTGCTGTCATTGATGATCAGCTTGTGATTCTGGATGCCTGCCTTGACCCAATTCAGGAATGCCTGGCCAGGGTTATCCGAAGGGAGGGTTGAAGTCTCGAGAGCGCTTTCTGACGGTGCATCACTGGCCTCAGGTTCTGCCAATTCGAACATATCCAGCAACGTTCCGAGATAGTCGGCATCCTCCATCGCCAGTGGCTCGGGCTGCGATGGGCTTTGTGTTGATCTCGTACTGACTGCCTTGGGGGCTGGTGGTGATACCGGAGCGTCGGACGGGAGGTCATCGAATGTAACGCTCACCGTGCCGCTGAAAGTTTCAGGGCGGTCTTCACTTCCCCAAATCAACGATGGTTGTAGTCGCAGAAAGGTAAATCTCTGCTGCCAGTTGCCCTGTGCCACGAGCGCAGTCCAGATAGCTTTGCCTTCTGGAGTCGACTCGACCAGCCCATGCGACTGCAGTTCGTCGAACACGGCAATGTTGGACGTGGGGATGCCCTCAATCGACTGCGACAGCACATAGGCCCGCAGCTTGTCCGTGACCGTCTTGCTGACCAGCCACAGGGCGTCTTCAGTCAACCAACCCGCGGCACCCGGCTGGTTGAGTTTCAGCTCGTGCTGGACCAGATGACGCAGTCCGCTGATCAAGTGGTGTTGCAACGAATGAATCGGCGCGTGCAGCGCCTTGCTCGGGTTGCCGCCGATGTTCTGCGCGGTGGAGACGCGGTCGGCCTGAATGACCAATTCGCCCAGCACGCCGGCACGTTCGTACTGGCCCGCCAGGACATACAGCAGGCTGGCCCACAGCGATGGAAATCCACTCAGCCAGTCCAAGATTGGTCGGTCAAGAATCTGGGTGTAAAGCAAGCCTGCGGCAGCACCGTGCAAATGATAGTCACGACCCTTGAGGTAACGAAAACGGTAGGGCTGATCCAGTGGTCCCTGCCAGGGATGCCAGGGACTACCATCCTGGCGTTCGACCAGCAGGTCCACGGCGATCTTGCCGATGTCATGCAGCAGGGCGCCATAGGCGATGCCAGCCGACCAGGCATCGGTCTGGGCGGCTTGGTCTTCGGGCGCGGCGCCGGTGGGAAGCAGATACGACTGACGCAGTTTCAGACTGCACGCGACCAGTTCCAGTCCATGGTCGAGCATGCCGCCGAGATACGCATGGTGATGCGTCTCGCTGGCCGGGAGTTGCTGGACCTGTTCGGCGTAGCGATGGATCGGATTTAAGTAGAGCTGGGTGAATTGGGCGTGGGAGAGGGCGGTGTATTGCCAGATGCGATCGAGTAACTGACGGCGGTGTTCCGATGCTAACAAGCTGTGGGCCGACTCGATGGACAGGTAACCTTCGGCGACGCTCACGGTCGGTGGTGGAGGGGGCTTGTGCCTTTTGCGGCGAAACAGGCTGAGCATCGTGACCTCCGGGAAGTGGCTGGGTCAGTGGCCTTTTAGCCTTTTCGGATAGGGCTCTTACCCTTGAGTCCCCATTCCCTTCCAACCCTTACCCGTCCTTTTGGCTCGTGTCCCTTTGTGCCGCAATCGGAATACCGATTTTCTCCAAGTACCGTTTTGCAGCGGAGCTTGGAGGGAGCCGGTAGATGCTGTGTCATGATTTCGCTGATCAGGGGGCAGGCAATGATCCAGTGTCATCCGCCGACTAAGAATGATCGGCGAGGTGGTACCGGTTCCCAGCAGTGGGGCGGTCAAATCAACGATCTGATCGAAACCGGAAGCAGTGACCCAATCGCGCTATCAGCGTATTGGGTAGCCGTATTCGGCCCTGTTAGTGAGCGTGTATCGCAACGTGCACTTTTTTGAAACACGAATGTTCCGATCGGATAGTTCGCTCAATAACCTTCTGCCGCTCTGAGCTCCTACCTAGCGCCGACAACCTTCAGCTTGGGAAGATCCTGCGCAATCCAACTCTGAGTCTAAGTTCTTAAGCATCGGCGATGGATAGCAAGCTTTCGAATTGGCGTGGTAATTGCCTGCAAGTTTGGCACTCATATGTCGTACTTGGGGAAGTGAATGTCGCTATCAAGCAATTCTATGCAGTTATCCTCCGCCGAAAAGCGCTGGTTACCTTGGTTTGGCAAGACCGGAAAACTGGCGATGAGCTGGTCCTGCCGACTCAATCGGTCTGCCTACCCGGTGATTGAGCAAACATTCGAGGCTATTGCCGAAACCCGAGTCAAACTGCTGCACAACTGGACTCGGGAGCAGTGGGAACACTTGGCCGAACTGGCCGCGACCCTTAGCCGCGACTTCTCCCATCTCGACAATCATCCGCTGCTGGACAAGCTCGGCCAGGCCGAAGACTTTTCCGAACTCTTTGTCGTCGATACAGGCGGCGCAGTTATTGTATCGACCTGGAGTGGTCATGGTAAAAGCAGCCCCTGCAATCCCAAGGCACTGGCCGAAGGTTTGAAGGCTCCGTTTCTCCACGGCCCCTACAGTGACCCTCTGACCTTGCAGATTGGTCCCTCATCATCGCGCTTTCACGATGAGGTCACGCTGATGTTCTACCAGCCCCTGAAGGCTGACGGCAAAGTACTTGGTTATCTCTGCGGCCGCGTGCCGAACGATGTCTTGGGTGACCTGATCCAGCGTGAGGCCGGGCATATTTTTGCCGAGTCGGGGGATAACTACCTCTTCATGGTTCAGTCTCGCTTCGATCCGGCGATCCAACCTGGTGTCGCACTGTCCCGCTCACGCTTCGAGGACGGTACGTTCACCCACGGTGAGAACCTCAAGAGCGGCGTACGTACCCCTTGGAAGAGTGTGCAGATACAGCGCCACACCGAACTGGAGCTGCGCTTTACTGACCCGGCGACCCAACAACTGCACCCCGGTGTACGAGAAACCATTCGCACCGGCTCCAATCTGTTCGTCACCTATCCCGGCTACTCGGACTACCGACACATTCCGGTCGTCGGCAAGGGCGTTACTTTCCAACTGCCCGGTTCGCCTGACCGCTGGGGTATGATGTGCGAAGCCGATCTGGAGGAAGTCTATCGACGGCGCTCGCTGAGTTACGGGTTGATGAAACCTTACCTGGCAACAATGGCTGGCTTGTTCGCCTGCAATTTCCTGGTCCAGCACTACAGTGGTCTGGAGCAGAGCCTGATTGATGCTTGCGAGATTTTGAGCATGCTGACGGCTGCGGTCCTATTCAGCACTTTTGGTCCGAAGCGGTTGGCTGCGCGTCTAAACGAAATGACCGGTGTGATCAGGACCATCGCTGAAGGCGAGGGCAATCTGCGGCAGCGCCTTGATACCTCGCGAATGGCCAACGATGAAACCGGAGATATGGGCCGTTGGATCAACAGTTTTATCGACCATCTGGATGCGGTCGTCGGACAGGTGATCAAGGCCAGCCACAGCGTCGGAAAGACCAATCAGCTCATGCTCGGACGCAGCCAGGAAGCCAGCCTCACCTCCGGTGAAGTCGCGGATGCGGTGCATCGCATGATGATCATTGTTGAAGAGCAACTGGGCGAGATCCAACAAGCCTCGGCCAGTGCCGAACAGATGAAACAAGCGATGGATGAAGTGGTCAGCCGAGCCCGCGAGCAGTTCCTCGCAGTGCAGGTAGGTACTCAGTCAATTCGCGATGTCGTGGAGCGCTCTTCTTCGAGCGTGCAGTTGCTTGACAGCCGGATGGCACAAATCGGCAATATCACTGGCCTGATCAGTGACATCACCAATCAAACCAACCTGCTGGCGCTCAACGCTGCCATTGAGGCCGCCCGCGCGGGCGAACATGGTCGTGGTTTTGCGGTGGTAGCTGATGAAGTCCGAACCCTGGCTTCGCGTACATCCCGCGCTGCGGATGACATCCGGCAGATGATCGAAGGTCTGCAAAGCGAAACGCAAAAAGCCGTGGGTTTTATGGAAAACGGCGTCAAGGATGTTGACAGCAGCCTGCGCCTGGCCGAAGAGGCATCCTTAGAAAATGTGCAACTGCATCAGGCAGTGGAAAGTATGTTTAGCATCATCCAGCAACTCAATGAACGCAGCCTCGACTATGGCAAAACGATTAAGCAGGTCGACCAGTCGTCCGCCGTGATGCGCCAGACGGTGATCGTGCTGCAGAGCAGTGCAGAAACGGTAAGGCTCGACGCCAACAAGTTGCAAAAGCTGGTGGGGCTGTTCGAGGTGAGCAACAACTCCCGGCAAAGTGCTGCTTGAGGCTTTGTCGCGTACTTCAGAGTACGGCAGATCGGTGAAGTACGTGGTTGATCCGGGCAGCCATCGAAGCGCTGGCTCATGTCTTTTGGTGAGGACCCAGCTAATAAAAGACTGAGATATTGCTCACTCTCTTGCTGTGCGGCGAGTACATCGATGATCTAGTTAGTGTTGGGTAAGGAGAACTCGGTACACTGCGGTGCATATTTTTTTGAGTCCTATCATGACCCTCACTGATGCCACGCTCGTGCTGCTGCTCGCGGCACGTATCCATGGGACAGACGAAGCCGTCAGGGCCTCGGCGAAGAGCGTGGTTAAGAAGTTGCCGCGCAGTAAACGCGATCTGATCTACAAGGTGATCGACAGCCGAAGTCCGCTCGAGCTGGTGGATTTTCTGGCGCAGAACCTGGATGCGGAATAACGTGCTGCGGGTGTGTGCCCATATCTGATTCTTTGCGTCAGAGTCCCGCGGCTTAGGACTTCTGTTTTCTGGGAGCAGAAAAAAGAGCCCAACTCGCGTTGGGCCCTGTGAGGCGTTTGCTGCGGTGAGATAACAATTAAGCTCCATCGTTCATGCATAGTGAGTCATCCAAGACCGCTTGCTTCAGTTGCTGCTCCAAGTTTATTACATACTCCGAGGCGCTTCGGGCCTGGCCACTGGCACGAAAGATCGCGCGCTTGTCAGCCTTGAGCTGGCCGAGCCAGGAATCGATGTAGCCCTCGTGCCGCAGCGCTCCCTGTATACCGGTGTAGGCGCATAAAAAGGCAGCGCCCATTTCGGCGATCAACTCCTCAAACGCGTAGCCTGGCGAGCCGAACGGACAGGATGCAGTCACCCCTTCGCGCTGCAACCGAGAGTGGTGCCCAGTCCAGTGCGTCAGCTCGTGCAGTGCGGTGGCGTAATACCCACCTTCATCGTGAAATTGCGCTTTTGTCGGCAGTTGGATGAGATCCCTGATCGGGTGGTAAAAGGCTTCGTCGGCAGATAGATGAACGATGTGTGCGCCAGTTCTTAACAGCAGATTTTCCGCAGCGCTGTTGGCCAGGAAGGGATCAGTCGGTTCTGTGTCGATCAGTATTTCATCGTAAGTGTCGAGCCCTTCTGTTTGCTCGATGTTGAACAGGAAATGCGTCCTGAGGATGCCAAAATGAGTGACCTTGGGTTGACCGTTTTCATCAAGTACGGGTTGGCCTGATTCGGTCTGTTCCTCGCGCTCCATCGGCTTGTAGAGTACCGCCAGGGCGCTGTGCTCACCCTTACGGATGTTCCCGCCGGCCTTTTTGGCTTGGTTGAAGGTCAGCCAACGATCTTGAGTGAACCCCTGCAATCGGGCCTCGGCCCAGAGCAACGGTAAATTGATACCGGAATAGGGACGGCGCGTGATGGCGTTGATGGGATAGGGGTGATGATGACCGACGTAAGCTGAGCCACTTGAGGACCAGGGTTTGATCCAGGGGACAACGCCTTGGTCTAAAGCAGTAACGATCTTGTCAGTCACGTCTTGGTAGATATCGCGCATGGTATTTTCCTCGAGAGAAAACGGAGGAACGCCTTGCCCGTCGGGGAGGGTTCCCCGGTTGGGTGATGGATAGATTGATGCAGGTCTTGCATGCTGTCCGAATGTGGATTTGAGCGCCGAGTACGGTTATGTGCGTTTAGCGTTAGCCTCTCCTGCAAGCGCTATCAGCAAGGCGCCAGGCTGACCCGGTTCTTGGAGTAGGCTGAGACTCAATTGCAGCAACGGGTCGTGGTCTAAGTGATCTGTTGGTTCAATGTGGACTACATCGAACAGCACATAGGGCTCGTGTGGAGAGGCCAGGTGAGCCTCGAAGGCTGCGCGCAATACGTGGCTCAGCCGATCGATTTGCAGCTTCTCAGAGTGATCGGAGCGCTCGAGCAGTACTGCGCGTTGCCACGCGCCAGGAGTGAACACGATGGGCAGCCGAAGGGTGTTCAGTGTTTCCGGTGTAAGTGAGTCGGGCATGGTATGTCTCCGGTGAAAACGCGAAGAAACCTGTCCCGTGCGGGGAAAGATTTCCCCGCAGTGGGTTGAAGAAAATCAAGAGGGCTTACCTCACGAGCAGAGCTCGAAAGGCGCTCTGGAGAGCAGTAGGCGTTCATCACCGTAGAAACGGTCACCGTGCGAGCCACCGAACGCTAATCGCACTTGGGGGAACCATCACCGAAGTGATGTAGCCTTGAAGGCTCTGGCTACCTGGGCAGGTGCTGTCGATGACAGCGATCTGTACCTTGTATTTAGCCGGACGACTTATATGGGTCAATCACTGTAGAGACGCTGTTTCACGGGACTTGTCTTCTGACTTCCAGTGAAGATTTTTCGGCTGGGCACTGATAAGCGGTCAGGCACGGGCCGTTTTCAGTAGTAGGCTATTACTCTTGTCTCAACCATGAAAGCGCTCAGAAGAGGGCGAGACCATGCCGACTCAGCAACCTATTCAGAATTCACGTGCCCACCGCTGGGCGTACGCCTGTGGCATGTCGGTAAAGCGTGGTTACCATAAGTTGAAATCGTTTGAGTCCTGCGTGGCTGAGCGTGCGGTGACGGCAGGTATACCTGCGGGTAATTTACTCGTTCGCGGGAGCTTTCTGATTGCCAAACTGGCATTGATCGGAGGTTTGCTCCTTGTCAGCGTTTGGCTGGTTACTTTTTTTGTGATGATGTTGGCTGTCATCACTTTGATATGGTTCAGGGCTTTTGTTGGTTCCGATCATCAAGAGGAAAGTCCAGGGCCAGACTACCTGGGTGCTGATCTCTACATCGGTGACTTCGACGACAATGGGCATTATATAGGCGACAGCAAGTCATCTAATTGAGCGCTTAGCAGCACCCAATGTTTGATCCGTACCTTTACTCGCTGAATCACTTGCGGCTTTGCTACCGTTCGCCAACATGCCTTGAATCCCGTTGCCGACTGAATATCCTGCCCAGCTCATGGCTCCTAGAAACAACATCGGTAGCACGATGAACATCGCCCCCATCACATACTCAATTACCTGCGCCGTGACCGTCCCATCCATAAACCCGGATGTGGGCAGCGATAACAGCACTTGATTGGAAGCCGAAACTTGGTTGTACAAGGTGTCGAGCATGCTGGAGTCGACCCAGCGCGCCAGTTCCCACCAGAAGGTCAGGATGTGCAAGGTGAATAGCGCGAACGTCACCGTCATGACGGTCTTCAACTGGTAGGTACTGACCAACAGAATCAGCGGCAAGCTGATGATGACGCCCATGATCAGAAAAGCCTGCACCATCGGCAGGGCGGCGCGTAGTGCATTCATTGCGGGAAAATTACTGAAGGAACCCAGTGCCAATCCGGTATTGGTGGCCAGGTTATTGAGACCCTGATTGATCGAGCCGCCGCGGGCACTGGAGCCATAGTCCTGGTACACCTGTCCGGGCGACATGGACATCGATTGCTGGCGCGGGCTGACCAGCTCACGCAGGGTGGAATCCTCGATCTCGTTGCTCGAACGACCAGTCAACCAACCTTTCAGCTGAGTCAGCAGCGAGGGATCGACCTGCTGGATCAAGCGCTCGCGCAACCCAACGCCGCTATCACTCCACCACTGCTTGCAGGTGGGGTAGCCCGCGCCATTCTCCAGCCGAGGTAAGGAAACATCGCGGCTTTCGTCATACGGCCAACTGACTCGCGGTGTGCGTGAACGATCCGTATCGTAGTAGCCGGGCGTGTCGAGAAAATAACTTGAGCCGATCCAGGACGCGTCGTGACTTTGTACCTTGTCCAACTGCGGACGGTTGGTGAACAACCGAGAACGGGAATAGCCATAGCAGTCGCGGGTGAAGTCGGCGACTTCCTGCAGCAGTACCTGGCTGTCGATGCGCGAGCTGTCGATCTCCATGCGCATCTGCCGGATATCCGGTGCGCAGGGGATGGTAGCCGTGGCCGCCGCGGTCACACCTTTGCTCAAGGCATGCACCAGAAACCACCAGATCGGTACGTTGGCGGAGTGTTCGCCAATAGTATTGAAGGTCGTCCCCCAGGCGGTTTCCGTCGGTTTGGCCACACTCACGCCGCAGCGCTGACTCGCCGCATCATCGAACGTCATTGACGAGAGGCTCAACGGAAAGACTGGCGCGCAACCGAATAACACGACGATGTAGGCCAGCCACAACCGGTTCTCGATCCGCGGCACCGAGAGCAGTCCCTTGTTGCCTTCATCCGCGCCTTGCTGACGGGCAGACAACCATTCCTGCAAGATGATTGCACCAAAGGGCGCGGCGAATAGCCCGGTGTCGGACAGGACACTCCAGAGGCCGTTGTTGATGATCCAGGCCAGCAGAGAGAGGTAAAACTCCAGGTAGCTGTTGGTGCTCATGAGCATGGTGGTGACCTCACAGTCGGGTGAGTTCGACGCAGGTAAAGAACACGAGCCCTAATGCTCCGATGCATTTCACGCGCAGTCGATCCTGTGGTCGATGTCGGTAGCGCCGAAGCAGATCCCACCAGAACGCAAAGAGGGCGGCGTAGAGCAGGGCGCGCCACCACCGAAGATAAGGTCGTGCGGATTCGAATGCCTGCTGCCAGACCTCGAATCTACCCAGCGCAGTGCGGCCGATCCAGGCGACCAGTGCGGCGGTCAGGATCATCACCGCGGCAATCCCCAGACCTGAAAGCAGAGTGAATAGCGGTGAGCGTTTCATGGCTCACTTGCGCCTAACGTCAGCATCATTGAGTCGGCCCGGCTCAGGGTCGCCTTGCTCGACGGTACGCGAAGCATCGGCACCACCCGCATGTCGATCGAGCACCAGGCTGGCGGTATTGGTGGCGAGCATCTGCCGGACCTGCAGCTCGGTTTGTAGCAGACGTATTTCGCGCTCCAGGGCGTCGATATTTTTCGTCAAGGCTGTCTGGGCCGGCTCGGCTGAAGCGATGTTCGGTTCGTGACTGCCTGCCAGCAGGGTGCGCAGTAGCAGGAGCGCCTTATCGAGTACGCTGGACAGGGCCGTCTCGCTGGCCAGGCGTCGCGCCAGCAGATCCTGGTCGGGATCGTCGCGCAAGGCTTCGATCACGCCACGGGTCACTGGCAGTATTGGACTCGAGGCTTTAGCCAGATTGTCAGGGGTAGGCGACAGTGAACCGGACAGCAGCCCTTGAAGGGCCTTGAGACGTTCGCTGTAGGCCTCCTGGATCAGCGGTGTCAATCCGCTGCCAGCGGTAGCACGAAGGGTTTCGCAGGCGTCGCAGGTCGAGACTTCGCTCTCGCCCAACACGCGAACGGCCCATTCGGACTCCTCTTGGGGAGAGGCCCAGGTCTGGCAAATAGCCCCACCCAGGCAATCACTGCTACTGATCGAGGCACTGTCATCCACCGTACGGTTATGCAGCAGGTTGTAGCCCGCGCGCACTACGTCGGAGGTCACCCGGATGGGTGTTTGCCCGCTACCTCCAGCCTTCTGGCCGCCGACCCAGGACACCCCGTTGTTGCCGTTATGGGTCTCGGTATTTTTCACCGCAGCCACTGCATCACCGCCAGATTGCTCCAGATTGCCCTGCATTTCTTGGTTCTTGGCCAGAGCGCCCCATCCGGCTTGACCGACCTTGTCCGCCATCTTTTCGGCCATGGCCTGGCAGGTCAGCTTGGAGCGATCGAAGTCGATACGACCTTGCATCACGCCGTTACTGAGCAACTCGTAGAGACCGGGGTTGGCGCGCTGGATGATCAACGCAGGCAACGACATCACCGCTTGGGTCGCGTTTTGCACGATGCTACCCATGATCTGCTGGAAACCTTCGGTGACGCCGTTCAACTGGTTTTGCAGGGTGTTGGTGAGGCTCATGTTTCCGCACATCAAGTTCGCTCGCCAGGACCCGCCGACACCGAGACCACTGGGTCGGTAGAGCGAGCTCGGTGAGCCCACTGCCGAGCCGCCACCAATGGTATACATCACTCGGTCGTCGAGTACTTCGCCTTGAGTGCCCAGGCGGTAATCGCCCTCGGCGGCGTGGGCATGCGTGGCCATAGCGAGCAGTCCGTAGAGCACCAGACTCATCGTGCCCAACCAGAGTCGCGCGAGAAGCCGACTCATGACGCACCGCCTTCGAAGTCGATGCTGAACAGAAAGCTCTGTCCCTCACGTTTGCAGCAGCTGTAGGGCCGCCACAGCGACCAGGCGTAGCCACCATCCGTGCTCTGCACCGGATCACTGGGGAAGATGGCGCACGTGGGCTGAACCTGGGGGTAGAGCAATTGCCATTTGTGGGTCGAAACGTCGTTTTCAACGATCGGGCCAGGTGGCCAGTAGCCGTCGCGTTTGGCGGGCGTGAGCGGTAAGTACACATGCGGCTGCCAATTGCGGGTAATCACATCGCCGGCCCGTTGCGCCATGACTGCGGCCGCCTTGAAGTCGTCGGGCTGTACCAGAAAGCCCTGCCGGGGATAGACGTTGCCCCACATGTTTCCGGAAGCCTGACGTCCGATTTCACGGATCCCCGGCATGAGGGATTCGGGATAGAAACTTTCCGGGATGCCATGGCGCCAGGCCAGTGAGTCTAGGGTACTCAGGTAGTAGGGCATGAAGGCAGTTGCACCGCTGGCGCAAGCATAACCAGATTGAGACGCCAGTTGCGTGGCGGCCCAGCCACCAGGGTGGCCGATGCCATCAACGTTCTTGAAGCGGGGCAGGTTGTCGCGGTGGGTGTTCGGGGTGATCAGGTTGCCGCCGCCTTCAGCACCGCTGATGGGAGAGGAGAGGGTGGCCATCTCGGTCCAGGGGTTATTGCCGGTGGTGGCGTAGCTCGAGACCACCAGCTCAGGAATGAAATGACGAACCTTGGTCGAGGTTTTGACTGTGCAGCCGAAGGGCGTGCAGAGGAGCCAGAAACAAATGCCGATGACCCTGTAGGCGAGGCAATTTGGCGACAACACCGAGGACGTGATGCTGCTGGTATCCAGCGCCACGCTTGGCCCGCACGCCAGCAGGATGCTCAGCGCCAAAGGTCGTAGCTTCTGGGGCGCAATTGACGGGCATACGACAGGCATGATCCAGGCTCTTTGGGCTAATGGCCTGGACACGTTCAATGATTGAACCTACACCGTCAGTGATAAAGCTGAAGCTGGCGTTGTCGGTTTACAAGGATTTTCAGGGCGACGAGGTGGCTATTCGATGCTCAGCGCACGGCGAAGGGAGTCTGGCTCGATAAGTAGCTGATCCGTCGTAACCTCGAGAATATTGGCGAGCTTGCATAGGACCATCAGCGACGGATTGCCCGTGCATCGTTCGATTTGACTGACGTAGGTACGATCCACCTCGGCCATGAGCGCTAACTGCTCTTGGGTAAGGTTCTTTATGCGTCGCATCAAGCGGATGTTTTCCGCCAGTTGCAGACGAAGCTGTTCGTAGTCTTGAGTCATGCGCGCAAATTGCGCCTTGAGGGACTCTCAATCCACGGGATATAGTCTACATTGGTATTGATCTAGGCCATTTGATGCTCATGCCTGTTATCGAGCGTTCATTTGGTTCCGTTATGATTTCGAGGCTGGGTCCAGCGTCTAACAATAAAATCAGAACTCTAGGGTGTGTATGGACGAAAACTACATTTCAATTCCTGCGGCGGATGGTTGCCCAAGTCTTCTGACACCTTGGGGCAACGAATTTGCCCTAATGATCGAACGTGGCGTGCAATGCGCTCAGGTTTGGCTTGATACGCCCGGCGAGATTCCACTGTGGTGGGAACTGGCGCAAACACGCAAGACGTTTCCTGTTGGCGACTGTCAAGATGCTTTTGAAGCCGGATTCCTGTTGAGGATTCAGCAGCGGCTTCGAGGCGCATCGCAATAACTTATCCCTCGCTCTAGAGCGCGATACCTGAATAGATTTCCCTATGCAGGTTCTATTCCTCGCGCTCTATCGATCCGTTCGGCTACCCGGTAAGCCGCTTCCAACTCTGAGCAGCCATTCTCTTGCATCAGTGTCCAGCGCTCGGCTTTTTCCTCGGGCTCTGTCATGGCCAGGGCGAGATAAAGACTGGGCGGCACGGCTCGAAACAGCGTTTCGAGTTTTTTCGACAGCACGACCCCCTCGGTGTATTTGCCCGGCTCCTTGCTGGCGGAGAGCAACAAGGCTTTCTGTGCCGGCGTGAGTTTCTTGAAGCGAGCGATTTCTTCGATTTCCGCCGGTGGCATGTTCAAGCAAATCCACCACTCGATCATGTTGAGCATGGTCTGCGCGGCAGTGGGGAAGTCGGCAAGGTTCTGCGTGGCGAGCCAGAACCAGGCGCCAAGCTTGCGCCACATCTTAGTGCCCTTGACCACGAACGGTGCTAGCAACGGGTTCTTGGTGATGATATGGCCCTCGTCGGTGACCATGATGATCGGTCGGCCCAGGTACTGATCGCGCTCGGCGAGATTGTTCACGGTGTTCATCAGGCTGATGTAGCTGATGGACATTTGGGCTTCGTAACCTTCACGAGCATAGGTGGCCAGGTCGACAATGGTTACATCGCTCTCGGGCCAAGGCGTGCCCTCGCGATCGAACAGTTCGCCCTCGAAACCCTGGCAAAACAGGTCGATGGACTCGCCCATTTCCTGGGCACGCTCACGACGCTTCTCCGGCAAGTGCGTGTCAGCAGCTACGCGCAGCAAGGCGTCGCGCACGTCGCGAGTCAGTACCTGGCGACCCGCCGCGACACACGTCTGCGCCGCATCCAGGATGCACTCGCGGATCAAGCTGCGATCGGCCCGACTCAGGCGCGCCTCTTCCTTGGCCTCGCCACCGGTGATCATCAGGCGAGCGGTGATTTCCAATTCGCCAAGAACATCGCGTTGGTCTTCGCGACTGGCTACCGCCTCATCGTCCAGCTCATCAATCGACAGACTCGCCACCTGATCCGGTTGCTCGACCAGGCGCCAGGCATCGACAAAGGGCGCGAGGCTGACCGAGGCACCAGGTTTCAATTGGACCTTATTGACTGACAGACCTTGTGTCGCGAAGTAATCGCCCTGCAAGCCGAATGAGTTGCCGGCCTCGACGATAAATAAGCGTGGGCGGTACACCGCCATGATCTGCATCAGCAGGGTGACTAGGGTGGCCGACTTGCCGGCACCGGTGGGGCCGAACAACAGCAGATGGCCGTTCATGGCCCGGTCCAGCCGTGACAGAGGGTCGAAGCTCAGTGGCGAACCGCCGCGGTTGAACAGGGTGATGCCCGGGTGGCCGGTGCCGGTGCTGCGACCCCACACCGGAACCAGGTTCGCCAGGTGCTGGGCGAACATCAGCCGCGTGTACCAGTTGTGCGTGTCGCGGGCCGGGTTGTAAGCCATCGGTAGCCAACGCAGGTAACTGTTGCAGGCGGCGACTTCATCGCCTTCGCGTACCGGTTGCAGCCCCGCACCCAGCAGCGCGTTGGCCAGGCTGACCGAGCGCTGGTGCAATTGCTGCTCATCGTGACCGCGCACGTAAAACGCCAGGGTGCCCCGGTACAGCTTGTGCTGGCGGCCGATGATCGCGCGAGCCTCTTCGACATCCTGACGGGTCTGGGTCGAGGCCAGGTTTTCACCGATGGCTTTGCGGGCCAGGCGGTTCAACTGCTCCTCAAGTACATCCTGCGGTTTGACCACCAAGGTCAGACTCATCACCGTACCTGCGGGTAACTGGTCGAACAGTGCGTTCACCGCATCGCCCTTATGGGTTTCGCCGGTGAGTTGGCCAATCAAGGGTGCCCGCCGCAGTTTGTCCACCACCATCACCCGGTGGGGCTGATCGTCGAAAAACCAGAGTCCGCATTGCACATCCGAGCGCGGTTCGTTGAAGAACAGCCGCTCGGCAAAGTCGTGATCGAAGGGCAGTTCCAGCGACTCGCCATCGCCCGGCTCCGGATAGACTACGCGGCGGTAGAAATCCTCGGGTGCTTCATCGGTGAGCGTGGGGGCCGGATTGAACCAGGGCAGCAGCCAGGCATACAGACCTCGGCCATCGACTCGCGTCGATTGCACCCCGCACGCATGCAACGAAGCAGCGATACGTTCGCAAGCCTGATGCAGGGATTGCACCGGGGTGAGTCCCGTCTCCTCAGCGTCAGACTCAAGCCAGCGATAGACCACCAGGCGCACCCGTCGGTTATTGCCACGCCAGGGAAGGCGCGTAACCACCTTATCCTCAAACAGACCACCTGGCTTGGCAATGGCCTTCAGATGACGGCGGCTGAGCTCCAAATATGCCTCGGTGAAGACCGTGCCTCGCGCGCTGTCCCGAATATAGCCAGTGAGCCGGTTCAGGTAGGGGGTGAAGTCGTTGTCGTCCTGACAGAAAAACTGCGCCACCCAAGGTGCTTGATCCAGCTCGTCAAAGCTATCCTGCAGGGCATCCTCAAGGGCATCGCGGGCCGCCATCAACCAATCGGGTTCGCGCCCTTCAGTGCCGATGGGCAGTAACTCGAACACCGCACTCACCGAGCGATTGTCATCGAGGAGAAAACACTGTTCGGTGTCGAGGTATTCGACCCAAGGCAGGTGATCGGTGAAGCTGGGGTTGTGCGCGTATAGTGCGGCTTCATCAGCCAAGGTCGCGCGAGGGCGCAATGGATTGCGCCAAGCTTTCCACGCAGGAGTTCGGTTCCCCGAATCGCCGGTACGCACTACAAGTCTTCCTGGCGTTCACCCGGAAATGCGTACTGCACACGTTGGTAAAACGGAAAAACGGTCGAGTAGCCCGGGACCGGTGCCTGCTCGGTACCGCTTAGGTGCGGATACACGTACAGCACCAGATCGGGATTGGGCAGGCGAGGGAACAGGTTACGGATCTCGTTTGTCGCTGTGCGCGTGTACGGTTCTTGGAGTGAGGCGGAGAAATCTGCCTGGACCAGCGGACGCCGTAACTGCTGCCGAGCATCCAGCAGTTGCTGCTGAGTGCCTTGCGAACCGGCACCGTTCCAGATGTCCAGCATGGTTTGCTCGCCATGGGGCAAAAGCGTGTCCTTGTCGGTGGAACACCCCGTCAGGACCCAGCAGAGCAAGCTAATCCAGGTCAGGCAGAGAAGCATGGTCTTTTTCATGGCGAACGCTCCGGCCCTTGGGCTCGTAGTCGATGGTGATCTCCTGGTCGAGGTGCAGCGCGACTTGGGCGGCAGGTGGTACGTACACGGCAGCAAAGGCTTCGCCATACAGTTTGTTCACCCACTCGCGGATGTCGCTGACCCCACCACTGAGAATTGAATTCAGTGCGCTATTGCCACTGCTATTGGTGACCCCGAGCGTACTGCCGCCCGAACTGATCACACTGCTATTGTTCTGCTCATCCCCAAGCAAGGCGGCGACACCGGCGCCGGCCGCGGTGATCAGGCTCTGGCTGCCGAGGTATTGCTGGGCGTTCGAGCGGCGCTCGCCAGCGATGCAAGGAATGCCATACGGATCGGACAGGTAACCGAGCCCACCGCGGATCTTGTCGGTGTTCGAGCTCTGGGTAGTGGAGGCATTACGGCTGGCTACTGCTTTCGGCTGAGGCACCGTGCGGATGGTGCCATCGGTAAACACAAAGGTAATTGACTCGACCTGTCCGCGTACGCAGGACAGGGTCCAGTCACCGGACGCCGTACCGCTCATCACGGCACCCGCGACGTCCGGCAGGTCGATGCCGTTGGCGGTCAGGTTCTCCGGACCGACCAGCACCTTGAAGGGATAGGGGTCATTCACGGTGCCGTCCACCGGGACTCGGCCGATCAGCGCGGTCATGGCGACCGAGCCCATCAGCGTGGCGTTTTCGGGGATCGTGTAGACCGGCTTCGCGCCTTCGGTACGATCAATGGATCGCGTCAGGTCGCGCTCACCCTTGGTAACTGCACGTAGCTGTTTCTGGCTGCGATCAATCGCGTTGTCTTTCAAGCCTTCCAGAGAGTTGAAAGCGGTAGGCAGGCTCAGTGCGGAGGAAGTCGTGGTTTTGCCTCTGGCGTCGGTGGACGGAGCATCCGAGGGTTCAATCCACTGCAGCGCATCATTGGTAGAGTGTCGCCCTTCGAACTGAGCGCCGTCGCCGGGCTCAAGCCCCAATCCGATCGGCATGTCCTTGCTTTTGCCAGCCAGCCCCGACAACTGTTCCTGCAATTGCGTCAGCAGGCCGCGAGCCTGACGACTGTCTTGTTCCGCTTTGAGTCGGGCCTCGTTGGCTTGGCGGCGGCCTTCGTCGACCTGCTGGGTCACACTGCCAAGCGCGGTCTGGATACGCGAATCGACACTGTTTTCCCGCTCGCGTAGGCGGTTGTTTTCCGTCTGCAGTGAGTCATTGTGTTTCTTCAAACCGAGCATGTCGCTGCGCATGGCCTTCACCTGGCCGACCAGGGTGGCGACGGTGTCGCGTGGGGTATCGCCCGCAATGCCGAGCGACTTGGCTTGCTCGGCGGATAACTGAAGGTTGCCCTGATCAACTGGGTTTTCTGGAGAGCGAGTGCTGCCACCCGCGACCCAGGTTTTCAGGATGATCAACACCACGGCCAGCAGCGCAGCCGGTACCAGCCATTTGAGCAAGGCGTTAGCTTTCATCGTCAGCACCTCGCGCAACGGGCGGGAGCAGCACGGCGTGTTCGAGGCCGGTACCGCGAGTGACAAGGTAGGCGATCGTGGTGTCTTCGGCACTGCCGACCGGCCCGAGGAAAGCATGCTGGAAGGCCGCGGCGAACAGCTTGGCCTGAAGCCGGCGCGGATCGAGTTGCACCGTCGCTGGACCACGATTGCGCAACTTCACCGCCGTCACCCAGTAATCACCGAGTCGCCAGGCGGCGATGGGCGTGCTGGACACGTTTTCGGTCGGCAGCAAGGTCGGCAGTTCAGTGCGCAACTTAAGCGGTACGCGGCGTATGCCGGGCAGGGACTCCACGGTGCGCAGCGGCGCGTACAGGCTTTGCGCGGCATAGCGCGTCAAAGCGACCGGGATCGGCGTGCGCTCTGGAGCAGGGACGGTGCTAGATTCAGCCTCGGTAGTTTGCACCTGAGCATTCTTGAGAATGCGCACGGGCTCCAGCGGTTGATCGCCGGGTGTGGCCGCGATATCTAGTAGGATGATCTCGCCCGTCGCGACTGATTGCAGTTGCAGTCGGGTCGGTGCAATGGCTTCCGACGCTCGCAGGTACAGCGTGCCGCCGGTTGATTGCACGCGCAGCTTGCCCGTCAGGGTTGAGGGCACACCGACTCGAACATCCTCATCGACAAAGACCACCCGCTCCTGATTGATCACCAGTGGGACCGCAAGGGGGAGGCGTTCCCAGTGCATCAGTTCGACGGCCTGTGCTGCAGCTCCCAATAGCATCAGTGCGGCGGTGAGTCCCAGGGTAGAAATCCGCTTCATGGCTCACCTCCAGGCAGGGAGATTTTTTGCGGAGTGCCCTGGTAACAATCCAGTGCCAGCCCCCACTTATTGCGCTCGGGATCCAGGTCGAAACGCACTACGCGTAATGGATAACGCACCACCACCCGTTTCACCGGTTCCGCGGCGTAATACTCATCGGCATTGAGGTCGAGCCTGACCAACCAGCTGTCGCGGTCGAGTTGCTTGACCCTGAGTTCCGGATCCTCGCTGTAGCCTCGGCCCAGAATTTCGTAGACGCCACGCACCCGCTGGCGCAGTTCGCCAGCGGCCTTGCGGTACTCGTAGTCGCCGTCGAGGAAGGCCTTGCAGGCGGGTGTCAGGTAGGACTGCAAGCCATAGATGGCGCGGCGATAATCCTGCTCGCCATCCGAGGGCCAGCGGTTTAGTTGGCCAAAGATGTAGAGGGCAAAGGCATAGACATTCTCTGAGGGAATATCCCACCACTTGCGAGTGCTGCCCGAGCGCAGA
The DNA here is from genome assembly GCF_032614175.1 of Pseudomonas sp. P105. Taxonomy (NCBI): domain Bacteria; kingdom Pseudomonadati; phylum Pseudomonadota; class Gammaproteobacteria; order Pseudomonadales; family Pseudomonadaceae; genus Pseudomonas; species Pseudomonas sp. P105. The sequence goes on from NZ_CP126693.1 coordinate 2,746,065, forward strand.
TCTGGCGGTACATGTACGGTCAGATCGGTCGGTGCCGAGCGCCAGCCATACCAGAGTCCGGCACAGACCAGGGCAAGGATCATTACCGCCAGGCGCAGGCTGAAGATATGGGCCTGTTGGGCATCCACCTTATTCCGAAACTGGCTCATGGCTGCCACCGGGACAGGGCAGGACGCAGTCGACGCGAACGACGAACCGTCCAGACGCCGGTGTGGAGGATCAAACTACCGCGACCCAGGCGCCAACGGCTGGCCAGGACCCATTCGAGCTTGCGGTACAACCAGGTCTCGGGGCGAGCCCGTTTGGCTCGGCGCAGTAGCGTGCCACCGGCCAATAACACCAGCGCCATGCCGGCGATCATGCCGGTCGGCGCTATGGCAATGGAAGCGGTGGCAATCGCTAGAGGAACGCCCAGCAGCAGGCCAATGACGGCGCCGGCGCCGAGTGCTACCCACATCTCATCATTGGTCAACCCTCGCAATACGGCGGGATCACGATTGAGTCGCTCTGGAAGAAAGACCAAGGTGCCGTCGGCAAGGCGTTCGATAGTGTCGTTCATGCCGACCTCACAGAATGGCGGCCGCCTTGGTCAGGAACCAGATGATGATCACCACCAGCAGGGCACCGATGCCGACCACTGCACCCAAGTCCTTCCAGGTCTTTCGTTGGTTTTGCACGTCGGCGTACACGGTCAACGAGTGCCACGCCACCCCCAAGAAAGCGAGTAGGGCGATCAGCAGACCGAGCAGGATGCCGCCGTCGTAGGCATAGTTTTTGATCGTCTCGATCAAACCGGAGCCTTCGCCGCGCGAAGGGGCTTCCATGGTGGGGAGCTCGGCTAAAGCCAGGCTTGGGCCGAGCACCAGCAGCAGACCGATCAAGCGTTGAGTTGCACGATTACGCAGGTTGTTTTTCAGGGGGACAAGACACTTGAACATGACTGCGATCTCCTGGATTAGGACAGGGTGAAGAACATTAGGACGATTAGGGCGAGCAAGACGCGTGCGGCGCTGCCACCGAAGGCTCCAAAGCGCACACTGCCGGCTGCCCAACCCCGGTAGGCCGTCCACATCACCCAGGCACACCAAAGCAAAGCCAGAACCAGAACCAGGGACAGCCACAGCGTCGAACTGCTCTGTGCCGAAAAGCCGGAGGCGTTTTGGAACGCTGCGATCTGAGCGTCAGTCATGCTCATGGCGAGGGCTCCGCAGGCGGAGTGTCGAAGCGATAATCACCGACCAGTTCAATGGGATCGCGGGGTTGCGCACGGGAAGGGAACAGATAGCCCTGCACACCTTGGCGGATATGCTGAATGTCTTGGGAGAGGCGGGGGTAGTCGAAGCGATAGCGATCGTCTAGTTGAGACGCGCTGGCTGCCTCAGCTCGTTCCGCAAGGCGTTCGATAATGTCGAGTTGCTGCTGGACTAGGCTGAGCTGTTCCTGCTCATGAGCCGATGCGGCATAGCCGCTGCCATGAGCGATGGCCAGTGAAAGGAGTAAAAAGCAACGAAAGACGGTAGTCGACATGATGCTGGTCCATGTCATGTGGAGATGGAGCCAGCATCAAGTTAGCGGTTGAATTTTTCAGCAGTAATTGCGAGAGGTGATGTATCGCATTTTTGGAGGCGAGCGGAAGAAGTTTACCCACACCTACACCAGCAATCGATTGGGTGAAAAAGAGAGCCCAGTCTAGCAATCCTTCCCCATTAGTAATGTGTTGCTCATAAGGCAATGAGTGGATTCACTTCTGCTTAAAGCGCGTATGGGTGACGAAGAGTCAATCATCGCTTAGCATGGAGGCGTTCACTTCTCATTTCCCTAACTCGAAGGAAGTTTCACATGTCTCGTTTGGCTGAATTTCGCAAGCTTGAACAACAACTGGCCGAACAGCTCGCAGAGCTCGAGTCGATGAAAAGTGACTCCGGTCTGAAAAAAGAAATGGAATTTGAGAGCAAACTACGTGCGTTGCTTGGCGAGTACGGCTTCAGCTTGAAGAACATCATTGGCATCCTGGATCCAGAAGCTGGCCGTCGTACCTCGACACCAATAGCTACCCCCGTAAAGGCAGTCCGTAAGGCTCGCGAAGTGAAGATTTACAAGAATCCAAACTCTGGTGAGATGATCGAAACCAAGGGAGGAAATCATCGACAACTGAAAGAATGGAAAGTCGAGTTTGGCGCAGACGTGGTTGACTCGTGGCGTACTCAGTAAGATCGGTTTGATGACCAAGGGCCTGTAAGGGCCCTTTTTTATCGGTGAGAATGATAAATCCAGAGTGCAAGTCTTGACCCGGTCCTGCACCAGTTTAATTGCTGGTTAGATCCTTGAATTTCGCCCAAATCTTGGAAGCCTGCATTTCATCTGATGCTCTAACCCATAATGGGAGTCGAGGACGACCTCTAGCAGTTTTATTTGCATTCGTATGGTGTGTCAGTTTTCGGTCGCTGGATAACTATCCTGGCTGAACGGGGTATGTAAAGAAAAAACTGGTTTTTCCGAATCAGAGATACTTCTTGAATGTCGTTGCCGTGATTGCCGTAACGATGCCGAGCATCAAAGCACAAGGGAAAAACACAGCCATGGGATTGAGCGAAAAGGGTAGGGACAAGTAGATAACCCAGGGCACGATCAGCAGTGGTATCACGGCTCGTTTAGCTCGATGGTAGACAAAGCTACTTTCTCGCCCTGCGCCAAATTTACGTAGGTCCCGGCGCATCAGTCCATCGACAAAACCAGTGAACATGGCCAGCAGAAACAGGGGGATGGCCAGGACCAGAATGGTTAGGCGCACCACGAAGGTAAAGGTCACATACACAGCCGCCAGCACGAAATCCTCAATGGTTACGTAGAACTGGTTGATCCACTCCCAGAAGCCGTTGCCATGGCTCGGCACCCGCGCCTGCTGGGCAAAATCTGCAAAGCCGGTCTTGACCAACAACCACTGATTGAGAAAATCCAGTACCTGGATGATCGTTTGCCCAGGCTGCTGGAGGATGAGTGAAGATTTGAAGTGTTCGCTAAGCCAGCCCAGTTCATTGGTCAGCATGGCCTGGCTGTGCCGCCAGCCCTGATCGCCCCAAAAGAACATTAGGCCTGCAATCTCGATCAGGATCGAGAACAGCAACGAGGCGATCAGTACACCGATAATGCGTAAAACCAAGCCAATCGCCGAGACGATTAATCCTGGGTGCTGTATCGGTTGTGGCGGCGTGTTCTGAGCGGAAGTCGCCATCGTTCACTCCATTGCGCGCCGCAGAGTTGATGCCGTCACGGCGCCTTCCGAAGGTGTGTTTGCTGAGTCGAAACCTAGGTCAGGTAGGGCTACCCCACCTGATCCAAATCGAAGTCAATTGTTGGCCCACCACCGCTTGCGCTCCACCATTGCCCCGCCTGCTCGTTGTAAACCGCCCGCATTCGCTGGGTGAGCTCCTGCAGGTCCTTGGGCATGGCATCGTCGTTGGAGGGTTTTGGCAACGGCATGCGGACTTTCCAGAGCTGCCCACCGGCCTGGAAGGAGAACATTTGCCCCTTGGGTAAACTGACGATATGAGCCGGCTCGATCAAGGGCACGCTGGTGCTACTGACGCGGTCTTGCGAGGAGGACGTGAAGTCCGTGTTGGCCTCAGGATCGGAGGTGTCGGTGGCGCCCGACACCAGGGTCTTGGTCAGCACGTTAACCTTGGGCAACTGTTGGGTGAGCAGTTCCGCAGTGGCGGTTTCGCGCACCCGCAGCATCTGCAGGGTGTTGAAGTTGCCAATAACCTGGCCAGCTTTAGCGCGATTGCCGATACGTGCTTCGATATCGCTTAGGGTCTGGGTGTAGGCGGTTACCTGGATACCGGCTCCGCCGCCCTTATTGATCAGCGGGATGAATTCATCACCCATCAACTCGTTGAATTCATCTGCGTGGAGGTTGATCGGCAACTTGTCACTGTTGTTACCCGATTGGGGCAGGCCATGGTCGATGCCGTGTTTGTAGATGTGTCCGGCGACCGAGACCAGGTCGGCGAACATGGAGTTGCCCACAGCGGCGGCCACCTCGGCGTCGGTCAGCGCATCCAGACCGACGTAGACGATGCCGCGTTTTCGGATGATTTGCATCCAGTCGAAGATTGGCCGCGGGTCATCTAAATCGGTGTAGTTGGGGGCCAGTAACTGTGCGGTCTTGCCGGTGGTGAGTTTCTCCAGCAGCGGCAGTAGCGAAGCCACGATTTTGTCGAAGTAAGTACGGTCGTAGCGTACCGCCGAACGCAGTCCGTCCAGTACCGGATCAAATACCCGTTTCACCGCCAGGTACTGCTCGATGGCCACCACGCGCTTTTCGCGCCCGACCATATGCCGGGGAATGTTCTTCTCGGTCAGCTTGCCTTCAAGTTGGACGATCACCTCCCAGGCCTTCGGGTCGGTCTTGGCGAAAAACTGCTGGGCATATTCGATGAACAGTGCGTCGATGTTGACCACATGCCGTTGGATCTGCAGGTAGTCCGGGCGTCGACCCAATTCGATCAATGCACGGGCGATGATGTTGACGAAACGCCAGGCGAACTCACGGAAGGCCGCTGAGTTACCTTCACCACTGAGCTGCCCAGCGATGCGCGATGCCACCTCCGAGATGCGTCCGAAGCGTCCCACGGCGTTGTAGCGGGCGGAGATCTCCGGCCAGCCCAGATGGAACACATAAAACTCCTTTTCCCGACCGGCCCGTTTGGCTTCGACGTACATGCGCTTGAGCAGGTCGGCATCGCCCTTCGGATCGAAGACGATCACTACCTCGTGTTCAACGCGGTGTATGTCCTGGGTGATGTACACCTCGGCGAGTCGCGTTTTGCCAACACGGGTCGTGCCCAGCACCAGGGTGTGTCCGACCCGTTCGCCCAGCGGCAGGCTGACTTCCGTTTCGTCGGGCTCGACCCCGTGTAACAGCGGTGAGCCACCGACTGGGGGTAAAGGGCGCAACGGATTAAAGGCGCTGTCCCAGGCGGTGACACGGGCCAGTGTCGAGAACGGAAACGGTGCATGTTCCAGGCGCCGTTCGAGTGCTCGGGCCAGGCGGTAACGGGGCGGTTGGTCGACATAATGAGCGACCGCCGGATCCTGGGCCTCGACCAAGCGCTGGGTGTGCAGGCGGGTCCAGCGAAAGCCACGACCCATGAACAAACGCTTACGGCTGACTGGAATCTGTCGGCTGGTTAGTTCGTAGCGAGGCAGCCGGCGGATATTGCGCCGATAATGCAGCACCTCCCAAGCTTGTCTCAGCCGGATAAGGCCGAACAGGGCATAGGCAAACGCTGCAACCAGACCGATCTCGGGTGACAGGGCCACAGCCCAGGGCGAGTACACGCACAACACCGCGGCGGCGATGCAGATCGCTACGGTGTACAGCTCCACCGCTGGCCGGAGCTTGGACTCCATCGCATGCTCGGCCATGACCTGGACTCACTGTTCCAGTGAGGTGGCGGTGATCAAGACGGGGTAGTGCTCAATCTCTAGGCGGGCGGCGATGTCGTTGCCGTTGACCGGCAGGATGGTGATGTCCGGAGCGGCTGCGCGAATTCGGGCCAGGGCTTCAGCATCGGTCACTTCGACGGCCAGGCCGGCCGCACCGATTTTCTGCAGTTCAGCCGCGCGTTGACGCAACCAAGCCAGGGATTGGGGATCCTCACCGACCAGGAAAAATGGCCGCAATCCCGGCATGTTCAGAGCTCGGGGCGTGATCTGACCGGGGCTCAAGTGAGCGCTACGGACGGGCAGTATCCAGGCTTCATCGGCAAACGTGGATAGGTCCGCATGCATGACCCGATCAGGCTGGGTCTTGTTGTTTACTGGCGGCCTGGAAACTTGAAAATGGGGTCGGGTGAAGTCGCTAGCCGCTTCCCTGACTACGGTTGGTTTCGCCTGGGCCACAGTTGCCAAAAGCAGGATGCAATAACAGACAATGGGGATTCGCTTCATGGTGGTATGCCCTGTTCAAAGGAAACCAGCAACCGTTCGAGTTGCCGGGAAAAGCCGGCGCGGTAACGCGCGGCCGGCGTTCCTCCTGCCGGGCGGTGATAGCGCCCAGCAGCTGACACCCAATTACCGGTGGCGGCGTGATGCTCTCGTAACAGCGCAGCGGTCACGGCGAGATTTCGGTAGGGATCAAGGGCTTCGCAAGGGCTGGAAAAACGTTGTCCGTGGTAACCCAGGTTGGTTTGCCCGAGACCTGCATCGACCCGCTTGGCGTCATGTCGGGCGAGTGCCTGAAGCAAGGCGTGACATGCGGTCTGGCGAGTGGCGAAGCGGTAGGGTGTTCCGGCGATGTTCAGGGTCCAAGGCCAGGGCAGCAGTCGACTATGGACGCGGGTACCACTCTCCTGCAGGGCAATCGCGAACAGTACCGTAGAAGGGATGTCGGCGTCATGCGCTGCCAGTTGGTAGGCAGGAGGCGGAAGTTCGTCAGCCTGGACGGCGAGCATCGTCAGCATGAGCGCAATACCACTCAGTCGAAGCGTTGCCATTGTCCATTCACCTGTTGGAACGTGGCGGGCAACGGCCCCGGGGCACCCAGGCTGAACCAGCGACCACGGTCATGGTTCAAGGTGATCTGCTGGCGTTGGACCTTGACCGGATCGATGTCCGCTTGCCGAGCCCAGCTACGGACGCGTTCATCCTGGCCTTGGCTGCCCACCAGGTAGATATCGAACGCCGTGTCGCTGCTTTGCAGACGCTGCGCTTCGTCGGTGCACGCCGGGCAGTGGTCCTCCACAAACAGGGCCTGGCGCGGCATGACCGATGAGCTGGCAGGGGGCGGGGACGCCATGCTCTGGATCGGCAGCAGCCCGGGAAACAGCTTGGTCCAGGCCGCGGTGTAAGCGTTTTGGTAAGCCAACTCGCGCTCGGCGCGTTTGGCTTCCAGCGCTACCTGTAATTCGGCATAGCGCTGGCGCTCTTGGTCGGTCTGGGCTTCGACCCCGAGTGCGGTCAACGGATCGAGGTTCGGGCTCCAGAAACCGCGCGGGCCGGCTTGGATCTGTTCGAAGCGCGTCCACTCCTGCTCCGTCAGACCCCAGCTCGCCGCCTGTTCAGAGTCAGAGCGCCCCAGGGGAGCGGACTGCGTGTCCTGGATCCGTGACTGTGTCGTGACGGGGTTACCCATTGCAATGCCGATGGCCAGTAGCGAAGCGAGACAGACAACGGTGGGCAGTAGCACTCGGTTCATGATCGCGTCTCAAGGGAGGTGCACGGTCTGGTCTGGCTGAGCGGCCACTGCGAAGATGGCTGAGTGCGGTTCCAGCACTTTCAGGTACCAGGCTCCGAGCTGCTCACCGCTATGCAGCAGCCGAACATCTATGAGCGAGCGACTGTTATGAGGTGCGACTGCCAAAAAGCGCTCGCCACCACGGGACTCGACACTCAACACTGAGAACGGTGGCGAAAGCGGGACGGGCTTGGGGCGAGCCTTCTGTTTCGGCTTGGGCACGGAAGAGATTGGTGGTGGGGGTGATGGCTGGGGCTTGAGGTCCAGGAGCTGCTGCTCGACCTGTTCAAGGCGTGCGCGCAGCACAGTCAGGTCTGCTTGGGTGGCGCGGGCTGCGAGACCATCGCGCAGTTCCTGTATCTCTTGTGCCCACTGATCCAATATCGGATCGAGGGTATTGGCCTGTTGCTCACCGGAATCGACCATTTGCTTCAGGTCTTTCAGCGCGTACTGCAGTTTTTCCTGTGCATCCTTGAGGGCGTTTGCATTACGTTGCAGGGTGTCCAGGGTTTGTTGGTATTGCGTGTTCGTGCTCTGCAGTTCGGCTACGCGTTGATACTGGTTATAAAAACCGCCGCTCAGCCCGGAGACCGCCAGGAACATTAAGCCGACAATGAGGGTTTGAAACGTTGAGGCCTTCATGGGCGTGCCCCCGGCTGATGGGGCGAGACGGGTGTGATCAGCGTGACGCCGGCATCCGTTTTCTGCTGTTCGAAGCAGACCGAACGGCTGACTTCATCGGTCGTGAGTTGCCAGGCGGGGCCAGCGAGCACTTGTAGCGCGCTGCGCAAAGAGATCGGACCGAGCCGGTAATGGGCTGCGGGCAGGGGCCGAGTAAAAAGTACCTTCACTGGGTCGGCAGCAGGGCAGAGCGAATAGCCCGAGCGCTGTAGCACGTAGTGCATCGCCTCCTGTACCGAAGGATTCAGGTTGGACGGTATGCTCACGTCAATGATTTGGGCGAGAAGATTGCGTTGTTCCGTGGAGGACTCGGTGCTGACCAGCGTATAGCGGCCATGGTGGAGTTCCGCCGGATGATGCTCTTCGGCTGTGCCCGTCGGGAGCTGGGCTCGATTGGAGCCATTGTTGATCGCTGGAGTGGTCGGCAATGGGCTGGGGATTGGTGCGGTGCAGGCGCTCAGCAAACCCAGCAGGCAGACAGGCGTGAAAAAACGCTCCATGGAGAAAACCTCATGTCAGATTCAGTGCAGAACCTGACATGAGGTGAAGGAGCGATTCAGTGAGAAAGTTGATTCATGGTGGGTCGTGTTAACGCTGAACGCGTTGCTATTCATCAAAAATGGCGAGCCCATCCAAGGCGGCAGCGTCGGGGTCGAAGATCAACAATCGCACATCTGCCAATGCCGCCAGATACAGCACATTGACCAAGGCTTCCGGTGTGTCGGCTTCGAGTTGTTCTTGTTTGAGGGTTGAATAAGGTTTGCTCTCAATGTTCAGCAGGTTGTCGTCCGTCCATGGCGTGCCGATCAGTTTGCACCCGATACCGCAGCAGTCTGGCAACGTGAACAGCTCGAACAAGAGGCCGGTTTGTCTCTGCGCGGAGTGACTAACCCACTCCTGCAGATAAAACATCGCTTCTTCGGGAAGGTGTGCGGTACTGATTTCCCAGGCTCGACTGTAGTGTCCCGTTTCGAAGCTTAGGCGATGGACCATGGCTTGGGCTTCTTCCAGGGAGTACAGGTCGCCGACGTGATGCCGCTTGTTGTGCACTTCGCCCATCACGGCGTAGATCACTTGGCGCACCAGCCCGGTGGACTGGCAGCGCTCATCCAACTCCTCCGGAATGGATTGGCCTTCGCTGATCAAGGCGAAATCGTCATTGAATAGACAGGGGAACAGTTGCAGTTCATCGTCGGGTAGATGGGCCTGTGAGTCGTGTAGTGGTCGAAAGCAGGGAGGGCAGTCGTCTTCGTAGGTGATCAGTAGCAGTCGTTCGATATGCAGGTTGTCGTAGCCGCGAGCAAATGGGTTGGAGGCTGCCGGCAGGGCTGGATCTTGGGGTGTGGGGTTCATGAGCGTTCTCCAGGATGAAAATGAATAAGGCGCCCGAAGGAGCCTGTGAGGGTTACAGCCAGCCATATTCGGCCAGGGAAAGCGGACGACCTTCACCCACGATGAAGTGATCCAGTACGCGCACTTCGATCAAGGCCAAGACCTCCTTCAATCGGGCGGTCAAGACGCGATCCGCCTGGCTGGGTTCCGTGCAACCAGAGGGGTGGTTATGAACAAAAATGGCGGCCGCAGCGTTATGCACGAGGGAGCGTTTAATCACTTGGCGGGGGTAAACGCTGGCGCCATCGATGCTGCCGTGAAAGAGGACTTCAAACGCCAGCACGCGGTGCAGGGCATCGAGAAAAACCACACCGAAGACTTCATGCTCTTGTTGCGCAAGGTGCAATTTTAGGTATGAGGCCACTGCGTCAGGTGACGTCAGGATAGGGCCGCGGGTAAACAGTCGACGATCCAGAATATGCAGCGCTTCGTCGATCAACTGGTTTTCTTGAACAATGCGATCAACCTCGAAATCCGAAGTCTCGATCAGGGTGAGTTGGGTGCTCATGGCGGTACCTCCAAAGGGAACAATCAGGGGTACACGCCCGAGGGGAGTGGTGTCCCCGAGGTGGATATAGAGTTGCGGGTGTTAGCCGATGGCGTGCTATTTACAGCCGAGTGAATCGGTGGCGTTGACCGTGTAGGTGTGAACCACAACCGTCGCAGGGCAATGGGGAAAAGGCTTTTATTCCCCAGCCGGTTTCGGGAACGAAGTCGGCACTGATGGGCATTAACCGAACCAGTCCACGATGGATACCCGCGATGCGTTTCTCGATTTCATCCGTCGTGTAGTAGAGCGATAACGTGCTGTAGTCCTCGTAAGCAGTAGCGAACAGGCAGTCGTCGCAAAGCCAGAAGGATTCCATGATGGTTCTCCTGTGCGGATTGAAGAAAAGGCGCTCGAGGGAGCGCCTTGATGTGGAACATCGTGGACTGTTCAGGCGGACTGAACGGTACGGGTGGGGTCACGGCGGGCCGTGCGGGGAGTGGGTGGAGATTCAGGTTCGACCCGAGCCTCCGTTGGGTTTTCGATCTCTTCAACTTCGGCATCTGCCGATGCTGGGGATGGCTCACTGTTTGGCGCTTGCTCAGCAGGTGCTGTTGCTTCCTGCCTGGCGGGCGCTTTGTACTCGAATGTGCCGTTGACCTTGATCCAGTCGATGAACAGCAAACGACCTTTCAGGCTGGCGCCCGGTTGACCTTGTTTATCGCCTTTCTCGTAGAGAAACGGATCGATCCACAGGTCGCCGATACGGAACGACAGCAAGACCTTTTTCTCGGCGTTGACGGTATCCATATAGAGACGAATCAAGCGTTCAGCTTCGCCCCCAGCGACTTTGCAGTCGAAGCGGGTGTACTCCACCGCATCGGTGGCGCCGTGCAGGGCTGCGATATCGCAGGCAATGAATGGCTGGCCGCGGCGGACTTGGACTTCACGAACACGGTTAAGGTAGCCGATACCGACGGTGTGCAGATTGAAGTAAGTGGTCGCTTCTTGGGATTGGTTGGCGTGGGCCATGGTAGTTCTCCTGTTTCAAGGGAAAATGGTGGCGCACAGACCCTGACGGGGAAGTGAGCCCCCGTCAGGGTGGGTAAGGTGAAGTCGAGCGATGAACGACTCTCCACCGGCAAGCCGATGACGAGCAGAACGATGCGTCTGGGGGAGTAGCGGTGCAGCAGATGAATGTCTGCGTTGGTGATCCGCAGGCATGGGGTAGTGAGCATTCATCACCGCTGAAGCGGTAATCGCGCGAGCTTCCGAACGCTGATCGCACTTGGGCTGGGCTGTCAACGACAGCGAACCACGCCCTTTGTATAAGCCCCTCACAGGGGAGCGTCAAGACGCTGCAACCCGATTTTTTATGGCCGGAACACAGTAGTAGTCACTGGACTGAAAAAGTGAAGAGTGGGCCTGGTGGGGGTGCCAGGCGAGGAACAGAAAAGCCACCTTTGGCGGTCTTACGCAGCCGACAAGCTCCTCGAAAAACTTGGTTTAACTGCGCCATGATTCGCCAACCGACCCTTGTCATGGCCTGGGTCGGAACATGCAGGCACGCATCCGCGCACAAAGGGTGCCCAGTGTTTCCCCGGTGGGCTCCGGGACTGAATATGATCGCCGAAGCGGATGACCGCTGTTGTCTGGCAGAGGCAACAGTGGTCATCCGCCATCACGATCAGGTTTGAGCACAAAGCGGGAATGAAATCCCACAGAAGAGAAGGCTCCGAACTCTAAGAGTTCGACCGAGCTACCCGGAGCGAATCGGTCTTGGGTCGCCGTTGGCGATGATCCTGAGGCACTACAGCAGAGAGGATGGGACGACGTCAAGGCGATGTGCGCGGCCTAAAAGATCGACCAATATTCCTGCTGATATCCATTGCGACTTCATGGGCATGACGTATCTTTTCTGATCGGCACAGTGCCCTTGCAGTCCGGGTAGTGGGTGCATGACCAGAACGGCCCTGATTTTCCCTTTCGTCTGAGCATTGAGGCGCTACAAATGGGGCAAGCCGGTCCGGTTTCGACCGGTAACGCCAAGGTGAGCGCTCGGCAGTGTTCGACCAATTGCGCAATCCAGTTCGCCTGCTTGGCGACGAATGCATCCAGGTTCAGGCGTCCCACCTCGATTTCATCCAGGGCCTGCTCCCAGATCGCGGTCATGCCCGGATCCGCGATTGCCGCGGGTACCGCCTCAATCAGGGTATGGGCCGCTGCGGAGGCCATCAAGGCGCGTTTTTTCTTCAGCAAATAACCGCGATCGATCAAACCTTTGATGATGCCGGCGCGCGTAGCTTCGGTGCCGATGCCGGTGGTGTCCCGAAGCTTCTGTTTCAGACGCGGGTCGTTGACCAGTTTGGCCACGTTTTTCATCGCCTTGATCAGGTCGCCCTCGGTCAGCGGTTTGGGAGCTTTGGTGCGCATAGACTTGAGTTCGACGTCGTTTACTGCGCACTGCGTACCCTGTTGCAAGACGGGCAATACTTGATGCTTTTGACTGGGCTCATCCTCCTCGGTGTCGTCGGAGAGCAAGCCTTTCCAGCCTTGGACCAGGATCTGTTTGCCAACCGCGGTCAATCGTTCTTTGCCACACTGCAGTTCGACCTGGGTTCGATCAAACTCATTGTGCGGCAGAAACTGCACGAGGTAGTGGCTGCGGATCAATTCGTAGACTTGGCGTTCTTGTTCGGACATCCGCGCCAGGTTCGCTGGTTCGGTGGTGGGGATGATGGCGTGGTGCGCGGAGACTTTGGCATCGTTCCATGCTCGTGAGCGCAAGGATCGATCGAGGCTTCCGAGTACGGTCCGCAGTGCGGGATCCGTTTTGAGCAGGGCATCGAATACCGCGGGCACCTCGTCGAACATACTCGCTGGCAAATAGCGGCAATCGCTGCGCGGGTAGGTGGTGGTTTTGTGGGTTTCATACAGGGCTTGGGCAATATTCAGGACTTCCTGAACGCCGAGTCCCAGCTTGCGCGAGCAGACTTCCTGCAATGTACTCAGGTCGAAGGGCAGGGGTGGCGGTTCTCGGGAATGCTCCGTCTGCAGCGAGAGTACTGTGGCGGTCTTACCACAAGAGATCGCTTGGACCGTTTGACTGGCCAGCGCCTGGTGCAGGCAACGACCGGCCTCATCTCGTCCCGAGCTTGGTGGTTGCCACGACGCGATGAATGGTTGCCCCATTGAGGACAGTTGCACATCCACTTCCCAGTAGGGCACCGAGACGAAGCTGGCAATCGCGCGATCACGATCGACCACCAGACGTAAAGTGGGTGTCTGAACGCGTCCGACTGACAATACACCGTCGTAACCCACCCGCCGACCGAGGAGGGTAAACAAACGACTCAGGTTCATGCCGATCAGCCAGTCGGCGCGGCTGCGGGCGAGGGCTGAGTGGTAGAGCGGGAAGGTTTCCTGGCCGGGCTTCAGCGAGGACAGTGCCTTGCGAATCGACGCATCGTTGAGTGCGGACAACCAGAGGCGCTGAACGGGGCCTCGATACTGGCAAAGCTCCAGTAACTCGCGAGCAATCATTTCACCTTCGCGATCGGCGTCGGTGGCGATGACGACGGTGGTGGCTTCGCTGAGCAGACGTTTGATGACGTTGAACTGTGCCGCGGTCTTGAGTTTGACCGCGACCTGCCAGTGCGCGGGAATGATCGGTAGATGGTCCAACGACCAGTTCTTGTACTGCGTGCCATAGGCTTCGGGCGGGGCAGTCTCCAGCAGGTGGCCGATGCACCAGGTGACGGTTGTCTGTGTGCCGATCAGGCAACCCTCACCACGTCGAGTGGCCCCGAGCACCTTGGCGATGTCCCGACCCTGGGAAGGTTTCTCGCAGAGGAAGAGGCGCATAGAACTGCTCCGGATTGAGTTCGGAGCAGTGTGGTTGGAAACAGCAGTGGCGAGATATGAGAAACCTGAATGGCAGGTTCCTCACATTAGATGGTGAGGGCAGGCTTGAATGGGCCGAGGCGGCTACCCGTTTGTAGTGTGGACGACAGGTGGATCTTCACGAGTAGCGAGTAACGACAGGCCAGCCACTTCGCGCAGAGGCGCAATTTTTATGCCTGAAGTCTGTCAGTCCGACGGTGGTTGCCCTCTGCGTTTTTTGGGTTTCGATGCAGGTGAACTGGCCTGCTCTGTATGTTGCCCGGCGTGTGTCGCAGATGCCGCCGGCTCACTGGAGCGTTCCCGCATGACCACACTGTGCAACCGGTGAGGCAGGATGCCGACTCGACGAGCCTCGATCTTGAAGGTCACTCGCGCATTGTCTTCGCTGTCCTCCCACTCATCGCGCACGGTGCGGCCTTCGACCAGCACGCGCATGCCTTTCTGGTACAGCGTGCTCCAGTGTTCAGCCTCGCGGTGCCAGAGCTCGACCGGCGCCCAATAGCCGCCTCGATCTTCATAGCTGCCTTCGCGTGGCACAGGGTTGTCGAAGTACACATTCAGCCGTAGCAAACGCCGTGGCTCGTCATTGCCTGATGGAAACTCCTGGAACTCTGGCGCACTGCCGATATTGCCTTCGCCGACGAAAAAAGTGCTCATCCTGATACCTCCACTGCGGTTGTGAACTGGCGCAGTAACCGTTCGGCACTGGCCATTTTGATCGCGCAGGTCGTGGCCTGGCGGTAGAGCGAATGCACCACGCTCATCTGCAGGTTCAGTGCAATGCGCTCGCATTCGAAACGGTGCAACCCCTCGCGCACGACCTGCGGCAGGGTCTTGTTGCAGACCTGTCGTTCCCAGACCGAGACTCCCATACGGGTAAAGTCACGGGTACGCCAACGCAAAAAAGTGCTGCCAGCGCTGGTGTTCTGCAACACCAATCGAATATCCAGCAGTGAGTAAGGGGGCTGTCCGGCTTGCTGCACCACAGCCTCCATCAGATGACATAACTGCGCCTCGATTTCCCTCGCCACCTGCGCCAGCTGCTCCAACTCCCCCTTACCCTTAAAGGGCTTTAAAAGGCCTTTTAGGGAGGCGGCGTGTTCGAGCTGTCGATAGGCATCGGGTGTCAACGTTTCGAAGGGCATTGGTTGAGCCGGAATCATGGGATTCATGCTTTGTCCTCCGGCTCATCCACTGTCGCAGATGGCACTCCCACTTCCTCTGCCAACGCGTCAGCATCATCCACTGCCACAGCACCACGACGAATGATCGGTGGCGCGAACTGGGAGCGGTGATGACCCTCGAGGATGTCCATGGGGGGCAACCCCAATTTATCGACGGCCGCCAAGGCACGGGCGTTGTTCGCCGCCATGTCGCCGCGGGTGACGCCGGCATGCCGATAGCGTTGCGCCTGGCCGAACAGGCTGCGCAGCAGATGGGCACCGTCGTCGATCCAGGCTTCCATGTCGATGCGGCCGATCAAAGCGGTGTGATGGGCCAATAGGGTCCGGCGCACCAGGGTGTCGTAGTCGGTCAGCAGGTAGACCGCCAGAAAACCCAGCTGGCTGCCGATGTACAACGGCAAGGTGACGGGGTGGATGTTGAGGTTGTCGCCCATGTCGATTTGTGTCGGCAGGTCCTGCCTGATCCGATCCAGTTGCTGAGTCAGTTCCAGCATTCCAGCTTTGGCCTGCATCAGTTTTTCTTCGAGTTGCACGATGGCCCAGTCGGCATAGGGATCGTCCTGGGCCGCGGTTTGTTTGATCAGGTTGGTGACACTGATGTAGCCGGCCATGCCCATGATCGAGTGGACGCCTTCGCGTGCAGTCCGGCCTTGCCAGATACGGGCAGCGTGGTGGGTGTGCAGGGTCAGGGTGATGCTGCTACGCAATGAGCCCAGGTTGAGTTGGTAGTGATCGGCCACGGTGTTGTCCTCGCATAAGCTTGGACGGGAACGTTGCGACAGATGAGGGTCAAGGGCAGCCAAAAAGCTGAATGCGGACTGTTCGGTTTGGTGTGAGAGGGTGAATTTCGCAGGCGTTCGCGATTGACGTCACTGGCATCATTTTCATGGTTGGTGATGGCTGTATCGGTCGAATTGCGCAGGTTCGGCTCTTTGCGATCTCACCATGGAGCTCAGTAGATTTGATGCCACTGGCATCAAATCTACTGACGTCCAGGGCGTTTTTCGCGCAATTGGCGTAGCTCATTCAGGCACGCTTGGGCGAGGGCGGAGGCGGGCTCGCCCTGTTTCCGGGGGGGACGTGAGGATGCAGCGGGAGGTGGCTTTGCAACGGGGAAAGGCTCTGTCTGACCTGCCCAAGGACGAAAGTCGCCTTTCAGTGCGCGCTGGATCAGGCCCATCAGATAGGCCGCTGGCTTGCGGATACCTCCGGCCGTACAGCGTGCACCGGCTTCGTTGAGCACCGCCTGACGATCTGCTGGTTTGAGCTTGTTCAGCGCCATGGCGACAGCCTGACGCTCGCTTGGACTCAGCAGCAGCGGATCGGGCCAGTTCAGGTTATCCACCGCTGGGGTCGCGCGCGGTACAGTACAAGTACTTTCTTTTAATACAGTACAGGCGGCGTTCGGATTCCGAACTGCGTCGGAAACACGGGCGTGCAAGCCCGGTTCGGAATCCGAACGTGGTCCCACACGATTCCGAACGCGGTGATCGCCACCCAGTTCGGAATCGTGTAATGCATCATCGGTTGCCTGATCCAATCCTTGCCGCGTCCAGTGTTCGCCCCAGCTGTCGAGCCGCGTCGGTAGTCGACCCTGATCGATATCCGCGTCTTGGCGGACTTCTTTCCAAATGTGCTGGGCGACAATCCGCACCGCCTTGGTGTTATGGCTGAGGCAATGTCCGACCAGCTCCAGGTAATCCTGATCCAGCTCCATGGCTTCGGCGGGGGTTAACGGCTCATCGTGCAGGACATACAGAGAGCCTTGAAGACGTCCGCTGAGCTGATCGCGCCCGCGACTCACCAAGCTGAGCCAGCGCGTCAGCCTGAGCATGGTCAAGACGCGAGCGATGGTTTCACGGGAGGCTGACGCGCCGTAGGGCACGCTCGACAGGTAAGGCTGCAAGTCCTCATAGCGCGGGGTGACCACGCCCTGGCCTTGCAACATGAGTCGAAACACCTGCCAGGCATTACGCTCCAATGGCGTCAGCCGACTATCCAACAGCAGCCGACGTGGCACGACGTCGTGTGATTGGCCACTGAACAGAAAGCCAGCCTGCAGAGCCTGATTAGAGGGTTGTTCAGTGGTAGGGCGTGCGGGCCAGTGTTCACTCAGCTGCTGGGTGCATTGCTGCAGGACACGCTGCCAGCGACTGGAAGGGGCGGTGTTCATGTGCCGTTGCTGTACTGGTCGATCTGCTGCCAGACGATGGTCAAACTGATCTGCTGTTCTTCGGCCAGCATCATCATGGCGTCGAGCTGATCCTCGGTACCGTCATGAGCGCGTAGCTGGCACCAACGCTGCCAAAGTGCATGTTCCTGCGCTTCGCTCAAATGCTGAGGGCGGCCCTTGCGGGTTTCTATCTTGAGCAGACGTCGGCGCAGGGCAGTTTCCGAATGCGCCAAGCCGAAGCGCTGATACATGATGGTGCTGCTGGCACCCAGCTTGAGCGCTCGGTTGATCAAGCGTTCGTTCTGCTCGTCGCGTTCGGCTTGCTCGATCAGCCGATGCAGCACCGGCGAGTCAATCTTGACCTCAACCCAGGGTACGGTGGCATGGGCCAGGCGCGACAGGGTGGTGGGCGGTAAGGATTGCAACAGGTAGATATCGTCCTCACCCAGTCCGAGTGCTTTACAGCGTTGTAGATTGCCCAGGCGCAGCTCGTGGAGCACCTGAGTCAGCATGGCCTGGTTGAGCACATTGAAGGACAGGTTCATGGCAGCTCCTTCGGTGAGTCGTTTTCAGGGGCAAGCGTTAAGTCGATCAGGCGACGGGCCAAGCGGATGAGGCGATACAGTTTGATTAGCAGACTGTCGGGCAGTCGCTCCAGCCCCACATCCACGGCGGGACGATTTGTCAGCGGGAGTTGATAGACCCCCAACAGCAGCTGCCCGAACAGGGCTGAGGGCAGTTGCTTGCGATCCTCCCAGTTCACGTCGTCTTGAGCGCGCAACAGGGCCAGGAGTAGTAGGTGAACGCCGGTCGCACGAGGCGCGGCAAGATCAACTCGCTCGATGTTGAGGGCGAAGCCTAAGCCAAGCGGCTGATCGATGATGCTTTCGGGGTATCCGGCATAGGCCGCCATTTCTCGTGCCAGTCCAGCAATGGCTAAACGCAGTTGTTCGGGGTTATCCAGTGTGGGTGCGATGGTCCAGATGTCGTCGATCGCGCATGCCTCGACGGTCGGTGTTACTTCGGTGGAGCTCTCGCGATTGATCTGTTCGCGAATCTGTTGAACGCGTGACGGAGGACTGACCGCTGAGGCGACATTCGTTTCAGGCGGTGTGATCAGTTCCTCTCGCGCTGTTCCGGTCTGCGTTATGGGCTCGGTTGATTGGGGACTGGACTCGGAGGAGGGCGATCGTGCCGCGGCTTCATCAACGCTCGGCAGATGACTGTTCTCTGAAGGCGTGGTGACGACAACACCAGGCGTCGAGAAGACGCGTTGGGTATCGCTCAGCTCCAGGGCCAACATACGGTAGGACTGTCCGAGTAAGCGGCTCATGCGTTCGAGCAGTTCATCCTGGATCTGCTCAAGATCGAAGGATTCGGGATCGGCATCGAAGTCGCCCAGGGTGCCGAGCCAAAATTCGGCAAACGCAACGGTGGCGGTTGGGTAACGGTTCCAGGTTCGCTCTGCCTGGCTACGCAGAGCGATCAGGCGTTCAATTTGGGGCTTACCCAATCCGGCATACAGGGTTTGTGGAATGGCGGGCAGTAAGTGTTCGAGGGTGTCGAGCATCCGGCTGATGTGTGACTGCGAAATGGGATACCCCCCAGCGGCAAGACGTCGTGCCAGCTCACGTTGCGAGAGTGCTGCGCCATCTGGTTCGAGCATGGCTTTGAGTTTGGCTACCGCCAGAGCACGTTCGATGAAGGTGAGTTGGCCGTGCATATCGCTTTCGGCCAGATGGCCGAGTAGGGCGGTGATTTCATTGCTCCAAGGTCGGAACAGGCAATGAATGCGAAAAAAACGTTCGTCGTGGGTTTCCTGCCACAGCTCGCCGAGAATAGCCAAGCGCGTATTACCGCCGTTGCGGATGATGAAATAGGTTTCACCCGGGCGGCGGGTAATCGGCGGTGGTTGATCCAACCCGCGTTCACGGATCGAGGCTTTGATATCGTCATACAGCGGATTACGGATGAAACGCGGGTTGTGTTCGTAAGGCCGCAACTGCTCCAGCGTGACCAGCATAGGCGTGTCGATGAGTGGATCGGACAGTTGCTCCAGTTCCGGACCGCGAGGGAAGTGGTCTTGGTGCAGCTTGTCGGTGATCTCCTCCTGACTGAGCTTCTTCATCTGAACAACCTCAGTTAACCCCGGTTACGCAAATGGTCGCCGACCTCGAACTTGACGATCTCGGCAGTTCCCGAACCTTCGAAATGTCGGGAGAGCTCTGCGAGGAGCCAACCCATGGCCGAGCGCCCACCCTGCAGGCGAAACACCACAGTGCAGTACTCTTCGCAAGGTGGGTGGTGTGGTCGAATGGATGGTTGAACGATGACGGGAAATTGATCCAACATCAAAAGACTCCTGGCCAAGCGTTGTTGGCATCAAGGTCGATAAAAAATGATTTGGCGAGAAATACCGGTTTGGTGATTCGTCTCATCCCGCGCACCTGCTCACCGTAGAGATCGCTTCGCGCCATTCCGGAAACAACTCGGTGGCCAGCGCTTGCATGGTTTCCAACGCGGATGGCGATGACTGGCGCGTCTCGATTCGATGGACCGGAAGGCCGAGGGAGGCGGCATTGAGATAAGCCACTCGGTCTGGAACTACGGTGTCCAGAATCGAGACATTGGTAGTCTCGGCGAAAGTCTCGCGCAGGCCACGGATGATCATTCGGGTGTCCAGCCGAATGACATTCACTTGGTTCAGCAGCAACCGCAACGGTGGCAGTGGAATGCCTAGATGACGGAACGGTTCGAGCTCGCTCAGTAGTTTCAAGGTGCCGCGGCTCAGCTCGCGGGCAGAAAGCATCTCCGGTGTGACAGGCGAGAGGGCGAGATCGGAGGCCAGGATGGCCATCTCCAGCAGTGCGCTACGTGCACCTTGGGTGTCGATCAACAACAGGTCGTAACGGGGGCGGAAATTGTCGAGCAAATTGCGCAGCCGTAATCGTCCGTCAGGGGCATGCAGCAGCAATGTACTGAGGCTACCCTGGCCATCGTTGGAAAGGATCAGGTCGAGACCGACGACCTCCGTCGTGGAAACTATCTGTGCAGGATCTGTCTGATTGAGTGCAATGAGCTCGTACGCACCAGCCACGGCTTTCTGACTCAAGGCATAATAGCCGGAGAGGGTGGGCTGGCTATCCAAATCCAGCAATAGAACACGCAGGCCTGCATCCGCCAGCAAGCCGCCGAGATTGGCGGCCACTGAAGTTTTACCCACGCCACCTTTAGTGGAAACCACTGATACCACACGCACGGCATTAGGCCTGTTGGCCTAAACGCTCAACGACCCACCGTTCGATCTCCACTGAGTCCCAGCCTACGGCACGCAATCCAATGCGTTTGGCTTGAGGGAATTTACCTTCCTTCATTAAGTTGTAGATGTGCGCACGCTTGAAGCCGGTTTTCCGCTCCACCTCCTCACGCCGCATGATATGGCGTTCGACCCATGGTTGATCTGCTTCTGCGATGGATGAGGTTTGGCTGGACATGATGGTCACTCCTGGCGCCGCCTGGCGCGTGATGGGAAGTGGCCTGTATTGAATAGCAGAAAAGCGAGGGAGTCATTGCACTGCAATCGAGGGTATTGCAGTGCAATGCCATGACTCAAGTGGTTTTTTTGAGGCTACGGTTGGCCGCAGCAAACTTCTCATCCAGCGTTCGTTTGCTGAGACCGGGAATGTCTTTATGGCGCGCAGTCACGGCGTCAACAATCGCAGATTGATTTTTGAACACGGAAAGTGGTTTGCCTGCGGGCGACACGTCCAAGACGGTGTTGACCAAGGCGCCTATGATCTGCAGGTAGGTGTGTTCACTACGTTTGCTGAGCTGTCCCTGTGTTTTGACTAACGCTTTCAGGCTTTCTTGTTCAAGTCCCAGTGCCTGTAGATCAACCTCAATATCTTGGAGCTGAAGTTGGAGAGTGTTCCGCTCTCGCAGGAGGGCATCCCGCTCGGCTTGGAGTGCAAAGTAAACACCCAGGCTGATTTTATCTTGAGTGTCGTCGTTCGACTCGAACAGGAAGTCGGGCCGCTGATCGGGGTAGTAGATCTGCATCCAGAGACGTAAGTCGGAGTGTCTAACGGTCAACAGAGTGAGTTCTACGGGGGTGCCCAGGGGGACCGAAATACCGAAGGAGCCATACGGTAATTCGCCATTGCGGACGGCGTCATAAATTTTGTCGGTATTGGCCTGTAGGCACGGCCATTGAGGAAACAGGATCCTGAGCTTTTCCGGGCAAGACCAAGCCGCTTGCACGATCTGTGCTTCGTAACGAATGAGGTTGCACCAACGCAAAGCTGCGTCGATGGGCCGATAGAAGGTTTTAGCCTGCGGGTTAAAGTTGTTTGAAGACATGTGCGAACGGACCTCCATTCCTTATAGATCGGCCTCTCGCGAAACATCTCTACATCGCCTGCTGCTGGAAAACTGCTGGCAGTGGCTGTTTTATTCGGATTTTTTACTCGATGAGGTCATTCCATTTACCCAGCACCTGAAGAAGTTGCATTTGCTTTGTTGATGGCTTCGTCCCAGGCAGGTGGGGCGGAATCGCATCGCAGTTGTATGCGGATTTCGGTTCTGAACAATAATTGGATCCAATGTGAAGACCATCATTTTCAGTACGGGTTCCAACCGTCAGTCGCGATTCGCACCCACATGTTTTCTGACTACTTTGAGGTCGAAATGTCCATCATTATGCTTCGCCGGGAAGCACCATTGCGTATGCCCTGTCAAATCGCGAAGCTGCTCAAAATACTGAATCGTCAACGCCGCGTGTCGGTGACAAGCAAGTTGTCGTTTCCAGGCATTCTCCTCATGGTCTCTTCATCGAGTGCCTCAATGTACTCACGCACGGCGCGAGTACTCAGCGATGGGTCTCGCCAGTTGACCTCTTCTTCACCCGGTATGCTACGTTGCCAAAAAACATTTTGACTTGGCTCTAGGACAATGGTTTCAGACAGAAAAAATTGAAATTTGCCCCCATCTTTGCCCCCACCCGCACCGGGTGCGCGATCACGAACGGCGAGTTCTGACAGAATACCAAGAGGGTACAGGGGGGCTATCAGTGTAACTCCACATTGGATCTGGAGGGAGGGTGCAGGGTGTTGGCGTCGGTGCCGAATTGACTCAGGTGCCGAGATATCACTGACCCGGTCAGACTCCTCGCGAGCCACTACCTTTGCTGGATTTGTGTTGATTTAAAGGTGGGCTAGCCTCATGTCGGCAAGGGGGGTCAATTCAGCATTGGCATTAACACATGAGCGAATGTCGTTGCTGGTCTCGGTGTGGCCGCTTTTCCACGATATTAAAAGCGCCCATCTGTCTGTCGTACTGGCGGGGCAGCAGAGCTTTTACGTATCGTCAGTTCAAAAGGCAGGATCACATGCTGCTGAGGATTCGTTTTTTTCTCGATCAAGTTGATCAGCATCTCCACGGCCCTGTGCCCAAATACTTCGGCGGGCTGTGCGATGGTGGTCAGCGGCGGATCACAGTAATGCGCCAACGGAATATCATCGAATCCCACCAAAGAGATATCTTCGGGCACGCTCAGGCCTGCTTCTTTGATGCGCTTGAGGGCGCCAATGGCCATCTCATCGTTCTCACAAAATAGCGCCGTGGGGCGATCGGGCATAGCTAGCATGGTCGCGGCGCCGTCATAGCCAGCGCGCAAGCTGAAGTCACCGTGGCAAATAATCGCCGGGTCGCTTGTGATGCCTGCTTGATCCAATGCAGCCAGGTAACCTGCCACCCGATCTTGGGTCAGCGGGCTGATTTGAGGGCCCTTGATCAGGCCAATTCGTCGATGGCCCAGACTGATCAGGTGCTCGGTCATCGCCTTGGCGGCCGCGTGGTTGTCGAGGCTGATGGTGGGGTGGCGTCCGTCCTTGATCACTTCGCAGGCATTGACGATGGGCGGGGTGTCATCGCGATCTGCCGGGAAAGGATCGTAGGCGCGCAACTGGATCACCCCATCAGCCTGATGGGCATAGACCAGCTCGGCAAACTCACGCTCGATGTCTTCGCGCCCTTGGGTATCGCACAACAACAGTCGGTAACCGGCGGCTTGGGCAGCCAGTTGTGCGCCGCTGATCACGCGAGCAAAAAACGTATTGGCAATTTTCGGAACCAGGATCACCAGGTTGGCGGTGCGCCGTAAGCGGAACTGCACCGCCATTAGGTTGGGGCGATAACCTGCCTGCTCGACGGCGGCATTGACCTTGTCCCGAGTGGCCTGGCGCACGCAGTCGGGTGATTTCAGGGTGCGCGATACAGTGGCCACCGAGACCCCAGCAAGCCGGGCGACTTCACGAATATTGGACAAAACCACCTCATCTTTAAACTATGCGTCGGGCGAGCTTACAGCAGGTCCGTCTGCGCCGAAATCCTCGCGACCGCGGGTTATCGATTTGACAGCCCAGTCTCTAGCGCATAAATTCTTGCTGAAATGTAACCGGTTACATTTTCGTTTGAAACAACTTTCAGCCGGGCCGGACAGAGAGGGTCAGCGATGAACACAGCGATACCTAAAATAAGAATGGGCTTTGTCGGTGGGGGCGAGGGCTCTTTTATCGCCCAGGCTCATCGTCAGGCAGCCGGCCTCGATGGGCGCTTTGAGCTGGTCTGCGGTGCGTTCAGTCGCGACGCACAGAATAACCTGCGTACGGGCAGCCACCTGGGCCTGGCGCAATCACGCGGCTACAGCACGTGGCAATTGATGCTGGAGGCCGAGCGCGCGCTGCCGGCCGAGCAGCGAATGGAACTGCTGGTGATTGTCACCCCCAATCATCTTCACGCACCAGTGGCCAGCGAGGCGCTGACCGCCGGTTTTCATGTGTTCAGCGAGAAGCCCGCGGCGTTGAACCTGGCTGAACTGCAGGCCCTGAAAACCCGCTTGCACAGCAGCGTCGGGCTCTATGGCCTGGCCCACACCTACCTCGGCTACCCCATGGTCTGGCAAGCGCGGGAGATGGTGCGCAGCGGGGTGATCGGCGCGGTGCGCAAGGTGCTGGTGGAGTATCCCCAGGGCTGGCTCAGCCAGGATGTGGCCGGGCAGGGCAACAAGCAGGCCGAGTGGCGGGGGCAGCCGGCGTTGTCCGGGTTGGGCGGCTGCATCGGCGATATCGGCACCCATGCCTTTTCCCTGGCGGAGTTCGTGACCGATCAAGCCGTTACTCACCTGTGCGCCAGCCTGGGCGTGCACATCGAGGGCCGTCAGCTGGATGACGACGCCGCCATGTTGTTGAAGATGGAGCAGGGCGCCAGTGGCGTGCTGATCGCCAGCCAGGTCTGCGCGGGGGAAGAGAACCCGCTGAGCATTCGTGTCTACGGCGACAAGGGCGGCCTCGAATGGCGCCAGGAACAACCCGCCAGCCTGATTCATCGGTCATTGGACCAACCGATGCGCGTCTTGCGTTCTGGCACCGGGCAGCCGTGGTTGTGCGAGGCCGCGACCCAGCGTATGCGCTTGCCCGCCGGCCATCCCGAAGGCTACTTGGAAGCCATGGCCAATCTGTATGGCGATTTTGCCCAGGCCATTCGCGGGGAGGTTAAAGGCCATACCGCACCAGGTGTGCCAGGGATCGAGGTGGGTTTGCGTGGCATGGCATTTATCGAAGCGGCCATCGCCAGTCATAACAGCGACGCCAAGTGGACCCCACTGGAGAGCAACCTATGAAACCGCAGACGCCTGCCGTGACCCCGAGCACCCTGGTCCCTCAAGGCCTGCGTGGTCCCGGGATATTCCTGGCGCAGTTCATCGCCGATGAAGCGCCTTTCGACACACTGGCTAATATCGCCCAATGGGCGGCATCCCAGGGCTACAGCGCCATTCAACTCCCCACCCTTGGCACGCGCTATATCGACCTTGAGCGCGCTGCCGAAAGTCAGAGTTATTGCGATGAGTTGAAGGCCGTGTGCGCCAGCGCCGGCGTTGAAATCAGCGAGCTGTCCACCCACCTGCAAGGGCAGTTGGTGGCCGTTCACCCGGCATTCGATGCGCTGTTCGATGATTTCGCCCCGGCTCATTTGCGTGGCCAACCCCAGGCGCGCACCGAGTGGGCGATCGAGCAATTGAAGCTGGCGGCGCGGGCCAGCCAGCGTCTAGGCCTCACGGCGCACGCGACCTTTTCCGGGGCCTTGCTGTGGCCCTATATGTACCCCTGGCCGCAGCGCCCTGCAGGTTTGGTGGAGCAAGGTTTTGCCGAACTGGCCAAGCGCTGGTTGCCGATCCTCGACTGCTTCGATGAGGCCGGTGTCGACCTGTGCTACGAAATTCACCCAGGTGAAGACCTGCACGACGGGGCCTCGTTCGAGCGTTTCCTCGAGGCGGTCAATCGCCATCCGCGCGCGGCAATCCTCTATGACCCCAGCCATCTAATGCTGCAGCAAATGGACTACCTGGGGTTTATCGATCGTTATCACTCGCGTATCCGCATGTTCCACGTCAAGGACGCGGAGTTCCGTCCCGACGCGCGCTCCGGTGTCTATGGCGGTTACCAGGGCTGGGTCGAGCGACCCGGACGCTTCCGTTCGCTGGGTGATGGCCAGATCGATTTCAAGTCGATCTTCAGCAAGCTGACCCAGTACGGCTTCACCGGCTGGGCCGTGCTGGAGTGGGAGTGCTGCCTAAAAGACTCCGCCCAAGGCGCCGCCGAAGGCGCGGGGTTCATCCGCGAACACATGATTACCCGAAGCCAAAAGGCCTTTGACGATTTTGTCAGCGTGGCAAGTGATGCGGCTTCCAACAGGCGTTTGTTGGGCTTGCCTGACGCCTGAGTTTCACCTGTTTCCTTCAATAACAATAAGACGGTGACTGTTATGACGTGGATGACTGCGCGCTTGAGCGCCATGATGTTTCTGCAGTTCTTTATCTGGGGTGGCTGGTTCGTCACCCTCGGCACTTTCCTGTCCAGCCAGTTGGGCGCCAGCGGCGGCCAGATTGGCATGGCGTTCTCGACCCAGTCCTGGGGCGCGATCATCGCCCCGTTCGTGATCGGGCTGATCGCTGACCGTTTCTTCAATGCCGAACGCATTCTTGCGGTGCTGCACCTGGTGGGGGCGGTGTTGCTCTATCAGCTCCACCGCGCGCCGGACTTCGGCGCGTTCTATCCCTACGTGCTGGCCTACATGATGATCTATATGCCGACCCTGGCACTGGTCAACTCCGTGGCCTTTCGGCAGATGCGCGACCCGGCGCTGGAGTTCTCGCGCATTCGGGTGTGGGGCACCGTGGGCTGGATCGTCGCCGGTGTGGTGATCAGTTTTGTCTTCGCCTGGGACTCGAAAGCCGCGATTGCTTCCGGTGGCCTGCGCAACACTTTCCTGATGGCGGCGCTGGCGTCCCTGGTGCTGGGTCTGTACAGCTTTACCCTGCCGAGTACCGCGCCGCTGAAGTCCGAGACCCGCAGCAGCGGCCTCAAGCAGATGCTCGGTCTGGATGCGCTGGGCCTGCTCAAAGACCGCAGCTACTTGGTGTTTTTCATTGCTTCGATCCTGATCTGTATTCCGCTGGCGTTCTATTACCAGAATGCCAATCCGTTTCTCGCGGAAATCGGCATGACCAATCCCACGGCGAAGATGGCTATCGGTCAGGTATCCGAAGTTCTGTTCATGCTCCTGCTCCCCCTGTTCATTCACCGCTTCGGTATCAAGATCGCATTATTGATGGGCATGTTGGCGTGGGCCTTGCGCTACGTACTGTTTGCCTACGGTAATAACGCCGACCTGGCTTTCATGCTGTTTACCGGCATTGCCTTGCACGGTATCTGCTACGACTTTTTCTTTGTGTCCGGGCAGATCTACACCGACGCGAAAACCCCCGAACGCTTCAGAAGCTCGGCCCAAGGCCTGATCACCCTGGCCACCTACGGCTTTGGCATGCTGATCGGTTTCTGGGTCGCGGGCCATGTCTCCGACTACTACGCCACCCCGGCGGGCCATCAATGGCAGAGCATCTGGTTGTTCCCGGCCTGTTTTTCCCTGGGCGTGGTGCTGGTGTTCCTGTTTGCCTTCCGCGATGCGCGACGGGTGGAGCTGGCGTCTGCCAAGGCTTGAGCTGCTACGACTCCATAACAACCAATAAGGAAATTGCGATGCGTCTACTGCAAAAATGGCATTGTCCACCGTTGCCAGCTGTGCACTGAGTGCTACAAACCTGCTGGCGACCCCCGCCGCCGATCGGAAAATCGCCTTGCAGATGTACACCTTGCGCAATGTTGGAAGCCTGGAGGCGCAACTGTTCCTGGCACAAAACTCCGGGTTTTCGGCAGTTGAGTTGGTCGGTGACCAGGGTGTTAGTCGTGATGAACTCAACCGGCTGCTGAAAAAGTACAACCTTACCGTGACCTCTGCCCATGTGCAGATGGATGCATTGCGGCGCCAACTGGCTGAAACCATTGCCTTCAATCGTGCGGTGGGCAACAGGTCCTGGTGGTACCTTATCTGCAGCCACAAGAGCGGCCGACCGATGCGCGGGGCTGGCAAAAACTGGGTGACGAACTGAATGCCCTGGGTGCCCGATTGCGCAAGGACGGCATGCGGTTGGCCTATCACAACCATGATTTCGAGATGAAAAAATACCAGGGCAAGACGGGGTATGAATGGCTGGTGGATGCCACGCGGCCAGACAATTTGGCGCTTGAAATAGACGCGGCCTGGGTATCGCGCGGTGGTCAAGATCCGGTCCGATTGATCAAACGCTATTCGGACCGGCTCTTCGCCCTGCACGCCAAAGACAACGCGGGTATTGGCGTGCGCGACGATGAGCTTAATTTCGCACCTGTCGGCGAGGGCCTGATGGCCTGGGATGAAATTGTCGCGACTGCGCAGGAGGAGGCGAGACCTCTTTACATTGTTGAGCATGACCTGCCCAAGGATCCTGCTTCGATCATTAAGGCATCTAAGCTGAATCTGCAACGTGAGCTGCAGAATGAGAGGCGTGAACGAAAACTGGAGTAGTCCAGAGTCTGCTTGGATCAGCGAGAAGAGTCGCTTGAAGTGCGCCTCGGTCGACGCGGCGCCTTTGGGGGCGCCGCGCGTTAGACATTGCGATGTCACTCGTGAGCGAGTGAAACCGAGAGCTCACGCCACGCCGCCAGCTCGTCATGACGCTTCTTGAGTTCGCCTTCAAAATATCCAACAGCGTCACTGCCTGCGGTGAAGCGCAGTGGAGGCTTTTCAGCATTGGCCAGGACAATCAACGCCTGCGCCAGTTTCTTTGGATCATTGGCTTGCTTGCCATGTACCGCCAGGACCGCTTCACGCGAGCCGGCCGGATTCTTTGCGTAATCTTCAATGACCTGCTTCGCGAATCGTACTGAGTTCGTGCTGAGGAACTCAGTTCTGAAGTACCCCGGCTCAACGACAGTCACGTGTAAACCAAGCGGTGCAACTTCAAGTGCCAGGCATTCAGTGATGCCCTCGACCGCATATTTAGTCGCACAATATGCCGAGGCGCCCGCACCGCCGTGATAGCCAGCTACGGAGGAAATGTTGATCACGTGGCCTCGTCCCTGTGCGCGAAGAACTGGCAATGCCGCTCGGGTCACGTTCAGAAGTCCGAACACGTTCGTGTCGAACTGCTCACGAACCTCGGAGTCCTCGAGTTCCTCGAGGGCACCCAGTACCGCGTAGCCGGCATTATTGACAATAACGTCGACCCGGCCGAACCATTCAACGGCAGTCCTGATCGCTGCCGCAGCCTGTCTTTCATCAGTCACGTCAAGCGCGACGGGAAGCAACTCGTCATGGCGCCCCACAGCCTGAATCACGGCTTGCGCATCTCTGCCAGTAGCGACGACCTTATCGCCTGCAGCGAGCGCCGCTTTAGCGATTTCGGTGCCTAAGCCGCGTGTTGTACCTGTGATAAACCATACTTTGCTCATCAGTGGTGCCTTTTGAAAGTGAGGTAAGGAGCAACGCCCCGTCAATGTTGTGGAGCAAGCTCGTTCATGCTGCTATTGACAGTGTCGAGCAATTCACCGCGACTCATCTGCCAGTAGACGCGCCCGCGACGGATGAACTCTTGATGAATGAGATGACCGCCGCGCGAGTTAATCAGGTGTGAAAATTTATCGATCTCCTCCTGCTTGAACCGACTGTTGCCGGTCATGATCAGCACCACGTCTTTTCCGGACAGGTCGCTTTGCCGGACAAATGTCCACAACGGTGGAGCAGGCCGGAACATCCAGGTGGGCGAAACCAGATACACGCGTTTCGCGGGCCGAAGATCAAGCGATTCGACGTTGATCAATGGAAAAGCCTTCGCCTCTGCATCGGCAATTGCCTTGGTCTGTCCTCCAAAACTGAGCGGGTAATCGGCATCAATCCTGGA
Organism: Pseudomonas sp. P105; assembly: GCF_032614175.1. Taxonomy (NCBI): domain Bacteria; kingdom Pseudomonadati; phylum Pseudomonadota; class Gammaproteobacteria; order Pseudomonadales; family Pseudomonadaceae; genus Pseudomonas; species Pseudomonas sp. P105. The sequence goes on from NZ_CP126693.1 coordinate 2,775,456, forward strand.
GATTGGCGCTTTGAGCCGCTTTGCTACCTCGCGTGCGACCGCCTCCGAGTGGCCTGATCGGGAATAGTACACAACCACATTTTCACTGGATGCCTCAGCATTGGCAGAAAACTCTGGGCTTGCCACGTAAGTTTGATCCTTCACCCCGACGGCGGTGAAGGCGCTCAGACCAGCGACAGCGGCGATTGCGATCAGGGCGATCACGAGATTTCTCCTGCTTGCTTTTTTCGTCGTAGGACGTTGATCTTGCCCAGTCACTACGCGTCGTGCGCCAATGAGCAGGACAATGTGCGATGTGCATCGGCTTGTTCCAGGAGAAGCTTCGCTTTGCTCTCAAAAGCCTGAACCGCGTCAGCGCCCGCTACGAAGCGAGCGGGTGGTGTGTCAATCGCCGCAAGCTGGACAATCGCTGTTGCAAGCTTGGCCGGATCACCGCCTTGCTTACCACTCATGCCGCTCCAGGCTTTGACGGTTTCGCGTGTTTTCTGCGCATAATCCTCAATTGAAGGCTCAGCGAATGTTGTCGAATCTTTAGTCAGCAGGTCTGTGCGGAAAAAGCCAGGCTCAACCAGCATTGTTTTGATCCCAAATTGATCCACCTCAGATGCTAGGGATTCCATCCATCCTTCCACGCCGAATTTACCCGCGGCATATGCGCTGCAGAAGGTGCCGCCGACGATCCCGGCTGTAGACGAAACCGTCACGACCAAGCCAGACCTTTGTTTGCGCAAAACGGGGAGTACCGCCCGTGTAACATTCATTGGCCCAAACAGCAGTGTTTCAATCTGACGGCGAACGTGTTCTTGGGTCAGCTCTTCGAAGAACCCGGCGTAGAAGTCACCTGCGTTGTTAATCAGTACATCGACTTTGCCGAATTGGCTGACAGCCGATGCGACCACTGCTTTTGCGTCCTCGGGTTTGGTGATGTCGAGCGTCAACGTCAGTAAATCTGCGTGGGCGCCAATAGCGACTTCAACCTTCTTCGGATCGCGTCCAGTGGCCACCACGGTATGTCCGGCTGTCAATGCAGCCTGAGCCAAATGGACGCCAAGGCCTCGACTTGCACCGGTGATGATCCAAACCTGTTTCTGACTCATGCGATGTTCCTCGTCTGCAACAAGAATGGACGCTCAGACGTGCGCCTGCTCGCGTCCTTTATGAGCCGTCATTCTCTCGCTATGGCCGTCTGAGGGGTTGCAGACTTCGTTTGAAATACTGCCTAAAACGACGAATCGGAATCGCGGGTCGACAAATTCCAGAGTTGCCGAGGTGGACCTCAGGCGTCCTGTCGTTCAATGATGATCTTGCCAATTGCGCGGCCTGATTCAAGACGTGCATGGGCGGCACTGACTCCGAAAACCGTAAACTCATACTGCTCATCAATCAGCGGTTTGATCAGGCCACGATCAACCAAAGCAGCCAATCGCTCCAGAATCTCACCGTGGTGTTTTCGATCCTGGTTGTGGATGATCGAGATGGCCATGAATACAAAGTCGAGCCTCAGCGCTTTGAAATGCATGTCGGTAAGGTCGTAAGTGTCGTAACCAATGAGCGAGACCACGTGACCTTTACGCTTCGCGGCCTTGAGCGAATTCTGTAAAACCTCACCACCTACGGTATCGAACACGGTATCGAACCCTTTGCCCTCAGTGAGTCGCTGAACATAGTCAGGCGGTGTCTCACTGCGATATAAAATCACTTCATCTGCGCCTAGTCGGCGGGCTGTTTCCGCTTTTTCAGGCGTAGAAACTGTTGTCGAAACACGCGCGCCCAATACCTTTGCCAACTGAATGCCGATGTGGCCGACACCACCGGTACCCCCGTGTACAAGGACATTATCGTTGGGCTTGATGACAGCTCTGTCGACTAACGCTTCCCAAGCCGTTATACCCACGAGCGGCAGACTTGCGGACTCACCGAAGGACAGTGATCGGGGCTTGAGTGCAAGCATATCCGCGTCGGCTTCCATCTGATCTGCCAAAGCCCCCGGGATGCCTACAATGCCGCCGAAACAACCATAGACTTCATCCCCAATTTTAAAGCGCGTCACCCCCTCACCAATCGAGCTGATGACACCGGCTACGTCAATGTGAAGGATCGCGGGGAAACTCAGCCCGGCAGTACCCTCGCTGCCCATCCGAATTTTCACATCAACGGGGTTCACGCTCGTTGCCTTCACACGAACAATGACATGACCAGGCCGAGCGATTGGATCGGCTGTATCAATTTCTGTGAATACGCTGGATGCTCCATGTTGATTGATCGCGATTGCTTTCAAGGCAGACTCCAAAAACTTAAAGATCCGAGGAACTTATCATTAACGGAAAGGATGCAATACGCTAAATTGGTTGAATTATTCGGTCCGGTTGGTTGGTAATCCAATGTTGAATTCTATTGAAGATCTGCGCCTGTTCATTGCCGTTTTTGAGGAGGGATCCATCCGCGCTGCGTCTGAGCGACTCGGGATGACTGCAGCGGGCGGGAGTAAGCGTCTTATGGCGCTGGAAGACAGTGTCGGAAGGCGACTTTTCAACCGTACTACCCGGCAGCTAAGTCCAACGTCAGACGGTGAGGAGTTGTATCACCATGCGTTGGGTATTCTGGAAAACGTGGGCGCCGCCGAGCGCGTTTTTTTTCGCGAAGGCGAAGTCACTGGGCGCCTGCGGATTACAGCCTCAGCGACATTCGCACAGGGTTATTTGTCTGGGGTCGTCAGCAGCTATCTCTCGCTTTACCCCAAGGTGATCGTCGATATTCACCCCACGGACCAACTGGTTGATTTGGCTGCACACGGGACCGACTTGGCCATCCGCCACGGTCTGATGCCAGATTCATCTTTGATTGCACAGAAAATTTGCACCTCTCGGCGCCTTATTTGTGCCGCCCCCAGTTACTGGCAGAAACAGGGTATGCCCACGAACCCAAATGACTTGGCGGACCTGGACGGCATAATAGTCGGGAAGGACACGAGTTGGACGCTCACTAAAGGGAGCGTGCAAAGGACCAGCAAAATACCAGTCCGCTTTTCATCAAGTCTTGGGGAGGTCGTTCGTCAGATGGCACTCGATGGGCATGGCATCGCGCTTCTGATGGATTGGCATGTACGCGATGATTTGAAGTCCGGAAATTTAGTGGAGGCATTTCCTGACTGGACTATCGAACCACCCATTGGCCTCTACGCTGTATTCCCCTCCAGAGTAAACGTCGCTCCGACGGTGCGAAGTTTTGTCTCACACTTGAAAAACTGGGTCGCGACCCACCCTCTGTAATCGAGCACACAGTCGGGGCGGCACGTTCCCAAGCGCCGCGGATAGACACCGGTAGCGCAAATCGATATCGACCAGTTGCACCGCATCGGCGTAGACAGCAAGGAACTCCGGTTGTGGCATAGAGACCGCAGTGTCTGTTTCGCTGACGCTGAGTCGGGGTACGAAAAAGCGTTGAATGTTGCATTGATATGCTCGGAATGGGGCAAGGTGTTGAGTGTGCTTGGCGGTACAGTCAGCGGTTGAAGGGAAGATGCATGCGTGCGGTCATGATGGCCATACAGCGATGCTCCTTGGCGCCGCCCGCTGTTCCGCAGAGCATCGAGATTTCCCTGGTACTCTCCATTTCATTTTCCAACCCGCCGAGGAGAGCCTGGGAGGCGGTCGGGTAATGGTGGCCGAGGGCTTGTTTGAGCTCTTCCCATGCGACTCTGTTTACGGAATGCACAACATGCCGGGTATCCCCGCAGGAGACTTTGCTATTCGCGAGGGGGCTATGATGGCGGCCAATGACACCTGGACTGTAGCGTTCTCGGGTACGGGTGGACATGGATCAATGCCAAGCGTTGCCACCGATCCAACATCCAAGGTGGGCATCTGGACGCGGCTAATGTCATTCCTTCGCACGTTGTTGTGCGAGGGACTGCACGCAGTTTTTTGCCAGCTACCCGTGATTTGCTTGAGCAACGGTTGGCAGAGATCGCACACGCAATCGCCAGCGCACACAATTGCGTAGCTGCACCTGAAGTACGGATGACCGGCCTTTATGGCTTCCTCAGGCAGTCGTGGTGTGTCTAAACCCCAAGCGGACACTACCGCGCCCTCCGTTGACTGCCTGAAGTGCTCAGAAGAATCCTTGGAATAGGCAGTGAAAGCGACAAAACGGGCAACTGGTCTCAGCAAGTGCATCGCATACTCAAACCTGAAGGTTAGTGGACGGCTGGCTGTTTAGCCGTTGGACAGCGCTCCGCTTGTTCGTATCGGGCAGAGGATCGCAACGCGTCTGCCAGCGTGACGTTCGCAACGTGACAGTCGCTCAGTTCGGCTCGGTTGGATAAACCCGGAGTTTCGACGGCGTTAACCAACGTTTATCCCATGGCAGCAATTTACAGATAGGGCGCGATAATGCAGAAGGATAAGAGAGGCACACCAGGATCCAAATTCCAAGATCGCTTAGGCTTCAGCCGCCGAGACGTTTTGATTGGCGGGGCCATCGTTGGGGCCGGTTTGAGTGTTGCACCGCTGTCGTGGGCAGCATCATCAGATAGCGCTAAAGGCGTCGGCGGCTCAGCGAGCAGAGCGCAGGTCACAAACAAGCGCAAGCTAGGTACGCTGGAAGTCTCAGAACTCGGTGTCGGGTGCATGAACATCAGTGCCAATTACGGGGCACCTGCTGGCAAAGAGCAGGGCATTAAGGTCATCCGTACCGCGCATGAACAAGGCGTCACTTTTTTTGATACGGCCGAAGTGTATGGGCCGTATACAAATGAAGAATTGGTCGGTGAAGCGCTTGCCCCCTTTCGCAACAATGTTGTCGTCGCGTCAAAATTCGGTTTCGACATGGATGCCGGCGGTGCACTCAATAGCCGCCCGGCACACATCAGGAAGGTGCTTGAGGGGTCGCTGAAGCGTCTGCGCACCGACCGTATCGATCTCTACTATCAACACCGGGTCGATCCAAGCGTACCTATCGAAGATGTAGCGGGTACGGTCCGGGATCTTATCAATGAAGGCAAGGTGCTGCACTTTGGTCTCTCGGAGGCAAGTGCAAGCACCATCCGGCGGGCGCACGCAGTTCAGCCCGTGACAGCGGTTCAAACCGAATACTCCATCATGGAGAGAAGCGTCGAACACAACGGAGTGCTTGATACCTGTGAACAGTTGGGAATCGGTTTCGTGTGTTGGGGCCCGCTGGGCATGGGGTTTTTACCCGGCACGCTGAATAGCAGCACACGGTTCGATGCCAAGACCGATTTGCGCTCCGGGTTTGAGCGCTTCACGCCTGAGAACCTGGCAGCAAACGAGCCGATCATTGCTTTGCTCAGGAAGTTCGCACTGGAAAAGCGTGCCACTCCCGCGCAGATATCGCTGGCGTGGTTGCTCGCGCAGAAGCCCTGGATCGTCCCGATTCCAGGTACACGCAAGCTCGATCACCTCCAGGAAAACCTGGCGTCAGTCAACGTGAAGTTGACGTCCGCCGAACTGTTGGAGATGGGTACAGCGCTGGCAAAGCTAAAGGTGCACGGTGGTCGAATGAGTCCAATGCATATGCGTGCCGTCGACGACACGAAGTGACCTTCACAATGCAGAAGCGAAGCAGCGATCCCTCGAACACGCTGTCTCGCTTCTCGGACCTTACCTGCTAACACGGCCACACCCGGCGGCACGTACGCATTGGCGTGCTTGAGCCGGGTGCAGTAGATCGTCGAATCAGGCTAAGCCATGGTTGTTTTCAACCTGCACCTGGGCTTTTAAAAGATGGAGCTCGGTTGCTCAAAAACTGCAGTTTGCATCAGTCTTCCATCGGTATGAGCTACTGTCGCTGAAACGAAGCTTTTACTGTCTGAGGCAGCAGTAAGCCGCTGTTATGGGCTTTATCAGCCTTAGCAGGTGTTTTTGAACGCCTTGTAAAAAATGGTGGATTACGGTCTTTTCATCGAATCAGGCAACCAATGCGGTAGTTTCGGCAACCGGTTCCATTGCGGGTCGGTAATACTGAGTGACTGGAGAATATCCTCCTCCACAAGGCGAGTTTTGACTCAGGGTGGAGAGGAACGTCAGTAAAGGTCTTGACCGCAGTGATTCGATATTCAGCAGTCATACGTGGCTACTTCGGACGCTGCGACTGGGCAGTGATCAACTAGTTTGTATTAGGTACTCAAATGAATCAGGTTACTCGTAAGGTGTTCGAACCGTTTGTCTTTGACAACGGAATCGAGCTGCGCAATCGCGTGGCGATGGCACCCATGACAACTTGGGCCGGTAACGCGGATGGTACCGTCTCCGACGAGGAAGTTGCTTATTACCAGCGTCGAGTGAACGGTGTAGGTCTCGTGATCACCGGTTGCACACACGTTCTCGAAAACGGAATTGGGTTCACCGACGAATTTGCAGCGTTCGACGATAAATTCGTTCCGAGTCTACAGCGATTGGCTCAGGCGGCGAAGAGCGGTGGTGCAACGGCAGTGCTGCAATTGTTTCATGCGGGCAACAAGGCCGTTTTGGAGTTGGTACCCGAAGGCGAAGTTGTCAGTGCCAGTGCAGTGAGCATTGAGGCAGGACCTTTCAGCGTTCCCGCTACACCGCGCGCAATGACCAAGGGAGAAATCCACGACGTTATCCAGGCGTTTGGTGATTCAACACGTCGTGCCATCGAGGCAGGATTTGATGGTATAGAGCTGCATGGCGCCCATGGATTTCTTATCCAGAACTTCTTCTCTCCAAAGTTCAACCAGCGCGATGACGAGTGGGGCGGCTCACTCGAGAATCGTCTTCGTTTTCCATTAGCGGTTGTTCAGGAAGTCCATCGGACCATCAAGGCACACGCTGACCGACCGTTCCTGTTTGGCTATCGTATTTCGCCAGATGAATCTGGCGAAAATGGATTGCGGATCGACGATACCTGTGTGCTCGTCGATGGGCTTATCGAAAGCGGTATCGACTATCTCCACGTTTCCCTGGGGAGCGTTCTTGAAACGGTGCCTGTCGGTGAGAAGGGGGATAAGACTACGGCGAAGGTGATCCTGGATCATGTGGACGGACGAACACCGGTGATTGCCGCCGGGCAGATTAAGACGCCCCGCCAAGCAGAGGAAGCGCTTGAACTCGGGCTGTCGCTTGTTGCGGTTGGACAGGGCCTTGTCATAAATCCTGACTGGGTGGAGCTGGCAGAAAAAGGCCACGACGATCAGATTCAAACCGCTTTGAACCCAGCACAAGTCTCGCAGATCGCGATCCCCACGAAACTGTGGGGCGTAATCGAGGCCGCCACGGGTTGGTTTAAACTCCAGAGTGCACCGTAACGACTCTAGCGAGCAAGAAGTGGGAGGAGTGACCGCAGGAGTGACCGCAGGAGTGACCGCAGGAATGTTCGTATGCGGTCGCTCCGCTCAAGCGGGTCTCCAACCTAGGCTTGCTCTTCCGCTGCACTGGCGATGACAAGATTGCGTTCATTAATCCAGCTGATCGCTCCGAAGATCTGTCCCCACTAGCATGATGACCAGCGCAAGTACTTACGCAAAAATTGGTCTATCGATGAAAAACTTCGACATGGCCTACGCCGATTGTGTACTGACGCTCGCCGATGTAGATGCGCCGGTAAAGTCGACTTCTTTCGTTAGTTATCAATAGACAGTGGATCGATACACGATTGGCAGTGAGCAACGTGCATCGTTGATCAGATAAGCGCTGACGAAGTCACTGCAAAATTAAATGGGGTAGCTGCACAACCACAGTATATTTGTCAGGCTGATCAATCCCGCCCCCACTATCCCCTTAGTCGTGTAGGCCGAAGATATAACGTATATGCAAGTTGAGGTGCATATGAAAATCAGCGGCATAATCAAAAGAAAGCTATCGCCAGTCTCTAGAAAAGAATAAGCAGCTATTGAAAGCCACATCAGTAAGGAGACCAATATACTTATGCCGTCTATCCGCTGAAATACCGCCAAGCATTGTCGCGCCTTTGCTTCGCTGTCGTTAGGTGAGTCGGTCATTAGAGCGCCTTAGGTCGCTGTTAGTGTTAGTCATGCCCACTCACTTACTTCATTTATTCAGCGACTCCGTCAATCAGATAGACATCTGCATTGGCCGAGTTGAGGCGGATTTTTCTCAGATTTGTGTATTCGTACGAGTTGTACCAAGCCTTGGCTTTTTCGATATTTTCAAACTTAATAATGACCATTCGACGCACAGGCGCATTTCCTTCCAATGAGAGAGTATTTCCTCCTCGAACAATGAAGTGCCCACCGTAGGGTTTGAGCGTGGACTCGACATTTTCTCTGTAAGGTTTGATTGCAACCGGATCCGTCACTTCGAATTCGGCTACATAGTAGGCGGGAGCAGGGGGGGCGGTGCTCGCTTGCGCAATGCTCAGACCTGCGCTACCCGTGGTAAAAAACGCTACGCTTGCCATTACTCCAGCTAATGTTTTTACTGGTTTCATCATCTGACTCCTTTAGTTAAGTTTCAACTGTTTTATAAGTTCGAGTAGGCTATTAAGATTTGAGACGTTTGATATCTCTCTGCGGAGGCTCTCCGAACAGACGACTATACTCACGACTGAATTGCGAAGAGCTTTCGTAACCTACGAGTCCACCTGCGCTGCTGGCGTCGATGTGTTCGATCAACATCAATTGCCTTGCAGCTTGCAGGCGTAGTTGTTTTTGGTATTGCAGCGGGCTCATACCTGTCACGGCACGAAAGTGCTGACGAAATGTCGAGGGGCTCATATGTGCCGCTTCTGCAAGATCGTCCATGCGCAGTGCTTGGCGGAAATTGAGTTTAAGCGAAGCAACTGCTTCGGTAATGTGCTGTCTGGGTGTTCCGGCACTTATAACGTGGCGTAACTGTGCGCCTGAGGGGCCATTTAGCAAGCGAACGATGATTTCCTGCTTAATCAGCGGAGCGAGTGTGTGCATCAAGTCGGGCTCTTCAAGTAGTCGAACGAGTCGCTCAAAAGCTTGAAGTACACCTACATCCAATGGCTGTACGGTAACGGGGCGAAAGCGTTCAGGTTTCGTGTGTCTTTGCAGCTGCATCCGCTCCATAACCTGCATCACCAGATCGTTCTCAAACGTTAGTGTCATGCCCAGGAAAGGTTCTGCTGTAGTCGCCCTGCTAACATTAGCGATTACCGGCAGGTCTACGCTGGTAACGACGCATTGCCCCGGCCCATGAGTCATCACTTCATCGCCCACCATGACTTGCTTTCGGCCCTGCAATGTCACTCCGATTCCCAAGCCATAGACACAGTGCATCGGCTCGGTGACTTTGTGCCTGCGATGAAGGTTAAAGCCAGGAACGACGGTGAGATCCCCGTCGCTGCGCAGAATTTGGCCCACCGCTTTGGCCAGACCGGAGGTATCACCTCTCTCGAAACTTTCCGTGCTAAAAGCCGGTTGCTCTTCAAAAAACTCATGCTCAGCGTGCATCGCGAATTACTCCCTTTCTGCCGTAGGCAGAATCTTGAAAGCATCCATCGCTGTGTGCTTTCGAGTTTCAAGTCGAGACCAACAGACGCGCCTGTTCGGTCAGGTTGTAGAGGCATTGGTGGGGAGGCGGCAGGAAATGCTCACTTACATCCATCAACCTACGTCATAGGAGTATGTCTATTGGCCAGTCCAATAAAATGCCTAAACGAAGTCTTTATTTGCCTATTGCGAGGGATGGCGTCAGAGGTGGAATTTTTATGCAACAGGCGATTAAGAGAATGGCGAACGGAACGTTAAACACATTTAAATGTGGTTACCTGGCTCAGGCCGCCCGCATCACAAAAAAGGTGAGTGTCTTCCCAGCCTTTTTTGCGGTGATGCGTGGTAGGTGTTGTCCTGATCAGGACGCTGGGAAACCCATGTCGCTTGACAGCGTGCGATGAGCATTGGCTTGTTCAAGTAGTAATTTCGCTTTGGCTTCGAAACCTTGGACCGCGTCGGCACCGCCCGCGAAGCGCATAGGTGGTGTTGCGTTCCCTGCAAGTTGTATGACGGCTGCCGCTAGCTTTGCTGGGTCTCCAGGTTGCTTTCCGTTCAGGTTAGTTAGTGCCTGAACAGTCTCTTTGCTTTGTATGGCGTAGTCTTCAATTCCCGACTCGGCGAATGTTGTCGAATCCGCTCCTAAAAATTCGGTGCGGAAGAATCCCGGCTCGACCAGCATGGTGTTTATTCCGAAAGGAGCGATTTCGGGCGCGAGCGATTCCATCCAGCCTTCGACCCCGAATTTTGCCGCTGCATAGGCTGTGCAGAAAGAGCTGCCCACGATGCCCGCGGTTGAGGACACCGTCACTATAAGCCCGGAACGTTGTTTGCGCATGACCGGGAGCACAGCACGCGTGACGTTCATCGGGCCAAACAACACGGTCTCCAACTGCTGGCGAACTTGCTCAGGTGTCAACTCCTCAAAAAAACCTGAGTACAGGTTGCCCGAGTTGTTAACGAGTACGTCGATGTGTCCGAACTTATCGAGTGCAGCATTAATGGCGTTGCTGGCATCTTCGGGGTAAGTCACATCCAATTTGAGGACCAGCAACTCATTGTTCGTTCCGACGGCAGAAGCCACCTTTTGCGGGTCACGCCCAGTTGCGACGACGGCGTGTCCAGCAGCGAGTGCTGCCTTGGTCAAACTCAAACCTAATCCTCTACCGGCGCCTGTTATGAGCCATACCTTTTTCTTAGTCATTTACTAAACCTCATTGATTGTGTCGTGAGCGCAGCTTTGGGCGGCTATGACCAGTTGGCTATGTAAGCGCCGGAGGGGCTTGCACTAAGAGCTTTATTCTCATCACTTTGCTCTCAAATTGTTTGTCAAATTCGATCAGACAGTTGCCCGAAACGACCGCGGCTTAAATCAAGCCAAAGTTTGCTCTGCGCCATGAGACCCGTTGCATTAGGCAAAAAAGTGCTCCCGTCAGGCAATTCATTCAGGTGATACATTCAACGTGGAGGCTACAGAAGCTGATCACGACGCGCCTGCCTAAGGTTTCAGCCAGATGCTTGCAGCTACAAATGGCGGTGTATCGGCGCACAGCAGGGGCGTGCACTCCGTCGAAGGGAGGGTGGATGAACTTCGGTACGCTCCCGGTTCAAACGCACGGTAGTCGCATTCGACAGCGTAAGGATCTACAACCCAAAGCTTGCTGCAAGCCAGTTGATGGGCGGCATGATTATGGGCATTGGCCAAGCGTCGTTGGAGGAGGGGAGCATTGACTCCTCGGAATCGGCGGATCGTGAATGCTAACTTTGCGGATTATGTAGCCCCCTGTGAATATGGATATACCCCAGCTCATCACACCCGACGTGGGTGTTCCAGACATGCACGCCAATGCTCCGGGAGGTAAAGCGGTCGGCGAGTCGGGGATAGTCCGCGTCGCGACGGCTATCGGCAACGCGGTGTACCATGCAACGGGTAAAACGCATTCGTGACCTGCCCATCACGGTGGATGAGTTGATCTCAGGTGTTTAAACGAGCGATAACTATCAGGCGCAGGGGCCAGGCAGTGCTATACCTGAGAGGGCTTGAGCAGTCCATGGGCGCTCCCTGTGGTGATTGAGAAAGAGGTATTCCAAGCGCTGCTCATGAAACACTAGGCCGGAGAAATTTCGGGCAAATCCGATCTGACCCCTTTTCTCGGTGCGGCGCAACACTTGGTGCCGTGTGCTAGGCAGTACCTCCAGTCATCTGCCAATCAGTGGTGCGTGATCCAGTGGCACGCCCTGTTCGAAAGCTGCCGCCTCTTGTATGCGCAATGCTTTCAAGTACGACGGGTGCGTTTGTAGCATGCGCCAGTAGAGGTTCACGTGTGTTGAGAATTTATCACTCAGACCAATAAAGTCTGCCAGCATCAGAGCGTAACCCACCGAAATGTCCGCAACCGTAAAACGGTTTTGACAGAGATATGTTCGCCCTTGCAATGCAATCTCAATGGCCCGGAGTCTACCTAGGAACCATTTCGAGTAATCGTCCACGGCTTGCGGGAGGCGCCTCGATATATCCTCAAACTGCCCATATCGCAAAATAATTGTTTGCGGGAATGTTAGCGTTGCTTCCCCGTAATGTAGCCAGTTTAGATAGTGCGGATAATCTGGCTCGTTGGGCATTACCGCTAGCTGAGTGGGGCCGTATCTTTGGGTGAGATATTCACAAATTCCCGCTGACTCGGTCATTAAGACATCGTCAACGATAATGGCCGGAACAGTGCCGATCGGATTGATATCAAGAAAGTGGCGTGCATGAACGCGTGGAGGAAAAGGCAAAATCTTCAGCGTGTATGGTAGTCCTAATGCTTCTAATGCCCACAGTGGCCGGAAGGATCGCGCGCTGAGGCAGTGATACAGGGTGATCATACGGTAGCCACCTATCTATATTTCGGATGCTTGGGTGTTCGATGCGGCTATACCCTACCAATGACTGGCAAACTGCAAATTCGGCTTATAGGCAGTGTCGATCAATCAAAATCGAGAGGGTATCGACTTTATATAAGCGTAACCGTGCAATTCCGCTTTTAAAGGACCGGAGCGCGAGACAGTTAGTGCGCAATCATCGACTGAACGTTGTCACCTAAGGAGCGCTCACTCTTTGTCGAGGTTGTAGCTTGCAGTGCGCTTATGGTGTGCCTTTGGCTGGGTAATCGTTTTAAGCCTAAGCCAGCATGGCCCGCGCTACCCGAGAGCCGTTGTGTTTGCCCAGAACCTGACAAATGCGCTGGCCTGCGGCAATCAGCTTGTCCAGGTCGACGCCAGTGTTGATGCCGAGGCCGTTGAGCAGGTAAAGCACATCCTCGCTGGCGACGTTACCAGTGGCGCCCTTGGCGTAGGGGCAGCCTCCCAGGCCAGCCACTGAACTGTCGAACACGGCCAGGCCTTCTTGAAGACTGGCGTAGATATTGGCCAGGGCTTGACCAAACGTATCGTGGAAATGCCCGGCCAGCAGGTGCCGTGGAATGTCACGGCTGACCACGTTGAGCAATTGTCCAGTCTTGCCCGGCGTGCCGACGCCGATCGTATCTCCCAGCGATATCTCGTAGCAGCCCATGGCGTATAGCTCTCTGGCGACACTGGCCACTTGAGCTGCCACCACTTCACCCTCGTAAGGGCAGCCTAGTACGCAGGATACATAACCGCGCACGCGAACGCCTCTGGCTTTGGCCGCGTCCATCAGCGGCACGAAGCGCTGCAAACTTTCAGCGATCGAACAGTTGATATTCTTCTGAGAAAAACTTTCAGACGCAGCAGCAAATACCGCTACTTCCGCTACACCAGCCACCATTGCGGCCTCGAAACCCCGGAGATTCGGCGCCAGGGCCGCGTATGTGACGCCGGATTTTTGTTGAATTTTCGCGAAGACTTCATCGGAGCCGGCCATTTGCGGCACCCATTTTGGCGATACAAAACTGCCTACTTCCACATAGCTCATGCCGGCAGCGGACAGATCATCCACCAAGCGTACCTTGTCGGATACGCTGATGGGTTGCTTCTCGTTCTGCAGACCGTCGCGTGGGCCGACTTCAACCAGGCGTACCTGTTTGGGTAAGTTCATTCTTGCCTCTTCGTTGGTTGGTCGATTCAACGGGAAGAGCTGCGATCTGATGACCCGATGCTCAACCCGTTCTACAAGTTATGGTGCGCGGGGAGGAGCACCCTACGGGAAGAACGCTTCCAGCGTAGGGGCATCATCAGGCGCCGAGTGTGGCTATCAGGCTTCTTCCAGTTCGACCAGGACGGTACCATCGCTGACCATCTCGCCTTCCTGGCAAAACAGCGCCTTGATCACTCCAGCGTGGGGCGCGCGAATGCTGTGCTCCATCTTCATCGCTTCCAGCACCACCAGTTGCGCCCCGGCTTCGACCGTTTGCCCGGCCTCCACCAGCACTCGCACGATGCTGCCGTTCATGGGCGCGGTGAGCCCGCCCTGATGGCTGTGACTGGCTTCGACGGCACTGATCGGGTCATACGACTCGATGCGTCGCAGTTCACCGTCCCATTGCAGATACAGCGCATCGCCACGGCGGATTGCCCGATGCTGGCGGCGCAAGCCGTTGTGTTCGGTCAGCAGGTGTTCACCCTTGAGCTGTGCGGTATGAGCGTCGGTATCGCCCAGGGTCAGCGCCCGGTCTTGCCCCTCGCAACTCAAATGCAGGGTGATTTCTGTCGGCAGTCCGGCACGGAATCCGTTGCCGATACCCCAAGGCGAAACCGGGTCATCGGCACGTGGAGAACCCGGCTGGCTTTGGGCAAACGCCTGGGCGGCGGCTTGCCAGAATTCGTCACTGAGGTCTGAGGCGACTGGCAGCAGTTGTTCCTGATAACGCGGAATGAACCCGGTATCCAGTTCGGCCGCGGCAAACGCCGGGTGGCCGACGATCCGGCGCAGGAAGTTGATGTTGGTCTTCAGTCCGCCGATGGCAAACTCATCAAGCATGCTCAGCAACCGTAGCCGTGCCTGTTCACGATCTTCGCCCCAGGCAATCAGTTTGCCGAGCATCGGGTCGTAGAATGGCGAGATCTCGTCGCCTTCTTCGACGCCACTGTCCACCCGCCGTCCCGGACCTTGCGCGGATTCGCGATACAGCTCCAGTCGACCGGTAGCCGGCAGGAAATCATTGCCCGGGTCTTCGGCATACAACCGCACTTCGATGGCATGGCCGATCAGCGGAACCTCGGCTTGAGTCATCGGCAGCGCTTCGCCGCGGGCCACACGAATCTGCCAGGCCACCAGATCGAGGCCGGTGATGGCTTCGGTGACCGGGTGTTCGACTTGAAGGCGTGTGTTCATCTCCATGAAGAAGAACTCACCGCGAGAATCCAGCAGAAACTCCACAGTGCCGGCGCCGACATAGCCGATGGCTTGTGCCGAACGCACGGCGGCTTCGCCCATGGCGCGACGCAGTTCCGGGCTCAAGCCTGGAGCGGGTGCTTCTTCAACGACTTTTTGGTGCCGACGCTGAATCGAACAGTCACGTTCGTTGAGGTACAGGCAGTTGCCGTGCTGATCGGCAAAGACCTGGATTTCCACGTGACGCGGTTTGAGCAGGTACTTCTCCACCAGCATCCGCGAATCGCCGAACGAGGATTTCGCTTCACGCTGGGCCGAGGCCAGGGCTTCGGCCAGCTGGCTGACGTCCTCGACCACTTTCATGCCTTTACCGCCACCGCCCGCGGTGGCCTTGAGCAGCACTGGATAACCGATGCGTTCGCAGGCGTCGCGGAAAGTGTCGAGGTCCTGAGCTTCACCGTGATAGCCAGGCACCAGCGGCACGCCGGCGGTTTCCATCAAGGCTTTGGCGGCGGATTTGCTGCCCATCGCATCGATGGCTGAGGCGGGAGGGCCGAGGAAAATCAGGCCAGCTTCTTCAATCGCGCGGGCGAACCCGGCGTTCTCGGAAAGAAAGCCATAACCCGGATGAATCGCCTGAGCGCCGCTGGCTTTCGCGGCAGCGATCAGTTTGTCGATTTGCAGGTAACTGTCGGCGGCTTTGCTGCCGCCCAGGTCGACGCGGATATCGGCTTCGCGGCTGTGCCGGGCGTCACGGTCGGTGGCGCTGTGCACGGCCACGGTGGTCAGGCCTAAAGCTTTGGCGGTGCGCATCACTCGGCAAGCGATTTCACCGCGGTTAGCCACCAGCAGGGTATCGATATGCGTGAGGCTCATGCTTGCGGCTCCTGCCAAGCGGGTTGGCGTTTATCGAGGAAGGCACGCAGACCTTCTTGGCCCTCGGCGCTTACGCGCAAATGGGCGATGGTTTTTTCGGTGTAACGGCGCAGGTCAGGGGTTAACTCGCCGCTGCCTACCTCGTGTAGGAGGTCTTTGCTAGCTCGCATGGCCTGCGGGCTGTTCTGTAGCAGATTGGCGACCCAAGCTTCGACCTGTGTGTCCAGCTCGGTGGTCGGATGGCACTCGGCGAGCAGGCCTACTTCGCGGGCACGGTTGCCGTCAAAGCGTTCAGCGGTCAAGGCATAGCGGCGTGCGGTGCGTTCGCCTAAGGCCTGAACTACGAACGGGCTGATGACCGCCGGCGCCAAGCCGATACGCACCTCGGATAGTGAGAACAGCGCATCCTCGCTACCGATAGCCATGTCGCAGCAGCTGACCAGGCCCACGGCACCGCCGAAGGCTGCACCTTGCACCACCGCCAGGGTGGGAATCTCCAAGTAATGGAGGTTGTACATCAGCTTCGCGAGCTCGCGCGCGTCGCTGAGGTTAGCGTTGTAGTCCAGTTCGGCGGTCTGCTGCATCCAAAATAGGTCAGCACCGGCAGAGAAATGCCGGCCGCGGCCGCGCAACAACAAAAAGCGCAGGCTAGCGTCACTCTTCACTATATCCAGGGCGATGATCAGCTCGCGAATCATCTCGGCGTTGAAGGCGTTATTCTTCTCCGGACGGTTCAGCCAAAGGGTGGCGAAACCACGCGGGTCTTTTTCCAGTTCGATGCTGCTGAAGTCAGTCATGGTGATCACTGTCTCTGATGGGCTTCCTCTTCCATTTATGGGAAAGGAAGTTACATACGGAACACGCCGAAGCGGGTTGGCTCGATCGGGGCATTGAGGCTGGCGGACAGCGCCAGGGCCAGTACCTCGCGGGTCTGTGCCGGGTCGATGACGCCGTCGTCCCACAGTCGAGCGCTGGAATAATAGGGATGCCCCTGTTCTTCGTACTGATCGAGGATCGGTTGCTTGATCTCGGCTTCCTGCTCGGCACTGAAACTGTGGCCACTGCGCTCGGCCTGCTCGCGCTTAACCTGCACCAAAACACCCGCGGCTTGCTCGGCGCCCATCACGCCGATGCGTGCGTTCGGCCACATCCACAGGAAGCGTGGATCGTAAGCCCGGCCGCACATGCCGTAGTTACCGGCTCCGAAACTGCCACCGATGATCACAGTGAATTTCGGTACCTTGGCGCACGCCACGGCGGTCACCAGTTTCGCGCCGTGCTTGGCGATGCCGCCGGCCTCGTATTTCTGGCCGACCATGAAGCCGGTGATGTTTTGCAGGAACAGCAGCGGAATACCACGCTGGCAGGCCAGCTCGATGAAGTGCGCGCCTTTCTGCGCCGCTTCGGCGAACAGAATGCCGTTGTTGGCGAGGATCGCGATCGGGTAACCGTGCAAGTGGGCAAAGCCGCACACCAGGGTCGTCCCGAACAGTGCTTTGAATTCGTCGAACACCGAACCGTCCACCAACCGCGCGATCACTTCGCGCACGTCGAACGGCTGCTTGGCATCCGCCGACACCACGCCGTACAACTCGTCGCTGTTGTAGAGCGGGGCGATGGGCGTGCGCTGTTGCACTTCGCCGAGTTTGCGCCAGTTAAGGTTGGCGATGCTGCGCCGTGCAATGGCCAAGGCGTGTTCGTCGCTCTCGGCATAGTGGTCGGCCACCCCGGAAATCTTGCAGTGCACATCGGCTCCGCCGAGGTCTTCGGCGCTGACCACTTCACCGGTCGCGGCTTTTACCAGCGGCGGACCGGCGAGGAAAATCGTCGCTTGTTCACGCACCATGATTGCTTCGTCGGCCATGGCCGGCACGTACGCGCCACCGGCAGTGCAGGAACCCATGACCACCGCGATTTGCGGGATGCCCATGGCGCTCATGTTGGCCTGGTTGAAGAAGATCCGTCCGAAGTGTTCGCGGTCCGGAAACACTTCATCCTGACGCGGCAAGTTGGCGCCGCCAGAGTCCACCAGGTAGATGCACGGCAAACGGTTCTGCTGGGCAATGGTTTGCGCGCGCAGGTGTTTTTTCACGGTCAGCGGGTAATACGAGCCACCTTTTACGGTGGCGTCGTTGGCGACGATCATGCATTCGACGCCTTCCACACGGCCGATCCCGGCAATCACGCCTGCGGCCGGAACGTCTTCGCCATACACCGCGTAGGCCGCCAATTGGCTGATCTCGAGAAACGGCGAACCCGGATCGAGCAAGCGATTAATCCGTTCACGGGGCAGCAGTTTGCCCCGCGAGGTGTGGCGCTCTTGCGCCTTCGGGCCGCCACCTTGCTGCACTTGCGCGAGCAGGGTGTGCAGGGCGTCGACCTGTTTGAGCATTGCCGCGCTGTTGGCCGCGAACTCCGCCGAACGAGGGTTGAGCTGGGTATGCAGGATAGCCATGGACAGCTCCGTTTAGCGGGTTTCGTTGAACAGTTCGCGACCGATCAGCATGCGACGGATCTCACTGGTACCAGCGCCGATTTCGTACAGCTTGGCGTCACGCAGCAGACGACCGGCCGGGAACTCGTTGATGTAGCCGTTGCCACCGAGAATCTGGATCGCGTCGAGGGCCATTCGGGTCGCGCATTCGGCGCTGTAGAGGATGACTCCGGCGGCGTCCTTGCGGGCGGTTTCGCCACGCTCGCACGCTTGCGCTACCGCATACAGGTAGGCACGGCTGGCGTTGAGTTGGGTGTACATGTCGGCGACCTTGCCCTGGATCAGCTGGAATTCACCGATGCTTTGGCCGAACTGCTTGCGGTCGTGGATGTACGGCACGATCAAGTCCATGCAGGCCTGCATGATCCCGGTCGGGCCACCGGACAGGACAACGCGCTCGTAGTCGAGGCCGCTCATCAGCACTTTCACGCCGCCGTTGAGCACGCCGAGGATGTTTTCTTCCGGCACTTCGACGTCATCGAAAAACAGCTCGCAAGTGTTCGAGCCGCGCATGCCGAGCTTGTCGAACTTGTTGCTGCGGCTGAAGCCTTTCCAGTCGCGCTCGACGATGAACGCGGTGATGCCGTGGGGGCCTTTTTCAAGGTCGGTCTTGGCGTAGATCACGTAGGTGTTGGCGTCGGGGCCGTTGGTGATCCAGGTCTTGCTGCCGTTGAGTACGTAGTGGTCGCCGCGTTTTTCGGCGCGCAGCTTCATCGACACCACGTCGGAACCGGCATTCGGTTCGCTCATGGCCAAGGCACCGATGTGCTCGCCGCTGATCAGTTTGGGCAGGTATTTGGTTTTCTGTTCGTGATTGCCGTTGCGGTTGATCTGGTTGACGCAGAGGTTGGAGTGGGCGCCGTAGGACAAAGCGACCGAGGCTGAACCGCGACTGATTTCTTCCATGGCGACGACGTGGGCCAGGTAACCCAGGCCAGCACCGCCGTACTCTTCCGGTACGGTGATACCCAGCAGACCCATGTCGCCGAACTTGCGCCACAGGTCGGCCGGGAACAGGTTGTCGATGTCGATCTGAGCGGCGCGCGGGGCGATCTCTTTGGCGACGAAGGATTGAACCTGATCGCGCAGCATGTCGATGGTTTCGCCGAGGGCGAAGTTCAGGGAGGGATAGCTCATGGTTCCACCTGTGATTGTTTTTATGATGTTCAGAGAAGTTACGCGTTATTTTTTATCGATTTCGGCCATGGCCGAGAGGCAACGTTCCTCGGCAGTGTCCAGCTCTAGCTGCATCTGTTGGATATCCAGCATCTGCTGTTCGAGCTGGAAGCGGCGGGCGGCGATCTTGCTCATGAAGGTGTCCAACTGCTTACGATTGCCATGACTGGGGTCGTACAGCTCTATCAATTCCTTGCACTCAGTCAGAGAGAAGCCAATACGCTTGCCACGCAGGATAAGCTTCAGTGCCACCAAGTCCTTGGGGCTATAGATGCGTTCCTGGCCACGTCGCTCAGGGACGAGCATGTCTTGCTCCTCGTAGAAGCGAATTGCACGAGGAGTGACATCCAGTTCTCGGGCCAGATCGGAGATGGAGTAGGTGGTGGGCATGGGCATTCGCCTTGTTGTTTTCCTTTACGTTAACGTAAAGCTGGAGCTGTAATAAGTCAACTGACTTTTCGGTAGCTGGGAACATCGCTACGTTGTTCCCCAGAGGCGTCCTACTATCTTTATCAGCGATCAGCCAACTCAGACCCGGAACTGACCCAAGGCTCGATCCAGTTGCGCAGCAAGCGTGCCGAGGTCTTGGCTGGCCTGAAGCGAGCGATCGGCGGCATGCGCGCCCTGCTGCGCCAGAGAAGCTGCGAGGGTGACGTTTTGATTGATTTCCTCGACCGCCTGCGACTGCTCCAGAGTGGCGCTGGCAATCGACGTGTTGAGGTCGGTCAGATTGCGCAGTGAGGCGGTAATCTGGGCCAGGCTGTTGCCGGCTTGGCGAGCCTGTATCACGGTCAATTGCGAGGCCTGGCTGCTGGCGTCGATAACCTTGACCGCCGCCTCCGAATTGCTCTGCAAACGCTCGATCATCGATTGAATTTCAGCTGTGGATTTCTGTGTACGCTGGGCCAACAGTCGGACTTCATCGGCCACCACTGCAAACCCTCGGCCCTGTTCACCAGCGCGAGCAGCTTCGATCGCGGCGTTGAGGGCCAGTAAGTTCGTCTGTTCTGCGATGGAGCGGATCACTTCCAGAACACTGCCGATTTGCGTGCTTTCGGCCGCCAGGGTGCGAATCACTTCCACAGCTTGGTCGATAGTGCTCGAGAGCCGGTCGATCTGCTGCAGGCTCCCGTCGATGTTTTGCTGACCCTGACGCGCCTGTTCTTCGGCCTGGCAGACCTCATTGGAGGCATGTTCGGCATTGCGTGCCACTTCCTGCACGGCATAGGACACCTCGTTGATCGCCGTGGCGACCATTTCCATCTGCTGTGACTGTTGTTGACCAAGGTGCTGGGCATCGTCAGCAATCTCGCCGAGCGACTTCGAGGCCATGTTGAGACTGTTGGCAGCTTGTAGCGACTGAACAATCACGCCGCGCAGTTTGCCGGTAAATGCGTTGAAGTGGCCACTCAACGTACCCAGCTCATCACTTCCACGATGATCCAGGCTGCGGGTCAAGTCAGCGTCGCCGCTGGCGATATTCTGCATAGCGTCAACGGCCTGCACCAAAGGAAAGGCTATGCTTCGGGCAATCAGCAGGATCAGGGCTCCGAGCAGTAGCGCCACGGGCACCAGGATGGCGAAGGCTTGTAATGCCTGGCGGCGAAACTCAGCTGTCACGTCGTCGATGTAGATGCCCGAGCCGACCGTCCAGCCCCAGGGCTCGAACAATTCGACATAAGAAACTTTCTCCACGGGTTCATCTGAGCCTGGTTTGGGCCAGCGGTAGTACACCAGGCCACCACCGTCACGCTTGGCCACGGCCACCATCTCGTCGAAGAATGGCTTGCCGTCTGGGTCGCGAGTTCCCGACATAACCTTGCCTATCAACTGGGCGTTGGGGTGCATGACCATGCGGGTGTCCAGGTCTTCCAACCAGAAGTAGTCGTCCTGGTTATAACGTAGATCGCGCAGGATCTCGCTGGCTTGGCGTTGCGCCTGCTCGCGGCTCATGCCGGTGGCCTCCAGACTATGGTAGTAACGCAAAATACCTGCGACGGTCTCTACTACGTGGCGAGTCTTGAGCTCCTTTGCGGCGTAGAGATCATCGTAATTCTGCTTGAGCATCAATCCAGTGAGAACCAGTAGCATCAGGACCGACGTCAGCAGGATCAGCCACAGGCGACGGCTAATGGGAATATTTCTCAGGCCGATCATGGACAACTCCGGGAGGATTCGATGGGAAGATCAGGCGGGCAAGGCGCATTGCGCACTAGGTCGCGAGCGATCAGCAGGTGTAGATATCATTGGGGGGTTTGTGGATTTGTGACGTGCAAGTAAGGGGATTAGCGCTCCATAGGGAAATTTTCCAAGTGAAAATCCTGATGCAGATCATCGGGGTGTTTGCGTCCTACAAGCCGCTGGTGATCCAGGCCTTGCTGTCGTTGAAAGTGGAGTGGTCGCAGCACCTTTATGCAGCCAACGTTCGGCTCGTTCATTGTCAAGGCAATGAAGGCCTGCACCCGCTCGCACAGCAGGTTGGGGGTCTTGCGGAGGGCGAAGTTAAGACTGGAGTAGCTCATGGGGCCACCTTGATTATTATTATCGGGATAGGCGATTGATATCTGTTGTCATGCGCGCCATCTTTACGTTAACGTAAAGGTGACTCTGCTGACTGTCAACATCTGCGTCGGAGTCGATGGATCAGCGCCATGCCTCACAAAAATACAAGATCGAGGATTCTCATGACTTCAAACAGCTATACCCGCGGATTGCAGAACAACCCGCTATTGGCCATGACCATAGGGGCGGCGTTCGATCAAACTGTGGAGCGTTTCGCCGAACGCGATGCGCTCGTGGTGCGCCATCAGAATCTACGTTATAGCTGGGCGCAGCTGGGCGAACAGGTCGACCGTTGCGCCCGTGGGCTACTGGCTTTGGGTGTACAGCCCGGCGACCGAGTTGGCATCTGGGCGCCAAACTGCGCCGAGTGGTGTATCACTCAGTTCGCGAGCGCCAAGGTCGGTGCCATTCTGGTCAACATCAATCCGGCTTACCGGCTCAGCGAGCTGGAGTACTCCCTGCGCCAATCCGGCTGTAGCTGGCTGATCTGTGCTGGAGCCTTTAAGAGTAGTGATTATCACGCCATGCTCATGGAGTTGCTGCCGGAGCTTGCTACTACCACCCCGAGTCAACTGGCTAGCGCCAAGCTCACTGAGCTGCGCGGGGTGATCAGCCTGGCCGATGTGCCGCCGGTAGGTCTGCTGTCCTGGGTGAACTTCCTCGCTGGTGGCGCCACGGTATCGCCTGAATTGTTGGCCGAGCGCCAGGCCGGATTGCAGTTCGATGACCCGATTAACATTCAGTACACCTCGGGTACCACTGGCTTTCCAAAGGGGGCGACGCTGAGCCACCACAATATCCTCAACAACGGCTACATGGTCGGTGAGAGCTTGGGCCTCAGTGAGCTTGATCGTCTGGTGATTCCGGTGCCCTTGTATCACTGCTTCGGCATGGTGATGGGCAATCTTGGCTGCCTGACCCACGGTAGCACCATGATCTATCCGGGAGCATCCTTCGACCCACTGGCCACTCTGCAGGCGGTAGCGGAGGAGAAGGCCACCGCGCTTTATGGCGTGCCCACCATGTTTATCGCCGAACTCGATCTTCCAGAGCGTGCTGACCTGGATCTGTCCAGCCTCCGCACGGGGATCATGGCCGGCGCTACCTGCCCGATCGAGGTAATGAAGCGGGTGATCAGCGAGATGCACATGTCTGAGGTGCAGATCGCTTACGGCATGACCGAGACTAGCCCCGTGTCCACCCAGACCGCCGCGGACGACAATCTGGAACGGCGCGTCAGCAGTGTGGGACGTACCCAGCCGCACCTGGAGAGCAAGGTTGTTGATGAGCAAGGCCGCATTGTTCCTCGTGGGAAAATCGGCGAACTGTGTACTCGGGGCTACAGCGTGATGCTCGGCTATTGGAACAACCCCGAGGCGACAAGCGAGGCTCTGGATATCGCGCGCTGGATGCACACCGGCGACCTGGCAGTAATGGACGAGGAGGGCTACCTGACCATCGTCGGGCGTAACAAGGACATGATCATCCGAGGCGGCGAGAACGTGTACCCCCGTGAGATCGAAGAGTTCCTCTTTACCCACCCAGCAGTGGCCGATGTGCAGGTGGTTGGGATACCAGATGTCAAGTATGGCGAGGAGATCGCTGCCTGGATCAAGTGCCATCCGGGTCACGAAGTCAGTGACGAACAGTTGCGCGAGTACTGCAAGGGGCGCATTGCACACTTTAAGGTGCCTCGGTATTTCTTCTTTGTCGAAGAGTTTCCCATGACCGTGACCGGAAAAGTTCAGAAGTTCCGTATGCGCGAGCTTACCGTCGAGCGTCTGGGTCTCGGCCAGGCGAGTTGAGTGCCCAGTAGCAGGCTGTGACGCTTATCTGCGTCACTGCCTGCTGCTCATTCATGCCCTGCTGGGCAGGGATATTGCTCCCATTCTCAGAGTCCGGTTCCCATTCCCATTCCCGTCTTGCCCTGACCCATCCTTTTGGCTCGCGTCCTTTTGCGCTGTATCGATTTCTCTTGGTGCCGTTTTGTTGGAGGCGCGTGCTAGTACGGAAAAAGGGGAGAGTCGGTACACTGCGGTGCGAATTTTCTCGAGGCTAAATTAAGTTCCATCGTTCATGCATAGTGAGTCAACTGGGACCGCTTGCTTTAGTCGCTGTTCCAAACTGAGTACATACTCCAATGCGCTTCTGGCGTGACCTCTGGTGCGAAAGGTCACATGCCTGCCTGCCGAGCAAGCAGAACTAGGAGTCAATGTAACCCTCTGTCGCAACTCTCCCTCAATACCGTGTAGGCGCATAAAAAAGTAGCGGCTATCTAGGCGATGTACTCTTCAAAGGCATAGCTTCGTGAGCCGAACGGGCAGGATGTTGTTAGGCCTTCGCGCTGTAACCGAGAGTGATGTCCGGTCCAGTACACCAGCTCGTGAGGAGCATTGGCGTGCTGCCCCACCTTCGTCGTGAAGTTACGCTTTTTGTCGGTATGCGTCCGGCCATCACGCCTTGCGTAACTAAACCGGCTGCCACCTATGCGGCAGTAACTGATCGATTTCACTCGCCCGCTGCGTCGGCAGGCGCGTGAGAACATCCTTCAGATAGGCATACGGATCATGACCATTCAGCCGCGCAGACTGGATCAAACTCATGATAGCCGCCGCCCGTTTTCCGCTGCGTAGCGATCCTGCGAAGAGCCAGTTCTTGCGTCCCAACGCCCAGGGCCGGATCTGGTTCTCGCACCAATTATTGTCAATGGGGACGACCCCGTCATCCAGGTAGCGTGACAGCGCTGCCCAGCGTTTCAGGCTGTAATCCAGTGCTTTGCTGATAGCCGAACCTTCGGGCACCAGCTCACGCTGGGCGAGCATCCAGGCATGCAGCGTATCCATCACCGCTACGGCTTTTTCTTGCCGTATTTGGCGGCGTATATCCGGCTCCAGGTCGCGAATTTCACTTTCGATTTCGTATAGCAGTTGGATATAGCGCAGGGCCTGCTCGGCGAGCGTGCTCTTGTTGGTGGTGTGCAGTTCGAAGAACTTGCGCCGCGCGTGGGCCATGCAGCCGATCTCGGTGACGCCGAGTTCGAAGCTGGCCTTGTAACCGCCAAAATCATCACAGACCAGCTTGCCCTTCCAGTCTTGCAGGAAGTTACGAGCATGCTCACCGGCGCGGCTGGGGCTGAAGTCATAAACGACAGCCGCTGTTTCGCAAAATTGGCTGGTGGCGTAGGCCCAGACATAAGAGCGGTGGGTTTTCTTCGAACCCGGAGCGAGCATCTGCACCGGCGTTTCATCAGCGTGGATGATTGGCTGTCCGAGCACTACGTCGCGCAGCGCATCGACCAGAGGCTGCAACTGCACGCCAGTCACGCCAACCCATTGAGCCAACGTTGAACGTGGGATTGCCAAGCCTGCTCGACCGAAAATTGATTCCTGGCGGTAAAGCGGCAGATGGTCGGCAAACTTCGCGATCATGACGTGGGCCAGCAAGCCAGCGGTCGGGATGCCTTTGTCGATGACTTGCGCCGGAACCGGCGCCTGGATCAGCGTTTCGCAGTCGTCACAGACCCACTTGCCACGAACATGGCGTTCGACGCTGAATACGCCGGGCGTGTAGTCCAGCTTCTCGCTGACGTCCTCACCGATGCGTTTGAGTGCACAGCCACATGGGCAGTGAGTGTTGTCCGGTTCGTGATGGATCTACGTGCGTGGAAACTCTGGCGGCAACGCCGTGCGCTTGGGCTTTTGCTTTTTCTCGGCCTGCGCTGGAGCTGTTTGCAAGGCTTGAAGCTCAGCTTCAATTGCCGCGATATCGGTATCGATCAGGTCATCGAGCAAGCTGGCCTGCTGCGGATTCAACTGCTCGCTGCGCTTGGCAAACTTCAAGCGCTTGAGCTGCGCAATCTCGTGAGTCAGCTTTTCGATCACCGTTTGGTCGCGGTGGATCTTCTTGCCCATAGTATCGACCTACGACAACAACTGCGCTGCCAAGGCGCGCAGTTGGTGGGGGGACATTTGGTCGAGATTGGGCGAAGAAGTCATGCCGCGGATTTTGCCAGAGCAGGCCGTTCGCGGCGATAGACCGATAGGCTAATGGCAGCCGTTAAAGCAGTGTGATCGCGCCGCCAGCCCCCGCGCGCTGCCAAGGCAAGCCCAGCACTAAAGCCTGAAGTTGCTCGGTATCCAACTCAAGTTCAGAGCCTTGGCGAATACCTGGCCAGTGAAACTTACCTTGATTCAATCGGCGAGCAGCCAGCCAGATGCCAAACCCGTCATGCACCAGGACTTTCATGCGAGTGGCGCGGCGGTTGGCGAATAGATAAGCGCAGTGCGGCTTCGCCGCACCGAACACCGCGATCACCTTGGCCAACGCGGTCTCGGTGCCTGCGCGCATGTCCATGGGCTCGGTGGCGAGCCAGATGGCATCAATGCGGATCATTGGGTGAGCCCACGAATGAATCGGGCGCACCCTTCTGGATCGGAAATTGGCCACTTCACCGTGAGCGTTTGCTGGCCAATCGGTAATTCAATGATCGCCGGCGCTTCAGCCACTCGTTTTGATTCGACTTTCAAAGGAATGAAAGCTGGCAAGGTGGCGACCTGCTGATCACGGTAAAGCGGTAGCCAGCGGCGCACGACATTAGCGTTGATACCATGACTCATCGCGATGGCTGCCACGGAAACGCCGGGCTGCTCGCATTCATGGACGACTTGGGCCTTGAAGGATTTTGTGTAGGACTTACGTTCACGCATGGCGATCCTGGCGTTAAGGGTAATTGCGTCCGCATAAAATTACGCGGACACAATCGCCCTTATCGGCCAGGTTCGGAAGGTGTGTTCGCCGGCCCCTTACTTTTGTCGGCAGTCGGATGACATCAGGGCGATCCTTGCGATTTGCCAATGGCCGTCGGTCACGAATCACCGGAAGGCCCGAAGCAGCCGGTTAAGATCGGCACAAAAGCCCCCGGCAGCTTTTCGAAATCCTCTATTCATGCGGAATCTGGAAACAGTGTTTGTCCAGTGGGCCTCTATATGGCGGATGGATAAACACCTAACATTGCCTCTACCCAGTGAGTAAATGGTGCAAGTATCAACTAGCTTGCGGGGTAAAAACTCGAAAACCCGATATAAGCCTAACGATCATTTTGGTCGCAAAGTCAATCTCAAATGATACGGTGAACATCACATCATGAACATTCTAAAAGTTGCGATTTTTCTTGTTATTGGCGGTGTTGGCGCACTGACATTTGCTGATGAAAGCCACCCAGCTGCTGCACCTAATAAGACGCCTGTTGAAGATTACACTTACGGAACGAAGCTTGATATCAAAAAAGTCATAACATTTACAGGCGCTGCGGATCAGTGCGGGCCAGTTCCTGCGCAAGTGACGTATGAAGATTCTGACGGGAAACAACATGTAATGCAGTATCAAGTCATGGGCGCTGGATGCTCAGGCAGTTGAATGCTGTGCGGAGGAGGCGGGCAAACTCTATGCCTGCACTACCAATGAGCTCACAAGCTCTCGTCCATTTTTGGTGAGTCTACGATTTTTTCATCAGATGCCAACAATTCCGGAATTAAATCTTTAAGAAACTCTAACCAAGTCTTTATTTTTGCATCCACAAATTTTCGTGAGGGATATATGGCAAATAAACTCAGCTCCTCAAAATGATATTCTGGCAATACGCGGACTAACGTGCCCGCTTTGAGACCGTCGACTGCAGAGGCAATAGGTTGAATGCCGATACCCATCCCATTCGTTATGGCAATGGTCATGGCGTCGGCGGTGTTAACGTGAAAGGGAGACAATGGAACGGCGACCGTTTCCACGCCTGCCGATCCTTCAAATTCCCAATTTTCAACCGGCATTAGTGTATTAACAATTCTCAAGCAATCATGTGAGCAAAGTGAACTGGGAGAGTCGGGAATCCCACGCTTCTTCAGGTATGCTGGCGAGGCGCAGAGAATACTGTAAGTGATACCAAGTCGCTGAGCGACAAATCCTGAATCGGGTAAATTCCGCGCTAAAACAATCGACATGTCATACCCTTCCTCCAATAGGTCAGGTAGCCGATTGGTCAGTGTCAAATCAAACATGACCGAGGGATGAGTCTTTCTATATCTGGCAATGGCTTCGATCACATAATGATTGCCAATGGCTGACATGGCGTGAATTTTGAGCCTGCCAACAGGCATGACTTGAGCGGTACCCGCTTCCTCATCTGCTTCACGAACCTCATCAAGAATTTTCTCGCATCGTTGCAAATAACGCGCACCTGCTTCGGTCAATGCCAAGCGTCGGGTCGTCCGGTTAATCAGGCGCGTTTGAACTCTAGCCTCAAGACTGGAGACTGCTTTGGAAACGTTCGTTGTGGTGGTGTCTAGTATCTCGGCAGCCGCCGTAAAGCTACCACTCTGAGCGACGGCAATGAAAAAACGCATGGTTTGGAAAACATCCATCGTTTTCACCTCAGGAAATTAGTAAAAATAAAAGCCGAGCCTAAAGAATTATTGGCAGCACTGGATGATTCCCTGTAATCACAGGTTCTTCCAGTACTTTCGGCGTCATGTCCTAGTGGCGAAAACGCAATGACAATAACTGCATGCTGCTTGCCAAGCTGAAGCGGTTCCAAGTCCGGTAGATAAAGGTGGCAATTTAATACTAATCAGTCTGAGCCTGTCAGCGAAGGCGTAGATCGTTAACATGTTTCCCTCTGCTGGGCGTCTTTTGCGTCCTCCCTATCCATGGGGGCGCCTTGGATGGGGGAGGGCCTAGGGGCTGTGTTGAGCTAAGACCTTACGCTGTTCCTTCGTCCGCCTTTGCTCTTATTTAAATGCTAAAGCCGCTGAGCGTCTTAGGCATTTCTCGTCAACGATAATCATCGAATAGTGCAACAAAATCGTCGGTATAGGCATACGGCGCGAGCGGCTATTCATCAAGCTGGCTCTGATCGATCCTTGATTTTCTAACGCGCTAGAGGATAGCCGCTCTCAAATTCCTTGCAGAGTGACTTTTGGCAGAGGCCGTCAGAGACCAGCGGCGCCTACGTTCATCAGAGGGGCTTGCATTCGATAGGGATCGCTTTGTATGATGTTGTCGTTTACGTAAACGTCATTCTGTCTGCTGCGCCATAACCGAATAAAAATAACAAGGTTAGAGGGCTTCACATGTCACCAGAGATCGTGTTGGAAACGCGTGGCTTGACCAAAGAATTTCGCGGTTTTACCGCAGTGGATTCGGTCGATCTACGTGTACAGAAGGGCCATATTCACGCGCTGATCGGGCCCAACGGGGCTGGCAAAACGACTGTCTTCAACCTCCTCACCAAGTTCCTCCCGCCCACTCGCGGCGAGATCCTCTACCTTGGCAAGCCGATCACCCATTTGAAACCCAATGAAATCGCGCGTCTGGGTCTGGTGCGTTCATTCCAGATATCCGCGGTGTTCGGTCACATGAGTGTGGTGGATAACGTACGCGTGGCGCTGCAGCGCAAGCTGGGCAACTCCTTCCACTTCTGGAAGTCCGAACGCAGCCTCGACGCACTCAATGAGCGGGCTCTGCAATTGCTGGAGGAGGTCGGTCTACTCGACTACGCCGACACCCTGACCATCGAGCTGCCCTACGGCCGCAAGCGCGCCCTGGAACTGGCCACCACCCTGGCACTGGATCCCACGGTGCTGCTGCTCGACGAACCGACCCAGGGCATGGGGCGCGAGGACGTGAACATGGTCATAGGCCTGGTACGCCGGGCCGCTGTAGGGCGCACGGTACTGATGGTCGAGCACAACCTCGGGGTGGTCAGCGAGCTGTGCGACCGTATTACCGTGTTGGCCCGTGGGGCTATTCTCGCCGAAGGCGACTATGCCAGCGTTTCCGCCAATGCGCAGGTGCGCGAGGCCTACTTGGGCAGCGAAGCGGTCAGCCTAGAGGGAGCTCACGCATGAACAGTTCACACACTTCGGATTTCGAGCAACTGCGAGTCGGCGACTTGCATGCCTTCTATGGCGAATCGCACATCCTGCATGGAATTGACCTGCAGGTGCGACGCGGCGAATTGATCACCCTGCTTGGACGTAACGGCTCGGGGCGCTCCACAACCCTGCGCGCGATCATGAATATGGTAGGCCGTCGCACCGGGTCGATCGTAGTCAATGGCAACGAAACCATTGGTCTTGCCGCGCACTTGATCCCGCGGTTGGGCGTTGGCTACTGTCCGGAGGAGCGCGGTATTTTCGCCAGTCTCAATGTCGAGGAAAACCTTCTGCTGCCACCGATGGTGCGCAGCGACGGCATGAGCCTCGACGAAATCTACGAAATGTTCCCCAATCTTTACGAGCGGCGCTTTAGCCAGGGCACTCGACTATCTGGCGGTGAGCAGCAAATGCTGGCGATGGCGAGGATCCTGCGCACGGGCGCCAATTTGCTGCTGCTGGATGAGATCACCGAAGGTCTGGCCCCGGTGATCGTGCAGAAGTTGGCAGAGGTGCTGATCAAACTCAAGAATAAAGGGCTGACCATTGTGTTGGTGGAGCAGAATTTTCGCTTCGCAGCACCTCTGGCTGATCGGCATTACTTGATGGACCACGGTCAGATCGTCGAAGAAATCAGCGCCGCTGAACTGGAGTCGAAACAAGAACTCCTGCAGCACTGTCTCGGCGTCTGAGAACCGTTTAACCCCTGGCTACTTTTATGTCGGTGAGGCTTCAGGCCGGCCGGTAAGGGAGGGGGTGCTTTGCCCGAAACAACAACAATAACTGTGAAAAGTGGGTGAACTAGATGAAGGTTTTTCAGAAGACTGCACGTGCCATTCTCGTATCCAGCCTGCTCGTCAGCGCCGCCCAGGCTCAGATCAGCAACGACGAGATCCGAATTGGTTACCTAGCCGATATGTCTGGAACTTACCGAGACCTTTCCGGCCCCGGTGGTCTCGAAGCGCTGAACATGGCCGTTGAGGACTTTGGCGGTCAGGTCAACGGCAAAAAAATCGTGGTCTTCAGCGCCGATGACCTGAATAAGCCAGATGTCGGCGCTAACACCGTGCGTCAGTGGGTGGATGAGCGCAATGTCGACATGGTCACTGGAATGGTGGCTTCCTCGGTAGTGCTGGCGGCGAGTAAGGTAGTTGAACAGGCCGGCAAACTTGCGTTGATTTCCGGCGCTGCGGCCTCCAGCCTGACCAATGAGTTTTGCTCACCCAATCACATCCATTGGACCTATGACTCCTACGCGTTGGCCAATGGTACCGCCAAGGCCGTGCTCGCTTCTGGCGGTAAGAGTTGGTTCATTCTGACAGCGGACTATGCCTTCGGCCATTCGATGGAAGCGGACATTACAAAGGTTGTCGAAACTGGTGGCGGCAAGGTGGTTGGCAAGGTTCGTCATCCGTTCCCGTCCAACGATTTTTCTTCATATATCTTGCAGGCTCAGGGATCTGGCGCTGATGTGATTGCATTCGCCAATGCCGGATCCGACACCGTCAATTCTCTGATGACCGCGAGCCAGTTTGGCGTTGCTCAGTCCGGACAGAAGCTGGCTGGTATGGTGGTGTTTCTCAACGACATCCATGCCATGGGCCTGAATGTGACTCAGGGACTGATGCTAACCACTGGCTGGTACTGGGACATGAACGACGAGAGCCGTGCCTGGGCTCAGCGCTACTTCAAGCGGACTGGCAAGATGCCGGACATGGTACAGGCAGGCATCTACTCGGCGACCACTAATTATCTCAACGCCATTAAGGCCACTGGCAGCGATGATGCGCAGACGGTACGCGCACAGATGGTGGCGACTCCGGTCAATGACATGTTCGCCAAGAACGGGAAAATCCGCGTCGATGGTCGAATGGTTCACGACATGTACCTTGCTCAGGTCAAAACTCCAGCGGAGTCAAAAGGGGAGTGGGATCTGTACAAAATCGTTCGCACCATTCCAGGCGAGGAAGCCTACCGTCCGCTCTCTGAAAGCAAATGCAAGCTGGTGACGAAAAACTGAATGGCTGTGTGATTTTAGCTCTTTCCCGGCTGCTGCCAGCCGGGTGTCACAGACTTCCAGCGGGTGGTAAATCATGACAGTCGTATTCGGTATTCCCCTGAGCGTAATGTTCGGCCAATTGCTCCTTGGACTGATCAACGGTGCCTTCTATGCTTTGCTCAGCTTGGGCCTGGCGATCATCTTCGGGCTCCTGCGTATCATCAACTTCGCCCACGGCGCCCAGTACATGCTAGGTGCCTTCGTCGCCGTGCTTGGCCTCAACTACCTGGGCGTGAACTACTGGGTTGCATTGGTGTTGGCGCCACTGCTGGTCGGTATCCTTGGCATGCTCATCGAGCGCGGTCTGTTGCGACGAATCGCCGGAGAGGACCACCTCTACGGTTTGCTGCTGACCTTTGGTCTGGCGCTGATCGTCGAGGGCTCATTCGTCAAGTTGTTCGGAGTGTCCGGTTCTTCATACCCAATGCCGGAGCAGCTCAAGGGCGGCTACAACCTCGGCTTCATGTTCCTGCCTACCTACCGCGCCTGGGTGATAGTCGTTGCGTTAGTCGTATGTCTGGCCACCTGGTTCATGATCGAGCGCACTCGTCTGGGCTCCTACCTGCGTGCTGGTACCGAGAATCCAAAGCTGATGCAGGCGTTCGGCATTAACGTCCCGTTACTGATCACCCTCACCTATGGCTACGGAGCAGCCCTGGCGGCGTTCGCTGGCGTGCTGGCCGCGCCGATCTACTCAGTGACACCGACCATGGGCGCTAACCTCCTGATCGTGGTGTTTGCCGTGGTGGTGATCGGGGGCATGGGATCGATCATGGGCGCCATTGTTACCGGTCTGGCCATGGGGCTGATCGAGGGCCTGACCAAGGTCTTTTATCCTGAGGCGGCCAACACCGTGGTGTTCCTGGTCATGGTGCTCGTGTTGCTGGTTCGTCCTGCGGGACTGTTCGGAAAAGAGGCGTAAACATGATGAGTTTGGAAATCAAGCAAGGCGTTCAGGTCCTGCAACCGAAAGCCGACCACGAGCGGCGTCAGGCCGTCGTACGGCGCAAGCGTTGGTTCTATCTGGCACTGTTTATCGTAGCGCTGGCCGCGCCGCTGGCAGTGTACCCAGTGTTCCTGATGAAGCTACTGTGCTTCGCACTATTCGCCTGCGCCTTCAACCTGTTGCTCGGCTACGCCGGTTTACTGTCCTTCGGTCATGCGGCCTTCCTCGCCAGCGGGGGCTATGTCACGGGCTATCTGCTCAGCCACTATAGCGGCCTGGGAACCGAGTTGGGCATTCTCGCCGGTACCCTTACCTCCGCCGCGCTCGGCCTGTTGTTCGGTCTACTGGCGATCCGGCGCCAGGGTATCTACTTCGCCATGATTACCTTGGCGTTGGCGCAGTTGGTGTTCTTCATCTTTGTGCAGGCGCCATTTACCGGTGGCGAAAACGGACTGCATGGTGTACCGCGTGGTCAGCTTTTTGGCCTATTCGACCTGAACAATAACCTGACGATGTACTACTTCGTTCTCGCGGTGTTCGTATTCGGTTACGCCGTCATCCAACGCACCATCCACTCACCTTACGGTCAGGTGCTCAAGGCGATTCGCGAGAACGAACCTCGAGCGATTTCACTGGGCTACAACGTCGACGCGCACAAGTTGCTGGCCTTCGTCATCTCCGCCGCTCTGACCGGCCTGGCAGGTTCAACCAAGACTGTGGTGTTCCAGTTGGCATCGTTGACAGATGCCCATTGGCACATGTCCGGTGAGGTGATCTTGATGACGCTGCTCGGGGGAGTGGGAACCGTCCTTGGCCCTTTCGTAGGCGCCGCGGTAGTGGTCACCCTGCAAAGCTATCTGTCCAACGGACCATTGGGGGAATGGGTGCACGTAATCCTCGGTGTGATCTTCGTCATCTGTGTACTGCTGTTCCGCGTCGGGATCGTGGGCTGGGTACTCAAGTTGACGCGACGTAACTTCTAAAGCCCGTAATCAGTTTTCCCTCCAGGTGCGGTTCAAGATCCGTACCGCGGGAAACTGTTGGCCTGATTCAGCCGTTCGAGTTGTTAGTTGGATGTTTGTAACGCGTGGAAAAACAAAACAAAAACAGGCCGGTTCCACCGGCCGCCACTAAGGGTATTGCGTTGCAGCGGCCTGTCTCAGGAGCGCACTACCCACCTAAGAGAAGAGGGCTCTATGTACCTACATCGTTCTGCTCCATTCTGCACATTGTCGAGTCTTGCTGCTGCCATGTGCGTCTCGACGCCGGCCTTGGCGGACTTTATCAGCGACAGCAAGGCCAATTTGGATACGCGTAATTTCTACATGAATCGCGACTTCCGTCAGAGCGGTGCTGCTCAGTCCAAGGCCGAGGAGTGGGCTCAGGGCTTTATGTTGCGCTTCGAGTCCGGTTACACCGACGGCCCCATTGGCGTGGGTTTCGATGCTATTGGCCTGCTAGGAGTCAAGCTCGACTCCAGCCCCGACCGGGTCGGTACCGCCATCCTAAAGAGCGATCGCGAAGCCCCAAGGCGGGCCCAGGACGAGTACGGCGAAGCCGGGTTCACCGCCAAGCTGCGCGCCTCCAAGAGCACCCTCAAGCTCGGCACCCTGCAGCCGGTTTTGCCGATGCTGATGCGCAACGACTCTCGGCTGCTGCCGCAGACCTTTCGCGGTGCCTGGCTTAATAGCAACGAGATCAAGGACCTGAGCCTGGACCTAGGCCGCCTCGACCGGGTGAACCAGCGCGACTCCTCGGATAACGAGGAGATGACCGTGTTCAACGGCGGCAGGCGCAATATCGTGCTGGGCAGTGCCAAGACCAGCGACGAGTTCCTGTTCGGCGGTGGTCGTTACCAGTGGACGCCCGAACTCTCCTCCAGCTACTACTACGGGGGGCTCGACGGTATCTATAAACAGCACCTGGTCAACCTGGTACACCAACTGCCGCTGGGCGAGGGCCAGAGTTTCAAATCTGACATCCGTTTCGCTCGCTCCATCGATGACGGCGGCAGCAATGTTGACAATGACGCCTTCGGCGCGCTGTTCACCTACCGCCTCGGCGCCAACGGTTTCAGCGCCGGCTACCAAAGTATGAGTGGTGATACCGGCTTCGCTTACATCACCGGCTCCGATAACGCGCTGATAAATCTTCTTCAGATCAACGATTTCGGCAACCAGAACGAGCGCTCCTGGCAATTGCGGTACGACTTCGATTTTGCCACGCTCGGTGTGCCGGGGCTGACTTTCTTTACCCGCTACGTTAACGGCGATAACGTCGATCGTGGGCCAGGGCTTAGCGAGGGCAAAACCTGGGAACGCAATACCGACATCGCTTACCTGGTGCAAAGCGGCCCGCTGAAGAATGTCGGCATCAAGTGGCGCAACGCTAGCACTCGCAGCAACATCGGCAGCGACCTGGACGAGAACCGCTTTATCGTCAGCTACACTCTGCCGATCTGGTAAGGAAGTCCCTGGCAAGCCTCGCGGCCGCCTCCCTGACGACTGCGAGGCTGAGTCGTTCCCTTGACGTTAACGTAATGAATTGTTAGCGTGCCTAGGTTTAAAGCCTTATAAAGAGGCCGTGCGGACGCCCTCACGGCCTTTCGATTAGGTTTAGACAAAGGACCGAGCATGACCGTTAAAACCTACAGTATTTCTGAGCTGGCGCGCGAGTTGGACGTGACCACTCGTACCATCCGTTTTTATGAAGAGCAGGGAATGCTGGCTCCGACGCGTCGTGGCCTAGAGCGCATTTACACCCCGAAGGATCTGGTGGCACTGAAACTGATCCTTCGCGGCAAACGTATCGGTTTCTCTCTGGCCGAGTGCAAGAGCCTGATCGAGCTGTACGATCCGCAAGGTGACAACCACTATCAGCTCAACATCATGCTGAAGAAGATCTACGAGCGACGCCTGCAGCTGGAGCAGCAGCTACTTGACATTCAGCAGATGCAGTTGGAACTGGACACTGCCGAGGAGCGCTGTCACTCCGCTCTACTGGAGATTTCCGAGTCGACAAACGTTGCGGGCTGATAGGTGACCCCTGAGCCAGTCGAAACGATATTTTTCACCCCCCGCGCCCTGATACCAAGTTTGCTCAGGCTCGTCGTGGTAAGCATTACATCGATGATAGCTGGTAACGCGCTAATGGTTGACGGGGCACCATCGAGCTGGCGACTATCCTGGTGGACACAATCAGTGCGTCAGCCCCGGCCGCGGGACGTGCATCATCCGGGTCGAGAATGCCCTTTAAGATGAGTATTCCTGGCCAGTGGCGCCCCCGTGCAACATCGGCCCAACTCCGTGCGTTGCTTGCCAAGTACGGCTTCAGCTTGAAAGTCCTCATCAGCTTACTTGACCCACAAGCTGCTCGTCACGCACCAGCCACCCAATCCCAACCTGTCACTCGTAAGCCTCGTCAATTGAAGGTCTACAAAAATCCAGACAGTGGTCGTGGAAACCAAAAGCGGCAACCATCGGACGCTGAAGGAGGGGAAGGCGAAATACGGCACCAACACTGTCGAGTCCTGGCTAACCAAGTGAGTTTGGATTGAGTGCTAAAGGTCTAATCTAGAGCACTTATATATTTAGCCGCAGCTCATTAACAGCTTTTGTCGCTCTGGCGGCGAGGATGGAGCCGCATGCGGGTCAGCGAGTTTGCCCTGGTTGATTGGAGTCGATCTAACGTTTATGAGCGACGGCAGCTAGTTGCACTGTATCTACTCGAACAAAAATGGAGTCTCCAATAGCAGTGAGCACGTCCCCCGCGTAGACCTCACAGACGACACGAGTTTTACGTCCAACATCACCTTCCACTCTCGCACGCAGGGTCAGCGGCACACCCATCGGTGTCGGTTTGATGAACTTGATGCCAAGGTTGCCAGTGACACAATTGATGCGGGGGAGGCTTGCGACTTCGCGGTGTTCCCCACGGTAGTGATAAGCCATCGCCGTCCAGTTTGAATGGCAATCAACCAGCATCGCTACCAGCCCGCCGTATACCAGGTCTGGCCAGCCACAATACTTAGGGTCAGGTAAGTGCTCGGCCAAGACATGCACGCCGTCTTCATGCCAGAAGCTCTTGATGTGAAGCCCATGCGTATTACTGCTGCCGCAGCCGTAACAAATGCCTTCAGGTGCGGCGGTGTCTTGCAGAGAAGCGTTGAGTTTGGGCATGCCTTGGTCCCTGAATAATGTGAATCAAACCGGGTCGGATTTTACCTGAAGCGAAGCGCAGCGAGCGCTCGAACATTATTGGTCGACGGCCACATCATCGAAACGGGAAATGAGCCCTGCAGAGAAGGGAAAATGATTTTGAGCGTTATCGCACGTATTGACGTTAACGTCAACGTTAATGTAGCTTTAAAAACACGAAGGCACCTGACCGTGTCTTTGGAACTGTGAGGGGAAACAAGAGCAACTACCTTCAGCGAGATCTCGCGATGACGTTTTTAACTAGCCAGGCTTCGCCGTTATACCGACAAGCCATTGCGCGAATCCTTATTAGCCCTCAAGGGCAGTTGAGAAACGAAACCGGACTGGGAGGTTATATCGTGAACCCCTCTACGGTTGCCATTTCAACACTGGATCACCGCTCTTCGATGTCGCTGTTCCCTGAGTATCGCTCGTCGCAACCCGAAATAGTTACTCAGGTAGCCCTGGAGCAACGCCCATGATTAACACTATTCTGGTCGCCAATCGCGGAGAAATTGCCTGTCGCATTATGCGTACGGCCAAAGCAATGGGTATCAAGACGGTGGCGGTACATAGCACCATCGACAATGATGCCCGTCATGTCCGTGAAGCTGACATTGCGGTCCATCTCGGAGGCGCCAAACCGGTAGACAGTTACCTGCGCATTGATACTCTGATTGCAGCCGCTAAGGCCTGTGGTGCCCAAGCGATACACCCCGGCTATGGTTTTCTGTCGGAAAACGCCCATTTCGCCCGCGCTATTGAAGCCGCCGGCCTGATCTTTCTTGGCCCGCCGGTCACTGCTATTGATGCCATGGGCAGCAAATCCGCGGCAAAGAAACTGATGGAAGCAGCAGGTGTACCACTTGTACCTGGCTTCCATGGCGACGCTCAGGATATCGCGACTTTTCGTACGGTGTCGGACCGCATAGGCTACCCCGTATTACTCAAGGCCGTTGCCGGTGGTGGGGGCAAGGGCATGAAAATAGTGACGCGCGACAGTGAGCTGGAGCAGGCGCTCAGTTCGGCACAACGTGAAGCGCTGTCATCGTTCGGCGACTCGCGGATGCTGGTGGAGAAGTACCTGCTCAAACCCCGTCACGTGGAAATTCAGGTATTCGCCGACCAACACGGCAATTGTCTGTACTTGAACGAGCGCGACTGCTCGATCCAGCGCCGCTACCAGACGGTCGTTGAAGAGGCTCCTGCACCAGGGCTGGCGCCTGAGTTGCGTCAAGCGATGGGCGAAACCGCCGTCAAGGCCGCTAAAGCCATAGGCTATGTGGGCGCCGGCACGGTTAAGTTCCTGCTTGATAATCGCGGCGAGTTTTTTTTCATGGCAATGAACGCCCGCTTACAGGAAGAACATCCTGCGACTGAAGCCATTACCGGGCTCGACCTGGTGGCCCTGCAAATCCGCGTGGCCTGTGGAGCTCCCCTTTTGATGACCCAGGTGCAAGTACCGCTGATTGGGCATGCCATCGGAGTACGCCTGTATGCAGAAGATCCGGACAATGATTTTCTTCCTTCC
Source organism: Pseudomonas sp. P105 (assembly GCF_032614175.1). Classification (NCBI taxonomy): domain Bacteria; kingdom Pseudomonadati; phylum Pseudomonadota; class Gammaproteobacteria; order Pseudomonadales; family Pseudomonadaceae; genus Pseudomonas; species Pseudomonas sp. P105. Next base: position 2,813,974 of record NZ_CP126693.1, read on the forward strand.
ACCGGCGCCCTTGATTTGTACCGCGAGTCAGCCCCCGGCCCGGGCCGCCGGGTCGATAGCGGTATCAGCGAAGGCGATGTCGTTTCTCCGTTCTATGACCCGATGCTGGGTAAGCTGATCGCTTGGGGTGGCAATCGGGAAGAAGCGCGCCTGCGTCTGTTGGCCATGCTCAACGAGACCCAGATCGGCGGCGTCAAAACTAACTTGACCTTCCTTCGCCGAGTGCTCGCCCATCCGGAGTTCGCCGCTGGGGAGTTGGATACTGGTTTCATCCTCCGTCATCAAGAACAATTGCTCCCGCCCGTTGGCGCCCTGACGCCGCAGTTCTGGCAAGTCGCGGGGGAAGCTTTCGCACAGAGCGAACCGAGCCGCCGCGCAGTTAATGATCTGTCTTCTCCTTGGGCGGGGCTGGACGGCTGGCACGCTGGTGCTGCCCCGGAAACAACACAGGTGCTGACTTGTCAGGGCCAAACACAAAAGGTGAGTGTCAATGTCTGGCCTCGCTGGCATGGCGAATGGATTTTCTGCACAGATGGGCAGATGGACGCAGACCGCCCGCTGAGCGCGAAAGCCCTGTGTCGCCATCACGTCATTCGGCGAGGCAGTAATCTTTATCTGGAATGGCAAGGCGAGCTCCGGACCGTCACAGCGCTCGATCACATCACAGAGGCTGATGCCAGCCACAGTCAATCAGGAGGGCTGACGGCACCGATCATCGAGCCCACAGCCTAATGTATCTAGCGCTTGCCCTCCGACGGACTGATGTCCGTCAAAGCAGCGATTCAATCTCGAGGCTTCATTGCATGAACGAATTACAAGATCTGATTGATAAAAACGAGCGCTGGGCTGACGCGATCACTAAAGAAGATCCTGGTTTTTTCGCCAAACTGGCCCGTCAGCAAACGCCGGAATTCCTATGGATCGGGTGCTCCGACGCCCGCGTGCCGGCGAACGAGATTGTTGGCATGCTGCCCGGTGACCTGTTCGTCCACCGAAACGTGGCCAACGTGGTACTGCACACTGACCTTAACTGCCTGTCGGTAATTCAGTACGCGGTGGATGTACTCAAGGTCAAACACATCCTCGTCACCGGCCACTATGGCTGCGGTGGCGTGCGTGCCTCAATGCAGAACAGTCAGTTGGGTCTGATCGACGGCTGGCTGCGCTCGATTCGCGACCTCTATTATGAAAAACGCGGAGAGCTGGCCAGGCTGCCGACCGAAGAGGAGCGCGTCGACCGTCTCTGCGAACTCAACGTGATTCAACAAGTGGCCAACGTCGGCCACACCAACATTGTGCAAAATGCCTGGCACCGTGGACAGAAACTATCGATTCACGGCTGCATCTACGGTATCAAGGACGGACGCTGGAAAAGCCTGGACGCCACCATCAGCGGTTTTGAGCAGTTGCCGCCGCAGTACCGCATGCGTCCGGTCGAGGCGTTGTAAACGCCTTCAGCCAACCTTTGTCGGCGCCAGTTAGCTATTCCTCGTGCAACCACAGCAATCAGGACGCAAGCTGAAACGGGTGCAGCTTGCGTTCCGTTGCGGCGAAAATCATCGTCAGCCGATTTCCTATTTGAGGTCTTTCAGCGTCCGTTTTCGGGAGTATGAAGAATGGAGCGTGGGTCTGACGGGAATTCCCGACCAAGGATACAAATCCAGATTGTTGAGCACGCAGTGCTGGCCCTTTGCTCCCATTTTCTCCTGGCGGTAGGTTCGGGTGCTGAGGAGGTAACCTCATCTTTTGGTTGACGCTTACGTTAGCGTCAATGTATTGTTAAAAAAAAGCGGTGAGTCCCGTCTTAAATACCTTTCGTGGGAAATAGAAATGACCATTTGCCAAGTTCTTGCGATGATGGCTCTGACTAGCCTAGGGTCAATAAATATTGCAAGGAGTTCTTTGGCAGTTAGACGAGGATGCTGACCTCAGCTGCTTACTCATCCTAGTCATAGTCGGCCCAATGGCGCATTACACCCTCGGTCTGCGTCATGTCCGTTAGACTCAACACATTTAGGTCAACACATGATTACCCTCTTTCACTGCATGAGTGCTCGCTCGTTCAGGCCATTATGGACTCTGGAAGAGTTAGGGTTGAGCTACAAGCTGAATACGCTGTCATTACCGCCTAGGTTTCACCCTCGGCAGTATCTGAATATCAATCGGATCGGCATGGTCCCAGCACTTATCATCGACAAAATACTGATGACGAAGTCTGCCGCCATTTGCGAGTATCTTGCAAAACTGTTCGGCCCTACCCCTTTGGGTGTCTTACCTGAAGACCCAGATTACGCCAAATATCTGAATTGGCTTCATTACGGTGAGGCGCCCCTGACATTTCTTCAAACGATCGTCCTGCGGTACGGACAATTTGAAGAACCACCAGGGCGTTTGCCGCAAGCAGTTCAGGACTACTCACGTTGGTTCCTGGGAAGGCTGCGAGCTGTTGGTTCAGCACTGGGTGACCGAGAGTACCTCTGTCAGAACCGATTTTCACGGTTGCTGATACCTCAGAGAACTACGCTCTAATGCTTGCAGACTTCATCGGGTCCAGAGACCGCCGCACTAGAACAAGGTGTTTCTACTTTGCATAGGCCGATGATTGGGAAAGTCGTTAGACAATTTCGCATGCCAGGCGAATCATATCTGGAGACCGACGACGTCTTTATTCTGCGTCAGCGCGCAGCAGGAACAAGAGTTTAGTGCGCCGCCAATCCAGCGGTAAGCTGATCGTACGGGATACCATCCGACTAGGACATTCTGAGCACCACCCCGTCTTTCAGGATGTCACCACGCATGATGTCTTGAAGGGCGGTTCTTTATTTATCAATTTAAACAGATTGAGCACATTCGCAGAGCGATAACCATCACGGCCCATAGGGAGTGCATCATGCAAAAACTCATTGTCATCGCTGCTCTCCGTACTGCTCTCATTAATTATCAGTATTCTCTAGTCGTATCCACCGGCGGCCTATTTAAGAAGACTGGGCTCGACTGTGTTGAGATGAATAAGGTAAAGGTTGGCCGGATTCTTTTTGATGGTTCTTGCCTGAATGTGGCGCCTCAGGCTGCGATAGATAGCTGTATGCCGCATGCGATTCAATACTGCGACGCTGAAGTGATTATCGCTGGTATTAAGAATAAGAGCTCATGCCAAACCTTCAAACAGACGTACGCATGGACTGCGCGAGCCAGACTGACACCTTGACCCGGTATGGGCTTGTTAGAGGCCTTAACCAATGTACCATTGGCGCTGGAGTACTAAAGCGATGCGTGCTCATCTGAACCCTGTCTCAACTTCTGAAAGTATCTCTTTACATACAAATAGCATAGATCATGTGCGATTAGTGGCTTTGGAATTGTTCGTTGCTAAAGGTTTTAAAGGGGTGAGTTTACGACATTTGGCATCTGCTGTTGGTTTGCAGGTAGGTTCGCTTTATAGCCATATAGACAGTAAAGAAGCACTGCTTTTCGAGTTGATTGACGACTATGAGCGTGAGTTATTATACGTTCTGTTTCAACGAGTCGGTAGCGAGGGAGACCCTCTAGAAAGGTTGCGCTCCTATGTGGATGCATATATCCGTTTTCTCATGGATAATTTTGTTGGTTCATTATTGGCTCGATATGAGTTTAGGAGCCTACGACTTAATGACCAAGACAGCGTTGTTCTTATTCGTAAAAAATATCAAGAACTGCTGTGCGGCATCTTGCAAGATGGAGTTGCCGAGAAAATATTTCATGTTGATAGTCTATCGATTACTGCCCGGGGATTAATTGCATTGCTGGATGAGATGTCTGGCAATGTAAATGCCGGTACGACAAGTCCCGAGTGGCTGGCCACTTTATCACAAAACATTGTAGCCAGGACCGTGGGCGTCGTGGCTTCTAGTTCAGTTCCCCGTTAAGGATAATATGCGAACTTGATAATTGTCTGATGGCTTGTATTTTCATAGGCACAAAATTTGTCGGCCAATTCTCAATAACAAGCTTCTTTGAATCGGTCAGTCGCAGCTTTATCTCGAGTAGCCGTTCTGCTGGCACGGAGAGGAGAATCGGACGTCGGAAGTGATTCGTGCAGTACTGCGCTGTTGTTATCTCCTGTCTTGCAGAGTATCCACGCTAATCCTATTAGTAACGTTCATACAAACGGCTCACCAAAACAAAATCCTCAAGTATTGAGGCGATATTTCCGAATTCCGAAGCGCTTTTCCTCCTAGGAAAGGGGCCGGCGAACTAATCGAAACAGGCAACAAAAAAAACGGTTTCGGCATTTAATTCCAAGCAAGTCATCCCATACTCAAACACCGCTCTCGACGCTGCCGCTACCTGAGCATGGGCCGCGTTTAGCGCGTTTAGCGCGTTCTGCCATTCAAACTATGGGAATAAAACTGATGAAAAGATTCGTTAAAGGCACTCTCGCTGCATTTGCTTTGGCGTTCGCGGGTGTCAGCCAGGCACAAGATGCACAAGCGCATGGTTACTTGATTGCCAACTATGACATCAAGGATCAGGCGACTTTCCAGGCTTACATGGATGCAGCAGGGCCGCTTGCAACTGAGTTTGGCGGCAGGGTAATTGTTTTCAACCCCAAGGCTCAAGCAGTCGAAGGCAAGCCTCGCTCGGTGATGGCAATTGTTGAGTTCCCAAGCCTTGCCGATGCTCAACGCTTCTATAACTCGCCGGAATACTCGGCGGCTAAAAGGCTACGTGTGCAGGCAACTGAAGGCACTGTCATCATGACCGAAGGGTATGTACCCGCTCCGCAATAATCAGGAGAAGGCCGGCCTTCAATCTCCAGTCGTACGACACCCATCAGCAGCCTTTAGGAGTCCGATATGACTGGTATGGATCGGCGGAAGCGCCTCGGATGCCTCATCAGACAGCGCTTTACCTTGGCCATGAAAGTTCAGAGCGTAATCTGCGTCAACTCTTGCAATCGGAGAGGGCGTTGACTTGATCGAGAGCAGGTTGTCGCTGTTGCCGATGGCCGCCACGATCTTCTGCTGAGCGCGACAGGTGGCGACCACCGCATGCCCGGCGGCCAACGCTGATTTGGCCAGGTAAGCACCGAGGCCGCGACCGCCCGTGGTGATAAGCCAAACTTTTTGTCTGTCATCAGATGTTTCTCGGAAGGTGGAGTGATTGTGCCGCTCAAAGATAAGGCCCCTGCAACCAATGCCGAGCTCGTGCCAGCGTTGATTCCTTCTCGGGGCTCTGCTGAGTAACGGTTTGCAGGGTTTGAGGCAAAGGCTGCCTAAAGCACCAGACTTTCAAATATTCGACCGCCGCTGAGGCGGATAATTGAAATGACCTCGAATCGGGCAAGCATGCCGCCAGATCTGGCAAACAGATCTGCTCCTTGTTTCACATACTCCCGCGGTGCCCTCAGGTCCTTCCACAGCTGTATCTGGGTGGCAAGTAAATCTGTGGTCGGTCGAAAACATGTGCGAGTGCTGATATGGAAAACAACGCTATCCGGTTTGCCTGCAACGGCTGCGGGATCTGCTGCAAAGGTCGTCTGGTTCCGCTGACGTTGGGCGAGACAAGGCAGTGGCTACAAAGAGGGCATGAGGTCGCGATCATACTGGAGGCGTTTGATGAGTCCACCTGGGCTTTGCAACCTCAGCAATTTGCCCATGCTGCCGGAAGAGCTGTGGAAGTGACTTGTGGTGACGCCCATGTCCGGGTCGTTGCGGTGTTCGCGGGCAATGCGCTGGTGCAATGTCAGAACCTCGGCGATGACGGTCGTTGCGGTATCTACGAGGAGCGGCCACTGGTATGTCGAATCTACCCGATGGAAATCAATCCGTTCATTGCCCTGACTCCAGAGAGCAAAATTTGCCCTCCTGAAGTATGGGAAGAAGGTGAAATCCTGTTTACAGACCGCATCGTCGATCCGGTTCTTGCCGATCAGGTCGAGCGTTCCCGTCAGGCGGACAGGGACGATGCTCAGGCCAAAATCGCGCTATGCGAGGCTCTGGGGCTAAACGTTGCGGCGTGGAAGGGGAACGCGTTCGCGGTGTACCTGCCCGATCGAGCGAAACTGGTGGAGGCTATCGGTCGCTACGACACTGGGACAAATGCAGCGATACGTCCAGATTGGAAAGTCCGAGTTGACACGCCGGCATTACGCCAGCAACTGCATCAGGGGGGCGTAGCATTGGATGATCAGCTGGCAACTGACTACATCTTTCACACGCTATAACCCCAAACTAATATCATCATATTAGGCATTCGTTGTAAGTGACATATCTTGTAATATTTGGGCCTGATGGGGTGTTGGTTGTTAATATTCGTTGAATCAAGCAATCAATAGCGTCGATCAGGCAAGCGGCTCAAGCCGCGGGCGCAGCATACTGCGGCCATGCTGATCAACGATGAAGGACCTCAGATGGCCTCTCTTTTGGCTCCGTACATCTTGAAAGACGTCACGTTACGTAACCGTATCGTGGCTTCGCCGATGTGCCAGTACCAGGCCCGCGACGGTCTACTGAACGAATGGCATCAGACTCACTACGAAACCTTGGCCAAGGGTGGTGTCGGCCTGGTGGTGGTTGAGGCCACAGCAGTGTCGCCCAGGGGGCGCATCACCCCTGGTGACGCAGGCCTTTGGTGTGATTCGCAAGTTTCGGGTTTTGCTTCGGTGGCGTACGCCATAAAGACAGCGGGAGCGGTGCCGGGTATTCAGATTGGGCACGCCGGACGCAAGGCCGGCTGCTCTGTACCCTGGCAGGGCGGCGCGCCACTACCTGAATCCGATCCACTGGCTTGGCAACCCATCGCACCCAGTGCTCTACCTTACATGGCTGGTACGCCGCACCTGCCCAGCGAAATGACACTCACAGAAATTGAACGCACTCAGAATGACTTCGCTCAAGCCGCAGTTCGTGCACTGGAGGCTGGGTTCGAATGGTTGGAACTGCATTTTGCCCATGGCTTTCTCGGCCAGAGCTTTCTATCGCAGCAGGCCAATATCCGCACCGATCAGTACGGCGGTAGTCTGGAGAATCGTGCACGCTTCCTGATAGATATCGTGGTTGCGGTCAAGCGAGTCTGGCCAGACCACTTGCCGTTGACCCTACGCATCGGCGTGGTGGAGTTCGGTCAGGAGACCGAGGCGTCCTTTTTCGAGTCCATCCAGATGCTCAAATGGCTCAAGGACGCTGGGGTCGACTTTGTCGATATCTCCTTGGCGCTCTCCAGCGCCGATGAGCCTGTGCCATGGGCGGCTAATTTCATGGTTCCTTACGCTGAACGTGTTCGAGCAGCAACAGGCTTGCCTGTAGGGGCGAGTTGGATGATCACCGACGCTCAGCAAGCTGATGCTTTTGTGCGCGCGGGTCAGCTGGACTTGGTGTTCTTCGCGCGGACGTTGCTGGCGAACCCCCACTGGCCATTCCAGGCGGCACGAGACCTGAACATCCCTGATCCTTCAGCGGTGCTGCCAACCCCTTACGCATTTTGGCTGAAAAACTGGCCGGGTTGAGCTCATAGCCTCCCGATGCTTTGCATGAATACCTATGCGCTGGCCGGTAGCCATTGGGAAGTACTGAGCGTGGCGCCAACCTGAAAACTTTTTGGAGAACACTCATGAGTTCGTCAATCCGGGACGGTAGGTTCAGTCATTTTGTTGAGTTTACTGTCGATCCGCTTCATGTGGAGGACCTGGTTACAACGTTGATCACGCGTATAGAGCGCTTTACCTGCTTCTGCCCCGGGTTTATCAAAGCTGACGTGCAAGTCAGTGACGAAGGAGATCGGGCGCTCATGCACATTCTGTGGTCCTCCAGGGCACACGGTGAGCAGGCCCTAAAGAGCGCCCAACGGTTGGATTCGGACCTGTTTCAACTGGCGCGACAACATCATGCCAAAGCGTTGTTGTTCAGTACCTACAACGTTGTTGCTGAAGTGTATGCATAGCGTTTATTGACTTGAGCCCCCTTGATGAACTTATGGAAACTTCTTTGATGCCCATCGCCGGACACTTGCCCATCTCAACCGGGTTTAGTCACCAATGATGTCCGCGGGGACGCTCAAATGGGCGAACGTATTGCCATCCGAGCGAGCGACGCTGCTGCTCGGTTTTGCGTTTCATTTCTGCGTGCTGGCCAGCTATTACCTGGTGCGTCCGCTACGCGACGCGTTGGGCCTGGAAGGCGGTGCAGACAAATTGCAGTGGCTGTTTACCGCAACTTTTATGGTGATGTTGCTGATAGTTCCGATTTTTGGTGCGTTGGTGTCGCGCTTGCCTGCCAAGCGATTCATACCGTTGATCTATCGCTTTGTCGCTTTAACGATGATGGTGTTTGGGGTGTTGATCGCCAACAAGATTGCACCCGTCCAGGTCGGCCAGGTGTTTTTTGTCTGGATCAGTATCTACAACCTGTTCATCGTGTCCATTTTCTGGAGCGTACTGGTTGACCGGTTTTCCAGCGAACAAGGCCTGCGATTGTTCGGCTTTATTGCGGCGGGCGGAACCTTGGGCACGTTCGTCGGCCCTCTACTGGCAGCGACCATGGCATCGAAGCTTGGCCCCATGGCATTGACCCTGGCGGCGGCGGTGCTGCTGGAGTTGGCAGTGCGTTGTTACCAGGCGCTGTTGTCTCGGACTGATACGCGGTCTGCGAGCCCTGCTTCCGGTGATCGAAGCTTGGGTGGCGGCATGCTCGCCGGCATCACGCTGATTACGCGCTCGCCGTATCTGTTGGGGCTGGTGTTGTTCATGCTGCTGCACACGACTGCCGCCACTTTTTTGTATTTCGAGCAGGGACGGATTGTAGCTGGCAGTTACTCAGACGTAGCCAGCAGAACCCAATTTTTTGCCGTGGTCGACCTCATCGTGTCGGCGCTGACCTTGACCTTTCAACTGTTGCTGACGGGGCCGTTGATTCGCCTCGTTGGCGTTGGCGGGGCGCTGGTCGCACTGCCCGTGGCGACCATTGTCGCGTTCACCGCCATGGCACTGGCACCTGTGCCCGCCATGGTCGCTTTGGCGCAGGGCCTGCGCCGAGCGATTGAGTTCGCCGTTGTGCGTCCGGCGCGAGAAGTGCTCTGGACCGTAGTCAGCCGAGAGGAAAAGTACAAGGCCAAGAATGTCATTGAAACCCTAGTGTATCGGGGGGGGGATGCCGCCAGCGGGTGGCTGTCTGCGGGATTGGCAACCGTGGGCGCGGGCTTCGGGTTTGTGGCAATAGTCATTGTGCCCGTCGCCGGTATTTGGAGCGGGCTGTGCCTCTGGCTGGCCAATCGGCAGAGGCATAAGGCTTCGTTGATGACCGATGGCGAGGGCGGCTGTGGCTCTGTCGCTTCAGAAAGTGATAGTGCTATCCACCGATAAAATCTACTGTGTATGGAGAGATAGAGTGATGATTCTGAATGCTTCGAGTTTCAAGTTGGCAGCGGTGCTGTTTGTAGCGGTAGTGTCAGCGTCTTCGTTGCTTTGGGCGGCAAATTCAGATGCGGGCGCAAAGGAGCAGCGCGCTTCCAATCCCCAGATACAAGTCGGCGCGTGGTCAGAGCAGGAATTGCAGCGCATCGTCAAAGCCGACGATCTGAAGGTTTCTCCCTTTCGTGAGGATGGCATCACTTACGGCACCCCTACATGGGTCTGGTGTGTTGAAGTCGATGGCGCCCTGTACGTCCGGGCCTACAACGGCAAAGCTTCACGTTGGTACCAAGCCGCCGTTCGAGAAAAAGCAGGACAGGTGATCGCTGCCGGAATGACACGCAAGGTCATCTTCGAGGCAGTGGAAGGCGAAATCAATCGTCGTATCGACGACGCTTACCGTGCCAAGTACAGCGCCAGCCCTTATTTGGAACCCATGATCGGTGAGCGGGCGCGTGCTGCAACCGTCAGGATCACTCCTTTGGCTGGCGGTGCTTGAAACCGCTATATGGGGCGTTTACCGCGTGGCTTTTCGTTATGTTGAAGCGGATGTGGCAATGCCCTTCGTCAGTTTAAAACGTCTGCATCTTTGCTCCTAAGGCGTCGTTGACATGCCAGAAGCATAAGTTTGGCAGATGGAAATGCATGTCGAGCCTTGATGGTAACGATTGAGAACTTCACCGGATGAATCGATGTGGTAGCCGCACCATGGAAAATCTTGACCTACAGGTAATTCAGCAAGCCTTGAGATGGCTTGAACAAGGACATCGGGTTTGGTTGTGTACGGTCCTTGCTACCTTTGGCTCTGCACCACGTGGCCCGGGGTCAATGTTGGTAGCCTTACCGACAGGTGCATTCTGCGGCTCGTTGTCTGGAGGCTGCGTCGAAGACGATTTTCTGGAACGGCTTGGTCGAGATGAGTTTGCCGAGTGCAACCAGATTGTTCGTTATGGTGAAAGTGGACTTGCACCGTCACGGGAGTTGCCTTGCGGTGGGGTGCTTGATGTTCTAGTAGAAAAGTTCGAGCCGGACTGTGCAGCGCAGGAACACTTCGCGATGTTACTAAGCGCGCTGCAGGGGCGGCATCTGGTTGTGCGCCATATTACCCTCGGAACGAGCGTTCGACAGATCGAGGTCGACGCGAGCGTGTCCGCTACAGTCGCTGTGGATACTGATCAGGTGCGAATTCGCGTTGGGGCGGCCCGGCGGTTGCTGGTAGCAGGCCTGTCACCGGTGGCGGAGTTTTGTGCCGGTTTCGCGGTCGCCTTGGGTTATGAAGTGATCGTGTGTGACCCGCGTGATGAGCTAACCTCGACGTTTACCATGGCGCAGGTACAACTGCTGAAGGTCCTGCCAGCCACCTACATATCACAGGGTGGTTGCCACGCAGCAACTGCTATTGTGGCCTTGACTCATGATCCTAGACTTGACGATCTGACCTTGCTGGAAGCAGTCAGAACTCCCGCGTTTTACATCGGGGCCATGGGTTCCAGGCGCACCAGCGAAAGGCGTCTGGAAAGAGTCAAACGCATCGGTGGACTGGAAGACCATGCCCTCGAACGGATTCATGCGCCAATTGGACTGAAACTGGGAAGCAAGACCCCGGCAGAGATCGCGCTTGCGGTCATGGCGGACATTGTTCGGGTGAGTAACGGCGTCGGCCGTGACCATCTCTGAGTCTGTTATTTTTAGGGAGTTGAATGTGCATACCGATTTGTCAAATGACCAAATTACAATTGATATCACTCGCCTCGCCAGATCGGTCAGTCAACTGGTACCTGGCGATGGTGACCTCGTCACCGACATTCCCGGTTTGAGCCTGCATCGACGTAAAGCCGTTACTGCTCCCATGCATTGTATCTACGGCCTGGGGATTGGCGTGACCTTGCAAGGTGGTAAGCAGGTGATAGTGGGCCATGAAGTACTCCCGTATAAGCCCGGCGAGTCGATGGTTACCAGCGTCGATCTTCCGGTAACTTCTCATGTCACTCATGCAAGCGTTCTCAAGCCATTCCTGGGCATGATGCTGGCACTCGACAGCATCACAGTGATGCAGGTCGCTGAGCGCATGCGGCTATCACAGCGCATGAGAGATGACGAGTTTCGTCCAGTGACCGTACAGGCTTTGGATGCAGGGGTGCTTGATGCACTGAGGCGCTTGGTGGACCTGCTGAAAGAGCCCCAATGGATTGAGACCATTGCCCCGTTGATCAAGGAGGAGATCATCGTCCGGCTGTTAAGTGGAACCCACGGTCCGCAGTTACTGCATGTCATTGCCGCCGGTTCACCCAGCCAACAAATTGCGAAGACATTAGGCTGGCTGAAAATGAATTTTCGCCAGACGTTGCGCATGGATGATCTGGCAGCGCAGGCGCATATGAGTCCGTCTACGTTTCGCCAACACTTTCGTGCCGTGACAGGCATGAGCCCTTTGCAATATCAGAAACAGTTACGACTACAAGCTGCTCGACAGTTGATGCTCAGCCAGAATATCGACGCGAGCAGCGCGGGAGGACTGGTGGGGTACGAAAGTTCCTCGCAGTTCAGCCGCGAATATAGTCGCCTATTTGGAGAGCCACCTCAGCGCGATATCAAACGGATTCGCATGTGAAGTATGAGTTGTGCGGTGATTTTCTAGAAGCCGCTTGTAGAATGAAACTGCAATCAAAACTTTATTTTTGTCCCATTAGGCTCACCCAGCAGTGAGCCTTTCCATGGTGCGCCCAGCAAGGGCGCACTTACGTGGCGGTGAAAAGTCCACTTCAAGGGAAATGCTAGCTAGAGGTAAAGGGTTTCGCGGGTGACTCCTAGACTGAAGGAGGCCCAAGGCAAAACCCTGGCTTGACAAACAGGTCGCGGATACGAGGTGTTTTTCAGGAATTCTTCGGCCAATCTTCAGCTTGAGCTTTCGCGTGGGTACTCTGGAGGGAATTGACGGACGCATGCTCGGGATCAAGCGCTCGCTCGCCCGGTTTGTTTTCTTCCTCGTTCATGGCTTTGCGGAAGCCTTTGATTGTCTCACCCATATCTGAGCCCAGAGTTTTCAGTTTTTTAGTGCCAAAGACCAGGATCACAACAATCAGAATGACTGCCCAGTGTTTCCAATCAAAAATACCCATATTTGTTTTCCTGGCAAGTTCTGCGGTCGATTGATTGACGTTAACCGTGAGTTGCATGTGACCTAAGCTTCGGCCAAGCGGAAATTAAATCCCCCTTCACGTCAACTTGAATGGCAACTGACGTACAGGCTTTCCTGTCAGGCTCGCTATCGCGTTCGCAAAGGCCGGGGCCAACGCCGGTAGGCCGGGTTCACCCATGCCGGTAGGGGGCTCGGCGCTGGGCACTGTGTGGATCGAGAACTCAGGCATGTCAGTAATGCGCGGCACGCTGAAATCAGCAAAGTTGCTCTGTTGCACCACGCCATCTTTCAAGGTAATAGCTCCGCCCGGCAGGCACATCGACAGCCCCATCAGGGCCGCACCTTGCACCTGCGCCTCCACGCTGCGCGGGTTGACCACCAGGTTACAGTGCACACCGGCGGTCACGTGGTGCAACACCGCACGGCCGTCTTGCACCGAAGCCTGCACCACATAGGCCACCACCGAACTGAACGACTCGTGTACCGCTACGCCCCAGGCCCGGCCGGCGGGCAGTTCGCGTTGGCCATAGCCGCTCTGGTCCACGGCCAATTGCAGCGCGGCGCGATGCCGCGGGTGTTGATCGGCAAACAGCTTCATCCTGTAAGCCACTGGATCCTGCTTGGTTGTTCGGGCGATCTCGTCGATCAGCGTCTCCATCACAAAGGCCGTATGGGTGGAGCCCACGCTCCGCCACCACAACACGGGTACGTTCAGTTCTGGGTGATGAACCGTCAGGCGCATCGGCAGCGGGTATGGATCGCGCATCCCCTCTGTCGCGGTGGGGTCGATGCCGTTCTTCACTTGCCCGGCGAACACGGTACCGATGAGGATGGATTGCCCGACCAAGGCGTGATCCCATGCCAATACCTTGCCGCTATCGTCAAAACCGATGCGCGCCTGGTGCAGATACACGGGACGGTAGTAGCCACCCTTGATGTCGTCTTCACGGCTCCAAAGTGTGCGAATAGGTACGTTCAGTCCGACGGCGCGCGCAGCCTTGGCCACCTCACAAGCCTGCACAATGAAATCACTGCTCGGCACACCGCGCCGGCCAAAGCCGCCGCCTGCCGTTTGCACGTTGATCTGGATTTGCTCAGGCTTAAGATTCAGCACCTTTGCGGCGGCTGCACTGTCGCCGCCAGGGAACTGGGTGCCAACCCACAGCTGAGCGCGCCCCTCAGAAATCTGGACGGTGCAGTTCAACGGCTCCATGGGGGCGTGGGCGAGATAGGGGAATACGAACTCGGCCTCCAATTGATGCGGTGCTGTAGCGAGTGGCGTCATGTCGGCATCGAATTGGCGCGGGCCGGGCTGGCCGACCAGTTCCCGGTAGTGAGCCAATTGTTTTTCGCTGTCCACTTTTTCTACGTTGGCTGAGTTCCATTCCACCTTCAGCGCATCACGGGCCAGCTTTGCCTGCCAGTAACTGTCGGCGACCACCGCAACACCTTCGGCGCCGCCGTCCAGCGGTACGCGCAGCACAGCTTTTACGCCTTTCGTGGCCCGCGCCGCGCTGTCATCCAGGGACGCGATCCTGGCGCCGAACACGGGCGGCCGGGCGACGACAGCCGTGAGCTGCCCCGGCAGATGCATGTCGATGCCGAAATCCTGCTGGCCGCTGCTCTTGGCCTTGGCATCGATGCGTGTGGTGGCCTGGCCGATGATGCGGAAATCCTTGGGATCCTTGAGCGTGATCTTTTCGGGCACAGGCATCGCCATCGCGGCTTCAGCCAGCTCGCCGTAGCTCGCTTTACGGCCTGCCGGGCCGAGCACCGTGCCGGCCTGGGTGCTCAGGCTCGCCACATCCACGTTCCAGCGCGCGGCTGCCGCACTCAGCAACATGGCGCGAGCGCGGGCGCCAAGTTCGCGGTACTGGGTGAAGCTGTTCTTGATCGAATTTGAGCCACCGGTGAGGTGCATGCCGAAGATCGGGTCTTGGTAGGCGTTGTCGTTGCTGCCGTTGCGGCTGCGCACCAGGCTCCAGTCGGCATCCAGTTCTTCGGCGAGGATCATGGGCAGGCCGGTCTGTACGCCCTGGCCGAATTCCAGGCGGTTGATGGTCACCGTGACCTCTCCGTTGGGCGCGATCTGCACGAATGCGGAGGGTTGTTGAGTCGGTTTGAGCGGCGCTACGCCGGCACCATCGGCCTGTTGCGCCAAGGCCAGGTGAGGAAATGCGCCCAGAGCCAGACCGCCGATACCGACGATCTTGAGGAAGCTGCGGCGGGGGAGTGTGATGGGGCCGTCGGCATGTTCGCGTTCAAGCATGTGTTGCAAGGCGCGGGGGAGCTCGTTTGGGAAAATCTCGTTCAACATGGTGAGCTCCGATCAGGCAAGGGCTTTGGCGGCATCAGCCACCGCGGCGCGAATACGGGCGTAGGTGCCGCAACGGCAGATGTTGCCGGCCATGGCCGAGTCAATCTCGGCCGCAGTAGGCTGCTTGCCCTTGGGCTGGGCCTTAAGGAAAGCGGTCGCACTCATGATCTGGCCGCTTTGGCAGTAGCCGCATTGCGCCACATCGTGTTTGACCCAAGCCTCGTGCACCGCGGTGCCGATCGGGTCACTGCCATTGGTTGCCGCTTCAATCGTCGTGATCTTCTTGCCTTCGGCGGCGGCAATAGGAGTCACACAGGAACGAATGGCTTGGCCGTCCAGGTGAACAGTGCAAGCGCCACACAGGGCCGCGCCGCAGCCGAACTTGGTGCCGGTCATGCCCAGCGTGTCGCGCAGGGTCCAGAGAATCGGGGTGCCAGGGTCTAGGTCAACCGTGTACTCACGGCCATTGATGTTGAGTGCGCTCATGGTGGGACAGCTCTCCGAAATGAATTGGATCAACACTTCGAAACGACTTGTTTCGAAGAAAAAATCACCGTCGCAGGTGATTGCAGGATGAGTTCTCGTTGATCGAGCACTCGGGGGGAGCCTTTCAGTCCGCCCAAGAGCAGGTGCTTAATTATTGCAGTAGATCAAATATACGGCTTCGAGATGCGCGGATACGTCATTGAAGAGAACGCCCACCTAGATATGGCGATGGTTAACTATAGAACCGAACCCTCTGAAGTGATTGCTCGATTTGCGCGAATAATTGCCCAATTTGTCGAGTTGGCCAGTGCCCAAATAATTGGCCTCCACACCTCTGTGCCAAGAGTCAGCAGAGCAGAAAACGTAATAAATTGTTGCTGGCGCTCACCTTACTAGATATCGATAAGTTGACGTGTCACACCGAAAGATATGGCTGTGAACTGGCCAATTAATTATTGAAATCTATTACGGTTTTCACGGTTTCAGCTTCTCCACTGCAGCTATCTCCTCTGTTTCGGTTTGCTACTAAGTGGTCACCAGCAGGCTATCTCTACAAGAGATGGACCTATCTGAAATCAGCACTATAAGTGTTGATCAAACCCTGCTTAAGATGGCCAATCACTCTCTACAAAAGCCACAATCCTAGCGCGGCGAACACAAAACTGGAGATGGATCGATGGCCCTTCCTGCTGCCTGTGAATACCCGCTGTTTCCCGATTCATTATGTAATGAACTGAGCCAATTGCTCGGCTCGCGATTTTCCACCTCGGCCAGCGTGCGCGAGCACCATGGCAGCGACATTTCCGCCCTCGATCCGATGCCGCCAGATGCCGTCGCGTACGCTAACTGTCTCGACGAGATCGTCAGCATCAGCGCCGCATGCTATCGCTACGATGTGCCGATGATTGTTTATGGCAGCGGTACTTCCTTGGAAGGTTGGTTGCAGGCGACGCATGGTGGCGTGAGCATTGACGTCTCTGGCATGAACCGGATCCTCGAAATTCGCGTCGATGACATGGACGCCACCGTACAACCAGGCGTGACCCGCAAGCAGTTAAACGCAGCGCTGCATGGCACAGGGTTGTTCTTCCCGATCGATCCCGGCGCGGACGCGTCGCTGGGCGGCATGGCGGCTACCCGCGCCTCGGGAACCAACGCTGTGCGCTACGGCACCATGCGTGAAAACGTGCTGGGCATGACCGCCGTGCTGGCCGATGGGCGGGTGATCAATACCGGTGGGCGGGCACGTAAGTCCTCCGCCGGTTACGATTTGACGCATTTACTGGTGGGATCGGGCGGTACGCTGGCGACCATCGCTGAGCTGACCGTCAAGCTGCATCCGATTCCCGAAGCCATGTCGGCTGCCGTCTGCCGTTTTCCCAGTGTTGATCACGCGGTACGCGCCGTGATACAGACGATTCAGCTCGGGGTACCGATCGCCCGTATTGAACTGCTCGACGCATTGACCATGCGTGCACTTAACGCCTACAGCAAAACCCAACTGCGCGAAGCGCCGTCATTGTTCTTCGAATTGCATGGCTCCGAAGCAAGTGTCAAGGAACAGGTGGACACCGTGCGCATGGTCGCCGACGAACATGGAGGGCTGGACTTTGAGTGGGCAGTCCATCCGGAGGATCGCAGTCGTCTGTGGCAAGCGCGGCACGACGCTTATTTCGCCGCCCTCGCGCTACGTCCAGGTTGCCGCTCCCTGACCACCGATGCGGTGGTGCCGATTTCGCGGCTGGCTGAATGCATTGAAGCAACCACTGCGGACCTTGAGGAAAACAGCTTGCTCGCGCCAATTTTCGGTCATGTCGGTGACGGTAATTTCCATGCCCTGATTCTGGTCGACCCCGAAGATCCGGCCGAAGTCGAGCGCGCCGAAGCGGTGGCTTATCGGCTGGCCAAGCGTGCGATTGCTATGCACGGAAGCTGTACCGGTGAGCACGGTATCGGTTTGACCAAGCAACATTTCATGGAGATTGAACATGGAGAAAACGCTGTAGATGCCATGAAAGCGATCAAGGCGGCACTCGACCCGAAACAATTGATGAACCCCGGAAAGATCTTTCCTCGCGGGAAATCGGCAAGCTGACGCGCTGTACCATCGTCGCCTAAGTAAGTCCGAGCCCTGCTGGGAGCCGTTCATGGAAATCCGCCAGATCAAATATTTTGTCACCGTCATTGATTGCGGCAGTCTGTCTCAGGCAGCCCGCCAGGTGCACGTAGCACAATCGGCATTGAGCAAACAGATGTCCGCGCTGGAAGAGGAACTAGGGGTGCAATTGTTCCATCGCAGCCACAACGGCGTGGTCGCTAGTGAGGCCGGCAAAGTCTTTTATGAGTATGCCCAAGGCATGCTCAAACACCTGGCCGATGCCCGTGCAGCCGTTAGCAGCAGCTCGGGCTCAGTCAGTGGTTCCATTGTCGTAGCGTTGCCGCAGAGTGTCGCGACCATCCTGGCCATGCCGTTGATGCGAGCAGTGGCCGCGCGCTACCCGCAAGTATCCTTCCATCTCAACGAAGAACTGGCCGGTAACGTCATGGACCAACTGATCCATGGCCGTGTTGACCTCGCACTATTCACCTCCCCCGACTTACCCCCGCAGGTGCTATTCAGTCCGCTGATCGAAGAAGATTTTTACCTGATTCACCGGGCCAACGCGCCCGATGCGCCGGATCCTGGTCAGGTGTCGTTGGAGCAAGCGCTGGCCCGGCCGCTCGTCTTCCCTGGCCAGGCCCATGGTCACTGCACGCGGACCCTCGTCGAACAAGCAGTGAAGGAACATCACCTGGCAACTGGCGAGATCGCCATGGAGGTCAACTCCGTGCACATCCTCAAAAGTGCGGTCGAGGCAGGCATTGGTCACACCATCATGCCATTGAATCTGGCCATGCGCGAAATCGAAGACGGTCGTCTGGTTGCCCACCGGATTACCGCTGACGGGCTGTCCCGAACCCTGGGCATCTGTAGCTGCGCCTCGATGCCTGCCAGTCACCTTAAAACGCTGATTAGTGAGTTGATCCGCGAAGTCGTCCGTGGCATGTGCGAGTGCGGCGACTGGCCAGGAGGTCGTGCGCTCTGATCCGTTTGTCACACCATTTCATGATTGCCCCTACAACAACAAGAACGAGGTACGAGATGGACACGTTAACGCCGATTACCGGTGATTTGCCGGATCATGCTCTGCATTCAGCCTACCGAAGAACCGCGTGGCGGATCATTCCGCTGCTGATTGTCTGCTACTTGGTCGCCTATCTCGATCGGGTAAATGTCGGCTTCGCCAAATTGCAGATGCTTGACGATTTGAAGTTTAGCGAAGCGGTTTACGGGCTGGGCGCTGGCATGTTTTTTGTCGGTTACCTGATGTTCGAAATCCCTAGCAATATTGCACTGCATCGTTTTGGGGCGCGTCGCTGGATCGCCCGAATCATGGTGACCTGGGGCCTGCTGTCAGCAGCCATGATGTTCATCGAAACCCCCGCGACTTTCTACCTGCTGCGCTTTCTGATCGGCATTGCTGAAGCCGGATTTTTCCCTGGGATCATTTTTTACCTCACCACCTGGTTCCCGAGTCATCGCCGAGGCGTGATAATTTCTCTGTTCATCGCTGGCCTGCCGATCTCGAGCATGCTCGGGTCACTGATTTCCGGTTTGATTATGCACAAGCTCGATGGCGTGGCCGGGTACGCCGGTTGGCAATGGCTGTTCGTGATTGAAGGTTTGCCCGCAGTAGCACTGGGAGCTGCGGTGTTCTATCTGCTGTGCGACCGTATTGACGATGCGCACTGGCTTAGTATCGAAGAAAAACTCGGCATGCGGGCCGCGCTGGACCGCGAGGCTTTGGAAAAACCGCGTCATTCGGTACGAGATGGTTTGTCGGACCCGAAAATTTGGTTGCTCGGCGCGGTTTATTTCTGCCTGGTACTGGGGCTTTACGTGATTAGCTTCTGGATGCCGACCATCATCCGCAACAGCGGCGTTGCCGAACCGTGGGCCATCGGCGTACTGACCGCGATCCCTTACTCCATTGCGACCGTCAGCATGGTGATCGTCGGCCGTAGTTCGGACCTTCATCGTGAGTATCGTTGGCACCTTTTGATCTGCGCCTGCATCGGTGCCGCTGGGGTGGTTTTTGGTACGTTGTTCGGCGATAGCTTGTTGCTGTCGATGGTCGGTCTGATCATTGGCACCGCTGCGATAATTAGCGGTTTGCCGGTATTCTGGGGCATGCCCACCATGGTGGTTGGCGGCGCCGCGGCGGCAGCGGGAATTGCGTTAATCAACTCCTTAGGGAACGTCGCTGGTTTTTTCAGTACGATTGTGGTCGGTTGGCTGACGCAGCAAACCGGCAATACTCATGCCGCAATGTATTTCATGGCGGGGGCTCTCATGGTCGGTGGACTGCTGGGGTTGAGCGTGTCGCACACGCGGCGTGTTCTGGTCGTGGACATGAAAGCGGTGCCTTGAGTCGCAGTGGATCGGGGCTGCCCGAGAGCTTTTCTGCGAGGCAGTTGAGTATTGCGCTCATTTGATGAAATGTCAGGCAGCGGTCAGTTTGGGGACAGCTTTCTCCGGTTAAGCTAGCTGGCCCCGAATGCTTGATAGAAGATGTGAAACGGCTGCTCATATAGGATTAAGTGAATGCGTCTACTTATGATCGAGGACGAAGAAAAGACTTCGTCATATGTGCACCGTGGATTAACAGGACTCGGATACACCGTGGATCTGGCGAGCAACGGCATAGATGGTCTGCATTGTGCGCTTGAATTCGACTACGAGGTCATCATTCTGGACGTCATGTTGCCTGGCAAGGATGGCTATGGCGTATTGGAAGGGTTGCGGCAAAGGAAAAAAACTCCCGTCATCATGCTGTCAGCCAGGGGGACGGTCGACGATAGGGTTCGGGGGTTGAGGGACGGTGCTGACGACTATTTAGGCAAGCCATTTTCGTTTGTGGAACTTGTCGCACGTATCCAGGCGATCATTCGTAGGCAATCCAGCGGCCCCGAAGACCCAACCTGCATCTGCATTGATGATCTTGAGGTGGATTTGCAGGCCCGAAAAGTTAGTCGCGCAGGCATGAGACTGGATCTGACCGCTAAAGAGTTCGCTTTACTAAGCCTTCTGGCACGCCATCAGGGGGAAATCCTGTCAAAGCTGATGATCGCGGAGCAGGTGTGGGATATGAACTTCGACAGCGACGCCAATGTCGTTGAGGTTGCGATCAAACGGGTGCGCAGCAAAGTCGACGTCCCTTACTCGACGAAGTTGTTGCACACCGTGCGTGGCATGGGGTATGTCTTGGAGAGCAGGGACGAGCCTAGCCAGAGCCGGCCACGTCCGATATGAAACGTTCAATTGCCACCAGGCTGTCGTGGATGTTCGCGTTGGCGGTGGTGTTGATCATGTCACTGAGTGCGATCTTGCTTCGCAATTCGTTACAGGAATCCCTCAAGGAGCAAATGAGCACTGAGCTCAACTTGCGTCACGTTGTGCTGGACCCGATTCTTCTCAAGTATCAGACCGCCGAAGAATGGGCTTATATACGGCATAAACTGGATGATCTGACGCCGTCCGACAAACGCGTGCGTTACTGGATTTTAGGTTCTGACGAGCGTTACATCTACGGTGGCGCCATGCCCGATGGGCAGGACTGGTCGAAAAGGCACGATGGTCCGGCAGTCATGGACCTGACCGACAAGCCCCCCCTATTCCTCATGATCAAAACCATTCCGGCATCGACCATTCGCCCAGAACTGCGATTTATCATTGGCCTCGACTACAGTCCCTTTGGAATAACACTTGGAAAGTTCACCAAGACACTGGTCCTGAGTTCCTTGCTGGGGCTGCTGTTGGCGGCCCTGGTCGGGTATTGGGTTGCGCGCTTCGGCCTGGGGCCAGTGCGAATGCTCAGCCATCAGGCCAATAATCTGCCACCGGGCCATTCGAAGCAACGTCTTGACGCCAGTGCCTTGCCCAGTGAGTTGTATGAGCTGGCAATCTCTTTCAATGGTGCCCTGAGCCGGCAGGAGGCCGCCTGGCGCCAGCTTGAAGGCTTCAATGCCAATGTGGCGCACGAGTTGCGCACGCCGTTGACTAATTTAATCGTGCAGACCCAGGTTGCACTGGCTCATGAGCAGGACTTGGTGGAACTGCAGGATTTGCTGCAGTCGAACCTGGAGGAGCTGCAACGCATGGGCGGCATCGTCAACGACATGTTATTCCTCGCCGGTGCCGAAAGTGGCCAGCGGGCAACCGACTTAAGCAACGTCTCATTGCATGAAGAGTCTCTGAAGACAGTCGACTACCTGGAGCCAGCATTGCTCGGGAAAGGTATTGAGGTTTCGATCCAGGGAGATATGGACATTCTGATAGATAGACGCTTGTTCCACCGAGCGCTGGCTAACCTTCTTCAAAATGCTGCGCGTTACGCCAATCCTCAAAGCACAATCACCATTTCCCTGATTCAAGAGGTCAACCAAGTCGCAGTGAGTGTTTCCAATCAGGGAGATTCGATTGATGAGACGCACCTTCAACGCTTGTTCGAACGTTTCTATCGCGCCGACGCTGCCCGAGCCCGAAGTGATACGCATCATGGCCTTGGGCTTTCGATTGTGCGTGCGGTGGCATCGATGCACGGAGGCCAGGTTTTTGCCCGCAGTGAATGCGGGGTGAATACCTTTGGCTTCACCCTGATCAGTGAACCCTCTTCCAGCCCATTTCCGCTGGCCCCACGGTCGTCACCTGCACGTTAGGTGCATTCCACGGATATTTGACAGCTTCCCGTCAGTTGTCAGTCACCTTGACGTCAGCTATCTCGCACTAAATTGCATCCTCAGTAGCAGTCTTGAATGCTCTGCCGATTATCCAATTGCGTTCAGATGCATTCCGAAACTTACCCATTGCCCATAGGTTCAAGCCATCAGCCTGACGCCTGGGGATCAGTACATGAATTTTTCTCGGAGCTACCCTTATGAGCATTCGACTGACAAGCGCGGCCAAGCCCTTGCTGCTGCTCACCTTTGCCGGGATGGGTGCTGCCGCAGTCTGGTTCGGGTATGCAGCTAATTCTTCGAAAACAGTTACCCCAGGTCCTGTCGCTTCTTCACCGGTGTCCGTTGTCATCGCTCAGGCGGCAAAACGCGAGGTTCGTACCTGGGACGAATTCTCAGGGCGTATGGAAGCGGTTGAGCGGGTGGCGATCCGTTCGCAGGTTGCTGGACAAATAAAGGACATCCGATTCAAAGAGGGGCAGCTCGTCAAGCAGGGGGATGTACTACTGACGATCGATCCTGCCATTTACGCAGCGGCTGTCGCTCAAGCGGAGGCCCAAACGGCCTCAGCCAAGGCTCGCGCTGCATACACGAAGGCTGAAGCAGAGCGGGCCCGCAAGCTTTGGCCTGCCCGTGCCATTGCGCTGAATCTGCTGGAGCAGCGCGAGAATGATTATCTTGAGGCCGAGGCAGGGTTGAAAGCCGCGCAAGCCAGTTTGCAGGTTTCGCGCGTGAATCTGGGGTTCACCGAGATTCGTGCACCGGTGTCTGGCCGTATCGGCCGACGTGAGGTGACCACTGGAAACCTTGTTGTTGCCGGGCCAGAAGGACCGGTACTGACAACGCTCGTCTCTGTAGATCCCATCTATGTGAGTTTTGATGCGGACGAACAAGCGGTACTACGGGCACTTGGAACGTTGTCGAAACGCGATGAACTTTCCGACGTTCCAATACGGATAGAAGAAAAAGGATCTGACGTCGTGCAAGGCCATCTGCAAATGCTCGACAACCAAATCAACGCCCAAAGTGGGACGATTCGGATGCGGGCAGTCTTCGCTAATGCTGATGGTAGGCTCACTCCAGGTCAGTTTGCCCGTTTACAGATGGGCCAGGTCCAGCCTCAGGAGGTGATACTGGTTGATGAGCGCGCGATTGGCACGGATCAGGATCGACGCTATGTACAGGTGGTCGGTTCTGACAACAAAGTCCGCTACCAACAGGTCTCCCTTGGCTCGCTGGTCGACAACCAGAGAATTGTTACAGAAGGTCTATCCGGAGGAGAAAGTATTGTCGTAGGTGGCCTTCAGCGGGTTCGTCCTGGAACGCTGGTCGTCACGCAGCCAGTTACAAAAGACGACGCCTCCGTCGCATCGACGACGCACTGAGCATTTCTATGAACATCTCGAATTTCTTTATCGATCGTCCGATTTTCGCCGGCGTGCTCTCCCTGCTCATCGTCATCGCAGGGTTGGTTGCCATTCCGTTGTTGCCAGTGTCCGAATATCCTGAGGTCGTTCCACCAACCGTTGTGGTCAGCGCCCGTTTCCCGGGTGCAAGTCCGGAGGTTATTGCTCAAACGGTGGCTATGCCGCTGGAGGAGTCCATCAATGGCGTAGAAGACATGCTCTATATGAGTAGTCAGGCGACCACTGATGGCCTGCTTACGCTGACAGTGACGTTCAAGTTGGGCATGGAGCCTAATCTGGCGCAGCAGTTAGTACAGAATCGCGTTACACAGGCCGAGTCTCGACTTCCGGAAGAAGTTCAGCGCCTAGGGGTGACCACCATCAAGAGCACACCCGACCTGACACTTGTGGTGCATCTGTATTCGCCCAATGAACGTTATGACATGGCCTACCTGAATAACTACGCAATACTTAGCGTGCGGGATCGGCTTGCCCGTATCGAGGGCGTCGGCAGCGTTCAGGTTCGCGGGGCAGGGGAGTACGCGATGAGGGTCTGGCTGGATCCTCAAAAGTTGAGCGAACGGGGGCTTACTGCAAATGATGCGGTTGCCGCTATCCGTCAGGAGAACATTCAGGCAGCGGCAGGGATTATCGGCGCCAGCCCGAACTCAGCGGATGTCTCTGTACAGATGTCCATCAGCGTACAGGGTCGTCTCAGGGATACAACAGAGTTCGGCAACATCGTTGTCAGCACCGGTGTTGATGGTGCAGTCACCTATTTGCGCGACGTCGCTCGCATTGAGCTCGGCAGTGCTGAATATGCTACGAGGGCGCTGCTCAACAACCAACCCGCTGCGGCGCTGCTTGTGACCCAGGCGCCAGGCTCCAACACCGTGGCAATTGGTAACGAAGTCCGGCGCATCATGGCCGAGCTGGAACAACGGATGCCGGAAGGGGTGGCCTACCGAATTGTGTTTGATCCGACCCAGTTCGTCACGGCATCCATCGAAGCTGTAACCACAACCTTGCTGGAGGCGATCGCACTGGTGGTGCTGGTGGTCATACTGTTTTTGCAGACCTGGCGCGCGTCAATCATTCCTTTGTTGGCGGTACCTGTTTCAGTAGTAGGCACCTTTGCTGTCCTGCTGGCTTGCGGTTTCTCTATTAACACCCTTACCTTGTTCGGACTGGTGCTGGCCATAGGGATAGTGGTTGACGATGCGATCGTCGTGGTGGAAAACGTGGAACGCAACATCGAAGCCGGGCTGACACCCAGAGAGGCCAGTTATAAGGCGATGAGGGAGGTTTCGGGGCCAATCATAGCCATTGCTCTCGTGTTGTGCGCGGTATTCGTTCCACTGGCATTCAGTAGCGGTTTGACTGGGCAGTTTTACCGACAGTTTGCGCTCACCATCGCCATTTCGACGGTGATATCAGCATTCAATTCGCTGACACTGTCCCCGGCATTGGCCGCTCTATTGCTAAAAAAACACGATGCTCCAAAGGATCGTCTTACCCGGATCATGGACCGGGTTCTGGGGCGCTTCTTCCGAGCGTTCAACCGCGTGTTCAAGCGTGGCGCACAAGTCTACGGCTCAAACGTACGAACGGCGTTGTCACGCAAAGGACTGCTTCTGGCCGTTTACCTGTTGCTGGTCGGGGCTACCGTGTTGCTATTTCGAGAGGTGCCTGGGGGATTTGTACCTGCTCAAGACCGAACCTATCTGTTGGCTGTTATACAGCTACCCGATGGGGCTACCCTGGACCGTACCGAAAAGGTGGTGCGACAGGTCAGCGATATAGCCCTGCAAAACCCGGATGTTCGTGCGTCCCTGGCATTCCCTGGCATGTCGGTGAATGGCTTCACCAATAGCTCGAATGCTGGGGTCGCGTTCATCAATCTCAAACCGTTCGCAGAGCGAAAAGGAGCAACACACAGCGCCGGGGCCATTTCGGCAGCGCTGAGCCGCGAGTTTGCGAAGATTCCTGAGGCTCGGATCCTTATTTTCAATCCTCCTCCGGTAAGGGGGTTGGGCACTACCGGAGGGTTCCGGCTTCAGCTTGAGGACATGGCTGCGTTGGGCTACCCGGCACTCGACGACGCGGCAAAACGTTTCATCGCGGCAAGTTCTCAAGCACCAGAGCTGACCGGTATGTACTCCAGTTTCCAGGTCAATGTTCCTCAGCTTCATGCGGAAGTTGACCGGATCAAGGCACGGCAATTGGGCGTATCAGTCAGTGATATTTTCAGCACGCTGCAAATCTACCTTGGCAGCTTGTACGTCAATGATTTTACTCAATTAGGGCGCACGTACACCGTTCGAGCTCAAGCCGATGCCGAGTTTCGCGCTCAGGCGGAGGACATCGCTGCGTTACGAGTACGCTCGGCAAGCGGTGCCATGGTTCCGCTTGAGACTCTTCTGAAGATCAGTCCAGGGTATGGTCCGGAACGTGCCATGCGCTACAACGGTTTCCCCAGTGCCGATATCAGTGGTGCTGCCGCGGCTGGATACTCCAGTGGTCAAGCGCGGGAGGCAGTCGAGCGCATAGCCTCCCAGACACTGCCTGCGGGCATCGCGTTTGAATGGACAGACCTGACCTACCAGGAAATTCTCGCCGGCAGCTCCGGTTGGTGGTTGTTCGCATTGGCCGTGCTATTAGTATTCCTGGTACTCGCGGCGCTTTATGAGAGCCTGGCATTGCCTTTTTCAATAATCCTTATTGTTCCCATGGCGATGTTCTCTGCCCTTGTTGGTGTCTGGCTGACTGGGGCAGACAACAACATTTTTACCCAAATTGGCTTGATGGTACTGGTTGGGTTGTCAGCGAAGAACGCCATCTTGATTGTCGAATTTGCTCGCGAGCTGGAGTTCGAAGGGCGCACTCCAATTCAGGCAGCGATTGAATCATGCCGCCTTCGCCTGCGCCCCATCCTCATGACCTCGGTGGCCTTCATCATGGGCGTACTGCCATTACTTTATTCAAGCGGTGCAGGTTCAGAGGTGCGTCATGTCATGGGGGTCACGGTATTTGCCGGAATGCTGGGCGTCACCTTCTTCGGTCTGTTCCTGACCCCCGTATTTTATGTGGGACTGAGGGCGATGAGCGGGAATCGACCTCTTCACCGGCATGGTGGTACTGAGCTTACAAGCGCTCACGGCATTGTTGATCAGCAATAGTTAAGTCGACGTTTCGGTAGCCCACGTCGTTACCTGAGGCGCGTCTCGGGTATTCAGCGAGAAGGTGTAGCGGGGTGTCGATCGATCGTTATTAGGCAGGACTACATCATTTCCGGGCGGCGTATGCTTGATCCGTCACTGAATCGGCTTAGACGATACGGGGCTGGGTCAACGAAAGGCTTTTCCCCCGTCACGATCTCGCTGGCTAATCGAGCCGCGCCCGGGCCTACCCCGAATCCATGACCACTGAATCCTGATGCGATGGTCAGTCCCTCAAGATCCGGAGTGTTTGAAATGATGGGCACGATGTCAGGTGTGGTATCTATCACACCAGCCCAAGCGTTAGTGACTTTTACGTCAGCAAAGGCCGGAAACTCGGCAAGCAGATTGCTGATCGCCAATTTGATCATTTCTTTATCAGGTGCGGGATTAAGCGTTCTTATCTTCTCGAATGGAGAAACTTCATCTACCTCCCATCTGCCCCAAGCCTCTGGTCCATTGAAAAAGCTTTTACCTACGCGGATTTTGAGTTTCTTAGCCACTTTGGCTCGATACATCTCGTAGAACTTAGTCGCATAGCGCAGGCCTTGAGGCGCGAGCTCCATTCGGCCATGTCCAGGGACTGCCAGAGTGTAGGCACCATCGTTGCGGCGGCGCAGTGCGAATGTCGGCGTATTCAAGCAGCCGCTGACAATCTCTGGTGCAATCGAGGTGCTCATTGCGGTGCCAACGATGTTCGCAACTGGCAGTTCGACGCCATGATGACGGCAGAATCGGGAGCTCCAGGCTCCACCTGCACAGACCACCGCCGAAGTCTTGATCAATCCTCGTTCTGTCCAGACACCTGCGATTTTCCTGTTGACGATATCCAGGCCTCGGGCTGCGCAGTTCTGATGTATTTCTACGCCGATTGCCTGGGCGCCACCTGCGATAGCCGGAGCCGCTTGGGCAGGTTCTGCCCGGCCATCATCGGGCGACCATACCCCGCCCAGCCAGCGACTTTTACTGCCTGGGAGTCTATCCGCAACTTGAGATCCTGAAATCATGTGGCTGACGAAGCCATGCTCCCTGGCCCTCTGCCCCCAGTTTTCCCAGCGCTCCAGGTCTGCTGGATTCACAGTCCCATAAGTAATCCCTTGGCGCCGAAATCCCACATCGGCAGCTATCTCCAGGCCTATCTCCGCCCACCGCTGAACGCTGTACATCGCCAGTGGAAGCTCGCATAAATCGCGATTTTGCTGCCGAACCCAGCCCCAGTTTCGCCCCGACTGCTCGCCCCCAATGCAGCCTTTCTCTATGAGTGACACAGATAAACCTTTACGTGCCAATTCATAAGCTGTGCAGACACCAATGATGCCTCCGCCTATGACTACAACGTCCACTTGCGATGCAAAGGAGCGGCTGTCTGCCACTCGATCCAATTGAATGGGCATGCGAACCTCAATTAAAGTCAGGTAATGATCAGTAACCACGTTTCTTATCGATAAGCCCCGGCATCGGTTGACCGCTATTGAGACGCCCCAGATTTTCAATGACTGTCCGTGCCCCTCATAGGGGTCTGTCATGCTGGCTATCTGCGACTGTGGAAGGAGGCGGTTGCCAAAGGGCAGGCTCGTGAGACAACAACCTCACGGGCTTACAGTTGGATTATTTGTGAGCTGCAATATTGGCTGCGAGGAGTTGCCTCAATGGCCCGATCAAGCGTGTCTACGTGCGCGAAGGGGTACCTGACACTCCACCAAATCCGATGATTGCCTTGGTTTCCAGGTACTCTTCGAAACCGTAGACACCATACTCACGACCATTACCAGATCGCTTGTAGCCGCCGAATGGAGCCATTGGATCCCAGGCAGGGTAATTCAGGTGCACTTGTCCGGCGCGAATACGAGAGGCAACGGCACGTGCAAGATCCAGGTTCTGAGCCTGAACATGGGCGCCCAGCCCATAGACCGTGTCGTTTGCGATAGCGATCGCCTCATCGACTGTCTCATAGGGAATGATGCACAGCACTGGACCAAAAATTTCTTCTTGGGCGATCCGCATGGCGGAATCTACCTCGGAGAAAACAGTCGGTCGGGTGTAGAAGCCCTTTTCATAACTCTGTACGCGTCCGGGTCCGCCGCACACGAGTTTTGCGCCCTCATTCTGGCCAGCCTCAATCATTAATTGCACGCGATTGAACTGGGCCTCGTTGGCAATGGGACCGAGTACCGTCTCTTCCAAACGCGGGTCACCCACGATGATTGCATTGGCGGTTGCTGCGGCCAGCGATTCGACCTCTGCCAGTCTGTCTTTTGGAACGATCATTCTTGTCGGGGCGCTGCAGGATTGTCCGACGTTGCGAAACGCAGACATCACGCCCAGTGGGACGGCTTTGGTGAAATCGGCGTCGGGCAGCATTAGATTCGGCGACTTGCCGCCCAACTCTTGCGTGACGCGCTTCACCGTATGGGCGGCCGCCTGTGCGACCAGTGCGCCTGCGCGGTTTGAGCCGGTGATCGAAATCATATCGATATCAGGGTGCGCCGCCATGGCTGCGCCGACCTCGGAACCACTTCCATTCACAAGGTTGAACACGCCCGGTGGAAGGCCTGCGTCATGTACCAATTGTGCAAAGAGGAGGGCGCTCAGAGGTGACAGTTCGCTGGGTTTCAGGACCACTGTGCAGCCGGCAGCAATAGCCGGGGCGACTTTTGCGGTGATTTGATAAAGCGGCCAGTTCCACGGCGTGATGAGACCGCAAACGCCTATCGGTTCGCGTTCAATCGCGGTGCTGCCTTCAACGGTTTGGAAACGATAGGTGGACAGCAGATCACGTGCGACCCGTACATGTTCGGCTGCAAGAGGCACTTGCATGGCCCGTGCGGAACCGATGGCAGCGCCCATTTCCAGAGAGATCGCCTGCGCAAGCTGTTCTTTTCGTTCAAGGATGAGGTCGTAGATTTTTCCCAGGAAAAGCGCGCGCGATGCTGTCGAGGTGGCAGACCAACCAGCCAATGCTGCACGAGCCGCGGCGACTGCCCGATCAACATCCTCGGCGGACCCTTGCGCGACGTGCGCAACAACCTCTTCAGTTGCCGGATTGACCACCGGCAAACTGGCCGGGATTGCTGGGGAAGACCAACAACCGTTGATATAAAACTTGTGAGACGTTTGTGGATCAACGCTGTAGCTATTCGAAGATTGTGTGGTCATACAACGAGCTCCTTAGAGCGCTAATAGGCATTGCGAGCAGCAGAGGGTGGTCTGGGGGGAATCACCAGGACATCGCCGTGGCGACCAGCACATCGCTATGCCGTGTCATGGCAATAAAACTAACAAAGCGACCCAGGCAAAATGTGCCGTTCTTCAAGTTTGAAAGGAATAATCTGCTGTATTTGCCGGGCTAACCTTGCATTAACGTAACCGGACCCGTTTACTTCAGTAATGCGTCTGGCCAAGCCACTTTTTGGCGGCGGTGATCGTTAGCCCAAGGCCTGAGTCACCGGAGCAAACTGCTTGATTGAGCCGCGCGATTGCGGAGAGATGCCACTCCAGACCCGGATGATGCCCAGCTTCTCGGCTACCGGCAGCAGGCGCTGTATTTGGTTGCGCAGGCTTTCCGGCGGAAGTAGGTCCGCCGGTTGAGCATGTCCCGTTTGCTGCGGTAGCCGTCACCGATGACAATGTTGTTCCCGACCCTATCACCTCCCGTTAGTGCAATATCTGTCTGCACTTCACACCGACCAGCGCTTCTTGGCTGAATGCCATGGAAGGCTGGTTTGCACAACTAGAAAGAGAGCGCTGTATTGGAGCGCTTTCATCAGCGTCGCCGACCTGAAGGCGACCATCCTCCAATTTATCGAGGTTCACAACGAGCATTCAGCCAAGCCGTTCAAGTGGAATAAAACGGCTGAGGCCATCATTAGCACGGTGAGCGCTAATTTGAGTATCCGGCGCCTGGAACCCGGAACGATGTGGGTCAATGTTACAGCCACAGGCCGACAGGTAGTTGGCCCTAGCTCCTCTTCGCAACACAATCAGCGGGCGCGTCCAGAGGATGCGCCCGTTCTCGTTCCGCCAGGCTTAGACTCTGCTGCACGTTCCGTTGTGCGTGGCTCGTCGGCGCACCATAACTGACCATAAAGACGCAAACATGGGTGGGGAGCGCCCGAGTCTGGAGCTTCCCGCAAAGTCTGCTGAGGCCGATCTGTAAAACAGTGGTTTATGCCAGCTAGGCCATATTTTTAACGATATATGGATGGCCTAGTGGTGTTGTAATAAATCCGTGATGCAGCGTTGCACTGATGCTTTCCAAGCGGTGTAACTGCTTGGCCCCTCATGCCCTTAACAATAAAAGAGGACTATCCAAAATGAGCTTTCTGCGCCCCAAGTACATTACGTTCGACTGCTACGGCACGCTGACTAACTTCCAGATGGGACCGTTGACGCGCGAACTGTTCGCCGATCGTATTGCCCCTGAGCAGATGGATCAGTTCGTCAAGGATTTCACTGCTTATCGCCTGGATCAAGTGATGGGTGACTGGCGACCGTATGATGAAATCCTCAAGACTGCCATGTCGCGGCTGTGCAAACGCTGGGGCATCGAATATCGCGGTGAGGGTCAACTTTACTACGATGCCGTGCCGACCTGGGGTCCGCATGCCGACGTGACGGCGGGTCTGTCGAAGATCGCCGACAAGATCCCCCTGGTGATCTTCTCCAACGCAATGGACGAGCAGATCATGTCCAACGTCGACAAGCTGGGTGTACCCTTCCACAAGGTGTTCACAGCTCAGCAAGCTCAGTCCTACAAGCCGCGCCTGGCGGCCTTCGAATACATGATCGACAACCTCGGTTGCGGTCCTGAAGATATCCTCCATGTCTCTTCGAGCTTCCGTTACGACCTGATGCCGGCCGAGGACATGAAGATCAAGAACAAGGCCTTCGTCGCCCGTGGACACGAACAGCCGGGCAATGCCTGCTACAGCTACCGCCAAATCTCCGATATCGGTGGGTTGGCTGGCTTGGTCGGCCTCTGATCCATTTCAAGGCGCAAGGGGTTGCACATGCACAGTGAATCTTACTGGCTCGATACCGCACCGGTGTTCACCGGTACGCAAACAGAGCCGCTGCCAGCGCGGGTCGACGTGGTGGTCGTTGGCGGAGGCTTCACGGGCCTGTCGGCAGCCCGTGCGCTGGCCCTGAAGGGGGCCAGCGTGGCAGTGCTGGAGGCCGGGCGGGTGGTCGGTGAAGCCTCCGGGCGCAACGGTGGGCATTGTAATACCGGGGTCGCCCAGGACTACGCCGCGCTTAGCGCAAGCCTGGGTGCCGACAGGGCGCGTTCCTATTATCGGGCCTACGAAAGCGCAGTGCAGACCGTGGTCACGCTGGTCGAGCAGGAGAGCATCGCCTGCGACCTCAGGCGCAGCGGCAAGCTCAAATTGGCAGCCAAGCCCCTGCACTATGAAGGGCTGGCGCGGACCTGCGAGCTGATCCGCCGGGAAGTCGATGCTGACGTCGAGTTGCTGTCCGCCGCCCAGATTCGCGCCGAAGTAGATTCAGCCGAGTTTCACGGCGGCCTTTTGCAGCGCAACGGAGTGCAGATGCATGTCGGCCGTTTTGGCGTCGGCCTGGCCGAGGCCGCGGCGCGGCATGGAGCGCTTATCTACCAGCAGACCACCGTTCAGGGCTGGAAGGCCAGCGCCGGCGGTTACCGGGTTGATACCAACCGAGGCAGCCTGCAGGCCGGACAAGTCCTGATGGCGACCGGTGCCTGTCAGCATGGCGGCCTGAGCTGGTACCGGCGGCGGATCGTGCCGGTGGGCAGCTTTATCATTGCCACCGAAGTGCTCTCTGAGGCACTGCTTGACCGACTGCTGCCGGAGCGGCGCTCCTATGTCACCAGCCGCATGATCGGAAACTACTTCCGGGTCACCCCAGACAATCGCCTGCTGTTCGGTGGTCGGGCGCGCTTCGCCATGTCCGGCGGAAATTCCGACGCCAAGAGCGGCAAGGTGCTGCAGGCGGCGATGGTTCAGATGTTCCCGCAGTTGGCCCAGGTTAAGGTCGATTACTGCTGGGGTGGACTGGTGGACATGACCTCCGACCGGCTGCCGCGTGCCGGCCAGCATGGCGGTGTGTACCACTCCATGGGCTACAGCGGCCATGGCGTGCAGATGTCGGTGCACATGGGGCAGGTCATGGCTGAAGTCATGGACGGTAAAGTCGAAGCCAACCCATGGCGGGAGTTGGATTGGCCGGCCATTCCTGGGCATTTCGGCAAGCCTTGGTTCCTGCCCGTGGTAGGCGCGTATTACCGCCTGCAGGACTACCTGCACTGAGTTCATGGAGTTGCTTTACGTTTCAACCACGCTGCGCTTAATCGCCAGCACTTGAGCCTTATCATTGACGAAAGGTAGAACTGACATGACTGACAATAAAAACAATATCGACGCCCAGTTGATCACCGGTGAAGAAAGTCTGCGCGTTTTCGAAGGACTCAATCGCGGCATGTCACGCCGCAATGCATTGCAGATGCTGGGGTTGGCCGGGGTGGCTGTCGCGGGCGCCAGTAGTCTGTTCGGCGCTGCAGGCAAGCTGTTTGCCGATGAAGCCGCAACCCCTGGCAAAGGCAAACCGGGCGGACGGATTCGCGTCGCCGGTCAGACCTCCTCCACCTCCGATACCCTGGATCCGGCCAAAGGCTCATCGTCCACCGATTACGTTCGCCAGTTCATGTTCTACAACGGCCTGACACGTTTCGACAGCCATATGGTGCCGCAACTGGAGTTGGCCGAGCGTCTCGACACCAGTGACGCAACGCTCTGGGTGATCACCCTGCGCAAGGAAGTGACCTTCCACAACGGCAAGGCGCTGACAGCCGCCGACGTGGTGTTTTCTCTATTGCGCCACAAGGATCCGCTGACCGGTTCCAAGGTCCTGACGCTGGCGTCGCAGTTCGCCGAAGTCAAGGCCAACGGCACCCACGAAGTGCATATCCGCCTGAGCGGTCCAAACGCCGAGTTGCCGTCGATTCTCGCGGTTTCACATTTGTTGATCGTTCCCGAAGGTACCACCGACTTCAACCAGGGCGTTGGTACCGGGCCATTCAAGGTCAAGGAGTTCAAACCGGGTGTTCGGTCGCTTGCCGTGCGCAACACCGATTACTGGAAACCCGGTTTGCCCTACCTCGACGAAATCGAATTCATCGGCATTGCCGATGAACCCTCACGGGTCAACGCGTTGTTATCGGGCGACGTACACATCATCAACGAGGTGAACCCGCGCTCGACAATTCGCATCAAGGCCGCCACCACTCATCGGGTCGTGGACTCTCCATCGGGTAACTACACTGACCTGATCATCCGTCAGGACCAACTGCCGGGCAAAAGCCCGGAGTTCACCGAGGCCATGAAACACTTGCTGGACCGGGAACAGATCAAGTCGGCGATATTCCGTGGCTACGCCAGGATCGGTAACGATCACCCGATCGCACCCGGTGCGCGCTACTTGAATGCCGACCTGCCGCAGCGAGCCTATGATCCGGAAAAAGCCAAATTCCTGCTGAAGAAGGCTGGCATGGAAAGCATCAGCATGCCGTTGGTGGCATCGCCGGCCGCCACTGGTTCGGTGGACATCGCCGTGTTGTTGCAGCAGTCAGCCAAACAGGCCGGGCTCAAGCTTGACGTCAATCGCGTGCCGAGCGATGGCTATTGGTCCAATCACTGGGCGAAGCATCCGCTGAGCTTTGGCAACATCAACCCGCGACCCAATGCCGACGTGATGTTCTCGCAGTTCTTCCAGTCAAAAGCGCCCTTGAACGAGTCGGGCTGGCAGAACGAGCAGTTCGACCAGTTACTGGTGCTAGCTCGCGGTGAAACCGATGAGGCCAAGCGCGGCAAGATGTACGCCGACATGCAGACCCTGGTGCATAACCACTGCGGTATCGGCATCCCGGTGTTCATCAGCAACATCGATGGCGTCGACCAGCGGGTCAAAGGCTATGGTACCAATCCCCTGGGAGGGTTCATGGGCTACATGTTCGCCGAGCAGGTCTGGCTGGACGCTTGATGAAGTCGGTTTTTTGCTGCATCGATATTGCATGAGGATTGGGTAATGAATAGCAACACACTGTGGTTGATCGGCCGGCGCCTGGGCGCGGCGACCGTGACCTTGTTGATTGTGTCCATGGTGGTTTTTGCCATCACGGCGGTGCTGCCGGGGGACGCGGCGCAACAGTCTCTGGGGCAGTTCTCCACGCCGGAACAAGTGGCAGCCTTGCGCTTGAAAATGGGGCTGGATCAGCCCGGTGTGTTGCGTTACCTGCACTGGTTGATGAGCCTGCTTAGCGGTGACATGGGGCAGTCGGTGTCCAATGCCGTGCCGGTCAGTGACTTGATGGCCGGGCGTCTGCCCAACACCCTGATGCTGGCGGCCGCCACGGCGCTGGTGTCAGTGCCGGTGGCGTTGATCCTGGGCATCGGTTCGGCGATGGGACGGGGCGGGCGCATCGACAGCTTCCTGAGCTTTTTCACCTTGACCATGGTGGCGGTACCGGAGTTTCTGGTCGCGACCCTGGCGGTGCTGATATTCGCGGTAAACCTGGGTTGGTTGTCGGCGCTGTCCTACGCCAGTGACATCACTTCACCCTGGCAATTCATGCGCACTTACGCGTTGCCGGTGATGACGCTGTGCTGCGTGATTGTCGCGCAAATGGCGCGCATGACCCGGGCGGCGGTGATCGATCAGCTCGATAGCCCTTATGTGGAAATGGCCCGGCTCAAAGGTGTAAGCAAGATGCGGATCGTCCTGCACCATGCCTTGCCCAATGCCATCGGGCCGATCGCCAATGCCATTGCCTTAAGCCTTTCCTATCTGTTGGGCGGGGTGGTGATCGTTGAAACGATCTTCAACTACCCCGGCATCGCCAGCCTGATGGTCGATGCCGTGACCAACCGCGACATGGCACTGGTTCAAGCCTGCACCATGTTGTTTTGTACGGCGTATCTGACGTTGGTGCTGATTGCCGACCTGTGCGCGATTCTTTCCAATCCGAGGCTGAGAAACCAATGAACAATCTCATTGTGAAATCCGCACCTGCGGCGTCCGCACTGGCGTTGGGCAAAGACTCCCACGGATCGTCCTGGCTCGGCCTGGTCGGCGCAGCGATGTGTGTGATCTGGTTGCTGGTGGCCTTCTTCGGCCCGTGGCTGGCACCGCATCCGGTGGGGGAAGTGGTCTCCGATAATGTCTTCGACAACCTGAGCGCTGCTTACCCGTTCGGCACCGATTACCTGGGCCGCGATATGCTCAGCCGCATCCTCGTTGGTGCACGATTCACCGTCGGCCTCGCGTTGGTGGCCGCGGTGTTGGCCAGCAGTCTGGGGACCAGCTGTGCGTTGCTGTCGGTAGTGTCACCAAAGTGGCTGGATGAGTTGATCAGTCGCCTGATGGACGCCTTCATTTCGATCCCGAGCAAGATGCTGGCGCTGATCATGGTCTCGGCCTTCGGCTCCTCGGTCACCTTGCTGATCTGCACGGCGGTGTTGAGCTACACCCCCGGCGCATTCCGTATCGCCCGCAGCATGGCAGTAAATATCGAAGCCCTGGAGTACGTGCAAGTGGCCCGTACTCGCGGCGAGCGTCGGTTGTACATCGCCTGCGTGGAAATCCTGCCGAACATGCTCAATCCGGTGCTGACGGACCTGGGCTTGCGCTTCGGCTTCATCGTGCTGCTGCTCAGTGGCATGAGCTTCCTGGGCCTGGGTGTGCAGCCGCCGGATGCCGACCTCGGTTCGCTGGTGCGGGAAAACATCGGCGGCCTCAATCAGGGCGCGCCAGCCATCGTGATTCCGGCGTTGGCCATCGGCACCCTGACCATCGGTGTGAATTTGTTTATCGACCGGCTGTCGTTGCGACGTAGTCGACGTTCGGGAGGCCATTGAAATGAGCGAATTGATTCGAGTCCAGGACCTGCGTGTGGTCGCCTGTGGCGAGCTCGGTGAGGTGGAAATCGTCAAGGGCGTGAGCTTCTCCCTGCAGAAAGGCGAAGTGCTGGCGTTGATCGGTGAGTCCGGCTCCGGCAAGACCACCATTGCCCTGGCTCTGCTCGGTTATGCCCGCCGTGGTTGTCGGTTGTCAGGCGGGGTGGTGCAAATCGGTGAACACGACATGCTTGCGTTGAGCGAAAGCGAGCTGCAAGGCTTGCGCGGCAACCGTGTGTCGTATATCGCTCAGAGCGCCGCGGCGGCGTTCAACCCGGCGAAAAAGCTTATCGACCAAGTGGTGGAGGGCGCATTGATTCATGGCCTGGGCAGCCGGGCTGTGCTTGAGGCCAAGGCCATCGAGTTGTTCCGCGACCTGGCCCTGCCAGACCCCGATCGCATCGGCCAGCGCTACCCCCATCAAGTCTCCGGCGGACAACTGCAACGGGTGATGGCGGCCATGGCGCTGATCAGCGATCCGCTGCTGGTGGTGCTCGACGAACCGACGACGGCACTCGATGTGACGACCCAGATCGACGTGCTGCGGGCTTTCAAACGGGTGGTCCACGAACG
This sequence comes from Pseudomonas sp. P105, assembly GCF_032614175.1. NCBI lineage: Bacteria > Pseudomonadati > Pseudomonadota > Gammaproteobacteria > Pseudomonadales > Pseudomonadaceae > Pseudomonas > Pseudomonas sp. P105. Next base: position 2,851,201 of record NZ_CP126693.1, read on the forward strand.
TGGCGCGACGGCGGTCTATGTCTCCCACGACCTGGCCGTGGTCGCGCAGATGGCCGATCAGATCGTGGTGCTCAATGGTGGCGAGATCTTCGAACAGAGCGCCACGGCACCCTTGCTCAAAGGCCCGGCCCACGAATACACCCGCAGTTTATTGGCGGCGGCGCGGCCGGACACGACGATTCGTCCGCCTTGCGGCATCGCTGAAGACACTCCTTTATTGACCATCCAGGGCCTGACCGCCGGTTACGGCAACAAGAACGCGCAAGGCATGCCGGCCATTCGCGTGCTGGAAGATATCGACCTGACGGTTCGCAGAGGCCAGGCCATCGGCGTGATCGGTGAGTCGGGTTCTGGCAAGTCGACCTTGGCACGGGTGGTGGCCGGATTGTTGGAACCCGCTCTCGGCGGTCTGACTTTCGATGGAAAACCCTTGGGTGGCAGCCTGTCGTCGCGCACCGACGAGCAGTTCCGACGCATTCAAATGGTCTTCCAGAATGCCGACACCGCACTCAACCCGATGCACAGTGTCGGCACTATTCTCAGTCGCCCGCTGAAGATGTATTTCGGTCTCAAGGGGGCGGCTTTGCGCGAGCGTATCGGCGAGTTGCTAGATCTCGTTCGTTTGCCGCGCACGATGGTTGAGCGTCGTCCAAACGAACTGTCCGGCGGGCAGAAGCAACGGGTCAATCTGGCTCGGGCCTTGGCGGCCAAACCGGATCTGATTCTGTGCGATGAGGTGACCTCGGCGCTCGACACCGTGGTTGGCGCGGCGATTCTCGAACTGCTGCGAGACCTGCGTCAGGAGCTGGGAGTTTCGTACCTGTTCATCAGTCACGACATCTCCACCGTCCGCGCGCTGTGCGATGACATTGTGGTGATGTACAGCGGCTACAAGGTTCAGGCTGGTACTCGACAATCGTACGCCGAAGCGCCCTTCCATCCCTACACCGACCTGCTGATCCATTCGGTGCCGGAGTTGCGCCAAGGCTGGCTCGAAAGCTGCGGAACAACGGCCTGCGGCACGCTGCCGCCCATCGGTGCAAAGGCCAATGTGCCAGGGCTGTGCACCTTCCTCAATCGCTGCCCGGTGCGGGTTGACGGTCTGTGCAATTGCGTTGCGCCGCAACGTCGGATGATTGTTGGCGGTAGTGAAATCCTTTGCCATCACGACAGTACCGAGTTGCTGAAAACTCAGCAGGATTCAAACAGTATGATCGTGGGAGCCTATGCATGAACGGGCGCTTCGTCAGGCTGGCCGAACAGGGCCGGCCCACTGTCAAACTGAAGGTAGACGGCATGCCCATCGAGGCGCTGCAGGGCGACACGCTGATGGTCGCGTTGCTGACTCAGGGCTCGGCGTTGCGCCAATCGGAATTCGATCCGGGTCGGCGCGCCGGTTTCTGCCTGATGGGAGCCTGCCAGGACTGTTGGGTCTGGACTCGCAGCGGCGAGCGTCTACGCGCCTGTTCCAATGAGGTCCGTGAAGGCCTGGACATTGTCACCACACAACCGGAGGCGATATGGCCATTGCGCGGCTGAGCACTCATCGAGTCGTTATCGTCGGTGCCGGGCCGGCCGGTACACGTTGTGCCGAAACCCTGGTCTCCGCTGGATTCAAGCCCATCCTGATCGATGAAAATCGCCGGGATGGTGGGCAGATCTACCGTCGCCAGCCCGAAGGTTTTACCCGGGATTACGCCACGCTGTACGGCACCGAAGCCGCCAAGGCCCGGGACCTGCACGAAAGTTTTGATCGCCTGCGTGAACGGATTGACTACCGCCCGGACACGCTGGTGTGGAACCTGACACCGGGGCAACTGTACTGCGTCAGCCAGGGCCACCACTCGACAGTGGAGTACGACGCACTGATCCTATGCACTGGTGCTACCGACCGCTTGATGCCGATTGAAGGCTGGCAACTGGCGGGCACCTACAGCCTCGGCGGGGCGCAGATCGCGCTCAAGTCCCAGGCGGTGTCCATCGGTCACCGCGTGGTGTTCATGGGCAGCGGGCCGTTGCTGTACCTGGTTGCCAGTCAGTATGTGAAGGCGGGCGCTAAGGTCGCGGCAGTGCTCGACACTTCGCCGCTGAGCAAACGCATCCTTGCCATGCCCAAACTACTGGCGCGTCCCGGATTGCTCTTCACCGGGATGAAACTGTTGGCGCAGCTGTATCAGGCGAAAATCCCGGTGCACCTGGGGATCAAACCGCTGCGAGTGCTCGGTGATGCGGCCAGCGGTGTCAGTGGCGTACGGGTCAGCACGGCGCGCGGGGAAACCCTGACGGTCAACTGCGACGCCGTGGCTCTGGGTTATCACTTGCGCCCGGAAACGCAACTGGCCGATCTGGCCGGTTGCCGCCTGCGCTTCGACGAGGCCTCCAGCCAATGGTGGCTGGCCACCGATGAAGAAGGCCGGACCTCGGTCAACGGTGTATACGCGGCCGGAGACGGTTCGAAGATTCGCGGTGCCGATGCCGCCGAGCATGCGGGGCGATTGGTGGCCATAGCGCTGCTGGAAGATCTGCAGCAACCAGTAAACGCTGGATTACGCGACGAGCAACGCCACGCCCTGGCGGTGATGGATCAGTTTCGCCTCGGTTTGGCCCAGGCGTTTCCCTGGCCGGCGGCGCAAGCCAAAGCTTTGCCGGATGCCGCCATCATCTGTCGTTGCGAAATGATCAGCGCCGGTGAATTGCGTGCGGTTGTCAGCGAGAAGGGCGCCTGTGAAGTCAACCGGGCCAAGGCCTTCAGTCGGGTCGGCATGGGCCGTTGCCAGGGCCGTTATTGCTCCCAGGCCGGGGCCGAAGTGATTGCCGCGGCCGCCGGCGTCAGTGTGCAACAAGTAGGCCGGCAACGCGGCCAGGCCCCGGTAAAACCCCTTTCGATGCTCACCGAGGAGGTGTCGCCATGACCATAGAGAAAGCCGATGTAGTGATTGTCGGTGGCGGCCTGATGGGCTCGGCGGCGGCGTTTTTCCTGCGTCAACGCGGGCAGTCGGTGATCCTGCTGGAACGTGACCAGATTGGTCAATACGCCAGTGGTGTGAATTTCGGCAACGTGCGGCGTCAGGGCCGCTATTTAGGTCAGCTGGAATTGGCCAACCGTTCCTGGGCGTTGTGGAAACGACTGCCGGAGTTGATCGACGACGACCTCGAGTTCATCGCCAGCGGCCATATGCGCGTGTGTTACCGCGAGGACGAGATCGCCGAACTGCAAGCCTACGCCGCGGCCCCCGAGGCGGCGCAGTTGGACCTGAAAATCTTTCGTGGCGCCGAGCTGCACGAACGTTTTCCGTTCCTCGGCCCGGAGGTCAAGGGCGGCTCCTATGCGCCCCACGACGGCCACGCCAACCCACGTCTGGCAGCGCCGGCCTTTGCCCGGGCGGCCCGTCGTCTCGGGGCCCGGATCGAAGAAAAAACGGAAGTTGCCGAAGTGCAGAAGGTCAGTGGCGAGTTCAACATCACCACTACCGACGGCCGCCAGTTCAGCGCCGCCCAGCTGTTGATCACCGCAGGCGCCTGGGGCCAGAAACTGTCGGCCCAGTTCGGCGAACCGGTACCGCTGGACACCCACGGCCCGCAAATGGCCGTGACCGAACCGGTGCCCTACGCCTTGCCGACAGTGATCGGTGTATACACCAAAATTCCCGAGGAAGTGATCTATTTTCGCCAGATCCCTCGCGGCAACATTGTCATCGGTGGCGGCTACCGCAGCAAACCGGACATGCTCAACCGGCGGGCCTACTTCAAGCCGGAGAGCCTGCTCAACCAGATGCGGCAAATGCAGCGCCTGCTGCCAGGAGCAGAGAAGCTGAACATCATCCGGGTCTGGAGTGGTATCGAAGGTTACCTGCCTGATTCCCTGCCGGTGATGGGCCCCAGCGGCACCGTCGATGGATTGTTTTATGCCTTCGGTTTCTGCGGTCACGGCTTCCAGCTCGGCCCGGGCGTCGGCGACGTGATGGCCGAGCTGATCAGCACCGGCAGCACCAGCACGTCGATTTTGCCGTTTTCCATCAACCGGTTCGCCTCTTCAGTCGAGCATCGGAGTAAGGCCTCATGAAGCCGCGTGTACTGGACATTCTTAAACGCCTGATGGCCTTTGAAACCGTTTCTTCGGAATCGAACATGGCCTTGATTGAGTACGTGCGCGATCTGCTGCTGACCAAGGGCATCGAGTCGCTGATCGTCAAGGACTCCAGCGGCAAAAAGGCCAACCTGTTCGCCAGCACTGGTCCGCGGGAAGTGCCGGGGATTTTGCTGTCCGGGCACACCGACGTGGTGCCGGCAGCGGGGCAGGCCTGGACCTTTCCAGCGTTTCAGGCGACCGTGCAGGACGGACGGATTTATGGCCGCGGCAGTTGCGATATGAAGGGCTTTGTCGCGCTGGCTATCGACGCCATGCTCGACGGCGCCGATCAACCGTTGAGTCGGCCGTTGCAACTGGCGCTGTCCCATGACGAAGAAATCGGCTGCGTGGGTGTTCGACGCTTACTGGATGTGTTGCATCTGGCGCCGGTGCGGCCGTTTTTGTGCGTCATTGGTGAGCCGACCAATATGCAGTTTGTGCTTGGGCACAAGGGCAAGGGTTCTTACCGCTCTTTCTGTCGCGGCCTGGAAGCCCATTCCTCCCTGGCACCGCGCTCGGTCAATGCGATACACGTGGCTTGCGATTTCATCGCCGCGCTGCGTCAGGGCCAGCAACAACTGCAAGAGCAGGGTGCTCAGGATGCCGAATACGACGTGCCCTACAGCACCGTGCATGTCGGGCAGATTGTCGGCGGCAAGGCGCTGAACATTGTGCCGAACCTGTGCACTTTGGATTTCGAAGTGCGCAACTTGCCGGCAGACGACCTGGATCAGTTCCTGGAGCAGATGCGCGAGCGGGCGGAAGTGATCGTGCGCGAAGCCAAAAAGCTATCCAGCGTGGCAGATATCGAAATTGAGACCCTGAATGTCTATCCGGGCCTAGATACTCATCCGAGCGTCGAAGCGGTGCGTTTTCTGAAAAACTTCGCTGCCCCGGACACCGGTACTGCCAAAGTCTCGTTTGGCACCGAGGGCGGGTTGTTCAAACAACGCCTAGATGTGCCGGTGGTGGTCTGTGGCCCTGGCTCGATAGAACAGGCACACAAGCCTGACGAGTTCATCGAGATCAGCCAGATGGAAGCCGGCGAGCACTTTCTGCAAGGGTTGTTGGGGTCGATGCGGCTTTAGTGCTCCGTTTGCCTGCTCCGAACGCTCGCTCACCGCGCATATGGCCCCGTTATGGCATGGCGTCCAGGAACGCGTGACGTCCCGAGCTTGAGTTCACCACCCACCGTACTGAGTGTGGGAAGTGCTGAGAAAGACTTCCCAGGCTTGACTGCGCCTATTCAGAACAACCGCCAGCCACTCGCAACCCTTCCGGAGTTCCCCCATGAAAGTGCTTGAGCGCCTGTCATTCTCTGGCAAGTTTGTCTTGCTCGGGTTACTCGCCGTGACCCTGATTGCCATTCCAACCAGCCTCTACGTACTGGGCGCGTACCAGAATAGCCGCCAGACAAATCTGGAGCTGCACGGCATACGGCCGGTGCAGGCGTTGCTCCAGTTAATCCACTTGACGCAGCAGCATCGCGATTTGGCATCCGTTGTACTAACCGGCAATCGGGACTTCAACAAAGCCCGTCAGGATAAGCAGGCCGAAGTGGATCGCGCCGTCGAGGCAACCGAGCACGTTTTACAGGAAGCCCAAGTCGCCCCCACCATTTTTGCTGCCTGGCGACAGGCGCAGCATCAATGGCAAGAATTGGCCGGCCAGGTTGGCCAGTCCACAGTCAAGGGCACGCAGAGTCTGGCCCAGCACAGCCAGTTGATCGCAGCCTATCTGCTGATCGAGGACGCAATGCTCGATCACTTCAAACTGTCCCTGGATCCAGTTTTAGGGACTTACTCGCTGATGGCGGGTGCCTTGATCGAATTGCCGCAAGCCAGCGAGTTGTTAGGTCAGTTACGGGGCGCCGGCGGCATGTATCTGGCGCAGGGCCGGATCCTGCCCGAGCAACAGGGTGCGCTGCGTGGCTTGGCCACCCAGGCGCTGAGCAGCGTTGACAAGACGGCACGTGCCTTGACCAAGGCGAGTGCCGCCGAGCCCGAACTCAAGAATCTGTTGGAAGCGCCACTAACGGCACTAGGTCCGCACATCTTGCAGGCGCTTGAACTCAGCAATGCGCGATTGGTATCGGCCGTCGAAATGGACCTGAGTTTCGCGCCCAGTGCAAACACCGCCGGGAACAACGAGTCTACCGACGCCCTGTACGCGCTTAAGCTGAATTACCCGGTTGGCGACTATCTCACGGCTTACAACAAACCTGTTGACGCCTTGTATGCCATTGGCCGTTCAGCGTTGACGGCACTCGATGAGGCGCTGGTGAAACGCCGCGACAGTGCCCGGCAGAGCCTCTTCCTGATGTCCGCAGGTTTGCTGGCGCTGCTGTTAACTGGCGGCACCTTGGCCACCTTGATCGTGTTGCGACTGCTTAAACAGTTGGCGATTGCGATGGCGGCAGCCGAGCGTATCGCCGAGGGTGACCTGACCCGACCACTGGATACCGTTGGTAGGGATGAAGCGTCGCGCCTTTTGCAAGCGCTTGAGCGTATGCAAATTAACCTGCGCAGTACGGTCAGGCAAATTTTGAGTTCTTCCGAACGACTGGCCACGACGTCTGCTCAGTTAAGTGCAGTAACCGATGACACCACCCGTGGTGTGCAACGCCAGAGTGCTGAACTCGATCACGCCGCCACTGCGGTCACCGAAATGACGGGGGCGATCGAAGACGTCGCGCGTAACGCCGCCTGGGCCTCGGAGGTTTCCCAATCAGCAGACCAGCGTTCGCGCCAGGGCCAGGAGAGTGTCAGCCGTACTGTCGGTGCGATTGAATCATTGACCGGGGAGATCGAGGATACCGCAAGCGCCCTGCAAACCTTGGCAGGCCAGATAGCTGATATCGGCTCGGTGTTGGATGTGATTCGCGGTATAGCCGAGCAAACGAATCTGCTCGCCTTGAATGCGGCGATCGAGGCGGCGCGCGCGGGCGAAAGTGGACGGGGTTTCGCCGTGGTGGCCGACGAGGTCCGGGCCTTGGCACAACGAACCCAGGACTCGACCAAACAGATCGAGAGCATCATCGGCTCGGTGCAAAAAAGCAGCCACGGCACTCTGCGAGCCATGCACAGCAGCAATGGTAAAACCCGGGAGACCCTGGAGGTTGCCCGTGCGGCAGGCGCAGTACTCAACGCCATCGTAGCCGACATTGCCCAGATCAATGAACGCAATCTGTGTATTGCAAGTGCCACCGAAGAGCAATCCCAGGTTGCTCGTGAAGTGGACCGTAACCTGCTCAATATCCGTGATGTTTCCCAGCAGGCCTCGGCCGGGGCCAATCAGAGCCAGGCCTCTAGCCGGGAACTTGCGGGCTTGGCCAGCGAGCTGAATAGCATGGTCAAGCATTTTATAGTGTGATCGAGACTCGTTGCGCCTCATTCATGGCGATGACCGCTGCATCTTGGCACAGGGGAGCGTGACGATAGCCATCACAAATCAACAGTAGAGGTTGCTGTCGAATGCTGATTTTCAGCATTGAAGGCTGCCGGGGCGGTGCTTTCAGCATCCTCGCCTGTGGTGACGCAATAGACTGAAGGCTGTCTCGGAACAGGACTCGACCATGCTCAAGAATCGCCTGAAAGACCCCAGCCTGCTGGCAGAACTCGCCTATATCGACGGTCAGTGGATCAGCGCTGACAACGCCGCCACCCTGGACGTCATCGACCCGGCCAACGGCCAGCTAATTGGCCGCGTACCGGCGATGCAAGGCGCGGAAACCCGTCGCGCCATTGAAGCCGCCGAAAAAGCCTGGCCGGCCTGGCGCGCCCGCCCGGCGGCGGAACGTGCGGCGCTGCTTGAGCGCTGGTATCAGGCCATGATCGACAACCTCGACGACCTGGCGCTGATCATGACCTGCGAACAGGGCAAACCGTTGAACGAAGCCAAAGGCGAAATTCGCTACGGCGCCGGTTTCGTCAAATGGTTCGCCGAGGAGGCCCGACGGGTCTACGGCGAAACCATGCCGGCCCCCAGCGGTGACCGCCGACTGCTGACCCTCAAGCAACCAGTGGGTGTGTGCGCCGCGATCACCCCGTGGAATTTCCCCAACGCGATGATCACCCGCAAATGCGCGCCGGCGTTGGCGGCCGGGTGCCCGATCATCGTCAAACCCTCGGACCTGACGCCGTTGTCTGCGTTGGCGTTGGCGGTGTTGGCCGAACGCGTCGGCATCCCGGCCGGGGTGTTCAACGTGTTGACCGGCATGCCCGCCGGCATCGGCGAAGAGCTGACCGGCAACCCGAGCGTGCGCAAGATTTCCTTCACCGGCTCGACCGCCGTCGGCCGCTTGTTGATGCGCCAGAGCGCCGAACACATCAAGCGCTTGAGCCTAGAACTGGGCGGCAACGCGCCGTTCATTGTGTTCGACGACGCTGACCTTGAGCAGGCCGTCGCCGGCATAATGCTCAGCAAGTTCCGCAACGCTGGCCAGACCTGCGTTTGCGCTAATCGGATTCTGGTGCAGGATGGGATTTACGAGCGCTTCGCCCAGCGCTTGGTGGAGGAGGTGGGCAAACTCAAGGTCGGCAATGGCCTGGACGCGGATTCCACCATCGGCCCTCTGATCAATGCAGCGGCGGTGAGCAAGGTTGCCCGGCATATCGAAAATGCTTTGAGTCAGGGCGCTCTTCTGCTTTGTGGCGGTATCCCTGAGGGCGACAGCCAGTTCGTCCAGCCAACGGTTCTCGGTGAGACCCACGCCGGGATGTTGCTGGCCAACGAAGAAACCTTCGGCCCAGTTGCACCGCTGATGCGCTTTACCAGTGAAGAAGAAGCGCTGGCCCTGGCCAATGCCACGCCTTATGGCTTGGGCGCATATTTCTTCACCCAGGATTTGCGCCGTTCATGGCGATTCGGCGAGGCGCTGGAATTCGGCATGGTCGGCCTCAACACTGGGATCATTTCCATGGAAGTCGCCCCATTCGGCGGTATCAAACAATCGGGTCTGGGCCGTGAAGGCAGCAAGTACGGCCTGGATGAATACCTTGAAGTCAAAGCCTTCCACATCGGTGGGCTGTGATCCGGTCACCGTTTGAACAGGACATTGAGGAGCCACGATTGATGAGCAAACCATTCAGAATCGCCGCGATTGCCGGCGATGGCATCGGCAAGGAAGTCTTGCCGGAAGGGCTGCGGGTACTGGAGCAGGCCGCGAAAAAATGGCAACTGGATTTGAGCATCGAAGTGCTCGACTGGGCTCACTGCGATTACTACCTGGAACACGGGCAGATGATGCCCGCCGACTGGTTCGAACAGCTCAAGGGCTTCGACGCGATTTACTTTGGCGCCGTGGGCTGGCCGGACAAGGTGCCGGACCATATTTCCCTGTGGGGTTCATTGCTGAAGTTTCGCCGTGACTTCGACCAATACGTGAACATCCGTCCGGTGCGGCTGTTTCCCGGTGTGCCGTGCCCACTCGCCGGACGTGAAGCCGGGGACATCGATTTCGTCGTGATTCGCGAGAACACGGAAGGCGAGTATTCGTCGGTCGGCGGCAAGATGTTCGAAGGCACCGCGCATGAGTTCGTGCTGCAAGAGTCGGTGTTCACCCGGCGCGGCGTGGACCGGATTCTCAAGTTCGCCTTCGACCTGGCCCAAACCCGGCCGCGCAAACGTCTGACGGCGGCGACCAAGTCCAACGGCATTTCCATCAGCATGCCCTACTGGGACGAGCGCACGGCGCTAATGGCCGAGCAGTACCCGGACGTCAGCTGGGACAAGCAACACATCGACATTCTCTGTGCGCGCTTCGTGCTGCAGCCGGATCGTTTCGATGTGGTGGTGGCGTCGAATTTGTTCGGTGACATTCTGTCCGACCTGGGACCCGCTTGTGCCGGTACCATCGGCATCGCTCCATCGGCCAACCTCGATCCGGAGCGGCGCTTTCCCTCGCTGTTCGAACCGGTCCATGGCTCGGCGCCCGATATCTATGGGCAGAACATTGCCAATCCGATTGCGATGATCTGGTCCGGTGCCTTGATGCTGGACTTCCTGGGCAATGGCGATGAGCGCTACCGTGCGGCCCATGACGGTATTCTCAAGGCCATCGAGCAGGTTATCTCCGAGGGACCGATCACCCCTGATTTGGGTGGACAGGGCTCGACCCAGGATGTCGGATCGGCAATCGCCGCGGCGCTTTGAACTGAGGAAACACCAGGTCGGCTGACTGCTCTATTCATTCTTGTTGTCACCCTTTTAGCCCGTCTCACTGCGGGCTTTTTTTATCGCGCGCAAATACCCCTCTGACAGTTTCTTCTCAAGGTGGCCTGCTGGGCGCCTGTGTAGTGGACCCGCTTCTAACTGCTCTTTCCTTCAGTGTTGCGAAGGATCTGCGAGGAGGGATGAAAGAAATGTGAAGGAAGTTGAGTATGCGGTTGTTATTGATGGTTTTGGTGGGCTGCGCCATGCACACCAAGAGTTGGGCGAGCGCCCCCATAGACGTGGTCATTCTCTGTGACGCCGGCTATCCACCATACAGCTATGCCGAAGGGGATGAGGCCAAAGGGCTTTACACCGATATTCTGCGCACCGCCTTTACCCGCATGCCGGAATACAACGTGCACATTCGTCCCGTGCCCTGGGCGCGCGGTCTGGCGGAAGTGGCCAGCGGCCGCGCCTTCGCTCTCTATCCACCCTACTATCGACCCATCGCACGGCCGTGGATGGATTACTCGCGACCTATATTGAGGGAGAGGGTCGTCGTCTTTGTGCGCGCAGAATTGGCGCGTATACGACCAGTCGAACACTTCCCGTTCGGCTATAGCGGTCTACATATTGGCGTGAACAGAGGGTTCATGAGCATTGCCGATGAGGACTACCAAAGCATGCTCGCTAAAGGGGTTCTGAAACAGAGTTATGCCAACGACAATCGTACCAACCTGGCCAGGCTCTACCATGGGCGAATAGATGTCTATATCAATGACCGCCTGTCGGTCCAATGGGAACTTGAGCAGATGCAGCGCGAGGGCGTCTTTGCCCAGAGTGACCTCAACTGGCTGGTTGAAGGACCTTGGCTCTCCGGTGAGGCGGGGTACCTTGGATATACCCGGCTCAATGCTACGGCTTACCCTTACAAGCCCAAATTCATGCAGCGTCTCGATAAGATCCTGGTGGAGTTGGAACGTGATGGCAGCATCGAACGCCTGGCAAAAAGTTACGATTTAGTTAACCCCTTGTACTCCCCGGGTGATGGCATCTAGCAGCGGTGGGGGGAACACACCAAAGCTACCTTCAGGGAGCCACTGCCTCTGCGGGTCTCAAGTGTATCCCCTGGGCCGCCGGGCTACCTGCTTGCAATCACCTGCTTTAGCGCTTCGACAAAGCGGCACAGATCGCTCCTCTGCGTGTAGATGCTCGGCGAAACCCGAAGTCCGCTTATATGTCTGATTTCGCGAAACTTGACATGAACGTTGTGGGTTTTTCGAAGCTCTTGCTCCACCCATCGAGCATCGCATTGATCGATAGAGAACAGGCTTACTGCGCCCAGCTCGACGGTATCAAGTGGCGTGTGAAGACTAAAACCGGGAATGTCTTTGGCGAGGTCAACCCAGTAGCGGGTCAGCTCCTGTAGACGCGCGTGAATGGCTTGCGTGCCGATTTGCGTATGGAAACGGATAGCAGGGGCAATGCCCGCCTGTATCGCCGAGTTATAGGTGCCGAGATTCCAGTGGTCGAACTTGTCGATCTGTAACGGCGGAGGGTCGAAAGGCCCCAGCAACGGCCAGGTACTGTCGATTCGGTCGCGCCTGACAATGAGCATGCCATTGCCGACCGGCGTACCCAGCCATTTGTGGAGGCTAGTGACGAAGTAGTCGCAATCAAGTTCGCGGAAGCTGAGCGGTATCTGCGCAAACGTCTGGGCACCATCCACCACCGTGATAATCGAACGCGCCCGGGCTAGCGCACAGATGCGCTTGACCGGCAGGACCCGCCCGGTCCAGTGCAGCATGTGGGTCAGCTGGATCACCCGGGTACGCGGGGTAATTGCCTGCGCATACGCTTGCACGATGACATTCTCATCGTCCATCAGGTCGAAGTCGACGGTCACCACTTCGATGCCTTCGCGCTGCTGACGCTGCAACCATCCGGCTATTACGCTCGGGTAGTCCCACAGTGAGACTAGCACCTGGTCGCCGGCCTTCAATGGAATGCCGAAGATGGCTGTCGACAAGCCTTCGGATGAGTTGCGGTTCAGGGCGATCTCATCGGGATCGCAACCGGCCATGTCAGCCAGTTGTTGCTTGATCGCAGGGAGCTCGGCGTCGAGCTTGCTCCACATATTGACGTCCGGGTTTTGGCTGATCAGCCGATAGGCATCGATCATGGCCTGCTCTACCACCAGCGGCGGCGGACTCACGGCCGCGTTGTTCAGGTTCAATAGGGGTCGCTGCTCAGGATAGGCTGCGCCCACGTGCTCCCAGAATACTTCCCCAGTGACAGACTTGTCTGACATCAGCTGCACTTCCATTCCCGCTTCTCACCTCTTTTTGAATTGTCGACTAGAGCTTGGGCGCTTGTCGCGCCCAAAGGCTTCAATGCCGCGATTAGTGATCTCTTCAGAACTGTCTGTACCATCAATAGCCGTTCGCTAAAGCCGATACAGTTAGGGTTCAGTATTTTTTTACCGAGTCCTCGAGCGTACGCACCTGAGCGTCAATGGGCGGGTTGCTGGACTCCTCAGTGACTGGCTTATCGTCGCCCATGGATTTGCGGAATCCTCTGATCGTGTCGCCGAGATCCGACCCCAAGCCTTTCAGGCGCCTGGTTCCGAACAGCATGACCACGATCAACAGGATGATCAGGAGTTTTCCGGTACTGAAGCCACCTAATCCCATTGTCTGAACTCCGCAAGTGATTGATCAATTGGGTGGGGGGGGGCCGGCGGAGGAGAAATCCATCTGCCGGCGCTAACGCCGTCCGAGTTACTTGCAGACGTAGAACTTGCGCACGTAGACGCTGCTCTTCCAGGCGCAAGGGGTGCCTCGGGGTACGAACACCGTATCGCCAGTGTTGACCGTCAGATGGGTGCCGTCCGCCACCTGGAGGGTGACGCTGCCTTCGATCAGGTGCATCAGTTCATGCAGCATGTGCGGCCTCGCCCTGCGGGTATAGGGTGTCGAGTCCCAGACGCCGATGCGCAGGTTGGTGGCGTCTTCGACAAACAACGTGTGCGAGCGACATTGCGGTGCCGGGCTTAGCAGAATTTCTGTACCTGGTGCTGCCGAGGGAGAGAGCAGGGTTTGCGGAGGGAGAGTCGTTAACCCGGGATTGCACGCCTCGACAGGTTGGGTATCGGCGCAGAATGCCCAGAGAGAGTCGGGTTGCGCCTCGACTTGAACCGAAGTGCCGCGGGCGATTACGGCGCTGTCACCAGGATTGAGTTGCAGCGTGCCATCCTGGCTCTGCAGAGTGACTTGCCCCGCGTGTATCACGATCGTTTCGCTGTAGGGATACTCATCGACGCTGAATTGTCCGCTCGCCTGGACCACGCCGGCAGCAATGTCATCCGGCCCGAAATAAGCAATATGCCTTTCGAAAGGATCGTTGGTCCCCAACGAACCGGGGGTGAATTTTGTTAGAACGGGACTGCCGTCGGCGTTTGCCAACAGCACTGCAGTGGGCTCGAGCATGAAGGTCTTCCTCCAGGAAAATGCATTGTGTAGCGTTGGATGTAACGGTGGGGGTGTCAGCCGATGGCCTGAGTCACAAGAGCAAACTGGCGCACTGTGCCGATAGCCTGCGGTGGGGTACCACGAGCCATTTGCGCAACGGTGTCGACCTGTTTCAGCCCTGCTTCTTCGAGCCAAGGGGCCAGTCCGCTGTCGGACGGAATGTCTATGCGCACGAATGCGTCCGGCACTTGGGCCAACAACACCGCGATCAAGTGTTTGGCCTGCTCTGGACTTTCCGCGATGACCGGGCCGATGCAGCGACCACGGCCGAATGGACGCAGCATGGCGAAGGCGCGCAGCTGACCCTCGCGCTCGATACCGACCGAGTGTTCGACAATATCGAACAGATCATTGAGCACCGCGTGTCTGTTCAGCCCGCTGCCAGCGTTGGCCAGGCGGATCTGGTCGGTCCGATCGGCAGCGGTTAGGGGACGGCAGCGCTCGTCGGTCCGCAGGTCATTGGGTACAGGAGGCAGCGCATGTCCCTGATGTTGTTGAATATGCCCAAAGTCCACGAATCCCTGGCTGGCATAAAGTGGGGCACCGGCCAGCGTTGCATTGAGTATGGCGGTGCGTGATCCGCAAGCCTCAAGTGCCAGTTCCATCAGCTTGCGACCAATGCCCTGGCCTTGGTACTCATTACTGACGATCACCAGACCGATGGTGGCGTAATCTCCCTGCGGACAGGTGAACGCGGTACCGATCAAGCGGCCTGCGTCTTCTACGACAAAACCCTGCGCGACACGTTGTAACATGGCCCATTCCTCCAGACGGTGGGGCCATTTCAACTGCACGGACAAGGCGTGAGCCAACGGCACATCGGCCGGGGTCATGGGACGATAGCTATACGCTGGGCGTTGCGAGTTGGACATGACAGATCTCCATAGATTGGGAGTGTGACTGCTCGGATTTCTCCGCTGAAAGTATGGGTATCTCACCTGCTGCGAGGCCTGGCAAGAGGCGGCCATTGATTCGGCAGATTCCTTCAGCGATGGTTGTGCAGGCCACATTTACTGCTCAAATGAGAAACATTATCGGCAGCAAATACCGGGTCGGATTTCAGGATGCAGGTCAAAGCAAAAGACACTCCTGATGGCTACATTACAAAAAAAAAGGCGCCCGAATGGGCGCCTCAAGGCTAAGGGAGCAAGGAGCCGGCCTTCAAGAAAGCCGGCCGGTCCACAGGCAAAACCGGCCGGGATCGACCCGTTACAGAATGCTCAACGGATACTCGATGATCAGGCGGACTTCGTTGATATCGCTCTCGAACGAGGTCGCACGATGGGTGGCCTGGCGCAGGCGGAAGGACAAGTCCTTGGCGGTCCCTTCTTGGATAACGTATTTTGCTTCCAAGTCACGCTCCCACTCCTTCTGGTCGTCACCCACCTTGTTGGCATAGGCACCGTTCGGATCGGCCTTGGTGCCATCGATTTGATCGCCTTTGACATAGCGGGCCATGAAGGTCAGCCCCGGTATGCCGAACGTCGCCATATTCAGGTCATAACGAGCCTGGATGGAACGCTCGTTGGGGGCGTTGAAGTCAGAGTACTGAATCGAGTTGGCCAGCCAGATCGAGTCCACACCGATGTAGTCGAAATACTCGTCGCCATCGATCTTCTGATAAGCCAGGGTGACCTTGTGGGCACCGATGGAATAGGCCGCCTTCGCCGACCAGCTTGTGGTGTCCAGCTTACCGGCACGGGCATCGCCTTGGTCCTTGGTCTTATAGGCCGTTAAACCAAAATTCAGAGATTGCTGGTTCGCCAGCGGGATCGTATAGGAGGCACTGCCGAAATGCTGACGCCAGACATTGACGGCCTCACTGGTGTACGCCATCAAGCTGAGGTTGTTGTTGACTTTATAGGTGCCGCCAAAGAAGTCGACACTGTCAGCTTCGGTTCCCCCGTATGTGGTGAATAGCCCATCATCGGAGTTGGTCGAGGCTCGATTGTTGAACGCAGTGAAGTGGCCAGCCTCGAAAGAAAACGCGTCGAACTCTTTGCTCGACAGTTGGAAGCCGGTAGCTGTTTCCGGTAGCAAGCGGTTGTCGCCGGTTGCGAATACCGGAGCGGTCGGGCGTTGTTCGCCGTACTTCAGCACGGTAGAGGAAATGCGCATCTTCACTGCGCCGCCGATCTCACCGTAGCTATCCGGTACTTCAGCTTCGGCGGTGCGGTTGTTGCTGATCGGCAGCAGGCCGTTACCGGCCCGGCCGCCGCCAGTATCCAGCTTGACCCCACCGTACGCGAAGGCATCGGTGCCGAAACCGATGGTGCCCTGGGTGAAGCCGGAGGCGAAGTTGAGCATGGCCCCTTGTGCCCACTCCTCCCGATAGCCGTTGCGCTCGCTGGCCGGCTTGGAGCCGTTGATGCCCTGGCTGTTGCTGCCGCCATTGCGGAAGTCGCGATTCATATAGAAATTACGGTTGAGCAACCCGAGGCTGCTGTCTTCAATGAAGCCATCGGCTTCCTGTTGCTGGCCCGCTATTGCCAATTGCGTGGTGGCGGCAATGACAGCCAAGGAGAGAGAGCTTAGTTTTGCGATGTTCATCGCTTACCCCATTTGATTTTATTAGTGTTGGTAATCTGCGCGGCAGGCGATGCCCTTGCGACAGCTCAGGTAAACCACTGCGAAGGAACCCCGGGAGAATCCTAACGATCACCCCACCCGCAGCGATGGGTGTATCGCAGCTACGGCGAGACCTGACAATGGGCTGCATTAAATTCGGTAGATTGCATAAGTTACGGCTTCACGAGCCGCAGTTATTGCTCAATCGGGGGGGTAAGCTCAGCAGCAAATATCGGCTGGTTTTTCCGCTGAGGAGTAACAGCAATATGGGATTAAAAATCAGGAGCGCTTTGTATGGCGCCAAATTTGCCTGTCTGTGAAGTAGCAAATCTGGCGCAGGGCGGTTGCCACTGTCGAGTTGACAACCGGTGGTCAATAACTTCTCTTGCGGTCAACCTGGCCACGCATTGACTCACCACGTTGATGCAGGCGGATGTTCTCCAGCAACACGCTGAACGCACTTTCCGGTTGGGTCATCGCAGCGATATGCGGTGTCAGCAATATCTTCGGATGTTTCCAGAAGGGATGATCCGGCGCTGCCGGCTCGTGTTCCAGTACGTCGAGCACAGCAGCACTGAGCTGGCCGCTGGCAAGAGCCTCAAGCAGATCTTCTTCTATGAGGTGTCCACCCCGGCCCATGTTGACCAAGGCAGCGCCTTTGGGCAGGCGCTGGAACAACTGACGGTTGAGAATCCCTTTAGTCTGCTCGGTCAATGGCAGGACACAAAGTACGATGTCGCACTGGCTGAGGAAGGCCGGAAGTTGCTCGGCACCCGCAAAGCAGTCCACCCCGGCGATGCGATGCTCGCTGCGTGCCCAGCCTGATAAGGCGAATCCAAAGGTCTGCAAGGTGGCAAGAATCTGTTGCGCCTGCGTGCCGAGCCCCATGACACCTACACGACGTTTGGCTGCAGGTTGCAGCAGGTGAGCCTGCCAGCACCGAGCCATTTGTTGCTGGCGATAACGGAGCATATCCCGGTGCAGGCTGAGTACCGCAAAACCGGCGTACTCGCACATGCCTCGGGTGATACTCGGGTCGAGTAAGCGCACCACCGGCAGGGTCGTTGGCAGACGGTCAAGGTCAAGTTGGTCGACCCCGGCCGACAAAGCGAACAGTACCTGCAGATTTGGCAACAATGTTTCGAGATCATCCGGCGCCTGCCAGGCCGCGAGGTATCGAATATCTTTCGGATTGCCGATGTCCGGCCAGGCACGCCATTCGATATCCGGAGCGTGCTCAGCGAATAGACGCTTCCATTGTTCGCCGCGTACCGGGTCGGCTTTATAGAGCAGGGCCATGGGTAACTTCTCGCATTAGATAGGGAGTAGCCAGCATGCCCGACTGGAAGAGCAGGATATTTCGAAAGAGTCTGCTTAAACGCGTAACGTTGCGTTGTATGGGGCGCATGTCGGCAGATTCCATGGAGCTGGAGCCGGCTGAAGGATTCTGCTGTTTATCGGGGTGAAAACAGTCGATCCGAATTTCTCATAGGCCAAGTTCGGCTTAGACAATTGCGTCGAAAGCTTAACCTGTGGGACACATCGCAGCCGTTTCCCGGTTGCGAGGTTCATTATGGGAGATGCCATGAACAGTAAAGTCGAAGAAACCCCGAATTTGCTCCGTCAGCGCGATCAATTCGTGCCACGGGGTTTGGTCACGGCACATCCGCTGGTCATCGACCGGGCCAAGGGTTCCGAGATGTGGGACGTCGATGGGACGCGCTACCTGGACTTCGTCGGTGGCATTGGCGTTTTGAACATCGGCCACAATCATCCGAAGGTGGTCGCAGCGGTGCAAGCCCAGTTGCAGAAGGTTAGCCATGCCTGCTTCCAGGTGGTGACATACAAACCTTATCTCGATCTGGTAAAGCGTTTGTGCGAGTTGGTCGGTGGTCGCGAAGCCTACAAGGCGGCGCTGTTTACCTCCGGTGCAGAGGCTGTGGAGAACGCGGTGAAAATCGCCCGCGCGCATACCAATCGTCCAGCGGTCATCTCTTTTCGTGGCGGTTTCCATGGGCGCACTTTGCTCGGTACCACCTTGACCGGCATGAGCCAACCCTACAAGCAGAATTTCGGGCCCTTCGCTCCCGAAGTCTTCCATACCCCATACCCTAACGCCTATCGCGGTTTCAGTAGCGAGATGGCGCTGCAAGCCCTGAATGAGTTGCTGGCGACCCAAGTCGCTCCGGATCGGGTAGCTGCGATCATCATCGAGCCGGTGCAGGGTGACGGAGGCTTCCTTTCGGCACCGCCGGAGTTTCTCCAGGCGCTGCGGGCTCTGACCGACCAACATGGCATCGTGCTCATTCTCGATGAAATTCAGACAGGTTTCGGTCGTACCGGCAAATGGTTCGGTTTTCAGCACGCCGGGATTCAGCCCGATCTGGTCACTGTCGCCAAGAGCCTCGCCGGTGGTTTGCCCATATCGGGCGTGGTGGGCCGTGCGCACATCATGGACGCGCCGTTACCCGGTGGTCTCGGAGGTACCTATGGCGGTAACGCGCTGGCTTGTGCCGCCGCGTTGGCGGTGATCGAAACTTACGAACAAGATCAGTTGCTCGAGCGTGGTAGGGTATTGGGCGAGCGGCTGCGTCAGGGCCTGCTGCGCTTGCAGGCACGTCACCCTCGCATTGGTGATGTGCGCGGCACTGGCTTCATGCTGGCAATCGAATTGATCAAAGACGATAAGGCCCGCAGCCCCGATGCCGAACTCACCCAACAACTGATCGATCAGGCCAGGGTGGGTGGACTGTTGGTGATCAAATGCGGGGTGTACCGCAATGTGCTGCGCTTCCTGGCTCCTCTGGTAACCGAAGAACATCAGATCGACGAAGCGCTGACAATTCTTGAGGCGGCATTGTTACGCGTGTTGGATTAATCTCAGCTCTCGGTTGGCGCAATGCAGCAATGCGCCGACCGAGGGCATTAGAGCACATGGATTGATGAATGCATCATGGGAGGCTACACACCATGCACCTGACTGATTATCGTGCATTGCTGATCGATTGCGACGAAGTCTTGGTCGATCGGGATTCCGGTATCTGGACGGCCCTGCAACCGTTGCTCGAAAACCATCTGGGGATGCCGCGCAGGGATGAGGTATTGGCTCAGTTTGAGGAGGTGGTGCGCACGCTCTATCCGCGTTTTTCCGAGCTGGGCTTCAGTGGCTTATTGTGCTTTGCCCATCGTCAGCTGGCAGAGCGTTTTGGGCTCAAGGCCAGTTGGGAAGAGGGCATGAGTTTCGCCCGTTCGGCATGCAACTGGTCGCTGTTCGAGGACGCGCCCGGCGCCATGTTGTATCTGCGCAAGTTCTATCGGTTGCTGGTGTACTGCGATCGTGATGCTGAAGATCGCGAGCAGCTCTGTGAGCGTTTGGGAATTTTACCCGAAGACCTGCATTCCCGAGCCAGTAATCCATTGGAGGACGGCGCATGGTTGCTGGCCAACAACCTGGAGCCAAGTAATATTCTGCAGGTTTCCAGACCTCCTGCGCAGCCGCCAAAATCGGCTGGTTTGTGCCTGATCCGCCGTGGCCATGAGGATTATATTCAGGAATATTCCGCAGATTTTTACATCACTAGCATGGCCGACTTGGTCGCTCAGCATCAGCAATCTTTGCATCGCTGATTTTGCTATAACCTCTGTACATCTGAACGGCAATCAAGAGGTACGCGATGGAAGGTGTGATCAAACTAGACCGAATTGATATCAGTATCCTGGTTGAGCTACAAAAAGACGGTCGAATGACCAACGTCAGTCTGGCCGACGCGGTGGGTCTATCTTCCAGTCCTTGCTTGCAGCGGGTCAAGCGGCTTGAATCAGCCGGCTATATTTCCGGGTATAGGGCCCATCTCAATCTCGCCAAGATCACCGACTCGGTGACGGTATTCACTGAGATCACGCTCAGCGACCACAAGCGTGAAGACTTCGCCAAGTTCGAGTCCAATATCCGTTTGGTCGATGAGGTACTTGAGTGCCACTTGATCAGCGGTGGTTACGATTACCTGGTGCGTTTCATGACTTGCAGCATCCAGCATTATCAGGAAGTGATTGAAGGCCTGCTGGACAAGAACATCGGTATATCCAAGTACTTCAGTTACATCGTCATCAAATCGCCGGTCCTCAAGGATGGGGTTCCGCTGCGTAGGCTATTGCGTCACTGATGCCACTCCGGTCACTTCATTTTTGCTGTTTTTTATGGCCACCTAAACTCGTCAATAAGACGGTTACGGGTGCGGTTAATTATGCATTTAGCAATATTGTTTGAAAGTAAAAGCTATTAAATGAGAATGAGAATTGATACTGTTAAGTTCAATTCCTGCCAGCTCCTAATGCGCCTGGTATCTTCTCAAAGGTTGTATGTTTATGCGTCGAACTCTCGTTTCTCTATGTGTGATCCAAGCCATCTCTCAGTCCGCCTGGGCTGAACAATCATCAACTGAAACTGCGTCGTTAGAGTTACAAGCGACCGACATCATTGGCATCTCATCCTTTGAAAGCCCGCAGGGGCCAGTGGACGGCTATCGGGCGACCCGTTCGGCCAGTGCCACCCGTACCGACACTTCGATCCATGAAACGCCACAGTCCATCAGTGTGGTGACCAAGAGTGTCGTCGAAGACATCAGTGCCACCCGATTGCGGGACGCGCTGGATTACGCTGGCGGGGTTGGACGGGCCAACAATTTCGGGGGCCAGGGGCTGACCACGTTCACCGTGCGTGGCTTTACCACCGGGGAATTTTATCGCAACGGGTTCCCGATAAATCGCGGTTATCCGAGCATGCCGGATGCAAACATCATTGAGCGGCTCGAAGTGCTGCGAGGGCCCGCGACCATGCTTTATGGCCGAGGCGATCCCGGTGGCACGTTCAACGTCGTCTCCAAGCAACCGCTGGCCGTGCCTACTGTGACCCTGGGTAGTCAACTCGATGATCAGGGAATGAAGCGCGGCACGCTGGACGCCTCCGGCCCGCTGGATGAAGAAGGCCGCCTGGCCTATCGCCTGAACGTGGTGGGCGAGGGCGGTGATACCTTCCGCGATGATGTCGAGACTGAACGTTACGGCGTAACGCCGGTGCTTTCCTGGCAGGCCACCGACGATACTAAGGTGGTTTTCGAAGGCGATTTCATGCGCAATAACCACCCGCTGGATCGTGGTGTTACGCGCTATTCGAATCAGATCGGCACCGCGTCTCGCGATACCTTCTTTGGCGAAAAAGACGTTGGCAAGTTGCACAACGACAACAACATGGCGCAACTGCGATTCGAACACCTGCTGAGTGATAACTGGACGTTGGGCGGTGGCTTCCAATGGCTCGATGGCACCCTGCAGGGCAATGCCGTTGAGGCCAATGGTGTCGCGGCCGATGGACGCACTCTGGGCCGCAACTTCAACTACCGCAAGCTGGAGTGGACGGATAAGGACACCCAGCTCAACCTCACTGGGCATTTCACCGCAGGCGGTTTCGATCACACCTTGTTGACCGGTGTCGAGTACGAGGATTACGACTACCAGTCGATCATTCAACGCTCCAGCGGGGCGGTGAGTGCCTACCCAATTGATATCTTCGACCCGATGTATGGTCAACCTCGCCCAGCTCTGACCCGAACCCCAACCAACGACAAAGAAAACCTCAAGACCTACGCCGCGTTCATCCAGGATCAGGTGGCCTTGACCGAGCGCTTGCGCGTCCTGGCCGGGGCCCGCTTCGAGCGCTTCGAACATGACTACGAAACCTTTGTACCGGGCGGCAAAAGCTGGGAGGCCAGCGACAATGCCGTGACACCGCGCGTGGGGGTGACCTATGACCTCACCGACACCGTAGCCATCTATGCCGACACGGCTCGCTCGTTTAAACCCAATAGCGGTGCCAGTCGCCAGGGCGGTGGTTTTGAACCGGAAAAGGGCAAGTCCTATGAAATGGGTATCAAGTGGGAAGCCCTGGACCGTCAGTTGAGTGTCGATGCGGCTATCTACCAGATCGAAAAGCGCAACGTGCTCACCACTGACTCTGTGGACTCGGCTTTCAGCGTGGCGGCTGGCGACGTGCGTAGCCGTGGTTTTGACCTGAATGTCGCCGGTAACTTGACCCCGCAATGGCGAGTGATTGGCGGTTACGCTTACGTCGATGCCGAGGTAACCAAGGACAACGTCATCCAGTCCGGCACTCGGCTGATGAACATTCCGCAGAACAGCTTCAGCCTGCTCAATGTCTACGAGCTTCAGGAAGGCGCGCTTAAAGGGCTGGGGCTTGGGACAGGTCTCAAGTACGTCGATGAGCGCGCAGGGCAGACCGCCAATACAGCGTTTTCAATGGGCAGCTACACGGTTGTCGATCTGCTGAGCTACTACAAGATCAACGACAAAATCAGGCTCAATCTGGATGTGAAAAACCTGACTGACGAAGACTATGAGGAAGGGGCATTCGGCAACGTTTACGCTTACCCAGGAGCGTCCAGAACCTTACAGGTCGGTGCTTCCTACACTTTTTAGATTTACGCATGATGTGGGTCAACCACTATGGATGCAGCGTCAACGATGTGCTGCCGACCGGGCCTTTCAGCGCTCGGGCATCGATTAGGATATTGGGTTGCGAAACCTTCGAGGCAAACCTGCGCCACAAGAGTGTGTTGATTGATATTGGCAGCTGATCGATTTGTCAGAACGTCGCAAATTATGGCAACCGGTGCTTCCCTCGGAAGCACTTACTTGCGTTTTTTTCGGACAGAATTCTCTGCGGATCTGGTGGCCTGCATGTGCTTTAGGAGTAGGGTGGCAATGATCCGAAAGGTGCCTGTGGCCTGGAAATTAGCCGCTCTGCGGTGCTTCCGCAAAGTCTGCTGATCACCCTCGGAAAAACGGTGGAATATGTCAGCCCGCTCGTGCTTTTAACGCCATCTGCTGGTTTCGCAGTGTTGTAATGAGTTCGTGGAGCTGCGACGTGTTATCACCCCTTAAGGGGGGTGACGGCGTCATGTTTATTAACAAACTTTCAGGACTATCCTAATGAGCTTTCTGCGCCCCAAGTACATTACGTTCGACTGCTACGGCACGCTGACCAACTTCCAGATGGGACCGTTGACGCGCGAACTGTTCGCCGATCGTATTGCCCCTGAGCAGATGGATCAGTTCGTCAAGGATTTCACTGCTTATCGCCTGGATCAAGTGATGGGTGACTGGCGACCGTATGATGAAATCCTCAAGACTGCCATGTCGCGGCTGTGCAAACGCTGGGGCATCGAATATCGCGGTGAGGGTCAACTTTACTACGATGCCGTGCCGACCTGGGGTCCGCATGCCGACGTGACGGCCGGTCTGTCGAAGATCGCCGACAAGATCCCCCTGGTGATCTTCTCCAACGCAATGGACGAGCAGATCATGTCCAACGTCGACAAGCTGGGTGTACCCTTCCACAAGGTGTTCACAGCTCAGCAAGCTCAGTCCTACAAGCCGCGCCTGGCGGCCTTCGAATACATGATCGACAACCTCGGTTGCGGTCCTGAAGATATCCTCCATGTCTCTTCGAGCTTCCGTTACGACCTGATGCCGGCCGAGGACATGAAGATCAAGAACAAGGCCTTCGTCGCCCGTGGACACGAACAGCCGGGCAATGCCTGCTACAGCTACCGCCAAATCTCCGATATCGGTGGGTTGGCTGGCTTGGTCGGCCTCTGATCCATTTCAAGGCGCAAGGGGTTGCACATGCACAGTGAATCTTACTGGCTCGATACCGCACCGGTGTTCACCAGTACGCAGGCTGGTGCACTACTAATTAGAATTATTCCGAGCATATGACGGCAAGGTGATCTCATGAGCGATAACAAAACCAAACAAGGCCGACCCCTACGTAGCGCGCGCTGGTTCCGCAAGGATGACCTGCCTGGCTTCGTGCATCGCTCGACCTTGGCGGCAGTCGGGTGGAGTCGTGAAGATCTGATGGAGCGTCCCGTAGTAGGCATCCTGAACACCTGGTCCGACATCAACCCATGCAATCTCAATCTTCGCGCTCTTGCGGAGGAGGTGAGGATCGGGGTTCTCGAAGCGGGCGGCATCCCGTTCGAGGCGCCGCTGATGTCGCTCAGCGAGAACATCATCAAACCGAGCTCGTTCCCATTTCGAAACCTGCTCTCGATGGAGGCCGAGGAGTCCATTCGCGCCTACCCGTTCGATGCGGTGGTGCTACTCGGAGGGTGCGACAAGACGCAGCCGGCGCTGCTGATGGGCGCTGCAAGCGCCGGGGTTCCGTTCATTTTCCTGGCCAGTGGTCCGGCTACGCCACGTTCATCGACTGGCGGGAATCTAGCGAACGCTACCGGCGTCTGGCGCCTGGTCGACCAGTTGCGCGCCGGTGAGCTCTCCGAAGGCGACTTCGGGACGTTCGAACGCAGCGTCATGGGCACCGCGGGCCACTGCGCCGAGATGGGTACCGCCTCTTCCATGGCGACCATTTGCGAGGCGTTAGGTGTATCCCTGCCCGGCAGCAGCCTGGTACCAGCGGTCGATCGACGCCGCAATCAGATCGCCCGCGAGGTGGGTCGTCGTAGCGTTCGCATGGCCGCCGAAGGCGCTCCCCTCCCTAGTGAGATCCTCGACGAACGGGCCTTCGATAACGCCATTACGCTCCTATGTGCGGTAGGCGGTTCGACCAACGTCATCATCCACCTGCTGGCGCTCGCCGGCCGTGTCGGCGTACCGCTGACCCTGGATCGCTTCGACGAGATTGCCCGTCGTGTGCCGTTGATCGCCAACGTCCAGCCCGCCGGTGAACATTTGACCGAACGGCTAATGACCGCGGGTGGAGTGCCGGCCCTGCTCAAGACTCTCAAGCCGCTCTTGCATTTGGACGCGCGGACTGTCGACGGGCGCACTATCGGCGAAATCATCGAGACCGCCGAGGTCATCGATACGGAAATTATTCGCCCCTTGGACAATCCGGTAAAGCCAGGCGAGACACTGGTTGTGGTGAGGGGCAACTTGGCGCCGGATGGGGCGGTAATGAAGACCTGCGCCGCGGATCCGAAACTGTTCCGTCATCGCGGCCCTGCAGTGATTTTCGAGGATGTCCAGACGGTCGCCGACCGGATCGACGATCCCGCGCTCGGCATCGACGAGAACAGCGTGCTCATTCTGCGCAACGTCGGTCCCGTGGGTGCGGCAATGCCGGAGTGGGGAATGTTGCCTCTGCCGCGCCACCTGATGGCGCGGGGCGTGCGCGACATGCTCCGCATCTCGGACGCACGAATGAGCGGCACAGCCTACGGCGCCGCGGTGTTGCATGTATCCCCCGAGGCCGCTATCGGCGGTCCGCTCGCCCTGGTGCGCAACGGCGACATCATCGAGCTGGACGTTGCCGCTCGCCGGCTGGAACTCTGCGTCGACCCAGAAGAGCTAGAGCGTCGCCGCAAGGAATGGCAGCCTCCGCTTTCTAAGCATATACGCGGCTATCGCAATCTCTACAACCAACACATCGAGCAGGCTCATCTCGGCTGCGACTTTGACTTTCTCCGCGGCGCCGATGAAGAGACCCTTCCCGAAGGGCTCTTCGACGGCTGGGTAGGCGGCTGGTAGGATTTCCATATGAGCATTCTCTATCGATCAGATTTACCGCGTGCAGCCGCCTGGGCGAGCTACTTCGCCGAGTATGCCCCCGACCTTGACTTCCGGATCTGGCCCGATGTCGGCGATCTTAATGAGGTTGAATACTTGATCGCCTGGCAAGCGCCGGCGGAGTTTTTGGCCACGCTACCCCGGCTGAAGGTACTGTTCTCCTCGGGGGCCGGCGTCGATCATGTCGACTTTTCCGCCGTACCGGCGCACATTCCCCTCGTCAGGATGGTCGAGCCAGGCATCATCAACGGCATGGTGGAGTATGTAAGCCTCGCAGTACTGGCCCTTCACCGCGACTTCTTCGACTATGTGGTGGCGAATGATGCGCGCGTTTGGCATCCTCTCGAGGTGCCACCTGCTTCGGCCCGCACGATCGGCGTCATGGGCATGGGCTCCCTCGGCTGCGCCGTTCTGGAGCGGCTGGCGACCTACGGCTTCCGACTGCGCGGTTGGAATCGCTCTCCGCGCGATCTGGACGGTGTGGAGAGTTTCGCCGGCGCCGATCAGTTGCAGCCCTTCCTCGATGGTTGCGATGTCCTGATCTGCTTGTTGCCGCTCACCCCTTCTACCAAGGGTATTCTGAATCGCGAGCTGTTTTCGGCGCTGCCCGCCGGAGCGGCGCTGATCAACGTCGGCCGCGGCCCACACCTTGTGGATGCGGATCTCCTTGAAGCACTGGATTCGGGCCAGTTGTCCCGCGCGATCCTCGATGTGACAGAGCCCGAGCCCCTGCCGATGGAGCACCCCTTCTGGACGCATTCACGGGTGTTCCTGACGCCGCACGTGGCGAGCATGACCCAGCCCGAATCGGCTGCGCCAATTCTGCTGGAGAACGTTCGCCGGCATCAACGGGGAGAGCCACTCACTGACGTCATCGACCGATCCCGCGGTTATTGAGTAAACAGTCAAATGCACCAGCAAAAAAACTGCAGGTAAGAGTACGCCCTACTGGTGGGGGTAGCACCGCTAGAGCCGCTACGGCGGCAGCTGAATTCCTGGAAAACTCGCAGGCTCTTTGCTGCGAGTGGTGCTGCTCAGCCGGCTTGGTGAGTTGTCGATAAGCGCGTCGACCTCTGCTGGCGGAGTATTCCCGATGGGTTCCAGCAGCAGTTGTTAGCTGAACCAGTTTCGCCAATCCAGTGTAGTCAGCCTCAGGTCTTCGGGTTTTCCTCGACCACCGAGTTTCCGCCAGCCCATTGTCATAAGAGTCGCCCACGCTAGCCGTGGACGACTCGACTTTCGTTCTCGGCCAAGTGGTTCTGCAATCGCTTTGGTTGATCAGCTTACCGTTGTTGGCGGGCGGTTCCATCGCCTCGAGTATCTCAGTGCGAGTTGAGCTGGAAACCCTCAAACACATAATGTGAGCACTCCATGCTAACGGACATAACTTGGGGCGGCGCCTTTACCGGTCGCACCCGCGGCTTGAACTGGACGGCTGCAACACGGTCGTGCTCGAGAAGGCTTTATTCCGGAGGTGACGGTGCTGATCTTCGAGAAGCAGCGCAGGCTCTGCGCCTGATTCGCGGCCTGGAAGCCGAGATGATGTGGGTCAGCTACTTTGGATGCAGCGTCAACGATGTGCTGCCGACCGGGCCTTTCAGCGCTCGGGCATCGATTAGGATATTGGGTTGCGAAACCTTCGAGGCAAACCTGCGCCACAAGAGTGTGTTGATTGATATTGGCAGCTGATCGATTTGTCAGAACGTCGCAAATTATGGCAACCGGTGCTTCCCTCGGAAGCACTTACTTGCGTTTTTTTCGGACAGAATTCTCTGCGGATCTGGTGGCCTGCATGTGCTTTAGGAGTAGGGTGGCAATGATCCGAAAGGTGCCTGTGGCCTGGAAATTAGCCGCTCTGCGATGCTTCCGCAAAGTCTGCTGATCACCCTCGGAAAAACGGTGGAATATGTCAGCCCGCTCGTGCTTTTAACGCCATCTGCTGGTTTCGCAGTGTTGTAATGAGTTCGTGGAGCTGCGACGTGTTATCACCCCTTAAGGGGGGTGGCGGCGTCATGTTTATTAACAAACTTTCAGGACTATCCTAATGAGCTTTCTGCGCCCCAAGTACATTACGTTCGACTGCTACGGCACGCTGACTAACTTCCAGATGGGACCGTTGACGCGCGAGCTGTTCGCCGATCGTATTGCCCCTGAGCAGATGGATCAGTTCGTCAAGGATTTCACTGCTTATCGCCTGGATCAAGTGATGGGTGACTGGCGACCGTATGATGAAATCCTCAAGACTGCCATGTCGCGGCTGTGCAAACGCTGGGGCATCGAATATCGCGGTGAGGGTCAACTTTACTACGATGCCGTGCCGACCTGGGGTCCGCATGCCGACGTGACGGCCGGTTTGTCGAAGATCGCCGACAAGATTCCCCTGGTGATCTTCTCCAATGCAATGGACGAGCAGATCATGTCCAACGTCGACAAGCTGGGTGTGCCCTTCCACAAGGTGTTCACTGCTCAGCAAGCTCAGTCCTACAAGCCGCGCCTGGCGGCCTTCGAATACATGATCGACAACCTCGGTTGCGGTCCTGAAGACATCCTCCATGTCTCTTCGAGCTTCCGTTACGACCTGATGCCGGCCGAGGACATGAAGATCAAGAACAAGGCCTTCGTCGCCCGTGGCCACGAACAGCCGGGCAATGACTACTACAGCTACCGCCAAATCTCCGATATCGGTGGGCTGGCTGGCTTGGTCGGCCTCTGATCCACTCCAAGGCGCAAGGGGTTGCACATGCGCAGTGAATCTGACTGGCTCGATACCGCACCGGTGTTCACCAGTACGCAAACAGAGGCGCTGCCAGTGCGGGTCGACGTGGTGGTCGTTGGCGGAGGCTTCACGGGCCTTTCGGCAGCCCGGGCGCTGGACCCTGAAGGGGGCCAGCGTGGCAGTGCTAGAAGCGCCGGGCGGGTGGTCGTTGAAGCCTCCGGGCGCAACGGCCCAGGACTATAGCGGCCTTATCGCAGCCTCGGCGCTGAGCGGGCGCGCGCTTACTAACGCGCCTATGAAAGCGCAGTGCAGAGCGTGGTCACGCTGGTCGAGCAAGATCGTATAGCCCGTGAGCTACTGTCCGCCGCCCGGATCCGCGCCGAAGTAAGAGAGCCAGAAGAATTCGGAAAAATTGTACGCTAAGACTTTTGGAGGCGAGCGGCGGACGCGATTCTTAAAGCGGCGTTGTTACGCGTGTTGGATTAATCTCAGCTCTCGGTTGGCGCAATGCAGCAATGCGCCGACCGAGGGCATTAGAGCACATGGATTGATGAATGCATCATGGGAGGCTACACACCATGCACCTGACTGATTATCGTGCATTGCTGATCGATTGCGACGAAGTCTTGGTCGATCGGGATTCCGGTATCTGGACGGCCCTGCAACCGTTGCTCGAAAACCATCTGGGGATGCCGCGCAGGGATGAGGTATTGGCTCAGTTTGAGGAGGTGGTGCGCACGCTCTATCCGCGTTTTTCCGAGCTGGGCTTCAGTGGCTTATTGTGCTTTGCCCATCGTCAGCTGGCAGAGCGTTTTGGGCTCAAGGCCAGTTGGGAAGAGGGCATGAGTTTCGCCCGTTCGGCATGCAACTGGTCGCTGTTCGAGGACGCGCCCGGCGCCATGTTGTATCTGCGCAAGTTCTATCGGTTGCTGGTGTACTGCGATCGTGATGCTGAAGATCGCGAGCAGCTCTGTGAGCGTTTGGGAATTTTACCCGAAGACCTGCATTCCCGAGCCAGTAATCCATTGGAGGACGGCGCATGGTTGCTGGCCAACAACCTGGAGCCAAGTAATATTCTGCAGGTTTCCAGACCTCCTGCGCAGCCGCCAAAATCGGCTGGTTTGTGCCTGATCCGCCGTGGCCATGAGGATTATATTCAGGAATATTCCGCAGATTTTTACATCACTAGCATGGCCGACTTGGTCGCTCAGCATCAGCAATCTTTGCATCGCTGATTTTGCTATAACCTCTGTACATCTGAACGGCAATCAAGAGGTACGCGATGGAAGGTGTGATCAAACTAGACCGAATTGATATCAGTATCCTGGTTGAGCTACAAAAAGACGGTCGAATGACCAACGTCAGTCTGGCCGACGCGGTGGGTCTATCTTCCAGTCCTTGCTTGCAGCGGGTCAAGCGGCTTGAATCAGCCGGCTATATTTCCGGGTATAGGGCCCATCTCAATCTCGCCAAGATCACCGACTCGGTGACGGTATTCACTGAGATCACGCTCAGCGACCACAAGCGTGAAGACTTCGCCAAGTTCGAGTCCAATATCCGTTTGGTCGATGAGGTACTTGAGTGCCACTTGATCAGCGGTGGTTACGATTACCTGGTGCGTTTCATGACTTGCAGCATCCAGCATTATCAGGAAGTGATTGAAGGCCTGCTGGACAAGAACATCGGTATATCCAAGTACTTCAGTTACATCGTCATCAAATCGCCGGTCCTCAAGGATGGGGTTCCGCTGCGTAGGCTATTGCGTCACTGACGCCACGTAAGTCAATTGGATCAGATGGAGTAAGAACCAGTACGAAGTCCAAATCCATATTGCTCAGGTGCGTCGGGCTATGACCGTCGTTAAACGAGCACATCACCATCATGGGCGGGCTTGAGACGTCGGCTATAGCGCTTGCGAGCTGAGGTCGTTTAATCAGTGCTAAACAATTAACAAATACAATTATTCCACCGAGGTAAGAAAGATGAGTGCGGCTTCTCTGTATCCCGTTCGTCCCGAGGTTCTGGCCAATACGCTGACTGACGAGGCAACCTACAAAGCCATGTACCAGCAGTCCGTCGTCAACCCGGACGGATTCTGGCGCGAGCAAGCCAAGTGCCTCGACTGGATCAAGCCTTTCACCACGGTGAAGCAAACCTCCTTCGACGATCACCATGTCGACATCAAATGGTTCGCCGACGGCACCCTGAACGTTTCCTACAACTGCCTCGACCGTCATCTGGCCGAGCGCGGCGATCAAGTCGCGATCATTTGGGAAGGGGATGACCCTGCCGAAAGCCGCAACATCACCTACCGCGAGCTGCACGAACAAGTCTGCAAGTTCGCCAACGCCCTGCGCGGCCAGGATGTGCACCGCGGCGACGTGGTGACTATCTATATGCCGATGATCCCCGAAGCCGTGGTCGCCATGCTGGCGTGTACCCGGATCGGCGCGATTCACTCGGTGGTGTTCGGTGGTTTCTCGCCGGAAGCCCTGGCGGGCCGGATCATCGACTGCAAATCCAAAGTGGTGATCACCGCCGACGAAGGCGTTCGTGCCGGCAAGAAGATCCCGCTCAAGACCAACGTCGACGACGCGCTGACCAACCCGGAAACCAGCAGCATTCAGAAAGTCATCGTGTGCCAGCGCACCGGTGGCGACATCGAGTGGAACCAGCATCGCGACATCTGGTTCGAAGACCTGATGAAAGTGGCGGGCAGTGTCTGCGCGCCGAAAGAGATGGGCGCCGAAGAAGCACTGTTCATCCTTTATACCTCCGGTTCGACCGGGAAGCCGAAGGGCGTGCAACACACCACCGCCGGCTACCTGCTGTACGCGGCGATGACCCACGAGCGTGTGTTCGACTACCGCCCGGGCGAAATCTACTGGTGCACCGCCGACGTGGGCTGGGTCACCGGCCACAGCTACATCGTGTACGGCCCGCTGGCCAATGGCGCGACCACGCTGCTGTTCGAAGGCGTGCCGAACTTTCCGGACATTACCCGGATGGCGAAGATCGTCGACAAGCACAAGGTCAACATCCTCTACACCGCACCCACCGCGATCCGCGCGATGATGGCGCAGGGCACTGCGGCCGTTGAAGGCGCTGATGGCAGCAGCCTGCGTCTGTTGGGTTCGGTGGGTGAGCCGATCAACCCGGAAGCCTGGGACTGGTACTACAAGAACGTCGGCAAGTCCCGTTGCCCGATCGTCGATACCTGGTGGCAGACCGAAACCGGCGGCAACATGATGAGCCCGCTGCCTGGTGCTCACGGTCTCAAGCCGGGTTCGGCGGCACGTCCGTTTTTCGGCGTAGTGCCGGCACTGGTGGACAACCTAGGCAATATCCTCGAAGGCGTGGCCGAGGGCAACCTGGTGATTCTCGATTCGTGGCCAGGCCAGGCGCGTACGCTGTATGGCGACCACGATCGCTTCGTCGATACCTACTTCAAGACCTTCCGCGGCATGTATTTCACCGGTGACGGTGCGCGTCGTGACGAAGACGGTTACTACTGGATCACCGGTCGCGTGGATGACGTGCTCAACGTGTCCGGCCACCGAATGGGCACTGCCGAGATTGAAAGTGCGATGGTTGCCCACCCGAAAGTTGCCGAAGCGGCCGTGGTTGGTGTGCCGCACGACATCAAGGGGCAGGGCATTTATGTCTACGTCACTATCAATAGCGACGAAGAGGCGGACGACAAACTGCGTATTGAGCTTAAAAACTGGGTGCGCAAGGAGATCGGTCCGATAGCTTCACCCGATGTCATCCATTGGGCGCCGGGCCTGCCGAAAACTCGTTCGGGCAAGATCATGCGCCGGATTCTGCGCAAGATTGCGACTGGCGAATATGATGGGCTGGGTGATATCTCCACTCTGGCCGATCCGAGCGTGGTTCAGCACCTGATCGACACTCACAAAACAATGAACGCCTCATAAATTAAAAAGCCATGTCGAGCATGAAGCTTCGCCCGGTCATTTACCGTGAGGAGATTCTTTGTCCATTGAGCTGTTGGACAGTAACGTTGTCTTCACCGTGATCTCTGAAAATAATCGATCCCTGGAAAACTCAGGCGCTTCCAACAGGCAGGATCGCTCGGCTGTAACGATACTTAATTCAACATCCTGGCGAAGCGGCCAGTGTGTGACGTCCCGGCCTACTCGGCGCAAAGCGCCGCCGAGTTGGTGATTGCGTCAATCTTCGCCCTGCGTCCACAGCTGTTCGCCTACCAGTCTGCAGCGCTGCAAGACTAGCCGAGTTCACGATATTTTTTGCGCCCGTCGCGCGCCGATTCAGGATGTTCAGGGCAGCGTGCTGGGCATCATCGGTCGGGGGAGGTATCCGCCGCCTGGCCACAGCACGTCTGGCGAACGCCGTGAACATGCAGTTGCTCGTTGCCGACCACCGTGGCGTCGTCCCGGTGCGTCTTAGGAGTGTTTGCGTCCGGCCAAGTCATCTGCCCAACCCCGCAAAGCCAAGACATGGTGTGCACTTGAATTTAAGTGGGCACCATGTCTAGCCTTTTAAACGGGTATTTCATGCAGCGACAACGTCGTTCCTACTCCAAGTCCTTCAAGGCTCAGGTCATTCAAGAGTGTGCCCAGCCCGGCGCTTCAATTGCCAGCATCGCACTCAGCCATAGCCTCAACGCAAACCTCGTCCACAAATGGATTCGGATACACACACACAGAAAACACGGCACTGCAACCTGCATTTAGTCCGCTACCCATGCAGATGGCCGGAGCGAAATCGCAAGGTACCCAGAACCCGCTGTGCTTCGACGAGAACAGTGGGTTATGCAACGCATCGATACTCACCGGTGGGCAGGTCACGGCGTTCGCTCATCGTCAGCAAACCCTGGCCAACCCACCCTGGTGAAAAACGCCGGATTAAGTTGGATCGATCTGCTGCATGTGCATCTCTGACATACGCTCGCCATGCACCGTCAATTTGGAGAACTGCTGCTCCATTGCCAACAGGTCGTCGCTTGCCAGTTGAATATTCAACGCGCCGAGGTTTTCGGTCAGGTGATCGACTATGCGTGTGCCTGGGATTGGGACGATCCAGGACTTCTGTGCGAGCAACCATGCAATCGCGACTTGTGCAGGTGTCCCGCCTTTTGCCGTGGCAACCTTTCTCAGGATGTCCACGACCGGCATGTTCGCTGTCATGTTTTCAGGGGACATGCGCGGGAATGTTCCTCGGAAATCGGTCTTTGGATCGAACTTGGTGTTAGCGTCCATCTTGCCAGTCAGATAGCCTTCACCCAACGGCGCCCATGGGACGAAACCGATCCCTAACTCCTCGCAGGCCGCGAGTACCCCGTTATGCTCCGGGTCTCGATGGAAGAATGAGTATTCCGTCTGAATTGCAGCAACAGGCTGCACGGCGTGCGCGCGGCGAATGGTTTTGGCACTGGCTTCAGATAACCCAAAATGCAGGATCTTGCCTTCCGCAATCAGATCCTTGATAGCGCCCGCTACGTCTTCAATGGGCACGTTGGGATCGACGCGATGCTGGTAGTAGAGATCAATACGCTCGGTCTGCAAGCGTTTGAGAGATTCCTCTACGACCTTTTTGATGTGTTCTGGGCGGCTGTTCAGACCGATGGTGCCATCAATGGCGAAACCAAATTTGCTAGCGATCTTCACTTGGTCGCGAAACGGCTTGATAGCTTTGCCGACCAGTTCTTCGTTGGTATAGGGGCCGTACACTTCTGCTGTATCGAAGAAGGTGACGCCTTTTTCAAAAGCCGTACGAAGCGTTTGAATGCCTTGATCAATATCAGCCGGTGGGCCGTAGTTGGAGCTGATGCTCATGCAACCGGCGCCGATGGCTGAAACTTCTAAACTTCCTAGATGGCGTTTAGTCATTTTTCCAGTTCCTCCAGAAGGGAGTTTTTCGAGTTATGGACAGCAATGGGCGGGACCGATCCTCCCCATACCGAAGCTCCGACTGCAAGGGCAGCCCCTGTAAGCGCTGCTCTCGTCACGAACTCGCGGCGGCCAAGAGATGTGAAAAAGCCGGTACCACTGGCTTGTCGCTGCCCATTAAAACTCCTGAGTTCGTATGGTTTTGCGTCTTATAGAATCAGTGCGCTGTGAAGCCGCCATCGACTGGCAATGCCGTAGCGACAACAAAACTCGCCGCTGAGCTGCACAGCCAGAGCACGGCTGCGGCAATCTCGTCCGGATGACCCAGGCGGTTAATAGGTTGTTCGCGCTTAACCCCCTCCATCGCTTCGGGAGATCGCTCAAGCAGGTCGGTGAACATAGGTGTGTCGATGACGCCAGGACAAACCGCGTTCACCCGGATGCCGCGAGCTGCATATTCAACGCCTGCACTTTTGGTCAATCCGATCACGCCATGTTTGGTCGCGTGATAAGCGGCGCGATCAGCCAGGCCAACCAACCCCCCTAGGGACGAGCAGTTAACAATCGCACCGCTGCCTTGGCGTTCCATCTGGGCCAACTCATGTTTCATACAGGCCCAGACACCACGCAAATTGATGGCGTTGAGTCGGTCGAAAGACTCTGCAGTTTCGTTGGTCAATGGGCCGGAATGGCCAGCGATACCGGCATTGTTGAAGGCCATATCCAGTCGGCCATAAGTGGCTACGGTACGTTCAACCATCGCGGCCACTTGCTTCTCGTCCGCCACGTCGCAGACGACGGCCGTCACCTTGAATCCGGCAGCGCGCAGCTTGTCGGTTTCGCTGTGAAGCGTCGCTTCGTTGATGTCCGCCAAGATGACGGCTGCGCCTGTTTTAGCGAAAGCTTGTGCCGCAGCGAGACCAATGCCAGCACTCGCGCCAGTCACTAAGGCTACCTGTCCGTTAAAATCGTAGATTGGGTTCAAGGATGAGTTCCACACTGAATGTAGAGCCAATCTAGCAGCGCACCGAAAAAATGATTAGATGGTATGGTGGGAATGAACCTATATCAGTTGGATATCAATCATGCGAGATACCGTTAATGACTTGGTCGCCTTCCTAACGGTTGCGCGAGAGCGGAGCTTTACAAAGGCAGCGGCTCAGTTAGGAACGTCACAGCCTGCACTGAGCCGGACGCTGAGGCGTCTCGAAGAGCAATTAGGTGTGCAGCTGCTAACTCGCAGTACCCGAAGCGTTTCGCCGACGGACGCTGGAGAGCGCTTGATAGGCTCTATAAGTCCGCACTTTGAAGGCATCGAAGCTGGACTTGCGGATCTGTCCGAGCTAAGTGGAAAACCGGCAGGCACCTTACGGATCACCTCGGTTGAACATGCCTCAGCAATAATTCTGACTCCAGCAGTCAGTAGGCTCATGCTGGATTATCCAGAGGTCGGGGTTGAAATCAACAATGACTACGGCTTGGTCGATATCGTCGAGCAGCGGTACGACGCCGGGATTCGTTTAGGCGAGCAGGTGGCCAAGGACATGATCGGGGTTCGGATAGGTCCAGACTTCCGACAGGCTGTGGTCGGTTCGCCTTCGTACTTCGAGCGCAGGCCTAAACCCGTTACGCCTCATGATCTGACAGCCCATAACGGAATTAATCTGCGTCTGCCGACATCAGGTGGTCTCTGGTCCTGGCCGTTCGCAAAAGAGGGGCGGGAGGTGAGGGTCCGAGCGGAGGGTCGAATGGTGTGCAACACGGTCCCCCTGATGCTGGACTTCGCGCTCGCGGGCGTGGGACTTGCCCATCTGCCGGAAGACGTTGTTGAACATCACCTCCTCGGAGGCCGTTTGGTACGCGTATTAGATGACTGGTGTCCTACGGTCACCGGGTATCACCTCTATTATCCGAGCCGTAGACAGCCCAAGCCTGCGTTCAAGCTTTTGCTGGACTTGCTGCGTTCAGGCGTGTGATGTGGCAATGAGAATGCGGCTGAGCGGGACTGGCAGTTAGCGCTAATGACTGCTATGGCCGATAGCCCAATCATCGACCTGGCTGTGTGCTGAGTTGCACTGGATCGGTTTCGATAAGCGCTCTTGACAAGATCATCGACTTTGTAGTGCTCACGTATTTCTGAAAATGGGCGGACGCGATATGGCTCTTGTAGGCCGCTTCGTTTGCATAGATTTCGAAGAAATGCAGCCGGTTCGGGTAATCTTTTTCCGCAACCGAATAAATCGCCAGCACGCCTGGCTCAAGACGGACGGAGTCAGCCATTTCCTCCTTGACTGCAGCTTGGTAGGCCACCAATTGATCAGGGTCAATCACGAGTTGCGCAATGCGCACGACCTTTTCGG
Source organism: Pseudomonas sp. P105 (assembly GCF_032614175.1). NCBI lineage: Bacteria > Pseudomonadati > Pseudomonadota > Gammaproteobacteria > Pseudomonadales > Pseudomonadaceae > Pseudomonas > Pseudomonas sp. P105. The sequence continues at coordinate 2,888,136 of NZ_CP126693.1, forward strand.
TCGACTCGGCGGCCAGCACCGAACTTACCCAAAGGCACCCGATGGCAACAGCTGTACGCAGGGCAGACATGTGCATTTACTCCTGATGGTTATTAATGTGGCGTTCTCGGGACGTTGAGCAAGCCACCGGCCCAGTACTTCTTCAGATGCGCCGCCTCCATGAGCGTCGGCGGTGCCTATCATTTTGCCTCGCGATATGAATGAAATTCAGAGGATCTTGGGTGTGCCTCAGCTAAACAACGCGCGCTTAAAAAACGGTGCCAGCTGATTCATTGCCAAATCCGAACCGTGCCCGTCGTAGAGATTCATGTGAGTTGCCCCCGGCATAATGAACAACTCTTTAGGCACAGTAGTTTTCGCATAAAGCGCTTTACTATGCCACAACGACCAGCCTCACTACCGGCAATAATCCCGGTTGGGTGAGCAAGGTATCGGCTCTGTCGAAACCGGTAAATGACACCATCGCTGTCAAGCTGGTGAATAGAAGTTTGTTCGGCGCATTTGGGTGCTGGCTGCGAGGGGTCAGGTAGTAATCTGCCGCTTCTTGAAGATTACGTGGAGCGGTTTTATCCCCAATGCTCCAATGCGGTCAGCGTCAACAAATGGCAATGACCATGTAGTCAACTGAGTGATAGATGTCGTCCACTCGGTTCATCGGATCGTCCAGAAAGTGTGGAAGACTGCCGCTTGCCCCCTTGATGAGAAGCGTCAAAGGCCAAGGTCACAAAACCCTATTCCGCAAGCTTTTGGGCGTATAGGCCAGCCGTCTGCTCTTTCACTCCGCCGTCGGGGTGAATATATTATATTTCAATAAGTCGGACGCTAGATACGAGTCTCGTTTCCCTTTCCAAAAACGCAAAAAACGCCGCTCACTGCAGACCGTGTGAAAACGCGGTCTGCCAAGATCAAAAACAAATGCCCCGACTTGTCGGGGCATTTGTTTTTCTGAAATCGGAAAAATAAAGGGCCTCTCAGCCCATCAGCGCGATCAACTTTTGTGCGCCCAGCACCTTGATCGCTCTTTTCAAATTGTAGGCCTGCACTGCCAGTGCCATTTCGGCTCTGGCGCCTTTCAGCTGTCGCAGCAAGAACCGGCCATTGCCAAACAGCCATTGCTTGAGATTGCCGAAGGGGTGTTCGACGATGGATCGCCGGCGGGTCATCATCTCGGGATGGGCCCGCATTCGTTGCGCCATTCGCTCGAAGGCGGCCTCTTGAGCATGACGCGTGAGGTAGCGGTGGCTCGCTTTGGTGCAGCGACTTTTTAACGGACAAACGCTGCAATCGGCGATAGCTGCCTGATAAATCCGGTCGCCTTTGTTCATCTGCTTGAGCGTTAGCCACTGGCCGGCAGGGCATTGATAACTGTCGCTGTCCTCCTCGTATTTGAAGTCCGCACGGTCGAAAAACTCAGTGCCGCCACCTTGATTGTTAACCGACCGATTAGGGGGCACAAAAGCCGTGATACCGGCCTCTTCACAGGCCTGAAACTGCTCGCCGTTAGAGTAACCAGCATCGGCCGTCACGCTGAGTTGCGGCTGCTGTAATTCAGCTTTGGCGGCTTTTGCCATGGGTTCAAGCTGGCGATTGTCGGTGCCTTCCTGGGTGACTTCGTGGTGCACAATCAGGCAATGCTCCGCATCCACGGCACTTTGAATGTTGTAGGCCACCAGAGGGCCGGACGCCGTTCGCATTTTTTGCGCCTCGGGCTCGCCCACAATGTGCTGAACCAGACCTTGAGCCTCCATCAGCCCTTGACAGGTCTGGTTATTGGCCTTTTTTACCTGCAGCTCACGAAGTGCTGTTTGCACCGCTGAACGATCGATCGACTCCCCATCCTCGCCACGATCTGCTTCATCGAGCTGCGCCAAATAGCGCGCAATTCGTTTGTCGAGTACCGCTTCCTGGTGTTTGAGCTTTTTCGGCGTCATGTGCTTGCGATTAGACGCCACCGCCTGAAACTTGCTGCCGTCGATAGCCACCAACTCACCGGCAATTAGGCCGGCGTGTCGGCAAAACTGAACGAAGGCACGGCACGTGGCGGTAAACGCCGCACTGTTGTCGCGGCGAAAATCGGCGATGGTTTTAAAGTCCGGCGCCAGCCGGCCCAGCAGCCACATGACTTCGACATTGCGCTGACACTCGGCCTCGAGCCGCCGCGACGAGCGAATCCGCTGGAAATAACCGTACAGGTAGAGTTTGAGCAGATCCGCGGGATCGTACGAAGGGCGCCCCGTGGCCTTGGGTCTGGCCTTGTCGAAGCCCAGCTGCTCAAGGTCCAGAAGGGAAATATAGGCCTCGATTACCCGAACCAGATGGTCATCGGGGATAAGTTCGTCCAGCGACAGTGGAAACAGCGCGCTCTGGGAGCGGTTTTCACCTTGGATATAGCGCATAAAGAAAATGCCCGTATCTTGCGATACGGGCATTTTCTTTAACCGGCCAGCAGATTGCTAGGTTTTCACACAGTCTGCACTGAGCGGCGTTTTTGTTTGCGTGTAGTTTTGTTGGGCTGCGTCGAAGAGAGATTACAACCTCTGTTTTCGTTCCGGAAGCTGCCTCTAAACCCGTTCTTGAGGCCTGTAGGTGTAGGCAAGAGACCATTCGAAAAATTAGCCGTTGGTCGAAAAGCAATACTTCATCCAGGGTGTGGGCTGAAGTGTGGGCTGGCAGGTTTTTCCAAAAGCCAAAAACGACAAAGCCCTGAATAATCAGGGCTTTGTCGTATAAAGATGGCGGAGGCGATGGGATTCGAACTCATGGACCTGTTACAGTCGACGGTTTTCAAGACCGTTGCCTTAAACCACTCGGCCACACCTCCGTATTGCGTTGCGGGCGCCATAATACCCGAATGAAACACACTGTCAAACTCTCTACGTAGCTTGTTACAGAGCGTCTGTTATCATCCTTGCCACTGAATGTTTCAAAACCGGAGGAGTGTCGCCATGCGCGAACAGGATTACGCAGTGAACAACAGCGTGCAGGCTGAGCAGCTAGAGGTTAGCCGCGTCCTGCGCAACACTTATGGCCTGCTGGCACTCACGCTCGCTTTCAGCGGTGTGATGGCCTTCGTTGCACAACAGATGCGCGTCGGCTACCCGAACATCTTCGTGGTGCTGATCGGTTTCTACGGCCTTTTCTTCCTCACCAACAAGCTCCGCGATTCGGCCTGGGGCCTGGTTTCGGCCTTCGCCCTGACCGGCTTCATGGGCTTTCTGCTCGGCCCGATCCTCAACCGTTACCTGGGAATGCAGGGTGGCGCCGAAGTGGTCAGCTCGGCATTCGCCATGACCGCGCTGGTGTTCGGTGGTCTGTCGGCCTACGTGCTGATCTCCCGCAAGGACATGAGCTTCCTGAGCGGTTTCATCACCGCAGGCTTCTTCGTGTTGCTCGGTGCGGTAGTTGCCAGCTTCTTCTTCCAGATCAGCGGCCTGCAACTGGCAATCAGCGCCGGCTTCGTGCTGTTCTCGTCGGTCTGCATCCTGTATCAGACCAGCGCCATCATCCACGGCGGCGAGCGCAACTACATCATGGCGACCATCAGCCTGTATGTATCGATCTACAACCTGTTCGTCAGCCTGTTGCAGCTGTTCGGCCTGATGGGTCGCGACGACTGATTGCATGCGTGATATGAAAAGCCCGCTTCGGCGGGCTTTTTTTCGTCCCCGATTTTTCGTTATGGCCAATTGCCCGCAAAAAAGCCGAATCGTGATGGCGCCTTTGAATAATTGATCTACAACTATGACAAGGGATTGCATTGCCAGGGGCGGCATGAGGTAAACCGGTCAACCACCGCGCGAAATCTTCGCCACGTTCCCCCCCGATATCGTTCGCATTCGGCTATCCGAGCCAGGTCTGATTGCGCCCGTTTTTCAGGCGCCAAGGAGGTGTACGCACGTCACTGAGCGTTAACCGTGAGCCGGCGGGGGCAACGCGCCCTGGCCCATAACAAAGGAAGCCCTGCGCATCAATCAGGAGATCGATGATTTGGCAGGCGTTGCCCCTATAAGGAGATACCGATGATTAAGTCCCACGCAAAGATCCTTGTACTCATGACCTTGGCCGGCGGGTCGTCCATGGCCAATGCCGGCACCTTCCCTGATTTCGGCTTCGCCCCTCCCAAGAGTGAATATTCCGGCCCTGCGTTCCAGCTCAGCCAGAACTATCCCACCACTGCCCCTGGCGCCGCGTCGATGCCAGCGTTCTTCAAGATTCTGCCAACAACACGCAGCAATGATTTTGAAACCTGGCGAGCCTATATGGAGGGCGTCAAGCAATACTGTCTGGAGGGCAACGCCGAGACCAACTGGAATGTGCAGAAAAACACCGTCCGCCAGTGGTACCACATGCCCTGGCAGCATTACGGGCCGAGCGGGCGTGAAGGCATCCACGGGCTGACTCGAGAGGCGCCGATTCAGCCTAAACAGCTCGCTCACACACAGTTGGAGTCCGGTCAGACTTATGCGGTGGGGATCTATAACGATATCGGTGCCTTTACCATCGGCCAGGTCTGGAAAGATCCGCAGAACCCTGACCCGAGCTTCACTTCAAAGCCCAAGAGCTTCCCCAACGGCACCGTGGTGTGCAAGGCGTTGTATGCCGACATCGATGTCAATTCGGTGCCGTCGTTGGCCAATCCCTTGCTGCTGGATGCCTACACCGCCGTCACGTTTACATCCACTGATCGCGTCGTGAAAAAAGTCGCATTGATCCAGATGGACATTGCCGTGCGTGACTCGCGTGTCAGCGAGACCGGATGGCTCTTCGGGACCTTTCAGTACAACGGCATCGATAAAAGCAAAGGCGACTGGGAAAACCTGGTGCCGGTCGGAATCATGTGGGGTAACGACCCTGAAGTGACCAGCAGCGAGTTCACCAATCCGACCCCGACAGAAACTAAAATCAACCCGGCATTGAAGCAGACCGCAATCAATGCCAATACCAAAGAACTGCCGCCGACCCACCTGGGTTGGAACGGACGCCTCAATGGGCCGGTGGACAACCCGCAGGCTTCATGCCTGAGCTGTCACATGACCGCTGAATACCAGCAACTGGCGATCATGAACCCGACTTTCCAGGCCAACCCACCAGCGCCGGGTACTGAAGAGTGGATGAAATGGTTCCAGAACATCCCCGCCGGCCAACCCTTTACGCCGGGCACCCAAAGCACGGACTACAGCCTGCAATTGTCCGCGGCCTTGGCCAACTTCTATGACTGGAAATGTAACCACAGTGGCGTCTATGCCGATGGCAAGAATGCTTGTGAAAAAATCGTGCCGCTAAAATTGATGAAAGCAAGCAATGCGCCTCAGGATGAGGTGCAAAAAGTGCAGCGCAGTCCTGAGCTGGAAGACCTCGAGTAACATAAATCCCGGCCTCGGATGACACCGAGGCCGGGTCAGGTTCATGCCATGGGTGGCAGTCGCCGCTTGACCGGAGTCTTCTTGACGATGGCAGTGTTGGTTTCTGCCAGAACATTGAGCTTGTCCAGCAACGTGTCCAGTTGCTCCATCGAACGCACATGCAGCCGAGCGATGAAGCAGTCATCGCCGGTGACCTTGTCACATTCGGTAAATTCAGCGATGGCCTGGATCTGCCGTTCCACTTCTTGCAACTGCCCCGGTAACGGGCGAATACGCACAATCGCCTGGAGCTGGTAGCCGAAGCACTTGGGGTCCACTTCAACGGTGTACGCCCTGAGCACGCCACGCTCTTCGAGCCTTCGAAGGCGCTCGGCGACGCTGGGGGAAGACAGGCCGCTCAAGTTTGCCAGGGTCTTGAGGGAGCGCCGGGAGTCTTCCATCAGCGCGCTGATGAGGATCTGGTCGATGTCGTCAGTCATTTTTCACTCCGTTAGGCCAATGCTCGAAGTTGCCTTGATAAAAAAGGTCGAAAGCCAGTTTAGCCTTTCTCGTGCCATGGAGGAGCGCCCCTTTGGCTCGGCATACTGTGCCCACTTGCTGAAGGAGCCTGAAGATGGACAAGACCTTACGTCGCGGTTCGCTGGAAATGACCGCCGCCATGTTGATTTCCGGAACCATCGGCTGGTTCGTGCTGGTTTCCGGTGTGCCGGTGCTGGACGTGGTGTTCTGGCGCTGCGTGTTCGGTGCTGCGACCTTGCTGCTGATTTGCGCCGGTTTCGGATTCTTGCGTCCGGGTCTCCTGACGCGCACCACCTTCCTGCTGGCGGTGCTCAGTGGCGTGGCGATCGTGGGCAACTGGGTGCTGCTGTTTGCTTCGTACTCCCGCGCGTCGATTGCCATCGGTACGGCGGTGTACAACGTTCAGCCGTTCATGCTGGTGGGATTGGCGGCGTTGTTGCTGGGGGAAAAAATCACCGCCCAAAAGCTGTTCTGGCTGGCGGTGTCGTTTCTCGGCATGTTGGCCATCGTCAGCGCCCACGGTGAGCAAGGGCAGGGTGGCGGCGACTATCTGACGGGTATCGCCCTGGCGCTGGGCGCTGCCTTGCTGTACGCCATTGCGGCGTTGATCATCAAGCATCTGACCGGGACACCGCCGCACTTGATCGCGCTGATTCAGGTCAGCACCGGTGTGTTGCTGTTGGCACCCTGGGCGAACTTTTCGGCGTTGCCGCAGCAGCCCGAGGCCTGGGCTAGCCTGGTAACCCTGGGCATGGTTCATACCGGCGTGATGTACGTGTTGTTATACAGCGCGATTCAACGGCTACCCACCGCATTGACCGGCGCATTGTCGTTCATCTATCCGATCGCGGCGATTTTCGTCGACTGGTTCGCCTTCGGTCATCGCCTCGAGTTGCTGCAGTGGCTGGGTGTGGCAGCGATCCTGCTGGCGGCCGCCGGCATGCAGCAGGGCTGGGGCATCAAGGTGCGCCGTCCAGCCCTGCCATAACCCATCGTTCGGCGCGGGTCAGAAGATGTAGTCGGTGGTCAGGAAGTTAGAGTCCCGCCCGCGGATGATGTCGCTGATCAGCGCCTTGTTGCTGTCCTGGAACTTGGTCGCCACCAACGTGCGGATCGAAAAGGTGCGCAGCGCATCGTGGACCGACAATGTGCCCTCGGCCGAGTTTTTCCGGCCGTTGAACGGGAACGTGTCCGGGCCACGCTGACATTGGGCGTTGATGTTGATGCGTCCGACCTGGTTGGCGAAGATGTCCACCAGTTTGCCGACTTCGGCCGGGTTGTTGCCGAAGATGCTCAACTGTTGGCCGAAATCGGACTCGAGCACGTAATCGACCACGGTATTGAGGTCGCGGTACGGCACGATGGGGACGACCGGGCCGAACTGTTCTTCGTGGTAGACCCGCATTGCAGTGTTCACCGGATAGAGCACGGCCGGATAGAAGAACGAACCGCGGGATTCGCCACCGTGTTCATTCGTCACCTGCGCACCTTTGGCGGCGGCATCGGCCACCAGCGCCTGCAGATAATCGACCTTGCCCGCTTCGGGCAACGGTGTCAGTGCCACGCCATCTTCCCACGGCATGCCAGGTTTCAGGGCAGCCAGCCCGGCGTTGAACTTCTCGATGAATGCCGGTGCCAGGTCTTCGTGGACAAACAGGATCTTCAATGCGGTGCAGCGCTGGCCATTGAAAGACAGCGAGCCGGTCAGCGCCTCGCTGACGGCGTTGTCCAGATCCACATCCGGCAGAACCAGGCCCGGGTTCTTTGCGTCCAGGCCCAGGGCGGCACGTAAACGGTGCGGGCGCGGATGGAGTTTTTTCAGATCGCTTGCAGCTTTGTTGGTGCCGATGAAGGCAAAGATGTCGATCTTGCCGCTGGCCATCAGCGCGCTGACGGTTTCCCGGCCGCTGCCGTAGATCACATTGATCACACCGGCCGGGAAGCTGTCGCGAAATGCCTCCAGCAGCGGCCGCACCAGCAGTACGCCGAGCTTGGCCGGCTTGAACACCACGGTATTGCCCATGATCAATGCCGGAATCAACGTGGTGAAGGTTTCGTTCAGCGGATAGTTGTAGGGTCCCATGCACAAGGCCACGCCCAGTGGCACGCGGCGGATCTGTCCGAGCGTATCCTGTTCCAGCTCGAAACGGCTGGAGCGGCGGTCCAGTTCCTTGAGGGCGTTGATGGTGTCAACGATGTAATCGCAGGTGCGGTCGAATTCTTTTTGGGAGTCCTTGAGATTCTTGCCGATTTCCCACATCAGCAACTTGACCACCGCCTCGCGTTGTTCGCGCATGCGCGCCAAGAACGCCTCCACATGGCGGATGCGTTCTGCAACGCGCATCGTTGGCCACTGGCCCTGGCCGCGGTCGTACGCGCGGACGGCCGCGTCCAGGGCGGTGAGCGCGGTCTGTGCATCCAGCAGCGGCGTGCTGCCCAGTATCACTTGTTCGTCCCCCTGCGGGCCTGCCAGGTACACCGGGCTGCGAACAACTGCCAGCGGCCCTTGCCAGGTTTGCAGCACGCCATCGATCAGGTATTCGCGCTGCTCGATCTGTCCCTCGAGGCGGTAGGCCTGCGGAATATCGGCAGCGCTGGGAAACAGGTTGGCGAAGAGGTTGGCTTGGGTCATGTCGTTACTCCATCAATGAAATGAGCCATGGGCTGACGGCTTTCAGGCGTAAATCGCTTTTAGGGTTATACGCCCAAATGGCGGTGCGTTTTAAGTGCCGGGGGGCGAGGGACAGGATTTTATCGGCGTCAGGCAGGTGTGGAGGCGGGCAGGCTGGACTCATTGTCGGTTGGCATGGCGAGTCGCCAACACATGGCTGCGACCCGCCCTGAAGCGCTGGTTTACCAACGCATCCGTACCCCCAGGCTGCCGATCAGCCCGTTGAGGTCGTTGTCGTCGACGTCGCTGCTGTAGTCAGCGCTGATGTAGAGGCTCACCACCGGTGTAACCCGCGCCACCAACCCCAGCCCTACCTCGACGGTGGAAGATTTGCGGCTGCTGCTGATCTTGTCGACTTTGTCCAGGGTCAAGGTGTCGGCACTCTGGACCGTGTGCCAAAGGTTGGTGCGCACGTAGGGTTCCACGCCCAGGCCGTTGACCTGATACGTCCCTTTGAGGCGTGCCCCGACGCGCCCGCTCCAGGTGCTCAGTTCGTTGCCGGAGCCGTTCTCGGCATTGGGGTTGTCAAGGGTGATGCGCTGGTTGATCAGTTGCGCCTGGGGTTCGACCACCCAATGGTCGCTGATACCGATGGGAAAACCGCCTTCGACCGACAACGTGACGGCATTGCCTTCAGCGGCCTGACGCTGGCCTTGCTCGGTGCGGCTGTAACCGTTGACGCGCCCGCCGCTGGCACTCAGATCCACATGCCAGCCTGCCGGACCGGTCAGGCTCCAGTACGCGCCCAGATGGGTGCCTTGCAGGTTCAGTGCTTCTTTGCCGGGCTCGGCCATGGCCGGTGTCACCAGCGTGCCATTGACGCGGGTGATGACCTGGTTCTGTCCACTGATCAGGCCCACGCGTTGGGTATGGCCGCTGTCGTTTCGCAAGGTGAAGAGGGCGGGACTCTTGCTGGAGGTGGGGTCAGTGTTTATGGAGGCGGCGCCCTGGCTGTCGGACTGTGTTCGGTCATACCAGGGTTGCGACGTCTGCTCGGCGGGCCAGGCCCATACCTCCATGGACGAACACAGTAACAACGAAGTCGAGATTGTGTAGAAAGTGGTAGTGATCTCTTGTGGACGGAGGGAAGTTTTCATGGGGGCCTGCCTTGCAATCGCATGCGTTTCTCGCTTATGGCGTCTCTCCTACCCCGAACGAGGGGCGACCGAATGGATTGAGGCAAACCTCGGGCCGTCCGCTGTAGCGGGGTTCCGAGGCTTGCCCCTGACTGTATTTCCGGGGGTAGTACGTTGTAGTCAAGAAGACCGGTGCCGTCGCGTCAAGAAAATGAACGATGAATGGCAAACTGAAATCAGAGCCAATAAATAACTGATTTTTTTCGGTTATCCAGATCAGTGAATTGACGTCAATCCACCGTTTCCCCTCTGGTTCATCGACTCACCATTTGATTCGAACGCCGATGTTGCCCGACACACTGCGTTGTTGCGTGCTGTCGAGGTCATGGCTGTAGTCCGTCGCCGCATAGATGCTGACCGTGGATGCCAGGCTCACGATGACGCCGACGCCCAGGTCGCCGGTGGAGGCGCGCTGCTGGGTCTCGATCCGATGGGCATCGTCGAATGTCACCGTATCGGTGCCGGAAAAGGTGTGCCAGACATTGGCCCGCAGATAGGGCTCCACCGGCGTGCCGCTGACCAGGTAGCGACCCTTGAGCCGGGCGCCGAGGCGACCGGTCCAGGCACTATCGGCATCGAACTCGACCCTTGAGACCCCGTCGTCCTGCGTATCCAGAGAGATCTTCTGATGGATGACTTGGACCTGGGGTTCCAGGACCCAGTCAGCAGTGACAGCGAATGGATAACCGGCCTCTGCCGACAAGGTCAGGGCGTGCCCGCGATTATCGATTTTGAGACCGCGTTCGGAGCGGTTGTCGCCGTTGAACCGTGTGCCCATCACCACCGCGTCGACATAGCCGCCGCTGGGGTCGGTGAGTGTCCAGTACAACCCGTAGCTGTCGCCGTCGAGCTCTATCTTGCCGGCGTGTCGGCCCTCAAAGCCCAGGTTGAAACCGTCGACCTTGCCATTGAGTTCGGTATGGCCGACGAAGAAACCGATGCGCTGGGTTTGGCCGCCGGACATCGGCGCGCTGTACAAATCGTTGCCCACCTGAAAACCCTTGATGGACCCGTCCAGCCGCGGGGTCACCGTGCCGGCCCAGGTCTGGTCCAGATCCTTGCCGTAGACCCGGCCCCAACCTGCTCCAAACGCACCGGTTTCGGTAAGCAGGCGCTGGTCGCCCTGACGATCATGGAACGTGCCCAAGGCCATCAGGGTCAGTTGCGCGGCGGCGGGAGGCAGCACCGACCAGTTGGGCACTTCCGGGCGGTACAACGGGATGGGCGCGGCACCGGGCACTGCCGCTGGCAAGGCCGGCAACGTCGAGCTGGGCGCCGCTATCGGTCCGGCGACCAAGTCTGAGCGCAGGTACCAGCTGTTTTCATTGCCGGCCACGCCGCCTTTGAACAAACGATAATCGAAGGCGCCGGCCGAGACCGATTGCGCCAGCGAGAAGGCACCGATGTCGCTGACCGCGCCACCCTGAGCCTGGACCAGCTCGATGCCGTTCTGGGTGGTTTGTGCGCCCATGCCGCCCAGGTTCGTGACCGTAATGGACGTGCTGCCTGTGAGTGTTCCGCCATCGACCACCAGTTTGTCGCTGGAAGAGTCGTCGGCGCCGACCACCGTCTGCAGGCGCAACTGGCCGTTCGTACCGACATAGTTGCCTTGCACGGTGAGGGTGTCGTCGGTGCGGGTGTTCTCGCGGGTGAGGTCAATGATCCCGTTGTTGTTGAGGGTTGCCAGCTGGCCGGCGGTAAACGGCGCGACGCTGCCCTGGGTCGACGTCAGGGTGCTGCTGTCATCGATCGTCAGCGTCCCGGTGCCAGTGGCGCTATCACCTAGCACCAGCGCGTCATCCAGATCCAGGCGTGAGTCCCGGATCAGATTGATCGTTTCCCAGTTGGCATAACGGGCTCCCGTGCCGGAGGTGCTGCTCTCAAAGGTCAGTAGGTCCTGGCCCAACCCGCCATCCACACTGGGCGTGGTGGCGAGCCCTGTTTCGTCAAGGGCGCGCAATACCGCCGTGTCGCTGCCTTCACCCATCAGAACAGCCGAGTGAATGAGGCCACCGCTCCACTGCAATCGGTCATCGCCGGCACTGGCCCGGACTTCGCCGATGATTTCGCCACCGCTCACGGTGATACGGTCGTTGCCACCGCTGACGCTGACGTTGCCGCCGATACGGCCTGCGGACAGGATGATGGTGTCGTGGCCGAAACCGGCCACCAGGTTGCCGATGATCTGCCCGCCCGACATGTCGAACACATTGTCATCGAGTTTCATATCGACCCGGCCGATGCTGCCGCCGGACATTCGCGCAATGTCGCCGTCTTCGAACGCATCGACGATGGTGCCGCCGGTCATCGTGAACTGATCGAGGCCATCGCCTTGGGAGATGGAGAGAATCCTGCCGCCATTCATCACGAACTCATCGCCCTCCGAACCTTGCTCGACGTCGCCGTCAATCACGCCGTTGGCATTGATCTCGATGCGGTCGATCCCGGCGTCGAAAATGACGTCGCCCTGAATGATACCGCTGCCATTGGCCGGCATTGTCAGGCTGTTGTTGCCAGAAAGGTCCGTCAGTCCAGGGCTGGTGCCGCTGTCACAGACATAAACGTCATCGCCCGCCGTTGGCGTCAATGTGCAAGCCGCCATGGCAGATTGAGCGGATAACAGGAAAGGGGCCGATACGCATACCGCGTGGAACAGCCGATTGAAACCTTGATCGCGCAAGCTCATGTGCTATCCCTCTGCATCGGCACCCGTGTTATGCCGGTTTCAGCATCGGTTGCACTACAGAAGGCACGCAGGGCCTGGCAACGCTCGCTGTATGGAAAGGACCCTAACAACGAATAACGAGCGTCGCTACTGTCAGAACTTACAGGTATTGCAGGTAAAGAGCAGTGTTTGGCCTCACAAATGCACTTCCACGCAAAGCGGCAGGTGATCGCTCAGGTGTGTCCAGGGTTTGCTGCCCAGGATTTGCGGGGCATGGCTGGTGGCGTTGCGCAGGTAAATACGGTCCAGACGCAGCAGGGGGAAGCGGGCCGGGTAGGTCCTCGCCGGACGACCGTGATGGTGCTCGAAGGCTTCGTGCAGGTATTGGCGACGGGCGAGGGCGGTATTGCCGCGCAACTGCCAATCGTTGAAATCACCGGCGATGATCACCGGGGCGTCTTCGGGCAACGAATCCAGCAATTGGCAGAGCAATTTGAGCTGCAACTGGCGATGGCTTTCCAGAAGGCTCAGGTGCACGCAGATTCCGTGGACCTCGGCATGACCCGGTACGTCCAGCACGCAATGCAGCAGTCCGCGCCGCTCGGGACCGGTGATGGAAACGTCGAGGTTACGAAACTCACGGATCGGGTATTTGGAGAGCAAGGCATTGCCATGATGGCCATCGGGATACACCGCGTTACGGCCGTAGGCAAAATCGCTCCACATGCTGTCGGCGAGGAACTCGTACTGGGACATTGGCGGCCAGTTCTCGTAGCGCGAAGCGTGGCGGTCGTGTTCGCCCAGTACTTCCTGCAGGAACACCAGGTCGGCACCGGTGCTGCGTACCGCTTCACGCAGCTCGGGCAATATGAAACGACGGTTGAGGGCGGTAAAACCCTTGTGGGTATTGACCGTCAGAACCCGTAGCCGATGGACCGCCGCGGGCGTGTCCAACGGCGTTGAATCGGCGGCTTGCCGGTTGGGATCGCCAGTCACGTTCACTCCTGAATCAGACGTACCTGTTCATGCGACTTATGGTGGCTGCCGCAGTTCCGGATTTTTCCCCGTTGCCAGGTCAATCACGTCACCCGCTGAACCACCGTTATCGCGAGCAGGCTCGCTCCCACAGGGTAGGGGGCATCGCTTTTGTGACATCCCTCACACTGGATTGGCGGTGGTCAGATGAACACAATTTCATAGGGCAACCCCATGCGATCAAGAATGACCCGTGGCACCAACGGTGCGATGCCGCTGGCGGGCTCGCCGTTGAGTTGGCTGGCATAGGCGTGCATGGCGTGACGTTTGCGGGCGGTGGTCCAGATATCCAGGCGCAGCTTGCGGGCCCGGTGCCAAGGGATCTTGTTTTGCTCACGGACCGGCCAGTGCCAGGCCCACACCGGCAGCTCAATGAACACCGCCTTGATGCTTTCGGCGGCCAGGGCCCCGGCGCGGCCAACGGCATCATGGTCGCTGTCACCATCCTTGCGCCAGGTACTGAACACAACGTCGCCCGGCTTCAAGTACCGAGCGATGAAAGCGCTCAGTTGGGCCTCATGGTCGGCGAGGGTTTTTTCCGGGAAACCACCGCGCACCCACTGCATGCCACGGGCAGGTACCCCCAGGCGATGCAGGGCGTCCACGCTTTCCTGGGGATGGGGGCGGTAGGCATGCTGGCGCTCATCGGTCCACAGTGGTGAGCCGGGATGGCTGATGCTGCCGTCGGTGACCGAGATCAGCAAGATGGGATGACCCAGATTGCTCAGCAACTGGAGCAGACCGCCACAGGCACCGACCTCATCACCCGGATGTGGAGCAAGGATGACGGCGCGTGCGCCAGCGGGAATGAGGGTCTGGGTACTGATGATTGGAATGTCGGCCAGCTGGGGGGCGCTGTTCCATATTTGCGGATGCTGTCGACCTGGCAAGCGAGAAGCGAGTTTCATGAGAGACGTCCCTGTTTGTATTCAATCTTTCAGCCATGCACCGGGCCGATTGCCCGGTGGTGCCCACCAGGGCCTGACTGCGTGCGGCGATGTTCCGATCCTGGAATCTACCGCTCGCCAAGTATTGATCATGTTGGGCGATTCGTCGCGCCCCATGTTGTTGCGAATGCTGTTTTTCTGCGCGGGGACTGAGCGGGTGAACAAACCGCGTCCCTGCGGTTGTGTTTTTTCACCCGTTTATCGAAGGTTTATTCCTCCTCCTCACGTTGCAACTCGAACAACAACAGCGAGCGGCCGGTGACGGAGTATTCGTAGTCAAAATCGAAACGCTCCTGGCCACGCACCTTTGGCTGGTTAGTGTCGACCATGCATGTCCAGAAACTGCCTTCGGGCACTTCCGGCAGGCGGAAGTTGACGATGTCGTGATGGGCGTTGACCACCAGAAGCAGGGTCGCGTTGCCACCCTTGCGACGAATACCGGTTTCCTGGGCGCGCCCGTCCATCAGCATGCCCAGGCACCGACCGTGGCCGTCGTGCCATTGCTCGGTGGTCATCTCGCTGCCATCGGGGGCCAGCCAGGTGACATCCTTGACGCCCAGGTCTTCGTTGTAATTGCCCACCAGGAACCGCCCGCGCCGCAGGATCGGGTAGGTCAGGCGCAGTTTGATCAGGCGCTTGACGAACTTGAGCAGCGCCTCGCCATCCTCACTGAGGTCCCAATTGACCCAGCCGATTTCGCTGTCCTGGCAATAGGCGTTGTTGTTGCCGTGCTGGGTCCGAGCGAACTCATCGCCAGCGACGATCATCGGCGTGCCCTGGGCCAGCAGCAAGGTCGCAAAGAAGTTGCGCATCTGCCGCTGACGCAGTTCATTGATCTCAGGATCGTCTGTCGGGCCTTCGACGCCATGGTTCCAGGACAGGTTGTTGTTGCTGCCGTCCTGATTGTTTTCGTCGTTGGCTTCATTGTGTTTGTCGTTGTACGACACCAGGTCGTGCAGGGTAAAACCGTCGTGGGCGGTTACGAAGTTCACCGAGGCGTATGGGCGACGACCGCGCTGGTTGAACATCTCGCCTGAGGCGGTCATACGGCTGGCAAAGTCGGCGAGTTGGCCGTCGTCGCCTTTCCAGAATGCGCGCACCGTGTCGCGGAATTTGTCGTTCCACTCCACCCAGCCTGGCGGGAACCCACCCACCTGATAACCACCAGGGCCGCAATCCCACGGCTCGGCGATCATTTTCACCTGGCGCAACACCGGGTCCTGGCGACAGGCGACGAGGAAACTGTGGCGCTCGTCGAAGCCATCGTGGTATCGACCCAGAATAGTCGCCAGGTCGAAACGGAAGCCGTCGACGTGCATTTCCGTGGCCCAGTAGCGCAGGGAGTCGGTGACCATCTGCAGCACGCACGGGTGACTCAGGTCCAGGGTGTTGCCGGTGCCGGAATCGTTGATGTAGTAGCGTTTGTCATCCGGCATCAGCCGGTAGTACGAGGCATTGTCGATGCCGCGCATGGACAGGGTAGGGCCTTGCTCGTTGCCTTCAGCGGTGTGGTTGTAGACCACGTCGAGGATGACTTCCAGGTTGGCCTCGTGCAGGTGCGCAACCATCTCCTTGAATTCGGCGATTTTGCCGCTGGCCAGGTAACGCGGGTCCGGGGCGAAGAAGGCAATGCTGTTGTAGCCCCAGTAGTTGGTCATGCCTTTGTGCAGCAGGTGCTGGTCATTGACGAACGCGTGGACGGGCAGCAGCTCCACCGATGAAACACCCAGCTTGCGGATGTGCTCGAGCACATCGTCCACCATCAATCCGGCGAAGGTGCCTCGCAGGTTTTCCGGTACCGAGGGGTGACGCATGCTGATACCGCGAACATGGGTTTCATACAGGATGGTCTTGTCCCACGGCACACTGACACGCTGGTCGTTGCCCCAGGTGTGGGCCGGGTCGATGACTTTGCATTTGGGTACGAAGGGCGCGCTGTCGCGTTCATCGAAACTCAGGTCGCCGTCCGGGTGGCCGATGGTGTAGCCAAACAGTGCCTCGGACCACTTCAGCTCGCCGACTAATTGCTTGGCGTAGGGGTCGATCAGCAGTTTGTTGGGGTTGAAGCGGTGGCCATTCTCCGGGTCGTAAGCGCCATAGACCCGGTAGCCATAGATCATCCCCGGATGGGCGTCAGGCAGATAGCCGTGGTAAATCTCGTCGGTGTACTCCGGCAGCTCGATACGCTCGAGCTCGACTTCGCCGGTATCATCGAAAATGCACAGTTCAACCTTGGTGGCGTTCGCTGAGAACAGCGCGAAATTGACCCCCAGGCCATCCCACGTCGCACCCAGCGGGAAAGGCAGCCCTTCACGAATCCGCGAAGCCTCGATAACGGGCGGCGGCGTAGTGTTTTTTGGATGGGTCATAGTTGCTCCTGCAAAAGACAGACAGATACGGCAATGCTGTTCACTTAAAATCTATTCTTTTCACTGTGGCGAGGCAGCTTGCTCCCGCTGTGCCGCCTAGCGGCACCATTGATGGACACCGCGCACCCAGGCGTCGGCCTGGTGTGGCGTCAGCACGCGCCCTTGTCAGCACGGGGGCGCATGCCCTTGAGGCGGATGTCAGGTATGGATCAGTTAGCCGGCGGCTTGCGCGGCGCTCGTGGCTTTTTCTCCACAGGTTTTTCCGCCGCGGTGCTGACAGCGGCAGGTTTGGCTGCAGGCTTGGCCTTGGGCGTAGTGCTTTTCGTGGCAGGCTTGGCTGCGGTGCTCTTGGTCGCGGCAGGCTTGCTCGCCGCTGGTTTACCGGCCGCCTTGGCGGGTTTGCTCGGTGCCAGGGCTTCGGCCTCGGCAAGTTTGCGAGCCATCTCCCAGTGGCGTTTTTCCTGCCCGGCAGGCTTACCCTCGGATTCCCAGATCTGATAGGCGAATTCACGAATGCGTTTATCGTCGGTACTCATCGCAGTGCTCCTGACTGAACTCAAGATTGGATAAAGACATTGACCGGGAAATCCCCCAGCGCGTCGCTGACCATCAGCTCCCTTTGGGGTGTGACTGCCGCGCTGGAAAAAAGTCCCTTCAGTTTTTCATCCCCACGGGCAAACGGTAGTGATACGCGGGTGTCGCCCCAGTCCGATGCAGCCACCAGCGGCACGGCACCGTTTTCCAGCAGGCGTGCTGCATGAATCGGTACCACTATGATTGCCCGTTGTTGCTCATGCTCTCGCATAAAGGCCAGGACCCGTTCGGCCTGCGCGCCAACCACTTGCAGTGGCTGATAGCGGCCTTGCTGGAACAGTTGCAAGTGTTCGGTGCGCACGGCCAGTGTCCTGGCGATCAACGCTTGCTTGACCCTGCCATCGCGCCAGGTGCTTACCAGTTGCGCTGGGGTGCCTGGTGTTTGCATCGCCTCGCGGCGCGCCAGGAAATCCACCGGGCGGCGGTTGTCCGGATCCACCAGGCTGAAATCCCAGAACTCATTACCCTGGTACAGGTCCGGTACACCAGGCACAGTCATGCGCAGCAAGGTTTGCGCCAAACTGTTGAGGGCGCCCGCCGGGGCGATGACCTGGACCGCTTCGGCGAGGGCGTTGCGCAGAGGCAGCCCCTCATCACCGAGCAACAGCCGCTCCAGGAACAGTTGGGTCGCCTGCTCATAAGCGTCGTTGACGGCCGACCAACTGCTTTGCAACTTGGCTTCGCGCAAAGCCTTGCGTTGCCATTGCCACATGCGCTCGTTGTAGTCGGCCAGTGCCGTGTGGTCGTGCACATCCAGGTCTAGCGGCCAACTTCCCAGTAGCGCCTGGTACAGAATCAATTCATCACCGGCTGAAGGAGCGGCGGGGTCGCTGTGCAGCGATGGCGCAAGAATGCGCCACTGGTCCACGCACGCCATGTACCAATCAGCTCGTTCGCTGATGACCGCCAGCCGCGCCCTGGTGTCTTCGCCGCGCTTATGGTCATGGGTGGCGGTGGTCATCAGGTTGTCAGGGAAATGCTCCAGGCGCTCGAGGCAGGCGTCATGAAACGCTTGCGGCGGGGCGCTGAACCGTTCGGTGTTGTAGCCCACGTCATTGCGCGACAGCAGTACTGCCGAACGATAAAGCGCCGTGTCTTCCACGGCCTTGGCGGCGGCTGGCGAGGTCAGTTGCTGGAAGCGCACGCAAGCATGGCGCAGCCGTTTGCGCTGACCACCCCGTGGGCGATCCCGCCAGGGCATGCCGCCGAGCCAGTCGGCCAGGTAGTCGAGCACCGGCCAGTCGGCTTCGCTGAGGGTCTGTCGGGCGTCTTCCAGGGCCTGACGAAAAAACACATCGTCTTCGTTGGAGCGGCCGAGCGGGTTGATGTAGGTGCGGTACACCGGGAAGTGCACGATCAGTTCCTGCAACGCGCGGCGAATGGCGCCGAGGGTCAGGTCACGGGTCATCACGTCGTCCCGCGCGACTTGCAACAGGGCCTGGGCGACGCTTTCGAAGTCTCCGGCCAGGGAGCCATTGAGAATCTGTTGACGGGCCAGACGCGCTTCTTCGATGAAGTGCGCCGGTCGCTCGCTGTGGCGACTCCAGAACTCGGCAAGGGGTTCGGCACCGGCCGGGTCATGCTGCAGCAACGAGATCTGGTTCATGAACTCGTAACCGGTACTGCCGTCGATGTTCCAGTCCCGACGCAGGCTCTCGCCATCGCCGAGGATTTTCTCAATGAAAATGGGCAGGTGCCGCGAGGGCGAAAGCGAATCAAGACGCCTGCGCAATTTGCGGCAGTAGCCGCGAGGATCGGCAAGACCGTCGATGTGGTCGATCCGCAAGCCGTCCACCAATCCTTCGGATATCAATTCGAAAATTTTGGCGTGGGTGGCTTCGAACACCGCGGGGCGCTCGACCCGCAGGCCACCCAGCTCATTAACGTCGAAAAAGCGCCGCCAGTTGATGTCGTCCGCCGCCGTACGCCAACTGGCGAGCCGGTAACTCTGGCGCTCCAGCAATTGATGCAGACGCTCGAACCCCTCGGGTTGCCGGGAGTCGTAGGCGCGCAAGTTCTCTTCGATGGTGGCCTGGATACCTGGCTGGCTGGCCAGCTCTTGCAATTGCTGCTGCAGCGGTCGGGCCAGGGTATGGGCGTCGGTCTGGTAGTTCAGCGTGGTAAAACGCTCGGCCAACGCCTTGAGGGATTCGGCCTGTTCGGATGGCAGCGTTTCGGCAGGTTTGAGTAATTCGCCGTACTGCATGGGGCAGATAGGGAAGTGATGCTCGTAATGCTCGGCCAGGAAGCTGCCTTGTGTGGCATCGAAGCGTAACTTCAGGGTGCCTTCCTGCAAGGCCACTCCGTAGTCGCTGCCTAAAAACGGCAGCAACAGTTGGCCCTCCATCAAGGGGTCGGGAGAATGCCACTGGATATCGAAAAACTCGCCGAAGGGGCTCAAACGTCCCCATTCCAGCAGGTCCTGCCACCAGGGATTGTCATTGCCGCCGACGGCCATGTGGTTGGACACGACATCGAGGATCAACCCCATTCGGTGCTCACGCAGGCTGGCGACCAGGCGTCGAAGCGCCGCTTCGCCGCCCAGTTCCGGGTTCACCTGGGTCGGATCGACCACATCGTAGCCATGCATGGAGCCGGCGCGGGCTTTGAGCAGTGGCGAGGCGTAAATATGGCTGATGCCCAACGATGCGAAGTACGGCACCTGGGGGATGGCATCGTCCAAGGTGAAGCCTTTATGAAATTGCAGGCGAAGGGTCGCCCGCAATGGTTGGATCAACGTCTGATTCATCGGTCACGCTCGTTCGCCTGAAGCCTTGCGCAGGCGAGGATTTCCAGACGCCGGGCGGCGCCCGGGTCATCCAGCAGCACCTGGCTGTCACACGCCAGGCGACGCCGCCAGTTGGGGTGGGTATCGGTAGTGCCAGGCAGGTTGGCCTGCTCGTCGATGCCCAGGGCGTCTTCGAGGGGCAGCAACACCAGCGGCGCACGGGTATGGCCGAGAAAACGCACACTGGCGTCGAGTATCTCGTCGGTATCCTGGTGTTCTTCACGAAAGTTCTGCGGGTCCTGATTCAACACATTGCTCAGGCCTTCACGTTCACGCTCGCGGTGTCTGCGCCAGTCCATCTCGGTGTGGGAATCGATCAGGTCCAGCCGGGCATTCCAGTCGATATCGTGGCCGTGCCACCAGCCATTGAGGGTCGGCAAGTCATGGGTACTGGTCGTGGCCAGGGCATTGTCCGGCCAGTCGAGGATGGGTTTGAAGTGGGTGTTGTCCTGTTCGAACAACAGCACGCGCATGCCGAGGATCGACCGGGCGCTGAGCTTCTCGCGAAGGCCCTCGGGCACGGTGCCGAGGTCTTCGCCCAGGACGATGGCTTGATGGCGATGGGATTCAAGGGCCAGCAGACGCAGCAGGTCGTCCACCGGATAATAAAGGTAGGCGCCATCGCTGGGCGGGGCGTCGTTGGGGATCACCCACAGGCGCTGCAAGCCCATCACATGATCGATGCGCAAGCCGCCGGCGTGGGCGAAGTTGGCCCGTAGCATCTCAATGAACGCGCGAAAACCATTGCGTACCAACCCCTCTGGCGAGAATGCCGAGATGCCCCAGCCTTGGCCGGAGCGGTTGAGGATGTCCGGCGGTGCGCCCACGGTCAACGAGGCGAGCAGTTCATCCTGCCGACTCCAGGCCTGGCTGCCTCCACCATCGGCGCCTACTGCCAGGTCAGCGATCAGGCCAATGCCCATGCCGCTGGATTTAGCCGCGCTCTGGACGCGCTCCAGGCACCGGGTAATCAGCCACTGGCAAAACGCGTAGAAGCCGATTTCGTCGGCGTTCTCCTCGGCAAAATGCGCCAGCGTCGAACTACGCGGGTTGCGCCATTCTTCGGGCCAATGGCGCCAGTCCAGGCTCTCTCCCCGAGCCGCACGTTCGGCCTGCAGGGCTTCGAAGCGGCAATGATTCTCCAGGGGTTCGCCGCTGGTGTGGCGGAAACTGCTGAAATCCTCATGCAATGGATGCTCGCCCTGGCTGAAGCCGTCGTACAGGGCGCGCAGGACTTTCTGCTTGGCCTGGGCCGCCACGGGCCAATCCACCAGCGGTTGTTCTTCCAGATTGCGCAGTTGGTTGGTCAAACCAGTGGCGTCAATGGCCGCGCGCAGCGCGCGTTCGCCGAGAACGGTGCCCGGCGCGGCATAGAGACTGTTGAGGAAGAGCCGGCTGGACGGTGAATAGGGGCTGTAACGGCCGGTGTCGCTGCTGAACATCGCGTGCATCGGGCTGATCGCCAGGGCGTCGGCACCGCGCTCGCCGGCGACCCGTACCAACTCCTCCAGGGCCTGGGTGTCACCGAAACCTCCGTCGCCGGGGCGGCGCAGCGCATATAACTGCGCGCTCAGGCCCCAGGCGCGGGGCGTCGGATTATCCACCGCATCGGCCACGCTATAGCAATGTGCTGGCGCGACCGCCAGGGTGAAATGCTGGTCCTGGATGCTGACGTGCTGGTAACCCACCGGGACCATCCCCGGCAACCTGGCGTCGGCGTCGAGTTTCAGGTTCAGTGTGGCACCATCCTCGAGCTGGATTTCGCAGGGCGTGGCGGCTTCGAAGTAGCGGCTCAGATCCACGCTGGCGCCGACATCGGCGGTGATCAGCGGTGGCAATTGATGATTCTGTTGGTCCTGCTGCAATTGCAGCAGGCTGGCGTCGATTTCCTGGGCGGTCCCGGCTGGATGGCCCAGACCGATGAGGACTGAACGCAAGACGGCGGGCGAGACTTTCTGCGCCCGGCCGTTGGCGTCGATCCAGTCCACCGCCAGGCCCGCTCGGCCGGCGAGAATTTCCAGTTGCGCATCGCTCATAGGCGCTCTCCAGTGATGTTGGGCAAGTTTGCCGCGTGCGTCAGACTGACCAGCGCGCTGTAGGGCGCCAGGGCCCCTTGCTGCAACAGACCCATGGCGTGCTGCGGATGTTCGAAAAGAATCTCGGCCTCTTCTTGAGCGGTATGCTTGACCGGCTGATCGCTGAGGTTCAGGTCAATGCGCAACACGCTGCCGTCGCCCATGCGCCAGCGTGCGCTGACTGCGCCATGGCCCAGCACTTCGGCGTCCAAGGCCTGGGCTCCGGGCAAGCGCGGGACGATCGCTTCACGGCGGATTTTCAGCAGTTGTCGATAGAGTGTTTCACTGGCTAGTTGCTCAGCGTGCTGCGCCTCCAGCTCAGGCCTCGACACCTCGAAGGTATCAGCCGCGTTAGGGTCCGGGATGCGTTCACGCTTTTCGGGATCGGCAAAGGCACTGAACGCCTTGAACTCGTTGCGCCGACCCTCACGAACCAGCTCCGCCAGCTCGCCGTGATGGCTGGTGAAAAACAGGAAGGGTTGCCGGGCGGCTACTTCATCGCCCATGAACAGAAGCGGAATCATCGGCGACAACAGCAACAAGACCGTCGCCGCTTGCACGGCCTGAGGCGGGGCCAGTTGGTGCAGGCGTTCACCCAGTGCCCGGTTGCCAATCTGATCGTGGTTCTGCAGAAACAGCACGAAGGCGCTGGGGGGCAGGTGACCGCTGGGTTCGCCCCGGGGCTCGCCGTGGCGGTTGATATGGCCCTGGAAGACAAAGCCCTGGCTGAGGCAGCGTGCCAATTGTTCCGTCGGCTCTTGGGCATAGTCAGCATAATAGGCGTCGGTTTCGCCGGTCAGCAGCACGTGCAGGGCGTTGTGCCCGTCATCGTTCCACTGGGCGTCATAGCCGTGCTCCAGCAGGCTGGCCTGGTTGTGTTCGTTTTCCACGGTCAACCAGACATGCCGAACCGGATCTACCTGTTCGCGCACCCTGGCGGCCAGTTCCTGGAGAAAATCCGGATCTTCGATCGCATGCACGGCGTCCAGGCGCAGTCCGTCGAAACGGTATTCCAGCAGCCACATCAGCGCATTGTCGATAAAGAAGTCCCGCACCTCGCGGCGCCGGAAGTCAATTGCCGCGCCCCAGGGGGTGTGCTTGTCTTCGCGGAAAAAACCTTTTGCGTAACGGTGCAGATAATTGCCGTCGGGGCCGAAATGGTTGTAGACCACGTCCACAATCACCGCCAGCCCGTGGCCGTGGGCGCTGTCGATCAAGTGCTTGAGCTGTTCCGGCGTGCCGTAGGAGGCCTGGGGAGCGTAGGGCAGGACGCCGTCGTAGCCCCAGTTACGGTCACCGGGAAACTGCGACAGCGGCATCAGTTCGATGGCGGTTACCCCTAATCCAGCCAGGCGCGCCAGGTGCTGTTCGACGCCTTGGAAACCACCGAGGGCGCCGACGTGCAACTCATAGATCACAGCTTCATGCCAGGGGCGCCCGGACCATTGGGTATGGCGCCATCGGTAAGCATGAGGGTCGACCACCACGCTGTGGCGGTCAATGTCACCGGCCTGGGCGCGGGACGCCGGGTCGGGAACCTCCAGTTCGCCGTCGATGTTGTAGCGATAACGAGTGCCGGCGGGGCAACGGGTCTGGATCATGAACCAGCCATCGGCCTGGGGCAGTAGCGGTATTGAATCTCCAGTGTCGAGCTCGACACTCACAAAAAAAGCATCCGGGGCCCAGAGGGCGAAGCGGGTGTGCTCGGCATCGAGCATGACCGCGCCATGGGTCCAGGTTTCAGGCGTCCTTGACGGCATTGTTACCTCATTGTCTGGCCGATTTACCCAGTGACTTGGCCACTAGCTGTTCATAGAGTTCGGCGTAGGGTTCCACGGCCTTGCACCAGTTGAATGGCGCTGACATAGCCCGGCAGCGCATCGCGTTGAGCAGGTCAGGGAACTCGAAGACCTTGAAGGCCCGGCTCAATGCCTGTTTGTAACTTTCGGCGGTGGACTCATCGAACAGGAAGCCGGTGATGCCGTCTTCGATGGTGTCCGCCAGCCCGCCGGTATTGCGTGCCACCGGCAGCGAGCCGAAGCGCTGGGCGTACATCTGGCTCAAGCCGCAGGGCTCGTAGCGTGAAGGCATCAGCAGAAAGTCGCTGCCGGCGAACATCCGCCGCGCGTCGGTTTCGTTGAAGCCGATGCGTACACCGATGCGTCCGGGAAAACGCAGCGCCAGTTCACGCATGGCTTGCTCTTCCTCCGGTTCGCCGCGACCGATGATCGCGATCTGGCCCCCGGATTCGACGATGAACTCGGCGACGGCTTCGGTCAGGTCCAGGCCTTTCTGGTACACCAGGCGCGAAACCACGGCGAACAGCGGGCCGCTGGAGTCGTCGAGACCGAACAGATCGCGTACATGAGCCGCGTTCACGGCTTTGCCTTCCCAGTCACCCATGGCGAACTGGCGGAACAAGTGCGTATCGGTGGCCGCGTCCCAACTCTCGTCGATGCCATTGGGAATGCCGCTGAGCAGGCCTTGTTGTGTTTTAGCCGCAAGAAAACCGTCGAGCCCGCAACCGAATGCCGGGGTAGTGATTTCCTGGGCGTAGGTGGCGCTAACCGTGGTGATATGGCTGGAGTAGGCCATGCCGGCCTTGAGAAACGACAACTTGCCGTAGAACTCCATGCCTTCCTGTTGCAGCGCGTGCTCCGGGATACCCAGCTCCGGGCAGGAGGCCAGGCTCACTACGCCTTGGTATGCCAGGTTGTGAATGGTGAACAGGGTAGGCGTGCGTTGCCCACGCCAGTGCATGTAGGCCGGCGCCAGACCGGCCGGCCAGTCATGCGCGTGGACCAGATCGGGGCACCAGTGGATTTGGGCGAGGTTGGCGGCGATATCCGCCGCGGCCAGGCCCAGTCGGGCGAAGCGAATGTGGTTGTCGGGCCAGTCGCGACCGTTGTTGGCCCCGTAGGGTGAGCCTTCACGGGCAAAGAGCTCCGGACAGATCAGTACGTAGATCACCAGGCCGTCGGCCATGTCCATGCGCCCGATCTTGCAGGGCGGCAGCGCGGCGTGGCCGCCCAGTTCACCGATGATGTGGATCGGGTTGCCGCTGTTCATCACCTGCGGGTAACCGGGGATCAGGACTCGCACGTCATGCAGGCCGGCCATGGCCCGGGGCAGGGCGGAAGAAACATCGCCCAGGCCGCCGGTTTTGACCAGGTCGGCAATTTCCGAGGTTACGAACAATACCTTCTTGCGATTGGGATTCTGCCTGACGACCGGGAGCAGTGCCTTGCCGCCGGTGGCCAGCACCGGTGCCGTCGGCGAGTCAGTCGCCAGCGGAAGTTGAGAACGGACTTGCTGTGGTTCCAAGGCAGCACTGATCATAACTTTCTCCCATTTTCTCGATCTGTTTCCGGCAAGCGCCAGAGCTGTTGTTTCATTGGCCGAATCCTGCGGCCAGGCGCACAAGCGCTACGCAAGGTAAGCAAAGCGCTGCCCAATGCGGTTAAGCGAATCAGGTGAAGGGGCTGCTTCAAGGACTTGCAAGGACTGCACCAGCCGTTGTTGCCCTACCTCTAACCTGACCCGTCGCCGTTGCGAAAAGTTTCCACTTTTTTTCGTCTGGACGACCGGTCGGTTTTCTCCCCGGTTTGGCAGTCTAGGTCAGAACCTAGAGCGGTGCGGCGCGCTTCGTCGAATTGTCCGACAATCAGCTTTGTTGGCGGCAATGTCTTACACGACAAAGCGGGATACGCACCGACGAAGTGCAGTTTCTGGAAACGTAATGGGTGTATGGGGAATGGGGGTGTTTCATCGGCGTGCGCGATGCAATGGCGCGATGCACCATCAGGGGGCGGGTGAAATAGAGGCATTTTAGTGGCCATTGTTGGCCCGGAAATACGCTGTTTCTGTGGGAGCAGGCTTGCTCCCACTTAAAACGTGTTCAGTCGCCAGTGGGGGTCAACAGGCGGATCGGTTTGCCGGCCGCCCAGGCTTGCAGGTCTTCGATCATCAAGGAATAGAACTTCTGATAATTGTTCCGGGTGACGTAACCCACGTGCGGTGTGGCCAGTAGATTTTCCAGGGATCGGAACGGGTGGTCGGATGGCAGGGGTTCCTCGGCGAAGACGTCCAGGGCGGCACCGGCCAGGCGTTTGTCGCGCAGGGCGTCGATCAGGGCGGCTTCATCGACGATTGGACCGCGTGCGGTATTGACCAACAGCGCGTGGGGTTTCATCCAGCCCAGCGCCTGGGCGTCCACCAAACCGCGGGAGCGCTCGCTGAGTACCAGATGCACCGAGAGAATGTCAGCCTGTTCGAACAGTTCCTGTTTACTCACGTAGGTCACACCCACTTCTGCGGCCCGTTCAGCGGTGAGGTTCTGGCTCCAGGCAATCACCCGCATGCCGAAGACCTGGCCGAACTGAGCTACCCGTGTGCCGATGCTGCCCAGGCCGAGGATCGCCAGGGTCTTGCCATGCAGGTCGCCGCCCAAGCCTTGCTGCCATAGCCCGGCGCGCAAGGCATTGGCCTCCTGCACCAGGTTGCGGGTCAGGGCCATGATCAGCGCCCAGGTCAGCTCGGGGGCGGCGTGCTTGTAGCTTTCGGTGCCGCATACCTGGATACCCAGTTCTGCGGCTGTCTTGAGGTCCAGAGCGGCATTGCGCATGCCGCCGGTGAGCAACAGCTTGAGGTTGGGCAGGCGGCGCAGCAGGCCTTCGTCGAATGGCGTGCGTTCACGCATCACGCAGATCACTTCGAAGCGGTGCAGGCGCGCGGCGAGGGTGTCGCGCTCGGCAGGGTACTCATGAATAAATGTCACCTGGCCGATGCTATCGAGCACCGACCAGTCCACCACGTCCCGCGCTACGTCCTGCCAATCATCGATGACTGCTATTTGCACCGCCATGGAACACCTCGTCAGGGAATGGGTTTGTTCAGCCAGCCCAGCAAGGCCTGGTGGAACCGGTCCGGCTCTTCCATCTGTGGGGCATGCCCCAGATGGGCGAACTCCACCAGGGTCGACTGGGGAATCAATTGAGCCACCTGCTTGCCCAGCACTTCATACCGGCCCAGTTTGGCTTTCACGGCCGGCGGCGCGATGTCGCTGCCGATGGCGGTGGTGTCGGAGGTGCCGATCAGCAGCAGCGTCGGTACTTTCAGGTCCTTGAATTCGTAGTAGACCGGCTGGGTGAAGATCATGTCGTAGATCAGCGCCGAATTCCACGCGACTTGCGTGTGCCCCGGCCCCTTGTTCAGCCCGGCCAGCATGTCCACCCAGCGCTCGAACTCCGGTTTCCAGCGGCCACCATAGTAGGTCTTGCGCTCGTAGTTGCGGATACCGTCGGCGCTGAGTTTCAGTTCGCGCTCGTACCACTGGTCCACTGTACGGTAGGGCACGCCGAGGGCTTTCCAGTCCTCCAGGCCGATGGGGTTGACCATCGCCAGCCGCTCGACCTGATCGGGAAACTGCAAGGCATAACGGGTGGCGAGCATGCCACCGGTGGAGTGGCCGAGCACAATGCTTTTCTGCACCCCGAGAGCCTTGAGCAGGGCCTGGGTGTTGGTTGCCAGTTGGTGGAAGCTGTACTGGTAATGAGCGGGCTTGCTGGACGTACAGAAACCGATCTGATCCGGGGCGATGACCCGGTAACCAGCCTCGCTGAGGGTCTTGATCGAGTCGCCCCAGGTGGCGGCGCAAAAGTTCTTGCCGTGCATCAGCACCACGGTGCGGCCATTGACCTCGCCTTGGGCCGGCACGTCCATGTAGCCCATTTGCAACGATTGGCCCTGGGACTGAAGGGGGAAGTGCTTGAGTGTGTAGGGGTATTCGAAGCCTTGGAGTTCCGGGCCATAGGCCGGGCCTTCAGGCGGGTTTTCGGCCTGGGCGAACAGCGGCAGGGCGGCCGTCAGAAACAGGCTGGGTAACCAGCGAGCAGTGGAACGCGACATGGGCAATCTCCTTTGGGCATCCGGCCGATCCTGGCGTGGCCCGATTATGGCGACATTAACCACAGGCAACCCAAAGTCGCGAACGTTCAACCCATCCAGCCCAGGGTCGCGAGGGCGAGTGCGCCATAACGCAACCCTTTGGCCAGGGTCACGATCAACACAAAGCGCCGCCACGGCTCGCCCATCACGCCCGCCACCAAGGTCAGTGGATCGCCGATGATGGGCATCCAACTGAGCAGCAGCGACCAACGCCCATAACGCTGATAATGCACGCGGGCCTTGTCCAGATGCGCCGGACTGACCGGAAACCAGCGCCGATCCTTGAACTGCTCCAGGCGTGTGCCCAGCCACCAGTTCACCAGCGAGCCCAGTACGTTGCCCACGGTGGCGACCCCCAGCAACAGCCAGGTTTCATAGCGTTCGCTGAGCAACAGCCCAACCAGCAGTGCTTCGGATTGCAGCGGTAACAAGGTGGCGGCACCGAATGCCGCCAGGAACAAGCCGATGTAAGCCTCGCCCATCAGTGGGCCGGGTAATCCGCCACCACGGTTTGCGTCCCGTCGCTTTTCAGACCGATCACCTGATACGCATCACTCATGCCGTCCGTTTCCATACCGGGCGAACCCATGGGCATGCCAGGCGCGGCCACACCGAGCAGGTCGTTCCCTTTGCTCAACGCCAGGACCTGGTCGGCCGGGACATGCCCCTCAACGAATTTGCCATTGATCTGGGCGGTGTGGCAGGAGCGCAGGTTGGGCGCAACACCCAGGCGTTGTTTGACTGAACTCATGTCGGTTTCAACATGGTCGTTGACCTTGAAGCCGTTTTCTTGCAGATGTGAAATCCATTTTTTACAGCAACCGCAATTGGTATCGCGGTGTACGTCAATGGTGATCGGTTCGGCGGCCTGGGCCAGGGTGGTGACAAAAAACGCGCTCAGGGCGAGCAGGTGCAGGGGATTGGCCATGGGGACAGTCTCGTGTCGAACAGTTTGGGAGGAGGATAACAGAGTAGCGAGCGTGAGCTGACAGTGGGCTGAGGGGCGGATTACAGAGTTGTCAGGTTGGGGGCGATGCTGATTCGAAGTTCGGAGCAAATTCACCCGCCACCGCAGAACCCTGCGGGAGCGAGCCTGCTCGCGATCGCGGTGGTTCAGCTTGGCCAGTGTCGACCTTGCCGCCGTCATTGCGAGCAGGTTCGCTCCCACAGGGTCATGCGCAAACAGCCTGGGGCGCTTTAGCGCCAACTCATCTTCAAGCCGCCGAACCTGCCTGGGCGCTCCTCCAGATGTGCCCTTGGGCTTGCACTTGTTCGTGGAGCCGTTGCATCGGCTCTGAATGCAAGGTGAGCGGGCGATCCAGGGCGCCACGGTGAAACAGCGCCTGCCAGCCGGGGTCGCCTTCGGCAGGCATGATCCCGGTGAAGATGAATCCGGCGTCCATCAATCGTTGGTAATCGTCGGCGAATTGCTGACGCAGTCCGAGTCGCACTGAAAGTGACCAATGGGCCGGCAAGCGCAGCAGTTGCCCGGCCAGGCGAAGGCCTATGTACCCGGCCACAATGTCGATTCTTCCGGGCAGCTGTCGGATTTGAAAAGGCTGTACCGAAGGCAAGGGCGCCTCGAGCGAGGTACCAAACAGCGATGCCAAGGGTTGCGTCAGCCATTGGCATGCCGCGGGCCATTTGAGGTGCGGCAGCGGGCGGCGATGGCCGCTGACCACCTGGCTGCCGACCACGATGGTTTCGGCGTGGACCGTGGCGAAAGGTGAGGGCACATGGTCAGGCAGCAGCCCGGTGTCATGGAACCCCAGGCGTTGTGCCAGACGCTGGCTGTAGCAATGGCTGGTGACTTGCTTGATTGACAGCCTGGCAAGTCCGAGGTCCTGGCAGCTGTCGAGTAATTGCTGCCCCAGGCGCGTCGCAATCTGGCCGCCCTGCACCGCGGGGTCCACCGCGATCAGGGCCAGTTCCGCGTCTTCACCATCGGCCGTCTGCCGACACAATGCGGCATGACCGACCACGCGCTCATCCTCCACGGCGACCATGGAGTGCCAACGGTTCAGCAGGTTGTGCAGGCCAATCATGTGTGGCAGGTAGACGTCTGGTGAGACGTAGTGATCGCCGTAAACCCGGCGGAACAATTCGCTGGTTCCGACGCCATCCGTGGGCCTGAACGCTCGGATGACCACGCTGCTCATCCGGCGTGCCTCGCTGTCAACGGAGCATAGGTGCGGCGGTCGATGATCGACAGGTGCTTGCCAGAGCGTGGATGGCGTTCCAACGCTTGCAGGCCGCAGGCCTGGACGTGCAGGTCGAGTTGGTCGATACCCGGATACTGTTTGGTCAAGGCAGCTTTCAATGTGTTGGAGAGTGACTGGCAAGCCTGGGTTTGCCCGCCAGGCACCCATTTGAGCAACACGCGGTCGTTGTTCTGTGCGTGCTCGATGATCAATTGCCACTGAAGGTCACCGCCAATGCTGCGGATGATGTCGCTGATTTCCTGCGAAAACAGTGAGAAAACGCCTACCCGCACTCGCTGGCTTTTCGCGCTGCGGCCCTGAAGCGCGAACTTGCGTCGCGGGGTGCCAACCGGCTCGCGCCAGCACGCTCGGTCGCCCACTGGATACCGCACGATGGGCATCAGGGTTCGGGTGAGGTTGGTCACCACCAGATTGCCGGGCCGATCGCACGCCTGGATGACCTCACCGCTCAGTTCATCGATGATCTCCACCCGTATCTGTTCGCCGAATACGCGGTGCTCGCCCAGGTTGCAGTCCGGTGCGCTGGCGCCCACCAGCCCGGCGTCGACGCTGGCATAGCCGATGG
Source organism: Pseudomonas sp. P105 (assembly GCF_032614175.1). Classification (NCBI taxonomy): domain Bacteria; kingdom Pseudomonadati; phylum Pseudomonadota; class Gammaproteobacteria; order Pseudomonadales; family Pseudomonadaceae; genus Pseudomonas; species Pseudomonas sp. P105. Next base: position 2,919,031 of record NZ_CP126693.1, read on the forward strand.
AGGCGAAGCGTGCCTGTGGGAAGGCGCGCTGCAACGCAGGCAACTGGCTGTCGAACAGATTTTCTCCGCCGAACAGCACGGTGGTGATGCCGGGCAGCGTTCGCCCCTGTTGATCCAAATGGTCGGCAAACGCCAGCAGGTGCGCAGGCACGCCGGCCAGCACATTGATGCGGTGGCCGGTCACCGCCTCGGTCAGCACGTCGAGATCCACCGCCCCGGTGAACGGGAATTCGGTGATGGCTACATCGACTTTGCCAAGGGCGCCATGAATGAACAGGAAACTGGCGTACAGGTCTCCGGAAAAGAACAGGTTGGCGATTCGATCACCAGCCCTCAGTTGTGCTGCCAGGCTCTGACCGAAGCATTCGAGCATCCGCTGCCATTCAGCGTGGGTGTACACAGACAGCTTTCCCTGACTGGTCGTGCCACCGGTTTTGTAGATCAGTGCGTCTTCGACTTTGCCGGTCAGTACGTCCCAATGGTCCAGGTCATGACTGCCGGCCCAATAGTCGGCGACGTCGACAATGGGGAAATCCTCCAGAGCGCAATTCTGCGCGGGTAAATGCCGTAAAGACTTGCGGTAGAACGTTGAATGCGTACGAATATGGGCGAGCCATTGTTCGAATGGTAAAGAGGTGCTCATCAGGGTTCTCTCGGACTCTAACGTCCGCTTATTCAATTACACGGGAAAACAATCAAGCGGTGATTCTGCGATCAATCACCAGCGGTACTTTGCCGCTGTGTTTGTTATGTTCGAAACTTGTCGCCGGACAGGATTGCACGTCCAGTACGAGCATTTCGGACTCCACCAGCGTGGACAGCAGTTCGAGGCCCATGACCTGGCTCCGGACCGTTTGTGCATCGCCATCGGCGCGAATCAACAGGCGTTCGCAGCCGCTGCTGTGGTAATCGAGTACGATCTGAATGGCCGTTTGTGCCTGCTCAGCCAGCTCGTGGGTATTGATCAGGTACGTCACGATGCGTATCAGGGCGCCGTGGCGCTGGCGCAACTCGAACCGGGGTGACTCCAGGCCACACGGGCAGGGAGCGGTGAGCCAGCGCCCGCAATCACCAACTTCGTAGCGGTGAAGGGGCTGCGCTTGGCGTCTGCGCGAAGTGAACAGCAGCCGTCCGGTTTCCCCCGACGCGACCGGAGCGTCCAGTTCCAGCTGGACGATCTCCAGGTGTTGAATGTCCTCCATGAGGTGGAATACACCCTCGCCGCTGGCAGTGCAGGCATGGCCAAGGGGACCCGCGTCGACGCTGCCATAGATGGCTGAGCGAATACTTGTCACGCCGCAGTCCTCAAGCAACTGACGGCAGCCTGGCCCCAGGTGCTCGCCGCCCAGCATGACTTTGCGCACGCCGCCGTAGCCTTGAAGGGTTTCTCGCTGGCTGGAAAACAGGCGCTGCAAGGTACTTGGCATGCCCACCAGGGTATTGACCTTGTGAGCGACGATCATCCGTGCGATCTCTTCAAAGTCCGCATCTGACGTCGCACCCATGGGGTAATGCACGGCGTTCATGTGCTCCAGTATTTTCGAGAAGCTGAAGAAGCCACCGTAGAGGTTGCCGCCATAAAACAGATTCATCACCCGATCCTTCGCCGGATCCAGACCGGCCGCGCGCAGTCCATCGGCGGCGGCCCGCATGTGGCGATCAAAATCGCGGTAGCTGTAGGGCGACAGCACCGGTGCGCCGCTGCTACCACCTGAGCGGAAGAACAACTGGGCCTCGGGTGCGGCAGGCAGCGCCAGGAATGCCGCTTTGTCCATGATCGGCGTCGAGGGTGAAATGGGTGTCGTGGTCGGCGGGGCGTCCAGTGTCACACGATGACTGGCGACCTCTGGTTCAAGACCGACCGATACCCGACGACTCAATCGTTGCAGCGCGTAGACGCCGTCGTGAGGCTCGCCCTCGTAGCCTTGCTGGATGTCTGCGGTTGCCGAGATGCGGGTCACGCCGGCGGCCAAGACGCGACGTGCCAGTTCAGGCGCCCGTTGCGGTTCACAGATCAGCGCGCAGCTCTGCAACACGTTTCGCCAGGGCAGCAGGGTTTCGGTGATCAGCCCGTGGGGCACCGGTCGTAACAAAAGCGTGCGAAACAGTGGCGATGGCAACAGGTCGCGGTGATGCTCCCAAATAATGCGCCAGCCGTGGCCTTCCCAAATCTGGCCGGTTTGTCCTGCAAAGCTGTGGTCGAGTCGGGCAAGTGCCGTGCGGGTGGTGATCTCGCACGCTTCGGCTGCACTGGTTTCCAACGCTGGCCATTGTCCGGCGCGTCGTTCAAATGCGTCAGCCAGGGCCTCACCCAGTGCCAGCATCTGAGCCGGCTCGTCGCTGTCCACCAACAGCCACTGGGGACTGGAACAGGCTTGCTGATCGAGGCGGCAGACCTCATCCACCAGACTGTCCAGCGCCTGCTCGTTGACGGCTTGCGGCGTGACATAGGCGAAGCTGATGCGATGTCCCCAATCGATCCAGCGGCAGCCGCTTGGAAGCTGGTCACGCATGGCCTTGAGTGCTGTCTCGCCACCCCAGGCGCTGACGCCCTGGGCCAGCGCGAAGAGACGCCGGCACTCGTGGTAGGGCACTGGCAGCACCGCAACGTAATCGCGCAACTGGCCGCTTGGGTCGCAATCGAGGAACGTCGCCAGCACCCGCGCCGTCAGGTCTGCATCGCGCGTGCTGGGTCGCAGCCAGTTGACGTTGCCCGCCAGCAGGCTTTCCAGTGCCGCGAAGAACCCCAGCAGCGGAGCATTGCCGGGGGTGACATGCACCACCAGCCCCAGGGGTTGCCAGCTTTCGAAAGGGCCATCGCTATAGTCGATTCGGCGCAGCGAGCGCGCGTCCGCCCCCAGCTCCCGTTCGAGTTTGCGGCTCAAATGCTTGCGTTCGCAGAAGGCGATCAGTGCCTGGCGCTGGTCGTCGTCCAGGAACGGAGTTTGTTCTGGGGCCCGCAGCATCTGTGCGAACGCCTGCGCACAATCGAGCACGCTATCACTGGGGGGCGGTGCGTCCAGAAGAGCAGGCAGTTGCGTCTGCAGGCGTTCAAGGGCTGTATCGAGGGGCAGATCAGCGTGCAGTTGGCCATTGATGAGATACATATCAATTCTCCTTGATCAATTCGGAAGCGGCCATGGCGCAGCTTCGGCTGGCACTGGTGCCGGCCCGACCGTGCAGCTCGAACCATTGGGTGTTCAGGCCGCACTCACAATTGGCCGGATGCAGGGTCGCCAGGTCGCTCATCACCACGGCATGGGCGGGACTGGAAGAGATGTAAGGCGAGACGAACGACAACAATCCCGCCTCACCGAAGGGCTGGACGCTGAAGTTCGAGGGGTGACGTATGAAAGCTTTCGAATAGATCGGCACATGAAACCTGTGGTGCGCACATTCGATGTACGGCACGGCGTGCTCGACGGCACCGTAACCGTCGCGGCAGCGGTGCGCTTCAATGCCCAGTTGCCGGGTGATGTGTTCATAGACCTCGTGGCGGGGGATCTCCTGGGCGGCCTGTTTTTTCCAGCCGCCTCCCAGAAATACCAGGGAGTCGGGGGCAAGTTTGAGGTTCGGCGTCGCAGTTTCACGCATGCGCTCAAGCGCATGACACAGCAGCGCCGGGAAGCCAAAGATCCGCACCGGCAGGCCCTCTTCGGCGAACTCCTGAAGGGTCCGGATCGCGCCAAAGACATCGAACTCATGACCTTTTCCGGTGCGCCGCAGCGCATGAAAAATCCGATTGGCCGGCGCGAAGCTGCGCAAGAACTGGTCTGTATGAGCGGTGCCGACGTGATTGACCTTCTCCGGTTCGTGACTGAACAACAGGTAGTTGCAGGGCGAATCCGGCGTGAACCAGCCGTAATGTTCAAAGATACGCGCCACCATGCCCTGGGCCGCGGCCATGCTGCGCTCGTCGTAGCGCATGCGGCTTTTCTGACCGCTGGTGCCGGAGGATGTCAGCTCTAGCGCGTTCTCGCCGGTGGGGCTGAGCAACAAGCGCTGCTTGAAGTAATTGGCGTAGATGGGCGGCAAGCGCGACCAGTCAGTCAAATGCTCCAGATCCTCTACCGCCAGGCCGTTGGCGTTGAGCCAGTGTTCGTAGCCAGGGGTGTGGTGGCAATGGAACAGGCTGATTTGGGCCATGGCCCGATCAAACAGACCAGCAGGTACCGAATCGGGATCGTAAGGCTGCGCCAATGCACACAGCGCATCGGCGTGGGGAAAATGAATCATGGGTAACGTTCCTCAGGGAGGGGATTTTCAGACGTGAGCGGCCGGTTGCGACAGGAACAGACGCAGCGCCACAAGGCAGCTGAGCCCGGCAATGCCGACCATCAAGGCAAAGGCGTTCAGGCTTGTTCCGGCGCCCAGCAGCGCGAGCAGTGAGCCGGCGGTGCTCATCACTGCGATGGAAATCATCCCGACCATGGCCGAGACCAGCCCTTTGCTGTCGTCGCTGGCGAACAGCGCCAATCGATACAAGGCCGCGTTGCCCATGCCCAGCCCCAGGGCGTAGAGCGCCAGGCCGCTGACCAGCGCGGGTACGCCAAGGTTGAACGGGCTGGCGATCACCAGTGCGATGAGGCCGGTAGAAAAGGGCCACAGGCTGTAGCGCAATACCCCGCGCACGCCCACCCGCTCCACCAGGTGATTGAGCAGGAGATTGCCAAGGATCACGCCCGAGAACACCGGGATTTGCCACAGGCCATACACCAGGGGCGACAGGCCCTGGTCCTGGATCAGCAACAGGGGGGACAGACCGATCCAGGCAATCAGCGGCAGGCTCATCAACCCCAGCGCCACGCACGCGGCCATGAAGCCGGAGTGACCCAGCAGCGCGCCATAGCGCCTGATGAGTGTGCGCAGTTCGAACGGCTCCAGGGCCGGTTGCCGGGGGCAGGAGTGCGCCAGACCGGGGCTTCGGGGCATGAATGTCCATAAGGCCAGCCAGCTCACTGCCCCCAGGCCTGCCAGCAACATGAACAGCTCGCGCCAGGACAGCCATTGCAGCAGCAAGCCACCCAGCAGCGGCCCCAGCAAGGGCGAGAGGAGGGCGAGATTGCCCAGCAACGCCATGACCTTCACAGCGTCCGACTCGTTGAATACTTCCTGTATGGCCGGGTAGCTGACCGCGATCACGAAACCCAGCCCCATACCCTGGATCAAACGAAGCCCGTTGAATCCCTGCATGTGGGTGACCAGGGTGATCGCCGCGCAAGCCAGGACAAAACCGGCACAACCGGCGAGCATGAATGCACGACGCCCATAGCGATCGGATAACGGACCGATCAGCCACGGCAGCAGAACACCGCCCAATAGATACAGATTGAAGGCGTAGGGGATTTGATCCGCGGGCGCATCCAGTTCCCGGGTCACCGCGAGCATGGCCGGCATGACCAGGTCGCTGGCCAGATAAGTCAATAGTTCGAAAAGAGCGATAGCCAGGCAAAAACCTGTCAATCGTATTGGCGAAAGAGTTGCCAGCAAGTTTTGCATGATTTCCAACGTTGATTTTCGGTAAGGAGGTAAGCGCCTCTTATTCGAGAATACGTTGGGGGAATTCAGGGCCGAAAGAAGTCTTCCCCTTTGTTTGTGGCAGAAATATGAGTTAATTCTGTAAGACAAAAGTCCGCCAGGGGCGGACTTCTGTGGTGATGCAGGTAATTAATCTGATGGGCTTCGGTTGCGTGAGTACGCCCGTTCGGCTGTACCATGAGACCCCGTCTGCTGCCTGCCATTTCCAAAACACGGTATGGGGCTGGCAAGCACGGGGATACAGAGCGGATACATTCAGGAAATTGGCAATGACTCAATCGCAACGTTTGAAATACTCGATTCTGGTGGTCCTCGTGGTTCTGGCGATCATGCTGGGACTGACCTGGATGCAGAACAACGGCATGATCAGCGAGCAGCTGTTTCAATACATCGCGATTGCCGTCGCGGTCATCGTGGTCGTGATCAACGGCGTGATGCGACGCAAGGTCAAGCCCTGAGCGCAGGCGTCACTCCCCGCCCTGGAGCACGTGCATGGCCTTGCGGTGCAAACTGTAGGTCTTATCGGGGTTAAGGGTGACGACACCCTCGCTGCACAGGCGCTTCAACACCTCGCGCACGCTGAGGAAGGACAATGGAATGTCCAGCCCCAACAGTTGACTGTGTACGCCCCGCACACCCAGGCTGCGGTTTTCAACGGCGGCCTTGAGCAATGCATCGATGACCTTGAGGCGAATCAGGCTGGTTCTGAGGCCGAAGCTCTTGAGCAAAAGCCTGATGTGTTCATTGCTACCTCGTTCTGCCGGCCTGTCGAACAGGTTGTGAGTGGCTGTCGCCGGAACGCCGGTCGACCTGGGCTTGCCCTCCATGGGCTGACGCGCGTCATGCATGCAAAAACTCCTTACCAGCCTGTTCAGAAAAGGTCACGGATACTCTCCTGTAATAGGACGAACGAACGCGGCCAATCATGAAGGCAAAAAGCTGAAAAATTTGTCTGGAGGCGATCAAACGCCCGTAGTCAGGCGGTGCCAGGCCATTAATTTTTTTTCATCCCATTCGTTTTCAAGGGAGGCACATTCCGGCCAGGCACGCGGTATGTGAATTCCCAGGCAGCCGTCCTGGTTTTAGAAAGTATTGGATCAGGAGTGAACGTGAGAATGTCCGGGCAGTTATCGAGGTTTGGTCTCGCAGGTGTGTTTTTCGCAGTGAGCCTGGGGTTCAGCTGCGTCGCCAGCGCTCAAAGTGATAAAGAACAGGCCAGTGCCGAGATCCGTCGCACCAGTTTTGGCGTGCCACATATCCGGGCTCAGGATGAGCGCGGGTTGGGCTACGGCATCGGGTATGCGTACGCTGAGGATAATTTATGCCTGCTGGCCAATGAGATCGTCACGGTCAATGGTCAACGCTCGCGCTACTTCGGCCCGGAGCAGGTCACGCTCGAACAGCGGGAGAACCGCGTCAGCGATGTATTTTTCAACTGGCTCAACACGCCGCAAGCCGTTTCCGGTTTCTGGCAAGCCCAGACGCCTCAAGTACAGCAACTGGTCGAAGGCTATGTGGCGGGCTACAACCGCGCCTTGGCCGAACGCAAGGCTATCGGCCTGCCCGAGCAATGTGCCAGTGAGTGGGTGCGGCCGATCACCGTGCTGGACCTGGTCAAACTGACCCAGCGCCTGTTGGTGGAAGGTGGCGTCGGCCAGTTCGCCGAAGCCCTGGCGGGCGCTCAGCCGCCACAAGCGACGGCGGACGCTGGCGAGCCGAGGGCAGGTTTTGCAGGCGCAGCCACCCGGCAGCAGCGTTTCGCCCTGGAGCGTGGTAGTAACGCGGTCGCCATCGGCAGTGAGCGCTCCTTCAACGGGCGTGGGATGTTGCTGGCGAACCCGCACTTCCCATGGCTGGGGGGCATGCGTTTTTACCAGATGCACCTGACCATTCCCGGCAAACTGGACGTCATGGGCGCGGCCCTGCCAGGCTTGCCCGTGATCAACATCGGTTTCAGCCAGCACCTGGCCTGGACCCACACCGTCGACACCTCCAAACATTTCACGCTGTACCGTCTGCAACTCGACCCGAAAGACCCGACCCGCTACCTGCTCGATGGTCAATCCGTACCGATGAGCCAACAGACGGTGACGGTGGACATCAAACAACCCGATGGCCAGGTGCAGAGCGTTTCGCGGGTGGTCTACGGCTCGCAGTTCGGTCCGATCGTGCAATGGCCCGGCCGGCTGGACTGGGATGACAAGTTCGCCTACAGCCTGCGCGATGCGAACCGGGAAAATGATCGTGTGCTCGCCCAGTGGTACGCCATGAACAAAGCCGTCACGCTCAAGGACTTGCAGAGTGCGGTCCATGAGATCCACGGTATTCCATGGGTCAACACCCTGGCGGTGGACGATCAGGGGCAAAGTCTCTACATGAACGTGTCGGTGGTACCGAACGTCGATGCCGACAAGTTGGCCCGCTGCAGCGACCCGCGGGCAGGGCTGCAACTCATCGTACTGGACGGCTCGCGCGGCGAATGCGCCTGGGATATCGATCCCGAGGCCGTGCAGAAAGGCATTTACGCCGCCGACAAGCTACCGCAGTTGTTGCGCCGCGATTATGTGCAAAATTCCAACGATTCGGCCTGGATGGTCAACCCTTCACAACCCTTGTCCGGTTATTCGCCCTTGATCAGCCAGCAAGACCAACCGCTGGGCCTGCGTGCGCGTTTTGCTCTGCAGCGGCTGGGTCAACTGGCCAAGGACGGGCCGGTGAAGGTCGATGACTTGCAGCGTATGGTCATGGACGACCAGGTCTACCTTGCTGATCAGGTGATGCCCGACCTGCTGGGCTTTTGCGCCGGTGACCTGGGGGCCGATGCCGTGACGTTGACCCAGGTGTGCAACGATCTCAGGGTCTGGGATCGAACCGCTGGCCTGGACAGCGGATTGGGCTTCATTCATTTCCAGCGCATCATGGCGCAGTTGCAGAGGGTGCCTGATTCATGGCGTGTCCCGTTCGATCCGCAAGACCCGCGACATACTCCAAACGGCCTGGCGATTGAGCGTGCCCCGGTGCACAAGGCTGTGCGTCAAGCCATGCTGGCCTCGCAGGCCTCTGTGAAGGCCGCCGGATTGCCCAAGGATAGCCGCTGGCAGGACATCCAGGTTGCCAGCAGTGGCAGCCGGCAGACGCCAATCCACGGCGGCCCCGGTGAGCTGGGGATCTATAACGCGATTCAGAGCGTGCCAGGGGCCAACGGCAAACGGGAAGTGGTCAGCGGCACCAGCTATCTGCAAGTGGTGAGTTTTGATGGCAAAGGACCTCGGGCTGAAGGTCTGTTGGCATTTTCCATTTCCAGCGACCCGGCATCGCCGTATTCGGCCGACCAGACCCAGGCATTCTCGAAGAAGCAATGGAGTGCGCTACCGTTCACCGAACAGCAGATCAAAGCCGATCCGCACTATCAGGCGGTGATCATCCGTGAGCGTGATGAGGCGGGCAGGGTGGCCGCGCACTGATCGCTGTTGTTTTACACAAAAGCCGCGACCTGATCAGGTCGCGGCTTTTTCAGTTGGACGGCCGTTGACCGATGGAGTTGAGGACTGGATTGCCGTCCTGGTTCTGCGTCAGGTAAACCGGCAGGACTTTGGGCAACGAAGGCACCAGGTTCTTCACTTCGTTGAGGTTGTAGATACCACCGATACGCAGGGCGCCCGTGCTGTTGTCGGCCAGCATGACGGGATGCTCGAGATAACGATTGATCAGCGGGAGTGCATCGCTGAGGGCAAGGTTGTCCAGCACCAGCTTGCCGTTGCGCCACGCCAGCGAGCTGTCGTTGGCATCGACTTCACGGATTTGCGGTTGGTAGTCGCCAGCTTTGTAGCTGGCCTGCATGCCCGGCGACAGTTGCGAGCCGTTACTGGCAAGTGCCTGGTTGCTGGTCACCCATACTGAGCCCTCCACCAGCGTCACCCGGACCTGATCCTGATACATCCATACATTGAAGCGAGTGCCGGTCACGCGCACCTGGCCCTGGCCGGCCCGTACAACGAACGGGTGTTGTGTGTCATGGCTGACGTCGAAAAACGCCTCGCCCTTTTTCAGCGTCACCCGACGCTCATTCTTGTAATTGGCAAATACCAGTTCACTGCCCAGGTTCAGTTCTACCTGGCTGCCGTCACCCAGGGTGATGTGACGCACGCTTGCATCCGCTTCGAATCGTTCGTAGGAGTTGGCAACCCAGCCCAGGTTCCAGCCCGTGTAGGCGGCCAGGGGCACGCCCAGCACAAGCACCGCGGCTGCGACAGCCATCCGACTCCAGCGGGACCGAGGTCGCGGTATTGGCGCGGGAGATGGTGCCGCTTCGACACGCGGAAGATGATCGGCCACGGCCCAGATCTCCAGCATGGCTTGGTATTCGAAAGCGTGCAGGGGATCGGCATCGTGCCATTGTTTGAATGCCAGCCGTTCGGCGTCGGTGCAGTCGACGGCGTGCAAACGCATGCACCAATGCGCGGCCGCATCGGTAATGGCGTCGTATTCGGCTTCCGAGAGTGTATGTTCGGTCATTGACTCTTCCTGGTTTGCCGCATTCTAACCTTCGGCATGACCTGTCGAGAACCGCCATCATGGCGTTTGCACATCAAAATGAGCCTGTTTTTTCCGGTCAAAGGCTCGAACACCGGTATGTCGCGGTTATAGCGTGGCATACATCTCGTGAAAAAAAGATCAAGACCCGTCCGCGCGCAGCGTTCGCAGAGGCCGTTTAAAACGTGGCAGCGGGACTCAAGGGTGGGGAGTCCAGCTGTCGACCCAGCTCACAGATGAGTAGCGTCATGGAGTCGGCGTTTCGCAAGATCACGTCGATGCGTGCTGTCGGTGAACCTGGATCCAGAAAGATACTGCGCGCCTCGCTCATGCTTCTTGCGCCGGTCATCTTCAGGATTTCCCGGGCCATATCCCGATGCTCGGGGAAAAGCTCCAGGCTCTTGAGCCCGCCGGCTGCACTGTCCCAGCCCATGAACAGTTTGGATCGTGGCGTGGTCAACGACAGCCCGTTGCGTTGCTGGTCCTTTTGATAATTGTATTTTGAATGTCCGAACTGAGTGGCATTGGAAATCAGGTCCAGAAACGGCAGTGCCGCGTCCAGATAGACAATATCGAGCGTGTCGAAAAGCTGATGAGAAACTTCGTGGATAAGCACCGCGGCCTGGGCGTGGGCATCGACATTGAAGGAATCCGGGACCGCGTCCTTGTACCAATCCAATCCGACCTCGAAGAAATACTGGGTCAGATAGATTCTTCCTGCCGTTTCCGGTTCGAGCACGAATGCAGTGGCTCTATCGTCCATGTATTTCAAACGGCCGATTACAAGGCGCTTGGCGTTGCGGGTTTCCCAGGACGGGTCGGCCAATGCTCGGCACAGCGGCGAGACGGCGGTGTGTATTTTCTTGATCAGGCTGGCGTCGACTGTCCTCACCCCAAAAAACGTCTTCAGGAAGGTATCCAGCCGAGAGCCCGGCGGGACCTGATGTTTGATCTGATCCAGATTATGCAGGGCGTTGAATGAGTAATACCTGGCCACCTCCAGGGCCTGCTCGATCATGTTTGCGTAAGCCGGGTATTTGCGGCGTATTTGCGCCATGCCCCGAGCCTCAATGTTGAGCGACGTTGAAGCCTTGTAGTCGCTGTAGGAATTGGCCAGCGTTGACATCACTTTGCCGTAGCGAATGGTCTGCCGTTGTGGGTCTACGGTCCATTGCTGGTTATCAGGCGACTGCCTCAGTATTGGGCCCTCTCCCTGTTCATGGACCACGCGCCAGACCTGATTGGCTTTGGCCACCTGAAAAACCATGCCGGCAACAGGTGCGTAAAGCTTGTCGGACCCTGGGGCCCTGTAGGTTCCGTCGATCCGGTTCTTCTGCAGGTTGTGCAGGCTCACCTCCGTGGCTTCGAAGGCCCGCAGGTTGGTGCGCGTCGGGGCGGTGGAGGCGATGTCTTTCCAACGGGGCGGGGTCGCCATGGAGGCGTTCTGCGTGCCGGGACTTATCGGGTCGAGCAGGCCGAAGGTGTCGTCGCGATTCAGGAAGCCAAGTGAGACCATCTCTGCCGCGCCGGCGATGAAGTCGTGCAAGCCTGCTTTCCAGTCATGCTGCTGCAGGGATTCAGAAGAGGCCTTGAAGTCTTGGTAACTTTCCCAAAGCGTTTCGATAAACGTCAGTTTGCCTTGCAACTGCCGCCCCACCAGTTTGACGCCGGCGCTGAACAAATGCAGGGCCGTTTCCCAGTCAAACTGGCGGTTTTTTTCTGTTTGTGCGCTCAGCATGTCCGATAACAGGGTTGTATTGTCGTTGAACAATACATCGAACAGGTTGGTCTTGATCGGATTGGAAGCCAGGGTGATTTCCGATAGAGAACCGACCGTGGCGGCGAACAGGTTCTTGAACGTGGCTTGCTGGCTTTCGGGAAGTCGACGAATCAGCAGGTCTTGCAACGCGCCCGGCGTGTTGAAGGCGGCAATGAGGCTGGCCTGGTCCTTGAACTCGGTGAAGTTGTGGCCCGCATGGTAGGGGGAATACAGCACATGGGGGGCAGTATCATCGGTGCTTGATCCGATCAGGTAGAGCCCCACTGCCTTGATCGCCGCAGCTCCCCGGGTTTTGATCAGCTCCAGTGGACGAATCAACGCGCTGGCGCCGTCCACTGCCTGGCGTGCGATGGCATCCGGCATGTCCAGTACCTGGCGAATCAAGTCAAACCCTGTGGGCGATAGGTGCTGTTGTAGATGCAGTGCGTGGGCATGTTGCAACAGTTGCCAGGGCAACTGCCGGCGAAATCGCTGCTTTCTTTTCTGGCCATCGGTCGAGGTAGTGGAGAGTTCGTCCAGTACGATCTTTTTATAGGCGGTGGGGATGTCCAACGACAGCAGCATTTGTCTGACAGCCGTCTCGTTCAGGCTGTCGGGCAACGCGCGCCCGGAGGTCGAGGACACCCTGAAGCCTGTCTTTTGAGTGAAGTCGGCATGATTGAGGGCGAACTCGGTCAAGCTGCTGGCGGGCCCCGCCAACGCATGGTTCGGGGTGATCAACAGGGTGGCAGGATCCAGGTCTTTTACGGCGAAACGCGCATCCAGGAGCGCTTTGAGCTTTTTGCTCACATAGGTGTGCAGGGGCTCGATACCGTCCAGATAATCCTCGTCATCGTCGACACTGCTTCTGTATTGCTCAAGCAGGTCAATCTGTAGGCGCTGTTCTTCAAGTGGTGCGGCGCCAAGCCAGGCGGGGAGTTTCTGTTGCAAGCGGATCGCCTGGGCGATACGTGTGGCGTGTGTCAGATTGGTAGGCGCGGCCTTTTCAAGCAATGTGCCCAGGCTTTTTACCCGTTCAGGCCCTGTCAGTTGCCAGTCCCCGCTCTTTAGCGTGCTCAGATACCTGTATTGGGCCTCGAACAGTGCGTTGAACGACTTCATCCGATTGAGCAGCACGTTGTCTTCGATCAGCTCAAACACATCCAGTTGATAGCGTCCATGGGGCTTGCGTTGGGCGGGCCAGAGGTTGGCGAGCAGACCAGAGCGCTTTCGTGAGTCGAGCAGGTGGCGATTCAATTGCTGGGTGGCAAGTTCGACTGAGGCAAACACTTGTAAACCATCGGCCGGTATCCAGAGAATTGCCAGGCCGGAATGAGGCGTATCCAGCCCGCCGCGTTCGGTCAGCAGGAAACAATTGGCCAGCGGCAAGGAGACGGTTTTGCCGTCCTCGGTACATGCCAGCCTCAGCGAATAGACATCGGGCCGGAAGCCCTTTACCCCGATGCGTTGAGTGCGGTCCGGATATTCGGCATCAAAGGCAAAGACCGCGGCGATAAGGTCGCGCGCGGCGGGAGACAGGGTTGCGTTGAGTTCTCTGAGTTCGGCTTCTGCACGTATTCCCAGGGAAAAGACGTTGGTCAGTTTAGGAAGAAGGCCTTTCAATGCGTGACGCAGCGAGGTGTCGCTGGAGAGTGGCAATCGGCTCAGTTCGGCATTCAAGGCCTCTTCGACACTGGCGTAGCTCTTGATCTTCCTCTCCAGTTGATCAGCCATGAAATTGGACGGGCGCAGGTCTCCGTAAAAAACCGGCTGCGTGCCCCAGTGTCCAGCGGTTTTTTGCGTCAGCAGGTTTTTGCCGATCAGGCTGCGTATGTCCAGGGCCTTGTCAACGAGCGCGTGGACGTCCACGTCCCCCTGGCGGGACATCTCCATTGCGAAATGAAGGTTTTTCGACTGTTTGCCGATGATCGCATCAGCCAGAGACTCGAATACCGGCCACGTCACCGCCTTACCTGACACCTGGGGATCGTCAAAGCGCAGGAAGCGGTTGCGCTCCTCCAGGCTGAGCAGACTGTAGAGTTCTTCCTTTCGCCCTGCGCCGGTGGGGGTATTGAGCAGTGCATCCTTGAAACCCAGGTAGTTGTCGACTTTCTCAAGGCCGTGGCTGGGGGTATAGAGATAGTGTCCCTTGGCGCTGATCATCAAAGAACCCGCCAGCTCTACGTAGAGCGGCTCATATTCCCAAAGACGCAGGGTTTCGATAAACAGTAGCGGTTCGTCCGGGCGAGATGGCCTGTACAGCCGCAGCAGTTCCTGGGCGTGTGCCTCGGTGAGTTGTCTTTTCTCCCGCTTGATCAGAATCGTGGCTTGTAGCGCATCGCTGAGAACTTGGGAAAGAAAGCGCCGGCGCGAGGTATTGAACGGGCCGGTGGCGTCCCAATAAGCGTCGATACAGTGGGCAAGGCTGGGGATCAGGTTGCTGGCGGTCACCTTCAACACGCTCTCCCATTGACGCTTGTTTTGCGGTGATACGGTGATGCCTGGATGAATGAAGTCAACGTCTTGCCCGGCGGGCCGACCCTGGCTGTGGAAGTAGGCCAGGACCGCCTCGCTGAGCGTCATGCTTCTGGTCAACTGGCTCGCCTTCTGACTCCCCACGCTACTCCACGTGCTCATGGTTACGCGGGTCTGTCGATGATCAAAGTTGGACAGCACCTCATTCAAGATCGCGTCAAGCATCGCGCTGAGGGAGGGTAGCTTGATCAGTTCATCCACCATTGTTCGGGCGTTGAGGCTTTGAGCGAACTCGATGGACTCGACCAGGGTGTTGAAGACGTCACCGTCGATACGTTGCCGGGTCGTCCTGATCGCGGAGGTGCTGTTGAGTTCGGCGCGCTGGGAAATCGATAACAGCCGAAAAAGATCGTCACGCTCGGCTGGACTGTCCAGCATTGCTTCCATCTTCTCTTCGAGAGCTTCGGGGCTGTCGAATTTCCTGATTCCGCCGTAGGGCGTGTAGAGGAACGCAGGCTGGGTCTGCGCTGCGTCTGCGTCTGTCAGCGCTTTGAGCACAAGGCAGCCGGCCAGCGGGATCGGCGCGTTTGCGTCGACCTGCAAGCGAATCGTTTCGGCAGACATGGGGGGCGTCTGCGCGGCGCGCAGCGTATGGTTGGACAGGGACACGTGGTGCAGCCAGTCGAGGTCGGCCTGGGTCAATCCGTGGGGGGCGTCCAAGTCCTCCAGGTTATTGGCGGCCAATACCTCGGGAAATAATAACGGCGTAGTTGCAGTGGTCATCGTTGCTTCTCGCTCAAGGCGCCGCGAGGCGGCACGTTTGGTGGATGAGCGGCCAGACTAGGCAACGATCAATGAGCCAAGGTGGTACAT
Organism: Pseudomonas sp. P105; assembly: GCF_032614175.1. Classification (NCBI taxonomy): domain Bacteria; kingdom Pseudomonadati; phylum Pseudomonadota; class Gammaproteobacteria; order Pseudomonadales; family Pseudomonadaceae; genus Pseudomonas; species Pseudomonas sp. P105. The sequence goes on from NZ_CP126693.1 coordinate 2,934,209, forward strand.
AGTTACCGCACGCAAGCGCGGTGATCAGCGTAATCCGGCACGAGCAAGCTTTGCTCCGACAGTGAAGCGGTGTTTAATCAGCCGGCTGGTTCCCCTTACGCTGTTGCTACCTCCAACAATCACTCTGGAGCTTCAGATGTCTGCGCTATCCGATCATGCCGGTTCAAGCACCCTGTCTTTTTCCGCTTTGGTGAGCTTGCTGGAGAAAATATTCCTGCGACACGGCACGTCGGCCGAGGTCGCCAGGGCCCTGGCCGAAAACTGCGCCGGAGCCGAACGTGATGGCGCCCACAGTCATGGGGTGTTTCGCATTCCCGGTTATGTCTCGACGCTGAAAAGTGGTTGGGTCAATGGTCAGGCAGTACCCACGGTCGAAGATGTGGCATCAGGGTTTGTACGGGTGGACGCTGGTAACGGCTTCGCCCAGCCGGCCCTGGCCGCCGCACGTCCGTTGCTGGTGGCCAAGGCCCGCAGCGCCGGGATTGCAGTGTTGGCGATCCGCAACTCCCATCACTTCGCTGCCCTGTGGCCGGATGTCGAGCCGTTTGCCTATGAAGGTCTCGTGGCATTGAGCGTGGTCAACAGCATGACGTGCGTGGTGCCTCACGGTGCTGACCGTCCACTCTTTGGTACCAATCCCATTGCCTTCGCCGCGCCACGGGCCGATGGTGAGCCGATTGTCTTCGACCTGGCCACCAGCGCGATTGCCCACGGTGATGTGCAGATTGCTGCACGCAAGGGCGAATCGTTACCGCCAGGAATGGGGGTGGACAGCCTCGGTCAGCCGACCTGCGATCCGAAGGCGATTCTCGAAGGCGGGGCGCTCCTGCCTTTTGGCGGACACAAGGGCTCGGCGTTGTCGATGATGGTCGAGCTGCTGGCGGCCGCCCTGACCGGTGGCAACTTTTCCTTCGAGTTCGATTGGCACAACCATCCTGGGGCCAAGACACCCTGGACCGGTCAGTTGTTGATCGTGATCGACCCGAGCAAGGCCGCCGGGCAGAACTTCGCCGAGCGCAGCCAGGAGCTGGTCAGACAGATGCATGGTGTCGGGTTGCGACGGCTGCCGGGTGATCGTCGGCACAACGAGCGCAGCAAATCCAATGAGCGGGGGATCGCACTGGACGAGCAGACATTGGCGCAGTTGCGGGAGTTGGCGGGTTTGTAAAGCCGGCTTCGGATGAGGCTCTGGCGGTTCACGCATCTGTGGCGAGGAAATAAATCTCCTCGCCACACTATCAGTGATCATTCAAACAGGTTTTTGCCAAGGGCTTAACGGCGTCCGAGCAACAACCCCACCACCAGGCCGAAGCCTGCGGAAATGGCCACGGTCTGCCATGGATGTCCGCCGATATAGACTTCGGTGGCATCGACCATCGGCCGGGTCCGCTCCCGTGCGCTGGCAACCGAATCCAGGGCTTGTTGCAGCTTCTGCGAGATCTGGTCGCGCAGGTTTTCAGCGTCTTCGCCGACCAGTGAGGCGCTGCTTTTGAGCAGCTTTTCCGATTCCTCAATCAAAGCCTTCAGTTCACTGAAGGCTTGATCCTTGATTTGCTCTCCATTCCCTTGCAGCGTGCTTTTGCGAGCCATTGAGGTACTCCTTGCTGATGATGGCAGTGAACAATGGAGTGCTGCCCTTGAGCAAAAGTTGCAGCGTCTGGCAGCGGCAGCACTGTGGATCATAAAACGTGGTTAAGACGCGCCTCTTCAAGGTGTAAGATGGCGCATATTTACGCAACAGGTAATTCCCATGAGTTTCAATCTGGCTGACAAGCCCCTGGCCGAGCGCGCGGCACTGGAAGACGAAAAGTCCCGACTTTTTGAACTGTGGCAAAACAATCTGGGCAAGGCCAAGGGTGACGCGGCCCGGTTGTTCGGCGAGCGTTCCAAGCGCAAGGGCAAGTGGTCCGAATGGGTACGTGCCGAACTGGACGGCATGTCGCCGCCTGAGTACGCCAACATGGTGCGCAGTGAAGTCAATCGTCTGATGGCAGCCAACAAATAAACCTCAGGCAAAGGTCGCGATGATAGCCTCACGCACCTTGACCACGGCCGGGTCCATCTGTGTATGGGTTCGCCAGCCCAGTTCGATCGGGTAGCGGGGCAGGTCCAGCGGGCAGGGCAGCAACGCCAGGCCACTGAGGGAGGCGATCGCCGCGGCGGCATGCAGCGGAATGGTCGCCACGGCCTGGCTGCCCTTGAGCAGGAACGGCAGGGCGGCAAAGTGGGTGGTCGAGGCACACACCCGCCGGCTCAGGCCAAGGCCGGCCAACCCTTCGTCGGTGATGCCGATGAACCCACCGGAAGACACGAGCAGATGCTCGCGGGCCACGAACGCCTCCAGGGTCAGCGTCTGTTGGTCCTGCGTCAGGCTGGCCGGGTCGACGAGACAGGCGTAGTCGCCTTCGCCCAGTACCTGACGGCTGAGCAAGCGTTCGGTAAACCCTCCCGCCGTGATCGCCAGATCGAAACTGCGCTCCATCAGCGCCCGGCCGACGATCTGGCTATGGGTCTGGCGAAAAATCAATCGCAGCCCCGGCGCGCGTCGTGCCACGTCCTCAATCAAGCGCCGGCCATGGGCAATTTCGAAATCATCGGACAGCCCGACGATGACCGAACGACCTTCGTAATGACTGGCGCCGGGGTCAACCATCGCCAGGCTCTGGCGACATTTATTCAGTGCGTCGCTGATCACCGGTTTGAGCTGATTGGCCCGTAAGGTCGGCGCCAGGCCGCGGCCAGTGCGCACAAACAATTGATCGTCATACAGGTTTCGAAGCCTGCGCAGCGCCGCGCTGATGGCCGACTGGGTCACGCCCAGGCGCAGCGCGGCGCGGCTGGCGCTGGATTCATCGTGCAGGGCTTCGAAGGTCTTGAGCAGATTAAGGTCGACATCCGCGATATTCATAACACTCATATCATTTAGCAGCGTATGGGGCTTTATTCATGATCGTCTGGCATCTGAAAATCAGCAACCCCAGATGATCGAGGAGTTGAAAACCATGCCCAAATCCATTGTGGCTGCCCTGCAGATTGGCTCGTTGCCCGGAGGCAAAGCTGACACCCTGGCGCAGATCCTTTCCTATGAAGATGCCGTACGCCAGGCCGGAGCACGCTTGGTGGTGATGCCCGAAGCGCTGCTGGGTGGGTATCCGAAGGGAGAACGCTTCGGTACACAGCTGGGGTACCGGTTGCCCGAGGGGCGCGAGGCCTTTGCTCGTTATTTTGCCAACGCCATCGACGTGCCGGGCAGTGAAACCGAGGCCTTGGCCGGGTTTTCGGCGCGCACGGGGGCAAGTCTGGTAGTGGGTGTCATTGAGCGTGACGGCAGTACCTTGTACTGCACCGCCCTGTATTTCGAGCCCGATGCCGGCCTGGTGGCCAAGCATCGCAAGCTGATGCCCACTGGCACCGAGCGTCTGATTTGGGGTAAGGGCGACGGCTCGACTTTACCGGTGATCGACAGCCAGGTCGGTCGCGTAGGCGCGGCGGTGTGTTGGGAGAACATGATGCCGCTGTTGCGCACCGCGATGTACGCCAAAGGGGTGCAGGTCTGGTGTGCGCCGACGGTGGATGAGCGGGAGATGTGGCAGGTGACCATGCGTCATATCGCCCACGAAGGTCGTTGTTTCGTGATCAGCGCCTGTCAGGTTCAGGCCTCGCCTCAGGCGCTGGGCATTGAAGTGGCGAACTGGCCCGCCGAGCGTCCCTTGATTGCCGGCGGCAGTGTAATTGTCGGCCCCATGGGGGACGTCCTGGCCGGTCCGCTTAAAGGCACAAGCGGGTTGTTGACCGCCGAAATCGATACCGATGAACTGGTACCAGCGCGCTACGACTATGACGTGGTCGGCCATTACGCCAGGCCAGATGTGTTCGAACTGGTGGTGGACGAGCGGGCCAAACCCGGCGTGCGTTTCACTCGTTGATTTACCAAGTGGCCGCGGTACCCGGCAAGTCCAGGGTGCCGCGATCCACGAAGCGCAGGGTGCCGAACAGTCCACCGGCCAGTTTGCCTTTGAGTACATAAGGCAGGTTGTCCAGGCTTTGGGTCTGGCTCAGGCCCAGCGTCTGGCGCAGCACGGAGAAAGCCGAGATGCTCACTGGCACGCTCAGTACCGCCTCGGAGAACCGTGGGATGGATCCGGTCTGATCGCTGACCCCCGATGCCAGTGTCCGGCCATTAACCTCGAGGTCGAGCGCGACACCGTTGTAATCGATGGCGGTTTCGTTAGGGTTCTGCAATCGCAGTTTCACGGCAAAGCGCATCTCCAGCTCCTGGCTGGGCAACGGTTCGATGCCCACCACGGTGATGTTCAGCGGATCGCGGTGCGGGAAGAGGGCGCAGGCGCTCAGACTGAGCAACATCAGGAAAAGGGACACACCGAGGGCTCTGCGCATGGATAAACTCTCACGATAATAGGTAGGGCAAACGGGCGAGCTGTTGAGCACGATAACCCACATTTCTCTCAAACCACCGCACATCACGCGGTTTCCCGTCCAGTTCAATCCAGACAGGGCTCATGGCTCCTGACAGTTTCTGACACCAGGCTCTGCTAATCTGCGTCAATCGTTTTTCCGGATCGTCCATCGTGTCGCGTACCACTCGACTGCTCACATTATTGCAAGTCTTGCGAGGCAAGCGCTGCCCGGTTACCGCTGCGACATTGGCGGCCGAGTTGAAAGTGTCCGAGCGCACGCTCTACCGCGATATCGCCGAACTCTCGGCCCTGGGGGCGCCGATCCAGGGCGAGGCGGGCATTGGCTATGTGTTGCGCAGCGGCCTGTTCCTGCCGCCATTGATGTTCACGGCTGATGAAATCGAAGCCATTGTGCTGGGGCTGCGCTACGTTGATCAGCGTGGCGACGAGGTGCTGGGCAAGGCCGCCGCCGACGCTTTGGCCAAGGTGGCCGCAGTGCTGGCGCCTGACGTCCGGGATGCCCTGCGCAATCCCACGGTGTTGCCCGGGCCTCCTGGCTATGGCTACCCACAGAATACGGTGGAGCTGAATGTGTACCGCCAGGCCATTCGGGCTCAAGCAAAGCTGCATATCGACTACGCCGACGTGAACAAAACCCCCAGCCAGCGCCTGATCTGGCCGTTGGCCCTGGGTTTTTTCAATGAGGCGCGGGTAGTGGTTGCCTGGTGTGAGTTACGCGGCGCCTATCGGACCTTTCGCACTGATCGGATTGCTTCTGCCACCGAGCAGGGCGAGCGCTATCCTGGCCGGCGCAGCGACTTGTTGCGCGCCTGGTTCAAGCTGATGGAACTGGACGAAACGGGGCGTTTCACTCCTGACAAAAACTGACACAAGGCTGTTCTAGCATGGTGTCAGATCGATAAAACAAGGAGCCCTACCATGTCCAATCCCGTCTCTTCCCTGGCCCCGGCCATCGCCGGCTACATTGCGGCCGCCAATGCCCGTGACAGTTCGGCGGTGACGCGTTTTTTCGCCGAGGATGCCAATGTGTTCGATGAAGGCCAGCACCGCGCCGGCACCCAGGCCATCGCTCAATGGATGGAAGACACCGCCCGGCGTTTACAGCCTCGGGTCGAGGTGCTCAATGTGCAGCAACGCACCGGTAAGGTGCTGGTGCATAATCTGATCTCCGGAACTTTCCCCGGCAGCCCGCTGGAGTTGCGCTACACCTTCCGGCTCGACGAGCAGGGGAAGATCAGTCGGCTGGATATCTCGATCTAGATGTTTGCACGTTGGTTCGTCAACACCTGTGGCGAGGGGGTAAATCGCCCTCGCCCCAGGGTTTTGCTTGAATTCACAGGCAGGTGAGATCACTCACTCAAAGCCACCGACATGGCATACTCCCCGACCTCGTTTTCCGGATCAGGGCCGTATGACTTTCGACTCCCCCTTGAGCGCCTGGCAGCATGCCATCGAACACCATGGCTTTGTCCAGGATGAAGCCCAGGAACTGGCCATCATGGCTCTGCAAGAGTGCCACCAGGCACTGCACGAGGGGCGCAAGTCGATCCAGGGGGTTTATCTCTGGGGACCGGTCGGCCGCGGCAAGACCTGGCTGATGGACCGTTTCTACGAAAGCCTGAGGGTGCCGGCCCGTCGTCAGCATTTCCATCATTTCATGGCCTGGGTGCATCAGCGCTCGTTCCAGCTTACGGGCACGCCGGACCCTTTGCAGGCATTGGCTGCAGAACTGAGCCAAGAGGTCAGGGTGTTGTGTTTCGACGAGTTGTTCGTCACCGACATTGGCGATGCCATCATTCTGAGTCGTCTGTTTCAGGTCATGTTCGAGCGGGGCATGGTGGTGGTCAGCACCTCCAACCTGCCGCCCGAGGAGCTTTATGCCAACGGCCACAACCGCGAGCGATTCCTGCCCACCATCACGGCGATCAAGCAGCACATGCAGGTTGTGCCGGTGAACGGATGGCAAGATCATCGCCAGCATCCGGGAGCATTGCAGCAGCGCTACTGGCTACGCGACGACGGACAACCCGATCCGTTGGAGGCTGTTTTTGCCCAGTTGACCGCAGGACAGGCGTCCAACAGTTTGCCGATTGAAGTTGGCCATCGTCTGCTTCAGCCCGTGCGGGCCAGCGATACGGTGCTCTGGAGTCGTTACGCGGATATGTGCGAACAGCCGTTCTCAGCCATGGATTTCATGGCACTGTGCGACCGTTTCAAGGCCATCCTGATCAGCGACGTACCGAGTCTGAGCGCCGAGCAGCGCGAGGGACGCATTGCCCGTGGAACCGAAGACGGGGTTGAAAGGGTAGAGGCTGGTGATCGTGAGTTGCCGCAGTTGTCCATCCATGATGACGGTGTGCGGCGTTTCATCGCCCTGGTCGATGAATGCTACGACCGCAAGGTGCCGTTGTACCTTTCAGCACAGGTGCCGATGGACCGGTTGTACACCGAGGGCTATCTGCAATTCCCGTTTCGTCGTACGCTCAGTCGCCTGCAGGAAATGCAAATGCAGCGTTTTGGTCAGTCCGCCTGACCGTATCCCGCCGACGGCACCGGAGCCGCCGGTACTACCGAAGTGAGATGGAACGCCGTGGAAGAAACCAGGGACATTCTTGTATTGCAAGCCAGCTATACCAATGCAGTCCACGCCGAAGCAATCTGTTATGTGCTCAACGGCTATGCCGAAGATCCAATGGGCGGTGGCCAGTCGCTGCCGCCGGAAGTGCTGCTGCATCTACCCGAGGAACTGGCCAAGCGCCCCCATGCTTTCAGCGTACTGGCTTTCGTCAACGGCGAACCAGCGGGCCTGGTCAATTGCTTCGAAGGTTTTTCGACCTTCGCCTGCAGACCTCTGGTCAATGTCCACGATGTTGTGGTGATGAAGCCGTTCCGCGGGTTGGGGGTGAGCCAGAAGATGCTGCAGAAGGTCGAGGATATCGCCCGCCAGCGTGGTTGCTGCAAAATCACCCTGGAAGTGCTTGAAGGCAATGCCATCGCCCAGGCCAGCTATACCAGGTTTGGCTTTGCCCCAGGCATGTTCGACCCGGCCCATGGCCGTATGCTGTTCTGGACAAAGCCCCTGTAGAGGCCGCCCCTGTGGTAGCGGGCGAGGGCGGTGGTTATTTTTGCACGACCCGCACCGCAGGCGCCTTGGGCTGCATCAGGCTGAAGTCGATCAAGGCCTTGCGCTGGTGTTCATAAGGGTTGCCGATCAACAGCGGGCGGGCCTTGAAGTCATCGCTCACCAGGCTTTTGCTGCGGTCCAGCTCATCAAAACTCAAACCGGCCAGGTCTGCCCAGGTGTGGATCAAGTGAGCGCTGCTGTAGGGGCGTGACAGGTCACCGCTGAAGTTCCAGTCATGAGTTTCACGCCACTTGGGCGAGGCCCAGGCGATGAACGGAATGGTGTACATCGGCGCGGTCGGCTTGCCTTCGTTGCGGCCAAGCGTGCTATGGCCCGGCGAATCGAACACGTCTTCACCATGGTCCGACAGGTACAGCAAAAAGCCGTTGGGGTCGGTTTTGGCGTAGTCCTTGATCAGGCTGGACACTACGAAGTCGTTGTACAGCACCGCGTTGTCGTAACTGTTGTAGGTCGGGACCTGGTCGTCACGCACCCCCGCCGGTACGCCCTGGCGGTCGGTAAACTTCTTGAAGGTGGGCGGATACCGGTACTGATAGCTCATGTGGGTGCCGAGCAGGTGCACCACGATCAGTTTGCGCGCAGCGCTGTCTGCCAGGGCCTGGTTGAACGGGGCGATCACATCGCCGTCGTATTGCGCCGCGTTCTGGTTGCGGTTGTTGTTCAGGTATACCTGCGCATCGGCCTGTTGAGAGAAGGTCGTGAGCATGGTGTTGCGCTTGGTCATGGTCTGCTGGTTAGTGATCCAGAAGGTCTTGTAACCGGCCTGCTTCATCATGCTCACCAGGGACGGTGTGCTCAGGTAAAGGTCTGGGTTCTGTTCATCGGCGAACGTCAGCACCTGCTGCAGCGCTTCGATGGTGTAGGGGCGCGGGGTGATGACATTGTCGAAAACCGAGAGCTGGTCCTTGAGCTTGTCCAGTTCCGGGGTGGTTTTCCTTGGGTAACCGTACAGGCTCATGCGCTGGCGGTTGGTGGACTCGCCGATGACCAGCACCAGAGTAGCGGGCTGGTCGGCCATGGCGTCCTTCAGGTGGCCCAGGGGGGCGATCTTGCTGGCGCTGTGAAGCATGCCCTGCATGTTTTCCAGTTGTTCGCCATAGCGCCGGTAAGCAACCAGCATCTGCCACGGCACGGCCGGCTCGATGCGACTTTCGAATTTCTCCAGGCCACCGGCAAGCGTGCCGGCACGCAGGGTGTGCTTGACTAGCGGATAGCCGACCACCGCCACCACAATCGCAGTCGCCGCGACCATGGCTTGGCCGCGGGGCAGGTACACCGGGCGCAGACGTGTCCAGAGCCAATATCCGAAGGCGGTATGGGCCAGGAAGGCCGCCAGCATCCACCAGGCAAAATACTGCGTCATGTACTCGCCGGCTTCGGACACGTTCGATTCGAACATGATGAAGATGACGCTCTGGGAAAACTCCTGCTGATAGATGAAGAAATAGCCCAGGCTGGCCATGGAGCAAGCCCACAGGACCACGCCGATCAGCGCAGCAAGTAAACGGGTCCGGGCAGGAAAGAGCAGCATGGGCGCAAGCCACAGCGCGCTCATCACGAATGCCTGGCGAAACCCGGTGAACCCAGAGGTGTCGGTCACCAGTATGAGCAGTTGGGTAATGCCCGAGAAATACCAGAAAAACAGAAATAACCAGCCAAACCCGGCCCAGTCGAAACTTTTCGCAGTCGTTGTGCTGCGTTTGAACAAACTCATCAAGCGCTCCAGCCTTCCTGTCGACGAAGCCGCTGGCACCCATTGGATGCCCATAGGCATGCGCCGAACTATCCTAAAAGGCCGGGAGTATCGCGATGGAGGTGTGAAAAATTTGTGAGATATTTGGTTACAAGACGAATGTCGGGGGCTGTGGCGAAGGCGTTTCTTGTGGCGAGGAAATTTATTTCGGTGGTCGCGTTGCCACCTCACGCACTGAAACCCGCGCACTCAGGGGCGGGACCGCTACGCGCTGCGGCAGGGACACATGCCCTTGGCACGGATGGGTATGCATGGAAATGACACCGGTTTGTCCAGTGCCACTTCCGGCGCCGCGCCTCTGCTCGGGGGTTACCGAGCCAGGGCCTGGCTCTGATGGGACAGCTGGGAGTGTTGCAACTGCATGCGCAATTGCGTCACCTCATCAAGCAGCAGATCACGCTCTTCTTTGAGCAGGCGTAATTCGTCGCGACGAATGGTCACGTAAAGGGTTTGGGGAGGACGTGCGGTAACTACGGAGTCCATTGCTCACCTCGCAAATGGCGTACATCAACTATAGAGATGTCGCCAGTATTTGGTCGACACCTCTACTATCGGCGCCGATTCTGATTTCTTTTGCTTGTGATTGGAACTTTTTTATTTTTCATGGTCGCTGTGTCTTTGGCCGGATCTGGAGCGTTATCCCTTGTGATCGCTCGAATTACCCGGAAACTATGCAGCAATGCTCTGGACTAACCTCCACTCGTCGATTGAGCTAAACCTTTGACACACCTTTATTTGTAGTAGGGAGCATCAGCACATGCAACTCGGGATCATTGGACTGGGCCGCATGGGCGGCAATATTGCGCGGCGCCTGATGCTCAATGGGCATACCACCGTCGTCTACGATCGCAATGCCGCCTTTGTTGAAAACCTGAGCCAGGAGGGCGCAACGGGCGTCGCGGATCTGCCGCAACTGGTGGCCGGTCTGGAAAAACCACGGGCTGTCTGGGTCATGTTGCCTGCCGGCGCACCCACCGAAGACACGATTAACGCTCTCAGCGAGTTGCTGGAGCCGGGCGACGTCATCATTGATGGCGGTAACACGTACTACAAGGATGACATCCGTCGCGCGCAGGCGTTGTCGGTCAAGGGCCTGAATTATATCGACGTCGGCACTTCCGGCGGCGTCTGGGGCCTGGAACGCGGTTATTGCATGATGATTGGGGGTGACGCCGAAGTGGTGAAGCGCCTGGACCCCTTGTTTGACAGCCTGGCACCAGGGATGGGCGATATCCCGCGCACCCGGGACCGCAAGTCCGACGATGATCGCGCTGAACGCGGCTACATCCACGCGGGCCCGGCCGGTTCGGGGCATTTCGTGAAGATGATCCACAACGGCATTGAATACGGAATGATGCAGGCCTTCGCCGAGGGCTTTGACATCCTCAAGACCAAATCCAGCGAAAGCCTGCCACCTGAGCAGCGATTTGACTTGAACGTGGCCGATATCGCCGAAGTCTGGCGTCGCGGCAGTGTGGTGTCGTCCTGGCTGCTGGATTTGACCGCCGACGCCTTGGCCAGCGATCCGAAGCTGGACGGCTTCTCCGGTGAGGTTGCCGACAGTGGTGAAGGGCGCTGGACCATCGAAGCGGCCATTGAGCAAGCGGTGCCGGTGCCGGTGCTCTCCAGTTCATTGTTCGCCCGTTTCCGCTCGCGCCAGCAGAGCACCTACGGTGACAAGATGCTCTCGGCCATGCGCTTTGGCTTCGGTGGTCACGTGGAGACGCCGAAAAAATGACCTCGATCGGCAGGAAATCCAAGGCAGAACCCGCGCCGCCGACCACGCTGTTTCTGTTCGGCGCCCATGGTGATCTGGTCAAGCGTCTGCTGATGCCGGCGCTGTACCACCTCAGTCGCGACGGGCTGCTGGGGGATGGCCTGCAGATCATTGGCGTTGACCATAATGCTATCAGTGATGTGGACTTCGCCCGGAAACTCGAGGATTTCATCCGTCACCAGGCGGCGAGCAAGGGCGGTGATGCCGACCGGGCGCTCGACCCGGTGCTGTGGGCCAGCCTGGCTCGGGGCATCAGTTATGTTCAGGGTGACTTCCTCGACGACAGCACCTACCAAGCACTGACGGCGAAAATCGCCGCCAGTGGCACCGGCAACGCGGTTTTCTATCTGGCGACCGCGCCGCGCTTTTTCAGTGAAGTGGTCCGCCGCCTTGGCGCGGCTGGGCTGCTTCAGGAACAGGATGATGCCTTCCGGCGTGTGGTGATCGAGAAACCGTTCGGTTCCGACCTGCAAACCGCCGAAGCGCTCAATGCCTGCCTGCTCAAAGTCATGAGCGAAAAACAGATCTACCGGATCGACCATTACCTAGGCAAGGAAACGGTGCAGAACATTCTGGTCAGCCGTTTTTCCAACAGCCTGTTCGAGGCCTTCTGGAACAATCACTACATCGACCACGTACAAATCACCGCCGCAGAAACCGTTGGCGTGGAAACCCGTGGCAGTTTCTATGAACACACCGGCGCCCTGCGGGACATGGTGCCCAACCACTTGTTCCAGTTGCTGGCGATGGTGGCCATGGAACCGCCGGCCGCCTTTGGCGCCGATGCGGTGCGTGGTGAGAAGGCCAAGGTGGTCGGGGCCATTCGCCCCTGGTCGGTGGAGCAGGCCCGCGCCAACTCGGTGCGTGGCCAGTACACCGCAGGCCACGTCGGCGACAGACCGGTCAATGGTTACCGCGAGGAAGCCAATGTCGCGCCCGACAGCAATACCGAAACCTACGTCGCCCTCAAGGTGATGATCGATAACTGGCGTTGGGTCGGGGTGCCGTTTTACCTGCGCACAGGCAAACGCATGAGTGTGCGGGACACGGAAATTGTCATCTGCTTCAAACCGGCGCCTTACGCGCAGTTTCGCGATACCGAAGTCGATGAACTGCAACCTACGTACTTGAGAATCCAGATCCAGCCCAATGAAGGCATGTGGTTCGACCTGCTGGCCAAGCGGCCGGGGCCAACCCTCGACATGGCGAATATTGAGCTGGGATTTGCCTACAAGGACTTCTTCGAAATGCAACCGTCCACGGGCTACGAAACCTTGATCTATGACTGCCTGACCGGCGATCAGACCTTGTTCCAGCGTGCCGACAACATTGAAAACGGCTGGCGTGTGGTCCAGCCGTTCCTCGATGCCTGGCAACAGGACGCGACGGTCCAGTTCTACAAGGCCGGTGAAGATGGTCCGTCGGCCGCAGATGACCTGCTGACACGCGATGGCCGCGTTTGGCATGCGCTCGATGAGTGATCAGGTGAAACACCCCATCCGCTTTTTACTCAGTGACATGGACGGCACGCTGCTGCTGCCCGACCACAGTCTCAACCAGCGCACCATCGAGGCCGTTCGCTCGCTGCGCGAGGCGGGCGTGATGTTCAGCCTCGCCACCGGGCGGCCGCCCCGGGCGATGTTGCAGCAGATCGAAGCCTTGGGCGTGGACCTGCCTACCGCCGCGTTCAATGGCGGTACGCTGGTCCACCCGGACGGCAGTTTCCTCGCCGTGCACTACCTGCCACCTGAGGCGGCTTTGGCGACGCTGGCCTTGTACGCCGACCAGCCTGATATCGAGGTCTGGGTGTTTGCCGACGGTGACTGGCTGGTGCGCGACGCCAACGGTCCGATGGTGCCGGTGGAGACGCGTGGGCTTGGCTATCCGCCGGTGCAAGTCGAGAGTTTCGAGCCTTACCTGGAACGTATCGACAAGATCGTCGCCACCAGCGCCAATACGCAGCTACTGGTTGAGCTGGAGGCGCGCTTGCATCCGCTGCTCAAGGGCCAGGCTCAGGTCTCGCGTTCGCAACCGATCTATCTGGATGTGACGGCGATGCGGGCAAACAAGGGTGAAGCGCTGGCGACCCTGGCAGCGTTCTTGGGGGTGCCGTTGGAACAGACTGCCGCCATGGGCGACGGTGGCAACGATCCGGCGATGTTTCACCGTGCGGGGTTGTCGATTGCCATGGGGCAGGCGGAGGCGGCGATTCAGCGTCAGGCCGATGTCATCACCGCAGCCAACACCGAAGACGGTGCGGCGCTGGCAATCGAGCGATTCATTCTGGCTCGATGAACCACGCAAATCATCAGGGCCGGTACCGCACCACCACCGCCCGATACGTGCCATGCAGAGAGTAGCCGCCCACCAGGATCTTTCCGTCTGCCTGCAGCGCCAGGGATGTGGCGGTGTCGAGGCTGTAGCCCAGCCGAGTGCGGACCCAACCGCTGCCCTCACCGAAATCCGGGTCGAGGCTGGCGTCCGGCAAGTGCCGGGCCAGAACGAAGTCCGTTTCGATACCGCCGATGGTGGCCCCAGCGGTCACTAGCTTTGCGTCCGCTTGAAGCTGGGCCGCCGTCCACTGACTGGCGCTGTTGCCAAATTTCAGGAACTGACACTGTCCTTGATTGCAGCGAGGGTCCGGTTTGCCGTCCCTGCCCACTCTTAGCGACAGGCAATGCATCGGGTCGCGGCTGCTGCCCAGTGCTTGCAGATCACCGTCTGGAAGTTGGACGATCTGGCTGACCATCACGCTGTGCTGCTGGGTCGTGATGGACAGGAAACCGTCCTCGCCAAAGCTGTCATCCAGTGTGCCGCTGGGATCATAGCGGGCCATCAAACCTTGTTGGGGCAAGTCAATCACTCCGCCGACCACGATGCTGCCGTCGGCCTGAAGCGCCACACAACCCAGCCAAGTGTTTTTCAACAGATGCCGGACCATCACAAAGCCGCGGTTGTTGAACGAAGTGTCCAATGCGCCGTCCGGCAGGAGCCGGATCAGGATGCCGACATGGTCAGATAATTGGTAATGATGGTTGGCGAGGATGAGGATCCGGCCATCGGTCTGCACCCGCATGTCACAGGCTTCAAGACCTGGTACGCCGGGTGGGAGCCAGGTGTCGCGCAGACCTTGGGAGAGGTTGCCGCACAGCCGTATGACCTGCCGCCCGGCGCTGCCGAAGCTTTGAACGGCGCGGCCCTGCTGATCGAACAGCGCGATGGCGGGCAGGGTGCGGTCGCTGTTTTCGTAGTGCAGACCGGACAGCAGGATACGGCCGTCGGGTAATTCCATCACCTTGCCTGCCGTGGCTTCGAAGCCGCGCTCAAAAGAGCCGATCACATAGCCATGGTGTCCGAAGTTCGCGTCAGCCGAACCGTCGTGGTTGAGCCGTGCAAGCCCGAACCGGCTGCCTTCGGTCGTTTCGATCCGGGCTGCCACCAGGATCCTTCCGGCATGATCGACCGTCAGGCCCGTGGTCAGGCTCCCGAGGCTACCGGTGAAATGCAACCAGGCTTTACCGTTATCGGCAAAGCCTGGGTCGAGATGGCCGGCACAGGTCGCGGCCGTCGGCATTGCAAACGCGGATTGATCGAGCATGCATGCCTCTCCTTGCGTGTCGATAAGCCCGGAGGGGCGACGACTGCATGAGGGCAACATTCAATCCCTGAATGTGACAATGCACAACTATCAGACTCTGCAGAAACAGCAGCGAATCGTGCCAGAACACTGGCTTTTCGATCCAGTGCAAAGCCTGCAATCCATCATCAGGTTTACCGCTAAGGATTTACTCAGGCATGGACCAGGATTGCAGGGTGTAGCCTTCCTGGCTCAACTCGGCACGGGCCTGTTTCAAGCAGTCAGCCAGTTGGGCCGGGTCGGTGTAGGCACTGCTTGGAATCTGAGTGCGGCCAATATGAGTATTGGTGCGGTCAATGACGGTCAGGCTCAGTTCACCATTACCGTCTTGTGGAGCCCAGGCCACGCATTGAAAAGGACGAAAGGCGCGGTCGGCAATCAAAAGAGCTTCGTTGATACGGAGCGGGGCGTTCATGGCGTTATCTCTTAAGTATGCCCAATCAAATGATGTGCCGTCGGTTGGGCGTACCGGGCGGCTGGTTACTTGTACTGATGTCTTGTAAGGGGGGGCAGGTCACACATTCCTTAAATAAATTTCGATTTTCTTTCAGACCCGGCTTTTGGACTTTTGTTTGAAAGCTTGATGAAAGATTCCAGCGGGCGACAACTAACGAAACACGCGCTTATAACCACTTTAAAGCGAACTCGATAATCAATTGATACAAGCAGGTGTCAACTTCTTGCTACTGTTACATGCAGGTTCGCCAAACGACTGTTTTTCCTCATATTCCTTATTTTGGCGCCAAGGATCAGTCATGATCGAAGCCAGTACGTCGCGTCGTCTGCTCGTGGTTGATCCCTGCGATGATTGCCATCGCCTGTTGCCCGGATTACGCACCATTGGCTGGGACGTTGAGAGCTGTTCCCTGGAACATGCGGGCGATCGAACGTGCGATGTGGGCCTGTTGCGACTTCAACCTTTTCATCTGGAACGGCCGGAGGCGGTCAAGGAGTTGATCAGCCGCAGCGGCACCGAGTGGATCGCCGTCCTGAATCAGGAAGTGTTGCGTCTGAAGAATGTGGGGGACTTTGTCTGCGAGTGGTTTTTTGATTTTCATACCTTGCCATTCGACGTGTCCCGGGTTCAGGTGACTCTGGGCCGCGCCTTTGGCATGGCGCGTTTGCGCGGACAGGGCTCGATTCACATCAATGAGCCCGAACATGAATTACTGGGCGACAGCAAACCCATTCGGGAGCTGCGCAAATTGTTGAGCAAGCTGGCACCTGCCGAATCGCCAGTGTTGATTCGCGGTGAAAGCGGCACCGGCAAGGAGTTGGTGGCGCGCACGCTGCATCGCCAATCCCATCGGCGCAACAAACCGTTCATTGCCATCAATTGTGGCGCGATACCGGAGCACTTGATCCAGTCGGAATTGTTCGGGCACGAGAAAGGCGCTTTCACGGGTGCCCATCAGCGCAAGATCGGGCGGATCGAAGCGGCTCACGGCGGCACCCTGTTTCTGGATGAAATTGGCGACCTGCCGTTGGAGCTACAGGCCAATCTGTTGCGTTTCCTGCAGGAGAAACACATCGAGCGGGTCGGAGGCAGCCAGCCAATCGCCGTCGATGTGCGGATTTTGGCCGCCACCCATGTGGATCTGGAAGCCGCCATCGAGCACAAGCTGTTTCGTGAAGACCTGTATTATCGCTTGAACGTGCTGCAGGTGCTGATGGCGCCGTTGCGTGAACGCCATGGCGATTTGTCGATGCTGGCCAGCCACTTCTCGCATTTCTACAGTCAGGAAACCGGTCGCCGGCCTCGCAGTTTCAGTGAAGACGCGTTGGTGGCCATGGGCAAGCATGACTGGCCGGGCAATGTGCGTGAGCTGGCCAACCGGGTACGTCGCGGCCTGGTGTTGGCCGAGGGGCGGCAGATCGAAGCGATGGACCTTGGCCTGACAGGCCATCAAGGGCCGGTCGCGCCGATGGGCACCCTTGAAGACTACAAGACCCGTGCTGAGCGCCAGGCGCTGAGCGATGTGCTTAACCGGCACAGTGACAACCTGAGTGTTGCTGCCCGCGTGCTGGGCATATCCCGGCCGACGTTCTACCGGCTTCTGCACAAGCATCAAATCCGCTGAATCAAGCCTTGCACTATTCGATGTGGGGGCGAGCTTGCTCGCGGTAGCGGTGTGTCAGTCACCAACAGGTCACTGATCTACCACTATCGCGAGCAGGCTCGCTCCTACAGGGCACTGCGTTAGAAGTAATACGGGAATTTCAGGCTAAAGGTGAAGTCCGGTGCATCGTCGGTCAGACCGATGGACAGGTTGGGGACGATGGTCAGGTTGTCGCTGGCGGCTACGGTCATGCCGATGTTGAAGTAGCCGGCATTGGCGTCGCTGGAAACCACCGATTCCCAATCCCCGCCGTCCTGTTTGAGCTTGCTTTTCTTTTGTATGAGGTCGGAAACCGAGAACGACATACTCATCTTCTCGTTCAGCGCGAAGGCAATGCCCGCGCCGATCTGGAAGCTGTCGCCGATCCGCACCTTGCCCGGTATCCTCTGGTTGACGGTGGAGCTTATGTCGTCGAAGGACTCTTCGAAGTTATGGGTGTAGGAAAGGCTGCCGAACAGCACTGCCGGATCGAAGGTCTTGACCAGCGAGATCCCGGGTGTGATCGACCATACGCCGTTGCCGGTGGGCAGTTCTTCAGGCACGAACAGGTTGGTGTTGGCCTGGGATTGGCGCAGCTTGATGCCGAACGGCTCCTCGCCGGTTGGTGCCTTGACGCGCAGAGTGAGCACCGCGTCCGGGCTGTTGATCGATTCGTCCATGAACTTGTAGGCGATGCCGAAGTTGACGTCACCGATGGTGGGATCGCGGGTAACGGTTTCTTCGCTGGTCACCCCGGCTGCCCCTTGGTTGGCACCGCCGGACTGATAGGTGGATTCGCGGTAGACCACTGGTATGTTGAGGTCGAACTGCCAGCGATTGTCGAAGTTGTAACGGCCGGTGAGGTCCAGGGTCCAGGTGTCGGCCTTGATCCTGTCCAGGTTGATGTTGCCCAGGAAAATCGAGTCCAGGGCCAGGAAGCCGTTCAGAATCAATTGTCGTGTGTCGTAGCGCGAGTAGGTCACGCCGGTTTCGAAGCTGAACTTGCCACCGCCAAAAAAGCCGCTGGCCTCGTCATAGAGGTTGGAGACACTCTGGGCGGGCTGTGAATCATCGGCCAGAGACTGCCCGTAACCGCTGCCACCGGCCGCTGCGCCGCCAGCCGCAGTCTGGTTGCCTTTCATGTCGGCTGGGGATTTGGCCAGGCGCTTGGGCGGGGGAGCAGCGGGTTGATCCTCGACCTGGCGGACTCGCTGTTCGAGTACCGCCAGGGCTCTTTGCTGGACCTCGTATCGTTGTCTGAGCTCGAGAAGCTCCTGCTTCAGTGCTTGAATGTCGGCGTCAGGTGCTGCTTGCAGCAGGGGCGCCGGTAAAAGAGTGCTTACGCACATCACAGCGCGCAACGATACGGATCGATACATGAAATATGCCGTCCCTATTTGCCCAGTGGTCGCAAGGCAGCGTAGTTCAATATCCGAGATTGCGCAGTCCGCGCAGCTGGGTCAGGTTGCAGTCCAAAGCTCCGGCGCTGAGGCCGTTGTTGTTCAACACCACGTTGAGTTGCGTCATGTTGTTGACCAGGTTGCTGTTACCCAGCAAGCGAGTGTTTTGCAGCAAGCCGCCCTGGGCGACTTGTTGCAGAGAGCTACCCTGGTTGTGGTTGGCCTGGATCGCCATCTGCACGCCGCTGCCGGTGGCGGTGACCGCGACACTGCCGGCGGCGTTGCTGCCGCTGATGGTTTGGCCTTTGCTCAGCAGTTGGCCTTGAGCAGGCACCAATGCGGGTGCCTGGTTGCTTTCCCTGACGTTGATGCTGACGTTGTTGTAGGCGGAATTGCCATCGCCCGCGGCGCGCACGCTCTGGGTCACGCCCTGGCCACCGGCCAGGCCCGCGCCACCGACAATGTTGCCGCTGCCCTGTTGCGGGGCTTGGCCATTGCCGGTCTGCTTGATCGTTGAGACATAGAACTGGGGTTTGACGGTGGCCGCCTGGATTTGCATGGAACTGCTCGCACCAATCAGGTCGCCACTGGCGTTGCGCCAGGTGCTGCTCATGACGATGCCGAAGCTGATGACCCGTCCGGGCATGACATAGCGTCCACGCAGTTCGGCAAGCTCCTGATCCTTGACTTCGATGGGTTTGAATCCGGCGTGGGCATGGCCCGACACAGCCGCGGCAAGGCTGGCAAACACCAGCCAGCGTGAAGTTTTCATGTGCTGCTCCCGGAGCTTCCTGCTCCTTTTGTACTTATGGTTGGCGATTGGTCGGCGATTAGAAAAAGTCGCTCTGTATGAAACCAAAATCCATCAGCTCTGCATCTTTGACCGGATTGAACCCGTCCAGTTTGTTACGCGCCGTCAGCGGTTGCGGAGGGGTACGCAGTGCGTTGGTCTTGTCGTAACCCGGGCCGACGATGGCAAACACGATGCCGTTCCAGCCTTTGACGAAATCGTCATGGGCGTAGCGCTTGTGCCCCAGTACGGGGTCGGCGATATAGACCCATTGCCGGTCGGCTCGCTGCAATACCACGAAGTGCTTGTAGCCACGGATGTCCATCAGGACCACCACCGGAATTGTCACTGCCTCGAGCTTTTCTGGCGGTATCCGGTAGCCCCGGGCGCGCATGCCGATGCTTTCCACGTAGCGCTTCATATCGAGCATGGAAAATCCCTGGGTGCGGACCAGGTCATGGTCGGCTTTGACCAGCATGCCCTTGATGACGTGCTCTTCATCCACGTCAAGCCAATAGGCCTGGCGCAGTACCGTGGCCAGCGCGGCGGCGCCGCAACTGAAATCGGTTTTCTGTTCGACGATGTCACTGAACTTGCGCTCGCGCACACTCTGTACTGGCTTGTAGACCAACATGCCGCCGGGTAGGGCAGCGACCGGCATTTGCGCAGCTTCAGCCACGCCGGCCAGACAAAGGAGCAGAGAAAGGGCTGCCGCTCGCATGATCGATACGCCTTATGCACACCTGGGAAAGAAGCCCCGTTTCCGGGGCTTCGTTTCGATCGCGCTTACATGCAAGCCCTGCAACCGGCCGAAATGGACAGCGAGTTGCTTTGCTGGTTGCCCACGCCCGCCGACACGTTGGCGCCGCCGTTACCGGAGAAGCCGTTCATGGAGTTGGTCATGGTCGCGTTGTTGATGACAGGGTTTTTCCAGCCATCGCGGGTCAGCACTTGTTGAGTGTTGCTGCCGGCCAGTTCGAAAGTGCCCACGGCGGAGAACTTGAACTTGTCGTCATCGTGACCGCCGCCGTATCCGCCTCTGTTGCCCCAGCCACCATGGTCGTCGTCTTCGACGGTGCCGGTGCCTTTGGCCTTGAAGGTGCCGGAAGCGGCATAGGTGCTGGTGAGGGTGTCGGTCTTGTAGGTCCGTACGCCCTTGTTGTCGACCACAAGGCCGGTGGAAGACTGATCAGCCGAGGCTGCGGCCTCTGCGACACGTCCGCCCGATACAGCGATGGCCAGGTTGTTTTTCTGTTGGTTGAAGTTGCCGGCCGTCACGTTGATGCCGATGTTGCCGGAGCCATTGTTGCCCGCATTGGTGAGCGAGGCGTTGTTTCGGGTCGAGTTGTTTTTGACGTAGTTATTGTTATTGACCTGCATGGCGCTGGAGGTCGCGACCGCCGAGCCGAAGATGAATGCTTCGTCAGCGGTGGCAATGGCGGCGGCGTTGTCCTGCTGGTTGCCATCGCCGGCGGCGATGTTGGCGCCCATATTGCCGTTGCTGCCATTGAGCGAGTCAGCGGCTTCAGCCGTGTTGCGGGTGGCCTGGTTGGTCACCACGTTGCCGTCGCTGTTCTGCTCATCCATCACGGTCGCGCTAGCCCCGGCGGTGATCGAAAGCAGTTGTTCAAACGACGGACCTTGCGGACCGTGATTGCCATGCCCGTTGCCACGTCCGTTTCCATCAGCCTGTGCAGCCATTGCCATGACAGCGGCGAGAGCGAAAACCAATGGTTTAAGTGCCATTGTTGGTTTCATGGTGTTTCTCCTTGCGTGTCGTTGGTTAAGTGTCAGTACTTTCTTATGCCCACGTTTTTCGGGTCAGTCAGCGACCCGGATGCTCAGGGTGTTAGCCATGCGGTTCCCCACCCCGGCACTCTGGTTCACCTGGATAACCCCTCGGCTGCCGGTGAAGGCCTGGTCGCTGGTGACGACCTGGCGACTGCCGGTTGGGGTGCCAGTTGCTCCTGAGTTTGGTAACAGCGCCACGTTCTGTTGAGAAAGGGCGCTATCGTCGATGCTCTGCGGCCGGGCACTGATGCCCACCCGCATGACATTGGCCATCTGGTTGTTGGCGCCGGCGGACTGGTTCACGCCCAGTACTCCGTTGCCGTTGCTAAATGAGCTGCCGCCGATGCGGGCCGTTGCGTTCATCGACGGGTCGGCCGCGGTGTCCAGTCGTTGACGCACGACAGTGGTGGCCTGGGCGTGAGTGCCGATGGCGATGGCCCGGGTGTTGGTCTGCTGGGTCTGATCGCCAGCGGCCTGGTTGACGTTGAAGTTGCCGGTATAGCGGCTGCCGGAATCCTGCAGATTGGCATTGCTGATCACCGCCGCGCCCGGATCGGCGAACGCGGTGGACGAGCCGAGCAGGGCAAGCAGAAATAGGGTTGGCTTCATGTCACTGACCTCCGGCCAGCCGGCCCAGCGGGGCCAGCCCTGAACTCAGCGAGCGGTTGATCGTGCCGGAGATGGCACCACCGTTGCCGCCACCGTGACCGGCGCGCATGCCCGGCAAGCCGTTGGGGTTGGTCACGATGTTCAGACCTTGTACGCCGGTGTTGTTCGGGTTCACGGCGTTGCGGATCGACGAGCCGCTGGCGACGCTGGCGAATTCGCCGTCGCTCAGCTCAATGCTGGCGGTCGCTTGATTGACTCGATCAGATGGGTTGGCGTTGACGGTGCTCGGGTAGGGGTCTTTGCCACCGTTGCGACCGATATGAACGGGCTGTACGTCACGGGTGAGCACAATGACGCCGTTGCCCTCGGCCTGCACAGGGAGGCTGAACGTCGCGCCAGCGGCGCAGCCGATCAACAGCATGCAGGTCAAGCTTCTATTGAAAGTCCCCACGGCATCGATTCCTTCTTCGGTGGGCTGGCCTTGGTCCAGCGTTGCGAAGGAGGAAGAGCAGGTGTTGTGCCGGTTATAAAAAATCTATCAAATTCAATGGGTTGGTATATTTCAGAGGAATTTCGCCCAGCACCTGTTTCATCCGTGAGACAGGCCGATAGAAGGCTAATGGCCGGGCGCTATCGCTTGGCTCTGGTTCAAGGCTTCGCAGCAGGTGTTTCAAGAACCTGACAAAGGCACTGGAAAAACCATCGAAGTGCTCTGGAGCCGGGTTTGCCACGACTGGGGTGTTTCAAGAGTGGTACAAACAGAGGGGTAAATCAGGCTTGGAGCAGTCGAGTCACGGTTGCAAACACCCGTTCCCGACGTTGCGCCCAATCGCCTTCAATAACCTGGAAGGGTTGCTGATGCCGAACCAGCCATTGCTCGATAGCCTCGAAAAACCTCATTCGGTCTTCCAGCTCGGGTTGGCAGCGCAGGCCGTCGCCCGTCCATTCGACCTGTTGCGGGCTCAGCAGCAGGTGCAAGTCGTAATGGCGTGCCAGCAAGGCCGGCTCCAGCCAGCTTGGGCAGTCGCCGAACAGGGTTTGGCTCCAGAGGATGTTGCTCAACAGGTGGGTGTCGAGGATCAACAGCGGTGGTTTACCGGCGCGGGCTGCGTCTTCCCAGGCCAACTGTCCTGCGGCGATATCGGTGATGTCTGACAGGCGGGTCTCACGCGGATTCTGCTCCATGAAGTGGCGAACGTATTCGTCCACCCGCAAGCCGCCGAAGTGCTCCTGCAACTGCGCCGCCAGCCAGCTCTTGCCGCTGGACTCCGGGCCGGTGAGCACCATCACCTTCATGTGCGCAGGACCGGGTCGGCGCGCCATTCGCGCCAGCCTTGTACGGCCAACAGGGTGAACAAAGCGTAGAGCGCAGCGGTCAGGTACAGGTCCTTGTAGATGAACAAGCCCACGAAGATGATGTCCAGGGCGATCCACAACGGCCAGCATTGCACGCGTTTTTGCGCCATCCACCACTGCGCCACGAGACTGAAACCGGTGAGTGCAGCGTCGAGCCAGGGCTGGGCGGCGTCGGTCCAGTGCGCCATGGCAGCACCCAGCATCAGGCTGCCTGCCGCGCCGACCGCCAGGCCACGCAATACTGAAGGCGCGCCCAGACGGGTGATTTGTCGCCCCTCATGATGCTGCCCCGCACGAGTCCATTGGTACCAGCCATAGAGTTGCAGTACGGCGTAGACACACTGCAGCAACATGTCCGAGTACAGCTTCACTTCGAAGAAGATCCAGCTATAGAGCAGCACCATGACCAGGCCGATCGGCCAGCACCAGGGGTTCTGCTTGACGGTCAACCAGACAGCAATCACGCCGAGGGCTGCGGCAAACAGTTCAAGCCCGGACATGGCGATTCCTTGGGTAGTAGGAGAAGGCGGCGATTGTAAACGCTGGCGCCCGTTTTTCTATGCCTGGTAAACCTTCTTGAGCAGGCGCAGCAATTCTTCGCGCTCGGCACCGTCAAGCGTTGAGGTGGAGTCCAGGTCGCTCTGTGCGGCGATTTGCTTGAGTTCCTTGAGCAGGGTTTCGCCGGTTTTGCTCAGGAATATCCCGTAGGAGCGTTTGTCGGGCTTGCACCGCACCCGCACGGCCAGTGCCCGGCTTTCCAGCTTGTTCAACAGGGGCACGACTTGCGGCGGTTCGATCGACAGGGCCTTGGCCAGATCGGTCTGCATCAGGCCGGGGTTCTGGTCGATGATCGCCAGGGCCGAAAATTGGGCGGGCCGCAGATCGTGGATGGCGAGTCGACCGATCAGGTTCTGGAACAGTTTCAACTGGGCGCGACGCAGGGCGTAACCGATCAGATCATCCAGCGCGGAGTCCAGCGGGGCCTGTGCGTCGGTACCGCTGGCCT
This sequence comes from Pseudomonas sp. P105, assembly GCF_032614175.1. Lineage (NCBI taxonomy): Bacteria > Pseudomonadati > Pseudomonadota > Gammaproteobacteria > Pseudomonadales > Pseudomonadaceae > Pseudomonas > Pseudomonas sp. P105. The sequence goes on from NZ_CP126693.1 coordinate 2,958,011, forward strand.
GGGGCTCGGCGGGTTCGGCAAGCTTGGAAGACTTGGCCATCGGAGGGAGCATCCTCAAGGTGAGTGATTAACAAGGCTATCCATTTTGCCGAGGTTGAAGCGCGATGGCTATGGTGGATATCGAAATCGTGATTTGTCGCTTTGTCCTGTCCGTTGGGAAAAATACAGATAAATGGATTAATAGTTAATTGACATAACTAGTTTTCGAGTTTAATTTTTGCTCATCTTCAGCCAAGAACAAGAGAGCACGCCCGCCATGAGCAATTACGAAGGTCGCTGGAAAACGGTCAAGGTCGATATCGAGGAAGGCATTGCCTGGGTCACCCTCAATCGTCCGGAAAAACGCAACGCCATGAGTCCGACGCTCAATCGCGAGATGATCGACGTGCTGGAAACCCTGGAGCAGGACCCGGCCGCCGGTGTACTGGTGCTGACCGGGGCCGGTGATGCCTGGACGGCCGGCATGGACCTCAAGGAGTATTTCCGCGAAGTGGATGCCGGGCCTGAAATCCTGCAAGAAAAAATCCGTCGCGAAGCCTCCCAGTGGCAATGGAAACTGCTGCGCATGTACGCCAAGCCGACCATTGCCATGGTCAATGGTTGGTGCTTCGGTGGCGGCTTCAGCCCGCTGGTGGCGTGTGACCTGGCGATCTGCGCTGACGAGGCGACCTTCGGCCTTTCGGAAATCAACTGGGGCATCCCGCCCGGTAATCTGGTCAGCAAGGCCATGGCTGATACCGTGGGCCATCGCCAGTCGCTGTACTACATCATGACCGGCAAGACCTTTGGCGGGCAGAAAGCCGCCGAGATGGGACTGGTCAACGAAAGCGTGCCCCTGGCGCAACTGCGCGAAGTCACCGTTGAGCTGGCGCGTAACCTGCTGGAGAAAAACCCGGTGGTGTTGCGAGCAGCCAAGCACGGGTTCAAACGCTGCCGCGAACTGACCTGGGAGCAGAATGAGGATTACCTGTACGCCAAGCTCGATCAGTCGCGCCTGCTCGACACCGAGGGTGGTCGCGAGCAGGGGATGAAGCAGTTCCTCGACGACAAGAGCATCAAGCCGGGGTTGCAGACCTACAAGCGCTGAGACGACGGCGCGGCGGGTGCCTATCCTGCGCCCGCAGGCTGTTGTTCAAAAGCCCTTGGCGCTACTGTGAATGTGTTCCCTATAAAGACAATAAAGAGGAATCACCATCATGCTGGACGTGCCCCTGTTGATCGGCGGCCAGTCGTGCCCCGCCCGTGACGGTCGGACTTTCGAGCGTTGCAATCCGGTAACCGGTGAAGTGGTCTCCCGTGTGGCGGCTGCCACGCTGGAGGATGCCGACGCCGCCGTGGCCGCCGCGCAAGCTGCGTTTCCCGTCTGGGCAGCGCTGGCGCCCAATGAGCGCCGCACGCGTCTGCTGCGTGCCGCCGAGCAATTGCAGGCGCGCACTGGCGAGTTCATCGCCGCTGCCGGCGAGACGGGCGCCATGGCCAACTGGTACGGTTTCAACGTGCATCTGGCGGCGAATATGCTGCGCGAAGCCGCGTCCATGACCACCCAGATCAACGGCGAAATCATTCCTTCGGATTTGCCCGGCAGTTTTGCCATGGCCCTGCGTCAGCCTTGCGGCGTGGTGCTGGGTATCGCGCCGTGGAATGCCCCGGTGATTCTCGCCACCCGCGCCATCGCCATGCCGCTGGCCTGCGGCAACACCGTGGTGCTCAAGGCTTCTGAAATCAGCCCGGCGGTGCACCGCTTGATTGGCCAGGTATTGCAGGACGCCGGACTGGGCGATGGCGTGGTCAATGTCATCTGCAATGCCCCGGCAGATGCGCCGGCCATTGTCGCGCGGCTGATCGCCAACCCGGCGGTACGCCGGGTCAATTTCACCGGCTCGACCCATGTCGGGCGCATCGTTGGCGAACTATCGGCGCGCCACCTCAAGCCGGCATTACTGGAACTGGGCGGCAAGGCGCCGTTGCTGGTGCTGGATGACGCTGACTTGGATGCAGCGGTAGAAGCCGCCGCCTTCGGGGCGTACTTCAATCAGGGGCAGATTTGCATGTCCACCGAGCGGCTGATCGTCGATGCCAGCGTGGCCGATGCCTTTGTTTCCCGGCTGAGCGCCAAGATCGCCACCTTGCGTGCCGGTGATCCTGCGGCCGGTGATTCGGTATTGGGTTCGCTGGTAGACGTCAGTGCCGGCCAGCGTATCAAGGGGTTGATCGACGATGCCTTGGCTAAAGGCGCGACGCTGGTGGCGGGAGGGCAACTGGACGGCAGCATTCTGCAGCCGACCTTGCTCGACGGCGTCACTCCAGACATGCGCCTGTACCGCGAAGAATCTTTCGGTCCGGTGGCCGTGTTGCTGCGTGGTGAAGGCGACGAAGCCTTGTTGCGTCTGGCCAACGACTCCGAGTTCGGCCTTTCGGCAGCCATTTTCAGCCGCGATACCACTCGGGCGTTGGCTTTGGCCCAACGGGTCGAGTCGGGCATCTGCCACATCAATGGTCCGACCGTGCACGACGAGGCGCAGATGCCCTTCGGTGGGGTCAAGTCCAGCGGTTACGGCAGTTTTGGCGGCAAGGCGTCCATCGAGCATTTCACCCAGTTGCGCTGGGTGACGATGCAGAACGGCGCCCGGCATTACCCGATCTGATATCCGTCGCATTGCGGGCGGCGGCGCGTGGACATCGCCGGCCCGATGCAGGCCAGACATAACAATAACAAGGCCGCAGCCAGATGCTGCCACGCTCCGCTCGCTTCGCGCGGGTTCGGCGTGCCTTGATGGAGGAAATGTACGTGAGTGTTGAGTTCAGATCGTCCTCCCGAGCCGGCCCCGGGCGCTATCGCCAGGTGTCGATTGGTCATCCAGCCGTTGAAGTCAGAGAAGAGCAGGGCATCCTGCACATGCGCTCCCTGGAGCCGTTGGCTGCGTTGCCGACGCGCTTGCTTGATCGCCTGGTGCATTGGGCCGAGGTGCGCCCGCAACAGACCTTTATTGCAGCCCGCCAGGCGGGCGGGGACTGGCGTCGAGTCAGCTATGCTCAGATGCTCGACAGCGTGCGGGCCATCGCTCAAGGTTTGTTGAGCTATGGCCTGTCAGCCGAAAAGCCCCTGGCGCTGCTATCGGGTAATGACATCGAGCACCTGCAAATGGCCCTTGGCGCGATGTACGCCGGGATCCCTTATTGCCCGGTGTCGCCGGCCTATTCGTTGCTGTCCCAGGATTTCGCCAAGCTGCGGCACGTTTGCGATTTGTTGCAGCCGGGGCTGGTGTTTGTCAGCGAGGCCGCGCCGTTTGAGCGGGCGATCAATGCGGTGTTGCCGGCGGACATTCCCTTGATCACGGTACGTGGGGAAATGGCCGCAAGGTCCAGGGCAAGCTTTGCCAGCCTGCTGGCGCAACCCGGTGGTATTGAGGCCGAGCGGGCCTTTGCCGCCACCGGACCGGACAGCATTGCCAAGTTTCTCTTCACCTCGGGCTCCACCAAGCTGCCCAAGGCTGTGATCACTACCCAACGCATGCTCTGCGCCAATCAGCAAATGCTGTTGCAGACCTTTCCGGTGTTCGGTGAAGCGCCGCCGGTATTGGTGGATTGGTTGCCGTGGAACCACACATTCGGTGGCAGTCACAACGTCGGCATCGTGTTGTACAACGGCGGCACGTTTTACCTGGACGACGGCAAGCCCACCGCCCAGGGCTTCGCCGAAACCTTGCGCAACCTCAAGGAGATTTCTCCCACTGCGTACCTGACCGTGCCCAAAGGTTGGGAAGAGTTGGTCAGTGCCCTGGAGCAAGACGGCGAGTTGCGCGAGCGGTTCTTCGAGCGCATCAGTCTGTTCTTTTTTGCCGCAGCGGGTCTGTCCCAAAGTACTTGGGACCGGCTCGACAAGGTCGCCGAACAGCATTGCGGCGAACGCATTCGCATGATGGCCGGGCTGGGCATGACGGAGGCGTCGCCGTCCTGCACTTTTACCACCGGGCCGTTGTCCATGGCCGGTTACATCGGCTTGCCGGCACCCGGCTGCGAGGTGCGGCTGGTGCCGGTGGACGGCAAGTTCGAAGGGCGCTTCCGCGGACCGCACATCATGCCCGGCTACTGGCGCTCGCCGCAGCAGACCGCTGAGGTGTTCGACGAAGACGGTTTTTACTGTTCGGGCGATGCGATCAAGTTGGCCGATCCCCATGACCCGCAATTGGGCCTGATGTTTGACGGACGGATAGCCGAGGACTTCAAGCTGTCCTCCGGGGTGTTCGTCAGTGTCGGGCCGCTGCGCAACCGAGCGGTGCTGGAGGGGACCCCGTACGTCCAGGACCTGGTGGTGACCGCGCCGGATCGCGAGTGCCTGGGCGCGCTGGTGTTCCCACGGCTGGCTGAATGCCGGCGCTTGTCAGGCCTGTCCCCGAGCGCCAGCGATGCCGAGGTCTTGGCCAGCCCACCGGTACGCCAGTGGTTTGCCGATTGGCTGCAACGTCTTAACCGCGAGGCAAGCGGCAACGCCAGCCGCGTAGAGTGGATTGCCTTGCTCGATGAGCCACCCTCCATCGACCGTGGTGAAATCACCGACAAGGGCTCGATCAACCAACGGGCGGTGTTGCAATGGCGCGCGGCGAAAGTCGAGGCGCTGTATTGCGGCGAAGATCTGTCGATCCTGCGGGCGAACTAGTCGGTCCAGACCCAAAATCCGTGACAGCAAGGCTTGCCATCAATGTTGTCTGGTCTGCCGCCATCGCGAGCAGGCTCGCTCCCACAATGGGTCTGCCATAGATCCTTGTGGGGGCGAGCCTGCTCGCGATGGCGGTCTGCCTGCCCCGCTGATTTTCCTGCGCTCGATTGCTCTTGCGTTCGCTCCATACCCCCGCCGTGACACACCGTCCCAAGCCTTCTACTATGGCGACTCTGTTTTCTCTGGAAGAACCTGGATGAGTAAGCCCGGCCAAACGGTGCTGGTCGCATTGCGCAGGATGATCGCCTCAGGCGAGCTGGCGGGCGGTGAGCGCTTGATGGAAATTCCCACGGCTGAGTTGTTCGGTGTTTCGCGAATGCCGGTGCGCATGGCGTTTCGTACCCTGGAGCAGGAAGGGCTGCTGGTGCGCTTCGGTGGTCGCGGATTCCAGGTGCGCTCGGTCAGTGCCGAGGAAATCGCCGGGGCCGTGGAGGTGCGTGGTGTGCTCGAAGGCCTGGCCGCGCGGCAAACGGCCGAGCGTGGCTTATCCGAAGAGGGGCGAGCGGCACTTGAACAATGCCTGGTGCAGGGCGACGAACTGTTTGCCAAGGGCTATGTGACCGAGGATGACCTTGAGGTCTATCACGACTTGAACATGCGCTTTCATCAGGTGATCGTCGAGGGCAGCCATAACCCGGCGATTGCCGATGCCCTGGCTCGCAACGATCACCTGCCATTTGCCTCAGTCACCGCCCTGGCGGTGGATCGTCAGAACATGACCGGCGAATTTCGCCGCTTCAACTACGCCCACATGCAGCACCACTCGGTGTTCGATGCGCTGATCCATCGCCAGGGAGCCCGCGCCGAGGCAATCATGCGCGAACATGCCAATGCGACTTTGCGTTATGCCGAGGTGTTCGGCTCGACGTTGGCTGATGAGCGGATGAAGGTGATTGTTCGGTCGCAGTGAGCGCGCATACGGCTGTGGGAGCTAAGCTTGCTTGCGATAGCCGTCTGTCAGCCGATAGCAATGCTGACTGAGTCGCCGCCATCGCGAGCAAGCTTTGCTCCCACAAAGCTCTTCCCACAGGGTATTGGGTCAGATATCCAACACCAAAAGTGGCGTCTTCGAGCGGGAGCAGCACGGCGTGAACTGGTCGTTGCAAGCCTGTTCAGCCTCGGTCAAAAACATGTCCCGGTGCTCCGGCACACCTTCCAGCACACGCGTCAGGCAGGTGCCGCACACGCCCTGTTCGCAGGAGATCGGAATCTCGATGCCATGGCTTTCCAGCACCTGGACCACGCTTCGGTCGGCGGGTACTTCGAAGATCTGGCCGCTGCTGGCGACTTTCACCGAGAAGCTGCCGTCCGAGCGGGTGTCGGTGGGCGCAGCGGCAAAGTACTCGCGGTGCACACAGCTTTCCCGCCAGCCCTGAACCTTGGCGGTGTCGAGGACATGCTGCATGAAGCCACCGGGACCGCACACATAGAGGTGCAGATCCTCACTGGGGGCGGCAAGGACCCTGGCAGCGTCCAGCATGGTTGCAGGCTCTTCATCGAAATGCAGAAACACCCGGTCGGCATAAGGCGACTGCCGCAAGCGTTCGATAAAGGCTGCACGCTCCCTGGACCTGGCGCAGTAATGCAGCTCGAACGCCGCACCGCTCTGGGCCAGGTGTTCGACCATGCACAGGATCGGCGTAATACCGATACCGCCGGCAAACAGCAGGCTACGTCGAGCCTCGGGGGCAAGGGGGAACAGGTTGCGCGGTTCGCTGATCAGCAAGCGCGCGCCTGGCAGAATCTGTTCATGCAAATTGCGCGAACCGCCTCGGGACGCGGCATCCTTGAGCACCCCGATGAGGTAGCGATGCCGTTCCTCGGGATGATTGCACAGCGAATACTGACGAATCATGCCGTTGGGCAGGTGTACGTCGATATGGGCACCGGCGGTGAACGCCGGTAAAGGCTGGCCGTCGACACTCGTCAGCTCGTAGCTGCAAATGTCCTGGGCTTCGTTGTGTCGCGCCGTGACCTGGACTTCAATCATGCTCGCTGCTCCCCCTGATGGGTGCTGGCAATCAATCCCGCTTGTGGCTCGCGCTCACGGGCAATCCAACGATCCAGCACTCGACGCGACTGCACGCCGCCGGCATCGATATTGAGCTTGAGCAGGCTGCGTTGCGGGTGATCCAGCAGGTTGCGCTGCTGGCGTTCGAGCATCTCCAGGTCTTCGCTGAAAATCTTGCCCTGGCCTTCGCGAATGCTGGCGGTCAGTGCTTCGTCCTGGGGCTGGAAGTGCCGGGCCATGCCCCAGAAGTACCAGATGGATGTCTCGGTTTCCGGGGTGATGAAGTCCACCACGATGCTGGACGCCTTGAACTGCGGCGCGGCGTGATACCCGCCGTTGCCGGCATGGGCCACGCCGACTTCGATCAGGACGTGGCTGGGCGGGGTGAAACGGCAGATCTGCCAGCGGTCCACCGGCACGTCGTCGGCCAGGTTGTTGCCGCGCAAGGCCATGCGCCAGAAGGGCGGGGCCATGATGTTTTCCATGTGCCGGGCGGTGACCACTTCGTCACCTTCGACCGTGGTCACCGGCGGCGCCTCGTCGATTTCCTTCTGGCCGATGCTGGAGGCGTGCACGTAGGTTTCGTGGGTCAGGTCCATCAGGTTGTCGATCATCAGGCGGTAATCGCACTGGATATGGAACAGACCGCCGCCGTAAGCCCACTCGTCACTTTCGGCCCATTCAAGATGATGAATCAGCGTCGGGTCAGCCAAGGCCTGGTCACCGGGCCAGACCCAGATAAACCCATGACGCTCCTGCACCGCAAACGTCTTGTTGCAAGGGAACCCTCGCACCCGTTGCCCGGGCATTTCGACGGTCTTGCCATCGCACCCCATCACCAGCCCGTGATAGCCGCACACCAGGTTACCGTTTTCGACATAACCCAAAGAGAGCGGGGCGCCGCGATGAGGGCAGAAGTCCTCGACGGCCGCGACCTTGCCTTCATGCCCACGGTAGAAAACCATCTTCTCGCCGCAGATCTGGCGGCCCAGAGGTTTGTCAGCGATTTCATCGGGGGTGCAGGCAACGTACCAGGTGTTCTTGGGATACATGACGGATCTCCGGGCGGATGTTGTTGTGCTTATGGATCCATTAACTCTCTTAACTATTTCGGTTGTCAATATTTTTGGTGTCCTGGTAGACGGTTGGCAGTCTTTAATGGATCCATTTGCTTCGTTTTCGACGAAAACAAAACTGCACAAATCTTCCAGACACCCTCGCCGCCAGCGGTTAACCTGCTCGTGCTGATACACAAAACGAGACTGCCCATGACAACGCGCAACTGGATCGATCTCAAGCAGGACGCCACGTCCGGCATCGAGACCGTGCGCGCGCATTTCGAGGGGCATGCCTACGATCCCCATTGGCACGACGCCTATCTGGTGGGCGTGACCGAACAGGGCGTGCAGCAGTTCCATTGTCGCCGCCAGCAGCACAACAGCACGCCGGGCAAGGTGTTTCTGCTCGAGCCTGGCGAGTTGCATGACGGCAACGCGCCCCACGCCAGCGGTTTCACCTATCGCACGTTGTACCTTGAGCCACAGTGGCTGGAGCGCGAACTGCGGTCGTTGTTCGACGTGGCTCCGGATAATGCACAGCTGGGATTTGCCGCCACCCTGGCCGACGATGCGCGGCTGGCGAGCGCCACGGCCATGGCGTTCCAGAGTTTGCATCAGCAGGAGATGCGCATCGTGCGCCAGACGGCCCTCGACACCTTGCTGGCCAACCTGACCCAGCACCTGCACTGGCGTGCGCGGATCAATCCCGATCCGCGCCTGCCATTGGTGGCGCAGCAGGCCCGTGATTATCTGCACAGTCATCTGAGTGAAGACATCGGGCTGGATGACCTGGCACGGGTCACCGGGGTGGACCGTTTTCGCCTGACCCGGGCGTTCAAGGCCGCGTTCGGTCTCGCCCCCCATGCCTATCTGATCCAGTTGCGCCTGGCCGGGGCCCGGCGCTTGCTGGCCCGTGGCGAAAGCGCGGTGGCGGTGGCGGCGAAACTCGGGTTTGCCGACCAGAGTCATTTGGGTCGCTGGTTCCAGCGCGCCTATCGCCTGAGCCCGGCGGACTACCGCAAGCGTTGCTCAAACGTTCCAGACTGAGCGCGGTTGGGTGGGGATGATCAGGCTACGATCATTCACCGAGATGTTGCTCCATGGACCAGTTGCTGCCGTTCGCCTTGTTCGCCTTTGTTGCCTCCATCACCCCGGGCCCGACCAATATCCTGGTGCTGAGCCACAGCTCGCGCTTTGGCCTGGCGACCACCTTGCCAATCATCCTCGGCGCCTGCGCCGCCGCAGCCTTGTTGGTGTTGTTGGTGGGCACCGGATTGGGCGATGTGCTGGCCCGTCATGCAACGCTCCAGACTTTGCTGTCATGGGCCGGAATTGCCTGGTTGAGCTGGATGGCCTGGCAAATATTCAGCACGCCAGTCCAGTCCATCGACCCTGAGCGACCCATTGAGGGTCCGCGTCTTGGCTTGGCGGGGGCGGCCGGTTTGCAGTTGGTCAATCCCAAGACCTGGATGATGGCATTGGCGGTGGTCAGCGTCTTCGCCGGCACCGAGGCCGACCGCACCGTGCGGGTGCTCTGGCTGTCCCTGGCGTTCTTCGCGATTTCGATCCCATGCATGACCGCCTGGGCGTATCTGGGCCTCGGCGCCGCCAGATTCTGCCGATCCACCGTGGCCATGGGGCGGTTCAATCGGATCATGGCGGTGTTGTTGCTGATGTCGGCGTGGTTGACGTTGGTGGTGTGATCCTGATCAGGCGCAAGCATTTGATGCAGACCTGTCAGCGACTGGCCATGGAACCTGCAACCCCTTGCAACGGTTGGGCGGTTTAAAAACAAGCTCATTTTGGAGAGGATCGCCCACGCCCCGGCTTAGCGTATTTCAAAATTTCAGATGCTTAATCGACCCCAAGGAAGGAGGTCCATCATGTCCACTGTCGATTCCCATATCGATTTCATCCAGGCCAGGCTACCGGCCTGGTTGAAACAAGCTTCGCGCCACCGCCAAGAGCGTTTCAAGGTCCTTGCCCAGCAATTGCAGCGCGACAGCGATGCGCTGAACGCACGGCTTATCGACCTGCCAGCACCGGAACCCTTCACACTCGATTTGCTACAGGCTCAGCCGCCCATGCAGGCCTGGCGCCCGATCAATGGCCGCGGCAGTGTTTGCGACGCAGTACGGCGGGCAAGGGTCAGGCGCGAGCACTTCGGCCCCTCTCTGTCGGTGGTGGAGGCCGCCATGCGCAACTTTCCTCCTGCTGATGCGGCCACCGGCAGTTCTTTCGATAAAACCGGCGAGCTTTTCATCAAGGGCAAGCCTGGAGAGTTTTACCGTTGGGGCGCGCCGTCAGACACCACAGCATTGCCCACGACCCCTGCCAGTTTTGCCCGAGTCTGTCGGCAGGTGGATGTGGGCGGTGCCTACCAGCGTCTGCTCAAGCAACGCCTGCCGCCTATCGGCGACGAGGTTCCTGTCGTGGCTGACGCCTATATGGCCTACGCGCGCAGTCTGCTCGCCTATGACGCGTACGAGGCGAAGCTGGATGGACGCCTGGACGAGACCGGCGAGCGATTGTTGGCCTATGTCGGGGTGCGGCTCGAAGATCGTCCGGTGGCTTCCCTGGCGTGTGAGGTCAAGGGCCTGGAGGTGCTGTCTGCGCCGTTGTTCGGCGCACGGGTGTATTGGGGGCTGAAAGGGGACGCAAAAGGCGTTCGCCCTGTCGTCTTGCACATGCCCTATGACGTGGTGGCCCCGATCAGGCAATTTCCCAGCCTGCAGGCCATGGCCGCAAAGCTGACCGAACTGGTGCGCAAACGCAGTTACCGCCAGAGCCTGATGCGTTACCTGCCGGTACGCTTGCAGGCCCGCTTAGGTGAGGCCCTGCATGACCAAGTGGAGTGGGAGATAAAAGACAACCTCAACCTTTTCCAGGAAATCCACGCGCGTATTGTGGGTTGGCGCGAAGGTGAGCTTGGCGAGGAGGGTAATCCCCGGCGCATTCGGGTGCCTGTTCCCCATGTCCCCTGGACCCTTAGCGATGTTCGCGAGGATCACTGGAATGATCGCTATCACGAATGGCGCACCCATACCCTGAGCAATGCCTCGGCGCTGATGATCTCGACCCGGGACCAGGACTGGCAGGCATTGCTGGCACGCCTGGAGTATTGGGAAGGCCTTGCCGAGCGTTCACTGATGCTGGCTGTCAGCTTCATTCCGTTCTGCGCTCCCATGGGGATGGCTGCGGCGGCGGTGGGCGGGGTGCGCCTGGTGTATGAGTTCTTTGAAGGTATCCAGGCGCTCAACGAAGGCCACGCGCAAGAAGGCATCAATCACATCTTCAACGTGCTGTTCGGGGTCGCCCAAGGTGCCTATCTGGGTTTCATCGGCGGGGCTGTTGAACCCATGCCCGTGCATGACGGCACGACGCGGCTGTGGAATGGCGATGTCACGCCCTTCCAGGCGCGGCGCATGCCGCCCGTGGAGGCCGAACAGGACGCCTGGGGTGTCTGGCGTACGCCAGACGAGGCGTGGGTGCGGATCGATGGTCGTTATTTCGAGGTGCAAGGCACCGGCGAGGCCCTGGGGCTGCGCCTGCCTGCCGGTCACCGAGGCGTGACCCCGCCTCTGGAGTGGAGTCGCGCGCGTGGCTGGCAATGGGCGCACCGCAATCCCTTGCAGCGAAGCAATCTGGAGTTGCTGCGCAACTTTGTCGAGACGCCCGCCGAGCTGGACGACGCTATGCTCCTGGCCGTACAGCAGCAGGTCGGTATCAGCGAGGCGCATCTGCGCTACCTGCAAGTAGGCGGGCAGCCAATGCCGGCCATATTCGCCGACGCCCTCGCTGAGGCACGCAACTGGCAATGGGTGCAGCAGACCGTTGGACGCTTGCGCGCGGGTGAAGCACCCGGGAGCGCGCACATTCAAGTCACCCAAACCCTTGTGGATTTGCCCGGTTGGCCTGCGGACATGACGCTGCGCTTGCACGATGGCGAGCAGGTTCACTCCGTGGGCGACAGGGCCACCACGCGTTTTCTCGATCTGGACAAAGCGGACCTGGAGCATCATGCCTGGGCGGAGCGTATCCTGGCCGGTCTTCGCGCGGACGAACAGCGCGTGCTGCTGGGGCAGAGTTCTATAGGCCTGCGCCCGGTCGAAAGCAGTCGGTTGTTGGCCAGCCGCTGGGCCGATTATCTTGAGCGCAATGCTACGCAGGTGACGGCTGGCATGGCCTCGTCCACCCGGCTCGATCCGTTGGCCGCGCCGATAGTTCGGGCTTTTTCCGGGCTGCCTGAATCCATCGCCAACGAGCTTGCCCGGCAGTCTCAGGGCCAGGACCGGGTGCGGCTGCAAGCAGGCCGGGTGACGGGACGCCTGGGTAAACAATGCGTAGAAGCTCTGACTGAGCTGCGCCTGACTCGAGCCTTGCGCAACCTTGAGCGGGGTGAAAGCAGCGTGGACCGGGACCGCATTGTCATGGGCCTGCTTGGCAATACGCCGCAACTGCACGGCCGGTTGCACCTGCGGCTGTTGTCGGACAAGTTGTTGGCTCCGCTCGAGGTGGGAGAGAACGGCCCCTTGAAAGTCATCCGCCAGGACGGCGGGAAATACCATCCCTTCGACGAAAGGGGAAATGAGCTGGCTGGGGATTCGAGCCTCGAAGAGGCGCTGCTCAGAGCCATGCCGGATGAGGCCCGCAACGCGCTCGGCTTGAACATCTGGGCGTCGACCAACCTTCGCAAGGTGCTGCTGGAGCAAGCCCTTGGCGATCGCCAGAGGCTGCGTACGTACCTGTCGCTCAAACGCACGGGTAACGACGCAGCTGCCCTGCAATGGCAGAACGGACGCCTGGGTTATCCGCTCAGTGGGCGCGGGAAACTTCCTTTGCAGGGCTGGCGCCACCGTGTGGAAGGGCGTCTTGAACGCCTGTTTCCCTACTATGCCGGGGAATCGCTGGCCAGGCTTCAGCGTAGCCTGGCCGATCAGGCCAGGCGCGAAGGCATCAGCCTGGACACCCTGGTGACCCGGTTGAGCAACGATTGGGCAACGCTGGACGAAGGCCTGCGTCAGTGGGAGGTCCATGAGGGGGTTCATCACCCCGTCGAGAGCGAATATACCCGTGCAGATACCATCGCCATGCGCAGGGAGGTGGCGCAGGAGATCCGTCGCGCCTGGCGCCGTGAGCCGGATCCGCTCAGGGAGGATAGCGAGCTGACTCTACGTCTGTCGGGGTTGAACATCGGCCGGCTTCCTCCCATCAGCGCACGTTTCGAGCATATTGAAGAGCTGACGTTGGCTCATCTGGGGCTGAGCGAAGACCCTTCGAATTTCCTGAGGTTGTTTCCCAATATCGATACGCTGCGCCTGCATGGCAATGAGCTCACCGCCGTGCCGGTAGCGGCGGGTGAGTTTCGCTCTCTGGAGGAGCTGTCATTGGGCAGAAATCCGCTCAATATGAATGCGGACACCTTTGCCCCCTTGATCGGCGCCGACCGTGCTACTGGTTTGCGAGAGCTGCAGCTGTCCGAGGTGAGCAGTGGCTCGGACCCCGTGGCCAGTGCCAATATGGTCGCGGCCATCGGCCGCCTGGCTGAGTTGCCGTCCCTGCGTGAACTCGTCTGGTCCGACAACTTGCATTTCACCCCCCAGGAGCTGGAGGCCATCACCGCTTTACCAGGATTGCAAGCGCTGGACCTGGTTCGTTGTGGCCTTCGTCTGGATGAACAGGGCAGTGCATTCTTGCGTACCGCCACGGCCCTGGAGGATCTGCGCTTGAGCGGTAACAACTGCCGGGAATTACCCGATCTGCCGGAGCTTGCGCACCTCAAGGAGCTGGAACTGGCCAACGCGGGGCTCGATCGGGTACCGGCATTGGCCCTGGCGCTGTTGGCCAGGCCTTCATCCGATCCGATCTTCCTCGACCTCAAGGGCAATCGCATCAGCAACATCCAGGATGATCTGATTCCTGCCCTTGGCAACATGCCGAAGACGAACACCCTTGGGCTCTGGCTCGAAGATAATCCACTGCCCAGCGCCCAGATCCGCGCCCTTCGCGCATTGGACCCCGAGGCCTTTCGCTACACCGTCGATGACTGGCTCCGTGACTTCCCCGACCTCAAGAGTGCATTGGAAGTGGCTCGCGACGATGCCGGAGGGCGACGCTTCATCGATTGGTTCTGCGGCGCCATCCGTGACGCAGACGCCGATCAACCAGGCGGCCTGGCCCTGGGAGATCGTCAGAGGGCTGCCGGTATCCTGCAGTACTACACTGGCTACCCCGACCTTTATACCGAGCTGTCGGGGCGTATCGCAGATTTCGACCAGCAATTGGCCCAACTGCGTACCCGCTTGCAAGCGCGGGTTCTGGATAGGCAAACACCAGACGTTGCCGAGTTGGAGCTGCATTTCCTCATGTTCGGTTCGGTTCAGCGTGCCCGCCTCGAACCCCAGGGCATACACTTTGCGAGGTTCCTGACCAACCATTATGACTATTGGGGCCAGGTGTTAAGTGGCCGATATCCCGAGCTTGTGCAACGCCGGGCCGCGATGACCCGTGAGGGTTTCATCAACTGGCTCAGTGACGCGCAGGACACATTCAACAGCAATGATCAAACGCCCCGCGTAGGGGAACTGGCCTGGCGCCCGTATCTGGGGTTGATGTCTCGCGATTGGCTCGACGGCCTGGCCATCTGGGACACGGTGGAGGAAAACCTGGTGGATGCCTTCAGCGAGCCGGTGGATCCCTCCCATTGGCCGCAGGTATTGCTGGATAACCTGGCGCAACCGGACGCCGACCTGCCCAGCGCCCTGGAGTCAATCACGCAGCCCACCGGGACGATGTGGTATCGGGTGAGGCTCGAGGCCGTAGCGGATGTGAACTGGGCCGCAGGCGAGCCGGTGACGCTCACCGAAGACCAGTTGCGGCGCACCATGGCGATCTACCGTTCGGTCAAGGGCCGGGAAGTCGAGGCCATGGTGCATCGGATAACCACTGGCCTGGTCACCCCTTGGTGGTCGCTGCGACCGCAATAACCTGTGCCGGCACACCTGCCGCGAAGCTGTGGCGAGGGCGTAAATCCCCTCGCCACAGCGCCCTTGCAAAGGGGCGCATCAGGCATCGTTACACGGCGCAGCCATCGTCGCGGGTGAACACCAATGCCTTCAAGCCGCACTCCATATCCGCGTCGGGAAACTCCGGGGGATTGGCCAGGCGTTCCACGAACTTCAGGCCAGGCGCTTCGCGGGTGACGCCGTCGATGAGGAAGTCCGGGCCGGTGGCCGGGTCGTTGCTGCAGGCCAGGACCGTGCCAGTGGCGCACAACAGTTCCGGCAAGCGCCGCAGGACTCGCTGATAGTCCTTGGTCAGCAGGAAGCTGCCTTTCTGAAAGGTGGGGGGATCGATGATGACCAGGTCATAAGGGCCGCTGTTGATCACCTTGCCCCATGACTTGAACAAGTCGTGGCCAAGAAAACTCACCTGGCTCAGGTCATGGCCGTTCAGGCGATGGTTGTCGCGGCCACGACTCAAGGCCGCGCGCGACATGTCCAGGTTGACCACATGCTGTGCACCGCCGGCGATGGCTGCCACGGAAAAACCGCAGGTGTAGGCGAACAGATTCAACACTCGCTTGCCGCTGGCGTTGGCGCGAACCCAGTCGCGGCCGTAGCGCATGTCGAGGAAAAGACCGTTGTTCTGTTTCTTGCCCAGGTCGATCCGATAGCGCAAGCCGCCTTCGACCAAGGTCCATTCGTCCAGAGCCTCACCCACCAGCCACTGGGTAAGGCTGTCGGGAAGGTAACGGTGTTGCACGGCCAGCGTATGGGCCTTGCTCTGTTGCCAGGCCGGGGTAACGGTGAGGGCGAGCAGCATGGACATCAGATCGTCCAACTGCGTCGGCTCAGGCTGCTTGAACAACGAAACCAGCATCACCCCTTGTAGCCAGTCGACGGTGATCTGCTCCAACCCCGGCCAGCAGCGACCGCGGCCATGGAACAGGCGCCGGGTTTCTTCCGGCACCGAGGTCAGGGCCGTCAGTAAATGGGTCTGCAGGGTTTGAAGGGCTTCAGGGTTCATCGGACAAGGCCAGCAATGCGAAAGGCCGGCATTTTAACCAGCCTTTCAGCAGGTGCAATCTGTGGCGAGGGATTTATCCCCGCTGGCTGCAAAGCAGCCCTGCCTGCCAACTCGGTGTGCCAGGAAGATGGAGTCTGCTGCATTGGGGCTGCTTCGCAGCCCAGCGGGGCGGTGCGACGTTTCGCTAAATCCCCTCGCCACAAAGGTGCTACCTAACTGCCGCTAGTAGCCAAAATGCTCGCAACCTGTTGCGGCTGGCAGTTGAGGTAGGCCGAACGCTTGAGCCAGCTCGGGTCCGGGTACCAGGAAAACATGAATTGCCCGTCCTTAAGTTTGTCGATCACCTTGCGCGCCACCTGCGGGCGGACGGCAGGGCAGCCCAGGCTGCGGCCGATGCGCCCCTGACGCACGCTCCACAGCGGGTTCACATAATCGGCGGCGTGGATCACGATCGCGCGGTCGCGGGCCAGGTCATTGAAGCCCGGCTCCAGACCGTCCATGCGCAACGAGTATCCATGGGCGCCCTGATAACTTTCCTGAGTGCGAAACAGCCCCAGGCTCGACTGGAAACTGCCCAGGCGATTGGAGAACTGCGTGGCGAAGTTTTCCCCGGATTTTTGCCCGTGGGCCACCAGGTCGCGCAATACCAGCTTCTTCTGGCGCAGGTCGAAGATCCACAGGCGACGGGCCGTGGAAGGTTGCGAGTAGTCGATGACCGCCAGGTGGCGGGCTGGGCGAGCGCCGTTGGCGACAGCGCATTGCATGGCGCTCAAGGCACTTTTGAGCGCTTGGGGATTGAGTTCCGGCGCCGCGTGGGTGAGGCTGTTGTAAAGCGGCTGAGAATTTCCTTTGTCGGCCAGCGCCGGGCTGCACATCACGCCAAGGCCGGTGATGACCAGGCAGAGTCGGCGCAAGAGGCTTGCTGAAGATGGAAAATTCCCACGGTGGTGTTTGTTTGCGGCATCCCGTCCGATTTGGTTTGTTTGCATGATGGCGGGTCGTACCTGTCGCAAAGTTGACCGTCAACGGGACGGCCATGGATTGGAGTAAAGCAGTTGTTCAAAAAGTCCGCATGTTACCTGAGCCTTTTATTGCTCACTGCGCCATTGGTCGCAACAGCCGAGCAAAGCGACCCGGCACGGGTGCAAACCACCTTGGCCCAGCTGTCGGTCAACTGTCCCGAGCTGGCCGCAGGCGTCGACTTTCCGACGATGATGAGTTTGCAGGCGTTCTACGAGCAAAACGCAGGCCAGGACGTCTGGTCGGACGATGAGCGGCGGATGGCGTTGCAGGCACAGTTGCAGCAACTGGCCGACGACGGACTGGACCCGGCACGCTACAGCTTGCCCGCAGAAGGAACTGCCCAAACCCCCCATTGTGTAGACATCGCCATCAGTCAGCGCTACTTGCAAGCGCTGTATGAGCTGCGTTTCGGCTACCTGCCTCAGGACCGCCTGGAGCCGGTGTGGAAGGCCGACCCGCTGCCGCAGGATCGTCAGGCCGAGGTGTTGGCCATTGCCGGGTCGGGCCTGCAGGACTTGGACGAGGCCTTTGAGCAAGCCCGACCGCGCCTGGCGCTGTATCGCAACTTGCGTGAGCTTTACGCCCGGCAACGGCAACAGCCCTTGCCCGAATGGCAACCGGTGCCCGGCGGCCCGTTGTTGCACCCGGACAAGCGGGACGCCCGCGTACCGGCCCTGGCCCAGCGATTGTTCAGCGAAGGCTATTTCAGCGCACCCCCCGTGATCATCGACGATCACTACAACCCCGACCTGGTGGCAGCGATGAAAAGCTTCCAGCTTCACCATTCGCTGCAAGCCGATGGGGTAGTGGGGCCATGGACGGTGACGGAGCTGAACATCAGCCCGTTCATGCGGCGCGAGCAGTTGCGCGTCAATCTGGAGCGCATGCGCTGGCTGGCCCGGGACCTGGAGCCGGACAGCGTACTGGTCAATGTGGCGGCGGCCCGGTTGACGGTCTACCAGGACGGCGCAGCGGTCTGGCAAACCCGCACCCAAGTGGGCCGCGCGGACCGGGAAACACCATTGCTCAAGTCCCGAGTGACACGACTGACACTTAACCCGACCTGGACCATCCCCCCGACTATCATGCGCGAAGACAAACTGCCTGAGATTCGTCGCGACCCAGAGTTCTTGAGTCGACACAACCTGAGGGTGATCGATCGCGATGGCTTGCCGTTACTGGCCCAGGACATCGATTGGGAGCATCCCGGCGGCCTCATGCTGCGCCAGGACCCCGGTCCGCAAAATCCACTGGGTAAAATGGCGATCCGCTTCCCCAACCCGTTTTCCGTGTACCTGCATGACACGCCCAGCCAGTCACTGTTCAGCAAGGAACCACGGGCGTTCAGTTCGGGGTGTGTGCGAGTCGAACAGGCCATGCAGTTGCGCGACTGGTTGGTGAGCCCGGCTGAACGTCTGCGCACCGACACGCTGCTGGCCAGCGGGCTGACTCATGAGTTCAGGCTGGCCAGACCGGTGCCGATTCTGTTGGGCTACTGGACAGTGCAAGCCGACAGCCAGGGGCAGGCGGTGTACATCCCGGATATCTACAAGCGTGATCAGGTCCTCGCTGCCGCCAAGGGCAGCGTGCTCTGATGGCGGTCAGGCGCACTCGCTGCTGGCTTGAACCTGTGCCGTCTCCTCGCACAGCGGGAACAACCGCCGGCCAAGGTCATAGGCAGCGGCCAGGTGAAGCGCCGGTTCGAGGGTTTCCGAGTCGAGCAAACGTTGGGAACTGACCACCCGGGCGCCGCAGTAATCAAAGATGCCGTGGTCGATTTGCGCGGTCATCGCCTGGCCATAACCGTGGCGCAGGAACGTACCCTCATCAGCCCCGCCCAGGGCCACCAGGTGCACCTGCAGACGCTGCAGTTTTTTGATAAAGGGTTTATCGAGGCTGAAATCGAACGCCCAGCCGTTGGAAAACACTCGGTCGATCCACCCTTTGAGCAATGCTGGCATCGACCACCAGTAAATGGGATACACCAGCACCAGCGCATCTGCGCGGTCGATTCTGGCTTGTTCGGCCAAAACGTCCATGGGCGGTGAGGCCTCGCGGTGGTGTACCGCATGATCGGCGAAACTGAACCGCGGATCGAAGCCTTCGGCGGCCAGGTCGGCGATCTCGAACGTATCGGCGGGATTGGCTTGGCTCAAGCCTTGGGCGATTTTTTTGGCGAGGCCGTGGGTAAGGGAGTGAGAATCGTGATGAGCGACAACGATGAGTGCGTGCATGGCAAAACTCCTCATGGCAATGACCGGTATCAAGCAGGTATGCTTGGTTAAGTTACCTTTAGTAAGTTACGGTTGGTAAAGTTAGCATGTCAAGCCTTGATGAAAATTCGCGATCTTCTGCTGCTCCCCGCCGACGCTTGTCTCGCGAGGATCGGCAACGGCAGCTGTTGGATGTCGCCTGGCGGCTGGTGCGAGAGGAGGGCAGCGAAGCGCTGACCCTGGCCCGGCTCGCCGAACAGGCGGGGGTAACCAAACCCATCGTGTATGACCACTTCACCACTCGGTCCGGGCTGCTCGCGGCGCTCTATCAGGATTTCGATGCCCGTCAGACAGCGCTCATGGACGCCGCCCTGGAAGCGAGCGAGTCGACACTGCAAAGCCGCGCCGAGGTGATTGCTTCTTCGTTTGTCGAATGCGTCCTGCTGCAAGGCCGGGAGATCCCGGGGGTCATTGCAGCGCTGACCAGTTCGCCAGAACTGGAGCGCATCAAGCGCGAATATGAGGCGATTTTCCTGGCCAAGTGCCGAGCCGTCCTGGAACCGTTCGCCGGTACACGGGCCATCACCCAGGCGAGTCTGCGGGCGATGCTGGGCGCGGCAGAAGCCCTGTCCAATGCCGCTGCCACCGGGGAAGTCAGCGCCGCCGAGGCCAAGCAAGAGCTCTTTGTGACCATCGTGGCGATGGTGGATAGAGCCGCCCGCACCGGCGCAACCTGAACCTTCCCCATCGCAAATGGCCCGAGCCCCCCTGTGAGAGCGAGCCTGCTCGCGATAGCGTCAGCCCAGTCACTGCACTTTTATGAAGCCGCAGGCGATGGATCGCACCATGGCAAGGCAATCGTCCGCGCATGGAAGCGTCAGGCGAGCGCCTGTAAGCATGAGGTGACTGGACGGCCTTTTTCACGGGCAAGCCCGCTCCCACAGGGATTTTAGAGGGTTGCAAGCAGCGCTGGGTCTGTGACTTCAGGGCGGCAGACAAAGGCTTGGCACGCTCGCTGCAAGAGGCTGTTCAGGCCCACTGTAAACACATTCAAGTGGGCAACCCCGTCGGTCAACGATGATCGAGAGCCAGCAGGCCGGGGATAACGGTAGATCGGGGCGCAGTCGCCGGATCGATACCGCACAGAACAGGCAAAGACGCCTGGAACCGCAAGGTTTCAGGCGTCTTTTTTTTGCTTTCAAAACCGTGATGGGCTTTTGTCGGGTGCTTTTATGAATTCCAACGTTGCTTCCCTGAACAAGCTGCAAACACTGATCGTGATCGGCAATGGCATGGTCGGCCATCACTGCGTCGAGCAACTGATCGAGCGCGGTGCCCTCAATCATTACCACCTGCATGTGTTCAGCGAAGAACCGATGCGCGCTTATGATCGCGTGCATCTGTCGGAGTATTTCTCTGGCCGTGACGCCGAGTCCCTGGCGCTTGGGCAAGCCTCGTTGTACCAGACCCCCGGCGTCACGCTGCACCTGGGCGTGCCGGTGCTGGAAATTGATCGCGAGGCGCGCCAGGTGGTCACCGCCCAGGCTCGCATCAGCTACGACAAACTGGTGCTCGCTACCGGCTCTTACCCGTTCGTGCCACCGATCCAGGGCGCCGAAGGCGATTCCTGCCTGGTCTATCGCACCCTGCAAGACCTGGACGCCATTCGTGCCGCCGCAAGCAACGCCCGTCGGGGTGTGGTGGTCGGTGGTGGTCTGCTGGGCCTGGAAGCGGCCAATGCCCTCAAGACCCTCGGCCTGGAAGCCCATGTGGTGGAATTCGCCCCGCGATTGATGCCGGTACAACTGGATGAGCAGGGCGGTCTGGCCCTCAAGGCGCGCATCGAGAAGCTGGGCGTCGGCGTGCATCTGTCCAAGGGCACTCAGTCCATCAGCGCCGGTGAGCAGTACCGTTATCGGATGAATTTCGGCGATGACGATTTCCTGGAAACCGACCTGATCGTGTTTTCTGCCGGCATCCGCGCCCAGGATGCCCTCGCTCGCCAGTGCGATCTGCAGATCGGCCCGCGCGGTGGCGTGGTGATCGATGACCATTGCCTGAGCAGTGACCCCGACATCTACGCCATCGGCGAATGCGCAGCCTGGAACGGCAGCATCTTCGGCCTGGTCGCACCGGGCTACCAGATGGCCCGCAACGTCGCGGCTCGCTTGTGCGGTGACAGCGCCGAGCCGTTCACTGGCGCGGACATGTCCACCAAGCTCAAGTTGCTGGGCGTGGACGTAGGTTCCATCGGCGACGCCCACGGCAATACACCGGGGTCGCGCAGCTTCCAGTTCATCGATCAAACCAGCGCCAGCTACCGGAGACTGGTCGTGGACGCCGATGGCAAACGAGTGATCGGCGCGGTCCTGGTGGGCGACAACAGCTACTACGACACCCTGCTGCAATACATGCAGAACGGCATCGCGTTGCCCAAGGAGGCTGCCGGCCTGATCCTGCCGAGTTCCGAAGGTGCACCCATGTTGGGCCCGGCAGCGCTGCCCGCGGCGGCGACCATCTGCTCGTGTCACAACGTCACCAAAGGCTCGATCTGTGCGGCCATCGACAGCGGCTGCACCGACCTTGGGCAACTGAAATGCGATACCAAGGCCGGCACCGGTTGCGGGGGTTGCGCCGCCCTGGTCAAGCAGGTGTTCGAGCACGAACTGATTGCTCGCGGCGTCAGTGTCGACAAGAGCCTGTGCGAACACTTCGCCTATACCCGCCAGGAGCTTTATGCCTTGGTGCGGGTTGAAGGCATCATCAGCTTCGACGAGCTACTGGCCAAGCACGGCCGCGGGCACACCGGTTGCGACTTGTGCAAACCGGCGGTGGGCTCGATCCTGGCGTCGTGCTGGAACCAGCCGATCATGGACCCGTCCCTGGTGCCGTTGCAGGACACCAACGACACCTTCATGGCCAACATGCAGAAAAACGGCACCTATTCGGTGGTGCCACGCATCGCCGGGGGCGAAATCACTGCCGACAAGCTGATTGCCATCGGCGTGGTCGCCAAGAAATACGACCTCTACACCAAGATCACCGGCGGCCAGCGCATCGACCTGTTCGGCGCCCAGTTGCACCAGTTGCCGGATATCTGGGCCGAACTGATCGAAGCGGGTTTCGAAACCGGGCACGCCTACGGCAAGTCGACCCGCACGGTGAAGTCCTGCGTGGGCAGCACCTGGTGCCGCTACGGCGTGCAGGACAGTGTGCAAATGGCCCTGACCATTGAGGATCGCTACAAGGGTTTGCGTTCGCCCCATAAGCTCAAGTTCGCGGTGTCCGGTTGCACCCGCGAGTGCGCCGAGGCCCAGAGCAAGGACGTCGGCGTGATCGCCACCGAGAAGGGCTGGAACCTCTACGTGGCCGGTAACGGCGGCATGCGCCCGCGTCACGCCGAGCTGTTCGCCACCGACCTGGATGACGCGACCCTGATCCGCTACATCGACCGCTTCCTGATGTTCTACATCCGCACCGCCGACAAGTTGCAGCGTACATCGGTCTGGCGCGAAAGCCTGGAAGGCGGCCTGGACTACCTCAAGGACGTCATCATCGAAGACAGCCTGGGCCTGGGGGCCGAACTCGAAGCCCAGATGCAACTGGTGGTCGATCGTTATGAATGCGAGTGGGCCAACGCCCTCAAAGACCCGGACAAGCTCAAGCGCTTCCGCACCTTCGTCAACGACGGTCGCGGTGATCCGGATGTTCATTTCGTCAGGGAACGCGGCCAGCGCCGGCCGGTTCACGCCCACGAGCTTCACCTGATTCCCGGTACCGAGGAGGTGCTCTGATGAGCAAGTCAAACGTCGTTCGTATCCCCACCCGCAACGCGGCCCAAAGTCCCGTGCAATGGCGTGCCCTGTGCAGCCGCGAGGATCTGGTGCCCAACTCCGGCGTGGTCGCCTGGCACGACGGCAGCCAGGTGGCGCTGTTGTACCTGCCCGAACAGCAGGACAAACCGCTGTACGCCATCGACAACCGCGACCCCAAGTCCGGGGCGAACGTGATCGGTCGGGGGCTGTTGGGCAGCATCAAGGGTGAACTGGTGATCGCATCGCCCCTCTACAAACAGCATTTCCGCCTGGAAGACGGCCATTGCCTGGAATACCCGGAGCAGCGTCTGCGGGTGTGGCCGGTGCGCCTGAATGGTGATGTGGTGGAGATTGGCGAAGACTGATCCGCCTCTGACCCCGGCGCCACAACGAATCAGGCAATTTAAGTGCATTGGCTTGCCTTTAACTGAAGTTGGGAATCAACAATGAAAACAGCCGCTCAACTGGTAAGACTCAAGACTGTGCAGAACCAGCAGGTTCACAGCATCGCGCCGGAGCAGACCGTGCTCGAAGCGCTGCAGATCATGGCCGAGAAAAACGTCGGCGCGTTGCCGGTGATCGAACACGGTCAGGTGGTTGGCGTGTTCAGCGAGCGTGACTATGCGCGCAAGCTGGTGTTGCAGGGACGCTCCTCGGTGGGCACTTCGGTACGCACCGTCATGAGTGCTCCCGTGGTCACCGCCGATAGCCAGCAGAGCATCGACCGCTGCATGGAAGTCATGACCGACAGCCACCTGCGACACTTGCCGGTGCTGGATAACGGCCAGTTGATGGGGTTGTTGTCCATTGGCGATCTGGTGAAAGAGGCGATTGTCGAGCAGGCGGATTTGATCCGGCAGCTGGAGCATTACATTCGTGGGCACTGAACCCACAGGGAATTTATCTGTGGGAGCAAGCCTTGCTCCCACAATGGTGCGAAGTTTCGCTAAATTTCCTCACCCCAACATCAGCAACTGCCGGATCAGATTCGGCGTACTGCCGGTCCAGCGCTTGAACGAGCGGCGAAAATTCGCTGTGTCGTTGAAGTTCAGGTACTGCGCCACTTCCTCGTTGCTGAACCCCTTGACCTGGTACAAGTACAACGCCACATGGGTGTGCACCCGGTCCACCTGTTGCTGGAACCCGGTATGGTGCTTGTGCAGCTTGCGCTTGAGCGTCGCCGGGCTCATGGCGAAAGCCTGGGCGATCTGTTCCAGGCTGGGCGTCTGCTGCACATGGCTGTGCAGGTAGTCGTAGACGCAGTCCAGAAAGCTTGCCGCGAAACCCAGTTGATCGAGTTGGTCTCGGGCTTCGATCCGCGCCACCTGGCCGGCGGTGGCCGACACGTTGGGCCAGGGCTGGGCCAGACAGTGGCGAGGCAGGCGCATCAGGTCCAGCGGCCGATTGAATTGCGTCTGTTCACCCAGGTGCACCCAGTACTGTTCGACGTAACGCGGCTCCTCATGGCGAAAGCTGCATTGCCAGGGCAGGCGTTCGCCGCTCAGCCATGCACTCATGGCAACCATCGAAGTCATGCTGGCTTCCAGTATGAAGCGCCATTGTTCATCCGCACCGCAACTGTCCAGCCAATGGATGTAGGCATAGTGCTCGTCCAACAACAGGCGCGGCGCGGCCAGGGGGCTGAGCAGTGCTTGCTGGTCAATCAGGGTTTCCAGGGCCTGATGCAGATTCTGCGCGTGGCGTAGCGCATGGCTGGCTGGCCCGTAATGCCCCGGCAGCAGCCGCTGGCCAAACAGGAAACTGCTGTCACTGGCATCGAGCAGGCGTCGGCTGTTGTCGATCAGGCCAAGAAACTGTTGCGGGCTGATGCGGCTCTGGCCAGCGAGGATATCGTCGTGGAACAGCCCTGTGCCACGCAGCAGGCGGTGGCTGTCGATGTCACGCGACAGTGCCAGATCGATCAGCGCGGCAGGCTGATAGTGCCCCGGAATGAAGCGGCTGTCGGTTTCATACCAGCAGGTCTTGAGGGTCATGGGCCGGCCTCAGGCGCTTTTCAACGTGGAACGGGATCGGGCCAGCGTCAGGTTGAGGCGTTTGAGCAAGGCCTCCGGCGACTCGTCAAATGCCATCACCACGGCGGTGCTGGCGGCCAGTTGCAAGCGCTCGCCGTGTTGCCGAGTCTTGTGGGCCAGGCTGCCAACCGCGTGGGCCAGTTCTGCGGCCAGATACCGGGCCTGGCTCTCGCCGGTGTCGGGCAGCAGGACCACAAAGCGATCACCGGCCAGGCGACAAAGCAGATCCTGACGGCGCAGGTTCAGCACCAGCAACTGGCTGACGGCTTGCAGCACCGCATCCCCCTCGCCGTGACCGAAGCGCTGATTGATGGCGGTGAAGTTGTCCAGGTCCAGGGCCAGCAATGACAAGGGCTGCTGGCGGCGTCGGCTGTCCTCCAGGCTGCTCGTCAGTTCATGTCTGAAAAAGTCCGCGCCTCCCAGCGGCGTGAGTTTGTCGAACAGGCGGTGCTCGCGGAACAACCGTTCACGCTTTTCCATTTGTCCGTTGATCGCCAGTTGTTCCCGGTGCCAGTGATAGATGCCGAGGGTCAGCAGAATCATGCCCACCGGCATCGGCCCGGACTCCAGCCAGTGGTCCCAGGTGATGCTGTCGGGCAAACGGATGAACTCGTCGAGGCTGTCGATCCACCAGGAAAAAAAGATGCAACCCAGGCCCCATACGAGGTAGTTGGTCACCCGACCGGCCGGGCGACTCTTGAGCACCAGGCCGAGCCAGACCAGCGCCAGCAAGGCCGAGCCGCCTTCGCCAAGGATATCCAGCCAGACCCACTCACTCAGCGGTTTGAGCTCACCGTTGGCCAGGTGGAGCATCAGCCCGAGGTTGGCCGCCAGCAGAAGCAGGGTGAGTTTGAGGCGGTGCGGGCGCAGCACGGAGAACATGGCCGGAATCCTTTGCCAGAAGCGGAATGCGGCTCAGCACAGCAGATGGATGTGACAGTGCGGTGACGGTGGGTGAATGGGTGGGGGAGGTCGAATCAGCTCATTGGTTGTCCGGATTTTTATGCATGAGATCGCCCTTATCTCATTGTGGCGAGGGGATTTTGTGGGAGCAAAGCTTGCTCGCGACGAAGACGACTCGGTTTTTCAGGGGATCGAGGCGCCTGCATCGCGAGCAAGCTTTGCTCCCACAGCGGTGTGCAGCGACGTTTCGCTAAAAGTGATCGGCTGCTGAAGGCCTGTGCGACTCGGAAACAGGTCATTTCAGCTCATTCTGGTCCGCCAACCCCCTCACATCAGTGTGTTTTAGGCCCTGCGGGCAAACGCTGTCACAGAACCGTCACCCCCCACCCCTAGCGTGCCCTCCCAGTTGCCGGGCCGTTGCCTGGCGGATTTTCGGATTCCTGGGGGAGATCACCATGCATCACCGCACAAGCACTGCCGGGCTCGTCGGTTTTACGTTCACCGCGTTGGCGATGGCCATTGCCAGTGAACGGCTGAGCGCTGCCGAGCAGACGACCACTGAACACGTCCAAGTGGTCGGTCAGGCGGCCAGCATCGATCAGGCCCTGAAGGAGCAGCGCAGCGCCGATAGCATCAAGAGCGTGGTGCATGCCGACGGCGTGGCGCAGTTGCCGGATGAAAACGTCGCCGAAGCCGTGCAGCGCCTGCCGGGCATCAGCGTCGAACGTGACCAGGGCGAAGGTCGTTTTGTCAGCGTGCGGGGCCTGGGGCCAGACCTCAACAGCGTGACCATAAACGGCACGCTGGTACCGGCACCGGAAAGCGAGCGCCGGGCCGTTGCCCTGGACGTGCTGCCCGCGGAGCTGGTGCAGTCGCTGTCGGTGATCAAGACCCTGACGCCGGACATGGACGCCAACTCCCTGGGCGGCACGGTCGACGTGAAAAGCCTCTCGGCGTTCGACCACAAGGGCTTGTTCTACACCGGCAGCAGCGAAGCCAGCTACGACAAGAATACCGGCCAGACGAGTCCGAAATTCTCTGGTGCTATCAGCGACCGTTTCAGCCTGGGCGACGGCATCGATAACTTCGGCGTTGCAGCAGCGCTGAGCTGGCAGAAGCGCGATTTTGGCTCGGACAACGTTGAAACCGGCGGCGCCTGGGATTTCGAGCAAGGCTCACGACTGGAAGAGTTCGAACAACGCGACTATGACATCCGTCGGGAGCGCGCCGGCGGCGGGCTGAACTTCGACTACAAGCCTGATGATCTGAGCAGCTACTACCTGCGCACGCTTTACAGTCGTTACAAAGACAGCGAAACCCGCAATGCCGCCAGCCTGGCTTTCGAAGATCCGCAAGCGGCCGGTGAGCTGGGTGCCGCAGAAGGCGAGCGCAAGATCAAGCAGCGCGAAGAAACCCAGGAGATCCAGTCCTATGTACTGGGCGGGGAGCGCATGTTCGGTCTCTGGACTCTCAGCGGCCAGGGCGGCTACAGCAAGTCCAGCGAGGACAGCCCCGGTCATATCGCCGGTGCCACATTCGAAGGCATCGACAGTTTCGAGGGGGGCTTCTACGGCAACGACAAGCCGCGGCCGATCATTGGTTCGGGGTTCTATGATCCGGCCAACTTCAGCCTGGACAAGGTGGACTGGGAACAGCAGAACACCACCGACACCGAGAAAAACCTGCGCCTGGACCTGGCCAGAGACTATGACGTCAGTGGCTACGCCTCCCAGGTCAAATTCGGCGGCAAAGTCAGCCGCCGCGACAAGGACAACGATCTCGACGCCTGGGTCTATGAGGATTTCGACGATCTGGGGTTCACCGACGAGCAGTTGAACCTCGGACAATTCCAGAAGGGCAACGTGGATTACAGTCTCGGCCGTTACGGTCCAGGCATCAGTGCCGGAGCCATTGAACAATTGTTGGGTGGTCTGGACCGCGACGCCTTCTTTGATGCGCAAGAGTCGCGGGTCAATGACTTCCAGATGAGCGAAGACATCAACGCCGCTTACCTGATGAACACCGTGGACATCGACGATTGGCGCTTGATCGCCGGCATGCGTTATGAAGGCACGGAGTTCGAAGCCAAAGGCAGCGGCGTTACCGACGGCGTGTTCACCGACACACAAACCCGGCGCAAATATCACCACTGGCTGCCGGGCCTGCACGCGCGTTATCAGCTGGACAAGAACACCCAGGTGCGTGCGGCCTGGACCAAGTCCGTGGTGCGTCCGACCTTCGGGCAACTGGCCCCGGGTTTTGTCATTGACGATGACGAGGCGACCTTCGGCAACCCGGACCTCAAACCCCTGGAGTCGAGCAACCTGGACCTGGGCATTGAACATTTCATGGGCCGGGCCGGCACTGTGTCGGCTTTCGTGTTCTACAAAGACATCAAGAACTTCGTCTACAACACCGACCTGGCGGGCACGGGCGCCTGGGCCGACTTCTCCGAAGCCCATAGCTTTGCCAATGGTGACAGCGCCAAGCTCTATGGCCTGGAACTGGCCTACTCACAAAAATTCGACTGGCTGCCAGCCCCCTGGAATGGATTGCTTCTGGGGGCCAACACCACCTTCAGTCGCTCGGACGCCGAGATCGAAGGGTTCGATCAGGCCAGCGGAACACAACGCAAGCGCAGCATCGACCTGCCGAACCAGTCGGACACCGTGGGTAACCTGATGCTGGGTTGGGAAAACGACAAGCTGAGCCTGCGTCTGTCGGCCAATTACAAGTCGGCCTACCTGTATGAGCTGGCGTCCATCAGCGACCGCGACCATGACCTGCACGTTGACGCCCAGACCTTTGTCGACTTCAGCGCCCGCTACTCCCTGACCAAAAACCTGCAAGTGAGCCTGGAAGCCCAGAACCTCACCGACGAGTCGTATTTCGTCTACACCGGCCACCGCGCCTACAACGGTCAATACGAAGAATACGGCCCGACCTACAAGCTGGGGCTGACCTTCACCCATTTCTAGATCGCGACGCCGATCCGTCAGGGCGAGGGGAAAAATCCCCTCGCCCTGCAGGTGGACAAAAGACCCGTTTGAACCCGGCTCAATGACAAGGATTTTTCCGTTGAACACAGCTTTGTTTTTACCCAAGCAGTACCTGTTGGCAATGCTCATCAGCCTGGCAAGTGTTCCAGCGTTGGCGGCTTCCCCAACCCTGAAGCTGCAACCCTGGCCTCAGGCACAGGAACGCTCGATCAATGCCCTGGGATTCGTGCCCGGCCATTGGACCAGCGAACGACTGGCCAGCGCCCGTGAAGGCTTGCTGTTGCTGGATGCCCAAGGCCGCGAACTGTCACGCCTGGAGGGCTCCTTCGAAGGTCTCGACAGCCGTGCCCTCGGGGCGAACGTTCTGGTGGCCAGCCTCGACAGCACTCGTCAGCAAGCACTGTTGGTCAGCCTCGATCCGGATAAACGTCAGTGGGGGACGCCGCTGTACCTTCCTGCGCGAGATTTCCCGGTGAACGGGCTGTGCCTGTACCGCGATGAAGCGAGCAACCTGTTTGTGTTTCTGGTGGGTGAAGAAGGCAAGGGGGAGCAATGGCTGGTGGGCAACGGCGAGCACCTGAGCGCCAGTGCACAGCGCGTACGCGGCTTGCCACTGCCGCCCGATGCCCAGACCTGTCAGGTGCAAGACAGCGCCAATCAACTGTTCGTCAACGAGGAACAAGTCGGCTGGTGGGCCTACCCGGCATCCTCCGAGGCCGATGCCGTGCGTGTACCCGTGGCGATGCGCACACCGTTCGGTGACATCCAGCAGGCCGCTGGAGACCTGGCGGCGTTACCAGGCGGGTTGCTGGGCCTGGACCCACAAGCGCGACAGCTGCATCTGTATCAGCAAGACGGCCAGGGCTGGACCTCGACAGCCCGTCTGGCGCTGCCCGGCCTGAACGAGCCGGAAAATCTGGCGGTACGGGCGACGAAAAACGGCCTTGAACTGTTGTTGCGCGACGATGACAGCGCACACCTGTATCAGGGCCAAATCAATTGGAAACCCACCCCTGTGTCCCTGCCGCCGGTGCTGCCTACAGTGGTTGCCATTGGCCAGAGCGAGCCGGTGGCGCGCCAGGGCGACGCGGCGGATGATCCGGCGATCTGGGTTCATCCCACCACACCTGCCTTGAGCCGGGTGCTGGGCACCAACAAGAAGCAAGGCCTGCTGACGTATGACCTGCACGGCAAGCTGCTGCAGGAGCTGGCGGTGGGCCGGCTCAACAACGTCGATGTGCGCGGCAACTTCAAGCTGGGTACGCAAACCGTCGATCTGGCAGTCGCCAGCAATCGCGACCGCAACAGTCTCAGCCTGTTCAGCATCGACCGGGTCAGCGGCGAACTGCGCGAGGCCGGCGAGATCCCTACGCCACTCAAGGAAATCTACGGCATCTGCCTGTTCCAGCCGGTTGAGGGCGAACTGTATGCCTTCGCCAATGGCAAGGACGGGCGATATTTGCAGTACCGCCTCAGCGCCCCGGACGGCGTGGTGAAAGGGCAGTTGGTGCGCCAGTTCAGCGTCGACAGCCAGCCTGAAGGGTGCGTCGCCGATGACCGGCGCCAGCGGCTGTTTCTCGGTGAAGAAGACGTCGGAGTCTGGGCGGTGGATGCCCGGGCCGACCGGCCGGCGACATTGGACAACGTGATCAAGGTCGGACCTCAGTTGCATGCCGACGTCGAGGGCATCGCCCTGTACCAAGGCGCCGGCCACGATTACCTGGTGATCTCAAGCCAGGGCAACGACAGCTATGTGCTACTTGATGCCGAACCGCCTTATGCCGTGCGCGGTGCGTTCCGTGTCGGCTTGAACGGCGCCGCGGGCATCGACGGCGCCTCGGAAACCGATGGCCTGGAAGTCACTTCGGCCAACCTTGGCGGTCCCTGGAGCGACGGCATGCTGGTGGTCCAGGACGGCCGCAAACGGATGCCCGAGCAGACCCAGAACTTCAAGTTCGTGCCCTGGAACGAAGTCGCGAAAGCCTTGCGCCTGCCTTGAGCGGCGCTGTCATCAACCGGTCATGAACATTTCATCGAATAGCAGCCAGACAGGAGTTCTACCCATGCAAGCCACGCTGGAACATATGACAATCTGGGGCCTGATCAGCGATGCGAGTCTTCTGGTCAAGGCCGTCATGCTCACACTGCTGCTGGCCTCGCTGCTGAGCTGGTACCTGATCATCCAGCGCAGCACCGTGCTGCGCCGCACCGAGCGCCAGTTCAAGGGTTTCATGCAGCGTTTTCGCAGCACCAGCGATTTGCCAGCGCTGTTGCGCGAGACCGCCCAGGTGCGCGAGGAAGAGGGCGGCGTGGAGCCGATCTTTCACGCCGGCTTCCAGGCTTTCACCCAGCTCAACGTGCCCTCCGGCAGCCCACAGGTGGTGCTTGAAGGGGTGGAGCGTTCGCTGCAAGTGGCAATCAGCGAGCAGGAGGTGCAGTTGGAGAAAGGCTTGCAGTTTCTCGCCACGGTCGGTTCGGTCAGCCCTTACATCGGTTTGTTCGGCACGGTCTGGGGGATCATGAATGCCTTCCTGGGGTTGTCCCAGGTGCAACAGGCCAGTCTCTCCACCGTGGCGCCGGGCATCGCCGAGGCGTTGATCGCCACTGCCATCGGCCTGTTCGCGGCGATTCCTGCGGTGATCGCCTACAACCGCTTTTCCGCCCGCGGCCAGACCTTGCTGACACGCTACTACGCGTTCGGCAACGAGCTGCAGGCACGCCTGCATCGCAAGCTGCACGGCGCTCCGGTGAACCTGGCCGCGGCCGCTTGAGAGGAGAGGGCAGATGCTAATCAAGCCGCAACGCAAGCACGGGCCCAAGGCCGAAATGAACGTGGTGCCTTACATCGATGTGATGCTGGTGCTGCTGGTGATCTTCATGGTCACGGCACCCATGCTGACCCAAGGCGTGAAAATCGAGCTGCCCAAGGTCGCCAGCCAGGCATTGGCCAACGATAGCCGCCAACAGATCCTGACCCTGTCTGTTAAGGCCGAGGGCGGTTACTACTGGAACCTGGGTGCTGAACTGGACACCCAAAGCCAGACCGACAGCGCCGTGGACCTGGATCAGATGCGCGCCAAAGTGGCCCAGGTTGTCGCCGAGCGCAGCGATACCCAGGTGTATATCCGTGCCGACGACCACGCCGACTACGGTCGTGTCGTGGCCGCCATGGCCGCTTTGCAGCAGGGCGGGGTGAGCAACCTTGGGCTGGTGACCGAGGCACCCCGATGACGGCGATGATCATGCACAGTCCATCCTTGGGTTTACCCACGGTGTCCGGCAGTGGTTTCTGGAGGAACAGCCTGGCAGCAGGACTCGCCGTGGCCTTGCACGCGGTTGTCGCGGCATTGCTGGTGCTGGGCTGGACCGTAGAGAAACCGACCGTCGAAACGCCGCGGGTACTGCGCACGCAACTGGTGATGTTGCCACCGCTGCCTGTGCCTGAAGCGCCTGCGCCGACCGCCGTGGCAGAGGTCGCCCC
This sequence comes from Pseudomonas sp. P105, assembly GCF_032614175.1. Taxonomy (NCBI): domain Bacteria; kingdom Pseudomonadati; phylum Pseudomonadota; class Gammaproteobacteria; order Pseudomonadales; family Pseudomonadaceae; genus Pseudomonas; species Pseudomonas sp. P105. Next base: position 2,990,292 of record NZ_CP126693.1, read on the forward strand.
AGAACCGGTCGAAGCCACGCCGGCTCCAGTGCAAGCGCCACGCCCGGCGCCGAGCAAACCTGCGGTTGATCCAAGGCTCCAGGCGCAGAAACTGGAGCAGGCAACCCTGGCGCGTAAACGGGTCGAGGAGCAAAAGCGCGAGCAGCAGGCCGAGCAACAGGCCCAGCAGCAGCGCGAGCGTCTGGAGAACCAGCGACGTCAGCAGGAAGCCGAGCAACAGGCCGCCGAACGACAGCGCCAAGCGGCTCAACAGGCCCAGGCGCTCGCCCGGCAACGCCAAGCCGAACAGGCGCGCCTGGCCGCCGCCGACAGTCGCCACTATCAACCCCTGAGCAAAGAGGCCCCGGATTATCCGCAACGGGCTTTGGACAAAGGGTTGGAAGGCGATTGCACGGTGGAGTACAGCGTCAAGCCGGACGGGCGAATCGACAACCCCAAGGTGCTGGATGGCTGCCATCCGTTGTTCATCCGACCCTCGCTGACTGCGGCCCAGACCTTCCGTTATCAGCCGCGGATCGTCGACGGCCAGGCCGTGACAGTGCCGGCGGTGCGCAATACCTTTCACTACCGCATCGAATAGAACCCGAGCCTGTTGCGGCCCGGCGTAATCGGACTAAACCGCGCCGGCGGCCGGCCGGTGCTGGCGCAACAGTTCGATCTGCTGCGATGGAACCAGCTCGCGCAACGCCTTATAGAGCGCCCGTGTTTCCAGCAGATTCCAGATGCGTAGCATGGTTTCCAGCGCATCCAGGGGTTTGCTGATGAAGTCCCGGGCGCCCAGCGCCAGGGCGCGCAGGCGGGTGTCGCGGGTGGCGTCGGCGGTCAGCACCAGGATCGGCAGGTAGTCGTTTGCCGGGATGCGCCGGTTGAGCTGCTCCAGCACGGCGAAGCCATCGAATGCCGGCATGTGCAGGTCCAGGATCACCAGGTCAGGCTCAAAACTGTTGAACAGGTCGAGGGTGCGCAAAGGCTCGGTGCTGCTCAATACGTTGTGCAGCCCTTCGCGAGCCAGCAACTGCTCCATCAGGTCCAGGTTGGGGCGCTGATCGTCAACGATCAGGATGCGCAAATCGCGATTCATGCGGGCTCCGGTAAATAACGTTCAAGGTGGCCGAGAAAGGCCTGGATATGAATGGGTTTGGTCAGGATCGCTGTGGCCCCGGCTTCGTGCAGGGCACGGTGGGTCAGGTCGCTGGCATCGGCGGTGATCATCAGTACCGGTGTGGACGCCGTAGCCGCCGATTGCCGCAAGCGGCGCAGCACCTCCAGGCCTGTCAGGTCCGGCAGGGTCACGTCCAGCAGGATCAACTGCGGGGCGTGCTGGCGAGCCAGGTCCAGGCCCAACTGGCCTTGCATGCTCGACAGCAGTTGAATACCCGGACGTCGCTGCATCAGGGTCTCGATCAGCGCCAGGCTCGACAGGTTGTCTTCGATGCACAGTATCTTGCCGTGATATTCGACTGACGGACGCGGTGCCTTCAGCGCGACGATGGGGGGCAAGCGGGCGTGTTCCACCCGGGCACCGGGCAATTGCAGGGTAAAACAACAACCTTGCCCCGGCTCGCTGTGGACCTGCAGGCTGCCTTGCATCATTTCCAGCAGGCTCTTGCTCAAGGACAGCCCAAGACCGGTGCCCTCGACCTGTGGATCGGCACCCAGGCGCTCGAACGGCTTGAACAACCGGTCAAGCTGCTCAGGGGCAATGCCATGCCCGGTGTCGCTGACGGCAATGCTGACTCGCGGCCCCTGGGCCGTCACTTCAATGCGCACTTCACCGCCGGGCCGGTTGTACTTGATGGCGTTGGACAACAGATTGAGCAGCACCTGCACCAGGCGTTGACGGTCGGCCAGCACACCGCTGCTGTCGGGTAGCGGCGCCAGCTCGGCTAACTGAATCCCGGCGTCGGCCGCCATGGGTGAAACCAGCGTCAGGGCTTCATGCAACACCGTCGTCAAGGCAATCGGCTCAATGTTCAGCGGCAGACGACCGGCCTCGATCCGGGCAATGTCCAGCACCTCGTTGATCAATGCCAGCAGATGCTGACCGGCGCGCAGGATGTGACTGACCTGTGGGCGCTGGCCGGCGCTGGAGTCCATGTCCAGCAGTTGCGCGAAGCCGAGTATGGCGTTCAGGGGGGTGCGCAGTTCGTGGCTCATGCGCGAAAGAAATTCGCTCTTGGCGCGGCTGGCGCTTTCGGCTTCTTCACGGGCGGTGCGCAGGGCGATCTCGGCGGCGCGGCGGTCAGTGATGTCGCGGGTGATCTTGGAAAACCCGCGCAGGGTGCCGGTACTGTCGTACTGGGCAGTGATGACCACACTGGCCCAGAAGCGGCTGCCGTCCTTGCGACAGCGCCAGCCTTCTTCCATGTAATGACCGTCACGGGCGGCTTCGTGCAGCGCCATGTCCGGGTGCGCCGGGCATTCTTCGCTCAGATAGAACAACGAAAAATGCCGGCCGAGGATTTCCTGTTCGGTGTAACCCTTGATCCGCTCGGCACCGGCGTTCCAGGTAATGACATGGCCTTGGGCGTCCAGCGCAAAGATGCCGTAGTCCTTCACCCCATCGATGATCAGTCGCAAGCGTTCTTCGTTATCCCGCAGAGCCCGCTCGCGTTCGGCAAGCAACTGCCCGGCCTCTACCAGACGAGTGCCCAACTGGCCGATTTCGTCCTGCTCCGGCGGTTGCGGCAGCAACGGTTGACCCAAGGCCAGGCGCTGAGCGTTGCCTTGCACCTGTTGCACGCGGGCGACAATGCCCTTGGACAGGAACAGCACCGCCACGATGGCGCCAAGCAGCCCGCACAGCGCCGCCAGTAGCGTGGCGAACAACAGGCGCATGCGCGTGGCCGAGGCGGCGGCACTGCGGTCGGCGAGCAGGGCGTCCTCACGTATACGCATCGCGTTGATCTGCTCGCGCAGCACGTCCAGGACGTGTTTGTTTTCGATCAGAATCGTCGTGATGGCCGCTGTGTCATCGGCCTTGCCGTTGCGCAAGGCATCCAGCCCATCGAGTTTTTCTGCGATCAGTGGGGTGATGGTCTTGAGGCGCTCGCGCATCCGGGCGTCGCGGATGTTGTGGTCCAACCGTTGCAACGCGGCCTTGATCAGCGGCGTGGCCTGTTCGTAGCTGGGCAGGAAGTCTTCGCGCCGGGTCAGCAGGTAACCGCGCACGCTGGCTGCGGCTTCGGCCAGCAGGGTATGCACCGTCTGGATATCGCCCTGGACCAGCAGCACCCGGCGCACGTCTTCTTCGGCCCGGGCGGTCTGGCGTTCGGTGATGTAGATCAGCACCAGCGACAGCAACAGCACCACCAGGGGCAGGGAAATGACCACCAATGCCTTGCCCCGCAATGGCAGGTTGGCCCAGCGGCGGGCGGCGAGGAATCTCATGGCCATTGCCCGCTGGGTTGTGCCACCAACCCCAGGGCAACACCGCGCACGGCGGCCTGGGTTCGATCGGCGGCTCCCAACTTGCCGATGACGCGCTCCACGTGGGCCTTGGCGGTGCCGGGGGCGATGCCGAGTTTTTCGCCGATTTCACGGTTGCTGAAGCCGCCGGCCACCAGCCCCAACACCTGGCGCTCGCGGGCTGTCAGGGCCTGGACCGGGGTAGCGCCACTGGCACCGCGCTCGGCCATGCGCCGCAGCAGGCGCGCACTGACCGAACTGTTCAGGGCCTCTTCGCCCTGGGCGACCCGTTTGAGGGCGTCCAGCACTTCATCGCGGCTGGCATCCTTGAGCAGATAACCGACCGCGCCCGCGCCGATGGCGGCTTCAAGGTGATCAGGGCTGTCGTCCATGGTGAAGATCACCACTTTGATCCCCGGCTGGCGCTGCTGCAGGATGCGCGCCGCCCCCAGACCATTGAGCACCGGCATGCGAATGTCGAGAATGGCGATGTCCGGTTGCAGCCGCTCGCACAGATCGAGGGCTTCCTGGCCGTCGCTGGCCTGGCCGACGACTTCGAACCCCGGGCTGCCGGCCAGCATGCTGATAAAACCGGTGCGGGTCACTTCGTGATCATCGGCCAAAAGCAGGCGTAAAGGGGACGTCATGAGTGTGTTCCGTGGGTGGGTAGGGGGACGCTGGCCAGCAAACGGGTGCCGCCATCGGGCTGGCTGAAACAGCTCAGGTGGCCGCCCAGCAGGCTGGCTCGTTCCTGCATGGCCGCCAGGCCCAGATGGCAGGTGCCATTGGTCTCGATGGGTTGTTCCAGAGCAAAACCACGGCCATTGTCTTCGACCCGCAGCGAGGCCCGGTCGTCGCTCACCATCAATCCCAGGCGTACATGGCTGGCCCGGGCGTGCTTGAGAATGTTGTTGATGCCTTCCTGGGCAATGCGGAACAAGGCGATTTCGGTGTTGCCCGGCAGGCGAGCGGCGCTGTGCTCGGCCCAGTCCACCGACAGGCCTGCATCCCGCAGGCGGTCGGCTTCCTTGTCGACGGCTTTGTACAGACCGAAGTCATCCAGCGCATGGGGACGCAGACCGCCGATCAACTGCCGGCCTTCGCCGACACAACCCCGGGCGAGATCGAGGATGGCCTGCAAGTCGTTCGCCAGGGCCGGCGGCAGAGGCGGGCAGCGACCGGCGAACCCCTGCAGGCGCTGATGCAGGCCGGCCAGGTTCTGTGCCAGACCATCATGCAGGTCGTAGGCCACACGCTTGCGTTCGTCTTCCTGGGCGCTGAACAGTCGATGGACCAGCTCGGACATGGTGCGTTCGCGGGCCTGCAACGCTTCGAGCAGACGACTGTTTTCCAGATGGGCAGCCAGCAGGGTCGCCAGCAATTGCAGTGACTCAATATCCTCGTTGTCCGGCGTGCCCAGGGCTACGCCGTTGCCCAGCAATAAAGCCCCGAACACCACACCGTCGGAGCCACGCAACGGAACGCGCAAGACCTGGGGCAGGGCGCTGCCAGGGTACTCCAGCCATTGTGGCTCGGCTGACGGCGGCTGAGCCAGGTTGGCAAGCAGATCGAGCCGTTCTTGGCTGCCATGGCTGGCGATGGTGCGAAACGTGGTGTCCGCCGCCCACTCCAGCAGCAGGCCATGATCCATGGCCATGAATGCGCACGCTCGTTGCACTGCGCGCTGGCGCATCGCCGACAGGGGCAGTTGCGTCAGTTCATGGCCGGTGCCCAACAGCAGGCGCAGGCGTGCGGCACGACTTTGCGACTGGCGATATTGGGTTCGGATGGCCAGGGCACTGCCGGGGTCATGGGGTGGGCTTTGCATGATAGGGCTCCAGCGTGGATGGGACCGGTCGGCGTGGCGGTATTAGAGCGTGTCATCAGCACCGGGCCTATCTGCCGAACGGCATAGGCAATCGGCACCGGTTGGCCGATGGCGAAGGCCGCCAGGCCCGGCAAAGTCGGCTCATTGAAACCCACAGGAACGTTACGATGAAACTGAAAACCTTCGCCGCTGCCGCTTTTTTCATGCTGACCACACCCTTGGCCCTGGCACTTGAAACAACGCCATACGTTTATCGCACCGTAGCCGAGCAGCCACAGAATCAGAATGACCGTGAAATCGCCGCATTGTTCGACCGTTGGAACGCGGCCCTCAAAACCGGCAACGCTGCTGCAGTAACCAGCCTGTATGCGCCGGATGCGATATTGCAGCCCACCGTATCCAACCAGGTGCGCAACACGGCGGCACTGATTCAGGATTACTTTGAACACTTCCTGGCCGGCAAGCCGGTGGGGCAGATCAACTATCGGGAAATCCGTCACCTGGGACCTGACGCGGCGATGGACAGTGGTGTCTATACCTTTGCCCTGACCAACGCCGACGGCTCCAAGCGCGAGGTTCAGGCGCGCTACACCTTTATCTATGAACGCATTGACGGTCAATGGAAGATCCTTAACCACCACTCCTCGGCCATGCCGCAAGTCCAGAAGCAACTGCATGCCAGCCACTGAGGCCGTTTGAACAAATGAGTTCGTCCCTGGCTGCGTTGGGGGGCGAACCACCCGTTTGGCAGGCTGGCAAAAAACGATAGGCCAGTGTCATTAACAGAGCGGTTCGATAAAGAAGTTGGATTCGTGCGGGAACATTAATTAGAATCACTCTCATTTAATGTATTCCTTGCACAAGGCTTCTTGACATGTCTGATGCAGCTACGCCAACGGAGCGTTCCTTGCACGCGCTGTACCGAGACCACGGTGGCTGGCTGGAAGGCTGGTTGAGACGACGCATGGGCAATGCCTGGGATGCCGCGGACCTGCGCCAGGATACGTTCCTGCGGGTACTGTCCAGCGCTCAGCCATTGGCCGATCTGCACGAACCACGCGCTTATCTGCTGACAGTCGGCAAGCGTCTGTTGAGCAACTTTTACGCGCGCCGCAACCTGGAGCAGGCTTACCTCGACGCCTTGGCGAGCTTGCCCCCAGCGTGCGTACCGTCCCCGGAGCAGCGTTGGCTGCTGCTGGAAACGTTGCAAGCCCTGGATGAATTGCTTGATGGCCTGCCGGCTCTGGTGCGGCGGGCTTTTTTGTGGAGCCAGCTCGAAGGCCTGGGCTACCGTGAAATCGCCGAGCGCATGCAGGTGTCGGAGCGCACCATCAAGCGCTACATGGCCCAGGCTTATGAGCATTGCCTGTTGGTGGACTTTTGATGCGCCAGGCCCCTTCGCCTGAAGCTCGCGAAGTCGCCCGGGCGGCGGCTCGCTGGCTGGCCATGATGGAGTCTGGCGGGGATGACTTCGATTGCGCCGCGCTGAAACGTTGGCGCGACAGCAGCGCCCACCACGAGGCCGCCTGGCAAAAAGCCCAGCGATTGCGCCAGCGTTTCGCCGGGGTGCCGACTTCATTGGGTATGGCGACCCTGGATCGCCCGGCCTTGCCCCGTCGGGCGGTGCTCAAGCGTGCGCTCGGCGTCGCCGCGTTGGTGCCCACGGCCTGGTGGCTGGGGCGAGAGCTGCCGCTGGAGGTCTGGCGCGCCGACCTGCACACGGCCACGGGCGAACAGCGGCGCTGGTCGCTGGCCGACGGCAGCGCCTTGCAGTTGAATACCGACAGCGCCCTGGACCTGGACCTCAAGGCTCGACGCCTGGTGCTGGTGCAAGGGGAGATGGCCCTCAATGTCCAGGGCCCTGCGCCATTGGCCATTCAGGCACCGTTCGGCCTGATCTCCGTCAGCCGTAGCGAGGTCTGCGTACGCCTGAATGAGCGCAGTTGCCGGGTGTCGGTCCTCAGTGGTTCGGTGCAACTGCAACCGTTGCGCGGGCCAATGCTGACACTGAAGGAAGGCGAGCAGGTCAACCTCTTGGCCTCGGGCGCCGGACCGGTGGGGGCGTTCGACGTAGCGCAGTTGGGTTGGCGTGACGGTGTACTTGTGGCGCAGAACCAGCCGCTGGGGGATTTTCTCCGTGAGCTGGGCCGTTATCGCTCAGGTTTATTGCGTTGGGACCCCGCCCTGGAGTCGCTGCGGGTGACCGGCAGCTTCCGTCTGGAAAACACCGATCGAATCCTCGCGTTGCTCTCGGCCAGCCTGCCGGTGCACGTGCAAACGCGCACCCGATACTGGGTCACATTGACGCTTCGCAAAAATACTGTCTGACGCCTGTCCCCTTTTTTTGTCTCGCTTGTCATTCAAGGCAACTGAACAAAAACGAGAGCTCCCACCAATGTCCGCAGTAGTACCTTTGCGTTTTCGCCCAGCCCTTGCCGGCTGGCGTCCGCTGTTGAACCTGAGTCTCGTGCTCAGTCTGAGCGCCAGTCCATTGTTCATGTCCTCCAGCCAGGCCGAAGAAGCTGCCCGACGCAGCTATCAGGTGCCGGCCGGCAGCCTCGGCGCCGCGCTGACCCGGTTCGCCGGCCTGGCGGGGGTCAACCTGTCGGTCGACCCGGCCCTGGTGAGCGGGCATAACAGCCCCGGTCTGTCGGGGGAGTATGCCGTGGAGGAGGGCTTTGCCCGGCTGTTGCAGGGTTCGGGTCTGCAACTGCAGCCAGTGGGCGAGCAGGCTTACATCCTGACCCCGGCGCCGGAAGGCAGCAGCTTGCAACTGGCTCCCACCTCGATCATGGGGGCCACGAGCCTGGCGCAGGGCGAGCCCTATGCCGGTGGCCAGGTCGCGCGCCGCGGCTCGCAAGGTTTGCTCGGATCGCGGGACTTCATGGAAACCCCGTTCAGCATGACCACCTATACCAGCGAAGTGGTCAAGAACCAGCAGGCTCGGACCCTGGGCGACTTGATTGCCAGCGATCCTTCGGTTCGCGCCACCAATCCGGCAGGCGGGCGTTTCGAGCAGTTCACCATTCGCGGTTTCAGCCTGTTCAACAGTGATGTCGCCTACAACGGCCTCTACGGCATCCTGCCGACCTATTCGATCGACATGGAGATGGCCGACCGCGTCGACATCATCAAGGGCCCGACCCAGCTCATCAACGGCGTCTCGCCACGTGGCAGCGTGGGTGGCGGGATCAACGTGGTGCCCAAGCGGGCCACCGACAAGCCCATCACTTCGTTCACGGGCAGCTACGCCTCCAACAACCAGCTCGGCGGCGCCGTGGATGTCGCCCGGCGTTTTGGTGAAGACAACCAGTTCGGCGTTCGTTTCAACGGCGTGAAGCAGTCCGGCGACACTGAATGGGATCACCAGAGTGTCGACCGCGACATGGCCGTACTGGGCCTGGATTTTCGTGGCGAGCGTCTACGCCTCTCGACGGATATCGGGCGCACCGAGCGCGATACCGACGCGCCGCAGGAGCGTGTGCTGGTCGGTGCCAACGCACAGGTCCCGCACGCCAGCGATGTGCGCCGCAACTACGCTCAGCGCTGGAGCAAGGCGCGCACCAAGGACACTTTCGGCGCGGTGAACGCGCAATACGATGTCAACGATTCCGTGATGCTGTACGGCAGTGCGGGGGCGCGCAAAAGTGATCATGACTTCCTGCGGCACAACGTTTCGGTCAGCAACGACGCTGGCGACTTCAGCGTTCAACCCCGCGACTTTACCCGCGATGAAAATGTCCGCACGGCCACGGCCGGGGTGCGCAACTGGTTCCATACCGGCCCGGTGAGCCATGAGATCAACCTGGCCGCCAGCTACTTCTACATGGATTTCACCAATGGCGGCGCTCGTTATGCTTCGTCCCCGAGCAACCTGTATGACCCGGTGCAAACGCCGACTCCGAGCGACCCCACGCGCCAGGACAGCAAGGTCTATACCGAAAACCGCTCCACCGGCGTGGCGCTGTCCGACACTCTGGGTTTCTTCGATGATCGACTGCTGCTGACCCTCGGCACCCGCTGGCAGCGGATCAAGGTTGACGACTGGACGGATAACGTCAAAGGCGCCACCGCGTACGACGAGGAAAAGATGTCGCCGTCGGGCGGAATCCTGTTCAAGGCAACCGATAAGCTGTCGTTGTATGCCAACTACATGGAAGGTTTGAGCCAGGGCAAGATCGCGCCATCGACCTCGATCAACGAGGACGAAATATTCCCGCCGTTCATCAGTCGTCAGGTCGAGGTGGGAGCCAAATATGACGCGGGTGCGCTCGCCGTCACCGCCGCCGTCTTCCGGATCAAGCAGCCTGCCTACGCCACCGATGCCACGACCCGTGTCTTCGGCCCGAACGGCAAACGCGAGAACACCGGGGTTGAGTTGAGCGTGTTCGGTGAGCCGCTCAAGGGTTTGCGTTTGCTCGGCGGGGTCATGTATATCGACAGCGAGTTGACCGATACCACCGATGGTGCCTTTGATGGTAATCGGGCGCCGGCCACGCCCAAATACAATGTCAACCTGGGCGCCGAGTGGGATGTGCCGACCGTGCAGGGCCTGACCCTGACCAGCCGCGCCATCCATTCCAGCTCGCAGTACCTGGACCAGTCCAACACCAAGGAAATCGATTCCTGGGAGCGTGTGGATGTAGGCGCGCGCTACGCGTTCAAGGTGGACCAGAAGAACATCACCCTGCGTGCCAATGTCGAGAACGTCGCGGACAAGCGCTACTGGAGTTCAGCCGGCGCCTCGGATGACAGCGAGGCAGGCTTGACCCTGGCAACGCCGCGCACTTACCTGCTTTCGGCCACCGTGGACTTCTAGACCGATGTGCAGCTTCAGGGATGAAGCTGTTTCTCAGGCGTCACGGAACAGGTCGTGGGCATCCAGCAAGCGCCAAGCGATTTCGGGACGTTTTTCCAACCCGCGTCGAATGGCGGTGGGGATCGACTGGCGAATCTTGCGGCACAGGCCGGGCTGCTCCTGGAACTCGATGGCGATGCCGCGCATGGTGCGTACTTCGTTGTAGCCGGGTTCGACGCTCAGGCGGATTCCGAGGTTCTCGTACATACGCTGCTGCAACCGTTGGAGTTCGTCCAGGCTCTGGATATTTTCCAGCCGTTCGAGCAGGCGTTTTTCTTCCTGACGGTTCAAGCAAAGAATGCGCAGGTCACTGCCCGGGGTTTGCAGCAACGCATCACGCCCGCAGTCACAGACACCAGGCGGGCAGGGGGGGCGGATCGGAATCGACGCGGTCATGGGCTCCACAGGTCAGCAACGAGCAAATCGCCTCTGAGTGTATCGGCGGTCCAGGCAATGTGATGCCTGGCGGCATGCCGGTCAACCCTGGTGAGTGGCCGCTTGTCTAGCGCCGTTGCGAGCGGGAGCTGGGCCGAGCCCGCAGCAGCAATGTGGGAGCGGGCTTGCTCGCGAAGACGGTTGCTCGTCCAGCATTGCTACCCGCTGACGCACCGCCTTCGCGAGCAAGCCCGCTCCCACAAGGTTTCTGTTGCTTATACAAATGCCGTGCGCCTACAGCCCCAAGTCAGACAGCCCCGGATGATCATCCGGCCGGCGACCCAGCGGCCAATGGAATTTGCGTTCGCTTTCCTGGATCGGCATGTCGTTGATGCAGGCGTAGCGGTTGGACATCAACCCTTGCTCGTCAAACTCCCAGTTTTCATTGCCGTAGGAACGGAACCAGTTGCCCGAATCGTCGTGCCATTCGTAGGCGTAGCGAACGGCGATACGGTTACCGGTGAAGGCCCACAGTTCTTTGATCAGCCGGTAGTCCAGTTCCTTGGCCCATTTACGGGTCAGGAAGGCCTTGGCCTCTTCGCGGTTATGGGCGAATTCGGCACGGTTGCGCCATTGAGTGTCCAGCGTATAGGCCAGGGACACCCGTTGTGGGTCGCGGGAGTTCCAGCCGTCTTCGGCCAGGCGGACTTTTTCAATGGCCGATTCACGGGTGAAAGGCGGCAGCGGCGGACGAACTTCAGCAGTGGATGACATGGCAGATCTCCAGTGAGTGATCGAGCAAGTGGCACAGCGGTTTACGGGAACGGGTTATTCAGTTTCAGCCAATAAGGACTTCAGTATGTTTTGGGCCTGGTCAGCGGCGCTGTGATCGCCCATGACCAGTGCGACGGTAATGGCGCCATCGATCAGGATCAGTAACTGCCGGGCCAAGGCTTCCGGGCTCTCGACGCCTTGTTCTGTGCACAGCCGAGTTACATAGTCGAGCAACTTCTGTTTATGCAGTTTGGCGACCTGGCGGACCGGGTTCTGTGGGTCGCCGGTTTCGCCACTGGTGTTGATGAACGCACAGCCACGGAAACCTTCGCTGTCGAACCAGGTTTTGAGCACCGTAAACAGGTTGAGCAGCCGGGTGCGCGGAGTAGGGGCCTTGTCGACCTCACTGCTGAACCAGTGCATCCAGCGTTCGTCGCGCCGCTGGAGTGCGGCCACGATCAGATCGTCCTTGTTGGCAAAGTAGCGATAAATGCTCTTTCTGGAGACGCCGGCGGTTTTCACCAGCCGATCCATGCCGGTGGCCGCGATGCCACTTTTATAGATCAACTTTTCGGCGACATCGAGAATAATGTCTCGGGTCTCATTGCTATTGATTTCGTTCATGTCGCTACAGTAGAACGATCGTTCTCCTTGGTCAAGTTGTTTTTTCATGACGCCCTGAAGACCCGAACCCATCGATGGTGTAAGCTCAACCATTCTTCGGATTCGACCTTTTGCGAGCCCTATGCCGTCGCTTTTCAAACGCCCCTTGCTGCCTAAGCTGCGCAGCTTTGCACTGACCGCCGATGCCGTGACCATCCTCGATGGCGCCGCCGAGTTCCGCCGTTGCCTGCTGGAGCAAATCGCCCAGGCCACCCAGCGCATCTACATCGTCGCCCTGTACCTGCAAGAGGACGAGGCCGGGCAGGAAATCCTCGATGCCTTGCACGCCGCCAAGGCCAAGCGTCCGGAACTGGACGTGGTCGTGGTGGTGGACTGGCTGCGGGCCCAGCGCGGGCTGATCGGCGCCAAGAAGCAGCCGGGCAATTCGGCGTGGTATCAGGAACAGACCCGCACTCACGCCAGCGAAGTGCCGATCTACGGCGTGCCGGTGCAGACTCGCGAGTTGTTCGGCGTGCTGCACCTCAAAGGCTTCGTGATCGACGACTGTGTGCTTTACAGCGGCGCCAGCCTCAATAACGTCTATCTGCACAAGTTCGACAAATACCGCTACGACCGCTACCACCTGTTGCGCAACGAGGCACTGGCCGACTCGATGCAGCACCTGATACAGCATGGCTTGATTGCCTCCAGCGCCGTGCATCGTCTGGATTTGCCGAACCTGCCCAGCACTCGCAGCCTGCGCAAGGACATCGGCGATCTGCGCAGCCGGCTCAAGTACGCCGCGTATGACACGCAGGCCGGCAACCTCGACAAGAGCGGCCTGTCGGTGAGCCCGTTGCTGGGCGTGGGCAAGAACAATCCGTTGAGCCGGGTGATCGGCGAATTGATTGCCAGCAGTCGCCGGCAACTGACCATCTGCACGCCGTATTTCAATCTGCCCCTGGGGGTGACCCGGGAAATCAATCGCGCGCTGGCTCGCGGGGTCAGGATCGACATTATCGTCGGCGACAAAACCGCCAACGACTTCTACATGCCGCCCAGCGAGCCGTTCAAGATCATCGCCGCGCTGCCCTATCTCTACGAAATCAGCCTGCGCCGCTTCGCCAAGCGGCATCAGCGTTACATCGACAGCGGCCAACTGAACCTGCACCTGTGGCGTGACGGTGACAATACCTATCACCTCAAGGGCATGTGGATCGACGAGCGCTACACCTTGCTGACCGGCAATAACCTCAATCCACGGGCGTTTCGCCTGGACCTGGAAAACGCTTTGTTGCTGGATGACCCCAAGGGCGAACTGCTGGGGCCGCGTCAGGCCGAGCTTGAGCAGATTTACCAGCACACCCGGCGCATCGATCGATATCTGGACCTGGAAACCCTGCCGGACTATCCCGCCGCAGTCGCCAGGTTTCTGAAACGGGTCAGCCGGGTGCGGATCGAGCGGCTGCTTTACCGGATCCTGTGAAAGCTCGTGCTATGTCGGAAAAAGACACCATCTCCATCCAGTTGGTACGTGAGGCGCTGCTGCAAAGCTGCGCTCCCGGAGCGGCCACCGATGAGGTTCTGAGCAAGGTCGGCATAGACCCTGCGTTGCTCGACGACTCCCAGGCGCGGGTCCCGGCCCATGCTTATGCGCGGCTCTGGCGTTTGCTCGCCCGACGCCTGGATGACGAGTTTTTTGGCATGGACCCGCGCAAGCTCAAGTCGGGTAGCCTGGCGTTTCTCTGCCAGTGCGCCATGGCCCAACCCACGCTAGCGAGCGGCCTGACGGCGGGGCTGGGGTTCCTCTCGCTGATGTTCGAACAGTTGCCGGCCCAATGGGTCCGCCAGCAGAGCCTGGCGGAAATCGTCCTGCTGGAGGACGATCAGGATCCGCGACGGGCCTTCACCTATTTCACCTACTGGATGATTGTTCATGGCGTGGCCTGTTGGCTGGCCGGGCGGCGTATTCCGATTCTTTCCATTGAGTTGCGTTGCCCGGAACCGGATTTCTGCGACGACTATCGTGTGATGTTCTCCCGGAACCTACGCTTTGACCGGCCCCGCACCCGGATGATCTTCTCCGCCGAATGCCTGGACCTGCCCATCCGACGCAGCACCGAGGAACTCAACCGCTTTCTGGCCCAGGCACCGGCCAACATCCTGGTCAAATATCGCGACCCGCAAAGCCTCGCCAGCCGCATCAGACACGACCTGCGCCAATTGCCACCCGAGCAGTGGCCGGAGACCGAGGCTCTGGCCCAGCAGTTGTGCGTTTCGGCCTCGACCCTGCGCCGCCGCTTGGCGGAGGAGGGCCAGACGTATCAAGGGCTCAAGGACAGTGTGCGCAAGGAGTTGGCCATCAACTGGCTGGCAGAACCTTCCATCAGCTTCGTGGAAATCGCCGCGCGCCTGGGATTTGCCGATGCCAGCTCCTTCTACAAGGCGTTTCGCAAGTGGTCCGGGTCCAATCCGGGACATTATCGCAGCCTGATTCTCAACGATCCTGGCTGATCCGGGATGTGGGTTGAGTGGGCTTGCGCTATCGCGGGCAAGCCTTGCTCCCACATAAGGTTCGCATTGCCCCGGTGGGAGCGAGCCTGCTCGCGATAACGGCCTCCCAGACGCCACATCACCCAACCATGGCCAAACCAGTCAAGCAACTTGATGGCTTTGACCATTGCCGCCCAAGCCCTTCGGCGCGAGTATTTCCCTGCTGTTTACGGTTCCCCCAACCAATAAAAAGTACAGAGGGATTCTGGTCATGCGCGATTACTCGTCCGCCACGTCACAGTTCGATTACCTGCACACCGTCAACACCGCGCTGCACGGCTCGCTCGAGGCATTGAACGCCTGTGTCGAGTGTTGCGACCAGCATGCATTGCCGGGGCGCATTGCCTTGTTCTGGGAGGGTCGCGACGGCAGCGACGCGACCTGGACTTACCGTGACTTGCAGGACAACGCCGCGCGTTTTGCCAATTTCCTCCTGGCCCAAGGCGTGGGCAAGGGTGACAAGGTGGCCGGCCTGCTGCCACGTACCGCTGAATTGCTGATCGTGGTACTCGCCACGTGGCGCATCGGCGCGGTGTATCAGCCGTTGTTCACCGCGTTCGGCCCCAAGGCCATCGAACACCGTCTGGGCAGCTCCGGTGCGCGTGTTGTGGTCACCGACGCGGTCAATCGCCCCAAACTCAACGATGTAGCCGGTTGCCCCACAGTGGTCACGGTCGGCGGCGCAAAAGGCCAGGGCATCGTTCGCGGCGATTACAGTTTCTGGGCAGAAGTGGCGAACCATGCAAACCAGTGCGAACCGGTGATGCTCAGTGGCGAAGACCCGTTCCTGTTGATGTTTACCTCCGGCACCACCGGGCCGGCCAAGGCGCTGTCGGTGCCGCTCAAGGCCATCGTCGCATTCCAGAGCTACATGCGTGACGCCGTGGACCTGCGTCCCGAAGACGCCTTCTGGAACCTCGCTGACCCGGGCTGGGCCTACGGCATCTACTTCGGTGTGACCGGCCCTCTGGCCATGGGGCATCCCATCACGTTCTACGATGGGCCGTTCACCCTGGAAAGCACTTGCCGAGTCATCAACAAGTACGGCATCACCAACCTCGCCGGTTCACCCACTGCCTATCGTTTGTTGATCGCCGGGGGCGATCAGTTCGCCCGCTCGATCAAGGGCACGCTGCGCGCGGTCAGCAGCGCCGGAGAGCCGCTGAACCCGGAGGTCATCCGCTGGTTTGCCGACAACCTGAACGTGGTGATCCACGATCACTACGGCCAGACCGAACTGGGCATGGTGCTGTGCAATCACCACGGGCTGGAGCATCCGGTGCACATGGGCGCGGCTGGTTTCGCCTCGCCGGGCCACCGGATCGTGGTGCTGGATGAAAATAACCGTGAATTGGGCGTGGGCCAGCCGGGCATTCTCGCCGTCGACCGCAGCCAGTCACCGATGTGCTGGTTCGCCGGTTACGAGGGCGGGCCAACCAAGGCTTTCGTCGGCGATTATTACCTGAGCGGCGACACTGTTGAGTTCAACCCGGACGGCAGCATCAGCTTCGTCGGCCGCAGCGACGATGTGATCACCACCTCCGGCTATCGCGTCGGCCCGTTCGACGTGGAAAGCGCACTGATCGAACACCCCGCCGTGGTCGAGGCTGCGGTGGTCGGCAAGCCCGATCCCGAACGCACCGAACTGGTGAAAGCCTTCGTGGTGCTCAGCGCCCAATACCGCGCCGCGCCGGAGCTGGCCGAAGAGCTGCGCCAGCACGTGCGTAAGCGCTTGGCCGCTCACGCCTATCCCCGTGAAATCGAATTTGTCAGTGATTTGCCGAAAACCCCAAGCGGCAAGTTGCAGCGCTTTATCTTGCGCAACCAGGAGATCGCCAAGGCTCAAGAGGCCGCGGCGCCTAACGTTTCAGCTTGAATCCAAGGAAACCATGATGCAGATCGACAACAAGATTTTCCTCGTCAGCGGCGGCGCGTCCGGCCTCGGCGCGGCCACCGGTGAGATGCTGGTCAAGGCCGGTGCCAAGGTGATGCTGGTGGACCTCAACGCCGAAGCCGTGGCTGCCCAGGCGCAGATGCTGGGCTGCCAGAGCGTGGTGGCGGACATCAGCAACGAGGCGGCGGCTGACGCGGCGGTCAAGGCCACTGTCGCGGCGTTCGGTGGCCTCAATGGCCTGGTGAACTGCGCCGGCATCGTGCGCGGCGAGAAGATCCTCGGCAAGAACGGCCCGCACGCGCTGGCCAGCTTCAGCCAGGTGATCAACGTCAACTTGATCGGTAGCTTCAATCTGTTGCGTCTGGCCGCCGCTGCCATCAGTGAAACCGAGGCCGATGCCGAGGGTGAGCGTGGCGTGATCATCAATACCGCTTCGGTGGCGGCTTTCGACGGCCAGATCGGCCAGGCAGCCTACGCGGCCTCCAAAGGCGCCATCGCCAGCCTGACCCTGCCGGCCGCCCGGGAACTGGCGCGCTTCGGCATCCGTGTGATGACCATCGCCCCGGGCATTTTCGAAACGCCGATGATGGCCGGCATGACACCCGAAGTACGCGACTCCCTGGCTGCTGGCGTGCCTTTTCCACCGCGCCTGGGCAAACCGGCCGAGTACGCGGCGCTGGTCAGGCATATCATTGAAAACACCATGCTCAACGGTGAGGTGATCCGTCTCGACGGCGCCTTGCGTATGGCTGCCAAGTAGGAGCAATTGTCATGTCCAACGATCCGATTGTTATCGTCAGCGCCGTCCGCACCCCCATGGGCGGCTTTCAAGGTGAACTGAAAAGCCTCAGCGCTCCGCAACTGGGAGCCGCCGCCATTAAAGCTGCCGTGGAGCGGGCCGGCATTGCCCCTGATGCGGTTGAAGAAGTGCTGTTTGGCTGTGTGCTCGCGGCAGGCCAGGGCCAGGCTCCGGCGCGCCAGGCCGCACTGGGGGCCGGGCTCGATAAATCGACCCGCTGCACCACGCTCAACAAGATGTGTGGTTCGGGCATGGAGGCGGCAATTCTTGCCCATGACATGCTGATCGCCGGCAGCGCCGAGGTGGTGGTGGCTGGCGGCATGGAAAGCATGTCCAACGCCCCGTATCTGCTCGACCGCGCCCGCGGCGGTTTGCGCATGGGCCACGGCAAGGTGCTCGACCACATGTTCCTCGATGGCCTGGAAGATGCCTACGACAAGGGCCGCCTGATGGGCACCTTTGCCGAAGATTGCGCTGAAGCCAATGGTTTCAGCCGCGAAGCCCAGGATGCTTTCGCCATCGCTTCCACCACCCGAGCCCAACAGGCGATCAAGGACGGCAGCTTCGACGCCGAGATCGTGCCGTTGCAGGTCATGGTCGGCAAGGAACAGGTCACCGTGCGCCACGATGAGCAGCCGCCCAAGGCTCGTCTGGACAAGATCGCCTCGCTCAAACCGGCGTTCCGTGAGGGCGGAACGGTCACCGCAGCCAATGCCAGTTCCATCTCTGACGGTGCCGCAGCGCTGGTGTTGATGCGCCAGAGCCAGGCCCGGGAGCGAGGCCTGAAGCCGTTGGCGGTGATTCACGGCCACGCCGCGTTTGCCGACACGCCGAGCCTGTTCCCCACCGCCCCCATCGGCGCGGTGAAGAAACTGATGGACAAAACCGGTTGGTCGCTCGACGACGTGGAGCTGTTTGAAATCAACGAGGCTTTCGCAGTGGTGGCGTTGGCGACCATGGGTGCGCTGGAGATCCCCCACGACAAGGTCAACGTCCATGGCGGCGCCTGCGCGCTGGGCCACCCCATCGGTGCGTCGGGCGCGCGGATCCTGGTGACGCTGCTTTCGGCCCTGCGCCAGAAAGGCCTCAAGCGTGGCGTCGCGGCCATCTGCATCGGTGGCGGCGAAGCCACGGCCATGGCCGTTGAATGTCTGTATTAAGGAATCACCATGCTCCCGACTGAAGAACAGACTCAAATCAGCGACGTGGCCCGGCAGTTCGCTCAGGAGCGCTTGAAACCGTTCGCCGCTGAGTGGGACCGCGAGCACCGCTTCCCTAAGGAAGCCATTGCTGCAATGGCCGAACTGGGTTTCTTCGGCATGCTCGTGCCGGAGCAGTGGGGCGGTTGCGACACCGGTTACCTGACTTATGCCATGGCCCTGGAAGAGATCGCCGCCGGCGATGGGGCGTGCTCGACCATCATGAGCGTGCACAACTCGGTGGGCTGCGTGCCGATCCTCAAGTTCGGCAACGATGAGCAGAAGGCCAAATTCCTCACCCCCCTGGCCAGCGGTGCGATGCTCGGTGCCTTTGCGTTGACCGAGCCCCAGGCCGGTTCGGACGCCAGTAGCCTCAAGACCCGGGCACGGTTGGAGGGCGATCACTACGTGCTCAATGGTTGCAAGCAGTTCATCACCTCCGGGCAGAACGCCGGGGTGGTGATTGTGTTTGCGGTGACCGATCCGGGCGCTGGCAAGCGTGGCATCAGTGCGTTCATCGTGCCCACCGATTCGCCGGGCTACAGCGTGGCGCGGGTCGAAGACAAACTGGGCCAGCACGCCTCCGACACCTGCCAGATCCTGTTCGAGGATGTCCGTGTTCCGGTGGGCAACCGTTTGGGAGAGGAGGGCGAGGGCTACAAGATCGCCCTGGCGAACCTGGAAGGCGGGCGGGTCGGTATCGCGGCGCAGTCCGTGGGCATGGCCCGCGCGGCGTTCGAAGCGGCCCGCGACTATGCTCGCGAGCGGCAAAGTTTCGGCAAGCCGATTATCGAACACCAGGCCGTGGCGTTCCGTCTGGCGGACATGGCCACCCATATCGCCGTGGCGCGGCAAATGGTCCATTACGCCGCTGCTTTGCGCGACAACGGCCAGCCGGCGTTGGTGCAAGCGTCCATGGCCAAGCTGTTCGCCTCGGAAATGGCCGAAAAAGTCTGCTCCATGGCGTTGCAAACCCTGGGCGGTTACGGTTACCTCAACGATTTCCCGCTGGAGCGCATCTACCGCGACGTGCGCGTCTGCCAGATCTATGAAGGCACCAGCGACATTCAGCGCATGGTCATTTCGCGCAATCTTTGAACAGGAGTCCTGCATGAGCTACGAAACGATTTTATTGGAGATCAAGGACCGCGTTGGCCTGATCACCCTCAACCGTCCCCAGGCGTTGAACGCCTTGAACGCGCAGATCGTCAGCGAGCTGAACCAGGCGCTGGATGCATTGGAGGCTGATCCAAAGATTGGCTGCATCGTGCTGACCGGCTCGAAAAAAGCCTTTGCCGCCGGTGCCGACATCAAGGAAATGGCCGAGCTGACCTACCCGCAGATCTACCTCGATGACTTGTTCAGCGACAGCGACCGCGTGGCTAACCGGCGTAAGCCGATCATCGCGGCAGTGAACGGGTTTGCCTTGGGCGGTGGTTGCGAACTGGCGTTGATGTGCGACTTTATCCTGGCCGGTGACAATGCCAAGTTCGGTCAGCCGGAGATCAACCTGGGCGTGCTGCCGGGCATGGGTGGCACCCAGCGGCTGACTCGCGCAGTGGGCAAGGCCAAGGCCATGGAAATGTGCCTGACCGGTCGTTTTATCGATGCAGTGGAAGCTGAGCGTTGCGGCATCGTTGCGCGCATCGTGCCGGCTGATGAATTGCTCGACGACGCGCTGAAAACCGCCGCTCTGATCGCCTCCAAGTCAGTGCCCATCAGTATGATGGTCAAGGAAAGCGTCAACCGCGCCTTTGAAGTCAGCCTGTCCGAAGGTGTGCGTTTCGAGCGCCGGGTCTTCCATGCGGCATTTGCCACGCAGGATCAGAAGGAAGGCATGGCGGCATTCGTGGCCAAGCGGGCGGCGGAGTTTCAGGACAAGTAATGCGGCGTCCTGACTGACGCCATCGCGAGCAGGCTCGCTCCCACATGGGATCTTTGGTGTACGCAATCTCTGTGTACACCTCCGAACCCTGTGGGAGCGAGCCTGCTCGCGATGCTTTTTCAGCCATCACACCAGGTAGTTCTTTAACTCCCGGGCAATCACCATCCGCTGTATCTCGCTCGACCCTTCATAGATCTGGGTAATCCGCGCATCGCGGTAGTAGCGCTCCACCGGATAATCCTCGAGATACCCATACCCGCCATGAATCTGCATGGCCGAGGAGCAGACTTTTTCGGCCATTTCCGAGGCGAACAGCTTGGCCTGGGACGCTTCCGACAGGCATGGCTTGCCGGCGCTGCGCAGGCGGGCGGCGTGGAGGATCAGCAGGCGGGCGGCGTTCAGGCGGGTGTGCATGTCGGCCAGCAGGTTGGCGATGCTCTGGTGTTCGATGATCGGCTTGTCGAACTGCACCCGGTCCCGCGCGTAAGCCAGGGCCGCTTCAAACGCCGCACGGGCGATGCCCAGGGCCTGTGCCGCGATGCCGATGCGACCACCCTCTAGGTTGGAGAGGGCAATCGCCAGGCCTTTGCCGCGAGCCCCCAACAGGTTGGCTTCGGGGATGGTGCAGTTGTTCAAGGTCACGGCGCAGGTATCCGAAGCGCGGATGCCCATCTTGTGTTCCGTGCGATCGACGATGAAGCCCGGCGTGTCGGTCGGCACCAGAAACGCCGAAATGCCTTTCTTGCCCAGCTCAGGATCCGTCACCGCAAAAACAATCGCCAGTTTCGCGCGCTTGCCGTTGCTGACGAATTGCTTGGCGCCATTGATCACCCAATGCCCGTCCCGCAGTTCGGCGCGGGTGCGCAGGTTGTGGGCTTCGGACCCGGCCTGGGGTTCGGTGAGGCAGAAGCAGCCAATGGCCTGGCCGCTGGCCAGATCGGCCAGCCAGGTCTGTTTCTGTTCGTCGGTGCCGAAATTGAGGACCGGCCCGCAACCCACCGAGTTGTGAATGCTCATCAGCGCCCCGGTGGCGCCATCGCCCGCGGAGATTTCTTCCACCGCGAGGGCATAGGCCACGTAATCGACGTAGGTACCGCCCCATTCCTCGGGCACCACCATGCCCAGCAGGCCCAACTCACCCATCTTCGCCACCAGGGCGTCGTCGATCCAGCCGGCTTTTTCCCAGGCCTGGGCATGAGGGGCGATCTCGCCGCGGGCAAAATCCCGGGCCATGTCGCGGATCATCACTTGCTCTTCGGTCAGCTCAAGGTCGTGCATGGTTCAGTTCCCGTGGTCGTCGAAGCCGTCGAAGAAACTCGCCACGTGGCGCTTGTCCAGCGCCTCCAGGGTCGGCGGGTTCCACTGCGGGTTCTTGTCTTTGTCGATGAGCAAGGCGCGCACGCCTTCGATCAGGTCGCCGCGCTCGAACCATTGACGGTCCAGGTGCAGTTCCAGGGCAAAACAGTCTTCCAGGCTCAAATGCCGGCCGCGACGCAGCATTTCCAGGGTTACGGCCATGGCCAGGGGCGAGCGGGTCTCCAGCAGGTCGGCGGTTTTCAGCGCCCACTCATGGCTGTTGGCGACGGTGACCTGACGCAACTGCTCGACCATGCTTGGCACGTCCGCAAGGGCAAAGAAGTGATCGATGGCCGGGCGCAGGTCGGCCAGAGGCGGGGCAGGCAACTGCTGCATGCCGAGTTTCGCCAGCAGGCCTTGTAGGTCCTTGAGGGGCGTGTCGTGCCATTCCAGGCGGTCGAGACGTTCATCGAGCCGATCGAGCTTGTCGCTGTCCAGATACCAGTCGGCCAGCCCGCAATACAGCGCGTCGGCAGCACGGATCTGTACGCCACTGACTCCCAGGTAGATGCCCAGTTCGCCAGAAATGCGCGGCAGGAAATAGCTGCCCCCGACGTCGGGGAAATAACCGATGGCGACTTCCGGCATGCCCAGGCGGCTGCGTTCGGTCACCACCCGCAGGTCGGCACCTTGCGCCAAGCCCATGCCGCCGCCCAGGACGAAACCGTCCATCAAGGCGAGGATGGGTTTGCGGTAGTGATGAATCGTCAGGTCGAGGGCGTATTCCTCGACGAAAAAGTCTTGGTGCAGGTTGTCGCCCTGCTTGTGGCTGTCGTACAGCGAGCGGATATCGCCGCCGGCGCAAAACGCTTTCTCGCCGGCACCACGCAGTACCACGGCGCGGATCTGTGGGTCCATAGCCCAGGTATCGAGCTGTTGCTGCAAGCTGCGCACCATTTCCAGCGCCAGGGCATTGAGGCCGGCGGGGCGGTTCAGGGTCAAGTGGCCGATATGGTTGCGTACTTCGACCAGCACTTCATGAGCCACGGCTCCAATGGGTCCCGAGGCTTGTGATGAAACCTGAGCTGTCATCGCTAACTCCCTGCTTTTATTGTTCTTTATGAATTGTGTCGCGCGTACCCGGTCAGGATCGTACCAGTGCAAATTTGCCTTGCACAACCGGGATACGTGCAGGTCCTGTCTGCATATTTATAGCAGCCTCAGGCTCAGCCGCGACCCGAGAGGACTTCCGTGATGCTGCGACGCCTGGCATTGCGTTCGCTGGCGTGGATCAATTGCTCGAGATCTTCGGGAGTTACGTCAAAGAATGCTTCCATTTGCTCAAGAGCGAGCTTCAAGTCCTCAGCCGTAATGGCCTGACGGTCGACGGGCGAATGGTCGGCGGGAATGACCGGCGTCGGCTCGCTGGCGCGCTTGGGATAGCGCACGCGCGTCAGGTTGTTATAGGCCAATGCACTCAATAGCAAGGTGGAACCGGCCAGCATCGCGGCACCGACGGCCTGCCAGTCCAGGGCGATGATCGACGGATCGGCCAATACCATCGTCGCCGCCAGGGCACCCGCCGGAGGGTGCAGGCAACGCAGCCAGCACATCAACACCAGCGCCATGCCGGCCGCCAGACAGGCGCTCCCCAGGGTACGGCCCAGGACATGGGCCACCAGCAATGCCACCACCGAGGCGCACAAGTAACCGCCGAAGATCGACCAGGGCTGGGCGAGGGCGCCTGAGGAGACGGCAAACAACAGCACGGCCGAGGCGCCGAGTGGGCCAATCAAGTGTTGCGCCACCTCAAGGCCAAAAAACTGGCCACACAGCCAGACACTGAACATCGTACCCAGGGCCATACCGATGGCGGCCCGGCTCCATTCGGTGGGGCGGGTATTGATAGCAGCGGGGAACCAGCGAGAAAGCATTAAGCGAAAATCCAAAAAACGAACAAAAAAAGGGGCTTACGGGAGAATCCCTGAAAGCCCTTTAAGTGTTCCAACAGTTGGGGGAGGAACGATGTACAGTGTGCCGTTCGCGGCCCCTGCTTACAAATTCATATTAATGCTGTTTGAGTGCACTTATTTTGAAGTAAAGAAAATCATGCGCTTCTGGACGCTTGAAACCAGGTTTGCTGAGCGATAGGCAGGTTGCACGATTGCCCGCGCCCTATGGGGAAATAGGTAAAGCCCTTGTCTGCCATGCGGTCCGGATCATACAGGTTGCGGCCATCGAAAATCACCGCAGCCTTGAGCCGTTGCTGGATCAGATCGAAATCCGGCGCCTTGAACGGTTGCCATTCAGTGCAGATCACCAGTGCATCGGCCCCCGGCAAAACCGATTCCGGCGTGCCCATCAACATCAGCTTCGATTCGTCGGGATACAGCTGCTGGGTCTGCTGCATGGCCTCGGGGTCAAAGGCGCGGACACTGGCACCGGCACCCCACAACGCCTCCAGCAGGGTACGACTCGGTGCGTCGCGCATGTCGTCGGTGTTGGGCTTGAAGGCCAAGCCCCACACCGCGAAGGTTTTACCGCGCAAATCGCCTTTGTAGAACGCCTGGATGCGTTCGAACAGCTTGTGCTTCTGCCGTTGGTTGATGGTTTCCACCGCTTGCAACAGATCGCTGGAGCAGTGGGCTTGCTCGGCCGTGTGGATCAGCGCGCGCATGTCCTTGGGAAAACACGAGCCACCGTAGCCGCAGCCCGGGTAAATGAAGTGATAACCGATGCGCGAGTCCGCGCCGATGCCCAGGCGCACGGCTTCGATGTCAGCGCCCAGGTGTTCCGCCAGCTCCGCGATCTGGTTGATGAAGCTGATCTTCGTCGCCAGCATCCCGTTGGCTGCGTACTTGGTCAGCTCGGCGCTGCGCAGGTCCATGAACAGGATCCGGTCGTGGTTGCGATTGAAGGGCGCGTACAAGTCGCGCATGGTGTCGCGCACTTCATCGCGTTCGCAGCCGATCACGATGCGATCCGGACGGCGACAATCGGCCACCGCCGAGCCTTCCTTGAGAAACTCGGGGTTGGACACGATATCGAACTGCAACAAACGGCCGGCCTTGAGCAGGCATTTGTCGATGTGCGCCCGCAGGGCGTCGCCGGTGCCCACCGGTACAGTGGATTTCTCCACGACAAGGACTGGTTGTTCGCGGTAACGAGCCACCGCCTCACCAACGGCCAGGACCTGACTCAAATCGGCCGAGCCATCTTCCCTGGAAGGCGTACCCACGGCGATGAACAGCACCTGGCCGTGCTGCACGGCAAGCTGGTCATCGTGGGTGAAATGCAGGCGTCCGGCCTCCAGGCCCTCACGCACCAGCGCGGCCAGACCGGGTTCGAAAATACTCACCTGGCCCTGGCGCAAGCTTTCGACTTTCTGTTCGTCTATGTCCATGCACACCACGTCATGGCCCACCTCGGCCAACACCGCCGCTTGCACCAATCCCACGTAACCACTACCGAATACACTGATTTTCATGGCGGACTCCCTGGATGACTTCCGAACGGGCAGGCACGTACAACCCGCACATCGCCGCAATGCGCGCATCAGCAGAATAAGTCGGGGATATTTCAGTTCGCTGACAGGCTGCAGCGGTTGCGGTCAACCCGTGGGCAAGGGAGGGGAGCCACCCTGGTCTGAATATGTGGTGTCAAACTCGCCGCTACGCGGCAGCTTTCAGGCCTTGACCCAGCGTTGACGACTCCAACTGCTCAGCGAGTCGACCGCGAGGACCAGCAGCAGCATCGCCAGAATCACCGTGCTGGCCTGCGCCTCCTGGAACAGGCTGAGGCTGACATAGAGCATTTGCCCCAATCCGCCGGCGCCGACGAAGCCCAGCACGCTGGCCATGCGGATGTTGTTTTCCCAGCGGTACAGGATGTAGGCCAACAGCTGCGGCATCAGGTTGGGCAGGGTGCCGTAACAGAACGCCCACACGGCATTGCCGCCTTGCAGGCGAATGGCTTCGGCCGGTTCGGGTGGGGTGTTTTCCAGCGCTTCGGCGAACAGCCGGCCGAGCACGCCGGTGGTGTGCAGCGCCAATGCCAGGGTGCCGGCATTGGGGCCCAGCCCAGCAGCCAAGACCATCAGCGCCGCCCACACCAGTTCAGGAACCGCGCGCAAGGCGTTGAGTACCAGGCGCGAGGTGCTTTGCATCGGCCAACCGAAGCGCCCGGCGGCGGGCAGGGCCAGGACCAGGCCGAACACCGCGGCGAGCAGGGTGCCAAGGGCGGACATGGCGATGGTTTCCAGGGCACCGTGGCCGATTGCTTTCAGATGGCTCAGGCTCAGGTCCGGGCTGAGGAAACGCTCGGCATAAGCGCCCATCCGGTTCAGGTTGTCGCCGTCGCCAAGTTGGCCGAGGTCGATGCCCAGATAGGCGAACGAGGCGACGACGGCTGCACCAATGCACAAGAGCAATATCGCGTTGAACAGGCGGTTCATGCCAGCCTCCAGCGCAGCAGGCGACTGAGTTGATCGGCCAGCAGGACCAGGACGAGGAACGTCAACAGCATGCTGGCCACTTCACCGCCGGCGAACATGCGCAACGACAGGTCCATTTGTTGGCCCAGGCCACCGGCACCGACGAAGCCCATCACCACCGAGGCGCGAATGGCGCACTCCCAGCGGTACACCGTGTAGGACAGCAGCTCCGCTGCGACATTGGGCAGGATCCCGTAGCAGAAGGCTGTCAGTCGGCCGCTGCCAGCCTGCAACAGTGCATGTGCCGGACGCTGGTCGACCGACTCGTAGATTTCCGCGTAGACCTTGCCCAACATGCCGCTGTAGGTAATGGCGATGGCCAATACCCCGGCAGTCGGACCAAGGCCGACGGCGCGAACGAAGAGCAGGGCCCAGACGATTTCCGGCACGCTGCGCAGGAAGATCAGCAGACCGCGTACCGGCCAGCGCAGCAGTTGCCCCCAATAGCCCGGTTGGCCACCCCGGGAGGCCGCAGACAGCGAAAGCGCACGGCTGGCCAGCAGGCTGGCGGGAACGGCGAACAGCAATGCCAAAGCCATGCCTGCCGTGGCAATGGCCAAGGTCTGCAAGGTGGCTTGCAATAGCAGCTCAATGAACGCTTCGCCATGGGCCGGTGGCCAGAAGGCCGAGACAAACCGGCCC
Organism: Pseudomonas sp. P105; assembly: GCF_032614175.1. NCBI lineage: Bacteria > Pseudomonadati > Pseudomonadota > Gammaproteobacteria > Pseudomonadales > Pseudomonadaceae > Pseudomonas > Pseudomonas sp. P105. The sequence goes on from NZ_CP126693.1 coordinate 3,016,898, forward strand.
ATCTCGCTTTGACTGTCACTCGTCACCAGCACGCCAAGGTCCAGCTCGCTGAAGTGGATGCCCGGCCACAGCAGGACAAGCGCCAACAGGCAGAGCAGCAGGCGAGGGCCGCTGGCGGGGTCTCGGGTATCGCGTGTCAGCATCGCGGGATTTGCACACTCAAGGGGGAGGGCGGTGGAGGCGAGGGTATCAACTGCTCATTGGCGTAGAGTTTGTCGAGCCGCTCACGGTCGACGGCATCGGTCGGCAGATCGAACAGGATCTGTCCGTCACGCAGGCCGATGATCCGCGAAAAGTGCGCCAGGGCCAGGTCCACCGCATGCAGGCTGGCGACCAGGGTGACGTTGTGCTCCCGGGCATGGCGACAGAGCACTGAAAGGGTGTGCTCGGCCAGCACCGGGTCCATGGCCGAAACAGGTTCATCGGCCAACAACACCTCGGGTGCCTGATACAGCACCCGGGCAATGCCAACGCGTTGTAACTGCCCGCCGGAGAGTTGCTGGCATTGCGCGAACAGTTTGTCGCTCAGATCCAGCCTGGCCAATGCCGCCCGTGCGCCGGGAACATCCAGCGGGTGCAGCAGGTTCAGCAGGCTCTTGCCCATGCCCCACTGACCCAGTTTGCCGGCCAGCACCGCAGTGATTACGCGCTGGCGCGGTGGCAGGGGCGGCGCTTGGTGGATCAAGCCGATGCGCGCGCGCAAGCGTTGACGCTCGCGGGCAGACAACTGCCAGGCCGTTTCACCGAGCACCTGCATTTCGCCCTGACCCGGTCGCAGGGCCGTGCCCAGCAGATTGAGCAGGCTCGATTTACCTGCACCGGACGGACCGATGATGGCGACCTGTTCGCCGGCACCGATGTGCAGCTCCACGCCACGTAGCGCCTGGACACCGTTGGCGTGGGTAAGGCTGACCTGGGTCAGATGTAATGTCATTTGAGCAATTCGGCGGCGCGTGCGGCTTCCTCGATGCCCTTGTAGTTCTCAGGCTTGGTTTCGATGAAGCGGCTGGCAGCCTGCAGATCGAGGATTTCCTTGTCCTTCGGATTTGCCGGGTCGAGTGCCAGGAAGGCTGCCTTGATCTTGGCTGCCAGCGCCGGATCGAGCGTTCCGCGCACCGTCCAGTTGTAGTCGAAGTAGGCCGGGGTGGTGGCAAACACCTTGACCTTGGCGGTGTCGACCTTGCCGGCGGCGACCAGTTTTTCCCAGACGCTGGCGTTCAGTACCCCAGCATCCACTTTGCCGGCCTGGACCCAGGCGACGGTGGCGTCATGGGCGCCCGAGTAACCTACGCGGCTGAAGTAGCTTTCCGGCTTGATGCCGTCCTGGAGCATGAAATATCGCGGCATCAGGCTGCCAGAGGTGGAAGACACTGAACCGAATGCAAAGGTCTTGCCCTTGAGGTCGGCGAGGGATTTGACCGCAGGGTCGGCGGTGATGAATTTACTGGTGAATTGGGCGTCCTGCTCGCGCTGCACCAGCGGGATCGCATTACCGGTTTTCAAGCGTGCTTGCACGAACGTGAAACCACCCAGCCAGGCCAGGTCGATGCGGTCGGTCGCCAGCGCCTCGACCACCGCCGGGTAGTCGCTTACGGGAATGAACTCGACTTTCATGCCGGTCTGTTGTTCCAGATAAGCGCCCAAGGGCTTGAACTTGCGCAGCAGTTCGGTAGGGGCTTCATCGGGAATCGCGCTGACTTTCAGGGTGTCGGCGGCCTGGGCCAGCAAGGCGCTGAAAGACAGGGTCAAGCCGACGGCCAATGCCAGGGAACGCTTGAGCATGGAAAATCTCCGGTACGTTAACGCAGGAATATTGAAGCGCCAGGCACTCGCGAACAACCGCATGGCGCTTTGTGAGGGTAGACGAATGAATGTGATAACGGTCGTTTTTGGCCCTGGTGAATCTCGGCCATCCAGTCACAATGCGCGGATCCTACAAGCTCGAACACGCGATGCAAACAGTTCTTGGCTGTTACCGCCCCCTGGGACTGGATTGTCCCGAGCGTTTACGATTTTTTCCATAGTCTGAATGATGTAGCCTCGCAGCGGCTATATGTCAGTTCGCTATCAGAGGTTTGCTGTGTCCAGGATGATCGAGCCCCGAGTGCGCTATGGATGCCTGCTTCATGTTGTATGTTGGTTCTATCTGAGTGGGGCCCAGGCCGATGATCAGGATCCTGGTGCTGAACAGGCGGAGCCTGGCCGGCCTTCGGTCTTGGTACTCGACGAGGTGAAGGTCACTGCCCGCCACCGCGAGGAGCGCGTGCAGGCCGTGCCGATTGCCATGAACGTGCTCAATGGCGAGCAATTGAACGATGCCGGCATCTACCGTACCGAGGACCTGCAGCAGCGCGTACCGAGTCTGTTGGTAGCCGTGCCCAGTGCGCGTTACGCCAGCTACGGTATTCGCGGACTCGGTTCGAGCTCCTACAACGATGGTCTGGACGGCAGTGTCGGGGTGTTTCTCGATGGGGTTTACCTCGGGCGCCAGGGCATGTCGCTGGTCGACTTGGTCGATATCGAGCGGGTCGAGGTGTTGCGGGGGCCGCAGGGCACCCTATATGGCAAAAACACCACGGCAGGTGCGATCAACATCAGCAGCCGCGCGCCCACCTTCGAGCCGCAAGGCAATGGCGAGGTCTCGGTCGGCAGTGATGGCCTGCGTCAGTATCGCGGCACGGTTTCAGGCGCGCTGATCGATGGGGTGTTGGCAGGGCGCCTGACCGGCTACGACGTAGAGCGCGACGGGCTCATAGAGAACACTTACGACGGCAGCCACCTGGGTGACCAGAACCGCCAGGGCCTGCGGGGACAGTTGCTGTGGACGCCGAGCGAAACATTCAGCGCGCGACTGATCGGTGAATATGGTTGGCAGGACGAGCAGGGCAATGTCTTTGCGGCCAGCAACTACAGCCAGACGAGCATCGATCGAGCCGCCTTCGTTGGCTACCGCCAACTGCCGATAGATCCTTATGCGCGTCGCGTGCAGCAAGACGAACCCAACACGGTGAAGACGCTGCAGACCGGCACTACGTTGGAGTTGAACTGGCTGCTCGACAGCGGCGCCACGCTGACCAGCATCAGCGGTTACCGCGACTGGACCTATGATGCGGACCAGGACGGCGATGGTATGCCGCTGTCGGTGGCCGAAAACGCCGCCGTGAAGCTCGATCACCATCAATTCAGCCAGGAGTTGCGCCTGGCCGATTCGCCCAACGAACACTTCGACTACGTGGTGGGCCTTTATTATTTGCGGCAGAAGTTGAACCGCGAGGTGGGCGTGCGTTTCGGCGAGGACGCGGCCGCTTATTTTCTGGGGGATCGCCCGGAAATCGACTGGCTGGGCATTACGCCCGGAATGATTGCCCCGTCATTGCTCGATGGCGCGCAGCAGGACTTCGACGGTCAGCAGCGCACCGACAGCCGCGCCGTGTTCGGTCAACTCACCTGGCATGCCACGGACCGCCTGGCGATCACGCCAGGGCTGCGTTACACCCGCGAGCGCAAGCAGGGCTGGTTGTCGCGCAGCGTTTCGGGGTTGGCGCCACTGGGACCAGACCTGATCTCGCAGTTGGCGGGCCCGTTGCTGCGCAGCGTCGCACTCGGCGGCGAGTACTACCGACGTGATGCGATCGAGGAGAGCAACCTTTCCGGACAATTGACGTTCAGCTACCAGTTTGCCGATGACCTGCTCGGCTATGCCAGTTGGTCACGCGGTTACAAGGCTGGCGGAATCAATCTCGACGTAATCGGCCCTAATGTCTCATCGACATTCGATGCGGAGCGGGTCACTTCGGTCGAGGTGGGTCTCAAGCGCAGCTTCTGGAACGAACGAGGTGTGCTCGATCTGGCTGTGTACCAGGCCGATGTCGACGACTACCAGGCATTGACCAACCGTGCGCCGGTGAATCAGTTCTCGCCGCCGATCCGCGACAACCTGATCAATGTCGGCAAAGTGCGCCTGCGCGGGATCGAACTGGACGCGCAGCTACGTGCCAGCGAACGGGTTGACCTGAGGCTGGGGATCGCCTGGAGTGACGCACGCTACCGGGATTTCCCCAACGCGCCGTGCTCGCCAACCAGCGCGCAGTGGTCGTGCGACTTGGGAGGTCAACGCGTGTTCAACGCTCCAGAGTGGAACGCCAACGCCGGAATCGACTATCGCTACCCACTGGAGCGTGGCCTGGAGCTGTTCAGCGCCCTGGACTACAAATTCCGCAGCGGTTACTACGGCACGCTCGAAGGTGGCCAGGGCAGCTACCAGCCATCCTATGGGCTGACCAACCTGCGTCTTGGACTGCGCCGCAGCAACAGGCGTTGGGAAGCCGAACTGTGGGCGCGCAATCTGTTCGACAAGAACTACATCACTGCCGTTTACCCTCGGCTTGGCGCGGGTGATTACGGAGTGCTTACCGGCGACCCGCGCAGCATGGGTATGACGTTGCGCACGCGCTGGTAGTTTGGTGGTTGCTGTGATGATGCTCACCAAAGGATTGGTGCGCGGTGAATTGGTTTTCAGTGATGCTTGTGGGTGATGGTGAGGGGAAGCGTCTGGTGGAAAATCTGCTGGATAGTCCGGCTAGTAGCGACATACGTTGTTACGTGTAATGTATATTATGTTAAACGCGATGTATAAAGGTGTTTACTCATAGTGTCACCTGCACCCTAAAACAGGACTTTGCCACGAATTACCAGAATCCTCCGAAATCAACGACCTATGCTCCCTGCCTCCAAAGCCTTCGAGCTTGCCGCCGGCTTCGGCCACCGGTCCCTCAGACTTGAAAACCAGAATCTCTTTCCACCACATAGTCTGTGTCTCCCACTGCACTAGCAACTTCACGAAGATTGTCCAGCGCCTGCCTGTGCGCATTCGCATCGATCCCGATCAGCCTGCTGCAGCCGCACACCGAGGCGCTCTTCCAATGGTTTCATTGTCACGACTAGGTTGACAGTTAGACGCTTTATAGCTGCTTTTTCCTTTTTAGGCCCCCTATTAATCTGTATTCACGGTGCTGCCAAACCTTGATTCAAGGGAGCGCGCGCTACCCACCTTTTTTTACCCGGAGATCACATGCCCATTATCTACGGTCATCCCTTGTCGTGGAGTGCCCTGCTGCTGGTGATCGATGCGCTGATCTGGCATCTCGCGCCGTTCAAGCACCGCGTCACCCGGATCGGGTTGCGTCTGGGCCTGTTCCTGATCTTCAGTGCGATCATCATCAATGCCGACGTCAGCCCGCTGCAGGCTCCCGTGTTTGCCGGTGATCGCGCTGTGCAACTGGGGGCAACGGCCCTTGGGATTCTCTGGTGGCTATATGCCGCGCGGGTGCTCACGGAAATCATCGGTCTGGTGCTGATACGACGCATTGGTCACAGTGGGCGGTTGCTGCAGGATGTCATAGGTGCGCTGGTATTTTTGATCGCGATTGTTGCCGCGGCTGGTTATGTGCTGGAGCTGCCAGTCAAAGGCTTGCTGGCGACCTCCGGAGTCGTGGCGATCGTCGTCGGGCTGGCGTTGCAAAGCACGTTGAGCGACGTGTTTTCCGGCATTGTGCTCAACACCACCAAACCCTATCAGGTGGATGACTGGATCATGATCGACGGCACCGAAGGCAAGGTGCTGGACATCGACTGGCGTGCCACCCACCTGCTCACCAGCGCCGGCAGTACTGCGGTGGTACCGAACTCGGTGGCGGCCAAGGCGAAGATCGTCAACCTGAGCCGACCGAGCAACATGCATGGCGTATCCATTAGCATTCAGGTGCCCAACCACATCCGTCCGCGTCGGGTGTTAGACGCACTGGATCGCACCTTGCAAGGTAGCAGCAGCCTGCTCCTCTCCCCTGCACCTAAAGCTCTGCTCAAGGAGGCCGGTGAAAACATGTCCGAATACGTGGCCAGCGGTTTTATCGCCGAGCTGGGCAGAAAAAGTGAAGTGCGCAATCAGTTGTTCGACCTGGCCCATCGGCACTTGGAAGCGGCTGGTATTTCCCGGCAACTCGATGGTGCGGTTGAACCCACTACCCGAGCGCGAGCGTTGCTGGACGAGGTAAAAATCTTCCGCTCCCTGGGCGAGGACGAACGCGATCGGTTGGCTCTGGCCATGACTCCGCAGCAATACGCGGCGGGACAAGTGGTGCTGGAACTGGGTGAAGTGCCTGACAATCTGTTCGTGATTGCCACCGGAGTGGTCAGCGCCACAGTGCCCGACGACACCCAGCAAACTGAAGTAGGTCGCATGGGGCCGAGCGAAGTCATGGGCGAACAGAGCATCCTCGCCGACACACCGTCCCAGGCCACTTTCACCACACTGACCTCCTGCATCATTTACCGCATCGACAAGTCTCTGACACGCAGTTGCATGGAGCAACGCAGCGAAGTCGGCCAGGCATTGAACAAGCTGCAAGCGGTGCGGCAACAGAACAGCCAACTGACGTTGATGGCCAAACCAGCGCCGATCAAAAAAGGAGGTTTGCTTGGGTGGTTGCAGAAGCGTTGAACTGCGCACCGGCCTCGGCACTGCTGACTGCTCCCGAGAGGGTGTCTATCGCCTTAGGTGAGTGGAATTAACAACATTTAACTCGCAAGCCACGGCCCTGCAACCAAGAATGAAACCCTCTGCGCATACCTGTTTATCCAAAGGAGGTGGTGCTGACCCTTCGTGTAATGCGCTGGCGCATTCCCATTGTTTCAAGGACATTGTTATGGCCCACGTTCAGCACAAGTACACCATGAAGAACACGGTGCTTTGCTGCTGCCTGTTGTGTGTTGGAAAGGTTATGGCAGCAGACTCGACAGAGCCCAGAACCTCGGACTTTCTAGGGGATGCAACGCTCAACGTTATCAGCCGAAATTTCTTCTTGAACAATGATAACCGCTCTGAAAACGCCACGAAAAATTACCAGCGAGAATGGGCACAGGGCTTCATCACGACGTTTGAGTCAGGCTTCACGCCCGGAACATTTGGTTTTGGTGTGGATGTGCATGCTTTTGTCGGGCAAAAACTCGATGGCGGTAAGGGACACTCAGGAACCGGGCTTTTACCTGTCGACAGTGATGGAGAGTCCGCACAAAACTTCAGCGACGGCGGCGGCGTGATCAAGACTCGCCTCTCGCAGACCTCTATCAAGTTCGGCGAGATGGAAGTAGAAACCCCAGTCTTCGACACCTCCGACAAACGTCTGCAACCCGAATACGCAACGGGATGGCTCTTAGAAAGTGACGAGCTTACTGGCATACACTTGGTCGGTGGCAAATTCACGGCATTCAAAAACCAGGACTCCTCCTCTTCTAAAGGGGATTTTTCCGGGTATGGCGTTAACACCGATATGGGCTCAATCAGCTTCGTTGGGGCTGACTTCACATCCAACAAGAACCTAGGCGCCAGGCTGTACTCATCCCAGCTAACAGACACTTGGAGACAGTATTACGCGAACGCGTATGTCCGTCGCTGGGATACGTTTGTAGATTTCAACATCTACCATACGATTGACTACGGGCGCTCAGTTGCGGGAGGCATCAACACAACAGCTTATAGCCTTTCTGCCAAACACAATATTGGCAACCAAGCCTTTACCCTGGCGGTCCAAAAAAATCGTGGTGACACGCCTTTCGATTTCGTAGGGGGTGACTCCATATACCTAGCCAACTCCATCAAGTTCGCCGATTTCAATGGCCCCCATGAGCGTTCCTACCAAGCCCGCTACGACCTGGATTTCGCATCCATGGGATTGCCTGGGCTCAAGTTCATGTCACGGTATGTGACTGGACGTGATATCGACGGTACTCATGCGCCGCAAGGAGGGGCTTACTTCCCTTTTGATCCTGGCGAACAGGAGTATGTCCCTCAGCAAGGCAAAGGCGGGAAGCACTGGGAGCGCGACATCGATCTAAGCTACACCGTCCAGTCCGGGCCGGCGAAAGATCTTTTAGTGCATTTCACCCACGTTTCTCATCGGGCGAACGAAGCACAAGGCGGGCCGGACATCGACCGCATTTACTTTGTCCTTGAGTACAACTTCAAACTGCTGTGATTCCTCAGCCGTTGCAGAAACGACGGATCTCAACAGACATGCGATCCGCTTGGAACAGCCTTGCCCAGACTCAATTTTCAGCCCTGCGTATTTGTCGCTATCAGTGGATCGCCACGGGGTTGAGGTTGTCCTGGGTCGAGCCCTTGTAAAGTGGTTGACCGAGGACAAACTACTGCAGAGCGCATTTACTCGCATCCCTGTCAGCCACCCGTCACCCTGACGTCAGCTCCCCCCACCTAAAGTAACTCTTCCGGGTTTTGTGCACTGCGACCCACGTGGTACATCTATCGCTCTCGATAGGACATCAACATGAACATATGGAAACCCCAATGAAAGCACTCTACGCGCTCTTGATGATCGGCCTTGCCGGCTGCGCGCGCGCTCCGGTTGAGGTCGCCCAGCCGGCGCCGGTCAGCTTCGGCGACTACCGCCTGCAGACCCTGGCGCAGATTGAGCGTAATCGGCAGTTTCAGAATCCCGACCACACCTTGGAGCTGGCGTGGAACGCTCCCCGTGAATGGGTACCCGCGCAGCCGAATGGTAGAGGCGTTCTTCTGGTTCACGGCCTTGGCGATTCGCCCGGCTCATTCGTAGATGTCGCGACACAACTGGCCAGCCAGGGATATCGGGTACGCACCGTGCTGCTGCCCGGCCACGGCACTCGGCCGGCCGATATGCTCGACGTTGACATCAATGATTGGCGTCGAACCGTGGAACAACAGGTGGCGCTGCTACGCAAGGATGTCGGCCACGTTTACCTGGGTGGTTTCTCCACCGGTGCCAACCTGGTTGTGGCGTACGCCATGGACGATCAGTCGATCGCTGGGCTGCTGCTGTTTTCCCCGGCGTTCAAGTCCAATGTTGGGTTTGATTGGGTGCTGCCATGGCTGGCGAAGGTCAAACCGTGGCTACGGCAGCCGACCAGCGCGGCCCCGCAGCAGACGTCGCTGCGCTACCAGAACGTGCCAACCAATGGCTTCGCCCAGTTTTACCTGAGCAGTACGGCCGTGCGCAGCAAGCTGGCATCGCAGGCGTTCGACCGCCCGGTGCTGGTGGTCAGTGCGGCCCATGACTCGGTGGTGGATGTGGAGTTTGTACGGGACGCCTTCAATCGGCGTTTCCCCAACCCGGGGTCGCGGATGATCTGGTATGGCAACCTCGCCAACGAATTACAAAGTCCGCGCCTGTTGGTGCGCAGCGACCAGTTGCCGGCCGAGCAGATCAGTCAGTTTTCCCATATGGGCGTGCTGTTCTCCCCCGATAATCCGCAATATGGTCGCCAGGGTAACCAGCGTCTGTGCTGGAACGGCCAGAGCGACACGGCTTACCAACAATGCCAGGCAGGTGGCCCTGTCTGGTATTCGGACTGGGGTTATCGTGAGCCCGGCAAAGTCCATGCACGGTTGACCTACAATCCGTACTTCGCCTGGCAATCCGAGGTGATGGTGCAGGTGCTGGAGGCCGGGGCTCAAGAACATTCCACTGTGGCAAACACACGATAATCGCCCGCCCCTTGCCGTCGGGCCCCTCCTCCTGTCTGGAGCCTAGTTGCTGGTGCTCATCACTGTTGGTGCGGTTCTAGAATAAAACTATAACCAAATAACCTAAGTCAGCGACCACCGGTCACCTATCTTGAACATCTGAGGGGCCGTCATTGGCCGGTATTCCTGATACGCCGCTGCCTTCCTTACGGCGAACGGATGCCCGAACACGAGCCAAGGAAGCCGTAGATGGCAATCACCCAAAACAACCGTCTGGTACAGGTCGACAGTCCTCTCGGTGGCGATGTCCTGTTGTTGCAGAGCATGGATGGCAGCGAAGAGTTGGGGCGGTTGTTTCACTACGAATTGGACCTTACCTCCGAAGACCGGGCGATCAAGTTCGATCAATTGCTGGGCAAGCCGATGGGTTTGACCCTGGAGTTGTACAGCGGAGGCAAACGCTATTTCCACGGCATTATCAGCAGCTGCCGGCAACTGACCGGTCACGGCCAGTTCGCGGGTTACCGCGTCAGTTTGCGGCCATGGTTCTGGCTACTCACGCGGACCTCGGACTGTCGGATTTTCCAGAACAAGACCGTGCCGGACATCATTAAGCAGGTGTTTCGCGACCTCGGTTTCTCTGATTTTGAAGACAGCCTCAGCGCCAGCTACCGTGAGTGGGAATATTGCGTTCAGTACCGCGAAAGCAGCTTCGATTTCGTCAGCCGGCTGATGGAGCAGGAAGGCATCTATTACTACTTCCGCCATGAAAAGGAGCGTCATGTTCTGGTGCTGGCCGACGCCTATGGTGCTCACTCCACGCCAGCGGACTACGACTCGGTACCCTTCTATCCGCCCGATCGGCAAATGCGCGAACGCGATCATTTCTACGACTGGCAACTGGCGCGGGAAGTCCAGCCGGGTTCGCTGGCGCTGAACGACTATGACTTCCTGCGCCCGCGCGCCAGCCTTGAGGTGCGCTCCAGCGTGGTACGTAACCACAGCAACGGTGACCACCCGCTGTATGACTACCCCGGTGAATACCTGCAGAGCAACGATGGCGATCACTACGCACGCACCCGCATCGAAGCCATTCACAGCCAGTTCGAACGCGTGCAGTTGCGTGGCCGCGCTCGCGGGCTGGGTTCCGGTCATTTGTTCACACTGACGGGTTACGACCGTGCGGACCAGAATCGCGAATACCTGGTGGTGGTCGCGCGCTATCAGATTCGTCAGGAAGTCTATGAAAGCGGACAGTCAGATCTGGCCGAGCAGTTCGTCAGCGAGCTGGACTGCATGGATGCCGGCCAGGCCTTCCGCCCTCTCCCTCTGACGCCCATGCCCATTGTCCGTGGGCCGCAGACCGCCGTGGTGGTTGGCCCCAGTGGCGAGGAGATCTGGACCGACCAGTATGGCCGGGTCAAGGTGCATTTCCACTGGGATCGCCATGACCAATCCAACGAAAACAGCTCCTGCTGGATTCGCGTGTCCCAAGCCTGGGCTGGCAAAAACTGGGGGGCCGTGCAGATCCCACGGATCGGTCAGGAAGTGATCGTCAGCTTCCTCGAAGGCGACCCTGACCGGCCGATCATCACCGGTCGCGTCTACAACGCCGAACAGACCGTGCCCTACAAGCTGCCAGCCAATGCCACTCAGAGTGGCGTGAAAAGTCGTTCAAGCAAGGACGGCTCACAGGCCAACTTCAATGAGATCCGCATGGAGGACAAGAAAGGCGCGGAGCAACTGTTTATCCACGCCGAGAAGAATCAGGACATCGAGGTCGAGAACGACGAGACCCATTGGGTCGGCCACGACCGCAGCAAGACCGTCGACAACGACGAAACCGTGCACGTCAAACACGACCGCACTGAGACCGTGGACAACAACGAAACCATCAAAATCGGCGTCGACCGCAAGGAAACCGTCGGCAACAACGAAACCATCTCCATCGGCGTGAACCGTACCGAAGATGTGGGCAGCGACGAGAAAATCACCATCGGCGCCAACCGCACCGAAAAGGTGGGCAACAACGAGACCATCACCATAGGCGCGGACCGCACGGAAAAGGTCGGTGCCAACGAAAACATCACCATCGTCAGCAACCGCACCGAGGACGTGGGCGGTAACGAGACCATCGGCATCAGCGGCAACCGCAACGAAACGGTCAAAGGCAACGAAGGGATCGAGATCAATGGCAACCAGAGTACCCAGATCGGCCAGAACGAATCCCGTGACGTCGCCCAGAGCCGCACCACTGACATCAAGCAAAACGACAGCCTGGACGTTGGCAAGCACTTCTCCCTCAACGCCGGCGACTCGATCAGCCTGACGACGGGCGCGGCCAGCATCACCATGAAGAAGGACGGCACCATTGTGATCAGCGGCAAGAACATCACCATCGACGGCTCCGGCGCCATCAACATCAAGGCGAACAAGAACGTTGTCGTCAAAGGCCAGAAGATTCTGCAGAACTAGCCACGGAGTGGGCGCCATGACCGTTGAATATCATTTGACCGTTTCCTCCACCGCCACGCCCGCGCGCGTGGATGGTGTTGTGATTGGGGTGCTGCTGGATGTGCCCAGTGCAGATGCTCCTGTGGTCGCCTTCCCTGGCTGCCCCGCCGAAATCGGCCTCGCCGCGCGCACCACCACCCCACTCGCCCGTGAAGACATCGGCGCCCAGGTCGCGCTGATGTTCGAGGCCGGCGACCTGACCCGGCCGCTGGTGATTGGTCGCATCCAGCGTCTGCCGCAAACCACGACGCCAGCCGTCGCCCAGCTGGACGGCGAGCGCCTGGAGTTCACCGCGGAGCGGGAAATCGTCCTGCGCTGCGGCAAGGCGAGCATCACCCTCACGCGTGAGGGCAAGGTGCTGATTCGAGGGACCTACCTCTCGAGCCGGTCATCCGGCGTGAACCGTATCAAGGGCGGTTCGGTGCAGATCAACTAGACAGGTAGTCGACTCATGGAGCTGCTCAACGCCAGCAAACTGCTTGCTGCCTACACCCAAGGCCTGGAGCCCGATGGCCGCGAATCCCTGGTGATAGTGGCCAAAGGCACTTTCAATTTGCCGCTGGACGGCCGTCCGGCAACCCTCGCCGACACTCAGCAGCCGCTGCTGATGGCCGATACTTTCTTCGGTGAGCCTGGCCTCAGCGCTCCGCTTCAGGAAATGGACTTCGCCCCGATCAAGCCGTTCTGCGATGTACTGGTACGCGGCAAGGCCTATGCCCCGGGTGGACGGCCCGTGACGCAGTTGGCCGCGGGCATTCGTATCGGTCAGATGAGCAAGGCCTTTTCCGTCCTCGGTCCCCGACAATGGCAACCGGGGCTATTGGGCGTTTCTCCCGGCTTACCGCAGCCTTTTACCGAGCAGGACATCTCCTATGCCCAGGCTTTTGGCGGCAGCCATCCGATGGCGAAAGACCCTGAAATGCGTCACTGTTACCCGGACAATCCGACCGGATGTGGCTGGTTCCCACGTAGCATGGGTAGTGCTGACATTGTCGGCATGCCGATGCCGAACACCGAGCAATTGGGCAAGCCGATCGAGAGTCCCTCTGGCGACTTCCGCCCGATGGCCCTTGGCCCCATCGGCCGCAGTTGGCCGCAGCGCGCTCGCTTCGCCGGTACTTACGACGATGCCTGGTTGGCCGACCGCTTTCCGTTTCTGCCGCAGGATTTCGACAGCCGCTACTTTCAGGCTGCCCCTGATGATCAGCAGATCCCTTACGTGCGTGGCGGCGAGGATGTGCTACTGCTCAACCTCACGCCCCGGGAGCGCGCGGGCTTTCGCATCCCCGAAATGGACGTGCCGGTGACCTTCTTCCTGAAAAAAGGCGGTCATGAGACGGTGCACGCGGTGATCGATACCCTGCTGGTCGACACAGACGCGCTCCAGGTGCAAATGACCTGGCGTGTCTCCCGTCCTCTACGGCGCAACCTGTTCGAGATCGCCCAGGTGTTGGTCGGCACAATGTCCACGGGCTGGTGGCGCGCCCGTGAATTGGGCAAGGATTACTACCCTTCGCTCTCCTCCCTGGTAAGAGCCAAGCAGGCGCCGGAGGAGACGGACTGATGAGCGCGCTTTGCATTATCGGCTCTGGCATGGTCAGCGCTGTCGGCCTCAGTGCACCGACGAGTTGCGCGGCGATCCGCTGCGCCATCGACAACTTTCAGGAAACTCGTTTCATTGACCAAGGTGGCGAATGGCTGATTGCCGCCAGCGTACCTCTGGAACAACCCTGGCGCGGCCGCACCAAGCTGATCAAGATGGCCGCCCGCGCCGTCGCCGAGGCGCTACAAAGTACCCCCAACGTCGATCCGGAAAAGACTCCGTTGCTGCTGGGGGTAGCGGAAACCGAGCGCCCCGGCCGCCTCGATGGTCTCGATAAGGGGCTGCTGCACGCCATCGAAGCCGAACTGGGCTTGCGCTTTCATCCCGGTTCCAACGTCATCGCCCGTGGACGGGTCAGCGCTGCCGTGGCCCTGCTTAATGCGCGTACGCTGATCTACCAGGGCGGCCATCGCCACGTACTGATTGTCGGCGTCGACTCCTTCTTGAACGGACCGACACTGGCCGCTTTCGAAGCACGCGAACGCCTGCTTACCAGCCAGAACTCCAACGGATTTATCCCCGGCGAAGGCGCCGCCGCTGTGGTCCTGGCAGCCCCTGTAGCCAGCGAAGAGCCGCAATTGGCCTGCATCGGCCTGGGGTTCGGCGTGGAGAAGGACACTGTGGAGGCCGAAGACATTCCCCTGCGCGCCGAAGGCCTGACTCAAGCTGTACGGGCGGCCCTTAGCGAAGCCGGCTGTGGGTTGGAGCAAATGGATTATCGACTCACCGACATCTCCGGCGAGCAGTACTACTTCAAGGAAGCCTCCTTGGCCCTCAGCCGGACCTTGCGCGTGCGCAAGGAATTCTTCCATCTCTGGCACCCGGCCGACTGCATCGGCGAAGTCGGTGCCGCCATCGGCCCGGCCATGCTCGCCGTGGCGTTGGCCGCCAGTCGCAAGGGCTACGGCGAAGGTCCGAATATCTTCTACCACCTCGGCAACGACGCCGGCGAACGCGCCGTCGCACTGCTCAGTTACCAGACTGTGAGGGCTGCGTAATGGCGAATGAGGTCTACGCCAACAATATGGAGGTTTCCTGCAAGGCGGCCGACGGCAAGTCGATCGCCTGTTTTCCGGATGTCTGCTTCACCCCGCCCCAAGCCCCGCCCACCCCGCTGGGGGTGCCGATTCCCTACCCCAATACCGGCTTGGCCAAGGACACCACCAGAGGCACGCGAACGGTGAAGATCAGTGGCAAGGAGGCCATGCTCAAGGATAAGAGTTATTTCAAGACCAGTTATGGGGATGAAGCTGGAAATGCGCCAAAAAAGGGGATCATCACCGGCAAGATCAAAGGGAAGGTCTATTTCACAGCCTGGTCGATGAATGTGAAGTTTGAAGCTGAAAACGTCGTGCGAAATATGGACCTGACCACCCATAACCACGGATCGACAAGCAACACCGGCCCTTGGCCTTATCAAGATGCAATTGCGATGGATACCGCTGGTCACCCTTGCCAACCAATGGCAAACGATATTAAGACCCAATGCTCGGGTGCCACAGACAAAAGCGACAAGTGTTGTAGCAGCCGTAAATGCCTGCTTATGCCGAAGACCCCGAACCGTTGTTGCGACGGCGCGGATGGCAAACCGATGACAGGCCACCACCTGCTTCCATCCAAGGAATTCGTCGCACATGTCAACCGAGGCTCCGCCGACGCAGCGACGAACTATGAATCGGACAAGGCCCCCTGTCTCTGTGTGGAAGGCCATAGCCATGCATTACGTACCGAGCATGGACAGGTAGGGTGCAATTACACCGTCGAAAGAAATGCTTGGCTCGCTAATCCTGCCAACCGAGGCAAGGCCTATACCCTGGCCGTCGGTTGCGAGATAGGCGCGAAGTCGGCGGTTGGCAAAGTCAATGTTCCACCCGGAGCCACAGGATGTAACAAGGAGTGCCTGCAAAAGCAGCTGGAGAATGGTCACCAGAAGATGGAATTGACGATAAAACCCAACGATCCGCTGCCCAGAGCGAAACAGCCGCCACCCGCCATAGTACTGGACGATTAACAAGCACGGGATCTAATGAAGATGAACGGAATATCAGATGCGGAGTTTATTGAAGGGGCCTTTATTCAGGAGGGCGTTAGTCCGGTCGCGGGTATCATCATCGCTACCTGTACCATTGGCGACGATTATGACAACCCAAAGAATAGGGTCGGCGTTAGAAAGCAGGATGTCTGGCTTGAGTTCGGATTGTCTGCAGAAGCTATTCTCTCGGTTGATGCCGCTATTGACGGCTCTGCTTACGTCCTGGGAGAGAATGGCTCAGTCGTGCGTTTCGACTGGAAATCGCCAACCACAAGAGAGGAGCTCAAAGCCTCGCGAAAGGCTTACGCAAACGCTGCCGTCGGTAATATCGGGCCACTGCGCAGAATTCGTATCCTAGGTGATGATGTGATCTGCGCAGGATCGGTCGGCCAGGTCTATCGCTTGTTCGGCGACAAGTTCGAAACGCTGCCGAAGTTAAGCGTGGGCTATCAGGATGTGACAATTGAGGATATCGCCGGAAGCAGTCGCAGCGACATTGTCGCTGTAACTTCCGATGGTTACGCTGCGCATTTCGACGGTACAAACTGGACCGTCCTTGATCTACCAACCAACGCAAGTCTTACCAGTATCTGTCGGCTGGACAAGGGTCACTGTGCCATTGCAGGCAAGAATGGGACTGTACTGATCGGCGTCGCAGATCAATGGTCCATTGTTCAGCCGATTGACACGAGAAGAAGCTACTGGGGGATTGCGGCCTATAACAATGAAATATATGCAGCACATTTGGCCGGTGTGGACAAAGTCGTCGGACAGACTTTGATTGCCTTGGATATAGAAGAAGTAGACCTTCAATTCACAGTGCTTCGAAGCAGCACCGAAGGGGTGTGGTCCTTTGCTGACAGAACGATTGGGTTAATCCGCGATGATCAATGGCAAACGATAATGAAGTGATGCGTGCCAAGGGCACGCCAAGTCATTCGAAGTTTCCTGTAGAAGAACCGCTAGAGGCGTAACATTCAACATGCTAGTCACTTCCGTTGTTCTGGACCAACACGCCGAAGAAGCCAGCTTCCTTGCCGTCCTGCGCGACTATGCCCTGCGCGCCCCGCACTACGATATCGACCACCTCGACAAACTCGATAACCGCCTCGACGCCCACCTCGACGGCTTGCGAATCGCCGCCCCTGGCGGTCTGGAAACACTACTGACCCAGCTCGGGCCACATGCTATCGGCGAGATGTTCGTCTGCGTGGTACTGGCTTTCGAGGCGGCCAACGCCAAAGTGCTGTCGCGGCTCAGCGAGCATTTGCGCAGTACCTTGGAAACGGAACGCGGTTACCTGATGGCTTTGGGTTGGCTTGACTGGGAACGGGTATCGCCCTGGATCGAACGGATGCTCGCCTCCCCCGAGCCCCTGTTCCGCCGCCTCGGCCTCGCGGCCTGCGGCATGCATCGCCACGATCCAGGCCCCGCCCTGCTGGCCGTACTTTCCGATGCCGACCCAAGCGTGCTGGCACGTGCCGCCCGCACGGCGGGCGAGCTGCGCCGGCGTGACCTGCTACCGACGATTCGTACCCACCGCCAGCATGAAGATGCCGCCACGCGCTTCTGGACCAACTGGGCCACCGTACAGATGGGCGACGCGCAAGCCCTGGAGCCATTGCGACAATTCGCCGGGCAACCGGGCCAGTTCCAGTATCGCGCGCTCTGCGTATTGCTGGCCTGGCAGGAACGCGAGCCCAGCATCGCCTGGATACGCCAGTTAGTACAGGATCCCAGGGATCGGCGCATCGGCATCCAGGCCCTTGGGCTGCTGGGCGATCCGGTCTGTGTACCGTGGTTGATTCAGCAAATGAGCGACCTGCCCTATGCCCGGGTCGCCGGTGAAGCCTTCAGCCTGATCACCGGCGCTGACCTGGCGTTGCTTGATCTGGAGTTGCGGGACCTGCCCGATTTCGACGCCGGCCCGAACGATGACCCGCAAGACACCAACGTGGCGATGGACCCCGACGAAAATCTACCCTGGCCCGACCCGCAGCTCATCACCGCTTGGTGGCAGGCCCATGGCGGTAATTTCCAGGCAGGCGTCGGTTATGTGCTGGGACAAATGCAGAGCGAAGCCAGTTTTCGGCAGGCCCTTGCCCACGGCCAGCAACGCCAGCGCATCGCTGCCGCCTGCGGTGTCGCCCGTTTTCGACCGAACGAAGTGCTTTTCCCCACCAGCGCACCGGCCTGGCGGCAACAGCAGTTGTTGGGGAGGACGGGGGTGTTCGGGCGTTGATCAGGGTGGTTATATAGCTCAAACGCAAATCAGGCTCCGACCCCTGATCATTACTTACACCCCTCTGGAGACACCATGCCAAACGCAAACGGACAGAACCCTGTGGCCCTTGTCAGCGGGGTTGGAAGTGAGATTGGGATTGGCATGGCCATCGCGCGCAGACTGGGGACTGCAGGTGCCAAACTGATCGTCACCGCCAGCAGTGCGCGAATCAATGATCGGGTCGCAGAACTGCGTGCCGAAGGATTCGAAGTCCAAGGGCGGGCCATCGATCTTACCGATGAGCATCAGGTGCGTGAGTTTATCCCATGGGCAGAGTCCCTCTGGGGGCAGATCGATATTCTGGTCAACAACGCGGGCATGGCCATGCAAGGTAGCCCGGAGTTTTTTTCCGACTTGGAAACCATGGATCTGCACACCTGGAACCTTACCCTGGCGCGAAACCTGACCACGGCTTTTCTGCTTACACAGGCCGTTCTGCCCGGCATGCGGGCGCGCCGTTACGGGCGCATCGTAAACATCAGTTCCACTACCGGCACCCGCTGCAGTAACCCCGGTGAAGCGGCTTACAGCGCCGCAAAGGCCGCGATGGTTGGAATGAGCATGAGCCTGGCGCTTGAAGTCGCCCAGCAAGGGATCACTGTAAACAGCGTCGCTCCCGGCTGGATCAGCACAGGGTCGACCACTGCCGAGGAAGCCAAGGCGGCAGGTTACACGCCGATGGGCCGGGCCGGACGTCCCGAAGAGGTGGCTGCAGTGGTTGCTTTCCTGGCGTCTTCAGAGGCGAGCTACCTCACTGGCGAAGTCATCGTGGTGGATGGTGGAAACTGTTTGGTCGAGAACAAGGCCCCTTGATCTGAACAGGCTCCCACAGGGTTGGGACATATCCCCGTGAGTCACTTGAACAATTCGCTGCTCATGAAATCAATGAACACCCGCAGTTTTGGCGCCAGATGCTTGCTTGAAGGCCAGAGCATGCGGAAGGTGCTCTGATGCCGATTGAACTCGTCAAGGACGGTAACCAGCTCACCGGCGACGATGGCATCGCGCACGGTGAAATCCGGTACGCAGGCAATCCCCAATGCATCGCGCACGACGTACAGCAACGCCTCGGTGGTGTTGCAGACCAGGGTGGCCGGCAGGTTGAGATCGGACTGCCCTTCCCCGTTCACCGGCCAGACCTGCAGCCTGCCAGTGCTGGGGAATTTGTATAGCAGGCAGGCATGGCGCAGCAGATCCGCCGGCACCTGCGGTGTACCGTGTTCGGCGAAGTACCGGGGCGAACCGACCACGACGAGCTTGAACGCGCCTAACGGGCGGGACATCAGCCGGGAGTCGTTTGGCTCTCCGGTCCGAATGACGGCATCAAAACCTTCCTCAATGATGTCCACCAGCCTATCGGAGAAATCCAGGTCCAATTCGATACTGGGGTAGCGGCGCATGAAGGCCATCAGCGTCGGCATGACCAAATCTGCAACCAGAGGCAAGCTCACGCGCAATTTGCCCCGCGGCGCTTTGCGGGTTTCCGACAGTTCCAGTTCGGCCGCTTCGACTTCGCAGAGAATGCGTCGGCAACGCTCGAGGAAAAGCGTCCCTTCTGCCGTCAGCGTGATACTGCGCGTGCTGCGATGAAACAGCCGCACCCCCAGCCTTTCCTCGAGCCGGGCCACGCTTTTACCCACCGCCGAAGACGAAATGCCAAGCGCCCTGCCCGCCTCTGAAAAGCTGCGGGTTTCGGCCGCGCGAACAAAAAAATCAATCCCGCTCAGTGATTCCACGCCAGGCTCCCATTGCGGACATTTTTTCCGATGTGTTGCGCACTCTAGCATTCTTGTCTCGCCAAAGAGCGGCACTTACCGTAGTCGACACTTATCAATCTGCGATTGACGCCGCCATCCGGCGCGTCAGAAGCGCGCCAAGCAGGTGACACATGACGATTGCCAATACCCATATCGACGCCGATGCCGAGGTCGTTCAAGACGCTGCGCCGCTCCCCATCGGTTCACTGTTCGCCCTCGCGTTGGCGGCGTTCGTGACCATTCTCACCGAAGCCTTGCCCGCCGGCCTTCTCTCCCAGATCAGCGAAGGGCTGGCGATCTCCGAAGCCCTCGCCGGCCAGTTGGTCACGGTCTATGCGATAGGGTCCTTGCTGGCGGCCATTCCCTTGACGGCCGCGACCCAAGGCATGCGGCGCCGGTCGCTCTTGCTGCTGGCCATTGCCGGTTTTGCCGTGGCCAATACGGTCACAACGTTTTCGTCCCATTACGGCTTGACGATCGTTGCCCGCTTGCTGGGTGGCGTATCGGCCGGGCTGCTCTGGGCCTTGTTGGCCGGGTATGCCGCCCGCATGGTGCCCGAGAGCCAGAAAGGTCGGGCGATTGCAATTGCCATGGTCGGCGCACCCTTGGCGTTATCCTTGGGCGTACCGGCCGGCACCTTGCTCGGTAATTTGATCGGCTGGCGGATGAGCTTCGCCATCATGAGTTTGTTCGCCGTCGCCTTGATGGTCTGGGTGCGACTCAAAGTGCCTGACTTTCCCGGGCAAACCACCGACAAACGCCTTGCCTTGCGCCAGGTCTTCACCCTGCCAGGCGTTCGCTCGGTGCTGTGTGTGGTGCTGGCATTTGTTCTGGCGCACAACATTCTCTTTACCTATATCGCCCCGTTCCTGATGGCGGCAGGCCTGGGCGAGCGGATCGACCTGGTGCTGCTGGTCTTCGGGGGCGCCTCGTTGCTGGGCATCTGGGTCGTCGGCGCGCTGATCGATCGCCATCTACGGGCATTGACCCTTGCCAGCACGGCACTTTTCGCCATCTCGGCCCTGACACTGGGCGCCATGAGCGACAGCCTTGCTGCGATCTACACCGCCGTGGCGGCCTGGGGAGTCGCTTATGGCGGGGCCGGGACGTTGTTCCAAACGGCAATCGCAAAGACGGCCGGAGACGCGGCGGATCTCGCCCAGTCGATGCTGGTCACGGCCTGGAACGTCGCCATTGCCGGCGGCGGGATCGTGGGGGGCATCCTGCTCGATCATCTGGGTGTCGTTGCGTTTGCGCCTGTGCTGGTCGCGCTCTTGCTGCTGACGTTGGCGGTGGTGTGGTCCGCCCGGCAGTATGGGTTTGCAGCGGACCCTCAACGATAGGCAGCAGCAACTGACATCAAATCGTCATCACTGCGTCGTCGAAACGCCATACATCCTGAGTACTGTC
Organism: Pseudomonas sp. P105; assembly: GCF_032614175.1. Taxonomy (NCBI): domain Bacteria; kingdom Pseudomonadati; phylum Pseudomonadota; class Gammaproteobacteria; order Pseudomonadales; family Pseudomonadaceae; genus Pseudomonas; species Pseudomonas sp. P105. The sequence continues at coordinate 3,038,012 of NZ_CP126693.1, forward strand.
CTCGCCAATGAGATCGATCTCAAGCGAGTGACAATGACTGATTTGAAAGAAGTTGCACGGCTGGCAGGGGTTTCGCGGGCGACCGCGGCGCGTGCCTTTGCCTCCCCTGAAGTGGTCCGTCCGGCTACCCGTGAACAGGTCTTCGCCGCGGCGCGCCAACTGGGGTTTCGGCCCAACCGTCTTGGTCGCCAACTGCGCCTGCAGGTGACCAAGCTGATCGGTGTCGTGGTGCCCAACCTGCTCAATCCGGTGTTCGCCGAACAGTTTCAGGCGATGGAGCGTGCTGCACGCGTGCATGGTTACAACCTGTTGTTGGCAACCACCGATTACAGCTGCGAGCGCGAAAGCGCGGTCGTCGAGGAGTTGCTGCGACAGCGTGTCGATGGGCTGGTCCTCACGGTAACCGACGCCGAGAGCAACCGGGTGCTGCAAAGCCTGGACAGCGAGGACACGCCTTTTGTGCTGGCTTATCACCAGCCGGGTAATCCGGATTACAGCGCGGTGTCGGTGGACAACCGCGCCGGCATGGCGCTCGCCACCCGTTATCTGCTGGACGCCGGGCACACTCGGATTGGCATGGTCGCCGGCCCTGCCCTGCAATCGGACCGTGCTCGCCTGCGTTATGCCGGTTATTGCGAGGCAATGCATGGAGCCGGTCTCGCCAGCCTGCCGGTGATTGAAATGCCCGCCCATACCCAGGCTGACTTTGCCGCCATCGAGCCGTTGTTGCATGGCCCCCAGGCGCTTAGTGCGCTGGTCTGTTCCAACGATTTGCTGGCTATCAGCTTGATCGCCGAACTGCGCCGCAACGGCTGGCAAGTGCCCCGGCAACTCTCGGTCATCGGCTTTGACGGCATCGCCCTCGGCACCCAGATGCACCCGACGCTGTGCAGTGTTGTTCAGCCCATCGAGGCACTGGCCTGCACCGTGATTGATCAATTGTTGGCGCAGATCGCTGGCGCCACCCCGGTTTCCCATTGCCTGCCTTGTCATATCCGGCCGGGCGAAAGTACTCAACCCTACGAGGAGACGCTTGATGTTCCACTTGCGTAAAACCCTGGCGACACTGCTGTTATGCGGCGCGGCCACCTTGGCTCATGCCGGCGAAACGGCGATTTGCTACAACTGTCCACCAGAATGGGCCGACTGGGGCACGCAGCTCAAGGCGATTGCCGATACCACTGGCGTGCAGGTTCCGCTGGACAACAAGAACTCTGGACAGGCATTGGCGCAACTGGTCGCCGAGAAGGCCGCGCCGGTGGCGGACGTGGTGTATTACGGCGTGACGTTCGGTTTGCAGGCGCAAAAAGCCGAGGTGGTCGGCACGTATAAACCCAAGGGTTGGGAGCAGATCCCGGCGGGTTTGAAGGACCCCGAGGGACACTGGTTTGCCATTCACTCCGGCACCCTGGGCATCATGGTCAACGTCGATGCGCTGGGCGGTCTGCCCGTGCCACAAAGCTGGGCTGACCTGCTCAAGCCTGAGTACAAAGGCATGGTCGGCTACCTTGACCCGTCCAGTGCTTTCGTCGGGTACGTCTCGGCGGTAGCGATCAACCAGGCCATGGGCGGCAATCTGGATAACTTCGCCCCGGCCATCGACTACTTCAAAAAGCTGGCGAAAAACTCGCCGATCGTGCCCAAGCAGACGGCTTATGCGCGGGTGCTGTCCGGGGAGTTGCCGATTCTGGTGGACTACGACTTCAACGCCTATCGGGCTCGTTACAAAGACAAGGCCAACGTTGCCTTTGTGATTCCCAAGGAAGGCAGCATCAGCGTGCCTTACGTGATGAGCATCGTCGACAACGCCCCCCATCGGGCCAACGCCGAGAAGGTCCTGGATTTCGTTTTGTCCGAGCAAGGCCAAGCGCTCTGGGCCAAGGCGTACCTGCGACCGGTGCGGGCAATGAAAATGCCTGCCGATGTCGCCGCGCAGTTCTTGCCCGACAGCGATTACGCCCGGGCCGGCGTGGTCAACTACGAGCAGATGGCCGCGGCGCAGGAAGCCTTTTCCGCACGTTATCTGAGCGAGGTCAAGTAAGTGACCGTCTCGGCAGTAAAAGCCCGAGACGTACGGTCGGGCTGGGCCATGGTGCCGCGCTTGCGGCCGACCGCTGCCTGGGCGCTTGCGCCCGCGGCGGCGGTGCTGCTCGCCTTCTGGTTGTTGCCGCTGGCGCACCTGGTCTTGCTCGGTGGGCAAAGTCGCGATGGCAGCGACAGCGGCTATTGGCAGGTGCTGAGCAGCGCGCAATACCTGGGCAGTCTGGCGCAGACCTGCCTGCTGGCACTGGCAACGACCCTCGCGGCGCTGTTGGTGGGCGGCTTCAGTGGGTTTTTTCTCAGTCGCCAACGTTTCTTCGGCCGTTCGGTACTTGTCGCCTTGTTGACCTTCCCGCTGGCATTTCCCGGCGTGGTCGTTGGTTTTCTGGTGATCCTGCTGGCCGGCCGCCAAGGCTTGTTCGCCACCCTGGGTCTCGGCCTGGTGGGTGAGCGCTGGATTTTTGCCTACTCGTTGATGGGGTTGTGCATCGGCTACCTGTACTTCTCGATTCCGCGGGTGATTCTTACGGTGATGGCTGCCTGTGAAAGCCTGGATCGCAGCCTGGAAGAGGCCGCTCGTTCACTGGGGGCCAGTCATTGGCGTGTGCTCTGTGATGTCATTGTTCCTGGTCTTGCGCCGGCATTGGTCTCCTGCGGGGCGATTTGCTTTGCCACCTCCATGGGCGCGTTCGGTACCGCCTTCACCCTGGGTACCCGGCTCAACGTGACGCCGATGGCGATCTACAACGTGTTTACCAATTACGCCAATTTCGCCGTGGCCGCTGCGCTGTCGGTGGTGTTAGGGCTGGTGACCTGGGCGGTTCTGTTGCTGGCCCGGCGGCTGGCCAAAGATTCGAGGACAGTCTTGTGAAACGCTCAACGCTGTTTGTCGGGCAACTGGTGTTTACCTTGCTGGTGTGCGCTTTCATGTTGGTGCCCGTGGTGATGTCGCTGCTGGCCGGGCTGACGCGCAATTACTTCCAAGGGCTGTCCAGCGGCCTGACGTTCGACTGGCTGCTGCAAGTCTGGCAGGCGTATTCGCCGACGGTCTGGCTGTCCCTGCAACTGGCCGCCGCCTGTGCGCTGTGTGTCTGTGTGGTGGGTGTGCCGGCGGCTTACGCCCTGGTACGGATGAACAACCGCTTGAGCCGCGCGTTCGAGGAACTGATGGTGTTGCCGGTGGCGATGCCCGGTCTGGCCAGTGCCCTGGCATTGCTGCTCACCTATGGTCAGTTCGGCGGGTTTCGCAGCAGTTGGTTATTCATTCTCGTCGGCCACGTGCTGTTCACCCTGCCCTTTCTGGTGCGCCCGGTGATGGCGGTGATGCAACGCCAGCACTTGCCGATCCTGGAAGAAGCCGCCGCGAGCCTGGGTGCCGGGCCGATCCGGCGCTTCTTCAGCGTGGTGGTGCCCAACTGTCGGGCGGGGATTCTCGCCGGGGTCTTGATGGTCGTCACCCTGTCGTTGGGTGAGTTCAACCTGACCTGGATGCTCCACACGCCGATGACCAAAACCTTGCCGGTGGGTCTGGCCGACAGCTATGCCTCGGCCAGGCTGGAAGTCGCCAGCGCCTACACCCTTATATTCCTGTTGATGATTGTGCCGCTGCTTGTTGCGTTGCAGGCCATCAGCGCGCGCCTTTCCCGTGGAGCAAATCGATGAGCGGAACCACTATTCGCCTGAAGGGTTGTCGCAAGGCGTTCTCTGACGGCACCGTTGCCGTACATGACCTGGACCTGACCATTGAGGCTGGAGAAACCCTGGCGATCCTCGGCCCGTCCGGTTGCGGTAAAACCACCACCCTGCGCCTGATCGCGGGTCTGGAGCGTCCGGACGTGGGCCAGGTATTTTTTGGCGACAGCGACGTCACCCGCCTCCCCATCGAACGTCGCGACGTGGGCATGGTGTTCCAGAACTATGCGCTGTTTCCCAATCTGGATGTGGCCGGCAACATTGTTTACGGCCTGAAAGTTCGCGGTGTGTCACCCGCCGAGCGCAACAAGCGCTGTTTGGAGTTGCTGGAACTTGTCGGCTTGCAGGATCACGGCAAGCGCAGTATCCACGAGTTGTCCGGCGGTCAGCGCCAGCGAGTCGCCCTCGCCCGCGCCCTGGCACCCAGGCCCCGGGTGTTGCTGCTGGACGAACCGTTGGCGGCGCTGGACGCGCAGTTGCGTGAACGCCTGCGCAGCGAATTGGCCCAGTTGCTGCGCGGTTTGGGCATTACCGCCGTGTTCGTCACCCACGATCAGGGTGAAGCCATGGCGCTGGGGGATCGCATCCTGGTCATGGAGCATGGCCGCGTCGCGCAACTTGCTAGCCCGCGGGACATCTATCAGCAACCTGCCAACGCGTTCGTCGCCCGTTTTGTCGGCAATCTCAATGCTTTTTCGGTGATCGAGCACACGCCCCATGGCTTGAAGGTCAGTGGCGGTGAGTTGCCATGGAATGGCGCCGACCTACCCGCCACTGTCTATTGCCGCCCCGAGCATTTGCGGGTGATGGACAGTGAGGGCCATCTGCACGGGCGTCTGGTGGGCCAGTTTTTCCAGGGGGCTCAAAGCCGTCTGCTGGTGGATGTCGGTGCGGCTCAGCCTTTGCTGGTGGACAGCACCGATAGCGCTATCCATGCCCCCGGTGCCCTGATTGCCCTGGCCGTCGAGCCACAAGTGCTGTTCACCCTGTCATCGTGATCATTGTGTTTGCAGAGGGCTTATTTTGAATCATCCGTTTCTCATCGCGCAGATCAGTGATCTGCACCTTAAAGCCGGGCAAAAACTGACTTACGGCGTTGTCGATACCCTCGCTGCATTGCGTCGTGCGGTGGATCATTTGAACACCCAGGTGCCGCGTCCCGACATCGTGGTGGTCAGTGGCGACCTGGTGGACTTCGGTCGCCCTGATGAATATGCCGTGCTGCACCCTGAGCTGGCGCGCCTGCACATGCCTTGCTACCTGGTGCCTGGTAACCATGACAATCGCGAGCATTTGCGGGCGGCATTTGCCGACCACCGCTACCTACCGATACGGGCTGACGCCCCCCTGGACTGGGTGGTGGAGGAGCATCCGCTACGCCTTATTGGCCTGGACACCACCATTCCCGGTGCCCATGGCGGTCAGCTCCTGGACAGCCAGTTGCGCTGGCTCGATGAACAACTGGCCTGTCGTCCCGATGCGCCGACGCTATTGGTGCTGCATCACCCGCCGTTTGTAAGCGGGATTGGCCATATGGACCGTGAACCCTTCATCAACGCGGCGGCACTGGAGCAGGTCATTGCCCGACACCCGCAGGTGGAGCGCTTGCTGTGCGGGCATTTGCATCGGTCGATGCAACGGCGTTTCGGCGGCAGCCTGAGTTGCGTGTGCCCCGGTACCTCACATCAGATCGTCCTGGATCTACAGCCAACCGCTCCCGCGCATTTCAATCTGGAACCGCCGGGGTATCTGCTGCATCACTGGCATGGGCAGGCACTGGTGACCCATAACGGCGTGTTTGGCGAGTATGCCGGACCGTATCCGTTTTATGACGCTCATGGATTGATCGACTGATAACCCAGGGACTTTCATTGATGACCTGCTTTGGAGATTTAATCCCTACCCCACTCTATTCATTGAAGATTTTCTAACGAGTTATTGAACGCATCGGCCAATCATGTGATCGGCCGAGGGCTTCCTGCTGCCTTTTCACTGTGCCCGGAACAGAGGTTCCGCGCTGGAGTTCGTCCTGATGAAAGCTCTTTTCAACGTACTGAGTTTATTAACCGGCGGCGTGTGTATTGTCCTGAGCCCGTTGGCGTCTGCTGATTTTGTCAGCGACAGTAAGGCCAACTTGAACTTGCGCAATTTCTACTTCAACAACGATAACCGTGACGGTACCGCCGCGCCCTCGAAGACTGAGGAATGGGGCCAGGCCTTCATGCTCAATTATCAGTCCGGGTTTACCGACGGCACTGTGGGGTTTGGTCTGGATGCCATCGGCCTGCTGGGTTTGAAACTCGACAGCGGCGCGGGTCGCCATGTTGGCAGCTCGATGTTTCCCAACGACGGTGACAAGGCTGCCGACCAATGGGCTCGTCTCGGCGCAACGGCGAAGATGCGCGTCTCCAAGACCGAACTGCGTTACGGCACCTTGCAACCGAAACTGCCGATCCTGGTGTCCAACGATGGCCGTCTGTTGCCGCAAACTTTCGAAGGTGGCCAAGTCACCAGCAATGAAATCGACAACCTGACGTTCACCGCCGGCCAACTGGAACACGCCACCGGGCGTGCATCGAGTGACCGCGCCGGGCTGGCCGTTGCGGGCGGCAGCCAGGAAAGCAACAAATTCACCTTTGCCGGTGGCGACTACAAACTGACCAAGGACCTGACCGCACAGTATTACTACGCCAATCTCGAAGACTATTACCAACAGCACTTCGCCGGTTTGTTGCATGTATTGCCGCTGGGCGAATACGGCTCGCTGAAAACCGACTTGCGCTACTTCAAGACCACGTCCGATGGCAAGAACAGCAGCGCCGCCGGTCGCGCCAGTGGTTACAAACTGGGCGGCTACACCAAGGACGGCAGCGGGGAAATCGACAACGATACCTGGAGTGCGGCGTTCATTTACTCGCTGGGCGGCCATGCCATTACCGCGGGTTATCAAAGCGTTTCCGAAGACAGCAACTTTGCCCAACTCAACCAGGGTGGCTTGGTGGGTAAAGGCGAAGCCGGCGCCAGCCTTTATCTCTACACCGACCGCACTATTCAGACGTTCATCCAGGCGGGTGAGCGCACGGCGTTCGCCCAGTATGCCTACGACTTCGCCGCGCTTGGCGTGCCGGGATTGAAGGCGTCGGTGATGTACCTCAAGGGCGACAATATCCAGACCGCCAGCGGTCAGGACGCCAGTGAGTGGGAGCGCGATATCTCCCTGGACTATGTGATCCAGAGCGGTACGCTGAAGAACCTGGGTTTTGGCTGGCGCAACGCGATGTCCCGAAGCGAAGTGGCTCGCGACCAGGACCAGAATCGCCTGATCGTGAGTTACAGCATTCCCTTGATGTAAGCATCCAGCGCAATTCAGGGCCAGGGCGTCGAACTCGCGTGAAACGCTCCTGGCTCTTTATCAGCGCTTGCCCAACGTCGGCAGATTCGCACGATTGGGCAATCATCCGCGCGGATTATGCAACCAGCCCCCAGAATTGCTTCCTATAGTTATCCAGAGTCAAACCTTCTGGAGCTGGAATCGCTATGAGCGCCCTCAACATCAATGGCCGTGAGTATACGGTCGACGTAGACCCAGGCACCCCGATTCTCTGGACCCTGCGCGATGCGCTGGGCATGACCGGCACCAAATTTGGTTGTGGTGCAGCCCTGTGTGGCGCCTGCACCGTTCACCTGGATGGTCAGGCCATTCGTTCCTGCGTGACGCCAATCGCCGCCGCCCAAGGCAAGAAGATCACCACCATCGAGGCGGCCACAGATGGCAGTGACCCGGTCGGCACCGCCGTGCATGAGGCTTGGGTCAAACACGACGTGGCGCAGTGCGGTTACTGCCAGAGCGGCCAGATCATGAGCGCGACAGCGTTTCTCAAAGCCCAGCCCAAGGGCAAGCAGCCTACGGCGGCCGAAATCGACTCGGCGATGGCCGGCAACATCTGCCGCTGTGGCACTTACGCGCGCATCCGCGCTGCCGTGGCAGATGCCGCCAAAACCCTTGCCTGACCGGAGTTCGCCATGTTGAACGAGATTTTTCCAGACGAGATTCCCCGCGCTTTACAGCACATGCTTGAGCGCGATCAGGCTGACGGCCCTACCACCCTTCCCCGCCGCAGTTTCCTCAAGATTGTCGGCATCGGCGGTCTGGCCTTGGGCGCTTTTCCTCATCTTGCCTTGGCGCAAGAGGCCAACGGCGACGCCGCAGTACCACTCAAGCCGAATCAGCAACCTTCGGCATTCGTACAGATCGCGCCCAACGGCGAAGTCACCGTGACGATCAACCGGTTGGAATTCGGCCAGGGCGTGCAAACCAGCCTGCCGATGATTCTTGCCGAAGAGCTCGATGCCGACTGGAGTCTGGTGCGAGCCCGCAACGGCAGCGGTGATGCTGCTTATCAGGATCCGATCTTTGGTATACACCTCACTGGCGGCTCCAATTCGATCAAGAACAGCTATACCCAGTACCGCGAACTTGGCGCCCGTGCTCGTGCCATGCTGCTCTCGGCGGCGGCAGCACGCTGGAACGTGGACGTGGCCAGCCTGAGCACCCAAGCCGGCATGGTGCTCGGCCCGGCGGGCCGTAAGGCAAGCTACGGCGAATTGGCCGAGGCCGCTATGGCGCTGCCTGTGCCGGAAAAGGTGAGACTCAAGGACCCCAAGGACTTTCGCATCATTGGCCATGCCACCACGCGCATCGATGCCAAGGCCAAGAGCAGCGGCCAGCAGGACTTCGGCATCGATATGCATCTGCCAGGGCAACTCACTGCCGTGGTCGCGCACCCGCCGGTGTTCGGTGCCAGAATCGCTTCGTTGGATGACAGCGCGGCACGCGCCACCCGGGGCGTGAAAGCGGTATTGCGCGTGCCGTTGGACGGCGGCGCCGAAGGTGTCGCGGTAGTCGCCGATAGCTACTGGCAGGCGAAGCTCGCGCGCGATGCCTTGAAGCTGGAGTGGGACCTGGCGTCGGTCGAAAAGGTGGACAGCGAAAAACAATTGCTCCAGTACCGGGAGCTGGCCGGCCAACCCGGCCCACTGCGCTTCGATGCCGACATGACGCCGCTGGCAACCGCGCCGCATCAACTGGAAGCTGAGTTCGTATTCCCCTACCTCGCCCACGCCCCCATGGAGCCGTTGAACTGTACTGTCCAGCTCGGCGAAGAACGCGCCGAACTGTGGGTCGGCACGCAGTTTCCCGGCGGCGACAGTGCGGCGGCCGCCAAGGTACTGAATCTCAAGCCCGAGCAAATCCAGCTGAACGTGCAGACGGCCGGCGGTGGTTTCGGCCGGCGCGGCGTGCCCACCGGCGACTTTGTCGTGCTGGCTTGCGAAGTGGCCAAAGCCGCCCGCGCTGAGGGGCTGAACGCGCCTGTGCGTACGCTCTGGAGCCGGGAAGACGACATCAAGGGCGGCTACTACCGGCCGATGCACCTGCACCGTGCGCGCATCGGTTTTGACGACGCTGGCAAGGTACTGGCTTGGGATCACGCCCTGGTCGGGCAATCCATTCTTACCGACACCGTGTTTGGGGGCCGGGTGAAGAACGGCATCGACCCCACCGCCACGGAAGGTATGCGTGATCCTTATCCGCTGCCGATGCGCCTGACGGTCCATCACCCGAAAGTCAACGTCCCCATCCTCTGGTGGCGCAGCGTAGGCTCCACCCATACGGCTTTTGTAATGGAAACCTTGATCGATGAGATCGCCCGTACAACCAAGCAGGATCCGGTGGCCTATCGGATGAAGCTGTTCGCCGATCAAAGCCCGCGCCATCGCGCAGCGCTGCAATTGGCGGTGGACAAGAGCGAATACGGCAAACGCCCGCTACCGGCTGGCCATGCCTGGGGCGTGGCGGTGCACGAGTCGTTCAGTTCGGTGGTGGCTTATGTCGTTGAGGCGTCGGTGCAGAGTGGCCGTCCGGTGCTGCACCAAGTGACTGCGGGTGTGCACTGCAATCTGGTGGTCAACCCGCGCAGTGTTGAAGCTCAGGTGCAAGGCGCAGCGCTGATGGGATTGTCGATGTGCCTGCCGGGCGGCGCCATCACCTTGAAAGACGGCGTCGTGCAGCAGAGCAACTTTGCTGACTTCAGCGTTCCACGCATTACCGACATGCCGGAGTTTGCCGTGCACATCGTGCCAAGCGCCGAACCACCCACCGGGATGGGCGAGCCCGGCCTGCCGGCGTTGGCTCCGGCTTTTGCCAATGCCATTGCCAGCCTGACGGGCAAGCCAATGCGTGAGTTGCCGTTCAAGATGACGTGATGGAGTGTATCTCCAGATTCACTATCGTACGGGGATGTACGAGTAACCCCTTACCATTGCTTTTCCTTCCTGCGTATTCCGAGCCCGAATAAGCTCAACCATGTGTTCCTGAGTGTATTCAACGAAATACTCGTTACCCTCTTCAATCTGCAGGTTCAGGAATACGTTTCGGGGATGGTTGTTCTGTCCAGCAGCTATCTTGTGCTGGCCGGGGCTCACGAAGACCCAGGAATAGGTCCGTTCATTGAGGCCCACTACCGCGCTGTCATTAATGCTGAATATGCTGTCATAAAAGCTGCCTTGAATGACATGCGTCCGCGCCAGATAAACGAGCGCCTTACCTTGAGGTGGCGACGGAGGGTCGAAATAGGGTTGGTTGGAAGTTGTATGGCCGCAGCCGGTCAATAGGAGCAGGAGCACCAGCCCTGTTATTTTTTTTATTGTCGCGCTCATTTGTTCTGCCCCAATAACTGATTGATTACCGGCTCCATTTTTTCCTCGACCGTTGCCATTTTAGACGGATCGAATCCTCCCTCCCCCGTCAGATGATAGTGCGCAAAGCCGATTTTTTGATTGCCCTTATAAAGAGAAATACTGGCATCGGACAGGTAGGCAGAAAAATCCCACGAGCGAATCGCGGTATAGGTCAAACGGTACTCGCAGGTGCTCGGCACAGATCTGGTGTAGAGCTGGCTCTCGATATGGTGCTTGCGTAAGAGGAGTTGCAAGCCATCGACAAAGTCGCCAACGACGACTTTTGGATTCTCTTCAATACAAATCTTCGAAATTTGATATTGGCGCTCCACCGGTTCGACTTTAATGTTGGTACACCCGGCCAGTATCAATACAAAACCAATCGTAAGCGCTCTAAACCGCACACTTTTCTCCAAACTAAAAAAGATATCAAAATGATGGCGTCATGCTAGGTGAGGTGCGTTTTGCCGTCAATCGCCAGCCTTCTTTACCGGGCGTGGACTGAAAAGGCCCGGCGTGAAAGACCTCAAACCGCCTCACCTTTACGATGAAACGCCTGCCCCAACACCGCCAAGCGTTCGGCCAACGGTGGCAGGCATTGACTGCTCCGAGTCAGAATGCCGATGTTATCGGCGTTGCGCTCAGCGACGGCCTGGACGCTTTGCAAGCGTTCATTGATGCCCTTCGAGGCCTCGGATTGTTCCTGGGTGGTGCTGGCGATCAGGCCGTTGAAGTGGTTGATCGCCGCGATGTCCTCTACCACTGCATTCAGCAGTTGCGAGGCGAGTTGGCTGGCCGATACGCAGCGTTGTACCCCTTCCTGGCTGTCTTGCATGGCGAGGGCTGCCTGACGGCTGCCCTGTTGCAGCTTGGCGATGATCTGCTGGATTTCCGTGGTGGACGTCGAGGTCTTTTGCGACAGGGTCCGGACTTCGTCCGCTACTACCGCAAAACCGCGTCCCTGCTCCCCGGCCCGGGCGGCCTCGATGGCGGCGTTGAGGGCCAACAGGTTGGTTTGTTCGGCGATGCTGTTAATGACGTCCAGCACCTGGCCGATCTGTTGCGCCTGCTCGGCCAGGCCTTGCACGGTTTCGTTGGTCAGGTTGAGGCGACCGGCCAACTCGACAATCTCCTCGCGGCTCTGGTCAACGGTGCTGCGTCCGCGGCTGACCTGTTCACTGGCTTGGCCGGCCCGTTGTACCGTCTGGCCGACATGCCCGGCAATGCTGTCCATGGCCTGGACCAGATGGCCAATCGCGCCGCTCATCTGTGCCACTTCATTGAGCTGATGCCTGGCGCCGTGCTCCAGTGTCTGGCCGACTTGAGAAAGGTCCTGACCCAAGTCCGAAAGGTTGCGGGTATCGCGCACCACGCCGTCTACCAGGTTGGTGATCTGCTGCAGGAAATGATCGAAACGCTCGGACGAAGAGGCTTTGTCCCCCCGGTTGCGCTGGGTCTGGGTGTCACTGCTCAACTGCATAGCGGCGGCCAGCACTTTGTCGAGCACATCCTGGTTTTCCGTGGCATCGGCCAGGCTCTGGTTCGCCAGGTAAATCAGGATCACGCTTTCCACCACCACGTAGAAGGCGTGGATGAAAATCATGGTCCAGCCGCCATGGTTGGCCATGACGAACACCGGATAACCCTGGTGCTGAAGCCAGTGAAAACCGACGTGGTGAATAGCGATAGTGGCGGCGGCCACGATGATCGGCAGCCAGTCACGGTAGAACGTCAGCACCGCCAACAGTACGAAAATCCCGAAGTGGAACTCGATCACGCCACGGGTCTGGTTGATGTGCAAGGCGGCCATGACCATCAGCGCCACGGCGATGACACAGCGCATGGCCCGGGTGCCGCCCAGGCCGCGATAAAGCACGGTGGTCAGCAGACAGGTCGTCGCCCCTATCAGCAGCGCCTGGCTGAAGGTGGAGTGCAGGAAGGCCAGGCACAGGGAGTAGACAAAAGTGAGCCAGAGTAACCCCAGCATGATGCGATCAGCTTTACGGTAGTGATCGTAAAGCGCACGGGCGATGTCATGGGGGCTGTCCTTTTCGGGGGGCTTGGAGGGTCCGTTACCAATGCTGGCTTCAAGCCTTATCGGCGTGTCGGAATCGAACTGTAGCCGATTCCTCCTGGTTAGTGGCACTACGCCATCTTCCTTTTTTCACTGATCTTTGCTTTATGATGTTCGCCATCTCATTCCCAGACCTGATGGAACCCCCATGACTTTCGATTTCGACACGGTATTGGAGCGCCACGGTACCGGTAGCACCAAGTGGAGTCGCTACCCCGCTGACGTGTTGCCCATGTGGGTGGCTGATATGGACTTCCCTGCTCCGCCGGTGGTCATCGACGCACTGCACAAACGCCTCGAACACCCCATGCTCGGCTACAGCGTGGCCCAGGACTCGCTGCGCGCCGCCATCGTTGCGGACCTCTGGAACAAGTACGCCTGGCGCGTCGAGCCTCAGCAGATCGTCTTCCTGCCGGGTGTCGAACCAGGCTTCAACATGGCACTGCACGCCTTGGTGGAGCCTGCGCAGAACGTTGTGGTACAGGTGCCCAATTACCCGCCGCTGCGCAATGCCCCTGCTCACTGGCAACTGAACAAGGTTGAACTGCCGTTCAACCCGCTCAACGGCGAGTTCCACACACCCCTGGCCGCGTTGCGTGACGCGTTGCAAGGTGGCGGTGCGCTGTTGCTGAGCAACCCTCACAACCCGTTGGGCAAGGTGTTTGCCCGGGAAGAACTCAAGGCCGTGGCGGATATCTGCCTGGAACAGAATGCCTGGATCATCTCTGACGAAATCCATGCCGAGCTGTGCTTCGACGGTCGTGTGCACATCCCCACCGCCACCCTCAGCCCGGAGATTGCCGAGCGCACCATCACCCTGATGTCGGCCAGCAAGGCCTACAACATTGCCGGGCTGAAAACTTCATTCGCCATCATCCAGAACGCCAAAGTCCGCGAGCGGGTCAACAGTGCCCGGGCCGGCATGGTCGACAGCGTCAACGCCCTGGGCCTTGAAGCGACCCGCGCGGCCTACAGCGAAGCTGGCCCGTGGCTGGAAGAATTGAAGGCTTACCTGCAAGCCAACCGCGACTATCTGGTCGACGCCGTAAAGACCCGCCTGCCGGGCATCACCATGACCGTGCCCCAGGGCACTTACCTGGCCTGGCTGGATTGCTCGGGATTGGGGCTGGACGACCCGCAGGGCTTTTTCCTGAAGCAAGCCAAGGTAGGCCTGAGTGCCGGACTGGATTTCGGTGACGATGCCGGGCAATTCGTGCGCTTGAACTTCGGCTGCCCACGGGCGCTGCTGGAGGAAGGGATTACGCGGATGGAGCGGAGCTTGAAGGCCAGGGGCTGATCTCCCTGACGACGAAGATCCTCTGTGGCGAGGGAGCAAGCTCCCTCGCCACAATGGATCCGCGTTTTACTCATCCATATCCGGCGCATAAACAAAGCACAACTTGTTCCCCTCCGGATCGCGGCAATAGGCCCCGAAATACCCTTCCGAATACTGGGGCCGCGGGCCCGGCGGGCCTTCGTCGGTGCCGCCCAGGGCGATGGCCTGCGCCCAGGCGGCCTGTACGGTGTGCGGCGAATCGGCGGCGAAACTCACTTGCATGCCATTGCCCCAGGTCGCGGGCAAACCATTGAACGGTAATTGCACGAACACCTGAGGCCAACGCTTGCCGGGTTGATGCCAGCCTTCTCCCGGCGGGCCCGAGTCGTTTTCGCTGGGCAGGCGTACCAACCCCAGGCAGCCCAGCACGGCATCATAAAACGCGACCATTGTTGGCAGGTCCCGCGCGCCAATCTGTATGTGACTGAACATCTGTCCGGCTCCTTATCTGCATTCGTCCAACATTAGCCGATGTTGATTCGCGATTGGCAAAAGGGCTCGGACCACGCTCATCGCTCGGCCCCGGAATCCGAGCGAACTCTGCCTGAAGGCCCACAGTCCACCCTCCATCGACTACACATCCAGCATGGAGAATGTCATGACTGACTACCCTACCCCGCCGTTCCCAAAACAAAGCCAACCGGTGCCCGGCACTCAACGCAAGATGGACCCGTATCCAGACTGCGGAGAACAGAGCTACACCGGTTCTGGACGCCTGGAAAGCAAGATCGCCTTGATCACGGGCGCCGACAGCGGCATCGGTCGTGCCGTGGCGATTGCCTTCGCCCGTGAGGGCGCTGACGTGGCCATTTCCTACCTGGACGAGCATGAAGACGCCAGGGAGACCGCCCGCTGGGTAGAACAGGCCGGCCGCCAATGCCTGTTGCTGCCCGGCGATCTGGCGGACAAGGCCCAATGCCGCAAGATCGTCGACGAAACCGTCGCCCGTTTCGGGCATATCGACATTCTGGTCAACAACGCCGCGTTCCAGATGACTCACGAAAACCTGGAAGACATCCCCGACGAAGAGTGGGTGCGCACGTTTGATATCAACATCACCTCGATGTTCAGGATCTGCCAGGCCGCCGTCCCGCATATGAAGGCGGGTGGCTCGATCATCAACACCAGTTCGGTCAACTCCGACATGCCCAAGCCGACTCTGCTGGCCTACGCCACCACCAAAGGCGCCATCGCCAACTTCACCGGCGGTCTGGCGCAGATGCTCGGCCCCAAGGGCATCCGGGTGAACAGCGTGGCGCCAGGGCCGATCTGGACACCGCTGATTGTCGCCACCATGCCTGAGGAAGAAGTACAGAACTTCGGCTCCCAGACGCCCCTTGGCCGTCCTGGCCAGCCGGTGGAAGTGGCGCCGATCTATGTACTGCTGGCTTCGGATGAGGCGAGCTACATTTCCGGTTCCCGGTATGGGATTACGGGCGGCAAGCCGATCCTGTGAGTCAAGCGATGATAGGCAGCTGTTGTGGCGAGGGGATGTAGCCCTCGTCATGGATCATGTGAAGGGATCACGGCTCCTTGGCAATCACCGAAATCTTGCCGTTACGCTCGATAATCGCGAACTTGATCTGTTCCAGCGTCTCGATTCCCTGGCTCGACCGTGCCGCTTCCATGATGTCTTCTTCTATCAAGCGGGCATGGCGCAGGCGCGCCTTCAGTATTCGCCCATCCTCCACAATAATGGTCGGGCCGCCGTCAATCAGTTGCGAGACCCATTGGGAGCGTTGCTTGAGCAGCGACAAGCCCACATCGATGGCAATCAGCGTCACGATCACCATCAACGAATTGGTCAACGAGAAATCATCCCCCAGCAACGCCTGCTGGGTGGCCTCGCCGATGATCATCAGCAGGACAAAATCAAACGTGGTGATTTCCGCCAGGGAGCGACGCCCGGCGATCTTGAACAGTACCAGCAACGCCACATAGATCGCGGCAGCCCGCAGCACAGAGTCCATACGTCACCTAGGGAAAAATGAATTGATTGAACCTGACCGTGGCGCCATCGGGCGTGTCGATACGGCTGTGATAGAGCCCCAGCCCATCGCCCAGCAGTGACAGATAAAGGCTGGCCTCTCCCTTGGCATCCGCCTGGACCCACAGCTTCAGGCCCCGCTCCGCACTCGCCGAGCGCACGGGCTGGGGCTGGAGGGTTTGCACCTCGAAACCCTCCAGCCACTGGCCGACCAGTTCCACCTCCAGCACGGCATTGGGCTGCCCCATCAGATGGATGACCATGGGGTTGGTAGAACCGTTGCGGTGGAACATCTCGTACTCGACGCCGAGTCGGCCATCTGCGCTGTGTACATTTCGGGTGCTCAACGGGCCACGAGAGAACAATCCAAGCAGCGTCAGGATCACCAGCAATACCAACACGTACCAACCCACCCGCTCGAAACGCCAGACCTTGAGCTGGTAGGCCATGTCTTCGCGGACCGGGAACTGGCGGCTGCGCAATTCCTCGGGATCAGTGGGATGGGTCATGGTGATCCCCTATCTGCGCTCACCCGCCAGCGCGCGTTGATGAAAGTGCCGCAACTGCACGAGCGCATGTTCGGCGGCCCACAGTTGGACCTGGTGGCGAGTCCCGAAAAATCTTTCCAGGCGACTGAACAACGCTCGCTCGCCGGCCATATCGAACGCCCAGGCAAAACAGACAGTGCCGGCCGGAATGCCGTCCATGTCATCCGGCCCGAGAATGCCGGTGGTGGCCACGGCGACGTTGGCATTGGCGTCGCGCAGGGCACCGAGGGCCATTTCCTCGGCCACTTCACGGCTGGTGAGATTGAAGGTGTCGATGGTGCATGGGTTGACCCCCAGCAATCGTTGTTTAGCCTCCGGGGAATACACCACGTAACCGCTTTCAATCAGCGAACCACTGCCGGGTACTTCGGCCAGCAAGGTGACGATCTTGCCGGCGGTACAGGACTCGGCCGTCGTCAGGCGCAGCTCGTGTTCACGCAAGTAATCAACCAGGGAGCAAGCAATGGTCATGGCATACAGTCCTTCAGGGATGCTGATGGATTGACCCCGGCCGTATGGATTCATTCCCTCTGATCACGCCCCTCCTCAGGCACTCCAAATAAATGAACCCCCGACCGATCCTGTACCTCAAATCCGTATGGGCCTCACCAGAGGCTGTACTGATCAGGAGGTCGTCATGTCCGCCCCTTTCGTCAAACTGTTCACCCACCCCGAGTTTGCCTGGAAAGACATCCGCGAACAGGAACAAGCTCATCCGCGCCACTATCTGGCTCACCTGTTGTTGCTCGCCCTGATTCCCGTGGTGTGCCTGTTCATTGGGACCACCTGGACCGGCTGGAGCCTGGCTGAAAACGAAACGGTACGGCTCAGTACTGCCAGCGCACTTCAACTGAGTGTGCTGCTGTACCTGACCATCGTGGCCGGCGTGATGCTCATGGGGCTGTTCATCCGCTGGATGTCGCGCACCTTCGATGCCCGCCCTACGGTCAACCAGTGCATTGGTTTTGCCGCCTACACCGCCACGCCCTACTTCCTGGCCGGGATTTTCGGGCTCTACCCCAACCGCTGGCTGGCGGTGATCGCGCTGGCAATGGCGTCGGCCTACTCGACTTTTTTACTGTTTGTTGGCCTGCCCAAGTTCATGAATCTCAAGAAGGAACAAGGTCTGTTGTACTCGGCCAGCGTATGGGGCGTAGGGCTGTTGGTGCTGGTGACCATCCTGGTGGAAATGATTCTGCTGTGGTTCAACGTCCTGCAGCCGGAATATCTGCGCGTTCCGGTAAGTGGATGAGTCCGGGAGGCATCGAACCAAGCTATTTATCGGTCTTTTTCATACCAATGCGTCGACGCATGTCGGCGGTGATGCTTTGGCGGGTCTTCTTCAGGCCCGCCCAAGGCTCGTGACCCACTTGCGCCAAACGCTCATGGACGTTGTGCACGGTCCACAGGTTCGCGCCTTTGAGTTCGGCCACTTCCTCGCGAAAGATCGGCACCGACACCGGCAACCCTTCACGGGTACGGGCGGCATAGGCGCAGATGGTGGTGGCGCCCAGGCCGTTACGCAGGTAGTCGATGAAGATCCGCCCTACCCGGTTCTTTGGCCCGGAGACCGCCGAGAAGCGATCCGGCAACAGCTTGGCCATGTGGCTGACAATCGCATGACTGAAGCCCTTGACCTCGTCCCAACCCAACTTGCGGGTCAAGGGCACGACAATGTGGATGCCTTTGCCGCCGCTGGTCTTGAGAAACGCCTTGAGCCCTAGTTCATCGAGTACCGACAAGGTCAGATGCGTCGCTTCCACCATGCTTTTCCAAGGCAGGGCCGGATCCGGGTCAAGATCGAGAACAAAGCGATCAGGCTTGTCCAGGTTCACCGACGTGGCATTCCAGGTATGCAATTCCACCGTGCTCATCTGCACCGCGCCGATCAACGCTTCGGGATTGTTGATGATCATCACCGGCTGCCCGGTCAATGATTTGTCCAGGGTGGTGATACCAGGAATCGCCAGGCGCTCGGCGTTTTTCTGGAAAAACAACTCACCGGCAATGCCATCCGGTGCCCTGACCAGTGCCACCGGGCGGTCGGCCAGTTCCGGCAGGATGAACTCGGCGACGCTGGCGTAGTACTCGGCCAGTTGCAGCTTGGTCGTGCCGCTGCTGGGATCGATGACTCGCTCAGGGTGGGTGATGCGCACCTTACCGTCCATGGCTGGGGCCTGAGTGGTTTTGGTTTTGGTTTTGGCTTTGGTTTTTTCCGCAGTCTTTTTCACGGGTTTGGCCAGCTCCTGGGTGATCGCCTCGGCTGGTTTATCGTTGCGCAAACCATGAAACACGGCATGGCGCACCGAGCCTTCCTTGGTCATTTCGGCAAACGCCACTTCAGCCAGCAGCGTCGGTTCCAGCCAGTGCACACCTTTGGCGTCATATCCGGTGGGTGGGTTGACCACCGCAGCCTCTTTTCTTTCCAGGGGCAACAATTGCTGGTGAATGCTTGTGAGGGTTTGCTCGTTGAACCCTGTGCCGACCTTGCCGGCATAGCGCAGTTGCCCGCTGTCGGCATCGTGCAGCCCCAGCAACAAGGCGCCGAAGCCGTTGCGAGCACCCTTGGGCTCGCTGAAACCGACTACGACGAACTCCTGGCGATTCTTGCACTTGAGCTTGATCCAGTCGTTGCTGCGCCGGGAAACGTAGGCACTGCCCATCCGTTTGCCGATCAGTCCTTCCATCTGCATTTGGCAAGCACTGTTGAGCAAGGCTTCAGGGGTTTCTTCGAAGGCATCGGAGAAGCGCAACAGCGGATTCTTGTTGCTCGCAAGCACTGCCGCCAACGCGGCCCGCCGCTCTTGCACGGGCACTTCGCGCAGGTCCATGCCATTGAGGTAAGGCAGATCGAACAAGTAGTAGGCAATCTTGTTGCTGCTGCCGGCGTCGAAAGCGTTCTGCAGGGCCTGGAAGTCCGGTACGCCTTGCTCATTGGGCACCACCATTTCACCGTCCAGCCAGGCGGACTCCAGCCCTAATCCGGCCAGCGCTTCGGCCTGCTTGGGCAGCTTGTGGGTCCAGTCATGGCCATTGCGGGTGATCAGCCTGACATCGTCGTTTTCAATGCGGGCCATGACGCGGTAACCGTCGAACTTGATTTCATAGAGCCATTCGCCTTCAGGCGCGCGCTCTACCAACGTGGCCAATTCCGGTTTGAGCGTCTTGGGAATCGCCCCGGCCACCGCGCCGCTGAGGGTCGTGGTCGAAGTTTTTCTGGACGGTTTGGGCGTGGTGGCTTTTTTCGGTTGCTGCACTGCCTTGACCTGGGCGGCAGCCTTGCCACGGCGTTTGGGTACAAGGGTGCGCTCGCTGAGCACGCTGTCCGGCTCGGCCTGGACCACGTCGTACTCGCTTTCGGGACGTGCCGCTGCGTCCTGGTGCTTGATCAGGAACCACTGCTCCTGCTTGCCGGGCATGTGGGTGCGTACCAGGTTCCACAGGCCACTGAGTTTTTCCCCTTGCAGCTCGAACTTGAGCCGGCCTTTTTCATAGGCCTCATGGGCATCGCCCTGGGGAATCCACACGCCGCGGTCCCAGACAATGACGTCGCCAGCGCCATAATGGCCTTCGGGAATGCTGCCTTCGAAGGTCGCGTAATCCAGCGGATGGTCTTCGACATGCACCGCCAGGCGCTTGACCTTGGGGTCCAGGGACGGCCCCTTGGGCACCGCCCAACTCTTGAGCGCACCGTCCAGCTCCAGCCGGAAGTCATAATGCAGCCGTGAAGCGTCGTGCTTCTGAATGCAGAACTGCAAGGCATGGGCGGTTTTCGCCGATTTGCGTGAACGCTTGGCCGCCGGCTCCGGGGTGGCGGCGAAGTCACGCATCCGGTTGTAATCCTCCAGGGTCTTGCTGCTCATGGACCACCTGCCACTTGCAACAGTGACGGGTCGGCCACGGGCATCCCGGCGGTTTCCGCCAACAACTGATCAACCACCCTGCTCAAGGCGTGCTCGGTGGAGTCGCCCAGCAGCAGCCCTTGTTCGTACAGCACGATTTGCCGATCGGAACTGGTGCCTTCCTGGACGATACGACGTGCCTGCTTGAACACATCCTCAACGCCCAGTGCGGCGGCAGTCTCGCCGAAGGTCTGCTCCGCCAGCGTGATCCACTCACCGATCATCATCGGCTGCTCCTGCCCCTCCAGGATGAACTCGGCCAGGATTCCATGACGCTTGGCCCGCCAGCGATTTTCCTTGAGGATCCAGTGGGAGGTCAGGCTGAAGTGCGCGCCGGGCTTGGGTAGTGCAATAGCATGGGCCACCATCACCCGAAACAGCGAGACCAGGCACAGGACATCCTCAACACGCGGACAGGCATCGCATATTCGCAGCTCCAGCGTGGGATAACGCGACGAAGGCCGCATCACCCACCAGCAATCGCTGGGCTGGCGAATGGATCCGGTGCGCATGAGCATGTCCACGTAGCCGGCAAACGCCGACTCATCCTCGAAGAACTCCGGCACGCCCATGCGCGGCCATTCATCGCAAGCGACCTGACGGTAGCTGCTGAACCCGCTGTAGGCGCCGTTCCAGAACGGCGACGAAGCACTCAGCGCCAGGAACATCGGCAGCCAGGGCAGCACCTCGTTCATGACCCGGACACGGTCCTTATGGGCCGGCACCTCCACGTGCACATGCAGGCCCGAAAGCACGCTCCGTCTGGCCACCCGCTGGTAATCGTCGAACAGCTGCTGAAAGTGCAGTTCGTCGGTGGGCTGCAGACCCTGGGTCGCCATGGGATGCGAGCCGGCGCTGAGCAGGCCCAGGCCATGGGCGGCCAGGCGCTGGGTCAGGCCTGTGCGGACCTGGGCCAGGTAATCGGCCGCCTCGGGCAAGTTGCGGAAAATAGGCGACGCCATCTCGATCTGACACTGGAACATTTCATGGGCGAAATGCTTGCCCAGTAGCGCCTGGCACGCCGTGACAACCTCTGCTGAGGGTTGATCCGGCATACAACGGGTTTGCAGATCGGTGATGAAATACTCCTCTTCAATGCCGAACTTCAGTCGCCTGTTCATCGATAGTCCCTCCGATACCCGCGCCGATGCGGGTTACAACCAACGCCACCACGGCGATCCTTTCTACGTCCTGGTAACCCGGGGTGAGCAGTTCTTCACCAAACACGTCCGGGTCCAATTCCTTGTAAGTCCAGCCGAAGTCCGGCGAGTCGCGCCAAGGCTCAAGCGCCTCGAGAAACGGATCACGCCCATCGACCATCGCCACGCCGGTGTAGAGCACCAGCGAGCCACCGGGCGTGAGCCGTGGCAGGGCCTGTTCGACAATGCGCAGCGACAGCCCGGCGCCCAGTGCGCCACCGCCATGGCGGTAGGCCCGTTCGCTGGGGTCGGCCATGTACGGCGGATTGGCGACGATCAGGTCGAAGTCGCCCTCCACATCCTGGAGTACATCGCTGCGGGCGATCTCGACGTTGGACACCTCGGCCAGCGCCGCGTTGACCGCGCTCAGGCGCAGGGCCATCGGATTGATATCCACGGCCAGCACCTGTGCCTCGCGCCGGGCGCGGGCAATGACCAGCGCCCCGACACCGGCGCCACAGCCGATGTCCACGGCCCGATGTATTGCCGTGAAGTTCTGTTGCAGATAAGTATGGATCAGTTGGGCGAAACGATAGCTGTCGGGGCCGAAAAACACCGCGTCGTTGGCTTGGGTGGGAAATTGCGAATGAGCGAACAGCAGGCCGTCCAGGCTCGACCAGCGCACGCGGCTATGCAACAGGCCGTCGCGCGCTTGCAGCACCTCGGCTTCCTGCAACTGGCGCTGCTCATCGGCGCTGATCAGCCCCGGGGCAAACGGGCGCGACCAGCCGAACACATCCCTCAGGGTCCTGGAGCGTTCATTGCCAGGTCGTTGGTTGACGCGTTCGTGGGTCAGGGGTGTCGGGGTAATGAAGCGATAGCCGTCGGCTTGCAGGCGTCGGCCCAATTGCAATAGCGCCAGGTCAGTTTCGGATAGGCGTTCTTCCTGATTCATGCGGGCTCCTAGCGCAGCGCGGATTTGAGTTCGATGAAGCGACGAGTCGCCAGCAGTCCGGCCGGATGGCTGTGGCAGCGCGCCGAGAGCCAGGGCATCAGGGTCTGCATCTGCGCATCGGGCGTCTGGCCTCGCAGGGTCTGTTGCAGGCTCTGTACATCGGGGTCCTCGCTCGGCATCTGCGGCTCGCACGCTGCACCGTGGGCGCGGCGCGGGGTTTTCTTAGTGCCCTCCTGCGTCCAGTCACCGGCGATCCAGTCGTGCAGCAACTGTTTTTCATAGGGGCTGAACACCCCGAACATGGCCGCGCCCGCCCCTTCGATCAGTGTCCAGAACCGGCTGTTCTGCGGATCTTCATGGCGTTTGATCCAGCCCTTGTTTTGCAGGGCCGTCAGGAAGCCCTCCAGTTGTCCAGGCGCTGCCAGCCATTGATTGACGGTCTTGCCTTCGAACTTGCAGTAATCGGAATGCATGTGTTGGCCGAACGGACGTTTGCGTTCGAGCATGTCCAGCACTTCGCGATACAGGTCGAATGACTCGATGATGGTTCGGCTGCCTTGGCCCAGATCATTGAGGCGATAACCCAGGGTGACCCGGTGCCAGAACGCTTCGCGATCCGCCTCCATCGGCATCAGTTGCAGCAGCGACTGGATGGCCTTGTGGGCATGACCGGTGCTCGCGTTGTCAATCGTCACGTGGAGGGTGAAGTAATAAGGGTCGATGTCCAGCTCAGTCAGCTCATAAGCGCTGATCAACAGGTGCAGGGGCAGTTGTTCGTAACCCAGGTTGTAGCCGATCACTTCAGGCAGGTATTCATCGCCGCCATAGCCCAGGGCCAATTGCACGGCACCTTGCAGGTAGCGCTCGTCTTCAATGTCCGGCGCGTCCGACAGGTCGTGTTCGGCGAGCAGCTTGCGGTATATCACCACATGGTTTTGCGAGGGATTGCCGTCGCCCAACTCTTCCAGATAAGTGCTCAGCAGCCCTTCGAAACGGTGGTCGTGCCAATGCTTGAGCACGCCATACAGCCACGCGCCGTCCACCAGTTTGGTGGGCGCCACTGCCTGCAGGAAATACAAGGCGTGGGCCTTGCAAGTGAAAAACTCTCGTGGACCGGCGTTTTTGCGCCGCTCCAGATACTCGGCGTACTGGCGGGCTACACCGGCACTGTGTTGCTCGACCCAGGCTTGCAGAGCCGTGGGGGTGTCGGGCAGCTCCAGGGGCAGTGCCGCGGCCTGCCCCACGCATTGCTGAAGGAAGGCCTGGGCGACGGCTTGCTTGTCAGCATCGTCAGGGCCATGGAGCAGCCGTTCATAGCATTGGCGCACGCTCCCGGCATCCATGAATGAATGCACGGTGGCAGGCCGGGATTGGAGGGGTGTCAGCGCAGTCATAAGGGCCTCTTGGGTTCTCGGCAGGACGCTGAATCAACACGTCTCTACTTTGGCAGAGCGCCGGGAATGACGAAAAATTCCCTTGAGATGAAAGTCCTCCGGATAAACGGAGCCGTATCGCTTTGACGGAACCGGCGCTTGGCTCAGACCCTCGAATGAACGACAGGAGCCGGATACTGGCTTGACGGTGTCTGTTTCACTCGGGGCTGTGCCTGCGAGCTATGCCTACGAGCTATGCCTTCGAGCTATCCAAGGAGCAGCAATGATTTTCACAGTATGGGTAGCGGTGCTCGGCGCCGTATTGCTGACCTTGGCCCTGACGTCCTCCTACCTGCGCTGGATGCCGGTAACCACCTCGGCGATATGCCTGGGTTTGGGCGTTGCCATCGGGCCGGCGGGCCTGGAGTTGTTGAGGCTGGACATTGCCGATTCCTCAGCCTGGATGGAGCACCTCACCGAAGTCGCGGTAGTGTTTTCGCTGTTCGTCAGCGGCCTCAAGTTACGTTTGCCCCTCAAGGACCGTAGTTGGCGCGTGGCCTACACACTGGCCGGCCCGGTGATGATCCTGACCATCGCGGGCCTGACCTTGACCCTGCATTACCTGTTTGGTCTCGGTTGGGGCGTGTCGTTGTTGATTGGCGCAATCCTCGCGCCAACCGATCCGGTGCTCGCGGCGTTGGTGCAGGTCAACGATGCCCGGGATGATGACCAGGTACGGTTTGGCCTGTCGGGGGAAGCCGGCTTGAACGACGGCACGGCCTTCCCCTTTGTGATTCTGGGCTTGTTGTTGCTGCGCGAGGACGACCTTGGCTTTCTCGGTGACTGGATGCTGCAGGATGTGCTGTGGGCAGTGCCGGTCGGTTTGCTCACCGGTTACTGGATGGGCCGCGGTATCGGCTGGTTGACCCTGTCGATGCGCATCAAGAACGCCGACAGCACCCTTTCGCCCAACGATTACCTGGCCCTGGCGCTGATTGCCCTGGCCTACGTCGTGGCCGAAGCCCTCCAGGGTTATGGCTTTCTTTCGGTGTTTGCCGCTGGCCTGGGCCTGCGCCAGGCCGAGGTGCAATCGACGGATGAACACTCACTCCCGGCAGAACACCTGGTGCAACCGGTGGTGGGACACGAAGCGGTCACCCCCCGGGACGCGGTCCGGGGTGACGCCGAGACTATGGAAGAGGGTCAGGTGGCCGCGGGGGTCATGATGAGCGACATGCTCGCCTTCGGCAGTCTGGTGGAGCGTTCCATGGAAGTGTTTCTGGTGACGCTGTTGGGGGTGGCGCTTGCCACTCATTGGGACTGGCGGGCCTTGGTCATCGGTGGTCTGCTGTTTGCCGTGATTCGCCCGTTGAGCTTGCTGGTGATGCCTTGGGGACGGCTGCTGGACACGCCACAACGGTTGCTGATTGGCTGGTTCGGCATACGTGGCATCGGCAGTCTGTTTTATCTGTTCTATGCGGTGAACCATGATTTACAGCCAGAGATGGTCCAGTTGTGCATCAATATCACGCTGTCGGTGGTGGCCCTGAGCATTTTAGTCCATGGCTTGAGTACCCAACCCATACTGGCCTGGTATGAGCGCCACAAAAAATCGAGCTAAGGCTTCAGCCCCCTGGATCACTCACCTGGATATAAACCGAGTACGCCCCCAGCAAGACCCAGAACGCGGCAAAGATCCATGGCGTACGCACCGAAAACAGCAAGGACTTGCGATAGCCCTTGTGAGTCGATTCCTGCTCGCTGAATAGCGGGGATTCGTCGTAGGCCAGTCCCATCAACGGCTCTGCACGCAGCAACTCGCTTTGTTTGAAATGCCAATGATCGATGATCTCGTAAGCGGCGCGAATTCCTGGCCAGGCGTTGAGCGAGCTCAGGAAGCCCAGCAGAGCCAGGAACGGCGGGACGATCAATGTGAACAACTTGCCCCACTCCGGGTTCAGGTTGGCCATGCATGAGGCAAAGGCGATCACCAGGAAGGATTGGGCGGCCAGGTACGCATCGGTTCGATTGGCCAGGATGCTGGTTTCGTACTGGATCTCCCGGCGATAAAAATCCAGGCGTTCCTTGGGCGAGCCGAACAGCTTGGCATTGTGTTCCGTCAGTTCTTCATCCGGGGTATGGCTGGTGAGTATTCTGGGCATTGCGCAGGCTGCGCCTCGGGTGTGGGTTTGGGACTTGTTAGAAGAAATGAGGGACAGGCAAGTTCCGGCCACCGGACCAGAGGTGCGACCCGGGCTCAACGAAACGCTCACCGATCGTCACGGTCTCTAGATCACCGAAAGCTTTAGGAGGGCTCTGTGGATTATCTTGGATGGGTGCAATGGCCGGCGATGGTGGTGACGGTGCTGGCCGCCTGGCTGATCGGCTCACGTCAGCCCCGACGGCGGGTGGCCGGGTTCAGTTGTTTTATCGCGAGCAATATTCTATGGGTCATCTGGGGGCTGCATTCAGACGCCTATGCGTTGATCGTGCTGCAGTTCTGCCTGTGTGCGATGAACTTGCGAGGGTTCAGGAAAAATACTGAATGAACCTCTGGCAACGCCATGCCTGAAGTTACTTCATCGCCTGCCCAATGACCTGCACCAGGTCAATCTGCTTGAACGGCTTGGTCAGGCGCGGCAGTTGCGTGGCGAACCCTTCCAGGCGTTCGGCGTAGCCGGTGGCCAGGATGATGGGCAAGGTCGGATGACGATCACGCAACAGTTTCGCCAATTGCGCACCATCCATCTGCGGCATGGCCATGTCGGTGATCACCAGGTCGATGTCCGGATTGAGCTCATACATCTGTAGCGCCTGAGCCGCCGATGGGGCGCAAAGCACGCGGTGGCCCAGGTCTTCGATCAGCAGCCGGGTGCTGGTCAGTACCAGGCTGTCATCGTCCACGACCAACACCCGTAGCTCGTTCACCGAGGGTGTTGTCGTGGCCTGGGCCGGCACTTTGTCTGGCGCGGAGTTGTCGGCTATCGGCAACCACAGCTCAGCGGTAGTGCCCTCGCCTTTGCGGCTCTTGAGTATCAGGCGGCCACCCAATTGCTCGGCCAAGCCATGCACCATGGACAGGCCCAGGCCAGTGCCCTTGCCTACCCCTTTGGTGGTGAAAAACGGGTCCACGGCCGAAGCCAGCGTCGCCTCGTCCATGCCCTCGCCCTCGTCGGTGATGGACAGGCAAATGTATCGCCCGGGTGCCATCGGCGCGTCCTTGCCGGCCTCGGTATCGGAGCGTTCCTGGGCCGAGATCAGGATCCGCCCCCCCTGCGGCATGGCATCCCGAGCGTTGGTCGCCAGGTTCAGGATGGCCAGTTCCAGTTGGTTGACATCGGCCATCACCGGCGAAAGCGCCTGGGCAAAGTCGGTCTGAATGTGGATCGAAGGGCCGATGGAGCTTTGCAATAAACCACTGATGCCCTGCACCAGCGCCGACAGCTCGATCGATTCGGAGGACAGTTTCTGTCTGCGGGCGAACGCGAGCATCCGTTGCGTCAGCGAAACACCGCGCAGCGCGCCCTGGGTGGCGTTATCCAGCAATTGGATGAGTTTCGGATCGCTGGGCATGCGCTTGCGCACAATTTCCAGGTTGCCGAGGATCACCGTCAGCAGGTTATTGAAGTCATGGGCGATGCCACCGGTGAGCTGGCCGATGGCTTGCAGTTTCTGCGACTGGAACAGCGCTTCGCGAGCCTGTTCCAAGGCTTGTTGTGCTCGGGTGGCATCGGTGATGTCGCGGGTGATCTTGGCAAAACCCAGTAGCGCCCCCGTGTCGCTGCGAATCGCGTCAATGACCACGTGAGCCATGAAGCGGGTGCCATCCTTGCGTAACCGCCAGCCCCTTTTTTCAAAGCGCCCTTCACTGGCGGCGATGCTCAAGGCACGCTGAGGCTCACCGGCCTCACGGTCCTCAGGGGTATAGAACATCGAAAAATGCCGACCGATGGCTTCCGCCGGAAGATAGCCCTTGATCCGTTGCGCGCCCAGGTTCCAGTTGGTCACTTGGCCGTCTGGATCGAGCATGTAGATGGCGTAATCGGTGACGCTTTGCACCAACAGGCGAAACTGCTGTTCGCTTTGCTTGAGGGTTTCCTCGGCCATCTTGCGATCGGTCAGGTCCCGGGTGATCTTGGCAAAGCCAAGCAAGTCGCCGCTCTGGCTATCGATGATCGGGTCAATGACGACATGGGACCAGAACAACGTTCCATCCTTGCGCACCCGCCAGCCCTCGCCTTCGAAACGCCCCTCGCGCAAGGCCGTGTCCAGCGCCCGTTGCGGAAGACCGTCGGCGCGATCCTGGTCAGTGTAGAAGCGTGAGAAGTGCTGGCCTAGGATCTCGGATTCTTCATAGCCTTTGAAGCGCCTGGCACCGGAGTTCCAACTGGTAATGATGCCGGAGGGGTCGGTCATGTAGATGGCGTAGTCGACCACGGCGTCGATGAGCAGGCGAAAACGCTGTTCCTGATTGATGAGTGCGGTCTTGGGGGCGTCTTCGAGCATTTTTTTGGCCAAGGCATCCAGAAGGATTTTCGCGAAGTATGGAGCAAGTGCGGCATCGGAAATAGTGATTAAATCCGTGGGAATCAGCAGCTTGGTCGCGATATGAGATTCACCACAGATCCTTTGTGGGAGCAAGCTCAATCCCACAGCAGTTGTGCTGCTCTTGACTAACTGACCACCAACGCGGCAACAAGTGCTGCACCCTCGCCTCAGCAAATCGATCGTCGATCAACATCACCATCCCACGATCCTGCTGTGTACGAATGACACGCCCCGCAGCCTGCACCACTTTTTGCAGGCCGGGATACAGGTAAGTGTAGTCGTAGCCATCGCCGAAAATAGCCGCCATGCGCAGCTTCATCTGCTCGTTGACCGGGTTGAACTGCGCCAGCCCCAGGGTCGCGATGAACGCCCCGATCAGGCGCGAACCCGGTAAATCGATGCCCTCCCCGAATGCACCGCCCAACACCGCAAACCCAATCCCCTGGCTGTGTTCCATGAATCGTTCAAGGAACGCCTGCCGGGGTGCTTCGCCCATGCCGCGTGATTGCGACCAGGTGGCAATCTGCGGATGGCGCTCGGCAAACAGTCCGGCCACTTGCTGCAAGTAGTCAAAACTGCTGAAGAAGGCCAGGTAATTGCCCGGGCGCTCGCTGAACTGACGGGCCATCAACGCGACGATAGGTTCCAGGGACGCCTGGCGGTGGGCAAAGCGGGTGGAGATCCGGCTGACAACCTGTACATCAAGCTGTTGCGCCTGGAATGGCGACTCCACGTCGATCCAGACCGTGTCCGTCGGGGGGCCCAACAGGTCAGCATAATAATGCCGCGGGCTCAGGGTGGCGGAAAACAGCACGCTGCTGCGGGCCGCCGTCAGCCTGGGTCGCAGGAAAGCGGCCGGCACGACATTGCGCAGGCACAGGGTCGATGCGCTTCGCTGGCGGCCGTATTCACGCTTGTGTATGTCGAACAGAAAGTGCTCATCAAAGGACTCCGCCACCCGGGCAAACTGCAAGGCATCGAAGTAGAACGCCTGTAAAGCGCTGTCCAGGCCCTGGGGATGGTCATTGAGGTAGTCGCTGATAGCTGTGGTGCACAGCGACAGGGCCTGGAGCAGTTTCTCCGGTGGTTTTCCATACGCCTGATAGACCGCAACTTGGGGCTCATGCAGCGCGTTCCACTGGCGATTGACCCGCTGCAAGGCCTTCTTCAACGTCTCGGGCGCGGTTTTGCGCACTGCCGCCAAAGCGGACTGATCGAGGGTCGCGCTGTACATCTGCCGCCCTCGCTCCACCAGATTGTGGGCTTCGTCCACCAGGGTCGCGACGGTCCAGCCATTGGCCTGGGCCAGACCAAAGAGCAAGGCGCTGAAGTCAAAGTAATAGTTGTAGTCAGCGACCACCACGTCTGCCCAGCGGGCCATTTCCTGGCTCAGGTAGTACGGGCAGATATCATGGGCCAGAGCAATATCGCGCAACGCCGCCTGATCGAGCAGCGTGATCTGGCTCGCCGCCGCACGGGCGTGCGGCAGCCGATCGTAGAACCCGCGGGCCAACGGGCAGGCTTCGCCATGGCATGCCTTGTCCGGGTGCTCGCAGGCTTTGTCCCGGGCGATCATCTCCAGCACCCGCAACGGCATCGAGGGCGCGCTTTGGGTAATCACTCGGGCCGCATCCAGCGCCAGTTTGCGCCCTGGGGTCTTGGCCGTGAGGAAGAACACCTTGTCCAGTCGCTGTGGCGCCAGTGCCTTGAGCATCGGAAACAAGGTGCCAACGGTTTTGCCAATGCCGGTGGGCGCCTGGGCCATCAGGCAGCGGCCAGTGCTGATGGCCTTGAACACCGACTCAGCCAGGTGGCGTTGCCCGGTCCTGAAGCCGGCGTGAGGAAATGCCAGCGTCTGAGCGCCGAGGTTGCGCGCCTGTCGGTGAGCCATCTCCTGTTTGGCCCAGGCGAGGAACAGCGCGCACTGTTGTTCAAAGAAAACCTCAAGCTGCGCCGCTTCAAAGCTTTGCGTGAGGCAGGTTTCCTTTTCGCTGACGATGTCGAAGTAGACCAGCGCCACGTTGATCCGCGGCAGTTGCAACTTCTGGCACATCAGCCAGCCGTAGATTTTCGCCTGGGCCCAATGCAACTGGCGATGATTGGCCGGTTGCTTGTCCAGGTCGCCCCGGTAGGTCTTCACTTCTTCGATGCGGTTGCAGGCCGGGTCGTAGCCATCCGCCCGACCTTTGATCTTCAACGTCTGGTAGCGGCCCTCCAGGCTCACTTCGGCCTGGTAACCCTCGCTACGCCGCGAGGCCACGGTGCGATGGCCGACGATCCCTTCCATGGCCGTGGGTGACGGCGTGAAGCGCAGGTCCAGGTCGCCGGTCTTGGCGGTGAACTCGCACAGTGCCCGAACGGCGATGCTGTAGCCAGGTTCCTGGGTCATGCGCCCTGCTCCACCCACTGCACATAGCAGACGGCGACGGGCATCTGGTGTTCGTGACAGAACTCCAGCCAGCGCAGTTGATTGTCTTGCAGGCGGTCGCCGGGGCCTTTGACTTCGATCATGCGGTAGGTCTTGTGCTGCGGCCAGAACTGGATCAGGTCCGGCATGCCGGCGCGGTTGGCCTTGATATCCAGCAACAGGCGGCTGAACCAGTGCTTGAGGTGTTCGGCAGGCAGGCAGTCGAGGGCCTGATGGAGCAACTCTTCGGACAGCGCGCCCCAGAACACGAAAGGCGACTGCACGCCCCATTTTTCGGTGTAACGACGGACAATGGTGTCCCGGTAGCGGCCATCGTCGAGCTGCGCGAAACAGGCCGCGAACAGCTCGGCACGTCGGTGGTGAAAGTCTTCGTTGAGCAGGTCCACCGGCCCGCGCTGGAACGGGTGGAAAAACGCCCCCGGCAACGGCGCAAAAATCACCGGCCAGCACAGCAGGCCAAATAGCGAATTGATCAGGCTGTTCTCCACGTAGTGCACCGGCGCGGTTTCATCGTGCAGATGGGCCTGCACGTGATACTCCACCGACAAGGCCGGATCGACACGAGGCAGGTGCAGGTCCAGCCGCTCTACCTTGCGCGCCAGGGGCCGCGGCACCGGGGGGCCGCCCAACTTGCGGCGCAGCCGGGGCAGGATCCTGAGCAGAGCCTGGGTTTCGGCGGCGCTTTGCGGTGATTGTGCGGCCGCTTCACCCCATTCAAGGGCTTGGGCGTACTCGCCGATGCGCTCCAGCACCCGAATCATCCGCAGCCGTGCGCCGGGGTAGTTGCAATCCTGATAAATGCGCAAGGCCAGGGTGAAATCGCCGATGCGCTCAGCGTGCTGGCCGATCTGGAACAGCAGCTTGCCTCGGCGTCGCTCCAGCCACGGATTGTCCAGGCTCAGGGCATGGGCTTGGGCAACGATCTCTTCAAGAGGCTCGCCGGCTTCGAAACGCTGCTGACATTCGTGCAGGAAGAGGCAGGCATCCACATCCTGGCGGCTGCGCAGGCCACGGGATTGGGCACTGAACTCGACGGTTTCATAGGTGAAGATGCCCAGGTCCGCCAGCACGAACTCCGACCAGTCCTGATAGAGATTGCCGAAAAACAGCAACCGCAACCGATCGCAGAGGTTCATGATCGTCAGGCTGAAGAGTCGGTCTTCCAGCAACGGGCACCAGCTGCGAAAAGGCTGTGGTTGATTGAAATGATCCTGCAAGGACTCCAGCCACTGGCCCTTTGTCGCCTTGGGGTGTTCGATCAGGTGACCCAGGCACAGGATGATTTCCTGTTTGAGCAGCACCTCGAACAGCTCGCCAAGGCCAAGAGGCGCTTGATCCTCGACCCAGCCCCGCGCCAGCAACGGCTCGATGGCGCTGCCAATATCACCGATCTCAGGGTAATGCAGCTTGCTTTGGCGAAAATGCAGCCCCTTGCGCATCACCATGCGCACCAGCAATCCCTGGGATGCACGGGGCAAGCTGGCGAACTCGTCGATGAAGCGTTGCTCCTCAGGGCTGAGCACATCGGCATAGCGCGTTGCCAACCAGGCGAGCACCTGCTGAAAGTTGTTCAGGTAGTAGAAAGGGTCGTCGAGGGGGTTATTTGTCACGGAAAGAGGTGCCATGCCTGCTGGAATACTGGTTATGCGTACAGATATCAGCTGCGGCGGGCCCAGGCAACTGCAAAAGATGAGCGGTCGCCCGCATTCAGGAGGGAAATCCTGCAGTCGGCGATGAACTTTCCTACGGCAAGCGAGACCAATGGCGGTTAACTACAGTGATGGCGCGGTCTAATCAACTGAACCGCGTCTTTTTGATTGAGAGGTTACGGATATGAACATCAGGATTCTGGGTCTGCCCCTGGTCGCCGCTGCGTTCCTGGCTCTGGCCGGCTGCTCGTCACCCACGGTGGTGACCTTGCAGAACGGTACCCAGTATTTGACCAAGGATGCCCCTAACACCCGTACCGCCGACGGCTTCTACGAATTCGAAGACATTTCCGGCAAGAAAGTGCGGGTTCGCGCCGATGAAGTGGCGACAGTACGCAAGGAAGACTGAGTTTATTGAGGCCCTCTCCCTCGGAGAGGGCCTGATCTCATGTCATCGGCTCAATCCGATGTCCATCCCGGGTGTCGGACTACCCTCTTGGCAACTGATCAGCCCACCTTTTCGCCGCATCATCTGATCCCTCAATCGCAGGCAGCGGTTGTATTCCTGTTCAATAGCGTGATCGATGCTGATGTTTCCGGTCGTGGCCGGTTTGTTCACTTCCCCGAGACTCACCGATACCCAGGGCTTTTCTGCCTGCACGTCGAAGCGCGGTCGGGGCGACGTCGCCTCGACAGGGGCGCCTGCCTGGGCGGCGGGCAATTGCTCCGAGGTGACGCCGTAGCGGGTCAGAATCGATTGATCCGGCAATTCGGCCAAGGCGCCAGCCGAGGCCAGTCCCCACATCAGGCCGATGATTGAGGCTTGTTTACTGCTCACTGCTTCACTCCCTCTTGTGCCGAGGGGACACACGCATCCCCTCGGCACCACGTACTCAAAACAACCTTGGATCAGGCGAACACAAATTCGCCTCCTACCTGGCCCGGATTGACCCCCACCAGGGTCACGGAACTGTCACCGACCTCAAGCAGCGTGTCACTGCCGACCTGAGACAGGTGCTGGCGGTAGTCGAAACCTTCCCCGGCGCCCTGCACGCCAAGGAACACCAGTGTGTCGCCGGCATCATAACCGCTGATCTGGTCATGGCCGAACGCGCCATTGAAAACGAACGTGTCAGAGCCGCCGCCCGATTGCAGCCAGTCATTGCCCGAACCGCCGACAAAGGTGTCGTTACCCGCACCGCCCAACAGCACGTCGTTGCCGTCATGGCCGAACAGCCAGTCCCCCGATGATCGCGCGGTCAAGGTGTCGTCTGCCGAGGTGCCTGCGGTCGACGATGCATACGCCGTCAGCTTGTCCCCCGCCACCAAGCCGTTGGCCGTGACACTGTGGCTCACCTCGTCTTTGAGCAGGCCCCAGAACAAACCGGGCTCTTTGCTGACGAGCGTGTCGATGTCTCGGGTCATGCTGATTGCACCCTGGGCATCGCGCACGTACAAGGTCCCGGCGCCGTCCTGGACGAAGCTTGCATCTTTCACCGAGGACTGCAGCTGCAGGGTGTTGCTGCCCTGCCCGCCCAATATCACGTTGTACCCACCCTCGTCGCGAAAGGTGTCGTTGCCGGCGCGCCCCTCCAGATAGTCATTGCCCTGCCCGCCCTGGATCAGGTCATCACGCTCGCTGCCGATGATGAACGTGCTGCCGGTGTGGGTTTCAGCGTTGCGATTGAGGTCCTGGACCCACGTATTGCTGCGTGCGAGATCCGACAGGTTGGCGACGATGATGGTGGAGTCTTTCTCGGTGAGGTCGTAGAACGCCGAATCGAGGATCCGGCCCATGCCATCGCCGTAACCGGTGGGCAGGTGGGATATCCAGGTGGGAATGTTGAGGATGGAAAACGGCAACACGTTCCAGGCCGCCGAGGCATAGTGGTCGTTGAAGCTGACGATGTTGTTGGTAGCTGACTCCTGCGGAGCATCATGCACGCCCACCGACGCGGAGGTGAACGTGGAGCCGTCCAGGGCCCGGAACACCGGGTCGTTTTCATAACCGATGTTCAGCACTTTGTCGGTGCTGCTTTGGGTTGGCGAGGCATAGGCGATGTAATTGGCGCTGCTGTAGAACCCCGACCATTGGCTGGTGCTCAAGTCCGCCAGGCTGTTGACCGCCAGCCCACCGAGGCTGTGGCCACTGACCAGCACGTCCTGGCCCGTCAGGCCGTGGGCCTGGGCGAACGCCGCGACGTCCCCGAGCAAGTTGCCAAAAGCCTGGCCGACGTAGTTTTTCGCGTAGTCCTGGGGGCCGAAAGCCGCCATCAGATCGCTGATGACGTCACCAATGGAGTCGCTGATCAGCGTCTCCCGTGGGCCGCTGGTGCCACGAAACGACACCCCGATTTGCGTCAGCTGCCCATCGGCGTCGTACTTGCCGAGAATTTCCACCTGCGCGGTGGTGTAGCCGGCCTTCTCACCAAAAAACGTTCCACGCTCATCCACCTTGCCGGTGTAGCCCAGTTGCGATGCGCTGATCGGGGTCCAGCCGGCCTTTTGCACCGCCTCCAGGGCGAGTTGCTCCGAGTCGGGATTCCACGGCACACCGGGGATTACCCCTTGCGAATCGGTGCTGCCCAGCAGCGCCGTCACCAGCGTGGCGGGCAGTCCCGCGCCGAAGCCGTTCTGCTGGTAGCCGGCGGCAAAGCCGTGGTCCAGATTGTGGTAGGAATACAGCATGATCGCCATTGCATCGCTGACCAGCGCCTTGGACTCGGTGGTGCCGAGGTTTTTATAGTCGTAGATACCCATCGTGATGACCTCTTTTTTTGTTGTTGGAAAGGTTGTCGATACAGGCGAAGTTCTTGGGCACTGCCCGTCATTGCGTCAGCGCCGGGGCCACAAATGCCTCATCCACCTGGGCCAGGTCTTGCGCGCCCAAGGTGCCGGCGTAGTAGTGCAACTTTGTCCAGGCCATGAGGTAGTCATAACGGGCCTGGGCCAGGTCGCGTCGGGTGGTGTAGAGCTGTTCTTCGGCGTTCAGGGCATCGAGGTTGACCCGTTCGCCACCGAGGATGCTTTGCCGGGTCGACACCACCAGCGCCTCGGCAGCGCTGAGGGCTTTGCGGTATGCCCGCAATTTGTTCACCCCCGACAGGCAGGCGCTGAACTGTCGGCGCAGCTCGATCAGGGTTTCCCGGGTTTTGGCGTCCAGTTCATATTCGGCCCGCTCCATGTTGCGACTGGCCTGACGGGTCGACGCCGAGACCCCTCCACCGGCGTACAACGGCACGCTGATCTCAAGTCCAATGGTGTTGGTGTCGTAGCGCTGGTTGTAGGTGTTGCCGCTTTCCGACTCGTTCTGGCGCATCGTCGCGTAGGCGCTGACCTTGGGCAGGTGTCCGGCGCGGTTGCGTTCGACCTCGTAGCGCGCCACGTCCACGGCCTGGCGCTGGGATGCCAGGGTCGGGTTGTTGCTCACGGCCAGTTCGTGCCATGTCTGAAAACTGGCCGGTTGCAGGGTGAAGGTCTGGAACGTTTCGCTCAGGGGCGTCAGGTCGCCGATGTTCAGGGTCGGGACGCCAATCAACGAGCCAAGTTCGCGCAAGGATGCGTCCTGCTCGTTGCGGGCCTCGATCTCTTCGGCAATCGCCAACTCATAGCGCGACTCGGCTTCAAGGATGTCGGTGCGCGTACCTTCGCCTTGGGCAAACAGATGCTCGTTCTGATGAAACTGCTGTTCGAAAGCCTTCTTCCTGGCCTGGGCAATGTCGATCTGATCCTGGGCGAACAACGCCTGGGTGTAGGCGCTCAACACCCGCACCAGCAACTCCTGGCTCTTGCCACGAAAGTTTTCGTCGGCAAACAGCGCCTGGGCCACGCCTTTGCGATAGGCGGCGTAGGCCTCGTAGTCCAACAGCGGTTGTTGCAGGGTCAGGCTGGAGCCATAGCTGCTGTAGTTGCGGTCGTCATGCTGGCTGGCGCCGCGGTCGTTGAGGTAGGTGACCTTGGACTGGTTGCGGCCCTTGTTGTAGCTGTAGCCCAGGTGCGGCAGCAGCCCGGCGCGGCCAATGGCGCGGTTCTCCAGGCCGGCATCGCGCTCCTTGATCGCGCCCAGGTAGGCCGGGTCATTGCGCAGGGCTTGTTCATAGAACTCGAATGGGCCCATGGCCCAGGCACTGTTGCAGATAACCGCCGCTAGCGCGGCGAGCCAGTTACGTCCCTTCATACCCCCGAACATCCTCATTCTTCGGTCAACGCGGAGCCGGCTCGGTCGAGCAGCGGTTTGAACAGGTAGTTCATGAGCGAGCGCTCGCCGGTGCGCACGAACATTTGCGCCGGCATTCCGGGCTTGATCACCAGTCCGTTGAGTTTTTCCATCGCCACTTCGCTGACGCTGCTGCGCAGGACGTAATACGGCTCGGCGGTCTTGTCATCGATCATCTGGTCGGCGGAAATCAGGCTGACCTCCCCCGGCACCCTCGGCGTGCGGTTCTGGTTGAAGGCGGTGAAGAGGATGTCCACTGGCAAATGGGTGCCCACCTTGTCGATCAGGTTGACCGGCAGGCGCCCTTCCACTTCCAGTCGCGTGCCTTGGGGCACGATTTCCAGCAAGGTATCGCCTTGACGGACCACGGCGCCTTCGGTGTGTACGCCCAGGTTCACGGCGATGCCGTCGGCGGTGGCGAGGATCTCGCTGTGTTGCAGCTCGAACGCGGCAGACTTGAGTTGCTGTTGCAGGGTTTCGCTCTTGAGCTGCGCTTCGGCCAACTGACTGCGCACCTCCTTCTGGTATTCCTCGTTGTGTTGCTCAAGCGTGAGGCGGGACTCGACGATGCCCTGCTCCACCCGGCCGCTTTCGCCACTGTTCTGCGCCAGTTCCTGCTGCACTTGCGACAGTTGCCGTTGATAATCGAGCAGACGATTGCGCGGGATGTAGCCGTTGTCTGCCAACGGTTGCAGGTTGCTTAGCTGCTGGCGCAGGGACTGGGCCTGGGCATTGAGGTCATTGCGAGCCCGGCGCATGCCCGCCAGTTGCGCCGTGGCACCTTCGATATTGGCGCGCAACGCGGCCTGCTCCCGGGCCACCGCTTCGCGGCGGCTGCTGAACAACTGCCGCTGGCCTTCGAGCACCAGCGCCAGGCGCGGGTCGGGGTCGTGGCTCAGTTCGGCCGGAAAGCTGATCTGTGGGAGGTTGTCCCGCTCGCTTTGCCAACGTGCCAGGCTAGCCCAGGCCATGCGGTACTGGGCCTGCAGTGCTTGCACATCGGCGGCTGTCTGAGTCTGGTCCAGGCGGAACAGCGGCTGGCCCTGTTTCACTGCCTCGCCTTCACGCACCAGGATCCGGCTGATCACCCCGCTGCTCATCGATTGCACGGCCTTGCGCTTGCCGGACACCACCACGGTGCCTTGCACCGCAATACCTTGGTCCAGCGGCGCCAGGCTGGCCCAGGTGAAAAAACTGCCAGCGCCAATGAGCGCCAGTGTCCACCCCAGGCGGGTGAAGAAACGGGCATCGCGCTCGGGATGTTCGAGGTCTTGAGAGTGTTGCAGATTCATGTCGCTATCCTTGCTCATGCGCCGCTGGGTTTGCTGGCAGCCGAATACTGGCGACTCATGCTCAGTCCGTTGGGGGCTGCCTGGGGTTTGTCGCGTTGCGATGGCGGCAGGCCGGACAATGCCCGCAGCACCTCCTGACTTGGACCGAACGCTTGTAGGTGGCCTTCATTGAGCACCAGCAGCTTGTCGGCCTGAGCCAGCGCCGAGGAGCGATGGGTCACCAGCACGACCGTGGTGCCCTGGGCTTTCATCTGTGCGATGGCGCCGGCCAGTGCCGCTTCACCGACCGTGTCGAGATTGGAATTGGGTTCATCGAGCACCACCAGGCTCGGTTGGTCGTACATGGCCCGGGCCAGGGCGACGCGCTGTTTCTGGCCGCCGGACAAACCGCTGCCATCCTCTCCCAGCACGGTGTCGTAGCCTTGGGGCATGCGCAGGATCAGTTCATGCACGCCGGCCTGTTGCGCGGCGGCGACGACCTTTTGCGGATCGGCCTGGCGGAAACGGGCAATGTTCTCGGCAATGCTGCCGCTGAACAGCTCAATGTCCTGGGGCAGATAGCCGATGTGCGGGCCGAGCTGGTCGCGGTTCCAGCGATGGATGTCGGCCCCGTCGAGCCGCACTGTGCCTCCGAACGTAGGCCACACCCCCACCAGCACACGGGCCAGGGTCGATTTACCAGACCCCGACGCCCCCAGCACCCCGAGCACTTCCCCGGCGCTCAGGCTGAAACCGAGCTGATGCAGCGTCGCGTTGCGCTGCCCCGGCGGGCCGGCGCTGACCTGTTCGAAGCTCACCTGGCCCTTGGGCGACGGTAATGTCATCGCTTCGTCCTGGGCTGGGTAAGCCTGCAACAGCGCATCGAGACGGCGATAAGCCAGTTTGGCCCCGCTCCATTGCTTCCACACGGCGATCAACTGGTCGATGGGGCTTAGCACCCGGCCCATCAGGATCGAGCCGGCAATCATCATTCCGGCGGTCATGTCGCCCTTGATCACCAGCAACGCGCCCAACCCCAGCACCAGCGATTGCAGACACAGGCGCAGGGTCTTGCTCAGGGAACTGAGCACCGCGCCGGTATCACTGGCCTGGTTTTGCAGGCCGAGAAAGCGCGAATGCACGGCAAACCAGCGCCCGCGCAACGCGCCGAGCATGCCCATGGCCTGGATGGTCTCGGCGTTGTGCAAGTGGCTGGTCGCCAATTGGCTGGACTGTTGCGAGTAGACACTGGCCTGCCCCAGCGGTTTTTTGGTCATGGCTTCGTTCAGACAGGCCAAGCCAATGAGCAGCAAGGTGCCAACGCTGGCGAACACGCCGAGCCACACGTTGAACAGGTAGATCACCAGCAAATACACGGGAAACCACGGGGCGTCGAAGAATGCGAACAGCGCAGGTCCGGTGACGAACTGGCGGATGTGGGTAAGGTCACCCAGCGACTGCCCGGCGTTGCCCTCGCCCTGGCGCAGGTTGCGCTCGAACGCGGCCTTGTACACCTGAAGGTTCAAGCGCCTTTCCAGTTGGCTGCCGATACGGATGACAATGAAGCTGCGCACCATTTCCAGCAGCCCGATAAATACGAAGAAGCCCACCACCATCAACGACAACATCCACAGCGTGGTTTCGTTTTGTGATGACAGGCCCCGGTCATACACTTGGAGCATATAAATCGAAGGCGCCAACATCAGGACATTAATCAGTGCGGTAAAACAACCGACGCTGATCAGAATATTTTTATAGTCGCCCAGCGCTCTAAACAGCGGCACCGTCGCAGCGCGCCTTGTCATGTTCATGAAGATATCCTTGCTGTTGGCTTTGCCAGGTTATTCAACTTGCCAATCTTTAAATGATTTACATCGGGCCGCGGTGCGCTGCGCGCCTGTTTAAACAGGCGCGCCTGGGGCATTCGCAAACTGTACTAACGTGTTAAGGAATGGTTTGGGGTGGGCTCCGTTCGAGTGTCACTACCTGACCTGATTTCAAGGTGACTTGATAGTGTTGTTCTTGACGCAGTTGCAAGTGAATCCGGCTGTTCTGTTTGCCAATCAGTGACAGACCGTCTGGCTCGGTGAACCAATGGACCGGCTCATCGCCCAGCCACTGTCCCAGGCAGGCGGTTTGCCCGACCAGGGTTTGATCTGCCCTGAGCTCGACAAGGCAGATGCTGGACGGCGGGGTTTGCGCAGGCTCCTGCGGCCCCGACAGAACAGCCTGCCACTGACCGGCCAACTGGGAAGGTTCTGCTAACAACAGGCTGCGCGCCATGGCGGCTTCTCCGGTAAACATCATCAGCGTAGCGAGTAACCAGGCACTTGCCTGGACGCCTTGGGGCTGGGGATTTCTGCACATCTGTTCAATCCTGAAGGATCCCGCAAGAGCGCTGGCCGCTCCCACGGGATCGGGGACATCAGGCCACGATATCCGAGACAGCCGCCTGGCCGACGGTACTGACCAGGAAGTCAGCCACGCCGTGCCCGGAGAAGTCCACCGACAGCAGGCTGTTGCCACCCGATGTCGACAGCACCGCATCACCCGCCGCACCGGTGAACGCATTCACGAAGTGCAGGCCCGCGCCCTGGGTGATGCCGGTCAGGTCGATCTTGTCCAGACCGCTGACAAAATCGAGGATCTGATCGACCGCACCTGGTCGTGAGTCAGAACTGGCCGCGAACACGAAAG
Source organism: Pseudomonas sp. P105 (assembly GCF_032614175.1). Taxonomy (NCBI): domain Bacteria; kingdom Pseudomonadati; phylum Pseudomonadota; class Gammaproteobacteria; order Pseudomonadales; family Pseudomonadaceae; genus Pseudomonas; species Pseudomonas sp. P105. The sequence continues at coordinate 3,078,605 of NZ_CP126693.1, forward strand.
TGTCCGAGCCCGAACCGCCCCACAGTTTGTCGGCACCGCCCGCGCCCCAGAGGATGTCGTTGCCGGCGCCGCCCTTGAGTTCGTTGGCCACGGAGTTGCCGATGAGCAAGTCACTGCCCGAGCCGCCAATGGCATTCTCGATGGTCACCCCCTGAGCGATGGAAACGTTACCCACCATGCCGCCAACGTCGGAAAACGAGGCGCCATTGAGGTTGATCTTCTGGTTCTGCGTGAAGCCTGAAAAATCCAGGGTATCGCGGCCACCGGCGTCCCATACCGAGAACACCACTTTGTCCGAAGACGAGGATGCGCTGTAGAAGTCGCGACCGGTGTTGGAGTTGAAGCCGTAGGTCGAGTCGCCGGTCCGGGTGCTGGTGTTGGCACCGTAGAGCTTCTGAATGGCCGCAATGTCATCCATCAGCGGACCCGAGGCATAGGCTTCGACGCCGCCCTTGCTGAAGTCCTGGCTGGTGTTGGTTTCGCTCCAGTAACTCATGAGGCTGTAGCCACGGGTGTCCTGACCGTAGGTGGCGTCATCGTAGGTCGGGCTGCCTTCACCGGCGTTATAGTCGCCAGGATGCGCCAGGCCCAGGCTGTGACCGATTTCATGGGTCAGGGTCTGGCGGCCATAATTGTTCAGTTCCGGATTCTTGTTCTGGGTGTAGCGGCTGTTGATCAGGTACCAGGAGGTTCCGTCATAACCGGCGCCCGTGCCGGGCAGATAGGCAAATGCCGCGGCGCCGTCCTGGCCGCTGCTGTAGTTGCCGAAGGTCATGTGGCCGTCGCCACCGCTGGCCCTTTCAGTGAACGTGACATTGGCCACGTCCGCCCAGGACTGCATGGCCAGGACCGCCTGGCCTTTCTGTTGCGCGCTGAACTGGCTGAAACCGCTGATGCCGTGCTTGTTCATGGTGCTCGAGGAGGCAGAGGTCAGGAACGTGTAGGTCAGCTCGATCTTGCCGCTGGCGTCCCGGTCCTGGTAAGCCGCACCGTCGCGCAGCAACTGGGTGGCAGCTTCGTCCACCGAGTACGACGGTTTGCCATTGACGGTCAGGTTGCCACCCCGATCGTATTGGTGGCTGAAACTATTGATCTGATTGAATGCACTGCTGGCCGCCGCCAGTGACTGCGGCGCCCAGAGCATTTGTTCGGCAGAATCAATAGCGCTGGTTTTGACTTTCGACATAAACACACTTCCTTGTTTGCAATGGAACAGTTTTTGTCAGATAGAACAATCTCTGGCGAGAGCGTCCTATCACTCGCCCAATTGAGGACGCAAGAAAACTGACACAATTGGAAATCAAACGTCCAGCGAATTTTTTTGACCCTTTTACACACTCTCGCCTTCAACAACGGCAAAAGATACACGGCGCCCCGTTAGTACAGGTATTTCGCCGGCGACATTAAAGATTGTAGGACAAAACTCTATTTAAATATTAAATGAGGTTATCCACCTATTTGCCAATCACGTCGCACTTTTAGCAACTAAGTGCCAGCGAAACGCTACTAATTAATGGCCTCTAAATCTCTACGGTTTTGCCGGAACACACTTCCCGCAGACAACCACGAAACCAGCGGTGCACAGGATCTGCATCCATTCGGGGGTGCCAAAGCATGGAAATCGTGAATGTCGGCACCGCAAACGGCAGCGCAAAGCTGTGCATGCCGGCACGCAGGCGGGTGGTATAGCGCTCAGGCACGCTGGCGATCAGGTCGCTGGACCGGGCAAGGCCCAGCGCAGTGGAGAAGCCCGGGACGGTGATCGCGATCTGCCGTGTCAGGTTCAAGGACCGCAAGGCTTGATCGAGGGCGCTGTGGTCCAGGCCCCGCAAGGAAACGCCGATGTGCTCGCCCGCTGCATAACCGGCGGCACACACCTCGGCCTGGCTCAGCGGGTGATCCGCGCGCACCACGCCAATGAGGCGATCAGTGAACAACGCCTGGGTTCGTAGCTCCGGGCTGGTGTCCTTGTCCACGACCGCCGTTTCCAGGTCCACGGTGCCCTCTCGCAACGCCGTACTGTCCTTGTCGGCCTTGTCCAGGAAATGCAGGCGTACACCGGGCGCCTGTTCGCTGATACGGGCAATCAAGTCGATGGCGAAGTTTTCAACAAACCCTTCCCGGGTGCGCAGCGTGAAGGTGCGGCTCAGCCGGCGCAGATCCGGCACCTGGGACGGCCGCAGCGCCGCTTGGGCATCCTGCACCAGTTGGCTGACCTGCTCGCGTAACGCCAAGGCGCGGGGTGTGGGCACCAGGCCGCGCCCAGCCCGAACCAGCAGTGGATCACCCGTGGTTTCGCGCAACCGCGCCAGCGCCCGGCTCATGGCCGAGGGGCTGAGTCGCAGTCGCCGAGCGGCTCGGGCCACGCTGCCTTCCGCCAGCAAGACGTCGAGGGTAATCAGCAGATTGAGGTCGGGTGTGGACATGGCGCAGTCCTGGATTGGAATAGGTGGCGCTGCATGCAGTTATAAAGTGCAATCCATGCGTCTTCCGCCATGTTATGCCCGGGCGTACCGTTCTGACAGCTCCATTTTCAGAGCGTCAGAGTCAGGGGACATGATGAAACCAGCCAATACCCAATCCAGCCTGTCGAGCGCGACGGGCACCCAGCGGGTCTTTTCACCGCGCTGGGCCTTGGCCAGCCTGTCACTGTCGACCTTGCTGGCCTCCTTGGGCGCCAGCGTGGTGACGGTCGGTTTGCCGACGCTGGCCCATGCGTTCGAGGCCTCCTTCCAGCAGGTTCAGTGGGTCGTTCTCGCCTATTTACTGGCGATTACCACCTTGATTGTCAGCCTCGGAAAATTGGGCGATTTGCTCGGGCGTGGAAGGTTGCTATTGGCCGGGATCGTGCTGTTCACCCTCGCGTCGGCGTTTTGCGGCATGGCGCCCTCGCTTTGGCTGTTGGTCGCTGGTCGGGCGTTACAGGGCTTGGGAGCGGCGATCATGATGACGCTGACTTTGGCCCTGGTGGGTGAAACCGTCAGCGAGGAAAAGACCGGTAGCGCGATGGGGCTGTTGGGCACCCTATCTGCGGTGGGCACCGCCCTTGGCCCCTCTCTGGGTGGTGCACTTATCAGCGGTTTCGGTTGGCAGGCGCTATTTTTGATTAACGTTCCGCTTGGACTGCTGGCGTTCGGACTGGCCAGGCGTTCACTGCCGGCTCGGCAACCGGAGGGATCGGTCGCGCGCCCCCGCTTCGACACCCTGGGTACGCTGTTATTGGCGGCGACGCTTGCTGCCTATGCATTGGCCACGACGTTGGGCCGAGGCGACTTCGGCTGGCCGAACATTGCGCTGTTGCTGATGGCGATCCTGGGCGGCGGTCTGTTTGTCATGGCCCAACGGTGGGTCGCGTCGCCGTTGATTCCCTTGGGGGTGTTTGGGGACCGGTCGCTGGTTGCCGGGCTGGTGACCAGTGCTCTGGTGGCAACGGTCATGATGGCGACGCTGCTGGTGGGGCCTTTTTATCTATCCGTCGCCCTTGGGCTGCCTGCCGCGCTGGTGGGGTTGGTGTTGGCGGCAGGACCGTCGGTCGCTGCCCTGACGGGGGTGCCTGCCGGGCGCCTGGTGGACCGCTTTGGCGTGCGCCCCGTGCGACTCGTTGGGCTGCTGATCATGATTCTCGGCTGCCTGATGCTGTCGTTGATGTCACCGACCCTCGGTGTGGGCGGCTATGTCGCCGCTATCGCGGTAACGACCCTTGGCTATGCGCTGTTCCAGACGGCCAACAACACAACGGTGATGGCGGACGTGCCCGCGGGCAAGCGCGGCGTCATCTCAGGGCTGCTCAATCTGTCGCGTAATCTGGGTTTCTTTACCGGAGCATCGGCGCTCGGTGCGGTGTTTGCGCTCTCTGTACCGACGAATGGTATCGCCCAGGCAGCTCCCGAAGCAGTGGTAAATGGCTTGCATCTCACCTTCATCGTTGCCACGTGTTTGATGTTGCTGGCTTGGGTCGTTGTCTTGAAATGCCGTGAACCAGAGCCTCTGGATGGGCGTGATGACATCTTCGCCCATAGAAAGTGAGGCCAGGATCAAAACGGCATAAGTCGTGATGCAGATCAAAAAAAGTGAACCAATCGCCAAACGACCTGAAAAAAGCCACATGACATTCATTTTCAGGTGCTATTTTTAGTTCTCACTGGTAGAGCCATGATGGCTCTTCCTTCCTGACTATGAGCAAACGGAAGCGCTTGATGAAGAAGGTGGGCAACAGATGAATAGAGGATCTTTCAGCAAGGTTACGTTTCCCAACGCCTGCCAGTTGATGCGCTGGCATTTTCATCCCATGGGATTCGAGGCCAGCATGGACGCACCGGGCAGTATGGTCGCCCGGCTGTTTGACCGTGCCAGCGGCGAGACTATGATCGCGATTGCGGGCATCCCCTGCGCGACAGTGATGAACGCCCCTGACGTGGAGCGAATAATCGAAGCGGTGGAAGCCGAGCTGGAAGCTTTCGTGCCACCAGTTGGCTTGCGACGATTTGCCTCCTGAAAAATGAAGCCCACAGCAGTGGGCTTCTTTTTGCTTGACAGTTTTGTTCGTGCCCCGAAGTTCTCAACTGCGGGCGCGGCGATGATCGACAAAGAACGGTTTGCCGGTCCCTATCCGATCCGACGCCTTGGGCGCCTTGTTGACCTGGGTGTCCTGCCCATCGACATACCAATAGCAATGCTGCACCGCCCGGGTAATGCCGACATAGGCCAGGCGCAGAATCTCGTCTTTCTGTGCCGTGTCGTACGGCTCGGCATCGCCCTCCTGGCCAAGCCCGGCCATTCGGTAGACCTGATTCTTGTAGGGGGAACTGGTGGAGTGCTGGCAGTCACCGAGCAAAAACACCGCGTCGGCCTGAAGCCCCTTGGCGCTATGGTAGGTCATCTGCCGGAGGCGTCTCGCCGGGTATGGCAAGCTAGAATCCACATTAACTGTTGGTTGAATATGTTTTTCAATCAATAGCTTATCGCTGCTTTTTCGATAGAGCATCAAGATTGAATCGCCCTTGCGGTAGTGCTCGTCCAGGCGCTTGGCCAAGCCTTCGTCGTCTCTGTCCAACACATTGACCGGGCTCAAGGTTCGAGGCGTGCCGCTGGCCTTGGCCTTTTTGCCGGGAATCGCCGCAGCCGCACGCACCACGTGTTCGGCGGCGTCAATGATGTGCTGGTGGCTGCGGTAGTTATCGGTGAGCATGACCCGGGTGTTTGCCGGTGAAGGAAACTGTTTGTTGAACGCCATGAAATAACTGGGTGAACTGCCGCGCCAGCCATAGATCGATTGCCAGTCATCACCCACGCACAGCAAGGAGGAACGCTGGGCGCCTCGGCCGACATGCATGGCAGGGCCGCGGCTGCGCACTTCCCGCAGGCTGGCGCGAAGCCAGGAAACAATCTGCGGCGAGACATCCTGAAACTCGTCGATCATCAAGTGCGACAGAGGACGCAATGTCGCATCGCTCAGCAGCTTGAAGTTCTCGGGGGAGTGCTCACTGAACAACGCGAACATTCGGTTATAGGTCATGACGGGCGGCGACTGGTCAAGCAGGTGGTCTTCAAATGCTCGCCAGTAGCGACTCAGGGCCTCAAAGAAATAACGATCCGGGTCATCCTGGGCAAAACACATCCGGCCCACGGCGTCCGGGACGTCCAGACCCAGGTTCTCGATAAAGCCGGCAGCCGCAACGAAACAATCCAGCAACGGTGCCGAAGCCAGTTCGCCTTTTACCTTGTAGTCGAACCCAGGGCCTGCGCTGGCATCCCCGGCCAACACGCTCAGTACACGCTTTGACGCCTCATAACTATCTAGCCATATCAATGGCTTAGAGCAGAAAGCTTGAAACAGGGTGCGCTTTACTGCCCACTCTGCGCGGATACTCAGCTTGGCGCCGGGCCGGCTGATCCGGGCATCTTCCCGCGGGTCGAAACCCAGCATCACCCAGGCGTCCAGAGTTGGAACGTAGCCGTGGCAATGAAACGTCGCACCGTTGATCTGGAAGGTCTGACGCTTTGGCTCGATGCCCTTGATCGGCCAGGCACCGGCGCGAAACCACAGGTCTTCGATCGCATCGCACAACTCTTCATCGCGCTGGGCGGCCAGTTCGGTCACGGCCACCCGTTTCTGCACATCGGGATGGTCGCGTTCCAGCTCCCTGAGCTGCAAGGCGTGCCGGGACATCGGTTTGATCAGTTCGCGAAAACGCTCATCGCGTTGATAAAGACCGTGATAGCAGGCATTGAGCTGTTGGCGCTGAGCATCGTTGATGCGCAGCTCAAAGGGATTGCCCTGGGCGTCATCATCAGCCGTCTCGTTACGATGGCTCAGGGTTTCAAACGCCTGGAGCCGCTCAAACCCGGGCAGACTGCGCACCATGGGCAAGATGCGTGAATGGAAGGTCCGCACCAGATCGCGAGCTTCCTTGAGGCTGATTGTCCGCCCCCACAGGGCAAAAACTTCAATGAGCTTGTGAATGAAGTCCTTGCGCGATTCCCGCGTGAAGGTCACCACGGTCATCGAATCCAACTCAAAACCCAGGTAGTGGGACAGCAGCACAAGGCGTAGCACCAGGGTTGTGGATTTCCCGGCGCCTGCGCCCGCGACGACCGAGGTAGACGGCGTATCGCTCAGGATCATTTTCCACTGCGCGGCGCTCGGCTGGGCGTGAGCGGGAAGCAATCGGGCAACATCGGCCTTGATGCGCTTCTTGAGTTCGGCGGTCAACGGCAGGCGCCAGTCATCGAACAACAGCTCATCGGCTTTCGGTGCCGGGTGCTCGGTGCTTCGGAAATCTCGGATCAGCAGGACCTGCCGGCCCTCTTCCAGTCCATCGGCTTTGCCTTCCTTATAGCCGTAGTCAAAACCGGCGCTATGCCCGCTGCGAAAGCCATCGGCCTGGCCGTGTAGCCAGGAAGCCCGATGCTGGGCTCGAAGTCGCGTCAGGCCATGACCCAGAAAACGCGCGGCCAGGCGCTTGAGCAAAGGCATCTGGGCCAGGGGCAGAAGTTCGGGGGGAAGATCGGGAGTGTGTTGCGACACGCTGGGGGACTCCGGTGTTCAGAACCATGGCGGCTATGGTGTCTGTATTTGCCAGCGGATTCCACTCAAAAGCTTTTAAGTCATGGATTTAGGCGATGAAGTGAAAGTGCTGTCGCACATGGCCATCAGTGTCGCCCGACCCACCTTAAGCAGGCTCGCTCCCACAGAGGTCGGCGTGCACCGTAGCGCCAATGTGGGGCGAGCCTGCTCGCGATGGGTTTTGAATCACTGACTGGAAATGGCTCCATCGACCAATGCCTGCGCCTCGACCACCAATTGCTTGAGGTGCTCATCACCGATGAAGCTTTCGGCGTAGATCTTGTAGATGTCTTCAGTGCCTGATGGCCGCGCGGCGAACCAGCCGTTTTCAGTCATGACCTTCAGGCCGCCAATGGCCTGGTCATTGCCCGGTGCATGGCTGAGGATGTTCTGGATGGTCTCCCCGGCCAACTCAGTGGAGGCAACCTGCTCCGGTGCCAGCTTGCTCAGCAGCGCCTTTTGTTGCGGGCTGGCCTTGGCATCGACGCGCACGGAGAACGGCTCACCCAGTTCATCGGTCAGGGCACGGTAGGCCTGGCTTGGGTCGCGACCGGTGCGCGCGGTCATTTCGGCCGCCAGCAACGCCGGGATCAGGCCGTCCTTGTCGGTACTCCACACACCGCCGTCCTTGCGCAGGAACGAGGCGCCGGCGCTTTCTTCGCCACCAAAGCCCAAGGAACCGTCGAACAAGCCGTCGGCAAACCACTTGAAGCCTACCGGCACTTCATACAGACGCCGCCCCAGGCGCTGGGCCACGCGATCGATCAGACCACTGCTGACCACCGTCTTGCCCACGGCGGCATCGGCGCGCCACTGTGGCCGGTTCTGGAACAGGTAGTCGATGGACACCGCCAGATAGTTGTTCGGCGCCAGCAAGCCGCCGGACGGCGTCACGATGCCGTGGCGATCATGGTCCGGGTCGCAGGCGAAGGCCACATCGAAACGCTCTTTGAGGCCAATCAACCCCTGCATGGCATGGCTGGAGGACGGGTCCATGCGGATCTGTCCGTCCCAGTCGACGGTCATGAAGCGGAAGGTGGAATCCACCTGGGTGTTGACCACGTCCAGGTCCAGGCGGTAATGCTCGGCAATGGCGGGCCAGTAGCGCACCCCCGCTCCGCCCAGCGGGTCCACGCCCAGGCGCAAGCCGGCAGCGCGAATGGCATCGAAGTCGATGACATTGATCAGGTCCGCCACGTAGGTGTTGACGTAGTCGTGACGGTGAGTGGTGTCGGCCTTCAGGGCCTGCTCATAGCTGATGCGCTTAACGCCGGCCAACTGGCTTGCCAGCAGCTCGTTGGCCTTGGCTTCGATCCATTTGGTGATATGGGTATCGGCCGGGCCGCCGTTGGTGGGGTTGTACTTGTAGCCACCACTCTGCGGCGGATTGTGGGACGGGGTGATGACGATGCCGTCTGCCAGGCCGGTGGTGCGCCCACGGTTGTAGCAAAGAATGGCGTGGGAGATCGCCGGCGTGGGCGTGTATTCATCTGCCTCGGCGATCATCACTGTGACCCCGTTGGCAGCGAATACCTCCAGCGCGCTGGCGCCTGCCGGGGTAGACAGCGCATGGGTATCGATCCCCAGGAACAAGGGGCCGTTGATGCCCTGGGCTTCACGGTACAGGCAGATCGCTTGACTGATAGCCAGCACATGCCATTCGTTGAACCCCAGGTCGAAGGAACTGCCACGGTGACCGGAGGTGCCGAAAGCCACCCGTTGGGTCGAAACCGAGGCGTCGGGCCGGCCGGTGTAATAGGCCGTCACCAGTCGCGGGATATCGATCAACAACTCTGCCGGTGCCGGCTTGCCCGCAAATGGACTGACTGTCATGCAAAACCTCTGAATGGAGTGGCTCGATAAAATGGATGCAGTTTACTGACAGTTCGACCGTGGTGCGATGGGTTCGATCCATCGCCCTCCATTACGATTGCTCAAGTCTCAAGGCATCGGCCAGCGCACAGAGTGCAGTATCCAGATCGTGTGAACCGCTCAAGGCGTGGGTCAGGCGCAGATGTTGTGCGTACAGCCCTTGCAAACTGAACAGTTCCCCCGGCGCAATGACGATTCGTTGCGCAAGCAGCCGCTGGAACACCCGTCGCAGATCGACGCGTCGCGAAGATCGGGTCCAGATCGTTGCGCCCCCTTGGGGCTCCAGCCATTGCAGGCTGTCCCCCAGCCGCTCGCGCAGCATTTGCGTTGTCGAGAGCGCACCTTCACGCAACAATCGTCGCAGCACCAGCAAGTGCTGATCGATCCGTCCGTTGCTGTACAAACGGGCAATGGCCTTCTGGCGAATCGGTGACAGACGAAACGCGCGTAGCAGGAAATGTCGCTGCAACTCCAGCGTCAGCTGTCGCGACAACACATAGCCGTAGGGGGCCTCGGGGCCGATGGTTTTTTCGAAAGTGGAATAGACGATCAGCCGGTCCGGGTCGAGCAAGTCTCGAAAAGGCGTCACCCCGGCTTCGAACGCCAGGTCTGTATAGCTGTCGTTCTCCAGCACCCATGTGCCGTGCAGATCCAGCAAGCGCGCGACGGCGCGACGGTTGTTTTCAGGAACGAGCGTGCCCCTGGGCATGTTCAGGACCGAGGACAGGATGACCAGGCGGACCGCTTTACTCGTCAGTAATTGTTCCAGTTGCTCGACATTGATCTCCCCATCCGCCAGCAGTGGCAGTTCGATTACGTCGATATCGGCCGCCTGCAGCAAGCGCAGGACGGTCCAGTCGCAGGGTGATTCGATCAGCACCGTGGCGCCCTTGAGCGCCAGCACGGCGATCAGAATCTCCAATACACCGCGCAGATCAGCGCCGATATAAACATCGTCGGCGTTCCAGCACCGGGCCGGCGAAGACGTGTAGCGAGCCGCCAGCGCGGTGCGCAGTTCCAGCTCGCCCCAAGGCTGCGAGGGCATTTGTGAGGAGCGCGGATACTGACGCAGCAGCTCACGCTCCAGTAACAACAGCGGGCTGTCCAGCGGTTGCATCGACGCAGGCTCGTCAGCGCTGAGTACCAGCATTCCCGGTCGTCGTGCATTGACATACAGGGTCTCGAGCAAATCATCACCGCCGCCCAGCGTCGCGACGCAGGGTACTGGCAACGCGTAATAACCGGATTTGGCGACCGAATAGACCCGCCCTTCCTTCTCCAGCAACGAATAAGCGTACTGGATGGTAGAGATCGACACGTTCAGGCGCTCGGCCAGTTGCCGTAACGACGGCAAACGCACTCGGGCGTCGGCGCCCAGTTCGTTGATCAGGGTGGTGAGGTAACGATAAACCGCCTGATACGCGAAGTCTGTTTCCCGGCAACCTTTCATGGGGTTGGGCCAGGCGACGTGGCGAATGAATCCGTCAAATCCTGCCCCTCAATGCCGTGCCGCACGTTCGCGCATGGCATCGTCGCCCTGCCCGGCTTCTTCAATGTCGATGTCATCGACAGGTTGCTGCGCATCCATCCCCGACGCCTGCTCCTGCTCCGGCGGCGTGATACTCGCCCGATACAGCTTGCCGAGCATATCGATGGACAGGCCACTGACGTCGACCATCCATTGCGCCACCTGATCGGCAATGGCCGCGCCCTGCATGGCCTTGTGCAGATCGGGCATCGCCACCAGCATGCCGGGATGACAGCAGCGCAGGAAGTGCTCCAGGCCAGCGCCTTGCTCCACGAAGGGCGCGAACAACATGCACACCAGTTGCGTTTCGTTGAGCCCCAGGGTCTTGTGCGCGTCGCTGGCGGCCTGGGCGCGCCGCTCGGGGATGGCCGTGGGTGGGCCGAACAGCATGCGTGCCTGCTCGCAGACGTGCTCGGGCAACTGCTTGCGATGCATGATCATGATCGCCCGTTGTACATAGTCGCCATAACCTGCCTCATAGCTGCGCCCCTGCAGATAGCAGGCCTGCAGGCCATGCAGGTGAGCTGACAGCAGTGGGCTCAGGTATTCGTTTTCCGGCGCCGATGCGACGAGTTCATCGGTCCGCACCCGAAGGAATTCACTGAACAGCGGCCAGTTGGTTTCTTGCGAACTGTCGACGATCAGGTCGTCGATACCGATGTGACTCACGCGCCGACACGCCTCGAAGTGCCCCTCGGGTTTCCACGCGCCCTCGTGGTCCTGACCATAGAAGCCCAGGTAGGGACTAGCGCCCAAGGTATCGAGTTGCGCGAAGAGACTGTCGAAACCGCTGGACGGGTCAGTCGCCAGGCCGACCTTGCGAGCGGCACGTCGAAGGCCCGACATGAACTGTTTTTGCTCGCGAGGCGTATCACTGCTGACTAACGAGTCCACGCCGCGCTCCCAGCGAGCCATATGCCGATAGAACTCCGCCATCGCCAGGTAACCGTGATCGCCTACTTCCAAGGGGCTGTCGATCGAGCGAAGGTGGCCCAGAACCAGCGTGTCCATGCGATTGGCCTCATGCCCGGCCGCCGACAATGGCTGCTTGTGATTGAACGGCACCACCTCGCGGTTATCCGCCATCAGCAGTTCCACCCGGGGGTCGTCGTAGACGAACAGCGCGCTGTAACAGCGGTGGATGTTTTCCAGGGTCGCCTGGGTGGTTTCGCTCAGGCGTGGCGTGGCGACACGCAAGTCGAAGGTCACCGGATGCCTGCCGGCGATGCTCAACTGTGCGGCCCGCAAGGCGGTCAGGACATAAAAACTGTCCCGGCTGCCGTTCTGGACCGTCAACACACGATAGTCGCCGATCCGGTCGATGCCGCCAGCGGCGACAATTAAACGCTGGATCAAAAGCTGCAACGCCGTCCGTTCCGCGCGGGAATAAAAACCTGACAGTCGCTGCAATATCTGTTGATACACGTGATTCATTGCCTGCTCATGAATTGAACTCATAGCCATATACCTGGAAATTCAAATATCGGCGTCGCACTGGCATAGCGTGACCGGGCGACGGGTTGATCTGGAAGGTTGTTCTAGTACTGCAAAGAGTATTGGTAATACGCTCAAGCTTTGCTTGTCGTAATTATTTGATACATAAGCTGGGGAGTTCGCCCGCTTCGCCTCGGTACGTGTCTGCAAGCCGCTGAGGCATTGGGTTTCAGCGATTCCGCCCTGCGTCCTAGGAAGATTCCGACAGCATCCTTCAGACAATGAGTACGAAAAACAAAGAACATGCCTAACTTCAATTGTCCCCCTGCCCCAGTCAGTTTTTCCCACAGTCGATTGATGGCGTTAAAACAATTAACGCTTGATGCACCTTTGCCCGAAGGATGACGATTCTCTAGAAACTTGTACTGCGCCACGACTTCTTCCTTGAGATGGAAATCAGCGTTCAATTATCAGGACTTAAATAACGATTAGAAGATACAGATTGAGGGCAAAAACCAGTTCAGTTCTCTGGGGATTAAACGCTTTTTGGGTGTTGAGTGAACTGGACCGCCCAGGCGAAGGCGTGATTGCCGCGCACCAGGGCGTCATTGCCGAACGGAGCGGCAATGGCAGAAGAAAGGAAGGAAAGCAGGTTCAGGCCGAAGGCAGCGCAAGAGTCGCCATGCTGACTCTTGCGCGGAGGAGGAATCAGGCGGGGTCGACTACCTGAAGGGCAACGCGTTCACGGCAGGGGCATTCGCCCATGTAACGGTGGGCTTCGACAAACTCGGAGAATGGAAACACCCGGGTCTTGAGCGGCAACAGCACGCGATCGGCGGTCAGTTGATTGATATCACGCAGCGCCCGCTGCAATGCAACCTGATCCTGGATGATGCCCAGTTCCGGCTTGCCGGTAAAATTGCCGATGCAGTGCACAAAGAACTGAATGTTCTTCTGGAACGCCGCACAGGCCGGGAACGGCGTCTGGTTGCCGCCTTGCAAGCCATACAGCACCAGGCTGCCCCGCGGCGCCAGCACATCACCGAGCAGCGACATTTGCGGCCCGCCGAGGCCATCGAACACCACATCGACGCCACGGTTATCAGTGAGCTTGTTGATTTGCATCAGCAAGTCCTGCTCTTCGGTGACGATGACTTTTTCGGCGCCGAGCGACAGCAGGTACTCACGCTCATCAGCGGTCTTGGTGGCCGCGATCACCCGTACACCCAAGGCCTTGCCCAGTTGCACGAAGGATGGTCCGGCGCAATGACTGGCATCAGTGACCAGGGCAAACTGCCCCGGCTTGACCCGTGCCAGGTCCACGTAGGCGAAATAGGCGATCAGCAGTGGCGTGTAGTGCACAGCGGCTTCGATCGGGGTGAGCACGTCGGGATAACGGGTCAGCGCGGTACGCGGCAACACGATGATCTCACCGTACACCGGGTAATCGTTAGGGCTCTCGGCAGGGAAACTGGCAACTTTGTCGCCTAGAGCCAGGTCGTCGACACCGTCTCCGACAGCCGTCACCACCCCAGCCATTTCATGACCAAGGCCCGACGGCAGGCGCGCCTGGGACGACGCCAGATTCTGGCGCCACAGGGTGTCATACCAGCTGATGCCGATCGCTTCGACACGGACCTGCACTTCTCCTGGCGCAGGAAGAGCCGCCGCATGCTCTTCGCATTTGAGCACCTCGGCACCACCAAACTTGTGAAAACGGATCGTGCGGGACATCGCAAACCTCGTCAAAGTAACCTCTAATGCCATGAACTCTATCCGGGCTTTGTACCCAAGACCATCAGTGGCTATTAATAGTCGACATGCCTGTCATTGATTCCGCAGCAAGAAAATGAACCCAGTCTTGTAGGGCCTATCCCTAAGAAAAAGCAATTAGCCGGTGCAGAGTACCAGTCTTTCCCCGTAAGATTCATGCCGGTCATTGTTCTCATATGGCCGCTCACGTCAAGCTTGCTGAATCTGCCAGGACCCCAGATGAATCGTAATGACCTGCGTCGTGTCGACCTGAACCTGTTGATCGTGTTCGAAACATTGATGCATGAACGCAGTGTGACCCGAGCCGCCGAGAAGCTGTTCCTCGGCCAGCCAGCCATCAGTGCCGCGCTGTCACGCCTGCGCAACCTGTTTGATGACCCGCTGTTCGTGCGCACCGGTCGCAGCATGGAACCGTCGGCCCGGGCGGTCGAAATCTTCGCCCTGCTCTCCCCAGCCTTGGATTCGATCTCCACGGCGGTCAGCCGCGCGGCGGAGTTCGACCCGGCCACCAGCACCTCGGTGTTCCGCATCGGCCTGTCGGACGACGCCGAGTTCGCGCTGTTGCCGATGCTGCTCAAGCGCCTGCGGGCCGAAGCTCCGGGGATTGTCCTGGTCGTGCGCCGGGTCAACTACATTCTGATGCCGGGCTTGCTGGCGTCCGGTGAAATCTCCATCGGCGTCAGCTACACCGAGGATCTGCCGGCCAACGCCAAGCGTAAAGTCTTGCGGCGCAGCATGCCCAAAGTGCTGCGGGCCGACACCGCGCCGGGCCGGCTGACCCTGGACGAATTCTGTGCCCGGCCCCATGCGCTGGTGTCCTTCGCCGGGGACCTGAGCGGTTTCATCGATGAAGAACTGGAGAAACTGGACCGCAAGCGTCACGTGGTATTGGCCGTACCGCAGTTCAATGGCCTGAGCACGTTGCTGGCGGGCACTGACATTATCGCCATCGTGCCCGACTACACCGCCGACGCACTGACCGCCGCTGGCGGCGTTCGCGCCGAAGATCCACCGATTCCGGTGCGCAGCTTCGAACTGCACATGGCCTGGCGCGGCTCCCAGGACAACGACCCGGGTGAGCGCTGGTTGCGTTCGCGGATTCAGATGTTTTTTGGCGATCCGGATAGCTTGTAGAAACTCCGGGCTGCTGTCACCACCCAGTCCCTCACAGGCACTCGCCATAGACCAACCAATCCTGACCTGTGCCCGCTCGACCTGCCCTTCTCATGCCTGGGAAACAGAAGCAAGGCGCACGTGATCAAAGCGGCAATACCGGGGGCATCTCGAATCCAGCTTCAGAAGACGCCCCCGTCCAACTAGAACCAGGTTTCCATCTGTATGCCGTATTGCCACACGCCGCCTGCGTTGAAGTCAGCCTTGCCGAAGGAGTCGGAGGCGCTGTATCTGTCCAGATCCGAGGACCAGTTCATGACGCTGGCGAACACCCGCAGTTCGGGGCGTGTGAGAAGGTCTCCAAAATCAGGTTTGAAGGTCGGGGCGACCGTGAACTTCCAGAAGTTGCCGTCGACTGCATTGCGTTGCAGGTAACCCTTGGGATCGAGGTCCATGGTTTGCCAGCTCATCTCGTAGGCCATCTCGAAATTGCTGTTGATTTCATTGGCCAGGCGCACGTTCAGCGTCATCCAGCGGTAGTCGTCGCCCTTGACGTACCGGTCCTTGCTCTGTTCGGCCAGTAGACTGGGACCGATGCGCCAGCCGGGAGCGATGGGCGTCTCACCATAGAGCGCCAGACGCAAAGCGCGGGCGTCGTCGATCAGTTCGCCGTCCGAGCCGATGTTCTTGACCTCTGCCCCCAGGCCTTGCCCATAGAGCAACGCCGTTTTGAAGAAGCCTTCCCTGCCGAAAAAGTTCTTCTGGTGATTGGCCACCATGCTGTGCAGGCCGGAGTCCGCAGGTGTCAGGCCCACCTCATTGTTGCGGGTGCCGATGTCGTTTTCTTTAGCGCCAATGGCGTTGAACATCCACTGCCACTGCCCATTGTCGAAGAACTGGTTGGAGGTCAGGATGTAGCTTTCAACATCGGCATTGACGCCGCCGTCACTGAACTCCCCGTAATTTCGCCCGATCAACGAGTAATTCGAGCGCCAGTTCTTGTTCATCTGCACGTCGTAGATGCCACCGCCGGTGCCAGCCAGGTAGACGACGTCCGAGTCCAACCAGTGGATATCGAAATTGTCCCGGTCAAACCGCTTGCCTGCCCAGAGGGTGGAATTCTCAAACACCGAGTTCCCCTTGAACGCCGCAATGTGGTCCAGTTCGGTAAACACCTGGCGCACGTTCAGGTTGCTTTCGTCGGCCGTCCAGTCGTTGGAGCTTTCTACGCCATCGGCAATGGACACGGTGAATTTTGAGCGGGTGCCGTTCTGCGCGTATTGCTCTTTCGACAGGTCGATCCGCATATAGGTGTCGTCCTCGTTACCGAGTCGCCCCACGGCACCGCCGACGGAACCGGCCGGGGTTGTATAAGGGCCGCCACGACCACCACCCAGACCGTCATTGACCAGCAACCCCGAGCGGGCGTAGCCCTTGAAGCTGAATCCGTCTGTGAGGGATGCGCCACTGTCTTGTTTTTCCAGGCTTTGTTGCCGGGCTTCGAGTTTTGCCAGCCGCGTGTCCAGCGTCGGCGTGGCAACGTTTGCAGTGGATGCCACCGGTTGGAGCGCGGGAGCGGCGAGTTTGAGTTGTTGCAGTTCCCTGGCCAGGGCCTGGGTTTGCTGTTCGGCAGCCGCAGCGCGTTTTTCCGCGGCGCTGGCACGGGCCTCGAACGCAGCCATGCGTTCTTCCAGCGTCGCAGCGTGAGAGGTGGCCGCCGCGGTGCCGAGCACGCCTGCGAGAAGCCAGCTTGATGCTTTCTGCATGTGGATTTCCCTGTTTTGTTTTTATTTTTGTGTTCGCGCAATGGTCTTTTTTCTTCGGCTTTTGAATTGTCAAAAACCGTGAAAAAAAGGATGCCTCATCGCTAATACGCTGCTACATTTGGCAATGTTAACGTTAACTTTTCTAAAAACAAAAATAAAGAGGGCTTTATGAAACAGCTCAAATCGCTCCTTCCTGCTGCGCTGCTCGGCCTTTGTGTCGGGCTTCCATCCCTCTCGACTGCCGCCAATCTGACGATCTCCTGCGGTGCGGTGGGTGCTGAATTGCAGCTGTGCAAGGAGGCTGTCGAAGCGTGGTCCAAGCAGACCGGCAACAGCGTCGAAGTGGTTTCCACGCCTAACTCGGCCACCGAAAGATTGTCGTTCTACCAACAAATCCTGAGTGCCCGATCCAGCGACATCGACATCATTCAAATCGATATGGTATGGCCGGGGATGCTGGCCAACCATCTGATGGACCTGCGCGAGGTGCTCCCTGCCAACGCGACCGAGGGCTACTTCCAGGCCCAGGTGGATAACGCCACGGTGAACGGCCGGCTGGTGACGATGCCCTGGTTCACCGATTCGGGGCTGCTGTATTACCGCAAGGACTTGCTCGAGAAGTACCACAAACAGGTGCCGCAGACCTGGGCGCAAATGACTGCAACCGCCCGGGAAGTCCAACAGGCTGAGCGCAGCGCCGGGAACGCCAATGCCTGGGGGTACGTCTTTCAGGGCCGCGCCTACGAAGGTCTGACGTGTAATGCACTGGAGTGGATCAGCAGCCAGCCGCAAGGTGGGTTGGTCAACCCACAGGGTGACATCGTGGTCAACAGTCCGGCCGCAAGAACCGCGCTGACGTTGGCCAAGAGCTGGGTAGGAGACATCTCCCCACGTGGCGTACTCAACTACACCGAGGAAGAAGGACGAGGTGTATTCCAGTCGGGCAATGCGCTGTTCATGCGTAACTGGCCGTATGTCTGGGCCCTGGTACAAAGCCCGGACAGTGTCGTAAAAGACAAGGTCGGCGTGGCGCCCCTGCCCCGCGGTGGCGAGACCGGCACCCACGCCTCCACCCTGGGTGGCTGGGGCCTGGCGGTGTCGCGTTACAGCGCCAATCCAAAGCTTGCCGCGCAGCTGGTGAGCTACCTGAGCAGTGCTCAGCAGCAGAAACATCGTGCCCTGGTCGGCGCCTATAACCCGGTGATCGAGTCACTTTATCAAGACCCCGAGCTGCTCGCGGCGATGCCTTATTACAGTCAACTGCGCAGCATTCTCAAGGATGGGGTCATGCGCCCCGCCTCGATTACCGCCGATCGCTATCCACGTGTCTCCAATGCCTTCTTCGATCAAGTGCATGGCGTGCTGGCCGGCGAGGTGCCGGTCGATCAGGCGCTGGCGGAGCTGGAAAGCGAACTGACACGCATCAAGCGCCGGAACTGGTAAGCCACAAGGAAGGAAATTCACCATGTCTGTCTCCACTACCCTGGCGTCCGGTGACGAGCTGCTGCCCGCCCTGGAAACGCCGGTACAACGCCGCCGGGTTCGCGCCGCCTGGCTGTTCCTGACTCCGATGCTGCTGTGTCTGGCCCTGGTGGCGGCCTGGCCGCTGCTGCGTACATTCTGGTTCAGCCTGACCGACGCCAGCCTGGCGGACACCGGTGACGCAAGTTTTATCGGCCTGAGCAATTATCTGCTGCACAGCAGCACCGGTTGGTCAGGCATCCTGGTCGATCCACAATGGTGGAACGCGGTGCGCAACACCCTGCATTTCACTGTGGTCTCAGTGGGGTTGGAAATGGTGCTGGGGCTGTTGGTGGCGCTGCTGCTGAACGTCAAGTTCACCGGGCGCGCCTTGGTGCGGGCATTGATTCTGATTCCCTGGGCGATCCCCACCATTGTCTCGGCGAAAATCTGGTCTTGGATGCTCAACGACCAGTTCGGCATCATCAATCATCTGATGCTGGGTGTCGGCCTGATTGACGCGCCCCTGGCCTGGACGGCAGACGCCGACTTGTCGATGTGGGCCGTGATCATCGTCGACGTCTGGAAGACCGTCCCGTTCGTCACGCTGCTGATGCTGGCGGCCTTGCAGATGTTGCCGGGCGATTGCTACGAAGCCGCCCGCGTCGATGGCATTCACCCGCTGAAGGTGTTCTGGCGAGTCACCCTGCCGCTGCTGATGCCTGCGCTGCTGGTGGCGGCGATTTTCCGCATCCTCGATTCGTTGCGGGTGTTTGACGTCATCTATGTGCTGACCTCCAACTCGTCGAGCACCATGAGCATGTCGGTGTACGCCCGCCAGCATCTGATGGAGTTTCAGGACGTCGGCTACGGCAGCGCGGCCTCGACCTTGCTGTTTCTGGTCGTCGCAGTCATCGCCATGATTTATCTGTACCTCGGACGCCGTAAAATGGAGGTTCGCTCATGAGCCCGCGCCTACTGAAAAAAGCGCTGTTGCGCGTCGGATTCTGGTGCCTGATCGCGATTTTGCTGCTGTATGCGGTGTTCCCTTTCTACTACGCCATCGTGACGTCGCTGAAGCCGTCCAGTGCCTTGTTCCAGGTGAGCTACTGGGTCGACAACCCCGACTTCTCCAACTATGCCGCCGTGCTCCACCAGGCCTCGTTCCTGCGGGCAATCGGTAACTCGCTGGTGGTTGCCCTGAGTGTGGTCGCGCTGGCGCTGTTCCTCAGCCTGACCGCCGCCTATGCCTTGGGCCGGGTGAAGTTTCGTGGACGCGGCGCGGTGTTGATAATGGTTCTGGGCGTGTCGATGTTTCCCCAGGTCGCGGTGCTGTCAGGGCTGTTCGAGGTGATCCGTGCCCTGGGCCTGTACAACACGCCCTGGGCGCTGATCCTGAGCTACACGATCTTCACCCTGCCCTTCACCGTCTGGGTGCTGACCACGTTCATGGGCCAACTGCCCCATGAGCTGGAGGAGGCGGCGATCATGGACGGTGCTTCGCCCTGGGTCACCCTGACCCGCGTGTTATTGCCGCTGCTCTGGCCTGCGCTGGTCACCACCGGCCTGCTGGCTTTCATTGCTGCGTGGAACGAGTTCCTGTTTGCCCTGACCTTCACCCTCACCGACACGCAGCGCACGGTGCCGGTAGCCATCGCCCTGATTTCCGGCGGCAGCTCCCATGAGTTGCCTTGGGGGCTGTTGATGGCCGCTTCGGTGCTGGTCACCGTCCCACTGGTGATTCTGGTGCTGATCTTCCAGCGCCGAATCGTTTCCGGTCTCACTACCGGTGCGTTAAAGGGTTGATGCCCAACAAAGACAAGGAACAGCATCGTGATCAAGTTGAAGCTAGACAACGTGAACAAACAATTGGGCGGCATGCGCATTCTTCGCGACGTCAGCCTGGAAATCGCCGCCGGTGAATTCGTGGTGTTCGTCGGCCCCTCGGGCTGCGGAAAATCCACCCTGTTGCGACTGATCGCCGGGCTGGATTCCATCTGCGCCGGCGACCTGTTGATCGACGGGCGCCGGGTCAATGACCTGGAGCCGCGCGAGCGTGGCGTCGGCATGGTGTTTCAGTCCTATGCCCTCTACCCGCACATGAACGTCTACGACAACATCAGTTTTGGTCTCAAGTTGGCCAAGACCGAAAAAACCAGCCTGCGCGAGCGCGTGCTGAAAACCGCGCAAATCCTGCAGTTGGACAAACTGCTGCAACGCAAACCCAAGGAATTATCGGGTGGCCAACGTCAGCGGGTGGCCATGGGCAGGGCTATGGCACGGGAACCGGACATCTTGTTGTTCGATGAGCCGCTGTCCAATCTGGACGCCTCTTTGCGCGTGCAAATGCGCAATGAAATCGCCAGGCTGCATGCCCGACTGGGCACGACCATGATCTACGTGACCCACGATCAGGTTGAAGCGATGACCCTGGCCGACAAGATTGTCGTGCTCAATGGCGGACGTATCGAGCAGGTTGGCTCGCCGCGAGAACTCTACGAACGCCCGGCGACTCGTTTTGTCGCCGGTTTCCTCGGCTCGCCAAGGATGAACTTTCTTGCAGCGTTCCTGCATACGCCAGGCGCAAGCAGCCTGGTGGAAAGCCTGGTATTGGGCAGGACCACCCTGCCCTTTGACAGCTCAAGCCTGGCGGCGAACAGCCAACTGAGCCTGGGGATTCGACCGGAACATGTAGCACTCAAGGCGGCACAGGGCACAGCCGGCATCGCCGTGATCGGGGTCGAATACCTGGGCAGCGAAACCTATGTGCACCTCGATACCGGTCAGGATGAGCCGATGATCTGTCGCTGTGAGGTCCACGCCGGGTGGCGAGTGGGTGATCGGGTCGAACTGCAGGTAGAGATCGACAATCTGCACCTGTTCGATGCCGACGGCACGGCCTTGAGGCGCCACCCACAATCCCTCGAAACCCCGTTGGATGACATTGCCCAGCGCTCGGTACGAGCAGGCGCCCTATGACCGTGTGTGTGAATCCCATGAACGCTCCAATGTCCGCGACCCTTGAGCTTGCACAACAGGCGCTGAGCGCCGGCCTGTCTCGCGTCACCGATGACTATCGCCCCGACTATCATCTTGCCCCGCCCGCAGGCTGGATGAACGACCCTAACGGAGTGGTGTACTTTCGCGGCGAGTATCACGTGTTTTATCAACATCACCCCTTCGACGCGAAATGGGGCCCGATGTATTGGGGGCATGCCAAGAGTGCTGACCTGGTCCATTGGCAGCACCTGCCCATCGCACTGGCGCCAGGCGATGACTTTGACCGCGACGGGTGTTTTTCCGGCAGTGCGGTGGTGTGTGGCGACACGTTGGCGTTGATCTACACCGGGCACACCTGGCTGGGGGAAGTGGGTGACGAACGCCAGATTCGCCAGGTCCAGTGTCTTGCCACCAGCGTCGACGGCGTCCGGTTCGTCAAGCAGGGTGTCGTCATCGAGACCGCACCGCAAGACACGATCATGCATTTTCGTGATCCCAAGGTCTGGAAGGACAACGACTATTGGTACCTGATTGCCGGCGCACGCCTGGGCGATACGCCTTTACTCCCCTTGTACCGCTCCATCGATCTGCGCGCCTGGGAGTTCCTTGACTATGTAGCCCGCGGCAACGAGGGCGATGGCTATATGTGGGAGTGCCCGGACCTGTTTCGCCTCGATGGGCGCGACGTGCTGCTGTACTCCCCCCAGGGCATGCGCCCCGAGGGTTACGAGCGGCTCAACAAGTACCAGACCGGTTATCGCGTGGGGCAACTCGACAGCCAATGGCACTTCAGCGGCGACCCGTTTATCGAGCTGGATAACGGCCATGACTTCTATGCTGCGCAAACGCTGGTGGCTGCTGACGGTCGGCGCCTGGTGTGGGCGTGGCTCGACATGTGGGAAAGTCCGATGCCGAGCCAGGCCCATCACTGGTGCGGCATGCTCGGCCTACCCCGGGAACTGCAGTTGCATGCCGACCGCCTCAGGGTGTTTCCGGCCCGGGAATTGACCGCTTTACGCAAGGCACCGCTGCCGCACACCTCTGCGTGGGTTGGACCGGGCTACGAATGGGTGCCACAGGTCAATGGCGACAGGCTCGAGCTCCATGTGCATCTGGATTTGCTCGGCTGCGCCGAAGGTCACCTGGGTATCGCCTTGCGTTGCAGTGCCGAGGGCGACGAACAAACCCTGCTCTATTACGACGCTTCGCTGCAGCGCCTGGTACTGGATCGCAGTCGTTCGGGCGCGCAGGTGAGCGGTCAGCGCAGCGTGGCGATAGACCACGCCCAGAAGTCCTTGCACCTGCGGGTGTTTCTGGATCGTTCGTCCATCGAGGTGTTTGAGCAAGACGGCCGCTTCAGCCTCAGCAGCCGCGTCTATCCGCGGCCCGACAGCCTGGGGGTAAAACTATTGGCAAGCGGGGCTGGCGGACGCGTCTCCATTGGTAATGCATGGCCGCTGGCTTCCGCATGGCTATGAGCAATGTCATTCGAGTCGCGACAAGCGCGGAGCCTGTGTCATGATTCGGCGTCAACCTGACTGGCCGCACCTCGCATGACTTCAGTGAAAGACGTTGCACAGCTGGCCGGCGTGTCCCTGATGACGGTTTCTCGAGCGCTCAACAATCCGGAAAAACTGAGCCCCGAAACCCTTCAGCGGGTGCGTCGCGCCATTGACGAACTGCAATTCGTACCGAGCCTTTCGGCGCGCAGGATGCGCGGGGACAATCTCCAGGCGCGAACCATCGGTGTGTTCGCACTGGATACCGCGACCACACCTTTCGCAGTCGAGCTGTTGCTGTCCATCGAGCAGACCGCGCAGCAAGCCGGTTGGAATGTGTTTATCCTCAACCTGTTGAGCAACCCGCCCACCGACCAGAACATCGACCTGATGATGTCGCACCGTCCCGACGGGTTGATCTTCAGTGCCATGGGATTGCGCCAGGTGAGCATCCCCGAGCGCCTGAAAAGCAAACCACTGGTACTCGCCAATTGCCTGGCCGATGACACTCGCCTGGTCAGCTATGTGCCCGACGATGAAACGGGGCAGCATCGAGCGGTGCATCACGCCTTGAGCCAAGGCTATCGGCGCCCTCTGTGTATCAATCTGCCAAAACAGAGCCTTGCCTGGAGCCTGCGACAAGAAGGTTTGCAACGTGCCTGCCAGGCCTTTGGGCTGGCGCCTGAAGCACTTCTGCAATACGACCTTTCCGATCACGATGCCTACGGTGAAACCGCAGCCATTCTCGACCGGCACATCATCGAGGGGCGTCCGCAGTTCGACATTCTGATCTGCGGTAACGACCGTATCGCCTTCTGTGCCTATCAGTTGTTGTTGGGCCGTGGCCTGAAGATTCCCAGCGATGTTGCGGTGCTCGGCTATGACAACATGATCGGCATCGCCGAGCTGTTCATGCCGCCACTGACCACGGTCCAACTGCCGTACTACGAGATCGGTCGCAGGGCTGCCCGGCACCTGATCGAGAACCTCGATGTGTCGGGCGCCCAGCCGGTAGATTGCCCATTGGTGATCAGAGCGTCGTTATAGACTCAGTAGGAAAATCTCACCTCGGGCCTTTACTTCTATCACTTGGCAAAGAGCTGGCTCATATCCTTGAACGCCTTGAATTCAAGCGCGTTACCGCAAGGGTCGAACAGGAACATCGTCGCCTGCTCACCCACCTGCCCCTTGAAGCGAATGTAGGGTTCAATCACAAACTGGGTACCGAAGGACTTCAAGCGTTCGGCCAGTGCTTCCCATTCCTCCCAGCCCAAAATAACGCCGAAATGAGGAACAGGTACGTCATGGCCGTCCACCGGGTTGCTGTGAACGCTTTCCTGAGCCGCGGTTTTTGGCTGCTCATGGATCACCAACTGGTGGCCGTAAAAGTTGAAATCGACCCACTGGGCGCTGGAGCGCCCCTCTTGCAGTCCAAACACTTCACCATAAAAGGTGCGTGCGCCAGCGAGGTCGTAAACCGGGATTGCCAAGTGGAAGGGAGAGAGGTTCATCAGGACTCCTTTTTTGTGCTTTTTGGGTGAGGCCATCGTAGAGCGGCGCTACAGGCGGAAAAATCAATATATATTGCTTAGAAACACAATTAATATTTGTGAATGATTAAAGAACTCAAGACGCTCCTCGCCGTCGCACGGGAAGGCACTTTCGCTGCGGCCGGGAACAGGATCGGCCTCACACAGGCCGCCGTGAGCGCGCAAATCCAGCGTCTGGAGGCGCAGCTTGGCTTCGAAATATTCGACAGGAAAGGACGCTCGGCGCACCTCAACCGCAAGGGGCACCAAGTGCTCTTGCAGGCACAAGAGTTGCTGCGCCTCTACGACAATCTGGGCTGTGGCACCGCCGAACTTGCGACCAATGTCCTGGTGAACATCGGCGCCATTGCGTCCGTTCAGCGTTCCTATTTGCCGGACGCTTTGGCCAGGTTCCATCAGCAATGCCCTCAGTGCCGTACTCGGGTGCTGCCGGGGCTGTCGATGGAGCTGGTCAATCTGGTGGACGCTGGCGAAATCGACATGGCGGCCATCATCCGTCCGCCCTTCTCGCTTCAGAGCGACCTGCGCTGGACGACCCTGACACTTGAGCCGTATCGATTGATCGTTGCCCGCGAAGTGCCGGGGGAAGATTGGGCGACACTCCTTTCCAGCCTTCCATTCATTCGATATGACCGTGCTTCATTCGGTGGCCGGCAGGTGGATCGTTTCCTGCGGCAAATGCATTTCACCGTGCGCGAGGTGTGTGAACTGGATGAACTGGAGGCCATCATCAAGCTGGTTGAAAACGGTGTGGGAGTGGCATTGGTCCCGCAAACATCGGCCCATGACTGGCCGGCGGGTGTCAGAGCCCTGGACCTTGGTCAGCACACCTTCCATCGGGATATCGGACTGGTGCATCGGTCGGGACAAAGCCTCACCGAACCGGTGCGGACTTTGGCTCAACTGATTGCCGAACAAGCCAGTACCGGTTCTGAGTAAAAAAGCTTTTGTCGACCGAATGATCTATACCTTCAGATACACGCAGTCAGGCCGACAGCGTTGATAGGCAATAATAAAAAAGCCGTGGTGAACATCGCAGGATGATGTTTCTGGCGCCGTGGGTTTGGAATGGCGCATCACTTTCAATGCCTGAAGTATCGATCATGAGCCGGATCAAACGCGTATTGGAAGGCCGTACCAAAGCACTCTCGCGCCTATGCCTGGTGCTGCCGACGCTGATTGTCTGTAGCGCCTACGCCGCACCTTTGACGATTGAACTGCACATTCTGGACGCGCCGCCGTTGACGTTTGTCGATGACCCCAAGGGGCACGGAATTGTCGGCGATGTTGCTGTAGCGGCCATGACCAAGGCCGGGTATACCGTGCAGTTCCATATCCTTCCCTGGGCCCGCTCACAGAAGCACGTCAGCGAACAGCGCAATCACCTGATCGCGCCCCTGTCGCGCACGCCGGAACGCGAGGATCGCTTTACCTGGATCGCTTCGGTCATGCCCATGGAACGCGCCTTCTTCACCCTCGACCGGCAAGTGAGCAGTTTCGCCGAAGCCCGGCAAACGTACCGCAAGATTGGCGTCGGCCTGGGAAGTGCGCAGCAGGAGATCCTGCGCACCGAAGGGTTCAGCGATGAGCAGATCTACCCGCTGGTCATTGGCGACAACCCCGCCCAGATGCTCTTGATGGGACGTATCGACGCTTGGTTCAACGGCGTCCCTGAGAGTCGGTATATCTGGCCCAAGGTGTCCAAGCGCGAACTGCTCATGAGCCCGGTCAATAGCAGTGCCGATCTCTATCTGGCCTGCTCCAAACGGTGCTCCCCGAAAATGGTCAAGAAGCTGCGGGCGGCCGTTGAAAGCCTTCGCGCCAGCGGCGAAATCCAGCGCATCCATGACCGCTATCTGCCGCAGTAGCGTTCTTCACGCAGGTAATTCGGTGCATCTGGCAACCTGAAGGGACATCAACGCAATTGATAGCCGCCTAACGAAAGCCCTCAGCTAGAGCGCTGGGCGATGTCTTATATCATTCCGAATGATAGTTACCTTTGCTTCATTCGATTCGTGCCTCACCGCCTCCCCACGCATCATCCGCCCATCTCAATACTCTTGGCGGATGCTATCCATGGAATATTCACTTTCAAAATTGCGCTTTCCCCTGGCACTGATGGCGGTGCTGGTGATGAGTGCATGCGGCAAGACCCCAGATACGGCGGCTTCCATGCCGGCGGCCAAAGTCAGTGTGGCCAAGGTGCTGGAGCAGCCGGTCAACGAGTGGGACGAATTCACCGGGCGCCTCGAGGCACCTGAAACCGTTGAGATCCGACCCCGCGTTTCAGGACAGATCGATAACGTAGCGTTCACCGAAGGCGCTCTGGTCAAGAAAGGCGACCTGTTGTTCCAGATCGATCCGCGTCCCTTCCAGGCTGAAGTGCGTCGCCTCGAAGCCCAGTTGTCCCAGGCCCGAGCGACGGCTACCCGTAGCGAGAACGAAGCCAAGCGTGGCGAGCGCCTGCGCTTGAGCAATGCCATTTCCGCCGAGCTGGCAGATTCGCGTACCAGTGCTGCCCAGGAAGCCCGCGCTGCCGCTGCGGCGATCCAGGCACAACTGGACCTGGCCAAACTGAACCTGAGCTTCACCCGGGTCACTTCGCCTATCAGCGGTCGCGTCAGCCGGGCGGACATCACCGCCGGCAACCTGGTGACCGCCGATGTCACGCCGCTCACCAGCGTGGTGTCCACCGACAAGGTCTACGCCTACTTCGATGCCGACGAGCGCGTCTTCCTCAAGTACACCCGCCTCGCCCGCGAAGGCCAGCGTGGTCAGGCCACTCCGGTCTACATGGGCCTGTCCAACGAGGAAGGTAATCCGCACCTGGGCCATATGAATTTCATCGACAACCAGGTCAATCCACAGACCGGTACCATTCGTGGTCGCGCGGTGTTCGACAACAAGGATGGCGCCTACACCCCTGGGCTGTATGCCCGGCTGAAACTGGTGGGCAGCGGCACTTACTCGGCCGTGCTGATCAACGACGAAGCCGTCGGCACCGACCTTGGCAAGAAATTCGTGCTGGTGATGGACGCCGACAATAAGCCGGCCTACCGCGCTGTCGAGCTGGGACCGAAGATCGAAGGCCTGCGCATCGTGCGCAACGGCTTGAGCAAGGACGACACCATCATCGTCAAGGGCCTGCAACGCGCTCGCCCCGGTACACCGGTCACGCCTGAAACCGTGCCGATGGCCAGCGAAGAAACCATTGCCGCCCTGGCACAACAACGAAAAGCGCTCGAAGCCAGCAACCTGCCCCAAGTCGCGCCTGCCAAGGCTGCTTCCGGATCGGCAGGCAAACTGGCCGCAGCGACCCCACGCGGTTAAGGGACTGAACTCAAGATGAAATTTTCCCAGTTCTTCATTTCGCGGCCGATCTTCGCAGCGGTGCTTTCGCTGCTGATCCTGATCGCCGGCGCCATCTCACTGTTCCAGTTGCCGATCAGCGAGTACCCGGAAGTCGTGCCGCCGACTGTAGTCGTGCGCGCCAACTTCCCGGGTGCCAACCCCAAGGTCATCGGCGAAACCGTAGCCGCGCCCCTGGAGCAAGCCATCACCGGCGTCGAGAACATGCTGTACATGTCCTCGCAATCCACCGCCGATGGCAAGATCACCCTGACCATCACCTTCGCGCTGGGCACCGACCTGGACAACGCCCAAGTGCAGGTGCAGAACCGCGTCACGCGGACTGAACCCAAGTTGCCGGAAGAAGTCACCCGGATCGGCATCACGGTGGATAAGGCATCGCCCGACCTGACCATGGTTGTGCACTTGACCTCGCCGGACCAGCGCTACGACATGCTTTACCTGTCCAACTATGCCCTGCTCAATATCAAGGATGAGCTGGCGCGCCTGGGCGGTGTGGGTGATGTGCAGCTATTCGGCATGGGGGACTATTCCCTGCGGGTCTGGCTTGATCCGAACAAGACTGCTTCGCGCAACCTGACCGCCACCGACGTGGTCACCGCCATCCGCGAACAGAACCGTCAGGTCGCCGCCGGGGCCCTGGGCGCGCCTCCGGCACCCAATGCCCAGGCATTCCAGCTCTCGATCAACACCCAGGGACGCCTGGTGAATGAGGAAGAGTTCGAAAACATCATCATCCGTTCCGGCGAGAACGGTGAAATCACCCGTCTCAAAGACATCGCACGAGTGGAGTTGGGCTCCAGTCAATACGCCCTGCGCTCATTGCTCGACAACCAGCCGGCGGTGGCGATCCCTATCTTCCAGCGCCCCGGCTCCAACGCCATCCAGATTTCCAACGATGTTCGCGCCAAGATGGACGAACTCAAGCAGAACTTCCCTGCGGGGATGGACTACAGCATCGTCTATGACCCGACGATCTTCGTGCGCGGCTCCATCGAGGCGGTGGTTCACACCCTCTTCGAAGCGCTGATCCTCGTGGTGCTGGTGGTGATCCTGTTCCTGCAGACCTGGCGCGCCTCGATCATTCCGCTGGTGGCCGTGCCGGTGTCGCTTATCGGTACGTTTGCCGTGATGCATCTGTTCGGCTTCTCGCTGAACGCGCTCTCGCTGTTCGGGCTGGTACTGGCGATCGGTATCGTGGTGGACGACGCCATCGTGGTGGTGGAGAACGTCGAACGCAACATCGGCTTGGGACTGACTCCGGTGGAAGCCACCAAACGCGCCATGGGCGAAGTGACCGGCCCGATCATCGCTACCGCCCTGGTGTTGTGCGCGGTATTCGTACCGGCGGCGTTCATCAGTGGCTTGACCGGGCAGTTCTATAAGCAGTTTGCTTTGACCATTGCCATTTCCACGGTGATCTCGGCATTCAACTCCCTGACCCTGTCGCCAGCCCTGGCCGCAGTGCTGCTCAAGAGTCATGACGCGCCCAAGGACCGTTTTTCCAGGTTTCTGGACAAGATATTCGGTGGCTGGCTGTTCCGTCCGTTCAACCGCTTCTTCGACCGTGCCAGTCACAGCTACGTGGGCACAGTTGGCCGCGTGATCCGCAGCAGCGGTATCGCCCTGCTGGTGTACGCAGGCCTGATGGTGCTGACGTTCTTCGGATTCTCCAACACCCCGACCGGTTTCGTACCCGGCCAGGACAAGCAATACCTGGTGGCCTTTGCCCAACTGCCGGATGCCGCGAGCCTGGACCGCACCGAAGACGTGATCAAGCGCATGTCGGACATGGCCCTCAAGCAGCCGGGCGTCGAAAGCGCTGTGGCCTTTCCTGGCCTGTCGATCAACGGCTTCACCAATAGCCCGAACGCCGGCATCGTGTTCGTGACCCTCAAGCCCTTCGACGAGCGCAAGGACCCCAGCATGTCTGCCGGGGCCATTGCCGGGGCCTTGAACGGCCAGTACTCGGAAATCCAGGAAGCCTACATGGCGATCTTCCCGCCGCCGCCGGTACAGGGCCTGGGCACGATCGGTGGTTTCCGTCTGCAAATCGAAGACCGGGGCAACCTGGGCTACGACGAGCTGTACAAAGAAACCATGAACATCATCACCAAGAGCCACAACGTGCCGGAACTGGCCGGGCTGTTCACCAGCTACACGGTGAACGTGCCGCAGGTCGATGCCGCCATCGATCGTGAAAAAGCCAAGACCCACGGCGTGGCCGTCAGTGACATCTTCGACACCCTGCAGATCTACCTGGGCTCGCTGTATGCCAACGACTTCAACCGCTTTGGCCGCACCTATCAGGTCAACGTTCAGGCCGAGCAACAGTTCCGCCTGGAGTCGGACCAGATTGGCCAGCTCAAGGTGCGCAACAACCGTGGCGAGATGATCCCGCTGGCGACCTTCATCAAGGTCAGCGACACCTCGGGACCTGACCGCGTAATGCACTACAACGGCTTCATCACTGCGGAAATCAACGGTGCCGCTGCCCCGGGCTACAGTTCCGGCCAGGCTGAAAAAGCCATCGAGAAACTGCTCAAGGACGAATTGCCCAACGGCATGACTTACGAGTGGACCGACCTGACGTACCAGCAGATTCTCTCGGGCAACACCGCGCTGTTCGTGTTCCCGCTCTGTGTCCTGCTGGCGTTCCTGGTGCTGGCGGCACAGTACGAAAGCTGGAGCTTGCCGCTGGCGGTGATCCTGATCGTACCGATGACCCTGCTGTCGGCCATTACCGGGGTAATTCTTTCCGGCGGCGACAACAACATCTTTACCCAGATCGGATTGATCGTACTGGTGGGGCTTGCCTGTAAGAACGCCATTCTGATCGTTGAGTTCGCCAAGGATAAACAGCTTGAGGGCATGAACCCCCTGGCTGCGGTGCTGGAGGCCTGCCGCCTGCGTCTGCGGCCGATCCTGATGACCTCCTTCGCGTTCATCATGGGCGTGGTGCCGTTGGTCTTCTCCAGCGGTGCAGGTGCTGAAATGCGCCATGCCATGGGTGTCGCGGTGTTCTCGGGCATGCTCGGGGTGACCTTCTTCGGTCTGCTGCTCACGCCAGTGTTCTATGTACTGATCCGCAACTTCGTCGAGCGCAGCGAGGCCCGCAAAGCGGCCCGGGCGTTGAAACTGGAGGCGCAACAATGAGTTTGAAAGTGTTTGTGCCGAGCCTGCTGGTACTGGCCTTGAGTGCTTGCGCCGTAGGCCCGGACTACAAGGCACCGCAAACGGAGGCGGCGAACATCACCACCGCCACCGACGGTGCCGCCGGCCAGAAGAATTTCGACCGTGCCCGTTTCGAAGGGATCTGGTGGCAGCAGTTCGAAGACCCGACGCTCAACGCACTGGTCACCCGTTCCCTGGAGGGCAACCGCGAGTTACGCGTGGCGTTCGCCCGTTTGCGAGCAGCCCGAGCGATACGCGACGACGCCAGCAATGACGTCATGCCGACCATCACCAGCCGCGCCAGCAGCAACCTGGGCAAAGGCCAGATTCCGGGGCAGACCACCGACCGGGTCAGCACCGAACGCTATGACCTGGGCCTGGACATGGCCTGGGAGCTGGATCTGTTCGGACGCATCCAGCGCAACCTGGAAGCCACCGATGCCGATCAGCAGGCGGTCGAAGCCGATCTCTATCAGTTGCAGGTGACAATGATCGCCGAACTGGTGGACGCCTACGGTCAACTGCGCGGCGCCCAACTGCGGGAAAAAATCGCCCTGGCGAACCTTGAGAACCAGCAGGCGTCGCGCAAGATCACCGAAAGCCTGCGCGATGCCGGCGTCGGCGACCAGCTCGACGTGGTCCGCGCCGATGCGCGCCTGGCCTCGGTCGAAGCCAGCGTGCCGCAGTTGCAGGCCGAACAGGTACGCCAGCGCAACCGCATCGCTACCTTGCTGGGTGAGCGCCCGGACAAACTGAGTGTGGACCTGAGTCCCAAACAGCTGCCGGCCATCGCCAAGGCCCTGCCGATTGGCGATCCGGGTGAACTGTTGCAACGTCGCCCGGACATTCTCAGCGCCGAGCGCCAACTCGCTGCCGCCACCGCGCGCATTGGCGTGGCCAAGGCCGATCTGTTCCCACGGGTCAGCCTCAGCGGTTTCCTGGGCTTTACCGCCGGGCGCGGTTCGCAGATCGGCTCATCGGCGGCCAATGCCTGGGCGCTGGGGCCAAGCATTACCTGGGCTGCCTTCGATTTGGGCAGTGTGCGGGCGCGTCTGCGCGGTGCCGACGCTGAGGCGGACGGCGCCTTGGCGACCTACGAACAGCAAGTGCTGCTGGCCCTGGAGGAATCGGAAAATGCCTTCAGCGACTACGGCAAGCGCCAACAACGCCTGATTTCGCTGATCCGGCAGAGCGAATCGAGTCGAGCCGCCGCTGACTTGGCCGAAATCCGCTACCGCGAAGGCACAGAGGATTTCCTCGTCCTGTTGGATGCCCAACGTGAGCGCCTGGCCGCCGAGGACACTCAGGCCCAGGCCGAAGTGGACCTGTATCGCGGCATTGTCGCGATCTACAAGGCCCTGGGCGGCGGCTGGCAACCGGAAGCCGTAGCCAGCAACTGACCGACCTTATTCAACCGAGCTCCTTTGGTTGGCCGCAACCAACCAAATTTTCGCCCCGCCTCCCATGTTGGACGCGGGGCTTTTTTTGCCTGCCGCAAACGCCTGGTGGGAGCGAGCCTGCTCGCGATGGCGCTGGGTCAGTCAACTCAAATGCCAACTGATATACCGCTATCGCGAGCAGGCTCGCTCCCACCGCGTTATCTGCAGATTCTTTCAAGGTTTGACTCAAGCCCGCACCTGACCGAAGCTTGCGGCATTTCACGCTTCCTGGTTATGGACTACCTGCATGCCCTCGCCTCGCCGCTATCTGTTGCTCAGCCTGTCTGTCCTGTTGGTAATCGGTCTAGTCGCAATGTGGCTACGCAGCACCACGCCGCAAATTCCCGAGGCAATCAAGCGTGGCTACAGTGAAGCCCTTGAGCACGCACGCAATGGGCAGCCAGGGGCGGCGCGGATGCTCTATCAGCAATTGGGTCGCCCGGACCTGTCGCCCAAGCGCCGGGTATGGCTGCACGCAGAGCTGGCGAACTACCCAAGCCCCCAAGCCCTGAAACTGGCGGACGCGGACCTGCACAGCGAGTCGCCGGATGTGCGTCGAGCGGCCATTGGCAGCATCAGCGGGCTGGTGCCAACCGGCCAACGCAGCCTGTTGCTGGGGCCGTTGCTCGAAGATCAAGACCCAAGCGTCCGCTTCGCCGCAGTGAACGCGTTGCTGGGCTTATCGCCCGATGAGCTTGGTTTGTACTTCGGGCCTATGCAGCTTGTCATCGGCATGTGGGAGCAGATGCTTGAAGACGGTCCACCAACCGCCGAGTCCCACTATCAGCTGGCCCGGCTGCACCTGCATAACGCCGAACTGAAAAAGGCTCAGTTGGCGCTGGAACAAGTCCTGCGCCTGCAACCGGACAACCTGCCAGCGCTGGTCATGCAGATCGACGTGCTGGACAAACAGGGCCAGGCCGACGCTGCACGTCAGTTGCTTGCCCAACAGTTGAAAAACCAGCCGGAGTCGGCTTATCTGCAACATGCATTGGGTCTGTGGCTGCTGCACCATGGCCAGGCGGAGTACGCGCTGCTTGGTTTGGCAAAAGCCGTGGAGCTTGAGCCCGAAAACCGACATTACCGTTATGACCTGGCAACCACCTTGTATGCCGAACAGGAACTGGAAGCGGCGCAGAAACAGTTACAGGAAATCGTCCAGCGCTACCCGGCTGATCGCAGGGCGCGGGTGCTGCTGATCAACTACTGGAAGGAGTCCGGGCAGTTGCAGAATGTGCAGATCCTGTTGGCGCAACTGGAGCAACTCAACCCCGATGATCCGGCGCTGCAGCAAGGCCTGTAGGCGTTTCCCCGATGCCAGAAAATTGAGCAGTACACCTCGTTTTATCAACGAAAGCGGAACCGTGATCACGGCAAAAGGTCAAGTGTTCAGGCAGTTCATTTTCAGGCGTACTCCAGCCTGCTGCCCACTTCCCTAGTCATGAGAGGGCTTTTTTTGTCTACATCTAACGAGTTGATCAGCGCTAAAGCCGCCACCGGTATCGAAGGGCTGGATGACATCCTTTCCGGTGGCTTGTCCCGCGGCCATGTGTTCCTGCTGGAAGGGGAACCCGGGACCGGCAAGACCACGGTCGCGTTGCAATTCCTCTTGGCCGGTGCCCAGGCCGGCGAACGTTCGTTGTACATCACCCTGTCGGAAACCGAGCGTGAGTTGCGCCAGGGCGCGGCGTCCCACGGTTGGATGATCGACGAAAACGTGCATATCTTCGAGCTTACCCCTCCTGAGAGCCTGCTCAACGCCGAGCATCAGCAAAGCCTGCTGTACTCCTCGGACCTGGAGCTGGGGGAAGCGACCCGGCAGATTTTCGAGGTGGTCGAGCGGGTCAAGCCGACCCGGGTGGTGCTCGACAGCCTGTCGGAGATCCGCCTGCTGGCGCAAAGCTCACTGCGCTATCGCCGGCAGATCCTGGCGATCAAGCATTACTTTGTGCGCTACGACGCCACGGTGCTGCTGCTTGATGACCTGACCACCGAATCCCTGGACAAGACCGTGCACAGCGTCGCCCATGGGGTGATTCGCCTGGAAGAACTGACACCCAATTATGGCGCCGAGCGGCGACGCATTCGGGTGGTCAAGTATCGCGGGCAGAAATACCGTGGCGGCTTTCACGACTTCACCATCATGGGCGACGGCATTCATGTCTTCCCACGCCTGGTAGCCGCCGAACACCGCGGGCAATACCTGCGCCAACAACTGTCCAGCGGCCTCGATGGCGTGGACGCCTTGCTGGGCGGCGGCATCGAGACAGGCTCCAGCACTTTGATCCTGGGCCCGGCCGGCACCGGCAAGTCGCTGATTTCGATGATTTTCGCTGCAGCCGCCGTGCAGCGTGGCGAAAAAGCCGCGCTGTTCATCTTCGATGAAGAATTGGGCTTGCTGTTCGAGCGCATGAGGAACGTCGGTATCGACCTGGAAGCGCTGAGACGAACCGGCAACCTGGTGATCGAACAGGTGGACGCCGCTGAGCTGTCTCCCGGTGAGTTCTCCCATCGGGTACGCCGTTGCGTCGATGAAGGTAACATCAAGACGGTCGTGATCGACAGTATCAATGGCTACCAGGCCGCCATGCCGGAAGAAAACGCCTTGGTGCTGCACGTACATGAACTGCTGCTCTACCTGAACCGCAGGGGCGCTGCGACCTTCATGACCGTTGCGCAACACGGTCTGGTGGGCGATATGCAGGCCCCGGTGGACATTACCTACCTGGCCGACACGGTGATTCTGTTGCGTTATTTCGAAGCGCTGGGCAAAGTTCGTCGAGCGATCTCCATCATCAAGAAACGCACCGGCAGCCATGAATCCACTATTCGCGAATACCGCATCAGCAGCGAGGGCATGACCATCGGCGAGCCGCTGGAAGCATTCCAGGGGGTATTGCGTGGGGTGCCGAACTATATGGGAGCGGATAATCCGTTGCTCAAGGATGATCAACAGTGACGCTGGTCGAGCCCCTGTCGGAGCGGGCGTTGATCCTCGCACCGCTGGGGCGCGACAGCCAGATCGCCCTGATGATCCTGCGCGAAGCCGGCTTCGGCGGCCTTATCTGCCAGCATCTGGGCCACTTGTGCGAAGAGCTGGAGCACGGCGCCGGCCTGTTGGTGATTTCCTCCGAAGCCCTGGTCGGGCCGGAGCTGGAAACGCTGTTGTCACATATCGAAGAGCAACCGGCCTGGTCGGATTTGCCAATCGTATTGTTGACCCACCACGGCGGGCCGGAACAGAACCCGGCGGCGCGTATCGGCACTCAGTTGGGCAACGTAACGTTCCTCGAGCGCCCTTTTCACCCGATAACCCTGGTCAGCGTGGTCACCACCGCCCTGCGGGGCCGGCGCAGGCAATATGAAGCACGAGACCGGCTGATCGACCTGAGCAACAGCGAGCTGCGCCTGCAAACCACCCTGGAGACCCTTGAGCAACAAGTGGAAGAACGCACGGCCCAACTGCGCCACAACGAAGAGGCCTTGCGCCAGTCGCAAAAAATGGAGGCGGTCGGGCAACTCACGGGGGGGATCGCCCATGACTTCAACAACATGCTCACCGGGATCATCGGCAGCCTCGAACTGTTGCGCCGGCGCCTGGCCCGAGGCCGCACCGAAGATCTGGACAGCCTGATCGACCTGGGGGTGACATCGGCCAATCGCGCAGCCGGCCTGACGCATCGTTTGCTGGCCTTCTCCCGCCGCCAATCGCTGGACTCAAAAGCGGTGCAGATGAATACCCTGGTGCTGTCCATGGGCGAGCTGCTGCAGCGCAGCCTCAACGAGAGTATCCGGCTGGACATGGAACTGGACGACCAGCTCTGGATCGCCGAAGCCGACCCAAACCAACTGGAAAGCGCCCTACTCAACCTGGTACTCAATGCTCGGGACGCAATGCCCGACGGTGGGCAACTGGTGGTCAAGACGCTCAATCAACACCTGGATGCCGACTTCACCCAGGCTTATACCAACCTGGAGCCGGGCGATTACGTCGTGCTGAGTGTGCAGGATTCCGGTTGCGGAATGCCCGAAGCGGTCATCAATCGTGCGTTCGACCCGTTTTTCACCACCAAGCCGATCGGCCAGGGCACCGGGCTGGGCTTGTCGATGATCTATGGGTTCAGCAAGCAGTCGCGTGGTCACGTGACGATTGACAGTGAAGTCGGCAAAGGCACAACCGTGAGCCTTTATCTGCCGCGTTTCGTCGGTGAAGAGGTTCACGAACCACGGGTCGATACACAACACGCCCCGGACGCACAAGACGGTGAGACCGTGCTGATCGTCGAGGACGACCCGGCGGTGCGGGTGCTGGTCAGCGCCGTACTGAGCGAGCTGGGTTATGCCTTCGTCGAGGCAGCCGATGCTGACGGCGCGGTGCCGATCCTTCAGTCAAGCCAGCGCATCGATCTGCTGATCAGTGACGTGGGCCTGCCAGGGATGAACGGCAGGCAACTGGCGGAAATCGGCCGGCAGATCCGCCCGGACCTGCGGGTACTGTTCATCACCGGGTATGCTGAGCATGCGGCGGTGCGCGGCGGCTTCCTGGACCCAGGCATGCAGATGATCACCAAACCGTTCACTTTTGACCTATTGACGGCCAAGGTGCGGGAGATGATCAAGGTTTGAGGCAATGCCCGGATATCAGCCGACCGTGCGCCCGTGATCAAGGATTTTGTGGCAGCAAAGCCTGCTCCCACAAAATCCCGGCCTGCACCCTGCTTTTACAGGCCTAGGACAACATCGTCCGCATCATGTCCTGCAACACATCCAGGTCGAACGGTTTGCCCAGGATCGGCGCCTTGCGGGTGATGGGGCTGTCGGTGTCGCGCACTTCCTGAGCATAACCGCTGATAAAGATGACTTTCAGGTCGGGTCGCAACCGGACCGCCGGTTCAGCGATCTGCACGCCGGTGATACCACCGGGCAGGCGGAAGTCGGTGATCATCATGTCCAGGTGGGGCTTGCTGGCGAGGATCTCGAACGCCTGCTCACCGTTTTCGGCCTGCAGCACTCGATACCCCTCGCCCGACAGGTAGGCCGACAATACCATCAGGATCGACGGGTCATCCTCGACGATCAGTACAACGTCTTGCGCATCTTCACTCATGAGAAGCCTTTGTTCGATCAATAGCTGCTGATACGACCGTAGGGTCACTCAGAGGTTGCGTCTGTTCGACGGTTTTGACCAGGACCGTTTTCTGCAAAGGCAGGCAGACGCGAAACAACGCCCCTTCATTGAGGCGGCTATTGACCGTAATAGTACCGCCATGGGCGGTCACAATCTGCTCGGAGATGAATAGCCCCAGGCCCAGACCGGATGCGACTGCTTTGGACGACACCCGCTCGAACTGCTGGAAGATGCGCTGCTGGTTTTCCTCGCTGATGCCGATACCGTGATCCTGGACTTCGACGCAAGCATGGTCAGGCGTTTTGTAGACGCGCACCTCGATCGGGCTTTTCCCGCCGTAGCGCAAGGCGTTGGTCAGCAGGTTCGACACCACTTGTTCGATACGAAACTCATCCCATTGTCCCTCCACCGACGGCTCGGTCGAGCACGTCAATGTGCATTCGGCCGCCGCGATCTGCGGCTGGAAGTTGCGCAGCAGGTTTTCAACCAGTGTCGTCAGGTTGAAGCGGCTTGGTCGAATGGACAATTTGCCAGTACGAATCCGCGACACGTCGAGCATGTCCTCGATCAGCCGGATCAGGCTCTTGATCTGGCGCTCGTCGCGCTCGACCATCGCTTGCACCTTATCCAGGCTGAAGGCGGCGGCGTTGTCCCGGGCCAGGTGCATCTTGCGCAGTTGCGTCTCGAGAATCAGGCCGTTGAGAGGCGTACGGACCTCGTGGGCAACGATCGACATGAAGTCATCACGCATGCGAACCGCCTGTTCCAGCTCGCTGCGAGTAGCCTGCAACTGCTGCAACAAGGCCTCCTGCTCGCGGCGGCTCTCCTGCAATGCAATGACCTGCTCCTTCATCGCCTTTCTCTGGCGATACAGCTCGACGAACACATTGACCTTGCTTTTGACGGCGTGGTTGTCCAGCGGCTTGTGCAGGAAGTCCACCGCGCCACTTTCATAGCCGGTGAAGGCATAGTTGCGCTCACGGCCGGCGGCGCTGACAAAGATGATAGGAATGCTACGGGTCTTCTCCGTGCCGCGCATCAGCTCGGCCAGTTCAAAGCCGTTCATTCCCGGCATCTGTACATCGATGATGGCCAGGGCAAAGTCGTGTTGCAGCAGCAAGGACAGCGCCTCATCGGCCGACAGCGCTTTGAAAACCTGGCGGCCGTCGAGTTTGATCAGCGCTTCCAGGGCCAACAGATTTTCTGGCAGATCGTCGACGATCAGCAGTTTGGCTTGAATATCTCTTGGCATGTGGTTCATTCCAGAGCGGCCAACAATTGGCCGATGCCTTGCAAAGTGAGGATATGGTCGGGCTCTTGCAGGGCAAGTGCTGCTTCGGGCATGGTCGAAACCTGGGCTTCGCCGGGGTCCTGGACCACCGTAATTCCACCCAGCTCCCGGACCTTGGCCAGGCCCTGGGCACCGTCGTTGTTGGCGCCGGTCAGCACGACCGCCAGCAGGTTCGGACCGAAGGCGTCGGCGGCGGATTCGAACAGCACATCTATCGACGGCCGCGAATGGTGCACCGGTTCCTCCAGGCTCAACGAAAGACTGCGGTCGGCCTCGACCGACAGGTGATAGCCGGGTGTGGCTACATACAAAGTGCCCGGTTGAATGTTCTGCTTGTCCTGAGCTTCCTGCACCGGTATCGCCAGACGATGGCCGAAGACCTGGGCCATCTGGCTGTCACGCTCATCGGGCAGATGCAACACGACCAGAATGGGTACGCCGAAGCCCTTTGGCAGTTGCCCGAAGACTTTGAGCAGCGCTTCGACGCCGCCGGCGGATGCACCGACGACAATGGCTTGAATGGGCGATCTGGATCTGTGCATCGTCTGATTCATAACTTGCGATAGATCCGTTCCTGTTTGACCAACGGCTCGAATTGCTTGCCGAAAGACGAAAAATCCAGTGTCTCTTTACTGCCCAGTACCAGGAAACCACGGTGACAGAGGGACTCATGGAACAATCCGAACGCGCGATCTTGCAGCTTTTTGTTAAAATATATCAAGACGTTACGACATGAAATTAACTGAGTTTCTGAGAATACGCTATCAGTCGCCAGGCTGTGATCGGCAAAGGTCACGTTCTCGCGCAGGGTTTTGTCGAACATCGCGTAATCGTAGGCGGCGGTGTAGTAATCGGCAAATGATCGCCGCCCTCCCGCGCGCTGATAATTCTGGGTGTAGGCCCGTACGTTCTCGAGCGAAAAAATGCCCTGCTTGGCTTTTTCCAGGGACCGCGGATTGATGTCGGTGGCATAAATCAGCGTGCGGTCCAGCAGCCCTTCCTCGCGCAGCAGGATCGCCATGGAATAGACCTCCTCCCCGGTGCTGCAACCAGCGATCCAGATTTTGATCGAAGGATAGGTCTTGAGCAGCGGCACCACTTCTTCGCGGATCGCCAGGAAATGCAACGGGTCGCGAAACATCTCACTGACAGGGATCGTCAACAGTTGCAGCAGTTGCATGAACATGCCCGGGTCGTGCAACACGCGCTCCTGCAGTGCCGAGATGGTCTTGCACTCGAACTGGCTCAGCGCGTGCTGGACCCGACGCTTGATGGAGGCGCCGGAATAGTCCCGAAAATCGTAGCTGTACTTGAGGTAGATCGCGTCGATCAACAAACGGATTTCAATGTCAGTGTTACGTTCCACTAAATTCTTTCCATATTCGGCAACCACACGCGAATCAGCGAGAACAGACGATCCAGATCGATCGGCTTGGCCAGGTAATCGTTGGAACCGGCCGCCAGGCAGCGCTCCTGATCATCCTTCATGGCCTTGGCCGTCACGGCAATGATGGGCAGCTTGCGCCAGCGCGGGTCCTTGCGGATCAGCGCGGTGGCCTCGAAACCGTCCATCTCCGGCATCATCACATCCATCAGCACCAGGTCGATGTCGTCGACTTCGTTCAGACGCTCGATCGCTTCATAGCCGTTACGGCCGATGACGACGATCGCCCCCTTGGCCTCCAGGGCACTGGTCAGGGCGAAAATGTTGCGCACATCATCGTCCACCAGCAGCACTTTACGGCCCTCGAAAACCTTGTCGCGGCTGCGGGCGGTCCTGAGCATCCGCTGCCGTTCATGGGACAACCGGGATTCGACTTTGTGCAGAAAAAGTGTCACTTCGTCCAGCAACCGCTCCGGCGAACGGGCGCCCTTGATGATGATCGAGCGTGAATACTTGCGCAGTTCGGCTTCTTCATCGCGGGTCAGGTTGCGTCCGGTGTAGACGATCACGGGCGGGAATGAGCAGATATCTTCGGTGGACATGCGCTTGAGCAGGTCAT
This sequence comes from Pseudomonas sp. P105, assembly GCF_032614175.1. NCBI lineage: Bacteria > Pseudomonadati > Pseudomonadota > Gammaproteobacteria > Pseudomonadales > Pseudomonadaceae > Pseudomonas > Pseudomonas sp. P105. The sequence goes on from NZ_CP126693.1 coordinate 3,119,071, forward strand.
TGCCCAGCATGTCAGGCAGCTTCAGGTCGATGATCATGCAGTCGTAGGCGTTGCTTCGCAGCAGGTCCAGGGCTTGCTGCGCCAGGCCGACAGCGGTGATCTCGATGTCATCGTCACCGATCAGCCGGGTGATGCTGTCGCGTTGCAAATCATCGTCCTCCACCAGCAGCACCCGCTTGACCTTCTGGGTCAGCTTGGCTTCCAGGCGGGCGAATACCTCCTTGAGTTCTTCGCGAGAGGTCGGCTTGACCGCATAGCCGACGGCGCCCATGTGCATCGCGGCTTCTACACGATCCTCGACGGAAATCACGTGTACCGGGATGTGCCGGGTTCCAGGTTGCTCCTTGAGCCGCTGCAACACCGTCAATCCGGAGTGATCCGGCAGGCGCATGTCCAGCAGGATTGCATCGGGGCTCAATTGCGAAGCCAGGTCGAAGCCTTCATCGGCACCTTGGGCCACCAGGCATTGGTAACCGAGTTCGTGGGCCAGGTCGAACAGGATCCGGGCAAAGCTGGGCTCGTCTTCGATCACCAGAATGCAGCGGGTGTTGAACGGTGCCTTGTCGCGGTCATCGGCGAAGGGGGCGACGGGCACATCGACCTGGGCGATCAGCGGAGCGCTGACGGGTTCAGGGGGCGCGGGTGGCGCCATTGTGGTGGTCGCAGTGAATATCCCCGGTTCTACCAGCGGCTCACCCGACTCGACATAGCGTTCTGGCAATACCAGCGTAAACACACTGCCCTGCCCCGGTTCGCTGGAGACAGAAATCGAGCCGCCGAGCAAGGTGGCCAGGTCACGGGAAATCGACAGGCCCAAACCGGTCCCACCGTACCGGCGATTCGTAGTGCCATCGGCCTGGCGGAAGGCTTCAAAGATGCTTTGTTGCTGATCGGCGGCGATGCCGATTCCTGAGTCCCGCACCATGAACGCGATGCCCGCCCCGGCCTGGCCGGCCACCGTCAGGCATACCGTGCCTTTCTCGGTGAACTTGATGGCGTTGGACAGCAGGTTCTTGAGTACCTGTTCCAGGCGCTGACGGTCGGTGTACAGCATGGCCGGGGCGTCGGGCAGCAGTTGCACCTCGAAGCTCAGGCCTTTTTCCGTCGCCAGGGGCATGAACATGTCACGCAAGCCTTCCACCAGGCGCGTCACGCCGGTGTTCTCCGGACGCACTTCCAGTTTCCCGGCCTCGACCTTGGAAATGTCGAGAATGTCATTGATCAAGTTCAGCAGATCGTTACCGGCGGAATAGATCGACTCGGCAAATTTCACCTGTTCTTCGTTGAGGTTCTGCTGCGGATTCTCCGCCAGCAGCTTGGACAGGATCAGTGAGCTGTTGAGCGGTGTACGCAGTTCATGGGACATGTTCGCCAGGAACTCGGACTTGTATTTGCTCGAACGCTGCAACTCTTCGGCGCGTTCCTGCAACTGGATCTGCGCCAGGTTCAGCTCGCTGTTCTTCTGGTCCATGGCATCGCGTTGTTCAGCCAGTTGCTCGTTGGTCTGCTCCAGTTCCTGTTGTTGGGCTTCCAGATGCGCCTGGGACTCCTTGAGGATGCGTGACTGCTCTTCCAGCTCTTCGTTGGCGGTCCGGAGTTCTTCCTGCTGAACTTGCAGCTCTTCGTTCAGCTGCTGGGTTTCGGCGAGGACTTCCTGCAAACGCTGCCGGTAACGGGCCGCTTCGATGGAGGTGCCAATATTGCCGGCCACCAGTTCCAGCAGTTCGATATCGCGATCGGTCACAGGTCGCAGGAAGCCCAGTTCGACAACGCCGTTGATCCGGTCATCGTCACTGGTGGGCATGACCAGTACGCTGTTGGGCAACCCCTGGCCCAACCCCGAACTGACTTTCAGGTAGTCGTCGGGCACGTCATCCAGGCGGATGAGTCGCGCCTGTTGGACCGCCTGGCCAGCGATGCCTTCGCCGACAACGATCACCTGTTGCTGTTGCTCTTCGTCCTCTCGGGACATGCCGTAGGTGGCGACACGCCTGAGCAGGCCGCTTTCTTCCCGCGCATACAGTGCGGCCACGACAGCGCCCATGTATTGGGCACAGAACTGCAGGATGTTGCGTCCCAGCAGGTTCAACGTCAGTTGCCCCAGAACCTGCTCGGCCAGTAGCGTCTGGCCATTGCGCAGCCAGGCCTGTTTTTCCAGATGCAAAGCACTCTGCTGCTGGACCTTCAGGCTGGCGCTGTAATTGTTGGACAGCCCCAACAGATCCCGGCGCCCGACATAGGCCAGCAAGCCGCTGACGGCGGCCACGAACAACAGGTACAGAGCGATGCTCCAGAGGGTGGTGGTGCGCACCTGGTCGTTGCGTTCTGCGCGCAGCTGCTGCTCGGATTCGACGATATCCTCGTAGGTCTTGCGTATTTCATCGGTCAAGCGCTTGCCACGCCCGGCCTTCACCGCTCCCCGGTAATCGCCACTGCTGCGTTGCAGGTCGATCATGCTTTGCGCGTAGTTGGCCCACTCCACCTGGAGCGCTTGCACTTTATGCAGGCGGTCGGTCTGGATCGGGTTGTCGGCTGTCAATTCCAACAATGTCTCCAGGGCGACGGCGATACGCGGCTTGGCCACTTCATAAGGGTCGAGGAAATGCTCGTCGCCCGTCAGGAGGTAGCCGCGCATGCCGGTTTCCAGATCCACGCTCAGCTTGAGCGCTTCATTGGCATTATTGATCACCCGATCGGTATGCCCGACCCATTGGATCACCGACAGGAGATAGGTGATCAGCACAATGAAAAACACCGCGCTGAGGGCGCCCATGCCCAGTGGCAGGCTGATATTGCGGCTCAGGAGCTTGCGAAAACTTTGCTCGTCAACCGAAGACGAAGGAGTCATGGAATAAGCCTTGGTGGACAGTTGAAAACCGTGGAGTTTGCCGAAAAATACCGGTTGGATCCACATTCTGACGGGGCAAAGGCGCAAACTCCACGAAAAGCCTGAGGAAGCGACGATCCTTGTCAGCTCTTGTACTATAGATCCTTTCTTGTACAACCCAGGGAACTTGTGCCCCCTCGCTACTTACTCATGCATAAGGCCGTTTTTTGGCACACCTCCCCAACCCAATCCCCTGAGAATGTCTACCATGCACAACCCCGCTCCTGATACCCAGCCAACCATTCTGGTAGTCGAAGACGACGACATCGTACGTATGTTGATTGTCGACGTGCTGGAAGAGCTGGAATACCAGGTACTGGAAGCGGACGGCTGCGAACAGGCCTTGGCGTATCTGCGTAACGATGCGCAGCCCATCGCCCTGATGATGACCGATGTCGGCCTGCCGGTGATGGACGGTCGCGAGCTGGCCAAGCAGGCCCGATCGGCTCGGCCTCAGCTACCCATTCTGTTTGCCAGCGGTTACGCCGAAAGCATCGATGTGCCGGAAGGCATGGCGGTGATTGGCAAGCCTTTTTCCATCGATCAGTTGCGCGACAAGGTCAACGGCATTCTTTCTTGAGCCTGACGCAATTGTTGGTCACTATCGGCGCCCCGCGCTGATAGCGCCCACGTCGATTCGTTCCAAGGAAGCACCCGCTCATGCGTCAACCCACCGCCACCAAGGTCCTGGTTATCGGCTATGTCTGGCCCGAGCCGCGTTCATCGGCTGCCAGCGGGCACGTCATGCAGATCCTCGAAGCCTTCCTTGGGCAAGGGTGGGACATCACCTTCAGCAGTCCCGCGGGCCCTGGCGAGAACCGTGCCGACCTGATCGCGCTGGGGATCGGCGAAGTGCCGATCGAGCTCAACAGCAGCAGTTTCGATACATTCATCGCTGAACTGGCCCCGGATATCGTGTTGTTCGACCAGTTCATGATGGAAGAACAGTTCGGCTGGCGGGTCGAGAAACACTGCCCCGGCGCCCTTCGGGTGCTGGAGACGTCCGATTTGCAAAGCCTGCGCCACGCCCGGCATCAGCGGCTCAAGGATCGGTTGAAGAAGGATGACGTTTCCCAGGATTTCAGCGATCTGTTTGCGCAGGACCTGCCTCAAGCGTTCGAGTTGATGGCCGGCACCGACCTGGCCAAGCGGGAAATCGCCGCCCTGTACCGGTGCGACCTGAGCCTGATGGTGTCCGAAGTCGAGATCGAGTTGCTGGTAGAGCACTTCAAACTGCCCCGCAACCTCTTGCATTGGTGCCCACTGATGCTGGACCTGCCGAGCGAAGCACGCGTGCCGTTCGCAGACCGGGCGCATTTCCTCAGCATCGGCAATTTCCGCCACGCGCCGAACTGGGACGCCGTGCTCTGGATGAAAAACGCCATTTGGCCATTGATCCGCCAACAGCTGCCTGATGCGCAACTGCACCTGTATGGCGCCTACACCCCGCCTAAGGCTGCGGCGCTGCACAACGCGGCCCAAGGGTTTCACATCATGAATTGGGCCGAGGATGCGCTGCAGGTCATGTCGGCGGCACGTGTCTGTCTGGCGCCGTTGCGTTTCGGTGCCGGCATCAAGGGCAAGCTGATCGATGCCATGCTGTGCGGCACACCCAATGTCACCACACCCATCGGCGCAGAAGCCATGCACGGTGAAATGCCCTGGCCCGGAGCGATTGCCCAAAGCGCCGAAGATATCGCCCACGCCGCTGTGCAGTTGTACCGCGAGCAGAGCCTTTGGACCCGCGCCCGGGATAACGGCCTGGCGCTGCTGGCGGACCGTTACCGCCGACAGGTCCACGCCCAGGCGCTGATCGATTGCCTCGAAGCCTGTCGCGCCGACCTTGAGCAACGGCGCCGGGATAACTTCACCGGCAGCATGTTGCGTCATCACCAGCACAAGAGCACTCAATACATGTCCCAGTGGATTGAGGAGAAGAACCGCAACAGTCAGGCCGGAAGCGTTACGGGGTAGCACCCGTGCGGCGAAGGGGGCATTATCCAGCGGCAATAACAATAAAAGCGCCAGGCCATGACCCGAACTGCAAGAGTCACCGACCCTTCCTATGAGCTGATGGACGACCATAACGGGCTGTCCATCATCTATCGCCAGCACGGTTTCCCGTGCCCGCTGGTGCGCTGGCATTTCCATAAGGAATACGAGTTGCACCTGATCGTCGCCAGCTCCGGCAAGGTATTCATCGGTGACTATATCGGCAACTTTTACCCGCAATCGCTGTTTCTCACCGGCCCCAACCTGCCCCACAACTGGATCAGCCAGGTCGCCGAGGACGAAGTGGTGCCCAAGCGTGACATGCTGGTGAATTTTACCGACGAGCTGTTCGAGAGCGGCCATCAGGTGTTTGCCGAGCTCAAGACCGTCGCGCCATTGCTGGAGCGCGCCCAGTACGGCATCGAATTTCGCTGCAAGCGCACTATCCGCCAGGCCATGATCCTGATGCAGCGCATCGCCGATTCCCAAGGCATGAGCCGCCTGGGGCATTTTTTCATCCTGATGGAGCTGCTGGCCGCAACCGATGACTATCAGTTGCTTTCCGGGGCCACCGCTGCGCAACCGGCGGACGAGCACAGCGTTGACCGTACCAACCGCGCGGTGGATTACATCTTTGCCCATTACGCACGGGAACTGTCCCTGGAAGAAGTGGCCGAACATCTGGGCATGAAACCGACGTACTTCAGCCGCGTCTTCAAACAAGCCACCGGCCGCTGTTTCATCGAGTTCGTCAATCGCCTGCGTATCAGCAAGTCCTGCGAGTTGTTGGCCGACGGCGACAAACCGGTGACGGACGTGTGTTTTGAATCGGGCTTCAACAACATATCCAACTTCAACCGGCGCTTTCAGCAGCTCAAGGGCATGACCCCTTCCCATTACCGGCGCCTGGCGGTGCAGCGGTTGACCGAACAGAACCAGGGCTGACAATCCCAGGTTATCCTTGTGGCGGGAATTTATGTGGGAGCAAAGCTTGCTCGCGATGCAGGCGCCTCGGTTCTCCGGAAGACCGCGTCATCCTCATCGCGGGCAAGCTTTGCTCCCACACAGCGGGGATAAATCCCCTCGCCACAGCTAACCCCTTCTCAGACCAAATCCCATCCAGTGCAAAAAAGTATCAGCGCAAGTGCGACGGATGATTTGTCTCGCCGGCGATTGAGGGCTGTAATCAGCGCACATTCTTCCCTTCATCCGGAAGACACAAAAACAATAACTGTCCTTCCGCAGCCCTTGGGGGCGGAAAAGGAGTGCGCGATGAAACCTTCGGTAAAAGCTCTGCTTGTCTCCACCTGCATGACCCTCAGCAGCGTCAGTTTCGGCGCACAGACCCTCACCATTGCCACCGTCAACAACAGCGACATGATCCGCATGCAAAAGCTCTCGAAGACCTTCGAGGCTGAGCACCCGGACATCAAGCTCAATTGGGTGGTGCTCGAAGAAAACGTCCTGCGCCAGCGCTTGACCACCGACATCGCCACCCAGGGCGGGCAGTTCGACGTGCTGACCATCGGCATGTACGAAGCCGCACTCTGGGGGGCCAAGGGTTGGCTGGAGCCGATGAAGGATTTGCCGGCCAGTTATGCCCTGGATGATATTTTTCCGTCCGTGCGTGAAGGCCTATCGGTCAAGGGCACGCTCTACGCCCTGCCGTTCTATGCCGAAAGCTCGATCACCTACTACCGCACCGACCTGTTCAAGGACGCCGGGCTGACCATGCCCGAACACCCGACCTGGACCCAGATCGGTGAGTTCGCGGAAAAACTCACTGACAAGACCAAGGAGCAATATGGCCTGTGTCTGCGAGGCAAGGCTGGTTGGGGCGAAAACATGGCGCTGATCACGACCCTGGCCAACGGTTTTGGCGCGCGCTGGTTCGATGAGAAGTGGCAGCCGCAGTTCAATGGCCCCGAGTGGAAGAATGCCCTGAACTTCTACGTCGACAACATGAAGAAATCCGGCCCGCCGGGCGCTTCCAGCAACGGTTTCAACGAGAACCTGGCGCTGTTCAACAGCGGCAAATGTGCAATCTGGGTCGATGCCAGCGTCGCCGGTTCGTTCGTCACCGATAAGACCCAAAGCAAGGTGGCCGATCACGTCGGATTCACCTTCGCCCCCCATGAAACGACTGACAAAGGCACCTCGTGGATGTACTCCTGGTCGCTGGCCATCCCCGCCAGTTCCAAAGCCAAGGAAGCGGCCAAGGTCTTTACCATGTGGGCGACGTCCAAGGAATACAGCCAATTGGTCGCCAAGACCGATGGCGTTGCCAACGTACCGCCAGGCACACGTACCTCGACCTATAGCGACGACTACATGAAGGCCGCGCCGTTTGCCAAGGTGACCCTGGAGTCGTTGAAAGTCGCTGACCCGAAAGCCCCCACTCTCAAGCCTGTGCCCTATATCGGTATCCAGTTGGTGACCATTCCTGAGTTCCAGGCCATCGGCACCCAGGTCGGCAAGTTCTTTTCGGGCGCGTTGACCGGCCAGCAGACCGTGGACCAGGCGTTGACCGCAGCGCAGTCCACCACGGAACGCGAGATGAAACGCGCAGGTTATCCCAAGTAACCCCGACGTCAATGTGGGAGCGAGCCTGCTCGCGATGAGGCCGGCACATTCAACATCTATGTTGCCTGACCCTGCGCTATCGCGAGCAGGCTCGCTCCCACAATGGATTTTTGTAGGCCCGCACAAATCGGTTCAATGCCATGAATAGTTCAACGACAACCGCCAAAGCACCCAGTGAGATTGCCCCACCGGTTCGCAAAAGCCGCTTGGCCAATCCAGGCTGGTTTCTGGTCAGCCCCTCGGTGGGGTTGCTGCTGCTGTGGATGATCGTGCCACTGGGCATGACCGTCTACTTCTCGCTGATCCGCTACAACCTGCTTTACCCCGGCGAGAACGAATTTGTCGGGCTGGAGAATTTCACTTACTTCCTGACCGATTCGGGCTTCGTCCCCGGGGCGACCAACACTCTGCTGCTGGTGGGCAGCGTGTTGCTGATCAGCATCGTGTTCGGGGTGTTGATCAGTGCGCTGCTGGAGGCCAGCGAGTTTTTCGGCCGGGGCATCGTGCGGGTATTGCTGATTTCACCGTTCTTCATCATGCCCACGGTGGGCGCGCTGATCTGGAAGAACCTGATTTTCCACCCGGTCTCGGGAATTCTCGCCTCGGTGTGGAAACTGTTCGGCGCGCAGCCGGTGGACTGGCTGGCCCATTACCCGCTGCTGTCGATCATCATCATTGTGTCCTGGCAATGGTTGCCCTTCGCGATCCTGATCCTGATGACGGCCATGCAGTCCCTCGATCAGGAACAGAAAGAAGCCGCCCGCCTGGATGGCGCGGGGCCCATCGCGATTTTCTGGCATCTGACCCTGCCCCATCTGGCGCGCCCGATTGCGGTGGTGCTGATGATTGAAACCATTTTCCTGCTGTCGGTGTTCGCCGAGATTTTCACCACGACCAACGGCGGCCCCGGCTACGCCTCGACCAACCTCGCCTACCTGATCTACAACCAGGCGCTGGTGCAGTTCGACGTCGGCATGGCTTCGGCCGGCGGCTTGATTGCCGTGGTGATTGCCAATATCGCCGCCATCATCCTGGTCCGGATGATCGGCAAAAACCTCACCGACAAGAACTGAGGCCGCAGCCATGACACTTCAACAATCCCGTCGCCTGCAAAGCCTGCTGCTGGGGACGCTGGCCTGGGCCATCGCGATCCTGATCTTCTTCCCGATCTTCTGGATGGTGCTGACCAGCTTCAAGACCGAAATCGACGCGTTCGCCACGCCGCCGCAGTTCATCTTCGCGCCGACGCTGGAGAACTACCTGCACATCAACGAGCGCAGCAACTACTTCAGCTTCGCCTGGAACTCGGTGGTGATTTCCTTCAGCGCCACCGCCCTTTGCCTGCTGATTGCGGTGCCGGCGGCCTACTCCATGGCGTTCTATGAAACCCAGCGCACCAAGGGCACGTTGCTGTGGATGCTCTCCACCAAAATGTTGCCACCGGTGGGCGTGCTGATGCCGATCTACCTGCTGGCCAAGAGCTTTGGCCTGCTGGACACGCGGACTGCGTTGATCATCATCTACACGCTGATCAACCTGCCGATCGTGGTCTGGATGATTTACACCTACTTCAAGGACATTCCCCGCGACATCCTTGAAGCCGCGCGTCTGGATGGCGCCACGCTGTGGCAGGAAATGGTTCGCGTCCTGTTGCCCATCGCCAAGGGTGGCCTGGCCTCCACCGTACTGCTGTCGCTGATCCTGTGCTGGAACGAGGCGTTCTGGTCGCTGAACCTCACCTCGTCCAAAGCCGCGCCGCTGACGGCCCTGATCGCGTCCTACTCCAGCCCCGAAGGCTTGTTCTGGGCCAAGTTGTCGGCCGTATCGACCCTGGCCTGCGCACCGATCCTGATTTTTGGCTGGATCAGCCAGAAACAGCTGGTACGCGGTTTGTCCTTCGGCGCCGTGAAATAACGCGCCTTACACCATTATCAGAAGTGGAGGCCCATCATCATGGCCAACCTGAAAATCAAGAATCTGCAAAAAGGCTTCGAAGGTTTCTCCATCATCAAGGGCATCGACCTTGAAGTGAACGACCGTGAGTTCGTGGTCTTTGTCGGCCCGTCGGGTTGTGGCAAGTCCACGCTGCTGCGGTTGATCGCCGGCCTGGAAGAAGTCAGCGACGGCACCATCGAACTGGACGGCCGGGACATCACCGAAGTCAGTCCGGCCAAGCGCGACCTGGCGATGGTGTTCCAGACCTACGCGCTTTACCCGCACATGAGTGTGCGCAAGAACATGTCCTTCGCCCTGGACCTGGCCGGCGTGCCCAAGGCCGAGGTCGAGAAAAAGGTCAACGAAGCGGCGCGCATCCTCGAATTGGGGCCGATGCTTGAACGCAAGCCCAAGCAGTTGTCCGGCGGCCAGCGCCAGCGTGTGGCGATTGGCCGGGCCATCGTGCGCAACCCGAAGATTTTCCTGTTCGACGAGCCGCTGTCCAACCTCGACGCCGCCCTGCGCGTGCAGATGCGCCTGGAGCTGGCGCGCCTGCACAAGGAGCTGCAGGCAACGATGATCTACGTCACCCACGATCAGGTCGAAGCCATGACCCTGGCCGACAAGGTGGTGGTGCTCAACAGCGGGCGCGTCGAACAGATCGGCTCGCCGCTGGAGCTGTATCACCAGCCGGCCAACCTGTTTGTCGCCGGGTTCCTCGGTACGCCAAAAATGGGCTTTCTCAAAGGCAAAGTCACACGGCTGGAGAACCAGGGTTGTGAGGTCCTGCTGGACGCCGGCACCCGGATCAGCCTGCCCCTGAGTGGGGCCAGCCTGAGCGTCGGCGGCGCGGTGACCCTGGGGATTCGCCCGGAGCATTTGAACCTGGCACAACCGGGCGATTGCACGCTGCAAGTCACCGCCGATGTCAGCGAACGTCTGGGCAGCGACACCTTCTGTCACGTCGTCACCGCCTCCGGTGAAGCCTTGACCATGCGCGTGCGCGGCGACCTGGCGAGCCGTTTCGGTGAGCAACTGAACCTGCACCTGGATGCTGAACACTGCCACTTATTCGATGCCGAGGGCGTGGCGGTCACCCGTGCGCTGCGCATCGCCGCCTGATTACCGAGACTTGTGATGAAACTCAATCGACAGAACCTGCACAACCTCAGCCCTGAGGTCGCCCTGCCCGCTTATTCCTTGAGCGAGATCAGCCAGGGCATCGCCCACATCGGCGTCGGCGGCTTCCACCGCGCGCACCAGGCTTACTACACTGATGCGCTGATGAACACCGGCACCGACCTGGACTGGGCCATCTGCGGCGTGGGCTTGCGGGCCGAAGATCGCCGCGCCCGGGATGACCTGGCCAGCCAGGACTACCTGTTTACCCTGTACGAGCTGGGGGACACCGACGACACCGAAATCCGGGTGATCGGAGCCATCAATGACATGCTGCTGGCCGAAGACGGCGCCCAGGCCCTGATCGACAAACTGGCCGACCCGCAAATCCGCATCGTCTCGCTGACCATTACCGAGGGCGGCTATTGCATCGACGACAGTAACGGCGAGTTCATGGCCCACCTGCCGCAGGTCCAGCACGATCTGGCCCATCCTGACGAGCCGAAAACCGTCTTCGGTTTCCTTTGCGCAGCCTTGGCCAAGCGCCGGGCCGCCGGCACCCCGGCGTTCACCCTGATGTCCTGCGATAACCTGCCGCACAACGGTGCCGTGACCCGCAAGGCGCTGCTGGCATTCGCCGCGTTGCGCGACGCCGAGCTGGGCCAATGGATCGATCGCCACGTGAGCTTCCCCAACGCCATGGTTGACCGCATCACGCCCATGACCAGCGTCGCCCACCGGCTGCAACTGCATGACGAGCATGGGGTCGACGATGCCTGGCCGGTGGTCTGCGAGCCTTTCGTGCAGTGGGTCCTGGAAGACAAATTCGTCAACGGTCGCCCGGCCTGGGAAAAGGTCGGCGTGCAGTTCACCGATGACGTCTCGCCCTATGAAGAAATGAAAATCAAATTGCTCAACGGCAGTCACCTGGCGCTGACCTACCTGGGTTTTCTCAAGGGTTATCGCTTCGTCCACGAAACCATGAACGACCCGCTGTTCGTGCGTTACATGCGTGCCTACATGGACCTGGACGTGACCCCGCAACTGGCACCCGTGCCAGGGATCGACCTGACCGACTACAAGAACACGCTGGTGGAGCGTTTTTCCAACCAGGCAATTGCCGACCAGTTGGAGCGGGTGTGTTCGGACGGCTCGTCGAAGTTTCCCAAATTCACCGTGCCGACGATCAACCGCTTGATTGCCGACGGCGGCCAAACCCGTCGCGCGGCGCTGGTGGTGGCGGCCTGGGCCGTGTACCTGAAGGGCGTGGATGAGAACGGCGTGACGTATTCGATCCCGGACCCGCGGGCGGCGTTCTGCCAGGCGCTGGTGGCCGACGATGCGTTGGTGACCCAGCGCCTGCTGGAGGTCGAAGAGATTTTCGGTACGGCCATTCCCCACTCGCCCGAGTTCGTGGCAGCCTTCGAGTGGTGCTGCAACAGCTTGCGCGAACACGGGGTCACGCGGACGCTTGAGCGAGTGTTGGCTGACGCGGACTAAACTGCGCACGCAATCCGCTTCTGTGACGAGGGGATTTAGCGAAACGTCGCACCGCCCCGTTGGGTCGCGAAGCGGCCCCCAGACGTGCTGCCTACACCGAAGCCGCAGATACATTGGGCCCGCTTCGCAGCCCAGCGGGGATAAATCCCCTCGCCACAGGTATTCCCTGGCCACAAGTTCTGTGTTTTGTTCTTTGATCCGAGGGTTTTTATGGCAAACCAACAACTGTTCCTGGGCATCGACTGCGGCACCCAAGGCACCAAGGCACTGATCCTGGATACGCTCAGCGGCCAGGTGCTCGGCCAGGGTGCCGCTGCCCACAGCATGATCAGCGGGGCCAACGGTCGCCGTGAACAAGACACCCAGCAATGGCTCGATGCATTCACCCAGGCGACTCACCAAGCCCTGGCCGCCGCCGGGGTCGATGGCCAGGCGATCCTCGGCATCGGCGTGTCCGGCCAGCAACACGGCTTGGTGCTGCTTGACGACCAGGGCCAGGTCTTGCGCCCGGCCAAGCTGTGGTGCGACACCGAGACGACGCCGGAAAACGATCGGCTTTTGGCCTACCTGGGGGGTGAAGACGGCAGTCTCGCACGCCTCGGCGTGGTGATCGCGCCGGGCTACACGGTTTCCAAACTGCTCTGGACGCGGGAGCAGCATCCCCAGGTTTTCGAACGCATCGCCAGCATCCTGCTGCCCCACGACTTTCTCAATCACTGGCTCACCGGCCGCCATTGCAGCGAATACGGCGACGCCTCGGGCACCGGCTATTTCAACGTACGCACCCGTCAATGGGACGCGCGGTTGCTGCAGCACATCGATCCCAGCGGTCGGCTGCAATCGGCATTACCGGAGCTGATCGAGGCCCATCAGCCGGTCGGGCGGATCCTGCCGGCCGTTGCCGCGCACCTGGGCATCAATCCCGACGCGCTGGTGGCCAGCGGAGGTGGCGACAACATGATGGGCGCTATCGGCACCGGCAACATCCAGCCCGGCGTGATCACCATGAGCCTGGGCTCCTCCGGCACGGTCTACGCCTATGCCGCCGAACCTGCGGTCAGTCCGCAGCCGTCGGTGGCAACCTTCTGCTCATCCAGCGGCGGCTGGCTGCCGCTGATCTGCACCATGAACCTGACCAACGCCACCGGGGCCATGCGCGAGCTGCTGGAGCTGGACATCGACGCCTTCAACGCCTTGGTGGCAAGGGCCCCGATAGGCGCCGAAGGCGTGTGCATGCTGCCGTTTCTCAACGGCGAGCGAGTTCCCGCCCTGCCCCATGCCACCGGCAGCCTTTTCGGGCTGACCACCACCAACCTGACCCGGGCCAATCTGTGCCGGGCGGTGGTCGAAGGCACCACCTTCGGTTTGCGCTATGGCCTGGACCTGCTGCGCGCCAACGGGCTCGAGGCCCAGAGCATCCGCTTGATCGGCGGTGGTTCGAAAAGCCCGGTTTGGCGGCAGATCGTCGCCGACATCATGGATACCACGGTCATTTGCACTGAACAGAGCGAAGCGGCCGCCCTGGGTGCGGCGATTCAGGCGGCGTGGTGCCATGCAGGCTCACAGCAAAGCCTGGCCGATCTGTGCGAGCGCTGTGTCAAGCTCGACCCAGCCAGCGAAACCCGGCCCATTACCGAGCAGGTCGCAGCATCGCAAAAAGCTTATGCCAACTATCAAGAACGTATCGCAACCCTTTGAGATAAAAGAACTATGTATTTGGTATGTGGTGAAGCACTGTTTGATTTTTTCAGCGAAAACGAGATGGGCGGTCAGGCGTCGCAGGTCAACTTCAAAGCCATCGCGGGCGGCTCGCCGTTCAACGTGGCAGTCGGGTTGCGACGCCTGGGCGTGGAATCGGCACTGTTTGGCGGGCTGTCCACGGACTACCTGGGCCGACGCTTGCATCAGGTCCTGGCTGCCGAAGGTGTCAGCACCGAGTACGCACTGGACTTCGACGCGCCTACGACCCTGGCAATGGTGGCGGTCGGTGCCAACGGTTCGCCCCACTATAGCTTTCGCGGTGAAGGATGCGCGGACCGGCAACTAGGCCTGGACCACCTACCGGTGCTCGGTGAGCACGTACGGGGGCTGCATGTCGGCTCCTTCTCTCTTGTGGTGCAGCCGATTGCCGACACCCTACTGGCCTTGGTGCGACGCGAGAGCGGTAAACGCCTGGTCAGCCTGGATCCGAACGTGCGACTCAACCCGCAACCGGACATCGAACTGTGGCGCTCGCGAATCGCAACGCTGGTCGAATATGCCGATTTGATCAAAGTCAGCGACGAAGACCTGAGTCTTCTTTATCCCGACCAACCGCCACAGACCATCATCGAGCGTTGGATGGAGCACCGTTGCCAATTGGTGTTCCTTACCCGTGGCAGTCAAGGCGCGACGGTATTCAGCCGCCAGCACGGTTCCTGGTCAATGCCGGCATGTTCGGTGCAGATCGCCGATACCGTGGGCGCAGGAGACACTTTCCAGGCGGCGTTGATTACCTGGCTGACCGAGCACCAACTGGATTCGGTGGAAGGCCTGCATACCCTGACCCGTGAGCAGGTGAGCGAGATGCTCGCTTTTGCCATGCGCGCAGCTGCGCTGACATGCGGCCGGACCGGACCGGATCTGCCTTACCGGCAACAATTGGATTGAGCTGTTTGGGAAAAAGCACGGCACCGGGTTCGGACAATGACCGAACCCGGAGGTGATTCCTGGGAAGACAAGGCCGTGATCAGCGCCCGGTCATGCGGTGTTGCTGATGGAAGTGATTACCGGTGTGGTGATTTTGGTCGAGTTCGGAGCGCAACTCGGCGATCAGGTCGTTGATTGCCCGGCAGCCATTGAGTTTATTGGCATCGATATCGGTTTTGATCAATGCCACACGATCGGTTTCATGATCGTCATAGATCTTGATTGTCATCGACAAATCAGGTGACAACGTGCATTGCGAGCGCTTGGGCAGCAAGCTGCTTTCAATGATGTTTCGCATTTCGAGGGCAGATAAAAACATGGCGACTCTCTCCTGTTGAGGCGGCCAATTTATGTTCACGACGGCGGTATTTTCGTCCGTTCTTCCCTGCGGACTGGGACTACGAATGCCGTGCCGTTCGTTCGTTCTTGGCGTTTTCTAATTAATGAGCCCGTGCAGCGACTCCCTAATCATCCCGCAAAAAATATGCCTGCTTTAAAGAAAATCCCGATTGATCCAAATCAACTACTTAGCGTCCAGGACTGTGAGAGCGCGCGTGCAAATTGCAAGGAAGCGGGATTTTCCTCATGCAAACTGCAATCGCCAGTGATCCTGTCGCAAGCTAGATTAGACCCTATTGCGCAGGGGTGAGTGGGCACCCGTCGGCTGCTTCGAAAAAAGTGTGACGTCGCGTAAAAAACGTCAAATGACTTCGGCGCCAGCCCGCTCTGCCACATGGCGCAGGCTATCGAAGTTGATATTCGCGCCGGAATCGATTGCCACCAGTGTTTGGCCTCGCGCGCCGGTCTGGGCGACGTACTGCTTGATGCCGGCGACCGCCAAGGCGCCCGAGGGCTCGGTTATCGACCGGGTATCGTCATAGATGTCTCGGATGGCTGCGCACAATTGGTCGTCAGTGACGGTGATCACGTCATCAACGCAGAAACGGCAGATGTCGAAGCCGTAGGCCCCTATTTGTGCGACAGCCACGCCATCGGCAAAGGTTCCCACGCTCGCCAGACTGACCCGTTCACCGACTGCCAGCGCCGCCTGGAGACAGGCGGAATGTTGTGACTCCACCCCGACAATGCGAACCTCCGGGCGCAGGTACTTGACGTAGGCCGCGACCCCGGCAATCAGCCCCCCGCCACCGACCGGGACAAAAATCGCGTCCAGGCTGCCTGGGTGTTGACGCAGGATTTCCATGGCGACGGTGCCCTGCCCGGCGATCACGTCCGGATCATCGAAGGGCGAAACGAACTCTCGTCCGGTCTGTCGGGCCAGCTCCAGTGCGTATTCCAAGGCAAAGGGAAAGCTCTCCCCGTGCAGCACTGCTTCGGCGCCCCGGTTGCGCACGCCCAGCACCTTGAGCTGCGGTGTGGTGAGTGGCATGACGATGCTGGCCGATATGCCCAGCTCCCGCGCGGCCAGCGCCACGCCCTGGGCATGATTGCCCGCTGAAGCGGTGATGACACCGCGAGCCCGTTGCTCGGCGGTCAGTTGCACCAGTTTGTTGTAGGCGCCACGGATCTTGAAAGAAAAAGTCGGCTGCAGGTCTTCACGCTTGAGAAGGATCCGGTTGCCCAAGGCTTCGGACAGTCCGGTGGCCGCTTGCAACGGCGTGCGTACGGCCAGTTCGTACACCGGCGCGGCCAGGATCTTCTTGACGTAATGTTCTAGCAGGGCTTGCTCGGGGCGGGTGGTAGGCATGGCGGTCTCCTGGTTTGGACAAAACTCCGGAGACAGAAAGAAAAAACCCGCCTCGGAGGCGGGTTGGGTGCAGTCGTCAGCTAGCCCGCCAAATAAGGAATGGCGGTAATAATGCTTGGCTGGCTACGCAATACGGTGCTGGTCATGCCTGGAAATTAGCCTGCCGCTGGCTGGCAAGTCAATGGGCACTGTTGCGAATCACTTGAGCCCGACTTTATAGAGCGCCCCATCGTCATCATCTGTCAGTACGTACAGGAAACCATCCGGCCCCTGGCGCACGTCGCGGATGCGCTCGCCAAGCTCACCCAGCAGGCGTTCTTCGTGCACGACCTTGTCACCCTCCAGTTCCAGGCGGATCAGATTCCGGGACACCAGCGCACCGATGAACACGCTGTGTTGCCAGGCCTTGAAGCGGTCACTGTCATAGAACGCCATGCCGCTCAGCCCGGGTGACACTTCCCATACATGAAAAGGGCCAAGCGTGCCTTCGGCGGTCTTGCCGCCGGCTTCCGGGATCGGCGCCCCAGAGTAGTTGATGCCGTGAGTCGCCAGCGGCCAGCCGTAATTTTTGCTGCGTTCGATGATATTCAGCTCATCGCCGCCCCTGGGACCGTGCTCGTTCTCCCACAACGTACCGTTCCAGGGATTGAGCGCCGCCCCTTGGGGGTTGCGAACGCCGTAGGACCAGATCTCGGGGCGTACGTTTGCCTGACCGACAAACGGATTATCGTCCGGCACCTTGCCGTCGGGGTAGATGCGCACGATCTTGCCCTGGAGCTTGTCCAGGTCCTGGGCCGTGGGCCGCTCGTTGTTTTCCCCCAGGGTGATGAACAGATAGCCGTCCCGGTCGAACACCAGGCGCGACCCAAAGTGGTTCCCGGTGGAAAGCTTGGGCTGCTGGCGGAAAATCACATTGAAATTCTTCAGGCTCTGCAGGTCTTCGGACAATTGCCCACGGCCCACGGCGGTGCCTGCCTTGCCGTCATCGCCGGCCTCGGCGTAAGACAGGTAGACCGTGCGGTCCTGCTTGAAGTCCGGCGACAGCACGACGTCCAGCAAACCGCCCTGGCCTCTGGCCCAGACCTCAGGTACGCCGTTCAATGGTGCCGAGAGCTGGCCGTCAGGGCTGACCCGACGCAGGTTGCCCGCTCGCTCTGTCACCAACATGCCCTGTTGATCAGGCAGGAAAGCCACGGACCAGGGATGTTCGAGCCCCTTGACCACGGTGGTCACCTCCACCGTGCCCTCCTCGCTCTTGAGTTGCCGGCTTTGCGCGGCAGACGCCGGGGTGGCGAGAGTCAGTACAGCGCTGGCGCAGAATGCGGCCAGGAGTGTTTTACGCAACATGCACACTTCCTTCTGTGGTGTGAATAAAGACTGCCAGGGCTCGGCACTCAGCGAATGTCGTTTGAGGTGTCCCTCGGCGGTGGATTGGGCTTGATGGTAGGCCGTGGCGAGCCGGCAGGCTGACCGGAACGGGGATACCCGTTGCCGATACCGCCATTTTCCAGCGTGGGTGGCCGGGGAACGGGAACGGTCGGGTTGTTATGGATCATCGGCACGTTGGGCCGGGTGCCCTGCATGCTGTTGGGATTGGCCCGGCGGATCGGGCTGTTATAGGGATTGTTGTTACCTGGCAGGTTCTGGGCCAGGACCATGGCCCCGCAGTCGGGCGTTGCCGAGTGGGCGGCGGTGGTCAGCAACAGCGTCATGAGAGCGAGTAGCAGCCTGTTCATCGGAGCACCTCTTGGATTCAGGCATATCGAAAGCACGCTACGCCGCCGGTTCGCCGTTGTTAAGGGAAATGTCCGTCCGAAGATGTAACCAAGCGTCTCGAAGGCAATGCGGGGCGGTCAACCGGCGCTCCATGGAAACTTTTGCGAACGCCGCAAGGTCACCTGAATGACTCATTCATCGGCAAGGAAACCCCTCCATGGCACGGGCAATCTGGAAAGGCGCAATCAGCTTCGGACTGGTCCACATTCCTGTGGCGCTGGTGTCGGCCACGTCCTCCCAGGGGGTGGATTTCGACTGGCTGGACAAGCGCAGCATGGACCCGGTTGGCTATAAGCGAGTGAACAAGGTCACCGGCAAGGAGGTGACCAAGGAAAATATCGTCAAGGGTGTGCAATACCAGAAGGGCCAATACGTCCTGCTGAGCGAAGAGGAGATTCGCTCTGCCCACCCCAAGTCCACCCAGACCATCGATATTTTTTCTTTCGTCGACAGCGACAAAATTCCCCTGCAAAACATCGACACGCCCTACTTCCTGGCGCCAGACAAACGCGGCGGCAAGGTCTACGCCCTGCTGCGCGAAACCCTGATCAAGACCAACAAGGTGGCGCTGGCCCATGTCGTGCTGCATACCCGCCAGCATCTGGCAGCGCTGATGCCGCTGGAGTCTGCGCTGGTGCTGGTGATGCTGCGCTGGCCCGCCGAAGTGCGCGAACTCGACATCCTGGAACTGGGCGATGAAGTCATCAAGCCAACCCTGGCCAAGGGGGAGCTGGAAATGGCCAAGCGGCTGGTGCAGGACATGAGCGCCGATTGGGAACCGCAAGAGTACCGGGACAGCTTCGAAGACAAGATCATGGAACTGGTGGAGAAAAAGGCCAAAGAAGGCCGCCTGGAGGCGGTGGAAACCGATCCGGGTGAAGAGCAACGCAAGAGCGCCGATGTCATCGACCTTACCGAACTGCTCAAACGCAGCCTGGGCGGCAAGGGCAAGGCGCCAGAAAAGCCTGCCGGAAAAACCGCTGCAAAGCCCGCAAAGACCAGCAAGTCCGCTCCCGCGAAAAAAGCCACCAAGGCCTCCCGGGGCTAATCCCCGGGCGCCAGCAATACAAGGGAATCCGTCATGGCCAAGGCCGAGAGTGAATACGCCCGTTTGTCCGGTGCCGAGCCGGAGCACAAGCACAGCCGCAAGCGCACCCGGCAGAGCCAGACCGGTAGCAGTGCCCTTCCCGAGCGCTTGTTGCCGCAACGCGCCACCCCCGTTGAGCAGCCCCCGGCCGGTGAATGGCGTTATGAAGTCCAGTTCGATGGCTATCGCCTGATGGCCCGCATTGAAGCGGGTCAAGTGCGATTGCTCAGCCGCAATCAACAGGACTGGACCGACCGACTGCAATTGCACGCCGATGCGTTGTCTGAGCTGAATCTGGGTGACAGCTGGCTCGACGGCGGCCTCGTTTCGCTCGATAACGACGGCCACTCTGACTTTGTGGCCCTGCGACAGTCGTTCGAGATTGGCCGCACGGTAGACCTGGTGTACGTCCTGTTTGATGCGCCTTTTTTAAATGGCGTCGATCTGCGCCAGGCGCCGGTTGAAAAACGCCGGGCAGCCCTCAAGAAGGCGCTGAAGAACAATGCCAGCAAGCGCCTGCGCTTCTCTGAGTCGTTTTCCGCCAACCAGCACGACATTTTTGAAAGTGCCAACGCCCTCGCACTCGATGGCGTGATCGGCAAACGCCTGGGCAGCCCCTATGTGTCGCGCCGCAGCGCCGACTGGATCAAACTCAAGTGCCGTCTGCGCCAGCCGTTCGTGATCGTCGGCTTCACCCGCCCCAAAGGTCGGCGCAATGGTTTCGGTGCACTGTTGCTGGCGGTCAACGGGCCCGAGGGATTGATGTATGCCGGCCGTGTCGGCACAGGGTTCGCACAAGCCCGGCTCAAACAACTGCACGAGCAACTCTGTAGCCTGGAGCGGGACGATTCGCCACTGGTCGCACCGGTCAGCAGCGCGCAAAGCCGCGGCGTGCATTGGGTAGAGCCAACCGAGGTCTGTGAAGTCGAGTTCGCTGATTGGACCCGCGACGGCCTGGTGCGCCAGGCGGTGTTCCTGGATCTACAGAACGACATACCGGCAAGCAAGGTTGTGCGTCAGCAGCCAGTTCCGATAAAACCCCTGTCCGCCAAAACCACGCCTCGCGGCAAAGCCCGTAGCGTACAGGTCTCAGGGGTGGAGATTTCCCACCCTGAGCGCGTCATCGACAGTGTCAGCGGCGTGCAGAAAGTCGAACTGGCGCAGTACTACGAGGACATCGCTCCCTGGATTCTGCCGCACCTGAAGCAGCGCCCGGTTGCCCTGCTCAGGGCGCCAGAGGGAATCGGCGAAGAGCAGTTCTTTCAGAAACACGCCGATCGCCTGGACATTCCCCACATCAAACAGCTGGATCCGCGACTGGATCCCGGGCATGCCGCGCTGATGGAAATCGACAGTGTGCAGTCGCTGGTCAGCGCGGCCCAAATGGGCACGGTGGAGTTGCACACATGGGCCGCCACGCATGATCGGATCGAGACGCCGGACCTGTTCGTTCTTGATCTGGACCCCGACCCGTCGCTGCCCTGGAGCGCGATGATCGAGGCGACTCGCCTGACCCTCTCGGTGCTCGACGAACTGGGTTTGCAGGCCTTCCTCAAAACCAGCGGAGGCAAAGGCATGCATGTCATCGTGCCGCTGGCGCGCAGTGAAGGCTGGGACATTACCAAGGCTTTCGCCAAGGCCATCTCCCTGTTCATGACCCGGCAGATGCCGCAGCGGATCACCGCGACCATGGGGCCGAAGAATCGTGTCGGGAAGATATTTGTCGACTACCTGCGTAACGCCCGGGGCGCCAGCACCGTCAGCGCCTATTCCGTGCGCGCTCGGCCAGGTCTGCCGGTATCCGTGCCGATTGCCCGGGCCGAGCTTGACGGTCTGCGTAACGCCCAGCAGTGGGACATCTATACGGCCCTGGAACGGGCCAGAAACCTGGGCGCCGATCCTTGGGAGGGGTACAACCATCGCCAGCGAATCACGGCCAGGATGTGGGAGCAACTGGATGCGCAAAAACCTGGGGAATGACGCAGGTACGGAGAGTCACCCGCTCATATCCAGATGAAGACCGCCAGCAGACCGCCGAAGAACGCCCACTTCTGCAAGTAATACAGCTTGCGGTTGCGCTTCTTCAGCGCCTTGCCTTGCAGGCGAATCCTGTAAAGCCTGGAAAACGCCCGGTTCAGGCCGCCGGTTTTGTCTCCGGCGTCATTGGGCGCTCCGGCGGCCGCCATCACGGTGCGGCTGAACCAGCGGTTGAAGGCACTGGCCCAGCGAAATCTCATGGGGCGTTCCACGTCGCAAAAGAGAATGATGCGATTGTGAGGCGTGGTGTTCTGGGCGTAATGAATGAACGTCTCGTCGAATAT
The DNA here is from genome assembly GCF_032614175.1 of Pseudomonas sp. P105. Taxonomy (NCBI): domain Bacteria; kingdom Pseudomonadati; phylum Pseudomonadota; class Gammaproteobacteria; order Pseudomonadales; family Pseudomonadaceae; genus Pseudomonas; species Pseudomonas sp. P105. Next base: position 3,140,667 of record NZ_CP126693.1, read on the forward strand.
CACCGCCTCGCCATCACGCCAATGGTAATGCTCACCATCGACATTGATGTAGCAGCCGGCATCGTTGGGCGTTTCCAGACCCAGGTGATACCGGTAGGACCCGGCATACGGGTCGCGATGACGAACCAGCTTGGAGCCCGGTGGCAGTTCGGCGAACATCGCCGCCTTGATTGAACCGATGCTCTGCACCAGTTCAGTGGTGCGCGGACACAGCTTCATGGCCGAGGGATGACTGTCGGCGTACCACTTCAGGTAGAAACGCTTCCAGCCGGTCTTGAAGAACGAATTGAAGCCCACATCGTCGTACTGGTTGGAACGCTTGATCTCCCCCGCTCGCAGCAAATTCAGGCCTTCGGCACGGATCTCCTGCCAATGGGCCTGCAACGGGCTCAGGTCGGGAAACTGCGCCGGGTTCAGGAAAGGCTTGTTGGGCAGTTTCGAGCATAGGTAAAGCAGGCAGTTGATCGGCGCAAGGAAGGACGAGTGGTCGCTCAACTGGCGTCCGAGCTTGTGCCGAACGCGCCCGCGCAGGTGCACATAACCGATAGAGAGAAGATAGATCGCGGCAATGATGAGTTTCACAGTATCCGCACACATCAAAAGTGGACAGGCTGCCACTTCCCGCACAGCCGAACAGCGTGGGGAATGGCGTAAGTGAGACGGCAATTTAGCCACAACTCGTAACCAAAGGTTATCCCTGCGTTGTGAAAAACTGTCTTGCCTGGGTTACACCCTATCGTTAACGCGGCCAGATCAGTACAATTGCCGCCAAACATTACGCGCCCCCTTTTTGGCCGATACCGGATTCCGGCTTCGGCGTACGTCTATTTGGGTCAAGCGCTCCGTATGCTGCTGTCCTCTTATGCCGGATGGACCCTTGCGCTTGCGACCGCGAAGCTTTCGCGCGGTCGGGACCTGCGCAAACAGGTACTGAACAGGTACTGCCGCACCCTTAGCTACTCTGAATGTTCCGCAGGATAAACCTTTGATCTCTACAGCTAACATCACGATGCAGTTCGGCGCCAAGCCACTGTTCGAAAACGTCTCTGTCAAGTTCGGCGCGGGTAACCGCTACGGTCTGATTGGCGCCAACGGTTGCGGCAAGTCGACCTTCATGAAGATCCTCGGCGGCGACCTCGAACCGTCCGGCGGCCAGGTCATGCTTGAGCCGAACGTGCGCCTGGGTAAATTGCGCCAGGACCAGTTCGCCTACGAAGAATTCACCGTGATCGACACCGTGATCATGGGCCACGAAGAGTTGTGGAAGGTCAAGGCCGAGCGCGACCGCATCTATTCGCTGCCGGAAATGACCGAAGAAGACGGCATGGCCGTGGCCGAGCTGGAAACCGAATTCGCCGAGATGGACGGCTACACCGCCGAGTCCCGTGCCGGTGAACTGCTGCTGGGCCTGGGAATTGGCATCGAGCAGCATTTCGGCCCGATGAGCGAAGTGTCGCCCGGCTGGAAACTGCGGGTACTGCTGGCCCAGGCGTTGTTCTCCGACCCGGAAGTGCTGCTGCTGGACGAGCCGACCAACCACCTGGATATCAACACCATCCGCTGGCTGGAAAACGTGCTGACCCAGCGTTCGAGCCTGATGATCATCATCTCCCACGACCGTCACTTCCTGAACAGTGTCTGCACCCACATGGCGGACCTGGACTACGGCGAGCTGCGCCTGTTCCCGGGCAACTACGACGAGTACATGACCGTGGCGACCCAGTCCCGCGAGCAACTGCTGTCGGACAACGCCAAGAAGAAAGCGCAAATTTCCGAACTGCAATCGTTCGTCAGCCGCTTCTCGGCCAACGCCTCGAAGGCCAAGCAAGCCACCTCCCGTGCCAAGCAGATCGACAAGATCCAATTGGCCGAGGTCAAGCCATCGAGCCGTGTCAGCCCGTTCATTCGCTTCGAACAGACCAAGAAGCTGCACCGTCAGGCGGTCATTGTCGAAGGCATGGCCAAAGGGTTTGACGGCAAGCCGTTGTTCAAGGACTTCAGCTTCACCGTCGAAGCCGGCGAGCGCGTGGCGATCATTGGCCCGAACGGCATCGGCAAGACCACGTTGCTGCGCACCCTGGTCAATGAACTGGAGCCGGACGCCGGTACTGTGAAATGGACCGACGCCGCGGAACTGGGTTACTACGCCCAGGACCACGCCCACGACTTCGAAGACGACGTCAACCTGTTCGACTGGATGGGCCAGTGGACCCAGGGCGGCGAACAACTGGTTCGTGGCACCTTGGGCCGCATGCTGTTTTCCAACGACGAGATCCTCAAGTCGGTCAAAGTCATTTCCGGTGGTGAACAGGGTCGCATGCTGTTCGGCAAGCTGATCCTGCAAAAGCCGAACGTGCTGGTGATGGACGAACCGACCAACCACTTGGACATGGAATCCATCGAGGCGCTGAACCTGGCGCTGGAAAACTACCCGGGCACGCTGATCTTCGTCAGCCACGACCGTGAGTTCGTATCGTCCCTGGCCACCCGCATCATCGAGTTGAGCGCCGATGGCGTGATCGACTTCAGCGGCACCTATGACGATTACCTGCGCAGCCAGGGTGTGCTGATTTAAGAGCAGCGTCGAGTTGTAAGCTTCAAGCTGCAAGTGAAAAGCCCTGTCCGTTGTGACGGGGCTTTTTGTTTTCAAGGTAGAACCGCTTGTGGGAGCACAGCTTGCTTGCGATTTGGCCGTTTCAGTCGACTTGGTATTGGCCGACCTACCGTCATCGCGAGCAGGCTCGCTCCCACAAGGAACCGATGTTCTTCCAAGCCCTGCGGCCAGTGTGGGAGCGAGCCTGCTCGCGATAGCGTCGGCACTATCACCACCCGGGCAAACCGTTAGCCTGCTTTCTTTTATTCCCGCCGCGCGCCATGATGAGCCCCTCTTACCGCTGCCCGCGAACGAGCCTCATGCCAACACACCCATCCACCCCCAGTTCCCTGTCGATCACCTGGCAGATCATCTCCATCGTCTTCTATACCTTCATCGCCTTTCTCTGCATCGGCCTGCCGATTGCCGTGTTGCCGGGCTATGTCCACGAACAGTTGGGCTTCAGTGCCGTGGTGGCCGGGCTGACCATCGGCTCCCAGTATCTGGCGACGCTGCTCAGTCGGCCCATGGCCGGGCGGCTGTCGGACAGTATCGGCACCAAGCGGGCGATCGTTTATGGGCTGTACGGGATCGTCCTCAGTGGTTTGCTGACGTTGCTTTCGACGCTGCTGCAAAGCTTTCCACTGCTGAGCCTGTTGATCCTGATCGCCGGGCGTTTGCTGCTCGGGGTGGCTCAGGGCCTGATTGGCGTGGGCACCATCAGTTGGTGCATGGGCCAGGTGGGGGTCGAACACACGGCCCGCTCGATCTCATGGAACGGCATCGCGTCTTATGGGGCCATTGCCATCGGCGCGCCGCTGGGAGTGGTAATGGTCAGTGAGCTGGGCTTTGTCAGCCTGGGGATCGCCTTGTCGCTGCTGGCCGGCGCGGCGCTGCTGTTGATACGCAACAAGCCATCGGTGCCGGTCATTCGTGGCGAGCGCCTGCCCTTTTGGGCGGTGTTCGGGCGTATTGCACCGTACGGGACGAGCCTGTGCCTGGCGTCGATCGGCTACGGTACGCTCACCACCTTCATCACGTTGTTTTATGTCAGTCGCGGCTGGACGGGTGCAGCCTGGTGCCTGACGGTGTTTGGCGTCTGTTTCATCCTGTCGCGCTTGTTGTTCATTTCCAGCATCGCCCGCTTCGGAGGCTTCAGGACGGCCATTGCCTGTATGTGTATAGAAACCCTGGGGCTGGTGTTGCTATGGCTGGCGCCTTCTACCGCGTTCGCGCTGATTGGCGCGGGGCTGGCCGGTTTCGGGCTGTCGCTGGTGTATCCGGCGTTGGGTGTGGAAGCCATCAAACAAGTACCGAATACCAGCCGTGGCGCAGGACTGAGCGCCTATGCGGTGTTCTTCGATCTGGCGCTGGCGATTGCCGGCCCCTTGATGGGCGCGGTGGCGTTGAATCTGGGGTATTCCTCGATCTTTTTCAGTGCGGCACTGCTGTCGATCATCGGACTGGGGCTGACTTTACTGCTGCGGCGCCGTACCGAAACAGCCGCTTATTGATCGACCTTGTGCAAACCCACCAGGCCGGTTCGCCCAGGCCTGGTGTTTTTTGCGCGGTCTTTAAGCTGCGGCGAATTGCTCGCTGATCTGCAGCTTGGCTTCGCTTATGGCTTTGCTGCGCATTTCGTCACCGTAAGCCAGGCCCTCGGCGCGAACGAACTCGATGTCGGTAATGCCGAGGAAACCGAACATGACCTTCAGATACTCCTCATGCGCCACGCCGCTTGGCTGGCCGGCATGCAGGCCACCAGAGGTGGAAACGATCACCAGTTTCTTGCCACCACACAGGCCTTCGGGGCCGGCTTCGGTGTAGCGGAAGGTTTGGCCGGCCACGGCGATACGGTCGATCCAGGCCTTGAGTTGAGTCGGAATGGTGAAGTTATACATCGGCGCTGCGATGACCACCGCGTCCGCCGCCAGGAATTCGGCCATGGTCGAGGCGCTGAGGTCAGTCTCGTGCTTCTGGGCGGCGTCGCGCAGTTCAGCGCTGGTGCCGGCGGCGATCAGGGTCTGGGCGGAAAAGTGGCTGATGGCATCGGCCGCCAGGTCGCGGTAGGTCACGACGACGTCCGCTTCGGCAGCTTTCCAGGCCTCAACCACGTCACGGCTCAGTTGGCGGGACGCGGAATTGTCGCCCAGGATGCTCGAGTCGATGTGCAACAGTTTCATATGAGTGCTCTCCAAGTGAGGATCGCGACCAAGCGATCAATTGAGAACAATCCTATCGATGAAGCCAATAGCCGATAAGTCAGTATTAATGCGATAGTTCGTTCCACTGACAGGACAATAGAACTCGATATGCAAGACCTCAATGATCTGTACTACTTCGCCAAAGTGGTCGAAGCCGGTGGTTTCGCCGCGGCCGGACGCCTGTTGGGTATTCCCAAGTCGCGGCTGTCACGGCGTATCGCTGAACTGGAAGAGCGCCTTGGCGCCCGACTGCTGCAACGTACCACCCGCCAGTTGAAGCTCACGGCCGTTGGCGAGCGTTATCTGCGCCATTGCCAAGCCATGCTGCTGGAAGCCGAGATGGCCGATGAAGCCGTGGCGAGCATGTCCACTGAGCCACGCGGGCGCCTGCGGGTTTCCAGTCCGGTGGGTTTGGCTCATCAGATGCTGGGCGGGGTGATCGCCAGCTTTCTGGAAAAATTCCCTCAAGTGCAGCTGGAAATGATGCTGGTCAATCGGCGGGTAGACCTGGTGAGCGAAGGCATCGACGTGGCATTGCGCGTGCGCGATCTGGGGGACGAAGACCCGCTGCTGATGACGCGACGGCTGCGTCAGGCGCGGCTGATCATGGTCGCCAGCCCAGCGTTCGTCGCAGGACGGCAGATCAATACCCCGGAGGATCTCAAGAAACTGCCGATACTCGGGGCGCTGGACGCCGATCGCCTGGTCCATCTGCGCCTGCTCAAGGCCAACGCAGAGCCCGTCGAACTGGCCCTGGAAGCCCGGCTGGGCATCGACGACTTCATTGTGCGCCGCGCCTGCGTCCTCGCCGGCCTGGGTTTCACCTTGTTGCCGAGCATGTATTGCGAGGAGGAACTGCAGGACGGCACACTGGTGGAATTGTTGCCCGAGTGGTCGCTGCCGGACGGCTGGCTGCAGGCAGTCTATCCGCATCGACGCGGCATGTTGCCAGCGGTGCGCGCGTGGATCGACCACTTGGTAGAAGCATTCGATGGCTGTGGAGATAGAAAAATATGAGCTTGAGCGAAGAGGATGTCGCGCAGTTCTGCCTGGGTTTGCCGGGCGCCAGGGAGGACTACAAATGGGGCGGCGTGCGGGTATTTTCCATTGCCGGCAACAAGATGTTCGCCCTGCAGAACCTGCGGGGCGAATCACTGGCGTTCAAGGTGGACAAGGATCTGTTCCTGGGGCATTGCGACCGCCCGGGGATCCACCCGGCGCCCTATCTGGCGCGGGCTCAGTGGGTCATCATGCAGACGCCCTACCCGCTGGGCGCCGATGAACTGCGTGGCCTGCTGCAGCGCTCCCACCAACTGGTGGTGAGCAAGCTGCCCAAGCGCACCCAGGTGGGTTTGCTGCTGTCGTGAAGCTCAGAAAAGCATCAGCAGATGACTGCCCAGGAATAACTGGTCGATCCAGAACACCTGGTGCAGCAACACGATGAACCAGAACACCACCTGAAACGACACCTTGCGAGTCTTGTGGCGAAACACTTGCTGAGCCAACAACGCCCCGGGCCAGCCCCCGGCCAGCTCCACGGCGTGCAATACGTTTTCCGGGGTGCGCCAGGCGTCAGCGCGGGCCTTGCGCTTGTCGCTCCAGTACAACAGAAACGCCACCACGCTGACGAGCCCGTAGGCCGTCAGCGGCACCCAGGACACCGCACGCAACCCGAGCAAAAGTGACCCGAGCAGCGGCAAGGCGCACACCAGCGCAAATACCACGAGCTTGAGCCGCAAACTCTGCACGGCTGGGCCCGGCTCACGGCCTGGACGGCTCATGGCTGGGCCGCCGTCCAGTCCACCCAACCGAATTGCCAGGTGGCCAGGATCAACAGGCCGAAAGCGATCCGGTACCAGGCAAATACGGCGTAACTGTGGCTGGCGATGAACAGCAACAAGCCCCTGACCGCGATCATGGCGAAAATGAACGCCGTGACGAAGCCGATGGCGAACACCGGAAAATCCGCCGGCACAAACAGCTCGCGATATTTATAGCCGGAGTAGACCGCCGCGCCGACCATGGTTGGCATCGCCAGGAAGAATGAAAACTCGGTCGCGGTCTTGCGCGACAGCCCGAACAGCAAGCCACCGATGATGGTCGAACCTGAGCGGGAGGTGCCGGGAATCATCGCAAGGCACTGGGCGAAGCCGACTTTTAGTGCATCCTTCCAGGTGATGTCGTCTACCGTTTCGGCGTGCACTGTGTGCTGGCGCTTCTCGGCCCAGAGCATCACGAAACCGCCCAGCACCAACGCCATGGCCACCGTGATCGGGTTGAACAGGTATTCATGGATCAGGTCTGCAAACAACACGCCCAATACCACAGCGGGCATGAAGGCAATCAGCAGGTTGGCCGTAAACCGACGAGCGCTGGGCTGGGTGCGCAAACCCAGTACCACGTCGAAGATCTTGCGCCGAAACTCCCACACCACCGCCAGGATCGCCCCGAGCTGGATGATGATGTTGAACGCCATCGCGCGCTCGCCGCCGAACTCGAGCAAGTCCGCGACAATGATCTGGTGCCCCGTACTGGAGATCGGCAGGAACTCCGTCAAGCCTTCTACCACGCCAAGAATCAGTGCCTGAAAGGCGGTCCACAAATCCATTCATCCCCCAAAAGACTATGCTTGCGCACGTCTCATCAAAATTTAAGCGTTATGCAGGTGTAAACAGCAGGCGCACGGTGACTGCGATTTCTCAAAAAAACCAATGAAAAAACCGGAACAGGCTCAGGTTTTGCGCCGCGGGGCCGAAATCCTATCAGACAAGCCCTGATAACGCTGCCGCGTTATGACTCAGGACACAAAGGCATACCCGCCTGACGCCAGACTCAGGCGGTCGCAGATGACAAGAATAAGAAACCGGAGTGACAGCGTATGAATAGCTTGCGCAGTGTGTCGATCAGCCGACGCTTGTGGCTCATCTTGGTCGTGTCCATCGTGATGTTGTTCACGTTAGGCGCGTTCATGCTTAAGCAGATCCACACCGACCTGTATCAGGCCAAGGTGCAGAAAACCCAGCATGTGGTCCAGACTGCCAGCGGCGTGCTGAGCTACTACCATGGTCTGGAAACGGCTGGCACCCTGACTCGCGAGGTTGCGCAGAAGCAGGCCCTTAGCGCGGTGCGCGGCTTGCGCTATGACCAGAGTGATTACTTCTGGATCAATGACCTGACGCCTGTGATGGTCATGCACCCGACCAACCCGAAACTCGAAGGTCAGAACCTCTCGGCGATTCGCGACCCGAATGGTTTTGCGCTGTTCAACGAGATGGTCGCCATTGCCAAGGCCAAGGGCGCCGGGATGGTGGATTACCTCTGGCCGAAACCGGGCGCCGAGGCGCCGGTGGCGAAAACCTCTTACGTCAAACTGTTCGAGCCGTGGGGCTGGATCATCGGTTCAGGCGTGTATGTGGATGACGTGGAGGCCGAATTCCGCTCTCAAGTGATCAAGGCTTCGCTGATCGGCCTGGCGATCACCCTGCTCATGGGCCTGCTCCTGACCCTGATCGTGCGCAGCATCGTTCGGCCGCTGCAGGAAACGGTCAATGCCATGGCCAACATTGCCAGCGGTGAAAGCGACCTGACCCGCACCCTCGACACCCACGGCCAGGATGAAGTGACGCAACTGGCCCGGCATTTCAATGCCTTTACCGCCAAACTGCGCGAAGTAGTCAGCCAGTTGCAGGACTCGGCCAGGGCCCTGGGGCAATCGTCCAACGACCTGGGTAACGACGCCGCCCAAGCCCAGGAGCGCAGCCAGCAACAATCGCAACAGATGGAACTGGTGGCGACTGCGATCAACGAAGTGACCTACGGCGTGCAAGACGTCGCCAAGAATGCCGAACACGCCGCCAGCGAAATGCGCGACGCCGAATCCCAGGCCCAGCAGGGCCAGGTGAATATCGATGGCAGCTTGCAGCAGATTGACCGACTGTCCCAGACCATTGATCAGGCGGTCGAGGTGATTCGTACCCTGGCCAGCGAAAGCACCCAGATCGGCAGTGTGCTGGAGGTGATCCGCTCCATTGCCGAGCAGACCAACCTGCTGGCCCTCAACGCCGCGATCGAAGCGGCCCGCGCCGGTGAACAAGGTCGGGGCTTTGCCGTGGTGGCCGATGAAGTGCGGCTGCTGGCCCAGCGTACGCAGAAGTCCACCGCCGAGATCCAGGCGATGATCGAACGCTTGCAGAACCACTCCGAAGCGGCGGTGAAAGTCATCAGCGACAGCAGCCGTGCTTCGCAATTGACCATTGAGCAAGCCGGGCTGGCCGGCGCCAGCCTCAACGCCATCGGCCAGGCCCTGCGCAATCTCAACAGCCTGAACGCCTCCATCGCCAGCGCCACGCTGCAACAGGCCCATGTGGTGGAAGACATCAACCAGAACGTGACCCAGGCCGCCGGCCTCTCCCACAGCACCGCCCTGGCGGCTGAACAATCGAGCCTGGCGAGTACCCGTCTCAAGTCGCTGAGTGAGCAATTGAACGGGTTGCTGAAGCAGTTCAGGGTCTAGTGGCCTGGCCACTAGCGCCTGATCGATACTCGCTGGGCGTCTGGTGCATCTCGATGCGAAAGTGCCGATTGAAGTTGGACAGGTTGTTGTAACCCACCTCAAAACAGATATCGGTCACCGGCATTTCACTGTGCAACAGCAACCGGCAGGCTCGCTGGACTCGGAGCTTGCGCATCAGGTCAATGAAACCGTGTCCGGTGATGCGTTTGAAGAAACGCGAAAAACCGGGCTCGCTCATGCCCAGTTGCCGAGCAATCACCGACAGGCGCAGGTCACCCGTGAGTTCAGTCTGCAGGTACTCGAAGGCCTTGTGGATGCGTTCGGAACTGCGGGCATCCAGGCTGGGTGCATAACAAGGGCTGGCCAGGCATTGGGCCTGCTCCTGCGGGGCGAGATTGAGTGTGTTGAGCAGTTGGAGAAACAATGCCAGCCGCCCGAGTCCCTGGGCCGGGCCGATGCTCTCCAACAGCCTTGCGGCGTTCACCGCGGTGTCGTCGCTGAAGACCAGACCTCGTCGTGCCCTTTCGAACAGCGGCTGTAAATCCCCGAGTTCAGGTAGCGTCCGGCGCAGGCTCAACAGCGTTGCGCCATCGAATTGCAGCACCACGTCCCTTCCAGCCAAGTACTCGCCCGGGGCCAGGTCGCCCATCCAATCGTGGGGCAAGCCCGGGCCGATCATCGCCACGTGGCCGGGGCCGAATGGACCAATATAATCGCCCGCCAGCAATTTACCGCTGCCCCGACGAATGAGATGGATCTCGAATTCGGGATGGTGGTTCCAGCGCGCCAGCGGATACGGATAGTCGTGCTCATACCAGCGAAAACTGTGCTCGGGCTCAGGCAGGATGACTTCAAGTTCGGCGGGTGGCTGCTCGAACAGGGGCGTTGGGTGATCAGGCATGTCGCGCGTCTCTATCGCTGTAGGCAGCACCTTACGCTCGGCGCGCGTCGGTTCACCAGCCCTGACCTGATCGTCCACCGATACTTTTTTAACCCGGCCAAGGGACACGTCACGGCGTTAAAAAAGTACCAGCCGATGATCCCTCCCGCGTTTGTCCGGCGCCAATGGCGCTGCTGTAATCGGCACGTCATTGATGGTGAGCCGCGCTCCCCTGCTGTTTATTTTGTCATTCGAGACAGGACAACCCATGAAACGACTGGAAGGAAAAAGCGCGCTGGTCACCGGTGCTGCCCGTGGTATTGGCAGAACGTTCGCCCAGGCCTATATCAACGAAGGGGCTACTGTGGCGATTGCCGATATCGATCTTGGAAGCGCCCAAGCCACCGCCGCCGAACTGGGCGACAGCGCCTACGCGGTCAAAATGGACGTCACTGAACAAGCTTCGATTGACCAGGCCATCGAGGCGGTCGTGGCCCGGACGGGCAAGCTCGATATCCTCGTCAATAACGCAGCGCTTTTCGACCTGGCGCCTATCGTGGAGATTACGCGCCAAAGCTACGAACGGCTGTTTTGCATCAATGTCGCCGGCACACTGTTCACGCTGCAGGCCGCCGCCCGGCAGATGATCCGCCAGGGGCATGGCGGCAAAATCATCAACATGGCCAGCCAGGCCGGCCGGCGTGGAGAAGCCCTGGTGGCGGTGTATTGCGCCACCAAGGCTGCGGTGATCAGTCTGACCCAGTCGGCCGGCCTTGATTTGATCAAGCATCGAATCAACGTCAACGCCATTGCCCCTGGTGTGGTGGAGGGTGAGCACTGGGATGGTGTGGATGCGCTGTTCGCCCATCATGAAAACCTGCCCCTGGGAGAGAAAAAGCGTCAGGTCGGCGCGCAAGTGCCCTATGGCCGGATGGGCACCGCGCAGGATCTGGTGGGGATGGCGATATTCCTGGCCTCGGCGGAGAGCGAATATGTGGTAGCACAGACTTATAACGTCGATGGCGGGAACTGGATGAGCTGATAATTCGCAAGTTTTGCCCTTGAATCGACGGAGATGGACTTATTTGCCTGAAAATTGATCCCACTACTTGAGGATTGTCCCAAACGGTACCCAACGGTGCCGTTGCAAGGGATTTCAAGAGAGCGTGAATACCGTTGCCCCAGCCGGGCAAAAATTGCGCATCATAGGCGCCGTCCGCTCAAGGGAGATTTACATGCGTGCCATTTCATCCGTCATGCGTCTTATCGGGCTGTCGCTGGGGCTGGCCTTCGCCACCAGTGTCCTGGCCACCGAAGAGACGCAACTGGTCGAGTCCATCAACCTTTATCGCAGTCAGTCGCAAAGTTGTGCGGATCAGGCCTCTCTGGAGCTACCGCCGCTGGCCATGGATTCGCGGCTGATCCTGTCGGCCAACGGCATTGGTGACCTGCAGCAGGCGTTGGCCCGCACGGCCTACCCGATGGTCAACGTACAGGCCATCAGCCTGTCCGGGCCACGGGACGCGCAAGCCGCGATGAAGGCCGTGCAGGAAAGCTTCTGCCAGGTGGTGCTGGATCCACAGTTCGTCGACATCGGCGTCAGTCGCCTGGATCGCGAATGGCGCATCGTGTTGGCGCGCCCGCTATTGTCGGCGCGTCTGGGAGACTGGCAAGCCGAAGGTCAGAAGCTACTGAAGCTGATCAACAGTGCGCGTGCCCAACCGCGCCGCTGCGGCACCGAAGCCTTCACGGCGACGACGCCGCTGGCCTGGAACGCTACGTTGGCCCTGGCCGCCGTGAACCACACTCGGGCCATGGCCAACAACAACTTCTTTGACCACAAGGATCGCGACAGCCGTATGCCGGGCGACCGCGCCGAGTTGGCCGGTTACCTCGGCCAATTGATCGGTGAGAACATCGCCGCCGGACAGGATACGGCCCTCAAAGTGGTGGACGGCTGGCTGGCAAGCCCCGGTCATTGCGCCAATCTGATGAACCCGCAGTTCAAGGAACTGGGCGCCGGCTATGCGGTGGATCCGAAGAGCGATGCGGGGATTTATTGGACCGCGATGTTTGGCACCCAATAGCGTTTGATCAGATCGCTTGGCACTGGCGGCAATCCCGCTATCGCGAGCAGGCTCGCTCCCACAAGGGTTCTACACACTGTGGGAGCGAGCCTGCTCGCGATGACCATGGAACTGTCATTGCTGACGCAGCGTCTGCCGCAAATGCTGCATGAACTGGCTCAACGACGGCGACTGGGCCACTGGCTTGCGTTGCAACAGGCCGATCGAACGCTTGCCGGGCTGGTCGATGGCAATCACCTCGCATTGCTCGCCAATATTGAACACCGCCGTGCAACTGGCCGGCAGCAGGGAAAATCCCAACCCTTCGCGTACAAGCGCAGTGGCGGTACTCATGTGCGCCACCTCCCAAGCCGGCTCAGGCTCGACATTCAGGTAGCGCAACGCTGCGTCGGCCAAGGGCCGGATGCTCGTGTCGGGAGTCAGGGCAATGTAGGGCCTGCGTTTCCAGTCGTCCAGACTGTCGCGCTGATGATCCTTGTGGGTCAGCAACACCAGATTGTCATCCAACAGGCGCACGAAGCTCAGCCCGGACAGGTCGTCGGGTAACGAGGTAATGCCCGCGTCCACCTCACCGCGCTGCACCCACCCCATGATCTCCCCGGCCCGACCATCCAGTACGCTCACCCTTACACCCGGGTGTTTGCGCTGGAACGAAGCGATGACCACAGGCAGGAACGAAGCGGCGGCCGTGGGCAGTGCCGCCAGGCGAAGGGAGCCACGACTCAGGCTGAGGGTGTCACGGGCGTCCCGTACGGCATCGTCCATGTCCCTGAGCATGCGCCTGGCCTGGGGCAGAAAGTGTTCGCCGGCCAGCGTCAGCTCGACACTGCGGGTGTTACGCGCCAGCAACTGCAGACCCATGGTCTCCTCCAGTTTGCGGATGCTGTAGCTCAGCGCTGGCTGGGACAGGTGAAGCTGTTCAGCAGTGCGCGTGAAGCTTGAGGTTTCAGCGATCAGGATAAAGGCACGAAGCTGTCGGAAAGAAACGTTCATGGCCGCACTTATAAAGATAATGGATCAATTGATTCTACCTTTAAAATTCACAGAACAATCCATGGCCGCCACTATGGGCCATCCCATCAGTGGAAACGGACATGACAAAAACAATTCTCGTCGGATGCGGCGCCGGTTTTGCCAATGATCGCCCGGACGCCGCCTTGCGCCTGGCCCAGGACCTGGCGCAACGAAACGGCCAGCGCTACATCATGCTGGAGTTGCTGGCCGAACGGACGCTGGCCGAAGCGCAACTGCGCAGGGGCCTCGATCCTCAAGCCGGATACGCCTCTCGCCTGTTCGATTTCCTCGAGCCGATGCTGGATGTGTGTATCGACGCCGGCATCCCCATCATTACCAATGGGGGGGCAGCCAATCCCAGAGCCGCCGCGCAGCGCCTGCGAGCAACACTGGCAGGACGCTATCCGAGTTTGAAAATTGCCTGCGTACTGGGCGATGACCTGCTGGAAGAATCCACACCGCGCTTCAAGCAATGGCTGCCCGTGGCCCCGGCAGACGTGGTTTCGGTCAACGTCTACACCGGTGCCGACGGCATTCATACGGCGCTGCAAGAAGGTGCCGGTATCGTGCTGTGCGGGCGAGTGGCCGACCCTTCGCTGGCGGTGGGCGCGATTCGCCATGGGCTGGGCTGGGCCGCCGACGATTGGCAGAAAATGGCCATCGCCACCGCGACTGGGCATTTGCTGGAGTGCTGCACCCAGGTCACCGGCGGGTACTTTGCCCACCCTGGGATCAAAGAGATCCCGGCCCCGGCGAACCTCGGTTGCCCCATTGCCGAAATCCATGAGGATGGGCGTTTGATCATCGGCAAAACCCAGGGCTGCGGGGGCCGCGTCAGCGAGCAAACGGTCAAGGAACAATTGCTTTACGAGGTGCATGATCCGCGCCGCTACCTGACCCCGGACGTGGTGCTGGACCTGGGGCAGGCCCGCGTCCGGGACCTGGGTGAAGACCGCGTTGAGATCAGCGGCCTGCTGGGCCATCCGCGCCCCGATACGCTCAAGGGCCTGGCCGGTGTGCGTGGGCTCTGGTTCGGCGAGGCGGAAATTTCCTATGCCGGCCCCGGTGCCGTGGCCCGTGCCGCCCTGGCCCGGGAAATTCTGCTGCAACGTTTTGACCGATTGGCGCCAGGCGTACAGCCCTGGATCGATTTGTCGGGTGTCGCCAGTCTGTTCAATGATCACGGTGGCCGCTATCTGCAACAACGACTGGCCCTGGCGCCGGCCCTTGATGATGTGCGTGTGCGCGTCGGCCTGACCCATACCGACCAGGCAACAGTCCAGATCCTGTTGGCTGAGGTGGAGTCGCTTTACACCAACGGTCCGGCCGGCGGTGGCGGCGTGCGCCGGCACCTCGCTGAAGCCGTCACCACCCGCAGCTTCCTGCTGCCGCGCAGCGAAATCCACACGACCCTGGAGTGGTACTGATGAACCTGGTCACCCTCGCCGACTTCGCCCACGCTCGTGCCGGAGACAAAGGCAACATCCTCAGCATTGCGGTATTCCCCCTCGATCCGGCGCACTACCCATGGTTGCTGCGCGAACTGACTTGCGAACGAGTCGCCGAACAATTCGCCACGCGCCGGCCTGCCAAGGTGCATCGCTATGAACTGCCGAACCTGCATGCGCTGAATTTCGTCCTCGAAGACGCCCTGGAAGGCGGCGTAAACCTCAGTTGCGGCCTGGACCGCCACGGCAAGAGTTTGAGTTATCTGCTGCTGTCCCTGCGCCTGCCCCAACCACAGGGCTGAAGGATTCACGCGCCCGTACCGTCGACAACAATAAAAAGAGAGGCTGCACCATGATTACAACGTTGGGTTTTTTGATGATGCTGGTCATCATCGGGCTGATATTGCTGCGCAGGATCAGCCCCGTCGTCGCCTTCACCACCCTCCCCGTCGCCGCTTGCCTGCTGGCCGGTTTCAACCCCGGACAGATCGGCGAGTTCATCAAGGCCGGGCTGATCACCGTGGCGCCCACCGCCGCGCTGTTTCTGTTTGCCATTCTGTTCTTCGGGATCATGCGTGATCGCGGGCTGTTCGACCCGCTGGTCAACCTGCTGATCCGCAGTACCGGTGGCAAGCCGCTGGCTGTGGCGCTGGTCACGGTGCTGGTGACGTCAGTGGTGCATCTGGACGGGGTGGGCGCCGCGACATTTTTACTGACCATTCCGGCGCTGTTGCCGTTGTACAAGCGCCTGAACATGAGCCCGGCCATGCTGTTGTGCCTGGTGGGCACCACCGCCGGGGTCATCAACATGGTGCCTTGGGGTGGCACCACCGCTCGGGCTGCCGCAGTTTCCGGGCTGGACGCCACGGAGCTTTGGCTAGGTTTACTGCCGGTGCAGTTGGTGGGGCTGGTCTGCATGTTGCTGGTGGCCACCGTGCTGGGCTCGCGAGCCCAGCGTCGCCGGCCAATGTCACTGGGAGCGGCCGCCAGCGTCGATCTGGACAGTCTGTCCACCGAAGGTCGCGAGTTCGGCCTCTCGCCCCGCAACCTGCGGTACTGGCTGAACGTGGCCCTGACCGGCGCGATCCTGGCTTGCCTGTTCACCGGTATCTTTCCGCTCTATGCCTGTTTCATGGTGGGATTGGGCATTGCCCTGCCGCTGAACTTCCCTTCCCTGGATACCCAGGCCGAACGTCTCAAGGCCCACGCATCCGATGCCCTGCAAATGGTGCTGGTGATGATGGCCGCCGCCGTGTTGCTGGGGGTGCTGTCCGGGGCAAAAATGTCCGACGGCATGGCCTTGGCGCTGATCGACTTTCTGCCTGGCGGATCCGCTCAGTACCTGCATGTGATCGTCGGATTCTTTGGCGTTCCCCTGGGGATGATCTTTTCGCCGGACGCCTACTACTTTGCCCTGTTGCCGGTGATCAGGGATGTGGCCGCCGCCGCGGGCGTTCCCCTGGAAGCGGTGGCCCGGGCCATGCTGATCGGTGAAAACACCGGTTTCTCCATCAGCCCGGTGGTGCCCAGCGTGTATCTGGCCCTGGCGTTGTCCGGCGTCGAGTTGCGCAAACACATGGCCTACACCTTTTTCTGGGCCTGGGGCGTCAGCCTGGTGATGCTCGCCTTCGCCGTGGCGACCGGGGCGGTACAGGTTTAGGGTTCAGCGCGGGGATCGGGTTTTCAGTGTGCGCCGAAGATCAACGATCGGTGCACGCCCGATCCCGCCCGCACACCATCGCCCACCGACAGTGCCACCGAGCCGAACGGCATGGCCGCATCACCACAGGCAAACACTCCCGGCACGCTGGTTTCGCGGGTCATGTCAGTCTGGATGAAGGCACCGAGCGGGCCGTCCTCGAACTCACACCCCAGAGATGCGGCCAACGAGCTGCCCACGCGGGTACGGGGCAAGACGAACAGACCATCGATGGCAACTACGCGCCCCCCTTCCAGGACCACATTGGCCCGCTCGCCTTCAATGCGTTCGACCGGTTCGGCTACCAGCGTCACCCCACGTAGTTCCAGGCTGGCCCGCTGCTCCGGGTCGGGCTCGAATACGCCATTGGTGAAGAACGTCGTCGGCCCCCAGTCGGGAAGCATCAAGGCGTGGTGCAGCGACATTGGCGACGTCGCCAGCACGCCTATCGGCCCTTGGTCCAACTCATAGCCGTGGCAGTAAGGACAGTGGAAAACGCTTTTGCCCCAGCGCTCAGCCAGGCCTTGCACCGCCGGCAAATCATCGACCACTCCGGTGGCCAGCAGCAGGCGTTGGGCTTGGAAATGTTGCCCACGGGCAGTTTCCAGGGTGAAGCCGCCCTCCTCCTTGCGCGCCTGGACCACGGTGTCCGACACCCACTCCACCGTCGGATAAGCCATGAGCTGGGCGCGGGCATCCTCGGCGATGTCAGCGGGTGCGCGGCCATCCTGGCCAAGAAACCCATGGGAAGTCGCGGCGAACCGGTTACGGCGTTGCCCCCCATCGATCACCAGCACCTTTCGCCGAGCCCGTGCCAGTTGAAGTCCTGCCGACATACCCGCGTAGCTGCCGCCTGTAATGATGACGTCGTAGCCCATGATCTTTCTCCAAGGGTGGTTTTCGAAGGACCGCTAAAGTCTCGACACATCGTAAGTTCCTTGAAAAGCGCCTGTCAACGATCTCGTAACTTTTGCAATTACAGGCGATACTCCACCCCGTCTCAACCACAGAACAACGCCGTTACCATGAGAAACGACACGCGCCTGTCCCGCATGCTTCATGTACTCATCCACATGGACCGTCACCAGCAATCCGCCACCTCCGACACCATCGCGCAGATGCTCGGCACCAACCCAGTGGTGGTGCGCCGGACCATGGCGCTGCTCAAGGAACAGGGCTATGTCACGTCAGAGAAAGGCCATCGCGGCGGCTGGACGTTGAGCAAATCCCTGGCAGAGATGACCCTGCTCGACATCCATCAGGCCTTGGGTAGCACGTCGATTTTTGCCATCGGCCTGTCCACCGATCACCCGCAGTGCCTGGTGGAACAAGCGGTGAATGCGGCGCTGACGGATGCGTTCGATGAGGCTCAGGCGTTGCTGCTCAAGCGTTTGGGCAGCATCACTCTGGCGCAGTTAGCGGAGGATTTTGATCAGCGTTTTAGGGAGGGGCACGGCTGAGTGGTGGGAAGCGGGCCTGATCAGGCATCGAGATCGGCATTCCATCGACGCTGGATGTGCCGTGCTTGGAACCGGCCCGCTTCACTTTATTGAGACATCGCCGTCTTCAACGACGACAGGCGTTCACCGCAGGCACCCGGCCACGCCACGGCTGGGCGCGTTCCAATTGCGCGGCCAGGGCCAGCAGGGTGCTTTCTTCGCCAAAGCGACCGGCGAAGTGCGCGCCCATCGGCAGGCCGTTGCTGCTCCAGGACAACGGCACGGACATCGCCGGCTGACCGCTGGCATTGAACAGCGCGGTGAATGGCGAGTAGCTGTGGTAACGCTCCAGCAGTTGATCGAGGCTCATGCACACGTCCTCAACGTCCAGCTCGCCAATCGGTACCGGTTCACGGGTCAGGACCGGGGTGAGGATCAGGTCGTAATCGTGCATGAACGTCGCCAGTTGCCGGCCCAGGGTATGAATCCACTCCACTGCAGCCGCGTACTGGGCGCCGCTGACGTTGCCCTTGTCCCGCAGGATGATCCGGGTGCGCACCTCCAGCTCCTCGGCCTGTACCGCGAACCCGCGCATCTGGCCCAACAGGTCAACGTAATGGCGAGTGCTTGCGCCGATGATGGTGAAGACCTGATCGAGAAACTCCGGTAATACCACCGGCAGGTTTACTGGTTCGACACGGTGGCCGAGGGACTCACACAACCGCGCCGCCTCGCCTACGGCCTGCAGGCTCTGTGGCGATGTTGGCCAGGGACCGAGTTGCTCCACCAGGGCAATGCGAAACGGTTGCGGATCGCGCTGCAACGCCGTCACATAGGGCAACGTCTGGACCGGCGCGGCATAGGGCGCTCCCAGGTCCATTCCGGCGGTGGCGTCCAACAGTGCGGCGCTGTCGCGCACCGACAAGGTGATCGCATGGGGCGTGCCCATCCCCGCCCACCCCTCGCCGATCATCGGCCCTGACGGCAGCAGGCCACGGCTTGGCTTGAACCCGAAGACGCCACAGCAAGACGCCGGCACGCGCAACGACCCGCCGCCATCGTTGCCGTGGGCGAACGGCACGACCCGGGCCGCCACCAGCGCTGCCGCGCCACCGCTGGAACCACCGGCGCTATGCCGGGTGCTCCAAGGGTTTCGGGTGGCGCCAAACCGCGAAGATTCGGTGGAGTACGACGTGCCAAACTCCGGTGAAGTGCTGGTGCCCATTACCTGACACCCCGCACGGCGCAAGCGGGTGACGACTTCGGATTCGAAATCCGCGCGAAAATCGCCCAATGAGCGTGAACCGTTGGTCATTGCCGCCCCCGCAACGGGCGAAAACAGGTCCTTGATCAACGTCGGCACGCCCGCCAACAGACCTTGCCCGACCTCAGGCGTGTCGGCCGCTTCCCGCGCCGAATCGTATAACCGCTCGGCCACCGCATTGAGCTGCGGTTCGACCCGTTCAAGACGTTCGATGGCCGCCTCCAGCAGTTCGCCGGGGCGGATCTCGCCGCGCCTGACCCACTCGGCCAGTGCGCTGGCGTCTTCGTTGTCCATCAAGTGATGGATGTCTTGCATGCCCATGCTTCAGATTCCTTGTTTCATGACGATTGACGGGAGCCGAGAGTGGTCGCCTGACCATGGCCTCGAGTACGCAGACCGACAGCGATCCACAGCAGCGCGGCGGCAAAACTGGCGACTGCCAGCCATTGGATCGACTGGCGCAGATCGCTGGCGAAGGCGCCCACAGAGGCCACCACCAGCGGACTGACGAACTGGCCGATATACAGAAACGAGGTGAACCCACCCAGACCACGGCCGCGGGTGCTGGCAGTCAAGGCATTCATCACGGGAGCCATCACGTTGGGCACCAGCAATCCGGAACCCAGGCCCTGAATGAAGACCGCCACCAGCACGGCGTTGTAGCTCTGGGCGCGCATCAGCAGCCAGAGCCCAAGCCCTATCAGACTCAGCAACAGCGCGTTGCAACCGGCAATGCCGAAGCGACGGCGCAGCAAGGGCCACATCAACGAACCGCCCAGGGTCGCCAGCAGACTCAAGCCTGCCGCCATGCCGATCAGCGTGCTGGAGGTGATGCCCAGGCTGACCAACAGCGTCGGCGCCTGGATCGGCACGATGAAGGTCAGCACCATGCCGCCCAGAATCATCAGGTAACCGATCACCAGCGACCGTACCGCGACCTTGGCCGGACCCGATTCGTCCGCTTGCTGCTCGGCCCTTGGCCGCTTGGCCATCGACGGCTCCCACAGCACCTTCATCATGGCGGGCACCAGCAACAATGGCAGCAGGTACAAAAGGAACGGCGAGCGCCACGAATGCTCCCCGAGCGCCCCACCCACCACAAAAAACAGCGCTCCCACCAGGCCGATGGTCACCACTTGCCGGTTGACGTAGCGCAAGCGCTCTTCGCCGTGCCAGTAGTCAGCAATGAGGGCCGCGCAACAGGTCATTACCGCCGCTTCGGCGCAGCCGAACAGCAGCCGGGTGCCGACAATCGCCGGCAGGTTATCGAGCATCGCCGGCAGCGCGCCGAGCACTGCGTAGAGCAACGTGGCAATCACCAGCAGCGCCTTGCGCCCGACCCGGTCCGCCAGCCAACCGGCCAACGGCGCGCACAGGGCAATGGTCAGGGCCGGCCCGGTGATCGCCAGCGGCACCAGCAGATCGGCTCGCGGCTCCATGGGACCGAATTCGGCGCCCAAACGGGGCAAGATGGGTGCGACCATCACTGAGCCCATGATGGTCAGGCTGCTGCCGAGCATCAGCACCAGCCCTTCACGCCGACCCGTGGCCTGGCGTGACGGGGCTGCGGCCGTTGATACGGAACTTGATTGGTTCATGGGAGCCCCTTTAGAAACTGTGAGAAATGCGCAGCGCCGTGGTGTAGCCCTCGGCACGGTTACGCGCGTCGAACTCCTTGTAGACGTGCAGCCATACCGGCGGCATCCCGGGCTTGAAGTAGCTCACCGCCGGCCCGACGGCCATCACCCGGGCGCGATTGCCCGATTGCAGCCCTGGCGCATCGTCATCGCTGAACTGGCGGTAGTAATACCCGCCCACGCCCACCGTCCAGGGCCCGACGTGTTGGCCCACCGCGAATTCGTGGCGGTACTCGACGCCGCTCTTGTAATCAGTGGCCGGGTTGCGTGTGTTGATGTCGACTTCGAAACTGGAAGACACTTCGAAGCCGCTGTCGGAGATGTAAGTGGCGTTGAGGATCGGCGAAAAGGTCCAGTGGTTGAGCCCCGGTGAAATCAGCCGGTTCTTGTCATAGTCGCCAGTCGGTGCCTGGATCTGGAACTGGGTGTTGACGAACAGGTTGGGCGAGAGGGTCCATTGCAGGATCAGCGGCAACAACTGGATGTCGGCCATGCGAAACGGATCGGCCGCAAGGTCCAGCGGACCGATTGGCGTCTGCACCTGTACCGAAGCGTCCATCTGGAAGAACGGCACCACGGCGCCGAAGCCATATTTGGCGCCCAGCACGGTGTAATCGGTCATGCGCATATAGGCGACGCCGATGGACAGCACATCCAGAGAGAAATTGTTGTCCACGGACTTGCCGTGGCGGTCCTTCTGCACGTTGGCCGAATAGAACGCGGTGCGCAGGCCGACGGTGCCAAAGGGCGTGGCCGGCGGCATCATGCCCGCGCCGAAATCATAGACCCCGACCGCCGTGGTCGGCGCACCGTTTTCGGTGCCATGGGCAGCGCCCCCCATACCGATCAGCCCCAAGGTCAACCAAGTACAGCGCCAGGCGTTTGCTTTTTTATTTTGATTCATCGAATGCCCCTCCAACCTTGTGGTGTTGGGGTCATCCTAGGGAGCCGGCCGGTCAGCCGTTATCCGTTTTCAGCACAGATGCGTGCGACGCAGGGTTTGGGAAGGTGTCTCGCCGAACAGCACCCGATAATCGCTGGAAAAGCGGCTCAAGTGCCAGAAGCCCCAGCGTGCCGCCACCTCCTGGACGCCCAGGGCCTGATCCCCGTTGCGCAGTTCACGGCGCACGGCATTGAGGCGCAACGCTCGTAAATAGGCCACCGGATTGATACCCAGGGTTTCCTGGAAGCAATACTGCAGTTTGCGTCGGCTGGCCCCGATGTGGTTGCACAGGTCGAGGATCGACAGCGGCTCATCGACATGGGTCAAGGCGTACTCCCGGGCGCGGTCGACCATGCGCTTGCGCGCCGTGGGGCTGAGCGGCGGCGCCTCGTCCGGTGCCACCAGTTCCAGTATGTGCAGCATCACCGTGTCACGCAGGCCACGACGAATCGACTCGTAACCCAGCAACGAGTCACGCCCCTGCTCGCCCCCTTCAAGCTCATCGAATAACGCCGCAAGCTCGGCGGGCAGCGTCGAGTTGCCGAGACGGTAACACTTGGGAAGATCGGTAATTCGAAAGCGGCTGCCTTGACGTTCCAGCACATGCTCCAACGCCTGCTCGTCGATGGCGACACCGAGCAGATCCAGATGTTGGGGCGTGCGCAGCTCGGGCAGGTTATGCCCACGGGCGACCAACAGGCTGGGCTCGACAATCGGGTGCCCGGAACAAAAGACCGGCCCGTCCGCACTCAGCGGCACGCTGAAGGTGATGGCGCCCTCCCAGGCCGTGCCTTGCTTGGTCAGGGCCTGATTAGAGCGGTCGCGCACCAGTTGCATCCACTCCGAGCGGAACTCGATCAACTCGCCGTCGAAGCGCCCGGGGGTCAACTGGTCGTAGCAAACCTGCCAACCGCCCATGTTCCGGGCGTGCTCGTCGATGTCTGTGGTGCGGAACCGATTGATCGGCAGCATCGGCAGTCCCTCCGACGAGACCGCTGGTTGCGCCATGTTGTCATTGTTCATTGACCCGACCTTTGATGATTCCAGGGCTTATGGATCAAAGCTCAGGCAAGTTCCATTCCGCTGGGTAGGCCATTCGTTCAATTGTGCCGAAAACGGATAGACTCTTTCACCGGCCCTGACAAACACCCCGCGCGAAACGATCATGAACGAGATGACCCTGGATGTCGGCCTCGCCGCCGAGTCCATTTCCCAACCGCGCACCCTGGTATTCCTGGCCTATCCGCAAATGGGCTTGCTGGACCTGACCGGCGCCCAAACAGTGTTCTGGGCGGCCACCAAGGCCATGACCGAACGCGGCCTGCCCGGCTACGCCATGCACACCGCCAGTCTGGCAGGCGGATTGATGCAAAGCGCCGAAGGCCTGGTCGTGGATACCCGTGCCCTGCGGGAGCTCGACGGGACGCTCATCGATACGCTGATTGTCCCCGGCGCACCGGACATTCGGCAGGCGATGATCGACTGTGTCGATCTGGTGCAATGGCTGCGCATTGCCTCGGTCCAGGCCAGGCGCACCGCATCGGTGTGCAGCGGCACTTTCCTCATGGCCCAGGCCGGCTTGCTGGACGGACGCCGGGCCGCCACCCATTGGGCCATGTGCGAGATGCTCAAGAGTGGTTTCCCGTCGGTTGAGGTGGATCTTGATGCGATCTTCATCCAGCAGGACAACGTCTGGACCTCGGCCGGTGTCAGCGCGGGCATCGACATGGCCCTGGCATTGGTCGAAGCCGATTGCGGTCGCGACGTGGCCCTGCAGGTGGCCCGTGAGCTGGTGGTGTTTCTCAAACGCCCCGGCGGTCAGGCGCAGTTCAGCCAACTGTTGCAATTGCAGATGCAGGAGAGCGCCGGCTTCGATGAACTGCACGTGTGGATTTGCGCACATCTGGACGACAACAACCTCACCGTCGAGCGACTGGCCCGCGAGGCCAGGATGAGCCCGCGCAATTTTGCCCGGGTCTACAAACGCCAGACCGGCCGCACCCCGGCCAAAGCCATCGAGATGTTCCGCCTTGAGGCGGCGCGGCGAATGCTGGAAGACTCTCAGCGCAACATCGACCAGATCGCCCGCGCCTGCGGTTTCGGTGACGAGGAACGAATGCGTCACACATTTCAGCGTCACCTGTCGATTTCCCCCCGCGAGTATCGCAGCCGGTTTTCCCGTTAAGCGCGAAACTTGCGCTACTGGCCTGTCAGGCCACTTTCCAGGATCGCGCCTGCGAGTCGCCCTGCTCAGCCAGGAGTGCGCTGCAACGGGAGCGCAGCCAACGCTCCCCCGGATCATTGTGCGAAGCACCGCGCCAGACCATGGAAAGCTCGTGCTGGGGCAAACAGATCGGGGCCGCTTGAGCCCGCATGCCAGCCAGCACGGCCATCGCCAGGGCAACGTAATCCGGCACGATAGCAATCATGTCGCTCCCGGCCAACAGCACGGGCAAGGCGCTGAACTGCGGCACGGTCAACACCACCCGGCGCTGTCGGCCCATCAGGCATAACGCCCGGTCCGAATCATCGATGACATTGCCCATGGACGACACGACGGCATGGGGCCGACGGCAGAATTCATCCAGGGTCAGTTCGCCGGGCTGCGAATCGGCGCGCAGCAGCATCGGTCGAATCGGCCGCAGCGTCTTGCGCCGGGCATTGGCCGGCAGCTCCAGGGTCGGGCTGATGCCCAGGGATATCTCGCCGCTGGTCAACAGCTGGGACACCTGCCATTGATCGGCCCGGCGCACCACCAAGGTGGTGCCCGGTGCCTCGATCCGCAGGCGCCGCAACAACTCCGGCAGCAGTGCGTACTCGACGTCATCGCAAAGGCCGATATGGAAGGTCGCCTCGCTGGTGGCTGGCTCGAACGCCTGGCAGCGGCTCAAGGCTGCGGCGATGCCGTCCAGCGCCGGTGACAGATTGGAGAAGATTTCCCGCGCCCGGGAGGTCGGCTCCATCAGCCGCCCCGAACGGATGAACAAGGGATCATCGAACATCAACCGCAGGCGTGCCAAGGCACTGCTGATCGTTGGCTGGCCGAGGAACAGCTTTTCGCTGACGCGGGTCACGTTTCGCTCGTGCATCATGGTTTCGAAGACCACCAGCAAATTGATGTCAGCACGACGCAGGTCATTTCTGTTCATCATCGTCGTCGCCCCAGGCGCCAGGCCATTGAGTCAGGAGTGGACAAGATCATCGCCTGCGCCCTCCATCAAGGCCTACGGCGACGAGGTGTTGAAAGCGTAATCCCCGAGGCAAGCCAGTGTCTGTTGTACGTGGGGACACTCCACCCACCCTTTGGGCGGCTTCATCGATACTTCGGTATATACCAAGCCCTGTGGCGAACACTGCCTTTGTGGCGAGGGGATTTATCCCCGTTGGGCTGCGCAGCAGCCCTAAAGCAGTGAACTCAATCTTCCTGGCACACCGAGTTGCCTGGTTTGGGGGCCGCTGCGCAGCCCAGCGGGGATAAATCCCCTCGCCACAAATAAAGTATTGGCACGGCCTGGCGGAATTTCAGGGTTTTATGTCCTACCTCAGCCCAAGCGGCGCTTCTAAGATACGAACCGATGCTCTGTTCCCCGACATCCCAGAGCGAGACCACGTAAAAACAAAAGGTCTGCCAGCGTGCCCCTACCCTCCGCGATGCTCAAGAACGTCTATGACAGCCTGCGATACACCCCGTGCCAGAGGAGGCCGCGACTGTCGATGGGAATCAGTACCCATCCGCTGGTCAACGCCCTCGGCTGGCTGGTAGGCCTGGTGGTGGCTTGCGGGATTGTCATCATCAACTCCGAGACCCATTCCGACCTGGCGCCGACCCTGCTGTACATCACCTTGTTATTGATGGCTGCCAACCTGTTCTCCATCAATCTGGTGATCACCGTCGCGCTGATGTGCATGGGCTTGCTCACCGCGATGTTCTTGTACAACGGCGGCTATCACCGCTGGGAATCGACCACCGGTTTCTTCCGCTGCCTGACCGCGCTGTCCGCCATTGCGTTCCTGGCGCTGCGCAGCAAGCAGGCTTCCGACAGCCTGCGGCACAACGAGGCTTACCTGATCGGCGCCCAGCGCCTGAGCCAGACCGGCAGCGTGGGCTTTCGCGGCGATCGACAAGCGTTGAGCTGGTCAGAGGAATCGGCACGGATTTTCGAGTACTCGCCCAACAAGACACCGACGGTGTCGATGATGCTGGCGCGCACTCACCCTGAAGACCTGGAGTTGGCACGCGGGGTTTTCCAACAGGCCGCCGCTGGTGAACCGCAGATCGAGGTCAAGCTGCGCCTGCTGATGCCTGATGGGCGCATCAAGCACATCCACATGAACGCCAGCCCCCTGCTCGTCCAGCATGGCCGTTTCCAGTACTTGGGCGCGCTCATGGACGTCACCGCCAGCAAGCAGGCCGAAGACGCATTGTTCCGCGCCCAGAGCCAATTGGCCCACGTCACGCGCTTGACCTCCCTGGGGGAAATGGCTGCGTCCATCGCCCACGAGGTCAATCAGCCACTGACGGCCATCACCAGCAGTGGCGAGGCCTGCCGCCGCTGGCTCAAACGTCCGGAGCCCGATCTCGGGGAAGCCCTGGATTGCCTCGACCGAATCGTCGCCAACGGCTGTCGCGCCAGCGAGGTCATCAGCGGTATCAGGGCGCTGTCGCGCAAATGCGACCCGGTGCGCCAGCCCGAGCGGCTGGACGACATCGTCCGCGAGACCCTGAACCTGGTCCAGCAGCAGTTGGCTCATCATAAAGTCCGGGCGAAGGTGGAGCTGGCAGCGACCGACAGCCAGGTCAGCGCAGACCGGGTGCAACTGCAGCAAGTGATCATCAACCTGATCATCAATGCCTGTCACGCCATGGACGCAGTCAAGGCACACGAACGAACCCTGCACATACGCACCTGGATGGAGGATGACGAAGTGCTGCTGGAGGTGACTGACCACGGAACCGGCATTGCCCCCGAGGTCCTGCCGTCCTTGTTCAATGCGTTTTTTACCACCAAGGAAAACGGCCTGGGCATGGGCCTTTCCATCTGCCGGTCCATCATCGACTTCCATGACGGCAGGATCTGGGCAACCAGCGAGGCCGGCCAAGGCACCTCGTTCAGGTTCGCGCTGCCGCGGCTCACGGGCACCGCTGTGTCGGGGAGCGGGCAATGAACGCCATGCAGCCCACGAAACCGGTCCTCGGCAACGAGCCCATCGTCTATATCGTTGACGACGACGCACCGCTGCGCCAAGCCCTCGGCAGTCTCCTGCGCTCCATCGGCCTGCAGGTGCATCTGTTCGATTCGGTCGCAAAGTTCATGAACCATTCCAGGCCCGACCTGCCCAGTTGCCTGGTTCTGGATGTACGGCTGCAAGGCATCAGCGGCCTGGAGTGCCAACGGGCGCTGGCCGCGGCCAACGTCCATCTGCCCATCGTGTTCATGACCGGTCACGGTGATATCGCCATGACCGTGCGGGCGATGAAGGCCGGTGCCGTGGATTTCCTCGCCAAGCCGTTTCGCGAACAAGACCTGATCGACGCCGTGACCGCCGCCCATCAACAGGACTGCCAGCGGCGCGACGCCGAACGCAGCCATCAGCAAGTGCTTGGCCGTTACGCCACATTGACCCCGCGCGAGCAACAGGTCATGGCGCTGGCGGCGTCAGGCCTGATGAACAAGCAGATCGCTGGGGAACTGGGCTTGAGCGAAATCACGGTCAAGATTCACCGCGGCCAAGCCATGCGCAAAATGTGCGCAGGCTCGTTTGCCGATCTGGTCCGCATGGCCCAGGTGCTGGAATGGCGTGGCGAGCAGTAGAAAGTTCATACACACGTATACTTGGCGGGACTATTGGACGGCGTATCTTGCAGTGATACAGGCGCCTTTATGGCTACCTGATATCACCTCCGGGTATCGACATGTCCAATACCGCAACTATTTCAATTGTTGATGATGACGAGTCAGTTCGAATTGCACTGGATGGCTTGTTACGTTCCCACGGATATCGGGTTACAACATACGCGGGCGCCTTGGACTTTTTATCTTCCTGTGAACTTGAAAACACAGCGTGCCTGATATCGGATATTCAAATGCCTGGCATGACCGGTATTCAGCTGTACGATCGACTGTCGACCCTGGGCATTCATATCCCGATCATTTTCATTAGCGGATACCCTGGCGTGCCACCCCGTGTCAGCGCCGGTGCGCCCGAGCCGGTGGCGTTCTTCCCGAAGCCCTTCGACTGCGCTCAATTGATCGCCTGCATCGAGTCGGTAGTTGGCCGGCCTTCCTGATGCCGCGCCATCGTCGCGACCTCATACCTTTGTATAGATCCCCCCTACCCAGGCATAGGCCGGATGACCTTATGTAGAAGTGTTAAACACAGGCCCTGCCAATAAGCTTCCCTACAGCGAACTGAAATTGAATGTGCTCGATGGCAACTCATTGCAGCCAGGCGCTTTTGGAGTAGTTCGCGACACGGTCACGCTGAAACAGTTAAACAATTCAACGTATCGATTTTGTCTTCGGGAGCTCATCATGAAACAACATATTCTGGTTGTTGGCGCAGGTTTCGGCGGGGTCTGGAGCGCATTGAGCGCCGCCCGGCTGCTGGACCAACACGATCGTAATGACGTGCAGATCAGCGTCCTGGCCCCCCAGGCTGAGCTGCGCATCCGTCCTCGTTTCTATGAGCCGGACGTCCACACCATGGCCGCCCCGCTGGGTAGTCTGTTCGACGCGGTGGGCGTGAAATTCGTACAAGGTTCGGCGAGCCGTATCGATGTCGACAACAAACAGGTTGGCTACGTGGATGTGTTCGGCACCGAGGGCAGCCTGGGCTACGACCGTCTGGTGCTCGCGGCGGGCAGCCAACTGGTCCGCCCAGACCTTGAAGGCATGATCGAGCATGCCTTCGACGTTGATGAAATCGAACAGGCAACCCGCCTCGAAGCCCATATCAAGTCCCTGCAAAATCTTCCGGACAGCGCGGCCCGCAACACCGTGGTGGTGGCTGGCGGCGGCTTTACCGGGATCGAAACCGCCACCGAAATGCCCGCGCGCCTGCGCGCGGTCCTGGGTGAAGACGCTAACATCCGGGTCATCGTGGTGGATCGCGGGTCGCAGATCGGCGTAGCGTTGGGCGACGGCATTCGTCCGTCCATTGTCCAAGCGTCCGAGCATCTGGGTATCGAGTGGATCGTCAACGACTCGGTCGAATCGGTGGATGCCGGTGGCGTCACCCTGTCGAGCGGCCAGCGTATCGAGTCCCATACCGTGATCTGGACCGTGGGGTTCCGCGCCAGTCCGTTGACCCAACAGATACCCGGCACTCGCGATCGCCAGGGTCGCCTGCACGTCGATGCCAACCTGAAAGTCCTGGGCCAGAACGACATATTTGCCAGCGGCGACGTGGCCTATGCCGCCACCGACACCCTGGGTAACTACGCGGCCATGTCCTGCCAGCACGCCATAGCCCTGGGCCGCTATGCCGGCAACAACGTCGCGGCCGACTTGTTGGGCGTCGCGCCGATGGCCTATAGCCAACCCAAGTACGTGACCTGTCTGGACCTGGGTGCCTGGGGCGCGGTGTATACCGAAGGTTGGGATCGCCAGCTCAAGTTGGTCGGGCAGGAAGCCAAGGAGCTCAAGACCCAGATCAACACCGTGTGGATCTATCCGCCCGCGGCTGATCGCGCGACCGCCCTGGCCGCCGCCGACCCGTTGATCCCGGTGGCCTGAGTCCGTTTCCGACCCCGGCCAGTCCCTCCTTTCTGCGCCGGTCTTTCCCAGACGCCTGCCGATGATGCTTGGGCAGGCGTTTTTTTCAGGCGCTCATCCCCAAGCCAGCCTGAATATCGTCACTGCCCAGTAAAATCCGTCGCAATGCCCGCCCACTGCCCTCTGTGCACAAGGTAAGGTAGGCAAAAATCATCCGGATCGAGGTGTGCCGTGGCGTCCTATTCCTTGCGTCAGCTGAAGTACTTCGTCACCACCGTCGAATGTGGCAGCGTCGCCGAAGCCTCCCGCAAGCTGTACATCGCCCAGCCCTCGATTGCGACCGCCGTCAAAGGGCTGGAAGACAGTTTCGGCGTGCAGTTGCTCATCCGTCACCACGCCCAGGGTGTGTCGCTAACCCCCAGCGGCGCTCGCTTCTACCGCAAAGCCCAGGAGTTGCTGCGCATGGCGCGAGAGTTCGAGCAGAACGCACTGGCCGACAACGACGTGGTCAGCGGTCAGATCGACATTGGCTGTTTCGAGACTGTCGCGCCCCTGTACTTGCCACGATTGATCGCCGGTTTTCGCCAGCGTTACCCCGGCGTGGAGATCCGTCTACAGGACGGCGAGCAACAGGAACTGGTGCAAGGTTTGACGGGGGGCCGTTTTGATCTGGCGATTTTTTATGAGCACGACCTCGACGGCACCATCGAGACCGAGGCGCTGATGGCGCCGCAACGACCCTACGCGCTGCTGCCGGCGGAGCACCGCTTTGCCAGCCAGGCTCAGGTGTCCCTGCGCGATCTGGCGCTGGAGCCGATGATTCTGTTGGACGTGCAACCCAGCCGGACCTATTTCGTGAGCATATTCGAGGAGTTGGGCCTGACACCGAACATTGTTTTCAGCTCACCCTCGATCGAAATGGTGCGCGGCATGGTCGGGCAATCGTTCGGTTTTGCGCTGCTGGTAACCCGGCCACATTCCACCTGCACCTACGATGGGCAGCAAGTGGTGTGCGTCAACATCGCCGAGGACGTCACCGGTTCGGCCCTGGTGGCAGGATGGCTCAAGCGCGCGCACCTGACCAAACCTGCGCAGTTGTTCGTGGATTACTGCAAAGAACAGTTCAAACAATGGCTGGCCTGAGCCAGCCATTGATATGGAACGTTGTGACTAGCGAGCGGCCCAGGCGTTGAAGCGCTGCTCCAGTTCCTCACCATGGTCAACCCAGAACTCGGCATCCACGGCCCGGGCTTCGGCCAGGTTGGCCTCGGCGGTAGGCAACTGCTCCTGGACTGTTCCAGGCAACAACGCCAGCGCCTTGCGATGCACCGGCCCATAAGGGATGTTTTCCGAGAACACCTTCTGCGCCTGCGGCTGGCTGGCAAAGGCAATGAATTGCTCGGCCAGGACCTTGTTCGGCGTGCCCTTGACCACCGCCCAGTACTCCGGGTCATACAGACTTTGCGGCCAGACGATGCTCAGCTTCATGCCTTCCTTTTGCGCCGAAGCGATACGACCGTTGTAGGCAGCGCTCATCGCCACGTCCCCCGCCACCAGCCACTGCGCCGGTTGCGCACCGGCCTCCCACCACTGGATGTTCGACTTGATCTGGTCCAGCTTGGCGAACGCCCGCGACACGCCTTCGGGGGTGTTGAGCACCTTGTACAACTCCTGCGCCTCGACCCCGTCGGCCAGCAAGGCAATTTCCAGGGTGTACTTGGCCCCCTTGCGCAACCCGCGCTTGCCCGGGTATTCGGTGACGTTCCAGAAATCCGCCCAGGACTTGGGGGCCTTGGCCAACTTGCTCTGGTCATAGGCCAGGACCATCGACCAGACATACGTGGCCACGCCACATTCGGTGAGTGTTCCCGGCACAAAATTCGCCGGATCACCCAAGGCGCTCAGATCGAGTCTTTCGAACAGGCCCTCCTCACAACCGCGCAACAGCTCGGGGCTTTCGACTTCGACCACATCCCAACTGGTGTGGCCGGCCGCGACCATGGCCTTGATCTTCGATAACTCGCCATTGTATTCGCCGGCGACAATGCTTCCTGCACCGCTGGCGTTGAAGGGTTGGAAGTAGGCCTTGTCCTGGGCCTGCTTGGTGGCGCCACCAAAGGAGATCACGGTGAGGCTCTGTGGCGCGGCCAGGACGCTACTACTCAGCAGCACCAGGGCACACGCGATATTGCAACGCAAGGATCTGGACATGAAGCGGTTCCTCGAAAGGCCGGCTCGCCCGCACGAGCCGGCGACGGGACTCAGAGGCGACCGTAAGCGCGGGCGGTGCGATCTACAGCAATACGGGTCTTGTCGACCAGTTCGTTGATGTCGGCATGGCTGGCCACCAGCGCCGGGGCCATGATCATCCGGCCCAGGGTGGAGCGGATGATCAAACCTTCCTCAAAACCAAAAGTGCGGCATTGCCAGGCCATCTCGTTCTCATTGGCAAAGCGCTTGCGACTGTCCTTGTCCTCGGCCAGTTGCAGCGCCGCCACCATCCCGGCGCCCTGGATCTGGCCAATCAGCGGGTGACCCTCGAAGGCTTCCCGCAGGCAACGCTGCAAGTACGGCCCGGTGTCCTCCTTGACCTGAGTGACAATGCCTTCGTCGCGCAGCGCCTTGAGATTGGCAATCGCCACGGCTGCTGCCACCGGGTGCCCGGAGTAGGTCAGGCCATGGGCGAACACCCCGCCCTGCTCCACCAGCACCTCAGCCATGCGCTTGGAGAGAATCAGGCCGCCCATGGGGATGTAGCCGCTGGTCAGGCCCTTGGCGATGGACAGGGTGTCGGGTTCGAAACCGAAATATTCATGGGCGAACCACTCACCGGTACGGCCGAAACCGCCGATCACTTCGTCAGCGCACAACAGCACGTCGTACTGGCGGCAAATACGCTGGATTTCAGGCCAGTAACTCTCGGGCGGGAAGATCATGCCGCCGGCACCCTGGAAAGGTTCGGCCACGAACGCGGCGACATTGTCGGCGCCCAGTTCGAGAATCTTCTCCTCCAGTTGGCGCGCGGCGCGCAGGCCGAATTCTGCCGGCGTCAGGTCGCCTTCATGAGCAAACCAGTACGGTTCATCGATGTGCGCCACATCCGGGATCACCCCGCCCATTTCGTGCATGAACTTCATGCCTCCCAGGGCCGAGGCGCCCAGAGTCGAACCGTGGTAGCCATTCCAGCGGCCAATCATGATTTTCTTCTGTGGCTTGCCGAGGATCTGCCAGTAGCGACGCACCGTGCGAATCAGCACCTCGTTGGCCTCGGAGCCGGAGTTGGTGTAGATCGCGTGGCTGTAGTGCCCCGGCAGCAGGCTGAACAGCAGTTCCGACAGTTCCACCACCGCGGGATGGGTGGTGTGGAAGAACATGTTGTAGTACGGCAACTGCTCCAGCTGACGGCTCGCCGCGGCGGCCAGGTCCTGGCGCCCATAACCCAGGTTGGTGCACCACAGGCCCGACATACCATCCAGATAGCGCTTGCCGTCGTTGTCCCACAACGCCAGGCCTTCGCCGCGCACGATCACCCGGGGCCCTTCGGCATTGAGGGCCTTCTGATCGAGGAACGCATGGATATGGTGCGCCGCGTCCAGCGCCTGATACTCGCGGGTGCTGCGGGGTGGGTTCGATGGTGCGTTCATTGCAGGTCTCCTTGCTTGTTGATCTTGTCGGTATCGATGCCTTGGGCGGGTGCCAGCGGCTCAGGCTTGAACAGCGGTTTACCCATCACGCACTTGACCCACACCACCGCAATCAGCGAGACGATGCCCAGCACCGCACCGGCGCTGGTGAAGATCGGAACGGTCATTTCGGGGCTGGGGGAAACATGCCAGATGGCAAAGAGCATGCCGGCGATGCCGAACAACTGCGGCAAGGGGTAGAACGGGGTGCGGAATGGCCGGTGCACGTGCGGGTAACGCCGGCGCAAAGCGATCACGTTGATGTGGGTAATGATGTAAGCCAGCAACCAGGCCAACGCGGCAGCCAGCAGCAGAAGGTTGATCGCGTCGGAGTTGTCGTGCATCAGCAACAGCGGCAGGCCGGTGACCAGTGCCACGAACAGCACCGCCACCCATGGCGCCCCGCTGCGCTTGCCCTGCAACTTGAATACCCCGAACGCCTGGCCACTGCGGGCCATGCCCAGCAACATCCGCGGAATAGCTGCAAGGGAACTGTTGAGTGTGCTGCACGTAGCGGTAATGGCGGCAGTCACCAGGAACACCTGCCCCGCCTCGCCGAACACGGTGGTGGCGAACAGATAATGCGGCAGACCGTTACTGGCCAGCTCGGCCTGCGGAACGGTGAGCAAGGCCCCCAGGCAGTACAGGCAAATGATGACGAAGATCACGGTCAGACCGATCATCATCGATGCCGGGATATTACGCTCGGGGCGCCGCGTCTCCTCCACCAGCGGGCAGACGAACTCAGCCCCGACAAACCCCCACACGGCCAGTGCCGTCAGGGCAATCACCCCCAGCCCCATCGGGTTCCAGCCAGCAGTCGCCACCAGCGTCGATACGTTGCTGACGCCTTCGCTTGTCAGCGCGCCGAGGCCCATGACCAGCAGCATGACCGTCATCACCAGCGCCAACACGGTCTGCAGCCGCGAAAAAATATCGATGTTGAACAGATTGAGCACGGTGAACAGGCACAGCACGCCAAGGGCGACGCTCAGCGGTGGCATCGAATGCGGGTAGACCTTTTCGATGATGAACTCCATCAGCAACAACTCTGCCGACAGGGCAAACATCGCCACCACCACGTAGCCGGAGAAAGTCGCCAGAATCGCCGGGAACTGGCCGATGGCGACTTCGGTGTAACTGCTCAAGCTACCGGCGCGAGGAATCATCAGCGCCAATTCGGAAAACGAACAGGCGTAACTCAAGGCCAGCAGCCAGGCCAAGGCCAGCGGTATGATAAAACCCATGCCGGCGATCCCGGCGCCTTGCAGCATCAGCACCATGACGCCCTGGGAAACGACCAGGCCCACGGCCACCGCCAACAGGGCACTCAGGCCCAGGCGTCGACGCGGGCCACTGCGCGATGGGAGAGCGGTTTGTAACTGCACGCTTGAGGAACTGTCCATCGGTTGCTCCGTTTTCTTGTTTTAGGGAGAACAAATCGATTAAGGGGGAAGCCTGTGGAGCGGCCGTCAGCTACGCAGCTCAATCCACGTCGTCTTGAGTTGCGTGTACTTGTCGAACGAATGCAGTGACAGGTCGCGACCGAACCCCGACTGCTTGCCACCCCCAAAGGGCACCGTGACGTCCAGCGCATCCACGGTGTTCACCGAAACGGTGCCGGCGCTCAGTCGGCGCGCCACGCGATGGGCGCGGTTCAGGTCATCGGTCCATAGCGATGCCGCCAACCCATAGATATGTTCATTGGCCATGGCGATCGCTTGCTCCTCATCCTCGAATGCGCTGATCGCCAGCACTGGCCCGAACACCTCTTCGCGCGCCAGCTGCATCGCGGGGGTCACCTGGGTAAAAATCGTTGGCTCGATGAAGTTGCTGGAACCCTCGAAGTTCAGTTGGCGACCGCCGCAGACCAGCCGCGCGCCTTCGGCTTGAGCCTGTTCGATGTACCGCATGATTCGCGCGGTCTGGCGGGTGTCGACGATGGCTCCGGCGCGGCTTGATGGGTCAAGTGGATTGCCTGGCTGCCAGCGCTGTGCCTGGTCGATCAAGCGCTCGACGAATTCATCGTGGATCGAACGTTGCACAAGCAACCGTGAGTTGGCTGAGCACACCTCACCCTGGTTGAAGAAAATCCCGAATGCGGCCTTTTGCGCCGCCAGATCCAGGTCCTGGCAATCGGCGAACACCAGGTTCGGGCTCTTGCCACCGCACTCCAGCCAAACCTGCTTGAGGTTCGATTGCGCCGAGTACTGCATGAAGTACTTGCCTACCTCGGTAGAGCCGGTGAACACCAGTGCATCGACATCCGGGTGCAAACCCAGCGCCCGCCCCGCCTGCTCACCCAGGCCCGGCACGACGTTGAGCACCCCTGGCGGCAACCCTGCCTCCAGGGCCAGTTCGGCCAGGCGCAAGGCCGAAAACGGCGACTGCTCGGCGGGCTTGAGCACCACGCTGTTGCCCGCGGCCAGTGCCGGGGCGAGCTTCCAGGCGGCCATGTCCAGCGGAAAATTCCACGGCACCACCGCCGCAATCACACCCAGCGGCACCCGCGTGATGGTAGCCAGGACATTCGCCGCCGAAGGCGCGACCTGGTCGTAGAGTTTGTCGAGGCTTTCGCCGTACCAGGCGAACACGTGAGCTGCGCCGGGCACGTCGATATTCCAGGCATCCATGACCGGTTTGCCCATGCTCAGCGAGTCCAGCAGCGCCAGCTCCTCGCGGTGGGCCAACATCAATTGCGACAGACGCAGCAGCACCGCTTTGCGTTCGACCGGTGCCATGCGTGCCCACGGCCCCTGTTCGAAGGCTTTGCGGGCGCTGAGCACAGCAAGATCGACGTCTTGTTCACCGCAAGTCACCACGTTCGCCAACCGTTGTCCGGTGGCGGGGTTGATGACCTGCAACCGCGTGCCATCGACTGCCTCATGAGGCAAGCCGTCAATCAGGGCTTCATCCCTCAGGCGCAGTTGCGCGGCCCGGGTTTTCCAATCATTGAAATCGTTCACCGCAATTTCCTTGTCTCAGAAGTCGTTGGGTTCGCTGAGATGGCTCGCCAGGCGATCCATCAATCGGTCGCAGGCCGCCATCTGTTCAACGCTCACGTATTCATCGGCTTTGTGCCCCTGCTCCATGCTTCCGGGGCCGCAGACCACCGCTGGGATTCCGGCCTGATCAAACAGGCCGCCTTCGGTGCCGAAAGCCACGGTGTTGAAGGCATCACTGCCGCACAGCTCGGCCACCAGACGCGCGGCGGCGCTGTCAGGTCGGGTTGCCAGGCCCGGGTAGGCAGACAGTGGTTCAAACCGGATCGCGGTGTCGTCTTGCACGGCCCGCATCGCTGGCAGCAGCGCCTGCTCGGCGTAATCGCGCAATTGCTCGACGACGACTTCTGGGGCGAAATCCGGCAAGGCGCGCACTTCGAAATCGAAGCGGCAATCGGCCGGGACGATGTTCAACGCGGTACCGCCCTGGATCACGCCCACCTGCACCGTGGAGTACGCCGGATCGAAGCGCGCATCGTGCTGTGAAGGTTCGGCCAGATTCGCGCCGATCTCCCCCAACCGACTGATCAGGCGCGCTGCCTGTTCGATGGCGTTCACCCCGTAGGGCGCATAGGCCGAATGACAGGCCGCCCCTTTGACATGGCAACGCATCGCCAACTTGCCCTTGTGGCCCAACACCGGTTGGAGTTGGGTAGGCTCGCCGATCAGGCACAAGGCAGGCTGGGGAATGCGTTGCGCCAGCACTTGCAGCAGGCTGCGCACGCCCAGGCAACCGACCTCTTCGTCATAGGAGAACGCCAGATGCACGGGCCGGCGAAGCGGGCTGGCGAGGAACATCGGCACCGCCGCCAGCACTGAAGCCAAATAGCCTTTCATGTCGGCGGTGCCCCGGCCGTACAGCTTGCCGCCGGCCTCGCTCAGGCAAAACGGATCGACCGTCCAGTGCTGTCCGTCCACCGGCACTACATCGGTATGACCGGACAGCACGACCCCACCGGGCACCGCTGGGCCGATGCTCGCCAGCAGGTTGGCCTTGGTCCGCTCGGGGTTGTAGATCAGTTCGCAACTCACGCCCAGACCGTGGAGGTAGCCACGCACGAACTCGATCAGCGCCAGGTTCGACTCACGACTGACCGTGGCAAAGCCCACCAGGCTGGCGAGCAGTGCGCGGCTGCGCAGCTCACTCATCACCCGGCACTCCGTAGCTGGGGGCCAGGGTCGGATCGAGGGCGCGGGTCAGGTAGTCCTGCAGTTGCGGCTGATAGGCCAGCCACAGTTTTTCCAGCTCAGCAATGGGGTTTTCCTCGGCCCAGTCGACACGCAAATCGACGATCGGCCAGGTGAGTTCATCCACCACCGACAGCGCCGCAGAATGCACCGCTCCGGCTTCACCACCTGCGCTCTGCCCGGCCTGCAACGCACTCAACAGGCGCGCGGCAAGACAACCTTCGCTGTGCTCGAATGCGGCAACCATGGCGTCGATCACGCCCACACTGGCCAACAGATTGCCGGCCGCCACGCATTGCTCACCGGCCAGCGCGTGATGGGTGCCCAAGGCGTGGCTGCCGCTGAAAATCGCCGTGCGCCCGTGGGCATCCACCACCGCCACCTGGCGGTACTGGCTGTAACCATTGCGCGCCAGGGCGCGCTCGACAGCCTCTTGGGCGGCCAGGCCACCGGCCAGTTCGTCGAGGATCTGCGGACCCAGGGCCGGCAGCGTGATGTTCTGGCTCGACACCGCGCCGACACCGGCCCGTAACCAGGGGCAACGGGCGCCGACGGCAATGCTCGAGGAACTGATGGCGATGCCCAACTGGCCCGTCTCGGCGCAACGCCCGACAATGGAAAAAGTCATGCTCCACTCTCCTTATTCGGGGATCACTGCGATCACGTCGATTTCCATCAGCCATTGCGGTTGGCCGAGGGCGCTGACCACCAGTCCGGTTGAAATCGGGAACACCCCTTTGAGCCATTTGCCCACCTCCTGGTACACCGGCTCGCGATAGCGCGGGTCGATCAGGTAAGTGGTGGTCTTGACGATGTGGCTCAGGTCGCTGCCGGCCTCTTCCAGCAATTGCTTGACGTTGCGCATGGCCTGTTCAGCCTGGGCACGCGGATCGCCCAGACCTACCAACTGGCCGTTGAAATCAGTGCCAACCTGACCGCGCACGTAGACGGTGTTGCCGGCGCGCACGGCCTGGCACAAGTCGTTGTCCAGCGTCTGGTTGGGATAGGTGTCTTTGGTGTTGAACATGCGGATGCGAGTGTGGGTAGGCATCAACGGACTCCCATGAGGCTGGTTTTCGAACTGTTCGAATCGCTATCGAGCGCCGGGGCTTGAACGTCGTCGTTCTGGCGCTGCGAAGCGTCTCGATAGTTGAGATAGGTATGCTGTTTCACGATGTGGTCAGCGATATGCCGGGCGTCGTGCCACACGCCCCAGATGAACGCCGACCCGCGCCGTGACAGCCAGGGCAGGCCGACGAAATACACACCCGGTTCGCTGGAAACACCCCGCTGGTGCCGTGGCTTGCCGTTAGCGTCCAGCGCGTCGACCTTCAGCCAGCTGTAATCCACCGAGTAGCCAGTGGCCCAGATCACGGTGGTCACCCCAGCGTCCACCAGATCCAGTTCCAGGATCGGATGGGTCAGGCAGTGCGGGTCAGGCAACAGCCGGCGGGCTTCTGGCTCCGGCGGCAGGTCCAGGCCGTTGCGGGCAATGTAGGCATCGGCGGCATCCAGCAGCGCCAGGTAGTTTTCATCGCCACGGGCAATGTTTTCGGCAAGGTTGGGTTCAAACGTCACGACGCTACCGTTGAACGACTTCGTCAGGCCCACCAGGGTGATGCCCTCATGGGCCAGCCTGCGAAAGTCCACTGTATGGCCGCCGCGGGCACCGCTCACGGCGATGGTCACATGCTCCCTGCCCGGCTGGACGGCCTCCGCATCCCACTCGCCGAGCACACCCAGCCACCAGCAGAAATCCCGGTTGCGATAGGCCCGTGGCGGGCGATCATGGGCGCCCACCGAGAGGTAGACCTGCTTGCCAGCGCGCTGTAACTCATCGGCGATCTGTACCCCCGACGAGCCCGCCCCGACCACCAGTACAGCGCCCTCGGCCAGTTGCCGGGGATTGCGGTATTGGGCGGAGTGCATCTGGGTGACTTGCGCCATATCCGCGGCGATAGGTGGAATCACCGGCCGTTGAAAGGGCCCGGTGGCGACCACCACGTGGATGGCCTCGATCGGGCCCTCGCTGGTTTCAATGCTGAAGCCTGGGCGGCCGACATTACGCTGTACCTCCCTGACTTCCACACCGGTGCGGATCGGTGCGTTGATTGTATTGGCATAGGTTTGGAAGTAATCGGCCACTTGATCCTTGGTGGCGAAGGCATCAGGGTCGAGCCCCTGGAATTGCAGCCCCGGAAAGCGGTCATGCCAGGCCGGGCCGTTAGCCACCAGCGAATCCCAACGCGCGGTGCGCCAGGCCTCGGCAATGCGGTTGCGCTCCACCACAAGATGAGGCACTCCCTGGCGGCTCAAATGTTCACTCATGGCCACGCCGGCCTGGCCGGCGCCTATAACAAGCGTATCTGTCTGTAGGGTCTCAACGGGCATGTCTGTGCACTTCCGGCAGTGGGATGGTTCAGGCCGGCATGACGCCGCCTCGGGTTTGGATTTTTTGTAGTTCTGCGTTTGCGACGATCGACAAGAGGTGTCGAAGCGATTCTGTCGGCAGGCGGGAATTTGCGAAACGAGGGTTTTTATCGTTGCAGGCAAGGAAAAAACTGCTATATCGCCTACGCCCTGGACGATGCGTCTTTGCGCCAGGCCTGCGAAGCGATTCGTGTTTTCTGCAACGCACTTGACTGACATTCAGCCGTTGCACTGAACCAGCCGAGCCCGATCATGACCGGGCTCGTTCAGCAGCAAAGTTATACAAATTTACAAATACCTATACAAAACACTTTAAAACGTACAAGTCGTGCAGTAGGCTTCGAAAACTTGTACAGGAATAACTACCTGTACAATAATTCGGAGCCTGACATGTCTGCCTACCTCCAGCGTTTTGCCCGCGCCTTCGCCGAGCTGGACGCCAGTCACCTGGCCGAGCTCGATACCCTCTACAGCGCTGACATTAAGTTCCAGGACCCATTGCATCGGATCGAAGGCCTGCCTGCCCTGCGCAACTACTTCGCGCAGATGTATGCCAACGTCGATCAGGTGCGCTACGACTTTCATGGCTTTGATGAGGTCGGCCCCGGCGAGGGCTATCTACGCTGGACGCTGCATTACAGCCACCCACGTCTGGCCGGCGGCGCACTTATCTCCCTGCAAGGCTGCAGTTATTTGCGCTGGAACGAACGGGTCTACCTGCACCAGGACTTCTTCGACGCCGGTGCCCTGCTCTACGAGCACCTTCCACTGTTTGGCTCGGTGATCGGCTGGCTGAAGCGGAGGCTGGCATGAGTCGCATCTGGTTGACCGGCGCCAGTAGCGGTATCGGTGCAGCATTGGCCTCGCAGCTTCTTGAGCAAGGACACCGTCTGGCGCTGAGTGCGCGCCAGGTCGCCCCCCTTCAAGCGTTAGCGACTCGCTATGAGGATCAGGTCCTGGTGCTGCCGGGAGACCTGACCGATCCAGCGCAAGTGGCCGATATCTGCCGGACCATCGACGCTCGATGGGGGGCGCTGGACCTGGTGATTCTCAATGCCGGAACCTGCGAATACCTGGAGCCGGGGCACTTCGACACGCGACTGGTCGAACGGGTACTAACCACCAACCTACTGGGCACCAGCCACTGCCTGGAAGCCGCCCTGCCCTTGCTGCGCCGAGGCCAACGCCCGCATTTGGTGGGGGTGTGCAGCGCGGTGACCTGGCTGGCCTTGCCGCGTGCCGGCGCGTATGGCGCGTCCAAGGCGGCGTTGCGCTATTTGTTCGAATCGTTGCGCATCGATCTGGCCGCCGAGGGCATCGATGTCACCTTGGTAAGCCCCGGATTCGTCGACACTCCGCTGACCCGTCGCAATGACTTTCCGATGCCCATGCGCTGGTCGGCACAACGCGCGGCGCAGCATATCGCCCAGCGCCTGCCCGCGCGACCGCTGGACATCGCTTTCCCATGGTCCTTCACCTTCGTCCTGCGCCTGCTCGGACGCTTGCCCGCCCGTTGGCGCCTGGCCCTTGGCAGGCGCCTGGGACGCTCTTCCCAGGAGTCTTGAAACATGCGCATCGCAATCATTGGCAGCGGCATATCCGGGCTGACATGCGCGTACCTGCTGGCTCGCCAGCACCAGATCACCCTGTTCGAAGCCGACGACCGGATCGGCGGCCACACCCACACCGTGGACGTGGAATGGCAAGGCCAGCGTTATGGTGTAGACACCGGTTTCATTGTCTACAACGACTGGACCTATCCGAACTTCATCCGCTTGCTGGATCAGTTGGGCGTGACTTCCCGTGCCACTGAAATGAGCTTTTCGGTGCATGACCCGGCCACCGGCCAGGAGTACAAGGGGCATACCCTGCGCAGCCTTTTCGCCCGACGACGCAACCTGCTGTCGCCGAGCTTCTGGGGCATGTTGCAGGACATCCTCAGATTCAACCGGCAGGCCACGGCCGACTTGAAGGCGCAGCGCATCGACAGCACCACCCGGCTGGGCGATTACCTGCATGTCCACAATTATGGACAACGGTTCATCGACCACTACATCGTGCCCATGGGCTCGGCGATCTGGTCGATGTCACCTGCCAGAATGCTGGAGTTTCCGCTGCAGTTCTTCGTGCGCTTCTGCCATAACCACGGCCTGCTATCGGTCAACCGACGCCCACAATGGCGAGTGATCGAGGGCGGCTCGCGCGGTTATATCGACCCGTTATGCGCGCACTTTCGCCAGCATATCCGGCTCAACTGCCCGGTGCAGCGCGTGAGCCGCGACGCGACAGGGGTGAACATACTCAGCGCGGCGGGACTTGAGCGTTTCGACAAAGTGGTGTTTGCCTGCCACAGCGACCAGGCCCTGGCGCTGCTTGAAACGCCAAGCAAAGCAGAGCGTGAGGTGCTCGGTGCCCTGGCCTACGCCAGCAACGAAGTACTGCTGCATACCGACACCGGTGTCTTGCCGCAGCGCCGCCAGGCCTGGGCGAGTTGGAATTACCGACTGGGTGGTTCGGTGCGAGCGCCTGCTGCGCTGACCTACAACATGAACATCCTCCAGGGTCTGGACGCCCCGGTGACCTTCTGCGTGAGCCTCAATCAGAGTGACGTGGTGGATCCGGCCAAGGTCCTGGCTCGCTTCGAGTATGCGCATCCGCAATACAGCCTCGCCGGCGTCGTCGCCCAGGCTCGCCAGGGTGATCTGCAAGGGCGTCAGCACAGTTATTTCTGCGGCGCCTATTGGGCCAATGGTTTCCACG
This sequence comes from Pseudomonas sp. P105, assembly GCF_032614175.1. Taxonomy (NCBI): domain Bacteria; kingdom Pseudomonadati; phylum Pseudomonadota; class Gammaproteobacteria; order Pseudomonadales; family Pseudomonadaceae; genus Pseudomonas; species Pseudomonas sp. P105. The sequence continues at coordinate 3,183,166 of NZ_CP126693.1, forward strand.
AAGACGGTGTGGTCAGTGGGCTGGATGTGGCCGGGCATTTTGGAGAATACCTTTGAATAGCAGCCTGTGCCGCGGCTGGATCGACCATCGCCGCTATTCACCCCGCGCCCATGGATTCCGATACCCCATCGGCATGCTTTATCTGGACCTCGCCGAACAAAGCCAGGTGCTGGGTCTGTCCCGCCTGCTGCGGGGGTGGCCCTTGGCACCGCTGTGCTGGCGCGAGCGCGATTACCTGCCCGCTCGCACACGTCTGGGCGTCCCCTTGGTCGACGCGGTGCGCGAATTGCTTGCCCAGGCCCTGGGCACCGCGCCCCAAGGCGCAATCCAGCTGCTGACCCAACCGCGCAGTTGGGGGCTGTCCTTCAATCCGGTGAGTTTCTATTTCTGCCACGAAACCGATGGGCGTCTGGCGGCCATTCTCTGTGAGGTCCGCAACACCCCATGGCGCGAGCGCTATCACTATGTGTTGCCGGTAAGCCCCGGTGAACCCCATGCGTTCCGGGTGGCCAAGGCGTTCCATGTATCACCGTTCCTGCCTCGGGACATGGACTACCGCATGCGCTTTCTGATCGCGGACTCACATATCCGGGTGCATATGGAGAACTGGCGCGATGGCAGCAAGGTGTTCGAGGCCGACCTTGCGCTCAAACGCCAACCTCTCGATGCCGCGGCTGTGCGTCGTCACTTCCTGGCCTTCCCGTGGATGAGCCTGCGCACCTTGAGCGCCATTTACTGGCAGGCCCTGCGCCTGCTCTTCAAACGCACGCCCCTGCACGACCATCAGGCCAGCCAAAACGGCCTGAGCGTCGGCGAAACCGCCCACAAGGACCCCGACCATGCCCGAACCCACCCTGAGCGTTACTAAGGCCGGCAGCTTTCGCCTGTTCAACGGCGGCGTCTTCAAGCAAGTCGCCCTCGGCCAATTACGACACCTGCGCCAAGGCCACTTGCGCCTGCTGCTCGATGGGGAATCGCTAAACTTCGGCGATCCGGCCAGTGCTCTGCAGGCCGAAGTCGAAATTCTTGACGACGCCGTCTGGGGCATGCTCGCCAGTAACGGTTCGATCGGCGCCGGTGAGGCCTATATCCAGGGGTACTGGCGCAGCAACGACCTGACGGCGGTGACCCGCGTGTTCGTCGCCAACCTGGACGTGCTCGATGCGATGGACAGTGGTCTGGCTCGCCTCGGCCGCCCGGTGCTGCGTTGGCTGCACTGGCTCAACCGTAACAGCCGGCGCGGCTCTCGGCGCAACATCATTGCCCATTACGACTTGGGCAATGACTTGTTCGAGCGTTTGCTCGATCCCACCATGATGTACTCGGCCGCCATGTTCGAAAGCCCCGAACAAAGCCTGGAAGAAGCCCAGCTCAACAAGCTCGAACGCATCTGTCGCAAGCTCGACCTGCGCCCCGGCGACCACCTACTGGAAATCGGCACCGGCTGGGGCAGCCTGGCGATTTATGCTGCCAGCCAATATGGCTGCAAGGTGACCACCACAACGTTGTCGCACGAGCAGTACGCCCATACCTGCCGGCGCGTCGAGGCACTGGGTCTGCAGCAGCGCATTGAGGTGCTGTGCAAGGACTATCGCGATCTGGAGGGGCGCTACGACAAGCTGGTCTCGATCGAAATGATCGAAGCTGTCGGTCATCGCTATTTACCCGAATACTTCCGACGCTGCTGCGCTCTGCTCAAGGATGACGGCCTGATGTTGCTGCAAGCCATCACCATTCGCGACCAGCGTTATGAGCAGGCACGCCGCTCGGTGGACTTCATCCAGCGGCATATTTTTCCCGGCGGCGCGCTGCCATCGTTGTCCGTTCTGCTAAACACCGCCAGCCGTCAAACACCGCTCAACCTGCTGCACCTGGAAGACTTCGGCGCGCACTACGCCCGCACGCTGAAGCACTGGCACGAGAACTTCCGGCAATCACGCCAAGCGCTGCTGGAGCTGGGTTACGACGAAACCTTCCAACGCCTGTGGGAGTTCTACCTGTGTTACTGCGAAGGCGGATTCCAGGAGCGTGCCATCGGCGTCGCGCAACTGCTCTTTGCCGCTCCCGGGGCGCGTCAGCTCTCTTTGCTGGAGCGGCGGGAGGCTTGATGAGTCGCGCGGGCCTGATCGTCAACGCACTCTGGGTCCAGTTGGGCTGGTGGGGTTGTGTACTGGGTGCGCAGAATGCCTGGTGGCTCCTGGCTGTGGCGGCAGGATTGCTGGCTCACCTGAGCTTCTGCCCACAGCCCCGGGCCGAGTTGCGTGCAGTGATGCGCGTGGGGTTGTGCGGCATGGTGCTGGACTGGAGCCTGGGTGTGCTGGGTCTGTTCGGATTCGCTCAGACCGCCCTGCCCCTCTGGCTTGCGCTGCTCTGGCTGGTGTTTGCCACAAGCTTGCGGCACAGCCTGGCCTGGGCCGTACAGCCTGTTTGGCGCGGTGCGTTGGTGGGCATGGTCGGCGGTCCGCTGGCCTATTGCGCAGGCGCTCCACTGGCCGGCGTTGCGCTGCCGCTTGGCATCGTGGGAACCGCTCTGGTGCTAGCGCCCTTGTGGGCGCTCTGGCTGCCGTTGGCGTTGCGCCTGGCTGATCCCCACTGAGGTCAGAACCCGCGCCAGGCGAACATTATTACCAAGGTTCATCCAGAAAAAGTGGCACACGCAAAGGCTCTATCGGCCCCTCGCGCTGGCCACACATTTCGTCGTGAACGACATGCTGTACCAACATGCAGGGTAACCGCGGCGCGTCACGCAGCAACTCACGCAAATGGGTGGTGGATCGCAAATGCAATGTTCGTCCGGAGTCGTCGAGCAACGTACGAAACCCGCGGTCCAGTCGCGCACGCAACACGTAGATACCGCCCTCCAGCGACCATAACTCCAGCTCGTGTACCCGGCCTTCGATGGCCAGCTCGATCAGGGTTTGCAGGTTCATGGCGCGCCCCCGCCCTGACGACGGAAAAACAGCGTGACCTGGCCCAACTCGACGCCAAACTTGCTCATGCTCGAGCGGTTGATCATCGTGTCTTCGTCCATCAAGTACATCCAGTCGTCAAAAGTCACTTCGTAAGTCGATCCGTCTACTGGCAGGTTCAATCGATAGCGCCAGCGCAGCGCGTTGCCGGCCACCTCTCCCCGCGCCTCGCCGATCACATCGTCGGCGCGACCGCGCCAGAGCCCCGGGCCATCGGGGGTCAGCGTCCATACGCGCCGTTGTCGGCTGCCATCACTGTAGAGAAAGCGCTCATCGAGAATCAGCTGTTCACCTTCACGGTGACTCAATATCTCAACCTCGAAACGCTTGATGACCTCGCCGGAACGTTTTTGATAGATGCCCCAGGCCTTGATTGGCTGACTGAAGAAGCGCACCAGATCCAGCTGCGGTTGCTGGTCGGCATAACGATCGACATTCACGTTCCCGCAACTGGTAAAACTCATCATTAAAAGCAGTCCAACCATTAGCCGAGTCATGGTGTTTGCCCCCCTACGCGCGCGTTATTGAGCCCCAGCAGCTGTTGCCGCAACTCCGGATGCCGGGTGCGGGGATCGAGCCAGATGGCGAAGAAACTTCGAGCGAACGATGAGTCGGCGACTTCATGGGTCAAGCGCCCGTCGACATAAAAGCGGCAACCCTTGCCGGGCAGGTAAAGCCCGGTGATTTGACTGCCTGGCCTGACGTCGACGAAGGACCGCCGCATGTCATCGCTCCAGCTGTCGAGCTGTACTGGGTCCAGGGATTTACCCGCGATTCGGCGCATCTCCTCGATGCTCGCTTGCACCAAGGTTTGCTTGCTGATCGTGCGGCGGTAATTCAGCTCAAGTGCCAGCGGCGTTTCCAGGCTGGGTTGCAAGGTCGCACTCCATAACCTGGCCTGGTAGAGATCGAACCCGTACCAGGAATAATCGGCTTGCCCCACCAGACGGGCGTCAGGCAGTACCGTGCGCCAGTCGCACAGAGCCTGGCTGGCGTAAAGCACCAAAACGCAGGCCATGAACCGGCTCAGGCTTTTCTTGAACGCAAACGACCTTGCCATTGAAAAAACATCACTGGATTGCCGAAGGTCGCTCAATAGTTGTACATGAAGTATGGTTTGTACAGCTTTTTTGAGTGGATTTGCGAGTTATGGCCTTTTATATCCACCCGTGCTTTGGCGATCTGTGCCTGCCTCGAATCCTTCAGCTAACGTCCTGTTATCGGATAAGGTAGCCTGCGCCCTAATAATGCGCAGTCGCGCTGCTGTAGAAGGAAATGTTAATGCTCGGACGTGAACGGCCGCAGCTAAAGAAAGAAAGTGCTGACGAATCCTTTCCCCCTCAGGTAGCGCGGGCCGGAGCTGCCCTGCGGCTCACCATCACTTTCATGCTGGTGGTGGTGATGGTGTTCCTGGCCGTTGAAGGCTGGAGAACATGGCGTGACTATCGCTCTGCCTTTGCCTCGGCCCGCGATTCGGTGACAAACCTGGCGCGAGCGACGGCCCAGCACGCCGAAGACACCATCCGGCAAGTGGACGTGGTGACCGCAGCACTCAGCGAGCGAGTGGAAGGCGATGGCCTGCAGAACATCGACATCCCGCGCATCCATAAACTGCTGGTGCAACAGTCGGCCATCATGCCGCAGTTGCACGGTTTGTTTATCTACGGCCCCGACGGGCAGTGGATAGTGACAGACAAGCAAACAACGCCAGACTCGGCGAACAATGCCGACCGCGACTACTTCCAGTATCACCGCACCCACGAGGACCGAAGCGTGCGGATCGGCGAAGTGATCAGGAGCCGATCCACCAATGACCTGATCATCCCCATCTCCCGCCGCTTGAACAATCCTGACGGCTCGTTCGCCGGTGTGTTGCTGGGAACGGTCAAGGTCAGCTATTTCGTGGACTACTACGGCGACTTCAAGATCGACGACAAGGGAGCCCTGGTCCTGGCCCTGCGAGATGGCACGATTCTGGTCCGGCGGCCCTTCGTCGCCTCGGTGGTCGGCAAGAGCCTGGTCAATAGCGTGATCTTCCGTGACCACTTGCCCAACTCCAATCAGGGCGTCGCCGAGGCCAGGGCCGTCGTCGACGGCACTGAACGCATTTATGGCTACCGAGCCTTGACCACTTATCCGCTGGTGGTCGAGGCCGGATTGTCTCGCGAATCGATCATCACCCCCTGGCGTCACGATCTGCTCAAGACCGGCTTCGTACTGATATTCCTGATCGTGATACTCGTCGGCTTCGGGCTGATCGTGTTGAGCCAGTTGCGCTACAGAATGACCATGGAGAAACAGATTCGCAGCGCCCACCAAACCATGCGGGACATGGCACTGACCGACAGCCTGACCGGTTTGGGCAACCGCAGACGGCTGGACATTGCATTGGCCGATGAGATTCGCCGGGCCAGGCGTCAGCACGCCTCCTTGGCCTTGATCATGCTTGATGTCGATTACTTCAAACGCTACAACGACAAATACGGCCATGCTGCCGGGGACGACTGTCTGCGCGCGATCGCGGGGGCGATCCAGCAAGCGATCAAACGGCCCGGCGACCTGGCGGTGCGCTACGGGGGTGAAGAATTCACCATTTTGCTGCCCGACACCCACAGCGCGGGGGCCGCCACGATCGCACAAGAGATTCTGGAGTCCATCAGGGCGCTGAACATCGAACACGGCGACCATCCCTTGGGCCTGGTCACCGCCAGCGCGGGCATCACCACCTGCCGGCCAAGCACCGAGGACGTGACCCCGGCCATGCTGATCAAGGCCGCTGATGCGTTCTTGTATCTGGCAAAAAACACCGGGAGAAACCGCTGGTGCAGCCCTGATGCTTCGCCGGGATGACCCACGGGGCGAAGCCGCATATCGGTCATATCGCGCAAATCCAAGTCCACAGGTGCCGGCCGGGCGCCTGGCGGCTACAATGCGCGCTTCGACCGTGATCAGCCTGACTAAAAACAAATGTCCTTGCCCAAACATCATCTGGAATTGCTCAGCCCCGCCCGCGACGTGACCATCGCCCGCGAGGCCATCCTGCATGGCGCTGACGCCGTGTACATCGGTGGCCCGAGTTTCGGCGCGCGTCACAACGCCTGTAACGAGGTGAGTGATATCGCCCGGTTGGTGGAGTTCGCCCATCGCTACCACGCCCGGGTGTTCACCACGATCAACACCATCCTGCATGACAACGAACTGGAGCCGGCCCGCCAGTTGATCCACCAGTTGTACGATGCGGGTGTCGATGCCTTGATCGTCCAGGATCTAGGGGTGATGGAACTGGACATCCCGCCGATCGAACTGCACGCCAGCACCCAGACCGACATCCGTACCCTGGCACGGGCAAAGTTCCTTGATCAGGCCGGTTTCTCCCAACTGGTACTGGCGCGGGAGTTGAACCTGCAGGAAATCCGCGCCATCGCCGACGAAACCGACGCGGCCATCGAGTTCTTTATCCACGGCGCGCTGTGCGTGGCGTTTTCCGGCCAATGCAATATCTCCCACGCCCAGAACGGCCGCAGCGCCAACCGTGGTGATTGCTCCCAGGCCTGTCGCCTGCCCTACACCCTCAAGGATGATCAGGGCCGGGTGGTTGCCTATGAGAAGCACCTGCTGTCGATGAAGGACAACAACCAGAGCGCCAACATCCGCGCCCTGGTCGAAGCCGGTGTGCGTTCGTTCAAGATCGAAGGACGCTACAAGGACATGGGCTATGTGAAGAACATCACCGCCTACTACCGCCAGCGCCTGGACGATGTCCTCGAAGACCGTCCGGACCTGGCCCGCGCCTCCAGCGGTCGCACCGCGCACTTCTTCCTGCCCGACCCGGAGAAGACGTTCCACCGCGGCAGCACCGACTACTTCGTCAGCGAGCGCAAGATCGACATCGGCGCCTTCGATTCCCCGACCTTTACCGGCGTGCCGGTGGGCGTGGTGGGGAAAGTCGGCAAGCGCGACCTGCAAGTCGTGACCTTTGATCCGCTGTCCAACGGCGATGGCCTCAACGTGCTGGTCAAGCGTGAAGTGGTGGGTTTTCGCGCCAACATCGCCGAGCCCAAGGGCGAATTCGAGGAAGACGGCCAGAAGCGTTACCGCTACCGCGTCGAGCCCAATGAAATGCCGGCAGGGTTGCACACATTACGCCCCAACCACCCGCTGAGTCGTAACCTGGACCACAACTGGCAGCAAGCGCTGCTCAAGACCTCCGCCGAGCGCCGGGTGGGCGTTGCCTGGGTCGCACGCCTGCGTGAAGAGCGCCTGGAGCTGACTGCTACCAGCGAGGAAGGCGTCAGCGCCAGCGTCAGCCTGGACGGGCCATTCGGCCTGGCGAACAAGCCGGAGCAGGCGCTGGAGCAACTGCACGACCTGCTCGGCCAACTGGGCACCACCGAGTACCACGCCACCGCCATCGAGCTGGATGCGCCCCAGGCGTATTTCATTCCCAACTCGCAGCTCAAGGCAGTGCGCCGCGAAGTCATCGAAGCCCTGACCACCGCCCGTGTCGAGGCCCATCCCCGAGGGGGGCGCAAGGCCGAGACCAATCCTCCGCCGGTGTACCCGGAGTCGCACCTGTCGTTCCTGGCCAACGTCTACAACCAGAAGGCCCGGGATTTTTATCATCGCCACGGTGTGAAACTGATCGATGCGGCGTTCGAAGCCCACGAAGAAACCGGTGAAGTGCCGGTGATGATCACCAAGCACTGTCTGCGTTTCTCGTTCAACCTCTGTCCCAAGCAGGCCAAGGGCGTCACCGGCGTGCGCACCAAGGTTGCGCCGATGCAGTTGATCCATGGTGACGAGGTGCTGACGCTGAAGTTCGACTGCAAACCCTGCGAGATGCATGTGGTCGGCAAGATCAAGGGGCACATCCTCGACCTGCCGCTGCCGGGCAGCAGCGCGGAGCCCATCGTCGGTCACATCAGCCCGGAAGACCTGCTCAAGACGATCCCTCGCGCGCCGCATTAAGCTATCGCGAGCAGGCTCGCTCCCACAGGGATTGCAAAGTGGACACAAGATCGTGTGACCACCCCTAATCCCTTGTGGGAGCGAGCCTGCTCGCGATAGCAATGGATCGGCATGCATTAATGTTGATTACAAAACTCCCGGCAGGTCCTTCTCGGTGCTAGGTTGTAAGTGAGTGTTCCATCAATCAGTCACTTCTTTCCCACCGTCTGCAAAGGAATGCCTCTACCAATGAACTTGTCCCTCAAGCACCTGGCCATGGCCACCCTGCTGTCCAGCCTCGCGTCGATCACCCCGCCCGCCTTGGCCAATATCACTGCGCAACAGAGTTCGGCCCTGGTCAAAACCCTCGCTGACACCTCCGTCACCGACTTCAGGCAGTTCCTGGGAAATGTGGCCAGGAGTGAGTTGGCCGAAACCGCCAAGCTCGGCCCGGCCATCAGCACGTTCCTCGACAACAAACCCCTTACGGCTGAGCAGCAGAACGAAATTCATCGTCTGCTCGGCCTCTATGCACGGGTGAAATACGGCAACGCCGCTACCGAAACCCTGCGCGAACTGGTGGCGATCCCGACCTTTCGCAAGGACGGTGTTGCCCAGCACGAGAACCCCGAGTTCCTCAAGATCGCGGACAAGATCAAGCGCCTTGCCCTAGCCTTCAACCTGGACTTTCGCAACATCGACAACCGCGTCTACGAGATTTCACTGCATGGCAGTGGCGACGAAGTCGTGGGCATTCACGCCCATGCCGACGTCGTGCCGGTGACCCCGGAAAACTGGGTATTGAAAGACGGCACTCGTCTGGATCCGTTCAAGGTCACCCTGGTGGGCGACCGCATGTACGGGCGGGGCACCGAAGATGATAAGAACGGCATTGTCGTGGCGCTGTACGCCATGAAGATCATCAAGGAAGAAAAGCTGCCGCTGGCGAGGAATTTCAAACTGCTGGTAGACACCACCGAGGAAACCACCGGCGACGCCATCCCCTATTACTTCGAGCGCAACCCAACCCCCAACTACAACCTGGCGCTGGATGGCGGCTACCCGGTGGTGATTGCCGAAAAAGGCTATGGCACCGTCATGGCCAACTTCGCCCGGCGTGCGGCCCAGGGCAAAGGCGCTGAGATCACGGCGATGACCGGTGGCCTGGCCACCAATCAGATTCCGTCCACATCGGTCGCTACCTTCGTGGGCGATCAGCCTGCTGAACTGGCCGCGACGCTGCAAAAAGCCGCTTCCGCGTATGCCAAGGGCAATGGCGGCGACTTCCAGGTGACCACCGCGGTCGTCGGTAAGGACGTCAAACTGACCTTCACAGGCGTCTCCGCCCATTCCTCAGAACCAGAGTCCGGGGTCAACCCGGTGGCGAGGATGCTGGACTTCATCAACAGCCTCGAGGGCAAGGTTGCGCTCAAGCACAACCACATCACCGATGCCGCCCGCTATGCCGCCGACAACTGGGGCCTGGACTACCTGGGAAGCAAACTGGGGATTGGCTTTTCCGACGCCTTCATGGGGCCGCTGACCGCTTCCCTGACGTATGTCGGCATGGATGACAAAGCCTTCAAGCTGGCCGTCAATCTGCGCGTGCCGGTGGGCAAGCCGACGGAAGCGATCAAGGCTGAAATCACCGACAAACTGGCCGCCTGGAGCAAGAAGACGGAGGTCGCCGTGGCGTTCGATTATTCAATCGATGAGCCGATGTATCGCAACCCGGACGGTGAATGGGTCAAGGCACTGTTGGCCGTGGCCAGCGAAAACCTCGGCATGGAGCACAAGTACGGCACCTCCGCTGGCGCCACTTCGGTTCATGACTTGCCCAACGGCGTGCAGTTCGGCCTGGCCATGCCCGACGTCAAGTACACCGGGCATAACGACAACGAGTTCAAGACGGTCGAGCAGTTTCTTCTGGACCTGCAGATCGTGACCGAGATGATGGGGCGGATCGGACAGTTGCCGAAGTTGTGATCCCCTGTCCGGGAAAATGGGCGTTAATGTGGCGAGGGGATTTATCCCCGCTCGGTTGCGCAGCGACCGCAAATCTTGGGGCCGCTACGCAGCCCAGCGGGGATAAATCCCCTCGCCACAGGTTCACTTCATTCCTTCGGGTGAGTGGCGCTTGGATCGATGACCTTGGCGCTAATGTCCACCAACTCCACCCCCCAATCACCATGCAGGTACCAATCCTCCCCGATCATTTCGGCCGGGTGCATGGTTCGATCCGCGCCGTTGCCACACGCCAGGGCACTGGCCGGGCAATAGCGGTCGCAGCCCCAGCAAATGCGCTCGGGATGTTTCGGACTGATTGGAAAAGGCTTTGCCATGACGCCCCCGTATAGCCGATGGGTGTGCCTGTACCCTAGCGTGTCAGGGCCGAAGTGCCCTTGATATCGATCAAGAACCACCGGCATGACGGTATCGGCGTTCCTGGCGGGTTAAATGCCCCGAAAATTGACAAGAATCATTATTATTCGCAGCAAAGCTTCCTAGACTCGGCCATCCCTTAGTCCTCAGGAAGTCTTCCCATGCGTACCCTCGCTCCGCTGTCTCTCGCCCTGCTGTTTCTCGCCCCTCTGTCCCAGGCCAAGGAATACCCCATTGGCGAACCGCAAATGTGCCCGGGCCTGGAGGTCGGCGCGGTGTACCTGCAACCGATCGAAATGGCCCCGGCCGGCATGATGCGCCCAACCGCCGAGTCTGACGTTCACCTGGAGGCCGATATCAGGGCCACGGCCGACAACCAGCAAGGTTTCCAGGAAGGCAGCTTCGTGCCCTACCTCAACGTGTCGTTCCAACTGAAAAAACAAGGCAACGACACCCCGCTCAAGGGCGACTTCCACGCCATGGTGGCCAATGACGGGCCGCACTATGGCGACAACGTCAAGCTGCTGGGCCCCGGCAAATACCAATTGACCTTCACTGTCCTGCCGCCCGGCGGCCATGGCTCCCTCGGCCGTCATACCGACAAGGAAACCGGCGTGGCACCGTGGTTCGAGCGCTGTGAACTGCATTACGAATTCGTCTACGCCGGGATTGGCAAAAAAGGCGGGTATTGAAGATGCGTCGTTCAACGAGCCGAACAGCGCGACAACTGGCCGGCTGGGTGCTGGCCGGCTTGCTGTTGCCTTCAGTCGCCCATGCCCAACTGCTTACTTACGAGTTGAGCATGCGCGACGGCCATTTCACCCCGCCGCTGCTGGAAGTACCGGCCGGGCAGCGCTTCAAGATCGTGCTGAAAAACGTCGGCCAGGGTCCGGCGGAATTCGAGAGCACGCCCCTGCGGGTGGAAAAGGTCCTGTCGCCCGGCGTTACCACGTTTGTCGTCATTCACCCGCTGCGCCCCGGGCACTATCCGTTTTTCGATGAATTCAACCCGCAACTGCCCGAGGGCGGCATCCTCGCCCAGTAGTCGGCGAACAGGAGGTGTTTGCATGACTCAATCAATGTTTATTGTCTGGCGCGAAAGCGTCGAGGCGCTGTTGGTAATCGGCATACTCCAGGCCTGGGTCAGCCGGCAGCAACAGGCCGGTCGCTTGTTGCAGTTCGTGTGGGCTGGCGTGGCGCTGGGTTTGCTGTTGTCGGGCATCTTGGCCGGTCTGATTCTGTTAGTCGGCGAAGCCATGAGCGGCGCGGCCAATGAATGGTTCCAGGCGGCGTTGGCGCTGGTCGCCAGTCTGCTGATCGTGCAAATGGTCGGTTGGATGCACCGAAACGCCGGGACGTTGAAACAGAATCTGACGCGTCACGCCGACCATCGTTTCAGCCGCCAAGGTGGATGGGGGCTGATGGTGTTGGCGCTGCTGGCCGTCAGCCGCGAAGGCAGTGAAACCGTGGTCTTCCTGTATGGCGCCGGGGCGCGTCTGCAAGGGGCGCCACTGGGCTTGTTCGCCGTGGGCGCGGTGGCCGGCCTGCTGCTGGCGCTGCTGACCATCGTCTTGCTGCACGGCAGTCGACGGTTCATCTCATGGCCGCGTTTCTTTGCCATCAGCGAAACCATTCTGTTGTTATTGGGGGCAGCGCTGCTGGTCAGCGGCATTGAGCGGATCAGCGGTCAGTTGCTGGCGATGGACTGGCCCGAAGTGGTCTACCAAGGCATCGGCGACGCGCTCTGGGACAGCAGCGCGATATTGGATGACGGCCATGGCCTGGGCGGTTTCCTGGCGGATTTCACCGGCTATCGAGCCAGTCCCAGTGCCATGACCTTGTTGGTGTGGCTCGGCTACTGGCTGGGGGTTGCCGGCTGGCTGCGGCCACGCAAAGCGCAAACGCTGCCATGTCCGACTTGAACCTCTGGCTGAAACGTCTGGGCGACGGCATGCGGCGCCACGGCGCAACCATTCGCGCCGTGCAATGGGCGGTGGTGCTGTTCTATGCGGTGCTGCTGGTGGTGCCGGCGCTGTTGCCATTGCCCAGCAGCCAGGCTCGGCTGTTGGACAACCTCACGCTGCTGGCGCAGTTTATGTTCTGGGGCATCTGGTGGCCTTTCGTGTTGCTGTCGATTGTGCTGTTCGGTCGACTCTGGTGTGGCGTGCTGTGTCCTGAAGGTGCCTTGAGTGAATGGGCCAGCCAGTATGGCAAAGGCCTGGGCGTGCCACGCGGGGTGCGCTGGGCCGGCTGGCCGACCCTGGCGTTCTGCCTGACCACGATCTATGGGCAGTTGATCAGCGTCTATGACTATGCCCAGGCGGCGCTGTTGATCCTGGGGGGCTCGACGGTCGCAGCGGTGATCGTTGGCCTGCTGTTCGCCCGAGGCAAGCGAGTGTGGTGCCGCTACCTGTGTCCAGTCAGTGGCGTCTTCGCCCTGCTTGCTCGCCTGGCACCGGTGCACTTCCAGGTGGACGAGCAACGCTGGCTGGAAAACCCCGCGCCGCGCCGACCGCCTCCCAACTGCGCGCCATTGCTGGACATTCGCCGGATGCGCGGTGCCGCCGATTGCCACGCCTGTGGTCGCTGCAGCGGCCAGCGCGATGCGGTACGCCTGATAGCCCGTTCCAGTAACGAGGAAATCCTTCACTCGAGCGCAACCACCCTTTCGCCCTGGGACGCGCGCTTGTTGTTGTTCGGCGTCATTGGCCTGGCCATGGGGGCTTTTCAGTGGACCGTCAGCCCCTGGTTCATTGCCATGAAGCAGAGCCTGGCCCAATGGCTGGTCGCCCATGAGCTGTTCTGGCCATTGCAAGACAACGCCCCTTGGTGGTTGCTGACCCACTATCCGCAGCTCAATGACAGCTTCAGTTGGCTCGATGGCTTTTGCATCGTCGCTTATCTGGGCATGAGTGCCTTGCTGTTGGGCACGTCGCTGCTGCTGTTGATGCGCCTGGCGGCAAGACTCTCGGGCGATCCTGCACAGTATTGGCCCTTGGCCATCACCCTGACGCCCCTCGGCGGTGCAGGGTTGTTCCTCGGCTTGTCGGCCACCACCGTCAAACTGCTGCGCTATGAAGGGTTGTTGCTCGACTGGGTACAACCGGCTCGGGCCGCGCTGCTGGTCGCGGCAATCGCCTGGAGTCTGTGGCTGGGCTACAAGCGCCTGGAACATGCAGCCCGCAGGCCCCTCGCAATGGCCTGCCTGGTATTAGCCAATGGCCTGGTGGGTTATGGCTGGTGGTTGCAGTTCTGGGGATGGTGAACACGCAGTGCAAGCGTTGCTCCCACGGTGGATTTGTGTGGTTCACAACAGCTGACGCGGGGCTGGCCTAGACCTTGAACCGCGCCACGGTCTCATGCAGTGAGCCGGCCATCTGCGCCAGGTCCTGACCGGCGGTATCAGTATGCCGGGCCCCGAGCAATACCTGTTCGGACAGGTTGCGAATACCCACCAGGTTACGGTCCACTTCTCGGGCTACCAGCGCCTGTTCTTCGGTGGCGCTGGCGATCATCAGATTGCGCTCGTTGATCTGCGAGATCGAACGGGCGATTTCATCCAGGGCATCGCCGGAGCGGCGGGCCACTTGCAAAGTGGTCTGCACCAGTTCGCTGTTGCTTTGCATGGCGGTCACGGCGTGCTCGCTGTCCTGGCGGATGTTGCCGATCATCTCCTCGATTTCCCGAGTCGAATCCTGGGTGCGATGGGCCAGTGCCCGGACTTCGTCGGCCACCACGGCAAAACCACGCCCGGCATCGCCAGCGCGGGCTGCTTCAATGGCGGCGTTCAAGGCCAGCAGATTGGTTTGATCGGCAATGCCGCGGATCACGTCCAGCACCGAACTGATGTGCTCGACCCTGCCTGCCAACTGCTGGATGCGTCCCGAGGAGTCCGTCACCCCCAGCGCCAATGCGCTGATCGAAGCAACGGTCTCCTGAACCTGCTCACGACCGCGCTGGGCGGTTTGCTCGGATATCCGCGAGGCTTCGCTGGTACTCACCGCATTGCGCGCCACTTCGTCCACCGCCGCCGTCATCTGGTTCACGGCCGCCGCGGCCTGTTCGATTTCCTGGCCTTGCAGTTCCAGGGTGCTGTTGGTCTGACTGCTCACCGCACTCAGCTCTTCGGAGGAACTGGCCACCCGATCCACCGAAGCCGCAATGTGCCGGACCATGCTGTTGAGGCTCTGCTGCATGTCATGCATGTTGCTCATTACGCTGTCGTTTGCACTCCCGGCGTCCAGCGGCACGCGGATCGTCAAGTCGCCTTGGGCAATCTGGCTCAGCACCCGCGCCGCATCATCGGGCTCGCCACCCAGCGGACGGGTCACGCTGCGGGTCACCAGGACCGCAACGGTACTGACCAGGGCCAGGCAGGCCAGCACCAGTGTCAGCATGTTGCGCCGCGCGTCGCTGTAGCGCGCCTGGGCCAGCTGTTCACGCTCGACAAACAACCGGCCCTGCATCGCCATCAGCCCTTCCAGGCTTTTGTAGACCTCAAGCTCGGCCGGCATCACGCCCTGCTTGAGTTGCGTCATCGCGTCGTCCGTGGCTCCCTGGCGAATCAACGCCTGCACCTGAACGAACGCGGCCACGTACGCCTCACGGTGCTTCTTCAGTGCCGCATACGCCGCTTTGCCTTCCGGCTGGTCGAACAGCGGCTCCAGCGTGGTAAAGGCCTGGGTAATACGTTGCCGGGTCATGTCGATCGATTGCTGGACCTGCGCGTTGTTCTTGTCGATCAACAGGTCCCGGGTGTTCCTGGCGTTATCGCGCACACCCGTGGCGATCACCATGATCGGGTCGATCTTCGGCCAATCCTGTCTGACGATTTGCACCGCCTGGTCGCGCAGCGTGGCCAGGTCGTTCAAGGCGTATAACGCCAGGGCGATCAACGCCAGTGGCGCGATGGCAAAACCGATCACGATACGGTGGGCAGTGGTGAGTCTGGTCATATCAAATGCTCCCTGTTCAACTACCTGCCGATTGGCAGCGCATTTGAAAACCATAAAAAAAGCCATAAAAAAGAGCGGCCCGGCGATCCCGAACCGCTGTCGGTCGTTCATCCCCGGGGACGGTCAACTGCGTAAAACGAACGAGGGAAACAACTCGCGCATGGCGGCCCACAACTCCGGCTGCAAGGCCTGTGCCGAAACACTGGAAAGATGGGGGTCGAGCATCCGGGCCGTGCGCACCAGTTGCACAGCGAAACGCGTGACGCCCTGCTCGCTCAGGCGGCGAGCCAGGGTCAACAACCGTTCGGGATCGAACAAATGCCAATGCACGGTGGTCCGGCATTCATAATCCACGCCGCTGGCCAGCAGATAGTCGAGGCTGCGCCAGTTGGCGGCACCGCTGCCATGAACCCGAGTCACGTCCAGGGCGTCTTCGGGCAAGGCCTTGATGTCGAAGCCAACCCAGTCGGCTTGCCCGACCACTTTGGCGAAGGCCGCCGGTTTGATGCCGGCGCTGTGCAGGCCGATGCGAAAACCCATCTGCCGCACTTGCTCCATGGCTGGCGCCAGGCCGTCCTGCAGGGTCGGCTCACCACCGCTGAACACCACGGCGTCAAGCAGATCCTGGCGACGTTGCAAAAATGCCAACACCCGACACCAATCCACCTCTTCGCTGCCGCGCGGCGGGATCAGTTGCGGGTTGTGGCAATAACGACAACGCCAGGCGCAGCCCTGGCAAAACAGTACGCAAGCCAGTTGGCCCGGATAATCGAGGGTGGTCAGGGGCACCATGCCCCCAACCCGTAGCGCTCGACTCATGGACGCCCGGCCGCGCTTTCAGTGAAGTGAACCCGTTCGCGATGCTCGGACTGTTTGCCTGGGTTGAAGGCCGCCACCGGACGGTGATAACCCATCACGCGGGTCCAGACTTCGCAACGTTGACGCTGTGCCTGCGGAAGAGATTGTGATGCGTTCATGGATGAAGCTCCTTGCGGTCGATGGATCGGATCAGTGAACGCTGCCTGCCAACTGCTGTTGCAACAGCAAGGCCTCGTCGCATTTGGGGCAAAACTCATGTTCGCCGGCCAGGTAGCCGTGGACCGGGCAGATGGAAAACGTCGGCGTGATGGTCAGGTACGGCAGCCGGAAGCGTCCCAGGGCCTTGCGCACCAGCTGCTTGCAGGCCTGTGTGGAGGAAATCTGCTCGGCCATGTACAGGTGCAGCACGGTGCCGCCGGTGTATTTGCATTGCAGTTCGTCTTGCAGCTCCAAGGCTTCGAACGGATCGTCGGTGAAGCCCACCGGCAACTGCGACGAGTTGGTGTAATACGGGGCGATCGGGCTGCCGGCCTGCAAGATATCGGGGTAACGCTTGAGGTCTTCCTTGGCGAAACGGTAGGTTGTGCCCTCGGCAGGGGTGGCTTCCAGGTTGTAGAGGTGGCCGGTTTCTTCCTGAAAGCGCAGCAGCGTGGCGCGCACGTGATCCAGCAGTTTCAGGGCGAATGCCCGGCCTTGCTCGGTATGCAGGCCTTGCTGGTCATCGGTGAAATTGCGCAGCATTTCGTGCAGGCCGTTCACGCCGATGGTGGAGAAGTGATTACGCAGGGTGCCCAGGTAGCGCTTGGTGTACGGGTACAGCCCGGCGTCCATGTGGTGCTGGATGACCTTGCGCTTGACCTCCAGGCTCTCCTTCGCCAGTTCCATCAGCGTATCGATGCGTGCAGCAATGCGCTGGTATCGCCTTTGTACAGGTAGCCCAGGCGTGCGCAGTTGATCGTCACCACACCTAGTGAGCCGGTTTGTTCCGCCGAGCCGAACAGGCCTCCTCCGCGCTTGAGCAACTCGCGCACATCCAGTTGCAGGCGGCAGCACATCGAGCGCACCTGGTTGGGTTGCATGTCCGAGTTGAGGAAGTTCTGGAAATACGGCAGACCGTAGCGGGCGGTCATCTCGAACAAGCGGTCGGCGTTCTCGCTGTCCCACGGGAAGTCATGGGTGATGTTGTAGGTCGGGATCGGGAAAGTGAACACCCGGCCCTTTGCATCACCGGCCTGCATCACCTCGATGTAGGCGCGATTGATCAATTCCATTTCCACTTGCAGATCACCGTAGGCGAACGGCATCTCCTCGCCACCGATCACCGGAATCTGTTCACGCAGATCCTCCGGGCAGACCCAGTCGAACGTAAGGTTGGTAAAAGGTGTTTGCGTACCCCAGCGTGACGGGACGTTGAGGTTGTAGATGAACTCCTGCAACGACTGGCGGACCTCGTCATAGCTGAGTCTGTCCTTGCGCACATACGGCGCCAGGTAGGTGTCGAACGAGCTGAACGCCTGGGCACCGGCCCATTCGTTTTGCAGCGTGCCGAGGAAATTCACCATCTGCCCCAAGGCGCTGCTCAAATGTTTGGGCGGCCCGGCCTCAACCCGTCCCGGCACCCCATTGAGGCCTTCGTGCAGCAGCGTGCGCAGCGACCAGCCGGCGCAGTAACCGGCGAGCATGTCCAGGTCGTGGATATGCAGGTCGGCCTCGCGGTGCGCTTGGCCGATGGCCTGGCTGTAGACCTCGTCGAGCCAATAGTTGGCGGTGACCTTGCCCGATACGTTGAGGATCAGCCCACCGAGGGAGTAACCCTGGTTGGCATTGGCCTGTACGCGCCAGTCTTCGCGGTCCAGGTATTCGTTCATCGAGGTGGCGACTTCCACCAGGGTGCGACGATCCCGGCGCAGGCGTCCATGTTGCTCGCGGTAGACGATATAGGCACGCATGGCCAGAAAGAAACCGGCGTCCATCAGTACTCGCTCGACACGGTCCTGGATCTGCTCGACGCTCAAGCGCGTCTGTCCTTCCAATCGCGTCAGCACCGCTTCCAGCAACCCTTCAGCCTCCCCCTCAGCGTATTCGCCGGTGGCCTTGCCGGCGGCGATCAGCGCCTGGCGGATCTTGTCCGCGTCGAAGGCAACCACACTGCCATCGCGCTTGTGCAAGCGGTTACAGCCTACTGAGATCAACGTGCTCTGCATTTTGGCTCCAGACACTACATATAGATAATTAACAATCTTCAAACACAATATGCAGTGGAGAGTACGACCAAAAGTGAGGGTTGCAATTGATCGATATCAAGAATCGAGGGTGGATCAGCCGCTTGAGATGTCGACCGGTATAACCCATCGCGAGCAGGCTCGCTCCCACATGGGTTTTCAGGTGTCTGCTCTTTCTGCGTACACCACAAATCCCTGTGGGAGCGAGCCTGCTCGCGATAACGGCGGTCCATTCAACATCTGCGCTGAGGCTCACCCACCACTCATGTTCATGAACCGCACAATCTGCACTTCCCCGCCAGGGTTGAAATCGTGACGCAGGGGTTTACCGCGCAGCGCCTGTTGTACCGCCTGGATCAGCGGTTGGTCGTCCAGCGGATAGCGCCGCAACAAACTGCGCAGGTCCAGAGAATCTTCCTGTCCCAGGCACAGCAGCAACCGCCCTTCAACGGTCATGCGCACCCGGTTGCAACTGGCGCAAAAGTTGTGGGTATTGGGGGAAATGAAACCGATCCGGGTCTGCGCGTGCTGCTCCAGGCGCACATAACGCGCCGGGCCGCCGCTGTTTTCGGTGCTGTCGAGCAAGCGGTGATGATTGGCAATGACTGCCCGCACCTCATCGCTGGAACAGAACGACTCGCCCCGGGCACGCCCGACCTCACCCAAGGGCATTTCCTCGATGAAGCTGATGTCGATGCGTTGCTCGATGGCGTACTGCACCAGCGCCGGGACTTCATCGAAGTTGCGCCCTTTCATCACCACGCAGTTGAGCTTGATCCGCTCGAACCCCGCGCTCTTCGCCGCTTCAATGCCCGCCAGCACCTGATCCAGATCGCCGTTGCGGGTGATCGCCCGAAAGCGCTCGCCATCCAGGCTGTCCAGGCTGATGTTCATGCGCTTGACTCCGGCATCGACCAGCGGCCGGGCCAGTCGCCCCAGCTGCGAACCGTTGCTGGTCATCACCAGTTCCCGTAGGCCGGGCAATGCCGCGATGTCGCGACACAACCCGACGATGCCCGGACGGATCAGCGGTTCGCCACCGGTCAGGCGGATTTTCTTGACCCCCAGCCCCACGAACAACCGCGCCAATCGGTGCAGTTCCTCCAGGGTCAACACCTGCTGGCGCGGCAGGAAGGTCATGTTTTTCGCCATGCAATACACGCAGCGAAAATCACAACGATCGGTCACCGACATCCGCAGATAGTCGATCTGGCGCCCAAATCCGTCCTGCAACACGGCGTTCATGTCTGTCCCCTGATTGAGCCGGTGCTCACTGCACCAGCGGCGAGTCGGCGCCCTGAAGATGAATGCCGCGAATGTCCGCCGCACCGATCAGGGTTTGCAGGTACTGCACCAGCGCCTTCTGCCACACGCCTTGTTGCAGCTGGGTGCGAATCGCCGTCGCCACCGCCTCATAAGGCAACGGTTGGCCTTCGACACGCTGATCGATGCTGATCACATGCCAGCCGTAGCGGCTTTCCAGCGGTTTGCCCACCAGGCCCGCCGGCAAGGCAAACAACTGGTGCTCCAGTTCGGGCACGGTCTGGCCCTTGCTGATCTGCCCCAGCGAGCCGCCCTGTGCCTTGGACGGGCAGGCCGAGTGGTTCAACGCCAGTTCGGCAAAGCTGCCGGGGAACTCGTCCAGGCGTTGCAGCAGGGTTTCGGCCTGGCCGTGAGCCTGGTCGCGCGCTTCGGCGTCGTCCGGTGCGCATTCGAGCAGAATGTGCCGCACCGCCAGCAAGGGGGCGCTGTGAAAGCGCGCCCGATTGCTTTCGTAGTAGCGCAGACAGGTCGCCTCATCACATTGCGGCACCTGCACCTCACGCTCGAGCAACAGCCGCGTGGCCGCCTCCTCTTCGTTTTCACCGGCGCCCACCTGCAACGCCAGCCCCAGCTCGGCGATGCGTTGCTGAAGCAACTCCCGGATCACCAACGCCCGGGCCGACTGGTAGACCGCATCCTCGCGGCTCTCAGCCGGGTGATACTGCAGCTCCTGGGCCATCGCCTGGGGGGTGATCGACACCCCGTTGACGCTGATGATCGGCCACTCCTGCTCACTGCTGGCAATCAATTGTGCCGGGGCTTCATCACCTGGCACCGGCCCGGCCTGGGCCGGTTCGAACTGCACCGCGCCCGCCGGCTCGATATCGCTGAGCGGCGGGGTCACTGGCGCTGCTTTCGCTGAAGAACCGCAGCCGCCGCTGCCCCCGTTACCGCCGCCACATCCGCATCCACTAGCCATGATCGTCTCCTTAGAACTTCTGCCGCACGATTTGATAACGACGCCCCAGGTACCAGACCGGCGCACTGACGATATGGACGAGACGGGTGAACGGGAACAGCACGAACAGGGTCAGGCCCAGTACCACATGAAGCTTGTAGACCAAGCCCACCGGCGCAATGGCCGCGGCCGCCTCCACCGGACGCAACAGCACAGTGTTCTGTGCCCAGTCGGCCAGCATCACCATCACCGAACCGTCCATATGGGCGGTGGACGCCACAATGGTCATCAAGCCCAGCACCAGTTGCACCAGCAGCACCACCAACACCAGGATGTCCGACGTGCTGGACGTGGCGCGCACTCGCGGGTCGCTCAGCCGCCGGTTGAGCAGCATCACCAGACCGATCAGACCCAGCACCCCAAAGAACCCGCCGGACACCATCGCCAGCAACTGTTTGTTCTCAGTGCTCAACACATGGTGATAGATCGCCGCCGGCGTCAGCAGGCCGACAAAGTGGCCGGCCAGGACGAACAACACACCGACATGGAACAGATTGCTCGCCACGCGCATGCCACGGTTGCTCAGCATCTGGCTGGAGCCGGCCTTCCAGGTGTACTGGGACAGGTCAAACCGCGCCCAACTGCCGATCAGGCAAATCGCCAAGGCGACATAGGGGTAGACCCCGAACATCAACAGATCCCATTTAGACATTGCCCACCTCCCCGGCGGGCGCAGCGGCCCGTCCTTCATGCTGAAAATCCACCCAATGCAACGGCACCGCGCTTTCGTCCCGGGCCTTGCCCGGCGCACTCGGCAGCGAACTGCAACGGTCCTGCTGCTCGGCCTTCATGAAATCCACCGCTTCCTCTTCCCAGATCCTGTCCAGGGCTTCGAGGGAGTCGTCGCGTGGCTCGGCCTTGACCTGCTCACGCAACTCGGCCACCGCCACCTGGGGCTCGGCCCCGGCGATTTGCAGCAAGGCCCGGAAACAACTGGCGTAGGCGCTCTCGCGCTCTTCCAGGCGCGCCGCCAGCAAGGCCAGCAGATGCGCCACATCGGCCAGTCCTTCGCGGGCCTCGATGTCTTCGCGGGTGGAGAGAAACTCCAGGTACAGCGGGATGTAATCGGGCAGTTCCTTCACGCCGATGGCAAAACCGGCCTCTTCGTACTGGGCCATCATGTCCACCATGGCCTGGCCCCGGTCGCGGGACTCGCCATGGACGTGTTCGAACAGCAGCAGCGACAGCGAGCGCCCACGGCCGAACAGCGCGCCGTAGTGCTCCTGGCCGTCCATCAGGTCCTGGCCACAGATCAGTTCCAGCAACTCGAACAGCGCAGCGCGCTGCTTCGGGCTGATTTCCCGTGCCTGCACAATCGCCTGCTCCAGCTCGTCGCGACCGGCCACCAGGGTTTCGGTCGGATAATCGAGCAGCAACGAAATCACCTTGAGAATGCGCATGTTCATTCCTCCCACAACTGCACGGTTTTGATGACGTCGCGGCGGTTGGCCTTCTTGGCGCCGAACATGTTGGTGTCGGTACTGCCGCTGCAACCGCTGCCGAAACTGAAACCACAACCGGAGCGTTCGGCGAACGCATCGCTCATGGCGTCTTCGCGGTGGGCGCTTGGTACGACAAAACGGTCTTCGTAGTTGGCGATGGCCAGATAGCGGTACATCTCTTCCACCTGGTTCACGCTCAGGCCGACATCGGCCAGCACTTGCAGGTCCTGCACGCCGTCCACCTGTTCGGAACGCTTGTAGGCACGCATCGCCAGCAGGCGCTTGAGGGCGCGCTTGACCGGTTTTTCATCGCCGGCGGTGAGCATGTTGGCCAGGTAGCGCAGCGGAATGCGCAGGCTGTCGACGTCCGGGATCACCCCGTTCATGCCCACGGTGCCGGCCGCCGCAGCGTTCTGGATCGGCGACAGTGGCGGCACGTACCAGACCATTGGCAAGGTGCGGTATTCCGGGTGCAACGGCAGCGCGAGTTTCCAGTCCACGGCCATTTTGTAGACCGGCGAGCGTTGCGCCGAGTCGATCACCGACTGCGGCACGCCGTCGGCCAGGGCCTGGCGAATCACCGCCGGGTCGTTCGGGTCGAGGAAGATCTCCAGTTGCTTCTCATACAGATCGTGCTCGTTGGCGGTGCTCGCCACTTCGCTGATGCGGTCGGCGTCGTACAGCAACACCCCGAGGTAGCGGATGCGGCCGACGCAGGTTTCAGCGCAAACCGTCGGCATCCCGGCTTCGATGCGCGGGTAGCAGAAAATACATTTCTCCGATTTGCCGCTCTTCCAGTTGAAATAGATTTTCTTGTACGGGCAGCCGCTGATGCACATGCGCCAGCCGCGGCATTTCTCCTGGTCAATCAGGACGATGCCGTCCTCCTCGCGCTTGTAGATCGCCCCGCTCGGGCAGGACGCCGCGCACGCCGGGTTCAGGCAGTGCTCGCACAGGCGCGGCAGGTACATCATGAAGGTGTTTTCGTACTCGCCGTAAATGTCCGCCTGGATCTGGTCGAAGTTCTTGTCCTTGCGCCGCTTGGCAAACTCGGTGCCCAGGATCTCCTCCCAGTTCGGGCCCCACTCGATTTTCTCCATGCGCTTGCCGGACACCAGCGAGCGCGGCCGTGCGGTGGGCTGATGCTCGCCCAAAGGCGCGGTGTGCAGGTGCTGGTAGTCGAAGTCGAACGGTTCGTAGTAATCGTCCAGGCTCGGCAAGTCCGGGTTGGCGAAGATGTTCGCCAGCACGCGGAACTTGCCGCCGATGCGTGGGTTGATCGAACCGTCGGCGTTACGGATCCAGCCGCCCTTCCACTTGTCCTGGTTTTCCCACTCTTTGGGGTAGCCGATGCCAGGCTTGGATTCGACGTTGTTGAACCAGGCGTATTCCATGCCTTCGCGGCTGGTCCAGACGTTCTTGCAGGTAATCGAGCAGGTGTGACAGCCGATGCATTTGTCCAGGTTCAGGACCATGCCGATTTGTGAGCGAATTTTCATCTCAGTTCTCCTCGATATCGGTTGGCAGTGGACGCGGCAGATCATCGCCACTGGAACCGTCGAGCCAATCGACCTTGGACATCTTGCGCACCACGACGAACTCGTCGCGGTTGCAACCGACCGTGCCGTAATAGTTGAAACCGTAGGCCTGTTGCGCGTAGCCACCGATCATATGAGTGGGCTTGAGCACCACGCGGGTCACCGAGTTGTGGTGGCCGCCACGGGTCTTGGTGGTTTCCGAGCCGGGCACGTTCACGATCCGTTCCTGGGCGTGGTACATCATCACCATGCCTTCCTTGACCCGCTGGCTGACCACCGCACGGGCGGTCAGCGCACCGTTGACGTTGAAGCATTCAATCCAGTCGTTGTCCTCGATACCGGCGCGCTTGGCGTCGATTTCCGAGAGCCAGACGATCGGCCCGCCGCGGCTCAAGGTGAGCATCAGCAAGTTGTCGCTGTAGGTGCTGTGGATGCCCCACTTCTGGTGCGGGGTGATCCAGTTCAGGACGATTTCGGTCTCGCCATTGCTGCGCTTGCCCTTGACGCCTTCGATGGTGCGGGTGTTGACCGGCGGCCGATAACTCATCAGTTGCTCGCCGAACGCCTGCATCCACGGGTGATCCTGGTAGAACTGCTGGCGGCCGGTGATGGTGCGCCATGGAATCGCTTCGTGAACGTTGGTGTAACCGGCGTTGTAGCTGACGTGATCGTCTTCCAGGCCAGACCAGGTCGGGCTGGAAATGATCTTGCGCGGCTGCGCCTGGATGTCGCGGAAGCGAATCGCCTCGTGGGCCTTGGACAGCGCCAGGTGGCTGTGATCGATGCCGGTGAATTTCGACAGGGCCGCCCAGGCCTTGACGGCCACCTGGCCGTTGGTTTCCGGGGCCAGGGACAGAATCACTTCGGCCGCGTCAATGGCGCTGTCGATCTTCGGCCGACCCTGGCTGATACCGGCGTCGACCTCATGGTGATTGAGCTCACCGAGGAATTTCACTTCATCGTCGGTGTTCCAGTTGATGCCCTTGCCGCCATTGCCGAGTTTCTCCAGCATCGGGCCCAGGGAGGTGAACTGCTTGTAGATGTTGGGGTAATCGCGCTCCACCACTTGCAGGTTCGGTGCGTTCTTGCCCGGTTGCGGCGCCACGCCGGCGCTTTTCCAGTCAGTGCCGCCAAACGGCTGGGCCAGTTCACCGACGCTGTCATGCATCAACGGCACGGTGACCAGGTCTTTCTCGACACCCAGGTGCCCGACCGACATGGCGGAGAACGCCTTGGCGATGCCCTTGTAGATTTCCCAGTCCGAACGCGACTCCCAGGCCGGGTCGATAGCCGCTGACAGCGGGTGAATGAACGGGTGCATGTCCGAGGTGTTCATGTCGTCTTTTTCGTACCAGGTCGCGGTCGGCAAGACGATGTCGGAATACACGCAGGTCGAGGACATGCGGAAGTCCAGGGTGGTCACCAGGTCCAGTTTGCCGATGGCACCGTTGTCGACCCATTCAGCCTCGGTCGGCTTGGATTCGCCACCAAAGCCGATGTCTTCGTTCATCACGCCGTTCTTGGTGCCCAGCAGGTACTTGAGCATGTACTCGTGGCCTTTGCCCGAGGACCCCAGCAGATTGGAACGCCAGATGAACATGTTGCGCGGGAAGTTTTCCGGGCTGTCGGGTTGTTCGCAGGCAAACCGCAGGCTGCCGTCCTGCCAGGACTTGACCACGTAGTCTTTCGGGTCCATGCCGGCGGCAGCAGCATCGCGGCAAATGTTCAGCGGGTTGGTGTTCAATTGTGGCGCGCTGGGCAACCAGCCGGCGCGTTCGGCGCGGATGTTGTAGTCCAGGGCATGCTCAGGGAACTGCGATTTATCCGCCAGAGGCGACAGCACGTCGTGCATGCTCATCTTCTCGTGGCGCCATTGCGAGCTGTGGCCGTAGAAGAAGCTGGTGCCGTTCATCTGCCGTGGCGGACGGTTCCAGTCCAGGCCGAAGGCCAGGGGCAGCCAGCCACATTGCGGACGGAGTTTTTCCTGGCCGACATAGTGGGCCCAACCGCCGCCGGTCTGGCCGACACAACCACACAGCATGAGCATGTTGATCAGCCCACGGTAGTTCATGTCCATGTGGTACCAGTGGTTCATCGCCGCGCCGACGATGATCATCGAACGGCCACGGGTCTTGTCGGCGTTGTCGGCGAATTCGCGGGCGATCTGGATCGCTTTCTCGCGGCTCACACCGGTGATCTGCTCCTGCCAGGCCGGGGTGCCGGGCACCGAGGCGTCGTCGTAGTCCTTGGCGACGTTGGCGCCGCCCAGGCCACGGTCGATGGCCAGGTTGGCCGCCGACAGGTCAAACACCGTGGCGACTTTCACCACGCTGCCGTCGGCCAGCACCACGTTGTGCACCGGCACCCGGCGGTACTGCACCGCGTCACCGGCCACATGCTGGAAGTACTCCTGGGCTTCACCGGCAAAATACGGGAAGGCCACTTCAGCCACGTCATCGCCAATCAGGCTGAGCTTGAGGTCGATCTCACGGCCCTCGCCGCCTTCACGGGCCAGGATGTTCCATTTGCCCTCTTCGCCCCAGCGATAGCCGATGGAGCCTTGGGGAGAAACCAGTTCACCGCTGGCATCCAGGGCGATGGTTTTCCACTCCGGGTTATTGTCCTGGCCGAGGTTGTTGGTCAGGTCGCTGGCGCGCAGGAAGCGATCAGGCTGGTAGCCGGAGCCCGGCGCCACGCCGAGCATCGGCTTGAGCATCACCAGCACCGGCAGGTCGGTGTAGCGCTTGGCGTACTCGGTGAAGTAGGCGCTGGGCTTGTCCAGGTGAAACTCTTTGAAGATCACATGGTTGAAAGCCTGGGCAAGTGCCGCGTCGGTGCCCTGCTTGGGGTTGAGCCACAGGTCGGTGAGCTTGGCGACTTCCGAATAGTCCGGGGTGATCGCCACGGTCTTGGTGCCCTTGTAACGCACCTCGGTGAAAAAGTGCGCGTCGGGGGTACGGGTCTGCGGGACGTTGGAGCCCCAGGCAATGATGTAGTTGGAGTTGTACCAGTCGGCCGATTCCGGCACGTCGGTCTGCTCGCCCCAGACCATCGGCGAGGCTGGCGGCAGGTCGCAGTACCAGTCGTAGAAGCTCAGGCACACGCCACCGATCAGCGACAGGTAACGCGAACCCGCGGCGTAGCTGACCATCGACATCGCCGGGATCGGCGAGAAGCCAACCACCCGATCCGGGCCGTATTGCTTGACGGTGTAGACGTTGGCGGCGGCGATGATCTCGTTGACTTCTTCCCAGTTGGAACGGATGAAACCACCCATGCCGCGCTTGCTTTTATACGAGTCGGCCTTGGCCTTGTTTTCGACAATGCTGGCCCACGCTTCCACGGGCGGCAGGGTCTGCCGGGCTTCGCGCCACAGCTTGAGCAATGGCTTGCGGATCTTCGGGTACTTGAGCCGGTTGGCGCTGTAGATGTACCAGCTGTAGCTGGCGCCACGAGGGCAGCCACGCGGCTCGTGGTTGGGCAGGTCGTTACGGGTGCGCGGGTAGTCGGTCTGCTGGGTTTCCCAGGTGATCAGGCCGTTCTTGACGTAGATTTTCCACGAGCACGAGCCGGTGCAGTTCACCCCATGGGTGGAGCGCACGATCTTGTCGTACTGCCAGCGGGAGCGGTAGACGTTCTCCCAGTCGCGGGACTCCTTGCGGGTCTCGCCGTGCCCCTCGGAAAACTCGCCTTGCTTGCGGTTGAAAAACCGCAGTTGATCCAGTAAATGACTCACAGTGTGTTCCTCTCAGGCTTGCTCCGCGGGGTCTGCGCCCCGCCCACGCAGGTTTAGGTTCGGCTTAGCACGGTGTTGCGGCGCCCTTGCGGGCATACCACCACCAGGTCACCACGATGCAGCTCAGGTAAAAGCCGACGAACATGTAGAAGGCCATCTCCGGGCCGCCGGTCAGGGCCATCGAAGTGCCGAATGATTTGGGGATGAAGAACGCGCCGAAGGCGCCCATGGCCGAGCTGAAACCCAGCACTGCGGCCGATTCCTTGCCGGCGTTCTTGAGCGCTTGTTCGCGTAGCTCGGGCTTTTGGCCGCGGCTGGCTTTTTCATGCAGGGTGCGGAAGATCACCGGGATCATGCGGAAGGTCGACCCGTTGCCCACGCCAGTGGTGACGAACAGCAACATGAACATCCCCAGGAAGCCGTAGAAGCTGCCGCCCTGGCCGCCTTGGGGCAGGAAATGAAGGACCCCGAACACCATCGCGATCATCAGCACGAAGTTCCACAACGTAACCTTCGCGCCGCCGAGCTTGTCCGCCAGCCAGCCACCCAGTGGCCGCACCAGGGCACCGACCAGCGGACCGAGGAAGGCGAACTTCAGGGCGATGACTTCCGGGAACGAGGTTTTGATCAGCAGCGGAAACGCGGCGGAGAAGCCGATGAACGAGCCGAAGGTCGCCAGGTACAACCAGCACATCAGCCAGTTGTGCTTGCGCTTGAAAATCACTGCCTGCTCACTGAACGAAGCGCGGGCGCTGGACAGGTCGTTCATGCCGAACCAGGCAATCACGGTCACGGCGAGGATGAACGGCACCCAGATAAAACCGGCGTTTTGCAGCCACAGCGAGCTGCCGTCAGCCAGTACCTGCGGCTGGCCGCCCATGAAGCCGAACACGCCGAAGGAAATCACCAGCGGCACGCTGAACTGCATCACCGACACGCCCAGGTTGCCCAGCCCGGCGTTCAGGCCCAGGGCTGTGCCCTGCTGGGACTTGGGGTAAAAGAAGCTGATGTTGGACATGCTCGAGGCGAAGTTACCGCCGCCAAAGCCGCAGAGCAGCGCAATCAGCACGAACACGCTGTAAGGCGTGGCCGGATCCTGCACGGCAAAGCCCATCCACAGCGCCGGCAACAGCAGCGACGCAGTGCTCAGGGCCGTCCAGCGACGACCGCCGAAGATCGGCACCATGAACGAATAGAAGATGCGCAAGGTCGCGCCGGACAGGCCCGGCAACGCCGCGAGCCAGAACAACTGGTCGGTGCTGAAACTGAAACCGATGGCGTTCAGGCGCACGATCACCGTGCTCCAGACCATCCACACCGCGAAGGCCAACAGCAGCGCCGGGATGGAAATCCACAGGTTACGCCGGGCAGTCTGTTTGCCACTCTTGCCCCAGAACGCGGGGTCTTCCGGACGCCAGTCATGAATGACCGGGCCCTTTTCAGGCGTTTGCAGAACGGACATGTTCTTCTCCTTGGGCAATGCTGGAAAACGGGGATTGGCTGGCCGGCGGCTGTTTACCCAGCAGCGGGCGCTTGCGAACTTCGCTGAAGTACATCCAGGTCAGGGAGACCCAGACCACGCCGTACATCAACATGAAGCAGGACGAGCGCACGCCGGTGAGGTCCACCAGGGCGCCGAACATGATCGGCAACACGAACCCGCCCAGGCCGCCGGCCAGGCCGACGATGCCGGACACCGCGCCCATGTTTTTCGGGTAGTCGTTGGCGATGTACTTGAAGACCGAGGCCTTGCCGAACGCGAAGGCGATGCCCATCACGAACAGCAGCACGGTGAACAGCGTGGCGTTGAGGCCGATGTGAAAATCCACCGTGCCGTTGACGGTCTGCACTTGCAGTTGGGTCTGTGGGTACGAGAGCAGGAACAGGCAGATCCAGCTGACCCACAACACCCACCAGGTCACGCTCTGGGCGCCCCAGCGGTCGGACATCCAGCCACCGACGGCCCGCAATACGCCACCGGGCAGGGAGAAGCAGGCCGCCAGCAGCGCCGCGCTTTGCAGGCTGAAGCCGTATTCCTGCACGTAGTACTTGGTCATCCACAGGGCCAGGGCTACATAGCCGCCGAACACGATCGAGTAGTACTGGCAGTAGCGCCACACCGCTGGTTCTTTCAGGGTTTTCAGTTGCTCGCGCAACGTGGCGCCGCCGGTGCCGCTGTGCTCCTTCTTCTCGGTTGTGAGAAACCAGAACAGCAGCGCGGTGATGAACAGAATGGCGCTGAACACCTTCGGCACCAGGTGCCAGGAACCGAAGGCGATCAAGGCAGGAGCGAGGAATTTGGTCAGCGCGGCGCCGGCGTTGCCCGCGCCGAACACACCCATGGCGAAGCCTTGATTCTGCTTGTCGAACCACTTGGCCACATAAGCGATGCCCACCGAGAACGATCCACCGGCCAGCCCGACAAACAGGCCCAGCACCAGGAACTGCCAGAAAGCCGTGGCCAGGGTGATCAGGTACAACGGCAGCACACAGGAGAGCATCAGCAGGAAGAACACGATGCGCCCGCCGAAGCGGTCGGTCAGCAGGCCCAGGGGCAAGCGCACCAGGGAACCGGTCAGCACCGGCGTGGCGGCCAGCAGACCGAATTGGGTTTCGTTGAGCGCCAGCATTTCCTTGATCGGAACACCGAGCACGGCAAACATCATCCAGACCATGAAGCACACGGTGAAGGCCAGGGTACTCATCCCCAGTACCAACCCTTGTTGCACTTGCGCTCGCATCTCGATGCACTCCCCGTCAGTTCGATGAGCGCAGCCTAGTGATGCCTACCCCGTAAAAACTTGACCTGGGTCAACGTGCGTCCCGGCGGTACTGGCCTATGCTGGGGCCGTCTACCTCTTAGGGGGTAGAGCCTGAAGTTGATAAGAACCTTTATTTATCAAGGCTTTGAACATTTCGGCCGTGGCTTTTATCGAAACGTAGCGGCCGACAACTCTTTAGAGGTAGTGCGCCCGGGATCGGCTGCTATACCCCCCCAACGCCAGGGCGTCCCCATGTTCGGTTTGCAGAATTTCCTCCAGGGCCAGTCTCGATGATGCGGTGGCTGCGCAGTTCCCTGCCCGCTCGCGCCGGGCTGGCGGTGATCCTGATCGCCATCCTCGCCCTGGCCAGTTCCTTGAGCGCAGGTCTGATTGCCTGGTTCAGCCAGGGCGACGCGGCCGCCATCAACACCGCCGGTTCCGTGCGTATGGAGACCTATCACCTGAGCTGGAAACTGGCAGCCGGGGCCAGCGACGATGTCCCGGCGATCATCGACAGCCTGCAACGACGTCTCGAAAGCCCGTCCTTGCGCGCCGTGCTGGAAGACGGACCGGCGACCTCCCTGCATCAGAGTTATCAGAGCCTCATGCAGCGTTGGAACCAGACCTTGCGCCCGGCCATCGAACGCGGCGATTCGGCGTTCTTCCAGGCCAGTGCCGCTTCCTTCGTTGCGCAACTGGACCAGTTCGTCACCCTGTTGCAACGCCAGAGCGAGCACAAGCAAGCCTGGCAACAGACGATCCAGGGCATGGCGCTGTTCACCACCATGATCATCCTGCTGATCGGTCTGTATGAATTGCAGTACGGTGTGGTCACGCCCTTGCAGGAACTGGTGGACGCCACCCAGCGCTTTCGCCGTGGCGAATTCCAGGTGCGGGTCAACCATCAGTCAGAGGATGAACTGGGCCAACTGGCGACCAGCTTCAACACCATGGCCGAGACCATCGAGCAATCCCATCGCACCCTGGAGAATCAGGTCCAGCAAAAGACCCTGAACCTGCAACAGGCCAATGCCGCCCTGGAGCTGCTGTACCAGAGCAGCCGCAGCCTGGCCACGCGGCAGGCCAATGCCGAAGGGCTGGATGAACTGATCAGCCGGTTCCAGCAGCGGCTGCCGGGCCTGCGCCTGTCGCTGTGTCTGCAAGGCCAGTTGCAGGCGCCCGCCCGGCAACTGCTGTCGCTGCATGGCGCCAACAGCCGCGAGGTCTGCGCCAGCAGCGATTGCGCCACCTGCCAGAAACACCACAGCGCCCGGCCGCAGACGTTCAGCATCAGTAACCAGGGCACGGAACTGGGTGAACTCAAGGCGCATTTTGTCGACGGTCACGCGGCGCAACCCTGGGAAACCGCACTGATCCAGGCCCTGGCAAACCTGATCGGCACCTCGCTGTCTCTCAAGCGCCAGCGCGAACAGGACCATCGCCTGCTGTTGCTCGATGAGCGCACGATCATCGCCCGCGAACTGCATGACTCCCTGGCCCAGGCCTTGTCGTACATGAAGCTGCAAGTCAGCCGCATGCAAACCCTGATGCGTCGCGGCGAACCGGTGCAAACCCTGGAAACCGTCACCGCCGAACTGCGCGAAGGCCTGAACAATGCCTACCGGCAGTTGCGCGAACTGCTCACCACGTTCCGCTTGCAGATCCACGACGACGGGCTGGTCCAGGAACTCAAGGACACCGCTGATGAATTCTCCCGCCGGGGCGATTTCCGGGTGCATCTGTTCGTCGACACCCTGGCCTTCGAGCTGTCGGCCAGTGAGCAGATTCATATCCTGCAGATCACCCGCGAGGCGCTCTCCAACTGCCTGCGCCACGCCCACGCAGAGAACGCCTGGCTCGAACTGCGCCAGGAAGGCGAAACCGTGCGACTGTCGGTCGAAGACGATGGCCGGGGCTTCAGTGGCGAAGTGGACCAGCGCGAACACCACGGCCTGAACATCATGAACGAACGGGCCCGCAGCTTGCGCGGCCAACTGCAAATTATCTCCCGAACGCCCCAGGGCACCCGTATCCAGGTGCATTTCCAACCGGAATTCCTGGGCCAACACAGCGAAGGTCTCGCAACATGAACGCCCCCCTGCGTCACACCCTCCTGCTGGTCGACGACCATCCAATGATGCGTCGAGGGATCCGCCAAATGCTCGAACTCGAAGACGACTTGCACATCGTCGGCGAAGCCAGCCACGGCGAAGAAGCCCTGACCCTGATCGAACCGCTCAAACCTGACCTGGTCCTGCTGGACAACAACATGCCGCAAATGAACGGCATCGAAACCCTGCGCCGGCTGCGGGCCATGCATTACACCGGCAAGGTATTGCTGTTCACCGTATCCGACGCCGAGGACGACATTCGCGATGCCCTGCGCCTGGATGCCAACGGTTACCTGCTCAAGGACATGGAGCCGGAGTTGCTGGTGCAGTACATCCGCGATGCCCTCAACGGCGCGCTGGTGATCAGCCCCGGCCTGACCCGCGTCATGGCCCAGGCCTTGCGCTCCCCTCCCCGCCAGGCCGACGTGGAACTGACCGAACGCGAACGCCAGGTACTCAAGACCATCGCCGGCGGCTGCAGCAACAAAGTCATCGGCCACAAGCTGGGCATCACCGAAGGCACGGTCAAGGTCCATGTGAAGAACCTGCTGCACAAACTGGGGTTGCGCTCACGGGTCGAAGCCGCCGTGTGGGCCATGGAGCATCTGCGCGGAGTGGGCTAGCCCGGCAAACCACACCTCCTGTGGGAGCAAAGCCTGCTCGCGATGACGGCGGCACATTCAACATCCCTGCAAGCTGACCCTCCGCTATCGCGAGCAGGCTCGCTCCCACAGGGTTTGTGTTTGAGCGGGGACGCACCTCCCTCTTCCGAGGTAGGCCTGCGGAGGCATAGGCCGGGGGCGCGTGGGGTTCTACCATGACGGCACGCGGAGGTACGCCATGCTGACTCATCCTTCCATCGTTTTACTGTTGCGTCGTCATCACCTGTTCAGCCAGTTACCGGAGCGGGTCTTCGAAGACGTGTGCAACCTGGCCGTGCTCAAACGCCTGGAGTGCAACAGCACGCTCATGCACCAGGGCGACCCGGCCAAGCGGTTTTTCCTGCTGGTCAGCGGTCAGATCAAGCTGTTCCGGGTCACCGGTGAAGGCCAGGAAAACCTGGTGGAAATCATCCAGCCCGGGCAGACCTTCGCCGAGGCTCTGCTGTTCAGCCAGGCCCGGTGCTACCCGGTCAGTGCGTCGGCGCTCAAGGACAGCGTACTGGTGAGTATCGAAGGCACTCATTACCGCAAGGCCCTGGAAGACCAGCCGAAGGTCTGCCTGGCGATCCTGGCGAGCATGAGTATCCATTTGCACCAGCGCCTCAAGGACATCGACAACCTGACCCTGGCCAGCGCCAGCCGGCGGGTCATCAACTTTCTGCTTCAGGAACGCGACCCGCGCGACGGCCAGGTGGTGCTACAGGTGTCCAAACGCCTGGTGGCCTCCAAGCTGGGAATCCAGCCAGAGACTTTTTCGCGCATTCTCCATCGCCTGGTAGACGGTGGCCTGATTGCCATGGAGCGGCGCAACATTCGCATCCTGGCCGAAGATGAGCTGGACGCTTACCAGCAATAACCCGCGCAGCCCCAATTCCCTTGTGGCGAGGGGATTTATCCCCGCTGGGGCGCGAAGCGGCCCCTATTCAAACTGTCTGACACAGCGCATTGGGACTGCTTCGCAGTCCAGCGGGGATAAATCCCCTCGCCACAGGCTCAGCCAGACTCACTATCTGCTGTGTCATTTTCAACGATCATCGGTATCAACCGCTCAAACAACGCGTCCCCCTCCTCTTGCGTGCAATCGACGCCGAAACGCTTGCGCCAGCCCAACTGGCTCAAAATCACATGCACATCCGCTTCCAGATCATGCTGCTGCAAACACGCCTGGACGCACTGCAACGGACAACCGTCCAGCGCGATGATCCGCCGCCCCGAGCGCGCTTTGTTGACCAGTGCCGGCACATGCCCGCCGACCCCGACGATGCAGGACATCTCGGCCAGGCCGGCGCGGTCCAGGCGCAGGGCGACGGTGTTGGCCAGTTGCGCCACGTTGGAACAACCGGAACAGGAGTACACCAGGGGCAGTGAGCCTGGAGCTTTCATCAGGCCGCCGCCAATCCCTTGCCCGCCCGTTCCAGATTGCGCCATAACCAGGGCGGCAAGACCTCCGGGTCGAGGCTGTCGATCAGGTTCTTCAGCGCCAGCCCCAATTCGGTGTCGCCCTCAATCACCAGGCGTCGCCGGAAGAACAACGTGTCGGGATCTTCCTGCCGACTGGCGAGCAAGAGAAATTCACGCCAGTTGCCGCTGATGCTGACCTGGGCTTCGGCTTGTTCGGCAATGCGCAGTCCATCCCGCGACAGCGTCAGGTACCAGCACAACTTCAGGTCCGGCACCCGCAGGCATAGCCAACGCCCGCGCAACACCTCGAACCCGCCATCGCGCAGCGGCTCGGCCAGGCAACGGTTGAGCGCCTGCTGCAACGCCAGGCGCTGTACGACAAACGGCACCTTGCCCACCAGCGGCAGCACCCGGTCAGCGCCTTTGAGCAACCATTTTTTTCGACTCAGCACAGGCCCGCCTCCTCAACTTTCAACATACCGGCATGACCGTGCCAATAGCCGTTGCAACCGGCCACAAACAGCGGTGGTGCCTCGCCCTGGCGAACGTTGTCGAAGGACCTGACCACCTCGGCCATGCCCTGGGCGCGCGGGCTCAGACGCAGCACGTCGGCGCCACTGGCCATCAGCGCGGGGTAATCGGCCAACAGATTGGTCACCTCACCGGACATCGTCTGAATGCCATTGAGGGTGAACAGTTGCTGGCCCTCCTGACTGCTCAACGCCAGGCCGTCGGGATAGTTGATGCAACAGAACTGACAGTCGTCCTTGGGCCGGTTTTCGGCCCGGGCGGTGAAGCAGCGTGCCGAATAAGCCAGGGGCAAGTGGCCGTAGGCAAAAATCTCCACCTCGGGGACCTCGCGTTCCATTTCCCGCACCTGCTCCAGCACATCGCCGATCAGCGCCGCCGAGCATTCCACAGGTGGTACCCAGCGAATCATGCCGCTGTCGAGCAATTGCCCCAGGGCATGGCCGTTGTACAGGTTCAACGCCGGGCCGCCCACGAAAGGCAACTTGCGTTCAGCGAGAAACTGCACCGCGCCCATGTCATTGGCTTCCACCAACAATTGGCCGTTGTCACACAGCCGACGCAAGGACGACAGCTCCGAGGCCGCTTCGATCAGCGTCAGGCTCGACAACACAATCTGTGCCTGGCTGCACGCTTGCAGTTCGCGCCCCAGGCCCAGCCATTGATCCAGGGAGAATGCCCGGCGCTTTGAGCACACGGTTTCCCCCAGGTAAATCACATCCAGCGGCAAGGCCGACATCTCGGCGTAGAAATTCCCCAGTTGCGCTTTGTCCCAGTAAAACAGGACCGGTCCCAGGCTGAGTTTCATCTGGCCTCCCTCATTGCCATGATCGATGGTAAGCGCCCAGGGTGGTCTGGCTGCCTTCCGACAAACCGGCCAACACCTGGCGCCATTCTTCCCGCACCCGGAATCGTTGCGGCGCAGCCCGGTGGGCATCCAGTGCGGCGCGCCAGACCCGGGTCACTTGTTCAACGTAGGCCGGGCTGCGCTGGCGGCCCTCGATCTTCACTGCCTCGACGCCGATGGCCGCCAGCTCCGGCAGCAGGTCCAGGGTGTCGAGGCTGGTGGGTTCTTCCAGGGCATGGAAGCGCTTGCCGCCGACCAGGAAGCGGCCCTTGCACAGGGTCGGGTAACCGGCCGGCTCGTCAGGGGTGTAGCGATCGATCAGCACCTCGCTCAAGCGTGCGCTCAGGCCGTCGGCGTCTTCGCTCCAGCGCACTGCCTTGGCCGGTGAGCACACGCCGCACAGGTTCGGCGACTCACCGGTGATGTAAGAGGACAAGTGACAACGGCCCTCGGCCATGATGCACAGGCTGCCGAAACCGAAGACTTCGATCGGCACTGGGCTCGCTGCTGCTACCTGCCGCACCTGGGCCAGGGACAGCACCCGTGGCAGCACCGCACGCCGAATGCCGTAGCGCTCGGCGTAAAAAGCCAGCGCCGCGGCATGGGTCGCCGAACCTTGTACCGAAAGATGCAGGGCCAGTTGTGGGTGGCGCTGGCTGGCGTAGCCGAGCACCCCGGGGTCGGCGGCGATCAGGGCGTCGACGCCCAGATCGGCGGCGCGATCCACCGCGCGCTGCCAACGCTCCCAGCCCTTGGGTTGTGGGTAGGTGTTGACCGCCACATAGAGTTTGCGTTGGTGCTGGCGGATGTGCGCGACCGCCGCGTCGAACTGTTTGTCGTCCATGTTCAGCCCGGCGAAATGCCGGGCGTTGGTGTCATCGCGAAAGCCGACATAGACGGCATCGGCGCCTTGGCGCACCGCCGCTTTGAGGGCAGGCAGATTCCCTGCCGGGCAAACCAGTTGCATGGGGCATCCTCATGAGAAAACTCGGAGCGCCGCCAGTCTAGTCAGCTCATCGGCGGCGACCTTGACGACAATCAATTGCCGTTAATGCATCAGGCTCGCGAACGGCAAGTACATCACCTTGTCGAGCATGCGCACGTGCGCCTGGCACTCGACCACGGCCAGACCGTCGGCCCAGCATGCGGCAGCCAACATGGCCGAACTTTGCTGGGGATGCAGCTCGACACACAGCGAACCATCGGCACCGGGGACCAGTTTCGCCCGCAGGTACTGCCGCCGCCGGTTGGGCTTTGGCCAGTCAAACCCGGCCGGCAACTGCAATGAGATAGGCAATACTTCGTCCATGCCTTGGGCCCGGAACAGGAACGGGCGCACGACAATCAATGCGGTAATCAGCGCCGCCGATGGGTTACCTGGCAAACCGATCCAGG
The DNA here is from genome assembly GCF_032614175.1 of Pseudomonas sp. P105. Lineage (NCBI taxonomy): Bacteria > Pseudomonadati > Pseudomonadota > Gammaproteobacteria > Pseudomonadales > Pseudomonadaceae > Pseudomonas > Pseudomonas sp. P105. The sequence goes on from NZ_CP126693.1 coordinate 3,220,163, forward strand.
GTTTGCCGGCGACTTCGCCAAAGGCCAGCGGTTTGCCCGGCTGGATTGCCAGGCGCCACAGGTCAACGCTGCCCAGCGCTTCGATGGCTTGTTTGAGGTGATCCTCCTCGCCCACCGAAACGCCGCCGGAGGTCAGCAGCACATCACACTCGGCCGCCGCCAGGCTCAAGGCCTGGCGACTGGCGAGCAGCTTGTCGGGCATGGCGCCGTAGTCATGCACCTCCATGCCCCAGCCGCGCAGCAGTGCCGCGAGGCTATGGCGATTGCTGTTGTAGATCTGCCCCGGCGCCAATGCTTCGCCCGGTTCGCGCAGTTCATCGCCGCTGCTGAGCAGACCGACCTGCAACGGCCGATAGACCTCCATTCGCGCAATCCCGGCACCGGCCAGCAACCCCAGCTCCTGGGCCCGCAAGCGCTTGCCGGCACGAAGCAACAGGTCTCCTCGGCGCACTTCCTCGCCTTCCTTGCGCACATGGTCGCCGTCATTGACCGGTGGCAACCAGACCCGCTCACCTGCTACCCGACAGCTTTCCTGGGGCACCACGGTGTCTGCCCCCGGCGGCAGCGGCGCGCCCGTGAAAATCCGTACGGCCTGCCCGGGCTGCAGCGGATTATTGGATGCCTGTCCGGCGGCAATGCGCCCGGCCAGGGTCAGATAACCTCCGGCGGCTGGCAGGTCAGCGGCCCGCAGGGCATAACCGTCCATGGCGCTGTTGTCCCACGCAGGCAAGTTCATGGGGCTGCGGATGTCTGTCGCCAGCACCCGGCCCAGGGCCTGGTCCAGCGCCACCCGTTGCACCGGAGGCGGCAGCGGTGCCTGATCCAGCAGGTAGCGGATGGCTTCATCCACCGGCATCAGCGCGCCGCTCTCACAGACGCTGCCACACGCGCCGCTGCTCATGAGCGCGTCCCGCAAGGCTCAACGACAACGCCGGGCTGCGGCTTGAGATGGGGAGTGAAGTTGCACGGGCCGGTGCGGCTGTCCAGTTGACCGACCAGGATCTGTTCCCAACCGGTGCGACACGCGCCCGGCGAACCCGGCAGGCAGCACACCAATACGCCGTTGCTCATACCCGCCAATGCCCGTGATTGCAGGCTGGACATGCCGATCTCTGCCAGTGACACCTGCCGGAACAGTTCGCCGAACCCGTCCACCTGCTTGTCCAGCAGCGGCAGCACCGCCTGGGGGGTGTTATCGCGGGGGGTAAAACCGGTGCCGCCGGTCATCAGCACCACTTGCACTTCAGGGGCGGCGATCCACTGCGAGACCTGGGCGCGGATCTGGTAGATATCGTCCTTCACCAGCCCACGGTCGATCAGCACATGCCCGGCGGTTTGCAGCAGATCGGCGAGGGTTTGCCCGGAGGTATCGGTTTCGAAGCTACGGGTATCGCTGATGGTCAGCACCGCAATATTCAGCGGTTGAAAGTGGCGTTGCGTCAGATGGGCCATGGTCAGCCGTCCTTTAAAAAAAAGATGGCCCAGCCTGAACCGCAATCGGGGCCGGGCCTATTCCCCGATAGAGGTACCTCCCTCGGCGTTTACGGTGCCAGTCGGCTACGCTGCCAGGCGCCTTCTTGCAGGCGGTAGTCGAGGCGATCGTGCAGACGGTCGGCGCGGCCTTGCCAGAACTCCAGCCGTTCAGGCCTCAGGCAGTAGCCGCCCCAGTGTTCGGGACGCGGCACTGGCTGATTGATAAACCGCCGTTCGGTCTGCGTCAGCAACGCCTCAAGGGCGGCCCGATCCTCCAGCTCACGGCTTTGCGGCGAGGCCCAGGCACCAAGACGACTGGCCAGGGGGCGGGAAATGAAATAGGCATCCGATAGCCCGGAATCGAGCTTGTGGACCTGCCCTTCAACCCGCACTTGCCGTTCCAGCCCCGGCCAGAAAAACGTCATGGCCGCCCACGGATTGATCGCCAGGTCCCGTCCCTTGCCACTGTCGTAGTTGCCGAAAAATGTGAAACCTTCATCGCTGAACCCCTTGAGCAGCAGCACCCGACAGTGCGGCCGGCCCTGCTCGTCCACGGTCGCCAGGGTCATGCTGTTGGCTTCCACCGGCGGGCTTTCGGTGTCGCGGGCTTGTTGCATCCATAATCCGAACAGAACCATCGGATCGTCCGGTGCCTGGGCTTCATCCAACCCGTCCAGGGTGTACTGACGACGCATTTTGGCCAGGGAAAGGGGCATGACGATGATCTCCACGATGGATTTGCTCCAGTGTGGGTTCTGTCGCGAGGGCAGGCCTTGATCGTTGTCAATGGCGGATCTTGTGTTGAACGTGCCGATGCCATCGCGAGCAGGCTCGCTCCCACATTGGGCCTATGGAGTTCCCTGTGGGAGCGAGCCTGCTCGCGATGAAGACGACTCGGTCTAATAGGTCGCCGGCTACTTGAGCCCCAACCGCCGCGCCAGTTTATGCAGGTTGCTCGGGTCGACCTCCAGCAGCCGCGCCGCACCGGCCCAGTTCTGCCCGCAATGCTCCAGGGCCTTGAGGATCGCCTGGCGCTGGCAAGTGTCGACAGCTTCATTCAGCGGCTGGAACGGTACATCGGCGACCTCTGGAGACTGTTCAAGTGTCGCGTGGGTCGTGGATCCGCTGGCACTGACGTCCAGGTCCAGCACCTGCGGCTCCAGGGTCATGATCAGGCTGCGACTGGCCCCGCGGCTGAGTTGCTTCAACGCCGCGCGACTGATCACGTGCTCCAGCTCCCGCACATTGCCCGGCCAGGAGTACGCCAGCAGCGCCTGTTCAGCGGCCGGTGACAGGCGCAAGCCGCGCAAGCCCAGGCGCGTGCGGTTCAACTCGAGGAAATGCCCGGCGAGCATCAGCACATCGCTACCGCGTTCGCGCAACGGCGGGATCGGCACCGGGTAGACTGAGAGCCGGTGATACAGGTCGGCGCGAAATAGCCCATCGCGAATGCTGTCCGGCAGGTGGCGGTTGGTGGCGGCGATGATCCGCACATCGACGTGCAGCGGCTTGTCAGCACCCAGGCGCTGGATCTCGCCGTTTTGCAGGGTGCGCAGCAACTTGGCCTGCACGCTCAACGGCAATTCACCCACCTCGTCGAGAAACAACGTGCCGCCATTGGCCGCGTCGAAACGCCCAGCGCGGTCAGTCGTAGCGCCGGAGAATGCCCCTTTGACGTGGCCGAACAGTTCGCTTTCGGCCAGGGACTCGGGCAAGGCTGCGCAATTGACCTGCACCAGCGGCTTGTGACTGCGCCGGGACAAGCGATGCAAACGACGCGCAAACAACTCCTTGCCGACACCGGTTTCTCCCAGCAGCAGCACCGGCAGTTCGGAGTCGGCCAATACGTCCAGCTCGTTGAGCAGTTGATCCAGCACCTCGCTGCGCCCAAGGATCTCGCCCTCCTCGGCCGGCCGACGGACATCCGGCAGATCACTGCGCGAGGCGCGCAGGCTGCGGTTTTCCTGCTCGAGCCGGGTCACCCGCACCGCCGCTTCGATCTGCAAGGTGCACCGTTTGAGTTCTTCCCTTGCGCGGCTGTCGAAGGTGCCAGCATGCAGCGCATCCAGGGTGATCGCGCCCCAGAGCCGCCCTTCCACGTACAGGCTCACGCCCATGCAGTCGTGCACCGGCAGCGGTTCGCCGACGTGGTTATCGAGCAAGCCGTCATAAGGGTCGGGCAAGCGGCTGTCGGGCTCAAACCAGGTAGGTTCGCGCGACGCCATGATCGCCGCCAGACGCGGATGCTGGGCGATCACGAACCGACGGCCGAGCGCTTCATGCACCAGGCCTACGGTGGCGACGGGCCTGAGGCTGTCATCGTCCAGGCGCAACAAGCCTACGGCGCCACTGTTGAAGTATTCGCGCAGGGTCTGTACCAGGCGTTGCAATCGAACGGCATTGGGCAACTCGACGATCAGGTCGGCGGCCAGGCTTTCACGCAGCATGGTAGTGATTACCCTCCAGGGTTCGTTTGACCCCTTGCAGCCAGGGTGAGAATCACCCTGGTAAATATTTATCCGTTAATTTTCAGGCAGTTAATTCTGGCACGTCGGCTGCAAAGTTCGCTCATCTGTCCCTCCCGGGATTCAACCCAAGGAAACATGATGAGCCTCGATCTGCTGGAACAAAGCCTCGGCCAATTGGCCTGCGACATTCCCGGTGCCACCCGTACCTTTCATCACTACAACCTCGACTTCTGTTGTGGCGGGCAAAAATCCTTGCGCGAAGCAGCGCTGGGCAAGGGCCTGAACCCACTGCTGATCGCCGATGCCCTGCGCACCCTGCAAGCCGCTGGGGAACTGGGTCATGACTGGCGCGACGAACCCCAGGCGCTGTTGATCGCCCACATCCTGGAACGCTACCACGCCCGTCACCGCGAACAGCTGCCGGAATTGATCCGTCTGGCCCGCCGCGTCGAGATGGTCCATGGCGCCCGGGCCAGTTGCCCCGTCGGCCTGGCCGATCACTTGCAGGACATGTATCAGGAACTCGAAGGCCACATGCTCAAGGAGGAGCAGGTGCTGTTCCCGATGCTGCAACAGGGCCTGGGTGATCGGGCCTCGGCCCCCATCCAGGTACTGCGCTACGAACACGACCAGCACGGTGAAGCGCTGGAAACTATGCTTGCCCTGACCGACCAGATCACCCCGCCGTCCGATGCCTGCAACACCTGGCGCGCCCTGTATCGCGGGCTGGTGGAGTTTCGTGACGACCTGATGCAGCACATCCATCTGGAAAACAATGTGTTGTTCGTCAATGCGATGAAACCCGTTCGCTGACTCTCAAACATTGCCCTTACCCCTGTGGGGAGCAAAGCTTGCTCGCGATAGCGCTGGATCAGTCAACATTGATACCGACTGACATTGCGCCATCACGAGCAAGCTTTGCTCCCACAGCCGTTTGTGGCTCTCATTCCTGCTCAAAACTGCCAATAGAACATCGCCTTGGCCAACACCACAATCAGCACCATGTGTCCCAGGATACTGCGACGCAGCCAGCAGGCGCGGTCCGGGGTCAGCCGCCCGCTCTTGAGCCAGTACGCCAGCCACAAATAATGGCCGATGATGCTCAAGGCCAGGAGGATCTTCAGGCTCAGCAACAGGCCGAAGCTGTTGCTCAACGGTTGGCTCAATGCACCGCGATGCTGCCAGGCCAGCGCGATGCCGGCGCTGTAAAGCACCAGCACCACCCCGTGCAACACCTGCCGCGAACGCTTGGCGATAGCCGGGTCGGCGGCGTCCTTGACGCCTTGGGCCAAAGGCCTGCGGGCGGCATGCCAGATAAAAACCTCGAAAAACAACGTGCCGATAAAAGCGATAGCCGCCAATAGATGAGTGACCAGCAAAACCCCATACATCATCGACCCCCTCGGCTCATCCTGGATGCCCATCCACGCGGGCCTGCAACAGCATCGGCCCATAACGCCAGGCGTAGAGTCCGAATGCCAGGGTCCAGCACAGCCCCGCCAGCCACAGCGCGGCCAACGGGAACAGCAGCACCAGCAGCACTCGGCTCAGGCATGCCAGGTTCAGCAGGACGAACGCCAGGGTCATGCCGGCCGGCGGTTCCAGGGCTCGCCCGGTATGGCCCAGGCTGACGCGGGCGATCATCGCCAGGATCAACCCGGCCATGGCGCCGATGGACAAGCTGTGCACCGCCAGGCTCGGGTTCAGCGCGACGCCGAAATGCCACAGCGCCATGCCCAGGCAAGCCAGCGCCAGCCAGGCGTAGGCCAGGTGCAGCGACCACAGCAGCGGCACCCGCCACAAATCCCGATCATGCCAACGCACCAGCCGCACCCCGTGCCCCACCGCCAGCGCGGCGAACAACAGGCCGACCCAGAGGCTGGTCGACAGCGCCGGGCCGAAGGCATACAGCAGCGCCACCAGTGCCGACCCCGCCAGTAACAGACGATCGAGCCACGGCCAGGGGGCAACGCCTTCTACCCGGCCCAGACCGCGCTGGGTGAAGAAAGGAATCACCCGCCCGCCGATCAGCCCCATCATCGCCGCCACCAGCCACAGGCCCGTGAGCACACTTTGGCGCTGCAAACCTTCGTCATGTTGCACCAGACCGTACACGGATAACCCATCAGCGGCGGCCAACAGCAGCAAGACCAACACAATCGGGTAATTGCGCTTCTGCCGTACGCGCCACAACGTAATGCCCATCAACGCCGCAACCGCCAGGGCGAAACCCAGCTCCAGCACCGTCAGCAATGGCCAGGGCGCATCTGCCAGCCAGGCCAGTCGCGCGCCCAGCCATAACAGCGCCAGCGCCGCCAGACGTTTGCCACTAAGCCCCGGAGTACCTGTCCAGGTCTGCACGGCCGTCAACAAGAACCCGGCGATGATTGCCAGGCCGAAGCCGAACAGCAGTTCATGACGGTGCCAGGCCAACCAGCCGCCGGCCGGTTGCCAGGCCGACAGCCTTCCAGTAAACGCCGCCAGCCACAACGGTATGGCCAACAATGCAAGCACACACCCGGCCAGGAAAAACGGCCGAAACGCCAGCCGCCACAACGGCAGGATGGCCATGGCCTTGCGACGGTCAAGCACTTGCATACACCACTCCTTTACCTCAGCGCGGGACGGGCCAGCGGTGAGGGGTCAACAATCAGGGTTCGAATGATCAGCTATCGGCACCGGCGGGCCTTGTCTCAGATCAAGCCAGCCTGCCTCACCCAGGTACTTGCAAGGGGCTTGCCGAAACTGTTCGAGGGTGCACCGCCCCACTCAATAAACCGTCTGTTTATCCCCTGAAGGGGCGAGCCTGCTGGCGATGAGGCCGGTCAGCTCGATATCTCCGCTGACTGATAAGCCGCCATCGTGAGCAGGCTCGCTCCCACAAATGGCCATCAACCGGGTAAATATAACCCTGTCATGGTGATTATCACCCTAACAGTACAGGGTCATTTATACCCATCTCACCGTACGGCCCCGCAAATCAACGGTTGCGGGCATGGCCCGTCTCTTGCTCTGGCAGGGCACAGACTTTTTTTTGCCGGGGTTATCCATGAAATACGTCGCGCTGCCACTCGCCTGGTTCGTCCTGCTCTCTTGCGTCGTGGGTCTGGCCAGCGGCCTGTCCCTGAGCCTCGTCTGAATCCGATTCATTTCCCTGCCATACAAGGACTCATGCCATGGTGCTTCACCGTGTTCATCACCAGATTCTGCGCAGTCATCACCTGTTCGAACCGTTGAACGAAGAACAGCTCGACGAACTGATGAGTACCAGCCAATTGCTGAATGTCGACAGGGGCGAACCGCTGTTCCGCCAAGGCGAACCGGCGCAGGCGTTTTACTTCGTGATCTCCGGCGCGGTGAAAATCTACCGGTTGACGCCGGACGGCCAGGAAAAAGTCTTCGAGGTGATCGGCGAGCGCCAGACCTTCGCTGAAGCCATGATGCTGATGGACACGCCGAACTACGTCGCTTGCGCAGAGGCCGTTGGGCCAACCCAGCTGTATCGCCTGTCCAATGCCACGTACATGCGTCTTTTGCAAAGTAACAGCCGGTTGACCTTCGCCCTGCTCGGCAAGCTCTGTGTGCGCCTGCACCAACGGGTCAACGAGATTGAAACCCTGTCGCTGAAAAACGCCACCCACCGCGTGGTGCGCTACCTGCTGACACAACTGGTGCGCTTGCAAACCGTGGACAGCCAGTTCGAGCTGCCCATGGCCAAGCAACTGATCGCCGGACACCTGTCGATCCAGCCAGAAACCTTCTCGCGGATCATCCGCCGGCTGATCGATGAAAAAATCATCACCCAGGACGGTCGCCAGATCGCCATTCTCGATCGCCTGCGCCTGGAACATTTCGAATGAGCGCACAACCCACCTGCCTGTATTGCCAACACACCAACCCCGCCAATCAAAGCGAATGTCGCCAGTGCGGCATGCCGCTGCCGGCCGAGGCGGCGCTGGCTGGCGAGCGTCGCCTGCGACGCTTCACCTGGTTCTGTATCGGTCTGACGATATTCTGCGTCGTCATGTTTTTCTGGTTACCCCGCGACATCGCCTGAACCCTCAATCCTGAGTCAACTGCCGGTACAACTGCGGCAAACGCAGCGGCAGTTGCTCCGGCTGACGGATCAAGGTGTAGCCGTTGGCGCCGAACATGTACGGCAGGTAATCCCCGGCTTCACGATCGATGGTGATGCAAAACGGCGTCAGCCCCTGGCGCCGAGCCTCCAGCACCGCCTGGCGGGTGTCCTCCACGCCATAGCGCCCTTCATAGAGATCCAGATCGTTGGGTTTGCCATCGCTCACCAGCAACAACAACTTGCGTCGCCGCTTGCACCCTTCCAGCCGTTGGGTGGCCTGGCGAATGGCGGCGCCCATGCGCGTGTAGTAACCGGGCCTGAGGCCCTGGATCCGACCGCGGGTGTGGTCGTCATAGCCTTGGTTGAACGCCTTGATCTCGTGCATCCGCACCTGTTGTCGGCGCAGTGAAGAGAACCCGTACAAGGCAAAATCATCCCCCAGCACCGACAGGGTTTCACCGAACAGCAGCAAGCTGTCGCGGATCACGTCGATCACCCGGTGTTCGTCGTTGAGGTGGGCATCGGTGGACATCGACAGATCGGCCAACAGCAGGCAAGCCAGGTCGCGGCGGGTCTGGCGTTGTTCCATGAACAAGCCGCGTTCGCTGCATTGGCCGTGCTGACGCTCGACGTGGAAGTCCAGCCAGGCTTGCAGGTCCAGCTCCGAACCCTGGGTTTGCTGGCGCAGCCATTGTCGATCGTTGCGCAGGTGCTCGAACTGGCGTCGCAAACGCTGGGCCGAGGCGCGCAGGCGGTTCGGCAGCGGCTGAGGTTCGCAGTCCCGGGGAGTGAAAGTCTGCACACTGACGAAATCATCCTGGAGGCGTTGCTTGCGGTAGTCCCATTCCGGCAACAGGATGCCCGCGCCCAGGGGAATGTCATCCACATCGGCCGGCGGCAAGTCCAGGTGCAACTTCAAACCGCCGCCCTTGCGCAAGCGGGTGCGCGACAGGGTCAATTGGTCCAGGTCCTCGGCGACGCGCGCCGCGTCCGGGTCTTCGCTGTCGTCCGCCCAGCGATCCAGGTCCACGTGCTCGGTCCAACTGAACAGGTTCTCCAGGCGCACGATCAGCAACCCACCGTCCCGGGTGGTGTCGTCGATGCGCTCGGCGCGCTTGCGACCGCCCTGCTGCTCACCCGGCGGCGTCGCCAGGTATTGCTCGGACTCCTCGAGGTTGGCCGCCTGGGGATTGCCTAGATGCTGGGGCGGATACAGCCACAGCGGCAGCGGCCAGGCGGCCCGCTCACTGCGCGGAAAATGCTCGACGCTGCCCGGTTCGCGCAAGGCCTGACACAGCGCGCGCTCCAGGGCCGCCTCGGCCGGGGGCAATGATTGTGGGTCGGGACGCAACGACAGATGCGCATCCACCAGCCGCCGATATCGGCCACGCAGCGCCGGGTAACGCCCCAGCAGTGCTTGGGTCCAGCGTTGGTTGTCACGTCCCCAATGTTTCATCGGCCCCGCTTGCGCGGCCAGCAACGCCAGCCAGCGGTACAGTTCTTCGTTCAACCCGGTATCGGGAAACGCCGCCAGGCTCGCCGGCAAACGCAGGTTGTCGCCATCGCACCAGGCCAATGGCACTTGCTTGCAGGTGCCGGCGATCTGCTGCAACAGGTTGCGGCGCAGCAGCAGGTCGCGGTCGCTGACCGCCTCCACACCCAGGTGAGAAGCACCACCGGTGGCGCGTAACAACACATGCAAAGCCCGTTGCCGGGGGATCAACTCCACCCGCGCTTCGGGAAAATCCACACTGGCGCGGCGGGTGATGAAACGGTGCCAGACGCTGCCGACCCACTCTTCCAGTTCAAGGGTGAATGCCATGGTTATTCTCCTATCGACGCGTTGCGGTGGAGGGACTGGCTCGCATCGCTTTTGTGGCGAGGGAGCTTGCTCCCGCTTGGGTGCGAAGCGCCCATCAAAAAGGGTCTGCTGCGCAGCCCAGCGGGAGCAAGCTCCCTCGCCACGGCCTCAGTGGTGGCCTTTCAAGACGGCACCACCGCCGCCGGAGCGCGCAAAGCGGCGCGGCCACGTTGGCGGAAGCTGAACAGGTAGCAGAGCAAACCAGCCAGGAACCCGACGCCGCTGACCAGACGCGCCCAGAACAGCGGCTTCAAATGGTCCATCGTCGCCATGAACGGCAAGGCACTGCCATCCGCCATCCAGCGTTGCAGCCACACCTGGACGACACCGGCTGCGGTGAGGAACAAGGTGATCATCACCATCGACAGCGTCATCAGCCAGAAGCCCCAGATCTCCAGGCGCTGCGAACGTTCATCCGCCGCTTCACCCAACCCGCGCAGACGCGGCATGGCGTAGCTGATCAGCGTCATGACGATCATCGCGTAGGCACCGTAGAAAGCCAGGTGACCGTGGGCCGCAGTCAGTTGCGAACCGTGGGTGTAGAAGTTCACCGGTGCCAAGGTGTGCAGGAACCCCCAGACGCCGGCGCCGAAGAACGCGGTGACCGTGGTGCCTTTGGCCCACAAGGTGGCGGCGCGGTTGGGGTGTTGCCGGCGACGGTTCTTCACCATGCTGAAGGCGAAGATCACCATCGCCAGGAACGGCAGCGGTTCCAGCGCGGAGAAGATCGATCCGACCCACAACCAGACCTCGGGTGCGCCGATCCAGAAGAAGTGGTGACCGGTGCCGATGATCCCGGTAATCAGGGCCATGGCGATGATCACGTAGAGCCACTTCTCGACCACTTCGCGGTCCACGCCAGTGACCTTGATCAGCACAAAGGCGAGCATCGAACCCATGATCAGTTCCCAGACGCCTTCAACCCAAAGATGCACCACCCACCACCAGTAATACTTGTCGCGGACGAGGTTTTCCGGGTTGTAGAAGGAGAACAGGAAGAACACCGCCAGGCCGATCAGGCCGGTCATCATCACCATGCTGACCGTGGTCTTGCGGCCCTTGAGCATGGTCATGCCGATGTTGTAGAGGAAACCCAGGCAGACCACCACGATGCCCATCTTGGTGATCGTCGGTTGCTCCAGGAACTCACGGCCCATGGTCGGCAGCAAATCGTTGCCGGTAACTTTCGCCAGCGTGGCATAGGGCACCGAGAGGTAGCCCAGGATCGTCAGTACCCCGGCGGCGGCGAACACCCAGAACAGCACGATCGCCAGCTTCGGACTGTGCAGCTCCCGATCGGCTTCCTCGGGTATCAGGTAGTACGCCGCGCCCATGAAGCCAAACAGCAGCCAGACGATCAGCAGGTTGGTGTGGACCATGCGGGCCACGTTGAAGGGAATCAGCGGGAACAGGAAGTCGCCGACCACGTATTGCAGCCCCATGATCAAACCGAACAGTACCTGCCCCAGGAACAACATCAGGGCAAACACGAAGTAAGGTTTGGCGACGGCCTGCGAGGCGAATTTCAGATGCGGATTAGCCATGCTCATCTCTCAGCCCTCCTTGTTTGGCGGCCAGCCATTGGTATTGATTTTCGAACTCCACTTGAGGAACTCGGCGATGTCGTCGACTTCCTGTTCGCTGAGGTTGAACTGCGGCATGGCGCGACGGCCGGGAACGTTCAGCGGCTGCATTTTCATCCAGGCCTGCAGGAACGGCGTGAAGGCTTCCTCGCCACCGCGCCGGTTGACCACATTGCCCAGCTCCGGCGCGAAATACGCGCCCTCGCCCAGCAGCGTATGGCAGCCGATGCAGTTGTTGCGCTCCCAGACGCCCTTGCCGCGTATCACCGATTCGCTCAATTGCGCCTGGTTGCTGCGTTCTGGAAAGGTCTGTTCCGAGTGGTAGGTCAGGGCCAGGAATATCAGGAAAAAGAACACGCTTCCCCCGAAATAAATATTCCTGGCCATGCCTTTGGTAAAGGTATCTGACATGGTCACTTCCTCATTGCTTGGCGTGTCCATTCTAGGAAGCGAGGGTCCAGAACCCGCTTGATGGCGATCAAGAATCTCCGATGGTTTTAGTGGGTTGTTCCAGTACAGCCAGGAAGGCAGATGAGCTGTTGTGGTGAGGGAGCTTGCTCCCGCTGGGTTGCGAAGCGACCCTAAAACCTGCTGACGCGGAGTGTCAGATGGATTGAGTTGTTGCTGTAGGGGCTGCTGCGCAGCCCAGCGGGAGCAAGCTCCCTCGCCACAGGGAGTACGTCGGGATTCAGAGCGCGAACGAGATCACAATCGCGAGCAGCGCCGCCCAGCTCAACACCAGCCAGCGCCACCATCGCGGCGCATGGCGCAGCTCCATGAAGCCGTCGGCGATCAACCAGGCCTTGGTCACCGCCACCGCGAGGATGGCGATGGACACCAGCCCGGTGGCAGCGACCTGGCCTAGGGCAACGGTGCCGATGCTCAGCACGGCCAGTGTCATCCAGCAGACGATCAAGACACGGGAAACCGACATGAGCACCTCCGCTCAACCGAGAATGTAGACAACCGGAAACAGCAACACCCAGACCAGGTCCACCATGTGCCAATACAGCACGCCGGATTCCAGCCCGCTGCACTGCTGCGCCCCGTAACGCCGCCGCCGGCAACCCTCGGCCAGCCAGGCAAGGATCACCATGCCCAGCAACACATGGAGAAAGTGAAACGCCGTGAGGATCCAGTACAAGGTGAAGAAGGTGTTGTGCTCCAGGCCGAGACCGTTGGCCAACAAGTGGGCGTACTCGATGAGCTTGAGCGCCACGTAGCCGCCGGCAACCAACAAGGCCAGCCACAACAGCAGCGCCGCCTGGCGTGGCCGGTCCTGTCGGACTTGCTCCTGGGCCAAGGCTGCGAACAACCCGGCGCTCAGCAGGCTGAGGGTCATCGCCAGGCCGGTGGAGCGATCCAGCAACTGCCGGCCTTCGCTGAACAACGGCGGGTTCAATGCCTGGGCGACGGCGAATGCCAGGATCAGCAAGGCAAACACCGTCAGTTCGGCGAGGATGAAAAACCACATTGCCAGATCCCCTGGCAATCGCCGGGTGGACAGCGCAGCGGCTTCAGCCGAAGTGGACATCGACCACATCCATCAATGCGGCAACGGTTTGCGGATCGTCGCTCAACGGCTCGGCCAGACAGGCCAGACAGGCTTGGCGCGGGTCCATGCCGGCTCCGATCATGCGCGCGGCGAAAATCAGCAGACGCGTGGAGGCCACCTCCTCCAGATCATGCTGATCTAGCCGACGCAGCGCCTGCCCCAACCGCACCACCTGGGCCGCCAGAGCCATATCCACTCCGGCCTCGCGGGCAACGATGCGCTCTTCATCGGCAACCGTGGGATAGCCAAAGCGCATCGCCACGAAACGCTGGCGGGTGCTGGGCTTCATGCCCTTGAGCAAGTTCTGGTAACCGGGGTTGTACGACACCACCAGCATGAACGACGGCGGTGCCTGGAGAACCTCGCCGGTGCGTTCCAGGTACAGCTGCCGGCGATCATCGGCCAAGGGATGCAACACCACTGCGGTGTCCTGGCGTGCCTCCACCACCTCGTCCAGATAACAGATGCCCCCCTCGCGCACCGCTCGGGTCAGAGGCCCATCCTGCCACCAAGTGCCCTGGGCGCCGATCAGGTGACGACCCACCAAGTCGGCTGCGCTCAGGTCATCGTGGCAGGCCACGGTGTACAGCGGCAATTTCAGACGGTGAGCCATGTGCTGGACAAAACGGGTCTTGCCGCAACCGGTGGGGCCTTTGACCAGCACCGGCATGCCGTGCCGCCAGGCCTGTTCGAACAACGCCAGCTCGTTGTCCTGGGGTTGGTAGAAAGGTTCGGCCGGGTGTTCAAGGGTGTGGATAGCGTTCATGGCATGACCTGATCAGATAACACGATTGCGAGCCACGCTACGGGCCCCTGCGACAACCTGGCAAGGGCTGTGGCCGGCAAACTTGATCGCCGTCAAGCGGGTAACCACCGGCCTGGGCATAGCCTTGCAGCGCACCAAGAATCTGCGCGCCGAACGTCAATTGCAGGGCCGCGCGGGTCATGCCTGAGGAGAAATGGAATGCTGATCAGCCACAAAAAATCGTGGGTCATGGGGGTCGGGGCGCTGTGTACGGCGCTGGCTGCACTCAATGCCTTCGCCAACCCACCCGCTGCGCCGCAAGACGCCCGCATGGTCAAGACCGAAGGCGCGCCGGACCTGAGCCAGGCCGACTTCGACGCGGCCAAGCAAATCTACTTCCAGCGCTGCGCCGGCTGCCACGGTGTGCTGCGCAAGGGCGCCACCGGTAAACCGCTGACACCCGACATCACCCAGGGCCGCGGCCAAGCCTACCTGGAGGCGCTGATTACCTACGGTTCAGCCGCCGGCATGCCCAACTGGGGCACCTCCAACGCCCTGACCAAAGACCAGATCACGGTAATGGCCAAGTTCATCCAACACACCCCGCCTACCCCACCGGAATGGGGCATGGCCGAAACCCTCAAGACCTGGAAGGTGCTGGTCAAACCCGAAGACCGGCCCACCCGGCAACTCAACTCACTCAACCTGCAGAACCTGTTTTCAGTCACCCTGCGCGATGACGGCAAGATTGCCCTGGTCGACGGCGACAGCAAAAAGATCGTCAAGCTGATCGACACCGGTTACGCGGTGCACATTTCGCGTATCTCGGCGTCCGGGCGTTACCTGCTGGTGATCGGCCGGGACGCCAAGATCGATATGATCGACCTGTGGCCGCAAGAGCCGACCAAGGTGGCCGAGATCAAAGTCGGGATCGAGGCCCGCTCGGTGGAAACCTCCAAGTTCAAGGGCTACGAAGACAAGTACACCATTGCCGGTTCCTATTGGCCGCCGCAGTTCACCATCATGGACGGCGAGACCCTGGAGCCCAGACAGATCGTCTCGACGCGCGGCATGACCGTCGATACCCAGCAATATCACCCCGAGCCGCGGGTGGCGGCGATCATCGCGTCACATGAGTGGCCGGAGTTCATCGTCAACGTCAAGGAAACCGGCAAGGTGATGCTGGTCAACTACCAGGACATCAAGAACCTCACCATCACCAGCATCGACGCCGCACCGTTCCTGCATGACGGTGGCTGGGACAGCAGCCATCGCTATTTCATGACGGCGGCGAACAACTCCAACCAGGTGGCAGTCATCGACTCCAAGGAGCGCAAGCTCACCGCCCTGGTGGATGTCGGTAAAACCCCGCACCCGGGACGCGGCGCCAACTTCAACCATCCGCTCTACGGCCCGGTCTGGGCTACCAGTCATCTGGGTGATGCCGGCGTCTCACTGATCGGCACCGACCCGGTCAAGCATCCGCAATATGCCTGGAAACAGGTGGGCTCGCTCCAGGGCCAGGGTGGCGGTTCGCTGTTCATCAAGACCCATCCCAAGTCCCGTCACCTGTACGTCGACACCACCCTGAGCCCCGACACCAAGCTCAGCCAATCAGTGGCGGTGTTCGACATCGACAAGCTCGACGCCGGCTACACCGTGCTGCCGATTGCCGAGTACGCCGGTATCAAGAAAGGTGCGATGCGCGTGGTGCAACCGGAATACAACAAGGCCGGCGATGAAGTCTGGTTCTCGGTCTGGAGCGGCCAGGAAGACGAGTCGGCGCTGGTGGTGATCGATGACAAGACCCTCAAGCTCAAGAGCGTGATCAAGGACAAACGCCTGATCACCCCAACCGGAAAATTCAACGTTTACAACACCCAACACGACATCTATTGAGCCCCATCAATAAGAGGAAAAACCATGAAGCCTATTCTGCTTGCCCTGACCTTGAGTGCCGCATTCAGCCTGCAACCGGCGCTGGCCCAGGACGGCCCGACACTGTTCAAGAGCAAACCCTGTGGCGCCTGCCACTCCATTGACACCAAGTTGGTAGGGCCGGCGCTCAAGGAGGTGGCGGCAAAAAATGCCGGCGTCGCCGGAGCACAAGAGCTGTTGGCCAAGCACATCAAGGAAGGCACGCAAGGAAACTGGGGACCAATGCCGATGCCGGCCAATCCGGTGACCGATGAAGAAGCCAAGATCCTCGCGGCGTGGGTCTTGACCCTTAAGTAACGTTGATCAAGAGCATCTCCCTGTGGCGAGGGGATCTATGGGGGAGCAAGCCTTGCTCCCACATAAATCCCCCACCACAGGGGCCGCGCTCGGCTTTATTTCTCAAACAGGAGTACGTCATGGACCGACACCGCTATGCAACCCGGATGACCACCCTCCTCTTCGTCTTCTGTACCCCGGTGCTGGCCGCTCCCGACCACCAGCGCCAGGCCCAACTGCAACACCTGCTGGTCCAGGACTGCGGCGCCTGTCACGGCCTGCACCTGACCGGAGGCCTCGGCCCACCTCTGACCCGTGATGCCCTGGCCGGAAAAACTCGCGACAGCCTCATCGCCACCGTCACCCAGGGACGGCCCGGCAGCGCCATGCCCGGTTGGGAGCCATTGCTCGGTCCCGACGATATTCGCTGGTTGGTGGACCGGCTCCTTCAAGGAACTCCCGCCCCATGATCCGATCTCTGCTGTCTCTCACCGCCTGCGTGCTGTTGCTCTCGGCTTGTGCCCAGCCACTGCTGCGCGGCACCGGCGACTTGGGCGTGGTGGTGGAGCGCGCCACCGGCAGCCTGCAAATCATCGAAAGTGCCACCCGCACCGCCCTCGCCCGCGTCGAAGGGCTGGGGGATCTGTCGCACGCCTCGGTGGTGTTTTCCCGCGACCAGCGTTATGCCTATGTATTTGGCCGCGATGGCGGCTTAAGCAAGGTCGACTTGCTGAGCGCACGCATCGACCGTCGCATCATTCAGGGCGGCAACAGCATCGGCGGCGCGATCAGCCAGGACGGCAAGCTGATCGCCGTCTCCAACTACGAGCCCGGCGGCGTCAAGGTATTCGACGCGCAGACACTGGAACCGGTCGCGGACATTCCAGCCACACCATTGCCCGACGGCCAAAAACGTTCGCGGGTGGTCGGCCTGGTGGACGCGCCGGGGCAGCGCTTCGTATTCAGCCTGTTCGACACCGGCGAAATCTGGACCGCCGACTTCAGCCAGGGCCAGACACCACGCATCGAACGCTTCACCGCCATCGGTCGGCAACCCTATGACGCACTGATTACGCCGGACGGGCGTTATTACATGGCCGGACTGTTTGGTGAGGACGGCATGGCGCAACTTGACCTCTGGCACCCGGAGCGCGGCGTGAAACGGGTGCTGGACCAGTACGGGCGCGGCGAGGCGCGGCTCCCGGTATACAAGATGCCCCACCTGGAAGGCTGGGCCCTGGCCGATCAACAGGCCTTTGTGCCGGCCGTCGGACACCATCAAGTGCTGGTGATGGACGCCCACAGCTGGCAACCGGTCGACGCCATCGCCGTGGCCGGCCAACCGGTGTTTGTCACCGCCCGTCCCGATGGCCGACAGCTGTGGGTCAACTTCGCCTACCCGGACAATGACCGGGTGCAGGTCATCGATACCCAAACTCACGCCATCATCGCCGACCTGCGACCAGGGCCTGGGGTGCTGCACATGGAATTCACCGCTCGGGGCGACCAGCTGTGGCTGTCCGCTCGCGATGGCGGTGAGGTGCAGGTCTGGGATCCGTATCGGCTCGAACGCCTGAGCAGCCTGCCTGCCCTGAGCCCCAGCGGCATCTTCTTCAGCAGCCGTGCGCACAAACCGGGGTACTGACCATGACACCAAGCCCACTCGCCCGTCGCCTGATCGATCAGTTCCAGCATGGCCTGCCGTTGTGCGCCGAACCCTATCGGGCAATGGCCGATGCCCTGGGTTGCAGCGAAGCCCAGGTGCTCGATTGTCTGCAGCACCTGCAACTGGCGGGCACCCTGTCACGGGTCGGCCCGGTGTTCGAACACAGCCGAGCCGGGGCCAGCACCCTCGCCGCCCTGGCGGTGCCCGTGGACCGATTGCACCAGGTCGCAGCGCGCGTCAGTCAGTACCCGGAAGTCAATCACAACTACGCACGGGAGCATCGCTACAACCTCTGGTTCGTGCTGACCGGGCCTGATCGTGCCCACCTGGACAACATTCTCCAGGAACTGGAAAACGACACCGGCCTCACGCCGCTGGACCTGCCCATGCTGACCGCTTTCCGCATCGACCTGGGCTTTGCCCTGGAGGCTATCCCATGAACACGACCCTGAGTGAGCAACAGTCACTGCAACTGCGCCGTCTGCTGGAGACCGGTCTGCCCCTGACATCACGGCCCTTCCAGGCCCTGGCCGAGCAGGTCGACGCCAGTGAACAACAGGTTCTCGACCAGGTGCGGCACTGGCAGGAACAGGGTCTGTTCCGCCGCGTCGGCCTGGTGGTCAATCACCGCGCATTGGGCTTTGCCGCCAACGCCATGCTGGTGCTGGACGTGCCAGATGCATTGGTCGATGAAGTCGGTCGCCGCCTTGGCCAGGCGCCGGGCATCAGCCTTTGCTATCAACGACCACGACGCTTGCCCCAGTGGCAATACAACCTGTTCTGCATGATCCACGGTCGCCAGCGCGACCGTGTCGAGGCCCAGGTCCAGGCACTGTTGGAGGAGCACTGGTTGAGTGATCTGCCGCACCAGTTGCTGTTCAGCACCCACCTGTTCAAGCAGTGTGGCGGACGCTACGCAATACCGGCCGGAGTGGCGATCGATGGATGACCTGGACCGACGCCTGATCAATCGTCTGCAACTGGGTTTGCCGCTGGTACGCCAGCCCTGGCAAGCCTTGGCTGATGAACTGGACAGCAGCAGTACCGAACTGCTCGACCGGCTGCACGAGTTGCTCAACGACGGCGTGCTTACCCGCTTCGGCCCGATGTTCGACATCGACCGCCTGGGCGGCGCGTTCACCCTGGCGGCGCTGGCGGTGCCCGAACCGCGTTTCGACACCATCGCCGAGCTGCTCGCGGCCATGCCAGAAGTGGCCCACAACTACCGTCGCGAGCACGCCTGGAACATGTGGTTCGTGCTTGCCTGCCCCAGTGAACAGGCGATCAGCGACACCTTGTTGCGTATCGAACGCCTGACCGGCCTGGAGCCGCTGAACCTGCCCAAGGAGGAGACCTACCATGTCGGCCTGTATTTCCCGGTCTGAGCCGTTGCCGCAGACGCTGCCTCGCCTGGATGAAACGCCACTGGCCATGCGGCTGGTGGAACTGACCCAGGACGGCCTGCCCTTGCTCGAAGATCCCTGGGCCTGGCTGGCCGAGCAACTGGGGCTGAGCGTGGAATCGACCCTCGACCTGCTCAAGCGTTTGCAGGCCGAAGGCGCGATCCGCCGCATCGCCGCGGTGCCCAATCACTATCGCCTGGGTTATCGCCACAACGGCATGACTGTCTGGGATGTCGCCGACGCAGATGTGCCGCGCCTGGGCGCGCTGCTGGGTGCACAGCCTTTTGTCAGCCACTGCTACCGCCGCCCGCGCCGGGCCGGTTGGCGCTACAACCTGTTTGCCATGGTCCATGGCCGCAGCCGCGAGGAAATCGACAGCTACCGCGAGCACCTGCGCTATCTGCTGGGTGAGGCCTGTAGCGCCGACGACATGCTGGTGAGCAGCCGCATCCTGAAAAAAACCGGCCTACGCCTGTCGCCGGTGGGAGCAAAGCTTGCTCGCGAAACAGCCGCCTCGGTTTCTGAGGGACCGCATCGGCTTCAGGGCGGGCAAACCTAGCCCCCACAAGGAAGGAGTGACTTATGTTGAGGATCAGCCATTACCTGCGTGCCCTGGCCGGTCAATGTCCCGCGCCGCGTGTTGCACCACCGGGCAGTACACGAGCGCCGGTGGTGATCTGGAATCTGCTCAGGCGCTGCAACCTGACTTGCAAACACTGCTACGCCACCTCGGCCGACAGCGTGTTTCGTGATGAGCTGGACACGGCCGCGGCGCTCAAGGTCATCGACGACCTGCATGACGCGGGCGTACGGGTATTGATCCTGTCCGGCGGCGAGCCGCTGCTGCGCGAGGATCTGTTCCAGCTCAGTGCCTATGCCCGGCGCAAGGGATTCTTCCTGGCGCTTTCCACCAACGGTACGCTGATCGACCCGAGCAACATCGAGCAGATCGAGGCGGCGAACTTCGATTATGTGGGCATCAGCATCGATGGCCTGGAAGCGACGCACGACGCCTTCCGCCAGCTCAAAGGCAGTTTCGCCAGTTCCATGGCGGCCATCAGGTTGTGTCGCGAACGCGGGATTCGGGTCGGATTGCGCACCACCCTGACCCAGCAGAACCACACCCAGTTACCGCGACTGCTGGATCTGATGAGCGAATACGACGTGCAGAAATTCTATCTGTCGCACCTCAACTACAGCGGTCGCGGCAAGCGCAGTCGTCAGCTCGACGCCCGGCAACAGATGAGCCGCGAGGCCATGCTCCTGATCTTCGAGCGGGCCTGGAGCGACATCCTGCACGGACGCGACACGGACTTCGTCAGCGGCAACAACGACGCCGATGCGGTGCTGTTGCTGCAATGGGTAGCCTCACGCCTGCCCCATCACTACGCCGAACTGGAACGCATGCTCAAGGCTTGGGGCGGTAACGCCTCGGGCAGCGGCATTGCCAATATCGACAACACCGGTGAGGTACACCCCGACACTTACTGGTGGCAGCACTCGGTGGGTAACGTGCGCCGGACGCCCTTTCGCACACTCTGGCTGGAACGTCCCGACGCTCTGCTGCAAAAACTGCGCGAGCATCCGCGCACCGTGGGTGGCCGCTGCGGACAGTGTCGTTGGCTGGCCATCTGCAACGGCAACACCCGCACGCGCGCCTGGGCCGACGGCGACCTGTGGGGCCAGGACCCCGGCTGCCACCTCAGCGATGACGAAATCGGCTTGCACACGCTTCCCAGCGCTTTGATTCCCAGCGTTGCACTGCCCTGCGCCCGATAACCCGACGGCGAACCTGATGATGAACCAAGGAAGTCCCATGTCTGCCTCTATCGTTCTGCCCGCTGCCCTGCAATCGTCCTTCAGACCGGGGGAAGTCGCGCTGGTCGGCGCCGGTCCCGGTGACCCTGGTTTGCTGACGTTACGCGCCTGGAGCCTGTTGATGCAGGCCGACGCGGTGATCTATGACCGCCTGATCAGTGCGCAACTGCTGGGTTTGATCCCGCTGACGTGCGCCCGGCATTACGTCGGCAAGGCCGCCGGCTGCCACAGCCTGCCCCAGGCCCAGATCAACCAATTGCTGGCCGACCTCGCGGACCAGGGCCAGCGGGTGGTCCGGCTCAAGGGCGGCGACCCGTTCATCTTCGGTCGCGGTGCCGAAGAGCTGGAATACTTGCTGGCCCGTGGTATCGATTGTCAGGTGGTGCCCGGTATCACTGCCGCATCCGGTTGCAGCGCCTACGCCGGCATTCCGCTGACCCATCGCGACCTGGTCAATTCCTGCCGTTTCATCACCGGCCACTTGCAGCGCGAAGGCGATTTGAACCTGCCGTGGCAAAGCCTGGCGGATGACAGCCAGACCCTGGTGTTCTACATGGGCTTGTCGAACCTGGGCAGCATTGCCGCACGGTTGATGGCCGCAGGCCTGGCCGCCGAGACTCCGGCGGCATTGATCAGCAACGGCACTCGTCCCGACCAGCAGGTGCTACGTGGCACCCTGCAACAACTGCCGGCCATGGCACGAGATTGCGTTGAAGGGCTGCCGACATTGACGGTGATCGGTAAGGTGGTCGGCTTGTTTGCCCAGCAGCCGATGCAGCATCCGGCGCGCGTTCATCCCAAACCCCAGCCTTTGAAGGTGGCGCTATGAAACGCATCGGGCTTGCGATGCTGTGGATCGGTACGAGCCATGGCGCCGTTACCACCGGTGCCGACCTGGAACAGGCCGAGCGCAATTACCAGCAGCTCTGCCAACAATGCCACGGCGTGAACCGCATCGGCGGCGCCGGGCCGGCGTTACTGCCCCAGAGCCTGGGCCGGATCAAGCCCGGCGAAATTCGCCAGGTGATCGAAAATGGCCGCCCCGCCAGTCAGATGGCGGCCTTCGGTACGCTGCTGGAGCCTGCACAAATCGACGCCCTGGCGCTTTATCTCCAGCGTCCGCCCAGCGTCGCGCCCAATTGGAATGAAGAGGATATTCGCCAAAGTCATCGGGTGCTGGTGGACGTCGCCACATTGCCCGACCAGCCGCAACACCGGGCCGACCCGCTGAACCTGTTCGTGGTGGTGGAAGCCGGCAATCATCACGTCGCGGTGGTCGACGGGGATCGGTTCGAGGTGCTCGCGCGCTTCGCCTCGCACTTTGCAGTGCATGGCGGACCGAAGTTTTCCCCGGACGGGCGTTTTGTCTACCTGGCGTCGCGCGATGGCTGGATCAGCCTGTATGACCTGCACAACCTCAAGCTGATCGCCGAAGTGCGGGCCGGGCTCAATACTCGCAACCTGGCGGTGAGCAAGGACGGTCGCTGGGTGCTGGTGGGCAACTCGCTGCCCGGCAATCTGGCGGTGCTGGATGCCCGGGACTTGTCCCTGGTCAAGACGATCGCGACGCTGGGCAGGGATGGCCAAGCTTCGCGGGTCAGCGCGGTCTATACCGCTGCGCCGCGCAACAGCTTCATCGTCGCACTGAAGGATGTGAACGAGGTTTGGGAACTGCCCACCGGTCCGAACCCGGACTTCGTGCCCAGGCGCATCGAGGTCCAGGATCATCTGGATGACTTTTCCTTCTCACCCGACTATCGCCAGTTGCTCGCCACCTCGCGCAAGGCCCAGGGTGGACAGGTGATCGACCTTGACAGTGGCCAGGTGGTCAGCGACATCAGCTTGCCGGGCATGCCGCACCTGGGCTCGGGCACCTATTGGAAGCGCGATGGCCGCTGGGTGTTCGCGACCCCCAACATCAGCAAAGGACTGGTGTCGGTGATCGACATCAACACCTGGAAAGTCATCAGGCAGATCCCTACCCTCGGGCCGGGTTTCTTCCTGCGCAGCCATGCCAACTCCCGCTATGCCTGGACCGACGTGTTCTTCGCCGCCGGCAACGATGCCATCCACCTGATCGACAAACAGACCCTGGAAATCGCCCACACCTTGCGCCCCATGCCCGGCAAAACCGCCGCCCACGTCGAATTTACCCACGACGGCCGCTACCTGCTGTTGAGCATCTGGGACACCGACGGCGCGCTGATCGTCTACGACAGCCACACCCTCAAGGAAATCAAGCGCCTGCCCATGAACAAACCTTCAGGCAAATACAACGTGGGCAACAAGATCGAATTTGCCGAAGGTACGTCTCACTGAACGGGCGATCAGGGCAAACCTGCTCACCTCAGCGGGAGCAGGTTGCTCGTTCAATGATTCATCGGCGACATAGCGGTGGCCTGTCCCAGCAGCTTCTGGTCGATGTCTTGCAGACGCAGCACCTGGCCGCCGGTCTCGCGGGCGAGTTTTTCCGCCGCCTGGGCGTCGGCGAACGTGGCCAGGACGACGCCCATGGCGCCCTTGAGCTTGGAGCCGACGACGAAATAGGCGGTCCGGGCATCGATCAGGTGCTCATCATCCGGGGTGTTCCAGTGGCTGCGCCCCATGTCGTGGACGTACAACTGGACGTCGGCCCGATGGTTCTCCGGCTGCAGCCACCAGCTGAGCATCTCGGCCGGCGAGCAGAACTTCTTCACGCCGCTGGCGGTCGCTGCGGCGCCCTTGGGTCCGGGAAAATCCGTGATGACCATGCCGCAGACATGGCACTCGTCACTGGGATGGAACGCCAGCGCCGCCTTTGAGGCCGGTGTCGACTCAGGCTTGCCGCATGCCACCAGCACCAGGCACACCAACACTCCGGCCAGGACTCGGCCCGTCCTCGAATACACCCTGTTCATCGTTACATGCTCCCTCTATCAAGATCAGAAATCACGGACACCGACGGTTGAACAATCGATAGGCCAGCCACAACGGCACAGCCATCCACAACCACAGGCACAGCCAGAGCCAAGGCCCGGGCACCGGCAGGTCGCTGCCCAAGGTCAGCACTGCCGCGCCGCTGGAACCGGCGTCGAACCCCGACAGGTTGATCAGCCGATACACATCGGTGGGGTTGAACAGCAACAGCCACGGCAGCAGGTCCGGACTGAACCTGCCCTCGCTCAGCACCAGCAGTGCCAGCAACGCCAGGTCAAACACCAGCACGAAGAAAAACCACACCCCCAGCGCCAGCCCGGCGGCGGTGGATTTCTCCGCCGACAGGCTGCTCAGCACATAGGCCAGCCCCAAAAAAACCCAACCCAACAGCGTGCTGGAGACGATGAAGCGGCCAAAGGCCCAGAGCAGCAGGCTCAGCTCGATATCGTCCACCAGCAGGGCTATGGCGAACATCGCGCAACCAAAGCCGATCAGGGTCGCCAGCGCCAGGATCAGGCCGTGACCGACAAACTTGCCCAGCAGCAACTGCCCGCGCCCCAACGGATACGTCAGCAACAGCAGCAAGGTGCCGCTCTCGTCCTCGCCGACGATCGCGTCATAGGCCAGCAACAAGGCGATCAACGGCATCAGGAACGTTGCCAGGCTGGCCAGGCTCGCCACCGTTGCCGGCACCGAGGTAAACCCCAACTGGCCGGACGCCGCCGCGCCAAGCCAGGCGATGCCGATGGCCAGCACGGCGAACAACAGACTGATCGCCAACAACCAGCGGTTGCGCAAGCCGTCACTGAATTCCTTGCGGGCCATGTTCCAGATCGGGTTCATGAGCCGGCCTCCTCGGTCGCCGCGCGAACCATGTAATGACGGTACAAATCTTCCAGGGACGGCGGTTTGATCTCGACATCCGTCGGGTCATCCTGGGCCAGTAACTGGCGCAGCAACTTGAGTTTGCTGCCATCCGGCGCGGACACCTGCAGCCCTTGCGCGCCCCACCCTTGGGTGAGGTGTCCTTCGCTGCGCCAATGCTGGCGAAGCCAATCGGCCCGCGACAGGCCCGAGGCGCGGATCAGCGTCGGCAGCCCCGCGTCCTCGCGCAACCGGTCCAGGCTGCCCAGGGCCAACAGACGACCTTGGGTGAGAATCGCGGCGCGGTTGATGTGAGCTTCCACGCCAGGCAAGACGTGCGAACAAAGAATGATGCTGGTGCCCTGCCAGCGCAGCCGATCGAGCAGTTGATAGAGGTCCTGGGTGGCGATGGGGTCCAGGCCGACGGTGGGTTCGTCCAGCAATAGCAGTCGCGGCTGGCCGAGCAAGGCCTGAGCCAGCCCGAGGCGCTGGCGCATGCCCTTGGAGTACGTGCGCACACGCCGCCGGGCCGCTTGCGCCAGCCCGACCTCCTCCAGCAAGCGCTCGACCTGTTCTGGCGCCGCGCCCTTGAGCCGGGCGAAATGGCGCAAGGTTTCCAGCCCGCTCAACTGCGGATAGAACATCACGTTCTCCGGCAGGTAACCGAGCATTCTGCGCACGCCCGGATCACTCGGCTCGCGGCCAAATACCCGCACCTGACCCTCACTGGCGCGCAGCAGACCGAGTATCAGTTTCATGGTCGTGGTCTTGCCCGCACCGTTGTGCCCGAACAGCCCGAGCACTTCGCCCTGGGCCAGGTTCAGGTTCAGCCCGCGCAGCACAGTGGCATTGCCGTAGCGCTGACTGACGCCTTCGATCTCGACGACGTTCAAGACGCGTCCTCCTGAGCACTGTTGCGTGGCGGGGGCTGGAGCGGCGCGTGCATCAATGGATGGCTGTCCATCACCCCGGGGGATTTCATGACCGGGAACGCCCGCTGTACCCAGCGCAGCAGCTCGATACCCGGACTGTTCATCAACAGCCGTACCTGGGGGTACAGCCACAGCAGGCGATCGACGTTGTCGTTGGGTTCATAGGCCACGTCCCCCAGTCCGTCGCCGTTGCGATCCCAACCCAGGTAATCACTCCAGTAATTGCCGCGCCCGTCCACCGACCACTCCTGCAACCGCGTGGCCACGTACTTGACCTGGCGCTGGTTGCCGGCGAACACGTTGCCGGCGATGCGGTTGTCCTCCGAACCGGCGGTCAGGTGGATGCCCACCGCGCTGCGCTCGAAATGATTGCCTTCGATGCGGTTGAACAATGAGTTGTAAATGAACAGGGCCTTGCCCTCGGCACCGGTGATCATGGTGTCGCCGGTGGACCCGTCGCGAACATCGGTGACCACGTTGTCGCGCAGGGTGGAATAGGTGATGTAGTTCATCAGGATCCCGTAGTTCTGGTCCTGTTCGGAGCGGTTGCCGATGACCATCAGTTGACGGCTTTGCATCAAGGCATAACCGGTGCGGGTGCGCCGGGTGACGTTGCCCAACAGACGGTTATCGTTGGCGAACATGTAATGCACGCCGTAGCGCAGGTCCTCGAGGATGTTGCCCTCGAGCAGGTTGCCGTTGGAGGTGTCGATATAGATGCCGTCGCGAGTTTCGCGTACGTGGTTGCCGATGACCCGGGCACCGTGTACCGCGTACAAGTGAATGCCGTTCCCCCGGTCCTGGGAGCGCAGCCCGGGATCGCCCTGGATGCGGTTGTCGATCAGGCTGACATCCCGCGCGCCATCGACCCAGATACCGAAACCCTGGCCCTGCATGCGGTTGGCACGGACCATCGCCCCCTGGGCGACAGGCTGGATGAACACCGCGGCATTCATGGCCGTGAGGTCGTGGCCCCAGTCCAGGAAGGTACAGCCCTGGACCTGGACGTTCGGGGCGCGAATGATCAACCCATTGCCCTCACCCTGCCCCTGGAATACCGCATCCGGCGCGCACGTGAGGGTCATGGGTTGGTCGATGCTGAACGAGCCGCGGTATTGGCCCGCAGGCAGGCGCCATTGCCGTTCACCGTCGGCCTGCAATGGCAAGTCGGTGATCGGCTGCGGCGCGGCAAGCGCGCCGCCCGACAGTAGCAGGAGCACCAGGGCAATGACCGGTGCGCGAGCGTAGCCCGCAGGCTGTTGCTGGTTACCGGTCATTGAACCCGTCTCCTCGTTGAACCTGCTCAGGCCTTTTCAACCAGCATGCGCCCGACCATTTCCATGTGCAGGGCGTGGCAGAACCAGCTGCAGTAGTACCAATGCAAACCGGCCTTGTCGGCGATGAAGGTGATGGACGAGGTCTGTTGCGGGCTGATCTCCATGCTCACGCCGTGGTTGGTCATGACAAAGCCGTGGGAGACGTCTTCGATCTGGTCGATGTTGGTGATCGTCACCGTCACCTCGTTGCCTTGCTTGACGGTGAACTCCGTCAGGCCATAGGCCGGCGCCATCGAAGTCATGTAGACCCGCACCTTGTTACCGTCACGGATGACCTTGTTGTCGGTCTCTAAGTTGATGCCATCCTTCTTGGCCAAGGCCACGGTTTCAGCGAAGAACGGATCGGTGCGGCTCCAGATCTTCTGGGTCTTGATCTGGTCACGCCGGGCAAGGATGCAGTCATGGGGTTCGGCAAAGGCCGGGCCATCGTGTACCAGCTTCATCTCTTCGCCGGAAATGTCGATCAACTGGTCGTTTTCCGGGTGCAGCGGACCGGTGGGCAGGAAGCGGTCCTTGGAGAACTTGCACAAGACCACCAGCCATTTGCCGTCCGCCTCGCTGGTTTCGGTCAGGGACGCGTGGTTGTGGCCGGGTTGGTACTGCACATCGAGCTTTTGCTTGATGTAGTTGACCTTCTCGCCCTTGTAGGCACGGATGGCCTCGTCCATGTTCCACTTCACCACCTGACTGTCGATGAACAAGGTGGTGTAGGCATTGCCGCGCCCGTCGAAGGTGGTATGCAACGGCCCCAGGCCCAGTTCCGGCTCAGCGACGATCACCTCGCGCGGGTCTTTGTAGCGGTCGTCGAATAGATCATCCAGCCGGTCGATGGCGATCATCGAGACGGTGGGCGACAGCTTGCCGTTGGCGATGAAGTATTTGCCGTCGGACGAGGTATTGAGCCCGTGGGGATTCTTCGGCACCGGGATGTAGCGGGTGAACGCGCTGTCCTTGCCATCGGTTTTACGACCATCGACCACCGGCACCTTGGAGCCGTCCAGAGTGATGAACTTGCCGGCCTTGATCGCCGCTTCGATGCGCGGGATGTTGAATACCACCACCCAGTCACGCTCGTTGCGCATCATGCCGCCCAGGTCGTAGGCCTTCTCGGAGTTGTAGCAGGTGCTAGCGGCGTACTTGCCGGTGTAGTCGGCGTCGGAGTTGTCCAGGTTGCCGTCGACGATCACCTGGAAGGCCATTTCCATTTTTTCGGCGTCGATGGCGTTGAACATCGTGTAGCTGTTCTTGTCTTGCAGGTCGAACGTGCGACCGTCATTGGGGTGCGGGATGACGAATTCGGCGTTGGCGAACACGTACTTGGTGTACGGCACCTTTTGCAGGCGCAGGCCATGGATCGCCTGGACGTTGGGCACGGTGAGAATCTTGTCGCACTTCATGATATCCAGGCGAATGCGCGCGACCCGGGAATTGGCCTTATCGTTGATGAACAGGTATTTGCCGTCGTATTTGCCATCGGTCATGGAGATGTGTGGGTGATGGCAGTCGCCGTTCTGGTACTTGGCGCTGTCACCCAGGATGCGCTTGCTTTCGTTGGTCAGCCCCCAACCGGTGGCCGAGTCGACGTTGAACACCGGAATACGCATCAGCTCGCGCATGGACGGTACGCCCAACACCCTCACCTCGCCCTGATGACCACCGCTCCAGAAACCGTAATAGTCGTCCAGCTCGCCGGGGCCGACGTGGACTTTGGACTTGGCTTCCTTGGCCGCCGCAGCCCAGGACTCACGGGTGAACACCGCGCCACCCAGCGCCGTGGCGCCGGCCAGCACGGCGCCGGTCACCGCACTGGTCCCTAAAAATCCTCGACGGCTGACGCCCCTGGGTTCTTCGATCGCGCCGCTGGTTTCGGTTTTTTTATCGCTCATGCTGTGTGCTCCATGAAGAATGAAAGGGTCAAGGGACAGGACATTCGGGGGTTTCAAGGCGCCGGGTTCACCTGCACCACGGGAATCAGTTGCGTCTCGGTCGCGCTCGCCTTGCTGCGCTTCTTGCGCTTGTTGATCAGCGGCGGGCATTTGTTTTCGTTGTGCCAGGTCATCTGGCAATCGAGGCAGTAGTGACATTCGTTGGCGTTGATCCGGCCGTCGGGATGAATCGCCTGGATCTCGCATTCCTTGGCGCACAGCTGGCAGGGGTTGCCACATTCCTTGCGGCGCTTGAGCCAGTCGAACAGCCGCAGCCGGGTCGGCATCGCCAGGGCGGCCCCCAACGGGCAGATGTAGCGGCAATAGACTTTGCGGGTGAACAGGTTGACCACCAGCAGACCCAGCGCATACGCCACGAACCACCACTGACGGTCGAACCTGAGGGTGATGGCGGTCTTGAAGGGCTCCACTTCGGCCAACCGTTCGGCGCTGGACATCGACTCCAGCGAGACGCCGAACAGCACCAGCAAAATGATGTATTTGATTGCCCAGAGTCGCTCGTGGACGGCGAACGGCAGCTCGTACTGCGGCACTTTCAACTTGCGCGCCAGCTCGTTGAGCAACTCTTGCAACGCACCGAACGGACACAGCCACCCGCAAAACACCCCGCGCCCCCACAACAGAATGCTGGCGGCGGTGAACACCCAAAGGATGAAAATCAGCGGATCGGTGAGGAACAGTTCCCAGCGAAAGCCTTCGAACAGGGCATGAACGAAGGTCAGCACATTGACCACCGACAGCTGGGCCAATGCATAACCACCGAGAAACACCACGGTGAACATCAGGTAGCCACGGCGGACCCAGTGCAACAGCTTCGGGCGCCGGGCCAGCGCATCCTGCAGGAACAGGATCGCCGTGAGCACCAGCAGGGCCACGCCCAGTACGCTGATCTCGAGGCTTTTCTGGTACCAGAGGGTCAACCACATCGGTCGGCTGGCTTCTTCGGCAGCTGCCAGTTGTTCAGCCGTTGGCAATGGCCTTTCCAGATAGGGCTCGGGCAATTGATAAGCCAGTTCAAAGCTGCTGAAGATGCCACTGACAGGTCCGGTCTGACGACGCACCAGCAGCTCCAGGCTCCAGGGCGAACCCGGGTCGAAACGGTGGGAGGCGCGGACGATGAAAATCGCCATTTCGTCGAACTCCGGCATGTCCGTCGGCGCCACGTCGTCCAGACGCTGGAAGTCCAGGTCGCGAAAGCTGATGGCGTCGCCGAACTGACGCACCTGTACCCGATCGAAAATGCCGCCGCGCACATACCCCGAGCCCTTGAAGGAATAGCGACCGCTGCCCATCACGGCGATGGCCTGCTCGCCGGGTTTGAGTTCGGCCATCAACGTGCGGTATTGCGCCTCGCCCAGCAGGTTGCGACCGATGGTGGGCGGGTTCAGGTGGGTGACATACAGGTCGATGAAGGTGTCGTCTGCTTGCTCGGCGCTGGCGGCTTCAACACCCTCGGCCTCGGTCCCCTTGAAGGAAGCATCGGCCTGGCCGCGCGTCAGGTGCAGGCGACGCACCGCGCCGTTGCCGGTCAAGGTTTTCCAGTCGGCGGGTTCGTAGAGGTCATCGCGCACGCGTGCCGGCGCCACCGCCAACCCCGCGTCCCCCTTGACCAGCTCCAGGGAAACCGCGACATCGTGAGCGGCGCGCATGATGACTTCATTGACCACCATCGCCGTCACGGTGGCGCCGGCAATTGCATCCACTGTCACCGCGTTGGGGTCGCTGGAATGCCCCACCACCACCCGTTGATTGACCTTGATGCCGCTGTAGCGGGCACTGAACGCGTGGAGTTTTTCTTCGGCAATGCCGATCAGCAGGATCGGTTCGTGGTGCTCAAGCACAAAAGCATCGAGGATCACACCGGCCGGATCGAGGATCACCTGGACGTTGATGGGCTTGCCTGAATAAGCGGGAATGTCCACCACATCCAAGCTCTGGAACACATAGCCGACGACCTTGCCGGCAGCGGACAGTTTGCGAACCTTGAAGGGGCCGTCGGGCTCGGAGATCGAATCGACCGGGCTCAGGACCTGGTGGATGCGCTGTTGCTGGATATCACCGTAGTCCTTGGCCTGGGCGAGGCTTGCGATCAACAGCAGGAGAACGAGCAGCCCATGGAGCCAGAAGCGGGATGGGTGCAGCATCACAAAGGGAGGGGTCATGGACGCCAGGGCTTAAGGACAGGATCTTGGCGATCATGGTAGGACCCTCTCCCCTGCGCGGCCCTTGATTGAAATCAAGTTGAGGAAATGAACTCCTCCGAGTGCCGGGCTCGACGCAATCAGGCGGCTGGTCCAAGTGAGCCACCGGTCCCCGCGCAGCCGCGCCACCTGCCGACATGTCGTTTCCTCCGGGCATTCGATTGAACATTATTCACGGCCTCGGATAAATGACCGATACCTCAGCCGCCGAGTATTGCTGAAACTGCGCTCACCCCATACAGGAGATCGCATCATGTTCAAACCCAAGGCCCTTGCCCTCACACTCGCCATGACCTGTTCATTGTTCGGCGGCGCGGTCCATGCCGCGGCGCAGCAACCTTCTGTCGTCATCGTCCATGGCGCTTTCGCCGACGGATCCGATTGGGGCAAGGTCGTCCCGCTGCTGCAGGCGGAAGGCATCAAGGTCACCGTGGTACAAAACCCGCTGACCTCGCTGGCTGACGATGTCGCCGCCACGCAACGTGTGCTGAACAACCAGGAGAACGATGTCGTATTGGTCGGCCACTCCTGGGGCGGTACCGTCATCAGCGAGGCTGGCACCGACAAGAAAGTACGCAGCCTGGTGTACGTCGCCGCGTTCGCTCCGGATGCCGGTCAAGCCAGTAAAAACCTGGGCAAGGACTACCCTGCTCCGTCCGGCGTGAAAGACATCGCCGCCGACAAAAACGGTTTCTTGTACATGACCGCCGAGGGCATGGCCACCGGTTTTGCCCAGGATCTTTCCGCAGAGCAAACCGCGGTAATGGCCGCGACGCAAGGGCCGATCCGCGCCTCGGCATTCGATGACAAAACCAGCGCCGCCGCCTGGAAAGGCAAGCCATCCTGGTACGTCGTGGCCAAGGAAGACCGGATGATCCAGCCTGATCTGCAGCGAGCTTTCGCCAAGAAGATCGGTGCCAAGGTCACCGAAATCGACGCCAGCCACGTGCCGCAACAGTCACGCCCGGCAGATGTTGCAAAAGTCATCATCCAGGCTGTTCAGAAGAGCCAATAATTTCAGGCCTCTTCTGCGCCGGGATCGAGGGAAGTGCTGCGTCAGGATGGATTGCAACCGGTCTCAGGACAGGTTGGCGGAAGCTCGGACGCAACGCACTTCCCTCGCAGCAGTCATCACATCTGGCGAGATTGAGCTTCGCCTCCTGCTACCCAGCCGCCGGCAAACATCCGTTGGAACCTTTTGCCCCCCTGCCGTCACTCATTGCCCAGCAAACAAAACGGCAGTCGATTGACCCGTCATCGTGCCCGGCTTCCCCTATCAATACCCTAGCGAGATTCACCGCATGTTCTCCCCAGCAATGATTTTGCACCTCGATCTACGCTTGAACCTGGCGAGCGATACCACCCCGACCAAGGAACCTCGCTCATGCCTATGAATTGCGCACGGAATAAACACCATTTCGATTTCATCGTCTGTGGCGCGGGAACCGCCGGCTCCGTCGTGGCCGGACGACTGGCCGAGAATCCCGAGGTGGAAGTGTTGCTCATCGAGGCGGGAGGCAGCGATGACCACCCCCACGTGCTGGAACCGGGGAATTGGCCGCTGAACCTGGGCACCGAGCGCGACTGGAACTTCGTGGGCGCCGCGAACCCTCATCTCAACGACCGGAAAATCCCATTGAATATGGGCCGCGGCTTGGGGGGCGGGTCCAGCGTCAATGTCATGCTGTGGGCCCGCGGCCATAAAAACGACTGGGAAGACTTCGCCGCACTCAGTGGCGACCCGGCGTGGAACTACGCGTCGGTCCTGAAAATTTATCAACGCGTGGAAGACTATCAGGGCACCTGCGATCCGGTGCGTCGCGGCAAGGGCGGACCGGTTCATGTCGCGCCTGTGCGAGACGCCCAACCGATTGCCAACGCCATGATCAGTGCGGCTGCCGGCATGGGTATACCGGCTTTCGAGAACCCGAACGGCGCCATGATGGAAGGCCGCGGAGGTGCAGCCTTGAACGACCTCATCGTCAAGGACGGCCGGCGTAATTCCATTTACCGCGCCTACGTCGCTCCACGCTGTGGTCAGCCCAACCTCACGGTCCTGACTGATACGCTTGTCAGTCGCGTGCTCTTCAGGGACCAACGCGCCATCGGCGTACAAACCATAAAAGATGGGCAGATCGAGTGCTTTTACGCCGATCACGAAGTCATTCTTTCGTTGGGGGCGGTCAACACCCCCAAGGTCCTGATGCAATCAGGCGTGGGGCCGGAGGAGGAACTGCAGCGCCATGGTATTCCGCTCGTCCAGCATCTCCCCGGCGTTGGCGCCAATCATCAGGACCACGTGTCCTTTGCCGTTATTTTCGAATACGCGGCTCCACAGCCGGTGGGTTACGGCGGCTCGGAGGCGACGCTCTACTGGAGCAGCGAAAGCGCTTTGCATCTCCCCGATATGTTCCACTGCCAAGTTGAATTTCCAGTGCCCAGCGCAGAGAACGCCTCACTCGGCGTTCCCGCACATGGCTGGACAATGTTCGCTGGCCTTGCCCATCCGGAAAGTCGCGGCCGGGTCAAGCTCAGCGGCCCGAATGTGACCGATGCCCCCATCATTGAACCCAACACGCTGTCGCATCCGACCGACCGGCGCAACGCGCTGGAAAACATCCGATTTGTCCAGGAACTGGGCGCGCAGGCGCCCTTCAAGGGCTTGGTCAAACGTGAAAGCCTGCCTGGAAAACTCAACACCCAATCGCTCGAACATTACGCTCGCAACGCTGCCGTTACTTACTGGCACCAATGCGGTACGGCAAAAATGGGCCAGGACGCGATGTCCGTGGTCGATGGTCAACTGCGAGTCTATGGAGTCCAGGGCCTGCGCATTGCCGATGCCTCCATCATGCCGCATGTCACGAGCGGCAATACGATGGCTCCGTGCGTCGTGATCGGTGAGCGGGCCGTGGAGGCTATATGGACCACTTACGAGCTTTGAGCGTCAGCAGGCGCCGGTGACTGTGTTCGAGCCGGCCACTCGCCGAGGGCTGCGCCGAACCCTGCGGGAGAACCGGGCCTTGCTTGAATTAACGCGTGTGCGTCAACCCACCCAATGAGTTTTACCACGGTCATAATCATGATTTCAGATATGCAGAAAAAAACCAGCGTCGCGCACTGGACGGGCAGAGTCCTGGGCGCTCTGGTGGTGTTGGCATTACTTGCCGACGCCGGTGTGAATATTTTCGCGCCCCAAGTCCTCGCAAAAAACATGGAGCTGACCGGATTCCCCGATCACCTCTCCTCTGTCATTGGCAGCATAATCCTGGTTTGCACCGTGCTCTACATGATTCCGAGAACCGCCGTGTTGGGCGCAATACTGGTGACAGGATTCCTGGGTGGTGCCATTTGCACCCATTTGCGCCTGGGTGAATTGGGCTCCGCCTCGCAGATCATCAGTGGGATGTTGGGCATTGCGGCCTGGGCTTCGCTTTACCTGCGCAGCGATGCCGTCCGTTCTCTGCTGCCGTTGGTTGAAAGCAAAGGGCGAGTATCGCGATCTGTCCTTCAGACTTTCCTTAATAGACGCCGACGGTGGTGAGTCAAACGACTGGACATCGAACCCTGTGCCAACCCCATAGCCCTGTGACGGCTCCGTAGGGCCATCAAGCACCCACCGAACACTCGCTTTCATCACCGGATAAAACAGTGTCTGTCCAGAAATCGCACGTGCTCAAACCCGTGCTGCCTATCTCGTATGAGCAGATGGATCGCTTGGTCGCGTCGATACAGCCTACGCTTCTCGAAGAAGCGTTCAGTAGCATCATCGGTATATTGCGAGGTGGAGGCCCCTTAGCGCTGATGGTCTCGCATGCCACGGGCGTTGAACCGGCCTTTTTGCGCTATTACCGGGTCGATCGGAGCGTGATTTGGGACTCGTCGATCCCCCTTCCTCCTCCAGGCAGCAAGGTGTTGCTCTGTGAAGACATCGCTGGCACCGGGCACACCCTGAAGGACTGCCTGGCATTCTTGCAGCGCAGGGGATTGATCGTGAGGGTTTTCACTGTCGGCTTTGACGACCTAAGCGGTATACGCCCCGATTACGGGCTGGACGGGCGAGGGTATTTCTTGCAGTTCCCTTGGGAGCGCCAAGCCCTTACCTGCGCCTATCGCGATCGCTGGATCGACACCGGTGGCGGGCGTACCGGCAGGATGGCCCATGACCATGATTACGACGTGTACGCCATCGACCTCGACGGAATACTGCTTCCAGATATCCCGCTCCAACGTTATGCGGCGGACTTGAGTGCGGCGCTTGGCGAACGCGACCGCCTCGAGCCCTTCAAGCAGCTGCCACCTCTGGGGCGGGTGAAGGCGATTATCACCGGGCGCCCGGAGATGGATCGCGTTCGTACTCAAGCCTGGCTAAGCCAGCACGGCCATGGCGGGACACCGCTGATCATGAGAGATACCCGCTCGTGCAACGACAGCCCAGAACAGGTTGCCCTCTACAAAGCCCGGGCATGCGTACAATTGGGGTGCACGCACTTCGTTGAAAGCGACCCGACACAAGCGATCCTGATCGCGCAGCAAGCGCCTTTGCTGCGGGTCATCTGGTGGGATGCCGGGTGCGGCCGGGGAAGATTGATCGGCGCGGCAGATTGGAAACACGGTACGCCTGGGGCGCCATCCTGAACGCGAAAATGGCGAACACGCCGCTGGTTATCACTGCGGGCCACGCTGGTTATCATCCACAGCAGCGCAACAAACAGAGCAGTGAACAGCTTTGATCGAGGCATCCGGGGTCCGTTTCCATGACAATTGCGAAGCTTTTCTCATCTCTTCGCTTCGGAGAAAATTTTTATTGCACGAGAATCGACGAACCCGGTCGCATAAATATCAGTGCTGTGACTCAGGTTCCACTCTCAGAGTGACGCCGTTTCGCCAGAAAGCCTCCACGCGTTGAACAGACGCAAACAAGGAACGCTCCATGCCCCCACGCTCCGGTCCCGCCTCCGCTTCGCCATTGCCTGAAGACACCGGTTTCGTCCGGGTGCGTGGCGCCCGCGAGCACAACCTCAAGAATGTCGACGTCGACATCCCTCGCGATGCCCTGGTGGTATTCACTGGCGTGTCGGGGTCGGGCAAGTCGTCGCTGGCCTTTTCCACGCTTTATGCCGAAGCCCAGCGCCGTTATTTCGAGTCAGTCGCGCCTTATGCCCGGCGCCTGATCGACCAGGTGGGCGTGCCGGACGTGGACAGTATCGAAGGTCTGCCGCCAGCGGTGGCCTTGCAACAGCAGCGCGGCACGCCCAGCGCGCGATCCTCGGTGGGCAGCGTCACCACCTTGTCGAGCCTGATCCGCATGCTCTACTCCCGAGCGGGTAGCTACCCGGCCGACCAACCGATGCTGTACGCCGAGGATTTCTCGCCCAACACGCCTCAGGGGGCCTGCCAGCAGTGCCACGGCCTGGGCCGGGTCTATGAAGTGACCGAAGCGTCCATGGTGCCGGACCCTTCGTTGACCATCCGCGAACGCGCCGTGGCGGCCTGGCCCATGGCCTGGCAGGGCCAGAACCTGCGAGACATCCTGGTAACCCTGGGTTATGACGTCGACGTTCCTTGGCGCGACCTGCCCAAAAAGCAGCGTGACTGGATTCTCTTCACCGAAGAAACCCCCACTGTCCCGGTGTACGCCGGGCTCACCCCGGCCCAGACCCGCGCAGCCCTCAAGCGCAAACTCGAGCCCAGCTATCAAGGCACGTTCAGCGGCGCCCGACGCTACCTGCTGCACACGTTCATGCACTCCCAAAGCGCCCAGATGCGCAAACGCGTGGCGCAATACATGCGCGCCAGCCCTTGCCCGGTGTGCGAAGGTAAACGCCTCAAGCGCCAGGCACTGACGGTGACCTTTGCCGGCCTGGACATCGCCGAACTGTCCCACCTGCCGTTGCTGGAACTGGCCGAGGTGCTCAAGGGCGTTGCCGCCCCCGATTATCTGGCACAAGCCGAGGAACCGGGAACAACCCTCACCCACCAGCAAACCCGCGAGGCCCGCGAGCAACGCGCCGCCCGGGGTGAAAATCCCCACGCCGGTGGGCCTGATGCACGCCACACCCACAATCTGTCCCTGGAAAAACGCCTGGCCGCCCAACGCATCGCCGCTGAATTGCTGGAGCGCATCGTCACCTTGATCGACCTGGGCCTCGGCTACCTGGCCCTGGAGCGCAGCACACCGACGCTGTCTTCCGGCGAGCTGCAACGCCTGCGCCTGGCAACCCAGCTCAACTCCCAGCTGTTCGGCGTGATCTATGTGCTGGATGAACCCTCCGCCGGCCTGCACCCGGCCGACAGCGAAGCGCTGTTCCAAGCCCTGCAACGCCTCAAGGCCTCGGGTAATTCGGTGTTTGTGGTCGAACACGACCTGGACACCATGCGCCGCGCCGACTGGCTCATCGACGTCGGCCCCGACGCGGGGGAACAAGGCGGAAAAATCCTCTACAGCGGTCCACCCGCGGGCCTGCGGCAGGTGCCGGAGTCACGCACCCGCGCCTACCTGTTTGCCCAGAACAGCGCTGCGGGGCGTACGCCTCGAACACCCAAGGATTGGCTACGCCTGGAAGGCATCACCCGCAACAATCTGGATAACCTCAGCGCCGCCTTTCCCTTGGGTTGCTTCAGCGCCGTGACCGGCATTTCCGGCTCGGGTAAATCCAGCCTCGTCAGCCAGGCCCTGCTGGACCTGGTGGGTGGCCATCTGGGCCAGGCCAGCCACAACGCCGAAGCCGACGAACAAAGCCTGGAAGATGAACCGCTGCAAACCAGCGGTGGCCACGTCACCGCCGGACTCGAGTCGGTCAAGCGGCTGGTCCAGGTGGACCAGAAACCCATCGGCCGCACCCCGCGCTCCAACCTCGCTACCTACACCGGGCTGTTCGATCACGTACGTAAATTGTTCGCCGCCACGCCTCAGGCGCAGGAACTGGGTTTCGATGCGGGACAGTTCTCCTTCAATGTCGCCAAAGGCCGTTGCGAAACCTGCGAGGGCGAGGGTTTCGTCAGCGTCGAGCTGTTGTTCATGCCCAGCGTGTATGCACCCTGCCCCACGTGCCACGGGGATCGCTACAACCCCCAGACCCTTGAAGTGAACTGGCAGGGGCTGAATATCGCTCAGGTGTTGCAACTGACCGTGAACCAGGCGCTTGAGGTGTTTGCCGAGCAGGCGTCGGCGAAGCGCTCACTGCAAGTGCTGCAGGATATCGGGCTGGGTTATCTGCGCCTGGGCCAACCGGCCACGGAACTGTCCGGCGGCGAGGCCCAGCGCATCAAACTGGCCACCGAGCTGCAACGCAAAGCCCGGGGCGCCACTTTGTACGTGCTGGATGAGCCAACCAACGGCTTACATCCCCAGGACGTGGATCGCTTGCTGGTGCAATTAAATCGCCTGGTGGATGAAGGCCACAGCGTGGTTGTGGTGGAGCATGATATGCGCGTGGTGGCGCAGAGTGATTGGGTCATCGACATCGGCCCGGGCGCTGGGAGCCAGGGCGGGAAAGTCGTGGTATGCGGGGCTCCGGCGAAGGTCGCGAAATGCCAGGAAAGTCGAACGGCGGCCTTTCTGGGCAGGGTGCTGCAGCCTGGAGGTTGAAGGGCAACCTGCCTGGCGCACGGCCTGTGGCGAGGGGGTTATCCCCGCTGGCTGCGCAGCCAGCGGGAGCGCTCGTCAAACCGTACGCGAATACTGGACCGTCTGGTCCACGCCCAGGTACGCGTCGAAAGCCATGGCCACGTTGCGCATCATCAATTGCCCCTGGGGCAGCAGCACCAGCGAGTCGGGGTGGATCTCCAGCAGTCCGTCGCGCACCAGTTCCTCAAGCCGGACCAGGGCATCGGCAAAGTACTCGTTGAAACCCACACCGTGACTGATCTGGATCCGGGTGAAATCGATCCGTCCATGGCACATCAATTCGCTGATGACCTCGCGGCGCAACCGGTCATCGTCGCTCAGGCGATAGCCACGCTGCACTGGCAGCAGGCCTTGATCCAGGCGAGCGTAGTACTGGGAAAGCTCCTTGACGTTCTGACCATAGCTGTCACCGACCTTACCGATCGAAGACACACCCAGGCCGATCAAATCGCAATCGGCATGGGTGGAATACCCCTGGAAGTTGCGTTGCAGCGTGCCCTGGACCCGAGCGCGCACCAACTCGTCGTCCGGCAAGGCGAAATGGTCCATGCCGATGTAGACATAACCGGCTTCGGTCAGACGATTGATGGTCAGTTCCAGCAACTCCAGCTTGCGCTCCGGCGGCGGCATGTCTTCGGGTCGGATCATCCGTTGCGCCCGCACCCGTTGCGGCAGATGCGCATAGCTGTAGGCGGCGATCCGGTCAGGACGCAGGGCGATGATCTTGCTCAGGGTCACATCGAAACTGGCGATGGTTTGCAGCGGCAAGCCGTAGATCAGATCGACACTGACGGACTTGAAACGCGCCAGCCGGGCCGCCTCCACCAACTCGACGACCTGGGCCTCGCTCTGCACCCGATTGACCGCGGCTTGCACCTGGGCATCGAAATCCTGGACGCCGAAGCTCAGGCGATTGAACCCCAGCTGGCGCAACCCCTGGATCTGTTGCGCATCGATGGTCCGCGGATCAACCTCGATGGAAAACTCATGGGCGTCACTGTCGTCCATGTCGAACGCCTGGTGCAGGCACTCCATCAGATCGGCCAGTTGCTCATGGGTCAGATAGGTCGGCGTGCCACCGCCCAGGTGCAGTTGCGTCAGTTTGCGCGAACGGTCGAACAACGCCGCCTGCAGGCCGATCTCACGCTTGAGGTAAGTCAGGTATTCAGCGGCGCGATGAGTCTTGCGAGTAATGATTTTGTTGCACGCGCAGTAGTAGCAAAGGCTCTGGCAGAACGGAATATGGATGTAGACCGACAAGGGTTTGGGCACCGGGGCCTGGTTGCTCAGCTCGGCGGCCTGGCGGTACTCATCCATGGCAAAGGCCTGATGGAACTGCGGGGCCGTCGGATAGGAGGTGTAGCGCGGCCCCGGACGGTCGTACTTCTCGACCAGGGCGCGATTGAAAGCGGATACAGCATTCATGATGGGGTCAACCTGTCAAAGGGGCCGGTCAAAGTGCCTGCGTCGTCGGGAACTGGATCGAACAGATTGCAGATCGCATCCACACTCAGGCGCCCGGCGGGCAAGATGCCAATAAAACGGCTGGTCAATTCGATCAAACCCTGGCTGCGCAATACCTCCAGCTGCGGCCAGATGGACGCGAAATAATCGCGCAACACCACGCCGAAACGCGCTTCCATGGCCGGGATATCCAGCTCCAGGTCGCAGGCAAGTTGCTCGGTCACTGCGGCCCTGAGCAGGTCCTGCGCTTCACAGCGCCAGCCGCGACACACAGGCAACTGCCCGGCGTCCAGCTGCTGGCAGTACTCCAGCAGGTCATCGGTGTTCTGCACGTACAAGTGTTCGATCTGGGTGATGGCCGACAGGCCGAAACCCAAGTGGTCACAGCAACCGCGCCGAGTGAAACCCTGGCAATTGCGGTGCAGGCGCCCGTGCTCTTGGGCGACGGCCAGGTCATCGTCCGCCCTGACGAACTGCCCCAACCCGATGTAGTGATACCCCGCCCCGGTCAGTTGCTCGCAGCAGATTTGGCGCATGGTGTCTGTATCGGCCTGGCTGCTGAAGGCATCCGCCGCTTGGTGTTTTTTCGAACGATAACGATACGGCGCATGGGCGTAGTCGAACACATGCAGCCGGTCGGGCTCCAGTTCGATCAGCGTGGCCAGTTTGCGCGCGAAGCTGTGGGGCGTTTGCCAGGCATGGCCATAACCGAGATCGATGTTGATGGAACGGAAACCGAAGGTTCGCGCGGCATCGATCAGCGAATGAATCGGTGCCGGGTTCTGATAGCAATCCACGGACAAATCGCTGTCCAGGCCAATGTCTGGCACGCCGATGCTGACGTGGGTGAACCCTTGGTCGCGAATCAGCCCCATGGTGGACCAGTCGGTGTGATGCAGGTCGACCTCGATGCTGTGTTCGGCGCTGTCGTATTCACAGAACTCGAAACGTTTGCGCAGGTCATCCATCAGCCGCTGCAAATGGGCGATCACCGGCGTACCGCCAGTCAGGCAGAACGCCTCGACCCGACGCCCTGCGCCCAAGTGACAACCGACCAGTCCGATTTCATAGGTCAGGTGTTGCAGATAGCCCTCGATCTCGCCACACCGGCACACGCTCGCCAGGGGCGAACACGATGACAAACGCAAGCGCGAAGGCAGATGCACCGCCAGGGACAGCGGCCGCCGTTTATGGCGGCTGTCGCGCAACTCCCGAAGCAGATCGAGCGAGCCAACCCCCGTATGGAATTTGCGCGTACCGACCGGGCAATCGACATCAGCCACCGCCGGGGTACGGCGCGGGGCTCGATCGCCGGGGGTGTGGAACAGGTCGAACATGACAATCTCCGAATGGCTGCGCAGGCACAGTGTCGGACTTGTCCCGATGGGTCGCCTTGACCTGTATCAAGCGCCCTGCATACGCCCCGCAACCGCTCACCAGGTCAGGTAAAACATCCCCTTGGCCAACAGCACGATTGCCAGCAGATGAATGAACACGCTGGTATGGATGATCTGCACGTAACGGGCGTTCATGCGGGCGCTTCTGAACAGCCACATGGCCCAGAGGAAATGCCCGAGTACGCTGCCCGCCAAGGCTATTTTCAGGCCCAGCAGCAACCCGAAAGAAGACTCCCATGGCGCGGAAAGCGTCGGCCAGTACCGCAGCCAGACCATGGCAGCGCCGGCACCGAACAGCGTCAGCAACACCCAGGGCATCAACTGCCGGGCACGCCGGCTGATGCCCTGTTCCAGCAGCACCATGACTTTGGCGGGCAGCTGTTTGCGGATGCTCTCCAGGAACAGCACCTCGAAGAACACCGTGCCAATGAAAACCAGCGCGGCAAACAGGTGCAATGTCAGGAATAGCGGATAGCTCATGGGCTCCTCGGTCGCCCCTGAATCATCGGGCGATGGTTTAGTCGAGGTTATCCCGCGGCTTCGGATTGGGGGTTGATGCCAATCAAGGAAATCCGATACCGCACCTGTGGGAGCGAGCCTGCTCGCGATAGCGTCGGTTCGGCTTGCATCCCATCGACTGACACACCGCTATCGCGAGCAGGCTCGCTCCCACAAGGGTTGTGCAACCCAAAAAACGTCAACAGAACGTTATCTGTTGCTGAAGTCGTTCCGACCGTTGATCAGCCCGTTCGTTTTTTTGACGCTCAGCCGATATGCGGTCACAACTTTTGCGCTCCTGCGGGTCATAACACGGTGGCCGCCGATGGAATATTGGCTTCTACCGTGGTTCCAGCCCGATACGGAGATAAGCTCATGATTTTCAACGTACAAAATTTTGGCGCCAAAGGAGATGGCATCACCGACGACACGGCGGCAATACAAAGTGCCATTGATGCGGCGGCTGCCGCAGGCGGCGGGCAGGTGTACATGCCGACCGGGACTTACATCGTTTCGGCCGGCGAGGAACCCTCCGACGGTTGCCTGATGCTCAAGAGCAACGTCTATTTGTACGGCGACGGCATGGGCGAAACCACCGTCAAGGTGGCCGACGGCTCCGACACCAAGATCACCGGCATCATCCGCTCGGCCTACGGTGAAGAAACCCACGATTTCGGCGTCAGCCATCTCACCATCGACGGCAATCGCGACAACACCACAGGCAAGATCGACGGCTGGTTCAACGGCTACATTCCCGGCGAAGAAGGCTACGACTCCAACGTCACCCTCGACAGCGTCGAGATCAAGGATTGCTCCGGGTACGGCTTCGACCCCCACGAGCAGACCGTCAACATGGTCATCAAGAACAGCGTGTCCCACGGCAACGGCCTGGACGGTTTTGTTGCTGACTTCCTCAGTGACAGCACCTTTGAAAACAACGTCGCCTACGACAATGACCGCCATGGTTTCAACGTTGTCACCAGCACCCACGACTTCACCCTCACCAATAACGTTGCCTACAACAACGGCGGCAACGGTATCGTGGTGCAGCGCGGCAGCGAGGACATCCCCTCCCCCAGCAACATCACCATCACCGGCGGCGAGGTGTATGGCAACGGCGGCGAAGGCGTACTGATCAAGCTGTCCAGCGACGTCACCGTCAGCGGCGTCGACATCCACGACAACGCCAGCGCCGGGATCCGCATCTACGGCAGCAACCACGTTGAAGTCATCGACAACACCCTCAACAACAACTCCCTGGGCAATCCGGTACCGGAAATCATCATCCAGTCCTACGACGACACCCTGGGCGTGTCCGGTCGCTACTTCAACGGCAGCGACAACCTGATCCAGGGCAACATCATCAGCGGCAGCGACCTGTCGACCTACGGCGTTGCCGAACGCAACGAAGACGGCACCGACCGCAATGCGATCATCGCCAACACCATCAGTCACACCAGTAAGGGCGCGACGCTGGTCTATGGCGACGGCAGCTATGTCAGCGCCACGGTACCGGTGACCACCGTGCAAGGTACCGCCGGCAACGACACCTTGCTGGGCAGCGCCGCCAACGAGATTTTCTACGGCGGTGCCGGCAATGACACCATCAATGGCGGCGCGGGTGACGACATCCTGGTGGGTGGCGCGGGCATCGACAGACTGACTGGCGGCACCGGCGCCGATACGTTCCGCTTCGCCAGCCAGTCCGACAGTTACCGCAACGCCACCACCAGCTTCGACGACACCATCACTGATTTCGACGTTACCCAGGACAAGATCGACCTCGCGGGCCTGGGCTTCACCGGCCTGGGCAATGGCCGTGGCGGCACATTGCAGATCAGCTACAGCGCCAGCAGCGACCGCACCTACATCAAGGATTACGATGCCGACGCCAGCGGCAATCGCTTCGAGCTGATTCTGTCGGGCAACCTGACCAGTACCCTGACCGCCAGCAACTTCATCTTCAATCGGGTGGTCACCGGCACCAGTGGCAGTGACTCGCTGATCGGCAGTGACTCGGCCGACACCCTGCTGGGTCTGGCGGGCAACGACAGCCTCAGTGGTGGCGCGGGCGA
The DNA here is from genome assembly GCF_032614175.1 of Pseudomonas sp. P105. Lineage (NCBI taxonomy): Bacteria > Pseudomonadati > Pseudomonadota > Gammaproteobacteria > Pseudomonadales > Pseudomonadaceae > Pseudomonas > Pseudomonas sp. P105. The sequence goes on from NZ_CP126693.1 coordinate 3,264,287, forward strand.
CGACAAGCTCGACGGCGGTGCCGGCATGGACACCCTCACCGGTGGCACCGGGGCCGATACCTTTGTGTTTTCCAACCGTCTGGACAGCTACCGCAACTACAACACCGGCGGCGTCAACCTGGGCGATGTGATCACCGATTTCGATGTCAGCGCCGACAAGATCGATCTGTCGGCCATGGGCTTCACCGGCCTTGGCGACGGCAAAAACGACACCGTGTACGTGGTACTCAACAGCGCCGGGACCAAGACCTACATCAAATCCCTGACCGCCGACGCCAATGGCAACCGCTTCGAAGTGGCGCTGGAGGGCAACTACCTCGACACATTGACCGGCGCCAATTTTGTCTTCGCCACCGCCTCGCCCACCAATCAGGCACCGGTGTTGGCCACGCCGTTGCTGGATCAGAATGCGACCGAAAACACTCCGTTCAGCTACGTGGTGCCGGCCACCAGTTTTACCGACCCGGACAACGACAGCCTCAGCTATACCGCCACCCTCGCCAACGGCAGCGCCCTGCCCGGCTGGCTGGTGTTCGATGCCGCCAGCCGCACATTCAGCGGCACGCCAAGCGATACAGCATCAGGCACGTATTCCATACAGGTCACGGCGACCGACGGCAGCAACGCCACCGTCAGCGACAGCTTCACCCTGGCGGTGCAGGACGTGCCCGCCGCGCCCATCGTGATCAATGGCACGCCGAACAACGACACGTTGACCGGTACCGCGGCCAACGAACAACTGTATGGCGGCGCCGGTAACGACACCCTCAATGGCGGGGCTGGCAACGACATTCTGGTGGGCGGCACTGGCGTGGACAAACTCACCGGCGGCGCGGGTGCCGACGTGTTTCGCTATACCTCCAAACTCGACAGCTACCGCACCAGTTCCACCAGCGCCAGTGACCAGATCCTCGATTTCGACGTGGCCGCCGACAAGATCGATGTATCGGCCCTCGGCTATACCGGTCTGGGCAATGGCCAGGGCGGCACGCTGCTGGTGACCTATAGCAGCTCGACCAACCGCACCTACCTCAAAGACCTCACGGTCGATGCCAACGGCAACCGTTTCGAAGTGTCGCTGGCGGGTAACCTGGTCAGCAGCCTGACCGCCAGTCATTTCGTCTTCGCCGACGAGAACACCCCCAGCAATGTGGCGCCCGTGGTGGTTATCCCCCTGCTCGACCAGAACGCTACCGAAAGTACGCCGTTCACCTACACCGTGACCTCCGACAGCTTCAGCGACGCCAATCAGGATGTGCTGACCTACACCGCCACCTTGGCCGATGGCAGTGCCCTGCCCGCCTGGCTGAGCTTCAATGCCAGCAATCTGACTTTCGCTGGCACACCCACCAGCACGGCAGCAGGCAACTACAACGTACTGGTCAAGGCCACCGATCCGTCAGGTGCCTCGGTGAGCGACAGCTTCGCCCTGGCAGTGGCCGATGCGCCGGCCAATACCATCACCGGAACCAACAACGCCGAATCCCTCACTGGCACCGCGGGCGCGGACTTGATCCTCGGCCTGGGCGGCAACGACACGATCAGGGCCGGCACTGGCGCGGACATTGTCGATGGTGGCGCCGGTCGCGACGCGTTGTACGGTGGCGACGGTGCCGACACCTTCCGCTACACCAACGTGCTCGACAGCTACCGCGACTACGACACCGGCGGGGTCACGGCCACGGACACGATCTATGACTTCACCGTGGGCGTCGACAAGATCGACGTCTCCGGCCTGGGCTATCTCGGCCTCGGCAATGGCAGCAACGGCACGCTGTACATGACCCTCAACTCGGCCGGCGACAAGACCTATGTCAAATCCAGCGAAGCGGATGCCGACGGCAATCGCTTCGAAATCGCCCTCAGCGGTAACTACCTCAACACCCTGACCGCCGATGACTTCGTGTTCGGCGAGCGCGCCCAGCAGGACATCCTCTACCTGCCAACCCTCGGCCAGTCCAATGCGCGCCTGCTGCGCATGACTGAGGACGATGATCAGTCCGGTACGTCGATGCTGGTCAATGACCTGAACAAGTACACCTCTTATGACGTACGCAGTCAGTTCGAGGATGCCGACGGCAATGGCATCGACATCGCGGTGGGTGGCAGTACGGTCAATGGCCTGTCGACCCTGGGCGCCGAGGAGCTCAAGTTGTGCTGGTGGCTGACCGACACCAACCAACCGGGGCCTGCGCTGTTGCGCGCCGTGGCGTTGTTGCAGGATCAGCTTGCCGAACTCAGGGCCATCGACAACGTCACCATGGGCATTGTTTGGGGCCAAGGCGAGGAAGCGGCCCAGGAAATCGCCCGCGCCTCCGACAAGGAAGCTGCGGCGGCGGCCTACAAGACCGCAACGCTGGCCGTGTTTGATTACCTGCACGCCCAGTTCGGCAGTTTCAACGTGTACCTGATGGAGACCGGGCACTACCAACAGGACGCGGCGCGTGCCCGTGGCTATTCGGAAGAAAAGATCGCCGACATTGTCGAAGGTGTCGGTTATGTCCGCGCCACCCAGGAGGCCATCGCCGCCGAGCGCGCGGACGTGAAACTGGCCGTGGACTACACCGATCTGCCCTTGCGCTACGAAGTCGACCCACTGGTGTATCCCGACGACGTCTGGCACTTGCACGAGGAATCGGCGGAAATCGTCGGCCAGCGCCTGGCCGATTACATCGCCGATGACCTGGGTTTCCAGGGCAATCCTGATGACAACAACAGCGTGCAGGACATATTCGACGATGCCCAGAACGAAGGCGGGATGATTTCCGGTACCGACCAGGCAGATACGCTGGTGGGCAGCTCGGGCAACGACACCCTGGACGGAGACCTGGGCGCCGACAGCTTGACCGGCGGCGACGGCAACGACATCTATGTGGTCGACAACGCGTTCGACAGCGTGGTGGAAAGCAACACCTCGACCGCACAGATCGACACGGTGCAGGCCTCGGTCAGTTGGACGTTGGGCGATAACCTGGAGAATCTGGTGCTCACCGGCGTATCGGACATCAACGGCACCGGCAATGAACGGCGCAATTTCATCACCGGTAACGCCGCCAACAACGTGCTTGATGGCGCCGCCGGGGCCGACAGCATGAGCGGGGGCGATGGCAACGACACTTACTATGTCGACAACACCGGCGATACCGTGATCGAGACCAACAGCAACCCGGTGTCTGGCGGGATCGACAGCGTGCACAGCAGCTTGACGGCCTATACCCTCAACAACAACGTCGAAAACCTGTACATCGATACCCCCGACGCCGCCAATGGCACCGGTAATGCGTTGGACAACATACTGTTTGCCGGGGCCGGCAACAACGTGCTGGACGGCCGTGATGGAAATGACACGGTCTCGTTCGAACGGGCCATGGCCGGTGTCACGGCCACCCTGTCCACCTCCGCGCAACAGAACACCGTGGGTTCGGGCCTTGACACCTTCAAGTATGTCGAGAACCTGACCGGCAGTGCCTACGCCGACAACCTGACGGGTAACAGCGGCGCCAACGTGCTCAACGGTGGGGCGGGCAACGATACGCTGGTGGGTGGCTCGGGCGATGACCGGTTGATCGGCGGCGCAGGCACTGACAGCCTGAGCGGCGGTACGGGTGCAGACACATATGCATTCGAAGCACTGTCGGACATGGGCATCGGGGCGCTACGCGATGTCATCAGCGGCTTCAAGAGCACCGAGTTCGACCAACTGGACTTCACCGGGTTGGACGCCAATCCGCTGACCGCCGAGATCGACACCTTCACGTTCATTGGCAGCAATGCCTTTAGCGCCGATGCCACCGGTCAACTGCGCTTTGCCGATGGCATCCTCTACGGCAGTGTAAATGCCGACGCCAGCGCCGAGTTCGAATTCGAACTGGTGGGGGTCAAGGAGCTGCATGCCAGCGACTTCACGGCCTGACGGGAGCAGGCAGATCGATCAACCATCAGGAACCGGGGCTCTGGCGGAAACTCACCGCCAGCCGGTTCCAGCTGTTGATGGTGCTGATCGCCAGCGTGAGGTCGACCAGTTCCTCCTCGCTGAACACGGCGCGGGCCTGGGCAAAGACCTCATCCGGCACCTGGCTTTCGGCCAACAGCGTTACCGCCTCGGTCCAAGCCAGGGCGGCGCGTTCGCGGGGGGTGAAAAAGCCACTGTCGCGCCACACCGCCACGGCGAACAGGCGCCGCTCGCTCTCACCCAGGCGACGCGCATCCACAGAATGCATGTCGGTGCAAAACGCACAGCCGTTAAGCTGCGAGGCACGGATCTTGATCAGATGCAGCAATCCCGGCTCTATACTCAGGCGACTGCTTAGCGCCTCAAGGCCAATCATGGCTTTCATCGCCCCTGGGGACGCACTGTAGTAATCCAGACGCTGGCTCATGGCGCAATTCCGTGCTGATCGGTATCTCCACGGTAGGCCGTGAGCACGCTGCGCGACAGATCCAATGTGTCGAAAAAAACCGGACCAGTTCATAGCAGACCAATCAGCGCGATTTTCTCCACGCAACTTCTATGCATACGCACAATGCGGTTAATCTTGCGCCTTTGCGGGCTAGCGCCACACAATCGCCCAGGAGCGCGCGGGTATGGAACTTCATGTTGTCATCAACGGCCGCAAAGACCTGGCGGGCCAGTTGTATCAACAACTGCGCAGTGCCATCGAAAGTGGTCGCCTGGCCGCCGGCACGCAACTGCCGCCCAGCCGCTTGCTCGCTGAACAACTGGGCGTCTCACGCAAGACCGTGTCCGACACCTACGCCCAACTGACCTACGAAAACTTTCTCACCGGCATCATTGGCAAGGGCACCTATGTCAATGCGCGCCCGGCCCCAATCGTGCGCAAACAAAGCCACCGCGAGCTGGCCGGCGCCGATGTCGTCGAGACCTGGCGCAACATGCCGGACCTGATGCGCCATCCCCCCCTTGAAGGTGCGCTGCGTTATGACTTCATCGGCGGCGCCACCGGCAAAGGGCAGTTTCCCCTGGACGACTGGCGACGTTGTACCGCCCACGCCTTGCGCCAGATCGCCAGCGCCAAGGGCTTCTACAGTCAGCCCGAGGGTTTGCCGGCGCTGCGCAATGCCATTGCCCGGCATATTGCGTTTTCCCGCGGGGTCAATTGTCAGGACGATGACGTAGTGGTGTGCAACGGTGCACAACAGGCCCTGGATCTGATCTCGCGGGTCTTGACCCGGTCGGGCAGTCTGGTGGCCATGGAGGACCCGGGCTATCCGCCGGCACGCCTGCTGTTTGGCTCCCACGGCGCCACGGTGGTCGGGATACCGGTAGATGACCAGGGCATGCGGGTAGACCTCATTCCCGACGGCACAAGCCTGATTTATGTGACGCCGTCCCACCAGTTTCCTTTGGGTATGCCCATGAGCCAGGCCCGCCGCGAGGCCTTGCTGGCGCGGGCCTACGAGTTGGGGGCAATCATCATCGAGGATGATTACGACAGCGAATTTCGTTACGAAGGCCGGCCGGCCGACTCACTGCAAAGCATGGACGACCGCGGGATCGTGGCCTACGTCGGCACCTTCTCGAAAACGCTGTTGCCGGAGCTGCGCCTCGGTTACGCGATCCTGCCACCGGCGATCCTCGAAGCGGTGATCCTGGCCAAGCGCCTCACCGATCAACACACCTCCACCCTGCCCCAGTGGGCACTGGCCAAGTTCATCGCCGAAGGCTGCCTGCTCAAGCACATCCGCCGCTGCCACACGCTGTATGCCGGCCGCCGCGAGCGAATCCTGGCGCGCATGGCTGGGGACCTGTCGCCCTGGTTCGAGGCGGTTCCCACCACCGCAGGCTTCCACCTGGCCGTGCTGTGCAAGGTGCCCATCGACCTGGCGCTGGTGATCGAACTGGCGAAAAAAGCCGAAGTCGGGCTGTACCGCCTCGATGGCTTTTTCAACGACGCCCCGGTGCGGCCGGGTCTGTTCTTCGGTTTTGGCGCCATCGAAATTCTCGACATCGACACCGCGCTGGACCGTTTGCGGGACATTTTGCAGCAGGTCGCCTGAGCCATTGGACTGGACATTTATCCGCCCATTGGCTGTTTTAGCCTCGTAAATACAGGCCTATCCTGCAGGGGTCTCGTTGATTGTCGAGCCAATCCCGTCCGACTTGATTCAGGAGCCAGAGCCATGACTCGCCAGGTGATCAATACCGTACAGGTCCAAGCCGCCGCCGGGCGCTCGGAAGAACTGGGCCGCCAGTTGCAGCAAATCGTCGAAACCCTGCGTGCACAACCGGGGTGCGATGCCTACATGGTCGACCGTTGCCCGGACGACGGTGACCGCTGGACCGTCAGCGCCCGCTGGCAATCGGAAGCGGCGATGCAAGCCCATTTCAACTGCCCTGAAGTGCAAGGGTTCATCGGCCTGATCGACAACCGTCTGGCTCGAAGCGTGGACTTCAACCGCTGACCTTTGTCTTGGGGTGGATCGCGGCATTGGTCTACCCGCCTTCCGAAAGATTGGACGTTTGTTTGCCCCTCCGTGGGGCTTAGGGTGAATCCATCGCTGCCACAGCGCGAACTCACTCAAACCCACGAAGGTCATTGCCATGAAAACCCTCTGCCTGATCGCCACCCTCAGCCTGCTGCCTCTGGCCCCGGTCTATGCCCACGAAACCGCACCCTCGGAAAAGGTCAACGTGCTGCAGGAGAAGATGCTGAAGAACCTGCCTGGTAAAAAAGCCATGATGCTGACCGTCGACTACGCCCCCGGCCAGTCGTCCGTCGCCCACAAACATGAAGGAACGGCCATGGCCTATGTGCTGGAAGGCGCCATCACCTCCCAGGTCAAAGGCGAGCCGGCGACCACCTACAAGGCCGGGGAGTTCTGGTACGAAGCCGCGGGTTCCGAGCATCTGGTTTCGAAAAACGCCAGCTCGACCGAGCCGGCGAAACTTTTGGTGTTCATGGTGATGGGCAAGGATGAGGCGGTGTTGATTCCGCTGAAGAACTAACACCTTTGAGCCCCCTGTGGGAGCGAGCCTGCTCGCGATAGCTGGGTGTCAGTCAACATCAATGTCGCGGGTCAAACGCCATCGCGAGCAGGCTCGCTCCCACAGGGGCTCTGCGCTCCAACCAATCGCGTATTACAAACGCAAAAAAGCCCCGCATCTCTCAATGCGGGGCTTTTTCATTCAACGCCGGATCAGTTGGCCGGCAGGACCGGTTGACCACTCAACGCCAGGTCCAGCAGTTCGCGGTTGGCGACCGCGTACATGGCGTAGTCCGTGCCACTGGCGGCACGGATGTCCACCAGCATGGCGCGCCAGCGCTCGACCATGTCGTGATGCTGCTCCAGCCACAGCGCCAGGCGTGTTTCCACCTCCTGGGTGCCGTCGCCCTGCTGCAGGACCGAAATGGTGATCGCCCGTTGCTGCCAGTCGACGTCATCGCGGAACGCTTCACGGGCCAGGGCCTGCCAGTTGTTTTCCACCGGCAGCGCGCTGATCTGTTGCAAGTACCAGGTGATGTCCAGGGCACTGCCCACGGCGAAGTAGGCCTTGGCCACATCGGCGGCGTTCTGGCCAGTGACATCGGACGCTTCGATGATCGGCAGCAAGGTGTACAGGTGCGTAGTGCCTGCAACCATGCGCGCCAGCAGTTCCGGCACGCCGGCTGCTACGTAGGCCTGGTAGCGGGTCTGCCAGCCTTCGCGGGTCGGGCCTTCCAGCAGTTCGTCGAGCTTGAGGCCCAGCGCCGCCAGGTGCGGACCGAAGTGAGCAACGTCACGGGCAGCGTTCTGCTCGTTGCGGCGGCTGCGCAGGAACCAGCGCGTCGCACGACGACCCAGGCGCATCAGCTCGTCCATCAGCTCCAGTTGCACGTCAGCCGACACCTGGTGATCCAGGGCTTCAATCTGACGGAACCAGTGCGGGAGATGGAAGATGTCCCGCACGATCACGTAAGCGCCAGCCACGTTCGCCGGGCTCATGCCGGTGGACTCTTTGAGCCGTTGAACGAAGGTGATGCCCATGTGGTTGACCAGGTCGTTGGCGATCTGGGTGCTGACGATCTCGCGCTTGAGGCGATGGCGACGCATGGCTTCGGAGAACTTGCTCACCAGTGTCGGCGGGAACGCGGTCTCCATGTCACGGGTCAGGTAGTCGTCATCCGGCACCTGGGAGTTGAGCAGCGCTTCCTTGAGGTCGATCTTGCTGTAGGAGATCAGCACCGACAGTTCGGCACGGGTCAGGCCTTGGCCCGCCGCAACGCGTTCAGCCAGTTGCTCTTCGGCCGGCAGGAACTCGATGGCGCGATCCAGCTTGCCTCGTGCCTCCAGATCGTTCATCAGGCGCTTGTATTCGGCAATGCGCACGAATGCGCGGCGTGCCGCCAGGGACAGGGCCTGGGTCTGCTTGTAGTTGTTGCCCAACACCAGGCCACCGACTTCGTCGGTCATGCTGCCAAGCAACTGGTTACGTTGCTTCTCGGTCATGTCGCCGGCCTGCACCACTTCGTTGAGCAGGATCTTGATGTTCACTTCGTGGTCGGAGCAGTCCACACCACCGGCGTTGTCGATGAAGTCGGTGTTGGTGGCACCGCCATGCAGGCCGAACTCGACACGACCCAGTTGAGTCATGCCCAGGTTGCCACCCTCGCCCACCACTTTGCAGCGCAGTTCGTTGCCGTTCACGCGCAGCGCATCGTTGGCCTTGTCGCCCACATCGGCGTGGCTTTCGCTGCTGGCCTTGACGTAAGTGCCGATACCACCGTTCCACAACAGATCCACCGGCGCCTTGAGCAAGGCGTTGAGCAGCTCGGTTGGGGTCAGTTTGTCGGCCTTGATGTCGAAGCGTTCTTTCATCTGTGGCGAGATGGCGATGCTCTTGGCGCTACGCGAGAAGATACCGCCGCCTTCGGACATGATGCTGGTGTCGTAGTCGGTCCAGGCCGAACGCGGCAGGTCGAACAGACGCTTGCGCTCGGCGAAGCTGCTGGCAGGCTCCGGGTTCGGGTCGATGAAGATGTGCAGGTGGTTGAAGGCTGCCACCAGTTGCAACTTGTCAGACATCAACAGACCGTTACCGAACACGTCGCCGGCCATGTCGCCAACGCCCACCACGGTGATGCTGTCTTCCTGGACATTGATACCGCGCTCACGGAAGTGACGCTGTACGCCGACCCACGCGCCCTTGGCGGTAATGCCCATTTTCTTGTGGTCGTAGCCGGCAGAACCGCCGGAAGCGAACGCATCGCCGAGCCAGAAGCCGTAGTCGATGGCGATGCCGTTGGCGATGTCGGAGAAGGTTGCAGTGCCTTTGTCCGCAGCCACTACCAGGTACGGGTCATCGTCGTCATGACGCACGACATTGGTAGGCGGAACCAGTGCGCCTTCCTTGAGGTTGTCGGTGATGTCCAACAGACCGGAGATGAAGATGCGGTAGCACGCTACGCCTTCGGCGGCGATCTCGTCCCGGCCACCGCCCAGCGGCAGGCGTCGCGGCAGGAAACCACCTTTGGCGCCGACTGGCACGATCACCGAGTTCTTCACTTGCTGGGCCTTGACCAGACCCAGCACTTCGGTGCGGTAGTCTTCTTCACGGTCGGACCAGCGCAGGCCACCGCGAGCAACGTTACCGAAGCGCAGGTGCACGCCTTCGACCCGAGGCGAATACACGAAGATCTCGAACTTGGGCACCGGTTTCGGCAGTTCCGGGATCAGGTGCGGGTTGAACTTGAAGCTGAAGTAGGACTTGTTCTGGCCGTTGGCGTCGGTCTGGTAGAAGTTGGTCCGCAGGGTGGCCTTGATCAGGTCCAGGTAGCGACGCAGGATGCGGTCTTCGTTGAGCACCTGAACGTCGTCCAGTGCCGTGAGGATCGCCTGTTCCAGACGCAACTGCTTGTCTTCCAGGTCGTCGCCGCTGAGTTTGCGCGCCAGGTAGAAGCGGGTCTTGAACAACCGGGTCAGTTCACGAGCGATGTCGGTGTGGTTGTTCAGGGTACTGGCGATGTAACCCAGGTCGAAGCCCAGGCGGATCTGCTTCAGGTAACGGGCGTAGGCACGCAGCAGCGCCACGTCGCGCCATGGCAGGCCGGCGGTCAGCACCAGGCGGTTGAATGCATCGTTCTCGGCATCGCCACGCACGATGTGGACGAAGGCGTCCTGCAAGGTGTCGTTGAGCTGTTGGATGTCCAGGTCCAGGCCTTCGGCGGCGGTGAACGCGAAATCATGAATCCAGAACTCGCGGCCATTGGTGTGGCGCAGGCGGTACGGGAACTCGCCCAGCACGCGCAGGCCGAGGTTTTCCAGGATCGGCAGGACGTCGGACAGCGCCAGCGGCGTGTCGGCGTGATACAGCTTGCAGTGCAGCTCGCGCTGGCCGGACACCTGGCCCAGCGGCTGGTAGAAGCTCATGACCAGCGGATTTTTTTCGTTCAGGCTCAGCAGGTGCTGCATGTCGACCACGGCCGAGTGCGCGGCAAAACGCTCGCGGTAGCCGGCCGGGAAGCCTTTCGGGAAATCGGACAGCACGTTGGTGCCATGGGCTTCGCCGAAGCTTTCGATCACCAGACTGGCGTAGTCGTCCTTCCAGCTGCGGCAGGCCTGCACCACTTCCTTTTCCAGCAAGACCGGGTCGATGTCGAGACGGTTCTTCGGGTCTACCCGCAGGATCAGCTGTACACGGGCCAGCACGGATTCGGAGAAGAAGGTCCAGAACTCGCAGTCCGAGGCTTTCAGACGCTCCATCAGCACTTGCTGGATCTTCTGGCGCACTTCGGTGGAATAGATGTCGCGCGGCACGTAGGCCAGGCAGTAGCAGAAACGGCCATACGGGTCTTTGCGCAGGAATACGCGGATCTTGTTGCGTTCCTGGATCTGCACGATGGACATCACGGTGCTGAACAGCTCGTCCACCGGGGTCTGGAACAGATCGTCGCGGGGCAGCACTTCGACCACCTGGGCCAGTTCCTTGCCCAGGTGCGCCTTGGCCTGGAAGCCCGAGCGACGTTCGATTTCCTCGACCTTGCGACGGATGTAAGGGATGACGCGCACGCTTTCGCCATACACCGACGAGGTGTACAGGCCCATGAAGCGGCATTCCTTGATGACCTTGCCATCGGCGTCGATCTCACGGATCGATACGTAGTCCGGGTAAGCCGGACGGTGTACACGGCTCGGGTGTGCGGCCTTGGCGAACGACAGCGGGGTCGGTTCACGCAGGTAATTGACGGCGTAGTCTTCAATGCGCAGGTCATCGACCGTGAGGCCGGCACGCAACAGTTTGGTCAGGCCGAGGAACGAATCGGCGTCGTATTCGATATGGCCGCCATCAGGGTCATCACGAACCACGAACTCTTCATAGCCAAGGAAGGTGAAGTGGTTACCCACCAGCCATTCCAGGAAACTCTTGATTTCACCTTTTTCGTCGGCATCGATGGCATAGGCGCTGTTGTCCAGGCTGGACAGAATATCCTGGACCTTGGCTTTCATCGGTTCGAAATCAGCCACCGCCACGCGCACTTCGCCCAGCACCTGCTCAAGTTCCTTGCTCAGGACGTTGAGTTCGGCGGCGTTGGCGCAGCGGTCGATTTCAAGATACATCAGGGATTCTTGGAGAATGCCATCGCCCTGGGTGCCTTTGGGCAGGATCTCCAGCAACTCGCCCTTGTTGCCGCGACGCACGCTCAACACAGTGGTTTGCAGAGTATGGATGCTGTAACCGCGACGGTTCAGTTCGGTGCGGACCGAATCCACCAGAAATGGCAGGTCGTGGTGCAACACTTCCACTGCCGTATGGGTCGACTGCCAACCGTGGCGTTCGTAATCCGGGTTGTAGACGCGGACCTGCGGCTGCGCATGATCGAAGCGCTCAAGCAGGCGCCAGGCAGACAGGGTGCAGCCGGCGAGGTCGGACAACCGGCGCTGGGTAAGTTCATCGAGGGAAATGATGCCGAAGAATTGTTCAGCGAACAGCGCCACTTGTGGCAGTGCCTGTTCACTGATGTGCTGCGCCAGTGCCGCTTGCAGTTGGTGCTGGAAGTCGGCTTTGCTGGCTGCGGTGAAGAACGCCATCTGTGGTACTCCGCTTGGGCTTGTTATTGATGGAAGCGTCGCGTGCAGCCCTTTTTCAGGGCTGTCGGCCATCCTGTTCCTGATTCTCGGGCAGAGGAAACAGGACGACAGGTGGGTGAAGCTGGACAAGACCGGCAGGTCACATCCTTTTCCATGTAATTTCCATGTAATGGACACCTGCAAAAAGCCCTCGTGGTGCCCTTTGCAGGTGTACATCCGCCGTGCAGCTTAACGAGTGCGACAATGTGCCTGCTTGCAGCGCTGCGACATATTCGGTCAACGGCAAGCTAAACAGCCGGTTTGCATCGAACAACCGTAGCAGCCCGGCGAGCAAAACGGCACCTGGCGCTGTGAAATTGCGCGCATATTCTGCGTGTGACTGCAGTAATCCAGCAGAAAGTCGTTCGGGCTGGCAAAATTCACTTTATTTGCGCCCAGCAAGGCTCATCGAGCCAGGAGCCACCACCATGCAAATGAGCACCGCCCTTCTGATCGCCAACCCGTGCGACGAGGAAGAAGACAACATGGCCATGCTGTGCTGCCACAGCACCCAGGGCGAAATGTTCCTGATGACCCGCTACCCCGACGAAGACGAACTGGAAATCGCCCTGGAGGGTGAGCCTTCGACACTGGAAGGCGTCAAAGTGACCCTCAGCCCGACCCTGCTGAAAATCGAAATTGCCGCGTCGGACGCCGATGTGCTGAACGGGGATGATGTGCTGGAGATTACCCACGACACCGATGCGGCGGATTTGGCGGAGGTGGAATTGACGTTGCAGAACATCCTCAAGGGGACGGGCACTTATATCAGCCAGCTCTGAACCTGAAGCGCGACTGACTCCCTGCGACGAGTATGCTTGCTCGCCACAAGGAACTTGGAGGCACCCCGCCTAACTTATTCCTGCGCCGGCACAAGATTGCCGTCCGCGTCATGGACCAGATACTCGTCAGGAACGATACCTGCGCTTTCCTGGGCTGAGGTAAACCACCGTCGGTCGTTCTTATGTCGCGTCGCTCTTGACGACCCGCTGGGTTCTGAGGTCTTCTGAAACCGGTTTCAAAGCCACTAACAAAAATAAGCAGGTTTCAATTGATGAACCCCTTCTCCGCCGCCCAGCGCAGCCGCGTGACCATGCTTGATGTCGCCGAACGCGCCGGGGTCTCCAAGGCCAGCGTCTCGCGCTTCATTGGCGAGGATCGCGCCCTGCTTTCCGAGGCCATCGCTCAACGCATCGAGCAAGCGATCAGCGAACTGGGCTACCGTCCAAATCAGATGGCCCGCGGCCTCAAGCGCGGACGCACACGCCTGATCGGCATGCTGGTGGCCGATATCCGCAACCCTTATTCAATTGCCGTGATGCACGGCGTGGAAACAGCCTGCCGTCGCCACGGCTACAGCCTGGTGGTGTGTAACACCGACCGCGACGATGAGCAGGAACGCCAGCATCTGGCCTTGTTGCGCGCCTATAACATCGAAGGGCTGATTGTTAACACCCTCGGCCACCACCGTGATGAATTGTTGGAACTGCGCAGTGAAATGCCCCTGGTGCTGGTCGATCGCAAGGTCGATCGACTGGAAAGCGACCTGGTGGGCCTGGACAATCCGGCGGCCGTCGAGATGGCGCTCGATCATCTCGAACAGCGGGGCTACCGCGATCTGTTGCTGGTGACCGAACCATTCGACGGCACCAGCTCGCGGATCGAACGGGTCGAGAGTTTCAAGGCCGGCATTCAACGGCGGCCTGCCCTGGCCGGCACCGTTGTGGAAACCTGTGATCAGTTGACCACGCGCATCAAGAACTTTCTTGCCCCGCCGGGACATAGCCCCAAAGCATTGTTCTGCGCCAATGGCATTGCCGCCCTGGCCGCCACGACGGTGCTGCGCGAACTGGGTTGCCACTTGTTCGACGATGTAGGCCTGATCGCCCTCGATGATCTGGATTGGTACCCGCTGGTGGGCAGCGGCATAACCGCCCTGGCCCAACCGACGGCCGAGATCGGCGCCAGCGCGTTCGAATGTTTGCTCAAGCGCTTGCGTGGCGATAACGGGCCGGTGCGAACCCTGGATTTTGCGGCGCGGTTGATCGAGCGTGGGTCCACGCGGGGAAATGGTCGGTGATGAAGCCCTACCGCGAGCAGGCTCGCTCCCACACTGGATCTGCATCGCACTGGAGTCCCCTGTGGGAGCGAGCCTGCTCGCGATAGGGCCCTCTCAAGCACAACCTTTTTTTGCACAAAACTGAAACCGGTTTCAGAGGTATAAAAACAATGCACAACCCACCCGTCTCCATCAGCCTTTCCAGCTACGGTGCCGATCTGGTACGGCAACAGGGCCAAGGCAGTTTCATCGATCTGCTGGCTGCCGCTGGCGCTTCACGGATCGAATGGCGCGAAGAACTGCTCACCACTGAACAGCCCGCTAAACTGGCCGCCAGTGCCTTGGCCAAAGGACTGCAAAGTATTTTTTCCTCCCCACTTGAACTGTGGCTCGCCGGCCAGCCCAAGCCCAATCCCGCCCTGTCACTTGCCTTGCGACGTGCCGAGGCGTTTGGCTCGGCATGGCTGAAAGTCTCTCTCGGCTATTTCACCGACTCCCATGATCTGCCAGCCCTGGCGGATGCGCTGGCCGCCAGCCCGGTGCGATTGCTAGTGGAAAACGACCAGACCCTGCAAGGCGGGCGGATCGAACCATTACAGCGTTTTTTTGCTGCGACAGAGGAGCAAGCGCTGCCCATCGGTATGACCTTCGACATTGGCAACTGGCAATGGCAGGACCAATCGGCCGCTGTGGCCGCCCGACAGCTTGGGCGGTATGTGGCTTATGTGCATTGCAAGTCCGTGGCCCGGCGCGCCGACGGCAAACTGGTCGCGGTGCCTCCGGCGATGACAGACCTGCATCTGTGGGAACAACTGTTCAAACACATGCCCGCTGGTGTAATGCGCGCCGCCGAATATCCGCTGCAAGACGATGACTTGCTGCAGTTGACTGCGGGACATGTCGCCACCCTTGCCCGCCTAGGCCAATCATGCCGGGAGCCAGCCCATGCCTGAGTTCGATGTGTTGTCTTTCGGCGAAACCATGGCGATGCTGGTGGCCGACCAGCGCGGTGACCTGGCCAATGTCGAGCAGTTCCACAAGCGCGTCGCCGGGGCCGACAGTAACGTGGCCATCGGTCTGTCGCGACTGGGCTTCAAAGTGGCGTGGCTGAGCCGGGTGGGTGCTGACTCTCTAGGACGCTTCGTGGTGCAGACGCTGGAAAACGAAGGCCTGGATTGTCGCCACGTGACGGTCGATCCAGCCCACCCCACCGGGTTCCAGTTCAAATCCCGTAGCGACGATGGCAGCGACCCACAAGTCGAATATTTCCGTCGCGGCTCGGCGGCCAGTCATCTGTCGATCGACACCATCGCCCCCTCGCAGCTCGAAGCCCGCCACTTGCACGCCACCGGCATCGTCCCGGCCTTGTCGGTCACGGCCCGTGAGATGTCCTCTGAATTAATGATGCGGATGCGCGAGGCCGGCCGCAGCCTGTCCTTCGATCCCAACCTGCGGCCGAGCCTGTGGGCTAGCGAGTCGATGATGATTCACGAAATCAATCGCCACGCCGCCCTCGCCCACTGGGTCATGCCGGGGCTCGGCGAAGGTCGCTTGCTGACTGGTTTCGACGACCCGGCCGACATCGCCGCGTTCTATCTGGACCTGGGTGCCGAAATCGTCGTGATCAAGCTCGGCGCGGATGGCGCCTATTTCCGCACTCAGCTAGGCCAGGGCGTAGTTGCCGGCGTGCCGGTGGCCCAGGTGGTGGACACCGTGGGCGCCGGCGATGGCTTCGCGGTCGGCCTGATCAGTGCGTTACTCGAAGGCCGCGCCATCACCGAAGCCGTACAGCGCGCCAACTGGATTGGTAGCCGCGCAGTGCAGAGCCGTGGAGACATGGAGGGATTGCCGACGCGCATTGAGTTACTGGCTGAATTTAATGATGCCAATCGCCAGCAGGCTCGCTCCCACAGGGTCGACGCATCCTCATGCGGGAGCGAGCCTGCTCGCGATTAGAACCACCACAAAACACACCTGCTGCAACAAAAACAACAAGCTCAGGAGTCAACGACATGCAAACGCTCAACCTCGCCACCCGCCGCTGGTGGTACATCATGCCCATCGTCTTCATCACCTACAGCCTGGCTTACCTGGACCGGGCCAACTACGGCTTCGCCGCCGCCTCGGGCATGGCCGAGGATCTGATGATCACCCCGGGGCTGTCCTCATTGCTGGGCGCACTGTTTTTCCTTGGTTACTTTTTCTTCCAGGTACCGGGGGCGATCTACGCGCAGAGACACAGTGTGAAGAAGCTGATTTTTGTCAGCCTGATCCTCTGGGGCTCGCTGGCGACCCTGACGGGCGTGGTCTCCAATGCTTACTGGCTAATCGTGATCCGCTTCATGCTCGGCGTGGTCGAAGCTGCGGTGATGCCGGCCATGCTGGTGTATCTCTGCCACTGGTTCACCCGGGCCGAACGCTCACGTGCCAACACCTTCCTGATCCTTGGTAACCCGGTCACCATGCTGTGGATGTCCGTGGTGTCCGGCTATCTGGTGCAACAATTCGACTGGCGCTGGATGTTCATCATCGAAGGTCTGCCGGCGGTGCTCTGGGCCTTTATCTGGTGGCGCCTGGCTGATGATCGTCCGTCCCAGGCCAAGTGGCTCAGCAACCAGGAAAAACAAGACCTGGAAAGCGCACTGGCGGCTGAACAGGTCGGTATCAAGGCCGTGAAAAACTATGCCGAAGCCTTCCGCTCACCCAAAGTCATCATCCTGGCACTGCAATTTTTCTGCTGGAGCATTGGGGTCTACGGGTTCGTGCTGTGGCTGCCGTCAATCCTCAAGGCTGGCCTGCAAATGAGCATTGTCGAGGCCGGTTGGCTGTCGTCGTTGCCATACCTGGCGGCAGTAGTCGCCATGCTGGTCGTGTCCTGGGCGTCGGACAAGGCGCAGAAGCGCAAACGTTTCGTCTGGCCGCCGCTGCTGATCGCGTCCGTAGCGTTTTACGCCTCCTATTTGCTGGGGCCTGAGCATTTCTGGTGGTCCTACAGTTTGTTGGTGGTTGCCGGGGCTTGCATGTACGCGCCGTACGGGCCGTTTTTTGCCATCGTTCCAGAGATCCTGCCGGCCAACGTCGCCGGCGGTGCCATGGCACTGATCAACAGCATGGGCGCGTTGGGTTCGTTCGGCGGCTCGTACCTGGTGGGCTATCTCAACGGCACCACCGGCTCTCCCGGTATGTCCTTTCTACTAATGAGTGGCGCCTTGCTGTTGTCGGTGGTACTGACCCTGGCCCTCAAGCCCGGCGCCAGCGACCGCGCCGTGTCTCAAACCGCGACGCCACACCCGGCGTCCGCACAGTCCTGAATCGAGCCCTCCATGAAAAAGCACGTAGTGTTGTACAAAGCGCTCTCGGCGCAACTGATGGACCGTCTGCAAGCTCAGGCCCAGGTCACCCTCATCGAGCACCTCGATGCGCCAGGCCTGGCCCAATTGCGCGACGCCTTGCCTGGCGCCCATGGCCTGTTGGGGGCCAGCCTGAAACTGGATGCGCCACTACTGGACTCAGCGCCGAACCTGCAAGCCATCGCCAGCGTCTCGGTGGGGGTCGACAACTACGACATCGACTATCTGACCGAACGCCGCATCCTGCTCACCAATACCCCGGACGTGCTGACCGAAACCACCGCGGACACCGGTTTTGCACTGATCCTGGCAACGGCTCGGCGCGTGGTGGAGTTGGCCAACCTGATCCGCTCAGGCCAGTGGCAACAGAGCATCGGCTCCAAACATTTCGGCACCGATGTCCATGGCAAGACCCTCGGCATAATAGGCATGGGCCGCATCGGCGAAGCCTTGGCCCAGCGCGGGCATTTCGGTTTCGGCATGCCGGTGCTCTACCACAGCCATTCGCCCAAGCCCGCGGTCGAGCAACGTTTCGGGGCCCGTTATTGCAACCTCGAGACGCTGTTGCGACAGGCGGATTTCATTTGTCTGACTTTGCCTCTGACGGCAGAAACCCAAGGGCTGATCGGTGCACAAGCGTTCGCGCAGATGCGTCCCGAAAGCATCTTCATCAATATCTCCCGAGGCAAGGTGGTGGACGAAGCCGCTCTGATCGACGCCCTGCGCAACGGACAGATCCGTGGCGCGGGGCTGGATGTGTTCGAGCGCGAACCCCTGAGTGCGGACTCACCGTTATTACAAATGGATAACGTAGTGGCAACGCCGCACATGGGTTCGGCCACCCACGAGACACGGGAGGCAATGGCGCGCTGTGCGGTGGATAATCTCCTGATGGCGTTGGCGGGAGAGCGACCGGTGAATCTGGTGAATCCGGAGGCGTGGGAGGGTTGATTCGTTCGTCCACGAGAATGAAGCCAAGCGCAGCTTTTTGGCGAGGGAATCTCTCCCCTCGCCACCGGTTCTGCCAGTACTGGATAGCCGACTGGCAACACCCCTCCTTTGAATCTTGCTCAATTACTCTAGCGGCACTTCATCCCGGGATGAATAAACCACTCAACCCATTGAGTAGATAGCCCAGAAAAGCAAACTTCAACAAAAAACCACCTTCCCTCAGGCACGTCCTACCGATCGCCAAGAACAGGCCTACACCAGCATCGGAAGTTGCATCCTAGCCCATCCAAAAGCCCAGTGTTATTAATTATGCACTTGCACAAAAACGCGCAAGTTAGGTGATCGCTAAGCGACACTGAATAATCAATAAAGGAGTATATGACATGGGTAGGAAGCGTTCTGAAATCAACACCTTTGATGTTCTGCCGCAGGCAATGGGCTTTTCCAAAGGGCTTCTGACAACCGAAGCCAACTTTTTTGCATCTCTGATCAACTGAAATCATTGATCGATTAAGTGCCTGTGAACAGGCGCCGAAAGGTTTCCACCTTTCGGCGCCTAAACCTAGAGGTTTCTATGCCAGAACGCGAACTAACATCTACCGAAGCTCTATTCAATATCATGTCCACCCTGCACACGCTCGGTTTTAGAGCCGAGGCCCGCTATACGACACCCTCCAGGCTAGTGGCAACGGCGGAGCTTTTTGATAGTGACAATCATTTTATTGAGTCAGGTGCGGGTAAAGGGCCGGACGCACTTATAGGTGCGCTGGCAGAAACCATCGAGCATGCCAGCTCTTTTCTAGCCCCTAATCATGAGTCGACATGGCACAGCACCGACAGTATTGCCAGTCAGAAAGCAGCTAAATACGACGGTTTCTTCACCCGCCTGCCATACAGCGACGAACCAATAGACTGCTTCACTCTCACATCGCTGGATAAAAAAGAACACCTGATTGCTCCAAGCGCTCTACTCTGCCCTGCTGCTGCCCGAAGCAACTCCAACGACACGCGTTCTACCATGCAATTCTTGGCACGTTACTCATCCAACTCAGGCATTGCTTTTGGCTGCACCGAAAATGAAGCTTTATTGCATGGCATTCAGGAAATAATCGAACGACATGTCTTATCTCTTTTTTTCATGGCGATATGCGGAATCGGCCCCAAGATGGACCTATACAAACCGTCGACGAGCTTGCTTAACAAGGCGCTCCTCAACGACCCTTCCGCCTTAGAACCCGCCAATAAACTGCAGATCATCATTATCAAAGATGTCTTATCTGTTTACTTTGCCGTTGCCTTTCCCAAAGCCGGCCCTGGAGACCAGCCTCTCTCAGCTATTGGCTCAGGCTGTTCGATGGACATTTGCACCGCCATTCAGAGAGCGGTGACTGAACAACTCCAATCCGAGAGTCTATATGATGTCTTTGAAGATTCCATGGACAGAAAAACTGTCAAGTTATTGTCGCACTCAAAAATCCTTAAAAATTTAATCGACTTGGCACCTGTTAGGGACCTGAACCTTCCTGAGCTTGAATGCCCACCACACGACTACAATGAAACTGTCCCGACACAATTAGACACGCTGCACAAAGCCACATCGAAGTCCGACAAAAAAATATTCTATAGAACTGTAGCGCGCTTCCCAAACAACAGCATCGTTACCCAGGCTTACATCCCTGGACTTGAACGCTTCAACATCATTAGAAATGGGCAACTCGTTGTACCTCAGCATGTATTACTCAGCAGTTGAAACCAGCCACCCATAAAACAATAACGGACGGTCGTATGCATCCTATGCAAACGCTCATTAGAACTGCCTGCAAAAAACATACGACTCTTCTGGCATCCACCATTGCAACAATCCTGGTGCTCAAGCTCATCGCACTCGCCCCACCTTTGCTCCTGGGGGCAATCGTCGACACCCTGTACGGCGAGAAACATGCAACCGTCAACCTAATGCTCACTCTTACGGCAGGCCTTGTGCTCGCTGGGTGCGTGCAGGCAATTATCAGCCCGCTACAGATCCATTTCCTATCCAAGCTTGTCCAGCAAATTATCATGGCCGCATCTATTGAATGGCTGGCAAACCTTATGCGCAAGGAATTTGCCCGGTTCAATTCATGGCGAATCGGTCACTTCATAAAGTCGGTGGAGCGTGGAATTACCGCTCACGAACAACTATTGACGTTTTTTGTTACCGTCGGACTGCCGCTGTGCCTGGAGTTCTTGATCGTTGGCGGCGCTTTTTTTTACATGGGTGGCATTGAAGTTTTTGTGAGCATGACGGGTCTAGGATTTATCTACCTGATTGTCAGCCACAAAATTATCAGATGGCGCAGGAAGCACATTGACGCTGTCAACGAGCAGGAAGATGAATTGAGCGCCCACCTATACAACACGCTCAATGCAGGCAAAGCAATAAAGCTGGAAAACGCCGAGTCAACCGCCACACAGCCGTTGAATGAGGCCTTCAAATGCTATGCCAATACTGCGGTGACCGCGGCAACCTCGGGTGGTTTCTTGAGCGCTGCCAAGATTCTGTTCGTCAGCCTCTCCACGGGCGGATTACTGGGATGGGGGGTTGTTGATCAACTGTCGAACCAGCCCAGTATCAGTGTCGGACAACTGGTGGCCATTTTTTCCATCGCCGGCAGTTACTTACTCAATATCGCCGCGTTAACGGAGGGCTATCGTGTGCTGGATCAGTTTCTTGCCGATCAGCGTCGACTTCAAAGCCTGCTTTTGCTCCCAAATTTTGACCATGGCAATCGGCAATCGGAAGTCAATTTTCGAGGGGCATCGACACTGATTCTGGATCCGTGCGTACTGACCGAAAATGGCGACGTTCGCTTGTCGATCACGCAAAGCCTGAGATTTACTCAAGGTCAATCCGTGGCGATCATCGGCCAGAGCGGTGCGGGCAAATCCACCTTGTTGGAAGTTCTCGCTGGTCTTGATCAAGAAACGCGAAATCAGTTGAGCATCGACGCAACTCCCGTTTCGCAACTGAATCCTCGCGCCCACTTGAGTGCATTGAGGTACTGCCCTCAGCAGCCCTGTTTTCTCGAAGGTCTCTTTGAAAGGTCCGTTCTGTTTGGCGTTAAAGCGTCGCCTCACCTCGACCAGGCAATACGACGACTGCAGCTACAGGACATTGTCTGTGAACGGAACATCAGTGAACACGCATCGAATATTTCTGGCGGTGAAGCCAAGCGTCTGTCACTGCTGCGTCTGATCAACAGGCCTGGGCGATTCAATTTGTTCGATGAACCCAGTGCATCAATCGAGCCCGGGTTGACCGACTCCCTATGGGACTTGCTGTTCGATACCTTCGCAGAACGCGGGCTAATTTGTGTCACTCATGATTTCGAGCATCTACAGCGCTTTGATCGGGTCATCGTCCTGCGCGACGGCGCGATTGTTGACGAAGGGTGTTGGCAGGAGCTGGCCGACAGACCGGCAATCAAATTGTTGCTCAATGACTTTCAGGACACGGCACTAGCAGGCATACAGGAATAGATCTAAACGCCAGTCCCTGCGGGAGCCGATCAGGGGTGTTCATAGAGTCGGTGTTCACCTCAGATCCCACAATGAATCCAAACCGATCACAAATCCGCACACCAAACAAAATCCCGTTAGTCGCCACCCCCCGCCATGCATTAAAGTAACGCCCCCAGCCCCGACGTTATCCGAACGCCTGGGCCACCCTTTCCAGGAACAGTCACCGATGGAACATCGTGAAGCGCTGCTGGCGCTGCGAACCTTTCTTTCAACGCAGATCCTCGGCCAGGAAAAACTCATCGAGCGTCTGCTCATCGCCCTGCTCGCTGACGGCCACATGCTGGTGGAAGGCGCGCCGGGGCTGGCCAAGACCAAGGCCATCAAAGAGCTGGCCGAGGGCATTGAAGCGCAGTTCCATCGTATTCAGTTCACCCCCGACCTGCTGCCCGCCGACATTACCGGCACGGAAATCTACCGCCCGGAAACCGGCAGTTTCGTGTTCCAGCAGGGGCCGATCTTCCACAACCTGGTGCTGGCGGACGAAATCAACCGTGCCCCGGCCAAGGTCCAGTCGGCCTTGCTCGAAGCAATGGCCGAGCGCCAGGTCAGCGTCGGGCGCAGCACGTACGAGCTGTCGCCCCTGTTTTTGGTGATGGCCACGCAAAACCCGATCGAGCAGGAAGGCACCTACCCGCTGCCCGAGGCCCAGCTCGACCGCTTCCTGATGCACGTCAAGATCGGCTTCCCGGATGCCGCGGTGGAGCGTCGTATTCTGCAGCAGGCCCGAGGTGAAGCGCTGCACGGCGAAACCAAGCCCGAGCGCCGCGTGAGCCAGCAGGCTATTTTCTCCGCACGCAAGGAGATCCTCGGGTTGTACATGGCCGACGCCGTGGAGGAATACCTGGTGCAACTGGTCATGGCCACCCGTACGCCGGCCAAGTTCGACCCGGAAATGGCCGAATGGATCGCCTACGGCGCCAGCCCGCGAGGCTCCATTGCCCTGGACCGCTGCGCCCGTGCCCACGCCTGGCTCGCCGGCCGCGACTTCGTCAGCCCCGAAGACATCCAGGCCGTGCTGTTCGACGTGCTGCGCCATCGCATCATCCTGTCGTTCGAAGCCGAAGCTGCCGGTATTGACCAGGACCGCGTCGTGCAGCGGATTCTCGACGTCGTCGCCGTCGCTTGAGTAGCCAGCCATGAACAACCCACTGGCGCCCGTACCGGGCATCCGCGTCAGCCTTTCGGAGCTGATCGAGATGCGCCATCGCGTGCGTGAAGTGCAGTTGTTCTCGACGCCGGGCCAACGTAGCCCACTGATCGGCCTGCACCACTCCAAACTGCGCGGGCGCGGCGTGGATTTCGATCAGGTGCGGGTCTATCAGGCCGGCGACGACGTACGCACCATTGACTGGCGCGTGACCGCTCGTACTCAGGAGCCCCACACCAAGCTGTTTCATGAGGAGCGGGAGCGGCCGATCTTCATCATGATCGAGCAAAGCCATCGGCTGTTCTTCGGCTCGGGGCTGATGTTCAAGTCGGTGCTCGCGGCCCAGGCCGCCAGCCTGATCGGCTGGGCCGCCCTGGGGCACAACGACCGGGTCGGCGGGCTGGTGTTCGGAGATAACACCCATTACGAGGTTAAGCCCCGGCGCAGCAAACAGAGCCTTCTGCAACTGCTGAACCGCCTGGTGCGGGTCAATCAATCGCTGCATACCGAGGGCGAAGCGGACCGCGATTCGTTCGGCAACGCCTTGCGCCGGGCCCGGGAAGTATTGCGCCCTGGCAGCCTGGTGATCGTGATTTGCGATGAGCGCGCGCTGTCCGACAGCGCCGAGCAACAGTTGAGCCTGCTGTCACGCCATTGCGACCTGTTGCTGTTGCCGCTTTCGGATCCGCTGGATCACGCCCTGCCCGCCGCCGGATTGCTGCGTTTCGCCCAGCGCGGCGCGCAGTTGGAACTCGACACCCTGAATTTCGAACTGCGCCAGACCTATCGCGCCCAGGCCGAGGCGCGCCAGGAGCGCTGGGAATTGCTGGCCCAGAAGCTGCGGATTCTGCTCATGCCCCTGAGCACCCAGGGCGACATGGTCGAACAGCTACGCGAATACCTGAACCCCAAGCGGTCGGGGAAAAGCCGATGAGCAGTCTCGATCAACTGCAGCCACTGATCACGCCGCCACCCATCGGCTTCTGGCCTCCCGCGCCGGGCTGGTGGCTGCTGCTGGTGGTATTGCCGTTGCTGGGGCTTGGACTGTGGCAATTGCGCCGGTTCCTTCCCGCCAAGCGCTCCACCGTGCGCGCCGAGCAACCCCTGGACCCTGCGCGCCTGGCCGCGCTGGCGGAACTCGCCCAACTGCCCAAACCCTACGATGGCGCCCCTGCCGGCGCCTGGCTGCAACAGCTCAACGGGCTGCTCAAGCGCCTGTGTCGCAACCACTACCCGTACAGCCAGAGTCACACCCTCAACGGACGTAAATGGCTGGCTTTCCTGGATAACCGCTGCCCCGCGGCAGGCCTGACCCGCTGGATGGTGCTGGTGGAAGGCGCCTACAAACCCGAATGCAAGCTCGATGACAAAGCCATTGCCGGCCTGACCCAAGCCGTCGAAATCTGGATTCGCAAACATGTTTGAGTTCGCCTGGCCGTGGATTTTCGCGATGTTGCCGCTGCCCTGGCTGATGCGCCTGGTGCTGCCGGCGGCCGACAGTGGCGAGCCGGCCCTCAGGGTCAGTTTCCTGGGCGACCTCGAAGGTCTCGTGGGGCGCCGGGCCCGAAGCAATCTGCCGACCTGGCGTCAGCAGGCACCCTTCATCCTGCTCTGGCTGCTGTTGCTGATTGCCGCTGCCCGCCCGCAATGGTTGGGCGAGCCGTTGCCGATCGCAGCCAGCGGTCGTGACCTGTTGGTGGCGGTGGATGTCTCGGGGTCCATGGACTTTCCCGATATGCGCTGGCAAGACGAGGAAATCAGTCGCCTCGCGCTGGTCCAGCACCTGCTGGGAGATTTTCTCGAGAGCCGCGAAGGTGATCGGGTCGGCCTGATCCTGTTCGGCAGCCGGGCCTACCTCCAGGCACCGCTGACCTTCGACCGTCGCACCGTGCGGCTGTGGCTGGATGAAGCGCGCATCGGCATCGCCGGCAAGAACACCGCTATCGGCGACGCCATCGGCCTGGCGCTCAAGCGCCTGCGTCAACGTCCGGCAAACAGCCGCGTGCTGATCCTGGTGACCGATGGCGCCAACAACGGCGGGGAAATCGACCCGCTGACCGCCGCCCGGCTGGCCGCCGAAGAAGACGTGAAGATCTACCCGATCGGCATTGGCGCCGATCCGGAAGAAAGTGGCACAGCAGGGTTTGTCGGGGTCAACCCGAGCCTGGACCTCGACGAAGCGACACTCAGGGAAATTGCCCAAACCACGGGCGGCCAGTATTTCCGCGCCCAGGATGGCCAACAACTGTTGGCGATCAAGACCACCCTCGACCAGCTAGAGCCGGTGACCCAACAGCCGACCCAGGCGCGCCCCGCCCAGGCACTTTACCAATGGCCCCTGGCCGTTGCGCTGCTGCTGAGCGTCTTGCTGGTAGCCCGGGAACGCTGGCCGGACAACCCTCTGCAGCGTCTGTTCACCCAGCCATTGTTCCAACCGGCAGAACATTCCGAGTGGCGCCGGCGACTCAAGCGCATGCGCCTGGGGAAACGCCGATGATCGCTCTCTGGCCACACTGGTTGCGTCCCTGGTTCCTATTGCTGCTGCCTTTATTGGGGTGGCTGCTGTGGCACCTGTGGCACCGGCAGAAACGCGTGGGCCGCTGGCAAATGATTCTGCCGCCGGCGTTTCATGCCGTGCTGCTCAGTGGCGGCAACGGCCGCGAAAGCAAACTCCCGTGGGTTGCCCTTGGCCTGGGCTGGCTGTTGGTGGTGCTTGCGCTGCTGGGCCCCAGTTGGGCACGGGTCGAACAGACCAGCCAAAAACCTGCCGATCCGCTGGTGGTGGTGCTGGAATTGACGCCGCAAATGCTCGCCGCCGACGTCCCGCCCACGCGTCTGGAGCAAGCCCGGCGCAAGGTGCTGGACTTGCTTCATAGCCGCAGCGACGCCCAGACCGCAATCATCGTCTATTCCGGCAGTGCCCATACGCTGGTGCCGCTGTCCGACGACCTGTCCACCAGCGCCAACCTCCTGGAAGCACTCACCCCCTCGATCATGCCCCAGAACGGCCATCGCGCCGACCTGGCGGTCAACAAGGCCATGGCCCTGCTGGATCAGAGCGGACTTGGTCACGGTCGGATCCTGCTGATAGGTTCATCGTTGAACGAACAGGAACGCGAGCATATCCGCCAGATCCTCGATGGATCTGCCACGCAATTGCTGATGCTGGGCATCGGAACACGCGAAGGCGCCCCGGTAACCCAGGAAGATGGCAGTTACCTCAAGGATGCCCAGGGCGCGATTCTGGTACCGCGCCTGGACAGCCCGAGCCTCAAGTCCTTCCTCAATGAGCTGGACGGCCGCTATCGCCCGGCGCGCCTGGACGATAGTGACCTGCGTGGCCTGGGGCTGCTGGACGGCCCTCGCCATTTGCGCAGCGACGGTCAGACGTTGCGCCTGGATACCTGGGCGGACCATGGCTACTGGCTGCTCCTGCCGCTGTTGTTGCTGGCCGCCTGCGCCGGACGGCGCGGCTGGCTGTTCTGCCTGCCGTGGGTGTTCATGGTGCCGCAAACCGGTCATGCCTTCGAACTCCAGGACCTGTGGCTGCGCCCCGATCAACAAGGCCAGCACCTGCTCAAGCAGAAGCGTCCGGCCGAGGCTGCCGTCCACTTCGAGGACCACCAATGGCAAGGTGTGGCCCTGTATGAAGCCGGTGCCTACAGCGAAGCCGCTCGCCGCTTTGCCGAGGGCAACGACGCCCGCGCCCACTACAACCGCGGCAACGCCCTGGCCAAAAGCGGCGAACTGGACGCCGCGCTGGATGCGTACGAGCAAGCGCTGGAGTTGCAACCGGACCTGCGTCCGGCCCAAACCAACAAAGCACTGGTGCAGAGCCTGCTCAAAGAGCAGACAGCAAAACCTGCCGAACCTGAACCCAGTGAAAGTGAGCAGCCAGGGCCCGCCGAGCAAGCACCGAACGCCAATGCCCAGGCACAAACTTCTGCGCCGGGACAGCCCTCCTCCGAAGCGACCGCGACACCGGAACAATCCCAGGGCCCCCAGGCAGCGCAACCGCCTGGTGCCCAGGATGTGCCGGGCAGCGAGTTGCCTGATGAGCGGACCACGACCCCACCACTGCGCCCCGCGGCCGGCCAGCGCAACGACGAAGAACAGCGCCAGGCACTGGAACAATGGCTGCGCCAGATCCCGGATAATCCGGGCGAACTGCTCAGACGTAAATTCTGGTATGAACAGCAAAGCCATCAGGCCCAGGGAAAAACCCCATGACCCGCTTCACCGCCTACCTCCTCGTGTTGCTGCTCTGGGCATCTGGAACCCAGGCCGTACAGTTGACTGCCAGTGTGGATCGCGGGCGCCTGAATTCCGGGGAGACCGTGGAACTGACCCTGGAGTCCAATGACGCCACACTGTTCGGCAAACCCGACCTGAGCCCGCTCCAGGCGCTGTTCGAAGTGCGCGGCACCCGCCAGGTCAACCAACTGACGACTCTTGATGGCGAGAATCGCGCCACCACCCGCTGGATCGTCACCCTGCTGCCGCGCCAAAGTGGCACCGTGGTCATTCCGCCCCTGCAATTGGGCGAAGTGACCAGCCAACCGATCACCCTGCAAGTGATCGAAAGCGAAACGCGCAATGAGCCGGGCAAACTGGCCCCGGTGTTCATCGAGGCCAGCCTCGACCAGACCGACGTCTATGTGCAGGCACAGGCGATCCTGACCTTGCGCATCTACCATTCGGTGTCGCTGTACGACGACAGCAGCCTGACACCGCTGCACATTCCCGATGCCCGTACCGAGCAACTGGGCGAATCACGCACCTACGAAAAGGTCATCAACAACGTACGCCACGGCGTGATCGAACTGCGCTACGGCATCTACCCCCAACGCAGCGGCGAACTGATGATCCCGGCCCAGACCTTCAGCGCCACCCTGGTCGAGCCGGTGGCCCAGGGAACCGCGCCGTCGGGGCCCAAGCCCGGCCAGTTGATGCGGGTCAGCTCCGAGCAACTGCGCCTGACCGTCAACCCCAAGCCCGCCAGCTACCCGGCAGATGTGCCCTGGCTGCCGGCGCGCAGCCTTTCCTTGAGCGAGAGCTGGAGCCCGGAACCAACCCACAGCCAGGTGGGTGACTCCCTGACCCGCAGCCTGACCCTGGAAGCCGAGGGTCTGGCCAGCGCCCAGCTACCGCCCCTGCCAGCCACTGAAATCAGCGGCCTGCGGCGCTACCCCGACCAACCGGTACTCAGCAGTCGCAGCAGCGAGCGCGGTTTGGTGGGCAGCCGTGAAGACCGCGAGGCCCTGGTGCCCAACCGCAGCGGCACCATTGAATTGCCGCCGGTGGAAGTGGTTTGGTGGAACACCCGGGAAGACCACCTGGACCGCACCAGCCTTCCAGCGCGGACCCTGCAAGTGGCGAACAATCCGAGCCTGATGGTGGACACGCCAACAAGCACACCTCAGATTGTGACGATCGTCGACAGCGACACCTTGCGGTATTGGCAATTGAGCACTTTCATCCTGGCCTGCACCACGCTGCTGGGCTTGGGCCTGTGGTGGCGCGCCCGTTCGCAGCCGGCCATCCTGCGCGCGACCCAGGCCGGGCCGAGCCCGCGGACCTTGCTGGACGACCTCAAGCGTGCCTGCCTGGCCAACGACTCCCACGCTACACGCCAGGCGCTGGACGCCTGGGCTCGCCAGCAACCGGAAACCCTGGCCGACATGGCCGCGCGCTTCGTGCCACTGTCCGACGCCCTGGATGGCCTCAACGGCGCGCTCTACAGCGAAACGGGTCAGTATTGGCAGGGCGAAGATCTGTGGCGAGCCATTCGTACCATTCCCGCTGCGGAAGGCTTCCAGGACCCGGCCGGCGACAGTGGCTTGCCACCGCTCTACCCCAAGTGATCCCTTTGCGGGACATAGCGCTTCTGTGGCTCGCCACAGGAGTGGCGCCAACTCATTTGGAGAAATTGCCCGGTTTCTCTCCTCTGTTTCCCAGTAAACTCTCCATCTTTTAGCCGCCTCTCTTCCCGCGGCCATCATCTGTTTTCTGGAGTTCATCTTGCGTCTGTTCCACACCTCCGACTGGCACCTTGGGCAAAACCTGCACGGTCAGGAACGCGACTTCGAACACGCCTGTTTCCTTGACTGGCTGCTGCGTCAGTTGACCAGTGAAAAGCCCGACGTGCTGCTGATTGCCGGGGATATCTTCGACACGGTGAACCCGCCGGTCAAAGCCCAGGAGCGGCTGTACGACTTCATCGTCAGTGCCCATGAACAAAACGCCAATCTGACCATTGTGATGATCGCCGGCAACCACGACTCCGGTTCGCGTATCGAACTACCGGCGCCGCTGATGCGTCGGTTGCGCACCCATGCCCTGGGCCGGGTGTTGTGGCTGGACGACGGGCAATTGGACGTCGAGCGCTTGCTGCTGCCGTTGCCCGACGCCAAGGGCAAGGTCAAGGCCTGGTGCCTGGCCCTGCCATTCCTGCGGCCTGCCGAGGTGACCGGCGCACAACTGGGTGACGATTACCTGCGGGGCATCGGTCAGGTCCATGAATGGCTGATCTCCGCCGCCAACGACAAACGCAAGAAGGGCCAGGCACTGATCGCCATCAGCCACGCCCACATGGCCGGCGGCTCGGTGTCCGAGGATTCCGAGCGCAGCCTGATCATTGGCAACGCCGAGGCCCTGCCCGCCAGCCTGTTCGGCCCGAGCATCAGCTACGTCGCCCTCGGCCATTTGCACAAACCACAAAAGGTCAACGGCGAAGAGCGCATCCGCTACAGCGGCTCGCCGATTCCATTGTCATTTTCGGAAATCGGTTATCAGCATCAGATTCTCGATATCACCCTGGAAGGCGAAACCCTGGTCAAAGTCGAGCCACGGCTGATTCCCCGGGCCGTCAATCTGCAGCGCCTGGGCCCGGCACCCCTGGCCGATATTCTGGTGCAACTCAAGGACCTGCCGGACATCGACCTGTTGGCCGATGTCCAGCGCCAACCCTGGCTGGAGGTGCGGGTGCGCCTCGATGAGCCGCAGCCGGACCTGCGCCATCAAGTGGAAACCGCCCTGCAAGGCAAAGCCGTGCGCCTGGTGCGGATCGCCGCCGAATACGCCGGCAACGGCGGCAGCACAAACGTCGAGGACGGCGCCGCGTTGGTGGAACTGGATCAGTTGAGCCCGCAGGAATTGTTCAGCCGCGCCTGGCAAGACACCTACGGCAACGAAGTGGACGAACAGACTCTCAAGGATTTTGCCGTGCTGTTGCAAGACGTGCAGATGGAGGGCGAGCAGCCATGAAAATTCTCGCGATCCGTCTCAAGAACCTCGCGTCCCTGGCCGGGCCCTTCGAAATAGACTTCACCGCCGAACCGCTTGCCAGTGCAGGCCTGTTCGCCATCACCGGCCCCACAGGCGCCGGTAAAAGCACCCTGCTCGACGCGTTGTGCCTGGCGCTGTTCGGCGCCGTGCCGCGCCTCAACAACACCGGGCGCGACGCCAAGGTGCCGGACGCCGACGGCGAAATCGCTACGGGCGATCCGCGTACGCTGCTGCGCCGTGGTACTGGCGATGGTTACGCCGAAGTGGATTTTCGCGGCATCGACGGCCGTCGCTACCGGGCGCGCTGGGAAGCCAATCGCGCCCGGGAAAAGGCCGGTGGCAAGCTGCAAGCCAGCCGCCAGAGCCTGCGGGATCTGGACAACGATCAGTTGCTGGCGAGTCAGAAAGGCGAATACAAAGCCCAGCTCGAAGCCGCCCTGGGCTTGAACTTTGAACAGTTCACCCGTGCCGTGTTGCTGGCCCAGAGCGAGTTCAGTGCATTCCTCAAGGCCGACGACAACGACCGCAGCGAGCTGCTGGAAAAGCTCACTGATACCGCCCTGTATACCCGATTGGGCCGGCGCGCCTTCGACAAGGCCAAGCAAGCCAGAGAGTCCCACAAGCAATTGCAGGACCAGGCCACCGGCGTCACACCACTGACCCCAGAGGCCCGCGCCGAACTGGACCAGCGCTTCAACGAAGCCCAGCAACAGCTCAAGACCCAACAGGCGCAACTCAAGCAACTGGAGCAGCAACACACCTGGCTTAAGGAACTGCGCCAGTTGCAAGAGCAACGGGCCAGCGCCGCCGAGCAACTGCAACAGGCCCAAACTGACTGGGACGCCCTGGCCGACGAACGCCTGAAGCTGACCCGCCTGGAACAACTCGCGCCGCAACGGCATCAGTTCATCCGCCAGACGGAACTGACCCGGCAGCTCGAACCCCTGGCCGTACAGGTTCAGCAGCTCACCCAGCAGCAGATCGATCTGCATGAACGCCAGGCCGAGCTGGAGAAAGGCCTGGGCGTTGCGCAACTGGCGCTGACCGCAGCCCGACAACACAGCACCGACAGCGCCCCCTTGCTGCGCCAGGCCTTTGAAGAACAAGGCACCCTCGCCCGCCTCGACAAGGAGGCTCGCCAAAGCGCCGAACGCCAGGAGCAGGCACAACACGCCTGTAGCGAAGGCCAGCGCACCATCGACACGCTGCTTGAGCAGCAAAAACAGGTGGCCGAGCGCTTGCAGCGAATCGCCGGGGAGCTTGAACAAAGCACTCACCTGGCGCCGTTGAGCGACGCCTGGCAGGCCTATCGTGATCGCCTCCAACAGCTGATGCTGATTGGCAATCGCCTGAACCAGGGTCAGGTTGAACTCGCCACCCTGGAGCAAAATGCCGCCCACGCCGCCGAGCACCTGGCAACCCACCGGCAAAACCTCGAAGTGCTCTACAAGGAAGCCGACGCCGAACCGCAAGCGGTGGCCGAGCAGATCCAGTTGCTCGCTAATCTGCTGCAAGACAATCGCAAGCAACTGCGTGCATTCGAGGATCTGACGCGGCTCTGGGCCAGCCAGCAAGAGCTGGACAAGCGAGGTGCCGAGCTTGAACAGCGCCAGCAACAGGCGTTGCAGGAACGCGACCGATTGGTACGCGAAGGCAGCGAAGCCAAGGCCGAACTGGCGATTGCCGAACAGACCCTGAGCGTCACCCGCCAACTGCTGGAGCGTCAGCGCCTGGCCCGCAGCGAAAGCGTCGAACAACTGCGTGAACAGCTCAAGGATGACCAGCCATGCCCGGTGTGTGGCAGCGTCGAGCATCCTTACCATCAGCCCGAAGCCTTGCTGCAAAGCCTGGGGCGTTTTGATGAAACCGAAGAGGCCAATGCACGCAAAGCCGTCGAGTCGCTCCATGAAAAAGTCATCGACCTGCGCGCGCAATACAGCGGCGTCATCGCCCAGCTCAAAGAACTCAAGCAGCAACAGGAACAGCTCGCCAGCCAGCATCAAAGTCTGGCGCCCAGCCTTGAAGGCCATCCGCTCTCGGCGCAACTGCTGGCCCAGGATGCGGCCAAACGCGACGCCTGGCTGGACCAGCAAAGCAGTCAGCTCAACCTGCGTATCAGCCAGGACGAACAACGCCAGGCCGCCCTGCTGACGCTGCAACAGGACGCCGCGCGCCTGGCGCAGCAATTGCGCGAGGCTGAAACTGCGCATCAGCAGGCATCACTGCACCTGAACAACCAACAACAGGAGCTGGCCCGGGATCGCCAGCGCCTGGACGAGGAACTGAGCCACTTCAGTACGCTGTTGCCGGCAGACACACTACAGGCCCTGCGCACCGAGCCGGCCGCGACCTTCATGCAGCTTGACCAGCAGATCGCTCAACGCCTGGCGCACCTGGAACAGCAACGCGACGAACTCAGCGAGCAGCTTCAGCGTCAGCAGGCCCTGGAGAAAGAGCAGGATCGCCAGCAAACCCGCCTCCAACAGTTGGAGTTGGCGCAACGGCAACTGAGCGCCCTGACGGAACAACAGCAGGCCTGCCAGCAGCGGCTCAAGCAATTGCTGGGCGAACACACCAGCGCCGAACAGTGGCAGCAGCAACTCGACCAAGCCCTGGAACAGGCCCACAGCGCCGAAACAGCGGCCAATCAACAACTGCAAGCGCTACGCCACAACCGGGTGGAACTGGCCGCCGAACTCAAGGCCCGCCAGGAACAGACCCAAGCGCTGGACACTGAACACACGGCCCTGGCCGCCAGCATCGCACAATGGCGCGCCAGCCACCCGGAACTGAATGATGCCTCTCTGGCCGCCTTGCTTGACCTGGACGAGCAAAGTGTCGGCCAACTGCGTCAACAACTGCTCAACAGCGAAAAAGCCATTGAGCAAGCCCGCGTGTTGCTCACTGAGCGCGAGCAGCGCCTGCAACACCATCAGGCCCAGCACAACGGCAACCTGGAATCTGAACAACTGGCCCAGGCCCTCACCGAACTTCAAAGCCAATTTACCGCCAGCGAGCAGCACTGCGCCGAACTACGCGCCGAACAGGCCGAGGACCAGCGCAGGCAGAACGCCAACCAGGCCCTGGCCCAGCAGATCGAACAGGCTTATACCGAGTACCAGCGCTGGGCACGGCTCGATGCGCTGATCGGTTCGGCCACCGGCGACCGCTTCCGCAAGCTGGCGCAGGCGTACAACCTCGATATGCTGGTGCATCACGCCAACGTGCAGCTACGACAATTGGTGCGCCGCTACCGGCTCAAACGCGGTGGCAGCATGTTGGGGCTTCTGGTGATGGACACAGAGATGGGCGATGAGCTGCGCTCGGTGCATTCGTTGTCCGGCGGTGAAACCTTCCTGGTTTCCCTGGCCTTGGCGCTGGGCCTGGCCTCGATGGCGTCCAGCACGCTGAAAATCGAATCGCTGTTCATTGACGAAGGCTTTGGCAGCCTGGACCCCGAATCGCTGCAACTGGCCATGGATGCTCTCGACGGTTTGCAAGCCCAGGGACGCAAGGTTGCGGTGATTTCCCACGTGCAGGAAATGCATGAGCGGATCCCGGTGCAGATCCAGGTTCGTCGTCAAGGGAATGGCTTGAGTACCGTGGAGGTGAAATGAGCCGCGCCACGCTCTACTCGTTCCGGCGTTGTCCCTACGCGATGCGAGCGCGCATGGCGTTGCGCTACAGCGCGGTCGATTTGAACATTGTCGAAGTCAGCCTCAAGGCCAAGCCGCCCGAAATGCTGGCGCTTTCCAGCAAGGGTACGGTGCCGGTGCTGCAGGTCGATGGCAAGGTGATTGATGAAAGCCTGGAGATCATGCACTGGGCCCTGGCGCAGCACGATCCGGATAATTGGAGATTGCTTGGCGACCTCGAAGGCCAGGCGTTGACGGCCGCGTTGATCGAGGAAAACGACCAGGTCTTCAAGCTTCATCTGAACCGCTACAAATACCCTGAGCGCCATCCCGAGTATCCATTGGAACATTATCGGACCGAGGGCGAGGTCTTCTTGCGCAGGCTGGAAGCGTTGCTTGAAACCCGAGCATTTCTGACGGCGGATTACCAAAGCCTGGCTGACGTGGCACTGATGCCGTTCATACGGCAGTTTGCTCATGTCGACCGGGAATGGTTTGCCGCAGCGCCCTACCCTCGCCTACAGCGTTGGTTGCAAGGCTTGCTGGATTCCGAGTTGTTCGTGGCGATCATGGCCAAGTAATCACCACCACTTGGTGAACAGCCTCTGTGCTTGCTTCAGGCAGCCACGCTGCACATGCGCACCACTGCACAATCGACCTGAAAAGGCCCGAAGACGGCAACCCTGGGCTTGACCGGCGGATTCCCCACCAACGCCCCCAAAGCCTTGGCGGTCAGAATGTTGTGCGCGATGTTGTGGTTGCACTCGATGGTCCGCGCCAGAGATCCCGCCGAGGCTTGCCCCAGACCCAGCAATGAAAAACCATTGGTGATGAACGCCAGGAATGCGATCACCCAAAACTTGCTTCTGTTCATGCGCCGACCGCCTCTTTTGCGGCGCCATGCTCGAGCGCCGCGCGGGCAACCGGGGGACCATAATGAACAGAAGGCCGGGCGGCCTGGAGAGAGGTCTCGGCAGAGCCTTGGTATTGGGCACCGAGGCTGACCACCAACACCATCGCCACGTACAGGCCGATGGCGATGTACGCGCCGTGTCTGGCAGAAGATAGGATTGTGCTGGCCATTGGGTTCTCCGTGGGCATGTTTCAGTGCCCACAGAATCAATCAACTAAACCGATTTTAATAGCGACAAATACGCATAGTGTCTATCAGTTTTATTGATTACTAATCCAAACAGATCAGTCCCTAAGCAGGCTCAATAATCGCTCACGAGCAGCGTCCGGCTCGCCGGGGGTCGGCTGGGCGGCCGAAACAATGGGGGTGGAATAGAGAAACAGCAGCATCATTGCCAGACGCATCGCCATAGTGTCGATCTCTTGTTGGAGAAGGAGTCAATTTACTAGCGTCAAATTTAAACACATGGCCAAGTGATATTACAGCGGGTTTTTCGTAGGAGCAGGCAAAGCCTGCGATTTTTTCTCTTTTTCAAAGATGAAAAGATCGCAGGCTTCAGTCTTCAGCGCGGTTCAGTGTTGGGTCTTGTGGTCCAGGGCGGCGTAGAAGTTGGCGCTCTGTTGCAGGTATTTTTCGGTATAGCTCTGGGTGCGATTTTTCTTGTCGCTGATTTCAATGTTGGCACTGGCTGGCAGCGCTACGGTGGCGGAGATAGCGGAAGCAGCGATCACGGAGAAGAGATTCAGATTCATGTCGGTAGTCCTCGGATGAGTTGGCTTGCCTGCCCGGTTGGGCCGTGAAGCAAACTTACGCGCCGAGGCGTCTCGCTTTGAAATGCTTTGCAACACTAGCGAATATCAGTCTTGTTGATACAGCGACGCAGGCCCCGAAAATCGGGGCCTGCGCTTTACTGAGGGAGCATGAACTTCAAGTCGCTCGGCGCATCCATCGCCAGCTTTTGCACGGTTTTACCCAGCAGGCCGGTCTTGGGGTCACGCTCGAGAACCACGATCTGGTTGCTCTTCTGATTGGCGATCAGCAGGAATTTCCCGCTCGGATCGAGGCTGAATTCCCGCGGATGATCCCCCTCCACAGAGCGGCGCTGAAGCTCTGTCAGCGTGCCGGCAGTCGGGTCGATGGCGAACACCAGCACTTCGTTGGTGGTGCCACGATTGCTGACGTACAGGAACTTGCCATCCTTGGAGGCATGCAGCGCTGCCGCCGCCCTACCGGGCTGTGGTTTGCCCGCTGCCAGGTCGACCAGTTGCCGCTGGGTCAAACGCCCGTCCTGATAATCGAACACCGCCACCTGGGCGCTCATTTCCATGGTCAGCCACGCATGCTTGCCGTCGGCGCTGAACAGCAGATGACGCGGGCCGCTGCCGGGCGGCAACTGCACGAAGGCTGGATCGGCGGCGGTCAGTGGCAGTTCGGGGTTGGCCTTGGGGTCGTAGCGGTAGATGAACACCTTGTCCGCCCCCAGGTCGCTGGCGAACACATACTTGCCATCGGGCGAAGACACGGCCGAGTGCACATGGGCGGACATCTGCCGCTCGGGATTGATCCGACTCGGTTGATGGCTGCTCAGTTGCACCACCGGCGACAGCTTACCGTCGGTTCCCACCGGCAACACCGCCAGGGTGCCTGCCGGGTCTTCCACCACCGAATAGTTGCTGACCAGCAAATGTCGACCATCGCCACTGAGGCTCGAATGAGTCGGTTCGTTGCCCAATGACTGCACCTGACTGATCAGGCTCAGCTCATGGGTCTTCGGGTCAATGGCGTAGCTGCTGACCTTGCCCACCGGGTCTTTTTGCCCCGGCCCGTTTTCATTCACCACGAACAGCCGGCTCATGTCCCTGGAAAGGGTCAGCCACGATGGGTTGTCGGTCTTGATCACTTGCAACGGCTGGGCATCGAGCTGGCCGTTGCGGCTGTCGAATTGCAGGCGGTAGATGCCCTGGCTCTGGCCGGCGGTATAGGAACCCACCAACAGTTGATGGCGCTCATCGGTCTCTGCCTGGACGCCCATGGCACCCACGCTACCGGCCATCAACAAGGGCCAGAAACTACGCATCCTCATGTGTGTCTTCCTCATCGTCGTGGCCGCTGGTCGCTTCCACGCACTCCAAGTGGTGGTCGCCCGAATCGCTGGTGATGATCCAGTGTTTCTTGACCACGTCGAACGTCGCGGCCTCCATCTGCGCAGGCGTGAAGCGCCAATGCTCGAGAGTGCGACCGTTCATGCACTCGACGTGCAACTGGTCTTGTTCGTCGAGGGAAAAATCGAATGCGTGCAGCCCGTCGATGATCAGCATGTCGCAGGTTTCGAGGGCGTGCAGCAGGGTGTCGGTCAAGGCAGTCATGGCGATCAGTCGGTCGTTGGGAAAGTGCTCATGATAACCCAATGTGGGAGTGGGCCTTGGGCCAAAAGGTTCGAAAGCACGGTCAACTGCCAGATCGCCATCGCGAGCAGGCTCGCTCCCACAATTGGATTTGCAGCGAACACACATCTTGTATTCACCACCCATCCACTGTGGGAGCGAGCCCGCTCGCGATAGCGGCAGCCCATTGAACTTCAATGCAACTGCCTGACTGCGATCAGAGCGCCTCGCGCCCCGGCACCCCATCGACCAATCGCTGGATGCCCAGCGGATTGGCGTTTTTCAAAGGCTCGGGCAACAGGCTGTCGGGGTAGTTCTGGAAGCACACCGGGCGCAGGAAACGATCGATCGCCAGCGTACCCACCGAAGTCCCACGGGCATCGGACGTCGCCGGGTAAGGCCCGCCATGGACCATCGAGTCGCAGACCTCGACGCCGGTTGGATAACCGTTGAGCAGGATGCGACCGACTTTTTGCTCCAGCAACGGAGTCAATTCGCTGAACTGCTCGAAATCCGCTGGCTCCCCGATCATGGTTGCCGTCAACTGACCGTGCAGGCCGTTCAGCGCGGCAGTGAGCTCGGCTGGGTCCGCCACTTCGACAAACACCGTGGTCGGGCCGAACACTTCTTCTTGCAGCGCCTCGTCACCGTTGATCAACAAGCTGGCGTCAGCCTTGAACAACTGCGGCTGGGCCTGGTTGCCCTGTTGCGCACGTCCGGCCAGATGTTCGATGCCCGGGTGAGCCAGCAACTTCTGCAGGCCCTTGCCGTAGCTTTGCAGCGTGCCGGCATTGAGCATGGTTTGCGGAGCCTGATCGCCGATCAGCGCGGCCACTTGTTGGGTGAAGGCGCTGAATTGCGGCGAGCGGATACCGATCACCAAACCGGGGTTGGTACAGAACTGGCCACAACCCTGCACCACCGAAGCGGTCAAATCGCGGGCGACGCTGTCGGCACGCTTTTCCAACGCTTGCGGCAACACGATCACCGGGTTGATGCTCGACATCTCGGCGAATACCGGGATCGGCTGGGGCCGCGCGGCGGCCATGTCGCACAGGGCGCGGCCGCCCTTGAGGGAACCGGTGAAGCCTACCGCCTGGATCGCCGGATGCTTGACCAGCCATTCGCCAACACCACCGCCGTAGATCATGTTGAATACGCCGGCGGGCATCGAGGTTTTTTCAGCCGCGCGGATAATCGCATCAGCCACCCATTCGGCCGTTGC
Source organism: Pseudomonas sp. P105 (assembly GCF_032614175.1). NCBI lineage: Bacteria > Pseudomonadati > Pseudomonadota > Gammaproteobacteria > Pseudomonadales > Pseudomonadaceae > Pseudomonas > Pseudomonas sp. P105. Next base: position 3,302,865 of record NZ_CP126693.1, read on the forward strand.
CATGTGGCCGCTGTGGGCCTTGAACACCACCGGGCAACCCGCGGCCAGGGCCGACGCGGTGTCGCCACCCGCTGTAGAAAATGCCAGAGGAAAGTTACTGGCGCCAAACACCGCAACCGGCCCCAGGCCGATGCGGTACTGACGCAAGTCCGGACGCGGCAACGGCGTGCGTTCCGGTAAGGCCCGGTCGATGCGCGCGCCGTAGAAATCGCCGCGACGCAGGACCTTGGCGAACAGACGCATCTGGCCGCTGGTGCGACCGCGCTCACCCTGGATCCGCGCCGCCGGCAAGGCGGTTTCCCGGCAGACCACGGCCACGAACTCATCGCCCAAGCCATCCAGCTCATCGGCAATGGCTTCGAGGAACTCGGCCCGGCGCACTGCGCTCAAGCTGCGGTAGGCCGGATAAGCGGCAGCCGCAGCCTTGGCGGCAGCGTCAACTTCTTCGGCCGTCGCCTGGACGAACTCATGGGGCAAGGCTTCGCCGCTGCTGGCGTCAAGGCTCTGCAAGCGTGTCTGGCCGGACGCGCTGCGCGCGCCACCAATGTAGTTGTGGCCAAGGATCTGGTTCATCGAAAGTCTCCTTTAAAGTGTGCCGATAGTACCCGGGTTGAACACCGCGTCCACCGGGGCAATGCCGTTGACCAGCGGTGCGCCGAATTCGGTCTGGCTGATTTCGAACACATCCCCCGGTTGCGTGCGGATGCCGTCGGCGAACGACAGGGTCGCGGTGCCGAAAAAATGCACGTGCACGTCACCCGGACGCAGGAACTGACTGTACTTGAAATGGTGGAACTCAAGGTTTTCGAGGCTGTGACACATGTTCGCCTCGCCACTGAGAAACTCGTTCTGCCACAGCACCTGGCCATTGCGCAGGATACGACTGGTCCCGGAAAGATGTTGAGGCAGTTCACCCAGGCGAAGTTCCGGGCCAAAGCTGCAGCTGCGCAATTTCGAATGGGCCAGGTACAGGTAATTCTTGCGCTCCATCACATGATCGGAAAACTCGTTACCCACCGCAAAGCCCAGTCTGTATGGCTTAGCGTCGTGGCCGATGACATACAGTCCGCTGATTTCCGGCTCTTCGCCGGCATCTTCGGCAAACGGCGGCAGCGGGAACGGATGGCCCGGACGGACCACGATGCTGCCGTCGCCCTTGTAGAACCACTCCGGTTGCACACCGGCCTGTCCGCTCTCAGGCTTACCGCCCTCCACGCCCCACTTGAAGATGCGCATGGTGTCGGTCATGGCTGTTTCGTCGCCGGCCTGCTGATGCATCTTGTCCCGGGCCGAAGCACTGCCCAGATGGGTCAGGCCGGTGCCGCTGACCAGCAGGTGCGCCGGGTCCGGGTGGTCCAGCGGAGGCAGAATGCGCAGTTCACTGAGTAACTGCGGGTAATCATGGGCGGTTCCCAGGCCCAGGCTGTTGACCTGCTGCTCAAGCTTCACACCCGCCTCGATGGCCGCCAGAGCCAGGTCGCGCACAGTCCGGGCGCCCTGCACTTCGCGCACTTTCTCGCCATCGACCACGCCGACGCGACGTTCGCCGTTATTCAATTCGAACTGAACTAAACGCATATTTTTCTCCCTGCAAACAAAGCTTGAATAACACGCTGATCCCTGTGGGAGCGAGCCTGCTCGCGATAGCGTTGGGTCAGCAACATTGATGCGACTGACAGATCGCAATCGCGAGCAGGCTCGCTCCCACAGGGGATTTCAATCACCTCAGGTCCGCGTCGCCCCCCGCGCACTGGCTGCGAACTGCTCCGCCGGCAGCACATGCTTGCGCTCCAGCAGGCGATACACCACGCCGGTCAACACCAGACCGAACACCATCACGCAGGACAGGAAGTACAGCCCCGACGCCAAGTTGCCGGTGTATTCCTTCAGCGCACCGATCACGAACGGCCCGATGTAGCCACCCAGGTTGCCCACCGAGTTGATCAGCGCGATACCCGCCGCCGCACTGGCGCCGGCAAAGAAACGCCCCGGCAAGGTCCAGAACACCGCGGTGCAGGAAAACAGCGCGAACGCCACCAGGCACAGCGCCGCCAGTTGCAACACCGGCACCGTCAGCCAGGCACTGAGGAACAGACCGATGGCGCCCAGCACATAGAGCACGGCCAGATGACCGTAGCGATCGTTCAAGCGGTCGGAACTGCGAGGAATGATCAGCAAACCGATGATGCCGAAGATGTAGGGCACCGAGGACACGAAACCGGTCACCAGGTCAGTGCCGCCAAATTGCTTGATCAACGTGGGCAGCCACAGGCCCAGCCCGTAGATGCTCAGGGTCACCGGCAGATAGAACAGCGCCAGCAGCAGGACACGCTTGTCCTTCAAGGCGTGCAGCGGATTGCCGTGCCGGGTCTGGCCGTATTCCTCAAGGTCTTTTTTCAGTTCAGCGGTCAGCCAGTCCTTTTCGGTCTGGTCCATCCACTTGACCTGTTGCGGCCCATCCGGCAGATAACGCAGCACCGGCCAGGTCAGCAAGACCGCCGGCAGACCGATGACGATGAACAACCACTGCCAGCCGTGCAGGCCCAGGATGCCGTCCATGCCCAGCAAGCCGCCGGAGACGGGGCCGGTGATCATCATGGCGATGGGCTGAGACAAAATGAACAGGCCCAGGATCTTGCCGCGATGGCGGACCGGGAACCATTGGGTGATGTAGTACAACACGCCGGGGAAGAATCCGGCTTCCGCCGCGCCGAGCAGAAAGCGCATCACATAGAAGCTGTAAGGCCCTTGCACAAACGCCATGCCGATGGTGATGGCGCCCCAGGTGATCATGATCCGCGCGAACCAGCGCCGGGCACCGAAGCGCTCCAGCATCAGGTTGCTGGGGATCTCAAGCAGGAAGTAGCCAATGAAAAACAACCCCGCGCCCAGGCCGTAGGCGGCGTCGCCGATGCCGATGTCGGCGCCCATGTGCAGCTTGGCGAAACCCACGGCGGAGCGATCCACGTAGGCGATCAGGTATAGCAGGATCAGGAAAGGAATCAGTTTCAGCGTGATGCGGCGAATAAGCCGCAATTCCTGGCTCATGGGACCGGTCTCCGATTGTTGTTGTTATAGAACCCTGGGGGATTTCTCTGACCAATGAGCGCCAGGATAATCCCTCCGTTGAATCGGACTATATAGTAATACTATTTACCCAACAACACTTCCAAACTGAGCAAATTGCGCTTATGTTAGGCGCAAGCTAAAACCATATAGTCATACAATAAGAGAATCGATCATGTCTGATAAGAAACCCTCCCTGCGCTCGGCCCAATGGTTTGGCACCGCCGACAAAAACGGCTTCATGTACCGCAGTTGGATGAAAAATCAGGGCATCGCCGACCATCAGTTTCATGGCAAGCCAATCATCGGCATCTGCAACACCTGGTCGGAGCTGACGCCATGCAACGCGCACTTCCGGCAGATCGCCGAACACGTCAAGCGCGGCGTGATCGAGGCCGGGGGCTTCCCTGTGGAGTTTCCGGTGTTCTCCAACGGCGAATCGAACCTGCGCCCGACTGCCATGCTGACGCGCAACCTGGCGAGCATGGATGTGGAGGAAGCGATTCGCGGCAATCCGATTGACGGCGTGGTGCTGCTCACCGGTTGCGACAAGACCACGCCAGCCTTGCTGATGGGTGCCGCCAGTTGTGACGTGCCGGCCATCGTCGTTACCGGCGGACCGATGCTCAACGGCAAGCACAAGGGCCAGGACATCGGGTCGGGCACGGTGGTCTGGCAGTTGAGCGAACAGGTCAAGGCCGGCACCATCACGATCGATGATTTCCTTGCGGCCGAGGGCGGCATGTCCCGCTCGGCCGGGACCTGCAACACCATGGGCACCGCCTCGACCATGGCCTGCATGGCCGAAGCCCTCGGCACGTCCCTGCCGCACAACGCCGCGATTCCGGCGGTGGACGCGCGCCGTTATGTGCTGGCCCACATGTCCGGCATGCGTGCGGTGGAAATGGTCCGTGAAGACTTGAAGCTGTCGAAGATCCTGACCAAGGAGGCTTTCGAGAACGCCATCCGGGTCAACGCAGCCATCGGCGGCTCGACCAACGCGGTGATCCACCTCAAGGCCATTGCCGGACGCATCGGCGTGCAACTGGACCTGGACGACTGGACCCGCATCGGTCGAGGCATGCCGACCATCGTCGACCTGCAGCCGTCCGGGCGCTTCCTGATGGAGGAGTTCTATTACGCCGGTGGTTTGCCCGCCGTGCTGCGCCGTCTCGGCGAAGCCAACCTGATCCCTAACCCCGACGCGCTGACCGTCAACGGCAAGAGCCTTGGCGAGAACACCAAGGACGCACCGATCTATGGCCAGGACGAAGTCATTCGCACCTTGGACAACCCGATCCGGGCCGACGGCGGTATCTGCGTGCTGCGCGGTAACCTCGCGCCCCTCGGCGCGGTACTCAAACCCTCCGCCGCCACGCCCGAGCTGATGCAGCATCGCGGTCGCGCGGTGGTGTTCGAGAACTTCGACGAGTACAAGGCGCGGATCAATGACCCAGAACTGGATGTTGATGCCAGCTCGATTCTGGTGATGAAGAACTGCGGGCCCAAGGGTTATCCGGGCATGGCCGAAGTGGGCAACATGGGCTTGCCGGCCAAGTTGCTGGCCCAGGGCGTGACCGACATGGTGCGTATCTCCGATGCGCGCATGAGCGGCACCGCCTACGGCACCGTGGTGCTGCATGTGGCCCCGGAAGCCGCAGCCGGCGGACCACTGGCGGCCGTGAAGGAAGGTGACTGGATCGAACTGGACTGCGCCAGCGGGCGTCTGCACCTGGACATTTGCGACGCCGAACTGGCCGCCCGCCTGGCCGACCTGCCACCAGCGCAGAACCTGTTAGTGGGCGGCTACCGTCAGCTGTACATCGACCACGTGCTGCAAGCGGACCAGGGTTGTGACTTCGACTTCCTGGTCGGTTGCCGCGGCGCCGAGGTGCCGCGTCACTCCCACTGACCCCACTCATCCCCTTGCGCGAGCAAGCTTTTTGTGGGAGCTGAGCTTGCTCGCGATAGCGGTGTAACAGACAACAGAGATATTGACTGGCAGGGCCTCATCGCGAGCAAGCTCAGCTCCCACAAAGGCTCGCTCCCACAATGGGTTCGGGTGTACATCAAAATCGCACTAGCGACCCGCCCTCGCCGCGCCTGCTATCATGCGCTGCATCCCCTTCGCACAGGATCGCGCCACCCCCCATGGACTACCGTAAACCCTCCGACCGCAAAAGCATGCACGCGCGCATCGTCCAGGAACTGGGCATGCAGATCGTTTCCGGACGGTTCAAACCCGACGATAAACTGCCCGCCGAAGCTTTGTTGTGCGAGGAGTATGCCGTCAGCCGTCCGGTGTTGCGCGAGGCCACGCGCGTGCTGGTAGCCAAGGGTCTGGTGTATTCGCGGCCACGGGTTGGCACGGTGGTCAAGGCGCGCCGGGAATGGCACATGCTCGACCCCGATGTGCTGCACTGGTTGATGCAAAGCAGCCCGCAGAATGAGTTCTTCAATCTGCTGACCAGCGTGCGCAGCATCATCGAGCCGGCCGCCGCGGCCCTCGCCGCACAGTTCGCCAACGATGCCGACATCGCCGCCATCCGCGAGGCCTACCAGCGCATGGAGGCGGCACCGACCCCCGAGGCGGTGCTGCAACCGGACCTGGACTTCCACAGCCGCATCGCCGATGCCACCCACAACGACCTGCTCGCCAACCTGTGCAACATGTTGTCGGTGGCCATCGCCGAAGCCCTCAAGCACTCCAACCAACGGCCCAACCTGCATGAACTGGCGATGCCGCGCCACAAGGCGATCCTCACCGCCATCGAGAACCGCGACGCCCTCGGCGCCCGCCATGCCACGCTGGTGCAGCTTGACGATGCCCGCAGCGCACTGAATGTGGTGCTGGGCGCCGATCCTTCCTGATCTTCCCTCCCGACGAGGCCAGGCATAACCCGCATTCGCCAGGGTGGTATTTATTTACCGCCCTCGCAGGAGCGGGATGTCGATACTTCCCTCGTCGTCACTCCCGGCGGCCATGAATTTATGAAAAGGATTTCATATGACCGCACCCGCTCCGGCCAATACGCTCCCCGCGTTGGCGCAAAGGGTCAGCCTGCTATTTGCCAGCCGCCCGACCTTCGAAGAAATCGCGCAACGCATGCTCGAGCAAGCCATCAAGGAAAAATACCCCTCGCTGACCTCCGACCTGTCCAAGACCCGATTGGCCACACCGGACCCAGCCTCTCGCGGCTTTACGCTCCAACCGTTCATGCCCCGCGTCCTCGAATACCTGGCCCTCGGCACGCCCGTGGATTTCACGGAGCGCGGTGGGCGTCGCTGTTTTCTTACCGACACCCCGCCCCGCGAGCTCTCACCAGACGACGGGAAGCTGGACATCAAGGTCATCGAAAAACTGCTGCTTGAACTGCCTTGGACCGTACCGATCGGGCTGGAGGATGCGCTGACCCGCTATTGGAACGCCGGAATCGACACAAGCAATAACCTCAGCCGCTGGCGCTGGCTCAGCGATGCACTGAAGAACACGCTGTCTATCCGCAGGCTGCGACAACCCGGCCTCACTGACCAGGCGCGCGAAGCCCTTGACCAGATCGTCCGCTGGCCGGAGCGCGAGCAGCGCTTTCGCCGCAACAACCCGTCCCCCGTCTACGCCTACAGCCTGGAAACCAAGCTCATCCGAGACGGCTCCAGCAGCGTGCTGATCGGCAACGAAATCCTCCTGACTCACGCCACAAAAGGCGCGACCACCTTCCTGCTATGCAGCCCTGGCGGCGCCGTGCAGTCGTTTGCATCCCTGGAAGCCTTCAATCACCATTGGGGCGCACTGATCGCCAGCCGGTACGTGGTCGACACGCTCACCTGTCAACGCAACGAGATCAGTGGCAATGTCTTCGACACCCAGGCGGCTATGGTGCTGGAGCAGCAACTGGCCGACCTGAACGCAGTGCAGTTGCCTTCGCGGATTGGCCTGCAAGACCTGTCGACGCTCTACCAGGAGCTGAGCGACCCTGCCCGTTATCTGCTTGACGCGCCGCGTCTGACGCCGGAAACGTCGGCACGGATCGAGCCGCTGTTGCCCGACTGGTTGAAAAAAGCTTCCATCGTCGATCAAACGAAATTCCAGCACTACAGCCTGACATTGGCCAGCGCGAAAAAACGCCACCAGGGCCGCACCTTTCTCTGCGACATTGAAGACATCAGGGCCTTTGCCGCCGACGCCTTGCTCAAGCAGATGCAGTCAACCAACAACAGCAGCCCGGACAAGGTTCTATCCAGCCGCTACCACCCCAACGATGTGGAGCTGACCTTCAGCGTGGCGGCTGGTTATCCCGGGACCACAGGGATCATCGAAAAACGGACGATGAGCCTGATCGAACTGGCCATCAACAACCTCATCGCCCGACCGAGTGCAAACCTGATCCTCAGCCATCGCTTGGGCCTGACGCTGCCCCGGTGGTTGACGCCGGACTTCATTACCCGCAAGAACGGGCTGATCGAACAGGTCGACATTGGTTCGGCCTATCCCCGCTACCTGCAACAACGGCTGTTGGACGATGTACCTCAAGCCCAGGAACGCCAGCGGATGTTTGCCGAACAGATTCCGGCACAGCTAACGCTTGAAGCCCTCCAGCAAATGCTCAACCACGAAAACGGTGTGACCCGCCAAGGACTGGGCCTGGTTGAAGCGCTCCTCAATCCCGACGCAGATAGCCAACAGGTCAGCGGCCAGTCGGTGGTCATCCGCCACCTGGCCTTCCTGCGCAAACCCGAGGCCCACCCCGACATCGTGAACAATATGTTCATTATCGAGCCGGAGGATGTCCAAACCGGACCGCACCTGCTGTATCGCCCACTTTACGCGCCCTCGTTGCAAGAGTTCCCGACGCGCGAGGCACTGCTGAAGGCCGTCGTCACCCCAGGGGACCTGCAAAAAAGCATCCTGACCTGGATGACTGATGCCGCACGGCCGATCTATGCCAATGGCGGCTTCCAGGAGCCGCACATCGTGCGGTTTTTCCAGGGCGATGAATTCAACCTCCCCGCCAAGCCCGCCCCTGCGACGCTGGCCATCGACGGTGCAAACGATGAACTGCGGCAGTTCCTGCGCAACGGCGAGCTGATGCTGTATCTTTACGGCAGCAATGCCCGCGCCCTGATCTCCCAGGCCGACCGTGATTCAGTCTCCAACAGCGAGAGCCGCTGGGCCATGCTCCTCAAGGGCGGCAGCCTGCTGTTCAATACGTTGCTGATGCCCTTGCTGCGTGGCCCGGTCATGGCCACCTTCTGGCTGTGGAGCCTGATGGCCAGCGCCAGCCAGGATATCCCGGCACTGAGCAGCGAAGACCCGGTGACCCGGGAGCTCGCCGCTGTCGATCTGCTGCTCAACCTCGGCATGCTGGTACACCAGTTTCCCGCCATCAGCGCCTTGTCCCATGCACCGTTGCCCGATGCGCTGAAGGAACAGGCGATGCGTCCCCCAGCACCGCGCGTCATCCCTGAGCAATGGCCTGCGCCTGTGTCGCCTCGCATTCTCGAAGGGACGGTGGGCTTGCCCGGCGAACACTTGCAGGGCGCCAGCAGGCACCTGGACCTCAGTTTCGCCAGTGCCCGCCAGCGCCTGACAGCGGAACAACGTAACCGGCTGCAGCGGCTACAGGTGCCACGTCCCACTTCAATGCCTGAACCGATCAAATATGGCCCCTACACAGGCTTGTACGTCATCCAGAACAAATGGCACGCACTGGTGGAAGACCTACTGTATCGGATCAGTCCGGAGCCGGACGGCAATACGGTGATCGTCGACCCGCAGGCTCCACGAGACTCGGCAAAAAATGGTCCGGTGTTGAAATCGGATACCCAAGGCAACTGGTCCATGGATCTACGCCTGCGTCTGCGCGGGGGTATGCCCCCAAAGCGGGTGGCCGAACTGCGCAAGCTCAGGGCCCAGCGGGGGATGGAACTGAGCCGGGAGCTGGCGAATTATCATGCACAGGAAGCCGATAAGCTAAAGGCCGTGCAAGTTGCCCAGGAAGTCATGAGCAGAACTCAGGAAGGCGCCTTTACCGAGGAGCAACGTGCGGCAAAACGTACGCAGTTTTATGAATTGCTCCAGGACCAGACTGACGACTATCTGCGGCTGCTGAACAAAGCAACCGAATATGCCGGCCTTGACATGACATTGCCCCCGGAAATGCTTCGCGCCCTGATGGAAAACGTGGTCAACAATGCCCGTAAAGCCTTTCTTGTCGTCGAGTTGGATTTATTGGCCCTGGATGCCGCCAATATCCAATTCATAAAAAACGGACCGGCGTTGAAGGAGGCTGTCGCCGACAACCCCGCAGGCTACTTTGCGTACCTCGACGCAATGAGCGTCATCAACGATCGTTCCATCTATTGGCTGGAACTCAAAGATCGACACCTGGACGCGCTATTGAACCTGGATGCCGAAGGCGCGCAGATATTCGAGCGGCTGACCAAGGACCGTCCCGAGGAAGAAAGAACGGCGCTGGCCACCAAGGCCGTGCAGTTACCCATACTCGGGGCCCTGCTGGTCAAAAACCCCGACTCCGACCTTCCCGCCAGTCTGCATAACCTCATCAAGTTCTTGCTGGAACAGGTGCGCTCCCACTCCGACCTGGGAACATATGACCTGCCCCCTTCGGAGCGGCTTGAAGTGCTGGAAAGTCTGACCGAAAACTATGGCGCTTCCCTTGATGCCATGCAGGGCATCAAGGCACTCAATGCCAGCGACATTGACCCATCCTATTTCGACAGGCTGTTCAAGCTGATCGAACAGCTCTATGACGACGCCTCCAAGACATTGTCCGCCGAGCTAAAACCGGCGCCGCAACCGCGCAAGCGTCCGCAAAAACGCACCAAAACGGCGAGCGGGCGTCCGCAAAAAAAGGTGATCAAAACCCGTAAGGGCGGCGTGTTGATTGGTGATCTGAAACCCGCCGGCACCTCCCTGCCGATTGAAGTCGTCGAGTTACGCTCCGAAGTCGATGACGAGTTACTCGCCACGTATTCACAGCACGATGACGTCTGGGACATCGTCGAAGTACAACGACCGGTTCCGCCACCACCGCGCACCAGAGCGATCAAAACGATCAAGAGCGAAGCGCGCAAGCTGCTGGATCAATTGGAAAACAGTTTACTGAGCGCAGAGCGGTATAAAACCCAGTGCCGCTTTCCTCAGGAAATCGAGGAGATCATGAACAATGAGGCGAGTCGCTACCGCAAACGCTGCGAAGAACTGGAAAGGGCCTTCACCGCCTCGACAAAACCGCGCACACCAGCAGATCAAACATTGATCGATGAACTGTCAAACGCAGCTTCCCGCCTGGCTACCCGGGGCAGCGCCCTGCGTACCGAACTGAGTTTCAAATTGCCGCCCACCGACAGCAACCTGCGCTACCTGTTCGAAAAGAACCTGATACAGGTTGCCCGGCTCGGCGAACGCAAAGCCTTGAAAAGCGAGCGCAAGGATTTCCTTCAGGAGTACGGCATCAATGACCGCGACGGTTGGCCGCTGTGGTATGCGCATTTTCACTACGAGGCGGCCGATACGCCGAAAGCGGATTTCAGCGTCGCGCATCTGAAAACCAAGGAGCAACGCCGGGAGCACTATCACTCGATGCTGGCCAAGGCGAAAAGCCCTTATGCGGTGGTGAATGTGCATCGAGGACAGATCGGCAGGCCGTTGGCGCAGAGCAAGTTCTTGCCGTTGGCGCCTTGATCTCTGTTCAAAGGCTGGCGTAATTCATTGTGGCGAGGGAGCAAGCTCCCTCGCCACATGTATTAATGGGCAAACAACGACTTACTCTTCTGCCCTGCCATTTTTTCAGGCTTGATCAGGAACCGCGCCAGCGCCGGCAGCAGCCACAGTGCCCCGAACATGTTCCACAACAACATGAACGTCAGCATCAGCCCCATGTCGGCCTGGAACTTGATGGCCGAGAAGATCCAGGTGCACACACCGATGGCCAGGCACAGGCCAGTGAACAACACCGCCTTACCGGTGGACTTCAGCGTCTGGTAGTACGCCTCTTGCAACGGCAAGCCGGCCCGCAGGAAGCTTTCCAGGCGACTGTAGATATAGATGCCGTAGTCCACGCCTATCCCCACGCCAAGCGCCACCACTGGCAGCGTCGCGACCTTCACACCGATACCCATGAAGGCCATCAGGGCGTTCCCCAGCACCGAGGTCAGCACCAGCGGCAGCACGATGCACAGCGTCGCCGCCCAGGAACGGAAAGTGATCATGCACATGGTTGCCACACAGATGTACACCAGGACCAGGATGGTCAGTTCCGATTCCTTGATCACTTCGTTGGTTGCAGCCTCAATGCCAGCGTTGCCGGCGGCGAGGATGAACTCCAGGCCGTCGCGATTATTTTCCTTGGCAAACTCCTGCACCACCTTCACGGCGCGGTCCAGGGTCTCGGCCTTGTGGTCGTTGAGGAAAACCAACACCGGGGCCACGGAACAGTTGTTGTTGTACAGGCCATCGGCCCGGGCAATGGAGTTGTTCAACACGTCAGGGTTGCGCGACAGGGTTTCCCACTTCAGGTTGCCCTCGTTCATGCCCTTGATCATTTGCTTGGACACGGTGACCAGGGAGATCGCCGACTGCACCCCCTCGGTGTTCTGCATTTTCCACATCAGTTCGTCGATGGGAGCCATGGCTTCATAGCGTGAGCAGCCTTCAGCCTTGGTCTTGACCATCACCACCAGGACATCGGAGCTGGTGGAATAGTTGCTGATGATGAAGTTGTTGTCCTGGTTGTAGCGCGAGTCCGGACGCAACTCCGGCGCGCCCTGGTCCAGGTCACCGATCTTCAGGTTCTGGCTGTACCAGAGGCCGCCACCAAAGGCGATCAAGGCCAGGATGATCGACACCGGCGCGACTTTGGCGCTGGCAAACTTCGACAGCAGGCGCCAGAACGGATGCTCCCGCGTCGCATCCTTTTTGCTGCGCTCGATGGCACGCTTGCTGATGCCAACATAGGAAATCGCCACCGGCAACAGGATCAGGTTGGTGAACACAATCACCGCCACGCCGATGGACGCACCGAAGGCCAGTTCCCGGATCACGCCGATGTCGATGATCAGCAAGGTGATGAAGCCGACGGCATCCGCCAGGATTGCGATCATCCCCGGCAGGAACAACTGGCGGAATGTGCGCCGCGCCGCGGTCAGGGCGTTGTCCGCCTCACTGGATTGCAAAGCGATACCGTTGATTTTCTGCACGCCGTGGGAGATACCAATGGCGAAGATCAGAAACGGCACCAGCATCGAATAAGGATCGAGCCCGAAGCCGACGGCGTGCATCAGCCCCAACTGCCAGACCACGGCCACCAGGGTCGTGCTCAGCACTGCAATGGTGCTGCGCATGCAGTTCGTGAACCAGTACAGCAGCACCAGGGTAATAATGAAGGCCACGCCGAAGAACATCACCACCATGGTCAGGCCGTCGATCAAGTCACCGACCTTCTTGGCGAAGCCCACGATATGGATCTTTACGTTGGGGTTCTGGGCTTCAAACTTGTTGCGGATCTTGTCTTCGAGTTCGTGGGAGAACTTCTGATAATCCAGGGCCAGCAGCTTGCCCTGGTCCTGCGGGTCCGGATAGGACTCCAACAGCGGGATATCGATGATGCTCGATTTGAAATCGTTGGCTACCAGACGTCCGACCTGGCCGGACTTGAGCACGTTGTTGCGTAACAGGTCGAGGCTGTCTGCCGAGCCGTCATAGCTCTGGGGAATCACCTCACCACCGGCAAAGCCCTCCTCCGTCACTTCGGTCCAGCGCACGCTCGGGCTCCACAACGACTTGAGGCCGGAGCGGTCGACGCCGGAAATGTAGAACACCTCGTCATGAATCTGGCGCAAAGTCTCCATGTAATCCTTGGAGAAAATGTCACCGTTGGTGGCCTCCACGGAAATCCGCACCGTGTTGCCCAGGTTCGCCAAGTCATTGCGGTGTTCGAGCATCTTCTCGATGAAGGGGTGCTCGAGGGGGATCATTTTTTCGAAACTGGTGGACGGCCGGATCAGCGTGGCCTGCCAGAACAGGAAAATACTGACCAACAGGCAAATGACGATCACTGCCGGGCGGTTGTTGAAAATCAGGCGTTCGAGGAACGTCGCCTTGTCTTGGTGATGACTGCTCATGGGGTCCGCCTTCTTGTTATTGTGCCCGCCGGATGTTTGCGGCTCATTTGCTCAATTCAGCGCCGGTGGGGGTGGTGGCATGAACGCCACCCTGTCCTGCCAGGATCAGATTGCCGTTGCCCGCCGCCGTGACAGCCGCCACGGAAATCCGATCCGGGCGGTTGAACACGCTGAAGGTCACGCCGTCATCACTGCTGCGCACCACACTGCCGCCGTTGCCGACAATTACGATGGAGCCATCTGGCAAGAGCGTGGCCCCGGACAGGCCGAATTCCAGGGCACCGCGGGTGGCCTTGAGCTCGACCTGCTCCCAGGTGCTACCAAAATCGGTGGAGCGATAGAGGTTGCCGCGCAGGCCGTAGGCCAACAGCGTTGAAGGCTGAGCGGTGCCGATGACGCCGAACAGCGAACCTTCGTATGGGCCTTCGATCTTTTCCCAGGTCTGGCCCCAATCGCTGGAGCGGAACATGCTGCCGGCCTCACCAACGATGAACAGCCCGGCGTCTTTCACCGCAGCTATCGCGTTGAGGTGGAACTGGTCTTCGTTGTCGAGACGATCCCCGACCTCTTCCCAGTGCTTGCCGCCGTCGGTGGTTTCGAACAACGCCCCGTAAGCGCCCACGGCAAAACCGTTGCTCGCGTCCTTGAACCAGACGTCCAGCAGCGGCGATTCACGGGTCAGGTCTTCGAATTGCTTGGTCCAGGTGCTGCCACCGTCTTCGCTGGCCAGTATCTGCGCGTCGTGCCCCACGGCCCAGCCGTGTTTGTCATCGACGAAAAATACTGCGGTGAGCAACTGGCGGGTCGGCACCTTGGCCTGAGTCCAGGAACCGCCCTGATCGTCCGAATAGACAATGTGCCCGCGATCACCGACCGCCACCAGGCGTTTGCCGGCATGGACCACATCGAGCATCAGGGTTTTGCTGGCCTTGGCCGACTCGACGGAATAGATGACATCGGATGTCGAAGCCGCTACGGCCATCACCGGTGCAGACAACACGGCAGAGCCCAGCAGCGAGAGCGCCGAGACCAGCAACGCGACTCTGCGCAGTACCGGCGGCCGGCAGCGGCCCACAGCCATGACAGGCTCATTCATAGACCTTTCCCCCATTATTATTGTTAGGTCATTCAACCCTTCAGGGCGCCGTAAGCGGGCTCATCGTGATTGACTGTTCTGGAGCATAGTCCTGAAACCTGCAATCTAGAGCCACTTCGGAAGCTGACCTATCCTATCGGGCTTTGGAAAGGTCTGACAATCGACGCCGCGTTATCTTTTGTTAACCGTGGCGCAGTGCGGTCGGGGGTGAATGAAGGGGTATTCGGGGAGGTTATGGCAGGCTATCGAGGCGGTTGTTGTGTAGACAGGTCTGACGCCATCGCGAGCAGGCTCGCTCCCACAAGGGATCAATGTTGAACACAAGATATATGCTCACTGAAGATCACCTGTGGGAGCGAGCCTGCTCGCGATGGGAACACCGCGGCCTGCCAGGCAGACCGCGGTGCCAAGGTCACGCCAGGCTCTTGCTCACCACTTCGAACACATCGGCCGACAGCCCGCCGGACGCCAGGATGCGCTCCAGCTCGGCTTTCATCAGCGCCTGGCGGGCACTGTCGTATTTGCGCCAGCGGGTCAGTGGCGCCAGTTGCCGTGCGGCGATCTGCGGGTTGAAGCCATTGAGCTGGATCACCAGATCCGCCAGGAAGCGATAACCTGAACCGTCAGCCGCGTGGAAGTTGATCAGGTTCTGCCCGGCAAACGCCCCCACCAAAGCGCGTACCTTGTTCGGGTTCTTGATATTGAACGCCGGATGTTCCATCAAGGCCTTGACCCGCGCCAGGCCGCCCGGCAACGGGCTGCCGGCCTGGACGCTGAACCATTGGTCCATGACCAGCGGATTGCCTTTGAAGTTCTCCGCGAACACTTCCAGCGCCTTGGCCTTCTCGGCTTCGAACGGGGAATTGACCAGCACCGCCAGGGCCGTGAGACGCTCGGTCATATTGTCGGCGGTGTCGAACTGCTCCAGGGTGGCACTGAGCACTTCCGGCTTGTCGGTCAGCATCAGGTACGACAGCGCGATGTTCTGCAAGGCACGGCGGGCGAAATGCTCGGCCTCGGCCACGTACGGCGTGCGCTTGGACAGGTCACGGTTGGCCTCATAGCGCAGCCACAGGGCTTCGAACAGATTGTCCGCCAGTTGCTGACGGGCGAATTCCCGCGCGGCATGGATCGCCTCCACGTCGGCCACTTCGCTGATTTCCGTCAGATAAGCCTCGCTTGGCAGCGAGAGCATTTCCGCGACCATGGCCTGATCCAGGGATTCGTCCGACAGCACGCTACGCAACGCGCTGACCAGACGAGGGTCCAGCACCAGATTTTCGCCTTTCTGATGCTGGGCGATCAGTTCCTGCAGCACCTGCACCGACAACTGCTGGCCGGCATCCCAGCGGTTGAAGCCGTCGCTGTCGTGCTGCATCAGGAACATCAAGTGGTCCCGATCGTACGGGAAGCTAAGCTTCACCGGGGCCGAGAAGCCGCGCAACAACGAAGGCAACGGCTTTTCGGCGATGTCGACAAAGGTGAAGGTCTGCTCGGCTTCGGTCACCGAGATCACCCGGGACGTGCCAGTTGCCGCCGCTTCGCCGGCCAGGCGCAGAGGGATTTCATTGCCCTTGCTGTCCAGCAAACCCAGCTCCACGGGAATCACAAATGGCAGTTTTTCCATTTTGTCCGGGGTCGGTGGGCAGCTCTGGCTGAAGGTCAGGCTGTAGGTTCGGGCAGCAGCGTCGTAGGACTCGCTGACCGCCAGCCGTGGCGTACCCGCCTGGCTGTACCAGCGCTTGAACTGACTCAGGTCGACGCCGTTGGCATCCTCCATGGCCTTGATGAAGTCATCGCAGGTCACGGCCTGGCCGTCGTGGCGCTCGAAGTACAGGTCGCTGCCCTTGCGAAAGCCCTCGGCCCCCAGCAGGGTGTGGATCATGCCGACCACTTCCGACCCCTTTTCGTACACGGTCAGGGTGTAGAAGTTGGAAATTTCGATGAAGCTGTCCGGGCGCACCGGATGGGCCATGGGACCTGCGTCTTCGGCAAACTGGTGAGTGCGCAGGTACGCCACGTCCTGGATACGCTTGACCGTGGCTGAGTTCATGTCGGCCGAAAAACCGGCGTCGCGGAACACAGTGAAGCCTTCCTTGAGGGACAACTGGAACCAGTCACGGCACGTCACGCGGTTGCCCGACCAGTTATGGAAATACTCGTGGGCAACGATCGCTTCGACCCGCTGGTGCGCGGCATCGGTGGCGGTTTCGGCGCGGGCCAGCACTGCGCTGGAGTTGAAGATGTTCAGGCCCTTGTTTTCCATGGCGCCCATGTTGAAGTCGTTGACCGCGACGATCATGAAGATGTCCAGGTCATACTCACGGCCATAGACCTCTTCATCCCAGCGCATCGACTTCTTGAGGCTGGTCATGGCGTGCTGGCACTTGTCGATGTTTTCCGGCTCGACATAGATGCGCAGCGCCACGGTGCGCTCGGTCATGGTGGTGAAGGTGTCTTCGACGCACCACAGGTCGCCGGCCACCAGGGCAAACAGGTAGGCGGGTTTCTTGAACGGGTCTTCCCAGGTCGCCCAGTGCCGGCCATCTTCGCCGGGACCGCTGGCGATCGGGTTGCCGTTGGACAGCAACACCGGATAGCTGTGCTGCTCGGCCACCACCGTGGTGGTGAACGTACTCATCACATCCGGGCGGTCGAGGTAATAGGTGATCTTGCGGAAACCTTCGGCCTCGCACTGGGTGCAGAACATGCTGCCGGACTTGTACAAGCCTTCCAGGGCGGTGTTGGTTTCCGGGTGGATCCTGACAGTGGTGTCCACCGTGAAGGCCGGGGCCTTGGGTTGCAGGGTCAGGTGGCTGGCGTCCAGCTGATAGTCCAGCGGATTGAGGTCGGTGTCATCGAGCTTGATCGAGAGCAGTTCCAGCTGCTGGCCATCGAGCACCAGGGGCGGCAGGCCGGCACCGCGCTCGGGGTTACGGCGCATCACCAGTTGCGCATGGACCAGGCTGTGGTCCTCGAACAACTCGAAGGTCAGGTGCGTCTCGTCGATCAGGTACTCGGGCGCCTGATAGTCCTTCAGGTAAATCATCTTCGGTTGTTCGGTGCGCATGGGGCAAATCCTTCTACTGATGCACGGCGAGCTGATAAGCCGTGTATTTACGAATATTGATCACGCCAGTGTCGAAAATCAGGTATTGGCCCTTGATCCCCAGCAGCGTGCCTTCGGCAATCGGGTTCTTGTCCAGGTTGAAACTGACGATCTTGGCCGGGTATTGCTCCACCGGATAACGGATCTCGATCGGCTCGACGTCCGCTATGGTCTGGATCGCTTGCAGGCCGAATCGTTCCTGCAAGCCTTGCAGACCTTCGGCGCAGCTCTCGAACAGCGAATCGCGGATCTGCGGCAGGTCCACCGCCACGGCGTCGCCCTTGAGCAATGCGCGCCAGTTGGTCTTGTCCGCCACCTGGCTGCGGAACAGGTCTTCGACAAAGCCCGATTGCTGGCGAGTGGCGACCCGCAGGATCGGCAGCGCCTGGCTGGCGCCCTGGTCCAGCCAGCGGGTCGGCAGCTGCGTGGCGCGGGTGATGCCGACTTTCACGCCCGAGGAATTGGCCAGGTACACCACATGATCGGTCATGCAGAACTGTTCGCCCCAGGCCGGCTCGCGGCAGGTGCCCGCATCGAAGTGGCAGCGCTCAGGGCTCATGATGCACAGGTCGCACTGGGCCAGTTTAGTCATGCAGGGGTAGCAATAACCCTGGCTGAAGCTGGTCTTGGTCCTGCGTCCGCAATGGCTGCAGTGGATCGCACCGAGAAACTCCAGGCGCACCGTGCTGCCAATCAACGGGTTGACTGGCACCTCGGTATCGCCCAGGCGAAAGGCGTATTGAACGGTCGGCCCGTCAAGGCGTGCCGACATCTTGCTGATTGCACCGCGGCCAATCTCGATCAATGGATGGCATCCGACTTGAACAGGATGTTCGGCACTTCTGTGGCCTTCGACTGGCACTCCTGCGGGCCCATGTAGCCGGTGCGTTCCTCTTCGGGCAGATTCTGCATCTCCCAGGCGATCATCGCCTGCAGCGACAATTCGCGCTGTTCGGCGGTGAGCTTGTTGCCATCGGCCCATTTACCGATTTCCACCGCCAGCTTCAGGCTCTGATAGATCTCGGGGGTGATGTTTTTGATCATTTCGTTGAACGAGGACATGGGTTCTCCGCGCAATCGCGCATATTCAAATATTACAGGCGCCGTCAGAGGGCCATTTTACGACGAGCGAACAGCCCGCCCAACAAACCCGTGAAGCAACCGATGAGCAGCCCGCCGACGTGGGCCGCGTTGGCGATTTCGCCGAAACCGATCAGCGAGATCAGCCCGGACAGGCACAGCACCAGCCACACCAGCATCATCACCAGCACCCCACGGGGCAAGTGATAGGCCGGGTTCGGCGCCAGCAGTTGAAAGATCCAGCAGTGCCCCAACAGACCATAGAGCACGCCGGACAAGCCGCCGAACAAGGTCGGGCCGCTGAAGAAATATTGGGCGAAGTTGGACACGAGGCTGAACAGCAGTGTCAGCCCCAGCAGGTTGATGCCGCCCTGGCGCGCTTCAATCCGCCGTCCCAGTTCCCAGTACCACATGCCATTCATGGCGATGTGCAGGAAACCGAAATGGATCAGCATCGGCGTCACCAGGCGCCACCACTGCCCTGCCGCCAGGCTGTCGGCCAGGGGCGTGAAATGGATATAGTCGCCGACGACGCGAAACTCCAGGAATGTCAGCCAGCGCAAGGTCTCGAGATTTTCCCCCAGCAACGTCACGGCGCCGACGATCAGGCTCAGCAGCAACACCAATGCTGTAACCGGGCTGCGGGTCAGTTGCTGGACGAAACCAGGCCGTCGCGACGTGCTGCCGGTGCCCGGCAACTCCAACTGGTGCTCGGGATCGCCGCTCGGGAAGCGTGCATACAACGAGCGCACGTCTTCGCTGATTTCATCGGGCACCCAGAGCACCTGCTCGCCCGCCTCCTCGCTGACCCGATGGGGCACCTGCATGCGTTGCAGCAATTTGACGAAGCCGCTCAGATCCTCGGCCAAGGGCAAGCGCAAGACCGCCACAACGCTCATCGCAGTTCCTCCGGCCGTTCGACATCGACCCAGACAAATTTATGCGGGTCCAGTCGGGTTTCTGCGTCGAGACGATAGGCCACCAGTTTTCCGTAAAGCACCGCGCTGTAATCCAGGCAGGCCAGGTTCGAGCGGATCGGCGCGGGTTTGCCGCTGCGCCAGTAATGACCGACGAACAGCATGGGTTCATGCACGCCATAGCGCAGCAGATTATTCTTTTCGTCGGGTGACAGCGGCGTGCGAGCCACCGGTTCGGGCAAGGCGTCGGGTTGGAACACGATGTCTCCATAGGTCTGAGGATCGTCTTCCCAGAACTTGGTGCGAAAGAACGAACGGGTCAGGCCGTCGCCGCCGGTGAGGGTCAGGCCATGGGGCAAGCGCATGTCGGTACCGCGCAGCAGGCGATCAAACACCGTGCAGGCGAAACTGCCCGGCTCCGCCGAGGCCTGGAGGAAATGCTCGTCGATACAGCCGTCCGGGAACAAGCCTCGCAGCGGCTCGATCAGACCGTTGTCCCAGCAGGCGTGGACCACCCGAAAGCGCTGGGCATCGACAAACAGCGGCAACTCGTAAAACCACTTGAGAAAGTCATGCCAGTCGCCCGGATGCTGCTCGAACTGGGTCAGGGTTTCGTTGAGCAGACGGGCATGGCGCGGGGTGTGTTCGCGCACGTAGCGCTGGCCGCTGCCCGGCAACGCCGGCGTGCTCCAGCCTAGGGCGTTGAACTCGTGGTTGCCCATGATGCACAGCGCCTGACCGGCCACCACCATGTCGTGGACGATGTGCAGGGCTTCGCGGATCCGCGGACCACGGTCGATGATGTCCCCCAGGAACACGGCCATGCGCGACGGGTGCCGCCAGACGCCGCCCTGCTTGTGATAACCGAGGCGGTCCAGCAGGCGTTCCAGGGTCAGGGCGCATCCGTGCACGTCGCCGATCAGGTCGTAACTGCGCGCAGGATCGAGCATCAGTCGCCTCCACCCCCCAATCGACTGCCCCAGCCGAGCTTGGTCCGGCAGACTTCGTAGTAATTGTGATCCAGCGGGTGGATCAGGCGCAGCTTCTGCGCTTTTTTGCTGACGGTGATGGTGTCACCCGGCGCGCAGGTGAAATGGTTCTGGCCGTCACAGGACACTTGCGGGTAGATCTGCATATCCTTGGACACGACGATTTTCAGCTCACTGTTGCCATCGACCACAATGGGTCGCCCAGACAAGGTATGGGGGTACATGGGCACAATCACAATAGCGTCGAGCTTGGGATGCATGATCGGGCCACCGGCGGAAAGCGCATAGGCCGTGGAGCCGGTGGGCGTGGCGACGATCAGGCCGTCGGCCTTCTGGCTGCAGACGAACTGACCGTCGATATACAGCTCGAATTCGATCATCCGCGTGGATTTGCCGGGGTGCAGCACCACATCGTTGAGGGCATCGCCCTGGCCGATGGCTTCGGCGTGACGGCGCACCTCGGCTTGCAGCAGGAAGCGATTCTCCACCAGATAGTGACCGTCCAACACCTCGGCCACTTTGGTTTCCAGCTCGTCGGGGCGGATATCGGTCAGAAACCCCAGGCTACCCCGGTTGATGCCCAGTACCGGAATGTTGTGCCGCGCCAGGGCTCGGGCGGCCCCCAGCAGACTGCCATCGCCGCCGACCACGATCACCATGTCACAGACTTCGCCGAGCATCTTGCGCGACGAAGTCTGCAGGCCGTGACCGGGCAAGACTTCGGCGATGGTATCTTCGAGGATCACATGCAGGTGCCGCTCCAGGAGGAAACGTTTGAGTCGGCGAACAGTGTCCAGCACCTGCGAACTGCCCAGGCGACCGATGATGCCGATATTGCGAAATTGCTCCATGGGGCTCCTGCGAGGGTCTGCGTCGGGCGAAAAACACGATTATGGGCGAAAGCCGCCCATAGACAAAATTCTTTAAGCCTTCGACGCAGGCTATGCTCGCAAAATGATCCTGTTCCCCGAACTGCTCGACTTGCCCCGCCGCCTGCGCCATCCCGAAGTGCGCGACCTGGCGTGGGCGATCCTTGCCCCGCCGATGCTGATCGACACGCCCTGGCCCCAACGCCATCCCCTGACCGGCAGCGACTGGGTGCAACAGCCTCATCAACTGGAACACTGGCTGCGACAACTGGACCGCGACAGCTATCCGTTACTGCATTGCCTGTCCCAGGGCAGAACCCGGCGCCTGGGTCTGTATTACGAACGGTTGTGGCAGTTTGCGGTGCAGCACGCGCCGGGCATTGAGCTGATCGCCGCCAACCTGCCGATCCGCCACCAGGGCCAGACCCTGGGTGAACTGGACCTGCTGCTGCGCGATGGCGACGGCATCCACCACCTGGAACTGGCGATCAAGTTGTACCTCGGGCCGCAAAACGGCCACGGGCAGGACACCGCACAATGGCTCGGCCCGGGCTGCCATGACCGGCTCGACCTTAAACTGGCGCATTTGCGCGAACACCAGCTACCAATCTCCGCTCGCCCGGAAAGCCGAGAGGCCCTGGCAACGCTGGGCATTGAACCCTCGGGCATCGAGCTGTTTCGCTCGGAACTCTGGCTAGGCGGCTATCTGCTTTACCCGTGGCCCGGCCATGCCGAACCCCCAACCGGCGCCCATCCCAGGCATTTGCGCGGAAGGTGGCTGCATCAGCGGGACTGGCCGGCGTTCGTTGCCCAGCGTCCGCCGGGGCGCTGGCAACCCCTGCCCCGGGCTGGCTGGCTGGCCCCGGCCCATTATCCGGCGGACCAGACCTGGAGCGCCGGGCAACTGGATGCCTGGCGAATGGCCCTCGACCCCATGGCCCCCGCACAATTGATGGTGCGCCTGAGTGAAAATGCCGAGGGTGAGTGGGAAGAAACCGAGCGAGCGTTCCTGGTGGCGGATCTTTGGCCGGATGTGCCGGGGAATGGGTGAGATGGGCGGCGTCTGTCCGGGCCTCATCGCGAGCAGGCTCGCTCCCACAGTGACCGCGGCGTTTGCAACTTCAATGGCAACACTGCATCCATGTAGGAGCGAGCCTGCTCGCGATAAAGTCAACGCGGTCTAAATAGACAACCGCAACGCCAACGCCGCCAACGTCACCAACAACACCGGCACGGTCAGCACAATCCCGACCTTGAAGTAGTACCCCCAGCCAATCCGGATGTCCTTGCGCGCCAGCACGTGCAGCCAAAGCAAAGTCGCCAGGCTGCCGATCGGAGTGATTTTCGGGCCCAGGTCGCTGCCGATGACGTTGGCGTAGATCATCGCCTCCTTCACCACCCCGGTGGCCTGACTGGCATCGATGGACAAGGCACCGATCAGCACCGTCGGCAGGTTGTTCATGACCGACGAGAGCAAAGCCGTCAACAGCCCGGTGCCCATCGCCGCCCCCCACACACCATAGGCGGCGAAACCGTCGAGCCATTGCGCCAGGTAGCCAGTCAGCCCCGCATTGCGCAGGCCATAGACCACCAGATACATGCCCAGGGAGAAGATCACGATTTGCCACGGTGCCTCCTTCATGACCCTGCGAGTGGAGATTTTGTGACCGCGGGCCGCGACGGCCAGCAATAACGCGGCGCAGACCGCCGAAATCGCGCTGATGGGAATGCCCAACGGCTCGAGGGCGAAGCAACCAAGCAGCAGAATCGCCAACACCGCCCAGCCCGCGAAGAAGGTGGCCCTGTCGTGGATGGCACTCGCCGGGGCATCCAGTTGATGCGGGTCATAATCGCGCGGGATATCGCGGCGAAAGAACCACAACAATATCGCCAGGCTGGCCGCGACGCTGACCAGGTTCACCGGCACCATGACCGCCGCGTAACGGTTGAAGCCAATGCCGAAGAAGTCGGCTGAGACGATGTTCACCAGGTTCGACACCACCAGCGGCAGGCTCGCGCTATCGGCAATGAAGCCGGCGCCCATCACGAATGCCAGGGTTGCCGCCGGAGAAAAACGCAAGGCCAGCAGCATCGAAATTACGATGGGCGTCAGGATCAACGCCGCGCCGTCATTGGCGAACAAAGCCGACACCAGCGCGCCCAGCAGCACCATGAACGCAAACAGCTTGCGCCCGCTGCCTCGGCCCCAGCGGGCCACATGCAAGGCGGCCCAGGCGAAGAACCCAGCCTCGTCCAGCAACAGGCTGATGATGATCAGCGCGATAAACGTACCGGTGGCGTTCCAGATGATCTGCCACACCAGGGCAATGTCACCGACCTGCACCACCCCGCTCAACAACGCCAGCAGCGCACCGAGCGTTGCACTCCAGCCAACACCGAGGCCCTTGGGTTGCCAGATCACCAGTGTAATGGTCAGCAGAAAAATCAACGACGCGAGGAGCATGCGCAACAGCCTTGAAAGAAGGGATTTAGTAGGGGAAAAGAAGGGTCGCCTTGTGGCGAGGGGATAAACCCCTCACCCGCTATGCATGCCTGAAAATGCCGGGCATCAGGCCTTTTTGTGCTGTTCAACCCACTTGCCATAGGCATCAATGAATTTCTGCAGAAACGGCCTCACCGACTCAGACAGCTCGCCCTGCTCATCGAACGCGCTCCCCGCACCGGCCAGATAAGCCTCCGGCTGTTGCATGCAAGGCACATCGAGGAAAACCAGGGACTGGCGCAAATGATGATTGGCGCCGAAACCACCCATGGCTCCCGGCGAGGCACTGATCACCGCACCCGGTTTACCGCTCAGGCAGCTCTTGCCGTAAGGCCGCGAGCCGACGTCAATGGCATTTTTCATCGGGGCCGGAACCGAGCGGTTGTATTCAGGCGTGACAAACAGCAATGCGTCGGCCGCGCCAACCTGCTCACGGAAAGTGCTGTAGGCTGGTGGGGGTGTGACGTCAATATCTTCGTTGTAGAGCGGCAGGTCGCCTATCTCGATGATTTCCAGCTTCAGGTTGCTCGGCGCCAGATCCGCCAGGGCCAGAGCCAGCTTGCGATTGATCGAAGCCTTGCGCAGGCTCCCCACTAAAACGGCCACGGTGTAGACATTACTCATTGGACACTTCTCGACGATGGGTTCAAGGGAGCCCCATTTATAGATGATCGGGCGAACAATTGGACCAGCGGAGAACCGAAAACCTTCCGACTGGACTATTTTTTTCATGTAGGAAAACTTACCGCGCTTGACCAAGGTCTACAGAACCGCAAATCGAGTGATTTATTTCCAGAGGTTCTAAGCAATGGCAGCAGTACTTGTCGGACAATTTCATGCACGGGACGCCGAAGGTCGCGTCTATTCAGTGCATGAATACCAAGAATCGACCCCGTCGCCCGACGGTAACGGCAAGGAGCCTGTGACCACTTTCAAGCTGGCGATCGGAGATCGCGTCAACCAACTCGAAGACGGCAAATTCATGCTGGTGCAGTCCCAGATTGAATTAACCCGCGAACCGGAAACGCTACCGCCCGCTCAAACGCCCGCTGAAACGCTAATTGCTTCATAACCTGTTGTTATGAGCAGAAGTCATGCCCGGACTTGGGTTAGGATTCAGCCACTCAATGGCTCTCCCGCCCAACATGGACTGCTTGCATGCGTTTACGCCACATCGAAGTGATCCAGGCGCTGTTGCAGACCGGCCACCTCGGCACGGCGGCTGAATGGCTGCAATTACCGGTGGCAGAGGTGGAGGCGACGCTGCGCGATGCCGAGCTGCAGTTGGGTTTCATGCTGTTTGCCAGTGTGCGCGGGCGATTGCAGGCGACTCGCGAAGCCCTTGAGTTGCGCGACGGCATCACCCGCGTGTATGACACCCTCGAACCGGTGCAACGCCTGGCCAGCAGCCTGAAACACTATCAGGCGCCGCCCCTGCGCATCATTTGCACCCCACCGCTGGCCCAGCAGTTACTGCCTCAAAGTATCGCTGCCCTGCGTCGACGCCATCCGGACGCCCCTTGCACCCTGCTCAGCCAACCGACCCGAGACATTGTTCAGAGCCTTCTGCTGCGCGACAGTGACTTGGGCCTTAGTCTGCACGACCCCGAACACTCCGACATCCAGTGCCAGATGATCGCCCAGGGCAAACTGCAATTGCTGGCGCCCCACGGCTGGCTGCAACCGCGGCAAAAATACATTTCGGTTCAGGATCTGGCCGGCCAGTCGCTGGTGGGCCTGGATGGCCACGACCCGCTGAGCCCTGCGTTCGACCATAAGCTGGCGGCGCTACGCCCCGCGCCGGTCATCCAGATCCGCGTACAGACCCATCAGATGATGCGCGCCATGGTCGAGGCTGGTGAAGGGCTTGCCATCGTCGACCCCTTCACCGCTTCAGGTGCCAAGGACGGCGGGCTGGACGTATGCCCGGTATCGCCCGCCATTCCCATCTGCCTGTATGCGCTGAGTCTGAATGGCACGGCGGCCTCTCCCACCCTCCAGTCGCTGCTGGAACTGATTACGGAACAAGCCGAGGCGCTGTTGGGCCACTGATCGCCATGCCCAGCGGATCATCGAACAACCGGTACCAGAACAACGCCACCTCGGCGGTATGACGGTCAATGCCGCGGTAGCGCAGGTGATCGATCCCGCCCAGCACGTAACCGCAACGCTCATAGAGCCGGCAAGCGCCCAGGTTGTTGTTCTGGGTTTCGAGCATGATGCCCGGCAGTTTTTTCTTGCGGCTCCAGAAATGAGCGACATCCAGCAATGCCCTGGCCACACCGTGGCGACGGGCCGGGGCATGCACGGCAAGCTCATCGATGTGGGCAAAACCGTTCCAGTTGGTACTCACCACCAGATGTCCTACCGGTTGGTCATCGAGGTAAGCCATGAAGATCTCGCTGTCCGGAGCGTCCCGGAAACTGCTGAATTCCTCAGGATCGATGCCATAGCATTTACGATAAGGGGCAATGGGCGTCACTGGCCATTGGCTCACCGGCCGACCCACCTGCGCCGTCCCATAGGCGCTGACCTCGAAACTGAAGTCGCTGCCCCAGATGTAGGCGGCAAAGCCGTCATCGACGACACGCACCGACAGGCCGGGGTGCTTGGGATTCATGACCGGCTGCATACTGGGAAAAGTCCTCATTCCTTGAGACAACCAACGGCGCTCTGCCATCCATTGCCCTTGCCTCTCGAAACTTCATACATCAAGCGGGTATCCGTAGCCTGCCCGTTACCTCAGGTTAGAAGGTACTGGCGATTGTGGCGAGAAATGAATGAAGACTGCCCTTGTGGGAGCGAGCCTGCTCGCGATGGGATCTCCATGGTCCAACAGACAGACCGAGCCGCCTGCATCGCGAGCAGGCTCGCTCCCACAAAGGGTACGACCGTGGCGCAAGATCAGTTCGCCGCGGCCTGGGATTCGACCAGTTGCGTCCACAGTGCCGGAGCACCGGCAGATTTGGCGATAGCTTCCAGACGCGCGGCATGTTCGGCCAGGTCGTTTTCGCTGGCGCGAAGGATCCGGCCTGGCGTGCGGTCAGCGGGCAAACGACGGATTTCCGTTGCCTGGTTACCTGAACCCTCACCCGTGCCATTGCCATCGGAGGCGTTGCCGGCCAGGGACAGGCTGGTCTGGCCACCCGTCATGGTCAGGTAGACGTCGGCGAGAATCTCCGAGTCGAGCAAGGCGCCGTGCAGTTCACGACCGGAGTTGTCGACGCCGTAGCGCTTGCACAAGGCATCGAGGCTGTTGCGCTGCCCCGGGTGCCGTTCCCGAGCCATCATCAGGGTATCGAGGATGGTGCAGTGCCGGGTGATATCGGCCCGGTCGTGCTGCCCCATCAGGGCAAATTCGTTGTTGATGAAGCCAACGTCGAACGCCGCGTTATGGATGATCAGCTGCGCACCCTGGATGAACTCGAAGAACTCATCGGCCACTTCAGCGAAGCGCGGCTTGCCCACCAGGAACTCGTTGGTGATGCCGTGGACGCCGATGGCGCCTTCATCACTTTCGCGGTCCGGTTGCAGGTAAACATGGAAATGGCGACCGGTCAGGCGTCGGCCGATCAGCTCGACACAGCCGATTTCGATAATCCGGTGACCATCGGTCACCGGCATGCCGGTGGTTTCGGTATCCAGTACAACAGATCTGTTGGCCATCAGTGTTCAGCTCTCAACGGGCATGCTTGCAAAAGCGGCGATGTTAACACGCTCCGGTAACGAGGGGACTTACCTGAAACCTGGCTTATGGGAGCGAAGCTGTGGGAGCAAAGCTTGCTCGCGATGAAGATAATGCGGTCTTTCAGGAAAACCAGGGCGCCTGTGTCGCGAGCAAGCTTTGCTCCCACACAAGCCCACTCGCCACAGATCATCCTGTTCAGGCCCCGACACCACTCGTATCAGGCCTGCTTGAAACCCCGCACCTCATCCACCCCACGGTTGGCCAACTGGTCGGCCCGTTCGTTACCGTGATGGCCGATATGGCCGCGCACCCATTTCCAGGTAACGTTGTGACGGTTGACCTGCTCGTCGAGCAGTTTCCACAGATCGGCGTTCTTCACCGGCTCTTTCGCAGCGGTTTTCCAGCCACGCTTCTTCCAGTTGGCCATCCACTCATTGATGCCTTTCATCACATATTGCGAGTCGGTCACCAGCAATACGTCGCAAGGCCGCTTAAGCTCTTCCAGCCCCCGAATAGCGCCCATCAGCTCCATACGGTTGTTGGTGGTATTGGTTTCACCGCCCCAGAGTTCCTTCTCGACACCCTTGCATACCAGCAGCGCCCCCCAGCCACCCGGGCCGGGATTGCCCTTGCAGGCGCCGTCAGTGAAGAGTTCTACGCTATCGCTCATGCCAATCCATCCAGAAAAAAATGCAAAGGCCTGCCGGACGGGAACGACAATGCCCGCAACCGAAATGCCGCCAGACCATCAGAAAAGGGTTAAGGCTCGATGTGGCGACGATTGACCTTGGCCATCGGCAAGGGAATCAGCTTGCCCATCGGCTCGCGTCGCGCCTGACGAACCGGGCGCAGCCCGACTGCAATCTTGCGCGCCACCAATAAATAGAAGCCGCCGCCGGACAGTTGCCACTCACCGGCCTTGCGCTCCCAGCCGGCCAGACGGGCCTGCCACTTGGGCGACGCAAGCGGCGGACGATAGCATCCGAAGCGACGTTTCTCCAGCGCGAAGCCCAGCAGGTTGAGCCAGTCACCGACCCTTGACGCCGAGATGCAGCGAGCCTGACGCAAAGCATCGTGAGCGAACACGTGACGCAACCCCCAACTGCTCCAGGGATTGATGCCAATGATCAGCAGATGCCCGCCAGGACGGACGCTGCTGGCGGCTTCGCGCAGCAGCCCGTGCGGGGAGAGACAGAAATCCAGCCCGTGCTGCATCACCACCACATCGGCGGCATGCTCGCTCAACGGCCAGGCCTGCTCTTCGCAAACGATCTCCACGCCAGGCAATGGTGCCCCCAGGCGTACATTACGCTGAACCTGCGGCGCCGACGGCGGGGTCTGCGCCGAAGGCCCGTAGTGCACCAGATAGCCACCAAAGAACCGGCCCAGCTCGTCTTCGAGCATGCGCCGCTCCTCTTCCAGCAAAAATTGCCCGACAGGGCCGGACAGCCACTCACGAGCGGCGCTGATCAACGCAAGCCAGTCGGGATCAGCCTGAGCGAACGCTTCATCGGTCATTGCATTCTCCAACGCGTCAGGAAGTTCTAAGATGCGCCTTTGTTTTCTGCTTGGCGAATTCCGCGATGATACAGATCAGTGCCCTGCCCGCGTTCACCGATAACTACATCTGGTTGTTACAGGACCACGCCACTCAACGCTGCGCCGTCGTCGACCCCGGCGACGCCACGCCGGTGCAGGCCTGGCTCGACGCCCATCCAGGCTGGGTCCTGAGCGACATCCTGATCACCCACCATCATCACGACCATGTCGGCGGCGTCCAGGCACTGAAAAACGCGACACACGCCACCGTCTACGGCCCGGCCAGTGAAAACATCCCGGCGCGGGACGTGGCGCTGCAGGACAACGACCAGCTCAGCGTCCTCGGCTGGGACTTCGATGTCTACGCCGTACCCGGCCACACCCTGGGGCATATCGCGTATTACCATCATGGCTTGCTGTTCTGTGGCGACACCCTGTTTGCCGCCGGTTGTGGGCGACTCTTCGAAGGCACGCCTGCACAAATGCATCAGTCCCTCAGCCGCCTGGCCTCTCTGCCTGAGGATACGCTGGTCTACTGTACCCATGAATACACCCTCAGCAATCTTAGATTCGCCGCTGCGGTAGAGCCGGGCAACCCGGACGTTGCCGCGCGCCTGGAAAAAGTCAGCCAGCAACGCAACGCCGGCGTCATGACCCTGCCCTCGACCCTGGCACTTGAAAAGCTCACCAATCCGTTCCTGCGTACCGCTGAAACATCCGTTAAACAAAAAGCAGACGAACGGAACGGCCAGCGTAACCAGACGCCGAGTGAGGTTTTTGCGGCCTTGAGGACGTGGAAAGATAAGTTCTAAGGCCGCTGGCGTTTGATACAAAAATTCTGAAAGGTTGACCTGTTGGGGTGCGCTTCCTAGAATCGGCCGACATTTTTGCCCGGAACTTACTTCCAGCCAATGTCGTCATCTATACGTAAGTCCGTCCAGTCAGACACATTGACCCGCTTGGCTCAAGCTGTCGCAGTGGCTGTGTCCGCCACCCTGGCGGGCTGCCAGAGCACGAGCCAGGTGCCGCAGAGCGATGTGGCGCACACGCCGAACATCGCCGCTCGCGCCAAACAGAAGCCCATCTGGCTCACTGAAAAACCCGTCCCTCAAGTGCCTCAGGACGTCTGGGAGCGTATGCGCCAGGGCTTCCAGCTGCAGGAAACCGCCGGCGTCAACCCGCGTATCGAGCAGCAACGCCTGTGGTTCGCCAGCAATCCATCCTTTCTGGAAAACGCCGGCGAACGCGGCAGCCTGTACATTCATTACATCGTCGAACGCCTTGAAGAACGCAACATGCCCCTGGAGCTGGCGCTGCTGCCGGTGATCGAAAGCGCCTACAACCCCATGGCTTATTCCCGGGCCCATGCGGTGGGCCTGTGGCAGTTCATCCCGTCCACGGGGCGCTACTTCAACCTGCGCCAGACCCGCTTCTATGATGGGCGTCGCGACATCACGGCCTCTACCACGGCCGCGATGGATTACCTGACGCGCCTGCACGACATGTTCAACGGCGACTGGCTGTTGGCGCTGGCTGCCTACAACGCAGGCGAGGGAACGGTCAGCCGCGCCATCGAGCGCAACGAAAAACTTGGCCTGCCCACCGATTACTGGAACCTGCCGCTGCCCAGCGAAACCCAGGCCTATGTGCCGAAGTTGCTGGCATTGTCCCAGGTCGTGCTTTCTCCCGAGGCCTACGGCGTCAACCTCAACCCGATCGCCAACGAACCGTACTTCCAGGTCGTCGAGATCAACCAGCGCATGGACCTGTCCAAAGTCGCGGCGGTGGCTGACATCGACGAAGACGAGCTGTTCCAGCTCAACCCGGCTTTCAAGCAGCGCACCACCATCGATGGCCCGCAGCACCTGCTGGTGCCCACGTCCAAGGCCCAGTTGTTGACCGCCAGCCTGTCCACCATGCGTCCGGAAGAACTGATCAGCAAACGATCGCTCCAACCGGTTTTTGACTCAGCCGAAGAAAGCACGGTGGCGGGCGCCAAGCGCACCTATCGCGTCAAGCGTGGCGATAACCTGGGGCTGATCGCCAAGGCCAACAACGTTCAGATCAAAGACTTGCAACGCTGGAACAGATTGAGCGGCAACAAACTCAAGATCGGCCAGACCCTGGTCATGCAAGACACCCGCAAACGCGTCAACACGGTAGTCGCTGCCAGCAGCAAGAATAAAAAGAAACAAACCCAGTACAAGGTCAAGCAAGGCGACTCGCTGTACGTGGTCGCCAAACGCTTCAACGTGGAAATGCAGCACCTCAAGCGCTGGAATCCACGGGTAGGCAAGGCACTGAAGCCTGGGCAGATGCTGACGGTTTACTCTCCGCACTAAGCCTGACTGAAGAGAGGGCTGCTTCGCAGCCCAGCGGGAGCAAGCTCCCTCGCCACGGTTTCGGGTAATCCCTGAAGCTTTCGGCTCCCGCCTTTTTCCTGCCGATACAAGCTGTTACTGTACGGGCCATAAAGCCCAAGCCGCCTGGATCGGATCTCAGACTTGATACGTCCCCTCCTCCTGCTCCTGATCAGCCTGGCCTTGAGCTCTCCCGCCGGCGCAACCATTAGCGAAAGCCATGGTTATGCGCAGTTCGGCACGCTCAAGTACCCGGCCAGATTCACCCACTTCGACTGGGTCAACCCGCAAGCGCCCAAGGGCGGTATCTTGCGGGTCATGGCATTTGGCACCTTCGATACGCTCAATCCCTACACTTTCAAGGGCAGCAGCCCGGTTTCGACGCCCAACTTCTTGCAATACGGCATCAACGAGCTGAACGAGCCGCTGATGGTTGGCACCGGTCAGTATGCGCCGTCCGGCGACGAGCCGACGTCGAGCTATGGCCTGATCGCCCGGTCAGTGGAATACAGCGAAGACCGCAGTTGGGTGGTGTTCAACCTCAGACCCGAAGCCCGTTTTCACGACGGCGTGCCGATTACCGCCTATGACGTGGCGTTCTCCTACAGAACGCTGCTCAAGGAAGGTCATCCGCAGTACCGCACCAACCTTCAGGAAGTGCTACGGGTCGACATCCTCAACCCGCTGAAAATCCGCTTTGTGTTCAAGCGTACGGGCAACCCGCTGCTGATCCTGCGCCTGGGTGAGTTGCCGGTGCTGCCCCAGCATTACTGGAAAGACCGCGACTTCAAGGCCACCACCTTCGAACCGCCCTTGGGCAGCGGCCCTTACCGGATTACCAAAGTGCAGCCTGGTCGCCAGTTGGTGTTTGAGCGGGTCAAGAATTACTGGGGCAAGGACCTGCCGGTCAATCGCGGCAAGTACAACTATGACCGGATGGACGTGGAGTTCTACCGCGACAGTGAAGTGGCTTTCGAAGCCTTCAAGGCCGGGGAATTCGACATCTACATTGAACACCAGGCCAAAAACTGGGCCAACGGCTACCGGTTCCCGGCGGTCAATCGCGGCGAGGTGATCAAGGCGCAGATTGCTCACCAGATCCCGACCCAGACCCAGGGTCTGTTCATGAATACCCGGCGCAGCACGTTCGCCCAGGTCAAGGTTCGTGAAGCCCTGGGCCTGATGTTCGACTTCGAGTGGACCAACCGCACGCTCTTCAGCGGTGCCTACAAGCGCACCCTCAGCTACTACCCCAACAGTGAATTCTCCGCCAGCGGTCTTCCGGTGGGCCACGAATGGCTGCTGCTCAAGCCGTATCGGGAACAACTACCGCCCGCATTGTTCACCCAACCCTTCAGCCTGCCCCAGACCGACGGGCGGGGCATCCCCCGGGAAACCCTGCGCAAAGCCCTGGGATTGCTGAAGGAAGCCGGGTGGACCATCCACGGCCAGCGCCTGCTCAACGCCGACAGCCAGCCCCTGCGCTTCGAGATCCTGCTGGTGAACCCGAACCTGGAGCGCATCCT
Source organism: Pseudomonas sp. P105 (assembly GCF_032614175.1). Taxonomy (NCBI): domain Bacteria; kingdom Pseudomonadati; phylum Pseudomonadota; class Gammaproteobacteria; order Pseudomonadales; family Pseudomonadaceae; genus Pseudomonas; species Pseudomonas sp. P105. Next base: position 3,335,750 of record NZ_CP126693.1, read on the forward strand.
GCAGCCCTACGTGGAAAACCTCGCCAGCATCGGCATCCAGGCCCGCCTGCGTACGGTGGATCGCGCTCAATACAAGCAGCGTCTGGACCAGTTCGACTTCGACATGATCCTGCTGACTCTGGGGCAAACCCTCAGCCCGGGTCTTGAGCAATGGCAGTACTTCCATTCCAGCCAGGCGGGGGTCAAGGGCAGCAAGAACTACGCCGGCATCAACAACCCGGTGGTTGATCACCTGCTGGAAAAGCTCCTGTCTGCCCGCACCCGTGACGAACAGGTCGCCGCCGGCAAAGCCCTGGACCGTGTGCTGCTGTGGCAGCACTACTGCATCCCTAACTGGTATCTCAATTATCATCGCCTGGCCTACCGTAACCGGTTTGCCTTTGTCACTACGCCGCCCTACACCCTGGGTTTGAGCGCATGGTGGCTGAAATCTTCGGAGAAAGATCAATGAAGCCTTTACGCGCCCTGCTCCTGCAGGCCAGCGGCCTGTTGTTCGCCGGACTGGCCTGTGCCGCACCGCAGCACGCCTTGACCTTGTACAACGAGCCGCCGAAATACCCGGCCGACTTCAAGCATTTCGATTATGTGAACCCTGACGCCCCCAAGGGCGGGATTTTTCGTCAGGGCGGGTTTGGTGGCTTCGACAGCCTCAACCCTTTTATCAGCAAGGGCGTCCCCGCCGATGACATCGGCCTGATCTACGACACCCTGGCCAAACAAGGCCTGGACGAACCGTTCACCGAATATGGCCTGATCGCCGAAAAAATCGAGAAGGCCCCGGACAATGCCTGGGTGCGCTTCTACCTGCGGCCCGAAGCCCGCTTCAACGACGGCCATCCCGTACGCGCCGAGGACGTGGTATTCAGCTTCCAGACCTTGACCAAGGACGGCGCTCCGATGTTCCGCGGTTATTACAACGACGTGGCCGAAGTCATCGCCGAAGAACCGCTCAAGGTGCTGTTCAAGTTCAAGCACACCAATAACCGCGAATTGCCGCTGATCCTCGGCCAACTGCCGGTATTGCCCAAGCATTGGTGGGCCGGGCGCGAATTCAACAAGGGCAACCTGGAGATCCCCCTCGGCAGCGGCCCGTATAAGGTCGCCGAAGTGAAGGCTGGCCGCTCGATTCGCTATGAACGCGTGAAGGACTATTGGGGCAAGGACCTGCCGGTCAACCGCGGCTTCTACAACTTCGATGTGCTGACCACCGACTACTATCGCGACAACACCGTGGCGGTCGAGGCACTGAAGGCCGGGCAGTTCGATTTCTGGCTGGAAATGGCTGCCAAGAACTGGGCCAACGCCTACAACATCCCGGCCGTGACCGAAGGCCGGCTGATCAAGGAACAGATCCCCAACGGCAACCCCACCGGCATGCAGGGCTTTGTCTACAACCTGCGCCGCCCGGTCTTCCAGGACGTGCGGGTGCGCAAGGCCTTGAGCCTGCTGCTGGACTTCGAATGGACCAACAAACAACTGTTCCACGGTGCCTACGCCCGCACCCGCAGTTATTTCGAAAACTCGGAGATGGCCGCCACCGGCCTGCCCGGCGAAGACGAGCTGAAGATCCTCGAGCCGTTGCGTGGCAAGATCCCCGAGCAGGTGTTCACCCAGGCCTTCCAGCCTTCGGTATGCGACGGCAGCGGCATGATTCGTGACCAGCAGCGCAAGGCCTATCAATTGCTGCAAGAGGCCGGCTGGCGCATCGTCGACGACAAGATGGTCGATGCCCAGGGCAAACCCGTGGTGCTGGAGTTCCTGCTGGCCCAGACCGAATTCGAGCGGGTGCTGCTGCCGTTCAAGCGTAACCTCAGTGACCTGGGCATCGAACTGGTGATCCGCCGGGTCGACGTGTCCCAATACATCAATCGCGTGCGCTCGCGGGATTTCGACCTGATCGTGGGCAGCTTCCCGCAGTCCAGCTCGCCGGGTAACGAACAGCGCGAGTTCTGGATGTCGGCCGCCGCCGATAATCCCGGCAGCCGCAACACCATGGGCCTGAAGGACCCCGCCGTCGACCAACTGGTGGAGCAACTGATCAACGCCGACTCACGCAAGAGCCTGGTGGCCCACGCCCGGGCGCTGGACCGGGTGTTGCAATGGGGCTACTACGTGATCCCCAACTGGCACATCAAGACCTGGCGCGTAGCCTACTGGAACCACATCGGCCATCCAAAAATCACCCCGACCTACGACATCGGCACCACCACATGGTGGGTCAAGCCAGACGTCAAGCCTTCCATCGAGGTGGAAAAACAGGTCATCGAGCAAAAAATCGTCGCCCCGGCGAGTGTGGAGTAACCGATGCTGGCTTATATCTTTCGGCGTCTATTGCTCATCATCCCGACCCTGTTTGGCATCCTGCTGATCAACTTCGTGATCATCCAGGCCGCGCCCGGCGGGCCGGTGGAGCAGATGATCGCCAAACTCGAAGGTTTCGAAGGCGCCACCAGCCGCATTGCCGGTGGCGGTGCCGAAGTGTCGGTGGCCGGCTCCGCCTATCGCGGCGCTCAGGGGCTGGACCCGGCGCTGGTCAAGGAAATCGAGCGCATGTACGGCTTCGACAAGTCGGCGCCGGAACGCCTGTGGATCATGATCAAGAATTACGCTCGCCTGGATTTCGGTGACAGTTTTTTCCGAGACGCCAAGGTCATCGACCTGATCAAGGAAAAAATGCCGGTCTCCATCTCGCTAGGGCTGTGGAGTACGCTGATCATGTACCTGGTGTCGATCCCGCTGGGGATCGCCAAGGCGACGCGGCATGGCAGTCATTTCGACGTCTGGACGAGTTCGGCGATCATCGTCGGCTATGCCATCCCGGCGTTCCTGTTCGCCATCCTGCTGATCGTGGTGTTTGCCGGCGGCAGCTATTTCAACTGGTTCCCGCTACGGGGGCTGACGTCCAACGATTTCGACGAACTGAGCATGGGCGGCAAGATCCTCGACTATTTCTGGCACCTGGCCTTGCCCGTGACGGCCCTGGTGATCGGCAACTTTGCCACCATGACCCTGCTGACCAAGAACAGCTTCCTCGATGAAATCAACAAGCAATACGTGGTCACCGCCAAGGCCAAGGGCCTGACCCGCAATCGGGTGCTCTATGGTCATGTGTTCCGCAACGCCATGCTGCTGGTGATTGCCGGCTTCCCTTCGGCGTTCATCGGAATCTTCTTCACCGGCTCGTTGCTGGTAGAGGTTATTTTTTCCCTTGATGGCCTCGGTTTGATGAGTTTCGAGGCGGCAATCAACCGTGACTACCCGGTGGTCTTCGGCACCCTGTTCATCTTCACCCTGCTGGGGCTGGTGGTGAAACTGATCGGTGACCTGACCTACACCTTTGTCGATCCACGCATCGACTTCGAAAGCCGGGAGCATTGAGATGAACCTGTCCCCCCTCAATCGCCGCCGTTTCGAACTGTTCAAGGCCAACAAGCGTGGCTGGTGGTCGCTGTGGCTGTTCCTGATCCTGTTCGGGCTCAGCCTGGGCGCCGAGTTGATCGCCAATGACAAGCCGCTGGTGGTGCACTACGACGACGGCTGGTACTTCCCGGCACTCAAGCGCTACCCGGAAACCACGTTCGGCGGCGAATTTCCGCTGGAAGCCAACTACAAGAGCCCGTACATCCGCGAACTGCTGGCCGCCAAGGACGCGTGGGTGCTGTGGGCACCGATCCCGTTCAGCTACCAGAGCATCAATTACGACCTGAAGGTCCCCGCCCCGGCACCGCCCTCCTCGGTCAACTGGCTGGGCACCGACGACCAGGGCCGTGATGTGCTGGCCCGGGTGATCTATGGTTTCCGTGTTTCGGTGCTGTTCGCTCTGACACTGACCCTCCTCAGCTCGATCATCGGCGTGATCGCCGGCGCCTTGCAGGGCTTTTACGGCGGATGGGTCGACCTGGCCGGACAGCGTTTCCTGGAGATCTGGTCGGGGCTACCGGTGCTTTACCTGTTGATCATCCTGGCCAGCTTCGTGCAGCCGAACTTCTGGTGGTTGCTGGGCATCATGCTGCTGTTCTCCTGGATGAGCCTGGTGGACGTGGTCCGCGCCGAGTTCCTGCGCGGGCGCAACCTGGAATACGTGCGTGCCGCGCGGGCATTAGGCATGCAGAACGGCGCGATCATGTTCCGCCACATCCTGCCCAACGCCATGGTCTCGACCATGACGTTCATGCCGTTCATTCTCACCGGGGCCATCGGCACCCTCACGGCCCTGGATTTCCTCGGGTTTGGCTTGCCTCCGGGCGCTCCGTCCCTGGGTGAACTGGTGGCCCAAGGCAAATCCAACCTGCAGGCGCCTTGGCTGGGCATCAGCGCGTTCGCCGTGCTGGCGATCATGCTGAGCCTGCTGGTGTTCATCGGCGAGTCCGCTCGCGATGCCTTCGATCCGAGGAAGTGAAATGAATCAGGACAATCTGATCGAAGTGCGCGACTTGGCCGTGGAGTTCATCGTCGGCGAACGTCGCCAACGGGTGGTCGAAGGCGTCAGTTTTGACATCAAGCGTGGCGAAACCATGGCCCTGGTCGGCGAAAGCGGCTCAGGCAAGTCGGTGACCGCCCACTCGATCCTGCGGTTGCTGCCCTACCCGCTGGCCCACCATCCAAGCGGGACCATCCAGTACGCCGGCCAGGATTTGCTCGGGTTGAAAGAAAAGACTATCCGCCACATCCGGGGTAACCGGATCGCGATGATCTTTCAGGAGCCGATGACGTCCCTCAATCCGCTGCATTGCATCGAGAAGCAGATCAATGAAGTGCTGGGCATTCACAAGGGGCTGTCCGGTAAGGTCGCTACCCGTCGCACCTTGGAGTTGCTGGAACTGGTGGGCATCCCCGAGCCGCACAAGCGCCTCAAGGCCCTGCCCCACGAACTGTCCGGTGGCCAGCGCCAGCGAGTGATGATCGCCATGGCCCTGGCCAACGAACCAGAGCTGCTGATTGCCGACGAACCGACCACGGCACTGGACGTCACCGTCCAGCTGAAAATCCTCGAATTACTCAAGGATTTGCAGGCGCGGCTGGGCATGTCGCTGCTGTTGATCAGCCACGATTTGAACCTGGTGCGAAGAATTGCTCATCGCGTATGTGTCATGCAGCGCGGTTGCATCGTCGAACAGGCATCGTGCGAAGAGCTGTTCCGCGCGCCGCAGCATCCGTACACTCGGGAACTGCTGGCCGCCGAACCCAGCGGCAATCCGGCGACCAACGTGGTCGGCCCGCCGCTGTTGCAGGTCGAGGACCTGAAAGTCTGGTTCCCGATCAAGAAAGGCCTGTTCAAACGCACGGTGGACTACATCAAGGCCGTGGACGGTATCCGCTTCAGCCTGCCCCAGGGCCAGACCCTGGGTATCGTTGGCGAAAGCGGCTCCGGCAAGTCCACCCTGGGGCTGGCGATCTTGCGGTTGATCGGCAGCCAGGGGGGGATCCGCTTTGAAGGCAAGCAGCTGGACTGCCTGTCGCAGCAACAGGTCCGGCCACTGCGCCGGGAGATGCAAGTGGTGTTTCAGGACCCGTTCGGCAGCCTGAGCCCACGGATGTGTGTAAGCCAGATCGTCGGCGAAGGCCTGCGGATCCACAAGATCGGCACCGCAGCCGAGCAGGAACAAGCGATAATCGCGGCATTGAAGGAGGTAGGCCTGGATCCGGAGACCCGGAACCGCTACCCCCATGAATTTTCCGGAGGGCAGCGGCAGCGTATCGCCATTGCCCGGGCCCTGGTGCTCAAGCCGGCGTTGATTCTGCTGGATGAACCGACGTCGGCCCTGGACCGTACCGTGCAACGCCAGGTGGTGGAGCTGTTGCGGTCGCTGCAAACCAAGTACAACCTGACGTACCTGTTTATCAGCCATGACCTGGCTGTCGTCAAAGCGCTGAGCCACCAGTTGATGGTGGTCAAGCATGGCCAAGTGGTCGAACAAGGTGATGCCCGCAGCATATTCGCCGCGCCGCAACACCCCTATACACAGCAGTTGCTGGAGGCCGCTTTCCTGGCCCCAACAACTGCCGAATAACCTGAAAGAGGAGCAACACATGGGTTTTCTCGCCGGTAAGCGCGTACTGATCGTCGGTGTCGCCAGCAAGCTGTCCATCGCATCCGGCATCGCCGCCGCCATGCATCGCGAGGGCGCTGAGCTTGCCTTCACTTATCAGAACGACAAACTCAAGGGTCGCGTCGAAGAGTTCGCACAAGGCTGGGGTTCGAGCCCTGAGCTGTGCTTCCCGTGCGACGTGGCCAGCGATGAAGAAATCGCCAAGGTTTTCGAAGAACTGAGCAAGAAGTGGGACGGCCTGGACTGCATCGTGCACTCCGTGGGCTTCGCCCCGGGCGATCAACTGGACGGCGACTTCACCGAAGCCACCACCCGCGAAGGCTTCCGCATTGCCCACGACATCAGCGCCTACAGCTTCGTGGCCCTGGCCAAAGCCGGTCGTGAAATGATGAAAGGCCGCAACGGCAGCTTGCTGACCCTGTCGTACCTTGGCGCCGAGCGCACCATGCCGAACTACAACGTGATGGGTATGGCCAAGGCTTCCCTGGAAGCAGGCGTGCGTTACCTGGCCGGCTCCCTGGGCCCGGATGGCACCCGCGTCAACTGCGTATCGGCCGGTCCAATCCGTACCCTCGCCGCTTCCGGCATCAAGAACTTCCGCAAAATGCTGGCCGCCAACGAAGCGCAGACCCCGCTGCGTCGCAACGTCACCATCGAGGAAGTCGGCAACGCCGGCGCCTTCCTGTGCTCGGACCTGGCCTCGGGCATCAGCGGTGAAATCATGTACGTGGACGGCGGCTTCAACACCACCGCCATGGGTAACATCGAAGAGTAATCTTCACGTCTCATCCGCTGCGTAAAAACGCCGCTTGTCCTGAAAAGGGACAAGCGGCGTTTTTTATTCCGCTCTGGTCATGGCGGCGGGTCAGCTTGCATTCGGGTTGAATGGGCCACCGCTATCGCGAGCAGGCTCGCTCCCACATTTTCCGAGTTGCTCATAGACTTCGGGCAAACCACAAATCCCCTGTGGGAGCGAGCCTGCTCGCGATGACGATGGACCTGCACACATAAGGGCTTGATGTGACGCCGTCAGCGCGAGCCAGCCTGTTTTTGAATGTACATCGCCTCATCAGCATCCGCCAAAAGGCTGTCGATGGACTGATGACGCTTCGGGTCATAGTCGATCTGGCCCACGCTGAAACGGATGTCATAGCCACGCTGCAACATCGCATTGCGCTCATCAAGGATTTCCCTGAGTCGCGCCATGATCGCCGAGGTTTCGACATGGGCAGAGCCGGTGAGCAGCGCCACGAACTCATCGCCACCCAAACGACCGATCACATCACTTTCGCGAAAGGCGATGCGTAGCACGTCGGCAAACGTTTTTAGTGCCGTATCGCCCTCGGCGTGTCCGAAGCGGTCGTTGATGAGCTTGAAGTCGTTGAGGTCGAAGAACAGCAGTGTTGCCGGACGCGACAGGCGCTCGCAAACGCTCAGCGCATGCTGGGCCAACGTCATGAAACCACGTCGATTGGACAGCAAAGTCAGTTCGTCCATGCTCGCCATCTGCACAGCAATCATTTCCTGCTCGGCCATGCTGGCCAAGTCGCGCAGCAGTTCGCGCTCTTCGTCATTGAGCTTGCGCGGCTTGGTGTCCAGCAAGCACAGGGTTCCAAGCTTGCTGCCGTCATCCAGTGCCAACGGCTGCCCGGCGTAGAAACGAATGCCGGGTTTATCGGTGACAAACGGGTTGTCGCGAAACCGCTCGTCCTGCTCCGCGTCGCAAACCTCCAGAATCTGATCCTGCAAAATGGCGTGTGCACAAAATGAAACGTCGCGTCCGGACTCACTGGCGTCCAGGCCCGCGTTGGACTTGAACCACTGACGGTTGGCATCCACCAGCGACACCAGCGCAATGGGCACATCGAACAAACGCCGGGCAAGGCGAGTCAGGCGGTCGAAGCGCTCCTCGGGCGCAGTGTCGAGCAATTTGAGCGAGTGCAAATTCTTGAGGCGAACGGCTTCGTTATCCGGTTTACCAGGCGCAAGCATCGGAAACTCCATAGAGAGGGCTTGTTGAAGTCTAGCCCAGGCCCTCTCCTCTTCAAACCGAACGGCCAAATCAGACAGGCATTTCTCGACGGGGCCGAATACACTGCGACACAGGTTCAAGACGAGGACGCCGACCGATGAAGCCCGCCCCCCATGATGCCGCCCCACGTTTCTGGCGTGATGCAGCGCTGCCCTTCATCGAAGCCCGGGGCATCGCCGATGGACGCAAGGTCTGCTATTCGCGTCATTCCCATGACCACTTTTCCATCGGGGCTATCACGGCCGGGCGCAGCACCTACCTGCATGAGCAATCGAATTTCCAGGTAGAGAGCGGTACGGTCGTATTGATGAACCCCGGCGATGTCCATGCGTGCAACCCGATCAATGATCAGCCATGGTCGTATGTAATGCTGTACGTCGACACCCAGTGGCTGACGGACTTGCAGCGCCGAATCGGCTTTGACGAGACCCTGGGTTTTCAGGGCTTCGCCACCACCCACAGCCGCGACATCGAGCTGTTTGCCGCCTTACAGGGTTTGTACGGCCAACTGGTGGATGAGCGGATCGACATCGCCCGCAAACACGCCGCCGCCGAAGCGTTTTTCATCGACCTGCAACACCGGCTCAACCCAGCCGGGCGCCCGGACCGTGGCAGCCACCCGGGGTTGATGCGAGCGGCGCAGTTTATCCATGACCATTGCAGCGAGGCCTTGAAACTCGAAGACATCTGCGCCGCCGCACAACTTTCGCCGTCGTACCTGAGCCGGGCCTTCAAGCGCCATTACGGCATGACGCCCCATGCTTTCCTGGTCAATCGTCGGATCCAGTTCGCCCGTCGGCAGTTACGCGAAGGCAAGCTGATTGCCGATGTCGCACTGGACAGCGGGTTTGCCGACCAGGCGCATTTCCAGCGCGCCTTCAAACAACACCTGGCCGCCACCCCGGGCCAATATCGCGGTTGATACCCGACCCTGCTTTTGCGGGGATGGCTCAAGGCAACAACAAATACACCGCACTGACCACCAGCAACGCCGCCATCGTCCGATTGAACAGGCGCATGGTCGCCGGGTTGCCCAGCCAGACCCGCAGAAAACTGCCGGCATAGGCCCAGCAGCCCACCGAGAGATAACAGATCACCAGGTAGATAGCCGCAAACTGCCACACCAACCGCGCCTCACCATCGGCCACGAACGCTCCCATCCCGGCCACACAGGCCAGCCACGCCTTGGGGTTGAGCCACTGCATCAACGCGCCGTAAAACATCGACGGCGCCCGCTCCTCGTCTCCGGCGCCCAGCTGCCCGTTGTCCATCGCCAGTTTCCAGGCCATGAACAACAGAAAACCCACGCCCCCCAGTTGCACCACTCGCGTGAGGCCGGGCCAGCGCTGCAGCACTTCGTGCAACCCCAGCCCCATCAACACCAGCAGCAAGACAAACCCCAGGGTGGCCCCGGCCACGTGACGCAAGGTGGCACGAAAGCCGAATCGCGCCCCGGAACTGAGGGCGACTATATTGACCGGGCCGGGAGTGATGGACGCGACGAGTGCAAACGCCGCCATGGAAATAATCAGACTCATTGCATACCTTCTTCATGTCCGTGAGGTGGCGTTCAAGGTAAATTGCATGCCACTGGCGGTATTGAACAAAACTGCCCAATGACGACGACTCACCGCGCGCCGTGCGAACAGGTGCTGTTTCGGGCTCTTTTTTACGCAAACTTTACGCAGCGTCCGGTCAACGAAATCGATACTGGGCGGCTCATTCTTTCAGGCGTGTTTTATGTCCCTTGCGGCTGTGCGGTTTATCGGATTCATCCTCGGCATTTTCCTGATCACCCTGGCCGCGAGCATGGCAATCCCGCTTCTCACGCTGATGGTGTACGAGCGAAACGATGACCTCTCGGCGTTCTTGTGGTCGAGCCTGATCACCTTTGTCTGCGGCATCTTGCTGGTAGCACGTGGTCGACCGGAGCACATACAACTGCGTCCGCGGGACATGTACCTGCTGACCACTGCCAGTTGGGTGGTTGTCTGCACCTTCGCCGCCTTGCCGATGGTATTTATCCAGCACATCAGCTACACCGACGCATTCTTCGAGACGATGTCCGGCATCACCACCACCGGCTCGACCATCCTCACCGGCTTGGACAATGCCTCCCCGGGCCTGCTGATCTGGCGCTCGATGTTGCAGTGGCTCGGAGGGATCGGCTTCATCGGCATGGCGGTGGCCATCCTGCCGCTGTTGCGGGTCGGCGGCATGCGACTGTTCCAGACCGAATCATCGGACTGGTCGGAGAAAGTCACACCGCGCTCCCATGTGGCGGCGACCTACATCCTGTGGCTCTACTTAGGCTTGAGTGCCCTGGCCGCCCTGGCCTTGTGGCTGGCGGGCATGACACCTTTCGAAGCGATCAACCATGCGATGACCATGATTTCCACCGGAGGGTTCTCCACTTCGGATTCGTCCTTGGCCAACTGGTCTCAACCGGCCATCCACTGGATCTCGGTGATTATCATGATCGCCGGCGCACTGCCCTTCACCTTGTATGTCGCCACGTTGCGCGGGAACAAACGAGCGTTGCTCAGGGATCATCAGGTCCGTGGATTCCTCGGATTCCTGGTCATTACCTGGCTCGTGGTGGGCACCTGGCTGAGCCTGAACAGCGACTACGCCTGGCTGGACGCGGTGCGCATCGTAGCCGTCAACGTGACTTCGGTGGTCACCACCACCGGTGTGGCGCTGGGTGACTACTCGCTATGGGGCAGCTTTGCCCTGCTGCTATTTTTTTACCTGACGTTTGTCGGCGGTTGTTCGGGATCCACCTCCGGCGGGCTGAAGATTTTTCGTTTCCAGGTGGCCGGCGCCTTACTGATGGGCAGTTTGAAACAACTGATCCATCCGCGGGCGGTGATTCAAAAAAAATACAACAAGCACCCCATCGACGAAGAGATCGTCCGTTCGCTGCTGACGTTTTCTTTTTTCTTCACCATTACCATCGGCGCTATCGCCCTTGGGCTTGCGCTGATCGGCCTGGACTGGACGACGGCCCTCACCGGTGCCGCCACGGCCGTGTGCAACGTCGGGCCAGGGCTGGGCTCGATCATCGGACCGGCCGGCAACTTCTCCACCTTGCCGGATGCGGCCAAATGGCTGCTGACCATTGGCATGCTGCTGGGTCGTCTGGAGATTCTGACCGTGCTGGTGTTGTTCACGCCGGTGTTCTGGAAGTATTGAACACTTCGGGTAATGCGAAGCCGATAAACGAAAAAAGCCGCGACGCCAATCCATAACGTCGCGGCTTTTTTTCAAGCGATCAGCGGTCGTTCTTGATCGAAGAGCTGGTCGCGTTGGTCAGTCCCTTGGTGTTGTGGGTGCCTGGCGTAGTGGTGGAAATGGCCGACGCCTTGGTCAAGCCGCGCGTGTCACGGTCCTTGGCGATGTTCGACGTGAGCGAAGCCTTGCTGGTCCGGTCGGTGCGGGTGGTACCGGTGTGTTTGCCGCTCAGGCCATGATCGCGAGTCCGGGTGCCGGTGTGGTCGCTGGTCAATCCTTTACCAAGGCCGCTGGAAGCGCTGGACTTGCCACTGCCCTGGCCACCGCCGACACCACCACCGTGGCCGCCGCCGTTTCCACCGCCCTTACCGCCACCCCCGCCATTCCCACCACCGGCAGCGTAGCTCGCGCCAATAGGCGACAGGTCGGCGGGCAACAAGGCTGAGGCACTCAGCATCAAGGCACACACAGCGACGGCGATCAGGGATTTCTTATGTTTGGACATGATGTCTCCGAAAGACAAAAACAACGGTTGAACCTTTAAGACTCAGGGGTTCAACTTTTGTTCGTAAGCAGCCGACCAAGTGAATGGAAATTCACTGTCGATTTTCCGGTGGAGCCATCCCGGGCCTGGCTCTATGCTCCCCCCATGAACCTACACGACTCGCTGCTCCCACCCCATGCCGAGATGGTCCGCGCCATGCTCGAACGAGACACCGCCTACGAGGGGGTGTTCTTCACGGCGGTCAAGACCACCGGCATCTTCTGTCGCCCCAGCTGCACGGCGCGCAAGCCGAAGCCGGAAAACGTCGAATTTTTCGCCCACGCTGACGAAGCCATGTCGGCCGGCTACCGGGCCTGTCTGCGTTGCAAGCCGCTGGATGCCGCCGCCATCGCGCCGGCCTGGATCCAGGCGCTGCTCAAGGCCGTGGACGCCGAACCCGACCTGCGCTGGACCGACGCCTTGTTGCTGGAACAAGGCATTGAACCGCTGAAGCTGCGGCGCTGGTTCAAGCAGCATTTCGGCATGACTTTCCATGCCTACCTGCGCACCCGACGGCTGGGCATCGCCCTGGGGGGCATCAAAGAAGGGATTTCCATCGACAATGCGGCCTTTGACTCAGGCTACGAGTCCCTGAGCGGATTTCGTGACGCCTTCGTGAAGTCTTTCCACATCACACCGGGCCGCGCCGCCCACAGCGAACCTCTGCTGTTCACCCGCCTGACAACGCCACTGGGGCCGATGCTGGCCATGGCCGAACGGCGCGGCCTGGTGTTGCTGGAGTTCCTCGACCGCCCGGCCCTGACCCGGGAAATCGAAGAGTTGCAACAACGCTACGGCTATACCGTCGCCCCGGGGCACAATCCCCACTTGCAACAGATCGAAACCGAACTGGCCGACTATTTCGCTGGAAAGCTCACCTCGTTCAGCGTGCCGCTGCACATGCCCGGCAGCGCCTTCGCCGTCCGGGTCTGGGCTGAACTGGAAAAAATCCCCTACGGCGAAACCCGTAGCTACGGCAACATCGCCACTGCCCTCGGCAGTCCTGGTGCCAGCCGTGCGGTGGGACTGGCCAACGGCCAGAATCGCCTGGCCATCGTCATCCCCTGCCACCGGGTGATCGGTGCGGATGGCTCGTTGACCGGTTATGGTGGCGGGCAGCCACGCAAGGCTTTTCTGTTGCGGCTGGAAAAGGCCGCGGTGCAGGTGTCCCTGCCACTGGCATTCTGATCAGCCTGCCGAGTGAACACCTGATGCCTGTCCCGTACCACGATGCGAGCACCTTTCTGGCAAGCCTCGACGAAGACTGGTGCCGTCATGTCGAGATGATCGGCCCTTGCCTGCTGCAACCCAAACCGGCCCGCGACCCGTATGAAGCACTCGTCCGGGCGATTGCCTATCAACAATTGCATGCTAAAGCCGGCGATGCGATTCTCGGTCGCTTTCTGCGGCTGTTTCCGGGAGCGATATTCCCCAGGCCTGAGCAGATCCTGGCGACTGACTTCCAACAGATGCGCGACTGCGGATTTTCCGCCAGCAAGATCGCGACCATACAGGGCATCGCTCAAGCGACGCTGGACGAGGTGGTGCCGGACTACCCCGCGGCGCTGGCCATGGATGATGAGGCCTTGATCGAACGCTTGATCACCCTGCGCGGCGTCGGACGCTGGACCGTGGAGATGCTGCTGATCTACAGCCTGGAGCGACCCGACATCCTGCCGGCGGATGACTTTGGAGTGCGTGAGGGGTATCGGCGGCTCAAGGGCTTGGACGTCCAACCGACGCGCAAACAGATGGTTGGGATTGGACAGGCGTGGAGCCCACATCGGACGGTGGCGGCGTGGTATTTGTGGCGGGTGCCCGGTCGCTAGAGCGCGTCATCGTTCATCGCGAGCAGGCTCGCTCCCACAGGGATTTCGGTGTTTGTGTTCACTGAAGATCAAATGTGGGAGCGAGCCCGCTCGCGATGGCTGCCGCATGGCCGGCCTGAATTCAGCTGTCAAAAAATGCCGACCGTCTAGGCTGTCCTGAGCCACTTCCCAATTGCCAACCGGAGGTTCTCATGCAGCTAGAAGGATCCTGCCATTGCGGCGCGGTGTCGTTCAGCCTCGACAGCGCCCACCCCTACGCTTATCAGCGCTGCTACTGCTCGATCTGTCGCAAGACTCAGGGTGGAGGCGGCTTTGCGATAAACCTGGGGGGCGATGCACGGAGCTTGAAGGTACGCGGTCGCAAGCACATCTCGATCTATCACGCGCGGCTCAAGAATGACGGGGATAAACGCGCCCACCGCAGCAGCGCCGAACGGCATTTCTGTTCCCTTTGCGGTTCAGGCTTGTGGCTGTTCAGCCCCGAATGGCCTGAGCTGATCCACCCGTTCGCCTCTGCCATCGACACGCCGTTGCCGATACCGCCTGAGCACACCCATCTGATGCTGGGCTCCAAGGCGCCGTGGGTGGAAGTCGAGGCGCACGCCGGCGATCAGCAGTTCGAGGTCTATCCCCAGGAGTCCATTGCCCAATGGCATGAACGCCTGGGTCTGAGCGATTAAGGATGTAGAGCTGCGTGAGGCCTCATCGCGAGCAGGCTCGCTCCCACAGGGATTTTCGGTGTACTCATTACTTGTGTTCACTGAAGATCAAATGTGGGAGCGACTCTGCTCGCGATGGCGTCAGGGCAAACAGCCCTATACCGCAGGCACACCACTGTGGAAGCGAAACTCCACATCCGGCGATTCAATCAGCGCCTGCTCGGCGTCACGAACCTTGTCGATCACCTGGGCGATGTCCTTGGCGTCGCCATACTGGTAGGCCAGTTTCAGGTAGCCCTGGAAATGCCGCGCTTCGCTTTTGAGCAAGCCGAAATAGAACTTGCCCAATTCTTCGTCCAGGTGCGGCACCAGGGCCTCGAAACGCTCGCAACTGCGGGCCTCGATGAAAGCGCCGACCACCAAAGTGTCCACCAGTTTGACCGGTTCGTGGCTGCGGACCACTTTGCGCAGCCCCGAGGCGTAACGCCCGGCAGAGAGCTGGCGCAAGCCGACCTTGCGTTTTTTCATCAGGCGCATCACCTGTTCGTGATGCACCAGTTCTTCCCGGGCCAGACGTGACATCAGGTTGATCAGGTCAACGTGGGAGTGGTACTTGGCGATCAGGCTCAGGGCGGTGCTGGCGGCCTTGAATTCGCAGTTCTTGTGGTCGATCAGCAGCGTCTCCTGGTCGGCCAGCGCCGCCTGGACCCAGGCATCGGGAGTGCGGCAACCAAGGAATTCATGAATTTCGGGAAGGATCATGGGGCTCACGGAAAAAGAGAGTCGAGCGAAGGGCGCCGATTATACCGGCCTGCCTCCAGACCACCAGCCACCGCCGTTGATATGCATCAAGTCGACGACTGCCATACAACAACTATAGTTGAGCAACGCCATGCCTTTTTATTGCTGGAGACGCCGATCATGCAAGCCATTCGCAGCATTCTGGTGGTCATCGACCCCGAACATTCGGAAAGCCTCGCGCTCAAGCGCGCCAAGCTGATTGCCGGTGTCACCCAGGCCCACCTGCATCTGCTGGTGTGTGACAAGAAGCATGACCATGCCGGCATGCTCAGCGTGCTGAAGGCCGCGTTGCTGGCCGACGGCTACAGTGTCACCACCGAACAGGCCTGGAACGAAAGCCTCTACGAAACCATCATCGACGTACAGCAGGCCGAAGGTTGCGGCCTGGTGATCAAGCAACATTTTCCCGACAGCCCGCTGAAAAAAGCCCTGCTCACCCCGGCGGACTGGAAATTGCTGCGCCATTGCCCGACTCCAGTGCTGCTGGTGAAAACCGCCGGTTCCTGGAAAGACAAAGTGATCCTCGCCGCCGTCGACGTGGGCAATGCCGACGGCGAGCACCGCCACCTGCACTCCACCATCATCGATCACGGCTACGACATTGCCATCCTGGCCAAGGCGCACCTGCACGTGATCAGCGCCCATCCCACACCGATGCTGTCCTCCGCCGATCCGACGTTCCAGCTCAAGGAAACCATCGAGGCCAAATACCGCGAACAATGCCGGGCGTTCCAGGCTGAGTTCGACATCGACGACCAACACCTGCACATCGAAGAAGGTCCGGCGGACGTCCTGATTCCATACATGGCACGCAAGCTGCAGGCGGCGGTGACAGTGATCGGTACCGTGGCCCGTTCCGGGTTGTCAGGGGTCTTGATCGGCAATACCGCCGAAGCGGTGCTCGACACGCTGGAAAGCGACGTGCTGGTGCTCAAACCGCAGGAGGTCGAGGATCATCTGGTGGAGCTGGCGGTCAAGGACTGACATCCCCCGCCACAAAAGCCATCTCCTTCAGCCGCCAATGGCATCCTTCAGGAAGCCCGGCGCGATGTAGCGCTGGTAATGGGCTTCGGACAGCAGGAAGAATTCCCGATCAATGGCGTCGCGCAGGTCCGGCAGGTCCCAGTCGCGAAATTCGGGCATCAGCACCATGCCGTAGGCTTCCAGGTTGTTGATCACCCGCGCGCCACGGGCGATCAATTGATAAGCCCAGCAATATTCCGACTGGTGCGGCACAAAACGAATCTTGCGTGTTTCCAGTTGCTGGCGCAGCAGCGCAGGATCAAAAACCTCCAGTTTGGCCACCATCACCTGGACCAGCAACTGCTCAAGCCGCATCCACACCGCGCGTTTTTCGTCCTCGTTATAGCCGTTCCAATGAATCACTTCATGGTGGAACCGCTTGCAGCCACGGCACACCAGGTCACCGTAGACAGTGGAGCAAAGGCCGACGCAGGGGGTCTTGATGAGCTGGTTGGGCATAAGGAAAAACACACGCAAAAGCAGGACAGGCCGGCATGTTAGCCCTTTGTCTAAGATTGATCACCCCTCAAACTTCAGGGGCCAACTTACGTTTATTTTTTTTTTGCCGTAGAATCAGCCAGCCTTTTAAGGCGCCAATGTCCGTTAGAAGCTGTTTTCAAAGCGTCACGAGCACAGTCGTTCCTTCAGAGCGGTGTTGGCCGAGGGTCTTTCCAGCGGGGAAAGCCCAACGCCAACCCTCATCAGCTCCCCGTTCTGCAGGCGTAAAACTTTGAAAGCAGCTTCTGTGAGGAACTCGCGGAAACTCTGGCGTGGTGGCTCAAAAAGCCTCCGACGCGCATGAGTACCGTGGGTTTCTGGATGAGCGTCCCGGACACCCATTTGGGACCACTGATGAGGGTAATAACTGTGCTTGAAGCCTACCGCAAACATATCGAAGAGCGTGCAGCACTGGGTATCGTTCCCCAGCCGCTTAACGCCGAACAAACCGCAGGCCTGATCGAGCTGCTGAAGAATCCTCCGGCTGGCGAAGAAGCTTTCCTCGTTGACCTGATCACCAATCGCGTTCCGCCTGGAGTCGACGAAGCCGCCTACGTGAAGGCCGGTTTCCTGTCCGCCCTGGCCAAAGGCGAAGCCCAATCCCCTCTGCTGGACAAGAAGCGCGCCGTTGAACTGCTCGGCACCATGCAGGGCGGCTACAACATCGTGACCCTGGTGGACCTGCTGGACGACGCCGAACTGGCGCCCGTAGCCGCCGAAGAACTCAAGCACACACTGCTGATGTTCGACGCCTTCCACGACGTGGCTGAAAAAGCCCGCAATGGCAACGTTCACGCCAAGGGCGTGCTGCAATCCTGGGCCGACGGCGAGTGGTTCAAGAACCGCCCCGTGCTGGCCGACAAGATCAGCCTTCGGGTGTTCAAGGTTACCGGCGAAACCAACACCGACGACCTCTCCCCGGCTCCTGACGCCTGGTCCCGCCCGGACATCCCGCTGCACGCCCTGGCCATGCTGAAAATGGCCCGTGACGGTATCGTGCCGGATGAACAAGGCAAGACCGGCCCGATGAAGCAGATCGAAGAGATGCGCGGCCAGGGCTTCCCGATCGCCTACGTCGGTGACGTGGTCGGTACCGGTTCGTCGCGTAAATCAGCCACCAACTCGGTGCTGTGGTTCTTCGGTGACGACGTGCCTTACGTGCCGAACAAGCGCGCCGGTGGTTTCTGCTTCGGCAGCAAGATCGCCCCGATTTTCTACAACACCATGGAAGACGCCGGCGCCCTGCCGATCGAATTCGATGTGTCCAACATGCACATGGGCGACGTGATCGACCTGTACCCGCATGCTGGCAAAGTCTGCAAGCACGGCACTGATGAAGTCCTGGCCACCTTCGAAATGAAGACCCCGGTCCTGTTGGACGAAGTGCGTGCCGGCGGTCGTATCCCGCTGATCATCGGTCGCGGCCTGACCGAGAAGGCACGTGCCGAGCTGGGCCTGCCCGCTTCGGACCTGTTCAAGAAGCCGGAAGCCCCGGCCGAAAGCACCAAGGGTTTCACCCTGGCGCAGAAAATGGTCGGCAAGGCCTGCGGCGTGACCGGCGTTCGTCCGGGCACCTACTGCGAGCCGAAGATGACTACCGTCGGTTCCCAGGACACCACTGGCCCGATGACCCGCGACGAATTGAAAGACCTGGCGTGCCTGGGCTTCTCGACCGATCTGGTGATGCAGTCCTTCTGCCACACCGCGGCCTATCCAAAGCCGATCGACGTGACCACCCACCACACCCTGCCTGACTTCATCATGACCCGTGGCGGCGTGTCCCTGCGTCCGGGCGACGGCATCATCCACAGCTGGCTGAACCGCATGCTGCTGCCGGACACCGTCGGCACCGGTGGCGACTCCCACACCCGTTTCCCGATCGGTATCTCGTTCCCGGCCGGTTCTGGCCTGGTGGCGTTCGCCGCCGCCACTGGCGTCATGCCGCTGGACATGCCGGAATCGATCCTGGTTCGCTTCAAGGGCAAGCTGCAACCAGGCGTCACCCTGCGTGACCTGGTTCACGCCATCCCTTACTACGCGATCCAGAAAGGTCTGTTGACCGTCGAGAAGAAAGGCAAGAAGAACGCCTTCTCCGGCCGCATCCTGGAAATCGAAGGCCTGGAAACCCTGACCGTCGAGCAAGCGTTCGAACTGTCCGACGCCTCGGCCGAACGTTCGGCTGCCGGTTGCACCATCAAGCTGTCCAAGGAATCGATTGCCGAATACCTGCAATCGAACATCACCCTGCTGCGCTGGATGATCGGCGAAGGCTACGGCGATGCCCGCACCCTGGAGCGTCGTGCCCAGGCGATGGAAGCCTGGCTGGCCAACCCGGAACTGCTGGAAGCCGACAAGGACGCCGAATACGCCGAAGTCATCGAGATCGACCTGGCCGACGTCAAGGAGCCTGTGCTCTGCGCGCCGAACGACCCGGACGATGCCCGCCTGCTCTCCAGCGTCGCTGGGCAGAAGATCGACGAAGTGTTCATCGGTTCGTGCATGACCAACATCGGCCACTTCCGCGCTGCCGGTAAGTTACTGGAACAGGTCAAGGGTCAGTTGCCAACCCGTCTGTGGCTCTCGCCGCCGACCAAGATGGACGCTCACCAGCTCACCGAAGAAGGCTACTACGGCATCTACGGCAAGGCCGGTGCACGGATGGAAATGCCAGGCTGCTCGCTGTGCATGGGTAACCAGGCACGCGTGGAACCGAACTCCACCGTGGTGTCGACTTCGACCCGTAACTTCCCGAACCGTCTGGGCGACGGCGCGAATGTCTACCTGGCTTCGGCCGAACTGGCATCCGTGGCGTCTATCCTGGGTCGCCTGCCGACCGTCGAGGAGTACATGGAATACGCCGGCAAGATCGACAGCATGGCAGCGGACGTGTACCGCTACCTGAGCTTCGACCAGATCGCCGAGTTCCGTGAAGCGGCTGCCAATGCCAACATCCCGGTCGTTCAAGCCTAAGGCTTCAACGCTCGACTAAAAACGCCGCCCTTCTTGCGAGGGGCGGCGTTTTTTTATGCCTGTTTTCGATGCAACCTGAACTGACGCCATCGCGAGCAGGCTCGCTCCCACAGAGACTTGTGGTGAATGACGAATCTATGAACACCCAAGACTCCATGTGGGAGCGAGCCTGCTCGCGAAGACGGCAGCACATCCAACATCAATGCAAGCTGACCCACCGCTTTCGCGAGCGCGCTCGCTCCCACAGGGAATCCGGTCAGGATGTCAGGGAATAGACCAGCGCGGTAATTGCCACCACCCCTACCAGCGTCACGAACACATTGGACGCCTGGCCGCGGTAACGGGCCATGGCTGGGACCTTTTGGATGGCGTACATCGGCATCAGGAACAGGATCGCCGCGATTACCGGGCCGCCCAGGGTTTCGATCATGCCCAGGATGCTCGGGTTAAGGGTGGCGACGATCCAGCACACCACCAACATGAACGCTGCGGTCAGACGGTCCAGGGTCTTTGCCGCCGGGCGTCGACCGCTCTTGACGATCAGGCCCTTGAGGCCTTCGCTGGCGCCAATGTAATGCCCCAGGAAGGACTTGGAGATCGCCACGAACGCAATCAATGGCGCGGCAAAAGCGATGGTCGGATTACTAAAGTGGTTGGCCAGGTACGACAGGATCGACAGATTCTGCGCCTTGGCCTCGGCCAGTTGCGACGGGGAAAGCGTCAAAACACAACTGAACACAAAGAACAGCACCATCACCACCATCAGCACATGGGCGCGCGAGAGGATCTGCGAGCTGCGCACTTCGGCGTTATCGCCATGGCGACGCTTCTGATCCACCGCAAACGCCGAGATGATCGGCGAGTGGTTGAACGAGAACACCATCACCGGAATCGCCAGCCACAAAGTATGCAGCAGCGCCGATGGTTCAGGCAGCGTGGACGCTGTGGTCAGAATGCCACCGTTCCAGTGCGGGATCAGAAACACCGCCAGGAACAGCAACGCTACGATAAACGGATAGACCATCAGGCTCATGGCCTTGACGATCGCCTGCTCCCCGCAGCGCACCACTGCCAGCAAACCCAGGATCAACACCAGCGACAGCACCACCCGAGGTGGCGGCTGGATATGCAGTTGATGCTCCAGGAAGCTGCCCACCGTATTGGTCAGCGCCACGCTGTAGATCAGCAGGATCGGGAAAATTGCAAAGAAGTACAGCAACGTGATCAGTGCACCGGCCTTGATACCGAAATGCTCCTCCACCACGTCAGTGATGTCCGCGCCTTCACGGCCGGACAACACGAAACGGGTCAGCCCCCGGTGGGCGTAGAACGTCATGGGAAAGGCTAGCAACGCCAGGATCAACAACGGCCAGAAACCGCCGAGGCCGGCGTTGATGGGCAAAAACAAAGTACCTGCACCGATGGCGGTGCCAAACAGGCCCAACATCCAAGTAGTGTCATGCCGCCCCCACTGGCTGAGCGTAGCTGGGGCTGTCGTTTCAAAGCGTTCTTCGACGCTAGTGGCCTGATCATTCATCCGGTCGGATCTCCGCATTCCGGTCACATGCACCCGACCAGGACGAGTCGGAAAACCCCGACAGGCAGCGCCCTGGCCGAAACAGGGGCGCGATTGTCCGGGATTAACGAGCAGAAGCAAAGACTTAGCTGAGGAGCGGTTGTGAGGACGGTGCATCTGCGGCAAATAACGCCGGGGAATGAAGCCGCCGACCTATCGCCGTTTTGCGCCAACTCCTACACTCAGAACAGATGAAACAGTTACCAGCGCAGGATAAGCCATAATGCACAAAACCCTGTGGGAGCGAGCCTGCTCGCGATAGCGATGGAACAGCCAGCCATGGTATTTCCTGAGACACCGCTATCGCGAGCAGGCTCGCTCCCACAGGTTTTTCGTCAGTCCTATTGCCCACAGGAGCACAGCATGACCGCAACCGTTCTTGTACTGGTTGAAACCGTCAACGAATACCTGCCGATTCTTGAGCGTCAGGGCTATCACTTGGAGTTGGCGCCAACGCCTGCCGAGCGCAAGACGGCGATTCACGAACATGGAGAACGGTTCAGCGCGGTACTGACCCGCGGTCCCCTGGGTTTGACGGCCGAGGAAATTGCCGCCCTGCCCAACCTGAAAATCATCTGCGTGATCGGCGCCGGCTACGAGCAGGTGGACCTGCAGGCCGCCCATCAGCGCGGCATCGTGGTGACCAATGGCGCCGGGGTCAATGCGTCGTCGGTAGCCGACCATGCCATGGCGCTGTTGCTGGCGTTGGTGCGCGATATCCCCCATTGCGATGCCGCCCTGCGACGGGGCGAATGGCCGAGGAGCGCGCGCCCTTCCCTGGCCGGTAAGCGGCTGGGCGTGTTGGGCCTTGGCGCGGTGGGCATGGCGATCGCCAAACGGGCCGCCCTGGGCTTTGACATGAGTGTCAGCTATCACAATCGCCGGGTACGCAACGACGTGCCCTACACCTTCTGCGCCACGCCCACGGAACTGGCGCGGGTCTCGGACTTCCTGATCGTCGCCACGCCAGGCGGCCTGGATACCCGGCAGTTGATAAACAAGCAGAGCCTGGATGCGCTCGGTCCAAAAGGATTTCTGGTGAACGTCGCCAGGGCCAGCGTGGTTGCCACCGCCGACCTGATCAGCGCCCTGGAACAACGGCGAATTGCCGGAGCGGCCCTGGATGTGTTCGATCACGAGCCCGAAGTGCCGCAGGCGCTGAAGAACCTGCCCAACGTCGTCCTCACACCCCACGTGGCAGGCCTGTCGCCGGAAGCCACCCGCGCTATGGTGGAGTTGGTGGGCCAGAACCTGACCGCGTTCTTTTCCGGCAAACCGGTACTGACGCCGGTGCGCTTGCCCGACGAGGAGCGTTAGAGAACGCCCAATAGCGTCCACACGCGCCGGGATTCGGCATCGGCACTGATCAGTTCGCCCAGCAGCTCGTTCAACGGTTTGTTGCCCCACTCCACGCCGCGCCGGATCAAATAGGGCACCGGACTGTGGGGTTCGGTGCGAGCCAGGTAGCCGGCGATGACCAGCAACTGGCGATAGGCTTCCTCGCGGCTGGCCGGCTCCTGAAAAGCCAGGGTTGCCGCGGCGCCCACCTGCGCTGGGGCGGTTTGCGGCGTCACCGGCGGTGGTGCTTGCGCCGGCACGACGGTGGGTTGCTGTGGGTTCATCGCAATGAACTCCTCTATCAATGTCAGCAAGGCCTGTATCACGTCCTGCAGGGAGGAATAGCCTGGGGCCTGATCGCCCAGGTAGGCATCACTCCAGGCTTCGAGCCGTTGCAGGTGCTGCAGGCTCAGCATCAGGCTGCCCTGGCGATGCAGCCAGAACGACAATGGCGTGGTGCGAATCAGTTCGCTAAGTTTTTTCTGGTCGTTGCGCGCCGCTTCCGCCGAGGCCTTGGCGTTTTTACTGTCGTTGACCAACACCTGCTGGCGCTGCAAGCGTTGCCAGTCGGCCAGGCAGAAACCGTCGAAATCAGGGTCCCGGCCATCGAACAAGGGCACCCGTGTCAGTAACACTTCGCTGTAGCGACGGGCCAGCCACTCCAGCGGAATGACCCGCCACGACGGGTCACCGTCATCGGCCCGGGGATACAGCTGCTCGGGGTAGCGCTCACACAGACCCGCCACCAACGCCAGGCTGCCCGGCAGTCCTTCCAGCCCGGTCAGGTGTAACCAGGCCTCCCCCAGCCAGGCGCTGATCATCAAATCCTTGCTGCGCTCGAGCAGCAACACAGTGGCAAGTCTTTCCAGTTCCGGCCATTGGGCGCGCTTGATCGACGATTGCCACACACCTGTGGGCAGGCTGGTGTCGTCCTCCCGGCGCAACTCGCGCAACTGGTCGAACTCCGGCTCGTAGCGCAGATCCTGGCCACAGGGCGATTCGGCGCTGATCGGCTCAAGCAACCGGGGGATGAGTTCGGGCAAAGGGGATATCGGCAAACTCACAAGCCCTCCTCGCGGGTTGCGATGGCGGTGCTCGATGAGGTCGCCATGAAAGGTGAACGGGGGGCCTGGGTCGGCAGCGGCGCAATCGACAGCGGCAGCTTCGAACCCTGGCTCATCAGCGACAAACGCAGGAACATCTGGGTCTGTTGCGCCGTGGTCGCCTGGGTCTGGGCCGTCACGGGCAGTTGCAGGGTCAGCGGGAAATCGGTGTAGTCGGCGTTCGGCTGGCGCTGGCTCGACACCAGTGAGCGCATCAGGCGCAGCAACGCCCACGGCCCCTGGTACTCCCAGCCGGCTTCCAGATCGCGCACCACCAGGTCGGGTTGCAAGGGGTCGTTGGCCGGACGCTGGTAACCGTTACGGGCCCAGCGCAGGGTCAAACTCACCGGCTGGCCGACCATCCAGCGCAGGTTCTGCCCGGTTTCACCTGGGTAACTGATCTGTTGGTTGCCGGCGTTCAGCCCCCAGGCGATCACCTGATCCGCGCCGCGTTCCTGCTCGCGATCGGTTCGCCAGCGCACGTCCATTTCCACGCCGAGCAAGCCACTCTTGTCCCGCACGAACAGCGGCCCGAGCCAGGCACCGGCCTGTTTCAAACGGTTGAGAAAATCCTCCGCCGCCAATCGCTCCGGCGTCCGGCTCAACGCCAGTCCGGCCTGTGCCTGAGGCAGCCGCGTGTCGATCAGCTCCAGCAGGCGCTGGACCCGCGCCGGGTCGGCATCGCTGGCCCGCACGTCCTGGGAAAACGGAAAGCGCCCGGCCAGGTACTGATTGAAATAATTGGCCAGGTCATTCCAGGCGGTCGCCGCCTGGTTCTGTTGTAGATACAGGCAGCGCTGCAAGGCACTTTGTTGCAGCGTAACGGTGCGCACGGCCAGGTCGCCACGTCCGCCGGGCAGGCTGGACGTTTGCAGAATCTGCGCGCAGGACGTGGTGTCCATTTCGATGAAATCGCGACTTACCAATTGCTCCAGCTGGGCAGCCGCACTGGCCGGGTTCTGGTTTTTGTATTTGAGCAGTTCGTCGTTGAGCGCCATGAACCGGGCAACCTGATCGTGCTCCAGGGCCGACAGGTTGTCCTGCTGGACAATCAGCCATTCCAGCGCAGGCATACGATGCTCGGCGATCTGTAGCATGGCGCCGAACTGCTGGTTGAGGTTCAGCTTCAAGTCCTGAGGATCAGTGGCGCCGTACAACTGCAAGCCGAAGTTCTTCGAGCCGTCCCAGCGTTGGACATCGGCACGTTGAGTGAACAGTGGCTGGGCGTCGATTTCGTTCAGGCCGCTCTGGATCTGCGCCAACGCTCGGCGGTTGAGCAGGCGCTGAAAACGAATCGCCAGATCGCTGCGCTTCACATCCATGAAAGCTTTTTGCAGGGCAACGGCCTGGGAGGTCTGCACATTGAAACTCATGCCCGGTAGCGGTTGCTCGCTGTCATCCAGACTCAGCCACATGGCCCGCGCCGCCGCGCTTTCAGCAGCCTCCATCAGCGCCCCACGATAATCCGGCGGGATGCGCGGCAGTTCTTCATTGGCGTAGCTCTGGTAGCTGGCGAAGTAGTTCAAGGCAACGCTGAAATCGTCGCTGTCACCCCGGCCCATCGAGTCGGCGTTACTGTCCGACGGCGCCTTCTGCATGGCCAATGCCACGAAGTCACGCTTGAACAGCGCTTGTACCGCGCCGTCCAGCGCCGTGACATGCTCCTGCAGCACCAGCAAACCGCTGCCCTGCTGGACCAACAGATTGTCCCTGGAACCGGTCTGGACGATCCACTGGTCGCGAAAGCTCTGCTGCAATTTTGCCGCCTGGCTCTGCAGATCCTGCTCAAGATCCGGCCCCAGCAGCGTGCTGTGGCCCACCTTGTCCATCAACTGGGTGTAACCGGGCACCAGGTCCTGCCCCTTGCCCCGGCCCCAGGCCGAGTTGGTCAGGCTGACGAGCCTTTGCAGGTCATCGACCAACGCCATCAGCTCTTCGAGTTCGCTCAAGGAGTTGCCGCCGCCGGCCTCAAGCCGTTGCAGATGCAGCTTCAGGTAACCGGCCTGACGCACGAAGTTGTCCGCCAGAAAGTAATGATCCAGCCAGCGCTGCATCAGGCCCATGAAGTTATCGGCAATCACCGGGCGCGCGGCGTTCAGGTCCAGGCCTTTCAAATCGCTATTCTGGGCATCGAACAGCACCCGATTGTAAAAACGCGCCCGGCTCAAGGTCCCGGTGTTGAGGTTCAACGACAGGGCGTTGTTGCTCAGTTGCACCAGCTCGTCCAACGGTGCCTTGGGGTTGTTCACCGCCTGGCTGAACATCTGGTTGTGCTGTTCCAGGCGCACCGCACGCTCAACCAGGTCCTTGGCTTTCACGTAACTTTGCCATTGGGCCGGATCTTCGCTTTCCACGTTGCCGCGCCGCTCGGTATTGCGGATGCCCTTGAGTTGTTCGAGGTCCGAGACCAGCAGGTCACGCAGCGGCAATATCCAATGATGGCGGGCGGTCATGCGCAAGCCGTTGTCCAGTTGTACGTCCACGGCGGAGAAC
Source organism: Pseudomonas sp. P105 (assembly GCF_032614175.1). NCBI lineage: Bacteria > Pseudomonadati > Pseudomonadota > Gammaproteobacteria > Pseudomonadales > Pseudomonadaceae > Pseudomonas > Pseudomonas sp. P105. The sequence goes on from NZ_CP126693.1 coordinate 3,361,900, forward strand.
CAGGAAGTCGGAAACACCACCGAGACGAAACGCCAGCGCGGGGCTTTTTCCAGCACGTTCCAGTAGTTCTGCACGTTGTGCCGGGTCGGCTCCAGTTGCGGCTTGTCGGGGTCGACCACGACATGGTTTTTGTGCGCGCTGAGGACCAACCGCGACAAGCCCTCGGCTTGCTCGACCGAATCGTGCCAGACCCAGACCATGCTCCCCAGCCAGACCACGCCGACCACCAGCGCCACCCCACCGCCCAGCCGATGCCAGCGCTGGCGCAAGCGCAGCAGGCGTGGCACCGGCTGGGCCAGCCCCCGCTCGGCCACCAGCCGGCGCGACCACAATTGCCGGGCGAACACCGTTTGGCGCAAAACGCTGTCGCTGGCGGTCAACCCATCGCCAGTGACGGCGGGCGCCTGGCTGGCGGTGAAATACACGCCACGAAAGCGCGGTGCCTCGCCTTGCGCGTTGCCCTGGAAAACCGGTTCCAGCAGCAGCTGCATGGCGCGCCGCAACCCTTCGAAACGCTCCGGCAACCCATACAGATCGCTGCTCAACTGCCCCGACAGCGCGCCGATTTCGATGATCGACTGGGACAATGCGGCGTTGACCTGATCCAGCGCCTGATCGCTCCATTGCGATTGCCACGCCGCCTCGGGCGAATATGGCGACGACCAGCCCAGCGTCGATTCCCGCGCCTGGGCGGGCAAGGCGCTGACCAGTTCCTGGAACCCCGGCAGTTCTTCCATCCCGGTGATCACCACGTACACCGGCAAGCTCAGACCGAACCGTTGCAAGAGGTCTATGAAACAGCGCCGGACCTTGAGACTCAACTCGGTCGTCTGCTCGATGTCATCGAGCTTGCCGAACGGCACAGTCCAGATCACCGCATCCAGCGGCCGTCTGCTGCGCAGGCGCAGAATCAATCCCAACAGCCGCCACCAGTTACCCCGCTGCATGTTCATGCCCTCATCGGGCAAAAACAGCGCCTGGGGCACCACCAGCACCGCGCCTTCGGCATCCGACCACCAGCGGCCGAACCACGCCGCCTTGTCTGTCGGCTGCAAACGCCACTGGGCGCACAACTGCGCGCCATCGGCCTCGTTGCCCAGCATCAACAACCAGGGCATCTGATAGCGGTCCCGAGTGCCTTGCTCCTGCTCCATGTGGCGCACCGCGCCATAGAAGCTGCGGATAGCCGCGCCGCCCTGGGTGCGCAGCCACCAGATCGCCGCCGCAATCAGCAGCACCGCGACAATGGCGAGCAACACCAGGGCGACGATGCTCAAGAGGCTCATGAGTCCTGCTCCTGAACCACCGACTCGTTCAGTTGCAGCACCGGTTCAAGCTCTGATTGGATGTCACGCCAGAACACCTGCCCCAACCCGGTCAGCAGCAACACCATCGCCAGGATCACCAGGCCCAGGCGCAAACCGTCCGGCAACGACTGTTGAACCGGGACACGTATCGGTGTGGCCGCCGCAGACATCGCCAGGCGCTGGCTGACATCGACATAATCGGGCTCGTGCTGCCAGGCGAACGTGAACAGCGCCACCCGCCATTTTTCGTGCTGGACCTGACCGGGCTCGCCCCGCAATCGGCCCTGAAAACCGAGAATCAGACACTGCAGGTACACGTTGGCCAGGTCCCGGGTGCCGGGCATCTGCTCATCGAGCAGTTTCTTGATAGCGGCCGGCAACCGTTCGCCGGCCTGACGGCTGGAGTACATGCGCGATTCGAGGGGATGCTGCTGCCAGGCCAGTTGTCCCGGCCATGGGGTGAACAGCAAGGTCTCGTCCACCAGCGCCACGAAGGCGTAGACCAATGCCTTGACCTGCTCGGTGGCCGCATCGCCCACGGTGGCAAAGGCAACCCGCCACAACCGCTGGGCGCTTCGACCGGAAAACTCCACCACCCGGCTGACCAATACCGCGGGGTCGCTGTCCTTGGGCAAGTCCTGCCAGTCCTGGGACCACTTCAGCCAAGCCTGACGAAACGCACTGCTCAGCGGTGCCTCATGCAGACTCCGAACCGCCCCGCCACTTCCGTCAGGCATACGACTCCCCTTTTACGATCAGGCGCTTTCACCGGCTTGCGCCACAAACAACACCACTTGCCACGGACTGCTGGCCTGATGCGAGGCCGGCGCTACGATGTGCAACGGCAATTGCCCATCGAACCATTGCCCACTGGCGGCCACCACGAACAACCGGGTGTCGTCACCCACGCTGTAGGCCACCTGTTCGTTGCGGCTCATGGCCTGATGGGGCAGACCGCTCATGCGTTGGCGACTCAACAACGGGATGTGCGGCGCCGACGCGATGATCGCCCCGCGCAACCACTCGGCGGCGGCTTGCTCACTGGCGCCGTTGGGCATACGCAGGCCGATCACCAGGCGCTGGTTCGGCTGGTCGTCGGGCAACTGGATCGAGAACACCTGGTCATCGCGCTCGAAGGCCAGGCTGCGATAACCGGCGCGGACCAGCTCCAGGGTGTTTTCCAACCAGTCCAGCAGCGGCTCATAGCCGCGTTGCAACTCAAGAAAATCCAATGGCGCAAAGGCCGGGACACCGGCCAGCGGATCGAGCGCCGACCAGCTACCAGCCAGCCCCAACAGCAGACCATGCAATGCCTGGGGCGTCGCCACCCGGGTGTTCAGCGCGCCTTCGACTTCCGGCAAACGCGCCCACAACGCAGTCAATTGACGGCGAATCTCCATGGCATCGTCCTGGTTACCGGCCGCCTGGGCCTGACGCAGGCGCCCGGCCAGGAACAGGCATTTCTCCCGGGCCCTGGCACACAGCCCGGCCACTCGCCGACCAAGAATCGATTCCGGCAACAGGATCGGCGTCGGCGGTGTGTAGGCCACCCGCAGGAAACCGCCGCCCTCCTTGCGGATGCGCAACAGCGGCAGGCAGATCGAGTCGGCCTTGCTCAGTTGTGTGCACAGCCGAGGGTTCGGCCGCCACACCGTGATGGACTCGGGGAACTCGCCGCTGGTGAGGTCCGGCAAGGCGTCACCCACTACCGATTGCAGCCGGCCCTTGAGCGGCAGCAATTGCCCGGCGCGCCAGAGCGGACTGATGGCCAGGTACACGGTCACCGTCGCGTCGTCGGTCTTGTTCACCGCTTCGGTGATGTCCAGCTCCAGGGTCGGCCCGACCCCGGCCTGCACGTTGACCGGCAACCCGTCCGGCAAGGTGCCCTGTAGCTGCAACAGCCGGACCTGGCCGGCGCTGAGGGCCGAAGGGTCGACCTCCAACTGGCTGACACCCCAGAACCAGGGGTTGCAGGCGCCGGCAAAATGCGCGGCCAGGGCTTCAGCGCGCAGGCCTTGCAATTGGAAGTGCTGGGGCAGCAACTGCATGCCCTCGTGCCAGCAAACCGCGTCAGGTAACAGACTCATACGACTCCCTTCGACATCCCAATGACGCCGCCCCAGGGCGGCCCGCGGTCACTCAAGGCTGACTGGCAAGCTGGCCATCGTTCACCAGGGTCATCTCACGACTTTCGAACTTCAGCCAAGCCTGGCGCTGATCGTCCAGCCGAAGCCGGTGGGCTCCGGGAGTGTTATAGCTGGCGAAGACCAAAAGTCCAGCGGCGCGCCTGCCCTCCAGAGGGAAGGGTTGGCGGTCGATGAATTGCCCCGGCACCAGCTCCAGCCCCCACACCGACATGAGTTGACGATAGTCGCGCTGGAACTGTTCGCGCTCGGCAAACCACTGGCGTGCGCTGATTCCCGACAGCTGCTTGAGCAGATCCGGGTCGTTCACGGCGACAAAATCCACTGCGATGGGTGTGTCGTCATTGGCTCGGGGCGCGACGTCCAGGGTCAGGCTGTCGAGGTCGACACTGGGAGCAAACAGCGAACAACCGGTGAGCGCGACGCTCAAAAAAAATCCGGAAAAAAGAACACGCAAAATGAATCTTCCTTTTCTCAGCGGTCAAAAATTGTTTTTGCTTGCATTTTTATAGACCTGTTCTAGCGTCTTGGGTAGTTCGACCCACACAGTCGAATGCACCAGGTTCGTCAAGGGAATGACAGGTCTACTGCCCTCCATTTGCAACCTGCGGATCAGCAAGGGAATGCGATGAGCGGGCCCCCCGATGCATTGCTCCCTACATGCATCGGAGTCGGCCGCCATGGCAGAAAGTACCCAGCACAAGCTCGACAGAGTTCGTCCTCCCCGCGTCCAGATCACCTATGACGTGGAAATCGGCAATGCCATCGAAAAGAAAGAATTGCCACTGGTGGTCGGCATTCTGGCCGACCTCTCGGGCAAACCACTGGACCCGCTGCCCAAGCTCAACGAGCGGCGCTTCACCGAAATCGATCGCGACAATTTCAACGAGGTACTGGCCTCCATCTCCCCTCGCGCCACGCTCCAGGTGAATAACACCCTCAGCGGTGACGACAGCAAGCTCAACATCGAACTCAACTTCCGCCACATCGACGACTTCGACCCGGTCAAGGTTGTGGAGCAGGTCACGCCCCTACGCCGGCTGTTCGAAGCCCGCCAGCGTCTGCGGGACCTGCTGACCAAGCTTGATGGCAACGACGACCTGGACAAGCTGCTGCGCGACGTGATCGCCAACACCGAAGGCCTGCAAGAGATCAAGTCAGCCCGCCCTCAGGATGCGCAAGACCTGCCGACCGAAGCCGCCAACGATGACCCAGCCCCGGCCGAACCACAGGCCTGATCGCGCTCATCACTCAAGGGAGATAAAGCCATGCCTGCTTCATCCAGCGCTCAAACCAGCGAGAGCACGACCCAGACCCTGTCCCTGCTGGACAAGATCATCGCCGAAGGCCGCATGGCCCACGACGACAGCCAGCAGGACTACGCCCGCGACATGCTGGCCGAATTCGCCACCCAGGTCCTCGACGAAGGCATGGCCATCGACAAGGACACCGTGGCCATGATCAACGACCGCATCAGCCAGATCGATCAGTTGATCAGCGCCCAGCTCAACGAAGTGCTGCACCACCCCGAACTGCAAAAACTCGAAGCCTCCTGGCGCGGCCTGCATCTGCTGGTGCAAAACACTGAAACCAGCACGCGGCTTAAACTGCGCTTGCTCAACGTGACCCAGAAAGAACTGCAGAACGATCTGGAAAAAGCCGTCGAGTTCGACCAGAGCGCGCTGTTCAAGAAGATCTACGAGGAAGAATACGGCACCTTCGGCGGGCATCCGTTCAGCCTGCTGGTGGGCGACTACACGTTTGGACGCCACCCCCAGGATATCGGCCTGCTGGAAAAACTGTCGAACGTCGCCGCCGCCGCGCACGCGCCGTTCATTGCCGCCGCCAGCCCCCGGTTGTTCGACATGACCAGCTTCACCGAGCTGGCCGTGCCCCGTGACCTGTCGAAGATTTTCGAAAGCCAGGAGTTGATCAAGTGGCGCTCGTTCCGCGAAAGCGAAGATTCGCGCTACGTGTCCCTGGTGCTGCCGCACTTTCTGCTGCGCCTGCCCTACGGCCCGGACACACTGCCGGTGGAAGGCATCAACTACGTCGAGGACGTCAACGGCACCGACCACAGTAAATACCTGTGGGGCAACGCCGCCTGGGCGCTGTCGCAACGCATCACCGAAGCCTTCGCCAAATATGGCTGGTGCGCAGCGATTCGCGGGGCCGAAGGCGGTGGCGCGGTAGCAGGCCTGCCGGCCCATACCTTCCGCACCAGCTCCGGGGACCTGTCACTCAAATGCCCGACCGAAGTGGCGATCACCGACCGGCGCGAAAAAGAACTCAACGACCTGGGCTTCATTTCACTGTGCCACAAGAAAAACAGTGACGTGGCAGTGTTCTTCGGCGGCCAGACCACCAACAAGGCTAAGCTCTACAACACCAACGAGGCCAACGCCAACGCGCGAATCTCGGCGATGTTGCCGTATGTGCTCGCCGCCTCGCGTTTCGCCCATTACCTGAAGGTCATCATGCGCGACAAAGTCGGCAGCTTCATGACCCGCGACAACGTGCAGACCTACCTCAATAACTGGATCGCCGATTACGTGCTGATCAACGACAACGCGCCGCAAGAGATCAAGGCGCAGTACCCGTTGCGCGAAGCGCGGGTGGACGTCACGGAAGTGGCGGGCAAGCCAGGGGCCTACAAGGCCACGGTGTTCCTGCGGCCGCACTTTCAGTTGGAGGAGCTGACTGCTTCGATCCGCCTGGTGGCGACCCTGCCGCCGCCGGTAGCGGCCTGACGGCCGAAACCTCTGGCGAGGAGCTTGTGGCGAGGGGATTTATCCCCGCTGGGCTGCGCAGCAGCCCCCTAAGCGGTTCACTTAGGGTGGTCAGATTTAGGGCCGCTTCGCGCTCCAGCGGGGATAAATCCCCTCGCCACAGGTTCGGCGTTCGTTTTTAACGGTATTGGGCACCCCCAATCTCGTCTTATTCAGGAGTTCCACACAATGGATGCGATCATTCTCGACCTCGGCGGCGACATCAAGGGCGACAGCCTGCTCGAGGGCTTCACGGACAAAATCGAAGTCATGTCCTACAGCCACAACGTGGCGATGCAAGTCACCAATGACGTCAGCAACTCGGAACGTACGTCCGGCAGGCCCCACATCGGCGAATTCACCCTGACCAAATTCGTCGACAGTTCTACCCCCACCCTCAACGAATATTGCTGCGCCGGTAAACCGATCCCCGAAGCCATCATCACCATCGGTCGCAACGCTGCCGAAGGCAGCGGTCAGATCATGCCGTTCATCGTCTACACCCTGACCAACGTCGTGCTGTCCAACGTCAGCGTCAGTGGCGGTACAGGCGGCAAACCGGTGGAAACCCTGTCGCTGAACTTCACCAAGATCAAATGGGAACTCACCGCGCAGAAAGACGACGGCACCAAGGAAGGCACGGCGGGCACGACGTGGGACCTGGCGGCCAACAAGATGACCAAGTAAGGAAGCCGCGCCCATGGCTGGCTTCGGGCTTCGCCCTCCTCTGTTCGAACGCCTGGCCAGCCCGGCGCAAGACCCTGAGCGGGCGTTGGACCGGCAGGCGCTGCAGGACTCGGTTCATGCCGAACTGCTGCGCCTGTTCAACACCCGACGCGGCCCGAAGGCGCTGACCGAGCCGCCGAGCATTCTGGATTACGGCATCGCTGACTGGACGGCGCTACAACAGCAGCGCAGCGATGACCGTCGCCAACTGACTCGCGAGATCCGTCAGGCCATCAACCACTTCGAACCGCGCCTGCGATTGGGCGAGGTCCAGGTCAACCCTGTGCCGGGTCATCCCCAGCAACTGAACATACGGCTATTGGGCGAGTTGCGCGGTGATCAGCACTCATGGCCTGTGGCATTTGTCATCGAGCCCGCCGGCGACGGCCTTGAGGTACGACATGAGCGACTCGATTGACCCGCAACTGCTGGATTACTACCAGCGTGAATTGACCTGGCTGCGGCATGCCGGAAGCCTGTTCGCCGAGCGTTACCCCAAGGTCGCCAGGCGTCTGGAGCTGTCTCCCGGCGAATGCCCGGACCCGCATGTCGAGCGACTGCTGGAGGGCTTCGCACTGCTGGCCGCCCGCTTGCAGCGAAGACTGGACGACGACTACGCCGAGTTCAGCGATGCCTTGCTCGAACAGCTTTACCCTCTGGCCCTGCGTCCTCTGCCGTCCTGCGCCATCGTGCAGTTCGAGCCCGACCCGAGCAAAGGCAACCTCAATGAAGGCTACCCCCTGCCCCGGGACACGCCCTTGTTCGTCACCACCGACAAGGGGCAGAGCATTCATTTTCGCACCACGGCCGCCGTGCGCCTGTGGCCGGTCGAAGTCAGTGAAGCGTTGCTGCTGGGCAGCGATGAGGCTCAGGCGCTGACGGGGGTGGTGCAGGCGCGTTCCGCCTTGCGCCTGAACCTGCGTTGCCTGGGGGAAAGCCAATGGTCGACGCTGGGGATCGATTCTCTGCGGGTGCACCTGGCAGCCTCACCAATGATCAACGCCTGGCTGTATGACCTGCTCGGCGCCCATGCCGTGAAGGTCCTGGCCGGCCCACCGGGCAGCGTGCCGGAACCCCTGACCGGCCTGCCTGAGATCGTCGGTTTCGCCAGTGATCAAGCCTTGCTGCCGGACGAGGACGGGGTGCATCCCGGCATGCGCCTGCTGGCGGAATACTTTGCCTTCCCCGACAAATTCGGCTTTTTCGACCTGCCACTGGCCGGAGCGTCCAGCGACAGCCAAGCGTTGTACCTGTACATCGTGTTCGACCGCGCGCCCGTCAGCCGCCTTCCGCTCCAGGCCAGCGACATCGCCCTGGGCTGCGCGCCAGTGATCAACCTGTTCCCCAGGACGTCCGAGCCGCTACGCCCGGACGGCACCCGCAGCGAATACCGCCTGGTGGCCGACAGTCATCGAGAGAACAGCGTCGAGATCCACAGCATCCGCGGCATGCGCGCAACGTCGAGCCAGGGGGTGCGCAAAGTACCGGCCTATTACGGCAGCCAGCACGGCAACGACCAGGCCTATTACTGGCATGCGCGGCGAGTCAGCGGCATGAGCCCCAATCGCCTGGGCACCGATTTGATGGTCAGCCTGGTGGACACTCAGTTCGACCCGCTGGCTGACACGCGGGACTACAGCCTCACCGCCGAGTTGCTGTGCACCAACCGCCATCTGGCCCAGAGCCTGCCGTCCGGCACCGCGCTGGGTTTTGAGCGTCCCGGGCCGGTGGCCTGGGCTCGCCTGCGCAACCCGCCCAGCCCGCAGAGCCTGCCACGCCTGGATGGCGAATCGCGCTGGAGACTGGTGTCGCAATTGACCCTCAACCACCTGTCGCTGGTGGAAGGTCCCCAGGCTCTCGACGCGCTGCGGGAAATTCTCGAATTGCACAATCTGCGGGACGAGGCCAGCGCCCGGCGGCAGATCGCCGGGGTGCTGGAACTGGCTTGTGACCGGGTCATCGCCCATGTCGGCGAAGACGCCTGGCGCGGGTGGCGCAACGGGTTGCAAGTAAGCCTGCAACTGGACCCGCAACACTTCGTCGGCAGCAGTGCCGTGCTGTTCTCCGGGGTGCTGGCGCAGTTCTTTTCCCTCTATGCCACCGCCAATCGTTTCGTGCGCACCGTACTCGTTCAGTCGGACAGGGAGGTGAAAACATGGCAACCCCAAGCCGGCAAACCCCTGACGCTCTGAACCTTAGCGAACGTTTGCGGCGCGACCCGCATCGTTTCGAATGGCTTCAGGCATTGCTGGTGCTGGAGCGCGAACAGCCCCAGGCCGAAACCCTGGGCAGCGGCACCGCGCCCCACGCCGAAGCCCTGCGCCTGCGGGGACCGCTGACACCGCTGTTCGCCGCCAGTGAAGTCGAAAGCCTGAAGCAGGAGCCCGGCACGGCACCCATCCTGACCACGCCGATCTTTGGCCTCGGCGGCCCCGACGGCCCCTTGCCCTACGCCTATCAGGAATGGCTGCAACAACGGGCACGGGCGCGCGATCATGCGCCGGCGGAGTTTCTCGACCTGTTCCAGCATCGTCTGCTCAGCCTGCTCTACAAAGTGATGCGCAAACACCGCATCGCCCTGGGTTTTACCGCACCGGCGGCGTCTGCCGTGCAGGCGCAATTGCGTGCATTGACCGGCCTGCTGCCCAAGGCGTTGCAAGAACGCCAGGCCGCGCCCGATGCGGGCGTGCTGGCGTGTACCGCACTGTACGCCGATGGCCGGCGCTCCCTGGCCGGGTTTGCGGCCATCGTGCGCGAACAGTTCGGGCTGCCGGTGGAACTGACCGCCTACAAAGGTGGCTGGCGCGAAATTCCCCCCGCCAGCCGCAGCCGCTTGCAGCCCGGCGGGCGCAACTTGCGCTTGGGCCACAGCGCGGTCGCCGGCACTCGGGTCTGGGACGAACATGCCGGCGTGCGCCTGACCCTCGGCCCGCTGACCGCGGTTCAGGCCAGTGCATTGCTGCCCACCGGCGAGACCCATCCGTTACTCGCCAGCCTTTACGCCTTGTACTTCGGTCCCGATCTGGATTGCAGTCTGGTGCTGCTGATCCGTGGCGCCGGGCCACTGCAACTGGTTCGCCAGGCGCCGCCGCGATTGAGCTGGAACGGTGGCCTGCAACGCCAGCCGAACCTTGCCGTACAACGGATCGAAACTCGCCTTCGTCAGCCGGAGATCGCCTGAAATGGAACTGGCCAGCCTGATCGGACGCCTCAACCCGGACAACCGTCGCGCCCTGGAACGCGCCGCGCAACGCTGCCTGCAACGCAGCCATCACTATGTGGAAATCGAGCACCTGCTGCTGGAACTGCTGGACATCGAAGGCGGTGACTTTGCCTGCCTGTTGCCGCGCTTTGGCCTGGAGCGCGACGCGGTGGCGGCAGAAATCAACAAGGCCCTGGAGCTGTTCAAATCCGGCAGTACCCGCACGCCGGCCCTGTCGACGCAAACCATCGGCCTGCTGGAAGACGCCGTGGTGCAGGCCAGCGTGCTGGGCCTGGACAGCATTCGTTCCGGCTTGTTGTTGCTGGCACTGCTGGACCGTGATGAGCGTCGCAGCCTGTTGCTCAACAGTGCCTCGTCGCTGCTGCGCATTCCCCGGGAGGCCTTGCGCGCCCATCTGTTGGAATGGACCGAAAGCTCGCGGGAACATGTCGGCGGCGTGCGCCCGGTAAAACCCGGTGAGGCACCACCGAAACAGGACCCGGTGCTCGACCAATACACCCAGGACCTGACCGCCGACGCTCGGGACGGACGCATCGATCCCATCGTCAGACGCGACGGTGAAATTCGTCAGTGCATCGATATCCTGCTCAGACGTCGGCAGAACAACCCGATCCTGGTGGGCGCGCCGGGCGTCGGCAAAACCGCCGTGGTGGAAGGGCTGGCCCTGCGCATTGCTGCAGGCGACGTGCCACCGTCGTTGCAGGAGGTCACGTTGCGCGTGCTGGATCTGGGCCTGTTGCAGGCCGGCGCGGGCGTCAAGGGCGAGTTCGAACAGCGTCTCAAAGGCGTGATTGACGCTGTACGCAGCGCTGAAAAACCGATCATTCTGTTTATCGACGAAGCCCACACCCTGATCGGTGCCGGCGGCGCTGAAGGTGGCAGCGATGCGGCCAACCTGCTCAAACCGGCCCTGGCCCGGGGTGAACTGCGCACCCTGGCCGCCACCACCTGGCTGGAATACAAAAAATACTTCGAGAAAGACCCGGCCCTCGCCCGCCGCTTCCAACTGGTGCAGGTCGAAGAACCGGACGAACTCACCGCCGTGGAAATGCTCCGTGGCGTAGCGACCAAACTGGAACAACACCACGGCGTACACGTGCTGGATGCGGCCATTCAGGAGGCGGTGAAGCTGTCCCACCGCTACATTTCCGGGCGACAGTTGCCGGACAAAGCCATCAGCGTGCTCGACACCGCCTGCGCGCGGGTCGCCCTCGGCCAACACGATGTGCCGCCGCCCCTGGAAAGCCTGCGCCATCGCCAGAACAGCCTCAAGGACGAAGTCGAACGCTTGCGCCGTGAACAGGCCACCGGACTGGATCACCGCGAGCGCATCACCCTGCTGGAAACCGAGTCGAGCGGCAACGTGCAGGCCATCCGCGAGCTGGAGACCCGCTGGGGTGAAGAGCGCGAAGCGGTGCGCGAACTGCTCGACACCCGCCGCGAGCTGCTGGCCTTGAGCGAGCGCGCCGACGGTGAAAAGCCCGACACCGAGATCGATAACCGCATCGACCACCTGGCTGCCGAACTGCTGCGTCTGGAGGCCGGCCTGGATGCCATTCGCCAGGACGATCCGCTGGTACCCGAACAGGTGGACAGCAAGACCGTCGCCGCCGTGATCGCCGGCTGGACCGGCATCCCGGTAGGCAAGATGCTCGCCGACGAAGCCCACGCCGTGCGCACCCTCGGTCAGCGCATGGGCCTGCGGGTTATGGGCCAGGACACCGCGTTGAACACCATCGCTCAGCGCCTGCAAGCCTACCGCGCCGGCCTGACCGATCCGCAGAAGCCGGTCGGCGTATTCCTGCTGGTGGGCCCCACCGGCGTGGGCAAGACCGAAACCGCCTACGCCCTGGCCGATGCCTTGTATGGCGGCGAACGCAACCTGATCAGCATCAACCTTTCGGAATACCAGGAAGCCCACACCGTCAGCCAACTCAAAGGCGCCCCGCCCGGCTATGTCGGCTACGGCAGCGGCGGTGTGCTCACCGAAGCGGTGCGGCGCAAACCCTACTCGGTGGTGTTGCTGGATGAAATCGAAAAGGCCCACCCGGATGTGCTCGAGGCCTTCTACAACGTCTTCGACAAAGGCCTGATGGAAGACGGCACCGGCCTGGTGGTGGACTTCAAGAACACGGTGATGCTCGCCACCAGCAACGTCGGCGCCGAACTGCTCCTGGACACGCCAGCCGCGCAACTGGGCAGCGACGCCTTCAACGAAGCCTTGCATAAAGTCTTGCTGCAAGCGTTTCGCCCCGCATTCCTGGCGCGCATGACGGTGGTGGCGTATCGGCCGCTGGAGGAGGCGACGCTGGAAGCCATTGTCCTGGCCAAGCTGGAGAAACTGCGTGGGCGGTATAAGGCCGCGACCGGCAAGCAGTTCGAGTTCGACGCAGGGATCGTCAAGGCCGTGTTGGCCAAGTGCAGCGCGGCAGGAGCAAGGGATGTGGAGAATGTGTTGATGACGCAGGTGACGGGGAAGTTGGCGGAGTGGGTGTTGGAGTGACAAACCGTCGTGGTTCATCGCCTGTTAAGACTTTCTGAGTTGGACCGGAGCCCTTATGAAGTTCTATCACTACACCACCCAGTCAGCGGCCAAATCCATCACTGATAATCAAATCGGCACCCCCGCCGTCCGGGAGTGGAAATGCACGATGAATCAACCTCAAAAGTGGGCCTGGTTCAAAAAGCAGCATGAAGAAGGTTTCTATTTAACGACCATACCACCGTCTGAAATACGAGAGAAAAAAGAAAAACTCGGCATTAGCAAACTGTCAGAAGTCTATGTTTTGTATTTCAACCTCGCATGGATAAAACCAAAACAGATGAAGAAAGTGGATGATTACGTAAATAGCGGATTCATCAAGATTAAAAAAGTTGGCGAGCCTGACAAAATTTGCGCTCAACGCATTGGGGTCAATACCAATCAACTGGACAATGTTCCTTTCCCGGTTGAGTCGTGTTTATGGGCAGGCCCGGTCGAAGGATTTCCTGACGATATTTAAAGGCGCTGAGGACAATCAATGCCCCGCTCCACCGACAGCAACACCACCCTCTCCCTCACCGCGGCCACGCTGTCGGCGCTGTATCCGGAATCGCTGTCCGGCGAAGAGAGCCTCAATGCGTTGGGCTCGCACATCCTCAACGGCATCAACGACGGCCCTTCGCTGACCCTCACCAGCGCTGTCGCCAGCCATGTCACCATGACCCTGCACAAGGACGCCTTGTTGCGCCCGCTGGACTGTCTGGTCGCGGAAATCCGCCAGCTCCCCGCCGACGCCACCGCCGAACGCTATCAACTTTTATTGCGCCCGTGGCTTTGGTGGCTGACCCTGGCGAGCAACAATCGGGTGTTTCAGAACCTCGCCACCTCGGACATCGTCACCACGATTTTCAAGGCCCATGGTTTCACCGATTTCCAGCTCAAACTCACCGGCAGCTACACACCACGCGAATACTGCGTGCAATACGGCGAAACCGATCTGGCCTTTGTTTCGCGCTTGATGGAAGAAGACGGGATTTTCTGGTTTTTCAGCCACGAGCAAGGCACGCACACGCTGGTGCTGGCTGACAACAATGATGCGTTCTTGCCGATCCCCAATGGCCCGACGGTGAATTATCTCGGGCAGAAAATAGGTGATCGGGAACTGCATGGCATCCGCTCAGGCCAGGTGTGCCTGCAAGCGGTGGCCGGGGTGTACCAGGCGACCGATTACCAATTCACCACCCCAACGACTTCGCTCTTCAGCCAGGCCGAAGCCGTCGCCGGGCCGAGTTCGATATACGAGCATCCGGGCGGCTATGACGCCAAGGGCCAGGGCGATGCGTTGACCAAACAACGGGTGGATGGCCTGCGCAGTCAGGAGAAGCGGTTTGTCGGCGAAAGCGACTGCCGTTGGCTGGTGCCGGGGTATTGGTTCACCCTCGCCGGCCATGAAGACTCGACGCTGAATATCGATTGGGTGGTGACCTCGGTCAGCCACGAAGCCAACCACGATAGCTACCGAAACCGCTTCGAGGCGATTCCCAAGGCCACGACTTATCGACCGCCCCGCACCACGCAAAAACCCCGCATGCACACCCAGACGGCACTGGTGGTGGGCAAGGCCGGCGAAGAAATCTGGACCGACGAATACGGGCGGATCAAGTTGCAGTTCCCTTGGGACCGCACCGGCAAGAACGACGAGAGTTCATCCTGCTGGGTTCGTGTGGTTTTGCCCTGGAGCGGCAAGGGGTTTGGCATGCAGTTCGTGCCGCGCATCGGCCAGGAGGTCATCGTCACCTTCATCGACGGCGACCCCGACCGGCCGCTGGTGACCGGTTGTGTCTACAACGGCGACAACGCCCTGCCCTACGCGCTGCCGGCCAACCAGACCCAGTCCGGGATCAAGACCAACTCGTCCAAGGGCGGCGGCGGTTTCAACGAATTGCGCTTCGAGGACAAGAAGGACGCCGAGGAGGTTTTTCTCCAGGCCCAGAAAGACTTCAACATCAACGTGCTCAACGACACCACCGCCACGGTCGGTCACGATGAAACCCTCACGGTGCAGAACGCGCGCACTCGCACGGTCAAGGAAGGCGACGAAACCGTCACCCTGGAAAAGGGCAAACGCAGCGTGACCATCCAGACCGGCAGCGACAGCCTCGATGTGAAGGACACTCGCACCGTGACCGTGGGTTCGGACCAGAACCACAGCACCGGGGGCAACTACGCGCACAAGGTCACCGGTAACTATGAACTGACGGTGGACGGCAACCTGACCATCAAGGTCAGTGGCACCCTGACCCTGCAAAGCGGCGGCAGTTTCGCGATCAAGAGCGGTGCCGACCTGGCGGCGCAGGCCAGCACGTCCATCAGCCAAAAGGCTGGAACCGCCCTGAGCAACCAGGCCGGTACGTCATTGGAAAACAAGGCCGGCACCACCCTGACCAACGACGCCGGCATCAGCCTGGTGAACAAGGCCGCCGCCGAACAGACCGTGGACGGCGGCGGCATGCTGACCATCAAGGGCGGCCTGGTGAAGGTCAACTGACGGGAGCGTGCCAATGACCTCGAAAAAACTCGACGTGGAGCGTGGCGACAGTCACCTGAGCGGGCAACTGGTCGACGGCCACCTCGACGGCCCGCTGCAGATTGAGGAGGCCCAGCGCCCGCAAGCGAAACTCAACTATCAGCAAGGTGAGCTGCAAGGCACCAGCACGCTGTATCACCCCAACGGCAAAGTCTCCGCGGTGTTGCCCTTCGTCAAAGGCAAACTGCAGGGCGTGGCAAGCTTCTATGCCGCCGAAGGCGGGCTGCAGCGCCAGGCCACTTATCGGCGGGGGTTGCTGCACGGTGAAGCGAACAACTATTTCCCCGATGGGCAACTGGCCGAGTCCGAGTTCTATCGTGACGGTGTGCGTGACGGTCGTTATCGACGCATGCACCCCAATGGCAACCCCGCCGTCGACGCCCGCTACCTCAACGGCCAACTGCTGGAACCGGCACACGCTTATGCCGAAGACGGCCGACCACTGGACGCCGAGGGCAAGCCGATTTCCAGGGTGCGCTGGTGGTTCAGGCGCTGGAGTGATCCGGCGCAAGCATAATTATTATCTTTCCCCTTACCCATGTGGGAGCGAGCCTGCTCGCGATGACGGTGGTACAGCCAACATCTCCACCAACTGAACCGCCGCTATCGCGCGCAAGCTCGCTCCCACAGGAAATCATCCCTACCTGTAGGTCCGCACCAATCAGGGAATGAGCATCTGCACCTGCCCCGGCACGACGATCTTGATCACCCCAGCCCAGGTACACATCAGGGTGCTGTTGGCATCGATGGCCGGCATGTTGCCCAGCAGCAAGGTCGGTGGGCCGCCGGGGATCCAGGGCGTAGCGGTGGCAGGAATGCACGGCATGGGTGTCAGCACGCCCAATGCCGCGGCAGTCGCAGCGGCGACGGTCGGGTTAGCCAGGCTTTGACACATGCCGAAGGTGGTGATGTTCACCAGAGGAATGTGATCCATGATATTCGCCGCCGGCATCCCGCCGGTCAGCAACCGATTGACCGGCAGCACATTGAGCACCGCCGGGGCGGCGCCGAAACTGCATTGCAAGGTTGCGGTGCCACAGACTTGCGGGCATCCCATCGCGATGGCTCCCTGAAAAGCGACAGACGCTGAAACCATAGCTCATCCACCCGGCATCAGGCCCGCTGATTATCCTGCAACACGCTAACCTATAAGACCCTGGCGTGCTTGTGACGCCTCTCACCTGCCATTAGATTAGCCAATGATCGATGGCCTCCAAAATAAGCAGAAGGGATAAGCATGGCGTTTACTGATCAGTCCACCCGTGTCCGCGACGGTGAAGAACTCGATGCCAGTCTGATCGACCCGTACCTCAAGGCCCACATTCCAGGCCTGACCGGTACGCCGCAGATCAGCCAGTTTCCCGGTGGCGCTTCGAACCTGACTTACCTGCTGGAATACCCTGAACAGGAATTCGTCCTGCGGCGCCCGCCGTTCGGCCATAAAGCCAAGTCCGCCCACGACATGGGCCGTGAGTTCCGCATCCTCAATCAGTTGCGCGAAGGTTTCCCCTATTGCCCGAAAGCCTACGTGCACTGCACCGACGAGTCGGTGATGGGCGCCGAGTTCTACGTGATGGAGCGGGTCAAGGGCATCATCCTGCGCTCCGACCTGCCGCCGGAACTGGGTTTTGACGCTGCCCGTACCGAAGCCCTGTGCAAGAGCTTCATCGACCGCCTCGTCGAACTGCATCAGGTTGACTACAAGGCCTGCGGCCTGGCCGACCTGGGCAAGCCCGAAGGCTACGTGGCCCGGCAGATCCGTGGCTGGAGCGACCGTTACGAAAAAGCCCTGACCCCGGACGCGCCGAAATGGGAGGCGGTCAAGGCTTGGCTCAACGAGAAGATGCCTGCCGACCACCCCACCTCCAGCATCGTGCACAACGACTACCGCTTCGACAACGTGATCCTCGACCCAGAAAACCCGATGCAGATCATCGGCGTGCTGGACTGGGAACTGACCACCATTGGCGACCCGCTGATGGACCTGGGCAACAGCCTCGCCTACTGGATCGAAGCCGGCGATCCGGCCCCGGTACAACTGATGCGCCGCCAGCCCAGTCATGCACCGGGCATGCTGACCCGTCGCGAGTTCGTCGATTACTACGCCGAACGCTCCGGGATCCGCATCGACAATTTCGACTTCTATTACACCTACGGCCTGTTCCGTCTGGCCGGCATCGTCCAACAGATCTACTACCGCTTCTTCCATGGCCAGACCCAGGACAAACGCTTCGCGCAGTTCGTTCAGATGAACAAACTGCTGGAGCAGATGAGCCTGCAGGTCATCAGCAAATCCACGCTCTGAGCGCATCTATAACAAGGAAACAGCATGTCCAAGACTCAGTTGTTCGACCTCGACGGTAAAATCGCTTTCGTTTCCGGCGCCAGCCGCGGCATCGGCGAGGCCATCGCCAAACTGCTGGCCCAGCAAGGCGCCCATGTGATCGTCTCGAGCCGCAAACTCGAGGGTTGCCAGCACGTGGCCGATGCCATCATCGCCGCTGGCGGCAAAGCGACCGCCATCGCCTGCCACATCGGTGAAATGGAACAGATCAGCCAGGTATTTGCCGGTATCCGCGAGCAGTTCGGGCGCCTGGACATCCTGGTGAACAACGCCGCCACCAACCCGCAGTTCTGCAACGTGCTGGACACTGACCTGGGGGCATTCCAGAAAACCGTCGACGTGAACATTCGCGGCTATTTCTTCATGTCGGTCGAAGCCGGCAAGCTGATGCGCGAAAACGGTGGCGGCAGCATCATCAACGTGGCGTCGATCAATGGCATCTCGCCGGGGATCTTCCAGGGCATCTACTCGGTGACCAAGGCCGCGGTCATCAACATGACCAAGGTGTTCGCCAAGGAATGCGCGCAATTCGGCATCCGCTGCAATGCCTTGCTGCCGGGCCTGACCGACACCAAGTTCGCCTCGGCACTGGTCAAGAACGACGCGATTCTGAAAACCGCCCTGGCGCAGATCCCGCTCAAGCGCGTGGCCGATCCAAGCGAGATGGCCGGCGCGGTGCTGTACCTGGCCAGTGATGCGTCCAGCTATACCACGGGTGTGGCGTTGAATGTGGATGGGGGTTTCCTCTCCTGATGATGTTTCCCCTGTGGGAGCGAGCCTGCTCGCGATAGCGGTGGAACAGTGACATCAATGCTGGCTGATCCAACGTCATCGCGAGCAGGCTCGCTCCCACAGGGGGTTGGTGCAGTGAGCGCCAACAAAAGAATATTTATTCCAACATTTGCAATGCGCGAATATTTATTCCATAAAGAGCCCTTCTGAAAATAAAAACTCAAAGGGCTCTTTCTCATGCGCGAACTCGGCATCGGTCTGATTGGCACTGGCTTCATGGGCCGTGCCCATGCCTTGGCGTTTCACAATGCCAAAGCGGTATTCGACCTCCCCCTGAACCTGAAACTGGCGGCGCTGGCCGATGCCGATCCCCAGCGTGCCCGGCAGTGCGCCCAGAGCTGGGGGTTCGAGACGGCCCACAGCGACTGGCAACAACTGATCGACGACCCGAAGGTCGGCCTGATCGCCATCACCACGCCCAACCATTTGCACTTCCCGATGGCCATGGCTGCGCTGGCAGCGGGCAAGCCGGTTTATTGTGAAAAGCCCCTGGCCGTGTCCCTGGAACAGGCCGACCAGATGCAACGGGCAGCCAAGGCGGCCGGCGTGGTCACGCGGGTCGGCTACAACTACCAGCACAATCCAGTCATTCAACGGGCGCGTGACATGATCCGGCGCGGGGAACTGGGGCAGATCATCAGTTTCCAGGGCGAGTTCAGCGAAGACTTCATGGCCGATCCGACCTCACCATGGTCATGGCGCTGCGAAGCCGCCCACGCTGGCGGCGCATTGGCGGACCTGGGCAGTCACTTGCTGGCCATGGCCCGTCATTTATTGGGCGATGTCGAGGCCGTGTGTGCCGACAGCCAGACCGTACACAGCCAACGCCCCGCCAGTGCCGGCAACACTGAGCAGCGCACCATCGCCGTGGATGACCAAGTCCACGCCCTGCTGCGCTTCACCAGCGGCGCCCGAGGCACGGTCAGCAGCAGTTGGCTCAAGCACGGCTACAAAAACCACTTGAGCTTCGAGATCAGCGGTACGCTCGGCACCCTGGTGTTCGATCAGGAACGGCTGAATGAACTGCGCCTGTGCCGCGTCGGCCAAGGGGGCTTCCAATGTCTGCTGGCCGGCCCGGATCTGCCGGGCTATGCCGCGTTCAGCCCAGCGGCCGGGCATCAGTTGGGGTACAACGAATTGAAGACCCTGGAAGTCCAGGAACTGATCATGGCCCTCGCCGGCCAAGGCGGCGACGGGACCGATTTTGCAGAAGCCTGGGAAGTGGAGCGGCTGGCGGCGGCGATTCGCCTGGCGGCGAGGGAACAGCGCTGGGTGACCGTGACTGGCTGACACACTGCCGATTTGTGCCGCCCTTTGTGGCGAGGGGATTTATCCCCGCTGGGTCGCGCAGCGGCCCCAAAAAATCTGCCTGATACACCGAGGCGTCAGCTTTAGGGGCGCTTCGCACCCCAGCGGGGATAAATCCCCTCGCCACGGGGGACAATGTTCAGGTTGATTGCAACTGAACCAACCGTGCCGCCAGCGCCTTGGCCTGGCTCGCCACATCGGTCACGGCGGTGCTTTCCCACCACATCCCGCGCAACGGTGGCCCCATGGCGAACAGACGACTGGCAGGCTCGCCCTGGGCATCCAGCACCGCGCCATCGGGACGGGCGGCGATGCCCAGGGCCAGCGGGCCGGGCTGGACCAATCCGCGAGCCAGCAGTTGTTGGGGCAACGGTCGTGCAACCCGTCGCCAATCGTATTCAATGCCACTGGAGTTGATCAGCGCAGCCCCCTGCACCACCGTCAGGTCTACCTCGCCCCTTCGGCGAATGCGGATGTTCACCGCTCCCTCGGCAGACGGCGCCAGCCCCTTGAACGACGCTGCCTGGATCCGCAACCGCCCTTCCTCGTGCAACCGCGCCACCAGCTCAGCGCTCAAAGGCGGCGAACGATGATGATGGCTCTCCCACCAGGGTCGTACATGCCGCACGAATTGCCGGCGCTGCACATCGCTGGCCTGGCTCCACAAGCGCCCGATGTGCGCACGCACCGTGTCCAGAGGGGCCTGCCAGTCGATGCCTTCGGCCTGGGCCTGACGGCATTGCTCACGCAGAGCGCGCATTAATTGGCGTGGCGAGCGGAGGCTGTGATCGGCGGCGAGAAAGTCCACCCACTCAGGCGGTTGTCGACGCACATGGGGCAGCAGGCCATGGCGGGAAAACACTTCGATAGGTCCGCGATGCCCGGCCTGCTCGAGGGACACCACGGCATCCACCATCGTCAGCCCTGAGCCAATGATCAACACCATGGATTGCGGATCGAGCCGACGCATCGCCGCTACATCCCAAGGGTCCAGCGCGGCGGCATTCAAGCCGCTGGATTCGGTCTGCGGGGTCCGCGCCGCCGGGAACATGCCGGTGGCGAGCACCGCGAAACGTCCGCGCAACGTCTGGCCATCGTCAAGCGTAAGCAGCACGGCATCACCGGCGACCTGCAGATCCACGGCCTCCCCGCGCACATGCTCCGCCACAGAGCCATTACGGGCCCCCAGCGCCCGGGCTTCCGCCAGGCGCTGCTGCACATATAAACCAAAGATTCCCCGGGGCGGGAACAGCTCGCTGACCGGCACATGCTGTTGATCCGACTCGGGCCAACCACCGGCTTCGATGAATTCGGCGAGCCATTGAGTCAAGTCATCGGCGTTGTCTGGATCGACGCTCATCCGCGCGGCGTTGCCGTTCAAGGTGTGGCCCAGCTCCACGGCGCTGTAGGCCTCGCCCCGGCCCAACTCGCTGCGCGGCTCGACGATCAGCACGTTGCGCCGGCCAGGCAGGCGCAGTAGCTGCGCCGCCAGCATGGCTCCGCTCAGACCACCGCCGATGATCAGGACATCGGCCTCGCGGGTGATGCTGCTGCCAGGTCGATCCAGCGCTGTATGCATGTCGCTCTCCAGGAATCAAATCACCACGTTGCGTACGAATCTTGTCGCCACCGGACCCTCATTGCGATAGGCATGGGGCTGGTTGCTGGCAAACATGAAAAACTCACCGGCGCCTATCTGGTGCTCTGCGCTGCCCAGCGTCAGGGTCAGGCAGCCTTCGAACACATAGAGCTGCTCGCTCCAGCCATCGGCATCAGGTTCGGATGGGTAATGCTCACCGGGCTCCAGGCGCCATTCCCAAAGTTCGACTTCGCGACTGGCGGTGGCCTTGGCCAGCAGCACGGCTTTGCTGCCGGGGATGGTACCGGCCCAGGCCAGTTCGTTGATGCGACTCGGGTCGCGGGCATCGGGGGCCTGAATCAAGTCGCTAAAGGCCACGTCGAGGGCTTCGGCGACACGGTCAAGGGTGGTCAGGCTGACGTTCTTTTCGCCGGCCTCGATGGCCACCAACATGCGCCGGCTGACCCCTGACAGTTCGGCCAGGGTTGTCTGACTGAGCTGCGCGGCGTGCCGCAGGCGGCGGACGTTCTGGCTGACGTGTTGCAGGACGGATGCCCGCTGGCCGTTTTCTTTGTGCACTATATTGCTCATCTGCTGGGGTTGCGCATTATACTGCCCACCTTCTTCGGGCGCATTGTGCGTCCGCCTCAAGTGGCGCGCAAGGTCATGGCATCGGTGAACTCCCCTCAAGCTTCCTCCCGTTTCTCAAGGTTCAGCAAGGCCGAATGCGTGCTGGTGCTGATCACCATGATCTGGGGCGGGACTTTCTTGCTGGTGCAACACGCCATGACGGTCAGCGGGCCGATGTTTTTCGTGGGCCTGCGGTTTGCCGCCGCTGCTGCCTTTGTCGCGCTGTTTTCGTGGCGGCATCTGCGGGACCTGACCCTGTTCGAACTCAAGGCTGGGAGCTTCATCGGCGTGGCGATCATGCTCGGCTATGGCTTGCAGACCGTCGGCCTGCAGACCATTCCCAGCAGCCAATCGGCGTTCATCACCGCACTTTACGTGCCGTTCGTGCCGCTGTTGCAGTGGCTGGTGCTGGGCCGTCGGCCCGGCTTGATGCCGAGCCTGGGCATCATGCTGGCCTTCACCGGCTTGATGCTGGTGTCGGGCCCGGCCGGGGCATCGTTGAATTTCAGCCCCGGTGAAATCGCCACGCTGATCAGCGCCATCGCCATTGCCGCCGAAATCATCCTGATCAGTGCCTACGCCGGCCAGGTCGATGTGCGCCGGGTAACCGTGGTGCAACTGGCAAGCACGGCGGTGCTGGCATTTTTGATGGTCGTGCCCACCCAGGAAAGAATTCCGGACTTTTCCTGGCTATTGCTGATCAGCGCCGTGGGCCTGGGGGCGGCCAGCGCGGCGATCCAGGTGGCGATGAACTGGGCGCAGAAAAGCGTCTCGCCCACCCGCGCCACGCTGATCTATGCCGGTGAGCCAGTGTGGGCCGGTATCGCCGGGCGCCTGGCCGGCGAGCGGTTGCCGGCGATTGCGCTGGTAGGTGCGGTGTTGATCGTGGCGGCGGTGATCGTCAGTGAACTGAAAACCCGCGGCAAAATTGTCAACGAGGCGGATGAGGTGCTCGAGCGCGAACGCTGAGGCAATCGAAAAACCTTTCGAGAAGTTTTGTCTCTAGGAAGATCGCCGTCTTCGGCGGCTCCTACCCCACGCAAAATAGGAAAACTCCACCGGCCTTGTAGGATTCTGCGACAGGCTGGCGGTTGGTGATCGGACGCTCGCCACGTATGATCCCTGACAAACTCCCGCCGAATAGAAGCCTATGTCACTGATAGTTCTATTGCTTTTGCCCTTCATCGGCAGCTGTGTCGCGGCGCTGCTGCCGCATAACGCCCGTAACGCCGAATCCTTGCTGGCAGGCCTCGTGGCCTTGGTCGGCACCGTTCAGGTGGCTTTGCTGTACCCGCAGATCGCCGACGGCGGTGTGATTCGTGAGGAGTATTTCTGGCTACCGAGCCTGGGCCTGAATGTCGTGCTGCGCCTGGACGGTTTCGCCTGGCTGTTCGCGATGCTGGTGCTGGGCATCGGCACACTGGTGTCGCTGTATGCCCGCTACTACATGTCGCCGGACGATCCGGTACCGCGTTTCTTTGCGTTTTTCCTCGCCTTCATGGGCGCCATGCTTGGCCTGGTGATTTCCGGCAACCTGATCCAGATGGTGTTTTTCTGGGAACTGACCAGCCTGTTCTCATTCCTGCTGATCGGCTATTGGCATCACCGCGCCGATGCCCGACGCGGTGCCTACATGGCCTTGATGGTGACCGGGGCCGGCGGGCTGTGCCTGTTGGCCGGCGTGATGATCCTCGGCCATGTGGTGGGCAGCTATGACCTGGACAAGGTCCTGGCTGCCGGCAACCTGATCCGTGACCACGCTCTCTACCCCATCCTGCTGCCGTTGATCCTGATCGGCGCGTTGAGCAAAAGCGCGCAGTTCCCTTTCCACTTCTGGCTTCCCCATGCCATGGCCGCGCCCACTCCGGTATCGGCGTATCTGCATTCGGCCACCATGGTCAAGGCCGGCGTATTCCTGCTGGCGCGGTTGTGGCCGTCGCTGTCGGGCAGTGAACAATGGTTCTACATCGTCGGCGGCGCCGGGGCCTGTACGTTGTTGCTGGGCGCCTACTGCGCGATGTTTCAGAACGATCTCAAGGGCCTGCTGGCCTACTCCACCATCAGCCATCTGGGGTTGATCACCCTGCTGCTGGGCCTCAACAGTCCGCTGGCGGCGGTGGCGGCGGTGTTTCATATTCTTAACCACGCCACCTTCAAAGCCTCGCTGTTCATGGCCGCCGGGATCATCGACCACGAAAGCGGCACCCGCGATATTCGAAGGCTCAGCGGCCTGGTGCGGCTGATACCGTTCACCGCCACCCTGGCCATGGTCGCCAGCGCGGCGATGGCCGGAGTGCCGCTGCTCAACGGGTTCCTGTCCAAGGAAATGTTTTTCGCCGAAACCGTATTCATCTCCGCCACGGCCTGGGTAGAGCTGGCGCTACCCATCATTGCCACCATTGCCGGGACCTTCAGCGTCGCCTACTCCCTGCGCTTTACCGTGGACGTGTTCTTCGGCCCCCCGGCCACCGACCTGCCCCATACCCCCCATGAACCGCCACGCTGGATGCGAGCACCGGTGGAGTTGCTGGTGTTCGCCTGTCTGCTGGTGGGCATTTTCCCGGCCCAGGTGGTCGGCTCGTTGCTGGCCGCCGCCGCATTGCCGGTGGTGGGCGGCCCGTTGCCCGAGTACAGCCTGGCGATCTGGCATGGCCTGAACGCGCCGATGATCATGAGCCTGGTGGCGATGTCCGGCGGCATCGTGCTTTATCTGCTGCTGCGCAATCAGTTCAAACTGGGCCACATCAAGCATCCACCGTTCATCGGCCGATTCAGCGGCAAGCGGCTGTTCGAGCGCTGCTTGGTGCTGATGATGCGCCAGGGCCGACGGCTGGAGCGCAAGATCAGCACCCGGCGCCTGCAAGCGCAGCTGTTCTGGCTGGTGCTGGCCGCCGTACTGGCCGGGCTGATCCCGATGCTCAACAGCCCGCTGGTGTGGGGTGACCGGCCGAAGATCCCTGGCTCCATCGTATTCGTGACCCTGTGGCTGCTGGCAATTGCCTGCGCCCTGGGCGCGGCTTGGCAAGCCAAATATCACCGGCTCGCGGCCCTGACCATGGTCAGCGTCTGCGGCCTGATGACCTGCGTGACCTTCGTCTGGTTCTCGGCCCCCGATCTGGCCCTGACGCAACTGGCCGTGGAAGTGGTCACCACCGTGCTGATCCTGCTGGGCCTGCGCTGGTTGCCCCGGCGGATCGAGGATGCAGCGCCGCGACCCAACAGCGAACGACGCGCACGCATCCGTCGTCTGCGGGACTTGCTGCTGTCCATCGCCGTGGGTGGCGGCATGGCGCTGCTGTCCTACGCAATGCTGACCCGCCAGACACCCAACGATATTTCATCGTTTTACCTGAGCCGGGCCTTGCCCGAGGGCGGCGGCAGCAACGTGGTGAACGTGATGCTGGTGGATTTCCGTGGCTTCGACACCCTTGGCGAGGTCACGGTGCTGGTGGCGGTGGCCCTGGCGGTCTTCGCCCTGCTGCGACGTTTCCGGCCACCCAAGGAAAGCATGCAGCTACCGGCCCAACAGCGTCTGCTGGCACCCGACGTGGTCACCGACCTGGTCAACCCGCGCCACGCCAGTGATACCGCGCTGGGGTTCATGATGGTGCCGTCGGTGCTGGTGCGTTTGCTGCTGCCGATCTCCCTGGTGGTGTCGTTCTACCTGTTCATGCGCGGTCACAATCAACCCGGCGGCGGTTTTGTGGCCGGGCTGGTGATGTCGGTGGCGTTCATCCTGCAATACATGGTCGCCGGCACCCAATGGGTCGAAGCGCAGATGAGCCTGCGTCCGCTGCGCTGGATGGGCACGGGGCTGTTGTTCGCCACGGTCACGGGGCTTGGAGCGATGGCCGTGGGTTATCCATTCCTGACCACCCACACCTGGCATTTCGAGTTGCCGGTGCTGGGTGATATTCATTTGGCCAGCGCGCTGTTCTTCGACATCGGCGTCTACGCCGTGGTGGTCGGTTCGACCCTGTTGATTCTCACCGCCCTGGCTCACCAGTCGGTGCGGGCCCACAAGCCTGGCCTGCATCCAAAACCCATTGCACAACCGGTAGCGGGAGGCGCGGCCTGATGGAAGAAGTCATCGCAATAGCAATCGGCGTGCTGGCCGCCTCCGGGGTCTGGCTGGTGCTGCGACCACGGACGTTCCAAGTGGTCATGGGCCTGTGCCTGCTGTCCTATGGCGTCAATCTGTTCATCTTCAGCATGGGCAGCCTGTTCATCGGCAAGGAACCGATCATCAAGGACGGCATACCCCAGGACCTGCTGCATTACACCGACCCGCTGCCCCAGGCGCTGGTCCTCACTGCGATTGTGATCAGCTTCGCCATGACCGCGCTGTTCCTGGTGGTCCTGCTGGCCTCGCGGGGCTTGACCGGCACGGACCATGTGGACGGTCGGGAGCCCAAGGAATGATGTTGACGCCTCATTTGATCGCCGCGCCGATCCTGCTGCCGCTTTTGACCGCTGCGCTGATGCTCATGCTGGGCGAGAAGCATCGCCCGCTCAAAGCGCGGATCAATCTGTTTTCCAGCCTGCTGGGCCTGGGCATCGCCATGCTGTTGTTGCATTGGACCCAGGACCAGGCCCTGCCCGCCTCCATCGGCGTGTACCTGCCGGGCAACTGGCAGGCGCCGTTCGGCATCGTATTGGTGGTCGATCGTCTGTCGGCGTTGATGCTGGTGTTGACCGGCATCATCGGCGTCAGTGCCTTGCTGTTCGCCACAGCCCGCTGGGATCGCGCCGGCGCGAGTTTCCATGCGCTGTTCCAGATCCAGTTGATGGGCCTCTACGGGGCCTTCCTGACCGCGGATCTGTTCAATCTGTTTGTGTTCTTCGAGGTGCTGCTGGCAGCGTCGTACGGTTTGATGCTGCACGGCTCGGGCCGGGCGCGGGTGTCGTCGGGGTTGCACTACATTTCCATCAACCTGCTGGCCTCCTCGCTGTTCCTGATCGGCGCGGCGCTGATCTATGGCGTCACCGGCACGTTGAACATGGCAGACCTGGCGTTGAAGGTGCCCCTGGTGCCGGAAGCCGACCGGGGCTTGCTGCACGCTGGGGCAGGCATCCTGGCGGTGGCGTTCCTGGCCAAGGCCGGCATGTGGCCGCTGAACTTCTGGCTGGTGCCAGCCTACAGCGCGGCCAGTGCGCCGGTGGCGGCCCTGTTCGCGATCATGACCAAGGTGGGCGTCTACACGATCCTGCGCCTGTGGACGTTGCTGTTCTCCGGCCAGGCTGGTGCCTCGGCATATTTCGGCGGCGACTGGCTGATCTACGGCGGCATGGCGACGATCATCTGTGCCGCCATCGCCATTCTTGCGGCCCAGCGCCTGGAGCGCATGGCCAGCCTGAGTATCCTGGTGTCCGCCGGAATCCTGTTGTCGGCCATCGGCTTTGCCCAGCCAAACCTGGTGGGTGCGGCGCTGTTTTATCTGGTGAGCTCGACCCTGGCACTCTGTGCGTTGTTCTTGCTGGCCGAGCTGATCGAACGCTCGCGCTCGGCCAATGAACCGTCGCTGGAGGACGATCTCGATGTCCTGCCTCGGCCGCTGGAATCCTTGCAACCGCCCAAGGGCATCAACCTCGATGACGAACAGAAAGCCGTCATCGGGCAAGTCATTCCCTGGACCATGGCCTTCCTCGGCTTGAGCTTCATCGCCTGCACGCTGTTGGTGGTGGGCATGCCGCCACTTTCGGGGTTCATCGGCAAGCTGGGGCTCATGAGCGCATTGCTCAACCCTCAGGGGCTTGGGGACAGTGTGGAACCGGTGTCGAACCAGGCGTGGGGCTTGTTGGCGCTGTTGATCCTGTCGGGGCTGGCGTCGTTGATCGCTTTCTCGCGCCTGGGTATCCAGCGCTTCTGGACGCCGCAAGAACGACCGTCACCCTTGTTGCGACCTTCCGAGTGCCTGCCGATCATCGTGCTCCTGGGGTTGGGCATCGCGCTGACCTTCAAGGCCGAGCCACTGCTGCGCTACACCCAGGAGGCGGCCGCCGGGCTGAACACCCCCGAACATTATGTGATGTCGGTGCTCGCTACCCGCCCCGTCCCCGGCCCGAAAGCGGACAGCGCACTGACAGAGGTGCAACCATGAAACGTCTGTTTCCTGCTCCGTGGTTGTCCCTGGCACTCTGGTTGCTCTGGCTGCTGTTGAACCTGTCCCTCAGTGCAGGGCATCTGCTGCTGGGAGCGGCACTGGGCGTGCTGGCACCTTTAATGATGCGCCCGTTGCGCCCCAGGCCCATCCATATTCGGCGGCCCTGGGCAGTGCTGCGGTTGTTCCTGCTGGTGGGTCGCGAAGTGCTGGTGTCCAATCTGGCCGTGGCCTGGAGTGTGATCAACGCTGGACACCGCCCACCTCGCTCGCGGTTCATCAAGGTGCCGCTGGACCTGCACGATGCCAATGGCCTGGCGGCGCTGTCGATGATCACCACAGTGATTCCCGGTACGGTCTGGTCGGAACTGGCCCTGGATCGCAGCGTCCTGCTACTGCACGTGTTCGATCTGGAAGACGAAGCGGCATTCATTACGCACTTCAAGACCACCTTCGAGCGGCCGCTGATGGAGATTTTCGAATGAGCCCATTGCTGTCCAACGCGATCCTGTTGAGCCTGTTCCTGTTCTCCCTGACGATGGTGCTGACCTTGCTGCGTCTGTTCAAGGGACCGTCGGCGCAAGACCGGGTACTGGCCCTGGACTATCTGTACATCGTGGCGATGCTGATGATGCTGGTGCTGGGCATTCGTTACGCCAGTGACACCTATTTCGAGGCGGCGCTGATGATCGCCCTGTTCGGCTTTGTCGGCTCGTTCGCCCTGGCCAAGTTCCTGTTGCGCGGCGAGGTGATTGAATGAGCGGTGAACTGTCGATGTGGGTCGAAATTCCCGTGGCGATCCTGCTGGTGCTCAGCAGCCTGTTCGCCCTGGCCGGAGCGATCGGCCTGGTGCGTTTGAAGGATTATTTCCAGCGCATGCACCCGCCGGCCCTGGCTTCAACATTGGGCGCCTGGTGCGTGGCGCTGGCCTCGATCATCTATTTTTCAGCGCTCAAGTCCGCGCCGGTTCTGCATGCCTGGCTGATACCGATCCTGCTGTCCATCACGGTACCGGTGACCACCCTGTTGCTGGCCCGCGCCGCGTTGTTTCGCAAACGCATGGCCGGGGATGACGTACCGGCGGAAGTCAGCAGCCGCAGGACCGAGCACGGCGGCTGACCAATTCCTGCGGCGTGTCCGTGGCGGCATTGAAGGCAAAGACAGACATGCGCTGTGCGCCTTCACCTACGCATGCCGCCAGAATTTCACCCGATGCATCTTACGAAAATGTCCGGTTCGGAACCGAATCAAGGACATGCCGCCGTCGCGCTTCGCTGCGCTTTTTCAGCGTCAAGAAATCGAAATTTGACTCCATAAAGCCGTCTTCTATCGTTCCCCCCGAGACCGCACCCAGGGACCGGGTGGCCCGGACGCCCTTTGAGGGCGCGGTCGTCGATGTCACTACGATCAAGGAGCAACAAAATGTCTGGAGCGACCCAAACAATTGATGTGCTTGTCACGATTGATGCCGATTACCTGATCGCCCATCCTGGCGATGTCGGCGGCGCAGTGGCCATGCTGGTGAGCCGCGATGCGGTCGACAAGCAAGCCAGCGGCAACACCGGCGAAGGTGGCGACGAGTTGTGGATCGACGTGAACCCCGGCGACAACATCCGCTGGCGCGCAACGACCCTGTCGCGCAACTTCGACCGCGTCGCACTGATCACCAACGTCCAGCAAGGCAATCCTCACCAGGGCGGTGATTACCCAGGTTCCATGTCGACCCCGATCTCCTACAACATCCCGAATATCCCGGTGCCGTACCTGGACAAGGGCGCCCCCCACGGCATCGCCAAAACTGACGTGACCTACACCTTCTGGCAGTCCACGGCCCTGAACGCAGGAAAACTCTGGTACACCGTTACCTTCGTTCTGCTGGACCGGAACCTGAACCAGATTGGTCCGAACTACAGCTGGGACCCCTACATCACTGTCAACTGACAGATCCCTGAGTTGACCACAGCCCTGATCGGTTTTGTCATACGTCTTCGACGATGAACCGGCCAGGGCTGTGCCCGTTCCCGCCATCGCAGGCCCCGCTAGACCGCCCCCTCTGTCGTTTCCGTCAGTGCCGCCAGCACCAAAGGATGCAGTACTGCGCCTGGATGCTCGGTTTGCCAAGCACTCAACTGGCGACGCATGGCCGGCGTCCAGAAGTTCTTCATGTGTTGGCGCACGCCGTTCACCGCCTGTGCGTGATCCGGTTCACTGGCGAAGTACTGCGCGATCTGGTTGGCCATCTTGATCAGGCTTTCGGAACTCATCGCCGCACCTCGGCTTTCTCGGCATGGCGACGCTCTCTGAGCAGACGTCCCTGTTCATCACTGAAGGCCTGGTAGCGCTTCTGCCATTCGGAAGGCTGGCTGACCCGCACGATCTCGACCGCCGTCACTTTGTATTCCGGGCAGTTGGTGGCCCAGTCGGAGTTGTCGGTGGTGATGACGTTGGCGCCCGATTCGGGGAAGTGGAAGGTGGTGTAGACCACCCCTGGCGCCACCCGCTCGGTGACTTTCGCACGCAGCACGGTCTGCCCGGCGCGACTGCCGATACCGACCCAGTCGCCCTCGACGATACCGCGGTTTTCGGCGTCAGTCGGATGAATTTCCAGCCGGTCTTCCTCGTGCCAGGCCACGTTGTCGGTGCGTCGGGTCTGGGCGCCGACGTTGTACTGGCTAAGGATCCGCCCGGTGGTCAGTAGCAACGGATAACGGCTGTTGACCTTCTCCTCGGTGGGTACATAGCCGGTGAGCATGAAGCGTCCCTTGCCACGCACGAACTGCTCGATGTGCATGGTCGGCGTGCCGTCGGGCGCGGCGTCGTTACACGGCCATTGCAGGCTGCCGTGACGATCCAGTTCGGCGTAGCTGACGCGGCTGAAGGTGGGGGTCAGGCGAGCGATCTCGTCCATGATCTGCGAAGGATGGTTGTAGTGCATCTTGTAGCCCAAGGCATCGGCCAGGGCCACGGTGGCTTCCCAGTCGGCCTTACCGGCCAGCGGTTCCATCACCTTGCGCACGCGGGAAATGCGGCGCTCGGCGTTGGTGAAGGTGCCGTCCTTCTCAAGGAACGAGCTGCCCGGCAGGAACACATGGGCGAACTTGGCCGTCTCGTTGAGGAAGATATCCTGCACCACCACGCATTCCATGGCCGACAGGGCCGCGGTCACGTGCTGGGTGTTCGGGTCGCTCTGGGCGATATCCTCGCCCTGGCAGTAAAGCGCCTTGAAGGTCCCGTCCAGGGCCGCTTCGAACATATTGGGAATGCGCAGCCCCGGATCGGGTTGCAGGGTCACGTTCCAGGCCTGTTCGAACTGGGCGCGTACCGTTTCGTTGGAAATGTGCCGATAGCCGGGCAGCTCGTGGGGGAAAGAACCCATGTCGCAGGAACCCTGGACGTTGTTCTGCCCGCGCAGCGGATTCACCCCAACCCCTTCACGGCCAATATTGCCGGTGACCATGGCCAGGTTGGCGATACCCATCACCGAGGTGCTGCCCTGACTGTGTTCGGTGACACCGAGGCCGTAGTAGATAGCGGCATTGTCAACGCTGGCGTACAGCCGCGCGGCGGCGCGGATCTGCTCGGCGGGCACGCCACACACCGGTCCGAGGACTTCGGGCGAGTTTTCCGGCTGGCTGACGAAGTCGCGCCACCGGGCGAAGTCCGCCGCCTCGCAGCGCTCCTCGACAAAAGGCTGGTTGACCAGCCCCTCAGTGACAATCACATGGGCCAGCGCATTGAGCATGGCCACGTTGGTCCCCGGACGCAGTTGCAAGTGCAGTTCGGCACGGGCATGGGGGGAGTCCACCAGGTCGATACGACGTGGGTCGATGACGATCAGCCGTGCGCCCTGGCGCAAGCGACGCTTGAGCTGGGAGCCGAACACCGGGTGAGCGTCGGTGGGGTTGGCACCCATCACCAGGATCACGTCGGCCTTCATCACCGAGTCGAAATTCTGGGTGCCGGCGGATTCGCCCAAGGTCTGCTTGAGGCCATAACCGGTGGGCGAATGGCAGACCCGGGCGCACGTGTCGACGTTGTTGTTGCCGAAAGCGGTGCGCACCAGTTTCTGCACCAGGTAGGTTTCTTCGTTGGTGCAGCGGCTGGAGGTGATGCCACCGATGGAGTCGCGCCCGTATTTGAGCTGGATACGCCGTAATTCGCTGGCCGCGTAGTTGACCGCCTCTTCCCAGCTGACTTCCTGCCACGGGTCGCTGATGTGCTTGCGGATCATCGGTTTGGTGATGCGGTCTGGGTGGGTGGCGTAACCCCAGGCGAAACGGCCCTTGACGCAGGAGTGCCCATGGTTGGCCTGGCCGTTCTTGTCCGGGACCATGCGCACCAGTTGCTCGCCTTTCATTTCGGCGCGGAAGGAGCAGCCTACACCGCAATAGGCACAGGTGGTGATGACGCTGCGCTCCGGCTGGCCGATCTCCACAACGCTCTTGTCGATCAGGGTCGCCGTCGGGCAGGCCTGGACACAGGCGCCGCAGGAGACGCATTCGGAGTCGAGGAAGTTGTCACCGCCGGCCGCCGCCACGCGGGAATCGAAGCCGCGTCCGGTGATGGTCAGGGCAAACGTGCCCTGGATTTCCTCACAGGCGCGCACACAACGGTTACAGACGATGCATTTGCTCGGGTCATACTCGAAATAAGGGTTGGAGACGTCCTTGGCTTCGGCCAGGTGATTGGCACCCTCGTAGCCGTAGCGCACCTCGCGCAGGCCCACCTGCCCCGCCACCGTCTGCAATTCACAGTTGCCGTTGGCGGCGCACGTCAGGCAGTCCAGCGGGTGATCGGAAATGTACATTTCCATCACGTTGCGCCGCAGATCGGCCAGTCTGGACGTTTGGGTGCGCACCACCATGCCTTGTGTCACCGGCGTGGTGCAGGAGGCCGGGTAGCCACGCATACCGTCGATCTCCACCAGGCACATGCGGCAGGAGCCGAAGGCTTCCAGGCTGTCGGTGGCGCAGAGTTTTGGAATGGTGGTGCCGAGCATGGCCGCCGCGCGCATCACCGAGGTGCCAGAGGCGACGCTGATTTCGCGGCCATCAATGGTCAGGCTGACCTGCACGTCGCTTTCACGTGCCGGGGTGCCAAGGTCGATATCGCTGCTTGGGTCGAAGATATTGATCATTGGTCGGCCTCCGTGGTCGCCAGACCGAAGTCGGCGGGAAAATGCTTGAGGGCGCTGCCGACGGGAAAGGAAGTCATCCCACCCAGGGCGCAGAGCGAGCCGTACTGCATGGTGTCGCAAAGGTCTTGCAGCAGCAGTGCCTGCTCCTGGCGCGCAGCGGCATCGGTGCTGGCGATCAAGCGGTCCACCACTTCCACGCCACGGGTGGAACCGATCCGGCACGGCGTGCACTTGCCGCAGGATTCCTCGGCGCAGAACTGCAAGGCAAAACGGGCCATCCGGGCCATGTCCAGGCTGTCGTCGGCAACCACCACACCACCGTGGCCGAGCATGGCGCCCATGGCGGCGAATGCCTCGTAGTCCAGCGGCGTGTCGAACTGCGAAGGCGGCACCCAGGCACCCAACGGCCCGCCCACTTGCGCGGCCTTGAGCGGCCGACCACTGGCGGTACCGCCCCCATAACCTTCCACCAGCTCACGCAGGCTCAAACCGAAGGCGCGCTCTACCAGGCCGCCGTGACGGATGTTGCCCGCCAGTTGAAAAGGCATCGTGCCCAAGGAACGGCCCATGCCGAAATCACGGTAAAACTGTGCGCCCTTCTCCAGGATCACGGGCACCGAGGCCAGGGTCAGCACGTTGTGGACCAGTGTCGGCAGCCCGAACAAACCTTGCAGCGCCGGCAATGGCGGTTTGGCGCGAACGGTGCCGCGCTTGCCCTCCAGCGATTCCAGCAAGGCGGTTTCCTCACCACAGATGTAGGCCCCCGCGCCCACCCGGACTTCCAGCTCGAACGCGCGCCCGCTGCCGCCCACGTTCGTCCCCAGATAACCCGCCTGGCGAGCGATGCCCAGGGCGGCATTGAGGGTAGCTACCGCGTCCGGGTACTCCGAACGCACGTAGATGTAGCCCATGGTCGCGCCGACCGCGATACCCGCGATAATCATGCCTTCGATCAAAAGGAACGGATCGCCTTCCATCAGCATACGGTCGGCAAACGTGCCGGAGTCGCCCTCATCGGCGTTACACACCACATACTTCTGTGCGCCTACCGCGTCGCGAACGGTGCGCCACTTGATGCCCGCCGGGAACGCCGCGCCACCGCGGCCACGCAGGCCGGAATCGAGCACGCTGGCGACCACGTCGGCGCCGTCCATCTGGATCGCCCGCGCAAGCCCAAGAAAGCCACCTTGGGCACGGTAATCGTCCAGGGACAGCGGTTGAGTGATGCCGGCACGCGCAAACAGCAGACGCTGCTGGCTTTTGAGGTACGGAATTTCCTCGACCAGCCCCAAGGCCAACGGATGACTGGCGGGATCTCCCGCCAGGGCATCGAGCAGGCTCGGCACGTCTTGCGGCGTGATCGGGCCAAAGCCCAGCCGGCCCTCGGCGGTTTCAAGCTCCAGCATTGGCTCCAACCAATAGAGCCCACGGGAGCTGGTGCGGCGCAGTTCAAGCGGCAGTTGTCGACGCTCGGCCTCACTCACCAGCGCCACGGCAACCTTGTCCGCCCCCACGGCGCGGGCCACTGAATCACGGGGGATACAGAGCTTCAGCATGCGCCCTCCTCCAGACAGCCCTTCACCAGCTCGCGCAAGCGTTCGGGGGTTAACCGTGCATGCAGCTCGCCGTCCAGTTCCAGAGCAGGTGAACAGACGCAGGCACCCAGGCAATAGACGGGACGCAGGCTGATGCTGCCATCGGCACTGGTGCCATGGTCATCCAGCGCCAATTGCTCACGCAACTGCGCAGCCAGGCCCTCGGCCCCCATGCTCTGGCAGGACTCGGCCCGGCACAGACGCAGCGTGTGGCGCGCCGGCGGCGAGGTACGGAAGTCGTGGTAGAAGCTGATTACGCCGCGCACTTCAGCCTGGCTGAGGTTCAAGGCATGGGCAATCTCCGGGACGGCGGCGTCGGGAACGTACCCGCAGCCTTCCTGGATGGCGTGGAGAATCGGCAGCAAGGCACCGGGAGTGTCCTTTTCGCGCTGCAACACGCTATGAATCAGAGGCAGGTGAAGCGTCTCATCAGGCATAAACGTACCTCGGCATCTCGAACGATACCGCCGCAACGCGACGACCGTCCGGAGTCTTGGCTGCGGTGCCGGGCCACGTCACGGACGCGTGGCTGATCCAGTCACCATTCTCGCTCTCCGGCCAAGTGTCTAGGCGCACCAGGTCCGGGGCATCGTTACAGCTTGCCACTCCCGGGGGGCGGCGATTGCACACAGACGACTTAACGTGTCCTGAAAGCGACTTGAGCCGGGAGGCGGTCAGCCCTCATAGCTTAATTCACTATTGGGTATTGGCCAGCCGATGCTACCGGTGGTGGTTTTTGGGGGGCTACATATCCTTGCGCTTAGGCGAGTTGCTCGAAAGTTGTCTTGTCGAGGTGAAAATACTTATGACTCGCGGTATTTCAATGGATGAGCTCCTGAGCGGTGGCTGCCAATTGACGACCAACCCGATCCTTTAACGTGTCGATGAAGCGGGTGATTTTTGCATCGACAAACTGTCGTGAGTTGTAGATGGCATAGACGTTGCGCTCATACGTATGAAAGTCAGGCAGAACCCGCACCAGCTTCCCGGAGCGCAAATCCTCGACGGCCGTAAACCCGGCCAGCAACCCAATTCCAGCCCCCTCCCGAATAGCCACCGCCATCGCATCCATATCGTTCACGCTGAAACTTGGCCCGGCAGGGACAAATGTCGCGTCGCCCGCCTTGCTCTTCAGTTGCCACTCATCCCTGACATAGTCCACGGTGCCCAGCAGCAGACACTGGTGATCATCGAGATCCTTCGGCGTCACGGGCGGCGCATGTCGAGCCAGATAGTCTGGTGACGCCACCAGAACGCAATGGCTGACACCGATCTTTTGGCTGACATACGCCGAATCAGGCAGCGTTCGGGCAATCAGAATCGAGACATCGAGCTGGTCTTCAAGCAGGTTAGGCATGCGCTGGGAAAGCAATAGATCCACAGTGACATCCGGAAAATGTTTGCGGTATTCCAGCACGGCTCCCGTGACCAGATGCCGAGCCAGTCCGGGTACACAATGCACACGGAGTGTTCCCCTGGGCTGCAAGGCCGCGTTGCTTGCTTCGGCTTCCGCACTCTCAAGATCAGCCAAAATTTTCGTGCACCGCTCATAGAACCGCCGCCCCGCATCAGTGACCGACAGGCGCCGGGTCGAGCGTTGCAACAGACGCGCATCGAGCACGTTTTCGAGCGCAGAAACAGCACGCGATACGTTACCTACTGTGGAGTCCAGATGATTTGCCACGGCAGTGAAACTGCCCATCTCGACAACCTTTATGTAGACCGACATGTTCGAAAGCTTATCCATTGCGACCTTCCTTCAGATCTGACGCATACCCGTGAAAACACGCATTTTTCCATGATGCTACACGCTCGGCCCGATGCTCGATATTACCTCTGCTGACAACAATGATTCCCTCTGGGCCGACTAAATCAACGGTGTCGCCTTCCATAGACTTGGTTGCACAGGCCGCCTCAACAGGCCTGCGGCACAGCCACTCAGGCGCCGAGCGTCATACCAAACCCTGACAACCAAATGAAGGCCACATCATGAACACTCCCTACGACCCGCTTTATCTTTTCATCGGTGGTGAATGGATCAGTGACCAAGGGCGCGACACTGCTGCTGTCGTTAACCCGGCAACCGGACGGATGATCGGGCGCGTCCCCCTCGCCACCGCAGGTGACCTTGATAACGCCCTTGAGGTGGCTCGACTGAGCTTCGAACAATGGCGCCAGACCGTACCTGACAAACGCGCAAAAATCCTCAAGCGGGCCGCCGACCTGATCATTGAACGAGCACCGCACATCGCCGCGCAAATGACACTGGAAGAAGGCAAGCCGCTGGGTGAAAGCATGGATGAAGTGATACGTGCGGCGGAATACTTCGAGTGGTTCGCCGAGAGTGCCCGGCGTATTGATGGCCGCGTGGTACCGGCCAACCGTCCTGGCGTACTGCAACTGGTCAAACGCCAGGCCATCGGCCCAGTGGCAGCGTTCACACCCTGGAACTTCCCGGCCATTACTCCAGCCCGCAAGCTCTCGGCAGCCTTGGCCGCCGGGTGCAGCGTTATCCTCAAGCCAGGTGAAGAAAGTCCTTCCACAGCGCTGGCCCTGGCTCGTGCGCTCGACGACGCAGGCTTGCCCAAAGGGGTGCTGCAGGTGGTCTTCGGCGTACCGGATCAAGTGTCCAGCCATCTGATCGCCTCACCGATCATTCGCAAAGTCACCTTTACCGGCTCAGTGCCCATCGGTCGCCTGCTATCTGCCCGAGCTGCCGAAGGCGTTAAGCCCATCACCCTTGAGTTGGGTGGGCACGGCCCCGTGCTCGTATTCGCAGATGCAGATATTGAAAAGGCTGCAACCGAAGGTGTCGCGAATCGGTTTCGCGGGACCGGACAGGTGTGCATTTCATCCACTCGTTTTCTGATCCAGCGCGGTGCCTATCAAGCTTTTGTCGATCATTTTGTCGCTGCAACCAAAGCCCTGAGAATCGGTGATGGCCTGCATCCAGACACTCAAGTGGGCCCTTTGGCCAACCCAAGGCAATTGGCAAAGATGGAAGAACTGGTGGCCGATGCCGTCGAGAAAGGTGCTCGGGTATTGGTCGGGGGCGAAGCCTTGTCACGTGAAGGCTTCTTCTTCCAGCCCACCGTTCTGGCGGATGTGCCGCTGAACGCCCGAGTCATGCACGAAGAACCCTTTGGCCCGATCGCAGTGCTGATGCCGTTCGATGAATTGGCGGATGGACTGAAAGAAGCAAACCGCCTGCCCTACGGGCTCTCAGCGTACGCATTCACATCCAGTGCGCGAACCGCCATTGACGTCGCTGACGGATTGGAGGCCGGAATGATCGGGATCAACCAATACCGCATCGTCGCCACCGAGCTTCCGTTCGGCGGCATGAAAGAAAGCGGTCATGGCTCGGAAGGCGGCATTGAAGGCATCGAGCACTATCTGACCCACAAATTCATCAGCCAGGTTTAAGGGTAATTCCCATGTCCAAGATCAATTTCAGCAGTCCCCGCGAGGCGGCGCGCGCATTCACTCCCAAGCTGTCGCAGTTCGTCGACTCAACGCTTTATCCGCAGATCTGGAGCGATCCGGCATTGTCCCCCCGCGACCGCAGCCTGATCACCGTGGCCGCATTGATCGCCGGGGGCCACTCGGAAGAATTGCCCGCTCATTTACGCCGGGCGGTGGGCAATGGCGTTAACCATGACGAAATTGCAGCGGCGATCACGCACCTGGCTTTCTACGTGGGATTCCCTGGCGCCATTACCGCGTCTGCTATCGCCAACGCCACGTTTACCGAATCGGAGAACAACCAAGCATGAAAGCCATCAACATCAGAGAATTTGGTGCCGCAGACGTTCTGGAACTCGCAGAGGTTGCCACTCCTGAAGTGCGTCCTACCGACCTGCTAGTGCGTGTCTATGCCGCGGGGGTAAACCGTGCGGATCTGACTCATCGAACGGGTGGCTATGGCCATCCTAATTTCGGCGACTCCCTGATCATCGGGCTGGAGATCGCCGGAGAGGTGATCGATGCAGGCAGTGAGGTGATCGGATTTGAGGTGGGTGATCGAGTGATGGGCGTTGTTGGAGGCGGCGCCTATGCCGAACTGGCTCGAATCGACTACCGCATGGCCATGCACATCCCTGCCCAGCTGGACTATGTGCACGCGGCAGCAATTCCGGAGGTCTTCGTCACTGCCCATGAAGCGATGATGCATCTGGCTCGGCTCAAGGCCAGCGACTCGGTGCTGATTCACGCTGCTGCTGGAGGCGTTGGGTCTGCCGCCGTGCAGCTGGCTTACGCCACAGGCGCCACGGTGTATGCGACAACTGAAGGCAGCAAGTTGTCTCGCGTCGAACACTTGGGGGCAGATGTCGCGATTGACTATAAGACACAGGACTTCGCCGAAGTCATTGCCGATAAAACCAACGGTCGAGGCGTCGATATCGTCATCGACTTCGTCGGCGAGCCCTACTTCGCACGCAACGTCGCGTCCCTTGCGCATGGCGGCCGCCTGATTCAGGTTGGCATCCTCGGCGGTGGCGGCAAAGTAACTATAGAGCTGGAGCATATCCTCTACCGTCACTTGCAAATCATTGGCACGGTCATGAAGTCCCGCACGCAGCCGGAGAAGCACGACATGATCAGGCGCTTCCGTGAGCATTGGCTTGATCGCTTCGATGGCGCTGCAAGCCTCGAGCCTGTCGTTGACAGCACGTTCCCGTTATCACGTGCCGCCGATGCACATCGCCGGATGGAATCTTGCAAGAACGTCGGGAAAATCATTTTGACCATGCAGCCTGAAGACTTGGTTTGAGTCTGGCGTCTTGCGATAGAACTGAAACGGTGCCCCTGGTGGGCACCCTTCAGGATGAAAAAACCATCTTCACAGGACTAGGCCCGTTGCTCCATGGCTTCTCAGGTACTACGGTCGTATTCGCCTTCTCAGTAACTCGGATAACAGCATCGGCATCCCGGACTCCTGATTACCCGGCTCATTTCCTGGCCCATAGGTTTCCCCTGTTGAGGCTTCCCCCTGCACCTCATGGCGCAACATGCATGACTCGGGGTCGGGTTGATTCGCCATTTCTTACCCCTATCGAACTTCAAACTCATCAACGCAGCCGCCCACTGTTTCATGCCCTCTGGCAGCGGCGCCCCTTTTGTTCGTCGTTGCTTTAACGGTATGGGACTATCCCCAGCTTGAGTCGGCTAAAGACGGAGTTGATCGCTACCTGGTTTCGGGTACCTGCATTGGTTTGGATATAGAAACCGGCGAAGTTTATGCCCCCAACGGCCTAGCCGACACTGAGCAAGGACTCCTTCGCATCAACCCAAAGAATCCCAAGCCAGATCTGTTCGATCAGAAGGCGAAAAGTTATCAGGCTCGCTGGCCTTGGCTCAGGATCGTAGAAACCCAAAGTTGAATCGGAGCGCTTGGCATATCCCGGCCAAGCAAAAGCGGCAACCCTCTCACCTTTGCTCAGCGTGAGACATATCGATATTGATGACTTTACTGGCTGCCCAAGCGTTCCTGCGACAGTGTGTACCAAGGAGCTGCGCTATCGAAATGAACGTGTTTCTGCTTTTGGGGCAGAAAAGGCGTATCGAGGGTACCCAGTGCTACCGAAACCCAGCTGGCAAACTCCCCTTGAGAACGTGACCAGAACAGCGTCGAACCGCACTGCACGCAGAACTCTCGTAATACCGTCCGTGAAGATGCATAGGTTTTGATGCTGGTGGCGCCACTGAGTATTCGAAGCGCGTTACGCGGAACGCTGCCGTAGGAAGCAAACGCTGCTCCGTGACTTTTGCGACACTGACTGCAATAACAATGACTCACTGCTTTCGGTGGGGCGAGCAGTTC
This sequence comes from Pseudomonas sp. P105, assembly GCF_032614175.1. NCBI lineage: Bacteria > Pseudomonadati > Pseudomonadota > Gammaproteobacteria > Pseudomonadales > Pseudomonadaceae > Pseudomonas > Pseudomonas sp. P105. The sequence continues at coordinate 3,402,447 of NZ_CP126693.1, forward strand.
ATAACTGACGGCTGCGCACAGGCAGCTTCCTTGGTAAACCTCTGGCATAAGTTCATCCGTGCCGGTGAAAAACGTCAGCGTAACTGTCCAGGCCTAGTCAGTCGACAGGCCATTTCTGAACGGAGGTCATCCGGCTTACGACCGCAGCGTCTCCGAGCGTGGTCAAGCTTTCGCCACGAAAATGTACGCGTTCCTCGGAGCATGGTTCGTTGCTTAGCGAGACCCTGGCCTCAGCCGATGCAATGGTTAGCGACCTGGCTTCGAGCTGGATGGTTCACGACGTCACGCTGCCCTCGGCATTCAGCAACTGATCGAACTGAGTGCGATGCTGGCGAACCGGGTGCTGGAAAACGTGGATCCGCGATAGCAGGTGAGCATCCTGCTAATAAAACAACCCCGGTATCTTATCTCGGGTTTGTTTCATTTCGTCTCACTGTCACTCTGCTCAAACTGCGAGTGAAAAACAGCGAGAACCGTTGATTGCGAGAGGCGGCTTGCGGCCAGAAGCAGTCGTTCAGGCATAGACCGGGGATGTCTACCGGAGCGGGGTCGATTCAGCTGGATGCGTTTTTGATTTCAACCCTTTGCGCGGGAGCATAGATTACTTATTGAACATTTCGTAAAAAAGCGTAGCATTTCCGCCCATGATACTCGAACAGCTCAAAGCCCTGGGCAATGACACTCGCATGCAAATGATGGAGTGGCTCAAAGACCCACTCAGTAATTTCCCCCCACAGGATCATGGCGATCCTGCGATAGGCGTGTGCGTCACCCATTTGCAGCACAAGGCGGGGCTTTCACCTTCTACTGCGTCTGCACATTTAGCTATCTTGCAACGTGCAGGCTTCGTGCTGACCACCCGCATCGGAAAATGGACTTACTACCGGCGCAATGAGCAGGCGATTAATGACTTTGCGGCTAGGCTGATCATCGAATTGTAATTTTTAAACATTCATTTCGTTATTTCGCGTAATGAGAAAACATGAGGGAACCTCTATGAGCAGCAAAACTATCTTCGTTGAACCCGGTGGCGGCTATGAAAAGGTTGTGGTTGGCAGCAGCGAAGTCCGAGCCGCAGCGCGTGGCGAAATCACCGTACGTCTTCATGCAAACTCGCTCAACTACCACGACTTCGCGGTGGTCAGCGGTATGTGGGGCCCTAGCGAAAAACGCATCCCCATGGCCGATGGTGCAGGTGAAGTCATTGCTGTCGGCCCAGATGTCACTGAATTCAAGGTAGGTGACTCGGTCGTCAGCACCTTCTTCCCGGAATGGATCAACGGTACGCCACTGGTTGAAGGCTTTGTCAGCGTGCCAGGTGATGGCATTGACGGCTACGCTCGTGAGCAAGTAACGGCCAACGCCACATCGTTCACCCTCGCGCCTATTGGCTACAGCCATGCTGAAGCGTCGACGCTTACCACCGCTGGCCTGACTGCATGGCGCGCCCTGATGGCCGATGACTCACTCAAGCCGGGCGACACCGTGCTCGTCCAAGGCACTGGTGGCGTTTCAATTTTCGCCCTGCAGTTCGCTAAAATGGCCGGCGCTACCGTTATTGCGACCTCTTCAAGCGACGAAAAACTTGAACGTCTGAAAGCGCTAGGCGCTGATCATGTGATCAATTACCGCAAAGACCTCAACTGGGGCGAAACTGCACGCGCGCTAACGGGTGGCCGTGGTGTTGACCACATCATCGAAGTCGGCGGCCCTGCGACGCTTGAGCAATCGATGAGTGCAATTCGGGTTGCTGGTCACATCTCCGTCATCGGCATATTGAGTGGCGTAAGCGGTGCAATGAATTTTGTACCGGCACTGATCAAGCAAGTGCGTCTGCAGGGTGTATTGGTGGGTAGCCGCAGCCAGCAGCAGGACATGATCCGAGCCATCAATGCTAATGGCATGCGCCCGATTATTGATCGTCATTTCCCTATGAGCGAGATTGTCGAAGCGTTCAAGTATCAGGAAACCAACCAGCATTTCGGCAAAATTTGCCTGGATATCTAAGCACGCATGCATGGGCATGATCCGTATGCCTATCTCAAAGATCTGCTGCCACGGCTGCCGACGCAGCGCACGAGAGAGATTGGCCCCTTGCTGCCTGTCACAACCGGCAGCAAGGGGTCCAGGCTGTGTGAAAACACCGCCGAGCAGTTCAAGACCTGCGGTTTAAAACAGTATGAGTCGATAGTGGACTTTCACGACCGGCAGTCTGCATCGCCCCAAAGTGAGTAAACGCTTTTGCCACCCCTTGCCATGATTTCTGAGGATTTCATCGCAAGGATTGCCCATGAAGCGGTCTATCCATCAGATTAATTCTTGAGCTCGTCTTGGTTGTCGCTGATCCAGAATATGAACCATCAGGCAGGCGTACAGCGTCACGAGAATGAACAGTCCCATGCGTACGGCAAACGCCGTGTAGACGTCCTTGCCTGCAATGCTGTCTTGAACCGACTGGCCCAGCAGAATAATCAGGGTGATCAGGCTGTTGAGCCAGAACCCTGGGCTTAACCGTGTAGGGCTTAGCCCATATAGCTTGCGCGCCAGCACGAGGCCGAACAGCAGCATCCAAAGGAAGAACATCCATAGATGTACAAAGAGGCTCAGTGCACACCAGAACAATACCGCCAGTAGGCCTCCCAACAAGGTCGAGCCAATCAGTTCTCGAGCGGCATTGCGCGACGTCGTTGTCGAACTCTGCTGACCCAGGCTGACCGCTTTCAAGACAATGGGCAGGTAAGTGGCCGGATCAATCAGGGCCACCAGAAACGCCGGCAATACAATCAGCGCTGCCCGTAGCGCAACCCTGTCGACGTCTTCCGCCCGCAAGGCCGGGGCCGCGGGTGGTGACGGAGTATTGGCTGACTCGGGAAACAGCCAATGACTTATCGCCAGCACGATGACAGCGAGGATCAAGCCTTTAACCAATGCACCGATGATCATCATCGCCAAGTCAAAATCGACGAAGCCAGCTGAGGAGATCATGGTCAGGCCGATCACCAGAAACGTGACGATCAGGTTATTGCCGCCACGCAGACCCAATCGAAAAACCAGGAACAGGCTCACGCCGACCAGGAGAACGCCGCTGAACGGGTAGTAGCGCAGGATTGGGATAAGCAATAGGCCTACACCGGAGGTCAACATCGCGACCAGGGCCAGTGTCAGTCCGGCCTTGAGTTGCAACGGACGATTGAGGGTGGAAATCAAAAGTACCGCAAGCACGGGCGCGATAAAGGGAATCGGCAAGGCCATGCCGAAGCTGACCGCAAGGCACAGCGCGGTGCCTGTAGCCAGGCGCAACGCCCGCTGAGTCCTCGGCGTCCGCTTAGTAGACATAAGACAGCCAACTCATCAGCCTCAGAAATATGCGGCCCAGTGGATTCAGCGGGTTGCCTTGAGCGGGGAAAGCCATGACCTCGGCTTGGCCACCGGCACGTATCGCGCGAGTGTCACGCAGCCTGGCCATTGAATCCTCGGAAAATTCGATGATCACCGGAAAACGCTGTGCCGGACGAAGCCAGTCCCGGCTGTTCTGCACAGTTGGCAATGTACCGGGCGCTGTCGTCGGCCCCACGCTGACGCCGTAGCCGACACTGCGTACACGCCCGTCGAACACTTCGCCTGGCAATGCATCCAGGACGATCGCCACCGGTGTCTGGGGCTTGACCAGACCGAGGTTGTTTTCGGTCATGTCTGCACTGATCCACACATCATGGATGGCGATCAGGGTCATGACTGGGCTGCCGATGGCTGCGAACTGCCCCGCGTCGGTGCGTAGATCGGTGATCAAACCTGCCGAACGTGCGCGAATCTGTGTATTAGCCAGGTCGAGTTCAGCTTTCGACAACGCGGTGGCGGCGCTGCGCAGCAAAGCGTTGTTTTCCGCACTGCCACCTTCTTGCTCGCGCGCGCGCTGGACCTCGGCACGGGCGGCGGCGACCTGGCTGAGCGCTTGTTGGTAGTTGGCGCGCGATACTTCGAGCAAGCGTACGGAAATGGTGCCTGGGTCTTCGCGGTACAAACCCTCGAGCCGCTGGTTGTCCTGCCGCGCCTTGAGTTCATTCGCCTGGGCCGCTCGCAAATTGGCTTGTGCCGCGGCTATGCCAGCGGTGCTGGCACCGATCTGTCGACGGGTGGACTCAAGATCTGCATGCGCACGGTCCACGGCAATCTGATATGGCTGAGGATCCACTTCGAACAGCACGTCTCCCGCCTTGACGTCCTGATTGTTACGCACGTTGACGCGGATGACTCGACCAGCCACTTCCGCAGCCACCGGTATCACAAAGGCACCGACTCGAGCCTGTTGCGTATAAGGCGTAAAGCGGTCCGCCAACAAGTACCAGACCAGACTCAGTGTGATCAAGATCAGTACCCACTTGATGCCTTTTGAGCCGGATTCAACTGGCGGTTCTGGCGCCTCGGGGGAAGAGGCATCGGTGGAAGACTGCGCGGCTTCACTCATGATTGTTGACCTTTTTCGGTTCCGCTGCTGAAGGCTCATCCAGCAAGTTGCCCCAGTCCGTGCGCCCTTCCATTTGCTGGCGGGTGGCCGGGGCGACTTTCGGTTGGACGCTGTACCAACCGCCGCCCAACGCTTTGTATAGGGCAATCACATTGCTGACGGCATTGCTTCGGCTGACCAGGTAATTGTCCTGTTGCTCCAGCAGTGCGCGTTGCGAGTCGAGCACCCGCTGGAAGTCCGAGTACCCTTCCCGATACAGGGCGTTGGCCAGCACCAGTGATCGCTTGGCGGCGACTTCGGCCTCACGCAGGATTGCTTCGCGCTCCAAGGACTTGATCAGTCCATTGGCTGCGTCATCTGCCTCGCGTGCCGCTTGGCGCACCTTTTCGCGGTACCCTTCGATCAGTTGCTGCAACCGCGCATCCTGCACGCGCACGTTATTACTGATCTGGCCATGGTCGAACAGATTCCAGCGCAGACTCGGGCCACCGATCAGGTCCAGACTCCTGGGGGTGCCATTGAGCGTATCAGTCGTCCAAACGATGCTGCCCAGCAAGGTCAGCGACGGATAGAAATCGGTTTCGGCCACGCCGATCAGGGCCGACTGGGCCGCGACATTGAGTTCTGCGGCACGCACGTCGGGCCTGCGCAGCAGCAGGTTGGCCGGTACATCCTGCAGCACGGTACGGTCCACCAGCGGAATCCATCCTTCATTTTCGACCAGTTGCGGCAGAGCGCCGGGCGGCCGTCCAATCAGTACCGCCAACGAATTACGGGTACGCAGAACCTGATCCTCGAAGTTGGGGATGGTACTGAGGGTGCCCAGGTATTGGGTTCTGGCTTGTTGCAGGTCGAGCTCTGCATTCTGGCCGCTCTTGAACAGCTTCTCGGTTATCTCGAAGTTGCGCTTTTGCTGCTTGGCGTTTTCCTTGGCCACGCGCAAACGTGCTTCGGTGGTACGCAGCGAAAAGTAAGTACTGGCTAGTTGGGCGCGCAGCAGAACCAGCCCGTCTTCGAAATTGGCCTGGGCGGCGAAGTAACTGGCATCGGATGATTCAATGGCGCGACTGAAGCGCCCCCAGAAGTCCAGTTCCCAACCAATGTCGAACCCCGCACTGTATTGCCAGAAATGACTGTTTTGCGGACTACTTCCGCCGGATTGCTGACGGTTGAAGTACAGACTGTCGGCGCTGGCTTGCTGCAGTTGGGGGTAACGCCCGCTTTGGGCAATACCCAGCTGGGCCCGCGCCTCAATCACCCGCAGACCGGCAACTTTAAGGTCTGAATTGTTGGCATCCGCCTCGGCAATCAGACGATTGAGAACCGGGTCGCCGAAAACTTGCCACCATTGACGAAAGTCCGGGGCCCGGCTGCGTTGGCTGACTTGCTCAAGGGCAGGAGTAGTCCAGTGTCCTGGCCACGCCTCCCTCGGTGACTGAAAGTCTGGCCCCAGGCGCACGCAGCCGCTCAAGCCGAGCACTCCAAACACTAGCAGTTGGCCCGATCGCGTCAGATGCATGCGTTTTTTCCAGTCAAGGAAGATTACAGGAGCATAGACGCCCTGATCGCCCGCAGACTGCTAAGCTTTTCAGCATCGTTATATTTGATAAGACCCGTCAAAAAGGTACGGCAGCCATGAACTCCCCCCATACCGCTAAATGGCGCTTCAAACTGGGTATAGCCATCATTTGTCTGATGCTAGGCTCCTGGCTGATGGTGCCAGTCGCGGCGGCGCTCGATGTGCCTGGATCAAAGATCGCAGCGCTGACTGGGGTCCTGTTTATCAGCAACAAAGTCCTGCTGATTCTCGTCATCGCCGTCATGGGCAAGGCCGGCTTCCAGCAGTTGAAGGGCAGCTTGGTCGGTTACGTGTCCGGGCTTGTGCCTTCCATGAAGGACGAAGTTGGCCCGGTTCGTCATCGAATCGGCATCGTGATGTTCTGCTTGCCGTTGATCTCCTCATTCCTCGAGCCTTACGTCGATGCCTTCTGGCCAGGTCTCAGACCGAACCTCTGGCAGGCCCAATTGCTGGGTGACGTCATGCTGATTGGCAGCTTTTTTGTACTCGGGGGGAATTTCTGGGAGAAGGTGCACGCGTTATTTGTGCGAACTGCACGTGTCTCGGACTCAAGTGCGACGTGAGTCGACGATAGAAACGAAGGCTTTCAACCCTAGCGGACGTTAGCTGCCCAGCGTCAATCAGGACCGGCGCCCCCGATCGCTGGCACGTCCAGCGGTGCGACTTCGCAAGCCAGTCCTTGGCTTCCCAAACCCCAACGACACATGAACATTGAGCACGGTAAGTAGTCCGCAAAAAACCCTAACTCGCCCCACCCATACGCAAAACATCTGAACTCAGTACATAACATATATTTTCAATTCCCTCGCACCGGTGACTAGCATTCGCCCGGACGCTGCGTGGCCTTCTATCTGCGGCGTCTACCTCCAATAAAAATAATCAGGAGACATCAATGCACAGGTCATCGAAGCCGCTCGCCGCGGCAATTGCGACCGCTACGCTGGGCGCGAGTTTGCCGGGCGTGGTCATGGCCGACTTTCTTGCGGACAGCAAGGCATCGCTGGAACTGCGCAATTTCTACTTCAACGCCGATTACCGACAGGAAGACGCCAACCAGTCGAAACGCGAAGAATGGGCGCAGGGCTTTCTATTGAACTACGAGTCCGGATTCACCGAAGGGCCGGTGGGGTTCGGTATCGATGCGATTGGCCTGCTGGGGGTAAAGCTCGACTCGGGGCCGGACCGGCAGAACTCTGGCCTGTTGCCGGTCGGCGATGACAAGGCACCGGATGAGTACAGCCAGCTGGGCGTGACAGCCAAGGCGCGTTATTCGAAAAGCACGCTGTACGCCGGCACGTTGGTGCCGAAGCTGCCGACCGTGCTGCCCAACGACTCGCGCCTGCTGCCGCAGACTTTTCGCGGCGGGATGCTGACCTCGCGGGAAATCAGCGGGCTGACGCTGAACGCGGGGCGCCTGACCCAGAACAGCCTGCGCAACTCCCCCGCTAATGAGGACATGCTGGTGGCCGGCAAGGGCATCAGCGGCGGTCAGGCCAGTGACCGGTTCGATTTCGCCAGCGCCAGTTATCGTTGGACGCCCAAACTGACCACGGGCTATCACTACGGCCATCTGGATCAGAACTACAAGCAGCACATCTTCAACCTGGCGCACGTGCTGGCGCTGGGCGAGGACCAGGCGTTCAAGAGCGATCTGCGCTTCGCCCGTTCCACCGAGGCCGGAAACACCAACGTCGACAACGATGCCTTTGGCGCCAAGTTCACCTATGAGCTTGGCGGTCACGCGTTCGGGGCGGCGTACCAGAAGATGAGTGGCGAGACGGGTTTTCCGCATATCAATGGCACCAATTCGTATCTGGTGAACTACGTGATGATCTCGCCGGACTTCGCCAGCCCCGGCGAGAAGTCCTGGCAGTTGCGCTACGACTACGACTTCGCGGCCGTGGGCATGCCTGGGTTGAGCTTCATGACCCGCTATGTGCGGGGCGACGATTTCGACGGCCCTGGCGGACGTGACGGCCGTGAGTGGGAACGCAATACCGATATCGGCTACGTGTTCCAGCAAGGCGCGCTGAAGAACTTCGGCGTGAAGCTGCGCAACGGCACCTACCGAAGCACGGGCAATGACATCGATCAGACCCGCTTCATCCTCAGCTACACATTGTCGCTGCTCTAACGCCCGCCCACACCGCACCGTTGCCCGAGCGGGCAACGGTTTTGCTGAACAGGATATTGATCATGACTTTGCGAAAAACACTGCTTTGCCTGGCCGTGGCGTGCGCCCTGGCCACCACCCAGCTGAGCGCACAGGCGGCAGACACTGCCGACCTGCCCTGCCGCACCACAGCCGAATGCGCGGCCGAGGCGGCGAAGATTGGCGCGACGGTCGATCGTGCTGGTGCCAAGCACAGCAAGCACGACAACCAGTTCACCTGGGTCAACCGGATCAACAAGGCGTCCATCGTCATGCTGACTGAAGAAGACATCGTCAGCCGCCAACAAGGGCAAGAGATCGCCCGCGGCGTTCAGTACGTGATTGATCAGGCCGGCAAACCCGACGGCAAGAAGCCCAGCGACGTGCTACAGATCGAGCGCATCATGATCGACAAGATCGGCCCGCAGGCCTCGCTGATTCACTCCGGCCGCAGTCGCCAGGACATGTACGCCACCTACCGTCTCGCGACCTTGCGCAGCCAACTGCTGGATTACACCGACGCAATGAATGACACTCGCGCGCAACTGCTGAAGCTGGCGAAGGACAATGTCGATACGCTGATCCCCGCCTACACCAATGGCGTGCAGGCGCAGCCGATCACCTACGCCCATTACCTGCTGGCTTATGAGGCCGCGTTCGAGCGCGACGCCCAGCGTATACGCGAGCTGTATGAGCGTCTGAATCTCAGCCCTATGGGCACGGCGGTGCTGGCCAATTCCGGCTGGCCACTCAACCGTGAACGCCTGGCCGAATTGCTCGGTTTCGATGGCGTCCGGGAAAACTCGCTGGATGCCGGACAGGTCTCGACCTATGACATTCCTATTGAGGCGGCCGGGATTGCCTCATCCTCGGCGATTCGTATCGGCGCGATGCTGGGCGACATCCATACGCAATATCATCAGATTCGGCCCTGGCTGTTGCTTGAGGAAGGCGCCACCTACACCAGCAGCGCCATGCCGCAGAAGCGCAACCCGGGCCTGATCATGCGCGCGCGGGAATCGGCCACTGATGTGGTCGGTCTTGCCCAGACCGTCACTCTGCGTGCGCACAACGTGACCACCGGCATGACCGACTACAAGTTCGCCTTCGACGCACTCGGGCTGTTCGATAATGCGCAGCAGATGTTCGTCCGCACGCGCCAGGTCCTGGATGCGCTGGTGATCAATCCGCAGCGTGCGCTGGAGGAACTGGAAGGCGAATGGACCACCTCGATGGAGCTGGCCGACACCCTGGAGCGCGAGCACAAGGTGCCCTTCCGTATCGGTCACAGTTTCGCCTCGCTGGTGGTAGGCCATGCGCGCAAGGAAGGTTTCGTGCCAGCCAACTTCCCCTACGCCGAGGCGCAGCAACTGTTCACCAAAGCGGCGCAGAAGTACAACTGGAAGACCCGCACCCTGCCGCTGACTGAGCCAGCTTTCCGGGCCACTTTGTCGCCGCAGAACATGGTCAAGACCCGCGTCGGCACGGGCGGCCCGCAACCGGCCGAAGTCAAGCGCATGCTCAAGGAAGCGAACGACGCGCTGGCCGGTGATCAGCACTGGGCCAATGGTCGCCGTGAGCGGCTGGCGAAGGCCGAGACCAGCCTGGACAATGCCTTTGGCGCACTGCTGAAGAACTGAGCCCTAGCGCTTCCCGGCCACAGCGTCGGGAAGCGTCGCCTTCCTCCCGGGCATCAGCGCCTCGCGCAGGGCCAAGCGGTCAAGCGCACCACTCCAGGCCGAGATCACCACACACGCCAGGCTGTTGCCGATCACGTTGGTCAGTGATCGGCATTTCATCAATCGCTCGACACCGAGCAGGAGCCCGAGGTTTTCCAGCGGCACCAGATTCAGGCCGGCCACCGTGGCGGCAAGCGTCAAAAAGGCAGAGCCAGCCGCGCTGGTCGAGCCCATCGAGGTCACAAGCGTCACCAACAACAGCATTACCAGAAGCGGTCCATCCAGCACTACCCCAGCGGCCTGGGCGAGAAACACCAGGGCACAGGTCAGGTAGATATTCGAGCCGGTGAGATTGAAGGTGTAGCCAGTGCTGAGCACCAGCCGCACCACCCGCTGATCGCATCCGGCCCGCTCGAGCTTTTCGATCAGCCCTGGCACCGCCGCCACCGAAGCGCCGGTAAAGGCCACCAGACAAAGTTCGGCCTTGATATAGACGATGAGACGCCATAACCCCAGGCCGGTGCACCGCGCCGTCAGGCCCAGCACCAGGGTGACAAACAACAAACAGGCGCAGTAGACAGTGCCCACGAACTTGAGCAGCGACCAAGCGGATGCTGGCCCATAGCGCCCCACCGTGAAGGCCATCGCCCCGAAGGCGGCCAGTGGCGCGAATCTGAGCACCTTGCGCAGCGCCCACAGCAGCCAGCCGACCAGCGCATCCAGCCTGCGCCGCAGCGGCTCGCCCGCATCACCGGCATAGCCAAGCCCCAGGCCGAACACCAATGCAGCCAACAACACGGGAAGAATGACGGTATGAGCCATTATCTGAGCCAGGCTGGTCATCACCGCCGAGGGCAGATCGCTGATCGGCCGCGCGATGGAAGCCGGGAGCGACTCACCGCCGACGCCAGGTGCCAGCAATATCGCCAGTGCCGCCCCGGTGATCAGCGACAGCACGGTCATCAGCAGGAAGTAAGCCAGCACGCGGCTGGCACACCGCGTCTTTTGCCCGCGCTCGCCGAAGCCCGCCACCGCAGAAGACACCAGCACGAACATTACCAGGGGTACCGCATGGCCGATCACGCCGAGAAAAACATCGCTCAGCGGCTTCATCCGCGTCGCCCATTGCGGCTGCACGACACCAAGCGATATGCCCAGGGCAATCGCGATCAGGATCAGCAGGGTATCGTTGCGGTATAGCTTGGCTAAAATCATGGGCCGTCGCGCAATATTGTTGTTTTAGTCGCTTCAGTGCCCCGTATCCTAACCGATCAAGAGCCGCAGTTGCGCCACCGGTCTGCTCCCGCCCCACCAGGACTCCCGTTTATATGGAACTTCGCCATCTCCGCTATTTCGTCATGGTCGCCGAAGAAGGGCATTTCACCCGCGCCGCCGCGCGCCTGAACATGCAACAACCCCCGCTGAGCCAACAGATCCGCGCGCTGGAAACCGAACTCGGATTCGAATTGTTCAAACGCCATCCCAAGGGCGCTGACCTGACCACCGGTGGCGCAGTATTTCTGGAGGAGGCCAAGGCCATCCTGGCCCGCGTGCAGGACGGTTCGCGTCGGGCTGCAAGGGTGGCCAAGGGCGTGGAAGGCACATTAGCAATTGGTTTCACCTCATCAGCCGCGGCACACCCGCTGATCCCGCGCATCATCCGTGCCTTTCGCGAACAGTACCCGGCGGTGGCAATCACGCTCGCCGAAGGCAACGCCGGTCGCTTGACCGAACGTGCCAGCGCCGGCCAGTTGGACGTGAGCATCCTTCGTGCGCCGGTCAGCCGACCAGACGGGATCGAGTTCCATCGCCTGCTGGTGGAGGAATTATTGATGGTGTTGCCGGTGGGCCACCCCGCATTGGCCGAGCACCCCGATGCCGTAGACCTGCGGGCCATACGTGACGAGCCCTTTATCCTGGTTCGTCGGCCCGGCGCGCCGGGGATGTACGCCAATCTGTTGCGCGCCTGCGAGGCGGTCGGCTTCGAACCGCGAGTCGCTTTCGAAGTGGAAAGAATGCTGACCAATGTCAGCCTGGTTGCGGCTGGTGAGGGTGTCTCGGTCGTGCCGGCCTCGATGCGCGACATTCACCGGGAAAGTGTCGTCTACCGTCGCATCCTGGGCGCCCGCCCCCGCCTTGTCGCACCGCTGACGCTGGTCTGCCGCCAGGACAACGAATCGCCCGCATTGCGCAATTTCGTCGTGCTGGCTCGGGACCTGGCGAAGGGATATCGCAAGCAGGCCGTAGGGTGATCGTGTGGAGCGCTATAGCGCCCTATAAATCAGTGATTGTCGTCCCTGCAATCGTCTCGGCGAAACCGACACCGAACATCCGGCCCGGGGTTTCAAAGCCTGCCCGCCGCTCACCGTCCAGCACCCGCCGCGCCGCCTCCACAGCCGCCAGGGGGGTGTAGGTGTAGCCGTTGACGGTCTCGATCATTGAACGCGCTACCGTGCCGTCAGCTCCTGTGACTTCTGCCACGGCGCGGGCGCGGTTGGCCTCACGTTGTTCAACGCTTGGGCCGTCGGAAAGTTGTGACAGGTCGCCTTCGGGAAAGGCATCACCGGTGATATTCACGAACATGGCGATATTCGGGACTGCGGTGGAATGCCACCCGGTGATCAGATCACCGAAGGACAGCGGTGCGCACAGTGCCGGGCCATCGCCAAAGTCGAAGTGCTGAGGCTGCGCGTCGGGTGTTGCCACCAGTAATCCGTCCACCCGCGCCAAGAGCCCCGCGCCGATGATCTCGCTGACGCTCAAAGCCGATCCCCGTGACATGGAGCCTGCGACCTGCAGCGCCATCTTCAGCGACTGCGGATCCTGTACACGACGGGCGACATGCATGGCCAGGCAGTCTGTCGGCACCACGTCCCAGCCGACGCCGGGCAGCAACATGACACCCGCTTGGACGGCCTGTGCGCCAAGCTGTTCGGCCTGCCGATAGACGTTGATCTCGGCAGTGATATCCAGGTAGTCGACCCCAGCCTTGATGCAGGTCTGCATCAGGGCGGGCGCTGTCTGTGCAAAAGGCCCGGCGAAGTTCAGCAGCACGCTGATGCCTTCCAGGGATTGTGCTGCGTGTCTATCCGGGCTGAACACTCGGTACGTGACGTTCAGTTGAGCAGCCAGAGCCTGCAACCTTTCGCCATTGCGTCCGGCGATGACAAATTCCAGCCCCAACGCTTTGGCATGCTCGGCAGCCATGCGCCCGGTGTAGCCCGTCGCGCCGTAGATCATTAATTTTTTCATTGATTGTGCTGCCAGTTCTTGTAGACGAATTCGAGGCTGTAGCCATCCGGGTCAAGGACATTGGCTGCGTAGTAATCGGGGTCGTAATGCAGACGTGCGCCGGGGGCGCCGTTGTCGCGGCCGCCACTGGCCATGGCCTCCGCATACGCCGCGTTGACCTCGGCCTTGCTGCTCGCCACGAAACCGACATGCACGGCTCGCCCCTCGACCACGCCCTCGCGCAACCAGAAGAACATCCGCCCATTGGCGCCGAAGCCCTTGAGATCCGGGTGGCCTGGCGGTCCGTCCTTGCCGTCGTAATCAAGTCGCACGGTAATGCCCAGCGGGGTCAGTGTCGCGGTGTAGAAACGGATGGAACGCTCAATGTCGCTGACTGAGATAAAAATATGATCAAGCATGCGCTAGCCTCGCTATTCAGATGTTGTAGCTGCCCGCGACTTCGATCGTCTGAGCATTGATCCAGCGTCCTTCTTCGGACAGCAGCATGGCGATCACGCTCATTCGCTGCGCCACTGTCACTGAGTTGAGTCACCACAGTAACCATCGCCTTGGTAGCGAGCGCAGCCGTTCCTGCTCGAATCCTGCCTGTTTCTACTTTTTGCTTGCGTGGACGCATCCGCCTGCGTTCAGATGGCCCCATGACCAACCCACTCAATGAACTGCGCGCCCTGGCTGCTCGGGCCGAGAACCGCCGCACGGAAACGGGCATACCGCGCCTGGCCATGGTCCAGGGTGAAATCCCGGCGCATTTGCTGGCCGCCGTTTACGAACCGATGATCAATCTGATTCTGCAAGGCAGTAAGTCAATGACCATCGGCGACCGTACGCTGGACTATGACCCTGCGACCTATTTCGTCATGTCCATCGAATTGCCAGCGGTCGGCCAAGTCCATCCCGCTGCGTCCGGCGAACCTTACCTGGCGGTCAGCCTGACACTCGACCCGACGGTCCTGGCAACTTTGCTCGCCGACCTGCCAAAGCCTGTCGGCCAATACGAAAAGGATGCGGGCTTTTCGGTAGCCTCAGTCACGCCCGAGTTGATGGATGCCTGGGTCCGCATGCTGCGGTTGATGAACCGGCCTGAAGACATTGCGGCCCTTGCCCCAGTTTACGAACGAGAGATCCTCTACCGGGTGTTACAAGGCCCTCACGGCTGGATGCTGCGTGATATCGCAGCACCCGATAGCGCCATGGCTCGGGTCAGCCTCGCGATCCAGTACATTCGCCGGGAATTTGCCGAGTCCATTCGCGTGGAAGCGCTGGCACAACGGGCTGCGATGAGCGTTTCGGCCTTTCACCGTCACTTCAAAGCCGTGACCGCGCTGAGCCCTCTGCAGTACCAAAAAAGAGTGCGTTTGCTTCAGGCTCGGACACTCCTGGTCGCCCATGCCAAAAGCGTTACCAGCGCGGCATTGGAGGTCGGTTACGAAAGCGCTACACAGTTCAGTCGCGATTACGCACGAGTATTCGGACTGCCCCCAGCACGCGATGCGGCAAGAATTCAGGGTGAAATCCTCGGCGAGCAGATCAGATGAAACGGTTTTTTCCCCGGATGCTGTGAGTCAGTCACCGTTGCTGTTCGCGCTGAACGAAACAGGCCACGGGGCAGTCGGAACACCAGGCCCCTCGGCAAAGAAACCTGACTCATGTCCTTACGATCTGCTGTCCTCGCTACGTTGCTCACGTTGGCCGCCAGCACGGCGGCCGCCGCACAAGAACCGCTGCGTCTGGAACGCCTGGACCGCTGCGGTGACCTGCTGCAGAGCCAGCATCAGGACTGGTGCCTGACGGTGCATGGCTTGGATACTCAAACGCCACAACTGAAACTCGGTGAAAAAACGCTACCCGCGCTCATTGTCCAACGCGAAGGGCAAAACCTGCGCGTGCGCCTGGACAGCGCCGCCTATCAGAGCGGCCCTATTTGGCTGGAAGACGGGCAGCGCGTCAGCAATGCAGCCTGGCTGAGCCTGCGCAACAGTCACGTATTGGCCGCCGGGCCGGACGAAGTCGCCAAGAACATGGACGGCTTGAGCACCTACGTCGATCTGGTGAGCCTGTTGATCGAGGAAAATCACGATGGGCGCCAGGAAGCTGAGCGTCTCGCCCAAAAATACGGCGCCAAGGTCGTCGGCAGTATTGCTCCCCTGAACCTGTATCAGCTTCGGCTACCTGCCAAGGATCTGGTGCAGCGCGACGCGCTGGTGCTACGGATGGGCAGCGAGACCAGTGTCGATGCCGTGGTGATCGAGGAGTCGGCGGCAGAAGAGGCCGAGCAAGCCAGCGCTCACCCCGAAGAGCCGAAGAAGCCGGCCCTGGACTCCGATGAATGGGCCGCCAACCGTTTTCTCGACGCGGTGAACTACTACCAGCGGCGCATTCCTGCGCGGCAACCGCCCACCCCGCCGCAACCGGTGCGCATTGGCCTGATCGAACGTAACGTGGATTTCGACACCGCCGATTTCGCCGACTACCTCGGTGGCTGCTCGATGCCGCGCACCTGCGTCTATGCGCGCGATGCGAGTACGCCAGACAACCACGGCACCACCGTCGCCGGCATTCTCGCCGCGCGCTGGGATGACGGTGGAAACACCGGTTTTCTCCGGGGTCTGGACAAAGCCAGCGGTGGTTTCGAAGTCATTGTCGAGCGCAACTCCGATGCCGGGATCACCGCCAACATCGCCGCCTCGGTCAACCTTGTGGAGGACGGCGTGCGGGTGCTCAACTGGAGCTGGGGCATTCACCGCGTTGGCGCGAAAAACGTCAAAGGCGATGAAGTCGACTCGCTGTTGCGCTCAGGCATCGCCATGAGCGGTTACGAGGAACTGCTGGAAGAGTTTTTCCTGTGGCTGCGCAAGGAGCATCCCGACGTGGTGGTGGTGAACTCCGCCGGCAATGGGTCTTCGTTCTCGGGCACCGATGAATACCGCCTGCCCTCTTCGTTCATCACCGAACAACTGCTGGTGGTCGGCGGGCACCAGCGCAACGAGCGCGCCGGGGTTGCCGTCGATGATCCGGCCTATGCGGTCAAGCGCAGCTCCTCGAATATCGACATGCGCGTGGACATCACCGCCGCCGCTTGCGCCCACGCCTCGACCACCAGCGCCGGCGAAAACGGCGCAGTGCATTGCGGCACATCCTATGCCACGCCCATGGTCGCGGGCTTGCTGGCGGCGATGCTGTCCATCAACCCGCAACTCCAGCCCGAGCAACTACGCATGCTGCTCCGGCGCAGCGCCATGACCATTGGTGAAAACCACGACTTCGAACGGATGGATGGCGAGGACCTCACGGCCCCTATCCTACCGTCGGAGCGCAGCTATCAGCTTAACGACAAGGACGTGGGGCGTTCGGCGCGGCTGGACATGCAAAAAGCGCTGGACCTGGCGGAGCAGAGCCGCACGCGCGTGCGCTGAACCTGGCACCGGGTGTGGGATAAAAAGTACTGGCTGCAGCGACATCCATAGTTTGACCCTCCTCGAAGTGAGCGATGCCTCAGGTGCATAACCTGTGAGCCCACATGGAGGAGATGGCGATGAAACCCACCCGTTTTTTTGGAAAGACCGTACTGGCCTGCACATTCATCCTGGCAATGATCGGATGGGGGGTCGGTTTCTATGGGCCGCCGATCTATATGCAGGCCGTGATGGATCGCACCGGCTGGCCGGTGGCCCAGGTGTCGGCGGCCGTTACGCTGCACTTTCTCAGCGGCCCCCTGGTCATCGCCAACCTGCCAAGGCTCTACGCGCGCTTCGGTGTACCGGCCATTACCCTGCTGGGCTGCGTGGTGCTGGGGGTCGGGGTGAATATCTGGGCTCAGGCCAGCCAATTATGGGTGCTGTATGCCGGGGCCATCTGCTCGGGCATCGGGTTGGGTGACATTGGGCGCCGCCGCCGTTAACACCCTGATCGCGCCCTGGTATATCAAGGAGCGGCCCAAAGCCTTGGGCAAGGCTTACAACGGCGCCAGCATGGGTGGGGTGATTTTCTCGCCGTTGTGGGTGTTACTGATCGAGCGTTTTGGCTTTGCCACGGCGGCGCTGGTGATCAGCCTCGCAGCCGTGGTGCTGCTCGGCTGCTTCGCCTTTCTGGTGTTCAATAAAAGCCCTCAAAGCCTCGGCCAGCATCCGGACAACGCCGACCAACCAGAACCGGTAGCGACTGGCACGAGCGCCGTACCCTGGACTGCGGCGCAAACTCTCAAGTCGGCCAGTTTCCGTTCCCTGGCAGCGGGCATGTCCCTGGGGTTGTTCGCCCAGATAGGCTTGATCGCCCACCTGTATTCGATTCTGGCGGGACGCATGGGCGCCCATGACGCCTCATTCGCCATGGGCCTGGCCACCGCCAGCGCCATGGGCGGGCGTTACGTGGCCGCACGCCTGATGACCCAAGGCGTCAACCGCCGTCAACTGGCCTGCCTGGGTTATGGGATTCAGATGCTTGGAACACTGATGCTCCTGGGCCTGGATATCCATCCGGCGGTCGCCTGGGTGGCGGTGGTGTTGATCGGTTCGGGAATCGGCAACGCCACTTCATTGCCGCCGTTGATCGCCCAGACTGAGTTCAGCCGTGAACAAACCGCCAGGGTGATTGCGCTGATGGTCGCAATCAGTCAAGCCACCTATGCCTTCGCTCCGGCGTTCTTCGGTCTGGTCCGTTCGGTCTTTGCCGAACCGAGTCAGGCCATCGCCGCTATCGTGGTTGCCGCCGTCGTGGTGCAAGGCCTCGCGATCCTGGCGTTCTACACGGGCGTGGTCACCCGCCCTTTCAAGAAAACCGTGTACTGACTCTCTACCTACGTCAGGATCGGGCCAGCGCTAGCCCCCTGCACGGATGCGCTCGACCAGACGTGCCTGCAGCACTTTGAGCTCCTCGGGGTCGGCCTTGCCCCGCCCATGTATGCCCGCCTCCTCGCCCTCCCAGCGAGGGACGATGTGTACATGAATGTGGTAGACCGTTTGCCCGGCCGGAGCCCCGTTGAACTGCGCGATTTGCACACCATCGGGTTTCAACTCGTCCACGATGACCCGTGTGAGCCGCTGCACGGCAGACATCATCGCGCCGAGGGCCGCAGGCTCGACATCAAGAATATTCCGGGCCTGGGACGCTTTGGGAATCACCAGGACGTGGCCGCGCGATTGAGGAAAGATATCCAGAAAGGCCAGTACATCGGCGTCTTCGTAAATCTTGTAGCACGGCGCGTCGCCACGAAGGATTAGCGCGAAGATGTTCTGCGGATCGTAATCGCCGTGCAGGCTCATGATCATTCCTTTAAGCGGTTGTCAGGACAGTTGACTGCCAGCAAGCCGGCATCAACCGATCAGAAGGTTTAGCACAATCAACTGGCTGTTTTCCATAAAACGGACAAAAACCCCGGTACTTTGCAGTGCCGGGGCCTGAAGTTGCGTTGCGTCACGCGCGGTTTTTCAACGTGTCATAGGCTTCAAGCGAACGCAGCGAGTAAATGTACGCAGCGCCTGCATTCAGCGAGATCGCGGTTGCCAGGGCGGCGGCCACTTCCTCTCGGCTCGCCCCGGCCTTGATCGCCGAGTCCGTGTGCGCGGCGATACAGCCATCGCAGCGGGTGGTGACCGCGATCGCGATTGAAATCAGCTCGCGGGTCTTGGCATCGAGTACGTCATTTTCGCTGGCGGCCTCCCCAAGGGCCATGTAGGCCTTGACCATTTTCGGGTTGCTCTTGCCCAGTGCGCCAAAGGCTTTTTGAATGGTGGGCAACAATTCAGACCAGTTGTGGAACATGGCATTAACTCCTGAGTGGGTTGGGTGTACTGTTTCGACGCCCTCAGTTTTTCACTCCGGCGCGGGTCGATTTTGTTCAATCCGCTCAGTTTTTTTGGCGATGCTCTCAAATGAATGCGATCGATCGACTCATCAGCCTGGCCAATGTGCGCGGCAGTCTGGATCTACGCTGTCAATTCCAGGGTGACTGGGCTCTGGATCATGAACAGCAAGCCCTGGGCAGAGCGCCCTATCACATCGTGTTGGCGGGAGAGTGCCGGGTGGAGTTTCCCGATGGGCAGCGTTTGCCCATGCGCGCAGGTGACATCCTGCTGTTGCCCCGTGGTGCGCGACACCTGATGCACAGCCCTGGAAAAACAGTGGCGCCAACTTCACCGAAACTCGTCACAGGTGGCGCGCTGCCGGTCCATCGTATTGGCAACGCCAGTGCCGAACTGGACATGCTGTGTGGCGACTTTCACTTCAATCGGGCCTCACTGCTGTTTGCCTCCCTGCCCGAATACCTGGTCATCCCCAGCGGCGCGTTGCCGGCCAACGGTCCGCTACCCGCGCTGGTGGAAGTCATTCGTGCGGAAGCCGATGAGGCCAAGGTCGGTGCTCGTTTTCTGCTCGATGCGCTTTCCCAAGCATTGTTCACGCTTATTCTGCGTGCGCATCTGGCAAATCACGGCCAGGACAGCGGCTCGCTGGCGCTGTTGGGCGATAAACGTCTGGGCCGAGCCTGGCAGGCGATGCTCGCAGATCCGGCCTACGAGTGGACGATCCAAGGCCTGGCGGACCTCGCGAACATGTCCCGCGCGAACTTCATGCGAACGTTCGTTCGCGTGGCCGGGGTATCTCCTTGGGTGTTGTTGACGCAAATACGCATGGAGTTGGCGTTCAGTCTGCTCAGCCATTCACATTTGGGCTTGAGCGATATTGCCGTGCAGGTCGGTTACCAATCCCAGGCGGCGTTCAGCAAGAAGTTCAAGGAGATTTACGGGCAAGCACCAGGAAAAGTGCGACGTACGATCTAGCCTGTGGCAAGGGCGCTGGGCTGGGCGATTGGAGCCAGAGATTCGATCGTTCCCACGCTCCTGCGTGGGAATGTCGCCAGGGACGCTCCGCGTTCCGCTTCTGGAAGGTGACGCAGAGCGTCACGGGATGCATTCCCACGCAGAGCGTGGGAACGATCAAAAAGCGGCTCTTTTGGCGAGGGAGTAGCACCTGCTCAAACGTCCAGAACCACGGTCTCACTCCCCTGTGCCGGCACTGCGCAACAGATCAGTACCTCATCTTCGGCAACCGGCTCGGCCGGACTGTTCAGATAATGCACCTGCCCCTGGCTTAGCCGGGTTTTACAGGTGCCGCACGAACCGCCGCGGCAGCTGAACTCAGGGCTCAGGCCCCGGGCTTCGGCAAGCTCCAGCAGGGTCCCGCTGCCCGGTTCCCAGCGGGCCTCCTTGCCGGAGCTGGCGAACAGGATCTTCACCGACTCGCTCGATGCAGGCACTTGCGGGGCCGCTGGCACGCTGACTTCGGCGTCGCGTACCAGTGTGGATGGGCCGAAGGTTTCGGCATGAATGCGATCGTCTGGAATGCGCAATTTGCGCAACCCGTCATACAGCGACTGGGTGAAGCTGCCGGGCCCGCACAGGTAGTAGTCATAGTCATCGAGCGCCAGCAGTTGCTTGAGCAGCTCTACATCGATCCTGCCCGTCGCGTCGTAGCCTTGCCCCACACCTTCCGTAGGCGGCTGGCTGACCAGGCGCAGTACCTTTACCTTACCTGCGGCACGCTTGACCAGCTCATCGATTTCCTCGCGAAATGCCAGGTCGGCTACCGTGCGCGCGCTTTGCACCAACCAGACCGGACGCATCCGACTCATGCGCAGGCCCTGATAAACCACTTCGCGCAACATCGACAACAGCGGCGTCACACCCACGCCCGCCGCCAGCAGCACCAAGGGCCGCCGCTCAGCGGCCTGAACGGTGAAATGCCCTTGGGGCGCTCGCGCCTCGATCTGCTGCGCCACCTCAATCCGGTCATGCAGATGCGAGGAGACCAAGCCCTCGCGCTTGACGCTGATGCGCAGGAAATCATCCGACGGTGCGCTGGACACGCTGTAGGTACGAATCAATGGCGTTTTCTGCCCCTCCAGCGAAATCCGCACGGGCAAGTGCTGGCCGGCGTCAAACCGGGGCACGCCCGCTCCGTCGGCGGCTTGCAGGTAGAAGGAGCGAATGTTGTGGCTCTCATCCACCACACGAACCACGCGCAATGGGCGCCATTGGGTCCGCAGGGCTTCGGCCTGCAAGCGCTCGGCGGCCTGCTCCCAACTGCCAGTCATCAATGAATTGGGCGAGTCGCCCGCGCTCTGGTCCTTCCAGCGCAACGGGATCGCGGCCTGGCGGTAAACCACGCGCTGCGGCTTGAAGCGCAGCAGCCGCTCGGCGCCCTGGAACGCGGCAATTTCGGGATCGTCCAGCAATACTTGGGCGGAACCGGTCATTTGCAGAAGATCGCCGGTCTTGAAATCGACGAAGATCAGGCCTGCGCGGGGATTGAGCAGGATGTTGCCCAAGGTGTTGAAGAACAGGTTTCCGGAGAAGTCCGGGATGGTCAGCGTGCCGTCCTCGTCCATGCGCACAAAACCCGGCTTGCCGCCGCGGTGGGACGCATCGACCTGCCGTTCGCCGTCGCGCTCCACATAGGTGGCGATGTAAAACGAATCAGCCGCTGTGATCAGGCGACGGGCCAATGGGTCCGTTGCCACCAGGTGCCGGGCGTCGCCGGCCTGTTCGCGGACAAAGGAATATTGGCGCAGGTTGATATAGCGAGGGCAATTGCCATAGGCCTGGCTGACGGAAATTTCCAGCCCGTGATCGAGCAGACGGCGAATGTTGCCGTTCATGCGATTGCGCCGGCGGGTGTGTAACTCGATACCCAGCATGCCGATGGCAGCCCCCTCGCCCATGCCCTCCTGGGCCGGATCGCTGGGTTGCGGCTTGAGATTGATCTGCAGGGTTTGCGGATCAGGTGAGCTCATGAAACCGGGCTTGCCGGTGCGCAGGGTCGCCCACACGTCACCTTGCCGATCCACGGCGCCCAATACCACGAAAGGCAACTGTGCGTAGAACTCCCGGTGCTGGTCCGGCATCCAGTTGCGCGCCAATTGTCGCTGGCCGACGCTGGTCATCATGTCGACCGCACCGACCGAGCGTTGCAAGGTCAGTTCGCCTTCATGCCAGGGTGAGGATTGTGGTTTCGCGGCTTCGTCCATCAGCTACTCCTCGCGCCCGCAGCCTTGCAGGCTGCGTTAAGACGCTACGGTCAGGGGGACTGCGCTACGCCTCTTGCCGAGGGTGCATTGCAGGTGGGGTTATCTTCTTCCCAAAGGGATTGGGGAGGAATACGCACGAACTGCAATCCACTGTTTCATAAACTGGAATGAACCGTCCAGGGCGCCTGCGGGGAATCACCAGGGCCGGACAGCGTGCCCGCTCATCGCTGAAGGTCAGCGCCCCAGCGCAAGAGCGATCTTCAGTTGCAACTCGTTTTCGGAGAATGGCTTGTGCAACACAGGACGATGGGCGAACTCGTTCGGCAGCCCGCTGGCACCGTATCCGGTGCTGAATAAAAACGGAATCTGGCGCGCCTGGAGAATTTCGGCAACCGGAAAAACCCGCTCACCGGCCAGGTTGACATCCAGAATGGCCAGGTCAATTGCCACCCGATTCGCCACTTCGCAGGCCGTAGCGAGCCGTGCCACTGATGCCACCACCACGCATTCGAGCTCTTCCAGCATTTGCTCGACCAGCATGGCGATGGTGCCTTCGTCCTCAACCAGCAGCACCCTGACTCCGGGGAACGAACTCATGGGCTGGACGCCTGGATCAGAAACGAGATTCGGCAGCAAACGCCCTTCGGGTCGAAGGTCAGGTCAAATGTCCCGCCCAAATCGCGCTCGATGCAGCGCTTCATCAAACGCGAACCCAACCCTTCCCGCTTGGGTTGGGCCACCCGTGGCCCGCCCTGCTCGCGCCAGTCCAGGGTCAGTAGCATTCCATCGGATTGTGGTTGCACAACCCACTTCACTGAAAGCGTGCCCGTCTCTACTGACATCGCGCCGTATTTCAGTGCATTGATCGCCAGTTCATTGAGGGTCATGGTGAGGTTGAGCGCAACGCGGGTGCCGACATCGACAGGGTCGCCCTCAACCACGATTCGACTGGGTTCCTGGCCAAATATCGGCATCAGCACTTCATGGGCAAGGGACCCCAGCGGGGTATGGCCCCAATGGCGCCGGGTCAACAGATCGTGAGCCCGGGACAACGCAAGCAGCCTGGCCTCGAAACGCCTGTAACCGTCGTTCGCATCCTCGGCATTGCGCGCCGTTTGTGCCGCCAGGGATTGCACGGTGGCCAGGGTGTTCTTGACCCGATGATTGAGTTCGTCGATCAGGGTCTTCTGCCGGTTCTGCGCCTGATTTCGCTCGGTGATGTCCACCAGCATGTTGATGGCGCCCACCAGGTTGCCATCGGCGTCATGCAGCGGTGTGGGATACGGCGCAAACGGCACACGAGTGCCATCCGGCCGTTCGGCAATGGCCTCGACACCACGTATCGGGCGGTTTTCCTTCAAGGCCACCGCCATCGGGCACTGGTCGTGGGGAAGCGCGCTTCCATCGGTATTGAATATTTTCCAGGTCACGCACCACATGTCCCCCAACTGTGGGGTTCGGCCAGACAATTCGACAGCCGCCCGATTGAAGAAGGTGATGCGCCCTTGTGCATCGGTTGTATAAACCGCAGCGGGCAGAGCCTCGAGAAGATTGCGCATATGCCGTTCGCTTTCGCGAATCTGGCTTTCCATTAGCTGGGCGAGCGTGACGTCGATGGTGAAACAGCGTGTGTGAAAGAGCTTACCGTCCTCGAAACGCCCATTGGAGGTAATCGCTACATGCCGGATCGTGCCGTCTTTGGCCCTCAACCGCGCCGGGTAGCTGTCCAGGCTTTCGCCGCTGCCCAGTTTATTGAGGATGTCACCAATAACGGGCTCATCCACATGAAACTCCGTAATGTGGCGGCCGATATATTCGTCAGCCGTATAGCCCAGCATGTTCAGCTCGGCCTTGTTGGCACGCTGGATGATGCCCGCGTTGCTGACAATGTGAAGCCCCACCGCGCTGTTTTCAAAAAAATCCTCGAGGTCGGCACTCTTGCGACGAAGCTCTTCGGCCATCGCATGACGCGCCGAGACATCCTGAAAACAGTTGATCGCCCCTTGAATGGCCCCGCGCCGATCCCTGAGGGCCCGGATGTTCACCAGCGCCATAAGCCGCGTTCCATCCGAACGCTCAATGATCACTTCCTGATTGCGTGTCGCAGCGCCGGTAATAAGCACCGAAGCCATGGGGCAGTCTTCGAAAGCCAGCGGCGTGCCATCCGGTAAAAAAAGCCGGTGCGAGCCGCAGAAGCGGTCACCGTTTTTCCCGATAATGGGCGTCCTGCCCCATAGCTCGACCGCTTCACTGTTGTACCTGACGAGCCAACCCTCGTGATCACAGAGGTATACCGCCCCCGGTATGGCGTCTAGCGCGCTCGCGCCCAGGGTGAGCAGGCTCTGGTACTCGCTCGGAGCGCAAACCTCCACGGCAAGCTCTTCAATGTTCGACATCTGGTAATCCTCAATCCGCCTGGCTGAAACGCCCACGCTCTCCATCGCCCCCGGTTTATGGCCGGAGTCGGTGATTCCAGCTCGGATAATCCTTCTGAATGCGGGTTCGGATATGTTTCATAGAGCCGTTATGTTGGAGGTCTAGATCCCTATTCACCGCGCTAGTTCATGAAAGTTCAACAGGTTCGGTGTTTGAACCTGGACAGGGATCTTTTCTAGCGCGCTGAAGAGCAGCAATTGAGTGTAGTCGGCCTCGTGTTTGTCGAACCATTCGCTTCAAGACCTGAGCTTGCAGATTGAAACATGACAGCCGGTATATCTATATACGACAAATTACAGGCGCAACGGGTTTGATCTTCTATGATTGCTCCAGCAAAGGAGTTTATTCCGATGAGCGAATCAGAAGCACGACTTCTGCGCGTGCATTCCCTTAAAACCGCTTGCTCCAACTGCAGCGTGCTTGAGCTGTGCCTGCCTATCGGGCTGACGGGCGGCGAAGTCGAGCGCCTGGACACCTTGATCTCACAGCGTGTGAAGGTCAAAAAAGGCGCGGCGTTGTACCGCATCGGCGATCCGCTGCGCTCTCTGTATGCGGTGCGGCTGGGTTTCTTCAAGACCAGCGTATTGTCGATGGACGGACGCGAACAAATCACCGGTTTCCAGATGCAAGGCGAAATGCTCGGTCTGGACGCCATCAGCACCGATCATTACGCCTGTAATGCAATAGCGCTGGAAGACAGCGAAGTTTGCCCGATTCCTTTCAGCAACCTGGAAAAACTTGCCCACGATTTGCCCTCTTTACAGCACAACCTCAACAAGCTCCTGAGCCAGGAGATCGTGCGCGACCACAGCATGCTGCTGTTGCTTGGCAACATGAATGCCGATGAACGTCTTGCGGCGTTTCTGCTGAACCTGTCTCAGCGACTTAACATGCGCGGTTACTCCTCCAGGGAATTCGTCTTGCGCATGAGCCGTGAGGCTATCGGCTCTTATCTGGGCCTGCGGCTGGAAACGATCTGCCGGGGTATCGCGCACCTGCGAGAAGAGGAACTGGTGGACATGCACGGACGCAACGTCACCATCCTGGACCTGCCCGGTCTCAAGCAAAAAGTGGCTGGTTGCCATCGCCATTCAGAGCGGTGAAACCCTCTCGAGGCGCTTGCATCACTGATCACGTGCCGTCACCTGATCGCCCCTTCCGCTGGCACGGTCGACCGCCCTGCTGATTTTCATCAAATCACAGGCCGTTGCCCCGACAGCGCGTTGCCCCACTTACACCCTTGTTGATTTAGCTCAATGTGTCGGCATCACCCAGGCGTAGAAAAAGCAGACCGGGCGCTGATAGCCCCGCCCGCTTCGCATTACCTGGAGGACGCCACGATGAGCGACTTGACCCTGCGCAAGACCATTCTGGAAGAACTGGAATTCCAACCCGACCTCAACGCAGCCCATATTGGCGTGGCCGTGGACAATGGCGTCGTCACCCTTTCCGGTCATGTCGGCAGTTATGCAGAAAAGATCAGCGCCGAACGCGCCGTCAAAAGCATCGAGGGCGTGCGCGCCGTAGCTGAGGAAATCCAGGTCCGACTGAATAAAAACGCCGGCACCGCAGACGACACCATTGCCAATCGCGCCTTGAAGATCATCAACTGGAGCTGCGACGTTCCTGAAGGCGACATAAAAGTCATCGTGCAGAACGGCTGGGTCAGCCTGGAAGGCGAAGTGGAATGGCAATACCAGAAAGAAAGCGTGGAGCGGTCCGTGTTCAAGCTGTCCGGCGTGGTGGGCGTGAACAATCGGCTGACCCTGCGCCCTCGAGTGGACGCTGGCAACATCCAGCGTCGTATCGAAGAGGCCCTTAAACGCAATGCCGAAGTGGATGCCAAGGCCATTCACGTCAAGGTCGATGGGGATGTGGTGAGGCTCGAAGGCAAAGTCCATTTATGGCGCCAGCGTAAAATCGCGGAACGGGCGGCGTGGTCGGTGCCGGGGGTCAGAGAGGTGGACGATCACCTGTTGCTTGTCTGAGTCGCAGGCCCGTTCGCAGTCCCGCCGCTCTACCCCTGAGACGCGGCGGTCGACTCCCGTTGCCAGGCTCGCTGCAGCAAATCGATGACGATTTCATCGGATGTCTGAGGGAAGTCCTTGTACCAATAGCCTATGGAAACCAGCCAGTCAGGAATAAGCGGACAAATCACCTCATCCACTTCACTGCGTAGCGCCTCCACTGTTTCAAGCGGCCCAACCGGCACGGCGACCACAACGCGCGAAGGCCCTTGCGTGCGGACCGCGTGGATCGCTGCCATCATCGAGGCCCCCGTCGCCAGACCGTCATCAATCAGGATGACCACCTGGTCCTTGAGTTGTACAGGCTCACGAGTGCCTCGATACGCCTGCTCACGACGCAACAGCTCCCGGGTTTCCCGGGCAACCACGGCGTCGAAACTGGGCTGATCAATCGGATGGGCACGAAGAGCGTCGTCATTGAGGATCTGTATGCCACCACTGGCAATGGCACCCATCGCGAACTCAGGGTTGGACGGCACACCCAGTTTGCGAACCAGCATCAGATCAAGGCGCACGTGCAGAGCGGTGACCACTTCATAAGCCACTGGAACTCCGCCGCGGGGCAAGGCCAGGACGATGACATCGGGTCGATGGGCGTATTTGAACAAATGTTCCACCAGCCCTTGCCCCGCTGCGCTGCGGTCCTTCCACACTGTTTGCATTGAGGGACTCTGACTCATTGGAAAACCTCCACAGGCTGTTGCGCCCCGTCGTTCAGCGTCAATCCAGCGTCCTCTGATAGAGCGGCCTCGGCGTTGATTTATGTCAATTTCCCTGCAAGGCAGCTCAGCCCTTCTCCTATGAAATTCACGCACGCACGCCCTGCATAACCTCTGATCTAAATCAATGCTACCCAGCCTCTTCACGCAGAGATTAATAACCAGCGCTAGAACCTTCGCTTCGGCGAAGGTCGTCGACCCCTTCGTCTCGTGGAGGCTTCAATCATGGCAACGCACCTGCAAGGCACTGAGCCGGTCATCCCGGCCGTCAAACCTCATCCTTTGGCCGGCAGTTTGCGAAAGGTCGAACCCAAACGCCTGTCATTGAGCCTGCTGGTTGCGCTGGTGGTGGGTTCGATGATCGGCAGCGGCATTTTCAGCCTGCCCCAGAACATGGCCTCCAGCGCGGGTGCCGGGGCTATCCTGATCGGCTGGCTGATCACTGGCGTGGGTATGCTGTCACTGGCCCTGGTCTATCAGACCCTCTCCAACCGTCAACCGGAACTCGATAATGGCGTGTTCGCCTACGCTCGTGCGCTTGGGGGTGAGTTCCTGGGCTTCAATTCGGCGTGGGGCTACTGGATCAGTGCGTGGATTGGCAACGTCAGTTATCTGGTGATTCTGTTCGCGGCACTCAGTTACTTTTTTCCCTTGTTCGGCGAAGGCAATAACAAGGCCGCGATTGCCGGTGCGTCGGTGGTGCTGTGGTCGTTGCATTGGATGATCCTGCGCGGGATGCGCACAGCGGCCAAGGCCAACGCCCTGACCACCGTGGCCAAAGTCGTGCCCTTGCTGCTGTTCATCGGCCTGGTGATCGCCGGATTTTCCAAAGACACCTTCATGGTCGACTTTTGGGGCACGCCGGCATTGGGTAGTACCCTGGATCAGGTCAAGAGCACCATGCTGGTGACGGTCTGGGTCTTTATCGGCATTGAAAGTGCCAACGTGTTTTCCGCCCGTGCCGCCGACCGGGCGGATGTGGGCAGGGCCACGGTGATCGGTTTCGTCCTGACATTGCTGCTGCTGATTGCCGTGTCGCTCCTGTCTCTGGGGATCCTCAGACAACCTGAACTGGCTGCCCTGAAGAACCCATCCATGGCGGGTGTTCTGGAGGCGGTGGCCGGTCCTTGGGGTGCGGTGTTGATCAGTATCGGCCTGATTGTGTCGGTCGGTGGTGCGCTGCTGGCCTGGACCCTGCTGGCAGCGGAATCGGTGTTCACGCCGGCCAGGGAAAAGGTCATGCCCCGCGCGCTGGCCTCGGAAAACCAGCACGGCGCGCCGGCCAACGCGCTGTGGATCACCAACGGCTGCATTCAGCTGTTCCTGTTGTTGACGCTGTATTCGAGCGCCAGCTACCTGGCCCTGATCTCGCTCGCTACCTCGATGATCCTGCTGCCTTATCTGTTCAGCGGCCTGTACGCGCTGAAGATGACCTGGCAAGGCCAGACCTACGCCGGGCACCGCGCCCTGCAACTGCGGGACATGGCCATCGCCTTGGTCGCCACCACCTATTGCATTTGGCTGCTCTACGCCGCCGGCCCCCGCTACATGCTGCTCAGCGCCCTGCTCTATGCCCCCGGTTCGCTGATTTACCTCAGCGCCCAACGGGCCAGGACCGGGCATGCGCTCAATGGTTTCGGCTGGGGGTTGCTGCTGGTGATCTGGGTGGCGGCGATTTTCGCCGGCTGGATGCTCTGGTCCGGCCAGCTCTCGTTGTAAGGCTTGCAAGCGTGCATTGACCCGTCCGGAACCGGTCCCTGGCAATGATGCCAAGTCCCGCCCGGACATCACCAAAGAGGAAAATCAAATGTCCAATTCAGTGAAAAAAATGCCGGTCGATACCCAAGACAACACTCAGCATCCGGCCAAGAATGACCTTTGGCATCCACTGGAAAAACTCCGTCAGCAGGTGGATCACCTGTTCGATGACTTCAACCGGGGTACAGGTCTTTCTCCCTTCAGTCGCGGACTGTTCGATGTCGAGCCATTCTGGCGCAGGGAGTTCTCCACAAGCCTGCCGGCCGTGGACATCAGCGAGAAGGAAAAGAGCTTTGAAATCACAGCCGAATTGCCCGGCATGGATCAGAAAGACATCGAAATCCGGCTCGCCAATGGCAACCTGATCATCAAGGGCGAGAAGAAAGAAGCCAAGGAAGAAAAGAAAAAAGGTTATCACCTGTCCGAACGCCATTACGGCTCCTTCGAACGGGTTTTCAACCTGCCAAAAGGCATCGATAGCG
This sequence comes from Pseudomonas sp. P105, assembly GCF_032614175.1. Classification (NCBI taxonomy): domain Bacteria; kingdom Pseudomonadati; phylum Pseudomonadota; class Gammaproteobacteria; order Pseudomonadales; family Pseudomonadaceae; genus Pseudomonas; species Pseudomonas sp. P105. The sequence continues at coordinate 3,432,015 of NZ_CP126693.1, forward strand.
ACAAGATCGAAGCTCAGTTCAGCAAAGGCGTGCTGACCCTGACGCTGCCTAAAAAACCGGAAGCGCTGAAAGCGGAAAAAGTCGTGCCGATCAAGGCTGACTGACGCTGTGCACCCTGCCCCTCGCCGGCCAACGACGAGGGGCTTTTTTTTGCCTGTGCATTTAGATGTGTTGTTGAAGCTGATGGGCCGCTTCGCGCGCAGGATCGCTCCCACAGGGGCCGGCGGTGAACACAAATACCGCGTACCTCAGGACCTTTGTGGGAGCGAGCCTGCTCGCGAAGGAGGCCTCAGAACTCCACGCTGTCGCGATACTCCGGCACCGATACTGACCAGCCCAACTCATCGCGAATGCGATGGCGCAGGACATCGGACGCGTTGGGTTCGCCATGCACGACATAGGTATGCCGGGGCGGTGTCTTGAAGCCGCGCAACCATTGCATGATTTCATCGGCATCGGCATGGGCGGACAATGTTTGCATCGGCACCACTTCGGCGTTGATTGGCACGTCCTTGCCATGGATGCGCACCGCAGGCTCACCCGCCACGATCCTTGCGCCACGCGTCCCCCCGGCCTGGAACCCTGGCATCAGCAAGGTATTGATCGGGTTGGGCGCCAGGCTCTTGAGGTGAAACAACACCCGCCCTCCGGTAGCCATACCACTGGCGGCGATGATCACCGCCGGGGTGCGTTGCAGGTCCAGGTTCATGGAATCCCTGGCCGAGCGCACCGGGTGCGCGATGTGGCACATGCCCTCACACTCCTCCCTGGACAAACGATGCTCATCGCCAAAGCGTTGATACAAGCGGGTTACATCAATGGCCATGGGGCTGTTCAGGTAGATGGGGATGTCCGGGATCGCCATCCGCTGTTTCAGGCGATACAGGTGATACATCAGCAGTTGTGCCCGACCGACCGTGAACGAGGGCACCAAGGTGATGCCGCCGCGCAATGCGGTGCGGGTGATGACTTCAGCCAGTTGATCTTCGGGCGATTGGCTTGGGTGCCTCCGGTCGCCGTAGGTGGACTCAACCAATAGGTAATCCGCCTGCTCGATGGTTTGCGGGGCAAACATCACCGGGTCCTCGGGGCGCCCCAGGTCGCCGGAGCACACCAACGTAACGCCAGCGGCCTGCACCTGCACCGTGGCTGCGCCCAGGATGTGTCCCGCACGGCGCAGCACAATCCCCACCCCACGGGCGATATCCACCGGATGATCGAACGCTATCGGGCGTAACAGTTTCAGTGCCCGCTCGGCATGCTCCCGGGTGTACAACGGCATGGCAGGATCATGCTTGGAAAACCCCTTGCGGTTGGCGTATTCGGCCTCTTCCTCCTGCAAGCGGGCGCTGTCGAGCAAGAGGATCTTGACCAGTTCACAGGTGGCCGACGTGGCATAGACCGGACCGCGATAACCGTTTCGCACCAGCACTGGCAGGTAACCGCTGTGGTCCAGGTGTGCGTGAGTCAGCACGATCGCGTCCAGGTCACGCATTGGCAGTTCGAAGGGGTCCCAGTTGTGCAAGCGCAATTGTTTGTAGCCCTGAAACAGCCCGCAGTCGATCAGGATGCGTTGATCGTCATGCTCCAGCAGGTACTTGCTGCCGGTGACTGTGCCGGCCGCCCCTAGAAACGTCATGCGCATGAGCGTGCTCCTGAACAATCGATTGGCGTTCCATTGGTCGCACTATTCGCCCAGCGGGCCATTGATTTTCATCAAGGACACAGCCATGAGCACCGGTTTCTTCACACAGCCAGTACGCTGCACGACACCTGATACAAAATATGCTCCGTGGTGCTACCCAACAGCCCGTGCGAACCACCCTTCTGCGAGCGCCCCATGACCACGACATCGACCTCATGCTCCAGGGCAAACTCACTCAAGGCTGAAACCGGATGGCCCAGCACGAAGTGCCTGCGCTCGGCCGGCACGCCGAACAGGTTGGCCAGCTCCAGGAATGTTTTTTCCAGGCTCCTGCGCAGTTCATTGCTGAGCTGTTTAAGCGTCAGGCCACCTCCGCCGACATCGCCGAGATAGACCGACGAAACCTCATAGGCGTGAACCAGATGCAACTCGGCGTCGCACTGCAAGGCCAAGCCGATTGCCTCGCGAATGATCCGGTCGTTGAGCCCACTGTTTTGCGCAAAGTCGCTGGAAGGGTCCACCGCAGCAACCACTTTGCGCGGCAAGGCGTGGCCGGTGGCGCCCACCAGGTACATGGGAACCGGGCACTGGCGCAACAGACGCCAGTCCAGCGGAGTAAGGAAGGCCCGTTTGAGCAGGGGCTCGTGTTGCACCTGCTTGATCAGCAGATCAGGCTGGATTTGCGTAACGTGCTGCAGAATCTGCTCGTCCATGCCGTCGACCCAATCCACCTGCGTGGTGACCCTCAGGCCTCGGCGCCGCATCTTGTCGGCCTCCTCCTCCAGCCAGTGACGGTGGTCCTGCAGGTAATTCTGACGCGCTTCATCACGGGGCTCCTGCTCCAACAGCTTGAGAATGTCCAGTGACGGCACCAACGCAGAAACATGCAAGTGCGCCCCGCTGGCCGCCGTCAGGGCCGCTGCGTGATGAAGGGCCGGAGAGTGTCGCTGTGCCGGGTTGAGGATCAGCAGTAAGCGCTGGTACTGGCTCATGATGGATCTCCAAAAAGTCAGGGCGAACGGCGCGATGTCGAAGTCGTGACAGGGCGTACAGTCAACCCGGCGCCGGCGTCCAGCGCCAGTTCAGGACCTCGGGCATGTCCTGCCCATGTTCGATCAGGTAAAGCTGGTGCTTCTCCATGGTGGCCCAGTAGCGGTCCCGGGCGCCCTCCACCAACGGTTGCAAGCGCGGTACCCGCTGGATGACATCGAAGGCCAGTTGGTAGCGATCCAAGTGATTGATGACCGCCATGTCGAACGGGGTGGTTGTGGCCCCCTCCTCCATGAAACCGCGCACATGGAAATTGTCATGGTTATGGCGCTTGTAGACCAGACGATGGATCAATGAAGGATAGCCGTGGAACGCGAAAATCACCGGTTTGTCCACGGTGAACAACTCATCGAACCCGGCATCCGGCAGACCATGGCAATGCTGTTGCGGCGGTTGCAGGGCCATCAAGTCCACCACGTTCACCACCCGCACGCGCAGATCCGGCACGTATTGGCGCAACAGTGTCACGGCGGCCAGGGTTTCCAGGGTTGGCACATCACCGGCGCAGGCCATCACCACATCCGGGTCGTCATCGTTCTGGCAGGCGAAGGCCCACCGACCGATGCCAATGGAGCAGTGCCTGATGGCCGAATCGATATCCAGCCATTGCCACTCCGGTTGCTTGCCGGCCACGATCACGTTGATGTAATCGCGGCTCTTGAGACAGTGATCGGCCACCGACAACAGGCAATTGGCATCCGGCGGCAGGTAGATACGCACCACATCGGCACTTTTGTTCGCCACATGATCGATAAATCCCGGATCCTGATGGGAGAAACCATTGTGGTCCTGGCGCCAGACGTGGGATGTGAGCAGGTAGTTGAGCGAAGCGATCGACGCGCGCCAGGGAATCTGCGCAGCGGTCTTGAGCCACTTGGCGTGCTGATTGAACATCGAATCGACGATATGGATGAACGCCTCATAGCAGGAGAACAGGCCATGACGGCCCGTCAGTAGATAGCCCTCTAGCCAGCCTTCACACACCTGCTCGCTGAGGATTTCCATCACCCGGCCTTCGCAGGCCAGGTTGGTGTCCCCCGTTTCAAGTGCCGCCATCCAGGTCTTGCCACTGACCTCGTACACCGCATCAAGGCGATTGGAGGCGGTTTCGTCGGGGCCGAACAGGCGAAAGTTGCCAGCCTTGAGGTTGTACTTCATCACGTCCCGGACAAAACCGCCCAACACCCGGGTGGACTCCGCCTGCACACTGCCGGGCGCGGAGAACTGCACGGCGTAATCCGTAAATCGAGGCAGCTCAAGTGACTGGAGGAGCAAGCCGCCATTGGCATGGGGATTGGCGCCCAGACGCCGATGCCCTGTGGGCGCCAGCGCCGCAATCTCCGGCAGCAATGCACCACTGGCGTCGAACAGCTCCTGTGGCCGGTAACTCTCGAGCCATTGTTGCAGTTGCGTCAGATGCATGGGCTGCTCGAAATGACTCAGTGGCACCTGATGGGCGCGCCAGGTGCCCTCGACCTGCTGACCGTCGACGAATCTCGGACCGGTCCAGCCCTTGGGCGTGCGCAGCACCAACATCGGCCACAGTGGCCGCTCCAGTTCATGTGCCGACGAGTCTGCACGGGCCGTACGCTGGATTTCGCGGATCTTGAGCAGCATGGCGTCCAGGACCATCGCCAGTTGCTGGTGAACGCTGTGGGGGTCGTCGCCTTCGACAAAATAAGGATCGTAGCCATACCCGTACATCAGGGCTGACAGCTCGTCTTCACTGATACGCGAAAGCAGCGTGGGGTTGGCGATCTTGAAGCCGTTGAGGTGAAGGATGGGCAGAACCGCACCGTCACGCCGGGGGTTGAGGAACTTGTTGGAATGCCAGCTCGCCGCCAGCGTACCGGTTTCGGCTTCACCATCGCCGATAACGCAGGCCACGATCAGGTCAGGGTTGTCGAACGCCGCACCGTAGGCGTGGGCCAGGCAATACCCCAGCTCCCCGCCTTCATGAATGGACCCCGGGATCTGCGCCGAGACATGACTGGACAACCCGTAGGGCCAGGAAAACTGCCGGAACAGGCGCAGCATCCCGTTCTCGTTCTGTTCCACCGAGGGATAACACTGGGTGAAGCTGCCCTCCAGATAGCTCTGGGCGACGATGGCTGGGCCGCCGTGTCCGGGGCCGGTGACCAGGATCATGTTCAGGTCGTGGGTCTTGATCAGGTGATTGAGGTGAACGTAAATCAGGTTCAATCCCGGCGTGGTGCCCCAGTGGCCCAACAGGCGTGGCTTGACGTGGCCCAGTAGCAGCGGTTTGCGCAACAAAGGGTTGTCTTTGAGGTAAATCTGCCCCACAGCCAGATAATTGGAAGCACGCCAATAGGCGTCAATGCCTTCCAGTTGGTCGGGGCTAAGAAAATCACTCATCACATTCTCCCAAAGAGGCTGGATTACCCGCGAACTGCCCTGATCGCTTGAACCGATATCGAACGGTCTGCCACGACTGATTCTGGAGCGCTTGAACAAACCCGACTTGATTTACATCAGAGTCAACGCGCCCTGCTCATACCCTGACTGCCAACAAGCTGCCCGACACCGAATACAGGGCCCGTTCCGTCGTGCTACCGATCAGACGGTCCAGCCCAGCGCGTTGCTCGGTGCCCATCACCACCACATCAGCCTCGAACTCATCGAGGAACTCATGGATCACCGGCACCGGCAGGCCAATGACGAAATGACGGCGCTCGGGTGGAATGCTCCACCGCTCGGCCAAATTGATGAACGCCGCATGCAGCGACTCTCGCAAGGCCTCGGCAAAATCTTCATCCCAGGCCCCAGCCACCAACGAAGCCTCCCCGTTGAAGGCCGGAGACAGATCGCAGGCGTGCAGCAGATGCAGCGGGGCATTGCATTGCAGGGCCATTGCCCCAGCGGCCTGGATAATGCGCTCGTTCAAGGCGTTGGCCTGCGGATTGGCGGGGTCCACCGCCGCCACGACCCGACGTGGCAAGCTGTGGGTGGCGCGATTGACCAGATGCACCGGCACCGGGCAATCGCGCAGCAGATGACAGTCCAGGGGCGTCACGAAAACACGTTTGAGCAGCGGCTCGAGGGTCACATCCTTGATCAGCAAATCGGGCTGAAACTGCTCGACGTAGCGCAGGATGTCCAGTAATGGATGAGTGGTCCAGACCACATGGGTCGTCACATCCAGTCCTTGCTCCTTGAGCAGCGCCGCCTCCTCCACCATCCAGCGACGGTAGTGGTGCATATAGCGCTGAGCTGTCGCTTCATCGTTCTTTTCGCCCCACAAATGCGTGTGAGGCGGTGGTTGAACGAATGCGCACAGGTGCAAGGCCGCGCCACTGACCCTGGCCAGGGCACAGGCGCGACGCAGCGCGGCAGACGGATGCAGGTCGGCTTCAACGATCAATAGCAAACGTTGGTACTGTCCCATTACACACCTCCACTGGTCTGTTGGCCATCAGGTCCCCAGCGGTCCCTCTCTGGCATGTGCAACAGCCTGCGCTTGTCACCCCGGGGCGGCTTGATCTTTATCAACTGCATGCACATACCTGTGGGAGCAAAGCTTGCCCCCCACAGGTTTGGCTCCCACTGAAATTGCTCCCCGGCATTGATCATCGACGAGCGGATTCGCGAGCACTGATCCAGATCAGAATCGATCTGCCACGCCGGCGTAGAACAGTAGCGAATGCACGGCCTTTGCCGCGCCGAAGGTTCACACCCGATGGAGGAACGCATCATGCTCAACGTCAAAGACCACAATGAACGCGCCGCTGCCCTGTATGCCAGCATCAGCGGCAAGCACTGGATCCAGGCCCTCAGAGATGGCCGGCACGTGTTGATCAGGCCGCTGAAGGAAGAAGATCGCCAGCGTGAGTATGACTTCATCAAGCGTCTGTCACCGGAGTCCCGGCACATGCGTTTCCTGGCGCAAATCAATGAGCCCGGCGCGGCCATGCTCGACCAGTTGATGGATGTCGACTGCAAGACGCGCATGGCTTACATCGCCCTGGTCCACGACAACGGCCAACTGATCGAAATCGGTGTCAGCCGCTATTGCGCTACCAGTGAACACGAATGCGAGTGCGCCGTGACCGTGGCCGATCAATGGCAGCATCTGGGACTGGGGACGTTGTTGATGGAGCATTTGATAGAGGCGGCCCGCAAGAACGGCTATCGCCAGCTGTATTCCATCGACGCCGCCGATAACGCCCCTATGCGGGATCTGGCCCATAGCCTTGGGTTTGATACCCGCACCGACCCCGATGATGCCCGGCAGGTCATCCACCGGCTCTATCTTTAACCACAGTGCATTGCGCGGGACCCGGGGCCAGGCCCCGCGCAAGGTCACCCTGCCGTCACTCGCCCGGCTTGATTGCCCATATACTGCAAGGTGCCCGTTGCAGCACCTGCTCGGCAGTACTGCCCAAGTGCTTGTCCAGACCTCGATGCTGTGTCGTGCCCATGACAATGACGTCGCACTGATGATCGGTGGCGAACGTGCAGATGCTGCTCAGCGGCGCACCTTCGATGAAGTGACGCTGCTGCGGCGGCACGCCGTGACGCTCGGCCAGGGATTCAAACACTTCGTGCTGCGCCTGCCCCAATGCTTCATAGAGCCCGGTGGCGAGCGGGAGCGCACCCACGCCCATATCGGCGGCGTACACCGCCGTCCAGTCGAAGGCGTGCAACAACTCAACCTGGGCGTTGCATTGATCGGCCAGTTTCACGGCGGCATCGACGATCCGGTCGTTGAACACCAGGTCCTGCTCCTCGCTGCGCAGCACATCGACGATCGCCAGGACCTGCCGGGGCCGCGGATGACGCGCGTCGGTGACCAGGTGCACCGGCACCGGACAGTCGCGCAGCAGGCGCCAGTCCATGGGTGTGAAGAAAATCCGCTTCATTGCCGGTTCAGGCTCGGCGTCCTTGATGATCAGCGCCAGTGGCATCTCTTTGACGTACTGCTGCAAGGCCTGATAAGCGTCTTTGCCCCAGACCACCTCGCTCGTCGCCTCCACTCCATGGCGGCGCGCCAGCTCAGCCTGTTGCCACAACCAGTGCCGGTGCGTTTCCAGATACCCGTCACGGGCCTTCTTGACTTGTTCTGGCGCAAAAAGACCGGCCACCGAGAGCACCTCCAGATAATCGATGGCGACGATGTGCAGGGGCAGATCCAGCGCCAGGGCCAGTTCGGTGGCGCGGTCGAACGCAGGCGAACGGGTCATGGCATCGGGTGCCAATAACAACAAACGTTGGGTCTGGGACATGGAACACCTCGGCACGTGGCGGCAGCCACTTAAAGGATTGAGGGTTCCAGAATGAACGTATGCCACGGGCAGGACTTGATCTTCATCAAACTGCCACCACACAGGCTCACAGATTCGGGAGCAGAACGCCGGCCCACATTCCCAGCGTCACCAGCACCTGGCCGGGGATGAAATACCCGGCGAAACGCCGTCCGCCACTGAGCCAGGCCACTACGCATTTACTCAGGGAATTGCTGCTCATCGCCATCAAGACCGGTATGGCGATGCCATCCAGGGGTAACAATCCGGCCTTCGCCAGGGAAGCAACAGAGGCAATTGAAGCATGAGCATCAACCAGCCCGCTGAAAACCGCCGTTACGGTTACCCCGGTCTGGCCGAACTCGGCAAGCATCGCCGACGACAGGAGCGTGATACCGGCCATCGCCAGGACTACCGTCAAGGCCAGTTTGAGGTTGAAGGCCCCGCCGCGCTTGATCGGTTCATCCGCCCGAGCCCTGGGTCGGGGAAACATCAGCATTCCGGCGTAGATCAATGTTGTCAGCAGGCCACAGAGTAGCGGGCCCCACATCCAAAGCAACAGGGCCGGTTCTACGGCACCGAGGATCAGCCCTATTTGTGCCACTGTCGCCAGATTGGACAACACGGCAGCGGCGCTCAGCACCTTGAGATTGGCCGGTTCTTTCGCGGCGATGTTACCCATGGTGGCGACGGTCAGCGTGGCCGAGGCGAACCCCGAGGCAACCGCGCTGAGGGCGTAACCGTAGTGAGTGCCGAGGGTCCGCACCGCAACATGCCCCAGCGCACCCACAGCCATCAACATGACCGTCAACATACAGATGGTGCGCAGGTTGATCGCATCGTAAGGTCCGAGAAAGCGATCCGGCACCAGCGGCAACACCACCAGCGCGGCGATCAACAGCACCAGCCCGTCACGCATTTCCGCGGCGGTCAATTGGTTACGGGCAAAATGGTGCAGCGCCTGGCGGCTGGCGAGCAGACCGGCCATCACCACGCCGATCGCGATCGCCAGGGCCGGGGCGGTCATGCAGAGCGCCCCCAACGCCAGCGCCGCGAATAACGCCACTTCGCTGGTGATACCGGGGTCCTGGTCGAGGTTTCGCCAATACGCCGCCGTGACCAGTGCCCCCAGCGCAAGCGCCACGAACCCGAGCAGCAAGACTCCGCCAGCCTGGACCGTGACATACCCCAGCAACGAGGTAATGGCAAAGGTACGCAGGCCGGCGAAGTCGCGCCGAGCGCCCTCGCCTTTGCGTCGCTCGCGTTCTAGCCCAATCAACAAGCCGATTCCGAGCGCAGCGGCGGCATTGGCAAAGCCCAGGGTTTCGCTCATGGCCTCGGTTCTATACTGAGTGTTCCGGTTGTACCTGAGTCCAGGGTAGTCCCTGGGAGGATTTCATGATCAAACATAGCGCTATTGCCAGGCGTCGTGTGCATTGATGCCACGCTTCTGGCATGAGCTTGATGCAAATCAAGTGACCGATGCCCGATACGATCATGATCAAACCCTGGCTCCACGCGGCGCGAAGGCCGTCGGGTACCCATACGTCCATGCTCGGGAGGTTTGTCATGTCCACGCAATCACGTTTGATGTTGGTCGTCTCGCCGCTGATGGAACACAGTCCGGCCTTCGACCGGGCAGCGGCGCTGGCCAAGGCCGAAGGCGCCGCGCTGCACATCGTTGCCTTCGACTACCTCGAAGGCCTGGCCACCGCCAGCCTGGTCAATGAGCAGGCCCTGGAACAGATGCGCTTGGGTTACGTTGAACGCCATCGCCACTGGCTGGAAGACCAGGCCCGGCCACTGCGCAAGCTGGGCATTGAAGTCACGACCGAAGTGGCGTGGGTCGAGAGACCGCTGCAGGAGATTCTGGTCCACCTCAAGGAGCAGCCGATGGATGCCCTGATCAAGACGGTGGAGCATGAATCCTGGTTCTCGCGCCTGATGTTCACCCCGCTGGATGTGCACCTGCTGCGCGAAAGCGAAGTACCTTTGCATTTCGTCAACAAAGTCACCCACGCCCGTCCGCGCAAGATTCTGGCGGCCATTGACCCCTTTCATCTCGACGGCCGCTACGAAGGCCTCAACGACCGGATCCTGAGCGAAGCCAACAAACTGGCCACCTCCTGCGACGCGAGCCTGGAAGTCATCTACGCCTATGACCTGTCGTCCATCACCGCCTCCGAATATGGTTTCGGCAGCGGCTCGATGTTCTTTTCTTCCACCCTGGCCCGGCAGCTCTATGAATCCCAGGGCGAGGCGTTTGACGCGTTGGCCGAGCGCAACGGCATCGCGCCGGAACAACGACGCATGGTCATGGGCGACCCGGCCAAGGTATTGGCCAGCTACGCGGCATCCCATGACATTGATGTCATTGTCATGGGGCGCGTGCGCTACAAAGGTTTGGACAAGTTGATCGGCAGCACCGTGGAAGGCCTGCTGTACAAGATGCCGTGCAGCTTGTGGGTGATTGCACCGCAGCAGTTCGATTGAACGCATGAATACCAACAGCATAATGAGCGCAGGGATAGCGACCTGATGAACCGAGCGAGCAACGCACCGACCGAGCGGGATCCGATTCCCATAGATGTCGAGGCTTGGTACACGCTGCCTGCGCAGCAGGTGCTCGAACGGCTGGAGGTCAATGAGCACACCGGGCTGAACGATGCAGAAGTTCAAGCCCGGCTTGCGCGCACAGGCTTCAATCGCTTGCCGGAATCGGCGCGGCGCCCCGCGTGGCTGCGTTTTCTGTTGCAGTTTCACAATATCCTGATTTATGTGCTGCTGGGCTCTGCGGTGATCACTGCGCTGTTGCAACACCTCTGGGATACGGTGGTCATTCTGGCGGTGGTGGTGGCCAACGCCATCATTGGCTATGTCCAGGAGGGCAAAGCGGAAAAAGCCATGGACGCGATCCGGCAGATGCTGGCGCCCCGCGCCGCCGTGATTCGTGCCGGTGAACGTTTGAGCATCGCGGGTGAAGCGCTGGTACCCGGCGATATCGTCTTGTTGGAGGCCGGCGATAAAGTCCCGGCAGACCTTCGCTTGCTGCACGCCAACAGGCTGCAGATCCAGGAAGCCATCCTGACCGGTGAATCCGCCGCCGTGGAAAAGCACACTGAACCTGTGCGCCTTGGAGCGCCCCTGGGTGATCGTGCCTGCATGGCCTTCAGTGGAACCCTGGTGACCTGCGGACAGGCCACCGGGGTCGTCGTTGCAACCGCGACCGCCGCCGAGATCGGGCGCATCAGCAATCTGTTGTCGGAAGTCGAGACACTGACCACGCCATTGGTCCAGCAAATGAACGTCTTCGCGCGCTGGCTGACGATCCTGATTCTGCTCGTCGCCGGGCTGCTACTGGTTTACGGTCATTTTGTCGGCCATTACGCATTCAACGAAATCTTCATGGTGGTGGTGGGCATGTCGGTCGCTGCCATCCCCGAAGGACTGCCCGCCGTTCTCACCATTACCCTGGCGGTCGGGGTTCGCGCGATGGCCCGTCGCAACGCCATCGTACGCCGCTTGCCCGCCATCGAAACCCTGGGATCGGTTTCGGTCATCTGCACGGACAAGACCGGCACCCTCACCCGCAACGAAATGATGGTCGCATCAGTGGTCACCCGTGATCTGACGTTCACGGTCGACGGTGCCGGTTATCAGCCGTCGGGAAACATGAACCTGGCTGACCAGTTGATCGACACCTCCAATCACCCCACGTTAGCCGAACTGGGACGCGCCGCCGCGCTTTGCAATGACGCGGTGTTGAGGCTGCACGATGCCACATGGAAGGTCGAGGGCGATCCCATGGAGGGCGCACTGCTGGCGTTTTCCGTGAAAGCCGGAATCGATGGCGAAGAAGAGCGACGCACCTGGCCCCGCACCGACGCGATTCCGTTTGACGCCAAACACCGCTTCATGGCGACGTTGCACCACAACCATGAGCGACAGGCGTCAATCTATGTAAAAGGCGCGCCGGAACAGATCCTGGCCATGTGCGCGCAGCAGCGTGGCAGTACCGGCGCCACGGAGCCGCTCAATGCTGACTACTGGCACCAACAGGCAAACACCATTGCCGGCAAAGGTCAGCGCGTGCTGGCGTTTGCCAGCCGCCCCGTGCCGTCCGAGCACACCGTTCTGGAGTTTGGCGACGTGCAGGGTTCGCTGACCCTGCTTGGCATGACAGGCATGATTGACCCGCCTCGCCCCGAGACGATCCAGGCGGTCCAGCAATGCCAGGCTGCCGGTATCGCAGTCAAGATGATCACCGGCGATCACTCCGGCACCGCCGCCGCGATCGGCGCGCAAATCGGCCTGCAAAATCCCGACAAGGTGCTGACGGGCGTCGACCTGGACGCGATGAACGACGGCACGCTCAAAGAAGCGCTCAAGGACGTGAATATCTTCGCCCGCACCAGCCCTGAACATAAGCTACGGCTGGTGATGTTGCTGCAATCGAACGGCATGACCGTGGCCATGACCGGCGACGGGGTCAACGACGCGCCCGCGCTCAAACGCGCTGACGCCGGCATCGCCATGGGTGACAAAGGCAGTGAGGCGGCAAAAGAGGCGGCGGACCTGGTGCTGGCCGATGACAACTTCGCCTCCATCGTGGCCGCCGTACGTGAAGGCCGGACGGTCTACGACAACATCAAGAAAGTGCTGAGCTGGACGTTGCCCACCAACGCGGGCGAAACCATGACCATCATTGTCGCGCTGCTGTTTGGCCTCACCCTGCCGGTGACACCGATTCAGATCTTGTGGATCAACCTGATTACCGCGATCACGCTGGGTATCGCCCTGGCGTTCGAGCCGACCGAAGAAAACACCATGCGCAGGCCGCCACGTTCAAGGCACGAGCCGTTGATAAGCGGCGCCTTGATCTGGCACATGGTGCTGGTTTCGATCCTGTTTCTTTGCGGCGTCTACGGCATATTTACCTACGCGCTCGACCGGGGCTACCCGGTGGAGTTGGCCCGCACCATCGCCGTCAACACGCTGGTGGTGATGGAAATATTCCACCTGTTCTTCATTCGCAATCTTTATGGCACGTCACTGACTTGGGAGGCTGTCAGAGGTACAAAGGTCGTGTGGCTGACCGTTGCAGTGGTAACCTTCGCTCAGTTCGCCATCACCTACGCGCCTCCCCTGCAAAGGGTGTTTGCCACTCAAGCGATCCCCTTTATGGATGGGCTATTGATTATCGCAGTGGGCATCGCGCTCTTTGCGATCATCGAAACTGAAAAACAGATTCGGCTACGGTTAACCGACCCCAAGGGCGCTACGCTCATAGTGGGACAGACCCCGAAGTCACCCTGACGCTGCGGCTGGCATGGTGTTCGACCAGCCGCTGGATGTTACTGAAAGAGGATTCGGAAAATGCACAAAGTATTGGTCGCTGTCGATGGTTCAGAGCACTCCGAACGTGTGGTGCATTACCTCATTGGACTGATCCAGGACGGCGGATTGCTGGGAGGCAGCGTGGAGGTGCACCTGGTCAATGTGCAGTCATTTTTACCCACTCGCATCGCGCAAACCATGAGCAAGGATGAACTTGACCGCTACTACGACGGCAAAAGTGCCGAAGATGCGAATAAGGCAATCACTCTTCTGAAACAGCAAGGCATCGCCTTTACTTTCCATACACTGCACGGCGACGCGGCCAGCAGAATCGTGGCGTGCGCCAAATCCTTGGGGTGCGACAGCATCATCCTGGGTTCGCACGGCAGTGGTTTTCTCGAAGGCATCTTCCTGGGCTCTGTCGCGGCCAAAGTGATCCAGCTGTCCAGTATCCCGATTACCTTGGTCAAATAACCGAGTGTGAGTTGCAGTTGATGGCGCACCAGGGGGCCTGTCCCCCATAACGTCTGCGAGGCAGAACGATGGGTATGTCACGATGGGGATCAGTCCTTGCTTTATCCGGTGCGCTGGCAACATCCGCTTATGCAGCTGACGCGCAAAAGATCTTCACCCAGGGCGGGACCAACCCCGCCGCCATTGCCTGTTCAACCTGTCATGGTGCGGACGGTACAGGGATGCCCGCGGCTGGCTTCCCAAGGCTTGCAGGGTTACCTGCTGAGTACTTCGCAAAACAAATCGCGGATTTTCGCTCAGGCTCCAGGGCCAACCCAATCATGCTTCCTATCGCCCAGGCATTGAGCGAGGACGAGGTACAAGCCCTCGCCAGCATGCTCGCCAACATGCCAGGCCCACCCGTCAAACCCATCAATCGTGCGCAGGCGGCCAAGGGCCTGGGGCAGACCCTGGCATTGAGAGGCGCATGGGATCGAAACATACCCGAGTGCGTCTCCTGTCATGGCCCCGGCGGAATCGGGGTCGGTGCCTCTTTTCCACCGCTGGCGGGCCAATCGGCTCAGTACCTGGTCTCGCAACTGAATGCCTGGCGGCAGAAGACCCGGAAAAATGATCCAGACGAACTCATGGGCCACATCGCGAGGTCCCTCACTGAAGCCGAGGTCGAGGCTGTTTCCCGGTATTTCGCTGAGCTCAGTCAATAGAGGTCTGGCCATGAAATCATTCATCGCGGCACTCATCAGTTTGAATATGGTATCGATGGCTGGCGCTGCTGATGTGGCAGATGCATCGCCCCCTTCGCCCGGCCCAGACGCCCCACAACAGCGGACGGCGACATTTACTCCGCCAGCAGAGGACACGCTGCCTGATAACGCCTTTGGCCGTTTGGTCCGGCAAGGGCATGCGATCTTTGTCGATACTAAAACCAACGCCCCCGAGTTCGTGGGAAACGGGATGAACTGCACCAATTGTCATTTGGACCAAGGCAGAAAAGCCGACTCGGCGCCCCTTTGGGCGGCTTACACGATGTACCCGGCTTATCGAAAAAAGAACGACAAGGTCAATACCTACGCCGAGCGCCTACAAGGCTGCTTTGAGTTCAGCATGAACGGAAAACCGCCTCCGGCCGACGGGCAGGTCATCGCCGCCCTGACTGCCTTTTCCTACTGGTTGGCAACAGGAGCACCGCTAGGCCAGGAACTGCCCGGGCGAGCTTATCCTGAAGTGCCGCAACCGGCGGGAGGCTTCGATGTGGCCAAGGGCAAGGTCATCTACGCCCAGCAATGCGCGGTGTGTCATGGCAACGAGGGCGAAGGCCAAAAGGCCGGGGGCGATTACGTATTCCCACCGTTATGGGGCAAAGACTCATTCAATTGGGGCGCGGGGATGCATCGCATCAATACCGCAGCCGGGTTCATAAAGTCGAATATGCCATTAGGTAAAGGCGCCACCCTGTCCGCCGATGAGGCCTGGCACGTTGCTGCCTACATGAACAGCCACGAACGGCCGAAAGACCCCAGGATGATTGCCGGTTCTATCGAGCAGACCCGGTTGAAATTCCATGCCAATGACGGGATCAATCTTTATGGCAAAGAAGTGAACGGCGTGATACTTGGCCAGGGAACTGAATGAACGGCGCAGCCAATACTACTGTCGCCGTTCTCGTGCAGCGTTATTGAACGTAAGCCCGCCTTCACCGCACGAACATCAGCCATCCGGCCAGCACCAATGCCGCAGTGCAGGTCCAACCTGAAAACAGCCAGCGCCAGAGCCACCGGCGCGGGATAAAACCCACGCCCCTGACGAAAGCCACACTCATCGCCGCAAACAAAGCACCCGCCAGTGCGTGATCAGCTTTTCCCTCCGAGGTTGCCATCATCGGCGGGTACAGTGTGCAGGCAAGCATGATGGTGATGGCGATCATCAGACTCGCCAGATGAATGCGTGAAGACGGCTGGGTATCTGAGCGTTGCTGAATCATCGCTGCTGCTCGTCATTGTCACTCAAGGCCCGGTTCGCTTCGTTCTCCCCCCACATTGCATTCAATATCGCCAGCAACAGCGCAAAGCCGACTCCCAACATCCAGGCGAAATGCCACATATTCTTTGCTCCTTTGCCGGCACTAGTAGGCCGAATGCTCGTTGGCTTTGATCTGGGCAACGGTGACTTTTCCGCTCATGACGCGATACGCCCAAGAGGTATAAATCACGATCAGGGGCATGAAGATCAACGTGGCCCAGAACATGATCGCCAAGCTCAGGTGGCTGGAGACACTGTCCCACACCGTCAGGCTTGCCGCGGGCATGGTTGATGAAGGCATGATGAACGGAAACATTGAGACGCCTGCCGTGCTGATCACGCCAATCACCGCAAGCGATGAGGCGACAAACGCCGACAGCGTACGGCGCACCATCAACAAGAACGCAGCAGCTACAGCCCCGCCCAATCCAAGGACGGGCAGCAGCCAAAGCAATGGATAGCGTTCGTAGTTGGCCATCCAGGCGCCAGGTTCACGTACCACAGTCTTGCTGAGGATGTCCGGCAGCGCCGCGGTATCAACGAGCGAGGTGATGCGGTAGCCGTCAATCCATTGCAGCCAAATGCCGGCCACGATGAATGAGCACACCAGCACGATCGCCGCCGCCACCGCACCTTTTACTGCCCGGGACTGGATAATCCCCTCAGTGCGATGGGCCAGATAAGTGCCGCCCTGCAGGGTGATCATTGCACTGCTCACAACACCGGACAGCAGCGCGAAAGGATTGAGCAGTTGCCAGAAACTGCCGGTGTAGGTAGACACCAGATAGTCATTGAAGTGAAACGGCACGCCCAGCAGCAAGTTGCCAAACGCAATCCCGAACACCAGCGGAGGCACCGCCCCTCCGACAAAGAGCCCCAATCCCAGGTGCTGCGCCAAGTGGCGTTGTGGATCTTGCTACGGTAGTCAAACCCCACCGGGCGGAAGAACAACGCCCAGAGCACCAGAATCATCGCCCAGTAGAAACCACTGAAGGCAGTGGCGTAGACCACAGGCCAGGCCGCGAACAAGGCGCCGCCAGCGGTGATGAACCAGACCTGATTACCATCCCAATGCGGCCCGACGGTATTGATGACAACGCGCCGCTCCAGGTCATTGCGGCCAACGAATGGCAGCAGCGTGCCGACGCCCATGTCATGACCATCCATGATCGCAAAACCGATCAGCAGGACGCCGACCAACGCCCACCAGATTATTTTCAGGGTGAAGTAATCAAGCATGGTGAAGCTCCTTCAGATGAGCGTCGTGAACATAACGGCCTGTACCGAGGCTGCCAGGCCCTTGGCGGGCGAACTTGACCATCAGGAACATTTCCACCACCAGCAAGACGGTGTAGAAAACGATGAACCCGGCCAGCGAGCCATACAGGTTGTTGACGCTGAGCGTGGACACGCTCATGTGGGTCGGTAATACGCCGTAGATCGTCCAGGGCTGACGGCCGTATTCGGCGACAAACCAGCCCAGTTCACAGGCGATCCAGGGCGCCGGCAGCATGTAGAGTGCCCAACGCAACAACCCTCGGTGGCGGGTGCGGTTCGACTTCAGCGTGCTCCAGAATGCCAGTGCAAAGAGCATCAGCATCGCAAAACCCAGGCCGACCATGATCCGGAACGCCCAAAACATAGGCGTCACGCGCGGAACCGTATCGTTCACCGCGGTTTCGATCATGGCCGGTGTGGCTTGGTTGACGTCCTCGACATAGCGCTTGAGCAGCAACCCGAAGCCCAGATCAGCTTTGTATTCTTCGAACGTCTTGAACGCCGCCGGATCGCTGCGATTGGCTCTCAGTGCTTCCAGCGCATTGACTGCGCTAATACCGCGGATGATTCGGGCGCGGTTCTTTTCCTTGATCTCATGAATGCCGGGAATCTGCTGGCTGACCGAGCGGGTCCCGATCAGGCCCATCAACCATGGCACCTCGACCTCCCAATTATTTCGGGATTGAGCTTCATCGATGCTCGCGATCAGCGTCAGGCCAGCCGGCGCGGGCTTTGTTTCCCACATGGCCTCCATGGCCGCCAGCTTGGTCTGCTGCGCCTCCCCCACCGTGTAACCGGACTCATCGCCCAGTACGATGACGCTCAGCACAGAGGCCAGGCCGAATGCTGCGGCGACCCGAAAGCTACGTTTGGCAAACTCGACATCACGATTTTTGAGTAAATACCAACTGGAGATCGACAGCACAAACATCGAACCGGTGACATACCCGGCCGAAACCGTATGGACAAACTTGGCCTGGGCCACCGGATTGAACACCACCGTCCAGAAATCGACCATTTCCATGCGCATGGTGATGTAGCTGAACTCTGAGCCCACCGGGTTCTGCATCCAGCCATTGGCGATCAGGATCCACAGCGCCGACAGGTTTGTGCCGATTGCCATCAACAGCGTGACCAGCAAGTGATGCTGTCTCTTGAGACGGTCCCAACCAAAAAAGAACAGCCCGATCATGGTCGATTCGAGGAAGAACGCCATCAAGCCTTCGATTGCCAGCGGTGCACCGAAGATGTCCCCGACATAGTGCGAGTAGTAGGCCCAGTTGGTGCCGAACTGAAATTCCAGGGTGATCCCGGTGGTCACCCCCAGCGCGAAGTTGATGCCAAATAGCTTGCCCCAGAAGCGCGTCATGTCTTTCCAGATGACGTTACCGGTCATCACATAGACGCTTTCCATGATGACCAGCAGCCACACCATGCCAACGGTGAGCGGTACGAAAAGGAAGTGATAAAGCGCCGTGGCTGCGAACTGCAGCCGCGACAAATCCACCAGTTGTTCTGAGATCACTTGCTTGCCCCTTGAGCCGAGGTGGGTACACCGAAACGGTTGCCGACCGCGTTGGAATCGACGCTGACGTGGAAATCCTGGATGAATAGCCACCACAGCACTGCCAGCAGGAGCAGCTTGATAAGCACTGCTGTGAGCAGATGACGGCGCAGTCGTTTGTCGGAAATAGTCATGTCGGTGCAGTTAGCACGCGCCATGCCAAGGCCCAGGGTCAGGTTTTTATCGTTAAATAACAGCAGATTAGGAACGTAACCTGGGAGAAGGGGGATTTTGCGCCAACCTCAGAGGCTGCCAATCTGCCATGACGGCAGTGATTGGCAGTCAGGTGTCATCGCGGCTGATCAGGCCAAACCCTGCTCTTTCAAGCGCCGGTATAAAGTCCGTTCGCTGATACCCAAGTGCCGGGCCAGCTCACTGCGGGTCCCTTTGAACGCAGACAGGATCTGGGCCAACGAGTGGCCATCAGCAACAGCCGGGTTAGCCAGTCGTTGGGCTGTCGCATCGGGGACCTGGGGTAAATGCACGGAATGAATGACCCCGTCATCGGCAAACAGGCTGGCTCTTTCCAGCACATTACGAAGCTCGCGGATATTGCCCGGCCAGGAGTATCGCTGCAGTTGCATCAAGGCATCGGCGTCGATGGTCAGCCGGCGCTTGCCCGTACCGGAACGTTGCAATAACGAATTGACCAGCAGCGCGATGTCCTCCATGCGATTGCGCAGAGGCGGTAAATGAATGGGAAATACGCTGATGCGGTAGTACAGGTCTTGCCTGAACTCACCCTGGGCCATCATCTGTTCCAAGGGCTTATGGGTGGCGGCAACCAATCGGAAATCTGCATGCAAGGTTTCCACGCCGCCAACACGGCGATAGGTTCCCGACTCAATCAGCCTGAGCAGTTTCACCTGCATGGCCAGGGGAACGTCGCCGATTTCATCAAGAAACAGCGTACCGCCCTGGGCTGTTTCGACCAGGCCCTGCTTGCGCAGGGTGGCCCCGGTGAACGCGCCTTTCTCGTGGCCGAACAGTTCGCTCTCAAACAGCGTTTCAGTCAACCCGGAACAGTCCACTACCACAAAGGGCCCGTTGGCCCGCTCGCTGGTTTCATGGACCGCACGGGCAAACAGTTCCTTGCCCGTACCGGACTCTCCCAACAGCAGCACCGGCAACATGGACGGCGCGACCCGCTGCAGTTCCGACAGTGCACGGTTGAACGCCGGAGAGCTGCCCACCAGGCCCTCGTTGCTGGGCCGCGCTGAGGCGCTGCGTACCAGGGTAAGACGCTCCACATACGCGGTTATGTCGCCATGGTCATTGAGGATCGGCCGCAGCTCCACGTCGACATGTTCAGGCCCGCGGGGGGTGTGGTGAATGTGCAGGACCCGGTCCGGGCCGCGCATTTCCCTGGCCTTCTTCATCGGGCAGTTCTCCCCCGCCTGATCGCAAGGCACATCGTAATGGTGGGAAATCCGATAGCACTTATGACCAATAAACGGTTGATCGGCACTGCCGAACTGGCGCCGATAGGCGGTGTTCGCCGCCAGAATGTTGTAGTCCGGGTCCAGCACGATCATCGGCTGCGGCTCGTGCTCGAGAAACGAAACCAGAGACTGCACCTGGTCCGGCGGAGGGATCGAATTGTTCGGGGTTGGCAGGATAGTGCTCATCGGGGTTCCTGTGGATTCATCCGGACGCAAGCGACACTGCCACTATGCCAACAAACACTGCCAATGGCAGTTGTTTATTCGTGTGCGTGAAAATGCCGCATCCCACCTACAAAAATAAACACAACAAATTCAGATAGATAGCTTTGATTTTTCGCTCACTCGGTGCATGGCAGACTTATTGCTATGTCAGGTTAAACCAGTCGGCAACAAGACCAGGAGACCGATCATGACCGCTACACTGCACGTCGAAGGATTTTTCGATCCCGATACTCATACTGTCAGTTATATCGTGCTTGATCAGGCGACCCGCCACTGCGCACTCGTGGACAGCGTACTGGATTACGATCCCAAGTCCGGCCATACCACGACGACGTCTGCCGACACGTTGATCGCCAGGGTGGCCGAGCTGGACGCCAAGGTTCAATGGATTCTTGAAACCCATGTCCACGCCGACCACCTCACGGCAGCGCCTTACCTCAAAGAAAAGCTGGGAGGCAAGATCGGCATCGGCAGTCGCATCACCACCGTGCAGCAAGCCTTTGGCACGCTGTTCAATACCGGTGATGACATGGCCCAGGATGGAAGTCAGTTCGATCATCTGTTCGTCAATGACTACACGTTCTCCATCGGTTCGCTGCAATGCCGCGCACTGCATACGCCGGGCCATACACCCGCCTGCATGACGTACGTCGTCAGCGACGCCAGGCAAACGGTGGCATTCGTCGGCGACACCCTGTTCATGCCCGACTACGGTACGGCGCGCTGTGATTTTCCTGGTGGCGATGCCCGCACCTTGTTCCGGTCCATCAACAAGGTACTGAGCCTGCCGGCCGATACGGTGCTGTACATGTGCCACGACTACCAGCCCGACGGCCGCGAGGTACTGTTCGCCAGTACCGTTGCCGAGCAGCGCGCCGACAATATCCATGTGCGCAACGGCATCAGTGAAGAAGAGTTCGTGGCCATGCGCACCAAGCGTGACAGCACGTTGGAAATGCCGACGCTGATCCTGCCATCGGTTCAGGTGAACATGCGCGCCGGACACTTTCCTGAGCCGGAATCGAACGGCACACGCTATCTGAAGATCCCGCTCAACGTGCTCTGACGTCCCCTCCCCCTATAAGAAAATCCCATCACGGAGACCACCATGGACATCCGCCACCTTGCGCCAGGCTTAGCGGTATCAGAGCAGATTTTCCCCGATCAATTGACGGAACTGAAAAACACCGGCTTTCGCGCCATCGTGTGTAATCGCCCGGATGGCGAAGGCAGCGATCAACCCTTGTTTGCCGAAATCAAGCGCGCGGCTGAAGCGCTGGGCATTGAAGCTCACTATCTGCCCGCGGAATCGGGCAAGGTCACCGACGAGCAAGGCGTTGCCTTCGGCCGGCTATTTGAATCGCTGCCAAAACCGGTGTTGGCGTATTGCCGCTCCGGCATGCGCTCGACAACGATGTGGGCGCTGTCACAAGCGAGCCTGCTGCCTCTGCCGCAGATCGTCGAAACAGCCAAAGATGCCGGGTTTGACATGAAAGGCGTTATCCGCCGGATTGCAAACAAGGGGCAGACCCCGATCGAAGTGGCCGAGGCCGAACATGCGGTGGTCATTATCGGGGGCGGCGCAGCGGGCATTGCGGCGGCATCCAGCTTATTGGCCAGGGAACCGGGGCTCGACATCGCCATCATTGACCCGGCAGATGTGCATTATTACCAGCCCGGCTGGACGCTGGTCGGTTGCGGTGTCTTCGATGCCCCCCGGACCGCCCATACGATGGGCTCGACCATTCCTCGCGGCGTGCACTGGATCAAAGCCGCCGTGGCCGCTTTTGAACCCGAGAAAGATGCGCTCATTCTCGATGGGTGCAGAGTCGTCAAGTATCAACAACTGATCGTATGCCCTGGCCTGAAACTCAACTGGAATGCCATTGAAGGTCTGCCGCAGACATTGGGTCGCAACGGCGTTACATCCAACTACCTGTATCACCTCGCCCCCTATACCTGGGAGTGCGTGCAGCAACTGCGCGGTGGCCGGGCCATCTTCACGCAACCGCCGATGCCGATCAAATGTGCCGGGGCGCCGCAAAAAGCCATGTATCTCTCTGCCGACCACTGGCGGCGTGAAGGGGTACTCGGCAACATCAAGATCGATTTCTGCAGTGCCGCAGCTGTGCTGTTCGGCGTGCCCGATTACGTGCCGGCCCTGATGGAGTACATCCGCGCCTATGGCATCGACCTGAACTTCGGCAGCACGCTGACGAGCGTTGACGGGCCCGCGCGAACCGCCACCTTCAGTTGCGCCCAGCCCGATGGCACACGCCAGCTTGTCACGCGCGACTTCGATTTGCTGCATGTGGTGCCCCCACAGATTGCGCCAGACTTTATCCGCGTCAGCCCCCTCGCCGATGCCGCTGGCTGGATTGATGTCGATCCCGACACGCTGCGCCATAAAACCTGGGCGAATATTCACGCACTGGGCGACGCCACCAACTCCAGCAATGCCAAGACCGCCGCGGCCGCTCGCAAGCAGGCGCCCGTGGTCGCCCATAACGTGCTGGCAGCCATGGGCAAAGCCAAGGGCAACGCTCATTACGACGGTTACGGCTCCTGTCCGCTGACAGTCGAACGGGGCAAGATCGTCCTGGCGGAGTTCACCTATGGCGGCACCGTCGCCCCCAGCTTCCCGTCCTGGCTGATTGACGGTACCCGGCCATCGCGGCTGGCCTGGCTACTCAAGGAGCGGATTCTCCCTCCGTTGTATTGGAAGGGCATGCTCAAGGGACATGAGTGGCTGGCTAAACCGGAGTTGGCGGATCTATGAACCCAGACCTCAAGGCAAGGAGAGAGGGATGATCATCATCTTGCTGCTCGGCCTGACCGTGGGTGTGATTCTGGCGCTGACCGGCGCTGGCGGGGGAATACTGGCGGTTCCCCTGCTGGTCTTCGGCGCGGGCCTGAGCATGGCCGAAGCCGGGCCCATTGGCTTGATGGCGGTGGGTTTGGCCGCGTCCCTGGGTGCGGTGATGGGCCTTAGAAACGGCACCGTACGCTATAAGGCTGCGCTGCTGACCGCAGGCGCGGGCATCATCTGCTCTCCACTGGGGATCTGGCTGGCTCAGCGCACGCCCAACCGTCCCTTGACGCTCCTGTTTGCCCTTCTATTGATGTACGTGGCCTTCCGGGCCTTTCAAAAGTCACTGCCCTCGCGCGCCGATTGCAAAGCCACGTCGAAGCGCAAACCCCCGCCTTGTGTACTGGACGAAAACCGCGGCAAGCTCCATTGGACCGCACCCTGTGCCTGGGCGCTGACGGTCTCCGGCATGGTCGCCGGCGCGCTGTCCGGCCTGCTGGGTGTGGGCGGCGGTTTTGTCATGGTCCCGGCACTCCAGCGCTACACCAATCTGACCACCCAATCGGTGCTCGCCACGTCGCTGACGGTCATTGCCCTGGTTTCAATTTCCGGCGTGGTGGCGAGCTCGGCGGCGGGTCATTTGCAATGGGCGATTGCCGTACCTTTTACCCTTGGCGCATTGTTGGGAATGACCGGCGGCCGCTTGCTCGCCGCCCGGCTGCCGGAGCCCTATCTGCAAAAAGGCTTCGCCATTCTGGCTGCGCTGGTGGCCCTGGCATTGGTTGTAAAAGCCCTGGGTTAATCGCCTGCTGGAGTCTCAACGTGGTTTGTATCGGAGAAATCTCATGAACATTGACTGGCTCAACTTCACGCCCTGGTCAGCCCTTGCCGGCGGTGCGTTGATTGGTTTGGCTGCCAGCCTTTTCGTTGTCGCCAATGGGCGTATCGCCGGCATCAGCGGTTTACTCGGCAGCCTGCTGCAGCGTGGTAGCGAGGGGGTTAGCGAGAAAGCGCTGTTTCTGTTGGGGCTGCTCGTTGCGCCGCTGCTATGGGGCCTATTCACCGCGTTGCCGCAGATCGAGTTTCAGAGCGGCTGGCTCGGCCTCAGCGTCGCCGGCCTGCTGGTGGGCATCGGCACCCGCTACGGGTCGGGCTGTACCAGCGGCCACGGCGTATGTGGCCTGTCGCGCCTTTCACCGCGTTCGATGATCGCCACGGCATGTTTCATGTTCAGCGGTTTCGCCACGGTCTTTGTCCTGCGTCATATGTTGGAGGGTTGAACATGCTCAAACTGACTGCATTCATGGCCGGTCTGGTGTTCGGCTTCGGTCTGCTCCTGGCGGGCATGGCCAATCCGAGCAAAGTCTTGGCGTTCCTGGATGTGACCGGCACTTGGGACCCCTCCCTGGCCCTGGTCATGCTCGCAGCGATTGGTGTCGCGATCGGCCCACTGACCTGGGCCCGCCGCCAGACCCGTTCGGTGCTGGGAAACCCGATGCAATTGCCGGTCAAGCGTGAGCTGGACCCTCGCCTGATCGGCGGCAGCCTGCTGTTTGGCATCGGTTGGGGGATAGCCGGTATCTGTCCGGGGCCCGCCGTGGCGATCCTGCTCACCGGGCACTGGCAAATCATCGTATTCATGGCGGCCATGCTGGCTGGCATGTTGTTGTTCACCGCGCTGGAGAACCGGCGCACTCACTGATCGGGAGATCGTCATGAAAGCCAATATCGGAACCATCGACCGTAGCTTGCGTATTGCCGCGGGACTTGTCCTCATTGCCCTCAGC
The DNA here is from genome assembly GCF_032614175.1 of Pseudomonas sp. P105. Classification (NCBI taxonomy): domain Bacteria; kingdom Pseudomonadati; phylum Pseudomonadota; class Gammaproteobacteria; order Pseudomonadales; family Pseudomonadaceae; genus Pseudomonas; species Pseudomonas sp. P105. The sequence goes on from NZ_CP126693.1 coordinate 3,456,906, forward strand.
CTGAGCGGCGTGATCGGCTTGTGGGGCTGGATCGGCCTGGTGCCGCTGGCGACGGGGATCTTCCGTTTCTGCCCGGTCTATACATTACTGGGCATCAGGACCTGCAAACGCTGCTGAGGCGGGTGCTGCCGCGCCTGCAAATGACGGTACTGTCAGCAATTACACCGGCTTGTTTTCCCACCTCAATCGGAGACCACCGTCATGACTCATTCGCCTGCCACTGCCAGTCAATATGACGTGGTGATTGTCGGTGGAGGCCAATCCGCCTTGGCAGTGGCGTATTTCCTGCAGCGCACCCGACTTTCGTTCGTCATTCTCGATGCCGAGCAAGGGCCAGGAGGTGCCTGGCGCCATGGCTGGAACTCTTTGCGTCTATTCTCCCCCGCCACCTGGAGCTCGATCCCAGGCTGGATGATGCCGCCCACGCAGGATGGCTACCCATCACGCGACCATGTGATCGACTACCTCAAGCAGTACGAACAGCGCTATCAATTGCCCATCGTGCGTCCCGTGCGCGTCACTTCTGTAGAGCGTACAGAAACCGGGTTGCGGGTTAAGGCGCACGATAGACATTGGGACGCCAAGGTTGTGGTCAGCGCCACCGGCACCTGGAGTACCCCGTTCATCCCCCACTACCCCGGCGCGGGATTATTCGCCGGTCAACAGCTGCACTCGGCAAACTACCTCCAAGCGCAGCCGTTCACCGGAAAAAAAGTCCTGGTCATCGGTGGCGGCAATTCAGGGGCGCAGATTCTGGCCGAGGTTTCCAGGGTTGCCGAAACCACATGGGTAACACCTGTTGAACCCCTGTTCCTGCCTGATGAAGTGGATGGGCAGGTGTTGTTCGAGCGCGCCACGCAGCGCTGGAAAGCGCAACAGGAAGGTCGCGTCATCGAACAGCCCGTGGGTGGGCTGGGTGACATCGTCATGGTACCGCCCGTTGTCGAGGCCCGGTCGCGCAACGCGCTCAAATCAGTCCGACCTTTCGAACGCTTCACCCGCAACGGCGTAATCTGGGCCGACGGGAGCGAGTCTGCGGTGGACGTGGTGATCTGGTGTACCGGCTTCCGACCCGCCCTGCAGCATCTGGAGCCACTGGGTGTGCTCAACGCTGAAGGACGCGTGGACGTTGACGGGACTCATTCGATTCAAGAGCCCAGGCTATGGCTGGTGGGCTATGGCGAATGGACCGGTGCGGCCTCCGCTACGCTGATCGGCGTAACACGCACGGCCCGCAGCACGGTCAACGAAATTGCCGCTTTCCTCGTCGGTCCATCCGATGCCCAAACACTACCGGCACGCGACGAGCAAGGTTAAAGACGGCCCATCTGCAACGTGGCGCGCAGACCTCCCTCGGGGCGATTCTCCAACCGGACCTGCCCGCCAAGCCGATTGGCGATGGTCCGCACGATCGTCAAGCCCAACCCGGCACCCTGGTCGTTGCCGCGGCTGTAGAAGCGTTCAAAAAGCCGGTCCCGTTCGGCCTCGTCTATGCCTGGCCCCTGATCCTCGACCGCCAGCTCGTAATGATCTCCCTGTCGGGCCAGCCGCACCGTGATCAAGCCGTTGGGGGGAGAAAAGTTGGCCGCATTGGTCACCAGGTTGTTCAAGGCAATATCGATGGACACCGGATCAATCCTCACCGGGTCGATGTCATCACTGACGTCCAGGACCAGCTCCAGCCCCTTGCTGAGCAACCAGGGGGTCATCTGAACCAGACTTTCACGCACCGTGGCGGGCAGATCGATCACGGCGGGTGCAGGCACGCCGGCTTGTGGTTCAAGGCGTGCCATGGTGAGCAACTGATTGACCAGGCGCGTGGTGCGATCCACTCCGACGATCAGATGCTGCAGGGACTCACGCCGGCTCTGCTCATTCCCCGCCTCCATCAGGTTCTGCGCATGAACCCTGAGCACCGCCAGGGGGGTTCGCATCTCATGGGCTGCGTCGGCAATAAAACGCCGTTCACGGCCCATCAACTCCTGAATCTGCGCCAGCACCCGATTGAGCGCCGCTTGCATGGGCTCCAGTTCGCTGGGCAGCGGCACCAATTGCAGAGGCTCCAGTGAGCCCGGATGCCGCGCACGCAACTTGGCTGCCATGTCGACCAGAGGCTTGAGCCCCCAGCCGATGGCCAACCAGATCACGGCGGCAAGAATCAGGCTGCCGATCAGATTAGGCACCACCGTGTGACGGACAATACGATCGACCAGATCGGACCGCACATCATCACGCTCCCCTACCCAGATTTTCAGGCCGTACTGTGTATCATCCAGTACGAACGCCCGCCACATACAGTCCTTTTGGTCTATCACGTCGCTGAAACCAGGAGCAATCGGCGGTGAGGTGAATGTCGGTGCACTGGAGGTGTGAACCAGCAACGCACCTTTTGAATCCCAGACCTGAAAGGCGATTTTGCTCTCATAGGGATGTCCATCGACTTTGGGAACCGCCGACGCCAAGGCCGAATTGAATGCCTGATACAACTGCGCATGTTCCTTGCTGGCCATGGGCATGCGCATGACACCCTGCAACAGCCGGGCGTTCTGGGCCAATTGAGCATCGTAGACTTCAGCGATCTCGTGGTTGCTGTCATGCAGATTGAATACGGTGATGATCAACAGGCCAACGAACAAAAGCCCCAGGATCAGCGTGAGGGTGCGCCGCCGGATTGAAGTCATCGGCGCTCCTCCACCAGATACCCGACGCCACGAATGGTACGGATCAGGTCGGTGGAAAATTTCTTGCGCAGGTGGTGAATATGCACTTCCAGGGTGTTGCTCTCGGCCTCCTCGTTCCAGCCGTAAAGCAATTGCATCAGATGATCGCGCGTCATGACCCGGCCCGGCGGCGACAGCAATTCATGGAGCAACTGATACTCCTTGGGCGTCAACGCCACCGGGTTGCCCTGATAGCTGACCTGCTGGGTCCCCGGATTGAGGCTGATGCCGGCATGCTCGATCAGCGCCTGGGCACGACCGGCGCTGCGGCGCAACAAGGCCCGTAACCGGGCCTTGAGTTCCGCCAGATCGAAGGGTTTGATCAAGTAGTCGTCGGCCCCGGCATCGAGCCCGGCAATGCGATCTTCGGTGGCGTCCCGGGCGGTGAGGATCAGCACCGGCAGGTTGGAACCGCTGTCACGCAAGCGACGCAACACCTGCAGGCCGTCCATCCGTGGCAGGCCCAGGTCAAGCACAGCCAGGTCAAAGGTTTCGCTGAGCAGTGCGTGCAAGGCGCTGCTCCCGTCCTTCAACCAGTCTACGGTATAGCCTTCGCGGCTCAGGGCCTGATGGATGCCTTCGCCCAGGGCCACGTCATCCTCGATCAGTAATAAGCGCACGCACACTCCTCTCAGCCAAGTTTTTTGTTCACATCCACCAGCAACGCTTCGATTTCCTTGCGGCGCCCCGCGTCAGCGGTTTCCCGGCCGGGCCGTGGCGCTGCCTGCAAGGCTTTTTGCAGGGCAACCCGGGCTTCAGCGTAGCGTTTCTGACGGTAGAGGTGATCGCCCCAGAAGTACAGACTGTCAATGCCGTTTGGGTTCAGTTGCAGCGCCTGCTGGAGCAGTTGCTCGGCCTTGTCCGAGTCGCCAAACCCCAAGGGCCAGCCGGGAACCCGATCATAGAGTGCGCCGAGGCTGGTGTAGGCCGAGCCTTGCAAGGCTTTGGGATCCAGGGCCAGGGCCTGTTCCAGATCAGCCTTGGCGTCCTTGACCTTGCCCAGCGCACCGATCCCGCCTGCGGCCCCTGCCCAACTGCTTTTGACAATGCCCGACCAGATCCAGGCCTCGGCCACTGACTGGCGTTGCTGCTTGAACGCCGAAGCCTGGGCGGCGAGTTTTTCAAAGGCATCGGCACGCTGCCCCTCAGGCAACTCATATTGGATATGCGCCCAGCTTTGCTGGATGCCTGTGAGACGCTGCTGGTCGGCGTCATCCAAGGCCCAGGCGCTTTGAGCCAGGGCGCCGAACAGTAAACAGATCAGAATTTTTTTCATGGTTTGAGGTGCTCGTTCTCAGGTTTATGGCTCAGACGGCGAACCAGTGGCAGTTGCTTGCGCAGGCCACGGTCCACCAGGTTGGGCAGCAGGCTGTTGAGGCCGACGAAAAAACGCTCGGGCCAGCCCAGATACAGCTCGCGACGGTCGCCGGTAATGGCATGTATGACCGCCGAGGCCACCGCGTGCGGATCATCGACGTTGGCCTTAAGCGCCTGGTTGAGGGCTTGGGCCGCCGGGCTGTTCATCGACGTACGTGTAGCCCGGGGCGCCACGTAGAGCACGCCGACCCGGGTGTCCGCCAACTCTCGGCGCAGCGCTTCGGAGAACCCGCGCAGGGCGAACTTGCTGGCGCAGTAACTGGCGTAGCCTGGGTAGCCGATCGAGCCGTAGGTCGAGCCGACATTGACCACCATGGCGCTGGCGGCCTGTTTAAGCAGTGGCAGCAACAGTTTGCTCAAACAGATCGGCGCGCTGATGTTCAACGCCAGCATGGCGTCGATCTCACTGTCCTCGAGTTGTTCGAGCATGGCAAAGTGGTTAACACCGGCGGCATTGATCAGCAGGTTGATGCCGCCCAAGGCCTCGGCGGCGGCCAGCACCTTGCGCCGATCACCTGGCACAGTCAGGTCTGCGCCAACCCAGTACAACTGCTGCGGGTAGCGTTCGATCAAGGGTTCCAGCGCTTCGCGATGCCTGGCCACGGCCAACACCCGAGCGCCACTGGCGCATAGGGCCTGGGCGATGGCTAGGCCAATTCCGCCACTGGCACCGGTCAAGACGATCCGGGCGTCACACAGGCGCATGCTGGTCCCCCTTGTCACGGGGCAGGCCCCGGAACATCTCGGTGTAGAGCGTGTACACCACTTTGGAGGCGTGGATCACCGCCGCCTGGTCGGCCGGATCCTCCAGCTTGTTCATCAGGCCGCGATAGGTCTGCATGTGCTCGATATCCAGCGAGCCGTGGGAGCTGAGGTAACTGAAAGCGGTGGGCGGCAGTTCCAGGTGTTCACGAATGGCGTCGGCGGCGTGGGTCGCCAGAGCGATGCTGGTGCCCTCGAGCACATTGACCATGCCGAACAGCCCCACCGGATTGCCCCGGGCGATCAAGTCATACAGGTAACTGACCATCAATTCGATAGGCAGCGACGGCTGACCATCACGCACCGCATCCTTGTCGCCTCCACACACGGCGATGTCATCCAGCACCCATTGCTCATGACCGTATTCCTCGTCGATGTACTCGCACACGGCCTTGCGCAGCCATTCCAGGTGCGCTGGCAGGCGTGCACCGCAAGCCATCATCAACGGTACGGTGTGGCGCACGTGGTAGTAGGCCTGGATCAGAAACGCCCGGTAACTGGCCAGGCTGACCTGGCCGTCGAGGGCGTCACGGATAATCGGCAGATTAAACAGCGTTTGACGTTCCTGATGGGTGGCTTCTTGCAACGTGTCGAAAAAACTCATGACGGATATTCCTCGGACAGAATGGATTCGCTGAACAACCCGCGGTAATGCTCGGCAATCGCTTCACGGCGCGGTCGGCCGTTGGCGGTGAGCAGGCCGTTGGCTGCGGTGAAGGGGTGCGCCAGTCGCGTCCAGTGATGGACCTGCGCGTAATCGGGCAACGCCTCGTTGGCCTTGTTTACCGCCAGCTCCAGCGCTTGATCGGAGCAGTCGGCGCGGGTGGGCCACAGCAATGCATGGTTGTGCGGCAAGGCTTCGCCATAGACGAAGGCCTGGCTGATGGTGCCGCCTTGGGTGAGTTCGGCTTCGACCCATTCAGGGTTAACGTTGCGACCGAAGCTGGTGACGAATTGGTGCTTCTTGCGCCCGCGCAGGTAAAGGAACCCGTCGGCGTCGAACTCCCCCAGGTCGCCGCTGGGCCACCAGTCGGCGGGCGGCGGAGGCTCCCCCAGGTATCCGAGCAAGGTCGAGCCCTTGATCATGACCTCGCCGTCTTCGGCCAGACGAACCTGCACATGGGGCAACGGCTGACCGACACTGCCGGCGCGGTTGGCCTGTGGGCGGTTGAGGCACACCACCGAAGCGCATTCCGACAGCCCGTAGCCTTCAAATACCGGCACGCCAGCACGCTGGGCTCGTTGCAGAAGATCATGGGATACCCGCGCACCGCCCACGGCGGCGAACCGCAAAGCGTGTGGGTAGAACGCTTTCTGCTCGGCAGCCGTGACCAGCATCAGCAACAATTGTGGAACCAGGATCAGACTCTGCGCCCGGCGCTCGGTCAGGCACGCCAACAGGCGCGCCGGGTCGACGCCACTGGCGCCCTGGATGCCGAGGGTTTTCTGGCCAGGCAGGCTGAGCATCGCCCCGGCATACAGCGCCGCGTAGCACCCGAGGTTTTCCAGAAGCACCGCCAGGGGCAGCAGCGCCAGGTGATGCCTTGGGTTGACCGGCCGGCTGGCCTGTTCCAGCTCACGGGCGACCCGCAGCAGGCTGTCGGCACTCAGGCAGACACCTTTTGGCGTGCCGGTGGTGCCCGAGGTAAAGGTCAGCTTGGCGGTGCCCGTCGGCAAGCGGCTCGGTCCGGGGTAATCTTTGTGCCAGAACTCGCCGCTGTAGTGGTAACCGGCGGCCTGGAGTTCGGCGGCCAGTCCCGGCTCGGCAATCACCCGCTGCGCCTGGCTCTGCTCCAGGCAATGCAAGCGTTGAGCCGGACTGAAAAAAACCGGCAGGATGACGCAGGCCAGACCTTCGAACAAAACCGCCAGGTCCCAAAGCATGGCTTCGACACCATTATCCAGGGCCAGAGCAACAACCTTTATGTGTTCATCGCGCAAGCGTTGTTGGCGGTACACCACTTCGGAGTAAAGCGTGGCGTAGTCCAGCCGCAAGTTATCGCCCCACAGCGCCACGGCGTAGCCCTTGCGTTGGGCATGCTCACGCAGGGTGAGTTTGAAGCGCTCCACTTCAGGCAACATGGCACGCCTCCCCGTAGGTCTGTGAAAAACCCAGGCGATCGAACAGACCGGCATCGCGCAGATGAACGAAGCCGGCGCGGATGTTGCCGACATGAACCCATGGCTGACTCTCGTAGTAGCGGCCCCAGAGGTGACGGTCTTCCCCCAGGCGCTGCGGGTCGGCCGGACACAGGGTCACGGGCTTGAGGCCAAGGCGATGGAAACTGTTGACCAGGCCGATATTGCCGGTGAACGCCACCCACTCCAGCCCGCCCATCGCCAACAGATAGGTGATCGCGATAATGCTCAGGCGAGCGCTGCCGGTGTCGCTGGCGGCCAGATTGCCAACTTCGACAATGCCGGCGCGATCCACTGCGCAGTCTGCATCGGCCTTGATCAAAGGCTCGATGGGATCGTCCAGATAATGCTCGAGAAACAGCGGTCCCTGGGCGGCCAGACGCACGCCTGCCACGGCGCAAAGCCTGCCGTCAGCATCATCGAGCCCGAACAGTTCGGGCATGAAGTGACGAATCTCTGCGCCGTGCGCCTGGTGGAAACGCCGGTGGATGAAGGCTTCGAACTCATCCCGGCGGGGCTCTCCCGGCATAGCCCGGTGCAAGTGGCGAACCGGCTGGCCGGCATTGCCGAAAGCCAGCGGTAGATGGATGTTCCAGTCAGAATCGGGCATGGGTCAACGTTCTCCCTTGGGTATGGGGAGAAAGTATCGAGGCCGTTTCTTAACGAAGTCTGAAGGTGGTTAAAGATCGACCGCCGGACTGGCGTGACGAGGCAATCCAATGGAAATCAAAGCGGCGAGCAGCACGAAGGCGCTGGAGATCCATAAGCACGCCTGCAGCCCGTACACTTGATAAACCCAGCCAGAAAGCACCGTTCCGATCAGCCGTCCCATGGCGTTGGACATGTAGTAAAAACCCACATCCAGCGATACGCCGTCTTCCTTGGCGTAGGACACGATCAAATAGCTGTGCAACGAAGAGTTCACCGCGAACAGCGCACCAAAGACCATGAGCCCACCCAGTAGCACCGTCTGTGGTGCCAACCCGCTGTCGAGTCCTAGCGCAATGGCCGCGGGCAGACCCGCCAATGCCATTGCCCACAGACACGCCGCACGGCCATCCGGCACGTGCCCACGTTTCTTGCCAGTGATGTTGGGCGCAAAAGACTGCACGATGCCGTAGCCGATCACCCAAGCCGCGAGGAAACCGCCGACCTTCCAGAAGTCCCAACCGAAAACACTGCTCAGGTAAACCGGCAGGGCCACCACGAACCAGACGTCGCGGGCACCGAACAAGAACATCCGTGCCGCCGACAAAATGTTGATCGCGCGGCTCTTGGAGAGGATGTCGCGAAACCTGGGCTTGGCTTTAGCTTTACCCAGATCCTTTTTCAACAGGATCAGGCTGGCGATCCAGATCAACGCCAGTACGCCGGCCATCGCCAGCAGCGCACCTTTGAAGCCGATGAGGGCCAGCAAGGCGCCCCCCAGGAAGAAACCAACGCCCTTGAGGGCATTCTTGGAGCCGGTGAGAATCGCCACCCACTTGTACAATTGCCCCTGTTGACCATCGGGAACCAGCAGCTTGATCGAGCTTTTCGCGCTCATCTTGTTCAGGTCTTTGGCGATCCCGGACAGCGCCTGAGCGCCCATTACCCAGGGGATGGTCAACCAGACCGAGGGAACTGTCAGCATCAACAGCGCCACGACCTGCATCCCCAGGCCGATATTCATGGTTCGGTTCAGGCCAAGCCGGGCACCGAGGTAGCCGCCCACCAGGTTGGTGATCACGCCAAAGATTTCGTAGAACAAAAACAACGCGGCGATTTGCAGCGGGCTGTAGCCCAACGCATGAAAATGCAGCACCACCAACATGCGCAAGGCGCCATCGGTGAGGGTGAAGGCCCAGTAATTGCCGGTGACGAGCAGGTACTGCCGCACTTGCGGAGCGAGGGCTGACAACGCTTTCATGACCGTTCCTCAGACTGTTCGACCGACCATCCGGGCCAGTTCCACGGTACGGTTGGCATAGCCCCATTCATTGTCGTACCAGGCGTAGAGTTTGACCTGGGTGCCATTGATGACCATGGTCGACAGCGCATCAATGATCGACGAGCGCGGGTCGGTTCGGTAATCGATGGACACCAATGGGCGCTCCTCAAAACCGAGGATGTCCTTGAGTTCGTTCTCGGAAGCGTCCTTGAGGAACTGATTCACTTCTTCGACGGTGGTGGCTCGCTCGACCTCGAAGACACAATCGGTCAGCGAAGCGTTGGCCAGCGGCACGCGCACGGCGTGACCATTGAGGCGCCCGCGCAGCTCCGGGAAGATTTCCGCGATGGCCGTGGCCGAGCCGGTGCTGGTGGGAATCAGACTCATGCCCGAAGCCCGCGCACGGCGCAGGTCCTTGTGGGGTTGATCGAGGATGCTCTGGGTGTTGGTCAGGTCATGAATGGTGGTGATCGAACCGTGGCGTATGCCGAGCTTCTCGTGGATGACTTTCACCACTGGCGCCAGGCAGTTGGTGGTGCATGAAGCGGCGGTGACGATGGCATGATCGTCGGGTTTGAACAACTGATGATTGACGCCCATGACGACGTTCAATGCGCCCTTCTCCTTCACCGGGGCGCTGACCACCACGCGCTTCACACCCTGGTCGAGATAACCCTGAAGCACGGCAACCGTCTTCATTTTTCCGCTGGCTTCGATCACCAGATCGCAGCCCGACCAATCGGTGTCGGCAATCGCTTTATTGGCTGTGACCTTGATCCGCTTGCCATCGATGACGATGTTGTCGTCCTCGGAGCCAGCCTCTGCATTCCAGCGACCATGCACCGAATCGAAGTTCAACAGATGCGCATGGGTCGCGGCGTCACCCGCCGGGTCGTTGATCTGCACAAAGTCGAACTCCGGCCAATGCCAGGCGGCCCGCAATGCCAGGCGACCAATACGCCCAAAACCGTTGATACCCACTTTGATCGTCATGTTGTTGTGCTCCTGTGGCTGGTGTCTATGGAGTTCGACTGCCGGTCGAACCAGGCGTTGGGCTTGACTCAGATGGAGCGCTGATTGACGCGATTCATCAATTCTTGCGCCGACTCCTTGCGCTCGGAATAGCGGTCGACCAGGTAATCCTGGCGGTCGCGAAGCAGCAGCGTGAACTTCACCAACTCCTCCATCACATCCACCACGCGGTCATAGAACGGTGAAGGCTTCATCCGGCCGCTGTCGTCAAACTCCATATAGGCCTTCGGCACGGAAGATTGGTTGGGAATGGTGAACATGCGCATCCAGCGTCCCAGCACCCGCAGCTGATTGACCACGTTGAATGACTGCGAGCCACCGCATACCTGCATGACAGCGAGGGTTTTGCCCTGGGTCGGGCGTACCGCGCCCATCGCCAGCGGTACCCAATCAATCTGCGCCTTGAACACCGCGCTCATGGACCCGTGGCGTTCCGGCGAGCACCAGACCTGGCCTTCGGACCACTGCATCAGCTCGCGCAGTTCCTGGACCCGGGGATGATCGACCGGCGCGTCATCCGGCAGCGGCAGCCCCGACGGATTGAAAATCCGCGCCTCGGCGCCGAAGTGCTCCAACAACCGAGCGGCCTCCTCTACCAGCAGGCGACTGAAGGAACGCTCGCGCGTCGATCCGTACAGCAGCAAAATGCGTGGCTTGTGGCTGGATGTGGTTTCGATACCGAGTTTGTCTGTCGACGGAAGATCGGCCAGTTCGGTTTCGAGTTGGGGAATAGAGTCATCAAACATAGTCTTTTCCTGCGCGACGGCGCTTTGGGAATCATCGAGCCAGCGGCATCGTCTACCGGGGCTCGTCAGGCAATTTTGCTCTCACAACAAATGGCGACCCGTTCAGGACGGTCCCCCATTGCTTCCAGACGCTTGGCATCGGGGCTTAACCAGTGCTTGTTGGTTTCGAGTACCACGGTCAGTACCTGCAGCACCCAGTCAGGAAGATTGGGGTGCAGTCGGTAGTAAACCCATTGACCTTGCCGACGGTCCGAGAGCAAACCGCAGGTGCGCAACTGCGCCAAGTGCCTGGAGACTTTGGGCTGACTCTCGTTCAACGCACAGGTCAGCTCGCAGACGCACAACTCCCCCTCTCGGGTGATCAGCAGCATCATGCGCACCCGATTGTCGTCGGCCAGGCATTTGAAGACAGTGGTCGGGGTCAGATGGTCAGCCATTTCAGTTCTCAGTGTTTGGTTTTCACCAAGACAAACATCTTGATGCGCTCATGAATTTCGTGAAGCGTGTGACGGAACGCGTCGGGCTTGGTGCTGGTGACCGGATCTTCAAAGCTCCAGGTCAACGCCTCGCCAGCATCGGGGAGCGACTGGCACTGCGCAGTTGCTTTATCGCACAGGGTAATCACGTAATCGAAACGCTCTCCCTGAAACTCATCAATCGACTTGCTGCGTAACCCGTCAGTACTGATTCCAAGGTGCGACAAGACCTCGAAGGTGCGCGGGTCGACCGCGGTCGGAACCGTGCCGGCGCTGAACGCCTCGAAATGTTCCGAATCCGTGTGCCTGAGCAGCGCTTGGGCTAACTGGGAACGAGCAGCGTTGGCGGTGCAGACGAAGAGAACGCGGGCTTTGCCAGTCATGATGAAGCCTCATCCAATATACGGAAAACCGAATATATGATTATCCGAATATAAGGTAAAGCCCCCGCCGTTTATTTTCCCTGCCACGCAACGTCTACAATCAGAACGAGATAGAATCCTCTTGGGGGTATTCTCTGAACAGGATCGCGCTCAGTTCAGAAATATATGTTTTTTTCCATATACGCTCTGCATCCGGAACCTGTGCGCGCAGACGTACAAAGAAGAGGTTTGAGTATGAGCACCCGCCAGCCCATCGGCTTTTTCGAGCGCTACCTGTCAGTGTGGGTCGCCCTCTGTATCGCCGCCGGCATTGGTCTGGGCAGTCTGTTCCCACGGCTGTTCCAGACCATGGCCGATTATGAATACGGTTCGGTCAATTTCATTGTCGCGGTACTGATCTGGCTGATGGTCTATCCGATGATGGTGTCGGTGGACTTCTCCAGCCTCAAGCGCATTCACGAACGGCCCAAGGGGCTGATCATCACCCTGGTGGTCAACTGGTTGATCAAACCGTTCACCATGGCCGGGCTGGGGGTGTTGTTCTTTCATTATTTCTTTATCGACCTGATCGATCCTCGCGATGCCGGCCAGTACATCGCCGGTCTGATCCTGCTCGGTGCCGCGCCGTGTACTGCCATGGTGTTCGTCTGGTCGCAGCTGACACGCGGCGACGCCACCTACACCCTGGCGCAGGTGGCACTGAATGACGTGATCATGATCTTCGCCTTCGCGCCGCTGGTGGCGCTGTTGCTCGGCGTGACTGACATTGAGGTGCCTTGGGCAACCCTGATCCTTTCGGTCGGGCTGTATGTGTTGATCCCGCTGATTGCCGGGGTACTCACCCGGCTGAAGCTCAGTGCCTCGGCGCAAAACGCCGGCGAGGCCGAGTATGCGGTCACGCGCTTCAACGCTCGGGTCAAACCCCTGTCGATACTCGGCCTGCTGGGCACCGTGGTGCTGCTTTTCGGGTTTCAGGGGCAGATCATTCTGGATAAACCACTGCTGATTGCTTTGATTGCCGTGCCCTTGCTGATCCAGTCCTACGGCATTTTTGCCATTGCTTACGCGGCGGCGCGGCTATGGAAAGTACCCTTTAACGTGGCGGCACCCTGCGCCCTGATCGGCACCTCGAATTTCTTCGAGCTGGCGGTGGCGGTGGCAATTGGTTTGTTCGGCCTTAACTCCGGGGCGGCCCTGGTCACCGTGGTCGGGGTGCTGGTGGAAGTGCCGGTGATGCTGTCGCTGGTGGCTTTTGCCAACCGGACCCAGGCCTGGTTCCCGAAAGAAGGCGTAGAGATGACGCCAACCGCCTCACCATGACCACAGCATCGCTGCGAACGAGAAATACTGTGGTTAACCCAGGCGAGACGAACTGGATAACGCGGCATGGACAATGCCCCTGCCGCGTCTCACATCAGTTTTTCTTGGGACCTACTTTCATCAGCAACATGACGCCGATGATGGCCGACAGGGTCGAGCCCAGCAGCACACCGACTTTGACCTCATCGACCAGATGCGGCGCATTGGGAAATGCCAGCGCACCGATGAACAGGCTCATGGTGAATCCGATCCCGCACAACAGCGCCACGCCGTACATCTGCGACCATCTGGCCCCCTCAGGCAGTTTGGCCAAGCCGAAACGAATGGCCAGCGCCGCCAACCCGAACACCCCAAGCTGCTTGCCCAGCAACAGCCCCATCGCCACGCCCATCGGTACCGGATCAAGCAGATTATTCGGCGAAATACCGGCCAGGGACACGCCGGCATTGGCGAAGCCGAAGATGGGCACAACCGCAAAAGCCACCCATGGATGCATCTTTTCTTCGAGGTAGAGCAGTGGCGACCACCCGCCTTCGTTGGAGTCTCCAAGGGGGATACACAGGGCAAGAATGACCCCGGCCAAGGTCGCATGGATGCCCGATTGCAGCATGAAGTACCAGAGCAGTGCACCGGCTATCACATAGGGAAACAGCCGCTTGACGCCGCAACGGTTGAGTACCACCAGCAGTGCCGTAACGCCCAGGGACGCCAGCAGCATGTTCGTCGACAAATCGCTGGTGTAGAAGATCGCGATGATGAGGACGGCCCCAAGGTCATCCAGAATCGCCAGCGCGGAGAGAAAGATTTTCAAGGAGATGGGCACACGCTTGCCCAGCAGCGACAACACCCCCAAAGCAAACGCGATGTCAGTTGCGGTGGGAATCGCCCAGCCGCTCAAAGTCTGTGCATTACCCCAGTTGATCGCCACGTAGATCAAGCCCGGCAGCAGCATACCGCCCAGCGCCGCAAATCCCGGAAGGGCTCGTTGGCCCCAACTCGACAACTGGCCTTCAAGCATTTCACGCTTGATCTCAAGGCCGACCAGTAAAAAGAACAGAGCCATCAGGCCATCATTGATCCAGTGCCCCACCGAAAGCCCCAGGGCTTTGATGTGCAGCGTGGAGAAGTACACTTCTGACCAGGGCGAATTGGCTACGATCAGCGCGGCCAGGGCGGAAGCCATCAGAATCAGGCCGCCAGCGGATTCAGCGGCGAAAAAACGGGAGAGGAAAGCCATGGCGGAAGGTGACTCACTTTTATTATTCAGGCGCAACGGTTCCGGGCTCATAGGCACAGCGACTCCGCGCTGGCGGCCCGACCTGCGCTTGATTAAACCTGCCCTGCCGCGTTTTGCGGTGACACCCTTGGGCCGTATTCTATACAAAAGGTACTGCCCGAGTGTGGGCGGTTTTCTAATTAGGCCCTCTGGCGGTTATCCCGTAGTAAAGTGCATGCAACCGACATGAGAACCCACTTTGAGATGTCTGAAGTGCCCAAGACCCAGTTTGAATGGCCCCGCGCGTCACACCCCCAGTCAGCCGCAACGGTAACAGCATGATCGAAATTACCGAAGTCTCCATCGCACAACTGCGCGCAGCGCTCCAGTCCGGTCAGACGACCGCGGTCGAACTCGTCCAGGCCTACCTTGCCAGGATCGATGCCTATGACGGCGCCGACACGTCCACCGCCCTCAACGCTGTGGTCGTGCGAAACCCCGATGCCCTGGAAGAAGCACAGGCGTCCGATGCCCGTCGGGCCAAGGGACAAACCCTCGGTCCGCTCGATGGCATTCCCTATACCGCCAAGGACAGTTATCTGGTGAAGGGGCTCACGGCGGCTTCTGGCAGTCCGGCGTTCGCGAACCTGATCGCTTATCGCGATGCGTTCACCATCGAACGGCTTCGCGCCGCCGGGGCGATCTGCCTGGGCAAGACCAACATGCCGCCCATGGCCAATGGCGGCATGCAGCGCGGTGTCTATGGCCGGGCTGAAAGCCCCTATAACGCGGACTACCTCACCGCCCCTTTCGCATCGGGCTCCTCGAACGGTGCAGGCACTGCAACGGCAGCCAGTTTCGCCGCGTTCGGCCTTGCCGAAGAAACCTGGTCGAGCGGCCGGGGCCCGGCCTCGAACAACGGATTGTGTGCCTATACACCTTCGCGCGGGGTGATTTCGGTACGCGGCAACTGGCCGTTGACGCCAACAATGGACGTCGTCGTGCCCTATGCCAGGACGATGGCGGATCTTCTCGAAGTGCTCGACGTCGTGGTGGCGGACGATCCTGATACCCGGGGCGATCTGTGGCGCATGCAACCCTGGGTGCCCCTCCCGCCTGTCGACTCGGTTCGCCCCGCCTCATACCCGGGCCTTGCCGCCCATAAGGAAGCACTCGCTGGGGTCCGCTTCGGAGTTCCGCGCATGTACATCAACGCCGATCCCGAAGCGGGCACGGCTGAGGCTCCCGGCATTGGCGGGCCGACGGGGCAGCGAATCAACACCCGAGCCTCGGTCATGGCCCTGTGGGAAGACGCCCGCAAGGCGCTCCAAGCCTGTGGCGCGCAAGTGATTGAGGTCGATTTCCCGCTGGTGTCCAACTGCGAAGGTGATCGTCCGGGCGCGCCGACCGTATTCACTCGGGGCCTGGTGTCCAAGGAGTTCCTGCACCATGAGTTGTGGGACCTGTCGGCCTGGGCGTTCGATGACTTTCTGCGGGCCAACGGTGATCCGAAACTCAATCGCCTGGCCGATGTTGACGGACCGCTGATATTCCCCCACGACCCGGGCACCCTGCCCAACCGTGAGGACGACCTGGCCGCTGGCATGGATGAATACGTCAGGATGGCCGAACGCGGCATTACGCCGTGGGACCAGATCCCCACCCTGGCGGACGGACTGCGGGGCCTTGAACAGACACGTCGAATCGATCTTGAAGACTGGATGGACCGGCTAGGGCTCGATGCGGTGATATTCCCGACAGTCGCCGACGTTGGCCCCGCAGATGCAGATATCAACCCGGCGTCCGCCGATATCGCCTGGAGCAACGGGGTCTGGGTCGCCAATGGCAACCTGGCCATCCGGCACCTGGGCGTGCCCACCGTTACTGTGCCGATGGGCGTGATGGCGGACATTGGCATGCCTGTAGGGCTGACGTTTGCCGGACGTGCCTATGACGATTCGACCCTGTTGCGCCTGGCTTCGGCGTTTGAGTCGCTGGGCTCCAAACGGGTGGTCCCACCGCGTACGCCGCCGTTGTCGGGCAGTAAAAAATAAACCTGGTGGGCGGGATTGCCCCGCCCCTTTCATCAAAGCCGAAAATATTGCTGCATGGCTCGGGAGAGCAGGTTCACCGCCTCATCGGCATGGGACGCCTGCGCTCGAATGAACACCACCTCGTGCTCCGGCACCCGGGGCAGATCATCGAGGATCTGCATCTTGTCCGTCACCCGGGCCCGGTCTATCAGACTGATCGCCAAGCCGGCCTCCACACACGCCTTGACGGCCTGGGTGGAGGGGCTTTCCAGGACAATGCGCGACTTGCGAGCGCATTGCTTCAGCGCTTCCACCATGGCTTGTCGATAAGGGCACTGCGCCGCATGCACGGCCAGTGGCAGCGGCTGCGTCGAGGCAATCACGCTATTGATCGGGCCGACCCAAACAGGTGTCGTGGAGGTTAACCGCAGCGACTCTGTGTCCGGCAGCTCCTTCGGCCGGGCAATCATCGCAGCCTGGAGTTTTTCACGTTGAACCTGATCACGTAGCGCGTAGCTTGGCGCCGTCCTGAGCTCCAGTACCACGTTCGGCCAGGCGGCTGCGAATGTCGGAAGGATGTCGCGGATGACATGGTCCGCATATTCATCCGGCACGCCCAAGGTGATACGCCCCGCCAGACGGGTGCCATGCAGATCGGCCAAGACCCGGTCGTGGGTACTGAGCAACTCGGTGGTAGACAGGAGCAAACGCTTGCCCAGTGCGGTCAGGGAAACCGCCTGATTGTCACGGTTGAGCAATCGTCCACCGGCGACCGCTTCCAGCCGCTGGATGTGCACGCTCACCGCTGCCGGGCTTTTGTGCAGTTGCTCCGCCGCCGCACTGAATTTGCCGATGCGCGCCACCGCATGAAAAGTCCGTATCAGTTCGATATCGAGTATGGCCGGCATAATTCAACCTTTGTGAATGACTGCTGCACTATATTTTGATTTATTAGATTAGCCTGCTTTCGTAGCCTGTGGGCATGAATGCATACCGATCGATCTCATGCCCTGCTCTCTCCAAACCTCAATGGCACCAGGCGATACCTCTGTTCTTACTCGAGGCGGCGCTGGTGTTGAGCTGGAGTTCAGGCTTCATCGGCGCGCGCTTCTCGCTTGATTACGCGCCGCCGTTACTGGTCGTGTTCTGGCGCTGCGTGCTGGTCACGCTCGTTCTGTTCCCGTTTGTCGCCAGGAACTTGAGGCGAACCTCGGCTGCCGTGCTGCTGAAAAACGCCGGCATCGGTTTGCTGGCCATGGCGGGGTATCTGGCGGGTATTACCCAAGGCATTGCCTTGGGCGTACCGGCCGGGCTCGCTGCCCTGTTCGCCGACCTTCTGCCCATGGGCCTGGCTTTATTGGCCGCGGGCGTCCTGGGACAGCGACTGGCCTGGCCGGTTTGGGCCGGCCTGGTCATCGGCCTGATCGGGGCCGCGCTGGTGACACATGGCGCGCTGGCCTGGGGCGATGCGCCCTTATGGGCTTATGCGCTGCCGCTGCTTGGCATGCTTTCACTCGCCGTCGCGACATTGTGGCAAAAGCACCTCCCGCCATCGCAGTCCTTGGGCCTACTCCCCAACCTATGGCTGCAATGCTGTGTTTCGGGCTTTGCCTTCGCTTTGGTCGAGGGCTTACAGGGCAGCCTCGCACCGATACCCAGCACAGGTTTTATCTTGAGTGTCCTGTGGACCGCGGGCTTGTCTACGATTGGCGGATATGGGCTCTACTGGCTGTGCCTGCGCCGCGCGTCAGCCACCCGGGTCGCCAGCGTCCTGTACCTCAGCCCCCCCGTTACGATGCTGTGGGCCTGGGCGATGTTCAACGAACCTCTTTCCTGGCAAATGGTGTCGGGCATGGCGGTGTCCGGGATCGGCATCTGGATGGTGGTGCGCACCGAAGCTCGGCAGCCAGTGGCCGACACAGCTCAGTAGCCCTGTTCACTCTCCAGCGGGATAAGTCAATTTCAGCCCGTGAACCTTCGCAGCCGGACTCAACACCGCTGTATTGGCTTTATCTTTGTCCATGATATGGATGACTTCTACACCGCGAAGCAACAGATAGTCGGCGACGATCCTGCGATGGCAACGCCACCAAACAGCCTCCGCACACATGATGGCGCAGTGGTGAGTCTTGCTGAGCGCGAGGAGGCGATTCAGACCGACCTCAAATTCTTGCGAAAGGGCGTAGTCCGCGTAGTTATGGAAACTTCGATTGACCCAGAATGCGTTGACCTCATCGGCAACGGTCTTTGATTTTTTTCGTAATCCGCCAAGCTCCGGAATCTGTTGATGCCCGATATCGAATTCGGCCAGTCGGTGTGCAAGCGTATCCAGATTGTATTGAGGATTTGTCCGTGATCGCGGGACGGTCCTGATATCGACAATGGTATCGACACCAAAACCGCTGACGATCTCCACGAACTGTTCGAGGGTTCGGGTCGAATGACCCACTGTGTAAACACAGACACTTTGCATAAATACTAATCCACACCTGATTTCTTTCAGATGACCTGTGCAAGCAAGCCAGGTTCTAGTGGATTCACGCAAATCCGCCAGGGTGACAGCCGTCAGCCCTCACTTGCCAACTCCCCCTCAAGCCACTCGATCAGTGCGCTCACTTCAGCGCGATCTGCTGCGTGCGAATTTCTGAAAACCGATATCGCTTCAGGCAAGGGAACACTTTGCGCGCAAGGCCTCACCAAAGCCCCACGCTCAATCAGCCTTGCGGCGGTGCGGCGCCATCCCAGTGCAATTCCGTGCCCCTCCACCGCCGCCTGAAGCATCAAGGGGTAGCTGTCAAATACAGTGCCTTGAAGATCAACAGCCGGTATCTGTCCAAACGCTTTTAGCCAACCCTCCCACTGCATCCAGTGAGGCGGCGTAGTGCGATAGTGCAAAAGCGTGTGGCGAGCAAGCTCACTGACCTGCATGGGCGCTTGGACATTGAGGTATTGCGGACTGCACACCGGAAACACCTCATCGCTAGCGGTAAAGACCAGAACATGCGCACCACTGGGGCGCCCGGTGCTTTGCAAGGCCACGTCAAAATGCTCATTGAATTCAGTCAGCGGCCGGGTTGAAGTGGCCACCTGGATTTCGATCTCCGGGTATTGCTGGTGGAATGACGAAAGGCGCGGCATCAGCCAGTAGAACGCCTCGCACAATTGGCACAGCAGAACGACACGGTTCTTGCCAGGCGCCTGGCGAAGGGTCTCGGCGACATCGCTGATACTGCGCAAGGCGCTGCTCACCACACGCCCTAGCTCGCGTCCTTCCTGGGTGAGAAACACTGCGCGGTTGCGCCGACTGAAGAGCTTTAGCCCAAGATTCTCTTCAAGTCCCCGTATCTGCCGACTGATCGCCGCTTGGGTAATGTGCAGCTCCTCGGCGGCCTTCGAAAAACTCTCCAGCCGCGCCGCCGCTTCAAAAGGCAATAAACTGGCGAGCGGCGGTAAAGACTTTCCAAGCGTATTCATAATCACCGGTAATGCATCCGTGGCCGAGAACTCGTTTGTAGCATAGCCCTGACGCTGCGCAACATGAGCTGAATATCTCATGGATAGACCGATGCTCAGGAATGACTCAAACACCACCGCAGGCGTGGCCCTCGCCGTCGTCGCCACTCTGAGTTGGGCCTTGAATTTCGTAGCGCCCTACGTCACCGGTGCCTATTCGATCTACGACTTGATGATCGTTCGGTTTCTGATCGCCGGGACGCTGGGTATGGGCGTCATGGTGTTCTATCGAGCTCGACTTCGACGCCTGAGCCGCGAACAGCAGCTTCTTGGCGCAAGCCTGGGAATTATCGGGTACCTCGGCTATAGCACTTGCATTGCCGCCGGAGTGATTTACGGAGGGCCGGTACTGACCCCTGCACTTATTGGCATGGTGCCGCTTCTGCAGGCCGTGCTCGGCAACGCCACGAGCAGAACCCTCGAATGGCGCAAGCTCGTGATACCACTGGCGTTGATGACAGGCGGGCTGTTGCTGTTGAACGTCGGCAGTCTCAATCACCTCCCAACTGGCGACAGTGCCTGGCGCAAGGGGCTGTTCTTTTCAATCAGCGCAGTGATCCTCTGGCTCGTATTCGCCGCGTTGAATCAAAGGGGCCTGGAAAAACTTGCCGTCAACGCATCAGGGGCCTGGACCGGCTTGATGATGGCAGGCGCCGGGCTGGGCACCTTGATCGCCTTACCCGCCGTACTGGTGCTTGATCTTCTGAAACTGCCAAGTCTGGGCTTCAGTGTTTCCGTGGCTGGGCCGTTGTATGCCTGGGGGCTCTTTATCGCGCTGATGTCATCGGTCGTCGGGGCCTGGGCGTGGAATGCCGCGTCCCGTCGCCTGCCCATGGTGCTTAGCGGGCAACTGATATCCCTGGAGTCGCTCTTCGCGACGATACTGGGCCTGATGTTTCATCAGCGGCTGCCCACACTTTGGGAAACCTCAGGGCTAGCCGGTGTTCTTGTCGGCGTGGTTGTGGCCGTTCGTATCATCCTGACATCCAGTGAATCGACCGACCGCGCCCGACACGAGGAGAACATCGCCAGGCGCACCCGGTGATGCATCTTTCACTGATCATCGTTTCGCGCCAGACTCATTCGATTCCCTGACCGCAAGGATAGCCAGCATGATCTCTCACGTTTTCCTAGGCATAGGCGATTTCGACCGCGCGTTCGCTTTCCATTCAAAGATAATGGCCGGGCTGGGCCTTACGTTGAAGTTCTGCGACGCCACTAAAGGCTGGGCCGGTTGGGTTTGCGAGGGCTCGCCTCGGCCGATCTTCGTGATTGGAAAACCATTTGACGGCAACCCAAGCGCGCCCGGTAACGGTCAGATGGTGGCGCTGCTGGCACCCAGCCGGGAGCTTGTCGCACGCAGCCACGCAATGGCGCTGGCCCTGGGAGGAACGTGTGAGGGAGCGCCTGGATTGAGGCCCCATTACCACCCCGACTATTACGGCGCCTATTTTCGAGACCTCGACGGCAACAAGCTGTGTGTCTGCTGCCATGATCCGCTGGGTTAGACGTCCACGGCTTTGCGAGGATTGCCTTCTACCGGCTGACACAAATTGGCCGCAAGTGCTTCCAGCAAGGCACTGACCTTGGGAAGCTTCTCACGGCTTTTCTGCCAGGCAAGGTTGATCACCATTCCGTCGGTTGCCAGATGGGCAAGCACCTCAATCAACGTGCCCTCCTCAAGCTGCCGCTGGATCAACCATGAAGGTAACTGTGCAATCCCGCACCCGGCCGATACCGCAGCAACCAGCCCTTCACCGTCCCCCACGACCAACGCTGGCGACACCTGCTTTCTTACCGTCTCGCCGGGACGCTCACCGGCAAAATTCCACGGACTGAGCTTGCCGTCCGGCCAGCCATAGGCGATGCACTGGTGATGTTCCAGATCGCGATCGGTCATGGGGATGCCATGCTTGGCCAAGTACATGGGTGAAGCACAGAAGACATGCCATTCACGACCCAGGTAACGATGCCCCAGCGCGTCAGGCCAAACCTGTGAGCCGCCAATGGTGACGACGATATCCACGCCTTCCTGGAGAGGGTCGATGAAACGATCCGTGAACGAGATGTGCGGCACCAGCCGCGGATAGTCCTGGATACACCGCAAGATGATGGGCATCACTTGCGAACGACCAAAGGCTGCCGGAAGGTCAAGCCGGACCCTGCCCTGTGGCTCGGCGTCTTCAGCACGCAGAGACAGCTCGGCCTCTTCAAGGTCTGCAAGCACCCCCGTGCAGGTGCGATAGAACGCCGTCCCAGCGTCCGTCAGCGATACCCGCCGGGTGGTGCGATCGAACAATCGAGCGCCAAGGCGGCTCTCCAGACGGGCGACGCTTTTGCTGATGGCCGAGCCCGTGAGGCTCATCCGCTCTGCGGCGACCTTGAAGCTGCCGGATTCGGCGACGCAGACAAAGACATCGATCCCCTTCAATCGCTCGGAGGAAAACATTAGGCGTCCTGTTATTGATGAATTGAGTTCAACCTGCAATGGAAAATCCATCATAAATCAGAACTGGATTCCTCAGTAAACTTGCCGCGAGCGTATTGCGCCACGCTGCGCCCCTGGCAATGATCGATTGAACAAAGAGGCAAGGATGCTCGCTACCCTTAGAAACTACCCCACGACCGTCAACCTGCTGCTTTGCGCGTCTTCGATACTGACGTTGAGCCGAGCGATCACGCTGCCCTATCTGGTTATCTATCTGTCCGAAAACTTCGCCATGGGTGTGGCGGATATCGGAGTGGTCATCGGCAGCACACTGATCATTGGATCGCTATTGAGCCTCTATGGCGGTTTCCTGGTTGACAGGCTATCCAGCTACCGACTCATTCTGGGGTTCAGTGGGTTGTTCAGCCTGGGGTTCCTTGGGGCAGTCGTGACGCGCGAACTCTGGCTTTTTTTCATCTGCCTGGTGCTGATCAATCTGGCATATGCCGTCATCGATATAGCGGTCAAAGCGGGATTTGGCAGCTTGCTCCCCGCCGCCGAACGCAGCGAAGTGTTCTCGATCAAATACACGTTGACCAACATCGGCTATGCCGTCGGACCGTTTCTCGGGGCGGGAATTGCCAAGCTAGGGATCAGCTTGCCCTTTCTATTGTCTGCCGGGCTCGGTGCCGGCTTCTTTCTCATTTACTTCGTTTGGGGCGACAGACATTCCGCCCCCGTCGACGCAGGCCAGACGCCTGCGCCTTTCCTGGCGGTGGGCAAGGTTCTGCTCCAGGATTACCGGCTGGTATGTTTCACACTAGGCGGCCTGCTCAGCGCCGTGGTCTTCGGCCAGTTCACCGCCTATCTCTCGCAGTATCTGGTGGTTACAACCACGCCGGAGAACACCTACCGAATCATCAGCGCTATCGTCACGACCAATGCGCTGATGGTGATCAGCTTGCAATATTCCATCGGCAAGAAAATATCCCATCGGCATCTGAATCTTTGGCTAGTGGCCGGGCTGGGAATGTTCCTCATGGGCCTGGCCGGTTTCGCCCTGTCCAACTCGGTGATGTTCTGGGTGATGTCCATGGCTGTATTCACTGTCGGGGAAATAATCGTATTCCCCGCGGAATACATGTTCATCGACAACATCGCGCCCAACCATCTGCGCGGCATGTACTACGCCGCGCAGAACCTCGGCAACCTGGGGGCCGCGGCCGGGCCGTTGCTCTGCGGCGTGGTCCTGGCCACGCAACCGCCCCACAGCATTTTCTACATGCTCGCGCTCTTTATTATCGCGGGAGGAGCTTTTTATATATTGGGTGCTTCCCGCTGGATCAACCACGGCCGACAAAAACCGTGAAAAGCCTCTGCCATCTCACCCAGCGAACAAAAAAGCTGTCTTTGGAAAACGCCTTGAACGGCCCGTACGCCTCAGTCAAAACTGCCAGGCGGGAGGCGACCGACCTCAGGTCTTGCGAACAGGTATCCCTGCATCAGATCGATACCCAGCTCCAGAAGCGCGGCGCTTTCCCCTCGCGTCTCAATGCCCTCGGCTATGACGGTAATGCCCAGGCGTTTGGCGACCAGGACGATACCCTCGACAATCGCTTGCTTGACGGTGTCTTGATCAATCGTGCGGGTCAACGCCATATCAATCTTCAGCACTTGCGGCTGAAACATGGCCAGCAGATTGAGTCCTGAGTAACCGGAGCCGAAATCGTCAATGGCGGTGGTGAAACCCTGGCGCTCGTACTCCACGAAAATCGACTTGAGGTGCTCAGGATCTACCACTTTCTCGCCTTCCGTCACTTCGAACATGAGTCGGTTTGGCGGGAAGTTTGTATTACGTGCGGCTTCCAGGGTTGCCCGGATACAGGTCTCGGGCCTGTACACGGCATTGGGCAGGAAATTGATGCTGAGCAGGCAATCGGCAATGTCCAGAATGCCCAGCCGGGCGGCTTCCTCGATCGCCTTCACGCGACACGCCTGGTCGAACCGGTAGCGGTTACCGTCATTGACCAGTCCAAGAATGTAGCCTGCCGATTCGCCATTGACGCCCCGCACCAACGCCTCATAAGCGAACGCGGTGCGCGTTCGTACATTGAAGATGGGTTGAAAGGCCATTGTGAAGTCGAACCCCAGCGCCTCATGGTTGCGGCATTCGGCGCAACCGAGGGATTTGAAGGCTGGGTCGGAGGAGTCTTGGGTCATGATCAGTATTCCGTTGCTTAACGGGGCATCCCCTGCACATGCAAGGAACTGTAGTCGACACCGTTTGAATCGGCACAGTCCGAGCTTTCTGGAGGACGTTTGAGTCCATGATTACCGACGGGACTCCTCCAGCCCGCTAGCCAGGCTTTATCGCCACGGGCATCGCGATACGCGTGCAGGCGTAAAGCAATATTCCGACAACCATCAAGGCTGCACCGCGAAGCCAGGTTTCCAGGCTTTGCTGACTGAGCAATATCAAACACGAAACGATAGCCAGAACGGGCACCCAGGTTGGCACCCGAAAATGCGCTTCCTCAACCGTGTCACGCCTTAACACCAATACCGCCAGATTTGTGCTGAGGAATACGAAAAGCAACAGCAGAACAACTGTCTGGGCCAATGCAGCAAGGGTGCCGGTCAGTGTCAACGCAATAGATACAAGGGTCGTGGCGATGATAGCGACCCAAGGCGTACGTCTGTTGGGCAGTACCTGCGCCAAGGCCTCCGGCAACAGCCCCAGACACGCCATTCCATAGGCGAGTCGACTGGCCATGATCAGAGTCAGCAACGCTCCGTTGGCCACGGCGATGAGCGCGATAAAGGCAAACACGCGAGGTGGAATGTTCAATCCCGATGCCCGGACGACTTCCAGCAACGGGGCCGACGTTGCGACCAGTTGCTCCATCGGCAGCACTGAAGAGGCTGCGACACCAACGGCCATGTAGACGACCCCGGCGGTCAACAATGCCGCAAATAAGGCGCGCGGATAGACCTTTCGAACATCACGTATTTCCTCAGCCAGATTGGCGGATGTTTCAAAGCCGACAAACGAATAGAAGGCCAGCAATGCCGCCCCCAACACCGCCAGCATCGGACTGACCCCCGGCTTGAATTGCAACGCGGCTTCCAGGTGAGCATCACCGGAACGGAAAAACCAGGCGGCAGCCACAACGACCAGAATCAGGCCTGACAGTTCTATGAGCGTCATCACCAGATTCGCCCCCAGAGACTCTTTTATTCCCCTGGCATTCAAGAGCGCTATGACCACCAGAAACACCAGGGCCGCGACGTGCGGTGAGACCTGAACAAATGCGCCCAGATAATCACCCGCGAAAGCCAGCGAAAGACCGGCAGCGCTTGTGACAGCCGCAGCCAGCATGCAGAACCCGACCAAAAACGAAATAAGCGGTGACTTGAATGCCTTCTCGGCATACACCGACGCCGCTCCCGCATGGGGGTATTTGGTGACCAGCTCCGCATACGAACCGGCCGTCAGCATTGCGAAGAATAATGCTACCAGCAACGGCATCCAGATCGCGCCGCCCACCTCCCCCGCGATCGTGCCGGCGAGCGCATAAACACCGGCGCCGAGTACATCGCCAAGAATGAAAAGAAACAGCATCGGTCCTGTCACCGCCCGGCGCAAGGAGGTCCGGGATTTAGGGGGCGTTACTTTCATATTCTGGCTCTGCTTCAAACATGCACGTGTTGGGTACCTCGCGTTGCGCCAGGCAGTGGTATGACTCTCTGAGTAGTGGAAGTATTTGCCCAGTGAAAGTTCAGAAATGTTCCCCATCATCGCGCCGTCCGGGTCAATCGTCAGAGTCATTTACTGGCCCTTGGTGGGACCGTTGGTCGAAAGCAAATCGGGCACACAGGCCAGTCCAGCAATCGTGATCTAGTATCAACGCAGGTTCGGCTGGAGAAGCCCCAATGTCGTTGGTTGAAGAACGCAAACCTGAACGCCGCAAGGAAACCCGGCTGTTCCTCTTCCTTGTCGTGTTCCTCTTTCCGCTGCTGTCGGTCGCCATCGTCGGCGGCTACGGTTTCCTCGTCTGGTTTTTCCAGATGCTGTATGGCCCTCCTGGCCCACCCCACTGACCGGTGGCTTTTTCTTGAGGCTATTGGAGCCCGTTCATGGACGAAACCCTGCATATCGCCAGTCTTGTCGTACTTGCCCGACCGGAGATGTTCGACACGGTCAAGGCCAACCTGCGCCTGCTCGATGGCCTGGAGCTGCATCAGGAAAGTGCCGCCGGAAAACTGGTGGTAGTGCTTGAAGCCGTGCATGAAGACCAGATCCTGCAACGCATCGACCAGATCAACAACCTGCCCGGCGTACTCAACGCGGCGTTGATCTATCACGAACTCCTCGAGCCCGAAGGAGACATCGAATGAGCATGACCCGCCGTGCATTCGTCAAGACCCAGGCCGCCGCCATTGCAGCCGCCGCTGCGGGCCTGCCGATCGTAACCTCTGCCAGCAACCTGGTGACCGAAGCGGACATGGTCATCCTGGACTGGAACAAGGCGCCTTGCCGGTTCTGTGGCACCGGGTGCAGCGTGATGGTCGCGACCCGGGATAACCGGGTGGTCGCCACCCATGGCGACGTGAAGGCCGAAGTCAATCGTGGGCTCAACTGCGTGAAAGGCTATTTTCTTTCAAAGATCATGTATGGCGTCGATCGCCTGACCCAGCCGCTGTTGCGCATGAAGAACGGTCAGTACGACAAGCAGGGCGAATTCCAGCCGGTCAGTTGGGAGCAAGCCTTCGACATCATGGAGCTGAAGTTCAAGCAGGCCCTGAAAAGCAAGGGGCCGGAATCGGTCGGTATGTTCGGCTCCGGACAGTGGACGGTCTGGGAAGGCTACGCCGCCAACAAACTGATGAAGGCCGGCTTTCGCACCAACAACATCGACCCCAACGCCCGCCATTGCATGGCCTCGGCGGTGATGGGTTTCATGCGCACCTTTGGCGCCGATGAACCCATGGGTTGTTATGACGACATCGAAGCCACCGATGCCTTCGTGCTCTGGGGCTCGAACATGGCCGAGATGCACCCGGTGCTCTGGAGCCGGGTCACCGATCGCCGCCTGAGCCAGCCCCATGTGAAAGTGGCGGTGCTGTCCACCTTCGAACATCGCAGTTTCGAGTTGGCCGACATCCCCATGGTGTTCAAGCCGCAAACCGACCTGCTGATTCTTAACTACATCGCCAACCACATCATTGAAAGCGGCGCGGTGAACCAGGATTTCATCAGCAAGCACACTCGCTTTGCCCGGGGTGCCGACGACATCGGCTACGGCCTGCGTCCTGACGACCCACGGGAAACCAGCGCGAAGAATGCCGGCAAGGCCAACACCTGGACGGATATTGACTTCGAGGCGTACGCCGCCTTCGTCAAGCCTTACACGCTGGAGCGAACCGCCAGGGAGACGGGGGTTGCCCCTGAGCGACTGAAAAGCCTGGCACAGTTGTATGCCGACCCCAAGCGTAAGGTCGTGTCGTTCTGGACCATGGGGTTCAACCAGCACACGCGTGGCGTCTGGGCCAACAACCTGATCTACAACATCCACCTGCTTACCGGCAAGATCAGTGAGCCGGGCAATAGCCCGTTCTCGTTGACCGGTCAACCGTCGGCCTGTGGCACGGCACGTGAAGTGGGGACTTTTTCCCACCGACTACCGGCCGACCTGGTGGTCACCAATCCCAAGCATCGCGTCACCGCCGAGAAAATCTGGAAGCTGCCCGCCGGCACCATCCAGGAAAAGCCCGGCTTCCACGCGGTGGAACAGAGCCGCATGCTCAAGGACGGTGTGCTCAACGTGTGCTGGACCCAGGCCAGCAACAACATGCAGGCCGGACCGAACATCATGCAGGAAGTCCTGCCGGGTTGGCGCAACCCGGACAATTTCATGATTGTCTCCGACGTCTACCCCACCGTTTCCGCCCAGGCCGCCGACCTGATTCTGCCCAGCGCCATGTGGGTGGAGAAGGAAGGCGCCTTCGGTAACGCTGAACGACGCACGCAATTCTGGCATCAGTTGGTGACGGCACCGGGAGACGCCCGGTCGGACCTGTGGCAGTTGATGGAATTTTCCAAGCGCTTCACCACCGATGAAACCTGGCCCGCCGAATTGCTCGCCAAGGCACCTGAGCTCAAGGGCAAGACCCTCTTCGAGGTGCTGTTCAAAAATGGCCAGGTGGACCAGTTCCCCGTCGAGCAGTTGGAAGCCGGCTACAAAAACGATGAAGCCAAGGCCTTTGGGTTTTACCCGCAGAAGGGGCTGTTCGAGGAGTACGCCCAATTCGGTCGCGGCCATGGACATGACCTTGCCGCATTTGACCGTTACCACAGTGAACGGGGCCTGCGCTGGCCGGTGGTGGATGGCAAGGAAACCCGCTGGCGTTATCGCGAGGGGCTGGACCCCTATGTGGAGAAAGGCAGCGAGGTGCAGTTCTATGGCTATCCGGACAAGAAGGCGATCATTTTCGCCCTCCCCTACGAACCGCCGGCCGAGGCACCGGATGCGGACTACCCGTTCTGGCTGAGCACCGGGCGCGTTCTTGAACACTGGCACACGGGCAGCATGACCCAGCGAGTCGAAGAACTCTACAAAGCCGTGCCGGATGCGCTGGTGTACATGCATCCCGAGGATGCCAAGGCCTTGAAAGCACGGCGCGGCAGTGAAGTGAAGCTGATCAGCCGACGCGGTGAGATCCGTGCGCGCATCGAAACCCGCGGGCGCAACAAGCCGCCTCAAGGATTGGTATTCGTGCCGTTTTTCGACGCCAACAAGCTGATCAACAAGGTCACGCTCGATGCCACCGACCCGATCTCCAAGCAAACCGACTACAAAAAGTGCGCGATACGCATCGAGTTGGTCAGCGTGGCCTGAGGAGAACCCTGATGCTTTTTCGAATGCTGCCCTTGTTTCTGCTTGCCGCGATTGGCGTGGTGATCGCGGCTGAAATCAACTACCCGCTCGACGCGCCAGCTCCGGATGGGCGTCGCCCCGGCGGCACTCTATCCCAGAACATGCCCGCCCCGCCCATTACCGATGAAGAAAACAAAGACCTCAAACGCGAGCGTAATTACCCGGATCAGCCGCCGACCATTCCCCACACCATCCGTGGCTATCAGGTCGACGCGAACGGCAACAAGTGCCTGTCCTGTCACAGCCGTGCCAACAGCGCACGGACCCAGGCAACGATGATCAGCATCACCCACTACATGGACCGCGATGGCCAAGCGCTGGCGGCCGTCTCACCACGTCGGTACTTCTGCAACCAGTGCCATGTACCGCAGGCGGACGTGAAGCCTTTGGTGGGAAACAATTTCGAGACAATCGACAAACTGCTGCAAGACAACGCCAACGCCACGAAGAAACCTTGAGGAGGCAACATGAAAGCACTGTTCGCCTTGCTCAAGGACTACTGGGGCGTCCTGCGTCGTCCGAGCCTGTATTACAGCCTGGGTTTCCTGACGCTTGGGGGCTTTATCGCCGGTATCGTTTTCTGGGGCGGCTTCAACACTGCACTGGAGGCGACCAATACCGAGACGTTCTGCGTGTCCTGCCATGAAATGCGTGACAACGTGTTTGTCGAGCTCAAGGACACGATCCACTACACCAACCGCTCCGGCGTACGCGCCAGTTGTCCGGACTGTCACGTGCCACACGAGTGGACCCATAAGATCGCGCGCAAGATGCAGGCCTCCAAGGAGGTCTGGGGCAAGATTTTCGGTACCATCGACACCCGCGACAAATTCCTCGCCCTGCGACGTGAACTGGCCGAGCACGAATGGGCCCGACTCAAGGCCAACGACTCGCGAGAATGCCGCAATTGTCACAACTTCGAATTCATGGACTTCACCCGGCAAAGCAAGCGCGCCTCGAGCATGCACTCGACCTCACTGGCCAATGGCGAGGCAACCTGCATCGATTGCCACAAGGGCATCGCTCACAAGTTGCCTGATATGAGCGGCGTCAAAGGCTGGTGAGGAGGTTCGGGCCGCCCATACGCATCAACCTACCCAGCCGATGGCCGTTTTCGGGATGACCTCGGACTCATCGAGTTTGGAGGCAAACATGCTCACCGCTTCGAGTGCGTCACTGGTACCGGTTCTGATCTGCAGAATAACCGATCCGGCCTGATCGGCCAGGGTTACGCCACGCAGGGCGCCCTCCTGGGTCACCGTCATGCTGGCGACGGCGTCACGGGTTTCAGACAGAATCAGGCCGATCATCTCGGCAATCTCGGCCGTCGAACGGCTGGTGCGCCCGGCCAGTTGCCGGACTTCATCGGCGACCACCGCAAACCCTCTCCCTTGATCGCCGGCCCGCGCCGCTTCGATGGCCGCGTTAAGGGCAAGCAGGTTGGTCTGGTCGGCGATGCCGCGAATGGTATTGACGATGGCCGTGATCTCTTCAGAACGCGCGCCCAACTGGCCGACCAATCGTGCAGAGGCTCCGATATTGTCAGCGATCTGGCGCATTTCCTTGGCCGTCTGCTGAATCACTTGCGAGCCCTGTTCAGCGACTTTCTCGGTCTCGGCAGAGATGTGGTAGGCACGGGAAGCGCCGCGCGAATCCTCTTCGAATTTCTCGACTCGTTCGCTGATGTCACTGGCGAACTTGATGATTTTGCTCAGCTTGCCTTCGGCATCGTAGACCGGGTTGTAACTGGCCTCCAACCAGACAACCTTGCCGTGCTTGCCCAGACGTTTGAATTGACCACTGAAAAATTCACCGCTATTGAGGCGACGCCAGAAATCGCTGTATTCGGAGCTGCTCACCAGCTCCTGCTCGCAGAACAGCCGGTGGTGCTTGCCTTTGAGTTCCGCCAGCGAGTAATTCATGACACTGAGGAAGTTGTCGTTAGCGGTCAGGATGTTGCCGTTCAGATCGAATTCGATCACCGCCATAGCGCGATCGAGTGCTGCCAGCTTGCCTTGGGTTTGCGCCTCGTTTGCTACCCGCACGGTGACGTCGAGTGCATATTTGACCACTTTTACAACGCGGCCTTGTTCGTCCACTACCGGGTTATAGCTGGCCTCCAGCCAGACATTCCCGCCCTTGCCATTGACTCGCTGAAAAGTGCCCGACACGAATTGACCGGACCGCAGGCGGTCCCAGAACTGACGATACTCGGGGCTGCTGACCAGCGCGGGCGTGCAGAAATCCCGATGAGACATACCGGCCAGTTGATCTGCCCGATGCCCCATCGTATGCAAGAAATTCTCATTGGTGCGCAGTACCTTGCCATCTGGGCTGAACTCCACAACGGCCATCGACCGCTCCAGAGCACCCACCAATCCTTTGTACGTTGCCAATTCGGCTGTCCTAGCCATCAATTCACTTTTCAGCGTTGAATTAAACATGACGTACCCTCGGCGAACCCACAAATCGATCGGACCTTATTGAGGGTATCGGCGAGTTGGCTGAAGGCTAAATACGGCGTGAAAGATTATGTTTTGACGCCAGATAAACGGCAGAAAAACCGTTTTGACTTGTCTCCATCGGATCGTGGAAATGGCCAGACCAGGCAAGCCGCATTGGCCTGCCTGGTCTGGCCCTTCGGTTGCCAGCGGACCGTCAGTCAGCCCTCCCCGACCGGCTGCAACACGCCGGCGGCCTCAGGCTTTTTTGCGAACAGCCTTTGTGGCAACAGGAAGTACGCCAGTGCAGGCAACAGGATCAGCGCGCCGAGCATGTTCACCAGGAACATGAAGGCCAGCAGGATGCCCATGTCGGCCTGGAACTTGATCGGCGAGAAAGCCCAGGTCGCCACGGCGATAGCCAGGGTGACGCCGGTCAGCAGAACCACCTTGCCGGTGAACAGCAGCGCGCGGTAATAGGCCTCGGACAGCGTGGCGCCGGCGCGCATGTGGGTCAGGATCACGCTCAGCACATACAGCGCGTAGTCGACCCCAATGCCCACCCCGAGGGCGATCACCGGCAAAGTCGCCACCTTCACGCCCATGCCCAGACCCACCATCAGCGCCTCGCAGAGGATCGAGGTGAGCATCAGCGGCAGCACCGCGGCGAGTACCGCGCGCCAGGAACGGAAGGTCACCCAGCAAAGCAGGATCACGGCACCGTAGACCCAGAACAGCATCTCGCGCATGGCCTTCTTCACCACAATGTTAGTCGCCGCCTCGATGCCGGCGCTCCCCGCAGCGAGCATAAACTTCACGTCCGGCAGTTGCTGCTGGGCGATAAAGGCTTCGCTGGTCTGCACCACCCGCTCCAGAGTGTCAGCCTTGTGGTCGGCCAGGTAGACGTAAAGCGAGAGCAGCGAACAGCCCTGGTTGAACAGTTCACGCGGCGCACGGGTCTGTACCGCGCCGAGGGCCCCGTCATTGGGAATCAACTCGTACCATTTGAAGTTGCCCTCGTTATACCCGGCGGCGGCGATCTTGCTCAGGGCGGCCATGGAGTTGGTCGACTCGACGCCCGGCAATTGCTCCAGTTGCCAGGCCAAAGCATCCACCGCCGCCAGGGTCGGATAGCGGGTGCACTGGTCTTCCGGGGTTTTGACCATGACCACGAAAATGTCTGAACTGGCCGCGTAGTTCTGCGTCATGAAAGCCGCATCGCGGTTGTAACGCGAGTCTGGACGCAGCTCCGGAGCGCCCGGGTCCAGATCGCCGATTTTCAGGTGCAGGCTGACGGCGAAACCGCCGACCGCCAGCGCCAGGCCCACCAGGCAAGCGCCGTAAGCCCAGGAGCGCCGGGTGAACAGGTCGAGGAAACTCCAGAGCGGATGCTTGACGTTTGCTTTCAACTCAGCGGTTTCGGCCCGCAAGCTGCGCTCGGCCGCCTTGGCGCCGACACCGATATAGCTGAGCAGAATCGGCAGCAGGATCAGGTTGGTGAAGATCAGCACCGCCACTCCGATGCTGGCGGTAATCGCCAGGTCCTGGATCACGCGGATCTTGATCACCATCAGCACCGCGAACCCCACCGCATCACAAAGCAACGCGGTCATGCCGGCGGCAAACAAGCGGCGGAAGGTATAACGCGCGGCGACCACCCGGTGCGTGCCACGACCGATGTCCTGCATGATGCCGTTCATCTTCTGCGCGCCGTGGCTCATGCCGATGGCGAACACCAGAAAAGGCACCAGCGCCGAATAGGGGTCCAGGTCGTAACCAAGGCTGGCGAGCAGCCCGACCTGCCAGAGCACCGCCACCAGGGAGCAGAGCACCACCAGCGCGGTGCTGCGGGCACAACGGGTGTACCAGTAGAGCACCACAACCGTCACCAGCACGGCAACCACGAAAAACAGCATGACCTGGACCAGTCCGGCAATCAGGTCGCCGATGATCTTGGTGAACCCGGTGATGTGAATCTGGATTCGATCGCTCTGGTATTTGTCGCGCAACGCTTCCAGTTGCCGGGAGAACTCACCGGCATCCAGCGCCTTGCCGGTCACGGGATTGATTTCCAGCAGCGGTACGAATATCACGCTGGACTGGAAGTTGCCCGCCACCAGTTGGCCGATCTCGCCGGAGCGGGCAACGTTGGTGCGCACCTGCTCCAGGCTGGCGGCGGAACCGTCATAGGTGTCCGGGATCACCGTGCCGCCGTCAAGCCCCTCCTCTGTCACGGCCGTCCAGCGCGTGGTCGGCGTCCAGAGCGACTTCATATAAGGCTTGTCGACACCCGGCAGCAAATAGATCTCGTCGTTGAGCCTGGCGAGAACGTCGAGGTAATCCTTGTCGAAGATGTTGCCGTCCTTGACCGCCACGGCAATGCGCACAGAGTTACCCAGGCCGCTCAATTCGCTGCGTCGCTCAAGGAAATTGGCGACGTAAGGGTGCGACGTCGGAATGGTTTTTTCGAAACTGGCATTGAGACCGATCTTGCTGGCCTGGTAACCCAGCACCAGGGTGGCCAGCAGGCAGAGCAGAATCACCCAGGGGCGATGATTGAAGATCGCCCGCTCGCCCATGTTTCCGGAACGCGGATCGAAATCCTCCAGACGGGCGATTACCACTTGCTGTTCGAGGGCGGGATTATGGTCGTTCACATCGGACTCCGAATACGGCCGCATAGGGCTCTGGCAAGTGTTTCAACGTTGCGCCGAGTAAAGGTCATGCTTGAGGCGGGTCACGCCACTGAGGCCGACACCAATCAAGCTGCCGTCCGGGGCGGCCACCAGGCCGGCGATCGAGGTGCCGGTCGGTCCTTTCAAGTGCCGCAAGCTGCGGCCTCGATCGAGGCTGAGCAGCAGATCGCCGGCCTGGCTGGCCAGGATCAACGCGCCATCAGGCGAGCGAGTGCCAGCCGACAAAGCCACTTCCAGCCCCGTCTCGATCCGCCGCCAACTCACACCCTGGTCGCCCGACCAATAAGCATTGCCGCGCAGACCGAAGGCCAACAACTCTCCGGCCGAGCTGCCCTGCACACCGAAAAAACTGCCGTCATAGGGTGAATCGAGGGCCTCGAAGCGGCTCCCGTTGTCAGTCGAACGCAGCAGCAGACCGCGTTCGCCGACGATGAACAGCGCACCGCCCGCCGGGCGAATGCCGTACAGGTTGAGGCCCTCGGGGTTATCCACCTGCTGCATCCACGGCTGCCAACTGTCGCCACCGTCAGCGGTACGCAGAATCAGGCCATAGGCGCCGACCACATAACCGTTGCGACGGTCGCTGAAATACAGGTCGAGAAACGGCTTGTCCGGGCCATCGGCGACCAGCCACTCGGCATCCTTGAGCCGCTTGGCGTCGCTGCCTTGTTGAGCCGAAACCAGCGCCAGGTGCGCCGCTGCGACACCATCGAGTTGCTTGACCCAGGTTTCGCCACCGTCGGTGCTGTGAAGAATCACGCCCAGATGACCGACAGCCCAGCCCCGTTCGGCATCCACGAACTGCACCGCCGTCAGGCTGACGCTGACCGGCACACGGGCCTGGCGCCAGCTCTGGCCGGAGTCATCAGAGAGCAGCACGATGCCGCGTTCGCCGACCGCCACCAGCCGATCGCCCGCCCGGGTTACCGCCAGCAGCACCGCACGGGGTGCCTTGGCACTTTGCAAGGCCGGCTGGTTGAGTAGTGCTATGCCCGGGCTGGCCGTCGCCCAGCCTGACACTGATAACGCAGCCAGCAGCAAGGCCACCGGTAGCGCCCGCATGAGTGAAAAATTACCGATCATGTCCGCTCCAACCGCCGCATAAGAATTATCCAACCGCTGATCGCACAACGCGCCGATGCCTGGGCTCCGGCGCCTTGCACAATCGCTTAGCGCATACTGTCGCTGGCCATGGCGTCAGGGGTGAAGAACGCGGACGGCGGACGCGGATAGCTCTGGTACTGCACATCCAGGTCGTTGGCCGAGGAGTTCAGGAAGTAGGCGCCGGTCTCCAGGTTGTAGCTGCCCCACATCATCTGAGCGGTCAGCGCGGGCATTTCAGGCGCCAACAACGTCAGCGAATAGTTATGCCGCCCCAACTTGCCTTGGGCGTCATAGCCGTCGAGCAGCAGCACTTGCCAGGAGTCCTCGTCCACGTAATAGGTGCGCTTGGGCACCACATGACGTTTGCCATCCTTGAGTGTCGCGCTCACGACCCACACCCGATGCTTCTCCCACCGCACCAGATCCGGGTTGAGGAAGCCTGGCTTGAGCAACTCGTCGCTGCTCGCTGCTGCCGCGCGGTTGTTGTTGTAGGGCACCAGCAACTCTTTCTTGCCAACCAACTTGAGGTCGTGGCGGTCGGTCGGACCGAAGATCATGAAAGCCTCGTCGAAGAAACCGACGCCCGAGGTGACGAAGTCCGGCGTATCGTAGGCAACGTTCGGCGCACGACGCACCCGGCGCTGGCCGACCAGGTACTGCCAGGCGGCACGTTTGCCGGGGTCCATGTCCCAGTGGGTCATCAGGCCCTCGCCGGCCTTGGAGGACGGTTGTTCCGTGGCCAGTTTGCCGATCAGAAACTTGCCCGCGAAGGTTTCCAGGCTGCCGTCTTTGAAGTAGTAGGGTTGCTGGTACCAGAAGCGCGCGCGGGTGGCCTGGATTTTCTTGCCGCCTGCGGTCATCAGCCAGGTATCAAAAGGCGAATAGAAGGTGTCTCCCCCCTGCCAGGACAGGCGGTAGTTCCACAGCACCTCGGCGCCGTTTTGCGGCAATGGAAATGGGATCCCGCCATAGGCGCCGCTGACCTTTTCGGTGGCCACCTCAAGGTTCGCGCGGGTAGCGTTTTTCAGGGTGTTGTCATACACCCACTGAGGCGCTGCGGCACTGCGCCGGGTGGGATAGACGTCCAGACGGTAAGCGGGATACTTCTGCAACAGGGCTTTGGTGCCTTCGGCCAATTGGTCGGCGTACTGCGCCATGTTGGACGCGCTGACCGAGTACAGCGGCTTGTCGGCGGCGAACGGATCAGCGCGTTTATCGCCATTCTTGTAGCCGGCCGGTGCTGTGGTGTAGCCACCTGTCCATTCCGGAATGCTGCCGTCTTTGTTGCCGGCGCGCTCGGCGCCAAGGGGGGTGAGGTCCGAGTTCAGGCGTGCGGCCTGCTCCGGGGAAACGGCCGCGTGCACCAGGCCGGCACTGAGCAAGGCAATGGCCAAGGCCGAAATACGCAAGGAAAGGTTACTGTGCATAACGAATGAAACCTCTTATTAGAATGTGGTTTTCACGTACATGGAGACAAAGTCACGGTCGGCCAGCGATTGCCCGTAGCTGAAGTTGCCGTCCTCGCGCAGCCCTGCCTCCTTCTTGCCGAAGAAGTTCACGTAGTTGATGCCGAAGTCCCAGCGTTGCAGGTAAGTGGCTTTGACGCCGACACTCCAGTCGCCGGCGTGGGTATTGCCGAACCCGGCCTTGCTGACCGCTGAGGAGCGCCCATCGAGGACCACGCCAAAACCCATCGGTACGCTCAGGTCGAGACCGTCGGCCACCTGGAAATAAGCCGGTTCGGCCAGCACGCGCAGCGCCGTGGCGTCCCGGGTGGTGTTGGCGTCCAATGCCGCGCGGTTGTCGGTGACGCTGAGGGTGCGGTTCCAGGCCAGTTCGGCGAGCACCGAACCCCCATCCCACAACGGGCCGGGCGACAGCAGATAGATGGTCGAGAGGTTGACGTGGGCGGTCTTGCCCTTGGCGTAGAGCGCGTCGCCGTTGTTGTCCGCCGCCATGACAGGTGTCACCACCTGCAGGTTGCTCACCAGCGGTGCGTCCCAGCGCACCGAGGTTTCGCCGGCGAAATTGAACGGGCCATAAGCCGTGGAGAAGCTGGCGCCGAGGGTTTTGATGTCTTCGGCGTAAACCTGGCGATAGGACCCCAGGATCGGCAGCCCGGTGGCCGCGGCCGCTGCACCGTCCAGATAGGCATAGAGCGCACTCGGCGCCTTGTCGTGATACTTGGCAGCGTAGAAGCCCAGTTCCAGTTCGGTGCCTTCGGGCTTGTAGCGCAGTTGCATGCCGCCTTGGCCGGAGTTCCTGGCCTCGATATCGGAGGCATGCACGGTGGTGTTGCCAAACACCTGGGTCCAGTCGCCGGAACCTTCGCCGATACCATCGTTGTCACTCAGGTAGCTGCCCGCCCCCGGCAAGTTGGAACGCTCCCATTCGAACTGATAGTAGGCACCCACAGACAACTGCGGGTTGATCTGCAACTGCCCGGACACCTGATTGACCGGACGCAGGATTTCCTTGAACTGGGTGCCGGGTACGCTGAGCAGCTTGACGATATCGCTCGGCCCCTGGGCATTGGCAATGCCGTTGCCCCCGTAGAACAGGCTTTCGCCATAAATCAGGCTATGCCGGCCCAGCCGCACGGTGCCCTGGCTCGACTCGCCGACATCACCCCGCACAAACACGAAGGCATCAAGCAATTCGGCGTCGCGCCCGTGCAGTTCGCGGGTATCGTCGAGAAAGTGCCGTTGCTCGCTGCTGTCGGTGCTCTTGTTGTAGATATCGTCGTACCAGGCCGCGCCGCTGAGGCGCAGGCCATAGTTTTCCCGGCTCAGGTCCATCTCACTGAACAGGTCCAGGCGGTTGGAGACCAGGCCGCTGCTGAAGTTCTTGTCGCCCTGACTCTGGATCGAGGGGTACAGGCCCCCCGCCGTCGGCGCGTTGACCAGATTGTCGTCGGCCCCTTGCAGACGCCACGCCTGGCTGTACTTGAGGGTGTTATCCCAGCGCAGGCGCCATTGACTGTCGCCCAAGTCTATTTGCGCAGCCTGGGGCTGGGAGGCCCAACCGGCCAGGCAGACCGAGAGTGCCAGGGCTGAACGCTTGAAGCCTGGATAGCATCGAGAGTTGTGCATGGTGTTCCTCATTGTTCTTGTTGTTGGAAGCATGTTTTTTGAACTGGCCGTTCGCTCGTAGTCGGCCGGTGGTCACTCGCCCAGGGCTCCTCGTTCAGATGTAGGTGGACGCCAGGCCACCATCGACCGGCAGATTGACGCCATTGATCCAGCGCGATTCGTCGGCACACAGAAAGGCGATGGCAGCCGCCACTTCATCGGCGTAGGCCGGGCGCTTCATACGATGAGCGTCAGCCTCGACGCGCTCTTGACCGAGCATGCTGACGAAATCACCCAGGATGGGCGTGAACACCGGGCCCGGCGCCACGCAGTTCATGCGCACAGAGGTCTGCAGGAACCAGGGTTGGGACTGCTGGTAATTCCAGACGATCAAGGCCTCTTTGAAATACTGGTAGCAGCTCTCCCGAGGCACCGGATGCTCGGCCAGCCAGGCCTGGCCATGGGCAAAGCTTTGGGTATCGGCCAGGGCCTTGTGCAGGTCTAGGCGCTGCGGCCATTGCGCACCCAGAATCGAGGCGACGTTGACGATGCTGCCTCCGGCAACAATGCGCGGTAGCACTGCCCCACAGAGATGGCGCACCCCTAGGTAATTGACCTGGGCAACCGCTTGCGGATCGGCGGTACCGGGGACTCCTGCAATGTTGCACAGGCCGTCGAGCGCCTGCGGCAACTGCTGCACGGCCGCATCGATGACATCCGGGTGGCTGAGATCAGCCTGGATGAAATCGTCCAGGCTCAGGTTGGGCTCATTGCGATCCATGCCGATGACGATGGCCCCGTGGGCACGCAGGATCCTCGCGGTTTCGGCGCCGATGCCCGAGGAAACCCCGGTCACGACTATCCTCTTGTTGGTCAACTTCATACGGGCTTCCCGATTCTTGCTTGTACTGCCTGCTCGAAGGCGGCGACAGCCAAGCCATATTGTTATTGCCGAATTAGTTAATCTCGGTAACTAGTTGTAGCAAGCGATATGCCATCTCTGAGTAATCGCAAGGCAACCGCTCAAGCACGCGGCATCCAGCGCAAACAGAGGCATGTGGGTATCTTGAGGGGGGATTCAGGCGTGTGAAAAAAGTGATGATTTCAGCAATTTCATGCTGCACTATGCGGATTATGATTATCCCGTTTAAGGATTTGTGATGGCGAACAAGCTGATTTCCCTGGCCGAACTCTCTCGCGCAACGCCAAACAAACCCGTGCGGGGTGCCAGCGAGCAGTTGCCACCAGGGGCGCCGCCTACCCTGCAGGACCTGACTGAATGCCTGATGTTCAGTCCGGGCGACGGCCGCATCTGGTTGAACGGCGCGCGCATGCTGCTGATCCACAACAGCGGCATCGGCGCGCTACGCCGAGAACTGATTGAAAGCATGGGCCTGGCCCGCGCCCGAGGCATCATGTTGCGCACCGGCTACCATTGCGGCGCCCGGGACGCCGCCCTGATCAAGGAGCGCTTCCCCGAGGCCGACATCCTGGCGCTGTTCGCCGCCGGTCCGATCATTCATGCGATCGAAGGCGCGGTGAAGGTCGAGCCGGTGCATTTCGAATTCGACATGAACCTGGGCACCTATTACGGCGAATTCCTCTGGCATCACTCCAGCGAGGACGACGAGCACATCGCCCAATACGGCATCGGCACCGAACCGGCCTGCTGGATGCAGACCGGCTATGCCACCGGGTACACCTCGGCGATGGTCGGCCGGCTGATTCTCTACCGCGAGGTCGAATGCCGTTCCACCGGTTCCAGCATTTGCCGGCTGATTGGAAAACCCGCGGAGGAATGGGACGACGCCGAAGCGGACCTGGCCGACCTGAACGCCGAACCTTTCGTCAGCACCGGCGGACGCAGCGTGACAGCCCATAGCCGCAGCGATAAAGGCGCCCTGCCGACCAGTTTGCTGGTTGATCCGACTCCCGCACAAGACAGCGACATGGTGGGGATTTCCTCGGCCTTCAACGCCGCCTGCCACATGTTGCGACGGGTCGCGCCGACCCAGGCAACGGTGCTGTTCACTGGCGAGTCCGGCGTCGGCAAGGAAATGTTTGCGCGGATGCTGCACCGCATCAGCCCGCGCCACGATGAACCCTTCGTCGCCATAAACTGCGCTGCCATCCCGGAAAACCTGATGGAGTCGGAGCTGTTCGGCGTCGAGCGCGGTGCCTACACCGGAGCCACTCAATCGCGCGCCGGGCGCTTCGAGCGTGCCGATGGCGGCACCCTGTTCCTTGACGAGATCGCCACCCTCAGCCTGGTGGCCCAGGGCAAGCTGCTGCGCGCCTTGCAGGAGGGCGAAGTCGAGCGAGTCGGTGGCAGCCGCACGTTGAAAGTCGATGTACGGGTGGTCGCTGCGACCAACGTCGACCTCCGCGCCGCCGCGCAACGTGGCGAGTTTCGTGAAGATCTGTTCTTTCGCTTGAATGTATTTCCGATCCATCTGCCGCCGCTGCGCGAACGCAAGGAAGACATCCCGCTGCTGATGACCCACTTCCTGCATCGCTTCACCCAGCGCCATGGTCGGCAGATCAGCGGCTTCACGCCGCGCACGGCCGATACGCTGCTGGCCTATGACTTCCCGGGCAATATCCGCGAGCTACAGAACCTGGTGGAGCGCGGCGTGATCAGCGCCCCGGACGGCGGCGCAATCGACCTGGCGCACTTGTTTACCAGCGGTGAACGCCTGGCCCAGCCCATGTTCTCCATCGGCACCCGTGGCCAACTGGCTGCGAGCCCCAACGACCCGCCGCCGGCCCGCCATGCAACGAGCGCCGCAGCCAGTACCGGCAGTGGTGCGAGTCTGGAGCTGTTCGGCGGCAAGGACCCGAGCCGGCTGTCGTTGCAAGAGATCGAGGACACCATCATTGACCACTGCCTGGGCGAAGTGAAAGGCAACGTCTCTGAAGCGGCCCGCCGTCTGGGTCTGACCCGTGCTCAGTTGTCCTATCGCCTGTCGCGACGCTCGGCCAGCGAATAGGCGCGCCTTATGGCGTAGATGATCGATGGATAAAGCAGCGGCCGAACAGGCCCAAGGTCACCTCGACCCGCTGCTCGATCTGCTCGTCGGACCAGGCCTGTTGGACCCCCAGGGTGAACAGCTTGAGCGGCTGGGAAATCAACAGCGAGTCGATCAGCTCCACCGCTGACTCGACATCTTCGTGTGCCAACAATCCCTTGCCGGCGGCCTTGCCCAGCCAGCCGCGCAACAAGCTCAGGCAGCGCCCGGCACCTTCCTGATACCAGATCCTGGCAAGGCCCGGCGCCGTTTCGCGTCCCTGGGCAGCCAACAGGTAGAGCCCCAGCGCCAACGGCGACAGGGTCAGGCGCGCCCATAACGTCAGGTACATGCGCAACTCGCTGAGCAGGTCCTCGGCGCAATCAATACCGCTTTCCAACAGCAGTTCAAGGGTGGACAAGTCCCTGGCCACCAGTTGCGAGAGCAACGCTTCCTTGCTCGGCACCAACAGGTACAGGGTCTTCTTGGAGATCCCGGCGGCGCGGGCGATAGCATCCATGGTGACGTTGGCAAAATTGCCGCTGCCAAGCGCCTGCGCCGCCGCATCCAACAGCGAGGTCATCTGCTCCTGACGGCTGCGCACCGGCGGACGACCGCGCCGGGTGGGCAGCGCAGTGGTTTCAGGCATTACGGTTTCAGGCATTACGGGTCCTGTTGAACGGCATGGTGCGCATGTCCTGATGGTGGTTTCACAAAGGTGCCCAGCTTAACGCAGCCTGCTCGCAAACGCCTTGCGCAGGGAGTCTTCGATAAGCTGCCACGCCTGCTGTGCCGAAGCATCCGGTCCCAGGTGAGTGAACATATGATCGCACCCGGTGAACATTCTCTCGGTCACCGCCACACCGGCCTGACGCAGTTTCTGCGCGTAGGCCTGCCCCTCGGCGAGCAGGATATCGTACTCGGCAGTGATCACCGTCGCGGGGGGCATGCCCTGCAATTGCTCGACCGTCGCCAGTAACGGCGATGCCAGAGGGTCGCGGGCATGCGCCGGATCGCTCAGGTAACAGCGATTGAAGAAGCGCATCAGGCCCGGGCCGAGCAAGGGTTTGTCAGAGGTCGAGCGCTTGAGTTCCGGATCCGCGGCTAAGTCCACGGCCGCATAGTCGATGACCTGATGCACCACCCGCAGCCGTTGGTGCTCCCGCGCCAGATTGGCCACGCCGGTGGCCAGGTTACCGCCGGCGCTGTGCCCACCGACTGCGATGCGTTGTGGGTCGATACCCAGGGCCGCGGCCTGTTCGGCCAGCCACTCAAGCACCGCGAAGCTCTGTCGCAAGCCGGCGGGAAAGGGAAACTCGGGGGCCA
Source organism: Pseudomonas sp. P105 (assembly GCF_032614175.1). NCBI lineage: Bacteria > Pseudomonadati > Pseudomonadota > Gammaproteobacteria > Pseudomonadales > Pseudomonadaceae > Pseudomonas > Pseudomonas sp. P105. Next base: position 3,499,565 of record NZ_CP126693.1, read on the forward strand.
GGACATAATCCAGATTGACCACCAGGCAACCCAGGTTGTGGGCCAACCGCCGGCAATAGCTGTCGTCATGCTCCGGCACCCCGGCCACAAAACCGCCGCCATGCAGGTTCAGGTACACGGGCAAAGGTTCGCTGGACGGCGCCTGGGGCCAATAGAACAAGGCCCGTGCCGGGCCCCACGCCGTGGGGATGAGCTTCTCCTCGAACAGGCGCAACGGATACTGCGCCGCGTCATAGGTGAACTTGGCTTTCATGCGCTTGGCAAAGGCACGCAGCAGCTTGGCCTTGAGAGTCGACAACACGTTCATGATCAAACTCCTGAAGACTCAGTGGGCAGTCAGCAATTGATCCAGCAGACCGTGGATCATTGCGCCGTAAGGCGCGCGCATTGCCAGGTTGGACTCACCGAGCGGGCTCTGCACCACCACCGCCTTGGCATGGCTGAACGTACGGAAACCGTAGACACCGTGATACGCCCCCATCCCCGAGTGACCGACCCCGCCAAACGGCAGCGCCTCGAACACCACATGGCTCATGACATCATTGATCACCACACCGCCCGAAGTCGTGCGCTCCAGCACCTGCTGGCGCTCACCGGCGTCCTCGCCGAAGTAATAAGCGGCAAGGGGCCGAGGTTGACCGTTGACGTAGTCAATCGCCGTGGCGAAATCGCGATAGGTCTTGATCGGCAACAGCGGGCCGAAGATTTCCTCGCGCAGCACCTGCATCTGTTCAGTGGCATCCAGCACTAGCGTCGGAGCGATCTTGCGGGTCTGGCGATCGCCCAGGTCTTCCTGCGCCGGGTTGATCTCGATCAGCCGCGCCCCTTTGGCGCGAGCATCGGCCAGATAACCCTGCAGGCGGTCGAAATTGCGTGGGTTGATGATGGAGGTGTAGTCCGGGTTGCTGTGCAAGGAGGGATACATGGCACCGACGAAGCGCACCGCCTCGGCGACGAAGTCTTCCAGGCATTCTTTCGGCAGCAGCACGTAATCCGGGGCCAGGCAGATTTGCCCGGCGTTGAAGGTCTTCACGGTCATGACCCGCTGCACCACCGTCGCCAGATCGGCGCTACGGGACACCAGCACGGGCGACTTGCCCCCCAGCTCCAGGGTCACCGGCACCAGATTGTCCGAGGCTGCACGCATGATGTGCCGAGCCACCGCCGTACCACCGGTAAAGATCAGGTGATCGAACGGCTGGGCACTGAACAGCGCGCCGACTTCGGCATCGCCCAGCACCGTGGTGAGTTCATTCTCGTCAAAATATCGGGCGATCAATTCGCCCATCAATGCCGAGGTGCGTGGGGTCAGTTCCGAGGGTTTGAGCATGGCCCGGTTACCGGCGGCGAAGATGCTCGCCAGAGGCCCGAACGCCAGTACGATGGGAAAATTCCAGGGGCTGATCACGCCCACCACGCCCAACGGCTGGTACTCGACCCGCGCCTCGCTGCCGGGGAAGGGTGACGGATGCGATTGCGCTTGCATCCACTCGGCCAGATGCTCACGGCAATGCTTGAGGCTTGCCACCGAACCGCCGATATCGGAAAGCAGCGTCTGCTCGCGGCTACGATTGCCGAAGTCCGCCGACACCGCTGCGACGATGGCGTCACGATTGTCCAGCAGTAGCGCAATGGCCCGATCGAGGCGGTCGCGGCGCAGCTCCAGGCTGGCCGGTCCGTCAACCAAGTGGGCCTGTTTCATCCGTGCGAGCGTGGCAGTGAGTTGTTCGGCGCCGACTGGCGTAGCGTGGTGATCGGGACTGTGCATGGCGTGGGTTCCTGCTGGTTATATTGTTATTAGACAGCACTAAATACCATTTCGAGCAGACATCTGTGTCGACTCGCTGGGTGAGTATGCCAAAAAACAACAGAAAGGAAACCAGTAGGTTTCTTAATTTACAAACATCCCGACGCGAGGCTAAGAGCCCATAAACAGCCAGAAATACCGATAATATCCGGTTCGGACCACCAAAGGCGGAACCCCGGTGCGGATGTTTTTCATGGGCGGTTCAACACGGATCACGAGCAAAAAACTAAAACAACTGATTATTTTGATTAATCAATTATGTGTTGATCGACAACCCTGATTTGCGTCAGCCCTACCCGCTCGGCCTGCTCCAGGATCTGCGCAGGCGTCGCATCCGCGGTGGGCATGATCAGGCCGTTCTCTGCATCTCCAAAATGCAGCTGGAGCAGGTGTATCGCGGCTTCATGGACGGGCAGTTGAAGCTGCTTGAGCTCGAACGCGTGAGTGCGAGGCGCGTCGTTGAACAGGTAATTCACCGTGTAGTTGCGCATTGGACAGACTCCCGAAATGGATGAAGTGCATTTGACTAGCCTGACTTATTGGTCCAGTTTTTAGTTCAATGCAATGCGTGGCCTGCCTGAAGGCCTCGGCTGCCGTTCAATTCAAATGGGCGCCCCAGTGTCAGTGATTCCCTTAGTGGTATGCGACGACTCCAACATGGCCCGTAAGCAGGTGCTACGGGCGCTGCCGGCGGACTGGCCGGTCTCGGTCACCGAGGCCAGCAATGGTCGCCAGGCCATGGACGCCATACGCCAGGGGCTGGGCCAGGTGGTGCTACTGGACCTGACCATGCCGGAGATGGATGGTTACCAGGTGTTGAGCGCCTTGCGCACCGAAGGCTTGAAGGCGCAAGTCATCGTGATCTCCGGTGACGTGCAGGAGCAGGCGGTTCGCCGCGTGCTTGAGCTGGGCGCATTGGCTTTCCTGAAAAAACCTTTCGACGAAAACGAACTGCGCCAGACGCTCAGCCAGTTGGGCCTGCTGACGAAACCCGGCCAGACGCCGCCGCAAAATCGTCCGGCAACGAACACGGCCATCAGTTTTCACGATGCGTTTCGCGAGACGGTCAACGTTGCCATCGGCCAGGCCGCCGCCCTGATCGCCAAAGTGCTGGGTGTGTTTGTGCAGTTACCGGTACCGAACGTGAACATCCTTGAGGTGGGTGAGCTGCACATGGCGCTGAACGATGCCGGTAGCTCTGAACAACTCACCGCCATCTGCCAGGGCTTTATTGGCAGCGGGATTGCCGGCGAAGCCCTGCTGATATTTCACGAGTCGGAAATTGCCGACATAGCGCAACTGATGCAACGTCAAAGCAGCGACTATTCGGACCTGGAAATGCTGCTGGACCTCTCCAGCGTCCTGATCGGCGCTTGCCTGAGCAGCATTGCCGAACAGATCGACGTGGTGTTTTCTCAGGGGCATCCGCAGATTCTCGGCCAGCACGCGGCCATCGAGGAACTGATTCAAGTCAACCGCAAGCACTGGAAAAAGACCCTGGCGGTGGAAATCAGCTACAGCCTGGAAGGGCACGATATTCGTTTCGATCTATTGTTACTGTTCACCGAAGACTCGATCGAGCGGCTGACCCAAAAACTCACCTACCTGATGACCTGAGCCATGCCTGATTCCATTGATCTGAACGAGTTTCACTGGTTGCTGGCCATTGTTCAGAGCATCGATGTCGGGGTGGTGGTACTGGACCGCGACTACCGCGTGCAGGTCTGGAACACGTTCATGGAGAACCGCTCCGGGGTGCAGCCAAAGGACGCCCACGACCAGCATTTTTTCAGCCTGTTCCCGGAAATCGATCGCCAGTGGTTCAGCCGCAAGGTAGAAAGCGTCGCTGCCCTGGGCACCCCAGCGTTCACTGTCTGGGAGCAGCGTCCCTATCTGGTGCGGTTCAAGAGCTACCAGCCGATCACCGGCCAGGAAGAGTTCATGTACCAGAACACCACGCTGTTACCGCTGCGCTCGCCCGACAACACGATCAGTCACATCTGCCTGGTGATCTATGACGTCACCGACGTCGCCACCAACCGGCATCAACTACAGGCCGCCAATGCGCAATTGCAGCAGCTCTCCAGTACCGATCGACTGACCGGGCTGTACAACCGCGGTCATTGGGAGGCGAACCTGAAAGCTGCCTATGCGCGGCATCAGCGCTATGGCAATGCCTTGAGCCTGGTGATGCTCGATATCGACCACTTCAAACGGGTCAACGACACCTATGGCCACCAGGCCGGGGACAAGGTCATCGAGCAGGTCGCCAGGCTTCTGCACGAACACGTACGCGACTCCGACGTGGCCGGGCGTTATGGCGGCGAGGAGTTCGGTGTGGTGCTGTCGGACACCGACCAGACCGGTGCCCGGATGTTCGCCGAGCGCCTGCGCAAGGCCGTCGAAGAACTGCAGGTGCTGTACAACGACCAGAGCATCCGTTTCACCATCAGCCTTGGAGTGGCAGACCTGAGCCAGCCCTCGACCGGCCACGCCGAACTGATCGCCCGGGCCGACCAGGCGTTGTATACGTCCAAAAAAACCGGGCGCAATCGGGTGACGGTGCATGAGTAGATGATGACCGCCAGTCACGTGCCCGCGCTAATGCTCTGAACTTCCATCCAGCCTCCCGCCTCTGCCCTATATCACCACGCGACCCAGAGGCAGGAAGTCATGAGAGCACTCACTTACCACGGTGCACACAGTGTGAAAGTCGACACGGTCCCCGACCCGGTCCTGGAGGACAGTGACGACATCATTCTGCGTGTCACGGCAACGGCGATTTGTGGTTCCGATCTGCACCTTTATCGCGGAAAAATTCCCGCTGTCGAACATGGCGACATCTTCGGCCATGAGTTCATGGGAATCGTTGAAGAGGCCGGTTCAGCGGTGACCGCCGTTCAACCCGGCGATCGAGTGGTGGTGCCTTTCGTTATCGCCTGCGGCAGCTGTTTCTTCTGTCAGATGGATTTGTTCGCCGCTTGCGAAACGACCAACACGGGTCGTGGCGCGATTCTGAACAAGAAGGCAATCCCGCCCGGGGCAGCTCTGTTCGGTTTCAGTCATTTGTACGGCGGTATCCCTGGCGGACAAGCTGAGTATGTAAGGGTACCAAAGGCCAACACCGGGCCTTTCAAAGTGCCGGGAACCCTCTCGGACGAGAAGGTGCTGTTCCTCTCGGACATCTTGCCAACCGCCTTTCAAGCGGTGACCAACGCCGGGATCGGCAACGGCTCGAGTATTGCCATCTATGGCGCCGGGCCGGTCGGTTTACTGAGCGCCGCCTGCGCGCGGATGTTGGGCGCCGACCAGATCTTCATGGTCGATCATCACCCCTATCGTCTGGCCTATGCACAGAAAACCTATGGCGTTATTCCCATCAATTTTGATGAAGACGACGACCCGGCGGACACGATCATTCGCCAGACCAAGGGCATGCGGGGCGTGGACGGCGTGGTGGATGCCGTGGGTTTTGAAGCCAAAGGCAGCACCACCGAAACAGTGCTGGCTACGCTTAAACTCGAAGGCAGCAGCGGCAAGGCGTTACGCCAATGCATTGCGGCGGTCAGGCGCGGTGGGGTCGTAAGCGTACCGGGCGTGTATGCCGGTTTCATCCACGGCTTCCTGTTCGGCGACGCATTCGATAAAGGCCTGACCTTCAAAATGGGCCAGACCCACGTGCAGCGGTATCTTCCCGAGCTGCTTGGCCATATCGAGACCGGTCGCCTTAGCCCTGAAGTCATCATCAGCCATCGCCTGTCCCTGGAACAGGCCGCCGAGGGCTACAAGCTATTCGACAAAAAACAGGAAGATTGCCGCAAGGTCATCCTGACACCCGGCGAGCCCGATATTGTCTTGCCGGTAGATGACGACCAGGCCGTTCTGCTGAGTACGTAGGGGACTTATCCGGCGTCTGGGGCGAGAGGGTGTATTCATCGCATGCCCTCACGCCCTGCCTGGACGCCCTACCCCTCTCAGCTCAGCGCCAAGGCGCAAACCAGCCCAGGCCATCCTCGGTCAGGCCGCGGGGGTTGTACTCGCAGCCGATCCAGCCATCGTAGCCGGCCTCGTCGAGCAGTTTGAACAGGTATGGGTAGTTCACTTCTCCCAGGTCCGGTTCGTGCCGATCCGGCACGCCGGCAATCTGGATATGCCCGACACCGGCCTGGAAGCGCTGGAAACCGGCAATCAGATCGCCTTCCATGATTTGTGCATGGAACAGGTCCAGTTGCACACGCAGATTCGGCTCGCCCAGTTCGGCCAGGATCGCATGGCCCTCGGCCTGGCGATTGATGAAGTAACCCGGAATCGAGCGGCTGTTGATCGGCTCGATCAACAGTGTCAGTTTGTGCTCGGCCAAACGTCGTGCGGCGTAACGCAGGTTTTCCAGATAGACCTCGCGCATGCGCGGGCGCTGGCTCTCGTCACTCACCAGTCCGGCCATTGCGTGCAGTTTGGGGCAGCCCAGGGCGTGGGCGTATTCGATGGCCCGGTCGACACTTTCACGAAATTCCGCCTCGCGCCCCGGCAACGCCGCGATGCCGCGCTCGCCTGCGGCAAAATCCCCCGGTGGCAGGTTGAACAGCACTTGGCTAAGCCCGTGCTCGGCCAAACGTCCGGCCAGTTCGGCCGGTGCGAACTCATAAGGGAACAGGTATTCCACGCCCTTGAAGCCGGCCTTGGCGGCTCGGCCGAAGCGATCCAGGAAAGGTGCGTCGTTGAACATCATGCTGAGGTTGGCAGCGAAACGTGGCATTGCAGTCACCATTGGGCGCCGAAGGTCTGGCGCAGTTCTTCGATTTGTTCGTCGTCCAACGCCCGTACCGGCTGCTGGCGCAGCAACAGGTAGAGCTTGGCGGTTTCTTCGAGTTCTTCGATGGCATAGGTGGCCGCCTCCAGGCTCTTGCCCGAAACGACCGGCCCGTGATTGGCCAGCAACACCGAACTGTGCTGTCCGACCAGCCCGCGAATCGCCTCACCCAGCCGCGGATCACCGGGCCGGTGGTACGGAATCAGCGGCAAGCGCCCCACACGCATGACGAAATAGGGTGTCAGCGGTGGCAGGCACGACGTCGCGTCCAGGCAATCCAGGCACGAGACCGCCGCCGAGTGCGTGCAATGCAAGTGCACGATGGCACCGGAATCTTCACGGCCTTCATAGACGGCACGGTGCAGGAACGCTTCCTTGGAGGCGGGTTTGCCGGCCAGGTGGTTACCTTGCCAGTCGAGCTTGGCGATGTCGGCCGGGTCCAGGCGACCGAGACAGGCGTTGGTCGGTGTCAGCAGCCAGCCATCGTCCAGACGCACGCTGATATTCCCGGAGGAGCCGGGGCTGAGCCCACGAAGGTAGAGGGAACGGCCGATCTCGACGATCTCTTCGCGCAATTGGCTTTCTGTCATGCCAGCATCTCCCAGGCCTTGATCATGAAATCGGCGCTACCGAAGTTACCGGACTTGAGCGCCAGCGTCAGCGGCCGACCGGATTGGCCGAGCGTCTGGGTCCAGGGCACGCCGGGGTCGATGCTCGGCCCGATGCGCAAACCTTCGATGCCCAGCGCGCCGACCACTGCGCCGGAGGTTTCGCCACCGGCCACCAGCAGTTGGCCCACGCCCTGCTGTTCGACCAGCGCACGGGCAATCGCCGCCAACGCCGATTCAATGCGTTCACCGACCTGCTGCGCGCCGAACTGTTGTTGCACCCGGCGTACCTCGTCGGCTGGACTGCTGGCATAGATCAGCACCGGCCCCGGGTGGCCGGCAGCCCAGGCCAGGGCCTCGGCCACCAGTGCATCACCGCGGGCCATCAGCTCGGCGGCCTCAAGACGGAAAGCAGGATAGACCGCTGCCGCCTGCTCGATCTGGCCGAGGGTCGCTCGCGAACAGCTACCGCTGAGAATCGCCTGGCGCCCCCACCCCGCCTCCAGCCGGCTGGCTTCGCCGTTGGCCTGCAACAGCCCTCTGGCCTGCCAATCCTGGGCCATGCCCAGCGCCAGCCCCGAGCCGGCCGTGACCAACGGCAGATCGGCACAGGCCGCGCCTAGCACCTGCAAATCTTCATTATCAATGGCGTCGCTGATGGCGATGCCCACGCCCTCGGCGCGCAACGCGGCGATCCGCTGACGGGTCGCCTCGACGCCGGCGCGCAGGGTCCGGTAGTCGATCAGGCCGACCGGGTGGCGTGTCTGCGGCTGCAACACGCGCAGCAGGTTGGCGTCGCGCATGGGCGTGAGTGGATGGTCCTGCATCCCGCTTTCGTTGAGCAGCACGTCATTGGCGAACAGGTAGCCGTTGAACACGCTGCGGCGGTTTTCCGGAAAGGCCGGACAGGCCACGGTGAAGTCGCTGCCCAGGGCTTGAAGCAACGCATCGCTGACCGGGCCGATGTTGCCCTCAGCGGTGGAGTCGAACGTCGAGCAATACTTGAAGTAGAACTGTCGGCAGCCCTGCTGGCGCAACCACTCCAGCGCCTGCAGCGACTGAGCGACGGCTTCATCGGGCGCCAGGTTGCGCGATTTGAGTGCCACCACCAGGGCGTCGGCTTCACCCACCGCCAAGGGCCCGTGCGGGACACCAATGGTCTGCACAGTGCGAGCACCGCCGCGCACGAGCATGCTGGCAAGGTCGGTCGCTCCGGTGAAGTCATCGGCGATGCATCCGATCAGGGGCATGGTCAAATCTCCTCGTTGGCGGCGGCAGGCAAGTTGATGCCGGGGAATATCTTCACCACGGCGATATCATCCTCGCGCCCCAGCCCGGAAGCCGACGCTTGCTTGAACATCTGGTGGGCGCTAGCGGTCAGCGGCAGCGGGAAGACCGCCTCCTGGGCGCTGTCGAGCACCAGGCCCAGATCCTTGACGAAAATATCCACCGCCGAGCGCGGTCGATAATCACCCGCCAGCAGATGCGGCACGCGGTTTTCGAACATCCAGGAATTACCGGCGCTGTGACTGATCACCTCGTAGAGCGCCTCGGGATCGCAGCCCTGACGAATGCCATAGGCCATGGCTTCGGCCGCCGCGGCAATGTGGACCCCGGCGAGCAACTGGTTGACCAGCTTGATCTGCGAACCTTGCCCGGCCTCTTCACCCAGCCGGTAGACCTTGGCGGCGACGGCGGCAAGTGCCGTTTGCGCCCGTTCGAAGGCGGCCTCCGGCCCCGAGGCCATGATGGTCAACTCGCCCGCTTCGGCGCGCACCGCCCCGCCTGAAATCGGCGCATCGAGCATCAGCACTTGATGCTCGGCCAAGCGCCCACTGATGCGCCGCGCAGCCGCCGCCGAGATGGTTGCACAGGCAATGACCACGGAACCCGGACGCAACCGCGCAGCAATACCCTGCTCGCCGAACAGCAGTTGCTCGGTTTGCGCGGCGTTGACCACCACGATGAAGAGCAGGTCGCTGAGCGCGGCGCTGTCACTCAGGGCACTGACCGGCTGGCCACCTTCGGCGATGAAGGCCTGACGCACATCCTCGCGGATGTCGTAGCCCCATACGGGCAGACCAGCGCGCAAAAGTGCGCGCGCCATGCCCAGGCCCATGGAGCCCAGGCCGACCACACCAATACTGGATATTGCTGTCACGGGTGAATCCTCTTGTGGTTGTTATCCGGACGCGTCGGCCTCGCTTCGCGCTTCGCGCAGGCGGACTTCGGCGTTGCGCAGATGCGAGGAGGCCGCGGTACGTGCCGCCTCACTGTCACCTGCGGCGATAGCGGCGAGCAGCGCGTGGTGCTCCTGATCGACCTGACACATGTACTGGGCGTTACGCGCCTCGTTGCGACGGGTCACTCTGATCGCCTGTTGCAGCAGCTGGTGCAGAAAATCGATGGTTTCGAGAAAGTGCTGGTTACCGGTGGCGGCCACCACCGAACGGTGGAAGGCGAGGTCTTCGCGCACGCCGTCTTCACCCCGCTCGACCGCTTCGTCAAGCTCGGCCAAGGCGTTTTGCATCGCCCGCAGTTGCGCATTGGTGCGCCGTGCCGCGGCCAGCTCGGCGGCCTTGATCTCCAGCGCGCTGCGCAATTCGAGGATTTCCACCACCGCCTCGAAGTTGCCCTGGGGCGGAGACAGGCGCAGCGCGACACTGGGATTGGGCACGACGAAGGTGCCGCTGCCCTGACGCGAAGTGAGCATGCCTTCGCGCTTGAGCATCGAAATCGCTTCGCGCACCACCGTGCGGCTGACACCGTACTGCTCGCACAATGCCTGCTCGGTGGGCAGGCGGTTCCCGGCGGCCAACTGGCCGTCATGGACCGCTGCACTCAGGCGTTTGGCCAGCCGTTCGGCCAGCTTGGGGGTAACGTCGTTCAGACTGTCCACTCAAATTCTCCCGGCAATCGTCGCGCTGCCTTGCCACCCGCTGTGGGCAAGAAGAAAACACGCAACGGTTGCGTCCACGTTAAATTCATCATACAACATGACAACTGCTTGTCACCTGGTTCGTCAAATAACAAGAATACGGGGCGTTCGGCACCCTGCCCCGAATATTCTCCTTAAGCGGAGTGCAATACATGAAGATCCTGGTAACTGGCGGCGCTGGCTTTCTCGGCGCCCGCCTGATCGAAGCGCTGCTGGCGCCCACCGCGAGTGACTTGCTGCCCCCCGGCGCCAGCCTCGTCTCGGTCGACCTGGCGCCCTGCCCCATCGATGACCCTCGAGTGGTGTCGCACACCGGCGACATCTGCGACCCGGCCTTTATCAAATCGCTGATCGGCCCAGAGACCTGCCTGGTCTATCACCTGGCCGCGATCGTCAGTGGCCAGGCCGAAGCCGATTTCGACCTTGGCATGCGGGTCAATTTCGATGCGACCCGCGCCCTGCTCGAAGCCTGCCGCCAACAGGCCCAGGCACCGCGTTTCGTGTTCGCCAGCTCACTGGCGGTATTCGGTGGGCCGATGCCCGAGCAGGTGCCCGAAGAACTCGCACCGCTGCCGCAATCGTCCTATGGCGCGCAGAAGGCCATGGCCGAACTGCTGATCAATGACTACTCGCGCAAGGGCTTCATCGATGGCCGGGTGTGTCGCCTCCCGACCATTTCCGTTCGCCCCGGCAAACCCAACGCAGCGGCCTCGTCATTTGCCAGCGGCATCCTGCGCGAGCCCCTGGCCGGCGAGATGAGCAACTGTCCGGTACCACTGGATACCCGCATGTGGCTGTCTTCGCCGCAGACCGTGGTCGACAATCTGGTCCATGCCGCGCGCCTGGACGGCCAGGCGCTTGGCCTGCGGCGGCCCCTCAACCTGCCCGGCATCAGCGTGCGGGTCAGCGAAATGCTCGACAGTCTCGCCCGTGTCGGTGGCGAGGCGGCCCGCGCGCGGGTCAGCTTTGAGCCGGACGAGCGGATCCAGCGCATCGTCTGCAGTTGGCCCGGCGACTTCGACATCCAGCGGCCGCTGCAATTGGGCTTTCGCGGTGATGCCGATTTCGACAGCGTGGTAAGGGCGCACCAGCACAGCATGAATCACTGACCCAGGCGGCGCCGTGCGGTGCCGTCGTTCCATCCAATAACAACAAGAGTGATTACCCAATGGACGCAACTTCTATCGCCGGCCCACAGCTGATGGTGAGCCTGGTCCTGGCCATCGTCATCCTCATCGTGCTGGTTCTCAAGACCCGCATCCACGCCCTGCTGGCGCTGATCATCGCCGCCTCGATCGCCGGCCTGGGTGGCGGCATGGCGCCCGACGCGCTGGTTAAATCCATCACCACCGGCTTCGGTGCCACGCTGTCGACCATCGGCCTGGTCATCGGTTTCGGTGTGATGATGGGCCGCCTGCTGGAAGTCTCCGGCGCCGCCGAGCGGATGGCCTATACCTTCGTGCGCTGGCTGGGCAACAAACGCGAAGAGTGGGCGATGATGGTGACCGGCTACATCGTCTCGGTGCCGATCTTCTGCGACTCGGCGTTCGTCATCCTCAACCCGTTGGTCCGGGCACTGGCGCGCAACAGCGGCAAATCGATGCTGACCCTGGGTATTGCCCTGGCCAGCGGCCTGATGCTGACCCACCATGCGGTTCCACCGACGCCAGGGCCACTGGGGATTGCCGGGATTTTCAATATCGACGTGGGGTTGATGATTTTCTGGGGCGTAGTATTCACCATTCCCGGCACCTTCGTGCTGGTGGCCTACGCCCGCTTCATGGGCCCACGCATCGAGGCGATGATCGCGCAAAGCGGCCAGACACCGGTCGAACCCGCCACCGCCTATCGTGAAGTGCTCGAACGCGCCGATGCCCGCGAGGCCGAACTGCCGCCGCTGTGGCTGTCGATGCTGCCGATCGTGCTGCCTATCCTGCTGATCTTCGCCAACACCCTGGTCGTCGCCCTCGGCAAACTCAACGGCGACAGCACCCTGACCCAGAGCCTGTTCGGTCAGACCATCGCTTTCGTCGGCAACCCGGTCATCGCTGTCGGCCTCGGGGTGGTGGCGGCACTGTATGGACTGGTACCGCGGCGCCCGCGTGAGGAAGTCATCGCGCACATGGAGAAAGGCGTGGAAAGCGCCGGCATCATCCTGCTGGTCACCGGTGCCGGTGGTGCATTGGGTGCCGTGTTGCGCGACAGCGGTGCGGGTCAGTACATGGGCGAATGGGTCGCCACCTTGCCGCTGCCGGCGGTGTTGATCCCCTTCGTGATCGCGTCCCTGGTGCGCCTGATCCAGGGCAGCGGCACCGTGGCAATGATCACCGGCGCCTCGATTTCGGCACCGATCCTGGCCTCGATTCCCGACGTTAACATGGTCTTCGCCGCCCAGGCGGCGGCCATTGGCTCGATGGTCTTTGGCTACTTCAACGACAGCTATTTCTGGGTAGTCAACCGCATGCTCGGGGTCACCAACGCCAAGCATCAGATGCTGACCTGGTCGATTCCGACCACGATCGGCTGGTTCACCTCCCTGCTCACCCTGTTGCTCTTCAACGCCATTCTCGGATAACAGTGCCGGGCACCTGGGCAGGAACTGATAAATCCTGCCCAGGTGCCCCTTGCTCTTAGCGCCTGCTCATTCACCCACAGTCGTTGCGGAGGAATGTTCGCCATATTTGCTCAACAGTTTCAGCGTCACGCCATTCGTCCAGCCGAAACCGTCCTGCAACTCATATTCGCCACCTCCCCCGCCATCTCCCCGCCCGGATACGTCGTACTTCTCTACCAGCTTGTCTTCGTTGCGGTAAAGATTGTGTACCTGTTGCAGGAAGCGAGTGCCAATCTGCTGCGCCAGCGCGGTGTGCCCATAGCGATCCAGCCCCTCAACCGCCACCCACTGTAGCGGTGCCCAACCGTTGGGTTCGTCCCACTGCTGGCCATTGCTGACCTGCGTGGTGGCAATGCCGCCAGGGCGCAGCAGACCATCACGGACTGCCTCGGCCGTGCGATTGGCGTGGTCCGCGGAGGCAAGGCCGGTGTAAAGAGGAAACAGCGTGGCGGCCGTCAGTTGCGGGCGTTGACGGTGCTGCTGCCAGTCGTAGTCCACGTAGAACCCTGCATCGGCATTCCACAAATGCTGCTCAATGGCACGCTGCCGCCGGTCCGCGCGCTGACCATAGGCCTGGACGCATGGCGTGTTCTGCACGGTTTCACACGCCTTGGCGATGGTGCGCTCCAGGTGATAGAGCAGGCTGTTCAGGTCCACGGGCACAATGGATGTGGTGCGTATGGTTGCCAGGTTCTGGCCGTCGCCAAGCCAGCGCGAACTGAAGTCCCAACCACTCTCCGCCCCGGCACGCAGATCACGCCAGACCTCTTGCCTGGGTCTGTTCGAGGCCTGTTCGGCGGTTTTGACATCTTGCAACCAGGATTCCTGTCGCGGCGTCGAACGGGCATCCCAATAGCGATTGAGCACGCTGCCATCGGCGAGCTTGACCACATGTTGCGCGGCGGCACCCGGCTTGAGCCCCTCAGCGCCCTGCATCCAATAGGCGTATTCCTTCTGCAGTTGTGGAAGGTAACGCCCAAACGCCTGGTCACCTTCGATGTGCGCCTGCAACTGCACCATGTAAGCGAAGAATGGCGGTTGTGAGCGGCTCAGGTAGTAGGTGCGATTGCCATTGGGAATGTGCCCGTACGTGTCGATCATATAGGCAAAGTTATCGGTCATCTGGCGCACCTGGGCCTGATCCCCGCTTTGTTCAAGCCCGAGCATGGTGAAGTAGGAGTCCCAATAGTACATCTCGCGAAAGCGTCCGCCTGGAACGACATAGGGTTGTGGCAAGGGCAACAGGCTGCTGTAGGGCGGCACTTGGCGATAGGTACGGCTTAACACGGGCCAAAGGCTGTCGATGTGCTCTTGAATGGGCGCGCCCGGTTTCGGTGCCGGGCTTTGCGCTGCGCCGGACTCGATGAAGTTGTCCTTCACGAAGGTTTCGAGATCGAAGTCGCTGTTGTCGCGACGAGCCAGGTATTCGGCACGGATTTTCGAGGGGTCGCGGGTGGGCAGTGCGTCGACGAAATGCTTCTGGTCGGTGAACAGTTGGTTGTTCTGCACGGCTTCGAACAACTCGGGATATGCCTGGTCGGGCGGCAGATTGGCCCGTTCCTTGGCATCCATGTAGCCCCAGGTCGCGGGCGGTTGGCTTGAGCAAGCCGCGCACAGCAACGCGGCGAAGGACAGGCTGGTGAAATACAGTGGTCGCATCAGCGGCTCCATCATTTGTCGTTCCTGACAAACGACTGACACGGCCGAACAAACCCGGGTTCATTAAATGTCGCCGAATCGACAGCTGGAACAAGAGAGGCCACACTCAAGTTTTTCACAGGGTCTGGCCCGACCGCCCCAGGTTCAATGCCCCCCGGTTTCGACGGATGACACTCAAGCGCGTATAGGCCCAGCCGATAACACATTAAGTCAACGGCCCCCAGGCCGCGCCGGCACTGCTGGTTGCATAGGGTAACTCTCGATGATTTTGCCGTTTAACCGTCTGCTGATGAGCTGCGTCCTGGTGTTCCTGGCTGCAAGCACAGCCGTGCCAAACGCCGCCGCAGAGACTGCGCTGCGCATCGTTACGGAAGAACTGCCGCCCTATAACATGACGCAGAACGGGCGAGTGACCGGTATGAGCACCGAGGTGGTCCAGGCGGTGCTCAAGGAGGTCGGCGTAGAGGCGTCCATCCAGCCCATGCCTTGGGCGCGGGCCTACGAACTGGCGCTCAATGAAAGTAACGTGTTGATTTATTCAATCGTTCGAACGCCTGCGCGTGAATCACTTTTCCAGTGGGTCGGGGCCATCGCCCCAACCCAGTGGTACATGTATTCGCTGGCTGAGCGCCCGGTAAAACTCAACTCGCTGGACGATGCGCACGGTCACCAGATTGCCACCGTCAATCAGGACGTGGGTGAGCAATACCTGGTGTCGAAGGGTTTCCGCATTGGTAAAGACCTGCAGTCGAGCAACAAGTACGAACACAACTACCGCAAGCTCAAGGTCGATCACGTGGAGCTATGGATTTCCAACGAGCTCAACGCGCTGTACCTGACCCGCCAGAATGGTGAAGACCCGGATAAAGTGTTGATCCGCTCGCTGCCGCTTCCCGAATTGAGCAGTCAGGATGGCTTGAGCATGGCGTTCAGTCGCAAGACGCCGGCCGCGACGGTCGAGAAATTCCGCTCAGGCCTGGAGACCATCCGCCGTAATGGCGTTTACGACGCCATCATGCGCAAGTGGTTATGACATGGCCGACGATTTTCGGACTGTCCCCATCCATCCGCCAAAAACCAGGACGTTCAGCTCGCTGGGACGGCGTCTGGTGTTGGCCACGCTGGTGTTCTGCCTGTGCTTTACCTTGGCGATGGTCACGCTGCGTACCTGGCAGGCCTGGGAAAACAATCTGGCGCAGATGAATTCCGAGCTGGTCCTGATCGACCAGGTGTTCCAGAACACCCTGGCCCATGCCATTTGGGAAATGGACCGTGAATCGTTGGACAAGCAGATCACCAGCGTTGCGAATGCGGCGCCGGTGGGACGCGTGGTACTCAATATCCTGCGACCCGGACAGGCGCCAGAAATCATCGAGTTCAATCGATATGCCAGCAATGCATCCAGCGTGGCGCCGGTGCTGCATCGCCAGCTCGTCGCGCAGCCCTACATCGGCGCCAACGAAAAGGTCGGTGAACTGACCATCGAGGGCGATAACAACCTGCTTTGGGAACGCCTCTGGGACGAAGCCCGCAGCATCGTCATCACGCAGGTGATCCAGTCGTTGCTGCTGGCCGGCCTGGTCATGACCATGTTCAACCGCCTGGTGACCGTGCACGTTGTCCATATCGCCCGGCATCTGGGGAAACTCTCACCACAAACACTCAACTTCCACCTCAAGCTGCAACGTTCGGTCCGGCGCCAGGACGAGTTGAGCCTGCTCGAATCCAAAGTCAATGCACTGCAAGACAACCTCCACGCCCATCTGGAGCGCCAGCACTCGGACGAATTGGCCCTTGCAGCCAGCCGCGACCAGTTGGCCGAACTGGTCGAGGCGCGCACTTCGGAACTCAAGGCCGCCAACCAGGCCCTCGAAGCGCTGTCGCGTCACGATGCCTTGACGGGCTTGGCCAACCGTCGTTACTTCGATGAACTGAAGGATGTCGAATTCCGCCGTGCGATCCGCCACAACACCCCGCTGGCCGTGCTGATGTGCGATGTGGATTTCTTCAAGATCTACAACGACACCTACGGCCATATCAAGGGGGACGAGTGCTTGAAACAGATCGCCGGGACCCTGCGCAGTGTCTTCGGCCGCTCCGGCGAACTGACTGCTCGCCTGGGGGGTGAGGAGTTTGTCGTGGTATTGCCCAATATCAACGCCAGCCAGGCATGCGAGGCAGCCCAGCGGTTTCGTGAAAGCCTGGCTGAACTTGCACTGCCCCATGGCGGCTCAGCGGTTTCGCCCTTTGTCACCCTGAGCATCGGTGTCGCCGAGCTGGACACCAAAACCATGGACCACTTCGATCAACTGCTGCAACGCGCCGACCAGGCGTTGTACCGGGCCAAACGCCAGGGGCGCAATTGCGTCGCTTTATAAAACCACCGTGTGCTGCGAGGTCTGTATGCACTATCGTCTGAAGCTCTGCTCCTGCTTGCTCCTGGCCCTGATCAGCGTGAAAAGTCACGCCGAGGCGATCGAAGTCGTGACCGAAGACTCGTTATACGCCTACCTGCGTGAAGGCGCGCTCGTCGGCCCGGGCACTCGAATAGCCGACGAAACCTTGAGAGGCGCAGGGATCAGCGATTACCGCATGTTGCTGTACCCATGGGCACGCGCTTACGAAAAAGCGCTGCATGAACCCAATGTGATGATCTTCCCGCTCGATCGCACCCCGGCCCGTGAGCAGATGTTCAAGTGGGTGGGTGAAATCCATCGGGCGACGACCAAGCTTTACAAGCTGCGTGGACGTGACGGCATCGCCGTTGACAACCTTGAAGACGCCAAGCAGTACACCATAGGCGTGGTGCGCAATGACGCCAAGCAGGTTTACCTGCAGCAGAAAGGCTTTACCCGGCTGGTGGTATCGGCGGACAACCACGATAACTTTCAGAAACTGTTGAATCAGCAGATTCAGTTGCTGCCGATGCCCGAGAACACTGCGCGCCTGATGAGCAAAGATGCCCAAGTGGATTTCACCACTCTGGAGGAGGTCTTTTCCCTGGATGAACAACCCCACCGAGTTCACATGGCGTTTAGCCTGAGCACCCCAGACGAAATCGTCACCCGGGCTCAACAAGCTTTCGCGAAGCTCAAGGCTTCAGGCGAAGTGGATCGGATCATGACTGAAGAGCGTTAGCGGGTAAGCCTAATGCAGTACGTGCAGGCGGGGTGATTTGCTGACGCTGACCCTCCTATGGCAGGCTTGGGCCAGAGCTTTTTTCCGCGGTTCACGCGGTCACTGCAAGTCGGCAATGAGGCCCTCCCATGAGCAAAGCGCCCTATGTACCGCCCAGAGTCTGGAAATACAACGCCCCGTCTGGCGGCCAGTTCGCCAACATCAACCGCCCTACCGCCGGGCCGACCCATGAAAAAGTATTGCCAGTGGGCGAACATCCGCTGCAGCTCTATTCACTGGCCACGCCCAATGGCGTGAAGGTGACCATCCTGCTGGAAGAGCTGTTGGCGCTGGGGCACACCGGCGCCGAATATGACGCCTGGCTGATTCGCATCAACGAAGGCGACCAGTTCTCCAGTGGCTTTGTCCAGATCAACCCGAACTCCAAGATCCCGGCGTTGCTCGATCGCAGCGTGGAGCCGGCGATCCGGGTTTTCGAGTCCGGTTCGATCCTGCTGTACCTGGCGGAAAAGTTCGGCGCCTTCCTGCCCACCGATCCGGCCGGGCGCACCGAAACCTTGAACTGGCTGTTCTGGCAAATGGGCGCAGCCCCCTATCTGGGCGGAGGCTTCGGGCATTTCTATGCTTACGCGCCCGATAAACTTGAGTACCCCATCAATCGTTTCACCATGGAAGCCAAACGCCAGCTCGACGTCCTGAATCGCCGTCTTGGCGAAAGCCAATACCTGGCCGCAGACAGCTACACCATCGCCGATATCGCGGTCTGGCCCTGGTATGGTCAATTGGTGCGCGACAACGTGTACTCGGCTGCCGAGTTCCTGGCTGCCCACGAATATACCCATGTGCAACGCTGGGCCGAGGAGATCGCCAATCGACCGGCAGTGATCCGGGGGCAACGAGTGAACCGCACGTGGGGTGATGAAGCGAGCCAAGTGCCGGAGCGGCATCGGGCTGAGGATCTGGATTGAAGGGGCCGGGCCGGTCTTTTCCTGTCAGCACCGGATAGCAACCGCGGTGGGCCGGGCGCTATCCGAATCGCTGACCGCTGCGCGGATTAAACACGAATCGTGAATCGATGATTGACTTTTCAGCCATTGAACCTGCAATCGCATTCCCTATGCTGGCATGACTGCTCATTGAGCGCGGCGCATCGTGAGGCCCTCCCGGCGCGCCTTCCGATCACTCGCGAGAACCGTCATGAAAGGCCCCAGAACGCTCTACCAGAAGCATATAGATGCCCACACCGTCTGTACGCTGGACGACCATGGCCATGTGTTGCTCTACATCGACCGCCAGGTCGCCAACGAATACACCAGCCCCCAGGCCTTCAGCGGCTTGAGAGAGGCGAACAGAACGGTATGGCGCCCGTCATCGACGTTGTGCGTGGTCGATCACGTCAACCCGACCGCGCCTGATCGCGTCGCGGCCATGCCGGATGCGGGTGGCGCGCTTCAGGTTTCTTACTTCGAGCGGAACTGTCGAGACTTCGGAATCGAGTTGTTCGATGTCCTGGACAAGCGACAAGGCATTGAGCACGTGGTTGCCCCTGAGCAAGGCTTCATTCTTCCCGGGATGGTCGTGGCCGCAGGTGATAGCCACACAACGACCTATGGCGCGCTGGGCGCCTTTGGTTTTGGTATCGGCACCTCGGAAATTGAACACCTGCTCGCCACACAGACGTTGGTCTATAAACGTCTGAAGACCCTGCGCGTGAATGTGCACGGGCGGATGGGCGCAGGCGTCACCTCCAAAGACATCATCATGGCCTTGATCCGCGACATCGGTGCGTCCGGTGCGACGGGCTACGCCATCGAATTCTCCGGCCCCACCATTGAGTCCCTCAGCGTCGAAGCGCGCATGACCATCTGCAACATGGCCGTAGAGGCCGGTGCCCGTGGGGCTTTCATGGCGCCGGACGAAAAGGTGTACGCCTACCTCAAAGACAAACCGCGAGCCCCGAAAGGGGCGCTATGGGAGCAGGCTGTCGAGAAATGGAAAACGCTTTATTCCGACCCTGGAGCGCATTTCGACAAGGAAGTCGAACTCGATGCCAGCGCGTTGGAGCCGATGGTGACTTGGGGAACCAGCCCTGACCAGGCCGCGCCGATTGGTGAGTGCGTACCGGATCCGCGCCTGGAGAGCGACCTGATCCGCAGGCAGGACCTGCAGCGTGCACTGCGCTACATGGGCCTTGAGCCGGGAACCCGACTGGCCGGGGTGCCGATCAGTCACGCCTTTATCGGCTCCTGTACCAACGCACGCATCGAGGATCTGCGCGATGTCGCGCGCATCGTTCGGGGTCGCAAAGTAGCGGCGAGCGTGCGCGCGATGATCGTACCGGGCTCCACACGGGTACGTGATCAGGCGCAAGCGGAGGGGCTGGCGCAGATCTTCAAGGATGCCGGCTTCGAATGGCGCCAGTCCGGCTGCTCGATGTGCCTGGCGATGAATGATGATGTGCTGTCGCCGGGTGATCGCTGTGCCTCCAGTACCAACCGAAATTTCGAGGGCCGTCAGGGCGCCGGAGCAAGAACTCACCTCATGAGCCCGGCGATGGTCGCCGCCGCAGCGATTTGCGGCCACCTCACCGACGTTCGTCAACTGTCCATGGAGAGCTGAAATGCAGCCATTCACCATCGTTCGCGGTATCGCCGCACCGCTGCCCGCCGCGAATGTGGACACCGACGTCATCATGCCCAAGCAGTTCCTCAAGGGCATCGATCGCAATGGGCTGGACCGCGGGGTCTTCTTTGACTTGCGTTTCCTGGCCGATGGCGTCCCCAATCCGGCGTTCATTCTCAATCAGGCCCCTTGGGATCACGCCAGTTTCCTGATCACCGGACCTAATTTCGGTTGTGGTTCCAGCCGCGAGCACGCGGTCTGGGGGCTGAAGCAATTGGGTATACGCGCACTGATCGGCACGAGTTTCGCTGGTATTTTCTCCGACAACTGCCAGCGCAATGGTGTTCTGCTCATTCAGTTGAAGGAGTCAGAACAGCAGGAGATCAGCCATCTCGTTGGGTCACCTGAAAACTCGCAGATCACGATCGATCTGCATGCCCAGCAGATTCACCTTCAGAGCGGAAAGATGATTGGGTTCGAGATGGACCCCTTGCGTAAAAAAGCGCTGCTGGAAGGTCTCGATGCGATTGGTACAACGCTTGAGCACACGTCACGAATCCGCGACTTCGAGGCACTGCACCATCGTTTGAACCCCTGGCTTGCCTGAGCCTCGAGCGAACAAGGGCCTGCATCCTGCGGGCCTGCGGGGCCGGACAGAACTGCCGTCAGGCGCGGGCCGTCTCCGGTAGCCGCAGCCTTTTCAAATAGCTCTCCAGAAACTCCACGCACACGCGAAGTTTGGCCGAATCCGCCAGCCTGGTCGGATACACCGCCCAGACGTTCGCGCTTTGGGTGTAATCGGGCAGCACGCGGACCAGCTTGCCTTGATCCAACAGTGGCTGAACATCCCACAACGACCGCAGAAGCACCCCGCGCCCAGCCAAGGCCCATTGCAGTACGATTTCTCCGCTGTTGGATGACAATCTGCTGCTGACCCGTACAACCTCATCGCGGTTGGCCTGATTCAAATGCCACACACCGAATGGATTGTTCCGCTCCTTCAGGACCAGACAATCATGATGAGCAAGATCCTTGAGAGTGATCGGGACCCCTCGCCGCTCCAGGTAATCCGGTGTGGCACAGAGCACTCGGTGGTTACTGAGCAGCTTGCGGCTGATGTGATGGCCCGGCAAGTCGTCACCCACGCGGATCTCCAGATCAAAGCCTTCGGCAACGATGTCTACCACGCGGTCGAACACATCCAGCCGCACCTCCAGTTCCGGGTAGATCGATGACAACTCTGCAATCGCAGGGGCAACATGATTGCGCCCAAAACCGAAGCTGCTGCAAATGTGCAGCAGGCCACGAGGGGCTTGGCGAATCTCGGTGAGCTCACCAACGAAATCATCCATGTCGTCGAGAAAGCGAATCGCCCAGCGCTGGGTTTTTTCTCCCGCTTCAGTCAGCGCAATGCGTCGAGTGGTGCGATGCAAAAGCCGCGTGCGCAATGTCTGCTCGAGCACGCGAATCCGTTTGCTCACGAAGGCCGGCGAGAGCCCAAGCTCATCCGCGGCACCGGCAAAGCTGGATTTGCGAATGACGGTCAGGAAGACCCGAAGGTCCTCCGGCAGAGGCGTTTGAACACGAAATGTGTTTTCTGGTGTCATGACTGCCCGGCCTGCTCCACTTTTTTGCGAAGAATAGCATCTACTGATCCGCCCCCCGTCAGCTTATGCCCAACCCGTTCGGCAGCCCCAGGGAGATGGCCGGGATGTCAGTGATCACGATCAGAACCAGCAGCAAGGCAAACTTCGAGAGACGCCTTCGGCCACCCCGAACGGGCGACCGTGGCTGGGGAACTTCAGTTGGATTGGTTGGCCGCCTGGGCCGCTTCGATCAGTTCGGTACCGATCTGCGTTTCGAAGGCTTTCCAGGCAGGACGCACGGCGTTGCGCCAGACATCACGTTGCTGTGGGGTCAGGCTGATGATCTCGCTCTTGCCCGAATCGATGATGCCCTGCTTGGCCTTCTGATTGAGCACCTCGGCCTGCTTGTTCACTTCGACAGTGACCTCATCGATGATCTGCTCCAGCTCATCGCGTACATCTGCCGGCAAACCATTCCAGAATTTGGTGTTGGCGATCAGCAGGTAGTTGCCGATGGCATGGTTGGACTCGGTCATGTACTTCTGCACTTCATAGTATTTCTGGGAATAGATGTTCGACCAGGGGTTGTCCTGAGCATTCACCACCCCCGTCTGCAGGCCCTGGTAGATCTCGGCGAACGCCATCTTGCGCGGCACTGCGCGCAATGCGCTGTATTGCGCGGCCTGCAGGTCAGAGGGCTGCACGCGGAACTTCTGCCCGCGGGCATCACTTGGCTTGACCAGCGGCTTGTTCGCGGTCAACTGGCGCATACCGTTGAGCCAGTAGGCCAGCCCGGTGATGCCCTTGCCTTCCATTGACCTGAGCAGCGCCTTGCCTTTGTCCGACTGTTGAAAGCGCTGCGCTGCCGCCACGTCGTCGAACAGGAACATCAAGTCGAACAACTGCAATTGCTTGGTGTACTGCTCCAGTTTCGAGGGTGCCGGCGCCAACATCTGCACCTCACCCAGCAGCAACGCTTCCATCTCCTTGCCATCGCCGTACAACGACGAATTGGAGTAGACCTGCACTTCGACTTTACCCGGCAGGCGCTCCTCCACCAACTTCTTGAACATCAGGGCGCCCTGCCCCTTGGGCGTGCTGTCGGCGGTGATGTGGGAGAACTTGATCAGAATCGGCTCGGCGGCCTGGACAGACAACGCACCGACCAGGGCAAAGCTGGCAAGCACCCCGGTCAGGCCACGACGCACGGATGGATACTTCATGGTGAGCTCCTATTGTTTTTGTTCGAGCGTTGGGGACGTATCCCCCTCAGTCCGTTTGGACTCTACCCCCCGTCCCTACGCCACTGAAATTCATATTTGAACAATGCTGCCTTCGGCTTTCACGAAGGCTCGACCATGGAAGCCTCCCGTTGTTCGCTGCTCATCAGGTGTTCGAGCATCTGGCGTGCCGTCATCGACAGCGCTTCCAGGCTGCGCACGGCAATCTTCAACTCGCGACGCGCCCAGGGATCGTCCAGCGCAATGACCTGCACATCGAGCGCCGGCAGATAGGTCCGCACGGCAAGCTCCGGCAGGATGCCGATCCCCATGCCGGTGTGGATCATCCGGCAAATGGCTTCGAAGCTGCGCACCTGGATACGCAGGCGCAATGGCGTGCCCAAATGACGCGCTGCCTGTTGCAACAGGCCGTGCAACGAGGCGTCCTGCTGCAACCCGATGAAGTCGTAGCTGACCGCTTCGTGCAGGCTGATGCGGCTGCGTTCGGCCAGCGGATGCGCGCGTGGAGTGACCAGCACCAACCGATCGTGGCGGTAGTTGAACACCTGCAGCTCGTCGGCGGGCACATGGCCGGCGAAGATGCCGATATCGGTAAGCCCTTCGTGCACCGCACGGATGGCTTCGCTGCTGACCCGCTCTTCCAGATCGATTTTGACCTGCGGGTGCAACCGGGTAAAAGCACTGAGGTCCTCGGGCAAGAATTCGATCACCGCCGAGGTGTTGGCATGAATGCGCACATGCCCCTTGACCCCCTCGCTGAACTCGCTGAGGTCGGCATTCATCTGCGCAAGGTTGTCCATCATATTGCGCGCGTGATGCAGCAGCGCATGCCCGGCCGGCGTCAGTTCGACGCCCTTGGGCTGGCGGTAGAGCAAGGCGATTCCCAGCTGGTTTTCCAGGTCGCTGACCCGTTTGCTCACCGCCGCCAGGGCCAGGTGCTCGCGCTCGGCGGCCTTGGTCAGGCTGCGCTCATCGGCGATGGCGACAAACAGCTTGAGGGTGACGAAATCGATACGACGCATAGGCGCGGCCTCCTGTCAGTCGTGTATCACGACGTGCAGCACGATGAAGAACAGTTTCAAGGTTCTCACAGGTGGTACTTCGCAGGATACGAAGCCTGGCTTGGTCATTGATCAATTGTTCAGTCCATGGGCCTGAGCCATCCTGCCTGACAAAGAACAGCGCACGACCCAAAGGTGCAGACATGACAGAACAACACGCAAGCAGCATGGCGCTGCAAGGCCTGAAGGTCTTGGAGATGGGCCAACTGATCGCCGGCCCGTTCGCCAGCAAGATGCTCGGTGAGTTTGGTGCCCAGGTGATCAAGATCGAGCCGCCGGGTGTTGGCGACCCGCTGCGCAAGTGGCGCAAGCTCAAGGACGGCACCTCGCTCTGGTGGCATGTGCAGTCACGCAACAAGCAGTCGTTGACCCTCAACCTGAAGGCGGCGGAAGGTCAGGAGATTGTCCGCCGGCTGGTGGCCGAAGCGGATGTACTGGTCGAGAACTTTCGCCCCGGCACCCTGGAAAGTTGGGGACTGGGCTGGGACACGCTGTCGAAGATCAACCCGCGCCTGATCATGCTGCGCATCTCCGGCTACGGGCAGACCGGTCCCTATCGCGACCGTCCCGGCTTCGGTGTCATCGGCGAGGCCATGGGCGGCCTGCGCCACCTCACCGGTTATCCGGGTCAGGCACCTGTACGGGTCGGCATCAGCCTGGGCGATTCGTTGTCTTCCCTGTATGGGGTCATCGGCGTGCTTCTCGCTTTGCAGGAGCGCCAGAACAGCGGCATGGGCCAGTTCATTGACGTGGCGCTGTACGAATCGGTGTTTGCGATGATGGAAAGCCTGGTGCCGGAATACGACGCCTGCGGATACATTCGCGAGCCCGCCGGCAGCGCTCTGCCGGGTATCACGCCGTCCAACTCCTACCCCTGCAACGACGGGCATTTCGTACTGATTGCCGGCAATGGCGACAGTATCTACAAACGATTGATGCACCTGATCGGCCGCCCGGATCTGGCCGAGGACCCGCGCCTGGCGCATAACGACGGACGCGGCGAACATGCCGAGCGCATCGATGCGGCCATCACCGAGTGGACCCGGCAACGCGACCGGGACCAGGTTCTGGAAGCACTGAATCAGGCGTTGGTGCCGGCCGGCTTTCCCTACACCGCCGCCGATATCGTCAAGGACCCGCACTACCTCGCGCGCCAGATGATCGAGACCGTGCAAACCAGCGCCGGCGCGCTGAAAGTGCCGGGTGTGCTGCCCAAACTCAGCCGCACCCCAGGGCGTCTCGGCGCCGGCGGCCCTCAATTGGGCGAGCACACCGACGACCTGCTGGCCGGTCTGGGCCTGAGCGGCGAACAGGTCCGCGGCCTGCGCGAGCGCGGCATCATCTGAACAAGGACGCGCCTGCAAAACAGCTTGCGCTCCTCACCGTTACCCGGAGAACCGCCCCATGAGCAAACGCCTGTACATCCAGGAAGTCGTCACCCGCGACGGCTTCCAGAGCGAAGCCCAGTTCATCCCCAGCGAAGACAAGATCGCCCTGATCGATCGCCTGGCACAAACCGGTCTGGCGAAGATCGAAGTCACCTCCTTCACCTCGCCCAAGGCGATCCCCAGCCTGCGCGATGCCGAAGCGGTGATGCGCGGCATCCGTCGCGTGCCAGGGGTGGAATACAGCGTGCTGGTGCCCAATGTGAAGGGCTGTGAGCGGGCATTGGCCTGCGAGGTTGACGAGATCAACCTGGTGATGTCGGCCAGCGACAGCCACGGCGTGGCCAACCTGCGCATGACTGCCGAACAATCGCTCGAGCAGTTCCGCCAGATCATTGCCGTCAGCCAGGGTAGCGGCGTGTTCATCAATGCCTCGTTGTCGACCGCCTTCGGCTGCCCGTTCGAGGGCCAGGTCGCCGAAGCGCGGGTCCACGGGCTGATCCAACGCTTGCTGGACATTGGCGTGCAGGGCGTGACCTTGTGTGACACCACTGGCATGGCCGATCCGGCGCAGGTCGCGCGCATCTGCCGTGAAGCCCTGGCGCGCTGGCCGCAGACCCCGTTTACCCTGCACTCTCACAACACCCGAGGCATGGGACTGGCCAATGCCCTGGCGGCACTGGACGCCGGTATTGATCGTTTCGATGCCTCGCTCGGAGGGCTGGGCGGCTGCCCCTATGCACCTGGCGCCAGCGGTAATATTTGCAGCGAGGATCTGGTGCACATGTTCCAGCGCATGGGCCTGGACACCGGTGTCGACCTGGACAAACTGCTGGCGGCGGCGGCCACCCTGCCATCGCTGGTCGGCCACCCGGTGCCAGGGGCAATTCTCAAGGCCGGCAAGTCCGACCGACGCTATGCAAAAGCTCAATAGATACCAAGCCGGTAGCCTCGGGCCGAGGCTACCGCGCCGATAGTCGAGCGCCTCACCGCCCCCTCCAGCATCGGCCGATATTGTTATTGCGCCCTGCACAGACCATTCAAATCTGCTGGCTTTATAGCCGGAGCAGCTGCCTTGTAAGCTCCCTCTCGATCCCCATTGGCGACAAACCGGTGAGTGATTGCCGATCATCGATCCGGTTTGAGCGCGCCGGTATGCGTCGCCATCGGTGTCTTCGATGTCTTCGATGTCGCCACGGATCTTCTCTTCGCAGACTGGGAGTCAACGATGAAGCTACAGGTCAATGAACGCGAACTGGAGGTGGATGCGCCCACCGATATGCCGCTGTTGTGGGTCATTCGAGACCTCATGAACATGACCGGCACCAAGTTCGGTTGCGGTATGGGCCTATGTGGCGCCTGCACCGTGCATATCGACGGCTCGCCCCAGCGCAGTTGCATCACGCCGGTCGGCGCCCTGGCCGGTAAAAAAATCACCACTATCGAGGGGCTGTCAGCCGATATCAGCCATCCGGTTCAGCGTGCCTGGACCGAACTGGATGTGGTCCAGTGCGGCTATTGCCAGTCCGGTCAGATCATGGCCGCCGCTGCATTGCTGACCAGCAACCCTGCCCCCACCGACGCCGACATCGATCAGGCCATGGCCGGCAATCTATGTCGTTGCGGTACGTACCAGCGCATTCGTTTGGCAATCCACCGGGCCGCCGAACTGAGCAAAGCCTGACCCCATCCTCTCAGCCACCTTTCAGCCAGGGAGTGCTCTGCAATGAATGCCATGATTGTCTCTTCTCGTCGCAGTTTTCTTAAGTCCGGCACCGTGCTCGGCACTGGCCTGATTGTCGGTTTCACGGTGCCCGCTGGCAGACGCCTGATGGCGCAAGACCTGGAGTCCGCCGAATTAGCGCCCAATGCATTTCTGCGCATAGCAGCGGATGACAGCATCACCATTTTCCTGGCCCATTCCGAGATGGGTCAGGGGGTCTGGACCACCCTGACCCTGCTCATCGCCGAAGAACTGGACGCGGACTGGAGCACACTCAAGGTCGAGCATGCGCCGGCCGCCGCCGTCTATGCCAGTCTGCGGCGTGGGTTTCAGGGCACGGTCGGCTCTTCCAGCATTCGTGATGAGTTCGAGCGTTATCGCCGGGCGGGCGCAATGGCGCGGGCGCTGTTGATCCAGGCAGCGGCCATTCGTCTTGGCCAGTCACCCAGCGCATTGCGCACAGAACATGGAGAGGTCATCGCCGGCAATACCCGTCTGCGCTATGGCGAACTGGCCGAACAGGCCGCCACGCTCCCGGTGCCGGATCCGGCGACGCTGCCCCTGAAAGATCCGGCAGCCTGGACGCTCATCGGCAAGGGCGCCCTACGGCTGGACTCGCCAGAAAAGATCAGCGGTCGCGCGAAGTATGGCATCGACGTCCAGTTCGAAGGATTGCTCTGCGCCGTGGTTGCACGGGCGCCGATGCTCGGCGGCAGCGTCCGCGCCTTCGATGCGACCCAGGCCAAGGCCCTGCCCGGCGTACGCCATGTGGTTCAGGTCCCCAGCGGCATTGCGGTCGTCGCTGATCACTACTGGGCGGCCAAGCGCGGGCGCGATGCGCTGCAAGTGCAATGGGAGGCTGCAAGCGGCACCGTCATCCTCGACAGCGACCAGCAACGCCAGGATTTAACCGCCCTGACCCACACACCGGGTGAAGTCGTCACGCAACGCGGCGAGGTGGAGCAAGCCCTGAAGTCTGCCCGCAAGGTAGTCGAGATGGCGTACAGCGTGCCCTACCTCGCGCACGCCACAATGGAGCCACTCAACTGCACCGTGAAGCTCAGCGACGATGGCTGCGACATCTGGGTCGGCAGCCAGATGCAAACGTTCAATCAACGAACCGCCGCAAAGATCACCGGTCTTGCCCCTGAGCAAATCCGTATTCACACCACCTTCCTGGGCGGTGGTTTTGGCAGGCGTGCCCTGCAGGATTTCATCGCCGAAGCGGTGGAAGTCGCCAAGGCTGTGAATGTGCCGGTGAAAACCCTCTGGAGTCGCGAGGAGGATATGCAGGGTGGTTACTACCGGGCAGCCTTCGCCCAACGCCTGCGGGTTGCGTTGGGGGCGGACGGGCGACCGGTAGCCTGGTCGCAAACCACGGCGGGGCAATCGATATTTCCGGATGCGCCGGGCGTTCACCCGACGTCTGTCGAAGGCATGAGCGACTCGCCCTACATCATGCGCAGCCCGGCCTATCGGGTCGAAGCGCACGCCCCTCGGTCAAACATTCCGGTGTGGTATTGGCGCTCCGTTGGACACAGCCACAATGCGTTCGTCATGGAGAGCGCGGTGGATGAACTGGCACACGCCGCCGGACAGGACCCACTGGCGTATCGCCGCCTGCTGCTTGAATCGGACCCACGGCACCTGGGCGTGTTGAACCTTGCCGCCGAACGCTTCGGTTGGGGGCGCACGCCAGCACCGGGACGCGGCCACGGCCTCGCCGTGCATCAATCATTTGGCAGCTACTGTGCTCAAGCGGTGGAGGTTTCCATCGAAGGTGGGAATATCCGCGTTCATCGAGTGGTGTGCGCGATCGACTGCGGCATCCCGGTCAACCCTGACAACATCAAGGCACAGATGGAAAGCGCTATTATCTTCGGCCTCAGCGCAGCGCTGTTCGGGCAGATGAGCATCAAGGAGGGTCGTATCCAACAGTCCAACTTTCACGATTACCGGGTGCTGCGCATCAACGAAATGCCGCAGATCGAGGCGCATGTGCTGCCCAGCACCGAGAGCCCTGGCGGTGTGGGCGAACCCGCAACGCCCCCCATCGCTGCGGCGGTGGCCAACGCGGTCTTCGCCCTGACGGGTCAACGCTTGCGCGAACTGCCGTTGCGTCCATCGAGCAGTACATGGAGCGAAGGCCTTCAGGTCAGCGGGCCAAAGCGTTCGGCATACAGGGCGCTCACCCACTCGACAAACACCTTGAGTCGTGGAGAGAGCTGGCGGTGATAGGGATACAACACCGAAACCGGGAGTCCGGGACTGGGCCAGTCACCGAGAACCTCGACCAACTCCCCTGACGCCAGGTATTGCTCCACGCGAAAGCGCGGCACCTGGATCAGTCCACAGCCGTTCAACGCACAGCAGCAGTAAGACTCGGCGTCATTCACTGAAATCCAGCCCCCCGGCTCCAGCTCGACCACTTGGCCGTCAATGACAAAGGTGAACGGGTAACGTATGTCATGATTGCTGGCAAAGAAGCCCACGGCCTGATGTTCAGCAAGCTGCTGTGGAAACATAGGCGTGCCGTGTTCGGCCAGATAGCCGGGGCTGGCACAGACCACTTCAGGCATCAACGCCAGCCGCTTGGCCACCAGCGACGAATCACGCGGGTTACCTGCACGGACCACGCAATCGACGCCTTCGCTCACCAGATCCACCAGCCGGTCGCCGCAACTGATGACCAGGTTGATTTGGGGATAGCGCCGATGAAAATCCTGGATGTTCGGAAGGATGATCCGAGTCGCATGGGTCCCGTGCAAATCCAGACGCAAAGTGCCGCGCGGATTCGCCACGACCGTGCTGAGTGAAGACTCGGCGTCCTCCAGATCTGCGAGCACAGCCTTGCATCGCTCATAGAAGGCCTGGCCGTCGAGTGTCGGCCGCACCCGCCGGGTTGTACGCTCGAGCAGACGCGCACCGAGCTGCCGCTCCAGCTCCTTGATGGCCAGCGTAGCTGTGGCCCGCGGGATATTCAGACCATTGGCGGCACGAGTAAAACTGCCTTGCTCGATGATGCGAATGAACAGTTGCAAGGCATCGAATTTATCCATCGTGTGACGCCCTTTTATTGGTGAGAGATGAACAGTCTTACCTGCGATGCCTGACTAATCCACCCCATCGAAGCAATCAGTATCACTTTCACGACGGTGCAAGGTCCAGCGTGGGCCGATTGTTTATGGGAGGTGAATGGTCATGGCAGCCCCGTCGATTTATCCATCGCCAGGAAGACACCACACTGTCCTCGTCAACCTTTTGATAAACGACTCCAGGACATCATTCAGATGAAACCGACATCTCACGCTCCCAATGCTGAACAGCCCTCGAAGCTGGTCGTCCCGGCCCTGGGTATTTTTTATCAATGGGGCGAGCCTCTCGCCTATGCAATGCTCCGGTTATGCCTGGGGATCATCATGGTGACCCATGGCTTGCCCAAGCTGTTGGGAACTTCACACGGCTCGATGGCGGATCCCATGGCGGGTTCGATTCACTTGATCGCAAACGTCCTGCACCTGCCATTCCCCGCGCTATTGGGCCTGTTCGTCGCCTGGCTTGAAGGTTTGGGTGGGTTGCTGCTGGCGCTAGGATTGGCCACCCGGCCGTTGGCGGTGGCGATGGCCATACAGATGGCGGCGATCGCTTACATCCTTGGCCCGAACTGGCCCTGGATAGACCGTGGCATCGAATACCCGGTGTTGATGGGCTTTCTGTTCACTTACATCGCCTTCAAGGGGGCAGGTCGTCACTCACTGGACCGCCTATGGGGGCGTGAATTCTGACGCCTGCGCGACGCTTATCGACCGGCATCGGCTGACAGTCGATAAGCACGGCGGTTAAATGAGCAACGAATTCACCCGTGTTCAATCATCGTTGAATGGAGCGCTCGGATTCCTTTCACCCGGCGCCCCAGGCCGCTGAATCGTGGCGCAGTTCGAATCATAGCCCTGCCCCTCGAGTTGGGCGCGTGCAAAAGCAAACGCTTCATTCAACGAGCCATGCATCACCCCGTCATGCCCCAATCCTTCATAGGTTTGCCAGGTGACCTGGTTTCCAGCCGCGCACAGCGCCGCCGCCACCGCGTACTGTCGTACCGGGGTGATGGTCTCATCGGCCTGGCCGGTGGCAATCAGCAATGGAAAAGCGATCGTTGCCTGGGGCATATCGGTCGTGGGCGTGCGCAGTGCGCTCAACGCTTGCGCACTGATGGTCAGCAACTGCGAAAACGAACCGATTTTCAGCTCCCGCGACTTGAGGGCAATTTCCCGCGTACAGCTTTGCCGGGCAACGTCGAGAAGCTGCAGCCCTTCAGGCGTCAGTAGGTCGTCTATTCGGGGCGCGTTGTCGCGTAACCCGCCAGTGGCCAACGACAGGAAGATCGTATTGGAATGGCGCGCCTCAAGCGCGATGGGCCCGTCGGGGAATGTGCTATTGGGCGCTGTGATAACCGCACCGAGAATATTGAGTTCAGGTGCATAGCTGGCGGCGAGTATCGACGCGCCCAGAGCGGCGCCGCCCCCCTGGGACTGCCCCGCCAGGATCGTGCGGTTGGCAATCACACCGGGCTTGAGTGCGCGGGCAGCACGGACCGCATCCAGGACAGAGCTGCCTTCGGCCTGCCAGACCGTATAAGGGTGAGGCCCTGGCCCCCCCAGGCCTTGATAATCAGTGGCCACGACGGCGAATCCGCGCTCCAGCCAACGATTGATGTACGCAGCGTCACGCGCTCTGAACCCGGTCCACGAGGGCGCGCATATGTCGGCGATCCCCAGCGTACCGTGGGCCCAGGCCAAGAGCGGCCAACCTTCAGACGGAGCAGGACCGCTCGGCATGAACAGGGTGCCGCTGACAGGCACCTGGCCTGAGTGCCAACGCTGGTCCGTGGAACTGTAGAGCATGCGTATGGTTTGCGCTGCGGCTGGCACCCGCTCCTGCGGTTTGAGCGTTTCGCTCCTCAGCAAAACACCGGGAACAGTGGGCATTGGGTCCTGCCAGCGATAAAACGCAGAAAGCTCCATATCACCTGCGGCACGCCCGACCGGAAGTTCACCGGCAGCCATTGCGCTGAACGCAAGGGTCATGATGCTCCCAAGACAGATCCGCGTCACAAGTGAAGAAGCAAGGGTTCGAAGAATCAGCATTTAGCGTTCGCCTCATGATGAAGAAGGCCCCAGCACAATGGTCTGGAGGCCACGAGAGTCAGTGTTCAGGATCAGGATGACTGGCCGGACGGCGCACTACGCCAGTGCCTGACGCAACGCAGTGGCTTGGGTGAAAATCACATCCCGTACGACAGGTGCAACTTCATTGAATCGCAGGAACCCGTGGGTCATGTTCGCAAGGACTTCCAGGTGCGTCGCCACACCGGCAGCGTGCAACTTATCCGCCAGCTCACAGTTTTCGTCGTACAACGGATCAAGTTTTCCGACGATCAAGCGCACAGGCGGGAGCCCAGCCAGATCAGCGGTGATCGGCTGCACCCGCCAGTCATCTTCATCCTCGGCCAGGTAGCTCGCCCAATAAGCGCTCATCGTTTTGGCAGACAAGTTTTGCCCGCCATACCCACCGAGTCTCTGCCACGAATCGGAAGAAACGCCTCGGGAATAGGAGCCGTAGTACAGCATCAGCTGTCGCACCGCATCCAT
Organism: Pseudomonas sp. P105; assembly: GCF_032614175.1. Classification (NCBI taxonomy): domain Bacteria; kingdom Pseudomonadati; phylum Pseudomonadota; class Gammaproteobacteria; order Pseudomonadales; family Pseudomonadaceae; genus Pseudomonas; species Pseudomonas sp. P105. The sequence continues at coordinate 3,532,405 of NZ_CP126693.1, forward strand.
TCCAGCGTCGCGCAGCGCAAGGGCGGCGCCCAGGGCCAGATTGGCGCCCGCCGAGTCCCCACCCAGGGCATACCCCCGCACAGGACAATGAGTGATTGTCCCCAGGTTGATGACCCTGCTGACTATCGACACCACCTCGTTAAACGCCACTGGAAAACGGTATTCCGGCGAGAGGGCATAGCCGATGGACAACACCGCCAAGCCGCTGTCACGCACCAACTGGCGCAGAGGAGCGTCCCAATCGGCGAGTGCTCCGTGTCGAAACCCGCCGCCGTGACAATAGAACAGCAGCAAGGGCGTCTCATCGTCTTCCGGCCAATACAGCTTGCACGGAACAACCCGACAATTGACCGAAAACTCCAACATGCGCTCGCAGGACAAAGGCACACTGGGTCGCGACGCCCATGCGCTGATTCGTTGCAACTGCGCGCGAACCTTCTGAATCTCTCCTTCGACGACAGGAAGCAGACCCAGCTCGCGTAACGTCGCCGCGACGCTGACCAGGTCTGGATGAACCTCGTTAGGATCGACGAGCACCACGTCTGTCCCCTCACCGCCCACTTTCGGGTTGTCGCACTTCTCACCGAGCCTGGACATCGCCACCTCTGATTATCGGTTGTCTGCCGCCACGTTGAACAATGGCGCCATTAGGACCTGCCTTGATTGGCGCTGATGATTAATCGGATTCCAGGAGCGCGTCCCTCACCATGAAGGCCCATTGCGCACCGTGCATATCACGATCCTGCAGAGCCCCCTGTATTACGGGGCGCGGCAGGCTGATCTTGATCACATTCAATGCATCGATTCGAAACACGCTGATCGACTCGACGGTCCGGCGAAAGAGCTGAGCAATGGCCGGCGCTTGCAGTTTCGGTTCGCCCGCCAGCCGGGAAAAAACATCCGAGTCCTGACAAAACACATCAATGGTCAAAGAGAAGGGGCCGGCGTTCTTGGAGCGGATTTCGTAGCCGAGTGCTTCCATGGTATTCATCTCACGCCGCCTCAATGGTTTTCATGTCAAATCGAAAAGGTGCCAACGGATTCGCCACGACCATCACATGGCTGAGCACGAACTCATAAACCACTCCCCGGTCCATCGAGGCTGGAGAGAATGGAAACGCATGGGTGGGCAGGTCTTTGTCACCTGGCAACGGGAAGTGCAACAGGTAAGGATTGAGCAAAGCGACGATGTCTTTCGTGCGCTCGGCCGTTGCGGAAGTCGCCAGGGCCATGACGCCTATTTCCACTGGGGTGGCGGATCGCGATTCAAAGTCCCCCAACGCCGCGTTCTTGCCAATCGCGCGAAACTGCAGGTCGTAGTCGCCCGATCCGATGTTCAGATGTTTTTCTATTCGCTGGCGCATCACCGAATCGAGACAGGCGAGCCATTCATCGAAGCGCTCAAGGTACTCGGTGTCCCGGACAATACTCATGACAACCGATTGAAACCCGCAAGGCGCCGCACCTTCCAGCTTGACGGTGTAGTCTTCACTGGGTTTCCAGATCGAGCCTTCTACCCGCACCGTTCGCTCGTCGATCGCGGTGTACACAGCCCCCTCGACATCCAGCACACCACCCGGCTCGACGAGCACGTAGGGATTGCTGTTCTCATAGAGCATGTGCGCCATCACCGATTGTGGCGTAAGCCGGGCCCCCTCACCAATCGCCTCGATGGTGAATCCCGTTTCGTCAATGGTTGCCATGACCACGGCCTGGGCGGGTGTGGTGGTACAGGACGCGCCACATTCTAGAATCTTCCCGGCGTGCCAGGCGGCCCCTGGATGTCCCCCTCGCATGATCGGGAGCGACGCCATGACGGCGGTGTCCGTGGAGCGACCGGCCAGGATGATGTCCGCGCCTTCCTGGAGCGCATGAATGAAGGGTTCCACGCCCATGAGCGCGACTATTCGAGAACAGCGATCCACCAAGGCATCATCAATAAAATCAAGCTGCAGCGGTTTGATCCGCTTCTCCAAAAGTGCTGTTTTCACAGCACTTGCTGGCTGCTCGCTGTAGATGCCCGCGATACGTACGGTCTGCCCCAGCTCTGCCGCGACCTCCTCACAGAGCCCGCGCATCAAATCGACACCCGCGTCGGAACCACAGGTTCCGCAGCTGCCAATGATGAGCGGGATCCCCAGCTTTTCCCGGGCCTGCATGAAGACCCGAAGCTCTGCGCGCAATATCGAAGCAGAAGACTTTGTCGTGCCCGTACCGAGATAGTGCGGACCCGAGTCGGTGGACCCCGCATCCATTGCAATCACATCGGGACATTCCAGAAGCGCCTTCTCAAACGCATCTCTCGGGAATCCGGTGCCGATTGCACCCGTTGGTGTAAGCACCTTGATCTTGACGTTCATGTATTTTCCTTTGCAACGGTATGTCGACGGCCGTCTGCGATGACACAGTGCCCAGGCGGGCTCCGCCCTTCCAGGACCGCCACCACACACTGGGCTGCAATTAAATTGGTGCGATTCAAGCCTTCCACCGTAGAGGCGCCGGCATGGGGGGTCACGACCACATTGGGAAGTTTGATGAGCTGCTCTGTCACTGCCGACAGTGAAGGGTCGGACTCGCTTTCGAACACATCGAGTCCTGCCCCGGCGATGTCTTGCTGTTGCAGGGCTTTCAACAGATCCGCGTCGCGCACCAGGCCACCTCGGGCGGTATTGATCAGCACGGCGCCTGCTTTCATCGACTTTAAAGCGCGGCTGTCAATCATTCCCCGGGTCTGCGGGTTAAGGGGGGCATGAAGCGTAATGAAGTCACTTTCCTGAAACAGGGTCTCCAGATCTACGAAGCAGCTCTGCCCCCCGTTGGCTTTTTGTGAACTGTCTGGGCGAGGGGCATAAATCAGGGGTTTGACTTCGAACCCGGCGAGGCGCAGCAAGACGCCTTTGCCGATTCTGCCCAATCCGACGATTCCGACCGTTTTGCGATACAGGTCACCGCCCAAGGGAATGCTCCAGTCGTTGGCAGACAGCCCCGCCTGACATTGTTTTAGCTTGCGACACACCGCGAGCATCAGCGCAATCGTATGGTCAGCGACACTTGCATCATTTCCACCGACGGCGATCGTTGCGACCTTTCCGGCCGCTTCCACCGCCACCGTATCAATGCGCTCATACCCCACGCCACGGCGGGAGATCACCTTGAGCCGAGGGAGCGAACCGAGCAGGCTGGCCGTCACATTCGCGTGCCCTAAAATCCACCCGTCAGCGTCAATCAGGAGGTCGATCAATTGCCGCTCACTCAAACTTCCGTCGGCAACTCCCGGCGCAAGTTCTGCGATGATGACTTCACAACCGCAATGCTTGAGAAAATCAAGGGTCGCCGAATCAAAAAAACGTTGTGTGACGACAACCCGATGACGAGTTTTAGGCATCGCGCACCTCCCGACATAGTTTAAATAACCCGTATTCCATGAGCACACTCCACTCAAAACGCATAATCCAGGTACACCCGGGCTTCTGAGCCATTGACAACGTTATTGGGTTGGGCGGAAACAAGCGCAACAAAATCCTGGTCGATTCTGTAATCGAGATAAATCAAACCAACGGAAAGGCCGGCGTACTCTTTGTCATCGAATCGATAATAAACGCGGTATTCGTTTTGCCTTTCCCAAACATCCGTCTTCTGACCACTGAACGGGTTCACGGCGTCAAAGTTTCCCTGCTTATAGAGCGCCATGACTTTAAACCCGTCCAATGACGCCCCCAGCAGCGAAATACCGCCCAGGTCGTACTCCGCCCCTACCTGCCAGGTTCTTTCACCATGATTGTTGAAATCGTTGCCGGAACGGGTCCACGCATCCATTCTCCCGTCCACGTTGTCCGCGTGGTCGAAATAGGCATAGCCCAGGTTGCCATTGCTCAGCTCGGCGTGTGTCTCGGAGAAGGAAACACCCAGGCGCAACTTATCGAGCAATAAGCCAAGGTTGACGTTTAACCACGTGGCCTCTTTATCATAGGCCGCGTCACCGGCGGACCAATCTTGCTCCCACAGTCGTCCCGCTTTTTGGAACTGATAATACTGAGTGTCTAAAATGATCCCTGCCGTTTCACCGATAGGTGCCTGCAGGGTCAAGCCATAACGGGTATTTTCATTGAAGTCCTTTGACACACCACGGGCATAGCTCAACTCAACGGCCTTCAGATCGTAGTTGACCCCATAGGTGTAGACGTTGCTTATTTCCTCACCCGACTGGCTTAGCAGCTTTCCGAACGCCTGCCTGTCCCGCGGAGAACTTCGATCGATATAAGCCGCTTCGAAAGCCATCGTTCCGGGCAGCGGCCCGATGCCCATGTCAGTCAAGTTGAAATGGGCACGCGCGCCCTGATAGGAACCCGGCACGAGTCGCGTGTCATTGCTGACCAGGGTGCCCGCGTCAAATCGACCTCGGCCTATTTGTGAGTCTGCGTTCCATCCCTCGCCGACGTGGCGCAACTTCAAGTAACTTTGCCCGACTTTTGCAAAGCCACCGTTAGAACCATCGTCATTATCAAACAGGTCGCGGCTGTCCTGCTCGGAATCGATCATTGCCACACCGTACAAGGATGCATCAAAGCCTACGACGCCGCCCCAGTAGTTAGAGTTGTAATCCAGGATCGCGCCGACCCCTACCCCACCTAATTCGGAGCCGGTCGAAAACCCGCCGAAGCTGTCCTCAATCAGGTCGTTGGATATTCGCGTATTGATGTACATGGATCGAAGATAAGCATTCAACTTGCCTTCATGCTGAAATCTATCCGGATAGCTGATACTCGCAGAAAAACAACTGCCCGATGCAAACAGCGTAGCGAGATATGTCATTGCGACGGCTTTAGTCGATTTCATGATCACCTCAATTATTATTTTTATTTTTTCAATGAGCAGGCGTGAGCTGGCACTGCTTTAAACAAGCAGTGCAGGGATACAGGTGGATCTTTAAATAATTGCTCTTGTAACGATGGCGGTTGCTATGAGCGTGAGGCTGCTGCCGATTGCCCACAACAAGCAATATCTTTGCATCTCGCCCATGTCCCGCTGGATAATCCCGCTGATGAGATAAACAGCGGCAACGAGTGGACTTAATGCGTGAACCGGTTGCCCAAGCACCGAGGCGCGGGCGATGTGCATCGGGTCTATGCCATATTCCGCGCCCGCCGCGCCAAGCACCGGCAAGATCCCAAAGAAGAACGCGTCATTGGAAAGCAGGAAATTAAGCGGCAGCGCGACAAGGGCGGTAATGATGCTGAAGTACTGCCCGCCGCCATCAGGAATCATCTGCACGATCCGCGCCGACATCCCATCGACCATTCCCGTGCCGGATAGAATGCCAGTGAAGACCCCTGAAGCGAATATCAGGGCAATGACCGTCAACACACTGTCGGAATGAGCGGCGATTCTCGCTTTCTGCTCCGCCAAACGTGGATAGTTGATCAGCAACGCCAGGGAAAACCCCACCATCATCACCAGGGGTAACGGTGCCAGTCCTGTACCCATGGCGTACATCAGCGCGGCCGTGAGTGCCAGGTTGACCCAGAACAGCCTGGGGTTTTGCGTGGCCGATTCGATAAGGGGTAGAGGCAGCTCTTCAGACACAGTGTCCTTTGCCATGGGCGTCCACCCCAAACGGCGTCGCTCTTTGCGGCCTATCCACACTGCCACGATAAACGCGTAGGCCAGACCTGCAAACATGGCGGGTACAAGGCCCAGGAATATCTCGCTGACATCCAGATGCAGCGCGCTGGCAGCCCGCGCTACCGGCCCACCCCAAGGGATGATGTTAACGACCGTATTGGTCAACAGAAGCATCAGTGCAAGGATGAGCGGGTTAATCCCAAGGCGAAGGTAGAGCGGCAAAAACGCCGTTGTCACGATCAGCACCGTCGTTGCCCCATCCCCATCGAAGGAGATGACCGACGACAGCAAAGCGGTGCCGAGCACCACACGAAGGGGATCATTTCCCACATAACGCAGAATCCGGCGAACCGCGGGTTCGAACAGCCCCGCGTCGAACATGATTGCGAAATACAGGATTGCAAACATCAACATCAATGCCGTTGGCGCCACTTGCTGGACGCCTTCCATCACCATGCCGCCCAACTCCGGTCCTGCGCCGCTGGCCAGCCCGAAAGCAATCGGGATGAGGATGAGCGCTGTCACAGCAGAAAGTCGCTTGCTGATGATCAACGCCATAAACGTGATGACCATTGCGAAACCTAACCAAGCCATGCCTATCACCTTTTCTTGTTTTTTTTATCAATGTCGTAGCAAATCAATGTGAACGACCGGCCACTCCCGAGGAATCTACATAGGGGAGAAAACCCTGTAAATCTTGATTTTTTTCGTCAACATCCCGCAAATACTGGGGCAAACGTGCTCGTGAAAAGATATCTCAGGGACGCTGGTCGGCTTTCAATGCCCACATCCGTCGGTCCCTCTGTGTAGACCGTCCATTGCTGACTCCCTTTGAAAACACGACGGAATGGATATCCTGGTAGACATTGACGCAAGGCAGGTATATTTAATGAATATGTACAAACCCCCATCAACCTGTTCGGATCCGTCATGCCTGATCAAGAAGACCTTTACCTTTCGGCAGAAGAAGCGGCTGGAATGCTGGGGGTCAGCCTTCCAACCCTTTATGCCTACGTCAGCCGGAAGAACATTCGGTCCGTCAAGATCGCCAACACGCCCAAGCGTCGCTATTGGGCCGAAGACATCCAGCGCTTGGTGAAAAGCCCCGCGGGGCACGCTGCAAAGCGCTCGTCGTCATCGGACAGCGCCATTACATTGATCACCGATGACGGCCTCTTCTACAGGGGGCACGACGTCGTCGAGCTCGCCGACCACGCCACGGTCGAGGAGGTCGCCGGATTGATGTGGCAGGTGCCATCGGCCTTCGGACCGTCGCTGCCGCGCGCGCCGAAGGATAGCGTCAAACTGCTGAAGATCTATGAGCACATGTCAGCGCCGGAGAAGGCAATTGCACTTTTCCCCCTGGTTCAAAGGGAGAACCCCAAAGCCTTCGATCTTTCCATCGACAGCTATGCACGCACCGGCGCCGATGTTGTGAGATGGTTTGCCGCGTTGGTCGTGGGCGCGACCCAACCAAGCACACAACCCTTGCACGAATTCATTACCCAGGCCTGCGCAGCCCCGCCAGCCCACGCCGATCTGATCAGGCGTCTTCTGATCCTCAGCGTCGATCATGAACTGGACCACGCCACTCACAGCGTTCGCGTTGCCGCCACGACCGGCGCCACCCCCTACTACGCAGCGATCGCGGGACTCGCGGCCGCCAGGGGTCATAAGATCGCCTATGGCAGAAACGAAGCCGCCAGCAGGATGATCGAGGAAATCTGTACAGCTACCGATCCCACCCAACCGATATTGCAACGGTACAGTCAGGAGGGGCACATCATCGGGTTCGGACCTAATGTCCACTCAGTCAGTGACCCACGTGCTACCAATCTGATGAAAGCGTTGACCGCTGCCTTCGAGGGCGACCCCGAATTTGCCAAGTTGCAGAAAGCTTTTTCGGTCGCCTCGGAACTCGTCGCATACCCCCCGGAGTTCATTCTCCTGGTGAGTTTCATCGGTAGAAAGCTTGGGTTGCATCGGCAGGAAATCGCACTGGCGGGTGTCGGAAGATTGATCGGCTGGATAGCCCACGCCAGCGAGCAATACAACCAGCATCATGACGCTCGCCCCCGCGCTCGGTACACGGGAACTCTGCCACGAGCGACCCACCTCGCCAGTGACTAGACAGAAGCAACCATGGCCGCAAACAGCGATGTGAATTCGGGTTGGTGTTGAAGTTCAGCCACATACCCAAGCACCTTGGCCTGCGCCGACTCTTCAAGATGAGGTGAGGCCATCCTCCTGAATTTTCGTTCAAAATCGCTATCGGTCATCGGTGTTTCGACGGACCCGGGCCCGCTGATCATCTCGCTTACGACGATTTCGCCTGACACCAGCGTGGCGCTGACCCGGTTGGCAAGATGACGCGGAAACAACGCGGTGAGCGCGCCATCCTCCACCACGCTGATCTTGCCCATCAGGGCAACCACCATGGGATCAGCCATCTTTTCCGGCGAATAAGAGTCTATGGTGATGTCACCGTCGAGCAGCGCCCGGGCCACGTTGTAGGGCAAGCTGTGATCCGCCGTCTCTCGCGTTTTGGGCAACCATTTTTCAGGGGTGTCTGCCAACACTCGACGATTGAACTCGGACGTTTCGATAACGATGCAAGCGATATCGTCGAGATCGTCAATCCGGGCACGTATATCCAGGGCTGCCCACACCGCAGTATGCAACTCACCGTTGGTGGGAAAGGTCTTGGTCAGGGAGCGCCGTATAGCGTAATCACCATTCTCGGGCGTACCAAAACGATCCGTATCCAGGTCGAACGGGCCTGAGACCAATTTAAAGAATCCCATGTCCCCCTCGAACACCGGCGACGGGCCGGTCATGCCGTGACGCGACAGCTGGGCAGCGAAGATCGCATTACGTGCAGCGTTTGCGGCCGAGCAGCCCTTCCAGTCCGACAGGGATCCACTGCGAACCTGGCGCATGGCCAGATGAGCGCTCAACGCTATATTGATTGCCTGTGCGGTCTGCGCCACATCCAGCTTCATCAGACTGGAAGCCGCCGCGGCCATCGCCACATTTATGTAATTGACGTGGTCCCAGCCGCGCTTGTTCAGGCTGGCCGCGTCCTGCAGTCGCATCTGGATCTCATAGGCCAGCACAATGGCCGAAATGAGTTCTGCCCCGGTGGCCCCCTCGGCCTCTGCTAGCGCCAGGCAGGCCGGAATATTGTCACTCGGATGGCCCGGCTCCAGCCCCATATAACCATCGTTGTAGTCCAGGAAACGGACCATCACGCCATTGGCAAACGCCGCTATCTCTGGCGTTGTTTGGACAGTTGTTCCGAACACGCTGGACGCCTGCGCGGGATTGGCAACCGCATAACACACAGCGGCATTCACAGGCGCCGCTCCGTAGGCCCCCAATATGCACGCCAGACTGTCAATGAAGCGCTGTCGCACCAACGCGATGATCTCTTCGGGCAGTCGCTGATGCCTGAATTTATGCGCGTACTCTGCAAGTTGCAGCGCAATAGTCGTATTGCTCATGGTTGCCTCTGTTCTGCACCAGGGTTGGGTCTGCGCCGATGGCGGCGACGGCATCACCTGTTGCCAGGTGACGCGTGCGGTTCTCAGTCCAGAATGACGTCGAGTAAACGTACGTATTGCTGGCCGGCATGCATGTCGCGCTCCACCATCCCGCCTTGCGGCGTAGCGCGAGGGTAGGAAATCTTGACCATTTCCAGGTCAGCAACGGGAATATGTTTCACCCGTGCCGGATCGGTGCCATAGAGCCTTGCGAATTGCGCCGATGAAAGTGCTGCACTTTGTGAGTAACGCTCAAAGTTTTCACGCCCGTCAAAAAATATATCGAAGGTAATCCAGAACGGTCCGGCTTGTTTGGATCGAACATGTCGGCATACATCACGCAACTTAACCATTAACTCAACTCCTTCACAGCCAATGTTGACTCGGAAAGATCGATCCATTGAATACGCACCAACTCAAATGGGTCCTCCAATTGCACTACGTGATTTAACTTGAACTCATAAATCTGACCACGAGGTATATCAGCTGGGGTGAAAGCAAAGCCGTAAGAAGGCAATTCCTTGCCCATTACGCTGGGGTAGTGAAAAAAGTAGGGGTTGCATGCTTGGGCAATCGTATTTGCCATTTCTTGAGTCGCTGCTGTGGCGACAAATAGCATGCCTATTTCCGGCGGAGGCAAAGTTCCAACGGGGGGTTTTACGCCGGTGACGCCGTTCCAGCCATACATTCGCAGCGAGATATGAAACTCTCCCAACTCCTGCGGCGGGATGGATTGACGGGTCCGGGTGTACAGGGCTTCCAGCAGGCGGTCATGAAACCCATCAATATCATTGAGTACATCGGGGTCCTGGATACCCACTAACATGATTGTCTGATAGAGACCGGCCGCGGCGCCCTCCAGCTTCATTGTGTAGGGCATCGTCTCCCATTCAGACCCTACGACACGAACGGCTCGCTCGTTCAGCTTCTGGTAGCGCGCTTGTGCGACGTTCAGGATACCGCCGGGTTCCACCAATCGAAACGGGTCGCTATTTTCATAAAGCATGTGTGCAGAGACGCTATGGGGCGTGCACTGATTGTCTTTACTTAATGGCTCAACGTCGAAACCCTGCGCATCAACGCTGAGCAATATTCCCGAGCCCAATGTCGGGTTAACGGCGCACTGGACACCGCACTCCCCCGTTTTGCCGGCATGCCAGGACGGCCCCCAGGGCGCGCCCTTCCAGATCGGATAACAGGCAATGACCGCCGTGTCGGTCGAACGACCCGCCAAAATGATATCGGCGCCTGTTTCAAGCGCGGCAATGAACGGTTCTACACCCAGCGCCGCCACAATGTGTTCACAGCTGTCCACCGTAGCGTCATCGAGCTCACCGTGAGGCGGCAGCGGTTTGATACGCCCCTGTGCGTTCAGCTGCTTAACGGTATCCCTGTCCTGTTCACAATATATGAGCGCAATCTTTGGTGTGACGCCCAACTCTCCTGCAACCTCCAGGACTATATCGCGCGTCCAGTCCAGGTTGAGATCGCCACCGGCCTGTCCTGCCGTGCCGACAATTATCGGCACCCCGGACCAGGCCTGCGCCTTCATTAATATCGTCAAGTCGCGTTTGACCGCCCCGCGGTTATTCTTCGATTTTCCAAGTGCGAGATACGCTGCTCCACTATCGGTAGAACCGGCGTCCGTGGCAATTGCTTGCGCACCGGCCACCAGTCCATAAGTAATTTCTTCTTCACGAACGCCCGCCCCTAATGAACCACAAGGAACGATCACTTTGACGCAACCTTCAAATACCTGCCCCATAAAACCCTCTTCCGATTCACTCAGTCAGGCAATAATAAGGGCTGTAATCGTGTTGACAAGTGGACAAAAATTATCAATATAGGCCCGTTACCCAATGGGTTGCCGGGCATTCTTTCCGAGCATTCGCCTCCATTAATTCGCTGACCGAAATATACTTTTATCGATTAAGTTCAACACCGCTGAAAGTTCGTCTGAGCCTGCACACTTTTCAGAATAAAACTTTGATCTCCAGCGCATTCCGGGAACCCGATGACCGGCAGGACTCATGCGATGATGAACCACCCCGCGCACTCCCGCCGCGTGGCCTTTTATGTACTCCGGGTTATGTTTCGACGGCGCGGGCGCTGGCGGCCACTCCCCGTGCCTGCTGCTGGTTATCGGCATGCTGTCCCAATTGCCATCCCAGATAGGCCCACAGCAGCGCGCAGCCCGCGCCGATCAGAGCCGCCAGGCCAGTGCCCTGCCCCAGCATGTCGAGCAGGCTCTTGGCCCAACCGCTCAGCGCATCACCGCCGCGATAAACCACGGTGTCGATGAAGTTCTTGGCCTTGTACTTGCTCTCGGCATCCAAGGGTGCGAAGAGCATTTCCCTGCCCGGCCGGACGAACGCGTATTCACCGATTCGCCGCACGATCATCAGGGCGGCAAGCAGTGCGAAGCCGGGGGCCAGCGCAAGACCCACGAACCCGATGCACATGAGCAGCGGCACGATCGCCAGTAACGCACGCACCCCCAGCTTCGGCGCAATGCGCCCGGTGATGAACAGCTGAGACACCAGAGCGCCAGCCTGCACGATGAAGTCAATGGTGCCGAAAACCCGGACCTGCGCCTCACGACTCGGAAAATGTTCGGCCACCAGGCGCGCCTGCTCGAAGTAGAGAAAGGTGGTGACCGTCGCCAGTAGCACGACGAACCCGGCGATCCCCAACAGGTAGGGTGACCTGAGCACCGCCGTCAAACCGCTGAACGGATTGCCCTGCAGTGGCTGCCCGGGGCTTTGCGTCGGTGCCGCACCAGGCCGCCCAGCCCCGCCCTTTTCGCGCCAGCCCATCAGCGCCCGCTTCAATACAAATGTGACACCCAGCAACAGCGCGGCCAAAAACATCAAGCCCGAGGCACCAATGGCATCAATAAGGGCCGCGCTCAGGGCCGGCCCCAGCAGACCGCCGATGCTGGCGCCGGCAGCGATGAAGGCAAACAGCCGCTTGGCCTGTTCACTGTCGAATACATCCGCCATCAGGCTCCAGGCCACGGACACCACGAACAGGTTATAAACCGATATCCATACGTAGAAAGTACGGGCGAGCCAGACGCTGTCCGATTGAAACTCGAACAGTTCAACGAACATCAGCAAGTTGATCCCGAAGAAGCCGTACACCCAATCAACGAGGCGCAGGCGCGGGACCCGGGAACTGACCCAGGCAAACAACGGAACGGCCGCCAGCATCACCAGGAACGTGGCAGTGAACAGCCATTGCAGATTCTCCACGCCCGCCGCGATGCCCATCGATTCACGTATCGGGCGCAGCATGAAGTAGCCAGTAAAGAGGCAGAGAAACAACAAGAACCCGCACAGCGCCGGACGCAGCTCATCGTCACGGGCGTTCACGGCAAGGCTCAGTCGATGCAAGTAGGAAGGCGCACTCATGGAGACTCCTGGAAGGCGACAACAGGCAAGAGAGTGGGCACGCAACGGATTGCCGTGCCCAAGGCATGATCAGCGGTAGGTGACGCCGGTCAGTCGCTCGGAGACGGTCCAGAGCCGTTCGGCATCCGCCTCATGGGTGGCGGCCGGCGGCATCCTGGCGAAGCCCAATGGGCCGCGTTTTTCCTCGTCGCCGGTGGGGCCGTAGTAGGCACCGCCAACCGCCTCAGGCGCGGTGGCGGCATACAGCGTGGGCAGCGCCCCCTGGGCAGCTGAATGGTATACGTCGCGATCCTTGGCCCATCGCTGGCCGAACTCGCTGTTCAGACCCGGACCACGCGCGACCAACTCGGTGACGGCGACGCCTGGATGCGCAGCGATGCTGCGAATGTTCCAACCTGCGGCCTCGCTGCGCTGCTGCAAGGCAAAAGTCCAGTGCAGGATGGCCAGCTTGGACTGCGCGTAGGCGGCCAAAGGTTGGTACTGCTGCTCAGCCTGCAGGTCGTTGAAGTTCATTGTTCCGCGAGCCGCGGCGATGCTCGAAAGGCTCACCACGCGAGCGTCCTGGCTTTGCCGTAACAACGGCACCAGCAGGCCGGTCAGTGCGAAGTGCCCCAGGTAGTTGGTCGCCAACTGGAGCTCGAAGCCATCCGCGGAGGTACCCCGCTCAGGAGGCGCCATGACGGCGGCATTATTGATCAACACATCCAGGCGCGGCAGTCTCTGATTGAGACGCTGGGCCAGGCTGCGCACCGATGAAAGATTGGCCAGGTCCACGGCCTCGAACTGCACCTTGGCGTCGGGTACGGACGTTTTGATTTGCGCGATGGCCTGCGCGCCACGCTCCGGGTTGCGCGCAGCAATGATGACGTCGGCGCCGGCCCGGGCCAGTGCCAGTGCGTCCTCGTACCCCATGCCGCTCGTGCCGCCGGTGATCAGGACGATTCGACCTTCCTGGGAAGGCATGTCGCGGGTCGACCAGTCCGGTTTCGGCGCGACGCGGCTGGACGCATCGATACTGACCGCGCTTAGCAGCACGGCGCCAACGGTCAGTGTTCGAGCCAGCTTCACCAGTCGGCTCAAGTTATTTGAAAGGCCCGTTTCGGTTGCTGCTGTTCTGATGCACATGGTTGAGCTCTCTATTTGGATGAAGAACCAGCACTGCCGAACGGTCACTGGAGCACGCACACCTCAGACTGCTTCAGAAAGCTGACGCGCTCTGTGACCCCTTGTGTATTCACGTAGGTCATCTTTGCGCGCACGACCTCGCACACCCGCGACTCCGGTTCTTCAATGCGGATGACCCTGGCGATATCCAGCGGCATGCCATATTCGTAGGCAGGCACATCCGATTTCTCTTCGGCGAACAGAGGCGAACCGCTCAGAGTGATGAATGCCAGAAGACTGGCGATCGACACGTTTTGAATGTTCATAGTGGACTCCACGACTGTCCTTTACCGGGATGGTCGTAGCACTCTAGGGGGAGGTGACTGACGTCAAGGTGACTGCTGACTGACAGGAAGATGTCAAACGCCGGCGAGCCACGCCGGCCATCGGTTGACGGCGACTAGCGGGCTGCCTGGCTGGTCAGGGAGAATCCGAAGGTATTGAAGCCATCCTTGCTATGGGCGAACACACGGCCACCGTGCATGGACGCTACTGCCCGCACAATGGAAAGCCCCAGGCCATGGTGTGCGTCGCTTCGCGCCCGGGCGACATCGGCGCGATAGAAACGCTCGAACAAGCGCTGCAGGTGCACCTCGTCAATGGGCTCACCCGCATTGGAAACACTTACCTTGGCCTGCGCGCCAAGACGTTCCAGGCTTACAGTAATGGTACTCTGCGGCACCGCGTATCGCGCCGCGTTTTGCAGCAGATTGGCCAAAGAGCGGTGAAAAAGGCGTCGGTCGATGCATACGCGCATGTCGCCTTTGATCACCACGTCCAACTGTTTGTCGTGCAAGACAGGCTCCAGGTATTCCACCGTCTTGGACGCCTCCTCGTAGAGCGAGACATCACTGAGCTCGGTCGCACGCTGCCCGCTTTCGGCACCCGCCAGGAACAGCATGTCATTGACGATGGTGCCCATGCGCTCAAGCTCTTCCAGATTCGATTGCAGCAGATCCTGAAGCTCAGCCACATCACGCCCGTGGGCCAACGCGACCTGGGTCTGCCCGATCAGGTTGGTCAGCGGCGTTCGCAGCTCATGGGCGACATTGGCATTGAACCCTTCGAGCTGGCACCAGGCGGCCTCCTGGCGAGCCAGGGCCCCGTTGAACGACACCGCCAGTTCCTGTAACTCGTCGGGCAGTGCCTCGGTGTCCAGTCTCTGCTTTGAATCACCCGGCGGCAGGCTGTTGGCCTGACGGCTCAGGCGCCTGACCGGCCCCAGGCCGAAACGCGCGATCCAGTAACCCAGCAGTGCGACCAGTACGATGCCCAGCGCCGAAGTCAGGATCAGCGTCTTGGTGAAATGGTCCAGGGTCTTCATGAACGGCGTGGAATCGAGCCCCACGATAAAGCGCAACTCCGGGCGGTTACCCATGGCAGAGATGGTCTTGACTTGCAGCACCATGGGACGATCCCGTTCAGGTATCGCCATGCTGAAAAATCCATCCGGGCGCTTCGACCAATCCTGGCCGTCCGGCATCGCTCCGCCATAGCTGTAGGCCGGGTCGTCAACCAGGACCCAATAACGCACCCGCTGATCCGTGGGCGTCAGGCCATCGAGCTTTTCACGCAAACCGACCCAGAATGCCGGTGAATCGTATTTTGTGAGCACGGGATCAAGTACGGAATGGCGCAGGATCAACTCGTTTTGCATCTGATCTTCGAGCGATGTCTTCAATGAGCAGCGCAGCAGCGTCGCGCTGATAGAGATGATCAGCAAGACCGCCAGCGCAAACATCAATGCCAGCCGCTTGGCTATCGACCCCTTCATCACCGGGTACTGCCTTGACTGGCATCGGCTTCACGACTTTCCAGTACATAGCCCATGCCCCGGACCGTATGCAGCAGTTTGCGCGAATAAGGCACATCGACCTTGGCCCGGACGCGCTTGATCGCAACCTCGACCACGTTGGCGTCACTGTCGAAATTCATGTCCCAGACCTGCTCGGCAATCATCAGTTTGGAAAGAATCTCTCCCTGGTGCCGCGCCAGAAGGCTCAACAGACAAAACTCCTTGGCCGTCAGATCCAGCCGCAGCCCGGCCCTGGTCACCTTGCGCGCTTGCAGGTCGACCTCCAGGTCGTCGATGCGCAGATGGGTCAGGTCAGCCGTGTCTGCGGTGCGACGACGGATCAATGCCTGAACGCGGGCGACCAGTTCGGCAAAGGAAAAAGGTTTGCCAAGGTAGTCATCAGCGCCCTCGCGCAACCCGCGAACGCGATCATCCACCGTCCCCCTGGCCGACAACATGATGACCGGGGTTTTCTTCTGCTGGCGCAAACCCTCCAGCACGCTGTAACCGTCCTTGCCCGGCAACATGACATCCAGGATCACGACGTCATAGTCCATTTCCAGCGCATAGTGCAGCCCATCGATGCCGTTACTCGCCACATCGACAATGTAGCCGAGCTCACTCAGGCCACGATGCACATAGGAGGACGTCTTTTCTTCGTCCTCGACGATGAGCAAGCGCATCAGGTAACTCCTCTCGGGAAGCGGGACAACCGGGCAATCAGGGATCCAGGTTTGGGTAATTTTTGCACACGACCTGCAAAGTAGCCTGTAGCTACCCTCCACCAGTCTAGACAATCAAGGTGTCCGCAAACTGACCGCTTGCTGACATTCTTGTCAGAATCGACTGACAAGCATATTCAAAGGGCTGCAGGGCACCGGTGCCCACTATCGGATAGGGAATCCTTGGCGACTCTTACCAGGAAGGGATCGATGTCGGTTGATGGTAAGTGTCGAGTAAGAAGAACTTTTCGACGATAGGGTCGCTTTCATCCTATCGATCTGGAGAACCCCATGCATTGCACGCCCCTGTCTGCCGTTTCAAGTGCGATCCGGTTGACTGCCACCACTCAAGCCTTGGTGCTCGGTCTGTGCTCATCCATGGTCGCGCTCGCCGCTGAGTCGGCAAACGCCGAGTCGACTTCATCCTGGGGCCTTGGCATTGGGGCGGTCAGCAGCCAGCAGCCGTACAAGGGCGTCGACCGTGAAACTCAGGCCATACCATTGATCTACTTTGAAAATGACTACGTACGAGTATTCGGCCCTACCGCCGAGATCAAGCTGCCGGGTTTCACTCTCGACGACTCCCAGCAACTGGATCTGAGCATCGTCGGTGAATACGACTTCAGTGGTTATGACGACGACGATGCCCGCTTCCTGGATGGCATGAGTGATCGTAAAGGGGGCTTCTGGGCGGGCGCCAAGGTGCAGTGGCGCAACCCTCTGGCCGATGTCAGCGCCCAGTGGCTGGCGGACGTATCGGGCAACAGCAAGGGCCAGCGCTTCACCCTGGGTCTTGAGAGATCCTGGCAATGGGGTGAACACCTCACCCTCACGCCACGAGTGGCGGCGATATGGCAGGACCAAAAGTACGTTGATTATTATTTTGGTGTTCGCGAAAGTGAAGCTCGCATTGATCGAGCGGCCTATGATGGAAAATCCGGCCTCAATACCGAACTTGGCGTTCGTGGAAACTATATGTTCGATGACCATCATTCCGTGTTCCTTGACGTCAAGGCCACCCGCCTCGCCGATGAGATCAAGGACAGCCCGCTGGTAGACCGTTCTACTGAAAACAGCGTGCTCTTCGGCTACCTGTACCGCTTCTGATGAGTCGTATTCTGCTGGTCGAAGACCACGAGCGATTGGCGCATCTGGTGTGCAAAGGCCTGGCGAGCGCCGGCATCGCCGTCGATGTGGTCAACCGCATCGATGGCGCGTGGGCGGCTATCGGGCGGGTCCCTTACCAGGCGCTGATTCTTGATCGCGGCTTGCCGGACGGCGACGGGCTCGTCTTGTTGCAGCGCTTGCGCAACGCCGGGCTTGGCTTGCCCTGCCTTGTTCTCACGGCGCGCGACGCGCTGCACGACCGTGTCGCAGGCCTGGATGCTGGAGCAGATGATTATCTGCCCAAGCCATTCGCCATGGATGAGATGGTCGCGCGTGTGCGGGCGTTGCTAAGGCGTCCCGTGGACTGTCGTCCACTTGCGCCGAGTCATGGTGACCTGAGCCTGCAACCCGATACCGGCATCATGTGTTGTGCCGGCCAAAGCATTCCTCTCGCGCCGGCGGAAATGCAGATCATGCTGTTGCTGTTGCGAAAGCCAGGAGAAATCGTGCGTCGCGCCGCGATAGAAGCGGCAGGCTGGGGCTTGAGCGAAGCCGTGACGCCTAACGCACTGGATGTGGCCCTTCACCGGATCCGCCGCAAGCTGCTTGCCATCGGCTCCCGCCAACGAATCATCAACCTCAGAGGTCTCGGTTATGCCCTTCGTCAAGAGGACGTGGCGCAATAGCATCAGCTTCAAGGTGCTGCTCGCCTACGTGGTCGGCGTGGGGTTGAGTATTCTGCTGATTGCATTAGGGGTGCTCGCGCTCGTCACCTCAAAGAGCGATATTTTATTGACCACCGACGTCGCCGAGCGCACCCATGAACTGGCCGGCAAGCTCCAGTTCGATGCCACTGGCCGGCCCAACGGCTTCGACAGCAGCGAGGGTGACCGAGTCTGGACCTTCGATAGCCTGGGGCGGGAAATCGGCCACCGCGTGCTGGATTCAACGGGCAATGTGGTCCTGACCTCCACCGACGCGACGTTCTGGTCTTCAGTCGCATCGAATCCTCCATCGCAACAACCGAGATTCAAGTTCGAACGTGAAGGCATCGTCATGTACGCCGCCACCGCGGCTGTCGAGCACCAAGGCAAGACCTGGTATCTGCAATTTGCCGCCAGCGAAAGGCTAATGGATTTGCTCCATGGGGGATTTGCCTTGCCATTCATGGGGGCCGGGATCGCGCTGTTCAGCCTGGTGCTGCTGTTCGTCTTCGGCGCCTGCGCTTATTTCACGTTGGGCTACACCCTCAAACCCTTGCGTGAAGTGTCGGAGTCAGCGGCGGCCATCTCCCCTCGCTCCCTGCACTCGCGGTTGCAGGTAAAAACCGTGCCGTCCGAGGTCGAGCCGCTGGTCACCAGCTTCAACCAGGCGCTTGCGCGCCTGGAGCGAGGTTATCGTGTCCAGCAGGAGTTTCTTGCAACCGCCGCGCACGAGTTGAAAACACCGCTGGCGCTGATTCGCGCGCAAATCGAACTGATGCAAGACAGTCACGCGCACAATGCCCTGCTCGATGATGTGGCGCATATGACACGGCAAGTCCAGCAACTGCTGCTCCTGACCGAAGCCAGTGAGGTTCAGAATTACAGTTTTGCCACAGTGGAAATAGCCGATGTCGCCAGGGAAGCCTGCGGCTATCTGCAGCGTATGGCCGAGGCCGTCGACGTACGTCTTGTTCTGGTTGACGAAACGCCTGAAGGCGACCAATGGCAGGCCGATCGAAGCGCGCTCTTCACGTTGCTCAAGAATCTGCTGGAAAATGCCATTCAACACGCCCCCCGCGGTACTGAGGTCAGGATGCACGTCAGCGCGGGCGCACTCAGGGTGCGCGATTGGGGCCCCGGCGTTGATCGCGAGCAATTGCCGCACCTGTTCACGCGCTTCTGGCGTGGGCCACATCGCCGTGATCATGGCGCGGGGCTTGGCCTGACGATCTGCCAGGAAATTGCCCGGGCCCATGGCTGGATGCTGTCTGCAAAGCGCGCGGAGCCGGGCCTGCTGTTTGAGTTGTCTTGGCCGCAGCGGTTGGTTGACCCTATCCGGGTTTGAGTACTCGCGCTCGGGCGAACACCCCGCCCTCGCCCCTCAGATAAACGCCAGGGTAGCCCGAGCATCAACGATAGCAGCCAGATGCTGTGCCAGCCTGGACGGCAGGTAGTCAAAAAAGAACCCCGCGCTTTGCAACTTGCCGGCACGTAGCGGATCCGTTTCAGGCAATGCCCTGGAGACCCGTGCTGCCCGCGCCCAGGACAAGGCCAGCAGCGTTACGCCACACAACTGGAGGAAATCCCCTGCGATTCGATAGGGGTACTCGCGGTCTTCTCGTGTCCGTTCGACCACGTCCTCGACCACAGCCGCCAGCGAGTTGCAGAGATTATCCAGGGCCGCGGCGAACCCCTGGCACTCAACCCAGTCGCCACCCAGCCGCGCCTCTTCGCGCAGCTGCGCCAGCAGCAAGCCAAACGCCTGGCCATGGTCTCCCAGCACCTTGCGCAGCAGCAGGTCATTGGCCTGAATTTCGTTGCTGCCCTCATAGATCATGGCAATGCGGCTATCACGCAAGGTCTGCTCAATGGCGAACTCGGTGACATAGCCGTAACCGCCGAACACTTGCAAGGAGCTGCTGGCTTGGCGGAAACCCTGTTCGGTAAAGAACGCCTTGATGATCGGCGTCAACAGCTGCGCCAGTTGACTGGCATGCTGTCGGGTCTGTGGATCCACGGCATGTTCGGCCTGATCCAGCAAATGGGCGGCCCAATAGCCGATGGCCCGCATGCCTTCGCTGGCAGCGCGCAACTCCAGCAACACCCGGCGCATGGCCGGATGATAGTGAAGCGGGTCGGCAGCCTGCGCTTGCACCCCTTCGGGTCTCAGCGGTGCGCGCATCTGCAAGCGCTCGGCGGCATATTTCCTCGCGTTCTGCCACGCCACTTCGGTATGCCCCAAGCCTTGCAGGCCGACATGCAAGCGCGCCGAATTCATCATCACGAACATCGCCGCCAGGCCCTGATTGGCTTCGCCGATCAACCAGCCTTGAGCGCCATCGAACACCAGGGAGCAAGTGGCACTTCCCTTGATACCCATCTTGTGTTCAAGACCGTCGCAGCGCACACCGTTGGCCTGGCCATCGTCCAGTCGCTTGGGCACCAGAAACAGAGAGATGCCGCGACTGCCCGACGGCGCATCGGGCAAGCGTGCCAAGACCAAGTGCAGGATATTTTCCGTAAGGTCGTGCTCGCCGCCGGAGATAAACAGCTTGTTACCATGCAGGCGATAGCTGCCATCTACGCCAGGCTCGGCGCGACAGCGCAGCAGGCCGACATCGCTGCCTGCCTGGGGCTCGGTCAAACACATGGTAGGCAGGGTTTGGCCACTGACGATCTCGGGCAGATAGCGCTCTTGCAGCCAAGGAGCACCATGGCTCTTGAGGCACAGGTACGCACCGTAGACGATGCCGGTGTACATGGCCCAGGCATGGTTGCTGGCATAGAGCATCTCTTGCAGCGCGGCATCGAGCAATTGCGGCAACCCCTGTCCACCCAACGCCTCGCCACAAGCCAGCGCTGGCCAGCCACCGTCAACGTAGGCCTGATAGGCACTGGCAAAGCCGTCCGGGGTACTGACATGGCCTGCCCTCCAACGGCAACCCTGACGATCGCCACTGCTGTTCAACGGGGCCAGCACGTTCTGAGTGAAGCGCCCCGCCTCCTCCAGCACCTGCATCGCCAACGGCAGATCAAGCGCATCGAACGCCTGACAGCGACGCCATGTGGCGGGCGCCTGCAACCAATGCTCAAACACAAATTGCATATCGCGCAGAGGCGCCTGGTAGCTCCACATAAGTCACCTCGTCAGGATATAAAACAGACCGCCCCACCACTGCGGGCGGGCATAAACTCAGGTGTGGCAGGTCGGATTCTCGATCAACAACGCCATGCCCTGGCCACCACCGACACATGCTGCGGCTATCCCGTAGCGCAGATTGTGCTGGCGCAACTGCCTGGCCAGGGTCATGACCAACCGCAGGCCGGTAGCAGCCAGTGGATGTCCGACGGCCAAAGAGCCCCCCTGGACGTTGAGCTTCGTATGATCCAGCTCCAACTCCTGCGCGACCGCCAGTACCTGGGCCGCCTGGGCTTCGTTGATCTCAAAACGGGCAATGTCATCAAGGCTCAATCCGCTGCGTTGCAGCAACAGACGGATCGCTGGTGCCGGGCCGATGCCCATGAACTCCGGGGCCACACCGACCACCGCGCTGGCCAGCAAGCGAGCCAGGGGCACACGCGTGCAGGCCGAGCCTCGTCCTACCAGGGCCGCCGCCGCACCATCGACGACTGCGCAGCTATTACCGGCGGTTTGTACACCCCCCACATGTAACGCCCGCAGGCGCGATAAAGCCGAGAAGTCAGTAGGTCGTGGATGGCTGTCCTGGGTGACGATACCGGTGCCGCGCGGCAGGCTGATGCCCCTTGGCTGATAGCCTTCCAGTTCGAACACCTGGTTATCGATGGGGACGATTTCCTCACACCAGGCACCTGCGCGCTGGGCCTGCAAGGCTCGCTGATGACTGTCGCACGCATAACGGTCCACCGCCTCGCGACACAGATCATAGCGTCGCGCCAGGTTGTCGGCGGTGGCGATCATATCCACCCCGGGGGCCGGGTCGTACAGGGCTTCCCAGAGAAAATCCTTGAATTGCACCTCGCTACCGAGACGAAACCCGTTCCGGTGGGTGTAGGCGGCGATCGGATTGCGTGACATCGATTCACTGGCCACGCACAAGGCTAACTGAACGTCATCGCGCAACTGTTCAGCAGACTGGCGCAGCAGCTCAAAGCCGGTGGCGCAGATGCGCTGTACCCCCAGCGCAGGAACCGTTTGCGCCACGCCGCTGTACAACCCGATGTGCCGCGGCAACAAATAGGCGTCAAAGCTGGCTTGGGCCATGGAGCCGGCCAGCACGTTGTCTACGGCCATAGGATCGATGCCGGCCCGGGCCAGCACCTCACGAGCAACCTTGATCCCAAGATCGATAGGCGAAACCTGGGCCAGGGCACCACCAAGATCAACCCAGGGGGTGCGCACCGCATCGAAAATCGCTACATCGACAAAGGCTGAATATTGCCCTGCACTGCTCACGCCCTGAGTTCCATGGCTTCTGCTCTCTTGTTGCGAACTTGAAGGTGAGCAAAAAACTAACCGGCCATATTAGTTATGTCAATTAACTATTTCCGATACCTATTAAATCTGTATCTGGTCTGCGGGAGAAAAGTCATCGAGCAATTCAATGAAGGATTGTCGCAACCAGCGGTTCGCTGGGTCATGGTGGAACCGCGTATGCCAGTAAAGGTGAATGTCGTATCCGCAAATATCCCAAGGCAGCGGCACCAGGCGCACATCCGTGATGTCGGCAAACCTGCGTCCGACTGCCAAGGGTACAGTGGCGATCATGTCGGACTCGGCCACCAGAAATGGCACGCCCATAAACCGTGGCAGGCTGAAACGCACTCGACGGGTGATGCCGTGGCTCGCCAGCTCACGATCCAGTCCACTCATTCCACGCCCGTCAGGCTGGACCGTGACATGCATTGCGCTCTGGTATTGCTCGGCGCTCATGCTGTCACCGATGGTGGGATGATCACGACGAACGATGCAGACAAACGAATGGCGATACAACGCGCGATGCCGGATCGAGGTATTGAGCAAGCGCGGAAAATAGCCGATTGCCGCGTCCACCTCGCCGGCATCCAGCCCCTCCTCCAACTGCTCCGAGGACAACGCCAGGGTACGGATTCTTAACTGGGGCGCCTTACTGTCGAGCATCCGCATCAACCTGGGCAGGAACACCATTTCGCCGATATCCGACATGCACAGCACCAGTTGTCGCTCGGAGTGTTCGGCAACGAAACCGGTGGATGGCAACACCTCGCTGCTGACCATCTCCAGAATCCGTTGCACCGGCTCAGCGATCTGCAGGGCCCTGGCCGTAGGTTGCATGCCACGTGAAGTGCGAATGAACAATGGGTCATCGAACAGCGTGCGCAACTTGGCCAACGCGAAGCTCATGGCTGGCTGGCTAAGCCCCATGAGATCACCGGCCAGGGTCACGCTTTGCTTTTTGCGCAGCGCATCGAAGACTTTCAGCAGGTTGAGATCGACGTCCTTGATATCCATATTTTGGATTTTATCTATAAGTAAAATAAGGTTTTCGGATTCTAGGTCGAAGCCTAGACTCGGTACAAGATCGTTAAGGTAATTAACCGAATCGACATCTAATAAAAACAACGGAGCGAATCATGCCCAAGAAGCTACGCAGTAATTTCCCCTACGGATCCTACTTGTGGGCTGTGCGCGCCGCCCAGTGGCGCGCCTTGGGCATTGAGGAGAGCGAGCTGGAAAAACCGAAAATCGCCATCGTGAACTCGTCCTCGAACCTGGCGATTTGCTTCAGTCATCTGGATGGTATCGCTGCCAGCCTCAAGCAATCGATACGCGATGCCGGTGCGCTGCCCTTCGAAATTCGTACGGCCGCGCCCAGTGACTTCATCACCGGTGCCGGTGCGGGAGGCGCCTATATGCTCGCCGCCCGAGACCTCATCACCAATGACATCGAAGTCGCGGTCGAAGGCGCTCAGCTCGACGGCATGATCTGCCTGGCCTCTTGCGACAAAACAGTACCCGGTCAGTTGATGGCAGCTGCCCGGCTGAACATCCCGACGTTGATCGTAGTGTGCGGGTATCAGCCAAGCGGCGAATACAATGGCCAGCACGTCGATATCGAAGATGTATTCATCAGCTCCATGCACGTGGTCACCGGCAAACTGCCCGTCGAGGAACTGGCTGGCATGGCACGCAACGCCATCAGAGGGCCTGGGGTCTGTTCGGGCATGGGCACCGCCAACTCCATGCATCTGGTATGTGAAGCCTTGGGCATGGCCTTGCCCGGCAGTTCCCCTATTGCAGCAAATAGCCCGCAGATGTTCGATTTCGTCCATCAGGCAGGCAAGCGCATTGTGGAAATGATCGAGGAAGATCTCAAACCTCGCGACATCCTGACGCCTGCTGCCTTTGCCAACGCCGTTGCGACAATTCTCGCCGCCGGAGGCTCGGTCAACACCATCAAACATATGCAGGCGGTGGCGGCTGAAGGTGGCATTGACGTGGACGTGTACCAACTCTTCAGGGAACTGGGAAAAAAGATACCGGTGCTGGTCGGCGTACGACCAGTGGGCGAACACAGCATTGAGCAAATGGAAGCAGCGGGGGGTGGCCGTGGGCTGCTCAAGCGCCTTGAACCTTTGTTGCACGGTGACGTGCTGACCGTCACCGGCAAAACCCTGACGCAAAACCTGCAGGGGGTGACCGTCAGTGACGACGAGGTGATCCGCCCGTTGCACGCTCCCTTTGCCACGCAACCGGCCATCGTGATGCTGCGCGGCAACATTGCCCCGCAGGCCGGCATCGTCAAATACGGCATCGACCCGCGCAAGCCACGCCAGTTCAAGGGCCCCGCGATCTGTTTCGAGCGCTCCGCCGATGCCATCCAAGCGTTGCAGGATGGACGCATTCAGCCCGGCCATGTCGTGGTCATGCGGGGCGCAGGTGTACAGGGCGGGCCCGCCATGGGCGGTGGCGCCTCGAAGGTAGTGTTCGCCATTGACGGGGCCGGGCTGGGTGACCACGTGGCAATGCTGACTGACGGTCACCTCTCGGGGCTGGTGTGCAAAGGCCTGGTCGTGGCGGAGGTGGCTCCTGAGGCAGCCGTCGGTGGCCCCCTCGCACTGGTGGAAGACGGGGACATCATCGACATCGACCTGGATCTCAACACCCTTGACGCCAATATCAGCGAAACACAAATGCAAGCCCGACGCGCCCGCTGGATACCTGCGGCCCCCCAGTTCGGTGGTGGTTGGCTGGATATATACCGCCACAATGTGTCCTCCATGGAACACGGTGCGGTGTTGATAAAGCCACTGGATATCACCCATCCCGGGGAGCAACCGCAATGAAGTTGCGCGACGACGAAAAAGCCATGCTCGCTGGCGATCAAGGTCCGGCGGTGCAAAAAGCCATGGAGTTGCTGGTGCGCTATGGCGAAGCCCTGGATGCGCAATGTCTGGTGGATACGCGCAATGTCGCCGGTACCATCGGAGCCACCACGCCCTTTCTGCGTCAGTACGCAGACCAAAATGGCGGTATGGATGCGGTGTTCAGCGAGTTCAACCTCGACAGCGCCGAATTGGTCAAGATTCCTCGGGTCAAGGTCCCGAGCAGCCACCTGCAGCAAGGCATCGACCCCCGGCACGCTGTACGCCAAGGCATCTCGCCAGACGTGGTCCGCATCTATGAAACAGGTCAGGCTTACAGCAGCGGTCTGGGGGTACAACCCTTGAATACCTGTACGCCTTATCAAGTCGGCAACGTGCCGGTAAAAGGCGAACACTGCGCATGGATGGAATCCTCTGCGGTGATCTATATCAACTCGGTACTCGGTGCCCGCACCAATGCCGAAGGCCGGGAAAGCACGGGCGCGGCGATGCTGACCGGCAAGATCCCCTATTGGGGCCTGCACATCGAGGAAAACCGTCGCGGTACCCACCTGATCCAGCTGGACATAGACGTGAGTACCACGGCGGACTGGGGATTGCTCGGCTACTGGGTCGGCGAGCAGGTGCAGGACCGCATCCCGGTCATCCAAGGCGTGAGTCACCAACCCAACCTGGCTCGCCTCAAGCACTTCGGGGCGGCGGCGGCTTCCAGCGGTGGGGTGGAGATGTATCACCTGGTTGGGGTGACGCCTGAAGCCCAAACCAGCGAGCAGGCGTTTGGCGCGTCCCCTCCCCTGGCCGCAATGCGCTTCGGCGAGGCCGAACGGCGCTGGGCCTACGAGCAAGTCAATATCACCGCTCGCGATGACGAGATTGACTTCGTGATGCTCGGTTGCCCGCACTACAGCCTCGAACAGATCTGGGAGGTCTGCCAATTGCTGGAAGGCCAACGCCTGAGTCCGAATACCGAGCTCTGGATATTTACGGCGGCGTCGATCAAACAACTGGCCGACGTCGCCGGCTACACCCGCATCATCGAACAGGCCGGCGGGCATCTGATGACCGATACCTGCTCAGCCATTGGCAAGGTACTTCCCACGGGCACGCGGGTGGCGGCAGTCGATTCGGCCAAACAGGCGCACTACCTGCCGGCGATCATGGGTATCCAGGCGTGGTTCGGTAGCACCGCCGATTGCGTCCAGGCCGCCATCGAGGGCCGTTGGAAAGGAGTATTGAGATGAGCACAACCTTCACCCTCAAAGGCCGCAAGGTCGTCGGCGGCTGTTTCGAAGGCGAGGCCCTGGTGACCCGGGACCGCATCTCCGGCTGGGGCGGTATCGACCCGCGCAGCGGCACCGTCATCGAGACCCGTCACGAACTCAAGGGCATCAGTTTCGCCGGCAAAGTGCTGGTGTTTCCCGGCGCCAAAGGTTCGTCCGGCTGGTCCTCGCAGTTCCATATCGCTCGCCTCGCCGGCGTAGCCCCTGGCGCCATGTTGTTCAACGAAATGACCGCAAAAATGGGCCTTGGCGCCGTGGTCGTCCATGCGCCCGCCATGACCGACTTCACCGAAGACCCGTTGAGCCGGATTCAAACCGGGGATTGGGTTCGCGTCGACGCCGACGCCGGGACCGTTGAAGTGACTCCGCGTCAGCTGCAAACCGATCAGTTCGTATCGCAACACCCGACCGGGTCGGAGCGAAGGCGAGACCTGTCGTAACCGGAATCTGCCAGCCGCAACAACCGCTCCCGTAACCCTTGGTCATCGGGCTCGGGATCGGCTGCCCTTTTTACATCTCAAAGGTAGTTTTATGGCTCATGTCATTCGCACGGTACGCCGTACCAGCGCCCCCACCGCTCAACGCTTGCAGGCCGACGTATGCATTGCCGGCGCGGGTATCTCCGGTATTTCCGCCGCTCTGGAGGCCGCTGCGCTCGGCAAACGCGTAGTGCTGTTCGATGCCTTGCCGATGCTCGGCGGCCAGGCGGTCGGCTCAATTATCGGGACCTTCTGCGGGTTGTTCTCCAATGGTCCGAACCGCCGGTTGCTGACCCACGGAATCGCCGACGATATCCTGCGTGACCTGGGCGCCTCGGGGGACTTGCACCAGGCCATTGGCCCCCTGACGACTGTTGTTTACTACGACGAAGTTGCCTTGGGTCGATGGATTGGCCAGAAAGTGCTCGACGCCGGGATCACCGTGGTGCTCGGTGCGGTGTTACGCGATGTCGTGCGCGAAGGTCCGCGGATCCGCGAAGTGGAACTGGCCACTCGCTACGGCGATGTGCGTGTCGCAGCCAACGGCTTTATCGACGCCAGCGGAGACGCGGCGTTAGTCTGGAATGCCGGACTTGCCTGTCGCGAGCCGGACACCCCCATCTATGGCACCCAGATGTTCGTCCTTGAGCATATCAATGAAGCGTACTTGCCCACCCGCGCGCAGTTCACCGAACGGGTCAAACAAAAAGCCAAAAGCTACGGTATCGAACGCGACGACGGACTGTTCTTTCAGTTCCCCGGCCGTGGCACCGCAGCCTTCAACATGACTCACATCGAAACGCCTCTGGATCCGGTGGCCGCTTCCCATGTCGCGATCGCCGGACGCCAGCAGGTGGACCAGGTCATCAACTTCCTCAAGTCGGAATACCCCGAGGCCTACAGCAAGGCCAAGGTACGGGCGTACGCGCTGCCAGGTATTCGCCAGACCCGCTGGATCGTCGGACATCACCATCTGACGACTGACGAAGTGCGGGCGGCAACGATATTCCCGGATGCGGTAGCTCGCACCTCCTGGCCGGTGGAATTGCACGGCAATACCAGCGGTTACCAGTGGGAGCCCTTTGGTGACGATCACGTTCACAGTGTGCCGTTGCGCAGCATGCTTGCCCAAGGCAGCGATAACCTGGTCGTGGCCGGTCGCTGCATCGACGCCGATGCGGCCGCGCTGTCGAGTGTCCGGGTGATGGGCCCCTGTATCGCAATGGGGGCCGCTGCGGCCCACGCGCTGGACCTCGCGGGCCCCGATGGCAGGTTGAGTGATATACCTGCCCCGGCATTGCGCGAGCGGCTGGCGTTCAATCTGGAATAGTGCTTAAAGCAGTTCGACTGCGCCCACCATCCATAGGGGGGCGCCACTCCAACAAAAATAAAAAATGCAGTGGAGAACGCACATGTCACAGTCCCGCACCCTGGACGTAGCGGCGCTTATAGAAGGTCGCAAACTTTCACGCTTCAACTACGTGGTGATTCTGGTCTCGGTTCTGATCACCTTCCTCGATGGTTTCGATTTGCTGGTGCTGTCGCACACGGCCTCCTACATTGCCGATGAGGTCGGTCTGGACAAGATCCAGCTGGGTGAGATTTTCTCCATCGGCCTGCTGGGAATGATGCTCGGTGGATTCTTCTTCGGCTACCTGGGTGACCGAATCGGGCGGCGTCCCACCATTCTTCTTTCCACCTGCTCATTTGGCGTGTTGACCTTGCTGTTTGCCTTGGCCAACAGCTATGAATCGCTGATGGTCCTGCGCTTTCTCAACGGCTTCGCCCTAGGTGCCATGCTGCCGTTGTGCTGGGCCTTGAACATTGAGTTCGTACCCAAGCGTTATCGCTCGACGGTGGTGACCATCATCATGGTCGGATTCAGCCTGGGCAGCGCGATGGCCGGCCCGATCACCGTCTGGCTGGCGCCGCATATCGGTTGGCAGGGCGTGTTCGTGTTCGGCGGTGTACTGACCCTGGCCGCCAGCGTGCTCCTGTTTTTCACCCTGCCCGAATCGGTGCGGTTTCTGGCCAGCAAACGCAAAGGCCCGGAAAAAATCACGTCAACGCTCAAGCGTATGGATTCGAGCCTGGATGTGCGACCGGGCGACCGCTTCGTCCTACTGGACGAACCAGATCTGGGCCGCAAGGAATTTCGGGTCAGCCAGCTGTTTATCGGCCGCCTGAAATGGGTTACCCCGATGATCTGGCTGGGCTACTCCGCCAGTTCCATGGCCATGTACTTTCTCGCCTCGTGGAGTCCACTGGTCTATCAGTACGCAGGCTTTGACCGCGCGACAGCTTCGTGGGTCAGTTCGATCGCCTCGTTCAGCGGCGCAATGGCGGGCTTGGCGATGATGCGTTTCGTCGATACCCGCGGCCCTTACATGGTGATGATCTATCCGCTGCTGGCATTGCCTTTCCTGCTGGTATTGGGCATCACCGGCATGCAGGGCACCGCGTTCCTGATGCTGAGCCTGGTCGGGGCCGTGTTCGTCAAAGGCTCCCACTATGGGATCCTCAGTATCGCCGGGGTCTTCTACCCCAGCGCTATCCGCGCCAATGGCGCGGGCTGGGCCACCTCGATCGCCAAGATCGGCTCGATCCTCGGCCCATTGCTGGGCGCTTATGTACTGAACAGCGGAATGCCAGTGGTCAAGAGCTTCCTGGTCCTGGCCATATGTCCGGCAATGCTGGCCGCCTGTGCGTTCGTCATCGGTCACCTGACCCGCCACGACCTTGCGGTGGATCCATTGCCGGCCCCGTCACAGACGTGACCGCCTGCCTCTGATTCACAACACCTTGAGCCACGCCTGCTGCGCCGCGTCGTCACCGACGCGGTCAGGCAAAACTCGCCCTGAATAATCGTATTCCCTCTCCTGAGAGCAATAAAAAAATGAACAGGAATCTAGCCATCTTCACCGCATTTGCCCTCTTCTGCCACGGCAGCTACGCCCAGGCAGACTTTCTCAAGGACAGCAGCGCGACGTTGACCACGCGCAATTTTTACCTCAATCGCGACTTTCGCCAGAGTGGCGCCCCCCAGGCCAAGGCCGAAGAATGGACCCAAGGTTTCTTCGCCGAACTTCAGTCTGGCTACACCGAAGGTACCGTTGGATTTGGTCTCGACGCCTTGGGTGAACTGGGGATCAAGCTCGACTCGGGCCGAGGTCGACGGGGCACCGCACTGTTGCCCTACGGGCCCGACAGCAACCAGCCTGTCGACGAGTACAGCGAACTGGGACTGACCGCCAAAATGCGTCTGTCCCAGACCCGGCTCAAGGTAGGAACCCTGATGCCTATTCACCCGCTGGCGTATTACAGCGACACCCGACTATTGCCCTCGACCTTCACCGGTGCCTACCTGACGTCGAGCGAAGTCGAGAACCTGACCGTCACCGCAGCGAGATTGACAGAGGCTAACGGTCGCGACTCCTCCAGTAATGACGACATCAGCTATGCCGGCCAGAGCAGCGATCATCTGGACCTGCTCGGCGGCGACTATACGCTGGGCAAGAACCTGACCCTGCGCTACCACCAGGGTGAACTGCAGGACATCTACCGCCAGCACTTTTCCGGAGTGATTCACGTCCTGCCACTGGGGGAAGGCATGAGCCTGCGCTCCGATTTGCGCTACGTCGACAGTAGCGACACAGGCGCGGCAAAAGCCGGGAAGATCGATAACCGCAACTTCAATGGCATGTTCACTGTGACCGTCGGGGCCCAGCGATTCGCCGCCGCGTTCCAGCACCTATCCGGAGACAGTGTGTTCCCCGTGATCGACACCGGTACTCCGTATGTGGCGAACCTCGTCACCTACAACTCCTTCACCAAAGCCAACGAAAAATCCTGGCAATTGCGTTACGAATATGACTTCGCCGCGCTTGGGATACCGGGCCTGACGTTCATGACCCGTTATGTGAAAGGCAGCGATATCCGCACCCGTACGGTCAACGACGGCAGTGAGTGGGAACGTGACACCGACCTGACATACGTCTTCCAGAGCGGTGCCCTGGAGGGCCTGAACCTGCGCTGGCGCAACGTCACGTACCGGTCGGGGGATGGTCTGACCCAGCAGCTCGATGAAAATCGCTTGATCGTCGGTTACACCTGGAAACTGTGGTGAGTCCGGCAAGCCGGAACACGCTCACTTGGATCTTACTGTGCGGAGAGCAATCATGATCCCGTCACGCGCAATTGACGTCGCCGCCTTGATTGAGGGGCGCAGACTGTCGAGTTTCAACTATCTGATCATCTGTGTGTCGGTGCTGATCACCTTCCTCGATGGCTTCGACTTGCTGATGCTCTCCCACACCGCCGCCTACATGGCCGAGGACATTGGCCTGGATAAGTTGCAACTGGGCAACATCTTTTCCATAGGTTTGTTCGGCATGATGTTGGGTGGATTCTTTTTCGGTTATCTGGGTGACCGGATCGGCCGTCGCCCGACCATCATCCTGTCCACCAGCGCCTTTGGCCTGATGACGTTGCTGTTCACCTTGGCCGATAGCTACGCCTCGCTGCTGATCTTGCGCTTTCTCAATGGCTTTGCCTTGGGCGCCATGTTGCCACTCTGTTGGGCGCTGAATATCGAGTTTGTGCCCAAGCGCTACCGTGCAACCGTGATCACAATCATCATGGTTGGCTTCAGCCTGGGTGGCGCGGTTGCCGGCCCTCTAACCGTGTGGATGGCTCCCCACTATGGCTGGGCCAGTGTGTTCGCGCTGGGCGGCATCGCAACGTTGCTTTCCAGTGTGCTGTTGTTTTTCACCCTGCCAGAATCGGTGCGATTTCTGGTGAGCAAGCAAAGACGACCCGAAACCGTGGCGCGGATCCTCAGGCGCCTGGATCCAGACATCGATCTTCGCGCCGGGGACCGCTATTTTCTTGCCGATGAAATCGACATCGGTCACCGACCTTTCCGTGTCGGACAGTTGTTCATCGGCAAACTGAAATGGATCACTCCCATGATCTGGATTGGCTTTGGAGCAAGCTCCATGGCCATGTATTTTCTCGCGTCATGGAGCCCGCTGGTGTACCAGTACGCCGGTTTCGACCGGGCGACTGCATCATGGGTGAGCTCCTTCGCCTCGTTCAGCGGCGCCATGGCCGGGCTCGTATTGATGCGAGTGGTCGACACCCGGGGGCCCTACGCCGTGATGATCTATCCCCTGCTGTCATTACCTTTTCTGCTGGTCCTGGGCATTGGCGAACTGCAAGGAGACGCCTTTATTGCACTGAGCCTGATGGGCGCTATTTTCGTCAAAGGCAGCCACTACGGCATCACCAGCATCGCTGGGGTTTTCTACCCAAGTGCCATTCGCGGCAACGGCGCCGGATGGGCAGCGTCAATGGGTAA
This sequence comes from Pseudomonas sp. P105, assembly GCF_032614175.1. Classification (NCBI taxonomy): domain Bacteria; kingdom Pseudomonadati; phylum Pseudomonadota; class Gammaproteobacteria; order Pseudomonadales; family Pseudomonadaceae; genus Pseudomonas; species Pseudomonas sp. P105. The sequence goes on from NZ_CP126693.1 coordinate 3,564,936, forward strand.
GATCGGCTCTGTATGCGGGCCGTTACTCGGGGCCTACGTGCTCAACAGCGGCATGCCCGTGGTGAAAAGCTTCGCAGTACTGGCTCTATGCCCTGCGGTACTTGGAGTGTGTGCCTATGTCGTGGCACGCATTGATCGGCGCTCAACCGTGAGCGCCGAGCTTCTGACCACATCGCAGCCCTAGAAACATTCAACGCAGCAGCGACGCAGAATCATGCAAGTCAAGGAGCCACGTCCACGACTTGCATGAGCGCTATTCGCCCGAGCAAGGAATCACGCGCTTGACCAGCTTACCGATGGTCATACCCTGGATCAGAATCGAAAACACCACGACCAGGTAGGTCATGCCAACCACGACATCGCGAGCATCCCCCGGTGGCAACGACAACGCCAGGGCCACCGATATCCCGCCGCGCAGCCCACCCCACGTCAGCACGCTCCAGGAGCCTTCAGGTAACCGGAAACGCTCCCCCAGGACCGCTATCGGGACGCCTACCGTCAACAGACGCGAGAACAAGGTCAGCACGATCACCATCAAGCCCGTGACAATGAGCGGGCTGGTGAAGTGGATCAGAATCACTTCCAGACCGATCAGTACAAACAGGACCGCGTTGAGTATTTCGTCAATCAACTCCCAGAACATGTCCAGGTTTTTCTCGGTCTGCTCAGACATGGCATAAGAGCGTCCATGGTTACCGACGATCAACCCCATCACCACCATCGCCAGCGGGCCGGACACGTGCAAATGAGTGGCCAGGGCATATCCGCCGAGCACAGCGGCCAGGGTGATGAGCACCTCCTCCTGATAGCTGTCGATACTCTTGAGCATGCGGAACGTGACGTACCCAACAACCGCGCCCAAAAGCGCACCGCCGCCCGCCTCCTCCAGCAAGAGCCGCGAAACGCCGGTAACGGAGGGCGCGTCGCCACTGGCGATCATCGCCAGAATCAGTGAGAACAGCACAACGCTGACCCCATCGTTGAACAGCGACTCTCCGGAAATCACCAATTCCACGCTACTTGGAGCACCGGCGGATTTCAGAATGCCCATGACCGCAATCGGATCGGTGGGTGAAATCAGCGCACCGAACACCAGGCAGTAGGCAAGCGGCAACTCCAGGTCGGTAAAAGACAGCAGCCACCATAGCCCGAAGCCGATGAACAGCGTCGACACAGTCGTGCCAACCACAGCCAGGGACGCCACCTGCCATCGATAGGCGCGCAGTTGCGACAAGTCGACATGCAGGGCCCCCGCGAACAGCAGCAATGACAGCATGCCCTCCATCAGCAACTCGGAGAAGTCGATGGACTCCACCAGTGATTGCTCAAGCGTGTGCAGGGAGTGAAAGCCCAGCGCATCGGAGGCCATGTTCAATAACGATAAGCCCAAGGCAATACCCATCACGCCAATGGCCGGGGGTAGCCCTACGTAGCGCCGATTGAGGTAAGCGAGTACTGCTGTGATACAGAGGAATATCGCAATAATGTCTAGCATTGGGCAGAGACGTCCATTGGGGTTAACTACATTTCAGGTGCGACAAGCGTGGGGGCATGGCTGCATGCATATACCTTGCATACCGCGCTGCCTTTTGATTAATGGGTCTTGAAAGACCGGTCGCCCGTACTCCACTTCCCTCACCCATTTCCAACCATCTGCCACAACGACGCCCCCACCCCGGTAATGCTCTCCCCGGCAATCAACCCCGCCGCCGCGGTGATGGCAAAGCGTTCTGTAAGGCTCGCCCAGCGGCAGCTCACCAGCCAGGTGAGTACCGCGCCGAAGGCCATCATCAGCGACACCGAGGCCGGCAAGACGAACGCCAGGCCCAAAGCCGCCGTGCTTGGCAAATAACGGGCCCGGTGGGTGGGCAGTACGCTGTCGAGAATCCCCAGCAACAAGCCGGCCACGGCGCCGATGATGACCGCCCAGCGAATGCTTGCTGACAGCGAGTCCAGCCCCAGGGTCAGGGTTTGCGCCACGGCTTTCCAGGTAGCGACCGCCGGGGCCGGCCACTCTTGGGTGAGCAGCATCGATTGTGGGTCCGGGATCAGGGCCAGGTAGGCCAACACCCCAACGATGCTTCCAACGAAAATCCCCAGGGTCTGGGCGATCAACTGCTTGTGCGGCGTGGCGCCAATCGCACGGCCCACCTTGAAGTCGTTCATCAAGTCCGTGCATTGCCCAGCCGAACCGCCCGCGGTGTTGGCGCTCATCAAATTGATCGGCACCTGCCCCGGGGCGACGATGCCAAAACTCAGTTGGGACAATTGTCCGATGGCGCCGATGGGCGCAATGCCCGTGGCCCCCACCACCCGGGCGGCCACGGCGGCCAGGCAGATGGCCAAGGGAATGGTCAACAACGCCATCCAGGGGTTGATACCAAACAACAGCGCTTGCAGGCTCACCACCAACACGATAGCCACCAGGAAACCGCTGGCAGGTCCGGTCTTGGGCACCACCCAAGTCGTCCCGCCGCCCGCCTTGGTGGACTTGTGCAATGCCCACAAGCGAATCGCCAAAGAGGTCAGGGTCGAGCAGACCATCAGACTCACGCCCGGCCACAGCAGCCACTCCACCAACGCCGCGAACTGCGGGCCACTGCTGTCCGGCGGCAGTTGCACCAAGCCTTGCTCCAGCAGCCACGGCGCCAATCCACCCCACGCCAACAGGGCGCCAAGCAGCAGGGTCAGGCCAACGCGAATCCCGATGATCCCGCCGAAACCCACCAACAACAGCGAAGGGTCCGCGGTAAACGTCAGGCGTTCCAACTGCGGGGTCGGCGACCAGCGCGGAAAAGCCCAGACGAAGGTATCGACCCACTTGACCAGCCCGGACAGCAGCGCAGCGCTGAGCAGCACCTTCAAGCGCTTCGCCGCTTCGTGGCCTTGGTTGTAGATGTGCAGAAGGGTCTCCAGGGTCGCCATGCCTTCGGGGAATTTCAGTGCTTTGTCATTGAGCAGCGAGGGTCGCAGGTACCAGGCGATCCAGATCCCCAGGAAGCTCACCGAGAACACCCAAGCGATCATCGGGATGACGTCCAACTGTTGACCGGTCAATAAGGTGTAGGCCGGGATGGGCGCAACCAGCCCACCGGAAATGATTGACGCTGCGGCCGAGGCCACGGTCTGGTTGATGTTGCTTTCGTGCAGCGTCCAGGGCTGTTGAGCGGCCGAACGCTTGGCCAGGCCTTGCCAGATGCCATAGCCGATCAGCAAGGCGATGATCGACATGTTGAACGACCAGCCAATCTTGAGGCCGGCGTACACATTGGAAGGCGTCAACAGGACACCGATCACGATTCCCGTACTGACCGCTCGCAGGCTCAGCTCACGTTCGACAGGGTAATCCAGGGCGATGGTTGGCGAGGTTGGGTGCATGCGAATTCCTTATCGGCAATGAGACAGCGCGATCACTCAACGCGGCGACTTAACAAGTGAGCGCTGCATGGGCGGAAGGTTCACATGACAGGGGCAAGCCCTTGCGAGCGCTTAACGCTCATATCGAAGTTTTCCGGGGGCGGTGACGAGGTCGACGAGGGATGATTGCTTCGTTATTTTCCGAGTACCGGACTCAGGCCAGCAGCTCGGTGATCCAGCGGGTTTGCAAAGCGATGTCCTGCACCTTCTGCTCGGGCACGGCTTGTCGCGCCCGGGCGAAGTGAGTCAGGGTCCGCTGTTTGAGGCGCAGCATGCGCTGCCACTTGGCCAGGAACGCCGGGCTGCGGGCGCGCATCTGCAATGGCCCGAAGTACAGCTCCTGCGCGGTGTACGTCACCGGGCCGGCGCGCTCGGCGACGATGATTTCGTAGTAGAAGCGGTTTTCCCGCAGCACTTCTTCGAAGCAGATGCGATAACCATTTTCCATCAGCCATTGACGCAGTGGCTGCTCGCCGCCGTTGGGCTGCAGGATCAGCCGTTCCTCACCGCTCAGGCGCGCCTTGCCGCCAGCGAGAATGTCGCGGATCGTCTCGCCGCCCATGCCGCACAGGCTGACTGCCGTGATCCCGTCTCCGGGCTCGATCGCCGCCAGGCCGTCGGCCAGGCGGACAATGACCTGCTGGGTAAAACCGTTCTCGCGCACGGTGCGTTCAGCCGAACGAAACGGCGTCAACGCCACCTCGCCAGCCACCGCCGCTGCGATCACACCACGGCGCATCAATGCCACCGGCAGGTAGCCGTGATCAGAGCCGATATCGGCCAGGCGCGCACCTGCGGGTATATGCGCGGCCACACGCTCCAGGCGCTGGGACAATGTCTGTTCGTTCAACGGCTGCTCCTGTTCAATACCGTTGCCCACGGTCCCGTCTTGTATTCGCCTTAGAGCGCGTAACCGCGCAAAAATCACGCGCGAACCTTAAACGCGGACTGCTCCCATTACAATCTTTTCGAGTGAGCCGCTCTCCCGCTCACGCTCCTTTGCCACGCAGCTTTTCCCATAGGGAATACCCACTGAAGCGGCAAAAAACGCCAACGAATTGGCGTCGAAAAATCCAAATCTGAATAAACCTGAACTAACGACATTTTTCCGACGATTGGCCCGTGCAAGCCATTGCTGGGGATTTGAATGCAGGCTCATCATCCGTCTGTCACAGCCAGCATTTTCAGGCCTGACGCAGATGTATTGATCGCATCGCTCTATAGGAGCATTCAGGATGATGACTGTTTATTTTGTGGTTATGGCTATCTGCAGCGGCGTGGAAGGTTGTGTAGAAGAGCGACAGCCGGGGCCGACTTATGCGTCCAGGGCTGTGTGCATGGACTCAGCCAGGACGATGGCGCCTCGCAAAGGCGTGAAATTCAAATGTCGCAGTGAACGCCTATGGGTGCCTGTTGAGGCGCGCGGTGTGAATCGGCACGAAAGCGTGGTCTCGACCGGAACGCAGACCCAGCCTTAGCAGCATGAGCGGTGAGCCTTCAGCCACTCAACTCGGCTTTAAGCAACGGGTCATTCAGGTAGGCGACATTCAATCTGGTCCAGGGATTTATACGCGACTGCTCCGGTGAAAAAATATGGCCGGGAGCAATCATGAATCCTTTCGGCAGTAGTTGCCGGGTCAGCTCCCTGGCGTCGTCAATGTGGGCGAACCTGGCCCACAAATACAAACTCTGCTCTGGTCGGAAGAACACCTCGGCGCCGATCTCATCGAGCATCTGCAAACCTGCCGCAGTGGCACTCTTGAGCCGCTCCTGGAGGCGGATCTGATGTCGCAGAAAATGCCCTTCCGTCAGGATGACATCGATGGTTCGCTCGCACAGCTCCGAGGTGCTGGTATGCAGGAGCATTTTCAGATCACCCAGTTCATCGATGACATCCTTGCTCCCCGCGATAAACCCCACCCTCAATGCCGCAGAAACCGATTTGGAAAAACTGCCCACGTACAGTGAACGGTTCAACTGATCCAGCGCAGACACCTTGATGGCCGACGCGGGTTTGAAATCTGCCAAAGCGTCGTCGTCCACCAGAATGAAGTTGTGCTCATGGGCCAACTGAACCAGTCGATGAGCCTTGCCGGGGGAAATATCGGAGCCCGTCGGATTGTGCCCAACCGACTGGAGGAAGAACAATTTCGGCTTGTGCAACAGAAGATGCTGCTCCAGCACTTGCAGGTCCGGCCCGTCCGGCAATCGGGGTACGGATAACATTCGCGCCCCTTGCAGTTGCAACTTGCCAAACAGCGGGTAATAACCCGGGTCTTCGACGAAAACGTAATCTGCGGGGGCAATAAAGCGGCGGATGATCAGATCCAGTGCGTGATTGGCCCCATGGGTCGTGACGATTTGCCGAGCACTGGCGGTAATCGAATAGCTCGCCAGTTTTTGCACCAGGTGTTGACGAAGTGCAGCATTGCCCAGCCGGTTGCCGTAGCGAAAAAGCGTGGTCACCCCCATGCGCATGATCTGACGGGTGAACTTGTCCAATCGCAGATCCATCAGCCACTCTACGGGCGGAAAACCTTCCCCAAGCGGCGAGTGACCCGGCTCACGGACAAATTGCTGGCGCATGAGCCAGATGGTGTCCATCGCCCGGGTAAAGGGCAGTGGTTCTTCCGGTTCGCTGCTGCTCGGGGCGCCTCGTGTCACGAAAAAACCCTGCCCGTGACGCGCCTCCACCAGTCCTTGGGAGGCCAGCGATTCATAAGCGTTGATCACTGTGTTTTTCGAATGACCAAACAAGCGCATGCACTCGCGCAGGGACGGTAAACGGTCGCCCACTCGGTAGGTACCGTTGCCGATCTGCGTCACCAAGGAGGCCGTCAGCTCTTGGGCAAGCGTCAGTCGCGCCATTGTACGAAGTCCTGGATGAATTATTCGCAGAGGGTACAGCTTAGGTACTGTCTGTCCAAACTGTACCTTTTTTGCCAGGACACATACGCATAGGGTGGCAGGCATTCGAAAACAATAACTGCAACTGGATTGCTACCATGAGTATCGACTCCCGCCTCCCGATGTTCCGCAGCCTGTCGCCCGCCGAACGCCTGAGCCACTTGCAACAACTGCTTGAGCTTGCAGAAGATGACGTTACCCTGCTCCGCGACGCAGGCGCCCTGCCCCTGGAAATAGCCGACGGCATGATTGAGAACGTCATCGGAAAATTTGAGTTGCCCTACGCTGTGGCGAGCAACTTCCAGATCAATGGACGCGACGTCATCGTGCCGTTAGTCGTCGAGGAGCCTTCGGTGGTCGCCGCCGCCTCGTTCATGGCCAAACTGGCGCGCGAAGCCGGTGGTTTTCAGACCTCCAGCTCGCTGCCGCTGATGCGCGCGCAAGTGCAGATCGTGGAAATCGACGATCCCTTCAATGCCCGTTTGAGTCTGTTGCGCCGCAAGGACGAAATCATCGAACTGGCCAACCGCAAGGATCAACTGCTGAACCAGCTAGGTGGAGGTTGCCGCGACATCGAAGTGCATACCTTCGCCCAGAGCCCTCGCGGCCCCATGCTGGTCGCCCACCTTATCGTGGATGTACGCGATGCGATGGGAGCCAATACCGTGAACACGATGGCTGAAGCGGTGGCCCCGCTGATGGAGCAGATTACCGGCGGCAAGGTACGGCTGCGCATTCTGTCGAACCTCGCCGACCTGCGGCTTGCCCGGGCCCAGATCCGCATTGCACCTGAACATCTCACCACCAAGGCCTACAAGGGCGAGGACGTCATTGAAGGCATCCTCGATGCTTACAACTTTGCGGTCGTGGATCCCTATCGTGCAGCCACTCACAACAAGGGCATCATGAACGGCATCGACCCTTTGATCGTCGCCACCGGCAACGACTGGCGCGCGGTGGAAGCCGGGGCACACGCCTATGCCTGTCGCAACGGGCATTACGGTTCACTGACGACTTGGGAAAAAGATTGTAAGGGCCATCTGGTGGGAACGCTGGAAATGCCCATGCCCGTCGGCCTGGTCGGCGGCGCGACCAAGACTCACCCGCTGGCGCAACTGTCGTTACGCATCCTGAGAGTGAAGAGCGCCCAGGAACTTGCCGAGATAGCGGTAGCGGTCGGCCTCGCGCAAAACCTGGGCGCATTGCGGGCGCTGTCGACCGAGGGGATACAACGCGGGCACATGGCTTTGCATGCACGCAACATTGCGCTTTCAGCGGGGGCCAGGGGCGACGAGGTCAATTGGCTGGTCGCGCAGATGGTCGAAGCCCGGGACGTGCGCTCGGACAAAGCCGCTGAGCTGCTTGAGCAAAAGCGCGCGCAGGAGTCGGGCTCGTAGTCACGAACTCAACCACATCTCTTCACGTTCATAACAATAAAACCCCTCAGGGGAGGTGGGAGAATCCTTATGAAACCCGAACTGTTCGAAGTATGGGGCGACACGGTTGATGGTCGCCACCTGCTCTACTCCATAGGCATCGGTGCAGCCGTCAGCCTCGGCGCTTTTTTTATCGCCCAGCACTTGTTTGTCGGCTGGGTGGATTCCGTGCAAATGGCCCGCGCCTACGCGATGCTGGTAGGTATTGTCGGCTGCCTGGCAGGTGGCGCCATCAGTGCGCTGCTTTTCAAACCCAAGCGCAATGTCATCGAACATCTGGCTGATCCGGCCTGGCGCGCAAAAATCCTGATTGAGTTGCAGAACGAGTACGGCCCACTGGGCAGTCTGGCTGATCTGCCGCCGGCCACGATCGCGGAACTGCGGGAAATGGACCTTTATGAGCTGTTCGCCGATTACGAGAAAAGCCTTGTCGCTCCCGAGAAGAGCCCGGCTGCAACACCCACTGTTGGCGTCGGTGCAGTCAGTGGCAATGGAGGTCAATCATGATCGTTCCACTGATGGATCAGGTCCTGATGGCACTGGGCATGGGGATCCTGGGGGCGGTGATTTTTGCCGGGATCGGGCTGATCTCAGGGAGCGATGAAACCACTACCCTCGCCCCCTTGACCTTGCTGGTCGTCCTGCTGGGCGTACCTGCCCCCGGCGTGCTGACATTCTTTCTGGCCGGCGCCGTCGCCAAACATATGACCCACGCCGTACCGACGGCGCTACTGGGTATTCCTGGCGACACCATGGCGACGCCACTGATGCGCGAGGCCAACTTTCTGCGCAATCTGGGCGTACCCCACATTGCCCTGCGCAAGATGATTTCCGGGGCGGTCATTGCTGCGTTGATCGCGGTGCCAATGGCCGTATTGTTCGCGCTGATGCTCGCGCCGTTCGGTGACATGATCAAGCAGGCTGCGCCTTGGGTGTTCCTGCTTGCGGCGGTGGCGATCGCGTGGTTCTCCAAAGGCCGTCTGGCGGCCGTGCTGACGCTGATCCCGTTCGTCATGATCATTGTTGGCCTGCAAACCATGACCGCGCAGTTCGGCGTCAAGCTCAGTGTCAGTTACTTTCTGGGCATCGCAATTGGCCCGTTGATCGCCGCGCTGTTCTCGCTGCTCGCACCCGCCGAACGGGACACCATGCGACGCCAGCAAGTGCGCACGTTTTCCCTGTCGCCCGACGTAAAAAGCTGGGGTGGATTCTTTCCTAATCCGCTCAAGGTGCTGGACAGCAAGCAGAGCATGTGGACGGCCATTACGGCGGTGATCTCCAGCGCGACCTTTGTGTTCAGCCCAGTGGCCATGACCGTGATCATGGGCGAGCTCGTCGGTTCGAGGGTCAAGCATGTCTACCATCGCCTGACCACTGTCATCACCGCTCGAAACGGCGTTACGGAGTCAACCTACCTGGCCGAAGCATTGATCCCGCTGATCGCCTTCGGCCTGCCCCTGAGCCCTGTCGCAGCAGGCCCGGCAGCGCCATTGTTCAACGCCCCGCCGCGCTTTAGCGTCGACGCGACGACAGGCCAGGTGAACAACCTGCATTCATTGCTCAGCACCTGGGAATTTTTTGGCTACGGCGTGTTGGCGGTGGTCGTGGCCATCCTGATCGCTTACCCCTTCACCATGAATTACGCCCACAGAGCCGCATCCTACGTGTCGCGCAAGATCAGTCACGAAGCGGTGATCTCGACCTTTGTTGGCCTGATCCTGGTGATCGGCATCTGGGAAGGTGGCCTGCTGGGGTTGCTGGTGATCGTCACCATCGGCCTGCTGGGCGGTTTCCTCTCACGCTTTTTGGGTTTCAACATTGGTGTGCAGTTCATGGGCTATTACACAGCCGTGCTGTCTGTTCCTGCCCTGGTTGCCCTGATGAATGCGTGATGTTTTTAACCTTCTACAACAGTGTTCAGATAACCAACAACGGTGATTCCAATGACCCTGAAAATATCGGTACTGACGGTAGGTGCGATCATGGCCCTTTCGGTTTGCACGGCAGCGTTTTCCGCCATGAAAAGCCCGCTGGTCGGGACATGGAAAATGGTCAGCGCAACCATTGAACGTCAGGGCACCCGGTCGGATGCGTACGGCCCCAATCCACATGGATGGCTGGTGTTCACTGAAGAATTGACGTTCGTCGAGGTGCTCACCGATCCGCGAGTGCCCGCGTTTCGATCCAACGCTCGGGGCGAAGGAACCGATGAGGAAAACCGGGCAGCGATGGCTGGGAGCATCGGTTTTTTCGGACGATATACCGTCGACCAGAACGGCGAGTTCACCGGCAATACCGTCGAAGGATCTACGTTCCCGAATTGGGTGGGCGCGACACGTACTCAAGATGACCTGCAACTGAAAGTCGACGGCAACCGAATGGTGGAAAACTTCCAGCGCCCCGATGGCACGAAGGTTCACATCATCTGGGAGCGGGTAAAGTAACTCTACGTCGCGAGCAGCCCTGCGGGGCCGACTCAGTTCATGAGTGGGCTGAGCACTGCTCAGCCCACGCTTGCGCACTGCTGGTATCCACTCGCCCCACGGCTTACCAGATCGGCACCGTGTAGAGCACCAGGAAGCGGGTCTGGTTTTCATCACGAAATGCCGCGCCGCTCGGGAAGTCGTTGCGATAGATCGACTTGCGCGCCATCAACCCGACATTCTTCAGCGGACCGCTCTGGATCAAATACCCCAGCTCCATCTGGAACTCCCGCTCCTTGCGGTCGTCGGCATTGAGCGCCGCCAGCGCGATATTATCACCGCGCACGTAACGCAGCCGGCTCTTCAGGCCGGCCACCCCGGCGGCGGCGAAGTCATAGTCGTAGATTGCCTGCCAGGTCCGTTCCTTGGCATTGAGAAAGTCCGAGCTCATGGTCAATTCACTCATGCCCATCAACTCAGTGCCTGACACATAAGGCGTCGCTGTGTCGCCGCTGGCGTGCATGTAACCCAGGCTCAGGTGATGCCCGCCAAGGCGATAGCCGAACAGCGCCGACAGGTTGCGGTTGTCCACCTTGCCAGCCTTGGCAGTGCCATCTTCGTCGCTGAAGAAACTGCGCAGATCAGTGGTCAGCGTGCCCTCGCCTACCTGCATGTTATGCAGCAAGGCCAGGGTGTTCTGCTGGTACAGGTCGGCCACTTCGGCGTGGTAGGCGCGCAGGCTGAGGTCTTTGTTTACCTGATAATCGCCACCGACATAAGCCATGTGCGATGAGGTGGCCGCACCGTTGAAACGCCCGTTCGGCGAAGCGATGCTCATCGGCTGGTAGTTAGTGGAGTCACGCCTGTTGATGCGATCGATATAGCCGGTATTGAGCGTCAGTCCGTCGATGTCCTTGGAACTGAGCGTGGTGCCGCGAAAAGTCTGCGGCAGCAACCGCGACGGGCTGGCAAAGGCGAACGGCAGGAAAATCGACACATCGCCGGTCTTCACCGTGGTTTGGGCAAAGCGCATTTTGGCAGTCATGGCCAGGCGCGAATATTCATCCGCCGCGCGCTTGTCGCTGCTGGATACCGGCAGTAATTCGGTGCCGCTGCGGTCCGGTGACGAGTCCAGCTTGACCCCGATCAATGCACGGGCGTCCAGGCCGAAGCCGACAGCGCCCGGGGTAAAACCCGACTCCGCATTCATGATGAAACCTTGTGCCCATTCCCGAGCCGCGGTTTTCGCCCCCTCGTCCTTGTAATCCCGATCCAGGTAGAAATTGCGCAAGGTCAATGTGCCGCGGCTATCGTCGATGAAGCCTTCCGACAGCACTGGAGTGGCAATCGCACATAGGCCCAACAGGACGAAGCCGCGTGCGCAAAGAGGTAAGTCTGAGGTCGTCGCAAGGACGCCCCGGGGTGAATTCGTCATGTCCGATGTCCACTTATTGTTGTTGTTTTTTTGAACGTGATCGCCGGCCATCCAGCCGCGATCTCGGGCCAGAGAGTGGGAAAAGCCGGAGGTGCCGTCAATCCACAATGGCCGATAATCGAACATTAATATTCGTATCTATTTCCAAGAAAACCTAAAAAACACAGGACATCCTGTTGATTTTAATAGGTTTATGTCGATGCGTTTGGACATTTTCCGTTAGCGTTCACTTTTTAGTTATCTTTGTTAATCTTAATTGCGGCTTTGCATTGCTGGATGCGAGCAAGCCTGCGTGCGCCCGTCAGCACACTCACAAAAACAATAAAGAGGTTTGCCATGGACACTCCATCACGTCGCACGACGCTGACTATTGCCCTGTGTTTTATCGTCGCTCTGATTGAAGGTTTTGACCTGCAAGCTGCCGGCACTGCCGCCGCAGGGTTGCGTCAGACCTTTGCCCTGGACCCGAAAATGATGGGTTGGGTGTTCAGTGCCGGCATCATCGGTTTGCTGCCGGGCGCCTTCTTCGGTGGCTGGATTGCCGATCGCATCGGTCGCAAGAAAATCCTCATAGCAGCGGTGCTGCTGTTTGGCGTGTTCTCACTCAGCACCGCCTACGTCAGCTCTTTCTCCGGCCTGCTGCTGGTGCGTTTCATGACTGGCCTGGGCCTGGGCGCCGCCCTGCCCAACCTGATCGCCCTGTGTGCCGAAGCCGTGGGAGAGCAACGTCGCGGTACGGCCATCAGCATCATGTATGCCGGCGTGCCATTGGGTGGGGCACTGGCGGCGGTGGTCGCCATGCTGTTTCCCGAACATTGGCAGACGACCTTCATCATCGGCGGCCTTGCCCCATTGCTGGTGGTGCCACTGATGATGGTGCTGCTGCCTGAATCCAACGCCTTTCGCCAACAACAAAACAGCGTCAACCCGACGCGCACTTCAACCGGCCAGGCCTTGTTCGGCGAAGGCCGCGCCAGCGTTACCCTGGCGTTATGGTTGAGCTACTTCTTCACCCTGACCGTGATGTACATGTTGCTCAACTGGCTGCCCTCGTTGCTGCTGGAACAAGGTTTCAGCAAACCCCAGGCAGGCCTGGTACAGATGCTCTTCAATATCGGCGGCGCCCTCGGCTCCCTGCTCGGCGGAGTGTTGCTGGATCGCTGCAACGGCATCAAGGTGGTGCTGTTTGTGTACACCGGCTTGCTGGCAGCTCTGGGCGGGGTTGGCCTGTCCGTGGGCATCATCCCCATGGCCATCGCCGGTTTTGCCGCGGGGTTGTTTGTGATGGCTGCGCAACTGGTGCTTTACGCCCTGGCCCCGCCCTCCTATCCAACGTCGGTGCGCGCCACCGGCGTCGGCGCAGCGGTAGCGATCGGTCGTTTGGGCTCGGTGGCCGGGCCATTGGCGGCCGGGCAGATTCTGGCGGCCGGAGCGGGCACCACCGGTGTCTTGCTGGCTACCTCGCCCGGCTTGGTGATTGCAGCCTTGACGATCATCAGCGTCATTGCCCGCTCGACTTCGTTGAACGTGTCGATGAATAAGGCCAAGGCCTGAGGCCATCCGAACGGCGTAGGTAAACAGGTGCTGTTGTGGGGGCTCAAGATGAAGCTGTTTCAAAGGCGTCAATTCCTGGCTTTATCGTCTGCAATAATCTCGAACTCATTCCATACCCCTGCCTCTAATGTGTAGATCAACAGAGGTAACGCGATTATGAACAGCGATAACGGCATCGAATCAGAAGCAACCTCGAGCATCCCGTCGACCGATACGTCTGGCAAACCGGTTGATAAGAATCTTGAGGACAGCGCTACGCCCCCCTCAACTCAAACCAAGGAGCAGGAAGCAGAGGAACTCAGTCGAAAAATCGCGGAGATCGAGCGCAAGGTGGCTGACGGCCACTAACCGATTACGCCCGCATACACCGATCGATCGACATTGCCACCCGACAGAATCACCCCCACTGTCTCCCCCGCCCGAGCTTCACGTTCCTGAATAAGCGCCGCCAAGGCGGCGGCCCCGGCTCCTTCGGCGAGGTTATGGGTGTCGGTGTAATAGACGCGCATGGCCTCGGCAATTTCCTGTTCGCTGACCGCTACGATCCGTGCGGCCCCGGCTGCGTAGAGGGCGAAGGCTGCGGGGATCGGTTTGCGCACGGCCAGGCCATCGGCGAAGGTATTTGCCGAAGCGGTTTCCTGTATTTCGCCCGCCTCAAAAGATAACTTTGCCGCCGCGGCTTCATGGGACACCACGCCCACCACCTGGGTCTTCAGGCCCAGTGCGTCGCGGGCGGCGATCACGCCACAAATGCCCGATCCGCAGCCAATCGGCACGTAGACGGTATCGAGATGCGGCGCGGCAGTGAACAGTTCCAGGGCGTAAGTGGCCACGCCTTTGACCAGTTCCGTGTGAAACGGTGGCACCAGGAACAGGTCATGCGCTTGCGCCAAACGGGCGGCCTCTTCACGGGCCTCATCAAAATCCCGCCCACACTCAATGACTTCGCCGCCAAAGCCGCGCATGGCAGTGTTCTTTTCCACCGAGTTGCCCTGCGGCACGACAATCAACGCCTTCAAACCCAGCGCGCTCGCCGCCAGCGCCAGGCTCTGGCCATGATTGCCGCGGGTGGCGGTGACGATGCCCTTCGCACCGGGATGTTCACGTTTGAGCCAATGCATGAAGGTGATGCCGCCGCGTATCTTGAAAGCGCCGGTGGGGGTGTGGTTCTCGTGCTTGACCCACACCGTGCAGTCCAGCCGCTGAGCCAGCAAGGGCCAGGCATACTGGGCGGTGGCGGGCATCACCTGGTACACATGGCGAGCCGCCTGTTCAATATCGTCACGAGTCAGTCGGTACATGAAGCTATCTCCCTGAGTGGTTAGCCAGTCTAGGCATCGCCGCCGTGGGTCGGCTTTCAAAAAACCGACCTGACTTTTGCGCCGCTTCTTCACTACTATGGCGCTCATGAACCATCAAAACCGCCTACAGCCATCGCCCTTGTCTGAACCGGTCCGCCGTGTCGAGACTGGGTCCTGGGCGTTCGAATTGTTGCCCAGCGCCGCTTACTCGACCCGCTATGTGGCGGCCCAGGCCTCCATCGGGTTTGCCTTCGACAGCCAGCGCGGCCTGCACGCCTTGGGTAGCGACCGGGTGCATCCTTTCGAGGCTATGCCCAACGGCCTGGCATTCGTTCCCGCCGGCTGCGACGTGTTCTCCGAGTCGCTCATGGGCGGTGAATACCTGCGCGTAACGCGGACCGACGGCATCCCCCTGAGCGGGGATCGCCCATTCAACAATCACATCGATCAACAGGCCATTGACCTCGCGCTGCGAATGCGCGGCGCGCTGTTACGTGCCTGCGTGGAAGATGACTGGGAAACCTGGGCCTTGGCGCTGGCACAACGGGCAACCGGTGATAGCGCGTTGTCGACACCGGACCAAGGCGCTATCACCCCCCGGCGCATGCGCCTGCTTGATGAGTTTATCGAGGCAAATCTTGAAGGGCCGCTGGGAGTGTCGGCGATGGCAGGTCTGCTGGGGTTGTCCGAAGGATATTTCATGCGGGCCTTCAAGCTCGCCACGGGCAAAAGCCCGCACAGCTACCTGATCGACCGGCGTCTGGCCAAGGCCCGGGCACTGATGCGTGATTCCACCGCCAGGCTGTCGGAAATCGCCCTCGCCTGCGGGTTCAATTCCCAGGCGCACATGGCAACCACGTTCAAGCAACGGCTCGGGGTGAGCCCGATGCAGTTGCGCTAGACCGCCAAAACACTGCAAGGCACCTGATACAAGATATGCTCGGTGGTGCTGCCAAGCAGTTTCTCTCCGCCTGGATCCTGGACTCTGCCCATCACGATGACGTCCATGTGATGTGTGTTGGCAAACTCACTCAGCGCCGCAACCGGGTGTCCCAGAACGAAATGCCTGCGGCCAGGCGGAACGTTGTATCGACTGGCCAGTTTCAGAAACGATTGTTCCAACGCTTTGCGCTGCCATCGGGTCAGCTCCGACAGCGTTAAGCCTGTGTCTGACGCCTGGTAGTCTTGGGATATGTCGTAGGCATACAGCAAGTGCAGTTCAGCATCACACTGTTCGGCGAGACTGCAGGCCTGGCGAATAACGCGATCATTGAGTTCATTTTGTCCAGGCTCGGCCAGCGACGCCTCTACCGCCGCCACGACCTTGCGCGGCAAGGCAGGTCGAACCCCGCCCACCAGATACACCGGTACCGGTGAGTAACGCAGCAGGTGCCAGTCCAACGGGGTGAAAAAAGCACGCTTGAGCACCGACTCATGTTGGATTTCCTTGATCAACAGGTCAGGCTGCAATTCGCTGAAGTGGTCCAGGATGTCCTTTTCCATGTCATCAGCCCACGCCAGCTCGGTGGTCACATCGACCCCTCTGGCATGTAGCTTTTTCGCCTGTTCCCCCAACCAGTCGCGGTGGTCCTGCAGGTAACGCTCGCGTGTCTTTTCACGGTCACCCTCTTCAAGCAGCGACAACAGGTTCAAGGCAGGAATCAACGCCGCTATATGCAAGCGTGCAGCGCTGGCCTTGGCAAGCGCTGCGGCATGGTCGATCACCGGAGAATGGCGCAGGGCCAGGTGGGTGATGAGTAACAGCTGTTGATACCGGCCCATGATCTGCCTCCAGACAGGTGAAACTCAACCTCTGCCACTGCCAGCTACACATTCAGCCGTGACATCTGCGCCGGATCGGGCACCAGCGTCATTTCAGACTGCGCCGTCGGAAGATGCCTGACGTTGATAAATATCAACCGGAGCAAGGCTGCCGTTCTTCACGCCGCCGGCAGACCACAGCGGCATAGAGGCAGCGGTCTAACCGTATCGTTTGGCCTGCTGCGGCGCTGCGTCGGCTGGCAACTTGATCATCAGGACGCTGCACATGGGGTCTTCGAGTATCCCTTCAGCGGTCAAGCCGATATCAGAGGCCTGCGTATGATGATCGGCCGCACCGATGACCAACAGGTTGTAAGCACTGCGCTGCAGATAAGCATGAATTGCATTCGCCGGAGCGCCGGGAATGAAGTGCCGATGCTGGCTGGCAATACCATGCTGGCTGGCCAAGGCATCGAACGCCTGTACCTGGGCCTCATAGAGGGACAGGTCACCGTGGCTGGCAGCGGCACAGTCGTAAACGCTGATCACGTGCAATGAGGCACCGCAGGCGTTTGCCAAGTGCCTGGCCGCCTCGATGAGCGAATGATTGTCGCGGTTTCCTTTGGCCTGTGACTCCATGTCAACCGCTACCAGAAACTTGCTGGGTGTCTGAATCGGGCCCGGCAACACATAAAGCACGGCAATCGGGCTGACGCTCAAGAGTTCCCAGTCCAGTGCTGACAAACCGCGCTGCGCCAGGCCTGGGCGTTCCTGGATGTCCTTGATGATCAAGTCCGCTTCAACACGCTGCGCATAGGCAACGCATTCGACTGCCGAGGAACTGGCGCATACCAGCTCTGGATGGACATCCACGCCTTTTTCCTGCAGGTGCGCACTTTCACTTTCCAGCCATTTGCGACGCGACGACATTAAGTTATCGCGCACGATGTCGGGCCTCTCGGTGACTGCATGGCCGGGCGGCTCTACACCGTGGGGCTCAGTGAACATCGCCACGTGCAGTGGCACGCCCAGGGCGCGTGCCAGATCGCCGGCATACTCCAATCCGGGAGAGTGAGCTGCCTGAGGGGGGGCAAGAAACAGTAAACGCAATGGATGAGTCATTTCACACCTCGGCATCCGATGATAAAAATGGCGTCCCTGCGCATTCCTGCTTGGGTGGACAGGTGCCGCATAGAGCGGCTTTTTAGTCCTGTTGAACTTCATTCATGGGGCAAGCCCGTGGCCAGTTCGACATTCGGCACCCACAGGGCATCAATGCAGGCCGAAGCGTCCTTCTGCGTCACAGGTTCAAGGGCCAGCGGTTCAAGCAGGCCCCTGTCGACCAATGCCAGACGCATGATTCCGTTTTTGTCGAGAAGCGAACTTGCCAGACATTCACACAAGGAGCGCGGCAGCGCCTCTGGCAGCGGGCCTATATCGGCATTCTCCAGCTCAAGCTCATAACGCTCGGTACAGGTGTCTGCCAGATCCTGCATCGCATGGGTCGCGAAATACGACACCGTGAAATATCCCGAGGTCAGCACCGCCAGAATCGACAGCAAAATGGCTGCCTGACGTTTTCTCGAGCGTGTGCCCCGAAGATGCAAAAACCCGGGCAATGCGGATTTGCTCCGGTCCTGAACCACCTGCGCCCCGCTGATGGGTCTGTTGTTTGTCATGACCGTATCTCTGCCCCATGCTTATCAAAAGAATGGCGCCGATCAACGAATGCCGTTTGATCTGGATCAACCTCGTGCTGCTGTTTGCCATTTTTCTGGCTACAGCAACACGCGGTGGGCGTTCAGGAGTAGACCGTTGCAGGCTTGGTGGCCCTTGCTGGGCCACCCTGCCCGGCCCTGGAAAATCGACGATGACCGCCCACCCCTCCGCCATCAGGCGGGCGACGAACGATCACCAAAGGGCGATATCGTAGGTAAGGTAGATCCGGTTACTGTCCCGTCCCCTCGAGAATTCAGAGCGGTAGACGTAATTGCGCAGCTTCACGCCCAACCCTTTGAAGGAGCCTTGCTGCACCACATAAGCCAGTTCAGCATCGCGCTCCCACTCTTTGATGGTGGTGTTGGACTCTCCATCGTCGCCGCTAAGGTAACGCGTGGAGAACGTCAGGCCGGGGACGCCCAGGGCCGCGAAGTTGTAGCCGTAGTTGAGCATCCATGTCTTCTCGTCTTCCTCTACGAACTTGCCTATGCCGGCGTTGCTGAAAGAATAAACGGACGCGCCGCTGATGTAGGGCAGCCCGGCGTCGCCCTTCAGTGTTTGATAGCCGCCGCCTACGGTATGGCCTGCGACAGCGTAAGTCAGCTGGCCGCTGAGCATATGGTTGTCGATTTTACCGCCATAGGCAGAACCGCTATCAACGCTGCGGAAGTAGCGCAGATCACTGGTCAGCACGCCTGGGCCGAGCGGCAGATCATGTTGGACACCCGCAAAGTTCTGCCGATAGAAGTTCTCCAGTTCGCCATGAAAGTAGCTGAGGCGAATCGTCTTGCCCAACTTGTAATCGGCACCGAGGTAACTGAAGTCCCCTGACTTATCGCCACTGTAGCCGTCTGGCACGATGGGCATACTGTCGCTCGAATCTCGCAACTTGAAACGATCAAGATAGCCGCCCGTCAGGCTAAGGTTATCAATGTCGGTGCTAGTGAACTGGCCGCCCTGGTAGGTCTGAGGCAGCAGTCGGGCATCGTTGTAAATGAGCACCGGCGTTTTAGGGAGCAACGTACCGTACTTGACGGTGGTTTTGGCAAATCGAGCCTTGGCGGTCATCCCGAAGCTCGCAAATTCATCGGCGGCACGACCGTCATCATGCACAGGCAGCAGACCGGTGCCGCTACGACCGCGGCCGGAGTCGAGCTTGACCCCCAGCAGGCCCAAAGCATCAATACCCAAACCGAGGCTGCCGGTCGTGAATCCCGACTGATAATCAAGCAAAAAGCCTTGGCCCCATTCGGTGCGCTCGCTCTTGGCGGTATTTGCCGCTCGCGCACTCATCCCATGTTCATCGCGGAAATTTTCATTGATGTAAACATTGCGCAATTGCAGCTTGAGTTTGCTGTCGTCGATAAAGCCTTGCGCATTGGCATTGGCCAGCGGCAACAAAGCCAGGAGAGTCAATAAAGCTCCACGGTTATAAACAGAGGTCATATCAAACTACTCATTGTTGTTATTTGGAATGCAGCTGACCGTCCGCCCCACTGGCATGGGGCGTCAGGTGTCAAAGAGGTTTGGAGAATCAGGAGAACAGACTGATTGCCCCAGTCAGCAAGGCCAACGCAGTCACGACCAGGGAAGTGAGCACCGCCCATTTGACGGTGGCTTTCTGGAAGTCGCCCAGATCACGGTCCACCATGCCGACCAGCAGCAGGGTCGAGGCCACCAACGGACTCATCAGGTGCACCGGCTGGCCGAGAATGGAGGCCCGTGCAATCTCGACCGGATCAATGCCATAGGCCGCTGCGGCGTTGGCCAGGATCGGCACGACACCGAAGTAGTAGGCATCGTTGGACAACACGAAGGTCAGCGGCATGCTGGTAATGGCAACCACCAGCGGGAACAGATGGCCCCAGGATGGCGGAATCCAGTCGACCAGGGTTTGCGCCAGCGCATCGACCATTTTCGTCCCGGAGAAGATCCCGGCAAAGATACCCGCGGCAAACACCAGCAGAACCACGGTCATGGCGTTGCCCGAATGAGCGAGAATTCGTTCTTTCTGAATATCCAGTTGCGGATAGTTGATCATCAACGCCAGAACAAAACCGATCAGGAACAGGATCGCCGAGTGCATGAGGCCCATGACCAGCGCAACCATCACCGCCGTCACCAGCAACAGGTTGACGTAGGCCAGTTTCGGGCGCTTGTGCGGCGTGTCTTCAATAATCGCCTTGATGTAGCAATTACCCCCACCGCTTTGCAGATGGGTGTTGCCGATGCGCTTGCGTTCGGCACGCCCCAGCAGAAACGCCGTGAACACCACCCACATCGCACCGCCGATCATGGTCGGCAGCAAAGGCACAAAATACTCACCGGCGTCCAGGCCCAGCGCTGCGATCGCACGGGTCGCCGGGCCGCCCCAGGGCGTCATGCCGCTCATGATGCTCAACGAGAGCATGGAAATGGTCGCCAGGATCATCGGGTTCATGCCGATGCGCTTGTACAGCGGCAACATCGCTGCACAGGTGATCATGTACGTGGTCGTGCCGTCACCGTCCAGCGCCACCAACAGCGACAGCAGCGCCGTGCCCACGGCGATTTTCATCGGATCACCGTTAACTCGCTTGAGGATCTTGCGGATCAGCGGGTCGAACAGACCGGCATCGATCATCAGGCCGAAAAACAGGATTGCGAACAACAGCAGCGCCGCCGACGGCGCGACCATCTTCAAGCCGTCCAGCATCATCTTGCCGGTGGTACCGCCAAACCCGCCGATCACCGCGAAGACTATTGGCACCACCGTCAGGGCGACGATCGGTGACAAACGTTTGGTCATTATCAGGAAGGTGAAGACCACCACCATGGCCAAGCCAAGTAAAGCGAGCATAAGTCAGATCTCTTGTTGTTATGAGTAGCTTGGCCGACATTCAGGCGCACGCCATCCCACTCGCCAGGCGACACTCGAATGATTGCCTGGCGCAGGTATTCAGGAAGATAACGCGGTGATGTCGGGTCAGCCGTGACCGGTTAGATGTGATTCGCGACCTTTGTGTCGTCCCAGGCGTGCTCCGTTGCCTGGATGTGCCTCGGGGAGGGTTTGCCATCCAGGGTCTGCAACAGCACATCGCGGTCGCAGGCATTCTCCGAGATGGAGATCACCACGGTCGCCACTGCGTTGCTCGCCAGGCTGGTCAGCGCCCGCGCCTCGGACATGAACCGGTCGATCCCGATCAACAGGGCCAAACCGGCCAGAGGAATATCGTGGATGACGGTCAGGGTCGAGGCCAACGCGACAAAGCCGCTGCCGGTAACACCTGCGGCGCCCTTGGAAGACAGCAACATGATCGCCAGCATGGTGATGACCTGGGTCAGCGTCAGGTCGATGTTGCAGGCCTGTGCAATGAAGATGGCCGCCAGCGACAGGTAGATCGCCGTGCCATCGAGGTTGAACGAGTAACCGGTTGGCAGCACCAGCCCCACGACGCCCTTCTTGCAACCCAGGGCCTGGAGCTTTTCCAACATCCGCGGCATCACCGGTTCAGTCGAAGAAGTGCCCAGCACCACCAGGAATTCCTCGCGCAGATAACGCAACAGCTTCCACAAACTGAAGCCGTGTGCACGGCAAATGCTGCCCAACACAACGAAGACGAAGAAGGCGCAAGCGACGTACAGGGTCATGATCAGCTTGGCCAGCGAGCCCAGCGACGTGATGCCGTACTGCCCGACAGTGAAGGCCAAGGCTCCGAAAGCGCCGATCGGAGCAAAACGCATCAGGTAGGAAAATATCTTGAACACCATGTGCGAAGCTGATTCCAGCACATCCAGCACTGGCTTGCCGCGCTCGCCCAAGGACGACAGGGCAAAGCCGCAGAGCACTGCGATAAACAGCACCGGCAGCACCTCGCCTTTATTGAAAGCGCCAATAAAGGTGTCGGGAATGATGTGCATGAAGAAGTCCACCACACTCAGCTTCGCAGCGGAGTCGGTGTATTGCGACAGGCCCTGGGTGCTCAACTGGGTCGGGTCTATGTTCATGCCTGCACCGGGCTTGAACAGGTAGACCGACACAAGGCCAATGATCAGGCTGATCACCGTCAGCGCCAGGAACAACAGCATGGTCTTGCTCAACAAGCGCCCCAGCGAGCGCTTGTCACTCATGCCGGCGATGCCGGTGACAATCGTGCAGAACACCACCGGCGCGATCATCATCTTGATCAACTTGATGAAAGCATCACCCAGCGGCTTCAAGGCAATCGCCTGTTGCGACCAGAAGTGCCCGACCAGCACGCCCAGCAGCACGGCGCAGATGATCTGGAAGTAGAGCGATTTAACAACTTTCATGGCATCACCCATTTTTAGAATTGTTCTGATGCAAACGACAATGACTGCCTGGACTATCCGGCCAGCCGGTGTGAAGCGGTGGCGTAGACGAAACCTGAGAAAAGCCGGCGGGCGGTACGCACCACCGAGGCACGAATGGTCTCACCCTTTTCGCCGGTGTAGGACAGTACGACGTCGATACCACCGCTTGGGTGCTCAATACGAACCTGCTGCAGACGCGGCTCGCTGATGCCGCCGAGCAACTGCGCCACTACGCTGCCTTCAGTCACGCAAGCGGTAGCCAGACCGATGGAGCCGGTGATCGCCAAGGCGCGATGACAGTTGTGCGGCATGAAATAGCGCACCTGGACCGTCCCGCCCGACTTGGCAGGAGACACCAGCACCGGCTTGGGGATGACCTTGTCACTGACATCACCCAGGCCCATGGCCAGGCCGGCTTTGAGTCGCAGGGACTCCAGGCGTTGCAGGAACGCCTTATCGGCGTCCAGTTCAGCGGGGCTTTCATCGCCGCGCTTGCCAAGCTGACTGGCCTCGACGATCAGCATCGGCATCGCCATGTCGATACAGGTCACCGGGATACCATCGATCAGGTCCAGCGATTGCCCCGTCGGGAAGAGCTTGCCGGTCTTGCTGCCAGCCGCATCCAGAAAGGTCAGTTGCACCGGAGCCGCCGTGCCAGGCACGCCGTCGATGGCGGTGTCCCCTTCATAGCTGACCTTGCCCTCAGGGGTTTGCACCTCTGAATTTACGAAGGTCCCGGTATTGAGGTTGCGGATCCGCACGCGGGTCAGATCGCCGGAAGGCTTGACCAGCCCCTGCTCGATGGCGAACGGGCCGACGGCGCACAGCATATTGCCGCAGTTGGGCGCGGTATCGACCCGGCGCTGGGAAACCATGACCTGGACGAACAGATAGTCGACATCCGCGTCCGGGTGCAACGATGGGCTGACGATTGCCACTTTGCTGGTTTGCGGGCTGCCGCCACCGATGCCGTCGATTTCCAGCTCATGGCCGGACCCCATCAGGTTGAGCAGCAGCTCATCACGTTCGGCGATGGCACTGGGCAGGTCCCAGGCAAGAAATACGGGCCCTTTGGAAGTACCACCGCGCATCAGCACACAAGGAATTCGCTGCATGAACACTAACTCTTGTTGATCAATCTGGATAATTGATGTTCTGGACACAAGAGTGGCAGGGTTCTAAAAGTGTTTCCAATGCAAAGATCAGAGCAATTATTGCGTTTCACGAATGAATTAATTTACGATGATTTCCCAGCGCATCGCTCTTGCCCGGTGAGAAAGAACATGGAATACGAGCTTCAAGACATACGATCTTTCGTGAAAATCGCTGAACTAGGCAGTTTCCACGAAGCCGCCGATGCGCTGCATCTCTCCCAACCGGCCCTGAGCCGGCGCATGAAAAAACTGGAGGAAGGCCTGGGGACCGCCTTGCTGGATCGCACCACCCGCAAGGTCAGCCTGACGAGCGTCGGGCGCGATTTCCTGCCCAAGGCGCGGCGCTTGCTGGATGATTTCGACGACTCGATTCTCAATATTCGCGAACTGGCGGAGCGCCAGATCGGTCGGGTGACCTTGGCCTGCATCCCCACCGCGGCCTTCTATTTCCTGCCTTCGGTGATCCGCCTCTATAACGAGCGCTACCCCAAAATCCGCATCCGCCTGCTCGACCTCAGCGCAAACGAAGGGCTCGAGGCGGTACTGCGTGGCGAAGCCGATTTCGGTATCAATATGATGAGTGGCCAGCACCCGGATATCGAGTTCGTGCCATTGGTCAACGAACCTTTCGTTTTAGCTTGTCGACGCGACCATGAACTGGCCAGACGCAGCTCGGTAAGCTGGTCTGAGCTCAGCGATTACCGACTGATCGGTGTCGGTCGTCTCAGCGGCAACCGAATGCTGCTGGACCACGCCTTGTCGGGTTTGAGCTGGCGTCCGCAGTGGTTCTACGAAGTGCAGCACTTGTCTACATCGTTGGGGTTGGTCGAGGCCGGCCTCGGGGTGTCGGCCATGCCCAGCCTGGCAATGCCAGCCGAGGATCACCCGACATTGGTCAGCGTGCCGTTGATTGATCCGGTGGTAAACCGATCGCTGGGCCTGGTCTATCGAAGGGGCGCATCGCTCTCCCCGGCCGCGGAAAAATTTGTCTCGATATTGCTTGAACAATGGGAACACTGATTTTTCGGGGTCCATGATCAGGACTGGATGAGAAACGGGCCGATCTCAGTCAACCTCCGTGCTCATTGCAAGCGCTTGATATTGCTCCAGCTCAGCCAGCCGTTGGACCAGGGCATTGCGAACACGCTCGTAAGCCCCGCTGCCTAGCAGTAGACGCCTGGGTGCGGGATCGACGTCGACAATCTCGAGCATGATCCTGGCCATTTTCTGCGGGTCTCCGGTAAGCGGGAAAGTACCCTCGGCGATTGCTTTACGCACTTCACCGGCAGGCGTTTGCTCGTACTCAGCCATCGCGGGCGGACGAACCAGCGCGGCGCCGAAATTAGTTCGTGTCGGGCCCGGCTCTACCAGGGTGAACTCGATCCCAAAAGGCGCAACCTCCAGAGCGACCGACTCAACGAATCCCTCAATGGCCCATTTGCTTGCGTGGTAAAGGCTGAAGTTCGGGTAAGCGAGCTGCCCGCCCTCCGAGGACACTTGAAGAATTCGACCGCCCCCCTGTTTGCGCAGAAACGGTAGGCAGGCACGGATGAGTTGAATAGAACCGAGCAGATTCGTTTGCAACTGCTGGTTGATCTGTTCATCGCTGGCTTCCTCCGCCGCACCAAACAACGCGTAGCCCGCACTGCTCACCACAACATCAATACGTCCTAGCTCGGTGAACGCCTGATGAACCACAGCGCGGATGGCCAATGCGTCGTTTACATCGAGCAACGCTGTCCACAGTTGCTCGCCGTAGCGTGTCTTCAAGTGACTCAAGGCCTGAGGCTTACGCAAAGTAGCCGCCACACGGTCCCCCCGTTCCAGCAATTGTTCGACCACCGCCAGACCAATGCCGGACGAACTTCCAGTCACTAACCAAGTTTTGCTCATGTGCTTGATCTCCGAATGAAGGGTGAGTTGCCATCGATGTGAGACCAAACTACGTCAGCCGGACTGCTGCTACTATGGGGCAGAATTCGGATGAGCTAATGAAATATAGCCATGAATCAATTGCCCCTTTCGCTTGCCGATTTACGCGCGCTGACCCGCATCGTTGCTCATCGCAGCTTTCGTAAAGCGGCCGATGAGTTGGGCCTGTCAGCCTCTACCCTGAGTCATATGATGAAAACGCTGGAGGCCGGTCTTGGGGTGCGTTTGCTGCACCGCACCACGCGCAGCGTTTCACCGACGGCAGCGGGAGAGCGTCTGCTAAGACGACTGGCGCCTGTGTTGCGCGAATTCGAGCTGGCGATTGAGGAAGTCAATGAATACCGGGATCTTCCCAGCGGCACTTTACGGATCAATGCCAGCGAACAGGCCGCGCGCGTTTTGATGAAAGCTGCCCTTCCGATATTCCTGGAACGCTTCCCCCAGATGTCGGTTGACCTCGTGACCGAGGGCCGTCTGATCGATATCGTGGCCGAGGGCTTCGACGCCGGTATCCGTTTAGGTGAAGCGATCCCCCAAGACATGATCGCCGTGCCGATAGGAACGGATACGCGATTTATTACCGTGGCGTCCCCCCAATACCTGAAGACTCATCCTGTCCCCCTTACGCCGGATGATCTGCCAGGACATCAATGCATCTGCATCCGGATGCCCAGTGGTAAACCTTATAGATGGGAATTCTCCAGGAACGGACAATCCTTGGTCATCGAGCCCAAAGGACAGCTAACTCTCGATAATGCCGAAATCATGGTCGATGCAGCCATATCCGGGCTCGGCATCGCTTACGTGCCAGAGCAGACGGTATCGCAACCTTTGGCAGACGCTCGTCTGGTCGAGGTCCTCGCGGATTGGTGCCCCAGGATTCCTGGGCTGTTTCTGTATTATCCGGGGCACCGCTATATCCCATCAGGCTTGCAGGCCTTCATCGAGGTCTTGCGCGAGTCTCATTGATTGTCCGCGACTGTGCATTCGAACATAACGGCATGCGCCCTTGCGAGGTGAACGCGCGTCGGTTGCGATCCGGCCCTTGTTTGAGCTGACTCAAGCCTTCTGCTCTTGCTGCAAGCGCTTGAGCAGCGCGTTGGCGGCGGCTTCGGAAGAAGCCGGGTTCTGGCCGGTGATCAGATGGCCATCCTCGACCACGTAACTCGCCCAGTCTGCCGCCTTTGAATACTCGCCACCTCTGGCTTTGAGCATGTCCTCCACCAGAAATGGCACCACCTGGGTCAATCCCACGGCCTCTTCTTCAGAGTTGGTGAACCCGGTCACTTTCTTGCCCTTGACCACTGGATGGCCATCCGGCGCGTTGACGTTCTTGAGCACCCCAGGCGCGTGACAGACGGCCGCGATGGGTTTATTCGCGGCGTAAAAGGCTTCGAGGAGGGTCTTGGAATCAGTGTCCTCGGCCAGATCCCACAGCGGCCCATGACCTCCGGGATAGAACACGGCATCGAAGTCGTAGGGATCAATTTCGCCCAGCGGCACCGTGTCGGCCAACGCTGCCTGGGCCCGGGTATCGGCGCTGAAGCGGCGAGTGGCGTCCGTCTGGGCCTGTTCCTCGTCGCTCTTGGGGTCCAGCGGCGGTTGCCCTCCCTTTGGTGAGGCGAGCGTAACCGTCACTTTGGCGTCGACAAACACGTAATAGGGCGCGGCGAACTCTTCCAGCCAAAACCCCGTTTTCTTGCCGGTGTCACCCAACTGATCGTGGGACGTCAGGACCATTAGAATGTTCATGTAAACCTATCCTCCAAGTCGGAATGAGCGGCGTATGTTCGCCCTGCATTACGTCAGAGGCCGCGTGGTAGCAGACGTTCAAGTGGGTGAAGCGAATCCTCATGAAACGGTCGTTGATCCCAGCGTTACTCCCCCCATCAGCCCCGCTGCCGAGGAGTTCGGGGCCCGTTATTGAGTTGCCGAACCGGTTCACCGCTGCTAGAAATGAAAGACCTTGGCCTTGTCTCTGCCAGCGCCACAATCCAGGACAGCCTCGCGGGCATCATCCGTTGACCCCATTCATACCTCACAGGGAGCTTCACCGTGTTTCCGATGGATATCTGGTTCACCTACACCGCAGCCTGCGTGCTGCTGGTCTTGTCACCCGGTCCTGACAATCTGCTGGCCATAGGACGGGGGCTGAGCCAGGGTCGCCTGGCCGCCATCGTGTCCGGCCTGTCGTCTGGGCTGGGCATTTTGTTTCACGTCACCACCGCCTCGTTGGGGCTGACGCTGTTGATCCAGACCTCGACGGTTGCCTTCTGGGTCGTCAAATTGGTAGGGGCGGCCTATCTGGTCTGGCTCGGGATCAAGGTGCTGCGCTCCAGAAGCCTGATAACCTTCGCGCCCGCCGCACGACAGCCACTGCGAAGCATTTTGCTTACAGGCTTTCTTTCGGCGGCGCTAAACCCCAAACCCGGGTTGTTCGTCCTGGCGTTCATCCCTCAATTCATCAACCCCGCGCTCGGCTCGGTCACCGTACAGATGCTGGTCTACGGGTTCTGGTTCGCCCTGCTGACGGCCGTGGGGTTCTCGTTGATGGGGGTCTTCGCCACGCGCCTGTCGCAATACATCTGTCAACGCCCTCGCCTTGCCAACGGACTGAACCTGGGCGCGGGATTGACCTTCATCGTCTCAGGCCTGTCCATCGCCGCCCTCAGGCAGAAATAACCGCCCGTTCCACGCACCTAGCCACCAACCAGCGAAGTCGCCAGCAATGCCTCCAGCCCCATCGGCTTGGCGAAATAATAACCTTGGGCCTGCCCTGCCCCCATCTCCCGCAGCAAGAGCAACGTCGCTTCATCTTCGACACCTTCGGCCACCACGCTAAGGTCAAGTGATTCGGCCATACGCACGATCGCCCGGACGATCGCGCGACTGCGGGGGCTGGTGGTCAGTTCGAAAATGAACGACTTGTCGATCTTCAAACCGCTGAAACGGTATTGATGCACATAGCTCAGGGATGAAAATCCTGCGCCAAAGTCATCGAGCACCACCGACATGCCGTTGTCGGCCAATTGCTGCATGGTCAATCGGGCAATGGCGGGCTCGGCCACCAGCGCACCTTCGGTCAACTCCAGGCAGATCCGCGACGGCGCGACGTTGTAACGGGCCAACAGTGCCAGCACATCATCGGCAAAATCCGGGCGCGTCATGCTGTAGCTGGAGCAATTGACATGCACCGGTGGCCAATTGGCGTGTTGCGGTAGTGCGAGGATCGCCACGATGCTGGTGAGCATGTACAGATCCAGTCGACCGATCAGACGCAACCCCTCGACATCGGGCAGAAACTCGCCCGGCGCGATGATCCGGCCACCCGGTTGATGCCAGCGGATCAGCGCTTCAAGGGCCACCAGCTCGCCGCTTTCGACGCTGACAATCGGCTGGAAATACGGCAGCAGTTCGTCGGTACGCTTGAGCGCATTGCGCAGGTGCCCTTCACGCTCAACCTGGTCCGAGACTTCACGACGCACTTCCTGGTTGAACACCGCGTAACTGTCGCGCCCGGCATTCTTGACCCGGTACATCGCCGCATCGGCATCGCGCAGCAAGTCCGCGGGTTCGTGGTGAAACTGACTGTCGGCGCTGACAATACCGATACTGCACGACGAAAACACTTCGTGGCCATTGATGAGAAACGGCAGGTCGAACACCGACAGAATCCGCTCGGCGATTTCGATCACCACCTCCAGTGTCGCCTCGGGCGCCAGCACTGAAAACTCATCGCCCCCCAGGCGGGCCAGCATGTCGGTGTCACGCAGGCAACTGCGCAAGCGGTGGGCGGCCTGCATCAACAGCAAATCGCCAAAATGGTGGCCGAAGCTGTCGTTGACCATCTTGAAACGGTCGAGGTCGATGAACATCACCGACAGTTGCCCGCCTTCGCTCTCGAACCGCGCCCAGGCCAGATTGAGGCGCTGCTGCAGGTAGGAGCGATTCGGCAGCCCGGTCAGCGCATCATGGGCGTTTTCGTGTTGCAGCTTGGCGTTGGCGTGATCCAGTTCGCGGGTGCGGTCCTGCACCCTGGCTTCGAGCTTGAGGTTGGCGGCATGGATCGCTTCGGCGGCCGTGCGGCGCGACAATGCCGTATCAATGTGCCGTGACACGAACGTCAGCAGTTCCTGGTCGCGCAAGGTGTAGCGCACCTGGGAGGTATAGCTTTGCACCGCCAGCACACCCCGTACCACATCGCCATCGAACAACGGAATGCCCAGCCAGGAATGGAAGCGGACCGACTCGTAGGCCACTTCGAGTTCACCCTGCGCAGACAACCGATCCGCGTCGAAAGGATCAATCAGGCAAGGACGACGCTGGCGGATAACGTACTCGGTCAGGCCCCGGCACCCACGGCGTGCCTCAGGCAGGGTGGTTTTGCGCTCATCGACATAATACGGAAAGGTCACTTCACCGATCGCGTCGTCGAACAGCGCGATGTAGAAGTTCTCCGCGAACAGCAGATCGCCGACAATGCCATGCAAGGTTTGGAACAGCTCCGCCATGTCGCCAGGCTGGCTCGACAGTTCTGCAATCTGGAATAGCGCACTCTGCAGGTGTTCGGCGCGCTCTCGATCTGCCACTTCCTGCCTCAGCGCGTCATTGACTGCCGACAGTTCCAGCGTGCGACGCATCACCGTCTCTTCCATGCCCTCACGGTGCAGAATCCGGTCCAGCGCCATGGCCACGTGCCGGGCCACCACCAGAAACAGCGCGCGGTCTTCGGCGCTGTAGGTACGTGCAACGTCGTAGACCTGCATGGCAAGCATGCCAAACACTTCATCGGCGGCATTTTTCAGCGGAGCGCCCATCCAGAATTCGGGACGATCACCCACGCAATAGAAACGACCCTCGGCCTGAGCGGCGCAAATGCCCGCGGCATCGATCAGCAACGGCTGGCCCGAGGTCAGCACCTGGCCGGTCAACGACAGACGTGAAGGGTCAAGGTATTCGTAGTGTTGGGACTCCACGGCATCGACGTCGATGATGTCGACGTAGTACGGGTAGTCGATTTTTCCGCTGTGGGGGTCATACAGCGCGAGATAAAAGTTCTCGGCATCGATCAGGCTGGCGAGCAGCCGGTGAACCCCCACCAGGAACACGGAGCGGTCGCGGGTGGAGCTGGCCAGGTAGGTAATTTCATACAGCACACGCTGAGTAATCTGGGCCCGGGCCAAGGTATTGGTCTGTACCTGGATGCCCAGGCATCGGGCAAACTCGGCGAGGGCCGGCTCCTCGGTATCGGTGACTGGCGCCAGTAGCCAACCCAGCACACTTTCGCCCCGACCGGTCGGCCAGCGGCACAACCGTCTGGTCCGGCAGAAGGTCTCGAACTCTGCGTTCGCAACGCTGGCCGGCCACTGTTGCCCTGGGTCGCCCTGCCCCAGCAGATGCAGTTGTTCACCGGCGCGATAAACCACCCACTGGGTGGTGTGGGTCCAGGTGCGCGCTGATTCCAGCAATTGTTCGATCGCGTCTTCGTTGCCAACGTATGCCATGCCGGCCGCATCCGGGTTTTCTTGCAGGTGAATTGCCACACCGTAATGGTTCGATGGCTGCGGCGGATCGCTCAATGGGCGAAAACTCATCAGCGCTCCCTGCGCCACAGTGGCGAGATTGAATGACTGATTGCCGGGCAATATGCCAGTGAGCCTTCGGTGTATAGCGTCCAGAGGGTTTTTTCAATCGTTTTTATTCACTTGAGTGCTATCACGACGCAATGAGTGTTTCATCGGTCATGGAGTGTTGCCTGCGGCGGCGCTCGTCCTCCCGGGTTCTCAACCATACGCCCCCGGGAGTCCCTGCAAGCACGGCCGGTTCATCGTGCCTACCACACAGCAATATGAGAATCCGCCCTGGGCTCGGTGCCGCCGCACAGGACACCGCTGACCGGGTCGCGGAGAATGATCTGGCCTCGTCCGTAATCAGTCCGGTCACTGGCGATCTGCACTTCATGACCGCGCCGCGCCAAGGCATTGGCCAAGTCGCCGGAGGCACCCTGCTCGATGCCAACTTTCATCTCACCAAGCCACTGCCAGCGCGGAGCGTCCAGCGCCGCTTGCGGGTTCAGGCCGAAGTCCACCAGGTTCATCACCATCTGCACATGGCCTTGGGGCTGCATGTAACCGCCCATCACGCCGAAAGGGCCAAGGGCCTGGCCATTCTGGGTGAGGAAACCAGGGATGATGGTGTGAAAAGTCTTCTTGCCCGGGACCAGGCAATTGGCGTGGCTCTGATCCAGGCTGAATTCCTGTCCGCGATTCTGCAAGGCAATCCCGCTGTCGGGCAGCACCACGCCGGAGCCGAATCCGTGATAGTTGCTCTGGATGAACGAGACCATGTTGCCTTCCCCGTCAGCAGTCGCCAGGTACACCGTGCCGCTGGCGTGGGGATCGCCGGGTTTGGGTGCCTGGGCCTGTTCGCTGATCTGGGCGCGACGGCAGGCGCTGTACTCCTCGCTCAACAGGTCAGTCACCGCCACACGCATGTGCAGAGGGTCGGTGATGTAGTGCAGGCCGTCGCTGTAGGCCAACTTCATGGCCTCCAGTTGGCGATGCCAGGTCTGCTGGCTGTCGCGGTGATCGAAGCTGAAGCCCTCCAGTATTTTCAGCGCCATCAAGGCCACCAGCCCCTGTCCGCTCGGCGGGATTTCCCAGACATCGACGCCTCGATAGTTGACGTGGATCGGTGCCACCCATTGGGCGCGATAATCCTGCAGGTCCGTGGCGCGAAGGTAGCCGCCGCTGGCCCGGGAGTGGGCATCCAGGCGTTCGGCCAAGGCGCCGCGATACAGGCTCTCGCAGCGGGTGGCAGCCAATTCTTCAAGGGTTCGGGCCTGGGCCGGGTTGCGGAAAATCTCCCCGGCCCGTGGCGCGCGACCGTCAATCAGAAAAGTCTGGAACCAGGCATCCAGGACCTGATCACGATGAGGCGTGAATTCGTTCAAAGCGATCTGCCATTGATGGGCAACCACCGGCGACAGCGCAAAACCATCCCGCGCCAGGCTGATCGCCGGCTGCAGCAACACGGCAAAGGGCAGCTTGCCAAAGCGTTGCGACAACTCGGCCCAGGCCGATGGGCAACCCGGGACGGTTACCGGCGTCCAGCCATAGAGCGGCATCCGTTCATGGCCGGCCGCCTTGACCGCCTCGATACTCAGGGCCGCCGGTGCATGGCCGTTGCCGTTGAGGCCATGTAACTGGCCCTTGCACCAGACCAAGGCAAAAGCATCGCCACCGATGCCACAACCCGTGGGCTCGACCACCGTCAGCGCCGCCGCCGTGGCGATGGCCGCATCAATGGCGTTGCCGCCCTTTTGCATGATCTCGATGCCCGCTTGGGCAGCCAGAGGCTGGGACGCGGCGACCATGCCCCGGCGGGCAAAAACGCTCTGGCGTTGCGACGGATAAGGGTACTCGTGAGCAGAAAATTTCAGCATGGCAAAGACTCTTCAACACAAGGATTCATTGGCGGGACTCAGGGCGAACACCCCGGAACGGTCATAACACGCGACTGAGGAAAGCCCGGGTTCGCGGGTGCGTGGGATGGCTGAAGATCTGCTCCGGCGGGCCTTGCTCGATGAGTTCACCTTGGTCCAGCACCACCACACGGTCTGCCACTTCGCGGGCAAAGCCCATTTCATGGGTGACCACGACCATGGTCATGCCCTCCTCTGCCAGCGCTTTCATGACTTGCAGCACCTCGCCAACGGTTTCCGGGTCGAGGGCGCTGGTGGGTTCATCGAACAGCATGGCCTGGGGTTTCATCGCCAGCGCCCGGGCAATCGCCACCCGTTGCTGCTGGCCGCCGGAGAGCATCGACGGGTAGTGGTTGGCCTTGTCCGCCAGACCGACCCGTTCCAGCAGGTTGCGCGCCTCTTCCAGCGCTGCGGTGCGCGGTATCCCGAGCACCTGGATCGGCGCCTCGATGATGTTCTCCAGGGCCGTCATGTGGGGGAACAGGTTGAAGCGCTGAAACACCATGCCGATGTCCCGGCGCTGGCGGGCGATGTTGCGCTCCGACTCACGCACCAGGCTGCCGTCAGCCCGCTCGCGATAGCCCATGGCCCGGCCATTGACGCGGATGCGCCCACCCTGGATGTCTTCCAGCAGATTGATGCAGCGGATAAAGGTGGTCTTGCCCGAGCCGGAGGCACCGATCAGCACCACCACTTCGCCGCGCCGTACTTGCAGGGATATGCCCTTGAGGATCTGCAGCTCGCCAAAGGACTTGTGCACATCCAGCGCCTCGATGATCAGCTCTTCACTTTTGTGCGCCATGGCTAACGTGCCCTCAACAGGTTCAGGGTGCTGCGACCGAACATCCGCGTCGACGCCGGCGGTGGTGACGAGGGTCGGTCCGATTGGCCGAAACGGGCTTCCAGCCAGCGCTGGAAAAAGCCCCAGAGAGTGGTCAACAAGAGGAAATAGATCGCCACCACCAGGTACAACTCGAACACCCGGAACGTCGCCGACGTGACCATCTGGGTACTGAGCAACAGCTCCTGTACGCCGATCACACTGACCAACGTGGTGTTCTTGAGCATCACGTTGAACTCGTTGCCCAGTGGCGGGACGATGACCCGGAAAGCCTGGGGCAAGACAATGCGGCGCATCAGCTTGGCGAACGTCATGCCCAGGGAACGCCCGGCTTCGTACTGGCCCTTGTCCACCGCGCCGATGCCGGCCCGGATGATCTCGGCCATATAGGCACCTTCGTTGAGCCCCAGGGCAATGATCGCCGCCTGGATATTGCCGGGAATCACCAGGCCGAACAGATCGATGTCTTCGAAGCGGAAAATCCCCCCTGCCGCCAGTGCTGTATAGAGAAAGACAATCTGCACCAGCAACGGCGTGCCCCGCATCAGCCACACATAAAAACGCACCGGTAGATGCAGCAACGGATTGCTCGACAACCGTAGCAACGCCGCGGCCAGTCCCAGGAAGCAGCCCAGCAGCATCGCCAACACACTGATCACGCAGGTCAGCCAGAGCCCGGTGAGGTAAACATCACTGGGCTGCAACAGGTACTGCCAAAACACATCCCAATTGAAGTTCATCAACGCTCACCTCAATCAAGAGTGTCACTGGCGACATGCCATTTGCTGAGCAGTTGGCTGTAGCTGCCATCACTGCGCATGTCGTTGATCACCTGCTGCACTGCGGCGCTCAGTTGCGTGTCGTCCTTGCGAATACCCAGTCCGGTAAGAATCCGGCTGAAGGCAGGCACCCCTTCCTCAAACAAATCGGGGGCCATGGTGGCGTAATAACCGGCGGTTTCCACCGTGGTGCCGTAGGCATCGACCTGGCTGATGCGCAAGGCCTGGAATGCATCGGTATCGGTGTTGTAGACCACCAGTTTCATTCCAGGCTTGCCAGCCTTGGCCAGCGCTTCATTCTCGGCGTCGAGCAGGGTCTTGATGGTGGAGCCATTGAGCACCGCGACTTTATGCCCGGACAGGTCCGACAGCGTCTTGATTGCCTTCGGATTACCCTTGGGCACGACCACCGCCTGGCTGGAGTACATGTAGTTGACGATATCGATCACCTCACGGCGCTCGGGCTTGTCAAACAACTGGTCGACGATCATGTCGCACTGCTTGGCGAGCAAAGCCGGGAGCAGCCCGGAAAAGGGAATCACCCGCCACTCGACTTTCTTGTCGCCCAGCCGCTTGGCGATTTCCAGGCCCAGGTCAACGGTCAAGCCCCTGGGTTTCTGCGCTTCATCGAAGGACACCAGGGGCGGCGAATCCATGCCTGAGCAATAGACGAGTTTTTCGACCTTGAGCAAGCGCTCCGGAACAACGGGCGCGGCAACCGCCCACTGCGCACAGAATCCCAAGGATAGGGCGGCAACCAACAGGCGAGGCTTATGCATGACCAGACACTCCAGTTCAGTTAGTAACGGGCAGTACTCAAAGTCAAAACAACGGCAGGCGCGGGGCCCGCTCTGGTTATTTTTTCGATTGCAGAAATTGGATCAACTCAGGAACGGTGCCTTCGATGTGCGCGCGCACCACTGCCTCGGCCTTATCGGCGTCGCCAGTACGAATCGCCTCAAGAATCACCGCGTGTTCCTGGCGCGCACTCAGCGGTTTTTCCACGTGCTCAAGCCATAGGCGCATGGGCGCCTCGATCAAGGAATAGAGGGCACTGATCTGCTTCAGCAACCGGGGACGACCGCTGAGGCTGCACAGGTATTCATGAAAGGCGCGATGCCGGCTGACCCACTCGGCGCTTTCCTCGCGGTAATCGTCCATCTCGTCCAGCAGACGCTCCAAGGCTGCCAATTGGCGCTCGCCTATCCTGGCTACCGCGACACGGATCGCCAGGCCTTCGAGGACGCTGCGCATCTCGAAGACTTCGTGCAGCTCATCGATATCCAGGCCACTGACAACGGCCCCGCGATTGGGTCTAAGGGTCACCAGGCCCTGGGCGTCCAATCGACGGAACGCCTCGCGCACCGGCATCCGGCTCATACCGATCTCGCTGGCGATGTCTTCAGCGATCAGCCGGTCACCCTTGCGCAATCGTCCCCCGCAAATGGCGTCCAGCAGGAAGTTGTAAGCCTCCTCCTCGGCCGTCATCGACGGGCGCCCAACGTAACTCGGAGCGAATTGCATGGCAGCACCTTTTGAATTTTTGTATCCAATTATCCATAAATTCAAAAAGCAGAATGCGTGCCAACTGAATGGATCGATGTGCAAGTGATTGATTTGAAGGAAAGGGTCTTGCTATGGGGCGTGCATGGGCCCGGCGTCAATTGGGTAGACGTGCTACCAAATGGCTCAAGCGACGCCCATTAGTGTGCACAGTGGTAGCCAGGTAACACTCAATCAGCCAGCCCTGGGAGTGTCCGAAGGTGACTCACCAAACAGCGCTCGGTAATGACCTTCCAAAACGGCCATAACCTACTAAGGTTTTAATCGCCTGCTGAATCGGCGCGATTGCGCCCCCAGATGACCACAGTGCGACTTCCAGGGAAGGAGAAACCGTATGAATGCCAGATCGGACCCGGGCGGTGACGGCATCGTCCTTACACTGGGGGCCACCGAAAGCGTCGACAGTGTGGCCTACGCCTACGGGCATGCGCGCGAGACACTCTGGGATCACCCGCGCAATGCCGATCTGCGCCGTCAACACCCGGACGGGACGGCGCTCGCGGCGGGTGATTCGTTGTTCGTCCCGCCGCGTGTGAAAGCGACCTTCGAACAGAACGCCACCGGGCAAAGACACACCTTCCGCGTACTGAACACCCCTGCCATGCTCAGGTTTCGCCCTTATGCCCTCGCCGGACAGGGCCTGGCCCGGCACTTTCAGGTATTGCGCGGTGACACGCTGCTGGGCAGTGGCGAAGCCGAAGCCAACGGCGATATCGTCTGGCCTCTGGAGCCCACCGCCGACGACATCACCGTGCGCGTAACCTTTGACGGCTTCTCCCGCGATTATCATCTAAGGCTGCGCGCGCTCGACCCGATCAGTACCCTCAAAGGCGTGCAGCAGCGCCTGCGTGGCCTTGGCTACTTCAACGGCGACTGCGATGGTCAGATGGATGACGCGACCCGTGTGGCCATCGGTGCGTTCAAGATGCAGGCCGGATTGCCCGACGACAATGACTTACTCAGCGATGCCGTACGCACCGCGCTCCACGGCTACCACGGCGAGGCCCCCGTATGATCAGGGTTCGCAAAACGCCTACGGCCCCTCCCGCGCTACAGCGCTCGCACGATGCCATGAAAAACAACGTCCTGCAGGCTGTCCAGGCTGGCGCTTCGGTGGTCCTCTGCACCAAAGGCACCAACACCGCCAAAACAAAAAGTGTTCCCAAAGGCTCGGTGAAGGTCGTCATCGATGACGACCAATACAAACCGCCCCACGCCAAAGCGCTGCTCAAGGTCGACCAATATGGCAAGTGCGCCTTTTGCGAGGCACGCTTCATGGACACCGCAGGCGGGGATGTTGAACATTTCCGGCCGAAAAAACGCCACGACGGTTTCGTTCCAGTGAACGACAAGGCAATGGATAACCTCGGTTATTTTCAGTACGTGTACGACTGGAGCAACCACTTGTGGTCATGCAAGGAGTGCAACGAGACCTACAAGAAGAACTACTTTGACGTGATACCGGACAATCTGGCGCAACCGCCGCCGAGACTGGAAGACTTCAACACCGAGGATGAGTTCTGGGACGCCATTGGCGAATGGGGCCGGTTCAGGCCACCGCGCCACGACGCGTGGGACGACCCGCACAACGCCGAGAAACCGGTGTTGATCAATCCTGTCACCGAGAATCCCCGCGAGCACATCAACTTCAATTGCGCGACAGGACTGGCCATCCCCGCCCCTCTGAATGACCTCAACCAACAAATGCAGCCCACCAGCGACAGGGGTGGCAAGAATATCCTTGTGCTCGGTCTGAACCGCAAGGAGCTTGTGTTCGCCCGCATGCGGCATCTGACAATGTTGCGAGGGGTTTTTCTGGAGATGACCCACAGCCTCGACCTGACAATCGAATTCCTGAAATGGCAACGTGGAGAAGAGTGGTTCAAGACCTTGCAGGAACCGACATTGCGCCACCTGGTGAAATACCCCGACGCTTATCAGGTATCGGACAATCCAACGCGCTGCGCTATCGAGTTTTTGTTCTATTCGACAACGCCCCAGGCACCGTTCTCTGGATTGGCAATGGACGCCTTTGCCTGCTGGAGCCTGGAACTGGCCCGGCACGTGATGCAGTTGCGCGAGCACATCACTCAACTGCAGGCCGCACAAAGCGGGATAGCCCCGGCCACCCGCAGCGTCCACGAACTCCCCCGGCTCAGTCTGCATGCGACCATCCTCGCTACCTACAAGGCGGACATGAAGGCGCTGCAAGCATTGCGCGACACCCTTGAGGTGTATGCTCCGCTATGGAATGCCGGCTTTGAGCAAACGCACATCGAATACGTCTGCCGGGATCGCCTGGAAAAAGTCATGGCTGAACACGCCCAATTTTTCCTGTGGCAAAAGAACTATACCCGTTACGACCCGGCTTTCGTCGCCGGCTATCTGACCCACGAACGCAACTTCCTGGATGTCTACAACGCCCTGGAAACCTATGAGTGCGACAAGAGTACATGGAGCAATGCGATAGACGCGATGAGGCGAAACCTCAATAGATACGGGCCGGATCTCGCAGAAGACCTCACGCCCCATTGCAATCAGGTCGTCGCCCGACTCAAGGTGGTGACGCAAGCGTTCGACCAGGATCGAAACCTGACTCAGACAGCGCCCTGGTGCAACGAAGTGGTCAAGATAGGACAGGATGCTGAACAGCTTACCGCTGAGCTCGACCGCCGTTGCCAAGCCTGTGGGAACGAAGATGCCAGCAACAGCACCACTGAAATGCGCACCACGCTGACGAAAATCGCCAACGCCGTCGCCAAGCTGAAAGCGGGCGACATTCCCCGAGAAGTGACGCCACTTGAATTGCCAGCCCCGCCGAAGCCCTGGATCACGCCAAAGGCCACCGGGCTGCGCAAGCGCGCCGGCATGCCCCAAGACCTGGACGCCGCGTGGAAGCACATTCGTTTGCGATCCAATTCATGAGCCGCGGCATCGCTCGACGGCACGCTGATCGAGTTTGGGAAACGTCACCTGACAGTTGCCGGGATCAACCCCTTCCGCTCTCGCCCGGCCGAGTTCGTCAAGCACACCGCTGCGCTGGGTCCCATTGGGCAGCACAATGACGTAGGGCTCCCCGCTGACGGGCTGCCCCTGCATATCCAGTAACTCGATCTCCACAAAGGTCAGCGCAACCGGCTCAAGTGGATTGACGGACTCGGACGAGGCTTTTACCTGCGCACGCTTGTGAGCCGCGGCGGACACCGGTGCAACAACCGCTTCCACAGCGCCCGAGGCCGGTAGGCGAACGGGCATCGGTCGTTGATGTGGATATAGGTAAGCACACAACTCGCCACTCGACAGCTTGCCCGCGACCTGATGACGAACCTCGTCATCGTCCAGCAGATGGACCAGAACCCCCTGGGCGGACAATAGCCCGCGCAGACGGGGTACTTCACCGGCCCCGGCAAAATGTCGGCGAACAAAGTGCTCTGCCTGCCATGGTTCACGCGCATCGATCCTGGTCGCCGGGCTTCCCTCTCGCAGCACGGACTGGCCATCAGCAAGGTTGGATCGAGTACCCAGCTCGATGCGATCGGCCCCGTCAAAAAAACAAATCCGCATAGGCTGCCAGTCCCGGGCAGGAGGATGAAAAGGCAGTGTAGATGATCCAGGCATCCCAACTCAGGGTGTGTTGCGAAACCCGGCGACCATTCGGAATGCCGCGCCAACCGGACAGGAGTTCCGGTCCAGGATGGCGCGCACCTTTGTACTGATCTTTTTCCGATAGATGTCCAGTAAACCGCTGCGAGATACAGCCGCTTATTTTCCCCCCTCGCAATTGACCATCCAGGCAATCCCGAAACGGTCTTCGAACATCGCAAAACGTTCCGCCCAAAAGGTCTTCGCCAGGGGCATCTGCACGGTGCCACCTGCACTCAAGCCATTGAACAGCCGTTCGGCCTCTTCCACGCTGTCGACGTTGAGGGAAACCGACACGCCTTGCGGCTGGCGATACGGCTGGCCTGGCGGGCAGTCGGAAGCCATCAGGCT
The DNA here is from genome assembly GCF_032614175.1 of Pseudomonas sp. P105. Taxonomy (NCBI): domain Bacteria; kingdom Pseudomonadati; phylum Pseudomonadota; class Gammaproteobacteria; order Pseudomonadales; family Pseudomonadaceae; genus Pseudomonas; species Pseudomonas sp. P105. The sequence continues at coordinate 3,604,948 of NZ_CP126693.1, forward strand.
GAAATTGCCCACGGTCAGGCAGGTGTGCATGATCAGGTCGGCGTCCTTGGGCATGCCGACGTCCTCCGGCGCCTCGGCAAAGGACATGGAAAACAGCTCGCCACCAAGGACGTCCTTGTACAACGCAAAGGCTTCCTTGCAGCGGCCGTTGAAGGTCAGGTAAGGGATGATTTTCATGCTCGCAACTCCTGTAGTCGGCTTCACGATTGATTGGACAACTGCGCCCGCAGACGCTCTTCCTGCTCGCGCAACTCGGGGGTAAAGCTCTCGCCAAAATCCTCGGCTTCGAAGATCTGGCGGATCTCGATTTCACTGTCACTGATCATCGGGTTCGGGCAGCGTTTGACCCAGTCGATGGCTTCCTGCAGCGACTGGACCTGGAAGATCCAGAAGCCGGCAATCAATTCCCTGGTTTGCGCAAAAGGCCCCTCGACGACGGTCCGGTTTTTGCCGGAAAACTGCACGCGCACACCCTTGGCACTGGGATGCAGCCCTTCTCCGGCGAGCATCACCCCGGCCTTGAGCAATTCTTCATTGTAGGCGCCCATGTCGGCGAGCAATTCTTCGCTGGGCATCTGTCCGGCTTCCGATTCCGGGCTGGCTTTGACGATCACCATAAATCGCATGCGCTTGTCTCCTGAGAGTGGATGGATTAAGCCGCCCTTGTGGTGGCTCTACGGACTAATCGGATGGCAAGGGTCGAAATCGACAGCCTGACGCAATTATTTTTTTGGCAGGCCGTTGCGGCTTCAGCCATGGATCACTCGGACCAACGGCGCAGCCTTTCACACCATCCGAATGAACACTGCAAACCGCAGAAACGCTTAAACAGCCGTCATGCCCGACGATAGACGCTGGGCGTGACCCCCACTTCGCGGCGAAACACCTGGGAAAAATGGCTGGGGCTCGAATAGCCGACCTCCAACCCGACATCGATGATGCTTCGGTCCGTCTCCAGCAGCAGATGCCGGGCGCGGCTCATGCGCAAGCGAATGAAGTACTGCGAGGGTGAAAGCCCGGTGGCGCGCTTGAACATGCGGCTGAAGTGGTACTCGCTCAGTTGCGCAACCCGCGCAAGGTTCGCGAGGCTGAAATCGGCGGCAAGCCCCTCGGTCATTGCCTCGATAACGCGGCGCAGTTTGTAGGCCTGCAACGCGTTGTTGCGCCGGGCACTGCGGTTTGGGTCAAGGTAGCGCCGCACCAAATGCACGGCCAGCGCCTGAGCCAGGCTGTGGGCAAACAAGGGGCTGGGCTGGCGCTCGTCGATGAGTTCCTGGCGCAGTTGCTCCAACAGGAAACTGATTCGTTCATCCCGGTCACCGGAAACATCGAGGAAGCTGACCGGGTCGGCGTGTTCGCCCAGTACCTCGCGCGCGGCTTGATCAATCAATGGCAGGCCGAGATACAGGTGCATCACCTCAAAAGCGTCGCAGCCTTGGGTCTGCCAGCGCATCTCGTAGGGTTCGCCAGTGTTGGTGAGAAAGAAGTCGCCGGTCTTGACGTCGGACGCGACCCATTCCCCACCCAGAACGCGCTCCTCGACCCGAGCCGCGCCCGCCAGCACCCACACCAGCAGAGGCTCGACCACCGCGGGCACCAGGATGGGCTCGACGATGCTGTGATGGCTGAACCGCAACATCACCACGTCCTGCATCTGCGGGCGCGGCGGTAACGTCTGCGGCGTTCCCGGCAAATAGTGCAGCATCGATTCGCCCGTAATGCGTTGAGCATCGCTGGCGAGGTTTTGCGGATCGGGTTGGTGCACAGGATGCTCCATCGACAAAGCCCTCTGACGAGGACTGGTGCCAACAGGATAACGCGGCGGCGGCCATGAGCAAGGTTGCGCGACAGACCGTGTGCGCCGCAGCCTCGCATGCTGGAGCAAAACCCCAACAGTCCAGGCAAGCCTGCGAAAGCCCGAACATGCACATTGAGAGACAGTGAAGCCGTCGATAACGACAGCGCCTCACGGGCGCGGAGCCGGCGAATGTCTCCTCGGCTCGCAACGCAGGAGAGCATCATGACTGATATCACCTACAGCATCCCCCACGAAGTCGCAGGCAAAGTCGCGCTGGTCACCGGCGCGGCCAGTGGCATCGGCAAAGCCATCGCACTGTTGCTGCACGCTCGTGGCGCCAAGGTCGTTGCTGAAGACCTGAACCCCGCCGTCGAAGAGCTCGCCCGTCCCGGGCTGGTGCCGCTGGTGGCGGACATCAGCGAAGACGGAGCCGCCGAGCGCGCGGTCGGCCTGGCCGTCGAGCAGTTCGGCCGGCTGGATATCCTGGTCAACAACGCCGGGATCATCATCAACAAGCTTGTCATCGACATGACCCGTGAAGACTGGGAGCGCATTCAGGCAGTCAACGCCACCGCGGCCTTCATGCATTGCCGCGAGGCGGTGAAAGCGATGATTCCCAACAGATCCGGGGCAATCGTCAACATCGCCTCTTACGCATCCTACTTCGCCTTTGCGACGATCGCAGCCTACACCGCGTCCAAGGGCGCGCTGGCCCAGTTGACCCGCACGCTGGCGCTCGAAGTGATCGAGCATGGCATCCGCGTCAATGCCATCGGCGTCGGCGATGTGGTGACCAACATCCTCAATGACGTGGTCGACGACGGCCCCGGCTTTCTGGCCAAGCACGGCGAAGCGGCACCCATCGGCCGCGCTGCGCAGCCGGAGGAAATTGCCGAAATCGTCGCCTTCCTCGCCTCGGACCGCGCGAGTTTCATGGTCGGCTCGGTGGTTATGGCCGATGGTGGCATGACCGTCACCGCGGGCTAATACGGCGTTGTCGCTGCACGCCCCGGGCAAGGATGCCCTCGGCTGGCGCCTGTTGACTTTGGTCTGGATCGATAAGCCGGTTCGGTGTCGGTTACGCCATACAGGATCAGGCAAACCCGCGACATTTTTGACATAACGGCCAAGCGGATCCACTCCCTAATCTGGACTCACGAAACGGATGACACCGGACGGCCCGGACAGGGCCATCCGAACTCGCTGTTCAAATGTGGGGGCAGAACATGAAAAGCATCAGCCGATTGTTGATCGGTACCGCTTTGAGCGCCGTTGTCGTCTCGGCTGATCTAACCGCAGAAGGAGAATGGAACATGCAACGTATTCAACCTACTACCACCAGTCACCCCTACACCGGCATGTGGATCACCGCTGATGGGAAAATTCGCCATGAGCTGTTGCCAAATGGGCGCTACGACGAGGCTCGCGGAAATCGCGAAAGCGCTTATCAGGGGCGTTACGAGGTGGAAGGCGATTACATCCGCTACTGGGACGACACGGGCTTCACTGCCGATGGAACGTTTCGGGACGGCGTCCTCTACCACGCCGGGATGGTGCTCTATCGCAAGTGACAGAGACGCCCGGCTCCTTTTGACCGGGCGTTTCTCGTCTCGCCAGCATGAAGGATGCATAAAACCACCCTCGAGCGGAGACTGGTCGTCCGTTTCATCGCCAGCGTTGCGCCACCGGCTAAGAACGGAACGCATCAACCTTGAGCCCATACCGACTCATCTTGTTGTACAACCCACCACGCGACACATTCAGCCGTTGAGCCGCCAGGCGGATGTTTCCGCGCGTGTCTGTGAGGGCGGCAATGATTGCATTCATTTCATGGGTGCCAAGGTCCGGCGCCGTCCGAGGTTCAGGGACGCTCGCCCACGTCGATAGTCGCCCTCGCTGCCTGATCTCCAGCGCAAGATCGCTCGGCTGGATCAGTTCGCTCATCGCCAGGTTGGTCGCCCGTTCAATGACGTTTTCCAGCTCGCGAACATTGCCCGGCCAATCGTAGGCGCCAAGCATATCCAGTGCCACGGGAGAAAGGTCCTGCGTCGATTTGCGGAGCGACCGGGCACAACGCGCGAGAAAATGCCGCGCCAGCAACGGCACGTCTTCGCGGCGCATTCGCAGTGGCGGCACGGTCAGGTTCAGGACGTTGAGCCGGTAGTAAAGGTCCTCACGAAAGGCGCCCTCGGCCACCGCCTGGCTCAGGTTGCGGTGAGTGGCGGCAATGATGCGAACGTTGACCCGCAGCGATTTTTTTGCCCCCACCCGTGTCACCTCGCCTTCCTGCAGGACGCGCAGCAAGCTGACCTGCGCATCAAAGGACATGTCACCGATTTCGTCGAGGAAAATCGTCCCGCCATCGGCCAATTCGAACTTGCCTGCCGAGCCACCGCGAGCCGATCCGGTGAAAGCGCCTTCGACATGACCGAACAGTTCGCTCTGCACCAGGTCACGGGGAATGGCGCCGCAATTGACCGCCACGAAAGGACCGCCACAACGGTCGCTGGCATTATGGATCGCCTGGGCGAACAGCTCCTTGCCTGTGCCGCTCTCGCCGAGGATCAGCGTGGTCGAATCACTGCGACTGGCAATCCGTGCCAGGTGCACTGCATCCTGAATCGCCCGTGAATGGCCCAGGATGGTTTCGAAGGTGTAGCTGGCCTGGGTGCCCATGATCCGCCGGGTGATTTCCCGAATGCGTCGGTTTTCGCGCAACGAAACAATCCGCCCGCCTTGTTCCAGCGGGCAGACCGACACCAGGCATGCCAGATGGCTGTGGTCGTGCAGTTCAAAGGTGCAGTCCAGGTCCCGTACGCCCTCCCCGCTGGCAAGCAGGACGGCATCGGTCAGCTCACTTTGTCCCAGGCTCTTGAACGGACTGCCAAGCAGGTCATGGCCCACTCGGAACAACTGACGAGCGTAATGGTTGAGCGCCTTGATGCAGCCCTGCTCATCCAATACCACCAAGCCCTCGTTGAGCACTTCAAGCACGGTTTGTTGCTCTTCCAGCAAGGTTTGCAGCGCCATCTGCCTCGAGACCGCCTCGGCCGCGGCCTGGACGGTGCCCAGCGTATGGAAGTGAAACCAGCCTGGCTCCGCCGTCAAGGTCAACATACCCAAGGTTCGGCCCTGGGCATCCCGGATAGGCGCGGCGGCGCAATGCATGCGGCGCTGGCGCAGGCCAAGCCCAAAGTTCTCCTCGGCTAGCACATAGACCAAACGGTCTTCGACGATCGCCAGCCCGGTGCAATTGGTGCCCTGTACCGACTCCAGCAGGCGACTGCCTATGGGGGTGAGGTCCAGGCCACAGAAGTACAAAGTCGTGCCTTGGGTATCGGTCAGATTGATATGGCCCTTGGGGTTGTAGGCGAGCAAACCGCGCATGACCTGCGCCGCTGCGGCGATTAGCACCCGGTTGGCTGCCAGTGTCGCGGCGAGGTCGTCGGGCGCGACAAAACGGTACTCACCGTCTTCCGGGTCAAGGCCGGCATGGACGCTGCGCAACCAGGACTCCCAAATCACCCGCCTGATTCCGGCAGGGCGAGCGATTACCCCCTGCAAGCACGCTCGCCATGCCTCATCCAGCGCAGTGCTGGGCCCTTCGTTCAATGACGCCGGGCCAAGCGCGGTGAGGTAATCGCGGTCTTCGGCGCTCAAGGCTGCAGGTTGCTGATTCATTATTCGGCCATATGTTCATATTTTCGACATGTCAGTATAGACATGTAATCAAAATGAACATCAATGCCAACGATAATGAATAAAATCTGTTTAATATCAATGAGTTGATTATTGGCACAGCGCTTGCTCCCTGCTTATCCAGACGAGGACATTCTTAGCGCCGAGTCGTAAAAACAATAAAGGGAGTCATGTTCATGAGTACATCCAGGATCATCCGCCTTGGCCTTATCGGCGCCGGCCGCATGGGCAGTTTCCACGGCCTCACCGCCGCCCGTCACATCCCCGGCGCGTGCCTCGCTGCCATCGCCGACCCTACTCCCGGCCAGGCCGCGCGCCTGGCGGCAGAACTGGACGTGCAGAAGGTCTATGCCGATCCACAGCAACTGCTCGATGACCCGGATATCGACGCCGTGCTGATTGCCGCCCCAGCGCGCAGCCATGCCGAACTGGTGATCAGTGCGGCCCGGGCCGGCAAAAGTGTGTTCTGTGAAAAACCGATGGCGATCACCCTGGACGAAGCCGATCGCGCCATCGCTGCCGCTGCCGATGCACGGGTGACACTCCAGGTCGGCTTCAACCGGCGCTTTGCCAGAAGTTTCCGCACCGCTCATCTGGACGTGGTTGCCGGCCGGATCGGTACGCCACAACTGCTGCGCTCGCTGACCCGCGACCCGGCGCTGAACAACCCCGCCGCGTCACCGCAATGGGTGATCTTCCTCGAAACTTTGATCCATGACTTCGATACCCTGCGCTACCTGAATCCGGGGGCCGAGGCGGTTGAAGTTTTTGTGATGGCCGATGCCCTGATCGCACCGGCCTACAAAGACAAAGGATTTCTCGACACCGCGGTGGTCACGATCCGTTTCGACAACGGGGCCATCGCCACGGCCGAAGCGAATTTCCAGGCGGTCTATGGCTACGATGTCCGGGGCGAAGTGTTCGGCAGCGCTGGCATGCTGACCATGGGCAACGTCAACGACTCCGACCTGCTGCGCTACCTGGCCAATGGGGTTCAGGCCGACACCCAGCGCATGGACACCGACTTGCTGCGTGATGCCTATGTGGCTGAGCTCAACCACTTTGTCAGTTGCGTACGCAGTGGCGAAAAACCTCTGGCCAGCGGTGAAGACGCCCGGGCGGCACTGGCCATTGCTCGCGCTTGTATCGAGTCCTTCCAACTGGGTAAACCGGTGCGCGTACAAGGAGCTCATTCATGAGTTTCATACCGTTCAAACTGGCGATCAGCGCCGAGATGGTCTTTCTCGACCTGCCCTTTATCGAGCGGGTCAAACGCATCCATGCGCTGGGCTTCAGCGTCGAGATATGGAACTGGACGACCAAAGACCTCCAGGCTCTCGTCGCGACTGGCGCGGATTTCACCTCCATGACCGGCTACATCTCGGGCAACCTGACTGATCCCGAGGGTATCCAGCAATTGCTCGACAGCGCCCAGGAATCTCTAGCCGTCGCAGCCCAATTGGGTTGCCCGAGCCTGAACCTGCACGGCACCGGCCTGGGTGATCAAGGATTGCCAGTCAAACCCGTTGCCCAGACCACCGGCCGCATGTGGTTGAGCGCCTGCAAGACACTGGAAAAAATAGCCCGCCTGGGCGAAGACGCGGGCCGGGTATTCCTGCTGGAAAACCTCAACACTGAAGTCGACCACCCAGGCACGCCTTTCGCCCGCGCTGACGATACCCTGGCACTGATCGAGGCCGTGGGCAGCCCGCACCTGAAGATGAACCTGGACCTCTATCACGCACAGATCGGTGAAGGAAACCTGATCGAACTGATCCAGCGCGCCGGCAGCGCCATCGGCGAAATCCAGGTCGCCGACGTCCCGGGCCGCATGGAACCCGGCACCGGTGAAATCCACTATCCCGCCATTGCCAGGGCCTTGTTCGGCATGGGATACAGCGGTGTCGTCGGCCTCGAAGGCTGGGCCAGCGGTGACAGCGAAGTCGCGCTTGAGCGTTTCAGACAGGCCTTCACGCTTGATGGATGAGGCCGGCACTGGATTCATTTAAAACCCGCGGAAAATTTCTTGGTGACGTTCAACTCATAACAACAAAAGGAAAACCATCATGCGTCGTTGCACACTGCTTTTCGCCACCCTGCTATTGCTCTTGAGCCAATGGGCCATCGCCGACTATCGCATCGGCGTCAGCATCGCCAGGGTCGACGACAACTTCATGACCTACGTGCGTAACGGCCTGGACGAGGCCGCGAAAAAGGAAAACGTGCAGATTCAATTCGAGGACGCCCAAGGCGATGTGGTGCGCCAACTCAACCAGGTCCAGGGTTTTATCAATCAGAAAGTGGATGCGGTCATTGTCCTGCCGGTGGACACCTCCGCCACGGCCAACATCACCCGCGCCGCGGTCGAAGCGAAGACACCATTGGTCTACGTCAACCGTCACCCCGACGAGCGTACCTTGCCCAAAGGCGTCGTCACCGTGGCGTCCAATGACATTGAGGCCGGACAGTTGCAAATGCGCTATCTGGCCGAAAAGCTCGGCGGCAAGGGCAACCTTGCGATCATCATGGGCGACCTGGCGCAAAACGCTACCCACGACCGCACCGAAGGCGTCAAACAGGTGCTCAAGGATTATCCCGGGATCAAGGTTGTCGAGCAGCAAAGTGCCGAGTGGCAGCGCAGCAAAGGGATGGACCTGACCAGTAATTGGTTGCTGGCGGGTAGCCGTTTCGATGCCATCGTCGCCAACAATGACGAGATGGCCATCGGTGCGGCCATGGCACTGCAACAGGCCGGCAAAGCCAAGGGCGAGATCGCGATTGTCGGCATCGACGGCTTGCCTGACGGCCTGGCGGCAATCAAGCGCGGGATGCTGGTCGCCTCGGTATTCCAGGACCCCAAGGCCCAAGCGACCAGCGCGGTGCAAGCAGCACTCAAGATGATCAAGGGAGAGCCGGTGGAAACGGACGTCTGGGTACCCTTTCAGTTGATCAAGCCTGAGCAATTGGCGGTGTTTGAACAACATTACAAGTAGCGAAAAGCTCAACACTTCGCCGCGATCCCGGCAAGGGATCAGCGGCGATTCACAACCCCAAACCCTATTGAGCAACACTGCGCGTCATATAAAACCCGCCGAGTCACTGCCCCACCCTGGCCCAGAATTCTTCGGCAGATGGACTGAGTGGCGCTACTGGACGGGTCAGATGAATTTCCAGCGGTATATCCCAGCTTTCGTCGAGCGCTCTGACCAGGCGCCCATCCAGTATTTCTTGCTCGGTGAGGCTCCTGGGCAACCAGGCCACGCCTTTGCTTTCCAGGGCCATGGACATTAGCACCGCTGCAAGGTGGCTGCTAAAAAGTGGTTTGAGGTGAAGGTAATCTTCTTTGCCACGCAGTCTGTGCGCGACGATACGCCCCAAACCGGATTCATGGGTGTAAGCGAGGTACGGCAATGCCGCAGGCGAGGTGCCGAAGTTAGCGCAGGCACTCGCAAGAGGAACGAGAACATCTTCACCCACCTTCTTGCCGATGAACTGATCAGGGGCCAGTAGCGGTGGAACATCGGGATGGCGGTGGCAGAGCAGAAACTGAACCTGGCCATGTATCAGCATCTGCTCACAGGCAGCCATGCTGTCTGAGTGCAGTTGCACAGCCTCAATGGGGGCACCGTTCTCTGAGCTTCGCAGCCACTTGGGAAAAAATGTAAACGACAGGGAGTGAGTTGCCGCGAATTGAAGCGACTTGGCGGCCATTCCAGCAACCTCTTGAGCCTCGTTGCGCATTCTGTACAAGCGCCTGGCAGCCTCTTGGGCACTTGGCAAAATTTGCCTGCCGGCTTCAGTAAGCGTCGCTCCTTGAGGCGTTCGAACGAACAACTGCACCCCCATCCAACTCTCTAACGAGCGCACTCTGCGGCTGAATGCCGGCTGGGTAACGTGCCGCGCTTCAGCCGCCCGAACAAAGCTGCCGTACTCCGCAAGCGCTGAAAAATCTTCAAGCCAGACGAGTTCCAAGGGCCATGCCTCCTGTGCATAGGGTGCGGCATTAATAGCATTGGGCGGGTGCCATCGCAAAGCCTAACGTGGGCCTACAAACAACAAGAGGACCCCGTCATGCGCATCGTAGACATTCGTGAAAAAACTGTTTCCATTGCCTCCCCAATCGCTAACGCCTACATCGATTTTTCGAAAATGACCTGCTCGGTTGTCGCGGTCATCACTGATGTAATTCGTGATGGGAAGCCTGTCATTGGCTACGGTTTCAACTCCAATGGTCGCTATGGCCAGGGCGCACTGATGCGTGATCGTTTCCTGGCGCGTATCACGCAAGCGGATCCAGACACGCTCGTCGACCATGAAAACAACAACCTGGATCCGTTCGCCATCTGGAAAACCTTGATGACCAACGAAAAGCCAGGCGGCCATGGCGAGCGCTCTGTCGCCGTTGGCACCATCGACATGGCGGTATGGGATGCCGTCGCCAAGATTGAAGGCAAACCGCTGTATCGCCTGCTGGCCGACCGTTACCGTAACGGCGTGGCCGATGACAAGGTCTGGGTCTATGCAGCGGGCGGCTACTACTACCCTGGCAAAGACCAGACCAAGCTCAAGGCAGAAATGCAGAGCTATCTGGATCGTGGCTACGACGTCGTCAAGATGAAGATTGGTGCGGTACCGCTGGACGAAGATATCCGTCGCATCGAAGCGGTACTTGAAGTGGTTGGCGACGGCCGTCGGTTGGCGGTCGACGCCAATGGTCGTTTCGATCTTCAGACCGGTATTGCGTACGCTGAAGCCATCAAGAAGTACAACCTCTTCTGGTACGAAGAGGTTGGCGATCCGCTGGACTACGCACTCCAGGCCGAGCTTGCCAATCACTATGAACTGCCCATGGCTACCGGTGAAAACCTGTTCTCTCACCAGGATGCCCGTAACCTGCTGCGCCACGGTGGCATGCGCCCCGATCGCGACTACCTCCAGTTCGACTGCGCTCTGTCCTACGGGCTCGTGGAGTACATGCGCACCCTGAAGGTGATGGAAGAAATGGGTTGGTCTTCCCGCCGCGTAGTGCCCCATGGCGGTCACCAGATGTCCCTGAACATCGCAGCGGGTCTGCACCTGGGCGGCAACGAATCTTACCCGGATGTGTTCCAGCCGTTCGGCGGCTTCGCTGACGGCATCCGCGTGGAAAACGGCTATGTCGGTCTGCCGGATATTCCAGGTGTTGGCTTCGAGGCCAAGTCCGCTTTGTACGCAGTGATGCGTGAGTTGGGCGAAGGCTGATCAACCTCGATCTGCGGTCTCTTTGAAAGAGGCCGCAGCCCCCGGCGTCACCCACTGACGCCGAGCCACATGCCCATCACAACAATAAAATGAGGTGCTTCCGTGGAAATCTCCAAGTCCCGCTGGTATGGCCAGCTGTATGTGCAAGTGCTGATCGGCATCGTGATCGGTGCAGCAATCGGTTACTTCGTGCCTGATATCGGAGCCAAGCTGCAACCCTTTGCCGATGGCTTCATCAAACTGATCAAAATGCTGTTGGCGCCCATTATTTTCGGTACGGTCGTTGTGGGTATCGCAAAGATGGGCGATATCAAAGAAGTCGGCCGGATTGGCGTGAAAGCGCTGATCTACTTCGAGATTCTTTCAACCATCGCCCTGGTCGTCGGCCTCATTGTGGTCAACATCGTGAAGCCTGGCGTCGGTATGAACATCAACGCCAGCGCGCTTGATGGAGGTGCCATTAGCAAATACAGCCAAGCTGCCAGTGAGCAAGGCGGCACCATTGATTTCTTTCTCAATATCATCCCGCAAACCTTCATCGGCGCATTCTCCAATGGCGTCATGCTTCAGGTCATCCTGCTTTCGGTATTGATGGGTGTCGCCCTGGTTCAAATGGGTGAAACCAGCAAGCCACTGATCAACACCCTTGACCTGTTCCTGCAAGGCCTGTTCAAGATCGTTGCAATGGTCATGCGCTTGGCGCCGATTGGCGCGGGTGCCGGCATGGCTTTCACGATCGGCAAATACGGGATTGGCACCTTGCTGTCACTCGGCCAGTTGCTGGTCGCGCTCTACATCACGACCTTGTTTTTCATCGTGGTCGTGCTGGGTACGGTTGCTCGATGGTCGGGCATGCCGCTTCTGCAATTTCTTCGTTATTTCAAAGATGAAATCCTCATCACCCTTGGCACCTGCTCAACCGAAGCCGTGCTGCCACGAATGATGGTGAAACTTGAAAAGCTTGGCTGCAAAAAATCGGTAGTGGGCATGGTGTTGCCTACGGGGTATACCTTCAATGCGGACGGCACCTGTATCTATCTCACCATGGCCGCCATCTTCATCGCACAGGCGACCAATACGCCACTGACCTTTGTGGATCAGATGATTCTGCTAGGCGTGTTCCTGCTGACTTCAAAAGGCTCGGCTGGGGTGGCGGGTGCGGGGTTTGTGACACTGGCTGCAACGCTCACAACCATTCACTCCATTCCTCTGGTCGGCCTCGTTTTGCTCCTGGGCATTGACCGGTTCCTCAACGAAGCGCGAGCCGTGACCAACCTGATCGGTAACGGTATCGGCACCATCGCCATTGCCAAGTGGGACAACTCGTTCGATGTCGAGGCCTGCGAGCGTGAGATCGCCGCCATGAAACACCAAAAGGCGACAAGAAAGGCATTGCTGGCGCAAAAATAATCCGTAAGGCGCTCCGGTCATTCCGTTTAAACCACGGCATGACCGGTAGTGGTTTGCGTTTGGACGAAAGCTACACGTTATTCTTCAGGCTTTCAGGGCTACCTGCGCATAGACCATCCATCACCAAGTCCATCAATCTGGCGAGACGTGGGCGCCATTCGCTCTGGGAATCTATTTGCCATATTCCAGCAGTGGCTAGAAAAAAGTCGTCGTGGGTAACCCCGCTACGAATCGTTCCGGCCTTTTCATTAGCCCTCAAAAGCAACTCGGCGGCTGCCTGGACCGGCGCGTATCCCGACTTCCCAGGAAATTCGTAAGTAGAGGCTGCTTGCCGTATCGCGGTCGCAAGTCCCGCCTTGGTCATTGCATATTCCACGAGGCAGTCCATCCACTCTCGGAGGGCCTCCTTAGGGGGTTTTGTGGCGAGCAGCTGTTCGGCCAACGAGGCCACTTGCTGCATTTCGAATTGGTAGACCTCGAATACCAGCGCCTCTCTGTTGGCGAAATGGCGATAGAACGTGCCCTGTCCCACTCCAGCCTTCTTCGCAATCGCACTCAGCGGGACCGCAGGATCGAGCGTCAGCTCTGCCACAGCGACCTTCAGAATTCGTTCTCGATTTTTCTTGGCGTCAGAACGCATCGCCACTTCGTCATTCCTGGGCAAAGTTATTCCCTTCGCTGCATTGCAAAACGGACAGGTGTCCGGTAATTTTCAACACAAGTGGACAGCTGTCCGCTTTTATTCTCTTACTGGAGTTTACTATGAACAGCACGGGCAACACGATTCTGGTTACCGGCAGCACCTCAGGCATAGGCCTTGGTCTGGCGTTAAGGCTTCACCAGGCGGGAAACAACGTAATCATCGCGGGACGGCGCAAGGCTCTGCTCGACAAGATCGTGTCGGAACATCCAGGCATTGAATCGGTAGTGCTGGACGTCTGCGATCCGCAATCCATCCAGCGCACCAGCGAAGCGCTTGCGATCAGTCACCCCAATCTGAACGTGCTCATAAACAACGCGGGCATCATGCACTGGGAGGATCTGGCTGATGCCCAATACCTGAGCACAGCCGAAGATATCGTGACCACGAACTTGCTTGGCACGATTCGCATGGTGTACGCCTTGACTCCCCAACTGATCAAGCAGCCCAGTGCAACGATCATCAATGTCAGCTCGGCGTTGGCATTCGTCCCGCTGCCTGCGACACCGACCTACAGCGCAACCAAAGCGGCAGTTCATTCATTCACTCAAAGTCTTCGAGTGCAGCTGGAGAACTCATCAGTCGAGGTCATCGAGCTTGCGCCACCGGGAGTGCGCACCACTTTGCTTGGACAGGAAAATGACGAACACGCCATGCCCTTGGACGAGTTCCTGAATGAAATCTTCGCACTGCTCGAGATCGCTCCCACCCCACAAGAACTGGTCGTCGAGCGCGCCAAGCCACTACGGTTTGCTGAAGCGAACGGTTCACATGCTGAGGTACTCGAAATGCTTGCGGGATACAAACCACCGACAGAATGATCTCAACCGTGCGGATGACACCTGAAGTATTGCTGGATCTTCGCCACGCACTTAATTCGTTCGCATACCCAGGCAACGGTAATTGAATATTGTTTGTATGCGAGGAGGTTATTGACATGAAAATCGGAATTATCGGCGCGGGCAACATTGGGGCTACTCTTGCCCGTAAGCTCGCTGCATGCGGCCATGAAGTGAAACTGGCCAACTCGAAGAACCCTCAAAGTATTCAGGACCTCGCCAACGAAATCGGTGTACGGGCGGTGACCAAGGAAGACGCTGTGTCGGATGTGGATGCGGTTATCCTCTCGATCCCCTTCGCGAAGTACCCCGATCTGCGCCAAACGTTAAGTCATGTTCCCGAGAAGGTCGTCGTCATTGACACGTCCAATTACTATCCGGGACGAGACGGGGCGATCAAGGAGGTAGACGACGGCAAGCCCGAGAGCATCTGGGTAAGCGAGCAGATTGGTCGCCCAGTCGTCAAGGCATGGAACGCCGTTCTCGCAGCGACTCTTGCCGACAAAGGCCAACCAGCCGGGTCTTCAACACGCATCGCCTTACCCGTGGCTGGGGATGACCCCTATGCCGAGGCGATCGCGCAGGATCTTGTCGAGGATACCGGGTTCACCGCGCTTGCCGCTGGCAGCCTTGAGAGTTCATGGCATCAGCAACCAGGCACGCCTGCATACTGCACCGAACTAACCCTGCCGGAGCTAAAATCGGCCTTGTGTGCGGCTGATAAAATCAGGGCGCCTCAAAACCGGGACGCACTTCTGGCCAGATTCATGGCTCCCGGTGGTCAGTTTACACATGAGCAAATTGTTGCCACGAATCGTGCAATGACAGCCTGACTATCGAACTGCTAAATCGCGCGGCCACCGCCAGATTAGGCGGTAGCCGTCGCTCAATCTCAACGCCGGCAAAGCACAATCCGTTACGGCGGGCGCGCATCGGCGGATCAAATGATTATTGCGCGGAGCCTTCGCTGAGCGTGCTTGCTGCCTGAAACAGGATCTGCCCCACAAAATCGATCTCCTGCTCAGTGATGATCAGCGGCGGCAAGAAGCGCACCGTCGCCCCATGGCGCCCGCCAAGCTCGACGATCAAGCCGTGCTTCAGGCAAGCTTGCTGGAAGGCCTTGGCCCGGGCTGTGTCCACCGGCGGATGGCCCTGTACATCAAGGGTGCCCTGCGGGTCGACGATTTCCATCCCGAGCATCAGGCCGCGACCCCGTACATCGCCGATCCAGGCGAACTCGTTTTGCAGCGCCTGCAGTTGTTTTTGCAGATAAGCGCCGACCTTTTCAGCGTGCTGGACCAGGCCTTCATCGCGGATGAAACGCAAGGTCGCGGTACCGGCCGCCATCGCCAACTGATTGCCGCGGAATGTGCCGGCGTGGGCACCCGGCTGCCAGACGTCCAGCGACTCGTGGTAGACCATGACCGACAGCGGCAACCCGCCACCGATGGCTTTGGAGAGGGTGATGACATCCGGCGTGATCCCCGATTGCTCGAAGCCAAACATCCGGCCACTGCGGGCAATGCCGCACTGGATCTCGTCGACGATCAGCGGGATGCCGTGGGCCTGGGTCAATCGGCGCAGTTCCTGCAGCCAGCGGTCCGGCGCGGCAATGACCCCGCCCTCCCCTTGAATCGGCTCCAGGATCAGCGCCGCCGGTGCGGTCACCCCGCTTTCCGGGTCGTTGAGCAAGTGCTCCAGGTAACGCACGTTCAACGTGACTGCCTGATCGCCGGCCACCCCGAACGGGCAACGATAATCGTGCGGGAACGGCAGGCGCTGTACACCTGGCATCAATGCGCCGAGGGCATTTTTCGGTGACAGGTTGCCGCTGATGGCCAGCGTACCCAGGGTCATCCCGTGATAGGCCCCTTCGAACGCCAGGACCGAATGCCGCCCCGTGGCGGTGCGGGTCAGCTTGAGCGCGGCCTCGACCGCATCGGCCCCACTCGGGCCGCAGAACTGGATGCGTGCATGGCGAGCGAACTCGCTGGGCAGGCAAGCGAAAATCTCTTGGACGAATGCGTCCTTCACGGGGGTCATGAGGTCCAGGGTGTGCATCGGCACACCGGCTGCCATGACCTGAGTGATGGCTTCGATAATCACCGGATGGTTGTGGCCCAGCGCCAGGGTGCCAGCACCGGCCAGGCAATCGACAAACACTTGCCCCCGGCTGTCCTGCACATAAATGCCATGGGCCCTCTCAAGCACCAGCGGAATGCGTCGCGGGTAACTGCGGGCGTTGGATTCCTGCTGTTGCTGACGTTCCAGCAGTGGGGTCGGATCGAGGCAGTAAGGACTCGACAGACCGGTGTGCAACAGGCGCAGCTGTTGCGCGCCACCCGCTGTGACATTCGAAAAAGCACTCATGATTTCCTCCATGGAGGCTGGGTTTGGAAGGGAACGAACAGCCTGGAAACAAACATCCGATACGTTGCAGGACAGGCGCGAGGAGATTGCCTCCCCGCGCCTATGGGTTTTACATGTCGTAGCGCAAAATCATCCCCACCGTGCGCGGCGCGCCGACGTCGATGATGTCGTCGCTGCGGTTGTTGGTGACGTATTCCTTGTCGAAGGCGTTCTTCACGTAGGCAGACACCGCGACGTTCTTGGTGACTTTGTACTCGGTGTTGAAGTTCACCAATACATAGTTGTCGCTGCGGCGCTCCCCGTTGACCTTGCCGTTGGCATCGAACTGATATTCCGAAGGCGCGGTGCTCTGGTAGACAACGTCAGTACCGAATATCAGACGATCGTCGAAGCGATAGACACCGCCCACCGACATCTTGTATTTCGGCGAGGAAAGGAACGATTCACCGCTCATGTCCTGACCGCTGCCTGTGACGAAGTCCTTGTATTTGCTATCGGTAACGGAGCCACCGACATTCAAGGTCAGCTGTTCGGTGATGTCCTTCTCTACAAAGACTTCCAGGCCCTTGATGTCGCTGCGACCGGCGTTGAAGACATCAATGACGGAGCTTCCGCTCTGCCGCACGCTGACCTGCTGGTCCTTCCAATCCGTGTAATACAGGTTGGCACGGGTACGCAGGGTTTTGTCGAAGAACGAACCGCGGTAGGACAGCTCGTAGTTGGTGGTGTATTCCGGATCGTAGGCTTGGTGACCGCTACCGGAACGCAGGTTGACGCCACCGCCGCGGTAGCCTTTTTGCACCATGAAACCTAGGTATTGATTCGCGGCCAGCTCATAGTCGATGCCGAGTTTCGGCAGCACGGCGTCAAATGACTTTTTGACTTTGGCGGGTTCGGAGAAATCGTCCTGCTCGACGTCGGTGTCGTTGGTCTCGTGGTCGTAACGCAGGCCGGTGATCAAGGTCCAGCGCGGTGCGAATGTCCAGTTGACTTCACCAAACACGGCCTTGTTCTCGATCGTGGTATCGCCCTTGACCGTACCGAACAGCACATCATCGAAAAACAGCCGGTCGTGGAAGTTGTTGCTGTTGTGGCCGTAGTACGCACCCACAAAGCTCTTCACCGTGTCCGAGGTGTAATTCAAGCGCAGCTCCTGACTGAACAGGTTACCGTCTTGCTTGCGCAGAACGACCTCGTTGTCCACGGCATTCTGGTCGAAGTCCAGACGGTTGCTGTAGTCGGTACTGGTATTGGCGGTCATGCTCGTCAGCGACCAGTCGTCGTTCAGACGATAATCCACCTTGGCGCTGAGGGTGTCCTGCTTGAGGTTGTCGAAAGCCTTGGTGTTGGACGCGATATCGTAATAGCTCGGCTTGCCGTTGACGCGCATGGTCGAACGGTCGCCCTGGCGGTGCTCGCTGTGGGCGTAGGTCAGCAGGACATCGGTGTCGTCGTTGGGCAGGATCAGCAATTTGCCGCGGGTGTTGCTGGTGCGACGCGGGTTGGCGTCGTCATTGAGCGTGGTGTTGCGGATGTAGCCGTCACCTTCACCATAGTCCACGGCGATACGCCCGGCGATCTTGTCGTCGACGATGGAACCACCACCGGCCACCGCCGCCCCGCGCTCGCCGTAATTGCCCACATTGGTTTGTGCCGAGAAGCTCGGTTCGAAAGTTGGGTTCTTGGTCCGGATAACCACCGCGCCGGCCAGGGAGTTACGGCCCTGGGTGGTGGATTGCGGGCCAAGGAATACTTCGACCTGCTCGGCATCCCAGAGCGGGACCGGGCTGAGGGTCAGCGCACGGTTCGGCTGTACGGCACCGTCGACATAAACGGATACGGCACCATTGAGGGTCGCTGGGCCCTGATCGTCAAAACCGGACACCGGCACACCACGGATACCCCAGTTTTCATTGCCGGCCTGGCTATAGACACCGGGCGTGCGGGCGAATACATCCACCAGGTCCTTGTCGCCGTGCTCTCGCAGATTCTTGTCGGTGAGGACCACGACGCTGGACTGGGTCTGCTCAAGCGTGCGGTCGATTTTTTCACCCGTCACGGTGATCGGAGCAATCTCCATCGTGCCGGCTTCTTCGGCCGCCCATGCAGCGTTGCTCAGGCCTATGGCCGACCCTACAGCCAACGCAATTGTGTTCTTTTTGAAATTCACGCCCCGCTCCCCTGCGACAGATATTTTTAGGTTTTTTGAGCTGGCCGAAGGCTGTGTGGCGCCAGCGGAGCGGAGTCTAATCCAAAAAAAAAATTAAATAAATAGTATTGATAATCCATCTCATTTGTACCTAGTATGACGTCTTGTATTGATTTGAATACATTACAGACGAGTCCTACACAACCGACCGCTGCCCTGCTTTCAAGGTCTTGTGACTGGTCGAAGAAGACAAAAGAGGATGTACAAGGATGACCTCAATCGAACACCTGAACGGGCGTTCCGAGCTTTTTTCCATGGCGCCCACGGATGCAAGCGCCCAGTCGCTACCCCTGCTGGTGCAGGGGGCATCGGGACAGTCGATCCACGATCTGGACGCCTCGATTCGCGACCGCCTGGCTCATGCCCTGACCACGGTTGGCGGCGTGTTGTTTCGCGGTTTCACCGTCGCCACGCCCATCGATTTCAAGCGCTTCGCCGCCAGCTTCGGTACACCGCTGGCCAGTTACGAATTCGGCTCCACGCCACGCAGCAAGGTCTTCGCCGGGGTCTATAGCTCCACGGAATACCCGGCCCATCAATTCATACCCTTGCACAACGAGCAGGCCTACACCCGCCCTTGGCCTTCGCGCATCTGGTTTCACTGCATCAAGGCCAGTGAAACCGGCGGCGAGACCCCGATTGCCGACAGCCGCCTGATCTACCAGCGCATGCCCGCCGAGATCCGCGAGCTGTTCGCCAGCCGCGAGTTGCTCTACGTACGCAACTACAGCGGCGCCCTGGACCTGCCTTGGGAAAAAGTCTTCAACACCCAGGACCGTGCCCAGGTCGAACGCTACTGCCGGGACAATGACATCGAGTGGGAATGGAAAGCCGATGGCGACCTGCGCACCCGCCAGCGTTGCGCCGCCGTGCAGCAGCATCCCGATACCGGTGAATGGGTCTGGTTCAACCAGGCGCACCTGTTCCATGTCTCGGCCATCGAACCGAGCGTACGCGCCAGCCTGCTGGCAGCGGTGGGTGAAGAGAACCTGCCGCGCCATGTCTATTTCGGCGACGGCTCGGCCATTGCCGACGACATGCTCGACACCGTGCGCGAGGTTTACCGCGAGACTGCCATCAGCTTCCCCTGGCAACCGGGCGATATCCTGATGCTCGACAACCGACTGGTGGCACACGGTCGCAATCCTTTCACCGGTGACCGCAAAGTCATCGTGGCCATGGCGTGAATTGCACATGTTTTCATTCAAACATTGGATCGAGGTGCTGGAAGCCAACGCCCAGCACTTCCCTCAGCGTGCTGCCCTGCATTTCTTGCCGGACGGTGTAAACATCGGCGAAACCCTGACCTTTGCCCAACTGCACGAGCAGTCCCAGTCCCTGGCGGCCGCGCTGCAAGCGCGTTATGCGCCGGGTGATCGCGTGCTGTTGATGCTGCCCAGCAGCCTCGACTACGCCCGCGCCTTCTGTGCCTGCCTATATGCGGGCCTGATTGCCGTGCCGTTGTTTCCGCCACCGTCGCGCAAACCGCGCCACCTCGACCGCGTCCGCAACGTGGTAGTGGATGCCGAGCCGGCGCTGATTCTGGCACCGGCGGATCATTGCGAAAGCCTGCAGGAACTGGTGGAGGGCCGCGTCGAGGTGCTGACCGTCCAGCACCTGGGCACACCACCGACCAGCCAGTGGCAACGCCCGGCTATCGACGGTTCGACCGTAGCCTTCCTGCAATACACCTCGGGCTCGACCGGCTCGCCAAAAGGCGTCGAGGTGCGTCAGCGCAACCTGATCGCCAACGTCGAACTGATGCGCCAGGCGTACGATTTCGACGAGCACGGCGCCATGGTCAACTGGCTGCCGCTGTATCACGACATGGGCCTGATCGGCGGTATGCTGGCTCCGCTCTACAGCGGCATGCCGTGCTACCTGATGGCTTCCCAGACCTTCGTCAATGCGCCGTCGACCTGGCTGCAGGCATTGAGTCGCTACCGGGCCACCGCCAGCTTCGCCCCCAACTTCGCCTATGCCCTGTGCAACCGCGTGGTCAGCGACAACCTGATCGCACAGCTGGACCTGAGCAACTGGAAACACGCCATCAACGGCGCAGAGCCGATCCATCCCGGCACCCTGGAAGCTTTCGCCCAGCGTTTTGCCGCCTGCGGCCTGAACCCGTTGGCCATCAGCCCCGGTTATGGCCAGGCCGAAGCAACGCTGTGCGTCAGCGCCACGCCGGCCGATGCGCTGCCGGTGGTGCTGCGCCTGGACAAAGCCGTGCTGGAGAGCGGTCGCGTGGCCCTGGCCGCTGCCGATGCCGCCGCGGTGGAGTTCGTCGCCTGCGGTTATCCGCAAGCCTTGCACAGCATCGCCATCGTCGACCCGCACACCTTCGAGCGCTGCGCCGCCAATCGCATCGGCGAAGTCTGGCTCAAGGGTCCGAGCAACGCCGAATCCTACTGGAAGAATCCCGAGGCCACTCGTGAAGCCTTTGAGGCACGGATAGTCGGCTCATCGGAACATTACCTGCGCTCCGGCGACCTGGGCTTCATGCACGAAGGCCAGGTGGTGATCTGCGGGCGGCTCAAGGACCTGTTGATTCTCAATGGGCGCAACCTTTACCCCCACGACATCGAATTCGCCATTACCGACGCCGAGCCGGGCATCCGTACCGGACGCATCGCCGCCTTCGCGCAAATGGACCCGGCACTGGGCCGCGAGAAACTAGTGATCGTCGCCGAGCCGCAGCGCAAGTTCGTCGACCCGGCGCATCATCCGGCGCTGTTCGCGTCGATGCAAAACGCTGTGCGCGAAGCCGCCGACTGCGGCATCGACCAGATTGTGCTGGTGCAAGCCGGCACCATCCCGATGACCACCAGCGGCAAGATCGCCCGCCAAGGTGCGCGCAAACAACTGGCCGCCGGCACGTTGAGCATCATCGCCCAGAGCGGTGGAACGCTGGCCTCGAACGACGAGCCCCTTGACCTTGCCCAGCTCAAAAGCCTGGCGACCGAAACGTCGCAACAGGCCCAAGCCGCCTGCCGCCAATGGCTGGAACAGACGCTGCACGCGGTCAATCCGTATTTTTCCGCCGACTTCGACCTCAGCCTGATCGGCCAGGGCCTGGATTCCATCGGCGTGGCCGACTTTGCCGCGCGCCTGCACAGGGACCTGGGTTGGAACCTCGATACCCAAAGCCTGTTCGGGGAAACCACCCTGGGGCAATGGGCGCTGGACCTGCACGCTTTCCTCAATGATCCAACGCCAACGGCCGATGCTCCCACCGAGCAGACCAACCCCAGTCAGGGGCATCAGTCGTTCGCCCAGCGTCGCTTGTGGTTCCTGCGCCAACTGAACCCGGATGACACCCGCCACAACCTGGTACTGCACCTGCGCCTGCAAGGTCCGCTGGACATCGAGACGTTGGCCCTGCGACTGAACACGCTGGTCGAGCGTCACGGCGTGTTGCGCACGGTGTACCGCGACAGTGTCGATGGCCCGCAACAACAGGTGTTGCCGGCCACGGCTGTGGCGCTGGTCCATCATGATGTGCGTGAGCAGAACCAAGCGCAGCAACAGCAGACGTTGGACGAACGCCTGGCCCAAGAACACGCCACCCCGGTCGATCTGCAAGCCGGCCCAGTGCTGCGAGCGCAGTTGCTCAGCCGCCATGACCAACAGCATGACCTACTGTTGACGCTGCACCACATCGCCTTCGACGGACGCTCGGCGCAAATATTGTTGGCAGAACTGGCGGGTTCGGCGGACGCCGCGCTGCCGGGGCAATACCTGGCTTTCGCCCAATGGGAAGCCCTGCACTGGAGCGAACAGCGAATCGCCACCGAGCAAGGCTTCTGGCGCGAACACCTGGCCGGCATGCCGCAAACGTTGGAACTGGGTGGCAGCGGCCAGGCCCCGGGCGAATACAGCCTGGACTTCAACGTGCCGCAGACCGGCTGTGAGCGCTTGGCAGCGCTGGCCCGTGAACAAGGCATGACGTTGTTCATGTTGTTGCTGGCCAGCTACCAACTGGTCCTCAAGCAACTGGGCGGCCAGCCGCAGTTCCTGTTGGGCACCGACGTCAGCGGCCGACCGCTGGCAGAGCACAACGACGTCATCGGTTTCTTCGTCAACCAGTTGACCCTGCGCTGTGACTTGCGCGGCGAAGCGACCCTGGCCGGTTTCCTTGAGCAGGTTCGCGATGAGTCGCGCCTGGCCTATGCCCATCAAGGCCTGCCTTTTGATCTGGTGGTCTCGGCACTCGCGCCGCAGCGCCGCCCCGGTCACTCGCCGCTGTTCCAGGTCAAGCTCAACTATCAACCGTCACGGGTGACCCCGACCGCCATCGCTGGCGCGCAGTTGTCCGCGCTGGAGGTGGCCCAGGCACCGGGGGATTTCCACCTGGTGCTCGACCTGGTGCACGGCGACGAAGGCCTCGCCGCGACCCTCAAGTATCGCGGCGAATACTTCGACCGGGACCGTGCCTTGCGCCTGCAACACCTGTGGACGCGCCTGCTGGAGCAGATGCACAGCCTGCTGGACGAGCCGTTGCCGGCAGTGGCCGAGCGCATCGACAGCTGGGATCAGGCCTTTACCCGGGAGCGACAGCAGTCCCAGGCGCTGGCCGGTCGCAGCCAGATGATGCAAGCCAAACGTCGCTCCTTGTCCCTTTAACCGAGTCGGATGCCGTTATGTCTATCGTGCCCCCATCGCCACGTGCCCTTGGCGCCGTGCGTCGCAAAGCCATGAACGTCTCGGAACAACAGTTGGTCACCGAGCGCCTGCTCAGTCCAGACCACGCGCTGCCCCTGGTGATCGAACCGGCGGTCAGCGGCGTTGACCTGATCGCCTGGGCCGCCCGGGAACGCGAGTCGCTGGAAAAGAAACTGCTGCAGTACGGCGCCCTGCTGTTTCGCGGCTTCAACGTCGCGTCTGTCGAGCAGTTCGACCAGGTGATCGCCGCCCTCTCCCCCGGAGCGCTGGAATACATGTTCCGCGCGTCCCCCCGGACACGGGTCGGCGGCAACATCTACACCTCGACCGACTACCCGGCCGACCAGATGATTTTCCCCCACAACGAGCACTCCTACTCGCCGCGCTTCCCGCTGCGGTTGTTCTTCTACTGCCAACTGCCGTCCGAGACCGGCGGTGAAACACCGATCGGCTCGACCCGCGCCGTAAAGGCCAGGATCAGCCCGCAGATCGAAGCGCGGTTCCGGGAAAAAGGCGTGCTGTACGTTCGCAACTACGGCGACGGTTTCGGCCTGCCGTGGCAGAGCGTGTTCCAGTCCGAAGACCGCCGCGAAGTGGAAGCCTACTGCGCCAGCGTCGGCATCGAAGTGGAATGGAAAGACAACAATCGCCTGCGCACCCGCCAACGCGGGCCGGCCGTGGTGCGCCACCCGCGCACCGGCGAAGAGGTCTGGTTCAACCACGCCACGTTCTTCCACATCAGCACCCTGCCCGAGCGAATCCGCGATTCGCTGCAAAGCAACTTCAACGACCTCGACCTGCCCACCAACACCTTTTACGGCGATGGCGAACCGATCGAGCCGCAGGTCCTGGAATCGCTACGCGCGGCCTACCTCGACTCGCTGGTGCGCTTCAGCTGGCAGCAGGGGGACGTGTTGTTCATCGACAACATGCTCGCTGTGCACGGTCGCGAACCCTTTACCGGCAAGCGCGCCATCATGACCGGCATGGCTGAAGCCCTGCTGTCGAGCGACGTTGCCGTCTGACATTCAACGGGTCCACCCGCCGTTCGCAGGCGGCTTGCCTGACACGAGTCCAGCAAGCCCCGACGTCTGTGCGGTGATCCAGGCTCAAGCCCTTTTCCAGTCGAGATGAACATGAGCGGACTTCAAGGTTTTCGTATTTCCCCGCAACAGGCATCGGTTTACCCCCACACCCACGGCGCAGCGCAGCACCCGTTCAGCTGTCATTTGCAATGGTCGCTGTCACAACCGCTGGACGTCGATGCACTGAACAACCGCCTGCAGGCACTGGTGGCCGGCAGCGAGATCCTGCGCACACGCCTGATGCCCGTGCCAGGCCTGCGCCACCCGGTGCAGGTGATTGACGAAGCCGGCTCACTGGCGGTGAACCTCCAGGACCTGCGCCAGCACAGCCGCGCCGACCAGGACGCCGCACTGGCTCAGCTCGCCACCCAGCCCCGTGACTGGACAACCCCGCTGTGGGTGACCCTGGTGCGCCTGTCCGATGAGCAAGGCGTGCTGGACCTCGCGGCGGCCAGCAGCCACTTCGACCTCGCCAGCCTGAAATGGCTGGCCGCTGCATTGCTGCAAGACACTGCCACGGACCTGTCCGAAACCCTGCAGTACGCCGATTACGCCGAATGGCGCTGGAGCCTGGTGGAAGACGCACCGGATCATCCGGGCGTGAGCTTCTGGAAACCTGCGGGCGACACCGAACAGGCCACCTTGCAGCTGCCGCTGGAATCGCCCCTCGATGGTGGATTTGCGCCGACCCGACTGGAGCTGACGCTGCCGGCCGACCTCGCCCGTCACCCGGCCCTGACCCCGGAACTGCTGCTGGCGGCATGGGCAGCGGTCCTGGGACGACTGGCCGGCCAGCAACAGGTGCCACTCACTCTGATCCATGAAAGTCGCGGCGCGGAACTGGAGAACACCCTGGGCCTGTTCGAACAGTGCCTGCCCGTGAGCATCGAACTGGATGCCCAGGCGACTCTGCTGGAGCAAAGCACGCAAGTGGCCGCCACCCTGGAACGGCTGATTGGCTGGCAAGACTATTACACCGGCGACCACCACGCCGGATACGCTTTTGCCTGGCGCTCCGGCGATGCCCGGGAGCGCCACGCCAGTGCGGTCATGAACCCGTTGAAGGCTTGCCTGAACGTCCGCCAGTTGCCCGACAGCCTGCACGCGCAGGTTGTCTACGACCGCCATGTCCTCAGCGCCGACGCTGTGGGCTGCCTCGCCGAACAATGGCTGCAACTGCTGCACGGCGCCCTGGCCGAACCGCAACGGGGCTGGGCCCAATTGCCCCTGGGTGGCGCGCTGCAAGCGCAGTTGATCGGCGCCGGCGCGAGCGCACCCTCCATCGAACCGGTGACGCTGGTGGAATTGATTGCCCGTCAGGTTCGCCAACAACCGAACGCCATCGCCCTCAGCGACCAGGACGGTGACCTGAGCTACAGCCGCCTCGACGCCTGCGCCACGCAACTGGCCCATCAACTGGTCGCCGCCGGCATCGGTCCAGGGGTGCCCGTCGGCATCCTGTTCGCCCGCAGCAACGCAGCCATTGTCGCCATGCTCGCGGTCTTGAAAGCCGGTGGCGCCTATGTGCCCGTCGATCCGACCTACCCGGCCGACCGCCGCGCCTACATGCTCGCCGACAGCGCCATCGCCCACATCGTGGTCAGCGCCGAACTGGCCGACAGCGTGCCGGCCAACCTGCAACGCTTCGTGCTGGATGAGCTGACAACACAGGACCTCGGCGACTGTCCGGCACTGCCCTTGCCGGACGCCAACGACCTCGCCTACCTGATCTACACCTCCGGCTCTACCGGTGCGCCGAAAGCCGTGGAAATCAGCCACGGCGCCTTGAGTTTCTCGACCCAAGTGCGCATGGCGGCCTATGAGACCCCGGTGCGCGCCTACCTGTTGTTGTCGTCGTTTGCCTTCGACAGTTCGGTCGCCGGGATTTTCTGGACCCTGGCCCAAGGCGGACGCCTGGTATTGCCCGCCCCAGGCGAAGAGCTGGAGATGGCCCGCCTGGCGCAGTTGATTGCCCAGCACCAGGTCAGCCACGGCCTGTCGCTGCCGTCGCTGTACCAGGCCCTGCTCGATCAATTGCAGCGCAGCGGGGGAACCGACAGCCTGGCCTGCTGGATCGTCGCGGGTGAGGCTTGCCCACCATCGCTGATCGCGCAACACAGCAAGACCCTGCCACGCGCACATCTGGTGAACGAATACGGTCCCACTGAGGCCACCGTCTGGGCCACCTATGAGGTGTTGGACCCAAGCCGGAACGTCAGCATCGGCCGTCCGATCGCCGGCATGGACCTGCGCCTGCTGAATGAATTCGACACGGCTTGCGGCATTGGCGAACCGGGTGAAATCGTCCTCGCCGGCCCCACCCTGGCCCGCGGCTATCGCCACAAACCCGAAGAAACCGCCAAGGCCTTCGTCACCCTGGCCGACGGCACTCGCGCCTACCGCACCGGCGACCTGGCGTGCTGGCTAGCCGACGGGCGCCTGGCATTCCTGGGGCGCAAGGACCATCAGGTCAAGGTGCGCGGCTACCGCATCGAGCTGGGCGAAATCGAACGCCAATTGTGCAGCCACAGCGATGTGCGCGAAGCCGCGGTGATCGTCCAGGAACACGCCGCCGGCAAGCGCTTGCTCGCCTATGTCCTGGCCGCCCACGGCTACGCACCGGACTCGGAGGCGATCAAGCGTTTCCTCGGCGAGCGTCTGCCGTCGTACATGGTGCCGGCCCTGGTGCTGACCCTGACGAGCTTTCCGCGCACGCCCAACGGCAAGCTCGACACCCGCCAGTTGCCCGACCCGGAGCAGCTCGACGAAAGCGCCCACGTGGCGCCGCGCAACGCCATGGAAACCACCCTGCAAGCCATCGTCGCCAAGGTCTTGAAACTCTCGACAGTGAGTGTCACCGACAACTTTTTCGCCATCGGCGGCGACTCGATCCTGAGCCTGCAAGTGGTGGCCCAGGCCCATGAGCAAGGCATCGCGCTGTCGGCCAAGCAAGTCTTCGAACGCCAGACCGTCGCGGCCATGGCCGAGGTCGCGCAACCGCTGCATCCGAGCGCCGCCGAGCCGCAAGCCGACAGCACCGAATTCAGCGCCTCGGGCCTGTCCGATGACGAAATGCAAGCGCTGATGGCCGAACTGGACGAGGCCAACCTGTGAGCGGTTCTTCTCGTCACCACGCCACCACCGTCGCCCCTATTTACGCAGGACCCTTTCAATGACCAGCGAAAAAACCACCGGCAACCCGATCGAAGACATTTACCCGCTGTCGCCGCTGCAACAAGGGATGCTGTTCCACTCCCTGCTGCACGAAGACTCCGGTGTCTACCTGATGCAGGATCGCTACCGCATCGGCGGGGCCATCGATGAAGGCGCGTTCCTCGAATCGTGGCGCCAGGTGGTAGCGCTGCACCCTTCCCTGCGCGCCAGCTTCCAGTGGAAAAGCCAGAAGCAACCGGTGCAGGTGATCCATCGTCAGGTCAAGGTACCGCTGGACACCCTCGATTTGCGCGGGCTCGCCCCCCATGAGCAGGAAGCACGGATCCGCACCCTGCTGGAAGACGAGCAGAAAGTCGGCTTCAACCTGTCCAAGCCACCGCTGATTCGCTTTCGACTGGTGCGCCTGGCTGACGAGTCCTACGAATTCATTCGCAGCTTCCACCACATCCTGATGGACGCCTGGTGCATTTCCCTGGTGACCGTGGACTTCCTCAAAGTCTACGAAGCACTGTGCAACGACCGCACGCCAGAGCTGAAAAGCCCTCGGCCGTTTCGCGATTACATCCAGTGGCTGCAACGCCAGGATGCGGGCAAGGCCGAGCAATTCTGGCGCGGCCAGTTGCAAGGGCTAAACGCGCCCACACCACTGACCGTGGACAACGGCGTGACCCGCGACCGCTACACCGATGCGGTGCTGGTGGACGACCAACTGATTCACCTGAACGAGCAGGAAACCCAGGCGCTGGCGGCGTTCTGCCGCAATCGGCGGATCACCCCGAACACGTTTTTCCAGGGCGTCTGGTCACTGCTGCTGGCGCGCTACAGCGGGCAACAGGACGTGGTCTTCGGCGTCACCGTGGCCGGGCGTCCGGCCGACCTGACCGGCGTCGCGCAAATGATCGGCCTGTTCATCAACACCCTGCCACTGCGGGTGTCGGTGGACCCGAATGCCACGCTCGGCAATTGGCTGGGCGACCTGCAAAAGCTCAACGTCGACATGCGTGACTTCGAGCACACGCCGTTGACCGACATCCAGGGCTGGAGCGATTTCCCCCGGGGCGAGACCCTGTTCGACAGCATCCTGGTATTCGAAAACGCGCCCATCGACGAACAGATCCTCGAAGGCGGCTTCCAGTTCAGCCTCGAAGGCATGGACCACAGCGTGCACACCCACTACGGCTTGACCGTGGTGATCCTGCCGGGGGAACAGCTGGGCATCCGCGTGTCCTATGACCGCGAACGTTTCGAGGCTGCCACCGTGCAGCGCCTGCTGGGCCACATCGCCAACCTGGTGCGCAGCATGCTCGCCGCCCCCGACGCGCCGTTGGCCAGCTTCGAACTGCTGGCCGCCGAGGAGCGCCAACAGTTGCTGGGCGAGTGGGCACTCAACCGCCACGATTTCCCGCTGGATCAAAGCTACGCCGAGCTGTTTGCCGCCCAGGTCGCCCAGCGCGGTGATCAGGTCGCCGCGATCTGCGCCGGTGAGTCACTGACCTACGCCGAGCTGGACCTGCGTTCCACGCGCCTGGCTCATGCCCTGCGCGAGGCCGGCGCCGGTGCAGATCAACTGGTCGCGCTGGTGGCCCCTCGTGGCCTGGCGCTGTTGACCATGATGCTGGCCGTGTTCAAGGCGGGCGCAGCGATGCTGCCCCTTGAGGTCAATCACCCGCCCGAGCGCCTGCGGGAAATCCTCGGGCTATCCCGCGCGCCTCTGCTGGTGGCGAGCGAAGCCTGCAGCGGCCTGCTCGATCAACTGCTCAGCGGCCTCGACCGGGGGCCTGAGGCGCTGTTCGCCGAGGCCTGCTGGACGTCGGGCAACGACGCGCCTCTGCCGGTGCTCGCCGGTCCGGACAGCCTGGCCTACGTGCTGTTCACCTCCGGTTCGACCGGCACTCCGAAGGGTGTGATGATCGAACAGCGCGGCATGCTCAACAACATCTTCGGCAAAGTACCGGCCCTGGGCCTCAGCGCCGCCGACCGGATTCCCCAGACCGCCTCGGTGGCGTTCGACATTTCGGTGTGGCAGTTCCTCGCCGCGCCGGTGCTCGGTGCCACCGTGCACATTCTCCCGGATGAGGTCGCCCACGACCCGCAACGCCTGCTGCAAGTGCTCGCCAGCGAGCGCCTGAACGTGCTGGAAATCGTCCCGAGCCTGATGCGCACCTTGCTCGCGCTGTGCCCGTGCGATTTGCAACTGCCGGACCTGCGCTGGGTACTGCCCACCGGTGAAGCCCTGCCGCCGACCGTGGCCCGCGACTGGTTCGCCCGGTTCCCCGACATTGCCTTGATGAACGCCTACGGGCCGGCTGAATGCGCCGACGACGTGGCCTTCCAGCCGATTTTCGAAGCACCGGGGGCCGAAGTCAGCCACATGCCCATCGGCCAGCCGACCGCCAACAACCGCCTGTATGTGCTGGACGAAGCCCTGCGCCCGGTGCCGGTCGGCGTGGCCGGGGAAATTTGTGTCGGGGGCGTCGGCGTCGGCCGCGGCTATCTGCACGACCCGCAACGCACCGCTGACGCCTTTATCGACCATCCTCAACTCGAAGGTCGCCTGTACCGCACCGGTGACCTGGGGCGCTGGCGTGCAGACGGGGTGATCGAATACCTCGGCCGCCGCGACCAGCAGGTCAAACTGCGCGGGCACCGGATCGAGCTGACGGAAATCGAACACCGTCTCGCGCAGCACCCGAACGTGCGGGAAGCCGCGGTCCTGCTGCGGGAAAACACCGTCGGCGAAGCCTGGCTGGTGGCGTACTGGGCGGCCCATGACCAGGCCCTGGGCAGCGACGACCTGAGCGAGCACCTGCGCGCGCAACTGCCGCCGTACATGGTGCCGGCGGCCTTCGTCTGCCTGGACAAGCTGCCCCTGAACAACAACGGCAAGGTCGATCGCAAAGCCCTCGCCGCCCGTGAGCTGGACTGGCAGGCCGACACCCAGCACAGCATCGCCCCGCGCAACGCGCTGGAAACCAGCGTGGCGTCTGTCTGGGCCGAGGTCCTGGGGCGCGACACAGTAGGCGTGGAAGACAACTTCTTCACCCTCGGTGGGCATTCACTACTGGCGACCCAGATCGTGGCCCGCCTGCGCACCCAATTCAAGCTCGACCTGCCGTTGCGGGTGTTGTTCGAACAGCCGACCGTGGCCTTGCTGGCCAAAGCCATCGCCGCCCGCCAGGCCGAGGCCGCCGCACCACACGCCAACGCGCTCAGCGTGCCCAAGGCCCAGCCTCGTCCGCCGCTGCTACCGCTGTCGTTCTCGCAACAGCGTCTGTGGTTCATCGAACAACTGACGCCGGGCACCACCCTGTTCAACATCCCGTTCGCCCTGCACCTCAAGGGTGAACTCAACGTCCAGGCGCTGCACGCCAGCCTGAACGATCTGCTGGTGCGCCACGAAATCCTGCGTACCGGCATCCACAATAACAACGGCGTGCCCTGCCAGCGCATCAGCCCAACGCTGGACATCTCGCTGCCCTTCGAAGACTTGTCGAGCCTGACCGCCACCGCCCGCGCCGGCGCGCAGTTCAATGCCTTGCAAGACACCTTCGAGCAACCGTTCGACCTGACCTGCCCTCCGTTGCTGCGGGCGCGCTTGCTGCGCCTGGCGCCGGACGAGCATGTGCTCGGCATCGCCCTGCATCACCTGGTCTCGGACGCCTGGTCGGCCACCATCGCCCTGCGCGAGCTGGCCCTGGGTTATGAAGCCCGTTGCAACGGCGCGCCCGCCGCCCTGCCGGCCCTGCCACTGCAATACGCTGACTTCGCCCTCTGGCAGCGCGAACACCTGCAAGGCGCGGAACTCAAGCGCCAACTCGATTACTGGACCACCACCCTGGACCGTCGCGACAGCGACGCCAGCCCGCTGCTGGCCTTGCCCACCGATCATCCTCGGCCGTCGGTGCAAAGCTACCGCGCCGGGATCGTGCAGCGTGAACTCAGCGCCGACCTCAGTGGTCGAGTGCAAGCCTTTGCCAGTCGCCTCGGCACCACGCCGTTCACCGTCCTGTTCGCCGGTTTTGCCGTGCTGATGCACCGTTTGAGCGGCGACGCCACGGTACTGGTCGGCACCCCGGTCACCCACCGGGAACAGCCGGGCACCGAAGGCCTGCTGGGCATCTTGCTGAACAACCTGGCGATCCGCGCCGACTTCGAGCCGCAAGCCGACTTCACCGCCCTGGTCAAACAAGTGGCCGAGCGTATGCGCAATGGCTTGCTGCATCAGGACCTGCCGTTCGAACAATTGGTCGACAGCCTGCAACTGCCACGCAGCCTCAGCCATGCACCGCTGTACCAGGTGATGGTCGCCCAGCAACTGGCCATGGAGTCGCGGTTGCGCTTCCCCGGGCTGGAATTCGAAGCCCTGGACACGCCGCTGCGGCACTCCGAATGCGACTTGGACTTGCACGTGCTGTGCCCGGCCAATGCGCCGATCCAGCTGGAGCTGATGTTCGCCCTAGACCTGTTCGTCGCCGACAGCGCCCACCAGACTCTCGCGCGCCTGGAGCATCTGCTCGAACACATGCTCGCCGAGCCACAGCGCCCGGTCGCCGCCTTGCCGCTGCTAATGGACGCGGAGTGGCAACGCACCGTGGTCGAGTGGAACCGCACCGAGATGCAGGTGCCGACGCACCTGACCTTTGCCCAGTTGTTTGAACAACAGGCCGAGCGCACCCCGGAACGCGACGCCCTGTGTTTCGAAGGCCGCAGCCTGAGCTACGGCGAACTGAATCGGCGCGCCAACCAGGTGGCGCATTACCTGCGCAGCTGTGGTGTCGGTGCCAACCGCCCGGTGGCGCTGTGTGTCGAGCGTTCGCTGGAACTGCTGGTCGGCCTGCTGGGCATTCTCAAGTCCGGCGGCGCTTATGTACCGCTGGACCCGACCTACCCGGTGGATCGCCTGGCGTATATGCTTGAAGACGCGCAGCCGGCACTGTTCCTCGGCCAGCAGGGTTTGCTGGAACAGCTGGGCGCCGAACTGCCACGCTTGCGCCTGGACAGCGACG
Source organism: Pseudomonas sp. P105 (assembly GCF_032614175.1). Classification (NCBI taxonomy): domain Bacteria; kingdom Pseudomonadati; phylum Pseudomonadota; class Gammaproteobacteria; order Pseudomonadales; family Pseudomonadaceae; genus Pseudomonas; species Pseudomonas sp. P105. The sequence goes on from NZ_CP126693.1 coordinate 3,637,141, forward strand.
CAGCACTGTTCGCCAACCAGCCGGACAGCAACCCTGCCCCGCTCGCCGGCCCGCAAGACCTGGCCTACATCATGTACACCTCCGGCTCGACCGGTAAGCCCAAGGGCACCCTGGTGACCAATGGCTCGGTGGTCAACCTGGCCTGGGCGCGCATCCATGGCTTGTATCGCCGCTACACCGACCAGCCGATGCGCACCAGCTTCAACTACTCGTTCGCCTTCGACAGCTCGGTGGCCGAGCTGATCCTGCTGCTCGACGGCCACAGCCTGTACCTGACCCCGGAAGACGTGCGCTACGACCCCGAGGCCTTGGCTGGGTTCTTCCGCAACACCCGTCTGGAAGCCTTCGAGTGCACCCCCGCACAGCTCAAGGCCTTGCTTGAAAGTGACGGCGTTCGTCGTGGCGAGGTGTACCTGCCGCGCTTCGTGCTGTTCGGTGGCGATGCGGTGGATGCGCAGCTATGGCAGCGCTTGCCGTCGATTGCCGGCAGCCGCTTCTTCAACACCTACGGCCCAACCGAATGCACGGTCGATGCAACCGGTTGCGCGGTGGATGACTTCCCGCTGCGGCCGATCATTGGCCGGCCGATCGCCAACGTGCGCACTTACGTGCTCGATGCTTTCCTCAACCCGATGCCGGTGGGCGTCCCGGGGGAACTGCACATCGGCGGTGCCGGCGTGACCCTGGGCTACCTCAACCGTGCCGAGCAGACCGCGAAGGTGTTCATCGAAGACCCGTTCTCGTCGCAGCCCGGCGCGCGGATGTACAAGTCCGGCGACCTGGTGCGCTGGCTGCCCGACGGCCAGCTCGAATACCTGGGACGCATGGATCATCAAGTGAAGATTCGTGGCTTCCGCGTCGAACTGGGAGAAATTGAAACCCTGATCGGCGCCCAACCGGGCGTGCGCCAGGCCGTGGTATTGGCCCGTGAAGACGTGCCCGGCGACAAGCGCCTGGTGGCCTACGTGACCTGCGACCAGCAGGCCGATATTCACGCCTGGCGCAAAGCCATTGGCGCCGCCCTGCCCGACTACATGGTGCCCTCGGCATTCGTGCTGCTCGATGAGTTGCCGCTGACCGACAACGGCAAACTCAACCGCAAGGCTTTGCCGGCCCCGGACATCCAAGCCGCGCCAGACGCTCTGCAGCCACCGCGCAGCGCCGCCGAACAGCAACTGGCCGCCCTGTGGGCCGAGTTGCTGAACGTGCCGTCGTCGCAGATCGGCCGTGACAGCCACTTCTTCTACCTCGGCGGCCACTCGCTGCTGGCGGCGGCGCTGTTTGCCCGCCTGCGTCAACAGTTCACCAGCGTGCCACCGTTGCGCTCGGTATTTGAACACCCAACCCTTGAAGCCTTGGCCGCGCTGCTGGGCGATCCCCTGCAAGCCCCGGCGGCGACCTTCGCTGCACCGGCACGTCCGGTACGCCTGCCGCTGTCGTTCGAACAGCAACGCCTGTGGTTCCTCGAACAACTGAGCGCCGGCGGTGGTGAATACAACGTGGTCAGCGCCGTGCAACTGGACGGCGAACTCGATGTCCAGGCCCTGCAAATGGCCCTGAACAATGTGGTCCAACGCCACGAAATCCTGCGCAGCCGCATCGTGCGCGACAGCGACGGTGAGTTGGCGCTGATCGTCGAACCGCAAGTCGCTATCACCTTGCAAGTCACGCCACTGCAGGCCGCCAGCGACGAGCAGTGGCAACAACTGACCGACGCGGCGATCCACGCGCAAACTGGCCGCCGTTTCGACCTCGCCGCCGAAGTGCCCGTGCGTGCCACACTGCTGCAACGCAGCGGCGGCGCCCAGTCGCTGCTGTTGCTCAGCCTGCACCACTGCGCCACCGATGACGCCTCCAGCCAGAACCTGCTGGATGAGCTGCGACAGTTCTACACCGCCCAGTGCCAGGGCACTCCGGCGGCACTGCCGGCGCTGGCGCTGCAATACCCCGATTATGCCCTCTGGCAGCGCGAGCCCAGTCAACAGACCATGTTCAGCAGCCAACTGGAATACTGGCGCAACCAACTGGAGGACGGCGACTACCTGCTGGACCTGCCGACCGAACAGGGCCGTCCGAACCAGCTCGCCCCAGCGGCCGGCGCAGTGCAACTGCAATTGCCGTCTGCCCTGGTGGCACGCCTGCGGCAGTTCGCCCAGCAACGCGGCGCCACGCTGTACATGCTCATGCTCGGTGCGGCGCAGTTGCTCTTGGGGCGCTACGCCAACCAGCGCGACGTACGGGTCGGCAGCCCGGTGGCCCAGCGTCCATTCGCCGAGCTGCAACCGCTGATCGGCTGCTTCGTCAACACCGTGGTCATGCGCGCCGATCTGGATCCGACGCTGGATTTCGAAGGTTTGCTGGGCCAGGTGCGCAACCGTGTGCTGGATGCCCAGCAGCATCAGGACGTGCCGTTCGACCAGGTCGTGGAACACCTGAAACCTTCGCGCAGCCTCGGCCAGACGCCGCTCTTCCAAGTGCTGTTCGCCATGCAGAACGCCGATTCGTCGAGCCAGCCATGGCCGCAGTTGCAGGTCAGCGAACGGGCGGTGACCGCCCAGGCCACCAAGTACGACCTGAACTGGGAAGTGCACGACGGCGAGGTGCTGTCTGTGTTGCTGGAGTACCGCGCCGCGCTGTTCAGCGAAACCACGGCCCGGCGTTGGCTGGAACAATGGCAACAACTGCTGGAAACCATGCTCGAAGCACCACAGACCCGTCTCGGCGACTGGTCACCGTTGCCAGCGGCAGAACGTCAGCGTCAACTGGTCGAATGGAACGCCACCGAGCGCAACTACAGCGGCCCGACCGACCTGCACACCGCGCTCAGTCAACAAGCCGCCCTGAGCCCTAACGCCCCGGCATTGGTGTTCGAAGGCCAGCGCCTGAGCTATGCCGAGCTGGATCAACGGGCGCAAACCGTTGCCCGGGCCCTGCGTGCGGCCGGCGTGGGCAGCGACAGCATCGTGCCGCTGTGCATGGAGCGTTCGGTGGAAATGGTTGTGGCCTTGCTCGGCATCGTCCATGCCGGCGCCGCGTGGTTGCCGCTGGACCCGGAATTGCCGGCTGCACGCCTGGCGTTCCTGATCGAAGACGCCGATGCCAAGGTCACCTTGACCCAGGCGCAGTGGCTGGCGCGCCTGCCCGCCGGGCATCAGGCCTGGACCCTCGACGCCCTGCCCCAGGCCCCAGCGTTCGAGCCGATCAACGTCGAAGCTCATGACCTGGCCTACGTGCTCTACACCTCCGGTTCCACCGGCCAACCCAAAGGCGTGATGAACGAACACGGCGCCTTGATGAACCGCCTGCACTGGATGCAGGACGCCTTCCCGATTGGCCCGAACGACCGTGTTCTGCAAAAGACCCCGTACAGCTTCGACGTGTCGGTGTGGGAGTTCTTCTGGCCGCTGATCACCGGCGCGACCCTGGTGGTCGCCCGCCCGGACGGGCATCGCGACCCGGCCTATCTCAGTCAGTTGATCCAGCAGGAGCGGGTCACGACCTTGCACTTCGTACCGTCGATGCTCCGTGCCTTTGTCGAAGAACCGAGCCTGATCAACTGCCATAGCCTGCGCCAGGTGTTCGCCAGCGGTGAAGCCCTGCCGGTGGATCTGGTGCGGCGTTTCATGGGCCAGCACCCAGCGGCCCTGATCAACCTGTACGGCCCGACCGAAGCGGCCATCGACGTCTCGGTCTGGCGTTGCTCGGCCAACGACGTGATCGTGCCGATCGGCAAGCCCATCGCCAACCTGCGCTTGTACATCCTCGACGAGGCCATGCAACCGTTGCCGATTGGCAGCATCGGCGAGCTGTACATCGGTGGCGTCGGCGTGGCCCGTGGTTACTTGAAACGTCCGGACCTGACCGAGGAACGCTTCCTCGCCAGTCCATTCGTGGCCGGTGACCGCCTGTACCGCACGGGCGACCGTTGCCGCTTCCTGGCCGATGGCAACATCGAGTACCTGGGGCGTCTCGACCATCAGGTGAAGTTGCGCGGCCAGCGCATCGAGCTGGGGGAAATCGACGCCGCACTGCTCGCGCAGGCCGGTGTTCGCGATGCCGCTACCTTGTTGCTCGACCAGCGCCTGGTGAGTTTCTGGTGCGGAGACGCCGATGAGGCGACCCTGCGTGCCGAGTTGAGCGACAGCCTGCCCGCGCACATGCAGCCCAGCCTGTTCGTGCAGCTCGACAGCCTGCCGCTCAACAGCAACGGCAAGCTCGACCGCAAGGCATTGGCCGCCACGCCGCTGCCACAGAGCCAAAGCGACCAGCCGCGCACAGCACCGCGCAACGCCACTGAAAGCGTACTCTGCGAACTGTTCGGCGAAGTGCTGGGTTGTTCGCCAGTCGGCATCGAAGATCACTTCTTCCAACTCGGCGGCCACTCCTTGCTGGCCACCCGCCTGGTCAGTCGGGTCCGTGAGCGCCTTGGGGTTTCCCTGCCCTTGCCGCTGGTGTTCGCCCAACCGACGGTCGCGGCCCTGGCCGAGCATCTGCGCGCGGCCATGCCCGGTGAGTCGATCAGCGCACAACCGCGCCCGGCGCAATTGCCCCTGGGTCTGGCCCAGCGCCGATTCTGGATGCTCAGTCGCCTGGTGCCGGAATCCCGCGAGTACCACATGCCGTTTGCCCTGACCTTGCGCGGTGAGCTGCAGGTCCAGGTCTTGCGCGAGGCCTTTGAGCAGCTCAGCCAGCGCCATCTGGTGCTGCGCAGCCGGATTGTCGAAGTCGACGGCGAGCCGCAATTGCTGATCGACGACCACGGACCGGCGCTCGCGGTCACTGAAGTCGCGACCCAGGACTGGGCCTCGGCCTGCGCCAACGCCCAGGACGAACTGATGACAGCGTTCGACCTGGCCGCCGCCGCACCTTGGCGCGCGCATCTGCTGCAACGTCAGGGCAGCGACGAAAACCTGCTGCTGGTGTGCCTGCACCACAGTGCCACCGACGGTTGGGCCATGCAGTTGCTCATCGACGAACTGACCCAGGCCTACGCCGCCGGCCTCAACGGGCAGTCGCCGGCCTGGACGCCGCTGGAGATCGACTACGTCGATTTCGCCCTGTGGCAACAGCACCCGGACACCCAGGCCCGACGCAGTGACAGCCTGGACTACTGGAAAAACCACCTGGGCCAGGAAGACTACCAACTCGACCTGCCCATCGACCATCCGCGTGGCGCCGAAGCAGATCGTCGCGCTCGGCAACTGACCCTCCGTCTCGGCACCCAGCGCGCCGAAGCCATCCGTCAGTTCGCCCGTCAGCGCGGCACCACCACCTATGTGGTGCTCGCCACGGCCTTGAGCGCGCTGCTGGCGCGTTACAGCGGTCAACGGGAGATTCGCTTCGGCACCCCGGCGGACCAGCGTGATCAACCGCAAGCCCAGACACTGCTGGCCTGTCTGGTCAACACCCTGGTGATCCGCAGCGACGTCGACCAACGGGCTCCGGCCGAGCAATTGCTCACCAGCCTTGAGGCCGACCTGCGCGCAGCCCAGGCCCATGCCGACCTGCCCTTCGCCACCCTGGTCGGTGCTGTCGCGCAAAACCGCGACCTGAACCGTACACCGCTGTTCCAGGTGCTGTTCTCCCTCAACTATGGCCGGGTGGACAGCAGCCAATGGCCGGGGCTGAACGTCGAAGAGCAGATGCTGCCGGTGATCGACGCCAAGTTCGAACAGAGCTGGGAAGTCCAGGACGATGGCAGCGACATGACGCTGGCGCTGGAATACCAATCGGCCTTGTTCGACGAAACGACGATGCAACGCTGGAGCGCGCAGTGGTGTGCGCTGCTTGATGCCTTGGTGGCAACCCCTGGGCGCACGCTGGTCGAACTGTTCCCGCAACAGCAGGATCAGCAGCAACTGGATCGCTGGAACGCCACCGAACGTCACTACAGCGGCCCGACCAACCTGCACACCGCGCTCAGTCAACAGGCAGCTCTGAGCCCCAACGCCCCAGCGCTGGTGTTCGAAGGCCAGCGCCTGAGCTATGCCGAACTGGATCAACGGGCGCAAACCGTTGCCCGGGCCCTGCGCGCCGCCGGTGTAGGCACCGACAGCATCGTGCCGCTGTGCATGGAGCGTTCGGTGGAGATGGTCGTGGCCTTGCTCGGCATCGTCCATGCCGGCGCCGCGTGGTTGCCGCTGGACCCGGAATTGCCGGCTGCACGCCTGGCGTTCCTGATCGAAGACGCCGATGCCAAGGTCACCTTGACCCAGGCGCAGTGGCTGGCGCGCCTGCCCGCCGGGCATCAGGCCTGGACCCTCGACACTCTGCCCCAGGCCCCAGCGTTCGAGCCGATCAGCGTTGAAGCTCACGACCTGGCCTACGTGCTCTACACCTCCGGTTCCACCGGCCAACCCAAAGGCGTGATGAACGAACACGGCGCCTTGATGAACCGCCTGCACTGGATGCAGGACGCCTTCCCGATTGGCCCGAACGACCGTGTTCTGCAAAAGACCCCGTACAGCTTCGACGTGTCGGTGTGGGAGTTCTTCTGGCCGCTGATCACCGGCGCGACCCTGGTGGTCGCCCGCCCGGACGGGCATCGCGACCCGGCCTATCTCAGTCAGTTGATCCAGCAGGAGCGGGTCACGACCTTGCACTTCGTACCGTCGATGCTCCGTGCCTTTGTCGAAGAACCGAGCCTGATCAACTGCCATAGCCTGCGCCAGGTGTTCGCCAGCGGTGAAGCCCTGCCGGTGGATCTGGTGCGGCGTTTCATGGGCCAGCACCCAGCGGCCCTGATCAACCTGTACGGCCCGACCGAAGCGGCCATCGACGTCTCGGTCTGGCGTTGCTCGGCCAACGACGTGATCGTGCCGATCGGCAAGCCCATTGCCAACCTGCGTTTGTACATCCTCGACGAGGCCATGCAACCGTTGCCGATTGGCAGCATCGGCGAGCTGTACATCGGTGGCGTTGGCGTGGCCCGGGGTTATCTGAAACGCCCGGACCTGACCGAGGAACGCTTCCTCACCAGTCCATTCGTGGCCGGTGATCGCCTGTACCGCACCGGTGACCGTTGCCGCTTCCTGGCTGATGGCAACATCGAGTACCTGGGGCGTCTCGACCATCAGGTGAAATTGCGCGGCCAGCGCATCGAGCTGGGGGAAATCGACTCAGCGCTGCTTAACCTGCCGGCCATCACCGGCGCCTGCACCCTGGTCATCGACAACCGCCTGGTGGCGTTCTACAGCAGTAGCACCGCGCAGTCGGACCTCGACACCCAGCTTGCGGCCGAACTGCCGGCGTACATGGTGCCGGCGGTGTGGGTGCAAATCCCGGCCCTGCCCCTGAGCACCAACGGCAAGATCGACCGCAAGGCCCTGGCTGCCCTGCCCCTGCCAAGCACCCAGAAAGACTACGCGGCACCGCGCAACGAGCTGGAACGCCTGCTCTGCCAGTTGTTCGGCGAACTGCTCGGCGACACCTTGACCGGCGGCCGTGAAGTCGGCACCTCGGACAGTTTCTTTGCCCTGGGTGGTGACTCGATCCTCGGCCTGAAACTGATCTCGCGCCTGCGTGAACAGGGCTATTCGCTCACGCCACGGGACCTGTTCCGTTCGCCGACCCCGGCGGCGCTGGCCCACGTGACCACGACTCTGTTGACCCAGGCCGAGCAAGGCGACGTGACCGGGCCAATGCCGCTGATGCCGTTGCACCAGTGGTTCTTCGACCAGCAGCAGGTCCAGGCCGCCCACTGGAACCAATCGGTTCTGGCCGACAGCGACCGTCGCCTGGAACCGGCCATCGTGCAAGCCACGCTGGACCGGCTGGTGGCCCACCACGACGCCCTGCGCTTGCGTTTCAGCAACATCGACGGGCAATGGCAGGCGCACATCGCGCCGGTGGCCCCGGCCAAACTGACCCGCTGCGAGCGCCCGGAACAACTGCTGCACGTCGCGCAGAGCCTGGACCTGCAACACGGCCCGTTGTTTGCCGCAGCCCTGTTGGAGGGCACGCCGCAGCGCCTGTACCTGGTGGCCCATCACCTGGTGGTCGATGCGGTGTCCTGGACGCCGCTGCTGGAAGACTTCCAACAGCTGTACCCCGCCCTGGAACGTGGCGAAAGCGCGGCGTTGCCGGCAAAAACCACCTCGTATCGTCAATGGGCCGAACACCTGCAAGCCCATGCCGCGAAGGCTGCTACCGAGCATCGCTACTGGAGTGCCCAGGTCGGCACGAACCGGCCGCCAATGGCCACGGTCGCCGAGCGCCAGACACTGGCGGCCTGCTGGGATGCCAGCCGCACGCAGCAATGGCTGACCGAGTCCCACGCGGCGTACCGCACGCAACCGGAAGAACTGCTGATCGCCGCCCTCGCCGCGACCCTGGCCGAGGTCGAACAGCGCAGCGATATCGTGGTGGACCTTGAGCGCCACGGACGTGACGCACCGTTTGCCGGGCTGGACGTCGGCCGCACCGTCGGCTGGTTCACCACGCTGTACCCACTGCGGGTGAACGCCCACGGTGCCGCGGGCGAGCAGGTGCGCAACGCCAAGCAAGCCTTGCGTGACGTACCCGGCCAAGGCCTTGGCTACGGCTTGCTGCGTCAGCGCGGCGAGTTGCCGGCCAGCCACGGTGATGTGCTGTTCAACTACCTGGGGCATGAGCAAACGCCAGAGGGCTGGTTACGCGCCAGCAGCCTGACCCCGCCGCCGGAGGTGGCCCCGGTGAACCGAGTGACCCATGCCCGTGAAGTAGTGGCCTGGCTGGAGGACGGCGTGTTGCGTGTCGAATGGCACAGCGTCACGCCGAACGCCGACAGCCGTTTGCCCGCTCGTCTGCTGGAACACTTGCAGGCGCTGGTCGAGCACTGCCTCGACCCGCAGGCCGGTTCGCTGATGCCAGCGGATTTCCCGCTGGCCAAGGCGCTGAACCAGAAGTCCCTGGACAAGCTGCTGGGCAAACTCAAGACCAAACCCAATTCCCAAAGCTAGCGAGCGACGCCGCGCCCGCGCAGGTCTCGGACCGGCGCGGCGCCCTGATCGACTCACTTGAGTTTTCAAGACTTTGAAATGGACCAAACAAGCATGAACAACATCGAAGACATCTACTCCCTTTCGCCGACCCAGCACGGCCTGTTGTTCCACAGCGTCTACGAACCGGATTCGCGGGTGTATTACCAGCAGTTGAGCCTGGACATGAACGGCCCGCTGCAATTGAGCGCTTTTCGTGGTGCCTGGCAGGCGCTGATGCAGCGTCACGCGGTGCTGCGCAGTGCTTTTCTCTGGGAGGAACTGGACGATGCCTATCAGGTGGTGCAACAGGACGTTGAGTTGCCCTTGACTGAACTGGACTGGCAGGACCGCGCCGAGCCGCAGGCCGCGCTGGAACAGTTGGCACTGGAACAACGGGCACAACCCCTGGAGCTGAATGACTCGCCGCTGATGCGCGTGTGCCTGGTGCGCCTGGCCCCCGAGCGCTGGCATCTGATCTGGACCTTCCATCACATCCTCATGGACGGCTGGAGCGTCGGCATCGCCGTGCAGGAGTGGCTGGCGCTGTACTACGAACAAGCCCATGGCCGCCCCGCCCACTTGGCGCCGACCCGCCCTTATCGAGACTACATCGCCTGGCTGGCGGAACAGGACATGGCCGCCACCGAAAGCTTCTGGCGCGAACAGTTGCAGGACGTCAGCGAGCCGACCCCACTGCCCAGCTTCGCCGTACGCCAGCCAGCGCCTGCGGGGGCACCGTTCGCCGAACGGGAAAGCCTGCTGGCCGCCAGCGAAACCGAGCAACTGGCGCACTTCGCCCGTCAGCATGACCTGACCATCAACACGCTGATCCAGGGCGCCTGGGCACTGCTGCTGGGCCAACACGCCGGGCGTGACGACGTGGTCTATGGCGTCACAGTCGCCGGGCGTCCGGAGAACCTGGCGGCGGTAGACAGCACCGTCGGGCTGTTCATCAATACCTTGCCGCTGCGCGTGCAATGGGCCGACGAGCCGACCCTGGTGGACTGGCTGCAACACTTGCAGCAAGCCAACAGCGATCTGCGCCACCACGCCTACCTGCCACTGGGCAAACTCAAGTCGATGACGCGCATCGCCGCTGAACAAGCGCTGTTCGACTCGATCCTGGTGTTCGAGAACTTCCCGGTCACCGACGCACTTAACCAGGACACCGGTGGCTTGAGTTTCAGTGCCCCGAGCAGCGACCAGCAGGTCGATGGCATTACCCACACCCAAGGCCGCAACCACTTCCCGTTGTCGCTGATCGTGGTGCCGGACAAACAACTGCACTACCTGATCAGCTACGACCGCAGTCGCTTCAGCGATGCCGAAGTCGCGGTGTTGTCGGCCCAATTGCGCGCGATCCTGTTGGCGATGACGGCGCACGCGCAGTGCCGGGTCAGCGAGCTTGAATGGCTGAGCCCTGAAGAACGCCAGCAATTGCTCGTGCAGGGCCGTGGTGTACAACTGCCGGTAGCCGCTACGTGCCTGCACCAGCGCTTCGAACAACAGGTGGCCGCCCACCCGCAACAGCTGGCGGTGCGCGACCGCCAGAGCGCCCTGACTTACCGTGAACTGGATCAGCAGGCCAACCGCCTCAGCCAGTATTTGCGTGCCCAGGGCATCGGCCACGACAGCGTGGTGGCACTGGCCCTGGAACGCAGCGCCGAGTTCGTGATCGCCCTGCTGGCCACCCTCAAGGCCGGCGCCGCCTATCTGCCGCTGGACCTCAAGCAGCCTGCCGGGCGCCTGGCCGACGTGCTGGTGGACAGCCGCGCCGCACTGCTGATCGGTGCCGCCGCTTCACCCCTGCTCAAAGACCTGGCCGAGCACACGCCGACGCTGTGGTTGGCGGAACAGACCGACGCCATCGCCTCCCAGCCAGACACGCCACCGGTCGTGGTCCACAGCCCGACCGATGCTGCCTACGTGATCTACACCTCGGGCTCCACCGGCACCCCCAAGGGCGTGGTGGTCGAGCACCAGTCCATCGTCGATTACCTGACGGCGGTGCACGCAGTGCTCAACCCGCCACCGGCGGCTCGCTACGGCTTGCTGTCCAGCATCGCCGCCGACCTGGGCCACACCCAACTGTTCGGCGCCCTGTGCAGCGGCGCCAGCTTGTTGCTGGTGGATGAAGACAGCGGTTTCAGCCCCCTGGCACTGGCCGAACTCTTCGACCAACACCCGGTGGATGTGCTGAAGATCACCCCAAGTCATCTGGCCGGCCTGTTGCAGGCGTTGCCCGATGCCCGCCTGCTGCCCCGCGCCCTGCTGGTCTTCGGCGGCGACGCCCTCAGCCCGGCGCTGCTGGAACAGGTCAACCGCCTGGCGCCAGGGCTCAGGGTTTTCAACCACTATGGGCCGAGCGAAGCGACAGTCGGGGCGATTGCCACCGAGTTGCCGGCGGGCCTGCGCAGCATCGCCCTCGGCCGGCCACTGCCGAACCGTCAACTGCAAGTGGTCGATGCCAACGGCCGCCTGGTGCCCACCGGGGTATCCGGCGAACTGCTGATCAACGGCGCCCTGGCCCGGGGTTACCTGCACCGCCCGGACCTGACCGCCGAACGCTTCCATCTCGACGCCGATCAGCAACGCTGGTATCGCACTGGCGACCGCGTGCGCTGGCAAGTGGACGGCCAACTGGCGTTCCTCGGTCGGGTCGACAGTCAGGTCAAGATCCGCGGCAACCGCCTGGAGCTGGGCGAAGTCGAAGCGCAGCTCAAGCGCCTGTCGCCGCTGATCGAACAGGCGCTGGTCCGTGCCGTGGAACTGGACGGCAGTTTGCGCCTGGTGGCCTACCTGGTCGCCAGCCAGTCGCTGTCCGCCACGAAACTGCGTAACGACCTGGGTGCGCGGGTGCCGGACTACATGGTGCCGGCGCACTTCATCACCCTCGACGAACTGCCCCTGACCCGCAACGGCAAGGTCGATGTCCAGCGCTTGCCGCTCCCGCAAAAATCCACGGACGACAGCGCCACCCATGTCGCGCCGCGCAATGAAGTCGAAGCGCAGTTGGCCGCCATCTGGCAGGAAGTCCTGAAGCTGGAACGTGTCGGCGTGCACGACAACTTCTTCGCCCTGGGCGGCGATTCGATCATCAACTTGCAGATCATCGCCCGCGCCAACCAGCAAGGGCTGAAACTCACGCCCCGCCAGCTCTTCGAGAATCGCACCATCGCCGATATCGCCCGGGTGCTGGGCGCCGATGCCAGCCATGGCGTGGCACACGAGATTGCCGATGGCTATGACCTGCCGCTGGCCGCCGGGCAACTGGCGCGCCTGCAACAAGGGCCGTTGCACGCCACCTGGCGTTGCGTGGCGCTGAGCCAGACGCTCGATAGCGAGCTGCTGACCCAGGCCATCTGCGCCTTGCAGCAACACCACCAGGCCTTGCGCCTGGCGCTCAAGGCCCTGCCGGAGGGTCAGTGGCAGCAACGGGTACTGGTCGCGGCCAAGGCCCCGGTCATCGCCACCGAGAAACTGGAGACCTGCGCCCCGGCGCAACTGCAAGCCCTGGCCCAGGCCGGTGTCGACGCGCTGGCACTGGACGCCGGCCAAACCCTGCATGCCCGCCTGCTGGAGGTGGACGGCAAACACGCCCTGCTGCTGGCCGCTCATCCGCTGTGTCTGGACGAGGCATCCTGGTCGCTGCTGCTGACTGACCTCAACCTGGCCCTGGCGCAACTGCGCTATCAGCGGCCGGTGCGCCTGTCCTACACCGGTGGCGATTTCACTCAGTGGACGCGGCACCAGCAGGCCCATGCACAGGGCGATGCCCTGGACGACGCCTGGGAACACTGGCTGCAATACGCCGGCACGGAAACGCTGCAACTGCCGAACAGCCAGCAGCCGGCCAGCGTGGTCGAGCAGACCCTGCCGGCCGCCACCTCAGGTGAGCTCAAGCGTTTGGGCGAAGTGCTGCAACTGGACTGGAACAGCCTGTTGGCCGCTGCCGTGGTCGAACAGTGCCGTGAACTGTGCGGCAATGGCCTGGTTGCGCTGAGCGTGCACGATGCCCGTCCAAGCGCCGAGCGCCTGCCGGTAAATGCGCCGATTGCCGTGGCCGACCTCGACCCGGCACGCATCATGGGACCATTGGCCCTGGCTGTGCCGTACTTCCTCCAGCCCGAAGGCGACAGCCTGCTGCAACGCTTGCATGCCCTGACCGCGCAAATGCGCGCCTACCCGCAGCACGGCGTCGACTATGGCGCCCTGCGTTTCCTGTCGGACAACACCTACCTGCAAGAACCGCTGCGTGATCTGCCGGCGGCATCGGTGGCCATTCGCTGGCTCGGCAACCTCGACAGCCATCGCGAAGAGCGTGGCATCCTGGCCCAGGTCGAAGCCGCAAGCCCCGCGACAGCTTCGACTTGCCCGCTGACCCTGGACGCCTGGTGGCAGGATGACTGCCTGCACCTGCGCAGCCACGGCGCCCTCGCCGCCGACTGGGCACCGCGCCTGGCACAACGCTTGAACGAACTCGCCGGATTGGCCAGCGCAGCCGACCTGCGCCCCGCCAGCCAGGCATTTGCGCTGTGCCACAAGCAAGCGAAAACCCTGGCATCCGAACCGCTGGACTGGGCGAACATCGAAGACGTCTACCCGCTGTCGTCCATGCAACAGGGCATGCTGTTGCACACCCTGCTGCAACCCCACAGCGGCATCTACCTGATGCAGCAACGCTACAGCTGGGACGGGGTACTGCAGCGCCCGGCGATGGAAGCGGCCTGGCAGTTGTTCCTTGAGCGCCACCCCATGATGCGCACTGCCTTCTGGTGGCAGGACGATCATGAGCCGCTGCAATGCGTATACCGCCAAACTCATCGGGCGTTCGACTGGCAGGACCTGCGCCACCTCGATGAAGAACAGCAGCGCCTGGCGATGGACCAGGCCCTCGAAGCACAGCGCCTGCAAGGTTTCGACATGGCCTGTGCGCCGCTGACCCACCTGCGGGTGTTCCAACTCGATGAGCGACGCTTCGCCGTGGTGCGCAGTTTCCACCACATCCTGACCGACGCCTGGTGCTTCGGCCTGCTGATGGAAGACCTGCTGGCGATCTATCAGGCCATCGTGCGCCAGGAGCCGGTGGCCCGTCCACGCCTGCGCTCCTTCCGCGGCTACATGAGCTGGCTGGAACGCCATGACATGGCCGCCGCCCATGCGTTTTGGCAGGCCGAAATGGCCGGTTTCAGCGAACCGACGCCACTGCATGTGGACACCCCCGTGGCACGCCCGGAGCAGGCACCGGAACAGGTCGGCGACTTCGACCAGACCCTGAGCATCGCCCAGACCCAACGGCTGCAGCAGCTGTGCCAGCAATACCAACTGACCCCCAACACCTGGATCCAGGGCGCCTGGGCGCTGTTGCTGTCGCGCTACAGCGGCAACCGCGATGTGCTGTTCGGCGTGACCGTCGCCGGCCGCCCGACTGACCTTGCCGGCGTAGAAGAAATGGTCGGGCTGTTCATCAACAGCCTGCCACTGCGCATCGATGTCGACCCCGAGGTGCCAGTGGCCGACTGGTTGCAGGCGCTGCTGTCCCACAACGCGCAATTGCGCGAACACGAAAGCGCTTCGCTGGTGGACATCCAGCGTTGCAGCCAAGTGCCGCGCGGCCAGCAGTTGTTCGACAGCCTGGTGGTGTTCGAGAACGCGCCGCTGGATATCAGCAGCGTGAAACTGGATGCCTTCAGCATCGACATCTATGAAGACCGGGTGCACACCAACTTCCCGATGACGGTGGTGCTGTACCCCGGCGACCGCCTGGGCATTCGCCTGTCCTACGACAGCATGCGTTTCAGCACTGACACCGTGCAGCGCATGCTCGGCCATCTGGTGCAGCTGCTTTCGGGCATGCTGGAGACGCCGCAAGCGCCACTGGGCAGCCTGCACATGCTGCCCGAGGCGGAACGCCGGCAGTTGCAGATCGACTGCAACCGCAGCGACGTCGACTTCCCGCTGGAGCGCGGCTATGCGGCGCTGTTCGCCGAACAAGTGCGCAACCGTCCACAACACCTCGCTGCCGTATGCCAGGGGCAATCGCTGACCTACGCCGAACTGGACCGCCGCGCCAACAGCATCGCCCATGCGCTGCAAGCGGCCGGTGCCGGCCCGGAAACCCTGGTGGCGCTGTTCGCTGAGCGAGGCCTGGCCTTGCTGACGATGATGATCGCCACGCTCAAGGTCGGCGCGGCGTTCCAGGCCCTGGACATCCAACAGCCCCATGCTCGTCTGGCGGAGCTGCTGGACCTGGGCGAAGCACCGCTGTTGCTGGTCTGCGAGCACGCAAGCTCGACGCTGGACTACGTCCTGCCGCAGATGCGCCAGCAACCCACCTGCCTGATCGCCCAAGCGCTCTGGCAAGGCCGCGAACAGCCGCCGGTCACCTATGCGCACAACCCGGATCAACTGGCCTACGTGATCTTCACCTCGGGTTCCACCGGCACGCCAAAAGGCGTGATGGTTGAACAACGCGGGATGCTCAACAACATGTTCGGCAAGGTCCCGAGCCTGGGCCTGGGTGAGCACGACCGGATTGCCCAGACGGCTTCGGCGGCGTTCGATATCAGCGTGTGGCAGTTCCTCGCCGCGCCGCTGTTCGGCGCCACCGTGCACATCCTTCCCGATGCCCAGGCCCACGACCCTGTGGCTCTGCTCGATGCGGTTCAAGAGCAGCAACTGACACTGCTGGAAACCGTGCCGGCGCTGATTCGCGGCATGCTCCAGGAAAGCCAGGCGCACCACACCTTGGCGAGCCTGCGCTGGCTCCTGCCCACCGGTGAGGCATTGCCGCCGGCCCTGGCGCGGGACTGGTTCGCCCGCTTCCCGGCGATCCCGTTGATGAACGCCTACGGTCCCGCCGAATGCTCGGACGACGTTGCCTTCTACCCCATCACCGAAGCGCCCGCCGACGACTGCCTGCACATGCCCATCGGCAAGCCGACCGCCAATAACCAGGTGTTCGTTCTCGACTCGGCGCTGCGCCTGGTCCCTGTCGGTGTACCCGGCGAATTGTGCATCGGTGGTGTCGGCGTCGGTCGCGGCTACCTGCGCGACCCGCAACGCACCCGCGAAGCCTTTGTTCCGCACCCGTTCCAGGCCGATGCGCGGCTGTATCGCAGCGGTGATATCGGCCGGATGCGCGCCGATGGCGTGATCGAATACCTCGGGCGGCGCGACCAGCAAGTGAAGATTCGTGGCCACCGCATCGAACTGGGCGAGATCGAAAACCGCCTGATGCAACACCCAGCGGTGGACAGCGCGGCGGTGCTGGCACTGCCCGACGCGCGCGGGGCGTTGCAACTGGTGGCCTGGTATGTGCTCGACGACACGGCCAACCTGGGCAGCGAGTCCGCGCAACAGGTCTTGAGCGCTTACCTGGGCCAGCAACTGGCAAGCTACATGGTTCCAGCCCGTTGGCTGGCCCTTGCGCAATTGCCGCTGAACGCCAATGGCAAGGTCGACCGTCGCGCCCTCGCCGCCCTGGGTGTGCCCCAGGACGAAACGGCGCAGGCGCAATGCTTGGCACCGCGCACGCCGACCGAGCAGGTCCTGGCCGAGCTGTGGCAGGAAATTCTCGGCCTGGACACCGTCGGTGTGCACGACGACTTCTTCGCCATCGGCGGTCACTCGCTGCTGGCCACCCAGGTGTTGTCGAGGATTCGCCGACGGTTGAACGTGAACCTGCCGCTGCGCACGCTGTTCGAGCGTGGCACCCTGGAACAATTGGCCGAAGCGGTCGATCAGCAACGCGACGCCCAGACCGAGGCCGACGGCAACAGCGAGATTGCCCTGGCGCCACGCAACCAGCCATTGCCGCTGTCCTACAGCCAGCAACGGTTGTGGTTCCTGGATCGCTTCGAAGGCCCCAGCGCCGCCTACAACATGACCACCGCCATCAGGCTGCGTGGTGCGCTGGACGTCGCAGCGCTGCAAGCGGCGTTGCAGGCCGTGTTCGAACGCCATGAGTCCTTGCGCACGGCGTTCCATCTCCACGGCGACCAGCCTTGCCAGGTCATCAGCCCGGCACCGCGGGTTGACCTGACGCCGACCGAGCTGAGTCACCTCGACCACGAGGAACAAGCGCAAACCCTGCAACGCTTGATTGATGAACAGGCGGCACGCCCGTTCGATCTGCAACAGGCGCCGATGTTGCGCGCCAGTCTGCTGCGCCTGGGCGCCGACGATCATGTGCTGCAATTGGTGCTGCATCATATCGCCACCGATGCGTGGTCCATGGGCATCCTCATGCAGGAGCTGATCGTCGGGTACCAGGCTCGTACCAGCGGTTCGACACCGGTGCTGCCGGTGTTGCCGATCCAGTTCGCCGACTATGCCTACTGGCAACGCAGCGAAACCCAACAGCGCCTGCTGGCACGGGCCATCGACTACTGGCGCCGCCAGCTCGACGGCGCGCCAACGCTGATCCCGCTACCGCTTGACCAGCCACGCCCGGCGCGTCCCGACTATCAGGGGGCGGCCCTGGAGCAACGCTTCACACCGGCCCAGGCCCAGGTGCTCAAGGCCTATGCTCAACAGCAGCGGGCGACGCTGTTCATGGTCCTGCTCAATGCCTTCAACAGCCTGTTGCAACGGGCCACCGGAACCAACGACTTTATCGTCGGCACCGACCTAGCCAACCGCGAACATCCGGCCCTGGAACATCTCATCGGGTTCTTCGTCAACGTGCTGCCGATTCGTGCCCGCCTGAGCGAGGGCGAAAGCTTTGACGCCCGTCTGCAACGCTTGCGCGAGGATTGCCTGTCGGCGTTCCAGCACCAACAGGTGCCGTTCGACAAACTGGTCGAGGAGCTGCAACCGCCGCGTACACCAGGGGTCAATCCCCTGGTCCAGGTGCTGTTCGTCATGCAGAACACCCCCAGCGGCAATGCCAGCCTGCCGGACCTTGAGGTGGAACACCTGGTATCACGCCAGGAAAGCAGCAAGTTCGACCTCGCCGTGTTTGTCGAAGAGGACGAAGATCAAGGCCTGAATGTGCGCTGGGTGTATCGCACCAGCGTGTTGCAGGAGCCGACCATCCAGCGCCTCGAACAAGGCTTCGAGAGCCTGTTGGAGCAGATCGTCTCGGCCCCGGGGCAAGCGCTGGACCATTGGTCGTGGCGCCTTGAGGGTGGCAACGCCAGCGCAGCGTCCCTGGCGGATTCGTCGCTCGACGAGGCCACGGCACGCAGCGCCCGCAAGCAGTCCAAATTGAGCAAGCTCAAGCAGACCCGTGCAACCGCTGTGAGCCAGGTGGCCCATGAGCAGGTCCGTACCCGCACCCTCAGCGCCGGGCAAGCCTTGCCGTTGGTGATCGAGCCGTTGCTCGGCGACCTGGACCCGGTGCACTGGGCGCTGCAAGCGCGGGAATGGATCAATGCACAGCTGCTGACCCACGGCGGCCTGCTGTTCCGGGGTTTCAACCTGCCGGATGCCAGCGCTTTCGAACAGTTCGCCCAGGCCATCGAACCCGACCTCTACGGGACCTACGGCGACCTGCCGAAAAACAAGTCCGGCAAGAACATCTACCACTCCACGCCGTACCCGGAACAGCACATGATTCTCTTCCACAACGAGAGCTCCCATCTGCCGCAGTGGCCACGCAAGCAGTGGTTCTATTGCGAAACGCCGGCGCCGCGTGGCGGTTGCACGCCCATCGTCGATTGCCGGCAGGTGCTGGCGCGCTTGCCCGAGGACATCGTCGCTCGCTTCAAGGCCTTGGGGCTGCTGTACGTGCGGCACTTCACCGACAAGCTGGATGTGCGCTGGCAGGACTTCTTCAAGACCGAACAGCGCGAGGAAGTCGAGCGCCAATGCCTGGCGTCGGGCATGCGCTGGGAATGGCTGGGGGCCGACAACCTGCGGATCGCCCAGCACTGCCCGGCCATCGTCGAGCATCCCGAGACCTTGGAACTGTCGTTCTTCAACCAGGTGCAACTGCACCACACCGCCTGCCTGGAACCGGAAGTGCGCAGCAACCTGATCAGCCTGTTCGGCCCCGGACATTTGCCACGCAACGTGTACTACGGCGATGGCAGCGTGATTGAAGACGCAGTGATGCAAGTGATCGGCGAGGCTTATGAAGACTGCGCGGTACGTTTCAGTTGGCAAAAGGGTGACATGGTGATGCTGGACAATATGTTGGTGGCCCACGCCCGGGATCCCTTCGAGGGTGAGCGCAAGATCTGTGTCGCCATGGGCCAGATGATGCGTCGCGAACAATTGACCGGTTGCCTGCCCGAAGCACAGCCGCCGCTGGCTGCGGAGGTGCAGGCATGAGCGCCTTTGAAACTCGCGAAGAAGCCTTCGCCCTCTCGCCCCAACAACGCAGCCAGTGGTTGGCGGGGTTGCCGGCGGCGCGCCTGGAACTGGAAATAAAAGGCCCGTTGGCCCTGGAGCGTCTGCACCAACGACTCGCCGCCCTGAGCGTGTGCCACGAGGCCCTGCGCCTGCGGGTACGGCCAGAGCCAGGCTTGCTGATGCCCTTGCAAGTGGTTGAATCCACGGTCACGGCCACGGACGCCATCAGCGTCGAGGTGCAAGCGCTCGACGGCGATCGGCAGCGGGTCACGCTGCAACTGCCGGCGCTGAGCGCGGATCGCGGGACCTTGCTGCGCCTGGCGCAGGCATTGGGCTCGATAGAGGCGCCATCGGTGGATGACGAGGCCATGACCTATACCCAGTACAGCGCCTGGCTCTACGAGTTGCAGGCCGATGAAGACGCCGAGCCTGGCCGGCGTTTCTGGGCCAGCCAGGCCTTGGACGAAGCGGTCGCCAGCGAGTTGCTCTACCGTGAGGTTCGCAGCGACCGCTCCGACGCCCCGGTGACCACTCGCTTGAGCGCCAACCCACAGTTGAGCATGGCCCTGGAAAGCTTTTGCCAGCGTCACGACGCATCGCCCGAACAAGTGCTGATGACGGCCTGGGGCGTGCTGTTGCAGCGCCTGAGTAGCGGCGACAGCCCGGCACTGACCTTGAACTGGGTCCACGATTGCCGCGACGACTATGAAGAACTCGCCGATTGCTGGGGAATGTTCGCCAAGCCCTTGCCCCTGCGCTGGCAAGCGGCGGCGGACAGCCATTTTGCCCAGGCGCTGGCGAACTTTCAGGTGCTCTGCGAGCAAGCCACCGAATGGCAGGAATACTGCGGCGTCAGCGCTGCACTGCCGGCCGACACTTTGCAGTACGGCTTCCAGTGGGGTGGGCAGCTGCCTGATCGGCTCGACACCTTGGGCAGCATGGCGTCGACGCTCACGGTGCTGGACGCACAGGCCATCCCCGCGGGCATGGAGCTGCTGTTGGTGGCCGAAACGACCGCTGGCGGCTATCGCCTGAACCTCTGCCACCTGCCGGGCCGCTATAGCGAACAGGCCGCCCTGGTCCTGCTGGAGCAACTCCAATCGCTGCTGCTCGATGCCCTGGCCAACCCAGGCAAGCCCCTGGCCGAACTGTCAGTGCAGGCGCCGAGTTTTACCGCAACGCTGACCGCCCTGCAGGCGCCATCCGACGCTGCGGCACTGCCGTTTACCAGCGTGCCGGCGAGTTTCGATGAATGTGCCGCGCAGTTTCCCGAATATTTGGCCCTGCGCGACCCCAATGGGCAGTTGAGCTATGCCCAACTGCAGGCCCGCAGTAACCAACTGGCGCATTTCCTGCGCGCCCAGGGCGTGGGTCGCGAAGATCGCGTGGCGCTGTACCTGGATCGCTCGGCACAGATGGTCCAGGCCATGCTCGCCGTGCTCAAGAGCGGCGCGGCGTTCGTTCCTCTGGATGTGCATCAGCCGGCACAACGCTCGCTGGCGATCCTGCAACAAGCCCAGCCGACCTTCATACTCAGCGGCTCGGCCGGCAGCGCCCCTGCGTTGCCGGGCATCGGCAGCCTCGACCTGCGCGAGGAAGCGGCCTGGCAGCAAGCGCCAACGACTGCAACCAACGTCGAGATCCAAGGACAGGACGCGGCCTACGTGCTGTTCACTTCCGGCAGCACCGGTACACCCAAAGGCGTCATCGTCGAGCACCAACAGCTGGCCAGTTATGTCGCCAGCGTATCCCGGCGCTTGCAACTGGCCGCAGGCGAACGCAGTGCAGTGGTCACCTCACTGGCGGCCGACCTGGGCTACACGTTGCTGTTCCCGGCCCTGCTCAGCGGCGGCGAATTGCACCTGCTGGACAAGGAAACGGCCATGGACGCCCAGGCCTGGGCAGCCTGGCAGGAGCAGTACCCGATCGATCACCTGAAGATCGTGCCGTCGTTGCTCGACGCCTGGTTGATTCATGCCCAAAGCGCTGCCGTGTTGCCGCGCAAGCAATTGGTTCTCGGTGGCGAAAGCTGCTCGCGGCGCCTGCTGCAAAGCATTCGCAGCCTTGCTCCGGCGCTAACGGTCTTCAACCATTACGGCCCGACCGAAACCACCGTTGGGGTGGTGATGCACAAAGCCGATCCGAGCGTAGATTATCGTCGCCTGCCCCTCAGCGACCGCCTCGACGGCATGCGCCTGTACCTGCTCGACGAGCAGCAAGCGTTGGCCGCCCCAGGGCAAAGCGCCGAGCTGTATATCGCCGGCCCGCAACTGGCCCGCGGGTATCTGGACACGCAACAAAGCGCCGGACGTTTTATCGAGCTGGCACATCGGCCGGGCGAACGCCTCTATCGCACCGGCGACATGGCCCGCTATCGCCATGACGGCAGCCTGGAGATCACCGGGCGGGCCGACCGTCAGGTGAAAATCCGAGGGTTTCGCGTGGAACTCGACGAGATCCAGGCGCAGTTGACCAGCCTTCCCGGTGTGGCCCAGGCCGCGGTGGAATGCATCCCTCGCGGCGAGCTCGGCCAGCAACTGTTCGCCTTCATGACCCTGGCGCCCGGGCATTCGACCACAGTCGCCAGGCTGCATGGCCAGGCCCAGGATTGCTTGCCGGACTACATGCTGCCCACCCTGCGGATCGTCGAAGCCTTGCCCCTGATGGGCAACGGCAAGCTCGACCGCAAGACCCTGCAGCAATGGGCTGACAAAGTCCTCGACACGGTCGGCAGTGCCTTGCCACGCACGCCGCTGGAAGCCTTGCTCGCCGAGGTCTGGGCACAGGTGCTGGGCCTGGAGCGAGTGGGCATCGACGATGATTTCTTCGAGCTGGGCGGCCATTCCCTGGCGGCGGTGACGCTTGCCAGTCGCCTGCAGACCGCGCTGTCGGCACCAGTGACGGTCAATGCGGTGTTCAACGCCCCGAGCGTCTCGGCATTTGCAGCATTGGTGCAGGCCGAGCTCAAACTCTCGCCACTGGTGCGGTTGTCGGCGCCAAACGCTGTCGAAGCCGCCAATCTGTTCTGCTTCCACCCCTCCACCGGCCACGTGCAGGATTACCGCACGCTGCTGGCGCCGCTGTCGGCCTGGCATCTGTGGGGCTTGCAGGCGGCGTACCTGAGCGACGACAGCACAACGCTGGGCGGCGATATCGAGAGCCTCGCCGCGCTCTATGTCGAGCACCTGCGCCAACAGCAACCCCAGGGGCCGTACCACCTGCTGGGCTTCTCCCTCGGTGGTCTGCTGGCGATTGCCGCGGCCGCGCGCCTGGAAAGCCAGGGCCAAGCAGTGGCGTTTCTCGGTATCATCGACTCGCAGTACCAGCATCAAGCGCCAGAAGACAGTGTCGAGGCGCTGCTGGAGTCAGCCTCCCAAGCGCTGACACCGGAAAGCCAGAGCGTGATGCGCCGGTTGCCGCCACCGATCATGGCCGCATTGCTGGAGCAACTGGACGCCCTGCCCCCAGCGGCACGCCTGCCAGAGCTGGTGCAGTGGGCACGCCAGCAAGGCCTGCAACTCGATGGCGACAGTTGGGAGCATTTGCAAACGCGGCTGCGCTACCAGCAGCACACGCAGCATCTGCTGGCGACCTTCAAGCCTGCCCGGCTAAGCTGCCCGGTGCAAGTCTGGTGGGCCAGCGACACCCTGGCCCAGGCCGACTTCGCCGACCCGCATTGGGAAGACCTGAGCAGCGGGCCGTTGACCCGCGAGGTCATCACGGCGCAACACCTGACCATCCTTGAGCAACGCGCCTTGCACGAACAATTGGCGGCGCGTCTCACGGCCATTGCTACACACGGAGCGGTTTGAAATGGATCTGTTGTTACTCATGGCTAAACGCTCCTGGCGCGCACTGCTGGTGGCGACCCTGACGGGGTTGATCTGCGGCCTCGCGGCTGCCGGCCTGATCGCCAACATCAACCACAGCCTGGAGGTGTTCGACAAGCTGCGCCCGGTGGATGGCCTGCTCTTCGCTGGCCTGGTGGTGTTGGTCGCGGTGTCGCGGATCATCTCCGACATCAGCCTGTTGCGACTGGGCCAGGCTGCGGTCAACGACATGCGCCTGCACCTGAGCGCCAAGCTGATCGACACGCCCTACGCGCAATTGCAGCGCCTGGGCAAGCATCGCCTGCTGGCGATGCTCACCGACGATACGCAGACCATCAGCCAGGCGGTGGAGTTGGTGCCGATCCTGCTGGTCAACGTCGGGATCATCGCCGCGTGCCTCGGCTACCTGGGTTGGCTCAGCATGCCATTGCTCGGCCTGACGCTGCTGCTGATCGTCCTGGGCAGCCTGAGCTTTCACTGGCCGCAACGTCGGGCGCTGACCTCGATCTCCCGTGCTCGCGAGCTCAAGGACCAGTTGTTCAATCAGTACCGCCTGCTCACCGATGGCAGCAAGGAACTGCAACTCAACCATCCGCGCCGGCAGCACTTCTTCACCCGCCTGCTGATACCGGTGAGCCAGCAATACCGCCGCGATTTTGTACGGGGCATGAGCATCTACGCCCTGGTCCTGAACTGGGGCAATGCGGTGTTCTACATGCTGATCGGTGTGGTGCTGTTCGCCGCGCCGCATTTCATCGACCTGAGCGCGAGCCTGGTCACCGGCTATATCCTGGCGATCCTCTACATGATCACGCCGTTGTCGGAGTTGATGCACGCCTTGCCGACCCTCGGTCGGGCCAGCGTGGCCCTGAACAAGATCCGCGCCCTGGAAGGCGAGATGCAAACCGCCGACGAAACCGTCGAGACGATCTCGCCGACCCAGGTTCGCAGCCTGGTGTGCCGCCAGGTCACCCACACTTACTACCGCGAGCGCGAGGACGGTCATTTCACCCTGGGCCCCATCGACCTCACCCTCAATGCCGGCGAAGTGGTGTTCATCACCGGCGGCAACGGCAGCGGCAAGACCACCCTGGCGCTGTTGCTGACCGGGCTGTACCGGCCGGAAAGCGGCGACGTCATACTCGACGAACAAGTGTCCTCGAGCAATGACAATCACCATTACCGACAGCACTTCTCAGCGATCTTCACCGACTTCTGCCTGTTCGAAAACCTGTTCGATGGCGACGATCCGCACCTGGTGAAACAGGCACAGGACTACCTGGTGCACCTGCAACTGGACCACAAGGTGCAAATCGAGGACGGCAAACTGACGACGCTGGCGTTGTCCACCGGGCAACGCAAGCGCCTGGCGCTGCTCAGTGCGTATCTGGATGATCGCCCCTGCTACCTGTTCGACGAATGGGCGGCCGACCAGGACCCGGTGTTCAAGCACTTCTTCTACACCCGGATCCTGCCGGACCTGCGCGAACGCGGCAAACTACTGATCGTCATCTCCCACGACGATGCCTACTTCGGCCTGGCCGACCGGCTGATCCGCATCGAACATGGCAAGCTCAGTGAAGTCACCGTCGAGGCCGACGCGCCGTCCGTGGCGCAAATGCTGTCTTGAGGAAACCCTGAACACTGTGGCGAGGGAGTGGCCGCCGCGTCTGCACAGTGAACTAGGTCCTGTGGCGAGGGGATTTATCCCCGTTGGGCTGCGCAGCGGCCCTAAAGCAGTTAACTCAATCTTCCTGGCACACCGAGTTGCCTGGTTTGGGGGCTGCTGCGCAGCCCAGCGGGGATAAATCCCCTCGCCACAAAGAGGTGCACTCGCCTAACTGAGATCACATTGCCGAACTGTGTGTGGCAGAAAATTCTATTTCTAAAAATCAGCAGGTTGTAGTTTGTTCCATGAGAGCTTACTCCCTCGCCACAAGAACTCATGCAAACCACAACAATGTGGGGCTCTTCTGGCCGAGGCTGTTCAAAACCTGCGCTCAACCTTCCTCATAGATATAACGCAGGTAGCTCACCTGCTCCGCCAGCGGCAGACGGTGCAGCTTGGGGCAGGATTCGCAGAGCACCGGCGGTTGGCCTTCGACCGGCTCGTGCAGTTGGTAATGCAGGCAACAATGCCGGCGCAATGGCAAGCACGGGCAAATCTGCGGCGCCGGTGATTCGACCATGCGTTGCAGGTCTCGCAGCTTCAAGCGTCCGTTGTTCACCGTGACCTGTTCCAGCCACTGGTGCGCCTCGGCAAAACCGTCTTTGGACAGGTCAGGGTCCATCCTGGCGAAGGCACCGTCCCAGATAGCAACGAAGTTGCCCCACAATATTTTCGGGGCCAGGCCACCGGCGGTGGCCAATGTGCTGAACAGCGGCGCCAGGTGCTCGTGGATCAACCGCGACCAGTACACCGCACGGCCGTCCGCGTCCAAGGCTGACAGTCCGGCGGCCAGGCCCAGCGCCGCAGGTTGGCCGTCGTCGTGCAACAGCAATGCGTCCTCGCCCCAGAACTCGATCGCGCAGCGACGCGTCAGCACACAGGCCAGGGTGGCCGGCAGGACGATACTCATGTAGTTCATCGACCACTGCGAAACCACGGCGGCGCGGTTCACCCCTGGGTAACGCAAGAAAAACCGGGCCAGCAAGGGTTGCAGTACGCCAGGGTCGGCAAGCTGGCTCAACGCGATGGCAGGCTGATCACCAGGTTCCTGCCGAATGACCCGCTGTATCGGCGGCCAGGCCTGGTTAAGCCATTCTGGAAATTCGATAACGGGGCTCCCGTGGCTTTCCCTAATTAATGCAAACGATTAGCATTGGCTGATCCTATCCTCCCTCCCCTGCAAACTCAACGTCGTTAGCGACCAGGCTCACCAAGACCACATGCACACACTCCGCAATTTCTGGCGTCTCGCGCGGCCTTTCTGGGCATCCGAGGAAAAGTACCCGGCCCTGTTGCTGCTGTTGGCCACCGTGCTGATGACCCTGTGCCTGGTCGGGGTCAACATCCTCACCAACTTCTGGAACCTGCATTTCTATAATGCCTTGCAGGCCCTGGACTACCACGGTTTCCTGATCGGCAGCCTGCAGTTCATCCTGCTGCAGATCGGCACGGCCGCCTTCACCGTGGGCGCGTTCCACTTCCAGCAGAAGCTGACCATCCGCTGGCGGCGCTGGGCGACCCGCAACATGCTTGATCAATGGCTGGACAGCCAGCGCTACCAGAAGCTGAAGCTGACCGAAACCGAGGTCGACAACCCCGATCAGCGGATCGCCGAAGACATCGACCTGTTCATCGTCAAGTCGCTCAAATTGAGCCTGGGCCTGTTGACGTCGGTGGTGTCGCTGTTTTCCTTCCTGCATATCCTCTGGCAGGCCTCAAGCCTGGTCAGCGTGCCGTTCAACGACCAGTCCATCATCATTCCGGGACTGCTGGTGTGGATCGCCCTGGTGTATGCGCTCCTGGGCACCGGCCTGGCCTTCTGGCTGGGACGCGCGCTGCCCAGCCTGAATTTCATGCAGCAGCGACGTGAAGCGGATTTTCGTTTTTCGCTCATCCGCCTGCGGGAGAACGCTGACTCGGTAGCGCAATACCGCGGCGAAGTCGTAGAGAACGAACGCTTCAACCACCGCCTGGAGGCGGCGCTGGAAAACTTCTGGGCGCTGGTGAAAAAACAGAAGCTGATCATGGGCTACTCGACCTTCTACTTGCGCAGCGCGACGGTCATCCCGATGTTCATCATGGCGCCACAGTTCTTTGCCGGCGCCTTTCCCCTCGGCCGCCTGACACAGATAAGCGCGGCCTTCGGCGAAGTGCACGCCGCCATCGCCTACCTGGTGAGCGTGTTCCC
This sequence comes from Pseudomonas sp. P105, assembly GCF_032614175.1. Taxonomy (NCBI): domain Bacteria; kingdom Pseudomonadati; phylum Pseudomonadota; class Gammaproteobacteria; order Pseudomonadales; family Pseudomonadaceae; genus Pseudomonas; species Pseudomonas sp. P105. Next base: position 3,664,087 of record NZ_CP126693.1, read on the forward strand.
GGAGCTGTCGGAATGGAAGTCGGTGATCGACCGCTTGATCGGTTTCCAGGAGCGCCTGGATAACGTTGAGGTCAAGTCCCAGGTCAGGCTCGAACAACAGGCCGACGGTCTCGATATCAAGGATCTGGACATCTGGCTGCCGAACGGCCGGCCGTTGTTCAAAGACTTCAATCTGTCGCTCAAGCCCGGTGACAGCCTGATGATCCGCGCGCCGTCCGGCTACGGCAAATCGACGCTGATCCGCACGATTACCGGGCTTTGGCATCACGCTCGCGGCTCAAGCTGTTATGACCGTGAGCGTGCCCTGACGCTTGCGCAGAAACCCTACCTGCCGTTGGGCAGTCTGCGTGAAGCGCTGTGGTACCCCAACCCACCCCGTCGCGAAGAAGATGCCGCGCTGCGCCAGGCCATGGAGCAAGTTGGCCTGCAGCACCTGAGCGATCTGTTGGAGCAGGAGCGGGACTGGGCGCAGACCCTCAGCGTCGGCGAACAGCAACGCTGTGCGTTCGTCAGGGCCTTGCTGGCCCGCCCGACGGTGCTGTTCCTCGACGAGAGCAGTTCAGCACTGGATTCAACCAACGAGGCGCGCTGCTATCAACTGCTCAAAGAGACGCTGCCAGAAACGATCCTGATCAGTGTCGGCCACAATGCTTCGCTTGAGCGCTTCCATTGGCAGGTCCTGGAGCTGCAAAGCGAAGCACGGTGGGTGCATCGGAAGGTGAAGCAACCGGTGTGAGTTCGCCGTCTCTATTTAGCATCCCAACGACGAAACAGGACGCTGGCGTTAACGCCGCCGAACCCGAATCCATTTGAGAGCGCATGGGTGATCGACATCTTCCGGGCATTCAGGGCGACCAGATCGAGCCCTTCTGCGGCTTCATCGGGATGAAGCAGGTTCAGCGTCGGCGGTACGACCTGATCACGCAGCGCGAGCACGGTGAAGATCGCTTCAATGCCCCCCGCCGCCCCCAGAAGGTGCCCGGTGGCGGACTTGGTCGAGGTGATAGCCACGCCGGAGTCAGCCCCGAACACCGAGCGAATCGCTGCCAACTCCCCGTTGTCGCCCACCTGTGTGGAGGTCGCGTGGGCATTGATATGCTGCACGTCCGCAGGGCTGACCCCCGCCTGGCGCAGAGCCTGCTGCATGGCGCGCCGTGCGCCGCTGCCGTCTTCCGGGCCTGCGGTCAGGTGATAGGCATCGGCGCTGGTGCCATAGCCAACCAGTTCGGCCAGGGGCTTGGCACCACGGGCCAGGGCATGCTCCAGCGACTCGATCACCAGCAGCCCGGCCCCTTCGGCCATGACGAAACCGTCACGATCGCGATCAAAGGGACGCGAGGCCTCCTGAGGGTGCTCGGCAAAGCCAGTGGACAGTGCGCGGGCGGCGGCAAAACAGCCCAGGGTCACACGGTCTATCGCCGCTTCGGTACCGCCACATATGGCGATATCCGCCTCACCGCTTCTGATGAGCCTGGCCGCATCGCCAATGGCTTGCACCCCGGCGGCACAAGCCGTTACAGGCGCACCGAGAGGCCCCTTGAGCGCATGCCGGATGGAAACGTGCCCGGCCGCCATGTTGGCGAGAAAGGCCGGCGCGGTGAATGGCGACAAGCGGCGCGGGCCACGCGCATCGGTGGTGCGTACAGCGTCGGCAATTGCGCCAAAGCCACCGACGCCCGATGAAATGATCGTCGCGGTGCGTTCCTGGTCTGAGGCTTGCGTCGGATGCCAGCCTGCCTGCGCCAGGGCTTCATCGGCAGCGACCAGGGCGAACTCGATGAAGCGGTCCATCTTCTTGCGATCCTTGACCGAGATGAAGCGCTCGGGGTCATACCCCGCAACGGCATCCTCTTGCAGAGACGGCACCTGGCCGCCCACCGCAACGCCGGTACCCTCGGTGATATCGCCAGACAGGTTACGAATACCGGAACGTCCCGCCAGCAACCTCAGCCAGACTTCTTCCACTGCACAACCCAGGGGGCTGACAATGCCCATGCCTGTGACGACGATTCGCTTTTGACCTTCGGCAGTCATCATAAAAACCTCTTCATTTCTCAGTCGACATCCACTGACAACAGCATGCGTCTGCTGACTTACGCCAGCCTCGCTGTTTCAGTTTGGACCTGTTTGTCAGGATGGATCTTGAACCAGATGGAATACATCGCCGGCAGAAACACCAGCGTCATGATGGTGCCGACGAAGGTCCCTCCGATCAGCGTGTAGGCCAGCGTCCCCCAGAACACGGAGTGTGTCAGGGGGATGAATGCCAGGATGGCCGCCAGCGCCGTCAGCAGCACCGGCCGGGCCCGTTGCACGGTGGCCTCGATCACCGCGTGGAACGGGTCCAGCCCTTCTTGCGCGTTGTGGTGGATTTGCCCAATCAAAATCAGCGTATTGCGCATCAAAATACCCGAGAGCGCGATCAGGCCGACCAGGGCGTTGATTCCAAACGGCTGCTGGAAGATCAGCAAGGTCGGCACCACGCCAATCAATCCCAGCGGCGCGGTGAAGAACACCATGACCATCGCCGAGATTGAGCGTACCTGGAGGATGATGATCAGCAGCGTCAGGGCAACCATGATCGGCAGCAGCGGCACGATCGCCTGGCCGGCCTTGCCCGACTCCTCGATGGCCCCCGCCTGCTCGATCCGGTACCCGTCAGGAAGGGTGTCCATGATCGGCTGCAGTTGTTTGAGGATTGCGCTCGAAACGTCCGGTGGCTGCAAATTTTCGGCAATGTCGCCGCGCACGGTAATGGTCGGCGTGCGATCACGCCGCCGCAGGATCGGGTCCTCCATGCGCACATCCACCTCGCCGACCTGGGACAGCGGAATACGCTGTCCCGCCGCGCCCACCAGGGTAAAACCTTCTATCTTGGCGGGATCGAGTCGAATATCGCCGGCAGCGCGACCAACCACTTGCACCGAACGGATGTCCTCGCGAACCGCCGTAATCGGCACCCCCGTGAGCAGGAACTGCAACTGCTGGGCGACGGCATTCGAGGTCAGGCCCACCGCCTGCAAACGATCTTGATCAAGACTGAAATGCAGCGTCGGCGTCAGTGGCCCCCAGTCGGTATTGACGGTCCGCATCATCGGGCTCGCTTGCATGACGTCCTGTACCCGACCGGCGATCTCGCGCAACGTTGACGGATCGGGGCCCATCACCCGGTAAGCCACGGGGAATGGCGAATACGGACCAAACACCAGTTGAGTCACCCGCACCCGCGCCTGCGGGGCAAGCCCTTCGGCGACCGCTTCGCGAAGACGGAACTTGAGGGTTTCACGGGCCTCCTGGCTGCTCGTCAGCACCACAATCTTGGCGAAGGACGGGTCAGGGAGTTCCGGCGCCATCGCCAGGTAGAATCGTGGCGCACCTTGACCGATATAGGCGGTGACGATTTTCGCCTCATCCTGCTTTTGCAACCAGGCCTCGACCGTGGCCGTGGCGGCGCTGGTCTGCTCGATGGAGGTTCCATAGGGCATCTGCACCTCGACCATCACCTCGGGACGGTCTGAGGTCGGGAAGAATTGCTTCTTGACCAGGCCCATGCCGAGAATCGCCACGACAAATGTCGCGACCACGGTGCCGGCCACCCACCATTTGCGCGCGATGACGCGGGTCAGGAGCTGGCGAAAGCGATTGTAATGGCGGGTGTTGTAGATAGCCGCGTGACCGCCCTCGACCGGCTTGATATCCGGCAATAGCTTCACCCCAAGATAAGGGGTAAAAGCCACCGCGACGACCCAGGAGGCGATCAGGGCGATGCCGACGATCCAGAACATGTTGCTGGTGTATTCGCCGGCGGTCGATTGCGCAAAGCCGTTGGGCATGAAACCAATCGCCGTCACCAGGGTACCGGACAGCATCGGCGCGGCGGTGTGGCTCCAGGCATAGGCGGAGGCTTTGATCCGGTCGTAGCCCTCCTCCATCTTTACCACCATCATTTCGATCGCGATGATCGCGTCGTCCACCAACAGCCCAAGCGCCAGGATCAGCGAACCCAGGGTAATCCGGTCGAAGTTCTTTCCGGTGGCCGCCATCACCACAAACACTATCGCCAGTGTCAACGGTACGGCGGCTGCGACCACAACGCCCACACGCCAGCCCATGCTGAGAAAGCAAACGAGCATGACAACCAGCAGCGCGACAAAAAACTTGACCATGAACTCACCGACGGCCGAGTCGATGTTCACGGCTTGATCGGTGACCTTGGTCAGCGTCATGCCCAGTGGCATGCCTTCATTGATCTTGGTCGTCTCGGCGTCCAGTGCCTTGCCCAGGTCCAGGCCGTTCCAGCCCTCGCGCATTATGATCCCCAGCAGCAGCGCCTCTTCGCCGTTATTGCGAACCAGGAAAGTGGCCGGATCTTCATATCCGCGCTCGACTGTCGCGACGTCCGAGAGCTTCAGCGTGCGCCCCTGGATCGCAAGCGGTGTGTCGCGAATTTTCGCCAATTTATCGAAGGCACCGTCCACCCGCAGGACGACTTGCGGCCCTTTGGTTTCGATCGAGCCAGCAGGCGTGAGCAGATTCTGGCTGTTCAGCGCGGCGAAGATATCCTGGGGCGAGACGCCCAAGGTCGCCAGTCGATCATGGGAGAACGACACAAAGATTCGCTCGGGCTGCTCACCGATGATGTTGACCTTCTTCACGCCCGCCACATGCAACAGGCGCTGGCGCAACGCTTCGGCATCTCGCACCAGCAGGCGCTGCGGTTCGCCTTTGGCCTTCAGGGCGAACAGCGCGAAGGTAACGTCCGAATACTCGTCATTGACCATCGGCCCAATGACGCCCGCCGGCAGCCGAGTGGCCTCATCGTCGAGTTTCTTGCGCGCCTGATAGAACTCCTCCTGCACTTGCGAGGGTGGCGTGCGATCGACCAGCGAGACCATGGTGAAAGCCAGACCTGGACGGGTGTAGGTTTCCGTGCGGTCGTACCATTTCAGCTCTTGCAGGCGCTTTTCCAGCGGCTCGGCGACTTGGTCCTGCATCTCCTGGGCAGTCGCGCCCGGCCATGCAGTGATGACGGTCAACTGCTTGACCGTAAACGGCGGGTCCTCGGCACGCCCCAACTGGAAGAACGCCAAGGTACCCGCGACGGCAATCAGGAAGATCAGGAACACGGTAATGGAGCGCTCGCGAACGGCGAGTGCCGATAAATTGAGACTCATTGACGGCCCCCGGCAACCTTCACGTCACCCTGTGGGCTCAGTCGCACTTCCTCGCCATCGCGCAGTAGATGCGCGCCCAGCGCGACAATGCGCTCGCCAACCTTGAGCTCACCTGCAACTCGGGCAGCGTCGTCACTCAAGCCCAGGACCTGAACAGGCCGCCAGCTGACTTTCGCCGGTTCGCCGGCAATGACCCACACACCGGTTCCCTTGCCCGGGTCATAGAGGGCAGCGATCGGAACTTGCAGGACCGGCCCTTGCGCGGCGTCTTCGGCGATCCGAAGGGTGACGGTCGAACCCAGCGGCGCATTGGCCAGCCCGCCCGCCAATACATACCGCGCCTCAAAGGTGCGTGTCACAGGGTCAGCCGAATCCGACAGCAGCCTCAGCTTGGCAGTGACAGCAGCCGAGGTGTTGCCGTAAAGCGTCGCCTGCGCGGTGGACCCTGCGGCCGGACGCAAGGTTTCTGGCAATTGCACGATGGCTTCGCGCTGACCGGCCCGTGCCAGTCGAACCACCGGCTGCCCAGGGCTGACCACCTGCCCGGGTTCGGCGAGCGTCTCCATGACAACGCCATCGGCGTCTGCCAGCAGTACGGCATAGCCCGACGCATTCCGGGCCACGTCAGCCTGAGCTTGCGCGGCGCTGAGTTGTGCTTTCGCGGTATCGGCTGCGGCTTTGATCTGATCGTAGCCCGATGCGGAAATGGCGCCTGCGGCCACCAGCTCACGATAACGAGCCTCGTCATCTGCGGTCTGTTTGGCTCGGGCTTTGGCGGCAGTGACCGCTTCTTGCTGCGCTCGTGCTTGCAAGCCTAAATCGATGGGATCCAGACGCATGAGCGGCTGACCACGCTTGACGGTCTGCCCGGTATCGACCAGACGCTCAAGCACCTTGCCCGACACTCGGAAACCCAAGTCACTCTGGACGCGAGCCGCCACGACTCCGGTGAATGAACGCCAGAGGCCGGACGAATCCTGAACTTCAGAGACCCTCACCAAAGGAGCGAGCGTGCGCGGATCTTGGACGGTGGAAGAGTCGCCACACGCCGTCAGGACGAGAGGCAACAAGCAAGCGGCAAGGGTGACAGGTCGAAGCCGGCGCATAGATTCCCTACTTGAAGAATAGAAACAGGTGTCACATTCTCTGGCGCGTGACCAATACTGTCAATGGTCACAACTATTGCGGCCAGAGACTAAATTACAATTCTCTCAACACTTATTGCGACTATAGCCACCAGCGAGAGCACCCACCCATGAGGAGTTCATTGACAGAAAGTGACCAATATATAATATGGTCACACATCAATCTCCACTTCAGGAATCTCCATGTCGCCACTCCACCCCGCTGCTCTGATACTGGGTGCCAGCTTGATGGCAGGCTGCGCCGTTGGTCCGGACTATCACCGTCCGGACACTGCGCTATCGGACCGTTTCCTCGGTCAGCCCTCTGTCGAACAGCGGCCCGCGACGATGCCGGCCAGTCTCGTAGCTTGGTGGGAAGGCTTTGATGACCCAGCGCTGACCGAATTCGTCGCCAAGGCACTTGAGCAGAACCTGGACCTGGCGCAGGCCTCGGCGCGCGTCGCGCAGGCGCGGGCCGGCCTGGGTGCGGCCAATGCTGCTTTGCTGCCCTCGGGCAATATCAGCGGCCAGGCCGCGCGCGCCTATCAGTCAGTCGAAACCCCACTCGGCCAGGTGCTGAATTCAACGCCTGGCTATGATCGGTATGGAAGCGCTTACGAACTCAACCTCGGGGCCAGCTGGGAGGTCGATTTGTTTGGCAGCCTGCGCCGGTCACGCGAGGCCGCCCTGGCCGAATACCAGGCGTCCGCAGCGGGCGCCACGGCCACCCGCCTGGCCGTCGCTGCGCAGACCGCCGACATCTACATCACTGTCCGCGGATTGCAGACCCGTTTGGGCATTGCGAACCAACAGGTCAAAACACAACAGAAACTGCTGGAGAAGGTCCAACTGCTCTACAGCAAGGGCCTCGCCGCCAGCTATCAGGTTCGCCAGACCGAGGGCGCCTTGGCACAGGTCCAAGCGACAGTGCCGGTCCTGCAAATTGGCCTGGATGCTGCGATGAACGCACTGGACATCATGCTTGGCACGCCGCCCGGCACGCATCGCACACAACTGGCCAATGCGCGGAGCATTCCTCTGGCACCCCAGATAACCGCCATGGGAACGCCGGCCGATCTGCTGCGCCGCCGGCCCGATCTCATCGTGGCCGAGCGCCGTCTAGCGGCCTCCAATGCACGCATCGCAGAGGCCGTTGCTGAGTACTATCCAAAATTCTCCCTCAGCGCGCTGCTCGGTAGCGCCACCGCCGTATCCGCCGGCAACCTTTTTACCGGCGGCGCCAGCCAGTCGGCGGGTATATTGGGACTGCGCTGGAGGCTCTTCGACTTTGGCCGTATCAACGCACAGATCGATCAAGCCAAGGGGCAGGAAGCCGAGGCCCTGGCCGCTTATCGCCAGTCCGCGCTGCGCGCCAGCGAGGATGTCGAGAACGCGTTCTCCTCGTTGGTCAATCGCGAAGCCCAGGCAACCACCCTCACCGCAGCAGAGACAGCTCTGACTCAGGCTCGTCAATCCTCGTTCATTGCCTATGAGAAAGGCACCGCCAGTCTCATCGACGTCCTGCAAGCCGACGAAACACTGCTGCGAGCTTCCGATGCCCGAGCGCAAGCGCGAACCGAATCGGCACGAGCGGCGGTCGCCGCGTTCAGGGCACTGGGTGGTGGCTGGCAGCCTTCTCACGCCGAGCCTGTGGCAAGTCGATGACGTAACCAGGTGACGTGGCACCACCTGCGCGCCCTCCTCCTTCAGCTAAAACCAGCAGAGAACAGCAATATGAAAACGAACGATAACTCTTGGGTGCTCATCACGGGCGCGTCGAGCGGATTTGGCGAGGAGTTTGCCCGGCAGTACGCAGCACAAGGGAAATCGCTGGTCCTGGTAGCACGCCGATTGGATAAACTTCAGGCGCTGTCGGCGCAGTTGCGCGAACGCTTCGGCGTTGAGGTGCTCGTCGAGCAAGTCAACCTGTCCTCGATTCCGGCGATCATCGAACTGCATCAGCGACTGAGCGAGCGTGGTGTCGTGATCGATGTGCTCATCAACAATGCCGGTCATGGCTTGCAAGGGCCCTTTCTGGATCAATCCGTAGAACAATCCCTGGCCATGATCGATTTGGACATCGCCAGCCTTACAGCCCTGACGCGCCTCTTCGCGACTGACATGCGGGCCCGAAAACGCGGACATATCCTGATGGTTGCCAGCCTGCTGGCCTTCCAGGGCGTGAAGAATTTCGCCGTTTACTCTGCCGCGAAGGCCTATGTGCTTCGCTTCTCTGACGCGCTTCATCGTGAACTCAAAACCGACGGCGTCGTCGTGACCGCACTTTGCCCCGGGATGTCGGACACCGGATTTGCACAAAGCGCCAGGCAAAAGCTCACACCGGCCCTGAAAATGGTGATGATGCAGCCCCAGCCCGTTGTCGCTGCGGGAATCCGTGCGCTGCAAGCCGGACGCATGAGTGTCGTGCCAGGCTTTGGCAACAAAGCGATTACGGTCTTGACCTGGGCCACGCCTCGCCGGTTTCACCAAGGCATCATGGCGCACGTCATGGGCGTCTGAGTGGGCGAGGTGAAGGCCTTCCCGAAGGGAAAGGAATGCCTACAAAAAGGCCGGAGGCAACCTGTGCCCCGGCCTTTTCGTTATCGTAAAGCGGCAATCAATCAGAAGCGATAGCTGACAGAAGCACCGAGGCCGCTGGCACTGTTCTTATACGTGGAGCTGTAGGCGCCCCGGGTCGCTGAGGTGTGATTGACCTGCACGCTCTCTTCCCACAGATAAGAATAGGCAACGTCGATCGTGACATCGTCCACCGGCGTCCAGCCTGCACCGAAGCTGATCACCGTCCGGTCGCCCGTAGGAATACGTGGCCCGCGGTCGGTGTTGTTGGCGGGCGACTGGTCGACCGACAAGCCTGCGCGAAGCACCCACTGGTTGTTCAACCGGTACGCCGTACCGATGGCGTGGGCCCACGTGTCATGCCAGTTCTGCTCTTCGGCAACGGTGCCCAGCGAGCCACTGAGCAAAGGAGGCAAACCCGAGTTCTGGATGACCAGTTCCTTGAAGCGACTCCAGCGTGTCCAGGTGGTCCCTGCATAAAGCGTCCAGTCATCGTTGAGCTGATGAGTCACCGAGAAGTCCACCGACTCCGGTGTATCCACATCCAGCGAAGCGTCATAGCTCTGGCCGCTGACGCCCAGCAAGCTGAAGACTCCACCAGTAACCTTAGTCTTGGCGTCCAAGTGGTAACTGACTTTGGAGTGGTACGTCAGACCTAAGCGGGTTCGGTCAGTAGCCTGCACCAGGATCCCCGCGTTGAAACCCAGGGCCGTGTCGTCGCCGGTGCTTTTGAGTTTTCCATCATTGCGCCCAGGGCTGAGAGGGTTGGGCACCATCCCGGACAACTCACCGCTGATACGGTTGATGGTAGGACCGAACCCGATCGACACTTTGTCGTTAAAGGCATAGCTTACAGTGGGCTGGAACGTAAGGGTCGTGACCTCGCTTTTGTTGGCGTAATAACGCCCGGCGAAACCGCTGCCATAGTCGGTAATCAGGCCGAAAGGAACATAAAAACCAACACCGAACGCCCAGTGCTCATCAATGGGTTTGACGTAGTAACCCATCGGCACCGTGGTCGCTGGCACCATATCGCCGTCCTGCTGGCCACCGAAGGTGCTGCGAGTCTGGCTGATGTCGGACTTGGCGAAAAGCGTCGCCGCCCCCAGACTGACCTGCTCCCTCTTCAAGCGAGACATGCCCGCCGGATTGCCAAAAACGGTGCTCGCATCTTCAGCAGAAGACGAGCGACCGGCAAACCCGGATCCCATCCCACTGATGCTTTGCTCATTGAGCGCGAAACCGCTCGCCAGCACATGAGAAGTGGCGAGCGCAACAGCGAGACCTAGCGGGGTCTTGAGCCATATTTTTTTCATTATTAGAACTCTTACAGCAGTAGCTGAGGTGAATGAAGCGGGTGGTTGTGTTATGTGAAAATTGCCACGGTCTGACGCGCCCAAAGCACTCGTCGACCGCTCTCGTCCCAGATTTCCATATCTTGCAATGAGTAACCTTCCAGAGCCTGCTGGCTGAAAGAACTGATGAGAAACCATTCACCAGCACCGGCCGGCTGCGGTAGATCAATCATCCAGGACGCAGAGCTGATGGCGGCGGGCTCGGTGAAGCAGGTCATGGCGGCCGGCGGCAAACTGTCAGCGAGCGCAACCAAGGCGACGGCGGGGTCCACGCCCTGTGCATCCAGGTGGCGCACCCACATCAACAGTTCGGGATTTTCTGCGCCAGATACTGGCAATGAACCGCCCGCCACGCGCATCTCGAAGTTATGGGCGCAAGCCGGTGCGACGTTGCTATCCAGAACCAGCGTGGAGTATTTGGATGGCCCCTCTACAAGCGGTCTTCCCCAGGAGTTGTGGCTGATTTTGCTTTCGCGCGGCTGAGCGAATAACAGCGTGGCGCGCAGCGCCAGGTCATCGCCCGACATACAGTCGACCGCTACCGAGGTGACTGACCGCCCTTGACGCAACACGCTGGTTTCGAATGTCTGGGCCTGTGTGACAGGACCAATGAACGACACCTGGGCTGACCTGAACGGCGGGAAATCTGTCGGACACTCACGCAAAACCGCTTGCAGCGACAGCGCCGCAGACAGCCCCCCAAAGACAGTGCGCCCCTGTAGCCAGTTGGGTGGTGCAATAAAAGGTGAGCGTGGATCGAATTGCTGCAGCATCTGGGCAAAGCTGGTCATATCAACGCTCCCCTGAACTGACCGGTCGTGATCCCCACCAAGCAGCACGCAGGCGTCGCCCTCTCCCAATCGAAACGGGTGGATGGAATCGGTGAAGACCTAAGCTGAAGGCGGCGCTGGATCATGGCGATCTCTTGAGAACAGATGCGCCATACTTATTCATGTGACCATTTGTGTCAACAGTCACAATCCAGACAAATAGACACCTTCATCAGAAGGTAAAATCGCAGGGACCACGGGGATAGGTTGCAACGGCAATGCGGCCCTCAGCCGAAGCTCAGGGCATGAGGCTACGCAGGATGAGATTGGAGGTGAGCGTGGGGGCATCCTCGATGCGATCGAGGTTGTACTGCAACAGCAAAGGATTGACGAAAGGCTGGAGCGCCAGATGTATCGCGTCTACCGTCTCGTCCAGTGGCGTCCTGCGCTCGAACTCACCGAGTTCTCGCCCCTCTCGTACGATCTGCAGAACAAAGTCTTTGATCCGGGCATTATAAACCTGCGAGCTTGGCCAACGCTCCGAGGCCGAGAACGCGGCGATGTCATAAAGCTTGCGGTCGTTGAAGAACAGGTCCGCGCCCGTGACCATCAGTGTTTTGACCATACGTCTAAAGCGCTCCGTAGGTGAGAGGCCCTCCACGTTGATGGCCTGCTCCACGGTGGCAACGATTTGCGCCAGACAATTTTTGCAAATGGCTTCGCCGATTGCCTGCTTGGAATCAAAGAACTTGTAGATGTAAGCCTTGGAAAACCCGATGGCCTTGGCCAGGTCGGACACCGTGGTCTTGCCGTAACCGTATTGACTGAAATGCTCATTGGCCGCCGCGACAATCTGGTCTCGGATGTCATGGTCGACTGGGCCACGGACGCTGGGGGATATTGGCTGGTTCATGCGGTCAGCTTACTCACCTCAAAGGCGGTTGACAACTTGTGACCATATTGTAATTAAGTCACATGCCTGGCGATTTGGCTGGATAGTCGTTTGCATGTCACGAGCTGCCATCGGCGCAACTGCCCTGCTGTACTGGGTCTATCTGGGACTCGCTTCCAAATGATTTCCTGACATCTGGTGCTCATCACTGCGTCTGCGGACCATCGAGCGGAACATCAAGGATGAAGGTTGCGCCCTGTCCAGCCCCGTCGCTGTGCACGGTCAAGCTGCCCCCCATTTCCTGCGCGGCCAGCGCGCAGCTGTGCAGGCCGAAACCGTGGCCGTCTTTGCGAGTAGTGAAGCCATGGGAAAAGAGCCGCGCCAGATGCTCTGGTGCAATCCCATTGCCGTTGTCGGTCACGGTGATACGCAATGCTGGCCCGTCAGCCAGCAAGGCGCTGAACGTGATGCACGGGCTGCGATCGATCACGCCGTTCATTGCTTGTTTGGCATTGCGGATCAGGTTCACCAGAATCAGCAGCATCCGGTGCCGGTCCAGCGGCAGCAAGGGCAAGTCGGCAATGTCCTTGACCACCGTCACCTCCTGGCGCGCCAGTGATCCAGCACTCATGCGCAAGGCATCATCGATCAACTCCGGGACCGGTACTGTCTCGACGATACTGACAGCAACGGCATAGGACTGCTGGGCAGCGACAATGGTTTTGATGTGGTCAATGCCCTTGGTGAGTTGCCCGAGCTCTTCGATAATGCCCTGTTGCTCTATCGCCACCACCTCCGCCAGCTTGAGCAGGTAGCCGGGCAGCATCTTTCCTTTGTGGTCTGTGGTGAGAAAATCGCTCAAGTCATGGACGTGTTCGTTCATCATCTGAGCCACCTTGCCCAGCCCCTGGGCTTTGGAGGTGCGCATCAGGCTGCTGACCAGTTCTGCCGATACGTTCACGCTGTTAAGGACGTTGCCGACGTTGTGCAGCACAGTCGTGGCGATTTCGGCCATGCCCGCCTGACGGGATTTTGCATGCAGTTCGGTTTGCACGTGACTCATGCGGAGCGCCGCGCGCACGCGAGCCATGAGCTCCAGCGGCGAGAAGGGTTTGGCGATATAGTCATCGGCGCCACTCTCCAGCCCGGAGACGCAGGCCTCGCTACCGCCACGGGCGGTCACCAGGATCACCGGTAAATGGGCAAAGCCGGCGCTGGCTTTGATTCTGGCTGTCAGGCCAAATCCATCGAGTTTCGGCATCATTACATCCGAAACGACCACATCGATGGGTCGACGCTGCAGGAGTGCCCAGGCCTGCTCGCCATCAACTGCGGTGGCGACGATGTAATCGTTTTGCAAAAGTTCTCTGAGATAGCTGAGCATTTCCGGGCTGTCGTCGACCACCAGCACTCTGGATCGCAAGGCGTGTTCCGGGTGCTGCGCGTCGCCTGCGCCTTGCGTCGCGACTTGGTCGTTGCGACTGCCTTGGTGGCCGTCGTCGAAACGCAAGTGGCGCTGCTCAATAGTGCTTGTTGTGCTCGATGACGATCGCTCCTGCATATTGCTGGCTTCGCTCGGCACGGTGTTTTGCTCGGCCCCCAGCGGAAGTCGAACAAAGAAGCACGAACCCCGTCCAGGCTCGCTGTTCACGCCCACTTCGCCCCCCATCAGTTCGGCCAGATCCTTGACCAGGGCCAGACCGATGCCTGTGCCGCTGTAGTGGCGCGTGGCGGAATTGTCGATCTGGGAAAAACGCTGGAACAGCAACGGCAGTTTGTCAGGCGCAATGCCGATCCCCGAGTCTTGCACCGCGAGTTCAAAACGCTCGCCATCAATCAGCGTCACTGCCAGGTGCACGGTGCCGCCGGCGGGCGTGAACTTGATGGCATTGCTCACCAGGTTGAGAAGAATCTTCTCGAAGTGTCGGGGGTCCAGGAACACCGTGCCGAGCGCAGGATCGACGCTGCTGGTCAGGGTGCAGCCTTTTCCCTCGGCCACCATGGCGGCATCCTCGGCCAGCACACCCACCATCTTGTTCAAGTCAATTGGCGCCGGACACACCTCGAACTTACCCGCTTCGGCTTTGGAGAAATCGAGAATGTCATTCACCCGGTTCATCAAGCGCAGTGCGTTGCGTTGGGCGCGGTCGATTTGCACATGCCAGTCCGCCGGCGGGATGGTCGCCGCCGAGAGCTGCTCCAGGGGGGCGAGAATGAGGGTCAGGGGGGTGCGCAGTTCGTGGCTGACGGTGGCGACGAAATCGCTCTTTGCCTGGTTGGCCGTCTCGGCCTGGTTGCGCGCCTGAATGAGCTCGACGGCCTGCGCCTCCAGCACCTCGGTCTGTTGATGCAGCGTGTCGGTCCGTTCGGCGACCATTCTCTCCAAGGAGGCCTGCACTTGCTGTCGTTCGGCTTCAGCCTCAGCCTCCAGCACCCGGATGCGCAGGGCATTCTCCTGGAACACCCGTACGGCGCGGGTCATGATTCCAATCTCATCGCCGCGTCCGGCACTGGCGATCTCGGCGTTCAGGTCGCCGGCCGCAAGCCTGCGCATGACCGAGGCCAGGGCCACGATGGGCTGTGCGATAAATCGCGACGTGCTCCAGGCGATGGCGCCGGCTAGCAGGATGGCGACGGTACCTGCAATTATCGTCGCAAGCATGCCGCGATCATTGTGGACCAAGGCGTCGGAGCGCGCCTCTCCAGCGAAGCGCGCAACCAACTGGCCGGCGCTGCGAGCCTCGTCGCGAACCTGATCGCGTGCATCGCTCAAAGCGTTGCTTGCCTGATGGAACCTGGCGAATGCCGCCCGGTAGCCGGCAATCTGATCGCTGACCGTCAGAGGCGTAGCCTTGGCTTGCGGCCCCACGGACGAAGGCAGAACGCGCGCGAGACGGGAAAGTTCATCAAGGATGTGGCCGACAGAGCTGGCGATCTCGGCTGACGGTGACAGGCGAAACGACAGGGTCTGCGCCTCCAGGGTGGCAACACGCTCGGCGAAACGCTTGGACAACGCGGCGGCATTGTGCAGCAAGCCGGTGGCTGCCTGAATGTCGCTTGCATCATGAGCAACGCGCCCATCCACCTCACTCACCATTGCCTCGAGGTGCTCGACCACATTCCCGACGACGGCGAGCTGCCGCAACGCCTCGCCTCCCCGCAACTTGGGCGCCTCGCCAAGGTGCTCTACCGTCACGCAGGTAGCAACGACCGCTGTTGCCAACTGGTCCAGGGTCTCTCTCTCCTGCGGCTCCCCCATCACCTCGCGCAATTGCTCGACCACCGGCGGGAGTGCCGCGCAAGCGCTGTGCGCCGCGGCCGCCCCATCACCGGTCACCAGCATCTTGGCCACATTGGCGATGATGATCCGTTCGCCGTTGCGCAGGATATCCAGGATGCGATGGGCGCTTTCAATGTTGCTCACCTGCGCCTGGTGCTCAGCGGTGCGGGCGTCAAGCCCCTTCAGCCCATCGGCGATGCCCTGTTCGACCAGGATCGTCGCCTCTCGCATCCGGCCGTAGTGGGCTGTCATGTTCTCCGTTTCGCCATCCATGGTCAGGGTCGCCGCCCGCAAAGCGGCGATCGCCGCGGCGAGCCTGTCCAGACCGCCCTTGAGCGATTGCGCCTCTGCCACCGCAATGGCGGTAAGGCCGGCAATAGCGGTCGCCACCATGCCTTCGGCTTGGGAGAGGCTTTCCTGGTCGCGGGTGGCGATGAAGTTTTCCACCCGCTCGGTGGCCCCGTTGACCGAGGCCAGAATTTCTGCGGAATGGCTGGCCGAATCCACCGAACGAACCATGCCTCGCAGGCCATAGAGGTTGACTAGCGACACCGCCAGCATCAGAAACACCAGTGCGGCGACTGCCAGCCCGATCCTGACGGCAATGGGCCTGTCTGTGGTGGGCCTGAATGTCAGCACCGCGCCTCGCCTCCTCGCTCCCCGCCCACCACTACTGCTTCGTCACCTCCGGCAAAGGCGTCGGCGGCGCCGTATGGTTGACGGCCGCGTCGATCATCGCCGCAACGGAAGCCTGGCTGTAGAAAGGATTGGCGGCGCCGCCCACAGGCATAGTGGCGAGCCAGGCGTCCAGGTCCTTCGCATCGATGCGTACCAGCGGCACCTCGACGAACTTCGGCACTTGCTTGCCCGCCAGAATCTGCTGGGCCACCCAGAACCCCACCTGGGAGACGCTTGGGGAGGCGGAGACCGAGACGGTCTCGTAGCCATTGGCATCGCGCTCCTGCTTCCACAGGGCAAGTTCGTCCTGACGGTTCCCCATCACAATAATCGGCAAAGGGCGCCCCGCCGCCTTGAACGCCATGGCCGCGCCGTAGCCGTCGCCCCCCTGAGTCGCGACGGCATCAATGCTGGGAAGCGACGGCAGTGCCAGCGCCACCTCCTTGCGTGCGACGGACGCCGTCCAGTTCCCGTACACGGTCTTGGCGAACTTCAGGCCCGGGTAGTCGCTGGCGGCTTTGCGAATGCCGTCACTGATGTTTTTATCGGTGGCATCGCCGGCAATGCCGCGGATCTCCAGCAGTGTTCCGTTCCCCTTGAGACGCTCGGCGATATAATCCATTTCCACGCGGCCCATGGCGGACCAGTTGTAGTCCACGGTATAGACGCAGCTTTCGGTGACCAGACTGGCCATGACGACCACCACGATGCCAGCGTTGCATGCATCGCGAATCACCCCGTTGAGGGCCGTGTCGGACGCGGCCAGGATGACGATGGCGTTCACGCCTTTGACGATCATGTCCTGGATATGGGCCGCCTGTTCCGCTGCGGAGTTATTGGCGCTGACCACCGGAGCCTCGCGGATCAAGCCATCCTTTTGGGCTTGGGCCGCCACCTCCTGCCAGTTGCGCACCATCACTTTGCGGAAATCACTGCCCGCGTAGGAGTTGCTGAAGGCAATGCTATAGCTTGAGGTAGGGCCGCCGGCGATGCCGCCATCGGCAGCTTGGGCTGGATTGGCGACAACCATCGCCAGCCCGGTCACGCAGCCGGCGAGGCGCCATAAGATTTTGTGGAGTGGTTTAGTGTTCATGCGGCTCTCCATGTCCTTGGGATTTACCAAAAGTAATCCACCTGCATTTGCCGACAGTCTGGATCGACTGCTCGACCTGGTTGGAGAAGTCGGCCTTCAGATTGGAGATCGTCGACCCTGTGAATGAAGCGCCCAAACGCTCACGAACTGAGGAGATATTGCCCATTGATCAAGCTGCGCCCATGGGCACCGGTTACCGGATTGCTCATTCGGTCATTCCAATCATAGAACCGGGCACGAAGAACCAGAGACATACAGACTCCTTTCCTTGGCGGCTGAAAACCGAAATCAGTACATTGCCTGCAGTGACACTGAGCATAGTCTCAAGGTGCCCACTTCGCTCGCGGCCATGAAGGATTTCAGCGAGACTCTGCTTGTCGTGATGGGCGGGAGTCGACCAACAGAGCAGATCCTAACCTTCCTCCTTGGCCTCAAGCGCACGGTAGTGGTCAATCTTGACTTGCAGTGCAGCAACGGCCTTTTGCATGGCAGCAACTTCGGCCTGTACATCCTGTAAATGGCTCTCCAGCATCTGGCGGCGTTCGGTAATCGTTGAGTCCCCAGCGCTGCGCAGCTTGGCGAATGTTTGCATTTTGCCGATGGTCATGTGAGTGGTGCGTAAACGCAGCAAAAACTCCAGCCACGCCATATCAGTCTGCGCATAAAGCCGTTGCCCGCCGGCCGCACGGGCGACCGGCGCCAACAGGCCGATGCGTTCGTAGTAGCGCAGGGTATAGGCCGTAAGGCCAGTGCGCTTGGCGACCTGGTCAATCGTCTGGTAGGCGTTCATAAGCACAATCCTTGGCCATCGGTGTTCGGTAATGCACCCGTCCCGCTCACTCGGGAGGTGCGGCAACAATTTTGATGCCTCGTTTGGCAAACACTTCCCGCGCTGCGCTGATGCCATTCAACGCGCTTGGAAAACCAGCATACACCGCCATCTGGATGATGATTTCAACGATCTCCTCAGGTTTACAACCCACATTCAGCGCCCCCTCTATATGCACCTTGAGTTGAGGTTGCGCGTTCCCCAATGCGGTGAGGGCCGCGATGGTTGCCAGCTCGCGTGTGCACAGAGCAACACCAGGCCTGGAAAACACATCACCATAGGCGAAATCGACTATCCATTCACCCAGCTCGGGCGAGATATCGCTAAGCGACTTGACCACGTTGTTGCCGGTGGTCCCGGTGATTCTTTCCAGGGTCTCGACCCCTTTCACTCGTCGACTATCCGGTTCAGTTGCCGACGCCGGAATTGCGATTGCTGAAAGCACGAGCCCGGTTACAGCGCTCAGTTTTTTTAATGTCATGACCTGTCTCCTTGTTTAAGCCGCGCAACGGACCTGGCCGTTTTGGCGGTGCAACAAGGAGGCTATTGGTTAGAGCGCGCTCTAAGTCAAGCGCCAGTTGCTTTCAGCTAAAAGGGCCCGCAGCTAAAGGGAGCCCCCCTCACATCATCGTCACACCACCGCAGTTGCAACCGTTCTGGAACGCCAGGCAAAAGCCAACACCATCAACAGCCCCAGACCCGCCATTGCCGCTCCAGCCAGGGAAATCGCCGGATAACCCAGCCCGGTATTGATCACCGCTCCGCCCAGCGCCGCACCCATCGCGTTACCCAAGTTGAAGGCGCCGATGTTCACCGCCGAGGCCAGATTGGGTGCGTCCTTGGCGGCTTCCATGACGCGCATCTGTAGCGGCGGCACCAGGGCGAAGCTGGCGATCCCCCATATCAGGATGGCAACGGCGGCCGGCAGCGGCCAACGCATCAATACGGTGAATGCCAACAAGACGAGAATCAGCACGCTCAGTGAAACGATCAGGGTGCGATCTATCGAGCGGTCGGCGGCCTTGCCGCCCCACATGTTGCCCAGCGTCAACCCCACACCGAACAGCATCAGCATGGCGGTGATGTAGGCGGTTGATGCATGGGTTTCGCTGCTGAGGATCGGCGCGATGTAGGTGAAGACGGTAAACATTGCACCCGAGCCGACTACGGTCAGGGCCAATGCACCCAGCACCGGTCCACGACCCAGCACCCGAATTTCGGCCATTACACCGACGCTTTGTGGCGCCTGCAGGTTCGGTAGCGCGAACCACAACGCGGCCATGGTTACCACGCCGAGTCCGGTAATACCCCAGAATGCGGTGCGCCAGCCGAACAGTTCGCCAAACCAGGCGGCCAGCGGCACACCGCCGATGGTGGCCAGGGTCAGGCCCAAGAACATGGCCGCAACCGCCCCGGCGCGTTTCTCCGGGGCGACCACGCTAGCGGCGACGATGGAGCCGACGCCAAAGAACGCACCGTGGTTCAGTGAGGTCACCACTCTGGCAACCATCAGGCTGTAGTAATCGGTAGCCAGGGCTGACATCAGATTACCCAGGGTAAAAATCGCCATGAGTCCGATCAGCAGATAGCGCCGGGGAATCCTGCCGGTGGTCAGGGTCATCAGCGGCGCGCCGAGCAATACGCCCAAGGCGTAGGCACTGACCAACAAACCTGCGGCGGGAATGGATACGCCGAGATCCGCAGCGATGCCCGGCAACATGCCCATGGGGGCGAACTCGGTAACGCCGATGCCAAAGGCACCAATGGCGAGTGCGACAAGCGGTGGATTGATACGCATGGAAGGCTCCTTATCTATGCCGCCAATGCTACGATCCAACTTTTTCAGGCGGTAGATAGCATTTCTGGCAATCACCTTTGCGTACGGAGCACAAATGGACTTCAACGGCAGATCAGGTGAAATGAGCGTGTTCGCCACCGTGGCGCAGGAAGGCAGCCTGTCAGCCGCCGCGCGTGCATTGGGGCTGACCCCCTCGGCGGTCAGTCGGATCATCGCGCGTACTGAACAACGTCTTGGCACTCGCCTGTTGTTGCGCACCACCCGAGCGATCACCTTCACCGCCGAGGGCGAGGCTTACCTGCGCGGCGCCCGCCGTATCCTGGCCGACATGGCCGAGGTCGAAGAAGCCATCGCCGACCAGGGCGTGCCCCGGGGCCGTTTGCGGGTCAGTGCCGCCCTCGGCCATGGGCGCCAGACCATCGTTCCCTTGGTGGCAGCATTCAGCGCCCGCTACCCGAACATCGTCGTCGACCTCACCCTCGGCGACGAAGTGGTCGACATTCTCGGCGGTCAGGCCGACGTGGCGGTACGCTTTGGCCATCTGCCCGACAGCCCGCTGACCGCACGAAGGATCGGCGACACCGGCCAGGTCGTGGTGGCATCGCCCGAGTATCTGCAGCGCCACGGCATCCCCCGGGAACCGGAAGACCTGCTACGGCACAACTGCCTGCGCTTCAACTTCCGGCGTGCCGAACCCAACTGGCCGTTCATCCGCGAGGGAAATGAGTTTTCCCTGAAGGTCAGCGGCAACATCGAATGCAGCAGTGGTGAAGCGCTGGCACAACTCGCACGGGTAGGCGCTGGCATCGCGCGTATCGGCTATTTCACCGTAGCCGAGGACCTGCGGCGCGGCGATCTGGTACCGCTGCTGGAAACCTGGAACCCCGGAGACCGTGAGCCGATTCATGCGGTGTTCGTAGGTGGTTCGGCAATGCCGGCGCGGGTGCGGTTATTCGTGGACTTCTTGCTGGAACATCACCGGATGTAAACGGGTAACGTCACCTGCCCCTTTCGGATGAAAGCGGACATTTGCCAAGCCCCGACTACGGTTCACACCGGTGGCTGCCGCGCCTCGAATAGCAGCCACCTTACGCATCAAGAGCATCCGTCAGTTATTCAAGAATTTGACCACCAGAGGATTCAATTCAGCGGAGCACTCCTCCGGCAACCAGTGCCCACAATTGGGCAAGACTTGGCCTTCTACATTCGTCGCGTACTCTTTCATCTGATCCACTTGAAATTGCCCCATTGCGCCGTGCCCTCCACCGCCGATTGCCAGGACGGGCATGTTCAGGGTGGTCTTCGACAGCTCGACGTTTTCAGCGACCGATTCGTTAAGCGCTCGGTAGTATTCGAACGACGCGTTCAGCGTATGGGGCTTGGCGTATGACTTGGCGTACAGATCGAGCAGCTCAGGCGTGAAGACATCCTTGTTGGTCGCGTGTTCTTTGATGAAGTGCGAGAGGAACAGCTTTTCATGCCCTGTGATCAACTTTTCGGCCAACTGGTCGCCAGCGGCGAAGAAGCTGAAATGCCAGACCAGTGACTCTCCCTGTGGGGAGAATGCCGGGAAATCGTACATGCGCTTGTCGGGAATCGGTGCCTCCATGTACACCAGTTTCCTTATCTGGCTTTGGTGCGTTACTGCCATTGGATAGGTGTTCCAGATACCGATGTCATGCGCAACCAGATCAAACGGCTGATTGCCGCTTAGCTGTGTCGCGAGGGCGAACAGATATTTCGAGACCTCAGTGCCGGTGTAACTGGTCTTGGGCGGTTCCGACTCGCCCAGGCCCGGTAAATCCACCGCAACTACCGTGTGAGTCCTCGCAAGTTCGGGCATCAAGCTGTGCCACTCATACCAGGCTTGACCAAATCCGTGGACCAGGTAAACCAAAGGCCCGGAACCGCCTTTCACATAGTGGAGCCTGACGCCGTCTATGGTTTTGAATTCACTCTTGAATCCCGCTGGAACAGGAAACTCTGCCGCTTGAGCCAAGCATGGCAAAGCCAGGGTGATTGCGACTGCGGCGAGGGCCAATCTAATGCGCTTTTTCATTTCATTTATCCATCAAGTCATGACTGAAAATTACGACCATGCGAAGGCGTGCTATCCGCCGATCAATGACTGTGGATCGCCTGGGTGGTGTGCCGTTGACCTTGCGGAAAACCATGCGCCCGTGCCCGAAATGCAATGGCCAGGCTGATCAATAGCAACGCCAGCAACACGCCCGGAAATGCACTCGTTCCCCATTGGCCGAGTAACACGCCACCCAGCAATCCACCGCCGGCAATAGCGCTGTTCCAGACCACTACGTTCATCGAAAGCGCAACGTCAGAGCCCTTACCTGCGGCGTCGGCGAGTGCTGTTTGCAGCAAGGTGGCCGCGCCACCAAAGGTCAGCCCCCAAATAAAGACACCCACGTAAATGGCCGCGGCGGAGCCTGAGAACACTCCGATGAAAATCGAAACCGCTGCGAATGTTGCAAGGCTGGCCAGCACGGTTGTTCGCAGGTGCCGGTCAACCAGTCGGCCCGTGAGCCAGATGCTGGTAAGCGCCGCGACACCAAATGTGAGCAATACCAAATCGACGTCACTGTTCAGCCCAGCCTTGGAAACGAAGGGCGCGATATAGGTGTAAAGAATGTTGTGGGCCAGCATCCAGGTGAAGACGACAGCCAATACCGAGCGAACGCCTGGGGTGAAAAACACCAGACGTAACGGCATGCGCTGTGAGGATGATTGGCCTGGGTAATCCGGCACTTTGATCAGCACCCAAACGATCAATACCAGGGTCATGCCGGACATCAATCCAAAGGCCATGCGCCAGCCCATGAATCCACCCAGCCAGGTTCCCATCGGCACACCCAACGACAACGCGATGGGCGTACCCACCATCGCCACCGCCAATGCGCGCCCCTGCATATGTGGGGCGACCATGCGCCGTGCATAGCCCGCGATAAGGCTCCAGGCCAGCCCCGCTGAAACCCCAGCGAAAAACCGTGCAATCAGCGTCAGCCAGTAGTCGGAAGACAGCGCCGTGAGGGAGTTGAATGCCAGGAAGCCGACAATGGTCACCAGCAGTACCGTTCTGCGGCGCCAGCTTTGCGTGGCAATGGTCAGCGGGATTGCCGCCAGCAACGACCCCAACGCATAGACTGTCACCATCTGTCCGGCCAGAGACGCAGAGACACCCAGGCCACTGCCAATTTCGGGCAGCAAGCCCGCTGGCAAGGTCTCGGTGACAATGCAAATGAAACCCGTCATGGCCAGTGCAAGTAATGCCCCAAGCGGAAGCTTTGCGCTCTGTCGCTCATCTGTAGTCATTTGCCACCTCACATATATACTGATCGGTACAATATGGAGGTGTGCCGCCATCTAGTCAACGACTTATATATCGATTAGTATTTAATTGATCGAGAGGAGGTTCACATGGCACAGATGGGACGTCCACGCACCTTTGACCGTGGCGTGGCGATTACTCAGGCGATGCATTTGTTCTGGGAGCACGGCTATTACGCAACATCACTCAGCCAGCTCAAGGCAAATATCGGCGGCGGCATCACCGCACCCAGCTTCTACGCTGCATTCGGCTCAAAGCAGGCGCTGTTCAATGAGGTGATGGAACGTTATCTGAACACCCACGGCCGGGTGACCGATAGCCTGTTTGACACCACGCTCTCCCCGAGAGAGTCGATCGAACTTACGCTGCGGCGCTCCGCGAAAATGCAGTGTGAGCCCGACCACCCCGCAGGGTGCTTGGTGGCGCTGGGTCTGTTGAGTGCCTGCACGGATGAGAGCAAAGCCATCTCGCAGCCGCTGGCTGACGCCAGATCCTTGAACCGTGCCAGGATGGTGGAGTGTGTCGAACGCGCTATCGCATCCGGGGAGCTGCCAACCACGGTCGTGCCCGAGGCATTGGCTACGGTGTTTGACAGCTTTCTGTTGGGGATTTCGGTACTGGCTCGCGACGGTGTGCCCCTCAAACAGATAGATGACGCGGTGACGCAAATAATGACGTTATGGGATGCATCGTGTATCGGTCGTCCGGCTATTGGTTCAGGCAATCCCTAAACAGCAGTAAACAGCGAAACCTCGTTCCCAGCAAAGGCATCGGTATCGAGCCGATCAGACTGAAAGGCGCTCTGGGGCTGTTGATGAGCGTGTTGTGCCTGAAGAATGTCCGCTTTGGGTCGAGAGTTGCCGGTCATGAACGTCTGCTTCCAACAACGGCTATTTGCTTCAAGGCCACAAGCCCCTCAAGGCGCCGGCAGCATCCATGCCGACGGTATTGTTGGAAGCATCATGTTCGTCAGTCCTAAAAGCTCCCCCCCTCAATATGGTAGACCGTCGGCTCTTCCGAAAAATATTCCTCCAAGCCCATCATGAACAGCCGATGGTCTTCACTCGCTTCGAAGCCCGGCGTGTGATCCTCAAGTGAAGCCCAGCGCACGATCAGGTTGAATTGCTGGGGGGTTTCAATCCCTTGCGCTAGCAAGTGGCCGCCGTAACCCTTTGCGCGGGTGAGCAAAGGGGCGACCTCGGCAAATGCGTGTCTGAACGCTTCAATGCGTTCTTTGTGAACGGGGAGCAGAGCGATTTCATAAATCATGGCATTCCTCCAACAAGCTCAGTTGATTGAAAGTACGCACTCACGAGATGAGCGATGGCTCGACTGCAATCGCGATTTTTCCCTGAAGGCCGTTGTTGGGGCTCTCCAGTCGAGCGTGGGCAAGCCCAATGTCGGCCAGCGAATAGACCGCGCCAACGTGCGGGCGCAGTTGACCGCGCTCTACCAATGCGCTCAGCTCATCAAGTTTGCCGCGGTTTTGTCGGGTAAAAACGAAGTGATAACTCGCGTTCTTGCCCCACGCCTGAACAAGGTTTTGCGGCTGGGCAATGTCCACAATCGAGACTAGGCGGCCGAGTTGGGCGAGCACGTCGGGGCTACGCGTCAGTGTGTTGCCGCCGATGGTGTCGAACACCACATCCACGCCGTGACCACCGGTTTCGCGCATGATGGCGTCGACGTAATCCTCCTTTTCGTAGTCGATGAGCACATCGGCACCCAGGCTGCGTGCGAACTCAAAGTTTGCTTCGCGCACGGTCGTGAAGACCCGCGCTCCAATGGCTTTTGCCACCTGGATCGCGACATGCCCTACGCCTCCCGCGCCGCCGTGTATCAGAATGCTCTCCCCCACTCTGAGCGCCGCTCGCACGGTCAGTGCTTCCCACACCGTCCCGCCAACCAGGGTCAGACTTGCTGCCTCAAGGTGGCTCAGTGATTGCGGCTTACGCCCGATGATGCCTTCGGCCGCAACGTGGTACTCGGCATAACTGCCTGGGCCGTCGAAAATTTGCGGGGTGTACCAGACTTCGTCTCCTGGAGCGAAGCTCGTCACACCCGGCCCGACTTCTTCGACAACGCCCGATACGTCGTGTCCGGTAATGGCCGGCAGTGGCACCAGGTCGGCATAGTCGCCACGTCGAACCTGATAATCCAACGGGTTGATCGAGGTTGCGTGTACCCGGACCAGGACCTGTCCCGCGCCCGGCGCGGGCTTGGGCACGTCGCGGAGTTCGAACGACTCAGGACCGCCAAATGACTTCAGTATCATCGCTTTCATGGTAAATCCTCGCATCTATAAAATTGAATATCGAGATATCTCGATATGTTACGGTAAAAAAATTACAAATCTTTCCCTATGATCTCGGCAAGCGCGCTGATAGTTGCTTCATTGCGCTTGTAGTAGGTCCACTGACCGATACGCCTGACTTCGACCAGGCCCACTCGCTGCAACGTGGCAAGATAACCAGACACCGTTGACTGCGACAGCCCGATACCCTCTTGAATACTACTGACGCAGACGCCGACCGTGAGAACGTCACCCTCATCCTGCGGAGGGAAGTTCTTTACGGGATCCTTCAAACCTTTCAGGATTTGAAGACGCGTAGGGTTCGAGAGGGCTTTGAATATTTCGATGAGTTCCATGCGCTCAGGATATCGAGATTTACCGATATGTCAATACGAGAGATTAGAATAATTCTGGGGTTCGAATTGCCAGCGGTTTCACAGGCTGGAGCGAGTGCCTGCTTCTAGCCGAAAGCAGCCTGTGGCCATGAGTGAAGGCTTTTCTGAAAAAAACCACGATAACGGGCCAAGCAGGTCAAAAGCGTCAAGGGCGAATTCACCGCCCTCTTTGACGCTACCCATGACTGGTTCTGGTGCGATCGCAGCAACGACGACAGAGGCCGCGAATGCAGCCTCTCGGAGCGTCAGGTGAAATCGCCTTTAGCGTATTCACACAGCTTGCAAACGGCGCCCTCCTTATCGAGGGTAACTTCAGAAATCAACGGTGGCCGACACTTTGAGCGTGCGCGGCGCACCTTGAGTCAGGTAGCCACCGTTGGCAGAGGCCCAGTAGTTCTCGTCGGCGACGTTCTCCAGCATCGCATTGAAGGTCAGTGCGCGGCCTTCCAGTTGCGTCCGATAGCGCGCGCCGAGATCGACACGGGTCCAGGCAGGGATGCTGTATTCGTTGGCGCTGTCGACGAACTGACCGCCGGTGCGCAGCAGCAGGCCGTTCAGGCTCAACCCGGACAAGCCGGGCACATCCCAGTCGGCGCCCAGATTGAATTGGAACTGCGGCACACCCACCGCCTGGTTGCCATCGTCGCGGCCGCCGGCTGTGCCGCGCAGCTCGGCTTTGGTCCAGGTGGCGCCGCTCAGCAGGCGCAGGCCGTCCAGCGGCTCGCCGAACAGACTCAGCTCCACGCCGCGATTACGCTGCTCGGCATCCACCCGGTAATAGCCGTCGCCGCCGAGCACGCCCTGCGGCTGTTCGATGCGGAACAGGCTGAGACTGCCGCCGAAGGTGCCCCAGTCGAGCTTGGCGCCCATCTCGATCTGCTTGGAGCGATAGGGCGCGAACATCTCGCCGCTGTTGAGCGCGGCGCCCGGCGCGGTCGGCCCCTGCTGCAGGGACTCGACGCGGTTGGCATAGAGCGACAGGAACTCGGTGGGCTTGATCACAAGCCCATAGGCCGGCGTGGTGATACTTTCCTGATAGTTTGAGGTGCGGGCACCGCTGGCCGCGCTCCAGGCATCGGAGCTGATGGATTGGCGACGCACGCCCAGGGTCAGCAGCACGCGGTCGTCGAGCAAGCCCAGGGTGTCGGACACCGCCAGGCTGCGGTTCTGCACCTTGGCGGTGGTGTCCGGGTCGTGAATATCGCCGGAGACGCTGGTAGCCGGCGGCTCGGCGATGGGCTGGCCCTCATACAGATTGCCGAAGCCGCGACTGCCCGCCACGGTGGACTCGAACGCGTTGCGCTTCTCCTGCCAGATGCCGTTGCCGGCCAGGTTGATGCGGTGACTGACCGGCCCGGTGGTGAGTTCGCCGCGCAGCCCCGTGACGGCGCTCAGGGTCTCCTGGTCCAGCGGCGAATAGAGGCGACCGATACGTGCGTCGCCGTTCGCGCCGTAGACATAGTTGGAGGCGTAGATACCGTTCTCCCGCGTGTATTTGCCGCCTGCACTTAGGTATGCCGTCCAAGTGGGCGACAGGTCGTACTCGGCGCTGAACATGCCATAGGTGTCTTCGAGTTGCGACCAGCTCCAGGGTTGCGCGTAGTTGTGGTCGGAGTCGGGTGCCGACGGCGTCTTGCCGTTGAGAGTGCTGGTAGGCCCCGTCGTGGTCAGATAGACCACCGAGCGCCCCTCGTTGACCCGTTGCTTCTGGTAACCGAGATCCGCAGACAGTCGCAGACGGTCGCCGCGGTAGTCCAGGCCGAGGGTGGCGAGACTGAAGCGCGAGTGCTCCTCGTCCACCGCTGTCTCGCCCTCGCGCTGGGCCAGGTTCACCCGTACGCCGAAACGGTTTTCCTCGCCGAAGCGCTGGCCCAGGTCGAGGTGCCCACCCACTCGGTTGTCGCTGGCATAGTCCAAGGTGGCGCGGCGCGTGGGGCTGTCCTCGGCACGCTTGGAGACCACGTTGATCGCCCCGCCGACACCGCTGCCCGACGGCGACACGCCATTCACAAAGGCGTTAGCCCCCTTGAACACCTCAACCCGCTCGACCGACTCGGTGGAGATGATCTGTCGCGGCAGAACACCGTACAGCCCGTTGAAGGCAATATCGTCGCTGAACAGCTGGAACCCGCGCACGACGAACACCTGGGAGAAGTTGCCGAAGCCGAACGACTGACGCACGCCCGGATCGCTGGCCAGCACCTCGGCCAGGGTCTGCGCCTGGCGCGTCTCAATCAGCTCGGAGGTGTAACTGGAAAAGGCGAAGGGCACATCTTGCATGTCCTGGTTGCCCAGCACGCCGATGCGGGCACCCCGCGCCGTCTGCCCACCGGCGTACTCGGCCGGCAGATCGACACGGCCGTCGGCGATCCCGCTAATGGTGGTGGAGCCCAGCTCCAACACACCTTGCTCGGGCAGCGGCACCAGAGTGATGGTGCCGTCCTTGCCAGTCTGGAAGCTCAGGCCACTGCCCTCCAACAACCGCTGCAGGCCGTCGACCACCGAATAGTCGCCCTTGAGCGCCTGCGCCACACCACTGCCACGGGTCAGGCCGGCCTCATAGAGCAGACGCACGTCGGCCTGCTCGGCGAAGTCGATGAGCGCCGCGTCGAGTCGCTGGGCGGGCACGTCGAGCTGTACGGCTTGCGCCTGTGCGGCAGCCATGGCCAGGGGGAGTACGGCTAGCGCCGCGAGGAAGGGGGTCGACCGCATGCTGATGTCCTTGGCTATCAATGCGAAGAAGTCGCATTTGCAGGAACAGAAGACGAAGGGGCCGATGATTTCTGAACCATCGCCGCCTAAATATTTTCTGTTTTCTTGAAGGCCCGGGCGCGGCGCGAGTCTCAGCGGCGTGACGCGACCAGAATCAACCCCGGCAAGCGCACCAGACGCACAGGCAAGGTGGTTTCAACAGCACTTAACACCGCCTGTGGATCGTCAAGGGCGAACACGCCGGTCACCTGTACCCTGCGAGCGGCTTCGTCGACAAACAGCACGCGCGCAGACTGGCTGCGCTCAAGTTCGGCGAACACTTGCTCCAGTGGCCGGTCGCGGAATATCAGCTTGCCGCGCTGCCAGCCCAAGCGCTGGCGCGCATCCAATGCCTGCGGCACCTGCAACTCCCCGTCGCGCCACTGCACCTGCTGCCCGCCGACCACCGTCAGCGGCTCGCGCCCCTCGCTGGAGGCCAGCACTCGGCCCTCACTTATCGCGAGGTCGACACCGCCCTCCTCCAGACGCACATCAAAGCGCGTGCCGGTGACGCGTATACGCGCCTCGCCGGCAGTGACAGTGAACGGCCGAGCCGGGTCATGGGCTACCTGGAAATCCGCCTCGCCGCGGTACAGCCTGACCTCGCGGCGACCGTCGACAAACTGCCAGTCCAGCGCCGAATCACCGTTGAGGGTCAACAGCGAACCATCTGCCAGACGCAACTCGCGCACCTCCCCCGGCTGAGTGCTGATATCGGCATACAGGCCAATCCAGGTGCCACGCGGTAGCCACAGGGCGAGCAACAGCATCGCGGCGCAGGCCAGTGGAGTCGCCCAACGTCGATGGCGACGCATCACGCGCACCTGAGGCTGCTCGGCCGGACGTTCTATCTGGCCGAGCAACGACCACAGCCCTTCCACCTCACGAAATGCGTGCTCGTGCTCGGGCGCCGCCTGGCGCCAGGCCTGCGCGGCCTCGCGATCGGCAGCGGTGGCGCGACCAGAATGCAGCAACACCTGCCATTGCCGGGCCTGATCGAGAAGCGAAGGATGAATCACGGCTGCGGGTCCATCTGCTGCTGGCAGTGTTCGAGGGCCTTCAAAATATAACGTCCGGCCATGCTTTCCGAGACACCCAGGCGCTCGCCGATCTCACGCTGGGTCAGCCCGTCCAGGCGATTCCACAACAACGCCTGACGCAGATGCGGTGGCAAATCCTGGACCACGCGCTGCAATAGCTCCAGGCGCTGGGCGTCGCTTGCCGCTCGCTCCGGACCAGGCTGGGCACTGACCAATTCGACGGATATCTCCTCTTCGACAGGGCGCGATTTTTGCTGACGGCGGTAGTCAATGATCAGGTTGCGCGCGATGCGATAGAGGAAAGCACGAAGATTGCCGATCTCCTTCCCGGACTCGCGCCGACGAAAGCGCAACCAAGTCTCCTGGCGCAGGTCGGCCGCCAGTTCTGCGCACTTCACCTGCCGCGTGAGGAAGCGCAGCAGTTCGCTCGAATGGCTCTCGAACTCGCCGTCAGCGGAATGAGGATCAGGTGGCCAGGACACGCAAGCGACTCAAGCGAGGAAGAACCGCGAGAATATCTCAAATGATAATGACTTTCAATTAATGAGGCGTTTGCGATATTTCGTTGGTTATGACCAACAGTGGAACAATCAGGGGCAAACAATCGGGAGACAACGATAGGGATCGTTGTTGAGAGGCCACACTCTAGGCCAGAAGCGATGGTCGCTGGGGCAGTAGCCACTAAATCATGTGACGTACTGAGACCCTCATGACTAGCCGGTATTCCTTTTTTTTATCAGAACTGCAGAGCGACTATTGATGGGTGTCCGCCTCCTCAGCCGGATAAAACTCGCCTTCCTTCCCCATCTTTTTCAGCCGTTCGCGCGCAATCAGCTCAACGCTGGCCACTGCGGCCTGATCGTCAGGGTTGACCAACTGCAAGCACAGGCGTCGGACATTCTGATCGTGAGTGCCTTCGCTGAGCATTTCGTGAGTGAAGACTTGGGCGCCACGCCACAGGCATAGCTGGGTATGAGTCCCGCCGAGCCATATCTCATTGAATGATCCAAGGTCAGTGGTAGCCAGTTGATCCACGGTGATTGTCTTATCCATTGCGCTGTACCTTACCAATGAGTAGATACAGGTAGACTTACAAGCACAGGGGGTCGTTCCCCAGCAGAATCGAGACAAGGGGATGCGCTGGTTCGTCTGGACAATTGCGCCCCGCGCGCTCACCACGGTTCGATCTGCATCAGCTAGCGGCGAGCCGCCGATAGATCGCGCACGTGCCCCAAGACAGCATCACTGCTGGGATCGAAAGCAAAATGCAATACAAAATGCCAACTGCCAGTAGCGGCCCCGCTCCAGATGTCATCATCACACACGGAATCTGCCCGAACATTACGATAGGGCCTGCCAGCCATCCGCGTTTTTGAAACAGCAGACCAAGCGTCAATGTCAGCGCCAGGGACGCAGGATATAGAACAGCCCAATAACATTGCGCGTCCCAAGGCTCATTCACTCCGGCCAACCATGACGCCGCCAGCCAAAAGCTCACACTGATGACGCAAGCAACGATCGTCGCCAGCCACATACTTTTCAATGTAACCGTCCGGGCATCCCACCTTGCGCTGAGGGACTAACGATTTGCTGATCATTGCGATCCAACGATCCACCGCAATTACTTACCAAAAAATCAGCTAAGTCCTCAGCAGCTTCCTCCGCCAGTAAGCCGACAACGACTGTAATGCCTGCATCTCGTAGCATTCTTATGCCCGCTCCCGAGTTTCTTGGATCGGGATCAAGCAATCCAACAAAAACTTTATCGACCCCGCTGTTTACCAGCACGCAACCTACTGGCGGGTTTGGAAGGCAGTCAGGTAAGGCTAAGCGCCCTTGGGCAAGGGCAAGCTGCATGAAATCGGCATTGGAGGTCAGGCTAGGCATATTCGATGGGTACTCATCCTTGGTGGCCGAATCTTGACACATTGAATTAGGTATCGCGTTACCCGCGAAACGATGAGCTTACCGCAGCCGAAGCCCTGACTCGCAGCCAACGAGAAGCAAGCCTTCGGGTGCTGACTCAATCCATGGGGCTGCCCGAAGCCGTGATCGCTCGTTACGTGGATAATCGGCAGCCGTCACCGGTACTGCCCATGGATGAAAAAATCATCGAAGCGCAGCAGGCCACAGCAGATCTGTTTTATGCCAACAAGCTGTTGCCTAAACGGTTGGACGTGAAGGATGCACTTGCCGCATCGACGCCTATCTTCGGGAGGGCTGCCCTCATTCGCCAGCGGGACGCGCAAAAGCCTTAAGCGTGCCGCGAAGAGCTTCCAACCCATCCTCAGTCAGTTGACAGGCGGTCTTGATCTTGTCCGTGACGGCCCAAAGCTCTTCGCGCAGGCCTTCCCCAGCGTCGGTAAGCGCAATCAGCACGCGGCGTTCGTCGCTTTTGTCGCGGGCTCGAGTCACCATGCCCGACGCTTCAAGACGCTTGAGCAAGGGCGTGATCGTCCCGGTATCCATCCCAAGTGCAGCGCCCAGATCGCCCACGGTCCTGGGCGCGTCCGTGAACAGTTCCAGCATGACCAGGTACTGGGGGAACGTCAGCCCAAGGGGCTCCAGCAAGGGTTTGTGCAGGCGAATCATCCGATTGGCGGCACCGTACAGAGCAAAGGACAGTTGGGTTCCGACTTCCCGTTGCACTGCAGCCTTTTTGGCAGGAACTCGCTTTTGTAGCTCAACATTATCTAGCTCACTAGATATTTTCCGGGCTACGGGTCGGCTGATGTCGGGGATATTGTCCAAAGCCTGTGCTGCTGCTGCCCCAGCCTGCTCACCCGCAAGCAGTTCGTCACGTGTCGCTTGAAGAATGCGGTCGGACAGCGGTTGATCGTCGACCGCTCGGGCGAGCACCATGGCGCCGACTATCGCCGACATGAAACCGATCGCCTGGTCTTCCCTGGATCGGTCACGCCGCCAGGGAAGACTGGCGCTGAACGACTCGATCATTCCGGCGACCCGGCTCGTGAACGAACGCCGCATCCCCGGTTCGCGTGCGACATCAATGGCCAACGCAGGCATTGCGCAGCCTGCTTCCGGGTGGTCGCGGTGACCCTGACTTAGGTACCTGTCCAGAAAGGCTTGCTTGGGTGTATCGCTGCTGGAGACAGTGTCGCGCAACCGTAGCGCCAACTGGTCCATCGCATGCTCAAGGCTGGCACAAGCCAGCGCATCCTTCGAATCGAAGTGCGCATAAAACGCGCCATGAGTCAGGCCCGATGCCTTCATGACCTGCGCAATGCTCGCCCCTGCGATGCCCTTGCCGCGAAACAACCGGGAGGCCTCCTCAAGGATTTTCTCGCGCCGTTCTGCAGTCTGGCTTGCAGGATATCTCATCGGTGGACCTCGATATTTATGCTTGACGAATAACATGATGATCATCATGCTTGGCTGAAAATATGACAACCATCATACGCCGTAGCCAGAGTGCGGGCCGACTTCCGCCTGACGGCCAATTCCACGACTACCGCTTCCATAAGCGCCAAGGGATGTAAATCCATGACGACAACTTTTGTGAATGCCCCCGTCCAGGCCATCCAGCCATTGACCGGAAAAATCGTGGCACTGCTCGCTGGCCTGGCTGCTATCGGTATGCTCTCCACCAACATCATCCTCCCGGCATTCCCCGTCATCGGTGAAGACCTGGGAGTGGACGCCCGCGCGCTTGGCCTGACGCTATCCAGCTTCTTCATCACCTTCGCACTGGGCCAGTTGGTGGTCGGGCCACTGGCTGACCGCTATGGGCGCCAGAAGCTGGTGTTGGGCGGACTCGCGATCTTCGTGGTGGGCACCGTCATCGCAGGCCTTGCCAACACCCTCGATACGCTGATTGCAGGACGCGTCATCCAGGCATTGGGCGTGTGTGCCGCCTCAGTGCTGTCGCGCGCAATTGCACGGGATCTATTTGAGGGAGAGGCACTCGCTCGCGCGTTGTCGCTGACCATGATTGCCACCGCCGCTGCACCAGGTTTTTCACCACTGGCGGGTAGCCTGCTGTCGGTCACGCTTGGATGGCGGGCGATTTTTATCCTGGTAGGGCTGGCCGCCGTTGCGCTCGCCTTCTTCTACGTTCGCGGCCTTGGCGAGACCCATCCCGCCGACCGCCGCGCGCCGCATTCAGCCAAGAGCGTGGTGCTCGCGTATCGGCGGTTGACGCTGGACAAGCGCTTCATCCTGCCAGCCCTTTCGATGAGCCTGCTGATGAGCGGACTGTTCGCATCGTTCGCCGCCGCCCCCGCTATTCTGATGAAAGGGATCGGCCTGACGTCGCTGCAAACGGGCCTGTACTTCGCCTGCACGGTATTCGTTGTGTTCGCAGCCGGCATGGCGGCCCCGCGCCTGGCGCACCGTTACGGCCCGAGACTCATTACCACGCTGGGCATTGCCTGTGCCATGGCGGGCGGAGGGCTCCTGCTCGCAGGTCCGGCCGATCCGAGCCTTGGGTGGTATGCCCTTTCAATGGTCACGTTTCTCTGGGGCATGGGCCTGGCCAATCCGCTGGGCACGGCCATCACCATGGGACCTTTTGGTAAGGAAGCCGGGATGGCTTCCGCCCTGCTGGGCTTTGTTTCCATGGGGGCGGCTGCCCTGACAACCTGGCTGGTCTCGGTGCTGACGCTTGCACCGGTTACAGCACTGGGCGGTGTCCAGACGACAGCCTGTCTGATCGCGCTGGCGCTGTTCCTTCTAAGGGGCAGTCTCGCGAAATAAACACGCTAAAGCGCTGAGGCGTCGTTTCTTGTTTGCGTCATGACCAACAACTGGAGAATCAACATGCAGATCAAAGGTAGCGTGGCGCTGGTGACCGGCGCCAACCGTGGGTTGGGCAAGGCCTTCGTGCAAGCACTGCTCGCGGCGGGTGCCGCGAAGGTCTATGCCGCGGCACGTGACCCCGCCACTCTCGAAGCCCAGGCCAACGTGGTGCCAATCAAACTCGACGTGACCCGTCCCGAGGATATCGCGGCGGCGACTGAACAGGCGCACGACCTCACGCTGCTAATCAACAACGCCGGCATCAGCGGCGAAGCACATGACAGCATCAGCCTGGAAACCCTTCGCCACGAGTTCGAGACCAACGCGGTCGCCCCGCTCGCCATCAGCCTGGCTTTCGCACCGATCCTGGCCGCCAACGGCGGTGGTGCAATCGTCAACATGCACTCGGCCCTGAGCTGGATCAACCTGCCCACCACCGTTACCTATTCGGCAAGCAAAGCGGCGGCCTGGTCGCTTACCAATGGCCTGCGCCTGCGATTGGCAAGTCAGGGCACCCTGGTCGTGGGCGTGCATGTTGCATTCGTGGACACCGACATGACGCGCGGTATCGAAGGCGTGCCAAAGGCAAACCCTCACGATGTGGTCCAGCGCGCACTGGATGGCGTTGCCAACGACCAGCCGGAAGTGTTGGCGGACGAGACGAGCCAGCAGCTCAAGCAAAATCTGAGCAACGGTATCTACCTGCGACCGATATCGTAAAACCGAGTGACCCAAAAGAGCCGGCAGCTTTCATCGCCGGCTCATCTGGGCTTTGCAATCTCCTTATCGCATTGGCAGCCACGACCGCAATGAACTTGCACCGGCAGGCCAAACACCCCCATGGGACGGTCAAAAGCCCACGGCATAAAGCGGATCATGCGACCAAACGCGCTCAATTCAGCTCATCAACAGGCAACGCTCCTCCTCTGATTCTTCCAACCCGATAAACCGTCGCACCCGTTGGGCGCCATGCCCTTCGCGGATTGCCTGTGGCGAGGCATCCAGCTGCACGTTGCCGTTTTCCATGAAAATCACCCGGTCAGAGATCGACAGGGCAAACTCCATTTCGTGAGTGACAATCAGCAGGGTCATGCCTTCGCGAGCCAGGTCGGCGATCACCGTAAGTACCTCGCCGACCAGTTCCGGGTCCAGCGCCGAGGTCGGTTCGTCAAACAGCAGGATGTCCGGGTCCATGGCCATGGCCCGGGCGATCGCCACACGTTGTTGCTGGCCGCCAGACAGTTGATGCGGATATTTGTGAACGTGGGCCAGCAGGCCGACCTTGTCGAGCAGCTGGCAGGCCCGTTGCTCGCTCAGTGTGCGGCTGACGCCATGATAACGAGGGGCGAGGCTGATGTTGTCCAACAGTGTCCGGTGCGGAAACAGGTTGAAGTTCTGGAACACCATGCCGATGCGCTGCACGCCCTGACGAACCCGAGAGTCATCCGATTTGTCCTCGGCATTAATGAAGCCCTCCCCGAACAACAGGATTTCACCCTGATCGATGCGTTCCAGGCCATTAATGGTGCGGATCAACGAGGTCTTGCCGGAGCCGGACGGGCCGATGATGGAAATCACCTGGCCGCTTTGCACCTTCAGGTCGATACCTTTGAGTACATGATGATCGCCGTAGCGTTTGTGCACGTCCTGCAGGTGCAGGGCCGGGGCCGCACCTTTGGCTGGGAGGCTGACCTTGCTCGATACCCTAGGTGCCAGACTGTCACGCAGCACTTGTGTCGAGGCGCTCTCCAGGGTTTGCGGTGTACGCAGGTTCAGGTCCAGGTAACGTTCCAGACGCTGCAAGGCAAAGCCAAACACTGTAACGATCAGCACGTAGTACACGCCCACAGCCGCCAGGGTCTCCATAACCAGGAAGTTCTGGGCATACAGGCGCTGGCCGACAGTCAGCAGTTCGGTCAGTGAAATCACCGAGATCAACGAGGTCAGTTTGACCACCGTGATGTATTCGTTAATCAACGTCGGCAGTGAGATACGAAACGCTTGAGGAATAACGATCAGCCGCTGCACGCCAAGCAGCCCGAGTCCCAGGGCACGGCCCGCTTCCTTCTGGCCCTTGGCGATCGAAATCAGCCCGCCACGATGAATTTCTGCCATGTAGGCGGCCTCAGTGACCACCAGCGCCAACAGGCCGGAATAAAATGGCACCGACAGCACCGGCCCGGCACCGGGCAGCAACTGCGGCAGGTTGTAGACGAAGACCACCAGCACCAGCAGCGGAATGCTGCGAAAGAACCAGATGTAGAGTGATGCGGGTATGCGCAGCCAGCGCACGCTCGACAGTTTGGCCGATGCCAGGACGAAACCCAGCAGCATGCCCAGAAACCAGGCCAGGGTGCTCAGTTCGATGACGGTCAGGCTCGCCGCCCAGAAGTCAGCCATGGAGAACAGCGAAAAAAAGTAAGCCCAATCGAATTGCATAGACACCTCGCGCAAGCCGCGCCCCCGATCGAGGGCGCGGTTTCAGGCATTACTCAGAGACTGGTTCCAGGTCATACGCCTTGAGAATGGCGGCGTACTCGCCGTTGGCCTTGCTCTCAGCCAACGCCTTGACCAGCGCCTGATAGGTCGCGTCGGCGTCTTTCTTGACGTAGATGCCCAAAGTTTGCGGGTAAACCAACTTCTGCGAGCTGACGATCACACGGCCGTTGGTACGCTGAGCGATCATGTGCGCGGCGCCGGCAATTTCCACTTGAGCCTGGATGTTCTTTGACAGCAGCGCCTGCGTCACCTCGGGTGCCGAGGGAAACTCACTGACGGTGATGGCACCCTTGTTGTTCGGGACGCAGTAGTCGCTGGACAACTGACGGAACTTGCCGACCCAGGTGGTGCCCTGCTCCAGCCCGACTTTCAGGCCACACAGGTCTTCGGGAACCTGCGGGTTCAACTCACTGCCCTTGGGCACCATGATCGCCGCGCCGGTGTTGGCATAAGCAATGGTCCGGGCCTGGGCCTGGCGCTCCGGGGTGATGTACATGCCGGAGATGATTGCGTCGTAGTGCCCGGCGTTGAGGCCATTGAGCAGATTGGGAAACTTGGTATCGACGAAGTTGGCCTTGACGCCCATTGCCTTGGCCAGGGAATGGGCCAACTCCGGGTCGGAGCCGACCACATTCTTGTTCGCGTCATAGGACTCGAACGGTGGGTAGGTGATTTCCATACCGACCTTCAATACACCCGGGGTCGCGGTGCTGGCGAAGGCGGCACTGGCACAGAACAGACTAGCGGCGAGCAGACTCAGTCGGGTCAAGGCGTAGGGGGTTTTCATGTTGGGAAGCTCCGTTGGTTTTTTTAGGAATGAGTGGCAGTGTTTTTCAAGCGACCGAAGCTCGATGGCTTGCGGGCTCGGGACGGCAGTTCAAGCTCGCCGTTCTCGACGCGTTTGCGCAGGTATTGATAGGTCTGCAGGGCTTGACTCCACATGCGTTCACCAATCGTCAACGCCTCGTAGACCTGAGCGTCATTGATGAATGCCGGCAACGGCTTGATCAGCGTGTGGTAGTCGCAGGCGTAAAACAGCGGGAAGCTATAGCGCTCCTGAGCCACCTTGCGCACTCGGTGAGCGGTGGCCACAAAGGTCCCAGCGGTCATGACTTCCAGCATGTCGCCGATGTTCACCACAAACGCATCGGGCATTGGCGGTGCATCGATCCACTGATCCTGGTCGTTTAACACCTCCAACCCCGGCTGATCGGCGTGCAGGATGGTGAAGCACTCGTAGTCGGTATGCGCGCCGATGCCGGGAGCATCCACAGCAGTGGCGTCGAAGGGGTAATGGATCAGCCGCAGCTTGGAAGGCGGCCGGGTGACCAGTGCGTCGAAGTAGCCCTCTTCCAGGCCCAGGGCCAGGGCGAAGCCATCGAACAGTCGGCGGCCCAGGGCAAACACGGCCTGATAGTAATTTTGTACTGCAGCCTGAAAACCCGGCACGTCGGGCCAGTGGTTCGGGCCCAGCAGCGGCGTTCGACTCAGGAATAGCGGATCGTCCACCGGCACTTCGAAACCGATGTCGAAGGCCTCTTTGTGGTCCGGCTTGCCCTTGGAGTACACCTCCTCACCTTCGGGCACGAAGCCCTTGTGGCTTTCCGAGGCACCAATGTAATGGCGCATCTTGGTCTCCAGGGGCTGCGCGAAATAATCCTCGCTCGCCTGGCGCAGGCCCTCGATCAGTGCCGGATCAATACCGTGTCCGGTGATGTACAGAAACCCCACATCGCTGGCGGCACGACCCAGTTGCTCGGCCACGGCAAGGCGATGCTCCAGTTCGATACTGAAGAGGCCGGCGATGTTCACCACCGGAATGCGATTGAAGTTGGCCTGGGTCAGCGAAGTCTTATTCATGGTGGGCTCCTTCACAGGTAAAACGGTTGAAGTGTTCGCGCTCGGTTCGCGCCATCCACTGGTTCAAGGTCCAGAGATCGGCCACTGGCATGTTGGTGAAGGGCAAGTGATGCAGATACCCGTCGGCACCGAACTCCGGGGTCAGGGTGCTGACTGCATAGCCGCGCTGAAATTGAGAAGCCCAGACGGCCTCCCAGTGGCGCTGGTGAAACACCAGTTCACGGGCATATTCCGGGGCGGCGGGATGGGGAACTTGCGGGCCCTGGTCATAACCGACCCGAGCTTGAATGTGATGAACGCGCTCGACGAAGGACGACAGATCGTCGGCCGGGTCGTCCAGTAACCGCTCACAGCACACCACCCAATGGCTGATGTCACTGGTGAAACGCAGTTCCGGCAGTTGGCGAATCAGTTCCAGAGTCACCCAAGGGCTATACAGGGAGCGGGCGCGGTGAGTCTCGAAACTGCAGAACACCCCATGCCTGGCGGCCAGCTCCAGGGCCTGACCGAAGAACTCGACCTGCTGCGCCAGAAGCCAGCGATCATTGCCTGCAAGCAGATTGACGAAACGGGGTGTCAGCTCCGAGGCCCAGCCGAGCTTACGATCGATGTCGACCAAGTGCTGGGCAGGCGTGGCGCGCTGATCAGGCAAGACATCGTAAGCACTGAACAGGGTGCAAATGTAGGGGACGTGATTGCTACGCAGGAAAGCGCCGAACTCGCCACGCTCATTGGCCGGCAGTGGCAGGCGTGCTTCGATCCCATCAAAACCGGCGGCGAGCAGTTCATCCAGGGCGGATGAATGGCCGGCGGTATAGCCCCATAAAGTACGGAAAATCTCTAGCTTCATGCATTCCTCTCGACTGCGTCGGGCCACTGGCGGATTGGGCTGGTGGCGTTGCTGGGCAGTCGAAAAGGGGCTGCTGCGGGCCGCTGCTCTGATGGCGGCGGTCCCATGTGGAGGATCCTAAGGCCATCGTGACAAATGATTGAATAGGCTGTAGCAAATAGTTAGTTCAGAAATCCATGAACTAACATCGACCTGGTGCGTGAACCCGGGACGCCGGTGCACGTCTATCGTGCGTTTCCTAACGACGCCTGGACCAAAGCCGACCAGCCCAACGCCTGACATGTTCCTGTCAGCCTCCGGTCACTCTGACGTCAGATCCTTGCCCCTAAAGTACCCCCAATGACTGCCCTACGGTGCCAGCGTTACAGGCACCAAGGACACATCGCTTTAGCTGGACCTCTTGCCATCCGCCGGAAGGAGAAACGCAATGAGCCATCCTGATGCGCACGCTAGTGCTCTTGATCCATTTACTTGGCAATCGACGCTCGACAGCAATCTGGACAGAAAAGGCCAGTTGCTCCGCCTGTTCGCCGAACAGCGATTCATGGCCGCGCAGGTGCGAACCTGCAAGCTGGATCACAGGGACTATCTGCTTTCGCTGATTGATCCGGCATCGACGGTGAACGATGGCACTCGGCACTCATCAAGCGTCGACGGCCATCGAATGCGGAGCGTTATAACCGAAGCGGCAAAGAAAGCTCATTGGGGCAAGCCCCCAAGACAGGGTCGGGCGCAAGGCATCGCTGCCCACTATGACGCGCAGACCTGCATGGCGGTCGTTCTCGATATCGAAGTGAGCGACGAAGGCCGCTTGATCATTCATGACGCGGTCGTTGTCGCGGACTTGGGTTTTTTGAAAAATCCTGGTCGCGTGCGCTCGCAGCTCGAAGGCGCTTGCCTGATAGGGATAGCGTTCGTGACATCCTGCGATTTTGAGCCGACCCTCGGAGATACCCGGGCTAAACCTGCCTATCGCACCCGTTGGCCACTCGTCTCATGGCTGCCAGGACAGATCGCGGTGCACCTGATCAATCCCACCGGGGCTCCCGAAGCCGGCCAGCCCAGCCAGACCAGTTACGCACCTGTCGCCCGGGCCTTGTGCAATGCGATTTTGAAGGCCACGGGTAACGGTTCGGTCCGGAGCCAGCTAACCGTCGCCACAGCAAGCCAGCTAAATTAAAGCTTCCAGATCAGATGAGGTTCTGCGCCATGCCTTCAGGATCCAATGTTTTTTTCAACAGCCGCGGGCAACGCGGCGCGGACCTGTTCGTAGAAGTGCTTCGCAGCGAGGGGGTACGTTACGTCTTCGGCAATCCGGGAACAACCGAACTGCCTTTGCTCGACGCCCTCTCAGGCGCCTCAGACATCCAATACATCCTCGGCCTCCAAGAGGCCTCAGTCGTAGCGATGGCCGACGGTTATGCGCAGGCATCCGGTCGCCCCGGCTTCGTCAACCTCCATACGGCCGGTGGACTCGGCAATGCAATGGGCGCAATTCTCAACGCGAAGATGGCGAATACGCCGCTTGTCGTCACGGCGGGCCAACAAGATACGCGACATGGCGTGACCGACCCGCTGCTCCACGGAGACCTCGTCGCTCTCGCCCGACCGAGCGTCAAATGGGCGGAAGAAATTCATCATCCCGAACACATCCCGATGCTGCTGCGTCGTGCGTTTCAGGACTGTCGCACAGGGCCGGCCGGTCCGGTTTTCCTTTCCCTGCCGATAAACGTGATGGAGCAACACACGGATGTAACGGCCGGCCCGCCATCGCGAATCGAGCGCGGTGCCGTGACCGGGGCGATTGAGGAATTGGCCGCTGCCTTAGCGGCAATTACCCCCGGTTGTCTGGCGATTATCGTTGGAGAGGAAGTGTTCCAGTCGAGCGCGGAAGTTGAAGCCGTGAAGCTCGCCGAAGCACTCGGCGCGCCGGTCTACGGGCCATCCTGGCCCGGGCATATTCCGTTTCCGACGGCTCATCCGCAGTGGCGGGGAACGCTGCCTGCGAAGGCTTCCGATATCAGAGAGACGTTCTCTGACTTCGACGCAGTCTTCCTGCTCGGCGGCCATTCGTTGATCAGCTATCAATATTCCCAGGGCCCCGCTATTCCCTCTCACTGTCGCCTTATCCAATTGACCGGCGATGGACACCAATTAGGCAGAGTCCACGAGACAGCGCTAGGGCTGATCGGAGATTTAAGACTCTCCTTGCAAACGCTGTTGCCGATATTGGACAAGAAATTGGTCCCACACAGCGAGGCAATCGCAACGCTGCGAAACGTCGCAGGCCAAGAACGCGATACACGTCGTGCCGACGTCGTCGCTCGCGTCAGTCGCGAATTCAACACGCCGGTGACAACGCCTTTCGTGGCTGCCCACGAGGCTATCCGGGCAATCGGGCCGGACGTCTGGATCGTCGACGAAGCACCTGCCACGATTCCTCATGTCCGTGCCTGCCTGGACTCCCATTCGGCCCGCCAGTATCTTTTTACCCGCAGCGCCATCCTGGGCTGGGGCATGCCGGCGGCTGTCGGTACGTCGCTTGGCCTGGACCGCAGCCCGGTAGTCTGTCTGGTCGGTGATGGCTCGGCAATGTACTCACCGCAAGCACTCTGGACGGCGGCGCATGAACGGCTGCCGATCACGTTCGTTGTCATGAACAACGGCGAATACAATATTTTGAAGAGTTACGCTCGTAGCCAGGCGCACTATCTGAGTGCAAGCACTCACCAGTTCATCGGCATGGACCTCTGCGACCCGGCGATCGATTTCCTGGCCCTCGCCTCTTCCATGGGGATCCCTTCCCGCAGGATCGAGCGCGCCAGCGATATTGCAGGAGCTGTCGAAGAAGGTATTCGCTCAGGCTGCCCGAATCTCATTGAACTACCGATCATGCCCTGAAGGAATGGGCGCACCTTGTCCCTGCTGACACTCATCCCAAACACCCCGCACCAGTTCCTTCAGCAGCAGCGCCTCGCCCCAGCGATCCGTTATGTCGCGCCCATCACTCCCTGTGATCGCATAGGGTGGCGGGCCAAGTTCACAGGTGAAGGACAGGCTCGCGGGGGTGTTCGGTCGCGCGAGCCAATCCTTGATTCCGTAGCGC
Organism: Pseudomonas sp. P105; assembly: GCF_032614175.1. Taxonomy (NCBI): domain Bacteria; kingdom Pseudomonadati; phylum Pseudomonadota; class Gammaproteobacteria; order Pseudomonadales; family Pseudomonadaceae; genus Pseudomonas; species Pseudomonas sp. P105. Next base: position 3,706,552 of record NZ_CP126693.1, read on the forward strand.
CACCAGCCCAGAAACCGGTCCAACCAGGGGCGATGCTGGGTAAAGGTCAAGGGCACCTGGACCTGCTCACTATTAGCGACCCGCCCGTGAAAACCCCAACTGTGTCGCAAGATGGTGTGAATCTGTTCGTCGTCTTCGGCCGCGGCCGACTCAGGCAATTCGCGGCCCACGACGTAATGGGACAAGTCAGCCAATAACTTGAGGTCGGGCATCTGCGCGAGCAAGTCGAGGGTGAACAACAGGTCACTGGTGAGACGATAGCGGTGGGTTTCCAGCAGGATCGGAAAGTCCACCTGCTCGGCCAGACGCTGCCAGCCTTCGATCAGAGTGATCGCCTGTGCCAGCGTGCGCGGCCGGACGTCGGCTTGCAGCGTGAGGTGGTGGCAGCCGTAACGGGAGGCCACCTCAAGTGCTTGCGCCAAGTCATTCACGGTGCGGGGGAACAGTTGACCTTCGATTTGCAGGCCTTGCGCCTTGGCAGCGGCATGCAGACGTTCGGCCTGTGGCGCGACCCAGAAATGGTCGGTGACCCCATCGAAGCCAGCAGCGGCAATCTTCTCCACCTGCGCCTCCAGGCAAAGATCGCATTGACCACGGTGATCTTGCATGGCCCACAGGGACTGAAATACCAGGAATTCACGCATGTCAGGGCCTTAGCAGATGTTTGAGCGAGACATCGGCGTCGGCCAATGCGTCCACAGAGAGTGGAGTCAGGTTGGCAATCAGCCGTTCACACAACTTGATGTCCTTGGCAACGCTGTTGCCCTGCCCCCAGCCGCAAGCGCCTTGCAGACGTTGCTCGGTGTCCAGGTAGAACAGCAGCAGACCACCGCCTGCCAAGGTGCGAACAGCCGAAGGTGGCGTCGGTGGGATCACGCCCACCGTCTGTAAGCCCCAGTCGTACTGATCAGACCAGAAGCCGGGAACACCCTCGAACGGCAGCTCGCCGCCCAACAGATTCAATGCCGCGTGACGGCCCTGGGTCTCGGCATTGCGCCAGGTTTCCTGGCGCTGGAATAACGCATCGGCGTGCAGGCGAAACTCACACACATCGCCGGCAGCAAAGATGTCTGGTGCACTGGTGCGCAACTGGGCATCGACTCGAATCCCCTGGCCCACTTCCAGCCCCGCCGCCGCGGCCAATTCGATGTTGGGTTGCATGCCGATACCGACTACCACCCAGTCACAGGGCAACACCTGGCCGTCCACCAGTTGCACCGCCTCAGCGCGTTCGATGCCTTGTACCCTTTCAAGCGCTACGTTCAGCCGCACGTCTACGCCCTGTTGCCGATGCAATTCCAACAAGGCCTGGGACACAGCTTCAGGCAAGACTCGCCCGGCCAGTCGTGGCCCGGCTTCCAGCAACGTCACCTGACAGCCTAAGGTTCGGGCCGTTGCCGCGACTTCGAGGCCGATAAAGCCACCGCCGATGATCACCAGGCGCGTGCCGGGGATCAATGCGCTGCGCAGGGCCAGGGCTTCGTCATGGGTGCGCAGGTAAAGCACGTTGGCCAGAGGTTCAGGCACCAGGGACAAGCGACGCGCTCTGCCCCCGGTCGCCAACAGTAATCGGCTGTAGGGCAACCAACGTCCGTCGGTCAATTGCAGGCGGTGGTGCTGCGGATCCAGGCTTTTTACCGGGTTGCCCGCCAGGTGTTCGATGTTCAGTTCAGTGAGCCGGCTATCCCTCCACAGGCGGCAATCGTCCAGGTCCATCGTGCCCTGCAGCAAGCCCTTGGACAGCGGAGGACGCTCGTACGGCAAATGGAGTTCATCGCCGATCAGGATCAGCCGACCGGTATAACCCTGCTCGCGCAAGGTCAGCGCCGCGCGGCCACCGGCATGGCCGGCGCCGACGATAATCAGTGGAGCATTCATGGCGTGCACTCCTGGCGGTCAAGCTGAAATGGCGAGCAGAACCCGCCCCGCGTCGACCCGTACCGGAAAGGTCTTGAGGTTGACGCACACTGGCGCCCCCAAGGCTTTGCCGGTGCGATAGTCAAAGCGCCCGTTGTGCTTGGGGCACTCGATGACGTGGTCCATCACCAGGCCGTCAGCCAGGTGGATCGACTCGTGAGTACACAGGCCAGCAGTGGCAAAAAACTCGTTATCAGCAGAGCGGTAGATGGCATAGGTATGCGGACCGTGGTCGAAGCGAATGACATCTTCTTCATTGATTTCGCCCACGGCGCATACATCGATCCATTGATCGTTCATGGCGTTTTCTCTTGTTCGGGGTACAGCCGGAAGGTGTCAGCCCAGGGTGGCTTCAGCCTGTGGATGAGCTTCGGTGGCAGGCCTTGAGCTACCGACGGGGCGTCGCACGAAATACGTCGGGTCCTTGCGCTGCTTCAAGAGGGTCGGAATGATTTCCTTGAAGGCCTCACCTATGTTGGCGTAAGGCGGCGGGCAGTCGTGGCGGATCTCTTCATGGAGTTGCGCCAGGGCGTGGTACGGCACCATCGGGTACATGTGGTGCTCAAGGTGATAATTCATGTTCATGTACAGAAAGCGCAGTACCCGGTTCATATAGATGGTGCGGCAGTTGCTGCGGTGGTCCAGCACGTCTTCCGCCAGGCCTACATGTTGGGTGAGGCCAAACAGGTAGGACAACCAGCCGCCATACAGGATGGGCAGGCCGATATACATCAGCGGCAACCAGCTGTGCAGGTAAAGCGCCGCGCCAAAGATAACGGCGTAAATCACGAGCCAGATACGGGCCGCCAGGAACACCTTGGGCCATTCGGACTCAGGGATGAACGTCTGTTCCTGGGCATCCATTTTGCCAACCGCGTGCCGGCACACGCCCCCCATCGTCTTCAGCAGCAACGGGATCTGGAACAGGCTCAGCAGCATCATGAACAAGCTCGGTGGACGCGGTTCGACGATTTCCGGATCGCGGCCGACGACGATGGTGTCGGTATGGTGCCGGGCATGGCTCCAGCGCCACACATGGGGCTCGAACATGCACATGAAGCTCGCCACCTGGTAGAGCGCATCATTCATCCAGCGAGTCTTGAAAGCTGTGCCGTGGCCGGTTTCATGCCAGCGCGGGTTGGAGGCGGTGGCGTACAGAACGCCATACGCAAGAAAAAACGGCACACAAGCCCAAGTGCCCCAGAACCAGTAGCCGCCGAAGCCGGTGATCAGCAGGGCCAGCAGCCAGATGGCGGTGTCGAGCAAGGCCGGACCGTCGCGGCGCTGCATCAGTTGCTTCATGCGTTGACGGGAGATGGGCGACTGGTACCAACTGGCCGATACAAGGCCTTTTTCAGCCGCGCGTGCGGCTTCAGGGCCGGTCAGGCGATAGTCCCGAGTAGAGGCGGTGTTGTCTTGAGACATTGTTATTGTTCTCCGCAAGCGTGAGATGTCAGGTGCTTTGCGTAAGAAAATATAGAGAGCGTGGAAGACCCCCTCAAGGGCTTGAATACATTCCCTATCAAGCTATCATCCAGCTCCTGCGGGGCTTGATAGTTTTCTATCAAGACGCTTTGAAGGTTCATCATGAATAACAATAAACGCCCCACCATCGCCACGGTCGCCGAACACGCAGGCTTAAGTGTCGCCACCGTCGACCGCGTGCTCAACGCTCGCGCCCCGGTTAATCCAGCCACTGCCGAACAGGTGCTTCAGGCCGCCGAAGCCGTGGGTTATTTTGCCGCGCGGCTGATCGGCCAACGCATTCTCGAACGTCGCCCCACGTACCGTTTCGGCATCCTGCTGCTGGGCACCGCCCAGGCGTTCTACGCCAACCTGGCCCAAGCCATCACTGAGGCCGCGCAGCGCCAGGCCGGAGCCAACCTGACCTGCCAATTCGAATACGTTTTTGATCGCACCCCCAGCGCCATCATTGCCCAGATCGAACAGTTGGCAGTGCAATGCGACGGCCTGGCGGTGGTCAGCTTCGCCCACCCGCTGATCAACGCCGCCCTTGCCCAGATTCGCGGGGCCGGAGTGCCCGTGGTGGCACTGCTGTCGGGCATTCATGAGGCGGCGGCCGAGCCCTATGTCGGCCAGGACAATCAAGTAGTCGGGCGCACGATGGGGTGGCTGCTGGCCCGCACCTGTGGCGCGCGCAAAGGCAGCATCGGCATTCTGCTCGGTGGCCATCGCTTTCTTGGCCACCAGGAGCGGGTCGAAGGCTTGCACAGTTACTTGGCCGAACACGCACCTGGGTTGCGTCCGCTGGAGCCGCTGATCAATCTGGATAACTGCGACATCACCGAAGAAGCAACCCTCGACCTGCTGGTTCGGCATAACGATTTGCGCGGGTTATGCGTGGTAGGCGGCGGTGGCGACGGGATCATCAACGCGTTGGCGCAACTGCCCAAGCGCCCGACGCTGTGCTGCATTTTGCAGGAGTCCACCGAGCTGTCACGCCAAGCCCTGGCTCAGGGTTTGGTCGACGTGGTGATCGACTCTCAGCCGCGCCAGAGCGCAACGGCGCTGGTGAATCTGTTGGTGGAATTGCAGACTGCGCAGCAGTTCGATCCTGTGCGTCACCGGGTGCATATTCCGCTGCAGATTGTGACATCGGAAAATACCCAAAGCTGATGGGCTGGCGGTACAACCTGCTCGGCCTTTGATGGCACGGCCTTCCTGCTTATGCCTGTCGGATCTACCTCCGGGCTAAACCGTTGGTACTGTTCCGCCGTCGATCACAAACTCACTTCCCGTGATAGATGCCGCTCGCGGCGAAGCCAGGAAACCGATCAGGTCAGCAACTTCGCAAGGCGTCGATGGGCGGCCGAGCGGGATACCCCCAAGTGCTTTCATGATGATCTCTTTGCCACCTTGGTAGTCAGTACCTGCCTCCTGCGCGAGTCGCTCGGCCAATGCGACCGACGCTTCGGTTTCAACCCAGCCCGGCGAAACCCGAACCACGCGGACGCCTCTGGGCGAAACCTCTTTCGATAAACTTTTGCTGTACGTCGAAAGCGCGGCCTTGGCCGCCGCGTAAGCTGTTGTAGCCTCCGGCAGTGGCAGCCGACTCTGGATGGAGGTGACGTGGATGACGACCCCTTCCCTGCGCTCCAGCATCCCCGGGAGCAAAGCGCGATCGAGGCGCACCGCCGGCAACAGGTTCAAGCTGAGCTCTCGTTGCCACTGTTCCTCGTCCAGCGCAGCAAAACCGCCGCCGGGTGCCGACGAACCACCCAGGACGTGGATCATGATGTCCACGCCACCCAGCCGCTGTTGGATCGCGGCGATCAGTACATCACAACCTTCCCGGGTCGAAAGATCAGCCGCAATCAGAAGAGCGCCCGGCATTTCCACGTCCACCTGCCTGGCCGAGGTAATGACCTTCGCACCCTCGGCCAGTAACAACTCGACGACAGCCTTGCCGATGCCTTTGGTGCCACCGGTGACGAGGACCCGCTTGCCAGTCAAACCTAGATTCAGCATGGCGTGATCTCCAGGGAACGGATTAGACCGCCTTCCAGTGTGAAGAGGTAACTCAGTTGAACCGGGCTACCGGGGAAATTCCCAACAAGGCGCGCAATGACCGTCAGCTCGCCCTGCCCTTGCAGGGCTTGCAGTGGTTGGACCTGATAGATGAAGGCTCTGCGGGCCTCCTGTTGCCAGGCTTCGATGGCAGCCTTTCCTTCGTACGTTTTTCTTTCATCGCAAACCGTGGCGTCAGAGCGGAAGCAGCTCGCAAGTTGCGCTGTATCGCCACCATTGCTGATTGCAAAGTACGTCTGCACGACGTCGGGAAGCTGAAGGGTCATTTGCCGATCTCCTGGATGAATGTCCTGGAGCGATCTTGCTGCCTGACGGATAGTTTGTTCAACTGGGACAAACCTTTATGACCAATCCCGAAATTCAGGACAATCCATGCCACAAGATCGTTTAGGCCTCAGTGAGCTGGACGCTGTTATAGCGGTCGCACGCAGGGGCTCGTTTCGGCAAGCCGCTATCGATCTCGACGTCTCCACCACCGCGCTGAGCAACACCATCGCGCAACTGGAAACCCGCCTCGAATCGCGGCTGTTCAATCGCACGACCCGTAGCGTGGCCATCACCGAAGCCGGCAGGATATTTCTGGAGCAGGTGGGGCCAGCCTTGCAGGATCTGCGTGCTGCACTCGATGCAGTGCGATCGCATAACGCCGGGCCCTCGGGTACGCTGCGTATCAATGCGTTCGCCAGCGCTGCCCGATCGGCGCTCCTGCCACTGGTGATGGAGTTCCTGCAGCAGCATCCAAAAGTACACATCGACCTCGTCACCGAAGGCCGTCTGGTGGATATCGTGGCTGACGGCTTCGATTTCGGCGTGCGCTCAGCAAGCCTCGTTCCGAACGACGTGATTGTCGTCCCGCTCGGCCCTCCGCAACGGTACGCGGTGGTCGGTTCGCCGGCGTACTTCGAAAAACACGGTAAACCGCGAGCGCCATCCGAGCTGCTCCAGCATCGCTGCATCCGCGTTCGACTACCGAATGGAGCGATTTTCCCGTGGCATTTCGAGCGGGACGGGGAAGTGACTCGCCTCGATGTGAACGGGCCGCTTACGCTGGATGAATCCAGCGTGGTCAAGGTGGCGGTGCAGGAAGGCATGGGGCTCGGTTTTTTCATGGAGCAGGACGTTCACAACGAAATCCGCACCGGACAGTTCGTGCGGACTCTCGAAGACTGGACACCGCCCAGAGACAAGCTGTGCCTGTACTACCCGAACCGCCGCAACCCCAGCGCGGCAGCCAAGGCATTCATCGACCTGGCACGCGCCAGTCAAGCCGGTCAGGACGGGCTCGCCTGATTCAAGCCAACCCGACCTGGCTCAGGCAATCAACCCCAGTGTCAGTCCCTTCAAGGTAGCGGCTGCCCGGGTCGAGCATTCCAGTTTGCGAAAGATGCTTTCCATGTGCGTGCGAACCGTGCTCGGACTGATGTCCAGCAGCCGCGCCACCTCCTTGTTGCTGGCGCCACGGCTGATCTCCAGCAGGATGCGGCACTCCCGAGTCGTGAGTAACGAAGCCTTCGGTTGCCGCATCCGCCGCTCGCCACCTGCGGCGGCAATGACTGCTTCGCAAACATCGTTGTCGAACAAGCCATTGCCAGCATCCTGTTTGAGCAGCCTGGCTGCATCCGCTTCGCCGTAAGCCGATCGCCATGGCCTGGCTTCCCTTAGCGCGACCCAGGCTACCGATGTGGCGAACAGGCGATGCTCGGCACTCAGCGCATCACCCGCCACGCCTCGAAAATAGCCACTGCCGTTGAGCCGTTCATAGGCATGGGCTGCAATCTCTGCGGGCACAGCCAGTTCAGTGATAGGTCTAAGCGCCTGTTGCGTCCAGTAAGGGACAAGGCGCACCCGCTCCGCAGCGCTGTATGGCAGCGTTCCTGCGGTATTCCACAGGTGGTTCGAAACGGCTGCCCGGCCGAGACCGTAGATGAGCGCGGACTTGCCAATGTCTGTCAAAGTCGGTTCACGCAGCCCCCACAGGCGTGCAGCTTCCACGGCGACATGCGCGACCTGCCGCGAATGCCCTGCCAACCACGGCAGCTTCAAGTCGATTATGTCTCCCACCAACGTCAGTGAGACGCAACGCTGCTCATGCCCGTGGTCAACGGTTTTCCACAGCGTTTCCAGATCCGCCAGCCAGTCCTTTGCGTTGTCCAGAAGCAACGATACCAGCGACGCTGGATAGCGCCGATCCGACTGTTCTCTGATCCAGCGTAGCGCCGCATCCAGACCGTGTGCACGACTGAGAATATCCAGATCACCTGCAAGTACTACCTGATAGGCGACCTCCGGAATGTGCTCATGGGTCAGACCCAGCGGCCGGCCAGTGCCGTCGTAGGTTTCGAACACGCGACACAGGCCCGCCTCGACGGTGGCACCGAGCTGGAGGGTTTTGGCAATGGCTCCAGACACCTCACAGTGCACAACGGCAAGCGGGGTTGCCTGATGCACCGCGTTCATTTGCTCATTGCCCAGCGTCAAATCGAGCATCGCGCGGCGGCCATCGACGTCGTCGCCCAGCAGATCCGCAAAGCCTTCGGCATTGGCGGTGCAACCGGACCAGCGCAGCAAGGCAACCTGTTCCGCTACCCTCAGGTGCTCACCGTCGCCGTGCTGGGCCTGCGCAAGCATCCGCGCCAGTGCGGCAACGCGCCGGGAATGACCGAGAGGTTGTCCCATGCTGAGGTCACCGACCTGGGCGATCGTCGCCAGTGCCCCACCCAGGGAGATGTCCAGTTGCAACTCACTATCCATGAAAAATGTCCCGGGGTCGGCTAATTGACCGATGCCCACATCGCAGGCCGGTCAGCGGAATTTGAACTCCCGAACAGGAGCTCATCCAATGAAAACAATCAAATCGAAAATCGCTACCGTCGCTTTTGCCCTGGCCGGTACCTTCACCGCAAGCGCCAGTCACGCGCAGGATACAACGCCCTCCGTGGTGATCGTACACGGCACGTTCGCCGACGGCTCCGATTGGGCCAAAGCGGTGCCACTGCTCCAAGCCCAAGGGGGTGGCCGTTACGGTTGTGCAAAACCCGCTCACCTCGCTTGCCGACGATATTGCCGCGACGCGCCGCGCCTTGAACAACCAGCAGGGCAAGGTGGTTCTAGTCGGGCACTCTTGGGATGGCACCGTGATTACCGAGGCCGGTAGCGATCCGAAGGTCAGCGCGCTGGTGTATGTCGCCGCCTTCGCGCCAGAGACCGGGCAAACCAGCGGCGAACAAGGTAAAGGCGCGCCCACGCCCCCTGGCACCAGTCCTGCTCCGCGAAAATGGGCCGAGACACGATATCGGTGGTCGACCATCAACTGCGCGTATATGGCATCGATAAACTGCGCATCGCTGATGCCTCGATCATGCCGCGAATTACCGCAAGCCAGCACAGCCCTCAATCGGTTTGCGGCCAGTCCTCGTCGGGAACGTCACTGAAATCACCGCCCTCCACGCCATCGATTTCGTACTGTGTCAGATAGTCGCCAAGCAGGTCGCCGAAGTGGTCTTGCTGAGTCTGCCGTTTGCCCTCCGCAATAAGGCCCGGAAGCAACAGGGCAACCGCGCCGACGCCTGCCGCCACGGTGCCTAGGACTCCAGCCAGCGGGGCCATCGCCGCCCTGACTGCCAGATGGCCAAAAAGGCCTGCGCCGCCCTCAATCGCTGATGCCAGGCCTGACAATGACGCCAGTGCGCCTGAAGTGATGCTGATACCACCACTGACGGGGTCGCCCTTGCGAATCGACTGAACGCCATCAAAGATTCCGTACGCACCCGCAACCATGCCGGCCAAACCGCCGATACCCTTGGCACCGCTTTCAAACTTGTCGGCAGTGCCAGTGAGAGATTTTATGGGGTCGTCGAAAAAGGCTCTGATTTTCGGATCAAGATCAATGTTTCCTTTGTTTTTCAGGTAGCTTTTCAGGTTCTTGGCACCACCCTCGGTGAGCAGGGTCGTCGTCATGACCGATCCGGTGGTGATGTCTATGATGTTTCGTTCGGTCAGGTTTGCGCCATTCTGAGCGCCTTTGGCGATCGTCACGCCAGCCATGAAGATGCCGCTAACGCCATGCAGTCCCCCTTTGTCAGACAAGTTCTTGAGGTCGGGGTTGAGCCAGGACGACTTCAATTCCGCAAGCGACTTTGTGCCTTGGCGCAGGATGTCCCAATTCGAACGGACACCCGCGACGATCTGATCAGCCGTTGCGACGGTGCCATCCGGATTGGTCACGAGTTCTGGATTGGACTGGATAAGCGTCTCGGCCATCGTCCTGACTTTTGCCTCGTCAAGCTCGTCACCGCCATTGATACCCAGGGCTTGCTTGACATCCTCGAAAGTGCCGTCTTTCATGGCGTTGTCGCGCCCGATCCGGCTGAAATTGTCGTTCAACTGCGGGTCTAAACCTGCGGTGACGCTGGGATCCAGCGCCGCGTTGTAGAGCGCGACCTCCGCGGAGAAGGTGCCGACCGCTTCTTCGAAGGTGCCCGTTTTCATCAGTTCTTCCAGTCGCGTCCCGGAAGCAAGCGACTGCTCGTAATAATCCTGGAACGCCTGGGCATGCTGAGAGGCAGCGAGCCCCTTCTGAATTTCTGCCCGATCATTGATGCCGAGCGCTTCCTGATAAAGCGTTGCCGTCGAGAAGTATTCGGCCAGCACCGCCTGTTGGTCGGTGCTGCCGTCTTTCGTATGCTTTTCCCATAGCGCATCAAGAGCTGCACCGGACTTGATGTCATCGTAGTTTTTTTGCACCGAGTCCTTTAACCCAGGAACTGCCTCAAATAGATTGGCCATCTGCGTCGAGGTGGTTTCATTAAGAAATTTGACCACCTCGGGATCACTTTGTAGCTGCTCAATGTGGCTGTTGACATCGGCAAGCAGCTTGTTGGGATCTGGATGGCTGCGCACAGCGTTGGCGATGGACACCTTACCGTAGTCATCACTCCACAGACCGGCAGCCGCACCGTCGATGATCAACTGTCGCGCCTTGAGCAGATCCTGTAACACCGCAGCCCGCTGTTCGGCGGAATAGTTGCCAGGGTTTTCAAAGACGTCCTTGCCCAGGTCACCGGTATCAATGCCGGAGACCCCACTGGCATTCGCTACCTGGTTGATGAACAGCAGAGCGTCTCCAGCGGTTTTGGGGCTGGAGGCCTTCAACCAATTCTGGATGTCGCGCTTGTCGAGCGCGCCATCGGGTTTGCTCTCCAATGGTTTCCCACTGGTTTCAAGCGTTTCGAACGCCCCCGTCTGCGACCAAAAAGTCAGGGCTTGCTTCAAGTCATCGCTGATGTTCGGGTTTTCATCCAGGTACTTCTGCAAGGACTCACGCGTCAGGTATTTACCGCTCTCCGTCCGATCGCTGATCTCGTCGAAGTTCTCCAGCAGCAGCGCCGAATGCTTCGCAAGTTCCAGGGAGGTCGCGTCAGCATTCGGGGAGGCTTTCAGAAAGTCGTTATAGGCGCCGATGTCTTCGGCTTTGACAGCAACAGGTCGTAGCCATGCATTCAGGTCGTTACTGCTGATTTTGCCGTCGGCCTTGTTGTTGTGTGCCTTGGTATCAAGCAGGTCAAAAAATCCTTTGTTATCGAGCAGGAACTGCGCCGCCTCGCGATCTTCTGCGCTTCGATTTTCATCGGCAGCGTACTTCCTCAAATCCTTGTCACTGACAATGCTGTCGGAGGCGTTCCAGTCGTCCCATCGATCACGGATCGTGTCGATGATCTCGCTGTTCTGCTCGTAAAACTTGCTCTGGTAGCCTTCCTGTTTCCAGACCACCTGGTTGTAGAGGTCGGGCGTCACGTCCTTCGAGACATGGATCTTTTCGCCATTGATCGTCAGGCGGATAAAGCCTGTGTGTTCATCCGGGGGCAAAATTTCTGCGCTCGCCAGTGTTTCTGCTGATAGAAGTGCGCCATCTGCGCGCAACAAAAAGCCTTCGTCGTTACCTTTTTGCAACGCATCAACCTTGGCGAAGTAATCAGGCGTCGCCTCTTTGCTGATGGTGAATTCATTGCCCCCTTCGTCTCGCGCGGAGTACGCCGTCACCTCGCCATCCACCCACCACCCCATGAAAATCTCGAGATCCTGGAGCGGTACGGTTTCGTCGTTGCGTAACGTACGTCCATCTGACTGCTTCAGCGTTTCTGCGATGGCGCCGCCCGCTTCTCGCAACGCCAAGAGCACGCTCTCAGGCAGGGACGGCAAAACTTCTTTGTCTGCCGCACCGCGTGGGTCAGGCTTTTTATCGCTGATTTGCATGCGGGCCGCGCCAAGCATTTTCTCAAAGCGCTGACCCGCTTCAAAATCAGGGGATTGGCTATCTGTGGGGCGGGCATTGCTGTCGATTCGCAAGGGGACGTCCTCCTGACAATGGCGCCGATAGCGCTAGAGGAATCAACTTTGACCATTGAACATTGCAGGGGAATGACTCGGCTCGAATCGCAACCTTAAACGCGCAAAAGACCCGATAGATCGGGAGAGCAGTTGGACGACCAAACGTCATGCCGGTTTACAGGGACTTTCAAACTCGCTCCGTCCATTTGTGAGGCACTCACCAGCAGGTACGCTCAAATCAACCGAGCGGCCACCAGGATATCCGCCACTGCCTGGAAGGTGTTATCCGGCACAGGGTCCCCCGGCACTGCCCGTCGGGCGATGTCCTTGGCCAGGACGGTATCGAGGCTATGGGCAATCCCCAGGCCCCGGGCCTGCGCAAGCAACTGCGCCGCGTCCTCGCGCTCGGCCTTGCACACCACCACCGGTACCGGAGTTTCGCCGCGTACATAACGTATACCCACCACCCAACCAGGGTCGGAGCCGACCATCAACGATGCACGCCCCACGCCCAGCTTGGTGGCCAGGGCTTGCATTTCCCGACGTTGGCGCTGGCGCTCCTGCTTGATCACCGGATCGCCGTCACTGTCCTTGCGCTCACGCTTCTGTTCGCTGCGGGTCATTTTCATGTCACGGCCAAACAGCCAGCGCTGCATCATCACGTCTGCCGCCCCGACCAGCAGAAAGGCAGCCAGCACGGTGAACACCAGAGGCTTGAGTACCAGGTAGAAAGTTGATTCGATGCAGCCGGCGCCGCAGCGCGACGACTCCATCAGCGCCTGCAACGCCCCACGCCCGATCACGTAGAACGCCAGCCCCAGCAGTACGACCTTGATCACGCCCTTGAGAAATTCAACGAAACTGCGCATCGAAAAAATGCGCTTGAAGCCATCGATCGGATTGATACGTTTGATGTCCGGTTTGAGGGGTTCGACCGAGAACACCACGCCGCGCATGCTGATGATGTTGGTCAGGATCACCGCCCCCACCGTCACGGCCACCACCGGCAGGGTGAGGTTGATGAGCAACTGCCCGGCGATGTCCAGCACCCGTGGCCAGGCGGTGTGAAAAGGTTCGATGTAGATCAGCGCGATCAGGTCCAGCAACGCGGTGATCTGTGCCTGGGCCTTGGGCACCATGATCGAGATACAGAGCGTGCAAAACAGGATGACCATGCCGGAGACCAGGTCCTGACTCTTGGACACCTGGCCTTTCTTGCGCGCCTCGCTGAGCTTCTTGCTGGTGGCCGGCTGTGATTTCTCTTCGCTGCTATCGCTCATGGACGCTTCGCCCGAAACAGGGAAGTCATACCGAATCGGCCAGCGTCTTCAGGAGCTCCACCGTACCGCGGAATTCGCCGAGTTGCTCGATCATCACCGGAATCAGGAAGCTGATGTAGACCACCATCAATACAGTGAAGAACATATTTTTCACCGGCAGCGACAGATCGAAAATGTGCAGGTTGGGCGCCATGCGCGACAGGTAAGCGAGCATCAGGTCAGTGACCAGCATGCAGATGATCAGCGGCCCGACCATGATCACGCCGATGCGGGTCACCTGGTCGAGAATCCGCAACACCGCCATCAACGCCGAACTGGCAAACAACGGTGTGAACTCGGTCACCGGCCATAACAGGTAGCTGTGGTAATAGCCGTCGACCATCATGATGAACCCGCTGGACATGAAGAACAGGGCGATCAACATCACCGTCAGCAAGGTGGCCATGACACTGGACTCGCCCGATGACAAGGGATCCACCAACTGGGCCATGGTCGAACCGCGTTGCAGATCGACCAACTCGCCGGCCACTTCCGCCGCCCAGAACGGGATGCCGAACAGCAGTCCGATGAGGATACCGATCAGGAATTCCTTGATCAGTAGGCCGGCCAGGAAGAACCCACCATGTTCTGGCAGTGCAGTGAAAGCGCCATACACCGGAACAAACATGGGGATGGCAATGGACACCGCGACGCAACTGCGGATCATGCCGGTCAGGCCCAGGCGGTTGAAGGCTGGGGTAATCACCACCACGCCCATGGCGCGGCTGGCGGACAGTGCCGCCGAGCTGATGACCGGATAGGCGACTTCGATGAACTGGTTGGCAAGCTCGATATTCATGCCATTCAGCGCGTCCACAACGGGAAGTTGTCCAGCACCTGATTACCCAGTTCCACCACCTGGCTCGCCAGCAACGGCCCCACGAACACGATCGTCAGCAGCACCGCCACCAGCTTGACCGCCTGCGGCAGGGTCTGGTCCTGGATCTGGGTGAGTGCCTGCAGCAACCCCACTCCCAGGCCGACGATGATCGCAACAGCCAGTGCCGGGGCGGACAACAGCAGCACCGTCATCAGCGCCTGATTCATCAACGAAAGAAATACATCCTGGCCCATCAGGTGCCCCCATAGCTAAGAATCAGGCCATGCATCAAGCGCGACCAGCCGCTCAAGGCGACGAACAGAAAGAGCTTCAGCGGTATGGAAATCAGCGTAGGTGAAACCATGGACATGCCCATGGCCATCAATACGTTCGCCACCAGCAAATCCACCACCAGAAAGGGAACGTACAGCAGAAAACCGATTTCGAACGCCCGGGTCAGTTCGGAGCTGACGAACGCCGGCACCAGCACCACCAAGTCATCGTCGCGCAGATCGGCCCGGGCTTCAGGAGACCAGATGGTCTCCGTGGCCTGGATGAAAAAACCACGCTCGCTTTCGTTGGCGAAACGCGAAAGGTGCGCCTGCAATGGCGGCCTCAGTGCGTCCCCGAAGGCAGTAAGTTGCTCGATGCTCTCGATGTTGAGATCACGGCCCTGCACCTGCCGGTACATGTCGCCCAGCAACGGCGTGGTGACGTAGACCGACAGGATCAGGGCGATGCCGTACAGCACCATGTTAGGCGGTGTCTGTTGCACGCCCAGGGCGTTGCGAATCAGGAACAGCACCACGGAGATTTTCATGAAACCGGTCAGGGTCACCACTGCCAGCGGAATAAGACCGATGGTGGCGACGACCACAATGATTTCAATCAGGTTGGGCTGGTAGCCATTCATGACGCGGCGATGCTCAACACGCGCACGCCCAGGCCTGGACCGATCCTGACCAATTGCCCCTGGCCGACGCGACGCCCGTTTATCATCAGGTCGACGCTGTCCTGGCGTTGCTCGGTGAACGACAGCAGGCTGCCCTCCCCCAGTTCGCGCAGCTGCGCCAGGGTCAACTCGACACTGCCGGCCTGGCAAACCATTTTCAGTGGCAGTTCGTCCAAGCGCGAATCCAGGTTTCGCCCGTCAGCGGTTTCACTCATGGTGGGTGCTTCGTTCACAGAAAATTCCTTGGAAAGATTGATGCTCATCGGTGTTTCAAGCAGTGTCAGCCTGGTGCCGTCCTGGCCGGCCCGGGCGTGCAGACGATGGTTCACCACCAGCCGCACCTGGCCCATGGGCCAAGGATCGAGCATCACCACATCGCCCGGATTGAGGCTGCGCAGCTCGCCGACACTCAGCTCGGCTTCGCCGGCCTCGACCGCCAGCCACAGGAGCAGGTCTGTTAGCGCATGGGGAGCCGGCGGTGCATACCGATCGAGCCACTGCGCGACCTGCTCGCCAGCGTTGGCACTCAAGTGCAGCACAACGAGCATGGACGAGCCGTCGAGCTGGACTTGGGTGACCAGGCGCAACGGGCAAGGTTGCGCGGCCAGGGCGGCGTGAACCGGGTCGGCGTGGTCAATGAAACGCATCGATTGCCCGGTCAGGCGCTCCAACGGTTCGATCAGACTCAGCAGGGCCAGCTCCAGCAGCATCGCGCCAGGCAAGGTTTGAAAGTCCAGGGCAACGGGCACACCCAGGGCGTGCAGCGCCTGCGCTGGCAGGTGCAGCCTGATGGCCGACGCGTCGCCCTCCTCGCCCAGCCCCAGCAACAGCTCAACTGCCGTGACGTCAGGTTCGGCAACGGAGCCCCAGCGCACGCCAATCACCTGGCCTGCGCATTCTCCCTTCCAGGTTTCGCGGCTACGATGCAGGCGATTGTGCAGGTCCACCCATTGGGGGTCGACAGGCGTCAATTGTTCGGCAAAGGGTGTCCAGAGTGGGTCCTGGTGACAGCTCACGCACGGCCTCCGATAGCAGCGCGAGGAATTTCGTCGGCCTCCAAACGGTGTTCGTCGACAAGGCGCTCGACGCGCTCGCGGCCTTCGAGCAAGGTGTCGCAGGCTTGCGCCTGGCGCTGTCGAGCCACATGGGCAACCCGAAACACTTCGCGCTCGTGCTCGTGGATTTCCAGGGTGCGCGCCACTTCACTGACGCTCACTTCCAGCTTTCGCTGTCCGCCCTCGTACAGCTCCTCCAGATGCTCCTGGGCCATACGCCAGTCGCTGATCGACATGCCTTCGCTGATCGAGCCGTAGATGCGCTCGGCTTCACGGGCCAGGGCCTCACGATGCAGGCGCAGGTTTTCCTTGGCGTCATCCAGCGCCACGTTGGTCTGCCGGCAGCGTCGCTGCTGAGCGACCAGTTGGCTGGACGCACGTTGCTCACGCAACTTGCGCAACGCTTGAAGGCTACGCATGTCACTGGTTTTCATAAGACCTCCATGGTTGTCATGCCATCACCCTGCGCATGTGTTGCAGGGTTTCGTTGGGGTTGCTTGGCTCGTTGGCCCCTTGGCGCAAGAACGCTTCAATGGCGTCATGCCGCTCAATCGCCTCGTCGGCCAGTGGGTCGCTCCCGGCGGCGTATTCGCCGACCCGGATGAGCATTTCGATCTCGTTGCGCCGCGCCATCAGCTCGCGCATGCGCATGGCCAGGTGGCGTTGCTCGTCGCCACACACCTGGTCCATCAACCGGCTACGGCTTTGCAGCACATCCACCGCCGGGAAAAAGTTGCGTTGCGCAAGTTCGGCGCTGAGCACGATGTGCCCGTCGAGGATTGAGCGGGTTTCTTCAGCCACCGGGTCCATCGAGGCATCGCCTTCTGTGAGCACGGTATACAACCCGGTGATGCTGCCGGTCTCGCCGGGGCCGGCGCGTTCAAGCAGGCGCGGCAAGGCGGAGAAAAAGGAGGGTGGGTAACCGCGACGGGTTGGCGGCTCGCCCACCGCCAGGCCGATTTCACGCTGGGCCCGGGCAAAGCGGGTCAGGCTATCCATCAACAGCAGCACGTTGCGGCCCTGGTCGCGGTGATATTCGGCCAGCGCAGTGGCAACAAAGGCGGCGCGTACCCGCTCGGCAGCCGGACGGTCGGAGGTGGCGACCACGGCCACGGTACGCGCCCGGGCCTCGGCGCCCAACTGCACATCGAGCAGCTCGCGCACTTCACGGCCGCGCTCACCGATCAGGGCGATCACGATGACATCGGCACTGGTATTGCGCACGATGCTCGCCAGCAGCGAAGACTTACCCACCCCCGGTTCACCGAAGATGCCCATGCGCTGGCCCTGGGCCAAGGTCAGCAGGCCGTCGATGCTGCGCACCCCCAAGGACATCGGGTGGGCAATCAGTTGGCGGCTGAACGGCGCTGGAGGCTCGGCATGCAAGGGGTAACGCTGCAACACGCCCAGCGGCGGGCTGCCATCGAGAAATTCGCCCATGGGGCTGATCACCCGGCCCAGCTGCGCATCGCCGACGCTTACCCCCAGGGTCTCGCCGGTGGCGATGATTTCGGTGCGGGTCGACAGGCCGTCCATCGAACCGATGGGCGAAAGGATCGCTTCGTCATCTTCAAAACCAATGACTTCGGCAGCCAGGCTGCGGCCGCTGCCGGGTTCGCGCAACTGGCACAGTTCACCGATGTGCACACCGGCGACGCTAGCGCGCAGCAGCACTCCGCGGATACTGCGGATGGTGCCCTTCATGGGGCGCGGTCGGGCATTGGCCAGACGTTCGGTCAGGCGCGGCAGCAGGTCGTGGGGGATCGTGATCATGGCTGTGCCTCGTCGGCAAACGGCAGCAGGTTGCGGCGCAGGTTGAGCAACTGGGCTTCAAGCCCCAGCTCCACTGAACCCACCGGACTGCTCAGCCGTGCCTGACCACCTTGCAACCGATCGTCCGGTTCCACGGCAATCGTCGGCAAGCCGTCCTCTTGCAGTTTGAATTGCTGACGCACCGCTTCGGCGTCCTGACGGGAGACGAACAGGGTCAGGGCCTGATCCTGGCGGAACGCCCCCAATGCCTTGCGGGCGCAACGCATCACGCGCTCGGCATCGTCCATGTCATCGAGTATTTCGCGCACAATGCCCAGCGCCAGATCGGCCAGGGACGTTTCCAGCCCGGCCAGCCAGGCATCGATCCTCAACGACGTTTCGCCCAGCAGTGCGCTGACCTGTTCGGCACCCTCCCGGCGCCCGCTTTCAAAGCCTTCGGCATGGGCTTGTTGCAGCCACTGCTCACTGTCTTGCCTGATGGCCTCAGCCTCGTCACGGGCAGCCTGCAGGAAGGCGTAGCCGTCTATCCACAGGTCTGCCTGTTCGGCACGCAGAATACGGGCGGCAGGACGGGTCGGGAGCTCGCTCATCGGGTCCCCTGCTCCTCAAGCTGTGGAAGGTTCGAGGCGGCGCTGCGCACGATGGCCAAAGCATTGGCCACAGGTGTGGCACTTACCGGTCCGCTCTCAACTGGCAGCTCGGCAAAACGCAGGCGCAGCCAGGGCCGAAGTGGCGCTGGCTGGGCGCTCAGCCAAGCGGTGATGCAGCGGGCGCCATCATGGTCGATGGCTTCAAGCAGTTCGACCGGCTGGCGCAGCAAGTCGGCACCGCTGCCCAGGGCACGGTTTGCCAGGGCCAGGGCAAACACATCACTGCCCAGCAAATAGCGCAACTGGTTGACCACATCGCCACGGATCTCGCGACTCAGGGTGGTGCTATGCAAAATCGCGCCACACAGACGCGGCAGGCGCTTGAAGGCCTCGGGAGGCAGCATCAGAACCGGTAGATCGTCGACATCGGGCAGTGGCAGGCTACCGGGAGCCTGCAGCTCATGACGGCTGAGCAACAAGCGTATCAATCGCGCCTGGAAGCGCGGCTGTTTGCGCAATGCGCTTAGCGCACTGCCGGAGGTCTCGGGGAAGCACGCCGCAAGAGGCTGCGTGCCGACGAAATCCAGCGGCTGCTCGAGCAGGTTTTGCCACTGCGGCAAAGCGGCGGCACTCATTTCACGTCCTCCAGCTCATACAAGGCGCGGGAGGCGCGTCGTTGCCAGTACTGCCAGCCCAACACACCGACCATCGACAGCGCGGCCAGCAGCAGGACGCCGAACAGCATCCGGGCACGGGGCAGGTTGTCTTCGAGCATCCATATGCCCAGGAAGCTGGCCAGGCGCGGCTGTGCGTTGGCCCGGCCGCTGCCGGTGGCGGCCTTGATTACCGTGACCGACACCCCTTCGTAGCTCAAGCCGGAGATGCCGTTGGCCACCAGGGTTTTGATCTGCGGGATCAGGGGGTTGATGTCGGTATTGGGGTCGTAGCGCACCAGCACTGAAGCCGACGACGGGGAAATCACCCGTTTGAGCAGGTCATTGTCGGGCAGCACCACATGTACCCGGGCAGAAACCACACCGTCGATCAGCGAGACGCTGTGCGAGAGTTCTTCACTGAGCGCGTAGACCATCTGGGCTCTTTCCTGCACGGGAGAAGACACCAGGCCACCACTCTTGAACACGGCGCCCATGTTGGAAAAGGTTTGGCCCGGCAAGCCAGCTTCGTCGAGCAGGCTCATGGCCTCGGCAAAGCGTTTTTCGTCCACCACCACGGTGAGTTGGCCGTTTTCCTGGACCTTGCGCGAGGCCGGCACACCCTCACGCAGCAGCACTGCAACCATGGCATTGGCCTCACGCTCGCTGAGGTTGGTGTACAGGTCGATATCGCAGCCCTGCAGCATGCAGGCAAAGGCGAGGACAATCATCAGGCGCACGGCATGGCAACGGCGGAACATGGCTTTATTGACCTTTCAAGAGCGTGTTGGCTGCGCCGGAAATCTGCGTCGCGCCACGAACGACCATCTGAGTTTCAATGGAGTAATCGAACATGCGGCCCAACGATTGGACGATCTGGTCGACCTGCTGATCGCCGAGCTTTTTCCCCGACTCGCCCGCCGCCCCCTCAGGAAGTGACGCGAGCGATTGCGTGCCGGGAGGAGCCACAACGTTGCCAGCCGTCGGCCCATTGGTCAGCGCATCGGCACGCTTGGCGAAGTTTTGCGAACGGTCGATGAAACCGTTCAGGCGCTCCATCAAGCCTTCGCCAATCTGGTGCGGACTGGCGCCGGCAGGCATGCCCTTGGCGCTGTTTGTCATGTGTTCGAACAAGTTCTGGGAGGCCTGCAAATCGACCTGCCCTCCTGACGGCGGCAGCGCCGCCGTGGCTGTTGTTCCGAGACTTACAGTCATGGCGTGGGCCTATTCGTCATCATCCGACTGGGCTTCATTCAGGATTTCCTGGGCACGAGGCATGATGATGAACTGGCCACCAATCGTGACGGCCTGAGTGATCAGGGCCTCAGTGAGTTCTTCATCGCTCAGCTCGCTCTTGGCGTTGTCCACCGCTGCATTGAACTGCGCTTCGGAGTGAGCAGTGACAGCGGTATTTTCGCTGATGGGGGTAACTGACATGGTGGTTCTCCTTGACGGGGTTGATGACAGATCGATCGGTTAATGGAGCCTACAGGCGAGTGCTTTCACTCTTGTGTCACTGCACCGCCCCTGAACACACGCACGCCGCGCTCGCGAGTCGTCGTCGCCATCGGCGTCGGCGTAAGCTGCTGGTCGAAGTGTTGCTCAATCATGGCCAGCCAGGCCGGCGGCCCGGAAACGAACAACTCATCGCCATCGGGTCCGGTGCGCACCGACATATGCGTGCCGTAGACATCCCGGCTGGTGACGTAATCCTGCAACTGCTCCAACTGCCGGCCCTGGGCTTTGAAGAGTCGCGTATCGGTTTCGGAGTCGGCGGAGAGGTAAAGCACATTGCCGTCGAAGTACCACGTCAAACCGTTGAAGTCGCACAGCGCCGTCAGGAAGTCGCCGGCGGTCTCGGCACGTATCCGGCTGCGCGATTTGCCGCGTACCTTGTCCGACATGACGACGCTCAGGCCCATGTTTTGGCCAAACTCTTGCAGCGCGGCGCGTACGTCCTGCTCGACCAGCACATAGGCATAGGGCCGAACGAACCAGTCCGGCTGCGGGTTGGCATCGTCGACTTGCGTTTGATTGGCGGCCAGCAGGTTAAGCGCGATCACCATCAGCGCCACGCCGATCGCCGCCCGCGACACCTTATGCATGAAATCGCCCTCCGCCGCCGGCCTGAAGACACGCCCCGAACAAAAAACGGGCACTCTTATGGATGATGTCAAGAAGATGACTTAAACGTCGGTCAACCTGTCCGGTCTGAGTGGTCAACACTCCTTGGTTTTGCCCACTGCAAAATTCGCCGAAAGAGCTCTGTTCATGCCAAATCGTTTTGCCTGCACATCGTTGTTGTTTGCCAGCATCACCCTTGCTTCCTGCGCCCACCAACCGGCCTCCGATGGCAGCTACCAGCGCTACATGCAACTGGCCGGCGACCTGCAAAAGCGTGGTGATGCGGGATCTGCCGCAACGTTGTACGAAAAAGCCACCCAGGAACCGGACGCCCGGATCGACGCTTGGTTGAAACTGGGCGAAGCGCGCCTGGCCAGCGGCGATGCGCGGGCCGCCGAGCGCGCCTACCAGCAAGCGCTGGAACGCCAGTCCGACAATGCCGCGGCATTGCTCGGTGTGGGCACTGCCCAACTGCACCAGGGCAAACTGGATCGAGCGGTGACTTCCCTGACCCAGGCCAGCGCGGGCAACCACCCCGAAGCGTTCAATCGCCAGGGTGTGGCGCAGATGCTGCGGGGTGAGCCAGCAGCGGCCCAGGTGGCATTCAGCCAAAGTCTGGTCCTGGCGCCCACCAACCTGGACACTCAATGCAACCTGGCACTGGCCTACGCTTTGGGCGGCCAGTCGCAACAGGCGCTGCAAACCATCAAGGAGGTTCGCGACTCGCCCCGCGCCCAAGCCAGTCACCAACGCAACGCCCTGCTGGTCATGGTGCTGGCCGGCCGCGAAGAGGACCTCAAGACTCAAAACCTGGAAGACATCACGCCCAAGCAATACGCCCGGTTGCTGACAGAGGCCCGACGCATCAAGGCCATTCGGGACCCTGCGATGCAGGCCCGGGAGCTGGGGTTGGTCGGCAGTCGCTGAGCCAAAAGGTTTCATTGGCCCTCCTGCTTGTCGGCCTTGGCCTGCTGTTCGGCCAGCCGGCGACGCAGCTCCTCACGGTCATAACCTTCGATGTAAACCTGGGCCGCCCGGCCCACCGGCGCGGCCATCGTTGGGCCGGTTGCCCGGCCCTCGATCACATCCGAGCGCTGCTCCACCATCTGCAGCAGCGTCCGGTTATTCGCACAACCGGGCGGCAGCCGGCGCACGTAACGCGCATCATCGGTATAGAAGTTGTCTTCGACCGGCGGCTCTAAGCAAGCCACCGGCACCCACTCAATCCGCCCATCGGCGTGGGTGAACGCCTGGTAGTTCGGTGAATAACTCACCGGTTCAAGCTGGGTGTTGCATGCGGTCAACAGCACGAGCGCGCCGAACGCCACAGCGACCAGGGACAGATGGGACGATTTAGGGTTCATGCTCGCTCCTGGCTCAATTGATGTAGAAACCGAACATGTCACTGCTGCGCGGCCCACCAGACGCATGGGTCGCGCCCTCGGGCTGAGCATCGAGCGGCGTGGCCACGCTGCGGGTGCGAACCGGTTCCACCAGGTACGGCGTGATCAGAATCACCAGTTCGGTTTCGTTGCGCTGGAAGCGCTTGGAGCGAAACAGATTGCCCAGGATGGGCATCTCGCCCAGCATCGGCACTTTCTCGATGTCCTGGGTGCTCTCGCGCTGAAACAACCCGGCAATGGCGAAGGTCTGGCCGCTGCCAACCTCGACGCGGGTATCGGCACGCCGCACGCGGAACGAGGGCACCTGGTAGCCGCTCACGTCCACAGTGCTGGAGCCCATCAGACTGCTGACTTCCGGGCGCACTTGCAGGGCGATGCGCCCGTTGGGTAGCAGGGTCGGGTTGAACAGCAGCGAAACACCATAGGGTTTGTATTCGATCCCGACAGTGTCGCGGTTGACCGGAACAGGCACCGCGACCTCGCCTCCGGCCAGGAAGCTGGCTGTCTGGCCGGTCATGGCGGTGATGTTGGGTTCGGCGAGGATTTCCAGAATGCCGTTACTTTGCAATGCTTCAAGCATCGCATCGATGTTGACATTGCCCGAGGTCAGCCCGGCGCTAACCACATTGGAGGCACCAGACGTCGCACTGGAGGCCAGGGCACCGCCCGTCAACAGGCCAAAGGAAAAGGTACCGTTGTTGAAAAGGGCATTCCAATTCACGCCGTAGCGCAGCAACTCCGAGCGCGAGACTTCGGCGAAGCGCACCCGCAGGTTCACCTGGGCCGAGCCCACGTAGGAGGCCGTGTTGAGGGCCGAGCCCAAGCCCTGGCCTTCGGTGTTGAGCAGACTGTTGAGGTCGGTGGCTTCACCGACACTCTGGACCATTCCCTTGGCCACCATGCGATTGCCGGCACCGCTCACCTGGACATTGCTTGCGGGGTGCAGGTCTTTCATGGACCGCGTCACGGCCTGGGTGCCGCTGTTGATCGCCAGGCTCAGGCTGGCCAGTTCCTCACCCTCGGCGCTCAAGGCAATCAGGTTGGTTTGTCCGGGCGCCTTGCCGAACACGTAGATCACGCCAGGCGAAACCACCCGAAGATCGGCGATGCCAGGGTCTGCGACCAGCACCGACTCGACCGGATCCTGGAAATGCAGGATCCGCCCTTCGCCCTGGGCCAGGTCCAGCGTGGCCCGGCTGCCCGGAGCGATGGACTGTGCGCTGGCCTGTTGCGCCAGCAGTACAAATGACGCGGCAGCGATCCAGAAGCCGACATAGACAGGGACGCGAAACAGCGCAAAACACATCATCAAGCAGTCGCCATTGAAGTAAGGGAAGCGCCGTCGGCTGTCCGGCGGCCGGTCGTTTCAGTCAGGCTGATGGAACCGATGGCCTGCAGGTTGTATTCGCCGGCCAGCTCACGGAATGACAGCACCGCCAGCTCCAGCTCGCCCCGCACCACCAGTCGACGCAGGCTGCGACGTAACTCGGGATGCACCAACAGGACGGTGCGATCCCCCTCGGCCAAGTCCTTGCAAACGGCACGCAACTGGATCAGCAATGAACGGCTGGCATGCTCATTGAGCAACTCGCGAGGGTTATCGGCACGGCGCAGGTAAGCACGCAATTGTTCTTCCACCGCGGGGGTCAGCACGAAGGCGGTGATGACCCGGTTGCGGTCGGCGTACTGATGGCTGATCTGCCGCGCCAGACTGGCGCGCAAGTGGTCGGCCAGGCGCGCCGCATCCGGCTCGCGGGCGCCCCACTCGACCATGGCTTCGAGCAAGGCGCGCTGGTTGCGAATCGATACACCCTCGGCGACCAACAAACGCAGGGTTTCAGCCAGACGCTGCAAGGGCACGCTGCGCGCGACTTCCTTGACCAACTCGTCATAGCTGGCTTCCATGCGCTCCAGCATCCTGCGGGTTTCCTGAATGCCCAGAAAGGTCGCGGCATTGCGGCGCAGGCTGCGCTCGAGGATGGCCCGCAGGACTTCAGCGGCGCTGAGAAAACCGATACCGGCCTCCTCCAGCAGCGGCTGGTGAGTGCGTTCAATCCATTGCGCCGGGCGACTGTGCAACGGCGACGGTGCCTCCAACGCATGAATCTCCAACAGTTGAACGTGCACCAGATCGTCCTTGAGCATCAGGCAATCAACCGGTATCTCGCCCTCGCTGATGGGCACGCCTTCGAGTTCGACCGAAAAGCCGTTGGCGGGCAGGCTGCGGTCGATGTAGATGTCCGGCACCGGCACGTCGATCCCCAGGTCGCCGCGAATCTCATGGCACAAGGCTTCGATGCGCTGGCGCAACGGCAGTTCTGGCGCAGCCTGGGCCAGCGCCAAGCCAATGCTCAGCAGCACGCGGCTGTCCAGTGGCTTAGCCAGGGTTTCGTATTGTTCGAGCGGTTCGTCTTCGAGCGCCGCGACTTCGCTGGCGCCTTCGACCACCTCTTCCCGGGGCGCTTTGTCGCGGCGGTAGATCATGAACGCGGCAACGCCCAGCAAGGCCGACAGCCCGATAAACACGATGACCGGAAAGCCCGGCAACAACGCCACGCCCAGCAGGATAAACGCGGTCAAACCCAACGCGTGGGGGCTGTATCCCAACTGATGGAAGATCTCGTTGCCTAGGTTGCCTTCGGTCGTGCCACTGTTGACCCGGGTCACCACCATACCGGCCGCGACCGAGATCAACAGCGCCGGGATCTGCGCGATCAGGCCGTCACCGACGGTCAGAAGCGAATAGGTGTGCGCCGCATCGGCAAACGACATATTGCGCTCGACCATGCCGATCATCATGCCACCCAGCAGGTTGACCGCCAGAATAACGAGGCTGGCAATCGCATCGCCCTTGACGAATTTCATAGCGCCATCCATTGCGCCGAACATCTGGCTTTCCCGCTCCAGACGCGAGCGTCGTCGGCGGGCTTCATGCTGATCGATATCACCGTTGCGCAAGTCGTTGTCGATGCTCATCTGCTTGCCTGGCATCGCATCCAGAGTGAAGCGCGCCGCGACCTCGGCCACGCGCTCGGCACCTTTGGTGATAACTACAAACTGGGCCACGGTGATGATCAGAAATACCACCAGACCGACCACGACCTGGCCGGCGATGACGAAATCGCCGAACGCCTTGACTATGTGACCGGCGTTGCCATCGAGCAGAATCAGGCGCGTGGTGGTGATCGACAGGGACAGGCGAAACAAGGTGCTTAGCAAAATCAACGGCGGCAACGCCGAGAATTCCACCGAGTGCTTGATGTAAAAGGCGACGATGAGGATCAGGATGCTCAGCGAGATGTTCAGGCCGATTAGCGTATCCACCAACCAGGTGGGCAGTGGAATGATCATCATCACGATGGCCATCAGCATGAAGGCGACAACGATCACGTCACTGCGCTGGGCGGCCATGCGGGCCAATGCATTGAGGCGGTCGAGGAACATTATTGCGCGGCTCTGCGGGCGGTCAGATAACGTTTGAAACACTGACGCGCCTCATCTTTGCGGCCACCGCTCCACAGCGCACGACTGCGCAACAGCAACAGGCCGCTGGACTCGCCTTCCAGTTCGAGCAGGCGATCCAGCGCCGACAGGGCACGCTCGGCCTGGCCGCTGTCGGTAAAGGCCATGACCAGATTGCGCAGCAGCGCAGTGTCGGCGGGCGTCATCTGGACGGCGATCAACAGCAGCACCAAGGCACGCTGCGACTGGCCACTACGGCGATAGAGCTCACCCATGCCCTTGAGCAGATCGACGCAGTCCTGCTCTTGGCGATTCATGACTCGATCACCTGGGCACGTTGTTCTTCGAGTAAACGACGCAGGTCGATTTCTTCGCTGATGAGCTCATGGGCCAACGCTTTGATCTCGGGCTCCGCATCGAGGGTGGGGATCACGTTGTCCAAGACGTATTCGAGAATCTCCATCGAGCGGCGACTGCCGAACAACTCTGCGGTCATGCCCTCAACGATGCCCGACTGTTCAATGTCGGCACGCAGCGAACGACGTGCCGACACCGCGCGCTTGCCCAGCACCGCATCGAAGCGTCCATCTTGGCGCGCCTTGGCCGGCTGAAGGCTTTCTACCGCAGGGGTTCTTTCGGCGGTTGCCGGTAAGGGAGCACCAGGATCAATTCTCATAAGGTTAACGTGAACCTTTCTTCACCGCGGGCGAGAACCACCTCATGGTTCTCGATGCGTTCGAGCATCCAGTTATCGGTCAGGGCGGCCCCCGGATACAGGCGTTCACCGTTGTCGTTGATCACGTAAGGGTTATCGCCGAACCACACCGCTTGAAAACGCACGCGAGGCTTGGCGATTTCTTTACGTGCCACCACCTCGGGGAGCAACATTACCTTCTGGCCAAAGCGGCTATCGAAGGCTTGCTGCAGACCCAGCCACTGGCTCTTCTGGGTCGGGCCATAAAAACCATGGGCACTGAGCTGACCATCGATTTCGCCGACCTTGATGTGGCGCAGGCCCAACGTGCCAAGCTGCTGCTCGAGCCAAGCCCTGGCCTGCGCGACGGTGTTCGTCGATTCAGGGTGCACGGTCGGTAGAGCGACCTTGTCGGCGGTGCTCAACGCCAACGGCGAAACCGACTCGTCCCGAAAAGCAAAAGCGCCCACGCACAGGAACATCAGCAGCAACGCGATGAACCACCGTGTCTTGTGCTGGGGGGGCGATGTGATCGCAGCCGCTATCGGCTCCAGGCTCGCGGTGCCGTGGCTGAGGGTCAGGCGGGCCTTGCCGATGCGGATATCCACGGGCAAGTGCGCTCGATGCCCCTTGCCTATGGGAATCAGAATTTCCCGGGCATAGGGACCACGCACGAACACATCGCCGCCCATTGCCTCAACGGCCACCTGGCCGTCGGTGAAACGTAGCGCCACATGACGCTCGACAATGCCTGCGTCGCTGAGCAGCAGATCAGCACTGGCGGCGCTGCCAAGCAGGTAGGCGGGCTTCTCCAGGGACAGGCAAACCCCCTGATGTAAACCGTGGGTGATACTCAGCACTGGCAGAGCCTTGTCCGTGGCCGCGACGACTGGAGTCGTGGCGAAAAAAGTCAGGGCTGTCATGGTGTATTACCGGAATAAGGCATGCGGAGAGGCACCCGTGAGGCACAGGTGAAGCTGTCGTTTTCCAGATTTAGCACCGCAACCAACAAGCATGCAGGCAGCCGTCGGGCTGCCTGCATGACGGCATCAGTTCTGAGGCCGTTGTTTGGTAGCGTCGAGCTCAGCTTTCTTGGCCGTGGACAGCTCGGTGATCTTGGCCGATTTCTCGATCGCCATGTTGAAGGTGGCTTCCATCTTAGCGATAGCCGAGTCAGCATTGCCGGAACTTACTGGGGGAGTTGTGCTCATGTTGTTTCTCCTAACGTAAGAAATATTTGAGCCGCCAAGCGGCCAACTAATGTTGCCAAGCGAAGAGTAAGGGCCAAACATTACAGTTCAACGTCTAACACGTGTTTTAATCTCAGCCCCCCCTCACTATATTGGCCGAATGAAAAACAAGAACTGCATCACACTTGGGGAATATTTTGCTTGGCAGAGGAAAGTTAAATCACGGCGTGCAGAGACTGTCGCAAGCCCTGCATTAATTAGGCTAAACCGCACCACCGCTCAAATCAGTACGCCACCTGACACCTCTGGCGAACAACTACTTACAGGCTTTGCGCAGACGGCATAAACAGCGCTTACACCGACATTCAAAGCTCGAGATAAAATAAAATAAATATCTACGGAACTTTTTCCGAGTAAACACCACGCAACTCAGCATTGATGGCCAGTTGCAATCAACTTCACACAAATTCAGTTACGTTTTACTGCCCGGACAGCACCGGTCTTTTACACGCGCACACTCGCCAGTGCCCTGATTGCCCCGAGCGATGCCTTGAGGCAATCGCCCGGGGGTTATTCCACACGCCATGCCGCATCAGCGGTCGACTGGCCCGGCGTCATGAAGCGATGGTGCTATCTTCGCCCGGCCACTCCTCGTAAGGGATATCCCAGATATCGCCTTGCGGCACACCGTCGATTTCGTACTGGGTCAGGTAATCGCTCAAGGCATCCGAGAATTTGCCCACCCGGGTCTCCTGCTTGCCTTCCTCGATCAAGCCCGGGACGAGCAGTGCCAGCGCGGCCACACCCGCCGCCGCGAAGCCCAGGCCACCGGCTATCATCGAGATACGCGAAGCGGCAATCGCCGAAACGCTCATCGCACTGGCGCCCACCTCAGCCACCGAAGCCAAGCCCGCCATGATCCCCAGCGAACCGGCCGTGATATTCATGCCACCGGATACCGTATCGCCTTTCCTGAGCGCCTTGACGCCATCGAAGATGCCGTAGGCACCGGCAGTGATAGCGGCAATGCCACCGATCCCCTTAGCCGCGTTTTCCATACCCTTGAGGTTGGCAGTCACGCTTTTGAGCGGATCGTCCAGCTTTTTGCCCAGATCGCCGAGCCGATCACCTGTCAGCTTGCCTTTCACATCCTTGAGGTAATCCTGATAGTTTTTCAGGCCCCCTTCAGCCAGAAGCGTGGCGGCCTGCACTGAGCCGGTGGCAATGTCGACGATCTGCCGCTCGGTCAGCTTACCGGCGTTGTTGGCGCCTTTGGCGATGGTAACGCCGGCCATGAACAGCCCACTCACACCGTGTAGGACGCCTTTGTTGGCAGCGTCCTTGATCGAGGAGTCTTTGCTGAATACATCCAACGCATCCAGGGTCTTGGTGCCTTGGCGAAGCAGGTCCCAGTCGCCCCTGAAGTTAGCAAGGATCTGGTCTGGCGTGGCGACGGTGCCGTCGGCATTGACCAGCATCTGCGGGTTTTCCTTGCTGATCTGCTCAATGATTTTCTTGACCTTCTCCTCGTCCAGCTCACTTCCGCCATTGACGCCGAAGGCCGCCTTCATGTCGTCGAAGGACGCATCCTTGAAGGCATTGTCCTTGGCGATCCTAGTGAAGTTATCGTTGAGCTGTGTGTCGAACTTGCCGGTGAACTCGGGGTCCAGCGCCGAGTTGTAAAGCGCGACTTCAAGGCTGAAGGCACTCATGGCTTCGTCAGGGGTATGCTCCTTGAGCAACTCATTCAGGCGATCGCCTGAAGCCAGCGACTTCTCGTAAAAGCTTTCCAACTCCGCATTCGCCTTGGAGCCTTTGACGGCGGCCTGGATCTCACCGGCATTATTGATGCCCAGCGCGCCCTGGAGGGTCTGCGCGGTACCGAAGAACTCGGCAAGAATTTCCGTGTGAGTCGTCTTGCCATCCTTGGACTTGGTCTCCCACAGGGTATCGAGTGACTTGCCGGACTTGATTTCGTCATCGTAGGTTTTTTGCAGGGACTCCTTGAGCCCCTTGTTATCGTCCACCAGCTTGGTCAGCTCACTGGAGCCGTGCTCGCTCATGTATTGACTGACCGCAGGGTCACTTTCCAAGATACTAATGTGCTTGTTGACATCGTCCAACAGCTTCTGGGCATCGGGATGGCTGCGCACCTTATTGGCAATCGTGACCTGCGACTTGTCATCCCTCCACATCCCGGCGGCGCTGCCCTGGATGATCAACTGCTGGGCGGCCTTGAGATCCTGAAGAACAGCGGCTTTTTCCTCTGCCGAGTATTTCTCCGGGTGATCGAACACGTCCTTGTTCAAGCCTGCGGTATCGACCCTGGCCAAGGCATTGTTGCCAGCGATACCAGAAAGCAGTGCGGTCACGGAGGTCGCATCCTTGGGCACGTTGGCACTCTTGAGCCAACCCTGGACATCACCCCTGCTCAGTTCACCATCAGGATTCTTGTCCAGTGGGTTCTTGGCGTTATCGATGACCTTGAACGCACCTGGCTGAGACCAGAAATCCAGTGCCTGCTTGGTCTCCTCGCTCAGCTGTGAATTCTGGTTCCTGTACTCCTTGATGTCGTCAGCAGTCAGGTACTTGCCCGCACCGGTCTTGCCCTTGATCGCCTCAAAGTTTTCATCGAGGATCGCTGCGTACTTGGCGATCTGCTGCGACGCCGGATCGGCATCTTTGTTGGTCTTGAGGTAATCCTTGTAGCTGGCGATATCATCGGTTTTCTTGAGTTCCGGCAGAGTCGAAAAGCCTCCCTTGCCGAAGTCCTGCAGCCGCCCCGCCTCGGTGCCGTGCTTGGCTTCGCCACTTTTGGTGAAACCGTCCACGCTGCTGTTGAACACATCACCACCGGACTGGGCATTGCCCTTGTCATCGAACATCGTGATGCGATCCAAGACCTGCGCAGCCCGGTAGGCGGCGTCGGCGTCGTTCTCGTAATCGCCGACCTGGTCCTTGAGCATGTCCTTGACGCCACTCTGGTTGCCTAGGTTCTTGAGCAGCGGGTTGTCTTCAATGATGTCTTGGGCCGAGCGCTTATCCTCTTCCGGACGCTTCCAGACGATGCCAACCTTTTCCGCCTGCTCGCGGGCTTCCTTGTTGTCGCCGGCCGACGACGAATCCTTGATTTCACCCTTGAGGGCAGAAAACCCCATCTTGCCGAAGTCCTGCAGGCGACCGGCTTCGGTGTCATGCTTCGCTTCACCGCTCTTGGTGAAACCATCGACACGACCGTTGCCTACGTCCTTGCCAGCAATCTTGCCTCCTTCGCCATTGAGGGTCTCGATGTGCTCGAGCACCTGGATCGCCCGATAAGCGGCGTCCGGATCATTTTCGAAATCGCCGACCTGCTCCTTGAGCATGTCCCTGACACTGCTCTGATTGCCGAGGTTCTTGAGCAAGGCATTGCCATCGATGATGTCCTGCGCGGAGCGATCATCGCCTTCAGGGCGCTCCCACTTGATGCCCAAGGCCTCGGCTTGTTCGCGTACCTTGGGATCATCGCCGGGCTTGGACAGATCCTTGAGCTCGCCTTTGAGGTGCGAGAACCCTTGCCGGCCAAAGTCCTGCAGGCGACCCGCCTCAGTGCCATGCTTGGCGTCGCCGCCCTTTGTGAAGCCGTCGACCCGGCCGTTATCGATGTCCTTGCTGGCGATCCGTTCACCACCTTCATCATATTTTTCCACGTGCTCCAGCACCTGCTTGGCACGGTAGGCCGCATCGGGGTCAGTCTCAAAATCGCCGACACGGTCCTTGAGGTTATCCTTCACATCGCTCTGGTTACCCAGGTTCTTGAGCACCGGCGTGTCGTTAATGATGTCCTGGGCCGAGCGGTCGTCGCCTTTTGGCCGCTCCCATTCAATGCCCGCGTCCTTGGCCTGCTTGATCGCCTGGTCCCAGGCTTCGGCAAGTTTAGGGTCTTGCGGCTTAGAAGTTATGCCTACAAAACTGACATCTTGAACGGACATGAAAGACTCCTTTTTCTAGGGTATGGACAAGCGCAGAGGCTGAACAACTGCAGCAGATCAGCCAGCAAAAATACGCCTGCTTAGAGGTGCCATTAGTTTGGTATTAACTGGATGATTAGCTCTGCATACGCCAGCATCATCAAAGGAGTATCACGGGAGAGTGTTACAGCATGAAAAAACGCTCACATTAAGTTTACATGACGCTTTCACTGCACTTTTAAATTGATATCAATATGCCGCCTCGGCACACCACTATCTTATAATTATTGGCTCCCCCCTACTTAAGATCAGTTATTCAGCGTTCGCATTGAACTTATAAGCCCCTGCCCTCGCACTCATCCAGATGCAATGCCGCCAATATCCTGCGTGTATCTTGCAATGTAATACTTGCCTGAAGACCAGACTTCGTTACGTATAACCTTGACTTAGCACTGACATAAACCGCCATTGATGGTGTTCCAATAGAGCGTGCGCCCCCATCCTTTGCAGGGCTGTTGGTCAGGGCAGGATGCGCTCGAAAGGGAGGCGGACGGTAGGCAGGGGATCAGCCAGCAGGGGCCAGGCTGACCGATAGCATTTAATCAGTTCTGCGGACGCTGCTTAGACGAATCCAACTCGGTCTTGGCAACGGTGGTCAGCTCAGTGATTTGAGCCGACTTCACTTCGCTGCTGGACGCGTTCACGCCGTACTACGCCGCCTAACCAAGTGCCAAGCATGCTTGGTGATGCACGGAGAAATCCTAGAGCATCGCAGCTTGACGTTATTCCAAAGCATCAACCGCCTATCATGGACATCGGCGAACCTTCTACGTATTGCGCAAGAAACGATCGAGCACGTTTTTTGTGATCATCACGGTGTAAATGTCTGCCTGCATAAGCCCATGTACCCATTCGCACGTGGCGGTTGCGTACAGCGTCCAGTCGAACCACTCGAGCGCATTGCCTATACCTGCCGCGCGCAAGGATTTCAGGCGTCCTTGGTGAGACGTCGTATTGTTCATGTCTATCTCCGGGTTACGGATGGAATCGGGGCGGCTGGGGAGCCGGATCAAAGGTGCAGCGCTTGCCCGGCCTGGGCACTGCCATGGGCAGAAGGGACCCGGACACGCAACGCAATCAGCAACGCGGCCAGCAGCATCAGCACGGCCGCCGCTACGAATACGCCTGCGCTGCCACCGAGGCTGAACATCGCACCGCCAGCGGCTGCGCCCGTTGCGATGGCCGACTGCACAGAAGCCACCACCATGCCCCCGGCGCTTTCCGCCTGATCAGGTATTGCGCTGGCGACCCAGTTCGACCACGCCACCGGCACACCGCCAAAAGCCAGGCCCCAGATCGCCAGCAGCACCGCCTGCCCCGGCACCGAGGCCGGCAACAGCACCAACGCCAGTGCTGCAACGCCCACCAGTGCGGGCATCAACACCAGAGTGGCCAGCGGGTGACGCTCAAGCAGCCACCCGGCCAACAGCGTGCCGCCGAAGTTTGCCACACCGAAACCCAGCAGCATCAGCGACAGCCCTTGCGGACCGATGCCGGTGGTACCCTCAAGGAATGGCCGAACATAGGTGAACATCGCGAAGTGACCGCTGTGCACCAGCACACAACCGAACATCCCCATGGCGATGCCCGGGCGCTGCAACACCTCAAGTACGGTGCGCAGGCGTGCCGGCGTGCGCGGCGCAAGGCGCGGCAGCGTGCACGACTGGAAAGCCAGGGTCACCAGACCTACCGCCGCCGCTGCAAAGAACGCGCTGCGCCAGCCATATAGGCCGCCTAAGTAGCTGCCCAGCGGGACCGCAACCACCGTCCCGACGGCAATGCCGCTGAAAATGATCGAGAGCGCTCGGGGCAACAAAGCCCCCGGTACCAAGCGCATCGCCACCGCTGCCGCCATGCTCCAGAACCCGCCAAGGGCAATGCCCAGCAAGATACGCATTACCAATAGCACCGCAAAACTGGAGGAAACGGCGACCAAAAGATTGGATGCGATCATCAGCGTGGAAAAACCCAGCAGCACCCAGCGGCGGTCGATACCGCGGGTCAGGCCTGGCACCAACAAGCCAGCGAACAGTGCCACCACCGCTGTCACCGTTACCGCCTGGCCAGCCAGCGCTTCGGACACCCCCAGATCGGTAGCCATCGGCGTCAGCAGGCTGGCCGGCAGGTACTCAGCGGTGAGCAATCCAAACACGCCCATTGCCAACGAGAAGACTGCCATCCACGCAGGGGCCGCAGGTTCCATATCCAGCGCGGCGCCGGGACGGTTGTTGGATATGGCATTACAAACACAGTCATTCATTGCACGGATCTCCCAATCTTCATTGCGACCCGCAGTCTAGGCGCGAGAAGCTGGATGATCTATGATCGAAAACCTCGTTTTTTTGACTAAAACACCGAACAATGCCTACCGATCAGTTTGCCCTCTCCTCGGATCTCATCAACGAACTGTTGCGCGGCATGCGCCTGCGTGGCGTCGAGTACCGGCGTATCCAAGCCGGTCCAGCCTTTGGCCTGAGCTTCGCCGACAAACCTGGGCATGCCTGGTTTCACTTCCTGGCGATCGGCAATGCGGTGCTGCGGATGGAGGGCGGGACAACCTACGCGCTGTCTGCCGGCAACGCCGTATTCATCTCCCATGGCGCAGCCCATCAACTGCTTTCCCATACGGACGTGCCTGTTCAGGACATCGACCGTTTAGACGGCGCCCCCCTCGGTGATACGGTCAGCGCGGTGGATACCGGAACCGATGCCAGCGCCACGCCGACCACCATTTTGTTCAGTGGCTGCATGGAGTTTGAACTGGGCAGTATTCATGGCCTTGGCAGGCTGATGCCGGGCCTGATGCTGATTGATGCCGGCGGCCAGCGTTACCCCGGTCTCGTGCCTATCCTGACCACCATGGAACGCGAGGTCAGCGCCGCCCGTGTCGGCTTCGCCGGTATCCTCGCGCGTTTGGCCGATGTGGTGGCCGCCATGGTCGTTCGCGGTTGGGTGGAGTGCGCCTGCGGTAATGCCTCTGGCCTGGTCGCTGCATTACGCGACCCACGCTTGGCAAGCGCGCTTCTCGCGCTCCATCAACAACCGGGACGCGACTGGACCGTTGCGCAGTTGGCGGAGCAATGCAATACCTCTCGCTCGGTCTTCGCAGACCGTTTCCAGGCGACTATTGGCATGGCCCCACTGCGCTACGTGACTGAGTTGCGGATGCGGCTTGCGAGCCAGTGGTTGACGCTCGAAAGGCTGCCGATTGAAGAGGTGGCGCAGCGCTTGGGTTATACCTCTCAGGCCGCGTTCAGTCGCGCATTCAAGCGCATTACGGGCAAGACGCCTGGGTTAAGTCGTCAGTCGAGGCGGTCTGCTGTTTCCTGAAGCCGAGCGGGAGTCGTGGAGGAGCCGGCGGAATAAAAGCACTTTGAAATTCAAAAGTGCTCGGTGGCTAGCGTTCAAATCTTCCAAACGCTGGATGCATTCTTTCACTCGCAGCCTCTACAGAGTGATGGCGTTCGCCCAGAAGCGGACAGTGAGCACCACGTATTTGCCTAGGGCCTATCGCGTGAGTAGAATGCGATTAATTATCAATCATGTATTTGCCGGGATTCCGATGCGTAGCGATGAAACACTAGGTACTGCAGATCTAGGGCTGCTCTATCGAACCCACCACTCGTGGTTACACGGCTGGCTAATCCGACGCATTGGATGTCGCGACAACGCTGCAGATTTGGTGCAGGACACCTTCGTACGTCTGCTCAAATCCCGTCAGTCCAGCCCCTTGCGCGAACCACGCGCCTATTTGAGCAGTATCGCCCGCGGACTGATGATTGATCAGTATCGTCGTCGCGAACTCGAACGTGCGTACTTGGAAAGCATCACGTTGCTGCCTCAACATGAGGTTCCCTCGGAAGAAAGCCGGCTGATGATTCTTGATGCGCTTGAGCGCATAGACCGCATGCTCGGTATGCTTAAACCAAGAGTTCGCCAGGCATTTTTATTTGCCCGACTCGACGGTCTAACCTGCGCGCAAATAGCCGAAAAGCTGGGTGTTTCCCGCGCGACGGTGGAACGCGACCTGGCCACGGCCCTGCAACACTGCTATCGCTTGCGTTATGTCGAGGCGTGAGCCGCAGGCGCTCAATCCGGCCATTGTTGAGCAGGCAATCCAATGGCTGGTGCGCCTTCGCTTCAATCAAGCCGATGAACAGACACAGCGCACTTTTGAGCACTGGCTGCAGCAGCACCCGGAGCATGTGGTGGCGTGGCAGCGTGTGGAAACGCTTGGGGATGAATTCGCAGGCGTGCCAACTCAATTGGCCCGACAAACCCTTAATGGCACCAATCATGGAATGCGGCGGCGGGAAAGCCTGAAGCTACTGGGCATATTGGCGACTGTTAGCGCTGCAGCCTGGCTCGGCCGGGACTATACACCCGTACCCGCCATGCTTGCGCAGCAGCGCAGCAGTACCGGCGAGCAACGACGCTTCCAACTCGATGATGGCAGCCTTATCCAGCTCAACAGCGATAGCGCCGTCGACAGCGATTTCGACGCCCAGCGACGCCTGATAATCCTGCGACGTGGGGAAATCATCGTGAATGTCGGCGCGGATCAACACTCGCCTCGAGCACGACCGTTCTGGGTGCAATCACGTGACGGGCTCATCCGCGCTCAGAGTTCCCGCTTTCTGGCACGCGAGCTGGACGATGGCACTCTGGTCGCGGCTCAGGAAGGATCAGTCACGGTTTTCCCCGGCTCCGATCAAACTCCTGCGAGCCGCAGCGTCCAGGCAGGAAATCACCTGCTGTTCACATCAAGTGGCGCCCGAATGTTCAGGGACAACGGCCTTGATCTATGGAGCTGGGGTGACGGGGTGATCAGTGCGCGCAATATGCGCCTCAATGATTTCATCGCGGAGTTGTCGCGTTATCGCCCCGGGGTACTGCGCTGCGCCGAAGAGGTCGCTGATCGTCGCGTTTCCGGCACCTTCCAGCTCGCCGACAACGATCAGGTCCTGGCATTGATCGCGCAGTCACTGCACTTGCACATTGATTATCGGACCCGTTATTGGGTGACCGTGACCGCTGCCACCTGAGCCCATCAGAACTTTGTGCTACCTGAAAAATAATGAGGTAGCTTCTCATTCTCGTTCGACCTTTAAGGAAGGCCGGAATACAGGCCAGTCTGCCGATGTCCTTTCTTGGAGCGAGAAAATGAGTTCGTCCCCTGTTTCACAGCGCCATCCATTAAATCGTGCCTTGCACGGTGCGATTTTGGGTTTGATCGTAAGCAGCTACGCATTGCCATCGCTGGCGCAAACGTCGAGCACTGACCACAGCAATCAAGTGAAACAGTGGAACATCGCTGCCGGCCCACTGGCGCCGGCGCTTGACCGCTTTGCGCGCGAGGCTGGCATCAGTCTTTCCTTCGACGCATCGAGTGTAGTGAACCGCACCACTGCTGGCGTGAATGGCACGCTCGATACGTCGGCAGCGCTGTCATCGTTGCTGCAGGGGAGCGAATTGCAAATCGAACAGCAAGGTCCGAATGCCTATCTACTGTTCCCTCAACCAAAGCCCGCCGGCCCGCTGGAGCTCGACGCAACAGACGTCGAGGACTACCGCCTTGCCCCCCTCATCATCAATGCCAAGGTCAGGGTCAGTGCCGACGACGACGCCAACTCGGTCGTCGCCAAGGAGCTCTGGGTTGGCGGCAAGGTGGCAACCAGCATTCTCAATACACCGGCCTCGGTGTCGGTTGTTACCAACAAGGAAATGGAGCAACGCAGCGTCAGTACCACGGAAGAGGCGCTGCAATACACGCCGGGCGTGGTCAGTGACTTCTATGGTACGGATGACCGCAACGACTATTTCCAGATCCGGGGCTTCCAGGCTACTACCTACCGTGACGGCTTGACCCTGAGTTCGATGCGCGGCGTACGCGAAGATCCATTCGCCTATGAACGCATAGAGATTCTGCGTGGCGCCAACTCCACGCTGTTTGGCCCAGCGGACCCGGGCGGTTCGGTGAATTTCGTGACCAAACAGCCGCGCTTCGAGCAGTTTGGCCAAGGCTATGTGACCTACGGTTCGTTTGACCATGTCGAGACAGGCATCGATGTGGGGGATGCGCTGAACGACGAGAAAACCTTGGCTGGCCGCTTTACTGCCAAAGGCCAAAACAGCGACCGCGAGTACGATCACTCACAGGACGACAACCGGTTGGTGATGGGTGGCCTCACCTGGGCGCCCACGGATTACACGTCTGCCACCGTGATTCTGGACTATCTGAAAACTGAAAGTTCGCCCAACAGTGGCGGCTATCCGCTGGACAAGGAATACGACCGCAGCAAGTTTTATGGTGAACCCAGCTACAACTTTCACGATGTCGAGCGCACCAGCCTCAGCGGTAACGTCACCCATGACTTCGACAACGGCTTCGTACTGCGCAGCAACCTGCGTTACAGCAAATTGACCGATGATTTTGGCTACGTTTACATCAGCGACAGCGCCGCACGTGTCGGTACTAGCGTTGACCGGTATCTGTTTGGAACGGACAGTGAGGCCGACCAGTTCAACGGCAATCTGATGCTGCAATACGATGCCCGCTTCGAGAACATCGACAGCAGTAGCCTGGTGGGCGTGGAGTACCTCGATTCGACCACCAAGGAAAGCTCGGTCTACGCCCTGACGACCCCGATTGACATTGCAAATCCCGTGTTTACTGGCGTTCCACGCTCAATCACGCCGTATGCCGTCAACAAGCGAGACGCGACCACCAAGGCCGTGTTCCTCCAGCAGAACCTATCGTTCTACGAGCGTTTCATCGTCACCGCGGGTATGCGCAACGACTCGATGGACCTTACCAGCAAAGGCTTGCAATCCACTGAGAAAGACAACTTCTCCGAAACCTCCTACCGAGGTGCGTTGACCTATATCGTCAACGATGAGGTGTCCACCTATGTGAGCATGGTGGAATCCGTCTCGCCGCCTCAGGTTGGCGTAACACCGCAGACGGGCAGGCAGTACGAAGTGGGCGTGAAGTATGCGCCGATGGGAATGGACGCACTGTTCTCCGCAGCCGTTTATGACTTGACCCAGGAAAACGTCACCATCGCCGTGGTGCTGCCGAGCGGCATCATTGAGCAACAGACGGTGGGCGAATCGCGGGCGCGTGGCCTCGACCTGGAGGCCAAGGCGCAGGTGACGCGGAACCTCAGCCTGATTGGTGGCTACTCCTATATGGAGTCCGAGGTACTGCGCGGTTCGTTGTACGACGGCAGCTCCCTGAAGGGTAATGAGTTCACCACGGCACCCAAGCATTCCGCTTCGCTCTGGAGTTATTACGACGTGCCTGGCACTGATGTCAGCGTTGGCTTGGGTGCGCGCTACGTCGGCTCTTATTACTTCGATGCAGCCAACTCCGGCAAAAGCGATGGCACCACGCTGTTCGACGCCGCCTTCAACTACGAGATCGCCAAGGGCACCGACCTTGCGGTGAACGTCAGCAACCTGCTGGATGAGCAGCACGTGGTCGGTTCCGGCACAGCGAACTTCTACAACCCAGGTCGCGAGATTACCGCCAAAGTGAGTTACAGCTGGTAAGCAGGCGTTTAAGCCTTTTCCCCATGTAGGAAGCGGTGCCCGCTATACCGCGGGCACCGTCAACTTGGCCATCATTCTGCGAAATGAAAAGCAAGGGCGTTCGACTTTCATCGTTACGCGCCAGCTGTTAACTACGCGCCAGTAGCGCGAGATAACATCAACCTGTTTCGAGCATCTGCTTTCGGCCCAGAGTGGGTAAAAACGCTTTCGCAAACCCTTGCTATGACTTCTGAGGATTTCATCGCAGGGACCGCTCATGAAGCGCTTTATCCAAGGTGAACATCGAGGCCAAGGTACCTTCCTTCCGGAGAGCCTCGACGATTACGTCAGCGATCCAATCCGGTGCGCGTAGTCGACGTCTTTGTCGACGAACTCGACCTGGTCAAACTGGGTTTCGAGGGCGCCATACCGGCTGATACTGGCCGGCCAGCTTACCATCCCGCAATCCTGCTGAAGCTCCACATCTACGGTTATCTAAACCGCACTCCATCGAGCCGGGGTCTTGAACCAGAAGCCCAACGCAACGTCGAGCTGATGTGGCTACCAATAGCGGCCCTTCGGACTTGCCCCAAAAGCCCGCCTGCTGACCGGTCAATACAGATAACGAAAACTATGCATGTTAGTCGGAGTATCGGCTTTAATGTCGGTGCAGACTCAACTGCTCACGGCGCAGGATTTCTACAATCAGAACTGGTTGGCGAGTGCATTGGCCCATAAAGGTTACATTGTCGCAGCGGTCAACCACCCCGGCACCACGACCCATTTTCGAAGCCCGCAAGCGGCCGCACAGTTATGGCAGCGGCCCATTGACCTGCATCGGGCCATTGAGGCGGTCACCACTCAACCTGAAAAATTTGGCGTGGTCACAAAGCATCAAATTGCTGTAGTAGGCCATTCACTAGGCGGCTGGACTACAATGGAGATCGCCGGCGCTCGTTTCGACCCAGCCCTATTTGCCCATGACTGCAAACTCCATCCGCAGTTGTCCAGTTGCACCATTTATCAAAAGATCAACCCTCAGGGTACTCCGGTATTAAAGGCT
This sequence comes from Pseudomonas sp. P105, assembly GCF_032614175.1. Taxonomy (NCBI): domain Bacteria; kingdom Pseudomonadati; phylum Pseudomonadota; class Gammaproteobacteria; order Pseudomonadales; family Pseudomonadaceae; genus Pseudomonas; species Pseudomonas sp. P105. Next base: position 3,746,986 of record NZ_CP126693.1, read on the forward strand.
GGTCTGGCCGGCGATTTGCGCGATCAACGGGTCTACGCTGTGGTTTCTTTGGACCTGGGAATCTCGCGCGGGATGACTGATGAGAGCATCGCGGCACTGCCGGTGCCGGTGCTAGTTATCGCTGCCGGTGCACCATCGGTGGAACTGCCTGCTCAGTTGGAGTCCGCCAACCTGGCCACACGCCTGCCCCAAGCGTCCAGCCGCTATGTCGAGATCAGTGACGCCAGCCATTTCAGCTTCTTGCCGATTTGCAAACCAGGTGCAGTGGCATTGCTCGAAGAGGACATTCCTGGCGATGGGATCATTTGCGGGGATGGCGACAATGCTCGCCCGCCCGAGGTAATCCAACAGCAGGTTACGTCACTGATCACCGAGTTTTTGACGCAGTCCGCGAACAACAAAGTGGAGCTCTAGGATTACTGGCACTCGGCAACTCAGCAGACCTGAAATTTACGTAGGAGCCAATTTTTGTGTCGAATCCAGCCACCTATTACGAGCAAAACGTTTCTACACAGCCTCGGCCAAAAGCAGACTCTCAGCGTGCGTATCAAGAAAGCTATCAAACACGGTTCAAGCCAGGACGAGATACCTGAAGCAGGATAGGACTCGATTCTGGAATTGTTTTCAGCTGGTATCAAAAGCGAAATAAACGAACCCTTATGCGAGTTGAGTGTGGCCCGCCTCTACACGGCACTTCGTCGCAAATTACTTACTCATACGGTCGACTGTGATTGATCAGAGCAGCGCTTGGCGGGTAGCAATCGAATACAAGCAGCCTGCTTGGTGAGGGCTTTCTCGATCCGATTCTCCAATCCACCTGGCGTGTTTGCCAATAAAGATTCACGTAATGCGGACGGCCACTCGTCCAATTTGGCAAATAGCTCATTCATTTCGTTTGAGGTCAGGATGTCGTCATACCCCGGACGGAGCCTCCTTCGCCGCCGCTCTGCCTCAGCGTCCATACCCCTTTCGGTGAGTTCGTGAATCATGACATCAAGGTCTCGCGCGGGGGTCGTCAGGCGACCGACATCAGCGGCAGCGGCTCGCAATGGCGCCATGCTGGCAATATCCGAACCGGTGCCAGAAGGCTACGGATGCGTCGTACCGAAATCCTCAGGGCATGCAACGCATCTGCGTCAGTGTCTGCTTCCAATCGAGCTCGGGCTTGGTAGAGGGAAACGTGTAGCTTCAGAATTTCACCGACGTACCTGTTAACAAAAGCATGGGGCATCTTCCTGTCATCAATGCTCGCTAAAGACTAGCAACAAACGGCGCTAAGAATGCTTTCGTATTATTTCGGCTGGATACAAGAATTTAGCTGTTGAACAACAGTACCAAAATCCCCAGCCGTCAGAGCACTCAATGTCTGTGGTCCCAGGAGATAAGCCTCAGGCTCATTCATCTCAACGCCACCAATCGATGTAAAGCTGGTCTCAACCAAAATGCCAGGGCGCTGCGAACGCCCAAGGACTACTAATGAGACTTGCCACGTACAACGTCGAAAACCTCTTCAATCGCGCAGCAGTAATGAGCCTTGAGGTATGGGCAGAAGGTAAACCGACATTGGAGCGCTTCGCAAAACTTAATGGATTACTGGGACAAGAAACCTATTCAGCAGCGGATAAGCGACTCATGGTGCGTTTGCTAGGCGAGCTAGGACTTAGCCGCTCAGACCGGGGCCCCTTCACCCTGCTTCGGCAAAATCGCGGCAGCTTGGTCAAACGATCCCGCAACGCGGAAATAACAATTATCGCCAATGGGCGATCCGATTGGGTCGGCTCGCTGGAGTTGGTTCAGGCGACTGTTGACGAGGAAGCCATGCGCAACACTGCCAGGGTCATGATTGATCTGAAAGCCGATGTACTCGCGGTGGTGGAAGCTGAAAGCAGACCAGCGCTACGCGACTTCAACACCGAGATCATCGGTGGGTTGGGCGGTGATACGTTCAGCCACGTGATGCTGATTGACGGCAATGACGAGCGCGGTATTGATGTCGGCGTGGCCGCACGCGCAGGCTTTCCAATCGGAACCATGCGCAGCCATGTGGATGATCGTGTGGACGCCGGCCCCCTGATTTTCTCGAGGGATTGCCCAGAGTTTTATCTAACAATGCCATCCGGCCTCCGGTTGGTATTGTTAGTCAATCACTTCAAAAGCAAAGGCTAGGGCAGCCTTTCTGACTCGGCCAAAAGAAGATTTGCCCAAGCCAGTCGAGTAAAAGAGATCTATGACTCGCTGATTGGACAAGGCGAACAGTATGTCGCCATTGTGGGTGACTTGAATGACACGCCGGGCAGCGACGCATTGAAGCCGCTCCTTGGAGATACGACGCTGAAGGATGCATTCACTCACAAGCGTTTCGATGACGGCGGTTATCCTGGAACATACGGCTCCTGCACAGCCGCCAACAAAATTGATTATCTACTGCTGTCGCCGGAGCTCTTTCTGAAGGTTAAAGCTGGTGGGGTTTACCGCAAGGGCATGTGGCCAGGTACAAGACCGGTACGCTGGGAGACCTACCCGCAAATCATCAAGAAAGAAAATGCGGGATCCGACCATGCTGCTGTGTGGGTAGATCTAGATATCTGAGCCTTTCTAGCTATCGGTTCACCTTCGCTCCACATCTCGCCCTCACGCAAGTCGAAACAAACCATCGACTATCTGTGTCTGACTGAGCCTCCCCTTCAAATCATCATCAATATCTTCAGCTTCAGTCCGATAAAGACGAACTCGTCGATAGGCGCTATCACGTTCGATGTCGTTTCCTAAGAAATCCCATACGACACGCGAGCAAACAGGCGCACGGCAATCACACGTGGACACTCCCATTTTCAATCCATTTAGACGCGTAATCCGGCTCTTGTAACTGGGGATCAGTATAGTTTGGCTGATCTCGTTTGAAGTGAGTGTCTCGTAATCGATCAGAAATAGCCTATCCTGCAAATAATACGCAACCCCTTGGTATCGATAGCATTCAAAATCCTCTACTCCTGGAATATTGGATTGCAAACGTTCATTTCGCTCATAGATAAAGTAACCATCCCGTTCATGAATATGCACAAGCGAGCACAAAATGTGCCCTGGATTCGACTTCGCGTAGCAATACTCGTGGTAGTACCCCGTCAACAGTCGTGTTTGCGGTGAGGAGCATTGTTGTAGGTGTTCCATAGCTCGCTGGGGAGCGGCCATCAGTATCGACGACGCCGTTTGCCTTGCTCGTCCCCCGATGAGACTGATGAACTGGTCCGTCGGCAGGACGATCTCATACTCTTCCACCCCGAAGAAATCACAAATGCGTTTCAGATTGAATGCAGCCGGAAAGCTCTGCCCACTCAAATATTTGTTGAATTGACCACGATTGATACTCAGCTTACGACAGACCTCGGCAATAGAACGGTAGTAGCGGCAAAGCTGTTGCAAATTGGCAGGAAAAAACTCACGCATTTTAATCACTACTTATTGCGAAGACACAGGACGACGTAAAGGTAGCAGCAACTCGCATCACTTTCGAACAACGAGAGCAATTGCGCCGAGCCAGATAATGTCCAAACATTACAGGCAGACGGGTCGATTTCCAGTTTCCTCTCTACGGGACAGATCATAACCACAAGACAAGGTAACTAATACTACAAGACGAATCGCACTTCTCTTCCGGAGTAAGCGATCGAATCACACGAAGCCAATGAACATTCCAATATCCGCATTAGCTATTCACGCTTGGCAAAAACTTTTCACTCGGGGAGTTGAACGCACTCAAAACCGCTCACCAACAATAGCCAAAAAACATCGGAAACAGACAACCATAAACCCCAATACCATCTGTTAAAGCTAAGGAAAGCACTTGGAACTTCGTCATTTGCGTAGCTTCGTCGCGGTTGCGGAGGAGCTGCACTTTGCACGCGCCGCTGAACGACTGCACATAGAGCAATCTCCACTGTCCAGAACCATTAAGGAACTCGAATCAGACATAGGCGCGCAATTGTTTGATAGAAACTCGCGAGGCACTCGGTTAACTGTCCCCGGCCAGGTCCTGGTTGAAGCGGTCCAACGAATTTTCCAAGCCGTAGAACAGGCAAGGCACAGCGTGCAGGCCGCGGCGGCCGGTTACCGAGGGTCCCTGCGGATTGCACTGTCTGATGGAGTACTGCCTCAACGTTTGAGCGCTGTTTTAGCGCGTTGCCGAGAGGAAGAGCCAGAGGTGGAGATACGGCTTTTTGAGGTCTCGCTGTCTGAGCAACTAAGGGGCTTACGCGAGGACCTCTTCGACGCGGGTTTTGCTCGCTCTGAGAATGTCGGACAAGGCTTGACGGCACGGGCCGTATGGCAAACACCTTTGACCGTTGCCGTGCCTGCGCGTCATCCCCTTTTGGCCTTTCAACAAATTCCACTGGCAGAAGCACTGAGGTATCCACTGGTGTTGTTTGATCCGCAAACGCATAGCGGACTCCACCAGCAAATTGACAGGCTCTTACGACAGATTCCGATACAGGCAACCGTTATCGAACACGTTTCCAGCCACGAAGTGATGCTGACGCTTGTCGCGGCGGGGTACGGGCTTGGGCTGACCTGTGAAGCGCAGATGACGCTATGTCAAAGCGCCGAGGTCGTGAGCCGCCCTTTGGCGGGCAACACACCACTGCTAACCAACTACTTACTAGTTCCCTCAAGAGCCCCTGGTGAACAGTTGAGCCGATTCATTGCCAGAGCGAAAAATACAGACTTGGTTATTTGCTCTGGCGACTAAAACGAAACGGCCTGATGGATTTGGACATGTGTCAGACCTCAGGTACATCACGGCATTCGCTTTAGCGATCCAAGAGCCCCCTAAAACGCCTCTGCGGACAGTGCTTGGCTTCCCAGAGGCGAGCCCTAGGACCGAGACTCCACAAGTCATGGCTGCTGCCATCAACAAACCGGTATCACCCGAGACGCATTTCGTCTTTCTCTCTAATCAGGTTGACGCTTCTATGAAGGGACATAGCGAGCCACGGAGCGACGTATGAATCGATATCCTCATCAACAAGGCATCAAGGTGCACTACAGCCCCCTCGAAGCAGCGATCCGCTGGAGTAACCTGCTGGAGCAAGAAATCAACATACTTGTAGCAACTGCACAGATGGCCGACGTGTGCGCAGATACCCTGCCCCTCTGGCCTGTGGTGGGATTGAACCTCGAACGTCTGTATGACGCGATGCGAAACGGCGACTTACCTTACGGAAATGCCGGGATCACGACCAAAGATCCGACATTGCTCGATGCTCCTGGGCTCACCATCAGGCATGTGGACTTGAAGCAGTGGATGGCGAAAACTTATCCCGATCAGAAACCGGGCTTTTTATTTGACGAGTTCGAGCGTCAGCTACACCCAGCCATCAATCTGGATACTGTTCAGGCATTGCTGCTGCAAATCAAAACGCTCGAAACTCAACTGAGCAACCGCGCCCAACATCGCCAGCCAAGGCCAGTAGACTGTAGCCCGAACCTCCCTCCTAGAGCTGAAACAACTTACCTGAATATCGTTGGCGGCCTGCTCACGTTACTGCTGGGACAATCCCCCAGTGGTGTGCGCTATTCATCCTTCAACACCCTAGCGTCCGTTATCAGCGCCTTGATCGCCCATCACAACGGCCGCCCAGGCATCACGGAGCGCACCTTATGGGCAAAATTTGCTGAGGCCAAACGCCAGCTCTCAGCCCCGTCATAGCGCAATAGCTGCAGTGGCTGATTCTGCAATTGCAGTGTTTTCAGCTACCCAAACTCATTCAATACCCTACTTCCCACCAGGCGCTATGGAGCGTCAAGGAGTGTTCATCATGCCTCAACAGAACAACGATGCATCATTGTTGGTTAAGGAGCATCGAATTTTACGACGCTCAGACGTCGAGCAAAAAACCGGTATCAAACGCGCCCATATCTACAAACTGATGAGCCAGGGGAAATTTCCAAAATCAATACGATTGGGCGTTCGAGCCGTGGGCTGGGACGCGGCCGAAGTGGACCAATGGATCGCTGGTCGTTTGCAGGACCGCACCTGAGGAGCCGCACCGATGCAAATGGTTGCAGACTTATTGACCAAACTCAGCGGTTCAGCGATCAACACAGACACCGGCGCCTTGTTCATGACTCAGCACGCCAGCCTCATCCGGCAGAGTATTTTTGAATTTGATGAAGGGACGCCGACAGGCGTCCTTGCAAGACCAGATTCATCGCCCAAAAGGTCGAAGCAATGAACGACAGACCATTTGAGACCTCAGGAAGTCATTTGTTGGCCATAGACTCTGACCGAACAGCGTTGTCCAAGGAAGCGCTGGATGACCCGGTCGTTGATACTCCCATGATCGTGACCTTGGATCGATTGAAACCATACGATCTGGATCCACGGGTGACCCGTAACCCTCGATACGATGAGATCAAGGAATCAATTCGTCATCGAGGGCTGGATGCCCCTCCAGCCATTACAAGGCGCCCAGGAGAAACTCACTTTCGAATTCGTAACGGCGGTAACACCCGGTTGTCCATCTTGCGCGAACTGTGGTCGGCAACCAAAGATGAGAAATTCTTTCGCGTGGCGTGCCTATTTCGCCCCTGGCCGCCCCGAGGTGAGATCGTCGCATTGACCGGACACCTGGCCGAGAACGAATTGCGCGGCGGACTGACTTTCATTGAACGAGCCCTGGGTGTCGAGAAAGCCAGAGAACTTTATGAGCGAGAGTGCGGTGGTGTCCTTTCCCAATCGGAACTGTCCAGACGCCTGAGTGCTGATGGCTATCCCATCCATCAGTCACATATCAGCCGTATGCACGATGCGGTGCAGTACTTGCTGCCAGTCATCCCCAACGTACTGTATAGCGGTTTGGGGCGGCATCAAGTTGAACGCCTGGCCGTTATGCGCCGATCGGCAGAACGTATCTGGCATGAGCACACTAAAGACAAGGCCCTGAGCCTCGACTTTGCCACCTTGTTTCAGGAAACGTTGATGATGTTTGATGGAGAGGCTGCTGCGTTTTCGTTGGCACGAGTCCAGGACGAACTGATCGGTCAAATGGCGCAATGGCTCGGCGTTGACTACGACACCTTGACGTTGGAGTCGGAGAGCGGCGAAAGACGTCAGCGTGCACTGAGCGATGAACCACAGTCGCGTCCGAAGTCAGAATCGTCGGCGCTCACACCATCTCCTGTACTTCACGCAGTGTCCCCTAAGGCAGCCTGCTTCACAGGCCAGAAAGCTGCCGCCATTCAGGGTAATCACGCCACCAAATCCAGCTTCACAGATCGACTGCAGTCTATTCAGCAAATGGTGGCCGAGCATGTCGGAGACGAACTTCCGATGAACTCCGACCACCTTCCTCCTTCACAGGGCACGCTTTTCCCGATCATGGACATCTGGAACATTGAGCCAGGCCTGGACGCACCAGAACGACTACGAATCCACATCAGCCAGTTCGCCCGAGAAATAGCACAGGATGCCGCCCAGGCTGACCTCATAACGGCAGTTGATGAAGGCATTGGGTTTCGTTGCAACACCGAACCCACCTCCGAGAGTCAACCTCCATCGACGTTGCTGGCATTGCTGCAAACGCTAACGGCAAGCACGCCCCAAACAAACGTGCCGGTACCGATGGGGTCATTGCTGCTGGGTTCTCCCGGATCTTGCAGAAACACCGAACGTATGAGCGACGCCAGTCTGGTCAAGCTGTTTCGATTAATTCGGCTGGCCCGCCGCCTGATCGACCTCAAATCCGACTTTCAACCAGACAACGTCACGCGATGATGGGAGCCTCCATGACCGTACAACACCCGCTAAATCAAGCGGTAATTTCACAAGCCCTGCACGATCTGCGCAACGGCCAACTGCGGCGCTGCAAGACGATGGGGTTCGGTGACCAAGACCTGGCGGCACTCAAGGAACCTGCCTTAGTCAGTATTTTGCTCAACGCCCGAGTACCTTGGTGCACCGTGCAGATCAATCGTGAGGTGCTGCAAAGAGTTTTACACCAGGTCGATGACGTGGAGCAGGAAATTGCGACTGTAGACCGAATGCTACGCCTGGGAGCCAGCACCGAGATGGTCAGCAAATTCTATGGTCTGACACACCAGGAAGTTGCGCTACGACGCGACATTCTGGGCCTGCCTAAACGAAAAGGTCGGCATCCGGCGCTCAGCGAGGAACAAGACATCCTGTTGTGGAACAGGTGGCACCCAGAGTTCAAGGCGCGAGGGGTAGTGCTAGACGATGATAGAGCCATGTTGTCGCTCACACTGGATATGGCAGAGGAGCTCGTGCTTCCAGTGTCGGTAATCTGGTCAACGCTGCACAACTGGATCGATCAGGGACTGGTCTGATCCCATGAGTCGCACAGCTCCTGCTTCGTTGTCCTCATTGTTGGATGATGCATTAGAGCGCCTGCAGCCACAGGGTAAGCAGCCCAGCGGGGATGGCTTTCTCTTCAGTGGTAATCGCCACCAGACGGTGCCCAGGGCGCTCCTGCTTGATCCTCGCCTGACCCCTCTGGAGCGCAATGCCTGGCAAGTGTTTCTGCTTCTGCTCAATGATGATGGGGTCAGCGCTTTTCCAACCTACGACCAACTGCGCCGCTACTTGACCTCGGTTCCCTGCGGCAAGGTAGCGTCCCATGAAACCGTCGCCAAAGCCCTGACGATGCTGCGTCTGACACGCTGGCTTAGCCTGGTCAGGCGTCGACGCGACAAGAGCACAGGACGAGTGCTTGGCAACCTCTATGTTCTTCATGACACTCCTCTGAGCCCTTTTGAAGCCATGCAGCTGGATCCGACCTACATGGGGTTGGTCAGCACAACGTTGGAGCACGCCAATAAGGGCATCCAGGCAGTCGCTTTGGCAGTGCTGGAGGAAATGAGTCAGGACCCGCATGTGCAGACGCAGTTACTCCCCAGTCGGCTCCAGGTGCTGACCCAACGTTTACTTGAACCACAAAGCGTGAGTGATGAACCGTTTGTTTCATCCGAAGAGCTCTACAACACCACTCTTCGGAACCAAAAAACACCGGCTTCGGAATCCGAACCAGGCGTCAAACCCAATGATCACTACGGCCTTCGAAATCCGAAGGCTGCGAGTATTTTAAGTACAAAAGCGTTAAAAGAAGTACGTACGGAGTCGCGGTCGGGTGGAGCGTGTGAATTGAAACTCCCAACTCAATTCAACTCGTTAACAAAGGCCCAACAAGCAGGTGCCAGAGTCGCCTTGCTTCAACTCGATTGCCAACTGCGTCAGGCAGTGCTCGACGAGTGGGCGACCCGCTGTCGAAAAACACACGTTCGTAATCCTGCTGGTTACTTGTTTGGCATCATCCAAAAAGCCATGAACGGACACTTTACCGCTTGGGCTGCAAAACTAAACTCACACGAACCTGTACAGCCCAGTGCAATGCCCAAGCAAGAAACAAAGACTGAGCGAGACCCTGCCGTTGCGCTGGCCTGCCTCGCCGAACTGAAAGGCATGTTTCGTCTTCGCTGAATCACTTGCAGCCAATTTTCTTATCCCCTGGGGATAGCGCCAAGAACCTGTGAGCGGCAGCTGAAATCAGGCGATCGAGAGCTGCGCTTTGTTCACTGACAGTGGTCACCCTCTGCCCCAATGCTCACCACTCATTTTTCTGTTTATGAGTGCGCTCCCTATGGCAAACGAACTGCAACTGAATCTGGGCACGTTACGCAGCACCATGCAACTGACCTTGCACACCCATCACGCTTCCCGCATCTGGCACGGCCGAACCTCCTCAGAAGAACGGGCCGCCATCATTGGCTTGAACGGCTTTGTCTCGATCATGAACAAGATGAAACGCGGAGCAGAGCAGGACGACCCCTACTCTGATGTCTGGATGCTTCGTATTGAAGACAAGTTGAACGACACCAAGGAAAGTTTGAGAGCACTGCGTGAACAGGTTGACCGAGTGCTTTTGCAGATCCCACCTGCATTAAGTCTGGGTGAGAACCTCAACGTACAGCCGGTCAATTTGCCTCTATTCATCAATGCTCAACTCGGCTTCATGGCGGTATATCTACTGGCAGATTACGACGATTTGGCCCGCCGATTAATCTTGGCCCATCACACCGCCCTGATCGACCGTAGCACCCTGGAGCGCTGGCTCAAGGAAGGAGCTCATGCCCTACGCAGCCTGTTCAGCCTCGCCCAGCAATACAAGTACTCAGGCGTGCAACGCGGCGATTACTCAGCCAATACCGCTGCTGCACTCAAGGCCAGAGAACGGTTCGGAGATGTTCCGCAAGATGTCCTGGAGGGAACACGACGCTCGCGCTTTGCTCCACCCATGATGCGCAGATCAACAATCCAGGATCCGCAAGCAGATGAGGACGCCGCCGTCGATGCGGCTATTGATAGCGACAGTCCAGAGGAAGGTGACGAGGCATCCCCCGGGTCCATCCCCCCAGAAGAGGAGGAACGCTGATGGGCCTGCATTACTTCACGCCGCTGGATCAAAACGATTTTGAGCAGTTGGCACACACCGCCTACCTAAAAGGCCTTTTCCAGCCTTTTAAAGGTAAGGGGTGTTTAACAACCTGGGCCAGCCAATGTACTGAGCTTCGCGATGAGTTGATTGGTCTAGCGCAACAGCGACTACTCACGCAGACCCGTCGCTATCCTTTCAATCTGCTTCCAGCACAACTGGCTCAGCAACCAACTGGGGCAGGGACAAATCTTCTGCGCTGGCGCAACCCTGATCGTTCATCCATGGGAGTCGCACTCTGGGAGCGGTGCATGGAAAGCGACGCGACACCTAGCCTGCTGTTGGATGATCTGTTCGCTTTGGAGCAGCAGCGAATCGTGCTGAATATGCAGATCAGCTTAAGCCACACCCTCGCCCGCCAAGGCAATGACTGCGCCATCAAGTTGGCACAGGCCGAAGCGGTCTATCAACGCTGTGTCGCAAGACGCGCCATCAATCCAGAGAGCACCTCATGAGTACCCATTTTTTTGGTGAAGGCAACATTGGCTCGATACCTGAGTTTCGAGAGTTCAATAATCGCAACGAAGAGCCACGCCGCCTGCTGCGACTCAATGTCTACTTCGACAACCCAGTGCCAATCAAAGACGGTTATGAAGATCGAGGTGGCTTTTGGGCACCTGTTGAAATCTGGCACCGCGACGCTGAACGCTGGAGCACGCTCTATCAGAAAGGTATGCGGGTGCTGGTCGAGGGCCGATCGGTGAAAGACGAATGGGAGGACGCCGATGAAAACACCCGGGTGACTTTCAAGATCGAAGCACGTCGGGTAGGCATTCTACCTTTCCGAATCGAAGCCGTAATGCTTGGTGGCAAATCATCCTCAATGGATAACGACCATCCACAGTCACCGTCATTCAAGTGAGCGGCTGATTCAATCGTTTACCGCTCCATTGGTCCAATACAGGTGACCAGCGCGAGTGCTCTGGTTACCTGTCCAGTGACGTCCACCCTGTTCCAGCCTGCGGCACAAGACGAATCTGCTGAGGCAAAAACCGCTGACTGCTGACCAACTTATTACTCGATCGAACCGGGGGGGCGCTCAATAAGCCACTCGCAGAATCGCTTTGAATCTCGCAGCCCCCCCAGTCCCAGGGCATCGTCAAGCGCATCTAAGTTCCTGATCAAGGTTTATTACATGCGACTTTTCCTCTGTGAAAAACCCTCCCAGGGTAAAGACATCGCCCGGGTACTGGGCGCCCTCCAACGGGGGAACGGTTGTTACACCGGCTCTGGTATCAGCGTGACCTGGTGCATAGGGCATCTGGTTGAGGCAGCGCCTCCCGAAGCCTACGACGAACGTTTCAAGCGCTGGTCACTGGACCAACTGCCCATCATTCCGGTCAAGTGGCGAGTGGACGTAAAGGCGAACACCGCAGCCCAGTATAAGGTCGTCAAACAGTTGCTGGCCCAGACGAGTGATCTGGTGATCGCAACCGATGCTGATCGTGAGGGCGAAATGATTGCCCGCGAATTACTGGACCTGTGTCATTACCAAGGCTCGATTCGGCGACTGTGGCTGTCAGCACTCAACGAGGCATCGATTCGTAAAGCACTCGTTAATTTGCGAGCGGCCGATGAAACCGAGCGACTTTATCACTCCGCCCTCGCCCGCTCCCGTGCGGACTGGTTGGTCGGGATGAACATGAGCCGGTTATTTACACTCTTGGGGCAACGAAGCGGCCATCATGGCGTGCTCTCGGTAGGACGCGTACAAACGCCGACGTTACGACTGGTCGTTGATCGCGATCGCGAAATTGAGCGTTTTGTACCGGTGCATTACTGGGGCATCGATGTGCATCTGTCACATCAAGAGCAGTTGCTGTTGGCTCAGTGGGTGGCACCGGAGAATGCCACCGATGATGCCGGTCATTGCATTCGACAGGCGGTGGCGCACCAGGCACTTCAAAGCCTTAAGCAAGCAAAGGACGCGCAGGTGATTGATCTGGAGACACAGCGCGTACGAGAGGTGCCACCTCTGCCCTTCGATCTGGGAACCCTTCAAGAGACTTGCTCGCGGCGATTGGGACTTGGTGTACAGCAGACGCTGGACATTGCGCAATCACTGTACGAAACCCACAAGGCAACCACCTATCCCCGCTCTGATTCAGGTTACCTACCCGAAAGTATGTTGGCTGAGGCAACTACGGTTCTAGACGCGTTGGGTGCCAGCGATCCAAACGTGCAAGCGCTGGTTCAGTCAGTTGATCGACATCAGCGCTCACGTGCTTGGAATGACAGCAAGGTCAGTGCTCACCACGGCATCATTCCTACGCTGGAGCCTTTCAGGATAGAGGCCTTGAGTGAGAGCGAACGGGCCGTTTATGAACTGATCCGGGCCCACTACCTTGCCCAATTCATGCCGCACCACGAATACGACCGCACTTGCGCTCTGTTCACCTGCGGAGGACAAACGCTGCGAGCCCAGGGCAAATGCGTCAGGGAGTCAGGCTGGCATCAAGTATTAGCGCCGGATCCTGCAATAAGCGGGGACGAATCGGCCCTACGAAGCCAGGTCCTTCCCCCGCTCGGCTCCGGCAGCGAGTGCAATGTGCGCCAGGTGGAGTTGAGGGCGCTTAAGACGCAGGCGCCTAAGGCGCTCACCCAGGGCGAACTGATCAACGCCATGAAGGGCGTAGCCAAACTTGTCGATGACCCTCGGCTCAAGCGAACACTCAAACACACCACAGGGATTGGTACTGAAGCAACACGAGCCAACATCATCAGCGGGCTGTTGAACCGAGGTTACCTGTACATGAAGGGACGTTCAGTCCGAGCGTCTGAGGCAGCTTTTACCTTGATCGATGCCGTTCCCGCCGCCATCGCCGATCCCGCGACCACCGCAATATGGGAACAGGCTTTCGACATGATCGAGACAGGCCAAATGACGCTGGACTGCTTTATTGCCAAGCAAACAGCCTGGATCACCCAATTGGTCGAACATTATCGGACGACCACGCTGCAGATCCATACTCCTGGCGGCCCGACCTGCCCCTTGTGCGGTGCATCGATGCGTCAACGTCAAGGTAAGCACGGTACATTCTGGTCATGTATCCGGTATCCGGACTGTAAAGGCACACTTCCCGTCGCCGCTAAAACAGGTCATGCGTCAAACCACAGAAAGCCACGTCGCTCAAAACCCAAAGGGGATTGAGCGATCTTGCCCAAGCACCTATCGCCTCCTGAGACAGTGTGCGCGTCTAGCCAGATCAACTGAGCGGTGACGAGGGGGAAATACGTTATCACTGCCGCGAATGCGACTTTTGTAAATGTTCCATCGGATCTGACCTGAAGGATCCCCTGAGCGCCTTGATTGAGGGCGATCAGGAGACCCTTCAGGGTAGATGTAATCTGTGCCGGCGCCCGCCGGCCCAACAACGGGTTCCTTTTGTACGCGGATGTGTGCCTCACGATAACGACCCACGCCACGATAAGGGTCGAGTGAGCGCTGTCTCGGCGCTTGGAAATGACGACCACCAAACGCCGCACAGCCCACTGGTGGCTTCTCCCTCTCAGCCGAAGGTCAGACCTTCGGCATCTCTGTCCCTTCCCAACAACAGAGCCTCACCAGGTACAACAACCTGGCGATTGAGGCCGCCTTCGAGAAGGACATGCCCATGAATGAACCCTGCAACCATCTTCAATTCGCCAGTGTTTGTAGCGGCATAGAAGCCGTCAGCGTCGCTTGGAAACCGCTTGGATTTATGCCTGTCTGGTTTTCCGAAATTGAGCCATTTCCTTGTGCGGTATTGGCGCATCACTACCCTGAAACGCCGAATCTGGGTGATATGACCCTGCTAGACAGTCAGGTGCTCAATGACTGCGTGCCGGCTCCGCCCATCCTGATTGGAGGAACCCCCTGTCAGGCCTTCAGCATCGCCGGGTTTCGCGCAGGTTTGGCAGACCCACGCGGAGGACTCACGCTTAAATATGTGGAGCTCGCCAATGCCATCGACCAAGTTAGACGGCGCAGAAATGAACCCGAAACCATCGTCGTCTGGGAAAACGTGCCCGGCGTACTCAGCGACAAGGGCAACGCTTTTGGCTGCTTTCTCGCGGCCCTGTCTGGCGAAGAAAGCGAACTTTACCCGCCAAGGAAGACGTGGTCGCACGCGGGTATTGTGTTTGGTCCCCAAAGAACAATCGCTTGGCGCATCCTGGATGCCCAATATTTCGGCGTGGCCCAACGACGCCGTCGTGTGTTCCTTGTCGCAAGTGCTCGTACAGGGTTCGATCCCGCCGCGCTACTTTTTGAGTTTGACAGCCCGCGCCGGGATATTGCGCCGGACCGCACGTTGCAAACGAATACTGCCTGCGCTGCTCAGGCAAGCTCTCCAGCAACAAACAGATTAGAGCGCGCCGTTGCGTTCAATAACTCCTACGGCATGGCAAACGGCCAAGGAGGCGCAGAAGCAGCGCTGGAATGCTGCCCTACTCTGACCTGCAATCACGACGCTGCGATCGTTGTGAGCGCGACAGTGGGCAACTCCGTTTGCAGTAACAAGACGCGGGCGGGGGTCTGCAACTTGGACCAGAACCCTGAGGCGTCGATCAATCGTTGCATTCGTCAGAGAGCCAGACGTCTGCTTCCTATCGAATACGAACGCTTACAAGGATTACCAGATGACTACACCCGGATCCCTCGACACCAATACGCAACCAGACGCATCAGCCGTAACCGCCCTTCGGACCTTTGGGAAGCCACTGAAAGCGGCTGGGTGCTGATGGCTGCTGACGGGCCTCGCTACAAGGCCATCGGCAACACAATAGCCGTGCCTTGCCTTACTTGGCTCGGGAAACGATTGCTCAATACGCTTTCTTAAAATCCGGGGAAGTCGAGCAAGGTATTGATCGCTGACAGCCAGGTTCAAAAAAACCAATCTTGGATCACGCACCACTGATCAAGGATCAGTGCATGCCCAGGCAGCCAAGGGTCTTCAAAGCTGCGTCGTGAAAGCTCATTTCACGCTGATCCTGCCAGTCCGCTCAGCATCAACCCCGCGGACGAGCGCCTCAAATGGCGTGGATGCCTGTCTCTCACCGTGCGAGTTCATTCGAATCTCACACATACCCCTGATCCAAGGAGTCAATACGATGAAAAACTCTACCGTTACTCAGTTTTCCTCCCTGTCCCAGGCTTCGCCTGTTGACTATCTTCCTGCCGATACCAGTAACACTGCGGCAGCTTTCTTCTTCGCTTGGAAACAAGGCGTTGCTTTAGCAGGCTACAACTACTTTGGCGATGGTTCTAAAGCCGGTTTCAACAAGGCAAATTGCAGATGGGATTTGCGTCCCATCCTGCGAATGATCGACAAGAACTTTGAAGTCCTGAGCACTCATGAGCGGATTTTTCTAGCCGCGCTGGTAAGTTTCCACGACACCGGTAAAGGGGCCGATCTGCTCAAACAGTCAGGTGTTAAAGGTCTGGCTGATTTGGGGCTTCTAGAGCCTGAGCAGCGAGACGTTATAGCTTCGCTGATCATGCATTACCACGGCTGGTAAACAGCTTTCTCTGTCCATTGGGGCATCGCATTTGTTCCCCCAGCGCGTCATCTGAATCACTCACCTATCGGGGGCAATCGTCCCCTTTGGGGTGACGAACCTCCACCTGCTTTCTCTAGCCTGGAGGCATGTCATGAGCAATGCGTTTTCTGACGAGACTTACTTCGATCTTCATATCACTGGACTGGGTTACCTCAACCGCATACGCGAGGTAAACCTCAAGAAAGGCGAATCGTTTTTAGCCTGCGACATCGTAGCGCTCAATGGTCCTACCGATGGCCCGGAGTATCGACGCTTCGATGTACGTGTGACAGGCGAAGAGGCAAAAGACCTGGTTCGTCGTTGCGCTAAAGCTGTTGAATCAGAGCGCAAAGTGCTGGTCGGTTTTCGCCTGGGAGATCCTTGGGTGGACACCTTTACTTACTCCAAAGGCCTCAATAAGGGGCAGTTCGGTGTGAGCTTCAAGGCCCGGCTACTGCTGTTGAACTGGATCAAGATCGATGGTGTTGTGGTGCACAAACATGAACCCGCAACTCCAGAAAATCCCAGTCAAGAGAAGTTGACGCAACCAGCGTGCTTGGCAACTGAGCCAGAGGTCCAAGCGCAAACCGCAGTCTAATTTCAGATCCGGAAACGGGTCTTGGTTGTTCCTACACGTCGTCACTCAACGTCGACGCTGACTTTCCCCTCCTCCCTCGTGGGCCATAACGCCCGAGGGGGTGTCATGGCTCAATTTTGAATAGGAAGTAGACCATGATTGTTTTCAAATTTGGCTCTTCAGCCATACCTATATCCGAGCACGGCGCCTTGGTTATGACACCTGGTATCGACGCATTAATGAGAGCAAAGCGATTAGATCCGTTTCACTACTTCGCCCGCCATATTTTTGGGGACTGGGGAGACATCTGCGATGAAGATCGTCGGTTCAACGAAGCTGCGCTGATAGAGGGCTATCGATTGATGTCCTCTTACGATGTTGAACCAGGGTTGAAGTTGTGGATCATCACCGAAGCTGATCGCAGCGTGACCACCATTCTTCTACCTGAAGAATACTGAAGCCTGCGGCCAGGCATCAGTAGACCTTCAACTGCTGTTCTAAACGGCCTCCTCGGAGGCCGTTTTCTTTTTGAGACACACAATCGGGTGAATCCTCGCACCTGATTCCAGGCTGTCATCGGCACACCAGCTTGAGATGTTCTGCGCTTCACATTCAGGAATTCGGTGTATGCCACAACTCAAGAATTGCCTCATCTTTCTCCTATTGCTCAATGCTCTGATGCTAGCGGGCTGTCGATCCATCGAAATACCGGCCGCTGCCCCGGACCTTGAACAAATTGCTACCCAACCTCCAGAACACTTCGTTCCCGTTCAACGATACGACCGCTACACGCTGGTGGAACTGACGCCTGAAGCGGCAAAGCAGAATCTTCTGCTGCAAATCATCGATATCGATCTTCCCAGCACTTGGTCCGTCTCTGTTGGGGACGCCCTGCGCTACGTTCTGTTGCGCTCGGGCTACCAACTCTGTGACAGCACGCCCGAAAACAATGCCCTGTTCGCACTCCCGCTTCCGGCAGCGCACCTGAAGCTCGGCCCCATGGTGCTGCGCGATGTCTTGCAAATGCTCGCAGGACCTGCCTGGTTGTTGCAAACCGATGAACGTCTGCGCCGGGTCTGCTTTCTCCCATCGGCCGGGAGCGCACCTGCCGGGAATTTCCTGCCCACCACTGTCGCCTCCGAGACAATCCAATGATTTATTCAACCTCCTCCAATTCAGCACTTGGCACACGATTTCTGCGCTGGGCTCCGACCGTGGTGTTGTCAGCTGCTTGCTGCACGCTTATCTCCCACCAAATGGCGTTATCAAAATTGGCACAACGTCTTGTGGAGCAGGCTGATTCCACAGAGCTTCAATACCTTGAAGATCGAGTCATGGAACTGGAGCAGTCCATCCTCAATACCCAGCCAGATCGAAACACAGCCACCCGTACTGAACTGTCCGACTTGTATGCGCAGCTCAGCGGACGTATTACCGATATTGAACACTCGGTGATTAGCATTGGTCCTCAGACGGATTGGCAAGCATTGGGGCAGCGAGTGCAGCAAATCGAGTCCCGTCAGAAGCAACTGGCGCAGTCATCCATTCCCAGCAAGCACACCTCTTCTGCGCGTAAACCGAAAAAACTGCTCGAGCCTCCTTTTCAGGTTTTCGGTCGAGAGTTACGCGGCGGTGAACGCTTCCTATCCATTGGGCCAGTGGGGAGCCGATCACTGGACCAAAGCCGACTCATAAGGATCGGTGAGTCCTACTCGGGTTGGAGATTTGAGGGCTTCGACGATCTATTTGCGGTGTTTGTAGCTGACGGCGTGACACACCGTTTGAATATTCCATAGGAGCTCTCATGAACCGTTTGCAGCTAATGCCACCGCTGCTCATGTTGCTGTTTTCCAGCCCCCATGCGCAGGAACCGAGTACAAAAATCTCACTGAATACCCATAGCAACCTTCGTCCCAGCACAGCGCTGTCCGACAACAAAGCCGTCCTGGCCCAGCAATGGGGCTTGCAAGAAGAGGAATTTGATCGTTTTCAATCGCTGATGCAGGGCCCATTGGGTACCTACTCCCCGAACCTTGATCCACTGAGCGCTCTTGGAATTGAGGCGCGTACGGATGTGGAACGTCAGCGTTATGCACGACTTCAAGTGGATGCTGAAGCAAGACGTGTCGAAAAGTTGTTGGCGTATCAGCAAGCCTATGACCAAGCGTGGAAAGACCGCCACCCAGCAATGCCCTTGGTCAACCCGCCCCCCATGAGCAGCCCCCTAATGATCAAGACAACTGGGAGAAAGGTCGTCTTCGTCCAATACGACTGTCCCGAATGCGAGCATCGTGTCAGACGGTTGCAGGCTTCTGGAGCGGCGTTCGATCTCTATTTAATTGACAGTAAGCAGAACGACAATCGCATCCGCCAGTGGGCTCAGAAAGTCGGCATAAAGCCTGCGAAAATTCGTGACGGGACCATCACAATCAATCACGACAACGGGCGATGGGTATCAATCGGCGATGAAGGTGATTTACCGGCGGTCATGCATGAGGTGAATGGCGAATGGCAGCGGCAATGAATTCGCGTAGGACTGGGCTTCGCGACATAGCGCGTGAAGCGCTGGAGCAACCCCTGAAGCATCGGTTAGCAGACGCAGGGAGGTACCGGTCATGAAGTCGGCCTGTGCATGGGCGTTGGCTTTCTGGGTATTGAACTGTCACGGAGTTAATGCTGAGGATTTGAGCCCCTCCTTCGCGGAGGCGCGCTACAGTGAAGAAGACATGCTGCCGGTCCGCTCGCCGGCTTTGTCACCTGGTGTTGTTCAACGACGCACGTTAGACGCAACAGGCCTACCAGCATTCTTCCTGGTCGGTGATGACGCTCGCTCACGAGTCTGGTTGAAACAACGTCGACTGTTGCTCACCAAACTGAAAGCTGCGGGATTGGTAGTCAATGTTGAGTCAAAGACCTCACTTGAGGACCTTCGTCGAATAGGCCAAGGACTGACACTCTTTCCGGTCTCAGCAGATGACTTGGCCCATCGCTTGAACCTTCGTCATTACCCAGTGCTGATCACAGCCAGCAGCGTTGAGCAGTAACGTTGACGCAACTACATTCCGTCGAAACCCTTCTGCGGCCGGCCGTGGAGCTGTACAGCGTTGCCGTGTGTGGTTCCGCAGCCGCTTTATGCCTCACAGCCCCTTGGTCACTGGCACTCTCCCCGTCCATAGGGACGGGGGCAGCGCTCGCATGTGCGGTCCTTGGGGCGGTTCGCCTGAAGCAGGCTTGCATTGTTCTGCGTTATCGCCGGCAAATGAGACGTCTACCGCGCTATGTGATGACCAGCCGTGAGATACCGGTCAGTCATCAACGCTTGTTTGTCGGCAAAGGGTTTCGTTGGGATCAGCGTCACACCCATCGGCTGATGCAGACTTACCGACCAGAATTCCGAAAGTATGTAGAGCCTTCAATGCTCTACCAACAGGCACGCCGGTTGGAAGCGAGACTCGAGTTTTCGTCTTTCCCACTGAACCATCTGCCTCGACTCACAGGACTGGATCACCCACTCAACCCGGTCAGGCCACTGCCCCCAGTGGGTGGTCTGCCCAGGTTACATGCTGTCGAACCTCAAGAGGTCGACGTCACCCTGCCCTTGGCCGAGCGAGTGGGCCATACCCTGGTGCTGGGAACGACGCGGGTAGGCAAAACTCGACTGGCTGAGTTGTTTATCACCCAAGACATCCGTCGCAACGAGGTCTGCATCGTTTTTGACCCCAAGGGTGATGCTGAGCTACTCAAACGTATGTACGTCGAGGCCAAGCGCGCAGGCCGCGATGGCGAGTTTTATGTATTTCATTTGGGTCAACCGTCGATTTCAGCTCGCTACAACGCAATCGGTCGTTTCGGAAGAATCACCGAAGTAGCGTCCCGAATCGCCGGACAACTGTCGGGCGAAGGCAACTCCGCAGCATTCAGGGAGTTTGCTTGGCGTTTCGTCAATATCATTGCCCGGGCTTTGGTAGAACTGGGTCAGCGACCTGATTACCTGCTGATCCAACGTCACGTGATCAACATCGACGCCCTGTTCATTGAATACGCCGCTTACTTCTTCGCCGAGAACGAGCCAAAAGCATGGGATGTCATCGTCCAAATCGAGGCCAAGCTAAACGAGAAGAATATTCCACGACACATGATGGGTCGCGAGAAACGCGTGGTGGCAATCGAGCAATACCTGTCCCAGGCGCGGTTGTATGACCCTGTGCTTGATGGCCTTCGTTCCGCTGTTCGCTATGACCGGACCTATTTCGACAAAATCGTCGCATCGCTTCTGCCGTTGCTTGAGAAACTCACCACTGGCGACATCGCTCAGCTATTGGCGCCTGACTACGTGGATCTGGAAGATCCGCGGCCGATCTTTGATTGGATGCAGATCATCCGCAAACGAGCCGTGGTCTATGTCGGTCTTGATGCGCTGTCCGATTCAGAAGTCGCCTCTGCCGTCGGCAACTCAATGTTTGCTGACCTGGTGTCTGTCGCAGGTCATATCTACAAATTCGGGGTTGATTATGGTCTGCCTGGAGCATCTGCCGACAAAAAAATCCCCATCAACGTCCATGCCGACGAATTCAACGAACTGATGGGAGACGAGTTTATCCCGATGATCAACAAAGGCGGGGGTGCCGGCATTCAGGTCACGGCCTACACCCAGACCCTTAGCGATATTGAGGCGCGGATCGGTAATCGCGCAAAAGCGGGCCAGGTCATTGGTAACTTCAACAACCTCTTCATGCTGCGCGTTCGTGAAACTGTGACTGCAGAACTGCTCACCAAGCAATTGCCAAACGTCGAGGTCTACTCGACGTCGGTGATGAGCGCAGCCACTGACAGTTCAGATCCTCATGGAAATACCGCCTTCATCTCAAATACTCAGGATCGGATCACGGCGACTAGCGTTCCAATGATTGAACCTGCACATGTGGTGGCCCTACCCAAAGGGCAAGCTTTTGGGCTGATTGAAGGGGGCCAGCTTTGGAAGATCCGTATGCCCCTTCCCGCGCCGGACCCCGACGAGGTCATGCCCAGGGATCTGCAAGCGATGGCCGGATATATGCGTAAACGGTACGTCCCGGCGAATGAATGGTGGAGTACGACGGTGACTCAGGATCAGGAGGCCCCGCTCCCCGTAGATCTGCTCGTAGACTCCCATGACACCGAGCAACAAAGCATATGAGCGATCCCGCTGCCGCAGCTCAACATCAGCAAGTGCGGCAGCAAGGGATGTTTATCAGCCTGATGATGTTGCCGTTTCGATTGATCGGTGTGCTGTGCGGCTCGCTGATGCTCAGCATTGTGATCGAGTGCATCGGTATGTACCTGATCTGGCCTGAGGAACGCTGGCACCATTCGCAACAGATGTTCGAATTTGAACTGGACCAGTTGGCCAAGGATTTCACCCAGAGTGCGCTAATCCAAGAACCGGGTCGAACCGCTCAAAAAATCGTTCTTGCGGCATATGACGCGGTGTTTATCCGAACCGGGATCGCTGAGTCACTGCACAACACATCGAAAAAAGCACGGAGCGCTCATAATGATAGCGAGCGCACTGTCCGTTATTACGTGGGGACAATCTACACACACCTTGAAAACGGCCTGATCGCGGCGGCATATACCGTGCTGGTGTTCACTGTTCGGCTACTGGTGCTGTCTCTAACGCTGCCGCTTTTCGTGATGGCTGCATTTGTTGGGCTGGTTGACGGGCTAGTTCAAAGGGACATACGACGTTTCGGTGCGGGACGCGAGTCAGGTTACATCTACCATCGTGCTAAAGCCTGTGTGATGCCGCTCATCACGTGGCCTTGGGTTCTCTATCTGGCACTACCGGTGAGCCTGGACGCAGTTTTGATCCTAGTGCCCAGCGCGACCCTTCTGGGAATGGTGGTGGCCCTCACGATAAGTAGATTCAAAAAATATTTATGAATATCGTGTAATCACTACTCTCTGACCCTGGGGCACGGGTTTATCGACAATCGTCCCGTCCCTTCCCTTCCAAACCATAGGCACGCTCCGTGAATCTTTCCGACTACTTCACAACCAACGATGGATCGCTCCCCGAGATCGTGGTGACGTATTCAGATGCGTCGCTTGTACCGAAGGCATTTGAATATCTGTTCGATCATGGTGCAAAAAATGTCACTGGTGACGGCGGCTATCTTTGGATCAAGGCATCCCAAAGCGAAAAGCCATTCTCCGGTCCTCAGGATGCGTTGCTCGTAAGCTCAGGATCGTCAGAGGCATTCCACGTGGTTCTGGGTGGACTATGTGGCACCCGGGGTCAGATACCTGACCTTGGCATTTACGTTTCCTCTGACAGCCTCATATTGGACTACCGGATGGGTGCTCATTGGGGGCGAGATCAAATCTACTCTTTGTTGGAACTACTACGACAACTAGGAGACATCGGCGGGGTTGTATCCATCCCATGGTGGGGCGTTGAAGGAGAACATGAGTTCCTTGCGGCCCTGGAGAGTCCCGAAAAAATTATTAATCCCTAAATTCACGGTGTGAGCTGACTGGCACTGCGTTAGACGACACAAGTCGTGATTCTCAACCGGCTGGACCGCTAATGTGCGATCCGAGCCCGAAGGGGATCTCTGCCAGTTTACTGTGAACGGTAGTCGACGTACTCCGTATGCTTCTTCGCATAGAGATTTCGATCGGTCGTAGCACACGGCGGTTGTCAATCGGGTGACTACCAATGCCTGATTGATCGCAACATCAGTACCTCCCTCCCCTCAGTATCGAGCCGTCTGACTGAACAGAATGAGCTCACCATGACTACCCACCCACGCCCAAAACACCTCAAGGCAGCTGTGTTGCTATTCGCACTTGTAGAAGACATCCCTGCGATAGCCACCGAAATCGCTGATGAACATACCCGCTTAGCAACGGTCCTGCGCGAGCTGCGCGCAATTGAAAGGCTCACCTACACAGAGGATCTCATCAGGAGCCCAGAACCGACGCGCTATCACTTCAGTTACGTCGACCTGCGTGCGGACATACATCGCGTCAGTAAGGGAATCAGAGACTACCTATACCCCCAGCGCGCAGCACCACGCGACGTAGTAGCTCTGCGTGGCAGCTACGTCGATGAAGCGGTGCCTGATCAATGAATGCTGCTCAGATTGCGGCATTCCAGGCAAATGGCGGTTTCACCCCCTCAATCACGGCCTCGGTGCTGATCGCAGCTGTTTTTGCGACGTTATTGCTCTGGGGCACCTGGGCCATACGGACTGCTTATTCCGGCTGGTCTGAACAGCGACTGAACCAGCGACAGTTTCTGGGCGTGATGATCCGATTCACCGCGATGTACCTGGCACTGACGTTCGTCCTTCTTTCTTGAGCTAATGGAATACACCATGAACAGGAACGCTCTGCGCTTCAAACGGTTCCCCCTGAGCATTGCTTTTTACTGCGTAACGCTACCATCTCCTGCCTTGGCCAAAGGCAAGTTGCCCACCATGGAAGACCCAACCCGTGGTGCCGGCAAAGGCATCATGGATACGATGCAAAACTACGGCTATGACATCGTCATGTTGGTGGCCTTACTGGTTGTTGCCTCAATGTTTATCGGTGTTTGCTACCACGCTTACACACGGTACTCAGAGATTCATACGGGACGTTCAACCTGGGGGCAATTTGGTCTGAGCATAGCCGTCGGCGCCGTCATGCTGGTGGTGGGCATCTGGCTGTTGACCAAAGCCACTGGGGTTCTGTGAGGACAACACATCATGGAATCCCTTTTTCAAAATGCACCAGACGGCACCATCACTTTTCTTCCCCACCGTTTGAACCGTCAGCCTGTCGTTGTTCGTGGCCTGACTGCCGATGAACTCTGGATTTGCTCAGGATTGTCTGCGAGCGCAGGACTGGTCTTGGGTATCCCTGCGGCTTGGTTGGCAACGAGTATCGCAGTGGTACCCACCGCTATTGTGTTTGCAATTGCGGCGGGCCTGTTCATCGGTGGCAGCTTGCTGCGCCGGAAAAAAAGAGGACGGCCTGAGACGTGGCTTTATCGACAGATTCAATGGTGGTTGGCCATTCACAACCCCGGACTGGCGTGTCAGCTAGGTGCACATGAACTGATCACTCGATCCGGTTTCTGGACAGCACGTCGAGGTGGTGCATGAGCCGATTCAAAAACGAGGTCTTGCACCTACAGTCTCACGTTAAAACGCTACGCCTATGTTCTGGGGCTCTCCTTCTCATGGTACTGGGGACGGGTGTGGGCTGGTGGACGGCCCCACGTGATCTAACAATTCATGTTCCACCCGATCTGCGCTCTGGTAGTACCCGAAAATGGTGGGAGGTCCCTCCAGAATCCGTTTACGCATTCACTTTCTACATATTCCAGCAACTCAACCGCTGGCCCACCGATGGTGAGGAAGACTACAGCCGAAACCTGCAATCTCTGACAGCGTACCTCACGCCAGAATGTCGCTCATTTTTCCAACATGACTACGACCAGCGGCGACGGTCAGGGGAGCTGCGAAAACGAGTACGTGGCTTATACGAAATTCCCGGACGTGGTTATGGGGATGATCCTGAGACGCGCGTGAAAGTGGTCTCCGAGCGCGATTGGGTTGTCACCCTAGACGTCAACGCTGACGAATATTACGGCGCCGAGCAGATTAAACGCGCTCTGGTTCGCTATCCCATCAAGGTTGTGCGCCTGGACATCGATCCAGAGCTCAATCCGTTCGGTCTTGCACTGGACTGCTACGACGGTGCGCCTCAACGCATCGTGATGCCCACAACCTTGTCGCCTGGCTCCCGAAATCAGAACCATCCACTAGGAGACGCCTCATGAAGGGACGGCTGCTGTCTGCTTCTCTGGTACTCGCAATCAACCTGGACGTCGCATCAACCCAAGCAGTGGAAGTCATGCGTTGGGAGCGTCTGCCTTTGACTGTTCCCTTGCTTGTAGGCCAGGAGCGCGTGGTGTTTGTAGAGCGTAATGTACGTGTTGGGGTACCCACCTCGCTTGGCGGCAGACTACGTGTGCAAAGCGCGGCAGGAACGGTCTACCTAAGGGCGAACGAACCAATCGAGCCGACCCGTCTGCAACTCCAAGATGCGCTCACTGGCGAACTGATCCTATTGGACATCGTCGCAGAGCCTGCTCAAGACGGGCAGTCGCAACTAGAAGCCATCCAAATCGTTGAACAGTCGACCGGACAACAGCGCGCGGAAGCAGATAACTCTGCCCCTACGGCGTTGGACAACGGAACAACCCTACGTACGCCGGTCCCCATGGTTCTGACACGTTATGCCGCACAAAATCTGTACGCACCGTTACGCACTGTAGAACCTTTGGCAGGCGTGCGACGGGTCAATATATCCCCCGACCTATCGCTCGATTTGCTGATGCCGAGCTTACCTGTTGAGGCCAGGGCCCTGGCCGCGTGGCGTCTGGATGATTACTGGGTGACGGCTATCCGGCTGACCAATCAAACCGAGCACTCCATCCACCTTGATCCTCGTATGTTGCTGGGAGATTTTGCGACAGCCACCTTCCAGCACCATCACCTTGGCGCAAAGGGCACCCCAGTAGACACCACAGTGCTTTACCTGACGACCCGCGGACATGGCCTTGCACAGTCTTTGATGCCAGCCATTAGCCCTGTAAACGCAGCTCTCAACCTGCCCAATACCGCATCGGCAAGAACCCTGGAGGCAAACCATGAGAAGTAATGGATTGCTTAAGTGGTTGATGATCCCGATAGCGCTACTGCTGTTGCTGGTGCTGCTGAAGCTACTACCCAGCAATAAAACCTCGCCATCCAACCCAGCCGAAGCTGAAAGCCAACTTACTGCTGAAGAGATGAAAGCGCTTGGCCTTGAGGGAGATACGCCAAGAGATACGGTGGCCACGTTGGTGGCACAGGTCAGGCAACTGCGGGGGGAACTCAAGCAATCACTGAGCGAAAATGAGCGCAATGACGCAGGCTCGGACCAGCTGCGACAATTTGAGGACACTTTGCAAGAACGCATACAACTCGCCCTGGAGAAAGAACGACTGCGTATGCAGGAGGAGCAAAACGCTTCTGGCAGCGACGAATCAGATATCCAAGGGTTGCTGCAGAGTCTTCAGTGGCAACTGGATAACCTGACGCAAAGAGACGGCAATTTGGACGTGCCGGTGGGCATGGCTCTACAGGAAGGTGGTTCTCAGGACGGCATACGCTGGGTTGAGCCAGACGATACGAAACCAAAAGACGCTGCAGGATCCTCGGTGGAGCCGAGCTTTAGTTTTCCTACCCGTTTTGGTCCTGCGCAAAAAACACTGGGTGACATTGCTGGTTCAATATCAGCTACTGCTACCACAGATGTTGAAGTCCCCACCGCTAAACAGACCTACACCGTCCCTGCCAATGCAACGCTGATGGGGTCTGTCGCAATGACAGCGCTTATCGGTCGTGTGCCCATCGACGGCACCGTCAACGACCCCTACCCCTTCAAAGTTCTCATCGGGCCGGACAACTTAACAGCCAATGGCATTGATCTACCTGAGGTGGCGGGCGCTGTGATCAGTGGTACTGCCTCAGGAGATTGGACGCTGTCCTGCGTTCGCGGACAGATCCGCTCCATCACGTTTGTTTTCCAGGACGGCACCATCCGAAGCTTGCCCGCAGACAATCACAAAGATTCGCGAGGTGACTCGCAGAACGCCTCCAACAGCGGTGCTACTCAGGAAGGCCTAGGGTGGATCAGCGATCGACACGGTATTCCCTGCGTCGCCGGCAAACGTCGAAGCAACGCTCAGCAATATCTGGGCTCCCAAACATTGATTACCGCGGCCGGGGTCGGGGTCGCCTCTCTGATCAAGTCCGACGGTAATACCATCTACGCAGGAAACAACGGTGGCTCATTGAGCACCGTTGGCATCTCTGGAAGTGAAGCCATGAATCGGTTACTGGCCAGCGGCGTGCAAGACATCTCGCAGTGGGTCAATAAGCTTTACGGCCAGGCCTTTGCAGCCATTTACGTCGAACCTGGTGCCCAGGTATCCGTGCACATCGAACAGCCCCTTATCCTCGACTATGACGCCAAGGGGCGCAAAGTCGATCACACCCTTGGAGGTCGCCATGTCGCCACGGACTTGGATTGAAATGATAACGGTCGTGCTGATCGCATCGGCAGTGACTGGCTGCGCGACAGACACCGAAGAGCTACTCAGCCATGACGGCAGCACCATGATGGATGTCTGGAACCAACAAACCAGTGGTTCCAGAAGCGGTCAAGCCGCTCAACAGTTACTGGACGCAAGACAGGCGTTAAGACGGCCGCTGACTGAACCGCTGGTGCCATCTTCAACCACGCCCTATACACGCACCGCTCAGACCGAGATCCACCAACAATTTCATCGTCTGCCCAACCCGGACTTGGTGATGTACGTCTTTCCTCATTGGGCCGGAACAGAGTCCGTGCCAGTGCCCGGTTACAGCACCGTTTTTCCGCTGCATCAACGCGTGCAATACGCAATGCCCGGCGAACGTCTGGAGGACTACTGATGACCTGGTTTTCTCAATGGAAACGCAACGAACATTCGCAGCCGTCTCCTGGGCCAGGCGCATGGGACAACCATATAGCTAAGCTTGCCGAGAACGGGTTGCCCGAACCTGAGTCACGGCATAGAAAACCGTCAACTGACGTCGATGACCGCGCGTCATATGACTTCGCACCGTCTTTTGTAGATCGTCTGCCTTGGGTTGAGTACCTACCGCTGACGCAGTGCATGCTGTTGGAGGATGGGCTGTCCGTCGCGGCATTCTTCGAGCTAACGCCACTGGGCACAGAAGGCCGGGAAAGCGCCTGGCTGCTGCAAGCCCGGGACACGTTAGAAAATGTTCTACAGGACAGCTTCGATGAGTTGGACAACAATCCATGGGTTGTACAGCTCTACGCACAGGACGAGACCAGTTGGGACTGTTATCTAAAATCCCTGGGGCAGTATCTGCAACCACGGGCCTGCGGCAGTGCCTTCAGCGAGTTTTATTTACGCTTTTTTGCACACCATCTTGATGCGATCGCCAAGCCTGGCGGGCTCTTTGAAGACACCACTCTCACTCGACTCCCTTGGCGCGGGCAGACTCGACGGGTGCGGATGGTTGTCTACAGACAAGTACCGAAGTCATCTGCCTCGCGCCGGGAACACTCCCCAGAACAATCGTTGAACGTAGTCTGCGATCGTTTGACCGCTGGGCTAACAAGCGCCGGCATCAAGAGTCAGCGAATAGGAGCTGACAAAATCCACGACTGGTTACTGCGCTGGTTCAACCCCAATCCGACACATCTGGGTTCCACTGCGGAGGCTCGCGAACGCTTCTATCAATTGACTGCTTACCCTGAGGAAACTGAAGAAGGCGAAATCGAGCTGGCCAGCGGCACTGACTTCTCCCAGCGTTTGTTCTTCAGTCAACCGCGATCTGACGCTGCTCAAGGCGTTTGGTACTTCAATGACATGCCCCACCGGGTCATGCTGATGGACCGACTGCGCACTCCTCCTCACACCGGGCATCTGACAGGCGAAACGCGTAAAGGAGACGCGATAAATACCTACTTCGATCAAATGCCTGAGGACATCATCATGTGCCTCACACTGGTCGCCACACCTCAGGACGTACTGGAGGCCCACCTCAACCATCTGAGCAGAAAGTCGGTCGGCGACACCCTTGCTTCGGAACAGACACGCCAGGATGTCCACCAAGCCAGATCTATTATTGGCAGCTCCCACAAGCTCTACCGTGGATCACTGGCCTTCTACTTGCGCGGCAGAGACATAGCGGAGTTGGATGCGCGAGGTATGCAACTGGCCAATGTCATGCTTAATGCGGGGTTGCAGCCGGTGCGCGAGGATGACGAAGTTGCACCGCTCAACAGCTACATGCGTTGGCTGCCTTGTGTCTTCGATCCGGCCAAGGACAAACGCCACTGGTACAGCCAACTCATGTTCGCGCAGCACGCCGCGAACCTTGCGCCGGTATGGGGGCGCAGTCAGGGCACGGGACATCCGGGGATCACGTTCTTCAATCGTGGTGGTGGCACCCTCTCGTTCGATCCCCTGAACCGCCTTGATCGCCAGATGAATGCACACCTGTTCCTGTTCGGTCCCACAGGCTCGGGCAAGTCTGCCACTCTCAACAACATCCTGAACCAAATCACAGCTATCTACCGGCCGCGGCTGATCATCGTCGAGGCTGGCAATTCCTTCGGGCTCTTCGCCGAGTTTGCCAAGCGCCTCGATCTGACCGTACACCACGTCAAGCTGTCTCCGGGTGCTGGCGTAAGTCTGGCCCCTTTCGCAGACGCCCGTCGTTTGGTGGAAACACCGGATGAAATTCAAACGCTAGATGCGGACCGTTTGGATGAGACAGCCTCGCCCTATGAATGCGATGAGCAACGTGATGTGTTGGGCGAGCTGGAAATCACTGCCCGACTGATGATTACCGGCGGTGAGGAGAAGGAAGAAGCACGTCTCACCCGGGCAGATCGCAGCCTCATTCGCCAGAGCATTTTGAATGCGGCACAACGGTGCACCAGTGAACATCGAACCGTGCTTACCCAGGATGTTCGTGATGCGCTACGTGAACTAGGTGCAGACAAAGGTCTACCAGAGGGCCGCCGCGTGCGCCTTCTGGAAATGGCCGAGGCTATGGATCTTTTCTGTCAGGGGCTGGATGGAGAATTGTTCAATCGTCCAGGGACCCCTTGGCCGGAAGCCGACATTACCATCGTCGACCTGGCTACGTTCGCTCGTGAAGGCTACAACGCTCAACTCTCGATCGCGTATTTGTCGCTGCTTAACACCGTCAACAACATCGCCGAACGTGACCAGTTTCTAGGGCGTCCGATCATCAATGTCACTGATGAAGGACACATCATCACCAAAAATCCACTGCTCGCTCCCTACGTTGTCAAGATCACCAAGATGTGGCGAAAACTGGGGGCGTGGTTCTGGCTGGCAACCCAGAATCTCGATGACCTGCCCAAAGCCGCAGAACCAATGCTGAACATGATCGAGTGGTGGATCTGCCTGAGCATGCCGCCTGATGAGGTGGAGAAGATCGCCAGGTTTCGGGAGCTCAGCCCTGCTCAGAAAGCCCTGATGATGTCGGCTCGTAAAGAGGCTGGGAAATATTGCGAAGGTGTCGTGCTTTCAAAGTCGATGGATGCGTTGTTTCGCGCAGTTCCACCCAGCCTCTACTTGGCCATGGCCATGACCGAACCAGAAGAGAAAGCAGCACGTTTCAAAATCAGGCAGGAACACAAGATCAATGAACTGGATGCTGCTATCAGAATGGCAGCAGACATCGATCGAGCTAGAGGAATCGAACCGTTACAACTCAACCTTCGTGAGCTCGAGCAGTACACTCGCTAGGGCGGACAAATCGCAAGCATGTAGAAAACAGCGCCGCTTTGCTTTTTTATAGTTTCAAGCTAGTGTCTTTTTGAGCCCCAGCCTGCAATCGCGAGCGTCAAGGAGACTGCATGAAAGGATACGACAAACAAATATACGTCACGTTTTGCGGAACTGAAAGCTCTAGGCAAGAGATGCGAGCCAATCACATGTACCTCTCTTCAAAGTACGCCGAGGTGCCAAATGAACTATTAAATTGGAGTGAATACAACAACGCCATCGTGCTTGCCACCAAATTTGCAGAGATGTGTGGAGAACATGACCTTGACTTTCACCAAGAGAACAGTAACGAAGTAGCTCAAATCATCCCGAAGACATTTGGTATATACGTTGCAGTCCATGGCGCGATAGGAAGCTCGGTGATAGATGTTGAAATTGTGGGAGAAGCAATAGCCCTACTCTGCACCCATGCCGGTTATACTCCCCAAAAAATATGTATAGATAGCTGCCACTCTGCCGACGCTCCAAAAGTTGTAAAGCAAGTAGAGGACCCGAACACCTCTGAAAACTCGATAGCACAGAAGCTCGGATATTCATTATTTAGGAAGATGAATGAACTTGGCACAGCAAATAATCTAATTAACTGCGTACTCGCTGGATATCGTGACGTGGTGGTTAAATATGAATATGGAAGTAGGGAGCTTGATAGCCTGGGCATGGTTTTTCCAGGCGCCTCTGAAGGTGTTCATACGTACTATAAAGATGGCGGCCCAAAAGGCGCCATACGACATACTCGGTTGCGGCCTGCCCCGATAGTCGTCAATGACACCTACATCGAAGGGCTCCAGCCACAATTCGCAAAAAAGCTCCTCCTACAGAAGGATAAAAAGAAATATCTCACACTAAAGGACAATACAAATCCAGCATTCAGAAAATACATAGAGGCACTGAATAGATACTTGCAAAAAAAGAAGGCTTGGAAATTCACAAACAGCATGACCTGGGCACCTATACAATTAGACGAATACTCCAGTTCAGATATCTTCAAATTTCTAGAAATAACCGACAGCACTGTAACCGGAATTCTGAACCCAGGAACTGTTTCGACCAATAGCAAAAAATAACGACTTATAACTTCAAACTTGATGACGGGTCTCATCATTTAAAGATCTGCACCAGTGACCCTTTGGATCAATTTACACACCACGCACTCTGTTTTCTTAAAATTTTGTGCGACGGTAACCTGCTGCACAGCCATGTGTCCTTAAGGGATTCGTCCTCCGTAGCTTAAAGCGGGAGGGCTCCAATGCGGTTTTAATCCAACCGACATCGTCCATATGTTGGACACTGATATGGTGAATCGCTGGTTATCTGCGAACCCAACCAGCAACGCGCCCATGTAGCCTCGGTCCGAAAGGCTACGGCGCAGCCTGACTGCGTAGACCGAAATCACATTCGCTTCGCATCCGTTCAGCGAATAGCCATCGCTCACTCGATGGTGGATGCCACTGTTCTTCGGTTTTGATCGAGCCTACACACATCACCAATCCCTTGGGGCTTCCTCCCCTAGGGCGGGAGCCTCGTTTTCGTCAGCGGAGACTCCCATGACAATGATTTTCCCAGCGACCATATCTTCAGTTAATGAGGACAGCCCCAAATATCAAGAGGACCATCTGATCAAGAAGGCCATCTCGATTCTGGAGCAGCGTATGTTCAAACGTGGCCCTTACCTCGAAAGACCACAGGATGTTCGCCAGTATTTACGACTCCAGCTTGCTGGAGAAACCCAAGAGGTATTTTCAGCACTGTTCCTAGACGCTCGTCATCGTGTAGTGGCCTACGAGCCGCTGTTCTACGGCACCATCGATTCTGTGAGCGTGTATCCGAGACGGATTCTGCAACGTGCGCTAGAGCATCAGTGTGTGGCGATCATCGTCGCCCATAACCATCCCTCAGGTGATAAAAATCCGAGCCAAGGCGACAAGGAGATCACCAAGGTACTGAACGATCTATTGCCGAAGCTGAATGTCCGTCTTTTGGACCACTTCATTATCGGAGAAGGTGAGCCCTACTCTTTCGCTGAAGCCGGTTTGATCTGACAATCCAAAGCTATCAGCCCCCTTGTTCCGAAGCGCCTTCCCAGGCGCTTTTTTTCTGTGTAAGAAAAATGCCGATCAATAGGGCACAGAGCTGAACCCGTTTCTGACAGGACGGGGTGCCCTACCCCTGATTCACTGCGCACCTCCATCCTGCGTAGAAAAAAACATGCCCCGTCGTCACTCCAGACCATTTCGCTTTATCGCCGCTACCGCAATAGGCCTTCCCCTATCCGCGTCAGCCCTCAACACCGCGACAATTACCACCTCCAGCGTATCTGCTGATTGCCTCGCCTATCGCGTCGTTGGTATCTGCTACTGGCTTTACTGCACCAACTTCGGGTGCAAAGTAAAAACCTCCCCCAAGGTTCATCACTACGTGCCTGACGCGGTGGTTTCTAGCTACAGCAACACCGGAGAAAATCCCTGGTCGGAAGTACGATCCATGAGTTCGACCAACTTCTCTGCAAAAGGTGGAGGCGACGGCAGCACGGGTATCAGTCATGAAAATGACCTGGCCAAATTCAAGAATGCCGATGTTATCGGTCACCCCGGCGGCGCGACATTCAGCCAATTCGCCGGTCAATCAGGCTACACATGCTCTGGTGCAGGCAAGATCCTGATGCCCTACTTTCTGAGTACTCTGGACAGCCTGGCGTGGCGCTACAACGTGCCTGAAATGATTTTCCCCGAAGCTCTCACACCCGGCGCGCGAGAGATTGGCAGTCGCACCAGTGCAAACCTATGGGGAGCGATCTATCCCCGCGGTGGATTTCTTCATGGCGTCGACGATTATAAAAGCGCCGCTGTTGTAGCCCAAAGAGCCGGCGATATCGTCACCCGTCGCGGCCAGATACATGTTTACCAGCCGTTACTGGCCAACCCACAGGATGGGTATTGGCCCGCGGGACCTCTCCAAGAAAACGTTGCCAGCACCGGGAAATGGCAAGAGCTCACGCCTGACCAATCTAAAACCTGCGCCGTATTTCCCAACAATCTCCCCCATGTTCAATCCCCACGAGGCGACTACGCCTGGGCGCTCTGGCGGCCGTATAGCTGCTGCGAACGCAAGGGGCAAATCTTCCTCGGGAGTACAGACTTTGCGGGAGATAACGAATGAAAGCTGCCTACCAGCGCGTTTCAATACCGCCTCTTTCTACAATATCTCGAATCCTGATCAGTGCCCTGCTCCTCTCAGCTACCACCACACATGCAGCCCAAACCGAATTGAACAAGGACGGCATCAATCACAGCGGCTCTATCGGTGACGATGTGCTCTACAGCATCGGTGGTGGGCGAGCTGTGTCCATGGGCGGCTCTGCTTCCATGGACAGCATTTCGGTTGGCGCAGGTTGGGATACCAACCTGATTTGTGGCGACATGAGCCTGGACACGACCCTGCGAAACCAACTTAACGGTGCCACAGGCGGCTTCCGATCGATCATGAGCAACATCATCCAGAACGCTACCAGCGCCGTTGCGTCGCTTCCTGCACTGATCATCCAGCGTGCCGACCCGGGTCTGTACAACCTGCTCACCAACGGCATCTTGCAAGCCCGACTCGACTTCGACCGATCCAAATCTACCTGCCGGGCGGTGGCCGAACGCATGGCCGATGTTGCAGGTGGCCAGCTCGGCTGGGGCGAACTGGCTGAAGGTATGGCGCTCAGCAACACAGTCAAAAACCATGATGCTGTAGCAGCGGTCGAACAGGCGGAACAACACCGAGGTAATAACGGTGTTCCGTGGGTCGGTGGCAACGCGGCAGGAGGCAAAAGACAGCCCTCCATCAAGGTGGTTTCCGATGTTACTCGCGCAGGGTTTAACCTCCTCAATGGCCGTGAAGTTGGTAACCGCTCCCCCATTCCCAAAAACAGCTGCGGCAACCGTCTGAGCTGTCAGACCTGGTCGTCACCACAAGAGGCTGAAGCTTGGGCAACCAGAGTTCTAGGAGAGCGGGAACACCAAACGTGCGATCACTGCACCAAAACTCAAACCAAACCTGGCGTGGGTCTTACCCCACTAATTCAAGAAGAGTACGACGCCAAACTTCAAGTCCTTGAAGCGCTGCTTAAGGGCAGCAAGCCCACCTCAGCTGAAAATCTGATGGAAGCCAGCAGCCAATCGCTGCCCATCACTCGCGGCGTAATCGAAGCACTGCGCGACGAACCTGACCAAGATTTACTGGCGAGACGACTGGCTTCCGAAGTGGCGCTTTCCAGCGTCCTGGAAAAAGCTCTTCTGCTGCAACGCACCCTAATGACCGGACGCAAGGAGCCGAACGTCGCTGCCAATCAACTGGCTCAGCAAGCCATTGCCGACGAAAGCGAAGCCCTGACTCAGGAAATCAACAGCCTCAAAACCGAACTTGAGCTTCGCCGAACGCTCGCGGGCAATTCACCCATGATGTTGATCCAGCGCCAAAACAGTCGCGCCGCCGGTTCCCGGGGGGTCTACCAGGGAGACCCCATACGCAATCGTCTGGACCTGATCCAGCAGGCAGTTCCGGAGGGGCACCCACGATGATGCGTCCATCAAAAACCAGACTCTTGATTGCTCACTTAATTCTGTGGAGCGTCATTCTAGGTCTGGTGATCACCATCGCAGGATTGCTGAGTCTTGAGGCCTCCAAAGCCCCCAGGGACTGGAACACATGGTTAGACACAAACAAGACAGCCCTGCTGCTCTGGCGAATTGCCCTCTACAGCGCAACCGCAGTCGCTTGGTACCGAATGCGCAGACGCCTAGCAAGCCGAGGGCTCACTCCTCATCAACATCAACGCCTCCTGTGTGCCGAGGTTGCCGCTATTGGCGTATTAACACTTCTTGAACTGTCGGCGTTCGACGCAGATATCCAAGCACGGCCTCTTCCATGACGCTCTACACCAACGACTACCTGGAGTACTACCTGACTCTGGTCGGGTGGATCGTTAACAACGGCATCTGGGAGCTGCTGGTGGCCAGTGGCGTGTTCGCCTTACCCTTCCTGGCGATCATCCTCCAGGAATGGCTCAGGGCAAGAAGCGAAGGCGCCGATGAGGGTAACAAGGGCGTGCTGTCCTCGTTACGCATCGAGAACCGAGTGTGGATGGCCATCGTTGTAATTATGTTTGCGGGCATTCCGTTCTTCCAGGTGGACCTGAACACCATCGAATTCGACAGCACTCGCTCTGCACAATGTCAGGTGAGCGTTGCATCGCCGCAAGAGACCCGCTGGTCCAGTACATTCACCACCCTCAACAACCAAAGCGCGAAGGTGCCCGTGTGGTGGTTCTTCATGCACTCACTGTCTAAGGCCGTCACCGGAGGGTCCATTGCGGCAATCCCGTGTGGAACGGATCTGCGGCAGATGCGTATGGACATTGATGCAACCAGGATCGAAGACCCGATACTGGCTCAGGAAGTGGCTGACTTCAGCCAGGACTGCTACGGCCCTGCACGTGCGCGGATGTTCATGACTCGTCCCAACCTCAGCGAAGAGCAGATGGACGATATCAACTGGATTGGATCAAACCAGTTGGTCAAAGCCAGTGGTTACTACGATCGTTATCACTCGAAAACACCTCGCAGCCAATGGCCTTTCAACACAACACGGGATGCCGGACTTGCTCAGGTTCCCGGTGGTGGCGGTTACCCTACATGCCAACAATGGTGGTCAGATGCACGAGTTGGACTGCGCGCAAGACTTGTGCAACAGATTGATCCCAGCCTGCTAACTCGCCTGAGCAACTGGGCACGCTTTCTGAGCAAAACCGAGTCCGACGACGCAGTGATCCGCTCCGTTGTATCCCCTCGTCAACAAGCATTGAACCAAGGCCAGGTCTACGCCAGTTACGGGGGAAAAATTGACATGTCTGCGTCGAACATCCTGGCTCGCGGAGCTTCAGACCTAGGCCTAACTGTCGGCTCGGTAGCCTTCTTCCCAGGGATGGACGTAGTGCGCCAAGCCCTTCCCATGCTGCTCTCTTTCTTGAAGATGGCACTTATCATCTGCATCCCGTTGATCCTTGTCATCGGCACCTATGAACTCAAGACTCTAGTGACTATCAGCTGCGTGCAGTTCGCCCTCTTTTTCGTAGACTTCTGGTTTCAACTCGCTCGCTGGATCGACAGTACGATCCTCAACGCCCTATACGGTTGGAACTCTCCCCAAAGCAATCTCAACGTGCTTATGGGCATCAACAACTCCTTCGGAGACATGCTGCTGAACTACGTCATGGCAACTATGTTTTTAATCCTCCCCACATTGTGGATTTCCGCATTGTCTTGGGTCGGAATGCGAGCAGGAGGAGTAGTTCAAGGCTTGAGCCAAGGTGGTTCAGATGCTCAAGCAGCAGGGGCCAGAGGTACTGACATCGCTAGAAGAATGATCATGTAAGCCTATGGCATTTCATCCGGATCATATGGATCGATTCGGATGCCTCTTTCATCATATAGCCCGAAACCAGATAGCCCATCCCGCCATTGCGGGTGTTTATCAGTCATATCAATACTCGAATTGGAATAGATAACACTGCAGGCTCCTGCGGTTATGAATATGACAAATAGGGTGATCCAGAAAGCAACGTACAGCAGAGCAACGATGATTACGACCTTGAGTATCCAACACAGTATCTTCGAGATCGGCATGGGTACTCCCGTGCGTTGCAGCCACATTAAAACCCTCTCTTCAAATCGAAGAAATCCTAGCCATCGGCGTCCAAGCCATTGACCAAACTGCATCGCTCTAGTCGTCCCGCCCGTCCCCGTCATCGTGCATCCTCCTTGTCCGTAAACCTTTCCCTAAAAGGGGTGAGCGTTAACCGATTCACCCTGGCGACATCTCATAAAAATGCGCAGCCTCAAAAGGGTAAAGGCAAAAAAGGGAATGGGCCAAGGGAATGGAGCACAAGGGGAAAGGCCCTACTCCAAAAACAGAAAAGGCTCTCAAATCGACCAAGCGGACAGGAAAAATCATGCTCTCGCTGTTTCGTCGCAAGCAACAGTCAACTCAACTTCAGCGCGCTGCGCCTGAGCAGATTTCCTCACAAGGACTGACCGTTCCTCAGTCAGCTCAAGCGCTGCTCGCAGTACCACGTCGACAAAAGCTGCTAGACCATATCTGGCAACGAACAGCCCTCTCCCGCGCCCAATTCAATAAGCTGTATCTGGACCCGATCACACGCTATGCCGAGTTGGTACAGCTTCTCCCCGCGTCTGAGAGCCACCACCACGCATACCCTGGTGGGATGCTGGACCACGGCCTTGAAGTCGTCGCTTACGCCCTGAAGCTTCGCCAGTCCCATCTGCTCCCATCAGGCGCTCAACCCGAAATTCAGATCGCTCAAGCTGAGGCCTGGAGCGCCGGTATTGCCTATGGAGCTCTCGCTCATGATCTCGGAAAAATCGGAGTTGATCTTCACGTCGAATACGCCGACAACACGGTCTGGCATCCCTGGCACGGACCACTCGACCGCCCTTACCGCCTGCGCTATCGAAAGGATCGGCAATACCGCCTACACGGTGCAGCTGCTGGCATGCTCATCTGCCAGTTGCTGAATCGGGACATTCTGGATTGGCTCTGCACATTCCCTGAGCTCTGGGCATCACTTCTCTACAACCTGGCGGGCCAGTACGAGCACGCAGGAGAGCTTGGCTCACTCGTCATGCAAGCTGACCAAGCTTCAGTAGCCCAAGCGCTAGGAGGTGATCCGAGCAAAGCCCTGACGGCCCCCAAACACGCGCTACAGAGAAAACTGTTGGAGGGCTTACGCTATCTGCTCAGCGAAGAACTCAAAATCAACCAACCTCAAGCTTCTGACGGTTGGCTCACACATGACGCCCTATGGCTGGTCAGCAAGACAGTTTCGGATAAATTGCGCGCTCACCTGCTCTCCCAAGGTATCGACGGCATTCCGGAAAAAAACACAGCCGTCTTCAATGTACTGCAGGACCATGGAATCGCTCAGCCTAGCGCTGATGGCAAAGCCATCTGGAAAGCCACCGTCACCAGCGAGAACGGCTGGTCCCACAGCTTTACCTTCCTGAAACTGTCTCCCGCCTTGATCTGGGAGACAGGAGCACGACCAGCAGCATTCAGCGGCACGATCATCGTTGATGTTGCCGACCCATCAGGCACCTCCATGGAAAAAGCCGAAACAGCCCTAGCTGCGCCGCCAGTTGCTAGAACAAAAAACCACCCAGATTACTCGTTAACACCCACACCTCCATCTCCACCATCACCGCCCGACTCAGTCGATTTGCTAATGGACCTATTCGGTCCTCCTCCTGCCTATCTGGATGAGCCTGGTTTCATCGATGAGGCTGAACCGCCCAATGTGGAGACACAAGTATCCCCCACGGTAACTGAACATTCTGGCGCGCACTTCATGGAGTGGGTCACCCAGGGGGTACGATCTCACCGCATAATTATTAATGACTCCAAAGCGCTGGTGCATACCGTCAATGACACCCTTTATCTGGTTACTCCAGGGATCTTTCAGCGTTACGGCCAGGAGCACCCTCACCTGGCACGTATCGCTAAGAAGGAAAAGCAGTACGATTGGGAATGGATTCAGAAACGGTTCGAGGAAATGAAGCTGCACCGCAAACAGCCTAATGGGCTGAACATCTGGACTTGTGAAGTCAGTGGTGCTCGCAGAACCCGACTTCTACACGGTTACCTGCTCAAATCTCACGGGGGTCTTATGAACGACTTGGCCCTGAATAACCCATACCTCAAGGTCGTGGAAGCAGAGCCGGAAAAGCCTCGGCGGCCCACTATAGGAAATACTCGGTAACCGGTTTCTGGGTTGACAGCAAGCAGCCAGGAAAGCAATTTATACGCGTGTCTTGCTGACGTGCTCAGCTACATGCCAGCCGCCAGGATCTTCTAGACGGCGCTGCGGTTCACCGCAGGATCCATCCAATGACCGCATAGCTTCCGGTAGCGCGGTCAGTCGACTAAGTCGATGGAAGCATAATTTTTCTCACCCACGACGGGCCTCCCCCGTCGTGGGGTAGGCCTTTATATTTTTTGGAGGCCTTATGAAAATGGAACTGGCTCTATACCAAGCGTTGATCGCCATCAACGTCCCAGAGCTGAAAGCCCATGCAGTTATCGAAGCATTGGAGTCGGATATGCAAACTTTTCTAGCGACCAAGAGTGATATCGCTCAAGTGCGCACAGAAATCTCTCAGGTCCGTTCAGAGATCGCACACCTCGATGTGAAGCTAACAATTCGCATGGGTGTAATGCTGTCGGCGACCATCGGCATCTTGATCACTGCAATGAAGTTCATCCACTAATCGATCTGTAATTTCCAGATCCGACTCAAAACCACCTGCCTCACGACAGGTGGTTTTTTTATGCCTGGGTCAGTTGGCGACGACAGCCTCTGAAGCACATCCAATTTTGGGCGCCAGTTGTCCGCGCTTAGCTTTCAGATGTGCTTGAACGTCGTAGGGCAAACTGGTCCAGAAGGTCAGCCCCGAACGTTCTTCTATCTCATCTACTGTCACTTGGAAGTCACAGAAGCTCGCTGAGCGTGGAGTGCTTTGCCCCATGATGAAAGCAGCGTACAGGCCCCCTGCGGGACTGCTACCAGTGAATATCACCTTCCAGTACCCACTGGGGATCGTATGGACTTTGTTTGTACCTGGTAACGAGCCAATATTCTGTTCGTAGAGAGGACCTGTAGCCACATAAACGACATCGACGTCAGGTGTCTTGCTCAGTTTGCGCTCCTGGTCCTCCAAACGTGCCCATGCGCCCTGGTTCAAGTCAGATTTTTGCGGGGTGATGTTGGTGAGATAGTTGAGCGTTTGCCAATCAGTAATGCCTCCCATGGAAGCAAGGTTTGCCTGGTGGCCTCGGTCTATCTTCAAGGCGACACTGGCTCCATTGTAATCGACCGGGTTGAGCGTTTCGCCGGCCGGAACGTCAGGGTCAGTCTTCCAGTTTCTCGGACGCCCGCTGGCTGGGGTTTCCTTTGTGATTTTGTAAGCAACCCAGTTAGCGAATTTGGTGGAGCCGTTGTTATTCAGCGTGTAAGCCTGACGGTTGAGCGTGACCTCACTACCACCGGATGGGCAGCCTACTGAGCAGTTATCGACAGTCACTGACTGAGTCAGCGTGAGCTGCTTGGATGTCTCGGAAACGTCTGTTGACCGGGGAGTGGTGCAAGCACCCAACATCGGAATTATGAAAAGTGAAACCAGTTTTGCTTTCTGCATTCCTTGCATCGGTGTCTCTCCTAGAAAAATGACGTCCTAGCATAGAGGTCATCCTTTAGCTGTACTACACCCTCATCTTTTCGAAACAAGTCTGAAAAATACAGATTCCTCATCAGGTTACGCACCATCCGCGAGCCTTTGCTGAGGCCTCTGTGTGCAAGAAAGCTATGGAACCCAGTTCGAGTCATACCAGGTTCCATCTGGAACCAGCGCCTCGTCGCGATACTTTTCGCTTACCATTTTTTTTAGAACCGGTCTGGTACCGCGATGCGTTAGGACAGGCAGAAACCGGCCAATAGCTGCCATTTAAAATGTCTAAGGGACCTAGTCAGAACAACAGATGCTCAGGACAGGAAATAGCTCGCGCCTAGTTCCGTAGCCAAGATATCTTTCAGAGCCGAAGACAGTTTGTTCACCGCGCTCAAGGGGCCATGGTGAACACCAACAGCAATGATTTCGCCCACCGTACTTCTGGTAAGTGTCACTACACCGTGTACGGCAACGCCTCCGAACGCTAGAGCATCATATTCGAACAGTTCCCGGTCCCCGAAGCTGGCACTGAACACAACCGCGTGTGCTTCATACAGCCCGCCCGCGGCCTGTATGACTTTGACGATCGCTTCTCTCCCTACGACCGTACGTTCGAGTACTGACGAAATCATGATCGCATCCGCTGCCAACTGGTTTAACCACGACGGAGTTAGCGACGGTGTGGATGGCGCGTTCATGGTGTGATTCTCAGCACGACCTTACCTAAGGTACTTCCCTGCTCCACGAGCGCATGTGCCTGTGCGCCTTCACTGAGTGGCAGTTCGTGGCTGACATGTGGCATCAACTGGCCCGACTCCACCCACGCCGCCAGCTGTTGCAGACCCGCGCCATCCGGCTCGACAGCAACGCTGGAGAAGCGAAATCCAGAAGCAGCCGCCAGCGCTGGCATGTGAGCATGACTGAGACCCATTGACGTCACCACGATGCCGTTCGGCTTGAGCACAGACAACGAGCGCTCGGCATAGCCATTAGCAACGGTATCGAACACCACATCGATGTTGCTGAGCACTTCGGTGAAATCGGTGGTTCTGTAATCGACGATCTCATCGGCTCCAAGGCTCAATACGAAGTCGCGCTTACCCGAACTGGCCGTTGCAATGACGTATGCCCCAAGCGCTTTAGCAATCTGTACCGCGACGTGACCGACACCTCCACCGCCACCATGGATCAGCACGCGCTGACCTGGCTGCACTTGCGCAATTTCGCTCAGAGCTTGTAACGCCGTCAGCCCAACCATTGGCAAGGCTGCGGCCTGCGCATGACTCAGTCGTGCCGGCTTCAACCACAATTGGCGCGAGGGTACAGCGACGTATTCGGCATAGGCGTTGGCGGCACGGGGAAACAGTGGCATACCAAACACTTCGTCGCCGATTTTGAAGCGCGTCGAGCCAATCTCAACTTCCTCGACCACACCGGACACGTCCCAGCCCGGTGTAAACGGCGCA
This sequence comes from Pseudomonas sp. P105, assembly GCF_032614175.1. Taxonomy (NCBI): domain Bacteria; kingdom Pseudomonadati; phylum Pseudomonadota; class Gammaproteobacteria; order Pseudomonadales; family Pseudomonadaceae; genus Pseudomonas; species Pseudomonas sp. P105. The sequence goes on from NZ_CP126693.1 coordinate 3,789,756, forward strand.
GCGCCTAATAGCGGGAAGTAGCCTGCGCGCACGAGCAAATCGACTGGATTAATGGAGGCGGCATGAACCCGCAGAAGCACTTCGGTAAAATTGCGCACGGGTTTGGGCGCGTCGGTCAACTCCAGAACCTCAGGGCCGCCAACACGTCGCTGGATTAAGCTTTTCATGTGTTCACTTTCTCAAATAAAGGCCCTAAGCAGCCGGTGTCGACATACTCGGCGATGTGATTTATTTTGTAAATTAGGCACCTTTATGTGCTATAGGTACCTAATGGATACTACCTTCAATCATATTCCTCGTTCCAAAATCGCTAAGCTGCGGGCAGGAGACGTTTACGACGTCACTTGTCCGTCGCGTAGCGTGATTAAGATGCTGGCGGATAAATGGACCATGCTGGTGGTTGAGTCGCTGTCGTCAGGACCGATTCGTTTCGGCGAGCTGCGTCGACAAGTAGGCGATGTGACGCAAAAGATGCTGACCCAAACTCTGCGCTCACTGGAACGCGATGGCCTCGTTCTGCGCGTGGTGTATCCAAGCTCGCCGCCTAGCGTTGAATACTCGCTGACGCCACTCGGAGTGAGCATTACCGCGATTACCGGACAAATGTGTCGCTGGGCAGAGGACAACATGAAACCGGTACTGGTCGCGCGACTCGATTACGACACCCGTGTGGCGCGCGAGTAGCATTCGAAGTCCAGCGCAACGACACCACGCGGCTAGCAAGGCTCCTAGCAACTTTTAGTACTCGGGGTCGTAGTGCAGACGGGCACCTGGTGGGCCGATGTCTGTGGCGCCGGCCTGGATAGCGGCGGCGTAAGCGGCATCTACCTCATCGCGGCTATTGGCGACAAAGCCGATGTGCGCCGCGCGGCCTTCGACAACGCCTTCGCGCAACCAGAAAAATACTCGCCCGTTTGCCCCAAAACCTTTGAGATCGGGATGGCCGGGAGGGCCATCCTTACCGTCGTAGTCAAGACGGCTGGTGATGCCCAACGGCGGCAGTGCAGCGCTGTAAAACGCGATGGAGCGTTCTAGGTCTGCGACAGAAATAAAGACATAGTCGAGCATGGTGTTTTCCTCGCTTAAAGGTGGTGTGTGGAGGGTTCTAAACCATGTAACCGCCAGCAACCTCAATGGTTTGGGCGTTGATCCAGGCACTCTCTGCCGACAACAACGTGGCGATCACAAGGCCCACATCTTCTGGCTCGCCTACCCGGCCCAACGCGGTTTGCCCGGCGAGCAACGCTTCGAACTCATCGCTCAGGCCGCCACCCAGCTCTGTACGAATGGCCCCTGGCGAGACGGCGTTGGCGCGAATGCGGCGTTCACCAAACTCCTTGGCCATGTAACGGGTCAGCACTTCCAGGCCGCCTTTGAGTGCGGCGTACGGGGCAACGCCCGCCGTGGCCACACGGGTCGTGGCGCTGGTGACGTTGACGATGCTGGCGCCATCGGCCAGCAACGGCAGCAGTGTCTGGGTCAGAAAAAACGGGCCTTTGAGGTGAACGTTAAAGAGCCCATCGAATTGCGCTTCACTGACCGTCACGATTGGATTGAACAGCCCGTAGCCGGCGTTATTGACGACACCGTCGAGGTGCGCCACATCCCATACTTGCTGCAAGACCTGCCGAACCGATTCAGCAAAGGCGCCAAAGCTGCCGACGTTGGCTACATCCAACTTCAGCGCGACGGCTTTGCCCCCGTCTGCCTGAATCTGCTCGACCACTGCCTGTGCTGCTGTCGGGTTGTTGTTATAGGTCAGAACTACGCCCATGCCTCGCTTGGCGCAGAGGGTGGCGGTACTGGCGCCGATGCCACGGCTGCCGCCGGTGATCAGAATGACGCTCATGGTGTGCTCCGGTATCGATTAGATGAGTTGCCACAGTAGCGATCACCCTGAGCGACCACGCAGCCATTCCTGCTCGAAACCTGCCTGTTTCTGCTTTTTGCTTGCGTTGCCCACAGCTCTGGCGTCAGATGATCACTATGGATAATCAACTGAACGAACTCAGGGCACTGGCCGCCAACGCCGAAAATCGGCGCACGGAAACCGGTATTCCCCGTGTAGCCATGGTGCAGGGCGAGGTGCCTGAACATTTGTTGGCCGCTGTGTATGACCCAATGATCAACCTGATTTTGCAGGGCAGTAAGTCGATGACCGTTGGCGACCGCACGTTGCGTTACGACCCGGCGACCTATTTTGTTATGTCCATCGAGTTGCCGGCTGTTGGCAAGGTTCACCCCGCCGCCACGGGCGAGCCTTATCTGGCTGTCAGCCTGACGCTGGATCCCACGATTCTCGCCACGCTGCTGGCGGATCTGCCCAAACCAGCCGAGCGGGTTGGACAGGAAAACGGCTTTTCCGTAGCAGCTGTTACGCCCGAACTGATGGATGCGTGGGTGCGTATGTTGCGACTGATGGAACGTCCGCAAGACATCACCGCACTGGCGCCGGTGTATGAGCGGGAAATTCTCTACCGTGTCTTGCAGGGCCCGCAGGGCTGGATGCTGCGTGAAATCGCAGCGCCAGACACCGCCATGGCCCGTGTAAGTCTGGCCATTCAATGGATTCGTCGCGACTTCGCCGAGCCCATTCGTGTCGATGACTTGGCTGAGAAAGCAGCGATGAGTGTGTCGGCCTTCCACCGCCATTTCAAAGCGGTGACCAACTTGAGCCCGTTGCAGTATCAGAAGCGTGTTCGGCTGCTCCAGGCCCGCACGCTGTTGGTGGCCAGCGCCAAGAGCGTCACCACGGCGGCCTTTGAAGTGGGCTATGAAAGCCCCACCCAGTTCAGCCGCGACTACGCCCGTGTTTTTGGCTTGCCACCGGCGCGGGATGCCGCGCGAATTTTGGCGGACACACGGGCTTAAGCCGTTTAGCTGTTTTGGCCACCATCTACATTCAAGGTGGCGCCGGTGATATACCCAGCATCAGGCCCCACCAAGAACGCCACGGCACCCGCCACTTCGTCCGGCTGGCCGTAGCGACCCAATGCCGTCATCTGCTTAACCATGGAAGCCACGTCGCTGGTTTCGGGGTTCATCTGGGTATTAATCGGGCCCGGCTGCACGGTATTGACGGTGATATGACGCCCGCCTAAATCGCGCGCCCAACCACGGCTATAGGCAGCAACCGCCGCCTTGCTCGCGGCGTAATCGGCGATACCTGGGAAAGGCGCACGACTGGCAAACATGGTGCCGATGGAAACAATTCGTCCACCGTCAGCCAACAGCGGCACCGCCGCACGAACAGCCGCGACAACACCACCAACATTGACGGCCTGCTGGCGCTCCAGCTCGGCAATATCGGCCTGCGGATCGCCGATTACGCCGGTGACAAACACCCCGGCGCTGTTCACCAGAATATCCAGACGACCAAAATGCGCGTGTACCTGGTTGACCATCGCAGCGACGGCATTGGCGTCCGCCTGATCGGCAACCAGGGCCAACGCCTGCATACCCAGTGATTCGATGTGGTGGACCACCGTACGGGCATGCTCCGCTGATGTGGCGTAGCTGAACGCCACATCAGCACCTTCGGCGGCCAGACGTTTGGCGATAGCGGCACCAATGCCACGTGAGCCACCGGTAACCAATGCAACTTTACCTGCCAGGGATTTGCTCATGATTTTCTTCCTGTGTAGTGAGGGGCCGGTCGCGAATGACGAACCGTGCGGCCACACTAACCACCCCCCCAGATGGGATAAACTGACTAAGCCGGTATGTGCTATCACTGCTTTGGTGATAAACGTACTTCTTCAGATCCCTCAAACGGTGTTCGCGTGGATTACTTTCTTGCCGTACAAGCGTTCAACCGCATTGTTGAAACCGGCAGCTTCGTCAAAGCGGCAACGCAAATGGAGCTGCACCCAAATGCCGTTACCAAGCTGGTGCAAGCGCTGGAAGCACACCTGCGGGTAAAGCTGCTCAACCGCACCACGCGGCGGGTCACGCTGACCAACGAGGGGAGCCTCTATTACGAGCAAATGAGCCGAGTGCTTGACCGATGGCTGGAGGTTGAAGCGGAAATTGCGGTTACCCAGTCGGCTCCGAAAGGCAAAGTTAGGGTTGATATGGGCACCACCATCGCAACGCTATTGGTGATACCGGCACTGCCGGATTTTCACGCCCGCTACCCGCAGGTGCAAATTGATATCGGAGCGAGTGACCGCACAGCAGACCTGGCCAGCGAAAACATCGACTGTGTGATTCGAGGGGGCATTCTTCAAGACTCCTCGCTGATTGCGCGACGCCTGGGCAGCCTGCCATTTGTAACCTGCGCAACGCCCGCTTACCTGGCCGCTCACGGTGTGCCCAGCCACCCGAGTGAACTGGAAAACGGGCATGCGCTGGTGCGCTACTTTTTCCCAGGCTCGGGAAGGCAGAACAGCCTTGAGTTCACCAATGGCGATGAGTACGTCGCCGTGCAAGGCCGTTATGTAGTGGCAGTCAACGACAGCAACGCTTACCTCGCCGCAGGCCTTGCCGGATTAGGGGTGATTCATACGTTACGGTTTATGGCGCAGCCGCATATCGACGCAGGCACCTTTGTGCCGGTGTTGCAGGAGTGGCAGACCGAGCCCACCCCGCTGTCGGTCGTGTACATGCCCAACCGACACCTGAGCGTTCGCGTGCGCGCATTTGTCGATTGGCTGGTGGACCATTTCGCTGCCCACCCACATGTGTTGCCCTGAGGGCTACCGGGGGAAGCGCGCGACAATCCACAATGTGGCGCCCAACGTACCCGCCACTCCCACCCCGATGGCCATCTGAACGCCGAAGTGATCAACCACCACACCGCCGATCAGTGCGCCGACCCCCATCGCCAACTGACCGGTAGCAACGAATAGCGCTGCCACAACCTCAAGTCGATCTGGCGCGGCCTTGAATATCCAGCTCTGGATGGCGATGGGCAGCATGCCAAAACCAACGCCCCAGGCGACGACCGCTGTTGCCGCCTACCCGGAACTCGTGCCCCAAACGGCCAGAGACAACATTGCACCACCCAAGAACATCGATGTGGCCAGCACCGCTCTGCGTACATTGCGCTCGACAAACCAACCGCAGAAAAGGTTGCCAAAGACCCCCGCTACACCATAGGCAAGTAACAAAGCGCTCAGGGAGCCGGAGTCGATGCCGCTAATTTGCTTTAGAAACGGTGCGATATAGGTGTAGGCGGCGAACTGCCCTATAAAGATGAGCACAACCGCCACCAGCCCTGCCTGCACGGTGTTCATCCTCATCACCACGGGTACTTGGTTGAAGCCCAGGGATTTTTCAGGTGGAATGCGCGGCAGCAGCACCACTAACGCCACCACCACCAGCACAACCAGCGCCGCGAATGCAGCAAACGTTAATCGCTACCCCAGTAACTCGCCAAGTAATGTCCCTGCTGGTACGCCGGCTACGGTGCCCACTGTCACCCCGGAAAAAATGACGGACGTTGCCCGGCCAATGGCGTCGGGCCTCAGCCTGGGCCCCAGAGAAACCCCGATGGTCCAGAATCCACCCACCGCGACACCAAGAAGCATCCGAGCCGCAACAAGAACAGCCAGGCTATTGGCGCAGGCGACCAGCGCATTGGAAATGACCAACAGACTGAGCAAGGCCAACAACGCGTGCTGGCGCTGAATATGCTTGCCCACGCTAATGGTTAACAACGCCGCGCATGCGGCCACCATGCCGGGGGCGGTAACCATAAGGCCGGCCTGCCCCTCACTGATCGCAAGGTCCTGGGCAATTTGCGGCAATAGCCCCACGGGTAAAAATTCTGCGGTCACCAGCATGAAGGCCCCCACGCCAATAGCGACAACTGCACTCCAGGAGGCCGGTGCGGTTTGGGTGTTTGGAGTAGTTGATAACGTCAAAGGAGATACTGCTTTTAAACTGTCCGTCATTGTCGAAACCTGAAGGCATACAGGCGTACGTTGCTGAACGCCTGAAGGTTGTTCGGCAGACGTTAGTAGCCTACGCCGCGCACACCACCGGATGCCCGGATGGATTCACCTGTCACCCAGTGGGCATCTTCGGACGCTAAGAACACGGCGAGCGGCGCGATGTCTTCAGGCTCGCCGAAGCGTCGCAACGGCGTACCTGCGATAAGTTGCTCGCCAAATTCACCGGCGAAATTGCCGTCTGTGGCCGGCGTGTTGGTATGGCCTGGAAGGATGGAGTTAACCCGAATACCCCGTGGCCCAAGCTCTCTGGCCAGGGCTAAAGTCAGCGTATCGACTGCGCCTTTGGTGGCTGAGTAAACACTGGACGCGAGGTACGGGTCGGTGCTGAGGATCGAACTGATATTGATGATGCTGCCGGAGGTGCCCAGCAGTTTCACAGCCTCCCGCGCCGCCAGCAGATAGCCGAGCACATTGAGGTTGAACTGCTTGTGGAAGGCCTCTTCGGTGAGGTCTTCAATCATTTGAAACATCGCGACGCCGGCATTGTTCACCAGAATATCCAGCGTCCCGTAGTCAGCAGCCACGGTTGCGAACAGTCGCTTCACGTCAGCGCCGTTGCTCATGTCCGCTTGTATGGCAACGGCATTCGCGCCTTGTGCTTGGATATGTGCAACCACCGAATCCGCGTCGTCTTTGCTGGATGAATAATTGACGATGACGGTGGCGCCGGCTGCGCCCAGTGCTTTGGCAATCCCAGCACCGATGCCTTTGGAAGCGCCCGTTACTACCGCGATTTTTCCTTCAAGTTTCATAGGAGACCTTTCTAAAGTGGCAAGTGACGCAGCGTCCGTTATTGGCCTCCCATCAGTCTCGAAGGCCTAACGCTGCTTGCCATCAGTATTGGGTCGGCGCCGCGTAAAGCCGTTGCCGGTTCTTCTCGCACCCTTGCCTATTCTTCTCACCTGCATTGCTTTACTCGTCGGTCTACGCCATCGTCTCTCACATGAACGACGCTATAAGTGAATTGCGCAGCATTGTGATGCGCGCTGAAAGCCAGTGGACGGAAACCGGATTGCCACGCGTGGCGATGGTCCACGCCGAAGCCTGTGCCAGCCAGGTTTACCAGCCGATGTTGCACCTCGTACTGCAAGGCTCGAAAACCTTGTCCATTGGCGACCAGGTGATGAGTTACGGGGCGGCCACGTATTTTGTGGTGCCTATTGATGTACCGGCGACCGGGGAGATTTACCCAGGCGGGCCGGACGAGCCCTATCTCGCCATCAGCTTGACCCTGGACCCCAGCATCATCGCGTCGCTGCTGGCGGACAGACCAAAAACGGAAAGTCAGCCTCACCCCTGTTGCTTCGCGCCTGTTGCGGCGCCCACTGAAATGCTTGATGCCTGGTTGCGCATGCTGCGTCTGATTGACCATCCCGATGAGGCGCCGGTGCTTGCCCCGATGGTCGAACGCGAGATTTTGTTTCGTGCGCTTCAAGGGCCCTTTGGGGAGATGTTGCGCGAGATAGCTCGCCCGGATAGCCGACTTTCACAGGTCCGCCGAGCCACCCAATGGATACGCGAGCACTACACCGAGCCTTTTCGAGTGGAGCCTTTGGCGGCCATGACCGACATGAGCGTCGCGGCGTTCTATCGACATTTCAAAGCCATTACCGCGATGACACCGATCCAATACCAAAAACGTCTGCGCTTACTCAGAGCGCGATGGCTCTTGTTATTCGAAACGCACAACGCCGCCGCCATCGCATTCACAGTCGGCTACGAAAGTGCCTCGCAATTTAGCCGAGAGTACGCACGCTTGTTCGGGTTGCCGCCTGCCCGAGACGCCGCAAGGTTTAAAACGCCTGCGGATGCCGGCGACCCAGACAAGATGAATGTGGCGGCATTAGGGGGTTAACGAAGCATTCGAGGACTGCCAATCCAAGTTGCCAGATGAGGAGCGCGTCCAAAGTTCTGGCCGAGCGGAGAGTCCACTATTGGCCGCAAGCCGCCTGTCGCAGGGCCCTATGCTCCGCTCCATCCTGACTATGAAAGGACTTGGTTGACAGGCCCAGTATCTACCGCCTCTAACAACTGCTCCAATACCCCATACCCTTTGTAATCGACGATCAGGGAGGTGACCAAGTCATCCACGTTGAAAGTAAAGGCTTCCATGACATCCACCTGCGTGAAAAATTTTTCTGCCAACACAACCCCACCAGCATTCAATGCACTCTGTGCAACCTCGCCGAGCCAATGCGGAAAAAACACCGATAAAGCTGCAGTACCTAACGCTCGCATTCCCCGTGAAGGACTAAAACGATCCCAATGCCATCGTCCTTTCGTTGGGCAAAAGGTTGGATTGTCATCACTTAGCATGAAGCCCCATTCATTGCTGTCCCACATCCATTGAGGCGCCAGCAGTAAGTATGGTCGCTTATCGTCCGAACATACCGTGACCTCGTGAGTGCGCCCGTTTCCCCATAGCGTCAGGGGCTGCTTTTGCAGATAACTGAGGACACGTTTGCGCAATTGATGCCTCGCCACATCCGCAGCAATCCTTTTTTGTACCTGCGCCTGGCTGACTCCATCAACCACATCCAGCAACGCCGCTCCTAGGTCGAGTCCATGCTGAAGCAACGGCTGCAGATCCAGATACAGACGACCAGCTAATGGTTTAGGCAAATGCTCGGCGCATCTTTCCCCAAACATCAATGGCACGATCCTTACACTTGGCTCATCAGCTATTCGCTGGAGTATCTGCAACTCGCGGTGTAAACCCGAACCGATTCGCTGGGCAGCCTCCAGATAATCCTCATCACACAGACATAGCACCAGGATCGGACGCTCGGACAGCGCCAGTCCGATAGCAGTGTCAATCGACTCGCCAAAACCGATGCTGTCACGATCCCAGAACACCGCGTACTGCCACTCCAAGGCAGCGACAATGCTCTCTCTCACCCACTCCTTTTTCTCCAGCCCGCCACCCCAGGCATAGGAAATAAAGATGCTGCTATGGGTATTCTCATCACTCATATTTTTCAGTCCATTGATTGGTTCTGCGTTGCATCATAGGTCCTATGAATCCGACAACCCTCTGTCGAGCAAGTGGATAGCTCGCCACCGACACCTTGCAGCCTCACCATGGACCGCACTCAACGCCTAGCCACACAATCCATTGAGCGTTTCAAGTCAGCACCCGGGCCTTACACCCCTTTGGCGGCGCAATCCTTGTCTCCGTATGAGAGCAAGAATCCGCATCATCCCGACGATAATCTGAACACCCCCAGAATTTCTTACCAGCCCCACGCGACACCATCCTGCCCCCAGTCAACGGACACAACGCAACCCAACCGCCACAGCTCTCTTTACAGATCAGATACCGCCCTTCCTTACGCATCAAAGACTGACAATCCGGACAGGCCGTCTCGGTATGGCCACAGCGCGGGGAAAGGGAACAAAAGAAAAACGCCCCCGTGCCGTTCTTCTTCGTCCGCAACATCAATTCCCCTGCCTGACACGCAGGGCAAGTCGGCCCCGGTGCAGCCCCCGCTGCGGACTCTCCGAACTCATTGAGTTCCACGTCATACTGATCATCAAGCAGTTCCTTGATGAAGCTAGACGCCTTCCCTTTACCAACCACCAAATAAACACGCCGCTTGGCCCTGGTCAGGGCCACATAAAACAGACGCCGCTCCTCAGCATGAACGAACGCCTCACGTGGCGGCAGAAGCGCCTCCAACAGAGGATGGCTCGTTTTCTGAGGAGGCATTCCAAACTTACCCGTCTTATTGCCGAGCACCACAATGTAGTCCGCCTCCTGCCCTTTGGAGGTATGAATGCTGTAGGTTTTGATCGTCAAATGCGGGTAGCTGCTATTGAGCTGCTTGAGATTTGCTGGATCCGGCAGCAGGAAATTGAACCGAGCCAATATGTAGACGACCGATCCCGGCTTGGCCCGCGCAGCAATCTGCGTCAGGACATGAGGTAACGCCTCATCATCGCCTAGCTCCGTCCTGAACAGCGAAACCGCCGGTGACGCTTCTTGCGTATGGGTATGAATATCCTTCTTCAACTGCGCCGGATTGCGCATCACAAACCGGCTGGCCACGGCGTTGATTCTGTCGTTAAAGCGAAAGGTCTTATCCAGGGCACTGATAGCGGTCGCACCAAAGAACGCCTCAAATTGCGAAGTCAGACGAATATCACTGCCCGCGAATCGATAAATCGATTGCCAATCATCCCCTACACAAAACAACGATCCATCGGGTTGCGACCGCCGAAGCGCTTTGACCAAACGTGCCCGCGGCTCAGAGATGTCCTGGTACTCGTCTACCAGCACAAAACGCCACGGAGCCTTGAAGTCCCCCTGCTCCGCCAGGCGCACAGCCTTCACAATCATGTCGTCAAAATCTATCTGCTCTTTGCCTTTCAGTTCATCCTGATAGCGATGATAAATAGGCATCAGCAACTCAAGCGCCGCCCGCATCTGATCCGGAGACGGTGCGGCGTTAATACGCGCCTCTAGATCGACCTTGGCTAAATCCGCAGCCTTGTAACCAGTCAGCAGCTTCTCAAGCAGCTCGGCAAATTCGGTGACAACACCAAACTCACGAAGCGTTTCCAACATCGCTTCATCAGGCAGAGGATTGAAGGTCACACCGGCAGACAGCAGGCGCTTCTCCAGCAATGGAAGCAACTGACCTTCCTGCTGTTCGAAGTGGAACGTTTCGATCAAACGAGACTGGTGTTTCTTGTGTAAATCACGCTTCCAGGCCATGTCTTGGTGGTAGGCTTTGCGGTCAACGTAGGGCGCTGTATTGCCATGGCGGTCCGTGCCGAAATGTTCGATGTAGATATCGAACGTTGGCAGGTAAAAGTCTGGATGGTAGTCCCGGCGCTCAGCCGTTCGGGTAGACACCTTGTAGCGCGGTTCGTATTGATACTCCACGCCCATCTTGAACAGGAAGTTGGCAATGCGGCACTCAGCCATACTTTTGACCAACTCACCTCTGAGTGTCCGGACCTCATGCTCTGCCAAGTAGGCGAAGTACTCGCCCAGGGACGCAAAATCGAATGGGTTCTTGATCGGAAACAGGTAGTTCTCGAAGTACTGCAGTAGGCGCTTGCGATAGCCTGGCTCTGACTGAAAATCCTCGAAGGCCAGTTGGATAAATCGCTTACGGGAAGCCTTATCCTCAGCCATTGGCGTAAGGGACGGTTGACCCAGCATATCTTTGCCAAGGGAGTGGAAGGTCGAGGCCTTAATGCCCTTGATACCCACACGCGCTTCCAACCGCTCGCGCATCTCCTCGGCAGCGTCACTGCCGTAGGCCAGTAACAAGATATCCTCAGGTTGCGCTTGTCCACTGCGGACCAGGAATGCGACACGCCCCATTGTCGTACTGGTCTTGCCGGTACCCGCCCCGGCCAGTACCAGGTTGTTGTCCTCGTCCACGATGCAGGCTAGGCGTTGGTTGAGCGTCAGGGGCATGGATTCGATCGTATCGAACAATTCAGCATGCTTGGCGAGACTGAGCTTCACATAGTGTTTACGCCATCGGCGTAGACATCTTTCGCCGTCATGAACCCACGCCCAGGCCCGGGTCAATATCTTGCGTTCGAGTCCTGATAGAACACCCAATCCCCTGGCAGGTAGTGCTGGCCATTGTTTGGAAAGCTGGACAAGACGTGCGTGCAACACTGTCCATTGAGAACGACGGCAGTAACCGCGGGCTTGAACATTCTTGTAGAAGGCATTCAGTGTCTGAGCAATGGACAACACGCGGTTGCCATACCATTCACGCAACGCCGCACGCCAAATATCATCTGCTCTTCTGACGCCCCATCCAATGGCCTTTAATTGGCCGGAGGGCAAGGTCAGCGTTAAACAAGAAAAACCAAACCAGTGGTGAAGTTGTGGAGGCTTGGGCATGTCGGCAACCAGAACCTTCGCCGTCTGCCCAGTCCAATCAACCGCTATCAGTCCGTTAGTGGCAATGTCCAACGACGCACAGGTGGAGCCCAACCATTTCGCCAAGCGAAAACTACGAAAAGCGCCCTGAGTCATTGAGCCTTCCCGCTATACCAGCACTGCAAAGAAGCAGATGCTGCCTTCGTCCATGTCATGCAGATTCAGTCCTTGTACCGATCCTAATCCAGGCACGAACCCGTGCCACTACAGAGCCAGTATCGCATACAGCATGCGATCTCTGTCAGAACGGGGTCGTTATCAAGGTCACCGGGCGACAAGAGGTCAGCTCTATCGGGCGAGAACGAACCGGCTTACGCACATCATCACTTTGCCGTGAGCGGCCCATCAATCGACTAGATTTTCTGCCAGAAGACTAGCTAACATCCACCTTATGAAGGCTAAACTTGGAATTTTCAGAGGAAGCGGAAGCAAATGCGTGGGGAGTATTCGCTGACGGATGTACTGGAAAGAATCTACCGAAATCAGGTTGCGCTTGAGGCTGCGATAATGGAGCTAACGCTCCATATCGAAAAGCAAGATTCGAATCAGGTTGGAAGCAACGTCCGCGGGGCTTTGCAAACGATCGAGGAGAATGCTGGCTATATCAAACAGGGTCTAGCAAGACTCAAAAAACAGGATGCCGATTGATCTGTCACTTTCGCATCCACTGCCCTATTTACAAGCAACCACCCACAATTGATCCAGCTTCGTTGTAAAACTGCGGCTCATCATATCCCGCCGCATGCCCCAGCTTGGATTGACCGGAACGCTCGCAGACCGGAGCGTTCCCCTACCCCACCGCCCATTGATCTCATCCAGCACCGTCATCAGCTTCGTGGCATCAGCCGGTTGCGAAACTGCAAATAGATCATCGGTGTATTCCCCCGGCTGACAGAGATTCATCAGCAACACCTCCGCTTTGCTGTAGTTGAACCCCGACCGGAACACTCGATCAAGCGCATCCACTGCGGCCTTCGTCAGCAGCCGCACATCGTCAGTCGGATAAGGCAGATCGATCAACACGCCGTTGGCGTACTTCGCCTCCTCCGGGTTGAACATGCCGGTGCGAATGCTGACCCGAATTTTCTTGCACAACGATTTCTGTGCCCTGAGCTTTTCCGAAGCTCGCATCACGTACGTGGCCACCGCCTCCTTGATGGGGGCCAGCTCCGTGAGCCGTTTACCGAACATACGGCTACAGCAAATCTCCTGCTTGGGCGGATCCTGCTCATCCAGCTCCAAGCACGATGTGCCTGCAAGCTCCCGAGCTGTCTTCTCGATCACTACACTGAATTTCTTGCGCAGGGTCCGGGGATCAGCCCTGGCCAGATCCATCGCCGTCTTGATGCCCATGGCCTCCAAGTGAAGTTTCATCTTGCGACCGACACCCCAGACTTCACACACCTCAGTGTTGCGCAACACCCAGTCGCGCTTGAACGGGTCACAAATATCCACCACACCACCCGTCTCCATCTGCAAACGCTTGGCTGTGTGGTTAGCTAGCTTCGCCAAGGTTTTGGTATGCGCAATCCCCACCCCGACAGGAATACCGGTGCAGCGCAGCACATGACTGCGGATCTTGCGACCGAGGGTATCCCGCCCCTCTATACCCGTTAGATCGACGAAAGCTTCGTCGATGCTATAGATCTCAACGGCCGGTACCATCGACTCTATGAGCGTCATGACGCGCTCGCTCATGTCGCCGTACAGTGCATAGTTGGAGGAGAACGCAACGATGCCGTGCCGATGCAGCGTGTCTTTGATCTGAAAATACGGCGCGCCCATCTTCACGTAGGGCTTGGCGTCGTAGCTGCGAGCAATCACGCAGCCGTCGTTGTTGCTCAGCACCACGATGGGCACCCGGGCCAGATCCGGACGGAATACGCGCTCGCAACTGGCGTAGAAGCTATTGCAGTCAATCAGGGCGAATACCGGCTGGGCTTTAGACATGACTGCGCACACTGCAGGTGATGACGCCCCAAATGATCAGCTCATCGCCCTCGAGCACATACCTCGGTGGAAACTTTGGGTTCTCCGAAAGGAGGATTACCTCCCTTCCACGAATGCACAGCCGTTTGCACACAGGTTCGTTATTCAGCAGCGCAACGACGATGTGCCCATGAGCAGGCTCCATGGCACGGTCCACCACCGCCAGATCGCCCTCGAAGATACCTGCGCCCTGCATGCTCTCCCCGGCAATCGAGACCAGATACACATGCGGGGCACGAATATTCAGAACCTCATCCAATGAGATATGCGCTTCGATGTGATCCGCCGCCGGGGATGGAAATCCGGCAGGTACACGAAACGAACATAAGGGCAGCTTCAAGCCACCCTCGGCGATAGGACCGAGAATTGAAAAGCTCATGACGCACGACTTCCAAAAAACTGTACGAATATACAGTTAATCTTGTACAAGTTTTCCGGTCAATTTGTATAGGAATAATCTGACAGGCGGAGGCCGGAACGAGCAGCCCCATCCGAAGAGTGCTGGAGGCTAACGAGCAGTGGCGATTGCAATTTTTGCGGCCTGTTCAGCGGATAGCTTGGAAATGGTCAATGATGGGCCCTTGCAGAGAGGGCTTATGAGGTAAGGTTTGCATGATTTCCACGCTCCAGCTTTGAGCGGAGCGAGCGGCCCCTGCGCACCGAAACTGAGGGTGGATCGATGTGCTCGCAGAGAGGTTGAGTACCGATCGTGAGGAGCGGTCATGCATCTTGGTTAAGACTCCAAGGTGACAAGATGTGTTTGGCGAAGACTTACCTCATGCAAAAGCACGGAATCAGTGAACTGGATGCAGCAATTCGAATGGGAGAAGACATCGACCAAGCTCATGCAGAGGGCCGATGTCGAAGGAGGACGTTGCGTGCTCACAGACGAGTTGACCGGTGCAGCTACCGGCTTACTTGAACATTCGGGAGTCATACATGAAGTCGAACACCTCAATCACCTTGATCATGCTCACTGCCGGATGAAGGGGATTAATTACGATGTTGCGCTCCAGAGCCAAAACGGCAGAAGGCACTATCAATCCCAAGTGAGTGCTCGCCTTTAGCCAGGTGGTACCGAAATCCATGCTCGGACGGTCAGCGGGGAGACTCTCCCAGCCGTCCGGCAAAGTCTTTGGGTCGGGCTCCAGATAAAGCGTCGTATCCGCAGGCAGTTCAAAACAGGTGATTTTCATCGGAAAGCCGGGCTCACCTCCCGCATGCACGAAGGTTTCCAGACAACAAATCGCCGGAGTTAGCCCCATGTAGACGGCTGGTACATCTTGATCATTCCAACGACCGCCTTCGATAGCGGCACCCGTACCCGATAAGTCAGTTGCACGTTTCGCCTTCGCGATTCGCCATGCCCGCATCAGGCAGCTCCTCCCCACTCCAGAGCCTGAAGGACACGACGAACCTGTTTGGCACCTATCTCAGTTTCGCAAAGCATGATCGGCGCCACCCCACCGAGTGCTTTATTGGGCGTAGACATCCAGTGGGTCGCACTTTCCTGATTCTCAAAAACTTCCTCAGCCAAATGGCTGACCGAGGCAATTCGGTCCAATCGTTCGGAGGCGACAGGATCAAGATTTTTTTGCTCACGCCGACGTCTCTCAAGCGTCGAGATTGATGCATTGAGCAATGTTTCCAGGTTGCGCTCTTGAAGATCAAAGGTCAGACGGAAAGCCTGAGCGAGTTGGGCGGGGAACCCAATCTTGATCTGACGGAGTCTCTCCGAATCCTTGAGTAGATCTCGATCAGCACTGAAACGCCAGAAAGCGGCAATTCCCGCCTCACGAGAATTGTCACTCTTTTTAGGCGCTAACCTAGCGGCTGTTGGGGAGACCATGAACAACCCTCCAAATGAATATTTTTTCCCGTCAAATGAATATTACGCTACCTGACCTCCCTGCGGTAGCGCCATTAGGCAGCTATTTCAGTTCGGAACACGGAAGAATGACTGGAACGGGTTCTTGATCGGGAACCGATAATTCTCGAAGTATTGCAGTAGACGCTCGCGATAGCCGGGCTCCGACTGAAAGCCTTCAAAGGCCAATTGGACAAACCGCTTGCGAGCGGGCTCATCATCAGCCATTGGCTCATGCATGTCCTTGGCAGCATCCCTGCCATACGCCAGACAAGATGCCCTCAGACTGCGCTAGCCCGCAGCGCACCAAAAACGCGAGCCACCCATCGTTGTACGGGTCTTACCAGTACCAGATCGTTCTCCTCATCCACGAGAACGCTTCGCCGTCCCTTGCGGCGCAGATGACCGTACTGTGGTCGGAGGTCTTCGAGGCAAGCTTCCACTCCAATGTCACCTCTAATCCTTTTGATAGCTGGGCCACTGTGATTGAAGACCAGTTTCGGTGTTATCCAAGCATCCATAGCTCCCAGGCGGAGCACTTCTGACTTACATCGAGCGCCTGGGCGCAGATGACCCGCTTGCTTACCCTCGCTATCACAGCACCTGGCACAGCAGGGCTAGATCTACGCAAAATTAACGAGGACGACAGCCTGCAAATATAGATGGAGAATCGCATCACCACGTACCTCGCATAGAGCCTGTAATTTGAATTACGGCAACTCCAGCTCAGCTGCGCAGCTATTGGCACAACAGACGCCATCAGCGGGTGTCCTAAGATCGCCTGGGCCTCGCCAGTGTGCGTAAAACGGCGCTGCAATACACCACAAAATGGGCGCCGATTTTTTTATGTTGCGCCACGAGAGCTACATCGACTCCTGGCTCGGCCTGCTCAAGGCTGACAACCGCGCGGTTTTTCCGCGCCAGTGGCCAGGCCCGATGCGCTTCGGAGTATGTGCTCAACCTGGAGCAGCAACGGAAGCAGATGGTAATGGATGACTCGCGATGCATGAACGATGCCGCTTGATCGTCACCTCACCGCTGCAAACGCTTCATAGGGTCCAACACGAGTTGGACCCTTTTTCTATGCCCAGAAAAATCCCCGCACTACGGAGCTCTGACGCAAAGAACATGATGTATCCCGTAACAGCAGTACGCCGTTACGTATCCAGATTCTGCGCCAGGTAATCCACCAGCTCGAGTGGACTTCGGCTGTCGATCACCTTGTAGATCAGATCGCGTTTGCTGCGCGGAAGCTTCTTGACCACGCTTTTCGCCGAGGCCCTGACGGCTTCGTCTGTTCCATGGATACGTGCCGCGAGCAGCAGCACGAGCGTGGCGTCAGTGAGGTTCATGGCAAGACCCAATAAAATTCGCACCGCAGTGTACCGACACTTTCCTTTTTCGTAACAGCATGCGCATCCAACAAAACGGCACCAGGACAAATCGATATTCCGATTGCCGCACAAAGGGACGCACGACAAAAGGACGGGCAAGGGTTGGAGGGGGTCTGGGGACTTAAGGGTAAGAGCCCTATCCGAACAGCTAAAAGACCATTGACTCTGCCATTCCCTGGGAGAGCCACAATGCTCATTCTGTTTCGCCGCAAAAGGCAAAAGCCCCCTCCGCCACCAATCGTAAGCGTTGCCGAAGGTTACCTGCCCATCGAGTCATCTCAGAGCTTGTTAGAGCCGAGCACCGTCGCCAATTGCTCGATCGCATTTGGCAGTACACCGCCCTCTCCCATCCGCAGTTCAGCCAGCTCTATTTAAATCCGATCCATCGCTACGCGGAGTTGGTCAAGCTGCTTCCAGCCAGCGAGACGCACCACCATGCTTATCTTGGCGGCATGCTCGACCATGGGTTGGAATTGGTCGCTTGTAGTCTGAAACTGCGTCAGTCGTATCTGCTTCCCACTGGCGCTGCTCCTGAAGACCAAGCCGCCCAGACCGATGCCTGGTCGGCCGTCATCGCCTATGGCGCCCTGCTGCATGACATCGGCAAAATTGCCGTGGACTTGCAGGTGGAACGCCAGGATGGCCGTGTTTGGCATCATCCTTGGCAGGACTCCCTGGATCAGCCCTACCGTTTTCGTTATATCAAGGGTCGGGACTACCACCTGCACGGCGCCGCCGCAGGCTTGCTCTACACCCAAATTCTCGACCGCCCAATCCTCGATTGGCTCAGTGGATTTCCGCCGCTGTGGGCCAGCCTGCTGTATGTCCTGGCGGGCCAGTACGAGCGTGCCGGCGTGCTCGGTGAGTTGGTGATGCAGGCCGACCGTATTTCCACCGCACAGAACATCGGTGGTAACCCGAGCAAGGCGCTGCAAGCACCGACTCATTCGCTGCAACATCACTTGATCAGCGGACTGCGTCATCTGGTTCAGCACGAACTGAAACTCAACCAGCCAGGTGCCGCGGGATGGCTGACCCAGGACGCACTCTGGCTGGTCAGCAAGACGGTCACGGACAAGCTACGAGCCAATCTGTTGTCGCAATCGATTGAGGGCATTCCCTCGTCCAACCTCGCGGTGTTCGATGAGCTGCAATCACATGGATTGGTTGAGTCCACGCCGGAAGGCAAAGCCATCTGGACCGCGCTTGTCGCGCAAGGCAACTGGCAGCAGAGTTTCACCTTTCTGCGCCTTCAACCGACGCTGATTTGGGGGAACGAAGACCGGCCCGAGGCTTTCAGCGGAACGGTGAGCATTGCAGCCCATGACTACTCAACTGACCCCCAGATACCAACACCAGCGCCTGAGACAGCCAGTGCAGGATCAGCTCAAAGCCAACCGCAGCCGGATCCCATGGTACTAGAGGATGTCGATTACCTCGGCTCGCTGCTGGACATGTTCGAGTTGGAAAAGCCTGAGGCCAGTGACGCACTGTCAGAAAGTGCTATCGAAACTTCAACGCTTCAATCGGATAACCCAGGCCAGGCATTCCTGAATTGGGTCAAGGAAGGCATTCTGAGCCACAAACTGATCATCAACGACAGCAAGGCCAAAATCCACACGGTGGATGGCAGCGTATTTCTGGTCACGCCTGGTCTCTTCCAACGCTATGCGCAGGAGTTTCCGGGCGTTTCGCAGGGTTCAGATCAGGAGGTTGAGGCATGGCGCTGGGTGCAAAAGCAGTTCGAGAAGCTGAGGGTTCATAGGAAGCGAGACAATGGTCTGAACATCTGGACATGCCAAGTGCAGGGCCCTAGGAAGAGAACCACCTTGAAGGGGTATTTGATTGGAGAACCGAAGCAATTTTTTGAATTGATACCAGCCGACAATCCTTTTCTTAAAATCGAAAAAGATTAATTTCCGAATTGCCCCACCACCATTGCCGAACCTATAGAAGCCTGGAACAAGCAGAAGTTGGCGGGGCATTTGTGAGCACAGACCTGCAGTTATTCGGATCAACAGGACACCGGTAGAGTGTCTCGAGTGAATGCCGATTCATCTGTGGACGCAAGCATCGGTGAGCTGATGCTGGGCTTTGGAATTGGGCACCGATAACGTCAGAAGTGGTTTACGATGTATTCTTTACTAGGGGGAAGTCGATGTCTGAAATAGATATTGCCGGAGACGAGCCGTTGCTTGCGCTGCTGCTAGCAGCCGAACCGGATGACGTTTGTTTATTGGTCGATTACATCACGGACGCAGGGAAAGGCCGGATCTCGCTTGCCGGCACAGTAAAGGAATTTCTGCACCAGGCTCGTGAGGACAAGTCCTTTAACAAAGATGTACTGGCATTGCTGGTTCACGAGCTCCGCATGTTTGGCGGTAACAGTATTACCAATCTGTTCCGTAGTGGAGGCGTGACGTATAAAGAGATCGCCACCGACGTGCTTACTCAGGTAGGTGGAAAGAAGACCGATTCAGACGATCTCGCCACGATTGAGCTCAAAGTGTTGCAACGCTTACTGGGCAAGGCCTGGGACAAGATGTCCAAGGAAGCTCGTGCGCAATTTGCAGAGAAGTTTGGCGAGTCTGATGCCGCCAATCCTTTTTCATTCACCCACTTCTTGAACCGTATGGGCTTTGGGCATGCGGCAACACTGGATGTGACCTCATTTGTTTCCGCCTCCCTGGGAACCAACCTTCTCGGTGCAGGTGCTGTGTTGGGAGCGGAGATGCTCATGGGCAGGTTGGCAGGCTTGGCCCTGGGTCCAATTGGAGTCGCTATGGGTGCAGGTCTGGCAGGCTATTCTCTAGCGTCCCCTGCATTTCGAATCACCTTGCCTTGCGTGGTTCAAATCGCCTACATCCGACAGAAGGGCATGCAGCCTCGTTTACCTGGAGGTAAACCATGACTGGTGAGATTACTCGCATCAAAGGGCTCGCCAAACGGGACGACGATGAGCAATGGCTGGTTGGCTCGAGCGAAAATGCTCCTGTGCTCTCGGTAAAGGCACTCTCGCTGCCAACTGCATCTGATCACGGTGACAGCCACCAGGTAGCGCAACTGGGTTTGAGCCGACTATCGCCCCTTCTCCAGTCCATACCCAACTTGATCACTACGGGCGTTGCAAACTCGAATCAGTATTTTCGAGTGGAGATCAATGGCCCATTGGCAGCGGCGAAGGATGGCAACGGTCTGCGTGCCTTCTCCAGATCTGCCGACGGCAAATTTACTGAACACGCCAGACTGTTTCAGGACAATAACCTGACAAGCCTGGTCAATTCGGCTGCGTTATTTCAGATTGCCTCTGCCGTCGTCGCCCAACAGCACCTGGCAGACATCAGCGCTAAGTTGAGTGACATCCTCGCCGGGGTAGAGCGCATCGAGCAGTTTCAGCAAAACAAGCGAGAAGGCCAGATCACCGGCAGCATTGATTATCTGCGTCAAATCGCACCCGCGCTTTTGAACGGGAAACTTAATGACTCAGTCCCTGCTCAGCTTGAAGCTCAGGAAGTGCAACTTGGGCAAATCCAGAAGCATCTGGAACTCGAACTCGACAACATCACCAACGGTATTCGCACACTGAATGTTTCCACCACCTTCGGCACCAGCAAGTTGAAAGCGGCGCTGGAAAAAGAGCTGGAAAGGTTCAGTCATTCACTCGAACAATCACAGCTCTGCCTAGCTGCCCGAATGGTCGCGTGCCGCTTGCTCGATACCTTTCCGGGGCAAATGGAGTGGGTGCAAGTGCGCCTTGACGCCCTCACCAGCGTCGCCGAAAGGTTCGAGGGTAAACACGGCGCCGTCGAAAAATTTCGCGATGCTTACAAGGAAAGAGCCAACAAGTTGTCCGCCCTTACCGAGTCCAGCGCGGAGCTCAATGCGCGACGGCAGTCCTTGTTGAAGGCCCAAGACAAACGCCTGCTGAAACTCACGACAGACAGCACCGGACGCTTACGTGAAATCAGCCAGGCCGTGCTGGATACGCGCAAGGTCATCCTTGAACTGAAAATGCAGGGTAATGAATGCGTGGGGGTTGCTAAATTGGCGAATTGAGCGTTCGCATCCCGGTTGCCGACCCTAAACAGCAGGCTGTCGGCAACCATTCTGTTCACGAGGCACGTTACCTGCGTGACGTGCCTTTCAGACAAAGATCAGCGCCCGTCGAGCGAGCGATCCTCCTGAGACACCACCAACTGAACTTCAACGCGCCGATTTTCTGCGCTTGCCGGATTCAGGCCGGGTTTTGGTCTGGAATCACCGTAACCCGCCACAATCACTCGCAGTGATTGCTGCCCGTCCAGGGCCAACACCAACAACTTGCGCGCCTCCCGTGCCCGAGCAGCGGAGAGCGTGTAGTTATCGTCATAGACCGTGCAATACCGCGCATAATCAGTGACCGGTCGGCTTACCGGCACATTGTCGGTATGCCCCTCGACCAATACCTGGCCTTGGCCGTAATCGTGAATGAAGGTAGCGACGCGAACGCTCAGTTGCGTGAGCGCCTGCCTGGCCTCATCGGTAATACAGGCGCTGCCACGGCCAAAGGCGTTGTCAGGCAAAGTCAGCCGGCGGTTCTTGATATCGACATCGATAAGTCCACCTTCACCGCCATGCGCAAGATCCGCCTGCATCGCTTCAAGCAAAGCACTCAGGCGTGTTTGTTGAGTTGTCGCACCTTGGGCCTTTTCTGCCTGACGCGCCGCTTCCATCTGTTGCTTCTCGACTCGCATCGCCGCTTCAGCCGCCTTGTTCTGCAACACCGAAACCACAAGCATGAGCATCACGACCGCCATGACACCCGCCATGAGGTCCGAGATGGAAATCCATTCGCTGGGTTTTTCTTTCATGGTCGATTACGCCAGCTGAGCTTTATCGGTCTGCAAACCACTCGCAGGCGCAGGCTCATAGTCCGCCGTGAGTCGGCCCAGCAACGTCACCGTCGACTGTGCAGCCTCGCTGAGTACCTGGATGCGATTGGCAAACTGCTTGTCGATATTGGCCGCCAACTGTTCAGGCAGAGCGTTCATGGTTTGCTGGCCTTGACGATGCGACTCTGCAATTGCCTTCACGTCCTGAATAACCAGGGGTAGCTGACGCGCCGAATCACATAATTGCTCAAGCAGTTTGACGCCTGCACTTAAAGGGGTCAGCCCTGCCGGCAAGGCTTCCAGTGCCTCCTGGGTTTTAGCACCCTGGTCAGTCATGGTTTTGAATTGCACGTTGAGCGCAGTGAACTGCTCGGCGAGTTGCGGGAAGGTCACCAGCTTTTTCGCCACCGCATCCATCTTCTGCCCTGCCTCGGACGCCTCCTTCAGGCCCTGCGAAATACTCTTACCGAGCTCATCCATATTGGAGCTCATGACTTCAATCGCTTCGTTGAGCGTGGCGCTGGTGAGGGAGAACTGGGAGCTGGTTTTCTTCTGCATGTCCTTGGCGCTTTCAGTGGTCACCTTGACTTCGTTGACCACGGTGCCGACGTGCTCTGACAACTGATGGACCGCAGTGGAAATATTGTCGGTCGCCCCTTTCAAGTTGGCTGCCATGTCCTGGGTGTTCTGGGTAAAATCACGGCTCATTGTGCTAATGGTGCCGGTCAGGCTCTCTTCGATAGTCTCCATGACGGTGCCCAGCCGAGTGATGTTGCCATCCATGCTCACCTTCATTTCTACCAAGTGCCCGGCGAAATCCTCATTCAGAGAGTGAATCGCGCCGCTGAGTTTTTCCTGCATGACCTGCACACCGCCTTTAAGCAGCCCAGCCGAATCAGCCAGTAGCGTGGCGGACTCACCCATCAACTGTACCGCGGCCTCCTGACGTAGCAAGTTGTCGGTTTTGGCCTCCACGTAACCTTGCAGACTTTCGCGCGACGCCCTGGTGCTGTCCGCCACTTCGCCCAATTGCATCTCGAGCGTCTGCAGGCCCTTGAGGCTCTCTTCGATCTCAACCAAGCGGCTGAGCAGAGTACTCATCTCGGCGATTTGTGGAAGGTTTTCACTGAGTCTGGCGATCTCGCCGAGCTGTTGATGATGGTCGGCAAGGCGGGTATCCAGCGCATTGAAATGGCTCTCGGCCTGTTTACCATTCTGGAATTCAACCGCCTTGAGCTGTTTGAGCTCGGTCGACAGCTGCAGACCCTGGGCGTTGAATGCCTCAATCAGCCGCGTACCGACGTTTTCCAGTGCGGCCCGATTCACCTGCTCACTTTCCGTGCGCAGCGCCTGCGAGGCTTTACGGCCGAGTTCATTTTCGACTGCCAGACTGGCAAGCCTTTCACCCAGCGCAGTCAACTGGCTTTCGGATTGTTTACCGTTCTGTAACTCGACTGCCTTTATCTGCTTGAGCTCGGAGGCCACCAGCAGGCCTTGGGCATTGAACGCCTCTACCAGACGAGTACCAACCGTCTCGAGGGCCATCAGGTTCACTTGATCACGTTCGGCATGCAGTGCTAGCGCGACTTTGCGACTCAGATCAATCTCAGCTTTCATGTGCCCCAAGCACCAGTCAGTGCGCTTGCTTTCCGCTGACCACGGTGCGGCTTCCCACAGTTTGATCATAATGAAGGCAATGATCCCCCAGGTGGAGGTTTTGAATTTGGTGCCAAGGTCTTTCATCATACCGGTGAGCTGGGTCAAGGAACCACTCATGGCGTTGAGCGAGTCGTCATGTCCTTGAAGGATGGTCGATGCCTTGTCCAACGCCAGGCCCAGCCCCAGAAACGTGCCCAGAAGCCCGATGATCAGCAGCAATCCCGGCATATTGGAAGCAAAGCGCTCCCAACCGGAGGCGACAGCGTGGCTCAACTCACCGATGGATCCGTGCTCAATGTCCAGCGCGTTGATGCGAGCCCCGCCGCGCCAGTTTTTTTCCCATTTCGCCGGCTGACCGAAAACCTGTGAAGTAATCAGCGACGACAACAGACCGAACAGGATGATGCTGAAAAAAAACACTTCCAGCGGATTGCTCAGCGAAGGGGTCAAGAACTGCAGGATCTCGCCAATCATGCCGCAACCTCAATCACTCTGAAGGCATCAGTACGCTTCTTGCAGTCGGTCTCGAAAATATTGGCGAAGCTGACAATCAGCGACTGCTCCTCTGGGCTCAGGCGTTCCCATTTCTCGCCGTTTTGAGCGCAACGCACCAGAATCTCGCCAACCCTGCCACCGTGGTCGATCAAATACTCCTGATCATCGGCCACTAGCTGGTCCTCGCTTTTCTCAAGCAGTTGCAGAAAGCCTTCCGCGGCGAACACATAATTACGCTTGGCGCGGGTCTCGTTGCCCAGCGCTTCAAGTTGAGCTTCGTCACGCGGCAACAGAATGCGCAGATCGTCCAGCATCCGCGCCTCTTCTGCTTCCAGTGGTTCCAGTTCCGCCTCCATCTCCAGGCGGCGCTTGAGCACTCGGTCCTTGACCACTCGTTTATTCAGCTCTTCCCAGGTTTTTTGAGCATTTTGCAAATCCAGGCCCCACACCAGGATCATCTCCTCGAACACAAACGGAATCACTGCCTTGTCAAAGTGCTTGACGGTCAGTTCATCCAGACGCTGCACGTCAGCATCGTTCAACTCTGCCCGCGCTTCGATCAGTTGAGCGGCGACATCGATAATGAACAGCGGCTCCTGGCTCAGGGAGCCGATGTCTTCAAGCTGGGTCATTTGTTCTTCGTAAACCTGCAGCAGCTTCTGCACAGCGCGAACGCGCAGGTAGTGGTCGAAATCCACGAACGCCTCCGTTTCGATCAGACGATTGGTCAATGCCTTGACCAAGTGATAACGGTTGGTCAGTGCAATCGCCTGAAGTGCTTCGCGCTCTGGGCCTTGGGTTTTGGCCATGGCAGCATTCAGATCCCGCTCCCGCGCCTGCGCTTCAGCGATTTCTTGCTCATCCAGCAACTTTTTCTGCCATTCACGGGCACGAGCGATCACCCAATCGATGGCCTGCTGCACCTTGGCGGCCAGCGGGTGGGTGTCCAGGTGCTCCAGTACAGCCAAGGCACGCTCCAGACCCAGACTCAAGGCTTTGACCCACGGCCAGGGCACATGGATCGCCAGGGTCCGAAGCCCTACGCGCATGCTGGAAATGTAAGGCTTGGCTGCCTGGTATAGCCGTTTGACTTCTCCGACAAAGGTTTCTGCTTCGTCGGCAAGCCATTTGACGGCTTTGCTTACTGTTTGTTTGACAGCACGAAACGCCGACGACACGGCATTTGAAACCGTACTTACGAGAGAATCAAACCAGCCCATTAACTATCGCTCCTTTGATGAATGCCCAATGCTTTACGTGTCGCCGCGACAGTGCCGAGATCAACCTCGGGTCGCGAAGTGTGAATGTCTTGACGCGCAGCCAGAAGCTGAGCGAGTGCTTCTTGAAGATGTGCCAATTGCAGAACTCCGGCGCCATTGGCCAGCAAAGGCTTGGGCAAAGCCAGTCGTAAGCAGGTGCGAATTTCACGGCCAGACAGCCCCTCAGAAGCTGCTGCGACGACGTCAAGCACCCCTTCCCGCTCCTCGGCCAGAGGGATTCCCGCTACCAGCATGCGTGCCCAGAGCGCACGTCGCTCACTTTCGCCAGGCAGTTCGAAACGAATGTGCTGAGAAATACGGCTGACAAAGGCGCTGTCATAGTTGCGCGCAAAATTGGTGGCAAAAATCACTACGCCGGTGTGCTTCTCCAACTCGATAAGCAGCGTGGAGCGCATGGCATTGACCTCGTTATCAATGCCCTGGGTGACCGACGACAAGCGTTTACCCAGCAAGGTATCGGCCTCGTCGAGGAACAACACGGCGTCCTCAGCACGCGCCGACTCGAACAACTGCGCAATATTCTTTGACGTATCGCCCATGAACTTGCTTTCTAGGTCGGCAATGCTGGCGCTGATAAGCCGTTTGCCGATACTCCCGGAAAATGCCTCGGCCGTAAGCGTCTTTCCCGTACCCGGCGCGCCATGAAAGTTCAGGATCGTGCCGCTGCCACAAGGGTCGACCTCAGCGAAGCCCCAGGTGACGTAGATGGTGTGATGGTGGTGAATTTTCACCAAGGCTTCATCGAGCTGTTGCTTGACCTGCGGCGAAAGCACTACGTCCCGCTCCAGTGTGAAGCGAGGCAATGTGCTTCGCGATGCGGGCGCAGTCTTGGCGGGAGGTTCTTCGGTGGCCAACAGCTCAGGCCGTAACTTCTGATAGAGATAGTCTCTGGAGGACACTGTAATCACCAGTCCATTGATTTGAGCTCTTGGGCTTTGCAGCCTTGCAAGAGAAGCTTGCGGAAGTCCGAAGGCAGTGTCTTCATTGAGCCGCTGGAAACCCATCGGCGCATCAGAAAGCTATCGGACAGCAGACATCGAACTTGAAGATTTTTAGGATCAATTAAAAAGCCAGGCAATTAGCGCATCACTCCCCGCCGGAGGCCGACTTGCGCCAGGTATCATTCTCTCGCTCCATCTGTTTATACTTCAGATACAGATCAAAGCTCGCTTTGAGCACCACGGCCAAACCGACGGTAGCCAGCACGTTCTTCAGCATTTCGCATCCCTCTCTTGTGGTCTGTGCTCAGCCTACGAGCCGGTCGCGACAGATTGTGTCGGGGCCGAATCGCAGATTCCCAAGGCACGAAAAATACTCACCCTGGAGGTGATACTCAGTCGTCGTCCCCGATTTCCCCTTCCCGCCCCATCAATACGTGCTCCAGCCTGTCTGCCTGAGATGCGACCTGATGGGCGATGTGCATCAACTCTTCATCATTCAGATGTTGCACTGGATGACACGCCCGCACGCTCAGCTCCTCGTCCTGGTCGACATGGAAGTCCACCAGATCGAACCGGCAGTTGCGTCCAAGCGTGTGCTCCATCAGCGGTGACTGGCTGAACTGTTTGAACATCGCCAATTTTCTGGTCCATTTGTGATCGACAACCTTGGAGGTGAACACCACGTACTGGTCCTTGAACCCCCACCGGACCAATTGGTATCGCCCCTCCAGTTTGAAATGGAACTCAAGCCTCCACGTCGATAGCCGCCTGACGCTCATGCGCTCAGTGTCGTGTACGAGTCTGTCTACCATCCCGTGGATGCGCGCGACCGTTTCCTCGGTGCGTTTGCTGGATGTAGAACTCGAGCCTAAGACACGCCGATAGACGTCGAGAATTTCGTCACCGACTAGAGCACCATCGCTGCCCGCGTAATTTTCGGCGTTGTACTGCAAAGCGAATCGCTTGGTTTTTTCGGCTGTCGGCGCCAGCAACACCCGTCTGAACGGGTCTGCTTGCAGGGTCTTGAGGAAGCGGACGCGGCCGATGGGGCTGAGGATGTCGCCTGGTTCGTCGATATCGCGGGGTATCGTCGCGGCTACCAACAATTCAGCCATGCCAACAGCGCTGCGCACGGTAACGCTCGGCGTGTCGTAATCCGCCGTCGACAAATGCCAGCCGTCTCCGGCGTCCCTCACGAAAGCCTGCGGATCGCCAGTCAGATCTCTGAGCGTGGTCTCCAATTGGGTTTTGACATGAGCCCGACGCCGCGTCATGACACTGGCCTGATTGCTTATCGCCTCACTGCGGTCATCGCCCTGAAGGTCTTCGTCAGTGATTTCATAATGGCTGGTGAGAAAGTCGAGGATCTGCGGCTTCACGGGCGCCTGGTCCACCAACTCCTCATGCAGCTCCACTTCGCGCTTGAACCGGGGTCCCTGGTGGCCCACGGCATGCAGCGTTTGAATGAATGCGTTCATGTTGGCCGCAGCCTGGCGTACCTGATAAAACTCCATGCTTTGACGGATGTGCGGAAAGCCCACCTGAATGAAATGCTCGGCATAATCGGTGCCGGCCGAGAGCATGCGCCGATGTGCCAGTGACCCGACCCGATCAACACGGCCGACCTTTTGCTCCAGAGCGATGGGGCTGGAGGAAATACCGTAATGCACGACACTGTCGCAGAAGGTATGCAGGTCTTCCCCTTCTTGAAAGACATCGGTGGATATCAGCACACGTGGATAGCCAGGCATGCGGAAGAGCGTGGCAATTGCTGTACGGCTGGCGCTGTTCTCGCCGGTAGCTCCGCGAATGGGTGAAGTGGAACGGACCTGGGTGGCCAGGTACTTGGTAAGGCTGCTGACCGACCGGGAGTAAATCTCCGGAAAGTTGAGTTTGATCAACAAATCCAGGTTCACGACGGTATCGCGCAGTATCTGATAACTGCTGAACGGGGTGTGTTTCACGCATTGAACGCCCAACAGCTCGACCAGTGCCTCTATGAACAGGCCGTCGGCGTCACCGTCCTTTTCCCTGCGAACGTTCCTGAGCGAATACAGATCAATGAAAGGATGATCCACACGGCACAGGGCACCCAGCAGCTCCTGATGGGTACTCAGTCTGCGTAACAGCCGATCAACAGCACCATTGTTCAAAGTGGCAAGTTGGGTGAATACCTCTGGGCTCCATTGGGGTGCAAGTACGGCAAGTTCATCATGGCACCGCAGGCTATCCCAGAGTGTTGAACGCTCCAGCTCACGGGCAAGAACTGAAGGTTCAGCCAAGTCACAAGTGGCCTGAAACCCTTCGAACAACACATTCAACACGCACTTGGCGACTGTCGCGGCTGCATCGTCACGCGTTGCGACTGCCCGCAGATACGCATATTGAGCCAATCGATAACGTTGGCCGGGGCTGGCGACAGACTCGCTCTTGCCGATCACGCTCCAATCGACTTTCAAAGACGTCATGGCGGGCATACCCGGCAAAGATAACCAGTTAGCCTCGAACAATCGGCTCTGCAACAGCTTGCTACGGAAGTTGTGGGGCAACTGCCCCAGGCCCTTGATGCTGGCCAGCTCCGGATTCTGGCCACGATAGAACCAGGTAAAGAAATTGTCGCTGCTTGCCGATGCCTCGAACACGTCGGAGACATCGCTTTCAATGAGGGAGTGGCTACGTTCGACCGTGCGCGTTCGGTATAGCTGGTAACTCCTGGCAACAGCACTGTCGCCGACGATGTAGTCACCAATCCAATCGTCGTAGGCTTCTTCCAGCTTGAACTTCAGCTCGGAAACGCTGCGCACACGGCGGACGAAAATCAACTGTTTCTTGCCTTCGACAAATGCCAGGTGATGCGTCTGTTGACTCACACTGTCCATTTTCGGATGCGGTGGTCTGCGTTTGAAGGCGCTCTCGTAATCTTCCACCAGATATTCAACGACGCTGCGGTCTGCCGCATCCCGCAACGAGTCGCCGTCGTCCGCTGCTTCATGACCATCGAACTCTACCGGCCGGTTTTTTTCGCCAGGCAGGTAACTCTCGAACGACGCCAGCATACCCAGCTCAAAACGATTAGAGCAGTTCTCCTGCAAGTGCTCGCTCACCTTCTTTTGCAGCAGAGCGGCGAACAATTTTTGCGCTACGGTCATCTTCACTTCCGCAGCCTCGCCGTTGCGATGCTCACGACGATACATGTTGCGGGTGTGAGCCACCTGATCAAGCGTGAGCGTGTTCAGGCGACGTACGAACAAGCGACTGAGCGCCGCGTGCATGTCGGGGTCGGCCGGATTCCCACCCTCCGGCAGTGCCGCATACCCCTGGAAGCCGAACAACGCGAGTTGGTTGCGCAACTGTTCAAGATGGCGGTCGTAGGGTGTTGCCGACATTAGCAAAAGGCGCTTGATACGCCTGTTGTCGCCCAGCAAGGTCGCCAACAAGCGATTACGGTCGCTGCTTTCACGGCCAGCGCGCAGGTTGTGCGCTTCGTCCACTACCACCAGATCGAAGCGGGGCAACATCTCGCCCAACGCCTTCACCCAGACATCCTTGACCTGCCGCTTGAGTCCCCCTGGATTGCTTCTGCCGTCCATAGTGTTCAACTGCCTGACGATCTTCTCCAGAAGCTTTCGATGTTGAGGCATCAACTCCTCAAATCGCTGTGTCCAACGCAGCATGTCGGCTACGGTATTTCCCATTGCAAAGCTGAAGGCTGAGGTGCAGATAAATAGATCGCGCTCGTTGCCACTCGCCACTGTCTGAACTACCTCAGACAAATTGTGACAGGCTCTGAACGGAGTGACCGGCTCCCCACCCAGGCCTTTGACCGCCATATCCTCAAGCCGGTAGTTGCTATGTACAAACGCCCGATAGTCCTTGATCCATTTGTCGCGAACATTGTTTTTTGGCAACAGATACAGGACACGCAAACCGGGGTTGAAATGCCGCATCAATGCAACGACACCGAGGCCGATGTAAGTCTTGCCCATCCCCACTTCATCGGCGAGGTACGCCACCTGATGGTCCGCGAGCTTGTTGTACAGGGCGACCGCGCCCAACAGTTGCTGCTCAGCCAATCCCTTGAGTTCAGGGTTGCCACCTGAAAAATCGATGACGGTCCCGGCCGTGGCTTTATTGATCCGCTGCATGAGAGACATCCTTCTTCCGTGAATTTGCAGGGGTCAAGGGACGCTGAAATTGAGTCCTGAACCATTCGAGAAAACGCGTACCTTCGGCCTCGTCGAGATGACACAACAGCTCGTCATTTTCCAGTTCAGCGATGAGTGCCTGTACGCGCCTGGTCAGGGTCGCGCAGCTGTGCTGCGGATATCGGGCCAACAAGCCTTGCATGCTGACCAGCGTCAAATAGCGCACAACCACCGTTTCCTCATCACCGCCCCCCGCTTCCACGCTCTCCAGCATGGCCTTCAAAGAGTCGGGCTGACAGCCAGCGAGGTAGTACGCGAGTTTTTTTGAGCTGTTCTCGTCTGCCGCCAGTGCAAGGGTGCGTTCCAATTGCCAGAACGCGCCATTGACCTGCGAGAACTCCGCGAAGAAGCTTTTGGCTTCACTCGCGTCCATCATTTCCGGCAGTTGTTCATCCGTCGCACCCAGTGCGGCACGGAGGTTAAGCATCTGTTGAGCCAGCTCACCGAACTGGCTGATTTTTTTGGTAAGGCGCATCTCGATGAACAAACGCAATAGACTTTGCAAGTCCATCGCCGGCAACTGGCTGGGACGACAGTAAATGTTGCGCTGCGTCACCATCAGGTAACGCTCCACGCACTCGGCACCTGACTGCCAGCGCACCCTGACCAGAGAAGAGCGTTCCAGATGGTGACGCAATGCAGGCAGAAACGCATTGCCCGAAGTTGTCTGTGCGAAAACAATTGAGCCAAGGCTTGGCGTTGGGTTGTCCAGCAATGTCAGCTCACCGCTGATCGAATCCTGTGCTATCACTTCCAGCCATTGACTGTCCCAGTCGTATGCAAGGCGCAAAACCGGCATTGCCAGTCCTTCCGAAGCTTCAGCGCTATGCAAATCCGAGTCCGGGGCAAACCCCAAAGGCAGGGTCGTCAAAGGCTCCAGCAACGACGGGAAATCGCCTCCTTGTAGAAGAAAACCAGCCTCGACATTTTCCCGGAATGCCTTGTGGCTGAAATTCACTGACCCCACAAACTGCCACGACCGCTTGCCGCGCCCCTGGAATATCTTTGCATGTACCCGGCGAAAGGGGGCTCCGATGACCTGGTGGCTATCGTTCCAGGCAGAGGCCCAGCCGCACCATTGATCGGTATGAAATGCGTCAAATACCCCAGGATCGACAAGTGCCCGCTCCTCCTCATCCCGAGGCAGCAGCAAACGGACTGTCGAGAACAGGCTCATCAGTTTCTGAGTATCGCCACTGTCCGGTTTCTCGCCGAAGAAAGGACTGACGATTTCCAGCGTGGCTGCATCCTTGGCAGCGGGCAACGTATGTGGGCACTGGCCAATGAAGTCGAGGAAAGCCAAACGGTTAGAAGCAGCCCCGGAGAAATAGAAGCTGCAATCGGGATCATCGGCGCTCGCCAACCAGCCGGCCTGCACATTCACGATTTCATCCAGGACAGGGGTGGGCGCGGCTGCCTGAAAAAATCGCAGTGCACGGCGCATGGGTTCAAGAATATTGGCAGGCGCACAAGTCGCTTGCAGCTCGACAAAATGACCAACCTCGATGTTGTCCCACCACCCCGCCTTGGTCAGGTTGAACGACCCTGCCACCAGCAGAATCGTCGGTATCTGATCGCCCTTTTCCTGCAAAACCAATATTGCCATCTTGGCGTGTTGACACCCCCCGCCGACCCGCACGGGCAAATAATCGACTTCGAGGCGACTGCCTGCAGTGGGGTTGAATACATCCACGTCATGTACCACGGCAAAGCGCCTGCCCTTGTCCTGCATCAATGCCTGCAGCTGGACCGAGCGAATATCGCTCTGGCTTGAAAGCGCCTGATCGCCCAGTAGCAGCGGGATGACCTCAAGCTCGAAGAAGTCTGGCTCGAAGCTGTAGGTTGTGAAAAAAGCCGAGGTCACTTCGCGCTCACCAATACAGGCCCGGAACGCATCACTGATGGTGTGTGCTTTCATTATTGGCCTGCCTTGGCAATGGTCAGGAAGGAATGAAGAAAGAAGCTGTATTCCCAGGTTTTTCCACAATGACCGCAAAGATCCTCAGGCAACCAGGCGCGATCTACGGGAACCCGAACCCTGAGTTTGTCTGCCTCCCAGTGAAGCCACGCGGCTCCACCTCTCTGGCCCATCACTAGGCTGTTCTGGATGACAATCTGCTCGATTACCGAAGCGGCATCGCCGCCGTTGGCAGCCTCCACGAGGCTCTGCAGGAACGATAAATGCGGCAGCCCCGGCCTGCCCCAGCCCAACGGTAGAAATGGCGCCGTGAGCCGTGGACTCAAGTCGTCGATCAAATCGCTGCGGCTGCGGCCTTTCTGGCTTTGCAACCAGCCAACAAGCGTATTGGCAAACACCAGCACTGGTTGCAGCAGCAAAATTTGCTTTAGAACATCCTGCAATTGGGAGTCGACGCTCTGCTCGGTCAGTGCCCACTGAATGAAATCGCGCACTGAAGATTTATCGCCAGGCAAAAGGAGCCACACGTTAACCGCCTCGAACAACGCGACTTGCAGGGGGCCAGCCCCTTGGTAATTCAGCAGCGCAAGGACGATGTGCTTGCGTACGCTTTTGTCATTGAGCAGCGCGGCAAAGTCGGGCGCCAGCAGGGACAGTTGCGCCCGGGTCACATTGTTCCGGCCGGCAAAATCCTCGAAGCGTTGCCACCGAGAGTCACCAAACACCTGCAACATAAGATCCGTGAGCGCCACACCTCGGTCAGTCAGTCGTCTTTCACTGCCTTTGATAAGACCCGCTGCCTGTAGTGCGGAGGAATACAGCCCCCACAGCCCATAGCTGAGTTGATTGCTGAGGATTTGCGCCTTCTTGTGTATGCCCAATTCCATCGAGTCGCGCTTGAGATTGGCGATAGCAAGCTGGCTTCCCAGTGGCCCTGCTTTAACAGAGTCATGAAGTCGCAGATAAGCTGACAGTTGCTCGGCGCGTGCGTACCGCTGCTGGACATCTTCAAGAGGACGAGATTTCGTGCCTGTATGGGCATATCGGCAGGCCAGCAACGCGACCATGAAATGGCTCATGCGGCTGGTGACCGTTGTCAGGTTACCCACCGCCTTTCGCCCCACCGAGCTCCAGATGGACTCGATGGCCAAGGGATCTCGTGATCCTTTAGGACGTAGCCTGTTATCCAGCAGAGATAGAACGGTAAGCATGAAAACTCGATCCTTGAGAAGGCTGACGCCGGACTGAACAAGGTGTTCAAACCAGCAATATCACCAGGCACCGACAAGATGTGTCGTCTGCAGTGATCTGGCATCCAGTGGGTCGCCGAGAGCGGCAGGCAATATGACATCACTCAATACGCACGACAACCACGACACATCCTGACCACTACTCGTCCTACCCTGCCGCCTCCACAGCATCAGGAGATCTAGCATGGGAACCCGATTAAACCCTTTCGCACACGGCAGCCGCCGCGCCGTTGACACCTGTGCGCTATCGCTGAAGTGGAGTTTCCAACTGCTGCTGGATCTGGGGGGACATCGCACCTTTATCAGCCGACACGGCCTCAATGATGAGGATCTGGCGCATGAACTGGGTCTGGCCAAATGGATAAACGGCGATAATTACAGTCCCGCACTTGCCTTGGCGACACTGCGCAAAGGCGCTCATAGCTTCAACGCCGATCCCCTGTATGCGCCCTACCCGGACAGCCTGGCGACCAATCTTGAGGCATTGGGAGAATTGTTGGGTTTGGCCAACGCAGAGCTCCAGGTGCTCGGTTTTTGCGTGCTGATGCACACCGATCCGACACTCAGTGATGCTACAGATCAGTTGGGGATGCTGGGACTCAACCGTGCAATAAAAGTGCTGTCAGTACTATTGGGCCTGCCGCTGCCGGAGGTCGAGGCCTGCCTAGCGCATAACAGCCCACTGATGCGCACCGGACTGCTGGAAATAAGCAACAACCACCGTTCCGTCATGGCGTTGAGTTCTATGTTGTCGGTTAGCAACCCGGATCTGCCTGGCCTCCTGCGCTTCAGCAAAGGCACGCCACTGGAGCTGTTCGCCTATGCGTTCCGTTTGAGTCCACCCGGCAGCTTGAGCTGGGAGCATTACAGTCATGTCAGACAGCCGCTGATGATCGCCGAACGCTACCTGAGCAAATCCTTGGCCGAAGGGCGTCAAGGTGTGAACATTCTGCTGTATGGCCCGCCTGGTACTGGCAAGACTCAACTCAGTCGTCTGATCGCTCACCGCCTGGGCAGCGCTCTTTATGAAGTCGCCTGCACTGACAGCCAAGGTGACCCGGTGTCCGCCAAGCAACGTCTGTGTTCCCTGCGCGCGGCCAACAGTGTGCTGCATTCTCAACGCGCCTTGCTCGTACTTGACGAGATCGAAGACATCTTCCAGACCGCCAGCGCAGACGCCAATAGTCGCTCGCAGAAAGGCTGGATCAATCGCATGCTGGAAGAAAATACGCTGCCGTGTTTCTGGCTGAGCAACAGCATAGAGGCTATCGACGCCGCCCATATACGACGTTTCGATATGGTGATCGAGGTGCCCAACCCGCCACTGGCACAACGCAAGCGGATGCTGCGCGAGTGTGGCGGTGGCAAATTGAGCGATCAGTTGATCGAACACCTCAGTGCACACGAGCGAATGACGCCTGCCGTGCTGGAGCGGGCAGTGCGCGTAGGACGCAGCGTGTCGCAGCGCGCCAGCAAGGCGCTGGATAACTCTATTCGCTGCATTGTCGACGGCACGCTGAAAGCTCAAGGCTTCGAAAAACTTCAGCACACCGACGGCGCTTTGCCAGCGCTTTATTCTCCGAAGTGGATCAACGCCGACCTCCCACTGGACGGACTGGTTGACGGTTTGCGCTCTCATCCACAGGCACGGTTGTGTTTCTACGGGCCACCCGGCACTGGCAAAACCGCATTTGGCCACTGGCTGGCGCAGGAGCTGGGTAAGCCGCTGATGGTCAAGCGAGTCTCCGACCTCGTATCCCCTTACGTGGGAATGACTGAGCAGAACCTGGCGGGCGCCTTCGAGCTCGCGCAACGAGAAGACGCCGTACTCCTGCTAGATGAGGTCGACAGTTTTTTGCAGGACCGGCGCAAGGCGCGGCAAAGCTGGGAGGTCACTGCAGTCAATGAAATGCTCACGCAAATGGAAAGCTACCGAGGGCTGTTCATTGCCTCCACAAACCTGATCCTCGATCTGGATCAAGCCTCTCTGCGGCGCTTCGACCTTAAGGTGCATTTCGGTTACCTGGCAACCGCTCAGGCTCAGACATTGTTTGCCGCACATCTGAAGGCTTTGGCGCTCAAGGACCCACAAAACAGTGCTGCGACTCGCTTGCGCGGCGAGACATACCTGACTCCCGGTGACTTCGCGGCGGTCGCGCGCCGGGGGCGCTTCAAGCCATTCGCCAGCGCGGATGAATTGGCAGGCGCACTGCTTGCCGAGTGTCGATTGAAGTCCACTGGGCAGCAGCGCCCTATCGGTTTCATACATTAAACGGACTAAAGGTTGCCGGATTGTCGCCGATAGGCAGACAACCGGCTTATTCGCCCGCCAAAAGCCAGCTTCAACACCACAAGGATGATTCTCTTGCCTTCAGCCAAGACCCATAGCGCTTTGAGTCGTCAATGGGAGCTGTTGCAACAGCTGCCCAAACGCTCACCCGGTATCACAGTGAGTGAATTGCTGACTCGCCTGACGGCCACTGGCTACTCCATCAGCCGCCGCAGCATCGAGCGCGACCTGCGTGACCTGTCCCTGGTGTTTCCATTGCAGTGCAACGATGGTGGTACGCCCTTCGGTTGGTACTGGAAACCGGGCGTGAGCGTCGAGTTGCAGGGCATTACTCTGACTGAAGCCGTAAGTCTTGCGTTGGTCGAAGATGCAATCCGCCCACTGCTCCCTGGCAGCATGTTGAGCGTTCTGGAACCACGCTTCGAGCATGCCCGGCAAAAACTCAAAGGCCTCGAAGACGGCAACCCCGCCGCACGCTGGCCCGACAAAGTTGCGAGCGTTCGGCCGGATTTCAATCTTCGAGCTCCGGAAATCCAGGCAGAAACCTTGGAGTCACTGCAGCACGCCCTGATCAGCGAGCAGCAGGTGCATTGCCAATACTATTCAGCGCACAACGACAAAATCAGTGAGCTAACCCTCAACCCGCTGGCAATTGTCCAGCGTGGGCTGATTACCTACCTCATTGCTACTGCCGCGCCCTACACCGATGTCCGACAGTTCGCCGTGCATCGTTTTCGTGAAGCAACCGTACTCGATACTCCATGCCAAGGCCTGGAATCGTTTGAATTGAAAACTTACCTGGATACAGATGCGTTGCAGTTCGGAAAGCCGGAAAAAATCCTCTTCAAGGCTTGGGTGAGTGAACACCAGGCGCGGTTGATTCGAGAGACACCATTAAGTAAAGACATGGCACTTGAAGCTCTGTCTGACGGTTACCAGGTGCAGGCTACTGTTAACAACACGTGGCAACTGCATTGGTGGATTTTGTCGTTGGGCGACTCTTTAATCGTGCAGGAGCCGGCAGTACTGCGCCAACAGGTAGGCGATACATTACGCCGCGCCGCTGCGGCGTATGGGCCAGAAAACTGTCTGCTGTAAGCCGCCGACTCGAACACTAAAAAGGGAGACGCATATGCTCACACCATCGACCCTGACCGACATCGCCAGCAATCTCCGGAATCTGGCCAAAATCGTCGAAGGCACAACTATTGATTGCCACCATGACGTATGCATTCCTTTCAGCGAGATCCGCAAGGACTATCCCGCACAAACGCTGAAATCCCTGACGAACTGGTGCAGCGCTGATGCACGCCACATCTACCAGTTTTCAGTTGAAAACAATGTGTACGAAGAGTTCTACGGCGCCTTTAAAGAGGCCAAGTTGAATCGGAAAAACGGTCGGGCGTACTGCCGTCTTAATCCCGCCTCGGCGCTGCTGTATGTCGGGAGTTCCTCAGACCTGGTTTCGCGGATCAAACAACATCTGGGCTTCGGCAATAAAGGTACCTACGCCATGCAGCTCTGCCACTGGCTGCCAGAACTTGAGGGAATGTTGCGCATTCAAGCCTGGCGTTTCAGCAAAGAGATCGACGGTGCCGTCGTCCAGGCGATAGAAGATGGCATGTGGGCCTCGAACAGACCCATGTTCGGCAGACAGGGCGCTCGTTAAGCAATTCGCTGACCGTTGAAGGCGTCCGCTATTTGTTTGCCTGAGTAAGCAACCGCGGCAGTATTTCTGCCGCTTTGCCGATGAGACTGAACTCCCTTTCTCCATGGACCGATTCTCGCTGCAGGTTGACATGCACTACTACAGCGCCATGTTCCCTGGCGATCCGGGGAATTTCCGCCGCTGGCTGTACCAGCCCCGAAGTCCCCACCGAAAGCAGCAGATCGCAATCTCTGACAGCCGCCAACGCTTCGCGCCATGCATGCTCCGGTAGCGACTCACCGAACCAGACCACGCCCGGCCGGACCTTGCCGTTACAATGCCGACAGCGTGGCGGTTCGATCCTGCGTCCGTCTTCATGATCATTCAACTGATCAGTGGCCCCCTCAAAAGGCCGGGCACACGCAAAACAGCGCGGCGAATGGAGGCTGCCGTGCAAATGAATCACTCCATGACAACCCGCACGCTCGTGCAGATCATCGACATTCTGAGTAATGACCGTCAGCCTGGTGACTAACCGAGCTAGTTCGGCAATAGCCAAATGGGCGGAGTTTGGTTTGGCGGCAAGTACCTTTGAGCGTCGCCATTCATACCATCCCCACACCAATGCCGGGTCTTTGCGAAATGCGTCAGCGGTGGCCAATACAGCTGGATCGAAACGCTCCCACAAGCCAGTCAAGGCGTCGCGAAACGTCGGGATGCCACTCTCGGCAGAAACGCCCGCGCCAGTAAATACGACCACATGGGAAGCATCACGCAAACGCTGCCCCTGGAATTCGACCATGAGTTCGTCCTATCTACGTAACCGGGCAAACCATTCAGCCAACGTGCGATCAATCATATTGGCCTGTTGTCGGGTCAACGCTTCGTTTCCACATTTCTCACATCGATCGCACCAATCCCTCGGTTCAAGGGCATCGCTAAGTGGCACGACCGTTTTCTTCCAGCCACATTTGCCACAGACAAATGTGAAGGGTCTTGGTCTTATGGGCATGTCATTACTCCTCTGTTACGCTCGCTTTACGCCACAGGCAGCAAGGCCAGCAGAATTTCCACCTTGCGCTGTAGCTGTTCCACATGAGCCTTTTCCGCTCGCAACGCCGATCTGAGCTCGCGCTTTTCCTCGGCATGCCAATTCGCGCGAGTTCGACGTTCCTGCGTAGTGACATACCAATCGCTGAGTAAACGCCAGGTTTTGCCGCATCGCGTGTACAGCGCAACCAGCACTGAAGGGATCAGCCCCAGCATCGCCATCGATGCCCAACTCTCAAAACCCATAGAATTTTTCTCCTGACACAAACGCAGCTCCGGCAGCCAGCCGGTACCAGTGCGTAGCCTTGGCAAAGTCTGGCGCCTAGCCATCCAGTCCTTTTTCATGCAAACGCCCCAACGCCTGCGCCGCACACGTGATGCCGCGCTCATAGGCCTGCTCGTAGTAACTGGTCGCAAGGTCTTGGTTAACGCACATGCCTCGGCCGTACCAGGCTTGCTCGCCAAGATTGAATGCCGCCTCACCCGATCCCAACACATACGCGAGTTTGAACAACCGTCGAGCGAGGACGCTATCGAAAGGGACGCGACGACCGTTGATCCATAGCCAGCCAAGATCATTGAGCGCATCCGGGTCTGAGGCGAGCGCGTCATCGCGCAGCGAACGATACAGAATGCGCAGTAACGCGGGATCGACCATGGTGACCAGGGGGCTCGCGACCTTGATCGTGAGGTAGGCAAGATTGCCGTCGGCAGGCGCTTTCAACACTCTCAAGGACGGCATGCCAATGTCTGCATCCGCAACGCATGGCGACCGCGACTCGACAAACCGCATGCTCTCGGCATCGGGCAACTGGGCATCCAGAAACTGGAATACTTTTTCATCAGGGCTCATTCGGACAGCCTTCCGGTTGATCATTCGATAGGGCTCATTATCGAAATGACAACGACATTTTGTGTCGTACACGCATCACGACACATCCTGTCGCGGCTGATCACAACAATGAAGACTCGTCAATACAACCCAGAGCCAGCACTCATGAAAACCTACAGCGCCTTCATGCAACGCTCCATCGCCACTGCCGGTCCGCAAGCCAATTTCACCATCACCGTACAAGCAGTGAGCTCGGCCATGGCCAAGGTCACTGCCGAAGCCCAGTATCCCGGTTACAAGTGTTTCAACGCTCCCACTCAGGTTCGCTGACGTTTCTCCACCTGTGGATCCCTCCCCTCAACAAGTGATAGCTTATCGCCACACTGCGCGAGAATGCGCTGGACTGAGTATCCCCGAATGCTCAAGCCTGAGCCTAATCCGCCGATACAGCCTCGATAACCAAGGCCAAGCGGACATCCTCTGCCCCAAGGAAACTCCTGGAATGGATTACCAGTCGCTCAAGACTCGCCACCACAACGAACGCAACGCCCACCACCCCAACCTCGCCTTACGTGTTCATCGAGCCCTGAGTTGGCTCAATCCTGGATAAGTCGCAAATATGGCGAGAACAGCGTCTTCGCTGACAAACGTGTCGACCACGACGCAATCCGTCGCACCTCGTTCGTAAGGTAGCCGCCAGCCGCTAAATGTGTTTCGTCTTTCGGTCGTTACAACAACTCACCGATAGCGGTGTGTTGAACCCTCAACGTTCACAAGGAGCGTCAACGTGTCTGAAATGCTCATCACGTTCGGTATGCAACTCGATGGTCAACGGGCAACCCGGGCGAGCAATGAGCTGGGCGCTTTGACGGTCGGGCCACAAGGATTTCTGGATATTCTGGAAACCCAACTGGGCCTGACAGCACGCCAGCCTTGCGCGGCGCAGCGTACAGCGGCGTATCGGGATTGCCTGGCACACTGCAACAACGCACAGCGTTTCTACAACGCCAGTTTTTCCGCTGATGAGCTGGGTGTGTCCGCAGCATTGCTGGCTTGGCGAGATGACTTGTATCTGTACGGTTGGGATGGGCGCGTGGAGGCAGATGCCAGCCAACGCCTGAAGGACCTTACCGAGGTAGAGATGAAAGCCCGCGAGGTAGTCGCGCCATCGATTGGGCAACGCCTGCACAATGTTGCCGCGGCTCTGGCTGTGCGGCGACCACCGATCAAGAATGTGCTGCTGGCTGACGATTGGGAGGTGTACCCACTTGGTTGGCACGCGGTGCTGCATCAACTCCCACACGAGCGCCTTGAGGTGCCCGTGGGCACGGCGCAAGGCTTCCTAGGCCAGTTGCAGACGCAACTGCGCAAGAGCATTGCCGGTGAGCGCGTGACACCGATGCCGTGGCAAGAGGACGGCACGGTAAAGGTAGTTCAGGCACAGACTCGAGTGTTGGCGGCGAGCTGGTTGAGCCGCTCGCTGGATGAAAGCGTGCAGACCTTGCTGGTGGCCGATGCCGAAGGCGGCTGCCTTGATGGTCATTTAGTCGGTGCAAACCAAGCTCGCCATGGCCTGAATGGCAGCAGCGATTTGCGGCCAGCCCTGCAGGTATTGCCTTTGGCAATGGAGTTGCTTTGGGCGCCACTGAATTACCCGGCGCTATTACAGTTTCTGACCCATCCGATATGCCCGATTCGGCTGTTTGCCCGTCGACAGTTGGCGACCAAGGTATCGAGTATGCCGGGTATTGTCGGAGCCGAATGGGAAGCAGTCCTGGAGCGGATCGCAGAACACTACGGTGCCGAAGCGCCTCGTGTTCGGACATCCATTGGCCACTGGCTCGAAGCTCCCACGTTCAGTGTTGATGAAGGCGCGCCGCTGAGCGAAGTGCTGCTGCGTGTCCAGCGCTTGCTGGCGTTCTTTCAGCCGCGCCTGGGCCATGAAGAACCCGCACACAGCCTAGCTGCTCGGGCGGGTTATGCGCAGTGCGAAGCTGCTTTGGAAACACTAGAGACGCTTCAACTTCAAGGCGTCGAGCGGTTGCGTCCACGGCAGTTGCAGCAGGTGATCGAACAGGCCACTGCGAGTGGCACGGATAATCCGTTACTGGCCGCCCAGGTCGGCGCTCATTCAACCGTTTCCCGCCCGGGGGCCGCCATTGAGAGCTCGGACACGGTGGTGTGGTGGAATCTGGCCATGCCGGCACTGCCCACCATTTCGCCGTGGTCCAAGGCGGAACTGCTGCAACTCGCAAATGCAGGAGTGGCGCTGCCCGGCGGTGGAACGCTGATGGCTCAAGCGGCCCAGGACTGGCTACGGCCTTTGCTGGCCGCGAACCGCAATCTAACGCTGGTGCTGGCGCCGCCACATGAGGAAAGTCATCCACTTTGGCAGATGATCGAAGCGGTTGTGCAGCACCCGAAGGTACACGTGCTAGAGGACCTTCTGCTTGCGCCAAGCCCACTCTGCCCTCCCCGGCTGTCGAGCCCCCTACCGGTGCGCAAGCGCTGGTGGAAACTGCCCGCAGACGTGCCACTGACTCTACCTGAAAAAGCCTCTTTCTCGAGTCTCAACCTGCTGCTGTTCAACCCTTATCAGTGGTTGCTGCAATACGGAGCCAAGATTCAGGCATCCAAGAGCCTCAGCCTGAGCGACAGTTTTCTTCTGAACGGTTCACTTGCTCACCGTTTAGCTGAGCACTTTTTCAGCCGAGCCGACGCGTTGACCATGGACGCGGCAGCCTTCGCCGCGTGGTTCTCGACTCATTTCCCGCGTGTGGTGCTTGAAGAAGGGGCAGTGCTGTTGATGGAGGGGCGCGGTGCTGATCTGTCGACCCTGCGCCACCGAGTGTTGCGTGCAATGACCCAGCTGCGAGCACACTTTGCCAATGCCAATGTCCGCGTTGTAACCGCAGAGCAGGCGTTGGACGGGCAATTCGCTGGAGGCGCTCTGGCGGGTTCTGCCGACCTGGTACTGACTACAGAAGACGGGCATCGAGCCATCGTCGATATGAAGTGGGCCGGCGGCAAAAAATATCCCGAACAACTCAAGGCGAACCGCCATTTGCAACTGGCGATTTACGCCGAGTTGCTGCGTCAGGAGACCAATTCGTTGCCGTCCGTGGCGTATTTCATTCTGGAGTCCGCCCGCCTGCTGACACCGGATGACCGCGTATTTGCCGATTCGGAACGGGTGCCCGCCAATCCGCCAAGCACCACGCCCGAACTCTGGCAGAGCTTTACCGAGGCCTGGAAATGGCGTCAGGTGCAAATCACTGCGGGCGTCTTTGAAGTGGCACTGGAAAGCATTGAAGAGGACGAGGCTTCAACACCGCCCGAGAAAGCGATGCCAATGGAATACCTCAAGGAAGCCTACAACGACTACCTGGCCCTGGCCGGATGGGAGCAATGACAATGCCTAAGAACGCGCACATCACTTTTATCAGCGCAGGCGCCGGCAGCGGAAAAACTCACCGGCTCACAGAGATTCTGCACCAGGAATTGCTCAGTCAGCAGGTCCAA
This sequence comes from Pseudomonas sp. P105, assembly GCF_032614175.1. Classification (NCBI taxonomy): domain Bacteria; kingdom Pseudomonadati; phylum Pseudomonadota; class Gammaproteobacteria; order Pseudomonadales; family Pseudomonadaceae; genus Pseudomonas; species Pseudomonas sp. P105. The sequence continues at coordinate 3,832,835 of NZ_CP126693.1, forward strand.
CCTGCAGGCGTTATTGCCACCACCTTCACACGAAAAGCGGCCGCCGAACTTCGTGAGCGAGTACGCAGCCATCTACTCAAAAAAGGTGAGATTGGCTTGGCGACCTCTATGGGGCAGGCCCGAATAGGCACCGTCAACAGCGTTTGCGGCCAATTGCTTGAGCGCTTCGCATTTGAAGCAGGCATGCCACCACAACAGCGAGTCCTGGAAGAGAATCAGGCGAAAGTGCTGCTCAATCAGGCAGTAGATCGGGTCCTGCATGGTGAAAGCATGGACACCTTCCTTGCCATCGCACGCCGTCTTGGCCTGGAGGTCACCCATCAACAGGGCGACTATGCGAGCAACAACTGGCTCGATGAACTGCGCAGACTGTTGGATCAATTACGCACCAACGACATCGACCTCGATCTGGCTCGTGGCTTTGCTGTCCGCAATGCCGAGGACATGCTTGAGCATTTCCCCACTGCGACCAAAACCGACTTGAGTGGTGAGCTCCTAGGCATTATTCCCGATGCGCTCGCTCAACTGGTCGCCGCTGATAGCGACAAAAAAGTAACGGCTGACTATGTATCCCTGCTCATGGATTTCCACCGTGAGTTGCTGCAAGGCAACGCGCGCTGGAGTGCCTGGGCAAAGTTGGCCAAATCGGCCCCGGAAGCCAAGCTCAAGCCTTTGGTTGCAAGCCTGACCGAAACGGTCGAGCGCTACGCCGAACACACGGACTTGCATCGCGATATCACGGTGTATCTGGAACAAGTGTTCACCTTGGCCATCGACGCATTGCACGTGTACGGCCAGAGCAAACTTGAGCTCGGCGTGCTGGACTTTGCCGACCAGGAACACGCATTGCTGAAACTGCTAGACAACCCCGCCGTGATTCAGGTGCTGGAGCAAGAACTTGATCTGGTCATGGTTGACGAGTTCCAGGACACCAGCCCGATGCAGTTGGCGGTCTTCCTGAAGCTTTCTCGCTTTGCCAAACGGGTTTACTGGGTAGGCGATATCAAGCAAGCCATCTATGGCTTCCGTGGCAGCGATTGTGCATTGATGCAGGCCATCCTAAACACGTTACCCGAAATGGGCGGTGAGAAACAGGTGTTGCGTAACTCGTGGCGCTCACGACCGGAGCTGGTCGAGCTGGCGAACGAAGTGTTTGGCCCCGCGTTCTCCAGCAGCTTGCCGCCCGACGAAGTTCAGCTGATACCTACTCGAGCGGACCAACTGCCCGGGCCCGCCTTCGCCAATTGGTTACTCGATGGCAGCAATGCCGAGGAGCAGGTGAGTGCGTTGGCCGAAGGCATTGGCCAGCTGGTGAAAAACCGGCATCAGGTATTCGATAAAACCAGCAAGGAAATCCGTGACGTCCAGCTGGGCGATATCACCGTACTTTGCTACTCCCACAGCAACGTCGCCAAAGTGGCCGCCGCCCTCGTAGCAGCGGGAATGCCCTGCTCCACTGCGCAGCCCGGTTTGCTGGCTACCGCAGAAGCAACCCTGGCGCTGGCGTGCTTGCGTCGCTTGAATGATCCCTTCGATACCCTGGCTACCGCGCAGATTGTTTCGCTGGCTGAGGCAGAAGAGCCGGAGAGCTGGGTTGCGGAACGCCTGCGTTATTTGCATGCGGGTCATCCAAAAGCGCTGTGGCGCGAACAAGACGTCGACGATTATCGGGCACACCCCCTGGTTGCGGCAGTGGCGCGGCTGCGTGCGGACCTTCCATTGCTGACGCCTGTGGAAGCGTTGCAACGCTTAATCGCTGAGTGTGACTTACCTTCACGCGTCACGAGTTGGTCAACCTCGCCAGCACAGGCTCAAAAGCGCATGGCCAACCTCGACGCAATAATCGACTTGGCGCAGCAATATGAGGACCTATGCCGAAATGGGCTGGGGGCTGCATCTATCTCCGGGCTGGTGCTCTGGTTGGGCGAAACGGCCAGCGCTAACAATGATGCATTGGCCACACCGGCGTTGGACGCCGTTCAGGTGATGACCCACCACGCCAGCAAAGGTCTGGAATGGCCGGTTGTCATCCTGATGGATTTGGCTCGCGATATTGGCGACCGTCTATGGTCCGTTTCTTCGCGCTCCAATAGCGCGTTCGATCCGCACAAACCATTGCACGACCGCTTCATCCGCTACTGGCCTTGGCCTCTAGGCAAACAGCAGAAGGTCCCACTGGCCGAGAAGTTCGAGCAGACCAGCCTGGCCCAAACGTGCCGAGAGGAAGCTGTTGAAGAATCAAAACGCCTGCTCTACGTGAGCATGACCCGCGCCCGCGATCTGCTGGTGATTGCACGTTCCGGCAGAAAAACAACCGGGCAGTGGCTCGACTGCGTCCAGGCTCCGTGGCTGATGACAACTCCAGGCGAGCAGGTCCTACGTTTACCTAACGGAAAAACGCTGCCGGCCGACTGTCAAACACTTACCGCCGGCCATACGCCAGAACCTATCCCATTTGCCATGCAAAATCTGCATTGGTTTGCACCACTGGTAGCTGCCGAGCCCCGCATGCAACTGAGCTTTCAACCGTCCAGTAGCGTCATCCGATCGGTGACTGGCGCCGGCGAAAAATGCCAAATCGGTACCCGCATTGCCTTGCAGGGCATCCCGGAAATGAGTGCATTGGGGACCGCGATTCACGCCAGTCTGTGCCTCTCGTTCACCGATCCAAGCCGTCCCGTCGTCCTGGACGAAGTGCAGCGCCTGCTGCTGAACCATGAAGTACATGAGCATGTGAGCGCCAGCCAGGTCATCAATCAGCTATCTGCCTTGCATGCGTGGATCGAGTCCCGGTGGCCGCAGGCTAAAGCCATGGCCGAGTACCCGGTGCAACAGTTGCTCACCTCAGGGCAGGTACTGAATGGACGCATCGACCTGCTGCTGGATACAAAAGAGGGGTGGGTACTCATTGACCATAAATCCAATCCATCTCCCGAGGCACAGTGGGAGCGGCTGGCCCAGGAACATGCCGGCCAACTCAACGCGTATGCCCAAGCGATTGAGGCTGCTTCCGGCAAACCTGTGACAGAGGCCTGGCTCTTCCTGCCTATAGCGGCCGGTGCGGTTCGCGTTTTTTAACAATGGGCGTGTTTCACCCGCGCATTGACGATCAATCCCGGCGGCCAGGATTCCTTCTGACCGCCTGACTCTAAGGGAAAAAGCATGACGTTGTATGAATCCATTCTGCTGGAAATACGTAATGGTGCCCTGAACGACCCTTTCGAGGTTCAGGAGCTGACCTCGGAGCGACGCCGGGTAATGTGCCCCGAGGGTAAGGAGCTGGTGGAAAAATATCGGATTGGTTTCGAGTTCTTCAAGAAGTCGGCGATTGGGACCACCGTCGCCAACAACGCACAAGATGGAAAGACCGGTGCGGATGGATTCAGTGTTGGTAAAGGTGCCAAAGTACAGTACGTGCGGGTAAAGCCCGGCGTATACACGGTAATGGGCATCGAAGAATAACGACCTGGCAGGTTTTTCGTTATCTGAATCACGGCCACTTTCCAGACCACCGCCCTACTCTTAGGCAGTCCAAACGAGCCTTACCTATGACTATCAAACAAGCGAACGAAATAGATTCTGCTTACGAAAAACAATACGACGAGTTCAACAAGCAGCACGATTTTCTGAAAACGGTATTCGGCCGTACTCCACTAGGAGACGACCTGGACACTCTGATGGATAAAGTCAGTGATGCGCGATGGTTGAACGTCAAAGCCGGATGGTTATCGGACACCTCCGATAAATTCGATCGCCTCGATTACTTCGTTGCCCGACTCAAGCAGGACTATCGTGGGAAGCTCATAAAAAGCCTGGCCGATGTACCCGATGACTTGAGGGAGGAACTCCCCGACGACGAAGCCGAGTTCCAAGCATTCATGGCCGAGGAGCGCGAGACCTGTTACAGCGCCTACGATGAAATGACTTGCTTGCGATCGGATGCAGAGGAGGAGCTGGTGGCTAGCGATTACTTCGACACGATTGGCTCACAGCCGAGCGACTTCGAGCTCAGCCCCTACGAAGAAAAATGCTTGCTGCCGCTGGTAGAAAATCTTGAAAGACTTTGGAACAAGCATAAGGCCGTGGGGTTTGGCTTGATGTGTATGGCTAGCCATTTGGGTGATACGGATTATGATCTTAGTTTGACGCGGGCATTGATGTTCGATTGAAGCGGTGCCTCAGGAGGCATGAGCCAAAGCACTCGAGTTCAATGAAATAGACCGGCATCGCATTTTTCTCGATAGAGGTGAGTCGGGACGAAGGGGCTGAAGAAATCCGCTGGCTCACCCTACTGAACCTAAGGGTATATCTTGCAGGTGACATCAAGCTTACGATGCATCAGCGATACCATCGTGAGAATGTCGAGGGCATCTTGCTCGGACATAGGCCAATCTATCTTTTTTCTGAATCTTGGAGCGGGAAACGAGACTCGTATCTAGCGTCCGACCCATTGAAATCTAAGGGGTTTCCGTTATTCCTGAAGCAGGAATGGACTTAATTCTGGACTCGTTTCCAGCAGGCATCAAGAGCAACGTGAACGTCCCCTCATAGGCGCGTTAGCGATCTGCGTGATCAACGCGCCAACGCCATCCAATAAAAAAGCCCGAGCTGATTCGTCCCGTAGCTGCCCCTGATCTATTTTGCTGGTCACGTTGCCGATCACGATCTGCGGATAGACAACCTGCACCGCCTGGATCGCCCAGAGCGTTTCATTGAGCTGTTGATGCGCGCGCACCCCACCCGTGAACGCCGGCGAGGCAGTGAAACTCAATACCGGACAGCCCTGCAGCACCGATTTCCCATGAGGACGGGACAACCAGTCCAACGCATTTTTCAACACGCCGGACATACCGTGGTTGTACTCCGGCGAGCCGATCAATACCCCATCGGCCGCCGCCACGGCGGCGCGCAAGGCAATCACGGCCTGTGGCGCATGAGCGCCATCATCATCCTCGTTATATGGGGGAATACTGTCCAATCCATGGAGCGTCAACCGGACATGCTCAGGCAATCGATCGGCCACAGTACGCAGGATCGCTGTATGTGCCGACTGCCGACGCAGGCTGCCGGACAAGCCCAGGATATTTATCATTACAGTCATTTAAACACTCACAGTTTGTGGCTTGGGCTTGAGGAGAAAATGCGCGAGCGCGGGCACCAGGATCAACGCCCCCACCATGTTCCAGACGAACATGAAGCCCAGCAAAATGCCCATGTCGGCCTGGAACTTGATCGGCGACAGTACCCAGGTGGTCACGGCCACGCCCAAGGTAATCCCGGTCATCACCACCACCTTGCCAGTGGACAACAGTGCCAGGTAATAGGCATCCGACAGGCTGGAACCATTGCGCAGGTTGGCAAGCGTCACGCTGAGGATGTAGAGCGCGTAATCCACACCGATTCCCACCCCCAGCGCAATCACCGGAAGGGTCGCCACCTTCACACCTATATTGAGCCCCACCATCAAGGCCTCGCACAACACAGAGGTCAGCATCAACGGCAACACCGTGCAGACCACCGCACGCCAAGAGCGGAAGGTGATAAAGCACAGGGCGATGACCGCCGCGTACACCATGAACAGCATCTGGATGTTGGAACGCTTCACGACGATATTGGTAGCGGCCTCGATACCCGCGTTGCCCGCCGCGTTCAAGAATTGGATCTGGTCGCTGTCATGGCCTGCCGCGAACTGCTCGACCGTCTGCACCACGCGGGTGAGCGTGTCAGCCTTGTGGTCGGTGAGGTACACGTACACGGTCAACAAGTCGCAGTTCTGGTTGAACAACTCACGGGGGGCGCGGGTGATGATTGCATTCAGGAGCCCCTGGTTACGGGGAATTTCATACCAGGTCATGCTGCCCTCGTTCATGCCGGCGGCGGCCTGCTTGCTCAGCGCCGCCAGCGAGGTGGTGGACACCACGCCCGGCAGCTGCTGCAGTTGCGCCTCCAGGGCGTCCACTGTTACCAACGTCTGATAATTGGCGCAGAAATACTGCGGGGTCTTAACCATCACCACGTACTTGTCGCTGCTAGCGGAGAAGTTGCTGACCATGAAGCGGTTGTCGGTGTTGTAGCGCGACTCGGGACGCAGCTCCGGTGCGCCGGGATTCAAGTCGCCAATCTTGACGTGAAGACTGATGGCAAAGCCCACCGCCCCCAGCACCCCTCCGATGAGGATCGCGCCGGTGGCCCATTTGCGTTCGGTGAAGCGATCCAGGAAAGCCCAGAGCGGATGCCGTGCGTGATGGGCGTCCAACTGGGAAAAACGGTCGTTGGCGGCTTCCCGTTGCGCCGCCACTTTGCTCACGCCGGTGTATGACAGCAAGATCGGCAGCAGGATCAGATTGGTAAAGATCAGTGTCAGCACACCCAGGGTCGCGGTAACCGCCAGGTCTTGGATCACCGGGATCTTGATGATCATCAACACCGCAAATCCCACGGCGTCCGCCACCAGCGCCATCAGCCCGGTCAAGAACAGCCGGCGAAAGGTGAAGCGCGCCGCCACCAGCTTGTCGGCACCGCGGCCGATGTCTTGCATGATGCCGTTCATTTTCTGGGCGCCATGGCTCAAGCCAATGGCAAACACCAGGAACGGCACCAGGATGGAATACGGATCCAGGTCGAAGCCCAGGGTCGGCAGCAAACCCAGCAGCCAGACCACCGCGATGATCGAGCACAGCAGCACCAGCACTGTGCTGCGCACACAACGGGTGTACCAGAACAACACGAGCCCGCAGATCACCAGGGTCGCGGCGAAGAACAACTGCATTTGCCGCATGCCGTCCATCAGGTCTCCCACCACCTTGGCGAAACCAGTGATGTGAATCTGGATGTCCTGGTTTTCATACTTGGCCCGAATCTGTTCGAGTCGGTTTGACAGTGCGTTGTAGTCCAGCGGAGTACCGTTATCCGAGGTGCTTTCCTGAAGCGGCAGGAGCACGATGCTGGACTTGAAATCGGAGGCCACGAGCTGCCCCACCTCGCCCGAACGCTCGATGTTCTGCTGCACCTGTTCCAGGCTTTTGGCCGAGCCGTCGTAATCGTCCGGGATGACTGGCCCGCCGTCGAAGCCTTCCTCGGTCACGCCAATCCAGCGCGTGGCCGGCGTCCAGAGGGACTTCATGTAGGACCGATCGACACCGGGGAGCAAGAACACTTCGTCATTGATCTTCTTGACCGTTTCCAGGTATGCGGCGCTTAAAATATTGCCCTGCCTGGCCTCGATCGCAATCCGCAAGGTATTGCCGCCCTCTCCCAGCTGGCTGCGGTTTTGCAGATAGTTCTGCACATAGGGGTGATCAGTGGGGATCATTTTTTCAAAGGCGGCATTGAGCTTCAGGCTCAGCGCCTGATAGCCGAGCACCAGGCTGAGCAGCACACAGATGCCCAGCACAATGCTGCGATGATTGAACAGCAATCGCTCGACCAAGGTCCCGGAAGCAGGATCAAACGTCGATGATGCAAGTGCAGGCGAGTGTTCGGCAGAGTGCGTAAAACTGTTCATCGTGACGGCTCCGACGATTCCACTTTCAGGGCGGACGACAGCATGCCCCGCGTGCTGCTGATGATCAGGTCACCGTTCGCCGCTTGCGTCATGCCCGTGAAGTAACGAGGTTGAGATATCTGAAGGGCGGTGGCTTGTGTATCGCCATCGGCAAAACGCAGCACCCGGCCCGATTCGTCTGCCAGCAGGACCGAACCGTCATCAAGACGCAGGCCGCTGGTCAACGTCACCGGCTGCAAGGTGTCGAGGCGCTTCCAGGTCTCGCCGCGATCCCGCGACTCGAAGGCTTTACCACGCAGTCCGAACGCCAGGATCGAATGGTTGTCGGTGACTGCTAGACCGAAGATCGTTCCTTCATAAGGGGGCGGCAGTGCCTCGAAGGACTGGCCCGTGTCGCTGGAACGCAGCAACGTCCCCTGCTCGCCCGTCATGAAGACATCGGTCCCTACCTGCGCGATACCGTAGAGATGCAAACCGTTTGGATTCTCGACGCGGGAGCGAATGGATTGCCAACTGAGCCCGCCGTCATGAGTGACGAAAGCAAGACCATAGGCCCCCACCACCCAACCGTTTCGTGCATCGAGGAAAAGCACGTCGAGCAACGGCTTATCCGGCCCTTCATCCATTAACTGTTGAGCCAGGGACAGACGCTCCGGAGCCTGCCCGTCGGTGTCGCGCCTGGCTTGTTCCAGTTCAATTTCGGCAGCCTGGATGCCGTCGAGCTGTTTCGCCCAGGTCATTCCACCATCCGTGCTGTGCAGGACGATCCCCGCATGCCCGACCGCCCAGCCCTGGTTGTGATCGATGAAACGCACCTTGACCAGCGTCACGCTGACCGGCGAACCGACTTGCCGCCAGGTCGCCCCGTTGTCATCCGAGACGATAATGAAACCTCGCTCGCCCACGGCCACCAACCGCTGCCCTGCCCGGGCCACACTGAGCATGACCGACTGAGTTGCCATCGTGCTGTGGATGGCCGGTTGCTGCGGCAATCCAGTCGTTTGCGCTAAAGCCGCCGAGCCATAAACCATCGTCGCCATCCAAAGACTGGCCAAGAAGGCCTTGATGTGACGCGAATACAAAATAGGCATGTCAGAACCCCGATGATGCCGCTCTCTGGAAGCGATGGGCGTGCACCACCTACAGAGAGCCAACGTTTTAGCCGATTGTCGCGAGGCTTAGCGAACCGACCCGGATGCCACCGACGTTCCGGTGAAGAAGTTTTCGGGTTTGCGCGGTATCACGCTGTAGGTTTCCCCATTCAGGCCCTGGACGACGCTGTAGGTCTTGGCCTGCAGGTTGTAGATCACCACAGGCTTGACCACCACCGCCGGGATGGACGGCACCACGAATGGCAACACCTGGGAAACACGCCACAATTTGCCCTCGGCGTCGTAGCCATCCACCAGTGAGATGGTCCAGCTGTCTTCATCGATGAAGAATCGACGCTTGGGCACGGCGTGGCGTTTGCCCGGCGCAACCGTGGCCTCAAGCTCCCAGACACGGTGGAGTTCCCAGCGCACTTTATTCGCATTCAGGTGGTTGGCGGTAAAGGCATCGTCGCGTTTTTCAGCATGGAATTTGTTGTCGTTGTAGGGGATGAACAGTTCTTTCTTGCCCACCAGTTTCCAGTCGTAGCGATCCGGATGGCCAATGAAGCCGTGCACCTCATCGAAATAGTTGGCGCCTGAAGCGACGAAGTCCGGCGTGTCATAGCCCACGGTTGGCGCACGCCGCACGCGACGTTGGCCGACCAGGTACTGCCAGGCCTCCCGGGGTTGCTGGGCATTGATACTGTCATGGGTTACCAGCGATTCCCCGGCCTTGAACGGTGGCTCGCTGGTCAGGAACCGCAGCAGCGCATACTGCCCGGACCATTTATCCGCAGCACCGTCTTTGTAGTAATACGGGTATTGCCAGTTTTCCACGCCACGACTGGCCAACGTCCGCGTCCCGTCGGCGTTACCGATGACATTGGCGTAGCCCATCTGTATCGATTCGGCTTCGACCCGCAGGAGGAAATTCCAGATCACCTCGTTGCCGTTTTTCGGAATCGGGAACGGGATCCCGCCGTAGCACCCTTCTACTGACAGACCATTGCTGGTGGTCTTGCAATTGGTGGCATTGGCGAAGGTGTTTTGATAGACGCTGTCCGGCGCCGCAGCGCTGCGGTGAGTCGGGTAGACATCAAGGTGGAAGGTGTCGGGGAATTTGGCCAACAGGGCTTTGGTTCCTTCACTCAACTTGTCGGCGTACTGCGCAGCGTTCTTGGCGGTGATCTGCAACAGCGGTTTTTCGCCGGGAAACGGATCGGCAGGCACATCGCCGAACTTGGCCCCGGCGACATCCTTGGTCAAGCCGCCGGTCCAGGCCGGGATCGAGCCATCGGCGTTGCCAGCTTTTTCGGCGCCCATGGGCGTCAGCGTGGTCTTGAGCTTCGCCGCCTCGTCAGGACTGACCGCTGCCAGCGCGGTACCGACAGAGAGGGAGATCGACAGAGTGGACAGCAACAGCAGTTTAATTTTTATCATTATCAGGGCCCGCCTGTTCTTTGCTTAAAAGGTTCGCTGGACCGAAAACGCCACGAAATCCCGGTCTTTCATGTTTTGCTGATAGGTGAACGAATTGGCTGAATTGATGACGGGCCCGGCCTCACCAAAGAAGTTGGTGTAGCTCAGCGAGGCGTACCACTGCTTCTTGTAATCGGCCTTGAGACCCAGGGTCAGGTCGCCGCCATGTTCCGGGCCAAATGCCTGGGGCGTGACGGAAGAACGCCCGGACGGGTTATAGCCAAGGGTGATCGGCGCTTGGACGTCGATGCCAGGAAAAACCTGGAAGTATTGCGGTTCAAACGTGAAGCGCATGGCGAACGCATCGCGCGTGGTGTTGGGGTCCAGTTGATCGGCGTTCTTGGTCACGCTCAGCCGTCGGTTGAACGCCAGTTCACCCACCAGGGAAGCGCCGTCCCACAACGCGGATCCGCCGTAGACATTGATCATCGATACCTGGGCATGCCACGACCGACCAATGGGATACGCGGGGTTGGAATCGTTGTCGGCGTCCATGCCAGTGACGATGGTGCCGCCGACACCCGCCAGGGGCGTATCGAGCCTGATCGATGTTTCACCGGCAATATTGGCCTCGCCCACCAGCGTACTGAAGCTGGCACCAAAGACCTTCACGTCCTCGGGATAGACGTTGATAAACGAGTCGTCGGCCCCCGGCACCAGCGCGGCCGGGCGGAAGTAGAACACCGGTGTTTTTTCGTGATACTTCGCGGCGTAGAGCCCGAACTCCCAGTCCTCCACCGCGAATTTCAATTGTGCGCCGAACTGCCCGGAGTCCCTCGCCTCCTTGTCTTTGCCATGACGCAACTCACCCGTGGGGAAGAACACCCGCTCCCCGCCTTCACCCACAAAGTCCGCACCGCTGAAGTAGCTACCTGCGGCGGGCAGACGGGTCTTGTTCCATTCAAATTGGTAGTAAGCCCCCACGCTCACGGTGTCGTTCAGTTGCCAGTTGCCAGACACCTGCTTGGTGGGCATCAGGATTTCTTTGAATTGGGAACCGGGGACTGATTGAAGCTTCACCAGGTCCACGGTGGACTGGGCGTTGGCAATGCCGTTGGCGCCGAAGAACAGGCTTTCACCGTAAATCTGGGTGAACTGCCCGAGCCGCCCGGACAACGAGGTCGTGCCGATTTCCGTCGAACCATAGACAAACGCGTCGAGGATTTCAGTCCGTTGGCCATGGATACGGCGGGTGTCGCTGGTGAATTCATCGTGGTCGACACTCACCGAGTTGGCGGTGCCCGGCGAATCGTTGTCATTGTCCTGACTGTAGACGTTGTCGTACCAGGACGCCGCACTGAGGCGTGCACCGACGTCTTTGTACTTGATGTCGAATTCGGAAAGGATGTCCAGACGATTGGAAATCAGACCGCGATCGAAATTTCGATCGCCGTCGTCCAGGTTGGGATTGCTGTTGGAGGTCCCAGGGCCCACCGCCACCTTGTGATCGAGTTTGTTCACGCGCCAGGCGTTGCTGTACTTGATGGTGTTGTCCCAGGTCGCCGAAAGGTCGGGATTACCGGTATCGATCTGGAACGCTTGCGCCTGGGTTGAAAGGCCCAGCAGTACCGTTGCGCTGACTGCGCAAGCAAGGCTGGAGACCGGCAACGGGCAGAACCGCTGGTTGGCTGTTTTCATGAAGATGTTCCTGTTTTTTTGTTTTTGTAAAAGGTCATCCACTCGCAGCATTGGCCGCGAATACCGCTGGCGTCGCCACAATGCGTAAAAATGCTTTTATTGCACTCAGTATCACTTTGTGCACAAAAAACTATCCCTGCGCAAAATCAAAGTCAAGCGGATTCAGGCGGGCACCGCGCGTTGAGGGTTGAGAGAAGGAGGGACAGCAGGCAGTGGCCCGAAAGACCTGGCAGAAAACCCCATCGACAGCAGGCGCTTAATCAGTCTTTGCACTAAACTTTGTTTTGCGCATAAAATGCGTTTAGTGCAAATTTAAGGACGACTCCGACCATGATTCACTCTCCCAGCGTTCCGCTGATCGATGTCGCGTTGACGAAGATGAAAAAAGCGATCGTCTGTTGTGAGCTGGCCCCCGGTGAAAAGCTCAAGGTCGCAGAGTTGTCCAAGACCTACGGACTCAGCAGCTCGCCGATTCGTGAAGCCCTCAATCGACTGACCCAGGACGGTGTGGTTGAGGCCAGCGATAACAAAGGCTTCAGAGTTGCCCCGATTTCCGTCACTGATTTTCGCGACATCACGCGCATGCGCTGCCTGTTGGAATGCGAGGCGTTGGCCGATGCCATCCAACAGGGCGACGACGCCTGGGAAGCCGATGTGCTCGGGGCATTTCATCGCCTGAATCTGGTCGAGAAAAAACTCGGCAGCGGTGTGCTGGTACTCGATGATGAATGGTCGACCCGACACAAGGCCTTTCACTTCGCCTTGTTTGCGGCGTGTCCATCGCCCCTGCTGTTGAAGATGATCGACTCGCTGTTTGATCGGGCCGAACGCTACCGACGCTTTTCCGCCCAGCAGCGCATTACCCAGCGGCACAAGGGCAACGAGCATCAGAAGTTGATGGAAGCGGCGCTGGCTCGCGACTCCGAGAAAGCCGTCACCTTACTGCGCAATCACATCCAGGAAACCCTGGGCCGGATCGTAGAAGCCATAGAGCGCCGACAAGCCACGCTTCAATAAGCCTCATGTAAAAAAACCCTTCGCCTGGCACTGTTTTCGTGGACAGTGCCAGGCGAAGGGCGTGTTGCCTTTCAGGCGTTAAGCCTGTGCGAACCTGATCGTCTTATCGCAAACACCGCCTTGGGCCGGCGCGGGCTTCTGCGGCGGCTTGCACCACAGCGCAAGCTCCATGCCCTCGAGCAATGCCATCGCCCAGGCCACCGTGACCGCCCCGCCATACACGTAGTGATCGGGCCGCACGATCACCACATTACAGCCTCGCTGTTCCAGCCATTGCGCTAGCAACCCATCGACTTCCTGGTACTCATCGACAGCACGAGCCCCTGATTGCTCAGGGTTAACCAACCGTACGACGTGGATAGGCAAGCCTTTAAGCGACTGGCTGCTACGCAGGCACCTCAACAATGCACTGGCATCGAAACCGGGGGCAACGACCACGCGAAACGCCTGACCGGTAAATTCATCGAGCAAGGCCTGCTTGCCGGCATGGTTGATCACCATTGGCTGGGGAAACAGCTCTCCGGCTGGAGACACCTGCGCGATAAACCCTTGGGACAGACCGGGGATCAGCGATTGCCGGATGGTCCCGCCCGGGTTCTCCTTCATATGTTCGATCAGCCGTGCGTCCCGCTTCGCGGCCCTTTCACTGTCGCGCTCGCAGATCACACCACCGAACTCCTTGGCCGCCAGGGTAGTCTGGCGCACATGAGGGATCCGCTCGGTCTGATACGTCTCCAGAAAATCCGGAGCGGCCAGTCCCTCTTTCACCAGAGCGATTTTCCAGACCAGATTCAAGGCATCGCGAATCCCCTGGCACATGCCTTGTGCCAGGAATGGCGGCGTCATATGGGCCGCGTCTCCAAGGAAGAACACCCGGTCGGCTTTCCACTGCTCGAGGATCAATGCATGGAATCGGTATGCCGAAGCCCGCCATAACTGATAGTCCTGCTCCGGCAGCCAACGGGCAATCAGCTTCTTGATCGTTTCAGGCTGTGAGATTTCCGAAGGTTGCTCGTCCGGATTGATCATGAATTCCCAGCGACGATGTCGCCCGGGGCCGACCACAAAAGTGCACGGCCTGGCCAATTCGCAGAACTGTACGTTGGTCTTCGGCAGATCCTCCCCCGCCCCTTCGTTGAGGATCACATCGACCACCAGCCACGGCTCGTCGAATGCGAGGTCGTCCATCTTCAACCCCAGTCCGGTGCGGATCGGGCTGGTGCCACCATCACACGCCAGCACATGGGCGGCAGTGACCGTGCGCTCGGTCCCATCCTTCGCCTGGATACGGACATTCGCCTGGGACTCAGCAGAGTTGACCGACAACACCTCAGCGCCAAGCTCAACGGTTACCGAATTAAAACTGGTGATTTTTTCACGAAGTGCGCGCTCCACCGGCGGCTGGGAAAACACATAGTTCGGCGCCCAACCCAGTGGAAAAGGCGGCTGGGCAGCGTCAATGCGCTTGATCAACTGTGAACCGGTCGTGCGGTATTCCGAAGGGCGGTAAGGCATGACATGTTCGGCAATGTTCTCAGCCAGGCCGATATTGCCGAAGACGCGCATCACTTCATGGTCAAAGCCCATGGCCCGAGGGTTGGCATAGACCGTTTCGGACTTGTCCACCACCAGGGCATTGAGCCCCCACAGACCGGCCAGATTGGCACACAAGGCACCCACCGGTCCCATTCCAACAATGATGACATCGTAGTCCATCGTCTACTCCGCTTCTTGTAGTTGTCGATTGCGAATGCTGGTTGATGCAATCACGACGCCTGTTCATCAACCAGATATCGTCTTTACCGAACAGAACGATCAGGCGATTCGGACCCGCTGCTCCTCAATCTTTGTGCGAATGGAGTCCATCCATTGCGCGCGCGTCTGGAACTCTGGACGGCGCCTGCACATTGCCTCGGTCTGGGCCAGAATGACCTCGGTCGGTAGCTCGAGATCCAGAGGTTCCTTGCACGGCTGAGCGGTATAGAACGGTGTATCGACATACATCTCGACGGGGTTGCCTTCAGGGTCCTTGAAATAAATCGACCAGGCATTCCCGTGGTCCACTTGGGCGATGCCCTCAATGCCGCTTTTTTTAGCGAATTGATAGTACGCCTTCAGGTCATCTAACGAATTGAGCAGGAACGACAATTGATTGATCGGGTTGAAGGGCAAATCAACGGGCTTGCCGTCAAAGAGCACGACCTGATGGTGCAGTTCGGGATTCTGTGTCATGAAGAACAGACGATGCCCGGTCGAGGCCACGCCTTTGTCGCTGACGATGAAACCCAGGATGCGGCAGTAGAAATCGACCATCCGATCCAGGTCTGAGCAGAACACGCCGGAATGGGTGAAATTGATGGTAGGTAATGCGGGCATGTGGAACCTCCAGTTTTTATGATTGTGTAGAGGACAACGCTCAGGCTTCGTCAATAACGCCGTTCGAAAGGGTCCCGATTTCAGTGATGACCACTTCGAAGACATCGCCGGGTTTCAGGAAAATCGGCGGTTTACGCTTGAAGCCAATCCCGCTCGGGGTACCGGTTGCCAAGATGTCGCCCGGGTTCCACGGCAGTGCCTTGGACACGTAGGAAATCAAATGAGGAATGTCGAAAGCCAACTCCGAAAGGCTGCCTTCCTGCAGTTGTTCGCCGTTGAGAACCCCCCGCACCACCAGCTTACGGTAATCGGAAATTTCCGACGCTGGAATGATCCAGGGGCCCAGTGCGCCAGTTTTTCTGAATGTCTTACCCATGCCGTACTGGTGCGTATGGAACTGCCAATCCCGCACGCTGGCATCGTTGAAACAGGTATAGCCCGCCACATGGTCCATGGCATCGGCCGGATCGATGTGCGCGCCACCCTTTCCAATGACGACGGCCAGTTCCGCTTCGAAGTCGAACTGCTCCGACACTTTTGGCCTGACCAGAGGTTCGCCGTGGGGCAATAGCGTTTCGGCAAATCGCTGGAATATCACCGGAAACTCCCCGACCTTCCTGCCGGCCTCTTCGGCGTGAGCCACATAGTTGATGCCCACGCAGATCACCTTGCCGGGATTAGGGATGACGGCCTCCAGTTGAATGCTGGAAAACGAATAATCGGCCTGGGCGGTCTCGACGATCTTGTGTGCCTCCTGTACCAGCAATCGATTGGCCAGAAAGGAGGCGAGGTCCGGAACCTGCGCAAAACGACGGGTCAGCTCGATCACCCCGTCACCTGACACGGCGCCAAAATGGGCCTTCCCTTCTTTGCGGTACGAAATCAGCTTCATATTCCTCTCCTATTTTTATGCACAAAAACTAATTTCTTGCACCATACATCATTAAATGCATAATGCAAAAGGTCGCGAAAAAAAATAATGAGTCCGATAAGGCTCTTGGTTCTGGAGGCAAGCATGTCGCTGGTGATGGTTCGTAAGATCAAACTGGACGTTGAAGAAATCTTTCACGAGGGAGGCCCGCGTGCGTCAGCTCCGTTGCGCATTGCGGTTGCCACCGCCGTGGTCGCCAATCCCTACGCCGGCAGGTATGAAGATGATCTGCTGCCCTTCATGCAGGAGCTCAGGGGGTTAGGCGCACAACTGTCGGAGCAGTTGATCCAGGCGTTGGGCGGTGCTTCGCAGGTTCAGGCTTATGGCAAGGGTGCAATTGTTGGTGAAGACGGCGAACTGGAGCACGGTGCGGTCTGGCACGAAGCCGGCGGCTGGGCGATGCGTGAAGCATTGGGCAATCCCAAGGCAATCGTTCCAGCGGGCAAGACTATCGGTGGCCTTGGTTGCCGGGTGATGATTCCGCTGGGGCATATCCAGGCAGCTTATGTCCGCAGTCATTTCGGTGTGGCGGAAATGACCGTGTGGGATGGTCCTCGCCGTGGCGAAATCGCTTTTGGCCTGGCCATGGCCACCGGCGGCAGGATTCATGCGCGGCTGGGCGGCCTGAGTGCTGCCGAAGTGAAGGGCGAAGACGGGTTACGTTGATGCCAGGGTTTTGAAGCGTCGCTCCACGGATTACGTACTACGACAAAAATAATATGAGTATCGGAGAACATCATGACTGCAAAAACGATGCGCGCCGCACGCCTGTATGAAGGCGGCAAACCCATGGTCATCGAGCAGTTGCCCGTACCGGGCATTCGTCCAACTGAAGTGCTCGTCAAGATCAAGGCCTGCGGAATCGTCCCCAACCTCCATAACATCCTGACCAACTGGGTTAAATGGTTCCCCCAAAATCCTCTGCCGAAACTGCCGGCGACCTTCGGCCTTGACCCAACGGGAGTCATCGAGGCAGTAGGCGAACAGGTCTACGACTTCAAGGTTGGTGACCGGGTCTACGTCAATCCGGGCCGCCATTGTGGTTCCTGCCGAGCCTGTCGTGCGGGCAATACCATCGCTTGCACTGCCTATACCTTCAATGGCTATTTCGGTTTCACGCCAAAAAGCCAGCGCATGTTCGAAGACTATCCATACGGTGGTCTTTGCGAGTACATCCCTGCTCCGCAATACAGCCTGGTGAAACTGCCCGATAACCTCAGCTTCGAGACGGCCGCGCGACTGGGCTACCTGGGTACCGCCTACAAGGCAATGCTCAAGGCCAATGTCGGGCCTGGCACCACCCTGTTGATCAATGGCATCAGCGGCACGCTCGGCCTGGGCGCCGTCGCCCTGGCGCTGGCGATGGGCGTTCGCAAGATCCTCGGCACGGCCCGCAACCAGGAGCTCTTCCAACGGGTGAAAGATCTCGCCACGCCAGGCCGGATTGAAATCCACACCCTGGGCACGCTGCCAACCCATGAGTGGGTCAATGAAGTTACGCACGGTGAAGGTGTCGATGTGGTGATCGATGCTCTGGGCCCAGGCGCACCCCACGAGACCCTGACCCAAGCCCTCAAATCCATTCACCGCGGCGGTCATCTGGTCAATATTGGTGCTATCGCAGGTGAGGTCCCCATCGATCTGCACTGGATCATGGACAACGACATCCAGATCAGCGGTTCCGCCTGGTTCACTACTGGGCAAGGACAAGCCATGGCGGACATGGTGGAGTCCGGAACGCTGGATCTTTCATTCTTCGAAAACACGGCCTTCAGCCTGGAGAAGGTGAACGACGCGATTACCGGTATCGAAAATCGCCACGGTGGCTTCAGTAACTACGTCATTTGCCCCTGACATTAACGACACCTGCTCACCACAACGGCGGGGCTACGTGATGCCCGCCCAACAACACCAGGGGAATGCCATGAAAATCCGAAGAGTCGTCACCGGTCTGGATGCCACAGGCCAATCCGTATTCATCAGCGATGACGCTGCCCCGCGGTCTTGTGTCTTTGAGTCCATTCCCGGCCATGCCATGGCGCACCTTTGGTCCACCGGCTCAACAGTCGGAACGGCCGGCGCTCAGCAGGACCCCACCCTGAGGCACCCTTCCCTGGTGCCCGGTCCGGGCGAAACCAGCCTGGCAATCTATGATTTTCCCCCGGACACCGTGATGCAGAACCCGACGGATGTCGGACAGATGATCGAGGAATTGGGGGGTGCCCTGCCCGGCTTGTTCGAATGCTTTGAACCGGACCACCCGGGCATGCACACGACCCCGACCATTGACTACGGCATCCTGCTCCAGGGTGAACTCTGGCTGGAACTGGACAATGGCGAACAAAAGCTGATCCGGCCCGGAGAGATTGTCATCCAGCGTGGAACCCGACATGCCTGGCGTAACAAGAGCGATCAAATCGCCCGCGCGCTATTCGTGATGATCGGCATGAAACGTGACTAGTCGACACACACTTTCCCCCGAACCTTAGGTGCTCAACATGACCCTGCAGCACATTGCAGTGATTGGCGCCGGCACGATGGGCAGTGGAATTGCCCAAACCTGCGCGGCAGCCGGCCATACGTTATTGCTCATCGATATCAATGAACAGGCGCTCGGCCGGGGCCTGCAAATCGTGCAAAAAAACCTGGACCGGCAAGTTGAAAAAGGGACACTCCTCCCCGCGCAAGCCATCGAGACCCTGCAACGTATCCATACCTCGACCCATTACACCGACTTGGATGAAATGGACGTAGTGATCGAAGCGGCCACGGAGGACTTGATACTCAAGCGCAAGATCTTGCAGCAAGTTGACACCCATGCTCGCCTGGATTGCCTGATCGCCAGCAACACTTCATCGCTATCGATTACGGAATTGGCGGCGAGCATCGAGCACCCGGAACGCTTCATGGGGATTCACTTCTTCAACCCTGTGCCGATCATGGGCCTGGTGGAGCTGATCCGTGGCTTACAAACCAGCGACGCGACCTGCTCCACCGCCGGGGCACTGGTCGAACAGTTGGGCAAGACCGCAATCCACACCCAGAATCGCCCGGGCTTCATCGTCAACCGAATCCTCATTCCGATGATCAATGAAGCGATCTTCGTCCTTCAGGAAAACGGCGATGCCCAGGCAATCGACGCCAGCATGCGCCTGGGCTGCAACCAACCGATCGGACCGCTCGCATTGGCTGACCTAATTGGCCTGGATACCGTGCTGGGAATTCTGGACAACCTGCAAATAGGTTTTGGCGATCCGAAATACAGGCCCGCCCCGCTGCTCAAAGAGATGGTCGCTGCAGGATTGCTAGGCAAAAAATCAGGACGTGGCTTTCATGTCTATAGCTGAAACTCGCGGTGGGTATGACACGATCCGGGAACGGGCCCTGGAGCTTTTCGTCAGCAAGGGATTCGGACAGGTCAGCATGCGCGAACTGGCTCGCCACGTGGGTATCGCCCCTGGCTCGCTGTACAACCATTTCCCCAGCAAACAAGCCCTGTTGTTCGATCTGATCGAAGAGTTCTACGAAGAACTCCTCATGCTGGTTCAGCCCGTGCGGCAACGAACGGCTGGCGCCCACCCACTGTTGGACCTGATTGCCGCCCACTTACAGCTGCACCGTGAGCGGCCCCTGCATTTTCGACTGGCATTACAGGGTTTTGCCTACCTCGACACCGCTCAGAAGCAACGCATCACCCTCAAACGCGTCAGCTATGAACACGCGTTTCTGCGCGCGGTATTCAGCGATACCTTAAGTGCACAAGAAACAGCTGCAGCGGTCGGGCATGTCATCACGCGTTTTCTCAACTGCCTGCCGGGTTGGCTCGAGGGACACCCGCTGGCTGATGAGGTTAATACCCACCTGATCGAGCGGCTGATCAAAGGGGCTGTGCAAGAATGCTCGGCACAGCCTCAGATCAGCGCCCCGCCTGACACTCATCCCAAACACCACGCATCAGTTCCTTCAGCATCAGCGCCTCGCCCCAGCGATCCGTTATATCGCGCCCATCATGCCTCGTGATCGCATAGGGTGGCGGGCCAAGCTCGCAGGTGAAGGAGAGGATCGCGGGTGTGTTCGGTCGCGCCTGCCAATCCTTGATTCCGTAACGCCACCAGCCTAGAAACCGGTCCAGCCAGGGGCGATGCTGGGCGAAGGTCAACGGCACTTGGAGCTGCTCACTATTAGCGACCCGCCCGTGAAAAACCCAACTGTGTCGCAAGGTGGTGTGAATCTGTTCGTCGTCTTCGGCAGTGGCCGACTCAGGCAGTTCGTGGCCCACGACGTAATGGGAACCAGTGCCCAATATCGTCTCGGATTGATTTACGCGATGCTATCTTCGAGCGAAGTGATAAAAGAGAAAGCTTGCCCTTTGTTCGAACGAAGCCTCGCCCAAGGCTTCGCTCCGCCAGCACTTGAAATTGCCTCTTGGTGCTTGGCGTTACCGATACACCCGAGTACCAAAAAGCCTTGCAGGCCATAGAAACCACCATGCCGCTCTACGAAAAATATTGTCCACAGCCTGTTGTTCGGCTTGAGTGCAAGCCTGAGGAACCCGTGGGCTTCGCCATGCAGTGGGGCAACGGTCGTGATTATCAAGCTTAAATCTAACGACTACAGGGTGATAGCAATCGTGCGCGGCGCTTAGAGTATTACCAGAAGGTCATCGATACCAATGACTGTTACAAGGCCAAACGACGCATGGAATATCTTAAATAGCCCCCGCCTAGTACTGGCTCCAATGCATGACGGTTGCTTCAGAGACAAAGACGTTATCGGGCTTCGGCTGCAGGAAACCGGCTCGGCTCCAGGCATCATTCTTCATCATTAATGCGATTGCTCCCAGCCTTCATATCGATTCGGGGTGGCCATCATCTGTTTTCTGAGTGCTAAGCTGGAAATTTTCAGAGGAAGGCGAAAACAAATGCGTGAAGCGTATTCGCTGACGAATGTACTAGAAAGAATCTACCGGAACCAGGTCAAGCTAGAAGCAGCGATAATGGAGCTTACGCTCCATATCGAAAAGCGAGACGAAGAAGAGGTCGGACGCAATGTCCGTAGAGCTTTGCAAACGATCAAGGAAAAAGCCGGCTTCATCAAACAGGGTTTAGCTCGATTCAAGAAACGGGAAGCCGATTAAGTGATGCTCCTACCGTTTCGAGCGCATCAGCAACTGGGCAAGCGGAAACAACACAGACGATCGTCACACAATCACTGACACTGGGAAATTCCAGACACAAAAAGAGCCACTGATCTGAGCGGCTCTTTTTGAATCTTTGAACGAGAAACGAGACTCGTATCTGGTGTCCGACTCGTTGAAGTCCAAGGATTTTATTTTCTTGCCGGAGCAGGAAAACACTTAATTTTGGACCTGCCTCCAGAGTACATCAAGCGGTCATGGTGCCTGTGTGAGGCATTGCTTTCTTACCGCTGACCTGCCGCCGATGACCCGATTGCCCGCATTATCGGCGATTGGCTTTATTGTCCGTTTTTTATCCGGCTCCAGACACGCGTGCGCAGTCGGTCGGTCTCTAGCGGCATCGCTTCCAGCACAAAGAGTTTCTTCATCACGCTTTCAGGCGGGTACACCATCGGGTCGTTGAGAATGGCCTTGTCGACCATGCCCTCAGCGGCAGCGTTGCCGTTGGCATAGTGCACGTAGTTGCTGATGTCAGCCATGACGCTGGGGTCCAGCAGGTAGTTCAGAAACGCGTAACCGGCCGCTTCATTCGGAGCATCGGCAGGCATGGCGACCATGTCGAACCACATCGGTGAGCCTTCCTTGGGAATGGCGTAGGCAATCTGCTGGCCATTGCCGGCCTCATTGGCTCTTGCTGCCGCCTGCATCACGTCGCCGGAAAACCCTACGACCAGGCAAACGTCACCCGTTGCAAGATCACTGGTGTATTTGGAGTTGTGGAAATAACTCACATAGGGCCGCACGTTGAGCAGCAGGGCCTGGGCCTTCTCGTAGTCGGCCTTGTCCTTGCTGTGATGCTCAAGCCCCAGGTAGTTCAAGGCGATGGGAAGGATCTCGGGGCCGTTGTCGAGCATGGCTACGCCGCATCGGGCGAGTTTTTTCATGTTCTCCGGCTTGAACACGATGTCCCATGAGTCTATCGGTACATCGCCCAGGACTGCCTTGACCTTGGCGACGTTGTAGCCGATGCCGGTGCTGCCCCACAGGTACGGGAAACCGTATCGGTTGCCCGGATCGTTGGCCTCCAGAACTTTCATCAGCGTCGGGTTGAGGTTCTGCCAGTTCGGCAGCTTGCTACGGTCCAGCGGTTTCAGCGCACCGGCCTTGATCTGCCGGGCCATGAAGTGGTTGGAGGGAAACACCACGTCATACCCGGAACGGCCGGCCATCAGTTTGGCGTCGAGGACCTCGTTGCTGTCGTACACGTCATACTGAGTCGGGTGCCCGGTATGGCTGGTAAAGTTTTGCAGGGTATCTGGGGCAATGTAACTGCTCCAGTTGTAGATCCTGACGGTGTCTGCCGCCTGAGCGGTGGACGCGATCAACAGTAGCGGAACGATCGACTTCAACATACGAGACCTCAACCTTTGTTCTTTACGTTATGGGTGAAGGCAGTTCAGAAAATCAGCACGTAGCTTTTGCGAACGGTTTCTTGTATATCCCAGACTCCCGTGGTGTTCGCAGGCAACATCAATGCGTCGCCGGCCTGGATATGAAGGACCTCACCGCCATCCGGGGTGAAGGTGCAGCGCCCCTGGATGAAATGGCAGAACTCCTGTTGCACGATCTGGCGCCGCCAGCGGCCGGGGGTGCATTCCCACACGCCGGCTTCGACGCCGTCATCGCGTTCAACGCTTGTCGTGGCAACCTGTGAAACCGGCTCACCCAGCGGTACGCCAACAGCGCTCGATTCCCCGAGAGGCAAGTGTGGGGTGTCGCGAAAATGATCGATCTTCATGCGAACGGCTCCTTGGACTTCATCAATCGTTCCATGCAACCCGCCAGACCCTCGGCCATCCGGCGACGCCAGCGCGGTACATGGAGGTTGGCCAATATCCGATCCTCGTGAACAAAGCTCTGGATAATGGCGTTGTAACCCAGCCAGCGCAGGGGCTCTGGCTCCCAGCGTGGCAACGAAGCCAGCGGACGGTCGGCCCACACCCAAGGCTGGCGTGTCAGTTCGTTGTCCTGACCAAGAATCAGCGCGGCCACGGTACGGCCACCCAGGTTGCTGGCGCCTACGCCTTCACCGCCATAGCCACCGGCGAGTGCGATCTTCTGGCGACGGTCGGCCAGCATGTGCGGGTGAAAATGCCGGGCGACACCCAGGTTGCCGCCCCAGGCGTGAGTCAGGCGAACATTGCGCAACATCGGAAATAGCTCGCTGAACAGGTACTGGCGCAACTCACGTTCGGCCTGACTGAGGTTGAAGTCACTGCGCAGGCGACCTCCAAAGCGATAGCCACCGCGGGCACCAAATACCAAGCGGTCATCGCGGCTGCGCTGACCGTAGGTGACTTGTCGGCTGTTTTCGCTGAAAGCCTGGCCACGGTTGAGTCCGATTTGGGCCCATACGTCGGCCGAGAGCGGCTCAGTCGCAACGATCAGGCTCTGCGCGGCCAGTTGATATTTGTTCAGCGGGGGCAAGGCACTGGCATACCCCTCGACGGCCGGCACCACCCAATCGGCGCTCACCCGACCGTGCTCGGTTCGAACTTGGCCTGCCGTCCAGTCGAGCACAGCGCTTTGCTCGAAAATACGCACCCCCATGCGCTCCACGACTTTGGCTAGCCCCCGTACCAACCGGGCAGGTTGAAGGGTCGCGCAGTGAGGTGAATACAGGGCGCCGTACGCCTGGGCCACATTCAATTGTTCGCGCAAAGCCTGAGGGCTCAGCCAGCGATAATCGTCTTCACCCAGGCCTTGCGCACGGGCGGCAGCGAGTTGTTCGCGCAGGCGCCGTTCTTGCTCGGGATACCGCGCCGCGCAGTACAGCACGCCACCTTTACGCAGTTCGCAATCGATGCTTTCGACGTGGCACACCCGCGCCACTTCATCGGGGATTCCGTGCAGCAGTTGATATCCTGCATGACGTTGGGCGGCGGGCAAGGGCCCCAGGAGTCGGTCTTCGCCGAGCAGATTCCCCATCAACCAGCCGCCATTGCGGCCGGAGGCGCCGAAACCGGCAATCTGTGCTTCAACTATGACGATGTCCAGGTGCGGTGCTTGCTGCTTGAGGTAATAGGCCGTCCAAAGGCCGCTGTAGCCGGCACCAATGATCACCACATCGGCTCGCAGATCCTGATGCAACGCCGGACGCGGCGTCAGCACCTCATCGACTTGCTCCATCCACAAACTCACACCACCCCAACCAGCCATTACCTGCTCCATCGTTTGATTGCCGACAGAGCTTAATGCGCAGCGAAGGGGCCTGTGTTATCTGCGGGTACGCGCGCAATTGGCCTTCAACCAGGCTTTTGGTGTGCAGCCGGTATGGCTGCGGAAAGCCTTGTAGAACGCCGAGGTGGAATTGAATCCGGCAGCCACTGCGAGGGCATCGATGGGTGCGTTTTCGTCGTAACTGGCGAGGCGTTCAAGGAGGTAGGCCAAGCGAGCCTGAGTCACGTAGCGATAGAAGCTTTGCCCGAGCACTTGATTCAATAGGTAAGACAACTGATTACGGCTGTACCCGGTGGCGCTGGCGATCCGAGCAAGATCCAGGTCAGGATCCAGGAATGGCTGTTGGCGGGTAAAGTAATCGGCCAAGTCTCGCGCCATGAAACTCAACTGGCGCGCCGAGAGCCCTAGCTTACTGATGGCGGGGGCGCGACGCCCGGCGTGGGGCTCGCCGTCGCGCACGAGTGACGCGTATTCGTTGACACGCAGGATCTGACCCTCACATACGGTGATTGCTTCGCTGGTGCGAAAAACCACCCGCTCGCCACTGCCCTTCAGAGCGGTCTGGTACTGGATGAATGCCGTGCAGCCGTCAGCGCGGATGCGGTCATTGTGCTCAAGATATTCATCGGGATGGCGCGGCAACGTGCCGGTGATGTAGGCGCGCAGCTCGGTCAGGCCCATGCTGCGGTTCTGGAAAAAATCGTTGTATTGCACTTGCGGGTGATAGAGCGCGAGTATCGCCTCCAGGTCGCGGTGCTTCCAGGCCATGTGATAGCGCAGCACCACCTCAAGGGTGAGTTTTGTCTGTTCGGCGGTATCTGACGGGACGAGAAGCATGGGTTGACGGGCCTTATGACTGGGCGGCACCAGTCTAGTCCTTGAGTGGTTGAGCGAACAAATTCAGGCACGCGCAGGCGCACATGATTGAGCGAGCGGAGCCTCTAGCTGCCTGTGGCTCTGCCATGCTTGCCACCCAGCACCAACGCAACGCCGCCCAGTACAGCAATGGATGCCAACACCATCCTTACGCTCAGGCTTTCCCCCAGAAAAACGATGCCCGCCAGCGAAGCCAGGATGGGCACGCTCAACTGCACCGTCGCGGCTTGAAACGCTGCCAGATGACGCACCGCGACGTACCAGACCGCGTAGCCGACGCCTGACGCTAGCGCGCCGGAAAGAACCGCATAAAGTATCCCCTGCGGATCCCAACGCAACGCTGAGAGAAACGGCACGCTTGCCATCAAGACCAGGGGAATCGAGCGCAGGAAATTGCCGGTTGTGGTTGCCAAGGGATCGGCGACAGTTTTGCCAAGCAGTGAGTAGATCCCCCATGCCACCCCCGATAACAGCATCGTGAGTGCGCTAACGGGGTCAGGTGCTGCGGCACCTGGAACCAGCAGGCTAACCAAGCCAACAATCGCCAGCACAAACCCAACGACTGCCAACGTGTGCATCCGCTCGCCTTTGAACATGCCGTACAGAACCATGCTCAGCTGAACCGCGCCAAACAGCAGCAATGCCCCCGTCCCGGTCTCCAAATGACGGTACGCGAAGGAAAAAGCGAAGACGTAAACGAACAAGGCAGCGGCCCCCTGCCAACTGCCTTTGCCTATGGTTGAGGTCCGCCTCAAGGCACACAACAGCCATAACACCAAGGCCCCGCTGGCCAGCCGGACAACGCTGAAACTCGCAGCATCAATGTCGGTGTGCTTAAGCGCCAGGCGGCACAGCAAGGAGTTCGCGGCAAAGGCGAGCATGGCGAAACAGATCATCGCGATCAATCTTGCCGAGGCTGACGAGCTGGACGCCTTCGTTACGGGGTTGCTTATTTTCATGGTCGATCCCAATGCCTAGGCAGGCTCTCAGAACTCTTGACGCCACCGCGCCCTTAAAAACACGTTAAACGTCTCTGTACCGATCGGTCAATACAACTATCTTCCTGCAACCATGGGATGAGCTTCGCCCGTCTGTATCCTTCACCGCGCACGCATGGGTATGATTGGCGCTCAACCGGTTGGAATTGACCCATGGGAAAAAAGAACGCCGTCGTCGCCGCCGAACCTGCTGAAACAAGCACTAAGGAGCGGATACTGAAGATCGCTGCGCAGCTGTTCTCGACGCGCGGGTTTCACGCAACCGGCATGGCTGAGTTGGAAAAAGCCACTGGCCTGGCTCGAGGCGCGCTGTATTACCACATCGGCAGCAAGGAAGAATTGCTGTTTGAAATCACCAGCCGGTATTTGCGGGTGCTCATCGCAGAAGGTACGCCCCTGTGCGAGAGCGACCAGCCTGCAGAAGATAAATTTCGCCAATTCTCGGCCATCGTGATGCGCACGATTGTCACCCACCTGGCCGAAATGACGGTGTGTTTTCGAGAAGTGTATTCGGTCATTGGCGAGCGCCAGACTGAATTGCTCGACCTGCACCGGCAGTATGAAAAGCTCTGGTCGAATATCCTCAAGGCTGGCGTGAGCGAGGGGACCTTCCACACATCTGACTCGTTAGCCGTGAAGGCTATTCTTGGTATCCACCACTACAGCTACTTGTGGATCAAGCCCGGTGGCCCGCGCTCTCCGGAATCCATCGCGACGTTCTTTTGCGACACCCTCCTGCCCGGACTGAAGGTTGAGCCGCGCCCGGCTTGACTGTCATCAGCGGCGCTTCAAGTGCGCCGCTTTCCTCGCTCCCCTCATTCACGTGCCATCACCGATGGTCGTCCTTGCGACTGGACCACGCGCGTTTTTCGTTCTAGGCTTACCTACAGACCGACCGATCGGTCTATAGACTCGCCGTTGGGTCCAGCCCGACAAAGGAATCAGAGGGAACAACAATGACAAAAAAATCCATGGTCCCCGCCAAGCAAGACATGCCTCAAACATCTTTGGCTCGCAGGGATTTCTTGATTAAAAGCGGGGCCGTTATCGGTACTGCTGCCTTTGCTCTGGGCGATAGCGACTTGGTCAGCGCAGAGACGACCAACGTCGCCCCTCTTGATCCGAACCTGCCCCTTGAAGTCCCGCAATGGACCCGTAGCCTTGGCGCTCCCACTGCAAGCCCTTATGGCAAACCTTCAACGTTCGAAACCAAAGCCGTCAGGAATCTATATCCCGGCCTGAAGGACACGATGTCCGCCTACAGCACCTCCCCACTTCAAGAGCTGGACGGCATCATTACACCGAACGGCCTGTTCTATGAGCGCCACCACGCAGGTGTCCCGCAAATCGATCCGGCGCAACACCGGCTGGTGATCCATGGCCTCACCGAAAACGCCTTGATCTTTACCGTGGACGAGATACGCCAGTTCCCCGCCGTGTCACGCGTGCACTTCATGGAGTGTTCGGGCAACCCATCGTTTCTTCCTCCCTGGGGTAAAACCGCAGCGGAAGTGAGCGGCCTGGTGAGTTGCGCTGAATGGACTGGCGTTACCCTGAAGACCCTGCTGGATGAAGCCGGGCTCAAGCCCCAAGCCAAGTGGATCATTGCCGAAGGGGCAGACGGCGCCGCAATGACGCGCAGCATTCCCATCGAGAAATGCCTGGACGATGTGATGGTCGTCTACAGCCAGAACGGCGAGCGTCTAAGGCCGGAACAGGGCTACCCGCTGCGCCTGTTTGTCCCCGGCTACGAGGGCAACACCCACATCAAATGGCTGCGCCGACTTCATGTCACCGATGCGCCCGCCTACAGCCGGGAAGAAACCGCCAAATACACCGACTTGATGGCGGACGGCAAAGCTCGGAAGTTTTCCTTCGTCATGGAGTGCAAATCGCTGGTGACCTACCCTTCCGGCACCCAGAAATTGACACGCAAGGGCCTGCATGAGATGCGTGGCATCGCCTGGAGCGGCCACGGCAAAATCACCCGTGTCGATGTCTCCGTCGATGGCGGCAATACCTGGACGCAAGCCAGGCTACAGGAGCCCATTCTGACCAAGGCGCTGACCGCCTTCAGGGCGCCTTTCGAATGGAACGGCCAAGAGTTGATGATCATGAGCCGCGCCATCGACGAGACCGGATATGTTCAGCCGATGCTGGAACAGCTGATCGATGAACGCGGCAAGGTCTCTTTCTACCACAACAACTCGGTGCAACCGTGGCGCGTGTCCAGCAGTGGGGAGGTGACCAATGGACGGGCTTAAAGGTGGTTCGTTATTCATAGGTTTGCTGTGCGCCTGTGCGCTGACTCATGCCTCGGCACAATCCCAATACGGTTTGGGCACCAAGGCTACCGAAGCGCAGATCGCCAGTTGGAACATCGACGTGGCGCCCGACGGCAAGGCTTTGCCTCCAGGGCGCGCAACGGTGGCGGACGGGGAAAAGGTCTACATGAACAGTTGCGTCAGCTGTCATGGGGTGAAACTCGAGGGCGGCGTCGGTCCTGCGTTGGCGGGCGGCGAAGGAACGCTGACGACTGACAAACCGCTCAAGACAGTTGGCAGCTATTGGCCCTATGCAACGACGCTTTTCGACTACATCCGCAGAGCCATGCCCTTCCAGGCGCCACAGTCATTGTCCAACGAACAAGTCTATGCGGTGACCGGCTACATCCTGCACATGAACAAGCTGCTGGACGCCAACGCGACCGTGGATGCATCGACCTTGGCGGATGTAAAGATGCCGAATCGAGACGGTTTTTATACCGACGACAGACCAGACAGCAAGGCGGTTGCTTGTATGTCGAACTGTTTAAAAGCTCACTGACGGATCAAAAAATGTAAAATCCGCTCGCCGATAAACCGTTCCTTCTCAACGAGCTTTGCTGATGAAGCTGGCCAGCCGCGAAAAATCGATGATTGCCTGGGTGCTGTACTTCAGCATCCTGTTCGGTTCGTTGCTGTGCGCGATGGGCCATGGACAAATGGCCGGCTTGCGATTGAGCGGTTTGGACGGCGGACTGTTTTGCTCTACTGACGGCGGGGCAATATTCGAGGGCCTGCAGGATGTGCCCGCCCCTTCGCTGCCCGTCGTCGGTGATTGCGTCATTGCAAGCCTGTTCGGTGCGATCCTGCTGGCAGCGTTTTTCGGGCTGCTCGCCCTGCTTGCCAGCGAGCCAGCCTGGCCCTTGCCCGCACAACCGACCCGTTGCCTACCCAGGCAGCGCTGGCCCCTGATCAATCCTCGCGCCTCCCCCGCCCCGCTTCCCGCGCTCTGACCTCTTCACCACCCGCCGCTGCATGACGCGCGGCCGGTGTGTGCTCATTGAATTAAGCCAGGAAGCTCTTCATGTTTCGCTTGACTACTTTGGCGCTGCTCGCGGGCAGCACCTGCGCGTGGGCGCAAGACACTGCCCTGAACTTACCCAACAGCTACATCAACGCCTCGGCCGACCAGCCGAAACCGGCCACCCGCCTGGACCTGGATACTCCCATCGAAAGCGGCTCGCGCCTGAATCTCAGTGCCCGGGAAAATCCCGCCTCTGTAAGCGTGGCCGATCGCAAGACGATGGAACGTATCGGCGCACGCAACTTTCAAGACGCGGCGAACGCCCTGCCTGGGGTTAACGCTTCTGCGCCACCCGGCTGGGGAGGCTATGTGTCGTACCGTGGTTTCAACGGTGCCCAGATCAGCCAGCTGTTCAACGGCATCAATCTGCAATACGGTGGCGCGGCCCGTCCGGTCGGCGCCTGGATTTATGACCGGGTGGAGTTGCTCGGCGGCCCTTCCTCGTTCCTCAACGGCAGCGGTGCCGTGGGGGGCAGCCTGAACGTGATCACCAAGCTTGCCAACCGTGAGGAAGATACCTTCGAGGGCCGAATGAGCTACGGTCGCTACGACACCTGGGAAACCGCGGTCGGCTTCAATAAAGCGCTCAACAGCGGCGATGCCCCGCGCCACTATGCGCGCCTCGACTACAGCCGCACCAGCAGCAACGGCTACGTAGATCGCCAGGAGAACGGTGCGGGCAACCTGGCCTTCTCGCTGCTCAGCGACATCAACGACCGACTCTCCCATACGCTGGCGATCGAATACCTGGAAGAGAAGGAAGACAGTCCTTACTGGGGCACGCCGGTACTGCAACCGCTGACCGGCAAGCTGCAGATCGACAAGCACAACCGCTTCAACAACTACAACGTCGAGGACGGTCGCTACGAGCAGCGCACCCGCTGGATACGCTCGATCACGGACTACCAGCTGGACGACAATGCCCAGTTGCGCAATACCTTCTACCACTACGATGGCCAGCGCGATTACCGCAACCTTGAGGTCTACCGCTACAACAGCGACAACAGCGCCATCGCCCGCTCCGGCGGTTACCGCCAGCGGCACGACCAGGAGGTCAACGGTGACCGAATCGAGTTGACTCACCAGGCTCAGCTGTTCGGCCTGGCCAGCGATTGGGCGCTGGGCGTGGATTACAACACCAACCAGCAAACCAACTACCCGTTGTCCAAAGGCGCCTTCGACACCATCGATCCAGATGGCTTCGAGCCGGGCCACTTCCTGGACATTCCGGGGATGGATGCACCGCGCAGTAAAGGTCGCAGCACTTGGACTGATACTTCTTCGGCGTTCGTCGAGAACCGCACGCGCCTGACCGAGCAACTGGCGCTGATCACTGCGCTGCGTTATGACCATATCGATTTCGAGGTGGTCGATCATGCGGCGCAGGCCAGGCTCGACAAGCGTTGGGATGCAATCACGGGACGCCTGGGCCTGGTGTACGACCTGACGTCGAATGTCAGCCTTTATACCCAATACAGTACCTCGGCCGAGCCGCCGGGAGGGACGCTTACCAGCGCCTCCATTGCCCAGGTGAGCGACTTCGACTTGAGCACCGGTCGCCAATTCGAGGTGGGCAGCAAGTTCGATTTTCTTGACGGTCGCGGCTCGGCCACCGCCGCGGCCTACCGCATCGTGCGCAAGAACATCTCCGTCCCCTCCTCGACGGTGCCCAACACCACCGAACAAGCGGGTCAACA
Source organism: Pseudomonas sp. P105 (assembly GCF_032614175.1). Classification (NCBI taxonomy): domain Bacteria; kingdom Pseudomonadati; phylum Pseudomonadota; class Gammaproteobacteria; order Pseudomonadales; family Pseudomonadaceae; genus Pseudomonas; species Pseudomonas sp. P105. The sequence continues at coordinate 3,864,167 of NZ_CP126693.1, forward strand.
AACCTCCACCGGCATAGAGCTGGCCGCTTCATTCAAGATCACGCCCAAGCTATTGGCGGCCGGTAACTTCAGTTGGGTAAGGGCTGAGTACGACGAGTTCAATGAAACCATCGCCGGTGTTGTGTTCTCGCGCAAAGGCAAGAATCCGGTGAATATTCCCGACCGCGTAGCCAATCTCTGGCTGACCTATGACGTGGCTCCTGACTGGCAGCTCGGGGCTGACGTGCGCTATGTGTCGTCGGTCTACGCCAACACCGCCAATACGACCTGGGTGCCCTCGTACACTGTCTATGGTTTGTCCATGACCCACGATCTGGACAAACACGTACAGGTCAGCGCGCGCCTGCGCAACCTGACCGACGAGGTCTATGCCCGTTTCATCCACCAGAGCAACACCCAGTATTACGTGGGCGAGCCGCGCAGTCTGGAAGTCGCTGTGCAGTGGAAGTACTGACGACCCCGAACGGAATGCAGCACACGGTCTGGCGACCTGACAGGTCTAATCATGATTCGGAGCGCAGGCCTTCCCGCGTTGATCAGCCTGTTTGAATGGCCCGCTGGACGGGACCGCCAGGGACGGCGGCTTTCACTGTTTTTTCTCTGGGCTCAACGCTCATGGGGCTTACCCTCTAACCGGCAATTGAGCGTCCATTGTTCGTACGGACTAAAACTTGAAGCGCCCGACCAATCCTTGAAGCTGGCCAGAAATGGCCGTCATTCGCCCCGATCCGGCATGGGCTGAATGCGCGAACTCCTCTACCATCTGCGCATCGGCGTGGATCTGTGCGATGTGCCGATTGATCTCCTCCGCCACTTGATGCTGCTCCTCTGCCGCCGTGGCGATCTGGGTGTTCTGGTCGCGAATCGAGTCCACTGAAGCGCGGATCTTGTCGAAGCTGTCGCGGGCCCGCTGGATCCGCTGCACGCTAGCCTGGGACGCTTGCAGGCTGCCTTGCATCTGCTGGGTGACTTCCTGGGTGCGGCGAGCGAGGTTACCCAGTAGGCTGTCTATTTCGCCGGTAGAGTCGGAGGTGCGACGAGCCAGGGCGCGAACTTCATCCGCGACCACTGCAAAGCCACGCCCTTGATCACCCGCACGGGCGGCTTCGATGGCGGCGTTGAGCGCCAGCAAGTTGGTCTGCTCGGCAATCGAGCGAATAGTGTCGAGAATCGCATTGATGTTATTGCTGTCTTGCTCGAGCAGATGCATGGTCTGGGTCGATACCTGCAGCTCCTCACTGAGCTTGAGCACGCTGCCGGTGGCTTCGCTGATTTGCTTCTGGCCATCGTGCACGTCGCGGTAGCCTTCATCAGCACTCGACGCCGCGGCACTGCAGGAATGTGCGACCTCATTGGCAGTGGCGAGCATTTCATTGAAAGCGGTGCTTACCAATTCCACCGCCTCACGTTGGCGGCCGGCAGCCAGGTTCATGTTATTGGCGACTTCGTTGGTGTCAGCGGCAGCGACTTGCAGATCGGACGACGCATTGCCAATACGCTTCACCAACTGAGCGATCATGCTTAGAAACTGATTGAACCAACCGGCCAGGTTGGCAGTTTCGTCCTTGCCCCGTACCTGGAGTTGACGTGTAAGGTCACCTTCACCTTCGGCAATCTCTTGCAACCCATCAGCCACGCCACGAATCGGGCGCACGATCATGCTGGCAAAACCAGCACCAACGATGGCGAACACCACCGCCAATGCAACAGCGATGGCTGCAATCAACCAGGTCAGGCTCATGGCGTCGGCCATCACTTCATCACGCTTGATCAGGCCAATGAAACGCCATCCCAGGCCATCGGAACTCAGGACGTTGACCATGTATGGCACACCATCGATCTCGACTTGAGTCACCCCATCAGCGCTTTTGGCCAATTCGGCATAGCCGGGTCCTAGCTCACCTAACGGCTTGAAATTGTTTTTGGCATTTGCGGGATCGACCAAGACATTGCCATTGGCCTCGACCAACATCAGGTAACCACTCTTGCCCAACTTGATGGCTTTGACCAATTCAGTCAGTTGCTTGAGCGATACGTCCACGCCAACGACGCCCACCGGGGCGCCGCTCGCGTCATTGATCGTGCGGACCGTGCTGACCAGCACCATGTCATCGGGTGCCCAGTAATACGCGCCCGTCCGTACGGTTGAGCCTCGTGCGGCTTCCATGGCCGCCTTGTACCAAGGTCGCACCCGTGGGTCGTAGCTGGCCATTGTCTGGTCATCGGGCCAACCTGCAAAACCTCCGTCATTGAGTCCAAGGGAAATGGAAGCCGTGGTTGGGTGGGTTTCTGCGAAACTGTCGAATACCACCTGGATCTGTCGATCGACCTTCGTCACAGGCGTTTTCGGGGCGTCAGCGGCCGTATAGTTCTTCAATCCCTGAACGTTGGCGATCCGAGGGTCTTTGGCAAGGTATTCGACGTTTTGGCGGATGCTGTCGAAAAACTGCCGCATCCCGCGGTCAATCTGCCTGATTTCGCGGCCACTGCTATCCAGGAAACTGGCTTGCGCTGCGCTACGCAAGTTCAGTACGACAACCATTGCGACCAATATGACTGGCGCGCAGGCGATAGCGGCAAACGCCCACGTGAGTTTCTGTTTGATGTTCATGAGTACTCCTGGGCAGGCAGATGGAACGTGGGCGCCCATGGGTAAAAGCGCCCGCGGCGAGTGCCGTAAACGTTGCTCACACGACGTGGAAACGAGACAACTCGGTCGTCATTTTTCTTTCAGATAATGCCTGCCCTCCTCTCAAGAGGAGGGACGAGAAGGCCGACGCATCGTCAATTCAGAAACGCCCAGGAGCGAAGGGTGCCGGCTCGACCACTGGTGTTTCTCCCATCATTAATTCCGCAAGCAGCCGGCCACTGACCGGACCTAGCGTAAATCCTTGATGAGCATGGCCGAAGTTGAACCAGAGCCCCTTATGCGACGGCGCGGCACCAATGACCGGTTTCATGTCAACGGTACAAGGTCGCGCACCGCTCCATGGCGTCCGCTCAACCTGAGATCCCAATGCCAAGAGTTGTCGGGCCGCGCTTTCGGCCTTCCCTAGCTGCACTGGGGTCAGAGGCGCATCGAGACGGGCGAATTCGGCCCCCGTTGATAGACGCACACCACGCTTCATCGGCGCCAACATGTAGCCTTGCTCGGTATCAAGCACCGGGCGACTCAAGTTTGCCCCGTCGGCGAAATGGGCGTGATAACCACGCTTGATAAACAACGGGATGCGGTAACCCATGGGCCTCAGCAACTCTTGGGCCCAAGGACCAAGCGCCACGACGACCTGTGATGCTTCGACCGGCCCGGACTCGGTGGAGACTCGCCAGCCAGCTCCCGCTTGGCGCAATGAACGGGCATCGCCGCGTTCAAGCTGTCCGCCCTCACGCAAGAAGAGCTCGGCATAGCGTTGCACCAGCTCTCCCGGATCAACACAGGTCCAAGGTTGAAGCCAGTGAATCCCCCCAACGAGAGCTTCACCCAAAGCGGGTTCTGCGAGCCTGAGCCCGGCGCCGTCCAACGCTTGCGACAATACACCGTGCGCACTCACACGCTGGGCGCTCTCCATCGCCTTTTCATATTTTTCCGGGGTTCGAAAAGCTTGAATCCAACCTTTGCGCACGATCAGGTGTTGGGCCTCGCTTTGCTCGATCAACTCGGAGTGCTCGCTGATTGAATGCTCGACCAAGGTCCGAAAGGCGTCCGCAATAGCTCGGTAATGCCTTGGCGCTGAGTTGGCCCAATACCTGGTCAGCGTAGGCATGTACTCCGGCAGCGCACGCAGATGATAATTGACGCCGATATCGCGCTTGGTCACCACTCTCATCAGGCTCGCCAGGTCCCTTGGGAACCCGTACGGTTCAACGGCCTCGCGCTGGATGATCCCGGCATTACCGTATGACGTCTCGCGCCCGGGCGGCCCCTTGTCTACCAAGGTCACCGCACAGCCCCGGCGTTGCAGATGCAGGGCCGTGCTTATACCGACGATGCCGGCGCCCAGTACTACTACTTGTTTGTCGTTCACGCTGCCTCCAACTCAAGCACGCTGCTGCGCGATGACACTGATTTCAACCAACGCATCCACCACGAGGCCGGCACAGACGGTAGCGCGAACAGGCAAATTGGCCGTGAAAAACGAAGCATAAATCCGGTTGAACTCGGCGAAGTTACTCCGCTCGGTCAAGTACACCGTGACGCTCACCACGTCATCCAACGACAGTGACTCAGCTTCCAATGTTTGAGCAATGCGCATCAACGTCAGGCGCGTTTGTGCCTCGATACCCGCCGGGAAGCTGCCGTCCTCATTGAACGGCAGTTCACCGGATAAAAACACTAGGCCTTGGCTGTGGCGGACTTTTGAAAAGGGCAAATTGCTAACCGTCATGGGGGACTCTCTCTAAGCGGATTATGAAAGCGCCTATAGCAGGCGCCACTTTTAGCCATCGACTCGACCGAGCGTGTCACAGCAGATCGGAAATCGGTCTACAAGCCTGATCGATGAGACTGTATATACAGGACTAAGCATTTACCGTGCCTGTTAGACAAGGATCCCCTTCAGACCCCTGATCCGAAGTGGATCGAGCACTGCTTCTGTCCAAAATACTGTCCGCAGAAAGGCCTACCATGCGCTTCCTTTCGACTCATCAATGAGACAGCGGAAACACTACGATGCAACCTTCAGTTACACCTGAACAAATATTCATGTGAGCCCCCCCTGGCCTGGAAGGCGTTTACGAGCAGCGATCAACAGAAAAGATAAGGCTTGGCCTGAACATTGCGTTACCTATATATACAGGATCATACAGAAACACTTCCTTGTGGCCCTGCACCTAAGAGGTAATCAATGAAAAAACTGCACCCGATGACTGCCGCGACTACCGAAGGGATGAGCCTCGCAGGCCGGATCGCCGAATTGGCGACACTCTTCCGCTACAGCCTCCCGCACGAAATCCGTCAAAGCGCTGAACAGCCGAGCCCGCAGCGCCCCCTACGGAACCATCCAGATCGCAATACCTTCCAGCAAAATTCCCGAGAGGTTAGCCTTGTATGAACGCCAACGACCTGACCTTGCTTGCTCGCGCTGAAGTGCGCGAATTGGCCAGTTACAACGCCGGCCTCGCCGCTGATGCAGTGCGCAAACGCTTCGGTCTGACACGCGTCGCTAAATTGGGCAGCAATGAAAACCCAATGGGCACCGCCCCCGCTGTCAACGCCGCGACCACCCAAGCCTGCCATGAGATTGCGCTGTACCCCGACTCAGGCTGCCAGGCACTACGCTCCGCACTCTCGGAAAAACTTGATGTTCCGGAAGATCGCTTCGTGTTCGGCAACGGTTCTGAGGATTTGCTGAGTGTCATCAGTCGAGTGTTTCTGGACCATGATGATGAAGTGGTTACCGTGGTGCCCTCCTTCGGCTTGCATTTCATTTTTCCAGTGGCAGCCGGCGCTCGGGTAATCGGTGTCCCCATGACCGACCAAGGCACTTTTGACGTGGCGGCGATGATTTCCGCCCTTACACCGCATACCCATGTGCTGATGTTTTCCTGCCCCTCCAATCCGGTTGGCTGCACCTTGAGCGCAATCGAATTGAAGCAATTGCTCGATGCATTACCTCCCAAGTGCTTGCTGGTGTTTGACGAAGCCTATTACGAATACGCCCGATGGGAGCCTGAGTACCCAGACTGCCTCGGCTTGATCCAGGCCAGCGGCAAGCCGTTCATTTTGCTTCGAACCTTCTCCAAGGCCTATTCATTGGCAGGTTTACGCATCGGCTATGGCATTGTCAGCGACCCGCTACTGGCCGATTTAATCAATCGCCTGCGCACCCCCTTCAACGTCAACCGAGTGGCCCAAGCCGCTGCAGTTGCGGCTCTGGCCGATGAGAATCATTTGAATGCCGGCCTCTCCCACGTCGCCAGCGAACGCCGACGACTGGAGATCGCACTGCGAGAGCAAGGCATCACAACCGCCCCCTCCATGGCCAACTTCCTCTTTTTCAGCACCCCTTATCCTGCCGAAATCATCAACCAGGCATTACTGCGCAAAGGGGTCATCATCAAGCCTTGGCGCGAAGCGGGATATACTCAGTACTTGCGGGTATCCATAGGAAGCTGTGAGGATAACGATCTTTTCCTTCATTCCTTGGCAAGAGTCCTTGCCGCACAAGAGACACGGACCGACTGATGATCAAAAATGCACCACAAGCGCTCTACCGACGCGCGAAGGATTTTGTGCTGGACCAACTTCGAGCGGGCGTTTGGAAACCTGGCGACCTGATCTACTCAGAGAACCAGTTGGTGCAAGAGCTGGGCATCTCGCGCATGACCGTCAATCGAGCCCTGCGCGAGCTGACCGAAGAAGGTCTATTGGTGCGGATTTCAGGTGTTGGAACATTCGTAGCCGAAAGCAAGCCGCAATCGAACCTGTTGCGCATCACCAACATCGCTGACGAGATTCTCGCTCGGGGTCATAGTTACGGCTGTCGCGTCCTGCACCTGGGACGCGAATCCGCATCGATGTCAGTCGCTTCCGCCCTGGGCCTGCCCACGGGCTCTTCGGTTTTTCATCTGGTTTGTGCGCACAGCGAAGAAGACGTGCCAGTGCAGCTTGAGGATCGTTACGTCAATCCCGAGCTGGTGCCAGAGTTCCTGAAACAAAAATTCGGCGAACACCTGCAACCGGCCAAATACCTTCTGCAAGTGATCAAGCCCGACGAAATGGAACATATCGTAGAGGCCTGCCACCCCAGCGCCGAGGAAAGTAAGCATCTGCAAATTGATGCAACCGAACCTTGCCTGGCCCTCATACGCCGGACTTGGAGCCAAAACAAAATTGTCACCTTTGTGCGGCTCGTCCACCCCTCCTCCCGCTATCGCTTGGGTAGCCGCCTACCCATGAACGCAGCGCACAGAGACGTCTGACTCTTCGACACATCTGCCGTAAAGCTTGACCAGCGCCGCTTCCAAAGGGCGTCGGTCGCTTTCTGATTCATACATCACAATAGACCCAGGCCCTACGCCCGTAGTGACCGGAAAAAACGAAACTGATCACCCCCTCCCCTCAGCGTTTCCAGCCCTTCTTCCACCCATGCACATCCGAGCAGATAAATGGTTGCTTGATTGGCTATGCCTGTATGTACAAGTATGTATTTACGCGGTAAAGTCGATCCGTCACCTAGACACGCTTAAACCAAAAAATGGGCTCTGTGTACCACTCCCATAGCGACACACACGAGCTCCGTACCGCATCCGTGCGCTCAAGCGCTCTTTGGTCCTTAGGAATAAAAACAATGAAAAAATCTATTTTGACCCTCTCTGTACTGGCGTTGTGTGTGGCTGGCAGCTTTGCCTCGGCCAAGGAGTACAAGGAGTTGCGGTTCGGCGTTGACCCCTCTTACGCCCCTTTCGAGTCCAAAGCTGCCGACGGTAGCCTGGTGGGCTTCGATATCGACTTAGGCAATGCGATTTGTGCGGAATTGAAAGTGAAGTGCAAATGGGTCGAGAGTGATTTTGACGGCATGATTCCCGGCCTGAAAGCCAACAAATTCGACGGCGTGATCTCCGCCATGACCGTGACATCCTCGCGAGAAAAAGTCATCGATTTCTCCGATGAACTGTTCTCCGTTCCTACCTCCTTCGTTTTCAAGAAAGGCTCCGGCCTGACCGAAGATATCAGGACGCTCGTCGGCAAGACGGTTGGTTATGAGCAAGGCACCACCGAGGAAGCTTATGCAAAAGCCGTACTGAACAAGGCCGGGGTCAAAACCCAAGCCTATGCCAACCAGGATCAGGTCTATTCGGACTTGGTGACCGGCCGTCTCGATGCCTCGATCCAGAATATGTTGCAAGCCGAAATGGGCTTCTTGAAGTCGCCGCAAGGGGCGAATTTTGAGGTAAGTAAAGCAGTCGAGCATGAACTGTTGCCCGCGAAAACCGCGGTAGGTCTCGCCCAAGGCAACGCCGATCTCAAGGCCCTGATAAACAAAGGCATCAAGGCACTGCATGAGGATGGCAGCTATGTAGCCATCCAGAAAAAACACTTTGGTGATCAGAATATCTACAGCGGTAAATAACACGCTGCGCCCATTTTCGGATGGGCGTTTTTCTTGATTGACGAAGGGCTGTCCAATGCTAGAAAACCTATTGCAGACTCTAGGCTTCAGCCTAAAGGGTTTCGGCCCGCTGTTGCTGCAAGGCTCCTGGATGACTGTCAAATTATCCGCACTGTGCTTGTTGCTGAGCGTGGGCCTGGGATTGATCGGTGCCAGCGCGAAACTCTCGAAGTCAGCCTTGCTACGCATCCCTGCGCAAGCCTACACCACGCTTATCCGCGGCGTGCCCGACCTGGTCTTGATGCTGCTGATCTTCTATAGCCTTCAGACGTGGCTGACGAATCTGACCGATGCCTTTGGCTGGGAATATATCGAAATCAATCCGTTCAGCGCAGGGGTCATCACCCTGGGCTTCATCTACGGTGCGTATTTCACCGAAACCTTCCGCGGAGCGATTCTCGCCGTTCCAAAGGGGCAATTAGAAGCAGCCACGGCCTATGGCCTGACCCGCGCCCAACGATTCCGCCTGGTGCTTTTCCCGCAAATGATGCGCTTTGCATTACCGGGCATTGGCAACAACTGGATGGTGATCCTGAAAGCGACCGCACTGGTCTCGATCATTGGTCTGGCTGACTTGGTCAAGGTTGCCCAGGATGCAGGAAAGAGTTCCTATCAACTGTTCTTCTTCTTGGTCCTTGCAGCGTTGATCTATTTGGTTATCACCACCGCATCAAACTATGTCTTGCGCAGGCTGGAAAGTTTTTACGCCGCAGGAACTCGGGAGGCCGTGCGATGATCGAGCTATTGCAAGAATATTGGAAACCCTTCCTGTACCACGATGGTTATCACATCACGGGCTTGGCGATGACACTATGGCTGCTCAGTGCCTCGCTCTTCTTCGGCTTCTTGATGGCGGTCCCGCTGTCGATTGCCAGGGTATCAAGCAACCTTTTCGTGCGCTGGCCCGTGCAGTTCTATACCTATTTGTTCCGTGGCACGCCTCTGTATATACAGCTACTGATCTGCTACACCGGCATCTACAGCCTCGCTGCGGTGCGCTCCCAACCGCTGCTTGATGCATTCTTTCGCGATGCATTGAACTGCACCATCCTGGCCTTTGCCTTGAACACTTGCGCCTACACCACAGAGATCTTCTCCGGGGCGATTCGCAACATGAATCATGGTGAAGTCGAAGCAGCGAAGGCCTTTGGGCTTCGAGGATGGAAGCTTTACACCTACATCATCATGCCGTCTGCATTGCGCCGCTCACTGCCGAACTACAGCAACGAAGTGATACTGATGCTGCATTCCACCACGGTCGCTTTCACCGCCACGGTACCGGACATCCTCAAGGTTGCCAGAGATGCCAATTCAGCAACATTTCTGACCTTCCAATCGTTCGGCATCGCCGCAGCGATTTACCTCGCTATCACTTTCTCTCTGGTCGGTCTGTTCCGTCTGGCTGAGCGCCGTTGGCTGTCGTTCCTCGGCCCAGCTCATTAATTCAGGGTGCTTGAATATGTACAAACTGACCGTAGAAAACCTGCATAAAAGCTATGGCGACCACGAAGTCCTCAAGGGTGTTTCGCTGAACGCAAAGGCCGGCGACGTCATTAGCCTGATCGGTGCCAGCGGGTCGGGCAAAAGCACCTTTTTGCGCTGTATCAACTTTCTGGAAATCCCTAGCAACGGCGCCATGAGCCTCGACAATCAGCCGATACGCATGATCCATGACCACCACGGCATGCGCGTTGCAAACGCAGACGAACTGCAGCGGCTGCGCACGCGACTGGCGATGGTATTCCAGCATTTCAATCTGTGGAGCCACATGACCGTGCTCGACAACATCACAATGGCCCCTCGCCGAGTGTTGGGGGTCAGCAAGAAGGATGCAGAGGAGCTGGCTCGGCGTTACCTGGACAAGGTTGGTTTACCATCGCGAGTTGCCGATCAATACCCGGCCTTTCTCTCGGGCGGCCAGCAGCAGCGCGTCGCGATAGCCCGGGCGCTGGCCATGGAACCGGAAATCATGCTGTTCGACGAACCGACGTCTGCCCTGGACCCTGAACTAGTAGGAGAAGTGCTGAAGGTCATTCAGGGCCTCGCCGAAGAAGGCCGAACCATGATCATGGTGACGCACGAAATGAGCTTCGCTCGTAAGGTATCGAACCAGGTGTTGTTCTTGCACCAAGGGCTCGTAGAAGAGCAAGGGCCGCCTGAGGAAGTGCTGGGGAACCCCAAGAGCGAGCGTTTGCAGCAATTTCTCAGCGGCAATCTGAAATAACCGAAGTGCCTTAAGCCGGCTGGTCGCTTACCGCGCCTGAAAAATGTTCTCAGGCGCGGTTGAGGCCGAAATGGTTCGCCGTTCTGTTGACTAGAAAAGCCCTGTACGAGAGCAATCCCAGCGTCTTTCCTATGGCTCAGCTCATGATCCCTGGCTGAAACTGTCACAGCGCGCCCAGTGCGCAAAGCTTGATGGCAAAACCTGCATCAATGCCATTCGAACGAAAAAACTAATCACGTGAAGATATTCATGCCGACAACATTAGCGGTCAAAAATCTGCTTGATTAAGCTTGTATATACATGATTATATTTACTCGCCCGATGTAGCGAAAACCAACAATAAGCTGCAAGTCATCTCGAGAGGATTACCGGTGAGCAAACCACTCCATTTCCGCAATGTCGAAATCCGCGCCCCTCGCGGTAACACGCTGACCGCCAAGAGCTGGCTGACCGAAGCGCCGCTGCGCATGCTGATGAACAACCTCGACCCGGAAGTGGCCGAGAACCCCAAGGAGCTGGTGGTCTACGGTGGCATCGGCCGCGCGGCACGCAACTGGGAGTGCTACGACAAGATCGTCGAAAGCCTCACCCACCTGAATGACGACGAAACCCTGCTGGTGCAATCCGGCAAGCCGGTGGGCGTGTTCAAGACCCACAGCAACGCCCCCCGCGTACTGATCGCCAACTCCAACCTGGTGCCGCACTGGGCCAGTTGGGAGCACTTCAACGAACTCGACGCCAAGGGCCTGGCCATGTACGGCCAGATGACCGCCGGCAGTTGGATCTACATCGGCAGCCAGGGCATCGTGCAAGGCACCTATGAAACCTTCGTCGAGGCTGGTCGCCAGCATTACGATTCCAACCTCAAGGGCCGTTGGGTGCTGACCGCCGGCCTGGGCGGCATGGGCGGTGCGCAACCGTTGGCCGCGACGTTGGCCGGTGCATGCTCGCTGAACATCGAGTGCCAGCAGGTGAGCATCGATTTCCGCCTGAAAACCCGCTACGTCGACGAGCAAGCCAAAGACCTTGACGACGCCTTGGCGCGCATCGAGAAATACACCGCCGAAGGCAAGGCGATTTCCATTGCACTGTGTGGGAACGCGGCGGAAATCCTGCCGGAAATGGTCCGTCGTGGTGTGCGTCCGGACATGGTCACCGACCAGACCAGCGCCCACGATCCCCTCAACGGCTACCTGCCGGCCGGCTGGACCTGGGACGAATACCGTGCCCGCGCCAAGACCGAGCCCGCCGCCGTGGTGAAGGCCGCCAAGCAATCGATGGCCGTCCACGTCAAAGCCATGTTGGCCTTCCAGAAAATGGGTGTGCCGACCTTCGACTACGGCAACAACATCCGCCAGATGGCCCAGGAAGAGGGCGTCGAAAATGCCTTCGACTTCCCGGGTTTCGTCCCGGCCTACATCCGTCCGCTGTTCTGCCGTGGCATCGGTCCGTTCCGCTGGGCGGCGCTGTCGGGTGACCCGCAGGACATCTACAAGACCGACGCCAAGGTCAAGGAACTGATCCCCGACGACGCCCACCTGCACAACTGGCTGGACATGGCCCGCGAGCGCATCAGTTTCCAGGGCTTGCCGGCACGGATCTGCTGGGTTGGCCTGGGCCAGCGCGCCAAGTTGGGCCTGGCGTTCAACGAGATGGTGCGCAGCGGTGAGCTGTCGGCGCCGATCGTCATCGGCCGTGACCACCTCGACTCCGGTTCCGTGGCCAGCCCGAACCGTGAAACAGAATCCATGCAGGACGGCTCCGACGCCGTTTCCGACTGGCCGCTGCTCAATGCCCTGCTCAACACCGCCAGTGGCGCGACCTGGGTGTCGCTGCACCACGGTGGCGGCGTCGGCATGGGCTTTTCCCAGCACTCGGGCATGGTGATCGTCTGCGACGGTACTGACGAAGCGGCCGAACGGATTGCCCGTGTACTGCACAACGACCCGGCGACCGGCGTGATGCGCCATGCCGATGCCGGTTACCAGATCGCCATTGATTGCGCGAATGAGCAAGGCTTGAACCTGCCAATGATCACTCTTGTTAAAGGAGCCAAAGCATGAAAACACTTAACGTTATCCCAGGCCAATTGAGCCTTGCCCAACTGCGTGCCGTTTACCAGCACCCAGTAAAAATCACCCTCGACCACAGTGCCTCTGCGCAAATTGAAGCCAGTGTCGCTTGCGTGGAGCAGATCCTCGCCGAGAATCGCACCGCCTACGGTATCAATACCGGTTTCGGCCTGCTGGCCTCGACCCGTATCGCCAGTGAAGATCTGGAAAATCTGCAACGTTCGCTAGTACTGTCCCACGCCGCTGGTGTGGGTGAGCCGATCAGCGATGCGCTGGTGCGGTTGATCATGGTGCTCAAGGTCAATAGCCTCAGCCGTGGTTTCTCCGGCATACGCCGCGTGGTGATCGATGCTCTGATAGCATTGATCAACGCCGAGGTGTATCCGCATATTCCGTTAAAAGGTTCGGTCGGCGCATCTGGTGACTTGGCACCTTTGGCGCACATGTCCCTCGTGCTGCTGGGAGAAGGCAAAGCCCGTTATAAGGGCGAATGGCTGGAAGCCACCGAAGCCCTGAAGGTGGCCGGTTTGGCGCCGTTGACGCTGGCTGCCAAAGAGGGCTTGGCGTTGCTCAACGGTACCCAGGTCTCCACTGCTTATGCTCTGCGCGGTTTGTTCGAGGGCGAAGACCTGTTTGCGGGCGCCTTGGCCATTGGTGCTTTGACGGTCGAAGCTGTCTTGGGCTCCCGCTCGCCGTTTGACGCACGCATCCATGCCGCACGCGGCCAGAGGGCTCAGATTGATACTGCTACTGCCTATCGCGACCTGCTGGGCCAAAGCAGTGAGGTCGCCGATTCGCACAAGGACTGCGGCAAGGTCCAAGACCCCTACTCTCTACGCTGCCAACCTCAAGTCATGGGCGCATGCCTGACCCAGCTCCGTCAGGCCGCGGAAGTATTAGTCGTCGAAGCCAATGCCGTATCCGATAACCCGCTGGTGTTTGCCGTTGAAGGTGACGTGATCTCTGGCGGCAACTTCCATGCCGAGCCAGTGGCCATGGCCGCAGACAATATGGCATTGGCCATTGCTGAAATCGGCTCCCTGAGCGAGCGCCGCATTTCGTTGATGATGGATAAACACATGTCACAACTGCCGCCGTTCTTGGTAGCCAATGGCGGCGTGAACTCGGGTTTCATGATTTCTCAAGTAACAGCAGCAGCGCTGGCCAGTGAAAACAAGGCGCTGGCTCACCCCCATTCCGTAGACAGCCTGCCCACGTCCGCGAACCAGGAAGATCACGTATCGATGGCACCTGCGGCTGGCAAGCGATTGTGGGAAATGGCTGAAAACACCCGTGGAATCCTGGCTGTGGAGTGGCTAGCGGCCTGTCAGGGCCTGGACTTGCGTGACGGCTTGAAGACGTCGCCCAAGCTGGAACTGGCCCGGAACAGTCTGCGAAGCAAAGTGGCCTATTACGAGAAGGATCGCTTCTTCGCGCCGGATATCAATGCGGCCAGTGAGTTATTGGCTTCCGGCTGCCTGAACGACTTGGTATTGAATAAGTTGTTGCCCAGCATCTGATAGATGATATCCACCATGAACACGTGAGTTATTCTGGCTGATATCCCGTATACGTTAAATGTCCAGGCAGTTTTTTGCTCCACAGCTATGACGATAGATTCTCGTTTTGGCTGTGGAGCTTTTTATTGCTTCCCAGTAATAGCCTTATGTAAGTGCGCGGGAAAATTAGCTTGACAACAGCATTACATCCCTAAGGCTCCTTATGCGCTCAAAATTCTGATACCAGCAGCATTCCCTGATCACGCGAACTCCGCTCAAGTATCTCCTGATTCTGAGCCGGGAGAGCTCATCACTACAAGTAAGGCATTAACGCCAATGCCCTCTCACCACACCAGCTCACCCCTTCTACGTCGACCGCACGATCAAGCCATTTGTAGGACACACTTGCATACCTACCAACTGGATGGTATGTTTCGATCAGTTTCACACCTCCCCTACACCTACAGGGCACCGCGCCCAAAGTGGAATATCCCATGCAAGATTGGAAGCAAACTCGAAAAGACGTCAGCGCCCGCCTAGTGCAACTGAATGGCCTATCCCCAGAGACCATGAAAGGTATGGCTTCTTTAGGGAGCGCCGGCGAAAGAACAAACCACCTCGACGCTAAGACTCGTGAACTGATCTCACTCGCAGTTGCCGTCACCACCCGTTGCGACGGCTGCATCGCTTTCCACGCAGCTGAGGCCAAAAAGCTCGGCGTAACGACTGAAGAGGTCTCAGAAGCTTTGGGCGTTGCGATTAATATGAACGCTGGCGCTGCATTGGTTTACAGCACTCACGTTTTGGATGCATTCGATAAATCTTGATACCCAGCAGTGCGGAAGGATCAATAATAGTAGAGGCTTAGCTACCCCCGTCGCCAATTAAATCTGAGAAGTCGCTAAAGCCCTATAAGCTGTTCTGCATGCCATTAGCCAACCACGTCGTTGTGCTGATGGCCTGCCGATGAAATCAAAGTCTTTACATTATCCGAACTTCGTTATCGCTGATACTCCGGCTGAAGCGTAACTGTGTTCAAGCAAAGGCTACGCTGGGCTAAACATGGCCTGGCCGGTCGTAAAGCGGAGCTTAGCTTGCCTATACGCCAGTCGGACACTTAGCCCAGCAACATCCTGACGCGCTTCCTACACTCATTCGGACAGTCAATTTGAGAGCGCATTGCAATTTTAGACCGACCTACAGAACATCCTTTAAGTCAGCTAAGATTGCTTTCTTCAACGCGGCAGCCGATCGAGAGCCGGCCAAAACCAAACGTAATCGCCCTTCGTGGAAAATCGCCAAGGATGGAACCGACCGGATACCATACATCTGGGAGATCGTGGGCGAAACAGCCACATCAATCTTCCCGAATGCGGCGCACGACTGCAGCTTTTCTGCCAGTTCATTAAAAACCGGTTTCATTTCTTGACAGGGCTTGCACCAGGACGCCGAAAACAGCACAGCGCAGCTACCTTTTGCAACGAATCGGGCGAACTCTCCGGCTTTCACGTCTACAATACGGCTCATCTGCACTTCACCCACAACATCATTCCAAACCCAGGAATTGCGGCACCAACAGTGCCGAAGCATCTCTGGTACTAATTACATCCATCAAGCCCGCAAACTTGACTGCTGGACGACTCATGTCCGTCATTTGGTTCGAAATACATTTGATTGAGTGCTTGGGAAAATATCTCTTGAGGCTGAGCCCCTGAAATAGAAAATGAACTATTGAAAACAAAAAACGGGACGCCCGAGTGAAATTGGCCCATAGCACGCTCGTCTTCCTGCATCCGGTGAAACAATTCATTAGATGACCACGCGAGTCGAATCAACTCATCAGAAACACCTACAGATTTTGCAATCGACTCTAAACTACCTCGGTCAAATAGTGACTTACCCTGGGTAGTACTTTGCTCATAGAGCGCCTCCATCAAGTGCGTCTTCAATACTTCATCGTCAATCGCTTTGACGAGGACATGCGCATCCGCGGTGTCACCAAACATCATGGTTTCGAAACGGTAATCAAGCCCTGAAGATTGGCCATATTGCTTTACCGTACTCATCATATTCAAAGCAGCGATTGAACTACCTAATTTGACTTTAAGGGCTCTCACCATAGGCTCAGCAGCATGGTTAGGGGCAAGACGATACGCTCTCACGTTTACCTGAACATCGTCTTTGTACGGAAAGTCCTCAAGCGCATTCTCAAAACGACGCTTGGCGACCCAACACCAAGGACAGACGAAATCAGACCAAACATCTACTACAAACTTTTTCGAAATAGTGCTCATACACCCCTCTATACTGAAATAAATAAAAAACGCTGCTACCCCAATGAGCAAAGTTAAAAAACCGTTTAAAAACAAAAAGCAACGAGCTCAATTACAATAGCAAAGGTAGCAACGCCAGTAGGCCTTACCTACTGGCGCTCTCAAGGTTGTAAAGATGTAAGATCTGATGATTATCAGTCCTCACGAACCTCGAGGGTTGGCACCATGCGGATGGTTTTGGAGAAATTCGCGTAATTAACTGATGTTTTAATTACATTTTCGTGCAGTTCTTCTACACGCTCACGAGGCGCATCGGTGTGAAGACGGATTACGACCCGCACTTGGTCGTACCCTGGGTTTACGCTCTCGTCGATGCCCAGAAAACCACGCAAATCAAGAGTGCCGTCGGTCTCAATTTCCAGACTGTGGATTTTAATGCCCATCATGGCTGCGTTAGCTGCGTAACCTACCGCCATACAGGCGTTCAGCGCGGCCATCAGCAGCTCTTGAGGATTTGGCGCCGAGTCCTGACCTAACAGTTCAATTGGCTCATCGGCGACGATTTCGAAATCACGCGAATAGGTTTCACCGGCTAAGCTGTAACGGCTGACTTTCGCCACAGAGCGCGTCTGGCCTTTCCACTGGGTATTGACGTTGAAGCTCGCGTGACGCTTATTCGCATCCTCCGCAACACCTTGAGCAAACTGCTGCAGAGCTACGACATCAATACCATTCAGATTAGTTGTCATTAAAAAACCCTCTATTGAACGCATTTTTTGGCTGGATAAATGTTACGCACAGCAATCCTACCTATTAGTAGGTTTGCTAGCAATAAAATTCTTTGACCTGGTACCCCACCTCCCACGTGCTAACAGTGCGATCAGCTCCTATCCCTGATTAAACGTAGCTCATGGCGAAGTACCGCCTGTCCGATCTGACAGGCGGAGAAACGCTTGGAAGGTGTGCGCGAACCGAAATCCTATTTGTGGGATTAGATCAGCTGTAGCGGTGGACTGAAAAAAAAAGGGGGGGGGGGGGGGGGGGGGGGGGGGAGAAATATGAAGCCCACCTAATAAGATGGGCAAACACAACGTGAAAGGCTTCCTACTGATTTTGGCAACCTGATTCTCAGTTTATATTACGAAACGACAATATTATTCAATATCAAATCAAACCCAGACTGATCAACAACTGTATCATTGAGCGCCCAAGATACAAAACTGCTACCCTCAAGCAAGCTCAATATCGCCCGTGAAACTGTTCTGGGATTGAGATCCGCCTTTATAACCTTTTCAGATTGACCCAATGCGAGATTATTTTCCAACCAAGCAATATGGATTTCAAAAAACCTCCTAGTCAAATCCTTAAGACTGTCCGGCAGAGCAGAAAGTTCGGCAGCGAGCGCACCACATAAGGGTAGCATTCCATTTTTTGAGCTATCAATAAACAGCTTAGAAAATTCCCTCAACCGAACGATCGTGTCGGAACTCTCTTCATTTATCAATTCTAGACTCTTCACAAACCTAAAAAGATAGCTATCAATAACGGCAATTCCAAGCCCTTCCTTTGTAGGAAAGTGATGATGAATACTCGCCTTTTTTATACCAATTTCGTCAGCCAAATCGGCATAGCTAAATGCAGCGTACCCTTTGGTACGCAGCAACAGCTCGGCAGTGGTTAAAAGGTCAGAACGAGTACTCATAAATCTTACCTTGCATTATTGACATACGCATATTAACTGCTTTACAGCAACGATTCAACTTAAAGCGATGAAAGCACGTCATAAACCGCGCTCTCATCGGCATTAAGCTATACTCCTACATGGCTCGAACTGCCCTCTATTTTTTCCGAGCGTACAGCTTTGGAACGGACGGCCTTTGCCCAACCCAGCATTAGAGCTCCAGCGACTAACGGTATAGATAAAACAGTATATGTTCCATTAGGATAATCGAAACCCAATAGCACCAGCACTACGAGCAAGAAACCCAGGGTCAGCCAAGAGGTAAACGGAGCACCAGGCATTCTAAACGAGACCATCTCGGCTTCACCTCTCTTCACCGCACGACGGTACATTATTTGAGAAAGTACAATGAATGCCCAAGTGGAAAGGATCCCCAGAGAAACTAGATTAAGCAGCAGCTCAAATAGCTGGGACGGAATTAGAAAATTCAATAGCACGCCAAATACATTGATCCCCATTGTCACTAAGATCCCCATATAAGGAACCCCTTGGGTGCTCATACGTTTAAACATCTTTGGGGCAGATCCTCCCATGGCTAGCGATCTCAGTACCCGCCCCGTTGCGTACAAGCCTGAGTTCAGACTAGAGAGTGCGGCAGTCATTACAACGATATTCATAACGGAGCCAATTCCAGGAATGCCGAGCGCTTCAAAGAACGTCACGAAAGGGCTGACATTAGCGCTGTAGGCCGTCCACGGCAATACAGTGACTAACAAGAATACCGAGCCTACGTAAAAAAGGCCTATTCTCCAAACCACGCCATTGATTGCTTTAGGGATGACCCTTTTAGCATCTGCCGTCTCACCAGCAGCGGTTCCCACCAATTCTATACTCGCATAAGCAAAAATTACGCCTTGCACGATAATAATCGCCGGCAGAAAGCCATGGGGAAAAACACCTCCATTATCCGAGATCAAATGCAGACCCGGGATGTGCCCCGCCACCTCGTGGCCAGTTGCAAAAAAGAACGAGCCGACAATCAAAAAAATGCTGATAGCTGCCACCTTAATAACAGCAAACCAAAACTCCATTTCACCAAACCATTTGACACCAACCATGTTCATCAATGTCACAACGCCCAAGGCGCTAAGCGCGAATATCCACTGTGGGACGTCCGAAAAAACGCTCCAGTATTTCATGTATATCGCAATCGCTGTTATGTCAACTACACCCGTTAGTGCCCAAACCAAGAAGTACATCCAGCCCGCTACAAAGGAGGCGCGCTCCCCCATAAACTCTCTAGTATAAGATACAAAACTCCCGCTGCTGGGGCGGTGCATAACCAGTTCACCCAATGCTCTTAGTATGAAAAAGGCGAAAACCCCACACACTAAATACACCACCGCAAGTGCAGGCCCGGCAATTTGAAGCCTGGCCCCTGCTCCCAAGAACAACCCAGTGCCGATAGCTCCGCCGAGTGCCATCATCTGCACATGGCGTTTTTTTAGGTGTTTTGAGTAGCCACTTTCATGAGAGTCAAGCCAGTTTGATCTGTCTCTCAATTCGTTTTCACACTGAACGGCTGGAACGGGCTGTACGTTTTTCTTTTTCATGTGTCACCCAAACAATTAATTTGCAGTTATTTTTCTTATCCCTTGCAAACTTAAGTCTTTCCTCCCCAGCTTCAAAGAGAAGAAAGAGAGCGCACCGCGCCTTCACCATTACGGTTATTAGGCCTCGCTCTAGAAATGTCCTAGCGCGCCATAAGCATCACATTTCGGTCGCAAAAGGCCGAAACCATCAGGCACTAAAAACCTACCATCTACTCGGTAGCCACGCAACATATTTTATAATCTAAGGATAACTATCTGTTTTTAAAGGCGTTTTTACTAAACGCAAACCAAATGGTAGACATTTAATAAATTTAGTACTTTAATCTCAGCGACACGCGCAACGACACGCCCCCCACTACTCAAGAAATGGCAGCCTGTATGAAAAAATATAAAACCGTGCAAACCCTGCTCGCCCATGCTTCTATCAACCCCAATCAGCATCATGGTTTCGTGAATACACCGGTTTACCGGGGCTCCACCGTAGCTTTTCCTACATCGGAATCGATGCGCGAGGGTCGCCAAAAATATTCGTATGGCCGGTGGAATAACCCTTCGACAGAGGCATTGACTCAGGCCCTCCAGCAGTTGGAGGGAGCGGAAGGCACGGTTCTTTGTCCTTCAGGGCTCTCGGCATGCACGACTGCCATACTGTCTGTCGTGGGAACTGGGGATCATCTGCTAGTTGCCGACAATGTGTATTCGCCGATAAGGGCTTTTTGTGAGCAGGTGGGTCAACGGCTGGGGATTGAGGTCTCGTTTTACGACCCGACAATAGGAGCCGGAATCGTTGACTTGCTCAAGCCGAACACTAAGGCGATCTATACCGAATCTCCTGGCTCCTTGACTTTGGAAATACAAGACCTCCCTGCTATAGTCCAGGTTGCACATGATCATGACATCCTAGTTATTGCAGACAACACTTGGGGCACCCCGCTTTACTTTCCTTCATTGGAACTTGGTGTTGATCTGTCCATCATGGCAGCTACGAAATATATCGTCGGTCACTCCGATGCGGTTCTTGGCACCGTATCAGCCTCCAAGCGCGCGTGGGACAGCCTCAAACGATTCCATTTCAGCATGGGCTTATTTGCGAGTCCAGATGACGTGACGCTGGCGCTCCGGGGCATGAGAACACTTGATGTGCGACTGGAGCGTCATTACAGAAACGCTACGATTGTCGCCAAGTGGTTGGAGACACGCGAGGAGGTGAAAGCGGTTTATTATCCTGCATTAGAATCTCACCCTCAGCACCAGTTATGGAAGAGGGATTTTAAAGGAGCGTCCGGTTTACTCTCCTTCGTGACCAAACCTTCAACACAAGTCGCGGCAGATGCACTTTTGGATAGCCTATCGTTGTTTTCAATTGGTTACTCTTGGGGTGGTTTTGAAAGCTTGGCGATGATTGCCGACCCCAAACCCGTCAGAAGTGCGACCTCTTGGGAAGTCGACGGGCACCTGGTGCGGCTTCATATCGGTCTTGAAGATCCATCTGATCTTATCTCCGATCTCGAAGAAGGCTTTGCGAGGTTCAATATGTTACGTAGCCAGCAGATTATCGAATACTCATGAAACTGTGTTAGGCACAGCGCATTATGGGCTGTGCCTAACGCGTGAAGGCGATCAACCCGAAGGGTTTGGCCGCCCGGCACCAACTCATGTTCTCGCTTCATAACTCGACCCGGTGTCGCGGCAGCAAAAGTCGTTTTCCAAACAGGAATACGGTGTTCGAGGGAGGGCAGATGCAAAGTTTCCTGAAGTGGTCAGCTCATTTCTCGTTTGTCAATGAGTAACACCTGACACACTCGAACGAACCAGAGGCGCTTTCTTGTCGGTCTTACTTTACTCAATGTTTGTAAATACTTGACACTCAAACCCACTGGGCCATCACGAGGATAACCGCTGGAAGTGCTAATCCTGCCAGCATGGTCTGGCAAGCGATGATCCCAGCCATAAGGGGGGCGTCTCCCCCTAATTGCCTTGCCATGATGTAGGAGGATGAGGCTGTGGGCAGTGCCTGGAATAGAAGTGCTGCAACCGCGGCCTTTCCTTCAAGTTCGAATAGGTGGCACGCCAAAAGCGTAACCAGTGGCATGATTAAAAACTTGGTCAGCGACGAGTAACCCACCGGGCGAAACCATTGCTTTATGCTTCCGAACTCAAGCGCAGCACCAACACAGAGCAATCCGAGCGGCAGTGACGCTTGTCCCAAGGCCTTGAGCATCGGCTCAATACCGACAGGCAGTCCCCAGCCCGAGACCTGGACCAATCCGCCGGCGAAGCACGCGAGTATCAGTGGGTTCAATGCCAACTGCTTTAGGACTTTGCTAAATGGCATCCTGCCGGCTGACCCGTACTTCGCGAATACCATTACGCACAGAATGTTCACGCTGGGCACTATGGCCGCGTTCGCGACCGCTGCCAGGGCTATACCCTGCACACCGAACAAGCCCGCGGCTGCCGACACGCCTACGTAATTATTGAAACGTATCCCCCCCTGAAAAACCGAAGTGAACGCAGCATCGTCGATGGTGATCAGCGACTTCGCGCCCAACAGCATCAACGATACCACCGCAGTCGAGAATACGAGCACCGAAACCATGCTTTGAAAGGGCACGCCATCAAGGTTGGCGGTCGCCAATCCGTGAAAGAAAAGAGAAGGCAGCAACACGTAATACGCCAAGCGCTCTGCCTGCGCCCAAAAAGTATCCGTCAGAAATTGCCGACGCTTGAGCCACGCACCCAGCACGATCAGTAGCGCGATGGGCAGCAAGGCAGTCAACAAGGAAAGGGTCATACGCGTGCCTTGGTTTTTTGTACCGACGGTTCACATCTCACAATCGGCCGGCTCATCAGCGGCATGTCTACGGCAGGTCCAGTGATCATGGGGCCCTCAAGAACTCACTTGAATGAGGGCCACAATAAGAGGTCGGACTCCAAAATAAAAACGTTTTAAACTTCAGCAATCAACAAGTATTTCTCATGGTTTATCGTGCAAGACATGCGCTTTCAACGCGTTCGCCAGGGCTGCCGCCAGTCGCCCAAGCGGACGATCTTCGCGCTCCAGCAATACCACGCGCCTGGTTTTTTGAGGCATGCCGAACGGCTCGACGGCCAGTGTCGTCATGCTTACGACTTGATGTTCGGAAAGCGGAATGATGGATACGCCCAGTCCGCTTGAGACCATCTGGATAATCGCATCCTGGCTATCCAGTTCCATGCTGGTCTGCACACGCAGCCGCATAGCGCGAAGCTCTCGCTCAATGGTACGACCTGCCCAGGCGCGACGATCAAATCGAATGAACGGCTGGCTTTTGAGTAGAAGCTTCAAGTCCTCATGCGCATGAGACACCGGCGCGATGATCCAGAACCCTTCCTCGTAAAGTACCGTGCTTGCCAGGCCATAAGGGTGTGGCTTCACCGGCTCCGTGGTGATCGCAACGTCAAGCTCGCCCGCCTCCACGCGCGTGGCCAACTCAGCGGACATTCCCGACGCAACAGTGATGCGCAGGTGAGGATGCTCAGCACGCATTGCCGACAACGCGAGGGGCAAGACGCTCGCCAGCGCTGTATGAATGGCACCGATTCTGAGCCTGCCGCGCAACTCAGTGTCGCCTCCAATCTCGGAGGAGATCCCGTCGTATAAGGCTAGAATTTCTCGCGCGCGCTCAACGGCAATATGGCCTGCATCCGTCAGCACCGGCAACCGTCGTGAGCGGTCAAACAGGCGTGTATTGAAATCCTCCTCCAAAGACCGAACATGAAGGCTGACAGCTGATTGGGTGAGATGCACCGCGTCCGCTGCTCTGACGAAAGAACCGTGTTGGGCAATGGCAAGCAGTGTTCGAAGTGCGCGTAGAGACATAGCCATCATCCAACAAGTTGATGAGCGAGTTTACCAGTTGGTGCAGGCGTCTTGTTTGGACGCAGACATCTCCCCTGCAATCCAATATGACCTGTGGCGAAATAGCGCACCCAGGAAAAATTTACTTCACTCTATAAAGCGGGCTAAATAGCCGCCCCTTCGCGGCGATTTCAGTTATGAGTTCGTTGAAACACATCCGTCCCTGGATTGCATGCCTGGCCGTCTTGCTGAACATGTTCGCCATGCCGCTGAGCCGTGCGATGCAGACGCCAGACGTGAACCTGATGCTTTGGGGCGGGTTCTGTTCGGGCGGGAACTCGAGTGCCGTTCCTAAAGATCTTGGCAAGGTGATTGATGCCTTGCAGTCACCCCAATCGAAACCTGTCATGCAACACGGCGACTGCTGCTGTGGGCATGCAGGATTGGCAGCATTACCCTCTGACTACTATCGCCATTTCCTACCGCAATACACACCCGATACCGCCCTCGAAAATTCTGAACTACCGACGCTGCATCCAAGGATTCGTTGGCCCAGTCTAAGTCCACGCGCCTCTCCTTTCGCCTGATCACAACACCGCTTAAAACCTGCGGTGCTGCCCTCTTTAAATTCTTTTAGCGACCTGCGACGGACGCTGAACGCCCTAAAAGTTTCTTGATCATCAGGAAGTGCGTGCTATGCCTGCTTCAACTACTTTGCGCCCAGCAAAGGCCTTGTCTGTGTCTCGTCCCCTATGGCCCCTGTTTTCAATAGGCATGCTGGCGTTGAGCCCGCTGTCAGTGGCATTAGCTGAAGCCAGCAAGATCGAAAATTCAACCCTGACCCTGGGTGCGGTCAGCATTCAGGGCTCGGCAAGCGACCCTTTAAGCACAAGTGGTGTACTTAGCTCAGTTGATATTCTGGGTGCTGACATCCTTGAAAAGATGCCGGTCAACTACAGTTGGGAGCTGTTCAGCCGCGCACCAGGAGTGATGCTGACTGAGTTCAACCAAGGCACAACCTCGGGCAAAATCTCGTTCCGCGGCTTCAACGGCGAAGGCGAAGTGAATGCGGTCAAATTGCTGATCGACGGCATCCCGAGCAACAGCAATGACGGCAACATGCCGTACATGGACATGATTTTTCCCATGGAATTGGACGCCATCGAGGTGGTGCGTGGCACCAGCGATGCGCGTTATGGCCTGAACAACATTGCTGGCAACGTCAATATGATCACCCGCACCGGGGGTGATTACACCAAAGCGCGACTGCGGTATGGCAGCTTCAATACTCAGGAAACACAACTCGCCAAAGGCATCGAAGGTAGCAACTGGACGCAGAACTATTTCTTCGCTTATCAGAAAGCCGATGGCTACCGCAAACACGCCGAGGCCGACAAATTTTCGATGTCGGGCAAATGGTTCTACACGCCGGATGATGACAGCTACCGTATCGGCCTTATTGCTCGTCACTACGAAACAGAGGCTCAGGAGCCAGGTTATCTAGCTGAAGAAGATGCACGTCATCATCCGGAAATGACCAACAGCTTCAACGCTACTGACAAGGGTACGCGTCGTATGAACCAGGTCAGTCTGCATTTCGATACAGACTTGGCTGATACCCTCGCCTGGTCAGCGAAGGCCTACGTCAACACCTTCGATGACAGGCGCTGGACGCAATACTGGAGTACAAGCGCTCAGCAGGAACGCGACGCCTACGAGACGCAATATGGCGCACTCACCTCCCTGACCTGGCGACCTGAAGTCAGCTGGCTCTACGATTTCGCCCTCGAAGGTGGTGCAGACGTACAGCAGCAGCAAAACAAAAGTGAGCGATATCGCACCAGAGACCGCTCACGTCTAGCTACCACCCGCGACCAGCAGTTCGACTTCGACACCTACGGCGCTTACATCCAGGCCGAAATCAAACCTTTCGAATCACTTAAGATCGTACCGGCGTATCGGGTCGACAAGATCCAGGGCGACTTCACTAACGAAATGACCGGCACAGACTACGACATCAACGACTACGGGCTGATCAAGCAGCCAAAGTTCAGCGTTGCCTATTCTCCGTGGGACGTTGCCAGCTTCTATGCGAACTGGGGGCGTACCTTTCAAGTGGGCACCGGGGCGGCGGCTTACAAGATTCCACCCAGAGATACTGACCTAGCCCCTTCGATCAACGAGGGCTGGGAAACAGGCATAAAGTTCACCCCGGCTGACTGGGTGGATGGACGCGTCGCCTATTGGCAGCAAGAGGCCTCGGGGGAAGTCAGTCGCCGGCTGAACGACCCCAGTGGCGAGTCAGACAACGTCGGTGAAACTCGGCGGTGGGGTTATGACTCGCAGATGAACCTGCACCCGAACGATCGTACCGAAATATGGATGGCGTACTCCTGGCAGTATTCGAAAATCCTCCAGCCGAGCGCCACTCTGCCTAATAGCAAAGGTCAGGAAATCGACCATATCCCACATCACCTGTACAACGCCGGCATCAGCTATGACGCGACACCTGCATTACAGCTGACTGCCTGGATGAACGGTCAGACTAACTACTACCTTGAACGGGAAAACACGAAGGGAACTTATGGCGGCTACGTGCTGATGAACCTTGGCGCAACCTACAAGGTAACGCGGTCAGTGAGCGTCGATCTGCAACTGAAGAACCTCACAAACCGATATTACGAATACGTCTGGTACGACCCGGACGGTGCTCAGGCATCCCTGCACTCGCCAGGTGATGGTCGCGCGTTTTATACCGGAGTGACCGTGGATTTCTAGGGGCGATAATGACTGAAGCTTTTCGGTTTCAGTCATTAGCTAGACAGTTCGGCAGTGTGCTCACTGTCGCTCGTCTTTCGGACCGGGCTCATTTCACGAAAAAACATTCGCCTGTACTCAGAAGGCGAGGTGCCGAGCTGAGCGCCAAATTGTTGCCTCAAGGATAAGGGGGTGCCAAAACCTGCTTCACCCGCTACACACTCAATGGGTAGGTCAGTCGTTTCCAACAGCTCCTGCGCTCTGACAACGCGCTGGGCATTCAACCATTTAGAGACGGTGCTGCCAGTAGCCTCCCTGAAGCGTCGTGTGAAAGTGCGCCGACTCATCTTCGCCATGTCTGCCAACACGTCGAGCGTCAGATCATTGGAGAGATTCATCCGAGCCCACTCCAGTACATCAGACAAATGCGTCTCTCTAGATAGATGCGGCACAGGATATTCTATGTATTGAGCTTGCCCCCCCTGCCTATGTGGCGGAGTGACCAGCATTTTCGCGGTGCGATTCGCGGCCTCGGCTCCAAGTCGTTCGCGTACCAAATGAAGGCAACAATCGATTGCCGCCACGGTTCCTGCTGACGTCACGATATTCTCAGCGCTGACATAGAGCACCTCTGGCCTGAAACGAACATTTGGGAAACGTCGCGCAAACTCGTCTCGGGCGGTCCAATGAGTGGTTGCTTCCTTGCCATCAAGTAGCCCGGCATCTCCGAGCACAAATGCGCCTAGACACAACCCAACGATGAGCTTTCCTTCGGAATTGGCGAGTTGAAGCGCTGCCACCAGTTCGGTAGATGCAAAAACCGATTGATCCCCCCACGCCGGGATGATGATCAGGTCAGATGCCGCCATCAATTCCAGGCCCTGAGTGACCTCTAAACCGAGGCCTTGATCGCTTGCCACCATTCCCGGCGTCTCTGCGCAGTATTTGATCTCGTAATGAGGTTCGCCAGGCGCGGACTGAGTTGCCCCCAACACCATCCCGGGTACAGAAAGATGGAACAGGCTTACGCCATCAAAAGCCAAGACAGCAACACGTATGGAATGCATCAGGTAGCCTCGGTTTGGCCCAATGGGCTTGTCGTTACGCTCGCAGGTATCTGGGCGCGCGCCCTCGGTTAAATGCTTGGCAGAGGCTGAATTGAGCTGTCGCCTCCCCCTCTTTCCGTTCTGGAAACGAAAAACTGATTGGCCCGATTATATCGAAATATGTCATTCAGGCCACTGTCAGTCTTGAAAGCATTCAGCAAGAATGAAGCCTTGAGGTACCAACTGGAGACTGAATTCATGAGTTTTAAAACGCTTCGCTTTGCACTAAGCATGGCTTGCGCAGCCGCGACCACGTCGGCATTCGCGGGCACAAATGCCCCAACGGCACCTGACGCGTCCCCTAAAATGGATCTACAGCAAGTTCGTAACGCGACGTCCAAAATCACCTACGGTGAAACGACATTCCTGATCGATCCGATGCTCGCCAAAAAGGGCGCTTACCCAGGATTTGAAAATACCTACCGCAGTAACCTTCGAAATCCATTGGTTGATCTGACCGAGTCACCTTCTGAGGTTATCGCCGGCGTCGACGCAGTGATCGTCACTCACACGCACCTTGATCACTGGGACGACGCCGCGCAAAAAGCCCTACCTAAAGACATCCCTTTATTCACTCAACATGAGGACGATGCGAAGCTGATTCGTTCACAAGGCTTCAAGAATGTGCGCGTCCTGGAAGGCGACGCTGAATTCGGCGGCGTCAGAATTACGAAAACCGGTGGTCAACATGGCACAGATGAAATGTATGCCGTGCCAGCCCTGGCAAAGCCGTTAGGTGAAGCCATGGGGGTGGTCTTTCAAGCGCCAGGCTACAAGACCCTTTACCTTGCCGGTGACACGGTCTGGCGTAAAGAGGTAGACCAGACCATTGAGAAGTATCACCCCGAAGTGATCGTACTGAATGCAGGCAAGGCAATGATGACCGGATATGAGGGGTCGATCATCATGGGTGAGGAAGATGTTCTACGCGCCGCTCAGGCTGCGAAATACGCGAAGATCGTCGCCGTACACATGGATGCAATCAATCACATGTCCCTGACTCGTGAAGAACTGCGCACCTATGTCAAAAAGCACGGTATTGAGAACCGTGTAGCGATTCCGGAAGACGGCGCTTCACTGGAGTTCTGATTTATTGGGCCGCCATTGACGCTGATTGACTCACGCAAACAGCTCGGCCCAAGAAACATCATCACGTTGTTCATTTGACTGGAGATCGTTCATGAACCGAGGTCTTGTAGTAGTTGATCTACAAAACGAATACCTGCCCACTGGCAAATTGCCTCTAACCGACATCGAACACGCTGCCGCAAATGCGCTGCGGGTTATCACCCACGCGCGGGATGCAGGTATTCCAATTTTTCACGTACGGCATGAATCAGTCGAAGGCGCTCCAATTTTTGCTAAAGGAACCGCCGGTGCGAAAATTCAATCCGCTGTTGCTCCTGTCGGTGACGAACCTGTCATCGTCAAGAAGCACATTAACGCCTTCCGGGAAACTGATCTCAAGCAGCAATTGGATGCCCTTGATATTCAAGAAATCGTGGTCATCGGTGCGATGAGCCACATGTGCATCGACGCGCTGGTCCGTGCAGCAGTGGACATGGGCTATGCAGTTACTGTGCTGCATGATGCCTGCGCCACGCTGGATCTCACGTTTGGCGGGGTAAGTGTTCCTGCCGCTCAAGCGCATGCAACGATAATGGCAGCGTTTGAGTTCGGCTATGCCACCGTCAAACCGGTAGACGAATATCTATCGGCCTAGCGGGTGTCGACTTGACTCTGGGGCCCCTTCGGGGCCCTGGCTTTCAACATCATGCACAAACAATCTGATGGCGCCGGCGTCGTACCAAGCATCCATCGTCTCAGATTGAATGGGGTATTACCCATTAACCTTGGTTGTGCGCTAGCTGATTATGCTAATTTTTTAAACAAGCCTGATTTGCAGCGCACGATAAGCTGGATACCGGCAGGCCTCGAGAAAATAACCGTTTCTTGAACCGCCTCGCTCAGCTTACGCAGCCAAGGCCGAACAACAGTCATGCGGTCGACATGTGCATTCGCGACAAGCCTCAACAATCCCGCCAATATTTATATTTCAGGAGGGTCGCACCAGCGCCGAAGACATGGACGCGGGTATGCGCTTGGGCTGTAACCAGCCGATTGGCCCGCTGGCATTGGCGGACCTGATCGGCCTGGACACTGTGCTGGCCATCCTTGAGACTTTGTGTGAAGGCTTCAACCACAGTAAATACCGGCCTGCTCCGTTGCTAAAAGAAATGGTCGCTGCTGGCTATCTAGGACGCAAACAGGACCTGGTTTTCACCTTTACACATGAGCATTATCAGCGGCTAAAACCAAATCTATGCGCCAGTTCAGAGGAAGATCATTGCTCAAACTCAATGAAAAGCTATTAGATGGTTGAAGTCGTGAGGCCAGACGTGACGAGGAGTCGAGACAGGAGTGCCTCGTTTCTTTCCAAGTGTTCATACGCTCATCCCGCCTATTGCCGTTCCGACGTGTCAATAGTCAGCTTTTGCAACCTGCCAGTGCCGCTTTGCAACGGTGCACTAAGGCCGATCCACTCACCCACGATCGGCTGGCCGGCTCGGGATACGCGCGCCATCAATTGGACTTCGGGGAAGTTCGATGGTTTCAACTGCGGCCGCCACTGGCTTGCAGCTTCTCGGTGGCCCGGGTGATGCCGCCCTGCAGCGCCTCACGGGATTTTTCACCTTCCGGCAGCTGCGCGAGAAGACGCCTCCAGTAGTCGATCGCCTCCTGATAGCGCTCGCCTTCAAACGCGACGATGCCCAACAGGCCGAGGCTGGTGACCTCCTTGGGATCGAGCTTGAGCGCTTCGTCAGTCAAGGCCTGGACCTTATCCGACCATTTCTTGCCATCGGCAAAATACTGCGCCTGGGCCCACTGGCTCAACAGCTCCGGCTGACGGCCCGCGACCGCCACGGTTCGCTCGAAAATCCTTGCCGCGTCCGCCGGGCGATCCTCGGCCATATAGGTCCGACCTAGGAAATATAGGCCCTTGGCAGAATCCGGTTTTGCCGTGACCGCGCGCTCCAGACGCAAGGTCATTTCTTCCATGGACTGTGGCGCCTGGGCAAACTCGCGGGTCAATTCGACTTTGTCGCTGGCGCCGAAATGCAGGTACAGCGCCAGGCCCAACACCGGCACCAATACGGCGGCGAGCAACGGCAACGGTTTGCCTGGCCGGGATTCGCGCGGCGCATCGGCGCCCTTGGTGTCGGCGAGCAGTTCACGAGCGGCTTCGGCGCGACCGGTGTCCAGTTGCGCGGCGTTCAGCACGCCCTTCTCTCGCTCGGCCTGTAGTTCGGCCACTCGCTCCTGATACAGAGCCACGTTGAGCGCGGTACGGTCTTCTTCCAATTGGGCGCGACGGCCACGCAACAGGGGGTTCAACAGGAAACTCAAGGCAACTAGGAGAAGCAGACCTGCGGCGAGCCAGAAATTAATCATGCATGGTTTTATCCAAGAGCAGATCGAGATGCTGGCTGCAATACCATCAACCAACGTTTCATGCAGTGGCTCCCGTCACGCCCAGGGCTTCACGCACCCGGGTTCTCACCTTGACTCGATAACGCCGATCCAGCGCCGCCAGCACCCCGCCCAGGCCGGTGAGCAAGCCACCGAACCAGATCCAGCGCACGAACGGCTTGACATGAACGCGCACCGCCCACGCGCCGTCGCCCAGGGACTCGCCCAGGGCCACGTAGAGATCGCGAGTGAACCCGGCATCGATCCCGGCTTCGGTCATGACCGAGTTCTGCACGGTGTAGAGGCGTTTTTCCGGGTGCAGCACGGTGATTTCCTGGCCGTTGCGAATGACCCGCACAGTGCCTTTGTCAGAGGTGAAGTTCGGCCCTTCGAAATGCTTGGCGCCTTCGAACACGAACTGATAACCCCCCAGGTCCATCGACTCCCCCGGCGCCAGGCGCAGGTCGCGCTCGGCACTGTTCTGGCTGGACAGCACCACGCCCAAGGCGCAGACGGCGATACCCAGGTGGGCAATCTGCATGCCCCAATAACTGCGGGTCAGGGATGGCAGGCCTTTGATCAGGCCTTTGTGGCGGGTCTTGTCGAAGATGTCCCGGACACCGGCCAGCAACACCCAGGCCGCCAGTACAAACGTCGCCAGCACCGCCCAGTTGAAATCGCCGTAGGCCACGCCGGCCACCACGGCCAGGGCGGCCGTGCCCAGCAGCACCGGGGTCAACATGCCCAGTAGCCACTTGACCGGGGTGTCTTTCCAGCGCACCAGCATGCCGATGGCCATCACCACCATCAGGATCGCCATCAGCGGGATGAACAACGCGTTGAAGTACGGCGGCCCCACCGACAGCTTGGCGCCGGACAGTGCATCGAGCACCAGCGGGTACAACGTCCCCAGCAGGATCATCGACGCCGCCACCACTAACACGAGGTTGTTGCCCAGCAGCAGGGTTTCCCGCGACCAGAGGTTGAAGCCGACCTGGCTCTTGACCACCGGCGCCCGCAGGGCGAACAGCGTCAGCGAACCGCCAACGACGAACAGCAGGAACATCAGGATGAACACACCGCGCTCAGGGTCCGAGGCAAAGGCATGCACCGACGTCAGCACGCCGGAACGCACCAGGAACGTGCCCAACAGGCTCAACGAGAACGCCGCGATGGCCAGCAGCACGGTCCAGCTCTTGAACACACCGCGCTTTTCCGTGACGGCGAGGGAGTGAATCAGCGCGGTACCTACCAGCCAAGGCATGAAGGATGCGTTTTCCACCGGATCCCAGAACCACCAGCCGCCCCAGCCCAGTTCGTAGTAGGCCCACCAGGAGCCCAACGTGATACCGACACCGAGGAAGGCCCAGGCGACGATGGTCCACGGGCGCGACCAGCGTGCCCACGCGGCGTCGAGGCGCCCGCCGAGCAACGCGGCAATGGCGAAGGCGAAGGCCACGGAAAAACCGACGTAGCCCATGTAGAGCATCGGCGGGTGAACGATCAGGCCGATGTCTTGCAGCAATGGATTGAGGTCGCGGCCATCCATCGGCATCTGCGGCAGGATGCGCTCGAACGGGTTGGACGTGACGATCAGGAACAGCAGGAAACCGGTGCTGATCATGCCCATGATCGCCAGTACGCGGGCGAGCATCACGCGTGGCAGTTGCCGAGAGAACACCGAGACGGCGAAGGTCCAGCCCGCGAGAATCAATGCCCACAACAACAGCGACCCTTCGTGGGCGCCCCACACCGCGCTGAACTTGTAATACCAGGGCAAGGCGCTGTTGGAGTTGCTGGCGACGTACTCCACGGAAAAATCGTCAGCCATGAACGCGTAGGTCAGGCAACCGAAGGCGAACAGCATGAACGTGAACTGCCCCCATGCCGCCGGCTGTGCCAGGCTCATCCACAACCGGTCGCCACGCCAGGCGCCGAGCAAGGGCACCACGGCCTGTACCAGGGAGAAACACAGGGCCAGGATCATCGCCAGGTGGCCCAACTCGGGAATAAAGATACCAGCCGTCATCGGTCAGCCCTCCTTCACAGGCGCGGGTGCCGACTGGCCGCTGTCTTTCAGGGCCTTGGTCACTTCCGGCGGCATGTATTTCTCATCGTGCTTGGCCAGCACTTCATCGGCGACCACTACGCCGTCAGCGTTGAGCTTGCCCAGGGCGACGATGCCCTGCCCTTCGCGGAACAGGTCCGGGAGAATGCCGCGATAGGCGATGGTCACGGTCTTGTTAAAATCGGTGACATTGAATTTCACGTCCAGCGAATCCCCGGAACGCACCAGCGAGCCCTGCTCCACCATGCCGCCGGCGCGGATGCGTGTGTCTTTCGGCGCTTCGCCATTGGCGATCTGGGTCGGGGTGTAGAACAGGTTGATGTTCTGCTGCAAGGCGCTGAGAGCCAGGCCGACCGCGGCACCGACACCCACCAGGATCGCCAGAATGATGACAAGACGTTTTTTGCGCAGCGGATTCACTGACCGTTCTCCCGGCGCAGACGACGCGCCTCTTGTTGCAGATACCGCTTGCGGGCCAGGATCGGCACCGCCACGTTGAGGGCCAGCACCACCAGGCAAATGCCATAGGCTGACCAGACATACAGGCCATGATGGCCCATGGCGAGGAAATCGCCGAATGAAGCGAAACTCATCGAGCGGCCTCCAGGCTGTTCTGTACTTCGGCCTTCACCCAACTGGCCCGGGACTCGCGCTTGAGCACTTCCAGGCGCATGCGCAGCAACAGCACCGCGCCAAAGAAACAGTAGAAGCCCAGTACCGTCAGCAACAGCGGCAGCCACATTTCGACGGGCATCGCCGGTTTTTCGGTCAGGGTGAAGGTCGCGCCCTGGTGCAGGGTGTTCCACCACTCCACCGAATATTTGATGATCGGGATGTTGATCACGCCGACAATCGCCAGCACCGCACAGGCCTTGGCCGCGCTGTCACGATTGCTGATGGCGTTGCCCAGCGCAATAAGACCGAAGTACAGGAACAGCAGGATCAGCATCGACGTCAGCCGCGCATCCCAGACCCACCACGAACCCCAGGTCGGCTTGCCCCAGATGGCCCCGGTGACCAGCGCCACGGCGGTCATCCAGGCGCCGATGGGGGCGGCACATTGCAGGGCGACGTCGGCCAGTTTCATCTTCCACACCAGCCCGACCACACCGCACACCGCCAGCATCACATAGATGGACTGGGCCAGCAGGGCCGTGGGCACGTGGATATAAATGATGCGAAAGCTGTTGCCCTGCTGGTAGTCCGGCGGGGCGAAGGCCAGGCCCCACACCACGCCAGAACCCATCAATAGCAGCGCGAAGAGACTCAACCAAGGGAGCAGTTTGCCGCTGATGCCGTAGAACCACTTGGGTGAGCCGAGCTTATGAAACCAGGTCCAGTTCATTGCTGTTTTCATATCTACTGGATACGCCTCGCATAGACATCGTCGAAGAATCCCGACGGCTACCTCATCGAGTTGATTGCTATCTCCTCTGGATACTCGCTGATGCCGCTGGCGCTCAGACATAAGCAAGCCAAACCGAGCCTAAGTGAAAAAAAGAGTCAAAAATCACCGACTATCGGAGGTCCCTGAAATCACCACGAACTGATCCATTAGTGCCTGTTGATGGTTTGCAAGGCCGTTCAGGGTGTTACTGATTTTGGCGGACTCCTGTGCCCGAGTAGAAAGCGACTCGGTAACATCGCGAATCGTAGCGACGTTTCGGTTAATTTCTTCAACTACAGCGCTTTGCTCCTCAGCAGCGCTAGCTATTTGTAAATTCATGTTAGTTATGATGGACACTGCGTCACCAATGCGCCGCAAAGCGACCACTGCCAATGCCACCTGTCCGACGCTGATTTGAGCCTTGCTATAGCTGCTATCCATAGAGCTGACAACATCCTTGGTACGCTTCTGCAGTCCCTCAATCACTAAGCGAACTTCTTGAACAGAGCTCTGAGTGCGTCGGGCCAAGTTTCGTACCTCATCTGCGACTACTGCAAAACCCCGTCCCGCATCGCCAGCTCGCGCCGCCTCAATGGCGGCATTTAGTGCGAGCAGATTGGTTTGTTCGGCTATGGCACGGATCACATCCAGCACTGAGCTGATCTGATCGCTCCGGCTAGTCAAATCTCGTATTTCTTCCATAGACACACTCATCTCGTTTGCCAAATGCTCGATGGCAGTTGTCGTATTACTTATAACGTCGAGGCCCTCGAGGGTGGCCAAGTCGGCTCCTTGAGCTGCATCGGCAGCTTGGGCAGCACTGTGCGCAACCTCATGGGCAGACGCGGTCATTTCTTGCGACGCGGTCGCAACCTGATCCACCTCTTTATATTGCTGCTGCATACCCAAGCTGGTTTGATTAGCAATGATGGTGGACTGATCAGCGGTATTGCGAGTTTCTTGCACCGAGCGTTTTACTTCGCTGATCACAGGTTGAAGTTTATCTAGGAAGCGATTGAACCACCCCACCAGTTCGCCTAGTTCATCCTGACGCGTATAAACCAGACGGCGTGTAAGGTCTCCTTCGCCGACAGCAATGTCCTTGAGCAAGGCAGCTACACGTGAGATCGGCCGGGTCACACCCAAAGCCGTTAGCCAAACCAATATCAAGCCGATAGTTGCTGCAGCGACGCCGAGCGACAATTCCAACAATGCACGTTTTTCATTGCGGCTATCTAAGTCTTGCTGCAACGACAAGGCCGGGGCCAGAAGAGACGACATAGGAACATCGAGCAATAAAGCCCAAGGCTCACTATTCGGAATGGGCACCATTGGCGCAACCAACCGTAAATTATCCTGAGCCTGCTGCTCTCGAGCTATCCCAAGACGCTGCGACTCCAATAGGGCGTTGGCGTCATCCGGATAAGCCCTCGCTAGATTTTGGCCGAGTAGGCTCGCATCACTACTGTGTGCAGCGAGCAGACCAGCGGAGCTAACAATGCTAACGGAACCCAAACCGTGATACAGATCTTGGCTGCCAGCAGCAGCGAGTTGTTGAAGGTTATCTAGGCTAATGTCCATACCGACAACCGCTAGGATCTTACCATCATCTATTACAGGAAAAGCCAAGGTTGTGATTAGCATCCGTTGGCCTGAACTCTCATCGAAATATGGATTGAGAAGGCAAGGCTTAAGATTTTTCTTTGGACAATTAAACCAAGTATTAAAAGGAGAACCATCTAGCATAGGCGTGGTATCTGAAATTAACGCTTCAGATGCGACTTGAACACTCATTTTACCTGCTCGCTGTACCCAATAGGGAGCGAAGCGACCAGTCTCGTTACTGCCTAGCTCACCACGATTGATGAAGTGATCGTCGCTGGCATCGATAGCGTTTGACTCGAACACTACATAAAGACTAAGCAGCTGAGGGTTGGCCTCCAGTGTCTGCTTAACTTGATGATAGAGATTTTCTCGCAGGGTCTGCGCACTCAGTCGCAGGGTCTGCGCCTGGCGCCGCTGCTGCAGGACTTGTCGAGAGAAAACTAAGCCTTCCTGATAAGAAGACATCAAATAGCCTTTGAGCATAAGAGCTTGTACTTCAGCTTCTTTTTTCATGCGCTCCCGAGCTGCAGCTTCTAGCATTTGTGCCACGCTAGCCTTTACTAGTGATGTGTCTGCGCTCATCCGATAAAGCGCATGCCCCACTAATAAAGCAACGACCGCCAGAAGGCACAGACCGGTCAACAACGTAATTTTCCATAGAATAGGAAGTCGATTAGGGAACAAGGGCAACAGTCCTCTTTAGGAAAGCGAAGCATCACGGCCGACACACAACTAATTGCATTAGCCCAGCCGGAGTAAGAATCAAATCAGTGCGATCCAAGACCACCCGCATACGTTGAGCCATCTCAGTCGAATGCCGAACCGATGATCATCGCTTATAACGGCTCTGTCTGCGGCACACCCCTGTAGCTTGGAAGGCTCATATTAAAAACTTTTTATATATCAAGACGACTGTTGCGATTGCAACGCAACAGCGCCTTGCCCTTTATTATTTACGGGGATCTTCTAACGAATGAACACCTGCGAAGTAACCAACGCCATATCCCCTCCAGGCAATTTGATATTGCCGATCTGTTTCATGCTGTCGGCATCGAAAATAGCGATATCATTGAGCGTGCCCGACAAGTAAATTTTGCTGCCGTCCTTATTAAGGGAAATACAGTAAAAGGAATGATCCAGCGTCGCGGCCTGCAGTAATTTTTTCTCCTTGATGTCGTACTTTGCCAAGCGATTCAGCACACCGAACATCAGGTTCGAATCCTTCGGCGAGCGCATCCCGGTGAAGTAGATCTCTGTCAGAGGACCGAAATCAGTGGTTTCGGCCTTACCGGTTTTCAAGTCAACACTAAATAGCCCATACACATACTCAGCGGTGGCGGGGTCCTGCTTTTTATCCTTGTACTTCGCCGCTGTGTATAGCACAGAAAAGTCTCGACGATACGTTTGATGGGGCCAACCGTAAAGTACGTCCGCTGCGCTGTAATTGGCTCTTTTCCAATTGCGGCTGGGAATCAGCACGTCGAACTTGCCGGTCTGAACATTGACCTTATAGATGTCCGCACCCGCGACATAGAGCGTGCCGTCGTCGCCGCTCTGCATAACGGACAACTGTCGGGGCGCCGGAAAACTGCGCACGGGTTTGGCGTCCATCCCGGCGTCGGTGGCATAAACATCAAGTCGAGGTTGCTGTACTACGTAGCGGTCGTTGAGCATCAACGTCGGATTGGCAACAGTGAAGAGTTCCTTGCCGTCATGACTAACCGTAAAGGCCCACAACGACTTCGCTTTTTCACCAGGCCGTTGGCTGATGCTGGCGTGGAATACCTGCTTGCAGCTGTCCAGGTCGACGCCGTAGATATCCGCATAGTGGTTGTTCAGCACGTAGGCGATCTTGCGATCCGGCGACAACTGCACGGTGCCCGGACCGAAGGCGTCTGGCATCTTGCAGGTCTTGAACAGGGTATCGGTGGCCAGGTCGATGACGTGCAGGTTATTAGGGTAATTGGGGGTCACCATGTACTCGTGACCAATTTTAAGTGCGGTGTTTTCATCGGCCAGAACGTTGAACGAACAGACGCTCAGGACGACAAACACGGCCAGGCCGCAGGCTTTGATGCTGTGCATGCTGGAATCCTTCTCTCTGTCCGATTATTTGTCTTTTGGAAAGACAGTCCCGAGGTTGCGCCAGCTCTCGTTCGAGGCCTGCGCGTCCTTGTTCCAGTCCGGGTACGTGCTCATCATGTCGGGCACCTGGGCCGGCCACCAGCAAGGGTCAGAACAACCATAAAGGTCAGCTTCCATCGGCTGGCACAGCGACGACACCCCCCCAAACGCATCGATTTCCCAACCCGGGTCGGTGGTCGAGGCACAGCCCGCAACAGAGCTCATCGCCACCACTTCTTCGATGCGGTTTTCGGCCGCGGCTTCATCTAGTTTCAACGCTTTATTATTGATTGCCTTGAGATGTTTCATATCAGTGAGCCTTGCGCGGAGTGATATAACTG
Organism: Pseudomonas sp. P105; assembly: GCF_032614175.1. Classification (NCBI taxonomy): domain Bacteria; kingdom Pseudomonadati; phylum Pseudomonadota; class Gammaproteobacteria; order Pseudomonadales; family Pseudomonadaceae; genus Pseudomonas; species Pseudomonas sp. P105. The sequence goes on from NZ_CP126693.1 coordinate 3,902,340, forward strand.
CTGATAAACGCAGGGTTGTGAGCCATGATCCGAGTGTAGACTTCGATGCCGAAGTCGACCCAGTCACGCATCAGTTCGCAGTAGTGATAGGTCGGGTGGGTCGGGTCGCCGTAACGGGCGTAGCTCTCGTGGTAGCAGCCGCCGGAGCAGAGGTTGCGGATCTGGCAGTCCTCGCAACCGGTATTACTGCGGTCAAGGCGCTGGGACAGGAAGTCGTTCAGCTCAACCTGTTTCACCCCGCCGTGCACGTTGCCGAAGGTCGGCAGCGACGAGCCGGTAAAGCGGTGGCACAGGTTCAGTTCGCCCTTGTGATCCACCGCCAGCATCTTCAGGCCCGCGCCGCACGGCAGGGCTTTTTTGTGGCCTTCGTGGATGTCGGTGATCAACTGATGCAGGTTGGAGAAGCCGATGTTGCGGTGCTCAAGTGCCGCCTCCAGATAACGCCGGCCCAGCCTCTTCATGCTGGCGAAAACTTCGATCAGCTCGTCGCTGGTCAGGTTGAAGGTGCTGATATCGCCGGAGGTCACCGGAGCGAAACCGACTTCGGCAAACCCCAGCTCGTTGAACAGGTGATCCCAGATGGTTTCGACGTCGGTGACGCCGGTGGTCAGGGTCACTCGCGCACCGACCGGGCGGCTGTTGTAGCGGGACAGCAGCATCTCAGCCTTGCGCCGCACCACGTCATACGTGCCCTGCCCGCCCACGGTGATGCGGTTGCGGTCGTGCACGGTTTTCGGTCCGTCGATACTGACCGAGAGCCCGAAACGGTGGGCGTTCAGATAGTCCACGGTCTCTTCGGTGAGCAGCGTGGCGTTGGTGGTCATGACAAACTCGACGAACTTGCCCGCCTCGCGGAAACGCTTCTCGCAATAATCGACCATGTATTCGATCAGCTTGCGGTTGCTCAGCGGTTCGCCACCAAAAAACACCACGGTAAAGCGTTCCTCATCCGGGGATTCACGCAGCAGCATTTCCACTGACGCAATAGCCGTTTCGACATCCATTTTCTTGCCGGCCGACGGCTTGTCGAGGTCTTCCTTGTAGCAGTAGGTGCAGCTAAGGTTGCAGCCGGTGTTGACGTTGAGCACCACGGTATTGATCGCGGTGCGCTCGACCCGTTTGGTGCCAATATCCGGGGTCAGCGGCGAGCCGTCGCTGACCAGCTCCAGGGACATCAACTCACGCAAGGTCTCGGTGATTTCTTCGCCGTTGAAGCGTGAAGACAAACGCTGGATCAGGTCGTCCGACGAACAGCCGGGACCGCGCAAGGTATCGATGATAGTGCCGGTCAGCTCATCGCTGGCGAACAGCGAACTGCTGGGGATGTGAAACAGCATGCGGTCGGCATCGACGTGCACTTCGTGCAGGTTCCGCTCGACCAGATTCAAAATAGCGCCCATTGCAACCTCCTGTGCAAACCCCGTACTACGGGGCCTGCGATCATTCCGAAAAAGTGTCTGAAATCCTACGAATCAGCCAACTCATGGAATGGGTGGATTGTTCCAGCGTTGCACGGTGACGATCATGTGGCCTTCGCCGGTCAGGGATTTCCCTGCGTCGTCGACGGCGGCGATCACCTTGAGGTTGCCGGCATTGTTGGTGGACATTTTACGCTGCGGGTTTGGCCCGGCATCGCCCGGTGTGAACACGCCGCTGTCAGCCTGCATGGTGCCGGCGAACTTGACGTCCTCGTCTTCCTTGGCGCGATCGTCGAAGGCCTCGACCGACCACTGCGCCGGGAACACGCCGATACGATACGGCTTGCCGTCCACGCCCTTGCCCCAGGCTTCGGCGTCAAAACGGCCCTGGACTTTCGGTGTCGAACCACCGCCGTCGCCGATCCTCGCTACTGAGAACTCGGGCACGACTTTGACTTCGGCGATTGTGCTGTAGACCGACAGGGTCGGGCCTTTCAGCGTGCCGACGGTGACGGTGCGCAGACCCGGTTGAGCATTGGCAGCGGCCTTGAGTTTGACCTTGATGCGCTCAGGGCTCTGCTCGACGACTTCGACCACTTCCACGCCTTTGCCGAAGTTCGGTTTACCGGTGAGACCGCTGCCGACAAGGGTCACTTCAGTTTCGCCGCCAACCTTCATGTAACCCGGCTGCACCGCCAGCAAACGGCTGCTGCCTTGCTTGGCGGCGATGAAGTCCAGACCTCGTTCATCGTGCTCCGCCTCGAACATCCGCCCCTGCATGGCGTTGCCCTGGGCGGCGAACACCTGGCGCATGGTCACTCCGTCGATGGTCACGTTGCCGCGCCATTCGTAACCGGTGTAGAGAATCGCGCTGCCATCGCCATTGAACGGGCTGCCGTCGGCGTATTGGCCTTTGACGCTGACCTTGAACGTGTCGCGGCCATCGGCCATGACGCTCATCACACCGGACAATTCCCCCTTGCCCGGCAAGTGGCCGCTGAAGCTCCAGTCACCGACCAGCGCTTCGGTCTTCGGCGCACTGCTCAGCCATTTTTTCCAGGCCGGGTTGTCCAGCGGATAACGCTTGGCCAACAGCGGCACCATATCTTTGCGGGCAATGTCGAACCACTCTCGATCCCGCGCAAAAAGCTGGTATTCAAGCGATGGCCACTGTCCAAGATGGAAGTTCACCAGATGCTCCCATTCCTGGGCCGGACGACGTTGTAGCGCGACCCGCGCACCCGAGTGGCAGCGGGTACACATCTGGCTGGTTTGATCGTCGAATTTTTCTACCGTATTGAGGCGGCCTTCTAACGCGTAACGCACGCCTTCCGTTTCGCTTGGCGCCAAGCCTTGGGTATCGGCTAAATATTTAACCAGGGTGCGGCGGTCTTCATCACTGATCTGCACGCTATGCATGACCTGCATCCTTGCGATTGTCATAAGCCAGCCTTCCGGTGTTTTACGCTGATGGCTGATACGACTCAGGGCATCATTACCTTCAGGTGTGTGACAACCTCGACAGGTTTCGCTGAGGATAGTCTTGGCGTCGCGAGCAGCCAGGCTGGATGGTGAATGCAGCGCCACACACGCGGCTATACATACCAGACTAGTACTCAGGCCCAATCGGAGTTTTTTCTTCATCAAGGTCAAACCTCGCACGGTGCGTTCTTATTTTTTTACTTTCACGTTTAAGTTTTTTTGTTTCGGCGGTCTTGGGCAGGTCGAAACAAAGCACGCCTACGATGATGAATACACAGAACGTGCCAACTTTGGATACTTAGCGAAATACGCGGTATATCGGTAACGGCGAGGTTATTTTTCAACACTACCTTCACTGCCATCTGTTTTACTTCGCGACAACTGTTTCACTCTGAGATATGTACGTTGCTTGTTAGCGTGAACACCTGCCGACCACCACGTTATGGCGCTGTATCAGGAGTATTACCTAGATGTCTCACGTCGTCTCAAAATACGACATTCGGTTAAACCAGGAGCACCAGATGAATTGCTCTCAGCCCCGCAAAATCGAGCCTTTCCCCATTAAAAAAGTAACTGGCACAACCATTGCGACAGACCTCTTCACACCAACAAAAGAGGTTTAATTATGTCGCTTACCTGTCTACTTCCTGATACTACGGCTTTCATCCAGCGTGCCCCGCGCATGCTGATCGGCAGTGACTGGGTCGAGGCCGCCGACGGCCAGACCATGCCCCTGCACAACCCGGCCACCGGCGAAGTGCTGTGCGTGGTGCCACGGGCAACGCCTGCGGATGTCGACCGCGCGGTGCTTGCCGCCCGCCAGGCGTTCGACGATTCGGCCTGGACCCGCACCCGCCCCCGGGAGCGGCAGAATTTGTTATGGAAACTCGCCGACCTGATGCAGCGCGACGCCGAGCTGCTGGCGCAACTGGAATGCCTGAACAACGGTAAAAGCGCGGTGGTGGCCCAGGTGATGGACGTGCAACTGGCCATCGACTTCCTGCGCTACATGGCCGGTTGGGCGACCAAGATCGAAGGTTCCACTGTTGACGTGTCGGTACCGCTGATGCCCAACGACCAGTTCCACAGCTTCATCCGTCGTGAAGCGGTGGGCGTGGTCGGCGCCATCGTCGCCTGGAACTTCCCGCTGCTGCTAGCCTGCTGGAAACTCGGCCCGGCCCTGGCCACCGGCTGCACCGTAGTGCTCAAACCCGCCGACGAAACCCCGCTGACCGCGCTGAAACTCGCCGAGCTGGTACTGGAGGCCGGGTATCCCGAAGGCGTGTTCAACGTGGTCACCGGCACCGGCATCACTGCCGGTTCGGCGCTGACTCACAACCCGCTGGTGGACAAGCTGACGTTCACCGGTTCCACCGCCGTGGGCAAGCAGATCGGCAAGATCGCCATGGACTCCATGACCCGGGTCACCCTGGAACTGGGCGGTAAATCGCCGACCATCGTCATGGCCGACGCCGACCTGAAAACCGCTGCGGCCGGGGCGGCCAGCGCGATTTTCTTCAATCAGGGCCAGGTCTGCTGCGCAGGTTCCAGGCTGTATGTACAGCGCAAGCATTTCGACAATGTGGTGGCGGACATCAGCGACATCGCCAACGCCATGAAGCTGGGCAACGGTCTGGATCCGAGCGTCGAAATGGGCCCGTTGATTTCGGCCCGCCAGCAGGAGCGCGTCTACGGCTACATCGAAAAGGGCCGGGAAAGCGGTGCGACCATCGCCTGTGGTGGTGAGCAGTTCGGGCCGGGGTTCTTCGTCAAGCCGACGGTGATCGTCGATGTCGATCAGAAGCACTCACTGGTGCAGGAAGAAATCTTCGGCCCGGTGCTGGTGGCCATCCCGTTCGATGATGAAGCCGATGCGTTGCGTATGGCCAATGACAGCCCTTATGGATTGGGCGCAAGCATCTGGTCGAATGATCTTGCAGCGGTACACCGGATGATTCCGCGGATCAAATCGGGCTCGGTGTGGGTCAACTGCCACAGCGCGCTAGACCCGGCTCTGCCATTTGGTGGGTACAAGATGTCCGGGGTAGGACGGGAAATGGGATTTGCGGCGATTGAACACTACACCGAGCTGAAATCGGTGTTGATCAAGTTATAAGGGCACGATTGAGCGAAGTTCGCTTGATTGATTCGCAACGACTTTTTGAATCGGCAGACAATCTTGACGGGGAAATGTATTCCCCCGTCAAGATTAACCTCAGGGTTTAAAGCCCTGAGCCAACAACCATCCTTTGATCATCCTGCCCTGTTCTACCGTCAACCCTGCCATTACCTGCTTCACGGGTTCCGAGCGTAAACGCCGTATCAACGGCGCCAGCTCAATTCCGTGAACATGCCAGACCCCCAAGGGTTGATCTGCCGTAACCACCACTTCAGCCTCACTGACAAAACCATCGTCCAGTACGGGCGCACGCTTAATGCTGAGGGCACTGAAATCCGCCTCGGCATGGGCAAGTTCGATGTCAGGCCATTGTCGGCGGGCTTGCCAGAATGGCAACTGCGGCCATCTCTGCTCATCAATGTAAAAATCCCGGCCAATTCGTGCAAATCGTAAAAACAGTTGCTCCACTCGCCGCTGATGAAACCGCTGTGCCAACGCCGCCCGCTCAGGTTTACGCAACAATGTATTAATCACGGCTGGCGCTTGCAACGCGGAAGACAGCGATTGAAATATCCCGTTGCCTGACAATGGGTCTACCGCCATCGCTGCGTCCCCCACCCGTATCCAATGATCGCCGCACACCCGCGGGCTCAAAATTGCCGTGCTGCTGCGGGCGTGTACCTGCACATCGGTTGACGGCTCAGTACCAAAAAATGCCTGCGCCAACACCGAATTTCGGCGCTGATGACGACAGTAATCCAGCAGCTTCGCTTTGCCGGGCAAGTCAGTGCTGGCGACATCCACCGTCCATTGCCAGTAGCACTGACCATCGGCATGTCGTGCCATCCATGCCCAGCCGCCGGCCAGGCTTTCTACCGCACTGGCCGTAGCGCCCGGCACGCCTTGCCAACGATTCAGCAGGCTGATCGTTTCCGGTCCGCGCAGGCCTTTGCCGAGCGCCGGCGCCTGACGCCCACGAGCCTCCACTAAAAAGTCCACTCGTAGCGTTTCACGGCCCTCGATTTCGACCAGGTGTTCGGTCGCCGTGGTTCGAACGCCTAACACGCGCCCCTCAATCAATTGGACTCCAGCCAAACGCAGATCCTCACGCAAACCTCGGTCGAAGCTCGGACGATCCAATAGAAATTCGATATTCTGCGCGTGCTGCTGCCCGTTCCACAGCACCTGACGCTGAGACGGCAAGGCCGAAGATGCCAGCGCTTGGTGTAGACCAGCACTGCGCAAGGCGTCCAGTACGCGCACTGAAACACCCTCCAGCGCCGCAAATCGGCGCCAATCACTGACCAATGTTACCTGATAGCCGAGGCGCTGCAGCCCCAAGGCAACCGTAGCACCTGCCGGGCCCGCACCGAGAACTAAAATCATGCTCCCACTCGCCATTCAGGGCCGTAATAGCTGGCGTTTTCCCGCAGCCAGCCAATGACTTGATCATTGTTCGCATCAGGCTGTGCAATGAGAAATCCGGCTATATGACCGCTTAACGCTGCGCAGCCAAGACTGGCTCCAGATTGGGCGGGATTGCCTCCGCGACAACACGCTGCAAAATCCGCCTGAGGGCTGTTAAGGCACGACCACTCCCGTTCGGCGCAACGAGCATCGCCCGTCACCCGCAGCACCCCCGGATAATTCGCCGGGAAGACGCCTTCACCCTGCGCGGGACTTGAGGCACACAGCAGAATGCCACGCGCCACCGCTGCTGCGCACGCATTGCGCAACAGCTCGCGGTCCTGGCGCAAGCCAAGACTCAGATTAATCAGACGCACGTTTTGAGCCACCAGCCAGTCAATCGCCTTAGCTATCTGCAAGGCACTTGTGACACCTCGCCGATCAAACACCTGAGCCACGCAAAAAAGTGCTGAAGGCGCACTTCGACTGAGGGCTTCGATTACCGCACTGCCGTGGCCGAGCGCGTCGTCGAGCGCATCGCTTTCGTCGACTGCATCAGCCAACAACGAGAAACGACGCGCGGAAATCACCTGCACTCGCTGTGTTGCCGAATGCCCGCTATCCACCACACCGATACGCAGCTCAGGCTTCATGTAACACCGTTTTAGACGTGAGCACGCCATCAAGTAATTCGAAACGCAAATCCGCATCGGCCAAGGTAGAGGGACGATGACTGATCAAGATCCGCGTGCGGCCGACAAACAGTTGATCAATGGCCTCGATAACTTCGCGCTCGGTGGTTTCGTCCACCGCCGACGTCGCTTCGTCCATCACCAGAATCAGCGGATCCTGCAACAACGCCCGGGCAATAGCTATGCGCTGTTTCTGTCCACCGGACAACTGCTGACCGCTCTCGCCCAACGGGCTGTCGAGGCCTTCAGGCAGAGAGGCAATTAAGCTGTCGAGTTGCGCCAGCCGCGCCACTTCGGCTATGGCTTCGCGACTGGCGTCAGGAACCGCGTAGGCCAGGTTGTCCGCGAGGCTGCCACGAAACAGGACAATATCTTGGCTGACCACGGCAATCCGCCGCCGCAGTTCAAGCAGGTCCAGCTCTCGCAGGTCAACATCGCCCAGCAATACCCGGCCCGATTGCGGATCATGATGCCGTTGCAACAGATCGATCAACGTCGACTTACCGACGCCGGAGCCACCGCTCAGAGCGACTTTCAAGCCATAAGGGATTCGCGCATCAATACCTCGCAACGTGCTCTGACGACCGGGATGGCTAAAGTGAACGTCGTCGAAACGCAGATCACCGAGGGTCGGTATCGGTTTCGCCATGACGGGGCTGACAACTGTGGGCTCTTCACCACGTAGCTCCATGACTCTCCCGAGACTGACCGTCATCCGCTGAATCGCTACGTACAGGCCGAGCAGGCTCTGGACCGGCCCGACCGCCATGCCCAAATAGGTCGAAAACGCGATCAGCGCCCCCAATTGCCACGTCCCCTGCACCACCCAATAACCGCCGATCAGAAATGCACAGGCCCGGGACAATGAGGTCAGCGTGCCGGGAACCGCCTGGGTGAAAAACTCGGTGACTTGCAAGCGCAACAACTGGCTCATGTAGCCCTGCCCGAGCGTCTCCAGTCGGCGTGACTCCCGTTGCTGCTGTCCAGCGGACTGAATGAACTTCATCACCGGCAGGGTCTCGACCATGAACGACGACATGTCCGCCGAACGCTCGCGCAACTGCCGTACATCGCGTTCGACCTTACGACGCATCCATCGCAGCCAGAGTACATCGAGAGGGATCAGCACCACTACCAACAGCGAGAGTTTCCATGACAGCGTCAGCAACATGGCGATGGCGCAGACAAGACCCACCACACTCGATACCGCTGAAAACAGTGAGTCAACGGCGAAGCGCTGAATCTCGGCGACATCACCGTCGAGTCGCGACATCAAATCGCCGATCCGCCGCTGCCCGTAGAAGCTCGGCGACAGGGTTTGCAGGTGTCGGTAGACGTCGTCACGCAACGAGAACAGAATCCGCCCGGAAAGTCGCGTATGCAGGTAACGATTGATGCCTGACAACACCGTTCCGAGTAGCCCCGCGACGATCATCAACCCCGCGATCAGCACCAGCATGGAAAAGTCGCGCGCCAGCAACCCATCATCGATCAGCAGTTTAGTCAGCCATGGTTGAACCAGCACCAGCATTGAGGCACAGATCGACAAGCCAAGCAGACCGATGATTGCCAACCTGTGAGGCCGGACAAAACTGTAGAGCCAGCTCAGCGCCGCTTGCAGAGCTTCAGGGTTTTGGCTGTCAATCAGCCGCACGATCAGGCGCTGCATCAAGAACGCAATTGCTTGAGTTTACGATACAGCGTCGCTCGGCTGATTCCCAAGGTGTCGGCAGCAGCCGAGACATTCCCGTGGTGGGTGTCGAGGGACTGGCGAATCAGCTCCAGCTCATTCATACGGATACTGCCGGACGGCGGCCGTTCGCTGGCGTTAAGTTCATCCAGCATGCTGTCGGGCAAATGTTCTAAAGTCAAAATGCTCTCGCCCGGCTCGCGCATGGCCAGCGCTGTACGTAAAACTGTCTCTAATTGCCGGAAGTTGCCTGGCCAATGATAGTCCAGCAGCAAACGATTCAGATCCTCGTCTAAAAATACATTCGGTGCATCAAGTCTGACCAACAACTGAGTCAACAGCAACGCAACATCGTCACGCTCGCGCAGGGTCGGGAGCATGACGCAGATGCCGTTAACTCTGTAAAACAAGTCTTCGCGAAACTGTTTGTCTTCCACTTGGCGTTTAAGGTCGCGGTGAGTGGCACAAATCAGCGCTATGTCGATGCTCTGCTCTTCGCCGGCACCTAGCGGGGCCACTATGCGATCCTGCAAAACACGTAAGAGTCGCGCTTGCAAGGCCAGCGGCATGTCGCCGATTTCGTCCAGAAACAAGGTACCGCCATGGGCCTGTTGCAAACGCCCCACCATACCGCCACGGCGAGAGCCAGTGAAGGCACCCTCCCGGTACCCAAACAGCTCCGACTCGATCAGTCCTTCCGGAATTGCCGCGCAGTTCACTGCCACGAAAGGCTTTTCGCAGCGGCTACCAGCCATGTGCAACGCGCGGGCGATAACCTCTTTGCCGGTGCCGGTTTCGCCCAACAGTAAAACTGGCAATTCATTAGCCAAGCCTTGACGGGCCATCCGCAAAGCGCGGGCATAACGGGTATTAGTACCGGCCATAGATTCAAGTAGAGGTGGTGTTTTGGTGCCTTTAACGGTGCTGTGCGACGGGATGCTTATGGTGTTGGAGCGCTGCGGCGAACGCAGAATTTTGTAAAAGAATTCACCTTTCGCGGTCTGCAGACTACCGACTCTACCCTGAGGCAACCTTGATAACAGCTGCACGCCATCAACGCCCAGAAACTCTTCACAACGCCTACCGATTAACATCGAACGTTCAGTATTGAGCAGTTGACACGCCTGGGTGCTGACCGCAAGAATTTGCCCTCCCAAGCTTACCGCCATCAGCCCCTGCCAGGATGATTCGAGATATTGGCGGCGGCAGTGAAACGCCAGGACTATTTCCTCTGGGTAGCTGCGGTTGAATACTCGACCTTCGATCTGACTGACGGCCATAGTCAGCAGTGCAGTGCTCTCTTGAACGCGTCCAAGCGGCCCCTCGCGGGTCAAATCGAGCACGCCAAGGAGATTGCCTTGAGGACAGTAAATCGGGACGGAAGAGCAGGATATTCCGTTTAGGCGGTCAAGAAAATGCTCGCCGCAATCAATCGTCATCGGACGGGCTTCGACTAGTGCGGTGCCCAGTGCGTTGGTACCGCGAACGGCTTCACTCCAGCACGCGCCGAGGGTGATGTCCTCCACGCTCATGCCTATACTCTCGAGGCGATCGACGCGACCTTCGACAGTCAGGATGGTCGCATCTGCATTGGCAAGGACAATCAGCCCTGTCTTGCCCTGACGCTCGGCCAGGTAGTCGATTACTGGCAGCGCGGCGTCAATCAGCACGCAGTTGGTAGCATTTAAATCCTCGACACTCGAACGGGATTGCTGCTCCAGTTCGTATCCATCATTGAAGGACACGCCATGTTCCACGCTACGTCGCCATGAGGCATCAATTTCAGCACGCAACAATCCATTGGGAATGACCCCATCGTGATGAAGCTTTTCGCGGGCCAAGTGGACTTCGGGCCGAAGATTATTTATTATTGTTTTCTTGAGCATTCTGGTGAGCTCCGAGCTAATTCTTTCACCGTTCTGCGTCTGCTGACGCGGCACTTTTGTCTAAACATCGCGTTAACACTAGCTCGATTACAATGAAGTTGTTCATTTGCCGACCTTTTTGAACCGCCCGATCCGATCAAATGAATATTGCATGCTTAGCTTGCACCTCAGCTGCCAGGCATTCAAGCATTTCCACCCCGGACGCAGCTCGGCCCCTCACTCACCAGGCAATGGGCGCGCACTGAATACTGGTGTCAGCCTGGTTTTCTGACCGAGACAGCTGCCGGGGCTTGCTAAGCCCCGGCAACAAGGAACTCAGTGCACCACCATCTCAGGCCAATTTATTACTAGTGGGCCTTTCTAACGAATGAATATCTGCGAAGTAACCAACGCCATGCCCCCTCTTGGCAAGCTTATATGCCTATCTGCTTCATGCTCACGGTATCGAAAATGGCGATGTCGTTTAGTGCGCCTGACAAACAATTTTTGCTGCCGTTCTTATTAAACTAAATACAATAAAAAATCATCTAGGGTAGCCGCCTGCAGTAATTTTTTCTGCTTGATGTCGTACTTTGCCAAGCGATTTAGCACGTCAAACATCAGGTTCAGATCTTTAGGTGAACGCACTCTGCTGAAATAGAGTTCTATCCGATGGCCGACGTCGGTAGCTTAAGTCTTCCGTTTTTCAAGTCAACGCCAAGTGGCAACATCATACTCCCGGCCAAAGCCGCCTAACCAAGGCCGGGTACAAGACTACTTCCTGCCACCGCCCACTGACTTTTATTACTGTTCAATATGCCGTATAGACTCACTTGGCAAATCCGCGGATTCATTTTCCCGAATCTTTTTTTTGTCTACTTTGCCAACGCTTGTCTTGGGTATGTCGTCGACAAATACAAATTTTTTCGGTATCGCCCATTTAGTAATGCGACCGTTGTCGACGAATTGCAACAAATGCTGCTCAAGATCCGCCTGAGTGAGCTGGGATAATGGTGCACAAACGATCATGGCCATTGGTCGCTCACCCCACTGAATATCTGGAATTCCAACCACCGCAACCGACATGATGGCAGGATGCTCACTGATCAGACTTTCTAACTCTAAGGAACTGATCCACTCGCCGCCAGTCTTGATCACATCTTTAATACGATCCTTAATCTCCAAAACGCCGTGCGCATCGATAGAGCCGATATCACCGGTGTGCAGCCAGCCCCCCTCCCAAAGTTCTGCACCCTTTTCAGGGTCGTGCAAGTAGCCTTGAGTTAGCCAAGGCGCCCGCACCACAATCTCACCTACCGACTCTCCGTTATGCGGCACGATTTGACCGTTGGAGTCGATTACCCTCATATCCACCATGGCCATGGGCACTCCGGTCTTAATTCGAAGTGGAAGTTGCTCGTCCATCGGCAGGGCAAGTTCGTGAGGCCGTAGATAAGTACTGCTTAGCAACGGACAGGTTTCAGACATGCCATAGCCGGAGTGTACAAGCATGCCACGTTCGGCCGCTTGACTGGCTGCCCCAAGTGCTAACGCGCTGCCACCCAAGAGCAATTTCCAGCCACTAAAGTCAGTCTGGGCTGCTTCTGGGCAAGTCAGGATCATCTGTAGAACAGTTGGCACGCAGTGGCTGAAGGTGACCTTCTCCTCTCTATAGAGGCGCACAAGGGCATTGGGTTCATACCGACCGGGGTAAACTTGTTTAACGCCCATCAATGTTGCCACATATGGCACCCCCCAGGCGTGCACATGGAACATTGGAGTAATTGGCATATAGACATCGTCAGAGCGAAGTATCGGTAGTCCTCGGTAGGCGCCAAGGGTGCCGACCGCGGCCAAGGTATGCAGGACTAGCTGGCGATGGCTAAAGTACACTCCCTTCGGTTTACCTGTTGTCCCTGTGGTGTAAAATACTGTAGCAACGGAGTTTTCATCAAATTCGGGAAAGTCGTAATCCACAAGGGATTGGGACAGCAACTGCTCGTACTCGCCCAATACTGGCAAACTCGTGACCTTGGCAGCGCCTTCGCTTAGCTGGATATAACCTTTTACGGAGCTCAATCCGCCATGTATCTGCTCGAGCAGCGGCAGAAAGTCATCATGTACCAGGACTAAATCATCTTCCGCGTGGTTCATCGTATACAGCACCTGCTCCGGAGACAGGCGAATATTCACCATATGCAGCACGGCGCCGATCATCGGCACCGCGAAAAAACACTCCAGATAGCGATGACTGTCCCAATCCAGCATCGCCACCGTGTCCCCAGCCTTTACTCCTGCGGCGGTCAACACGTTGGCCATTTGCCGAATACGTTTATTGAGCGTGCGATAGCTGTAGCGCAGCTTATCGGCGTAGACGATCTCCTGTTCTGCTTCATAGCGCTGCCCTGAGAGCAATAGGCTCTTGATAAGCAATGGATAGCTATATGCGCCTTGCGCAGGGGAAATTATTTTTGTTTTAACCATGATCGCATCTCCAGGATGGAATCCATTGAGTTTCAATAAGGACTTTACTAGCCCTAGCACAATGCCATGGACTTATATCGGCCAGCACCCGGAACGTTCAGAATTGGGCGGCGTCGAGTAAGTAAAGCGATTCACTACCGGCCTTTACTGCGGCGCTCAACGAATGGATACGTGGTAACAGACGAGCAAAATAGAAGCGCGCAGTCCCAACTTTGCTGGCATAAAAGTCCTCGTGCTCTTGCTTGTCCAAGGCCGTGCGCGCCATCAGCGCCCACATGTAGGCGTAGGCGGTGTAACCAAACACCTGGAGGTACTCCACCGAGGCGGCGCCGATTTCATTGGGATTGGCCTTAGCCTGCACGATGATCCAGGCTGTCAACGCATCGAGGGTGTCGATGGCTGCTTGCAGCGGTACGGTGAACTCATCCAGGCAGGCATCGGCTGAGCTGATAAAATCCTTCACTTCGATACTGAAATGCTTGTAAAAAATCCCACCGCAGCCCACCACCTTGCGCCCCATCAGATCGAGCGCCTGGACACCATTAGTGCCTTCGTAAATCTGGGTGATGCGGCAGTCTCGGATCAACTGCTCTTGGCCCCACTCACGAATGAAGCCATGCCCACCAAAGATCTGTTGACCATGCACTGTAGTCTCTAATCCCATATCGGTGATGAAAGCTTTCGCCACGGGGGTCAACAAGGCAACCATTTCTTCAGCACGCGCTCGCGTCGTGGCATCTTCGCTGTACTTGGCAATGTCCAGTTGTATTGCCACGTAGCTGTAGAAAGCACGCCCCCCCTCGTTCAGAGCTTTCATCGTCAACAACATGCGGCGGACGTCCGGGTGCACTATGATGGGGTCGGCGACTTTGTCTGTGGCCTGGGGCCCGGTCGGCGCACGACTTTGGAGGCGCTCCCGCGCGTATTCGACCGCGCTCTGGAAAGACCGCTCGCCCAACGCCAGACCTTGGATACCAACGCCCAAACGCTCGTAGTTCATCATCGTGAACATCGCCGCCAGCCCCTTGTTTGGCGCATCGATGATCCAGCCGGTGGCGCCATCGAAGTTCATCACACAGGTGGCTGCGCCCTTTATGCCCATCTTATGCTCGATCGAACCGCAATGAACTGCATTGCGTTCACCCACAGAGCCATCTGTGTTGACCATAAGTTTAGGCACTAAAAAAAGCGAGATACCCTTAGGGCCGGCAGGAGCGTCCGGGAGCCTGGCAAGTACCAGATGGATGATGTTCTCGGTCAGATCCTGCTCTCCACCGGTGATGAATATCTTCGTACCGACGATTTTGTAACTACCGTCGGCTTGAGGCTCGGCCTTGGTGCGGATAATCCCAAGGTCGGTGCCGGCATGCGGCTCAGTCAAGCACATCGATCCGGCCCAACGGCCTTCGTACATATTGGGCAGGTATTTTGCCTTCAGTTTCTCGCTGGCGTGGTTCAGAATCGACAGGCATGCCCCGGCGGTCAACATCGGGTATAGGGCGAACGACATGTTTGCCGAGTTGACCATTTCTTCAACCTGAGCGCCGATCAACTTAGGCATGCCCATCCCGCCAAACTCCGGCGCACCGCAGACACCCACCCATCCACCTTCTGCATAAGTCTGGTAAGCCCGGGGGAAACCTGCAGGAGTCTTCACCGCGCCTTCACGCCAAGAGCATCCCTCTTCGTCGCCGCTTCGATTGAGCGGAGCGATCACTTCACCAGTAACTTTTCCGGCCTCTTCAAGGATGGCCATAGCAGTGTCTTCATCTGCCACCTCGGCCAAGGCCGGCAGTTGAGCCCATAACTTGGAAACCTCGAACACTTCATTGAGGACAAAACGCATATCGCGCAACGGAGCTTTGTAATCTGCCATAACAGAGTCTCGTAGTATTATATGCATGGGTATGCAGTGGTTGATGTGAAGCCACCTTCACCTGCGAGCAATACGCTTCTGGGTCACGCAACATTCAAAAGTGTGGTGTGTGCCGACGACGGCAGAACGCTGGAAAGCGATCCAAGCACAATTGCACTCAGTATTGCGGGCCTTTCCGACGCTTTCAGTCCGGACTGTTCCAGGCAACTTGGCAGGTTGTTTAACCAGGCCATTACTGCGTGCACGGTTGCCGCTAGCACCGGCGAGGGTGCGCTCGCCCCAGCCTCGCGCAGCAGGACCAAAAAGCGATTTTCATAATCTTGTCGCATTTTGCAAATGTGTTGCTGGTGGTCCAGCGAAAGACAGTGGAACTCGCGCTCAGCAATTAGAAAATGCATTGCGCGTCGCTCGTGCAAGTCAATATGCGCTTGTACGAACGCCTGTAGGCACGCAAGAGAGCAACCCTTCTTGCGACGCCGCGCCAACGCGAGTAAGTCGGTAAAGAGTTCCTCGATCAATTCGAACAACAGTTGTTCTTTGTTTTCAAAATGGCAATAAAAAGAACCGGGGCCCATCCCCAACTGCTGCGCCAGTTCGCGTACGCTTACCCGAGCAAAACCTCGCTGGGCGAAAAGCTGCAATGCGCTTTTGCGCAATGGTTGCAGCCGTGAAGGCGTAACTTTCTCAGCGCGCGGATCACATACTTGATTCATTCAGCGACGTCCCTTTAGACACGCTCAAAGATCGCAGCGATGCCCTGACCACCACCGATGCACATGGTCGCCAGTGCATAACGCCCCTGGACACGATGCAGTTCATGGATGGCCTTGGTGACGATGATTGCTCCGGTGGCACCGACTGGGTGGCCGAGGGAAATACCCGAGCCGTTCGGGTTTACCTTAGCAGGATCGAAGTCGAGCTCACGAGCCACTGCACAAGCCTGGGAAGCAAAAGCTTCGTTGGATTCGATCACATCCAGATCTGCGACCGTGAGACCAGCGCGCTTCAGAGCAAGACGAGTAGCAGGAATCGGCCCCAATCCCATCAGCTCCGGTTCAACCCCGGAACATGCATAGCTGACCAAACGTGCAAGCGGGCGCAGGTTCTCGCTTTTAAGCGCCGTGCTACTAGCCAACAACAACGCAGCGGCGCCGTCGTTCAGACCGGATGCGTTGCCAGCGGTTACCGTCCCGTCCGCTTTGAACGCCGCTTTCATCGCTGCTAACTGGTCAAGAGTTACATCACCGCGCACGTGTTCATCAACCTCGAACTGCTGTATACCTTTACGCGTTTTCACCTCAACCGGTACGATCTGCCCAGCGAAGCGCCCCTCGGCGATAGCGCGCACCGCACGCTTCTGGCTTTCCAGCGCCAGCGCATCCTGCTCGGCTCGACTGATACCACAGCGCTCGGCGATATTCTCCGCGGTAATGCCCATGTGAATGCGGTGAAAGGGGTCATGCAAAATACCCAGCATGTAGTCCACAGCCTGCATGTCGCCCAGACGCCCACCCCATCGCGCGCTCGGAAGTATGTAGGGCCCACGACTCATACACTCGGCACCGCCGGCAACTGCGACTTCGTTTTCCCCCAGAAACAGGCCCTGCGCAGCCGAAATAATCGCCTGCAAACCAGAACCGCACAGGCGATTGACGTTGAACGCTGGAGTCTCATTCGGAATACCGGCCTGGATGGCGGCAACCCGTGAGAGATAGGCATCGCGCGGATCGGTCGGAATAACAGTGCCCAACACAACACTACCAACACGGTCCGGCGCGCAACCGCTGCGTTGCAGAACCGCTTGTACCGCTGTCGTTGCCAACTGCGACAGCGAGATATCTTTCAGTGTGCCACCAAAGGAGCCGATTGCAGTTCGTGCTGCGCTGACGATAAACACTTCAGATGTAGACATGGAAACTCCATTAAGTTTGTTATTGAGTTGCACGTTCTCTTCAGCCTACTCGACAATACAGCCTCGTCGACTTTTGCCAGAACTAATCTACGGCTGACCAGGCACAGCGTCCTATTTCACTTATTCAAGTAGACAGCATGTACGCAGAAAACGATAATTAAAATAATAACAACAAAAAGCACCGCCTCACCCATTTAACACGATACTCAATTTTGAAGGGGAAGGCTTGCTGCTGGATGACATAGCAATTGACATCTGATGACAATCGACAACTCGCAGCGTGACAACCCACCGACAGATATAGCGCCATTGAGAAAGCGTCGTTGGAACTAGCTATGGTACGGTTTACGATTCGATACTAGCGGTGTTTAAAAATGGGTTTCCTTTTGTCAAGAAACGCGCCCATCCCCTCTTTTTGATCCTCCAAAGCGAAGGAAGAGTGAAAGAGGCGACGCTCAAACAACAAACCTTCCGACAGACTGGTTTCGAACGCACGATTAACGGACTCTTTAATCATCATTGTGACAGGCAATGAAAATCTGGCAATTGTCTGTGCAGCACTCAGTGCTTCATCCAGAAGGCGCTCGACAGGTACGACTCGTGCCACAAGTCCAGATTTTTCGGCTTCAAAAGCATCCATCGTCCGAGCAGTTAGACACAAGTCCATCGCTTTTGCCTTACCAACGGCCCGAGTTAATCTCTGAGTACCTCCTGCGCCAGGCAATACGCCTAGCCGCACTTCGGGCTGCCCGAATTGCGCGTTCTCAGCGGCGAAGATCATGTCGCACATCATCGCAAGCTCACAACCGCCACCCAACGCATAGCCCGCAACGGCGCCAATTACGGGTTTACGGGACTTCCCAAGTCGCTCCCAATTACGAGTCACAAAATCAGTTTTATAGACATGCATATAATCAAATGACTTCATAAATCCAACGTCAGCGCCAGCCGCAAAGGCTTTATCGCTTCCAGTGATAACGATGCAACCTATCTCTTCATCCGATTCAAACAAATCAACAGCATCAGAAATCCCCTTAACCACCTTGTCATTCAACGCGTTGAGAACGTCGGGCCGATTTATTTTAATCAAACCCACACGACCGTGAACCTCTACGATGATCGAGCCTTGACTGTCCAAATTCATCTTCCTCAAAAATACAGAGCCGAGCTTGAATAAAAACCAAATAAAGCTTGAAGAGACCTTGCTCCACAACTTGATAGCAGGACTGCTCCATATTAATACCTGTAGAAACCACGACCTGTCTTACGTCCAAGGTAGCCGGCTTCAACCATCTCAACAAGCAGAGGCGCAGGGCGATATTTTGAATCTTTGTAAGATTCGAACAATACCTGCATCACGGCCAATTGAACGTCCAGACCAATCATATCGCACAGTGCCAGTGGACCAATGGGATGATTCGCACCCAGTTTCATTGCTTCATCAATCTCTGATGCGGTCGCAAGATTTTCGCTCAACGCGAACACTGCTTCATTAAGCATTGGGCAAAGCAACCGGTTTACGACAAACCCGGGGCTATTTTTAACTTTGACCGGTGTCTTCCCTACTTCCTTAGCCAACGCATCCATAGAAGACGATGCAGCTTCGCTTGTCTGAAGTCCGGAAATAACCTCAACGAGAGCCATTAGTGGAACCGGATTAAAAAAATGTAGACCCACGACTCTTTCAGGTCGTGACGTTGCCGAAGCCAGTCGCGTAATGGAAATAGATGATGTGTTGGTTGCCAAAATCGCTTCAGGCCGGACAATAGCATCTAATTGAGCCATTAACGCCAACTTCAGCTCGAGGTCTTCGGTCGCAGCTTCAATAACAACGTCGCAATCAGCCAAGCTGGCGAGATCTTGACCTATTTTGATTTTTGAAAGAGCGTCATTTTTCTGCTGAGCGGTAATTTTTTCTTTACTGAGCAACCGGTCCAAACTCTTTTCGACAGTGTTAATAGCCCGCTCGAGCGCAGCTGCTGAGATATCAATGAGCGCGACGTCGAACCCATTTACCGCAAAAACTTGGCTGATGCCGCTGCCCATAGTACCAGCGCCAAGAATACCGATTTTCTGCTTAGTCATTTAAACCCCGTAGACAGTTATGAACCAGAACTTACTTCAAGTATTTTTTGCTACATGCTTTAAAATCTTCTGTCCCTGCACAGCGCAGTAATTCGAACAACACCATTTCCCGCGTAACCAGGATCACACCTAATTGTTGCAATCGGGACAAGGCCACCGACCTATCAACTTCAGATCGTGATCCAACAGCGTCGACCACTACGAAAACCTGCCTCCCCGCAAGAGCAAGGTCCATGGCAGTAAGCATAACGCACGCATGTGTTTCTATACCGCACAGGATCCATTGCTCTTGCGACCCAACCACTTCGGCCGTTTCGCCGCCCTCCTCCACGCAGGAAAAGTAGCATTTATTTACGATCACGGGTTGTTCGGCACAAACTAATAGTTCTTCCGATATAGAGCCCAGACCCTTTTGATAGTGCGCAGAAAATCGAACTACAACGTCAAGGTCCTCACACAAGCCAACTAGCCACTGACAGTTCTGAAGGATTTCCTGATGGTTAGGTATCAATCGTAATACTTTAGGTTGCATGTCGATGACTAGCAACGCCGCCTTAGCTCTATTTATTTTCAAAGCTACTTCTTCCTTTTTATTTTTTAAAGCTTGCATCGCCTCGACGTAGTGACAACGACCATTTACTGGAAACTGACAAACTAATCCCGTGGGGCAACCCGAACCAGCGCTAACTTAGCTATCCTTCCAATTTAGCCATGGATCCAAGCACTGGCTCGGTGATAGCACACACATTTGCACCTCGCGCCATGAAGCGATGAGTCGTCGACTCCTCCGGCTATCAAGTGAAAACCACTCAGGTTTGGCCTCGCAAAATGAAGACGCGCAGTGCAAAAGGACCTCTACCCTCAACAACCAAGCGTTACCTTTGATCCATTCGAAGAGAGGTGAAGTCTAATGTAGGGCAATTCAGATTTTTTTTTTTGCATTGCGGGCCATAATTTATGCAGAATACGCCAGAATGACGAGGACGTTGATGGGCACACTGGTCGCGCAAGAGGATGTCAGCAATGCACGTACATTTTTCAAATCGATCCATACCTCCCGAGCCGGCATTCACAATTTCCGGACATTTTTTAGAGGGTCTGGTAAGAAAAACCAAGACTGCTCACGGTGACGCTGCCGTCCTGAACATTTTTCAAAAAGCCAATATTCCAGATGTATGTTTTTATCAGCCGGAGCTAAGAATAAGCCGCGCCCAATTTATGGCAGCTTATAAAGCAAATATAGTTTTATTGGACGACGAGATGCATGGACTGTGGTCCCGACCGATTCGCAGCGGGACCTTTAAATACATGATGTTAAATTTGCTGGATGCGGCCAATATTGCGATCGCACTCAACCGATTGACGCGCTTTTGGAATCTGCTGCTCGATGACTACCAACTGACACTCATGAGCGAACACGCTAGAATTGGTATCACGCTCAAACCGAGGGTGTCTGATGCCGAGGTTAATATTCTCGGCCACGA
This sequence comes from Pseudomonas sp. P105, assembly GCF_032614175.1. Taxonomy (NCBI): domain Bacteria; kingdom Pseudomonadati; phylum Pseudomonadota; class Gammaproteobacteria; order Pseudomonadales; family Pseudomonadaceae; genus Pseudomonas; species Pseudomonas sp. P105. Next base: position 3,922,854 of record NZ_CP126693.1, read on the forward strand.
GCTGATGATTAAACTTATCCATGGCATTGTTAGCTGGTTGCTTAATAGTAAAATAGAATTGCAGCTTGTTCAGTTTGCGTTCCCAAAACCTGATCACTTTTCCGACTACGCATTCCTATATCCTGGCCCCATAAATTTTGACGCCGAGCACAGCGCCATATGGATTGATTCAAAATTCCGGCTTACGAATTACCGCCGTACCCGTGTGGAACTTTGGGCCTTCTTACGACGCGCCCCGGAAGACTGGGCATTCACCACCATAAACGCGGGATTGTTTAGCACCAAAGTCAGGCAACACCTTGCCGCGATGGAAATCCCATCAGATGACATCAATAAAGTATCTTGTGCACTAGGACTTTCTACTCGTACTCTGACGCGCAAGTTACAAGCGGAGGGTACGAGTTTCAGAGTTGTACGAGATGATCTACGCCGCGATCTCGCGGTTCAGCTATTAACACAGTCTAGGATTTCGATAGATGGAGTTGCAGCCCTGGTGGGCTTTGAAAACACAGCTGCATTTTGCCGCGCATTTCGGGGTTGGATGCAGGTAACGCCCGGAGCATATAGAAACCGAAATATCTAGCCATACTCCGTTAAGAAGATTTATTAAGAAGCGCCCAACCCACTTCGACGGCATTGATCGCCAACACCTACGCCGCCCACGAGCATTCGAAAACGACGTTGTGGCTGGAGAAACACAACGTTTTCAGTAGCCTTTCACGCCTACATCCAATTCGCGTATGAATACGGCCGAACGCCTTTCCGCGACATCACTGTGAATCTGCTCGGTGGCAGTTTGAGCTCGGTACGCATTGGAGGCGTGGTTCTAGATTTCATAAATACGGCAAACGCAGATCGTTCGACGCGTGCGCCACTAAGGCGCACGGTCGAGTACTACAAAGCGCATAACCCATTCGACAAAGGGTCAGCGCGACCACAGCTGTCAATCGAAGCCGATTTCGATTTGTTGGCCCAGCACGACATCCAGTCGCGCAACCAGCCAGTCAATCTCTTCGAGCGAAAGAATCAACGGTGGGGACACCTGAATTAGCGGCGTTCCCTCATGGTCAACCGCGGCACGACACAGCAATCCGGACTTGAACAGGGCCGGTGCAAGGCGGGTGGCAACAAACTCCGTGGAAGGTACGGCGGATGTCCAGCTGCGGTTGGCTTTATCGGTGACCAGCTCGAGCGAGTAATGGTAACCGTCACCGCGCACGTCTCCAACAATGGCGTGTGCTTTTAATTCTTCGAGCTTGGCACGGAAGTAGGCCTGATTGCGCCGCACGTTATTGAGCACACCCTCACGCTCCATGATCTCAATATTGGCTAGCGCCGCAGCGCATGCGGCCGGATGGCCACCATAAGTCAGCCCATGCAAAAACATCTGCTGCGGGCCGTTGAGGATGGGCTCCATCACCGCATCGCTGGTAATCATTCCGCCCAGGGGGATATAACCTGACGCGATGCCTTTGGCGAACGTAATGATGTCAGGCTTGATGCCATAGCGGATCGAACCAAACCACTCGCCGAGGCGGCCAAAACCGCAAATCACCTCATCGGCGACCAACAGTACGCCGTATTTATCGCACAAGTGGCGTATGCCATCGGCATAGCCGGCGGGCGGCGTCAGGCTGCCGCCGGCATTTTGCAAGGGCTCGATGAATAACCCGGCAACCGTGTCCGGGCCTTCTTGGATGATCAGTGATTCGATTTCATTGAGCAGAAACGCTGTGAATTGCGCTTCGCTTTCGTCTTGCGGACGCTTGTAGCGCTTGGTGTTGGAAACATGCCGAACACCGGGAATCAAGGGTTCGAAGATGTTACGGATATTGGTCATACCATTAAGTGAAAGCGCGCCAAAACTGGTGCCATGATAGGACACGCGTCGGGCGATAAACTTGGTTTTGGCATGATCACCCCGAGCCAGGTGGTATTGCCGGATCAATTTCATAGCCGACTCATTAGATTCCGAGCCGCTTGAGGTGAAAAATACCCGGTTCATCGACGGCGGTGCCAGTGACGCCACTTTCGCCGCCAGGCGAATGGACGGTTCGTGGGCAAAACTCCAGTTACTGAAATATGGCAGCTTGCACATTTGAGCTTTTATCGCTTCGCCAATTTCTTCTCCATGACTATAGCCGACATTTACGCAATACAGGCCCGCCAATCCGTCGAGATAACGGTTGCCAAATTCGTCCCAAACCCAGCAGCCTTCGCCACGGCTCATGATCGTGAGCGGAGCGCTCTCGTAATACGTGGCACTGGTGAAGTGCATAAGCAAATGCTTCTTCGCTAACGCCTGAAGTTCATCAGTTTTGCTGATTGGAACGATATCTTTTTCTACGATAGTCATGGTGCGAGCCTCTATGCGGATTTGTGAAGCGCCTGGGCATGGGTGCCGTCATTGAAAGTGTGTTAGTCGTCGTGCTGATGTAATTGCGGCGTAGGGCGACGGAAACCCCTGGTCAACCAGAGCAGGTAGAACAGACCGCCGCCGAGCCAGGCCAGGCCGACTTCGAAAGTGGTCGAAGAAAGCCTGGTCCACAGCCACAGGGTCAGGATCAGGCCGACCAGCGGGATAAAGCCGTAGCACAGAATGGCCCGGGGCCCTTGCACCCCTTTGTCCCAGAGGAAGTGTTTGATAACGGAGAGATTGACGAAAGAGAAGGCAGTCAGAGCACCGAAGCTGATCATAGTCGAGGCCAGGTCCAGACTGATCAACAGTGCAGTCAGCGATATCAGACTCACTAGAACAGTGGTTGAAACAGGTGTACCGAATCGTTTGCTGGTCACGCCAAAGACGCGCTTTGATAGGACGCCATTACGGCCCATGGCAAAGAGGATCCGCGAGACACTGGCTTGTGCAGTCATCGCGCAGGCGAAACACCCAGCGACATAGATGGCTGTGAAAAAAGCCGACAGCAGTTGCCCGCCCACATGCTGTATCACCTGTAAACTCGCTGAGTCGACGTCCTGAAACGCACGCCAATCCGGGTAAGCTAGGTGGCCGGTGTAGGCAATCAGTATGAATAGAAAGCCGCTGAGCAAGGTGCACAGCATGATGGCGCGTGGAAGGTTGCGCGCTGGGTCCCGTGTTTCTTCGGACAACGTCGACACCGCATCGAAACCCAGAAAGGACAGGCACAGCGTGGCAGCACCGCTGAGCAGCCCTTGAAAGTTGATATCTGGACTGAAAAAGGGTGCGGAGAAGGAAACCGGAGGAGCATCGCTGATGGAAACAATGGAGGCGGCGATGAATACGACGATGAACACGATCTGGACACCGATCAGAGCGAAGTTGACCTTGGCCAACAATTTAATGCCCAGAACATTCAGCACCAGTACACCGAGAATGCTGCCACAGATCCATACCGACATTGGCACGGCGGGAAAGTACTGGGCCATGTAAATGCCGATAACCAGATAGCAGATCATCGGTATGAACAGGTAATCCAGCAGCAATACCCAACCGACCATGAAGCCGATCTTGCCGCCGAATGTAGAACTGGCATAGGCGTACGCCGATCCGGCATAGGGTAGCGAAGCGGCCATCCGCCCATAGCTGTAAGCGGTGAATAACATGGTAATCAGGGTAACGACGTAAGCGGCGGGCAGATGCCCGGAAGTGGCCTGGGTGACCAGCCCATAGGTGGTGAAGACCGTCAACGGCACCATATAGGCTAGTCCAAATAGGACAAGCGACGGCAACCCCAGGACGCGTTCCATGCGACGCGCCGAATTCGTACTAGGTTGGCGCGAGCCGATGGTTCTGGATAAATCGTCGAGAGCTGTGCCCTCTGCGGCTACATCATTCATGCGTATTATTCCTGTACGTAGTTAGTGTTGGTCAGCGCAGCAGGCTGGTGTAACAAAAACGGTAGGAAAATAGATGTTATTGTTTTTAGCGCAAACATACACGACAAGCCTAAATGCAAAGGCTGCATTCATATGATACAAGAGTCGCAACAGCTACATTATTCGTACACAGTGCCTATCTTTCTATACAGACACACATTGGCAACTGGAAGTTTACTGATCCTACAGACAATAGTTTCCTACTCACCAAGCGCCTAACATAATCGACTCCGAAGATATTGGCTTGCTACGCCACGACAGAATGATTGGCATTCCATGCCAATCTAACAAAACCAAACCAATTTAGAACTAACTAGTAAGTATGGTGCAAAATAAAATAATCGGCAGGCGAGATAACTTTGCCACACATTACCTCTGAAAAACTCTGAGAACCATAATTCCGAAAATGTAGCGTCACTCTCTCAAAAATTTGCAAGCGAGCGGTTGACGAACAAAGAGCGCTCACATTGCAATGGCTTTAATTAACGTCACGAAAATAATCAGCATACGCCCCAGCGAAAGGGAACAGGTCGTGATCTGAAGCAGGTTGCCGGAGCTCATCGACTCCCAAACAAGACTCGAAAGACTGGGCATTTATTTTATAAACTCGGTTTTTTATTACCCAAATTAGGCAGAATATTACCGCATCGAAAATACCTTCAGCGTCGCTCAGCCATTAACGCAACCAGGGATTTCGATAGATGGAATTGCTGGCGACTTTGAATACACAGCCGCGTTTCGCCACGTATTTCGGAGATGAATCAGGTAACTCCTTAGGCATGCAGAGCTAGAAGTATCTAGCCACATCCCGAGAGAAACAAATGGTGACTCCTCAAATAGTAGAGAAGAATCACCAAGCTAACTAAAGCGCGCCCATTATCGACTTAGTTTCTAAAAACTCTTCAAATCCAGCTGCGCCCCACTCCCGACCATTACCTGACTGTTTATAGCCACCGAAGGGTGCATTGATATCAATCGCGGCACCGCAAAGATGGACCATCCCGGTGCGCATGCGCTTTGCTACCGCACTTGCGTGTGACAGGCTCGAGGAGTGAACATACCCAGCAAGCCCATATATTGAATCATTAGCGATAGCGATGGCCTCCTCCTCGCTATCATATCCAATTACAACCAGTACAGGCCCGAAAATTTCTTCCCGCGCAATCTTCATGTTATTATCAACATTCGTGAATACAGTCGGATAAATATAAAACCCTTCAGTTGATCGAGCCAGCTCCTCCTCATTACCAACTAATAGTTTTGCTCCTTCCTTTATTCCCACGCCAATAAACTCCTTAACAAGATGGTATTGCCGTGCGTTAGCCATAGGACCCATTGTTGTTTCAGGATCCATAGGGTCACCCACCTTGATCTCAGAACATACCTTGACGATTATTTGCTCTATCTGCTCCAGGTGAGTTCGTGGCACCAGCATCCTGGAGGGCGCCGTACAGGACTGACCGGAGTTGGACATCATATGTAAAACACCATGCCGAACGGCTTGTTCTAAATCCGCATCAGACAAAATAATATTTGCAGATTTCCCACCCAGCTCCAAGGACATTCTTTTTACGGTCTCAGCACCGGCAACCGTCAAGCTCGCTCCTGCCTGGGTAGATCCTGTCAAAGAGACCATATCCACTAGCGGGTGGGAAGCTAGTAGTTCTCCGAGTTGTCTCCCCTGCCCATTAATCATATTAAATACACCGACTGGAACGCCTGCCTCTTCCATTATTTCTGCGAAAATGATCGCTGAGTACGGAGAATTTTGACTTGGCTTAAGTACCATCGTACAGCCTACAGCCAATGCAGGGGCAACTTTACATGCAACCTGATTCATCGGCCAGTTCCAAGGTGTGATAAGTGAGCACACACCAATAGGCTCTTTGATGACGATTGTTGAACCATACTTACTTTCGAAACTGTACTGCTTGAGCGTTTCCAAAGCAGATTGGAAATGCCAGAGCCCAATAGCAGCTTGAAGGGGGCGTGAAAGTTTATGTAGAGGCGCCCCCATTTCAAGCGTAATCGCTTCAGCTAGTTCATCTAAACGCCTCTCGTAGACCGCACAGATTCGCTCTAATAGGGCTACGCGAAATTCGACAGGCGTATTCGAATACTCAGGAAAAGCATCGAACGCGGCTTGTATAGCAATGTTTACATCGATCGCCGATCCGAACGAAATCGATCCGGACACACGCCCGTTAGCAGGATTGATGACATCATGACACGACTGCTCGCCACTTGGAGCAATCCAAGCGCCATTAATAAAAAAACTTTTATGATTTTTACTTTGCTGAAACATCTTCTCTCTCCAATATAGGACCTGACTCAGGTGCAAAGCTACCTAAAGCACTTGACGTGGTCTTGTCTGTTCATGCCTTAAGAACTGACATCAGGCGCCATTTAGTAACGGCTTCGCCAGTACCTGCTGCCTATATTGTTGAGGAGTAAGCTGCATCCATCGCCGAAATGCACGGCTGAAAGAGCTGGCCTCGGTATAGCCAAGCAACAGTGCAATATCGGTTATGCTATGGTTTGAGCACGACACATAATTTTCTGCCAGGGACCGACGCACCACTTCCACAAGGTGGCTGAAGTCTAGATTATGATCGGCCAAACGGCGCTGTAGCGTCCTTACCCCCATATTCATGGCGGCGGCCACCTGATCAATGTTGGGACATCCGCCACCCAAGCTATCCGCGATATGACGCAAAAGCCCATTAAGTAAATCATTAGGTCCAGTTCTCATTACGCGTCGCTGCTCAAGGAACGCTTCTAATACCTGGAACAAACGGATATCGGCGGTGCACACAGGCATTTCCAGCAAGCTTCTAGCGTAATACAGCCGATTGTCGGGCCGATTAAAAAATACTGGACAGTTAAAAATTTCCTTATATACGCTCAAATCCCTCGGCGCACTATGTTCGAACTCTACACACGTCGGCGAAAGATCAACACGACCGGTAATTTCACGAATCAAACTCAGCTCTGCGGCAATTGAAAATTCTGCATCCTGCCTGCGCTGAATTATAAGAGGGTCAATTATCTGATAGCCAACACTGACTGAGCTATCGGTCATGATTACGTCGAGCTTAACTCCTTGAGTCAGAACCTCAATAAAATGGCTCAAGCAATGTAATGCCAACTGCATTGTCGGCGCACTCTTTACAGCGTGCCCCCAAACCCCCCATTCATGACAGCTAGTTCGTATTCCGACCTCAAGCCCTATGCTTTGAGATACTTCCCTCCCCAAAAGCTCCCACAAAGCGACATATTTAGATAACGGAATCTCATAGCCAGGTGAATGTAAAGCTTCTCCACTGAGCCCAACTGAGTTCAAATAAGGCGAAAACAACTGTGCGTGCTGTGTGAAAAAACTTTCGGCGTATATGGTATGGCAATTATGTAAAGTCATATATGCCTCACTCGTGCGTAGTGTAAATGATTGATTTACCTGCCAGCGCTCAGGCAAACCTCACTTTTTATTCGAGTCTCAATCTTAGGACCACCCAGCACCATTTTTTTGCTAAAGAAGCCAGTGATTATGCAGGACACGCCAAGCTGCCAAATGTGCTTGGCCTTGGCAACGCAGATTATTTCACCTAAGCAGACATTTGACTCATGTTTTTACAGCATAAAACAGGCCAAATATGAAGTTAGTAACAATGGCCAACTATCAGCACTTAATATAAAAATACCATAGCAAAATGATTAGGACGATGTTGATTAATTGCCTAGACCATACAAATAAGCGCGCCCTACATAAACTTGAACCAAGCTACTTTACCCATAGCGGCGTTTTTCAACGTAGTTGTCACGTCAACCGTCTAACTATGCCGCTCTTTTCTCGACGTGCTGCTCCCGATCCGGGTTCAACAGCACGGTGCCGATCGGCTTCCAGTTACGTGTTCGACGCGACCAGCGTTCCGGCTTTTTCTCCTTGGCTCGTTCGTACAGCTCATGTCGCCGGGCCAAGACCTGATGGTCCACTCCTCAATGCCGCTCACCCGGGGTGAAGAACCGGATACGGCTATGCCGGTGCTCGTTGTTGTACCAACGCATGAACCCCCTCCCCACGCTCGTGCGGCGTCCAGACCGGCAAAAACATCCTGCGACCATTGCGGGCAGTATTTCAGGGTTCTAAACAGCGACTCGGAGTAAGAATTGTCGTTGCTGACACGGGGTCGTCCCCGCGAGGGCGTGATGCCTAGCTCATACATCTTGCTCAACAGCGTCACCGATTTCATCGGCGCTCCATTGTCCGAGTGCAGCACCAGCGGTCCGCGTAAACACTGTTCGCCGATCACGCTGCGTTGCAGCAGCGCGGCGGTTTTTTCGCCGCTTTCCGCATCATAGACCTCCCAACCCACGGCCTTGCGGCTGTAAATATCCTCGTCAGATAGAGGTAGTAATACTGGCCGCGTATCGGCGACGGCAGATACGTGATGTCCCACAACCACACCTGATTCAGCCCTTTGGCGGCATGCGTCGTCGGTGCGCCGTACCGCCTGGGGGCTGACTACAACCTCAATGCTGCTGTTGACCCGTCGCTCGCAGGACGCGATAAAACGTCGCCTCCGAAGCCAGGTAGCGCCCTTGATCGGCCAGACGCGGCACGATCTGGCTCGGCGGCAAATAGGCATACTCCGGCCTATTGCACAACGCCACGATCGCTTGCCGCTCGCGCGGTGCAGGTAGTACGGTGGTCGTTCGGGCATCGGCCTTGATAACGCCTGCTCCAGTCCACCGTTACAAGGTCCCCAGCGATAAACCGATTCCCGGCAGACTCTGATTTTTCTGGCACCCGCAGCGGACGCTTCGCTCAGCCAGTCAACAAATAACCGCCGTTCTGGCAAAGACGTGAGTTGTCCACGTTGTCAGCCCCCCAGTTGTCATTGAGCTTTTTCGCAGCACCAACAACGCGGCTGTTTCAGCGAGCGCCTTGTCTTTGCGGCGCAGCTCGGGCTCAAGTTCCTGGATGCGTTTCTTATCTTTGCGAGACTGCTCCCGATCTTCTTTTTTACTGGGCCTTTTCCGATTTCTGGCCGGTCATGAAGGCTTGTCGCCAGGCCGTGATCTGTTCGGGGTAAAGGCCTTTGCGGCGCCAATATTCGCCCTGGTCGATCTCGGACAAATCGGCGGCTTCAAGCACGACAGCAAACTTGGTTTCGGCTGACCAGTTCTCGGTCAACGGCTTGTTTTCGGACACTGCACTTCCTTCAGAACTGAGCTGCATGCGCCAGTTGGACAAAGGCATTTCGCTGACCTCTTCGCGTCTGGAGACCTCGGCCATCGACAGGTTCAGCGGGGGAAGCAGCATCTTGAGTAATGCGGCTCTACGTTCAGGTGAATAGTACGGCACGACCAGTCTCTTTCCACCCCCGAGATTAAAACCGGGGAGGTAACAACTATCCTGACACCGGGGGATAGTGACGAGCTATTTCTTTTAGGCGGGCAGGGAACAACAGAGTCATGGATTTACCACTATGCCCCTCAAAAAATAGACGCCACAACTACAATAGAAGCCGAACGCCCGCACGGTAAGTATTCAATTCAATCACCTCAACCTCGCAAGGCATAAACGGCACTTTGTTTAAAAATTATTTACTTAAGAAAGCGTTAATTCCGTTGATAGCATCATCTTCCATGGCATTACATGCCATTACTTTAGCTGCATACGAATAAGCATCCTCTATACACATCGAACGCTGGCGATAAATCATTGCCTTCCCGTGTCGAATGGCAGCAGCGCTCTTGGCTGCGATGGCGGAAGTCAGAACGTCAACAGCACTATCAATGTCTTTATTGTCTACCGCTTGATTGACTAACCCCCAGGATACTGCCGCATCAGCGTCAATAAACTTCCCAGTGAACAACATCTCAAAGGCATGTTTATTCGTTATGCTCCGGGTCAATGCGACAGACGGTGTGGAGCAGAACAAACCCAAGTTTATTCCTGAAACCCCAAAACGAGCACCCACTACTGCAACAGCTAAGTCGCAACTCGCGACTAATTGACAGCCTGCTGCAGTGGCGACACCTTGCACGCGCGCAATGACAGGAACAGGAAATGAGTGGATTTTCATCATCACTTCACTGCACAAGCTAAATAGTTGCTGATAATATGAAAGATCAGTATTCTGCTGCATTTCGCGTAGGTCATGCCCTGCGCAAAACGCTTTGCCTTTCGCTGCCAGGATCAAACAACGAATAGTTGTATCGCCCGCGTGCACATCTAGCTGTTCTTTCAGCGCATTAAGCATGTCTTCTGACAGTGCGTTATACTGTTGCGGCCGGTTCAGCCACAACGTCACAACATCGTTCCGCCGTTCATAAAGTATAACAGATTCTATATTTTCCATACAATTTCACCCTCACGCCCGCGCATTACTGCGCGGGCCCCTTAACGTTACTCTGAATAATCACAGACCGTAATGGTGGCTTTAATTGAATTACCAATAAAACACCGCTTGTGTGCTCCAGAATGCATCCGGTTAATAGCATCCGCGTCCGGCCTCTTCTCTCCGGAAAAAACAATCTTCGGATAAAGCTCAATTCGCGTAATCTCCAACCCACCGCCGTCCGCCTTTTCCAAATATCCCACAGGCATATCACAATAGGACTCAGGTAGAAACCCTAGTTGTTCAGCGATTGCTAAAAAAAACAGCATATGACAGCTTGCTGCAGCACTCACTAGCAATTGTTCTGGATCAGCACACAAAGCGTCGCCTTTGTATTCAACTGAAGCAGATACATTTAATTTTTGCTTCCCGTCAAAGTGACTCACATGGTTACGTGAGTAAGTGGAGGCATCATCGGCATGGGCATTTTTTTCCCATTTTATTTCAGCAACATGTTCAGACATAAACCACCCTCATTCCAGTCAATATAGTCAACTAAGCGCCATACAACTAACACAACCCCTACTCTATCAATCTAGATCGGGACCAAACATACGATTTAGCTTGTCAGAGGCAACATCTCCTCACCAGGATTAACCATCATTCATCGCGGCAGCAAGCTGTCGAGATATTACATATCTCAGGCAACCACCTTACTATCGACAAGATTTTTATAATACTCCATTGCATCTGGTGCCAATTCATTATAAGGGGCAATATTTACTAAGCACGTGTGTGCTACACAACCCTGACCAAACTTGGATGAACCAATATCCAGCGTTAAGGTATTGGGATTGCCTGCGAAATCCAAACTATTTTGTGCCGTTGTAGTCAGCCAAGCGCCGGTTGGAAGAACAACCACACCCAAGCTAACCGTATCGACAATTGTAGCTGTCGCTAGACAAGCCCCTCGTGCACTCCACAATTTTACAATGTCACCATCATTTATACTCAAACGACGAGCATCTCCTGCATTTATTTTTGCTTGCTCTCTACCGTTACGCTTCATCTGCAGGCTTGCTTGGCCTGTTTCTAATTGACTATGCAATCGACCGGCAGGTTGGTTGGATATCAGGTGCAATTGTGTAGCATCAGCGTTACCCAACCATTCAGCAGGTGCCAGCCAAGCGGGATGAGACAAACAATCATCATATTGTAATTTGGCTAAGACAGAGCTATTGAGGACTATCTTTCCACTTTCGGTTTTAAGCTGGTGTAATTCAGGTGATTCACGAAATTCGCGCAGGTAAGTATGATGACTTCGCATTGGGCATTCGGCATAGCCCTGCTTCCAAAACTGATCGAAATCGACCATCTCAAAACCGAGACGATCAAACGCATCAGTTCGAGTCTCATTATACATATGCCTTAACCAATCTATTTCGTTACGACCCTCATTAAACTCATCATGCACGCCTAATTTTTTTGCAACAGCATCAAAAATATCAAAATCCGACTTGGATTCACCTACTGTATCTATTGCGCGATGCATGGCCAACACATAATCAGATCGCTTACTGGCGGCAATATCATTTCGCTCAATAGAAGTATTGGCTGGCAGCAAGATATCCGCACGCAAAGCAGTAGGTGTAAACATTGGATCTTGCACAATTATAGTTTCTGGCTTCTTCCATGCCACATCCAATCGATTTAGATCTTGATGATGATGAAACGGGTTACCCCCTGCCCAATACACAAGCCGTATGTCTGGATAAACCTGCTGTTTTCCATCATAAGTGAAATCAGCTCCTGGATTTAACAGCATATCACTGATTCTTGCCACAGGAATGAAGCTTGAAATCCGTCTTTTAAACTGCGAAATAGAAGGAGATTTACTTAGGCTTATCGGAGCGCCGACCCCGCCGAGCGACGCATATCCATAGCCAACCCCTCCTCCGGGCAACCCTATTTGTCCAACCATCGCAGCAAGCGCTAATCCTGCCCAATAGGGCTGCTCACCATGGTGAGCGCGCTGTAAGCTCCAACTGAGCGTGAGCATCGAGCGGCTACTTACAAGTAGCTTCGCTAGGTCACGAATACTTTGTTGCTCTATGCCAGTGATTGATGATGCCCAGGCGGCATCTTTGTACTGGCAGTCTTTTTTACCAGCCAGATAGTTAATAAAGTCATCCGAACCGCTGGTACAGCGGTCGAGGAAGGCTTTGTCATGCGAGTCTGATTTTAAGATTTCACCTGCCAGCCCCAGCATGAGCGCAGTGTCGGTGTTCGGGCGAATTGGCCACCAATCTGCCCCTACCCATTCAGGCAGATCATCTCTTAATGGAGAAACTAAAATAACTTTAATATTCTTAGCAGCAATTTTTCTTAGATTGCTTTCAAGAGAATGTTTGGCAATACTCCCGGCCTCGTTCTGTGCTGTTCGGGGAGATAAGCCGCCAAAGACTATAAGCGTCTCAGTGTGCTCGACAACCGTATCTAAAGTACTGGACCCGCCCGTACAGGCTGCGTCATCTCCAAGGACATGCCTAAGTATTGTGGGTCCTGCTGCAATTGAGTAGGTATCCACATGGCCGGTGTAGCCCCCTACCAGGTTCAGCATACGCTTGAGCAAAGACGGGGCATGATGAAGCCGGCCACAACTTGTCCACCCATAGGAACCGGCAAAAATTGCTTCGTTACCATAGTTTGAGGACACCCGATTAATTTCATCGGCCACTAAATTGGTGACTTCTTCCCAAGTCACCGGTATGAACTGGTCTTCACCCCGCCTGGATCGATCACTTTTTTCCCGGCTCTGAAGCCAACCAGAACGGACCATAGGTTGCGTGATACGTCGATCTGAACGTGCCCATTCGCGAACGGAGTCGATAATCGGCGAAGGCGCAGGATCATGTTCAAATGGCTCGATCCCAACAATTTCGTTATTTTGGACGAGAATTGAGTAGGCTCCCCAATGGCTGCAATGGGCGTAACGTTCAACCTTCATACTTGAGCCTCCAGTTTTTTGTTCTAATGACCTGTAGATACCCGTGCTTTCGCCGAGTACCAGCTCAAGCCGCTACTGATTGCCGAGCAACGCGCAGGACTCAATGCAATGTGCAAGCTCTTAATTGGGGGCTACTAGTCATAAGAATGACCGTCATAGCCGCCCGGGCAGGAAATAGCTCAGTTCTGACTGTAGCCATCAACGCGACTTCTCTGATGCCGTTCTTTTTCGATCTGCTTGTTAGGCCTGGATTTGGCAGAGATCTCCTACCTCGCAACCCGAGCCTCCTAGCAAGCAAAGTAATCAGTGACGAAGCCCGCGGCTTGTCAGTGGATGACAGAATCGTTGACATCTGATGCCAATCGACTTTCATCCAAAATATGAAAGCAGGAGTATTGGGAAAGCCTGGGCCATTCGCCCACGATACACTGCTCGAACAGCTTGTTTGAGCGGTTCCCAGTCCGGCAGTACGCCAAGATAGGTTTGTTCAGCAGGCTAACCATCTCATGAAAAGCAGGGGCGACAGAGCCAATACAATCGGCTGCCAGGGAGATATTCAACCTTCATACACAATCGTGCGGCACTGTCCCTGACGTCCGAGTGCATTGGCGAATCGACAGCAACGTCGTACAGCGATTGCCACTTGGGTTCTGTTTTTTGACCGCGCAGTTGTTGCTGATGTTTTGTGTCGAGTTCCCCGGCCGCGCCCTTTAATCTCGTAAAGCTCGGCGATCCCTCGCAAGGCCTCAGCGGCCACCCGGCTCTGATTGGTCATATGCAGATCGAAGAACTTGCGCCGTGCGTGGGCCATGTCTCGGAACCGTCCGCCCAACACTCTATCCTGACAGCCCTCTAAATTAGCCAAGATAGGGGACACCATTTTTTAGTGGATACTATCTTGAATACAGTTGCCCCAGCTCGTCGAACCGGTCGCCGCCCCAACTTCCCGCTCGACTTTAAACGCCGAGTCGTCGAAGCCACCTTCCAGCCCGGCGCCTCCGTGTTGTTGCTCGCTGTGAGTGCTGGAGCATCGAAACAAGATGTAGCTGAGGTAATTATGGTAGCAACAGCCCTTCGCGCTGGCGGCGGCGGTACGCATGGTTGGCAAGCGATGAGGCACATCGCTGAAACGAAGGAAGTAGAGGCCAAAGAGCTTTGATCAGACCATGAAACCTAACGGTTGAGGTCAAGCTGCTTCGGTATCAGAGAGGTCGGGTACGAGCTTATAGGTGAGCCCACACCTGCGACTCAGCCGCTGCTCGTTACAATGATCTCTCTTTCCCTAAGTAATGACGCCCTGCCAAGCCGCACCGACTAGCAATGCGGTGTAATCCCCAGGACCTTATGCGTTGCGAACTCTCCAAGCCGTAGCACGATGTCGAAGCTTTTCTGCAGCCGTTGCCGAGCTAAATGTCACACCTATCGCCGCCGGGCAGCAACTTCTCAATCTGCATTCAAGGTAGGTCAACTCCTTGTTTTAGCGCTCAGGCAGATCCGTCCATCAAAAGCTCATGACGATTTTTCGAAAAGATGTATAGATATCTATTGCGAGGGGACGGTCTAGTACTCAAAATTACTCAGTAAGTCGTCAGTAAACGTGTCCAGACGTTGCCTCTTGGAGTAGCTGTTTATGCGCCCTAAATCCATACAGTTCATCACCTACCCGAACATAAGTTTGCTTGACTTGGCGGGGCCTCTCGACGTGTTCACGGCAGCCAACCGCTTCTCCCGCGCCGATCACCAACCGTATACGATTTCTATTTTAGCGTTAAATCCAACCACTGAGATATGCTCAAATTTCTCAATAAACACTGAAATTCTGCAAGCAGAAACCTCTTCGCCACACACCTTAATTATACCCGGTGGACCAGGCATACATGATTTCTGTAAAGACCCGAAATTTGTCACGCACTTTATAAACCATGCAGACAAAGCCGAGCGCCTGATTTCTGTTTGCACTGGCATATTCGCACTAGCCTGTGCCGGAAAACTTGACGGACGAAGAGCAACCACTCACTGGTCGGCGTACGACGAACTGGAGAGAAACTTTCCATCAATAATAATTAAACGAGGCCCAATATTTATTAATGATGAGCACATATGGACATCAGCAGGTGTTACATCAGGAATTGATCTAGCATTATCGATCGTCGAGAAAGATTTGGGACACTCCGTTGCGCTGGAGGTTGCTCGACACCTGGTAATGTTTCTCAAACGCCCTGGAGATCAGAATCAATTCAGCTCTTCCCTAACCTTGCAATCGAAGAGCAGTCAGTTCTCAGATTTGCATGCATGGATTAATGAAAACCTAAGCACCGACTTAACAGTACCAGTGCTCGCAAACTTCATGAACATGAGCGAAAGAACCTTCGTACGTAAATACTCGGAATCAATGGAAAAATCACCAAGCAAAATGGTGGAACTGCTCCGACTAGACGCGGCCCGCGATATGCTTACAAATTCAAATAACCCACTCAAAACCATCGCCCAGCGCTGCGGGCTGGGCAGTGAATCAACCCTCATCAGAAGGTTTGTGAAGAATTTTGGCATCACCCCCAAGGAGCATCGCGCACGCTTCAAATCGACCAAATAACATTGCCAACGCCCACAACGCAGCGATGTTTTTTGGCAAAAACGCCTTCCCCAATCCTGAGCGTCATCTCACCTATGAACAGCAAAAAGCTAAATGGCTTGATCGCCTTGAAGCGATATTCACCAAAATCTGGCGGACATGATCAATATTTTGTCATTTTCTCATGATAAATCTTCTTTAAATTAATCCCACCTCAAAATAGCCTTTCAGGGTGACAGGGACTAAGACTTGGAGATAAAACTCAGCATCTACCCCGTATAGTTAACACGCTTGAATACCCCCCTTCATGTTCAGCGTCAGAGACTTCGCCCATGTCCAAACTGGCAATCAATACAATCGAGCTGCAAGCAAAAATGGATAACAACCTGCACATGGAGATCTTATCCTTACTAAAAAATATTAAAAGGGTTTCGCCACAATGCGTTGAGTACGCTCTCACACAAAGTACAAACCTCAACGTCTGGATCATAAAATTCACCTGGATTGACGCAGCCTCAATGCATAATCACTTTTCCTCTGAATCATTGCAGTCCCTTCTAACATTATTAGCCTCCAGATGTTCGAAACTTTACTTTGAAAAAACCTTTAGCACTGAAGGGTAAGACTGCTCCGGGGCTCTGAGAAGGCAATGTCACAAAACAAAATCCAAAGCCTTCCGAATTGCGCCTGTACTCACGGGTCGTACGTGGCCCCAGATTTGATATGCACTCACGCATGAATCCAAGACGATCCTTAAACATTCGCAGAAACCAACCCATCGGCACCTTCCGGCAAAGTCATGATGACGACTTGATAGCACTGAAATTGGCTATTAGGTTCGCCATCTTGCGGCCCTTCTTCGATAATAGGGTCGCGTCTGGAGATTGCTTGCTGTCTGATCTGCGTTTAATGTCATGTCGCGAACGCGTGATCACCAGTAATGGCGGAACGCCTTCACATATATTCTGCGCGCAGCGTTTGGGGGGCAACCCCCCTCGGCAAATTTGGACTTACCAGGTCACAGAGCTCGAAGATCGGCATAATGGACTTCGACAAAATCTTCGTGCCGCAAAATCCGGAATAATTTAAAGGGATCAAAACCAATCATGAAAGACGCCACCATCGCGCTGCACCATGGCTTCAAGTCAGACCCGACTACCAAGGCTGTCGCAGTGCCTATCTATCAGAATGTTGCCTTCGAATTCGATAACGCCCAACACGGTGCCGACCTTTTCAACCTGGACGTGCCGGGCAACATTTACACCAGAATCATGAACCCCACCAATGATGTGCTGGAACAAAGGATTGCCGCCCTCGAAGGTGGCGTGGCAGGGCTGGCCGTATCGGCCGGCAGCGCGGCAATCCATTATGCGATCCAAACGTTAACCCGCGCAGGTGACAATATCGTCACTACCCCACAACTCTATGGTGGCACCTACACTCTCTTCGCCCACCTGTTGCCAAGCTTTGGCGTGAAGGTGCGTTTTGCCCGAGATGACTCTGCCGAGGCTATCGCCGAACTGATCGACGACAACACCAAACTGGTGTACTGCGAAAGCATCGGCAACCCGGCGGGTAACATCATTGATCTCGAAGCCCTGGCTAAAGCTGCTCACACCCGCGGCGTACCGCTGATGGTCGACAACACGGTGGCTACGCCTATCCTCTGCAAGCCGATTCAGTTTGGGGCCGATATCGTTGTGCATTCCGTGACCAAGTACGTCGGCGGACACGGCAACTCCCTGGGCGGTGTGATCATCGACAGCGGCAATTTTCCTTGGACCCAATACCCGGAAAAATTCCCCAGCCTCAACCAGCCCGAGCCGGCGTACCATGACGTGATTTATACCGAGAAGTTCGGGCCCGCCGCCTTCATCGCGCGCGCGCGCACAGTGCCATTGCGCAACACCGGCGCGGCACTGGCACCCATGAACGCGTTCCTGCTGCTGCAAGGCCTGGAAACGCTCGCGCTGCGCATGGAGCGTCACACCGACAACGCCCTGAAAGTTGCGCAATTCCTGCAGAGCCATGCTGAAGTGGAATGGGTCAGCTACGCCGGTCTCCCGGACCATCCTCATCACGCACTGGCACAAAAATACATGCAGGGTAAACCGTCGGCGATCCTATCGTTTGGTTTGAAGGGCGGCTATGACGCAGGCGTGCGCTTCTATGATGCTCTGCAAATCTTCAAGCGACTGGTCAACATCGGTGACGCCAAGTCTCTTGCCTGCCATCCGGCTTCCACTACCCATCGGCAAATGAACCAGCAGGAACAAGCAAAGGCTGGCGTGAAGCCCGAAATGATTCGTCTGTCGGTAGGCATCGAGGCGATTGAAGACCTTATCGACGATCTGAGCCAGGCGCTGGGCTCGTCTCAAATGTGAGGCGAGAAGGTCGGCTAGGGCGTTATATCCTATCCGCATTGCTCATTCAGTAGGCGGCCATAGGTTCTGCGAAGCCGCAGATGTACTGTGTGGTGATGCCCTTTGCTTGACTACAATCGCCGTATATTCACTGTTCTAAATTTTTCGCGAACGTCGCCAAGTCCCGGAGAAACAGTTCGGGCACCTGGCGCCGTCGCCCTCCTCTGATACCATCGACCCAATCCTAATAATGGCGAGCCCGAAGTCCAATATGGCGTAAAAAATCAAAAATTTGACATTTTTGCGAGAAGCGAACGTAGCATCATGATAAAAATAGAAATTTTATTTTATAAATTGCATCTATTGATAATAATATCAGATAAATCTGACCCATAAGAACATTATACAAAAAAATAACCTCGCGGTTTAAAACTTGCAACCCCGTCAACGCCGCGGACCTCAACCCCCTGTTTTTTTCTGCCAAGCTCAAGAGAACTCACACGACGAACAACACTCCCACAAACACACCAATAAATCACCTCTTCTATAATCATACAAAATATAAATACACCATTACGAAACGATCATCATATATCTCAACCGTGGCGACAACCCCCTCTCTTTAAGACTCGGGATTCGCAGCACACCAAATAACTATACGTTCACTTGCAAGCTAAGGAGCAAAAAATCTCAATGGAGTGATTCGTTATGTACGCAAACCAAAGCTGTAACCTTTATGCAAAACTCTTTTACAGACCCGTTGATGCAGCCTTGCGCTGGTGCAACTTGACCACCTATGAAAGAGAAATACTCGAAGTGGCTCAGCACTGTCCAAGCAGGCTCAAAACTAATTTCCCGCAGTGGCCCTGCCTGCATGTAAACACGGAAAAAATTCTCGATGCCATTCAACATGGGGAGCTCGCTTATGGATGTTTCGGCGTACCGGTGGCCATTGGCACGCCCGTTAATTACGACCACATAACCGTCCGTCACACTGATCTAAAATGTTGGATGTCGCGATATTATCCTGATCAACGACCAGAGTTTCTCTTTGGGGAGCCCCTCCATCAAAAAAATGGCATTAGCATTGAAACATACTTAGAATTGCAAGCGGATCGAGAAGCATTGCAAGTAAAACTAAAGGCTTTGGAGGCAGCTCATGAGCAATTACTTAGCGATCTAGAAGCCATTGGACTAGAAAGAAAGAACATACATCACTGTCACGTCGTGTACGCGCTTCTTTGAGGGAGATTTGTGGGTAACAACCCAAGGACATGCGCTTCTGCTTGCCTGCCCAGTAGTAGCGGAAGAGCCAGACTTTTCCGCCGCTGGCCGTCACATTGAGTGTGAGACCATCACTGTCGCCGAGGGTGTAGTCGTTACCGGTGATTCGGGCATGCCGAACTGTCATTTCTGAGAGTGCCATCGCTAGCTCCTGAACAGAGTCAGGGCCAGATGCTCATCTCGCTACACAATCTGCTCCAGCATTAAACCGATTCAGTGCTCGTCAGAATCCTGGACTCAATTCTGGACTTACACGCACCGGATAGTGCTGGATTTCGGTGGTTCCCGCTGGAACGAAAAAAGGGCCTAAAGGCCCTGATTTCAATCACTTACAGAATTCAGTGGAACTCTGTAGCGCAATATTTGGAGCGGGAAACGAGACTCGAACTCGCGACCCCGACCTTGGCAAGGTCGTGCTCTACCAACTGAGCTATTCCCGCGTCTTGGTGTGGCGCATTCTATAGATTCAGATTACGCCGTCAACCCTTTGATTCAAAAAACTTTTATTTCGGGTCTACGTCAGTGCGCAGATGCGGCCAGGCGGCGCGCAGGTACTGAACCATCGACCACAATGTCAGGCCTGCGGAGATCAGCAGCAGTGCATAGCCCAACAGCACCCAGAAATTGAAGTTGGCCGGGTTGCCCAGCAGGATCACCAGCGCCAGCATTTGCGCGGCGGTTTTCCATTTGCCCAGGTTCGATACCGCCACTTGGGCACGGGCGCCCAGTTCGGCCATCCATTCGCGCAGTGCCGATACGACGATCTCGCGGCCGATGATCACCGCTGCCGGCAGGGTCAGCCAGAGGTTGCCGTGCTCCTGCACCAGCAGTACCAGGGCGACCGCGACCATCAGCTTGTCGGCCACAGGGTCCAGGAAGGCGCCGAAAGGCGTGCTCTGCTCCAGGCGTCGGGCCAGGTAGCCGTCCAGCCAGTCGGTGGCGGCGGCGAAGGCAAAGACCGAGGCGGAGGCCACATAGCTCCAGTGGTACGGCAAATAGAACAGCAAAATGAAGATCGGGATGAGCAGGACGCGAAGTACGGTAATCAGATTTGGGATATTCATCGGCACAACTGGCTGCGAGGTTGACGGGCATTCTACTCGCTATGCAGGCTTGCATAAATCGACTCAGCGAGCTTTTTACTGATACCGGGAGCTTTGGCTATCTCTTCGATGCTGGCACGAGACAGCTCCTGCAATCCACCAAAATGTTTCAATAGATCGCGACGTCGCGTCGGGCCAACCCCTGCGACGCCTTCCAGCGTCGATGTACGACGGGTCTTACCCCGGCGGGCACGGTGTCCGGTAATGGCGAAACGGTGTGCTTCGTCGCGGATCTGCTGGATCAGGTGCAACGCCGGCGAGTCCCCTTTCAGGGTGAACTCATGGGCCGCATCGTTCAGGTACAGGGTCTCGAAGCCAGCCTTGCGGGTGGCGCCCTTGGCCACGCCCAGCAGGATCAGGTCGGGGACCATCAGCTCGTTCAATACGTCGCGAGCCATGGACAGCTGGCCTTTGCCGCCGTCCACCAGCAGGATGTCCGGCAGCTTGCCCTCCCCGTCCTTGAGCTTGCCGAACCGGCGCATCAGCGCCTGATGCATCGCCGCGTAATCATCGCCCGGGGTAACACCTTCAATGTTGTAGCGCCGGTAATCGGACTTGATCGGGCCCTCCGGACCAAACACCACACAAGATGCCACGGTCGCTTCGCCACTGGAGTGACTGATGTCGTAGCACTCCAGCCGCTGCGGCGGCTCGTCCAGGTTAAGGACGTCGGCCAAGGCATCGAACCGTGCCGCCACATGCTGGCGGTTGGCCAAGCGTGCGCCAAGGGCCTGTTCGGCGTTGGTCACGGCCAGTTGCTGCCAGCGCGCTCGGGTGCCACGCACGCGATGACTGATGCTCAGTTCGCGACCGCGAAGCTTGTCAATGGCCTCGACCAGGGCTGGGAAGTCTTCGTGGACCACATTGACGATCAACTCGGCAGGCAGGTCGCGCTCCGGGCTGCTGATGTAGTACTGGCCCAAAAACGCCGCCATGACTTCGGCCACGTCTTCCTCGATACCCACCTGGGGAAAGAAGTTCTTGCTACCCAGCACCCGACCGCCGCGCACGCTGATCAGGTGAACGCAGGCGCCACCCGGGTTGATGAACGCGGCGATCACGTCAACGTCGCCGCTGCCACCTTCCATGCTCTGCTGATCCTGCACGCGGCGCAGCAGCCCGATCTGGTCACGCAGCTCGGCAGCCCGCTCAAACTCAAGATTGACCGCCGCGTCCTCCATCGCCGCCGACAGTTCGTCGGTCAACGCATTGCTGCGACCTTCAAGAAACATCACCGAGTGGCGCACGTCTTCGGCGTAGACCTGGGGTTCGACGAACCCGACGCAAGGCGCTTTGCAGCGTTTGATCTGATATTGCAGGCATGGTCGGGTACGGTTCTTGTAATAGCTGTCTTCGCATTGGCGAACGAAGAAGGTCTTCTGCAGCAGACTCAGGCTTTCACGGATCGCCCCGGCGCTGGGGTAAGGGCCGAAATACCGGCCTTTGGCCTTCTTGGCCCCGCGGTGAATGCTCAGGCGCGGAAATGCCCCGTCGGACAGGAACACGTACGGGTAGGACTTATCGTCACGCAGCAGAATATTGTACGGCGGCCGCCATTCCTTGATCAGCGTCTGCTCGAGCAGCAAGGCCTCGGTTTCATTGGCGGTGATGGTGGTTTCGACTTGCGCGATGCGCCCCACCAGGGCGGCGGTCTTTGGCGCGAGGCCGGTTTTACGAAAGTAGCTGGCCAGACGCTTCTTGAGGTTCTTGGCCTTACCGACGTAAAGCAGACGCGCATCGCTGTCGAACATGCGATAGACGCCTGGGCGACCGCTGCATGTGGACAGAAAAGCACTTGGATCAAACAGTTCAGTCATTATCAGGCGCTGGCATCGACCATGCCGTGGCGCACCGCCAGCAGCGTCAACTCGACATCGCTGCTGATCGACAGCTTCTCGAAGATTCGGTAACGGTAGGTGTTGACGGTTTTAGGCGACAAGCACAGCTTATCGGAGATGATCTGCACCTTTTGGCAACCGACAATCATCAGGGCAATCTGGATTTCCCGCTCCGACAGCGCATCGAAGGGCGATTCATTGGTCGGCTGGAACGACTTGATTGCCAGCTGCTGGGCAATTTGCGGGCTGATGTAACGCTGACCGGCAAATACCAGGCGAATGGCCTGGACCATCTCGTTCAAGCCGGCGCCCTTGGTGAGGTAACCCGCAGCACCCGCCTGCAACAACCGGGTCGGGAACGGATCTTCTTCACACACGGTCACCGCGACCACCTTGATGTCCGGGTGGCTGCGCAGCAGTTTACGCGTGGCTTCAAGACCGCCGATGCCTGGCATCTTGACGTCCATCAGTACCACGTCGGGTTTCAGTTCACGCGCCTTGATAAGGGACTCTTCCCCGGATTCAGCCTGACCAACCACCTGCAGACCGTCGATATCAGCCAGCATTCGTGTAATGCCCGTACGGACGAGATCATGGTCGTCGACCACTAACACCCTAATCAAGCAGACACCTCACGATTTGGTCTTATTTGGGTTGCCCAACACCTTAGCAAAAACCATCCGGCAGACCTAGCGCAAAGGGACATATAAAAGTTACAGCGCGTCTTTCACAGGCACGCAATCCGAGGCCTCAAGCCCTGGCGGCCCGCTCCATCCTCAGGAAACATTCATCCTCGCCGACCACCTGCAGCCCCATGCGCTCGTAGAGCACCCTGGCCGGATTGTTCTTGAAAACCGTCAAGCGTAACGCCGGGCGACGCTCCTGCATCACCATGTCCCAAACCTGACCGATCGCCCAGGTGCCGGCGCCCTGCCCCCGAAACGCCTCGGCAATCTGTAGCTCCCGGATATACAACGCCCGGGCATCACGACTCAGGCTGACAAAACCCAACGCTTGCCCCTCGCGGCAGATGATCCAGTTCTGACGAATGATCCAGGCCAGATCGAATGCTTCGTCCTGCCATAACAAATCATGGTGCAAGTAATAGGGAAGCATGTTGATGCACGTCAGTTGCCGGGCAAAGGCGATGTCCTCGGCCGTTGCCGCACGCCACTGGAAACTCATGTGTACCTCTTCAAAGAATGGTCACCCATACGACTGGGCCCGATAACCGTCGGGCATCACAACTCGCTCAGGCCGAAAGCCAGATCGAGAGAAGGTGCAAACCCAAAGTTTGTCATAAAGCCCGCCGGACTCAAGCCAGGATGAACAATCACATACCCACGATAGAATTTTCTGATTGAACCGGCCCACCCTGCTCTAGTAAGCTCAGGTTCATTCATCGGAGACAGACCATGTTCAACGCACTCGCATCGCTTCAAACCGCCAGCGCCCAGCGCTCGGTTGCGGCTGCCTGGGCGAACAGTGTTCAGACTCCGGTCAGCTTTTATTTTGGGTATTGGTTTAGCCACTGGCGCGCCTGATACCCAACCGGCGCCCAATTTAAACGGGTCGCCTTCCAGAGTTTTCTAACCCCCGGTCGGCCTCCCGACCGGGGGTTTTGTTTTTTCAGCCCCACACATTTTTGCGACACCAGACAAACTTGAGGATTGAGCCATGAACTACGCCACTTATTACCGTTACGACAGTTTTTCCGCCTGGCGATTTACCAGCCACCGCTCGGGACAGCCTGCCGCCTCCGATCGGTCACCTACCGGTGGCAAGCCTCAGTTGCGGGCCAATACGGCCAATTGTCGAACACCCCAATAGGGCCGGCGCGCGGGAATGAACCCGCTGCCCGCCCAGGAAACCAGATCATGAATTCGTCCGTCTCTGCTTTGCCGCTGTCCACGCTCAACCCCGCCAATGAAGCCCTGACCCTGCGTCTGCCCAGCTCATTGCAGCTCAAGCAACAATTGCCCCTCAGCTCGGCGCTGAGCCAACAGGTCAATGCCCATCGTCAGGCAATCCGCGCGATCCTCGACGGTGAGGACTCCCGCCTGCTGGTCATTGTCGGCCCCTGCTCCATCCACGACCCGAAATCGGCCCTCGAATACGCTGCCAACCTGGCGCGCGTAGCCCATGAAGTCAGCGACAGCATGCTGCTGGTGATGCGCGCCTACGTGGAAAAACCCCGCACGACGGTAGGCTGGAAAGGCCTGGCTTACGACCCCGGCCTGGATGGCTGCGACGACATGGCCGCAGGCCTGACGCTGTCCCGGGAACTGATGCGCGAAATGCTCCAGTTGGGCCTGCCTGTGGCCACCGAACTGCTGCAACCCATGGCCGCCAACTACTTCGATGACCTGCTCAGTTGGGTCGCCATCGGCGCGCGTACCACCGAATCGCAGATCCACCGGGAAATGGCCAGCGGCCTGGGCATGCCGGTCGGTTTCAAGAACGGCACAGACGGCGGTGTTGGCATCGCCTGCGATGCCATGCGCTCGGCAGCCCATCCTCATCGGCATTTCGGCGTCGACAGCCAGGGGCATCCGGCGATCATCCAGACCCAGGGCAACCCCGACACTCATCTGGTGCTGCGCGGCGGCCATCGCGGGCCGAACTATGACCGCCAGAGCGTCACACAGATACACAATGACCTGACCCGCCTGAAAATACCGGCCCGGATCATGGTGGATTGCAGCCACGCCAACAGCGGCAAAGATCCGTTGCGCCAGCCTCAGGTGTTCAACGATGTCCTGGAACAGCGCCTGCAAGGAAACCACTCCCTCATCGGCATGATGCTGGAAAGCCACCTGTTCGAAGGTTGCCAATCGTTGGGCCCGTCGCTGCGTTACGGCGTATCGGTGACCGATGGTTGCCTGGGTTGGGCATCCACCGAGCAACTGCTGAGTCAGGCCCATCGTCAACTGGTGTCGGCCTGAATCCTGAAAGCGCCCTCCCCAGCGAGGGCGCTTAGCTTTTCGCCGCGGAACGAACCTGGACGGTGACCCACTCCGAATGCTGGCTCACATCGTCCAGGCGCTCGACCTGATAAAACAAGTGCACCGACCTGCCGCGCTGGTCCTGCCAGAACGCCGCAGGCACTACAAAGGTCAGCGCTTGACCTGCCGTCGCCGCGGTGATTTCGCGCTCGGCGACATGCGCGTAACTGCCGTTGCACTGCAGCCAGACCAGCTCGCCAGCCTCAAGCCCGGCATCGTCGATGACGACACTCACCCCTTCCTGTAACCCGTCGACATCCAGCCCGCCCGCGTTCAATCCCGCAATCCGCGGCGCTTTCAGAGCAGGACGTCGCAAAGGCCCCAGGTGCAACGACAGGGGCTCGGCGCGACGCACCGAATGTCCGCGCCGGACGACATAGGTCAGGCTCAGGCTTTGACCCTCATGAGGGGCAATCAGCGAATGATCGATCCAGAACGCTACCTCGCGGCCGACGGCATGAGCCTCGATATCCAGCACATCGCGCCAAACGGCCTTGGAGTCGTTGCTGGCAATCAGGATCAACCGGTCGCCGACGGCCATTCTGGAATAGGGTTTGATGGTCACGCACGTTCCTTCGGGCACCCGCGCCGGGTCCAGGCTGCCGCCCACGGCATCGTTGGCAACGGCGGCCGGCAGTTGCAAGGAAACATCGCCGATATCCAGTTGCAAAGGCTGGGAGACCAGCGTGGCCGGCAGCCGTTTGCTCGTCACTTGGTAGCTGATCTCCAGCGAGCCGCCGTCCAGCTCGGCGATATGCGGCTCGCGCACAACAAAAACGACATCTCGCCCCACATGTCGCTCAGTGATGAACCTTCGCACTTCATGCCGATAGGGTTCGGCGTCTGAATTGAGTCCGTGCCAGAACAGCAGCACCTCATCTCCGCACGTCATCATTGGATATGGCTTGACGGTGATGACGACCTTGCGCCAAGCGGGGTTGATCACCCCTGCCGTGGCCGCTGCCAGAAACGGGACCGGCAATTTCGTCAGGGGTGCGAGCCGGGCTCGCGGGGCAGATGGGTAAGTGGTCATACATAGGCTCCAGTCCTTGGATAAAGGCACCGCGTTCATATCGCGGCACCCGATGAAGCCATTAAACCTCGACCGTCCCAAACCCACAGTCAGACAAGACGACCACGGGAGTGGCCTGGTGCCGGTGAAGTTGTAGCCGCAAGCGCCAAGGGCAATCGGAAGTATCCCGATACGCTCAGATCCGTCCGGCTCCAGTCCGACCCTTCCCACTTCTTCTATTCCGTTTTCAGCAGAGCACTGCGGTTTCTTCCTACACCGTCCAGCACAAGCCTGCATTAGAGTGACGTCGCGAATTCAACAGGAACCTCTTCGAAAAAGGTACGAACATGCAACGGAATGCAACCACTCAATTTCCCATCCTGCTGGTCCATGGGTTGTTCGGGTTTGACAGGGTCGGCGGCTTCGAACTCTTCCACGGGATCAAACAGGCATTACGCGCCGCCGGTGCCCGGGTGTTCATCCCCTATTTGTCAGCGACACATTCCAATGAAGCCCGTGGTGAACAACTGCTGGCACAGATCGATCGGATCCTGAGCGGCACCGGCGCCACCAGGGTCAACCTGATCGGTCACAGCCAGGGCGCGCTGGCCGCCCGATACGCCGGCGCTGTTGCCCCCGACAGGGTGGCCTCGGTGACCTCGGTCAGCGGCCCGAATCATGGCTCCGAACTGATTGATTTCCTCTACAAAGCCCTGACCCCGGGGCGCCTGCCAGAGCATGTGGCGGATAAAGTCGCCACGCTTTTTGCTGACTTCATCTCGCTGCTGGGCGGCCAGGCGCAACTGCCACACGCGGCCATCGCAGCACTGGCGGCGCTGACCACCGAAGGCGTAGGCGCGTTCAATGACAAATACCCCCAAGGCCTGCCCAAACACTGGGGCGGCAACGGAGCACAAAGGGTCAACGGGGTGCGCTACTACTCATGGAGCGGCACGTTGCCGGACTCCGAGAACGGAGCGTGCAATGCGATGGACCCACTGCAGGGTTTCTGCCGGGCCTTTTCCGAGTATTTCATCACCGAAGCCGGGCAGAACGACGGCCTGGTGGGACGCTTCAGCTCGCACCTGGGCAAGGTCATTCGCTCTGACTATCCACTGGACCACATGGACGCCATCAACCAGACAGCCGGTTGCAGCCGCAAGGGTACAGACCCGGTGGAGCTTTACGTGCGCCACGCCGAACGCCTGCGCAAAGCCGGCCTTTGATCGACAGACTCAAGGTTTTGACGCATTTTTGACAACAACCGGTCAGTGATTCCGGTAGGCTCAACACCTTTAAAGCTATTGAAAGGAATTTTACCCATGGCCAAAGCCACTGCCCGCCACATCCTGGTTTCCAGCGAAGAGAAGTGCAACGAACTCAAGGCTCAGATCGAAGCCGGCGCCGATTTCGCTGAAGTTGCCAAAGCCAACTCCTCGTGCCCGTCCAGCCGTCAGGGCGGCGATCTGGGTTCGTTCGGTCCAGGCCAGATGGTCAAGGAATTCGACACCGTGGTATTCAGCGCCCCGATCAATGTGGTGCAGGGTCCGGTCAAGACCCAGTTCGGCTATCACCTGCTGGAAGTGACCAGCCGCCAGGACTGATCCCGGCTTATCGACATAACGGCCCGCCCTTCGGTGGGCCGTTGTGTTTGTGTCAGGCCAAGGGGCTAGCGATCAAGGCGTAGCTCGCGTACAAATCGTGGTCATCTATCACCCGGCTTTAAGGCTGACAATGCGACTGGCGTTCCCTTCACTGCTGTTCACTGCCGTGGTCCTGCTGACAGGTGCCGCCGGTGTGGATGCCACACCGCAACATGCCCTGACGGTGTATGGCGAACCGGCCAAGTACCCCCAGGGCTTCAGCCACTTCGCCTATACCAATCCCCAGGCCCCCAAAGGCGGCACCATGCGCCGCTCGGCCATCGAGATCGGCCATTTCGACCACGTCCTGCCCTACATCGACAAAGGCATCGGCGTCAGCCAGATCGACGGAATGCTGTATTCGCCGCTCGCTCAGCGCTCGCTGGACGAGCCCTACACCGTCTATGGCCTGGTGGCGCAGAAGATGGAACGCGCCGACGATGGCCTGTCCTTGCGCTTCTACCTCAATCCCAAGGCCCGGTTTGCCGATGGCAAGCTCATCACCGCCGAAGACGTGCGCTACACCTTCGAGCTGTTGATGACCCAGGGCAGCCTGCGGTATCGCACCCAGTTCGCCGCCGTCAAAGGCGTCGAAGTGGAATCCGAGCGCACCGTTCGCTTCGACTTCAAGAACAACGAAAACCGTACCCTGCCTCTGGACATCGCCACACTGCCGGTCTTTCCCGAGCACTGGTGGAAAACCCGCGACTTTGCCAGTGGAGGTGGCTACGAAGCCCCGCTGGGCAGTGGCCCCTATCGGGTGGGCCGGATCGACTCGGGACGCAGCATCACCTTCGAGCGCAACCCCGACTGGTGGGGCAAGGACCTGCCGGTCAGTCGCGGGCTCTACAATTTCGACCATTTCAGCATCGAGTATTTCGGCGATACCGATGTGGCGCGGCAGGTCTTGCGTGGCGGCGCTTATGACTACAATCGCGAGTTCTCCGCCACCGGTTATTCCATCGGCTATGACAGCCCGGCCCTGCATGACGGTCGCCTGCAAAAGGCCCACCTGGCCACCGAGGCTCCCCAAACGGCCCAAGGCTTCGTGTTCAACCTGCAAAAACCGCAGTTCCAGGATCGGCGTGTCCGCCAAGCCCTGGCCATGCTCTGGGATTTCGAGTGGAGCAACCGCCAGATGATGCGCAACCTCTATGTGCGCCAGCAGAGTTTTTTCTCCAACACCGACCTGGCCGCCCGGCAACTGCCCGATGCCGACGAACTGGCGATTCTCGAGCCGTTGCGCGGCAAAGTCCCAGAGGAAGTCTTCAGCCAGGTCTTCCACGCACCGAAAACCGACGGCAGCGGCGTGATCCGTGACAAACAACTGCAAGCCCTGGCGCTGCTGCAACAGGCCGGCTGGAAACCCGACGGCGACCGCCTGGTCAATGCCGAGGGGGAAGCGCTGAGCTTCACGTTCCTGATCAGCCAGAACGGCCTCGACCGGCTGTTGCTGCCCTACAAGCGCACCCTGGCACAGATCGGCATCGACATGAGCATCCGGCGCATCGACGCCTCCCAATACGTCAATCGCCTGATGAGTC
Source organism: Pseudomonas sp. P105 (assembly GCF_032614175.1). Taxonomy (NCBI): domain Bacteria; kingdom Pseudomonadati; phylum Pseudomonadota; class Gammaproteobacteria; order Pseudomonadales; family Pseudomonadaceae; genus Pseudomonas; species Pseudomonas sp. P105. The sequence continues at coordinate 3,952,427 of NZ_CP126693.1, forward strand.
GCGACTACGACATGATCATCACCGGCTATCCCGTCAGCACTTCGCCGGGCATGGAGCTCTACAACTATTTCGGCTCGGCGGCGGCCAACGATCCGGGCGCCAACAATTACATGGCCTTGCAGAATCCGGCCGTCGATGCCCTGATCGACGGGCTGGTCAAAGCCACCACCCAGCGCGACATGCTCCGCCATGCCCACGCCCTCGACCGGGTGCTGCAATGGAATTACTACTGGATCCCCAACTACTACCCGCCGGGCAGTTCGACCGTCTGGTGGAACCGCTTTGGCAGACCCAAAGTGCAGGCCAGCAATGACGAAGCCATCGAGAGCTGGTGGGAAATGAGCACCACACCGCTGACCAACGAGCAAATGGCCGCCGAACGCCTCAAACGCGGCTCCCCTGGAGGGCGGCATTGATGTGGGCCTATATCGCGCGGCGCTTGCTGCTGATCATTCCGACGCTGGTCATCATCCTGTTGGTGAACTTCGTCATCGTGCAGGCCGCTCCGGGCGGGCCGGTGGAACAGGCCATCGCCCAACTGCAAGGCATCGGCGGCGCCAGCGTCGGCAGTTCGGGCACTGCCATGACCGGCAGTTCGCGAGCCAGTCGCGGCCTCGATCCACAGCTGATCAAGGACATCGAAAAACAATACGGCTTCGACAAACCGGCCCATGAGCGTTTGTGGTTGATGCTCAGCAGCTACGCCCGACTGGACTTCGGCAAGAGTTTCTTTCGCGGCGCCACGGTGACCGACCTGATCCTGGAGAAGATGCCGGTGACCATTTCCCTCGGGCTCTGGGCCACGCTGATCACCTACCTGGTGTCGATTCCCCTGGGCATCCGCAAGGCGGTGCGCCATGGCTCGGCCTTCGATGTGTGGAGCAGCACGGCGATCATCATCGGCTACGCCATGCCGGCATTTCTGTTCGCCATGTTCCTGATCGTGATGTTTGCCGGCGGCACGTCGTTGAACTGGTTTCCGGTGCGCGGGCTGGTGTCTGACAACTTCGAGTCGCTGTCGACACTGGGCAAGATCACCGATTATTTCTGGCACCTAGTCCTGCCGGTCACTTCGCTGGTGATTGGCGGTTTCGCCACCTTGACGATCCTGACCAAGAACTCGTTCCTCAACGAAATCACCCGCCAGTACGTGGTCACCGCGCGAGCCAAGGGTATGAGCGAACGACGCGTGCTGTATGGCCATGTGTTCCGCAATGCGATGCTGCTGGTGGTGTCAGGGATTCCCCAGGCGTTCATCAGCGTGTTTTTCGCCGGCTCCTTGCTGATCGAGGTGATCTTCTCCCTCGATGGCCTGGGACGCATGAGCTATGAAGCCGCGGTGTCCCGGGACTATCCGGTGGTGTTCGGTTCGCTGTTCATCTTCACGCTGTTCGGCTTGCTGATCAAACTCATCGGCGACCTGTGCTACACCCTGGTGGACCCGCGTATCGACTTCGCCGCGAGGAACGCCTGATGTTCAAGTTGTCACCCTTGGGCCGCCGGCGTTTTGAGCGTTTCAAGAAGAATCGCCGGGGTTGGTGGTCGCTGTGGCTGTTCATCGGCCTGTTCATGCTGACCCTGGGCGGCGAATTGATCGCCAACGACAAGCCGTTGCTGGTGAGTTACCAGGGGTCGCTGTATTTCCCAGTGTTCAAGCGCTACACCGAACAGGAGTTTGGCGGGCAGTTGCCGTTCCAGGCCGATTACCGCAGCAGCTACGTGCAGGATCTGATCCACAAGGACGGCGGCTGGCTGTTGTTCCCGCCGATCCCGTTCAGCGACGACACACCCAACTACGACCTGAACCAGCCGACCCCAAGCCCGCCCTCGTCGGTGAACTGGCTGGGCACCGATGATCAGGCCCGGGACGTGCTGGCCCGGGTGATCTTCGGGGCACGGGTGTCGATTCTGTTCGCCCTGGCCCTGACGGCCATCAGCGCGCTGATCGGTATCAGCGCCGGTGCCTTGCAGGGGTATTACGGCGGCTGGGTGGACCTGCTGGGGCAACGCCTGCTGGAAGTCTGGTCCGGGCTGCCGGTGCTCTATCTGCTGATCATTCTGTCCGGCTTTGTCGAGCCGAATTTCTGGTGGCTGCTGGGAATCATGGCACTGTTTTCCTGGCTGGCCCTGGTGGATGTGGTGCGCGCCGAGTTCCTGCGCGGACGCAACCTTGAATACGTCAAAGCCGCCAGAGCCCTGGGCCTGTCCGACCGCAAGGTGATTGTGCGGCATATCCTGCCCAACGCGATGAACGCCACCCTGAGTTATCTGCCGTTCATCCTCACCGGGGCGATTTCCACCCTCACCGCCCTGGACTTCCTCGGCTTCGGCATGCCGGCGGGCAGCGCGTCGCTGGGCGAGTTGATCGGCCAGGGCAAACAGAACCTGCAAGCGCCGTGGCTGGGCCTGACGGCGTTCTTCACCCTGGCGCTGATTCTTTCTCTGCTGGTGTTCATTGGCGAGGCGTTGCGCGATGCATTCGACCCCCGATCCTGATCCACGGCCATGAAGCGGAACCCTGAGATGAGCGACAACCTGATCGAAATCCGCGACTTGAGCGTGGCCTTCAACGACCAAACCGTGGTGCGCAACCTGTGCCTGGATATCCGCCCCGGTGAATGCCTGGCCCTGGTGGGCGAGTCAGGCTCCGGCAAGTCGGTAACGGCCCATTCGATCCTGCAACTGCTGCCGCAAACCGGCAGCCGTACCACCGGCAGCATTCGCTATCGCGGCCAGGAACTGGTGGACGCCGAGGCCAGGGTCCTGCGCGAACTGCGCGGGGACCGGATCGCGATGATCTTCCAGGAGCCCATGACCTCGCTGAACCCGCTGCACAGCGTCGAAAAGCAGATTGGCGAAACCCTCATGCTGCACAAGGGCCTGGGCGGCAAGGCCGCGCGCCAGCGCATTCTGGAGTTGCTGGCCCTGGTGGGCATCCAGAAACCCACCGAACGCCTCAAGGCCTACCCGCATCAACTCTCCGGCGGCCAACGACAGCGGGTGATGATTGCCATGGCCCTGGCCTGCGAACCGGAACTGTTGATTGCCGACGAACCGACCACCGCGCTCGACGTGACGGTGCAGCGCAAGATTCTGCTGCTGCTCAAGTCCCTGCAGCAACGACTCGGCATGTCACTGCTGCTGATCAGCCACGACCTGAACCTGGTGCGCAGCATCGCGCAACGGGTGTGCGTGATGAAGGCCGGGGAAATCGTCGAACAGGCGCCGTGCGAAACGCTCTTCAGCGCGCCGAAGCATCCCTACAGCTGCGAGTTGCTGCACGCCGAACCGGAAGGCGAAGCCCTGCCCCGTGACGAACGCGAAGACGTCTTGCAAGTGCAGGATCTGCGCGTCAGCTTTGCCCTGGGCGGCGGGCTGTTCCGGCGCAAGGAATACCTGCGCGCCGTGGACGGCATCAGCTTGACGATCCAGCGCGGCAAGACCCTGGGCATCGTCGGTGAATCCGGTTCCGGCAAATCCACCCTCGGCCAGGCGATCCTGCGATTGATCGAATCCGAAGGCAGCATCCACTTCCAGGGACAAGCCCTCGATCATCTGTCGCAGAAAGACCTGCGACCGTGGCGCAAGCAGATGCAGGTGGTGTTCCAGGACCCGTTCGGCAGCCTCAGCCCTCGCATGTCGGTGCAGCAGATCATCAGTGAAGGCCTTGAGGTCCACAGCTCGTCCAGTTCCGAGCAGTGTGAAGCGCAGGTGATCCAGGCGCTGCAGGAAGTCGGCCTCGACCCGCAGAGCCGCCACCGCTACCCCCACGAATTCTCCGGTGGCCAGCGCCAACGCATCGCCATCGCCCGGGCATTGGTGCTCAAGCCGGCCCTGATTCTGCTGGACGAACCGACCTCAGCCCTGGACCGCACCGTGCAAAAGCAAGTGGTCGCCCTGCTCCGCCAGCTTCAGGAAAAGCATGGCCTGACTTACCTGTTCATCAGCCATGATCTGGCAGTGGTCCGCGCCCTGGCCCACGACATGATCGTGATCAAGGACGGTAAAGTGGTGGAGCACGGCGCCAGCCATGAGGTGTTCGACTCGCCCCAGCATCCCTACACCAAGGAGCTGTTGGCGGCGGCTCAACCGCAGTAATCCCGGGCTCGCTCAGGCACCACGTCGTTGATCCAGCGCTTGAGCGAATTCACCCATCACCTCCACCACCTGCTGCGCGCCTCGATGAATATCCAGAATGACAGTGCCGGCCTGGTTAGCCAGTTTCACCCCCTGCTCTGCCTTGAGCGTGCTCGATTGCATGCTGCTCACCGCTTGCCTGGCCAATTCACGGTTCTTGGCGACGACCTGAGTAATGGCCACGGTTGACTGACTTGTACGTCGCGCCAGATTGCGCACCTCATCGGCCACCACCGCGAAGCCGCGTCCCTGCTCCCCGGCGCGAGCCGCTTCGATGGCGGCATTGAGGGCAAGCAGATTGGTCTGTTCGGCAATGCCCCGGATGGCATCGACGATGCTGCCGATTTCCTCTGACTGCGCGCTAAGGGCACCTATCCCGGCTGACACCTGCTGAAGCTCATCGGCGATACTTTGCACAACCGTAACGGTTTGCTGAACCACACACGTGCCGAGCCGGGTTTGCTCATCGGTCTGCCGGGACGTCTCGAAAGCAAGTCCGGCCGCTTTTGATTCACTTTGGCGCTGCTCGACTTCGCGAGTGCTGTCAGTGGCGAACTTGACCACGCCATACAAGCGCCCCCGTGCATCGTAGAGAGGGTTGTAGGTAGCCTGCAGCCAGACAGTCGCGCCTCGATTGTCGACGCGCTCGAAAAGGCCGGTCCTGTATTCACCGCGATTGAGCCCGGCCCAGAAGCCACGATAAGCCTCACTCTGGACCTCGCTGGGTTTGCAGAAAATCCGGTGATGCTGGCCCCGAATTTCTTGCAGGCGGTACCCCATGACGTTCATGAAATTCTCGTTGGCATTCACGACCTGACCGCTCAGATCAAATTCGATAACCGCCATGGAGCGGTCGATCGCTTGCATGAAGCTGGTTTCGGCCTGGGCGCGCAACACCCGCTCGTTGATATCGCGAACGATCAAGATGATGCGCTGCACCTTTGCATGGTGATCCAGCACAGGAACGTAGTTTGCTTGCACCCACAACCAGCTTCCATCACGCCGCAAATGCAGGAATTGGCTGTCGGCAGAAGAGCCCTGCCCCAACTGCCGCCATAACGCTGAGCACTCGGCGCTGCGTGAATAGGCAGGCTCACAAAACATCGAATGATGCTGACCGAGGGTTTCGCTGAGTGAATACCCCATCATTTTCAAAAAAGCCGGGCTGACGTCGAGCACCTCGCCCGTCGGGGTGAACTCGATGATCGCCATGCATTGCTGCAAGGCCGTCCGTTCGGCTTCGAGAAAAGCCTGCCTGGCCTGGATTTCGTGCAAGGCGTCCTGATGCTTGCGAGTACGAATGAACATGGGTGGCGCTCCCGGAGGCGTGAATGCGTGGCTGTAGCCACACGAAGGCAGAGATGCCATCGCTAGATAGCTGCATTAAGCCACTATCGCAGGAAAACTTGTACAACTTTATGATTATGTATAATTATCAGAAGTCATACGGATCTCTATGGCACAGCCCAAGACATTCAGCACCAGCCCATTTTCCAATGCTTGCTGTCGCGCAACTCGCGCCAGTCGAGCAACGTCACACGAGCGCTGTATACAGCCTCAAGCTCAATCTGAATGGGTATCCCCTCCTCATCACAGAGCAGCTTGGTGACGAGAAAATGCTTTTCCCGATCAGTCGGCGCACAGGCCGTCCATTTGGAGAGCTGCAGCTTGCGAGGGTTGAATTTATTCATGAGCGCTCTCAGAAAAATGTACATATTAGTGAAAACTGTACAAGTTTATCAGACTGCCCACCACTGAGCAGATCCACTAAGGCTTAGGGCTTGCCATTGATATGCCACGGCAAAGAATGCGGGCGAAGTAGTGCTCGGCCGGCCCCTCCCGGCATAATGCCGCTCTTTGGCAACCCCTTTGATCGGAGGATGCCGGCAAATCCCACCTTCTGGAAATGCCCGATGAACCCCACCGAAAGCCTCAAGGATTACAAGCGCGTGCGCACGCTGGCGATCCGTTCGTTGTTCGAGATCATCGAACAGTCCAGCGAAGGCACGGTGATTGTCGACCGTGACGCAAACATCGTCTGGATGAACGAACGCTACGCCCGGCGCTTCGGCCTGAACTCAGCGCAAGAAGCCATCGGCCGGGCGTGCGAGAGCGTGATCCCCAGCAGCCTGCTGCGCGAAGTGGTACGTACTGGCCGACCGATTCTGTTGGACATGCAGGACACGCCCAAGGAGCCGCTGGTGGTGATGCGCCTGCCGATCCACGACAGCGCGGGCGCGGTGATCGGCGCCATCGGTTTTGCCCTGTTCGATGAATTGCGCAGTCTGTCGCCGATGCTCAAGCGCTACCTGAGCATGCAGGAGGAACTGGCCTCCACCCGCTCGCTGTTGCGGGCACGGCAGACTCGGTACAACTTCGCCCACTTCATCGGCACCAGCAGCGCCAGCCTGGAGGTCAAGCGTCGTGCCCGGCGCAGCGCCAGCGCCGATTCGCCGGTGCTGTTGCTCGGCGAAACCGGGACCGGCAAGGAACTGCTGGCCCAGGCAATCCACGGTGCTTCGCCGAGGGCGCACAAGGCGTTCGTCAGCATCAACAGCGCGGCGATCCCGGAGGCCCTGCTGGAAGCCGAGTTTTTCGGCACCGCCCCGGGAGCCTTCACCGGCGCCGACCGCAAAGGCCGCGCCGGCAAGCTGCAGATCGCCCAGGGCGGCACACTCTTCCTGGACGAAATCGGCGACATGCCACTGCCGCTGCAAAGCAAACTGCTGCGGGTCTTGCAGGAAAAAGAATACGAACCCGTGGGCTCCAACGAGGTGCTGCAAAGCGACGTGCGGATCATCGCTGCCACGTCCATGGATCTGGAAGCGGCGATCAAACGCGGAGAATTTCGCGCCGACCTGTATTACCGCCTCAATGTGTTGCCGATCCAGGTCCCGCCGCTGCGCGAACGCCTGGATGATTTGCCGGCCCTGAGCGAGGCGATCCTCGAAGAACTGCGCAGCCAGCACGAACTGGACCGCGACGCACTCGACCTGCTGGGGCAACACGCTTGGCCGGGCAACATCCGGGAGTTGCGCAATGTGCTGGAACGAACCGCGCTGCTCAGCGACGACCTGCTGCTCACTGCCGCCGATATTCGAGCGGCCATTGGGACTTTCACGCCGGTCACCCGGGCGTTGAATCCACATCAGGAACCGCTGCCGCAAGAAACCTTCAGCCAGGCCCGGGCACGATTCGACCGCCACTTGATCGAAACCACTCTCGCGCAATGCGGCGGCAAGGTAGTTGAAGCGGCTGAGCGGTTGGGGCTGGGGAGGTCGACCTTGTATAAGAAAATGGTGGCACTGGGGATTGCCGAGTCTCAATAAAGAGACGCATATCTCTAGATATAGACAGCTCCTTTTGAGCGCTTCGCGCTCATCGTGAGCAGGCTCGCTCCCACAGTGGCCGTACTTTCCTGACGAACTCGGTCAACCTGTGGGAGCGAGCCTGCTCACGATGAGGCCAGCACAGCCCCTGAAAATCTCAAAAAAGAGACAAAACCCTCGAACCATCCCCACCAAAAACAATAATTTCCTTATATTTCAATAAATTACATATCTGGCACAAATCTCGCTAAAGCCCTCCCCACCGCTTCACCACAAAAATAACAATCCAGGAGACACACCATGAGTGTGATCATTGCCTTGGCAGCCCTCACGCTGCTGATGGTGGCCGCCTACCGTGGCTACAGCGTTATCCTTTTTGCCCCCATCGCCGCCCTCGGCGCCGTCCTGCTCACTGACCCTTCCGCCGTCGCGCCTGCTTTCACCGGGGTGTTCATGGAGAAGATGGTCGGCTTCATCAAACTGTATTTCCCGGTGTTCCTGCTCGGCGCGGTGTTCGGCAAACTGATCGAGCTGTCGGGTTTCTCCCGCTCTATCGTCGCGGCGGCGATTCGCCTGCTGGGCACGCGCCAGGCCATGTTGGTGATCGTGCTGGTCTGCGCCTTGCTGACCTATGGCGGCGTGTCGCTGTTCGTCGTGGTGTTCGCGGTGTATCCGTTCGCCGCCGAGATGTTCCGCCAGAGCAATATTCCCAAGCGGCTGATCCCGGCCACCATTGCCCTTGGCGCGTTCTCGTTCACCATGGACGCTCTGCCCGGCACGCCGCAGATCCAGAACATCATCCCCAGCACCTTCTTCAACACCACCGCCTGGGCCGCGCCCTGGCTGGGTGTGATCGGCACGATCTTCGTGTTCAGCTTCGGCATGCTGTTCCTGCAACGCCAGCGCAACAAGGCCCAGCGCCTAGGCGAAGGCTACGGCACCGAACTGCGCAACGAGCCGGAGACTGCCGAAGACATCAAACTGCCCAATCCCTGGCTCGCCATTTCGCCGCTGTTGGCGGTCGGGATCATGAACCTGCTGTTCACCCAGTGGATTCCGCAGTGGTATGGCAAGACCCACAGCCTGGCGCTGCCGGGCATGACCACACCAGTGACCAGCGACATCGCCAAGCTCACCGCGATCTGGGCCGTGCAGGCCGCGTTGCTGGTGGGCATTGTCCTGGTGCTGCTGTTCGCCTTCAGCACCATTCGCAGCAAGCTGGCCGAAGGCAGCAAGAGCGCGGTGGGCGGTGCGCTGCTGGCGGCAATGAACACCGCTTCGGAATACGGTTTTGGCGCGGTCATCGCGTCCTTGCCGGGTTTTCTGGTGCTGGCCGACTGGCTCAAAAACATCCCCAATCCACTGGTCAATGAAGCCGTGACCGTGACGCTGCTGGCGGGCATCACCGGTTCAGCCTCGGGCGGCATGAGCATCGCCCTGGCGGCGATGTCCGAAACGTTCATCAGCGCCGCCAACGCCGCCAACATTCCTCTGGAAGTGCTGCACCGGGTCGCGTCCATGGCCAGCGGCGGCATGGACACCCTGCCCCACAACGGCGCGGTGATCACCCTGCTGGCGGTGACCGGTCTGACCCACCGTGAAGCCTACAAAGACATTTTCTGCATTACGCTGATCAAGACCCTCGCGGTGTTCTTCGTGATCGCTGTGTTCTACGCCACTGGCATTGTGTGAGGCTCCCCATGACAACCCCTCTTTCGGGCAAGACCGCCCTGGTCACCGGCTCTACCAGCGGCATCGGCCTGGGCATCGCCCTGAGCCTTGCCAAGGCCGGCGCCAACCTGATCCTCAACGGCTTCGGCGATGCCTCGACGGTGATCGCCGAGGTGAAACAGTTCGGCGGCAAGGTCGGCCATCATCCGGCCGATGTCAGTGATCCGGCGCAGATCGCCGACATGCTCGCTTACGCCGAACGGGAGTTCGGCGGCGTGGACATTCTGGTGAACAACGCCGGTATCCAGCATGTGGCCGCCGTGGAAGATTTTCCGGTGGAGCGCTGGGACTCGATCATCGCCATCAACCTGTCCTCGGTGTTCCATGCCACGCGCTTGAGCCTGCCGGGCATGCGCGCCAAGGGCTGGGGGCGGATCATCAACATTGCCTCGGTGCACGGCCAGGTCGGCTCGGTGGGCAAGGCCGCCTACGTCGCAGCCAAACACGGGGTGATCGGTCTGACCAAAGTGGTCGGCCTGGAAACCGCCACCAGTAACGTGACGTGCAACGCCATCTGCCCTGGCTGGGTGCTGACACCGCTGGTGCAGAAACAGATCGACGACCGCATTGCCACGGGCATCGACCCGCAACAGGCACAGCATGACCTGCTGGCCGAAAAACAGCCTTCCCTGGAATTCGTCACCCCGCCGCAACTGGGGGAACTGGTGCTGTTTCTGTGCAGCGAAGCCGGCAGCCAGGTACGTGGCGCGGCGTGGAATATTGATGGTGGGTGGCTGGCTCAGTAAATTTCTTGCGATCCCTTGTGGCGAGGGGATTTATCTGTGGGAGCAAGGCTTGCCCGCGATGGCCGCACCGCGGTTTAACAGCTAAACCGCGTTTTCGTTCATCGCGGGCAAGCCTTGCTCCCACAAGTCGGGGATAAATCCCCTCGCCACAAGATTGGGTCGCTCTATAGTTTGTGTGTACATAAAAGAAAAAGAGGCACCCCATGTCCGACATCCTCTGGCAACCCACCCCCGATCGCATCGCCCAGTCACGCATGGACGCCTTTCGCCGGTTCATCAACGAACGGCATCAGCTGCAACTGAGCGATTATCCGGCGCTGCACGCCTGGAGCATCGACCAGCGTGAAGCCTTCTGGCAGGCCATCGTCGACTTCTTCGAGATCCGTTTTCACCAGGCGCCCAGCGATGTGCTGGTCGAAGGTGAGCAAATGCCCAGCGCCCGGTGGTTTCCCGGGGCGACACTGAATTTTGCCGAACACCTGCTGCGCCGGCGCGATGACGCCGTGGCCGTGGTTGCCCTCGACGAAAGTGGCGGGCAAGAACAACTGACTTGGGCCGAACTTGCCGCCCACGTCGCTGGCCTGCAAAAAAGCCTGCAAGCGGCAGGTGTGAGCAAGGGCGACCGGGTAGCCGCGTGCATGCCCAACACCTGGCAGACCCTGGTGGGCATGCTCGCCACCACCAGCCTGGGGGCGATCTGGTCGTGCTCCTCGCCTGACTTCGGCACCCACGGGGTCATCGACCGGTTCGGCCAGATCGAGCCTAAGGTGCTGATTACCTGCGCCGGTTACCGCTACGCCGGCAAGGTCATCGACCAGCGAGCCAAGGTCAACGAAATCCTCGAGCGCCTGCCTTCGCTGCAGCAATTGATCATCCTGCCCTATGCATGCCCTGACGCCCGCGTCGAAGACTTCAAGACAACGGCCAGCGTCGCGTTGTGGAGCGACTTCTACCGCTGTGGCGGCGAACCGGCGTTCGTTGACGTGCCGTTCGATCATCCGCTGTACATCCTCTATTCCAGTGGCACCACCGGCGTGCCGAAGTGCATCGTCCACAGCACCGGCGGCGTGTTGCTGCAACACCTCAAGGAACATGGCCTGCATGTGGACCTTGGCCCCGAAGATCGCCTGTTCTACTACACCACGTGTGGCTGGATGATGTGGAACTGGCTGGTGTCGGCCCTCGCCGTCGGCAGTGCGGTGGTGCTCTACGACGGCTCGCCCTTTCACCCTGGCCCCGAGCGCCTGCTGGACCTGATCGACCAGCAGCGCATCAGCGTATTCGGCACCAGCCCCAAATACCTGGCGGCCCTGGAAAGCCAGGGTTTGAAACCGCGACAGACCCATGACCTGGGCAGCCTGAAAACCATCCTGTCCACCGGCTCGGCCCTGGCGCCCCATAGCTACGACTACGTGTATCGCGACTTCAAGCCCCAGGTGTGCCTGGCCTCGATGTCCGGTGGCACCGACATTGTGTCGTGCTTCGTCAATGGCAATCCGTTGTCCGCCGTTCGCCGTGGCGAGATGCAGGGCAAGAGTCTGGGCATGGCGGTGCAGGTCTGGAACGAGGCAGGCCAGGCGGTCATCGGTGAGAAAGGTGAACTGGTCTGCACCCGGCACTTCCCGGCCATGCCCATTGGCCTGTGGAATGATCCGCAGCAGGAAAAGCTAAGGGCCTCCTACTTCAGCCAGTTCCCCGGTGTGTGGGCCCAGGGGGACTACGCCGAGGAACTGCCTCACGGCGGTTTCTTGATCCACGGGCGTTCGGATGCAGTGCTCAACCCCGGTGGCGTGCGCATCGGCACGGCGGAAATCTATCGGCAGGTGGAAAAGGTCGAGCAGGTGCTGGACAGCGTTGCTATCGGCCAGCAATGGCAGGGTGATGTGCGCGTGGTACTGTTTGTGCGCCTGCGCGACGGCGTGACCCTGGATGAGGCCCTGGAGCAACAGATCCGCCAGGTGATCCGCGCCAATACCACACCGCGTCATGTGCCGGCGAAGATCCTGGCAGTCAGCGACATCCCGCGGACCATCAGCGGCAAGGTGGTGGAACTGGCGGTGCGCAACGTGGTGCATGGGCAGGTGGTGAAAAACACCGATGCCCTGGCCAATCCCGAGGCGCTGGAGCAGTTCAGGGATCGGCTGGAACTGACCACCTGAGGTTAAAGCCGTATGGGCCATCTGGCCTCATCGCGAGCGGGCTCGCTCCCACATTGGTCGGTGGTGAACACAGGATTGGCAATCACCATCGATTCCCTGTGGGAGCGAGCCTGCTCGCGATGAACGACAACGCGGTATGCCTGTGGAACCATCAATCCATCAACCCCCACTCCCCCGCCGCCGGATCGGCCGGGGGCACCGCTGCCCCCGACTCGGCATGCAACTTCAGGCGCAACCGCAGGTTGTTTGCCGAATCGGCGTTTTTCAGGGCTTCCTCCTCATCGATAGCACCCTCCACCACCAGGTTGTACAGGGCGTGATCGAAGGTTTGCATCCCGAGTTCTTCTGACTTTTCCATGATGCCCTTGAGCTCGCCGAACTCATTGCGGCGGATCAGGTCGGCCACCGTGGGCGAGCCCAGCATGACCTCCACCGCGGCCCGGCGCTGGCCGGTGCGAGTGCGCACCAGGCGTTGCGACACGAACGCCTTGAGGTTGTTGCCCAGATCATTGAGCAGCTGCGGCCGGCGTTCTTCCGGGAAGAAATTGATCACCCGGTCCAGCGCCTGGTTGGCATTGTGAGCATGCAGGGTGGAAATCACCAGGTGCCCGGTGTCGGCGAAGGCCAGGGCATGTTCCATGGTTTCGCGATCACGAATTTCGCCGATCAGTACCACGTCTGGTGCCTGGCGCAAGGTGTTCTTCAGGGCGGCATGAAAGCTGCGGGTGTCGACACCGACTTCCCGTTGATTGATGATCGATTTCTTGTGTCGATGGATATACTCCACCGGGTCTTCGATGGTGATGATATGGCCGCTGCTGTTGCGATTACGGTAATCGATCAGCGCCGCCAGGGAAGTCGACTTGCCCGACCCTGTCGCGCCGACGAACAGCATCAGCCCCTGTTTCTGCATGATGGTGTCCAGCAACACATTTGGCAGTTTCAGGTCCTCGAACCGCGGGATGTCGAGCTTGACGTTGCGGATCACCATGGACACGTCATTGCGCTGCTTGAAGATATTGACGCGAAACCGCCCGACCCCAGCCAGGGAGATAGCCAGGTTCATTTCCAGTTCTCGATCGAACTCAAGCCGCTGTTCGGCGTCCATCAAAGACTCGGCGAGCCCGGCGATGTCGCCCACCTTGAAGGGCTGGTTGCTCAAGGGTTTGAGCACCCCCTCGAAACGCGCGCACGGCGGCGCACCGGTGGACATATAGAGGTCGGAGCCATCCTGGCTCGCCAGAATGCGTAACAAGGGATCGATTTCCATGGCCTGATTGACTTCCGCGAGACTTCAATGAAACAAGCTGACCCGATGAGCAAACCTTTCAGACCAACCCGCGCTTACCTTCTTCAGAGGATAGTAGACACCGTGACTGCGACACGATTTGCAGGGCTAGCGTGATGAACGCAACACCCGCCGGCATTGACGTACAGAGCCTGTTGGCCCGACGTGACTGGGCCAACAGCCCGCTGGGCACTGCCCAAACCTGGCCCCAGAGCCTGCGTACCGCCCTGGACATCGTGCTCCACTCGCCGCTGCCGATGTCCGTGCTGTGGGGGCCACAGCTGATTCATTTCTACAACGACGCCTTTACCCGCCTGACGGGCGACAAACACCCCCAGGCGTTCGGCCAGCCGACCCATTCAGCATGGCCCGAACTCGAAGATCTGAGCGGGCCGATTTATCACCGCGTGTTGCAAGGCCACATGCACACCTGTCGCGATCAGCAATGGCGAGTGCCCTTCGCCGGCCGCCTCTGCGATGTCTGGCTGGACCTGACCTACAGCCCCGTGCGCGATGAAGACGGCGCCGTGGCCGGTATTCTGGTCACAGCCATCGAGACCGGTGAACGACGACGCCTGGCCCTGGAGTTCGAGCGACGCTCAGAAGCCAGCCTCAAGGCCCAGCAGGAAAGCGAGGAACGCCTGCAACTGGCCCTGGCCGCTGCCGATACGCTAGGCACCTGGGATTGGGACATCAGCGAAGACCGCTTTGTTGCCGACGAGCACTTCGCGGTGCTGCATGGCGTCGACCCGAACCTGTCGCGCCAGTTGCCCATCAGCGCTTACCTTGAAGGCGTGCATCCCCAGGACCGGGCCATGGTCACCCGCAGCATCAAGCATTGCATCACCCACAGCACTGAATACGCCGAGGAGTACCGTCTCCTGCGGCCTGACGGCGAACTGCGCTGGGTGTTCGTGCGCGGTCGCTGCTACAAGGATCGCCATGGCCGGCCCAAACGCTTTCTCGGCGCGGCCCTGGACCTGACCGAGCGCAAGCGTACCGAGCAGGCCCTGCGCCAGAGCCAGACCGAACTGCAACTGATCATCAACGCCATGCCGATCCTTATCAGCTATGTGGACCGGGAAGAACGTTTTCGCCTCAACAACAGCGCCTATCTGGATTGGTATGGCCTGACGCCCCAAGAGCTATATGGCAAGACAATTCGCGAAGTGCTCGGCGATTCAGCCTACGCCGCCCGCGCCGAGCAGATCGCCGACGCCCTGGCAGGCAAGCCGTGCAGCTTCACCGTGCAATCGGATCACCGCGACGGCCGTCCCCGCCATGCCTTGATCAACTACCTGCCGCGCCGTGGGGCCGATGGTGCGGTGAACGGTTTCTACATCTTTGTGATCGACGAGACCGAGCGCAAGAAAACCGAAGAGGCCCTGCGCAACCTCAACGAGACGCTCGAAGAACGCGTCATCGCCCGCACCCAGCAACTGGCCGAAGCCAACCACCGCCTGCAAAACGAGATGTTCGAACGCGAACGTGCCGAGGAGGCGCTGCGCCACGCCCAGAAGATGGAGGCCGTGGGTCAGCTCACCGGCGGCATTGCCCATGACTTCAACAACATGCTCACCGGCATTCTCGGCAGTCTCGACTTGATGCAGCGCTACATTGCCAGCGGTCGCACCGCCGAGATCGGTCGTTTCACCGAAGCGGCCGTGTCCTCGGCCAATCGTGCGGCGGCCCTGACCCACCGCCTGCTGGCGTTTTCCCGACGCCAGTCGCTGGACCGCAAACCGCTGGACCCCAATGACCTGGTGCGTTCACTTGAAGACTTGCTGAGCCGAACCACCGGCGATCACATCGTGCTGCGCCTGCAGTTGGCCGATGAACTGTGGCCGGTCAGCACCGATGCCAGCCAGCTGGAAAACGCCCTGCTCAACCTGGTGATCAACGCTCGGGACGCCATGCCTGAGGGTGGCGAATTGACCATCGAAACCGCCAACGTCTACCTCGACGGGAATGACCTCAGTGCCCTGGAACCGGTCAAGGCCGGTGACTACGTGATGATTGCCGTCAGCGACAATGGCAGCGGCATGACCCCATCCGTGCTGGCCAAGGCCTTTGATCCGTTCTTCACCACCAAACCCATCGGCCAGGGCACCGGTTTGGGCTTGTCGATGATCTACGGGTTTGCCCAACAGTCGGGTGGCCTGCTGAGCCTGGACAGTGTGCCGGACCAGGGCACGCGGGTGCAGTTGTACCTGCCGCGGCTGTACGTCGCGTCTGTCCAGCAGACTGCGGCGCCGGTAGCGCTGGATGCACCGGCCGCCGTCGCCGGTGAAACCGTGTTGCTGGTCGAAGACGAACCGGCCGTGCGCATGCTGGTGCTCGATCTGCTCGACGCCCTGGGTTACACCACCCTTCAAGCCCAGGACGCCAAGGCTGCCCTTGGGCTACTGGAGTCCAGCCAGCGCATCGACTTGCTGGTGACCGATGTCGGCCTGCCAGGCATGAATGGCCGGCAACTGGCGGAAATCGCCCGTCAGCATCGGCCCGATCTGAAGGTGCTGTTCATGACCGGTTATGCGCAGAAGGCCACCGAGCGCCAGGGCTTTCTCGAGCAGGGCATGGATATGGTTGCCAAGCCCTTCAGCCTCGATCTGCTGGCGAACAAGATTCGGACGATGATCAACCATGGCGCCTGACTTGAGGCATAATCGCCGCCCCGTCGCACCGTTCAGGTCACTGCTGCAATGAAAGCCCAAGCCCGCCATATCCTGGTGAAAACCGCCGAAGAAGCCGAACAGCTCAAGCAACGCATCGCCAAAGGCGAAGCCTTCGATGTACTGGCCAAGAAATACTCCACCTGTCCCTCGGGCAAACGCGGCGGTGATCTGGGTGAAGTGCGGCCCGGGCAGATGGTCGGTGCGATCGACGCGGTGATCTTCAAAAAGCCCCTGCGGGTGGTGCATGGGCCGATCAAGAGCAAGTTCGGCTATCACCTGGTGCAGGTGTTCTACCGGGACTAATGATCGAGCCCGCTCCCACAGGTACTTCGCGGCCCCTTCAGTCCTTGGGCATCAACGCCCCCGGCACCTGGATGACCCGGCTCGCCAACAGATGTCCAGCCTCGGCGGCCTCCACCGGGCCGCCACCGAGCAGGCGGCTTGCCAGGTAAGCAGCACTGAATGAATCCCCCGCCGCCGTCGTGTCCACCACCCGCTCCACTCGCTGGGCCGGAATCTCGAAAGACTCACCATCACAACAGATCAGACAGGGCTCAGCACCGCGCTTGAGCACCACTTCCGAAGTGCCCAACTGCGCGTACGCGGCGAACACCTCAGCGCTGTCGGCATAACCGAACAGCGCCTGCTCGTCGTCCACCGTCAGCAGCGCCAGCTCCACGTAAGGCAATACACTGCGATAGGCCGCACGGGCTGCATCCACTGATGCCCAGAGCCTTGGCCGGTAGTTATTGTCGAACACCACCTCGGCCCCGCGCCGGCGGGCCTGGATCAGGGTTTCGATGAGCTTGCCACGACCTTGCTCACCGAGCACGGCCAGGGTGATGCCGCTGAAGTACAGCACGTCGTAATCCGGCAGCGCCGCCAGAATCGGTGCGGCGGCCGGGGTGGTGAAGCAATCACGCACCGCCGCCTCGTTGCGCCAGTACAAAAACCGCCGCTCACCCGCCGCGTCGGTCTGGATGCAATACAAACCCGGCAAACGACCGGGCAGGCGCTGGACCCGATCCAGGCCGATATTTTCGGCGGCCCAGCTCTGGCACATGGCATCGCTGAAACTGTCGTCGCCCAAGGCGGTAACGTAATCCACCGCGCCCTTGTCACCCAGGGCGCGGGACAGGTACACAGCGGTGTTCAGGGTGTCTCCACCGAAGCTTTGTTGCAGACTGCCATCGGCGCGTTGCTGCAGTTCGATCATGCACTCGCCGATCAGGGCGATGCGGGGTTTTGGGTTGGGGTAGCTCATGGGCGATCCTGATATTTCGATAGTGTCTGCCAGGCCGCTATCGCGAGCAGGCTCGCTCCCACAGGGGACACTGGGTGAACACAAATCCTCTGTTCACAACCGCCCCACTGTGGGAGCGAGCCTGCTGGCGACAGCCGCGACTCGGTTTCAAGGCTAGAAACAAGTCTCCATGCTCTCGACCACCCGCAACTGCTCATCCACCAGGCACGCCACCCGCCACTTGTCGAAAGTCAGGCACGGATGCGACGTACCGAACGAGATGATGTCGCCTACCCGCAGTTCCACCCCGGTCGCCACCGTCATGAACGCATGCTGGTCCATCACCGCCGTGACCTTGCAGCCGGCCAGGTCCTGCCCCGCTATGGAGTCGGAGCCGGGTTGGTAACGCTTGAGCGGCACCGGCAGCCCGGCGTCATAGGCCACGTCGCGTTTACCCAGGGCGATCACCGCAAAGCCGGGTTCAGGCAGCGATTGCACGTGGGCCCAGACTTCCAGGGCCGGGCGCAGACCTTCGTGCAGGTCGCTACGCCGTTCCAGCACGCAGCACTGGGCCTCTTTGTAGATGCCATGGTCATGGGCCACGTAACTGCCAGGACGCAGCACACTGAGGAAACGTCCGTGGGCGTTCCGAGCCTCGAAAGACTCGGCAATCAGGTCGTACCAGGCTGAACCCGAGGCGGTGATGATCGGCTTGTCGATGGCGAACGCACCGTTGTCCTGCAGTTGCACCGCCAGCCCCACCAGGGATGCGGCAAACGCACGGATGCCACTGATGGCGTGGTCACCATGGATCACGCCTTCGTAGCCTTCGATACCGGTCAGCGCCAGCGCCGGTTGCGCCCCGATCGCCTCGGCCAGGGCCAGCACCTCGGCCTCGGTCCGGCAGCCACACCGACCACCCACCACACCGTATTCGATCATCACGTTCAACTTCGCGCCGCGAGAGGCAAAGAACGCGCCCAGCTCGGCAACGTTGTCGGGATGGTCGACCATGCAATGGAATTCGAACGCGGGATCTGCCAGCAGATCCGCGATCAGCGCCATGTTTGGCGTGCCCACCAGTTGGTTGGCCATCAGCACCCGGCGCACGCCATGGGCGTAAGCGGCACGGGTCTGCACTGCCGTGGCCAGGGTCAGTCCCCAGGCGCCGGCCTCGAGTTGGCGGCGAAACAGCGCCGGGGTCATGCTGGTCTTGCCGTGGGGCGCCAGTTCGGCACCACTGTCCGTGACGAATTTTTGCATCCAGCCAATGTTGTGCTCCAACGCTTGGCGATGCAAAACCAGCGCCGGCAGGCTGATGTCGCGCAGCAGGTGATCGCCCGCTTGGGCGGCCCCCTTCTCCACGGCAGCGTTATGAATGGCAGAAGACATGTTCACACTCCTCACACAGCCGCGGCTGTCTATTCATTGATGCGACGGGCCAGGTTGTTGGCGCTTTCGATCAGCACCCGGCGGTAGTCGGCGTAGTTGTTCTTGGCGTCGGCCCGTGGGGCGACGATGCACAGGGTCGCGATGGCCACGCCATTGGCGTCTTTGACCGGCGCGGCGAAGCAGTGGGTGAAGGTGTCGGCCACACTGTCGAAGGAGAAAAATCCATCGAGCCCGGCCTGGCGGATCTCCGCGAGAAACCGCTCCAGGGGCAGGCGCTCGCCGTCCGGCAGGATGAAGTCGTCGGGGTCGATCAGGTCGACGATCTGCTGGTCACTCAGATGCGCCAGCAGCAGGCGTCCGGATGCGGTCCAGGGAATCGGCGCGTTCTCGCCGATGTCCGAGGAAATGCGAAAATGCCGCTCCCCCTCCTTCATCAGTGCCACCGTGTATTTGCGCCCGTTGAGCAGGCACATCTGGGCGGTTTCCCGGGTCTGGCTGACGATTTCCTGCAAGGCGTGATCGGCCTCGCGACTCAGGTCGAAATGCCGCAGGTGCGCTTGCCCGAGAAAGTACAACTGGCGGCCCAGGTAGACGTGGCCGTCCTTGCCCACCGGCTCCAGGATGCGTCGCTCCAGCAGCGACGCCACCAGTTCGTAGACCGTGGACTTGGGGCTGCCGATGCCGCTGGCGATGTCATTGGGGCG
The DNA here is from genome assembly GCF_032614175.1 of Pseudomonas sp. P105. Lineage (NCBI taxonomy): Bacteria > Pseudomonadati > Pseudomonadota > Gammaproteobacteria > Pseudomonadales > Pseudomonadaceae > Pseudomonas > Pseudomonas sp. P105. Next base: position 3,971,831 of record NZ_CP126693.1, read on the forward strand.
CAACGGCTGGCCGATTTCCTTGAGGAAATCGAGGATATCGAACGCCCGGTCCAACCCTCGGGCCCGGCGTTTGATGGTGTCTTCGGTCATGTCTTGGGTTCCCATTCAATTGGCCGGGAGTTTAACCAGAGTGCTGCACCGCCTGATAGATTGCTATCGCAGGCAAGCCTTGCTCCCACAGGAGTTTGCATTGCCTTGTGGGAGCAAGGCGTGCCCGCGATGAGTCCTCAGTGACTCAAGCCTTTTTCTTGTAGGCGATGCAATCAATCTCAACCTTGCAATCAACCATCATGTTCGCTTGCACACAAGCCCTGGCAGGGGCATGTTCGGGGCTGAAGTATTCACCAAATACTTTGTTGAAACTCCAGAAATCCCGCGGATCTTCCAGCCATACGCCGCAGCGCACCACATCTTCAAGGCCGTATCCAGCTTCTTCAAGAATCGCGATCAGATTCTTCATCGTCTGGTGGGTCTGCTCGACGATCCCGCCGACAATAATCTCGCCGTTGACCGCCGGCACCTGACCGGACACGTGCAGCCAGCCGTCGGCCTCAACGGCTCGGGCGAAGGGCCGTGGCTGACCGCCGCCTGCGGTGCTGCCGGTGCCGTAGCGCGTAATGCTCATGGGTGTTTCTCCTTGCCTGTATCAATCAGAGGTTCAATAAAATTAAAAACGGGTGTTCTTGAGAAACTCAGCCAGTCGTGGCGACTGTGGCCGTTCGAACAGTTCTTTCGGTGGGCCCTGTTCTTCGATGCGGCCCTGGTTCATGAACACGATCTTGTCGGACACCTCGAAGGCAAAACGCATTTCGTGGGTCACCAGCAGCATGGTCATGCCGTCTTCGGCCAGTCCCTTGATCACGTTCAGCACCTCACCCACCAATTCCGGGTCCAGGGCCGAGGTCACTTCATCGAACAGCATCAGGCTGGGGTTCATGGCAATCGCCCGAGCGATCGCCACACGCTGCTGCTGACCGCCGGACAACTGACCGGGAAAATGATTGCGCCGTTCCAGCAAGCCGACCCGCTCCAGCCATTTCTCGGCCAGGGCCACGGCTTCGTCCTTGGGTAGCTTTTTCACCTTGAGCAGGCCCAGGGTGACGTTCTGCAACGCCGTCAAATGCGGGAACAGGTTGAATTGCTGGAAGGCCATGCCGGTCATGGCCCGGTGCCGGGCGATGACTTTTTCCGGGTGGCGCACGCGCTTGCCGCCCACCTCGTCATAGCCGATGGCCTCGCCATCGAGCACGATCTGCCCGCCCTGGAACTCCTCAAGCATGTTCACGCAACGCAGCAACGTGGTTTTGCCCGAGCCGCTGGAGCCGATCAGGGTGACGACATTGCCGCGCTGCATGCTCAGGTCCACGCCCTTGAGCACTTCCACCGGGCCGTATTGTTTGCGCAGACCGCGAATGTCCAGCAGCGGTTGAGCATTGGTAGAGGTCGAAACATCAGTCATGGCAAGGCCACCCGCTTTTCAATGTGCCGCCCGAGCAATTCGATGGCGTAGTTGATGATGAAAAAGAGAAAACCGGCGAACAGGTAAAACTCCAGGGTCATGAAGGTCCGGGCGATGATCTGCTGAGTGCTGAGCAGCAGTTCGGCAACGCCGATCACCGACAACAGGGTCGAAGCCTTGACGATTTCGGTGGAGGAATTGACCCAGGTCGGCAAGATCTGCCGCAGTGCCTGGGGCAACAGCACGTAACCCAGCGCCTGGAAAAACGTCAGGCCGATGGCCTGGCTTGCCTCCATCTGCCCACGGGGCAAGGCCTGCAAGGCCCCGCGCACGATCTCGGCCACATGGGAGCCGCAAAACAGTGTCAGGCCCAAGGCACCAGCCTCGAATGCGCCGATTTGCCAGCCCAGGGCCGGGGCCATGTAGAAACAGGCCAGCACCAACACAAACACCGGAGTGCCGCGAATCACGTCGACGTAGAAACGAAACGGCGCGCGCATCCAGAAGCGACCGTAAGTCAGCACCAGCCCGGCGAACAGGCCGATCAGCGTGCCTAACAAAATCGCCAGTACCGAGCACTGCACGCTGGTCAGGAACCCGGCCCACAGCGTCTCCCGGGCGACCCACAACTCATGCAACCAACTGGGGGATTCGTACATGGAACACTCCTAACGGCGGATCGCCAGACGCTGCTCGAAATAACGCAGCAGCATGGCAATGAGGTAACAGGCCGCGACATACAGGGCCGTGGTCACCAGCCAGGTTTCGATCACCCGGTAGCTCTCCACGTTGATCTTGCGGGCGTAATAAGTCAGCTCCGGCACAGCGATCGCTGCCGCCAGTGAGGTGTCCTTGAACAGCGAAATGAAGTTGTTCGACAACGCCGGCAACACGTTGCGCAGCATCACCGGCACGGTGACGTAGGCCTTCACTTGCCACTCGCCCAAACCGATGGCCAGCCCCGCTTCACGCTGGCCCTTGTGAATGCTCAGCAGCCCGCCGCGGAACACTTCGGTCAGGTAGGCCCCGGCGTACAGCGAGAGCGTGATGACGAACGAGGGAATTTTGTCCAGGCGAATACCCAGGCTTGGCAAGGCGAAGTAGATCAGCAGGATCAGCACCAGGATCGGCGTATTGCGGATCACCGTGACATACACTGAGGCCAGCACCCGCAACACGCGGTGCTTGCTCAGCAGCGCGAACGCCATCAACAGGCCGATCACGCAACCGATGGCGATCGACACCAGCGCCAGGGAAAGCCCCAGGCCGAGCCCCGCCAGCAAGGTGTCGAAATCGCGCCAGACGGCGGCAAAGTTCAACTGATAATTCATGGTCGGCAGTACCTTCAACGGGGCGCCTTCAAGCGGCGCCCCGGGCTCACGGGATCATTTGAATTCGACGGGGAAACCGATGGCCGGCGACGGCAGCTCGACGCCGAACCATTGCTTGAACGATGCCGCATAGGTGGGGAATTCCACGCCGGTCATGGCTTCATGCAAGGTGGTGTTGACGAAGTTCAGCCAGTCCTGGTCGCCGCGCTTGACCGCGCAGGCATAGGTTTGCGGGCTCCAGGCGTAGGCCGGGCTGCGATAGCGACCAGGGTTCTGCACCATCAGGTACTTGACCGAAGACTGGTCGGTGGCAGCGGCATCGGCACGGCCGGAGTTCACCGCCTGATACATCAGATCAACACTGTCGTACTGGTCGACCTTGGCCTTGGGCAGCGCCTGGTGCACCAATTCCTCGGCGTAGACGTTCTGCAGCACAGCCACGGTGACGTCATCGCCGGCGGCCTTGAGGTCTTCGATTTCCTTGTACTTGCTGTTGGCCGGCAGCAGCAGGCCCACGCCTTCGCGGTAATACGGCAGGGTGAACGCCACTTGCTGGGCACGACTGGCGGTGACGGTGATGAACTGGCAGCTCATGTCGACCTTGTCGGTCAACAGGTTCGGAATGCGTGCATCGGACGACTGCACCACAAACTCGACTTTCTCCGGGTCATTGAACAGACCCTTGGCCACCATCCGTGCGATGTCGATATCAAAACCCTGCAACTTGCCATCCGCTCCCTGGAAGTGCCACGGCGCATTGGTGCTGCCCGTGCCCACGATCAATTTCCCGCGCTGCAGCACGCTATCGAGCTTGCTGTCCGCCGCCTGAGCGACACCCATGGCAGCCGTCGTGGCCGCGAAGATAAAAACACACGCTTTGAACAAGGAAGGTCGGCGATGCATGGCAAGCACTCCTGAGTCAGTTTATTCCGCTATACCGGAACTTAGTATGTAACAACGGAATAGACAGCAGAAAGTGTGCCACAGGCATGCGGTGTATGGATAAGGAAAATGGAAAACCAATGAAATCAAAAGGATGGCACGCCCAGACGTTTCAATAGGAACGCGGGCATCTGCGCAGGGACTGCTACTGTTGGCTACAGCTTCGGGTAGCAAGGCCCCAGACAGGGAGCAAGTGAGGCTTTTGCGCACCAAAAGGGAGCCGTTCAACTGTCAACTCTGACAGTAGCGATGCCCGGCCGTGTTGCTTATGGTTGCAAACACCCTATCGATGAAGGGAAACCCGCCATGAGTTCGTTCATCACCCACATCGCCTCATCAAAGGACTACCGCACGGCTCTCAAGACCTGGCGCCCGGTAGTCTTCTATTTCGGCCACCCCTACTGCTACGCCTGTAGCTGGGCCGAGCCGCTGTTTTGCAGCGTTGCCGAGACATTCAAGGATCGGGCGGTGATCTACAAATTGAGTACCAGCGAATCGCCCCGACACCCGGACGTTACCGGGACACCCACGGTGCTGTTTTATAAGGATGGGAAGTTACGCCGCAAGCTCAAGGGCGTCGGTGATCAGGCCTCGCTGACCCAGAACTTTGCCGAACACATCGGCCGAACCAAACCCAGACGGCCGCGTCGTTCGCCTCGCCGTGACTTGCACTGGTTGCACGAGCAACTGCGAACCTTGTGCCTGGTCTCTCGGGCACGGGGACTCCAAAGGTTGCGGCGAGGAAAGCCGGGCGCCTACCGCTTGGCCGCCTCGTCATAAACCTGACCGCGCTCGCGCTTACCAACCGCAATCACTGTAACAACTAGCAAATCATCTACCACTCGGTAAACCAATCGATAGCCGGCGCTACGTAACTTGATTTTATAGGCGTTGCCCAGCCCATGCAGACGGTCTGCCTGGACATGCGGATTCACCAGTCGCTCCTCGAGCTTTTTCTTGAATTGCTCTTTGAGTGTTGCACCCAGTTTTTGCCATTCCTTCCAGGCTTTATCAGAAAATTCCAACTCATAGGTCATCAAGAGAAACCTTTATCGTTGGATCATTTTCACGCTCGCGGCAAAGAGCAACCAGCTCCAGATCTTCAAGCCGATCCATCATGGCTTCATATTCTCGAGCGGGGACGCAATAAAATGCCGGCTCATTGCGGTTGAGGATTGCTACGGATAATCCTCCACCGGCAGCAACAGTGCCCATCGGATTTTTCTTGAGTTCGGAAATGCTGGCTACAACTTGAGAAAGCACAATATGTGTCATGAGGTGAGTCCTTGAGCACTCTTAATGGCGCTAAAAATAGCACTCTAAAACACCTCTTACCACAGTTCAGCGTCCGCAAAACCTCACTCTGGACAACATCCGCAAATCCCCGTCGCGGTAATAATCGTCCGTCCAGCTGTCATCCACCGCCAGCGGCTTGACCTGCTTGAGCGCCAGTTTTTTCGCGAAATAGCGAAAGCGGTAATGCTCGTAGAAGCGCAGCAGCTCAAGCCCGTAGCGGTCGGCCAGGTCGGTGTCGCCCTGAATGATCAGGTAGTTCTCGTCGTTGCCGCTGCTGGCCGCGGCACTCAGGTTGTGGCTGCCGCTGATGATGGTCGGCGTGTCGCTGGTGAAGTCGGTGACGACGGCTTTGGTGTGCACCAGCAGATTGCCTTTCTGGCCTTTCATGTTTTCCCTGAGCCAGCCCTCCAGGCCGGTATTGAGCAGCGCGGTGGCGGCGAATTCGGCGGTGCGGTCGGCATGAAAGCCAGTGATGCGGCTGGTGGTGTTCTGCAGGCCGTAACGCAGCACGTCGTCGTTGGGTTGACCGAGCAAGGCATCGAGGATCCGGTCGGGCAAGGCGAAGGCCGTGACGAACAGCAGGTCCTTGCGAGCGCCATTGATGATATCGACGAAACGATCCAGGTCGCCCTCTCCCGTACGCGGCGAGAACCCGGTGAACAATGGCTCCTCGGGTACCATGGGGTTGTTCCGGTTGATCCACTGCCGCGTGGCCCCGACGTCCTCGGGTGCGGCCCAGATCTGCTCGAACACCTGCCGATAGCTGTCGCTGACCCGCGCGTCGTCCAGCACATGAATAACGTTGGCCTGGCGGTAGACGCCGTTGGCAGTGAAATTGGTGCTGCCGCACAGCACGGCCTCGGGGTGAAATGAACCGGTGTCGTCGACCTTGCTCAGCACGATGAACTTGTCGTGGAAAATATTGTGCGTGACGCGCCCGCGCTTGTTGGCCGCCGGCAATGTTGCCAGGCTGGCTTCGTTGCGCAGTGTGCCGTCGTCTCCCGGCTCAGCGTGGTACAGCACCCGTACCCGCGCCCCCCGTGCGAAAGCGGCGTTCACAGCCTCGACGATCACCGGCAGTTCATATTCATAGATGGCGACGTCCAAGGCCCAACTGGCGTTCAGGGCCCGGTCGATAAAACCGGTCAAGCGCCCTAGCAAACCGTTTTCCAGCCAGCGGCGCGGCGCGTCGGGCCAAGCATCGATGGACAGGTTTTTGTTGGCGTCGATCAGCGCATCCAGCTCGGGAAATTTGCGCTGGAAGGCCTGGCTCGCGGCCACGGCACGATTGAAGATGACCCCCTGGTTGCTTGGCTGACCATCGTCACTGGTCACTGACACCTCAAGTGATTCCCCCAGTTGCGGCGCGTCAGGGCTGCCATAGGCCAGGTGCACGCGGTAGTGAATTGCCACGCCTGGGTTGATGGCGTAGTCGGCCCAGCGAAATTTCTGCAACGGTGCTTTATCGCTCGGCGTAGCGCGAAATTGCGGGAACGTGTGCACCTTGTCGGGGAAGGTCAGGCTGTTGAACAGGAACAGCCAGGGCTTGGCGCCGTGCTGCTTCTCGATGGCAAAGCCGAGCAAGCCCTTGCGCCGGGGTTCGGCCAGGTCCATGGCGAGCAATACACCGTTGGTGCCAGCGTAGGCCTTGACCCGAAAATCGTCCTGGGCGTTGGTGACGAGTACGCGCATGGTTCACTCCTGTGAGGTCTGGCTGAGCATAGAACAGCGATGCTTATTGAGCGTGCGGATCTGACACCGGGGCGATGCTATCGCGAGTAGGCTCGCTCCCACAGGGGATTCATCGATCGGGTGTTCACCACAGAACAAATGTGGGAGCGAGCCTGCTCGCGATGAGGCCCTGTCAGTCAGCGAACATCCGAGCCCGGTAGCCCTTCATCAATATGCCGATACTGCGCCCCCAACTGCCCCGCCAATTGCCGGGCCCGGCCCAGGCGAATCGGTCCGCGTTCGATGTCGATCAACAGGCTTGGGCAATCAAGGGGCGGCAGTGTCAGCTGCTGTTTGACTCGCCCGTCGGTCATCAGCAACACCCGCTGTTGCTCGGTCGGGTAGCGCTTGCGCCGGGCCGTCAACCAGCGTCCGGCCTCGTTCAGCGCCGCCAGCAACGGCGTGCCGCCGCCGGCGCCCAGGCCGTCGAGCCAGTCCCGTAGCCCGGCCGAGGCCTTGAGCCCTTGCACCTGCCAGGCTGGTGCGCTGCCGCTGGCCGTCAGCAAGGCCAGCCGGGCGCGCTGGCGGTAGGCGTCATCGAACAGTTGCGCCAGCAGGCCTTTGCCATCGCTCAAGGCTTGATGACGACGAGTCGAGGCCGAGGCGTCGACGATGACCAGCCACAGTTCATGGGGCGAACGATGGCGTTGCTGAAAACGCAGGTCTTCACGCAGGCGTGGACGGCCAGCGAGCAAGGTGCCTGGCCAGTTCACCGCCCCGCTGACCGCCGCTTTGCTGCGGCCCTGGCGCCCCAGGTCCAACCGTCCCGCACGGGGTCTGGCATTCACCCCCGCGGGCGAACGGGGGCGAATGCCTAGGGCTTTTTTGGCCAGCTCGGCACGTCACGCCGAGTGCCGGTGGGCAATGCCCGGGCCGGCAGGTCACCCCACTGGCCCTGGCCTTCGTCAGGCCTGGCGGTTTGATCGGCGGTGGCTGGCGGCGCCTGGGACGGCGCAGGGGCCGAAGGCTCGCGCCTGCGATGACGCAATGCAAACTCGGCGACCGCATCAATGTCCTCAACGGCAATGGCATCCGCCCCGCGCCACGCAGCATGGGCGCGGGCGGCCCGCAGCCAGACCAGGTCCGCGCGCAAGCCATCGACCCCAGCGGCAAAACAACGCTCGGTGATCTGCGCCAGCGCCTGGTCATCCAGAGGAATCTGCATCAACCGGTCGCGAGCCTGTTGGCAGCGTTCGCGCAACTGCTGCTGGGTCGGTTCCCACTCTGCGCAGAACGCCGCCGGATCGCTGTCGAAATCCAGCCGCCGACGAATAATCTGCCCGCGCTCAAGCGGTGCGGTGTGGCCGTCCAGGGCCACGTTCAGGCCGAAACGGTCGAGCAACTGCGGACGCAATTCACCCTCTTCCGGGTTCATGGTACCGATCAATACAAAACGTGCCGGATGCCGGTGTGAGATGCCGTCACGCTCGATCAGGTTGGTGCCGCTGGCAGCCACGTCCAGCAACAGGTCCACCAGGTGGTCGGGCAGCAGGTTCACTTCATCGACATACAACACCCCGGCGTCGGCCTTGGCCAAAACGCCGGGAGAGAACTGCGCGCGCCCCTCCCCCAGGGCCGCGTCCAGATCCAGGGTGCCCACCAGCCGCTCTTCAGTGGCGCCCAAAGGCAAGGTGACGAACTGACCGCTGGCCAACAGGTCCGCCAGCCCCCGGGCCAGCGTAGACTTCGCCATGCCCCGTGGGCCTTCGATGAGCACACCGCCGATTTTCGGATCGATCGCAGCCAGGCACAGGGCCAGTTTCAGGTCATCGGCCCCGACCACGGCGCAGAGCGGGAAATGAGGGGTGTCGGTCATGTTGAATGTCTCATGCATGTTCGAAGGTCCAAACATGGACCTGTGGCGAGGGCGCGTCTGGCGTCCTCATTTCAGCTGTCTTCTTCTATGTCCAACAACAAGTTCTCCAGCGCCTCTCGATACTCCCCGGGCTCCTGCCACATTCCGCGCTGCTGCGCTTCGAGCATGCGCTCGGTCATGTCGCGCAAGGCATCGGGGTTGTGCTGGCGAACGAAATCGCGGGTATCGGGGTCGAGCAGATAAGCCTCGGCCAGCAAGGCGTACTGGTGATCGTCGATCAACTGCGTGGTGGCGTCGAAGGCGAACAGGTTGTCCACCGTCGCCGCCAGTTCAAACGCACCTTTATAGCCGTGGCGCTTGATCCCGTCGATCCACTTCGGATTGGCCGCCCGGGAACGAATGACGCGGTTGAGCTCTTCTTTCAACGTGCGGATCTTGGGCAAGTCCGGCTGGCTGTGGTCGCCGTGGTAACTGGCCGCCGTTGCGCCGCCAAGCGTCTCCACCGCCGCCAGCATGCCGCCCTGGAATTGGTAGTAATCGTTGGAATCGAGCAGGTCGTGTTCGCGGTTGTCCTGGTTCTGCAACACCGCCTGCACCTGGCTAAGGCGCCGGGAGAACTGCTCCCGGGCGGCAGTGCCTTCATCGCCGGCGCCGTAGGCGTAGCCACCCCAATTCAGGTAGACCTGCGCCAGGTCTTCGCGGCTCTGCCACAGGCGGCCGTCGATGGCGCCCTGCACACCCGCGCCGTAGGCGCCAGGCTTGGCGCCGAAGATCCGCCACCCGGCCTGACGGGCCGCGACCTCGGGTTCAAGGCCCGATTCCAACAGGGCCTGGCGCTCGCTGCGCACCTTCGCCGCCAAGGGGTTCATGTCGTCCGGTTCGTCGAGGGCGGCGACGGCCTGCACCGCTGCATCGAACAGGCGGATCAGATTGGCAAAGGCGTCCCGGAAGAACCCGGAGACCCGCAGCGTGACATCGACCCGAGGCCGGTCCAGCAGACTCAATGGCAGGATCTCGAAATCGTCGACTCGTTGGCTGCCCGTGGCCCACACCGGACGCACGCCCATCAACGCCATGGCCTGGGCAATGTCGTCACCGCCAGTGCGCATGGTGGCGGTGCCCCACACCGAAAGCCCCAATTGACGCAGGTGATCGCCGTGGTCCTGCAAGTGCCGCTCAAGGATCAGGGACGCCGACTGAAAACCGATGCGCCACGCGGTGGTGGTGGGCAGGTTGCGCACGTCCACCGAGAAGAAGTTGCGCCCGGTGGGCAGCACATCCAGGCGGCCGCGACTGGGCGCACCGCTGGGGCCGGCCGGCACGAAGCGCCCGCTCAAGGCATCGAGCAAACCGCGCATTTCCGCCGGGCCGCACGCGTCCAGACGCGGAGCCACGACGCCGCGCAGGTTTTCAATAATGCTGTTCACCGTTTCCCAACCCGGCACCTCAAGTTGCGCGACCACGCCCTCCAGGGCCTGCTCGATCAATTGCCCGGCGAACAATTCCAAACGTTCACGAGTATCGCCAGCGGTCCGCCAAGGTTCGGCGCTGAGCCGACCCAAGGCTTCGGGACACGCGCCGGTCCAGGGTTCGGCCAGCGCACAATCCAGCGGATCGAAACCCAGTGCAAAGGCCTTGGCCAGCGCCCGCAGCAAACTCGACTGCGCGCCCTTGCCATCCCCCCGGGGAATGCGCAGCAACGCCAGCAAGGTGTCGATGCGCAACCGTTGTGTGGGCGACTCGCCAAAAATGTGCAGGCCGTCACGGATCTGCGACTCCTTCAGATCGCACAGGTAAGTGTCCAGGCGCGGCAGCCAGATTGCCACGTCAGCGTCGCCGTCCAGTTGCAACTCGCGGTCGATGTGGGTTTCGCGCACCAGATTCAGAATGTCTCGCTGCAGTTCCCGGGCGCGGCGTGGGTCGAGCAGTTGCGCTTCGTAGTATTCGTCAGCCAACAGCTCAAGGTTACGCAGCGGCCCATAGGTTTCGGCCCGGGTCAGCGGCGGCATCAAGTGATCGATAATCACGGCCTGGGTGCGACGCTTGGCCTGGGCGCCCTCGCCCGGGTCATTGACGATGAACGGATAGATGTTCGGCAACGGTCCCAGCAGCGCATCCGGCCAGCAGTTTTCCGACAGCCCGACGCCCTTGCCCGGCAGCCATTCGAGATTGCCGTGCTTGCCGACATGAATCAGGGCGTGGATCCCGTAGGTGTTGCGCAGCCAGAAATAAAACGCCAGGTAGCCGTGGGGCGGCACCAGGTCCGGGTCGTGGTACACGGCGCTCGGATCGACCTGATAGCCTCGAGCCGGCTGGATGCCGACGAACGTCAGGCCCAGGCGCACGCCAGCAATCATCAGCCGGCCATCGCGGAACATCGGGTCCTGTTCGGGCGCGCCCCAGCGCTCCAGCACCGCCTGGCGATTGGCCTCGGGCAATGCGTCGAACATGGCCCGGTAAGCATCCAGCGCCAGGCTCTGGTGACAGGGCCGTTGGTCAAGACTGTCCAGGTCGTTGCTTACCCCGCCGAGCAACTGCTGGATCAGCGCGGTGCCGCTCGCAGGCAGTTCAGCCGGCAGCGGATAGCCCTCGGCCTGCAAGGCCCGCAGGATATTCACTGCCGCCGCCGGGGTGTCCAGGCCGACGCCGTTACCGATGCGCCCATCCCGGGTCGGGTAATTGGCGAGGATCAGCGCCACACGCTTTTGCGAGTTGGGCAGGCACGCCAGGGTAGTCCAGCGCCACGCCAGCTCAGCGACAAAATCCATGCGCTCGGGCACGGCCCGGTAGCAGACCACATCGCTCTGGCTGCGCTCGCTGCGCCAGGCCAGGTCCTTGAAACTGATGGGGCGACTGATGATCCGCCCGTCCAGTTCCGGCAGGGCAATGTGCATCGCCAGGTCCCGCGGGCCCAGACCCTGCTCACTGGCGCGCCAGCCAGGCTCGTTGTCCTGGGCGCAGATCGCCTGAATCACCGGGATGTTGCGGCGAAATGGTCGCAAGTGCGGCGCTTCGGGGCTCGATTGGGCGAAACCGGTGGTGTTGAGGATCACTCCCGCCGCCACCTCATCCATCCAGTCTTCAACCAAGGCCAGGCAAGCGGGCTCCTTGAGGCTCGCCACGGCAATGGGCAAGGGATTGAGCCCCGCCGCTTGCAGACGCTGGCAAAACACGTCGATGAACGCCGTGTTCGCTGCTTGCAGGTGGGAGCGATAAAACAGCACCGCCGCCACCGGCTGCCCGGCCCGCCAGTCGCTTTGCCAATCACTCAGGCTGGCGTTGGTTCGTTCCGGATGGTAGATCGCCGTGCGCGGCAGGGTTTGCGGTTCGCCCCAAGGATAGTCGCGACCGAACCATTGGCTGGCCAGGTTATGGAACAGGTCCAGGGCATTGCCCAAACCGCCTTGGCGCAGGAACTGCCAGAGCCGGTCCCGATCCTCATTGGGCACGTTGCTCAGGTCGCTGAGTTCCGGGTCGGGTCGATCGTCCCCCGGCACCAGGATCAGCTTCACCCCGCGCTCGGCCAGTTCCATAAGACGTTCAATGCCGTAGCGCCAATAACCGATGCCGCCATGCAGGGAAAGCAGGATGACCTTGGCGTGACGCAACACGTCGTCGAAATACAGATCCACCGAGGCGTGGTTTTGCACCTGCATCGGGTTGGCGAGGCGAAACTGCGGATAGTCGTCCGGCAACTGCCGCGCCGCTTCGGCCAGCAACGCCAGGCTGGAGTCGCCGCTGCACAGGATCACCAGCTCGGCGGGGGTTTGTCCGAGATCGGCAATGTTGTCGTCCGACACGAAACCGCCGGGCTGGGTCCTGAGCAGGTGCATGGCTTAGACGCTGAGGGCGGCGCGCAATTGCGCTTCGAGCAGCCCGGCATCCAGCGCCTGGCCGATCAGCACCAGACGGGTCACCCGCGCTTCATCGGCACCCCACTGCCGGTCGAAATGTTTGTCGAAGCGCGTGCCCACGCCCTGGATCAGCAAACGCATCGGCTTGCCAGGAATGGCCGCGAACCCCTTGACCCGCAGCACGCCGTGCTGGACCACCAGTTGGGTCAGCGCGTCCAGCAGCAGGCTTTCGTCGGCCTGGGGCAGTTCGATGGAAATGGAGTCGAACGCGTCATGATCATGATCATCATCGTCGCCGTCATGGTGATGATCGTGATGGCTGTGGCGGCTGTCGATGTGCTCCTCGGAGCCGGCGCCCAGGCCGATCAACACTTCCAAAGGCAAGCGGCCGCTACTGGCTTCGATGACCTTGACCGCCGTCGGTAGCTCTTCGGCCACTTCCAGGCGCACCTTGGCCAGGTCTTCAGGGCTGATCAGGTCAGCTTTGTTGAGGATCACCAGGTCGGCGCTCGCCAGTTGATCGGCGAACAGCTCGTGCAGCGGTGATTCGTGATCCAGGTTGGGGTCAAGTTTGCGCTGGGCATCGACCTGGTCCGGGAACGCGGCGAACGTGCCGGCGGCCACGGCCGGGCTGTCGACCACGGTGATGACCGCATCGACGGTGCAGGCGCTGCGGATTTCCGGCCACTGGAAAGCCTGGACCAGCGGTTTGGGCAGGGCGAGGCCGGAGGTTTCGATAAGGATGTGATCGAGGTCACCGCGCCGCGCCACCAACTCGCGCATCACCGGGAAAAACTCTTCCTGCACGGTGCAGCACAGGCAACCGTTGGCCAGTTCATAGACGCGACCGTTGGCTTCTTCTTCGGTGCAGCCGATCGAGCACTGCTTGAGGATCTCGCCGTCGATACCCAGCTCGCCGAACTCATTGACGATCACGGCGATGCGGCGGCCCTGGGCGTTGTCGAGCATGTGCCGCAGCAAGGTGGTTTTACCCGAGCCGAGGAAGCCGGTGACGATGGTGACAGGGAGTTTGGCCAGTGTTTTCATCGGATGCCCTTTGGCAAGGTGGCGGGCAAACGGGACGACAACCCGCACGCATGGGCGCACGCGGAAGATTTCGCCACCGGATCACCCCGCCCGGTTGTAGTGAGAATCTGTGTCGAGGCAGGTCTCCTGGCTGACGGCGGGCCAGTCATTCGACTGGCAGTTACTGCGCCTTCCCGTGCACCCTTGGTCAAGAGCATGCACAGTGGCCTTGCAGAAACATCACCGTTCACAGTTGCGGGGGCAGCCGCGGCTTGGACCGCGTTCCCTTCTTAGCTTCGGCCGATGCCGAAGAACCTCGAAGGCGCAAGGCTACGCAGGGTGTGGGGGCGGGTCAATGTCCGCAGGTGAGTTCTGTGGTGTCTTGCGGGCCCTATCGCGAGCAGGCTCGCTCCCACAGTAAATTTCGCCGATCACAAAACTCATGTTCAACAAAGCTCAACTGTGGGAGCGAGCCTGCTTGCGATGGGCGCAACGGGTATCAGCCAATTGACGCCCCGCCCCCGCCCATGCTCTCCTGTGCGCCTAGTTACGGGTGCCCTTCACAGGGTGAAACGGGAAACCGGTGAATCGTGTGCTTTACTTCAAGGCCACGTCAGTCCGGTGCTGCCCCCGCAACGGTAAGCGAGAGAAGCGTCAGATCCACTGTGCCTCACGGCATGGGAAGGTGACGCTTGTCGGCCAGGCACAAGCCCTGCCCCTCGCGAGCCCGGAGACCGGCCCATGACTCATGCATCAACAAACCCGCGGTGGGCGGGCGCTGTTCGAACCTTGGCGGGCCTGCGCCCGGGGTTTCATTGCGCTCGCTTCACCCGATGACAAGAGACCATAGGGAAGCGCCATGTCGACCATCAGCAGCACCGCCCGTACCGCCAGCAGCTCCACGACCCTGAGCCAGCGCCTGAGCGCGGCGATTTTCGCCTCGATCCTCGGTGCAGGCCTGGTCTATTTCGCCGGTTTCTCCCACATCGAAGCGGTGCACAACGCGGCCCACGACACCCGCCACAGCGCCGCATTCCCGTGCCATTGAGACCTGACGACATGATCAAGCGTATCGCGCAAACCGCCGGTTTCAGCGGGTTGCTGGCCGCCCTGCTGCTGACCCTCCTCCAGAGTTTCTGGGTATCGCCGCTGATTCTGCAGGCCGAAACCTACGAAAGCGCACCGGCTACCGAGCACCATGAGCACGCCGCTGGGGCCGTTCACTCCCATGATGCCCAAGCGTGGGAGCCGGAAGACGGTTGGCAACGACTGCTCTCCACCACCGGCGGCAATCTGGTGGTCGCAGTGGGTTTCGCCCTGATGTTGGCGGGCTTGTACACGCTGCGGGCGCCGACCCGCACGTCCCAGGGATTGCTTTGGGGTTTGGCCGGTTATGCCACGTTTGTCCTGGCCCCCACCCTCGGCCTGCCACCGGAGCTGCCCGGCACGGCGGCGGCCGATCTGGCCCAGCGGCAGATGTGGTGGATCGGCACGGCGGCCTCCACTGCGGTAGGTATCGCCCTGATTGTCTTCGGCAGGCATTGGTTGCTCAAACTGTTGGGCGTGGCGACCTTGCTGGTGCCCCATGTCATCGGTGCGCCGCAGCCTGAGGTCCACTCGATGCTGGCGCCCGAAGCACTTGAAAGCCAGTTCAAGCTCGCCTCGCAAGTGACCAACGTTGCGTTCTGGCTGGCCTTGGGCCTGGTCAGCGCATGGTTGTTCCGGCGTGGCGACCAGGCTCAGCACGACGCATGAGCACCGGGCCGATCCTGGTGGTCGGCCTGGGCTGTCAACGCGGCTGCCCGGCCAGCACGCTGCGAGAACTGCTTGATCAGACTTTGCGGGCACACGGCATCGAGCTCTCTGAGGTTCGCGCCTTGGCCAGTATCGACCTCAAGCGTGACGAGCCGGGCCTGCTAGAGCTGGCCGAGCAACTGGAGTTGCCGCTGACCTGTTTCAATGCCGGGCAGTTGTCGAGCTACCAGCAGCGGCTCAGTCACCGCTCCGAGATCGCTTTTGAACGCACCGGTTGCTATGGCATCGCCGAAAGCGCTGCCCTGGCCCTGGCCGACCGGTTGGGCGCGACACCTGCGACGCTGTTGATTCCTCGCCAAAAGACCCCAAGCGCCACACTGGCATTGGCGGTGACGTCGTAAAACCCGATAATTCGCGCCCTGGATCATGAGCGATCTTCATTCAAAGGGTCGCCGACTCACCTTTAGGAACCGGTCATGACCGTATATTTCATTGGCGCCGGCCCTGGCGACCCGGAACTGATCACTGTCAAAGGCCAGCGACTGATCCGCAGCTGTGCGCTGATCATCTACGCCGGCTCCCTGGTGCCCACAGCCGTGCTGGAAGGCCACAGCGCCGAACAGGTGGTCAACAGCGCCGAGCTGCACCTGGAGCAGATTATCGAGTTGGTCAAGGCCGCTCACTTCAAGGGCCAGGACGTGGCCAGGGTACACTCCGGCGACCCGAGCCTGTACGGTGCCATTGGCGAGCAGATTCGGTGCCTGCGGGAACTGGACATCCCGTTCGAGATCATCCCCGGCGTGACCGCGACCTCCGCCTGCGCCGCCCTGCTGGGCGCCGAACTGACCTTGCCGGACGTGTCCCAAAGCCTGATCCTCACCCGCTACGCAGACAAAACCGCGATGCCCGCCGGCGAAGAACTGGGCAGCCTGGCGCAGCACGGGGCGAGCATGGCGATTCACTTGGGCGTCAATCATCTGGAAAAAATCGTCAGCGAACTGCTGCCCCACTACGGCGCGGATTGCCCGATTGCCGTGATTCACCGGGCGACATGGCCGGATCAGGATTGGGTGGTGGGTACGCTGGCTGATATTGCCGAAAAGGTCCAGGCCAAGGGCTTTCGACGCACGGCGCTGATTCTGGTGGGACGCGTACTGGGTAATGATGTGTTCAGTGAGTCGTCGCTCTACCGCGCCGGGCACGCGCATCTCTACAGGCCCTGAAAATACAACTTTAAGAGCGAGCTTGCTCCCACAGGGATTTGCGGCGATTAAAAAATCGAACATCACCGCCGCCCCAATGTGGGAGCGGGCTTGCTCGCGAAAGCGGTGGATCAGCTTGCGCGGATGTCGGATCCACCCATAAAAAAACGGCGCTCACGGGCGCCGTTTTTTATATCCGCAGCGAACACCTATCAGTAGTAGGCGTTTTCTTTCTGCGTGTGGTCGGTCACGTCGCGCACGCCCTTGAGTTCCGGGATACGCTCGAGCAAGGTGCGCTCGATGCCTTCCTTCAAGGTCACGTCGGCCTGGCCGCAGCCCTGGCAACCGCCGCCGAACTGGAGCACGGCGATGCCGTCTTCCACCACGTCGATCAGCGATACCTGGCCGCCGTGGCTGGCCAGCCCCGGGTTGATTTCGGTTTGCAGGTAATAATTGATGCGCTCGTTGACCGGGCTGTCGGCATTGACCATCGGCACCTTGGCGTTCGGCGCCTTGATGGTCAACTGGCCGCCCATGCGGTCGGTGGCATAGTCGACCACCGCGTCGTCCAGGAACGCTTCGCTGAACGAGTCGATGTATGCGGTGAAGCTCTTGAGCCCCAGCGCGGTGTCTTCAGGTTTCTCTTCCCCCGGCTTGCAGTAGGCAATGCAGGTTTCAGCGTACTGGGTGCCGGGCTGGGTGATGAAGATGCGGATCCCGATACCTGGGGTGTTCTGCTTGGACAGCAGGTCGGCCAGGTAATCGTGGGCGGCATCGGTAATGGTAATGGCGGTCATGGAAACTCCTCGCAGGCTTGTCGGCAGTTTACGCCAATCATCGCGCCGGACAAAGTCCTAGTATTTTTGTCAGGAAAGCGCCCGGATATCCTGGTCAGAGGTTCTGGTAGCGATTCATGTCCAGCACCCCACTTTCCAGCGGCGCCGTCTCCTGCAGGTAGTGGCTCAGGTCATGGAAGTACTGCCAGAACTGCGGGTGACTGCGCCGAATGCCCCAGCGCTCGACAATCCGCTCGAACGCCTGCCCGTCCCGGGCGCCCTCCATGGCGTCGACAAAGGCCGGCACTTGCTCGGCGGGGATGTTGAAGATGAAGTTCGGATAGCTGCTCAGCACGCCCGGATAGACCGTCAAGGTGTCCAGCCCCGGCTGGTATCGCAGCGCCTCGCCGAGCAAAAACGCCACGTTACTGTGAGCGCGGTTGCGCAGCAGACTGTAGACCTCACGGCGACCGCTGACGGTTTCGACGCGCAACATGGTCGCTTCCGGCAACTGGTTGATGACGCTCAGCCCCGCCGCCGGTCTGGAAGCCAGGCGACTGAGGGCCTGTTCGGCGTTCTGTAAGGCCGGATCAATGTTCGGACGCGAGCAATAGGCGCCATTACACCGGTTGATCGGATCGGGCCGCGCGTTCAAGTCGCCATAACGAACCAGCAATTGCTGGACGAAATCGCGCTTGGGGTCATCTTCGTCAAGCTTGAGAGCGGTGGGTTTATCGTCGTCGATAGCCTCGTAATCGAGCCACATCTTGAATTTTCCGCCCGACTGATACCAATCGTTGAGGTAGTCCTCGCGGGAATCGGCTGGCATCAGGCGCAGGAAGTTCTGCTCCGCACCGTTGCGAATCAGGTCGAAATACAGTCGCGTCTGGGCCTGGTGGGACACGTTGCCGAACACGTCGAAGTTCACCGCCAACTGATAATAAGTGCGCTCCAGCAATGGAAAGTCGAACAGCCACATCGTCTGTGGCACCTCGCCAATCAGGCCCTTGGTGACCGAAGCACTGTCGAAATGCCGGAAAATGCTCAGCAAGGCATTGTCGTTGCCGGCCCACAGCGTCGACCAACTGGGCGCAGGCAGGTCGGCGTAGTTGTCGCGACGCAAGGCTTCGTACTCGTTGCGCTTGTCCCGGTAGTCCAGCCACAGACTCAGGACGCTGCCCACGTCGTCATTCTGCCCCGGCATCGCCAGCAACGGCGTGGCCTGGCCGCGGTAATTGGGGTCGGTGATGTACAGATCATGTTCCGGGGCCTGGAACAACGCCCAGAAGTTGTCGCGAATCACGTCCGTGGCGATCTGGCCCCGGCAAACCGGGCCGCGGATAAATGTGCGCACGAAATACTCGGCGTTATCGAGCATGAACTGATAGCGGGCCTGGGCCGGGATCGCCTCGAAGGTGGAAAACGGGTTGGCCCGCCGCTCCGGGCCGTACCCTGGCAACGCAGTGACCTGCCATCTGCCGCTGTAGAACAGGCTCTTGATCCGCGCCATTTTTGCCGCGCTCAACCCGTAGGTGATGTGGGTCTTGTGCACGATCACCCCTTGTACCGGCCAGAGCCGGTAATACACACGGGTGCCAGGGTCATCGTTCGGGCGGCGGGTGTTGATCAGATCGATTGGCTGGCCGGTAGGCGTGCGCGAACGTACCCACTGGAAGAAATGCCCCGGCTCGCCATCCTTGAAATAGATGTGCGCCAGAAACCAGTGCTCGAACAACCACCGGCCCACCAGGCTTTCCCGGGCGCCAGGGGCGTTGAGCAGGTTTTCCCACTGCACCACCTGCAAGGCTTCGGCGGCGCTCGGCGCCAGCGCTTGCTGATCGATGGGTGCACCCGCGGCCAGCCAGCGCTGCAAGGTCTGATATTGCTGGTCGGTCAGGCCAGTGACCGCCAGAGGCATGCCTTCCTTGGGATGCGCAGCGGCGTACTCATCGAATTGCCCCGGCATCGGGCAGCTGTTGTCACGCTCAAGCCCAAGCACGACGTCCTGGGGCAGCTTGGCGTTGGGCTGCAACGGTGTGTTGTGGCCCAGTTCGAGCATCTGCGCCATCAGCGCGGCCTGACTGCCTTGAGCATCCAGCACGGAATAGAAGCCTTTGCGCTGCCAGGCCCGCTGGCCGGAGGCGTCATAGAACAAACGGGTGGGTTCGGCAGCCTGGTGTCGTTCACCGTCATAGACCGGCAGCTTGCTCGCGCCCCGGGACACGCCTTCGCCACTGCCCAGGTTCAATTGGCACGCAGAGTCATAGCAGGCGTGGCAGGCGACGCATTTTTCCGTGAAGATCGGCTGGATATCGCGAGTGTAGGAAATCGCCGGGGCGGGATCCTTTGCCACTGAGTAAAAAGACAACAGCAGCAACAGACTGCCGAATAAGACGCGGTACGGCATGTCTCGGGTCCCTAAGAGATAATCCGGCGATTCTACCGGGCCGCCATCGCGATGCAAACATGAGCAGGATTCATGCAAAAGCCACCCATGATCAAATCCTGTACAGGTTTGCTATCATCCCCGCCTTCGTAATGGTCTTTTTCCAGGTAGTCCTATGTCCGATCGCAGCGCTCGCCTTTATCTTCTCCAGCAGGCCCTCAAGGAACGCATTCTGATCCTCGACGGCGGCATGGGTACGATGATCCAGAGCTACAAGCTTGAGGAACAGGACTATCGTGGCAAGCGTTTCGCCGACTGGCCGAGCGACGTCAAGGGCAACAATGATTTGTTGGTCCTGAGCCGTCCGGATGTGATCGGCGCCATCGAAAAAGCCTACCTGGATGCCGGTGCCGACATTCTGGAAACCAACACCTTCAACGCCACCCAGGTGTCCCAGGCCGACTACGGCATGCAGGGCCTGGCCTACGAACTGAACCTGGAAGGCGCGCGCCTGGCCCGCAAGGTCGCCGACGCCAAGACCCTGGAAACACCGGACAAGCCGCGCTTCGTAGCCGGCGTGCTGGGCCCGACCAGCCGCACCTGCTCGCTGTCGCCAGACGTGAACAACCCCGGCTACCGCAACGTGACCTTCGACGAGCTGGTGGAGAATTACACCGAGGCCACCAAGGGCCTGATCGAAGGCGGCGCCGACCTGATCCTCATCGAAACCATTTTCGACACGCTTAATGCCAAGGCAGCGATTTTCGCCGTGCAAGGGGTGTATGAGGAATTAGGCGTCGAACTGCCGATCATGATCTCCGGCACCATCACCGACGCGTCCGGCCGCACACTGTCCGGCCAGACCACCGAAGCCTTCTGGAACTCCGTCGCCCACGCCAAGCCGATCTCCGTTGGGTTGAACTGCGCCCTCGGTGCCAGCGAACTGCGCCCGTACCTCGAAGAACTGTCGAATAAGGCCAGCACCCACGTATCGGCGCACCCGAACGCCGGTCTGCCCAATGAATTCGGTGAATACGACGAACTGCCGGTGGACACCGCCAAAGTCATCGAAGAGTTTGCCCAAAGCGGCTTCCTGAACATCGTCGGCGGCTGCTGTGGCACCACCCCGGCGCACATCGAAGCCATCGCCAAGGCCGTGGCCGGCTACGCACCGCGCCAGATTCCGGAGATCCCGCGGGCTTGCCGCCTGTCGGGCCTGGAACCGTTCACGATTGATCGCAACTCGCTGTTCGTCAACGTCGGCGAGCGGACCAACATCACCGGTTCGGCCAAGTTCGCCCGGCTGATCCGCGAGGACAACTACACCGAAGCCCTGGAAGTGGCCCTGCAACAGGTCGAGGCCGGTGCGCAGGTGATCGACATCAACATGGACGAGGGCATGCTCGATTCGAAGAAGGCCATGGTGACCTTCCTCAATCTGATTGCCGGTGAACCGGACATTTCCCGGGTGCCGATCATGATCGACTCCTCGAAATGGGAAGTGATCGAGGCCGGCCTCAAGTGCATCCAGGGCAAGGGCATCGTCAACTCCATCAGCATGAAGGAAGGCGTCGAGCAGTTCATCCATCACGCCAAGTTGTGCAAACGCTACGGCGCCGCCGTGGTGGTGATGGCCTTCGACGAAGCCGGCCAGGCCGATACCGAAGCGCGCAAGAAGGAAATCTGCAAGCGCTCCTACGACATCCTGGTCAATGAAGTCGGCTTCCCGCCGGAAGACATCATCTTTGACCCGAACATCTTCGCCGTCGCCACCGGTATCGAAGAGCACAACAACTATGCCGTGGATTTCATCAACGCCTGCGCCTACATCCGCGATGAACTGCCTTATGCGCTGACCTCGGGTGGCGTGTCCAACGTGTCCTTCTCGTTCCGGGGCAACAACCCGGTGCGCGAGGCGATTCATTCGGTGTTCCTGCTCTATGCAATCCGCTCGGGCCTGACCATGGGCATCGTCAACGCCGGACAGCTGGAGATCTACGACCAGATCCCGGTGGAACTGCGCGACGCGGTGGAAGACGTGATCCTCAACCGCACGCCTGAAGGCACCGACGCCCTGCTCGCCATCGCCGACAAGTACAAGGGCGACGGCAGCGTCAAGGAAGCGGAAACCGAAGAGTGGCGTGGCTGGGAAGTGAACAAGCGCCTGGAACACGCGCTGGTCAAGGGCATTACCACGCACATCGTCGAAGACACTGAGGAATCGCGGCTGTCGTTCGCCCGGCCGATCGAAGTCATCGAAGGCCCGTTGATGGCCGGCATGAACATCGTCGGCGACCTGTTCGGCGCCGGCAAAATGTTCCTGCCCCAGGTGGTGAAGTCCGCCCGGGTGATGAAGCAGGCCGTGGCCCACCTGATTCCATTCATCGAGGCGGAAAAAGGCGACAAGCCGGAAGCCAAGGGCAAGATCCTCATGGCCACGGTCAAGGGCGACGTCCACGACATCGGCAAGAATATCGTCGGCGTGGTGCTCGGTTGCAACGGCTATGACGTGGTCGACCTGGGCGTGATGGTGCCGGCAGAGAAGATCCTGCAGGTGGCCAAGGAGCAGAAGTGCGACATCATCGGGCTGTCCGGCCTGATCACTCCGTCCCTGGACGAGATGGTGCATGTGGCCCGCGAGATGCAGCGCCAGGATTTCCACCTGCCCCTGATGATCGGTGGCGCCACGACCTCCAAGGCCCACACGGCAGTGAAAATCGAACCCAAGTACAGCAACGACGCGGTGATCTACGTCACCGACGCCTCGCGCGCCGTGGGCGTGGCCACCCAGTTGCTGTCCAAGGAACTCAAGCCGGCATTCGTCGAGAAAACCCGCCTGGAGTACATCGACGTTCGCGAGCGCACCGCCAACCGCAGCGCCCGTACCGAACGCTTGAGCTACCCGGCCGCCGTGGCGAAGAAGCCGCAGTTCGACTGGAGCAGCTACCAGCCGGTCAAGCCGACCTTTACCGGCGCCAAGGTGCTGGACAACATTGACCTCAACGTCCTGGCCGAATACATCGACTGGACGCCGTTCTTCATTTCCTGGGACCTGGCCGGCAAGTACCCGCGCATCCTGACCGACGAAGTGGTCGGAGAAGCGGCTACTGCCCTGTACGCCGATGCCCGGGCGATGCTGCGCAAGCTCATCGACGAGAAACTCATCAGCGCCCGCGCCGTGTTCGGCTTCTGGCCGGCCAACCAGGTGCATGACGACGATCTGGAAGTCTATGGCGAGGATGGCAAGCCACTGGCCCGCCTACATCACCTGCGCCAGCAGATCATCAAGACCGATGGCAAGCCGAACTTCTCCCTGGCCGACTTCGTCGCGCCCAAGGACAGCGGTGTGACCGACTACGTGGGCGGCTTCATCACCACCGCCGGCATCGGCGCCGAAGAAGTCGCCAAGGCCTACCAGGAAGCCGGCGACGACTACAACTCGATCATGGTCAAGGCCCTGGCCGACCGCTTGGCCGAGGCCTGCGCCGAATGGCTGCACCAGCAGGTGCGCAAGGAACATTGGGGTTACGCCAAGGACGAAAGCCTGGACAACGACGCCCTGATCAAAGAGCAATACACCGGCATCCGCCCTGCCCCCGGCTACCCGGCCTGCCCGGATCATACCGAAAAGGCCACCTTGTTCCGCCTGCTCGACCCCGAGGCCAGCGAACTGAAGGCTGGACGCAGCGGCGTATTCCTCACCGAGCATTACGCCATGTTCCCGGCGGCAGCCGTCAGCGGCTGGTATTTCGCCCATCCCCATGCGCAATACTTCGCCGTGGGCAAGATCGACAAGGATCAGGTCCAGAGCTATACCGCGCGCAAAGGCCAGGACTTGAGCGTGACTGAGCGCTGGTTGGCGCCGAATTTGGGTTACGACAACTAAGAGCCTTAAAGGATCGCAGGCTCCTACAGGGTTTTGTGTATTGCTGTAGGGGCTGCCGCAGGTTGCGATCTTTTGTCTATGCTTGTTCCAAACCCATGGCAGACGAGGGATTTATGGACGATCCGATCGACAACAAGCCGCCGACCCTGTGGCAGATGGTGCACAGCGTGCTGGCTGCCGCCTTCGGCGTGCAGAGCGGCAAGAATCGCGCCCGTGACTTCACCCACGGCAAGCCGAGTCACTTCGTGGTATTGGGCATCGCCTTCACGGTGATCTTCGCCCTGACACTGTTTGGCATCGTCAAGCTGGTGGTGCATCTGGCGGGGTTGTAAATCTGTCTACGACACACGTAACCCCCCTGTGGGAGCGAGCCTGCTCGCGATAGCGGTTTGTCAGTCACTTCATGATTGACTGAACCACCACTATCGCGAGCAGGCTCGCTCCCACCGTTTTTTCACCACCGCTCTATTGGTGACTGACCCAGAACACCGCAGTGCCCACCACCAGGATAATCAGGAACAAAATGGCCCAGGCATCAACAGTACTGTCGCTTTTCCTTGCTTTGGTCGGATTGCTCATTGCATCGCCTCTTGTCGGTTTTGTAGGTGATTGCATAGGGACTCGACCACAGTTAAGACGATGATTGCCCGCACGACAAATGTGGGTTAGGCAATAATCAATCCCATTAGTCGATTTGGTTCTTTACATATACTCAAACATCACTTTTGCGCATAACTCAAAACAGGTATCTTGCACCGGCTCCTGTAGGAGTGCGCGGCCGTGCGCGCAGAATTGCCGAGGCAGAATCCGATTCCAGCGAGCCAACACGCAGCTGTTTCTGATCGGCCCAAGCCTGAGAACGAGACTTATATGTACGTATATGACGAGTACGATCAGCGGATCATCGAGGACCGCGTCAAGCAGTTCCGTGATCAGACCCGACGCTATCTGGCAGGCGAGCTGAGCGAAGAAGAATTCCGCCCTCTGCGTTTGCAGAATGGCCTGTATATCCAGCGCTTCGCCCCGATGCTGCGCGTAGCGGTGCCCTATGGCCAACTGACCTCGCGTCAGGTGCGCATGCTGGCCAAGATTGCCCGCGACTACGACAAAGGCTATGCCCACATCAGTACCCGCCAGAACGTCCAGTACAACTGGCCGGCCCTGGAAGATGTGCCCCAGATCCTGGCTGAACTGGCCACCGTGCAGATGCACGCGATCCAGACCAGCGGCAACTGCCTGCGCAACGTCACCACCGACCAGTTCGCCGGTGTCGCGGCCGATGAGTTGATCGACCCGCGCCCCTGGTGCGAGATCGTTCGCCAGTGGACCACCTTCCACCCGGAATTCGCCTACCTGCCGCGCAAGTTCAAGATCGCCATCAATGGCTCGACCTC
Organism: Pseudomonas sp. P105; assembly: GCF_032614175.1. Classification (NCBI taxonomy): domain Bacteria; kingdom Pseudomonadati; phylum Pseudomonadota; class Gammaproteobacteria; order Pseudomonadales; family Pseudomonadaceae; genus Pseudomonas; species Pseudomonas sp. P105. Next base: position 3,996,685 of record NZ_CP126693.1, read on the forward strand.
GGACCGTGCGGCCATTGAAGTCCACGACATCGGCCTGGAGACGGTCTACAACGCCGCCGGCGAGCTGGGCTTCCGTGTGCTGGTGGGCGGCGGCCTGGGCCGTACGCCGGTGGTCGGCGCGTTCATCAACGAGTTCTTGCCATGGCAAGACCTGCTGAGCTACCTAGACGCCATCCTGCGGGTGTACAACCGCTACGGCCGTCGTGACAACAAGTACAAGGCGCGGATCAAGATCCTGGTCAAGGCCCTTACGCCAGAAGTGTTCGCCGAAAAGGTCGAGGCCGAAATGGCTCACCTGCGCGGCGACCAGACCACCCTGACCGAAGCCGAAGTCCATCGCGTAGCCAAGCATTTCGTCGACCCGGACTATAAGGCCCTGAGCAACCAGGACGCCGAGCTGGCCGCGCTCGACAAAGAACATCCGGGCTTCGCCCGCTGGCGCACCCGCAACACCCTGGCCCACAAGAAGCCTGGCTACGTCGCGGTGACCCTGTCCCTGAAGCCGACCGGCGTCGCGCCGGGCGACATCACCGACAAGCAGCTGGACGCCGTGGCCGACCTGGCTGAGCGCTACAGCTTCGGTCAACTGCGCACCTCCCACGAACAGAACATCATCCTGGCGGACGTTGAACAGAGCCAGTTGTTCACCCTGTGGGGCGAGTTGCGCGAGCAAGGGTTCGCCACGCCGAACATCGGCCTGCTGACCGACATAATCTGCTGCCCGGGCGGCGATTTCTGCTCCCTGGCCAACGCCAAGTCGATCCCTATCGCCGAGTCGATCCAGCGTCGTTTCGACGACCTGGACTACCTGTTCGACATCGGCGAGCTGGACCTGAACATTTCCGGTTGCATGAACGCCTGTGGTCACCACCACGTCGGCCACATCGGCATCCTGGGCGTAGACAAAAAAGGCGAGGAGTTCTACCAGGTCTCCCTGGGCGGCAGCGGTAGCCGCGACGCCAGCCTGGGCAAGATCCTTGGCCCGTCGTTTGCCCAGGACGACATGCCTGACGTGATCGAGAAGCTGATCGACGTGTACATCGAACAACGTACCGAAGACGAGCGTTTCATCGACACTTATCAACGTATCGGCATCGACCTCTTCAAGGAACGCGTCTATGCAGCGAATAATTAAGAACGACGAGGTTATCGACGAAACCTGGCACCTGTTGCCCAAGGACGCGACCCTCGATGGTATTTCCAACTGCGACGACCTGATCGTGCCCCTGGCCCTGTGGCGCGATCATGCTCACGCCCTCAAGGCTCGCGATGGCGGCCTGGGTGTGTGGCTGGACGCCGACGAAGAGGCGGAGGAAATCGGTGATGACGCCAATCAGTTCCAGGTCATCGCCCTGAACTTCCCGGCCTTCACCGACGGTCGCAGCTACTCCAACGCTCGCCTGCTGCGTGACCGCTATGGCTTCAAGGGCGAATTGCGGGCGATTGGCGATGTGCTGCGCGACCAACTGTTCTACATGCGCCGTTGCGGTTTCGACGCCTTTGCCTTGCGCGCCGACAAGGACCCCTTTGAAGCCCTCGAAAGCCTCAAGGATTTCTCGGTGACCTACCAGGCCGCTACTGACGAACCGTTGCCGTTGTTTCGTCGTCGCTGAAACCTGATACAAAAAAAGCCCTGATCCGGGTGTTCCGGTTCAGGGCTTTTTTATGGATGGATGATTGGTGCGGAACCTGATCTTCAGCCCACCCTGAACCCAATGTGGGAGCGAGCCTGCTCGCGATAGCGGCTCGCGTGAGCAGGTGATGCTGGATGTGCGGGTTAGCCGTTACCAGAACCGCTGCTGGGTCAGGCGGCTCCACCAACTGAGCAGCACCCGGTCCACCGAACCACTGGCCGCCATGCCAATACGCTCCTGCAAACTTTTGCGCTCGGCGTAGTGCAAGTGGTACAGCTCGGCACTCTTGGCTCGTTCGGCCAGGTATTCATCGCTGGTTTTCAGCTCGTCCACCAGGCGCTTGTCCAATGCTGCGACGCCCAGCCAGACTTCGCCAGTCGCCACTTCATCAATGGCCAGTTGCGGACGGTAGTTGGACACGAAGTTCTTGAACAACTCATGGGTGATGTCCAGGTCTTCCTGGAACTTCTCCCGACCCTTCTCGGTGTTTTCGCCAAACACCGTCAACGTGCGCTTGTATTCACCGGCCGTCAGCACTTCAAAATCGATGTCGTGCTTCTTCAGGAGACGGTTGACGTTTGGCAACTGGGCCACGACGCCGATGGAGCCAAGAATGGCAAAAGGCGCGCTGATGATCTTCTCGCCGATGCACGCCATCATGTAGCCGCCACTGGCCGCGACCTTGTCGATGCACACCGTCAGCGGCACGCCGGCCTGACGGATCCGGGCCAGTTGCGAGGAGGCCAGACCGTAGCTGTGGACCATGCCGCCACCGCTTTCCAGGCGCAACACCACTTCATCCTTCGGGGTCGCCAGGGTCAGCAATGCGGTGATTTCATGACGAAGGCTCTCGGTGGCCGAGGCTTTGATGTCACCGTCAAAATCCAGCACGAATACCCGAGGCTTGGCCGCCGGCTTGTCCTTGTGTTTCTTGGCGGCCTTTTCAGCCTTGCCTTCGGTCTTGCGCAGGGCCTTGAGCTGGTCTTTATCCAGCAGCGTCTGCTCCAGGCGCTCACGCAGTCCCTTGTAGAAGTCGTTGAGTTTGCTCACCTGCAACTGGCCGGCAGACTTGCGCCGGCCCTTGCTGCGCAGGGCAGCAAAACTGGCCAGCACCACCAGGATGGCGATCACCAGCGTCACGGTCTTGGCCAGGAAACTGGCGTATTCGATGAAAAACTCCACGATGGCTCCTAATAAATTCAAAACGCCGCTCAAGGGCGGGCACTCAACACGTTCAGCATACCCATGCGCCTGCGCCACGACCAGCCGTGAAACCTGTGGTTACCTTAACGGGAGCGCAGCTGGACAAGGCTGTAACGGGCATTTCAAACAAGCGTATGTTTTTTCATTGACAGCTCACCGCCATCCTCATAACCTCGCCAAACCTTCAACGTACCGGGATGACGCGGACGTGGGCAGTATCTATCTGATTCGACATGGCCAGGCCTCCTTTGGTGCGGACGACTACGATGTCCTTTCGCCAAACGGTGTACGCCAGGCGCAAGTGCTGGGCAGCCACCTGGCCGAACTGGGTGTCGTGTTCGATCGCTGCCTCTCGGGCGACCTGCGTCGTCAGCAGGATACCGCCACCGGTGCGCTGGGCCAGATGTCCGCCGCGGGGCTGCCGGTTCCCGGGCTGGAGATCGATTCGGCGTTCAATGAGTTCGACGCCGACGCGGTGATCCGCGCCCTGTTGCCGGACATGCTGCCCCAGGAACCCGAAGCCCTGTACATCCTGCGCAATGCCGCACAGAACCGCGCCGAGTTCCAGCGCATCTTCGCGTTGATCATCGAGCGCTGGCTCAGCGGCCAGTACGACCCGCCCGAACTGGAAAGCTGGTTGGGTTTCGTCGAACGCGTGCAGGCCGGCCTGCAGCGCATTCTGGAGCAGGCCGACAATTCCCAGAAAATCGCCGTGTTCACTTCCGGCGGGACCATCACCGCCCTGCTCCACCTGATCACCCAGATGCCTGCGCGGCAGGCCTTCGAACTGAACTGGCAAATCGTCAACACCTCGCTCAACCACCTGAAATTCAGGGGCCGCGAGGTGGCCCTGGCTTCCTTCAACAGTCATGCCCACCTGCAACTGCTGAAGGCCCCGGACCTCATCACCTTTCGCTGAGTCCGGATCACTGTAGACCCTTGCTGTATAACCCAAATAAGGATCGAAACCATGACCTCCGTAGCCGACGCCGTACAAGCCATGAAAGCCAAGTTCAACCCTGCCGCCGCTGCCGGCCTGGACCTGGTATTTGGTTTCAACATCACCGACGAAGACAAGCAATACGCCCTGATCGTCAAGGATGGCACCTGTGAGCTGCAAGAAGGCGAAAATGAGAACGCCAACTGCACGCTGATCATGGACAGCGAAACCCTCAAGGGCATCGTCAGCGGCGATACCGACGGCATGCAAGCGTTCATGGGCGGCAAGCTGCGCGTCGAAGGCGACATGATGCTGTCGATGAAGCTGTCCGAATTGTTCCCGGCCTGAGTCTGCTTGCCCTTTCTACGGGCGCCCTGGCTGCAAACGAATCCCGCCTCTGTGGCGGGATTTGTGTTTTTACTTGAGCATTTCCACTGGCCGATCCATCGCTATCGCGAGCAGGCTCGCTCCCACAGGGGATCTGGAGCGACGCTCAATCCTCATCACCCGGAGCAATTGTGGGAGCGAGCCTGCTCGCGATAGCGCCGGTACATTCAGCAAAGGACCCTGCGGCAGTTCGCAGGTGTCGTACAATCCCCGCTTTCCCCGTATCGGCCTGACCATGGACATCGACCTCGCCCGCACCTTTCTGGAAATCGTCCGCCACGGCAGCCTCGCCGCCGCGGCCGACAAGCTGCACGTCACCCAGACGGCTATCACGGCGCGAGTCCAGAAGCTTGAAAGCCAGCTTGGCTGCGTGCTGTTTGTGCGCAACCGTGCCGGCGCGCGCCTGACTGCCGACGGTGAAACCTTCGTGGTGTATGCCAATCAACTGGTGCAGACCTGGGAAGCGGCCCGCCGAGACCTGCCCTTGCCCGAAGGCTTTCGCAACGTTTTGCACCTCGGTGGCGAGGTCAGTCTATGCAACCCCTTGATGCTCGCCTGGGCCGAGGAACTGCGCCATAAAATCCCCGGCCATGCCCTGCGCATGGACATCCGCGATGGCGAAAAACTGCTGCAACAACTGGAACTGGGCCTGCTGGATGCCGCCGTGGTGTATCAGCCCGAATACTGGCCGAGGCTGCAAGTGGAACAGTTACTGGAAGAGAAACTGATCCTGGTGCGCCTGGCGACCCGTCCCGAGCCCTACGTGTACATCGACTGGAGTGCCGACTTCCGTCGTCAACACGACACTGCGCTGCCGGACAAGGCCAAGGCGGCCGTGACGTTCAACCTCGGCCCCCTGGCCCTGCAGTACATTCTGGAGAACGGCGGCAGCGGCTACTTCCGGACCCGAGTGGTGCAGAGCTATCTGGACAGCGGCATCCTGGAGCGGGTGCCCAAGGCGCCGGAATTCAACTACCCGACTTACCTCGTGTACTCCAGGGATCGGGATTCGGCGGCGTTGCAGCAAGCGTTCGAAGTGCTGCGCCAGATCGTCACGACCGGCAGCGACTGGTCCCAGCGCTGGGACCCGCTGACCTGACGAGTCTGCCGAAAAAAGCCCTCCTGCAAGCAGAGGGCTCCTCACCGACAGCCCGGCCCTAGGACTATCCCTGCAAGTACTGCGCGATTTCGTCCTTGACCTGCAAACGTTTCTCCTTGAGCGTCTTCAGGGCAACATCGGACAGTGCCGCGGAGGACGGTTTCTCGGCGTCGACCACTTCGGCATCTATTTGGGAATACTTGAGAAGTAACGAGTCGAGCCTGGGATTCTCGCTGCGCTTTTGCTGGATGTCGTCTTTTGTGCAGTTGAGATCCTGGCACAAATCGTGGATCACCGGCATGGAACACCTCCTTTGGTAGAACGATGGCTAACGCCTTCTACGGCGCTCGTCGACTATCAGAATGGCCTCGCCGACGGGGTTCTGTCGACCGCCAATCCGACCAGCGGTGACCGTTCGTCGTACCGCACCGCTTTGCAATCAAACCTTTGTCCGCCCGCCGCTCTCCATTGAACAGGACGACACAAGTCCCTTGTACAACCTGTGTGGAGACTTACCTATGGACGGATTCAACCTGCGTCAACTCGGCCTGGCAGTTGCCTTGAGCACCAGTATGGGAATGGCTTGGGCCGCGACTTCCAGCGACTTCGTCGACAACGCGGCGGCCGGTGGTATCGCGGAAATCGAAACCAGCAAACTGGCCCTGGAAAAAAGCAGTTCGGCGGACGTCAAGGAATTCGCCAACATGATGATTTCCGACCACACCAAAGCCAACGAGGAGTTGATCTCGCTGGCGAAAAAACACGATATCGAAGTGCCGGACGAAACCACGCTGGTGAAAAAGGCCAAGGCCAAGATTCTCGATATGCGCGAGGAATCGTTTGATGCGGCCTACGCCAACAACCAGGTGATGGCCCACGAAGAAACCATTGCCCTGTTCAAGAAAGAAGCCGAGACCGTCACTGACGACAAGAAGCCCGGCAACACCGAGCTGAAGGCGTTCGCGCAAAAAATGCTTCCAGACTTGGAAAAACATCTGGAAATGGCCAAGAAACTCCAGGCCGCTCATCCAAGTAAATAGCAGAGAATGTAAAAAAAGCCCGATCATAACGTAGGGTTTAACGAGATCATCAGCCTGACCGAGAAGCCCTGCTGGTTTAATCTGGCAGGGCATTCTTGGTTTCAAACGTGAGGACCTCTCAGCATACCGAAATGCCTCTGAGCAACTTCGAGAAGCGCCCCCTTGATATTTTACTTCACCAAAAAGAGAGCATTAGTCCTGCCCCAGTGAGGAGTTGCTCTCTTTGCCATACGCCGTTATTAAGGTTATTGAGTTATGGGGCTGACATTGGCCGCTGGGCTAAGAAAATCAATGTGATAACCACTAGAGCCATCTCCGATAGCCAAGTGAACACCGCCGACACCCTCATTCAATTGCGAGTTCATCTTGTAATCTATAAGAGGCGCTATTTCATCGTTGACACCGATGGCGAATTCGGTTAATTCGAGACCTCGAGTTCCTGCGGCCATTTTCAAGACTTCTATATATTCACCATTACCAGTTCGTAGAGACGTTACCTTATTCTCCACGACAGTCAGCAATCCTCCGTTCTCAGAAAGGGTATCAGATAGCTGCTGAAGTTTCATTTTCATATCTTCGGGCAACATCGGATTAGGCTTTCTCAGGACAGTCAGAATTCCAGAAATATTTAGCTCCCCACTAAAAAAAATGGGCAGGGTTCTTGAGGCTTCATTTGAGCATAATGAACTTCGAAAAATTCGGCGACGGAATGTATGAAATCGCCAGAGACATCCTCGGCAATCAGCGCATAAGGCTCTGCCTTGGGCAATAGAGTAACGCGCCCGCAAGAACCGTTGCCTGTAACTGAAAACAAATCATAAGAATTAAGCATATTTAATACGGCGCGCTGTTTTTTCAGCGCCTTCTTGAAATCGCTATTTAGCAACAAATTCAGACTATAACTTGCACAACTCAGGGAGAGCTCGAAAACTTGTGCAGCACAAAAAACACTTCTCTTTCTGGGTGTGGCTTGCGCAATCTCTAATGTGAGTTTGGCGGCACTGTTGCTGAAGGAGAAAATTATGCTATTGCGAGGCAGAGCTTCGACCTTGGTGATATGCGCAGTTTTTAGCCCTTAATTAGAACACTTGTTAAGAAATTGCTCTGAATCGGCGACAACCCAGAATTCCTCAGCGCCAAAAAGTGTATGGATATTTGTCATGGACGACATAAAGTAGCTCCTTATGAAAAAGGGTGGCTGATCCATGCCACCCTTCTGAATCAAACGATATCAATCACCCATATAGGCCCAAGCCAATGGAGCCCACCCAAAATTTTCTGGACCTGAGGTAATACGATTAAGTTTTTCCTGAATTACTTTCTGCTTCTTCATGATTTCACCTTTACCTTATTTTCCCCCTTGCGGCTCAACGGGGGGTGGTCGTATTAGCTCAAATTCCATGCTGATTTTTAAATGATTTTTTGATCGCTTTTTAGAACCAATACTTCTACTGAAAATAGCAGACAATAAAAATAGATTATTTATGTAGGAAGCATCTGTAGCTGAGTTCTGAAAACACTAAAATCCGCCTTATTAAGTTGTTTGTTTGGTCTAGTGTTGATAGGTTTTTCCTCCGACTGTTCAAGCCGTAGCAAACACTGATTCAAAGGGGCCAATAATGGGTGTTACCAAGAAATACCTGACTGACGTCGCGCTTCAGCAGGCGTTATCCATTACAGATCTGACTGAGGCGCACTCGCCCGCACATGCAGTCCGCCTGATCATGAACGAAATAATTGAAGGGCTGGTCAGTGCTGGGTGGCCGCAGGCTCTAATACAGACCGGCCCACGAATCGTATCCGCCGAAGAGAACTACGGACTGCTCGGTTATGACCCGGCAGAAATCACTCTAGGCAGCGAACACACCCGGTGGATAGACGAACATTCACTGTTGCGTACACAAACCACTAGCCAGATTCCAATTGTGCTGCAACGTTCGGCTCAGGAACGCAAGCCTGGAGAGGTCATTTTGCTGGCCGCTCCGGGCATCACGTTCCGCCGCGACAGTCGTGATCGTTGGCACTGCGCCGAGCCACATCAGATGGACATATGGGTGCTGGGTGAACCCGAGCTCTCGGCGCGCGGACACCTTTTGCGCTTGGTCGGCGATATCCTTGGGGTCGCCGTCCCCGATAAACCTTGGGTTTACAGCGACAGTCCGCATCATTACACCGAAGGTGGCATTGAGGTGAATGTGATAAACGATGGTTCTGCTGTCGAAGTGCTGGAGTGTGGGCTTATTGCCACTTCGTTATTGCAACGGCTGGGAATCGATGCGCAGCGTCATGGCGGTCTGGCGTTGGGGATGGGGCTGGACCGGTTGACTATGCTACGAAAGGGAATCCCGGATATTCGCCTGTTGCGTGACCCTAATGAGCGAGTTCAGGCCCAGATGCAAGATTTACGTCCTTGGAGTACGGTTTCGCGTTTGCCTTCAATTACTCGGGACATTTCAGTGGCCGTGACTCCGGGTTTGAGTGAGGAAGTACTGACTGAGAAAATGCTCCAGGCGGCTGGCGACTGCTCTGGTTGGATTGAGGAGATGCAAGTCAAAGGTCGTTGGACTTCGTCTGAATTACCACCACAAGCCATCGAGCGACTCGGGCTGTTACCCGGCCAGGAAAATGCTCTGTTGCGCGTCGTATTGCGGGATTGCTCGCGGTCAATCACGACTGCCGAGGCCAATGCATTGTATGAAAAAATCCAGTCGGCATTACATGAAGGCAAGCCGGGGGCTGGGTATCGAATGGACCTGTCGCCTCACTCATCCACTCAATAGATGCGCCAGCCACCCAACGGCGTCGTGAAATCCGAAAGCCCAGCTTCAAGAAAAGAAGCAGGGCTCATTGGCTAACCGCCATCCGTATCGATATCGGCATCAGTGCTCTCACCGGATTCCGGGCGGTCCGGGTCAGGCTTGAAGCCAGGGCTGAAGGTGTTGTCGTTGTCCTGGTGGTGATTTTTTTGATCGACTTCGCTGTCGGCGCTTTGGGCCTTGCCTGCCCCAGCCGGGCTGACAGGCTGGGTGCCCGCGGGCTCGGTCGGAACCTGAGGATCGATAGCCGGATCATTGCGCGGTGACGGGGCCTGCGTCTGGCCTTGTTGCTGGGTGTTTGCAGGATCTTGGTTCATAGGCACCTCATTCATGACAGGCCGGATTGATGACCGGTCATGGTCATTTGAAGGTGGCATGGCGGCTTCGGTTCCATTTGTTTAGCGCGCCGCGATCAACTGCCCAACACAGTCCTCACCATGGTGATCAAGGCATCCGGGCCGTAAGGTTTGCTCAGCAGATGGGTATCGGGGCTCAATTGGTGGTTGCGGGAAATGATGTCCCGAGTGTGGCCCGAGGTGAACAGTATGGGCATAGGCGGAGTCTGTACCCTGGCCCAGGCCGCCAGGTCAGAGCTCTTGATCAGGCCAGGCATGACCACATCGGTAAAAATCAGATCCACCGAGGCACCTTCGAGCAAAAGCGCCATGGCCGCATCAGCGTTGGCGGCCGTGAGGGTCCGATAACCGGACTGTTCCAGCAGCTCCACCGACGCGCTGCGCACCTCTTCGTTATCCTCCACCACCAGAATCGTCTCTTGCCCACCGGTCAGAAGCGGGCTGTGTGGGGCCTCTTCACCTGTTTCAGGTTGCCGACTGCGGGGGAAATACATCTGCGCTCGCGTGCCCTCTCCCACGTCACTGGTAATCTCGATATGCCCGCCACTTTGCTTGACGAACCCGAACACCATGCTCAACCCAAGCCCGGTGCCCTGGCCGTCAGTCTTGGTGGTGAAAAACGGCTCGAACACATGGTCCAGGACATCGGGAGGCATGCCCGCGCCGCGGTCGATCACCGACAGGCGCACATAGTCACCGGCCGGAATGTCTTTACCGGCGCAGGACGATTCGTCGAGCACGATGTTTTCGCCGATCAGGCCGATGGTGCCCTCTCCACACATGGCATCGCGGGCATTGATCGCCAGGTTCAGCAAAGCGTTTTCAAGCTGATTGCGATCGACGTGGATGCACCAGGGCTCGGCGGGCAAGGTCACTTCGATCTGGATGGTTTCGCCCAAGGCCCGCTGCAACAATTCGCCCAGACCGTCGAAGATTCGTCGTGGGTTGTAGACCGCCGGTGACAACGGTTGGCGGCGGGCAAACGCCAGCAATTGCGAGGACAGTTTGGCGCCCCGTTCCACCGCTTCGATGGAGGCACTGACCCGCCGCTGCACATTGGCGTTGTGCGGTTCGTGGCGAGCCAACAGGTGCAGGTTGCCGGCGATCACCTGCAGCAAGTTGTTGAAGTCATGAGCCACACCGCCGGTGAGTCCGCCAATGGCTTCGAGTTTCTGCGACTGGCGCAACTGCTCTTCGGCCGTCAACCGCGCATGCACTTCCTCGGCGACACGCTGCTCCAGATCACGGGTGAACTTGAGCAGCGATGCTTCAGCCGCCTTGCGTTCGTTGATATCAATCAGCACACCGGGGAAACGCAACGGCCGGCCCAACGTATCGAATTCACATCGGCCGCTGGCCAGCACCCACAGGTAATCACCGCCGAGTCGACGCACCCGATACTCAGCGTTGTAGGGTGTTCCGGTGCGCAAGGTCAGTTCGACCCGCCGGTTCACCTCCTCCAGGTCATCGGGGTGGATGTTCTGGCGGGCAATCTCGACAGGCAGTGCATCCAGAGGCGTGTCTGGCGGGTAATTGAACGTGCGGGAAAAACGCTCATCGCCGGAAAGTGTGTCGTTCTGGATGTCCCAGACAAACGACCCCAGCAGTGGCCCGGCCGAGAGGGCCAACTGAATGCGCTCGTTGACGGCGCGGTAGCTGCGTTCGGCCTCCTGGCGGGCACGCTCGGTCAGCACAAGCTCGGTGGTTTCCACGACGATCGCCAACACGCCGCCCGGAGACTGATCATCGTCGGGCACCGGGCTGTAATAAAGGTCCATCCAGACATCTTCGGGCTTGCCATTGCGTAGCAGTACCAGCTCTTTGCTGCGATAGGACAAGGTGCCACCAGCCAGGCAGACATCCAGTACGTGCCGATTGAATTCGGCCACTTCCGGCCAGCCCAACTCTACCGCGCAGCCCAGCAGGTACGGATGGCGCCCGCCGGCGAACTCGGCATAAGCATCGTTGTAGATCATGAAGCCCTGACGGCCCCACAACATGACCATCGGCAAAGGCGACGCCAGCAGCACCTGGACTGCGCTGCGCAGACTGGCGGACCAGTGCTCGATGGCACCCAGTTCGGTCTGGCTCCAATCGAACGACCGGATACGCCCGGCCATTTCACCGCCCCAACCGGGGCATCCATGATTCTGGGATAAGAACTGCATGAGTCGATTCTGAACCTCGAAAATGCCAGCAGGGAATCGGCATACCACAAGTCCCTTGTGCTCAGAGCTTCGAGCGCTGCGCTGGCGTTTGGTTTCATGGGCAGGTCATGATGCAAACCTGTCCGGGCTGGCGACATGCTTGCTGTGTGGCAGCCGGGTTCAGCGGAAATCGCGGCTATGCACCTGGATACCCGCCAGCAACTCGGTCAGGTCGCTCAGGCGGCCGGCGATCAGGTGACGAACCTCACCGACACTTTCCCAACGCCCGTCGACCCTGAGCAATTGCGAACCCACCAACGCTTTGCGTTGGCGCTCGGCCAGATCGCGCCAGACCACCACGTTGAGGTTGCCAAACTCATCCTCCAGGGTGACAAAAGTCACGCCGCTGGCCGTACCTGGCCGTTGGCGGCCGGTGACCAGCCCGGCGACGCTGACGTTGCGGCCATGCTCCACATCCTGCAGCTCCCGCGAGCTGCGACAGCGCCGGGCGCGCAGTTCGGGGCGCAGCAAAGCCAGTGGATGGGGGCCCAGTGTCGTACCGACGCTGGCGTAATCGGCGAACAGATTCTCCCCCACCGTAGGTTTTGGCAGGTCCACGGGCGGTTCTTCCTGGCTGGGCAAACCGGCGAACAAGCCCAGCTGTTTCTGTACCCCGGCCACCTCCCAGCGAGCGCGATGACGATCACCGGCCAAGCCCCGCAAGGCACCGGCGTCGGCCAGTTGCGCCTGGGCCCGGGCATCGAGTTGCGCGCGCTCGCCAAGGTCGGCCACGTCACTGAAGGGCCGATGCCGGCGGGCCGCTTCGATACGATGGGCATCCTCTTGGCGAAAGCCCTTGATCATGCGCAAACCCAGGCGAAGCGCCGGTTGTCGGCCTTCCATGGGTTCGAGGCTGCAATCCCAGTCACTGGCGCGCACGTCCACCGGGCGGATCTGCAACTGATGCCGGCGGGCATCCTGCAGAATCTGGTCCGGGCTGTAGAACCCCATGGGCCAGCTGTTGATCAGGGCACAGGCGAACGCCGCCGGTTCATGGCATTTGAGCCAACTGCTGGCGTAGGTCAGCAAGGCGAAGCTGGCGGCATGGGACTCGGGAAAACCGTAATTGCCGAACCCCTTGATCTGTTCAAAGATCTGCGCGGCGAATTCGGCGGTGTAGCCGTTTTTCGCCATCCCCGCCGCCAGGCGTTCCCGATGCGGTTCCAGGCCGCCGTGACGTTTCCAGGCAGCCATGGAACGACGCAGCTGGTCAGCTTCGCCGGGGCTGTAATCCGCCGCAACGATGGCGATCTGCATGACCTGCTCCTGAAACAGGGGCACGCCCAAGGTGCGCTTGAGCACTTCTTCCAACGCTTTGGAGGGGTAAGTCACCGCTTCTTCCTTGTTTTTACGCCGCAGATACGGGTGCACCATCCCGCCTTGGATCGGCCCCGGTCGCACGATGGCCACTTCAATAACCAGGTCATAAAAGGACTCGGGTTTGAGCCGAGGCAACATCGCCATCTGTGCGCGCGACTCGATCTGGAACACGCCAATGGTGTCGGCGCGGGTGATCATCTCGTAAGTGGCCGCGTCGTCCTTGGGCAACGTCGCCAAGGTGTAGTGCTGGCCGCGGTACTGCGCGATCAGATCAAAACATCGACGAATTGCGCTGAGCATGCCCAAGGCCAGGATATCCACCTTGAGCAACCCGACCGCGTCCAGGTCGTCCTTGTCCCACTGGATGATGGTGCGCTCGGCCATAGCGGCGTTCTCCACCGGCACCAGAGTGTCCAGAGGCTGTTCGGAGATCACGAAGCCGCCAGGGTGCTGGGACAGATGCCGGGGAAAACCGATCAGTTGTTGGGTCAGGCTCAGGACCCGGCGCAACACCGGGCTGTCCGGGTCGAAGCCACCTTCGCGCAGGCGATCCACTGGCGGTGCCTCGTCACTCCAGCGCCCACAACAGTCGGCCAGCGCGTTGACCTGATCCGGCGGCAAGCCCAAGGCCTTGGCGACGTCCCGCACCGCGCCGGCACCGTGGTAGCTGCTGACCACCGCCGTCAATGCCGCACGATGGCGGCCATAGCGCTGGAACACGTACTGCAGCACTTCTTCGCGACGCTCGTGTTCAAAATCGACGTCGATGTCCGGCGGCTCGTTGCGCTCCCGGGACAGGAATCGCTCGAACAGCATGCTGGTCTGGCTCGGGTCGATTTCGGTGATACCCAAGGCGTAGCACACCGCCGAGTTGGCCGCCGAGCCGCGCCCCTGGCAAAGAATATTGCGGCTGCGGGCGAAGCTGACGATGTCCTGCACGGTGAGGAAATAGCTGTCGTAGCCCAGATCGGCGATCAGAGTCAGTTCTTTATCGATTTGTACCCGTACTTTGTCTTCCACACCCTTGGCCCATCGCTCGCGCATACCGCGTTCGGTCAATTCCCGCAGCCAGGACGCTGGATCATGCCCCTCAGGCACCAGTTCACGGGGGTATTGATAACGCAGTTGGCCAAGGTCGAACGTACAGCGCCGGGCGATGTTCAACGTTTCGTCGAGCAAGGCGCGCGGGTAGATTTCGGCCAGAGCCTGGAGACTGCGCAGGTGGCGCTCGCCGTTGGGGTGCAGGCGCTGGCCGGCCTCGGCCACCGTGACGTGGTGCCGGATGGCGGTCATGGTGTCCTGCAGGGCGCGCCGGCCGCGCACATGCATGTGCACGTCTCCCGTGGCCACGGCCGGAAGGTCCAAACGCTCGGCCAGCGCCAGCAAATCCGCCAGCCGACGCCGGTCGTCCTGCCCGCAATGCAACTGGACCGACAGCCACAAGCGCTCGGCGAATATCTTCCGCAACCAGCGCCCCTGCTCTTCGGGATCGCTGTCACCGGGCACCCACAACACCAGCAACCCCGGCAAGGGCTCGTCGAAGTCTTCCCGCACGATGCGATAGCGACCTTTCTCGCTGCGGCGGCGGGCGCGGGTGATCAGCCGGCACAAGGCTTGATAGCCTTGCAGATTCTCCACCAACAGCACCAGTTTCGGACCGTTCTCGATCTGGATCTCACTGCCGACGATCAAGTGCAGGTCCAGCTCCCGGGCAGCCTGCCAGGCCCGGACAATCCCGGCCAGGGTGCACTCATCGGTGATTGCCAGGGCCTTGTAACCTTGTTGTTGCGCACGACGGCACAGCTCCAGGGCGCTGGAGGCACCGCGCTGGAAACTGAAGTTCGACAGGCAATGCAGCTCGGCATATTCGATGTTCATGCGAACCAGCCCTGCAGCCACAGCGGGCCACCCTCGCCCACCGGTCGATAGGCCCAGCCCCGTTGGCCAGCGCGGGTTTCGATCAGATAGTAATCCCGGCGCACGTCGGCGCCGTCCCACCAGCCGGACTCGATGCGCTCCGGGCCCATGAGGATTCGCGCCTGGCTCTCCTGCAAGGCCTGGGGTTCGTCCAGCAGCCAGCCGGGACGCCGGACGCCCTCGCGCACCGGACATGCCAGGGCCTGGCGTTGAGAGGTCATCTGCCAGGCACATTCAGGCCGATGGTCATCGCGAAACCCCAGGCCCTGCACTGCGTCGTCCCCCAGCCGGGCCCGCAGCCGCTCGCGCAATTGCTCCCAAGGCAAGGACTGCTGGGGGCGCTCGTCGAACAGCTCCAGGCGTTGGGGCACGAAACTGGGCAGGTCTTCAGCACACAAGCGAAAGCCACGTACCGGTGCCTCGACCTGCACCTGTTCCAGCCGACCACGAGCCAGTTCGAAAAGCATCGCAGGATCCCGCTCGGCGCTGAGCAAGCCGACCTTGATCAGCGTGTCCGGCAACCCGGCGTGTTCCAGGTGCAGGTCAAAGCGTTGCACGCCGCTGTCGCGACCGCACAGGAAAGCCGAGAGATCACCGGTCAACCGGCGCAACGGAAACAACAACGCCTGGTGGGATTGCACGTCGTAATTGAGCTCGATGCGCACATCGAAACGGTCCGGCGGCAGGTAAAACGACAGCGCCAGGGTGCGGCTGCCCGTCAGCGCGTCAAGATGCTTGAGCACCTGGGCCTCAAAACGCCGCGCCAGGGTGTGTCGGGGCAAGGCCTGGACCTGGCTCAACTGGCGCAGCCCCATGCGTGACAGTGCCGTGGCGACGTCGGGTTCCAGGCCGATACGCTCCACCGGCATCTGCCCCAGGCAGGCTTGCAGGGTTTCAATATCGGGCACCACCAGGGCGTCGTAGGCATTGGCCAACACCCGCGCCGCCACCGGGTTGGGGGCGGCGACAATGCGATGCCGGAATCCCAGTTGCGTCAGCTCGGCCCGCAGGCGCTTCTCGAACACCGGCCAGGGGCCGAACAGGCCCAGGCTCGACTCGATCTCGAACACCACCGTGCGCGGGTAATGCACGCTGACCTGGGAGCTGAAACGGTAGGCCCAGGCCGCCAGGAACTGTTGCCAGTGTTCGATCTGCGCCGCATCGTATTCGGCCGTGGCAAAGCCTTTGCTCAGGGCCTGGGCGGCCGTCATGGTCTGGCCGGGGCGCAAACCCAGGGCCCGTGCCGGGTCATTGACCGCTTGCAGGACCCGGCGCTGGGCCGGACCGGTCAACAGCGCCAAGGGCTCGTCGGGATCGGGACGCTGACGCAGCGCGGCGTCCAGCGCCAGTTGCGGGAAGAGTATGCAGACCCAGCGCATCGCAACCTCAATGCTCGGTCGGTGTGCTGAGCGTGGCGAAGGCAATCGGCGTCGAACGGGCCAGCCCGCCCCGGCACTTGAGCACTCGCAATTGCCCTGGCCGGCCATCGATGGCGATGCGCAGGGCCGCCGGCGAGGGGTTGATGGCTTCCTGAATCGAGCGCCAGGCGAACGCCAGGGTCTGGCCGGTTTCCGCCGCCACTTGCAAGCGGCGCAGGGCGCGATCATCAGCCTGGCGGGGCCAGCACAGCACCGCGCCACAACTGCCCGAACGCAGGCATTGTTCGGCGGCCCACAAGGCATCGCGCTCATCGGCCCGGATCACTGACAACTGGCGCAGGTCCACCCCAGCGTTCTGCCAGGCCTGCGGATAGGGCACGAATGGCGGCGCCACCAGCACGATCCGCTCCCCCGCCGCCGTCAGTCGCGCCAAGGTTGGCCAGACCAGTTGCAACTCGCCCACGCCCGGCGCGGCGACCAGCAGTTCCGTCAACGCCGCTTCCGGCCAGCCACCGCTGGGCAACGCCGCGTCCAGGGCCGCATGACCGGTGGGCTGCGGGCTGGCAGCCGGGGGCGCGGGCCGGCCCTTCCAGACCTGGCCACCGTTGAACAGCGTGTCCAGCGCAACGACAGCGCCCATCAGCCTTGCCTCAGCAAGCCACAGAACACGCCTTCGATGGCCAAGTCCTGGTCGGCTTCGACAATGATCGGCTGGTAGGCCGGGTTGCGCGGCAGCAAACGTATCCGCTCGCCGATTCGCTCGAAGCGCTTGATGGTGACTTCACCGTCCAGGCGCGCCACGACGATCTGGCCGTTGGAGGCCTGGGGCGTACGCTGCACGCCCACCAGGTCGCCGTCGAGAATGCCATCCTCGATCATCGAGTCCCCCTGGACCCGTAGCAGGTAATCCGGCGCCTTGGTGAACATCGCCGGGTCGAGCATCAGGCGACTGTGGACCTCGGCATCCGCACCGATCGGCAGGCCGGCGGCCACCCGCCCCAGCACCGGTACGTCCAGCAGCTCGGGACGCGGCGGCTGGTTCAGCAAGCGGATACCCCGGGCCTGGTGCGGATTGACTTCGATGAAACCGGCTTCGGTCAACGCCAGCACATGCTTGCGCGCCACGCTGCGGGAGGCGAAACCGAACGCCTCGCTGATTTCAGCGAGGCTGGGGGGCTGGCCCTGCTCGGCGATGCGTTCGCGGATGAAGGTCAGGATGGCGGTACGGCGGGGGGTGAGAGTCGTCATGGAGTACATTTGTACTCTTGTCGGTTTTTTCTGACAAGCACCGCCAGTCAGTCAACCACAGGGAGCCGACCATTGACCGTCCCGGCTAAGCCGGTGTCGACCCCTCGGTCCGAAACGCGCTCGGGCTCATCCCGGTCCAGCGCCGGAACGCCCGGCGGAAACTGCGCACATCGCTGTAGCCGACCTCTTCGGTGATGCGCTCGATGGACCAGTCGGGGTTGGCCAGCAGGTTCAGGGTCCGGCCACGACGCACCTGTTCAAGCAAGGCTTCGAAGGTCAGGTTGTGCTCGGTCAAGCGTCGGCGCAGGGTGCGGCTGCTCATGTTGAGGTCGCTGGCGATTTTCTCGATGTGGCTGCCACGGGTCAGGTCCCGGGCAATCGCCCGCTCCACCGCCTGGATCAGATCGATCTTGCGATGGACCTCAGTGGCCTCCTGTTCCAGCAAGGCCAGGGCCTGACGCAAGGCCAGCGGGTGATGGTTGGGCAGGCGTACGCCGAGCCAGCAGGCATCGATCAGCATGCGATTGTGACGACAACCGAAACGCACATCCGGCCCCAGGACCCGTTGGTATTCCTGGGCATAAGACGGCGCAGCGTGCATGAACTCCACGGCCTGGGGCCTGAAGTCAGGCCCTGCCAACGCCCTGCCGTACACCATCAGGCTGGCGAAAAACTCTTCGACCGCAAAGACCTGGACCTCGGCAAAAGGCAGGCGGCAAGTCGCCTCGACCATGATCCGGTCACTGGCCTCTTCAACACTCGAGACTGCGATACCGCCGGTGGTGTGTTGATACCGAATCCCCAGGGCAAAGACATCGCGCAGGGTTTCGCACAGCGACAACACGTGGCCCAGCAGGCCCAGGGTACCCAATACATTGCGATCGCCAACCCACAAGCCCAGGCCCCGATCAGGCAACAGCTTGAGCGCCCGCTGGATCATGACCACGGCCTGGCGATAGGAAATCCGCTGGGCAGGATCCTGCAGATCGTCGAGCCCGAAACCAAGGCCGCGACACAGGCTGGCGGCATCGAAACCCTGGTCTGCCACCACGTCGGCCAAGGTTTGCAAAAGAAACGGCGACACCAGCGCCAGTTCATAGGTCGGGTCGATGACTTTCATCTGCATGGGCGGGTTCCGGGGTACGTTAGGCGGCGTCTTTGTAACCGGTTGTTTCATAAACGTTAGCATGACCCAGCGTATAGAGGGGCACAAAAATCTGGCCGCCCATGTCCCCTGTGTGGCCGCCAATACCCTGCCCTGTCGGCGGCGAACGGCTTATTTGTATGGCTCGGACCTTTGGTGCATTTCCAACAATAATAATGAGCCCCCGCATGAACCCGACCCGCACGACATTCGCCTTGCAACTGACCCTCGGCCTGGCCTGTGCCCTGCCGGCCCTGGCCACCGAAACCGGAGTCGATAACATCGGCACCGGCACCGACGGTTTCTTCGTGTTGCCGCTGGACGTCGACAACCTTCCTGACCACATGTTTGCGTTCAACCTCTACTACAACCATTACAAGGCCAGGAAATTCAACATCAGTTCGTTGGGCGGCGAAGTCCCGGATGTCGAAATCGAATCCACGGCGGTGGTCCCCCGGATCGATTATCTGAGCCCTTTGCGGGTGGCCGGTGGACGCCTGGGTATCTACGTTGGCCAGCCCTGGATCAAACAGGAAATCTCGGTGTTCGGCCTGCAGGACACTCGCGAAGGCATGGGCGATACCACCATTTCGCCCATCGTGCTGTGGGACATGGGCAAAAACCTGACCCTGGCCGCCGCACTGGAAATCACCGTGCCGACCGGCGAATACAGCACCGACCGCCTGGCCAACACCAGCACCAATTTCTACACCTACAAGCCGCTGTTTTCCTTCACCTGGTTGCCCACGGAAAACACCGAGGTGTCGATGAAAAGCACTTACAGTTTCAATCGCGAGAACAAGGACACCGACTACCGCTCAGGGCAGATTTTTCACTTCGATTACTCCGCCAGTTACCGGCTGACGGACAACGTGATGCTGGGGCTCAACGGTTACTACCTCAAGCAGACCACCGACGACAAACAATACGGCCGCACCGTGCAGTTCGCCGGTCAGGACGTGGATGACGGCGTGCGCGGCCAGGTGTTCGCCATCGGTCCGGCGCTGCACCTGACCTTTCTCAAATACGCCAGCGCCGAGATCCGCTGGGCCAAGGAGTTCAACGTAGAGAACCGCCCCGAAGGCGAAATGCTCTGGGCCAAGATCAGTATTCCGTTTGCGTTGTGAACGCTCTATTCGATTCCGGCAGGCTCACCAGCAATTCCTTGTGGGAGCGAGCCTGCTCGCGATAGCCGTGGATCGGCCTACATTGATGCTGAATGTACCGCCGTCATCGCGAGCAGGCTCGCTCCCACAAGATCCGTGGTCAGCTATAGACCGGCCACATCTCGACTATCCGCCCTCCGCGCACGGCCAGCAGATCACCGAACTGCAACAGCACCGACTCGCTCTGGGTCGGTCGCAGGAACACCTGGTCCTCCACCGCCAGACCCACCGTTTCAGAACCGTTGACCATTTCCTGATTGGAGCTGCGACCGTAGAGGTCGTTGTGCTTCAAGCCCGGGGGGGATTCGAGATCGGCCATCCAGTTGCCGCCGTAGATGAAAAAAGTCTCGCGCTGGTTCACGTCCCACCAGGAAAAAATCCGCGACTTGTCGTCCAGCGCGGGGATGTTGACCGGGCCGGTGCGCTTCAAGACCGGCGTGGCGATGTAGGCCGCCGGAACGTGCTCGCTCAACGATGGCAGGTCGTAGTGGCTGGGTTTGAGCATGGCCGTGCCCACCGAGACTTCACTGCTCAGTTTCTCCCGTTCGTGCAAGCGATAGCTGGGGCTGCCGGCGGTGTTGAGGGTCAGGCCAGGATGCCAGAGGTCGGGGTAGCGCAGACGCACGAAATCCACCCGTGCGGTGTAGATCGCCATGACCCGCGCCAGCAGCTCCTGAGGGGTTGCCAGCAGCTCGGGCACGCCCATGCCCACGAACGGGTCGTAGCCCATGAACCCGGCAAATTCCAAGTGCGTCGGGTTCGCCCGGATCAGCTTGAGCATCGCCTCCAGCGTGGCATCGTCGGCTACTCCGCCCCGGTGCAGGCCTACATCCAGTTCGATATTGATCCGCAAGCGAGTACCAAGCCCCTGGGCCAGGGCCCGGTATTGCTCAAGCCGTTCAGGTGTGTCCAGCAGCCACTGCAACTGGCGTGACGGATCGAAGGGTCCTTTGTGAAGCTCATAGAACAACGCGGCGCTGCGCACTGGGAGAGGTTTGCCCAGCAAAATATCAGCCGTGGGAAACTGCAACGCATCGTGGTTGAGAAACGGTTGGTGGAACGACATCAACCGTCGAGTCTCGGCTCGCTGGCCAATGTAGTTCAACAGCCCCGGCGATGGCAGGGACTTCTCCACCAAGCGCAGCTGTTTGCCGGCGCGCCGGACCGAGGCCATTACCACGTCGATGTTGTGATCGAGTCGGTCCAGGTCAATCAGCATCACCGGTCGCATGGGACCGTGGGCCTTGAGTTCCCGGTTCAACTGGCGGAAATAATCGCTGTACGGCCCGCCCTGGTCCCGCGGTCGCAGCCAGGCACCGACGCCGGTCAGCAACAGTCCGGCGCCCACCGTCCCAGCCAGGAACCCTCGACGATTGAAACCCATCAGCTCGCTCCCAGAATCGTTGAAAGATGCCCGTTGAGGAATTTTCCGCCAGGGTCCAGGGCCTGGCGCACCTGGGCAAACTCATTCCAGCGTGGGTAGAGCGCCTGGAGCGTCCTGGCGTTCAAGGAATGCAGTTTTCCCCAATGCGGGCGCCCCTGGTATTTCCAGAAGACCGGCTCGATGGCGGCGAAGAAATTGTGATGGTCCATCTGGTAATGCTGGTGCACGGAGATCGAGCAACTGTCGCGGCCTTCGAACATGCTCAGGGCGATGTCATCGGCCTTCACGTAGCGGTACTCAATGGGAAACCAGGTGCGCAGGTCTTTGTCGCGGATCAGCTTGAGGATTTCCCGCAGGCACGCCGGACCGTGTTCAGCCGGCACTGAATACTCCATCTCGTTGAAGCGCACGGTGCGCGCATTGGCGTAGATGTCGTGGGAATCGCCAACCCGATCCTCGAAGTCGGCCACCAGCCGCAGGCTGTTGAGCAACGTGCGCCGGATCGTCGGAAAGTCGCTGCCATACTTGTCGAGCTTTTCGATCAGGGTGACGAATTCGTTGCCACCCTCCTCCTCGGGGCTCACCGGTGCAGTGGCCGGATCGGTGGTTTCGTTCAAGGCAATCGACAACGCATAGTCGGAATGGGTGACCACCTGCATTTCCCAATGCTGGTTGTCCCGAGTGTTGGTGTCCAGGTCCTCGAGCAACTCTTCGGTTTTCGCCACCCACTGGCGCTCGCGCAGCCGATAAGCAGGACGGTTCTGCAAACGCACACGGGTCACCAGCCCCAGCGCACCCAGTGACACCCGCCCGGCCTTGAACACTTCGGGATGGCGGTTGGCATCGCAATCAAGCACCTCGCCGCCGGCCGTCACCAGTTGCAGCCCGACCACCTGCGCCGAATACGAACCGAATGCCTTGCCAGTGCCGTGGGTCGAGGTGGCGATGGCCCCGGCCAGGGTCTGGTAATCCACGTCGGCCATGTTCGGTAGCGCCTGACCGATGGCCTTGAGTGCCGGGCCCATGCGCGACATGGGCGTGCCGCCACCGAACTCGGCCTGCAGGCTGACGACATCGTGATCCAGCAGACCGCTGAAAAAACTCAGCGACAGCAAAGTCCCGTCCGTGGGCACCAGGGCGCTGAAGGAATGGCCTGAACCCACCGGACGAATCCGCCCTTCGGCGCGGGCCACGATTTGCACCAGTTCATCCAGATTCTTGGGAGCCAGACGCGCTGCCGGCAGGCAACTTTGCGCACCGGACCAATTGCGCCACGGAATCAGTCGCGGGGCGCGCATCAACTCGGCCAGGGCACCCTGGCTGCCCAGCGCCGTGAAGGCCGCGACAGCGGCGGCCCGTTGCAGCCACTGGCGCCGTGAATAGTCCATCGTCATGCCGTCGTTCCCCTGTTGGTCATTGCAATGGCTGGCCGGACATGAAGCCGATCAGGGCCAGGAACTGCTCTTCGGAACAGTGCATGCACAGCCCCATCGGCGGCATGCCGTTGTAGCCGTTGATCGTGTGATCAAGCAGGGTGTCGCTGCCCTGGGCCACTCGCGGCGCCCAGGCGTTGGCGTCGCCGGTCAGGGGCGCTCCGGCGCCGGGGTTGGCGTGGCAGAGCTTGCAACTGCTGTCGTAGATTTGTGCCAGCGCTCCGTCGGCGGGCACACTCGTTAAGGCCCTGGGCGGGCTCGTTTTGGCCTCTTCGCCGCAACCGGCGAGCAATACGCCAAGCGAAAGAATCGCCGCGGCGTGAGTCCAGGCTGAAGACGTTGGTACCGACATGGGGCCCCTCTTGGTGGCGCAATGAGCACGCCTTTATTGTGTTGGGTCAGACAGACTCACACTAAGGCACGCCCGCGCGTTGGCTTGAGGTCATTGGGGGCCATAAAAGGGGACTTGCGCGGCCAGCGCTGGATGATCGATGGCCAGGGACATTGGCGATCAGGGCAGCAGCAGCCCCTGCTCGCGCTCGCACAACTGCACCACATAATCCCAGAGCACCCGCAGGCGCACGGATTTGTGTAGTTCGCGGCGGGTGCTGATCCAGTAGCTGCGGCGGATGGTTTCATCGGGCAGTAAAGGGACCAGGGCCGGGTCGCTGCTGGCCATGTAGCAAGGCAGTACGGCAATCCCCAATCCCGAGCGTGCAGCCTGTTGCTGGGCGATGACGCTGGTACTGTGGAACACCACCCGAGGGTTGCGGCAAAAGCTGTTGAGAAACATCAGTTCCTGGCTGAACAGCAGGTCGTCGACATACCCGATCCAGGCATGGCGGGCCAGGTCTTCGCGACTGCGCAACGGTGGCGAGCGGTCCAGGTAGGCCTGGCTGGCGTAGAGCGCCAGACTGTAGTCGGTGAGCTTGCGGGTCACCAGCAGGTCGGCCACCGGGCGTTCGAGGTGAATGCTGATTTCCACTTCGCGGTTGAGGATGCTGACAAAACGCGGCACCGCCACCAACTCCACCTCCAGCCCCGGATAGCGCTGGAACAGACCCTCCATGCGGCTGGCTAAAAACATGATGCCCAGCCCTTCCGTCACCCCCACGCGGATCTTGCCCAAGGGCGCGCTGGACTGGGTGATGTCCTCCTGAGCCAGTAGCGCCACGTTTTCCATGGCTTCGGCGTGCTTGAGCAACGATTCGCCCGCGGGGGTCAGTTCATAACCCTGGGCATGCTGGACAAACAACGCGGTGCCCAGGCTTTTCTCGATGGCTTCGATGTGCCGGGCCACAGTGGCATGGGTGGTGTTCAGGCGTCGTGCGGCCGTGAGCAAACGGCCGCTGCGTTGCAGTTCCAGAAAGTAGCGCAGGTCATTCCAGTCGAACATGGGCCATCCTTGAACACGCCTGAAGGCAGGACTGTTTAAAAACGCACAGCGGTTGCGCAAAAACTAACATTCTTTTGACGAAACCTAACAACTAGGATGCATCCCACAAGAACAAAAATGAGGTCGCGAATGCAACCTGTCGTCGATGAATACGATTACGTGATCGTGGGCGCCGGCCCTGCCGGATGCCTGCTGGCCAACCGGCTTAGCGCCAACGCGCAGCACCGGGTGTTGTTGCTTGAAGCGGGCGGGCGCGACAACTATCCGTGGATTCACATCCCGGTCGGCTACCTGTTCTGCATCGGCAACCCGCGCACCGACTGGTGCTTCAAGACCGAGGCGCAAGCGGGTTTGCAAGGGCGCGCACTGAGTTACCCACGGGGCAAGGTGCTGGGTGGCTGCTCCTCCATCAACGGCATGATCTACATGCGCGGCCAGGCCGCGGATTACGATAGCTGGGCCGCCGAGGGCAACCCTGGCTGGGCCTGGAAAGACGTGCTGCCGTTGTTCAGACAGAGCGAAAACCACTTTGCCGGAGACTCCGAGCTCCATGGCGCCGCCGGGGAATGGCGGGTCGAACGCCAGCGCCTGTCATGGCCGATTCTCGATGCGTTTCGCACCGCCGCCGAGCAGAGCGGTATCCCCAGCGTCGACGACTTCAACGGCGGCGACAACGAAGGCTGCGGCTATTTCCAGGTCAACCAGAAAGCCGGGGTGCGCTGGAACGCGGCCAAGGCCTTCCTCAAACCGGTTCGCCAGCGCCCCAACCTCACGGTAATGACCGATGTCGAAGTCGACCGCGTGCTGTTGCGTGACAACCGGGCCCACGCCGTCAGCGCCCGTTGGCAAGGCAAAAGCATGACGTTCAAGGCGCGCAAGGAAATCGTGCTGTGCGCCGGAGCCGTCGGCTCGCCGGGTATTTTGCAGCGCTCGGGAATCGGTCCGCGCAACCTGTTGCAACGCCTGGGCATTGGCGTGGTTCATGAGCTGCCCGGCGTGGGCGGCAACTTGCAGGACCACTTGCAACTGCGGCTGATCTACCAGTTGGAAAACGCCCGTACCCTGAACCAGATCGCCGGCACTTTATGGGGCAAGATGGGCATGGGGCTGCGCTACCTCTATGATCGCAGCGGCCCGCTGTCCATGGCCCCCAGCCAACTCGGCGCGTTCGCCCGCTCGGGGCCGGAACAGACCTCGGCCAACCTCGAATACCACGTACAGCCCTTGTCGCTGGAACGCTTTGGCGAACCACTGCACAGTTTCCCGGCGTTCACTGCGTCGGTCTGTGACCTGCGTCCGCAAAGCCGCGGCCGGGTGGACATTCGCTCGGCCGACCCGCACGAGGCACCGCTGATCCAGCCCAACTACCTGAGCCATCCCGAAGACTTGCGGGTCGCCGCCGACGCCATCCGCCTGACCCGACGCATCGTCGCCGCCCCGGCGTTGAGCGCCTTCAAGCCGGTGGAATACCTGCCGGGACCAAGCCTGCAAACCGAGGAAGAACTGCACCAGGCCGCCGCCCGTATAGGCACGACGATTTTCCACCCGGTGGGCACCTGCCGCATGGGCCAGGACCGCGACGCGGTGGTGGATGCGCAACTGCGGGTTCACGGCATCAACGGCCTGCGCATCGCCGACGCCTCGATCATGCCGCGCATCACCTCGGGCAACACCTGCTCGCCCACGCTGATGATTGCCGAGAAGGCGGCGCAGATGATCCTCGAGGCGGACATCCGCAGCACCACGCCCCAAAAGGAACCTGCCACGGTCTGAAGAACAACAGAATCCCCCTGTGGGAGCGAGCCTGCTCGCGAAGGCGGTGTATCAGCTCACGATGATGTCGACCGGCATACCGCTTTCGCGAGCAGGCTCGCTCCCACAAGGAGAACCCTTTGAATTCAAGGTATGCAGCAAAACAGGAGACGCTGTACCGGCGTCGACAGTGGAACAACAAAAACAATCACTGTGAGGGATACCCAAATGTCTGAACATGTTCAGTCCCTGGAAGCCACGCGCAGCGCCGGCACCAGCCAGGAAACCCAGAAAGTCATCTTCGCCTCGTCCTTGGGGACGGTGTTCGAGTGGTATGACTTTTTCCTCTATGGCGCCCTGGCGGCGGTGATCAGCAAGCAGTTCTTTGCCGGGGTCAACGACACCACGGCATTCATCTTCGCCCTGATGGCATTCGCCGCCGGTTTCATCGTGCGGCCTTTCGGCGCACTGGTGTTCGGACGGCTGGGAGACATGATCGGACGCAAATACACCTTCCTGGCCACCATCGTACTCATGGGCCTGGCGACGTTCTGCGTCGGCCTGTTGCCCAACTACGCCAGCATCGGCATTGCCGCGCCCATCATCCTCGTGGTGCTGCGCATGCTCCAGGGCCTGGCCTTGGGCGGTGAGTACGGCGGTGCTGCCACCTACGTCGCCGAACACGCGCCGATGGGCAAGCGCGGTTTCCACACCAGCTGGATTCAGTCCACCGCCACCCTCGGGCTGCTGCTCTCGCTGCTGGTGGTACTGGGCTGTCGTTATTTCACGGGCGATCAGTTCGAAGTCTGGGGCTGGCGCATTCCATTTTTGCTGTCGATCGTGTTGCTGGGCATCTCCACCTGGATTCGCCTGAGCCTGCATGAATCGCCGTCCTTCTTGAAAATGAAAGAAGAAGGCAAGTGCTGCAAGGCGCCGATCCGCGAATCCTTTGGCAAATGGGAAAATCTCAAGGTGGTGCTGATCGCGCTGTTCAGCATCAACGCCGGGCAAGCGGTGACCTTCTACGCCGCGCAGTTCTATGTGCTGTTTTTCCTCACCCAGTTCCTGAAGATGGATCCGGCCCTGGCCAACAGCCTGCTGATCGTCAGCGTGGTCATCGGCGCACCGTTCTTCATCTTTTTTGGCTGGCTGTCGGACAAGGTCGGGCGCAAACCGGTACTGATGATTGGCCTGTTGCTGGCGACGGCGTTGTACTTTCCGATCTTCAAGACACTGGCCCACTACGCCAACCCGGCCATTGACCTGGCGAGCCGTCAGGCACCAATCACCGTGATCGCCGATCCGGCCACGTGCACCTTCCAGTTCGACCCGGTGGGCAAGGCGCGCTTTGACAGCCCATGCGACAAGGTCAAGACCTTCCTGGTCAAGCAAGGCCTGCCCTACAGCAGTGTCGCGGCGCCGGCCGGCAGTGATGTGCAGGTCAGCGTCGGTGATGTGAAGCTTGAAGGCTACGACGAAGCCGCCCTGCGCGGCGCGGTGACCCTGGCGGGCTACCCACAACAGGCCGATGCCCAGCAGATCAACCGGCCGATGATCGTGGCACTGATCGTGGCGCTGATCATCATTTCAGCCATGTGCTACGGCCCACTGGCGGCGCTGATGGTCGAACTGTTTCCCACTCGGATCCGCTACACCTCCATGTCCCTGCCCTACCACATCGGCAACGGCTGGTTCGGCGGTTTCCTGCCCACCGTGTCGTTTGCCCTGGTGGTCTACACCGGGGACATTTTCTACGGGCTGTGGTACCCGGTGATGATCACCGGGGTGAGCCTGGTGGTGGGCATGATTTGCCTGCGGGAAACCCGGAACGTGGACCTGGATAAAAACTGAGGGCAAAACCGTGGCGAGGGCGTTTGTTCCCTCGCCAGCGGATCAGAAGTGCGCCTTCAGGGTCATGGTGAAGTTGCGCGGCTCACCGTAATAGTTACCGAAACTCTCGGTCCCGATGGTGCTGTAGTAGCGCTTGTCGAACAGGTTGTTGCCGTTGAGGGCCAGCGACCAGGTGTCATCGATGCGGTAGCCGACGCGACCATTCCACACGGCATAACCGGCCTGGGTGATCTTCTCCCCCGTCGCCGGCGATACCCGGAAATTGTCGCTTTGGGCATTGACCCCCGCACCGACGCTGAACCGTTCGAACGCCCCACCCAGGGCATAATCGCCCCACAGACGCAGCACATGACGCGGCACATAGCTGTTGAACGAGCCGCCGTTGAGGCTGGTATCAATGTCGTTCAGGGTCTTGGTCTGGGTGTAGGTGTAACCGGCAAGCAGTTGCAGGCGCTCGATGACTTCACCGCTGATCTCGGCTTCGAAACCCTGGGCGCAAACCTTGCCGGCGTTCTCGTAGCAGTAACCGTCCGAGGACGCACAGCTTGAGTTGTAGTCGGTCTGGGCCTGGTCTTTCTGCAACGTGCGGAACAGGTTGAAGGCGCTGTTCAGGCGTCCCTCGAACCATTCGCCCTTGATCCCCAGCTCATAGCTTTCACCCACCAGGGGCTTGAGTGCCGAACCGCTTTCGGAACGGTAGTTGCCTTGGGGCGTGAAAATGTCCGAGTAACTGGCGTAGGCCGTCAGGTGTTCGTTGAGGTCCAGCAACACAGCGGCAAACGGGGTGACCTGGCCTGTCTCCGTGCTCTTGGCGTGTTCCGAACCGCCGGTGAGGAACACCGAGTCGGTCTTGGAGTTGTACCAACTCACCCGGCTGCCCACGACAAACGTCAACGGGTCCGCCAGTTTCAGGCGCAGGGTCGAATACAGGCCTTGTTGCCGGGTGACGGTTTTCACCGGGCCACCGCGCGTTGAGTTCTCGATGAAGTAACTGTCATCCGGTTCCGGAATGTGTCGATCCGGATCGAATACGTTCTGTTGCTGCGGCAGGAAGGCGACCGAGAAAAAATCGTCCTTGTCCGAACGGCTGGCGTTGAAGCCGACGATCAACTCATGCTGCTGCCCGAGGGCGTCGAACTTGCCGTCCAGATAGGCGTCGAGGCCGTAATCGACCTGGTCATAGTCGTACATGCTGCCCAGCACATTGGTGGTCGAGACACCCGGCGTCACCGAGCCGGATGCAAAGGCGTATTTGATGTCCTGGGTGTTTTTCGTATAGACACCGGCCACCTTCACGGCCCAGTCGTCATTGAGTTGATGCTTGAGATCGCTGAACACCGTGGTCCGCTGGCTACGCCAAGTGTTCCACGACGGATCCAGGCAAGAGCGACTGAGTTTCAAATCGCTGCCATCCCTGTAGCGCGGCTGCCCGCCCCAGCAAGGACTCGCATCGACGTCCTCATAGGCCAGGCCCAGGCCGAGGGTGGTGTCGGGCGTCAGGTCGAAGTCCAGGGCACCGTAGTAAATCTGGTCCTTGCGCCGAGCATCGTCGTAGAAATAATGCCGGCTCTGTTCGGCGATCACCGCCCTGCCCCGCAGGGTGCCGGAATCATTCAGCGGGCCACCGGTATCGACCTGCCCGCGGTAGTTGTCCCAGGTGCCACCCGAGAGGCTGAGTTCGGTCTGGGCCGTGGCCTGGCCGCGTTTACGGACGAAATTGACGCCACCGGACGTGCCGCCGGCGCCCTTCATCATCCCGGCGGCACCGCGCAGGACTTCGACCCGATCGTAATACGCCATGTCACTGCTGAAACTGTCGGCCTGGACATAGCTGTTGCCCATGTCCAGCGGAACACCGTCGTATTGATACTGACCGGACATCCGGAACCCACGGGAGTAGAAATATTTGCCGCCCATGGTCGAGTCGTAGACGGTAATGCCGGGCGTTTTTTCCATCACTTGATCGATGGTGTTCAGGTTCTGGTCATCGAGCATCTTGCGAGTGATCACTGTCACCGACTGCGGCGTCTCGCGCAGGGAGTGCTCGCCTTTGCCGATCGTGACCGCCCCCGTCGTGTAGGAGCCACTGTTCTCGGTGGTCGCTCCGAGCATCTGCGCCTCGATGGTGGTTGCTCCCAGTTGCATGGCCGAACCGTTGGCCGGCACGGGGCGCAGCACGTACGTGCCGTTGGCCTGGCGGTCGGCTTGCAGGCCGCTACCGCCAAGAATGCGGGCAAACCCATCGCCCACGCCGAACGAACCTCTCAGGCCGGGCGATTGCAGGCCCTGGAGTTGCCGGGCATCAAACGAAATGGCGACACCGGCGGCGCTGGAGAACCGGGTCAGAACATCCACCAGGCTGCCCGCCCCGATATCGTAGGCCTGCACCGAACGCTGCTGCGCCGAGGCACCTGGAGCCGGACTGGCATTCACGACCCCGACGCTGCCGGTCACGGCTGCCAGCAAGCCGATTTTCACTGCAAACACCAGACGACCTGGCGCGCTTACCCAAGACATGCTTCCCCTCCCCCAAACGGTCGATAAAAACTCACTGAGGAAGAGCCGAACGATGGAGATAAAAAGTGCAGGACAGTGTTCTTTTTTATCGCGCCACCACGTCAGCGCTGATCGCCGCTCGATACCCGGACCCAAAATCGGCTGTAGCGGGTCACCCGTAACGAAAAGCCACTCTCCAGCGCCGCCAGGGCGAGATCGGTGTTATCGACGGGAAACACGCCGGAAACCTTCAAGTCGGCAATGGCCGGATCACAACGCAACACGCCGTTGCGGTAACGCGACAGTTCATCCAGCAGCGCCGCCAGAGGACGGTCAATGGCGATGATGCTTCCCTTCTGCCAGGCACCGACCGACACATCGTTGCCGCGCAGCGTACCCAGCGACCGGTCATTGAAATCCAGGCGCTGGCCGGCTTCGACGCGCATCCTCGAGCCAATCGTCGGGAGACTCACCTCGACCGCTTTTTCAAGCACCGCCACCTCACCGCCCCGCGCCTGGCCTCGGACGATAAAACGCGTGCCCAGCGCAAGCACTTCGACATGACCGGTGATGACCTTGAAAGGCCGCTGCAAGGGATCGATCGCCGTCGTGACGAGGATCTCCCCCCACAACAGCTCCAGTAGCCGCTGGCGCCCATCGAAACGAACATTGACCGAGGTGTGGGTGTTGAGCAGCACGGTGCTGCCGTCCGCCAGCTGAAACTCGCGGCGCTCGCCCACTGCGGTGCGGTAATCGCAAAGCAGGTTCTGCGTAGCCTGGCTGCGCCAGCCCAACCAACCCAGGCCGCTGGCGGACGTCAGTAACAAGACGCTGCGCAATACCTGGCGACGGGATCGATTGTGGCGTTCACTCAAGGTCGGTGCCGCCAGGGCGCCCGGCACACTCGCCATCTGTTCAGCCACCGCTGTCATTCGTTGCCAGGCCTGGCTATGCAGCGGGTCTGCGCTCAGCCAGGCATTCCACCCGGCTCGATCCGCGTCGGTCGTGATGCCGGAGTGAAGCCGGGCGTACCACTGCGCCGCCACACGGATGGCTTGCAACTCTTCGGCTGGCAGGTTCATGAAAGTTGCAATTGAATCTGCATCAGGCAGCAATGTTCCATGGCCTTGGCCATGTGGTTATTCACCGTACGTACGCTGACGCCCAGGCGCTCGGCAATTTGCGGGTAAGTCAGGCCGTCGAACTGCGACAGGATGAACGCCTGCCTGACACGCGGCCCCAACCCCAGCAGCAAGCGGTCGATCTCCATCAGGGCCTGGAGCAGGATGGCCTGTTCTTCCAGCGACGGGTGCTGCTCTTGCGGCATGGCGGCCAAGGCTTCGAGGTAGGACTGTTCCAACGAACGGCGGCGAAACAGATCGATCAACAGCCCCTTGGCGATCATCGACAGGTACGGTCGCGGCTCACGAATATCCAACGCGGAGCGAGCCTTGATGACGCGCACGAAGGTATCCTGGGTCAGGTCCGCGGCATCGAAAGCATTGCCCAAACGCTTGCGCAGCCAGCCTTGGAGCCAACTGTGATGATCACTGTACAGAACGTCGACGGCACTGCGTAAGGACAGATCGTTGGCGGGCATGGCAATGGAATAATTCGCGACTGATAATGACTCGCATTGTCATGGAGCGCATCGCCGCTTGCAACCCAAACATGCACAGTCCCAGGCCTGCCACCTCACCCTCTTGGCATTGCTCAATGCACAGAGTGATTTTTCACCGTGCTCTCCACCAGATCCAGCATCTGCCCCAGCGCCCAGGGCTTGGCGATGAACGAGGCGTGATGCTTGATCCCGGCGCTTTCCGGGGTTTCGAAACCGGACATGATCAACAAGGGTATCTGTGGCCACCGGTCGCCGGTCAAATTGGCCAGGTCCGCGCCGTTCAGTTTGCCGGGCATGGTGATATCGGTGAGTAACAAGTCCACATCGTCAGCGCTCTGCTTGAGGAATTCCAGCGCCGCGTCGGCGCTTTCCCGGGGCTCCACGGCAAAGCCCTCATCTTGCAGGATCTCACACAGGAACTCCAGAATGGTCTGATCATCTTCAACGACGAGAATCAAACGCGCGGCCGCCTGTCCGTTGCCCTTTGGCATCGAATTCATGTAAGTGACTCTCCTTGACCCCATAAACGTTCTTTGCGGTTTCAACCGCTCTGCAAGTTATGAGCGATGCCCTTGCGAGAAATTCATTCTGCGTGCAAATACACCGCCAAACGTTGCGATAACCGCCCTGGAGCAACGCATCGCAACGCTTTATCTGTATATCCATACAGATAAAACTTGCTCCGACGCCCATCCATGACCATGCTACAGCCCCATGAAATCTGCTTAGGAAAAGGGCGCTATGCAGCTGTACCTGTGTGAAAAACCGTCCCAGGCCAAAGACATCGCTGCCGTGCTTGGTGCCACGCGCCGCGGTGACGGTTGCTGGCTGGGCGCGAACATCACAGTCACCTGGTGCATCGGCCATCTGCTGGAGACCGCCCCGCCCGACGCCTACGATGCCCGCTACAAGCGCTGGGTACTGGCAGACCTGCCTATCGTGCCGACGCAGTGGAAAATGACGGTCAAGCCGAAAACCGCGGGCCAGTACAAGGCGGTCAAGCGCCTGTTGGGGGAAGCCAAGACGCTGGTCATCGCCACCGACGCCGACCGTGAAGGCGAAATGATTGCCCGGGAACTGGTGGAGCATTGCCGCTACCGTGGACCGATCCAGCGTCTGTGGCTGTCGGCCCTGGACGAAGCGTCGATCCGCAAGGCCCTGGCCGCACTCAAGCCGGGCGCCGAAACCTTCAACCTCTACCATTCGGCCCTCGGCCGCTCCCGGGCCGACTGGCTGATCGGCATGAACATGAGCCGCCTGTTCACGCTGCTGGGGCGTCAGTCCGGTTATCAGGGCGTGCTGCCGGTGGGCCGCGTGCAGACCCCCACCCTGCGCCTGGTGGTGGATCGCGACCGCAGCATTGCGGATTTCGTACCGGTCGCCTATTGGGCCATCGACGTGCAACTGCGCCACGACGGCACTGTGTTCACCGCCCAGTGGCGCGCCGACCCGGATGCCTGCGACGATCAGGAACGTTGTTTGAACCAGGCCCTCGCCCAGGACGCCGCCCAAGCCATGGGCAACGCTGCCACCGCCCGGGTGATGAAAGTGCGCACCGAGCGCTTGCGCGAAGCGGCGCCGTTGCCGTTCGACCTGGGCACCCTGCAGGAAGTCTGCTCGAAGAAACTCGGCCTCGGCGCCCAGGAAACCCTGGACATTGCCCAGTCGCTCTATGAGACCTACAAGCTCATTACCTATCCGCGCAGCGATTGCGGTTTCCTGCCTTTGAGCCAGCACAGCGAAGCTGCGGCCATCCTCGCCGCCCTCGCCCAGGCCGACCCGGGTCTGGCGCCGCTGCGCGAGCACTTGCAGCCCCAACGCAAATCCCGGGCCTGGAACGACGCCAAGGTCAGCGCCCACCACGGCATCATCCCTACCGCTGCGGCGAAGAACCTCGACAAGCTCGCCGGCAAGCAGCGGGCCGTCTATACGCTGATACGGGCGCGGTATCTGGCGCAGTTCCTGCCCAACCACGAATACGACCGGACCCAGGCCGACTTCGACTGCGCCGCCCAGGCATTGCGGGCCGTTGGCAAGCAAATCGTCGAACCCGGCTGGAAACGCGCCCTGCCCGAAGCGCTGGCTCCGGCACGAGGCCGTGAAGCACCGGCACCACAAACCTTGCCGGCCCTGGTCGAAGGTCGCGACTGCGCCGTGGACGAGGTCAAACTCAAGGACCTGTGGACCCAGCCCCCCAAACCGTTCACCGAGGGCGACCTGATCAAGGCGTTGAAGAACGTTGCCCGGCTGGTGGAGGATCCGCTGCTCAAGCAAAAGCTCAAGGACACCACCGGCATCGGCACCGAAGCGACCCGGGCCTCGATCATCCAGGGCCTGCTCGACCGGGGTTACCTGGTGAAAAACGGCAAGGCCCTGTCCGCCACACCGGCGGCCTTCAGCCTGATCGATGCGGTGCCCCGCGCCATCGCCGATCCAGGCACTACCGCCATCTGGGAGCAGGCGCTGGACATGGTGCAAAGCGGAGAGATGAGCCTGGAAGAGTTCGTGACCCGCCAGGCCGCCTGGATGAGCAAACACATCGCCCGCTGCCAGGGCATGAGCCTGACCATCAACGGCCCGGCCAGCCCTGCCGGCCGAGGGGCCACCCCATGGAAAAGCAAACGCAAGCCGGCCAAGCGCAAGGCCAGCGGTACACCTCGCAAGGCGAGCAAAGCCAAGACGACCTGATAAATACATGTTCGACGCGTCGCCCTGTGGGAGCGAGCCTGCTCGCGATAGCGTTATGTTAGTCACCATGGATACCGACTGATACACCGCCATCGCGAGCAGGCTCGCTCCCACAGGGATATCTGCCCTGATCCAGAATTTTCATAACAAAACCATTTTGTCCGACAATATGTAGTGACCAAAAATAATCACTACAAAACCGTTGACGCCTCCGATTTGGCCTTGCATGATGCAGACGTCTCCCCGATCGGGAGTACAGGTAAATGCTTGAGCAAGCTCGTCTGACCGCCGAGCTGTTTTTTGGATAAGGGACTGCCCACAAGGCAGATTGAAGGTGCTGACCTGGCATGACCGTCCGGTGACAAGGACGAGAAACGTCGGCGACGATCCTCATGACGCGCGTGGTCGACCCTCGAAAGTTGACAATGCCTGAAGGTTCTTCGCTGTTTCTCTTCGTTGTAGCGCATTTGCGTAGCAGCCCTTCGATAACACTACACAACCGATGCACGACCCCGTCGAAGTCAGACGGCCGGGTGCTGACGGCCTGGTTTCGGTGCTAGCCATGCAGCACTGGACAGGCACTTACCGAAAGAAGCGAAGTTTTTGCGAACCACCAGACAGATCAACCAAATGGTCAAGGGGCTTACACATGAATCTGAATAATCAACCATCTATTGATGAACTGGCTCGCATGTTCGCAGCACACAAAGACACCCTGGACAGCCATATCCTGTGGATCAGCAAGAATGGCCAGGTCCATATGGACTGCCTGTCGCCGTTCACCCAGGAAGACGAATTCGAGAAGAATCAGCAGGACCTGTGTGCCCGGTTGAAGATGTACCGTCGTGGCCAGGGCTACGTCGGCAAGAAGGCCGCGGCCGACAAAGACTTCATGGGTCGCGTGCTGCAAACGCTGACCCAGGCGTGGCAGTCGATGCAGAACACCTCTGAAGTTCGGGTCATCGACCGCCTCTGCTGATCGCGCTTAAAACAAAGGGCCCGTTCCTGATTGGAATGGGCCCTTTTTTTGGGCGTTAGAACACCGACCAGCCGATTCGTTGGCTGAGCAATTCCAGCGCCGCCATGCCTGCTAGGGAATTGCCCGCGACATTGAGTTCCGGCGACCAGACGCACACCGTGAAACGCCCCGGCACCACGGCAACAATCCCGCCGCCCACCCCGCTCTTGCCCGGCAGGCCAACGCGATAGGCAAAATTGCCGGCTTCATCGTACAGCCCGCTGGTGGCCATGATGGAGTTGACCTGCTGGGTCTGGCGGGCGCTCAGGATCTGTTCGCCACTGTGCTTGCAGAAGCCGTCGTTGGCCAGGAAGCAGAACGCCCGGGCCAGATCGATGCAGCTCATGCGCAACGCGCAGTGACTGAAATAGCTGCGCAGCACCGCTTCCACGTCGTTATGAAAATTACCGAAGGACTGCATCAGGTAGGCCATCGCCGCATTGCGGGCGCGGTGCTGGTATTCCGACTCAGCGACCTTGCCGTCCACCATGACTTGTGGATTGCCCGACAGGCGCCGTACGAAATCACGCATCGAAAGCGCTGGCGCGGCAAAACGCGACTGATTGATGTCGCAGATCACCAAGGCGCCGGCGTTGATGAACGGGTTGCGCGGCCGACCGCGTTCAAATTCCAGCTGCACCAGAGAATTGAAGGGCTGGCCGGAGGGCTCATGGCCCAAACGCTCCCAGATTGCCTCGCCGGAATGGCCGATGGCCTGCACCAGGCTGAAAACCTTGGAAATACTCTGCACCGAAAACGGCGTTTCAGCGTCACCTGAGCAATACATTTCGCCATCGTTGCCGTAGACGGCAATGCCCAACTGGTTGGCCGCAACGGTGCCAAGGGCGGGAATGTAGTCGGCCACCTTGCCCTGACCGATCAGGGGGCGAACCGCATCGAGGATCTCGTTCAACAATGCTTGCATATGCGCATGGGTCCAATCATTCCCCGTTCGAGTGCGGGGATACAGACGCTAGACGCTGATGGGTGCGATCAGAGCACACTCAATAGACCAGCAACATCTGTTGCGAGGCGATCCGTGGGAGCAAAGCTTGCTCGCGATCAAGCTCACGCGGTCTGTCTGTAACCGAATCGCCTGCTTCGCGGGCAAGCCTTGCTCCCACAGAATTCAAGAGATTTCATGGGCGCTTGTCATCCAATCGAGCGGTCTATAGTTGAAGGGATAAATCGGCAGGAGACATCGATGCGACAGATCATGCAGAAGGAACCCTGGTGGGCCTCGCCCCCCAGACCCGGTCAAGATGAAAGTGAGCTGGAATGGGGCTGGCTGGTGATCTACAGCGAAGGAGAGCCGCGCTTCGAATTCATCAAGGAGCGGCCCTCGGACGAACAGATCCGTCATCGCAAGGGTTGCCGCGTCACCCTCGGGGCAGAATGAACCGTCCGTCACGGTTTGATGGCTGGCAAATCCACCGCGCGATTGGCCAGGTCCGCCGCCACCAGGCTGCCTTCGATTTCCTCGGCCAGGTAGTACACCGGTGCCATCACCCCGCTGAGGGGATGCTTGAGCGACTGGAACCAGGCTTCGTCGAACGCTGCGCTGAGGCTCTTGCGGATTTGAGTCTCCATTTCCGGGCGCTCGCCCTCATGAATGATCGCGCGAATCCCCGCCACGCCAACTGAAATCAACGCCCCCGCCGCTTTCCCGGCCACGGCTGCCGCCGCACCGGCCGCACCTCGCGTG
The DNA here is from genome assembly GCF_032614175.1 of Pseudomonas sp. P105. Lineage (NCBI taxonomy): Bacteria > Pseudomonadati > Pseudomonadota > Gammaproteobacteria > Pseudomonadales > Pseudomonadaceae > Pseudomonas > Pseudomonas sp. P105. The sequence goes on from NZ_CP126693.1 coordinate 4,033,885, forward strand.
GCGAATTGCGCTTCGATTTTTTCACTGGTGCGTTGTGCCACCGTGGCGATCACCGCATCCGATGGCCCCGAACCTGTGACGGCGGCTTTGTTGACGTGGTCGATCAGCGCGGCGTACGCCGGCAATGTATTGAGGGGCTCGGTATGCGCCATCTCATACAACGAGGCGTTACGCGCCGCTGGCGGCCCCAGGCTGATGGCAGGAATGCCGTGCAGGCGCCGACTCATCAGCTCCGGCGGGATTTGGTGCTGGCGAGCAATCACTTGGACCTGTTGATTGAGCAGGCGCACGTAGTAGCCCGTCGCGTTGGCCCTGATCGCCTCGGGGTCGATTTCCACCGCCACAGGTGCCAGCACCTGCTCGCGGTACTGCTCTTGCAGATAAACCGCCAGACGTCTGGCCGCGGAGTCCTCTTCGCCTTCGGCACTGGCGGCATACCAACTGACCTTCACCGCCAGCCATTCCTGGGTCCAGTAGCTGCTGAACCAGGGGATGAATTGAATCTCGGTCCGTTCATACACGAGCCGGCGCCAATGCTCCATCGAGCCGCGCGCGTAGAGCCCGGCCTGTTCGATAGCGCTTTTCGACGCGGCGACGATCTGCCGGTCAACCTGCCGCCAGGTGTCCTGGGAAACCGCCACGGTGGCGACCTGCTGCTCGCGCGGCGACGTGGCGCACCCCGCCAGAACCAACAAAACGGCCAGCATCAGTGAACGCAGCACGATTGCGCCATCCCGAGGTCAAGTCATCCACGGGGTTGAGTATAGGTCGCGAGGAACACGGGCCTGGAGGAAAAACACAAACCAATGTGGGAGCGAGCCTGCTCGCGAAAGCGGTGTATCAGCAACAGGGATATCGACTGATACGCCGCCATCGCGAGCAGGCTCGCTCCCACAAGGATCTGCGTGAAGGGTGATCAGTATTTACGCCGCCGCTCCAACCTGCGCACAACCATCGACAGCGGATAACACATGGCAAAATACATCGCCCCCACCAACACGTAGGTCTCCAGCGGCATGAAATACACAGAACTCAGATCCTGCGCCCGTAGCATCAGGTCCGGCGCGGCGATCAGCGAGGCCACGGAGGTATCCTTGAGCAAGGAGATCGCCACATTGCCAATGGGCGCCAGCACAATGCGAATCGCCTGGGGCAACACGACCCAACGCAGCACCTGAAGCCGCGGCATGCCGATGGCCTTCGCCGCCTCGACCTGGCCCTTGGGCACAGCCTCCAGGCCCGAGCGATAGATCTCCGACAGGTACGCCGCTGCATTGAGCCCCAAGCCGATCATCGCCGCCTGGAACGAGCTGAACTGCACGCCTACCGCCGTCAGGCTGAAATAAACGATAAACAGCTGCACCAACGCCGGCGTCCCACGAAAGATCTCGATGTAGAACAGTGCGCATCGGCGCAACGCCCTTGAGCCGGACAATCGCGCCAAAGCCACCAGCAAACCGACCGCCAGGCCGATCACCAGCGCGCCAAAGGCCAGCCGCAACGTGGCCCAGGCCGCTTGCAGCAATTCGACGTGGGTGGCTTCCCACAACTCGCCATAGCCCATCTCAGCGCTCCTTGATCACAGTGAGGCGCCGCTCGGTGCGCGCCGCCCAGTGGGACAGCACCAGGCTCAACACCAGGTAAATGATGGCCAGCAGGAAATAAATCAGGTTGGTCTGGTAGGTCTCGCTCACCAGCATCTTGGCCTTGAACGTCAGCTCCGGCACGGCAGCGGCCGAAGCCAGCGAGGTGTCCTTGAGCAGGCCGATGGCGAAGTTCGCCATGCCTGGAATCGAGACTTTCAAGGCCTGGGGCAACACGATCATGCGCATCGCCAGGGCCCGGGTCATGCCGATGGAGAACGCCGCTTCGCTTTGCCCGCGATCAACGTTGAGGATGCTGGAACGGAACACCTCCGAGAGCATCGCTGCCCCATTGAGACCGAACCCGATGATCGCCGCACCGATGGCCGGCAAGGTGATGCCGATGTACGTCAGGCCGAAATAGAGGATGAAGAGCTGGGTCAGGATCGGGATATTGCGGAACACCTCCAGATAAACGCTGGCCACCCACTGCAGGACTCGGTTGCGCGACAGGCGCATCAACGCCAGGCCGAACCCCAGCAGCGCCGCGACGATAAAGGACGCTGCCGTCAGGCCCAGGGTGGTCAGTGCGCCGATGCCCAGCACTTCGAGAAAATAAGGCAGCAGGTCGAGGGACTTGCTCAGCTCGCTTGAATCGAACATCGATCAATGCTCCTGAACAGCGCTGATAAAGGCGCGCGTACGCTCCACCTGGCTTTCCCGGAATATCTGGCGGGGCGGTCCCTGCTCGACGATATTGCCGTCGGCCATGAAAATCACCTGATCGGACACGCTTTCGGCAAAGCGCATTTCGTGGGTCACGATGATCATGGTCATGCCCTCCTCGGCCAGCTTGCGCATCACCGTCAACACTTCACCCACCAGCTCCGGGTCGAGCGCCGAAGTGGCCTCGTCGAACAGCATCAGCTTGGGGCGCATCGCCAGGGCGCGGGCGATGGCGATGCGTTGTTGCTGGCCGCCGGAGAGCTGGTCCGGGTAAGCGTCGCGCTTGGCAAACATGCCGACCTTGTTCAACAGGTCCTCGGCCAGTTCCACCGCTTCCTGGCGGTTGCGTTGCTGTACCTTCAACGGCCCGAGGATGATGTTGTCCAGCACGCTGAGGTGCGGGAACAGATTGAAACGCTGGAACACCATGCCGATGTTGGCGCGCATCCGGGCCAGGTCCCTGTCACCCATGGGCACCGTGCGTTCACCCACTTTGCGCTGGCCAATCAGCGCATTGTCGATGTAGATGCTGCCCCGGGTCGGTTCTTCCAGGTAGTTGATACAGCGCAACAGCGTGGTCTTGCCCGAACCGCTGGGCCCGATCAGAGAGATTTTCTGCCCCTGTTGCACCTGCAGGTCGATGCCTTTCAAGACGTCCAGCCGGCCGAAGGACTTGTGAAGACCCTCGACCCGCACCAGTGGATGAGATTCAGCCATGAGCAATGTCCGCAAGTAGATGACACAAAACGTGAGCGCAGCCGCCAAGGTGTATCAGGCAAAAACCTGGCTGAAATCCCGAGGCGTGTGCTTGAACGGGCCGATGAGGTTGCCCTGTTCGTCGCGGTCCACGCCGACGCGCTGGTCCTTGGGCAGCGGCACCAGATAGTCGGGATTCTTGATGCCATACCGGGCCAGGACCGGGCCGATCTGACCGGTGTCGCGCAACCAGCGCAGCCCTTGGTTCACGCCATCGAACAGGTCCTGATTCTGCGGATGAATACCCCAGATCGCCTCGAACTTGGCGGTCAGGCTGGGGAATTTTTCATCGTAGGCCATGGGCACTTGCTTGAGCTTGAGGCTGGGGTCCTGCAGGATCATGTAGTCGATGGTGGGGGCGTCGAGCACGGCAAAATCCAGCCGTCCGGCGCGCACGTCGCGCAGGCAGGCGTCGGTGTTGTCGTAGAGCTTCACCTCTTTCACGCCATCGATTCGCTTCATATCGGGGATGGTGAAATAACCGGTGTTGCTGCCCACCGTGCGGCCCTTCATGTCATTGACACTGATGCTGCTCTGGAACGGCTCGCTGTCACGCATGATCACGTACGCGCCGGTGTAGAACACCGCGTCGGTGAGCAGCAGGATCTTGGAACGCATCGGGTTCCAGGCGAAGTTGCCGCCGAACCAGTCGGCGCGCCCCGAACGCACGGCTTCGATCACTGCCGGGAAGCCCATGGTGAGCACGTCGAGCTTGAGTTCAAGACGGTCGGCGATGATCTTCAGCAACTCCAGGTCAGTGCCCACCGGCACACCGTCGCGCAGAGCCCCCAAGGGCATGTCCCCCAGGCAGGCGGCGGTCAGGTAGCCGGGGCGAATGGTCTTGATCGGTTGCCCGGCCGCGAAGGCGAACGGCACCGGCCCCAGGGCCGAACCGGCAATGGCAGCGAGTGAACCGTAGCCAGCGACTTTGAGCACCGAACGCCGGGAAATACCAGGGACATCGAATTTGGAATCGGACATAGCTTCACCTATTGGCAACTGATTGTTTTTGACCGGTACAAGCCATACACACTCAACCACGACCTTGCTCTGTCCCTGAGCCCCTCCCTGCCTCGACGTCCATGCAGCGCTGGTGCAGATCAACGGTTTGAAGAATGGATCATCCACTTGTCATGCTTAGTTGCATGACAAGCATTACAATTCACACACTAATCACGCTATTTTGGCTTGTCAATGGCCTTTTTATCGGATAAAAAGCATGACAAGTCAGCTTTAAGGCGCACAACAAAGCATGACAACCAGGATTAAGGGCCCATGAGTCAATTTGAAAAACTGCTGAAGGAACTGAAAAACCACGCCAGCCTGCATCGGGAAAAGTCCGAGACGCTGTACGCGCAACTGGCCGACTCGCTGACCCATGCAATCCTTCACGGTCAGTTGAAACCGGGTGATCGGCTGCCACCCCATCGTGAATTCGCCAGCGCCTTGGGGGTGAACATCACCACGGTGACCCGAGCCATGGCGGTGCTGCAGCAAAAGGGCCTGGTGGAAAGCCGGCCCGGCCGCGGCACGCAAGTGGCGCAAGGCCGTCATCCGGCGGCGCAGTTCCAGTCCGCTCCCAGCAACGATCCCGGCACCGCCGACTTGAGCGTCAACCGCCCTGCCACGGACGGCTACAACCGGGTACTCTCCCAGTTGTTGCCGCGCCTGGCCGACGACCCGCGCTTTGTCGACATGAAGGATTACCATCCCAGCGAGGGACCGCTCTGGGCCCGGCAGGCCATTGCGCAATGGTTGCAGCACACCGGCGTCCAGGCCCAGGCTGAACACATACTGATCGCCGAGGGCGCGCAACACGGCATTGCCCACACCCTGCGCAGCCTCACCAGCAGTGGCGACACGGTGCTGGCCGACAACATCACCTACCAGGGCATTAACGGGTTGTGCCGTACCCTCGGCCTGAATCTGTTGGGGGTCGATGCCGATGAGCGAGGCATGTGTCCCGAAGCCTTGCGCCAGGCCTGCGCCGAGCATCAGCCGCGGTTGCTGTTTCTGATACCGTCGATTCACAACCCCACGGCAATCACCCTCGACGCCGAGCGTCGCGAAGCCCTGGCGGCCGTCATCCGCCAGACCGATGTGCTGGTGATCGAGGATGATGTCTACAGGCCGTTGCTGGAGCAGTCGCCCCTGCCCTTCGCTGCCTTGCTGCCCGAACAAACGATTTATATCAGCGCCTTGTCCAAATGCATCGCCCCCGGCTTGCGCATGGGCTTTGTCATGGCCCCGCCTGCGCTGCTGCAAGGCATCGCGGCCATGCAACGCATCGACTGCTGGAGCAACTCGCCGCTGACCGCGCTGATCGCCACACGACTGATCGAGGAAGGCCTGGCCGAGCAACTGGTCTCGGAACAGCGCGAAGAACTGCGCATTCGCCAGGCCTTGCTGGCCACGCATCTGCAAGGCCTGGCGTTTCAGCACAGCGCCACCGGCACCCACGCCTGGCTGCTGCTGCCCGAACCCTGGAACAGCTCACGCTTCGCCCGCCTCTGCCAGGAGCAGGGCGTGGTGCTGCTGCCGGGCGGGGCATTTACCCTCAGCCCGGAACTGTCACCACAAGCGGTGCGCATCAACATCTCGGCGGCATTGTCCCGTGAGCAACTGGTCAAGGCCCTGACCGTGATCAGCCAATTGGCGCGCCAGGGTCACCTTCACATGCACAACCGGATCTGAGCCCTGATGACACAGCCCATTCATTGCGAAATCGCCGTTATCGGTGCCGGTGTGGTTGGCGTGGCCACGGCGCTCTGGTTACGCCGCCAGGGTTATCGAGTGGTGGTGCTGGAGCGCGACGGCATTGCCGCCGGCGCCTCGTATGGCAACGCCGGGACGTTGGCGCCGTACGGGGTGATGCCAATCGCCCAGCCTGCGTTGCTGCGAGCCATTCCATCCCTGCTGTTTTCCAGTGATTCGCCCTTCGTAATCAACTGGGCCCGACTGCCGCGCCTGATGCCGTGGCTGCTGCGCTTTCTCAATGAATGTCGGGTCTCGCGCTGCACCGCAAACACCCAGGCGCTGGCGACGATCCTGCAACGTACTTACAGCGGGTATGAGCCATTGCTGGCTGACACGCCGCTCGCCAGGCAAGGCTTGCAGCACCGGGGCTGCCTGTATACCTACGGCACCCGTCAAGGGTTCGCCGCCGCGCAAGCTGCCATCGAACTGCGGCGTTCGCTGGGCATTGCCCAGCAGGTGTTGAGCGTCGCTGAAATCGAACAACTCGAACCGGCGCTGGCGGGCCAGTCAGTGGCCGGGCTCTTGTTTCCCGAATCATCCCACATGGACGATCCGAAGCGGTTTATCGAAACTCTGGCCGCGCCGCTGGTGGCCGAGGGAGCGCTGCGCAAGGCGACGATTACCGGAATAAAACGCAAAGCCAACGGGCTTCATCTGCACAGCGCCGAGGGCCAGCACTACCAGGCCGACCGGGTGGTACTGTGCGCTGGGGCCTGGTCCGGTGCACTGGCGGCACAGATGGGCGATCGCATTCCACTGGACACCGAACGGGGCTATCACATCGAATTCGATCTACCAGACACCCTGCTCAATCGCCCTTGCTGCCCGGTGGAAAGTGCTTTCTACATGACGCCCATGGCCGGACGCCTGCGCGTAGCCGGCACGGTGGAACTGGGTTCGATCCACGACCCGGCCAATCCTCGCCGCTTCGATTATCTGGAGCAGCATGTGCGCCGCGTGCTTGGCCTTAAGGAACCGGTTGCCCGCCGCTGGCTGGGTTTTCGTCCATCGCTACCCGACTCGCTGCCAGTCATCGGTCCCTCACCACACGAGCCCCGACTGATCTACGCCTTCGGCCATCAACACCTGGGCCTGACCCTTGCCGGAGCGACCGGACAACTGGTCACCGAGTGCATCGCCGGCACCGCCCCCGACTGGCTCGAGCGGTTTTCCGTGCAACGCTTCTGAAGCCTGCCGTTTTGTGTAGCGAGGACGATGCCGATTTTGTGCTTAGGCGGCTGCGTTCGCGGTTGGCGGCTCGCTCAAAACCGCGTGAAATGCTCGAACTGCCAATCATCCGCCGCCCCGTCCAGGGAACACGTGTGCACCGCGCCGGTCGGTCTCCAGTCGGTCTGCTTGCCCACCAAGGTACCGAGGTAAGGCCTGGCCACTTCCAGCACACGTTCGTAGTCCATGTGCTCTGGCTCGACGATGCCGCGATCCGGGTTTTCCACCGCCCAGACAATCCCCGACAAAACCCCCGCCGCCACTTGCAAACTGGTGGCATTGTTGAAGGGCAAGAGCGCCCGGGCTTCATCGATGGTCAATACCGAGCCGAACCAGTAGGCATTGAGTTCATGCCCCATCAGCAAGACGCCCAGCGCATCGGCTCCGATGCTGTCGATTTCTCCATTGAGAATCCGTTGCTGCTGTTGGCTCTGCCAGCCTCGACCGATCAACTCATGGATCGACAGCAAGGCATCGTTGCACGGGTGATAGGCGTAATGCAGTGTGGGGCGATAGATCAGTTTCTGCTGGTCCTTGAGTGTTAGCAGATCCGCTGTAGAGGCGGTTTCGTGATGGGTGATCATCAGCCCCAGGCACGGCCCGCCCAACGGTGTCCAGGTCTTGACCGGCACAGTGGCGCTCGGGCGCTCGAGGTAGATGGCATTGCGACTGCCGAAGCGGTGGCGCCTGGCAGACGTTGGCCAGGTGCGCTCGTGGGTGCCCCAGCCCAACTCGGCCGGTTGGTGGCCCTCGCTGATCAAGCCTTCCACCGACCACGTATTGACGAACTCATCGTCCTGCTTGAGGCGGCTGGAGCGCTGAGTGTCGCGCTCGGCAAAATGAATCACCTTGATGCCTGTTTCCATGCACAGCTTGGCCCAGTCCACGCCTTCGCGGTTCTGTGGCAAGCGATGGTTCAATTGCACGGCCAGTTCCACCAGGCCAGCCTTGAGCAGATGAGTGATCAAACCGGGGTTGGCGCCATGGGCCACGACGGCGGTCGGGCCATTGCCCAGTTTTTTGCGCAGGCCCAGCATCTGGTAGCGCAACGCGTAATTGGTGCGATGCGATAAATCCAATGAAGGGTCATCGTAGCCACCGGCCCAAGGCTCAATGCAGGTATCCAGGTACAGCGCGCCCTTGCCGAAGGCATAAGTCATCAGGGCCAGCGAACTGACTTCCACCGACAGGTTGACGACGAAGTCGCCGGGTTTGATGAAGCGGTCCAGAGTCTGCGTGAAGGTGTGTTCAGTCAGCGCTTTGCGGACAAAGCAAATCCCCCGCTCCTTGAACCAGATATTTTTCTCGATCACGGGCGCAATGACCGTGATCTGATTGACCGGGACGTGATCCTGCCGCAACAGCAGCGGCAGCGTGGCCCGGGTAATGGAGCCAAACCCAATGAAGATCAGATGGCCCGAAAACCTGACCCGGTGCTTCATGTGCAGTCTCCCCGGAACGTTGACGATGGAGCCATGAAATACCGGTCACCGGACTTTGGCTACTGTCAGGCTCGACAGGCACCCGGCGCAGGCGTTAGTGGCCCTGCGCCGCGGACCGCGCTCAACTTAAGACGTGCCCAGCCCCTCAGACAGGTCCGTACCGGAACGCGCCTGAGCGCGCGGTGAAGCCTCGTCACGATGCTCGGTGGTCTTGCTCACGCTATCGCGCACCGTTGCATACCCCTCGCGTGCCGCTTGCCTGGCCTTGTCGGCCAGATCGGCGCTGGTCTTGCCCATCACCCGCTGCTCAGTGGCAGTACTGGGCAGTGCGGCGCCGAGCATGGCGCCCAGCGCGATTCCCGCGGCCGCCATCATCAACGGTTGCTCCTTGAGCAGACGGCTGAATTGATCACCCAGGTCCTGCGAGCCATGGGCCACGCGCTCACCCGTCTCGTGAGCTTTGCTCCGGGCATGGCTGGCGCTGGCGCCCAAACCGTCGGCCAGATGCGAAGCCTTGTCCTTGAGATGATGAAACCCGTCGCGCAACGAGTCGGTGGTGCTGTGCAGATGCTCCTTGGCACGGTCCAGGCCACCGGCAAGCCCTTCGCTCCAGCCGCTGGCATCCTGGTCCGGCCCGACGCGATAACCGACCCGTGGCGGACGGTTCTGACCCAGCATCAGCCAGCACAGCCCCACGGTGGTCAGCACGGTGGGCACCGGGTTGTTGCGCACGGTGGTGCCCAGGTTGCCAAAAAACTGCGACCCGTTGCCTTTGGCCAGGGTCAGCGCCTGGTCGAGCATCTGCCCCGGCGTGAACTTGCTGCCCAGGGCATCGACGATATGGCTGATGTGGGCCCGTTGCTCGTCGATCTCGCGCTCGATGGTTTCCGGGCTCTTCTGGGATTCGGTTGTGAATTCATCCTTCATGAGACTTTCCTCCGCAGGGCTTCCTGGTCTTTGTTCAACGCATCGAGCGTTCGCTCAGGCTTGAAGTGGGACGGTTCGAATTGCTTCTTGCCCGACTGCACCATGATGAAACCAATGATCATGACCACTGCGCCGACGATCAACGCCGCGAGCCAGGGCTGCATGATCGTGCTCAAGCCATAGACCACCGCCATCAGCAAGATGATAAAACCGGCCAGCAGCACCATCGCGCCACCGGCTACCCCGGCGATACCCGCTTTCAAAGTGTTCAGGCTCGCTTGGAATTCGGCCTTGGCCAGCGCCAGCTCCTTGGTAAAGAGCGATGGGACTTCATGGGTCAATTGCTTTAACAGCCCCATCACTGACGCATCGTTATCGGGCACCGACGTCCCGACGGGACGCTGAATATCTGGGTCTGGTCGGTTCATTGCAATTCTCCTCGGGTATTGGCCGAACCGGGCAACGAGCCGGTAGTGGCATCACTGGGCTGGTCCTGGGTGCCGGACGCAGCGGGAGTGCTGGCGGTGGCGTGGCCGCCGGCAGAATTGACGCCCGGTGCGATAGGATCCGGGTTCGGATCAAAGGGTCCACGGGCGGCAAATCCTCCGCTTGGCGGGCTTGAGTGGCCGGCGGCGGGGTTGACTACTTCGGCCGGGACAGGCGAGCTGCCGGCCTTCAGAAACCGCGACAGACCAAACCCCACCGCTACGCTGCCGACCAGGAACAGACCCGGGTTTTCCCGAGCCAGTCGAGAACCATCGTGCAGCAATTGCTCGGCGCTCATGTGGCGTAATTTGCTGGACAGGCCGCTCATCGAATCGGCCATGTCTGCCAAATAGTGGGACAGGCCCAGGGTGTCGTTGGCTTCGATCTCCGATACGGCTGACTTGGCACCACGCGCCAGTGCATCGATCTGATCCGCTGCCGTATCGCGGTATTGGCCGAAATGCGCATCGGCCTGCTCACGAGCGCTGCCTATGGCCTCGCTCACGTCCTCCTTGATGTGGTTCAGGTGATCCTCGGGTCGGGCCTGGCCCGACGTGCCGTTTTCTCGCTCGGGGTTGTTGTCCGGGATAGTCATGTCTGCCCATCGCCTCCGTGATGAATACTCGATACCGGGAAGCCCCGAGGGGTGCCCGACTACGTGCCTCTCAGTACAGATGACGGAGCAGGTTGAGGCGTAGTTCAAACGAGTTTCACTGCGGGACGCCGTGCGGTATCACAGGCCGCTGGTTTGTCTGCGGGCACAAAAAAATCGGGCGCTGGCGCATTCGCCAGGCCCGATTTCGATCCTGCTGATACCCTTCGTGGTTCAGTGCTCGACGGCCTGCTAACCCAGTGCCGTGTCGAGGAACATCATCACCGCAAACCCCATCATCAACCCCAGCGTGGCTGGCGTTTCGTGGCCGTTGCGGTGGGTTTCCGGAATCACTTCGTGGGACACCACGAAGATCATGGCCCCCGCCGCCAGCCCCAGGCTAATGGGATACGCCACGGCCACGCCCGAAGACATGCCCAGCCCGATCACCGCGCCCAGTGGCTCCATCAGCCCCGAGCCCACCGCGATCAGCGCGGCACGCAGCGCACTGATCCCGGTGACTCGCAGCGCCATGGCGATGGCAAGCCCTTCGGGGATGTCCTGGATCGCAATGGCAGTGGTCAGGGGCATGCCGACCCGCAGATCACCGTTAGCAAAACTGACGCCGATGGCCATGCCCTCGGGCAAATTGTGCAAGGTGATGGCCAGCACGAACAACCAGACACGGTTGATGCGTTCCGATTGCGGACCGCGCCGGCCACTCACTTCATGTTCGTGGGGCACGAAACGGTCAAGGCCGATCATCAGGAGCACGCCCAGACCCAGGCCGACCACAACGACAAACGCGGCGAGCAGTTGATTGCCCACGATACTTTGTGCCGCTTCGATACCCGGCAGGATCAGCGAAAACGAACTGGCGGCGAGCATCATGCCCGCGGCAAAACCGAGCATGATGTCCTGGGTCCGCGAGGAGATATCACGCAGCACTACCGCCATCAACGCGCCCAGCGCCGTGGCGGCGAAACCGGCGGTGCCGCCCAGAACGGCGTAGCCCAGGTTGTGCCGGTCGGCCCCCACCAATGCGTTGTAACCGCTGTAGAGCAACAGCGCGGCGATCACCGCCAGCCCCAGCCAGAAGCTTACCCCCAGCAGCAGGTTGTTTTGCACAGGATCCAGCCAGGTACGCCAGGGCGATCGGATCCGGGAGGTGGGCTGGTCCATCGAATATCCTTACTGGTTTTGCGCCAGGTCATGTCTGATCGTTCCCCCAACGAGGGGTCCGCTCAAACGCAATTTTCAGGCGAAGGAGCCAGGCCCCCTCGCCGGTTTCCTACAGTTTGTCACCTTGCATCCCTGAACCCAAGTCGGCACCTGTCATGGGGTCGCTTTCCGGGTTGGACATGGTCCGCGCCTTCATGTCCATCAGCAGCGCTTCGTCTTTCTTGCTCAGTTGCACACTCGCCAGACCATCGCCGCCATCCACCGCCGGCGTTGGGTTCTCGACGAATTCCCACTCATCGCCCTGGTTCCATGGGCCACGCACCGAAGGCTCGCCTTGGGACATGTTGAAGTACACGTTGGTGAACTCTGGCATGCCTGGCAGTTTACCTTGAGGGAAATTCGGCTGGATCGAGTGCAGGGCTTTCTCGAAGGACATCTGGTGCGCGATTTCACGGGTCATCAAAAAGCCCAGCGCTTCTTTTACCCCAGGATCATCGGTGAGATTCATCAGGCGCTCATAAATGATTTTCGCCCGTGCCTCGGCGGCGATGTTGGACCGCATGTCCGCTGTCGGCTCACCTATGGTGTCGACGTAAGCGGCTGTCCAAGGTACACCGGCCGAATTGGTCAGCGGGGAACCGGCGCCATAAAGCAGGCTGGTGATGTGAGAGTCGTTGCCGGCACCGTTGATGTCCCGGTACAGCTGGCCTTCCTTTTCCACACCCTCGGCCATTCGGCCCTTGGCGCCTTTATTGAGCATCACGATGATCGAGCCGATCACCTCCAGATGACTGAGCTCTTCGGTGGCAATGTCCATCAACAAATCCTTGCGGCCGGGATCATCCTCGGACAGGGCCTGGGTGAAGTAGCGCGACGCCGCCGCCAACTCGCCCTGGGCACCGCCGAACTGTTCAAGCAACAGATTAGCCAGCCCTGGGTTAGGCTCGGCGACACGTACGGTGTACTGCAGTCTTTTGTTATGTAAGAACATGATGAAACTCCTCGTTCAGGACACAAGCCAAAGGGACACTGCCGGGGGCAGGCCCACAGAAAATCTGAAGAAGTTAAACAGTTAAAATTTATCTTTTATTTAATAAACGAGACGAACGGTAATCGGTAAGGCGCACTTGCAGAAATGCCAGGCAACTGAACAACTTACACTCCCCTCACGCTTGAAGACATTCCTTGCCGCGATCCCGTTGTATATAAATCCGACAGGCCCCATGCGATTAACACAGGGCCCGTAACGTCATTGAGTATTCAGAGTTGCGCCCATGATCCTGGCTGTTTCCAGGGCCTTTTTGACTTGTTTCGAAAACTGTCTAGCGGTCGCTGGTAACGTTGTCGCCGGATGCCTGACCGCCCTTTCGACCGGCCTCGGAGGCCCGCTCAGGGTCTTTGGCAAAATTGCCACCCGAGGCTTGGCCACCTTTTCGGCCGGCGGCGGCGGCTCGTTCCGGGTCATTGGCAAAATTGCCGCCCGAAGCTTGCCCCCCCTTGCGCCCGGCCTCGGATGCGCGCTGCGGATCATTCGCGAAGTTACCACCTGACACGTGGCCGCCCTTCTTCCCCGCTTGCGATGCCTTTTCACGATCGTTAGCGAAATTGCCAGGATTCTTATTTCCTGTGTTAGCCATTTCATTCACCTCGTTAGTTGATGTTGCGAACCTGCTGACTCCTAACAATCTGAAAGTCTGGCGCCGACAAGGTTTTAAACACATCTTGAAAACAGCGACGAACGGCTCATGCAATCCCACACGCTCACTGCGGCGTCGAGTTACAACGGCCTTTCAAACAAATGACGCCCAATAATGAATTCAACTACTCAACTTGAGCGATGCCCATCGTTAGCGGGCCGCAATCTCGGTTTATATTCAGGATGAAATGGGATCGCTGGTCGTAAACGTTTCCTCCAACGCGTCATCCCGTTAATTGCCATTCCCATCTGGCCCGCCGATCTTGCCGCTGCGTTCGCAATGGCAATCCGGTGCCGGACAAGGTTCACCGTTTGGATGTTGGTCGGCGCAGGCTTGACTGCAATAGGCCTCGCCATCGCGATTGAACACCTGTTGCGGGTCCACATCGCATTGGCAATCGGGGCAACCGCACTTTAACTCGCTCATGTTCGTTCTCCTGGGTTCCGGTTTTAAAGCTGTCGTCAGGATCACACCAGCAATTGAACCTCAAGGTTCGCCGCCGCAACGCCATGGTTCGCCACATAGACCTCGGCGGTCCAGCCTTTGGTCAGGTTGCGATAAGACTGGGTGCCCAAGGCCTTGCCACTGTCCCACTCCATGACGTCACCAATATCGATGTCGTTGGCGGAATCGAGCTCAAGGACTGTGTGGTTGTCTTCTTCCTCGACGTACACACCGACCATTGCTCTCTGTCGATTGATGGCCCGTACTTCACCGGTGGTCTGTTTCATACGCCTCCTCTCTCGGCGCGTTAAAAGCGACCGACACACCTCGCCGGCCGCTTTCTCACGCTCAGCGTTTGGCTTCGGTGTGCGGGTTGGCCGAACGCTCCAGAAACGCTTGGGTGATCTGCGGCAGGTGCTCGCGCAGCCATTCGGCCATGGCGACTTCCTGCGGCAGGATCTGTTCGCAAGCCCTCTGTGTTTCCATATCGCCGGCCACTTTTGCTGCTTCAATGAGTACCGTGTAGGAGGCGATTTCAAGGTTCTCGAACACGTAGCCGCTCATGGCCCCTTTCACCACTTCATCGCTCATCGTCATACCGCCCACCGCCTGACCGAAGGCCATGAGTTTGCCGGCCATGTCCTTGAGCATCGAAGTGCTGCCACCCAGGCGCTGGATGCATTGTTCCACCAGTTTTTGTTGCCCGAGGGTCTCCTGCAGGTGCTCCTCAATCCGGGCCTTGAGCTGCGGATAGTGTTCCAGGCGCTCGGCCTGGGCCTTGAGCATTTTTTCCGCCTGCTGTTCCATGGCATGGGCGTCGTTGAGCCAATCCAACAGGTTCTCTTTAGGCGTAGCCATTTGCTTCTCCTTAGCCAGGGTCGTCACTGCCTTGCAGCGCGACAGTTTTGAAGTGCCGTCAAGAGGTGGATGTCGCGCAACCGGGGAAAGTTTGAAGAAACAACAACGCAGTGCGACGAAAGGCATTCCCACCGCCCTCTCGACGAACCACGGTGCTAACCTCAACGACTCCAGGCCAGCGGAGCGACCTCTATGCCCGACGACTTTCACCGTCAACCGATCGATCAATTGCTGGAGCATATGGCCGGGCGCCGTTTTCTGGTGCTCACCGGTGCCGGCATCAGCACCCCGTCGGGCATTCCCGACTACCGGGACAGCGAGGGTGTGCGACGGGGTCGGCAACCCATGATGTACCAGGAGTTTCTCGCCAAACCCGAAGCACGGCGGCGCTACTGGGCGCGGGCGATGCTGGGCTGGCCGCGGGTCCGTCAGGCCCGGCCGAACGTGGCCCACGAGGCGTTGGCGATGTTGCAGGCGCACCAACGCATCAGCGGCCTGATCACCCAGAATGTCGACACCCTGCATGACCAGGCTGGCAGCCACGACGTGATCGAACTTCACGGAAGCCTGCATCGGGTGTTGTGTCTGGATTGCGAGCAGCGCAGTGAGCGCCAGCAGATCCAGCTGTTGATGCAAGCGCAGAATCCTTACCTGGCCGGTGTCGACGCGGTTCAGGCGCCGGACGGCGATACCCTGCTGGATGCCGCGTTCGAGGCGCGCTTCCAGGTGCCCCGCTGCCCTCATTGCGACGGCGAGCTCTTGAAACCCGACGTGGTGTTTTTCGGCGAAAACGTCGCCGCCATCACCGCCGCTCGCGCCATGCAAGCCGTCGAACAGGCGGACGGCCTGCTGGTAGTGGGCTCGTCGCTGATGGCGTGGTCGGCGTTTCGCCTGTGCCGGGCGATCAAGGAACAGGGCAAGCCGCTGCTGGCGATCAACCGGGGCAAGACACGGGCCGATGAGTTGCTGGATCTCAAGCTTGAAGAGCCTTGTGAGCAACTGCTGCCGCTGCTGACTCAACGCCAGTTCTAACAGCACCGCAGCCCCCCCTGTGGGAGCGAGCCTGCTCGCGATTGCGGCGGCACATCCAGCATAAAGGCTAGCTGAACCACCGCTATCGCGAGCAGGCTCGCTCCCACAAGGGAACCGTGGTTTACCGCGTGGTCAACTGCGCACCGATGTCCTGATCCCTGAGCGTATCGAACAACGCCTGCGCCGCCGCCGACAGTTCATGCCCCGGCTTGGTCAGCACACCGATGGCCCGTTCTATCACTGGATCGCTGAGGGTGATGCAGCGGGCGCCCAGCTCATGCATCTGCCCGACACACAGCGCCGGGACCGCACTCACCCCCAACCCGCTGGCGACCATCCGTCCAACTGTCGCCAACTGATGGCTCTCGAATTCCACCGGCAGTTTCATGCCTCGGTTTTGCAAATGCTCCTCCAGCATCACCCGCACAGTGGAGGGCCTTTGCAGCGTGATAAACGGCTGCTCCAGCAGCGTCTGCCACTGGATCTCACGGCGCTGCGCCAGTGGCGAGTCCAGCGGCACCACCGCGACAAAGCGGTCCAGATACAACGGGGTAAAGGCCAGCGACGAGCTCTGCATCGGCTCGAACGCGACCCCCAGTTCAACGTGCCGATCACGAACCATTTCCAGCACCTGTTCGTTGATCACATCGTTGACCGTGACGTTGACATTCGGATAGCGGGCGCGGAAGGTCTTGAGGATCGGCGGCAGCAGGTTGCCGGCAAAGGACGGCATTGCCGCCAAGGTGACGCGGCCGCGTTGCAAGGTGAAGCGTTGGCGCATTTCATCCTCGGCGTTGTCCCAATCGGCAACCAGGCGCCGGGCCAGGGGCAGCAGCGATTCGCCTTCAGGCGTCAGCGCCACGTTGCGAGTATTGCGACTGAACAGACGCCCGCCCAAGCCTTCTTCCAAGGCCTTGATGGTCAGGCTCAGGGCCGACTGGGACAGGTGCAGCCGCTCGCAGGCCACGGCGAAGCTCAGGCTTTGGGCCACGGCGAGAAAAGCGCGGATTTGCTTGAGGGTCATGGGTCGCTGTGCTCCCGGCGGCAAGCGGTCAGTTTCAAGCCGCAAACGGATATCGGCAATTAGTGAGTTTTATCAATCAATCCAACCTAAAAATCAACTTAACAAATATATGACTTGGCGCAACACTGCGTTTCATTGCGACCCCATCAAGAATAAAAGAGGTGTCTATGGCAGGTTTCGACAAACGTGTGAGTAGCTACGAAGAAGCGCTGGAAGGCTTGCAAGACGGCATGACGGTGATCGCTGGCGGCTTCGGCCTCTGCGGCATCCCGGAGAACCTGATCGCCGAGATCAAGCGCAAGGGTATCCGCGACCTCACCGTGGTTTCCAATAACTGCGGCGTCGACGGTTTCGGTCTGGGTGTATTGCTGGAAGATCGGCAGATCCGCAAGGTGGTTGCCTCTTACGTCGGCGAAAACGCTCTTTTCGAAAAGCAGCTGCTGAGCGGCGAAATCGAAGTCGTGCTCACCCCGCAAGGCACCCTCGCCGAAAAAATGCGCGCCGGCGGCGCGGGCATTCCGGCCTTCTTCACCGCCACCGGGGTCGGCACGCCAGTGGCCGAAGGCAAGGAAGTGCGTGAATTCCATGGCCGCCAATACCTGATGGAAGAATCCATCACCGGCGACTTCGCCATCGTCAAAGGCTGGAAAGCCGACCATTTCGGCAACGTGGTCTATCGCCACACCGCCCAGAATTTCAACCCGTTGGCGGCCACGGCCGGCAAGATCACTGTGGTTGAAGTCGAAGAAATCGTCGAACCGGGCGAGCTGGACCCGACGCAGATCCATACCCCAGGCATCTACGTCGACCGGATCATTTGCGGCACGTTCGAAAAGCGCATCGAACAGCGCACCGTGCGTAAGTGATCCCCTGCCCCCGGCCCGAATGAAGGAATAACAACATGGCACTTTCCCGCGAACAAATGGCTCAACGCGTCGCCCGCGAAATGCAGGACGGCTACTACGTGAACCTGGGCATCGGCATTCCGACCCTGGTCGCCAACTACATCCCCGAAGGCATGGAAGTCATGCTGCAGTCGGAAAACGGCCTGCTCGGCATGGGCGCGTTCCCTACCGAAGCCGAGGTCGATGCCGACATGATCAACGCCGGCAAGCAGACCGTCACCGCGCGCATCGGTGCCTCGATCTTCTCTTCGGCCGAATCCTTTGCCATGATCCGTGGCGGGCACATCGACCTGACCGTGCTGGGCGCCTTCGAGGTAGACGTGGAAGGTAACATTGCCTCGTGGATGATCCCTGGCAAGCTGGTCAAGGGCATGGGCGGCGCGATGGACCTGGTGGCCGGTGCCGAGAACATCATCGTCACCATGACTCACGCGTCCAAGGACGGTGAGTCGAAACTGCTGCCCCGGTGCAGCCTGCCGCTGACCGGTGCCGGTTGCATCAAGCGCGTGCTGACTGACCTGGCCTACCTGGAAATCCAGGACGGCGCCTTCATTCTCAAAGAACGTGCCCCAGGCGTCAGCGTCGAGGAAATCGTCGCCAAGACTGCCGGCAAACTGATCGTGCCGGACCACGTGCCTGAAATGCAGTTCGCTGCCCAGTGAGGAGAGATTCGATGCAAGAAGTCGTGATTGTCGCCGCCACCCGTACCGCCATTGGCAGTTTCCAGGGCTCGCTGGCCTCCATTCCCGCACCGCAACTCGGTGCCGCGGTGATTCGTCGGTTGCTGGAACAGACCGGTTTGTCCGGCGAGCAGGTCGATGAAGTGATTCTTGGCCAAGTGCTGACCGCAGGTTCCGGACAAAATCCGGCGCGCCAGGCGTCGATCCTCGCCGGCCTACCCCACGCGGTGCCGGCGCTGACCCTGAACAAGGTCTGCGGCTCGGGGCTCAAGGCCTTGCACCTGGGTGCCCAGGCGATCCGCTGTGGCGATGCGGAGGTGATCATTGCCGGCGGCATGGAAAACATGAGCCTGGCTCCGTACGTACTGCCGGCTGCCCGCACTGGCCTGCGCATGGGCCATGCGCAGATGATCGATAGCATGATTACCGATGGTCTGTGGGATGCGTTCAACGATTACCACATGGGCATCACCGCCGAAAACCTGGTGGACAAGTACGAGATCAGCCGCGAGGAGCAGGACGCCTTTGCCGCCGCTTCCCAGCAGAAGGCCGTGGCGGCGATTGAAGGTGGCCGGTTTGCCGATGAGATCACGCCGATCCTGATTCCCCAGCGCAAAGGCGATCCTGTGGCCTTCGCCACCGACGAACAACCCCGGGCCGGCACCACCGCTGAATCCCTGGGCAAGCTCAAGCCGGCGTTCAAGAAGGACGGCAGCGTTACCGCCGGCAATGCCTCGTCGCTGAACGATGGCGCCGCCGCCGTGCTGCTGATGAGCGCGGAAAAAGCCAAGGCATTGGGCTTGCCGGTACTGGCGAAAATCAGCGCCTATGCCAATGCGGGGGTAGACCCGGCAATCATGGGCATCGGCCCGGTGTCGGCTACCCGCCGCTGCCTGGACAAGGCCGGCTGGTCTTTGGACCAACTGGACCTGATCGAAGCCAACGAAGCCTTCGCCGCCCAGTCACTGGCCGTGGCCAGAGAGCTGAAATGGGACATGGAGAAGGTCAACGTCAATGGCGGCGCCATCGCCCTGGGCCACCCGATCGGTGCCTCGGGTTGCCGAGTGCTGGTGTCGCTGCTCCATGAAATGATCAAGCGCGATGCCAAGAAAGGCCTCGCCACGCTGTGCATCGGCGGTGGTCAAGGCGTGGCCTTGGCGCTGGAACGAGCGTAACCGGCAAAGGGTTCAACAGTGGTTGAGCGGACCCACGAACATCCGCCCATCCACTGGCAACACAACCGGCGCAACCTGGGTTGCGCCGGTTTTTTTTGCCTGCTGGTTTTGAGCATGATCTGCCGGCCTCATCGCGAGCAGGCTCGCTCCCACAGGGATCTCGGGCGGTTGCAAGATTGGCGTCAACCACCGCTCCCACAGGGGGATTGGGTTTTAAACACAAAATCGAAGCACACCACCGATCCACTGTGGGAGCGAGCCTGCTCGCGATGGCGGTGGGTCAGGCGACGATGAGCCTTCAGGCCCCCGCGCCAAACCGGTCGCGACTGTTGGTCAGGTGCAGCCACATGGCGGCGCGGGCGGCGTCCGGGTCCTGGCGTTTGATGGCATTGAAAATGGCCTCGTGCTCCAAATTAGCCAACTGCGCCAGTTTCCCCAGGTCCGCTTGACCGCGTTCGACCACGTTCACCCGGGTTCGGGGAATCATCGCACTGCCCAGGTGCTGCATGATTTCGACAAAACAGGTGTTGTCCGTGGCTTCAGCGATGAGCAAATGAAAGCGCCGGTCGGCGTCGACGCAACTGTCGTTATTGCTGAGCAACCGCTGGTAATCATCCAGGGCCTGGCGCATCTGCTGCAGTTGGCGTTCGTTGCGCCGTAAGGCCGCCAGGGCCGCTGCCTGAGTTTCCAGGCCCAGGCGCAGCTCCAGAATCCCCCGCACACCTGCGGCGGTGTCGACATTGAGCCTCAGGCCCGGCTCACCGGTCTGCTCCAGCACAAAGGTGCCGATGCCGTGGCGAGTTTCCACCAGCCCCGAGGCCTGCAGTTTGGATATCGCCTCGCGCACTACCGTGCGGCTGACACCATGGGCCTGCACAATGGCACCTTCCGACGGCAGTTTTTCCCCCGGTTTCAACTGCCCCAGCAAAATGCTCTGGCTCAGCTTCGCCACCAGGTCATGGGCCAGGTTGTGGGTGCGTTTGCGCGGCGTTGCCTCGATGTCTGGGTGCATGGGCCGTGGGTCCTCGAAACGGAGCAGGCGGGTCGTGAGGTAAAAACTCCACGCCCCTTAGCTTGTATGACAAGTGCAATCATCTCAGTCATCGAACGGTTCCGCCAGCGCTAAACTGATCTTCCCCATGTTTCTTTTCCTTGCTAAAAAATCCAGCAAATAAAGGTGTTTCCGAGTTTTTTAAGGCAAACCATCCAAAAAACCGACCAGCCTCCCTTGTAAGATAAAAAAATCAAGTTGTATGATGTCTATCAACATCGCCTTCCTGCGATGCCCCGCATAAAAACAACGAGTGGGAAAAACATGCAGACCCAAGAAGCCACCAAAGCCCCCATCATCACCAGCATGCAGGTCGTGCCGGTGGCCGGTCATGACGGCATGCTGCTGAATCTCAGTGGCGCCCATGGCCCGTTCTTTACCCGCAACATCGTCATTCTCAAAGACAACGCCGGCCACACCGGCGTGGGCGAAGTGCCCGGCGGCGAGCGCATTCGCCAGACCCTCGAAGACGCCCGCTCGCTGGTGGTCGGCAGCCCCATCGGCACCTATCAGAAGATTCTCAACACCGTACGCCAAGCCTTCGCCGACCGGGATGCCGGTGGTCGTGGCTTGCAGACGTTCGACCTGCGCATCACCATTCACGCGGTCACCGGCCTGGAAGCGGCGTTGCTGGACCTGCTGGGCCAGCACCTGGATGTACCGGTAGCCGCCCTGCTCGGCGAAGGCCAGCAGCGTGATGAAGTGAAAATGCTCGGTTATCTGTTTTATGTGGGTGATCGCCAGCAAACTGACCTGCCCTACCGCAGCGAGCCGGACGCCGACAACGACTGGTTCCGCGTACGCCACGAAAAAGCCCTGGACGCCGACGCCGTGGTGCGCCTGGCCGAAGCCGCTCATTCGCGTTACGGCTTCCAGGACTTCAAGCTCAAGGGCGGCGTGCTCAAGGGCGACGAAGAAATCGAAGCCGTCACCGCCCTGGCCGAACGCTTCCCTCAGGCACGTATCACCCTGGACCCGAACGGCGCCTGGTCACTCAAGGAGGCCATCCGCCTCTGCCGGGACCAGCACAAGGTCCTGGCATACGCCGAAGATCCTTGCGGTGCCGAGAACGGTTATTCGGGCCGTGAGGTGATGGCCGAGTTCCGCCGCGCCACCGGTCTTAAAACCGCCACTAACATGATCGCCACCGATTGGCGCGAAATGGGCCATGCCATCACCTTGCAGTCGGTGGACATTCCCCTGGCCGACCCACACTTCTGGACCATGCAAGGTTCGGTTCGAGTGGCGCAGATGTGCAACGAATGGGGTCTGACCTGGGGCTCGCACTCCAACAACCACTTCGACATTTCCCTGGCGATGTTCACCCATGTAGCGGCGGCCGCACCGGGTGACATCACGGCGATCGACACGCACTGGATCTGGCAGGATGGGCAGCGGCTGACCAAGGCTCCGTTGCAGATCCAGGGTGGCTGCGTACAGGTGCCAAAAAAACCGGGACTGGGGATCGAGCTGGACACCGACCAATTGGCCAAGGCTCATGAACTGTACAAAGGGATGGGGCTTGGCGCACGTAATGATGCGGTCGCAATGCAGTATCTGATTCCGGGCTGGACGTTCAACAACAAGCAGCCGTGCCTGGTGCGCTGAACGAACCTTCTGGCCGAGCACCTATCCAGGTGGGAGCGAGCCTGCTCGCGATGAAGGCGGCACATCCAACATCGCAACCGCATCGCGAGCAGGCTCGCTCCCACAGGGTTAGGGCATGATAGGACCTGCTCCTAACCCTCCGGCCGCAGAATCAACACCGCCAATGGCGGCAAGTTGAGTTCCAGCGACAGCGCCTGGCCATGGCTGGGCACTTCTTCGGTGAAGGCACCGCCGCTGTTGCCGTAGTTGGAACCGGCATAGGTGTCGGCGTCACTGTTGAGCAATTCCACCCAGCGCCCGGCAAACGGCACGCCGATGCGGTATGCCGCGCGCGGCACAGGCGTGAAGTTGGCAACCACCAACACCGGTCGGCCTTCCTTGCTCCAGCGCAACCAGGCGTAGACGCTGTTCACCGCATCATCACCAATCAGCCACTGGAACCCCTGGGGCGCGTCGTCCTGATCGTGCAGCGCCGGCTCTTCGCGATAGAGACGGTTCAGGTCGCTCACCAGCTTCTGCACCCCACGGTGCTCCGGGTATTGCAACAGGTACCAGTCCAGTTGCTGGTCGTGGTTCCACTCGCGCCATTGGCCGAACTCGCAGCCCATGAACAGAAGCTTCTTGCCGGGATGGCCCCACATGAAACTCAGGTAGGCGCGCAAGTTGGCGAATTTCTGCCAGCGATCGCCCGGCATCTTGTCGATCAGCGAGCGTTTGCCATGCACCACTTCGTCATGGGAAATCGGCAGGACAAAGCGCTCGGACCATGCGTACATCAGGCCGAAACTCAGTTCGTTGTGATGGTGAGCGCGGTACACCGGGTCCTGCTGGATGTAATGCAGCGAATCGTGCATCCAGCCCATGTTCCACTTATAGGCGAAACCCAGGCCGCCCTGTTGCGTGCTCTGACTGACGCCGGGCCAGGCGGTGGACTCCTCGGCGATAACCAACGCACCGGGGGTTTCCAGCGCCACCACGTCATTGAGGTGCCGCAGGAAGTCGATGGCTTCCAGGTTCTCCCGTCCACCGTGGCGATTGGGCACCCATTCGCCGGCCTTGCGTGAATAGTCGCGATACAACATCGAGGCGACGGCATCCACACGCAGGCCGTCGATGTGGAAATGCTTTAACCAATGCAGCGCCGAAGCGAGCATGAAACCATGGACTTCGGTGCGCCCCAGGTTGTAGATCAGGGTGTCCCAATCCTGGTGAAAGCCTTCCAGCGGGTTGCCGTATTCGTACAGCGCGGTGCCGTCGAACTGGGCCAGACCGTGGGTATCGGTGGGGAAATGCGCCGGCACCCAATCGAGAATCACGCCGATGTCGGCCTGGTGACAGGCATTGACGAACGCCGCGAAATCGTCCGGCGAGCCGAAACGCGCCGTCGGGGCAAACTGTGAAAGCGGCTGGTAACCCCAGGAACCCCCGAACGGATGCTCCATGATCGGCATCAGCTCGATGTGGGTGAACCCCAGGTCCTTGACGTACGGAATCAGCCGTTCGGCCATTTCGTGCCAGGTGTATTGCCGGGCAACTTCTCCCGCCTCGTCGATTTCGCACTGCCAGGAGCCGGCGTGCAATTCGTAGATCGACAGCGGTGCGCCAGGCAACTGCCGCTCGCGACGATCTTGCATCCATTGCCCATCCTGCCACTCGATTTTCAGCGGCGCGGCGACCTTGGAAGCGGTATCCGGCGGCATTTGAGTGGCCAGCGCCACCGGGTCAGCCTTGAGCGGCAAAATGCCGTGGGCGCCGAGGATTTCATATTTATAACCCTCGCCCGCGCCAAGCCGCGGGATGAACAACTCCCATACCCCGGACGGATAACGGATGCGCATTGGATGCCGGCGACCGTCCCAGACGTTGAAATCGCCCACCACCGAGACTCGTCGCGCATTCGGTGCCCATACGGCAAAGCGCACGCCGTCGACGCCATCGACAGTGGTCAACTGCGCCCCCAGACAGGAACTGAGGTCGCGATGATTGCCTTCGGCAAACAGATATAGGTCCATTTCCCCCAGCAGTGGCCCGAAGCTGTAGGGGTCTTCGGCCACCTGCTCACCGCCGGCCCAGCGGGTGCGCAACAGGTAGGGCTGGGCGCGGTCGAAATGGCCGACGAACAGACCCGGGGTTTCGCTGAGCTGCAAATCGCCCAGGACTTCGTCGCCTTCGCGGGCCAACACTTGCACGCTCAAGGCGCCGGGCAGGTACGCCCGGATGAACTGTCCGCCGGCACCATCGCCGTGGGGACCAAGGATGGAAAACGGGTCCTGATGTTCTGCGCGCACCAGCGCGTCGATGTCATGGGGGGACGGCAGCAACGACTCTTTGGCCTGCCCCTGTGCTTCTTTGTTCGAGACACTCATGATTCTCTCCACTAAATCGGTCCGGCTATGTCGGAAAAGGGTTTCAGCCCGCTCAATAACCCGTACAGACCGTGCAATGGCACGGGCAGCCAGGCGGGGCGATTCTCGGCTTCATAGGCCACTTCATAGGCCGCCTTCTCCAGGCCGAACAACGCCAGTGCGGCGTCTTCGCCTTCAGCATCCTTCCACTCATGGGCAAGACTAGCTGCCGCCAGCCGATATGCCTCAACAAATGCCTGACGGGCCTCTTTCAAATAACGATCAGCCACCCGTTGCCGCGCCGCGTCGGCGTCGGCGGTGCTGTCAACGGTGTTCAGGTGAATCGCCATGGCGGCTGCGTAATCGAAGGAGCGCAGCACGCCGCTGACGTCCTTGTACGGGCTGTGCTTGCCGCGGCGCTCATGCAGTGGTCGTGCCGGCTCGCCCTCGAAGTCGATCAGGTAGGCGTCGCCCTTGATCACCAGTACCTGCCCCAGGTGCAGGTCGCCGTGGACGCGGATGCGCAAGCCACCGACAGCCTTGCCGGCCAGTTCCTGGATGTGCGCCAGAACGGTCTTCTTGTGTTCCAGCAAGCGGGCGACCAAGGCCTGGTCCGCCGGGTTCAATTGGCCCTGGTTCTGCTTGAGCAGGCGCAAGGCGTTCTCAACCTGCGCGGCCACATCCTTGCCGATGGCCTGGGCCTCCTTGGCGTTGGTGGCCTGGGGCGCGAAGTCCGGGTTATCGGTGGCCTGAGCCAGTACCTCGTGCATTTCCCCCAGGCGCTGGCCGAGCATGCCGGCGAAGTCCTTGAGTTCGCCCAAGGCGTTGTAGTGCTGTTCCTGCTCGGACACGGCATCGGCCAGCTCATCACGCAGGGCGCGTTCGAGGTTGTTCTGGGTCCATTCCCAGGCGTCGC
Source organism: Pseudomonas sp. P105 (assembly GCF_032614175.1). NCBI lineage: Bacteria > Pseudomonadati > Pseudomonadota > Gammaproteobacteria > Pseudomonadales > Pseudomonadaceae > Pseudomonas > Pseudomonas sp. P105. Next base: position 4,059,298 of record NZ_CP126693.1, read on the forward strand.
CTTGATTGCTCAGGTAGCCTTGGGCGATCATCAGCAGCGCATCTTCGCCCTCGGTGTCACGGCGAATCACCGAACCGAGCAGCGGCGAAATATTGCTGAAACCTGCGGCTGTCAGGTAGGCACTCATTTCCAGCTCCGGGTGTACGCCCGACGCCACTTTGCGGATCAGTTTGAGCACCAGACTGCCGCCCACCACCACCGAACTGTTGGACTGCTCGGCGGACAGGTAACGCACCTCCGGCTCGTCTCCCAGGTTCAATGGGGCCAGGCCTTCGGTGGGTTCAAACCGCAGCTCGCCTTCGCTGCAAGGCAGCACCGTATTGGCCTGCATGCTTTGCAGAACCGCCCGCACGAAACTTTCCAGGCTGAACGCATCGGTGATCAAACCGACCTGACGGACCCGGCGAACCCGAGACAGCGCCAATTGCTGCGGCAACGCCGCGCCCACCTGGTCTTCGGCCAGCAGACCGAAGGGCAGTTGGTAACGCAGTGTCTGGCCAGCGCTGGTGACGTCGATTTCGCTGAGCAGCACCGGGTGCTGCGGATCGCCGAAACGCACGCCATAGACAATATTGACCTTCTCGATCGCGCTGTCTTTGCCGGCAAACCAGCGACGGTTCTGCAGCCAGCTCGGCAGGATGGTTTGCTCCAGCGTGGTGCGCGACGGTGCTTCAAGCAGTTCTTCCAGGCGTTTCTTCAGCACCAGGGTGGTGAAGTCCGGCAAGCTCTGGGCCGGCTCCACATGCCAGCTCGGCATCTGGTTTTCTGTTGCCAGGGCAAACCAGTAGAAGCCGTACGGCGGCAGGGTCAGCAGGAAATTCAGTTGGCCGATGGGCGGGAAGGCATTGCCCCCCAGCATTTCCACCGGGACCATCCCGGCATAGGCCGACAGGTCCAGTTCGGCGGCCTGGGCGCTACGAGACACGTTGGCCACGCACAGGATGATTTCGTGCTTGCCATCGGGGCCGGTGTATTCGCGGGTATAAGCCAGGATCCGGCGGTTGCTTGGCGAGAGCATCTTCAGCGTGCCACGACCAAAGGCCTTGGACTGCTTGCGCACCGCCAGCATCCGCCGGGTCCAGTTCAGCAATGAATGAGGATCGCCGGCCTGGGTCTCGACGTTGACCGACTGGTAACCGTATTGCGGGTCCATGATCGGCGGCAGTACCAGGCTGGCCGGGTCGGCGCGGGAGAAACCGCCGTTGCGGTCGATCGACCACTGCATCGGCGTGCGCACGCCGTCGCGGTCGCCCAGGTAGATGTTGTCGCCCATGCCGATTTCATCGCCGTAGTACAAGGTCGGCGTGCCGGGCATCGACAGCAGCAGGCTGTTGAGCAACTCGACACGGCGGCGGTCGCGCTCCATCAGCGGCGCCAGACGTCGACGAATCCCCAGGTTGATCCGCGCCCGACGGTCGGCCGCGTAGTAATTCCACAGGTAGTCGCGCTCCTTGTCGGTGACCATCTCCAGGGTCAACTCATCGTGGTTGCGCAGGAAAATCGCCCACTGGCAATTGGCCGGAATTTCCGGGGTCTGGCGGAGAATGTCGGTGATGGGGAAGCGGTCTTCCTGGGCCAGCGCCATGTACATGCGCGGCATCAGCGGGAAGTGGAATGCCATGTGGCATTCGTCACCGTTCAAACCCTGGGCGTCGACATCGCCGAAATACAGCTGGGTGTCTTCCGGCCACTGGTTGGCCTCGGCCAACAGCATACGGTCGGGGTAATTGGCATCGATCTCGGCACGGATCTGCTTGAGGACGTCGTGGGTCTCGGGCAGGTTCTCGTTGTTGGTGCCGTCGCGCTCGATCAGGTACGGGATCGCGTCCAGGCGCAGGCCGTCGATGCCCATGTCCAGCCAGTAGCGCATCACCGACAGTACGGCTTTGATCACTTGGGGGTTATCGAAGTTGAGGTCCGGCTGGTGGGAATAGAAACGGTGCCAGAAGTATTGGCCGGCTACCGGATCCCAAGTCCAGTTGGATTTCTCGGTGTCGAGGAAAATGATCCGCGTGCCATCGTACTTGTGGTCGTCGTCGGACCAGACGTAGAAATCCCGCGCCTTCGAACCCGGCTTGGCTTTGCGCGCGCGCTGGAACCATGGATGCTGGTCGGAGGTGTGGTTGATGACCAGCTCGGTGATCACCCGCAGATTACGCTTGTGGGCTTCGGCGATGAAACGCCGCGCATCGGCCATGGTGCCGTAGTCGGGGCTGACACCTCGGTACTCGGCGATGTCGTAGCCATCATCGCGCCTGGGCGAAGGATAGAACGGCAGCAGCCAGATCGTGTTGACGCCCAGATCGGCGATGTAGTCGAGCTTTTCGATCAATCCGGGAAAGTCACCGATCCCGTCGTTATTGGAATCGAAATAGGATTTGACGTGGACCTGATAAATCACCGCGTCCTTGTACCAGAGCGGGTCTTTGATAAAGGTGGCAGACCGGGGTTTCTTCGCCATTTGCAACTCCTGAGAAATTCTGTAAAGCCGCTGAAACAGGCTTGTGAGGTCTTTTTGTGTCGTGGGGCCTTTTTGTGGTGAGGAGATTTATCCTCACTTTGTGGGAGCAAAGCTTGCTCGCGATGCAGGCGCCTCGATTCCCCTGAAGAGCGCGTCAACTTCATCGCGGGCAAGCCTTGCTCCCACAGCCTTACGCCACGCTGATCCGCCATATCCCGAACGGTTGGTAGGCCGGGTCGATACGCATGAACTGGTACTTGCCATACCACGTCCAACGATGCCCGCTCATCAAATCCTCGCCCTGGGTCTGGGCATCGTCCGGCAGCCCCATCTCCCACAGCGGCAACTCGAAATTGGCTTCCTGCGGGGTATGCGGGTCGAGACTCACTGCCACCAGAATGAAATTGCTGCCATCGGCGGTGCGTTTGCCGAAGTACAGGATGTTGTCGTTCCAGGCGTTGTAGATCGTCAGGCCCAAGTGCGTATGCAGCGCCGGGTTTTGCCGGCGGATGCGGTTGAGCTGGGCGATTTCGGCAATGATGTTGCCCGGCGCGGTGAAGTCCCGGGGGCGGATCTCATACTTCTCCGAGTCGAGGTATTCCTCCTTGCCCGGCACTGGCGCCGATTCGCACAATTCAAACCCCGAGTACATGCCCCACAGGCCCGAGCCCATGGTCGCCAGGGCCGCGCGGATCAGAAACCCGGCGCGCCCCGACTCATGGAGAAACGCCGGGTTGATGTCCGGCGTGTTGACGAAAAAGTTCGGCCGGTAGCACTCGCGTAACGGAGATTCGTTGAGCTCGGTGAAATACGTCGCCAGTTCGGTCTTGGTATTGCGCCAGGTGAAATAGGTGTAGCTCTGGGAATAACCGACCTTGCCCAGGCGCGCCATCATGGCCGGCGTGGTGAAGGCTTCGGCGAGGAACATCACTTCAGGGTGCTGGGCCCGCACATCGGCAATCAACCACTGCCAGAACGGCAACGGCTTGGTGTGGGGATTGTCGACACGGAAGATCTTCACGCCTTCATTGACCCACCCCACTACCACGTCCCGCAGCTCCAGCCACAGGCTGGGAATCGCATCCGCGGCGTAGAAATCGACGTTGACGATGTCCTGGTATTTCTTCGGCGGGTTTTCCGCATATTTGATCGTGCCGTCCGGCCGCCAGCTGAACCAGCCCGGATGCTGCTTGAGCCACGGGTGGTCCTGGGAACACTGGATAGCAAAGTCCAACGCGATCTCCAGGCCATGGTCGGCCGCCGCGGCCACCAGACGCCGAAAATCCTCGCGCGAGCCCAACTGCGGGTGAATCGCTTCGTGACCGCCCTCCTCGCTCCCGATGGCATAAGGGCTGCCCGGATCGTCGGGACCGGCGGTGAGGGAGTTGTTCGGGCCCTTGCGAAAGCTGCGACCGATGGGGTGGATCGGCGGGAAGTACAGCACATCGAACCCCATGTCCTGGATCACCGCCAGACGCGAATGCACGTCATTGAAGGTGCCATGACGCTTGGGATCATCGGTGATCGAGCGGGGAAAAAGCTCGTACCAACTGGCGAACTCGGCCAACTTGCGTTCGACGTCCAGAGGGTATTGCGGGCTGATACTCAAATAGGGGCGATGATCGGCCTGGGACATGAGACCGGCACTGCGGGGTGCCAGGAACAATGCCACCTGCTCAGCTGGCAACAGGCCGGAAAGCTCATGGTGCAACGCGGTCAATTGCTCCCTCAGCTCACCTTCGCTGCGCTCGGCCGCCATCTGCACCTGATTGCGTCCTTCCTGCAATTCCAGGCTGATGGGCACGCCGGCCGCGAATTTTTTCTCCAGCTCGTAGCGGAAACTGGCGAACTGGTCGATCCAGGCCTCGATGCGGAACACATAGAAGCCCTGCTCGGGCACATTGAACTGGCCTAGCCAGCCGTTATTGCCCAGCTCGGTCATGACCGCGCTGTTCCACGACTCATCCTTCAGCTCCCGCCAAAGGATATGCACGGCCAATTTGTCATGACCGTCGGCGAAGACTTTGCTGGTCACCGTCACGTCCTGCCCGGCCACGGCCTTGGCGGCGAATTGCCCGCCTTCGATGACCGGCATGGTGCTTTCAATGGCGATACGCGGCAGTAACAGGGCCTGGGACAATGGCAAATGCGGGTTGTACGACAGGTCAGTCGGGTGTTGTTCAGCAGTCATCGAGCATCGCTCCTTTTACGCCCCATGGACGTTGTGGCGGTAAAGGCCCAGTAGTCCTTGAAAGGATGGATCCCTGAAAAAACTCACTTAAACTCCGAACCGAACCGACGGTTAAAAGTTCAGAGTGATTTGCCCCGATGGCAGCGGGATCAAACCAGGCGCAGGGTGGTCAACAAGGTTAAGCACGACTCAAGCCATGTGCGTCACGGAGACCCGTCCTGATGAATATTCCCATCCCGGCTGAAACACCCGACCCCAACATTGACGACCCCACCCTGCCGCCACCCGGCCCCGAGCCGGAACCGATCCCGGAAAAAGACCCGCCGCTTGATCCCCAGCCTCCTCTGGGCGACCCGCCGAGCGAGGCGCCGGAGCGGGTTTGAACCAACAGCCTAGTGGATAAAACCTGTGGGAGCGGGCTTGCTCGCTCCCACACAGGATTATGTGTTCTGGCTGGAGATCGCGGTCACGGCTTTTCCTCCTTCTCCAGCGCCCGGACAATCAGTGGCATTACGCTGAAGATCGCCAGCGCCAATACCGTACTGAGCACTGCCGTGGACTCGCGCCCCAGCCCGGCGGCGACGCCGATGGCGGCGGTCATCCACAGGCCGGCGGCAGTGGTCAGGCCTTTTACGTGGCTTTCGTCACTATCGTTGCCCTTGAGGATAGTGCCCGCGCCCAGGAAACCGATGCCGGCGATAACACCCTGCACCACACGGCTCATGGCGTCAGCCTCGGAGCCGGACATCTGCGGCACCAGCACAAACAGCGCCGCCCCCAAGGCCACCAGCATATGGGTCCGGACCCCGGCGGCCTTGCCCTTGTGTTCACGCTCAAAACCCAGGATGCCGCCCAACAACGCAGCCATCAGCAGGCGTACGGTTACCCGCGTCATCTGCTGCGCATCGGTGATATCGGCGAATTCCGATTGCAGGGTTATCCAGACTTCATGCCACCAGGCGTCCATGAACGGTCCTCTTTCCGGTCGATAAACGATGGACCGCAAGCCAGGCCAGAGGTGCGCTCGACCGCTGATCAGACGCAACGAACCGCGGCTGCGGGCCGACGCCTAACGTTCAGGACATCCAGAAGGAAACCTAACCATGAGTTTCAATATCGATAGAAACCACATCTGCACCTTCGACACCGAAGAGTTCAACGAACAGCGACCCGCCAGCGAGTTGACCGTTATCACTGATGCGGAAAAAGCCATGTCGGCGGTGGATCTCAACGGTGGCCGGGTGTACATCACCGAGGCGCAAGCCGATGCCCTGACCGTGGCCGGGGCGGTCGATGGGCGTGAGAACCTCAAGGCGACTGATAGCGATTCGGTGATCTGAATCCCTTTGTCCCTTTGATTGAAGAAAATCGTCCTCTGTGCAAAGAGGCTGCGTGGGAGCAAGCCTTGCTCCCACTGCGGTCTTCGCCAACGAGATCTGTTCGCCTGATCTGGATGCATCAAAGTGTCGCAGGGCCAGGGCCTCACGGCATCTGATCCGGTTTTTATCGTGATACCTGAGTCTGTTATGAAAACAGTTCGATGGTCATAGTGCGCCGGCCAGTTACAGGCTGAGGAGCGACCGACCATGAGCGAAAGAATCCCCGTCCAGTTGATACAGCACTTCGAACCCGCGCCGACGAAGATAAAGGCCCGGACCACCGATAACCTGATCCACACCCGCAGCTTCACCGGCTTATTCCGCACCTTGCGCATCAGCGGTGCAGGGCTTCTGTTTCTGCTGTTTTTCGGCACTGTATGGCTGAACTGGGGCGACCGCCAGGCGGTGCTCTGGGACCTCGCCGAAAGCAAATTCCACATTTTTGGCGCGACCTTCTGGCCCCAGGATTTCATCCTGCTGTCGGCACTGCTGATCATCGCCGCCTTCGGCCTGTTCGCGATCACCGTATTTGCCGGTCGGGTGTGGTGCGGCTACACCTGCCCGCAGAGTTCCTGGACCTGGATTTTCATGTGGTGCGAGAAAATCACCGAAGGCGAACGGCACCAGCGGATCAAGCTGCAGGCGGCGCCCTGGACCTTGAACAAGCTGCTGCGTCGCTCAGCCAAACATACGTTGTGGCTGGCAATCAGCCTGCTCACCGGCTTGACCTTTGTCGGTTATTTCACGCCGATCCGCCCGCTGGCCGAAGAACTTCTGACCCTGCAAATGGCCGGTGTCAGTCTGTTCTGGGTGCTGTTCTTTACCGGCGCCACCTACCTCAACGCCGGCTGGCTGCGTGAAGCGGTGTGCATGCACATGTGCCCCTATGCACGATTTCAGAGCGTGATGTTCGATAAGGACACCCTGACCATTTCCTATGACACCGCACGTGGCGAAATCCGGGGCCCGCGCAAGCGCGAAGTGAACCCGGCCAATGTGGGTTTGGGCGATTGCATCGATTGCCAGATGTGCGTGCAGGTCTGTCCCACCGGCATCGACATTCGCGACGGCCTGCAAATGGAGTGCATCGGGTGCGCCGCCTGCATCGATGCCTGCGATTCGATCATGGACAAGATGGGTTATGCCCGTGGCCTGATCAAGTACACCTCTGAACATCAGTTGCAAGGTGGCCGGACTCGCCTGCTGCGACCGCGGTTGATTGGCTATACCGCCGTGCTGCTGGTGATGATCGGGGCCTTGGCCGTGGCGCTGGCAGAACGCCCCATGGTGTCGCTGGACGTGACCAAGGACCGTGGGCTGTTCCGCGAAAACAGCCTGGGCCAGATCGAGAACATCTACAGCCTGAAAATCATCAACAAGACCCAGCAGCGCCAGGATTATCAGCTGTCCCTGGCGGACGCCGAAGGTTTTGTCCTGCAGGGCAAAACGCAACTGAGCCTGGCGCCGGGGGAAATCCTCGACGTACCGGTGTCGGTGGCAATGCTCAGCGAACGGCCCCGTAGCGGCTCCCGGGAAATGGTCTTCAAGGTGGCCGACAGTGACGAGCCTGGGACTTTCAGTGAGGCCACGAGCCGCTTTGTGGCGCCGATAAATCGTTGAGGCTTAAGATGCCGAACCTTTGTGGGAGCGAGCCTGCTCGCGATGGCGGACGGTCAAACAATATCAACATTGAATGTACCGGCCCCATCGCGAGCAGGCTCGCTCCCACAGGTAACTGCGCCAGCCGTGCGTTACCCCCTGAATTGTTCAAGAGCGGGCCTGCTATGAAACGCTACGAGAAATTCGCCGACGACATCGCTGAGCTGATCCGCTCCGGCGTGCTGGGCCCAGGGCAGCGTGTGCCATCGGTGCGTTATGCCAGCCAGACCTACGGCGTCAGCCCGTCCACGGTGTTCCAGGCCTACTACCTGCTGGAGCGTCGTGGCCTGATCCGGGCTCGTCCGCGCTCCGGCTACTTCGTCAACGCCCATGCACCGAATCCGTTCGCCGAGCCGGTGATCAGCACCCAGGTGCACGACAGCACCGAAGTCGACGTCAGCGAGCTGGTGTTTTCGGTGCTGGACTCGATCAAGGATCCAGCCACCGTACCGTTCGGCTCGGCGTTCCCCAGCCCGACCCTGTTTCCCCTGCAACGACTGTCCCGCTCGCTGTCCAGCGCAACGCGGGATATGGACCCCCGAATGGTGGTCACGGACATGTCGCCGGGCAATCCGCAATTGCGCCGACAGATCGCCCTGCGCTACATGGTCGGCGGGCTGATGCTGCCCATGGAAGAACTGCTGGTCACCAATGGCGCCCTGGAAGCCTTGAACCTGTGCCTGCAAGCCGTCACCGAGCCCGGCGACCTGGTGGCCATCGAGGCCCCGGCGTTCTACGCCAGCCTGCAAGTGCTGGAGCGGCTCAAGCTCAAGGCAGTGGAAATTCCGGTGCACCCACGCGACGGCATCGATCTGGATGTATTGGAGCAGACGCTGGAGCGCCACCCGATCAAAGCATGCTGGTGCATGACCAGTTTCCAGAACCCCATGGGCGCGACCATGCCCGAGGAAAGAAAACAGGCGTTGGTGGAGTTGCTACGCCGTCATCAGGTGCCGCTGATCGAGGACGACGTGTATGCAGAACTCTATTACGGCCAGCAGGCACCTAAGCCGGCCAAGGCGTTCGACACCGAAGGGCTGGTGATGCATTGCGGTTCGTTCGCCAAGAGCCTGGCGCCGGGCTATCGCATCGGCTGGGTCGCCGCCGGGCGTTACGCACAGAAGATCGAACGGCTCAAACTCATGACGTCACTGTGCGCCTCGATGCCGGCCCAGGCGGCCATCGCCGATTACCTGCAACACGGTGGTTATGATCGTCATCTGCGCAAACTGCGCTACGCCCTGGAAGAACAGCAAAGCGCCATGCTCGCCGCCATCGCCCGCTACTTCCCCGCACAGACCCGCGTCAGCCAGCCGGCGGGCGGGTATTTCCTGTGGCTGGAACTGCCGGAGCAGATGGACTCGCTGAAACTGTTCCAGATGGCCTTGGCCCAAGGCATCAGCATCGCTCCTGGGCCGATCTTTTCACCGACCCGGCGTTTCGGCAATTGCATCCGTTTGAACTACGGCAGCCCGTGGACCGAAGTGTCGGAGAAGGCCATGGAAACGTTGGGACGGATTATTCGGTCGTTTTGATATGGGGTTGTCTGTTATTGCCCCATCGCGAGCAGGCTCGCTCCCACATGAGATCTGCTGTGTAGCTGAGAGATTCGTCTCGCCGCAAACCCACTGTGGGAGCGAGCCTGCTCGCGATGGCGGCAGAACAGACAACTGATATTTCAAAGCTCAGCGCCCGCCCCCCAAATCCACAAACGTCCCGGTCGCATACGAAGCCTTGTCCGACAGCAACCAGATAATCGCTTCAGCCACTTCATCGGGACGGCCGCCACGGGCCATGGGGATTGCCGACTCCAGCTTGCTGACCCGGTCCGGGTCGCCGCTGAGGGCATGAAAATCGGTGTAGATATAACCTGGGCGAACCGCATTGACGCGGATACCTTCTCCAGCGACTTCCTTGGACAGGCCAATGGTGAACGTGTCCAGCGCGCCTTTGGAGGCCGCGTAGTCGACATACTCGCCCGGCGCGCCCAGGCGGGCGGCCACCGAGGAGACGTTCACAATACTGCCACCTTGCCCGCCATGCCTGGGCGACATGCGCAGCACCGCGTGCTTGGCGCAGAGGATTGGCCCCAGCACATTGGTCTTCATGATCTTGAGAATGCGGAACTCGGACATTTCGTCGAGTCGGGACTTGTGGGCGACCGTGCCGGCGTTGTTCACCAAAGCGGTGACGCGACCCAACTCAGCATCCACACGGTCGAACAGCGCGACCACTTCGTCTTCGATGCTGACATCCGCCCGCACGGCAATCGCCTGGGCGCCCTTGGCCCGGACCTGTCCGAGTACATCCTGCGCGGCGCCTTCATCAGACTGGTAATTGATGCAGATCCGATAGCCCAGGTCGGCAGCCAACAGCGCCGTAGCCGCCCCGATCCCGCGGCCGCCACCGGTGATGACGATGACTTTATCCACGTTTGCTCTCCCCATTGCACGGATAGACGTCCGGCCCAAGAATAGCGTTCACGCTGCGCTTTTGCACAAGCCGTTGTGCTTGCGCTTGGCTCAGCGAGCCAAAGCCCGCAGATCCAGACGTCCATCCAGCAACGGCGGGCACCAGTAGTAGCCCCCCGTGATCGGCCGGCTCATGCGATACAGGCCGTCGGTGATACCGTCCTCCAGGCCGCTCATGCGCCGCAGTTGAGCCTCGAAAGCGTCGAGGGAGAAACCGAACGCCAGGAACATCAGGCCTGCGCGATCCCCTTCAATCCACGGCATGGAACGGCGTACGACGAAGGCTTCCGGGGCGAAGCTTTCCTGGGCGGTGCGTTTGACGTGGGCCGACTCCGGGGCATCGTCGATTTCCTCGTTGTCGCTCAGGCGCCGGCCCATGATGTTGTCGCGCTCATGGGGTTGCATGGCGGCGAAACCATCCAGATCGTGTTGCCACTGCTGGATCGCCGCAAAACTGCCACCGCGCACTCCATCGACACCTTGAGCCAGGGCAGCGGCGATGGCCGCTTCATCGTGAGGGTTCTCAGTGCCGTCTTCATAACCGGTCAGGTCATGGCCAGTCATGTGACGGAAGGTTTCGTTCATCTGCACCAGGCGCAACGCCGGGGCCAGAGCGGCCTCGATGGCACGGCTGCGGTGCAGCAGCTCGCCCCGGTCTTCGCCGTGTAGCCAGCACCACAGCGCGTGCTGGGTCGAAGGGTTGTCCACGCCCACGCCGGCCAGCGCCGGAAACGCCCGCAGGCCTTCGACCTGCGCACCCAGCGCCTGGACCAGCGACTCGCCCAGGCCGATCACTACTCGATCATCGACTTGCAACAAAAGCTTATCGATCGCAGCCGGCAGCGCCTCGACCGATTCCAGGGCAAAAAACAAGTGACGGGCCTGAGGCGGAACAGGGGTGGCGAGAATGCCGGGCTGGTAGTAGCTCATGTGGACTCCTTTAGAAAGAGCGCAAGTTTACCCGGCGACCAGTGGTTTGTGTGGTTTGCCATGGGCTGTCGAAGGCCAGGACGCTAAAGATTTTCGTAGGAAGTCTCTTGCAACCCGGTCAGATGACTCGGAACCCGGTTCGAACTGCAAGGATCCCGATTGCCGGACATCGGAAAACTCCCTAGATTGGGTGCCCCCAAAGCTGCTGGCAGAGCGGCTGGCACCCTCAGGACTCATGGAGAACGGTCAGACATGCACATTGCCAAATCGATACTTACGGGCGCTTTTTTCATCGCCTGCGGCACAACAACGGGCTTTGCCCAGGAGCGCGTTGAAGACACCGTCAATGCCGTGATCCAGCCCTTGATGAAACAACAGGACATCGCCGGCATGGCCGTGGCAATCACTCACAATGGTGAACGTCATTACTTCAATTACGGGGTGGCCTCCAAGGACACGAAGCGGGCGGTGACCGACCAGACGCTGTTCGAAATCGGCTCGGTCAGCAAGACCTTCACCGCCACCCTCGGTGCCTACGCCCAGGCCCAAGGCAAGCTGTCGCTGTCGGACCCGGCCGGTCGCTTCGCCCCCGAGCTGAGCGGCAGCGCCCTGCAAGGCATCAGCCTGCTCAACCTTGCCACCTACACGCCGGGTGGCCTGCCGTTGCAGTTTCCTGGCGAAGCGGACCATCCGGACCGGATGTTCAGTTACTACAAGACCTGGAAACCACTCTATCCGGCCGGTACCCAGCGGCTCTATTCAAACCCGAGCATCGGCCTGTTCGGCTACCTGGTGGCCCGCAGCCTGGAACGACCGTTCGATGAGGTGATGGAACAGACACTGATGCCGGGATTAGGCCTCAAGCACAGTTATGTACGGGTGCCCAAGGATCAATTGAGCCGTTACGCCCAAGGCTACGCGAAGGACGGCAAGCCAGTGCGGGTCGGACCGGGAGCGCTGGACGCCGAGGCCTATGGCGTGAAAACCAGTTCATCGGACCTGATCCGCTTCATCGAGGCTAACCTGCGGCCTGAAAAGCTGGACGCCGATCTGCGACAGGCCATCGCTACGACGCATACCGGGTTCTACAAGGCCAATGGCATGACCCAGGGGTTGGGTTGGGAGTTCTACCCCTACCCCGTCACGCTTGACGCGCTATTGGCCGGCAATGCACCGCAGATGGCCCTGATGCCACAAAAAGTGGAGCCGCTCAACCCACCCCTGCCTGCGCCGGCCGACAGCTGGATCAACAAGACTGGCTCGACCGGTGGCTTTGGTGCCTATGCGGCGTTCGTTCCTGGAAAGGATATGGGGATTGTGATGCTGGCAAACAAAAACTACCCGATCGAGGAACGGGTGAAGGCCGCGCACAAGATCCTGACGGCGCTGGAGAAACAATAGGCTACGCAAATTACTGTGGCGAGGAAGCTTGCTCCCTCGCCACAAAGGGAGCTCATCGCCTGCCCGATCAATCCTCCAGCGGCTTTGGCGCAGTCACCGGTTTGCCCGTCTTGCCTGCCTTGGCACCCTTGCCTTCCTGGGCCGGCGCAGCTTCAGGCGCGGGAGTCGGGGCTGGCGCCGCCGCTTCCTTTTCTGCTGGGGGCAGTTTATCGACGGTGTCGAAGATGTCCTTCAGCTCAATCGCTCCCGAGTGCTCAAGCTTCTTTTCTCCGTCCTTGCCCACCAGGATGATCTTGGTCTGGGCACCGGCCCCCAACCTGAGTGACCGGATCAGCGCCATGGTGCTTTGCGGGTCCAGGTCTTTGCCATCGCGCTGCCCCATCGTGTTGAGCACGGTGTAAAGCACCAGGTTGCGCTCGGAAAAACCCTGTTTGCCGGCCGGTTCCTCCAATGCTTTTTTCAGGCTGACCCATGCAGGATCAACGGTGCTCGGCGCGATGACAATCAAGGGGCGGGATTTGCCCTTGTCCGCGGCCAAGGGTGAGTCGCCATCCGCGGCGAACAAGGGACCTGCAATGGCCAACAAGGTAGCGAAGGTCAACGACCGAATGAGCATGCGCCTCTCCTTTTGATATCTACGCTGTACTGATTGCGCATGGCGGCGATTGTTCCGCGACAGTCGCCCAATACCGCGCCTGCCTGCCTTGAAGCTTAGGCCAGAGGGGTCATTGCGCAACCGTGGCGTGGGAGATGAACAATTTCGTGACAGGAGTCGGGCACAACTTATGTGGGAGCGAGCCTGCTCGCGATGGCGCACAGTCAATCCAGCAGATGTTCTGCTGTACCGGCCTCATCGCGAGCAGGCTCGCTCCCACATTGATTGGTGCGCAGGTTAGTTAGAACGCCAACTTGAACCCGATCATCGCCAGCATCACTGCCAGGCATGGGCGCAGCACCTCATCGGAAATGCGGCCCGACAAGTGACTGCCCAGGTAGATGCCCGGCAACGAGCCGACCAGCAGGTAACCCAGGATGTGCCAGTCCATGTTGCCCATGCTGGCGTGGCCCAGGCCAGCGACCAGGGTCAGCGGTACGGCGTGGGCGATTTCAGTGCCCACCAGGCGCTTGGTGACCAGGAATGGATAGAGAATGAACAGTGCGACAGTGCCCAGTGCGCCAGCGCCAATGGAGGTCAGTGCGACCATGACGCCCAATATCAGGCCAGTGACGACGGTGAGTACATTGAGCCGCGAGCCGGTGGGATTGTAGTGGCCGCCCGCACGATCATGGGCAAATTGCAGGAGGCGTTTCTTGAACAGAATCGCCAGGGCGGTGGCGAACAGCACAAAACCCAGGGCTTGCTTGATGATCGCGTTCATGGCGTCGGGCGAACTGTGCAGACTGCTGAGAAACCACAGCGTCAATCCTACCGCCGGCACACTGCCCAAGGTCAGCCAGCCGGTGATGGCCCAATCGATGTTGCGGTTCTTGGCGTGAACCAATACACCGCCGGACTTGGTAATCGCCGCGTACAGCAGATCGGTACCCACTGCGGTTGCAGGGTTGATACCAAACCACAACAGAATGGGGGTCATCAGCGAACCGCCGCCCACGCCGGTCATCCCGACGATAAAGCCGACGACCAAGCCCGCTATGACTAAACCGACATTACCGAAATCCATTAAGCGCGACCGCATGAAATAAAATCTGGTCGCGAGCATAGCGATTTTTCTTATAACCACCTATACCAATGTGATCTATCTTTATTCCCTTTTCCTCTGACGTTACTGAACCGGCAGGAAGTTAAGAAAGAGCAGGCTCTGGGCATAGTTCAGACCGATCCGCCGGTAGCGCTCGTCCAGCATTTGGGTCAGCAGGTCCAGGCGCGCAACGATTTTTCCAAACTCCACGGCAAAGCTGAGATTGCTGCCCTCCTCCGAAATCTCATTGGAAAACAGCAGCGGTTTGCCGTCTTTGTCCAGTCGTTGGCTGAGTATCCAAGTGGCTTTTTCGATGTTGCGCGCCGCGTTGCTGACAAAGCGCGGGTCGATCGCGTCGGTCATGTAGAACTCGAGACGATTGCCATGGGCCGTGACCAGCATGCTGCCAATGGCGTAGATGAACGCCCCCACCCGATCCCCCAGGAACTCAGGGCTCATGGCATAGCTCAGGGCAGCCAGGTCCTTCTTGCCGCCCAGGGTCGGTAACGGCTGTTGCTGCTCGATGGCCAGGCGCACCTGCTTTTCCGCGGCACGGGCGTCGAGAAATCCGGACTTGCGCAACTCTTCGGGGTTGCGCAGATAAAGCTTGTTCATCAGCAGATAGAGGCTTTGCAGGTTGTCATGCATCGCCAGTGTGGCCATGCGGTCAACGCTGGTCTGCAGCAGTTCCTGAGGCCTGGTGTTGCTGAACTGCGTGACCATGTCTTGCCCCTGCTGATGACTGCAACCGCCGCCAAGCAACATCAACACGCCGGCCAACAGCGCTGAACAGCGACGTCGCGACACCATCACGAAATGAAAAACACCGGCCATCGAGTCTCGGTCTGGGCTTGGGGAGGCGGTGGGGGTCGCCGCTTCCTGGCCATGGATAGAGCGGCAAAAAACGTAAAAGTGCGATGGACGAGGGAAAACCACACAGATGGGAAAGATCCGCTCCGCTCAATTAGTATGACTTTTTAATTGATTAATCGCGATTAATGGCTATATATCCCTTCTAGTCTTTCAAATAGAAAGACTACTAACCGAATATACCTTCATCGCTGTCCGACTAAACACCGGACTCGACCCGCGTTCCAAACAACAACAAGACAGGAAGGAAGGTCACACCATGCTTGAATCCAGACATCTGCTCACGGCTCTCGGAGTGTCTCTGATGATCGCCACCTCTGCATCCCAGGCCGCCGGCCTGAGCAATGAACGCGCAGCGTTCGGCAAGACCAGCGACGGTACCGCGGTGGAAAAATTCGTCCTGCGCAACAGCCACGGCATGGAGGCTACTGTCATCACGTACGGCGGGATCCTCCAGTCACTGATCGTGCCGGACAAGAACGGTATGGCCGCCGATGTTGTGCTGGGCTTCGACGATGTGCAGGGTTACCAGAAGAACGGCAATGTGTATTTCGGCGCAACCATTGGCCGCTTCGGCAATCGCCTGGCTGGCGGCGCATTCGAGTTGGACGGCAAGCGCTACCAGGTGCCGCAGAACGACAAGAGCAACTCCCTGCACGGCGGACCGCAAGGTTTCGACAAGCGCGTCTGGAAGGCCGAACCCCATGACGACAAGGACTCGGTGGGCGTGACCCTGACCTACCTGTCGGCGGATGGCGAGATGGGTTTCCCAGGCGCACTGAAAACAGATGTCACCTACAGCCTCAATGAACAGAACGAATTACGTATCGAGTACCAGGCCACCACCGACAAACCCACGGTGCTGAACCTGACCAACCACAGCTATTTCAACCTCGCCGGTGCCGGTAACGGCGACATACTCAAACAGGTCGCGACCCTGCATGCCGCCCATTACACCCCGGTGACCGACAAGCTTATCCCCACCGGTGAGTTGGCCCCCGTGGCCGGTACGCCGATGGACTTCACCAAGCCCACCGCCATCGGCACCCATATCAAGGCCGATCACCCGCAGCTCAAATTCGCCGAACCCAAACAGGGCGGTTTCGATTTCAACTGGGCGCTTGACGCCAAGGGTGACGTGAGCAAACTGGCCGCTGATGTCTACGACCCACAGTCCGGACGGCGCTTGGAGCTCTACACCACCGAGCCTGGCGTGCAGTTCTATACCAGCAACTTCCTCGACGGCACGGTCAAGGGCAAGCACGGCAAGGTCTATCCGCATTGGGGCGCGTTCACTCTGGAAACCCAACACTACCCCGACTCGCCAAACCAGCCGAACTTCCCGTCGACCCGGCTTGACCCCGGCCAGACCTACACCCAGACCATGGTGTTGAAGTTCTCCGCACAATAAATCCTGCCCTTCGAAAAGATCGTTCCCACGGCGGTGGGGACGATCAACCTTGAACACCTGGTCTATCCTGCTGCCACACGTCTGATGTTCTGCAAACAGGAGGTAGACATGAGGACTCTGGAACTGGCTGGCGAGGCCGTACCGGTGATTGGCCAGGGCACCTGGCGCATGGGTGAAGAAGCGTCCCTTCACAAGAAGGAAGTGGCGGCCCTGCGCCTGGGCATTGAATTGGGCATGACGCTGATCGACACGGCGGAGATGTACGCCGAGGGCGGCGCCGAAGAGGTCGTTGGGGAAGCGATCACCGGCCTGCGGGACCAGGTTTTCCTGGTGAGCAAGGTGTATCCCCACAATGCCAGCCGCAAAGGCATTGCGCTTGCCTGCGAACGCAGTTTGCGCCGACTGGACACCGATTACATCGATCTCTATCTGCTGCATTGGCGCGGGCAATACCCGCTGGAAGAAACCGTCGAAGCGTTCGAACGCCTGCGCGAAGAAGGCAAGATCGGCCGCTGGGGCGTGTCGAATTTTGATGTCGCGGACCTTGAAGAACTGGCTTCACCGGCCTGCGCCACCAACCAGGTGCTGTACAACCTGCAGGAGCGTGGCATCGAATTCGACCTGCTGCCCTGGTGCCAACAGCAGCGCATGCCAGTCATGGCTTACTGCCCGGTCGGCCAGGGCGGGCAACTGCTCAAGGACCACACCTTGGGGCAGATCGCCGAACGCCATGGCGCAACCCCAGCGCAGATCGCCCTGGCCTGGCTGTTGCGCCAAGACAATGTCATTGCCATTCCCAAAGCCGTTCAGAGCGAACATGTGCGCTTGAACGCCGAAGCGGCCAACCTGAAGCTCGCACCCCAGGATCTGGCGGCGCTGGATTTGATATTCCCGCAGCCCGAAGGCAAGCAGCGCTTGGCGATGGTCTAGTTCTCACGAGCAAAGCGCTTTTGTGGCGAGGGAGCTTGCTCCCGCTGGGGCGCGTAGCGGCCGCTTCTGGCGGTTGCTGCGCAACCCAGCGGAAGCAAGCTCCCTCGCCACAAAAGCCTCCCGCCCGCAACACTGGCGCATCCGTCAGAACAAGCCCATCTGCCCCCCCACCAGGGTCGAGAAATCGTCATCCACAAACGGCAGAATCGCGTCCGCCACCGGTTGCAGCTGTTTGGTCACGTAATGGTCGTAATCGATCGGCGCGCTGCGGGTTTCCAGCGGCTCAGGGCCGGCGACAGTGATCACGTAGCTGATCCACCCGCCGTTCTGGTATTGCCGCGCACGGCCCTGGCGCTGGTTGAACTCGTCAGCCAGCCGCGCGGCGCGCACATGCGGCGGTACGTTGCGTTCATAGTCTTCCAGAGGCCGGCGCAAGCGCTTGCGGTAGACCAGCCGATCATCGAACGCTCCGGCCAGGGTCTGGTGCACATAATCGCGCACATAATCCTGGTAAGGCTTGCGGTGGAAGATCCGCCCATACAGCTCCTGCTGGAACTGCCGGGCCAGCGGCGACCAGTCGGTGCGCACGGTTTCCAGGCCCTTGTAGACGATCTCGTCGCTGCCGTCGGCGCGGGTGACCAGCCCGGCATAGCGCTTCTTGCTGCCCTCTTCCGCGCCACGAATGGTGGGCATCAGAAAACGTTTGAAATGGGTTTCGAACTGCAACTCCAGTGCGCTCTCCAGCCCGAACTCATCACGCACGTGTTCGCGCCACCACTGATTGACGTATGCCACCAGTTCCTGGCCGATGGACGCCGCCTCTTCCTGGCCGTGGGCCCGGCGCAACCAGACGAACGTGGAGTCGGTATCACCGTAAATCACCACATGCCCCCGGGCTTCGACCAACTGCCGGGTGCGCTGCATGATCTGGTGACCGCGCAGGGTGATGGAGGACGCCAGCCGCGGATCGAAGAAACGACAGCCACTGGAACCGAGTACGCCATAGAAGGCGTTCATGATGATTTTCAATGCCTGGGACAGCGGTGCATTGTGTTCCCGCTTGGCGGTTTCCCGGCCTTCGGCTACCCGCGCCACAATGGCCGGCAGGCAATGCCGCGTACGGGAGAAACGTGCCCCGCGAAAACCTGGCACCGACTGGCTTTCGTCCGGGTGGCGCAGGCCTTCGATCAGGCCTACCGGGTCGATCAGGAAGGTGCGGATGATCGACGGATACAGGCTCTTGTAGTCCAGCACCAGCACCGACTCGTAGAGCCCCGGCTGGGAATCCATGACAAAACCACCCGGGCTGGCCTCGGGCGGGCGCTGGCCAAGGTTCGGCGCAACGAAACCCTGGCGGTGCATCAGTGGCATGTACAAGTGTGTGAAGGCCGCCACCGAACCACCGCTGCGGTCCGCCGGCAGACCGGTGACACTGGCCCGCTCCAGCAGGAACTTGAGCAGCTCGGTCTTGGCGAAGATCCGCGTCACCAGCTCACAGTCCTTGAGGTTGTAACGGGCCAGGGCCGGTTTGTCCTCGGCAAACATGCGATTGATCTCGTCCATGCGCTGGTACGGGTTGTCGATGGACTTACCCTCTCCCAACAACGTCTGGGCGACATTTTCCAGGCTGAACGAAGGGAAACTCCAGGTCGCCGAACGCAGCGACTCAATGCCGTCGATGATCAGCCGGCCTGCCGCCGAGGCGAAAAAGTGATTGTTGCGCGCGCCATGCTCGCGCCACTGCATCTCCTCCCCGCCTCGCCCCAGGCGTAGCGGCACGGCCAGGCGCCGGGCGTGCTCATGCAGCACGCGCAAATCGAACTGCACCAGGTTCCAGCCAATGATCGCGTCAGGGTCGAAACGGGCGAACCAATCGTTGAGTTTCTTCAGCAGCAAAGTGCGCGATTCACAATATTCGAGCTGGAAATCCACGGCAGTATCGTCGCCATTGGGCGGGCCGAGCATATACACCTGACGCTCGCCGCAGCCTTCAAGGGCAATGGAGTACAAATCGCCCTGGGCGGTGGTTTCGATGTCCAGGGACACCAGACGCAAAGGCGGACGATACTCGGGCGCCGGTTTCATCTGGGCGTCCAGCAGCAGGCCCTCAGCGGCCTTTGTGCCACCGAACCAGACCGGCGCGGTGATGAAACGCTCCATCAGGTAGCGTTCCGGTGGACGGATGTCAGCTTCGAACACCTCCACGCCGGCACGGCGCAAGGTGGTGTCCAGGCGCATCAGTTGGGCATGTTGCCGGCAATACAGGCCCAGCACCGGTCGATGCTCGAAATCCAGCAGGTCCAGGGGTCGCAATTCAACGTCCTTCTCCCCTTGCAGCAAGGCTTCGACCTGACCGCGCTGAATCTGTGGCACGAATGCCACCGACGGCTGCACCGGCAAGCGCACGCGCCGGGGGCCGGTGTCGGTCGCCAGCCAGAATTCGACTTCGGTGCCGGCCGGGGTATCGCGCCAATGCCGGGTCAGGACGAAGCCCTGCTGTAGATCCACCGCTGCAACCTCGATTTTTTGCGTAAGCGACGATTCTACCTGTGGTGAGGGGATTTATCTGTGGGAGCAAGGCTTGCCCCCACAGTGGCGATAAATCCCTCGCCCCAACAGTGCATGGCCTCACTTCGGTGGTGAACTCACCGACAATGACGTTTTTGGACGACTGACTGCCGCTTTACCGCTTGCTCTGCGCCGTTGGGTCTACGATTCTTAAACCACCTGCAAAAACAACACCTGAGGCTTCCCCATGAAAACCGTCGCGCAGTTGCTCCGGATCAAAGACGAGAAAAACCAGCAAGTGCACACCATTTCACCGGACGACATGGTGCTGCAGGCCCTGATGCGCATGGCCGAGAAAAACGTCGGTGCCCTGCTGGTGGTGAAGAACGGCGAAGTACTGGGGATCATCAGTGAGCGCGACTACGCGCGCAAAATGGTCTTGCATGGCCGCTCCTCAGTAGGCACCAAAGTGAGCGATATCATGGTGTCACCCGTGATTACGATAGACCCCCACCAGAATGTCGAAACCTGCCTGAGCATCATGACCGAAAAACATTTGCGGCATTTGCCGGTGGTCGAAGACGGCAAACTCGTGGGTCTGCTGTCCATTGGTGACCTGGTCAAGGAAGCGATTGCCGAGCAGGCGGACCTGATCCGACAACTGGAGCAATACATTCGCGGCGAATGACCCGTTCGGGCGGGTTGCTCAATCCCAACCTCCTTCTATATTGAAGGAGTTGTCCTGCCGAGCATCCCGATGGCCGATACCGACCGACTGATCATTTGCGAACATTGTGATGCGGTGTACGAGCCGATGGTGCTCGCTGCGCATCAGAAAGCCTCGTGCGTGCGGTGTGGCGCGGTGATTCAGCGCTACAACGGCCTGACCATTGAACAGCGCCTGGCCTTGAGTGTGACGGCAGCGGTGTTGTGGGCTTTCGCCAACATCTATCCAGTGATGAGCATCCGTCTCCAGGGCCTGAGCAACAGCGCGACGCTGTGGGATTCCATCGTGGCCCTGAGCCAGGGCCCCATCACCTTCATCGCCCTGGTGGCCGCGGTGGCGATCATCATTGCCCCGGTCTTTCAGTTGGTATTGCTGATCTGGGTGCTGGCCTATGCCTACGCCAATCAACGGGCGCCGGGGTTCAGTCTGTGCATGCGCAGCCTGGAAGCACTGCGGCCGTGGAGCATGCTGGAGGTGTGCCTGTTGGGTGCGCTGGTGGCGGTGATCAAACTCGCCGGGCTGCTGGACGTACTGCCGGGCATCGGCCTGTTTGCCCTGGCCGCCCTGAGCCTGCTGATGATCCGCATCGCCGGACGCGATGTGCGCGATTTGTGGGACAACCTATGAACCGCGAACCGTTGCCTCCCCCGCCCTTGGCCCGCGACCTGAACCTGTGCCTGTGCCACAGCTGTGGCCTGGCCTGTGACATGAGCGACGAGCCCGAGACCTGCCCCCGCTGCGACGCCCCGTTGCACCGGCGCAAACCCGACACCCTCACCCGTACCTGGGCCTACATGCTGGCGGCATTGGTGTTCTACATTCCGGCCAACCTGCTGCCGGTGATGAATACCCAGATGCTCGGGGATGGCGCCGACAGCACCATCATCAGTGGCGTCATCGAATTCTGGCAGGGCGGCGCCTGGGACATCGCCCTGATCATTTTCATTGCCAGCATCGCGGTACCAGGCATCAAGTTCGTGGTACTGACCTTGCTGTTGGTCACCGTGCAGCGGCGCAGCACCTGGGCCCAGGTCCAGCGGGCGAAACTGTATCGGCTGGTGGAAGTCATCGGCTACTGGTCGATGCTCGACGTGCTGGTGGTGGCGCTGGTCGCGGCGCTGGTGAAATTCCAGGCACTGAGCGATATCGAACCGCGACCGGGCATCCTGTTTTTCGGTCTCGTGGTGCTGTTCACCATGCTGTCGGCCATGAGCTTCGACCCACGCCTGATCTGGGACACCCAACCATCCGAGGAGGCCATGGATGAAGTCGCAAGCCACTGACGGGCAGCAACCGGCACCAGGTCGCGCCCATGTCACCAGCCGCCGCTGGACGGTGTCGCTGGTATGGATAGTGCCGATCATCGCGGTGCTGGTAGGGTTGTCCCTGGTGGTCAACAACTGGCTGCAGGAAGGTCCGACCATCACGATCACCTTCAAGACCGGCCAGGGCTTGACCGCCAACAAGACACCGGTCAAATATCGCAACGTGGTCATCGGCCAGGTCACCGACGTGCAATTGAGCGACGACCAGAAGAACGTCACCGCCACGGTCAAGCTGGCCAAGACGGCGGAGACCTTCACGCACGAGGACTCGGTGTTCTGGGTCGTACGGCCGCGCATCGGAGCCGGCGGAATTTCCGGGATCGATACCCTGCTGTCAGGGGATTTCATCGGGGCCGACGCCGGTCAATCGAAGGTTCGTGCCAAGTCCTTTACCGGCCTGGAAGCCCCGCCACCGATCACCTACGGTGAACCGGGCAAGCGCTTCACCCTGCATTCTCAGGACCTCGGTTCACTGGACATCGGCTCGCCGGTGTACCTGCGCAAGATTCCGGTGGGCCAAGTGGTGTCCTATGCGCTGGATGCCGATGGCAAAGGGGTCAACATCGACGTATTCGTCAATGCGCCCAACGATGTCTACGTCACCGAAAACACCCGGTTCTGGAACGTCAGCGGCGTGGACGTGAACGTCGGCGCCAACGGCTTTGCGGTCAAGACCGAGTCACTCTCGGCGCTGCTGGTGGGCGGCATCGCGTTTCGGGCACCGGAATACAGCCCCAACGACAGCCCCGCTAGCGAGGACAAGACGTTCGAGCTGTTTGCCGACCAGCAGAGCGCCCTGGCCCCGCCGGATGGCAAGGCGCAATACCTGGCTTTACGCTTCGATCAGGCATTGCGCGGATTGCGGGTCGGAGCGCCGGTCGAATTCCTGGGCATCGAAGTGGGCAGGGTCGTCGCCATCAATCTGGATTTCGACGAGAAGCTGCGCAGCTTCCCGGTCAATGTCGGCGTGGTGTTCTACCCTCAGCGCCTGGGCAAAGCCCATGAAAAACTGCTCAAGGCGCTCAATCACAACCCGGATGACGAAGCGGCCGGCGCTCGCCTGATCGGCAGTTTCGTCGAACGCGGCCTGCGTGCCCAGGCCCGCAGCGGCAACCTGCTGACCGGGCAGTTGTACATCTCGCTGGACTTCTACCCCAAGGCCGAAAAAGTCACTTTCGACGCCAACGCCCGCCCGGTCCGTATACCGACCATCCCGGGCAGTCTCCAGCAACTGCAGGAACAACTGCAGGCGATGGTCGAGCGAATCAACAAGCTGCCCCTGGAAAGCGTTGCCAACAACCTGAACGGCAACCTGGTGGAATTGCGCAAAGGCCTGGCCCAGTTCAACAGCAAGACCCTGCCAAGCGTGCAAAACACGCTGCAGGACGTGAGCAAGACCCTGCAATCGGCCAACTCGACCCTGGCCGAAGATTCGCCGCAACGCGAACAACTGACGCAGACCCTGGACGATCTTGGGCGCATGTCGCGTTCGTTGCGCGAGCTGTCCGACTACCTGAGCCGCCATCCCGAATCACTGCTTCGCGGCCGTCCCAAGGATGCACCGGCGCAGAACCTCACATTGCCGGCGAACGAATGACCACAGGAGCACGCCCCATGCCGCTGATGCTGAAACTCCCCCTGGTTGCCTTGGTGCTGCTGCTTGCTGCCTGCCGCGGCGATCCGATCCAGTACCACACCCTGAGCCCGGCTCAACCTGCCGGCCAGCCACGCACGAACATGGACATCCAGCTCGAGCAGGTGAGCGTTCCGCCTCAGGTGGACCGCGCGCAAATGGTCATCCGCCAAGGCAACAGCGGGCTGGCGATCCTGGAAACGCAATGGTGGGGCGCCAGTCTGACCGATGAACTGCGCAGCAGCCTGGACGAACAACTGAGCAACCCAGGCGCAGCGAAGCTACTGCTGCGGGTGGATGTGCAGCGCTTCGATTCGATCCCCGGCCAATATGCCCGCATGGACGTGCAGTGGCGCCTGCGCGACCTGGGCAACGAAGCCCATACCCTGACCTGCCGTAACAGCCTGCAAACGCCGGCGGGGAGCAGCATCGATGAGCTGGTGACGGCCCATCAGCAGAATGTCCGGCAGTTTGTCGGCCTCGTCGAGCAAGCCGCCACCAAAATGAGATGCCCCTGACCCGTAGGCGCTGCCGAAGGCTCGGGCCGCGTTTGGACGATCTTTCGGTTTTAATCTTTCTTTGCTACTCGGAAAAACCACAGCCTCGCTGCGCTCGACAGCGCCTACAAGGGCCAGTGCAGCGACAGCACCGGCGCAATGCGCGGATGGCGGTCGATGCGTTCCAGTAGCTCGTAGAACGGCGGTCGGGCATTCAGCATGGCCTCCCGCGTGTCTTCCCACTTCGTGACCACGGCGGCCAGGATATCCAGCGCTCCCGGCTCGGCACCGCTGAGAAAAGGGCGGGCCGCAAACTGGTCGGCAAACAGCGCCCAGTTACGATATAGCCGCTGTCGGGTGCCCGACACCAATTGCTGCCGGGTCGCTTCATCCGCGTCGACCAGCCAGCGCTCTGGAAAATCGATGATGCCGATGGGCGTGTAGCAATTGGCGACGATATAGACCAGGCCCCGTATGGCTTGAGCACGTTGCGCCGGATCGTCCGGCAGCAACTTCGATTCAGGAAACACCAACCCGAGGTGGATCAAAATCGCCGCGGCTTCGGTCAGCACCGAACCGTCCGGCAATTGCAAGGTCGGGACCTGCTTCTGAGGGTTCAATGCCTGTAGCTCTTTCGCCGCCTCGTTGTCTTCGGTCGAATAGGCATCGACACGGCGATAAGGCACGCCACACAGGCACAGGGCGATCTCCACAGCCGAAGAGCCGGATTGCCGGTAGCCGAATAACTGATACATGAACTTGCCTCCTGCGCTTGGGGGGTAGCCGGTAGAACCCGCGGGCCCGCCAGTGTTCCACCCGGCAGACGACACGCACTCTCCATGGAAGCGAGCCTGCTCGCGATGTCGGCGGATCAGCCAACATCAATATTGCTTGCCAACCGCTCGGCGAGGTATCACCGCCGTCGATATTCACCATCAGGCCAATGAAGTTCTCTTGATTGTCGCTCCGGACAACAATGGCTCCACACCAACCCACTGCATCCCCGGAGCACACCATCATGAAACGCCAAATCATCCTCAGCCTCGCTTTCTCGGTACTGGCAGCCAACGCATTCGCCGCCTCCTCCCACCCGGTCGTTGCCGAAGGTGGTTCTGATCGACTGATCGAAAAACGTGTTGCCGAAGGCGGCTCCGATCGCCTGATCCAGAACCGCGTTGCCGAAGGTGGCTCTGATCGTCTGATCCAGAACCGCGTTGCTGAAGGTGGTTCCGATCGCCTGCAACAGAACCGCGTTGCTGAAGGTGGTTCCGATCGTCTGCAACAGAATCGCGTCGCTGAAGGTGGTTCCGATCGTCTGCAACAGAACCGCGTTGCCGAAGGTGGCTCCGATCGTCTGCAACAGAATCGCGTCGCTGAAGGTGGTTCCGATCGCCTGCAACAGAACCGCGTTGCTGAAGGTGGTTCCGATCGCCTGCAACAGAACCGCGTTGCTGAAGGTGGTTCCGATCGCCTGCAACAGAACCGCGTTGCTGAAGGTGGTTCCGATCGTCTGCAACAGAACCGCGTTGCTGAAGGTGGTTCCGATCGTCTGCAACAGAACCGCGTTGCCGAAGGTGGTTCCGATCGTCTGACCCAGAACCGTGTATGAGTTGTTCAATCCAAATGCGTGACGAAACCCAACTCAATGTGTGGCGAAGGAGCCCCCTCGCCACAATGCTTCAAACACCTCTGGAACCTAACGCATCACCATGAAAGCCCGGCCTTATCCGCCGGGCTTTTTCATTGCCCACCGATTGCCTAGCGTCCCGCAGCCCGCGTCATACAACGCCGGTAACGCTCATCCACTCGCTTGGCGAACCACGCCGTGGTCAGCTTGCGCGTGATTTTCGGGCTCTTGAGCACGATTCCCGGTAACACCGCCCGAGGTAATTGCTTACCCTCGGCCTTCTCAGCCAATTCGAAGACCCGCTTGTACAGTTTGCTGTCCTCGAACGCCAGGCTGTCGCCCTGCTCCAACTGGTCGCGAATGGTCGGGTTGCGCATCCCCAACGACCGGCCCAAGGTGCGCACCGCCAACTCGGTGCTGCCTGGCATGATGGAACCATGCAAGATCAAATCGCCGTCCAGAGCCAGGGGAATGCCTGAGGCACGACTCACTGCATGCTGGAATGCCGCGTTGCGGCTGGCGTACCATCCGGCATTGAAATCGGCGAAACGATACAGCGGTTCGGTGTAGCTCACCGGATACCCCAGCAGATGCGCAATACCGAAATACATCCCGCCGCGACGACTGAACACCTCCCGACGAATCGACCCATCCACCGCATAGGGATAATCCCGGGCATTGGCCTGGGCAAACGCGATGCTGACCTGCATCGGCCCGCCGGTGTGCACGGGGTTGAAGCTGCCGAACAGTGTCTTGCCCAAGGGCACCATGCCAATGAAGTCATCGAAAATCGCACTCAACTCCTTCTCGCTGCGCGCGGCATTGAGCCGATCACTGTAGCTTTTGCCATTGGGCGAACGCACCTGGAGGGCGCCGCTGATCAACAGACCCGGAATGTGCATCTTTGCCGCGCGACGATCGATTTCCTGCCGGGCGATCTTGCCCAACCCCGGTACCGCCGGATCAGCCTGGAACGTCGATTCCTGTTCGGTCACCGCCAGGACGGAACAGATATTCTGCGTCGTGGGTGAGATTTGCTGAGCGGCAAAAGCCACGTAGATATCCGTCGCCCAGCCCTCGCGATCCACAGTCTTGGCCGGCAACAACCGCACAATCTGCGCCTTGACCTCGGCAGGCTGGCGTTCAGGTTCCTGGGCCTGACGGCTGCCGCAACCGGCCAGGGTCAACAACGCGGTGAGGCTGATCATCAATCGATTGAGTTGCATGTTGCTCCATCAAGTCTGTTATTGCGCAGCAACCATACGATCAAAAGCCGGTACAGGCTATGTTCTGTTCATCAGAGCCAAAAGGGGTCTTGAGAGCAAAGAAGGCTCGACAGCAGCAAAAAGCTGACGTGAGAGGATGGGTGGCCTAACACCATCAGTGTGGGAGCAAGGCTTGCCCGCGATGACGGCGGCACATCCGACATTGATGCAAGCTGGCCTACCACTATCGCGAGCAAGCTCGCTCCCACAGGGTTGACCGCGGATGCTCACAGTTTCAGTCCACGCCACAAGTCCCATGTGGGAGCGAGCCTGCTCGCGATGACGGCGGCACATCCGACATTGATACCAGCTGGCCCCCCACTATCGCGAGCAGGCTCCCACAGGAAATCCAGCGTCGATCAGATCCCGCTCAGCGCCAGATCCATCGCAAAATAGGTGAAGATCAGGTCCGCCCCTGCTCGTTTTATCGCGCCGAGACTTTCTCGCACTACGCGGGCTTCGTCGATGGCGCCGGCCTGGGCGGCGAATTTGATCATCGCGTACTCGCCGCTGACCTGATAGGCCGACAGGGGCAGGTTCGAAGCCTGGCGAATATCGCGGATGATATCCAGGTACGCGCCGGCAGGTTTGACCATCAGTGCATCGGCCCCTTCCTGCTCATCGAGCAAGGATTCGCGCAGTGCTTCGCGGCGGTTCATCGGGTTCATCTGGTAGCTTTTGCGGTCGCCTTTCAAGGCACTGCCGCCCGCCTCGCGGAACGGACCGTAGAGCGCAGAGGCGAACTTGGTTGAATACGCCATGATTGCCGTCTGGCTGAAACCGGCTTCGTCCAGGGCTTTGCGAATGGCCTGGACCTGCCCGTCCATGGCGGCGGACGGCGCGATCACATCGGCCCCGGCACGGGCCGCCGCCACGGCCTGTTTACCCAGGTTGAGCAAGGTCCGGTCATTGTCCACTTCATGCCCGTGAAGCACCCCGCAATGGCCGTGATCGGTGTACTCACAAAAACAGGTGTCAGACATCACGATCATTTCCGGCACCGCGTCCTTGCAGATCCCGGCCATGCGCGACACCAGGCCGCGCTCGTTCCAGGTGTCGCTGCCATCGCTATCCAGGTGATGGGACACGCCAAAGGTCATCACTGACTTGATACCGGCACGAGCATACCGCTCGATCTCACCGGCCAGTTTCGATTCAGGAATGCGCGCCACGCCCGGCATACTCTTGATCGGTACAAAGTCATCGATTTCTTCTTCGACGAAAATCGGCAGCACCAGGTCGTTCAGGGTGAACTCGGTTTCCTGGAACAGACTGCGCAGGCTCGCATTGCGACGCAGACGGCGTGGACGTGCTTCGGGGAACTGACTGGACATGGGACTCCTGAAAAATGGGTGCTCGATCGCAGGGGACAAAGCTTATGCCCTCACCCGCCGGGGCACAAACGCCGACCGGAAAACAGAGTTTTACCGGCCGGGCAATAATCGGCTTACAAGGTCAGTGAGCCATTGACGCAGGTCACCACCGCACCACCAATCCAGACGTCCTCGCCCACCTGATCAACATGAATCCGCCCCGCTCGCCCCATGGTCAAGCCCTGGCTGACCACATAGCACGACGGTGCCAGCCCCTTGGCCAGCATCCACTGGGCCAGCCCGGCGTTCAGGCTGCCGGTGGCAGGATCCTCCGGCATGCCGTCACCGGCAATGAAACCGCGCACTTCAAATTGCGCCTCATCCCCATCCACGGCCGGTTCCCACGGCGCGATGACGCCCACGGCCAGATCCCGCAACTGCTGGTAATCGGGCTTGAGTGCCAACACTTGCTGGCGATTCTTGAGCATCAATGCCAGCCAGCCGGCACCATTATCAACCCACTGCGCCTCGACAATCGCCTCGGTCTGCAACCCCAGTCCCTTGCGCACCCGCTCCAGCACTTGAGCCTCCAGCGGGCCGGACTTGAGCAAGGGCGGCGCCTGAAAAGCCAACCCGAAATCGCTGCGGCGAATTCTTACCAGGCCAACGCCACATTCCTGCACGATCTGCGGCCCTTTCGGCACGCCTCCGGCCTCCAGCCAGGCATGACAGCTGCCCAAAGTCGGATGACCGGCAAACGGCAGTTCAGTCGAGGTGGTGAAAATGCGCACCCGGTAATCCGCCTCCGGATGCTGCGGCGCCAGCAGGAAAGTGGTTTCGCTGAGGTTGGTCCAGTTGGCAAAAGCGGCCATGCGCTCGTCACTGATCTCGTCCGCCCCGAGCACCACCGCCAGCGGATTCCCCTTGAGCGGTACTTCGCTGAACACGTCCAATTGCTTGAAATTGAAACAGCTCGTCATCAATCCACTCATTCCGGAATTTTCAACCCGCGTGCCACTGCCGGCCGCGCCAGGAAACGCTCCAACACCCGCGTTACATTCGGGAAATTCTGGATACCCACCAGATCCCCCGCTTCATAAAAACCGATCAAGTTGCGCACCCAGGGAAACGTGGCGATATCGGCGATGGTGTAGCGCTCGCCCATGATCCAGTCCCGGCCTTCAAGACGACCATCAAGCACCTTGAGTAGGCGCTTGCTTTCCTCGACGTAACGATCACGAGGTCGCTTGTCTTCATAGTCCTTGCCCGCAAACTTGTTGAAGAAACCCAACTGCCCGAACATCGGCCCGATCCCGCCCATCTGGAACATCAGCCATTGAATCGTCTCGTAGCGCGCCGCCGACTCCTGGGCCAGCAACTGCCCGCTCTTGTCCGCCAGATAAATCAGAATCGCCCCCGACTCGAACAACGCCAACGGCTGATCTCCCGGCCCATGAGGGTCGAGAATCGCCGGGATCTTGTTGTTGGGGTTCAAGGAGAGGAACTCCGGGGACAGCTGGTCATTGCTGCCGAAGTCCACTTTGTGGGGTTCGTAGGGCAGGCCGATTTCTTCCAGCATGATCGAGACTTTCACGCCGTTGGGGGTCGGCAGGGAGTAGAGCTGGATCCACTCCGGGAACTGGGCGGGCCATTTTTGGGTGATGGGGAATGGGGTTAGGTTGGGCATGGGAGCGGACTCCAGAGGGGGAAGAAAAAAGCGGAGCATAGTTCAGAATGATTGCTATCGCATCAGGTAAATCTGATCCGAGGTAGAGCACTTTGGCAAATCGCCTGCCGTGTACAACCCCACTCCTCTCGGCATCAAAAAATGCAAACTACCCCATACGAGACTCAATCCAGCCTTTATAAAAACGCTCTTGCTCAGCCGGATCATTAGTTAAATCCCGATCATCATATTCAAATATGTAAACTATATCATCGAGAGATGGGACAACCCCCATGTTCAGCTCATAGGCCTTTAGCCCAAGCGACATCTGCGCTGACATACCGGATGGATGAACATTTCTCTTAGACCCTTTGCAGAAAAAAGTCACATCCAGATTATCCTGCCGAAGACTCGCGAAACATTTGTAAAAATTGCTACCCATATAAACTTTATCAACCTCTCCTTTCCTGCGGAAGGTTATTGCGACTTTTTCGGAGTCACACACAAGATAAGCAGTCTCCTTATTTCCCCCCACGGACACGCAAACTTTCACCTCAGAAATCATTTCTCACCTTCCTATTGGGATTAAGTATGGAGTACCCAAACTCCTTACCATTATCAAGTATTAACGTTGCACCGAGCACATCTTCATTTTTTATACGATCCGGAATAGCAATTTCCTTTTCGCCTTCAAACAAATATGCGGCACCCAACTCCTTTTTTAGATCATGCCCAGGGATTTTCTGAAGCGTATACAAATAACCTATTTGCGTGAAGTCATTAGTGGCAAACCTCTTCCCCACCTCCCTCGAATAGGAGGTACTAATAAAATAACTAGGAGGCCAATCACTATCCATAGCGTGCAAAAATAGATCCTTACTTTTACCTTTACTTTTAAACCCATTCTCAAAAACATCTTCTGGATTTCGCTCATCACCGCGATACAGAAAATCATCTTCTCTTTTAGGGGCAGGTAGTTTGGGTTCTGCTTGACTAGCAGTCGTTTTAACCGCCGGACTTTCGACCCCAACCGCCGACCGGCACCCACCCTTCCCCGGACAATCCACCAACCCCAACGGATCCACCCACCCCGTCGGGTTCAGGGTGTAGCGATACCCGTTGAGGCCGCCCGCCAGTTTGCTCGGGTCAGGCGTCAGGTAGCGGCCGGTTTCCGGATTGTAGTAGCGGTGCCGGTTGTAGTGCAGGCCGCTTTCGGGGTCGAAGTATTGGCCCTGGAAACGCAACGGTTGTTCAAGTTGTTCGCCGCCGCCGTGGACCAGTTCGGTGGTTTTGCCGTAGCCGCTGTAGCGTGCTGACCAGACGATGGTGCCGCCGTAGTTGGTCAGTTCCTGGGGTGTGCCCAGGTGGTCGAGGTGGTAGTAGAACGGGCAGGCGTTCGGGCCTTTGCCGTCGAGCAGGGCCAGTGGGCGGAAGGTGCCCGGTTCGTAGACGTAGCTGCGGTGGTGGCGCGGGCTGCTTTCGGCGACGACCTGGTCGCCCTGCCAGAAAAATTCCGTGGTCAGGCCGTCCACGGTCTTGCTGAAGCGTCGGCCGAAGGCGTCGTATCGGTAGGACGTTTCGCGCCCGTGCGCCGTGGTGACGCCGATCAGTCGGTGTTGGCTGTCGTAGCGGTATTCGCTGACGAGGCACTGGGCCTTGCCCCGGCGTTCGCGGATCAGGTTGCCGAAGGCGTCGTAGTCGTAGTGGCGGTCGCCCTCCATCAGCAGGCGGTTGCCCTTGAGGGTCGTCGGGCCGGGGCGGTCCTGCATCAGCAGGTTGCCGGCCGGGTCGTGGGCGAAGTGTTCCGGCGGCTCGCTGTGGGAATAGTCGATGCCGATCAGGCGATCCAGCGGGTCGTATTGGTAATGGCGGCGGTTGCGCTTGTCGGAAATGGACTGCAGGTTGCCATTGGCGCTGTAGGCATAATCGCGCCAGAACAGTTGCTGCTGGTTCTGCCACACCGTCTGGGCCTTGAGCCGGCCCTGTTCGTCGTAGTCGTACTGGCTGAGCAGCAGGCCTTGGCGGCGCTGGCGTTCGCGCCCGCCACTGAGCTGGTGTTCGGTGAGGCGTGAGCCGTTCAGGTCGATGGCCGTCAGCGCGCCGCCCCGGGCGTGGTGGTAATCGAGCTGGCTGTTGTCCGGCAGACGCAGGTGGTTGAGGCGTCCGCAGGCGTCGTAGCGATAACGCAAGGTGCCCCAGCCCTGGTGTTCGCTGATCAGCCGGTCCTGGGCGTCGTATTCGAAGGCCAGCGGGTGATCGGTGCCGTCGTTGACGTGGACCAGCCGGCCCAGCCCGTCGTAGCGGTATTCGATGGCCTGGCCGTCGGGCAAGGTCTTGACCAGCAGCCGCCCGGCCCCGTCGCGCTGGTAGCGGGTGACCCATTGGGCGCCGTCCGCGCCGTGCTCGGTTTTCTCCAGCAGGTGGCCATTGAGGTCGTAGGCGTAGGCGGTGCGTTGGCCGTCAAAGCCGATCTGCTGTCGGATCAATCCGTTAGGCGTGTAGTCCAGCTGATATTTTTCGCCGGATTCGTTTTCGATTTCAGTCAGCAACAGCCGCGCCGAGTCGTAGCGATACTTCAGTTCGCTGCCGTCGGGGTTGAGGCGACGGCTGATCAGGTGCAGGTCGTCGGCGTATTCATAGCGGGTGGTCCGCCCCAGCTCATCGCGCTCGGCGGTGACCTTGCCGTAGGCGTTGTAGCGCCAGGCGCGGGTCGTACCACCTGGCAAGGTGGTTTCGAGCAGGCGGCCCACCGCGTCCCACTGGTAGTGCGTGAGGGCGCCGTGTTCGTCCTGGCGGGTCAGCAAACGCCCCAGGGCGTCGTAGGAAAAACACCGGTGCCCCGTGTCGGGCAGGGTTTCTTCAGTCAGTTGGCCCAGCTGATTGCGGGTAAACCGATGCTCGCTACCGTCGGGGTAACGGATCGCCAGCAACTGCCCCTGGGCGTCGTAGTCATAGCCGGTGCTCTGGCCGTGCGGATCGATGGCCTCGATCACATCGCCCTGGGCGTTGCGCCGGTATTGCCACACGGCCTTGCCGCGTGAGCGGGTGTGCAGGAAACCGTGGCGGTATTCGTAGGACGTCGGTTCCTCGTCCGGCGGAATCAGCGCCACCAGCCGTCCGGCTTCGTCGTAGCGGTATTCGGTGACGGCGCCCAGCGGGTCCTGTTCGGCGATCAGCCGGCCCTGGGGGTCATAGGCCTTGAGGTGCTCGCCGCCATCGGGCTCGACCTTGCGCACCAGCCGTGCCCGCTCGTCGTGGACGTACACTTCCTGACTGCCATCCAGGTGCTGGACCGTGACCTGCCCGTCCTCGCCCCAGGTGTAGCGGCTGTCCATCTGCGCAAACGAGGCCCAGTGCCGCACGCAGCGGGCTGCGCGGCCTGCCCCTTGCCACTCCCAGAAGAAACTCGCACCGCCGGCCAGTTGCCGCTGCAGGATGACGTGCTGGTCGTCGTAGTCGTAGCGTTCGCTTTCGCCGGCGGCGTTGGTGGCTTCGATCAGTCGCCAGCGGGCGTCGTAGCGGTAAGCCACCAGGGTCTGTTCGGTGCGCCAGGCGTCGTCCAGGGTCAGCGCCGGGTGAAAGCTCTGGTAGTCGATGGCGACCAGATGACGTTGCTCATAACGCAAGCGCAGGGCGCGTCCGGCGCCGTTGTCCAGGTGACTGATGTCGCCGTGGATGTTGCGCTTGATCGTCAGGCGGTTGGCGTAGCGGTCGCTGAGGGCGGTCAGATGGCCGTCGCGAAAGTGTAGGAAAGGCGCGTCTTCGCCCGGCTGGGCGATGATCAGTTCGTCCGGTTCCACTCCGAGGTAAATCGCCGCGCGGGCCAGGCTGTTGTGGATCGCCGGGCGTTGCTCGGTGGGCAGCGGAAACGTCGTACGGCGGTTTTCCTGGTCGATCCAGATGACCTGCTCGCCCTCAAGCAACAGGCGATGCGCCAGGGCATGGCTCCAGCCGCGGCCCAGGCCGATGTCCAGGTCCACCGCGCTGGTGCGGTACAAGCGGGTGAAGACAAACGGCAGTCGGCCATCGAGGGTGCCGTCGTCCAGGGTCAGCAGCTCCTCGCCGGTGACCATCGACACCGGGCAGCCGCTGGTCTGGGTCAGGGCCGCGGTGTCGGCACTGTCACCGTTGGGGTTTTTCGATTGGCTGGGGGCGTCGTCGTGGGCTTCGAACTGGCTCAGGCGCGTAGAACCCTGGGATTTTTCCCGCGCCACGGCGGCCGGATTGCTCACGGACACTGGCGCAGAATTCTCAGGGGTAATGTGCAAAGGTCCGACAGGGGTCGGTTTTAAAGGCGCACGCTGACTGACCACCAATGGTTTGAGCACATCGGCATGTTGATCGAGCCGGTCGGGGGTGAGTTGGCCCAATCTCAGGCTCGATGCCAGCAACCACTCCCGAGCCCGCTCCGAGCGGACCCGGCCCAGCACCTTACCGCTCATGCGCAGACCCAGGCCCAGCCCCCCGGTCAAACGCATCAGCAGGAAGTTGATCAGCACCGAGGCGCGCATCTCGCCCACGACTTCAGCGACGTGCTGGGGCGGCAACATCCGTAGCCAACTGGCGAAGGCCGCCATATGCACGAAGAGCAACGGCTCGTCGCCCAACACCATCAACCCTTTGGCGATTGCCTCGGAGGACGCCTTCAGTAGCTGCTCAAGCTCGGTTTGAGTCAGGTACTCCAACAACTTCTCGCTGTTAGCCTGCAGGTCCGCCAGCAGTTCGAAGACCTGTTTGACGTCGTCCCACAACTGATGCAGGGCGTTTGTGAACCCGCGCCAATCAGCTTGCTGCAATGCGCTGTAGCGCTCGAGAAATCCGCTGTCGGAAAACTCCAACCACAGCGGTTGAAATTCATCCCACTCCGCTTGCAGCCAACCTTCCAGTTGAGCAATCACGTCACGGTAGGACGCGTACAGCGCCTTGACATGCTCGGCCGTCACATGGGGAAAAAAGGTGATGCGATAACGCTGGCCCCGCCAGCAGTCGGGGACTTCCAGAATGCCGCTGGGGCCGATCACGTGATGAACCGGTTCGCCGAAGATTTCCTTCCCCGGCTCGCCCCCGGTGACCGGTTCCAGCATCACCGGTGTGTCGCCAATCGGCACGAAGCGCGCCGCCTGGAACATGTGCACCAGCGTCAGCGGCCCCTCCGCCGGACAAGCAACCACCGTGGCGCTGACAGGTTGATCAAGGTCCTTCGGGGCCGCCAGGGACACTTCGTTGCCGACCTTGAACACCTGCTCGATATCCAGCGCCCAGCCGGTCCAGAAACTTTCAGCCCAGAGGTCGTAGTCGTTCAGGCAAGTGCGGAAGTCCGCCAGCACCGCTTCGATGTCCGGCTGCTCGGGGTCCATGGCCGCAATCACCAGCGAGCCGATGACGTTGTTCAAAGCCAGGAGTTTGTCGGGGGCAAACATGCGGAAATCTCGCGGTGCGGGGACGGACGCGAGACTTTGCCGAGGACGGCAGGGAAAATAAGTCAGAGGAGGAGACGGCAGGCGTAAGGCGATTCTTTAAATACGAAACCCAAATGAACGCGTCACGAAACTCGCACGCTCCATTCTTAAATTCGCAACATCCTGTCGCTAACATTCGCCCTACCTCCTGGCAGGAGGCCTTACAGTGCACGGAATCGGTCGGTATCGAACCAAAGGGCGCCAGAAGACTCTGAGCAATGCCCCGAGAAATCGAAGCGGCGTCACGACAAGGAAAACACCGGAAGCCAAAAACTTCCTGGTGCCCGGGTTTGTCAGCCTGATTTGCGAGAGCCGAAGAATATTATTCAATGATGAACCCACTGAATTTCGCCAAACGCTTCAAGCGCCGACCGTGGCTGATGTTGCCTACGCTGCTTGTCGCTTGTGGCCTGGCGCTGTTGCTGGAGTCGAGCGTCAGTCGCGCCCAACCGGCCGACGGTATCCAGACCCTGGTGTTCCTGCGCCACGCCGAGAAACCCGCCGGCGGCCTGGGCCAGCTCAATTGCCAGGGGCTGAATCGCGCCATCGACCTGGCCACCCTGCTACCGGAGAAATTCGGCAAGGCCGACTATGTGTTCGCGGCCAACCCTACCCGCAACGTCGAAGAGGGCGAGCTGGACAATTCCTACAGCTACATCCGCCCACTGATGACCATAAGCCCCAGTGCCATCAAGCTCGGGCTGCCGGTGAACATCGAGTATTCAGCCAATGACACCAGTGACCTGGCTGACGAACTGCTGCACGACAAGTACCACAACTCGACCATCTACACCGCTTGGTCGCACGGCTACCTGCCGGAGCTGATCAACCAGGTCGCCAGCGACGCGATGGGCAAGAAGCAGACGATTACCGATGATTGGGAATCGGGGGATTTCGATTCGCTGTACGTGCTGACCCTGACCTGGCACAACGGCAAGGCCAGTCTCACCAGCCAGAACTACAAGCAAGGCCTGGACAACGGGCAGGAAACTTGTCCGACATAGGCTGCGGACATTACTTTCGACAATACCTCCTCAATCACCGCCACTGGTCCCCACCGTTATCGCGAGCAGGCTCGCTCCCACAGGGGATTGGCGGTGGGTAGCGATCACCCTTTGCGGGCCGCTCGCTCACGCAGATACTCCAGCACCGCCACCTGCTCACCGGCGAATTCGATCCGCCCGCCCTTCTTCTCGCGCTGGAACACGTACATCGGGTCGTAATACTCACGCAACAGGCCTTCGATCCAGCCGCGATGCAAGTCGACGGCGCCGCTGGTCGCCTGCTCGGCCAGGGCCGCTTCCATGATTTGGAGCAAACGTCGATGGCGGTCGCCACCCAGGCGTTTATGGATGTTATTGAGACTTCCCAGCAATCGTTCGCAAAACAGCGAGAACCCTTCATCGCCATGGACTGCGACAAATTCGCCGCACAGGTTGATGACGTAATCGCGCAGGATCCGCTCGACCCGCCGCTCCAGGCTGTCCTCAAGCCAGACCATCGGAACCTGTTGCATGCGCTGGTACAAAGACAGCGGCAAGGCGCAACTGCCGACCATGCGGCTTTCATCTTCCAGCACGAACTGTTCGATACCAGCGGCACGTTTTTTCAGCACATCCACGGCCAGCAGGTTCTCGAAATCGATATTGGAAGGCTGCCCGGTGGCGCGCTTGCCGAAGCTCGAACCGCGATGGTTGGCGTAACCTTCCAGATCCAGGCTGTTGCCCAGTTGAGTCAGCACTTCTGTCTTGCCGGTGCCGGTCATGCCGCCCAGCAACACCAAGTCGCATTGAGCAACCGCCTGCTCGACGGTGTCGAGCAGGAATGTACGCATGGCCTTGTAGCCGCCGCCGACCCTGGGATAGTCGATGCCCGCCTCGTCCTTGAGCCACTGCTGGACGATCTGTGAGCGCAAGCCTCCCCTGAAGCAATACAACACACCATCAGGATGGGCCGTTGCGAACTCGGCCCAGGCCTGGATGCGTTGCGCCTTGGTGTCGCCGGACACCAATTGATGCCCCAGGACAATGGCCGCCTGTTGGCCCTGCTGCTTGTAGCAAGTACCGACCCGTTGCCGTTCGATGTCGGTCATCAACGGCAGATTGACCACGCCGGGGAATGCGCCCTTGAGAAATTCGACGGGGGCACGGGTGTCCATCATCGGTCGGTCATTGAGAAAAATGTCGCGGTAATCGGTGATGTCATGGGTCATCAAGACACCTCGACCGCGTAGGTCTGTCGCTCGACCAGTTCACCGATCGACTCCAGTGCAAACCCCAGTTCAGCGGCGACCGCCAGAAACGCTTCGTTGCCCTCGGGCGTGACGGCGATCAGCAGTCCGCCGCTGGTCTGCGGGTCGCACAGCACTCGCTTGTGCAGTTCCTGCACGCGCCCAACCTTGCTGGCGTAGCTGTCGTAGTTGCGCAACGTACCGCCCGGCACGCAGCCTTGGTCGAGGTAATACTCGACGCCCGGCAGACGCGGCACCGCGTCGTAGCGGATACGCGCCGTCAACTGGCTGCCATCGGCCATTTCCACCAAATGCCCGAGCAGGCCGAAACCGGTGACGTCGGTCATCGCCGCCACGCCGTCGAGCTTGCCGAAGCGGCTGCCCGGCTTGTTGAGGGTGCACATCCAGTCGCGGGCCAGGCCAACATCGGCGGCGCGCAGCTTGCCTTTCTTTTCCGCGGTGGTGAGGATGCCGATGCCCAAGGGCTTGGTCAGGTACAGGCGGCAACCGGCGGTGGCGGTGTCGTTGCGCTTCATATGACGCTTTTGCACCAGGCCCGTGACCGCCAGGCCGAAAATCGGCTCGGGCGCGTCGATCGAATGGCCGCCCGCCAGGGGAATGCCTGCTTCGTCACATACCGAACGACCGCCGCGAATCACTTCGCGAGCGATTTCCGGGGCCAGTACATTGACCGGCCAGCCGAGAATCGCAATCGCCATCAACGGATCACCGCCCATGGCGTAGATGTCGCTGATGGCATTGGTGGCGGCGATGCGACCGAAATCAAAAGGATCGTCGACAATCGGCATGAAGAAATCGGTGGTAGAGACCACCCCGCGCTCTTCGTCGATGGCATAAACCGCGGCGTCGTCCCGGGAGGCATTGCCAACCCACAACTTGGGGTCAAGGTTCTGCGCACCGCTGCCGGCCAGGATCACTTCCAGCACCTGTGGCGAAATCTTGCAGCCGCAACCGGCGCCGTGGCTGTACTGGGTCAGGCGAATCGGCTCGCTCATGGGCATACCTCTCGTAAGTCAAGGTGGGCGATTCTAGCAGCAACGCCGCCGGTTCAGTGCCGGCGCGAACCCATTGAATTTTCCCCCACCAGAGGAATCACTAGAAGACCAGTCGAGCATTCATCCCAGGAGACCGCCGATGTCCCTCGCCCCTGCTGCCGACGACAGCACCGACCTTAAGTATGGCCTCGACACGCTGTTTGGTCGCCAGACCCAAAGCATCGATTGCCGCTACGATGTCCAACGCCTGGATGACGGTGAACCGGTGTGGTTCGCCCTGCACGTTCAGCCACCGCTGCCGGATGATCTGGAAAAAGCCCAGATCGTGGTCTTCAGCACCGAAGGCCGGCACATTGGCGGTATTGTCCGGCTTGCCAAGCGTCTGGACGATGGCAGTCTGCGACTGGAAGTCGAGCCCGACTGAGGTTCTCAGGCCTGCCGTGCACTGCTGCGATACATGAATACCAGCGCCAGTGCCAGGCAGGCCATTGCCAGGACCCGACTCCCGGACAACTCAATAGCGGGGTTGCCCAACCAGCCGAAATTGTCGATCAGCATGCCCATGGCCAACTGCCCGAGGATCACCGCCACGGTCGCCACGGCGGTGCCGACCCTTGGCACCGCGCCGACCATGACCATCATGTACACCACACCAAACAAGGCACCGCCAAGTTGCCATTTCGGCACGTCCAGCAGGCTGACGGCGTGAGCGGGTTCAAAAAACACGATCAGTAACCCGGTGACCACCGTGCCCACCACGAATGTCAGCAAACTGCTGCGCAGCACACCGACCGTCTGGCCCAGACGACCGTTGATGGCCGCCTGCACGCTCAACACCGCACCGGCAACAACGACCAGCAGCAATAGCAAAAACAGATTCATATTCAACCTCGGGCAATCAGGACAAGGGCTATGACGATCAGCGCCAAGGCGAGCCAGCGCTCGCCGTTGACCCGCTTGCGGGTTGCACCGAACCAGCCGAAATGGTCGATCAGCACGCTTTTGCCCACTTGCCCGGAAAGGATTGCGACCATGGTCATGGCAATGCCGATGTGGGGCGTGGCAAGCGTCAGCACCACCACGTAGATCGGCCCCAGGAAACCGCCGATCAATTGCCAGCGCGGCAACTCATTCAAGGCGGGGCCTTGTTGCGGACCACTGAGCAGCAACAGCAGAAACAGAATCGCCGAACCGACGCCGAATATGCTCAGGGTTGCCCAGAGATGCCCCACTTGAACCCCCAGCGGCCCCAGCAGACCGGCCTCTACCGACAGGCCCATGCCAGCCAGGATCACCAGGGGCAGCAACAGCCAGCGCAAAAGCGCTCGTGGTTTGGAGGCAGCCGCCGGGGCGGCGGCGTTGAGTGAAGACGCTTGCATGATCAGAACCTCTGAGAAGAACAATGAGCGGGATTATCGGCTGGCGCAGCTGTGCGATAAATGGGAGCATCCAGACAACACTTTTGCGCAACTCGCACAGCGGAGCAGTCCATGCACGGTCTCAATGAACTCGGCTTCAAGGCCCTGCGGTTGTTTGTCGCCGTGCTCGACCACGGCAGCTTCTCGGAGGTGGCCCGGCGCGAAGGCCTGGCGCCGTCGTCGATTTCCCGGCAGATCCAGTTGATGGAACAGGCCCTCAACCAGCAGTTGTTGTATCGACACACCCGCGCTGTTTCGCCCACTGAAGCCGGCCGCCTGCTGGGTCATCATGCACGCCTGTTGCTGGTGCAACTCGAAGAAGCCGAACAGGCGCTGCAGGAACAACACAGTGAGCCGGCTGGACTGGTGCGGATCAATGCCCCGGTGGTGTTCGGCCAGCGCCATCTGACGCCGTGGCTGGGGTCATTGTGTGAGCGCTACCCGAAGCTGCAACTGGACATCCAGCAAACCGACAGCTACGTCGACCCGCTGCAGGAAGGCGCGGACCTGCTGTTTCGCATCGGCCCGCTGCACGATTCAGGCATGCAGGCGCGAATCCTCGCCCCGCACCGCTTTCAGATCGCCGCCAGCCCCGCGTACCTGGCGCGTTGCGGCACACCGCTCAAACCCCAGGATCTGGCGAACCATCAGTGTCTGGCCTACAAGGGCGTGGCCGGCCAGCAACGCTGGTTTTTCCGCCGTCCGGGTCAGGCCTGGACACCCTACAGCGTCAAAGGGCCGATCACCGGCAACCATGCCGACACCCTGACCCAGGCGGCCGAACAAGGCCTGGGGCTGGTGATGTTTCCGTCGTGGCTGATCGGCGAAGCCGTGCGCAACGGCACCCTGGTGCCGGTGTTGCGCGACTACGAAGCCT
The DNA here is from genome assembly GCF_032614175.1 of Pseudomonas sp. P105. Taxonomy (NCBI): domain Bacteria; kingdom Pseudomonadati; phylum Pseudomonadota; class Gammaproteobacteria; order Pseudomonadales; family Pseudomonadaceae; genus Pseudomonas; species Pseudomonas sp. P105. The sequence continues at coordinate 4,100,262 of NZ_CP126693.1, forward strand.
CCAACAGCCTAGAGCCCCAGCAGATCGCCATTCTCTGGCCGGGCAGCCGACGTCTGTCGGTGAAAGTGCGTACCGTGATCGACTTTTTTCTACAGTGTTTTGGCGAAGTACCTTACTGGGATCGCTGAAACTGCGAGGTCGGTGCTAACGTGTCGACCCGTCGCCTGACAAGGATAACCCCGTGCTGCTCCTCAAATTATTGGTGATTCCCGCTTTCCTGCTGCTGATTTCCCTGGCGGGCCGGCGTTGGGGACCGAGCGTGGCCGGTTGGCTGTCGGGGTTGCCGGTGGTGGTGGGTCCGATTCTGTTGTTCCTGGCCCTGGAACAGGGCGAGGCGTTTGCCGCTCAGTCGGCGACAGCGGCGCTGTCGGCCATGTTTGCAATGATTGCATTCTGTGTGGTGTACGCCCGGGTCGCCCAGCATCGTGACTGGCCTTGGGCGCTGGGTATCGCGTTGGGCGTCTGGGCGCTGGTGGCGATGGTGCTGTCCTGGTTGCCGGCCTCGCTGCCGCTGTCGAGCGTGATCGCCATTGTGGCATTGCTGGCCGCGCCCTATCTGTTCCCGACAGTTCGACCGGTGATGAGCGGCCCGGCTCCCAAATCCGACAAGCTGCTGCTACGCATGGTCGCCGGCGCGCTGTTGACCCTGGCGGTGACGCTGCTGGCCAGCACCGTGGGTGAACGCTGGAGCGGGCTACTGGCGGTGTTCCCGGTGCTGGGCAGCGTCATGGCAGTGTTCTCCCAGCAAACCCGTGGCGCGGCCTTCACCGCCGCGTTGCTGCGGGCCACGGCCACTGGCATGTATTGCTTCACCGCGTTCTGCCTGAGCCTGGCCCTCACCCTGCCGCTGCTCGGCATGCCGGCCTTTGTCGTGAGTGTCGCGGTGTCGGTGGTCATGCTGCTGGTGACCCGCCGCCTGCTGGTGCGCGCCTCTGCCCCACGGGCCAATGATGTGGCGCACTCGTGACCGACGCTGGAGCCGGTTGGACGCCCATGGGATGATCGCGCTCAAGCACACCCCTTTGTGGAGCGTTTCAATGTCATTGGTAAGTAAACAAGTCGCCGCCCTGGTGCTGACGGCCATCGCCAGTCTGGTGGTGGTGCCTGCTTATGCCGCCCAGCCCAAAACCGGCGGCGCAGCACCGGTACAAAAGGTTTCCCTGCTGGGAAGCAAGTTCAACTTCACCCTGCCCAAGGGCTTCACTGCGACACCGCTTCCGGCCGGCGATGCCGCTCAGGGCACGGCGGGGGCGAAGGGGACGATGTACAGCAATGCCACCAGCAAAACCGTGGTGATCACGGCTGAAAACACCATCATCGATGGCTCGAATGTGAAAGACGACGACAGCACATTCCTCGATGCCACCATGGCCGACTTCGCCGTCCAGAAAATCAAGGCCCTGCCGGATGCCAAGATCCTGAGCGAGAAAAGCCTGACCCAAAAAGGTACCGGCCTGGGTCTGCGCCAGCTCGATACCAAGGCGACCCAAGGCGGTGGGCCGACCCTCGATACCACGTTGCTGGGCGCTTCCGGCACGCGCATGGCAGTGGTACAGATCATTTCCCGGGCCAGCGACAAGGCCGGGCATGAGGCGCTGGTGAAGCAGATCGTCGCTGGTCAGTGACTTGATGGACCGGGTGGTTTTCATCGCGAGCAGGCTCGCTCCCACAGAGATTCTGGGGCGACATGAATCTTGATATCCAATCTGCTATTCATCGCAAGCAATCTTTGCCCCCACAGGACTGGAAGCAACCCCGTTTCTGGGAGCGACTCGGGAAAAAGGTGGGAGCGAGCCTGCTCGCGATGACGGCGGCACACTCAACCCCTCTGTCACTGAATCAGGGATTAAGCCGCTCCAGCCAGGCGCGCAGATCCCGCACCTGCATGGCACTGACGCTGTGGCCAACGCCCGGATAGGCATGGAATTCGGGCTCCAGGGCCAGGGTCTTGAGGAAGCTGTCCGCCTCGGTGCCGTCATGGTATGGGATCACCGAGTCCGCCGTGCCATGACCGATAAATACCGCCAGCGTCCGGCGCGACTCGTCGGGTGTCAGTTCGGCCCGCAGTACCGACAGCACCCGCCCGCCCAGCGCGGCAATGCCACCGACGGCCTCGGGATGGCGCAGGGCGACCTCGTAACTCATCATCGCGCCCTGGCTGAAACCGACCAGGTATACGTTGCTCGCATCGGTCGGGTACTTGACCCGGGCCTTCTCGATGAAATCCAACAGCATCTGGCCGCTGGCCTTCAGGTCCGCGGTATCACCGTCGTAGGCGCCCTCGCCCTTCTTGGCAAACCATTGATACTGGCCCCGCTCCACGGTCTTGGGCGCTCGTACCGATAGGTAGTTGTAGTCACTGGGCAACTCATCCTTGAGGTCGAACAGGTCTTGCTCGCTGCCGCCGGAGCCATGCAGGAAGATCACCAGCGGCCGGTTTCTGGCCTGCTCATCGGCATGGGCCAGGTAATTGAGGGGCAAATCGGTGTGCAGCGCAGGCTGAGCCTGCAAACCGCAAGACACTACCAACAGCAACAGGGCGAGCGCTTTGAACATCAGTCTTCCTCCATCATTCGATAGCCGCACGGCAACGCGCGTGCGCTGAGATAGACAGCAGTTATCAGTCGTTGATCAATTTCCCCGCGCGAATCGGCGCTCGCCCGGCCACTTTCGCCTGCCAGATTCCAGGCTGGGTATAGCGCCCACGGTCCAGCGCAAACAACACGCCGCTGGTGCCGGCCCGAACAGTAGTAACCCGATCGTTCAACGGATCGACCACTTCGAACAACGGATCGCCCTGCTCCACCCACTCACCGGCCTCGCGCAGGAAGCTCACCACCCCATGATGCGGCGCGAACAGGTACTCAGTGCCTTCGAACGGAAAACCTTCACAACAGTGCGCTGGCGCGGGCGGCCAGTCACCACCGATGAAACCCTGCTCGGCCAGGAACCCGAGAATGGCTTCGCAATTGGCCTGGGCCTGATCCACCCGGGTGTCGCCCATGCTGCCCAGTTCCAGCGTGGTCGCCAGGTTGGCCGGCGGGATCGCGGCCTCGGGGAAGGTCTTGGCCAGGCGCAACCAGGGCGAGGAACAGGACTCGTCGAACGAACTGCCGCCAGAGTCTTCGCACAGCAACGCCACGCCCGCCTTCAACCGCGCGGCCAGGGAGCGCCACTGCGGCCAGTGTTGCGGCAAGGCGTAGAGGTGAATCGCCGCCTCGAAGTCGCAATGCAGGTCCAGGGTGACATCGGCGTCGCAGGCATGGCGCAGCAGCAGGCGATGCAGGGCCTCGAGTTGTGAGGGCGGCGCCGGCAAATCGTCCAGCACCTGAACCATGGTCTGGCGGATCAGCGTGATATTGGCGGCCGGGTCGTCGCCCAAGCGATCACCGATACGTTGGGCCACCGGCGCGCTGAGTTCCACGAAAGACCGATTGAAGTTCTTGCCGCTGCCCAGTTCGAAACGCCCCAGGTGCGCGCTCTGCACATGTTGGTCCAGGCCGATGGGGTTGGCCACGGGCACCAGTTCAATCACGCCGTTGAGCAAGCCTTGGGTCTCAAGCTCGTTGAGTCGTTGTTTCAGCTCCCATGCCGTGCGCATGCCGGGCAATTCATCGGCGTGCAGGCTGGCCTGGATATACGCCTTGCGTGGACCGTGGCCGTAACGAAACACACTGAGCCGGCGCTCGGTGCCCAGGTGGCTCCATGGCAGGGTATGGTCGATGCGTTGCATGAGGAACTCCCAATAACGGTATTTCGACGGGCGCCGGGGTAAAACACTCGCCCATGAAAAAGGTGGCCGACCGGGTCAACGGCGGGCCACCTTGGTTTCAGCGATTAATGCCCGTAGACATCAAAAGCGAAGTACTTGTCCTGCACTTTCTTGTACGTGCCGTTGGCGCGGATTTGCGTGATGGCGTCGTTGAATTTCTCGGCCAGGGCCTTATCCCCCTTGCGCACCGCAATGCCGGCGCCGCCACCGAAGTATTTGGCATCTTCATAGGTCGGGCCCACGAAGGCAAAACCTTTTCCGGCGTCCGTTTTCAGGAAGCCGTCGTCGAGGTTGACCGAGTCGGCGAGCATGGCGTCGAGACGACCGGCGACCATGTCTAGGTTGGCTTCTTGCTGGGAGCTGTAACGCACCAGATTGATACCGGCGGGCACCAGCACCTCGGTGGCGAAACGGTCGTGGGTACTGGCACGCAGCACACCGACTTTCTTGCCCTTGAGTTCGGTCAGCGGGTCCTTGACGTCGCTGCCTTCCTTCATCACGAAACGCGCCGGGGTGTGGTAGTACTTGATGGTGAAGTCGACGTTTTTCTTACGATCATCGGTGATGGTCATGGACGACAGGATCGCGTCGATTTTCTTCACTTTCAGCGCTGGGATCAGGCCGTCAAATTCCTGCTCGACCCAAGTGCACTTGACCTTCATCTGTTTGCACAGCGCGTCGCCGATATCAACATCGAAACCCGTCAGCTTGCCGTCGGGGGTTTTCATCGAGAACGGCGGGTAACCGGCTTCGATTCCGAGGCGGATCGGCTTGGCGTCCTCGGCCACGGCCGACAAGGACAACACGGACAGTGCCAAGGCACCAAACATTGCTAGCTTGTTCATTTTTGCTCCTGAGTGCGCAGGTTTTTTATTAGCGGGTTATCGGCAGATTCTTAGGCAGCGTTCGGTCATTAAAAACCGAAGTGGCCGGCAGTCTAGAGGGGCACTCAGGAGGCGAATTGTGTTGAGGCGACAAATATTTATAGAAACAACCAAGCCACAGGGTTTGCACCCTGCTGGCTGGAAAGGATCAGCAGTCGCAGCCGACAGCCTGGTCCGCCGCGCATTGCACTGCGCCAGTCAGCCGGAAGCCTTCGTCCAGCCAGCCCATGACACCGCCAATCATTTCCTTGACCGGATAACCCAAGGTCGCCAGACGCACTGCCGCTTTGTTCGCGCCATTGCAATGCGGGCCCGCGCAATAGACCACAAACAGCGCGGTCTTGGGATAAGCCGCCAGCGCCTGGGCGGTCAGCGAGCGGGTTGGCAGGTTGATCGCCCCGGGCACATGCCCGCGCTCGAAAGCCAGTGGCCCGCGCACGTCCACCAGGACGAAATCGACTTCTCCAGCCTGTTGGCTGGCGTGAACGTCGGAGCAATCAGTTTCGAACGTCAGACGCCGGCTGAAATGTTGCAGGGCTAGGTCGGACGGGGCAGCAGGCACTTGGCGAACCAGGCTGGTCATGAGTGTGTACTCCACAGACAAATGAGGGGGTGAGCAGACTTTATCCGGCCGATGCTTACCGCTACAGTGGCGCACAAGACACTCTGTGGGAATTTTCCGCCATATGCAGCCCAATCCCGGTCTGGTCGCCATCCTCGCCTACGACGGCCTGTGCACCTTCGAATTCGGCATCGCCATCGAGATATTCGGCCTTGCCCGACCTGAGTTCGATTTCCCTTGGTACAAACATCGGATCGTTGCCGTCGATGACGGCCCGATGCGGGCCATGGGCGGCTTCCAGATCCTGGCCGATGGCGGCATGGAATTATTGCAAACGGCGCAAACCATCGTGGTGCCCGGCTGGCACAGTCGCGACGAACCACCGCCGCCGGCGCTGCTTGAGGCATTGCGCTGCGCCCATGCCCGGGGCGCGCGCCTGCTGTCAATCTGCTCCGGAGCTTTCGTGCTGGCCGCCGCCGGCTTGCTCGATGGGCTGGGCGCTACCACTCACTGGCGCTACACCGATGAACTGGCCAAAAGTTTTCCCGCCATCCTGGTAGACCCGGATGTGCTGTACGTGGATTCGGGGCAAGTCATTACTTCGGCCGGCAGCGCCGCGGGCATTGATGCCTGCCTGCACCTGGTGGCGCGGGATTTCGGCACCCAGGTTGCCAACGCCGTGGCGCGGCGACTGGTGATGTCACCACAACGCACGGGCGGCCAGGCGCAGTTCATTCCTTCACCGGTCAGCCGCACGCCACGCAGCGATTTGTCCGGCGTCATGCACTGGGCCCGCGAACGCCTGCACGAACCGCTCGGTGTGCGCGAACTGGCCAGCCAGGCGGCCATGAGCGAGCGAACCTTCCTGCGGCACTTCACCCAGGCCTGCGGCCTGTCGCCCAAGGCCTGGCTGCAACATGAGCGCCTGGCCCGGGCTCGCGAGTTGCTGGAAAGCACCGAAGACAACACCGACAACATCGCCCAGCTGTGCGGCTACCGCTCGGTGGAAAGCTTTCGCGTGGCATTTCGCAGTGTGGTGGGGCTGGCGCCGTCGGTGTACCGGGAGCGGTTTGGACGTGGGGCGAAGGCGGTCAGTTGACGTGGAAACTGTCGAACATTGGGGTCTGACGTATCAAGGTTTGAGTTATCAAGGTTTGCGCAACAAATAAGTATCCATGATCCATCCGTTCGCCTGCCGTGCGGCCTTGCGGGTGCGTTCGATGCTTTCAGCCACCTCCTCCAGCCGACCGGCGATCAGGATCTGATCCGGTGTGCCCACATAGGCCCCCCAGTAGATGTGCGTATCCGGATCGGATACCTGGCGATACGCATCTTCAGCATCGAGCATCACCACCACGCTTGCCGAGTCACCGACCTGCCCTGCCGCCAGCCGGCGGCCCGTGGTGATCTCCAGCGAACCGCCAATGCTGTTCAATGGCACCTTATGTTGCGCCGCGAGGGCCTGGACGCTGGTGATGCCCGCAATCACCTCGAATTCGAAGGCGCAGCGACCCGCGTCGAGAATCGACTGCAAGATACGCACGGTGCTGTCGTACAACGACGGATCGCCCCAGACCAGGAAACCGCCGCACTGCCCGTCAGACAACTGCTCTTCGATCAACCGCTCGAAGGTAGCCTGCTTCGCCCGGTTCAGATCTTCGACACTGGCGGCGTAGTCCACGTCGCCGCGTTGTCGCTCGGGGCTGTAGGCTTCGACGAAACGGTAGGTACGATCAACGATGTAGCGTTGGCAGATTTCCCGCCGCAGATCCACTAACGCCTGCTTGGCAGGCCCCTTGTCCATGAGAAAGAACACATCCACCCGATTCAAGGCTTTCACTGCCTGGATCGTCAGGTAATCCGGATCGCCGGCACCAATACCGATGACTGACAGTTTTTTCATTCGAGTGACTCCTGGCCGGGACCCTCGGTGCGCAATCGCCACACACCGTTGAAACGCAACTCGACAGTCGACAGCGGTTCGATGTCGAGACGGTTGAAGGCAGCTGCCGGACAGCCCAATACGGTCACCACGGCCGCGCGGATCACGAACGGATGAGTGACGGCCAACACATGCCCTGGCCGGCCTTCCAGGCTGGCCAACCAGTCGCTGACACGATGGTACAAGCGGGTGACGGATTCGCCGCCATGGGGAGCCGCATCGGGATCGTCGAGCCAGGCTTGCAGGGGTTGCGGTTCGACCTTGAGCAACTGGTCGATGGACAAGCCACGCCAGCGACCCAGATCGCAATCGGCCAGGTCAGCGACCACCTGGGCGTCGTCGCCGAACAGGGCGGCAGTCTGCCGGGTGCGCAACTCCGGCCCGCAGAGCAACTGCCGGACATTTCGGTAGCCGTGGCCCGGCTCCGGGCGTTTGCCCAGCCAGTCGGCATCCAGCGGTTCATCCAGGCCAAAACGCGCCTGCTTCTGGGCGACGGTGCGGGCATGGCAGATCAGGGTCAGGCGAGTGGCTTGCACACACGGTACTCAGACAGTCGAACGGGTTTCATGGAGGTGATACTCCGGCTTTTTCTTGTACAGCACCTTATATGAAATCAAATAACTGAGACAAAAAGGCGTTATGTCTTACACCGACAGAGGCATCAACTGACATATCGGATCTATGCGATCAAGTCCCCGTCCTACAAGGCTTTCGCACTACTTTCGTGCATTTTAAACAGAACGTAAAAACCACTGGACATGTAGTACCCGCTACATAAATACTATTTTCAGGAGTTATGAAAGAAATCCAACACCCATCCAGGCAAGGAGCACGGATGCCGCCTCTTCGAGACCTGATTACCGATCCGGGCTTGGTTTTGACGCCGTCGGAACGCAAGGTCGTACGGGCCCTGCTCGATCATTACCCGCGCAACGGCCTCGGGCCGATGTCGCGCCTGGCCGATCATGCCGGGGTCAGCGACCCGACTATCGTGCGGCTGGTGAAAAAACTCGGATTTGGCGGTTATGCCGAATTCCAGGATGCGCTGCTCAGTGACATGGACCATCGCCTGCGCTCCCCTCGCACCCTGTTGCAACCGCGGGCCAAATTGCAGCAAGGCGACACCTGGAGCCAGTACCTGGCAACCAGCCAGCGCATCCTCACCGACACCCAGGCCCTGACTCAACCCGAAGACGTGCGTATTCTCGTGCAATGGCTGCTCGACAGCCGGCATCAGGTGCATTGTTTTGGCGGGCGCTTCAGCAGCTTCCTCGCCCAATACCTGCTCAACCACTTGCGCTTGCTGCGTGCGGGTTGTTTTGCCCTGGAAGACAACGCCCAGTTACCCGACCGGTTGTTCGACGTGCAGCGCCAGGATGTGGTGCTGATCTTCGATTATCGTCGCTACCAGGCCCAGGCCCAACGCGTGGCCAGCGCGGCCAAGGAGCGCCACGCGCGGGTCGTACTGTTCAGCGACGTCTACACCTCACCGCTACGGGAACTGGCCGACCTGATCATCAGCGCTCCGGTGGAATCGATCTCGGCCTTCGACAGCCTGGTGCCGGCGCTGGCCCAGGTCGAAGCGCTTATCGCCTGCCTGACCTTGCAATGCCCTGATCTGGCCGAGCGCCTGGAAGGTATCGACACCTTGCGCACGGCGTTCAACACGCACCTGCTGGAGGAAAAATAAGGATGTTCTCGCTCCCTCACCACTCCCCTCGGGATTTGCCATTCACCTGCGACCATACCGCCTTGCTGCTGGTGGACATGCAACGCGCCTGGCTGGAACCGCAATTCGATGCCCACCTGGCCACGCCCGAGGCCGACTATTTCATCCGCCGTGCCCGCCAACAGGTGATCCCCAATCAGCAGCGCCTGCTCGAAGCGGTGCGGGCGGCGCAGCAAAACGTGTTGCACACCCACATCCAGAGCCTGACTGCCGATGGTCGCGATCGCTCGCTGGACCACAAGCTGTCGGACATGCACTTGCCCAAAGACAGCCCGCAAGCCCAGATCATCGCCGAGCTGGCGCCGCGGGAAAACGAGATCGTGCTGCCCAAGACGTCTTCGGGGGTCTTCAACTCCACCAACATCGACTACGTGCTGCGCAATCTGCAGACCCGTCATCTGATCATCGCCGGCATCGTCACCGACCAGTGTGTCGACATGGCCGTGCGTGACGCCGCCGACCGCGGCTACCTGGTCACGCTGGTGGAAGATGCCTGCGCCACTTACAGCGAACAACGTCATCTGGCCTGCCTGAACGCGATCAAAGGTTATTGCTGGATCACCGATACCGACACCGTGCTCGGTCGGTTGCAGGAGATGCAGCCGTGAGCCGTCTCGATACCGCAACGCCGCTGACCCCGCTGCCCGTGTCCACGCTGGTCTGCACCGACCTGATCGGCGTGACCCGCGGCCGCTCGTTCCCCAGTGATGAACTGCCCCACTACGTCGACGCCGGTTGTGGCTGGGTGCCGGCCAACAGTGCGCTGACGCCCCAGGACATCATTGCATCGGCCAACCCTTGGGGGGCTTATGGCGACCTGCGACTGATCCCGGACCTGGCCAGCCGGGTCACTGTCGACAATGGCCCGGATGCCCAGGCACCTGCCCTGGATTTCATTCATTGCGATGTGCGGGAAACCGATGGTCGGCCCTGGGCCGCTTGCCCTCGCACCTTGCTGCATGACGAAGTGCAACGTTATCGCGCCGAGTTGGGCTTGCAGGTGTTCGCCGCGTTCGAGCATGAATTCAGCCTCGATACCCCTCAACCCCAACCGGATCGCCTGGCCTTCAGCCTCCAGGCCCAGCGCCAGCAGGCCGGGTTCGCCGGATGGTTGCTCAGCGCATTGCGGGCAGGCGGCGTGGAACCGGAAATGTTCCTGCCGGAATACGGCAAGCATCAGTATGAAATCACCTGCCGCCCGACCCTGGGCGTGGCCGCCGCCGACCGTGCGGTGAACGTGCGGGAAATCACCCGGGAGATCGCCCGGCAGATGGGCCTGGATGTGAGTTTCGCCCCCAAGACTTCGGAACATGCCGTGTGCAACGGCGTGCATTTGCACATGAGCCTGCAAGACCTGGACGGCGTCCCCGTGCTGCATGATGTTGGCGGCGCCAACGGGCTGTCGGACCTGGGCCAGCACTGGGCCGCGGGGGTGCTGCACTATCTGCCCGCCCTGTGCGCAATCACCGCGCCGACACCGGTGTCCTATGAACGCCTGCAACCCCATCACTGGAGCGCGTCCTACGCCTGCCTGGGGCAACGTAACCGCGAAGCGGCGCTGCGCATCTGCCCGACGGTGAGCGTGAGCGGCAAACCGGTGGCGACCCAGTACAACCTGGAATTTCGCGCCATGGATGCCACCGCTTCGCCGCACCTGGCGCTGGCGGCGCTGTTGATCGCCGGGCGACTGGGCATCGAGCAACGGCTGGCGCTCACGGCGGTCACCCATGAAATACCCGATGAATTGAACGAAGAACACCGTCGTGCCCGTGGCATTATCGCCCTGCCGACGACCCTGGCCCAGGCGCTGGATTGCCTGCGCCACAGCGGGGCGCTGTTCGAAGCCCTGCCCGGCCCGCTGGTCGAAACCTATTTCGCCTTGAAGGCCCAGGAGCTGGCCTTGACCCAGGCGCTGTCACCTGCCGAGCTGTGTGAGCACTATGCGCGAATCTATTGAATGTGCTGAATCGGGCCTTTATACCGGGCCGGCTTATCGCCTGATCCGGGAAGACGCCGAACACCCGTTGATCCTGGTGTGTGAACACGCCGACCGCTTTATCCCCGCCGCGTTGAACGACCTTGGCCTGGATGAGACGGCGGCCCAGGAGCACATTGCCTGGGATATAGGTGCCCTGGCGCTGGCCGAACAACTGTCCGAAACCCTTGGAGCGACCTTGCTCGCGGCCAACTATTCACGGCTGCTGATCGACCTGAACCGTCCCCTTCACGTCGCCGACAGCATCCCGCACCAGAGCGAGATCTACCAGATTCCGGGCAACCAGTCCCTGGATGAGGCCACCCGTGAATATCGCCAGCGGTGCCTGTTCCATCCCTTCCATGATCGACTGCGAGCGTTGATCGACCAGCGCCTGGCCGACAACCGGACGGTGCGGGTGGTGGGCATCCACAGTTTTACGCCGGTGTTCTACGGCCAACCGCGCGCCCTGGAAGCGGGCGTGCTGTTCGGCGAGGCCAAGGACTATGCCCAGCGCATCGTCGACGGGCTAAGCCGGCACTCGCTGCGGGTAGCCGGCAACCAGCCGTACAAGATCAACCCTTCGACCGATATGACGGTTCCGGTACATGGCGATGGACGCGGCCTGGATTCGGTGTTGATCGAAGTGCGCAACGACCTGCTACGCAGCCCAACAGCGGTGCAGGCCTGGAGCGCTTACCTGGCGCCATTGTTGTAGGAAAGCAGCGGCAAGGTTCGAGCGGCAAGCGACAAGCAAGAGCACACCCACACAGCTGAGAAGGAGAACGGCTTATGAGTATCGAGGCATTTGGCTATAAACAGGAATTGAAGCGCAGCCTGTCGCTGACGGACCTGGTGGTATACGGGATGATTTTCATGATCCCCATCGCACCGTTCGGCGTGTATGGCTACGTTAACGCCGAGGCGCCGGGGATGGTGCCGTTGGCGTATATCATCGGCATGGTGGCGATGCTCTTCACGGCCTTGAGCTACGGCAGCATGGCCAAAGCTTTTCCGGTGGCCGGCTCCGTCTATTCCTATGCGCAACGGGGCCTTAACCCACACGTGGGCTTCATCGCCGGTTGGCTGATGCTGCTGGACTACCTGCTGATCCCGCCCCTGCTCTATGTCTACGCCGCCATGGCGCTGAACCATCTGTACCCGGACGTTCCCAAGGTCGGTTTCATTCTGGCATTCCTGGTCAGCGCGACCTTCGTCAACCTGCGGGGCATCACCTTCACCGCACGGATGAATATCATTTTCCTGCTGGCGCAACTGATGGTGCTGGCCATTTTCCTGTTCTACGCCTGGAATGCCTTGCAGGGGGGCGCCGGTAACGGCCAACTGACCCTGGCGCCGCTGTACAGCCCGGAACGTTTTGATTTCGCGCTGTTGATGCAGGCCGTGTCTATCGCCGTGTTGTCGTTCCTGGGCTTCGATGCCATTTCCACCCTGGCCGAAGAAATCAAGAATGATCCGGGGCGCAGCGTGGGCAAGGCAGCGTTGATCACGCTGCTGGTGATGGGGGTGATTTTCGTCGTGCAAACCTGGATTGCCACCGACCTGGCGGCCGGCATGGGCTTCAAGTCCGCCGATACCGCGTTTTATGAAATCGCCGAATTGGCGGCCGGCAGTTGGCTGGCCACTTTGACCGCCGTCGCCACGGCGCTGGCCTGGGGCGTGGCCGTGGCGATCACCTCGCAAGCGGCGGTGTCGCGCCTGTTGTTCGGCATGGCCCGGGACGGCAAGCTCCCCAAGGTGCTGGCCAAGGTCCATCCGAAACACAACACCCCATACTTGAGCATCTATCTGGTAGCAGTGCTGTCGCTGTTGATCTGCTACCTGTTCATCGATGCCGTGGACACCCTGACTTCCCTGGTCAATTTCGGCGCCTTGAGCGGCTTCATGTTGTTGCATATCACCGTGCTCAACCATCACTGGCGCCGCCAGCGGTCCGGCCAAGTGATTCGCCACCTGATCTGCCCTTTGATCGGCTTCGCCATCGTCGCGGCCATCATGTACAACATGGGCGTGGATGCGCAGAAGCTCGGCTTGATATGGATTGCCGCAGGCCTGGTCTATCTGGCCGTGCTCAATAAGTTCGGCACCGATACTGCCCTGCCTGACCCTGCGGGACAGTGAGGATCGGCGGTCGAAGGGGTTCGACCAGCCGTCGTCACAATGCGTGGACATCGACAGTGATCGTCAAGCCCGGTGCATGTCACCGGGCTCTTTGGAAAAGGAGTGCAATCCATGCTGGCCTTACGTCCAGTTCAATTAAGCGACCTGCCGCAATTGCAGCAACTGGCCCGTGACAGTCTGGTGGGCGTCACATCGCTTCCCGACGATACCGAACGCCTGAGGGACAAAATCCTCGATTCATGTGCCTCGTTCGAGACCGACGTGCAGAGCCCTGGCGCAGAGAATTATTTCTTCGTCCTGGAGGACCTGGCATCCGGGCAATTGACCGGCTGTTCCGAGATTCTCGCCAGCACCGGCTGCAATGAGCCGTTCTACAGCCTGCGGCATCGCCCGTTTACCAGCGAGTCCCGGGAACTGAACATCCAGCACGGCGTACCCGCGCTGTCGCTTTGCCAGGACCTCAATGGCCAGACGCTGCTGCGCGGTTTTCATATCGACGCCGGACGGGTACGCACGCCGGAATCGGAGTTGCTGTCCCGGGCGCGGCTGATGTTCATCGCCGCCCATCCGCAACGTTTTGCCGAATCAGTGATCACCGAGATCGTTGGTTTCAGCAGCGATGACGGTCAGTCGCCGTTCTGGGATGCCGTCGGCCAGCATTTTTTCGACCTGCCCTACGCCGAAGCCGAACGCTTGTGCGGTCTGCAGAGCCGCACCTTTCTCGCCGAACTGATGCCGCAATACCCGATTTATGTACCCATGCTGTCCCAGGCGGCCCAAGCCTGTATCGGCCGGGTGCATCCCGACGGCCAGGAAGCCTTCGACATCCTGGAGCGCGAGGGTTTCGAAACCAACAGCTACGTGGATATCTTCGACGGCGGGCCGACACTGCATGCTCGTGTGGCGAACATCCGCTCGATCACCCAAAGCCGTATAGCCACGGCCCGACAATGCTCAGACATTGACCTCGGCGGCCGCTTCCTGCTGAGCAACGACGGCCTGGAGAATTACCGGGCCATCGTGGCCGAGCTTGACGTCAGTGCCGAGGGCACCGTGTCCCTGACACCGCAGATGCTGGCAGCACTGGGTATCACCGACGGCGAGCGGGCCCGGGTGGTTGCGTTATGAACCTGACGCGATTCCTCACCTGGCATCAGCGCCCCGATTGGCACGATGAAGGAGCTGCATCATGATTGTGCGCCCGGTCGCTCTGACGGATCTGCCCGCCTTGCTGGACCTGGCCCATTGCGCGGGCCCCGGGTTCACCAGCCTGCCGGCCAACGAAGAACGCCTGGCCCATCGCGTGCGCTGGGCCCAGCGCACCTTTGCCGGACAAGTCGAACGCGCCGATGCCGATTACCTGTTCGTGCTCGAGGACGATGACCGGCAAGTGGTCGGTATCAGCGCCCTGACCGGTGCGGTCGGGCTGCGTGAGCCCTGGTACAACTATCGAGTCGGGGTCACCGTCAGCTCCGCGCCTGAACTGGGCATCCAGCGACAGATACCCACGCTGTTCCTCAACAATGAGATGACCGGGCAATCGGAGATCTGCTCCTTGTTTCTGCATCCCGAACAGCGCCGCGGCCATAACGGACGCCTGCTGTCACTGGCGCGCTTGCTGTTCGTGGCCGAGTTTTCCCAGCTGTTCGGTGAAAAACTGATCGCCGAGTTGCGAGGGCACGCCGACGAGCACGGCTGCTCACCGTTCTGGGACAGCTTGGGCCGGCACTTCTTCCAGAAAGACTTCAGCTACGCCGACCAATTGTCCGGCATGGGCAACAAATCCTTCATCGCCGAGCTGATGCCGCGCCAACCGCTGTACACCTGCCTGCTCACCGAACAGGCCCAGGCGGCTATCGGCAGGGCCCACCCGAATACCGAGCCGGCCCTGAAAATCCTCGGCGCCGAGGGTTTCACCCATAAAGGCTACATCGACATTTTCGATGGTGGCCCGGTGATCGAAGCGCCAGTGGCGAAAATCCGGACCGTGCGCGACAGCCAGTCGCTGACCCTGGCCATCGGCACACCGGACGAAAAGGCACCGGTCTGGCTGATCCATAACCGACGGCTGGCGAGTTGCCGCGTTACCAGTGCCCGAGCCCACCAGCACGGTCACAGCCTGCTGGTGGACCGTCTCACGGCCAAACGTCTGCAAATGCAACCAGGTGACACGGTGCGCGCCGTGGCGTTGCTTCAACAGGGGCGGCAAGCGGCGGCGGCATAGGCTGGGTTCGAGCACAAATACCTTACCCACTGACACGCATTAACCTCCGCCCCCTTTGCCTGCACCTTGGTCAGCTCGATCATCGCTGACAGCCTGTCGGGATCCTCTGCAATCCGGCACACACATAGCCCATGCACATTCGTCATCATCTTTAAGCCTTGCGCGTGATAGCCTTTGGATCTTTCGGCGTTGACACTTTTGCTCAAGCCTTTCCATTCCAATGGTGGAACTCATATGCCCAGGCTTTCCCATCAAGACTTGCGTCGCAACTTTCGCCAACTGCTGGCGAGCGAAACCTGCTACCACACCGCCTCGATGTTTGATCCGATGTCAGCGCGCATCGCCGCCGACCTGGGTTTTGAAGTAGGGATACTGGGAGGTTCAGTCGCGTCGCTGCAAGTGTTGGGGGCGCCGGACTTTGCCCTGATCACACTCAGCGAATTCGCCGAGCAGGCCACGCGCATTGGCCGCGTAGCCCAACTGCCGGTAATTGCCGACGCCGATCACGGCTATGGCAACGCCCTGAACGTGATGCGCACCATCATCGAACTCGAACGCGCCGGTGTGGCGGCCCTGACCATCGAAGACACGCTGCTGCCGGCCCAGTTCGGGCGCAAATCCACCGACCTGATCGGCGTCGCCGAAGGTGTCGGCAAGATTCGCGCAGCGCTGGAAGCCCGGGTCGACCCGGAAATGGCGATCATTGCCCGCACCAACGCCGGGATCCTACCGGTCCAGGAAATCATCAGTCGGACCCAGCAATACGAACGTGCCGGCGCCGACGGGATTTGCATGGTGGGTGTGCAGGACTTCGACCACCTGGCGCAGATCAGCGAAAACCTGAGCGTGCCGTTGATGCTCGTCACCTATGGCAATCCGTTGCTGCGTGACGACAAACGCCTGGCGGAACTCGGCGTGCGCGTCACCATCGATGGTCACGGTGCCTACTTCGCCGCGATCAAGGCCACCTATGACAGCCTGCGCGAACAGCGGCAGATCTTCACCCAGGCGTCAGACCTGAGCGCCACCGAGCTGACCCACACTTACACCCAGCCCGAGGATTACATCCGTTGGGCCGAGGAATATATGAGCGTCAAGGAGTAAGCGAGCTCCCCCCCACAAGATGAGCCTGTGGAAGCAAGCTTTGCTCCCACAGGCTCGTGGTGGGCTACTTCCTAGCGGCCGCTGCGCAACATCTCCTTGGGCACGTACTTGCCGATTTCGAACTTGCCGATGGCGGCGCGGTGTACTTCATCCGGGCCGTCGGCCAGGCGCAAGGTGCGTTGCATGGCGTACATGTAGGCCAGCGGGAAATCGTTGGAAACCCCTGCCCCGCCGTGGATCTGGATGGCCCGGTCGATAACCTTCAAGGCCACGTTCGGCGCAACGACCTTGATCTGGGCGATCTCACTCTTGGCGACCTTATTACCGACGGTGTCCATCATGTACGCCGCTTTCAGGGTCAGCAGGCGCGCCATGTCGATTTCCATCCGTGAATCGGCGATCTTGTCGACGTTGCCGCCCAGGCGCGCCAACGGCTGGCCGAAGGCGGTGCGGCTGACGGCACGTTTGCACATCAACTCCAATGCACGCTCGGCCATGCCAATGGAACGCATGCAGTGGTGGATCCGACCCGGGCCGAGGCGACCCTGGGCAATTTCAAAACCGCGCCCTTCGCCCAGCAAGACGTTTTCGTACGGCACCCGCACATTGTCGAACAGCACTTCGGCGTGGCCGTGGGGCGCATCGTCGTAGCCGAATACCGGCAGCGGACGTACGATTTTTACCCCAGGCGTGTCCACCGGCACCAGAATCATCGAGTGCTGGGCATGACGCGGCGCGTCGGGGTTGCTCAGGCCCATGAAGATCAGAATCTTGCAGCGCGGATCACAGGCCCCGGAGGTCCACCACTTCTTGCCGTTGATCACCCACTCGTCGCCATCGCGCTCGGCGCGGGCGGCCATGTTGGTGGCGTCCGAAGAAGCAACGTCCGGCTCGGTCATGGCGAAGGCCGAACGGATCTCGCCGCGCAGCAGCGGTTCCAGCCAGCGTTGTTTCTGTTCTTCATTGGCGTAACGCACCAGCACTTCCATGTTGCCCGTGTCCGGCGCCGAGCAGTTGAACGGCTCCGGCCCCAGCAACGAACGGCCCATGATCTCTGCCAACGGCGCGTATTCGAGGTTGGTCAGGCCAGCGCCCAGCTCAGACTCGGGCAGGAACAGATTCCACAGCCCCTCGGCTTTGGCCTTGGCCTTGAGCTCTTCCATGATGGCGGTGGGCTGCCAGCGGTCGCCTTCGGCCACTTGTCGTTCGAACACTGCTTCAGCCGGGTATACGTAGGCGTCCATGAACGCGGTGACACGTTCACGCAGTTCCTGAACCTTGGGGGAATACGCAAAATCCATGAGAAGCACCTTCTTGGCAGAGGTTGTTTTTAGGTCATGAAATCGATGCTAGTTCAGCTACGAAAATTTACCTAACCTATTCTCGGCGTGTATTAACATTCATCACCGATATATGGTTCACTGATTTGCATCGCCACCCGGCACCTCACAACAAGCCCAAGAACAAGAGTGCAGCGCCATGAATCTGAGCAAGGTCGACCTCAACCTTTTTATCGTTTTTGACGCGATCTACACCGAAGCCAACCTGACCCGCGCCGGACAGATCGTCGGCATCACTCAGCCGGCGGTGTCCAATGCCCTGGCGCGTTTGCGTGAGACCTTCAATGACCCGCTGTTCGTGCGCACGGCCCAGGGCATGGTGCCCACGCCCATGGCCCAGAACATCATTGGCCCGGTGCGCAATGCCTTATCGTTGCTGCGGGTGTCGGTGCAGGAAAGCCGGATTTTCAATCCGCTGCAGGCGGTCAAGACCTACCGCATCAGCATGACCGACCTCACCGAAGGCGTGATCCTGCCGCTGTTGTTCCAGCGCCTGCGACGCCTGGCGCCGACCGTGGCCATCGAGAGCTTCCTGTCCAAGCGCCGTGAAACCACCAAGGAACTGGCCGCCGGTCGCCTCGACTTCGCCGTCGACGCGCCACTCAATACCGACCCGCAAGTGCGCCACGTCAAGCTGATGGAAGACCGGTACGTGTGCGCCATGCGCAAGGGGCACCCACTGGCGGGCAAGGAAAAAATCAGCCTCGATGATTACCTGGCCCAGACTCATGTGCATATTTCCAGCCGCCGTAACGGTCTGGGTTATGTCGACCTGGCCCTGGGCAAGATGGGCATCCAGCGCAAGATCGCCCTGCGCTCCCAGCATTACTTGATGGCGTCCCAGGTGTTGCAACAGACTGACATGGTCATGACCGTCCCCGAGCGCTTTGCCCGTCGTCACGATCTGCATGCCTTCGTGTTGCCGGTCAACGATGTGCCCCCCGTGGAAACCCATCTCTACTGGCATGAAAGCACCGACCAGGACCCGGCCAATCGCTGGATGCGCGAACAGATGATCGAGCTGTGCCAGCAGGTGACGGCGCATGAGAAGAAGCTCGACAAGGTTTAGGCGATCAAAATTGTGGGAGCGAGCCTGCTCGCGATGGCGCCGGGTCAGTCAACATTAATGCTGACAGGTATACCGCTATCGCGAGCAGGCTCGCTCCCACAAGGGGTGTGTCTGCATTGGGATCTGATTGCTTGACGTGAACGTCAACCTGCCATTAGCTTAGCGCCAGCCCCTTTCGTTTCGAGCGCTTCCATGAGCAGCCAGACCTACAGCATCTCCGACCTCGCCCGCGAACTGGATATCACCACCCGGGCCATCCGCTTCTATGAAGAGCAAGGCCTGCTGAGCCCGGAACGACGTGGCCAGGAACGCATTTATTCGCCTCGGGACAAGGTCAGCCTGAAGCTGATCCTGCGGGGCAAGCGCATCGGTTTTTCCCTGGCCGAGTGCCGTGAACTGATCGAACTCTACGACCCCACCAGCGGCAATCAGAAACAACTGCACAGCATGCTGGCGAAGATCACCGAACGTCGGGAACAGCTCGAACAGCAACTGCTGGACATCGAACAGATGAAGCTGGAACTCGACACCGCCGAAGAACGCTGCATCCAGGCCCTGGAGCAGACGATCAAAGGTCAGGAAACCGTGCAGTAATCATCGTCATCCTCTTGATACTGGCAGCCCACTACAGGTCAATCCCCATGTCCCTTCCCTCCTTTGTACGCCTGATTGAAGTTGGCCCTCGCGACGGCCTGCAGAATGAAGCACAACCCATCAGTGTCGCCGACAAGGTGCACCTGGTGGATGCCCTGAGCGCCGCCGGCCTGGGTTATATCGAAGTCGGCAGTTTTGTCTCGCCCAAGTGGGTGCCGCAAATGGCCGGCTCCGCCGAGGTGTTCGCGCAGATACAGCGCAAACCCGGCGTCACCTATGGCGCCCTGGCACCGAACCTGCGGGGTTTTGAAGACGCGCTGGCAGCCGGCGTGAAAGAGGTCGCCGTGTTCGCCGCCGCGTCCGAGGCGTTCTCCCAGCGCAACATCAACTGTTCCATCAAGGAAAGCCTTGAGCGCTTTGCGCCGATCATGGAAGCCGCCCGGCAGAGCGGTGTCAGCGTGCGCGGTTACGTCTCCTGCGTGCTGGGCTGCCCGTACGAAGGCGCGGTCAAGCCCGAACAAGTGGCGTGGGTCGCCCGCGAACTGTACGCAATGGGCTGCTACGAGGTGTCCTTGGGGGACACCATCGGCACCGGCACCGCTGGCGCCACACGCAAGATGTTCGAGGTGGTTTCGGCTGAAGTGCCCAGGGACAAGCTCGCCGGGCACTTCCACGATACCTACGGCCAAGCCATGGCCAACGTCTACGCCAGTCTGCTGGAAGGCATCGCCGTGTTCGACAGTTCTGTCGCAGGCCTGGGCGGTTGCCCGTATGCCAAGGGCGCCAGCGGTAACGTTGCCACCGAAGACGTGTTGTACCTCCTCAATGGCCTGGGCATTGAAACTGGCGTCGACCTGGACGCACTGATGGCTGCCGGCCGGCAGATCTGTGACGTACTGGGTCGCCCTACCGGTTCGCGGGTAGCCAAGGCGCGCGCCGCACAGTGAGGTGTTACCGCTCCCGGTGTAACAGCTACGAAACGAGTAACACGGAAACAATTTGTCAGGTCTGGACGGGCGGATATTTCCGACAAAAAACCCAAGCCATTGATTTATAAAGCATTCATAAAAGTTGGCACGCACCCTGCTATACCTTTGGCATAACAAAAATAAAAAATGCGATACACCCAATAAAAACAAGACGAAACGACTCTGACATAACAAAAACAACACGACAGAGGCGCAGCTAACAGATTTTTTTGGAGAAGATGGGCTTTTCAGGGTGCTTTCAGGAGCAACCCGCAACCGGGCAGAGAACAATAAAACTACCTTCAGGTAGCCCCCGAATCGGTTGGATCGCGAAGCGAAAAAGCAGGTCAGCGCTCAAAAAAATACGTTTGCTCTTGATCCCGGATGGGGATCACCAAAACAGCGGTAAAGGGTCACGGCTACTAAAAACAACAACAGGCCGCCCCTCAATAATAAAAAAAGAGCACGTAACGACAAAATTAAAGGGGAGCTTCGGCTCCCCTTTGTGCTGTCTGGGATTTGGGTTTTCCGCGGCGATGTGTCAGCCATATCACCTCGGTTGACACACCGCATTCGCGAGCAAGCCCGCTCCCACAGGGGATTTTTCTCAGCTTTCCTTTTCGCGCAGTTCTTCAATGCTGATTTCGCGCATGCGGAACTTCTGGATCTTGCCGGTCACGGTCATCGGGAACTCCTCGACGAACTTGAAATGACGTGGCGTCTTGAAGTGGGCAATGCGCTCTTTGCACCAGGCCTGCAACGCTTGCTCGGTGGCGCTGTGGCCGGGATGGAACTTGATCCAGGCGACGATTTCTTCACCGTAGCGCGAGCACGGAATGCCGATCACTTGCACATCAGCCACTGCGGGGTGGGTGAAGAAAAATTCTTCCAGCTCACGCGGGTAAATGTTCTCACCGCCTCGGATGATCATGTCCTTGTTGCGTCCGACGATGCAGACATAACCCTGTTCGTTCATGGTCGCCAGGTCGCCGGTGTGCATCCAGCCGTCCTGATCGATGGCGTCAGCAGTGCCGCTGGGGTTGTCCCAGTAGCCGAGCATCACGCTGTAGCCACGGGTACACAACTCGCCGATGGTGCCACGGGCAACGATATTGCCGGCCTCGTCGACGATCTTGCTCTCCAACTGCGGCTGGGTACGGCCAACGGTGGTCACGCGCAATTCCAGTTCGTCTGAAGGACCGGTCTGCAACGACACAGGACTGGTTTCCGTCATGCCGTAGGCAATCTGCACTTCGGCCATGTGCATCTCGTTGATGACCCGGCGCATCACCTCAATAGGGCAAGTGGCCCCGGCCATGATTCCGGTGCGCAGGCTGGACAAATCAAAATCGCCTCGTTGCGGCTGGTCCAGCATGGCGATGAACATGGTGGGCACACCATACAGCGCCGTGGCTTTTTCTTCGGCCACGGTACGCAGGGTCAGCAACGGATCGAAGGCGTCGTTGGGGTAGATCATGGTGCTGCCGTGGGTCATGCAGCCCAGATTGCCCATGACCATGCCGAAACAATGGTAGAGCGGTACCGGGATCACCAGCCGGTCGCTCGCCGTCAGACCCAGGCTTTCGCCGACCATGTAACCATTGTTGAGGATGTTGTGATGGCTGAGGGTCGCGCCCTTGGGGAACCCGGTGGTGCCGGAGGTGTACTGGATATTCACCGGGTCATCATGATGCAGGCTGGCCTGGCGCTCGACCAGTTGCTCAGGCAAAACCGCAGCGCCAAGGGCTGCCAGTTGTGACCAGGGTAAAAAGCCTGACGGTGGTTGGGCGTCCAGACTGATCACGCCTCGTAGCAGCGGCAGACGCTCGCTGTGCAACTGGCCTATCGATTGCTCCGCCAGTTCAGGCGCGAGCGCTTGCACCATGGCGTGATAATCCGAGGTTTTGAACGCTGCGGCGCAGACCAGCCATTGGCAACCTGACTGCTTGAGCACGTATTCGAGTTCGGAACTGCGATACGCCGGGTTGATGTTGACCAGAATGACACCGATCTTCGCACTGGCGAACTGGCTGATGCACCACTGAGCACAGTTGGGGGCCCACACGCCAAGACGGTCGCCGGCTTTCAAGCCCAGCGCCAACAGGGCTCGGGCATGCAAGTCGACGGCTTCGGCCAGTTGCCGCCAGGTATAACGCAGCGATTGATGGCGAACCACCAACGCCTCGCCATCGGGATACCGGGCCACAGTCTGATCAAAGGCCTCGCCGATGGTGTGCGCCAGCAGAGTCTTGTCCTGGGAGCCGCGGGTGTAGCTGAGCTGCGATTGCGAACCGGGTTGATCCATGATGACCCCTCTTGTCTTTATTAGTGGGTATATCGGTGAACCTGCTGACTCAAGCGCACATACTTTGGCGTAAGTTGACGTTAACGTAAAGGGTGATTGACAGCCATTCGTCACAGGCTTACGTTAACGTAAAGGTGAGAGCCAATCCCCCCTCTCCACACCCGACAAAAAAGCCAAAAGGTGTCCCATGAGCTACCCATCCCTGAACTTTGCCCTCGGCGAAACCATCGACATGCTCCGTGATCAGGTGCAGGCCTTCGTCAAAGCCGAGCTAGCGCCACGGGCCGCCCAGATAGACATCGACAACCTGTTCCCTGCCGACATGTGGCGCAAATTCGGCGACATGGGCCTGCTGGGCATCACCGTCCCGGAAGAATATGGCGGCGCTGGCCTGGGTTATCTGGCCCACGTGGTGACAATGGAAGAAATCAGCCGCGGCTCGGCCTCGGTCGCCCTCTCCTACGGCGCCCACTCCAACCTCTGCGTCAACCAGATCAACCGCAACGGCAATCACCAACAGAAAACCAAGTACCTGCCCAAGCTGATCAGCGGCGAACACATCGGCGCACTGGCCATGAGCGAACCCAACGCCGGCTCTGACGTGGTGTCGATGAAGTTGCGGGCCGACAAGCGCGGCGACCACTACGTGCTCAACGGCAGCAAGACCTGGATCACCAACGGTCCCGACGCCAACACCTACGTGATCTACGCCAAGACTGACCTGGAAAAAGGCCCCCACGGTATTACTGCTTTCATCGTCGAGCGCGACTGGAAAGGCTTCAGTCGCAGCAACAAATTCGACAAGCTCGGCATGCGCGGCTCCAACACCTGCGAGTTGTTTTTCGATGACGTCGAAGTCCCGGAAGAAAACATCCTCGGGGTGCTCAACGGCGGCGTGAAAGTGTTGATGAGCGGCCTCGATTACGAGCGTGTCGTGCTGTCGGGCGGCCCTACCGGAATCATGCAGGCCTGCATGGACCTGATCGTGCCGTACATCCACGACCGCAAGCAGTTCGGCCAGAGCATCGGCGAATTCCAGTTGATCCAGGGCAAAGTCGCGGACATGTACACCCAGCTCAACGCCAGCCGAGCCTATCTCTATGCCGTGGCCCAAGCCTGCGAGCGCGGCGAAACCACCCGCAAGGACGCCGCCGGGGTCATCCTCTACAGCGCCGAACGCGCCACGCAGATGGCCCTCGACGCAATCCAGATTCTGGGGGGTAACGGCTACATCAATGAATTCCCCGCCGGTCGCCTGCTGCGTGACGCCAAGCTGTACGAAATCGGTGCTGGTACCAGTGAGATTCGTCGGATGTTGATCGGTCGTGAACTGTTCAACGAAACCCGCTAAACGGAGCTGTCCATGGCCACGCTGCATACCCAGCTCAATCCGCGCTCAGCGGAATTTATTGCCAACCGCGAGGCGATGCTCAAACAGGTCGACGCTTTGCACACCCTGCTCGCTCAGGTTCAACAAGGTGGCGGCCCCAAGGCGCAGGAGCGCCACACCTCGCGGGGCAAACTGCTGCCCCGTGAGCGCATCAATCGCTTGCTCGATCCGGGTTCGCCGTTTCTCGAGATCAGCCAATTGGCAGCTTACGAGGTGTATGGCGAAGACGTGCCGGCCGCTGGCGTGATTGCCGGGATCGGCCGGGTGGAAGGCGTCGAGTGCATGATTGTCGCCAACGATGCCACCGTAAAAGGTGGTTCGTATTACCCGCTGACCGTGAAAAAGCACCTGCGCGCCCAGACCATCGCTCAACAGAACCGTTTGCCGTGCATATACCTGGTGGACTCCGGCGGCGCCAACCTGCCGCGCCAGGACGAAGTGTTTCCCGACCGTGAGCACTTCGGGCGGATCTTCTTCAATCAGGCGAACATGAGCGCCATGGGCATTCCACAAATTGCCGTGGTCATGGGCTCCTGCACCGCCGGTGGCGCCTATGTGCCGGCGATGGCCGACGAAGCGATCATGGTTCGTCAGCAAGCCACGATCTTCCTGGCCGGCCCACCGCTGGTGAAAGCGGCCACCGGAGAGGTGGTCAGTGCTGAAGACCTGGGCGGTGCCGATGTGCACTGCAAGATCTCCGGCGTCGCCGACCACTACGCCGACAGCGATGAACACGCCCTGGCCATTGCCCGCCGCAGCATTGCCAACCTCAACTGGCACAAGCTCGGCGAAGTGCAGCAACGTGCCCCCATCGCCCCGCTGTATTCGAGCGACGAGCTGTACGGCGTGGTTTCAGCGGACGCCAAGCAGCCGTTTGACGTGCGTGAAGTGATTGCGCGGCTGGTGGACGGTTCGGTGTTCGATGAGTTCAAGGCGCTGTTCGGGACGACGCTGGTCTGCGGTTTTGCTCACTTGCACGGCTACCCGATCGCGATTCTCGCCAACAATGGCATCCTCTTCGCCGAAGCCGCGCAAAAAGGCGCGCACTTTATCGAGCTGGCCTGTCAACGCGGTATCCCGCTGCTGTTCCTGCAAAACATCACGGGGTTCATGGTCGGGCAGAAATACGAAGCCGGCGGCATCGCCAAGCACGGCGCGAAGCTGGTGACGGCGGTGGCCTGCGCCAAGGTGCCGAAATTCACGGTCATCATCGGCGGTAGCTTTGGTGCCGGCAACTATGGCATGTGCGGCCGCGCCTACGACCCACGGTTCCTGTGGATGTGGCCGAATGCGCGGATTGGCGTGATGGGTGCCGAACAGGCCGCCGGCGTACTGGTGCAGGTCAAGCGCGAACAGGCCGAACGTAGCGGCCATCCGTTCAGCGCCGCCCAGGAAGCTGAAATCAAACAACCGATTCTCGATCAGTACGAAGAGCAGGGCCACCCCTACTATTCCAGCGCGAGGCTGTGGGACGACGGGGTCATCGACCCCGCCCAGACCCGCGATGTACTGGGCCTGGCCTTGTCCGCGTCATTGAACGCGCCCATCGAACCGAGCCGCTTCGGCGTGTTCCGGATGTAAACGGGGAATGCACATGGATAACTTCAACACCCTCGAATTGCTCAGAGACCCCCGCGGCTTTGCGACCTTGTGGCTCAGCCGTGAGCAGAAAAACAACGCGTTCAACGCCGAAATGATCCGCGAGCTGATCCTTGCCCTGGACCATGTCAGCAGTGATCCGAACCTGCGTTTTCTGCTGATCCGTGGTCGCGGTAAACACTTCAGCGCCGGTGCCGACCTGGCCTGGATGCAGCAGTCGGCCGAACTCGATTACCACACCAACCTGGACGACGCCCGGGAACTGGCGGAGCTGATGTACAACCTCGCCAAGTTGAAAATTCCTACCGTGGCGGTGGTCCAGGGCGCAGCGTTTGGCGGCGCGCTGGGGTTGATCAGCGCCTGCGACATGGCCATTGGCGCTGATCAAGCGCAGTTCTGTCTGTCGGAAGTACGCATTGGCCTGGCGCCGGCGGTGATCAGCCCGTTCGTGGTGCAAGCCATCGGAGAGCGGGCCGCGCGGCGTTACGCCCTGACCGCGGAACGCTTCGACGGACAACGGGCAAAAGAAATCGGTCTGCTGTCGGAAAGTTACCCGGCCGAAACACTGGACCAACAGGTCGAACAATGGGTCGACAACCTGTTGCTCAACAGTCCGGCGGCCATGCGCGCCAGCAAGGAACTGTTGCGTGAAGTCGGCAACGGCGCCCTCACACCTGCATTGCGGCGCTACACCGAAAACGCCATCGCCCGCATCCGCGTCAGTGCGCAAGGCCAGGAAGGTTTACGAGCGTTCCTGCAAAAGCGCTCGCCCAGCTGGCAGGCCGAATCGAACAACAAGGAGCCGCGTTGATGAGCGCCCCCATCCTCACCACGTTGCTGGTGGCCAACCGTGGTGAAATCGCTTGTCGCGTGATGCGCACCGCCAAGGCCATGGGGCTGACCACAGTGGCCGTCCACAGCGCCACCGACCGCGATGCCCGTCACAGCCGTGAAGCCGATATCCGCGTTGACCTGGGCGGTAGCAAGGCCGCTGACAGCTATTTGCAAATCGACAAACTGATCGACGCGGCCAAGACCAGCGGCGCCCAGGCCATCCATCCCGGGTATGGTTTTCTTTCGGAAAATGCCGGATTCGCCCGGGCCATCGAAAACGCCGGCTTGATCTTCCTCGGCCCGCCCGCCTCGGCCATTGATGCCATGGGTAGCAAGTCCGCCGCCAAAGCCCTCATGGAAACCGCCGGAGTGCCTCTGGTGCCCGGTTATCACGGCGAAGCCCAGGACCTGGAGACCTTCCGCGACGCCTGCGAACGCATTGGCTATCCGGTACTGCTCAAGGCCACTGCCGGTGGCGGCGGCAAAGGCATGAAAGTGGTCGAGGACGTCAGCCAACTGGCCGAAGCCCTGGCTTCGGCCCAGCGTGAAGCGCAATCGTCGTTTGGCGATTCGCGGATGCTGGTGGAAAAATACCTGCTCAAGCCACGGCACGTGGAAATCCAGATTTTTGCCGATCAGCACGGCAACTGTCTGTACCTCAATGAGCGTGATTGCTCGATCCAGCGTCGGCATCAGAAAGTGGTGGAAGAAGCCCCTGCTCCCGGCCTCACCCCACAACTGCGGCGTGCCATGGGTGAAGCCGCCGTGCGCTCGGCTCAAGCCATCGGTTATGTCGGTGCCGGTACCGTGGAGTTTTTGCTGGATGCACGCGGTGAGTTCTTCTTCATGGAGATGAACACGCGCCTGCAAGTCGAACACCCGGTCACCGAAGCCATTACCGGCCTCGATCTGGTGGCATGGCAGATTCGCGTGGCACGTGGCGAGCGGCTTCCCATGACACAGGAGCAAGTGCCCCTGTTGGGCCACGCTATCGAAGTGCGCCTGTACGCCGAAGACCCGGCCAACGACTTCCTGCCGGCTACCGGGCGCCTGGCGTTGTATCGCGAGTCGAGTGCGGCACCGGGTCGTCGGGTCGACAGCGGCGTGGAGGAAGGCGATGAGATTTCACCGTTCTACGACCCGATGCTCGGCAAGCTGATTGCCTGGGGCGAGGATCGTGAACAGGCGCGGTTGCGGCTTTTGAGCATGCTCGATGAGTTTGCCATCGGCGGGCTGAAAACCAACATCGGATTTCTACGACGCATCGTGGCCCACCCCGCCTTTGCGGCGGCGGAGCTGGACACTGGATTTATCCCACGTTACCAGACGCAACTATTGCCAGAGCCCGGCGAATTGGATGACGACTTCTGGCTCGCGGCGGCCCATGGCTTCGCCTTGAGTCTGACGCCGCATGCACGATCCGATGACGCCAACTCACCTTGGGCCAACACCGCCGGACTGCGTCTGGGGCTGCCAAGACAGACCACTGTGCACCTTAGCTGTGAGGGCCAGGATCGAGCATTGACCCTGGACGTCACGGCTGGTCGTACAGAATTCCGGGGTGAGCAACTGGTGACCGAGCACAATGGCCTGCGGCGCAGGCATCGCGCCATTCGCCAGGGCGACAGCCTGTATCTGCAATGGGAAGGTGACCTGCACCGAGTCGACGTGTACGACCCGCTGGCCGCCGCCGAAGCCAGCCACAGCCACCAAGGCGGCCTGACCGCCCCCATGAACGGCAGTATCGTTCGGGTGCTGGTGAGCGCCGGTCAGACGGTGGAAGCCGGGGCGCAACTGGTGGTATTGGAGGCGATGAAAATGGAGCACAGCATTCGCGCGCCCCAAGCCGGTGTGATCAAGGCACTGTATTGCCAGGAAGGTGAAATGGTCAGCGAGGGCTGCGCGTTGGTGGAGTTCGAAGAGTAAGTATCGGCCCGCTCCCACGGGCCGACCCAGTCAGAACCTGATGGTGGCCTGCACGACCACACCGATGATGCGGCATTGCTCGGTGTACAGGGTTTTCGGGTAGGTGGGATTGAGCGGGACCAGGTAACGCTGCCCGCTCTCTTCAATCAACTTGCGAAAGGTGGCGTCACTGCTGTCAGGCAATTGGGCAACCACCAGTTTGCCTGGCACCGCGTCAATGGCCGGGTCCACCAGGATCGACATACCCTCGGGAATGCTCAACCCGCTGGGTGACGTCATCGCATCTCCCACCACCACGAGCCAGAATGCGTCCCCCTGAGCGTGATAGTCAGTCAGCTCATAGCGCGCCTGGCTGTAGGACGCCAGATCGCCTTCGCGAATCCCGCCTACCTCGCTCCAATCACTTACCGGGTAGCGGAAGTACGGATTGTACTTCTGCGCCAGGGCCATGCCTTCCTCGGTGGAGGTGTCCGGCTCGCGGATCACCATCGCCACTTCCAGAAACTCCAGCCCCAGCTCCCGCAGGACCCGGTTCATGTCGTCGACACTGGGTTGCCGGCGCTTGGTCAGCCAATGGCCGACGCCGCCCTGGGACATCCCCAAACGTTCTGCGAGCACCACTTGCGTGATGCGCAGCTCCTTCATCTTGGCCTTGACCAACTCTATCCATTTATCCATGAGCGGCACGATACTTGGCTGACTCCGACCATCAAAACACAAAATGTAGTATTTAAATTATCGTCACAATTACGATAGGTACTATTCTGGATTCAGGATTTCAGCCCCTACACGGAGAATCTAGACACCATGGACAGACTCAACAACGATGAGCCCACCCGCCCTTTCGACAGTACACTCACCTCGCTGAAGGACTGCCCGGCGGCCCAACGCGCTCTGGACTACTACTTGAAACCGGGTATGTCGCAAGCGCCTGCAGAACATCGCTTCTTCGACGTAAACCGCAACATCAGCGCAGAAGAGGCCTTGGTTCATGCTTGCGACCTGCTGCGCTGTGCGGCCGCCACCGCCCAAGAATCCGCCAGCCGACTACAAGGGTCGAGCCGCGACCTGGCTTTTTCAGTGGTGCATATGATTGATCTGGTCAAGGTGATGCTTGACCGGTCACTGGATGGCTACCCTACTCGCTAGGCGTAACACTTGGGAATGGCACCGCGAATGCGGGACCAGGAAAATATTTTCCAATAGGCAGGATAAAAACATTTGACTTGCAAATGATAATGATTATTATTGCATCAGCTGGTCGCGAGATCAGTCGATAGGCCAGAAGACCTTAGGTCGGACTTCTGGAATATCTCCTCATCAGGCTAATCACGGTTTTTGACCCGGCTTTTTGCCGGGTCTTTTTTTGCCGATTTTTCGGCTTATGGCTTCAGGCTAATGAAGTCTTTTGGGTGTCGCTCATTCGATGGCGGCGATGATAGCAAATGAATATCCCTTTTCAAGCACTCCACGCCATACCGACGAAAACTATCGACAGGCAGCACTTGAGAATCAATCGCGGACTCACTAAGCTCCAATAGCGTCCAGGGAGGACGCCCCCTCTTTTCTGTCACGCAAATCGTCCCGACATCCTCCTCCTTGCGTGTAAAGTAACGGTCATAAAATCCATCACAGGAATCGTGACCGTGGCTAAATCTTCCTTTGATATCAGCGCCAATTTCGACAGCGGCAACATCGAGATCGTCGACATCAGCAATCCTTTGCAATCACTGCTGAAGATCAGACCCGACACCCGTAGCGCCCACTTCCAGTGGTTCCACTTCAAGGCCAGTGGCTTGCATGTCGGTCAGGAATATTCCTTTCGTTTGCTCAATGCCAGTCAATCGTCCTACAACAAGGCATGGACGGGTTACCAGGCCGTTGCCTCTTATGATCACGTCAACTGGTTCCGTATTCCCACACAGTTCGAAGGCGACGCCCTGCGCTTTCACCTGGAAGCCGAACAGTCCCATGCCTGGTTTGCCTATTTCGAACCCTACAGCCGTGGTCGTCACGACTGGTTGATCGAGCAGGCGCTGCACAAGGCCGGGACCGAACTGCTGGCCGTCGGCAAAAGCGTGGAAGGCCGCGACATTCAACTACTGCGCAAGGGCAGCGGTGCCGAAGGTCGACGCAAAGTCTGGATCATCGCCCAGCAGCATCCCGGCGAGCACATGGCCGAGTGGTTCATGGAGGGCGTGATCGAACGCCTGCAGCATCAGGACGACACGCGCTTGAACCGACTGCTTGCCAAGGCCGATCTGTATCTGGTGCCCAACATGAATCCTGACGGTGCCTTCCACGGCCATCTGCGTACCAATGCCATGGGTCAGGATCTCAACCGCGCTTGGCAGAACGCCAGTCCGGAAATCAGTCCTGAGGTATTTTTCGTACAGCAGCAAATGGAAAAATACGGCGTAGATTTGTTCCTGGACGTTCACGGTGACGAGGAAATCCCTCACGTCTTCACTGCCGGTTGCGAAGGCAACCCCGGCTACACGCCACGCATTGCCGAACTCGAAGAGCGCTTTCGCAGCGATCTCAAGCACCAGACCAAAGACTTTCAGACCGCTCACGGCTACACCCGCGACGCACCGGGCCTGGCCAACATGACCCTGGCCTGTAACGCAGTCGGCCAGAAATACGACTGCCTGTCCCTGACCCTGGAGATGCCGTTCAAGGATCATGACGACCACCCGGATCCTCGCACCGGCTGGTCCGGCAAGCGTTCGATGCAACTGGGCAAGGATGTATTGAGCACCATAGCGGACATGGTCGACGAGCTGCGCTAACGCTCCATCATCCAACGCCCTCCCCGTGGTGGGCACTCGGTGGCGAGGGATTCATTCCCTCGCCACAAGTTATCGTTTGTCGACAGGTAGCGGGGACTTCAATCCCGTCCTCGCAACATACTGTCCAACACCTCATCCCGACGCACCCAACCATGAAACAATGCCGCCGCCAGATGCACCAGCACGGTCAGGAACAATAGATAAGCCAGGTAGCCGTGGGCCTTGCGCAACAGTGCGAAAGTCTGGGCATCCGCCGGTACGATGGAAGGCAATTGCAGGGAGCTGCTGAGCATCACCGGGTCTCCCGCCGCTGAAATCATGCCCCAGCCCAACAGGGGCAGAATCAACATCAAGGCATACAACAGAGCATGGGACGCCTTGGCCGCCAACGCCTGCCAGCCTGGCAGATCGGCCGGCAATGGTGGTTGGCGTGTCGTAAAGCGCACCACCAGGCGTACGATCACCAGCAGCAAAATCGCGATGCCCAAGGGTTTGTGCAACTGAAGCAGCCATTCATGGCGCTCGGACACCGAGGCCACCATGCCCGCGCCGATAAAGAGCATGGCAATGACCATCAATGCCATCAACCAGTGCAGCAGTCGAGCCAGCGGTGCGAAGTGTCGAGGGGCGCTCATGGGCGGGACTCCTGGTTGGCGGGCAATTGACTGACTTCGCTGGTGCGCCGCAAGTACGAACTGGCATACGCGGCAGAGCGCGCCGCCAAAAGCGGGTCATCTGAACCTTCGATGCCGCTCGGCAGAATCAGCGGGTCATAGTTGATGTCGCGGCATTCGCCGTCGTCCTGTGACTGGGTGCGCTCCAGCACCAGCGTACCGGCGTTGAGCACCGTTCGATCTTCGGGCCAGGCTTTGCTGGCATCGTTCACCGGATCGCCCGGATTGGCCAACGTGATATTCAGCTGCCAGCGCAACGGCCCCGCAGCCAGGCGCTTGACCAGATCCTGTTCCAGAAAGTCAGCGCCCTGGGGTGGCGTCACGTCCGTGCCATCCGAAGCCACTGGCACCACGCCCCACCGCACCGCCTGGCGTTGTCCCGCAGGATTGACCAGATAGAACGCATTGATGCCGTTGTAGGTTTCGGTGGCATAGCTGGCCGATGGCCTGGCCGTCTTGATCCATTGCAGGAACGGTTTGGCTTCCGGGTGCGCGGCAAAGAAGGCGGGTACGGCCGCAGGGTTGGGTTTGCCCGTGGCCGGATCCGGCGATTGTGCCTGTTGCAACTGATAGAACGCTTCGGGCGTGCCCACCGGAAACACCGGCATGCTGTTCATGCCGGTACGCCACTGCTGCCCGTTGGCTTGGGTGAAGCGCAGCGCCAGGCTGCGGATCGGCACGCTGTTGTCCGGCGCGTAGGGGTTGCCGCTGGGCAAGGCAAACCGCCCGACGACCGGCGTGCGCGCCTCCAGGAAGACTTGGGCACTGGAATAGGGGCGAGCCTCACCGCTGCTTTGGAAATAGCCCGCAACGCAAACCCCTTTGGAGTGATTGCGACGAAAGCCCGGGTGCACACCGTTGTTCTTTTCCAGCACGTTGACCAGCGCATTCGGTGTCAGGCGTTGTGGGTCAAGGGTTCCGTTGACGTAGGCAAATGTCCCGGCCAACGCGGCAACAATCACAGCAATGCCGGTCAGGCGCAGCGCCAGGCTGGCGGCACTCAACGGCGGCCGGCTCGGTTCAAAGGAAGGGTCAACCATGACGAAGCTCCAAGGCCCAAGGCCGTTTGTACTAAAGGACCCGTCAGACGAAAGCCAGAGGGTTTTATTCCCACACTTCGTATTTATTTTTCCCAGGCTGGAATAATCTCTTTCGCGAGTCGTCTTTCCACTCCCGGCGCAGTGACTGCCAAAGAAGCACAGCCATGAACGAACTCGACGAACAGTTGCGCACGCTCATCCCCCGACTACGGCGTTTTGCCGTGTCGTTGACGCGCAACCCCAGCAATGCTGACGACCTGGTGCAAGCGTGCCTGGAGCGGGCATTGTCAAAATGGAATGACAAACGGGCCGATGGTGACCTTCGGGCCTGGCTGTTTTCGATTCTTTATCGACAGTTTCTCGATAGCCATCGTCGTTCCCGACGCTATGCACGCATGCTGGAATTTTTCACCGGTCGCGATGATGCTCACCCTTCAGCCGAGCGCAGCGTGATCGCCCAATCGTCCCTCGAGGCTTTCGATCGACTGACGACCGAACAACGTGCGCTGTTGCTGTGGGTGTCGGTGGAAGGCTTGAGCTACCAACAAGTGGCCGACATCCTCGACGTGCCGACCGGCACCGTGATGTCGCGCCTATCCCGCGCCCGCCAGGCCCTGCGCCAACTCAGCGACGGCGAAATCACCCGCCCTGCCCTGCGGATACTCAAATGATCAGCATGCCCCCCAGCGACAACGACCTGCACGCCTTCGTCGATCGTCAACTGAGCGAAGCCGACCAGCGTCTGATGGAAAACTACCTGGCCAATCACCCGGAAGTCGCCGCCCGGGTCCAGGCCTGGCAACAGGACGCACAACACTTGCGCGCGGCCCTGAACGCAGGCCTGCAACACGCGCCTAATCCGGACCTCGACCCGACAGCGATCCGCCAACGCCTGAAACATCGGTTCCATCGCCATCTGGCCAGCGCGGCAGTGTTGGTGTTGGCCGTCAGTGTCGGCGGTTTGAGCGGCTGGAAGGCCCGGGAGATGACGCTCGTCAGCGCTATGCTGCCCATGAGCGACGCCTTGCAGGCGTATCGATTGTTTGCCCAGCAAGGCATCCTGCAGGCCGATTACCAAGGCGGCGATGAGAGCACCATGCAAGGCTGGCTCGACCGTTACTTCACCCGGGCCGACCGCCTGCCAGATCTGTCGGCTGCAGGTTTCAAACCGGTCAGCGGACGATTGCTGAGCACCGAGCAAGGGGCGGCGGCGATGGTGGTTTATCAGGACCCGAGCGGCCAGAAGATCAGCTTCTACGTGCGTCCGCCAGGCCCGAAAAATTTCCTGCTACCGCGCGGCAGCCGTCGTGACGGCGAGTTGCAAGCCGAGTATTGGTCCGGGCCGGGATACAACTATGCGATGGTCATACCCAGCGATACGCCAGCGGCGCAAAAGCTCAAGCAAACCCTGAATTTCTGAGCGCTGCAGCCCCCTGTGGGAGCGGGGATGCCCGTGAAATTCAACCCTGCCCAAACACCTGCGAAGGTCTGCGCAGCAGCGGGTCGAACGGGTTGACTCGCGGTCCGATCAGGGCGGCCTCGCGCTTGAGCATTTCCACCACCGTCGGCAGCCGGTCGGGCCCCAATCGATCACTCACGGTCGCCACGCTCAACGCCGCCACGGCGCGGCCCTCCCGGTCCAGGATTGGCACAGCCACCCCGGCCATGCCTTGCAACACCCCGGTGTTGCGTCCGGCGTAGCCCAGCGCGCGCACGCTCTCCACTTCCGTGCGCAGGAAGACTTCATCGTACAAATGAAAATCCTTGAGCCGTGGCAGGTTGTACTGGATCACCGTGTCGCGCTCTTCTTCCGGCAGGAATGCCAGGATCGCCAGGCTGCCCTGCCCCACGCCCAACGCCACGCGACCGCCTATGTCGCCGGTGAATGTGCGGATCGGGAAAGGACCTTCACTGCGGTCCAGACAGATCGCATCGAAACCACTGCGCGCCAGCAGAAACAACGAATCCCCCAGGGACGCCGACAGCCGCAACATGGCAGGGCGCGTCAACTCACGCAGGTTGCCGGTGTTCCCGGCACGCGCGGCCAAGGCAAAGAAGTCCAGGCTCAGGCGATAGCGTTTGCTGCGCGCGTCCTGCTCGACCATGCCCTCGTCCATCAGGCTGCGCAGCATGCGATGTGTGGTGGGTTGAGACAGACCGATGCGCTGAGCCAGTTGCGTGACCCGCTCCCCGCCCTCGACGGTGTCACCCAGGCTGCGCAACACGGCAAACAGTCGAGAGACCGCGCCGACCCCGACTTCGTTTTTTTCGATATTCCGATCAGTGGAATCAGACATGAAGTTTCTCGCTGGTTAAATTTACTCACTGAAGGAAAATGAAAATAGTCATCGTCTCAGTGAAATAGTCCATTGAGCCCATCCTATTCTTCGTCCTACTCTGCGTCCATACAGGGGCGATTCGAACAACAGCGGCAGCCGACTTGACGTCGAGCGCCAACGCACCCCGCAGCATCCCTTCGTATCTGCCCATACAAAAAAGCGCGCCTTGTGGCGACGCATAACAATCTCAGGTGGAGCGCAATCATGGCTTTTGTGCAACTTGAAGGACTTGGCAAACGTTACGGCGACATCGATGCCGTGGTGGACACCCATCTCTCGGTGGAAAAAGGCGAATTCGTCTCGCTGCTGGGCCCCTCCGGCTGCGGCAAAACCACCACTTTGCAAATGATCGCCGGCTTCGTCGAAGTCAGCAGTGGGCGCATCCTGCTGGACGGTCGCGATATCACCCATGCCAAGCCCGCCAGTCGGGGCCTGGGCGTCGTGTTCCAAAGCTACGCGCTGTTCCCCCACATGACCGTCAAGGACAACGTCGCTTTCGGCCTGCGCATGCGCAAAGTGCCCGGCGCCGAGCTGCAACAACGGGTGGATCGGGTGCTGAAGCTGGTGCGTCTGGACCAGCACGCCGAGCGCTACCCGCGGGAACTCTCGGGCGGCCAGCGCCAGCGCGTGGCACTGGCCCGGGCGCTGGTGATCGAACCGCCAGTGCTGCTGCTCGACGAACCGCTGTCCAATCTCGACGCCAACCTGCGCGAGGAGATGCAGTACGAAATCCGCCGCATTCAGCGGGAAGTCGGCATCACCACATTGATGGTGACCCACGACCAATCCGAAGCACTGTCCATCAGTGACCGAGTCGTGGTGATGCAGGCCGGGCGAATCACTCAGATCGACGCGCCGTACACCCTCTACGAACACCCGCGCACCGAATTCATTTCCGGCTTCGTCGGTAAAGCCAACCTGCTGCCCGGCGAGCGCGACGGCCAGGGCAATGTTCAAGCTTGCAGCCAGGGCCACGGCCCACTGGTCTTGAGCCTGCGTCCAGAGAAAATCGATCTGTGCCAAGCCGGCTCGGGTCGGTTGCAAGGCGTCATCGTCAGCCGCTTCTTTCTCGGCAGCCAATGGCTGTACGGCGTCTCGACCAACCTGGGCGAGCTCAGCGTGGTGCGCCGCAACGACGGCTGCGCGCCGATGACCGAAGGCACGGCGGTAGGTCTTGACTGGGATCCGGCGCTGCTGCGGGTGCTGAGCGTGGACGAGGTGCCGGCATGAAGCTGATCGATGCAATGCGCCGGGGAAGGCAAGGCTATCTGATGTCCGCGCCCGCCCTGGCCTGGTACCTGGGTCTGCTGGTCATTCCCTTGGGGCTGACGTTGGTGCTGTCGTTCAATGTCTTCGACTACGGCACGGGCATCGACGGGGACGCCTACACCCTCGACCACTACGCCAGCCTGCTGAGCGACCCGTACTATTACGAGATTTTCTTGCGCACATTCTGGATCAGCGCACTCACCACTATTTTGTGCGTGCTGATCGGCGTGCCCGAGGCTTATATCCTCAGCCGCATGGGCGCGCCGTGGCGCTCGATCTTCCTCATTCTGATTCTCACGCCGCTGCTGATTTCGGTGGTGGTGCGGGCCTTCGGCTGGAGCCTGCTGCTGGGTGCCGACGGGCTGGTCAACCAGACGCTGCAAGCCTTCGGCGGCTCACCGATGAAGCTGCTCTATACGCCGTTTGCCGTGGTCATCGCCCTGGTGCATGTGATGCTGCCATTCATGATCATCCCGGTCTGGACCTCGCTGCAAAAGCTCGATCCGGCCGCCGAACAGGCCGCGCTGTCCTTGGGCGCGAGCCAGTTGACGGTGATGCGCAAGGTCGTGCTGCCGCAGATCATGCCCGGCGTCTTGTCCGGCACCCTCATCGTGTTCGGCCTCGCCGCCAGTTCCTTCGCCATTCCCGGCCTGCTCGGTGGGCGCCGCCTGAAAATGGTCGCCACGCTGATCTACGACCAGTACCTGTCGGAGCTGAACTGGCCGATGGGCGCGGCCATTGCCGTCGCGCTGCTGCTGCTCAACCTGCTGATCATGCTGTCGTGGAACCGCATGATCGAAGGCCGCTACAAGAAGTCATTGGGGTAACTCGTCATGTCCAGGAACGGTCCTTTCGCCCTGTTGTTTCATGCCCTGGTGGTGGTGTTCATGATGGCGCCGCTGGTGGTGGTCTGTCTTGTTGCCTTCACCCCGGAAAATACCCTGAGCCTGCCGACCACGGCGTTTTCCCTGCGCTGGTTCCGTGCGGTGTTCGAACGCGCCGACTTTATCGATGCGTTCTACAACAGCCTGATCCTGGCATTCAGTGCGGCGTCGTTGGCGACGTTGATCGCGGTGCCGGCGGCGCTGGCGATCACACGGCTCGAATTCCCTGGCCGGGATTTTTTCAATGGCCTGTTCCTGTCGCCGATCATCATTCCACACCTGGTACTGGGTGTGGCGTTGCTGCGGCTGTTTGCGCTGATGGGCGTGAACGGCAGCTTCACCTGGCTGATCTTCGCCCATGTGCTGGTGATTACACCGTATGTACTGCGTCTGGTGCTGGCCTCGGCCATCGGCCTGGACCGCAGCGCCGAGCAGGCCGCGCAATCGCTAGGGGCCGGGCGCTTCACGCTGTTTCGGCAAATCACCTTGCCGATGATCCTGCCCGGGGTAGCAGGAGGCTGGTTGCTGGCGTTCATCAACAGCTTCGACGAGGTCACCTTGTCGATCTTCGTCACTTCACCGGCCACGCAAACCCTGCCGGTGCGCATGTATGTCTACGCCACCGAATCCATCGACCCGATGATGGCGGCGGTGTCGGCGCTGGTCATCGCGCTCACGGCGCTGACCATGATTCTGCTCGACCGGGTCTATGGCCTGGATCGAGTTCTGGTGGGCAAACAATGAGGGCGCCATGGCTCTGTTGAAACGACTGGCCGAAGGCGACCGCCCGGCATTGGACTTTATCCTCGACGGCAAACCGGCCATCGGTCTGCTGGGCGATACCCTGCTTACCGCTGTGCTGACCTGCAGTGAACACTTGCGCGGCAGCGACTTCAGCGCCGAGCCCCGGGCCGGTTTCTGCCTGATGGGCGCCTGCCAGGATTGCTGGGTCCGGCTGGGCGATGGCCGCCGCGTGCGCGCCTGCTCGACGCTACTTGAAGCCGGCCAGCAGATCACCCGCGAACCGGGGCGCCAGCCATGAACAATGCCGTCTGGAATGGCCCCATCGCGAACAGACTCGCTGCCACAGGGGACTTGCAGCAAGCATCACCACCGTCCCCCTGTGGCAGCGAACCTGCTCGCGATGGCGGCGGCGATAGCAGCATAAATCCCACAGCATCGCCTGCGAGGTGGCTATGAAACCGGTAGTCATCATCGGGGCCGGGCCGGCGGGTATCCGCGCCGCCCAGACCTTGGTCGCCCACGGCGTATACCCCGTCCTGCTGGATGAAGCCGCACGCGGTGGCGGACAGATCTATCGGCAACAACCGGCCAACTTCAAGCGCTCGCCGGCCAAGCTGTATGGCTTTGAGGCGCACAAAGCCAGCGCCCTGCACCAAACCTTCGACGCGTTGCGCGAACAGCTCGATTACCGGCCAGACACACTGGTGTGGAACGCCGAGTCGGGCCTGCTGGATACCTTGCATGAAGGCCGCGCCGCGCGCCTGGAGTACGCCAGCGTGATCGTCGCAACGGGCGCCACTGACCGAATCCTTCCCGCTCCGGGATGGACTCTGCCAGGTGTGTACAGCCTGGGCGCGGCGCAGATCGCCCTGAAGTTCCAGGGTTGCGCCATCGGCGAACGGGTGGTGTTCGCCGGCAGCGGCCCTTTGCTTTATCTGGTGGCTTATCAATACGCCAAGGCCGGCGCCAAGGTGGTCGCGGTACTCGACAGCTCGCCCTTGAGCGCCCAGGCCCGCGCCCTGCCCGGCCTACTGGCTCAACCGGCCACACTGGCCAAGGGGCTCTACTATCGCGCCTGGCTGAGCAGCCGGGGCATTGCTGTGCATCAGGGTGCGAGCCTGTCGCGTATCGACGGAGAACGGCGCGTCCAGTCATTGCAGTGGCGCAATGCAAAAGGCTTGCAATCGCTCGACTGCGACGCGGTGGCCTTCGCCCACGGCTTGCGCAGCGAAACCCAACTGGCTGACCTGCTGGGCTGCGAATTTTCCTGGAGCCCCCTAAACCGCGCCTGGCTGCCGCAGCGTGATCCTGCCGGTCGCAGCAGCGTGCCGGGGATCTACCTGGCAGGCGACGGGGCCGGAAT
This sequence comes from Pseudomonas sp. P105, assembly GCF_032614175.1. Classification (NCBI taxonomy): domain Bacteria; kingdom Pseudomonadati; phylum Pseudomonadota; class Gammaproteobacteria; order Pseudomonadales; family Pseudomonadaceae; genus Pseudomonas; species Pseudomonas sp. P105. The sequence continues at coordinate 4,139,726 of NZ_CP126693.1, forward strand.
CATGGGTGCCGACGCCGCGGAAATCGCCGGCGAACGTGCGGCCCTGGCCTTGCTCGAAGACCTCGGCTACCTGGTCGACCCGCAGCGTTGCGCCCAACTGGAACAATCCCTGGAACGCATCGGCCGTTTCCGACAGGGCCTGGAGCACGCCTTTGTCTTTCCCACGGATTGGGCCGCCCACGCCGCTGACGACCTGATGATCTGCCGCTGCGAAGAAGTCAGCGCAGGTGAGATCCGCCAGGTAGTAGGTGAAGGCCATTGGGAAATCAACCGGGTCAAGGCCCATTGCCGAGTCGGCATGGGGCGTTGCCAAGGGAGAATGTGCGGCGCGGCAGCGGCGGAAATCATTGCCAGCGAGAGCGGGCGTCCGGTCGGCGAAATCGGCCGGATGCGGGCACAGGCACCGGTCAAACCCGTACCGTTTGGCCTGGAGGTCGAGCCATGATCGAAGTGGATGTCGTGATCATTGGCGGCGGTATCGTCGGCGCCTCGGCCGCGCTGTTCCTGAGCAAGGCCGGACGCCGGGTGGCATTGCTGGAGCGAGACTTCTGCGGCTCGCACTCCAGCGGCGTCAACTACGGCGGCGTGCGGCGCCAGGGTCGACCGTTGTCACAACTGCCGCTGTCGCAACGGGCCCATGAAATCTGGAGCCAGTTGCCGCAGTTGATCGGCATCGACGGGGAGTACCAGCGCAGCGGTCACCTGAAATTGGCCCGCAGCCCCGACGACTTGCGAGCCCTGCACGACTATGCCGCCAACAGCCAGGGCTTCGGCCTTGATCTGCAACTGCTGGACCGTGACCAGTTGCGCGCCCGCTTCCCATGGGTCGGTGCAGTTGCAGTCGGAGCATCCCTCTGCCCGGACGACGGCCACGCCAATCCGCGACTGGTGTCCCCGGCATTTGCCCAGGCGGCCCGCAGGCATGGCGCACAGGTCTTTGAACAATGCGCAGTCAGCCATGTGGAGCATGACGGTCAGCACTTTAGTGTGCGTACCGAAACGGGCCTGGTGCTTCAGGCCCCCTGGCTGCTGAACTGCGCGGGCGCCTGGGCGAGCCATTTTGCCGCGCAATTTGGCGAAGCGGTGCCGATGCACGCCGGGCATCCAGCGATGCTGGTCACTGAGCCATTACCCTTGGTGATGGATGCCAGCACTGGCGTGGAGGGCGGCGGTATCTACGCCCGCCAGGTCGCCCGTGGCAATTGCGTGCTGGGGGGCGGCCAAGGTTTCGCCCTGGACAATGCCCGCGCCCGCCCCGGCCAGAACGCAGTGATCGACATCCTGCGCCAAGCCGTCGAGCTCTACCCTTTTTTGAAAGGTGCCCAGGCGATTCGCACCTGGAGCGGCACCGAAGGTTACCTGCCCGATCGCCAACCGGTGATCGGCCACAGCAGCACCCAACCCGGCCTGTTGCATGCGTTCGGCTTTGCCGGCGCAGGTTTTCAGATCGGTCCCGCGGTGGGCCAGGCGCTCACCGAGATCATCTGCTGCGGCGCGTCAAAAACGTCGCTGGATGCGTTTTCAATCACCCGGTTTCACTCCATCTCCGTTGCTTGATAGAGGAAGGTCGCGCCAATGAATAACGTCAAACGCAGTGCACTGTTCGGTTTCTGCTCGCTGGGTTTCTCCTGCCTGGGCGCCCTGCTCCCCGTCAGCCAGGCGATGGCCGAGCCGACGCTTTATCTGGGTATGAACGGTGGGACCATGGAGCGGCTTTACGCCGACAAGGTCTTGCCGGCCTTCGAAAAAGCCAACAACGTCAAAGTGGTGATCGTGCCCGGCACCTCCGCCGACATCCTGGCGAAAGTCCAGGCCAGTAAAGGCAACCCGCAAATGCACGTGATGTTCCTCGACGACGGCATCATGTACCGCGCCATCGCCATGGGGCTGTGCGACAAGCTCGAAGACAGCCCGCCCCTGGCCCAGATTCCGGCCAAGGGCCGCATCAAGGATCAAGCCGTGGCCGTCAGCCTCGGTGTCACGGGACTTGCCTACAACACACGGTTGTTCAAGGAAAATGGCTGGAGTGCGCCCACCTCCTGGATGGACATGGCCGATCCGCGCTTCAAGGACAAACTGGTGTTCCAGTCCCTGGCTTCCTCGACCTTCGGCCTGCACGGTTTTCTGATGTTCAACCGGATCCAGGGCGGCAGCGAAACTGACGTCGAACCGGGCTTCAAGGCCTGGCCAAACACCGTCGGACCCAACGTGCTGGAATACATCCCCAGCTCAGCGAAGATCTCCGAAATGCTGCAAACCGACGAAGCCGCGCTGTTCCCGTTGACGCCGACCCAAGTGACCGCGCTCAAACTCAAGGGCATGCCGGTCGAGTACGCGCAACCCAAAGAAGGCGCGGTGGTGCTCAATGTCGCTGAGTGCGCCATTGCCCAGAACACCCAGCCTGAATTGGCGCAAAAGCTCGCCGCCTTCCTGCTGACACCCGAAGCCCAGGCCATCGCCCTGGAAGAAGGCGACCAGATCCCGTCCAACCCCACCACACCGACCACTGACAAAACCCGCGGCCAGGTAGAGGCAATGAAGCAGTACCTGGAAACGGCGATTGCAGTGGATTGGGACCAGGTCAACGAGCAACGCCCGGCCTGGAACGCACGATGGAACCGCAGCGTCGAGCGCTAGACACCTTCGACGCTGGCGAGGGGACTTTGTGGGGGCAAGTCTTGCTCCCACAGATAAAACCTTCGCCACAGGGTGTTGTGTTGAACTGATTATTGGTTAACTGTGCGGCTTCGGGCTTGATGCCCGCCCCTTGATCAGCAGCGAACCTCTCATGCACACCCTCGCTCAACTGCGCGCCGGCCAGCTGTCGGGCATCAAACGGCTGGATCTGTCCTGCGGCCTGACACAGTTCCCCCGGGAAATCCTCGACCTGGCCGACTCGCTCGAAGTCCTCAATCTCAGCGGCAACCAATTGACTGCGCTGCCCGATGATCTGCATCGGTTGACCCACCTGCGGGTGTTGTTCTGCTCGGACAACCACTTCATTGAATTGCCCGAATGCCTGGGTCGCTGCGCGGCATTGACCATGGTCGGTTTCAAGGCCAACCGCATCGAACGCGTGCCCGGCGCTGCCCTCCCTCCGCTATTGCGCTGGCTGATCCTGACGGACAACCGCATCAGTCTGTTGCCGCAAGAGCTCGGCCAACGCCCGCACTTGCAAAAGCTCATGCTGGCCGGCAACCGATTGCGACAGTTGCCCACGAGCCTGAGGCAGTGCCATCGTCTCGAACTGCTGCGCATCGCCGCCAACCAATTGACCGAGCTGCCGCAATGGTTGCTCGAGTTGCCAAGCCTGAGTTGGCTGGCCTATGCCGGCAACCCGCTGGAAACCCAGGCCAACGCCGACCTCCTGGCGAGGACGACGCCCATCGACTGGTCGCAACTGAACGTGCATCAACAATTAGGCGAAGGCGCTTCGGGGGTGATTCATCAGGCGCTATGGCAACCACCGGGTCAGGTCGCGCGACACGTCGCGATCAAACTGTACAAAGGCCAGATGACCAGCGACGGCTCGCCATTGCATGAAATGCACGCCTGCATCACCGCAGGTCGTCATCCGAACCTTATCGACGTGCTGGGCCAGATCAACGGGCACCCCGAGCAACAGGCCGGACTGGTGATGGACCTGATCGCGCCCAGCTACCGCAACCTGGCGGGGCTGCCGAGCCTGGAGTCCTGCACCCGCGACGTGTATGCCGACGCACTGCGTTTCAGCGCTCCCGTGGCCTTGCGCATCGCCCTGGGCATCGCCTCGGTGGCGGCGCACCTGCACCGCCAGGGCATTACCCACGGCGATTTGTACGGGCACAATATTCTGTGCAATGACCAGGGCGACTGCCTGTTGGGCGACTTTGGCGCGGCGTCTTTCCACGCCACTGCCGACACAGTGCAAACCCGTGCGTTACAACGCATCGAAGTGCGAGCATTCGGGATTCTGTTGGGGGAATTGCTGGCGCGGATCGAACCGGGGCTCAATGCTGAGGAACTGGCAACGTTGCAGGATCTGCAGGCGCGCTGCTGTCAGCCGCAGGTGCTGGGGCGGCCGGGGTTTGAGGAGATTGAAGGCTTACTGCGCGACTGTGGCGAAGGAACTGGCTCCCTCGCCACAGGGGGTTGTGGTGCTTAACCGGCCAACCCGACAAACATGTCCTGCACGTCGTCGTGATTGTCCAGGACCTCAAGGAACGCCTCGACTTCGGCCATTTGCTCGTCCGTCAGGCCACTGACCGGGTTTTTCGGCTGGTAGCCGAGCTTGGCGGACAGCACGGTGAAACCTTGCTCCGGCAGCGCCTTCTGCACCGCATCCAGGTCGGAAGGATCAGTGAGGAACAGCGTCGCGCCGTCTTCGCCCGGTTCGAAATCCTGGGCGCCGGCCTCGATGGCGGCCATTTCCGGATCAGCGTCGGGGCTGTCCGGGGCGGCTTCGATCATGCCGACATGGTTGAAGTCCCACGCGACCGAACCCGAGGCGCCCAGTTGGCCCTTGCGAAACGCAACGCGAATCTCGGCGACGGTACGGTTGATGTTATCGGTCACGCATTCGACGATCAGCGGCACCTGATGCGGTGCGAAGCCTTCGTAGGTCACACGATGGTACTGCACGGTTTCGCCGAGCTGGCCGGAGCCTTTCTTGATCGCGCGCTCCAGGGTCTCGCGGGGCATCGAGGCCTTTTTCGCCTGCTCGACCACGAGTCGCAGATGCGCATTGGTGGCAGTGTCAGCGCCGTTGCGCGCGGCAATGGTGATTTCCTTCACCAGCTTGCCGAAGATCTTGCCCTTGGCGTTGGCAGCCGCTTCTTTGTGTTTAACCTTCCACTGTGCGCCCATTACTCACTCTCTTGTCTGTCGCGCCGAGACATCTGCTGGCCGGCGCTGTGGCGCAAGTTTATACGGCCTAAACCGGCTGATCGACCAAAAAATCACCGCCGATGAATCAACATTTCCCCGACGTGCTGTAGGGAGTTTCTGAAATGGCGATTTGGGGCCCCCTTTCCTCCTGCGGTTTCGTACTCTCGTGAACTTATCTCCCCAGCCAGTAAGAACCGCGATGCGCAACGAATCGGAAAGTCCTTTCAGCCTGACCCTTACGCAAAGCGATTTGCGCCTGCAAGTCCTGAGGTTTAACGGTCGCGAAGCGCTTAATCAGCCATACCGTTTCGACCTTGAATTGATCGGGCTGTCGCCGCCGATCAATCCCGACACGTTGCTGGACCAGCCTGCCTTCCTGCGCCTCGATGGCGAATCCGGCGTGCATGGCGTTGTGCACAGCGTCGGCGTGACGAGCCATGCCCCACAGCGCATCGGCTATCGCTTGACGCTGGTGCCGTATCTCCAGGGCCTGGAACAGGGCCCACGGCGACGGGTTTTCTACCGGCTCAGCGCTGTGCAGATCCTGCATCGACTGCTGGAAGACAATGCCCTGCCGGCCCACAGCTACCGCTTTGAACTGCCCCATGGGCAGTACCCGTGCCGCCCGTTCTGTATCCAGTACGAGGAGAGCGATCTGGAGTTGCTGCACCGGTTGTGTGAAGAAGAAGGCATTCATTACCACTTCGAACACACCGTTCATGGCCATGTCCTGGTATTCGCCGAAGACCCGAAAAGTTTTCCCGCCCGTCCGGTCGAACTGAACCTGCGCCCTGATCCCGGCCAGCAACCAGCCATCAGGCAGGTGTACCAGCGACACTGCGCAATGACCCATGGCCTGCCGGCCGGCTTCAGTGATCGCGACACAAGCCAAGCCGGGGACAGCGCGGCCAATCACGCCTTCGAAGGTGAAAATCACGAGACGATACGCAGCAGTCCGACGTTGGCTCATCGCTACCAGGCCGGCCGCCGCAGACTTGAGCGGCTGCGCTGTCGACAGCGGGAAATCCAGGGCCAGAGCCACCAGCCCTTTCTGCGCAGCGGCCATATCGTGCAGATCAGTGAACATCCGGAGTCCACTTTCAACGACCAGTGGCTGATCACCGATATCCAGCATCGCGGGCGGCAATTTTCCATCCTTGAAACCAATCTGTCGCCCACACCGGCGACCCGCGATTACCGTAACCGGTTTTCGGCCATCCCATGGTCCACCGTATTCAGGCCTGCCCTCAAGCATCCAAGACCCTGCATCCCCGGCTATCACCTCGCATACGTACTCGACCCTGGCGATCAGCCGACACGCCCCGATCACCGCGGCCGTGTCACTGTCAGCCTGTGGACCCCGGATAACGAAGGCATCACGCTGCCGGTGTCACGCCTGACGCTGAATGAGCGGCCCGCCCTGAGGACCGGCAGCGTAGTGCTGGTGAGCTTTCTCGATGGTGACCCCGACCGACCGGTGCTGTGCCTGGGGGTAGGCGATGTCGGCGGTGGGCAGCCCGCCATACAAACGAAACCGGTGCAGGGTCAAAATGACACAAGGCTGCTATTGGACTGGCTCCTGAATCCGCCAGACCTGACACCCTGACCTCCTTGCGTGACCAGGGCGCTTACTCCCGCGCGGCGGCGCAACAGCCGCCATCCTGTGAATGCATTGATCGGGGTTGTTCATACTGGCGAAACTGATCTGGCTCAAGCGAACCCGAAAAAACGGGCTTACAGTAGGAGCACTACGCCGCATAAGACGGTGCTCTACCTGATGACTGGAGATACCTGCATGCCCTGGAAAAGCTCGGAAAACCGCTACAGTACCGTCACGGTCGCCCTGCATTGGCTGATGCTGATTCTACTGGCCGTGGTTTATGCCTGCATCGAACTGCGAGGGATATTCCCCAAAGGCAGTGACGGCCGGACCCTGATCAAAGAAGCTCACTTCATGCTCGGCCTGACCGTGTTTGTGCTGGTCTGGCTACGCCTGTTCGCCCGCAGCATGGGGAAGGCTCCAGCCATCTTTCCCGCCTCGCCTGCCTGGCAGACCTTCCTTGCCCACCTGATGCACTGGGCGTTGTACCTGTTCATGATCGCCATGCCATTGCTGGGGTGGCTGATCACCAGTGCCGAAGGGCATCAGGTGATGTTCTATGGTTTCGACTTGCCGCTGCTGATCGATCAGGACAAAGACTTTGCCAAACAACTGGAGGGCTGGCATGAGTTGGGAGGCACCATCGGCTACTGGCTGATTGGCCTGCATGCCCTGGCGGGGCTGTACCACCACTACATCGTGCGCGATAACACCCTGCTGCGGATGATGCCCAAACGCGGCTGACGCTGGTTATTCAAACCCTCGGCGGCCTTGCAAGCCGCCGGTGTGAACGAAAATCAAGCGGGTGCCACGGGCAAACTGTCCGGCCTCGACCCGCGCCTTGAGCAGCATCAACGCCTTGCCGGTATACAGCGGCTCCAGTTCGATGGCGCCAGTGGCGTGGATGAAGGCGACGAGTTCGGCGTCGACCCGGGCGAAGCCGCCACGGCTGCCGTCGAACAACTCATAACGCGGGTTGCAGAGACCTGCTTGCCCCACGATGCTTTCGACCTGCTGCGCCACGCCGTGATCCGCAGGCACAGCCAACACGCCGTAGACCGGGTGCTCCCCCGCTTCAGCCAACACCAGCCCCGCCAGGGAGGTCCCGGTACCGCAGGCCAGCCACCAGCCGTGATAATCCACCCAGCCCAACGCCGCCAATTGTTCACGCGCCCCGGCCACCCAATCCATGCAACCCTGCGCGCCGGACAACCCTGAACCGCCCTCAGGCACCGGATGCAGGTGCGGGTATTGCGCCTGCCAGGGTTGCCAGAAATCCGCGGCGTGCCGCCCTCGGTATCCGCCATAACCCAGCCAGTGCAGATCCATGTCGAACGCTTTGAGGTCAAGGACCGTCGGCGTTTCCTGGGGATGGCCGCGCAGCAGCCCGACCGTTGGGAACCCGAAGCGCTTGCCAGCCGCCGCCAGCGCATGCAGATGGTTGGAATAGACACCGCCCAGGCTCATGATCCCCTTGGCACCGGCCCCATGGGCAGCGCGCACATGGTGAACCAGCTTGAACCACTTGTTGCCGCTGATCAGGGGGTCAATCTGGTCCAGACGCAGCACCGCCACTTCTATTCCGGCACGGGCGAGCCAGTCCAGATGAAGGAGCTCCAGGCGGGGTTGGGGGTGCCAGTCGAGGCAGGAAAGCAACATTGCAGCAGGCCGAATCGGGACGAGCCGCAAGTTTAACAGCTAGGTCGCGGATGACCTCAGTGCCTGTGTTCATTGCAACCCCTTGTGGGAGCGAGCCTGCTCGCGATGGCGGTGGGTCAACACTCATGCAACTGACTCATCGCTATCGCGAGCAGGCTCGCTCCCACAGTGGATCCAGGCGCCCACAGATTCGGTGTCTTACAACTGCGCCGCCAATCGCGAACCCTGATTGATCGCCCGCTTGGCATCCAGTTCTGCCGCTACGTCGGCACCGCCAATGAGGTGGACGGTTTGCCCTGCGGCTTCCAGGCCTTGCTGCAACTCACGCAACGGATCCTGGCCGGCGCAGATCACGATGTTATCCACGGCCAGCACCTGCGGCTCGCCGGTTTCACCGATGCGGATGTGCAAGCCTTCGTCATCGATTTTCAGGTACTCGACGCTGTTGAGCATCTGCACCTGCTTGTTCTTCAGGCCCGTGCGGTGAATCCAGCCGGTGGTCTTGCCCAGGCCGTCGCCCACCTTGGATTTCTTGCGCTGCAACAGGAACACTTGCCGCGCCGGGGCTTGGGGCTCGGCTTTGATACCCGCCACACCGCCGCGCGCCTGGAGCAGGGTATCGATCCCCCATTCTTTCCAGAACGCTTCACGGTCCTGGCTGGTGGCAACCCCTTGGTGGACCAGGAACTCCGACACGTCGAAGCCGATACCGCCGGCCCCGATCACCGCGACGCTGCGGCCCACTGGCTTGCGCTCCAGAATCACATCCAGGTAGCTGAGGACCTTGGCATGCTCCACCCCGGGAATCGCCGGCACTCGCGGTGCGATACCGGTGGCCAGGATGATCTCGTCAAAACCGCCCGCGACCAATTGCGCGACATCCACCCGCGTGTTGAGACACAGCTCGACGTGGCTGGTCTGCAACTTGCGCTTGAAATAACGCAGGGTTTCGAAGAACTCTTCCTTGCCCGGCACCCGCTTGGCGATATTGAACTGGCCACCAATTTCGCTGGCCGAATCGAACAGCGTCACCTGATGACCCCGTTCGGCCGCCACGGTAGCAGCGGACAAACCGGCCGGACCGGCACCGACCACAGCGATTTTTTTCACCTGGGTGACCGGCAAGTAATTGAGCTCGGTTTCATGGCACGCCCGCGGGTTCACCAGGCAACTGGTGAGCTTGCCGCCAAAGGTATGGTCCAGACAGGCCTGGTTGCATCCGATGCAGGTATTGATTTCATCCGCGCGCCCGGCGGCAGCCTTGTTGACGAATTCCGGATCAGCGAGGAAAGGCCGCGCCATGGACACCATATCGGCGTCGCCTTCGGCCAGGATCTGCTCGGCCACTTCCGGGGTGTTGATGCGGTTGGTGGTGATCAGCGGAATACTCACTGAGCCGCGCAGTTTGGCTGTGACCTTGCTGAACGCCGCCCGCGGAACCTTGGTGGCGATGGTAGGAATCCGCGCCTCGTGCCAGCCGATACCGGTGTTGATGATCGTCGCCCCGGCCTGCTCGATGGCTTTGGCCAACTGAACGATTTCATCCCAACTGCTGCCACCTTCCACCAGGTCGAGCATCGACAGGCGAAAGATAATGATGAAGTTGGGGCCGACCGCCTCACGCACCCGACGCACGATTTCCACCGGCAGGCGCATGCGGTTTTCATAGCTGCCGCCCCAGCGATCGGTGCGGTGGTTGGTATGGGCCGCCAGGAACTGGTTAATGAAATAACCTTCCGAGCCCATGATCTCGACACCGTCGTACTCGGCTTTCTGGGCCAGGACCGAACAGGTGACAAAATCACTGATCTGCTTTTCGATGCCCTCTTCGTCCAGCTCCTTGGGCTTGAACGGGTTGATCGGTGCCTGGATCGCGCTCGGCGCCACCTGCTTGGGGCTGTAGGCATAGCGCCCGGCGTGGAGAATCTGCATGCAGATCTTGCCGCCGGCCTCATGTACGGCACGGGTCACAATCTGGTGCTTGAGGGCTTCTTCCTCGGTGGTCAGCTTGGCCGCGCCGGAGTAAACGCCGCCCTCGTCATTCGGCCCGATTCCGCCGGTGACCATCAGCCCCACGCCGCCACGCGCGCGCTCGGCAAAATACGCCGCCATGCGCTCGAAACCACCGGGCTTTTCTTCAAGACCCGTGTGCATCGACCCCATCAGGGTGCGATTGCGCAACGTGGTAAAACCCAGGTCCAGCGGGGCCAGCAGGTGCGGGTAATGAGGGGTGGTCATCGATAACTCCACAACGGGCGATCACGGAAAAAATGCGGAGGCTCTGCGGCTTCCATCAGTCATGCCAGACAGCCTAAGAGCGGGAAGCTGCGTGCTCAATGGCCGTAACTGACAACTTAATGATCCAAATGCGCAACGCCCCTTGGCAACACCCCATCGTGGGCCCTACCCTAGTCAGCGAATCCGCACACGGCCGCTGACTGTTCCCCATGCGCAAATTTCTGTACCTGCTGTTGTCACTGGCTTTGATTGCCGCCCTGATCACCTACGCACTGTGGACGGTGGATCGTCCGGCGGGTCATTACCTGTCAGACCTTCGCATCAACCTGGCGGTGAACCAGGGCACCCCTGCCGATCAAGGCAACTTACTGGGCATCCAGCCCGAACTGTTCCCCACCGACTACCAGAGCCCCGAACGCCTGCACCGCAAACTGGCGGCCTATCTGCAAACCGCTCGTGACCTGGGCTTGCTCAATGACAAAACCGTGGTGGTCTTGCCCGAGCACATTGGCACCTGGTTGATGGTCGCCGGGGAAAAAGACGAGTTGTATCAGGCCGCCACGTTGAAGGAAGCGATGAACTGGCTGGCGGTCAGCAACCCGCTGGCGTTCATCCAGGCGCTGGTCAGCGCAAAAGGTGACAACCGGCTGGACGATGCTTACCTGCGCATGAAAGCCGACACCATGGCCCGTGACTACCAGGCACTGTTCGGCGGACTCGCCAAGGAGTTCGGCGTGACGCTGGTGGCCGGCTCCATCGTGCTGCCCGAGCCAAGCGTCAGCGATGGCCAACTGAAAGTGGGCCGGGGCCCGTTGTACAACAGTAGCGTGGTGTTCGGCCGCGACGGTCGGCCGCTGGGCCAGCCACAGCGCCAACAGCACCCCATGTTCGAGCAACAGGGCGTGCTGGGGCCAGACCATCCGGACACAATCAGCGTCGTCGACACCCCTGCCGGTCGCCTGGGCGTGCTGATCGGCAGCGACAGTTGGTACCCGGTTCATTATCGGCAGTTGAATGAACAGGGGGCGCAATTGGTGGCAGTGCCGGCCTTTGTCAACGGTCGCCATACCTGGGAAAAACCCTGGGGTGGCTATAGGGGCCTGTCCACACCGAGCGAAGTCAGCCTCAAGCCTGGGGAAGTGAGTGAAGGCCAGGCCTGGCATCGCCTGACACTGACCAGCCAGCCGCCCAGCAGCCAGGCCAGGGGCGGCGTCAGTGTCTTCCTGCGCGGTCAGTTCTGGGACAACGGTAGCGCCGGGCAGAGTTTCATCAGCCATGACGGCGAGCATTTTCCCGACGGTGAAGCTCGTGGCGCCCGTCTGCTGAACCTGTGGCTGTAACACCATGAAACCGCAACCGATGCGACTGGGAGACTTGTCAGTCAGCTTCGTCCATAGCCTGGCCGATGCGGTTGCCAGCCATGGCCACGATCCCCAGCCTTTGCTTGAACAATACGGTCTGGATGCGGCACGCCTGGCCGAGCCCGGTGCTCGTCTGTCGATCCCGCGCTACATGCGCCTGGGGCACGCCGCCATCCAACAGACCCAGGACCCTGCCTTGGGTTTGCGCATGGGCCAACTTAGCCGCTTGAGCCAGGCCGGGCTGGCAGGCGTGACGGCGGCCCAGGCACCGACGGTGCGCGAAGCCGCGCGGTGCATGATCCGCTTCGAGCCGCTGTACGGCTCCAACTATCGCGGTCAGTCGAGTTTTCATGAAGATGCCCGAGGCGCGTGGCTGCGGTTCTATTCCATCAGCCCCTATAACGCCTACAACCGCTTCGTCGTGGATTCGATCATCGCCGGCTGGCTGGCGCAGCTGTCCTGCGTGAGTGCTGTCGCGTTGAGGGCTGAACGGGTGGAAATCGAGTTCGAAGCACCGGCATACCTGGAGGCCTATCGCGCGCTCGGTGACTGCCCGATCCAGTTCGGTGCCGAACACAATCAGCTACGCCTGGGACTCGACAGTCTCGCCCAACGCAACCCCCAACATTGCCCCGGCACCTGGCGACACCTGGTTCAGCTGTGTGAACGGGAGCTGGAGCAATTGACGCGCACCCGCAGCCTGCGCGAGCGCATCATCCAACTGCTGGGGCCCTTGCTCAACGGTGGTCGGGAACCCGACCTGGAAGAAGTGGCGGCGCGTCTGAAGCTGCCGACCTGGACACTGCGTCGCAAACTGGCCGAAGAAGGCACGCAATTTCGCGCAATCCTCAACGACACTCGCCGCGACCTGGCCATGACCTACATTCGCGACACTGAACTGGCGTTTGGTGAAATCGCGTACCTGCTGGGGTTCGCCTCAGCGGAAGCCTTTCAACGCGCCTTCAAGCGCTGGAACAATCAGACTCCGGGCGAGTTTCGGCGCAGTCGTAGAAGCAGTTAGGCTGCAAACCTGCCGCTGATAACGTGACGTTTTTAGCGGATTTACAGCTCTGTCGCATCCTCGGCGGGTTCCAGGGGATCAAGCTCATACGCCTGATATTCCAGCAGCTCTTCCTGATAATCATCCATCTTGAATCCTTCCCATAACGTAACGTTGAAACCGATGCCTGATGGCGCTGGAATCAGCATAAAGCCGCTTTATGAACAAAACATGAAGCAAAAGCTTCATGAATTAAACGTAGCACAGCGCTGGGAAATTACTGCGTGCAGGTGTGGCAAGGGATTTCCACCCTTGCCACTGAGCATCAAGAGGCGGGAAGCGGCTGGATCGGCTCGGAGGGGGCCGGCAAGGCGCTGGAGGGTGGCGGTGTAATGGCTTGCGTCGACGACTCCGGCTCTGATAGTTGAGGCTCGCTGGGTGCGATGGGCGCGGGCTCTGCCGGCGGCGCGACCGGCTCCGAACTGGCCGGAGAAGTCTCGGCAGGCGCGGGCGTGGCCTCCTCCACCGGCGCGACTGGCGCTGGTGCCGGTTCGGGAGCCGATTCGGGAGCCGGCTCCGGCTCTGGAGCAAGAGCAGGTACAGGAATCGGTGCCGGCTCTGGTGCAGGAACAGGCATCGGTGTCGGCTCTGGAGTAGAAACCGGTGACAACGCCGTCGGCTCGACCTGGGGTTCCGGAACGCCAAGCTCAGCCTTGGGTTTTTCGGTTTCTTCCACGGGTTTCTTCGCCTCGGGAGGCAGGAACAACTCCACGAGGGCAAAGAAACGCTCATAGAACTTCGCCGACGACACGGTTTCGCTGGCGACCTTGACCATCGAATCATCGGACGAGCCGATCGGCATCGACACCGATCCCAGCACCCCCACGCCCAAGCTGGCGGAGTTGTTGGTTTTCTTCAGCGCATAACGGTCCTGCAAGGCGTTGGCAAACATGGTCGCACGGTGTCCGGGACCACTGTCTTGCGCACAGACCAGATTGAAGCTGATCTCCATATGGGTTTCGCCGGTCTGCTGAAAACTCTTGTGACCGCTGACCAGCTTCGGATCGCTGCTGGTAATGATGTAGCCCTGGCTGAGCAATGCCCGGCGCCCGGCTTCGCAGGTCGCCGCATCATTCACTGAATAGGAACGCGAGAACGTACCAGAGTCATCGAAGTTTTCATGCTCGTAGATAGCGGTTTTCTTCGACGAGCAACCGGCTGCAGCGGCCAGCACCAGTGCCAGCCCGACGGTGCGCATAGGGAATGATTTGAACATTGAACATCCTGAGGAAAACGATCCGGGGCGTATTGTGCAACAGAACGCTGCCAGGCCGCGTGGCTAATCTTGTCTCAAACGGGTTACAAGTCTACTGGGGGTTATTTGCGGGAAAAAGACGCGAATTCGGTGGAACGACGAAGATACTGCCCGATGCAACAAGCAGACACAAAAAACCCGGCCTTTCGGCCGGGTCGTTGTGGGGCAAACATCAGAGCACTTAGAAGCGCTCGATGTCCGCCTCACTCTCCAACTGCTTGCGATAGGCAGCGAAGTCCTGCTGGCCGACACGAGAAGCGAGATAACGGCGGTATTGCGCCTTCTCCTCATCGCTCGGCGCCGCCGCTTCGTTTACGCCGTTCAAACGCACGATTACCAGACTGCCGTCGGGCAACGTCACACTGCTGAACGTCGGCTTGTCTTTCGATTCGGGCTTAGGCATCCGGAACAATGCCTGCAACACCGCCGGATCAATCCCTTCCTGGCTTCGAGTCGCCGCTTCGATGACCTTCCAGTTCTGACCGTCGACAGGTTGATCCAGGGCCGTCTTGCCGTCGCGCAAACCGGCAATCAACTCCTCGGCCCGGGTCTTGGCCGCCGCACTGGCATGTTCCTTCGCCAGCTGAGCGCGAATGGCCCCGTCCACGCTTTCCAGTGGCATTTGCTCAGGTTTGCGGTGCTCCTTGGCACGCAACACCACCACGGTTTCCGGGTCCAGTTCTATGGCGGTGCTGTTTGCACCCTCATCCAGTACCTCCGGGCTGAACGCGGCGGTCACCACGGCGCGGTTGGCCGCGATCCCCTCCCCACCCTCACGGCCGAACGGCGCCGAAGTGTGGACGGTCAGTTTCAGGTCCTGAGCCGGCTGTGCCAGGTCGGAGGCTTCGAAAGAGGCATCCTCCAGTTGCTTGGTCGCCTCCACGAAACGCTGCTCAACCTGCTGGGTTTTCAGCTCGCGAACAAGCTTGTCCTTGAGGCTGGCAAACGTTGGCACTTCAGGCGCTTCGACTCCCAACAACTTGATCAGGTGAAAACCGAAATCGGTACGCACCGGTGCCGATACCTGATCCTTGCTCAACGCATACAGAGCCTTTTCGAACTCCGGATCATAGACACCCGGACCGGCATAACCGAGATCGCCGCCGCTGTTCGCCGAACCTGGGTCCTGGGAGAACTCCTTGGCCAATGCTTCAAACGATTCGCCTTTGGCCAAACGAGCCTGAATCTCTTCGATCTTCGCCTTGGCCTGGGCTTCGGTGACCTTGTCGTTCACTTCGATCAGGATGTGCGCAGCACGACGCTGTTCGGACAGGTTCGCGATTTCTTTCTGATAGGCCGCTTGCAGGTCTTCATCCTTGACGCTGACCTGATCGAAGAAAGAAGCCTTCTTCAGCTCAAGGTAGTCGATGACCACCTGGTCGGGCGTCATGAATTCCTTGGCATGCTTATCGTAGTAAGCCTTGACCTCATCATCGGTCAGTTTGACCGTCGACGAGTCGGCCTGGATATTCAAGGTGGCGAAATCCCGGGTCTGTTTTTCCAGACGGGCGAAGGCCAACACTTGGGCGTCGGTGACAAAACCACTCCCCGCCAGACCTGCGCGCAACTGGCCGATCAGCATCTCCTGAGCCAGCATCTGACGAAATTGCATGCGGCTGTAACCCAGCTGGCGGATCACCTGATCGAAACGCTCGGCGCTGAATTTGCCATCGACCTGAAACTCAGGCGTTTGCAGGATCACTTGATCCAGCGCGGCTTCGGAGAAGGCGAATTTCGAATCTTGCGCGCCTTGCAGCAACAGCTTGCGATCGATCAGGCCTTTGAGCGCTGAGTCGCGCAGCATTTTTTCGTCCAGCAACGAAGCGTCGAAATCCTTGCCCAGCTGTTGCATGAGCTGGCGGCGTTGCATGTCGACCGCCTGGCTCAGCTCGTTCTGGCTGATCTCTTCGCCGTTGACCTTGGCTGCGTCATTACTGTTGGTGGTAGCTTGAAAAATGGCATCGAAACCGGTCAACGCCATCAATACGACGATGACCCCGATGATGGTTTTGGCAATCCAGCCTTGTGAATTGTCCCTGATATTCTGCAGCATGCGTCCCCCAGAAACGGTTGAACTTCAAATTTAGGCAACCGTGGAGCGTGGGTAGAATCCGGATAGAAGAAAGGCGCATCCGAGGATGCGCCTTCTCGTAACTGGCGGAGCGGACCGGACTCAAACCCGCGAGTCCTGGCGTGACACACCGGCTACAAACCGGCTGTATGACCGCTCCGCTGCCAAGCCAGGCATGACCCCGACCCGGATAAACTCGGTGAAACCTTAGTCGTTAACAGCTTCTTTCAATGCCTTGCCAGCTTTGAAACCAGGCTTTTTGGCAGCAGGGATTTCCAGCGTTTGGCCGGTCTGCGGGTTGCGGCCTGTACGCGCTGGGCGATCAGTCACGGAGAAGGTGCCGAAACCAACCAGAACTACGGAGTCGCCGGCCTTGAGAGCGCCAGTGACGGATTCGATTACAGCGTCCAGCGCACGGCCAGCAGCAGCTTTCGGGATATCAGCGGATGCAGCGATAGCATCAATCAGTTCCGACTTGTTCACTCTAAGTCCCCTTATATCTATTTGAGATGATTCTAAGTTTTTTTGGTGAAAGCAAAAACGAGTGCTGAATGGCCTACAGACACTTAAGAGCCGCTTTATAACAAGGGCTCTAAAAAACTGTCAAGGAAGCCCCCCAGGCAAATGCGTATTAATGCGTGCTAATTCTTTCCTTAGAGTCAGACTCTCGCTTGTCTTCCTTCGCGACTATCTCCGGAGCCACATCCGGCAAGGGCTCCGGCGCGTATTGCAGCGCAATTTGCAGGACCTCGTCAATCCATTTAACCGGTTTGATCTGAAGATCCTGCTTAATGTTGTCGGGAATCTCCTTCAGATCGCGGACATTCTCCTCGGGAATGATCACGATCTTGATCCCGCCACGGTGAGCCGCCAGCAGTTTTTCCTTCAGACCGCCGATGGCCAATACCTGGCCACGCAGGGTGATTTCACCCGTCATGGCGACGTCGGCGCGCACAGGAATGCCGGTCAGCGCGGATACCAGGGCCGTGCACATGCCTACGCCGGCGCTCGGGCCGTCCTTGGGCGTAGCCCCTTCAGGCATGTGGATATGGGTGTCGCGCTTCTCGTGGAAGTCCAGGGGGATGCCCAGGCTCCGGGCGCGGCTGCGCACGACCGTCAGCGCTGCGGTGATCGACTCGACCATCACATCGCCCAGCGAACCGGTCTTGATCAGTTGACCCTTGCCCGGTACTACGGCCGCTTCGATAGTCAGCAACTCGCCACCGACCTGAGTCCACGCAAGGCCAGTCACCTGACCAATCTGATCCTGCTGCTCGGCGAGGCCGTAGCGGAATTTGCGAACACCCAGGAAGTGCTCCAGCAGGTCCGAAGTAACCTTGACCGCGAAGCGTTTTTCCAGCGCATGCTCTTTGACCGCCTTGCGGCAGACCTTGGCAATTTGCCGCTCCAGACCACGCACACCCGCCTCGCGAGTGTAGTAGCGGATAATGTCGCGAATCGCTTCCTCGTCAAATTCCAGCTCGCCTTTTTTCAGGCCGTTGGCCTGGATCTGCTTGGGCGAAAGGTATTTGACGGCGATGTTGATCTTCTCGTCTTCGGTGTAGCCCGGCAGACGGATCACCTCCATCCGGTCCAGCAGTGCTGGCGGAATGTTCATGGAGTTGGAGGTGCAGAGGAACATCACGTCCGACAGGTCGTAGTCGACCTCCAGATAGTGATCGTTGAAATTGTGATTCTGCTCCGGATCGAGCACTTCGAGCAGCGCAGAAGCGGGATCGCCGCGCATATCGCTGCCCATCTTGTCGATTTCATCCAAAAGAAACAGCGGATTGCGCACGCCAACCTTAGTCATCTTTTGAATCAATCTTCCTGGCATCGACCCGATATAAGTGCGGCGATGCCCCCGAATTTCCGCTTCATCGCGCACGCCACCGAGGGCCATGCGCACGAATTTACGATTGGTCGCGTGGGCAATCGACTCTGCCAGCGATGTTTTACCGACCCCGGGAGGCCCCACCAGGCACAGTACCGGCCCGCGAATTTTCTTCACGCGTTTTTGCACGGCGAGGTATTCGAGGATACGTTCCTTGACCTCTTCCAGACCGTAATGGTCGGCATCGAGAATATCTTCGGCGCGGGCCAGGTCCAGACGGACCTTGCTTTGCGCCTTCCAAGGCACCTGAACCAGCCAGTCGATATAGGAGCGCACCACAGTGGCTTCGGCAGACATAGGCGACATTTGCTTGAGCTTGTTCAGCTCGGCCTGGGCCTTGGCAAGTGCATCCTTGGGCAGGCCGGCGGCATCGATGCGCTTTTTCAGCTCTTCGATTTCGTTGTGCCCTTCGTCACCATCGCCAAGTTCCTTCTGAATGGCCTTCATCTGCTCATTCAGGTAGTACTCGCGCTGGCTACGCTCCATCTGCTTCTTGACGCGACCACGAATGCGCTTCTCGACCTGCAGTAGGTCGATTTCGCCATCCAGCAGTGCCAGCACATGTTCGACACGGGCAGACAAATCGATGATTTCGAGAATTTCCTGCTTCTGCTCGATCTTGAGGGCCATGTGGGCCGCCATCGTATCGACCAGCCGTCCAGGTTCGTCGATGCTGTTAAGCGACGACAGGACCTCAGCAGGCACCTTCTTGCCCAACTGCACGTATTGTTCGAACTGCGACAGAAGACTGCGGACAAACACCTCAGACTCACGCTCGGGCGCGTCCACTTCGTCGATCAGCGACACTTCGGCCCGGCAATGGCCGTCCACTTCGCTGAAACGCTCGACCGTGCCACGCTGCTCACCTTCGACTAGGACCTTGACGGTGCCGTCGGGCAACTTGAGCAGCTGCAGAACTGTTGCAATTGTGCCTACGCGATAAAGTGCGTCTTCGCCGGGATCATCGTCAGCAGGATTTCTCTGCGCCAACAGAAGAATCTGCTTGTCACCCGTCATCGCAGCCTCGAGGGCTTCGATAGACTTCTCGCGCCCCACGAACAGCGGGATAACCATGTGCGGATAAACCACGACATCACGCAATGGCAGGAGAGGCAATTCGATGGTTGTCTTCATGATTTCGCCTCTACGGCGGCCACAAGGCCGGAAACAGATGGAAGTAAGCTTGAAACCAAGATGGGGGCAGCCTTGAAAAAAAACAAGCGCAAAGACACGTCTAAAACGCGCAAAAAGCAAAGGGGCCCGAAGGCCCCTTCTTTATTCCGGCACCGGGACGCTTAAGCGTCCGGCGCGGCCTTGGCAGCCGGCTCTTTGTTTTCGTAGATATACAAAGGCTTGGACTTACCTTCTATAACGCTTTCATCGATCACGACTTTACTCACCTCAGACTGCGAGGGGATCTCATACATCGTGTCGAGCAATACGCCTTCCAGAATCGAGCGCAACCCACGGGCACCGGTTTTACGCTCCAGGGCTCGTTTGGCAACCGATTTCAGCGCGTCGGAACGGAACTCCAGGTCTACACCTTCCATTTCGAACAGCTTGGCATATTGCTTGGTCAGGGCATTCTTCGGCTCCGTCAGAATCTGCATCAATGCAGCTTCATCCAACTCGTCCAGCGTCGCCAGGACCGGCAAGCGACCCACGAATTCCGGGATCAGACCGAACTTGACCAAATCATCAGGTTCGACTTCACGCAGGGATTCACCGACCTTCTTACCCTCTTCCTTACTGCGCACTTCGGCGTTGAAACCAATGCCGCCACGGGTGGAACGGTTTTGAATAACCTTTTCCAGGCCGGAGAACGCGCCACCGCAGATGAACAGAATGTTACGCGTGTCGACCTGCAGGAACTCCTGCTGCGGATGCTTGCGACCACCCTGAGGCGGAACGGAAGCCACGGTACCTTCGATCAGCTTGAGCAAGGCCTGCTGCACGCCCTCACCGGAAACATCCCGGGTGATGGACGGGTTGTCGGACTTGCGGGAAATCTTGTCGATTTCGTCGATGTAGACGATACCCATCTGGGCCTTTTCCACATCGTAATCGCACTTCTGCAGCAGTTTCTGAATGATGTTCTCGACATCCTCACCCACATAACCCGCCTCGGTAAGGGTGGTTGCGTCGGCGATGGTGAACGGAACGTTCAGCAAACGGGCCAGGGTTTCGGCAAGCAGGGTTTTACCCGAGCCTGTCGGGCCGATCAGCAGGATGTTGCTCTTGCCGAGTTCGACCTCGTCATTCTTTTTGTCACGTTGGTTCAGGCGCTTGTAGTGGTTGTACACCGCTACGGCCAGTACCTTTTTCGCGCGCTCCTGACCAATGACATATTGATCAAGGATGCCGCTGATTTCTTTAGGCGAAGGCAACTTATGCGCGCTGCTTTCGGCCTGGGCTTCCTGCACCTCCTCGCGGATGATGTCATTGCACAGGTCGACGCACTCGTCGCAAATGAAGACCGAGGGGCCGGCAATCAATTTGCGTACTTCATGCTGGCTTTTGCCACAGAAGGAGCAATAAAGCAGTTTGCCGTTGTCCTCGCCGTTGCGGGTGTCAGTCATTCGATCGATCCAAATCCGATAGGCTTGCAACACAAGATGAAGGCAATTGCGGGCTTTTTCAAGCCCGCAGGCGGCCGGTCATCCCAACCACCTGCATTTTGAGCGGCTTAGGCAGGCATTTGACGCTTGTTGATCACGGAGTCGATCAGGCCATATTCGGCCGCACGCTCAGCGCTCATGAAGTTGTCACGCTCGGTGTCACGCTCAATGGTTTCGAGGTTTTGGCCGGTGTGATGGGCCAGCAGCGAGTTCAGGCGCGAACGAATGTGGAGGATTTCCTTGGCATGGATGTCGATATCCGACGCCTGCCCCTGGAAACCACCCAACGGCTGGTGAATCATCATGCGCGAATTAGGCAGGCAGTGACGCTTGCCCGCTGCGCCACCGGCGAGCAGGAATGCGCCCATGCTGCAGGCCTGGCCGATGCAGATGGTGGAAACGTCAGGCTTGATGAACTGCATGGTGTCGTAGATCGACATGCCTGCTGTCACCGAGCCACCAGGTGAGTTGATGTACAGATGGATATCCTTGTCCGGGTTTTCCGCTTCAAGGAACAGCAGTTGCGCCGCAACCAGGTTGGCCATGTAGTCTTCAACGGGGCCGATCAGGAAGATGACGCGTTCCTTGAGCAGACGCGAGTAGATGTCATAGGCACGTTCGCCACGGGCAGACTGCTCGATAACCATCGGGACCAGGCCGCCTGCGGCTTGGATGTCAGAGCTCTGCTGATAAAAAGAATTGCGGGACATGTCTCGCAGTCACTCCCAAATAGTTATGTCTTGAATACGCATAAGCCAGCGCGAAGGCTGGCTTATGGGTGTGTATTTCTTACCGCAGAACGATCAATCGGCTTGTGGAGCTTCCACCGGCTTGACCGCTTCTTCGTAAGAGACCGCTTTATCGGTCACGCTAGCTTTCTGCAGAACAGTATCCACAACTTGTTCTTCCAGCACAACCGAACGGACTTCGTTCAGTTGCTGGTCGTTCTTGTAGTACCAGGACACGACTTGCTCAGGCTCCTGATAGGCCGAAGCCATTTCCTGGATCAGCTCGCGAACGCGGGCTTCGTCAGGCTTGAGTTCGAACTGCTTGACCACTTCAGCAACGATCAGGCCCAGCACAACGCGGCGCTTGGCTTGCTCTTCGAACAGCTCAGCGGGCAGCTGGTCCGGCTTGATGTTGCCGCCAAACTGTTGAACAGCCTGTACACGCAGACGGTTCACTTCGTTGTCCAGCAAAGCCTTTGGCACTTCGATCGGGTTGGAGGCCAGCAGACCGTCCATGACCTGGTTCTTGACCTTGGACTTGATGGCCTGACGCAGCTCACGCTCCATGTTCTTGCGAACTTCGGCGCGGAAACCTTCCAGACCGGTTTCCTTGATGCCGAACTGGGCGAAGAACTCTTCGTTCAGCTCTGGCAGTTTCGGCTCGGAAACGCTGTTGACGGTCACGGTGAACTCGGCGGTTTTACCAGCCAGGTCCAGGTTCTGATAGTCCTCAGGGAAGGTCAGGTTCAGAACGCGCTCTTCACCGGCCTTGGCGCCAACCAGGCCATCTTCGAAGCCAGGGATCATGCGGCCAGAGCCCAGCACCAGCTGAGTAGCCTTGGCGGAACCACCGGCGAACACTTCACCGTCGACCTTGCCGACGAAATCGATGTTCAGTTGATCTTCGTTCTGGGCAGCACGATCGGCCACTTCGAAACGGGTGTTCTGCTTGCGCAGGATATCCAGCATCTTGTCCAGGTCGGCATCCGAAACATCGGCGCTCAGACGCTCGACGGAGATGGACTCGAAACCGGCAACCGTGAACTCAGGGAACACTTCGAACGTGGCGATGAACTCCAGGTCCTTGCCCTTTTCCAGCACTTTAGGCTCGACGGACGGAGCGCCGGCCGGGTTCAGCTTCTGCTCGACGACCGCTTCGTAGAACGAAGACTGGATCACATCGCCCACGGCTTCCTGGCGTGCGTCAGCTTCATAACGCTGACGGATCACGCTCATTGGCACTTTGCCTGGGCGGAAACCTGGGATTTTGGCCTTTTGGGCAGTCTGCTGCAGACGCTTGTTGACCTGAGTCTCGATGCGCTCAGCCGGCACGGTGATGCTCATGCGGCGCTCAAGAGCAGAAGTATTTTCAACAGAAACTTGCATGGATATTCCTCGTTGCACAGACGTTGGCCGGGCGTTTCCGACCCCAGAATCAAGGGCATGCATTCTAGTAGGTCAAACTCAAGAAGTCACCCTACTGAAAAAGGGCTGGAAACAGGCGCCGAATTTAGGAGCGGACATACGGTCATGCCTCGCCCGGATTGCAAATACAGTCGATCACTGCAAGGCTCTGGGTCAATGCTTCTATATATAGGAGCAGCAAACCCGCGCGCCCGGCATCCGGTCTCGCGAGGAGACCAACGGGCATGCCGCGCATCATCAGGAAACACAATCGTGACGACCCGGGCACCCCGCACAACCCTGAACCAGGGTCGGCGACAAAAAAATCATGAATACAAAAACGGCGCAGCCCTCTTCAGGTACTGCGCCGTTCTCTGCTATTTAAATAGCGACTTGTATGGTGCGGACGGAGAGACTCGAACTCTCACACCTTGCGGCGCTGGAACCTAAATCCAGTGTGTCTACCAATTCCACCACATCCGCGTATCAAGCTTTTAAAGCAAAGGCGCCAGACTGTTAATCTGGCGCCTTTCTAGAATATGGGGTGGACGATGGGGATCGAACCCACGACAACGGGAGTCACAATCCCGTGCTCTACCAACTGAGCTACGCCCACCATATTGCCTTGTTGCCTTACTTGTGCCAAAGCTGCCTAATTGGCGCACCCGGCAGGACTCGAACCTGCGACCATCCGCTTAGAAGGCGGATGCTCTATCCAGCTGAGCTACGGGCGCCTTTTTAATCTGTATTCTTGGACGATTACAAACTAAGTGCTTTCAGTGTTACCGAGTTAAACCAACCAACTCTGCTCCACCTTCTTAACCAGTGCTAGGCTGTGCCCGACAAGTGCGACGAATGTTATAGACGGCCTGATAGGTCGTCAACTCTTTTTTAAAAAAAATTCATTTAATTAAAGGGGTTAGGGGAATTTGCAGACCAAGCGCCTTTGCCCTCACGCCTCGGCATGCGAGAATGCGTTCTCTTTTTTTCCCCTCTCGATGGTTAACCACGCGCAATGACTGCACAACTTATCGACGGCAAATCGATCGCCGCCAGCCTGCGCCAGCAGATCGCCCAACGAGTCACCGAGCGTCGCCAGCAAGGCCTGCGCACGCCCGGCCTGGCGGTGATCCTGGTCGGCAGCGATCCTGCCTCTCAGGTTTATGTCTCGCACAAGCGTAAAGACTGTGAAGAGGTCGGCTTCCTTTCCCAGGCCTACGACCTGCCTTCCGAAACCACTCAGCAAGCATTGGCTGATCTGATTGATCGCCTGAACGACGACCCGAACATCGACGGCGTTCTGCTCCAACTGCCTCTGCCTGAACACCTCGACGCCTCCAAACTGCTGGAGCGCATCCGCCCGGACAAAGATGTCGACGGCTTCCATCCTTATAATGTCGGTCGCCTCGCCCAGCGTATCCCGCTGCTGCGCCCCTGCACCCCCAAAGGCATCATGACGTTGCTGGAAAGCACCGGCGTGGACCTGTACGGTCTCGATGCCGTGGTGGTTGGCGCGTCCAACATCGTTGGCCGTCCGATGGCCATGGAGTTGCTGCTGGCCGGCTGCACCGTCACCGTGACCCATCGCTTTACCAAGGACCTGGCTGGACACGTCGGCCGCGCCGACCTGGTGGTCGTTGCCGCCGGCAAGCCTGGCCTGGTGAAGGGCGAGTGGATCAAGGAAGGCGCCATCGTCATCGACGTGGGCATCAACCGCCAGGACGATGGCAAGCTGGTCGGTGACGTGATCTACGAAACCGCCCTGCCTCGTGCAGGCTGGATCACTCCAGTCCCTGGCGGCGTAGGTCCGATGACCCGTGCCTGTCTGCTGGAAAACACCTTGTATGCGGCGGAAACGCTGCATAGCTGATACGCCTTTTCAGCGCAGTTCCAATCCCTGTGGGAGCGAGCCTGCTCGCGATAGCTTTGTCTCAGCCTTCATCCATGCTGACTGACACACCGCTATCGCAAGCAGGCTCGCTCCCACAGGAGTTTTTGCGCCCTTCATTAAACTTTATTTAATCGCAAGCTCCGGCGGTACAGGCATATGGCGCTGTCGTCGCCCATACTCATAAAATGCAGCGCATTTTTAACAAGCCATTGCTGCACGGCACCTTCAACTCTATCGAGTCTACTCGCGTGAAAATCCGTCTTTCTATCCTCAGCCTGTTCTTCGCTTTCACAGGTACCTTTATCACGCAGAATGTCGAGGCGCAGGAAACTATCGCCACCCCGCGAGACACCTCAAAACTGCAAGTCGCCTCGGGCAGCGCGATACTGCTGGACTTGCAGACGAATAAAGTCGTTTATGCCAGCAATCCCGACGTAGTGGTGCCCATCGCTTCGGTGACCAAATTGATGACCGGTCTGATCGTGCTGGATGCCAAGCAGGATCTGAATGAATACATCTCCATGACCATCGCCAATACACCGGAGATGAAGGGGGTATTTTCCCGGGTCAAGCTCAACAGCGAACTGTCACGCCGGGACGTGTTGCTGATTGCCCTGATGTCGTCGGAGAACCGCGCCGCCGCCAGCCTCGCCCACCACTACCCGGGCGGGTACGCAGCGTTCATCGCGGCCATGAACGCCAAGGCAAAGGCGCTGGGCATGAGCAGCACCCACTATGTCGAGCCCACAGGCCTGTCGATTCACAACGTATCCACCGCCCGGGACCTGACCAAACTGCTGATCGCGGCACGCAAATATCCATTGCTGAGCGAACTGAGTACCACCAAGGAAAAGACCGTAACCTTCCGCAAACCGGTTTATAGCCTGGGCTTTCGCAATACCGACCACTTGGTCCATAAGGCTGGCTGGGACATCCAGCTGACCAAGACCGGCTTCACCAATCAGGCCGGCCACTGCCTGGTACTGGTGACGAAAATGAGCAATCGACCGATGGCCCTGGTGGTGCTGGATGCGTTTGGGAAATACACCCACTTCGCCGATGCCAGCCGGATCCGTAGCTGGGTGGAAACCGGCAAAAGCGCCAGCGTCCCTGCCGCGGCCCTTCAATACAAGGCGGCCAAGAACCTCAAGAGCCGCCAAACCGGTGTAGTCGAGGCGTCGAATTAATTAACCTGGCAAACAAAGCCCCGATTCATCGGGGCTTTGTTTTATTCAAGGTTTTAGATCACCCAACGGGTCATACGCTCTGGAATCGGGCTCCTCCTGCTCATCCTCTTCGTCCAGAGGCGCCTTGGCGGGGCCTATCGGATCGACTTGAGGATCGCCAAGATCCGGCGAGTCGGGATCAAACCCCAAATCATCGCCAGAAGAATGTTCGGAAGAATGTGGCCCCGTAGGTGTTTTCGACTGTGCCATGCTTTTCTCCTCGCAAGCATGGGCCGGATATTCCGGCCCTGAGGTTAGGAGCCTCTGGCATGGCGGGTGGTGCCCGACAAGTGACGAACGGGGGTGAGATCAGTGTGGGCTGCTCAGGGCTTGAGTCGCCCGGGCCGCTGCCTGCTCCTGCCCTGCCCCGGCCAGTTCGCCCGCAGCTTTCAGCCAGCGCTGAGAGTCTACCTTGGCCGGGAGCTGCGTAGGTCGCTGGACCAATACCGCCCAGCCTCCAGCATCCTTGAGAGCCGACTCAAACCCACTGAAGCTCATCAGCAGCCGCCGGTTCATCCCTGATCGCAGCAAGACCGTCTGCTTTTGGCGGTCATAACCGACGAGAATGCCGTACCTGGGCCCAGACCAGAAAGCCGACCCCTCCGTATAGCGCACCAACACGGGATAACCTGCCGCGACTTGCTCCAACAGTGCCGGCAGTTCGCTGTCGAGGGGGTACACCACCAGCCCATATTCTCGCGCCAGGGTCTGCAGGTTCTGCTGCAAATGAGCCTCGCCTTCCGGCAGATGCAGAGGCTTCTCCAGCAGCCCCGGGGTGATTACCGTGCCTTGCAGCGTCAAGAGGCTGGCCAGCGACTGGGGGCCACCCTGGTACATCTCACCGCGAAAAAACGGCACGCTGTTGAGTTCCACCCGCTCGGGCAGGCGCTGAATCTGCGGCGACACACTGCCTGCGCAACCCGCCAGGGCCGCCAGGCAGGCCGTCACCAGTACCAGTGATCGAAAAGAGGAAATTACCGGAAACATTAGGACTCTCTTGTTAAGGCACCCGACATCGGGCCAGGCAAGGGCCGTCGATCATAAGGTGCAGACAGACGTGGGTATAGCCTTAAACAGCAGTCCCATCGCGGCGATAGAACGAAGCGGTCCGTCTGTCATCAATACCGATCGATTCCCTGCAACACTTTAGCGACTAGACTGTCCATTGTAACGAGTGCGTCGCCCTGAACTTGGGCAGAAGGAGGCACAGATGAGCCTGACCACAACAATCCTGATGCTGATATTCGGCTGGTTAAGCGTCGCCACAGCCATGCTGTGGGGCGTTTTGCGCATTGCACGCCGCCATCATCCTGCGCCACGACCAGCGCGGGCGGAAAAAGCACCAAAACCGGCCAGGCGCCACGCCGCCGCACACTGACCGTCCCGCCGCCCTTCAAAAATCCAAAAAAAAGCCGCCCGGGCATGGACCCGGGCGGCTTTTGAGTGCCTGTAATCAGGCTTTGTCAGCCAACGCCCTTTGCTGACGACGACGCGACATCATGTTCAACACCTCGATCGCTGCCGAGAACGCCATAGCTGCGTAGATATAGCCCTTGGGCACATGAGCACCAAAGCCTTCGGCGATCAACGTCATGCCGATCATGATCAGGAAGCCCAGCGCCAACATGACCACTGTCGGGTTGTCGTTGATGAACTTGGCCAGCGGCTCGGCCGCCAGCAACATCACCAACACCGAGATCACGACGGCGATGATCATGATCGGCAGATGCTCGGTCATGCCCACGGCGGTAATGATGCTGTCGATGGAAAATACCAGGTCCAGCATCAGGATCTGACCGATCGCAGCGGCAAATCCGAGGGTCACGCCGGAGGTGGCGGATTTCGGATCATTCGGTGCCGGGTCCATGCTGTGGTGGATCTCGGTGGTGGCTTTCCACAGCAGGAACAGGCCGCCGGCGATCAGGATCATGTCCTTCCAGGAGAATGCCTGACCGAGGATTTCGATAACCGGCTCAGTCAACTGCACGATGAAAGCAATGGTACTCAACAAGCCCAGGCGCAGGATCAGCGCCATGCCAATGCCGATACGCCGCGCCTTGGCGCGGTGCTGTTCGGGCAGTTTATTGGTCAGGATCGAAATGAAGATCAGGTTATCGATGCCGAGCACGATTTCCATGACGACCAGAGTCGCCAGCGCGATCCATGCAGTGGGGCTGGCAGCGAGTTGTAAAAGATAATCCATGGGTCAGTCCTGACTCGATATGACGGGGTTAAATGGTTTGGGTGGAGGTTTCGGATTCTTCAGCCTCATCCGCCGGCTTCTTCTTGGGGCTGATCAACCCGCCAGTGGCCTCGCTGATCGCCTGTTCCGCAGCCTTATGGGTGTCATCGATTGCCTGCTTGGCCGTTTCCGCGGCTTGCCCCATCAACTGCTGGGCACTTTTTTCGGCCTGTTCACAGCCAACGAGGGCGATTGAAGACACTGCCAACAAGGCCGCCAAACCCAGGGTTTTGTACGTCATGGATAAATGCCTCTCAGGGTTAAACAGAGCACCAAAGGTGGCTCACCGATGGCCCGGCATTCTAGAGAGGTGAATACTTCAGGAAAATTCGTATTTTCAGCGGTTATACTTCGATTTTTACGAATCGGTGTGCCTTATGCTCAATTACCGACAGTTGCATTACTTCTGGGTGGTGGCCAAGACCGGCAGCATTGTGCGGGCCTGCGAGCAACTGAACCTGACACCACAAACCATCAGCGGGCAGATCTCGCTGCTCGAGCAAACCTTTAACATCAAGTTGTTTCGCCGCGTCGGGCGACAGTTGGAACTGACCGAGGCTGGCCGCCAGACGCTGCCCTATGCCGAACACATGTTCCAGTTGGGTGGCGAACTGGAGCTTATGCTCCGGGCCCAACCCAATGAGCAGCAGACGCTGTTCCGGGTCGGGGTGGCAGATGTGGTGCCCAAGTCCATCGTCTATCGGCTGCTGGCGCCGACCATGGAGCTGAGTGAGCCGCTGCGCATCACTTGCCGCGAAGACAAACTCGAGCGGCTGTTGGCGGACCTGGCGATCCAGCGCCTGGACCTGGTGATTTCCGACAGCCCGATGCCGACCCACCTGGACATCAAGGGTTATAGCCAGAAGTTGGGAGAGTGCGGGATCAGCTTCTTTGCCACCGCTGCGCTGGCCGAGCGCTATGGGCAGGATTTCCCCCGCAGCCTGAATGACGCCCCGCTGCTGATTCCAGGTGCCGAAACCGTGGTACGCAGCCGCTTGCAACGCTGGTTCGCCGAGCAACAGATCCAGCCACGCATCGTCGGCGAATTCGACGACAGCGCGCTGATGCAGGCCTTCGGGCAATCAGGCAGCGGAATTTTCATCGGCCCGAGCGTGATCGCCGAAGAAGTTCAGCGTCAGTACGGCGTACAGGTGATCGGCCAGACCGATGCGGTCAGCGAGTCGTTCTATGCCATTTCCGTGGAGCGCAAGGTCAGCCATCCGGGCATCGTCGCCATCGCCGAAGGTGCCCGACGCGAGCTGTTCAGCGCTTAGGACTGCGCGCAGGCGGCACGGGGCTTGAAGGTCATCAGCAACAACGCCAGCAGGATCGATATGAGGATGAACCCGGACGCGGCAAAACCAACGCTGCCCAGGCCCAGGGTATCGATGACGCGCCCACCGACCATCGCCCCCAGGCCGATTCCCAGATTGGCCCCGGCGATGTTCAGCGATGCGGCAAAGGCTGGAGCCTCAGGCGCGGCCTTCATCAGTCGTACATGACTGACCAGGAACAGGGCCGCCTGGGTCACTCCCCAGATGCCCATCGCTGCCGCCAGCCCGACGGTCGAATGAATGCTCGGCACCAGCGCCACCATGCCGCCGATCAGGAACAGACAAAACACCATCGAGGCGATCAAAGGGTGTCGGTCCACCGCGCGGCCGCCCAGAGAGTTACCCACCAGCCCCACGGCCCCGAAGCCCATCAGGCACCAGCCCACCAGTGTGCCGTCGAACCCGGCCAGGCGCTCGAGGATATCGGCCAGGTAGGTGTACGCGGTGAACATGCCGCTGAACACCAGGATCGACAGCAGCACATGGCCCTGCATCAACGGGCTGCGCAATATCTTGAGTTGCGAGCGCAAACTGACCTGGTGCTGATGCAGATTGGTTTTGGGCAGGTAGACAAACAGCAGCAAGGCCTTGGCGAACGCAACGAACGCCAGGATGGCAAAGGCGCTGCGCCAGCCGAACGCATCAGAAATCAGCGTGCCTACCGGAATACCGAACACCGTGGCACAGACAATGCCGAACCCGATCCGGGCGATGGCCCGCCCGGCAAACTGCGGCCCGACAATGTCCACTGCCGTTTCGCTGGCCAATGCCCAGAACACCGGTAGCCCCAAGGCTGGGATCAATCGGGCGACGGCCATTACGCCGATATTGGGGGCCAGCGCCGCCAGTGTGTTGGCCAGACCAAACATCACCAACACGCTGATAAACAGCTTGCGCCGCTCAAAGCGGGCGAACCAGGCGGTCAGGAACGGCCCGAATGCCGCCACGGTAAATGCAAACAGCGTGACCAGCAGCCCGGCCTGGGCAATCGTGACTTGCAGGTCGCGGGCGATGGATGGCAACAGGCCGACGATAATGAATTCGGTGGTCAGCACTGTAAAACCAGCCGCCGACAACAGAAAAACAGACAACATGCAGAACTCCAGCAAAACAACGACACCAGCGTCAGCCCAAAAGGGTCGCTGGCAGAGTAGAAAGGGGATTGGCCCAAAGCCTAACAGAATGCGCCCCTCAGACAAACGCGTGTGAACGCCCAAGCGACGGATCGTCACAGGTCCGTCAGGTTTTTCCGCGGGCTGTGATAAAGTCCGCGGCCTGCAAACGCTGTACTTTCTTTTCGGTCCCGCTCACGTGGCCTGCCCGCCTGTTGCCCTGAGGGGTCGACCGTTGCACACAAAAAAAATCAGAGATGCCGTTATGACTGCTTTGTCTCCTTCCGTTCTACACCGCCTCAAACGCACCGGCCTGGTGACGCAAATCGTCATCGGTCTGATCGCCGGCATCATCCTGGCGTGGCTGGCACCGGACCTTGCCAAGTCCACCGCTTTCATCGGTAAGGTCTTTGTGTCAGCGCTCAAGGCCGTGGCACCGATCCTGGTGTTCGTGCTGGTCATGGCGTCGATCGCCAACCACAAGCACGGTCAGGAAACCCATATCCGGCCCATTCTCTTCCTGTACCTGCTCGGCACTTTCGCCGCCGCAGTGGTCGCGGTGGTTGCCAGTACCCTGTTTCCGTCCAGCCTTGTCCTGGTGTCCCATGACGTCGCCGTCACCGCCCCCGGCGGCATCGGCGAAGTACTGCAGAGTTTGATGCTCAGCGTGGTGGACAATCCGGTCAGCGCCCTGATGAATGCCAACTTCATCGGCATTCTGGCCTGGGCCATCGGCATGGGCATTGCCATTCGCCATGCTGGCGAAACCACCCGTACCGTGCTCGGGGATCTGTCCAACGGCGTGACCGTGATCGTGCGCGTGGTCATCTGCTTCGCCCCGCTGGGGATCTTCGGCCTGGTGGCCTCGACCCTGGCAACCTCAGGTTTCAGCGCGTTGCTGGGCTACCTTCACCTGTTGACCGTGCTGATTGGCTGCATGCTGTTCGTGGCGCTGGTGATGAACCCGCTCATCGTGTTCTGGAAGCTGCGTCGCAACCCGTACCCACTGGTCTTCACCTGCCTGCGCGAGAGCGGCATTACTGCGTTCTTCACCCGCAGTTCGGCGGCGAATATCCCGGTGAACCTGGAACTGAGCAAACGCCTGGGCCTGCACGAAGACACCTATTCGGTATCGATCCCGCTGGGCGCTACCATCAACATGGCCGGCGCCGCCATTACCATCACCGTACTGACCCTGGCGGCGGTGCATACCTTGGGTATCGTGGTCGACGTGCCGACCGCCGTGTTGCTGAGCGTCGTCGCGGCCATTTGTGCCTGCGGCGCGTCCGGCGTGGCCGGTGGTTCGCTGTTGCTGATTCCCCTGGCATGCAGCCTGTTCGGTATTCCCAGCGACATCGCCATGCAGGTGGTCGCCGTGGGCTTCATTATCGGCGTCCTGCAGGATTCGGCGGAGACTGCGCTCAATTCCTCTACCGATGTGCTGTTCACCGCGGCGGCTTGCTTGGGTGAGGAAGAGAAGCGCGAACGCGTGGCCTGACAGCGGCGCTGGAGGTATGACCGTCATCGCGAGCAGGCTCGCTCCCACAGGGTTTGTGGCAGATACAAATCCAATGTGGGAGCGAGCCTGCTCGCGATAGCGATGGCACAGCCACCGTGTAAACAGACCTGTCTAGTCCTGAAATAGGTTTACACCTGTTTCAGTCTCAAAACGCCCGATGCACCGCATCGGGCGTTTTGTATTTCAGGGCCAAATGAGGTCGCTTACGGTTATAGATTTCTATCGATTCCTCAACCATGCGCTTGGCTTGGGCGAGGTCTTTGGGACGGTGTAAAAGAAATTCTGTTTTCAGAATCCCATTCACTCGTTCCGCTAGGGCATTCTGGTAGCAGTCGTAGCCATCCGTCATCGAACACCTGACGCCATGCTTGGCGTGCAGCTTTTGGTAGAGATCAGAGCAGTATTGCGAGCCCCGATCGGAGTGATGTACCAGTGGCTGATTGGTTCTTCGGTGTCGAAGAGCTTTCGTCATCGCCCGGATGACTGACTCGGTATGCAGGCTTTCATGCACATGATGGCCGACTATTTTGCGCGAGAACGCATCAGTGACCAGACTTACGTAAGCGACGCTTTGCTCGGTCGGTAAATAGGTTATATCCGCCACCCACACCTGTTCCGGGCCGGTGGCAGTGACTTGGTCAGGGCCGGGCTTGAGCCGATTCGGATGTCGACGGAAGCGATGATGACTGTCGGTAGTCTTGTGATAAGCGCGTTTGCGTGGGACCAGTTGTCGATGGTCTCGCAGAATATCGAACAATCGATCTCGGCCTACCGTTTGCGTTAGTTCAGGTTCGGCTTGCATTAGCCCATGCAGCTTACGGGTGCCCAACCGAGGCATTTCAAGGCGTGCCTCCAGCACAAATCCCAGCACCTTTTGCGCATGGCTAGTTTGCGCGTCGTAAGCTCGATTGCGCTTGTAATACGCCTGCCGTGAGATGCCCAGAAACTGGCAAGCCCTGGTGACACTCAGGCCTTCGATTTGCCCTTGGCTGAGGACTTGCCGGATCGCTTTTTTACGACAGAAACACCGTAATCGTTTTTCAGCAC
This sequence comes from Pseudomonas sp. P105, assembly GCF_032614175.1. NCBI lineage: Bacteria > Pseudomonadati > Pseudomonadota > Gammaproteobacteria > Pseudomonadales > Pseudomonadaceae > Pseudomonas > Pseudomonas sp. P105. The sequence continues at coordinate 4,172,851 of NZ_CP126693.1, forward strand.
GTCAACGACAGCTTCAAAAAATTGGGCTTTCTGGTTGGCAAGGGCCAGCTTTTCTTCCAGCTCCTTGATTCGCTGCTCTGGTGTCAGCGGCAAATTTGGCTCGGCCATCGGTCGGTTCCTCTGGGCACGAATGGAGGCGCCTTGGCTCCAGTCCTGCCGCCCATGCTTGCGTAACCATACCAACACAGTCGACCGGCCCTGAATCCCATAACGCCGTTGAGCCTCTTTATAACTCAGTTCGCCCTTTTCAACCTGATCGACAACCGCCAATTTAAAGCCCAGCGTGTAATCACGCTGACTACGCCTTCTTCCTGAATCCATTGGTTCCTCCTGAGGAGAGGTCAGAAGGTGTAAACCTTATTCAGGACGAGACAACCGCCACAAAAAAGCCCGGGACGGCCCACACCGTCCCGGGCTTTTTCATGCTGGCGGGTTTAGAACGCGCCCATGTAGTCGCGTTTGCCCACTTCCACGCCATTGTGGCGCAGCAGCGCATAGGTGGTGGTGACGTGGAAGAAGAACTGCGGCAGACCATAGGTCAGCAGGTAGTTCTGGCCGGTGAAGCGTTTTTCCTTCGGCGTGCCCGGACGGGTGACGATTTCGATGCCTTCCTTGCCGTCGATCTGCTCGGGGCTGATGCCGTCGATGAACGCCAATACCTTGGTGATCAAGGCTTGCAGTTCGGCAAAGGTGGTTTCGCTGTCGTCATATTTCGGCACTTCAAGCTCGGCCAGACGCGCGGACACGCCTTTGGCGAAGTCCACCGCGATCTGCACCTGGCGTACCAGGGGGAACATGTCAGGGTACAGGCGGGCTTGCAGGAACGCGTTAGGGTCGATGTTTTTCGCAGTGGCGTGGGCTTCAGCCTTGTTCAGGACATCACTCAGGGCGTTGAGCATCTGCTTGAAAACCGGGATGGAAGCGGCGTACAGGGAAATAGTCATGGCGATCTCATGCAGGTGGCAGGAAAGGACAAATCAAACGGGTGCGATTATAGCCACGCCTTGTTGCGCACCTTGTCTTTTATTGCGCAAGGATTAGGCTAGGCGGCTTCCACAGCATAGGGAACGCGCGATGAGTATCGAAGAACAAAGCCCGGCCGAAGAACCGCGGCTCAACAGCACGGAAATCCGCATTCTCGGTGCGCTGGTCGAAAAGCAGGCCACCAACCCCGAGACCTACCCGCTGACGCTCAACGCCCTGGTGCTGGCCTGCAACCAGAAGACCAGCCGTGAGCCGGTCATGAACCTCAATCCGGGCCAGGTCGGCCAGAGCCTGCGTGCGCTGGAAGGTCGCGGCTTTACCAAACTGGTGATGGGCAGCCGCGCCGACCGCTGGGAGCATCGGGTCGACAAGGCCCTGGAGCTGGTGCCGGCCCAAGTGATTCTGATGGGGTTGCTGTTCTTGCGCGGCCCGCAGACAGTCAATGAACTGCTGACCCGTAGCGGGCGGATGCACGATTTCGAAGACACCGAACAGGTGGTGCATCAGCTTGAACGGCTGATCGCCCGTGGCTTGGCGCTGTTGGTGCCGCGCCAGCCAGGCCAGCGGGAAGACCGTTACATGCACGCCATGGGCGACCCGGCGGATATCGAAGCGATCCTCGCCGCCCGCCAGCATCCCGTGGAGCGTGGTGCCGGCAGCGGCGTGTCGCTGGAGCGCATCGAAGAACTCGAAGCGCGGATCGCGGCGTTGGAAGAACGGCTGGCGCGACTGGAGTAATCAGGATCGAGCGAACGCCACGGCCTTCTTGAATTGTTCCGCGCTGGGCCGCACGCCTGTGTACAGGACAAACTGCTCCAGGGCCTGGATCGCAATCACTTCGAGCCCGGTGATGACCCGTTTGCCCTCAGCCTGGGCGCGCACGATCAGCGACGTTTGCGACGGGATCGCCACCACATCGAACACCGTCTCGGCCGCTGCGATGGTGTTGGGCTCGAACGCCAGTTGATCGGCTTCCGGGCCACCGGTCATGCCGATCGGCGTGACGTTGATCAGCATCTGCGGCCGTCGCTGCCCCAGTTCAGCCTGCCACTCGTAACCCAGGGAGCCGGCCAAGGCTCGCCCGGCGGTTTCGTTGCGGGCCACGATCAAACCGTTTGAGTAACCACCGTCGCGCAAGGCGCTGGCCACGGCCTTGGCCATGCCGCCGCTACCGCGCAGAGCAAAGGTTGAATCCTTGGGCACCGCATGGGTTTGCAGCAATTGGGCGATCGCGATGTAGTCGGTGTTGTAGGCCTTTAAATGGCCATCGGTGTTGACGATGGTATTGATGGACTGGATCGCGGCGGCGGAAGGATCGAGTTCGTCGACCAGGGCGATGCAGTCTTCCTTGAACGGCATCGACACCCCGCACCCGCGGATGCCCAAGGCGCGGATGCCGCCTACAGCACCGGGCAAGTCCTGGCTGCTGAATGCCTTGTAGTAGAAATTCAGCCCCAGTTGCTCATACAGGTGATTGTGAAAGCGCAGGCCGAAGTTCCCAGGGCGCGCCGATAGTGACATGCACAGTTGAGTGTCTTTGTTGGGGTTGATCTGCATGCGTGACTCCTTGCAGTAAAGAAACCGCTACAGACCTTACACAATATTTACCCAACGGCACGGCAAATTCTGAAAAAATCGCTGTCAGAGCAAGTATCCCCGCGACCCTCATTCGGGTCTGTTGCAGACCACAGGCGCCGGGGCCAAAACGAGGAATCGTTATGAACCGTCAACTCCCCATCATCGCCCTGCTCATGGGGGCACTCGCGGTCACCGGCCAGGCATCCGCCCATGGTCGAGGTGGTTGGGAGGGGCCCGCCGTGTTTGGCGCAATCGTTGGTTCGGCCATCGTCGGCTCAGCGATCATCAACCGTGATCGTCCGGTCTACGTGCAGCAACCGGTGTACGTCCAGCCACAACCGGTTTATGTGCAGCAGCCGCCACCGGTCTACTACCAGCCACAGCCGGTCTACATCGAGCGCCCTGTCTACTATCGTCCGGCGCCGGTGTATTACGGGCCACCACGGGGCTATTACTACGGCCCACCGCGCGGTCATTACGGGCGCTGGTGATCAGTCTCTGAGGCAAAAAGAAAGGCCTGTGATCCTCGATCACAGGCCTTTCTTTATTAAGAGACATAAAGCCGAGCAAGCGCCGTCGTCACGAGGCTAGACGTGCTCGCTGCTTTTCAATCGTACCGGGCCATGCTCTACCGGTGCATGGGCTGCCTCCGACACCACCGGAATCTCGTTGCCATCGCAGTCGTGCAGCTTGCCGTCACTGAAGTAGTCGCCTTCACGCAGCGCCGCCAGGTCCTGATAACGCAACACCCGCTCGGTACCGGCGGCGAATACGGACTGTTGATCCGAGTTACCCCGGGTGAAGTGATTGAAGGCCAGGTTCAGCACGATTGCCATGATCGCCGAAGAGCTGATGCCCGAATGGAAGATCGTCGCGAACCAGCTCGGGAAATGATCGTAGAAATTCGGCGCGGCGATGGGAATCATGCCGAAACCGATAGAGGTGGCGACGATGATCAGGTTGACGTTGTTGCGGTAGTCGACTTTTGACAGCGTGCGGATGCCGCTGGCAGCCACGGTGCCGAACAGCACGATACCGGCACCGCCCAATACCGAAGTCGGCACCGCCGCGATCACTCGGCCCATGAACGGCAGCAGCCCGAGCACCACCAGAAATACCCCGCCAGTTGCCACCACGAAACGGCTCTTGATCCCCGTCACCGCCACCAGCCCGACATTCTGGGCAAAGGCGCTCTGGGTGAAAGAGCCAAAGATCGGCGCGATCATGCTCGACAGCATGTCGGCCCGCAAGCCGTTACCCAGACGCCTGGAGTCGACTTTGGTGTCGATGATCTCGCCCACCGCGAGGATATCGGCGGACGTTTCCACCAATGTCACCATGATCACGATGCACATCGACAGAATGGCCGCGACATGAAAAGTCGGCATGCCAAAGTGGAAAGGTGTGGGGAAACCGAACATCGGGCCTTGGCTGACGGATGAAAAGTCCGCCATGCCCAGGAATACGGCGATGACCGTGCCAATGACCATTGCCAGCAGAATCGACAGCCGCGAGATCGTCGCGCTGCCCATTTTGCTCAGCAGCAGCACCAGGACCAGGGTGACGGCGGCCAAACCGATATTGGCCATGCTGCCGAAATCGGCGGCGTGGCTATTGCCGCCCATCGCCCAGCGAGCGGCTACCGGCATCAAGGTCAGGCCAATGGTGGTGATGACGATGCCAGTGACCAGCGGCGGAAAGAACCGGGTGATTCGCGAGAACACTGGGGTAATCAGCAAGCCGATCAAGGACGCGGCGATCACCGCTCCGAGGATGGCCTGGAACCCCCCTTCTCCGCCGCTGCCGACGATCGCCACCATGGTCGCGACCCCGGAAAACGAAACGCCCTGCACGAGAGGCAACTGACAGCCGAAAAACGGCAGGCCAAGGGTTTGCAACAATGTTGCAAGCCCCCCCGCGAACAATGACGCCGCGATCAACAGGCCGATGTCCGCCGGTGACAAACCGGCGGCCTGACCGATGATCAGTGGCACAGCGACGATGCCACCGTACATGGTCAACACATGTTGCAGGCCGTAAGCCATATTCGCGCCGACGCCAAGGTTTTCGTCCTCGGGCCGTGGGAGTGAAACATGGGGCGTTTTCATGGTTCGGGAGTTCCCTGTTTTTTGTTATGCGCACACTGTATTCAAAACTCAGGACAAATGTCCATAGAGTTGTATACAACTTGTTGCGCACAGCCATCCTCTCCCGCGGATCCTTGCGCCTCCCCTGCTACCCCACTTCGTTACAGAAGCCCAACCACGGCGGGCCGTAAAAGCTCACGTGGCGGTACGCGCAGACCAAACTCGTTTTCCAGCAGGTCGATCAGTTCGTCGGCGTCGGTGATTGTCCGGCGCTCGCTTTGCTCGCCTATCCGGTGCAAGGCATAGCTGTTGCCGTTCAGGGTCTTGCGCAATCCATCGCCAGTGCGAGCCACCATCAACCGGCCCATGAATGGCGACTCGGGGTGGTTGCTGACGTACCAATTGCCGACGGTGTAGTCGATGTCTTCCTGGCGCTGCAGATCGAACAGGTACATCGGCCGCCATTCGTCGGCCACGCAGGCACGCAGCAGATAGCCGTCCGGGTGAGCCTCGATGCGATAGGGTTCGTGGGGAGTGGCCTGGGTGTCACGGCTGTCCAGCAGCAGCGGCGCAGTAGGCACCATGCCGCCGAAGCCGACATCGGTGGTGTAACGCACGCCGTCAAGCGTCACCAGGCTGAGGCGGTGGGTGCGGGCGGGCCAGGCACCCTCGGGGGCATTCATCACCACCCGTCCGGTGATGCCTCGGGCTTCGAAGCCCAGTTCCAACAGCAGCGCCAGGAACAATTGATTGAGCTCATAGCAGTAGCCGCCGCGGCCTTGTTCGAAGACTTTTCGCTCCACTGATTCGAGGTCGATGGGGACGGGTTGGCCCAGCAGCGTCGAAAGGGTTTCAAAGGGGAACTCGGCGGTGTGGCGTCGTTGAAGCAGGCGCAAGGTGTCGAGGGTCGGGGCTGGCGGTGTGTCGAAGCCCAGGCGTTGCAGATAACGGCCCGAATCGTTCAGTCGGGTTTGGCTCATGAGGATGTCCTTTCCTGTCCAGTGCAGGGCTTACAAAAAGCACGCTGCTGGGGTGCAGATATAAGGCATTCGCCTTGGCGAGACAATAACCGGCCAGGAGACCTCGCTCCCTCACCGACGTTTTCGCGAAGCGAGCCGGATCCAGGTCGGAGCATGGTCGCTGGGATGCGGTTGATTCCTGACCCATGCGTCCACGCCCGCCTCGCTCAGATAAGGACTGGCCGCCGGGTTGAGCAGCAGGTGATCGATGCGCAGCCCGGAGTTCTTTTGCCAGTGCTGACGGAAATAATCCCAGAAGGTGTATACCCGCTCGTCCGGGTACAGGTGGCGCAACGAATCGGTCCAACCCTGGTCGAGCAACCTTTGGTAGCACTCGCGGCTTTCGGGTTGCAGCAGTGCATCCTTGAGCCAGGAGCGCGGATTGTAGATGTCCAGGTCGGTGGGCACCACGTTGTAGTCACCCGCCAGCACCACCGGATGATCGCTGGCCTGCAGCCCCTGGGCATAAGCGATCAGCCGTTCGAACCAGGCCAGTTTGTAATCGAATTTGGGCCCAGGTTGCGGGTTGCCGTTAGGCAGATAAAGACAACCCACCAGCACGCCATGCACCGCTGCCTCCAGGTAACGACTGTGGCGGTCATCGTCGCCACCGGGCAAGCCACGGCGGCTCTCCAGCGGTTGCGCATCACGGGCCAGGATCGCAACGCCATTCCAGGACGCCTGGCCGTGCCAGAGCGATCCGTAACCAACCGATTCCAGCTGCGCTGTGGGGAAATCCTTGTCCGCTGCCTTGAGTTCCTGCAAGCAGACAATGTCGGGTTTCTCCCGCTCCAGCCACTCCAGCAGATTGGGCAGTCGGGCCCGGATACCGTTGATATTGAAGGTCGCTATGCGCAGGTTTTTCATCGGGCCAGGGCTCCAGATCCAGGACACTAGCTGTGACCGACAAGCCACCGTGGTGGTTGCAACGACTTACGATCTCCCGGCCATCGATTTTGATGATTTCTGCGACCTCAACGATCCGAGCGCGCCAGCGTATCAAACCCGTCTTCCATCGATAACGCCGCCACTCGGTTGCGTCCGCTGTGCTTGGCCTGATAAAGCGCCGCATCGGCCCGCTGGAGGAACACTTCAATGCTGTCCAAACTGCTGGGCACGAACGCGTAGCAGCCCAGGCTCACCGTCAAGTAGCCGGTAGGAGAGCCGGCATGGGTGATGTGTTGGTCGATAACGCTGCGGCGGATCTGCTCGGCCAGGGCTAAGGCCCCTTGCAGGTTGGTATCGGGCAGCAGCACCGCGAACTCCTCGCCGCCATAACGCACGGCAAGGTCAGCCTTGCGATGACAGCAGCCCTTGAGCACCTTCGCCATTTCTGCCAGGCAATGATCCCCGGCCACGTGGCCGTAGGTGTCGTTGTAACGCTTGAAGAAATCGATATCGAGCATGATCAGGCTCAATGGGCTGCGCTGGCGGGCACCCCGGCCGAACTCGATGTCCAGGGCCCGCTCGAACAGCCGACGGTTCGCAAGCCCGGTCAGGCTGTCATGGGTGGCAATCAGTTCCAACGCTTCCTGGGCCTTGCGCAGGTCCGCTTCGATCCGTTCGCTGTTGCGCACCTGACGCACGAACACCCAGCCGAACAGGCAGATACCTAATACCACCACCGCTACGATGAGACTGGATTTGAAGGCTCTGTCGTGCCAACCCGCCAGGATCGCCTGTTCGGACATCGCGGCGGTCACCACCAGCGGATAGGCCTGTAAATGCTGGTGGTCATAGAGCCTGAGGACGCCATCGGCAGCGGAGCGGATGGTCGCGGTACCGGCGCTTTCGCTGTACAACTCATGCTGAAAGACCGGTTCCTCAGCCAGGGATCGACCGATTTTCGCCTCGTCGAAGGGGCGCCGGGCCAGCAAGGTCCCGTCGGACAAGGCCAGGACCATCTCGTCTTGATCAGCGAGGCTGAAGCTTTCGAAGAATCGATCGAAGTACGACATCTTGATCCCGGCCAACAATACGCCCTGGAAATTGCCGTCCTGATCATTCAAGCGCCGCGACACCGGGATGATCCACTCGCCATTTTGTCGACTGCGGATAGCCGGCCCGATATGAGCGATCAGGGCGGTGTTCTGCTGATGGAACGTAAAGTAGTCCCGATCTGCTACCCCTGGGCCCCTGTGCAGTTGTTCAAAGGACGTAATGACCCAATGACCGTGCTTATCGAACAGGAACAGGCCATGCAATTGCTCCAGGGCTTGCACGCGCCGGGCAAAGGTTTTCTGCAGACGTGGTTGCAGCGCCGGACCGAAACCGTCGCTCTCTATCCAGTCCGCCAGGCTGGTCAGGACCAGGTCTGTCTGCTGGAACGTGTCCTGAGCCTGTTGGGCCATGGCCCGGGTGAGGTTGGCTGAGGCGGTGCGCGCCGACTCCAGATCGTAGCGACGAGACTGTTCCAGTTGCAAAAAAAGCAGGCCACACAGGCACAGGCAGACCGCCGCGATAAACGCCACCGCTGCCTTGAGCAACGGCAGGCGCTTGAGGGCACCGCCGGGGACATGGAACGGATCAAAATGGGGGATAGGCAAGCGAATTCCTGAGGGGGGCAAAGCATGAGCGAAACCCTCAAAGCCCCCAATATTCGTGAGCTTAGCCTACCGCCTGGGGGGGCGGCAATTTGCCGGTGTGGCATAGCCGATGGGTGGCTCAATGGATCCAAAATCCTGCGCATGGCCCTGTCAAATTCACCCGTTCTGGCCGGAAAATCCCCCCCAATGGCGACAATCCCGGAAAGCCGGTTTTTTTCATGAATCGCTTTGCCAGGGCTATCAAAATTGCGTAACGCCCCATAACGTAGGTCGCCTTTGCCATCCAAGCACCGGCCGACCATGAATAAACCCATCCCGACCGTCGACGACCCGTTGTCCAGCCCCTCGGCCATCAGCTTGCGCGAGGCGTTCTGGTTCTGGCTCAAGCTGGGCTTTATCAGTTTCGGTGGGCCGGCAGGACAAATCTCGATCATGCACCAGGAGTTGGTGGAGCGCCGACGCTGGATTTCCGAACGACGCTTTCTGCATGCCCTCAATTACTGCATGCTGCTGCCAGGCCCCGAGGCGCAGCAATTGGCGACGTACCTGGGCTGGCTGATGCACCGCAGCTGGGGCGGGATCATTGCCGGGGCGCTGTTCGTGCTGCCTTCGCTGTTCATTCTCATCACATTGTCCTGGCTGTATGTCGCCTTTGGCGAAGTGCCGGTGGTGGCCGGGATTTTTTATGGCATCAAGCCAGCCGTGACCGCGATCGTCGTGCATGCCGCCCACCGGATAGGTTCGCGCGCGCTCAAGAACAGTTGGCTGTGGGCCATCGCCGCCGGCTCGTTCACCGCGATATTCGCTTTCAATCTCCCCTTCCCGCTGATCGTGCTGGGAGCGGCGGTCATCGGGTACTTCGGCGGCCGCTGGGCACCGGAAAAGTTCAGCCTGGGCGGCCACAACGCCACGCATCAATCCTTTGGCCCGGCATTGATCGACGATGAAACCCCGCCCCCGGAGCATGCCCGCTTCAGCGCCTTGCGACTGGCCCGGCTGGCGATCATCGGCGCCCTGCTGTGGGCCTTGCCGATGGGTGTGTTGACCCTGTTGTTCGGCTGGGAAGGCACCCTGACGCAAATGGCCTGGTTCTTCACCAAGGCGGCCTTGCTGACGTTTGGTGGCGCCTATGCGGTTCTGCCCTATGTGTATCAAGGCGCTGTCGGACATTTCGGCTGGCTGACCCCGACACAGATGATCGATGGTCTGGCCCTCGGCGAAACCACTCCCGGCCCGTTGATCATGGTGGTCGCTTTCGTCGGCTTCGTCGGTGGCTACGTGATGCAGGTGTTCGGCCCTGAACAGGCCTTCCTCGCTGGCGCGGTTGCCGCCACGCTGGTGACCTGGTTTACGTTCCTGCCCTCATTCCTGTTCATCCTCGCGGGTGGGCCATTGGTGGAGTCGACGCATAACGAGCTGAAATTCACCTCACCGCTGACGGCGATTACTGCCGCCGTGGTCGGGGTGATCCTCAACCTGGCCTGCTTCTTCGGTTACCACGTGCTTTGGCCCAGCGGTTTTTCCGGTGCGCTGGACTGGCCGTCGGCAATCATCGCGCTCGCCGCCGCCATTGCGCTGTTTCGCTACAAACGCGGCGTCATCCAGGTGCTATTGGGATGCGGACTGACCGGCCTGGCCGTGCATCTACTCCGTTAGATGAGGCATTTGCTCAGGTAGGCCGCCGAGGCCGGGCACAATGATCTGAATTGGGCCGTTTCGCTGATCGACATCGGCGCCAGCGAACGGTCACGCGGCTGATACCCCTGGGCGACAAAGAAGCTGGCAGCACTGGCAGTGAGCAGGTGAAGGCGCTCCACACCTTGGTTTTTCGCAAAGTCTTCCAGAGCGACCAGTATCGCTGCACCTATGCCGCGCCCCCGCAGCCCCTCAGGGACCACCAGAGAGCGTAACAATCGGTCCGCGCCCTCCCCCTCGATCCCGCCAAATGCCGTCTGAGCGTCTGCTTGCTTGAAGCTGAAAAAACGTCGGCCCTGCTGGTTCAGGTCGTCCACTGGCAGACCCGCCAGGATCAGCGCCTGGCGCAACGGTTCCAACTCCTCATTGCTCAGTTCGGTCATGTGCATGGCATTGCTCTGACAGAGGTTCTGCCCAGGAAACTACGCCGCCAGCACTCTCCTACGCAACTGCTCGCGCAGAACAAAATTGAACGGCCCGTGCTTTGCGCGAACTAACCAGGTTCATGCCCTGCCCAGGTTCTCACACCAAAGTCGGCAAGGGCCAAAACCTGAACAGCAATGGCACAGGTGACCGTTCACATGGACTCAAGCTCTCTTCAGTTCCTTACCGATACCCAATTACTCGGCATCTCCATCGCCAACTGGCTCCTGGCCCTGGGTGTGATGGTGGTGAGTTTTATCATCGTCAGGGCCGGCATCGGCTTGCTGTTGAGAAAAGTGCAGGCCCGGGCACAGAAACCCGATGCGTACGTCAGCCACATCGCCGTCGAAGTCCTGTCCAGCACCAGCAATACGCTGTTGTTACTGGCCTCCATCCTCATTGGCGTCGGCGTCCTGGACCTGCCGGAGCGTTGGCTGGACCGGGTCAGCAGCCTCTGGTTCGTGGTCGCAGCCTTGCAGGTGGGGCTCTGGGCCAACCGGGCAATTGCCCTGGCGTTGCTGCACTATTTCGCCCGCCACAGCCACTCCGACATCCACCAGAAAAGCGCGCTGGCCACCCTGAGCCTGTGGGGCGCGAAGGTGTTTCTCTGGGCCGTGGTGCTCCTGGCGATGCTCTCCAACCTGGGCGTGAACATCACCGCCTTTATCGCCAGCCTCGGGGTCGGTGGTATCGCCGTGGCGCTGGCGGTGCAGAACATCCTCGGTGATCTGTTCGCCTCGCTGTCCATCGCCGTGGACAAACCGTTCGAGGTCGGCGACTTCATTGTCGTGGGGTCCCTGGCCGGCACCGTGGAACATGTCGGCTTGAAAACCACGCGGATCCGTAGCCTGGGTGGCGAGCAGATCGTGATGGCCAATGCCGGAATGATCAGCACCACCATTCAGAACTACAAACGGCTTCAGGAACGACGGATCGTCTTTGAATTCGCCCTGCCCCATGACTGCTCGACAGAACAGCTAAGGCAAGTGCCGGTCATCGTCGAAAACATCATCAAGGCTCAGGAAAAGACCCGCTTCGACCGCTCGCACTTTCGCGGTTTCGGCGAGAGCGCACTGGAATTCGAAACGGTGTACATCGTGCTGGACCCCAGCTACAACGTTTACATGGATGTCCAACAGGCGATCAACCTGGGCATGATGGAAGAATTCGCCAGAATCGGTGTGCGATTTGCGATCCCGGCCCGTACCGTTCATGTCGCCTCGCTACCCGATACGCAGGGGCAAACGTCCAAGGAAAACGCTCACAAGACCTCGCTGGAAGCCGCGCCGGAATATCGCTCGCAGCATTAACCTCCAAGCATTTACCCTGTGGGAGCAAAGCTTGCTCGCGATGAGGGCGCACACGCAAATGGGCGCCCACTCGTATCAAATAAAACTGACAGACCGCGAATTAGCTGGCGGATTGAGCAACGCATTGGCGCCGGTCTCAATCGCCGGCGACCTGTTTTCCACCGTTGGTTTCCCTACGAGAAGGCTCAACGCGTTGTCGATCTCGTCGGCCGCCCCTTGTGCGTACTGTGCGTTTGCCCAGCTCCAATGGTGTTCAAACATCAACCCGCCCACCGCCTGCGCGCACAGTTCATCACTGCAGACCCCCATCTTTCCCGCCGCAGCGATCACGGCCATAAGGGCTTGCTCCAACTGGAAAATTCGCTCGGTAGTCACACTGACCCACTCGATAGGTAACGAGCCCCTAGCCTACCAATATATCAATGTGCCACCAACCGCAGGCGCTCAACGGTCATCTGCTCAAACGGCCTTGGCTTGCGCCCGGGCGCGGATGTCTGGGCAATCCCGAACCGCGGCCCGTGCAGCCAGGATGCCGAGAACGGCTGCACCACCCAGCACAACCGCGCTGGCTTCGAAAGTCGCCTGATAGCCGCTCAGATCGAAAAGGATGCCGCCCACCGTGGCACCCGCCGCAATCGCAAGCTGAATGATCGCGACCATTAATCCACCCCCTGCTTCGGCATCATCTGGCAGCGTTCGCGCCAGCCAGGTCCACCAGCCGACGGGGGCAGCGGTGGCCACTAAACCCCAAAGCCCCAGCAGGATAATCGTGATGGTTGCCGACGCCCCGAACCCCACCAGGGCAAGTGCAATCGCTGCCATCAGCAACGGGATGACGATGAGCGTCCGGTACAGGCCATTTTTCAAGAACGCACCGATCACAAAGGTACCGAGCAAACCGGCCACGCCAATCACCAGCAATGCAAATGAAAGCAAAGACACGCTCATCTGCGTCACCGTTTCAAGGAACGGTCGTAGATAGGTGAACAACATGAATTGACCCATGAAGAATGCGCTGGCAGCCAGCATGCCCAAGGCTATGGGGCCCCGCGCCATCAATTTGAACACGTTGGCGCTGCCCTGCTTCGTCTGTGCCGGCATGGAGGGCAGGCGTAACAGCAGCCAGACCAAAGCGGTGGCGGCGACAGGCACAATGCAAAAGAACGCGCCACGCCAACCGATTATCTGCCCAAGAAAACTGCCCAGCGGCGCCGCCACCACAGTCGCCAACGCGTTACCGCCATTGACGATCGCCAGAGCCCGTGGGATCTGGTGATCCGGCACCAGCCGCATGGCCGTGGCGGCTGACAACGACCAAAAGCCGCCAATCGCAACGCCGATCAGTGCGCGTCCGGCCATGAATACCGCGTAATTGGGTGCCAATGAGACCACCGTTCCAGAAATGATCATCAACAGTGTCAGCAGCAGGAGCAAACTTTTACGGTCCACCCTAGCGGCAATCGATGCAATGAACAGGCTGGTAATCAGGGCAAAGGCGCCAGACACGGCGATGCCTTGACCGGCCTGCCCTTCGCTAATGTGAAGATCGGCCGCAATGGGCGTGAGCAGGCTGACCGGCATGAACTCCGATGCAACGAGGGCGAACGCAGCGAGGGACATGGCAAGCACCGCGCTCCACGTGGGGCGGTCTTGGGAGATGGGCAATACGCTATCGGTCATGGGATATGAATCCTGTGTTTCTTGAGCGTCGGGTCCACTGAAGACTCGAGGGGACGAACTGCGGCAACGAAGATCGCTGCCGCAGGACAAGAGGTGCCAAGTGATGGCGTGATTGAGGGAGTTACTTCAGATTGTTGCGAAAGAACCCGGCCAACTTGTCGAACGGGATCAGGTTCACCCGGTCGTAAAGGTCCACATGGTTGGCTCCCGGGATGATGAGCAACTCTTTGGGTTGCGCGGACCGCTTGTAGGCATCTTCACTGTACTCACGCGAGTGCGCCTCGGAGCCGGTGATAAACAGCAAAGGACGCGGCGAGATGCTTTCAATGTCATCGAACGGGTAGAAGTTCATGAACTTGACGTTGCTGGACAGCGTGGGCATGGTCGTGGTCTGCGGCGAAGCGCCGGCGGGAGTGACTTCGCCACGCGGGGTCCGGTAGAAGTCAAAGAACTCATCCGCGATGGCATCGCCCGTCAATTTCAGCGGTGAGCCAGAGGTGTACGCGGTTTTCCCACCGATAAACTCCACATAGCGCTGCTCGGCTGCCGTGGCCAGGAACTGTTTTTTCTGTTCCGCCGTTGTCGAGTTACCCAGGCCTTTGCGGTACAAGTCGCCATGGTTGTACATGCTGACCGTCGCGATGGCCTTCAGGCGCGGGTCTATCTTGGCTGCGCTGATGACGAAAGCGCCGCTGCCGCAGATACCAATGATGCCGATGCGCTCGCGATTGACGAACGGCCGGGTGCCGAGAAAATCCACCGCAGCGCTGTAGTCTTCTGCGTACATGTCCGGCAACACCGCATTGCGCGGCGTACCCTCACTCTCCCCCCAGAACGACAAATCCAGGGAGAGCGTAACAAAACCCTGCTCGGCCATTTTGGTCGCGTACAGATTGGAACTCTGCTCCTTCACCGCGCCCATGGGATGACCCACGATGATAGCGGCGCTTTTCGCCTTCGGGTCCAGTCCCTTTGGGACAAACAGATTACCTGCCACCTCCATCCCGTATTGATTCTTGAAGGCGACCTTTTCCACTGTCACCTTGTCACTTTTGTAGAAGTTGTCAGCACCGTTGGACATATCAGCCCCCATGGATGAGCAAGAGACGATAAGCAGACCGAGGGCAAGCAGCATTCTTTTCACTGGATAGTCCTTCTGTTTGAGTGATTCGAGGGGTGTCGCCCGCGTAGGCTCGAACATGCATTGAGTAATGATCTCCTGAGTCAGGTCGGATCAAATTTTCAGCGCCCAACCCGGATTTCAGGTAGCGCATTACGCTGCTTTTCTTGCCCGATCCTATGAGTTCGCCCACTTCATGTAGGCAGCGCTTCGCTTGGCGAGTTAATGTTCTGCCTATAGCTATCAGCCCTGGACAACCCCCGAACCCGCCATGACCACCCAACGCAAATCCCTGCAAGAGACGCTCGCCGGAATCATTGACGCCCGGACCCCACAGACGGGGGACTTTGATATGCCGGTGGCCGGCCTTAGTTTCTTTCGACGTGAAGCCCCGGCGCGTCCCGTCATCTGCATGATCGAACCGAGCATCGTGCTCGTGGCCCAAGGCGTGAAACAGGTATGGGTAGGTGGCAAGGCGTATGGATACGACACCACACGATTTCTCATCACTTCGCTGGACATCCCCGCCAATTCTGAAGTGATGGTGGCAAGCCCGGAGCAACCTTGCCTGGGCCTGGTCTTCAAGCTCGACTTGCGCATGGTCGCCGATCTGGTCGCCCAGAGCGGCATGACGCCGTATCGAGACCGGCCCATCGGAATTGGCGCAGGCATTGGTACAGCAACACCTGAGCTTCTGGCGCCGTTCGCACGCTTGTTGGCGCTGCTGGATGAGCCTGACGCGATCCCTGTACTGGCGCCGCTGATCCAACAAGAAATTCATTATCGGTTGTTGATGAGCGACCAGGCTTCGCGGCTGCGTCAGATCGCCTCCGTGGACAGCCAGGGCTACCGGATCGCCAAAGCCATCGACTGGCTGAAATTGAATTACACCGAACACATCCGCGTAGAGGAGCTCGCGGCGCGTGTGCAGATGAGCCCCCCCACCTTCCACCATCACTTCCGCCAGCTCACCGCGATGAGTCCGCTGCAGTACCAGAAGTGGCTACGGTTGAACGAAGCGAAGCGCTTGATGCTCAATGAGCATATGGACGTGGCGAGTGCGGCCTTCAAAGTGGGCTATGAAAGCCCCTCGCAGTTCAGCCGTGAGTACGGCCGTTTGTTTGGCATGCCGCCCAAGCGGGATATTGCGACGTTGCGCGGGCCAGCCGATCACACCAAGGCTGTTTGATTCATTGTGGCTTACCCCATTGTGACGAGGGAACTCCCTCGCCACGGCTCAGCTACATCTTTCAAATCGTCGCAACGTTGTCCGGGCTTTTCAGGCCCCGGCGCTGTTCAGTCCGAGGTCCATCAGTTCCTGGCGCCGTAATACTGCGCCATGTAATCCACAAACACTCGAACCTTGGCCGGCAAATTCCGCGCATGCGGGTAAAGCGCATAGTAGTGCCGCTGCCCAAGCGTGTACTCAGGCAGAATCCGCACCAGTCTTCCCGTCAGCAAGTCATCTTGCACCGTCGCCAGGGTAAACGCGGCAATGCCCCCGCCCGCCAGAGCGCAGGCGTGCAAGGCGGTGATGGTGTCCGTATGAAAGCTGCTGGCGCAATCCACCGTGCTCGACTCCCCTGCTTCCCCCACCAGCACCCACTGCGTGGCCGAGGCATACGTCAGCAGCCGATGGTCGTTGAGTTCAGCAACGCCGCGAGGCAGCCCGCGCTTGAAGACATAGGCCGGTGCCGCCACCAGAACCAGCGGCGAAACGCTGAGCAAGCGCGCGACAAGACTGCTGTCGGCCAACGGCCCGCAAATCCGTAATGCCACATCGAACCCATCGGCTACCAGATCGACAAGCGGATCCGAGCAGGACAGATCGACCTGGATGTCCGGATAGCGCTCCTGGAACCCCGGCAACCAACGGGCCAGCTCCAGCGTACCGATCACCAGCGGTGAACTGATGCGCAGCAGCCCGGAGGGCCGTTCCTGTTCCAGGGTCACCGCCTGGGACGCGGCATCAACGCGATCCAGAATATCCACGCAAGCGGCGTAGTAGCGCTCGCCTGCTGCCGTAAGGCTCATGCGTCGGGTATTGCGATTGATCAGACGCACGCCCAGCACAGACTCCAATTGCTGCAAGTTGCGCGACACCGACGAATGAGTGGTGTCCAGTCGTTCGGCCGCGGCTGAAAACCCCTGAGCCTCTACGATGCAGCGAAACACGCGCATGGCGAGCATCTGATTCATATTTTCAGCGTACCGGCAGCTTGATGATTTGGGCGGTGGTCATCACATCACCGAAAGTATCCTCGACCTCGGCCAGTGCAGCCTTGTGCAAGGCGTCCTTGTCGATCGCTTCGCCACTGACCCGGGTGATCGCACGGGTAGCCGATGCATCGGAGGCGACCAACACATTGTAGCCAAGCGGCGCCGCATCACGGGCAGCACCGGCCACGCACGCGTGGGTCATGAGACCGGAGATGATCAGGTTTTCGATACCAGCGCTCTTCAAACGCTTGTCCAGGTCGGTACTGCCGAAGACGCTGACAGTGGTCTTTTGCAAGACCACATCCTGGGCCCGGGGCTGCATGTCCGGATGGAATTTCACGGTTTCGCCACCCTCGGCAAACACCGCCGAACCGGCCGGCGCAATGTGCTGGATATGGAACACCGGCATGTGGTGATCATCGGCGAAATCAATCAGTTCGCGAGTATTGGCCAACGCAGCAGCGCCGTCAGGGATGGGCATTTTGCCGGTGAAATATTCGTTCTGAAAATCGATTACCAGTAACGCGGTTTTACCGGCCGGAAGTTGGTTGACCGGCTCCGCGCCAGCCATGGCTCGAATGGTGGGATGGGTATCAGCCAATGCGCCGGTGCTGGCGACAATACCGGAGAACGCACAAGCGGCGAGCAAACGACGGGTAAAACGTTGCATGAGGGATTCCTTCACAAGTGGTTGAGTGAAGCAATCCTAGGGGGATAGTTCAGGCCGGAACACAGTGCGGCTGGAACAGGACTTGTTTGTGTTTAGCACAAATAAACCCTCTTCCTCGGTTGGGTCAGAAAGAAACCGCCGGTTCCTCGAGCATCTGGCACTGCCGATGGCAAACGACCCGGTTGCGCCCGCCGGTCTTGGCCTCGTAAAGCGCCTGGTCGGCGTCGTTGAGCCAGAGAGTGGCGTCGCCATAGGCCGGGTTGAAGGCGGCCAGGCCAATGCTCAGACTGCCCTTTAGCGCGGGGGCCTGCTCGTAGCCGAGCAGGGCGAACCGCTCACGCAGGCCCTCCATGGCCAGCACGGCATTGTGCAACGTCAGGTCCGGCAGAATCACGCAGAACTCGTCCCCCCCATAACGTCCGACAATGTCGGTGGCCCGCAGGTTTTGCTTGAGCATCTTGCCCAGCTGACGCAACACGATGTCACCAGCGCCATGGCCATAGGTGTCATTGATGGCTTTGAAGTGGTCGATGTCCATCAGCGCAATCACGCCGTGACCAGCCCCATCGTGTGGCTGTCGCAGGCAGCGCTGGAACTCCTCGTTAAGCCGGTCCTTCCACGCCCCATGATTGAGCAGACCGGTCAGGCTGTCGGTACGGCTCAGGGCCAACAACTCGCGCTTTTGCCGGCCCAGGATGGCGGTCTGGCGAAAACAGATCCAGCCCAACGCCAGCGGATATATGCACAACAGAGGCAAACTGGCATAGAGCTGCGCCGAACTGGTCATCGGCACACTGGTCAACGGGAAGATCGCCAGGCCCAGGGCGATGCCCGTCACTTGGACCGCCGCCCCGGCGAACAGAAAACGCAAGCCCCCGATGGAGACGTTGTTCATCGCCATCATTGCCAGCGTAACGGCCGTGGGCAGCGGATTGAATTGCATCGCAACGACCCAGAAACCGCCAAGAAAGGCGTCAATCAGCAAGTTTCGGCGTTCAGCCTGGTACGGCTGCGCCGCGCGACGGGCCCACTGATAGGCCACATGCGGCCATAACAAGCCGTTGAACAGCATGGCCCACCAGACCCAAGGTGCCGGGTCAAGGGGATAGACGGCGACACTCACCAACAACAACCCTAGCATCAGGCCCAGGATTCGTGAGGTGTAAAGCCTCCTGGCCAATGACAGTCCCTTTCGTCCCGTTCTTTGCATAGAGGCCTCTGCACCGAGGGCTTCCCGGGTTGTGGGATAGGGTTATTTGGAGTCTATCAGGGCAGCATCAAATAGCCACCATCGATGAAGGGTTATTTATTCGCCATCAAATGCACGGCTCCGCTCGGATTTTGGCTATACATGACAAAGGGAATCGGCAACCACCACCAGAAAGGAGGCCCATGCGCAGCTATCAGGTGTTGATCATCGGCAGCGGGTTCGGGGGCCAGTGCGCGGCAATCAATCTCCTCAAAGAGGGCATAACGGATTTCCTGCTCTTGGAGCGACGGAATTTCTTCGGCGGCACTTGGTGCCAGAACACCTACCCCGGCGCGGCGGTAGACGTGCCGTCGCCCTTGTATTCGCTCTCATTCGCCGCTTACGACTGGAGCCGGATGTTCGCCAGCCAGGAGGAGCTGCACCGCTACACCCGGCACGTGATAGAACGCTTCGCCCTGCAGGACAAGGTACAACTGGGCGCGAATGTGCAGCGGGTGGCATGGGACGACAATGCCCGACATTGGATCGTCGACACCGCCAGCCAAGGGACCTTTCATGCGCAATTCCTGATCAATGCCACAGGCCCCCTCAGCCAACCGGTGATCCCTGATTTCGAAGGCCGGGATCGCTTCCAGGGCAAGACGTTTCACACCAATGATTGGGACCACACCTACGACTATCGCCACAAACGCGTTGCCATCGTCGGCAGTGGCGCCAGCGCCGCCCAAGTCATCCCGGCCATTGCGCCAGAAGTCGCCCATCTGCACGTGTTCCAGCGTACGCCTCACTGGGTATTGCCACGCCGCGACCGCACGTTCAACCGTCTCGAACGTTGGTTACTGAGCCTGGCGCCGATGCGCACCCTGTTGCGCTGGTCGATCTACTGGCAATTCGAAACCCGGGTGATTGCGTTCAAATATTCACGGCCGGCGGTTCGCATGGTCCAGCGCCAGGCCCTGAACATGCTTGAGCGCCAAGTGCCGGATCCGGTTCTGCGTCGTCGCTTGACCCCTGACTACCTGATCGGCTGCAAGCGCGTCATCCTGTCCAGTACGTTGTATCCGGCCCTGTGCCGGGCCAACGTCAGCGTGCATGGCCAGGAGCACGGCATCGCCGCCCTCGATGAAACCGGCATCATCACCCGGGACGGCCAGCACATCCCGCTGGACCTGATCATCTGGTCGACAGGCTTTGACGCCACCGACGGGGTGATTTCCTATCCCGTCACCGGCCGCAACGGCACCCGACTGCACGACGTCTGGGCCCAATACCCGCGCGCCTACCTGGGTACCAGCCTGCCGGACTTCCCCAACCTGTTCATCGTGACCGGGCCCAACACCGGCATCGGTCACACCTCGGCACTGTTCATCATCGAGTCGCAGATGAACTACATCCTGGACTGCATCCGCACCTTGAACCGGCAAAACCTGCGCAGCATCGAAGTGCAGCCTGCCGCCGAACAGCGCTACACCGAAATGATCCACCGGGAAATGCAACGCACTGTATGGAAATCCGGCGGCTGTCACAGCTGGTATCAAAGCAAAAGCGGCCACGTCGTCGCGATGTTCCCCGGTTTCAGCTTCACTTATCACTATCTGACTCGTCGGCTCCGGTTGGCCGATCACATTCTGTCCTGACCCTGGAGGGCAAAGCATGTTGGTGTTGTGGGTAGTCCTCGCCGTGTTTATCGCCTGGAGCTGGCTGACGTATCCAGGCATCGGCCATGTGCTGTACGACATGGGCATGGCCCTGGAAGCGCGTCTGTACCGACTGCACAAGATCACGGTGCCCATCAGCGAGATGACCGTGTCGACCTGGCAAGGCGGGCCCTACGAAGCGTCCGGCAGCATATTGATGCTGCACGGCTACAGCGCCGACAAGAACCTCTGGCTGCGTTTTGCCCGGCATTTTGTCAGCGACTACCGGGTGGTGATTCCTGACCTGGCCGGTCATGGCGAAACCGGCTTCAAGGCCGGCGGCGGTTATGACATCCCGACCCAGGCCCGACGGGTGATCGAACTGCTGGATGCCTGCGGCCTGGACAAGGTCCATGTGATCGGCAACTCCATGGGCGGTCATCTCGCCGCCTGGCTGGCGGCGACATCCCCGGACCGGATACTCACCCTGGCCCTGATCGACCCGGCCGGCGTCACCGCGCCCGAACCCAGCGACATGGAGCGGCACCTGGCAGCCGGCCACAACCCGTTTCTGGTGCGCTCGCGGGACGACTTCGCTCCGTTCTACGCGATGACGATGGCCTCGCCGCCGTGGGTGCCGAGTGTGGTGCTGGCGGCGCTGGCCGAGCGTTATGAGCAGCGCCGGGATGAACTGGAAGAGATCTTCGTGGATTTTCGCGCCAGCCCGCCGATGGAGCCGCGCCTGCCCGACATCCGCGCGCCTTCGCTGCTGCTCTGGGGTCGCAAGGACCGGCTGATTGACGTCAGCAGTGTGCCCGTATGGAGCAAGGGCATCGCCGACTTGCGTGTGGAAATCTGGGAGGGGGTAGGCCATATGCCCATGGTCGAGCGCCCCGGGAGAACCGCCGCGCTGTATCGCGACTTTCTCAAGGGCCTGGGCCAGTGACCTTGATGCCGCTCTTCAAGGCTTGCCTGAGCCACGGTGAAGGAGGCGGATCAGTCCCTGACAGAATGAAGTCCTGAAGATTCTTCGTTTGTCGACGCTGGTGAAGGCTGCGATCTTTCCTTCCACTTTCCCACAGCTTGCGCCAGGAATTCTCACAATGAGCTTCGTCAGTCCCGACCTGATCCGCCAACGCTTCTCCAAGGCGATGTCCGACATGTACCGCGACGAGGTGCCGCTGTACGGGGCACTGATGAACCTGGTGGAACAGACCAATGCCCAGGTGCTGGTCAACGACCCGCACTTGGCCGAACACTTGCGCAGTACCGGTGAACTCCAGCGTCTGGACCTGGAGCGCCACGGCGCGATCCGTGTCGGCACCGCCGCAGAACTGGCAACCCTGGGGCGTCTGTTCGCGGTCATGGGCATGCAGCCAGTGGGCTACTACGACCTCACGCCCGCCGGGGTGCCTGTGCATTCCACGGCATTTCGAGCCGTGCATGAAAGCGCCTTGCAGGTCAGCCCGTTCCGGGTGTTTACCTCGTTGCTGCGTCTGGAGCTGATCGAAAACGCCGAGCTTCGGGCCTTTGCCGAATCGGTACTGAACAAGCGCCAGATCTTCACCTCCACGGCGCTCCAGCTCATCGACCTCGCTGAACGCCAAGGGGGTCTGACCGAACCACAGGCTGATGACTTCGTCCTGCAAGCCCTGGAAACCTTTCGCTGGCACCACAGCGCCACCGTCACGGCCGAGCAATATCGGCAACTGAGCGCCCAGCATCGGCTGATCGCCGACGTGGTGGCTTTCAAGGGCCCGCACATCAATCACCTGACGCCACGCACCCTGGACATCGACATCGTGCAGGCCCAGATGCCCGTGCACGGCATCACCCCCAAGGCAGTCGTCGAAGGCCCGCCCCGTCGGCAGTGCCCGATCCTGCTGCGGCAGACCAGCTTCAAGGCGCTCGACGAACCTGTAGCGTTCACCGACCAGCCCCACTCCCAAGGCAGCCACAGCGCCCGCTTCGGCGAAATCGAGC
The DNA here is from genome assembly GCF_032614175.1 of Pseudomonas sp. P105. NCBI lineage: Bacteria > Pseudomonadati > Pseudomonadota > Gammaproteobacteria > Pseudomonadales > Pseudomonadaceae > Pseudomonas > Pseudomonas sp. P105. The sequence continues at coordinate 4,195,013 of NZ_CP126693.1, forward strand.
AACGGGGCGCCGCCCTCACCCCGAAAGGTCGCGCACTCTACGATCAGTTGCTGAACGCCGCTCGGGATGCGCTGGGGGCGTTTCCCAACGAAGCCAACGCCGAACGCTATAACGCACTGATGACCGAGCATTTTGCCCAGTTCCCTGATAACCACGATGAGCTGCGTCGACAGGCATTGGCGTACTTTCGCTATTTCGTGACGCCAAAGGGCCTCGCTGCCAAAGGCACGATCAAGCAACCGGTCTCGCTGGAACGCTTGCTGGAAGCGCAATACCTCCACGCCGAACCCCTGGTGTACGAGGACTTCCTGCCAGTGAGCGCCGCCGGCATCTTCCAGTCGAACCTCGGCGATGCCGCTCAAATTCACTACGCCGGACAGTCCAATCGCCAGGCATTCGAGCAAGCGCTGGGACAACCGACCATCGATGAGCTGCAGTTGTATGCCGAAACGCAACAGCGCTCGATGGATGAGTGCATGTCCGCCCTGGGAATGTAGGAAAACCGGAAAGCCGAATGCGTAAGAAATTGCGCATCCGGCTTGCCAACTACGCAACTCCTCGCGCGCATTCCTCTGTAGCCGGAGCGCTCATGGACTGGCGATTAATCCCAACCTATTGATATACATAGCTTTTATAGAAGCTGGCATAGCTCTTGATAACCGTCAGGCCACCTGGGGACGATTCCCTTCCCAGGTCCCTTTAGTTATCCCGCAAGGAGAGCATCCATTGGCTACCCCCGCTTACATGTCCATCGAAGGCACCAAACAAGGTCTGATCACTGCCGGCGCCTTTACGGCCGACTCGGTGGGCAACACCTACCAGGAAGGTCACGAAGATCAAGTCATGGTGCAAGGCTTCGAGCACCAGGTCATCATCCCCCGCGATCCTCAGTCGGGTCAGCCAACCGGCCAGCGCGTGCATAAACCCCTGGTCATCACCAAGGTGTTCGACAAGGCCTCGCCGCTGCTGCTGGCGGCCCTGACCTGCGGAGAACGCCTGACCAAAGTCGAGATCCAGTGGTACCGCACCTCGGCGGCCGGCACCCAGGAGCATTACTACACCACCACTCTGGAGGACGCGATCATCGTCGATATCAAGGACTACATGCTCAACTGCCAGGACCCGGCGAACGCGCACTTCACCCATCTGGAAGATGTGCACTTCACCTACCGCAAGATCACCTGGACCCACGAAGTCAGCGGCACGTCGGGCTCCGATGACTGGCGTTCACCGGTCGCTGGATAATCGTCGATAGATATTGATTCAGGATGGTGTTCGCCCAGTGCGACGGCCTCGGCATTCCATGCACTGGTAAAGAGCCTGACACTGGGCGAACGGGCATAATAATAGTGGAACTTGCAAAATATGTCCGGGAGCTTGTTTAAATAATTATTTATCTTTAGTCGTCATTATTAACGCCCAATCAATAACAGCTATACAAACAGCTATACAAAATCCAACAGCAGTATAAAAAAAACATATCCGCTACGCCGAACAAGACCGGGCAAGTAAAGCAGCATTAACAAATGCGTTTTCAAGACCGCGCGGTCTATCAATCCTCAGCCCTGTCGCGCGGTCTTTTGTGCATCCGTCTCCCCCGCTTCAGTATCGCCTTCCTGCTGTTTGCGTTTAGCCGGATCGTTGGGGCGCAGGGCGTCGTTGTCACGCTCCACCTCACCCGGCATCGCCGGCTCGTCTGGATTGTGCGACGTTTGATCACTGGGTTTCATGGCGAACTCCTTGGTTTTTCGGGCCTGCGCGTCAGGCGTCAGGATCGGCGACTTCTTCAGCGACGTTGGCGTCGGGTGAACGATGGTGCAGTTGTTCGGCCTTGGCCTTGAGTTCCTGCCACTGTGCCAGGTCGATAGCGCCCTGGCCGAACAGGTCATCGGCCACCCGCATCAGCTCGGTGAAATGGACGTCGGGCGACTGCTGCCAGTAGGTCTTGTCGTCGAACAAGCGCTGCCAGTCGGCCAGCGAGGGAAGTGTGAGGTCATCGCTCATGACGGACTCCTCAGAGGCATTCATAAGGTATGAGGGTCGAGGTTCCCGGGGAGTTCCGGCGATTCTCAGTAGCCCGTCATTTCCAGGTAACCGTTGCCGCCGTGGCTGCCGCTCAGGTGCACCGGCCCTTCCCAATAGGGAATGCGCAGGTTCATCCAGGCGTTGGGGTTCAAGGCATCGGTGGTGATGTCGAGTCGCTTGCCGGGGATTTTGATCGTCCAGCGCACCGGCATCGAGCGCCCGGCAACCACGGCGGTGTCCAGTGGTTCAAGGCTGATCTGCCCGGCATGCAGGGTCTGCGCCTGGCCTTGGGCATCGATCCAGGTGCCCGTGAGGTATGGCGCCCCCTCCTTGTGGCGCATGCGGTAGAGCATCACATGCTCGCCGCTGTCCAGGTGCAGGGAAAACCAGTCCCAGCCCGTCTGGTTCGCAGTCAGTGGCTGGCTGCTCCATTCGCGGTCGAGCCAGGCCGGGCCGCTGACCGTATAACGCTGGCCATCGATTTCCACATGGCCGCTGGCCTGGAAGAACGGTTGGCTGTAGTAGTACGACGCCTGGCCCTGTTCGGATTTCTGGCTGAACCCCTTATCGCCCTGTAGCACCAGCGGACGCGTCGACGTGAGGCGCAACTCATAACTGAAGTGTGGGCCACTGGCCTTGAGCTGCATGTCCGCCAATGGATCGGTCCCCGACGCTTGTGTAGCGAACCGCCAGTCATCGATCCAGGCGTCGAAAGGAGTCGTCTGCACCCCGGCCTGCCCCACTGCGCCCCGTGCATAGCGCTCGGCGGCATGGTGGACGGCGCTGGAAGTGACCGCGGCATGACCGAGCCAGATCGTCTGGTTGCGCCAGCCGCTGGCCTGGGGCGCGGCGTTCAGGGCGCTGCGAAACAGCGTCCATTGCACACCGTAATCGCGGCCCTCAGCATCCTTGAGATTGGCAGTGACGTACCACCACTCGATGCGAAACCCCTCATGAACACCATGATCGACGGGAAAACTGAATACCCGCCCCGGCACCACGGGCGTGAATGCGCCGGCCTGCTCACCCAGGCCGGCGAAGCCCTTCGGCGGCGGTTGCCGGTTATCACAACCGCAGAGCAGTAGCGCTATCAGCATCAAGCCCAGTTTAATCTTCATGGGCAAAGGTCCTCAGCAAATCCGCCGGTTGCGTGCGGTACAACGCATACAGCGGCCAGGCCGATGCCAGCAGCGTGGCAAGCATCGCCAGGCCCAGCAACTGCGCCAATTGCCACGGGAATACCCGCAACGGCAGGCGCCAGCCGAAGGCCTGCACATTGATTACCGCGTCCAGGCACCAGGCCAAGGCGATGCCCAGTGGCAAGGCCAGTACCAGGGTCAATAGCGCCAACAGCCAGGTCTGGCCCAGATTGAGCAACATCAACTGCCGGCGCGTTACCCCCAGCGCCCACAGCGGCGCCAACTGGCCGAGGCGGCTTTGGCTCTGGGTCAGCAGGCTGATGAACAACGCCACCCCGGCCACCGCCAGCGTCAGGCTATTGAGGGCGGCGGTGGCGGCGAAGGTGCGTTCGAATACTTGCGTCGACCAGCCCTTGAGCCGCGCCTGATCGACAATTCGGCTGTCATCCAGGCTGAACCGGGCCTGCAACGCCGTCAGCAACGCAGGGATCGCGGAGGGTTCGATGCGCAGGTTGAAGCGGTTCGGCGTCAGTTGCGGCCAATGCCGCAGCAAGTGGTCGGCATTGACCAGCACATGGCCCTTGGGGTTGCCGTAGTCGGCATAGATCCCGACGAGGCGCGGCGTCCAGGGTCCCTGGGGCGTCGGGATCGTCAATCGATCGCCAATATTCACGTTGAGACGCCGGGCCAGTTGTTCGCTGAGCATCAACGTGTCACCCCCGGCCAGTTGCTCCCAAGGCTTGTCGGAAACCGACTCCAGCAACGGCCAATGCTGACGATAGGCGCTGTGATCGATGATGCCGTAGATGTCCGTCGGCCAGCCTTGCAAAGGAATCGAGACCTGCCAGTTGGGCAATATCGTGCTGATCGCCGGCTGCTCCTTGAGCCAGACGTGCAGCTCGCCCGCCTGGGCCGGGGTTTGCGGATTGATGTACAGCTCGGCGGTCAGCCGTTGCTCGAGCCAGTCACTGAAGGTCTGGCGAAAACCTGCGGTCATGCTGCCGGCACCGATATTCGCCGCCAGAGCCAGTAGCAACGCCATCAGTGCCAGGCTCAGCGTCGGCAATTGCTGACGGCAGTCGGCGAGAAACCATTGCCCAAGTACCGAACGACTGCGGCGCAACAGCAACTTCAGCGTGCCACTGAGCAACACCGGTAAAGCCAGGGCAGCGCCCAGCAACAACGCCGTCATCAAGACAAAACCGCTGCCCAGGCTGTCACCCCAGATCAACGCCGATACCGCGAGCAACCCCGCCAATGTCGCCACCCACCCCTGGCGCCGCAGCCAGCGGGCATGGGCCTGATGCCAGGCCTGGGGATTGGCCAGCGCCAACAGCGGCAGGCGCGCCGCCCGCAGCAAACTGTCGGCGCCGGCCAATAACGCACCGAGCAAGCCCAAGCCCACGCCGCTGAGCCACCACCACGGGCTGAGGTTCAGGTGGCCGGCCACTTCGGCGCCGTACAAGCCGCGCAGGCTCGCCGCGACATCGGGCAACAACAGACTCGCCAGCCAGTAGCCGCTGAGCACTCCTGCGATTGCGCCGAGCAAGGCCAAGGCGCCCAGTTCGAGGGCCAGACTGGTGACCAGCAACCGCGCACTGACGCCACAGGCCCGCAAGGTTCGCAGCAAGCTGCGGCGTTGTTCCAGCGCCAGGCCAATGGCGGCGTGAACGATGAACAACCCCACCACGAAGGACAGCACCCCCAAGGCGTCGAGGTTCAGGTGAAAGCTTTCGGTCAGGCGTGACAGATTGTTTTCTTCATCGGCGCGCTTGAACTGCAGCCGGCCGTTGAACGCCGTCGGCAAGGGCGCGTTGAACGTGGCAGGCAATAGCAAGCGCGACAGCTGGTCCGGCCGTCCAAGCACCTGCTGGGCGAAGCCGATGTCCATCAGCAGCACGCCGGGCGCCATGTCCGCCTGGACAAACAACGGTGGCAGGGATTGTCCATCGACCGTCCGGGGCCGGTCCCCCTCGCTCAGCCCCAAGGCCTGCAAGGTCTGCGCAGCGATCCAGGTGCGGCCAGGCTCAGTGAAAAACTCCACCACGTCTGCCATCTCCCGGACCTGCCCCGCCACTGCCGCTCCGGGGGGCAAAGACACCGGGTCGATGCCCATTAACTGCAGGCGCTGATCCTCGTGCCCCTGCAGCGTCACCCGAGCCTGCAACACGGGAGACACCGGCCATCCCAGGCGACGCAGATCGACAAACCATTGTTGGGTAAAGGTGCCGCCGCCGGGCGCACTGAGGCTGGCCTGGGGTTCGCCACCAATCAGTTGGCTGGCTCGAGCGTAACTGTCCCGGGCCTGACTGTTGAGCGCCTGCACGCCAGTGAGCAGGCTGGTGGCGAGCCAGAGCCCGGTCAGGACGCTGAAAAACTGCACCGGGTGCTGGCGCCAATGGCTGAGCAAGGCCTTGAGCGTCTGGCGAAGGATCATCACCCTTGGGCCACCTGCGCCAGACGTCCGCCTTGCAAGACCACTCGACGGCTCAGACGGGCCGCCACCCGGGGACTGTGGGTCACCATCAGCAGGCTCGTCGGGCTGCCGTCCAGCAACTCCAGCAACAGTTGCAACACCTCGTCGCTGGTGGCTTCGTCGAGGCTGCCGGTGGGTTCGTCGGCCAGCAACAAGGGCGGCCGGGAGGCCAGTGCCCGCCCCAATGCCACCCGTTGCTGCTGGCCGCCGGACAGTTGTTCGGGATAGCGGTGCAGCAGTTGCGAAAGGCCGAGCCGTTGCACCAGATGGGTCTGCCAGGCAGGGTCATAGCGACCGCACAGACGCGCCTGGAACGCCAGATTATCCTCCACCGGCAAGCTACTGATGAGGTTGAACTGCTGGAACACCAGGCCGATCTGTGTACGTCGCCAGCTTGCCAGTTGGCTTTCGCTCATGCCGTCGAGCCTGCGCTCGCCAAAGCGAATGCTGCCACGGTCGACCTTGTCCAGACCGGCAACCAGATGCAGCAAGGTGCTTTTCCCGCTGCCGGACTCACCCATCAGTGCCAGGCTGTCGCCAGGGGCCAACGTCAGGTCGATACCCTGCAGCACCGGCAATGGCCCTTGCGGCGTGGCATAGCTCTTAAATACGTCGCGAACTTCAAGCATGAAAAGGCTCATGGGTAAACGTGAGGCTCAGGATAGCGGAGTTGGGTGACGGGCAGACCAAGGATGCGCTCAGGCGACGGGCAAACACCGCTGGTCGTCTGCCCCGCCTGGTTTTGCCCGACGCCTTGCAAAGCATAAATTTCCAGCTATCAATCAATGACTAATACGTGCCGTTTACATGAAGTCGGCCCATTCGTCATAAACATGACGCACCTGGATTGCCTCCTATTCAAGGACGATCGCCGACATGCCTCAAACAAAATATCGCCTCGATATCGATGGGCTTCGCTGTATTGCAGTGCTGGCCGTACTCATCCATCACCTCAACGCCGACCTGCTGCCAGGCGGGTTCGTGGGGGTCGATATTTTTTTCGTCATCTCGGGTTTCCTCATCACTTCCCAGGTGTTTTCCGAGATCAAGGGCAACACCTTTTCGCTCAAGCGCTTTTATCAGCGGCGCATCAATCGCATCGTGCCCGCACTGGTCACTGTGTTGTTGGCGAGCGTGATCGCAGGGGCCTTCATCCTTTCCCCCGCCGACCTGACGCGGCTCAACGTCAGTGCGCTGTTCTCCCTGCTGGGGGTCTCGAATATCTATATCTGGATGAAGTACGGCAACTATTTCGCCGCCGATGCCAGCGAAGCGCCGCTGCTGCATACCTGGTCCCTGGGGATTGAAGAGCAGTTCTACGTGATCTGGCCGCTGCTGATCCTGATGCTCTATCGCCTGACACCGCGTTATGTCCTGCCGGTGTTGGCCGTCGGTATCGTGGCGGCGGTGGGGCTTTCTGAATACGCCACGAACGTCTTCGTCACGGCTTCCTATTACCTGCTGCCCACACGGTTTTTCGAGCTGATGCTGGGCGGAGCACTGGGTATCTATCTTTATCAGCCACGTACACTCGGCAGGATAGAAGTGCTGGCTTATACAGCGGCGGGGTATGGGCTGATTAGTTTTTCCTTGTCTGCCCTGAGCCGGGACACCCCCTTCCCCGGCGTCAATGCGCTGATACCTTGCCTGGGCGCGGCACTGCTGATTCTGGCCGGCAGCGGTGAGGCTCGCTCCCGCCTGCTGACCAACCGGCCCATGGTGTTCATAGGCCTGATTTCCTATTCGCTGTATTTATGGCACTGGCCGTTGATTGCCTACCTGAATTACCTGGGCATCGAGATAACCCTTTCTGTGGGCATGTCACTGGTGCTGGTGTCGATTCTGTTGTCCTGGTGGTCCTGGCGGTATGTCGAAATTCCCTTTCGGCGCACTGGCGCGCAATTGCAGTTTCCCCGCGTACTGGTCCGCCGATTCATGGTCCCGGCCCTGGGGCTGGCCGTCCTGGCGACCTTGAGCCTGCAATGGAATGGCTTCCCACAGCGTTTTGCGCCTGAAGTGTCGAGGCTCGAGGCCATGGCGCTGAGCAAACCGAACAGGCTTCGCAGCGGTTGCCATATGCCCAGTGCGCGGTACAGCGCCGAACCTGATCCGGATTGCCAGCTCGGTGCACACAAGGAGCAACTGGACGGGATGATGGTGGGTGACTCGTTCGCCAATCATTTCACGGGCATGGTCGATATCCTGGCCAAACCCAACGGCATCAGATTAATGGACTACACACTGGACGCCTGCCCGCCGATTTTCGGCTATGCCACCGAGGTGTCCGAGGCGTATGGCGACCGTTGCATGGCGCGCAACGACCGGGTGTTCGAGCTGATCAAGCAGAATCACTACCCATACGTCGTGCTGGCCGGCGCCTGGCCCAGAGATGCGTCGGCTGCGCACATTATCGAAGCGAGCATCAAGCACGTGGCGAACAACACCGGCCAGGTCATCGTGATTCTGCGCAACCAGAACATCGACAATGCAGCGACCTGCCCCGTGCGCCGCTTGATGTTCGGCACCGATCGCCCATGCTCGGCACCGCTGGACGTCACCGCGCCGTATTGGGAGGGGATACGCGCCAGACTGCCCCAGGTGCGCTTTATCGACCCCAATCAAGTGATCTGCCCAGCGGGGCTATGCAGCCCGATCATGGACGGGCAGTTGCTGTACCGCGATGACGCACACTTGAATGACGTGGGCTCACGCTTCATCGGCCGCACATTGCGCGAGCTGGGATTCTCCCTACTGCACGACCCGGCCCGACTCGGCCCGATCGCCACAACCCAGTGAGCCCCCTCCCCGCAGGGTTGTGGGGTATGCAAGGTCTGCGGACAACTCGGACTACTGTGGGAGCGAGCCTGCTCGCGATGACGGCGGCACATTCAACATCGATTCCGACCGACACACCGCCTTCGCGAGCAGGCTCGCTCCCAAAGGGATTTGCGGCGGCATGCAAGACCTGCGGACAACTCGGACTACTGTGGGAGCGAACCTGCTCGCGATGACGGCGGCACATTCAACATCGATCCCGACCGACACACCGCCTTCGCGAGCAGGCTCGCTCCCACAGGGATTTGCGGCGGCATCCAAGACCTGCGGACAACTCGGACTACTGTGGGAGCGAACCTGCTCGCGATGACGGCGGCACATTCAACATCGATCCCGACCGACACACCGCCTTCGCGAGCAAGCCCGCTCCCACAGGGGATTTGCGGCGGCATGCAAGACCTGCGGACAACTCGGACTACTGTGGGAGCGAGCCTGCTCGCGATGACGGCGGCACTTTCAACATCGATCCCGCCTGACCCGCCGCCATCTCGGCCTGAACCGGGCCTGGTGTGACAATGTGCTTGAGGTCGATGTGTTTCCATTCAGGCATCGCCCCCAGCCGCGCATTGAAGCGGTAGTTGAAGGTAAAGGCGTCTTCGGTCGGCTGGCTCAGGGATTTCCCATAGGTCGCTTCAACACCGGCCGGGTCGTACCCCATCAACTGCAACAGCGTCGGGAAGATGTTGTAGTGGCTGGAGCGGTCCTTGTTCTGTGCCCATGCCCGCTGCCAATCCAGGGTCTGCAAGCGCGCGCCTTCTATGACCACCAGCGGCACAAGCCCTTCCTCCGCCACCGGATCACCGCCGCAGTGGGTATTGAGCCCAGGGTTGCCGCGCTCGTGAAGGTCCTGGCCGTGGTCGGAGGTGTAGATCAGCACGGCGTTGCCTAAATCGGCCTGCTGGAAGATCCGCCTGAAGAACTCTCCGACATTCCACAGCAAAGTGTTCTGGTAGGCATTGCGGTACAGCTCCCAGTCATGGGTCCGGCCATCAAAACCGTCACGCTGGCCGGTATCGGCGACTTCGAGAAAGCGCCCACGCGGCAGTGCGGGACGATAGCTCATGAACTCATCCGGGTATTTGTCATGCACGGGAAAATGCGCACCGAGCTTGTTCACCACCACCAGCTCGGCCCGGTCATTGCCCAGCCGCTCGATCAGTTGCGCGGCAACCGCCATGTCTCGCTCGAACACCGGGGTGCGGTCGAACTGCACGAAGTCGTCGATATCGTTTTTTTCGGTGTCGGTCATCAGGTTCTGAAGGTGACCACCGGTACGCTGGGCGTCGATATAGACCGTGCGCAACCCGGCGTTTTTAGCGTACTGCCAGATCGACGGCAACGTGCTGTTGATGCGCACGTAATCGGCCCGGGTGCCGCCGTAACGCAAGGTGACGTTGGTGTCGGCGCTGCAGTTGGCAATGGAAGCCGCGTAGCCGAAATTGAACACCTGCACCCCATCGGGCGGGGTCTTGAGGCCGGTGTGCACGCCGAACGGCGTATTGATATCCAGATAATTCCCAGCGACGCTTTCATCGATAATCAGCACAATATCATGCTCGATCGGCGATGTTGGCCGCGTCAGGCGGATCGGCTCCCGAGGACCGACGGTGTTGTGCAGGGCTTCGTAAACGAACAGATTCAGATAGGCCAGCGGTGTGTACATCACCGGCAACCCCCGTGCGCCCTCGCCCGCCCGGACGAACAGAACACCACTGAGCAACAACACACCCAACACAGGTGCGGCGATTGGCAAATAACCGGGCAATGACACCGACCGCCGAGGCTTGAGACCCAGTCCCAGCAGCAGCAACAGGCCACCGGTGGCGGCGCTGACAATCACTTCGCGGTACTGCGAAGCCGCCTCCCCGATAAAACCACCCGAATACACCAGCGACACAAACTGGCTGTACGTCAGATAGCTATCGGTCACCCTCGTGTAAACCTCGAAAAACACCGCCGAACCAAACATCGCCAAGGCAAACAAGTGGCGCACGAAGGTCTGGCGGATGTACGCACTCATCCACAGCGCCACCACCAACACCACGAACATCGCGCCGAACAGCAACGTGGCAAATCCCAAACCCAAGGCATTCAGACGATCAAGGTAATAGTCATATCCCCTGATCAAGTACAGCACCAGCAACAGTTCCTTGAGGTATCGGAGCATGTGTTTCTCGGCGATAGGGCGGCGTTGGATAGAGGGTCGTTTTCTGCACGTTAGCAGCGGCTTTGCAAAGCGCAAGAAAAGGGACGAACGGCCAATGCGTCAAAAAAAAGTTAGCCCAAAAATGACACACTTGAAGCCAGTTAAACGTAAAAATCTATGGATAAATACCGTTCATCGCCTAGTTAAAAGCCGTTACAGCCCTTTAAAAACGGCACTTTTCTAAACCAGTCAATGACTTGATATCAAAAGGCCAAGTTCTGTCGAGTTTGCCAACAGTGACAACTGTCATTTTGCTGACACGCTTTTCTGAAGCTGCGCTATACCCCTCTAAACAGTTTCATCCGAGTTACATCAACCGTCTTGCGAGGCACGCCAAAAATGGATGTGAGCGTATTTGGTACGGGGTATGTGGGATTGATTCAAGCGGCTGCGTTGGCTGACGTCGGCCACCGCGTTTTGTGCATCGACATTGACCCCAACAAGATCCGTCAGCTGCAGCAAGCGGTGCCACCGATCAGCGAGCCTGGGTTGTCCGAACTGCTCGAAGAGAACATCAAGAGTGGCCGGCTGCTGTTCAGTGATCAGGCCAGCGATGCGGTCAATCACGGCGAACTGATTTTCATCGCCGTCGGCACGCCAGCCGATGAAGACGGTTCGGCAGACCTGAGCCATGTACTGGCGGTCACCCGCCAGATCGCGGACTTCATGGACAGCGACCGCACCTTGATCATCAAGTCCACGGTGCCGGTCGGCACCGCCGACAAGGTCGCCGAATGTGCCCATCAGGCATTGGCTCGCCGGGGCCTGCAACAGTTGAACGTGCGAGTGGTGTCCAACCCCGAGTTTCTCAAGGAAGGCAGCGCCCTGGCCGACTGCATGCGCCCGGACAGGATCATCATCGGCACCGCCGACCCGCTGGCCCGCGATCAGATGAGCGAGCTGTACGCGCCCTTTTGCCGTAACCGCGAAAAGCTGATGTTCATGGATAACCGCAGCGCCGAACTGACCAAGTACGCGGCCAACGCCATGCTCGCCACCCGCATCAGCTTCATGAACGAACTGGCCAATCTCACCGAAAGGCTGGGCGCCGACATCGAAGCGGTACGCAAGGGCATCGGTTCGGACCCTCGTATTGGCTATCACTTCATCTACCCCGGGTGCGGCTTCGGCGGTTCATGCTTTCCCAAGGACCTGCGCGCCCTGCTGCATACCGCCGAACAGAGCGGCATGCCCCTGCGCCTGCTGCGCAGTGTCACCGACGTCAACGACAGCCAGCGACACATTCTCTTCGAGAAACTGACGCAACAGTTCTCCGGCGGCCTGGCCGGCAAGTCGATTGCGATTTGGGGCCTGGCTTTCAAACCCAACACCGATGACATGCGCGAAGCCCCCAGCCGCTACCTGATGGAAGCGCTGTGGCGCGAAGGCGCTCGGGTCCATGCCTACGACCCGGAAGCCATGTCCGAATGCCGCCGCCTCTACGGCTACCGCAAAGACCTGAACCTGTGCGCCACCCGCGACGACACCCTGGAGGATGCAGACGCCCTGGTGATCTGCACCGAGTGGAAGAACTTCCGGGTCGTGGATTTCGCTCTGTTGGCCAACAAGTTGCGCGCCCGGGTCATCATCGATGGCCGCAACCTGTACAACCCCGAACACCTGGCCGCCGCCGGCCTCTTGTATCGCGGCATCGGATTGCGTCACACCGTGCCCAGCAGCCTGACCCAGGGGCCACGGGCATGAACATTCTGGTGACCGGCGCGGCCGGTTTCATCGGCGCCCATTGCGTGCTGCGGCTGCTGCGCGACGGCCATCAGGTGTGGGGGCTGGACAATTTCAACGACTACTACGACCCGCAGCTCAAGCACGACCGCGTGGCGTGGGTGAAGGACCAGGCGGGGGACTTTGCGTTGGCCCGGGTGGACCTGACCGACGCCTCGGCCATCGATGAGTTGTTCCAGTCACACCGCCCCGACGTGGTGATTCATCTCGCCGCCCAAGCCGGCGTGCGTTATTCCCTGGAGAATCCACGGGCCTACGTCGACAGCAACCTCAGCGGGTTCCTGAACATTCTGGAAAGCTGCCGTCGCCATCCGGTCAAGCACCTGATCTACGCCTCCTCAAGCTCCGTGTATGGCGCCAACCAGCGCACACCTTACTCAGTACAGGACGGCGTGGACCATCCGCTGTCGCTGTATGCGGCCAGCAAGAAAGCCAACGAGTTGATGGCCCACAGTTACAGCCATCTGTTTGGCATCCCATGCACCGGCCTGCGGTTTTTCACGGTGTACGGCCCCTGGGGCCGGCCGGACATGTCGCCGATCCAGTTCGCCCGCGCCATCGCCGAAGGCCGCGTGTTGCAGTTGTTCAACCATGGCGAGCACCAGCGCGATTTCACCTACATCGACGACATCGTCGAAAGCATCGCCCGGCTGATCGAACGCCCGCCCCATGCCACGCCACAGTGGGATCGCGATCAACCGGACCCGGCCACCAGCGCAGCGCCCTGGCGGATCTACAACATCGGCGGGCAGCACCCGGTAGCGCTGCGCACCTATGTGGCATTGCTGGAAAAGCACTTGGGGCAAACCGCCCGGATCGAACTGCTGCCCCTGCAACCAGGGGACGTGTTGAACACCTGCGCCGATGCCAGCGGCCTGGCGCGGGCCACCGGTTTTCAGCCGCGCATCGAGCTGGACGAGGGCCTGGGGCGCTTCATTGCCTGGTTCCTCGATTACTACGCCCTGCCTATCGCCGACACCGCTTGCAGCCCAACGCATGCGACCAACCTTCAGCGGAGGAGTCTATGACCCGACATGAGCAATGCATCCCTATCACCGCCCGCGGGGGCGACAAGCGTGTCGATCCCGAGCACCGCCGACGCCTGGACGCGGCCATCCATCGTCAGGGCCGCGGCTGGCTGACTGGTCGCGACGGCGGTCGACCCTGGACGGTCTCGCGCACCAATCGGGTGGTGGCCTGTCTCGGCGCGCTGTCGATCCTGGTACTGCTCAGCCCGCTGCTGCTGGGCCTGGCCCTGCTGATCAAGTTCTCAAGCCCAGGTCCAGTGCTGTTTGTGCAGAAACGCACCGGATACCGCGGTCGGGTCTTTGGCATGTACAAGTTCCGCACCATGGTTGCTGATGCCGAGGCGCTCAAAGAATCACTGCGCCACCTCAACAAGCACGGCGCCGATGCCATCGACTTCAAGATCGACAACGACCCGCGCATCACCCCCGTCGGCCGGTTCCTGCGACGCAGCAGCCTCGACGAGTTACCCAACCTGATCAATGTGGTGACCGGCGACATGCGCCTGGTCGGCCCGCGGCCGACCTCGTTCAACGCCTACCGCTACAAGGACAACCATCTTGTCCGCCTGAGCATCTATCCCGGCCTGACCGGCCTGTGGCAGATCTCCGGGCGCAGCAACATCGACTTCGACCAGCGCGTGGAACTGGACCTCAGCTACATCGCCGAACAAAGCCTGTTGCTGGACTTGAAGATCCTGATGATCACCCCTTTCAAAGTTTTCAGCGGCCACGGAGCGAGTTAAATGGACGGTTCAACCAATATCCTGAGCATCGCAAGCCCGAGCGAGACCAACCTGACCTCAACCGTGCTTGACCCATCCATACGGATTCTGCTTCTGACGGCCGCCAACACCGGCACCGGAACCAGTACCAGTGCCATGGCCCTGGCCGCTCAACTGGCGCAGATGAGCAGCGGCCGCGTATTGCTGGTGGACGCCAGCCAGTCGCCGCGCAACCTCAGCCAGCAATTATCGCTGCACAAGGAGCGCGGCTTCAGCGACCTGCTGTTCAACAGCCTCGCACCGCCCTTGTTGCAGGACTGCGTGGTGCAGACCTCCAGCTTGCCCTTCGACGTGCTGCCCAACGGTCGTCTGGGGCGCAATGCCGAGCGCCTGAACCCCGAGCAGCTTCGCCCGCTGTTCAAGCAACTGGCCGGGCAGTATCGCTTTGTGGTGATCGACGCTGACGCGGTGTACTCGGCCTGCGACACCCTGGTCATGAGCACCCAGGTGGACGGTGTGGTGCTGGTGGTGCGCGGTGAAGACACCCGCTGGGAGGTGGCCCAGGCCGCTCGCCTGCGTCTGACCCAGGCCGGCGCCAAGGTGGTGGGCAGCGTGTTCAACCGCCGCAAGTACTACATGCCCAAGTGGCTCTACAACAACCTGTAAGCCTGCAAAAAGGATGACGAGATGAACGCCAGATTGCTTGTCCTGCTGCTGTTGCCGCTTGCCGGTTGCACCAGCCACACCGAAACCCGCTCCATGCCGGTGCAGATCCTTACGGCGGCACCGGCCAACGCCCAGGCCACCGACATGCCCCGGGTCGAACAGACCCTGCGTCCCCAGGATGTGCTGGATGTGATCTTTCACATCAGCACCAGCGGGCCGGATGCCTACCGGGTCCAGCCGGGTGACCAGGTGGCCTTGAACTTCACCGCCGCCAGCCAGCTCAACGGCGCACAACAGGTAATGCCCGACGGCAGTATCGAACTGCCGGGGGCCAACACCTCGGTAAAAATCGCCGGGCTGACCACGGATGAAGCACGCCTGGAGGTACAGCGTGCCTATGACCGCAAAATGCTGTTCCAGCCCAACCGCAATCAATTGACGGTGCAGGTCACCAGCCCGTTGAGCAACGAGACAAAACTGCGCAACACCCTGACCCACCCGGGCACCGGCATGAGTCGGGAGATCACCGTGGGCCGGGATGGTTACGCAAGCTTCCCCGAAATCGGTGCCGTGCCGCTGCAAGGCATGACCGTCAATCAACTGGAAACCTACCTTAACGAGCGCTACGCCCAATTGCCGGGGCGCATGTCCGTCGATGTGCTGCTCAAATCCACCGCTGGCAACGAGATCTATGTCCTCGGGGAAGTGGCCCAGCCCGGTTCCTACCCGATCCGCCGGCCGATCTCGGTCCTCGAGGCCCTGACCCTGGCCCGTGGCACCAACGTCAAGGCCCGACTCGACTCGGTGGTGATCATGCGCCGCAACGGCAATCAGGTCGAAGCCCGCCACTATGACGTGGAAAAAGCCCTGAGCGGTGACGCCTCGCAGATCGCCTACCTGCAGCCCGAAGACATGCTTTTCGTGCCCAAGACCGGGCTGGCCAAAGCCGGTGAAATGGCTCGGCAACTGGCCGACGTGGTGCTGTTCCAGGGCATGGGAGTCAGCTTCGGCTACCGCCTTGACAGCAAAGGCGACGACGGCAGATCCGACAACAACGGCAGCGCTACTTCTTCGGCAGCAGGTAATTGATCATGAACCCCAAAGAAAACTATCTGCATGAGTTCTTCAGGATTTTCTTCGCCAACAAGCAGTGGGTGAAGCGCGTCTTCCTGATCTTCGCCGTGATCGCCCTGGCGCTGCCGTTGATGCTCAAACAGAGCTTCGACATCACCGCCCAGGTCATCGTCCAGTCGAAAAAACTCTCCCAGGGCGACGCCACCACGTCGCTGAACCAGGAAGACGCCACCTTCATTCCACCGTCCCTGGCGGACATGGAAACCGAGAGCAATATCCTGCGCTCGCCGGCCCTGATCCGGCAGACCATCAGCACCCTGCGCGACCAGGGCGAGTACACCCCTAGCCCCGGCATCTTCAACAAATGGGTGAGCGAGCCGCTCAAGCACTATGTCACCACGCCGCTGCGCGAGTACGTCGTCAACCCGCTGCGCGACGGCCTGGGGCTGGAAGTCGATCCGGTGCGAGATACCACGCTCGACATGCTGACCGACGAAGCCATCGCCAACCTGAAAATCGAAACCCTGCCAGGCTCCAACGTCATCTCCATCGTCTACAGCTTCGGCGACCCGGCCCAGGGCACCCGGTTCGTGGCGCAACTGCTGGAGAACTACCTCTCCGGTCGCCAGGACCTGCAATCGATCGAGCTGCCGCAAGCCTTCTATGAGCAGAAGAAAACCCAGTACCAGACTCGCCTCGACGGACTGGAGGGCACCCGCCTGGCGCTGCTTGAAGACGTCAGCTCCTCCGATCCCAAAGAGGAGATCACCTTCCGCCTGAACGCCATCAACACCGAAGAACAGGCCTTGAACCTGTACCGCGATCGTCTGCTGCAAAGCCAACGCTGGCTTGATTACCTCAAGACCAGCCTGGCAGCGGCGAACAACTCACGGTTCAACGACTACACCTTCCCGTTCACCTTCACCACCACCATGGACAACATCGCCTTCGAAGACCGGGAAATCAAACAACTGGGCGAGCAACTGACCACTCAGGTCAGCCGCTACATGAATGATCTGGCGATCTTCCAGCCCGGCAGCGAGCCGATGCTGTTGACTCGGGAGCAGATCGCGCGCACCCGCCAGCAGTTTCTCAAAGTGGTGAGCAACCGCATCCAGGAACGCACCAACGACCTGGCAGTCGTCAGCTCGGTGATCGACCAAAAAACCGCGCGCATCGCCGAGTTCAAGGAGCGTATCCATCAGTTGCAGCAAACCCAGAGCAAGCTGCGGCAGATGGACACCGAGATCAATGCCCTGCATGCGGCATTTTCCACCTACGCCCAGCGGTTCGCCGAGAGCAGCACCGCCCGCGCGCTGGACAACGACCTGTCCAATGCTCGCGTCCTCAGCCCACCGTTCGAACCGACCGCCCCGGCGTTTCCCAAGCCGATGCTGATTATTGCGTTCGGTCTGTTCAGCGGCTTGCTCCTGGCGATCGCTCTGGTCTATGTGCGTGAGTTCTTCGACCATCGCTTCAAGCACCCTGCCCAGATTACCCAGCAACTGGATGTACCGGTGTTGCTGGTGATCAACGAGCAGAACCCCGAACAGGTCAACCCGCACCGCAATTGGAGCCTGCCCAGCCTTGTCCATTGGGTGCGCAATTGAACGCGCCGATTGGCCCGACCTGCCGCAGCAGCGCCCTGCCGATCATTCATTTGCTCGACAGCGGCGGCTTCTACGGGGCCGAGCGGATGTTGCTCGATCATTGCCTGGCCACGCCAGGGCAGCACCAGGTGCTGTTCCTGGCGGCGCCGCCGACCTTGATCACGCGCTTTCGCCAGGCCGGGGTCGATTGCCGCCACTGCGCCAGTTGGGGCGAGCTGTTGCAGCACCTGCGCCAGCGACGGGACGAGCAGCCGCTGATCAACACCCATAACTTCAAGGGCCTGCTGTTCGGCTGGGCTGCGGCCACGCTGCTGCGCTTGCCCCTGGTCATCACTCAGCACGGCTTTACGCCTCGCAGCACCAAGCAACGGTTCTACACGTGGCTGAGCCTGCAACTGTGCCGCACCGCCTCGGTCAAGCGCGTGGTCTGCGTGGCCGAAAGCATTGCCGTGCTGCACCGCCAGGCCAGCGTGCGCGCGGAAAAACTCGACGTGATCCCCAACGGCCTGCCGTCGATCACAGCACCGCTGCCTCATCGTGACGACCGGCTGCGCTGGCGGGTCGGCTACGTCGGTCGCTTGAGCCACGAGAAAGGCCCGGACCTGTTCCTCGACGCCATGATCCCCCTGTGCCAGCGGCATGCATCGCTGCACGCGGTGATGCTCGGCGACGGCCCGGAACGTCAGGCCTTGCTCAAGCGCATTGCCGACGCGGGCCTACCTACTCGCATCGAGCTGCCCGGCTATCAGACCGACATGAACCCCTGGTGGAGTCAGCTCGACGCGCTGGTGATCAGTTCGCGCACCGAAGGCACGCCGATGATTCTGCTCGAAGCGATGCAGGCCGGAGTGCCGGTGGTGGCGTTCGGTGTGGGGGGCATTCCCGATGTGCTGCAGGACCGTCACAACGGCCTGCTCGCGACGCCGGCCGACAGCGCCGAACTGGCCCGGCAGATCGAAACACTGTTTGGCGAACCGCCCCTGGCGCGGATCCTGGCCGATAACGCGCGCCGCACCCAACGGGACCGTTATGACCTGCGCGCCCTAGCCGAACGCTGGTCGCAGCTCTATATCCGCACAGCACGGGAGGCTCGTCCATGATTGTCCCGCTCTCGATCGTCAGTCTGCTGGGCCTGGTTTGCCTGGCGTTGCTGGCCAGCCCCTATCCCTTCCTGGCGCCGGGAGCGGTGCTCGGCCTGGTGGGCGTCGCCGTGCTGTACCGCAAACCCGGCTGGGGCTTGCTGGGCATTGCGGCGCTGGTGCCGTTCGAAGGTCTGTTCAAGGAGAATGCTTTTTCGGGCAGCAAATTCTTCGGCGTGGCGCTGATTCTGATCCTGATGCTGCAACTGGCCCTGCGCCAGATTCCCTCATCACGCTTGCGCAGCAATATCTGGCGGCCGCTGATCGCCTTCATGATGCTCTATGGCCTGAGCCTGATGCTGTCGCAGAACCTGGGCCTGTCCATGACCCATCTGCGCGAACTGATGGTAGGGCTGATTCTGTTCGTGATTACCCTGCTGATCGGGCGCGAGCTGAACCTGGACCTGTTCTGCCGACTGATGACCCTGAGCGTGACCACCACCTGCGTGCTGGCAATGTTTTCGGTCAAATACCAGGACCAGGGCCGCGCATCCGGCCTGCTGGAAGACCCGAACGCCTTTGCCCTGTTGATCGCCTTTACCGTGCCGATGGCGTTGTTGCTGGTGTTGCGCAGCCCGAACCTGCTACACCGGTTGTTCTGGGGTGGCTGTTTCATCCTGCTGCTGGGCGGCATGACCAAGACCGAATCGCGCTCGGGGCTGGTGGTGCTGTTGCTTAGCCTGGTGATTGGTCTCTATCACTATCGTGCCCAAATGCCGCGCATCCGCCCGCGACACCTGGGCTTCGCCATGCTCGGGCTGGCAATCATGATTCCCTTGGTGATTGCGGTGATGCCGGCCGGCTACGTGGCGCGCATCCAGTCGCTGAGCATCCTCAGCGCCGGCGCCAGTGCCCACAAAGACGAATCCCTGGGCCGTCGTGCCTCGTACATCGTGGTCGGCAGCAAAATGATCCGCGAGAACCCGGTGCTGGGCAGCGGCCCGGGCACGTTCCCGCTGCACTACGCCCCCACGGGCTACGCCAAGGCGTTCTCGGCCAATCGCAAGCTGGGGGATCTGTATCGCCGGGCCCACAACACTTACCTGGAAATCTTCAGCGAGATCGGCATCCCTGGCGGGCTGATGTTCGTCGGCATGATCGGCCTGGGCCTCTACAACCTGTGGCGCGCCCGCCAGCTCTGGTTGCAACGTCGGGACTGGGTGCAGGCGGACCTGCTGACGCACCTGGGCATGAGTTTCCTGTCGCTGGCGCTGTTTTTGATGTTCCTCAGCGCCCCCAACCATAAGTTGCTGTGGATCATGCTCGCCATCACCAGCGTGTTGCGCTACGACGCCGAACAGGCAACACCGCAGGAGGCCCGTCCATGAGCCGCATCAGCATTGTGATCCCGATGTTCAACGAGGCCCGACACATTGGCCGAACGTTGCTGGCGGCGCAGGAAGCCGCTCGCCAGGCGCAACTGGACTGTGAGTTGATCGTGGTGGACAACGGCTCGGACGATCATGGGCCGCGCATTGCCAACGAACTGGGGGCGCGCGTGCTGATCGTGCCCGGCGTGCACATCGGCGCCCTGCGCAACCGCGGTGCGGCCATCGCCCATGGGGAATGGCTGGCGTTCATCGACGCCGACATCGAGATGCCGGCCAACTGGCTCAAGCTGCTGCTGGAACTCCAAGGCCAGGGCGATGTGCTGGGCCTGGACCTGGACACCCCCGCTCAGGCGCCTTGGTTCGCTCAAGCCTGGCAACGCCGCAGCCACCGGCCAGGCTCGCGTCCCTTGCACCGGGTGCAGTGGCTGCCCAGCGCCAACCTGTTGTTGCGTCGCCAGTGGTTTGAGCAGGTCGGGGGGTTCGACGAAACCCTGCGCACGGGCGAAGACAAGGACTTTTCCCTGCGCCTGCGCAACGCCGGGGCGCAGTTGCTGCTGGTCAATGAAAACGTGGCCCTGCATTGGGGTTACGAAGGCAGTTGGCGGGAGTGGATGAGCAAGGAACTGTGGCGCCAGGGCAGCCATTTGCAGTTGCTGCGCAGCCATGGGCCGAGTCTGCGCCTGCTGCGTTTTCCGGCGCTGTCCATCGGTGCCTGGGGCCTGGACTTTCTGGCGTTGGTCGCTCTGTTCCAGGGCCAGCCGCGCATCGCGCTGATGCTGCTGTTGCTGACCTCTCTGCCCGCGTTGTTCCTCAGTCTGCGTCAAAGCGGGCGTGACCTGCGCCTGACGCTGCAACTGTGGGCCTTGCACGGGGTGCGCTTGCACCTGACCGGCGCCGCATTGCTTCTCAACCTATGTCATTGGAACGTCAGGAGACCTGCCCGTGGCTGAATTTCTTTACTGGTCGTGCCTGTTGCTGCCGGTGTACGCCTACCTCGGTTATCCGTTGATGCTGAGTCTGCTGGCGCCACTTTTTCCACTCCGGCGCTACGGGCCGGCGTTGCCGATGGACGTCAGCATTGTCATTGCCGCCCACAACGAGGCACGGCACATCGAAGAGAAACTGCGCACCTTGCTGGCCCAGGACTACCCGGCGCGCTCGCTGCAAATCATCCTGGCCAGCGACGGCTCCACCGACGACACAGTGGCCTGCGCTCGGCGGGTCATCGACCCGCGCATCACCGTGCTCGACCTGCCGCGCCAGGGCAAGGCCGCCGCCCTGAATACCGGCGTGGCCCACAGCACTGAAGAGATCCTGGTGTTCACCGACGCCGACAACCAATGGGCCGCCGATACCCTTGGCCACCTGTTGGCCCCGCTGGGCGATCCGCAAGTCGGCGCCTGTGCCGGGCACATGGAAATCCCCGTGCCGGGCAAGGGCCTGAGCCTGGGCGATAGCCTGTATCGGCACTACGAAGGCTGGCTGCGTCAGGTAGAGAGCCGCACAGGTTGCATGGTCTCGGCCGACGGCGCCTTGCTGGCCCTGCGGCGCGAACTGTTTGAACCCATACCGGCGCAGGTCAACGACGACTTCTTCCTCAGCACCTGTGCGCCGGCGGCGGGCAAGTCCATCGTGTATGCGCCACTGGCCCGGGTCACCGACCAAGGCGTGGACGAAGCCGACAAACAGTTTCGCCGTCGCCAGCGGGTCACCGTTGGCGGCCTGCAAAGCCTGGCCCAGCGTCGGCAGTTGCTCAACCCTCTTCGTCACGGGCTCTACGCCATCGGCCTGATCAGTCACAAACTGATCCGCCGTCTGGCGCCGGTGTTGCTATTGCCGCTGCTGCTGAGCAACGCCTGGCTGTGGAATGAACATCTGTTCTATCGCCTGAGCCTGGTGGCGCAACTGCTCGGCTACGCCATTGCAATGATCGGCTTACTGGACGTAGGCCACCGATTGCCCAGGCCCTTTCGCCTGGCGGCGTTCGTGCTGGTGACGCTGGCGGGCATGAGCATCGGGCTGTGGCAGTTTCTGCGAGGTCATCGTTATAGCCAATGGAACCCCGAGCAGAACCGCTAAGGAGACGGCCCATGTCCATCAAACAAGTCTGCAAGCGCACCGGCGGCTGGCTGTACCTGAACACGTCCCTGGGCCGTGGTCCGTTGCGTGGCGCCGGCGTGATTCTGATGCTGCACCGGGTCCTTAACAATGACCGCGCCGCCGAGCTGCCCCATCGCAACGAATTGTGCGTGGGACCTGAGGCTTTCGAGCGCTTGCTGATCTGGCTGCAACGCTATTTCGAATGCGTGCCCTTGATGAGCCTGCTACTGGCCGATCCTGAAAGCGTCCCGAATCGCCCGCGAGTGGCGCTGACCTTCGACGACGGCTGGCGCGACAACGCGATGAATGCCTTTCCTTTGCTGCGCCAATACCAGGTGCCGGCGAGTATTTTCCTGTCCACCGACTTCATCGGCAGCCGCCAGCACTTCTGGTGGGAAAGCATCGGCGAAACCCTGTGGGGCAGCCATGGCCAAGTGGCGCGACACTCGTTGATCGAGCATTTGCAGCACGCCGGCCGGCCATTGCCGGTGATGCTCGATGACTTGGATGAGCAGCGCCGCAGCCTGTCGCTGATGCACTATCTGCAGAGCCTCAAGAGCCTTGACCCGCAGGTCTTGAACGACCTCACCGACGCCTGTCCCACGGGCGCCCAGCCCCAGGCCCTGGACTGGTTCCAGGTACGAATGCTGGAAGATTCCGGGCTCATCCGCTTCGGCCCCCATGGTGCCAGCCACGCGATTCTCACCGCGCTGGATGATCAGCGTCTGCACGAAGAGCTGAGCCGCAGTCGGGCGGCCCTGGAGAACGGTTGCGCCCAGCCGCTGCCGGTGTATTGCTACCCCAACGGCGATCACGATGAGCGCGTGCGTCAACAAGTGGCAGCCCACGGTTTCCCATTTGCCCTGGGCACCGAAACCGGCTTGTATCGCACCGACGGCGATCCATTGAACCTGCCACGCTTCGGCGTCAGCCAACGCAATGCCCAGAACCCTGAATTGCTGGCCTGGCGCATTCGCCGGGGGACACGCCCATGAGCCGCGGCCACTACCTCAAGCACTTGGCGCTGAGCATGGGCACGCGCCTGGCGATGATCGGCCTGCGCCTGCTGCGCAATGTGCTGCTGGCGCGGATCCTGGGGCCCAGTGAACGCGGGCTGTTCGCCCTGCTGAGCACCCTGCCGGACCTGATCAGCGCCGTCACCAGTGGCGGCTTGAATTCGGCCGTGGGCTATCAAGCGGCTCAGCAACGCTCGATGGGCCTGCTGCTCAGCCAGGTGCTGGTCTTCGGCTGCCTGTTGGCCGGGTTATTGACGGTGCTGGTGGTGGCACTGGTGCGCGAATTCGGCGGCGAACTGGACATCACCACACAGTTGGGACTGTTGGCGTGGCTGCTGCTGTTGGCCGTGCCGTTGACCGTGCTCAAGAGCGGCCTGCTGACACTGCACAATGCGTCCGGCGGCGTTGGCGCCTTCAATGCCCTGCGGCTGATGGAATCCCTGGCGCCACTGTTGCTGTTTCTGGCGCTGTTCTGGATGTGGAAAGACACCGCCCTGGAGGCCGCACTGATCAGTTGGCTGGCGGGTCTGAGCCTGGTGGTATTGGCCGGTTGGGTCTGGCTGCGGCGGGACCACAGGTTCACCCTGCAATGGGATCGCTCCAACCAGAAGGAGCTGTTGCGCTACGGTGCCCGCAGCCACCCCGATTTACTGTTCCAGCAAGTGGTACTGCGCTCGGACTACCTGTTCATCGGCGCCCTGCTGGGCAGCACTGCCCTGGGCCATTACGCCATGGCCAGCGCCGCCGCCGAACTGCTGCTGATTGTGCCTGAGGCGGTCACCACGCCGCTGATGAAGCGTTTGCTGCAGCAGGACTCCGACATGAAACGCCTGACGCCTCTGGCCCTGCGCCTGACCGCCACGGTCATGCTCGGCGCCTGCCTGGGCATGGCACTGATTGGTGAATGGCTGATCGTCACGCTGTTCGGCGCGGCCTACCAACCAGCCTATCCCGCCTTGCTGGCGCTGCTGCCGGGGCTGTTCGGATTGTGCTACGCGAGCATCCTGCGCCTGGATCTGCTGGGCAAGAACCGGCCCGGCACGGTTTCGCTGCTGATGGGTGTGGGAGCGTTATTGAACCTGGCATTGAACCTGATCCTGATTCCGCGTTACGGCATCGTCGGGGCCGCCGCGGCGTCTTCGATCGCCTATATGGCCGCGACCGTCGCGCTACTGACGAGGTACTGCCGCCTCAGTGGCGTGGCGCTATGGCAGACGCTGATCATCCTGCCCAGTGACCTGCTGCCGATGCGGCAGATGCTGATGGGGAAATCCGCATGAACGCCGTCGTCAGGCAGATCGTCATCGCGAGCAGGCTCGCTCCCACAGTGGCTCGCCGCCGAGCACAAGAGCTGCGGCCGCTACACCTCCAATGTGGGAGCGAGCCTGCTCGCGATGGGGTCGGCCCGGAGCTTATGCAAACCCCTCAGATCGGGTATCTCCTGCCCGGGGACACCCTGTTTTGCCATGGACTGGAACACACCTCGTTTCTCCCACCACGCCACCCGTCAGGAGGCACCATGAAGTCCCTGCAAAAATTGCGTGATCGCATCCAGAAGAAAGGCCTGCGCGCTGTGCTCAAACAGCTGTTCAGGCGCTACGCGTATTTCCACTCCCGACTGGTGTGGCTGGAGCACGATGTGCGGACCCCGCTTCCCCCGCATAACCTCAAACCCTACCCACCAATGCGCCTGGAGTTCATCACGGTCAGCAATGCCGACGCGTTTGCCCGGCACTTCGGCGACCGCGTCAAAACCATGCGCGAGCTGGCGGCGGAGGGCTACACAGGCTTGATGTACCTGGATGCTCAAGGCGACACCGTGGGTTTCGCCTGGGGCAGTACGCGAGACTATTTCGACCGCCATTTCTATCGCTGCAACTTCCCGATCCAGCCTGGCGAGTACTTTCAGTTCGGTGGCGAGATGATCCGTGCCTACTGGGGTTCCAGGATGTCGGCGGACATGCAGTTGGAAATTTGGAAGATCATGGCTGACAAAGGTTGCGACACGATGGTCGATGTCTGCGACTTGCAAAACATCCCGGCGATCAAGATGCACCTGCGCATGGGCTTCCAGGAGCGCGGCAAGATCACCCACGTGTATCGCCTGTTCGGTCACTGGCGGTTTTTCCGCGACACGTTTTACCGCGGCTCGGCACTGGGCGCTTTTCAAAAACCGGATCAGCCGGTTGCATCGACTGCGGCGGCCTGATGTCCATGGCGATCCGGCTCAAATGGTGTCGCTCCTTGCCGTCCCAGCGGTGTGGCGCCGTGGCAGACACAGATCATCCTGCCCAGCGACTGGCTGCCGATGCGCCGGAGGCTGATGGGGACATCAGCATGAGTGCGCTCGTCAGCCAAAAACCCATCGCGAGCCAGCTCGCGATGGGGGCCATTTCCCAACCCGCCACCCGTCAGGAGGCACTATGAACGTTCTGCAAAAATTGCGTGATCGCATTCAGAAGAAAGGCCTGCGCACCGTGCTCAAAAAGCTGTGCAGACGCTACGTGTTTTTTCACTCCCAACTGATATGGATGGAGCGGGATCTGGTCAGTCCTGTGCGGCCTTGCAAACTTAAGCCTTATCCACCTTTGCGCAGGGAAGTCATCACTACCAGCAACGCCGACGCTTTCGCCACTCACTTCGGCGACCGTGTCGAGACCATGCGTGAGCTGGCAGCCGAAGGCCACACCGGCTTGATGTATCTGGACGACAAGGGCAACACCGTCGCTTTCATCTGGGGCAGTCAACGCGACTATTTCGACCGCCATTTCTATGGTTGCTGGTTCCCGGTCAAGCCGGGCGAGTTCTTCGAGTTCGGCGGTGAAATGATCCGCGCCTATTGGGGCAGTCAGCTGTCGGTGGATGTGCAATTGGATCTCTGGAAGACCATGGCCGACAAAGGCAGCGACAAAGTAGTCGACGTCTGCGATCTGGAGAACATTCCAGCCGTAAAACTGCACCTGCGCATGGACTATCAGGAGCGCGGACAAATCACCCACGTGTATTGCCTGTTTGGCCGCTGGCGTTTTTTCCGCGACACGTTCTATAGCGGCTCACTACTGGACCCGTTTCGCAAACCGGCCCAGCCGTCCGCCACCACTGCGGCGGCCTGATGTCCATGGCGATCAGGTTCCAATGGTGCCGTTCCTTGGGCGCGGCGCAGTTCCCTGCAACAGCTTATGAACAGCTGCGAACCCTGGTGCCCGACACTACACCGTTCAACACATTGGCCTGGCTGCAAGCGGCGGAATTTGCGCTGCTGCCAGATCAGCAGCTCAACATACTGCTTGGCTGGCAGGATCAGACACTGTGCCTGTGTCTGCCGCTCATTTCGGGGCGCGAACGTATCTGTGGGCTGCGTTTCCGGGTATTGCGTCACTTGGGCTATCCATTGGCTGACCGCATCGCGCCGCTGATACGTCTGGACGCCGAGGGTATGGCAGAGGCGCTGATGCAGATCCGCCAACATCTGCCCCATGCGTTACTACAGTTGAATGAAGTGACCGAACCGGTGGGTGAAGGAAGCGTCCTCAGTGCCTGGATGGCCCTGAGCTCGACCGGGGAACGGCGACTCAGTTGCCGGGTGCCGGTGCATTTGATCAGCGACAGCGACCGCCAGGAGATATCCGGTGATCCGCGCTACAAGTTACGCCGGGCGCGCAAGCGGATCGCCGCATGCGGTGCCCAAATCCGCCGGGTGACACCCGATGCCATCAGCATGGGGCTGCTGCTGCACGACCTTGCCGAAGTCGAGGCAGCCAGTTGGAAAGGAGAAGAAGGTGTCGGCATTTTCGCCGACCCCAGCCGTCGGCAATGGATGAATCACGCCTTCACTGCGCTCGCCGCCGAGGGCATGGTGCGGGTGGTGATACTGGAACTGGACGGTCGCTGCATCAGTTATCGCCTCGGCCTGCTGGATCAGGGACGACTGTACGACTACAACCTGGCGTTCCTGCCACAGCATGCCGACCTGGGCAGTGGTCGGGTTCTGCTCGAGGAGTGGATTCGCTGGGGGCTGGATGACAACTGGCGCTGGATCGATGCCTCGCGGGTCAGCCTGGAGAACTCGAGCCATCAACTGCATGAACGCATGACCGGACAACTGGAGCACTGGCGTTGGAGTTTTTATTCATGGCAGCCCGATGGCCTGGTACTGGGGCTCGCCTTGCGGTTATGGAAAAGCCTGAAACCGTTACTGCGCAAGCGCCCGACCGGGCAAAGCGCGACAGCGACTTCGTCATCTACCCCCAAGCGCCAGGAGAATGTGAATGCCACGCCAAGTGATCGTCAACGCTGACGACTTCGGACTCGATCTCAACGAAAACTCCCTGATTCTGCGGGCCTTCGAGGCTGGCGTGATCAGTTCGGCCACGGCCATGGCCAACATGCCGGCTTTCGAGCAAGCTTGTGAAATGGCCCGCAAACCGCTACTCGACGGCCGAATCGGCCTGCATTTCAATCTCAGCTTCGGCCGCCCGCTGAGCCAGACCATTGCTTCGCGACCGGCGTTTTGCGACACGAACGGCGAGTTCGACCTGAACCTCTCGCGCTACTGCCTGCGCCTTGGTTCAAAGGACCTCCGCGCGGTACAGGAAGAGCTTGATGCCCAATGGCAACGCTGCCTGGACCATGGCCTGCGGCCTAGCCACCTCGATTCTCATCAACACGTACATAACATCTGGCCCATTGGAGAGCTGGTGGCCCGCTTTGCCGCCCGACACGGCGTGCCGATTCGGTTGGCGCGTAACCTGGGGGCGAATCTCAACCTGCCCAAGCGCCTGTTCAAGACCATGCTCAACCGTCGCCTGCGCAGCCTGTGCGGCGCGACAGCCGACTACGTCTGCACACCCGCCGACCTGCACCACGCCGCGCCGCCAGGTCACGGCTCGCTTGAGGTAATCGTTCATCCACTGCACCTGGATGAAGACTTTGGCGACGCGAGCCTGATGCCAGGGGACTCACTGACCCAAGTGTTGCATAAACGCCTGTCGGGCGTACCTAGGGTGGCGTACGGCGCGGCGGTGAAGGCTTTGATATTGACCCAATATGGGGATGTGCAGTGATTTAGGATACGCGACAACAAGCCATCCGAAATCCCTCCACCCTTCCAGCGAATCTGATAAAAAGCACCTTCATGCCTTGAGTAGCGAATCGCATCGATGTCTTCGTCTCTTATCTCCCGTCTTGGGCGACGCTGGCTGGCTTTGCTGTGCATGAGCGCGATGGTGGTCGGGCTGCCGGTGGGCTGTGGCGTGTTGCAGCACAAGGAACGTGAACTGGTGTTTCGGATCGAGCCAGGTACGGCAACCTGGTTCAGCGGCTTGCCGGGCGACGTGCAGGAGTTCGACCTCAAGCCCAAGAGCTTCAAGGCCGGGGAAAATATCCACGGCTGGTGGTGGCCGGCCGAACGCAAGAACGCGCCGGCGATTCTGTACCTGCACGGGGTGCGCTGGAACCTGACCGGTCAGTTGTTTCGTATTCGGCAGTTAAGGGCCCTGGGCTTTTCGGTGCTGGCCATCGATTACCGTGGTTTCGGCAAAAGCCAGGGCGATCTGCCGTCGGAAGCCAGCGTCTATGAAGATGCGCGCATTGCCTGGCAGCGTCTTGAAGTGCTGCAACCGGACCCGGCCCTGCGGCTGATCTACGGCCATTCACTGGGTGGCGCCGTCGCGGTAGACCTCGCCGCGGAGCTTGGCCAGAAGGCGGCGAAAGACGGCAGCCTCGTGCCCGCCCGAGGTCTGGTCATCGAATCCACGTTCACCTCCCTGGGCGATGTCGCCACCGCCATGGCGAACACCTCCCTGCCGGTGCGCTGGCTGCTGTCGCAGAAGTTCGACTCCATCGACAAGATCCGCGAGATCAACATGCCCTTGCTGGTGGTGCACGGCGCCGCCGACCGCTACGTCCCGCCACGCTTGAGCGAACAATTATTCAACGCCGCCCTGGAGCCAAAGCGTCTGTTGCTGGTGCCAGGCGCAACCCACAACAACAGCATGAACCTGGCGGGCAGCACCTACCGCCAAGCATTGGAGGTCCTGATGAAAGCCGGGCCATCGCCAGTGGCCGGACACCCTCCTACCAGCCCGGCCAAGGCGGGCTGATTCAACTCCGCCACCCAATCCCCCTGTGGGAGCGAGCCTGCTTGCGATGGCGGCGGGTCAGTTGGCATTAATGCGGGATGTGCCACCGCCATCGCGGGCAAGCCTTGCTCCCACCGTTTTGCGCGTCGAGGGGCCGGCCGCAAAAAAAAAACGGCACCTTGCGGTGCCGTTCATTCATTGCAGGTCCAGCTTTATTTACGCGCCGCCTCCCATGATTTCAGCAGTTCGGCGTAGCTCACGGTTTCACCCTTAGGCTTCTCGTTGGCCAGTTTCGGCTTCGGTGCGCCCGGTTGGTCGAACCAGTATTGCGCGTCGCGCTCAGGGTTCATTTTCGGGGCGCAGGTGGCCTGGGCCTTGGAGCGTTCCAGACGGGTCATGATTGCGTCCTGATCCTTGGCCAACCCGTCGAGTGCCTGTTGCGGAGTCTTCTCGCCGCTGGCGGCTTCGGCGATGTGGCTCCACCACAGCTGAGCCAGGCGTGGATAGTCCGGCACGTTGGTCCCGGTCGGGGTCCATTGCACACGGGCCGGGCTGCGATAGAACTCAACCAGCCCACCGAGTTTCGGCGCCAGATCGGTCAAGGCCTGAGAGTTGATGTCCGACTCACGAATCGGCGTCAAACCTACAATGGTTTTCTTCAGCGATACGGTCTTGGACGTCACGAACTGCGCATAGAGCCAGGCGGCCAGCCTCTGCTTCTCAGGCGTGGACTTGAGGAACGTCCAGGAGCCCACGTCCTGATAGCCCAGCTTCATGCCCTCTTCCCAATACGGTCCGCGCGGCGACGGCGCCATGCGCCATTTCGGCGTGCCATCGGCGTTCATCACCGGCAGGCCCGGTTTGGTCATGTCGGCCGTAAAAGCGGTGTACCAGAAGATCTGCTGGGCGATGTTGCCTTGCGACGGCACCGGGCCGGATTCGGAGAAGGTCATGCCCGCCGCTTCCGGTGGCGCGTACTTCTTCATCCAGTCCACGTATTTGGTGGTGGCGAACACAGCCGCGGGGCCGTTGGTGTCGCCGCCACGGGTCACGCTGGAGCCGACCGGATGGCAATTCTCGACGCGAATCCCCCACTCGTCCACCGGCAAGCCGTTGGGCAGGCCCTTGTCGCCGCCACCGGCCATGGAGAACCAGGCATCGGTAAAGCGCCAACCCAGGGACGGATCCTTCTTGCCGTAATCCATGTGACCGTAGACGCGCTTACCGTCGATTTCCTTGACGTCTTCAGTGAAGAACTTGGCAATGTCTTCATAAGCCGACCAGTTCACCGGTACACCCAGCTCGTAGCCGTACTTTTCCTTGAACTTGGCCTTCAGGTCGGCCCGCTCGAACCAGTCGGCGCGGAACCAGTACAGGTTGGCGAACTGCTGGTCCGGCAGTTGATAGAGCTTGCCGTCCGGCGCGGTGGTGAACGAAGTGCCGATGAAGTCCTTGAGATCCAGGGTCGGCGAGGTGTAGGCCTTGCCTTCGTTGGCCATCATATCGGTGATTGATGCGGTCTTGCCGTAGCGAAAGTGCGTGCCGATCAGGTCCGAGTCATTGACCCAACCGTCGTAGATATTCTTGTCCGACTGCATCTGGGTCTGCAGCTTCTCCACCACGTCGCCTTCCTGCAACAGGTCGTGGGTCAGCTCGATCCCGGTAATGTCCCTGAAGGCCTTGGCCAGCACCTTGGATTCATATTCGTGGGTGGCGATGGTTTCCGACACCACGTTGATTTTCATGCCGCGAAATGGCTCGGACGCTTTGATGAACCACTTGAGCTCTTCGAGCTGCTGTTCGGCTGTCAGGGTAGACGGCTTGAATTCACTGCCAATCCATTTTTTCGCCGCGTCTTCATAGGCGTCGGCCCAGGCCGCAGCGCTCAACCCGCTGAGTGCCAGCACGGCTGCCAATGAAACGCTATGTCGCAGCTTATTGTTTTTATCGAACATAGAGACCTCCTGTTTGGGTTTAAGAGCCTGATCGTCGAACCTTCGACTAGCCCCACCGCATCACTGCCAACAGCCACACCAAAGACAACGCGAACGCTATCCAGATGCTCCAGTCGGTGGCGCCGATCACCAGCAGATGCAGGTAGGCGCTACCGAGAAGACCGATAAACAACCGATCGCCACGGGTGGTGGCAATCGGCAGGAAACCGCGCCGAGGGATACTCGGCGAACGCAGTTCCCACGTAGTCATGCCTGCCAGCAGCAAGGCGATGACACCAAAGAAGGCCGCCGTCGGGCCGGTCCAGTTCATCCATTCCATCATCGTCTCCTCAGACCCGGCCCAGGGCAAAGCCCTTGGCCACATGGTTGCGTACGAACCAGATCACCAGCATGCCTGGCAGGATAGTCAACACCCCCGCCGCCGCCAGCACGCCCCAGTCGATACCCGATGCCGAGACCGTACGGGTCATGACCGCCGCGATCGGCTTGGCATTCACCGAGGTGAGGGTGCGCGCCAGCAACAGTTCGACCCAGGAAAACATGAAGCAGAAAAACGCCGTGACGCCGATGCCGGAGCCGATCAACGGGATGAAGATCTTCGCGAAGAACTTGGGGAAACTGTAGCCGTCAATGTAGGCAGTCTCGTCAATTTCTTTCGGCACCCCGGACATGAACCCTTCGAGGATCCACACCGCCAGCGGCACGTTGAACAGGCAATGGGCCAAGGCCACAGCGATATGAGTGTCGAACAGCCCGATGGACGAGTACAGCTGGAAGAACGGCAGCAGGAACACCGCTGGCGGCGCCATGCGGTTGGTCAGCAGCCAGAAGAACAGGTGTTTGTCCCCCAGGAACCGGTAGCGGGAAAACGCATAGGCCGCCGGCAACGCCACAGCCAGGGAAATCACCGTGTTCAGGCTGACGTAGTACAGCGAGTTCAGGTAACCGGTGTACCAGCTCGGGTCGGTGAAGATCACCTTGTAGTTCTGGAAGGTGAAATCCTGGGGCCACAGCGTCAGGGTGCCGAGGATCTCGGTGTTGCTCTTGAACGACATGTTCAGCAGCCAGTAGATGGGCACCAGCAGGAACAGGATGTAGATCAGCAACGGAATCAGCTTTCTCTTGCTCATGGCGCGGGCCTCAACGGTTGGCGTCGGAATGAGTCATGGCGGTATAGAACAGCCACGACACCAACAGAATGATCAGGAAGTACACCAGGGAAAACGCAGCCGCCGGGCCCAGGTCGAATTGACCGATGGCCATCTGAGTCAGGGTCTGGCTCAGGAACGTGGTGGCGTTACCCGGCCCGCCGCCGGTGAGCACGAACGGCTCGGTATAGATCATGAAGCTGTCCATGAAGCGGAGCATCACCGCGATCAGCAGCACGCTCTTCATTTTCGGCAACTGAATATGCCGGAACACCGCCCAGTTGGAGGCCCGGTCAATTCGCGCGGCCTGGTAATACACGTCCGGAATCGCCCGCAACCCGGAATAGCAGAGCAGCGCCACCAGGGACGTCCAATGCCAGACGTCCATCACCAATACCGTGACCCAGGCGTCCATGGTGTTGGCCGCATAGTTGTAGTTGATGCCCATGGCGTTGAGCGTGGAGCCCATCAGGCCGATGTCGGCGCGGCCGAAAATCTGCCAGATGGTGCCCACCACGTTCCATGGAATCAGCAGCGGGATCGCCAGGATGATCAACACCAGGGACGACCATTTGCCCTTGGTCGGCATGGTCAGGGCGATGGCGATGCCCAGCGGAATCTCGATCAGCAGTACGCACGCCGAATAGATGAACTGGCGTAGTAACGAGTCGTGCAGCCGTGGATCGAGCAGCACCTGCCTGTACCAATCGGCACCGACGAAATAGCGGCTGGACTGGTCGAAGATGTCCTGCACCGAATAGTTGACCACGGTCATCATCGGGATCACCGCACTGAACGCCACCAGCAGGAACACCGGCAACACCAGCCACCAGGCCTTGTTGTTCTGCACCTTGTTCATGGCTGCACCTCGCTCAACGGTTCCAGCAAGTATTCATCGGCATACACCATCAGCCATTGGCCCGGAAAACTGATGTACGCAGTGCCTTCGGGCACCGGTTTGTCTTCGGCCAGGCGCACCTTGATCGGCGCGCCATCGAGGTTGAGGGTGAGGATCTTGTAGGTGCCCAGGTCCTCGACGTGGACCACATCGGCCCGCATCGCATCGTCGTAAGGCCCGTCCCAGACATGGACAAATTCAGGACGAATACCGACCTTCAGGCTTTTGCCTTCGGCCTGGGCAATACCGCGTTGCAACGTTTCGGACAGCGGAAAGTGGGTGGAAGCGAAACCGACGCCGCCGGGTTGTGCCGTGACCTCGATCAGGTTCATCCCCGGGCTGCCGATGAAATAGCCGACAAAGGTGTGGCTCGGACGCTCGAACAACTCCCGAGGCGTACCGAACTGCACGATCTGACCGCCATACATCACCGCGATCTTGTCGGCGAAGGTAGAAGCTTCCAACTGGTCGTGAGTGACGTAGACCATGGTGATATTGAACTGCTCGTGGATCTGCTTGAGCTTGCGCCGCAGTTTCCATTTCAGGTGCGGGTCGATCACCGTCAGCGGTTCATCGAAGAGGATCGCCGACACATCGTCGCGCACCAGCCCGCGCCCCATGGAGACCTTCTGTTTTTCGTCGGCTGTGAGGTTGCGGGCCTTTTTGTCCAGCAGGTTCTGCAGGTCCAGGACCTCGGCGATTTCCTGCACCTTGGTGTGGATTTTCGCCTCCGCCATGCCCTGGTTACGCAGCGGGAAGGCCAAGTTGTCGAACACCGTCATGGTGTCGTACACCACCGGAAACTGGAACACCTGGGCAATGTTGCGACGCTCCGGGGTCAGGTCGTTGACGACTTTGCTGTCGAACATCACTTGGCCTTCAGAGGGGCTCAGCAGTCCGGAAATGATATTGAGCAAGGTGGATTTGCCGCAGCCCGATGGACCGAGCAACGCATAGGCGCCGCCCTGCTCCCAGATGTGGTTCATCTCGCGGATCGCGTAATCCTCTGGGCCCGCTGGGGTGCTGGTGTAGCTGTGGGCGAGGTTCTGCAAACGAATTTCAGCCATCAGGCAACCCTCGCAATACGCTGGCCTGGGGCTTGGACCAGCTTGCCCTGGGCATCGAAGACAAACAGTTTGTGGGTCGGAATGTAGATGCGGATCGGCTCATCCACGTCGTATTCATGGACGCCGGACAAGTGCAGCACCAGCAGGAAATGCTCGTTGCGCACGTGCAGGAATGTCTCCGAACCGCTGATCTCGGCCACCTCGACGGTCACCGCCAGTTCCAGGTCGTCGTCGTTGCTCGGCACCAGGGAAATATGACTGGGCCGCACACCGAAGCGGAACTCACCCTCGCCCACCGGCCGCAGATCGACGTTCAGCGGAAAGTGCACGAAATTGGCGAAACTTACTTCATTGCCGGCGATGCGGCCCGGCATGAGATTGATCGGTGGCTCGGAGAACAGCTCGGCGGCCAGTACGGTTTGCGGCTGGTGATACACCGAGGCCGACTTGCCGCTCTGGATCACCCGGCCCTCATGCAGAATCGTCGTGGTGCCGCCCAAAGCCAGGGCTTCGTTGGGTTCGGTGGTGGCGTAGACGGCAATGGTGTGGCGGGCCTGGAACAGTTCGCGCATTTCCTGGCGAAGTTCCTCACGCAGCTTGTAGTCCAGGTTCACCAGGGGCTCGTCGAACAGGATCAGTTCGGCGTCCTTGACCAGCGCCCGGGCCATGGCGGTGCGCTGCTGTTGGCCACCGGACAGCTCCAGCGGGTGACGCTGCAGGAACTTCTCAATGCGCAGCATCTTCGCGGTTTCCAGCACCTTGCTCTGGATCACCTCGTTGGACACACCGGCCTGGCGCAGCGGCGAGGCGATGTTTTCGAACACCGTCATGGTCGGGTAGTTGATGAACTGTTGATAGACCATCGACACGTTGCGCAGGCGCACCGGGCGCTGGGTGACATCAACGCCGTTCATCAGGATGCGACCGCTGTCGGGCTTGTCCAGACCGGCCATCAGGCGCATGAGGCTGGTCTTGCCGGACAGCGTGCGGCCCAGCAGAACGTTGAACGATCCGGGTTCGAAACTCAGGTTGGCATCGTCGATCCAGGTCTGGCCTTCGACGGTGCGACAAATGTGCTCAAGCGTTAATGACATGGCTCGGCCTTTTTATTATTTGGAGTCAAGCGACCCGAGTCTAAAAGCGAAAGCCGTGCCAGAAATCACAAGCTCATGATCCTGTTGATTTTTTCTCTTATCCTTCAGAAAAGAACGTTCGTTGATGAACGAAAATGAACAACCTGACTGAACAACTGAACAGATTGCTGGTTGACAATGAACAATTTTGAACAACACTGAATAAAGGTTTTCGGCCGGCCTGACTTCGATCCTGTGGGAGCGAGCCTGCTCGCGATAGCTTTGTGTCAGGCACATCAATGCTACTGATCAAACGCTATCGCGAGCAGGCTCGCTCCCACAGGTTTCGTGTATCAAGTGACATTCAGGCATGCCCCAGCACAAGGAGGATGTGCGAGACTTATCACAACAATAAAAACAACATCTGCGAGAGTGCCCCATGGCCGCACCTGCTCCAGCCTTGTCCCACGAAGCCATCATCCAGGCCTCCTGGTCCCGCTGCCGCGCCTTTGGCCTGAATCACCAGAGTGTGCCTGCCTTCGATCAATTGCCCGCCGAAGGCATTGCCCAGTTGCTGGAAAGCCAGCATTCGCTGGTGCAGACCACCCACCAGGAAGTCCTGCCGTATTACGAGAATATCCTGAGCAACTCCAATTGCCTGATCATGCTGGCCGACAACCAGGGCCAGGTGCTGACCTCGTGGGGCACCCAGCGCTTTATCGAACCGAAACTGGCCCATGGTTTCAGCGCCGGGGCGAGCTGGATGGAGCGCTGCAGCGGCACCAATGCCATCGGCACCGCCCTGGCCTGTGAACAGGCGGTGCACATTGAACACGATGAACACTTCCTCAAGGCCAACCGCTTCATGACCGGCTCCGCCGCGCCGATCTTCGACGCCGAGCGCAAGGTCATCGCAGTGCTGGACGTTTCCAGCGACAGCTACCTGCCGCCCTCCCACACCCTGGGCATGGTCAAGATGATGAGCCAGACCGTGGAAAACCGGCTGATCCTCAACCTGTTTCGCGGTGAGCATTTCCAACTGACCTTCAACACCGGATTGAACAACCTCGACAGCCAATGGGCCGGGCTGCTGATTTTCGATGAAACCGGCCAGGTGCTTTCCGCCAACCGCCGCGCCGACAATCTGCTGGGCCTGCGCCTGTCACGGGTGAGCATCGAAAGCCTGTTCAAGGTTTCGCTGCTGGAGCTGCTGAACCAGCCCGACGGCCTGCCGTTCGCCCTGCAAGCGTCGGGGAGCAATCGCTTCCAGTGTTTGCTCAGACGCCCGCAACAGGTGACGGTCAAGGCCCGGGTCTTCAGCGAGCCAGCGCCCTCGTCCGCCCCCGCCGCGAACGTGATCAGCCTCAATACCCTGCACTTCGGCGACAGCCGCGTGGAAAAAGCCGTACGCCAGGCCGAGCGCTTGCTGGAGAAGGACATTCCACTGCTGATCCACGGCGAAACCGGGGTCGGCAAGGAAGTGTTCGTCAAAGCCCTTCACCAGGCCAGCTCCCGCAGCAAGCAGCCGTTCATTGCGGTCAACTGCGCGGCGATCCCCGCCGAGCTGGTGGAATCGGAACTGTTCGGTTATGAAAAAGGCGCCTTCACCGGCGCCAATCAAAAAGGCAGTATCGGCCTGATCCGCAAGGCCGACCGCGGCACCCTGTTCCTCGATGAGATCGGTGACATGCCCCTCCCGACCCAGGCCCGATTGCTGCGAGTGTTGCAGGAGCGTTGCGTGCAACCGGTGGGCAGCGCCGAGCTGTTTGCGGTGGACATTCGTATCATCTCCGCCACCAACCGCTCGTTGCGCGAACAGGTGCAACTGGGCCGG
Source organism: Pseudomonas sp. P105 (assembly GCF_032614175.1). Taxonomy (NCBI): domain Bacteria; kingdom Pseudomonadati; phylum Pseudomonadota; class Gammaproteobacteria; order Pseudomonadales; family Pseudomonadaceae; genus Pseudomonas; species Pseudomonas sp. P105. The sequence goes on from NZ_CP126693.1 coordinate 4,232,178, forward strand.
TTCCGCGAAGACCTGTACTACCGCATCGGCGGCCTGACCCTGGAACTGCCGCCCCTGCGCGAACGCAATGACAAACAGGCCCTGTTCAAACGTCTTTGGGAACACCACCGCGAACCCACACAATGGGCCGGCCTGAGCCGCGAAGTGCTGGATCTGTTCGAACGCCATCCGTGGCCAGGCAATCTGCGCCAGGTCAGCAGCGTGCTGCAAGTGGCCCTGGCAATGGCCGAAGAGCAGCCGATCCGCCCGGAACATCTGCCAGACGACTTCTTCATTGATCTTGAAATGGAGCCGGTGGAAACACCGGAGCCGCTGATGGTCGACCTGAACGATGTCGAGGACCTGAACCGCCAGTTGCAGGCGGTGGGCGGGAACATTTCGCACCTGGCGCGGCGGCTGGGGGTCAGCCGCAACACCTTGTACAAGCGCCTGCGACAACTTGAAAGCTGATGCAAAACCTGTGGGAGCGGGCTTGCTCACTCCCACAGGCGTTTCGCTTAACTGACTGGCATCACTCCGAATGAGGCTGCTATTTATTCCATTGGCGCTTTAGTCGAACGCACCGTTAAGCACTTCATAGATGATGCCGGTGGCAATCGCCACCAGAATCAGGTCCGTGCCCACCTGCTGCCATTCGTACCCGTCATAGTGCGGCAGGCGTCCCAGCAAGCGCCCGTCCAGCTTTTTGGCAATGCCCGGTGGCAACGGCTTGCCTCGGGCGAGGTTTTTCTGGATACCCGGCGGCAGTGGCGGACCGGGGCTCCAATAATCACGGTGACCGCTCACCAGGCCGAGAATGCCGCCGCGGTCGATGCTGGGGCCGTTGTGCCAATCACCACCCGATGGGTTGCCCTTGCCGCCCTGGTTACCTTTGCCGCCCTGATTGCTACCTGGGTTGCCTTGACCGCCCTTGTTGCCCTGCCCGCCTTTGTTTCCTTGTCCTTGACCCTGGCCTTGATCGAATTTGGCGTTCCCTTTGTCGTTACCCGGGTTCGCCACTACAGCGGTAGAACCCGCCACGAGGGCGAAGCAGGTAACCGCAACAATCAACGAGCGCGATTTGAACATGGTGGTTCTCACTGAAAAGGGAACATCCCTGTGAATATAGAGGCTAACAGTGATATTAGTTCCATATCATACTGCGCGCTGACAGCAAGGCCCGATACCGTACAACGACGTTTTCAAGGAGCTCCATGCGCAAGGATTACCTGGCCTTTTTCGTTTCAATGTTCCTCTCACGGCTGGCCGACCAGATACTGCTGTTCATCGTCCCGCTGATTGTTTTCCAAACCACCCAAAGCGTCTCCTGGGCGGGCCTGGCTTTCTTCGTCGAATCCCTGCCACGCTTTCTGTCGTTCCCGATCTGCGGGGCGCTGTGCGACAAGTTCTCGCCCATTCGAATCCTGCACATCAGCCAGGTTTATCGCGCCGTGATGTGCATCGCCGCCGTGGTGCTCTTCATGATTTTTGGCGGCATTTATTGGATCGTCGCCCTCTCGGCGGTCTGCGGTGTATTGACCACCCAGGGCATCATGGCTCGCGAAGTGGTGATGCCCTACATCTTCAAGCATTACACCTACACCAAGACCTTGTCGTACTCGCAGATCGCCGACCAGACCGGGCTGGTGCTGGGCCCGCTGATCGCCGCGCTGATGCTGGAGGTATGGGCCTGGCACTGGGTGGTGCTGGCGATTGCCGTACTGTTCCTGCTGGCGGACCTGGCGATGCTGTTCTGGCAGCGCACCAGCGCGGTCACACTGGAAACCTTCGAACAACATCACGACGTCTGGCTGAACCCGCTGCGTATTGCCTTCGGTCACATCCGCAACCTGGCCGAGCTGAAAAAAATCATCGGCCTGGCCGTAGGGGTCAACCTGATCATCGGCGTCACCCTCGCCACCTCGGCGGCCATGGTGATCGGCGAGTACAGCGCCGGCAAGGACTACTACGCCTGGTTACAGGCAGCCGGGGCCGTGACCACTATCATCATTCTGTTCTTCCTGGCGCGGGTGACCTTGCCCTTGAGAGTCTTGGGCAGTGTGTCTTACACGCTGATCGCCGCCGGCGCCTTCATCACAGCATTCAGCCCGACAGTGTGGGGTTACGTCGTCGGATTTCTGCTGATCGTCGGCTTCGACAAGATGTTCAACGTCTACATACGCAGCATTCGCCAGCAGGTCATTCCAGCCAAGGACTTTGGCAAGACCGTCGGCGTCATTACCCTGCTCAACAACCTGTCACAGCCCTTGGCGGGGCTGCTGGTCGCACTGCTGGCAGCGCCCGTCGGAACGCAGCAGGTGATCCTGCTGCTGGCGCTTGCCACCAGCCTGATCGGCATCACCGTGGTCGCGTTCTTCAGCAAGACGGCAGGCATGCCGGCCGGCTATGGCGCCGACACAGACGCTTGAGAAGTCGCCCGCGTCTTTAAATATTCATCTGTGGGCGGTTAGAGTTTCCCGGTGCCCACCATTCGTCGCTAATGGAAGGTGACGCGCATTTCGCCGCCACGTCTGGCTCAGGGTTTGCACCGACTTGTCATGGCAGCCCCAGGGCGACGTAACCCTGACGCGGCGGCCGTCTTATCACTGCTGGTCAGTCACCGGAGATGTACCGTGTCAACTCTCAATGAAATCGCAGCGAACCACGCGAGAATGGCAAAGGCAAAGGAAGAAGAGTCGATACGGCTACGTGCACTTCACAGTCAAATAGTCGGTAGTTTTGACATTGCGCCGGTCGAGGCGAAACAGAAGATGCCACTACACTTCATGGCCGGCGTTCAGGACCACTCGTTTGGGGAGGCATTGGCCCTGAACTTCTGACCTGTGTTACTTGGAATTCATCGCCCGCTTGTGAGCGGGCGACATGGTTTCAGAACTGCCTGACCAAAGCGGCTGCAAGTATCCCGGCCGCAATCGCCGGCAGAGGTTTCTTCACGATCACCATGATGATTGCGGTGCTCAGCAAAGCCAGGCGCGCGCCGTTGTCACCCTCGATCGCCAACGGGGCAAGCACGGCCACCAATACCGAGCCGGACATTGCCGTGATGAATTGCTGCACCCGATAGTTGATCGGCACGAACGACATCACGAAAACACCGCCCCAGCGGGTCGCCAACGTCACGATGGCCATGATCAGGATGATGATCAGGGTGCCATGGCCCGCCGTGTCGATATTCATTGTTTTTTCTCCATCCACAACGCGCCCAGAATACCTCCCGCCAAAGCCCCCACCACGACATGACTGTTAGCCGGCAGATACCAGTAGGCCAACAGCGATGAACAGGCCGCCACAGTCCAGATGATGAGCATACGCAGGTTCTTCTTCCCGCCCACGACCATCGCCAACAGGAAACACCCCATCACCATGTCGAGCCCGAAACTGACCGGGTCTTCAATGGCGCTGCCAAAGTGCAGCCCCAGCCAACTGCCCAGGATCCAGGCGACCCAGAGCGCGATGCCACCGCCAAATAAAAGCCCCAGCCCAGGTTTTCCACGGCTGAACGCTTGCATCGCCATGGCCCAGTTGGCGTCCGAGACCACCAGCATCACACCATAACGCTTGGCAACCGGCAGCTCCCGTAGCCATGGGTAGAGCGTGGCGCCCATCAACAGGTGCCGGGCGTTGATGGCAAAGACGGTGATCATCAACGGAACGACCGGGACCTGTTGGCCCCACAGATCCAGCGCAGCAAATTGAGAAGCGCCGGCGAATACCAGCGTGCTCATGAGCACGGCTGAAACATCATTCAACCCCGACTGCGCTGCGGCCAAGCCAAAGGCGACGCCGAATACAACGACGAACAGAGAAATGGGGAGCAGCTGTTTGAAGCCGTCGTAGATGTGATGGAGCTTTAGTTCATGCAGGCGAGATTCTACGTTCGACAAGAGATGGCCTCTTAAAATATTTGCTGCGTCACTTGAACAACCCAGGGCCGCAAGACAGGAACCGTGTCAGCAAAGAAGTCATGGGGAGCCCTACGATTCAATGTAGGGCTTCCTTTAGCCATTCTCGTCAGTTATCACTGCGAGCGCACTGAACTGCTGACTTACTCAACCGCCGACCGGCTGTTACGCCAGAACAGATACGCCAGCCCCACCGGCGCTATGAAAATCGCCAACGACCAGCACATCGCCATGGTGAAAACCTTCACTATCAGCATGAACAGCGCATTCACGAAAAAAACGTTGTTACCCATGATGTAGCCAACAACGCTTTCGTAGACGAACCGAGAATACGGATAGAGCAATGAGTTGATGACCGCCAACACAATCAGCCCAGGCTTGGCACCGATTCCTCCAGGGCCATTGGCGGCCAAAGAGATGATCATCACAGCGAACACCAGCCCAAAAAGGAACTGACGGATGTAATAGCTGGTAGTAAGACCCCCAAAGGTCTTGGCGAAAAATGAGTGCATAGAAGATCCCTCTTGAACGCTGATTTAAACGAGGCGCCACCATACCAGCATCATTTTTTCGCGCAAGATCAAGCAGATCCCCGGATTGATGTCAGCGCAAGCGGTAGACAATCGGACCGAGTCCTTGCTTTTAGAAACTGAGACCTACAAAAAGCGGGCGACTCATAAGTCGCCCGCTTTTGCCATAAATCAGCAAGGACAAAAGCTAAGCGTCGGGATGCTCACTGGCCACCGAATCGGCGGCCTCCACATCAGACATATCCTCCTCGACAGGAGCCTCATCATCCGCCGGCAATGGAACCTCGGGGCCGTCCTTCTTGGGATCGTGGCCTGTTTCATTATCCGTGCCACGGGTTACGTCCTGCTGGGATTTGTTCCCAGGGGCATTCTCGTCGATTTCCATGATGGCTCTCCGTTCTGACGCGAGGGATTTCCACGCTTAAACATCAGAGATGTCTGGGCAACTGCAAGTGCCGGGCAATGGATGAACGGCAGGTACAGAAAAAACCGGAGTTTGGATCGGTGGATTCAGGGAGCGTTGGCGCTGGACACGGAGTTCTGAGTGGACTGCGCCGCGCGCCGACGTTACTCACGGGACAGGAATCGGTCGATGATCATCGAGACCGCTTGCACCGGAGAGACCAAGGCTGTGTCTATGCAAAACGAAGCTTCATCCCATGGCTCATATTCATGATCCAGTACCGATTGCCAGGTTGGTGGAGTCAGCCCTGGAACATCAACCATCCTTGTTTCGACCCGGCGTCGATGTTCATCTTTATCGGAACAGAGCACTTGGATATTTGCTAATCGGACACTGGCCTGTGAGGCGATTTCGCTCCACGCGATCCGGCTTTCGAGGACGGGATTGACACAATCAACAATGACCGTGCGGCCCAAACGAAGATTACTCCGCGCAAGCTCATTGGCGACCATGTAGCCACTGCGCCCCACATCTTGCGCAAGAGCGCCCGAGTTTCGAATCGCCTGCTCAATAGTATCGATCCGCAGGTACATGGCGCCTGTTGTCGCGGCGAGATCATTGGCGATAGTCGTTTTTCCGGTGCCGGGAAGGCCGCTGAAGACGATGAGCATTCCATATCCTTCGATGAGTGAGTTAATCCAGTGTAGGCAGTAGCCTTATGGCTCGTCCTTGATATGCACGCAGGCAGACGTGGAGGTCGTTCATATGCCCTAGCGTGGAAAGCGGAAACCGCAATAACGATCAAATACTGTCCCCATTCATTTGATAACGTCGCTTCAGCATTCATCGAGATTCGTCATGCTGAGTATCGAAAGGGCCTTGTGGTACATCGAGCTGGAACTGGGATCCCAACTCGATCTGGGACGTGTCGCGCGCCATTGCAACATGTCTCCCTTTGCCCTGGCCCGTTTGTTTGCAGTGTCGACGGGTTGGTCGGTGATGCGTTACATCCGTGCACGGCGTTTGAGCCAAGCGGCACTGACCTTGCGTCGAGGCGCACCGGATATCCTGCAAGTAGCGCTGGATGCTGGCTATGGCTCCCATGAAGCTTTTACGCGCGCCTTCTGCGATCTGTTTGGGTTCACTCCGAAGCAGGTGCGTGGGCACGAGGATGCACATCTCTCGCTGGTGGAGCCATTACGTATGAAAGAAAGGAAACTTGTAACACTCTCCAAACCCCGTTTTGAAACCAGAGCAGCGTTTTTCATAGCGGGTCTTGGGGATCGTTTTACCTTCGATAGGAACGAAGGCATCGTCGGCCTATGGCAAGCGTTCTCCCCCTACCTGGGACAGGTTCTAGATCAGGTAAACAGCTGGAGCTATGGCCTGTGTTGTAATCCTGAACTGGACGGTAGTTTTGAGTACATTGCCGGCACAGAGGTGTCCTGCGTTGACGGTCTTCCTTCGGCTTTTCGGTATTTCAGGGTGCCGCGGCAAGACTATGTGGTTTTTCGACACCAAGGCCACATCTCGACGATCCATCAGACGTTCTTCACGATTTTCAATCACTGGCTGCCTGAATCCGAATACGAGCTTGCCGACGCGCCTGAGTTCGAGCAGTACAGTCCGGATTTCGAACCCTCCCGAGAGAAGGGTTACGTGGACGTGTGGATACCGCTTGCAAGACGCCAAGCATCCCATGCCATGAACTCACAAATTAGACCACTCAGCATGGAGCCAGCGCCCATGAGTTTTAATTGGCACAGTGATCAGCTCACAAGAGATACGCCAGTTTGCAAGAATTACCGAAACACACAGAACGTCCGTAGATTCATGGTGGAGCACTGCGGCGCGAAGTTTAAATTTGATAAAGGCTTTATGGCCTGGATACGTGATGGCGTACCTAAAACGCTTGGAGAGGTCGTCGATGAGTGGCTGCAGCGCAATCGTGATACCCATTGAACGAGCAGGCGTCATGTAAAACTCTAAATGCTCAATGAAGAACCCTGCGGCTCTCTCCAATCCTGATCCTGTCGAGCGCCCTGTTTAAAGCATCCAAGGCATCGAGCAGGGCTTTCGCCTCAGCCTCCCGACCATCGCCCCAGAGGCGTTCAGCCACTTTGTTCAGTGCCTGGATGGAGCGCTCAATTTCAGCAGCCGTCGCTGTCTTGCTTTCCTGAAGTTTCTTGGGCATTGATTATTCGTCCTCGGGCGTGTTGTTTCATCAGTTTCGACGCGAATACATCGCACGGCAGAACGCTATGCAGGGTTCCACCCATTCCACCGCCGATGCCCCCAATCGGCGATAAAGCTAGCCCAAGACCACTTCGAAAGAGATCAAATGTACGGGCCCGTTCCAGCAAAAATTTCAAAGTTTCACGCCTTTCCAGCTCAGCATCCGCCACAAGCAGTTCTGCTACAAGTTTCGCGAGTGTTGACCTGGACTAGTTCATCTTCGCCGTTCAGGTCGCCATACGCGCTATCTCGTCGGGAGCTTGCACATACAGAATTGCTACAACTAAACCCTGTGGCAAACCGGCATTCTTGGCAGCGGCGATCAAGTAGGCGGCGCAACTCACCACGGAATAACCCACCGGCGGCGAGTTGACTTGAGCTTGACGCTTATCGTCGCCATAACCCTCTCCAGTGCCGCGACACAATTTGCTGATGCGCGAAAGGTGTCGAAACCTATGAACTGAGAATTCGCGATTCCACCCACTCGTCTACAATCCAAAATTCTTCTAAAGGACTTGAATCAATGAATTTCAGGTGCATTCTGTTGGTGCTCGCGGTCGCTTCAGCGTCGGGATGCGGGACGATCAATACGACCTTTCGGGATGATGCTGTGGCTAGCGGTAAACTGGCTCGCTGGCATTCCCACTGTGACTCGGTTCCACGAATCTATAGCGGTGCAGTTTTTGATTACTGCACACTGGATGCGGAACCACGGCAAAACACTGGCTTCGATGGACACCCCGCCCCAGCACTTATTGTACTCGACATGGGCCTCTCAGCTGTCGCGGACACTCTCTTATTGCCTTACTCCGTCTATCTGCAAAACAAGCACGGCGATATCAGGAAAGCGCGTTTCGAATAGCAAGGCAAGCTGATCACGGGCGGACCATTTGCAGCTGTCCCGGCTTCGCATATTCAGAAGCGCACCCCGACTTACTTGGGTCGGCGTTCGACCCCGCCGGGCGCCTTGTCACACCGCATGCAATGCTCACAGTTCAGATGTCGGCAGATCCAGGCTTTTACCCGCTGCCAGTAGGTGACCATGAACAGGTGATGGATGCCGGCCAGAGCCAGGGCGATGTGCAGCGTCAGCCCGGCAGTGGTCGGGCCGAACAGAAAGCTGTCATGCCGGGTAGTGACCACGTACACGCTGATGGCGATAGCCGAGTAGATCAGCTTCCCGAGGATGCCGTCCCTCACCTTGCCACTTACCACGCACCAGAATGCCCACAAGGCGATCATGCCGCAGGCGATGAAGTTGATCAGTTCAAGATTCATGGTGGATTGCCTCCCCCGAACCTCTGGCGAATAAAAGCCCAGAGGTCAGCGGCTTTGATGGCCCGGGTGATGGCGGCGATGAGTGAACCACCGAAGGTGCCCAAGAGGAAACCAACACCGGAAACGCTGCGCGGCTCCACCATCCCGAAATAGGAACTAATCACGCCCCTCAGGTAATGGGGACAGACCGCACCCGAGAAAATGAAGATGGCCCAGGCCTTTCGGTCTACCAAGTCATCACGGTGCCAGAAACTGGTGGCAATCGCGCCAATCAATCCGGCCAGTGCCCAGTGAAGCTTGTCGAGCAGGCGATGCAGGAATTCCATGCGCTCAACTCCGTAGGTATGACTGAATTTGAATCAGCTCCAGCAGCACTCCCAGCTCAGAGCAATGGGTGTAGTGGAGCCGAAAACGAAAAAGCCTCGGCAAATGCCGAGGCTCATAAATATGTGGAGATATCTTTAAGCTGAGGCCACGACCCCCGCAGTGAGCAAAACAATTCCCAAATACCAACCCCAGAGGAACACCTTCGCTTGTGAGTCTTTCTTCGCATAGACGTACACGTAAAAAGGTATGACTAAGCAGAGCATGGCTTGGGGTAACGAATTTTTTATGGCAACGCAGAAAATGACCAGCTGCATAGCAACCATTAAGCCGAGCCCCGACAGGAGCAAGTAGATGACCATCCGATTACATCCATTTGAAATGAGTGGTGAATGTATCGGCGGCCCAATCAGAAACTAAAAGCCCGATAATGCCGGCTCTTTCTCTTTCCATATAAGCACAAAAAAGCCCGGCGCAATGGCCGGGCTTTCTCTGTGGTGTCGCGCTTGAAAAGCTGAACACGGTGCTATGAAAACAGAGCTATTCCATATGGACAACTCTTTTTTCAAGCTGCCTCCCTCATCCGCTCCAAGACGCAATCCACCCAGGTAACGCCGGCCTTGATCAGCTCCCGGGCCTTGCCTTCGCTCGTGCCGTATTGGCGGCCGACTCGCACCGCGGCCCACTTAGCGCCGTAGTACAGCCAGATGGAAAAGGGGACAGATTTATTTCTAGCCGTCAGTTGCTCCAAGCGAATCCATTCGATGAAAACTCTCAGCGCAGCGAAGCAAAAAACAAATCTGTCCCCTGTCTCCTTTTGGGTCAGATTAACGCAGCAATTAGGGGGACGAGTGAAGCGCTTAGGGGATGATCGGAGTATCTATCCGCTCACCAGTTTCCATATCATCAATCCTAAAGTCCCACCAGTCTTCACTTGGCACAGCCTTAAGACCGTACTCCCGCCCGGCCTTCAGATTAACGTCCCGAAAAATCGATCTAGTCGCGCGCGTTCCCGTCCACTTCTTTACTTCCAGGCGATGGTTTCCTGGGGACAAGCGATATTCGGTCCGCTGCGTATACAAAGCATATAGGGTATCTGCTCCATCTACGCTGGCAATAGTGAGCGTCTTCTCTATCGCCCGAATACCTGCTGTATGGGAGTTTGGCAACCCCTCCGCCGCTTTCTCAGTGTAAGACTTACAACCAGCCGCCATAGCTATAAGCATAGCGAAACCGAGGATCTTGAACCCGCGCTTGAACTGCATAAACCGACCCGTACTCCATTCGTGGATTGCGCTATTCAACCCCACCCACCACAAAACTGCCAGCATGGCGCTATCACCACGGAGCCAGTGATTAGTCGGCTCACCGACGCGCGAATTACTTCAACGCAGCTACCACGGCATCGAAGAACACCATCGGGTCGATCGGCTCTTTGTCAACCGGCTTGGGCTGGGCACCGAAGGTGACAATCACCACGTTATTGGCAGGGTTGACGTAGATGTTCTGGCCCTGGATACCGACCGCCGAATAGGCGCCGTCTTTCACCGATGGCTCGGTCCACGCCGTCCACCACATGTAACCGTAATCCAGGGACTTACCGCCTTTGAGGCTGGTCGGCAGCGTCGCCTCCTTGACCCAGCCATCGGGCAGAATCGACGTGCCATTGATCTTGCCGCCGTTCATGAAAAACAGCCCGAAGCGTCCATAATCGCGCAGCGTGGCGCTGATACCGCTGCCACCGATTTCCACGCCATCAGGCGAATCGAGCCACCACCGGGCATCACTCTCCATACCGAACGGCTGCCAGATCTTCTGCGATAGATAATCGGCCAGCGGCATCTTCACAGCGCCACGGACGATCTCGCCGAGTACCTGCGTTTCGCCAGTGCTGTAAGTGTTGGCCGTGCCGGGCTCGGCCGCTCGCGGCAAACTTGCCATCAAGGCCATGGCCGAACGCGGCTTCTGCGATATCTGCGCTTTGAGTAGCGCGCGACGATCGGACGCCGGATCGGTGTAGGTCTCGTTCCACTTCACGCCCGAAGACATCATCAGCACGTTGCGCACGGTCACACCTTCATAGGCGCTGCCCTTGAGCTCGGGAACGTAATCCACCACTTGCGCATCAAGACCCTTGATAAGGCCGTCTTTGATCGCTGCAGCCGCCAGCGTGGAGGTGATGGACTTGGCTATCGACATCGACATCCATCGGGTTTTCTCGGTGTTGCCACGCTGGTAGGTCTCGAACACGATCTTGCCGTCCTTGAGCACGAGCATCGCCGTAATGCTGTCCAGTGCGACGAAGTCATACAGGTCGTACTTTTTGTCCCCGACAGTGAAGCGAACGTTGGGCAACTGTTTGTCTGATTTCGGCAGCGCATACGGGTGATCGCCGGCTTTAATCCTGTGGGTGGGGAACAGCCGGTCGATGTTGCGGTAGGTACTGACCGCCAGATCGGGGAGCATTGCGCCGTCATAGATCTGCTCCACGGTGCCAATCGGTTCCTGGGCGTGGGGATAATCCTCAGCCCATGCGTCCGAGGTGATACCCGCAGCGAGCAGACCGAGCGAGAGAAGCAGCGAGCGACCAGGCGAAGCCGCACGAAAAATAGCGGATGAGTGCATAACCTATCCTTTTTTTGCTTTGCTATTCACGCACGTTAAGGCACGCGCCCGCTTGAACCATAGCCTACTCATTGGAATCGCGCCCGAGCTGAAGGACGATGCTGTTTGCGTCTCGTCAGGGATAAAGAATTGCGTGCAACTCAACGTCAACTACAGACAGACACGAGTTCTGGCATAGGGGCTAAAAGAGGACAGATTTACTTTCTAGCCGGCTGCCAGTTGATCCAAGCGAATCCATTCGATGAAAACTCTCAGCGCAGCGAAGTAAAAATAAATCTGTCCCTTTTCTGCAGATCTTGCGTGAGAGGTAGCGATGATGGCTGACATGATTTCTCCGGGCATAAAAAAACCGCCCTGAGGCGGCTTGATGTTGTTGTTCGCTTTACAGGCAGCTTTTCACCGCCAGTTCCATATCGCTACGCCCATAACCTGGCGCCCAAGCCATACGCTGGTACAGCTGTACCGAGCTGCCTTTCGGTGTCTTTCTGACGCTCAGTAACTCGTCCGTCAGATTGTTGCTAGCCGCGATCAGCCGATAGCCATGCTCCGTCTCGGACATAGAAACATCGCTGCGGGCGTCCTGCCACCGTGGAAATACGCACAGCGCATAACGCTTAGGGTCTTTATCGGTACTGGCCAAAATGCTCGGAGCTTTCAACTCAAGGTCGCCGGGAGATACACACCCCACCAACATCGATACCGCCAGCACTCCTAGGATAAATTTCATGCAAGTCACTCCTGTGGGAACGGATGCAGAATATCACTGGGAACGAAAAAGCCGGCGCCGGACTAGACGGTGCAGTCCAAACACCCCAACTATTTTGATTTACGAGCCTTGTATTCTATTATCACCTCTGTTTGCTCAAGGTCTATGCAAGAATCGACCGTAAAAACGACCAGATACACTTAGGTATCGATTTGTCGCCCATCGCCAACAAACGTTGCATCTATTATGTACTGGTACAGCTGTTTAGGGATTTCGAGCTGAAACGCAGACTGATAAAGCTTTTTATTACGCTGGTAGTTCTCTTGCTCTTTTCCAGCGGTCAAAACTTTAGGGTTTGCCCAGTGCCCGGAGTTATTATACTCCCGTTTCTCAGCATTTCTTCCAATGCTAGCCTTTAGGTGTCCAAGCTGCATCGCGTCACCAAGATTCTTAAATTCCGCCTTGTGCCCCTGAGAAATGGAGTCATCGATTGATTTAAAGTATAGGTCGCGCATTTGCTTTCTTATCACATCTTTTTCCGTCGGGTTATTTACACTGGGATCCGGCGAGTCAGCAATTGAAACAGCAATAACTTCAGGCACCATATCAACCCCATTATAATTTACTCTTAAGCCGAAGTCCTTGAACAGACTCTCCGTATCCCTTTTTAGCGCATACAACCCGCTACCAGAGTCATTGAAATCCAAAATAACGATCGTATTGAACAGCTTTTGCGGATCTTTTTGGATCTTACTCTTCAGGTACTGAATAAATTGGGACTGAGGAGCCACGAACTTAAAATGAAATTTCCGGCCTCCATCTTCAATCACCTTATCCCCCTTATCAAGTTTGCTGTCCGCTGTTAAAATAGAGACTCGATACGGCTCCACCCCACTTACGTCAACAGTTACAACATTGCAGTTCAACCTCAGCAATGCCCATTTGAGAATTTTTGGCGAGGCACCGGGGACTACAAACTTACTTGTTGGGTATTTTATTTTTAGAAGATTTGCCAGCTCGTACGCCTCCCTAAAATAACTGAATGTCGCAATTCTAAACTTCGCCCCTAACGCAATCCTTTCTCCTTTACTCAGCTCACCATCTTCTATGTGTACCCAAGCAGTTCCAGAATCGAGTGGAACTGGAAACCTATTTAGCTTAGAGATTGATTTAGCCAAGCGAAACTCTGAACGCGCCACATTATAAACGATGAATTTCATAGATCACGCTCCATATTGATCCTACTGAGACCACCAACAAAACCAATTATCACGATTGAAAGTCATAAATCTTCTTTGAACAACACCATGCTGTGCCGTCTAATATTTATTTCCATTTCTTAAATCTAGCTAATCATCTTGGCACCTGCACTGCTGACAAGAGTAGTCGGTCCTAGTTGACGTTCAAGGCAAACGCATCAATTAGCTTTAACTCTGAGTCATTGATTTTTTTAGCATTAAGAGCCAGATACTGACGACTTCATGGCTCCAGGGCTTCCCGGCACGAAACGCTGATTGGTCCGCACGCCCACAGCCCTGTCGGATCACGTGGCTAATTCGTTTGGCTGTGCCGGAGTATCAGGAGTGTTCGGTCAAGCCATGGCCCGCCGAAGACGATGATTTCGCTCGGGCGCCCATACAGGTGGTGCAACATAAAAGACCCGGGGCCGAAGGCCTCGGCGTCTTCGCCAGGCAGCCCCGGGTCAGCACCGAGGAAAATCCCGGCATGGTTCGGGTGAGCCGTCCGGCCAACCTCCGTCACGATCATGTCGCCGCGCTGTGGCTGGTCGACGCGGTAGAAGCCGGCGGCCTCGTAGTTCACCTCGTACAGGCTGGTGTTGTCCTTGCTCTCCCACCAGCCGTCGGCGCGCTTGAAAGCTCCGAACTCAAGCCCCTACTCGCGCTTGTACCAGTCGGCGCAGACCTGCCAGCAGTCCCAGGCACCGTGGACGAAGGGGCGCTTCAGCAATGGCGTCTCGCCGGCGGGTACCACCGTCCGCAAGTCGCCCTCCGGCCAGCTCAGGATGTGCCAGGGCATGACCGTCGCCTCGCACATTGCCAGGTCGCGTGGTGACGGTCGGCTTGTGGCGTCCGGAAAAAAGGGGACAGATTTATTTTCTAGCCGGCTGCCAGTTGATCCAAGCGAATCCATTCGATGAAAACCCTCAGCGCAGCGAAGTAAAAATAAATCTGTCCCCTTTTCTACTGCGGATTGATGTCAGCGCAAGCGGTAGACAATCGGACCGAGTCCTTGCTTTTAGAAACTGAGACCTACAAAAAGCGGGCGACTCATAAGTCGCCCGCTTTTGACATAAATCAGCAAGGATGAAAAATAAGCGTCGGGATGCTCACTGGTGAAGAAGGTAGCGGAGCAAATACGCCAGCGGCATACGCACGACGGACTGATCGATGTCCCGTGGTTTGACTGGACTTGGGCCTCGCATGGAGATTCTGGGCGGTGGTCACTCCTGAATAAAAAGACCAGAATAAAGACCTATTCAGGAGTCATATCCATGCAAAATATTCTGGCCGATGTGGCCGTCAGCGTATCTGAACTCATGAAGAACCCATCTTCCGCCTTGAGCAGCACCAATGGCTTACCTGTGGCCGTGCTGAACCACAACCGCGTTGTGGGCTACATGGTCCCGGCGAATGTCTATGAGGCGATGGTCGAGCGCCTGGACGAACTGGAACTCGTACACCTGGTCAAGGCACGTCTCGACGCCAACGAAACACCTGTTCGAGTATCTCTCGACGATCTGATTGGCGAGGCCGAAGCAGATATCGCCAATGGCCGTTGAGTAGCGAAAAAGCCCGCGTATCGGCTATCAGTGGCTTCCACTATAACAAGCCTCCCCAAACCCCAGGCGCAAAAAAGGGCCAACCTCTCGGTTGACCCTTCTAGACCGCCCAGCAGAGCGGATTTTGTTTGGTAGGCGCGATTGGACTCGAACCAACGACCCCCACCATGTCAAGGTGGTGCTCTAACCAACTGAGCTACGTGCCTGCTGTGAGGCGGCATTCTACGGAATTCCGAAGGGGTGTCAATACCTTTTTTTCACCTAACCCTATGAATATGCAAAATATTTAATTTCGCCCAAGCGCCGAAGATTTGGCGGTGGCTGGCGGCTGATTTTTATCTCGGGTAGGATCGGCGCATTCGTAAAAAATATAAAACAGAGGTTGCAGAATGGCGAACACACCGTATCCAGAATCTTATTACGCCGCGTCGGCCAATCCGGTTCCAGCTCGCCCTGCCCTGCAGGATGATGTCGAAACGGATGTTTGCGTGATCGGCGCTGGTTACACCGGCCTGTCCTCTGCGCTGTTTCTGCTGGAGAACGGTTTCAAGGTCACGGTCCTTGAGGCGGCAAAGGTCGGCTTTGGGGCTTCGGGTCGTAATGGCGGGCAGATCGTTAACAGTTACAGCCGCGACATCGACGTGATCGAGCGCAGTGTCGGGCCTCAGCAGGCGCAGTTGCTGGGCAATATGGCGTTCGAGGGCGGTCGGATCATTCGCGAGCGGGTGGCGAAGTATCAGATTCAGTGTGATTTGAAGGATGGCGGAGTGTTCGCTGCCCTTACCGCCAAGCAAATGGGCCATCTGGAGTCGCAGAAGCGTTTATGGGAGCGTTTCGGGCATACCCAGTTGGAGTTGCTGGATCAGCGGCGTATTCGCGAGGTGGTGGCCTGCGAGGAGTATGTGGGCGGGATGCTGGACATGAGCGGTGGGCATATTCATCCGCTGAACCTGGCCCTCGGTGAGGCGGCGGCGGTGGAGTCTCTTGGCGGGGTGATTTATGAGCAGTCGCCGGCGGTGCGCATCGAGCGTGGCGCCAGCCCGGTTGTGCATACACCGCAGGGCAAGGTCAGGGCCAAGTTCATCATCGTGGCGGGCAATGCTTACTTGGGCAATTTGGTGCCGGAGCTGGCAGCCAAGTCCATGCCTTGCGGTACACAGGTGATTGCTACCGAACCGTTGGGCGATGAGCTGGCTCGCAGCCTGTTGCCCCAGGATTATTGTGTTGAAGACTGCAATTACTTGCTCGATTACTACCGACTCACGGGCGACAAGCGTCTGATTTTCGGCGGCGGCGTGGTGTATGGCGCGAGGGATCCGGCGAATATTGAAGCGATCATTCGTCCGAAGATGCTCAAGGCATTCCCGCAGCTCAAGGACGTGAAGATCGACTACGCCTGGACCGGAAACTTCCTGCTGACGCTATCGCGCCTTCCGCAGGTCGGGCGCCTGGGGGACAACATTTATTATTCCCAGGGCTGCAGCGGCCATGGCGTGACGTATACGCACCTGGCGGGCAAGGTCCTGGCCGAGGCGCTGCGTGGTCAGGCTGAGCGTTTCGATGCGTTTGCCGATCTGCCGCACTACCCTTTCCCCGGCGGTCAGTTGTTGCGCACGCCGTTCGCGGCGATGGGGGCTTGGTATTACGGGCTGCGGGATAGGCTTGGGTTCTGAGACTCGTCGGACGACTTCATAGAAAAGGGCTGCTGCGCAGCCCAGCGGGAGCAAGCTCCCTCGCCACGGGCGCGTTCCAACCTTTCAGTGTCATTATCCCGAAAACAAAAAACCCCGGTCTTTCGACCAGGGTCTTTGCTATCGACTAGAAGTAGCTTTTCAGCTTTCTTCTTAGCTTCAAGGCGTTCAGTGGGCCTCGAAGCAGATATGGCGCAGCGGACGGGACTCGAACCCGCGACCCCCGGCGTGACAGGCCGGTATTCTAACCGACTGAACTACCGCTGCGTATCGCTATGGACTTGCGTCCAGTTAACTCGTCTGATCCAACCCCTTGGGCTTGGATCTCGAACCAGGCGAACCTGCTTCGGAAAATATGGCGCAGCGGACGGGACTCGAACCCGCGACCCCCGGCGTGACAGGCCGGTATTCTAACCGACTGAACTACCGCTGCGCGTCGGTGGAGGCTTTTGACAGCTTCCGTCTTGCTTTCGCAAAACTCTCGTAAAACATGGTGGGTGATGACGGGATCGAACCGCCGACATTCTGCTTGTAAGGCAGACGCTCTCCCAGCTGAGCTAATCACCCTTTGCTTCGTTGAGGCCGCGAAATTTACGCAGGTACCGAAGCTAAGTCAATAGCAGGGTTGGATTTTTTTCAAAAACAGTTTCAAGCGGCAAGCTCCAAGCTACAAGTTAAAAGCACTGGATCCACACCGCCCTGCTTGCAGCTTAAAACTTGCCGCTTGCAGCTGCCTTCACTCATAAATCATTTTCTTGGTCATGCCGCCGTCCACCACGAACTCCTGCCCCGTGACAAAACCGGCATTGCGCGACAACAGCCACGCCACCATTGCCGCTACATCCTCCACCGTGCCTACCCTGCCTGCCGGATGCTGAGCATGATCGGCATCGGTGAGCGGCTGCGCGCGACGCTGGGACGGGTCCCGTGCGTCGATCCAGCCGGGGCTGACAGCATTGACCCGGATCTCCGGCCCAAGGCTGATCGCCAAGGCATGGGTCAGGGCGAGCAAGCCGCCCTTGCTCGCCGCATAGGCTTCGGTGTCGGGTTCTGATTGTGCGGCACGGGTCGAGGCCAGGTTGACGATGGCGCCATTGTGGGCACGCAGGTATGGCGCACAATGCTTGGCCAACAGCATGGGACCACCCAGGTTCACCGCCAGGACCCGATTCCAGTAGGCCAGATCCAGGCTTTCCAGGGTGATGTTGTGGGGATCGGCGATGGCCGCGTTGCACACCAGCGCGTCAAGCCGCCCAAACTGGCCCAACACCTCGGCGATTCCCGTGGCGACTTGCGTCTCATCCGCCACATCCATGGTGATGAACCAGGCGTTCTCCCCCAGCGTCTTGGCGACCTTGGAGCCGCGCTCACGATCCAGATCAGTCAGCACCACCTGCCAGCCTTCACAGATCAGCCAGGTGGCAATCCCCAGGCCGATACCCCGCGCGGCGCCTGTCACCAGAGCTACCCGGCCATGAGTGCCGCCGTGCGGCGTTGCCAGCTCGATCACAAGGCGGCCAACCCACGGGCCAGATCGGCTTGCAGGTCAGCCACGTCCTCCAGACCCACCGCAACGCGGATCAGGCTGTCGCGGATGCCCGCTGCTTCACGCTCCTGGGGCGTCAGGCGACCGTGGGAGGTGGTGCTTGGGTGAGTGATGGTGGTTTTGCTGTCACCCAGGTTGGCGGTGATGGAAATCAACCGGGTGGCGTCGATGAAGCGCCAGGCGCCCTCCTTGCCCCCTTTGACCTCGAAACTCACCACCGCACCGAAACCGCGCTGCTGACGCGCGGCCAGGTCATGTTGCGGATGGCTCTTGAGGCCGGCGTAGTGCACTTTCTCGATGCCATCCTGCTGCTCCAGCCACTCAGCCAGCAGTTGGGCGTTGGCGCAATGGGCTTTCATACGCAGGCCCAGGGTTTCCAGGCCTTTGAGGAAGATCCAGGCGTTGAACGGACTCAAGGTCGGCCCGGCGGTGCGCAGGAAGCCCACCACTTCTTTCATCTGCTCGCCACGACCGGCAACCACGCCGCCCATGCAACGACCCTGGCCATCGATGAACTTGGTCGCCGAATGCACCACCACGTCGGCACCCAGCTTCAGTGGCTGTTGCAACGCCGGCGTGCAGAAGCAGTTATCGACCACCAGCATGGCGCCCTTGGCGTGGGCGATTTCCGCCAACGCGGCGATGTCCACCAGCTCGGCCAGGGGGTTGGACGGCGATTCGACAAACAGCATCTTGGTATTGGGCTTGATTGCCGCATCCCAACCGGACAAGTCCGCCAGGGGCACGTAATCGACTTCCACGCCGAAACGCTTGAAGTACTTTTCGAACAGGCTGATGGTCGAGCCGAAGACACTGCGCGACACCAGCACGTGGTCGCCAGCGCTGCAAAAGCTCATGACCACGGCCATGATCGCCGCCATGCCGGTGGCGGTGGCCACAGCCTGCTCGGCACCTTCCAGAGCAGCGAGGCGCTCTTCGAAAGCCCGCACGGTGGGGTTGGTGTAGCGCGAGTAGACGTTGCCCGGCACCTCGCCGGCAAACCGGGCCGCCGCATCGGCAGCGGTACGGAACACGTAGCTGGACGTGAAGAACATCGGATCGCCATGCTCGGCTTCCGGCGTGCGGTGCTGACCGGCGCGGACCGCCAGGGTATCGAACGCTACACCCTCAAGGTCGCTGTCCAGCCGACCGGCATCCCAATCCTGACTCATGCTGTCGCTCCTGTAGTCATTAAACGCAAACCGGCCCCTCAGGGCCGGCTTGTCACTCAGTTGTTGTACAGATCGATGATCGCGCTGACCGCCTGGGTCTTGGCCTTGGACGCATCGTTACGAGCGTTCTCGATCTTGTTCAGGTAGGCCTCATCGACGTCACCGGTGACGTACTTGCCGTCAAACACTGCGCAGTCGAACTGCTCGATCTTGATCTTGCCACCACCCACCGCTTCTATCAGGTCCGGCAGGTCCTGATAGATCAGCCAGTCGGCGCCGATCAGGTCGGCCACTTCCTGGGTAGTGCGATTGTGGGCGATCAGCTCGTGGGCGCTCGGCATGTCGATGCCGTAGACGTTCGGATAACGCACGGCCGGCGCCGCCGAGCAGAAGTATACGTTCTTGGCACCGGCTTCACGGGCCATCTGGATGATCTGCTTGCACGTGGTTCCGCGCACGATGGAGTCATCCACCAGCATCACGTTCTTGCCGCGAAATTCCAGTTCGATGGCGTTGAGCTTCTGGCGTACCGATTTTTTCCGCGCGGCCTGGCCGGGCATGATGAAGGTACGGCCGATGTAACGGTTCTTCACGAAGCCTTCGCGGAACTTGACGCCCAGGTGGTTCGCCAGCTCCAGGGCCGCGGTGCGGCTGGTGTCCGGGATCGGGATGACCACGTCGATGTCGTGGTCCGGCCGCTCGCGCAAGATCTTGTCGGCCAGTTTCTCGCCCATGCGCAGGCGGGCCTTATAGACCGAGATGCCGTCGATGATCGAGTCCGGGCGCGCCAGGTAGACGTGCTCGAAGATGCACGGAGTCAGGCTCGGGTTGGTCGCGCACTGACGGGTGAACAACTTGCCGTCTTCGGTGATGTAGACCGCTTCGCCCGGGGCCAGGTCGCGAATCAGGGTGAAGCCCAGCACGTCCAGGGACACGCTTTCCGAGGCAATCATGTACTCGACGCCTTCGTCGGTGTGACGCTGGCCGAACACGATCGGGCGGATGCCATGGGGGTCGCGGAAACCGACGATGCCGTAACCGGTGATCATCGCCACGACCGAGTAGCCGCCGACGCAGCGGTTATGCACGTCGGTCACAGCGGCGAACACATCTTCTTCGGTAGGCTGCAGCTTGCCGCGCTGGGCCAGTTCATGGGCGAAGACGTTGAGCATCACTTCCGAGTCGGAGTTGGTATTGACGTGGCGCAGGTCCGATTCGTAGATCTCCTTGGCCAACTGCTCGACGTTGGTCAGGTTGCCGTTGTGCGCCAACGTGATGCCGTACGGCGAGTTGACGTAGAACGGCTGGGCTTCGGCCGAAGTCGAGCTGCCCGCTGTTGGATAGCGCACATGGCCAATGCCCATGTGACCAACCAGGCGCTGCATGTGACGCTGATGGAACACGTCACGCACCAGTCCATTGTCCTTGCGCAGGAATAACCGGCCGTCATGGCTGGTCACGATACCGGCAGCGTCCTGGCCGCGGTGCTGGAGCACGGTTAGCGCGTCATACAGCGCCTGATTGACGTTCGACTTACCGACGATACCGACGATGCCACACATGCGACACAACCCCTACTTAATGGATCTGAACTGAACAACACTCACTGCGGCGTTTTGGCCATCGGCAAGAGTTGTTCCTTGAACGGTATTTCAGCGGGTACGCTGATACCGCTGGCAAGCCACTGACTGCTCCAACCCAGGATCAGGTTCTTGGACCAGTCTGCGACCAATAGAAATTGTGGCACGAGCCGGGACTCCTGCCACCACGTATCCTGCTGTACCGGCCCCAGGCTCAATAGCCCGACAGCCACGACCACCAGCAACGCGCCACGCGCCGCGCCGAAGGCCATGCCCAGGAACCGGTCCGTCCCGGAAAGCCCGGTGACGCGAATCAGTTCGCCGATCAGGTAGTTGATCATTGCGCCGACCAGCAAGGTGGCGATAAACAAGATGGCACAGCCCGCGATCACGCGGGCCGACGGAGTTTCAATGTATCCGGCGAGGTACTGGGACAACGAACCACCAAACATCCAGGCTACGACCCCCGCGATGATCCAGGTCAGCAGCGAGAGGGCTTCCTTGACGAAGCCGCGGCTCAGACTGATCAATGCGGAGATGGCGACGATTGCAACGATCGCCCAGTCAACCCAGGTAAATGGCACGGTGCAGCCTACAGACGGATAAGGCGGCGCATTTTAGCAGAGGCCAGAGCTGTCGGTAAGCTGCGATTGTCAGTGTGATTCAAATCAGGCAAACCGCCGTCAACCGCGCTCAGGCTGAAAACGCACCACAAAACCCTTGAGGTTCTGCTGGCGGCTGAGCAGGTCCCGCAGCCGATCGGCCTCGGCACGCTCGATCAGCGGCCCCACAAATACGCGATTCTTGCCATCGGCGGTGCGGATATAGGCGTTGTAGCCCTGGCTGCGCAGGGTTTTCTGCAGTTTTTCGGCACTCTCACGATTGCTCAGGCTGGCCAACTGAACGGACCAACTGACCGACAGACCGTTGGCGTCCACGCGGCTTTGCGTGGTATCCGGCTTGGCCGGGGCTGGGGTAATCGGTTGGGTCGGGGCCGGCTTGGCCACCGGTGCTGCCGGGGCTGGAGCGACTGCCGGCTTGCTCGGAGCCGGCGCTGCCGTGGCGGGCGCCGCCGGCGCAGGCTCGATCGGCAGGGAAGGCGCAGGTTGCTCGGCCAGCTCCTCGTCGCTCGGAACGGGTTCCTGGGGTAGCGCTTCAGGTTCAGGCACCAGCACCGGCTCGACCTGCACGGGCGCAACAGACGGCGCCTGAGGGGCAGCCGGAGCGTCGACCGTAACCTGGCGCTGCTCATCCTGACGAGAAAACAGCATCGGCAGGAAAATCACCGCCAAGGCCACCAATACCAGGGCCCCGACCATGCGCTGCTTGTACGCTTTATCCAGCAATGCCATCTGCAGCTTCCTCCGTGGAGCGCCGGGCCAGCCATTGAAGGGCCTCGGCAACACAAAAAAATGATCCGAACAGCAGGATCTCATCGTCGACCGTCGCCAGGGCGCACTGCCCTTCCAGCGCTGCGGCCACGCTGTCATAAGTCTCTACGCAAGCGCCGCGACGCTGCAAGGCTTCCCGTAGTTCGGCAGCCGGGCGCGAGCGCGGAGAATCCAGCGGTGCTACCGCCCAATGCTGGACACTAGCACCCAACGCATCGACAACGCCATCCAGATCCTTGTCGCCAAGCAGCCCAAATACCGCCAGGCGGCGCCCGGCTACCGGCCGCCGCGCCAAGCGCTCGGCCAGATACTGCGCCGCATGAGGGTTGTGGCCGACATCAAGCAGCAGATTCAGGCGTTTGCCGTGCCAATCGAACTGGCGGCGATCGAGACGACCGACGACGCGAGTCGCTTGCAACGCTTCGATAATTTGCCCGGCATGCCATGGCAGGTCCAGCAACAGGTAGGCCTGGAGCGCCAGCGCGGCGTTCTCCATCGGCAGCTCCAGCAGCGGCAAATCGCGCAACTCCACCGGATTGCCCCGGGCGTCACTGCCCCGCCATTGCCAATGCTGCTCAGTCATTGCCAGGTCGAAATCCCGCCCGCGCAGAAAGAACGGACAGCCCAACTCGCGGACCTTGTCCAGCAACGGTTGAGGGGGATTGAGGTCACCACAGAGCGCAGGCGCGCCCGGGCGGAAGATGCCGGCTTTCTCGAAGGCGACGGACTCACGGGTGTCACCCAGGTAATCGGTATGGTCCACACCGATGCTGGTGACCAGCGCAACGTCCGCATCCACCAGATTGACAGCATCGAGCCGGCCACCCAGGCCGACTTCAAGCACCACGGCATCAAGACCGGCACCCGCGAACAGCCAGAACGCCGCCAGGGTGCCCATCTCGAAATAGGTAAGGGAAATCTCACCCCGCCCGGCTTCCACCGCAGCAAAGGCTTCGCACAACTCGGCGTCAGAGGCTTCGACGCCGTTGATCTGCACCCGCTCGTTGTAGCGCAACAGGTGCGGCGAACTGTAGACACCTACGCTCAACCCCTGGGCCCGCAACAGCGAGGCCACGAAGGCGCAGGTCGAACCCTTGCCATTGGTGCCGGTAACGGTGATGACCCGGGGCGCCGGCTTGGCCAGTCCCATGCGGGACATTACCGCTTGCGAGCGCTCCAGCCCCATATCGATGGCTGACGGATGCAACTGCTCAAGGTAGGCAAGCCAATCGCCCAGGGTACGTTGGGTCATATGTTCGCTGGCACCGGCGGAACCACGATCGGCTCGATAGGGGCGGCGACGAATTTCGGGGTCGGCAGGCCCATCAGTTGCGCCAGCAGGTTGCCCAGACGCGGACGCAATTCCTGGCGGTGGATGATCATGTCGATGGCGCCGTGCTCCAGCAGGAACTCACTGCGCTGGAAGCCTTCCGGCAATTTTTCGCGCACGGTCTGCTCGATAACGCGCGGGCCGGCAAAACCGATCAGCGCCTTCGGCTCGCCAACGATCACATCGCCCAGCATCGCCAGGCTGGCGGAAACGCCGCCGTAGACCGGATCGGTCAGCACCGAGATGAACGGAATGCCTTCTTCACGCAGACGCGCCAGCACCGCGGAGGTCTTGGCCATTTGCATCAGGGAGATCAGCGCTTCCTGCATACGCGCACCACCGGAAGCGGCAAAGCAGATCATCGGGCAACGGTTTTCCAGGGCATGGTTGGCGGCACGCACGAAGCGCTCACCGACGATGGCCCCCATGGAGCCGCCCATGAAGGAGAACTCGAAGGCCGAAACCACCACCGGCATGCCCAGCAGGGTGCCGCTCATGGACACCAGGGCGTCTTTTTCGCCGGTCTGCTTCTGGGCCGCGGTCAGGCGATCCTTGTACTTCTTGCCGTCGCGGAATTTCAGGCGGTCCACCGGCTCCAGGTCGGCACCCAGCTCAACACGGCCTTCGGCGTCCAGGAAGATGTCGATACGGGCACGCGCACCGATGCGCATGTGATGGTTGCACTTGGGGCAAACGTCCAGGGTCTTTTCCAGCTCGGGGCGGTACAGCACCGCTTCGCAGGATGGACATTTGTGCCACAGACCTTCAGGCACCGAGCTTTTTTTCACCTCGGAACGCATGATCGAAGGGATCAGTTTGTCTACCAACCAGTTGCTCATGCTTTCTTTCTCCAGTACCGGTGACCCGAACGCTCTGGTTCGCGGTCCCGCGTATGCCCTTGAGCTAAATTCATTGTGCGGCGAGGGTCGAGGGACCACCACGATCAGCGCGAAGCATGACCTGCGTGCAGCCCAACCTCCTCAGCCATCCCGGCAACCGCGGCACCGCGGCTACCACTACGCTATCGGCCCACCCGGAGGCGGCGCCTGCCTGCTTTGTACAGTGCTGGTATGGACGGCGGCAGTCTGCCAGCCGTCACATTGACTACTGGCTGCTGCGTACAGCGGCCATGAACGCACGAATCCTGGCCGGATCCTTGATGCCCTTGCTTTGCTCTACCCCACCGCTGACATCGACCGCGTAAGGGCGAACCTGACGGATGGCTTCGGCCACGTTTTGCGCCGTCAACCCACCGGCGAGGATAATCGGTTTGCTCAGGCCCTGGGGCACGAGCGACCAGTCGAATGCTTCACCGGTCCCACCGGGAACGCCTTCCACATAGGTGTCCAGCAGTATGCCACTGGCACCGGCAAAGGCATCGCAACTGGCCGCGATGTCATCACCGGCCTTGACCCGCAACGCCTTGATGTACGGCCGATGCCAGCCCTCGCAATCGGCCGGCGTCTCGTCCCCGTGAAACTGCAACAGGGCCAACGGCACCGCGTCGAGTATCTCGCCCAGCTCACAACGACTGGCGTTGACGAACAGGCCGACGGGGGTCACGAACGGAGGCAAGGCCTGGATGATCGCCCTCGCCTGCTGCACCGTCACCGCGCGCGGGCTCTTGGCATAAAACACCAGCCCGATGGCATCGGCACCAGCCTCCACCGCCGCCAGCGCGTCCTCGACGCGGGTGATCCCGCAAATCTTGCTGCGAACGGCCGGCATGTCGTCAAAACCTCAGGCAAATCCGTGAAAGTCCCGGATGGTAGCAAATGCTGCGCAGGGCGTCAGCCGTCGAGTTCCGAGAAGCCCGTGAGGAAATGTGGCCCGATGTAACGCTGCGGCAGCTCGAATTCATCGTGGTATTCGACCTGCACCAGGTACAGGCCAAACGGGTGCGCCGTCACGCCACCGGAACGCCGGATGCGGCTTTCGAGCACTTCCTTGATCCACTCCACCGGCCGCTCACCGGCACCGATGGTCATCAGCACGCCCGCGATGTTGCGCACCATGTGATGCAGGAAGGCGCTGGCGCGGATATCGAGCACGATCATTTTGCCGTGGCGGGTCACCCGCAGGTGATGCAGCTCTTTGATCGGTGACTTGGCCTGGCACTGGCCGGCGCGAAAGGCGCTGAAATCATGAACACCGACCAGGTACTGCGCGGCTTCAGCCATGCGCTCGACGTCCAGCGGACGGTGGTTCCAGGTGATTTCTTCGTTCAGATGCGCGGGGCGGATCTGGTCGTTGTAGATCACGTAGCGATAACGCCGGGCGATGGCCTTGAAGCGTGCATGGAAATGCGCCGGCATTGCCTTGGCCCAGCTGACACTGACGTCGTGAGGCAAGTTGATGTTGGCCCCCATGACCCAGGCCTTCATCGAACGCTCGACCTGGGTGTCGAAATGCACCACCTGGCCGCAGGCGTGCACGCCGGCATCGGTACGGCCGGCACAATGCAGCGACACGGGCGAATCAGCGACTTTGGACAGTGCGTTTTCGAGGGTTTCCTGCACCGTCGCCACACCGGAGGCCTGGCGCTGCCAGCCGCGATAGCGCGAGCCTTTATATTCAACGCCCAGGGCGATCCGGAAAAAGCCGTCGGCCGCCATTTCGGCGGCCGGGTTGTCTATGTTTGCCAAGGAATTACAGCCTGCTGAAGTACGCAAAGGCGGGCATTATAAGGCCGGCGGGATGGGATGCCAGTCCAACCGGTGGTCATGTGTTGAATGTACTGGCGCCATCGCGAGCAGGCTCGCTCCCACAAGGGATTTGTGCTGGGCGCAGGATTTGTGAATACCCGAGAACCTCTGTGGGAGCGAGCCTGCTCGCGATGAGGCCCGCCAGCCAACCTAAACTCCAGCCCAAACAAAAACGGCAGCCTCACCGGCTGCCGCTTTTGTTTACCCGATCACCTCAGGCCAGGCGCGACAACATTTCCTGCGCCTCGCTCTTCTGCGTGGCATCGCCTTCGCTGAGGACTTCGCCGAGGATATCCCGGGCACCATCGTTGTCACCCATGTCGATGTAGGCCTGGGCCAGATCGAGCTTGGTCGCCACTTCATCGGTACCGCTGAGGAAGTCGAAATCCGGCTCATCGTCGGCACTGGCCAACGCGTCTTCAGCAGTGAAAGTCGGCTGAGCGAGGCTGTCGGACAGGCGCTCAAGCTCGGCATTGACATCGTCCAGTTCGGACTCGAAGGCGTCCTTGGGTTTGTCTTGCACGTCCATTTCATCGGCCAGGGACAGGTCGAAATCTTCCGGCAGCTCAAGGTCGTCAGACGGGGTGTCGGCCACCGCAGGGGTTTGGACGGCAGGCTCATCCAGGCCCTTGAGGTCGTCATCCAGGTCCAGCAGGAAGTCTTCGTCGGCCAGGGCTGGCGTCGGCGCCGGGGCGTCGGCCCCCAGGTCAAGGTCGAACTCCGACAGGTCATCCAGGCTTTCATTGGCCTCGGTCTGCTGCTTGAGCAACGATTCGAAGTCCAGGTCATCATCGGACGGGAATGCATCCAGCTCGACGACAGGCTCTGGCTCAGGCGTTGCCGGTGCGGCTTCCAGATCCTCAAGGCTCAGGTCGAAGGCGCTGTCGAGCTCCTCATCGGTGGGCGGCGTGTCTTCCAGCAAGTCCTTGACGTACTGGGCGTCCAGCTCCGCAGCGACTGCCGCGGCGGCCAGACCGGCAGTGGTGGCCACCACCATCGCCGGGAAACGGCTTTTGAGCTGTTCGACCTGGGCATAGTTTTCGCCGTTGGCCACCAGTTGGCGCTCTTGGGCAACAAAGGCGTCGCGGTCGCCCTGCTGACCGTAGACTTCCATCAGTTTCAGGCGCAGGTCGCTGCGCTGAGGCTCGGCCTTGATGCCTTGCTCAAGCAGATCAGCCGCCTGATTCAAACGACCACGATCAATGTGGGACTGGGCCTGCCCCAGCACATC
This sequence comes from Pseudomonas sp. P105, assembly GCF_032614175.1. NCBI lineage: Bacteria > Pseudomonadati > Pseudomonadota > Gammaproteobacteria > Pseudomonadales > Pseudomonadaceae > Pseudomonas > Pseudomonas sp. P105. Next base: position 4,259,627 of record NZ_CP126693.1, read on the forward strand.
GTCGGAACGCTCGGCAGCCGGAGCCACCAATGGCGCGGCGATCGGCGGCGTGACGATCACGGGCGCAATCACCGGGGCTGGCTTGGGCGCTGGCGCGGGAGCGGGTTTTGGTTCGAGCTTTACGCTTGGCGGTGGAACTTCAATGCCCTCGAAGCTGCTCGGGGGCAGATCGAGCTCCGGGGAGAAATCAGCCTCCTCCTCGAGGGCTCGGGCCATGCGCAAGTGCTTCTCGGCTTCCTGTTGCGCCTTGCGGCGACGGGCCAGCAACAGCAGCAACAACAGCAGGATCAACGCACCACCGCCAACCAGACCCAACAGGATCGGATTGGTCAGCAGATCGTTGTACTTTTGTTCGCTGGACGCTGCCGGGGCTGGCTCCACGGGAGTCGCGGGCGGCGTCGCTTCAGGCGCGGGTGCAGGAGCTTGCGCCGTTGGGTCCGGCGTCAATTCTGCCGACATCGCCGGGGCCGACTCATCGAGCGGCGGTACGGCGACACCATCAGCCTGCATTTTGGCCAGCTGATTGTTCTTCAGCTCGATCAGGCGCTGCAGCTTGTCCAGTTGGCTCTGTAGATCCGCCATGCGGCTTTTGAGCTCTTCATTGTCGCGGCGAGCCGAATCGAGGCTTTCCTGGGTGACCGCGAGCTGGTTGCTCAGGGCTTGGGCATCGCCGGCAGCGCCTTTGGCGCCGGCCTTCGCAGCCTCGGCGGAGACCAGACTCAGATTATCGCGACCGGCCGCCTGGGCCGGTGCAGCTTGACTGCCACCACGCTTGGTACCGTCCAACTGCTGCTGGCCGGAACGCGCAACGCCCCGCCGCCCCTGGCGCCAGGCGGCATTCTGCGCAGCCACTTCAGCGATAGCCTGGGGCTGCGGCAACGCGGTGCTTTGCACCGGGTCCGGCAGACGCAATACCTTGCCGGTCTTGAGCAAATTGATGTTGCCGTTGATGAATGCGTCCGGGTTCAACGCCTGGATCGCCAGCATGGTTTGCTGGATCGATCCGCCGTTGCGCACCTTGGCAGCAATTTCCCAAAGTGTATCGCGCGGCGTGGTGGTGTATTGGGAAGGCTTGGTGGCGCCCGTCACCGGCGTGGAGACGACCTGGGACGGCTTCGTCCGGGCGGCGTCAGCCGCCTGGGGGGAGAATTTGGAAGGGTCGATCAACACGCTGTAGTCGCGCAGCAGACGGCCATTGGGCCACATCACCTGCACCAGAAACTTGACCATCGGCTCCGACAGCGGCTGGCTGGAAGTCACCCGCAAGACGCTCTTGCCATTGGCATTGATTACCGGGGTGAAGGTCAGGTCATTGAGAAACGCCTGGCGGTCGATTCCGGCCTTGGCAAACTCCTCGGGCGAGGCCAGGCTCGGCACGACTTCGGCGGCGGTCAATTGCTGGACATCGAGCAGCTCGATCTCGGCGACCAGAGGCTGGTTCGGCGGCGACTTCAGGGTCAATTCCCCGAGCCCGAGTGCTTGCGCCATACCGGAGGACAGCGCCGAGGCGGCCGCTATTGCTAACACCAGTTTGCGAACTTGAACCATAGCCTCTTCCTTTGTTTGAACATTCCTCGGCCAGCGAGAAGGTGTTGATGCCGCTGCCGTAAGGCATTGCGCGCCCCCCGAAGCAACGGCGCGCGCGATCGTTTCACTCATGCTCGGGGAAAGCCCCGAGAGGGAGGTTCGCCTTCAGCACTCTGGCCAAGCATAGCGCCCAGCTAGAATCATTCGACAAATTGTTGCCAAGTATCTTTTACAGCAGGTCTTTTATCAACAACTCAGCCACTTGCACAGCATTGAGCGCCGCGCCCTTGCGTACGTTATCTGACGTCAGCCACATATTTAGTTCCGCCGGGTCATCGATCCCCCCGCGCACACGTCCAACGTAGACTACATCCTGCCCTACCGCATCGCCCACCGGGGTCGGGTAATCGCCCGCCTCCACCAGCTCGATGCCGGGTGCCGCCTCCAAGGCTGCGTTGACTTTCGCCAGGTCGACGGCGCCGGCTGCCTGCACAGTCACGCTAAAGCTATCGCCAAAAAACACCGGGGCTTGAATGCAAGTGACGGAAATCTTTAACGAAGGCTGTTCCAGCACCTGACGCAATTCACGCACCAGACGCTTTTCCAGCAGCGTGTGACCCTGCTCGTCCGGGGTACCCACCTGAGCCAGCAGGTTGAACGCCATTTGCCGATCGAAAAATTTCGGCTCAAGGGGACGTGCATTGAGCAACTCGGCAGTCTGACGGGCCAGCTCACTGACGGCGGCGCGGCCCTGAGCGGACACAGCGAGACTGGCGGTCAGGCTGATACGCTGCAACGCCAGGCATTGGCGCAGCGGCGCCAGCACCACGGCCAGCGCGGTCGCCGACGCACTGGGACTGCTGACTTGAAACGGCTTGCTCAGACCCGCCAGCAGCCCGGCGTTGGCTTCCGGCACGATCTGCGGCGCCTGCTCAGGCGGCAGGGCGCCGGACAGGTCAATCAACGCGCAACCGGCCGCCGTGGCACGCGGGGCGAAGCTCAGGGTCACCGCCGGGCCGGCGGCAAAAAACACCAGTTGGACTTTGCCGAAATCAAATTCGTCGACTTCGCGCACCCGCACATTTTTGCCGCGAAACATCACCGAGCTTCCTGCCGACTCGCTGCTGGCCAGCAGGTGCAGGTTGCCGATCGGGAAGTCACGTTCTTCGAGAATCTGGACAAGGGTTTCGCCGACAGTACCGGTGGCGCCGATCACGGCAATATCAAAGGACTGGCTCATGGGTCTACCTCAGGTAAAACGTGGGGAGCGGCACTTTACCGGGTGGGGGGTATGCAGGCAATTGGCAGGGGAGTTTGCAGTGGTTGTACTGGCCCCATCGCGAGCAAGCTCGCTCCCACAGGTGTTGTGGCCACTGAAGATCCACTGTGGGAGCGAGCTTGCTCGCGATGACGATGTCACGGACGACACCGTTCCCATAAAAAAACCCGCACCTCTCACAAGGCACGGGCTCTTTCACAGCAGAGACCGATCAACGCTCGAGCAGAATCCGCAGCATGCGACGCAGCGGTTCGGCCGCGCCCCACAGCAACTGGTCGCCGACGGTGAAGGCACCGACGAATTGCGAGCCCATGTTCAACTTGCGCAGACGACCCACCGGTACGTTCAAGGTGCCGGTGACCTTGGTCGGGCTCAGCTCCTGCATGCTGATTTCGCGGTTGTTCGGCACCAGCTTGACCCAAGGGTTGTGCTGGCTGATCAGCCCTTCGATGTCGGCGATCGGCACGTCTTTGTTCAACTTGATGGTCAGCGCCTGGCTGTGGCAGCGCATGGCACCGATACGCACGCAGATGCCGTCCACCGGGATCGGGCTCTTGAAGCGACCGAGGATCTTGTTGGTTTCGGCCTGGGCCTTCCACTCTTCACGGCTCTGGCCGTTCGGCAGTTCCTTGTCGATCCACGGGATCAGGCTGCCGGCCAACGGCACGCCAAAGTTCTCGGTCGGGTACGCATCGCTGCGCATCGCCTCGGCGACCTTGCGATCGATGTCCAGGATGGCACTGGCCGGGTTGGCCAGGTCATCGGCGACAGCGGCGTGGGTCGCACCCATTTGCTTGATCAGTTCACGCATGTTCTGCGCGCCGGCCCCGGAGGCCGCCTGATAGGTCATGGCACTCATCCACTCCACCAGACCGGCCTCGAACAGGCCGCCCAGGCCCATCAGCATAAGGCTGACGGTGCAGTTGCCGCCAATGTAGTTCTTGGTGCCCGCGTCCAGTTGCTGGTCGATGACCTTGCGGTTCACCGGGTCGAGAATGATCACGGCGTCGTCCTGCATGCGCAGGCTGGAGGCGGCGTCGATCCAGTAACCCTGCCAGCCGGCTTCACGCAGTTTTGGGAAGACTTCGCTGGTGTAGTCGCCACCCTGACAGGTCAGGATCACGTCGAGGGTCTTGAGCTCGTCAATGCTGTAGGCATCCTTGAGCGCACCGGTGTCCTTGCCCACGGACGGGCCCTGGCCACCGACATTGGAGGTGGTGAAAAACACCGGTTCAATGAGATCGAAATCCTGCTCTTCCAGCATTCGCTGCATGAGCACGGAACCGACCATGCCGCGCCAACCGATCAGACCTACACGTTTCATCGCAACTACACCTATACAAAAGTGGGCCACCGTCGAAGCGGTGGGCCGCAAAGATTACAGATTACGCAACGCGGCGACTACTGCATCGCCCATTTGCTGCGTACCGACTTTGGTACAACCGGTCGACCAGATGTCGCCCGTGCGCAAACCTTGATCCAATACCACACTGACCGCCTTCTCGATGGCATCAGCCGCGTCATTGAGACTGAAGCTGTAGCGCAGCATCATCGACACCGACAGGATGGTTGCCAACGGGTTGGCAATGCCCTGCCCGGCAATGTCCGGCGCCGAACCGTGGCATGGCTCGTACATGCCTTTGTTGTTGGCATCCAGGGAGGCCGACGGCAGCATGCCGATGGAGCCGGTGAGCATCGAGGCTTCATCGGACAGGATGTCACCGAACATATTGTCGGTGACGATCACGTCGAACTGCTTGGGCGCGCGCACCAGTTGCATGGCAGCGTTATCGACGTACATGTGGCTCAGTTCGATGTCCGGGTAATCCTTGGCCACCTGCTCGACCACTTCGCGCCACAGTTGGCTGGAAGCCAGGACGTTGGCCTTGTCCACCGAGCACAGTTTTTTGCCGCGCACCCGCGCCATATCAAAACCGACCCGGGCGATACGGCGGATTTCGCTCTCGCTGTACGGCAAGGTGTCGTAGGCCTGACGCTCGCCATTATCCAGCTCACGGGTGCCGCGCGGGGCGCCGAAGTAGATACCGCCGGTCAGTTCACGGACGATGAGGATGTCCAGGCCCGAAACGATTTCCGGCTTCAGGCTCGAAGCGTCGGCCAGTTGCGGGTAGAGGATTGCCGGACGCAGATTGCCGAACAGGCCCAGTTGCGCACGGATCTTCAGCAGGCCGCGCTCAGGACGGATGTCGCGTTCGATCTTGTCCCATTTCGGGCCGCCCACGGCGCCCAGCAGTACGGCATCGGCGGCACGCGCGCGATCCAGGGTTTCATCGGCCAGGGGGACGCCATGCTTGTCGATCGCAGCGCCGCCGATCACATCGTGGCTGAGTTCAAAGCCCAGGCCGTACTTGTCGTTCGCCAGCTCTAGGACCTTGACCGCTTCGGCCATGATTTCCGGGCCAATACCGTCGCCTGGGAGAATCAGAATCTGCTTGCTCATGTTTTCCTCGTTTGCTCTGTCGGCCCGCGCTTGGACTGGCCGGAAAAAGTGCTATCGCTCGGCCCACAGCACCAGTACGTCTGTACTGAACGAACCATCGGCCTCAATCTCAAAATATTCACGCACCTCAACACCCATCGATCGCTGCAGCTCACGGATCGCCCCACGCATCACTTCGGGGGTGCGCATGCGCTCGACCCACGACTGGTACTCCAGGCGCAGACGCTGGCGCGTGGTGCTGCGGGTATGCAACCCCGCCTCGCTGACCTGGCGCAACCACTCGCCGGCCGAATAATCGCGAACATGGCTGGTGTCACGCAGCACCTCAACGCTTTGCAGGTACGTGTCCAACAACGGCATGCCGGGTGACAGGACATCAATGAACGCCGCCACTCCACCCGGCTTGAGCACCCGGCGCACTTCCCGCAGCGCCAAGCCCAGGTCGCTCCAATGATGCGCCGAATAGCGGCTGAACACGAAGTCGAACTCAGCGTTAGCGAACGGCAGGCGTTCGGCGGCGCCGCACACCGTGGTGATGTTACTCAGACCACGATCCGCTGCCGCCGTAGCTACAACGTCAAGCATTGGCTGGGACAGGTCGTAGGCCACCACTTCACCGGCCAGCGGCGCCACATGGAAACTCACGTGCCCAGCGCCGCAGCCCAGGTCCAGCACACGGGCCTCGCCGCGCCCGGCAAGCTCAGCCTGCAGCAGGGCGAACTCAGTGCCCTGGGCGTGCACAGCACTGCTCAGATAGGCCGAAGCCTGTTCACCGAATTGCTTTTGTACGACCTGACTGTGGGCGGTGCTGGTCATGGGATGTCCTTATGGTTTTTTATTGCCTGGGCGGACCCCATCGCGAGCAAGCTCGCTCCCACAGGGGATTTATGGTGTTCACAAAACACCTGTGGGAGCGAGCTTGCTCGCGAAGGGGCCAGCACTGACGACATCAATCTCAGATCAATCAAGCATCCCGAAACAACCAAGGCTGGCTCGCCCGGTGCTTGGCCTCGAACGTGGCAATCGCCTCGCCGTCCTGCAAGGTCAGGCCGATGTCGTCCAGACCGTTGAGCAGGCAGTGCTTACGGAATGCATCGATCTCGAAACGCAACACCTTGCCGTCAGGACGGGTCACGGTCTGGGCCGCCAGGTCGATCTGCAGTTGATAGCCGGGGTTGGCCTCGACCTGCTGGAACAACTCATCGACTTCAGCGTCGCTCAGGATGATCGGCAACAAGCCGTTCTTGAAGCTGTTGTTGAAGAAGATGTCGGCGTAGCTCGGCGCAATGATGCTGCGAAAGCCGTACTCTTCAAGGGCCCATGGCGCGTGTTCGCGACTGGAGCCGCAGCCGAAGTTTTCGCGGGCCAGCAACACGCTGGCGCCTTGGTAACGTTCGGCGTTGAGGACGAAATCCTTGTTCAACGGGCGCTTGGAGTTGTCCTGGTACGGCTGGCCCACATCCAGGTAGCGCCACTCGTCAAACAGGTTCGGGCCGAAGCCGGTGCGCTTGATCGACTTCAAAAACTGCTTGGGGATGATCTGGTCGGTGTCGACGTTGGCACGATCCAAAGGCGCGACAAGACCAGTGTGCTGGGTAAAAGCTTTCATGCTGCGCTCCTTCAGATCAATTCACGGACGTCGACGAAACGGCCGTTGACGGCGGCGGCGGCGGCCATGGCCGGGCTGACCAGATGCGTACGGCCACCGGCGCCCTGACGGCCTTCGAAGTTACGGTTGGAGGTGGAGGCGCAATGCTCGCCCGACTCCAAACGGTCCGGGTTCATCGCCAGGCACATCGAGCACCCAGGCTCACGCCATTCGAAACCGGCCTCGAGGAAAATCTTGTCCAGACCTTCGGCTTCCGCCTGGGCCTTCACCAGGCCCGAGCCTGGCACCACGATGGCCTGCTTGATGGTCGAGGCGACTTTGCGGCCCTTGGCGATCACCGCCGCTGCGCGCAGGTCTTCGATCCGCGAGTTGGTGCAGGAGCCAATGAACACACGGTCCAGCTGAATGTCGGTGATCGCCTGGTTGGCGCTCAAACCCATGTATTTCAGGGCGCGGACGATGGAGTCTCGCTTGACCAGATCCATCTCCTTGGCAGGATCGGGCACGTTCTGGTCCACGGCCAGGACCATTTCCGGGGAAGTGCCCCAGCTGACTTGCGGCTTGATTTGCGTCGCGTCGAGTTCGACCACGGTGTCGAACTGCGCGTCGGCGTCGGAAACCAGGTCTTTCCAGGCTTGCACCGCCATGTCCCACTCGGCGCCCTTGGGGGCGAACGGACGGCCCTTGACGTACTCCACGGTTTTTTCATCGGCGGCCACCAGCCCGACACGAGCGCCGGCTTCGATGGACATGTTGCAGATGGTCATGCGCCCTTCCACGGACAAATCGCGGATGGCGCTGCCGGCGAACTCGATGGCATGGCCGTTACCACCGGCGGTGCCGATCTTGCCGATCACGGCCAGGACGATGTCCTTGGCAGTCACGCCAAACGGCAGCTTGCCCTCGACGCGCACCAGCATGTTTTTCATTTTCTTGGCGACCAGGCACTGGGTAGCGAGCACGTGCTCGACCTCGGAGGTGCCGATGCCGTGGGCCAAGGCGCCAAACGCACCATGGGTGGAAGTATGGGAGTCGCCGCAGACCACGGTCATGCCGGGCAAGGTCGCGCCCTGCTCCGGGCCAATGACGTGGACGATACCCTGGCGCACGTCATTCATCTTGAATTCAACGATGCCGTATTCGTCACAGTTATCGTCAAGGGTCTGAACCTGCAAGCGCGACACCTGATCGGCAATGGCTTCGATGCCGCCCTTGCGCTCCGGCGTGGTCGGTACGTTGTGGTCCGGGGTCGCGATATTGGCATCGATGCGCCACGGCTTGCGCCCGGCCAGACGCAGGCCTTCGAAGGCTTGCGGCGAAGTCACTTCATGGATGATGTGACGGTCGATGTAGATCAGCGCCGAACCATCGTCGCGCTGCTTGACCAAATGCGAATCCCAGAGCTTGTCGTAGAGCGTTTTGCCGGCCATCAGACGGTTCCTCATCAGCTTGTTTCTATGCCCCGGGTCTTGAGTGAATCAATAACCCCTTGGCTTGTGAGGCTGATCTTATGAGGCTACATTAAATAACTCAAATTCATATTTTTCATGCTTTGCATAACCATTTGGAATTCGACCAGGACGACCATGGACCTCGCCAGCCTTAACGCCTTTATCGCCATCGCCGAGACCGGCAGTTTCTCCGGCGCCGGTGAACGCCTGCACCTGACCCAGCCGGCCATCAGCAAGCGTATCGCCGGGCTGGAGCAACAGCTCAAAGTGCGCCTGTTCGATCGGCTCGGTCGAGAAGTCGGCCTGACCGAGGCTGGACGAGCCCTTCTGCCACGGGCCTATCAGATTCTGAACGTGCTGGATGACACCCGCCGCGCCCTGACCAACCTGACCGGTGAAGTGACCGGACGCCTGACGCTCGCCACCAGCCACCACATCGGCCTGCATCGGCTGCCACCTCTATTGAGGGAGTTCACCCGACGCTACCCTGAGGTGGCGCTGGATATTCAGTTCCTCGATTCGGAAGTGGCCTACGAAGAAATTCTCCACGGCCGGGCGGAGCTGGCGGTCATCACCCTGGCCCCGGAACCGCACACGCTGGTACGCGCCACGCCGGTGTGGGACGACCCCCTGGATTTCGTGGTGGCGCCGGAACACGCGCTGTTGGACAACGGCCCGGTCAGCCTGGCAGACATCGCCTTGCATCCGGCGGTTTTCCCCGGCGGCAATACCTTTACCCACCACATTGTTCAACGCCTGTTCGAAGCCCAGGGCCTGACGCCGAACATCGCCATGAGCACGAATTATCTGGAAACCATAAAAATGATGGTCTCCATCGGCCTGGCCTGGAGCGTCCTGCCGCGCACCATGCTCGATGAACAGGTGGCACGCATTCCTTTGCCGGGCATACAGCTCAGTCGCCAGCTAGGCTATATCTTGCACACCGAACGGACGCTGTCGAATGCTGCACGGGCTTTCATGTCCTTACTGGACGCACAAATCGATCTGCCAGGGAAAAGGGCATAGGTTGTGCTACTCCTATAGAGCCGAAACGCCTGCGCCCAACGCCCAAAATTGCCCAAGGCTCGCGAGATAATGCCCAAGTCCGCTGACCAGTTCCCGCCCCTGCCGCGCATTCAGGCGCTAGACCCGAAACGGTCCGAGCAAAGCTGGGACAGTGCCCCACAGTTGCTGGCCGCCCTGAACGGCGCGCGCCTGGGAGCCTGGTCGTGGGACATTGATACCGGGCGGATCAGTTGGTCACGGGGCACCCAGGCGCTGTTCGGCTTCGATCCGCGCCAGCCATTGCCGGCGGATGTGGACTATCTGGACCTGTTACTCCCCCAAGACCGAGCAAAGGCCATCCGCGCCTTTCATGCGGCTGTGGCCGGTGCGCCGCTGGAACAGGCCATGCACCATCGCATCGTCTGGCCCGACGGCAGCCTGCACTGGCTGGAAATCAACGGCAGCGTATTACCCGACAAACACGGCCGCCCGCGGATGATCGGAGTAATCCGGGAGATCACGCACCAGCGCGAACGGGAGCAGGCACTGCGCAACTCGGAAAAACGCTTCGCCACGCTCTTTCACCTATGTCCGAACATGGTGCTGCTGACCCGCCAGGAAGACGGGCTGATCATCGAGGCCAACCAGTATTTCGAAAGTCTGTTTGGCTGGCCGCTGCACGACATCATCGGCCGCACGACGCTGGAACTGGGCCTATGGGTCGACCCCGGACAGCGGGCAAAACTGGTTGAGATCATCAAGGCCAACGGCGAAATGGCGAGCATGGAGGTGGAACTGCAGGCCAGCAATGGTCAGATCCACAGCGGCCTGCTCAGCGCCCAGAAGGTCGAGCTGGAAGGCCAGCCTTATCTGCTGAGCACCTTCCTCGATACCACCGAACGCAAACTTGCCGAACAGGCCCTCAAGGACAGCCAGGAACGCCTCGATCTGGCCCTCGATTCGGCGCAACTGGGCACCTGGGACTGGCATATTCCCAGCGGCATGCTCTACGGCTCGGCCCGGGCGGCGCAGCTGCATGGCCTGGAGCCCAAGCCGTTCCACGAGTCGTTCGATGCGTTTTTCGAAGGGGTGCCCGATGACGAGCGCAACAACATGCGCAACGCCTACCGCAGCCTGCGGGAAGGCCCGGCGGGGAATTATCAACTGACCTACCGCGTACAAATGCCGGACGGCAGCGCCCGATACCTGGAAAGCCGCGCACGTCTCTATCGTAATGACGACGGCAGCCCGCTGCGCATGGCCGGTACCTTGCTGGACATCACTGACCAGGTAGAACGCGAACAGAGCCTGGCGGCGTCGGAAGAAAAATTCGCCACCCTGTTCCAGGTCAGCCCCGACCCGATCTGCGTTACCCATCAGGAAAGTGGCCGGTTCCTCGAAATCAATTCCAGCTTCACCCAGACCTTCGGCTGGTCAGCCACCGACGTGATCGGCCTGAGCGCCGACGAAATCGGCCTGTGGGATGCCTCGGGGAGCAGCCTGCAACGCATCGAAAGGGTGATACGCGAGCGCTCCCTGAACAACGTGGCCGTCGTCGTCCACCATAAAAACGGCCAGCCGCTGACATGCGTGATTTCCAGTCGCCAGATCAACGTCGGCAACCAGCCCTGCATCGTCACCACCCTGCGGGATATCTCCCAGCAGCAGCGCTCCGAGGCGGCCCTCAAGGCCAGCGAGGAGAAATTCGCCAAGGCTTTCCATTCCAGCCCTGACGCCATCACCATCACCGAACGCGACAGCGGCCGCTACCTTGAAGTCAATGACGGCTTCTGCCGCCTGACCGGCTACCGCGCCGACGAAGTGATCGGGCACACGGTCTACGAGGTCGGTATCTGGGCTGAAGAAAAACAACGCATGGCCTTGCTGGCCGAACTGGAGCTCAAGGGCCGGGTGCATCACCAGGAAATGCTCGGGCGCAATAAACGCGGAGAGATCCTCACGGTGGAGGTCTCGGTCGAACCCATCATGCTCAATGAAACGGCCTGCCTGCTGCTGACCGCCCGGGACGTGAGCCTGTTGCGCAATGCCGAAGCACAGATCCGCCATTTGGCCTATCACGACCCGCTGACCAACCTGCCCAACCGCGCCTTACTGATGGATCGGCTGAGCCAGCAGATCGCCTTGCTCAAGCGCCATAACCTGCGGGGCGCCCTGTTGTTTCTGGACCTGGACCACTTCAAGCACATCAACGACTCCCTGGGCCACCCAGTGGGCGACACGGTGCTGAAAATCATCACCGCACGCCTGGAAGCCAGCGTGCGCCTGGAAGACACCGTGGCGAGGCTGGGCGGCGACGAATTCGTGGTGCTGCTCAGCGGCTTGGAAGGCACCCGCAGCGCAGTCAGCCAACAGGTACAGAACCTGGCCGACACTCTGCGCGAATTACTGTCGGAGCCGATGTTTCTCGATGGCCAACGGTTGCAGGTCACGCCGAGCATCGGCATGGCGCTGATTCCCGACCATGGCTCCACCCCCACCGACCTGCTCAAGCGCGCCGACATTGCGCTGTACCGCGCCAAGGATTCGGGGCGCAACACCTCGCAGATGTTCCACACCACCATGCAAAAAGCCGCCAGCGAACGGCTGCGCATGGAAACCGACCTGCGCCAGGCCTTGGCTCGCGGGGAGTTCAGCGTACATTTCCAACCTCAGGTCGACGCCCGGGACAACCGCATCATCGGCGCCGAAACGCTGGTGCGCTGGCATCACCCCGAATTGGGCGCCCAATCACCGAATGAATTCATCAAAGTGCTGGAGGACAGCGGGCTGATTCTGGAAGTTGGCACCTGGATTCTCGATGAAGCCTGCAACGGCTTCAAACAACTGATCGCCAAGGGCAAGATCGATCCGCTGCAATTCAGCCTGTGCGTGAATATCAGCCCACGGCAGTTCCGCCAGAGCGACTTCGTCGAGCGCATCGAAAGCTGCCTCGCCACCTATGGCCTGCCTTACGCCATGCTCAAGCTGGAAATCACCGAGGGCATCGTGATCCAGAACCTGGACGACACCATCGCCAAGATGCGTCGCCTGAAAAAATTGGGGGTGAGCTTCGCCATGGACGATTTCGGGACCGGTTATTCGTCGTTGACCTACCTCAAACGTCTGCCAGTGGATACCCTGAAAATCGATCAGTCATTCGTGCGCGACGCCACCAGTGCCCCCAACGATACCGAAATCATCCGCGCCATCGTCGCCATGGCCCGCAGCCTTGAGCTGGAGGTGATTGCCGAAGGTGTCGAGACGCAGGAACAACTGAGCTTCCTGCAGGGGCTGGGTTGCCATTTGTACCAGGGCTACCTGCACAGTCGGCCGTTGCCGCTAGACGCGTTTGAGCGACTGCTGCCCTGACAGAGGAGCCAGCAATGAGGGCTCCACAATGAAAAAGGGCGCCAATGGCGCCCTTCTTCATTAGTTGCGATGCATCAGTTTTGCAGCGCGGGTTGTTGCTGCGCCCCGTTGATCGGGATGCGCTTGGCTTTCGCCTCTTCCGGGATCACTCGCAACAGGTCGATGCTCAACAGACCGTTGCTCAGGCCGGCGGATTTGATCTCGATATGATCGGCCAACCGGAAGGACAGCTTGAACGCACGCTGGGCGATACCCTGGTGCAGATAGGTCACGCTGTCGTTGCTCGCTTCGCGCTTACCACCGCTGATGGTCAGCACACCTTTTTCCACTTGCAGGTCCAGGTCGTCTTCCTGGAACCCGGCGGCGGCAACCACGATGCGATACTCGTCATCGCCATGTTTTTCCACGTTGTAGGGTGGATAGCTACTGCCCGGTTCGTTGCGCAAGGCGGTTTCGAACAGGTCGTTGAAACGGTCGAAGCCCACCGAGGAACGGAACAGAGGAGCCAGGGAAAATGCAGTACTCATGATTCAAATCTCCTGAAAAGTTCAGCAAGGTTTTTTGTCTCCGCGACCCGAATTCGGCATCGCGTAATCCCTATCTAGGGACCGCCAAAAACTTTTCAAGAGGTTGTTTTGAAATTTTTTTCAGGCCGCTTCGGTGCGCTGCACGCCCAGCAAATGGCCTACCGCGTCCAGGTCGGTTTCCCGGCGCAGGGCGGTAAACAGCTCCACCGCTTCGGGATAATTGCGAGTCAGCATCGCCAGCCACTGCTTCAACCGGCCGGGCGCCTGGCGTGGGGTCAATTGCTCGACCACCTGCACCCAGAAGTCCTGGAGCATGGGTTGCAACTCGGCCCAGGACAGCTCGATCACCTCTTCACCGGCCCTGGCCGCAGCGATCTGCCGGGCCAGATCAGGACGGGAAACGAGGCCGCGACCGAGCATGATGTCTTCCACACCACTGATCTCGCGGCACCGGCGCCAGTCTTCAACGCTCCAGATATCGCCGTTGGCGAATACCGGGACCTTGACCACATCCTGAACCCGTGGGATCCACTCCCAGTGGGCCGGTGGTTTATAGCCGTCGGTCTTGGTCCGCGCATGCACCACAATGTGCGCCGCGCCACCTTCGGCCAATGCCGTGGCACAGACCAACGCCCCATCCGGGCTGTCGAAACCCAGGCGCATCTTGGCGGTAACGGGAATGTGCCTGGGCACCGCGCGGCGCACGTGCTCGACAATTTCGTTGAGCAGCTCCGGCTCTTTGAGCAACACCGCCCCACCCCGTGATTTATTCACAGTCTTGGCCGGACAGCCGAAGTTCAGGTCGATAACCTGCGAACCCAGCTCGCAGGCCAATGCGGCGTTCTCCGCCAGGCACACCGGATCGGAACCCAGCAATTGCACCCGCAGCGGTACGCCGGCAGCGGTCCGGGCACCGGTCAGCAGCTCAGGGGCAAGCTTGTGGAAATAGGCCGGTGTGAGCAGACGGTCATTGATGCGAATGAACTCGGTCACGCACCAGTCGATACCGCCAACACGGGTCAGAACGTCCCGCAGGATGTTGTCAACCAACCCCTCCATGGGCGCCAGGGCAATTTGCATGGAAAAACACACTCAACGAAAAACGTGCGGCAGTTTACCGGATTTTGCCCACAACATCGGAATTCACCACCAATCCCCTGTGGGAGTTGAGCTTGCTCGTGATAGCGCTGGGTCAGCTTGCATTGATACCGAATGTGCGGCCGTCATCGCGAGCAAGCTCGGCTCCCACACTGGATCCCGCGTGTTCACAGATTCTGCATCCACCACAGATCCCTGTGGGAGCGAGCTTGCTCGCGATAGCGCTGGGTCAGTCTATGAGAATGCCGGATGTCATCAGCGCAGGACCATAACCCTCGATGAACTCCGGCGGCATGCGCTTGGGCCTGCCGGTGGACAGTTCAATGCAGACAAATGTGGTCTGGGCCCGCAATAACGTGGTGTTGTCGCTGGGGCGAATCAGCTGGAAATGCCGATTCATCTTCAATCGCTGATCCCAGTCGACGATCCAGGTAGCCAGTTGCAACTCGTCACCTTCGTAGGCCGCCGCCAGGTAATCGATCTCATGACGCACAACCGCCATGGCCCGGTCCAGCCGCCGATACTCCACCAGATCCAGCCCCAGGCGCTGGGAATGGCGCCAGGCACAGCGCTCAAGCCAGGTGACGTATACCGCGTTATTGGCGTGGCCCAGCCCGTCGATGTCTTCAGCATTTACTTGAAGATCAATAATGAACGGCGTTGCCCGATCCCAGCCCATGCCCCTCTCCCAGTCGAATTTGGTGGGGGCCAGTGTAACGGATCCGAGCTTGACCGCCATCGCGGCCAAGCCTTGCTCCCACAGATCAAGCCGATTGCCGTGCTTGCAGACTGCGCCCGGCCAGCAGGGATAACACGCCATCAATGACGCGAGGATCGGCCAGCACCCGCTGGTGGCCGCCCTGCGGCAAGCGCAGCAAGCGGCTGTCGAACCAGGCTTCGTGAATCAGTTGCGATTCCTTGACCGAAACGAAGGTGTCGTCCTCGGCATGGACAATCAGCCCGGGCACGTCCAGTTGGTAATGGGCGACATCCATCCTCGAAGCCGGCATGCCCACATCGTTTTCCACTTGGCGAATGAAGGCCGATCGCGCCTTGGGCGGCAGCCCCATCATCCGGGCGAACCCACGCAGCACGCCAAGAATGCGCGCAGGCGCCGCAATGCTGACCAGAGTCTCGGTCCGCAACCCCAGCTGAACCGCGAGCATGGCACTGGCACCACCCATGGAATGCCCAACCACGGCTTGCAGAGGTGGTAACTCCGCCGCGGCTTCGAGCATGGCCCTGGCAAACAGCAGGACATTGGCCTCGCGCCCAGGTGAGCGGCCATGGGCCGGGCCGTCCAACGCCACCACCGTGTAGCCGGCACCTACCAGCGCCGTGATCAGCGCGGCAAATTGCGTGGGTCGCCCTTCCCAGCCATGCATCAACAAGACGGTCGGACCTTTGCCCCAACGCAAGGCGGACAGACCGAAGCGTAAGGTGATGCGCTCGGAGGTCGCCAGCAATGGCAGCTCCCAATCCCTTGGCGGCAAGTCCCGGGGACGCATGAACAGCGATCGCATCTTCTTCGCCACCAGGCCCGGAGCCACCCATCCCAGCGTGCCATTGACGCCACGAATCCAGCTAAACCTGTTCATCGCTCATCTCCAGGGCTTGCGCCTTAGCTCATCGCACCGCCGACTTGGCAGCGCGCAGCAACCGATCCGATAACTCTCCCGGGCCCAACGCTCGCGCCAAGGCCAGGCCGCCGACCATCAGGGCAATGTCAGCCAAGGCCTTGTCGGCGTCTTCCGGGCTGGCCGCCAACTGCGCAACCATCAGCTCAATATGCTCATTGAGCACCTCACGAAACTCATCCGGCAGCCGCCCGAGCTCGCCGACCGATGCCGGGATCGGGCAGGCCAGATCGGTGGTATCACGGTGCTTGCGCGACAGGTAGAACGCGGCTGCCAGGGTTCGCCGCTCCTCACCGCTCAGCTCGGCATCCATGTCAGCGATCAAGCCACGACGCTGGCTGAGCAGTTGCTTGAATGCCTCGAGCATCAAGGCATCCTTGCTTTCGAAGTGGGCATAGAAGCCGCCCACTGTCAGCCCGGCGGCGCCCATCACTTCGCCGACACTCGGCTCGGCCGGACCCCGCTGAATCAGCGCAGCACTGGCGGCCTTGAGTATGCGTTCGCGGGTTTGCGCTTTTTTATCGCTCATCGTTACCTCCGAATATTACGACTGAAATATTATCCATGTAATAATTTTCCGCAAGCGGAAATTTTGACCGCTGGTCAGAAGCATCGTTAAAGGAATTGAAGATTGGCCGAACGCCAGACAAACAAAAGGGCCATTCAAGAATTGAATGACCCTTATAAAATCCCGCAGAGCGGGTAATCGTGGCGTCCCCTAGGGGACTCGAACCCCTGTTACCGCCGTGAAAGGGCGGTGTCCTAGGCCACTAGACGAAGGGGACACAAACCTTCTAACTTGATCAGCGCTGAGAACTGATCGATTCAAGGTCGGTGTGGCCAAACCTTGAACCTGTAATTGGTGGAGCTAGACGGGATCGAACCGTCGACCTCTTGCATGCCATGCAAGCGCTCTCCCAGCTGAGCTATAGCCCCGGATTTTTCGCCTCGCGGCGGAGCGACATCTTGCAACATCGCTTCTGTAAAACTGGCGTCCCCTAGGGGACTCGAACCCCTGTTACCGCCGTGAAAGGGCGGTGTCCTAGGCCACTAGACGAAGGGGACGCAAACCCTTCTATACAACTGATCAACGCTGAGTGTTGATCGCTTCAAGACCGGTGTGGCCAGGCCTTGAAGTGTAAATTGGTGGAGCTAGACGGGATCGAACCGTCGACCTCTTGCATGCCATGCAAGCGCTCTCCCAGCTGAGCTATAGCCCCTCATCGCTGAGGACGGGGCGAATCTTAAGGGCGTATCCGAGGGCTGTCAAATTTATTTTCAACAAATTTGAAAGTTTTTTGCCGGGATAACAATCACTTACCGACAAACCCCGGAAAACCGGGGTATGTCCTGCCTCATCGAGCACTCAGGCAATCGCGCCCAGCAGTTTTTCCCACTCCTTGTTCTCCTTCTTCGACACACCACCGAGCAGATCGATGGCCTGGCGCAGACGGAAACGGGTCAGGTCCGGGCCAAGGATCTCCATGGCATCGAGCACCGACACCGAGCTGGCCTGAGCAGTAATGGCGGCGAACATCAGCGGCATGGCATCACGCAGTTTCAGCTCCAGCGATTCGACCACGGCCTGGATGGTCGCGGTGATGCTGTCCTTTTCCCACTGGCGCAGACTTTCGAGCTTCCACAGGATCAGCTGCATCAATTGGCGCACTTGATCACCGGAAAGCTTCTTGGACTCGAACAGCTTCGCATCCGGGGTCACGCCGCCGGCAAAGAAGAAGCCGGCCAGAGGGGCGATCTGGCTGAACGTCTCCACCCTGCCCTGCACATGGGGAGCGATTTTCATCATGTACTCAGGGTTGAATGCCCACTTCTGTACACGCGCAGCAAACTCCTCCACCGGCAGGTCACGCAACCACTGACCGTTGAGCCAGGAGAGTTTCTCGACATCGAAGATCGGACCACCCAGCGACACCCGCGACAGGTCGAAGTGCTCGACCATTTCCTGCAGCGAGAACTTCTCGCGCTCGTCCGGCATCGACCAGCCCATGCGCCCCAGGTAGTTGAGCATCGCCTCAGGCATGAAGCCCATGCGTTCGTAGAAGGTCACCGACGTCGGGTTCTTGCGCTTGGACAGCTTGCTCTTGTCCGGGTTACGCAGCAGTGGCATGTAGCACAGCTGCGGTTGTTCCCAGCCGAAGTATTCGTAGAGCAGGATCAGTTTCGGCGCCGACGGCAGCCACTCTTCACCGCGCAGGACGTGGGTGATGCCCATCAGGTGATCGTCGACCACGTTCGCCAGGAAATACGTCGGCAGGCCGTCGGTCTTCATCAGCACTTGCATGTCCATGCGATCCCACGGGATCTCGACATCGCCGCGCAGCATGTCCGGCACCACGCAGACGCCTTCGGTCGGCACCTTCATGCGGATCACATGGGGCTCACCGGCGGCCAGGCGACGGGCGACTTCTTCCTTGGACAGCAGCAGCGCGCGGCCGTCGTAGCGTGGGGTCTCGCCGCGAGCGATCTGCTCGGCGCGCATCTGGTCCAGCTCTTCGGCGGTACAGAAGCACGGGAAGGCGTGCCCCATGTCTACCAGTTGCTGGCAGTACTGCTGATAGATGTCACCGCGCTCGCTCTGGCGGTAAGGACCGTGCGGGCCGCCAACGTCCGGACCTTCGCTCCAGTCGATGCCCAGCCAGCGCAGGGCGTCGAAGATCTGCTGTTCGGACTCGCGGGTCGAACGCAGCTGGTCGGTGTCCTCGATCCGCAGGATGAACTCACCGCCGTGCTGCTTGGCAAAGCAATAGTTGAACAAAGCGATGTAAGCGGTGCCGACATGGGGATCGCCAGTGGGCGAAGGCGCGATGCGGGTGCGGACGGTGGTCATGGCATGTCTCGGAAAGAATATAAAAGCGAAGATGAAACAGGGGGCGAATGGTAACAGGCGATGGTGGGCGGGCTCCAGTGAGAGGGGGATTTGTGTGGCACCTGTCAGACCGAGGCACCTTCAATCGCGAGCAGGCTCGCTCCCACAGGGAACCAAGTTGTCCGGACTGGACGCGGTCCATTGTGGGAGCGAGCCTGCTCGCGATAAGGCCATTACCGTGGCCACACAACCTCAGACAGTCAGCAACCGCTCGCGCAGCTTGCCAATCTCGTCACGCAACTGCGCAGCCGCTTCGAACTCCAGGTCCCGGGCCAGCTGGTACATTTTTTCTTCCAACTGACGGATACGTTTGCTGATTTCGCTCGGCGAGCGCAGTTCGGCTTCGTAACGGGCGCTCTCTTCGGCGGCCTTGGCCATGCCCTTGCGCTTCTTGCTGCGCGAGCCGGGCACAGTGGCGCCTTCCATGATGTCGGCGACGTCCTTGAACACCCCTTTCGGCGTGATGCCGTTGGCCAGGTTGAAGGCAATCTGTTTATCGCGACGACGCTCGGTCTCGCCGATAGCCCGTTCCATGGAACCGGTGATGCGATCGGCATAAAGAATCGCCCGGCCGTTGAGGTTACGCGCCGCCCGACCGATGGTCTGGATCAACGAACGCTCGGAGCGCAGGAAACCTTCCTTGTCGGCGTCCAGAATCGCCACCAGTGACACCTCCGGCATGTCCAGGCCTTCGCGCAGCAGGTTGATCCCCACCAACACGTCGAACGTACCCAGGCGCAGGTCGCGGATGATCTCGACCCGCTCCACCGTGTCGATGTCCGAGTGCAGGTAGCGCACCCGCACACCGTGGTCGGCCAGATAATCAGTCAGGTCTTCGGCCATGCGCTTGGTCAGCGTGGTGACCAGCACCCGCTCCTCCACCGCCACACGCTTGGAGATTTCCGAGAGCAGATCATCGACCTGAGTCAGCGCCGGGCGCACTTCAACCTGCGGATCGACCAGCCCGGTGGGTCGCACCACCTGCTCGACCACCCGGCCGGCATGCTCGGCCTCGTAGTTGCCGGGGGTGGCGGAGACGAAAATCGTCTGCGGACTCACACTTTCCCATTCGTCAAAACGCATCGGCCGGTTATCCAGGGCCGAAGGCAGACGGAAGCCGTATTCCACCAGGGTTTCCTTGCGGGACCGGTCGCCTTTGTACATGGCGCCGACCTGGGGCACGCTGACGTGGGATTCGTCGATCACCAGCAAGGCATCGGCCGGCAGATAGTCATACAACGTAGGCGGTGGCGCGCCCGCCGGGCGACCCGACAGGTAGCGCGAGTAGTTTTCGATGCCGTTGCAGTAACCCAGCTCCAGGATCATCTCCAGGTCGAATCGGGTCCGCTGCTCCAGCCGCTGGGCTTCCACCAGTTTGTTGTTCGACCGCAAGTATTCCAGGCGCTCCTGCAATTCAACCTTGATCCCCTCGATAGCGCCCAGCAGGTTTTCCCGGGGCGTAACGTAGTGGCTCTTGGGGTAGAAGGTGAAGCGCGGCAGCTTGCGGATCACCTCGCCGGTCAGCGGATCGAACGCCGAAAGACTCTCCACTTCGTCATCGAACAGCTCGATGCGGATCGCCTCCAGGTCCGATTCCGCCGGGTAGATGTCGATCACGTCGCCACGGACCCGGAACGTTGCCCGGGCGAAATCCATGTCGTTGCGGGTGTACTGCAGGTCCGCCAGGCGACGCAGCAAGGCTCGCTGGTCGAGCTTGTCGCCGCGATCAACGTGCAAGACCATCTTCAGGTACGTTTCCGGGCTACCCAGACCATAGATGCACGATACCGTGGTGACGATGATCGCGTCCTTGCGTTCGAGCAATGCCTTGGTGGCCGAGAGCCGCATCTGTTCGATGTGATCGTTGATCGAAGCATCCTTCTCGATGAAGGTGTCCGAAGACGGTACGTAGGCTTCGGGTTGGTAGTAGTCGTAATAGGAGACGAAGTACTCCACCGCGTTATTGGGGAAAAACGCCTTGAACTCGCCATACAGCTGCGCCGCCAGGGTCTTGTTCGGTGCCAGCACCAGGGTCGGGCGCTGCACCTGGGCAATCACGTTGGCGATGCTGAAAGTCTTGCCCGAGCCTGTCACACCGAGCAGCGTCTGGTGCGCCAGTCCGGCCTCGATGCCTTCGACCATCTGGCGAATGGCTTCCGGCTGGTCGCCGGCGGGCTGGAATCGGGTGACTAGCTGGAATTCAGACATAACATAACCTCTGGGTTCACCCCTGTCGGCCAGCCAACAGGAACGAGAAAGACCGAAACGACTGATGTCGCCCGAGGAAAAAACTGGGATGCATACAATGTGGAGGTGAATGCCTTCGCTTTCAAGACGAACGTCCTACACGCCTTGAAGTCTTTGACGCCGCCAGGGGACTAACGGTCGAAAAAAAACGAAAATACTTACCTTAAAAACCGAATCGCCTGTCGCCGCGCCCGGTGATGGCCTCTATACTAGCTCCCCGTTTGTGCACCGCTCTAGTGCATTCGGCTGGAGCGCTACACGTCCCCTCACACTCCATTCAGAGCCGCGCAATAATGAGCCTGTTTTCCGCTGTCGAATTGGCACCACGCGACCCCATCCTGGGCCTCAACGAAGCATTCAACGCCGACACCCGTACCAATAAGGTCAACTTGGGCGTGGGTGTTTACTGCAACGAGGAGGGGCGCATTCCACTTCTGCGCGCCGTTGTCGAAGCCGAGACGATCCGCGTGGCCCAACACGTTTCCCGTGGTTACCTGCCGATCGACGGCATTGCCGCCTACGACCAGGCGGTCCAGACCCTGCTGTTCGGCAAGGACTCGCCGTTGATCGCCTCCGGCCGCGTCATCACCACCCAGGCCGTGGGCGGCACTGGCGCACTGAAGATCGGCGCCGACTTCCTCAAGCAACTGCTGCCTGACGCCGTCGTGGCCATCAGCGATCCAAGCTGGGAAAACCACCGCGCGCTGTTCGAAACCGCCGGTTTCCCGGTGCAGAACTACCGCTACTACGACGCCGCCACCCATGACGTGAACCGCAGCGGCCTGCTGGAAGACCTCAACGCCCTGCCCGACCGCTCGATCGTCGTGCTGCACGCCTGCTGCCATAACCCCACCGGCGTGGACCTGAGCCCGCAAGACTGGAAAAACGTACTGGACGTGGTCAAGGCCAAGAACCACGTTCCATTTTTGGACATGGCTTATCAGGGCTTTGGCGACGGTATCGACGAAGACGCCGCCGCCGTGCGCCTGTTCGCCGAGTCGGGCCTGACTTTCTTTGCGTCCAGCTCGTTCTCCAAATCGTTCTCGCTGTACGGCGAGCGCGTTGGCGCCCTGTCGATCGTCAGCGAATCGAAAGAGGAAAGTGCCCGGGTACTGTCCCAGGTCAAGCGTGTGATCCGCACCAACTACTCCAACCCGCCGACCCACGGCGCCAGTATTGTCGCAGCAGTGCTCAACAGCCCGGAACTGCGGGCCCAATGGGAAGCGGAACTGGCCGAAATGCGTCTGCGGATTCGCGGCATGCGCAACCAGATGGTGGATATGCTGGCTAAAGCCGCTCCGCAGCGGGATTTCAGCTTCGTCGCACGCCAGCGCGGGATGTTTTCCTACTCCGGCCTGACCGTTGAACAGGTGACGCGCCTGCGCAACGAGTTCGGCATCTATGCCCTGGACACCGGCCGCATCTGCGTGGCCGCGCTGAACCAGAACAACATCGATGCAGTGACCAAGGCGATTGTTCAGGTGATCTGAAGGTCGCCGGGATGAAAAAAGGGAAGCCAAGGCTTCCCTTTTTTTGCGTTCACGCTGACCCCGTGGCGAGGGAGCTTGCTCCCTCGCCACAAAAGCAACTCGTCGAAATTACAGCTCCGTCGCCCGCTGACTCGCGGCATCGTCGTAGATCACATACAACGACTCGGCAATCTGACTCTTGATGGCCTTGGTGCTTTCCAGCCCCAGGACAAAACCCTCGGCCTTGCCACCGGCACGGTTCAGTTCGTCAGCGGTGCTGGCCTGGGTGATGGCATCGTAGAGTTTCTCCGCGTGCGGTCCCACGCCCTTGGGCAAGCTGATCTGGGCGGTACTCATAGGCGCACCTCAGTGTGGTTGCCTGTGTGAAGCGGTAACAGATGATTCATGGCGCAAACCTTTGTTTGGCGAATGGCCGGTAGCGCGTTCAGCCACTTCCGGGGGACCATGGTAGCCCTCTCCTGCCGTTGCGGTAACCGCCAATCGCCGATTAATCGCCAACGGACCTGAGGAATGTGCCGGCCGGCAAGAGAAGCTTGACTTCTCTTTTCCAATCAGTAACATACGCGTCATTCCGCGATAGCTCAGTTGGTAGAGCAAGTGACTGTTAATCACTGGGTCCCTGGTTCGAGTCCAGGTCGTGGAGCCAGACAGCAGCAAATCAAGCCCCTGAATCGAAAGATTCAGGGGCTTTTTTGTGGGCGAAAGAAAGGGCTGATTGATTGAAAAGGCTTGCCGATGTCGCTGGCGGAACAACCAGTCAGGCCCGAACAGGCATCATGGTCTGAATCCTGCTTGAATTTGCCAGGCCCGACCGTCACGTGCACGTCATGAGGACGTCGCAAACTGGCGTTGTCCGCCAACAAACATCTCCATAACAACAAGGACGAAGACATGCCCACGCAACACCCGCACCGCAACAATGATCTGTGTACCTCCAGCAAGGTGTACACCGCGCTGACTGAACTCAAGCACCTGGAAGGCCACCGCAGCGCCAAATTCCTTTCGCTGCTGACGCAACACCTGGTGCGCAAGGGCTTGCTCAACGAGCAGGAAGTGGTGCACATGCTCGATCTGGTCGTCGATTGAGCAGCATCGATTCCTACTATTGAAGCGGTTGATTTTTCCTCCCCCCTGCTGAGTCGTAAGGTAACTCCATCGATTGATGGAGGTTCCCATGCCCAAGGTTCAAATCATGTCTGTCATTGGCAGCGCCGTGCCCGCCCCGCTCAGGGAGCGTGGTCTGTTGGCCTGCTGGTATCTGGTGCAGGACGGCGTCACCATCAGCGGTCCGCTGACTTCTCTGCCCGCCGCCCAAGCCCTGTCACAACGCATCGGCCCTTATCTGCTGACCGCCTAGGGCAATCGCACCCGCGGCTTGCTTTCGACGAACAGCGCCCAACACGACATGAACAGCGCGGCGATCAGCGGGCCGATCACAAATCCGTTCAGCCCGAACACCGCCAGCCCGCCCAAGGTCGAGACCAGGACCATGTAGTCGGGCATCTTCGTATCCTTGCCCACCAGGATGGGGCGCAGGAAATTGTCCACCAGGCCAATGACGAATATCCCGAACAGGGTCAATACCACGCCCTGCCAGATGGCCCCGGAGAGCAGGAAATACACTGCCACCGGCGCCCAGACCAGGCCCGCGCCCACCGCCGGCAACAGCGACAGAAAGGCCATCAGCACCGCCCAGAGCAATACCGTGGGAATCCCCAGGATCCAGAAAATCAGCCCACCCAACGCCCCTTGGGTGATGGCCACCAGCAGGTTTCCCTTCACGGTCGCTCGCACCACACGGTTGAACTTCAACTGCAGGCGACGTTTCTGGTACTCCGCCAGGGGAACGGCGGTACGGACCTTGCGCACCAGCTCAGGGCCGTCACGCAGGAAAAAGAACAACAGATAAATCATGACGAAGAAGCTCACCAGGAACTGAAACGTGCCCTGGCCGAAGCTGAACGCCTGGGTGGCGAAGAATTGGCTGCCTTGCATCGCGCCTTTGACGATCCGCTCTCGCAGCCCGTTCAGGTTACCCAGGCCAAAACGGTCGAGCAGGTTCTGGAAGTAAGGCGGCAAGGCATCCCGGAAGCGGGCCAGGTAATCGGCAATGTCCAACTCTCCGCTTTCCAGGCTCTTGTACAACGCCGCCCCTTCCTGGACCAGCAACGTACTGATGACGATCACCGGCAAGATCGCGATCACCACGCAAATACTCAATGTAAGCAACGAAGTGAGGTTGCGCTGCCAGCCGAGTTTCAGTTGCAGGCGGCGCTGCATCGGGGCAAAGACGATCCCCAGGATCACTGCCCAGAACACGGCGCCATAAAACGGCAGGAGGATCCAGATGAAAGCGATGGTGACCAGAATCAACATCAGCATCTGGGACTTGTCTTGCAGGGTCTTTCGGTTCATTTCTTTTCCATATCCTTGGCGCGATAAACGTTAGTCAGCCAGGATTCGCCGGAGTGCCTTTCCCTTTGCATCCGGTGTTGATCCAGATCAATTGCACGGTACCCGTCGTGGCGTACCCTCGGCGCTTTTTGCGATCCGACGCCACCATGCCCTTCGTTGCCCCCGAACTGCTCGCCCCCGCCGGCACCCTGAAAAACATGCGTTATGCCTTCGCCTACGGCGCCGACGCGGTGTACGCCGGCCAACCGCGCTACAGCCTGCGTGTGCGTAACAACGAGTTCGACCACGCCAACCTGGCCTTGGGCATTGGCGAGGCCCAGGCCATGGGCAAGCGCTTCTATGTGGTGGTGAACATCGCGCCCCACAACGCCAAGCTGCGCACCTTCCTCAAAGACCTGGAGCCTGTGATTGCCATGGCACCGGACGCGCTGATCATGTCCGACCCCGGCTTGATCATGCTGGTGCGCCGGCATTTCCCGCAGATGCCGATTCATCTGTCGGTGCAGGCCAACACCGTGAACTGGGCCAGCGTCGAGTTCTGGCAACAGCAGGGCTTGAGCCGCATCATCCTGTCCCGGGAGCTGTCCTTGGAGGAGATCGCCGAAATCCGTGAGCAGGTGCCGGCCATGGAGCTGGAAGTGTTCGTTCACGGGGCACTGTGCATGGCCTATTCCGGGCGTTGCCTGCTGTCGGGCTACCTGAACCGGCGCGACGCCAACCAGGGCAGTTGCACCAACGCCTGTCGCTGGAAATATTCGGCGCAACCGGCGCAGGAAAACGCGGTGGGCGATATCGTGCAGACCTGGCCAGCCGAACCGACCCTGGGCCTCGGCGCGCCCACCGACCAGGTGTTCCTGCTTCAGGAAGCGAACCGCCCGGAGGAATCGATGCCGGCCTTTGAGGATGAGCACGGCACCTACATCATGAACGCCAAGGATCTGCGGGCCGTACAGCATGTGGAACGGCTTGCCCGCATGGGCGTGCATTCCTTGAAGATCGAAGGCCGGACCAAGTCGCACTTTTATTGCGCACGCACCACCCAGGTCTATCGCCGGGCGATCGACGACGCCGTGGCCGGCCGGGAGTTTGACCGCAGCCTGATGACCGATCTCGAATCCCTGGCCCAGCGCGGCTACACCGAGGGTTTTCTACGCCGGCATGTTCATGATGAGTACCAGAACTATCAGAACGGCAGCTCAGTGTCGGAGCGTCAGCAGTTCGTCGGTGAATTGACCGGCCAGCGGCGCGAGCGTCTGGCCGAAGTCCGGGTCAAGAACCGCTTTGGCCTGGGCGATCACATGGAATTGATGACCCCCAAGGGCAACTTTCACTTCGACCTGCATCAACTGCAGAACGTCAACGGCCAGGGCATCGACGTGGCACCGGGAGACGGGCATGTGGTGTACGTGCCGATTCCGGATGCGGTGGATTTGCGGTTTGGGTTGTTGATGCGGGATGTGCGAGAAGCGTAGCGCCTGCACGGCCTCCCCAATCATGCAGACACCGCCAAACAATTGTGGGAGCAAGCCTGCTCGCGATAGCGCCTTCACAGTCAACATCGTTATTGACTGATCTACCGCCATCGCGAGCAGGCTCGCTCCCACAAGGTCGTGTCTGCCTGCGTCCGGCAAGAACTGCCGAAGGCTGCGATCCTCCTTTCCCGATAGGGCCCGGTTGCCCAGGCGAAACATCCGGATCGAGCACGAAAGATCGCAGCCTTCGGCAGCTCCTGCTGCACGACTCAGATGCGGAACTGCCCCACCAGTTTGCCCAGGCGTTGGCCCAGATCGGCCAAGCTGCGGGAGGTCTGGGCACCGAGTTGAGTTTCGTCGGCGACGCTGTCCACCGCCACGGCGATCTGGTGCACGCTGCGGTTGATTTCCTCGGCCACGGCGGTCTGTTCTTCAGCAGCGCTGGCGATCTGAGCGTTCATCGAATTGATGGTGCCGATCAACTGCGCCATGGTGTCCAGGGACGCCCCGGCCTCGTTGGCCTGCACCGACGTGCCATCGCCCGCTTCGCTGGAGCGGCGCATCGCTTCTACCGCCGCGTGGGTGCCCGACTGCAGACGATCAATCATGCCCTGGATTTCCTGGGTACTTTGCTGGGTCCGACTGGCCAGGGCCCGTACTTCATCAGCCACCACGGCAAAACCGCGGCCCGCTTCCCCGGCGCGAGCGGCCTCAATGGCGGCGTTCAGCGCCAACAGGTTGGTCTGCTCGGCGATCGAGCGAATCACCCCCAACACGCTGACAATCGAAGCCACGTCCTGTTGCAAACTGTCCAGGGACAAGCCGCTGCTGCGAATATCGTTCACCAGTGCATGAATCTGCTGGATGCTGCCGGCCACCACACGCTTGGCGGACTGGCCTTCTTCGTCGGTCTGCTGGGCCGCGACGGCTGCACCCTGGGCACTGCGAGCCACTTCCTGGGCGGCCGAAGACATCTCGTTGATCGCCGTTGCGACTTGGTCGGTTTCGTGACGCTGACGCTCCATGGCCTGCTCGGAGCGCTGTGCCTGCTCGGAAACCTGCGCCACCAGCCCAGTCAGCTGCGAGGTCATTTCGGTGATCTGCCGTACCAGACCGTGGATCTTGTCGACAAAACGGTTGAACGAGCCGGCCAGTTGGCCGAGTTCGTCCTGGCTGGTGATCGCCAGGCGGCGAGTCAGGTCGCCCTCGCCCGCCGCGATGTCATCGAGGTTGTCTTTCATCAGGTGCAGCGGCCGCAGGATGGCATTGGCCAGCAACATGCCCACCACCGCAATCACCAGCAATACCACCACAGCAATACCCACGATGCTCAGCAGAACGCCTTGCAGACGTTCTTGAACCTTGGCCTCAACCAGTGCTACCTGAGCTTCAATGCCGTCCAGGTTGACCGAGCTGCCGACCGCCATGTCCCACTTGGGCAAGTAGTCGGTGTAGCCGAGCTTTGGCACCAGTTCGTTGCTGTTTGGCAGTGGCGAGCTGTATTCCAGATAGTGTGTCCCGTCCTTGGCGACTTTCACCAGGTCACGGTTGACATAGACACCGTTGGGATCGCGGTTGTCCTTGAAGGTTTTGCCCACACCGTCGGGGCTGTTGGCCTTGAAGAGACGAACAGTTTCGGAGTCGTAACCGAAGAAATAGCCGTCCTTGCCGTAGGTGACGTTCGACAGTAGCTTGATAGCCTCGGCCCGCGCGGCGTTATCCCCGGGCGCCGACGCGTCGTACAACGGCTTGATGGCAGTAAGCCCCACCGCGACGTAATTCTGCAGGGTGGCCTTGGCGTCGCTGAGCAAGCGCTCGCGGGTTTGCTGAACCTCTTTGCCGGCCTGTTCCTTCAGAATGAAGGCCGTGGTCAGGCTGATAATAGCGGCGGATAGCAATACAGGCAGTATTGCCAAGGACAGAACTTTAGCCTTCAGGCTCAGGCGCATACTGTTCACTCTTATCGGTTTTATGGCGTGGTTAACTGTGTTAACGGCACGGCGCGGGAAAACTGTAGGACAAGGTGAAGGGCTTGCGCCGAGTGGTCAGCTAAAGAGGTGCTGGATTTTGGGGGCCTTATCGCGAGCAGGCTCGCTCTCACATTGGATATTCTGTGAACACCTCTGTGGGAGCGAGCCTGCTCGCGATGAAGGCGACTGGGTCCCGAATTACAACACCATCGCCGCCACCCAGCCAAACACCAGCAGCGGCAAGTTGTAATGGATGAAGGTCGGGACCACGGTGTCCCAGATGTGGTGGTGCTGGCCATCGATGTTCAACCCGGAGGTCGGGCCCAGGGTCGAGTCCGAAGCGGGCGAGCCGGCATCGCCCAGGGCTCCGGCGGTGCCGACGATGCAAACGATCGCCAGCGGGCTGAAACCCAATTGCAGGCACAGCGGCACGAAGATCGTCGCCAGGATCGGCACCGTGGAGAACGATGAACCGATGCCCATGGTCACCAGCAAGCCCACCAGCAACATCAACAGGGCGCCGATGCCCTTGTTGTGGCCGATCCAGGCCGCCGAGGTTTCCACCAGGCTCTGGACTTCACCTGTTGCCTTCATCACTTCGGCAAAGCCTGAGGCGGCGATCATGATGAAACCGATCATCGCCATCATCTTCATGCCTTCGGTGAACAGGTCGTCGGTTTCGCGCCAACGCACCACCCCCGATACCGAGAAAATCAGAAACCCGACCAGGGCACCGATGATCATCGAATCCAGCAGGAGCTGAATGGCAAACGCCGCCGCGATCGCCAGTCCCGCCACCAACAGGCTCAACGGGTTGTAGCGCACGGTCACCTGTTCGGCCCTGGCGATTGTTTTCAGGTCGTAGATGCGTTTTTTGCGATACGTGAAAAACGCCATGACCAAACCAAACACCATGCCCAGCGCCGGAATGCCCATGGCATGGGTGATGTTGATGTCACTGACGTCCACGCCGCTGCGGGCGACATTGGCCAGCAGGATCTCGTTGAGGAAGATGTTGCCAAAGCCCACCGGCAGGAACATGTAGGGCGTGATCAAGCCAAAAGTCATGACGCAGGCAATCAACCGGCGGTCCAGCTGCAGCTTGGTCAGTACATAAAGAAGCGGCGGTACCAACAGCGGGATAAAGGCGATGTGGATCGGCAGAATATTCTGGGAGGCGACCGCTACCGTTCCCAGCAAGCCGATCAGGACCCATTTGACCCCCGAGCCACCGGCGACGTCCTGGCGATCCACCATGGCCAGGGCTTTGTCGGCCAGGGCGTGAGCCATGCCGGACTTGGCAATCGCTACGGCGAAAGCACCCAGCAAAGCGTAGGACAACGCCACGGTTGCCCCGCCCCCGAGGCCGGCATTGAACGCCTTGAGCGTGGCGTCGATGCCCAGGCCGCCAGTCAGACCGCCCACCAGAGCGCCGATAATCAGCGCGATCACCACATGCACGCGGGACAGACTGAGCACCAGCATCACGCCAACCGCGGCAATTACTGCATTTATCATCATTACCTCAAAGCACAGCGATGGAGAGCCACCGGACAAAAAGGTCGCGACTTTGCAGGAAGCGGCGAGAAGCTGCAAGGGTCATGCGGCGGGTTTTAAGTTGTTCGCAATACATGAATTCGCCACATGGGCGCGATTAACGGAGTTTTTTAGATCAACCCAAACCAGTGTGGGAGCGAGCTTGCTCGCGAATGCGGTGTGCCAGTCATGAATTTTTACCTGACGGACCGCATTCGCGAGCAAGCTCGCTCCCACAGGGACTGGTACTCCATATCAGCGCTTGGGCAATCCGATCGTGACCTTCAGCCCGCCCCACTCGCTGTCGCCCAGCGCCAGCGTCCCGCCCCAGGTGTCGACGATGTCCCGCACGATGCCCAGCCCCAGGCCGTGGCCGTCGGTCTGCTCATCGAGCCGCGTGCCGCGGCTGAAGACCTGATCGCGGCGGTCTGCGGGAATGCCTGGCCCATCGTCTTCCACCGCCAGGCTGAACCCCTCGGCTGTCTCGCTCACGGTCAGGCGCACTTGCGCGTCGGCCCATTTGCAGGCGTTGTCCAGCAGGTTGCCCAGCAGTTCCAGCAGATCTTCACGATCCCAGGGTAGGTGCAGGCCGGGCGGCGCAACACAAGCCAAGTGCAAGTGCTCACCATGGATCATGTTCAGCGTGGCCAGCAACGC
Source organism: Pseudomonas sp. P105 (assembly GCF_032614175.1). Taxonomy (NCBI): domain Bacteria; kingdom Pseudomonadati; phylum Pseudomonadota; class Gammaproteobacteria; order Pseudomonadales; family Pseudomonadaceae; genus Pseudomonas; species Pseudomonas sp. P105. Next base: position 4,290,264 of record NZ_CP126693.1, read on the forward strand.
CGGCAGTTCCGCGTCGCAGTCAAGATGGGCACCGGGCAAGGCATCGCCGGACAGTCGGGCGCGGTTGAGTTCGCGGTTCAGGCGCTGACGGACCTGTTCCAGTTGTTCGAGCAACAGCTTGCGCAGCTCGGGGTAAGGGTCGAGTTTTTCATTCGAGGCCAGGCTTTGCAGCACCGCCAGTGGAGTTTTCAGGGCGTGACCCAGGTTGCCCAGGGCGTTGCGGGAACGTTTGAGGCTGTCCTCGGTATGGGCCAGCAGATGGTTGATCTGCGCCACCAGCGGTTCCAGTTCCCGCGGCACCTGTTCGTCGAGTTGCGAACGCTGCCCGCGCTGCAACTGGGCGATCTGCTCCCGGGCTTTGTCCAGCGGGCGCAAGGCGCGGTGCACCGTGATGCGTTGCAACAACAGAATCAACAGCAACCCCGCCAACCCAAGGCCGAGGCCGATCTGCTGCATGCGCAGGAAAGTGTCCCGCACGGGCGTGTAGTCCTGGGCCACGCTGATGGAAATCGCCTGGCCCAGACGCCGATAGTCGGTGCGCAGGACCAGCAGCTTCTGACCTTCAGGCCCCAATTGCAGGTTGCTGTGCAGCCCCGGATGGTCGAGATGGGGTAACTCCTGGTCCCAAAGGGAGCGGGAGCGCCAATGCGTATCGGCAAAATCGATGCGGAAATAATGCCCGGAAAACGGTCGCAGATAAGCCGGCGACAAGCGTCGTTCATCCAGTTGCAGGCCTTGCGGACCACGCACCAGGGCCACTAGCAGGTTCTCGCTGTCGTTGCGCAGCCCCGCCTCCAGATACCGCTGCAGACCCAGCTCGAACAACCACAGACTGGTCTGCGCCAGAACCAGGCCGACCACCACCATCACACCGATCAGGCCCAGGCTCAGACGCCGCTGGATCGATCTCACTGCGCCTGCCCGCCGAACAGGTAACCCTGGCCGCGACGGGTTTCGATCACGCTGCGGCCCAGCTTGCGCCGCAAGTGATTGACATGGACTTCCAGCACATTGGAATCGCGCTCGGTTTCACCGTCATACAGGTGTTCAGCGAGATGGCTCTTGGAAAGGATTTGCTCAGGATGAAGCATGAAGTAGCGCAGCAGGCGAAATTCGGCCGCGGTCAGTTGGATTTCGGTGCCGTCGCGGCTCACACACTGGCGACCTTCATCCAGATGCAGCCCGGCCGCCTGGAGCGTCGGCTGGTTGGCCTGGCCATGGGAGCGGCGCAGCAATGCCTGGATCCTCAGGTGCAGCTCTTCGGGATGAAAGGGTTTGGTCAGGTAATCGTCGGCCCCGGCCTTGAGGCCTTCGATGCGTTCGGCCCAGGAACCGCGGGCGGTCAGGATCAGCACAGGCGTGCTCAGGCCGCCCGCGCGCCATTGGGCCAACACTTCAAGCCCCGGCACCCCCGGCAAGCCGAGATCGAGGACGATCAGGTCATAAGGCTCGCTGCTGCCCTGATAAACCGCGTCGCGGCCATCGGCGAGCCAGTCGACGGCGTAACCCTGCCGCGTCAGCCCGGCCATCACTTCGTCGGCCAGGGGAACATGATCTTCCACCAGAAGCAGGCGCATCAGTCTTCCTCATCTTTGAGTAAACGGCCGGTCGCGGCCTCCAGGTCCAGTTCGCGCACAACGCCGTCGGTAGCCAGCAATTCGACCTCGTAAATATAGACGCCGTGTTTTTCTTCCAGCTCGGCCTCCAGCAGTTTGGCGCCGGGGTGGCGATCCAGCGCCTGTTGCAGCAAATGTTCCAGGGGCAGGATCACGCCCTGCTGCCGCAATTGCAGGGCCTCATCCTGGTCCAGGTCTCGGGCGACGGCCAGTGAACAGAACACCAGCAGCGCCAGCCCCCAACGGCTGCGGGGGCGTAAATTAAGCTTCATTACAGATCCTGATGATTCTTGAGTACCTTGCCGTCAACCGCGTCCAATTCAAGTTCCCAGTCAACGCCCTGGGCATCGCGCAAGTCCACCTGATAGATGTACTTGCCGTATTCTTGTTCCAGCTCGGTATCGGTCAAGGCGGCGCCAGGGTGTTTGGACAAGGCAGTGGCGTTGAGTTTTTCAACCGACAGAATGGTACCAGCGTCCTGCAGCTTTTGGGCTTCGTCGGCCGTGAGGTCTCGTGCGCTGGCCAGGCCACTGATGGCCATCAGGGTAACGATGAAAAAGGCAGTCAGGCGGTTCATGGGTTGTCTCCTTTTTTTGTAATCTTCACCGGGGAACTGTATCGGGGCGAACTTAACTGAAACTGAATTGCCATCATTGAACACAGATCAATGTGGGAGCGAGCCTGTTCGCTGCCACAGGGCTGACGCCGTTAAATTATCCGTTGCACCATTCGAGACCGGTATGACCGCCATCCACATCAAGTTCCCTGCCCTGACCCTCAAGGCCGGCCCTCGTGCTCTGGCACGCATTCGCCAGGCTGGCCTGAACGCTGCCGATGTCGGCATTCTGCCGGGCGCCGCTGGTGGCCCCAAGGCCTTGGGCATTCAGGGGCTGGACCTGGCGCTGTTTGGCGAGTGGCTGCCTGCCGCGCCCCGGGAGCGCTCGCTGATCGGTGCTTCGGTGGGTTCCTGGCGCTTCGCCAGCGCCTGCCTGCCGGATGCCGCCGAGGGGATCCGGCGCCTGGGCACCCTGTACAACGAGCAAAGCTTTGCCAAAGGCGTGACCATGGCCGGGGTGAGCCAGAGTTCGCAGCGCATGCTCGATGATCTGCTCCAGGGCCGCGACACGTCGATCCTCGACAACCCGCATTACCGGCTCAATATCATGGTGGTCAAAAGTCACGGCTGGCTGGCCCAGGATCATCGCGGGCGACTCGGCCTGGGATTGTCGTCGGTGATCGCCGACAACCTGCGGGGCCGAGCGCGCCTGTCGCGGCATTTCGAACGGCTGATCGTCCACGACCCACGCCGGGCGCCGCCGTTGCACCCGTTGAACGACTTTCCGTCACGCTTCGTCCCGCTGGAGGCCGGTAATCTGCGCCAGGCGCTGCTGGCATCCGGCTCGATCCCGATGGTGATGGAGGGCGTGCGCGACCTACCCGGCGCCGGCGTTGGCACCTACCGCGACGGCGGCCTGTTGGACTACCACCTGGACCTGCCCTACAGCGGCGAAGACATCGTGCTGTATCCGCACTTCACCGACCGGGTCATTCCCGGCTGGTTCGACAAGGGCCTGCCATGGCGCCGGGGGAACGTCGAGCGTCTGCAGGACGTGCTGCTACTAGCGCCGTCCCGTGAATACCTGGCGCGCCTGCCCTTCGGCAAACTGCCGGACCGTAACGACTTCAAGCGTTTCATGGGCGATGACACGAGCCGCCGCAAATACTGGCGCACGGCGATGGACGAAAGCCGCCGGCTCGGTGACGAGTTTCTTGAACTGGCGGCCATCGGTGGGCTGGGCGGGCGTTTGCTGACCCTTTAGTCAGCACGGTCGCGCAACGCCGGAACCAAACTGATAAACTCCGCCGCCTGCCTCGCGACCGCTACCTTAAAGAGCCTGAACCTGTGGAAATTTTCAAAGAATTCACCTTCGAATCCGCCCACCGCCTGCCCCACGTGCCAGACGGTCACAAGTGCGGCCGCCTGCACGGCCACTCGTTCAAAGTGGCGATTCACCTGAGCGGCGACATCGACCCGCACACCGGCTGGATTCGGGACTTCTCGGAGATCAAGGCGATCTTCAAGCCGCTCTACGAGCGCCTGGATCACAACTACCTCAACGACATTCCCGGCCTGGAAAACCCCACCAGCGAAGTCCTGGCCAAGTGGATCTGGGAACAGTTGAAGCCATTGTTGCCGGAACTCAGTGCCATTCGCATCCATGAGACCTGCACCAGCGGTTGCATCTACCGCGGCGAGTAACCGGGCCACAGGGACCTGTGGCATTGGCTTTTTTTGTGTCTATGCTTTTTGGCTCGAACATGCCAAGAGGACGCGACCATGAGCCACTGGCCCCTGGATCACGAATACAACTTCAACGGACACCGCATCCGTTACGCCGTCCACGGCGACGGCCCGCCGCTGGTGTTTGTCCACGGCACGCCCTTCTCTTCCTACGTGTGGCACCGAATCGCCCCGCTGTTCTTTGCCACTCACAAGGTGCATTACTTTGACCTGTTGGGTTACGGCCAATCCGCACAACCGGACGCAGATGTTTCCCTCGGTGTGCAAAACCAGTTGCTCGCACAGTTGCTGGACCACTGGGGCCTGGATTGCCCGGACGTGGTGGCCCACGATTTTGGCGGCGCAACCGCCCTGCGCGCTCACTTGCTCAACGGCAAGCACTACCGCAGCCTGACCCTGATCGATCCGGTGGCACTGTCGCCCTGGGGTTCGCCTTTTGTCCAGCATGTGCGCCAGTACGAAGCGGCGTTCAGCGGCCTGCCCGATTACATTCAGCGGGCCATCGTACCGACCTATATCCGGGGTGCGATCAACAGGCAGATCCCAGATGAAGAACTGGCGCCGTACGTGCAGCCCTGGCTTGGCGAGACCGGCCAGGCCGCGCTCTATCGGCAGATCGCGCAGATGGACGAACGCTATACCCGCGAGGTCGAACCGCTGTATGCAACCGTGCGCTGCCCGACGCAGATCCTTTGGGGAGAAGACGATCAGTGGATCCCCATCGAACGCGGTCGTGCGTTGCAACGGATGATACCGGGCGCACAGTTTCATCCCGTTCCCAATGCCGGGCATTTGGTCCAGGAAGACGCGCCGGAGGCCATCGTCGCGGCAGTGTTGCGGTTTCTAGCGCTGCACTCTCCCACCTGAAGAAACCGCATACGCAGTGGAAACTGTGTTCCAACTTGAACCACCGCCGCACCGCTTTCGTTCTCTTCACTCACCCAATCCCACGGATTGGCTATAAATAACCTCGCGATCACTCGCTTGGCACGGGCGCTGCACGCTTGCGACATCTTCCTCCTGCGCAAGGACCTCCACATGACTCAAAACGATCCGGGCAACGACTATCCCTTGAGCGAAGTCCCGATGGATGCCCGCAAGGGCCTGGCCTCCACGGCCATGGTGCTGCTGGGCTTCACCTTTTTCACCGCCACGATGTTTGCCGGTGGCAAGCTGGGGGTAGCGTTCGGTTTTGCCGAAATGCTCACGGTCATCGTGATCGGCAATCTGCTGTTGGGCCTGTACGCCGCCGGCCTGGGTTATATCGCCTTCAAGAGCGGGCTCAATTCGGTGCTGATGGGTCGCTTCTGTTTCGGTGAGGTGGGCAGCAAGCTCAGCGACTTGATCCTGGGTTTCACCCAGATCGGCTGGTACGCCTGGGGCACGGCGACGGCGGCGGTGGTGCTGGGCAAGTATTTTCATTTGAACGAAGGCACCGTGCTGGGGCTGATGGTGCTGTTCGGCCTGGGGTTCTGCGTCACCGCCTACATCGGTTATCGCGGGCTGGAGATCCTGTCGTACATCGCCGTGCCAGCCATGATGTTGTTGCTGATGTTGTCGATGTGGGTCGCGACGGTAAAGGTCGGTGGCCTGGATGGGTTGCTGGCGGTGGTGCCGACGGGCAGCCTCGATTGGTCCACCGCCATCACGCTGGTGTTCGGCACGTTCGTGAGCGGTGCCACCCAGGCGACCAACTGGACGCGGTTTTCCCGCTCGGCGAAGATCGCGGTGCTGGCAAGCCTGATCGGCTTTTTCATCGGCAACGGCCTGATGGTATTGATCGGCGCCTACGGAGCCATCGTCTATCAGCAGCCGGACGTAGTGGAAGTTCTGCTGTTGCAAGGCTTCGCCATGGCGGCGATGGCAATGCTGCTGCTCAACATCTGGAGCACCCAGGACAACACCATCTATAACTTTGCCGTGGCCGGCTGCAACCTGCTGCGCACCCGTCGGCGCAAAACCGTGACCCTGGGCGGCGCGGCGATCGGCACACTGCTGGCCCTGCTGGGCATGTACGATCTGCTGGTGCCTTACCTGATTTTGCTGGGCACGGTGATCCCGCCGATTGGCGGAGTGATCATGGCCGATTTCTTCTTCCGCTGGCGCGGCCGCTATCCGCGTCTGGCCCAAGCGCAGCTGCCGGCCTTCAACTGGCCGGGGCTGTTTGCGTACGGCGCAGGCACCCTCGCGGCGTTCACTTCGCCTTGGGTTGCGCCACTGGTAGGAATCGCCACCGGCGCGCTAACGTATGTGATATTGATCGGCCTATTGGGAATTCGCGCCACCGATACCCCCCTCCAAGATCTTTGAGAAGGACTCGCTTGATGCACATCATCAACGCCCGCCTGCGCAACCGCGAAGGCTTGCATGAACTGCACCTGGAAAACGGCCTGATCGCCAGCATTGCACGCCAGACCGAAGCCCCGAGCCTCGGCCCGCAAGACCTCGACGCCGGCGGTAATCTGGTGGTGCCGCCGTTCGTCGAACCGCACATTCATCTGGATGCCACCCTCACCGCCGGCGAACCCCGCTGGAACATGAGCGGGACGCTGTTCGAGGGCATCGAGTGCTGGGGCGAGCGCAAGGCCACCATCACCCAGGAAGACACCAAGACCCGCGCCAAAAAAACCATCCAGGCATTGGCCGCCCATGGCATCCAGCATGTGCGCACCCATGTCGATGTCACCGATCCTGACCTCACCGCCCTCAAAGCCATGCTTGAAGTGCGTGAGGAAAGTCGTCACCTGATCGACCTGCAGATCGTCGCGTTTCCCCAGGAAGGCATCGAGTCCTACCGCAACGGCCGCGAACTGATGGAGGAAGCAATTCGAATGGGTGCCGATGTGGTGGGCGGCATTCCGCATTTCGAGTACACCCGGGATCAAGGCGTAAGCTCGGTGAAATTCCTGATGGACCTGGCCGAGCGCACCGGTTGCCTGGTGGACGTGCATTGCGACGAGACCGACGACCCGCACTCGCGCTTTCTCGAAGTGCTGGCCGAAGAAGCCCGCAGCCGCGACATGGGCGCCCGCGTCACCGCCAGCCACACCACGGCCATGGGCTCCTATGACAATGCCTACTGCGCCAAGCTGTTTCGCCTGCTCGGGCACTCGGGCATCAGCTTCGTTTCCTGCCCCACCGAAAGCATCCACCTGCAAGGACGTTTCGATAACTTCCCTAAACGCCGCGGCGTCACCCGAGTCAACGAATTGCTCGAAGCGGGGATGAACGTGTGCTTCGGCCAGGACTCCATCGTCGACCCGTGGTACCCCCTGGGCAACGGCAATATCCTGCGGGTGCTGGAAGCTGGCCTGCACATCTGCCACATGCTGGGTTACCGCAACCTGCAAAGCGCCCTGGACCTGGTCACTGATAACAGCGCCAAGGCCATGGCCCTGGGCGAGCGCTACGGCCTGGAAACCGGGCGCCCGGCGAATCTGCTGATCCTCTCGGCCGACAGTGACTACGAAGTGATCCGTAGCCAGGGCCTACCGCTTTACTCCATTCGCAATGGCGAAGTGCTGATGAAGCGGCAGATGCCGATGGTGGAGTTTGCGGTTCAGCCAGGCTGAGGTCATCGCGATAGCGGTGGTTCAGTTGCATTGATGCTGGATGTGCCTGCGTCATCGCGAGCAGGCTCGCTCCCACAGTGGAGCGGCGCCGTACGCGCATTTTTGTGCCCGCTGAAGATCGAATGTGGGAGCGAGCCTGCTCGCGATGGCGTCATTGGCTGCGGCGCAGATCGTCTATGACACAGACCGCGCAACACCAAACAACCTGACCCGCAGCAGCTCACCCGCCTGCTCCTCCAGCAGAATCGGTGCAGTGCCACCCGGCATCACCACACTCACCGCCCCCGCCTTCACCCAACCCACTCGCCACGCGGCGCACGCCACCGCACTGGCACTGGTGCCCGAAGAAGCGGTGGGACCTTCCCCTCGTTCAAAAATCCGCGCGGCAATGCTTGCTTCGGCCTGGCGCCAAGCCCACTGCAGATTCACCCCCGCCGGGCAGGGAATCCCGGACCCACCGGGCGGCGCATAGGCAATGCGCGTCAGGCTTTGCGCCAACGCTGGGGAACGCATTTGCGGGTTACTTGGCAACGTCTCGGCGCTGTCCACCAGGGTCACGCAGTGCGGGTTGCCAATGTTCACGAACTGACTGCTGCCCCAGGCCGGATTCAAAGCATGAAGCGCAGCCACACGGCTGACTTCGCGCTGGTTGACGATCACGCTTTGCACGCCTTGAGCCGCGACAGCGCCGGGGCCGAAAAGTGGTTTTCCCAAGTCCAGCCAGAAACCCGAGAGACCTTCGAACTCCGCTACGCGGACCGCCGTTTGCAGCGGTGACACGCCTTCACGTTTGTCGTGATGAACCTGTAGCACACATTCGCCGTCGCTCGGCATCAAACCTTGCTCTTTGAGCGCCTGGGAGAAAATCGTCAGGCCATTGCCGCTGCGCTCGGCCAGGGTCCCGTCGGTGTTGACGATCAACAGGTCAAAAGGTGGCTCATTCTGGAACGGGCCGATCAGCAGACCATCGCTGCAATGGGCCTTGGCATCCGGCGGCGCCTGACCCGGCGCCCAACTACAGAAGGCCTGCACTGCGGCGCGGGTCCAGGCCTGGCGGGCCTGGGCAGCCTGGGCGGCTGTCGGCGGCAGGTCAATGCCTTGGGCACGGACCTGCTGCGGTGAGACCACGCCATAAATATTGCCCCGTGCATCATAGAACTGCGTCATGGACCAGACCCGGATTCAGCCAGCGAAAGCCGGTACTTTATTCCGGCCAAGGCTGTGCAGGCAAAGCGTGCTTGCCACCCACACACCTCTTCGGCACCTTGAGGTCGCGGCGCGGTCAGTGGATGTGCAAGCATAGGGCCCGCCCGCACCATCGCCTCGCCAAACTAAGGACGTTTCATGACTGCCATTACCCCACCGCCAACCTTCATCCCCGGACGCCTGGAACAGATGTCCACCCGCATTGCCTATCTCATCGCCGGTGTCGGGATCGCGGCCTGGGCGCCGCTGGTGCCGTACGCCAAGGTGCGGGCGAACCTGGACGAAGGCACTCTTGGGTTGCTGTTGTTGTGCCTTGGGGTGGGGTCGATTCTGGCGATGCCGATTTCCGGCGCACTGGCGGCGCGATTTGGCTGCCGGCGGGTGCTCAGTGGCGGCACGATTCTGATCTGCCTGGCCTTGCCCGCGCTGGCAACGATGACGTCTTTGCCCTGGCTGGTGGCAGCCCTGTTTTTGTTTGGCGCCGGCCTCGGCACCGTGGACTCGACCGTCAACCTGCAGGCGGTGATCGTCGAGCGGGCCAGCGGCAAGACCATGATGTCGGGTTTTCACGGCATGTTCAGCCTCGGCGGGATCATTGGCGCGGCCGGTGTGAGCGCGCTGCTCGGCCTCGGCCTTTCGCCCCTGGGGGCGACGCTGGTGGTCAATGCACTGTTGCTGGTGGCGCTGTTCAAGGCGGCGCCGCATCTGCTGCCCTATGGCAGTGAAAGTTCGGGCCCGGCGTTTGCCATTCCCCACGGCGTGGTGCTGTTTATCGGCATCTTGTGTTTCATCGTATTCCTGGCCGAAGGCGCGGTGCTGGACTGGAGCGCGGTATTTCTGACGGCCGAGCGTGGAGTGGAAACCGCCTATGCCGGGCTCGGTTATGCCGCGTTCGCGCTGACCATGACCGTCGGCCGCCTGACGGGGGATTCGGTGGTGCATCGCCTGGGCGCCAGACGCGTGATTATCTACGGCGGCGCGACCGCTGCGGCCGGGTTCCTGCTGGCGACCCTGGCACCGATGTGGCAGGCGGCGCTGTTGGGGTATGCGTTGGTCGGGGCCGGGTGTTCGAACATCGTGCCGGTGTTGTACACCGCGGTCGGCAAGCAGACGCTGATGCCTGAAGCGATCGCCGTACCGGCCATCACCACCATCGGCTACGCCGGCATCCTCGCAGGCCCGGCGCTGATCGGATTCGTCGCCCATGGCAGCAGCCTGAGCTTTGCGTTCGGGTTGATCGCGCTGTCGTTGGTGGCGGTGGCGGTCAGTGGGAAAGTGTTGAAGGTTTGAAGCCTGCCGCTGCCTCCTGTGGCGAGGGAGCTTGCTCCCGCTCGGCTGCGAAGCAGTCGTAAACCGGTGGACGCGGTGTGTCTGACGCACCGCATTCAGCAGGTTTGGGGGCCGCTTCGCGCCCCAGCGGGAGCAAGCTCCCTCGCCACAGGGTTGGGCTCAAAGCCACAGGGCTGCGTTCCAGTGTTTCAAGCACCGGAAAGTGCCTGATCCCCGATCAGAACCCTACACTCGCCTGCACAAAAAACGTACGCGGTGCGCCGACGTAGATGCCCGAGTTGTTGTCGCTGGAGCGGGTGTAGTACTGATGGTCGAACAGGTTCTTCACCCCGGCGCCGACCTTCAGGTTCGATAGTTGCGATCCGAAGTCGTAGCCAGCGCGCACGTTCCAGAGCACGTAACCCGGCATGTCACCGTAGCGTCCATCGGCGCTGCCGTCGGTGATGTAATCGTCGCTGAAGCTGCCGTCGGGGTTCACGCTGTTGCCGGGTGAGCGTTGCTTAGACTGGGCAAAGGCATCGAGGTTGTAAGTCCAGCGATTGATCTCATAACGCAACCCCAGGTTCGCCACCTGACGCGAGTAGAACGGCAGGTCACGGCCCTTGAAGCTTGGAATATCACCTTCATAAGTTGCGCGGGTGTAGGTGAAACCGGCATTGGCGCTCAGGCCTTCCAGGCGTGGGTCCAGCGCGGCCATGTCGTAGCGCACCGAGGCTTCCAGGCCCTGGTGCTTGGTGGCGCCCATGTTGGTCCAGCCCACATCGTTGCTGATGTACTGCAACTCGTCGTCGAAGTCGATGTAGAACAGCGTCACTTCCCCGCCCCACACGTCATCGTTGTAGCGGGTACCGATCTCGTAGGTCTTGGCTTTTTCCGGGTTCAGGCCGTTGGCGGTGTTGTTGCCGTCGCCGCCCTGGCCGAGCTGGAAATATTGCAGGCTGCCGAACGACGTCTCGTAGTTGGCGAACAGCTTCCAGGCATCGGACAGGTGATACATCACGCTCAAGGCCGGCAGCGGTTCGTTGCTGTCGATGCTGCGGCGTTTTTCCTGTACCGGACTGCCGTCGGTGTCGAGCACCGGGCGGTCGTGCCATTGGGTGCTGATGCGTTCGAAACGGATGCCCGGGGTGATGGTCCACTTGCCGACATCAATCTTGTCATCGATGTAGACCGCATGGGCTTCGGTGCCACCAGTGCGGTCCTGATAGACGTGACCATCGGACCCCGGCCGCACCACCGGCTGGTTATCGCGCAGCGCCAGGCGACTGGCCTCTTCGTGCATGCCTTCCTTGAGGTAGCGATAACCGACGCTGGCTTCCTGGGTGGTCGAGCCCAGGTCAAACACATGGGACACCCGCGGTTCGATGCCGAAGGTGTAGTAAGTACGCGGGTAGGACGCCAGGTTGCGCTGGTCCCGGGAGGCGATGGTGCTGCCACGGTAGCTGTCGGAATAATAGGTCAGCACTTCGGCCTGGGTGCGTTCGCTGATCTCGCGGATCCACTTGAACGACACGTCCTTGCGCCGGCCGGCAAAGTTGTCCCAGTCACGGTCGGACTGATACGGGTCCGCGTCGTATTGCGCCTGGGTCAGGCCGCCGGGCATGTCAGCCTTGGCGTCGTAGTAATGGAAGTTCAGCGAGAAATCATCCACCTCGGTGGGCGCCCAATGGGTCTTGAGGATGACGTCGTCGATGTCATTGTCGTTGTTGCTGCGGCGATAGCCATTACCGTTGACCCCCGAATACAGGAGCGCAACGCCCATGCCGTTATCGGCCGTGCCGCCGAGAAAAGCGCTGTCGATGTGCTTCCAGCCGCCGCGCTGGGAGGTTTCCAGGGTGGTGCCGATTTCACCGGTGGCTTTTTCCGGAATCGCGCGGGTCACGAAGTTGATCACGCCGCCGACGTTCTGCGGCCCGTAACGCACGGACCCGGCGCCGCGCACCACGTCGATGCTGTCCAAGTTGCCCGCAGAAATCGGCGCCATGGACAGTTGCGGCTGACCATAAGGCGCAAACGCCGCCGGCACGCCGTCGATCAGCACCGTGGAACGGGGCGACAGGCGCGAAGTGAGACCGCGCACGCCGACGTTCAGGGAGATGTCGCTGCCGCCGGTGCCATTGGCATCCTGCACCTGCACCCCCGGCACGCGCCGCAGCACATCGCCGACGTTCATGGCCCCCTGCTCCACCATCGCTTCGCGGCGGATTACCGTGCGCGCGCCGGCATGGTTCTGCACCACTTCGGCATTGGCATCGCCGAGCCAGTCACCGACCACCTGGATGTCGGTGGCCCCCAGTTCCAGCGGGCCGCCAGTGGACGCCGAGGGCGCCGGCAGCACGGTCACCGAACCTTCATTGATCTGGTATTGCAGGCCGCTGCCTTGCAGCAGTTGGCCCAGGGCCGCTTCTGGGGACAAGTTGCCGTCCACCGCCGGGGCTTGCTTGCCGGCCACCAGCTCCGGGCTGAAGAACACCTGCAAAGAAGTCTGCTGGCCGAGCTGGCTCAAGGCCTGGCCCAGCGGCTGCGCCTGGATGTGAATGGACGTGGCCGCCTGATCGGCGAAGGCCTGGGGCAATGCGGCACTGACGGCCAGGGTCAGGGCCAGCGGCAGCCAGCGGGCGGGGGCGCGGTTGTTGTTTTTGAAGGTGGTTTTCACGTCGAACCTTGTCCTGTTGAATCGCAAGAATACGCGTCTGTTAATGCAAACCAGTTGCAGTTGGACAAGAAGACGAAGAACTCGAAAAAAACCTGAATTTACCGCGCAATTATTTCCTGGCTGCCGTCATCCAGGGTGCGCACGGCCACCGGCAGGATGTTGGGCAAAGCCTTGAGCAGCGCCTCGGGGTTATCGGCACGAAACACGCTGGTCAGGCGCAAGTTGCCCACCGCCGCGCTGCCGACGCGCAGGGGTTTAGCGCGATAACGGGAAACCTCCTGGACGACTTCGCTCAAGGGAGCGTTGTTGAACACCAGTTTGCCGTGGCGCCAAGCGGTGAGTTCATCGGCGTTGATGCCATAAGGTGCGGCGACCTTGCCCTGCGCATCGATACGGGTGCCAAGGCCGGCCGTGAGGCTGACGAACTCGGCCTGCGCCGCGTCGCGCCCCTGAACCTTGACACTGCCCTGCTCCACCGCCACCCGGGTTGAGTCGGCATCGCGGCGCACATCGAAGCGCGTTCCGGTCACCGTCACCCGGCCGTTGCCCGCCTCCACCGTAAACGGCCGGCCAGCGTCATGCTCGACGCGAAACAACGCCTCGCCTTCGGCCAGCTCCACGCGCCGTTGATGGTGGGCGAACTGAACACGCACGCGGCTGCGGCTGTTGAGGTCGATCACCGAACCGTCCGGCAGCGCGATGTGCCGGCGCTCGCCCAGGGCCGTGGCAAATTCAGCGCTGTAATCGCTGGAAGCACCCAAGCCGCTGAACAACCCCAGCCCGACCGCCATCGCCAACAGCCCGGCGGCCACGGCGAAGCGCAGCAGCGGTCGACGCTGGGGACGTTTGGCGGGTGGTTCGCACAACGCTTGCAGACGTTCCTTGGGCAGCAGATCCGTGGCGCTCCAGATCCCCTGTAGAAGTAGAATTTCGTCGCGGTGATTAGGATGCTCGTCCAGCCAGGCCTCGTAACGCTGGCGCTCATCGACACCCATGACGGGAGCTTGCAAGCGTACGAACCATTGCGCCGCCTCGTCGCGAACCCGGTTCTGCCCGCACGGGCATTCACGGTTATCCATCATGGAAGGTCCTGTGGCTCAGGTGGAAGATAACGACGGATCATTGGCCAGCCCCGTCCAGACGATCGCGCAGATGCCGCAGGGTGCGGATCATATACTTTTCCACCATGTTTTTTGACAAGCCCAGGCGCTCGGCGATTTCCGCCTGGGTCAAGCCTTCGATCTTCTGCCAGACAAACACCGTACGGCAATTGGCCGGCAGCTCGGCCAGTGCCCTTTCGATGGAGTCTGCCAACTGGATCGCGTGCATGTAGTGCTCCGGGTCGCCCGAAAGCGACTGGCTGTGATCGAGCGCCGCCTCCTCCATGGCGCCCCGCCGATCTTCGCGCCGATAGCCATCCACCGCAATATTGCGCGCCGTCTGGTGCAAATAAGCCCGCGGCTGCTGGACATCAGCCGAATCGGACTCGAGCACCCGCACGAAAGTATCGTGAGCCAGGTCCTCGGCCTGCTGGCGATTGCGCAGGCGACGAGTCCAGGTGCCGATCAACTCTTCGTAATGCTCGAAAAAGCCAGGTCTGCGGGGCGGCTTGGGGGTCATCGCACTGCGCTGTAGGGACGGGGCGTGAATAGTAATGCTTCCTATTAAGCCGAAGCAAACCTATTGCAGTGCCTGTCGTCCGAAGCTTTCAAGCCGAGCATTAAATCTATGTGGGAGCAAAGCTTGCTCGCGATGGCGGTGTGTCAGTCGATGGTGCATGAACTGTCTGACCGTTATCGCGAGCAAGCTTTACTCCCACAGGTAGTGTCTGCTTTCGATTACGCCTCAGGCATCTTGCGAAAGCCCACCGCCAAGCGGTTCCAGCCATTGATGGCGTTGATTGCCACGGTCAGGTCGACCATTTCCTTGGGCGTGAAATGCTGGTTCAGCAGTTCGTAGTCGGCGTCTGGCGCATGGGTGTCGCTCAAGCGGGTCAGCGCTTCGGTCCAGGCCAGCGCGGCGCGTTCGCGAGGGGTGAAAAACGGGGCTTCGCGCCAGGCGGTCACGGCATACAGGCGACGCTCCGTCTCGCCGTCCTTGCGGGCATCGGCGGTGTGCATGTCGATGCAGAAGGCGCAACCGTTGATTTGCGAGGAACGCAGCTTGACCAGTTCCAGCAGGGATTTTTCCAGGCCCAGTTTCGAAACAGCGGTTTCGAACGCCAGCATGGCTTTGAAAGCTTCAGGGGAGGCAGTGTAGAAATCGATACGCGGTTGCATGGTGAACTCCAGAACAATTGGGTGTGGCGCTACGTTAGCCTCGCGGTGGCGCGGTACAAATAGCCAATTATTGGGAAGTTCGGGGGGCCAATGCACGCCCTTGATACTTGCTCAGGCCCGACTGCGCAACCATTGCAGGAAGCGCTTCTTGGCCACCGGTTTGGGAACGTCGCGGGTCAGGTTCTGGGCCAGGTGCATGCGCACGTCCAGCAGGTTCTTCATCGCGTCATTGATGTCGCGGCGAGCGTCCAGGCAGGGTTTGAGGTAGCTCTTCTCGATGCGATAAAGGGTGCAGAAGGTCTTGGCGGAAAAGTTCGCCAGCGCGGCCTGGTCGGAAACGATCCCGGCTTCGCCAATAACCTCTCCCGGCCCCATGCGTCCGGCCTCGAACGGCTGGCCGTTGCGAAACAAGGTCACGCTGACCACACCGGACTCGATGATGAACAAATGATCGCTGACCTCCCCGGCCGGCAGGATCATGTCGCCGGCGCGGAAGGTCTGCAGGGTCATGTTCTGGCTGAAGGTGTCTTTCTCATCCTGGCGCAAGGTGGAGAAAATGCTCGAGCTTTCCAGCAACGCACGGGGCCGCGACACGCCATTGGTGGACGCGCTTTCGCTAGTGGACAACAGGCTTACGCCCGATGCCTGCAAATGCCGGAACGCCAGGTCGAACAACTGATTGCGCACCTCGCGCTTCTGGCCCATGGACGCGACGAACCCGCTGATTTCATATTCCGCCCCGGTGCTGCCGGTGCTCTTGAGTGTCACGCAGGGAGCCGGGCTGGCAAGCAGGGAACGACAACCAATCATCGCCCGCTCCAGCGCATCGATCACGGTTTGTGGCCGTGCATGCGGGCTGACCGGGATGCTGATGGATAACCCGTGGACATCGCTGGGCCGGCTGAAGTTGACGATCTTGGCCTTGGCCGCCAAGGAGTTGGGAATCACCGCCATGCTGCCCTGGGCGGTCTGCAACCGCGTGGCGCGCCAGTCGATGTCGGTGACCCGGCCTTCGGTGCCATCGATGGAAATCCAGTCATCGACTTGATAGGGCTTGGTGGTGTTGAGCACGATCCCGGAGAACACGTCGCTGAGGGTACTCTGCAAGGCCAGGCCGACGATGATCGCCATCGCCCCGGAGGTTGCCAGGACGCCCTTGACCGGCAAGTCCAGCACATACGCCAGGGCAGCGATGACGGCGATCAGGAAGATCACCGCGCCGATCAAATCCTGCAAGAGCCGCCCGGTATGACCCACCCGTTGCATCATCACCGCGCCGATCATCACCGTCAGGGTCCGCGCAGCGAACAGCCACCAGGCAATTTGTAAACCGGTGGCCGCCAAGTGGCGTGGCACGTCGTCAACCCACTGCGCCGGTTGCAGGGGGTTGAGGCCTTCGTTGAACAGCAGCGCGCTGAACAACGAAAAAATCAGCAGCCGCCCGCCGATCTTCCAATAAGTCCGATCAGCGCTGACCAGCCGCCACAGCAGAATGTCGAGCACCAACAGCACCAAGGCACTCAGCAGTGGGTGATCGGAGATCAGAGACAGCATCGCGACAGCTCCAGGAAGGTCATGGGGCGAAGATTGGCACAAATTGAACACGGCGTAGAGAGCACCGCAGAAACTCATGTGGGAGCGAGCCTGCTCGCGATTGCGGCGTATCCGTCAATGATGCATCGACTGTCAGACCGCTATCGCGAGCAGGCTCGCTCCCACAGGACTTGTCTCTGGTCAGTCGTCCATCGCGCCAAAACGACCGGAGTGGAAATCGTTGAAGGCCTGGTGAATTTCCTGCTCGCTGTTCATCACGAACGGGCCATGACCGACGATGGGTTCGTCGATGGGCTCGCCGCTGAGCAGCAACACCACCGCGTCGTGATTGGCGTGCAGGTGCAACTGCTCGCCGGCCCGGTCGAACAACGCCAGTTGCCCGGCCTCGACCCGCTCGCGACCGTTGACCTGAACCATGCCACGCAGCACCACCAGTGCGGTGTTGTGGCCATCGTGTACGTCGAGGGTCAGGTCTTTCCCGGCATTCAAGCGCATGTCCCAGACATCGATGGGCGTGAAGGTTTTCGCCGGGCCTTGCTGCCCCTCGAAGCGGCCGGCAATCAAGCGCAGGCTGCCAGCGTTGTCCTTCAGGTCGATGCTCGGAATGTCGCTCTTGAGGATTGTCTGGTAGCCGGCCGGGGCCATTTTGTCCTTGGCGGGCAGGTTGACCCACAGCTGAACCATCTCCATGAACCCGCCTTGCCGGGCGAAGTCCTCGGAGTGGAACTCTTCATGAATGATCCCGGAAGCGGCCGTCATCCATTGCACGTCGCCAGGGCCGATCTTGCCGCCGCTGCCAGTGGAATCCCGGTGTTCCAGTTCGCCCTGGTAGACGATGGTCACGGTTTCGAAACCGCGATGAGGGTGCTGGCCAACACCGCGACGCTCGGCGGTGGGTTCGAATTGCGTGGGAGCGGCGTGGTCCAGCAGCAGGAACGGGCTGATGTGCTTGCCCAGGTTGTCGTAGGAAAACAGCGTGCGAACCGGGAAGCCGTCACCGACCCAATGGGCTCGGGGGCTGGTGTAGACGCCGATGATGTTTTTCATGCGGTGGCTCCAATCGTGTTGCGAATCAGACGTTGCGATTCGATGGACACAGATTAAAACCACGAACGCAGCCGCACTAGACTGCAAAAATCAGTCTTAGCGTTCTATAGAGAGAACGATCGACCCCCAACTTCACTGATATGCCATCGCACGGGGCTGCAATGAGCCCGCACACAGGGATCACAAATGATTGCGCTTGGCGAAATCCGACAGACCCACCAGCGTCTTGAGTCCGAGTTTTTCCAGCAGACGGGTCTTGTAGGTGCTGACGGTTTTCGGACTCAGGAACAAGGCCTCGGCGATGTCCTTGCCGCGCATTCCCATGGCCAGCATTCGCAGAATGGATAGCTCGCGGGTCGAGAGACTTTCCAGGGTCTGCTGTTCAGTGCGTTGTTGAAAATCCAGCCTGACTGGCATTTGAGGGAAATAGGAGTAGCCGGATTTCAGCGCATGAATGGCCTTGATCAGTTCTTTCAGGTCGCTTTTCTTGGTCACAAAGCCCCTGGCTCCGGCCGAGATGCAGCGGTTGCAGAAGTGCTGCGCGTCCTGGGAAGTGAATACCAGCACCCCGCACTCTGGGAACTGGGTCATGATCCAGACCAACAGATCCATGCCATCGAATCCGTTCATCACCAGGTCCAGAATCACCAGGTCTGGGGCCTTTTCCTTGATCAACGCCCTGGCGTCGGCGACACCGCTCGCGTCCCTGACTCCGGTAAACCCCTCGTTCTGGCAAATGAGCCGCAATGCCCCTCGTATGACAGGGTGGTCATCCACGATCAATACGTCTTTCAAGGCAACTCCCCACGTAAATGCAAACGGCGCCGATGCCATGACTGCTTCGGACTGTTGCACAGGCGCCGGGCCATGCCACCTGTCAGGTCTGACAGTGCCGACCAACGGTGCAGCTTCATCCTGCGTGACCTTGCCTGAGGGGGCGAAGCCAGGGTCGCGTCAACTCGCTGGCCTGGGGATCAATCCGCTCCATCAGACTTGCCAGTGACGCAAGGTCAGGCAACTGGGCCGGGCTCAAGTGCATGCCCGGCCGCCGCGCGACCGCCGCCGAGGACAGGCCGACCTGTGGTGTGTTGTAAATCATCGCGTGACGAAGCTGGGGGTTATCGAGAATGAAATCGTGCAGGTTCAGCGCGCCGTTGGCCAAGCCGGCATTGACCACGACCAGGTCGAACGGCTCGCTGCCGTATTCCACCAGCGTCAACAGCTCCTGCAGGCCACTCACGGGGGCGATCCGAAAATAACCCTGTTGATTGAACAGGTGCTCAAGCCTCATTCGATGAGCATGTTGCGTGTCGGCAATCATGATACGTAATGCTTTGTTCGGCATGACAGGCATCCCAATCGTTAAGGGGCGTCAGGCTAGAGGAAGCTTTTGAGAGGCGCTGTAGGACGAATCCCAAAAAAGGGAGGAAAAAGGTACTTCGCATGTAGCTTCGGGATGACTACGCGGCTCGCTTATCCATGAGAAGACCCGCGGGGACCACTTCGCGCCCCAGCGGGAGCAAGCTCCCCCGCCACATAGGCCTCCAGTCGTTCAGTCAGGTGCTCCATGGCTTGGCGCACGTCATCCACCGCGGCGGCGAGCAACGACCGGTCGCCGCCACGGCAGGCACTTTCCAGGGCTTCGCAAGCGGCAATCAGGCGCTGGGCCCTGATCATCAGCGCGCCACCCTTGACCCGGTGCGCCAGATCCGCCAGCCCTGGCAGGTCTTGTCGGGCGAGCAGACGCATCAATTGCGCCAGGTCTTCGGCATTGCTGTTGACCATTTCCACTAGCAGTTTTTTGATTGAGCCCGTGTCACCTGCGCTCAATAGTTCAAGGCTGCTCAAGTCGATGTCGCCGGTGGTCGGCGCAGGCACCCGCTCATCGGGCACTGCGGCGCAATCCTGCGTGACCGAAGCCAGGCAGGTGTTCAGTTCCTTGAGGCTGATGGGTTTGAACAGGCAATCGTCCATGCCGGCCTCGACACAGCGGGCCTTTTCCTCGGGCTGGGCATTGGCCGTGAAACCCAGGATCACCCCCGGCGACAAACCCTCGGCCCGCTCCGCCTCGCGAATGGCCCGGGCCAGTTCGTAGCCGCTCATCAACGGCATGTTGCAATCGGTAATGACGACATCGAATCGTTCAGCACGCCAGGCGCGCACCCCCTGGACACCGTCGTCGGCTTCCCGGACGCGATGGCCCAGATAGCTCAGTTGCTGGGACAGCAGCAGACGGTTGGCCGGGTAGTCGTCCACCACCAGAATGTTCAGCGCCCGCACCGGTGCCAGCGCCTCGACTTCAGACGACGGCGCTTGAGCCAAGGCATCGAGCGCCGGCAAGCTCAGCAGAACTTCAATCTGCGTGCCCTCCCCCGGCACGCTGCTCAACGTCAGGGTGCCGCCCATCATTTCGCAGAGCGTGCGGCTGATCACCAGCCCCAACCCGGAGCCGCTGCGGGCCGACTGGGTGTTGTTGCTGGCCTGGGTAAAGGGGCTGAACAGGCGGCGCTGATCCTCGGCCGAAATACCACAGCCGGTGTCTTCGACGCGCAGGCGGATCGGCAGGCACTGCGCGTCATCGCCCGGTGCGGCTCGCACACTCAAGCGCACCTGCCCCTGGTCGGTGAACTTGATGGCGTTGCTCAGCAGGTTCGACACGATCTGCTTGAAACGCAACGGATCAATCAATACGTCGCGGTTGATCGCGGCGTCGAGTTCAAGCTGTAAGTGCAGTTGTTTCTGCCAGGCCAGGCCTTCAAAGATCCGTGCCACCGACTCGATCAGTTCCCGCAGGTTGGCCCGCTGCGGGGTCAGCGACAACCTGCCTGACTCGATGCGGGCAATGTCGAGGATGTCACCGATCAAGTCGAGCATGCCGCGAGCGGCGCCCGACGCGACTTCGATGGC
The DNA here is from genome assembly GCF_032614175.1 of Pseudomonas sp. P105. NCBI lineage: Bacteria > Pseudomonadati > Pseudomonadota > Gammaproteobacteria > Pseudomonadales > Pseudomonadaceae > Pseudomonas > Pseudomonas sp. P105. The sequence continues at coordinate 4,310,693 of NZ_CP126693.1, forward strand.
GAACCGGTCCATGACACCCTGGTCAGCTTTTTTCAGGGCCAGCTCCAGCATGCCGATCACCGCGTTCATGGGGGTGCGGATTTCATGGCTCATGGTCGCCAGGAAAGTGGTCTTGGCCCGGTTGGCATCATCGGCGCTTTGCTTGGCCACGCGCAGCTGTTCCAGCAGACGCCGCAGGTAAACGACCCACCCCAATGCCAGCAGCAACAGCAGCGCGGCGATGGCGAACCCCTGGACGATGGTGGTGCGGTTGCGCAACCAGTAGTTGTCGTCGATCACCACTTCACTGCGCCAACGATTGGTCAGCTCGTCCATTTCTTCGGGAGAAATGCTCAGCAGCGCCTTGTCCAGGATCGAATGCAGCTCCGGCGCATCACGATGAGTCGCCAGGGCCACGCTCTCCGGAAACGTTCCCACGGTGCTGGTGATTTGCAGTTTGCCGCGGTACTGGCGGGAAATCATATAGCGGGCACTGATCAGCGAATTGACCGCGCCGTCCACTGTGCCGGCGGCGACCATGGACATCGCATCCGCCGCGTTTTCAGCCGGCACCAGGTGCACCCGGGGAAACTGTTCCAGCAGATACTCACGCAGCACATTGCCCCGGATCAGCGCCAGGCGTTTGCCCTCCATCTGGTCCAACGTCAACGGGACCTTGCCCCTCAAGGGTGCCACCAGCACGAACGGATTGCTCAGGTAGGGCCGGGTAAAACGCAACGCCCCCTCAAGCTCGGTGCTCGGTGGAGCGGCGGCCAGTACGTCGGCCCGACCGCTTCTGACGCGCCCGATCACATCATGAAGCGAGTTACCCCGCTGGATATCGAACTTCAGGCCGGTGCGCAGGCTGATCCGGGCCAGCACATCGGCGCTGATACCGCGCAAATGGCCTTGTTCATCGATAAACGTGAGTGGCGGGAAGTTCTGGTTGACGGCCACTGTGATCCGCGGATGTGCATTCAGCCAACGCTGTTCCTTGACGCTGAAATGCAGGGGTTGCTGACCGGGTATGCTCGCACCGCCAGCGCTCCAGCGCCGCAGGATGCTCATGCGTTCACTGGCGGGGATAGCTTGTAGCGCGGCATTGATAATGCGCAGCAGGCGTGCGTTCTCGCGGCTGACCGCAAAGGCGAACGGCTGTACTTCCATGCGTGAGAAATCAGCCAGTTGGACGTTGTTCAGGTAGTTCTTGCTGATCAGGTAATTGGAGCTGATCGAATCCCCCAGGTAAACGTCGGCCTGCCCAAACGCCACAGCGCCGATAGCGCTCAAGGTCGAGGGGTATAACTGCAAGGCCGCATCCGGATAAAACGCCTTGACTGTCTCGGTGGGCAAATAGTGATACAGCATCGCCACGCGCATGCCCGCCAGGTCCGCGGGCAAGTCCTGGCTATCCGCGACGCGGGCCACCAGGGTGGGCAGGTCATCGGCATAGGCCTGGGACATCGCCAACGCCGGGTCGCTGGCTTCGAAGCCGTTGGCCGTGCCGAGCATATCGATCTCACCGCTGCGCAGCGCCTGGAGCGATGCCTCCCGTGACGCGTAACGCTGCACCCGCACATCAACGTGCAACATCTGCCCCAGCAACTGGGCATAGTCCGCGGTGAGGCCTTCATAGTCGCGGCCATTGCTGGTGATACCGAACGGTGCGTAATCCGGCGCCGAGGCCCCCAACAGCAACGTTCCCTTGCCGCGTAGCCAGTTCCAGTCGGCCTCCCCCAGGGACACCGAATAGTCGCTCACACTGGAGCGCCCGAGCACTTGCAGCGACTCAGGTGCCGCGCCAACCTGCGGCGTCACACTTGATAAGCCCAGCAACAGCGCCACCAGGCCTGTGCGTAAGAACAGCGTCATTTGACTCAGGTTGTTTCGTTTGGCGTAGTCGGCCCGGAACACCCCCGACTTCACGTCAAGTCAGGGAGACCGGCTGATGGGTTCAGACTGCCAAAGCGAGGGAACAGCGAACCGTCAACGCGCCTGCCTGAAAGACAGGACACGTGAGGTGAGTGTAGGAAGTTTCTGAAGAATTTCCTGGCGAGACTGCCGATTGCTTACGCCGTGGCCAGCTTCAGGTCGCGCACCGAACGGCTCTGTCCGCGATGTTTGCTGTGCTCGTACAGCGAACCAGCGATCTCATCGGCGCGTACCGGCAGGATCGACAACAAGGTATCGCTCAGGCCGTGGCTGGCCTGGCAGAAGCCCTGCATGTAGATCGCCGCTTTGCAGCGCTCGTCGGTGATCAATTTGTAGTTGCGATCTACCTCGAAATTCCCCAGGTATTGCTCAAGTGGCGCCAGCAATGTGCGGTGCATCTGCCGTTCGTAACCGGTGGCCAGCACCACCGCGTCATAACGGCGCACGCTCAACTCGCCGGTGGCGTTGTTGCGCACCGCCAGCTCCACGCCGGCATCGGTGGCCGTGGCTTTCTCCACCGTGGTGAGGGTACGGAAGGCATGACGGGCGACGCCCGAGACTTTCTGGCGATAGAAAATCCCGTAGATGCGTTCGATCAGGTCGATGTCCACCACCGAATAGTTGGTGTTGTGGTACTCGTTGACCAGCCGTTCGCGTTCGCTGTGGGGCTGCTGGAACACCAGATCGGTGAATTCCGGGGAGAACACCTCGTTGACGAACGGGCTGTCATCGGCAGGCTTGAGGGCCGAGCCGCGCAGGATCATGTCGACCTGCACCGAAGGAAAACTGTCGTTGAGGTCGATGAAGGCTTCCGCCGCGCTCTGCCCGCCGCCGATGATGGCGATGGTCATGGGCTGGCCGTTCACGCACGGCTGAGTCGCCATGCGCTCCAGGTACTGGGAATGGTGGAACACCCGAGCATCCTCCTTGAAGGCGGTGAACGCGTCGGGGATACGCGGCGTACCGCCAGCACTGACCACCACCGAGCGGGCGCTGCGCACGAGCTCTTCGCCCTGGCTGTCGCGGGAAATCACCCGCAAGGCGTCGACCTGCTGGTTGTGCAACACCGGCTCGATGCGCAGCACTTCTTCGCCGTAGCGGCTCTGCCCGGTGAACTGCCCGGCCACCCAGCGCAGGTAGTCGTTGTACTCCATGCGGCACGGGTAGAACGTGCCAAGGTTGATGAAGTCCACCAGGCGGCCGTGATGCTTGAGGTAATTGACGAACGAATACGGGCTGGTGGGGTTGCGCAGGGTTACCAGGTCCTTGAGGAAGGAAATCTGCAACTCGCTCTGGGTCACCAGGGTATTGCCATGCCAGCGGTAGTCAGCCTGCTTGTCGAGGAACAGCACATCCAGTTCGCCCTGGACCGGGCCCCGCTCCTGCAGCGCGATGGCCAGCGCCAGGTTCGAGGGGCCGAAGCCGATACCGATCAAGTCGTGAACGTTGGGCGAAGCAATTGCCTGTGTCATGTCCAGTGTCCTCTGGAGGGCCCCTCAACAGGGCGCGAAAAGCCTGGGGTGACCCGACCGATCTTTGGCAAGCCGGCAAGTCGTCTGTTGAGAGGAACGAGGACAGTGAAAAAAAATTTACCGCGATGCGACCGGCGTGGACGGATTAATGCGCGTCCCACTGCCGCATACGAGTGCGGCAATGCTTCATGGCGTTGACGATGTGCTTTTCCACCAGCGCCCGGGAAATGCCCAGGCGTTCGGCGATTTGCGGGTGGGACAGGCCTTCGAGCTTGCGCAGCAGGAAACTCTCCCGGCACAGCGGTGGCAATTCGGCCAGGGCGCGCTGGAGCATGTCCAGGCGTTGACCGTGGTCTAGGCTGGTATGGGGCGATGGCGTGAAGAAACGCTCTTCGCTGTCCAGCACCTCCAGGGATTCGACCTGGCGCAGGGTATTGCGCCGATGCCCGTCGATCACCAGGTTCAGCGCGGTGCGGTACAGGAACGCCCGGGGCTGCTCGATGGGCGTGTCACTGGCGCGCTCAAGTACCCGCACATAGGCGTCATGCACCACATCCTCGGCCGCCTGGCGGTTGCCTAGCCTGGCGTTCAGGAAACACACCAGCTCGCGATAGTAGTTTTCCAACATGACTCCCCTGCGCAATGGCTGCGACAGCTATCCCTGTGCCAGATCGGCGTGCCTGAAATCGGCAATGGCACGATAGTGGCAGATTTCATCGCGTAATTTATAGTAATTCTCATATAGATTTAAAGCTTTGGTTTGTATCAAGGCTGATTCGTTCATTTCTACTGGCACCAGGTATTGCTTTTGTGGCGAGGGAGCTTGCTCCCGCTGGACTGCGCAGCAGGCCCAAGGCCGGCGACACCATTGAATCTGACATAACCGGGACGCAGGTTTTAGGGCCGCTTCGCGCCCCAGCGGGAGCAAGCTCCCTCGCCACAGGGGGGCAGTGGCGCTTCAACTGATTTTTCCAACCTGCTACCAAGTGTTTCACACAGTAAATTCCCGTCCGAAGCGCTCGTTTACCAAGACAGCCTCCCGTCCCTGCCCCTCATGGAACGGGCCCGACACCACCGGCCGGAACCCTGCATGAAACGTCCCCGCCCTACCCGACGCGCCTGGCTTTTAACCTTCGCCCTGCTTCCAGCCGTGGCCTTTGCCGCCTGGCAAGCGGTGGCCCCGAGCCGTGAATCGCTTATTACCGCCCCCGTCACCCGTGGCGATATCGAAAACAGCGTCACCGCCCTGGGCACCCTGCAACCGCGGCGTTACGTGGACGTCGGCGCCCAGGCGTCCGGGCAGATCCGCAAGATTCATGTAGAAGCCGGCGACGAAGTTCGCGAAGGCCAATTGCTGGTTGAGATCGATCCCTCCACACAAAAGGCCAAGCTGGACGCCGGACGCTTCTCCATTGAAAACCTCAAGGCCCAGCTCCAGGAACAACGAGCCCAGCACGATCTGGCCCAGCAGAAATTCCGCCGCCAGCAGCAACTCAAGGCCGGCGGCGCCACCCGCGAGGAAGACGTGCAGACTGCCCAGGCCGAAGTGCGGGCGACCCAGGCGCGCATCGACATGTTCCAGGCCCAGATCCGCCAGGCCCAGGCCAACCTGCGCAGTGACGAGGCCGAGCTGGGTTACACGCGCATTTTCGCGCCCATGAGCGGCACCGTGGTCGCCGTCGGTGCCCGGGAAGGCCAGACTCTTAACGCCCAGCAGCAAACCCCGTTGATTCTGCGCATCGCACGCCTGTCGCCAATGACGGTCTGGGCCGAAGTTTCGGAAGCGGACATCGGCCACGTCAAACCGGGCATGACCGCCTACTTCACCACCCTGGCCGGCGGCGCCCGCCGCTGGAGCAGCACCGTGCGCCAGATCCTGCCGGTGCCGCCGCGCCCGCTGGAAGCGAGCCAGGGCGGCAGCCTCACGGGCGGGCGCAGTGGCAGCGAACGGGTGGTGCTCTATACCGTGTTGCTGGATGTGGATAACGCCGACCGCGCCCTGATGACGGAAATGACCGCCCAGGTGTTTTTTGTTGCCGCCCAGGCACGCGATGTCCTGACCGTGCCCAGCGCTGCGTTGCAGGCCAACGCCAGGCAAGTGCAGGTGGTGGTCGACAATGGCGATGTCCAGCCGCGCACTGTTCGCACCGGCGTCAGCGATCGGCTGCGTACCGAAATTCTCGACGGCCTGAGCGAAGGCGACCGGGTGCTGATCGGTCCGGCCGTCGGCAGTGGAGGCTGAATGGACGCGCCCCTGATCGAACTGCGGGACATTCGCAAGGTTTACGGCGGTGGCGACAGCCCTCGGGTGGAGGTACTGCGCGGCATCGACTTGTCCATTCACGCCGGGGAATTCCTGGCGATTGTCGGAGCGTCCGGCTCCGGCAAGTCCACCTTGATGAACATCCTCGGCTGCCTCGACCGCCCCACCAGCGGCGATTACTGGTTTGCCGGCGAAGACGTCGCCGGCCTGGGCAGTGACGAACTGGCCTGGCTGCGGCGCGAAGCCTTCGGCTTCGTGTTCCAGGGCTATCACCTGATCCCGTCCGGCACTGCCCAGGAAAACGTCGAGATGCCGGCCATCTACGCCGGTACTTCGGCCGCCGAACGCCACGCCCGGGCCAGCGCCCTGCTCGAACGCCTGGGTCTGGCCAGCCGCACCGGCAATCGCCCTCATCAACTGTCCGGCGGCCAGCAGCAACGGGTGTCGATTGCCCGGGCATTGATGAACGGCGGCCACATCATCCTCGCCGACGAACCCACCGGCGCCCTCGACAGCCAGAGCGGCATCGAGGTCATGGCGTTGCTCGATGAACTGGCGAGCCAGGGTCATGTGGTGATCCTGATCACCCACGACCGCGAGGTGGCGGCGCGGGCCAAGCGCATCATTGAGATTCGCGACGGGCTGATCATCAGCGACAGCGCCGGCGCTTTGCCGCACAACGTGCAAGCCAATCCGAAGGCACTGCAAGCGGTGGACCTGCGCCAGCGCCTGAGCGCCGGCAGCGAACACAACGGTGCATGGAAAGGCGAACTGCTCGACGCCGTGCAAGCGGCGTGGCGGGTGATGTGGATCAACCGCTTCCGCACCGCCCTGACGCTGCTGGGCATTGTCATCGGCGTGGCCTCGGTGGTGGTGATGCTGGCCGTGGGCGAAGGCAGCAAACGCCAGGTCATGGCCCAGATGGGCGCCTTCGGCTCCAACATCATCTACCTCAACGGCACCGCGCCCACCCCGCGCGCCGCCAAGGGCATCATCAGCGAACACGACCTGGCGGCCCTCGCCGCCCTGCCCGAGGTGCAGCGCATCATGCCGGTCAACGGCGCCGACGCCAGCGTGCGTTTCGGCAACCTCGACCACACCAGCTACGTCGGCGGCAACGATACGAACTTCCCGACCATCTTCAATTGGCCGGTGGCCCAGGGCAGCTACTTCACCGATGCCGATGAACGCAGCGCGGCGGCAGTGGCGGTGATCGGTCACAAGGTCCGGCACAAGCTGCTCAAGGAGGTCGACGACCCCATCGGCCGCTACATCCTGATTGAGAACGTGCCCTTTCAGGTGGTCGGCGTGCTGGCGGAAAAAGGTGCCAGCTCCGGGGATTCGGACGCCGACAACCGCATCGCCGTGCCCTACTCCGCCGCCAGCGTGCGTTTGTTCGGCAGCCGGCATCCCGAGTACGTGGTGATCGCCGCCCGGGACGCGGGCAAGGTCAGGGAGGCCGAACAGGCCATCTCCCGCGCCCTGTTGCGCCTGCATGACGGCAAGCAGGATTTCGAACTGACCAACAACGCCGCGATGATCCAGGCCGAGGCGCGCACCCAGGGCACACTGTCGCTGATGCTCGGGGCCATTGCCGCGATTTCGCTGCTAGTGGGTGGCATCGGCGTGATGAACATCATGCTCATGACCGTGCGCGAGCGAACCCGCGAGATCGGCATTCGCATGGCCACCGGCGCGCGCCAGCGGGACATCCTGCGCCAGTTCCTCACCGAAGCAGTGATGCTCTCGGTGGTCGGTGGGCTGGCCGGGATCGGCCTGGCCTTGCTGGTGGGCGGTGCGTTGCTGCTAGGCAAGATCGCCGTGGCCTTCGAATGGCTGGCGGTGTTCGGCGCTTTCGGCTGCGCCCTGGTCACCGGCGTTGTCTTCGGTTTCATGCCGGCCCGCAAGGCGGCTCGCCTCGACCCGGTCGCGGCCCTCACCAGTGAATGAACCTCACCTTATGAAAGCGCACCTGACCCTCCTGGCCGCAGGCCTGTTACTGGCGGCCTGCGGCACCCCCGCGCCGACGCCGGACAGCGGCATCCAGCCGCCACCGGCCTGGCAAAGTTTCGACACCGCCACCGCTCGAACCGATAACCAGCAATGGTGGACGCACTTTGGTAGTCCGCAATTGAACCGTTTGATCGAGCAGGCGCGCCGGGAAAGTTACGACCTCGCTGCCGCCATGGCCCGGGTGCGCCAGGCCCAGGCCAGCGCAGTGATCGCCGGCGCGCCGTTGCTGCCGGCGGTCACGGCCGGACTCAACGGCACTCGTCAAGAGTTGTTGCGGGGCAAGGGTTACAGCCAACTGGACGTCAATCGGGACAACCGCACCATCGACTACTACGACGCCCACCTCAGCGCCAGCTATGAGCTGGACTTCTGGGGCGGCAAACGGGCGGCCCGGAACAGCGCGCTGAGCAGTCTGTCAGCCAGCCAGTTCGATCGGGCGACCGTGGAATTGACCCTGCTCAGCGGCGTCGCCAACAGCTACACCCAGGCGTTGTCCCTGCGCGAGCAACAGCGCATCGCCGAACAGAACCTGGACAACGCCCAACGTGTACTCGATCTGGTGCAGACCCGCTACGACGCCGGCAGTGCCACGGCCCTGGAGTTGTCCCAGCAAAAAAGCCTGGTGGCGGCGCAACAGCGCAGGTTGCCTCAAGTGCAGCAGCAGGCCCGGGAAGCCTTGATCAGCCTGGCGGCGCTGCTGGGGCAACCGGTGCAGTCGGTCACACTCGACGATGAAAATTTCGACCGATTGCACTGGCCCGCCATCGACGCCGGGGTGCCCAGCGACCTGCTCAGTCGCCGCCCCGACATCGCCGCCGCCGAAGCCCGCCTCGCCGCCGCCCAGGCCGACATCAGCGTAGCCCGCGCGGCGATGTTGCCGTCCGTGACCCTGGGCCTGAGCCTCGCCACCGGCGCCGACATTGCCGAGCAGTTGCTGCGCAACAACGTCTACAACCTCACCGCAGGTTTGGCCGCGCCGATCTTCAACAACGGCCGCCTGAGCGCCGAACGCGACCGAGCCACCGCGCGCCAGGAAGAACTGCTGGAGCTCTACCGCGCCGCCATCATCAACGGCTTCGCCGACGTCGAAAAAGCCCTGAACGGCATCCACGGGCTCGACCAGCAGCGACAATGGCAAAGCGAAGAACTGCACCAGGCCCAGAGCGCCTTCGACATCGCCCAGAGCCGTTATCAGGCCGGCGCCGAAGACCTGCTCACCGTACTGGAAACCCAACGCACGCTGTACGACGCCCAGGACATGAACGTGCAACTGAGGCTGGCGCGGGTGCAGGCGAGCGTGGCGTTGTACAGGGCGCTGGGTGGGGGTTGGCGGGTGATGTAAACCTTCGCCCGCCTTATCAAGCCAAGTGACACCCGTGGCGAGGGAGCAAGCTCCCTCGCCACAGATAATTCTCCACGTTTCATTAAAGGGGGTTCGGCTTAGGTTCTGTTTATCCGGCCATGTAGGACGTCCGAGCAAGGCTACGCTGCCTTGCGCCATTGCCTACAACTGCGCCAGAATCCGTCGGCTTGTGCGCTTGGTCCCCTGCCGATAACTTGTTCCCCGTCACTGCTCATCAGTGATCGGGTCTGCAAGCCCGCCGAATACCAGGCGCATAGCCGAAGCCAATCGACACGTTCGTGTTCGTTTTATGGCGGCTGTGTGCGGGAGACCTTCGGGTCTGCCGGGTTCCTGGTTTCCCGGTCTTGCAGACCCGCGCATAGCTGCCACCCCATCATCTGCAAGTGATGTCTGGCAGCGCCCTTTGAATAATCAGGAGCTGCACCATGTTCAAGATCACCCCCAATCCCCCCGAAGACGATTCCAAAAAACTCAACGAAGCCGCCGACCGCGCCCTCGCCTTTTACCTCGACCCCAAACCTGAAAACCCCACTCTACCGCCGGGCCAGTTGTTCACCGTTGCGGAAGGTGCGGACCTGGAATGCCTGTTGGCCAACCTCAGCGAAACCCTTTCCTCGGTCAATGTCATGGCCAACGAACTGGCCTTTGATCTGGAAGGCGCGCGACGGAGTTTCGCCCTGGGGATCCAGCAGATGGTCGAGCTGAGTGAGCTGCTGGCGAACCGCGCCCTGGACATCGCAGTGCCGCGCTGACACCTCACAAAAATTCTCAAGCCAAGTGATACCTGTGGCGAGGGAGCTTGCTCCCGCTGGGCTGCGCAGCAGCCCCAATGGCCAGCACCTCGGTGGGTCAGATTTTTTTGAGGGGGCTGGTTTGGGGGCCGCTTCGCAGCCCAGCGGGAGCAAGCTCCCTCGCCACAAAAGCAGTCATTCACACAGCTCAGGTTCGGTCAGTCCAAGCCAGGGTTCACACCGGCTTACTCTTGAGATTACGCGCATACCACGGCCGCTGCGGCACGCGGCGGAACAGTTCGGAGAGTTTTTTGTCGTCGCTGCCGAAGGTGATGCGCAGGGCCAGTTTCATGGTTTCCGGGTCCATTTCCACCGAACGTCCGGGCTGCAAACCCGGCGTGGTGCTGCAGCCGTGGGTGACCGGGCCCAGCCAGGGGTCGGCGATTTCCACCCAGCGGCCGGGGGCGAACCAGGGCACGCCGTTGACTTCCAGCCGGCTCACTTCACCCGGATGGAAACGTTCGTGAGCGCGGAACCAGTCTTCGAGGCGGTCGTCGATCCAGCCGTGGAAGGCCCAGAACACCGGGTTCACATGGGAGGAAAACGGGTCGCCAAGAAAGTCGTTTTCCGGGGCGTACCAGCGCTGGGCGAAGTCCGCCGGGTCGCGGGCGAAGGGCACCGGGTGGCCGTTGGAAGGATCGCGGGGCACCGAAGCCCAGCGCATGTGCAGCCAGTCATGCAGGCCCAGTTCCACTTCCGAGCCAAACTGGCCAAGGGTCAGTTTCGACAGGTAGCGCGGGTCGCGGTAGCGCGATTCCCAGACTTGGAAGTTGCTGTGATAGGTCTCGGCAGTCTTGATGTCACTCACCCATTGGGCGTACTGCTCGTCGCCGCTGGCCAGCCAGGTGGGCGGCAAAGCTGTGCCATCGTGGTTATCGAAATACCGGGCAAAGCCCAGGCGATCACGCTCCAGCTCCGGTTGCGGCAACGGGAAGCGCGGCCACGACGGCAGCGGCTGGAACGAACGGGCCGTGCCGAGCATGTGCCGGTGCATGAAAAAGAAATCCACGCCCGAGCCGTTGCGATCCTTGCGCTTGCCACGAGCGTCACGTTCATGGTCCCGTGGGCCGGGCTGCCAGCCGATGCCTCGCAAGGCATTGCGCTTGTCTTCGTCCAGGCTGTGCCATTTGTCCCGCGAGGCGTGCCAGAGCTGATGGAACAACCGATGCTCCGGCGACACCAGCCAGGCCAGCAATGGCGGGCTCAGCGGCGTGCGTTCCCGGGCTTCGGGGAACGGCAGCTTGCGGGCGATGAACTGATTGTCGAGTTCCGGCAGCGCCAGCGGGCGATCCAGGCGCAACACGCGACCGCTTAGGGTGGCAGTGCCGGCATTGCCGAAGCCGGCCCAGACTTCGTCGAGGGTCATGATGAATTCGTAGACCGGCGCGTCCTGCCGGGTCCCGATCAGGCGCCAGCTCAATTGTTTCTTGTCATCCCCCGCCAAGTCGCCCAGCACTCGATAACGCGGCTCATCATCGGCGCGCAACCGCTCGGCGGTGTCGAGACAGCCCACCAGCCCACGGCCCTTGTGGGCGATGTCGAGGAACACTTGCAGACCGTCGCCGGGCAAACCGTCCAGGCCCGCGTCGCTTCCTGAAAAACGGATCGTCCAGATACCCCGCAGCGTATCGGCCCGGCGCTGCCCCGCCACGTCCGCCACATCGAATGAGGCCTCGCCGGGGGTGATGGTGGGGTCCGGCCGGGTCAGTTCGCGATGCCCGTAATACACCGCAGGCACGGCGGCACCGGTCAGCGCCAGGCCCGCCATGAACCATCGTCGAGAAATCGTCATTGCCTTACCTGTGTTCGGCCCTGGAGCGGGCTTTATCCAAGCTAGAACGATGGGGGGACTGACAAATTTATAGGGGCTGTGAGGGCCTCATCGCGAGCAGGCTCGCTCCCACAATGGATCTGGTACATCCGCGAGAGATCGGTCGACCGTCAGACCGCTATCGCGAGCAAGCTCGCTCCCACAGGTGAGCGCGTTCCATGTGGGAGCGAGCCTGCTCGCGATAGGGCCATTGGCCGCACCTAAATTTCCCCGCCGATCACTCGTTCTCCCCAGATAGCAAAGCCCCCCGCAGCGAACCTGACTGAGATCGGCAATGACAACACCACGTTCGAAAAAAGCTCTCTTCATCGGCGTGCCCCTGGCCCTTGCACTGGCGGTCGGTGGCGGCCTGGCGGCCTGGGACCACTGGTGGCGGGACAACCCTGGCTACCCGGTCAAGGTGATGAAAGAGGCCAGGGAACTGCACGAGCGCCTGCTGTCCTTCGACAGCCACATCTCCGTGCCACTGAATTTCGGCACCGCCGGTCACGAGGCGGACAAAGACGGTAAAGGCCAGTTCGATCTGGTCAAAGCCAGCCGCGGGCACCTGTCCGGCGCGGCCCTGACGATCTTCGGCTGGCCGGAGCTGTGGAACGGCCCCAACGCGCCGCACAAGCCCACCGCCGGCTTCGTCGAGGAAGCGCGCAATCAGCAGGAAGTGCGCTTCAAGATCATCACCGGCATGGTCCGCGACTTTCCCAACCAGGTCGCCATCGCCTACACCCCGGATGACTTCCGGCGCCTGCACGGCGAAGGCAAGTTCGCGATTTTCATCAGCATGCTCAACGCCTATCCTCTGGGCCATGACCTGAGCCTGCTGGATCTGTGGACGGCGCGGGGCATGCGCATGTTCGGCTTCAGCTACATCGGTAACAACGACTGGGCCGACTCCTCGCGCCCTCTGCCGTTCTTCAACGACTCACCTGACGCCCTCGGCGGCCTATCGGACATTGGCAAGCAAGCGGTGACGCGCCTGAACGACCTGGGCGTGATCATCGACGTCTCGCAGATGTCGACCCAGGCCCTGGAGCAAGTTGCGCAACTGAGCCGCACACCCTTGGTGGCCTCCCATTCCGCACCCCGGGCGATGGTGGATATCCCGCGCAACCTCAGCGACAAAGAAATGCAGCTGATCAAGGCCAGCGGTGGCGTGGTACAGGTCGTCGGTTTCTCCCAATACCTGCGCCCGCTGACGCAAAAAACCCAGGACAAACTCAACGACCTGCGCAAGCGTTTCGACCTGCCACCGCTGCCCAACCTGGCCATGGCGCTGATGCCGGGCGATCCGATCATCGCCGCGTGGCCGGAACAGAAATTCGGTGAATACGCCGGCCAGCTCTATGGCATTCTGGAGGAGGAACCCAAGGCCAGCCTCAAGGACCTGGGCGACGCCATCGATTACACCGTACGCAAGATCGGTATCGACCATGTCGGCATCAGTTCGGACTTCAACGAGGGCGGCGGAGTCAAAGGCTGGGAAGACGTGGGCGAGATCCGCAACGTCACCGCCGAACTGCTGACCCGCGGCTACTCCGAAGCGGACATCGCCAAACTGTGGGGCGGCAACTTTCTGCGGGTCTGGGATCAGGTCCAGCAAGCCGCGCGGCCTGCCGTGGCCTCGACCCGGGGGGCCGTCCAGCCATGAATGAGCGCCGGACCTTTCTCAAGCAGGCCGGGATCCTGGCAGCCGGCCTGCCGCTGGTCGCCAGTCTTCCTGCCCCGGCCATTGCCGATCCCCTGCCGCCATTGCCCCGGGACAAATGGGCGCAGTTGCGCTCGCTGTTCAACCAGGACCCGGACTATCTGCACTTCTCCAATTTCCTGGTCACCACCCACCCGCGCCCGGTACGTGAGGCCATCGACCGGCATCGCGCCGCGCTGGATAAAAACCCGGGACTGTTGATGGACTGGGACCTGGGCGTCACCGAGGAGCGCGAGGAAAACGTGCGGGCCTGGGCCGGCCGCTACTTGCAAGCAAACCCTGCGCAGATCGCCCTCACCGGCAGCACCACCGAGGGCCTGGCGATGATCTACGGCGGCGTCCATGTGGCAGCCGACCAGGAAATCCTCAGCACCGCCCACGAACATTACGCCACCCATACCATCCTTGATTTACGCAACCAACGCGACGGCACCCGGGTGCGCAAGATCAAACTGTTCGAGAACGCCCACAACGCCAGCCACGATGACATCCTGAGCGCCATCGACCGCAACATCCGTCCCGAAACCCGCGTACTGGGCATGACCTGGGTGCATTCGGGCAGCGGCGTGAAGCTGCCGATCGACAAGATCGGCGCGCTGGTGGACAAGCACAACCAGGGCCGCAGCGATACGCAACGCATCATCTACGTGGTGGACGGCGTGCACGGCTTCGGTGTTGAAGACCTGAGCTTCCCAGCGATGAATTGCGACTTCTTCATCGCCGGCACCCACAAATGGATGTTCGGCCCCCGCGGCACCGGCCTGGTGTGCAGCCGCAGCGAAGAGCTCAAGTACGTCACGCCGATCATCCCGACCTTCTCCGAAGCCACGGCGTTTTCCACAACCATGACGCCCGGCGGCTACCACGCCTTCGAGCATCGCTGGGCGGCGGACGAGGCGTTCAAGCTGCACTTGCAACTGGGTAAGGCCGACGTGCAGGCGCGCATTCACGCGCTCAACACCTACTTGAAAAAACAGCTGCTGGCGTTGCCGCAAATCGAGCTGGTCACGCCCATGAGCCCGGACGTGTCGGCCGGTTTCACCTTCTTCCGGGTCAAGGGCCGCAAGAGCGACGAGATCGCCGCCTACCTGATGCAGAACCGGGTGATCGCCGACGCCGTGCATCGCGACGCCGGGCCTGTCATTCGAACCGCGCCGGGCCTGCTCAACACCGAAGCCGAGATCGATCGCTTCATGGGCTTGCTGGGCAAGACACTCTGAACCTGACTTTATCGAGAGAGATGGATGAACAGTTTTTCGTTGAAGCTATTCCCGGCACTGGCCCTCGCCGCCCTGCTGCCCTCCGGCGCCCAGGCCTCGCAACCGGGCCAGGTCTTTCGCGACTGCAAGGACTGCCCGGAAATGGTCGTGCTGCCCACCGGCACCTTTCAGATGGGCACCCCGGAAGATGAAGTGGGCCGCGAGCCCGACGAAGGCCCGATGCACCCGGTGACCTTCGCCAAACCGCTGGCGATCAGCCGCTTCCAGGTCTTGAAGGGCGAATGGTTCGCCTACCTGCGCGACACCGGCTACTCGATGCCCGACGGCGATAAACGTCCCGGCCGCGCGTGCAAGGCCGGCATCCCGGACTATCAGGGCAGTGATCCGCGCAAGCAATACACCGACCGGCACCCGGCGGTGTGCATGAATTTCGAAGAGGCCAACGCTTACGTGGCCTGGTTGTCGAAAAAAACCGGCAAGCCATACCGCCTGGTCAGCGAGTCCCTGCGCGAGTACGCCGCACGCGGCGGCACCAGCGGGCCGTTCCCCTTCCCCTTCGACGAGGGCAAGGAATACAGCATCGCCCAACACGCCAACACCTATGGCGCGGCCGACGGCTACAACTTCACCGCCCCGGCCGGCAGCTTCGCGCCCAACGCCTTCGGCGTGTACGACATGCACGGCAACGTCTACGAGTGGACGGCCGATTGCTATAACGAAAACTACATCGGCGCCCCGAGCGATGGCAGCGCCTGGTTGACCGGCAAATGCGAGTTCAAGCGTATCCGCGGCAACGATTGGGGCGAGGCACCGGTGTTCTCCCGCTCCGGCAACCGCAACGCGCTGGTGCCGGGCAATCGGGGTGACTGGATTGGTTTTCGGGTGGCGCGGGATATGTAGGCCGAGCACAGCTCGGCCCCTGTGGGAGCAAAGCTTGCTCGCGATGCAGACACCTCGATTTCACAGAAAAGCGCGTCGCCTTCATCGCGGGCAAGCCTTGCTCCCACAGGATAAATTCCCCTGCCCTCCAATCGTTCTAAAGATGGGCACAACCCAATCCAGCGTGCCTGCGTCCTAAAGCCCTCCCGGCGACCACCCGCGATGGCCTTCGCCCTTTTCATCAAGCAGGGAAACCTCCATGAGCCAACCAAAACGCGGGGTGATCAATGAACTGTTCATCCTGCTCAAACCTTTCCGGCTGATTGTCGTAGGCTCCATCCTCTTGGGCATGCTTGGCGGCCTGAGCATCACCGCCCTGCTGGCGACCATCAACGACGCCCTGAACGCCGCGGCCAAACCCACAGCCCAGACGCTGGTAACGTTCGTGGTGCTCTGCGCGGTGGCGCTGCTGACCTCGATTCTTTCGGACATCGGTAGCAACCACGTCGGTCAGAACATCATCGCCGGGTTGCGTAAGTCCCTGGGCAAGAAGGTGCTGCTGGCGCCCATCGAACAGATCGAACGTTATCGCAGCCACCGGCTCATCCCGGTACTGACCCACGACGTCAACACCGTCAGCAACTTCGCGTTTTCGTTCGCACCGCTGGCCATCGCCTTCACCGTGACCCTCGGTTGCCTGGGTTATCTGGCCTACCTGTCACTGCCGATGTTCTTGCTGCTGCTGGTGGCGCTGGTGATCGGCACGGTCGTGCAATACCTGGCCCGGGCTCGTGGCATCAGGGGGTTCGAAGCCGCCCGCGAGGCCGAAGACGCGCTGCAAAAACACTACAGCGCGATCGCCGCTGGCGCCAAGGAACTGCGTATTCATCGCCCACGCCGCCAGCGCATGTTCAGCCAGCGCATCGAAGCCACCGCCGATAATATTTGCGACACCAATATTCGCGCGGTCAACACCTTCGTGGTGGCCAAGACCTTCGGCTCGATGCTGTTTTTTGTGGTCATTGGCCTGGTGCTGGCCCTGCAATCGCTGTGGCTGGGCACCGACAAGGCCGTGCTTAGCGGCTTCGTGCTGGTGCTGCTGTACATGAAGGGCCCGCTGGAATACCTGGTGATGACCTTGCCGGTCATCAGCCGGGCAAACATTGCCTTCAAGCGCATCGCCGAGCTGGACGAGCAGTTTTCCTCACCGGAGCCGCACCTGCTGCTGGACGACAAGAGCGTTTCCAGACCAGCGCTCCAGCAGCTTGAACTGCGTGATGTGCACTACGCCTTCCCGGCGGTTGAAGGCAGCCAACCCTTCGCCCTGGGACCGGTCAACCTCTCCATCGCCCAGGGCGACATTGTGTTCATCGTCGGTGAAAACGGTGGCGGCAAGACCACGCTGATCAAACTGCTGCTGGGCCTCTATTTCCCCCAGGGCGGCGAAATCCTCCTCGACGGCGCGCCGGTAGGGGCCGCGCAACGGGACGATTATCGCCAGTTGTTTACTACGATTTTTGCCGACTATTACCTGTTCGATGACCTGGTTCAGGGTGACCAGCAGGTACCTGACGACGCCAATCGCTACCTGGAGCGCCTGGAAATCGCTCATAAGGTTCGCATTCAGGACGGCGCCTTCAGCACTACCGATCTTTCCACCGGCCAGCGCAAACGCCTGGCGTTGCTCAACGCCTGGCTTGAGGAGCGCCCAGTGCTGGTGTTCGACGAATGGGCCGCCGACCAGGACCCGGTGTTCCGACGGGTTTTCTATACCGAACTGCTGCCGGAGCTGAAGGCGTTGGGCAAAACCATCATCGTCATTTCCCACGACGACCGCTATTTCGACATCGCCGATCAACTGGTCCGGATGCAGGCCGGTCAGGTCATCAGTGAAAAAGCCCCCGCCGCCTTTGCCTGAACCGCGAGAACACCATGAACCCAATGCTAGATGATGACCTGCTGACCCTGCTGCTGGAGGAGGACGCTGACGTCATGCAAGCCCGCTCCAGCCGCAGCCGGCCGGACCGCGCGCCCTTGTCCTTCGCCCAGCAGCGCTTGTGGCTGGAGCAACAGCGCGACCCGAACCGTTCGGCCTACAACCTGCCGCGCGCCCTGCGCCTGACCGGCGAACTGAATGCCGACGCCTTGGAACAGGCATTGAATCGCGTCATCGACCGGCACGACATCCTGCGCACCGCCTTCACTGAAATCGACGGCGCCGCCACCCAGGTGATCGAGCGTAACGCCAGCCTGATCGTGCACCGGGAGAACCTCGCCGCGCTCGATCAGCCAACACGGGAGCTGGCACTTTCACAGCGCATCGAACAGCACGCCCGACAACCGTTCGATCTGACCCAGGCGCCGCTGATGCGGGCAACGTTGCTCAGACTGGGCAGTGACGAGCATGTGTTGTTGCTCAACATGCATCACATCGTTTCCGATGCCTGGTCCAACACGATCCTCATGCAGGACCTGACCATGGCCTATGCCCAGGCCTTGCTGGGCGATCCGTCAACACTGCCGTCGTTGCCCCTGCAATACGCCGACTACGCGAGCTGGCAACGTGGCGACTATGTGCAGAGCCCGGCCTGCCAGCGCAGTGGCGCCTATTGGAGCGACTACCTGGGCCATGAGCTGCCGGCGTTGGAACTGCCTCAGGAGTTTGCGCGCACCGCCAATCAGCAACACATGGCCGGACGCGTGCAGGTGTCACTAGACCCGACAATGGTCCAGGCCTTGGATACGTTCTGTCAGCGGGAGGGGCTTACGCCTTTTGTCGTGGCGCTGGCGGCCTGGCAATTGTTATTGGCTCGGTACAGCAACCAGAACGACTTCACCGTCGGCGTCCCGAACGCCAACCGCAACAGCCACGAGAGCCAGGAGCTGGTGGGATTTTTCGTCAGCAGCCAGGTGTATCGGGCGCGGATCGACTCGAGCCGCAGCGCGCTGGATTTCCTCCGGGACCTGCGCGCGCAGTCGCTCGCCGCGCTGGAACATGCCGACTACCCGCTGGAACTGATCCTGGATCAGTTGCAACGTCCCGGCGCACAGGGCGCCAGTGCGCTGTTCCAGGTCTTGTTCAACTGGCGCACCGGGTCGTCTTCACCGTCGGCGCCAAACCTGGGTCAACTGACGCTGGAGTTTCTCAGTACCGGTGACAACCAGGCCAAGTTCGACCTGTCGCTGGATGTCGATTATTCCCAGCAACAGCTGCTGGCAACGTTCGAATACAGCCGTGATCTGTACCGCGCAGAGACCATCGAGCGCATGGCCGGCCACTGGCAGAACCTGCTGCGGGGCCTGGTCGAGACGCCTGGATGCGCGCTTGGCGAACTGCAACTGTTGAGCGCCGATGAACACCGAAAAACCTTGGGCGACTGGAACCGTCAGCCGACCCAACTGCGCAGCGAACAGTGTCTGCACCGGTTGATCGAAACCCACGCCGCCAGCACAGGCGACACCATCGCCCTGACCTTTGAAGGGCAGCACATGAGCTATGCCGAACTCAACCGACAGGCCAACCAACTGGCCCATCGGCTGATCGAGCAAGGCGTCGGGCCCGACGTACTGGTCGGCATCGCCGTCGAGCGTACGCCACAGATGATCATCGGCCTGCTGGCGATCCTCAAGGCCGGTGGCGCCTACGTGCCGCTGGACCCGGCCTACCCCGCCGACCGCCAGGCCTACATGATCGCGGACAGCGGCGTTACGCAGATCCTGACCCAGGCTCATCTGCGGGAATCGCTGGCGCTGCCCGCTGACATCAACTGTCTGTTGCTGGATTCGGTCGATGCCAATAGCCCCTATCCCGAGCACAATCCGAATGTGCCGATGGACCCGGATAACCTGGCCTACGTGATTTACACCTCAGGCTCGACCGGCCAACCCAAAGGCGCACTGCTGGCGCACCACAACGTCAGCCGATTGTTCCAGGCCACGGACCACTGGTTCAGCTTCGATCATCAGGATGTCTGGTGCCTGTTCCATTCCTATGCCTTCGACTTTTCCGTGTGGGAGATCTTCGGCGCCCTGCTGCACGGCGGCCGATTGGTCATCGTGCCCCACGCCGTGAGCCGTTCACCGCAGGATTTCCATGCCCTGCTTTGCCAGGAAAACGTCACGGTGCTCAACCAGACGCCTTCGGCGTTCAAGGCGTTGCTGCAGGTCGCCTGCGAGCCTGGGCAACCTCTTGCCCACCGGTTACGACAGGTGATTTTTGGCGGCGAAGCGATCGATGTACAGAGTCTTCGCCCCTGGTTCGAACGTTTCGGCGACCAGACGCCGCAACTGATCAATATGTATGGCATCACGGAAACGACTGTGCATGTCACCTGGCGGCCGTTGTCGATGAGTGACTTGCACAGCGAGGCCGCTAGCCCCATCGGCGAACCCATCGTCGACCTGTCCTGGTATCTGCTCGACGCTCATCTGAACCCGGTGCCCAAGGGTTGCATCGGTGAGCTATACGTTGGCCGGGCCGGCCTGGCCCGCGGCTATCACCGACGTGCCGACCTGACCGCTACCCGCTTCATCCCCGACCCGTTCGACCCGCTGCCGGGTGGCCGCCTCTATCGCACCGGGGATCTGGCCCGCTACCGCACCGACGGCAGCATCGAGTACATCGGACGCCTGGATCATCAGGTCAAGATTCGCGGGTTCCGCATCGAGCTGGGGGAAATCCAGGCGCGCCTGCAAACGCTGCCGGCGGTGCAAGACGGTGTCGTGTTGACCCATGAAGGCCCGGGCGGCCTGCAGCTGGTCGCCTACGTGATTGCCGCACAACCGGCCACGGCCGAGTTACGCGAAGGCTTGTTGAGCGCACTCAAAGCGCAGTTGCCGGACTACATGGTGCCCAGCCACCTGCTGTTCATCGATCATTTCCCGCTCAATGCCAATGGCAAGCTCGACCGCAAGGCCTTGCCGGAACCCGACGCCGGTCTTTGGCATTCCCTTTACCTGGCGCCTCGCACTCAGTTGGAAGCAGCCCTGGCACAGCTCTGGCAACAGTCCCTCAAGGTTGCGCGCGTCGGTGTCAACGACAGCTTCTTTGAACTGGGCGGGCATTCGATCCTGGCGATCGAACTGATTGCCAACCTCAAGGCACGCCTGAATATCAGCGTGCGGCTGCAAGAGTTGCTGGCCAACCCGAGCGTCGCCGAGCTGGCCTTGTTCATCTCGCAAAAACATCGGGAACAGGCCCAATGCCTGGTCGAACTGAACAACGCACCGGCCAGCGCACCGCAGCTATTTTGCCTGCACCCCAGCGGCGGCATCGTGTTCTGTTACCAGCCATTGGCACGCAAACTCCAACAGCGGGCGCGCACCGTTGGCGTCATGCACCGCGGCTTCAGTGAACCGCATGCCGGGCCTGAAGCCTGGGGCGAGATGGTCGCCGATTACAGCCGGGAAATCGTCAAGGCCCAGCCGCAAGGTCCCTATTACCTGATGGGCTGGTCGTTGGGCGGCGCCATTGCGCTGGACATCGCCGCGACGCTGGAAAGCCTGGGCCACACCGTGAGTTTTCTCGGTTTGGTGGATAGCACGATCCCGGAGCATCTATATCCGGCAACGTTGTCGCGTCATCGGCATTTACCAGGCGCTGAACAAGCCGACCCGGCCTCTCAGGATCTGCTGGAGGCCATCGAATACTTCGACCTGCTGTTTCCGACCCTCACGGAACGCACGGCGACTTATCGGCGTGAGCAACCCGAAAGCACGGTCAAGGCCTTCCATGAGTGGGCCGCCAGCCAGATCGAGCCGGGACGAGGCGACTTGCTGGCGATCGTGCAGAGCGTCAAGGATGAAGTCATGAACGCCCAGGCGTTCTCGGTGCATGATCGTTTGCTGGAAGCCTTCGACGGGTTCACCTTCAAACCGGTACGGGTTCGGCCTAGCTGCTGGTGGACACAGGTAGAAAAAACCCCGGAAGAATTGGCATTCTGCGAAGGTTTGATCAAGAGCTACAGCCTGACCGGGGAGCTGCAATGCTCGATGCATTCGGCGTTGCGTCACCGCAGTATGATTTTTGATGATGGGTTGCTTGATTCGTTGGTCGAGGGTTTTTTGGCCAGTGCGATAGAAGGGGAATAGCGCTTGGGGTCGGTGTGTATATCCGTTGCTGCGGTAACCGCCACTTAGGGTTCCGCCGTTACGGCGGGTCACTTTCGAAAATCCGCAAGCCGGCCCAGGCGAAAGTAGCCAAAGCGCTTCTGCCCCACCACTCGGCACCTCACTTAGGCTCGGTGTGCCTGAACCACCGCTATCGCGAGCAGGCTCGCTCCCACAGGTTTTTGTGTCGTTTGCAGATGCTGAGGACACCAGCAAACTCATGTGGGAGCGAGCCTGCTCGCGATGACGTCGGCACATCCAACATCAACGCAAACTGACCCGCCGCTTTCGCGAGCAAGCCCGCTCCCACAATTGGATTGAGTCCCCCCGCAAGAACAGGTCGGCTATAAGGCCGCCTCGCGAGCAAGCTTTGCTCCCACAGCTACTGCTCAAACAGGTCGGATGGGTGTATACCCGAAAGAGTCAGGCCGCCTCGCGTCGGACGTTGATCTCGGCGCCCCGTTAACCACGCTGGCCGAACGCAGGCGTTGCGCAGTGGGCACCTTGGCAAAGAAAACGGCGCTTTCCCGTCTCGAAAAGCGCCGTTTCCTTAAGTGAACAGCACCACCCACAAGGCAGGTCTATTCATTCCCGCGAGGATCAGAACTGCGGTTTGTACGTCACGCTGAACATCAGGTTGCGTGGATCACCGAAGTTGTTGTTGCCATTGAGCTGGTTGTAGGCGGACGTAATGTACGTCTTGTCGAACAGGTTGTTGGCGTTGACCGCCAAGGCGATTTCCGGCGTCAGTTGGTAGCCGACGCGGGCGTTCCATACGGTGTAACCCGGGACTTCACGATCGTAGTCGTAAACCATCGTGTGGCTTTGGCTGGTGAAGCCCAAGCCGGTGCTGACACGGCTCCAGTCGCCGGTGAACTGGTAGTTGCCCCACACGCGCAGCATGTGTTTCGGCGTCCAGGTGCTGAAAATACTCCCTTCATTGTCCGGGTCCTCCAGGTACTTGGTGGTGTTGTAGGTGTAACCCGCGAACAGCTGCAGGTTGTCTATCACTTCACCACTGATTTCGGCGTCGATACCCTGGCTGCGCACTTTGCCCGAGGCTACCGAGCAACCCGAGCCGCCACACCCCGAACCACCGTCGTTGATGGCACGGTTCTCATGGTCGTAGCGGAAGATTGCCAGGGAGGTATTGACCCGACCGTCCATCAACTCGCCCTTGAGGCCGACTTCGTAGTTGGTGCCGACTATCGGCTTGAGCACCGAACCGTTGGCATCGCGATTGGTCTGCGGCTGGAACACGTCGGTATAACTGGCATACACGGCCCATTCACGGCTCAGGTCATAGATGATGCCCGCGTAGGGCGTGACCACTCCGGTTTCAGTTCCGGTGCTTGGCGCGTTGCCTGTGATACCGGCTGAGTTTTCGGTTTTCGACTTGTAGCTGTAGTCATACCAGCTGACCCGGGAACCCAGCACCAGCGTCAGATCGTCCACCGGCTTGACGCGCCAGGTGCCGTACACGCCCTTCTGGCGGATATCGTATTTGCTGAGGGTGCCCTGGCCACCCGCGGCGATCAAACTGTCGTAGCTGATGTCCGGACGGTCATTGTCGATGTCGAAGATGGAGTCGCTGGTGTTGTTGAATGTACGGGCGTAGCGGTCATCGGTTTCCAGCTGGGAGTAGTTGCCGCCCAGCATGACTTCCTGCTCCATCGACAAGGCTTCGAACTTGCCGGTCAGGTTCATGTCGAGACCGGCCTTCGTGGACTGGAAATCGGTCAGGAAGTCGGCATATTGCACGCCGCTGCCATCAGGCAGGAGACCACCTCCCCTTTGGACGCGCTGGTTTTTCGCCTGGTTGTCTTCGCTCATGTGCACCGCGCCGACCTTGAACGCCCAGTCCTCATTGAAGCGGTGCTCCAGATCGGCGTAGAGGGTGGTGACGTCGATTTCGGAGCGGTTCCAGCGCGCCCCCGTGTAGGTCGAGCGCGACACGTCCGGCATCCTGCCATCGGCGTAGCGTGGCAGGCCGCGGATGTTGCCCCGCGATTCGCCGTTGGATTGGCTGACCGCGAAACCCAGAGTGGTGTCTTCGCTCAGGTCGACGTCCAGCGCGCCGTACAGCGAGTGAGTCTTGCTCCACGCATGGTCGACGAATGAATTGCTCTGGTCTTCGTCGACGACGATGCGACCGCGGATGTTGCCGGCCTGGTTCAGCGGGCCGCCAGCGTCCAGTTGCAGGCCGTAGTGATCCCAGGAGCCGGCCTTGCCGGTCAGGGTCACGGTCGGTGCGTTCTGGCCACGCTTGCGCACCAG
Source organism: Pseudomonas sp. P105 (assembly GCF_032614175.1). Taxonomy (NCBI): domain Bacteria; kingdom Pseudomonadati; phylum Pseudomonadota; class Gammaproteobacteria; order Pseudomonadales; family Pseudomonadaceae; genus Pseudomonas; species Pseudomonas sp. P105. The sequence goes on from NZ_CP126693.1 coordinate 4,334,523, forward strand.
ATTGACGGCACCACCGGGGCTGCCGGTGCCTTGCAGCAGGCCGGAGGCGCCGCGCATGATTTCCAGGCGGTCGAAGAAGATCAGGTCCTGGGTCGCCCAGTTGCCCAGCGAATAATTGTTACGCAGGATCGGCACACCATCGTATTGCCAATCGTCGATCTGGAAGCCGCGTGACGACAGGATCATGCCTTGGCCAACGCCCTGCAGGCCGACGATGCCGGTGGTCTGGTTGACGGCGTCCTTGAGGTTGACCAGGTTCTGGTCATCCATCTGCTTACGCGTCATCACGGTGATCGACTGAGGAATTTCCTTGAGGGTATGGGTGCCCTTGCCGATGGTCACGGCGTTACTGGTGTATGACTTGCTGCCTTCGGTCGTCGCAACCAGCTCCTGTGCCTTGACGGTGGTCGCGCCCAGCTCAAGGGACCCAGTGGCAGAACCGCGCAGCAGCATCAGGGTATTGCCCTCAACGCTGTACCGCACCCCCGTGCCCTTGAGCAATTCGGTGAGGGCCGCCTGCGGGCTCATCTTGCCGCTGACGCGGTTGCTTTTCAGCCCGGCCATATCGCCGGCGTTGTAGATCACTTGCTGGTTGGTCTGCTGACCGAACGCTTGCAGTGCCTGGGGCAGCGATTGCGCAGGGATGTCGATGCTGACGTCTTCAGCCATCACCTGAGCGCTGAGTGGCAGCAGGCAGACCAGCCCCAGACCGGTCAACACCCGGCGCGAACGCAGGCCGCGGGACATGACGAGTGCCTTGAACAGAGGTTTCAACTCATGAATGGATGACATCGTGCTCTCTATTATTGGTAGAAGTAAAAGTCCATGGGGCCGAAGGGCCCGCCGCTCGCCAGCACGAGAGAACCCGCACGGTCGATTGCCCCAAGGGCAATGTGTCAGTGCGGGGCCGACCGGCCCCTCCCCGGGCACGGTCATCCGGCTGGACGACGGCGAAATTTTTGCTGAACACATCCGGTGCCTGAGCGTCCTGCCCGACCCGATTTGTCCACATACCTAAGTAAGACGCAGCACCTGCCAAAAACCGGAATGAGTTTATTTATCATTCGCGTAAAAAGTTAAAAAAAAAGCCGGCGCAGAGGGGCGCCGGCCTTTTGTTTCATGCGAGTGTCAGCTGCCTTTCGATCGTTCCCACGCTCCCGCGTGGGAATGCCGCCAGGGACGCTTCGCGTTCCGCCCCTGGAAGGTGACGCAGAGCGTCACGGAATGCATTCCCACGCAGAGCGGGGGAACGAGAACTTAAAAAAGGCCTTTTTGTTCATGCCATGTCAGCTGCCTTGGGCCGCCTTGGCGGCTTGCAGCTGCCGAGCCTGTTCGGTCAGGAGGGCCTTTTCCTCGGGACTCATCGCCTCCATGCGCAGGCGCACCTGGGCCATTTTTTCCAATTGCCCCGGACTGCTCTCCAGCACCCGCAAGGCCAGGGCCAACGACGCCACGGTCGGATGATCGAAGACCAGTCCCGGATGAATTTCGCACTGCAACAACTTGCGAATACCGGCCACCAGTTTGATCACCAGCAACGAATGACCTCCGGCGGCGAAGAAGTCGCGATCGATGCCCAATCGCTCAAGCCCAAGCAACTGCGCCATGCGCGCGGCGAGCAATTGCTCCAGCGCATCGCGTGGCGCGGCGTCTTCATCGTCCGCTGTAGCCACCGCCAACTGCTGCAGTGCGTGGCGATCGATCTTGCCGTTGGCCAGTCGCGGGAATCGTTCGATCAGATGCACGTGCTGCGGCACCATCACGCTGGGCAAGCGGGCGCTCAGCTCAGCGCGCGCGGCGTCGAGCAAGCCCGTCGACAGTCCCTGCTGCGCCACGACAAAAGCCAACAGCCCCTGCTCGGCCGACGCTGCCGGCAACACCAATGCTTCGGCCACCTGTGGCATGCGCACAAGCACGGCCTCGATCTCCGCCAGTTCAATACGGAACCCACGCACCTTGACCTGCTGATCGCGCCGTCCATATAGCTGGATCGCCCCGTCCGGCCGATAACGCGCCAGGTCACCGGTGCGATATAACCGCTGCGCCGGATCAAAGGGACTCTGGATGAACGCCTGCGCATCGGCCTCGGCATTCAGATAGCCCCGGCACAACTGCGCTCCGCCCAGGTACACCTCACCCAGCATGCCCACCGGCGCCAAACGCAGATCGGCGTCCAGCACGTAAACCTGGTTGTTGCCCAGCACCTGGGTCAGCGCCGAACAGTCGCCGGCCGCGCCGTTCAGTGACAGCGGATGAATCATTACCCCCACCGTGGCTTCGGTCGGCCCGTAGTGGTTGAACACCCGGCAATCGCTGCGCAACCGGGCGATGCGCTCGACCAAGGTCGGCGCAATCGGCTCACCGCCAAGCACCAGCGTACCCGGCAGCCTCGCCCGCTCACTGTCGAGCAGCGCCGCGAGGTGCGAGGGCACGATTTTCAAGCAGTCGATCTGCTGCTGTTGCAGGTACTGGGCAAACAACACGCCGTCCTGCATCTGCTCATCGCTGGCCACATGCAGGGTCGCGCCGTTGAACAACGCGCCAAACAACGCCGTATTACCCAGGTCCGCCGCCACGCTGGAACTGAAACCGACGTTCTTGCACTGGGCAAGCCCCAGCGCCTGACTGGCCTGGGCGGTGTAGTTGAGCAGTTGCCGATGCTCGATCACCACGCCTTTGGGCACACCGGTGGAGCCGGAGGTAAACAACACATAGGCGATATCGTTGCCCTGGGTGGCGAGCACGGGAAGTGGCGTAGCCGGATGGCTCAGCTCAGCCGCGGTCAGCGCCTTATACGGCTGATCCTGCCAGGCCGGCAGATGCGCCGCATCGGTCAACAACAACGCCGCGCCGGCCTGTTCCAGCATCAACGCCTGACGCGCCTGGGGCCACTGCACATCAAGGGGCAGATACGCCGCACCAAGGCGCCAGCTCGCCAGCATTGCAATCACCAGATCCACCGAGCGCGGCAACGCCAGCGCGACCATCGAACCGGCGCCCACGCCTTGCTGCTTGAGGCCCTGCGCCATGCTGTCGACCCGGGCTTGCAACTGGCCGTAGCTCATTTGCTGACGGGCGTCGGTCAGGGCAATGGCGTTCGGTGTATGCGACGCCAGATCGGCGATGCGCTGCGGCAGATAACGGCCATCAGCTAACGCGTGCATGGCGGGGTTGATTGCCAGCAAGCGCTGCTCTGCGGTGCGACTCAACAGATCGAGCCGCGCCAATGCGGTGTGTGGAGCGGCAAGGATCGACGCCAACAGCACGCCGTACTGTTCCAACACGGCGCTGGCCGAGGCCGGCGAGTAACGCGAGCTGGCGTAATGCAGATTGACCGCGGCAAGCTGCTGGGCAGCGTTCAATTGCACCTGCAACAGCAACTCGAATGGATCTGCCGGCACCCGCACGGACTCTGCAACAGCCCAGTTAAGGCCGCCACTGTTGCCGGCCCGGTTCGCCTGCGCCAGCGTAAAGCCGTAGGCCGGGCGCGCCGCCTCAGGCGACAGTTCCGGCGCCCAGTATTCCTGCCAGGTGCGATGGGCTTCCAGGCGCGCCGCCAGCTCGTCCAGCCACTCGCTGAACGACACCGTCGCGGGCAATGAAACGCTAAGCGGCAGGGTTTTCTCGAACACGCCCACAGCATTGGCGAAGTATTCATAGTCGCCACGGCTGTCATGACGCACGCCCACCAGCGCCTGCTCAAGGCCGCTCAAACGTCCCAGCAACACCCACCACGCGCCTTGCAGCAGCGTGGCAAGCGGCTGACCGAGCTGCTCGGCCAACCGTTGCAACGCATCGCGCTGGGCCGGTTCCAGGGTCAGCGACACACAGGTATCAGCGGCCCCCGTCTCACTGCCGGCGCTGCGCGCAGCCAACCACGGTGTGGCGATGTCCGTCTGCACGCCTTGCAGGTAATGCTGCCAATAGGTTCGTCCGGTGGCGGCATCTTCATCAAGCACCACCTCACTGCGCCATTCCAGGTACTGGGCAAACTCGCCCGGTGCTTCGTCTTCCGACGCCTGAACTGCGGCGTACGCTTGCTGGATTTGCTCCAGCAGCAGATTCAGCGATTGCGCATCGGCACTGTAGCGAGCGATACCCAGCACCAGTTGCCATTGCTGCGACGCCAGACGATAAAGCACGGCCTGGACGTTTGGCGATTCGCCCACCACAAAAGCACAGCCCAGCGAATCCTTGATCTGCGCCTGGACATCCTCGGTCCGTTGCGCGCCTGCCTGTATCGTCAGCGGGAAACGAGCGGCGCCGCTGGCGACCTGACGCAAGCCGTGGAAACCGGCCACTTTGTCCAGCCGCGCCAGCAGCATTGGCTGCTGTGCCAGGAGCGTATCGAACGCGATCTGCAATCGCTGCGGATCGAGATCGCCGTCGATGACCACGTTCAGCCAACGCAATGCTTCGCCACAGGTCGCCGTGCTCGACAGTTGCTCGAGCATCGCTTGTTGTTCGGGGGTCAAGGCAAAGCCGGGGTCCTGCTGGTCCATCAATACCTCGTTCATGCTCCGGTTTCCTCCAGGTTGCGGATGCCCTGGATGGCGAGCCCGGCATCGGCCTGGCCCTCCAGCGCGCTGCGCTCATACATATCGCCCATGGCAACCACGATCTTGCGGGGGCCCTCGAACGGGTCGCGGGCGTGGGCCACCAGCATGTTGTCCAGCAGGATCACATCGCCCTTGCGCCAGTCGAAACGCACCGCACAGGCTTCATACAAATCACCGATGCGCGCCATCACCTCATCCTCGATGGGTGAGCCATCGCCGTAATACACATGCCGAGGCATGCGCTCCAGACCGAACATCGACAGCAGGTCCTCCCGCACATCCGGCTCCAGCCAATAGATGTGATGCAGTTGCACCTGATTGAAGAACGACTTCTCCCCGGTGATCGGGTGCGTGATGATCGCCGGCCCCGGTGTGCGGGTCTGCAACTCGTCGTTGTCGAGCCAGCGCCACTGGATACCGCCCGCCCGACACCGGGCCTCAACTTCGCGGCGGTCCTCGGTCTTGAAAAAGTGCTGCCACGACACGTCGAGTTTGTCGGTGAAGGTGCGCACATACAGCAGCCCTTTGTCTTCGAACTTCTCGCGAAGGTCCGACGGCAGTTTTTCGTACATCAACCGGCAATCCACCACGGGAGTCGCACCGCCCACAGGCGCGGCTTGCTCGCAATAGAACATCTGCTTGCGCGGCCAGCGGTCCTGATGGGAGCTTTCGTTGTGGAACAGAATCATCTTGCGCTCCGGGTACGGCGTGGAACGGTAGGTGTTCTTGCCCCCTTCCTTCTTCGGCAAATCGCCGTACTGACCATAAAGGCCGGGCTGGATCGCTTCGGCGAACGCTTCAAAGCCCTGGATGCCGTCCAGTTCAAAACCGCGGAACAGAATGCCCGCATGTTCGGCCAGCTTTTGCTCGATCAGCGGCCGGTTCTGATGAATCCACTCGATGACATCCAGCTGGGGTTCACCCGGTTCCAGCATCAACGGGAATCGCTGCGGTGCTGCCACCAGTGATTCACGCACCCGCGCCGGTCGAGGCTTGGCGAGCGGTGTCACCGAGCGTTTGAGAAACTTGCCCAGCTTATCGGCCTTGGGCCCCGGGACGGTGGCAGGCTTGGCGGCGGCCGCCAAGTTGTCGACTGGCATGCTGATAGCTCCCAATTGAATGTCCTGATCAGCGACGATCTGTTCCAACAGGGCGGTCCAGGCCTGAATCAGGTGCTGAATGTGCTCATGTCCGAACAAGGTTGTGGCGAATTGCCAAGTGCCGCGCAATTGCCCTTCTTCTTCGTCAACGAACAACGCCATGTCGAATTTAGAATGGGTCTCCAGCGCCGGCAGCAATTCCACGCTCAACCCCTTTATGGAGCGGGTGCGCACCGGCACGTTGTTCATCACGAACAACACCTGGAGCAAGGGATTCATGCCCTTGTGTCGCGGAACGCCCGAGGCCTCGACAATCTGGTCGAACGGCAAGTCCTGATGCTCCAGGGCGCCAAGCAGGTTGTCCTGGGTTTGCGCCAAAAAGCTTGCGAACGTGGCATCGGCGTCCAGACGCGAACGCAGGGGCAGCACGTTGACGAAGAAACCGATCAGCCGCTCCAGCTCCGGCTGTTCACGACCCGCCACGTCGGCGCCAACCACCAGATCTTGCGCAGCGCAGAGCCGATGCAATAACACCTGGAAGGACGCCAGCAGCGTGCTGTACAGCGTGACCCCGGCTTCGCTGGACAACCGGCGCAAGGCTCCGGTCAGCGCGGTGGGAAGCTGGAACTGCAGCGCATCGCCGTCATAGGAGGCGGTCTGGCCCCGAGGACGGGCCAGCGGCAGGTTCAGGCGCCCCTCGTAGCCACTGAGCCGATGTTTCCAGTAGTCGGCCTGACGCGCCAGTACGCCCTGCTCTTCCAGCGCCTGCTGCCACAAGGCGAAGTCATGGTACTGAATCTCCAGGGGCGCCAACGGCATCGGTTCACCCTTGAGGGATGCCTCGTAGACCTGCACCAGTTCGTTGATCAGCAGCCCCATCGACCAGCCATCGGAGATGATGTGATGCATGGCGTACAGCAACACATGTTCGGTCGGCCCCAGGTGCAGGATCCGCCCGCGCAGCAGCGGTGCCTGCTCCAGATCGATCGGGGTGCGGGCATTTTCCAGCGTCGCCTGGGCTACCTGTTCCTGCCGGGCACTGGGCGACAGACCAGACAGGTCGATCACCGGGAAGTCCAGTCGGACCTCATCGGCAATCAGCGCCACCGGATCCCCTTCTTCGTTTTGGCGATACGCAGTGCGCAATACGTCATGACGGCGTACCACGTCGGCAAAGCTGCTCATCAGACGCTCCACCGACAACTCGCCGCACAGGCGCAGCGCCATGGGCATGCCATACGCCGAAGTGCCGCCGGACAATTGTTCGGCGACCCACAAACGTCGCTGCACCAACGACAGCGGCGCGGAACGGCGTGGCCCATGGGCCTGGAGCCGCACCCCACGGGAATCGCCCGCCCGGACCGGTCCATCGACGGTGCCGGCCATCAGCGCCGCCAGCGCCTTGAGCTGCGGGTGATCGAACAGGTCACGCAGGCTCAGCGGATAGCCGGTCAGCTTGCGCAAGCGTGAAACGGCCTGGGTCGCCAGCAATGAGTGACCACCGCGCTCGAAGAAGTGGTCGTTGCGACCGACCTGTTCCAGCTCCAGCACCTCTTGCCAGACACCGGCAATCTGTTGCTCCAGCGCCCCTTCCGGCGCCACGAAGCCTTGCTGCGACTGGCTGGCGTCGAACCGAGGCAGTACCTTGCGTTCCAGTTTGCCGTTAGGGCTCACCGGCATGCGCTCAAGCAATACCCAGTGCTGCGGGACCATGTAGTCCGGCAAATGCTGGCTCAAGTGGGCCTTCAATGCCTGCTCGAATTCGTGGCGGATGTCGTCTTCGGCACTCAACAACGCCTGACGCTGTGGCACCACATAGCCCACCAGCACCGCACCGTCCTGGGCGATCACTACGGTTTCGCGGACCTGCGCATGCTCGGCCAGCCGCGCCTCGATCTCCCCCAACTCGATGCGCAGGCCACGGATTTTCACCTGATGGTCCATGCGCCCGGCGTACTCGATGACGCCGTCGGCACGGTAGCGCGCCAAATCGCCGGTCCGGTACAGGCGCGAGCCGTCTCCGAACGGGCTGGTGACGAAGCGCTCAGCCGTCAACGACGGGCGAGCATGGTAACCGCGAGCCAGGCCTTCACCGCCCAAGTACAACTCGCCCGTCACCCCCACCGGCAACGGTGAAAGGTTGTGGTCGAGGATAAACGTACTCAGGTTGGCAATCGGCTGACCGATCGGCACCGCGTCGCGGCCCTCGTCCACGCACGTCCAATGGGTCACGTCGATGGCCGCTTCGGTGGGACCGTACAGGTTATACAGACCGGCCGCCGGCAACTTGGCGAACACCTGCAATTGGGCGTCCACCGGCAAGGCTTCACCACTGCAAATAATCCGCGTCAGGCTCCGGCAACTGCCGACTGCGGGATCTTGCATGAACACCTGCAACATCGAAGGCACGAAGTGCAAGGTGGTGATCTGCTGCGTGGTGATCAGCTCGATCAGTTGCTCCGGATCGCGGTGGGCACCCGGTGGCGCCATGACCAGGGTCGAACCGGTCAGCAATGGCCAGAAAAACTCCCAGACCGATACGTCGAAACTGAACGGTGTTTTTTGCAGCACACGGTCGCTCGCGTCCAGCTGATAGGCGTCCTGCATCCAGCACAACCGATTGACCAGGGCCGAATGCCGGTTGCCCGCACCCTTGGGTTTGCCGGTGGAACCGGAGGTGTAGATCACATAGGCCAGGTTTTCGCCGCTGAGTTCGACCACCGGATTGGCCTCGCTGCGGCCAGCCAGCCAGTCGCCCGGCTGATCCAGCACCAGGCTGCGCAGGCCCGCCGGCAGCGGTAATTGTTCAAGCAAGTGGCGCTGGGTCAGCAACAAGCCAATGCCGCTGTCTTCGAACATATAGGCCAGGCGATCCTGTGGATACTCAGGGTCCAGCGGTACGTAGGCGCCACCGGCCTTGAGGATCGCCAGCAGGCCGACCACCATTTCCACCGAACGCTCCACGGCGATACCCACCAACACATCCGGCCCGACGCCTTGCTCCATCAGTACATGGGCCAGTTGGTTGGCCTGGGCATTGAGGGCCGCATAGCTCAGCCGGTGCCCGGCAAATACCAGGGCACACGCATCAGGCGTCTTGACCACCTGCGCTTCAATCAGTCGCTGCACGCTGCAATCGAGCGGGTACGGCGTCGCGGTGGCGTTCCAAGCCTGCTGAACCCGTTGCTGTCCTGCATTGAGCAACGACAGTTGCCCCACCAAGCGCTCGCCGCCGAGCACCATCTGCTCCAGCAGATAACGCAGGGACTGGCCGATACCGACAATGTCGTCTGGCGCGAAGCTGGCGTGGTTGTAGCTCAAGAGCAACGACAGCGTGTCACCCAGGTTCACCGCCAGGGTCAGTGGATAGTTGGTTTGTTCATGATTGGCGACTTCACCGAAGCGCAACGTGTCCGGGGCGCCCTGCTGCAACGCCTGGGACACCGGATAGTTCTCGAACACCAGCAACGTGTCGAACAGCGCCGCACCGCCCTGCCCGGCCCAGCGCTGGATGTCGAACAGCGGCGTGTGTTCGTGCTCGCGCAGGCTCAGGTTCCGCCCCTGGACCTCTTGCAACCACTGGCCGATGCTCTGCTCCGCCCGCGGGCTGCCAACCAGCGGCAAGGTGTTGATGAACAGACCGATCTGTTGCTCCACGCCGGGAATATGCGCGGGACGTCCGGCCACGGTGGCGCCAAAGGCAACTACTGACTGCCCGGTGCAACGTTGCAGCAATAGCTGCCAGGCCGCTTGCACCAGTGTGTTGACCGTCACTTTCTGCTCGCGGGCAAAGGCATGCAGCCGGGCCGTGGCATGGGTATCGAGCACCTGCTCATATTCGCCGTGGCCGTCGCTTGCCTCGCCGCGATGGTCCCGGGCAAAGGCCCCCGCAAGGTGGGTCGGCTCGTCCAGTTCGGCCAGTTGTGCCGTCCAGAATTGCTCGCTGGCCTGTGGGTCCTGAAGCGACAACCAGTCGATGTAGTCCCGGTAACGTCCAGACGGTCGGGCCGGTGACTGGCCGCTGTAGCGTTGCAACACTTCCCCCAGCAACTGCGAGTTGCTCCAGCCGTCCATCAGGATGTGATGGCTGGTGTAGATCAGGTGATAGCGGTCCTCTGCCACGCGCACCACCAGCAAGCGCAACAGCGGCGCCGCATCCAGCTCGAAACCCTGCTCGCGCTGCGCCAACGCCAGGGCGTCCAGGTCCTGGGATGGATTCGCTGCGGCACCCCCATCGTGGAACAGGAACGCAACCTCCATCTGTTTGTGTACAACCTGCAACGCCCGCTTGAAATCACCGTCCCAGACGAAACTGCTGCGCAGCACTTCATGGGCGTCCATGGCCGCCTGCCAGGCCTGGCGGAAGCGCTCGACGTCCAAGCCTGCGACATCAACACGCAGTTGATTGATGTAATTGCCGGCCTGTTGCTCATACAGCGTATGGAACAGCATGCCTTGCTGCATGGGCGACAACGGATAGATGTCTTCGATCTGCCGCGCAGCCAGCGGCAACGTGTCCAGCTGGGCCTGAGTCAACCCGGCCAGCGGGAAGTCCGACGGTGTGAAGCCCTGATGCTGGATCTGGCAGCAGTGCTCGCTCAACGCCTGCAGCTCCTGAGCGTAATCCAGGGCCAGCGCCTGGATCGTCGACTCATCGAACATCTGCGTACTGAATGTCCAGTCGATGCTCAATTCGCCCGCGTAGACGCTGCCATTGAGCGTCAGCCAATTGTCCAGCGGCGCCAGCGGGCTCTGTGGCGCGCCCGCCGGTTCGCCAGCCGGAACAAACAGCCCAGCGGCGTCATCAGCAAATCCGCTGTCGAACTGGCCCAGATAGTTGAAGGTGATGCGTGGCACCGGCAACGCCTGCAGGGCACGCCGCGTCGACTCATCACCCAGGTAGCGCAACACGGCGAATCCGAGGCCCTTGTCGGGTATCGCGCGCAATTGTTCCTTGATGGCCTTGATCGAATCCTCGGTGGTCGCGGCCGGTGTCAACCGGACCGGAAACAGACTGGTGAACCAGCCGACGCTGCGGCTCAAATCCAGGTCATCGAACAGAGCCTCGCGACCATGGCCCTCCAACTGAATCAAGGTCGAGGCCTCCCCGGTCCAGCGACCGATCACCCGGGCCAGGGCCGTCAGGAGCAGATCGTTGACCTGGGTGCGATAGGCCGCTGGCGCTTGCTGCAAGAGCTGGCGGGTCTGGTTTTTATCCAGCCGCGTCTGGACCTGCGCCCCATGACACCTGCGCAGTTCGCCCTGCGGCCGGTCACAGGGCAAATCGCCGCGAGCGCCCTCAAGTTGCCCTTGCCAGTACGCCATCTGGGTTTGGAACGCTGCACTGCCCGCATGGGTTTTCAAGCGTTGCGCCCAGGCCTGGGTGGCGCTGGTCTTGGCCGGCAGTTTCGGGGTCTGGCCGGCCTGCAATTGTTCATAAGCCTGTTGCAGGTCTTCCAGCAGAATGCGCCAGGACACCCCGTCTACCACCATGTGATGGATCACCAGCAACAGCCGTTGGCTGCCATCGGCCAGGTTCGCCAGGACACCGCGCAACAACGCACCGCTTTCCAGGTCCAGGCTGCGCTGGGCTTGTTCGGCCAAGCGCTCCAGCGCCGGGGCATCTGCCACCACAGCCGTCCACAACAGCGGTGAGCGACGCCAGATCGCCTGCTGTTCAGCGAGTGTTTGATGGCGAGCGGTCCAGGCGTCGTCCTCACGCCTGAAGGCCAGGCGCAAGGCATCGTGATGGGCAACCAATGCCTGCAACGCCTGCTCCAGATGCCCGGCGTGTAAAGGCCGCAACCCCTTGAGCAGCACCGACTGGTTCCAGTGATGAGGCTCGGCCATGGGCTGGTCGAAAAACCATTGCTGGAACGGCAGCAGCAGCGTCTCTCCCGTCACCGGCCCCTGATCGATAGCCAGCCCGCTGTCACCCAGGGTCGCCACGCTGGCCAGACCCTGGATGGTCTGATGTATGAACAGATCCTTGGGGCTGAAATGGATGCCTGCCTGACGGGCCCGGCTGACCATCTGGATGGAGACGATCGAATCGCCCCCCAGCTCGAAGAAGTTGTCGCTGAGCCCCACTTGCCCGCGCCCGAGCACGCTTTGCCAGATACCGGCCAACGCCTGTTCGATGGCAGTGACCGGTGCGATGTAAGCCTTGGGGCTGACAGTGATATCGGCCTTGGGCAGCGCCTTGCGCTCCAGTTTGCCGTTGGGGCTGACGGGCATTTTTTCCAGCCACAACCAGTGCTGCGGCACCATGTAGTCGGGCAAGGCCTGGCTCAAATGCTCCTTGAGATGACCTTGCAGTGTCTGGCGAACGATGTCTTCGGCGGCCAGCAACTCGGCGCGCGCCGGCACCACGTAGGCCACCAGCAAGGTGCCGTCCTGAGCGATGACAACGGCTTCGCGCACGTCGTCGTGCTCGGCCAGGCGCGCTTCAATTTCACCCAACTCGATGCGCAAGCCACGGATCTTCACCTGATGATCCATCCGCCCGGCATACTCGATCACGCCATCGGCGCGGTAGCGCGCCAGGTCGCCGGTGCGATACAGGCGCTGACCATTGCCGAAGGGGCCGGTCACGAACCGCTCGGCCGTCAGCGCCGGACGTCGATGGTAACCACGGGCCAGGCCCTCGCCCGCCAGGTACAGCTCGCCGATCACCCCTACTGGCACCGGTGACAGTTCATCATCGAGGATGCAGGTGCCCAGGTTGGCAATCGGTTGACCGATCGGCACGCTGTCGCGCCCCTCCTCGACACAGGTCCAATGGGTCACGTCGATGGCCGCCTCGGTCGGACCGTAGAGGTTGTACAGGCCGGCGTTCGGCAGTTTGGCGAACACCTGCTGCTGCGCATCCACCGGCAAGGCTTCGCCGCTGCACACGATGCGTTTCAGGCTGGTGCATTCGGCCACGTGTGGGTCTTGCAGGAAAGCCTGCAACATCGACGGCACGAAGTGCAGCGTGGTGATGCGCTGCGCGGTGATCAGTTCGATCAGTTGTGTCGGGTCGCGATGAGCGCCCGGCGCGGCCACCACCAGTGTCGAGCCGGTCAGCAGCGGCCAGAAAAACTCCCAGACCGACACGTCGAAACTGAACGGCGTTTTTTGCAGCACGCTGTCGTCCGCGTCCAGCCGATACGCGTCCTGCATCCAGCACAGCCGGTTGACCAACGCCGAATGACGATTACCCGCGCCCTTGGGCTTGCCGGTGGAACCCGAGGTGTAGATCACATACGCCAGGTTTTCGCCGTCGAGTCTGACGTGCGGATTGGCGTCGCGGCCTGCTTGCAGCCCGTCATCGGGCAGATCCAGCACCAGGCTGCGCAGCCCCGGCGGGATCGGCAATTGTTCGAGCAAGTGGCTTTGGGTCAGCAGCAAACCGATACCGCTGTCTTCGAACATATAGGCCAGGCGCTCCTGCGGATATTCCGGGTCCAGCGGCACGTAGGCACCGCCGGCCTTGAGAATCGCCAACAGCCCCAGCACCATTTCCACGGAACGCTCCACGGCAATGCCCACCAGCACATCCGGACCGACACCCTGCTCGATCAGCCGGTGAGCCAAGCGATTGGCCCGGGCGTTGAGCTGGGCATACGTCAGGCGTTGCTCGCCGAAAACCAGCGCCGGGGCGTCCGGGGTTCGCCGCACCTGTTCTTCGATCAACCCATGCACACTGCGATCGAGGGGGTATTGCGCCGTCGTCGCGTTCCAGTCGAGCAGCATCCGCCGCCGTTCGTCAGCGTCCAGTAGCGCCCACTGCGCAACGGGCCGATGCAGGTCCTGCACCAGGCCTTGCAACAGGTTGAGCCAGTGCCGGCCCATGCGCTCGATGGTGGCCGGCTCGAACAGATCCGTCGCGTAGGTCAGGGCGGCGTGCAGGCCTTGCGGGCTGTCGCTGGTATCCAGGCTCAGGTCGAATTGTGCGGTGCGCTGTGCCCAGCCAAGCGGTTCGACCGCCAGGCCTGGCAAGGCATTGGCCAGTGCTGCACCGGTTTCGTTGCGGTGGTTGAACATGGCCTGGAACAACGGGCTGTGGCTCAGGTTGCGCTGCGGTTGCAAGGCATCGACCAATTGCTCGAACGGCAGGTCCTGATGCATCTGCGCCGCCATGGCTGTCTGTTTGATCTGTTGCAGCAAATCCGCTCCGGTCAGATCACGGTGGAATTCGGCCCGCAGCACCTGGGTATTGACGAAGAAACCGATCAACCGCTCGGTTTCCAGGCGATGACGGTTGGCAATCGGCACCCCGACGCGGATGTCGGCCTGACCGCTGTAGCGATGTAGCAGCGCTTGGAAAGAACCGAGCAACAGCACGAACAGCGTGACGTTTTCCCGTCGGGCCAGGGCTTTGAGGGCGTCGCTCAGCGAGCGATCCAGCACAATCGGCAAACGCGCGCCGCGCAGGCTTTGCTGCGCCGGGCGCGGATGGTCCGTGGGCAGCTCCAACAGCGGTTGCTCGCTGCCCAGTTGCCCGGTCCAGTAGGCCAGTTGTCGCTCCCGTTCGCCGGCGGCCATCCATTGCCGCTGCCAGACGGCATAGTCGGCGTATTGCACCGCCAGAGGCGGCAACTGCGCAGGCTGTTCCTGAATGAACGCCGAATACAGGCTCATCAGGTCGTCGACCATCACCTGCAACGACCAGGCGTCGGCAACGATGTGATGCACGGTCAGGACCAGAATGTGCTCCTGCTCGCTCACATCCAGCAGCGCCACGCGCAACAGCGCCTCGCTCAGCAGATCGAACGGGCGTTGCGTCTGCTGCTCGAGGAACGCCTGAATACTGGCCTCGTCAGCCACTGCCAGGCGTTGCTCGACGAAGTGGACCTGCCCCTGTGGGCGAATCACCTGGCAGGTGCGGCCATCGTCCTCCACGAACTCCGTGCGCAGGCTTTCGTGACGTTGCAGCAGCGCTTCAAAACTGTGGCGCAGGGCGATTTTGTCCAGCGCACCGCGCATCCGCAGCGCAGTCGGAATATTGTAGGCGGCGCTGTCGGGGTCCATTTTCCACAGGAACCACTGGCGTTCCTGGGCAAACGACAGCGGCAGCGGTGCGTCACGCGTCACCGGCACCATCGCAGGCGCCTGCTCGCCTTGGCCGGCGTCGAGAGCATTGACGAAGTCCTGCAACGTGCTGTGTTCGAACAGGCTGCGCAGCGGCACTTCGATAGCCAACGCTCGACGGACCCGAGACACCACCTGGGTGACCAGCAGCGAGTGCCCGCCCAACTCGAAGAAGTTGTCCTCCAGCCCTACCCGCTCAAGCTTGAGCACCTCCTGCCAGATCGCCGCCACCTGTTGCTCACGCTGACTGCGGGGCGCCACGTAAAGCCGCTGCACTTCGCCCACATCGGGCGCCGGCAACGCCTTGCGATCGACCTTGCCATTGGGCGTCAGCGGCAGTTGTGCCAGGAACACCAGGTGCGCCGGAACCATGTACTCGGGCAATTGCGCCTTGAGCGCGGCCTTGAGCGAAGCGCGTAACGAAGCCTCGTCCGCTATTTCACTGGTCGCGGGCACCACGTAACCCACCAGTTGTGCACCGGTCGGGGCTTCATGGGCCACCACCACGGTTTCCCGCACAGTGTCCTGGGCCAGCAATGCGGCTTCGATTTCACCCAGCTCGATACGCAAGCCGCGAATCTTGACCTGATGGTCGATGCGTCCGATGTACTCGACCACGCCTTCGGCCCGATAACGGGTCAGGTCGCCGGTGCGGTACAGCCGCTCACCCGAGGTGGAGAACGGGTCCGGCACAAACCGCTCGGCGGTCAACGCCGGACGTTGAAAGTAGCCGCGGGCCAGCCCGTCGCCGCCGATCAGCAACTCACCCGGGGCGCCCGGAGGGTTGAGCGTCAGGTCACTGCCTACGATGTACAGGGCGGTGTTGTCCAGCGGCTTGCCCAGGAACGGACGGCTGTTTTCCAGACTCAGCGGATGCACCGCCGACCAGATCGTGGTTTCGGTCGGGCCATAGAGATTCCAGACCTTCGGCGAAAGCGCCAGCAGTCGTTGCGCCAACTCCAGGGGCAACGCCTCGCCGCCGCAGAGGAACGTGCGACCGGCCAGCACCGCCGAGTGCTCATGATCCAGCAACATGCGCCAGCTCGAAGGTGTGGCTTGCAGCACGCTCACGTCGTGACGCTCGATCAGCGCCAGCACCGCTTGCGGATCCTGGTGCACGTCCTGGCCGGTCAGCACCACGCTGGCCCCGGCCGACAACGGCCCGTAGATTTCCAGGCCAAAAATGTCGAAGGAAAACGTCGTCAGCGACAGCATGCGATCGCTGGCCGTGATGCCTGGCCGGGCGATCATGCTGGTGACGAAGTTGCTCAGCGCGCCATGGCGGACCATGACGCCCTTGGGTTTACCGGTGGACCCGGAGGTGTAGATGACGTAGGCCAGGTGCTCGGTGCTCAATGGCACCGCCGGGCATGTGGACGGTGCGGCCTGCCACGCGGCGTCCGGCTGGTCCAGCAACAGGGTGCGCAGGGTCGCCGGGATCGGCAGTTGAGCCTGCAAGCGGGCCTGGGTCAGCAGCAACTCGATGCCGCTGTCCTGGATCATGTAGGCCAGGCGATCCTCGGGGTACGCCGGGTCCAGCGGCACATAAGCGCCTCCGGCCTTGAGAATCGCCAGCAGGCCGACAAGCATCTCGGCGCTGCGCTGCACCGCGATGCCCACCGGCTGGTCCGGCGTCACGCCCAGGCCGATCAAGCGGTGGGCGAGTTGGTTGGCGCGGGTATCCAGTTGCCCGTAGCTCAGGGCCTGTCCATCAATGCTCAGCGCCAGTGCATCAGGCGTTATCCGCGCCTGTTCGGCGATGCGCTGGTGCACGCACAGGGCATCGCTGCCATGGTCGACCACGCGGTGCCAGTCTTGCTGTGTGCGGCGCTGCTGGGCGGTGTCGAGCAGCGGCAACTCACCGATGCGCTGCTGCGGCGCATCGACGATGCCCTGCAACAGGTTCAGCCAGTGGCGGGCCAGGCGTTCGATGGTGTGGGGTTCGAACAGGTCGGTGGCGTAGGTCAGCTCCGCCGCGACACCCTGCCCGGTTTCATAAGTGCCCAGGGTCAGATCGAACTGGGCGGTGCGCCCTTCCCACACCAGGTCTTCGACGTTCAAGTGCGGCAGTCGCAGTTGCCGGTCCTGGGTGTCGCTGGCGGTCTGGTGGTTGAACATGACCTGGAAGATCGGACTGTGGCTGAGGCTGCGCTCAGGTTGCAGGGCCTCGATCAACTGCTCGAACGGCAAGTCCTGATGAGCCTGGGCGGCCATGGCCGACTGCTTGACCTGCGCGAGCAAACGGTCGAACGGCAGTTGTCCATCCACATGAGCGTTGAGCACCTGGGTGTTGACGAAAAAGCCGATCAGGCCCTCGGTCTCGACCCGATTGCGGTTAGCCACCGGCACGCCGACGCGGATCTGCGGCTGGCCGCTGTAGCGATGCAGCAAGGCCTGGAACGAGGCCAGCAAGACCATGAACAGACTGGCACCTTCGCGCTGGGCCAACTGCTTGAGCGCCGCGCCCAGTTCCGGCGGCAGGTTCAGGTCCAGGCGCGCCCCGCGAAAACTCTGCACGGGCGGGCGCGGATGATCGAGGGGCAACTCCAATACCGGTTGTTCGTCGCCCAGGGTCTGCACCCAATAGGCCAACTGCCGCTCACGCTCACCGGCCTCGAGCCAGTGACGCTGCCAGATCGCATAGTCGGCGTATTGCACACTCAGCGCTGGCAACGCCAACGGCTGGCTGGCGGTGTCGGCCGCGTAGTGACGCACCAGCTCATCCACCAGCACCTGCATCGACCAGCCATCGGCAATGATGTGGTGCTGGATCAGCGCCAGCACGTGGTCGTCCTCGGCGATTTTCAACAGCGAAACCCGCAGTAACGGCCCCTGGCGCAAATCGAACGGGCGTGCGGTTTCAGCCTCGACGAACGCCTTGATGGCGTCGTCCTCGCTGGCCAACGGAGCGGCGGTCAAGGCCTGCACGGCGATGCCCAGGGGCATGTGCCGGTGGATGACCTGCACGGTCTGCTCGCCGTTCTCGCCGAAGGTGGTGCGCAAGCTTTCGTGGCGCTCGAGCAGTGCGTTGAAACTGCGCTCCAGGGCCGGCACGTCCAACTGCCCTTTGAGGCGCAGGGCACTGGGGATGTGGTAAGCCGAGCTGTGGGGATCCATTTGCCAGAGGAACCATTGACGTTCCTGTGCGTAGGAGAGCGGGATGTGTTCGAACCCGAGACGGACCTGGGGAATCGGCAAATTGGCCGGCGAGACGCCCTCTTCGAGCATCTTCTCCAGGTACAGCTTACGTTTGTCCAGCGGCAGAGTGATAAAGCGCTTGGCAATCGTCAAAGCAACACTCTTGTCCATCAGACTTCCTCCATTTCATCAAGCAGGGCTTGCAGCTTGCTGAGTTTCTGTTCATTGATTGGCGCGTCCCCGGTGTCCAGTTGCGCGACAAAATCCCTCAGGACGGGGTGCTGGAAAATCAGTTGCGGGGTCAGGGTCAACCCCAGTTCGAGCGCCATGCGCGAGACGACATTGACTGCCAGCAGCGAATGGCCGCCCAGCTCGAAAAAGTGATCGTTCAGGCCCACGCGCTGCACCGTGAGCACCTGTGCCCAGATCGCCGCGACCTGCTGCTCAAGCTCAGTGACCGCAGCGACATAACCGGCCTGCAACCAGCCAGTGTCCACAGCCGGCAGGGCCTTGCGGTCGAGCTTGCCGTTGGGGGTCAGCGGCAATTGCTCGAGGAACAGCAGATGGGTCGGGATCATGTAGTCGGGCAGGTGCTCCTTGAGCCTGGCCTTGAGTTCATCGCGCAGTGCGCGTTGCTCCTCGGTGTCATCCAGGTTCAGGGACGGAGCGACCACGTAGGCCACCAGTTGCTGGCCGCCCGACACGTCCTGGGCCAGCACCGCCACTTCACGCACCTGGGGTTGTTGCAGCAGCCGTGCTTCGATTTCTCCCAACTCGATGCGGAAGCCGCGGATCTTCACCTGATGGTCGATGCGGCCCTGATACTCGAGCACGCCATCGGCGCGATAACGGCTCAAGTCACCCGTGCGGTACAGCCGTTCGCCGTTTGTGGAAAATGGGTTGGGCACATACTTCTCGGCCGTCATCGCGGCGCGGCCGAGGTAGCCACGGGTGATGCCCGCGCCGCTCAGGTACAGCTCGGCTGAAACGCCCTGGGGCACCGCTTGCAGGTTGGCGTCGAGCAGGTAGCTGGCGGTGTGCTTGACGGGCCGGCCGATGTTCGCCGTGCCGCCGGCAGTGCGGCGGGTCCAGGTGGAATAAGTGGTGTCTTCCGAGGGACCGTAAAGGTCGTAGACGTGCTCAATGCCGCTCTCACAGTACAGAGAGTCCACCAGGCTTTGCTTCAGCGGTTCCCCGGCCAGGTTGATGATGCGCACGCTGGCCGGAATCTCGCCGCTGCGCTGCAACGCGGCGATGGCCGAGGGCACGCTGTTGATCAGCCGTACTTGATCGCGGGCCGGCAGTTGCGGCAGCTCCAGGGCGTTGCGGGCGATGATCAGCGAACCGCCGTTGGCCAGGGTCACGAACAGCTCCCACACCGACAAGTCGAAGCACACCGAGGTCGAAGCGAGCACGCCCTGAATGTCATCGCGACTGTAGACCGATCTGGACCAGTCGATCAGCGCCAGCACGTTGCGATGGGCAATCGCCACGCCCTTGGGCTGGCCGGTGGAGCCGGAGGTGTAGATCACGTAGGCGAGGTTGTCGGGCGTCACGGTTGTGTGGGGTGCGCTCAATGGGTAGTGCGCCAGGTCGAGCTGATCCAGCATGAGCACGGCGGTTTCGGCCGGTACGCTCAGCGTTGCCGCCACCGATTGTTCAGTCAGCAATACCCGCGCGCGGCTGTCGTCGAGCATGTAGGCCACGCGCTCGGCCGGGTAATCCGGGTCCAGCGGCACGTAGGCGCCACCGGCCTTGAGCACCGCCAGCAGGGCAATCAGCAGGTGCTCGGAGCGCGGCATCGCCACGCCCACACGCACTTCCGGGCCCACGCCCATTTCGATGAGCTGGTGAGCCAGGCGATTGGCGCGGCCATCGACTTCGCTGTAGCTCAGTCGGGTATTGGCGAAGGTCACCGCCAGGGCATCCGGTGTGGCCTCGGCCTGGCGAGCAATCATCTGGTGAATGCACAGCGCTTGTTCGAAGGGCGCATCAACCGGGTTCCAATCGTGGGTCAGACGCTGATGCTCATCGAACTCCAGCATCGACAGTTCACCCAGGCAACGCTCGCCGCTATCGGTCATCTGGCCCAGCAACTGAGCCAGATGGGTCGCCAGTCGCGTCACTGTGGCGGGTTCGAAACTGGCCCGCTGGTAGCTCATGTGCACCGACAACTGCCGATCCAGGCCCACCAACAGCGTCAACGGGTAGTTGGTCTGCTCTTGGGTGGCCGCCGGACCAAAGCGCAGGCCATCCGGCGCGCCCTGTTCCAAGGCCTGGGCAATCGGATAGTTTTCGAACACCAGCAAACTGTCGAACAGCGCTTCACCGCCCTGCCCGGCCCAGCGCTGGATGTCCAGCAACGCGGTGTGCTCAAACTCGCGCAGCGCCAGGTTCTGTGCTTGTAGCGCTTGCAGCCAACTGTCCAGGGACTGCTCGGCCCGAGGGCTGGCGATCACCGGCAGGGAGTTGATGAACAGGCCGATCTGCTGCTCGATACCGGGCAAGTCCGCCGGACGACCAGCCACCGTCGCGCCGAAGGCCACGGTGTCTTTGCCGGTGTAACGCTGCAACAGCAGCAGCCACGCGGCCTGCACCAGCGTGTTGACGGTGACTTTCGAGGCACGGGCGAAAGCTTCCAGACGGCGGGTCAGCGTCTCGTCCAGGACCTGCACGTGATCGCCGTAGCCCGTGTCGGCCTCCCCGGACTGCGCAACGGCATCGGCCAGCCTCGTCGGGACCTCCAAACGTTGCAGCGCAGGCTTCCAAAACGCTTCGCTGGCGGCACCATCCTGGCGTTGCAGCCAGGCGATGTAGTCGCGGTAACGACTGCCGTGAACCGAGACGCTCTGGCCGCTGTAGCGCTGCAACACTTCCCCCAGCAACTGGGAATTGCTCCAGCCGTCCATCAGGATGTGATGATGGGTGTAGATCAACTGATAGCGCTGCTCATCGAGCCGCACGATCAGCAGTCGCAACAGGGCCGGCGCGCTCAGGTCCAGCTGCCGACGCTCGGCTTCGGCCAGGGCCTGCAAGGTTTCATCGCGCTGCGCATCGTCCCGCAAATCATGCAAGCGGTAAGGCAAGTCCAATTGCTTGCTGACGATCTGCACCGGATCTGGCAGGTCACCCTGCCAGACAAACCGTGTGCGCAGGATGTCATGGGCGTCCACCGCCGCCTGCCAGGCTTGACGGAAACGTTGCGGCTCCAGACCTTCAACGTCCAGGCGCAATTGGTTGATGTAGTCGCCCGTGGCGTCGCCGTAGACGCTATGGAACAGCATCCCTTGTTGCATCGGCGACAGTGGATACAGGTCGGCGATCTGCGCCGTCGCCACCGGCAAATCATCGAGTTGCTGCTGGTTCAGGCGGGCTAGGGGGAAGTCCGACGGCGTCACGCCGCCATGCTCGCCGTGGCAGCAATGTTCGATCAAGCCTTGCAGCTCGCGGGCGTAATCGTCGGCCAGGGCCTGAACGGTGGCTTCGTTGAACTGCTCGCGGCTGAAGGTCCAGCCCAGGTTCAGTTCGCCGCCAAACACTTGGCCGTTCAGCGCCAGGACGTTGGCCAGCGGAGCCTGGGCGTTCAATTCATCGCCGGCGCCTTCGCTGGCCGGCACGAACAAGGCACCTTGCGCTTCGCTGAAGCTGGCATCGAACTGCCCCAGGTAATTGAAGGTCAGCTGCGGTACCGGCAGCCGGGCAAGGATCGCCTGCGTCGGGTTATCCGCCAGATGAGCCAAGGCACCGAAACCCAGGCCTTTGTTGGGGATCGAGCGCAACTGCTCCTTGATCTGCTTGAGAGAGCTCCCCAGGTCCATCGACGGCGTCAGTCTGGCCGGGTACAGGCTGGTGAACCAACCGACGGTGCGGGTCAGGTCCACGTCATCGAACAACGCTTCGCGGCCATGGCCTTCGAGCTGGATCAACGCGCTGTCGGTGCCGGTCCAGCGCACCATGACCCGGGCCAAAGCGGTGAGCAGCAGATCATTGACTTGGGTGCGATAGGCCTTGGGCGCGTCTTGCAGCAGTTGGCGGGTCAATGAAGCATCGAGCCGGGTGCGTACCGTCAGCGCGAGGTGGTTGTGCTGGCCGCCCTGGGGATTGTCCATCGGCAACCGCCCATCGACACCCTCCAGCCGGGTCTGCCAGTAGGCCAGTTCTTCCTGCAACGACGCGCTGCGGGCATAACCTTGCAAACGTTCGGCCCAGACCTGTGCCGAGGTGGTTTTCGCCGGCAACTGCAGCATCCCGCCGTCGGCCAGTTGCCGGTAGGCGCTTTGCAGATCGTCGAACAGAATCCGCCACGACACGCCATCCACCACCAGGTGATGGATCACCAGCAACAGCCGCTGGCTGCCATCGGCCAGCGTCGCCAGCACCGCCCGCAGCAGTGGCCCGTCTTGCAGGTCCAGGCTGCGTTGCGCGCGGTTGGCAATGTTTTCCAGCGCCTGGGCGTCAGGCACGTCCACCGCCCAAAGCAGCTCTGCGCAGTGGCTGGCCGGGGACCGGTAACTGGCCTGCCAGCCCTCGCTGCGTTCGCTGAAGCTCAAGCGCAGGCCATCGTGGTGCACCACCAGCGCGCTCAAGGCTTGCGCCAGCACGCGGGCATCCAGAGCATGCGTGGGTTTGAGCATCACCGCCTGGTTCCAGTGCTGACGCTCAGGGATCGCCTGCCCGAAGAACAGCCGTTGCACCGGCAACAGGGTCAGCGTACCGCTCACCGGCCCTTGATCGATGACGTGCGTGGTTTCACCCGAACGCGCCACCACCGCCAACGCTTCGATGGTCTGGTGCTGGAACAAGTCTTTGGGGGTGAAGTGAATACCGGTCTGACGGGCGCGGCTGACCACCTGGATCGAGACGATGGAATCGCCCCCCAGTTCGAAGAAGTTATCCCGCAGGCCGACTTGCCCGAGCTTGAGCACGTCCTGCCAGATGGACGCCAGTTGCTGCTCCAGGGTGCTGCGCGGTGCCACGTAGCGTTGCTGCAATTGACTGACGTCAGGCTTGGGCAGGTTCTTGCGGTCGAGCTTGCCGTTGGGGGTCAGTGGCAGGCGTTCGAGCAGCAGCAGATAGGCCGGAACCATGTGCGCCGGCAGGGTGGCCTTGAGTTGGTCGCGCAGGTGCTCGGTGAAATCGGCACGCGGCGCCATTGATTCATCGGCCACCACATAGGCCACCAGACGCTTGCCGCTGCCGGCGCTGCCTTCCTGGGCGACCACCACCGCTTCACGCACGCCCTCGAGGGCTTGCAGGCTGGCTTCGACCTCTCCCAGTTCGATACGGAAACCACGAATCTTCACCTGGTTGTCGATGCGGTCCAGGTAATCGAACGTGCCGTCGGCGCGCTGGCGCACCAGGTCGCCGGTGCGGTACAGCAAGCCACCACCAGCACTGAACGGGTCGGCGATAAACCGCTCGGCCGTCAAGCCTGGGCGGTTGAGGTAACCACGAGCCAGACCGCTGCCGCCCAGGTACAGCTCACCGGCCATGCCTTGGGGCAGCAGGTTCAGGTCGGCGTCCAGCACGTAAGCGCTGCGGTCGCCGATGCGGCTGCCGATGGGCGCATACGCGGCGGCGCACACCTCGTCACGACCCGCTTTCCAGATCAGCGGCGTGACCACGGTTTCGGTCGGGCCGTAGCCGTTGATGATGAAATCTGGATTCAAGGCACGCTTGACCCGTTCGAAACTGGCGTTGGCCACCGCATCGCCGCCAAAGCAATAGATCCGCACCTTCGGCGGGTTGCCTTCGCGCTCGGCGTGTTCGGCCAGTTGTTGCAGGTACACCGGCGGGAACGCCACCACCGTCACAGCGTGCTCGCGCAGGGCGTTGTAGGTTTGTTCCGGGGTCCACAGGCTGTCATCGCGAATCAGCAAGGAGGCACCGTGGGTCAGGCTGGTGAGCCAACGCTCATGGGCACCGTCGAAGGCGAAGGACATGAAATGGAATTCGCAATCGCTGCTGTGCATTTCATAGCGCTCGCCGATGGCCTGGCAGTGCATCGCCAGCGGACCATGGGCCACACTCACACCCTTGGGATTTCCGGTAGAACCGGAGGTGTAGATCACATAGGCGAGGTTTTGCGGGTCGATCTGGACGGACGGTGCGCTCAGCGGTTGCTGGCTCAGGTCCAGGCGATCGAGCTCCAGCACCTGGGCGGCGCCTTCCAACGGCAACTGCGCCGACACCCGGGAGTCGGTGAGCAACAACGCCAGCCCTGAATCCTCGATCAGGTACGCCAGGCGTTCACGGGGATAGCCGGTGTCCAGCGGCACATAAGCACCGCCGGCCTTGAGCACCGCCAGCAGCGCGACAATCACCCCTTCGCTGCGCGGCAAGGCCACGCCGACCCGCGTTTCCGGGCCCACACCATGGGCCATCAGTGCGTGGGCCAATTGGTTCGCCCGCCGCTCGATGTCGCCATAGCTGAAACGCTGACCGTCAAAGATCACCGCCGTGCTGTGCGGGTTTAGCGCTGCCAGATGGGCGATGCGCTGGTGTACGGCAATGTCGGTCGGGTATGGCTGCGGATGGTTGGCCGCCTGTTGCCGAGCCTGCTCCTCGGCGCCGGCCAAGGCGATTTCCCCCAGGTTGCGCACCGCCGATTCGGCGAAGCGTTCCAGCAGTTGCAACAGGTGCTCGCTGATGCCGGCGATGGCCGCCGGGCTGAAATGCGCCCGGTCGAAACTGTAATGCAGCGCCAAGTTCTGGCCAATGGTCACCGCAACGCTCAACGGGTAATGGGTTTGCTCCTGGTGCGTGACCTCACCGAACACCACGCCCTGCCCGGCGCCTTCTTGCAGGGCCTGAGCGATGGGGTAGTTTTCGAACACCAGGATGTTGTCGAACAGCGCTTCGCCGCCCTGCCCGGCCCAGCGCTGGATGTCGGCCAACGGCGTGTGCTCGAAATCGCGCAGGCTGAGGTTCTGCGCCTGCACCGCTTGCAGCCAGGCGCCGACCGACTGATCCGGGCGCGGTGCGGCGATTACCGGCAAGGTGTTGATGAACAGGCCGACCTGTTGCTCGATGCCCGGCAAGTCCGCCGGACGCCCGGCCACGGTGGCACCAAAGGCCACGCAGTCGTGACCGGTATAGCGTTGCAGCAACAACAGCCACGCTGCTTGCACCAGGGTATTGAGGGTGACTTTCTGCTGGCGGGCAAACTGTTCCAGGGCCTGGGTGCGCGGGACGTCCAGGGTCTGGAAGTGATCGCCATGACCGCTGTGGATTTCGCTGGCGGACATCACTCGCGCCAAGCGGGTCGGCTCCTGCAAAGTCGCCATTTGAGCGCTCCAGAACGCCTCGCTCAATTGCCCGTCCTGACGTTGCAGCCAGGCGATGTAATCGCGATAGCGCCCGTTGGCGCTGGCCGACGTGCGGCCGCTGTAGCGTTGCATCACCTCACCGAGCAGCTGCGAATTGCTCCAGCCGTCCATCAAGATGTGGTGATAGGTGTAGATCAAATGCCATTGCCCGGCGCCGGTCTGCACCAGCACCAGGCGCAACAGCGGCGCCTGGCTCAGATCGAAACCTTGCGCGCGCTCGCTATCGGCCAGCGCGGCAAGGGCCTGCGACGGATCGCGATGCTCGCGCCAGTCCAGCACCGTGAACGGCAATTGCACCTTTTTGTGGACGATCTGCAGCGGCTGCTGCAATTGCCCCTGCCAGACGAAGCCGCTGCGCAAGATGTCCTGCGCATCGACGGTGGCTTGCCAAGCGGCGCGGAAACGTTCGGTGTCCAGGCTTTGCACGTCCACCCGCAACTGGTTGACGTACTCGCCGGCGGCCTGCTCGTAGAGGGTGTGGAACAACAGCCCCTGCTGCATCGGCGACAGTGGATAGAGATCGTCGAGCTGGCCGGCCGGCACCGGTAGCTCGTCGAGTTGCGCCTGAGTGACAGACGCCATCGGGAAATCCGACGGTGTGGCTTGCGGCGTGACCAGGTTGGCGCAATGTTCGATCAGCGCCTTGAGCTCCATGGCGTATCGATCGACCAGTTGCTGCACGGTCGCGTGGTCGAACATCTCACGGCTGAAACCCCAGCTCATCGCCAGTTCGCCGCCATAGACCTGACCTTCCACGGTCATCCAGTTGGCCAGGGGTGCCGTCGGGTCCTGGGCGACGCCACTGCCTTCGCTGGAGGGCACGAACAACGCCGCCTCATCGAACTGCCGGTCGAACTGGCCGAGATAGTTGAACGTGATGCGCGGTGGCGCCAGATCCGCCAGTTCGGCGCGCACCGAAGGTGCCGCCAAATAACGCAGCACGCCATAACCCAGGCCTTTGTCCGGGACGCCGCGCAGGTGTTCCTTGATCGCCTTGATCGACCCACCGAGATCGTCGCTGGCCGTCAGCTTCACCGCGAACAGGCTGGTGAACCAACCCACCGTCCGGGTCAGGTCGATGTCATCGAACAGCGCTTCACGGCCATGACCTTCCAGTTCGATCAGCGTGTCCGGCTGCCCGCTCCAGTGACTGATGGTACGGGCCAGCGCGGTCAGCAGCAGATCGTTGACCTGGGTGCGATACGCAGCAGGTGCCCGCTGCAGCAATTGTCGGGTCAGTTCGGCATCCAGACGCCATTCGATCTTCGCGCCGTGGGCATTTTCCAGGCTGCCTTGGGGCCGATCACACGGCAGATCCAGCGCGCCTTGGTGCTGGGCTTTCCAGTAGGCCAACTGATCGTCGAAGCGCGGCGCTTCGGCGTTCAGACGCGCGGTCCAGCTCTGGAATGCGCTGGTCTTGGCCGGCAAGGTCACGCCGCCACCCGCCGCCAGTTGTTCGTAAGCCTGCTGCAAATCTTCCAGCAACACCCGCCACGACACACCGTCTACCACCAGGTGATGGATGACCAGCGCCAGCCGCTGACTGCCGTCGGCCAGATTCACCAACATGGCGCGCAACAGCGGCCCTTCTTGCAGGGAGAGGCTGCGCTGCGCCTCGTCGCACAGCGCATTCAGTTGCTCGGCGGATTGGGCATCGCGCAACCACAGATCAGCGCTTTGCCGCAGCGGTCCGTGGCTCTGCTGCCAGCCGTCCGCGCCCGGCACAAAGCGCAGGCGCAGGGCATCGTGATGATTGATCACGCACGTCAGCGCCGCATCGAGCCATTGCCCATTCAAGGGCTCGCGAGCGGTCAGCAGCAGCGACTGGTTCCAGTGCTCACGGGCGTTCATCGGCCGCGAGAAAAACTGCTGCTGGATCGGCCCGAGGAGAACCGCGCCGGTGATGGGCCCCTGATCCACCGCACTGTGATGGTCGAGGCTGGCGATCAGGGCCAGGCTGCGCACGGTCTGGTACTGGAACAGATCACGCGGATTGATGCCGATACCGACCTGTCGCGCACGGCTCACCACTTGAATGGAGATGATCGAATCACCGCCCAGCTCGAAGAAATTGTCTTCGAGGCCGACCCGCTCCAGCCCGAGTACGTCCTGCCATATTTCAGCCAGCGCGATCTGCAGCGCATCCTGCGGCGCGACGAACGCCTGCTGCGGCGCCGCATCCGGTTGCGGCAGGGCCTTGCGGTCCAGTTTGCCGTTGGCAGTGACCGGTAATCTGGCCAACGGCATCAGGTAGGTCGGCACCATGTATTCCGGCAGACTGCCCAGCAGCCACGCTTTGAGGTCCTGCTGCCACTGCTCGTGCGGGTGGGTGTTTTCCAGCACCAGATAACCCACCAGATGCTTGCCGTCCTGCACCAACACCACCGCCTCGCGCACCAGTGGGTGCTGCATCAGGCGGGTTTCGATTTCGCCCAATTCGATGCGCAGGCCACGCAGCTTGACCTGATGGTCGAGGCGGCCAAGGTATTCGATCACCCCGTCGGCACGCTGGCGCACCCGGTCGCCGGTGCGGTACAGGCGCGCGCCGTCATGGAAGGGGCACGGCACAAAACGCTCGGCGGTCAGCGCCGGGCGCTGGTGATAACTGCGCGCCAGCCCCGCCCCGCCCAGGTACAACTCGCCAGGCACGCCGTACGGCACCGGCGCCAATTGGGCGTCGAGCACGTGGGTGCGCAGGTTGGCGATCGGCCGACCGATCGGTACGCAATCGGCACCTTCGTCGACGCATGTCCAGTGGGTCACGTCGATGGCCGCTTCGGTCGGCCCGTACAGGTTGTAGAGGCTGGCGTTCGGCAGTTTGGCGAAGACCTGTTTCTGCGCATCCAGCGGCAAGGCTTCGCCGCTGCAGACGATGCGCCTTAACCCTTCACAGGTTTGCACGCCCGGTTCATGGATAAACGCCTGCAGCATCGACGGCACGAAGTGCAGCGTGCTGATGCGGTAACGGTTGATGATATCGATCAGTTGCAGCGGGTCGCGATGCGCACCCGGCGCAGCCACCACCAGACACGCACCAGCCATCAGCGGCCAGAAGAATTCCCACACCGACACGTCGAAGCTGAACGGTGTTTTTTGCAACACCGCATCGCTGTCATCCAGGCCGTACGCCTGCTGCATCCAGCACACACGGTTGACCAGTGCCGCGTGACTGTTGCCCGCGCCCTTGGGTCTGCCAGTGGAACCGGAGGTGTAGATCACATAGGCCAGACTCAACGGATCAACCGTCACCTCGGGGCGACGCTCGCTGTAACCGTCGAGCCAGCCGCTCGGCTGATCGAGCAAAATCACGCTGACGCCATCGGTTGGCAGCTCCGCCGCCAGCGAGCGCTGGGTCAGCAGCAAGGCGATGCCGCTGTCTTCGATCATGTAGGCCAGGCGATCCTGCGGGTACTCCGGGTCCAGCGGCACATAGGCGCCGCCGGCCTTGTGAATCGCCAGCAGACCGACCACCATTTCCACCGAACGCTCGACGCAGATCCCCACCAGCGTGTCCGGCCGCACACCGCGCTCACGCAGCAAATGGGCCAGGCGGTTGGCGCGGGCATCGAGTTGCGCGTAGCTCAGGCTTTGTTCGCCAAACAACAACGCCGGAGCCTCCGGGGTGCGCGTCACCTGGGCTTCAATCAGGTGATGCATGCAGCGGTCGGTCGGATAGCGTTGGGCCGTGGCATTGCCACCGTGCACCAGGGTTTTGTGCTCATCGGCGTCGAGCAGCGGCAATTCGCCGATGCGTTGCGACGGATCGGCGACCATCGCCGCCAGCAAACGCAACCAATGCCGGGCCATGCGCGCGATGGTTGGCGCTTCGAACAGGTCGTTGGCGTACGTCAGCGCGGCGTGCAGCTTGCCGGCCTTTTCGTAGGTGTCCAGGGTCAGGTCGAACTGGGTGGTGCGACCCTGCCAGTCGAGCATGCCGAGTTCCAACCCGGACGCGGTGCTGACCGTGGTGAGGTCGGCTACGTGCGGCTGATGGTTGTACATCACCTGGAACAGCGGCGTATGGCTGAGGCTGCGCTCCAGCTTCAAGGCTTCGACCAGACGCTCGAATGGCAGGTCCTGATGGGCCTGGGCACCGAGCGCGGTCTCTTTGACTGCGCGCAGCAAATCGGCAACCCGCGTCTGCCCGTCCAGTTCGGTGCGCAGCACCTGGGTGTTGACGAAGAAGCCGATCAGGCCTTCGATTTCATCGCGATTGCGGCTGGCGATCGGCACACCGACGCGGATATCGGACTGGCCGCTGTAGCGATGCAACAGCACGTTGAACGCGCCGAGCAACAGCATGAACAGCGTGATGCCATGCTGCTGGGCGGTGCTGCGCAGTTGCTCCGCCAAAGCGGCATCGATGGCAAACTCATGACGGCTGCCGCGATAGCTCGGCATGGCCGGGCGCGAGTGATCGGTCGGCAGCTCGAGCACCGGATGCTCGCTGCCCAGTTGCGCCTGCCAATACTCGAGTTGCCGCGCCTGCTCGCCCGCTTCGAGCCAGCGGCGCTGCCACAGGGCGTAGTCGCTGTACTGGATCGGCAGCGGCGCGAGTTGCGGCGACTGCCCCGCTTCATGGGCGTCGTAGCAGCGGATGAATTCGTCGATCAGCACGTTCATCGACCAGCCGTCGGAGACGATGTGGTGCAAGGTCAGCAACAGCACGTGTTCCTGCTCGTCGAGCTTGAGCAGCTTGACCCGCAGCAGCGGCCCGACCGCCAGATCGAACGGCAGCAGTGACTGTTGCTGCGCCGCCTCGGCCACCGCCCGTTCGCGCTCGGCGACCGGCAAGGCACTGAAATCCTGTTGCTCGATCAGCAGCGGCGCGCAGGTCGGCACTTGCAACAGGCTATCGTCCGCCTGACGCTGGAACACCGTACGCAGGGTTTCGTGACGCGCGACGAGGCTGGCGAAGGCCTGCTCCAGCGCCGTCAGGCTCAATGCGCCCTTGAGCCGCACCGCCCCCGGCAGGTTGTAGGCCGCGCTACCGGGCTCCAGTTGCCAGAGGAACCACATGCGCTGCTGGGCGTAGGACAAGGCTTGGCGATCTTCGGCTTCAACGCCCTGGGGGATGGGGAAACCGCTGAACTCGACGCCCTCCTTGTCCAGCGCCGCCAGGAACATCCGGCGCTTGTCCAGGGGCAACCCGATAAACCGGCGAGCAAGTTTCAAGGCGTCTTCAGCATTCATTTCTGGGTATCCGGAATCAGTGGGCACAAGGCACAAAGGCATGTCGTCCCTATAAAACGAATGCAGACCGGAAAAATTAGCGCTTGAGAATAGAGGTCAGGAAAGAGGGAAATCCGTGGCGAGGGAGCTTGCTCCCGCTCGACTGCGCAGCAGTCGCAGAAGCTCCCGGCCGCAAAAGAACCGACGCCTGGTAGGGGTCGCTTCGCAACGCAGCGGGAGCAAGCTCCCTCGCCACAAAAGCAGATTGTTTGTGAATCAGAGCATCAGGCGCTGATTGCTAACCCATGCCGTCGATGATGCACGCTCAACTGATCCTTGATCAGGCGCAGCACCCTGGCCTCGTGCTCATGGATAAAAAAGTGCCCGCCCGCCAGCATGTCCACCGAAAAGCTGCCGGAGGTTTCCCGGCTCCAGCCGATCAGTTGCTCGGTGCTGGCCTTGTCGGTGGTGCCGCCGAGCACGTGCACCGGGCATTTGAGCGGCGTTCGGGTTCGCGGCTGGAAGCGCCCGCACAGAAGAAAATCCGCCCGCAGCACAGGCAAGGTCAGGGCCATCAATTCTTCATTGGCCAGGACTTCTTCGCTGGTGCCATTGAGGGTGCGCAGTTGTTCGATCAATTCAGTATCGGTTTTCGGTGTGGCAAAACCGCGGTCGTAATCGGCGCGCATCGTCGGCGCCGCGGTGCCCGAGGCGAACAGCGCTACCGGTTCCGGGCAGCCCAGCTCACGCAAGGCATGGGCGATTTCGCAGGCCAGCAATGCGCCCAGGCTGTGGCCGAACAGCGCATAAGGGGCCTGGAGCGTGGGGCGCAGTTCCCGGGCCAGTTGCATCGCCAGCGGGCCCATGTCGGTGTGCAGCGGCTCGCCGAAACGCGCCCCGCGCCCTGGCAGCTCAACCGGCTGCACCTGCAGCCATTGCGGCACCTTGCGCCGCCAGCGGCTGTAAACCATGGCGCTGGCGCCGGAATACGGCAGGCATAGCAAGGTCAGTTGAGTCACCGCGGTTTTCTCCGATCAGTTGTGTATGGAAGATAACGAACTGGCGACAGTCTGAATTAGTCAGTGTCGCCGTACCTGCCCCATGGCCTCACACGCCCCCTATACTGGCGGCATCTCGGCTCGCCCATCGCAAAGGAGAACGCCATGACCTGGTCTGCCAAGCAATACGTCACGTTTGAACAGGAACGCACCCGTCCGGCCCGGGACCTGCTGGCGGCCATCCCGCCGGGGCAGGCGCGCTCGGTGATCGACCTGGGGTGCGGCCCCGGCAATTCCACAGAATTATTGGTGGAGCACTTTCCCGGGGCAACGGTGCGTGGCCTGGACAGTTCCAGCGACATGATACAGGCCGCCCGCCAGCGCCTGCCCGAAGTGGCCTTCGACACCGCAGACATCGGCCAATGGGACGAACCCGGCCCCTTCGATGTGATCTTCGCCAACGCGGTGCTGCAATGGCTGCCTGACCACGCAACCCTGCTGCCGTCACTGGTCAGCAAACTGGCCGAGGGTGGCAACCTGGCGATCCAGATGCCCGACACCCTGCACCAGCCGTCCCACCGCTTGATGCGGGAAATCGCCGCCAATGGGCCCTGGGCCAGCCAACTGGCCGGAGCCGCCGATACGCGCACGGAAGTGGCCGATGCCAGCCTGTACTACTCGATCCTCAAGCCCCATTGCACCCGCGTCGATGTGTGGCGCACCACCTACCATCACCCGCTGGCCGGGGGCGCCGCCGGCGTGGTGGAGTGGTTCAAGGGCAGCGGCTTGCGGCCGTTTCTCGACCCGCTGGATGAGGTGCAACGCGGGCAATACCTGCAACAGTATCTCAACGCCGTTGAACAGGCTTATCCGGCCATGGACGATGGAACGGTACTGCTGCCCTTCCCCCGTGTGTTCATGGTCGCGACCCGCTAAACGAAGCAGCGCGGGTTAAATTTCCGGTCCCGGCCCTCGTTACCTGCTCAGACCAAAACCCACAAGAGTGACCGCCGTGGACCTGCAAACCATTCTGGGCAAACTGTTCGCCAACGCGGGCGCCGTTGGTATCGAAGGTGTTTTCCAATTCGTGTTCGGCCCCCAGCAGACGTACTGGTCCGAGGTCAGAGCCAGCAGCCGCACCCAGGCCGGTCGGCACAGCAGCCCCGACGTGACCATTGAAGTGGCGGAAAAGGACTTTCTCGGGATCATGGCCGGCCTGGCCAATGTCGAGGAGCTGTTTGCCAGCGGACGCCTGAAGATCGGCGGCAACATGGGCCTGGCGACGTTGTTGCCGCAGATCATCGAGCATGCCCGCCACGGCAGTGGCGCGGTGGAAAAGGTCGACATGAACAAGCGTTATCCCACCCCGCCGCGCTTCAGCGAAAAGCTCACCGCCAGCCTGCCGACCCAGCGCAGCGTGGAACGTCGCCCGCGCAGCGAGCTGTCGGTGCAAGCGTTTCAAGCGCGCTACCTGCCCCATGGCATTCCGGTGGTCATCAGCAATGCCTTGCAGGACTGGCCGTTGTTCAAGCTCAGTCGCGAAGAATCCCTGGTGCATTTTGCCGAGCTGCAAGGCATCACCCGCCACGGCGACTACGTGAAGAAAACCTTCTCCACCGAGCGGGACTTCCGCTCCACGTCCATGGCCGATTTCATTGCTTCTCTGGACAGCCCGGCGGTCAAGGGCGCCGATGGTGAACCGCCGGCCTACATGGGCAACAACATCCTGCCGGCGCAATTGATGGAGCAAATCAACTACCCGCCCTACTTCGACCCGTCGCTGTTCATCCCGCCACGCATCTGGATCGGCCCAAAGGGCACCCTCACCCCGCTGCACCGCGACGACACCGACAACCTGTTCGCCCAGGTCTGGGGCCAGAAAATCTTCACCCTCGCCGCCCCCCATCACCGAGAAGCCCTCGGCACCTGGTCCACGGCGCCCCAAGGCGGCCTGGACGGTTGCGATTTCAACCCGGACGCGCCGGACTACCAGCGCTTCCCCCGCGCCCGTGACGTGACCTTCCTGCGGGTGGCGCTGGAGGCCGGGGATCTGCTGTTCCTGCCTGAAGGCTGGTTCCATCAGGTGGAGTCGGTGTCCACTTCGTTGTCAGTGAACTTCTGGGTGAATTCGGGGCGGGGTTGGTGAGCGCTGATTTGAGGCGAGCGGCCTTTGTGAAGATCGCTTCACCCAAATGAACTCCACGTACCTCATACCAGTCAGCAGGTAAAGCCCTCAACTCAAGGTGCTAGACCATGCAGATATCCCTCGCCCGACAGGTTGCCCTGGTCACCGGCGCCAGTTCCGGCATTGGTGCAGGCGCGGCCAGGGTATTGG
The DNA here is from genome assembly GCF_032614175.1 of Pseudomonas sp. P105. NCBI lineage: Bacteria > Pseudomonadati > Pseudomonadota > Gammaproteobacteria > Pseudomonadales > Pseudomonadaceae > Pseudomonas > Pseudomonas sp. P105. The sequence continues at coordinate 4,368,228 of NZ_CP126693.1, forward strand.
CAGACGCCGGTGCCGCGGTGGTGCTCAACTACCACTCCAGCGCCGGCCCGGCGCAAGACCTGGCCCGTGAAATCAACGCCAACGGTGGACGCGCCATCGCCGTCGGTGCCGATGTATCGAAGGAGCCGGATGTCGAGCGACTGTTCGCCCAGACTGTCGAAGCCTTTGGCACGCTGGACATCCTGGTCGCCAACTCCGGCCTGCAAAAAGACGCCGCCGCCGTCGACATGAGCCTGGAGGACTGGAACACCGTGATCGGCACCAACCTGACCGGCCAATTCCTCTGCGCTCGCGCCGCCCTGCGGATTTTCAACCAGCAGGGCATTCGCCAGGGCGTGTCCCGGGCCGCCGGCAAAATCATCCACATGAGTTCAGTGCACCAGCGCATCCCCTGGGCCGGTCACATCAACTACGCTGCCTCCAAGGGCGGCGTCCATCTGCTGATGCAGAGTCTGGCCCAGGAAATCAGCCACCAGCGCATCCGCATCAACAGCATCGCGCCCGGCGCGATCCGCACGGCCATCAACCGCGAGGTCACTGAAGGCGAACAGGAGCAGAAATTGCTGGAGCTGATTCCTTACGGGCGTATCGGCGATGTGGAAGATGTCGCCAACGCGGTGGTCTGGCTGGCGTCGGACTTGTCCGATTACGTGGTAGGCACCACGTTGTTCATCGATGGCGGGATGAGCCTTTATCCGGGGTTCCACGGCAATGGCTGACTATCACGAAACCCAAAGCCCCATCGAGAACCACGGCATCATCGGCGACATGCGCAGTGCTGCGCTGGTGAATGACCGAGGCAGTGTCGACTTTTTCTGCTGGCCGGAATTCGACAGCCCCTCGATTTTCTGCTCGCTGCTGGACACGCCGGACGCGGGGATCTTTCAACTGGCGCCGGACCTGCCTAATGCCCGTCGCCAGCAGATCTACCTGCCTGACACCAACGTACTGCAAACCCGCTGGCTGAGTGATGACGCCGTGGTGGAAATCACCGACCTGCTGCCCATCGGCGACAGCGAGGATGACCTGCCGGTATTGATCCGCAAAGTGAGCATGACCGTCGGCAGCGCGACGTTTCGCATGCGCTGCGCGGTACGCCACGACTACGCCCGCAGCCTCACCAGCGCACACCGTGACGGCGATCACATCTGCTTCGAAGCCCCGGGGCAACCTGGCTTGCGTTTGTGTTCCGATCAGGCCATGACCCTGGACGACCGGGCGGCGGTGGCCGAGTTCACGCTGGAACAAGGCCAGAGCGCCGAGTTCCTGCTGGGCGGGATTGACGACCCGCGGCTTCAGGATGACATCAGCGCAATATGCCTGGAGCGAACCCTGGCGTTCTGGCGCGGCTGGATTGGCCAATCCACCTATCGCGGGCGCTGGCGGGAAATGGTCAACCGCTCGGCCTTGGCGCTGAAACTGCTGACCTCACGCAAACACGGCGCCATCCTTGCCGCCGCGACCTTCGGCCTGCCGGAAACCCGTGGCGGCGAGCGCAACTGGGACTATCGCTACACCTGGATCCGCGACGCTTCCTTCACCGTTTACGCGTTCATGCGCCTGGGCTTTGTTGAAGAAGCCAACGCCTACATGCGTTTTCTGCGGAGCCGGGTCAGCGACTGCTGCGATCAGCCGATCAAACTCAACATCCTGTACGGCCTGGACGGCAGGTTGGAGCTACCAGAAGTCGAGCTGCCCCACCTCAGTGGCTTTGGTCATGCCAAGCCGGTGCGCATCGGCAACCTGGCCTACAAACAAGTGCAACTGGATATCTTCGGCGAATTGATGGACGCGGTGTACCTGGTCAACAAATACGGCGAAGCCATTTCCCATCAGGGCTGGAAACACGTCGTCAATGTGGTCGATCAGGTCTGTGATATCTGGCAGGACAAAGACGTGGGCATTTGGGAAATGCGCGGGGAGAAGCACCACTTCCTGCATTCGCGGCTGATGTGCTGGGTCGCTGTCGATCGCGCCATCCGCCTGGCGGTCAAACGCTCCTTGCCCGCGCCTTTCGCCCGCTGGGACCAGACTCGCCAGGCCATCTATGAAGACATCTGGACAAATTTCTGGAGCGAGGAACAACAGCATTTCATCCAGCGTCTGGGCAGCACCGCCCTCGACGGTTCGATGCTGTTGATGCCGCTTGTGCGCTTCGTCAGCGCCCGCGACCCGCGCTGGCTCTCGACCCTCGATGCCATTGAAAAAGACCTGGTGCGCGATGGCATGGTCTACCGCTACCGCAACGACGAAAGCCCCGTCGACGGCCTCAGCGGCATTGAAGGCTCGTTCGCCGCGTGTTCGTTCTGGTACGTCGAATGCCTGGCCCGCGCCGGCCGTGTGGAAAAAGCCCAGCTGGAGTTCGAACAACTGCTGCGCTACGCCAACCCGCTGGGCTTGTACGCCGAGGAGTTCGACAGCCACGGCTACCACCTGGGCAACACCCCCCAGGCCTTGACCCACTTGGCGCTGATCAGCGCCGCCAGTTTCCTGGACCGCAAATTGAGCGGGGACAAAACGCATTGGCAGCCGTGAGTCGCACGTGTGAATGAACATAAATCTTTTGTGGCGAGGGAGCTTGCTCCCGCTCGACTGCGCAGCAGGCGCAAAATCTCCAGGACACAAGGGGGGTCGCTTCGCAACCCAGCGGGAGCAAGCTCCCTCGTCACAGAGGACAGGGTGCAATGACTATCGCGTAGGCTCCGCCACTTCAATGTCATCCAACGCACGGTCAGCCAGCAACGTACCCAGCTCAATCAACTGCTGAATCCCCAGCGCAACATGCCGCCGGGAACCTTCCAGCTCGAATGCCAGGTCACTGACCATGGCGTTGGCCGAAGCCAGGGTTTCGCTGAGGCTGGTCAGCACGGATTCGGTGTTGAGGCCGGGGACCACTGAAAATATCTGGCCGTCCTGGGTGTCGGGTTTGGCTGGGGGAGACAAGTGGACATTCAGCGCCCAGTCAGCGGCTTCGCGGAGTTTTTTGGTGTCGAGGGTGGTGTAGGCGGACAGGTTTTCGGCGCGTGGAGGGTTGGGGGTGATCTTGACCATTTGTGAAGCTCCTGACTTGAAATTGAGCCCACTCACCTCGTGACCAAACGAGGGGTGGTGGGCTATACGCAGGTTGGTCAACCGGGAAGTCAGGCACCCGGCGCACTCGAAAGTGCCCCGCGCACAGCCCACCGCAAAGCATACCGACAAGCACACAAAAAAGCGCCGACATGCTGAGGTTGGCGCGTGTGCGCCTGACATTGGACGGGTGACCAAACCCGATCGCTGATTTTGCAGCGACCGGCACAGCCTAGCCCCGCCGTTTCCGAACCGGCAACCGCCACGACTCGTCGGAAAATTCCGGTTCACCTATTTTTTTGTAGGAACTCCACACCCTTGTGGCGAGGGGATTTATCCCCGCTGGGCTGCGTAGCAGCCCGTCCATAGGCCAATCCACTTTGCCAGACAGACCGAGTTGACCGTTTTCGGGGCTGCTACGCAGCCCAGCGGGGATAAATCCCCTCGCCACAGAAGCGGGCACCAACATTTCTCCATCTATCGCTGCCGCCGGTTTCAGGTTGCCAGCCCTGTAAACCCCTCCTAAGATCGATGCACTCAAGGGTGCAGCGGAGCTGCCCGACAAAACCCGATTCAAGGATCTGACATGACCCATGTAAAACGCTCTATCACCACCCCGCCCCGAACAGGCCTGACCCGGGAAGACCTCTGGGAAGGCCAGGACAAGGGCCTGATCAAGTGCTGGGAAATCGGCCGCGACCGGGCGCTGAAGTTTCCCGAGCTGGCGCAGCGTTGCCTGGCCGGTGAATTGCCGGTGCTCGGCTGGAAAGGCGGTGTCAGTCGCAGCCTGAAGAAAAACGAAAAGTTCGGCTGCCTCAAGTACCTGGCCCAATGGCAGGGCCTGCGCGGTGAAGACCTGGACATCGACCTGTCCCAGGACCGCACCCTGACCTGCTCCAGCACGAACATGATCGTGACCTTCACGCCGGATCGGGCCAAATATGTGAATCAGGAACCCGCATAACGGCAACCGAGCCGTGCAGGAGACCGACATGAACCAGGCGCCCAGAATCAACTTCGCGGTGACGCCTCTGCTGCGCATCGCCTACGAAGAGCACGGCCCCGCCAGCGGCGCCCCAGTGATCCTGCTGCACGGTTTCCCTTACGACCCCAGGGCCTTTGATGAAGTCGCACCGGCCCTGGCCCAGCGCGGCTATTGGGTCATCGTGCCGTACCTGCGCGGCTACGGCCCGACCTGGTTCAATAACCCGAGCATCCTGCGTTCCGGCCAGCAAGCGGCGCTGGCCCAGGATCTGCTGGACCTGATGCAGGCACTCGCCATCCCCCAAGCAGCGTTGTGCGGCTACGACTGGGGCGGGCGGGCCGCGTGCATCGTGGCGGCGCTGTGGCCCGAACGGGTTCGCTGCCTGGTGACCGGCGATGGTTATAACATGCAGGACATTCCCCGATCGACTCAGCCGCTGGACCCTGAGACCGAGCACAGATTGTGGTACCAGTATTACTTCCACAGCGCCCGGGGCGTCGAGGGCCTGACGCAGAACCGGCGCGAACTGTGCCAGTTGCTCTGGCGCCTGTGGTCACCGACCTGGACACGCGGCACAGCGCTGTATCCCCTCAGTGCCCCATCCTTCGACAACCCGGATTTCGTCGAGGTGGTGATTCATTCCTACCGCCATCGCTTCATGTACGCACCCGGCGACCCGACGCTGGAGTGGATGGAGGAACGACTGACCGCGCAACCGGCCATCAGCGTGCCGAGCATTTCCCTGTGCGGTGCCGACGACGGCGTTGGGCCTGCACCTGAGTTCGACGAAGACGCCGAACATTTCAGCGGTGTCTATGAGCGTCGAGTGCTCGCTGGTGTCGGCCACAACATTCCCCAGGAAGCCCCCCAGGCCACGCTCAGGGCATTGCTGGATCTGCTTGAAGGCTGACCGCGAAACGCTCGCGATACGCCTGGGGCGTCACGCCCATGGCCCGCAGGAAGCTGCGGCGCAGGGTTTCTTCGCTGCCAAAGCCGCATTGCACCGCGACCCGCTTGATCGGCAGCGCAGTGTCGGCCAGCAGCCGGCGCGCGGTCTCCACACGAATCAGCTCCACCGCCCGCGCCGGCGTCTGGCCGGTGTCGGCACGGTAGTGACGCACGAAACTGCGCTCGCTCATCCCCGCCTCTGCCGCCAGATTCGGCAAGCCCAGGTCCAGGGTGAGGTTTTCCGCGATCCAGGCGTGCAGATCGTCAAAACGACTGCCCTGATTCTGCAGTGACAAGGTCACGCTGAACTGCGATTGACCGCCTGGACGCTTGAGGAACACCACCAGTTGCCGGGCGACTTCCAGGGCGATGGCGCGACCCAAATCGTCCTCCACCAGGGCCAACGCCAGGTCGATGCCGGCCGTAACGCCCGCCGAAGTCCAGACCGGGCCGTCGTTGATAAAAATCGGGTTGGGTTCGACCCGCAGTTGCGGGTGCTGCCTGGCCAGTTGTTCGCAACGGGTCCAGTGCGTGACCACTCGGCGTCCGTCCAACCAACCGCTGGCGGCCAGCAGGAACGCCCCGGTGCACACCGACGCCACGCGCCGCGAGCGCAGGCCATGGTCCCTGACCCAGGCCACCAGCGCCGTGTCCTGCGCCGCCTCGTACACTCCCCAACCGCCGGCGATGAGCAATGTGTCGCTACCCTCGCTCGGCAGCGGCTCGGCCATAAGCGCGAGCCCCGCCGACGACATCACCGCCCCGCCACCGGCAGCTATCACGGTGGGTGCGTAAGGCAACGGCAAGCCTTGCTGGCGTGCCAGGTCGTTGGCCGAAGCAAAAACCTGCAAGGGCCCGGTGACATCCAGCACCTGCACGTTGGCGAAAGCCAGTACATGAACGGTTTTCGGTGGATTTGGCATATTGGCGTAATTCGTGGGCTTATTGGCGTATACGCCAGAGCCTACGAGCCTAAAGTTAAACCGTCCACCCCCTCAGGCATCACTTCAGGAGAAAGCGCCATGGCGTTGCAGATCGGTTTTCTGTTATTCCCCCAGGTTCAACAACTGGACCTCACCGGCCCTTATGACGTGCTCGCCTCGCTGCCAGACGTGAAGGTGCACCTGATCTGGAAAGACCTGGCCCCAGTCACCGCCAGCACCGGGTTGGTACTCCTACCGACCACCACGTTCGAGAAGTGCCCCAAGCTCGACGTGATCTGCATCCCAGGCGGCAGCGGCGTCGGGCCGTTGATGGAAGATGAGCAGACCTTGGCGTTCATCAAGCAACAGGCGGCCCACGCGCAGTACATCACCTCCGTGTGCACCGGTTCGCTGGTGCTTGGCGCGGCGGGTTTATTGCAGGGTAAACGGGCCACCACCCATTGGGCTTATCACAGTCTGCTGCAAACCTTGGGCGCCACACCGGTCAAGGACCGTGTGGTACGCGACGGCAACCTGCTCACCGGTGGTGGCATCACCGCCGGGATCGATTTTGCCTTGACCCTGGCGGCCGAACTGTTCGACCAGGACACCGCCGAGCTGGTCCAGCTACAGCTTGAATACGCCCCGGCCCCGCCGTTCACCGCCGGCGGCCCGGACACTGCACCGTCCCAAGTGTTGGCAGAAGCCAACCGACGTGCAGCAGAGTCGTTTCGAGTGCGGTCGCAGATTACTCAACGGGCAGCGGCGCGATTGGCACTGCAATAACGATTAACGCCAATCAGGCCCCCCAAAAAAAGTGGTGAGGGGTTTTATCCCCTCACCACACAAGACATGGAGAGTCTCCCGCCGCATCGATTCAATTCAGAATGGGCTGGCCGTCGGGCGCACCACCAGTTCGCTGACGTCCACATCGTCCGGCTGTTCAATGGCGTAGGCAATCGCCCGGGCAATCGCCTCGGCGGGAATGGCGATCCGGCGAAACTCGCGCATCTCGGCGCGCCCGCCTTCATCGGAAATGCTTTCGGCCAACTCCGACTCGGTTACGCCAGGGGAAATCACCGTCACCCGCACGTCACCACCGACCTCCTGGCGCAACCCCTCGGAAATCGCCCGCACGGCGAACTTGGTGGCGCAGTACACCGCCGCCGTCGGACTGACCGTGTAGGCACCAATGGAAGCAATGTTGATGAACTGGCCACTGCGCTGGCGTTGCATCAAAGGCAAACCAGCGGCGATGCCGTGGAGTACGCCGCGAATGTTGACGTCGATCATGCGATCCCACTCGTCAACTTTCAGCGCCTCGAGTTTGGAGAGCGGCATGACCCCGGCGTTGTTGACGATCACATCGACCTTGCCGAATCGCTCGACAGCGAAGTCGATCAGGCTCTGCACATCATCACGGCGCGTCACGTCCACAGCTTTGCAAGCAGCCTGCTGGCCGTCGGCTTCAAGTTCCTGCACCAGCGCCTGCAAGCGATCGACGCGTCGCGCACCCAGCACCACTCGTGCGCCCCGGGCGGCCAGCAAACGTGCGGCGGCTTCGCCAATACCGCTGCTGGCGCCGGTGATCACCACAACTTTGTTTTGAATAGCGGACATGATGGTTTCCTCGTCTGGATGTATGGCCCCCCGATGGGAGCGTTTTGACAGGTCCAGATTAGGGAGCAGATCCGTGTCTGGGTTAGCCGGATCCTCCTGCGCCCTTGCACGATCCTGTAGCGATAAAACCGCCTCTGGTCGCCGGGCGCACAATCGGCTTTACTAGCGCGGTCCACCCATTTGGCCAGGGAGATAGATCGGCATGTCGGTATCCACGTCCATACACGTAACGCCTGAGGACGGCGTCAACCAGCGCCGCACCGAACTGGCGGAACTGATGAAGCGCTTCGCCCCGGAATTCGGCGTTCATCCCACCGCCATCGAGACCTTGCACCTGATCCGTAGCGACCAGCCCACCGAAGCCCTGCACACGATCCACAAGCCCGGTTTGTGCGTGATCGTCCAGGGGCGCAAAGAGGTTCGGCTGGCGGATGAATGCTACGTCTATGATTCGCTCAACTACCTGGTGGTCTCGGTCACCCTGCCGCTGGCGGGTCAGGTGATCGAAGCCAGCCCCGAACGCCCCTACCTGTGCATTCGCCTGGATATCGACCCGGCGCAGATCTGCCGTCTGATCGCCGACGCAAGCCCCATTGGGGTACCGGCCCAACGGACCGATCGAGGACTATTCCTGGACCGCATCGACGCGCCGCTGCTCGATGCGGTGTTGCGTTTGCTGCGGCTGCTGGAGAGTCCGGACGATATCGCCACGCTCGCGCCCTTGGCCCAACAGGAAATTTTCTACCGCCTGCTACGGGGTGCCCAGGGCCAGCGCTTGCACGAAATTGCCATCCCCGACACGCAAACCCACCGTATCAGTCGCGCAATCGAGTGGCTCAACAACCATTATGCCGAGCCGCTGAGCATCGATAGCCTGGCACAAATGATCAATCTCAGCCCTTCGGCATTGCACCATCGCTTCAAAGCCGTGACCGCCATGAGCCCGCTGCAATACCAGAAACAGCTGCGCCTGCAGGAAGCCCGACGGCTGCTGCTGGCGGAGAACAGCGACGTTTCGTCAATCGGCTACAAAATGGGCTATGAAAGCCCCTCGCAGTTCAGCCGCGAATACAGCCGTCTATTCGGGGCCTCGCCGAGCAAGGACATCGCCCGGCTACGTGCCGAGGCCTTGCAGATGAGTCGCGCCTGATCCTGCACACAAACAGGATCAGGCAAACCAAGGGCAGTATCCGTCTAACGGCGTCCCCCTCCTCGCCCCTACTCTGAACCCATGCAGCAAGACTACCGTCCGGGCTGCAACGGGTTCAGCAGATCGCGACATCTGAACGACCCGGCACTCAACCCCTTTTGATATGACCGGAGTCATCGCCATGAAAACTTTCAGTTCCTTGATCGCCGTTACCACTTTCGTCCTGAGCGTCAGTGCCTTTGCCCTGCCCAGCCAGCAGCAGGACCGTTTCTTTACGCAAACGCTCGGATGTCAGCAGCCTGTGGCCGCTGATGGTTCGGACCGCACGCCTGGGCAGAGTCTTGCCGCTGATGGTTCGGACCGCACACCTGGGCAGGCACTTGCCGCTGATGGTTCCGACCGCACACCTGGGCAGGCACTTGCCGCTGATGGTTCCGACCGTACCATGGCGCGACGCCTGGCTTGATAGGTCGGCTTTTCTGCAGACGAAAAAAAACCCGCCGAGGCGGGTTTTTCCAAGACCATCACGACTCCCTGTCGTTAGCCATCCTTGCAAGGTCGATCGTCCCTGATCCTGAAGCACTCCCTGTGCTTCAGTGGTTGAGTACAGATTACGCATCGGATCCAAAGCGCAACAGACGATATAGCAACCATGGCGTGTAAGACATTCGCTATAGCAGCCCTTCCGTAAACCCTTAGAGTGCTCAAACACTGAGGATCAGGCCTTGGCCAGGAATGCTTCGATATTAGCCATCTGCTCGTCCCAACCACGGCTGTCCATACGAAAAGCCTTAAGCCGACGCGCCTCCGGGATATCGTTAAAGCCCGACTCCACCACTTTGAGCAAGGTGCCGCCATCCATGTCTTCAAGTTCGAACTGAACCCTCGTTTCGGGTTCCTGAGAGTAGTCCACCTGCGGTTCAATGGCGTACGGATGCCAGCGAAACGAAAAAACCCGCTCCGGCTCGACCCGCTCTACCGCAACGTCCCAAATAAGGTGTTCATAACCAGGATAGGTGATCTGCCCCTGGGTACGCTCGCCCGCGACAAATCGTCTGCCCTCAAGCGCGACGCCGAACCATTGACCGAAGGCTTCGGCATTGGCCAAGGCCCGCCAGACCTGAGAGCGCGGCGCCTTGAGCAGAATTTTTCTTTCGATGCGATCAGATGAATGCATGAGTCACCTCCTGTGTTCAACACTAGGCCTGTAAGACCACGAGGCCAACCAGAAAGTTGTATCGACCCAGCGTTTGGGTACACTCCTTCGGCATTTAGAAATCCCATCAAGGAGAGATCGACCATGTTCCCACGCTTGTTTCTGGGCCTGACGCCGCTGCTTTTTATCAGTATTGTCCAAGCCGATGACTGCGCCAATGCTAGCACCCAGGGAGCAATGAACCAGTGCGCAGCCCAAGAGAACAAAGCCGCTGACGACGAGCTGAACAGTCTGTACAAGCAGATCACTGCACGCCTTAAAGATGACCCGCAGGCCAAGCAGCTACTGGTCAAGGCACAGCGGGCCTGGATCAGCTTCCGTGACGCCGAATGCAATTTTTCTGCCTCCGGAGTCGAAGGGGGTAGCGTCTATCCGCTGGTCCACAGCAATTGCACCACAGCCGTAACCAAGGCCCGGGTCGAGACGCTCAAGACCTACCTCAAGTGCGAAGAAGGTGATCTGAGCTGCCCGGTCCCAGGGGCTTAATCATTGATGCAAAAAAAGGATGACCTCTTCAAGTCATCCTTTTTTTTCGGCACAAAAACAAAACCCCTACCTGCATCAGCAGATAGGGGTTTCGGAATTTAATCTTGACGATGACCTACTCTCACATGGGGAAACCCCACACTACCATCGGCGATGCATCGTTTCACTACTGAGTTCGGGATGGGATCAGGTGGTTCCAATGCTCTATGGTCGTCAAGAAATTCGGTAGCCAGCGCGTGCCTTGCGGTCACGTTCCAGCAAATGGGTATGCGATAGATTTGTGTGTTGTGCGAACTTTCGGTTCATAGCGTCTTCACACACCGCAATCTGGTGCCCTGTATCGGGTCAGCAAATTGCTTGGGTGTTATATGGTCAAGCCTCACGGGCAATTAGTATGGGTTAGCTCAACGCCTCACAGCGCTTACACACCCCACCTATCAACGTCGTAGTCTTCGACGGCCCTTCAGGGGACTCAAGGTCCCAGTGAGATCTCATCTTGAGGCAAGTTTCCCGCTTAGATGCTTTCAGCGGTTATCTTTTCCGAACATAGCTACCCGGCAATGCCACTGGCGTGACAACCGGAACACCAGAGGTTCGTCCACTCCGGTCCTCTCGTACTAGGAGCAGCCCCTCTCAAATCTCAAACGTCCACGGCAGATAGGGACCGAACTGTCTCACGACGTTCTAAACCCAGCTCGCGTACCACTTTAAATGGCGAACAGCCATACCCTTGGGACCGGCTTCAGCCCCAGGATGTGATGAGCCGACATCGAGGTGCCAAACACCGCCGTCGATATGAACTCTTGGGCGGTATCAGCCTGTTATCCCCGGAGTACCTTTTATCCGTTGAGCGATGGCCCTTCCATACAGAACCACCGGATCACTAAGACCTACTTTCGTACCTGCTCGACGTGTCTGTCTCGCAGTCAAGCGCGCTTTTGCCTTTATACTCTACGACCGATTTCCGACCGGTCTGAGCGCACCTTCGTACTCCTCCGTTACTCTTTAGGAGGAGACCGCCCCAGTCAAACTACCCACCATACACTGTCCTCGATCCGGATAACGGACCTGAGTTAGAACCTCAAAGTTGCCAGGGTGGTATTTCAAGGATGGCTCCACGCGAACTGGCGTCCACGCTTCAAAGCCTCCCACCTATCCTACACAAGCAAATTCAAAGTCCAGTGCAAAGCTATAGTAAAGGTTCACGGGGTCTTTCCGTCTAGCCGCGGATACACTGCATCTTCACAGCGATTTCAATTTCACTGAGTCTCGGGTGGAGACAGCGCCGCCATCGTTACGCCATTCGTGCAGGTCGGAACTTACCCGACAAGGAATTTCGCTACCTTAGGACCGTTATAGTTACGGCCGCCGTTTACCGGGGCTTCGATCAAGAGCTTCGCGTTAGCTAACCCCATCAATTAACCTTCCGGCACCGGGCAGGCGTCACACCCTATACGTCCACTTTCGTGTTTGCAGAGTGCTGTGTTTTTAATAAACAGTCGCAGCGGCCTGGTATCTTCGACCGGCGTGGGCTTACGCAGCAAGTGCTTCACCCTCACCGGCGCACCTTCTCCCGAAGTTACGGTGCCATTTTGCCTAGTTCCTTCACCCGAGTTCTCTCAAGCGCCTTGGTATTCTCTACCCAACCACCTGTGTCGGTTTGGGGTACGGTTCCTGGTTACCTGAAGCTTAGAAGCTTTTCTTGGAAGCATGGCATCAACCACTTCGTCACCCAAAGGGTAACTCGTCATCAGCTCTCGGCCTTAAGATCCCGGATTTACCTAAGATCTCAGCCTACCACCTTAAACTTGGACAACCAACGCCAAGCTGGCCTAGCCTTCTCCGTCCCTCCATCGCAATAACCAGAAGTACAGGAATATTAACCTGTTTTCCATCGACTACGCTTTTCAGCCTCGCCTTAGGGACCGACTAACCCTGCGTCGATTAACGTTGCGCAGGAAACCTTGGTCTTTCGGCGTGGGTGTTTTTCACACCCATTGTCGTTACTCATGTCAGCATTCGCACTTCTGATACCTCCAGCAAGCTTCTCAACTCACCTTCACAGGCTTACAGAACGCTCCTCTACCGCATCACCTAAGTGATACCCGTAGCTTCGGTGTATGGTTTGAGCCCCGTTACATCTTCCGCGCAGGCCGACTCGACTAGTGAGCTATTACGCTTTCTTTAAAGGGTGGCTGCTTCTAAGCCAACCTCCTAGCTGTCTAAGCCTTCCCACATCGTTTCCCACTTAACCATAACTTTGGGACCTTAGCTGACGGTCTGGGTTGTTTCCCTTTTCACGACGGACGTTAGCACCCGCCGTGTGTCTCCCATGCTCGGCACTTGTAGGTATTCGGAGTTTGCATCGGTTTGGTAAGTCGGGATGACCCCCTAGCCGAAACAGTGCTCTACCCCCTACAGTGATACATGAGGCGCTACCTAAATAGCTTTCGAGGAGAACCAGCTATCTCCGAGCTTGATTAGCCTTTCACTCCGATCCACAGGTCATCCGCTAACTTTTCAACGGTAGTCGGTTCGGTCCTCCAGTCAGTGTTACCTAACCTTCAACCTGCCCATGGATAGATCGCCCGGTTTCGGGTCTATTCCCAGCGACTAGACGCCCTATTAAGACTCGCTTTCGCTACGCCTCCCCTATTCGGTTAAGCTCGCCACTGAAAATAAGTCGCTGACCCATTATACAAAAGGTACGCAGTCACCCAACAAAGTGGGCTCCCACTGCTTGTACGCATACGGTTTCAGGATCTATTTCACTCCCCTCTCCGGGGTTCTTTTCGCCTTTCCCTCACGGTACTAGTTCACTATCGGTCAGTCAGTAGTATTTAGCCTTGGAGGATGGTCCCCCCATATTCAGACAAAGTTTCTCGTGCTCCGTCCTACTCGATTTCATGACTAAGAGATTTTCGCGTACAGGGCTATCACCCACTATGGCCGCACTTTCCAGAGCGTTCCGCTAATCTCAAAGCCACTTAAGGGCTAGTCCCCGTTCGCTCGCCACTACTAAGGGAATCTCGGTTGATTTCTTTTCCTCAGGGTACTTAGATGTTTCAGTTCCCCTGGTTCGCCTCTTGCACCTATGTATTCAGTACAAGATAACCATCTTATGATGGCTGGGTTCCCCCATTCAGACATCTCCGGATCAAAGTCTGTTTGCCGACTCCCCGAAGCTTTTCGCAGGCTACCACGTCTTTCATCGCCTCTGACTGCCAAGGCATCCACCGTATGCGCTTCTTCACTTGACCATATAACCCCAAGCAATCTGGTTATACTGTGAAGACGACATTCGCCGAAAATTCGCATGCTCTAAGAGCAACTCACAAATTTTACCTTAGCCTGATCCGTTACCAGTGAAAGTAACGTTCAGTCTATCTTTCTATCACATACCCAAATTTTTAAAGAACGATCTAATCAAAAGACTAGAAATCAACATTCAGCACCGTCTTGGTGGAATGCTCATTTCTAAGCTTTAAACGTTGGTGCCAATCTGTAATGGTGGAGCCAAGCGGGATCGAACCGCTGACCTCCTGCGTGCAAGGCAGGCGCTCTCCCAGCTGAGCTATGGCCCCGTATTTCTACAGGGAACACCATGAAATTGGTGGGTCTGGGCAGATTCGAACTGCCGACCTCACCCTTATCAGGGGTGCGCTCTAACCAACTGAGCTACAGACCCAATCGTCTTCTTCAATGAATCAAGCAATTCGTGTGGGAGCTCATGAAGCAGCTGCGGTCGTCGATTAAGGAGGTGATCCAGCCGCAGGTTCCCCTACGGCTACCTTGTTACGACTTCACCCCAGTCATGAATCACACCGTGGTAACCGTCCCCCCGAAGGTTAGACTAGCTACTTCTGGTGCAACCCACTCCCATGGTGTGACGGGCGGTGTGTACAAGGCCCGGGAACGTATTCACCGCGACATTCTGATTCGCGATTACTAGCGATTCCGACTTCACGCAGTCGAGTTGCAGACTGCGATCCGGACTACGATCGGTTTTGTGGGATTAGCTCCACCTCGCGGCTTGGCAACCCTCTGTACCGACCATTGTAGCACGTGTGTAGCCCAGGCCGTAAGGGCCATGATGACTTGACGTCATCCCCACCTTCCTCCGGTTTGTCACCGGCAGTCTCCTTAGAGTGCCCACCATGACGTGCTGGTAACTAAGGACAAGGGTTGCGCTCGTTACGGGACTTAACCCAACATCTCACGACACGAGCTGACGACAGCCATGCAGCACCTGTCTCAATGTTCCCGAAGGCACCAATCCATCTCTGGAAAGTTCATTGGATGTCAAGGCCTGGTAAGGTTCTTCGCGTTGCTTCGAATTAAACCACATGCTCCACCGCTTGTGCGGGCCCCCGTCAATTCATTTGAGTTTTAACCTTGCGGCCGTACTCCCCAGGCGGTCAACTTAATGCGTTAGCTGCGCCACTAAGAGCTCAAGGCTCCCAACGGCTAGTTGACATCGTTTACGGCGTGGACTACCAGGGTATCTAATCCTGTTTGCTCCCCACGCTTTCGCACCTCAGTGTCAGTATCAGTCCAGGTGGTCGCCTTCGCCACTGGTGTTCCTTCCTATATCTACGCATTTCACCGCTACACAGGAAATTCCACCACCCTCTACCATACTCTAGCTCGACAGTTTTGAATGCAGTTCCCAGGTTGAGCCCGGGGATTTCACATCCAACTTAACGAACCACCTACGCGCGCTTTACGCCCAGTAATTCCGATTAACGCTTGCACCCTCTGTATTACCGCGGCTGCTGGCACAGAGTTAGCCGGTGCTTATTCTGTCGGTAACGTCAAAACACTAACGTATTAGGTTAATGCCCTTCCTCCCAACTTAAAGTGCTTTACAATCCGAAGACCTTCTTCACACACGCGGCATGGCTGGATCAGGCTTTCGCCCATTGTCCAATATTCCCCACTGCTGCCTCCCGTAGGAGTCTGGACCGTGTCTCAGTTCCAGTGTGACTGATCATCCTCTCAGACCAGTTACGGATCGTCGCCTTGGTGAGCCATTACCTCACCAACTAGCTAATCCGACCTAGGCTCATCTGATAGCGCAAGGCCCGAAGGTCCCCTGCTTTCTCCCGTAGGACGTATGCGGTATTAGCGTCCGTTTCCGAGCGTTATCCCCCACTACCAGGCAGATTCCTAGGCTTTACTCACCCGTCCG
Source organism: Pseudomonas sp. P105 (assembly GCF_032614175.1). Taxonomy (NCBI): domain Bacteria; kingdom Pseudomonadati; phylum Pseudomonadota; class Gammaproteobacteria; order Pseudomonadales; family Pseudomonadaceae; genus Pseudomonas; species Pseudomonas sp. P105. The sequence goes on from NZ_CP126693.1 coordinate 4,383,816, forward strand.
CCGCTCTCAAGAGGTGCAAGCACCTCTCTACCGCTCGACTTGCATGTGTTAGGCCTGCCGCCAGCGTTCAATCTGAGCCATGATCAAACTCTTCAGTTCAAACATCTTTGGGTTTTGAGAAAACCCTAAACTTGGCTCAGCAATCGTTGGTTACATCTTTGATTTCTCGCGGAGTAACTTGTGATGCTGATAATCTGTTGACTAGCAGTCTGACTCCACAAGCACCCACACGAATTGCTTGATTCAGTTGTTAAAGAGCGGTGGGTTGAGCCTTTCGTCTCAACCGAGGCGCGCATTCTACAGCGCCCCGTGTATCTGTCAAGCGGTTATTTTAAGAAGTTTTCAAAGTTTCCTCTGCAACTTCAACCACTTGCGCTTCCGATCTCTCGTTAGCGGGAGGCGAATTCTACAGCGTTACTCGCTGCTGTCAACACCTCTTTTTGACCGCTTTCGATCGAGAAGATCGAACCGTTAACGGAGCCAGAAAAACCGCCCCACTAACTGCTTCCCAAGCTTCGATGACCTGAAGCCCTGCGCTGCCGAAAATCGTTTAACTCATTGAAACTCAAGGAGTTTTCCGTTTCGACTGCGCCGGAAGTGGGGCGAATTATAGACTTCCAGAATTTGCCGTCAACCCTTAATTTGATTTTTCTATCCAGCCAGAAGCACCTCGCTGAAATCCTCCTTATATATAGACGGAATCGCTGCGATTGCGCAGTATATTGCGCAAACCAGCCTTCCCCCCGCTTTTATCTTGGACGACGCTTAGCAATGACTCTCCCACATCGCAGCCTGGCAACCACTCTTTACCCGGTCGCCCTTCTATTGATTGCCATGGCATCCATCCAGTCGGGAGCTTCACTTGCCAAAAGCATGTTCCCGGTTGTGGGCGCACAAGGCACCACGACGCTGCGGCTTATCTTTGCCAGCCTCATCATGCTGTTGTTGCTGCGGCCATGGCGCGCCAAACTCTCAGCTCAATCCCTGCGCACCGTGATCGTTTACGGAATGGCGTTGGGCGGCATGAACTTTCTTTTCTATATGTCGCTGCAAACGGTTCCGCTGGGAATTGCCGTGGCACTGGAATTTACCGGCCCTCTGGCGGTTGCCATTTACGCTTCGCGGCGAGCCATCGATTTTCTCTGGATTGCCCTGGCGATCACCGGCCTGCTTCTATTGATACCCACTGGAGCCACCAGCAGCGGTATCGATCTGGTCGGTGCCGGTTATGCCCTGGGTGCGGGATTCTGCTGGGCACTGTACATCCTGTTTGGCCAGAAGGCCGGCGCGGACAACGGCGTGCAAACCGCCGCACTGGGGGTCATGATCGCGGCCCTCTTCGTCGCGCCTATCGGTATCGTCCACGCAGGGACCGCATTACTGACGCCGAGCCTGATTCCGATCGCCATTGGCGTCGCCATTCTGTCCACTGCCCTGCCCTACACGCTGGAGATGATCTCCCTCACACGAATGCCAGCCCGTACTTTCGGCACACTCATGAGCATAGAACCTGCCTTCGGTGCACTGTCAGGACTGGTGTTTCTTCAGGAGTACTTATCCCTGGCTCAGTGGGCCGCCATTGGCTGCATCATCCTGGCGTCAGTCGGAGCAACGCTGACGATGGGTAGCGCCGCGAAGCCCGCCATCGCAGTTGATTGACGCCGGATTTAACGAAGCTCTGGTATTTACCGCACATTTAGGCCATGTTTAGCCCGTAACCTAATGTCAGACATGGAATTTTCATACAGGACGTCACGAACGCTTAAAGCAAAAGCGAACACAATCGCACGCAGACATAAGATCCGCGGCGGTGATAAGGACGGGAATGAAACGAATTTTGATATTGATCGTTGTGCTTGCAATTGCGGGCTGCGCAGCGACAACAAAGACTGAAGTCAAACGCGGTAAAAAGGGTTTGCACATCAACTGCTCCGGCTTGTCCTCGTCCTGGGAACAATGCGCCGCCAGCGCCGCCAATTCCTGCGCCCCCAAAGGTTACAGGGTGATCGCAAAGTCGGGCGACGCCGTCGAGGAGCCGGGGGATTATCCTTTCGGACTCAACCCCGCCGGCTATACCAGTCGCAGCATGATCGTCATCTGTAAATAGGCAGCGGATCAGTCGGGTCGCTGCTGGGCTATTCGACGACTGATCTCATCATGACTGGACTTGAGGACATCACGCTGGACCCCTGGCGTGGCCAGCATGCGGGCGACAACCAACGCGCCCACGCATTGCGACAGAATGGCCCAGGCCAGGCTTTCGCTTCCCAATATCCGCGCCCAGCTTTCATGCAAACGACAGATCCACGTTTGCGCCGCCTCTCTCACCTGCACGTCGGACCGCGCGATCTCAGCGCCCAGCACCGGCAGCGCACACCCCGCCTCCGGCTGTTCGACGTGGCTCATGCTCAGGTACTGCTTGAGACATCGCTCCAGTTTTTGTGAGTCCAGAACATTCTCACCGCTCAAGCGCTCCAGGCTTTGCGCCAACTCTCGCTCGACGATCGCCTTGAAAAGCTCATCCTTGGATGAGAAGTGACTGTAGAACGCCCCGCCGCTCAAACCGATCGCCTTCATCAGGCCATCGACACCGACAGTGGAAAACCCCGATTTCTTGGCGGACATGGCACTGCTGGCGAGCAGTTTCTCTCGGGTCTCCAATTTGTGATTGGCTGAATAACGCATATATCTGGCCTCTGATTGCCCACCTTGACGCTTGCCGGATCTTAGCATAACGTCCGTTTAGCTAACGATCGTTTACCAATGAGGCTAATCATGAATAACAAGAAGGTCGTACTGGTTGTTGGCGCAGGCGATGCCACCGGAGGCGCAATAGCCAAACGTTTTGCGCAGGAAGGTTTCGTGGCCTGTGTTACCCGCCGCAGCGCTGACAAACTCGCGCCATTGGTCGATTCAATTCGGGCTCAGGGCGGTGATGCGCATGGTTTTGCCTGTGACGCGCGCAAGGAAGACGAGGTGGTCGCGCTGATCGAGCAAATCGAAAGCCAGATCGGTCCGATTGAAGCCTTTGTATTCAACATCGGCGCCAACGTGCCCTGCAGCATCCTTGAAGAGACCGCGCGCAAATATTTCAAGATTTGGGAGATGGCCTGTTTTTCCGGTTTCCTCAATGCTCGGGAAGTGGCCAAACGCATGGCCTCGCGCCAGCGCGGGACGATTCTGTTCACCGGCGCCACAGCAGGACTGCGCGGGGCTTCAGGGTTCGCCGCCTTCGCAGGGGCCAAACATGGCATACGCGCATTGGCCCAAAGCATGGCCCGTGAACTGGGGCCGATGAATATTCATGTGGCCCATGTGGTGGTGGATGGCGCCATCGACACCGACTTCATCCGCGATAACTTTCCGGAAAAATATGCAACCAAGGATGCGGACGGCATTCTCAACCCCGAACACATCGCCGACAACTATTGGTATCTGCACGCCCAACCCCGCGACGCCTGGACCTTCGAGCTGGACCTGCGGCCCTGGAGCGAACGCTGGTAAACCGCCCCCCCTCACAATAACAAGAGCGCAGATACCATGAGCAAATCCGTGGAGTTTTTCTTCGACCTCGGCAGCCCGACCACCTACCTGGCCTATACCCAGCTACCGACCCTGTGCGCGCAAACCAACAGTCAGTTGATCTACCGTCCGATGCTGCTTGGTGGCGTCTTCAAAGCGACCGGCAATGCGTCACCGGTTACCGTGCCGGCCAAGGGGCCTTATCTATTCAAGGATTTGAATCGCTTCGCCAACCGCTACGGCGTTGACTTCAAGCTCAATCCGCACTTCCCGATCAATACGCTGTTACTGATGCGCGCCGTGACCGGCATGCAACTGCACCATCCCGAACGATTCGAGGCCTTCATCGATTGCCTGTTTCGCGCCCTGTGGGTGGACGGCCGCAACCTCAACGACCCGGCAACAGTCGCGGAGGTTTTGAACCAAGGCCATTTTGATCCCGATCATGTGCTGGCCCTGACGAGCAACGAGCAGGTCAAGGAAGCACTCAAGATCACCACCGAAGAAGCGATTAAACGGGGCGTGTTCGGCGCCCCGAGCATGTTCGTCGGCGACGAGCTGTTCTTCGGCCAGGATCGGCTGGACTTCGTCCGTGAAGCCCTGGGCTGATGCCTTACGTCAGATCGCCTGCGTCCGGGTGTTCAGCCATTGCAGCGCGTCGCCTTCCAGCAACGGGCTCAATCGACGCTGAACCTCGGCATGGTAGGCGTTGAACCAGTCTTTTTCGTCCTGGGTCAGCAAGGACGGCTCCAGGCAACGCGTGTCGATCGGGCACAGGGTCAGGGTTTCGAACTCGAGGAAGTCGCCGAACTCGCTGCTCCCCGCCTCGCGATTCAACACCAGGTTCTCGATGCGTACCCCCCAACGGCCCGGACGATAAGTGCCCGGTTCGATAGAGGTGATCATGCCCGCCTGCATCGCTGTTTGCGGCGCGGCGGCGGCCTGATAGGCAATCACCTGCGGGCCTTCATGAACGTTGAGAAAGTAACCGACGCCGTGGCCAGTGCCATGACCGTAGTCCACCTGCTCGGCCCAGATCGGCGCGCGAGCGATGGCGTCCAGCAAGGGCGACAGAATGCCCCGTGGAAATTTGGCGCGAGACAAGGCAATCACGCCCTTGAGCACGCGAGTGCAATCCCGCTTCTGCTCCACGGTAGGCGTTCCGACTGGCACCATACGGGTGATATCGGTGGTACCACCCAGGTATTGGCCGCCAGAATCGATCAGCAGCAAGCCATCGCCCTCGATGACCGCGTGGGCTTGCTCCGTGGCGTGGTAATGGGGCATCGCGCCGTTGGCGTTGAACGCGGCAATTGTATTGAAGCTCAGTGAGACAAATTCCGGCCGGCGTGTACGGGCGGCGGTCAGGTGCTCATCGATGGTCAGTTCGGTAATGCGCTCGCGACCCCAGGCGCTTTCCAGCCAGGCAAAGAACTCGCAAAGCGCCGCACCGTCCTGCTCCATGGCCCGACGAATGTGCTCGGCGTCGGCCAGGCTTTTGCGAGACTTGGCCAGCGTCGTAGGGTTGAGTCCCTCGACCAGCTTCACGCCACTGTCCAGATTATCCAGCAAACCGACCGTGACCCGCGCCGGATCGATCTGCAGGCTCGCGCCACTGGGCACTTCCCGCAATGCGGCCGCCGCTTCGCTGTAATCACGCAGGGTCACGCCGTCCTGTTCAAGAACGGCACGCAGCGACGCATCGACCTTATCCAGGGCCACGAACAGCGTTGCCTGTTGCTGGCTGATCAAGGCAAAGGAAACGAATACCGGGTTGAACGACACATCCGCACCGCGCAAGTTGAACAGCCAGGCGATGTCATCCAGCGTGGCGATGAAATGCCACTGGGCACCGCGCTCCTTGAGGGTTTCCCGCAGCTTGGCGAGTTTCTCGACCCGGCTGACGGTCGCCTGCGGCGGCAGATGGGCATAAACCGGTTGGCTCGGCAAGCTTGGGCGGTCGCTCCAGGCCTCCTTGAGCAGATCCATGTCGGTGCGCAACCGCGCCCCGCGGGCCTCAAGCTTGTCGCTCAGGGTCCGGGCCGAGGCCACAGCCATGACCGCGCCATCAACCGCCACCGCTGCGCCTTCAGGCGTCTGTTCGGCCAGCCAATCCAGCGGGCCAGCCTGACCGGGAATGAGCTTGACCAGTTCAATACCGCTGCCTTCAAGCTCCTTGGTGGCCTGCTCCCAATAACGGCTGTCCGCCCAGACGCCCGCGAAGTCCGCCGTGACGATCAGAGTCCCAACCGAGCCATGAAACCCCGACAGCCATTGCCGTCCTTGCCAATAGCCCGGCAGGTATTCCGACAGATGCGGGTCGGCCGATGGCACCAGCAATGCGTGAATGCCTTCGCGATTCATCAATTGGCGGATTCGGGCCAGGCGCTGGGGAACCAGTCCATGGGTCAAAGGCTCGGTACTCATCGTTTCTCCTGCTCGTAAAATAGTGTTGTTCGCTTGCACCAAGGGCTCTGGATATCAACCACAGCGACTGATCAGCGAGCTTAACAGGCATCCGCCTCAAGCTCAGCCCTTAGCCGATGCTTTCGAGCAGCAACGGATACAACGAGGCGACCAACAACAGCGCCATCCCCCAGTTGAACAGGCGCAGCCAGCGACGATCACGCAAAAGATTGCGTAACAGACTGCCGCACACCACCCACAGGCTTACGCTCGGCAGGTTGATCAGGGCAAACACCGCGGCGATAACCACCACATTGAAGAAATAACCTTGAAGCGGCGTGTAGGTGCTGATGGCGCCGATGGCCATGATCCAGGCCTTGGGATTGACCCACTGAAACGCCGCCGCGCCCCAATAGCTGATGGGCGTGCTGTCCCCTGGCCGGTTTTCAGAGACCGGCCCGGAGTGGGCGATTTTCCACGCCAGGTACAACAGGTAGGTCGCACCCACGTAGCGCAGTACGGTGTAGAGCAGAGGGTAGGTCTGGAACACCGCGCCCAGGCCAAGCCCCACCGCCAGCACCAGGGAAAAGAAGCCGCAGGTGATGCCCAGCATGTGAGGAATCGTGCGGTTGAAACCGAAATTGACGCCCGAGGCCAGCAACATGGTGTTGTTGGGACCGGGGGTGATCGAGGTCACCAGGGCAAACAGGGCGAAGCCCAGCAACAGGTCAAGCGAAAGGGTCATGGCAGGCATATCCAATGGGACGGTCAGTCAAGTCATGACCCTACCCCACGTCCTGAGCCAAACCCATGGACAGTTAGGCAAAACTTCGAGCAGTACAGTCCTCAGCTCGGCCGCCCAGACCGCTTCATGGCTCGCTCGGCGCTCATTTGCCCCTGGTCGTCGAATCCCACGTTTTTCTGCGAAGGACCGAGCAACTCGGCTTTTTTCGCGTGATATTCCTCAAACGACAGGCCCCGGCGATTCAAGGCTTCAAGAGCCAGTTCACGGGTTTCTTCGGCGGTGTAGGGGCGCAACTCCGGCGACGAAGAGGCGCAGCCGCTCAACACAGTGGCCGTTAACAGCAGCAAAACAGCAAAAGTCCGATTCATGGCAGGTATCCAATGTTCTGAAGTGGGGCGATGAACAAAGGCTACCCGCCGCCTTCACGCGGCAGAAATCAACCCGTTTGATAGTGGGTATTGCTGGCTCGGATCGTCCGCTGCGCTTAACCGACCAACTGGCAATGCAGGGCGTTGTCGGCACTGAGTTCGATGTTGCGCAACACCTGGAACGAGCCGAATGTCACGGCCTTGGCCCTGTGGGCCTGGATCAGCCGCCAGAAATCCTGCTCACCACGCTCGAAACTCTGAAACGCCGCTTCGCCCGCCTCGCGGTTTTGCCAATGCAAATAGTTGAGAACCCGTCGTCCGTCCTCGCTGACCTGGATACTGGCACTCAGAAATCCTGCATGCCCCCGGGCCAGCCGCTCGGTCTGCTCTGACAGGGCCGTCACCAGCGCCTGTTGCCATTGAGGTTCGATGTCGAACTCCATCAACTGGGTAAAACTCTGATTGTTCCTTGGTGATTGCATGAAAGGTCCTCGCTGTACGTAGGGCGGATCTTGCGGTCCGATGGCGTGCAGGGTAAAACCTCTAGTTAACTCAAGGTCAAGCAGAGAATGCAGGCGATGACACAGATAAACGTCCACAAGGAACTCACCGTCGGCCAAGTGGCCGCCCGCAGTGGCGTGGCCGTGACTGCCCTGCACTTCTATGAATCCAAGGGGCTGATCAAAAGTAATCGTAACCAGGGCAACCAACGCCGCTATCCACGGGAAGTGTTGCGACGTGTGGCGCTGATCAAGGTCGCCCAAGGCCTGGGCATTCCGTTGGCCGAAATCGGCAGCGCCTTGAAAACCTTGCCCGACGACCGCGCCCCAACGGCGAACGACTGGAAGATCCTTTCAGCCCAGTGGAGCCGCGAGCTGGATCAGCGCATCAACCACTTGATGGCGCTGCGCGATCGACTCAACGGCTGCATCGGTTGCGGCTGCCTGTCGATGGAAGGTTGCCCGCTGCGTAACCAGGGCGATGTGTTGGGCAAGCGCGGGCCGGGAGCGCATCTGCTGGACGCGCCGTGAAACGTTCGTCGGGTCATGCGCCGCCCCCAAGTCGCTGTCCTATAGTGGATGGGCGCAAATCGGCGAGGCTCTCTTCGCCTCCCCATAACAACAAGGAGAAACGTCATGGGTGTCAAAGCCATTCCTGAAGGTTTCCATAGCATCACGCCCTACCTGGGCATTCAAAAAGCCGCTGAAGCCATCGAGTTCTACAAAAAAGCCTTCAATGCCACCGAGGTCATGCGCCTGGACATGCCGGACGGGGGCGTCGGTCATGCCGAGCTGCGGATTGGCGATTGCCCGATCATGCTCGGCACGCCTTGTGATCAAGGGCCGTTGCGTAACCCCGAACAATCGGTGCCGGTAGGCCTGCACCTCTATGTCGAAGATGTGGACAAAGCATTCGCCCAAGCGATTGCCGCTGGTGGCACGGTGATTTCCGAGGTCAAGGATCAGTTCTATGGTGATCGCAGCGGCACCTTGAAAGACCCCTTTGGGCATGTGTGGTTTCTGGCTACGCACAAGGAGGATCTGACTCAGGAACAGATTGAACAGCGGGCCAGGGAGATGTTTCAACAGCAGGGCTGACGGCCAACCTGCTCTTGTGGCAAGGGGCCCCATCCCCTTGCCGCAGTTTTTTTACATTTCCGCCCCGCCGATTTGCTGGAGCCAGGATGGGAAATACATCCGGTTCGCAAACGCGAAACATTTTCTTTCATCTTTCGCTTCAGGATTTCCATTGCTCGTTCGTCTTAATTAGATGCAGCAGGTCGCGTCGGCAAAAGCCACGACCGGCTTTTCAGGGTTCAGGGGATTACGAAGCCCGTAATACCGAGCCTTTCATCGAATCAAGACGTTCAAACCATGTCGAAGAAATCCCGCTCCAAACTCTGGTTTCTGGTTCATAGCTGGCTGGCACTGCCCATCTGGTTTTTCGTCCTCATCGTTTGCGTCACCGGCACGCTGGCGGTGGTCAGCCAGGAGATCGTCTGGCTGGTCAATCCCGAGATGCGCGCCAGCAAACCCTCGGACGACGCAGCGCTGCTCAGCTACGACCAGGTCGTCGCCGCCATCAAGCAAGCCCAGCCGCAAACCCAGGTGCAGAGCATCGTACGCCCGGATGAGTCGCATTTTGCCCTGGAGGTCGGCGTGACCTACCCCGACGGGCGCCCCGACAAGATCTACGTCAACCCATACAGCGGCATCGTCCAGGGCTCGGCGCCGACGTTCAATTTCAGAGGCTTTACCCGTGCCCTGCATGGCTGGTGGCTGGTACCGTTCACCAATGGTTACAGCTGGGGATGGTACCTGGTGTCACTCCTCGGCCTGCCGCTGCTGGCATCCCTGGTGACCGGGCTGGTGGTCTACAAGCGTTTCTGGAAGGGGTTTTTCCGTCCGACCCTGCGGATCCGCCACGGCGCACGCATTTTCTGGGGCGATTTCCACAGGCTCAGCGGCATCTGGTCGATCTGGTTCATCGCGGTCATTTCCATTACCGGCACCTGGTTCCTGATCGAGGCGTTGCTGTCGGACAACCAGATTTCCATTTCCAGCGCACCGGTCATTCCGGTGGTATCACGTGAAAGTGTCCCACTGTCAGCCGACGGTACCGCGCCATCACAACTGAACCTGGACCGCGCGATTGAAATCGCCCGCCAGCAAATCCCTGGCCTGGAAACCAGCTTCGTCAGCCTGCCCGGCAACGCTTACAGCCACTTGGAAATCGGTGGACGCGGTTGGTATCCGCTGATGTTCCAGACCGCCACCATCAATCCCTATAACGGTGAGGTCGCCGCCTCGCGACTGCTGTCGGACCGCACAGCGCTGGAATTCGTCACCGAATCCATGCGTCCGTTGCACACCGGGGACTTCGGCGGCCTCTGGATCAAGCTCATCTGGTTCTTCTTCGGTTTGATCATGAGCATGATGGTCCTCAGCGGACTGCTGATCTGGACCAAACGCACCGCCCTGGCTACCGCGAATGCCTTCAAGCGCAGCCAAAAACCTTCCCGGCAAGCTCGAACTGCGCCGTTGTTGCAGCCGTCCATCCACCGTGAATCGCCGGAGGGCAACCTGTGACCCCGTCCACCACCACCGCGCCGCCATCGCGTCTAAGTGTGTTCTGGCAAAAATGGCGCTTTCACCTCAACGTGCTGCTATTGCTGATCCCACTGGGTTTCATGCCCAAGTACTTCTCCGAAGCCGCGTTGTTCCGCGGTGATGCCGGGCTGGGTGAGCGGGAGGTCGGTGAAGTCCAGGTCGGCCCCTGGAGCCTGCGCCTTGCAGAGTTTCGCGACGAAGCGCCACGTCTCGATGGACCGGCAGGCCATATGAAGCACTTCAACGCCGCGCTGTGCCAAAGCTGCATCAGCCAGGTCAAGGCTACTTATCTACGTATCGGCAAACCTCGCAGCCTGCGGGCCGCCGGGGTGATTTTCTTCGGCTCGCCCTATCGCATGGGCGCCTTGTTGCCGGTGCCGCAAAAGACCCGGCTCGACGCCGAACTGTGGATCACCCTTGAAGGCTGGGACGGCTCGATGCACCAGGCTTCCATACCCCTGAGCCAGGCCTCGCCGGCCACCATCGCCTGGCTGAAAACCCAAGGAGCCCAACCATGACTGCCCGCGGCTATCTCAACAGCCTGGCGCTGCTGCTCTGCGCAGGTGCCAGCAGCAACGCCCTGGCCCATAACCCGATGTGTGAATGCAAGGCCATCGACGCTGAGCAGATCCAGTGCACCGGCGGTTTTTCCGACGGCAGTGGCGCGCCCGGCGTGACCCTGGATGTGATCGGCTACGACGAAACCATCCTGGTGCCGGGCAAGCTCGGCGCCGATTCGACGCTGACATTCAAGAAGCCCAACGCCGAGTTCTACGTACTCTTCGACGCTGGCCCCGGCCACGTGGTGGAAATCGACCAAGCCGATATCGAGGCCCCATGAGCAATCCCACCACCCAAGTGATCCGTCCCGCCGGCGCCGGCCATGAAACCCTGTATGTGTTGCTGCTGTGCCTGATCATCATTCTGGTGGCCGGATCGGTGGTGGCCTGGCACGGCGAAACCCATGACGTCAGCGAGGTGCCTGCCCATCAAGTTGACGCCCGCCGCGATCTCAGCGCTGCCGAGCAAGGCATCTATGCCGACCTGCGGGTGACCCTGGATGAGATCCGTCTGCTACGCGAAGAGCAACAGTCCCTGCCCACCCCGCAAATCCTGGCCGAAGAGGGCTTTGCCCCGTTCGCTCAGGATGCCAGTTCCGTCAGCCGAGGCGGACATGTCTGGCAGCAGGTGGAGAACCGGGCCTACTTCGGCGCCAGTGCAAATCCATCCGTCGCCGGTTCATTTCTGATGCGCATCGGCGAAGCATCCGACGCCGTCCCGGACATCTGGCTCAATCGCGGCAACAGCGTCGCCGTCTCCAGCGATCTGGACGACACCGCTTTGTCCGCCGCCGGCTGGAAGCAGATCGTCGCGCAGTTCGACGCCGGCGTAACCCGCCAGCACCGGCACTGACCCCACGTCCTCATTCGAGAGAAGACCGTTTGCCCATGTCTATTGCATTTCAACGCCGCCCTTTGCTGGGCCTGCTGATCGGCCTGCTCGCCTGTCTGTTCACCCCACTGGCCAGCGCCGAAGCGGCCAAGCGCCTGCGTATTGGCATCACCCTGCATCCTTATTACAGCTACGTGGCCAACATCGTCGGCGACAAGGCCGAAGTGGTGCCGCTGATCCCGGCCGGCTTCAACCCCCACGCCTACGAACCTCGTGCCGAGGACATCAAGCGCATCAGTGGGCTCGATGTGATCGTGCTCAACGGTGTGGGTCATGACGATTTCGCCGACCGGATGATCGCCGCCAGCGAAACCCCGAACGTGAACGTGATCGAAGCCAACGAAAACGTACCGCTGCTGGCTGCCACCGGGATCGCCGCTCGGGGCGCCGGCAAGGTCGTGAACCCGCATACCTTCCTGTCCATCAGTGCCTCCATTGCCCAGGTCAATAACATCGCCCGGGAACTGGGCAAGCTTGATCCGGACAACGCCAAGGCATACACCCAGAACGCCCGCGCCTATGGCAAGCGCCTGCGACAAATGCGTGCCGCGGCCCTGGCAAAGCTGACCCAGGCCCCCAATGCCGAGTTGCGGGTCGCCACGGTCCACGCCGCCTACGATTACCTTCTGCGCGAATTCGGCCTGGAGGTCACCGCCGTGGTCGAGCCGGCCCATGGCATCGAGCCAAGCCCGAGCCAGTTGAAGAAGACCATCGACCAACTGCGCGAACTGGACGTGAAAGTGATCTTCTCGGAGATGGACTTTCCGTCCACCTACGTCGACACCATCCAGCGGGAGTCGGGGGTAAAACTGTACCCGCTCTCGCACATTTCCTACGGCGACTACAGCGCCGAGAAGTACGAAAAGGAAATGACCGGCAACCTCGACACCGTGGTCCGGGCCATTCAGGAGTCCGGCGCATGACGGTCCAGGAAACGCTCACCTTGCAACACGTCGGCCCCTTGATCGAGTTCGACGATGTCAGCCTGAACCTGGGCCGCACCGCGATTCTCGATGCGGTGGCCTTCCAGGTGCAGCCGGGCAGCATTCATGCGCTGGTGGGTCCGAACGGCGGAGGCAAGAGTTCGCTGATCAAGACCTTGCTCGGGCAGATGCCCCACCAGGGACGCTTGAGCCTGCAATGGCCGGGTGAGCCCGGTGTCATCGGCTATGTGCCCCAAGCCTTGGAATTCGACCGCGGCCTGCCTATGACCGTGGATGATTTCATGGCAGCGATGTGCCAACGCCGGCCGGCCTTTCTCGGCCTGAGCAAGCATTACGTCGGCGCTATCGGCCAGGCCCTGGAACGGGTCGGCATGCAGGACAAACGCAAGCGTCGCATGGGCGCGCTGTCCGGCGGTGAACGCCAGCGGGTGTTGTTGGCCCAGGGGCTGATTCCTGCGCCGCAACTGCTGGTGCTGGATGAACCGATGTCGGCGCTGGACGAGGCCGGCATCCAGGTGTTTGAACACCTGCTGCGAGACTGGCGCCAGGCCGGCATCACGGTGCTGTGGATCGAACATGACCTGGAAGCCGTCGGGCGCCTGGCTGACCGCGTCACCGGCCTGAACCGCCGCGTGCTGTTCGATGGCCCGCCGCGCCAGACCCTGACGCCGGAGCGCTTGCTGACGCTGTTTTCCACCCATCCACGCCCGAACGGGAGCGCCGCCTGATGAGTTACGAAGCCTTTCGTTTGATGGTCCAGGGTTGGGCGTCGTCCGGCTATCTGCCCGAAGCGCTGGCTTACGGGTTTGTGGTCAATGCGTTGCTGGCCGGGCTGCTGATCGGCCCGGTGCTGGGTGGCCTCGGCACCCTGGTGGTGGTCAAGCGCTTCGCGTTTTTCTCTGAAGCCGTGGGCCACGCGGCGCTGACCGGCGTGGCGGTCGGCATCCTGCTCGGCGAACCCTACACCGGGCCCTACGGCAGCCTGTTCGGCTATTGCCTGCTGTTCGGCATCCTGCTCAATTACCTGCGCAACCGCACCGGCCTGGCACCGGACACGCTGATCGGCGTTTTCCTCTCGGTGTCCCTGGCCCTGGGCGCCAGCCTGCTGCTGATCCTGGCGGGCAAGATCAACGTGCACATTCTGGAAAACGTGCTGTTCGGCTCGGTGCTGACGGTCAATGGCAATGACCTGCTGGTGCTGGCGGTGGTCGGTTCACTGGTGATGGCTTTGGCGTTGCCGCTGTACAACCGCATCATGCTCGCCAGTTTCAATCCGCAACTGGCGGCGGTGCGCGGGGTGGCGGTCAAGACGCTGGATTACCTGTTCGTGGTGTTGGTGACGCTGATCACCGTGGCGGCGGTAAAGGTCATCGGCGCAATTCTGGTGGGGGCCTTGCTGGTGATTCCGGCGGCTGCGGCGCGTCTGCTCAGCCAGTCGTTGAAAGGTTTTTTCTGGTGCTCCGTGCTGATCGCAACCGTCAGCACCCTGTGCGGGATTCTCGCACCGATTGTCTTCGACCTGCCGATCCCGTCCGGTGCCGCGATCATTCTGGTGGCCGGCATCGCATTTGCCCTGGCCGCCATTGCCCGGGGTGTTGTCCCCAGCCTCAAAGGGAATCTTGGATAAATGGTTTTTTCATTGCGACAACTGGCATTGGCCGTAGCCTTGTGCGGTCTGGTAAACAGCCCTTCTTTCGCCGCCGAAGGCACACCGGTGCGCCTGCTTGCTTCGTTGCCGGTCACCTACGGCTTGGGTGAAGCGTTGCTCAAGGGCACCGATGTCAGCCTGGAGCGCGCCGCGCCGGCCAATCTGCCCGGGACGCGCCAGAATGCCTACTTCAGCGGCCGTGGCGCGCCGGCCCTGAGCAAGCTGGCCAGCGATGCCGACGCGGTGATCGGGCTGCGTTCGTTGTGGCCGGATGATCCGCTGTACCCCATGGCCCGCCGCAGCAACATCCGCATCGTCGAAGTCGATGCCGCCCGCCCGGTGGACGGCGCCCTGCCCGGTATCGCCGTGCAATCGGGATCGGCCGATGGCCTGGCGAGCCAACCGTGGATGGCCAGCCATAATCTGGGACGGATGGCCGATGTCATCGCCGCCGACCTGGTGCGCCTGGCACCGACGGCCAAACCGAAGATCGACGCCAACCTGGCGGCGCTCAAGCAGCGCCTGCTCAAGCTCAGCGCCGAGAGTGAAAAGCGCCTGGCCAGTGCCGACAACCTGAGCGTTGTCAGCCTGAGCGAGCATTTCGGCTACTTGATCAGCGGTTTGAATCTGGACGGGATCAGCACCGATGCCCGGCCCGACGCCGAATGGACACCCGAAGCCCTCAAGCAATTGACCGCCACGTTGAAAGACAACGACGTGAAGCGGGTGCTGCATCATCGTCAGCCCGCGGATGCCGTGAAAGCGGCCATCACTGAGGGCGGCAGTCAGTTACTGGTCCTGAGCACCGACGCCGCCGACCCGGTGGCGGAGCTGGAGAGCAATGTGAACCTGGTCGTCACGGCGTTGACAGGGGGCTGACTGCAGGAATGCGCGCCCCTGTGGGAGCGGGCTTGCTCGCGATAGCGGTGTATCAGGCGACATCAATGCTGACTGTGCCGGCCTCATCGCGAGCAGGCTCGCTCCCACAGGTTCAATCGCGGATGTTCGCAGATTCTGTGCTCACCACAAATCCACTGTGGGAGCGAGCCTGCTCGCGATGAGGCCGGCACATCCAACCTCTTTGCGGGCTGTACCATCGCTATCGCGAGCAGGCTCGCTCCCACAGTTTTGATCGCGGATGCTCGCAGACGCCGCGTTCACCACGGGTTTGCCTGGGTCAAGTGTCAGTTCAGAACATCCCCCGGTACCCGCACAAACCCTTCCATCAATACCCGCGCGCTGCGGCTCATGATGGCTTTTTTCACGGTCCATTCGCCATTGACCTGGCTGGCCTCAGCGCCGACGCGCAGGGTGCCGGAGGGATGGCCGAAGCGCACAGCGGTGCGGTCGATGCCGCCGGCCGCCAGGTTCACCAGCGTGCCGCTGATCGCCGCCGCCGTGCCGATGGCGACCGCCGCGGTGCCCATCATCGCGTGGTGCAGTTTGCCCATGGACAGTGCTCGCACCAGCAAGTCGACGTCCCGCGTCGTCACGGCTTTACCGCTGGAGGAGAGGTAGTCCGCCGGCGGTGCGACAAACGCCACCTTCGGCGTGTGCTGGCGCTGGGCGGCTTCGTCCAGATGCTGAATCAGGCCCATGCGCAAGGCGCCGTGGGCACGGATGGTTTCGAACATGGCCAGGGCCTTGGGATCGCCATTGATGGCGCCCTGCAATTCGGTGCCGGTATAACCAACGTCCCGGGCATTGATGAAGATCGTCGGGATGCCGGCGTTGATCAGGGTTGCCTTGAAGGTACCAACACCAGGCACCTCAAGGTCGTCCACCAGGTTGCCGGTGGGAAACATCGAGCCGCCACCGCCCTCCTCCTCGGCCGCCGGGTCCATGAATTCCAGTTGCACTTCAGCCGCCGGAAAGGTCACGCCGTCGAGCTCGAAGTCACCGGTTTCCTGCACCGCGCCGTCGGTGATCGGCACATGGGCGATGATGGTCTTGCTGATATTGGCTTGCCAGATCCGCACCACGGCCACGCCGTTTTGTGGGATGCGACTGGCGTCCACCAAACCACTGCTGATGGCGAATGAACCGACCGCCGCCGACAGGTTGCCGCAGTTGCCGCTCCAGTCCACGAACGGCTTGTCGATGGACACTTGGCCGAACAGGTAATCGACATCGTGATCGGCTCGGGTGCTCTTGGACAGGATCACGGTCTTGCTGGTGCTCGACGTCGCGCCGCCCATCCCATCGATCTGCTTCTCGTATGGATCGGGGCTGCCGATCACCCGCAGCAGCAGAGCATCCCGGACCGAGCCGGGAACGCGGGCCGCTTCGGGCAGGTCCTGCAAGCTGAAGAACACGCCTTTGCTGGTGCCACCGCGCATGTAAGTGGCGGGGATTCTGATTTGCGGTGCGTGAGCCATGATGCTCCTCAAGCGGGCCCGCAAGGGTGCCCGCAGCTGTGATTTAGACGGCAACCGCCGATTCCAGGAAATCCTGGGCAAAGCGCTGCAATACGCCGCCGGCTTCGTAGATCGACACTTCTTCGGCGGTATCGAGACGGCAGGTCACCGGCACTTCGACGCGCTCGCCGTTCTTGCGGGTGATGACCAGGGTCAGCGTCGCACGCGGGGTGCGCTCGCCGATCACGTCATAGACCTCGCTGCCGTCGATGCCCAGGGTCTTGCGATCGGTGCCCGGCTGGAACTCCAGCGGCAACACCCCCATCCCCACCAGATTGGTGCGGTGGATACGCTCGAAACCTTCAGCGGCAATCGCCTCGACACCGGCCAGGCGCACGCCCTTGGCCGCCCAGTCCCGGGACGAACCCTGGCCGTAGTCGGCACCGGCGATGATGATCAGCGGCTGCTTGCGCTCCATGTAGGTTTCGATGGCTTCCCACATGCGCATGACCTGGCCTTCCGGCTCGACCCGGGCCAGCGAACCCTGCTTGACCTTGCCGTTTTCCTGGACCATCTCGTTGAACAGTTTCGGGTTGGCGAAGGTCGCACGCTGGGCGGTCAAATGGTCGCCCCGATGGGTTGCGTAAGAGTTGAAATCTTCTTCCGGCAGGCCCATTTTCGCCAGGTATTCGCCAGCGGCACTGTCGAGCATGATGGCGTTGGACGGCGACAGGTGATCGGTGGTGATGTTGTCCGGCAGCACCGCCAGCGGACGCATGCCCTTGAGCGGCCGCGCACCGGCCAGCGCTCCTTCCCAATACGGCGGGCGACGGATATAGGTGCTTTGCGGGCGCCAGTCATACAGCGGCGTCACTTTTGGCCCGGTGTCCTCCTGGATGGCGAACATCGGGATGTACACCTGACGGAACTGCTCCGGCTTCACCGAGGCCTTGACCACCGCATCGATTTCTTCGTCGCTCGGCCAGATGTCCTTGAGGCGGATCTCGCGACCGTCCACCACGCCCAGCACATCCTTCTCGATGTCGAAGCGGATGGTCCCGGCGATGGCATAAGCCACCACCAGCGGCGGCGAGGCAAGGAACGCCTGTTTGGCGTACGGATGGATGCGCCCATCGAAGTTGCGGTTGCCCGATAACACAGCGGTGGCGTACAAGTCGCGGTCGATGATTTCCTGCTGGATCAGTGGGTCCAGCGCACCGGACATGCCATTGCAGGTGGTGCAGGCGAAGGCCACGACACCAAAACCCAATTGTTCCAGCTCTTTGGTCAGACCGGCTTCATCCAGGTACAGCGCCACGGTTTTCGACCCCGGCGCCAGGGACGACTTGACCCATGGCTTGCGGGTCAGGCCAAGGCGGTTGGCGTTGCGCGCCAGCAGGCCGGCGGCGATCACGTTGCGCGGGTTGCTGGTGTTGGTGCAACTGGTGATAGCCGCGATGATCACTGCGCCGTCGGGCATTTGCCCGGGCACATCGTCCCACTGACCGGAGATACCTTTGGCGGCCAGATCCGACACCGCGACGCGGGCGTGGGGGTTGCTGGGACCAGCCATGTTGCGCACCACCGACGACAGATCAAAGGTCAAGCCACGCTCGTATTGCGCGCCCTTGAGCGTGTCGGCCCATAGGCCTGCCTGCTTGGCGTAGGTCTCGACCAGTTGAACTTGCTGGTCTTCGCGGCCGGTGAGCTTCAGGTAATCGATAGTCTGTTGGTCGATGTAGAACATCGCCGCCGTGGCGCCATATTCCGGGGCCATGTTGGAAATGGTCGCGCGGTCGCCCAAGGTCAGGGCACTGGCGCCTTCACCGAAAAACTCCAGCCAGGCACCGACGACTTTTTGCTTGCGCAGGAATTCGGTCAGCGCCAGCACCATGTCGGTGGCGGTGATGCCCGGTTGCAGCTTGCCGGTCAGCTCGACGCCAATGATTTCCGGCAGGCGCATCCATGAGGCACGTCCCAGCATCACGCTTTCGGCTTCCAGGCCGCCAACGCCGATGGCGATCACACCCAAGGCATCGACGTGGGGGGTGTGGCTGTCAGTGCCCACGCAGGTATCGGGGAACGCCACGCCGTCACGCTGCTGGATCACCGGTGACATTTTTTCCAGGTTGATCTGGTGCATGATCCCGTTGCCCGGCGGAATCACGTCGACGTTCTTGAAGGCTTTCTTGGTCCAGTTGATGAAGTGAAAGCGGTCTTCGTTGCGCCGGTCTTCGATGGCGCGGTTCTTGGCGAACGCCTGGGGATCGGACCCGCCGCTTTCCACCGCCAGGGAGTGGTCGACGATCAGTTGGGTCGGCACCACCGGATTGACCTGCGCCGGATCGCCGCCCTGCAGGGCAATGGCGTCGCGCAGGCCGGCCAGGTCTACCAGGGCGGTCTGGCCGAGGATGTCATGGCACACTACCCGGGCCGGAAACCATGGGAAGTCCAGATCGCGCTTGCGCTCGATCAGTTGCAGCAGCGACTCGCCCAGCGTCGCCGGATCGCAGCGACGCACCAGGTTTTCCGCCAGCACCCTGGAGGTATACGGCAGGCCATCGTAAGCGCCAGGCCGGATGGCATCCACGGCCCCGCGAACGTCGAAATAATCCAGCGAAGTGCCGGGCAGCGGTTTGCGAAATTCTGTGTTCATCGTCAGCACTCGGGTCACGGTGGTTTCAGAAGGTTGGCGCCAGCCTCAAAGCCCCCCCGGCCACTGTGGGAGCGAGCTTGCTCGCGATAGCGGTGTATCCGTCCACATTAATGTTGAATATCAGTACGCAATCGCGAGCAAGCTCGCTCCCACAGGGTTTCGGGGTAATCAGTTCCGGCGGCTAAAACCCTCCAGTTCAGCGTTGTTCGATTGGCACGAACTTGCGCTGTTCGACGCCGGTGTATTCGGCGCTCGGTCGGATGATGCGGTTGTTGGCACGTTGTTCGTAGACGTGGGCGGCCCAGCCCGTCAGGCGCGAGCAAACGAAGATCGGCGTGAACAGCTTGGTCGGGATGCCCATGAAGTGGTACGCCGAGGCATGGTAGAAATCGGCGTTGGGAAACAGTTTTTTCTGCTCCCACATGGTCTTGTCGATGGCCTCGGAAACCGGGAACAACACCGTGTCACCCACCTCGTCGGCGAGTTTTTTCGACCAGCCCTTGATCACCTCGTTGCGCGGGTCGTTGTCCTTATAGATCGCGTGGCCGAAGCCCATGATCTTGTCCTTGCGCTCGAGCATCCCGAGGGTGCCCTTGATCGCCTCCTCCGGCGACTGGAAGCGCTGGATCATTTCCATCGCCGCTTCGTTGGCGCCACCATGCAACGGGCCGCGTAGCGAACCGATGGCGGCGGTGATGCAGGAAAACAGGTCAGACAGGGTCGAGGCACACACCCGCGCCGTGAAGGTCGAGGCGTTGAACTCGTGCTCGGCATACAGAATCAGCGAGACGTTCATCACCTTGACGTGCAGCTCGCTCGGCTTCTTGCCATGCAACAGGTGCAGGAAATGGCCGCCGATGGAGGTCTCGTCGGTCACACACTCGATGCGCTGGCCTTCGTGGCTGAAGCGATACCAGTAGCACATGATCGCCGGGAACGCGGCCAACAGGCGGTCGGTCTTGTCATGTTGTTCGGAGAAATTCTGCTCCGGTTCCAGGTTGCCCAGGAACGAGCAGCCGGTGCGCATCACGTCCATTGGGTGGGCGTCGGCGGGAATGCGCTCCAACACCTCTTTCAAGGCTTGGGGCAAGTCCCGCAATTGGCTCAGTTTGCCTGTGTAGGCGTCCAGTTGCGCCTGGGTCGGCAGCTCGCCGTACAGCAGCAGGTAAGCCACTTCTTCAAATTGCGCGTCAGCCGCCAGCTCGCGGACGTCGTAGCCGCGATAGGTCAGGCCGGCACCTGACTGGCCTACGGTGGACAATGCGGTTTGCCCGGCCACCTGGCCACGGAGCCCGGCGCCACTGAGTACTTTTGCTTCGGCCATTTGCTGTCTCCATTTTTTTAGATTTGTAGAGGCTGCGCTCTGTTCATTTTTTCGCCGCGAACAACGCATCGAGCTTTTGCTCGAAGGTGTGGTAGTCAATGCGATCGTAAAGCTCCATGCGAGTCTGCATGGTGTCGATGACGTTCTGTTGCGTACCGTCGCGGCGGATTGCGGTATAGACGTTCTCGGCCGCTTTGTTCATGGCGCGGAAGGCCGACAGGGGGTACAGCACCAGGGACACGTCGGCGCCCGCCAGTTGTTCGGTGGTGTATAGCGGTGTCGCGCCGAATTCAGTGATGTTGGCCAGGATCGGGGCTTTCACCCGGCTGGCGAAAAGCTTGTACATCTCAAGTTCGGTAATGGCTTCCGGAAAGATCATGTCGGCACCGGCCTCGATGCACGCGGCGGCGCGGTCCAGGGCCGATTCCAAGCCCTCCACGGCCAGGGCGTCGGTACGGGCCATGATCACGAAGCTGTCATCGGTGCGCGCGTCGACGGCGGCTTTGATGCGGTCGACCATTTCCTGTTGCGAGACGATCTCTTTGTTCGGACGGTGGCCGCAACGCTTGGCGCCGACCTGGTCTTCAATATGAATGGCCGCCGCGCCGAACTTGATCATCGACTTGACCGTGCGGGCCACATTGAACGCCGAGGAGCCAAACCCGGTATCCACGTCCACCAGCAACGGCAGGTCGCAGACGTCGGTGATACGGCGCACATCGGTCAGCACGTCATCCAGGCCGGTGATGCCCAGGTCCGGCACGCCAAGGGAGCCGGCCGCCACGCCGCCGCCCGACAGGTAGATCGCCTTGAAACCGGCGCGTTTGGCCAGCAGCGCGTGGTTGGCGTTGATCGTGCCCACCACTTGCAGCGGATGCTCGTTGGCGACCGCATCGCGAAAACGCTGGCCTGGAGTGCTGTTGCTCATGACTCACCTCGTTCAGTGGCGGCGCTGTCCTGGAAATGACGCGCGATGTTGCGTTTGGAAGCGCCGATGTGCCGGCGCATCAATAATTCAGCCAGTTCACCGTCACGGTCGGCGATGGCATCGAGAATCCTGTGGTGCTCGGCAAAGGCCTGGCGCGGACGGTTGGGCGTGGTGGAAAACTGGATGCGGTACATGCGCACCAACTGATACAGCTCGCCGCAGAGCATTTGCGTCAGGGTGCGGTTGCCGCTGCCCTGGATGATCCGGTAATGGAAATCGAAGTCGCCTTCCTGCTGGTAATAGCCGACACCGGCCTGGAACGCCGCGTCGCGCTCATGGGTTTCCAGGACCCGGCGCAGCTCGTCGATTTCTTCCAGGGTCATGCGCTCGGCCGCCAGACGGCAGGCCATGCCTTCCAGGGACTCGCGGATTTCATAGAGTTCCAGCAACTCGGCGTGGCTCAGGGATACCACCCTGGCGCCCACGTGAGGCACCCGCACCAGCAAGCGCTGGCCTTCCAGGCGATGGATGGCCTCGCGCAGCGGGCCGCGGCTGATGCCGTAGGTGCGTGCCAGTTCGGGCTCGGAGATCTTGCTGCCAGGCGCGATATCGCCTCGCACGATTGCGGCCTGGATACGCCGGAAGACGTTCTCGGAAAGGGTTTCCGATTCCTCTTGGGCCAAGACCGGTGATTCGAGCTGATCGAGCATATTGTCGACACCTTATAAATCTATAAGGCAAAAACTAACCAATCACTGCGCTTTCGTCAAAGTAAAATTAGACATTGTCGACAATTGTCTAATAAGGGCCTCCTCCATAACCAAGTGCGTCGGATAAGCGGTTGCGTCCGGGCGGCGGTGGCGTCAGAAAACCACCGTGCTAGAATGCCGCCGCAATTTGCCGCTCTGCATCTATTAAGAGAAGGCAACCCAGGGAGCTTGTGCAGCAATGCCAGGGCCTGAACCGACGAACGGAACACTGTGCATCAGGATTTATGACACTCAAGCCCTTAACTGCTGTCCTTTGTTTCACGTGCCTGCCGGGGCTTGTCCTGGCGGGTGAAAAAACCGTGTACGGCCTCAATGAATACGCCGCCCTGCAGGGCATCGACCTGGAGGTTGCCGCCAAGTTGGACACCGGGGCCAAAACCGCTTCGCTCAGCGCCCGGGACATCAAGCGCTTCAAACGCGATGGCGAATCCTGGGTGCGTTTTTACCTGGCCATCGACGCGGCGCATTCGCACCCTATCGAACGTCCGCTGGCCCGTGTCAGCAAGATCAAACGCCGCGCCGGTGACTATGACCCCGAAGAAGGCAAGAACTACACGGCTCGGCCGGTCATCGAGCTGGACATCTGCATGGGCTCGGCCCTGCGCAGCATCGAAGTGAACCTCACCGACCGCAGCGCTTTCCAATACCCGCTACTGATCGGCTCCGAAGCCCTCAAACGCTTCGACGCGCTGGTCGACCCCAGTCTCAAATACGCTGCCGGCAAACCCGCCTGCGCCAATGCCGCTCAAACCGCAGAGTAATTCCAATGCGCTCTCTTACCCTCCATTTGAAAATGCTGATCGCCATCCTGGTGGTGCTGGGCCTGTCGGTGACGGCCTATCAGATTTTCGTGCTCGGCATTCCGGTGACCGAAGACGCCACCGACGACTTGTGGAACATCGACGCCAAGATCGAGTTCGTCCCCAATGCCAAGGATCCGGTGAAGATCCAGATGTTCGTGCCGCCGCTGAGCATGGACTACGTCAGCCTCAACGAGAGCTTCATCTCCAATAACTACGGTGTGGCGGTGAACCGGGTGGACGGTAACCGCAAGGTCACGTGGTCGGCCCGTCGGGCCAAGGGCAACCAGACCCTGTATTACCGCCTGGTGCTGACCAAGCGCTATACCTCGGAAAAATCCAAGATCAAGGGCCCGACCTTCCGCGACAGCATCGCCGTCGAGGGCCCCGAGAAGCTGGCCGCCGAAGCCCTGCTCGCGCCGATCCGCCAGCACTCGGCCGACGTCGAGACCTTCATCAGTGAAGCGATCAAACGGGTCAACAACCCCAACGACGACAACGTCAAGCTGCTGCTGGCTGGCGATCCGTCCATAGCCAGCAAGGCCAGAGTCGTCGAACTGGTGCTGTCTATCGCCCACGTGCCGGTGGAGAAGGTCCATACCATCCGCCTGGTTGCCGACCAACCGCAGTCGCCTGAACTGTGGCTGCGCAGTTTCAACGGCACCGACTGGCTGTATTTCAACCCGGATACCGCTGAGCGGGGCCTGCCCAGCGACCGTCTGCTGTGGTGGACCGGTGATGAAAACCTGATCACCGTCGATGGCGGCAAAAAAGCCACCGTCACCTTCACCATGAACAACAGCGAAATGAACGCCATTCGCCTGGCCAAGCTGACGGACGAAAACACCGACGCCAACTTCCTCGAATACTCGCTCTACGGCCTGCCGCTGCAAACCCAGCAAACGTTCATGATCATGGTGATGATCCCGATCGGCGTGCTGGTGATTCTGGTGCTGCGCAACCTGATCGGCCTGCAGACCCTGGGCACGTTCACACCGGTGTTGATCGCCCTGGCCTTCCGCGAAACCCAACTGGGCTTCGGCATCATCCTGTTTACAGTCATCACGACGCTGGGCCTGTCCCTGCGCTCCTATCTGGAACATCTCAAGCTGCAAATGCTGCCAAGGCTTTCGGTGGTGCTGACGTTCGTGGTGGTGCTGATCGCCGCCATCAGCCTGTTCAGCCACAAGCTGGGCCTGGAACGCGGGCTGTCGGTCGCGCTGTTCCCGATGGTGATTCTGACCATGACCATCGAACGCCTGTCCATTACCTGGGAAGAACGCGGCGCCAGCCACGCCATGAAGGTGGCCATCGGCACCCTGTTCGCCGCCGCCCTGGCGCACCTGATCATGAGCGTGCCGGAGCTGGTGTACTTCGTGTTCACCTTCCCGGCCATCCTGCTGATTCTGGTAGGTTTCATGCTGGCCATGGGTCGCTACCGCGGCTACCGCCTGACCGAGCTGGTACGGTTCAAGGCCTTCGTCAAGGCTGACTCATAATGTTCGGCCTGTGGAAGACCTGGAAGGCCCTGGAGGCCCGCGGCATCATGGGCATCAATCGGCGTAACGCCGACTATGTGCTCAAATACAACAAGCGCAGCCTGTACCCGATCGTCGATGACAAGATCATCACCAAGGAACGGGCCATCGCTGCCGGCATCCATGTGCCGGAGCTGTATGGGGTGATCTCCACCGAGAAGGAAATCGACAAGCTCGACGAGATCATCGGCGGGCGCACCGACTTCGTGATCAAGCCGGCCCAGGGCGCGGGTGGCGACGGCATCATCGTCATTGCCGACCGCTTCGAGGGCCGCTATCGCACGGTGTCCGGCAAGATCATCAGCCATGAAGAAATCGAACACCATGTGTCCAGCATCCTTACCGGTCTCTACTCCTTGGGTGGGCACCGGGACCGGGCGCTGATCGAATATCGCGTGACCCCGGACCAGATCTTCAAGAGCATCAGCTATGAAGGCGTGCCGGACATTCGCATCATCGTACTGATGGGCTATCCGGTGATGGCCATGCTGCGCTTGCCAACCCGCCAGTCCGGCGGCAAGGCCAACCTGCACCAGGGCGCCATCGGCGTGGGTGTCGACCTTGCCACCGGCCTGACCCTGCGCGGTACCTGGCTGAACAACATCATCACCAAACACCCTGACACCACCAACGCGGTGGACGGCGTGCAACTGCCCTACTGGGACGGCTTCATGAAACTGGCCGCCGGTTGCTATGAACTGTGCGGGCTGGGCTACATCGGCGTGGACATGGTGCTGGACCAGGAAAAAGGTCCGTTGATCCTGGAGCTCAACGCCCGACCGGGTCTGAACATCCAGATCGCCAACGACTGCGGCCTGACTCTGCGCACCCACGCGGTGGAAGCCCGCCTGGAAGAACTCAAGGCCCGTGGCGTGGTTGAAACCGTCGAGGAGCGCGTGGCGTTTGCCCAGGAGTTGTTTGGGCATATTCCGCCGGTTGAGGGTTGAGGGCTGAAACACCCCTGTGGCGAGGGGATTTATCCCCGCTGGGTTGCGAAGCAGCCCCAAACAGGCAGATGCAGTCAGCCTGATACACCGGGGTGGTAAGTTTTAGGGTTGCTGCGCAACCCAGCGGGGATAAATCCCCTCGCCACAAGGTGTTCACAGCCAAATGTTTCGATGGCCCCATACTTACTCATCTCCGACATCCCTCTAGGAGCAAATCCTACAGAGGGATTACAATCGCCACCCCGCCTGAACGGCTGACCCACCCCACCCATGTCAACCTGCTCTGTACACCCGCTGCCTTACCGCGCCAACCCCGCCGAGTATTTCGCGGTGATCCGCCATGCCCCGGGCAGTGTGCTGCTCGACAGCGGCCGGCCGAGTGCCGAACGCGGACGCTATGATTTGCTCAGTGCCTGGCCGCTGGAGCATCTGGCGGTACTGTCAGACGAGACCGGTGCCGATTTCCTGCAACGCTTGCGTATTCATCTGACGCAACTGGGGAGTGCTGTACTGCCGGCCTCGGTGCAATTGCCTTTCGCTGGCGGCCTGATCGGCTACCTGAGCTACGACTTCGGCCGACATCTCGAAACCCTGCCGTCCCACGCCAAAGACGATCTGCACCTGCCCGACGCGCGGTTCGGTGTGTACGACTGGGCGCTGGTCACCGACCATCAGGCCGGGACCAGCCAGTTAGTGTTTCACCCTCACTGCGCCGACAGCGAACGCCAACGCCTGATTGCGCTCTTCAGCCAGCCAACCTCAGCGCCTGTGACCGCCTTCAGCCTCGAAGCGCCCATGGCGCCCGACCTCAATAGCGATGCCTATCGACTGGCCTTCGAACGGATCCAAGCGTATATCCAGGCCGGCGACTGCTACCAGGTCAACTTTGCCCAGCGCTTCCGCGCCCCGTGCCAAGGCGATGCCTGGGCCGCCTATCAGGCGCTGCGGGCGGCTTGCCCGACGCCGTTTTCCGGCTTCCAGAGCTTGCCCGACGGCGGCGCGGTGCTGAGTCTGTCACCCGAGCGTTTCGTCAAAGTCAGCGAAGGTCATGTGGAGACCCGCCCGATCAAGGGCACCCGTCCACGCGGCGCAACCCCTGACGAAGACGCCGCACACGCCGCCGAGTTGCTGGCCAGCCCCAAGGACCGGGCGGAAAACCTGATGATTGTCGATCTGCTGCGCAACGACCTGGGCCGTACCTGCCGTATCGGCTCGGTGCGCGTGCCGGAGTTGTTCAGCCTGGAAAGCTACCCCAACGTCCACCATCTGGTCAGCAGCGTGACCGGCGAGCTGGCCGACGCCAAGGACGCCCTGGACTTGATCGCAGGCAGCTTCCCCGGCGGCTCGATCACCGGCGCACCGAAAATCCGCGCCATGCAGATCATCGACGAACTCGAACCGACCCGGCGCGGGCTGTATTGCGGCTCGTTGCTGTACCTGGACGTACGCGGAGAGATGGACAGTTCCATCGCCATCCGCAGCTTGCTGGTCAAGGATGGACAGGTGTGTTGCTGGGGCGGCGGCGGGATTGTCGCGGATTCGGATTGGCAGGCGGAGTATCAGGAGTCGATTACCAAGGTGCGGGTGTTGCTCGAAACTTTGCAGAACCTCTAAAAGCATCGAGGGCAAGCCCCTGACCAGGCCCAGAACCCTGTGGGAGCGAGCCTGCTCGCGATAGCGGTGTGCCAGTTGGCTCAAATGCTGCTGACCAACGCTATCGCGAGCAGGCTCGCTCCCACAGGGGGATTGGGTTTACAAGCTTAGATTTCGATTCGAAGCCTTGATGAACTCCTGCTTCAACTCAGCAAAACTGTGCACTGCCGGGAACTGCGGGAACTCTTGAATCACATTATCCGGCGCATGGAACAGAATCCCGGCATCGGCTTCACCCAGCATCGTGGTGTCATTGTAGGAATCCCCCGCCGCAATCACCCGGTAGTACAGGCTCTTGAAGGCCAATACCGACTGGCGCTTGGGATCTTTCTGACGCAGTTGGTATCCGGTTACCCGTCCGCTGTCATCGGTAATCAGACGATGGCAGAGCAACGTCGGGAAACCCAGCTGGCGCATCAGGGGTTGGGAGAATTCGTAAAAGGTGTCGGAAAGAATCACCACCTGGAAACGCTCGCGCAGCCAGTCGACGAACTCGATGGCGCCGTCCAGCGGCTTGAGGGTGGCGATGACTTCCTGAATATCGGAGAGCTTGAGGCCATGCTCATCAAGGATGCGCAACCGTTGCTTCATCAACACATCGTAGTCGGGAATGTCCCGCGTGGTCGCCCTGAGGGATTCAATACCGGTTTTTTCAGCGAAGGCGATCCAGATTTCCGGGACCAGCACACCTTCCAGGTCGAGACAGGCAATTTCCACAAGACACTCCCATTTTTTTGATGTTTACCGGTTGAGCGAACAAAAGGACTGCCGACTCTAGCCATTCGCCGATGCCTACGCAACGCACAGGAGCGCGCCAGCCCCGACAGCTTTTGTTACCATCAGCCCCATATAGAGCGCCCAGCGCCACCGACCTGTAGGAAGCCGCCCTGATGAGCCCATCGTTTGACGTCGTGGAACTCGCCACGACCTATGCCAACAAGTCCCCACAGGACATCCTCAAACTGGCCTTCGCCGAATTCGGCGATGACCTGTGGATATCTTTCAGCGGCGCCGAAGACGTGGTGCTGGTGGACATGGCCTGGAAGCTGAATAAGAACGTCAAGGTGTTCAGCCTCGACACCGGTCGCCTGCACCCGGAAACCTATCGGTTCATCGAACAGGTGCGCGAACACTACAAGATCGATATCGAACTGATCTCGCCGGACCCGGCGAAACTCGAGCCTTTCGTGAAGGAAAAAGGCCTGTTCAGCTTCTACAAGGACGGTCATGGTGAGTGCTGCGGCATTCGCAAGATCGAACCGCTGCGGCGCAAGCTGTCCGATGTCCGCGCCTGGGCCACCGGCCAGCGTCGCGATCAGAGCCCCGGCACCCGCAGCCAGGTGGCCGCACTGGAAATCGACACGGCGTTTTCCACTCCGGAACGCACCCTTTACAAATTCAACCCGCTGTCGCAGATGACCAGCGAAGAAGTCTGGGGCTACATCCGCATGCTGGAACTGCCCTACAACAGCCTGCATGAACGCGGCTTCATCAGCATCGGCTGCGAACCCTGCACCCGCCCGGTGCTGCCGAACCAGCACGAACGCGAAGGCCGCTGGTGGTGGGAAGAAGCCACGCAGAAAGAATGCGGGCTGCACGCCGGCAATATCATCAGCAAATCCAAGGCCTGAAAAAAACCACAGCGCCTATAAAAACCATGCGGACCGCAAGAACCTGCCATTTGTCCATTCCTATGGATAACATCTGCCGTTGATTGTAAAAACGGCCCGCCAGACCGGGCCGCCTGTTTGCGCTTATGGAAGAGGACAGCTCATGCGAATTCTTGTGGTCAACGTCAACACCACCGAATCCATCACCCGGGCCATCGCCCAACAAGCCCAGGCCGTGGCCGCGCCGGGCACCGAGATCGTCGGGCTCACGCCGTACTTCGGCGCCGACTCCATCGAAGGCAATTTCGAAAGCTACCTGGCCGCCATCGCGGTGATGGATCGGGTGATGGCCTACGATCAGCCGTTTGATGCGGTGATCCAGGCCGGTTACGGCGAACATGGGCGCGAAGGCTTGCAGGAACTGCTCAATGTACCGGTGGTGGACATCACCGACGCGGGCGCCAGCACCGCGATGTTCCTGGGCCACGCCTATTCGGTGGTCACCACCCTGGACCGCACCGTGCCACTGATCGAGGACCGCCTAAAGCTCTCCGGCCTGTTCGATCGCTGCGCCTCGGTACGTGCCAGTGGCCTGGCAGTGCTGGAGCTTGAGCAAGACCCGCAACGGGCGGTGGAAGCCATCGTGCAGCAGGCAGAACTGGCAGTCAGTCAGGACAAAGCCGAAGTGATCTGCCTGGGTTGCGGCGGCATGGCCGGGCTCGATGAGCAGATCCGCCAGCGCACCGGGGTGCCGGTGGTCGATGGCGTGACGGCGGCGGTGACCATTGCCGAAGCCCTGGTGCGGTTGGGCTTGTCCACCTCGAAAGTGCGCACCTATGCCACGCCTCGGCCCAAGACCATTATTGGCTGGCCGGGGCGGTTTGGGCGGTGAATTCACAGCTCTGAATCACATCGCCCCCATCGCGAGCAGGCTCGCTCCCACAGGGATTTTGGGTGGTCGCAACATGTGCGGTCGCCACAAAACCAATGTGGGAGCGAGCCTGCTCGCGATGGGGGGGGCGGCGCCTGATCCAGGCCATAAAAAAACGCCGTTCATGGGTAATACCATGAACGGCGTTCTGTTGTGCCGCGATGTGTCGTCAGGCCCACTCCAGCTCTGGCAAACCGCACAGGCCTGGCTGGAAGATCTTCAGGGAACGAATGATCGCGTCGGCATGGGCGTATTTTTCGTCGGCCATGGCCGAATCCGGAATGGCAATGGCAGTCATTCCCGCCGCTTTCGCCGCGGTCACCCCGAACGGTGAATCTTCGAATACCAGGCAATCGCGGGGTGCAACGCCCAGGCGTCGGGCGGCAGTGAGGAAGATATCCGGTGCCGGCTTCGCCGCGCCCACCTCTGGGTCATCCGCTGTGACGATGAAATCGAACAACGCGAACCAGTCCCGGTGCAGCGTGGTTTTCAGTGCAAACGACTGGCTCGACGAACTGGTGCCCACCGCAATCGGAACGTCATGGGCCTTCAAATGCCGCACCAGTTCTTCAGCACCGGGCATCGCCAGGGCGTGCGGAAAGCGTTCGCGCATCAAGGGCTCGCGGATCATCAGGAACTCTTCCGGGGTGATCGGCAACTCCAGCGCCTGAACGACATAGCGGGCCAGATCCCCGGCCCCACGTCCGATGATGTTCTGCTTGACGCTCCAATCAAACGTGCGCCCGTAACGCTCGGCGATGATGGAGGTCACCTCGGTGTAAATGCCCTCGGTGTCCAGCAACAGCCCATCCATGTCGAATATCACAGCTTTGATCGGGCCAAGCTCTTGCAGCGGTGCTTTCATCGCATCTGATCCGTTATCACAAGGTTCCAGAGATGGCTCAGGTTTGGCCAGAGCAACGTGTTCACCTTAAAGGATTCAGCAGGATAACGAGAGTGGCTTGGCACAGGCAACGGGAAATCTGTGTGGGCGACTGTTGCAGCGAGGGCACTTGCCCCCTCGCCGCAACAAGGATCAGGTTCAGATGATGAGCAATGCGTTATTGGCTGGAACCACTCGAACCGCCGTCATCGGAGCTACCACCGCTGTCGCTGGTTCCGGCCCCGGTTCCACTGCTGGAGGCATCGCCCCCCATGGAACTGCCGCCGCTCATTGAGCCGCTGCCCGTACCGGGACTGGTGCTGCTGCCACTGGCGTCGCTGCCATTATCGCCCTCCACGGAACCCGGCGGCAAAGCGCCTCCCGTGCCCGATGGCGTGCTGGCTTCCATCTCGGTGGAAGGTGGCATCCCGCCCTTATCTACGGGGGGATTGCCGCCCGAAGACTGGGCGAAAACCGCCATGGAATTGACCGACAGAATCCCGGCCAGGGTCAGCGCGGTCACATTTGATTTCATCATGGTGAGTCTCCCTTTTTAAGGTTACCTACCTGATGTGTGGCAATCGTGACTGGCCGATGGTGCCGATAAATCGACGGGCGGAACCGGCAATCAGCTCGGTTCGCCGGAGGCGTCGTTACCGGCAATGTCCGGATCGTCCGGGCTCGCCTCGATATCCTCATCCTCACTCGGCACCTGCTCTACCCCGGCGTCGTCGTCAGGCGGGCGCTGGTCCCGGCTCAGCGAGTCGGTTGGCGAGGGCAGCGGGTATTCCGGGGTTTCATCGTCGTCAGGGACAGGCGAATCGGCAGTCATGGCAACCTCCTGATGACGGGACAACACGTCATGCAGTTTTGAGAACACGGGCGGTCAGCTTGAGCGACTTCAATCGTAGGACTCGTCCTCGATCTCAGCGTCTTCCACCTCTTCACCCTCGATCAAGGGCACCTGGGCGTCGTCCATCAGCGAGCCGGGGTCTTCATTGCCCGGATCATTGACGAAAGGAACGCCCGACGGGCCTTTTTCTTCCGTACCTTCGGTTTCCGGCGTCATGACGCACCTCGCAATTGCTGATGGATGTATGAATTCGAGGTGCGCAGAGGGGAAACGTTCCGGGTAAATAACCCGGTAAAGAAAACGCCGGACAGCCCTGTGGCCAGACAACCCTGTGAGCAGATAAACCGCAAACC
This sequence comes from Pseudomonas sp. P105, assembly GCF_032614175.1. NCBI lineage: Bacteria > Pseudomonadati > Pseudomonadota > Gammaproteobacteria > Pseudomonadales > Pseudomonadaceae > Pseudomonas > Pseudomonas sp. P105. The sequence goes on from NZ_CP126693.1 coordinate 4,415,614, forward strand.
CATGGCGAACAAAAAACCCGGCTCACAGGCCGGGTCTTTCTCATCCAAACATGCGCTTAGCGATGTTTGTTCTTATGTTTGTGCTTGTGCTTCTTACCACCCGAATGACCATCGTTGTCATTGGACAGGTTGCTACCCAATGCACCACCCGCCGCGCCACCAATACCTGCGCCAATGGTGGAGCCCGTCGAGCCGCCCAGGCTGTTACCGACAATCGAACCGCCGGCCGACCCCAAACCACCGCCAATGGCCGCTTCCGTACGGCTGCCCTTACGCGCCCCCACCGCACTGCCGGCTGCACCACCGACACCGGCGCCAATGGCCGCGCCTGTGCTGCCGCCCATCTGTTGGCCGACTACGTTACCCAACGCACCGCCCAGACCACCGCCAACCGCAGCAGTACCGTCACCGGCAGCCATCGCGCCTTGAGCAACCACAAGCCCAAGCACCAAGGTGGATAAAGTCAAACGCATGATAGAAACCTCAAGAATGCCGCATCGGGGAAAGATGGCCGGTACGCGCGGGCGTCAGTCTACGCCAGATAGCGTCGGGCCATGTCACTTGGACAACAAACGGAGGGGTAGTTTTATGACAGGCAAAAAAAAGCCCGCTGGGGAAACGGGCAGGTACTGCGGTTACTGCTTTCTAACGGATGAGCCAAGATTACGCGCCCGCTTGTGAAAGAAACGTGAAAGAAACCGTCGTGAAAAAAAAGATGAAGAATATTTATGCCAGAGGCTGGAATGGTGTCGTGGCGGGGAGCTTGCTCCCTCGCCACGATGACAGGACTGAATTGTAGAGTTGCAACGTTACTTCCTGACCGGGACCCTGGGCAGGAACTTGGCCTTTTCCCCTCGCGGCACTTTGGACACCTTGGTCCTGATGGATTTGATCGGCTCGTCGCCAAAGTCCGCCCTATAGGCCGATTGCCCACACTGCAAACCTTCATTGATCGGATATGCGGCTCCGTTATCCTCGCTGTACGGTGCTCCCATCGCCTTTCCCCTTTTCGTCGAGGCCCACACCGGCAACAACCCGTTGCCTGAAAAATATAGGCCTTCACGACTTTCAGACTAGTCGGTCATCAAAGGACTGATTATTCAGGCAAGCGTCTGGCCGACGAATGGAGCTGCGTGACTTGCCCACGGACCGCTTTATTCAATCCGCCCCGCCATCGCGCGGCTCAAGATCCGGGAAACCTGATCGGCCGAATAGGGCTTGGATAGAAACTCGAAATCTTCATGGCCACGGTGGGCCAGCTCCTCGCTATAACCCGACGTCAGGACCACCGGCAGATCCGGGCGGCGCCGGCGCAGTGCCTTGGCCAGGGCAATGCCGCTGATGCCGGGCATGACGACGTCGGAAAATACCGCGTCGAACGCCATCGCATCCGGGCCAACCATATCCAGAGCCTCCTCGGCGTTGGTCGCCCAGGCCGTTTCGTAGCCCAGATCCTGCAGGATCTGATTGGCAAAACGCCCGACCTCCAGGTTGTCCTCCACGATCAACACCCGACGCTTGCCCTTTTCCAGCAGCAGGGGCGTGGTTTCCTCCCGGTTGGGCTCATCAATCTCTTCGGGCTCGACTTCCGGCAGGTACAAGGTAAACACCGTCCCCTCCCCGACCACGGTCGAAACATCCACGTTGCCGCCAGACTGTTTGGCAAAACCGAACACCTGGGACAACCCCAGCCCGGTGCCCTTGCCCACTTCCTTAGTGGTAAAGAACGGCTCGAAAATATGCTCCAGGACTTCTGCCGCAATGCCGGTGCCGGTGTCCGCCAGGGCAATGGCGGCAAAAGACTGCCCGGCTCCCGCGTGACCTCGGATCGGCGGCATGCCAGCACCGCCAATGAGCCGCAGCGACAACGTGCCTTGCCCATCCATGGCATCCCTGGCATTGAGGGCCATGTTGATCAGCGCCGTTTCAAACTGGCTCAAGTCAGCGCGGATGTAACAAGGCCGGTCGCTCAGCTCGACCTTGACCTGAATCCGCGCCCCCGTGACGGTCTGCAGCATGTCGCCGAGGCTTTGCACCTGCTTGCCCACATCGATGACTTGCGGTTTCAACGGCTGACGCCGGGCGAAGGCGAGCAACTGGCTGGTCAGCTTGGCGGCACGCTCCACCGTCTCGGAAACCGCCGTCATGTAGCGGTTGCGCCGCTCATCGGACAGATTGGGCATGCGCAGAAAGTCGACGGAGGAACGAATGATCGTCAGCAGGTTGTTGAAGTCGTGGGCCACCCCGCCGGTGAGCTGGCCGATGGCTTCAAGTTTCTGCGACTGGCGCAGGGCCGCTTCGGTCTGTTTCAGGCGCGTGGTGCGTTCCTCGACCCGCTCCTCCAGTGTCGCGTTCAGTTCCGCCAGGGCCGCGAGCCCCTCGCGCACGGCGGCGTCCGCGCGGGTCCGCTCGATGTGAGCCCAGGATCGTTCGGTCACTTCCATCAGCAGCGCCAGATCGTTGCTGGACCAGACCCGCGGCGTTTTGTCGTGGATGGCCATCAATGCGGTCAAACGTCCGTTCTTGATCAGCGGCACGCAAATGGTCGCTGCGATACCGATCGCCTGGAACGTCGCCGCTTCCTCGGGCGCCAGCTCCTTGAGGTTATCGTTGACCACCAGGGGTTTGCCAGCCCGCAGGTTGGCAACCGCCAGCCGACCGAAATCCGCCAGTCGGTAATGCCCGACAATACTGGGTGACCCCGCCCGAGCCCAATCACCGCGAATGGTGAAGCCATCCTCGTCCTCATCCATATCCGCATAGGCGCAATTGGACAGGTTCAGGTGCGCCGCCAGAATCCGCGTGGTGGTGGCCATGATGGCCTGTGGGTCGGTGGCATTCGCCACGGCATTGCCAATGGCATCCAGCACCGCCAGGCGCTGGGTCATGAACACCGTGGAAGTGGTCTCGGTGACGGTGTCCAGCATGCCCACGACCTTGCCGAACTGATCACGGATGGGGCTGTAGCAGAACGTGAAATACGCCTGTTCCAGGCCGCCGCCACGCTCGATGATCAGGGGGAAATTCTCGATATAAGTCGCCTGCCCCTCGAAGGCCGCCCGCACAATCGGGCCGATGTCGCTCCAGACTTCCTTCCACACCTCATCGAACCGCCGACCCAGCGCTTGGGGTTTATTGCCGAGGATGGGCACGAAGGCATCGTTGTACAACGTGATCAGTTCCGGCCCCCACACGATGGCCTGGGGGAAATGCGAGGCGAGGCTCAACGCTACGGTGGTCTTCAGCACATCGGGCCACTGTTTCGGCGGCCCGAGCGGGCTGGCGTCCCAATCGTGGCCGCGTACCCGTTCAGCCATCTCTCCATAGCTTTGCAGCCAGTCTGTCATTGCGATCGATCCTTCTCAGCCGCCAATACAATCAGGGGGAAGCGGTTGTGACCCCAAGCCGGGCCGTATTATCCCGCGCCGGAGGGGAATGCGCGATTGGATTGTGGGACGTGTAGGGCTGTAAATGGGGGTGGAATGGCGGAATTGGCTGATTGAGCTACGGAAATGTCCCACATGTCATTGGGAAACCTCCGCGCTATCAATCCCTTGCGTAGTTTTTGCGGGGGTCTCTATAGTCGTGCAGCGCCCAGATGCCGACTGCATCCTCAGCCTTCTCCGTGCCGGAGGTACGAAATGCTTGCTACGACTTCGAACGTAAAACCCTCCACGACGCTACTGGCGGACAGCTTCTGGATGAAGATTTGGCAGAGTGGAGCTTTGAGCATCCAGGAAGCCGAAAGGCGGGCGCTGGGCTCGCAACGTTTAAAAGAGGCCTACTCGTCGGTACCCTTCTACGCCAAGAAGGCCGCTCGAGACTCGCAGTTCTGGAGCAAATTTTACGCGAGCCGCGTGAATTCGTAGAGAACGGTCATCTCACAGGGATTTTCTATTAACAATAATGAAAATCTCGCCCCATTCCTTCCCTGGCTACGCCCGTGGCTACTGCTCCTCTCCTCCATGGCATTTACCCACCAGAAGACGTAAGTGATAGCTCTGGTGAGTTGTAGGACATACAGCTCGAGCGCTGACGACTAAGGCACCGTCCTACATATGATTGGGAATCCCCTTCCCTATCAATCCCTTGCGTATTTTTTGTGGTGGCGCCTATAGTCTGGGCGTCGCCCAAAATGGCGACCGGGTTTGGCGACTCGATTGACACAAGTGCAACGGTGCTTTCTGCTGTGGCAGGAGCACCCTTGTGCCCACAGAACTGCTTTATGGCAGCTGTGCACGGGAGACCTTCGGGTCTGCCGGCTGCTTGTGTCTCCGGTTCGCCAACCTGTGTACAGCTGTCACCCTTCGTTTGGCGACGAAGTGTGACAGTTCACTCATGACACAAGGAATTGATATGAACCAATACATGAGCCTTACCAGCAACGCCGACGACCAACCCCTCTACGTCGATACTTGCGCCCCGCTACACATCCTGCTCGATGCAGCCGCCTACCGAATCCGTGCCGCTACTCAGTTTCTTGAGAATATTGCGATGCGCGATGAGCAGAGCGCTGATCCCGCGACTCTTCAGGATTTGGCACAGCTTTGCTGCATTCCGCTGCGTGACGGTTGCGACGTGATGGATGTGATTGCCAGGCGGCTGGATGCGGCGCCGGCGGGATCCGTTCTATAGGCCACAAAGCCCCTGGTTCTAAACGAATCCGGGGCTTTCATTTACCACCACCTAACGCGATACCGGCACCGCTAGTAATGTAGTAGTAAGTAGAGGAATCTCCATTGACTCAAACAGCGGTTGATAGCGTCGAGGCTAAGGTCCGCAGGCTTGCTAAAGCCCATGATGTCACTGCTGAACTTGACGACATGAGTCGTATGGCCGTGACCATTACCCGTATGGCTGGCGATGTTGTCGAGTTGGACGACATCGAACGGTTGCTCGTCAACCTCAAGAGGAAAGGCGTTCTGAGCAAGTCAGAAATCCTGACGCTTCAGGGCGAGTTCCTTCAGGAGAAGAAGCGCGTCAAGAAACGTTTTGAGATCAAGTGAGTAGATGGTCGGGCCAGTCTGCTGCAGGTCCTATACATGAGAGCTGATCTACGACTATTCAGAAAATTTGAGCCGCGCGAAAGCCTGGTCACGCGAGACTATCAATTCAAACTCGTCATCCAAAAAAATTATTGTTGGTAGTAAAGCTCTCGAGCCTCCTCTCTCAGGCGCATAGCTTTTTCGTGATTGGTTTCGCTACCCTTATTCTTGATCACCGTCACGCCCGGGACTTTCGGTTTCAGGCTGTCAAGGTACTCCTCCTGAGCCCTTAAGCGTCGCTTGATACGACCATCCCTTGTATCTTCATCAGCGGAATCCCGGACTACAATCGGAGAGTTACGAGAGGAATCCCGATCCACGCTTAGTTTTTTTTGCTGCCCAGATGATGGTTTGATGGGCTCCCCCATGTTGTTGATTTTCAGCTCTTGTAGCTCTGCGCTCCCACTTGCGGTTCCGCACCCGAAGTTCGAGAAAATCACGTGGCCATCCGGGGTGATGCATTTGTAAACATCCGCAGCTTGGACGATAGAGCTAAAAAGTGCCGCCGATACCAAGAGCGAAGCCCATTTCATGATATCCCTCCAAGAAAGCTGAACGTCACAGCAAACTGCTGTGACGCGCCCAACATCCGAACCTAATCGTAAAAAGTGCAGTTGCATTGATGATAGCCGAATGATAAAAATTTCTGCCGTGCGCGCGGTAGATTGAGCAAGCAGGGTAATTTTTCGGCCGGCGGCTTAGTTGAACTTGCCGAGGTAAGTGATAGCTACTGTGCTTTCCGGCAAACGCACTACAGGTTCAACTTGAGTGGAACTTGAACGTCGATCGCCCCAGATGGCATCCAGACCGACCATGATGAAGTGGGTGAATTCGGCCGCTTTGGAACTTACCAGCGCTCTCTCTTCTGGGCAGCGAATTTTCGTGATGACATCTTCTAGGCTGCCGGGAAATTCAACGAAATCCGGGTCCATGTGGAACTCCAGTTCCTCGGCCAATCGCCAGGTCGGATTGCGGTCTTCCCATGCGGAATACTCGGCCTCGGTTGCGCTTTCGGGAGGCTCTGACTCCCACTGTTCGAATACATACTGTTGCGCCTCGGCGTCACTGACGAAGGTCGCGCCGAATAGATGAAAGGGCCAGTAACCATCTTGCATGGCAAGGTCTCGGATCTTGAGGGATTGGTAGGGATGATAGCCGGGAAGTGATAAGTGGTCAGTTGATCAGCCAAGATGCCCCATGACGAAAGCAGCACTCGCCCCCAAAGCAGTCTGCGAGATTCCCTCACACCGGGTATGTCTTGAGTTATGAAGCTGCTTTGTCAGAAACGCTCAATCCCTAACGATAAGACGCATTTGCTCCCCCTCTGGTAAACCGTCGTTTTCTCGACAAGGTAGCCTGAAATCCCCACTAGTTGCCGGTCAAGAGTCTCAGACCGGACGCGCCGTAGCGACAATGTCGCAGCTCAAGAACCCTTCGTTCACAAGCACAACAGCTTCATCACCTTGTGAAAGAATCACGAAATAGCAAGTTTCGAAGACGATCTCGACGCCTAACTCTCAGACAAGTCGAAGATCAGTTGAGTACTAGGACCGGCCCGCCCTACCGCAGGACATATGGATAAGCGCCGATCTACGATTATCCAGCGCAGTGCGTTCTTCAATGGCAAAGGGCAAAAAGCCCAGTTTCGGATAAAGCAGCAACCCCGCCGTATTTTCATTGAAACAGGAGATATGCACCTCTGAAGCGTCATAGCGGTCGAAAGCCAGCGCTGTCATTGTCTTCACAATGAAGCTCGCCACGCCTTTACCTCGTGCCTGTTGAGCGACGATGACATTGCCAATACAACAAACCCCACCCATTTCAGCTCGATAGAAGTTGGCAAAACCGACGACGTTATTTCCCCTTTCAAAAATCGTTGAGTCAGATCGTTGGTTAATCGCGTCAGACAGCTGAACCTCAGTCAGAGGGTATTGAGCTTTCGGGAACATATAAAACAGTTCCCGAGCGTCCTGGGGAAAACTGCAGATGGTTTTGATGTCATCAACCATCACTGGCCTGTATCGCAATGTCATCGCACGTCCTTGAGATTCATACGCTTGGTTTTAGCCCTGCTCGACTCGCCTGACCGAAGCTGCCCGCCCCATCAGCGGGCAGCCTGCAGGTTTCAGGACTTCGTCAGCGGATCGCTGATACCCAGCAGATAGAAGCCGATCATGCCGATGATACCGGCCAGGACGATGTAGTACAGCGTCGGCAGCATGGTTTTGCGCAGGGTGATGCCTTCGCGACCCAGCAGGCCGACTGTCGCCGACGCCGCCACCACGTTGTGGATGGCGATCATGTTACCGGCCGCCGCGCCTACCGATTGCAACGCCACCATCAGCGCGCCAGAGATGCCCAACAGTTGCGCGGTATTGAACTGGAACTGCGCCAGCATCAGGTTGGACACGGTGTTGGAGCCGGCGATGAATGCGCCCAGTGCGCCCACCGCCGGGGCGAAGAACGGGTACACGCTGCCGACACTGTCTGCGACCAGACGCGCCATTGCCACCGGCATCGACACCAGGTCCGATCCATTCACCCCTGAGTTGATCAGGATACGCACCATCGGGATGGTGAAGATCAACACGAAACCGGCGCCCAGCAAGGTTTTGCTCGATTCGCTCACGGCCGCTACCAATTCGCTGGCGCGCATGCGGTGCAAGAAGAATGTCATCAGCGCCACCACGCAGAGCAAACCACCTGGCAGGTAGAGCAATTCCAGGCTGGCGGACACGCCCGTCTCACCCAGAATGTCTTTGGCCCCGAAGCTCAGGGACAGCAGCCAGGCCTTGAGCGGTGGAATGTTGCGCGACAGCACCAACAACACGGCCAGCAGCACATAGGGTGCCCAGGCCATGGGGACGGAAATCGCTTTTTTGCCGGCCATGTCGTCGAGCTTCATCTCGATCCTGCCCATCCACTCCGCTGGCCACTCGCTGGCCGGGGCAAAATCCCAGGTGGTCTTGGGCAACAGGAAGCGCGCTTTGGCAGCCGGGATCACAATGCTCAGGCCCACCAGGGCACCAATCATCGAAGGGAATTCCGGACCGAGGAACACCCCAGCGGCGGCGTAAGGGATGACGAAGGCGAGGCCAGTGAAGATCGCAAACGGCGCCATGACCAGGCCTTCGCGCCAGGATTGGTTCTTGCCGAAGAAGCGGGTCATGATGCTGATCATGATCAGCGGCATGAGAATCCCGCAAAGGGCATGGATGATCGCCACCCGCGAGACGATCAAATGGAAGAACACGTCCCAGTTGCTGCCCACAGCAGCCAGTTGCGCGCCAAGACCGGTCTGGTCAAGGCCGCCTGTGACCCCGACCACCATGGGCGTGCCGACGGCACCAAAAGACACCGGCGTGGACTGCACCAGCATGCCGAGTACCACCGCGGCCATGGCCGGGAAGCCCAGCGCGACCATCAACGGCGCGACTACCGCCGCAGGTGTGCCAAAGCCCGAAGCGCCCTCGATGAAGCAGCCGAACAGCCAGGCCACGATCAGCGCCTGGACCCGACGGTCCGGGCTGATATTGGCAAAGCCACGGCGAATGGAGCTGATGCCGCCGGAATGCTTGAGGGTGTTGAGCAACAGAATGGCACCGAAAACAATCCACAGAATCGCCGCCGTCAGGACGAGGCCCTGCAGCGAGGACGCCAGGACCCGATTCAACGTCATGTCCCAGGCCCCGAGGCCGATCAGCGCCGTCAGTACGAAGACCACGGGCATGGCGTATTTGGCTGGCCAGCGAAAGCCGATCAGTAACACGCCCGCCAGTACCAGCGGCACGAAGGCCAGGATGGACAGCAGTGTTTGACTCATGGTTTTGGTTCCTTTTTATTGTTGTGAACCACAGTTTGCCGGGGGTATCCGGCGCCACGCATCCAGAGCACAGGTGCTCCGCGAACCGCGTCGACAGGGGATCACCCATCGCCGCGCTCATGCTCAAGGGCCCCGGCAGCCATGGGCTGTCGGGGCCTGTTGTATTACGCCCCCGCTAAAGCAGGGGCTTTCGGGGTTGCGGTCACGATGTACACCGCAGCACCCTCGACGATTGAAGAGCGTGCCTCCCTCAGGCCTGTTGCTTGAACCGCAGTCGCCAGGCGTGCAGCAGCGGTTCGGTGTAGCCACTGGGTTGCTCGCGGCCCTTGAACACCAGGTCGCAGGCGGCCTGGAACGCCATCGAGGCGGCATAGTCATCGGCCATCGGGCGATACAGCGGATCGCCAGCGTTCTGCTGATCGACCACCTTGGCCATGCGCTCAAGGCTTGCGCGCACCTGAGCTTGGCTAACGACGTTGTGGTGCAGCCAGTTAGCAATGTGTTGGCTGGAAATACGCAGGGTGGCGCGGTCCTCCATCAGGCCGACGTTGTGGATATCCGGCACTTTGGAGCAACCCACGCCCTGCTCGACCCAGCGCACCACATAACCGAGGATGCCCTGGCAGTTGTTGTCCAGCTCTTGCTGGATCTGGCTGGCGTTCCAGTCAGGCTCGGCCACCACCGGCACGCTGAGCAGGCCATTGAGCAGGTCGTCGCGCTGACTGTTGAGGTCGATGGCTTCCAGCTCGCGCTGCACCGCCTGCACATCCACTTGGTGGTAGTGCAAGGCATGCAAGGTGGCGGCGGTCGGCGACGGGACCCAGGCCGTATTGGCGCCGGCCTGGGGATGGGCGATCTTCTGCTCGAGCATGGCGGCCATCAGATCCGGCATGGCCCACATCCCCTTGCCAATCTGCGCCCGACCACGCAGACCGCAGCTCAAGCCAACCAGCACGTTGTTGCGCTCGTAGGCCTGGATCCAGGCGCTGCTCTTCATGTCGCCCTTGCGCAGCATCGCGCCGGCCTCCATGGCGGTGTGCATCTCATCACCGGTGCGGTCGAGGAAGCCGGTGTTGATGAAGGCCACCCGCGCCGCCGCGCTGGCGATACACGCCTTGAGGTTGATACTGGTGCGGCGCTCTTCGTCCATGATCCCCATCTTCAGGGTGTGCCGGGGCAAGTGCAGCAGGTCTTCGATGCGCGTGAACAACTGATCGGCAAAGGCCACTTCAGCCGGGCCGTGCATCTTCGGCTTGACGATATAGATACTGCCTGTACGCGAGTTACCGTGGCGCTGGAGGTCATGCAGGGCGATCAAGCTGGTCATCACGCCGTCGAGGATGCCTTCGGGGATCTCGTGGCCTTCGCCGTCGAGGATCGCCGGGTTGCTCATCAGGTGCCCGACGTTGCGCACAAACAGCAACGAACGGCCGTGCAGCTTCAACGCACCGCCAGCGGCAGCGGTGTACTCGCGGTCCGGGTTGAGACGGCGCACGATAGACTTGCCGCCCTTTTCCAGCGCTTCGCTGAGGTCGCCTTTCATCAGGCCGAGCCAGTTGCGGTAGATCAGCACTTTATCGGCCGCATCGACCGCCGCGACGGAGTCTTCGCAGTCGAGAATGGTCGACAGCGCGGACTCCACCAGCAGATCCTTGACCCCTGCGCCATCGCTGGCGCCGATCGGGCTGCCGGCATCGATCTGGATTTCCACGTGCAGGCCGTTGTTTTTCAGCAGCACCGCTGTCGGCGCTCTGGCCTGGCCCTGATAACCGACGAACTTGTCGGCCTGGGCCAAACCGGTCTGGGTGCCGTCAGCCAGGGTCACCTGCAGTTGCCCCTCACTGACTCGGTAATTGACCGAGTAGGCATGCGAGCCCATGCGTAAAGGCGCGGCCTGATCGAGAAACGCGCGGGCGAAGGCGATGACTTTGTCACCACGCACCTGGTTGTAGCCCGGGCCCTTTTGAGCACCACCGTCTTCAGCGATGGCATCGGTGCCGTACAACGCATCGTACAAAGAACCCCAGCGCGCATTGGCGGCGTTCAACGCGTAGCGGGCATTCATCATCGGCACCACCAGCTGTGGACCGGCCTGGTGGGTGATCTCGCTGTCAACGTTGGCGGTGCTGACCCGCACCGTGTCAGGCTGCGGCAACAGGTAGCCGATGGACTCGAGAAAATCGCGATACGCCGGCATGTCGCTGATCGGGCCTGGGTGCGCGCGGTGCCAGCTGTCCAGCTTCGCCTGCAGCGCATCGCGCTCGGCCAGCAGCGCACGATTGTGCGGCGCCAGGTCATGCACCAGGACGTCGAAGCCGGCCCAGAACGCCTCGCGTTCAATCCCGGTGCCGGGCAGCACTTGCTCGTCGACGAAACGTTGCAGGTTGACGGCCACTTGCAGGCGCTGGCAGTTCACGCGATCAGTCATTTTCACTCTCCAAAAAACAGTAGGTGGCCGGCGTCAGATGTCAGCGCGGCTCACTGAACAAGCGCCTAGCCCTTGTAATCAACCCAGTGCGGCGATACCGGCTTTGGCCACTTGGGCGTCCTGATCGGCCTTGACCCCGGAAACGCCCACCGCGCCAATCACCTGGCCGTCGACAATCACCGGCACGCCACCTTCCAGCGAAGTCAGCAGCGGCGCGGACAGGAACGCGCTACGCCCGCCATTGACCATGTCTTCATAACCTTTGGTTTCACGACGCCCGATGGCGGCGCTGCGGGCCTTCTCGGCGGCGATGTAGGCGGCGATCGGTGAGCAGCCATCCAGGCGTTCCAGGGCCAGCGGATGCCCGCCGTCGTCGACCACGCTGATGCTCACGGCCCAGTGATTTTTCTCCGCTTCACTGCGGGCAGCGGCGAGGATTTTGCTGACTTCGGTCTGGCTCAATACGGCTTTGCTAAGCATGCTGTTCTCCGGTTAATTCAGGGCTTCTTCGACCAGTTCGATCCAATGCCGCACAGGGGTGCGACCGGCGCCGTCGAGGTGGGTCTGGCAGCCGATGTTGGCGGTGACAATCGCCTGCGGCTTACCGCTTTCCAGGGCATTGAGTTTGTTGTCGCGCAACTGCCTGGACAGCTGCGGCTGGGTTAACGAATAGGTCCCGGCGGAGCCGCAACACAGGTGACTGTCGGGCACAGCCGTCAAACCGAACCCGAGGCGAGCGAGCACGCTTTCCACGGCGCCCCCCAGCTTCTGCGCATGCTGCAGAGTGCAGGGGCAATGGAAAGCCACGCGCTTGTCGGCATGCACACCCAGTTGCTCCAGAGGTTCGACGCTGAGCACTTCAACCAGGTCTTTGGCCAGCGTACTGACGCGCCTGGCTTTCTCGGCGTAGGCCGGATCCTGCGCAAACAGATGGCCGTAATCCTTGACGAAGGCGCCGCAGCCGCTGGCGGTCTGCACAATGGCCTCGGCACCCTGCTCAATGGCGGGCCACCAGGCATCGATGTTGCGCCGCGCACGCTGCAAGCCTTGCTCTTGGGCGTCGAGGTGGTAGTCCACTGCGCCGCAGCAACCGGCTTCATTGATCGGCGTGACGCTGATGCCGAGGCGATCGAGCACCCGCGCCGTGGCGGCATTGGTGTTAGGTGCCAGGCCAGGCTGCACACAGCCCTCAAGCATCAGCACACGGCGTGCATGGCGTGGCTCGGGGCGGGGTTTGGCGGCACTGGCAGTACGCGGCAATTTGGCCTTGAGGCTGGCCGGCAACAGCGGACGGAAAACCTGGCCAACCTCAATCAGCCCTTTGAACAGCCGCGCATGAGGCACCACGGCACGCAGGCTTTGACGCAATACGCGCTGAGCCAGCGGGCGCGGAACGGCGGCATCGACTACCGCGCGGCCGATATCCAGCAGATTGTGGTACTGCACGCCCGACGGGCAGGTGGTCTCACAGTTGCGACAGCTCAGACAGCGATCCAGGTGCAGTTGGGTCTTGGCCGTGACTTCGTTGCCTTCCAGCACTTGCTTGATCAGGTAAATGCGCCCGCGCGGGCCGTCCAGCTCATCACCGATAAGCTGGTAGGTCGGGCAGGTGGCGTTGCAAAAGCCGCAATGCACACAGCTGCGCAGGACGCGTTCGGCTTCCTCGGCGCGCGGCAGGTGCTTGGCCTGTTCACTCAGATGGGTCTGCACAACTACACCTCGCGATACATTCGGCCAGGGTTGAAAATGCCCTGGGGGTCAAGCTGGGTTTTGAGCTGTTGGTGGTAGCGCAGCAACGGGGTGGCCAGCGGATGGAATGGACTGTCGCAGTGGCCGGCGGTGAAACAGGTGGCGTGGCCACCGGCTTGGGCGGCGATCTGGCGGATCAGCGCGACATCGGCATCGGACTTGAGCCAGCGTTGGGCGCCTCCCCAGTCGATCAGTTGCTCACCGGGCAGCGCCAACACGTCGGTGTTGGTCGGCACCGACAATCGCCAGAGCGGGCGCGGGTCTGCGAAGAAATCCAGGCGTTGCTCGCGCAGGTCAACCCAGTACGAGCTCTCAAGCAGCTCACCGCCGAGACGCTCGCGGGCCGCTGCGACCGAGCCTTCACCACCTTCCAGGCGCAGGTGCAAAGCCTGACCATCATGGCTGGCGGCGCTCAGCGAAATGGGTTGCTGACCCCACTCGGCCAGTTTGCGCAAAGCCAGCGCGGCGTCCATCTCCAGCCGCAGACTCAGGCACTGGCGCGGCTTGGGCAGCACTTTGAGCGACACCTCGGTAATCACTCCCAGGCAGCCAAAGCTCCCGGCCAGCAGCCGCGACAGGTCGTAGCCGGCGACGTTCTTCATCACCTCGCCGCCAAAGCGCAGGTGCTTGCCCGTTCCGGTGATCAAGCGGGTGCCCAGGACCAGGTCACGAACCGCGCCGGACCAAGGCCGGCGCGGGCCCGAAAGACCTGCCGCAACCATCCCGCCGAGGGTCGCGGCGCCACCAAATTGCGCAGGCTCGCAGGTGAGCATCTGTCCGGCCGCGTCCAGCGCCGCCTCCAGCTCAACCAGCGGCGTGCCGGCGCGGGCGGTGATCACCAACTCGGTCGGGTCGTAGCTGACGATGCCGCGGTGGGCACGGGTATCGAGCACTTCGCCTTCGGCCTTGCGACCGAGAAACGCCTTGCTGTTACCCCCCTGAATGCGCAACGCCGTAGCACTGTTGAGGGCGTGATTGACTTGTTCCAGCAACGCCTCGCTGGCGTCGCAGTCGTGCTGCATCACCATCAGAAGCGCTCCAGTTCAGGAAAGGGCAGTTGGCCGTGGTGCACGTGCATGGCGCCGAATTCGGCGCAGCGGTGCAGAGTCGGAATGTTCTTGCCGGGGTTGAGCAGGCCGCGCGGGTCGAAGGCTGCTTTCACCGCGTGAAACAGGGTCAGTTCGTCACTGTTGAACTGAACGCACATCTGATTGATCTTCTCGCGCCCCACACCATGTTCGCCGGTAATGCTGCCGCCCACCTTGACGCAGAGTTCGAGAATCTTGCCGCCCAGGGACTCGGCCCGCTCCAGCTCGCCGGGTTGGTTGGCATCAAACAGAATCAATGGGTGCATATTGCCGTCACCGGCATGGAACACGTTGGCCACACGCAGGCCGAACGCCTCGGACAGCTCACTGATGCCCTTGAGCACCCCGGGCAGTTCGCGACGTGGAATGGTGCCGTCCATGCAGTAATAGTCCGGCGAGATACGCCCGACGGCCGGGAAGGCGTTCTTGCGCCCGGCCCAAAACTTGACCCGTTCAACCTCATCGCGAGCCATGCGCACTTCGGTGGCGCCGGCCTCGCCCAGCACCGCGCGGACACGCTCGCAGTCGTCGTGCACGTCGGCCTCCACACCGTCCAGTTCGCACAGCAGGATGGCCTCGGCGTCCACCGGATAACCGGCGTGAATAAAGTCCTCGGCGGCGCGAATGGCCAGGTTGTCCATCATCTCCAGGCCGCCGGGGATGATGCCGGCCGCAATGATTTCACCCACCGCGCGCCCGGCTTTCTCCACCGAATCAAAGCTGGCCAGCAACACCTTGGCCACCTGCGGCTTGGGCAGCAGCTTGACCGTGACTTCAGTGATGATCCCCAGCATGCCTTCGGAGCCGGTGAACAAGGCGAGCAGGTCGAAGCCGGGCGAATCCAGGGCCTCGCTGCCCAAGGTCATGCGCTCGCCTTCAACTGTGAGGATTTCCACCTTGAGCAGGTTGTGCACGGTCAGGCCATATTTGAGGCAGTGCACGCCTCCGGCGTTCTCGGCGACGTTACCGCCAATCGAACAGGCGATCTGCGAGGATGGGTCCGGTGCGTAATACAGGTCGTAGGGGGCGGCCGCCTGGGAGATGGCCAGGTTGCGAACGCCCGGCTGAACGCGAGCGAAGCGCCCTTCTGGATTGACTTCAAGGATGTGCTTGAAGCGCGCCATCACCAGCAAAATCCCCTGGACCAATGGCAGTGCACCACCGGACAAGCCCGTCCCTGCCCCGCGTGCCACCACGGGCACACGGCGTTGATAACAGAGTTTGAGCAGGCGTTCGACTTGTTCGATGCGCTCCGGCAATACCACCAGCATCGGCGTGGTGGTGTAGGCAGAGAGCCCGTCGCACTCGTAGGGTTTGAGGTCTTCCTGGGTGTGCAGCACTTCCAGGTCAGGAAGCTGCTGGCGCAGTTCCGCCAGCAGCGCTGACTTGTCCACTTCAGGCAGCGCCCCATCAACGCGCTCGTCGTACAAAATACTCATGGCAGGCTTTCTCGCTTTATTGTTCTTTTGTGCCGCGCCGGTAGCGAGCCGGGCTGCTTGTTATGCGCTATATGTAGAGCCTTGCAGGGTGGTCGTCTATCACCGGATGAACTGGTATGACCAGTTTATTCAAGCCCGCCTCTAACCCGTATTTGCCAAGGGCCTTACTTATAAAGGGGTTAGTGGCTATATTGGGCGCAGCGTAAATGACCATATAAAACTGGTACTACCAGTTAGCCGAGGCCCCTGACATGCTCGAAGAAACATCCGCCGTTCGCCGCCAGGTCAGTGATGTGGTCGCCGAGCGGATCGAACGATTGATCGTCGATGGCGTGCTCAAGGTGGGCCAGGCGCTGCCCTCGGAGCGCCGCCTGTGCGAAAAACTGGGAATATCCCGCTCGGCCCTGCGTGAAGGGCTGAAAGTGCTACGCGGGCGCGGCATTATCGAGACCGCCCAAGGCCGTGACTCACGGGTGGCCACGCTGAATGGGAACCGCGATGCCAGCCCACTGATGCACCTGTTCAATTCGCAGCCGCGCACCCTGTTTGATCTTCTGGAAGTGCGCGCACTGCTGGAAGCCGAATCAGCACGCCTGGCCGCCTTGCGCGGCACCGATGCAGACTTTGTCCTGCTCACCCGGCGCTACGAAGAAATGCTCGCCGCCCACAGCCAACCCGTACCTGCCGAGCCGCGCGAACATGCCCGCCTCGACCACGCCTTCCACCTGGCGATCTGCGAGGCCTCGCACAACCCGGTGTTGCTGCACACCCTGCAGTCGTTGACCGATTTGATGCTCAGTACTGTGTTCGCCTCGGTCAACAACCTCTACCATCGCCCGATGCAAAAACGCCAGATCGACCGCCAGCACACCCGGCTCTATCACGCCGTCATCGAGCGCCTGCCAGAACAAGCTCAGCGCGCTGCGCGCGAACACATCCACAGCATCCGCGACAACCTCAAGGAGATCGAACAGGAAGAGCAACGCCTGGTACGTGCGACCATGCGGCTTGAGGGTTGGGGGTAGGTTTCTGGGCAGTAAGGCCGGCTGGGAAGCGCAAAATCACTGCCAGGCTTCACACCAAACTGTCACCATCATCCAAGACTTTGCAAACCGAGTAGAAAAGTATGAATCGTCGTAAAAAAATAAATCAGTTACTGAAAGCTCACGCAAAAAAGGCGAGTGCCAAACTGGCCCCGCCGAAGAAATCCAAATACATCAGTAAGGCTGACCGGTTAAAACTGGCTGCTGAACCCGCTCCAGAGTCAGTCATAACCCCTGAGAGCTGAGTCTTCGATCTTAAGCGCCAGTCGCATCAGCAATGGCGGTGAAAGTGGGGCTGCTGCGCAGCCCAGCGGGAGCAAGCTCCCTCGCCACAGTGGTTCAGGCAGGTCTTGAGTGAATCGCACCTCGATCGTTCCCACGCTCCTGCGTGGGAATGTCGCCAGGGACGCTCCGCGTTCCGCTTCTGGAAGATGACGCAGAGCGTCACGGGATGCATTCCCACGCAGAGCGTGGGAACGATCAACTTCCCAGACCTGCCAAAACGAACTCTTCAGATAAAAGTCAGCGCAAGGTTAAACAGCATGGCCGCGACGAAGCCGATGGGCGCGGCACGCAGCAGCAATTGGGGAAACAGCCGGGTTCGGCTCTGCTCATCGGCGCAGGAGCTCAGGATCAGGCTGCCGCCGGAGGAGAACGGCGAGATAGAGGTGGCTTGGGCGCCAACCACGATGCTGATGAACAGCACCATGGGGTCGATCGACATGGCGGCGGCCAGCGGCGGCACCATGGGGAACAACGCAGGTGTGACCACCCCCAAAGTGCTGGCGAAAATCGACATCAACGCGGCGACGACACCGAACACCAAGGCTACCAGCACCGGTGGGATATTGCCGCCAATCCACGATGCCAAAGCGTCGATGGCACCGGCCTTGATCGCTACCGAAATCAGCATGCCCACACCACAAATCATGATCAGTGTGCCCCACGGCAGCGAGGCGATGGCTTTGCGCTCGTCGCCCAGCTTGAGCATCAACGCGATCACCGAGAACACGCTGGCGATCAGGCCAATGTCCACCTTCGAGTTAACGAACGTCACCGTCGCATTGTCCGGGAACAGGATATGCGCGATGGGGCCGGCCAACACGATCAGCATCATCAACAAGGTCAGCCACAAGGTAATTTTCTGCTCACGGTTGAGCGGGCTCGGCGTCTCGATCGCGACCGCCGCATTCTTCAGCGCACGGCCGTGGCCAGCGAAGAACACGAACGCGGTGATGACCACCAGCGGAATAACCATGGTGCTGGCAAAGATGGCCAGGCCATTGATGAAGGCTTCACTTTCGGGAACACCCAGGCCGGTCATCAGGCCTCGGAAAATGATGCCGCTCTGGCTGGACACGAAATTGGCACCGCCCAGGGCCCCGTAGTTCACCGCCATGCCACCGAGTATCAGGCTCATGCCCGTGCGCTGGCACAGCAGCAGTGTCAGCGGGGCCATGAAAGCCAGCACCGTGTAGTAACCCGCGCCGAGCCCGGCAATCAGGCAAGCGGTCAGGAACACCGCATAAGGCAACAGGTGCGGCACGTTACGACAGAGATAGAGCAAGTGTTCGGCCAGTTTCTCCAGCGTGCCGTTGACGATGGCGAAGCTGTAGAACAGGCAGACCGAGAAGATGATGAAGAAAATCTTCAGCGGCCACATGGCGATGATTTCGGAAGGACTCAAGCCCATGCCGAAACAGCCCAGTAGATAGGCAAAGGCAATGGCGAACAGGCCGATGTTGATTTTGGTGGTGTATCCCAGCGCGACAGCAAGAACGATCGCGGCGACGACGTACAGGCTCATCATGATGTGTGTTCCGTATTATTTTGTTATGGGGAGTTCAACGCGTCGACGCAGCAAAGCCGAACAGGATCGTGGGGTTATCTACCAACACCTGCCGGCGCTCGAGCGGGTCGGGAAGCAAGGCGTGCAGAAAGGCCAATTGCGCGTCGTAGCCGGTGCGCGTCTCGAACTGGGTATGGGGCCAATCGCTGCCCCAGACAAAACGATCCATACCGCCACACGCCTGGCGCAATTGCGCCAACATGCAAGCCGCGCGGGGCAGGTCTGACTGGCTGCGATAGGCGGCAGACAACTTGACCCACAGCCGGTCCTCGCCGAGCAAGGCCAGGAAGCCCTGATGGGCAGGGTTACTCGGGTCGATACCATTGGAGGGAAGACCAAAGTGGTCCACGACTACCGTGACGCCGCTCGCCAGAACGAACGGCACAACGAGGACCAAAGCGTCGAATCCGCACTGGATCTCAACCTGCCAGCCAAGCCGCGCCAGTCGCTGGTAAAACGTCTGCCAGCGGGCATCGGTGTAGTCCTGCGGCGCCTTGCCGATCAGATTCAAGCGAACCCCTACCACGCCAGCCTTGGCCAAAGCTTGGAGCTGTGCATCCTCGATGTCCGGTTCGACCACCGCGATGCCTCGCAAACGCTGCGGGTAACGTTGCAGGGCCTCGACCATGAAACGGTTGTCGGTTCCCAAAAAGCTCGGCTGGATGAGCACACCCTGGGCAAGTCTGCAGCGATCCAGGTGCCCCAGATAGTGCTCGGCCAAGGCGTCGTAATCAGGGCTGTAGCGACGATCACTCGCCATGGGCAAGTCATGCCGGAATATGTGGGCGTGAGTATCTATGCCTTCGAACGACAGGGACATCAGAAGCTGCCTTTGTTGATTTTTTGTGGGAGCCCGCCAGGTATGTAAGGTGATTACAGACCTGAAATTCATATAGATGACTGGATGACCATATCTATAAACAACCAGCCCTGTCAACGCGACGAGTGAGGTAAAGTGGCGCATTGCTTGGATTCGGATTGACGGTATGGCCCTTACACACCTTGGACATGACGAGCGACTGCCGCTCTATCAACGATTGCGCGAAGAGATGCTGGCGAAAATCGCCGCAGGCGAATGGCTGCCCGGTGAAGCCATTCCTACCGAGGCAGAACTGACCCGCCACTATGGCGTTGCGGTAGGCACGGTACGCAAAGCGGTGGAAACGCTGGTCGGGGAAGGGTTGCTGCTGCGCGTCCAGGGCCGTGGCACGTTCGTGCGCCGGCCCAACTTCGACGGTTCACTGTTTCGTTTCTTTCGACAGGTCGATGCCAGCGGTCAATCCCAAGTGCCGCAAAGCCGCATCCTGAGTCGCACCCAGGAACCCCCGGACGCCCACGTGCGCCAGGCGCTGAATCTGACCGAGCACGACGCCACCATCCGCCTGGAGCGTCTGCGCCTCATCAACGGCCGGCCGCTGTTCCACGAGCAGATCTGGCTACCGGCCGCTCAATTTGGCGCCCTGCTCGACACCGACCTGAACGACTTCGGCACCCTGCTCTACCCCTTCTACGAAGAACGCTGCGGCATGCGCGTCGCATCAGCCCGGGAAACCCTCACCGTCACCTCGGCCGATGAGCCACTGGCCGCCACGCTGGGAGTCACCGCCGGCAGCCCAGTGGTGGTAGTTGAACGGGTGGCCCTGGGCTACGACCGTCAACCGCTGGAATACCGACTGTCGCGCGGCGCAGCTGACACTTTTCGCTATCAGGTGGAGATTTGCTGAAAACTATCGGGAATAACTCCGGAAAACGTTGCCTCTACCGGCCCGATGAGAAACACCGGTCCCCGGCCATCCCATTGAACCGTCACGCTTCCACCATCACATTCAACCTCAACACAGTGATCCAGCAAGCCACGACGAATCCCGTTCACAGCGGCGCCGCAAGAGCAGGAACCTGAGCCCAGTGCGATGCCACCGCCCCGTTCCCATATGCGCAAACGAATGTGCTTTCGATTGATGACCTGAACGAAATGCACGTTGGTCTTGAGCGGGAACAGCGCACTGCTTTCAATTGCCGGTCCGACTGTCGCGATATCAACGTCGGCCAGATCATCCACAAAGTAAGTGCAGTGTGGGTTGCCCATGCTGCACGCTATCGGGCTACCCGCCAGTGGCAGAACAGCGCTGTCCAGGTCCCCAGCCAGGGGAATGTCCGACCAGCCGAAAAGCGGCTGCCCCATGTTGACGGAAATTGCGCCGGTTGAAATTCGTTCGCACGTGAGCAGACCGCGATGGGTGCGCAGCGTTATCGAAGTCAAATTCGATTCGCGCATCAGCCGATCCGCAGCGCCCCGCGTCGCGCTGCCGCAAACGTCCAGCGTGGAGCCATCTGCATTCCAGAACATCAGGCGTGCGTCTGCATCCTCACAATCGAGCATCACCGCGAGTTGATTGAAACCGATGCCTCGGTTGCGATCACCCATCCGCCGGGCCAGGGCACTGGTTATGGGGTTGGCTGAGTTTCGCGCGTCCACGACAATAAAATCATCGCCATTGGCGTGCATTTTATGAAAGCTCAGCGGCATGCAAACGCTCTACTGGAAATAGAGATGGTGTTGCCATCAGGGTCTTTGGCATTGGCGAATGAATAGCCGTCGGCCTTGTGGGTGGCGCCAAACTTCAAGCCTTGGGCCAGGCACTTCTCCTTGAAGCCCTCAACATCCCGGGTATCAAAAACAAGCTTGACTGTGACCTGCCCCGTTTTAACGCCCTTCCCTGCCGAATGAACCATCAGAATCGCGCCTCCGTTTACAGACCTCAATTC
The DNA here is from genome assembly GCF_032614175.1 of Pseudomonas sp. P105. Lineage (NCBI taxonomy): Bacteria > Pseudomonadati > Pseudomonadota > Gammaproteobacteria > Pseudomonadales > Pseudomonadaceae > Pseudomonas > Pseudomonas sp. P105. Next base: position 4,436,844 of record NZ_CP126693.1, read on the forward strand.
CGTGACGCGATCATCGGCATGCTTTTCACTGACAAAGCCGAAATGTTGCTCATAGAAAGCGCAGGTTGCCGGGACGTTCCGTACGTACAGCATGATTCGATTAAATGTCGGTTCCATGTGTGCTTCCTTGCAGCGATCTTTCGTAAGCATCGGTCATAACTTCCCAGGTTTTCGCATCGGCAGGAATCAAGTGCTCAATACGCAATGAACTCATCGTGATGTCCAGCGGCATGCCGAAGGTGGTGAAGGTCGACATGAATTTCAGTTCCCCATGCAACGAGTTGACTCGCGTCAGCAACAGGGGTGGAAGTTCGTCAGACAGCGTTGAAAGGCTGTCCGGCACTGGTAGGCTTTGCAGAATATCGGCCAGTCCGGGATTGTTCAGGGCCTCTCGAGTTGCCCGTTGCCAGGCCACCCATTTTATTTCCTCGGCATTGTTCAAATGATCGCCCAAACCGCCTGGTTGCAGGAGCGTCACTAACAGGTTCAGCCCTTGCGTTGCGTCTTTGGCAAGGCCCACTAGATCAAACAACACACCGGTACTGGCGTTAGCTGCAAGAACTTCCCAGTGGCTACCCAGGACGATCGCCGGGGCAGGGTTGTTGGCGTGAAGCACATGATTGATGGCATCACGCACCACTTCCATTGACGGTGAGGTAAGCGGCGTCGCTTCGTAACGCGGGGCATAGCCGCAGGCGAGAAAGATCTCGTTACACCGCTCCAAAGGAGCGTCCAATGTCGTCAATAAGTTATGTAGGGTGCTAGGACTCGGTTTGGCACGGCCCGTTTCGATACAACTGAGATGGCGCTGAGAAACTCCGCTAATCAATGCGAGGTCCAGCTGACTTAACCCGGCTTGTTGGCGCAACTGACGCAGTTGCACACCCGCTGCGACGGGGGGCGTTGTTCGAGGAAAAGGTTGGCTGCTCATGCGCTGACTCTGGCATTTCGGGTGGGCGGCGTCCATGACCTCAGAGGTCATTGCAGCCAGGGCGGTCATATCACTAGCCTGACTCAACTGACCGATGATCTTGTCCAAGGAGGGCAAAGTGAAAAAACCCTACATAGCACTTGTCACGCTGCTGCTTTTTTTCCTTTATACGGCGAGTACTTTATTCCTCGCTGAGCAATCGCTCCTGGCGTTCGGAGTCGAACTCATGTCTAGCCCAGATACTGCGCAGGTGGTCATCGACCTCTATCTCCTCGGGTTTATGGCATGCCTCTGGATGTACAGAGACTCGCGCTCCAAAGGCAGATCGCTCCTGTCCTTGCTGCCATACTTGTTGATCACAGCGTTCTTCGTATCGATCGGTCCATTGCTGTACATCGTCGTTAACGGATTTACCCGAAAACCGCTGGCGACAGACACTCTGTGATACTTCGCTGATTGCCTTCTGAAATGACCCCGTTACTACGTCCAAAAATGTGCTGACGCTTCAACCAACCACAAGAAAAGACGCACTGGCTCGCACCACGCGCTCCTCTCCAGCGCTTATATAGGTATTGGCGAAAACCAGTCGGCTACCGGATTTTTGAATATCGACAGCCGCCTCCAACCAATCACCGACCTTAGCGGAGCCGGCGAAATCAGTGGTCATTGTGGTCGTCACGAGCTTGAGGGGCGGATCTTTCGAGAAGGCAGCGCTGTAGCCCAAAGCAATGTCAGCCAGCGCCATGAACAACCCTCCGTGAGCGAGTCCACGCGCATTAGTGTGTTTCTCCTCGATCCGAATCCCAACGGTGAATCCTTCGGCGTTTTCCCGATAGTGGAAAGGGCCCAGTAGATCAAGAAAAGGACTGCTCCGAAATAACGGTTTGAAGCCCTGTGGAATATCCATTTCACACTCCTTTACCCTGTAGGCATATTCAGGTCTGGCGACTGTAATTAATGGTCGTCAAAGGCGACCAAGCTCATTGCACCCTGCTCAAAGGCCCCAAAGCCGCTTTTTTCTCAAGCCATGCCTCCCGCGTCATTTCCCAAACTTCCTGTAGCAACGGCCCACAGACAAAATTGCCCTGCCGCGTTGCAATCATGCGCATGCCTTCGTGTTCCGAAACTTTACGCGAAGCATGATTGCCCACCGCCTTGGGGACTTGCATGACGGGACGCCCCAGGTTTTCAAACCAATAGGCGTTGATAACTTCACAGGCTTCGCGCATGTAGCCTTTGCCCTGCCATTGAGGCGCCAGCCAAAAACCTCGGTTGTTGCCCGGTTGATCGTACAGGCTGATGCTACCGATGCAATGTGCCGGATCTTCGCAAGTACGGATCATCCAATGCCACTCGCGCCCGGCCGCAATGGCGGGAAGCGCATGGTCGCGAACGTACGTCAGCGCGCCGTCTTCCGGATAGGGCCATGGCACGCGACTGTCGAGATAACGCACCACTTCCCAATGAGGAAACAGCTGTTGGATAGCTGGTGCATCGGCCAGTTGTAAAGGCGTGAGGATAAGACGGCGGGTCTGAATCGTGGGGGTGGTTTCCATCATGGATTTACGCATGATGATCGTGCGTTCAGCACCGTCAAATTCGTCACGTACCTTCTGAAATCCCAGCTCTGTGTAAAAGCTCTCTGCCGTGATGGAGGATGGCACATGCAAAGTGACCAGACCCATGTCGAGAGCGGCTGAACAAATGACCGACATTAGCCGTCTGCCAAGGCCTGCTCTTTGATACCGCGGCGCTACAAAAACACTTCTGATCACATCTCCATCGAGGCTGGCAGTCGCGACGACACGCTGATCGACAGATGCCACATACATCCGACGCCGCACCATCAATCGCTCAATCGCCAGTGGAGAAAAGTTCTGCTCTACCCGGACGATTACATCGGCCGGATAATCTTTCGTATTGGACTGACGCAGAGCGCTGATCACAACGTTGCTTATTGCTTGCGCGTCCTCGACTGTTGCGAGGCGAATGTAGGCATCCATTTCAAGTTCTCGCTCCGGGTGATCAGTGATCATAGACGCATGACAATGGACAGAAACCACGACAGAAAGATAGTTTCAAGACGTCCAGGCCGAAGGCTGAACCACGGATGCTATTGCCGATTACTCAAACGAACACGCCCAGCCTTGCCATCAACAAAAAGAGTCAAAGCATGAAAACCGCTGACCCCAATCGCCTGAAAATCTGGCAAGCCCTTTCATCACTGTTTCTCGACACCGAGATCGACGAATTAACCTACGACTACATCGCTCGCGTGATCCTTGAAACCGGCTATTCACCTAAGGTAATCCACAGCATCCTATGGAATGAAGTGTTCCCGGTCCTGGAAGCCAACCTCAGGTCCGTCGCAGGCGAATGGGCGGGATGGACGGATGAGTGGCTGCTGGAGCAGCTCACGATAAATGATCAACTCGAGGTCCGAAAACCCAGCGGCAGTATTGCCGTGGAGATCGCCAGATGCTGGAACCATGTGGCGACCCGGCTTCCACCGGGATATGCCTGATCCCGGTTTTTATCCGGCCCCTCGCGCGCCCAGGATGCCGCACTCGGCAGGCAACAATCTCACACTGATCAACGTCTTTCGGCAAAATGATAGAGCACGAAATAATGCCCCTCACACCCCATTCGCTTGTCACCTTGGTCCCCGCTCAAAACAGCGACCTGGACGATCTGGTAGCCGTCAGAATCGAAGCCATGCGCGAAAGTCTTGAGCGTGTCGGGCGATTTGATCCCGTGCGCGCACGCGAGCGATTTCTAGGCGGTTTTAAACCAGACTGCACACGCCACATCGTGGTAACAGGACAGAGGGTGGGGTTCGTAGTCATCAAACGTCACGACAATGAACTCTTGCTTGACCACTTGTACGTGCACCCTGACGCGCAGGGATCAGGAATAGGCTCTGCTGTTCTCAGCCAAATATTCAAAGAGGCGGATGCCGCTGCGCTGCCATTACGAGTGGGCGCTCTCAAAGAAAGCGCGTCGAATCGCTTCTACATTCGTCACGGTTTCCAACTCATCGAAAGCGGTGAGTTCGACAATTATTATCTGCGACAGAACGATCCTGCAGCCGGCCAAAATCGTTAGCCGCCGGCAATCTTGCTGCGATGTATCCTCGTGTATCCCGAGGATACATCGCTACATAACCTTGCACTTTTACCTCCCATTCGACACAGCCCGGATACGTTGCCCCGTTCAAATGCACCCAAGGTTTCAAGGGCATCAACCAGAGCCCCTGACCCATGGCTCGCAATGGAGGCATCACCATGAAAACGGCACTGCAGCACAGCAAAACCGGTAAAACCCATCGCCGCCTGCTCGGCTCATCCATCCTCGCTCTCAGTCTGTTCGGCGCGCTCGGGGTAGCCCACGGGAAATCCACCAGCGCCGCGCAGCCAACCGCGAACAAGTCCGGCATCACGCATACAACGCCCTCCCCGTTCGGTGCGCTGAAGCATATCAAGGCCGGTCTGCTGAACGTGGCGTACGCCGAAACCGGCCCCGCCGATGGGCCGGTGGTGATTCTGCTGCACGGCTGGCCGTACGACATTCATAGCTATGACGAAGTCGCGCCCTTGCTCGCAGCAAAGGGATACCGCGTGCTGATGCCCTATGCCCGGGGCTACGGCGATACGCATTTCCTGTCCGAAAAAACGCTTCGCAACGGTCAACCAGCCGCGTTGGCCAGTGACGTGATCGACTTCATGGATGCACTGAAAATCAAGCAAGCTGTGCTCGGTGGCTACGATTGGGGCGCACGTTCGGCGGACATCGTCGCGGCCCTGTGGCCGGAGCGGGTCAAGGCGCTGGTCGCGGTCAGCGGCTATCTGATCGGCAACCAGGCCGCCGGCCAGAACCCGCTGCCACCCAAGGCCGAGTTGCAGTGGTGGTATCAGTTTTATTTCGCCACCGACCGTGGCCGCGCCGGGTACGAGAAAAATACCCACGACTTCGCCAAGTTGATCTGGCAACTGGCGTCGCCCAAATGGGCATTCGATGACGCCACCTTCGACCGCAGCGCCAAGGCGCTGGAAAACCCCGACCACGTCGAGATCACCGTATTCAACTACCGTTGGCGTCTCGGTTTGGTCCAGGGCGAGACCCGATACGACGCGCTGGAACAGAAACTGGCGACGGCGCCCTCCATCAGCGTGCCGACCATCACCCTTGAAGGCGATGCCAACGGCGCGCCGCACCCAGCTCCCGAGGATTACGCCAAGCGCTTCACCGGCAAGTACGAGTTCCGGTTGATCAGCGGCGGCATCGGCCACAACTTGCCGCAGGAAGATCCGCAAGCGTTTGCCAAGGCTGTGATTGATGCGGATCATCTTTGATAGCCAGCCCCTTGCCTTGATAACACCGGCATAAAAAAACGGCTCGTTTATTCAACGAGCCGTCTTTTTGCGGTCTATTACCGAACAGGATCAACCCGACGCATAAGGTCATTCAACACGTAGGTGTCCAGAAAGGCTGTTACCTCTGTGATCTGGCCATCCTTGAGTGTCATGTGCCACAGGTAAGTGTTGTTGTAGGGCTTGCGGTCAAGGGCCATGGCCTCTCCCTTCCAGAGAACCACTACGACATCGCCCTCAGCCACAATGCTTTGCACGGTAGGGGAAATGGGCGTTGCCAGCCGAGCGGTGATCGGTCGTACGGCTCGTTCGATTAAATCCGTCTTGCTGTTATACACACCAGAAACCGGGCTTGATCCAGATACGGTCCACGTTGCGTCGGGCGCCAGCAGATCGAAAACCGTGCCTTGGCCTTGTTGCCAGTGGGTAAATGCTTGGCGCACCAGGTCGGTATTGATGTTTTGGTCAGCGGCTTGCGACGCTGAAACCGTGTTCGTTGAAAGCACCAAACACAGCGCGACAGCCTGAAGGCGCACAGCCAAACTCATCCATGGGGTCATGATCTTTCTCTCACAACAATACGTTGATAGGAACCTCTTCAAGAGGAACCTTAACGGCATGGGCTCGGAAGCTTTTGCTCGATACTGCTGTGAGGTTGCCCGATGCTGTTTGGTGGAACGGCGTGGGCACCTGAGCCTGGCTCCTATGCGTGGTTGCCGCCAGCACGCGGGAAGTCGCCCGCCGGCCCCATATCGCCTTTTTCCAGACGCCAAAAACCACAAACCCCCGACTTTCTCTAGGAAAATCAGGGGTTTGTGTTTGCAGAATGTGGCGGTGAAGGAGAGATTCGAACTCTCGATACAGTTTCCTGTATACACACTTTCCAGGCGTGCTCCTTAAGCCACTCGGACACTTCACCGTGTCTCGGCAAACTGTTCAGTCTGTCGAGGCGCGCTAATGTAGTCGAAAGCTTTTCCGATGGCAAAGGTTTTTTTCAGAATTTTCATGCGGTTAAGGTGATCGGACATTTCAAACGCGTCCGAGCATGGCAAACCGGCCAATCTTCGGGTTTGTGTGTGCAGTGTTCCATGGAGCAAGGCGCGGGCGATGGGGCGGTCAGGCGGTTTGTCGGGGCTGGGGGCTGACCGGTGAGTCAGTCACAGCGCTTTACCTGGCCTGCGGCGGTGGGTAACGTCTGCGTCACTTCTCTTACAAGGAATAGCGCCATGAGCGACCTGATTGCCTACCATCTCGAAGACGGTATCGCGACCCTGACCTTGAACAACGGCAAGGTCAATGCCATCTCGCCGGATGTGATTGCCGCGTTCAACACTGCGCTGGATCAGGCTGTGACGGATCGGGCGGTGGTGATCATTACCGGGCAACCGGGGATTCTGTCCGGTGGTTATGATTTGAAGGTGATGACCGCCGGTCCCAAGGAAGCGGTGAGTCTGGTCACGGCCGGCTCGACCCTGGCCCGTCGCCTGTTGTCGCACCCCTTCCCCGTCGTTGTCGCGTGCCCAGGGCATGCGGTGGCCAAGGGAGCGTTCCTGCTGCTGTCGGCGGATTATCGCATCGGTGTCGATGGACCGTTCAGCATTGGCCTGAACGAAGTGCAGATCGGCATGACCATGCACCACGCCGGTATCGAGCTGGCCCGCGATCGCCTGCGCAAATCCGCGTTTCATCGCTCGGTGATCAATGGCGAGATGTTCAACCCGCAGAGCGCGGTGGACGCCGGCTTCCTCGACAAGGTGGTGTCGACCGATGAGCTGCAGGGTGCGGCGCTGGAGGCCGCGCGTCAGTTGAAGAAAATCAACATGACCGCCCACAAGAACACCAAGCTGAAAGTGCGCAAGGCCCTGCTGGAGACGCTGGACAGTGCAATTCTGCTGGATCAGGAGCACATGGGTTAACTTGCCTCAGCGCAAAACGAAAAGCCCGACCGCTGTGTCGGGCTTTTTCTTACATGCTCCGTTTAAAAACCGACAACCGCTCTAGCCTGCTTCTGACACGTTAATCGGAAACATGCTCTCAAACATCGCCCATCTCCTACCTCTATAGCGGCAATTGCCGAAAACAGTGCACATCCGTACACTGCGCCACCTTTTGTCCCGACGGGGCCTGTAGATGCTGTTTTTATTGCGTATGTTGTTGATGGGTGTGCATTTTGTGCTGGCGGGTGTGCTCGGGGTGATCCTGGGGTTGTGTCGGCCGTTCAATCCAGACAACAGCCGTTTATGCGCCAGATTGTATGCGTGGCCCGCCATGTGCATTTTGCGTCTGCGGGTGAAGGCCGAGGTCGACACCCTGGTAAACAAGTCCCAGAGCTGCGTGATCATTGCCAACCACCAGTCCAACTATGACCTGTTCATGTTCGGTAACGTGGTGCCCTACCGCACCGTGTGCATCGGTAAGAAGAGCCTGAAGTGGGTGCCGTTGTTCGGGCAATTGTTCTGGCTGGCGGGCAATGTGCTGATTGACCGGGGTAACGCGATCAAGGCGCGCCAGTCGATGTTGACCACCACTCACACGTTGCAGCATGAGGACACATCGATCTGGGTATTCCCGGAAGGCACGCGCAATCTTGGCGAGGATCTGCTGCCCTTCAAGAAAGGCGCGTTCCAGATGGCGATCGCCGCCGGGGTACCGATTGTTCCGGTGTGCGTCAGCAGCTACATCAAGCACATGCGCCTCAATCGCTGGCGAGGCGGCGACATCCTCATACGCTCGCTACCGGCCATTCCCACGGCGGGGTTGAGCCTGGATGACATGCCCCAGCTCATCGCCCAGTGCCGTGAGCAAATGCGCGAGTGCATCGCGGTGATGGACCGGCAGGTGCAGGCTGTTTAACGAGCCTGTTAAACAATAGCCAGCCGGGCACATAACCCTGTGGCGAGGGGGTTTATCCCCTCACCACAAAAACCCGCACGATTCTGATTCCACCTGTAGGGCATTTGACTCTACCGGCGAACTCGGTGGATTTTGCTGACTCTCAAGCAGCAGGGCACACTAAGCTACAGATTGCCTGCCACTGCCATTTTCCAAGAAGAAGTGAACCACCATCATGGGTAGAGTCGTTGCTGCTGCGGTTTACAGCGCCGGTAAGAAAGTCACCAACATCACCCTCGACGAAGGCAGCGCCTGGGCAGCCAAACCGGGCCACTTTGTATGGATCGGCCTGGAAGAGCCCAGTGCCCAGGAACTGACCAACCTGCAACGTCAATTCAACCTGCATGAATTGGCGATTGAAGACGCGATGGAGAAGCACAGTCGCCCCAAGTTGGAGACCTTTGGCGATGCACTGTTTATCGTCACGTATTCGCCGGTGCGCAAGGACGGCAAGCTACAGTTCATCGAGACTCATATCTTCGCCGGCAACGGCTACATCATCACCGCCCGCAATGGCCACTCGGCGTCCTACGCCCACGTGCGACAACGCTGTGAGGCGCGGCCTATTCTGCTGGAGCACGGGGAAGATTTCGTTCTCTATGCCATCCTGGATTTCGTCATTGAAAATTACCAGCCGGTGGGTGAAGCCATTCACGCCGAGATCGATGAACTGGAGCGCAACGTACTGTGCAGCTCCCTGAACGAGCGGGATATTCAGAACTTGCACAGCTTGCGCCGTGACGTATTACGCCTGCGCCGTTATGCAGCACCGATGGTGGAAATCAGCGAAGAACTGCAAAGACTGGACTTTCCCTTCATCGACAAAAACATGAGCCCGTACTTCCGCGATGTGCAGATTCATGTCACGCGGCAGATGGAAGACCTGGCGACTTTGGCGGACATCGCCAGCCAGACCATTGAAGTCGGCGTGCTGCTCGAAGCGTCGCGCCAGAGCGTGGTGCAGCGCAAGTTCGCGGCGTGGGCGGCGATCCTGGCGTTCCCCACGGCGGTAGCCGGAATCTATGGGATGAACTTCGAGAACATGCCGGAGTTGACCTGGCACTACGGGTACTTTCTGGTGCTGGGGTTTATCGCGGTGGGCTGTACCGCGTTGTGGGGGAGCTTCAAGCGCTCGGGGTGGTTGTAAGCAAGCTTGTAGGCGGTTGAGGCTGGCGTGACATTCATCGCGAGCAGGCTCGCTCCCACACTTGATTACCTGTCTATCAAGTGTGGGGGCGATGGTGTTTTAGTCTTGGGCCGCTGCGGTTTCAGGCTTGTGCGCGACGAAACGCATCATCCATTCAGCCACCGTGGTGCCGTGATGCGCCTGTTCAAGACTGGCCATGCCTTGGCGGTAGATCTGCTCGCCAAGGTGTTGCTGGCGGATCTCCAGCAGCGCCCGGGAGTAATCGTGGATGAATTCCGGGTGGCCCTGGAAGCACAGCACCTGATCGTTGATGTGGTAGGCGGCGAACGGGCAAAAATCGCTGGACGCGATCACCGTGGCGTTTTCCGGCAGCTCGGTGACCTGGTCCTGGTGACTGATCAGCAGGGTCAGCTCTTCCATCACCGGGCTCATCCATGGCGCCTTGGCCGCGAGCTTGTAGCGGTGGGTGCCCACGCCCCAGCCTTGAGTGGCGCGCTCGGCCTTGCCGCCCAGCAACAGCGCCAGCAGTTGATGACCGAAGCACACGCCCAGCAACTTGTCGCCTCGCTGGTAGCGATCCAGCAAGAAGGTCTTGAGGGTTTGAATCCAGGGGTCGGTGCCGAAGGAGTCGGCTTTGCTGCCGGTTACCAGGTAAGCGTCGAACGACTCATCACCGTTGGGGTATTGCCCCTGCATCACGTTGTACACAATGAACTCAGCCGCGACGGGCTGTTGTGAAAACAGGCGCTGGAACATCTGCCCGTAACCCTGATATTGGTCGATCAGTTCCGGACGCAGGGTATCGGTTTCCAAAATGCAGATGCGCAGCGACATAAAAAATACCTGACACGATGATGGGAATATTGCACACCCCCTGAGCGTGCCTTGAAATACCGTCCCAAGGCAAGCCCCTTCCCCTGTCAGTCAGAACAGTTCTTGCCTGGCGGCTTTCTCCAGCAACAAGGCCGGTGGTGAAAATCGCTCGCCATACTGCTCGGCCAGATATTGAGCGCGGGCGACAAAATCCCGCAGGCCGTACTGGTTGATGAACTGCAACGCACCGCCGGTCCAGGCGGCGAAACCGATACCGAAAATCGAGCCGACGTTGGCGTCCGCCGTGGAGGTGAGCACGCCCTCCTCTACGCAGCGCACGGTTTCCAGGGCCTGGATGAACAGCAGGCGATCGCGGATGTCCTGTGGCGAGATCTGCCCGTCGGCTTTCTCGAAACGATGCTTGAGCTCCGGCCACAGGTGTTTCTGCCCGTCGGCCGGATACTCGTAGAAACCGGCCCCGGCGGCTTTGCCTGGCCGCTTGTATTCGTTGAGCAGCAGGTCAATCACGGCGAACGCCGGGTGCTCGATCGGCGTTTGCCCTTCCGCTTGCAGGTCTTTGGCGGTTTGCGCGCGGATATGGCTCATCAGGCTGAGGGAAACTTCGTCAGAGATCGCCAGAGGCCCTACCGGCATCCCGGCCTTGCGCGCCTCGGTCTCGATCATCGGCGCACTCACGCCCTCACCCAGCATGGCGATGCCTTCGTTGGTAAAGGTGCCGAATACCCGAGAGGTGAAGAAACCACGACTGTCGTTGACCACGATCGGCGTCTTGTTGATTTGCAGAACGAAATCGAAAGCTCGTGCCAGGGTCTCGCCGCTGGTACGGGCGCCCTTGATGATTTCCACCAGAGGCATTTTCTCCACCGGGCTGAAGAAATGCAGACCGATGAACTTCGTCTGATCCGGTACAGCCGTCGCCAGGCCGGTGATGGGCAGGGTCGAGGTGTTGGAGGCGAGCACCGCGTCCGCCCCAACAACCGCTTGGGCAGCGGCTGTGACGCTGGCTTTCAGGGCGCGATCCTCAAACACCGCCTCAATGACCAGATCGCAACCGGCCAGGTCCGCGTCGCTGTCAGTGGTTTGAATCCGCGCCAGCGTGGCTTCGCACTGCTCGACGGTGAGCTGCCCGCGGGCGACCTTCTTATCCAGCAGCGCCGCCGTACGGGCCTTGCCTTTCTCGGCGGCGGCAAGGCTGACGTCCTTGAGCACCACCGCAATCCCGGCCATGGCGCTGACGTAGGCGATACCAGCCCCCATCATGCCAGCGCCGAGCACCCCGACTTTTTGAGTCAGATAAGGTGCAAAGCCCTGCGGGCGCGAACCGCCGGCCTTGATTTCGTTGAGCTGGAACCAGAAAGTGCCGATCAGGTTCTTGGCCACCTGGCCAGTGGTCAGCTCAGTGAAGTAGCGGGTTTCGATCACGTGGGCGGTGTCGAAATCCACCTGGGCACCTTCCACTGCCGCGCAGAGAATTTTCTCCGGCGCGGGCAGGCAACCCTGGGTTTTGTTGCGCAGGATGGAAGGTGCTATCGCCAGCATTTGCGCGACTTTCGGGTGAGACGGCGTGCCACCCGGGATCTGATAGCCTTTCGCATCCCAAGGTTGGACCACGCTGGGGTTGGCGAGAATCCAGGCCCTGGACTTGCTCAGCAGGTCCTCGCGATCCACCGCCAGCTCATCGATCAGACCGGCCTGCAGTGCCTGTTGCGGGCGCACCTTCTTGCCCTCGAGCAAATACGGCAAGGCTTTCTCCAAGCCAAGCAACCGCACCATCCGCACCACCCCGCCGCCACCTGGCAACAGGCCCAGGGTGACTTCCGGCAAGCCAATCTGCACCGACGGGTGATCCAGCGCCACACGATGATGGCAAGCCAGGCAGATTTCCCAGCCGCCGCCCAGGGCCGCGCCATTGATGGCCGCCACCACCGGTTTTCCCAGGGTTTCCAGGGCACGCAGTTGCGCCTTGAGCCCGAGCACCATTTCATAGAATGCCTTGGCTTGGGGTTTACCGACCTTGACCAGCTCGTTGAGGTCACCGCCAGCGAAGAAGGTCTTCTTGGCCGAGGTAATGATCACCCCGGCAATCGAGTCTTTTTCGGCGGTCAACCGAGCGACGCAGGCAGCCATGGCCTCGCGGTACGTCGCATTTATGGTGTTGGCGCTCTGGCCTGGCATGTCCAGGGTCAGGACGACGATCCGGTCCTGGCCGGTTTCGTAACGGATGGCATCGCTCATGAAAAGTATTCCTTGAAGTCGGGGCTCAGAGACGTTCGATAACGGTGGCAATGCCCATGCCGCCGCCGACACACAGCGTCGCCAGGCCATAGCGCAGGTGACGCGCCTCTAACTCATCGAGCAAGGTGCCGAGAATTGCGCAGCCTGTAGCCCCCAAGGGATGCCCCATGGCGATGGAGCCGCCGTTGACGTTGACCTTGGCGGGGTCGATGGCCATGTCCTTGATGAACTTGAGCACCACTGAGGCGAACGCTTCGTTGACTTCGAACAGGTCGATGTCCTCCACCCGCAGCCCAGCCTTGACCAGAGCCTTGCGGGTAGCCGGCGCCGGGCCGGTGAGCATGATGGTCGGATCGGTGCTGGTGACAGCCGTGGCGACGATCCGCGCCCGCGGTTGCAGCCCCAGCGCCTGCCCCTTGGCTTCGGAACCGATCAGCATCAGCGCCGCCCCATCGACGATGCCGGAACTGTTGCCCGGCGTGTGGACATGATTGATCCGTTCCACATGGCTGTAGACCCGCAGCGCCGTAGCGTCGAAGCCCATCTGGCCCATGGCTGCGAAACTCGGCTTGAGCTTGCCCAGGCCCTCCAGAGTCGAGTCCGCACGGATGAATTCGTCGTGATCCAGCAGCACGATGCCATTCTGGTCCCGCACCGCCACCAGGGATTTGTTGAACGAACCGTCGGCCCGGGCCCGGGCCGCCTTTTGCTGGGAGTGCAGCGCGAAAGCATCGACGTCCTCGCGGCTGAAGCCCTCCAGGGTTGCGATCAGGTCAGCACCGATGCCCTGAGGTGTGAAGTGGCCCTGCAGATTGGATTGAGGATCCAGCGCCCAAGCGCCGCCGTCGCTGCCCATGGGCACGCGAGACATGGATTCGACACCTCCGGCCACCACCAGATCCTCGAACCCGGAGCGCACTTTCATCGCCGCCAGGTTTACCGCTTCCAGGCCCGAGGCGCAGAACCGGTTGAGCTGCACGCCTGCCACGCTGACATCCCAATCGGCGATCAGCGCGGCGGTCTTGGCGATGTCGGCGCCCTGATCACCTATCGGCGTCACGCAACCGAGCACGATATCGTCAACCTGACTGGTGTCCAGGCCCATGCGCTGCTGCAGGGCGGCGAGCAGGCCGCCCACCAGGTTCACCGGCTTGACGCTGTGCAAAGCGCCATCGGCCTTGCCCTTGCCACGGGGGGTGCGTAATGCGTCAAAAATCAAAGCTTCGGTCATGACATCCTCAAACCACTGGGACAATGCAATGGCTCCAACCATAAGCCCAGCGGCCCGAGATTCAATGACCGCAGTGCTCAACCACGTTGACGGCCACGCTCAGACGAACGGTAGCATGCTATCGGGTTAACCGATTCAGGTGAGCAAAGTGTCTAGCAAAAGGGCCTTCACGAAGGTGGCACTAGGCCTCATACCACTTTAAGAGCGGACGGCAGCAAACTAATACGAATTGGATCTAAGCCAAGGCGGCTGCGGCCCCTAATGTAATCCTTGTACAAGATAGTCGTCGGGTTTTGCCGAGGCGCTTGTCAGACAGGAAGTGCAACGCCAGCCGTCAGGAGATATGCAGGCTGGCCTCAGGAAATAACAAAAAAGGCGGGTCAGCCATGTTCAAACATTCGAAAGTTCGCCAAGCCGGACTCATTCTCTTCGCCACGACGCTGCTGTTGATTGTGCCGAATATCACCAAGGTGATCGGCTGAATCCGGCGCGCGGGTGCCTGTACCATCGGCAAGCGGTAGCGCTTGTATCATCAAAAAATGTGACGAGTTCGTTGTTCGAGTCGCGGTGGCTGTGCCAACCTTTGCGGCACTCCCTCGACATGGAAAACGACCCTCGTGAAAGTTCTCATTGTGTTCGGCGCGCTGCTGCTCAGCACGCCCTTGTTTGCCGCGCAGCTGGTGCTGGAGCTGGGCACGACTGCCCGCACCTGGCAGACCGAAGAACTGCTCCAGCATCCTGAAGCCCGAACGATCCAGATCGCTGAAGACGTTTCCTACAAAAAGCCGATGAATTATCGCGCCGTGCCGCTGACAGCGCTGTTGACTGGCGTCGAGCCCGACGACCATCTCCAGGCCGTGGCGCTGGACGGATTTGCCGCCGAATTGCCCGCAGCACCGTTACTCAACACAAACGGCGCGCGAGCCTGGCTGGCGATCGAAGACCCGGCCCACCCCTGGCCCCCAATGGGTGAAGGCAAGGGCAGCGCCGGGCCCTTCTATCTGGTCTGGACCAACCCCCAGGCAGGTCACATCAGCCCCGAACAATGGCCGTACGCGGTGGCGACCATCAAGCGCCTGTCAGCGGTAGCCGAGCGCTTCCCTGCCCTGCTGCCGGCGCCCACGGTGACTCAGGCTGACCCGGTCTATAAGGGCTTTGAACTGTTCCAGAAAAACTGCCTGGCTTGCCATCGGCTCAACGGCGCAGGCGACGCGCAGTTTGGCCCGGACCTGAACATCCCCTTCAATCCTACCGAGTACTTTTCCGGGGATTTCCTCAAGCGCTATATCCGCGACCCACAAAGCCTGCGTCGCTGGCCCCAAGGGAAGATGCCGGCGTTCTCGGCCACGGTGCTGCCGGATGCGGAGCTGGATCTGCTGGTGGGGTATCTCAAGCACATGGCGGGGCGTAAACAGCCGTTGGCCCCATGAAGTCGGTTTTGTGCCTGAGGTGACCCGGTGGGAGCACACCTATGAAAACGGCCGACACATGGGTCAGCCGTTGCTCGGGTTGCGTGAATGAACGGTCAGGCGTGCAGGCGCCGTATTTCCTGTTTGACGCCCCACCCCTCGATGATGCCACCCAAAGGCTCCACCACCGCCTCGAAGTTTTGTTCGAAGTCTCCAATGTCATCGTAGGTGGCGTACATCACCCGGCTCAACTCCAATGACCAGGCGCCGTCATCCCGTGCGCTGATCTGTGCATTCAATGACTCACCCCGAAATTGACCTGCCGCCCTGCGCGCCCGCTCCTCATCCGGGAAAATGGCGTAGAACTCGATGGGATGGAATTGTGAGAAATCGAAACCGCCTTCTTTCATGCGGCGAAGCACACTGGTGCTGATGTCTTCTTGATAGGCTGTGCTCATGAAACGTCCTCCTCAAACCGATGGATAGACTTTCCGTCTTCCCGTGCGGGCAACCCTTGGGTTGCAGCGATACGGCATCAAATTACCGTCGGGACACAAGCATGTAGCTGACAAGACCGGACCTAAGCGATCCTTTCGCTGATCTCAATTGCAGAGTAGCTGCAAGTAGTGGTCACTGCCAAGCGGGGCCAGGCAGTGACTTCATGAAATCGGTGTAATGCTGATGATTTCGATACTGTGCTGGGATTTGAGATTCTTGACCGTAGGGTCTGCCGTGCGGCCCTCCAGGTCATTGAGATCAAGCTTGGCGGGTACGGGGAGCAGCTTTTGGCGAATCAACTGCGCAGCCTGCTCCATCGTGGGCTCCTGTTCATAGTCGAACCGCTCGGCGATGGCTTCGCCGTGATCATCAACGAAAGTGATTTCCCACTTTTGCATCGGTGTCTCCTCGATCAATTCAGGGCCTGGCTTACCTCTATCTCGACATTCAGGGCTGAACAATCGTTCCGCTCAGTCGTTGGACGGCTGCCATAAAAAAAACCGCCTCACGGGCGGTTTTTCATGCAGCGTCGGCGATTATTTCTCGGCACGTGCTTTCAAGGCTTTCAACGTATTGAACGGCGCATCCACCACGAACTTGTTGGCCAGCCAGGAAGGAACATCGCCACCTGGTTCGGTGTGGACCTGATAGATTACTTCGACCTGACCGGCGTCCTTGGGCGTGAATTTCCAGAAGCCTTCAACTTGAGTGACCCGCACAAAACCCTTTTTTTCAGGCCGGTAGGTTGGCACGCCCTTGAGGTTGCGGGTCAGGCTGCCATCGGCACCTTTGACGGTGGTCACTTGCAACACCGAGTCCCGCGGGGTAACCGGCCAGGGCGTGTTGAACTGGGTGTAGGTCCAGCTCTGGTCCCCTTCATGCTTGAGCAGCTCCTGGCTCTTGCATTCGTGAATCCAGGCACAGGCAGCCGAAACGTCTTCCTGAAGCGCTTGCAGCTTGGCCATGGTGGTTTTCATGACGGTCACGCCTTGGTAGGCCTTGTACTTGGAACCGGCCACTTCACTGAGGGAAACCTTGATGCCGTCCTCTTCCTTGGCGACTTTCCAGTCTTCTGCCTGGGCGGTAGCCGTTGCCAGCAGCACGGTCAAACCACACAACACAGCCATACGATGCAGCGAACCCATAGTTTTTTCCTTGTTATCGAAGTTCCGAACTGGCCCATTACGCTGCCGTGATTTGCTCCCACCAACCGATCAGCCGGATGGCGTCTTCAGAGCTGTTGCCGCAGACCTCGATGTCGGCCTCGAACGCCGAGCACACCCTCGGTCGCTCCGGCTGGCCGAAGATCTGGCACAGGTTATCGACTGACAGCTGCACGCAACGTTCGCCCGCCGGCTTGCCGTGGGGCATGCCAGGAATCGGCGAACTGATGGAAGGGGCGATGCAGCAGGCGCCACAGCCTTCGCGGCATTTCATGACGACAACATCCTCACGACAAGTAATGATTGGTAACAGAACACAGAGTAACGGCTAAAACACTCGTTTTAAATTACCGTCCGTGTGTTTTTTCTTGTACGCCAGGATGACCCTACAGTCAGCGACGAGAGGAAGGATTACTGCTTGAATTCGAAATCCAGCGCCGCGCCTTCGACTTCATTGCGCTCTTGATTGCGCAACGGCAGCTGCATTTCATTGCTCAACAAACGGCCATTGAGTTGGAACGGGCCCGGCTTTTCCCCAAACATGGAGGGCAGCAAAGGCTCATGCTTGGGTAACGGCACCGCACCCGGAGGCTGCAGATCCTCGACCATGTCTTGAGGCAGGCTCAAATCCAGCTTGGCCGGCGGTAACCGGGTTTTGGCGACCTCGCGGGCAGATTGACTCTTGGAGGCGACAGGGGCCCGTTTTTTCTTCGCTACCGCAGCTTTTTTAGCCGGCGCTTTTTTAACAACTGCCGGTTTTTTCTTCGAGGCGCTTTTAGTGGCACTGGCGGCCGGTTTCTCCTGCGCCGACGCAGCCACGACACCTTCCGAATGGAAGGCAGTCAACAGGCCGATCAAAACCCAGGCGGCAGGAGCAATGGCTTTCATAGACACTACGGCACTTACGGCAGAGATCCCCATGCTCGCCTGTTACTCAGCCGCTGACAAGCACATCAGGCAGGAGCCGCCAGTTTCTATCAAAAACCGCTGGCGGTCTCCTGGCACAGTTGGGTGGCCAGCAGGCCTAGCGTCATCAAGGCCCGTTCAGCCTCGCGGTTCCAAGGCGTGCCGCAATTGAGGCGGATGCAATGGTTGAACTGTTCGGTGTTACTGAAAATCAGCCCTGGTGCAATGCTGATACCTTGCTGCAACGCCCGTACATGCAACTCCTGAGTGTTGACCCGCCCCGGCAGACTGACCCACAGAATGAAGCCTCCATTAGGCCGGCTCATTTGCGTACCTTCGGGAAAGTATTGCTGCACTGCCAACTGAAAGGCACTGAGGTTTTTGCGGTACTCCTGGCGGATATAACGCAAGTGCCGATCATAGCCGCCATTTTCCAGGTACGCCGCGATGCCCATCTGCGTGACGCTGCATGCCGAATGCGTGCTGAAGGTCTGGAGCCGTTGGATTTCCTGCTGGAATTTGCCGGCAATCATCCAACCAATGCGCACGCCCGGTGACAACGTCTTGGAAAAACTCGAACAGTAAATGACTCGGTCCAACCGGTCATAGGCCTTGAGCGCCTTGGTGCGTCCCTGCTCGAACATCAACTCGCCATAAATATCGTCTTCAACGATCTGGATGTCGAAATCCGAGGCCAGGCGCAACAGTTGCTTTTGCCGCTCCTCGGGCATCGTCCCACCGAGGGGATTGCTCAAGCGCGTGGTCAGCACCAGCGCCTTGATCGACCACTGATTGGCCGCCAGTTGCAGGGCTTCCAGGCTCATGCCGGTGACCGGGTCGCTGGGGATCTCGATGACCTTGAGGCCCAGCAGATCCGCCAGTTGCAGCAAGCCGTAGTAGGTCGGCGACTCGGCGGCGATCAGGTCTCCTGGCCGGGTCAGCACCCGCAAGGACATTTGCAGCGCATCCACGCAACCGTGAGTGATCACCACCTCGGAGGGATCCACCACGACCCCGGCATCGCGCATGCGAATCGCCACTTGGCGGCGCAAGGGTTCGAAGCCCGGGCTGAACATGTAGCTGAACGCCCGCGGGCTGTGGAAGCGCGTGACCTTGGCCAGTTGCTGGTGCAGCGCTCGTACAGGCAGGTAGTCGACGCTCGGCACCGCCGCGCCCAGGGGAAATACCCCTTCGCGGCGCGACTCAACCAACACTTGCTGGATGATGCTGCTGCGCGTGACCAGCCCCGGACGCTCGACCCGCGCGATGTCCGGCGTCGGCGCCGTCAGGGCCGGGGTTTGATGCACGTAGTAACCGGACTGCGGCCGCGCACGGATCAGCCCCTGATCTTCAAGGTTGGCGTAGGCCTGCAGCACCGTCGCATGGCTGACGTTGAGCTGCGAGCTCATCTTGCGCACCGAAGGCACACGTTCGCCGGGCTGATACACACCGCGCCGGATGTCTTCAGCCAGTTGTTGGGCAATACGTTGATAGAGCAAGAGGTTGGTCATGACGCAGCACTCGATTTCACGGGCATTTTATTTTTGTGAGAGATAGTACCGGAACAGTTTAGAAGTGTACTGGGACAGTTGCCAGATTACCCGACCCTAGAGGGCAGTGACAGCCCCCAACTGTACTCATGAATCACTGATTCGCAGGCCCAAAAAAACCCGGCGCCTCTGAAGGGGCCGGGTTTTCCAGCAACGCAGCCCTTAGCGGGCGGCGCCGAGCTGGCCTTTCTCGTCGGAGAACACAATTTCAACCCGACGGTTCTGTGCCCGACCACGCTCGGAAGCGTTGACGTCGACCGGGAACTCATCACCGTAGCCTTCGACCTGAATGCGCTTTTCGTCGATCCCCAGGTCCACCAGCACGTCCGCCACCGCCTGGGCCCGGTTACGGGACAGCTTGAGGTTTTCCTGCTTGCCGCCGGTGCTGTCGGTGTAACCTTCGATACGCACCACACGCTTGGGGTTGAGCTGCAAGAATTGCACGATCTTGAGCACCACCCGGTTTGCCGAGTTCTTCAACTGCGCCTGGCCGGTGTCGAACAGCACGTCACCGAGCGTCATCACCAGGCCGCGATCGGTCTGGGTGGTGGCCATTGCCATGATCTGCTCTTCCAGCCACTTGCCCTGTTGCTGGACACTCAGCAACTTGGACTCGCGCAGGGCCAATTGCAGGCGCTGGCGCTCCAGCTCGAGCTTCGCCGCCCGCTCCTCATTGAGCACCTGATTGCTGTGCTCACGGGCAATCTCACTGTAGCGCTGGCTCAGGTAGGCGTAATGCAGCACATCTTCGCTGCTGCCCCAGTAGCTGGACAAGCGATCGGCCCGGGCCAGGGATTCACCGGCGCGGATGACATCCTTGGGCGCGGCTCGCAATACGTTGGAGTCTTCCTTGACCTTCTGGAAGTCGGCACCTGCCTTTTCCAGCGCCACTTCGCTGCGCTGACCCGCGCAACCGTACAAGCTGGCCAGGCCCGCGAGAATCAGGCCGCCAAATACTTGGGACTGCTTCATTGGGCATCATCTCTCAACTGTTTGCGCAAGCGCTCGATGCGGGTGTTAAGCACGTTCAGGTGTTCCTCGCCCTTGAGGGTCAGCACCTTCGCTTCGGCCAGGCGTGCATCCAGTTCGGCTTGCTCAGCGCGCATGCGGGCCTTCTTGAACGACTCGTCGGCCATGTTGGACTGGGCGCGGGCGAACTTTTCTTCGGCGAGTTTCAACTCGGGCACTTCTTCGGATGTGGCGCCCACGGCGCGGGCTTGCTCCAGCGCCTGTTCAGTCAGGCGAATCTGTTCATTCGGCGCCGGATCGGCTGCGCAACCCGCCAGAGCCAGTACGGCCAGGGCAGCGAAAAGAGGTCGAATAGTCACTAATGTTCCCTACTGTTTTGGGGCACCAACAGGTGGCTGCAACTGTGTTTTCCAACGCTCGATATTGCGCTGCAACACAGCCTCCGTCAGGCCGGACGCGGCCAATTCTGTCATCTTTTGCGCCAGCTGTCCGCGCAACCATGGGTCATTGCAGGCGGAGTTATGGGAAACCGCGAGGAACAGCCCCGGGGTATCCACTGGTTGCGGCGCGGCCTGCAGGTCATTGGCCATGCCCAATGTCTGGGCCATCGCCAGGCCCGAGTAACGCCCTGCCAGGACATACTCCACCTCCCCCAGCAGCAGTTTCTGAAAGGCTTCAGTCAGGTTGGGGGTACGGGTCAGGGACAATTGCTGCTCGGCAAATACGCCAAATGCCTGGGTCATTCGCGCCTTTTGCGACAATGCCCCGGGATGACCATGAAGGTCCTCGGGCTGAGCGATCACCAATGTCGAATCCTTGCGGGTCCACACCAGGTAATCGTTATTCAGCAAGGGCGGATGAACATAGTCCAGGGTTTCAAGCTCGCTGATGGTCAGCGCGGCGTCGACGAGCAGGTCCATGCGTCCGCTGCGCACTTCGTCCAGGGCCTGAGCACGCTTGCCGGCATAGAGCAATTCGATCTTGATCCCCAGCTCCGTCGCCACTTGCGCCAGCAGGTCGGCGCTGGCGCCGATCAGGTGTTTGGGATCCTGGGGGTCTTGCCACAGGTAGGGCGGCGCATCCGGGCTACCGGTGGCGATCAGACGTTCACACTTGCCGGCGGCGACAGACAGACCTGGCACGACGGCCAGCGCCCACAGCAACGACACGCCAGCCAAACGGCGAAGATCCATGGCGATATGCTCCCCTTGCAGTGACAACAACGTGCAGATAATAAAAAACCCGGCCAAAGGGCCGGGCTCTTTATAAGTGAAGACGCCGGATTAGACCAGCTTCTCCAGCTCAGGGATGGCTTCGAACAAGTCCGCTACCAGGCCATAGTCAGCCACCTGGAAGATCGGCGCTTCTTCGTCCTTGTTGATCGCGACGATCACCTTGGAGTCTTTCATGCCGGCCAGATGCTGGATCGCGCCGGAGATACCAACGGCGATGTACAGCTGTGGCGCAACGATCTTGCCGGTCTGGCCGACCTGCATGTCGTTAGGTACAAAACCTGCGTCGACCGCGGCGCGGGAAGCACCGACGGCGGCGCCCAGCTTGTCGGCCAGGGCGTACAGGTGCTTGAAGTTGTCACCGTTCTGCATGCCACGCCCGCCGGAAACGACGATCTTGGCAGCGGTCAGTTCCGGACGATCGGACTTGGCCAGTTCTTCGTTGACGAAGCTGGAGATACCGGCGTCGTGAGCAGCAGCCACCGCTTCAACAGCAGCGGAGCCACCTTCGGCGGCAACCGGGTCGAAACCGGTAGCACGTACGGTGATGACCTTGACCGCAGCATTGGACTGCACGGTAGCAATGGCGTTACCGGCATAGATCGGGCGCTTGAAGGTGTCGGCACTTTCCACCGAGATGATCTCGGAGATCTGGTCGACGTCCAGCGCAGCGGCAACGCGCGGCAGGATGTTTTTGCCGTTGGACGTGGCGGCAGCCAGGATGTGGCTGTAGCCCTTGCCCAGCTCGGCCACCAGCGGTGCAACGTTTTCCGGCAACTGGTGCGCATAGGCAGCGTTGTCGGCCGACAACACTTTTGCCACACCCGCGATTTTCGCAGCGGCTTCAGCCACGGCGCCAACGCCTTGACCGGCCACCAGAACGTGGACATCACCACCGATTTTCGCAGCGGCAGCAACGGTGTTCAGCGTGGCCGGAGCCAGCGCCTTGTTATCGTGTTCGGCGATTACCAAGATAGTCATGTCAGATTACCTTCGCTTCGTTTTTCAGTTTCTCGACCAGTTCAGCCACCGACTTGACCTTGATGCCCGCGCTGCGTGCAGCCGGCGCTTCGACTTTCAGGGTCTTGTTGGTGGAGGCGGTGGAAACGCCCAAAGCGTCCGGAGTCAGCACTTCAAGCGGCTTCTTCTTGGCTTTCATGATGTTTGGCAGGGACGCATAACGCGGCTCGTTCAAACGCAGGTCGGTGGTGACGATGGCCGGCAGTTTCAGGGAAACAGTCTGCGCGCCGCCGTCGATTTCGCGAGTCACGGCAACGCTGTCGCCGGACACTTCAACTTTGGACGCGAACGTGCCCTGACCGTAGCCGCTCAATGCCGCGAGCATCTGGCCAGTCTGGTTGTTGTCGCTGTCGATGGCCTGCTTGCCGAGGATCACCAGCTGTGGCTGTTCCTTGTCGACAACGGCCTTGAGCAGCTTGGCCACGGCCAGGGAAGTCAGGTCTTCGGCGGATTCGACGAGGATGGCGCGATCAGCACCCAGCGCCAGCGCGGTACGCAGTTGCTCCTGGGCAGTGGTCGGGCCGATGGAGACGACGACGATCTCTGTCGCCACGCCTTTTTCTTTCAGGCGTACGGCTTCTTCTACGGCGATTTCGCAGAAAGGGTTCATCGACATCTTGACGTTGGCGAGGTCGACGCCGGAGTTGTCCGCCTTGACGCGAACCTTGACGTTATAGTCGACCACTCGTTTGACAGCTACAAGAACCTTCATGGATTCCTCGTTACTCTCCGGTGAAAAGAAAGTCGCCTAGGCGAACCTGGCGGTTGATGCTCATGGGCGCAAGGGCACCTCTAAAAACGCCGGCATGAACCACACATGACCTTGCTCACGGGAGTGAAGACCGTTCGTCAGTGATGACCGACGAGTCATTCATTATCGCGGCGTGTAAACTGCGCGTCCGAACCACGCAATACGTCACTTTGTGCTGCCTTCGCCCTGTCTTTAGAGGTGCTCTTGGAACCAACAGTCAGCCTACGGCGAGCGCAAAACCGCCCGTATCTTGACCGGAACGCCCATTCCGGTCAATACGGCAAAATGGTCAGTCATAAGCCGTACGTCAGTGATTTATCTGGCCTGCGGCTATTTCAAACAAACGTTTGTATTGGACCCTGAGAGTGGTGTAGATATAATGCGCCGCTTAAGAGAGAACCGCGGGTCATTCATTGCCGCTTTCGTCGATTTCGCGAAGCAGATCGTGGATGCAACGCCAAACCTCCAATTAGAAAAAACTGTTGAGCCTTGAGTAGGAGATAGCCTGTGGAACGCGAATACATGGAATTCGACGTGGTCATCGTCGGTGCCGGCCCCGCTGGCCTGTCTGCCGCTTGCCGACTGAAACAGAAGGCCGCCGAAGCCGGTAAGGAAATCAGCGTCTGCGTGGTCGAAAAAGGCTCCGAAGTCGGTGCGCACATTCTCTCCGGTGCGGTATTCGAATCCCGCGCCCTGAACGAATTGTTCCCGGACTGGAAAGAACTCGGCGCACCGTTGAACACGCCCGTCGTGCGCGATGACATTTTTGTCCTGAGAAACGCCGAGACCGCGAGCAAAATCCCTGACTTCTTTGTGCCCAAGACCATGCACAACGAAGGCAACTATATTATTTCCCTGGGCAACCTGTGCCGCTGGCTGGCCCAGCAGGCCGAGAACCTGGGCGTGGAAATCTACCCGGGCTTCGCCGCCCAGGAAGCGCTGTTCGACGAGAACGGCGTCGTACGCGGGATCATTACCGGCGACCTCGGTGTCGACCGTGAAGGCAAGCCGAAAGAAGGCCTCTACACCCCTGGTATGGAACTGCGTGGCAAATACACGCTGTTCGCCGAAGGCTGCCGTGGTCATATCGGCAAGCAACTGATCAAGCGCTTCAACCTGGACAGCGACGCCGACGCCCAGCACTACGGCATCGGCCTGAAGGAAATCTGGGAAATCGACCCGGCCAAGCATCAACCGGGCCTGGTGGTGCACACCGCCGGCTGGCCGCTGGACATCATGGGCACCGAAAATACCGGGGGCTCTTTCCTTTATCACCTGGAAAACAACCAGGTGGTCGTCGGCCTGATCGTCGATCTGTCCTACAGCAACACTTTCCTGTCGCCGTTCGACGAGTTCCAGCGCCTCAAGCATCACCCGGTGCTCAAGCAGTACCTGGAAGGCGGCAAGCGCGTCAGCTACGGTGCGCGTGCCATCTGCAAGGGCGGCCTGAATTCGCTGCCGAAAATGGTCTTCAAGGGCGGCGCGCTGATCGGTTGCGACCTCGGCACCCTGAACTTCGCCAAGATCAAAGGCAGCCACACCGCCATGAAGTCCGGCATGCTCGCCGCCGAAGCGGTGGCCGATCGCCTGTTCGCCGAATCCGAAGGCGGCGATGAACTGACCGCCTACGTCGACAGTTTCAAGAACAGCTGGCTGTACGAAGAGCTGTTCGCCAGTCGTAACTTCGGCCCAGCGATTCACAAGTACGGCGCTATCATCGGCGGCGGCTTCAACTGGCTCGACCAGAACATCTTCGCCGGCAAGCTGCCGTTCACCCTGCATGACACCAAACCGGACTACGCCTGCCTGAAACTGGCGGCTGACTGCAAAAAGATCGACTACCCGAAACCGGACGGAAAGATCAGCTTCGACAAACTCAGCTCGGTGTTCATCTCCGGTACCAACCATGAAGAAGAACAGCCCTGCCACCTGAAGCTGACCGACCCGAGCATCCCGATCAGCAAGAACCTGCCGCTGTATGACGAACCGGCCCAACGCTATTGCCCGGCCGGGGTGTACGAAGTGGTGACCCAGGAAGACGGCGAGAAGCGCTTCCAGATCAACGCCCAGAACTGCGTTCATTGCAAGACCTGCGACATCAAGGACCCTGCACAGAACATCACCTGGGTTTCGCCGGAAGGCGCCGGCGGGCCGACTTACCCGAATATGTAAGCCGATTCGCTGAACATCAAGGCTCCCGACATGGGGGCCTTTTTGTTGCCTGCGATTCTGTCAACCACACCGAACCCATGTGGGAGCGAGCCTGCTCGCGATAGCGGCGCGTCAGTCGACATTCATCTTGAATGACAAGGCGCTATCGCGAGCAGGCCCGCTCCCACAAGGAATCCTGAGTGATCAAGCGACGCGCTCTTCCCCGGGACTGCGCTCGAAGTAACGCTTGTACTCCCGGCTGAACTGCGACGAACTCTGATACCCCACCTGGTGCGCAACCTGGGCCACGCCCATGCCCTCGATCAGCAGCAACCGCTGAGCCTTGAGCAGACGCAGTCGTTTGAGGTACTGCACCGGCGACAACAGCGTGCTGCGTTTGAAATGTTCATGGAAGGTCGAAGCACTCATGTTCGCGCAACTGGCCAGCGTCTCGACGTTCAACGGCTCGGTGAAATGCGCGTGCAGATGGCTCAGGGCAGCGGCAATCCGGGCAAACTGTCCTTGCTGCTCCACCAGCGCGCGCAGTACGTCGGCCTGGGGCCCGCGCAAGGCGACAAACAGCAGCTCCCGCAGCCGCGCCTGCCCCATGACCTGGCATTCCAACGGATCGTGCAGGCAGTGCAACAAGCGCTCGACACATCCACGCATGGCGTCATCGAGCACCGCACACGTCATCGACTCCGGGGTCTGCGGCGCAAGGCTGCGCCCCGGCACCAGTCCCATGGCCAGCACCAGCTCCCCCAGTATCGCCCGATCGATTGCCACGGAAACCCCCAGCAACGGAGCATTGGGCATGGCGTAGGTTTCGCATTCGAACGGCACCGGCAGCGCCTGGATCAAATAATGCCCCGCACCGTACTCCAGCGTGCGTGGCCCCAGGAACGCCAGTTTGCTGCCCTGGACAATGATCACCAGACTCGGCTCGTAGAGCTGTGGACCACGGGCAACGTCCTGGCTGGCCCTGAGCACCTGTACGCCCGGCAACTGCGTGGGCACGAATCCGTCGCGGGTCGCCAGGGGTTCAATCAGCGAGACCAAAGGGGCATTGGCATCAAGATGACGGGTCAACAACATGGGAAAAACTTCACGAAAAAAGGGATGAAAGCATCATCGCAGGTCTAATGCTTCGTAGGATCAAACCATAGCCAATGTCGGAGGAATAGGCACGACACGCGTAGGAATCGCCATCGCCGCGAAGCGACATGACTCCCACAATGGTCCACCTCACCGTTCACTGCTTAGCGAGGTCCATTATGTACACTGCTATCGGATATGCCGCCCAATCGGCCACCACTCCCCTCGCCCCAATGAAGTTCGAACGCCGCAGCCCGCGAGCCGACGATGTGGCGATCGACATTCTCTACTGTGGCGTATGCCATTCCGACATCCACCAGGCCCGCAATGAATGGGGCATTGCCGTTTACCCGTTGATGCCCGGCCATGAGATCGTCGGAAAAGTCACCGCCGTCGGTGCGAATGTCACCCGCTATAAGATTGGCGACCTGGTGGGCGTTGGCTGCATGGTCGACTCCTGCCGCGAGTGCGAAGCCTGTCGCGCGGACCTGGAACAATACTGCTACCAAGGCATGACGCAGACCTACGCCAGCCCGGACCGTATCAGCGGCGGCCACACCATGGGCGGGTACTCCAACAGCATCGTGGTCAGCGAACACTTTGTGCTGCGCATCCCGGAAACCCTCGACCCGGCCGGCGCCGCACCGATTCTCTGCGCTGGCATCACCACCTACTCGCCCCTCAAGCACTATGGCGTGAAGGCCGGTGACAAGGTCGGCGTGCTGGGCATGGGCGGCCTCGGCCACATGGGCATCAAGTTCGCCAAGGCCATGGGCGCGGAAGTGACGCTGTTCACCCGCTCGGCGAGCAAGGCTGAAGAAGCCCGTCGCCAAGGTGCGGACCACGTGATCGTGTCCACCGACGCCGCGCAGATGGCTGCTGCCGCCGGGCGCTTCAACTTCCTGCTGGACACCATTCCGGTGCAGCACGACCTCAATCCCTACCTCGACACCTTGCGTTTCGACGGCGTGCATATCCTGGTGGGTCTGGTCGAGCCGATCGATCCGCCGGTACACGCGGCCAAACTGATCATGGGCCGTCGGGTCCTGGCCGGCTCGCTGATCGGCGGTGTTGCCGAAACCCAGGAAGTGCTGGATTTCTGCGCCGAACACAACATCAGCTGCGACATTGAAATGCTCGACATCCGCCAGATCAACGAGGCCTACAGCCGCATGATCGCAGGCGACGTGAAGTACCGCTTCGTCATCGACATGGCGACGCTCAAAGCCTGACGTTCGTCAGACCTTCGCGCCTAGTTCCGCCGACAGCCGGGCTGTGACCCCTTTGACCAGGGGAATCAGCTCGGCCATTTTTTCCAGCGGCATATACGGTACGGTGCTGGCGATGCTGATACCGGCGACGATGCGCTTGCCGGCGTCTCGGATCGGCGCCGCCACGCAACGAATCGACGGCTCGTTGTCTTCCAGATCGAAGGCATAACCACCCGCTACATACTCCACCATCCGCTGCTGGAACTGCTCCCAGGATTGCTCCTGATGCTGGGGCCAGAACTGATTCTTCCCTCCCGCCGGCAAGCTGATTTCATACAGCCTTTTCCATTGTTCCTGAGAATCATCGAGCATCAGCGCCTTACCGATCCCGGTACGCGCCAGCGGCATGCGATGGCCCACGCGCGAACGCATTTCCGGGCCATTGCGCCCTGGATTTTTCAGCAGGTACAACACCTCGTCGCCCTCGCGAATCGCCAGGTGAACAGTGTCACCGGTGAGCGCCGACAACTCGTCCAGGTACGGCCCCGCCAGGCTCACCAACGGCAACTCTTCCCGGGCCTGAAAACCCAGCTCGATCAGCTTCGGCCCCAACAGATAACCCACTTGCGGCACCACCCGCAGGTAGCGCTCATCCACCAGGCAACTGGCCAGGCGATGGGTGGTGCTACGGGTGGTGCCGATCAACCGGGCGATTTCCTTCAGGTCACGGGCGCCGCTGGCGACCGCCTGGACCACACCCAGACCACGCAGCAGTGTCTGGGTGCCTGTGGGCGCCGCGTCCTTGGTGATTTTTGGATCGTCTTGCTGCATATCCGGCCTTCAACAGTGAGCGGGGAACGGGCGGCATTATGGTCGCCCGCCCCGTCGGACTACAACTCGATGCGCTCGACCTTCCCTACCAGCAGGATGTAGGACAGCGCGCCAATCAACGCCAGCACGGCGATATAGGTGATGGCCGGGGCAAACGAATCGCCGCTGGCGAGGAAACCGATGACGATGGGCGTGGCGATGGCCGCCAGGTTACCGATGAAATTGAACACCCCGCCCGTCAAGCCAAGCAACCGCGCGGGCGCCAGGGTCGAGACCAGCGACCAGGTGATCGACGCCAGGCCATTGCCGAAGAACGCCAGGGCCAGGAAAGCGATCACCAACGGTGTCGACTCAACGAAGTTGGCGCCGATGATCGCCGTAGAGATCAGCAGCCCGCCGATGATCGGTAGCTTGCGGGCGAACCCCACCGTGGAACCGCGACGGATCAACCAGTCGGAGAAGAACCCGGAACACAACACACCGACAAACGCGGCGAGGAACGGCAATGACGCCAACAGGCCGGACTTGATGAAGTCCATGCCGCGATATTTCACCAGGTAGGTCGGGAACCAGGTCAGAAAAAACCACAGTGTGGAATTCAGGCAGAACTGGCCCAGGTAAATGCCCCACAGCTTGCGCTGGGTCAGGACGATCCCCAGGTCCGCCCAACTGAACTTGGCCTTGGCCTTGGCTGTATCGGCCTGGATATCCACCAACCCGCCGCCTTCGCGGATCAGTTCGATCTCGGCGGCGTTGACCCCTTTGAAATCCCGCGGTTCGCGATACACCGCGTACCAGATCACCGCCCAGATGATGCCCACCGCGCCCGTGGCGACAAATACCATGTGCCAACCGAAGGCGTGTTGCAGCCACGCCAATACCGGCGTCAGGAAGGCCAGCCCGACGAACTGCCCCGAGGTGTAGAAACCAATGGCCGTGGCCCGTTCGCGCTCAGGAAACCAGGTGGTCACCACGCGGCTATTGATCGGGTAGGCCGGTGCCTCCAGGGCGCCAACCGCCATGCGCAGGACGAACAACGCGATGAAGCTGGCGGCAAAACCGAGCATCACCGTGGCCACCGACCACAGCAATAGTGCAACGCTATACAGAATACGCGGGGGCACCCGATCCACCAGCCAGCCGCCGGGGATCTGCATGGCGGCGTAGGTCCAGCCGAACGCCGAGAAAATCAGCCCGACGTGGATCGGATCGATGCCCAGCTCACTGGTCAGCGCGGGGGCGGCGATCGAAAGGTTGCTGCGGTCCAGGTAGTTGATCACCACGGTGATAAACAGCAGGACCATGATGAAAAAACGCTTGCGGCTGGGCGTCACCAACGACGCTTGCGCGCTCAGGGTGTGCGCTTGCATGTGAGGTGCCTCTTTTTATGTTTATTGAGGAAACGGGCGCATCGAAGAAGATCTCCCTGCTTGCGAAGATCAGACTGTGGGAGCGAGCTTGCTCGCGATGACGGTGTGTCAGTTGGCGCATGTGTGACTGATACATTGCCATCGCGAGCAAGCTCGCTCCCACAGGGGAAGCGGGTGGATCAGGCGTGACTCACCACTCAGCAAAACTGCCATCGGCATGGCGCCAGATCGGGTTGCGCCAGCGGTGGCCGATGGCGGCGCGTTCGATGACGTACTCCTCATTGATCTCGATGCCCAGGCCTGGACCGTTAGGGATTTTCACGAAACCCTTGTCATAGTCGAACACCCGCGGATCCTTGATGTAATCCAGCAGGTCGTTGCTCTCGTTGTAATGGATGCCCAGGCTCTGCTCCTGGATGAACGCGTTGTAGCAAACCGCATCCAGTTGCAGGCACGCCGCCAGGGCGATCGGGCCCAGCGGGCAGTGCAGTGCCAGCGCCACGTCGTAGGCCTCGGCCATGTTGGCGATCTTGCGGGTTTCGGTGATGCCACCGGCGTGGGACGCATCCGGCTGGATGATGTCCACGTAGCCTTCGCTGAGCACCCGTTTGAAATCCCAGCGCGAGAACAACCGCTCGCCCAGGGCAATCGGGGTGCTGGTCAGCGGCGCCAATTCCTTCAGGGCTTCGTAGTTCTCACTGAGCACCGGTTCTTCGATGAACATCAGCTTGTACGGATCGAGCTCCTTCATCAGCACCTTGGCCATCGGCTTGTGCACCCGACCGTGGAAGTCCACGCCAATGCCGACGTTCGGCCCGACTGCATCCCGTACCGCCGCGACATTGGCCAGGGCCAGGTCGACCTTTTCAAAGGTGTCGAGAAACTGCAGTTCTTCGGTGCCGTTCATCTTCACCGCCGTGAAACCCCGCGCCACGGCTTCTTTCGCCGCTCGGGCGGTGTCCGCCGGGCGGTCGCCGCCGATCCACGAATACACGCGGATCTTGTCGCGTACCTGCCCGCCAAGCAAATCGCTGACTGACACGCCCAGGGCCTTGCCCTTGATGTCCCACAACGCCTGGTCGATACCGGCCAGGGCGCTCATATGAATCGCGCCGCCGCGGTAGAAGCCGCCGCGATACAGCACGGTCCAGATGTCTTCGATATTGCGTGGGTCTTTGCCGATCAGGTAGTCGGACAATTCCTCAACGGCGGCCGCCACCGTGTGGGCGCGGCCTTCAACCACGGGTTCGCCCCAACCAGTGACGCCTTCGTCGGTTTCGACCTTGAGGAAGCACCAGCGCGGCGGAACGATAAACGTGGTCAGTTTGGTGATTTTCATCTTGTTGTCTCTCTTATCAGATGCAGCGCGCGGGGCGCTGGAAAAGTCGTCAGTTCAAGGCATTCCACGCGGCCACGTAGGCCTTGGCGCGCACCGCCACTTCGTCAGCCGTCAGGCCCGGCTTGAACAACCCGGAACCCAGGCCGAACCCCTTGACGCCGGCCTCGACGAACACCGCCATGTTGTCCGGGGTAATCCCGCCCACCGGCACCAGCACGGTTCCGGCCGGCAATACCGCGAGCCACGCCTTGACCGCCGCCGGCCCCATTTGCTCGGCCGGAAACATCTTCAACACATGGGCACCTTCGGCCAGTGCAGCAAAGGCTTCGGTGGGCGTGGCGACGCCGGGCGAGAGGTACAAGCCCGCGGCTTTCGCCGCCCGCAACACCTTAGGATCGCTATGGGGCATAACGATGACTTGACCGCCGGCGGCTTTCACTTGCTCGACCTGTTCCGGCGTGAGCACCGTGCCGGCCCCGATCAGGCAATCGGCGGGTAAGGTACTGCGCAGGATGCGGATACTTTCGTACGGCTCGGGAGAATTGAGCGGTACTTCGATGACGCGAAATCCGGCGCCATAAAGGACTTCGCCGATAGCGGCGGCCTCTTCCGGCCGCAGACCGCGCAAAATTGCGATCAGCCCGTTGTGCGCCAGTGCTTGTGTGAGCATGTCAGACCTCCAGTCGTTTAACGCGATGCGGTGGAATCGAGCAGCCCGGCCGCCACGGCCAGTTGCCACAAACCACGTTCGGTGGCCTGTTCGGCCAGGGACACCCGGGCAAAACCGCAGGCATCGAGGGCCCGTTGATAACGGACGCAGAGTTGAGAATTGCCGATCAACACCACCGTCGGCAGATGAATGGTGTCGCGCCGTCGGCGTTGCACGGTGGCCAGGGCCGTCAGCTCATGA
Organism: Pseudomonas sp. P105; assembly: GCF_032614175.1. Lineage (NCBI taxonomy): Bacteria > Pseudomonadati > Pseudomonadota > Gammaproteobacteria > Pseudomonadales > Pseudomonadaceae > Pseudomonas > Pseudomonas sp. P105. The sequence goes on from NZ_CP126693.1 coordinate 4,468,889, forward strand.
CCGATCAGGAGGCCGGAAAGGTAATCCGCCTGGGCGCTGGCACTGAGTTCGCCAGTCAAGCCCAGACTGCGGGCACTGAACACGGTGGACAACGGGCCGATCTGGCCGTCCACCGACAACGCCACCTGCACGCCGCGATCAAAAGCCAGGCTATCGAACGCCGTGCCACGTTGCTGGGTGCGGCCCAGAATGCTGTGGTCACTGAGCACGGCGAAGATCTCGCCGGTCATGAACGTATCGAAATGCACGATGCAGCCATCGGCCACTTCCACCCATTTCGAATGACTGCCGGGCAAGCCGATCAGTACCGCTTCATCCGGCAGGCTGTGCAAGGCGCCAAGCACTTGGGTTTCTTCGCCGCGCATGACATTGGGTAACCGCGAACGCTGGATCACCCCCGGCACGATGTGCACATCGACACCGCGAAGACTACGAATGATTTGTAGGGAATGTCCGAGATTGGCGACGTTGGCGGGTGTGTCGCAGTAAGGCGCTTCGCGCCAGCCCTGGGCGCTGCCGACCATGCCGCAGGCGATCACGGGCAGGCCTGGCTGGGCGTCGAGCCAATCGCCGCAAGCCTCGTCGAAGGCCAGTTCAAAACCGTCGATGCACACCTGACCGGCCACCGTTCGCGGCCCGGAGGGCAACTGCATGATCCCCGACGACAGCGAACGCTGTTCGAGCACCTCGCCCCCGGCGGCGAGTTTGTAAGCCCGTAATGAGGTGGTCCCCCAATCGAGCGCAATCAATTGCGCCTGCATCCGTTTCACCTGTTTTGTTTTTTGGCAGTGAGTGCACGGACTATAAACCTGGGCGCAACAAAATCTCAATATATAAATATCATTCCCATATATTGGGATTAAATGCATCGACGACAAAGCCAATCGCCATTCGCCCAAGACCCTGCTACGTTTCTGATCGGACGCCAAACAACTCAGGGAAAAAGGGATGGGACAACAGTTGAAAATCCTCGGCCGCACTTCTTCGATCAACGTCAGAAAAGTGTTGTGGACCTGTCAGGAGCTGGAGATCGCCTACGAGCGCGAAGACTGGGGCATCGGCTTTGCCTCGACCCATGACCCCGAGTTTCTGGCGCTCAACCCCAACGCCCAAGTGCCGGTGATCATTGATGAAAACGGTGTGCTGTGGGAGTCCAACACCATTTGTCGCTACCTTGTGGGCAAGCATGGAGGCAACGATCTACTGCCCGTCGAACCGGCCGCGCGCGCCCGAATCGAACAGTGGATGGACTGGCAAGCGACCGAACTCAACCCGTCATGGGGCTATGCGTTTCATGCATTGGTGCGCAAGAACCCGGAGTTTCAGGACCCACAACGCATCGCCGCCGGGGTCAAAGGCTGGAACGAAAAGATGGGGTTGCTGGAGGATCAGTTGAGCCGCACTGGCGCCTACGTGGCCGGTGCGGATTTTTCCCTCGCGGATGTGCTCATCGGTCTGTCGGTGCATCGCTGGCGCCAGACGCCCATGGAACGCCCGGACTACCCGGCCGTGGCCGCATATTGCAAACGACTCGAACCACGACCGGGGTTTGCCGAGTGGGCATCCGACGCCCACTCATGAAGTGCTCAATTGCCGTTAGCGAAATCCCGTAGCACCTTGCCGTCCATCCGGTAGCGCACCCACTCTTCCTGGGGTTGCGCGCCGAGGGACTTGTAGAACTCGATCGCCGGCGTGTTCCAGTCCAGCACGCTCCACTCGAAGCGGCCGCAGTCGTTGTCGCAGGCAATTTTCGCCAGGTGACGCAGCAGCGTCTTCCCTGCCCCGCCGCCGCGCTGGTCAGGCGTGATGTACAGGTCTTCGAGGTACAGGCAGTTGCTGCCCAGCCACGTGGAATAACTGAAGAAAAACACCGCATAACCGATGGGCACGCCATCACGCAGACAGATCAGTCCATGGGCAGTGGAGCCCTCGCTGAACAGGCTGCGCTGAATGTCCGTCACGCTGGCGATGACTTCGTGGCGGGCCTTTTCGTAATCGGCAAGTTCAGTGATGAAGGCAAGGATTTGAGGCGCATCGCTGGGTTGCGCAGGACGAATCTGGATCGACATGAACGGGCCTTGTAGCCAATTGAAAGCGCCATACTAAGCCGCCACGCTGCGCTCGTCACACCTCGAAGACAAATTTTGAGTGACGGTCCCTACGGCACCATTCGTCGCCTGTCAGGCACAAACCCGGATTCAGGACAGCCCAAAATCAGGCAAGCATTCTAAAAAATGGAGGCGACACCATGATCTCATCAAGGCTGACTGCATTCACATTCGCCACGCTGCTATCTTCGGCGGCTTTCGCAGCCACCACCGACGGCACCGGTCCGACCGATCCGGTACAGGCGCCCAATTCCCCCGCAACCGAAGGCATGCCCAAGCTGAACACCGATGGCACCGGTGGCGGCCTGAACAATGGTCAGCCTCCCGCCAACGGCACCGATCCGCGGGTGCAGGGCAATGATGCGGGTCGTCAGGGCGGCATGAATACGCCGGACTCCAATACCCCCGATAACGCCGAAACCGGCACGGGCTCGAAAACCACCACCGGCGGGTCGGGTTCCGAGGGCGGCGCCAGCCAGTAACCCCCCAGGGAGCGAGCGACGCGCTCCTGGCGGGTGGCTCTGCTCACACACTTGAGGAGAGATTCCCATGCCTCGTGGAAGCAAAGACAAATACACAGCCGAGCAAAAGCGCAAAGCCGAACATATTGAAGCAAGTTACGAGAAAAAGGGTTTGTCCGAGGACAAGGCCGAGGCTCGTGCTTGGGCGACGGTCAACAAGCAGTCTGGCGGTGGCGAACGCTCCGGTGGGTCGGGGAAGACAAAACCGGCAGCAGAAAAGAAAACCGACCGCAAGGAATCGGCCCGTCGCGCAGCCAAGACCCGCGAAGGTCAGCCGCGCACCAGCAAGGCCTCCCGCGCGACCCAGACTGTGGATAACCTGATGAAAGAGGCCCGGGCGAAGAACATTCCCGGACGTTCGAAGATGCGTAAGCAGGAATTGGTTGAAGCGCTGCGCAAGGTCGGTTGATCGCGGGCGTCAGGAATGACGCCATCGCGAGCGGGCTCGCTCCCACAGGGTTCTGCGCTGTGCCGGAGTTCGGAACCTCCCACAGGGGGATCTGCGCCGTGCTCGGGTTCGGAATCCGGCACAAATCCTGTGGGAGCGAGCCTGCTCGCGATTGGGTCCAGCCCGGTCGGGGCAGGTTTCAGCGTTGTTTCATTCGGTCGATCACCACCGCCAGCAACAGGATCGAGCCACGGATGACGTACTGGTAGAAGGTGTCGATGTTCTTCAGGTTCATCGCGTTTTCAATAATCGCCAGAATCAGCACCCCGGCGATGACATGGCGAATCATGCCGATACCGCCGCTCAACGACACCCCGCCCAACACGCAAGCCGAGATCACGGTCAGTTCAAAGCCCTGGCCGATCATCGGTTGGCCCGAGGTCATGCGTGAGGCCAGGATCACACCCGCCAAGGCACCGATCACACCATGCACGGCGAAGATGATGATCTTGGTCCGATCAACGTTCACCCCTGCCAACAACGCCGCCTCCTGGTTGCCACCAATGGCCATGGTGTTGCGCCCGTAGGTGGTGTAGTTCAACAACCAGCCGAAAAACAGAAAGCAGACAATGGTGATCAGGATCGGCACCGGCACGCCGAACATCTGGCCGTTACCGAACACGAAGAACGATTCCTGGGACACGCCCACCGCCTTGCCATTGGCAAAGATGTAGGCCAGGCCCCGGACGATCTGCATGGTCGCCAGCGTCGTGATCAACGCATTGACCCGTAGCTTGGCAATGACGATGCCATTGATCAGCCCGACGATCAGCCCCATCACCAGCGCTGCGCTGACGCCGAGGAACACGCTGTTGGTGTCACGCATCACCACCGCCGCGACCACACCGGCACAGGCAATCACCGAGCCCACCGACAAGTCGAAGTGCCCGGAAGCCAGGCAATACAACATGGTGCAGGCCGCGATGCCCGTGGTGGAAATCGCCAGGCCCAGGCCTCGCATGTTCAGGGGTGACAGGAAGTTGTCGATCATCAGGGTGCAGAGCACAAAGATTGCGACAGCCGCCAGCAGCATGACCCAGTCGTCCAGGAAGCGCCGCAGATCCAGGGGTTTGCGTGCCGTTGGCAGTGCATTGTTTTGAATGGTCATGTTTACCTCTCAGTTCGCCGCGTCGGCAACGCGTTGGCGTGGCAGCGCCAGTTGCAGCAGGTTGGATTCGTTGGCCTGGTCACGCGGCAGCTCGCCGCGCATAACCCCTTCGCAGAGCACCAGGATTCGGTCGGATATGCCCATCACTTCCATCAGATCGCTGGACACCACAATCACCGCAATGCCATCGGCCGCCAGGTTGTGGATGATCTGATAAATCTCGGCCTTGGCGCCGATGTCGATACCGCGCGTGGGCTCGTCCAGCAACAGGACTTTCATCGGCATCGACAGCCAGCGACCGAGAATCGCTTTCTGCTGATTGCCGCCAGACAGGTACATGATTTTCTGACCCGCCGATGGCGTCTTCACTTTCAGCGCCTTGATCTGCTTGTCGGCGTTACCCCGTTCCCAGTCGCCCCGTAACAGGCACCCCAGGGTGGAATGGGCGCCGCGAGCGCTGATGTTGATGTTCTCGCCGACGCTGCCCAACGGGATGATGCCTTCCTTCTTGCGATCCTCCGGGCAGAGCAACACGCCCGCGGCAATGGCATCCCGGGGTGAACGCAGTTTCAACTGCTGGTCATGCAGAACCAGGCGCCCGTCAGTTTGGCGTTCCAGCCCACTGAGCAACCGCAGCAACTCGGTACGGCCGGCACCCACCAGCCCAAACAAGCCGAGGATTTCACCTTTATGCACCTGGAAACTCACCGGCTCACGCAGGCCCGGGCCGAGCAGCCCCTCGACCTGCAACGCCACATCGCCGCGCTCGCGGGGACGGTAATCGTAGATGTCCTGGATGTCGCGACCGACCATGCAGGTGACCAACTGATCGTGGGTCAGCTCGCTCATGTTCTCGAAGGTATGCACATAACGGCCGTCCTTGAACACCGTGACCGCGTTACAGATGCGGAACACCTCTTCCATGCGGTGGCTGACATACAGCACCACTTTGCCCTCGTCCCGCAGGCGGGTGATGATCGCCATCAGGCGGTCGATTTCCCGCGCCGAGAGGCTGCTGGTGGGTTCATCGAAGGCAATGACATGGGCGCCACGGGACAAGGCCTTGGCGATTTCCACCAGTTGGCGCTGGCCGAGGGACAGGCGACCGACTTTTTCCTGGGGGTCGATTTCGTCGGCCAGGCCTTTGAGCAACGCCAACGCCTGCTGGCGCAATTGCCCACGATTGACCAGGCCGAAACGGGCCGGCAAATGCCCCAGGAACAGATTTTCGGCAACGGTCATTTCCGGCACCAGGTGCAGCTCCTGGTGGATCACCGCCACGCCGCTGGCAATGCTGTCGGCGGTACCTTTGAAAGCCATCGTCTGCTCGCCGATCTGCAGGTCGCCGCTGCTGGGGATGTAGGCACCGCCGAGGATCTTCAGCAACGTGGACTTGCCCGCGCCGTTCTCGCCCATCAAAGCATGGACCTGTCCCGGATGAGCAACGAAACTGATATTGGCCAGCGCCTGCACGCCGGGAAAGGATTTACCAATCCCGTTGAACCGCAAGCTGCCGCCCATGTTGTGTTGCTGTGTCGCTGTTTGCGCTTGCATAACCACCTCGAACTCACAGAGATCAAGCGACCCCGGCACTCGTCAGGCCAGGGCCGCTTTTGAATCAACCGACCATCAGTTCCACAGGCCGATCTTCTCCAGTTCTTGCTTGAAGTTCTCCCGAGTGATCAGCGTCACCTCGTCCATGGCGGTGTACTTCGGTGGCTCTTTGCCGGTGGTGATCCACTCGTACATCATTTCGGCGGTCTTGTAGCCTTCGATGTGCGGGCTTGGCAGCATCGAACCGAAGAAACCGCTGTTGGGTTTTTTCAGTTCGCCGATGGCGTCGGTGCCGTTGATGCCGATCCCGATCACATTGGCCGCGTTGAACCCGGCGCTTTCGGTGGCGCGCACGCCGCCCAGCACTGTGTTGTCGTTCATGCCGCCGATGATCAGGTTTTTCGCCCCGCTGGGCAGTTTCACCAGGGCCGAGTTGGTGGCGTCCATGCTGCCCGGCACGTCGAGGGTTTTCAGCGCGGTATAAAGGATGTGATCGTCTGGAAAGCCGGCCTTCTTCAGGGCGTCGACCGAACCGTCGGTACGTTTCTTGCCCGTATCCAGCTCGTTGTAGGTGTTGATCACGGCATAGGTGTCTTTCCAGTCCCAACCGCGCTTTTTCGCCTCAGCGGCCATCGCGTCGCCTTGCTTCTGGCCCACTTCGAACGCGGCCATGCCCAGGTACGGCACGTCTTCCATGAACTTGCCATCGGAGCCGACGAAACGGTCATCCACAGCAATCACTTTCATGTCATTGAGTTTGGCCTTGGCCACGATGGCCGGGCCGAGAGCCACGTCCGGTGGGCAGATCACGAAGCCCTTGGCGCCATTAGCGGCGAGGCTGTCGATGGCCGAGAGGGTCTTCTCGCCGTCGGGCACGGCGATCTTGATCACCGTGAAGCCCCGGTCCTTACCAGCCTTTTCGGCGAACGCCCATTCGGTCTGGAACCAGGGTTCTTCGGCCTGCTTGACCAGAAAACCGATCTTCACTTCTTCGGCCGCCAGCAAGGTGCTGCTGAGGCTGACGGCAGTAACCGCCAGGGCGGCACGGCACAGGGAACGGATCCCACGACGATGATTCATAGCTGTCTCCTTGTTTTTTTTATTGAAAGCCAAAACGTCCAGGGCCCTGCTCCAACATCAGTGGAAATGCGCAGGCTGGGCGGTCAAACATGTTGCTGTACAGCATAGGTCCAAATAGTCATATCGTATGATGATTGGATTACAGGCGAAGTTTCCGACTGAAATCCCGAAATATTCAGTCGTGGTACATGACCGAACGTCCGCCATCGATGGTGATGCACGAGGCGTTGATGAAAGGTGCTTCATCGCTGGCCAGGAACACCGCCGTCATTGCCACTTCGATCGGCTGGCCGATTCGGCGTGGCGGGTGCAGATCCAGCGCACGCTGGCGTTCGGCATGTGGATCGGCGAAGCCGTTCCAGTAGTCGATATTCAATTGGGTTTCGATGTAACCCGGCGCAATGGCATTCACCCGCACACCTTTGGGCGCGTATTCGATACCCAATGCGCGGGTCAGGCCGAGCAGTCCGTGCTTGGCCACCGGGTAAGGGAAACAGCCGGGAATGATGTGGGATGAATGAGTCGAGGCGATATTGATGATGCTGCCCCCGCCCTGCTCAAGCATCTGCGGCAACACAGCCTTGCAACCGTACCAGGCGCCATCCAGGTCGATGGCGAAACAACGCCGCCAATCTTGCTCGGTCATTTCCAGCGGGTCACGAAATACGTTCACGCCCGCGCAGTTCACCAGAACGTCGATGCGACCGTGCAGCTCGACGGCACGACGGGCCATGGCATGCAGGTCCTGCTGGTTGGATACATCGGCTTTGAGTGCCTGCACATCCGCCCCGCGTTCACGCCAGAGGGCTGCGACTGTCTCAACCTTCTCGGCCTGGATATCACTGATGACCAAGCGTGCCTGCTGCGAGGCGAACGCGGCGACGATCGCCTCGCCAATGCCTTGGGCAGCCCCGGTCAGCAGCACAACTTTGTTTTTCAGGCGTTCGCCTTTCGGGGGTTCGGGCATCGGTAACAAGGACAGGGTGTGGGCCATGACTCAAGACTCCTGTCCGCAAGCACGACAAAAACCGGACATCCAGAGATGACCGGTCGAAAGGCTTTTGGAATCGCGTACGCCGTCGGGCGGTACGGAGGAAGATCGTTGCATCACTTCACCTGTCTTGTTTTTTTAGTGTGAGTGCGTGTCGCTGATGGGACCGACTATAAACCCGCTCGCCAAATAATCTCAATATATATATTTACATCCCATATTTTGGGATTCAGCCCGCAAACCGCGTACAAGCCACACCGGGTACATCGACTCGCATCGACAACACCGCGCCGTCGAGTGGATGGTTAAGTGGGCTCGCCGCACTGGTGATGTACAGTGTCTTGAGGTCCTCACCACCAAACACACAGCTGGTGGGACGACTGACGGGCAGCTCGATCACCCGATCAACCTGACCTTGCGGGTTCAGTCGCAGCAGGCAGCTACCGTCCCAGCGAGCATTCCAGACATAGCCCCTGGCATCCATTGCCGAGCCGTCGGGGCCGCCACGCGGGTGAGGGCCAAACCAGACCTCGGCGGGGGCCAGGCTGCCGTCGGGATAAATGAAATGTCGGTAAAGCGTGCCGTCGAGACTTTCGCCGAAATACACCGTAGTGCCGTCAGGACTCCATAACAGCGTGTTGGGAATGCCCCGATCGCGCAGCAGCGGCATGACCCGGCCATCGGCGCCAATGCGAAACAGGCCCCCGAATCGTCCTTCAATGGGCAGGTCTTCTGCGTTTTCGCCGATGTTGTTCTGCATGGTGCCGAGCCAGAGCTGGCCCAGGGCATCGCAACGGGCCTCGTTGGCGCGATTCCCTGGCCGGGGATCGGCCATGCACAGCAATTTCAGGCTCGGTTCCAGTCCCGGCGAATCCAGATCCAGTCGATAGACACCGCTGCTCAGGGTCACCAAGGCGTCGCCGCTTTGTGTCGGAATGAAAGCGGACACATGCTCGGGCATCTGCCAGATTTGCACATTCGCGCCGATCAGCCGCAGCGCCTGTTTACCGGCAATGTCGACCCAATACAGTGCTTGGGTCGGCTCGTCCCAGAAGGGGCCCTCTCCCAATATCGCCCGGTGTTCCGTCACAGCCGTCCACATCATTGAACACTCCTGTTTCCCGCTTGCCCGGCGATCTCTGTCCGCCCGGCCATGACGTTAGGGTAAAAACGCTTGATCGCCAGGTCAGCGTTATCGATCAAGGTCATGCAGGCCCAGACGCCCCGCGCCGCGTCACGGGCAGCGATGGCTTCGGCAATGTCCTTGTGGATCGGCAACGTGCGGCGCAGCTCATCCGGGTCGGCGGCGGACACCTCGAACGACACCGCCAGCAGCGCGCCCAGGGCCGGGACCATTTGCTCAATAAATTGATTGTGGCTGGCAGCGAGGATGCACTCATGGAAGAACTGGTCGGCACGGTTGTAATCGGCCCCGCTGTCCACCGCCCGCTCCAGGGCATGGTAGGCCAGGCGGATCGCCTGCACCTGATCAGCCGTCGCTCGCTCACACGCCCAGCGCACCGCCATCGGTTCGATGGTACGCCGCAGGTCCAGCAGGTCATCGACGAAATTTTCCGGCAGCCCACTGCGCGACAGCCAACCGACCACCTGCGGGTCAAACAGATTCCAGCGACGCACCGGCAGCACCCGTGTCCCGACTTTCGGGCCGACTTCCAGCATGCCTTTGGCCACCAGGGTCTTGATCGCTTCGCGGATCACCGTGCGGCTGACGCCCAATTGCTGGCCGAGGTCGGCCTCAACCTTGATGGTCTGCCCAGGCTTGACCTGACCGGCGGCTATCCAGCCCCCCAGCCAATCGACGGTCGATGCGTGAAAACTGCTGGACATGAACACCCCGGGGCCACTTTCTATAGAGGCCCAAACTAATCATCATATGATTGGGTGTCAATTTGAATTTTACGGCTTCACCCGGGTGGGAGCGAGCCTGCTCGCGATAGCGGTGGATCAGTTAAGACAAGGTTGGCCATGCTGCCGTCATCGCGAGCAGGCTCGCCCCCACAGGGATCAGGGTTCCAGGCCTATCGGGAAAAATACCCCACCACTCCATACCCCCAACCACCTCTGCCCGTCGATCTCGCGACTGACCGCCAGCTCCACCAACTGGTAGAACACATTGCGATGGATCAGCGCTTCGAGGTTGCTGCGTACGTGCACGTAGGGCGCGGGTTCCTGGGTTTGCGGATCGATCACCACCCGCATCGGATGTTCGCCGCCGGCCTCAGTGGTTTCCTCGACGTTGGTGGTGAAGCGCAGTCGCTGCTGCTCACCCTGCCCTTCAACCTCCAGGGTCACCGCCACAAACGGTGCATCGTCGACCTTGATGCCAACTTTTTCCACAGGAGTGATCAGGAAGTAATCATCGCCGTCGCGGCGGATGATAGTGGAGAACAGCTTGACCATCGGCTTGCGCCCGATTGGCGTACCCAGGTAATACCAGGTGCCATCACGGGCGATGCGCATGTCGATATCGCCGCAGAAGTCAGGATTCCACAAGTGGACTGGCGGCAAACCTTTGGTCTTGGGGATCTGCCCCAGCAGGTCATTGGCTTTTTGCGGTCCGCTCATGGTGACTCCTTGAATGTTACTGGTCGCTCACTCCCAACAGGCTGCGGGCATACTCGCGCAAAGGGGGAGCGATCAGGTCTTCTGGCTGTTTGTCGTGCAACGTCAGTAAACCGCCACGACTCTTGATGCGTGCAGTATCAATCAAATACTGGGTACTGGTCTCGATCAACATGATTTGAATGACGCTGGTGTCGACACCCAAACGGTCCACGGCCTCTTCATCCAGCCATTCGTCGGTGTTGCCGATACGGTTGTCGGCCTTGGCGAACCGCGTATACAGCAAGTAGTGAGCACCGGCGGCTCGGGCTTCGCCCATGGCTTGGTCCAGGCCCTCGGGAACCCGGGCACGACGCACCATGGGGAAATACTCGATGAAACCGTTGAAGGCCTCTTCGGCGACGACATTGGGCCGCGGGTAGGCACTGCCGGGAGGCGCGAAGGCACCCTGAGCAATGTAGATGAACGAATCCGGCTGGATGCGCAGGTTATTCACACGCCGGCTGTCGCTGTGGTCCAGCAAACCGGCGTCGCTCATGTGGTAGCGAACGCCCTCCCCCATGTCGCTGACATTCATGCAGCCACCGAGCGCCAAAACGGCCAGCAGCAAAACCAGGCTACGCATCCTACCCTCCAAAAACCGGTGACGGAAAACCGGCGAATGGCCATTGGATGCAGCTTTTGCGCCAGCTCATCGAAATGGGGGTGTCAGACACATCCAAGTGAAGGGGAAATTGCTATCGCGGGCAAGCCTTGCTCCCACAGGTACGGTGTTCACCTGGGAGCAAAGCTTGCCCGCGATAGCATTCGTCAACCGCCGATGATTTTCATGATGGTTGCGCCGCCAGAGAACGCCACTTCCTGCTTATCCCCCAACGCCTTGACCAGCAAGCGCTGCAGAGCCGGCAAGGCCTGATGCCGGGGTTTGTCCAGCAGATCGCCGACAAAGTGTCGGTTACTCGACGACAGGCAGCCATGCAGCCAACCCGTGGAGGACAGCCGCAACCGTGAGCAGGTACGACAGAACGGCACGCTTTCGTTAGCGATCACGCCAAAATGCCCTAGGCCCGGAATTTCATAGCGCACTGCGGTGGCATCCACTGGAGCGTCGGCTTGCAGGTACTCGTACTGGTCGCCGATCAGGCTCAGCAACTGCTGAAGGCTGACGAATTGCTGCAGGAACGCGTTGGAGTCGCTGGCCAGGTGCCCCATGCGCATCAGCTCGATGAAGCGCAGCTCATAGCCGCGCTCCAGGCAGTACTCGAGCAGTGGCATCACCTGATCCAGGTTCTGCCCGCGCAACGGCACCATGTTGACCTTGATCTTCATTCCCGCAGCACGGGCCTGATCCATCCCGTCGAGCACGGTTGCCAGATCGCCACCGCGGGCGATACTGCGAAACGCCCCTGGGTCCAGGGTATCGAGGGAAACGTTGATGCGGCGAATGCCGGCATCTACCAGCAAAGGCAACTTTTTGGCCAGTAACTGACCATTGGTGGTCAGGCTGATGTCCTCCAGGCCCATCTGCCCCACCGCCGTCATGAAGCTTTCAAGCTTGGGGCTGACCAGCGGCTCGCCGCCGGTGATGCGCAGCCGCTCGATACCGGCAGCTTCGATCAGGTAGGCCACACCGCGCGCCATGGCCTCGGCCGACAGTTCATCCTGCGCAGCCACCAGCCGCTTGCCGTTGGGCACGCAGTAGGTACAGGCGTAATTGCAGGCTGAAGTCAGGCTGATTCGCAAATTGCGGAAACGCCTGCCTTGACGGTCAACGATCATGGATCACTCCGGCGAAAGAAGAATCGGACTTACGAAACTTGACCCAGAACTCAAGTTTTCGCAAGGCCCAAGCCTGAGTATATTCCTGGGACACTGCGCCATGTAAGCGGACATGGCGCAATCAGGCAGCTGAATGACTTAGCTGCTCGGAACGTCGGTGTCACGCTTGCGCTTGTTGCCCATGCGAACGCCTATGTCCATCAGGAACTGGAAGAAGCCTTCCTGGTCTTCCAGCACGTTGCTCCAGAACGGCGAGTGATACAGCGCCACCGCACCGTGCACCAACGCCCAGGCGGCGCAGTAGTGGAAATAGGGCGGCACGTCTTCGAGCTTACCTTCACTGATCCGGCCTTTGATCAGCAGGGTCAGGCGCTCGAAGTTCGAGGCGCGGATCTTGTGCAGTTCCTCGACCATCTCCGGCACTTGGTTGCCCTTGACCACCTTCTCTTCCAGGCGGTCGAACAAGCGATAACGCTGCGGATCGCGCATGCGGAATTCGAAGTAGGCCCGGGACAGCGCCTCCTTGTCCTTGTCCACATCGGCCGAATGCAGCAGCTCATTCAAATCGCGCTCGTAATCAAGCATCAGGCGCAGGTAGATCTCCGCCTTGGATTTGAAATGTTTATAAATCGTGCCTTTGCCGATACCCACGGCATCCGCAATCATCTCGACGGTGACGCTGTCTTCACCCTGGTCGAGGAACAACTTGAGCGCGGTGTCGAGAATTTCCTGCTCGCGGCGACGAAACTCACGGACCTTACGGGGTTCTTTGTGCATAAGAAAAAGGTCTGAAGGGTCAAAATTCGAAGCCGAGTATTATGCCTAACTTACGCAAAAATGCACGGATCATCCGTTCCCAACCACAGTTCTTCACAAAACCGTGCAGCTCCCGCTTCCTGTCATTCGCTTCGCCGCACCGTAACGACTGGCTTTGACGGCAGTGAGAACTTATCCGAAGCGAGCGTATTCCAAATTTGTTTAAAAACCAGCCCGGCTAAACTGGACGCGTCAGCATACTGATCAATACTTGAACTGTCGGCGCGACATCTCCCCCAAGTGACGCGCCGGTAAAGGTACCAACGGACCGCGTGCCTTTGTTTTACTCCTAATGGTCTTAACCCGGATTCACCCCCCAGAACCCGGGTTTTTTTTGCCTGAAACTCAGGCAGACGCCGCGCGGACATGGGCCAGCGGAAACAGCCGCTTGAAGTTCTCCGTAGTCTGCTCGGCAAATCGCTCGTAGGACTCGCCCCGCAACATCGCCAGGAACTCCGCCACTTCCCGCACGTATTGCGGAAGGTTCGGCTTGCCACGATACGGAATCGGCGCAAGGTACGGTGAGTCGGTTTCCACCAACAGGCGATCTGCCGGCACTTTGCTGGCCACATCCCGCAGCGCGTCGGCATTGCGAAACGTGACAATGCCGGACAAGGAAATGTAATAGCCCATGTCCAGCGCGGTCTTGGCCATGTCCCAGTCTTCGGTGAAACAATGCAGCACCCCCGCCTGTGGCAACGCGGCGTCACGCAACAAGGCCAGGGTATCGGCCCGGGCGCCGCGGGTGTGGATGATCACCGGTTTGCCAGTCTGTTGCGCAGCCTCCAGATGCAGCCGGAACGAAGCCTGCTGAACCTCGGCGGCTTGCGGTTCGTAGTGATAGTCCAGGCCGGTTTCGCCAATGGCGACCACCCGTGGATGGTCGAGCTCGCGCAACAGCCAATCCAGGGCAGGCGTAGCGTCGGGCTGGACGTCCAGAGGATGGATGCCGACTGAACAATCGACATCTGCATAGCGTTCGGCCAGGGCTTTGACGTCGGCGGCATTGTCGGCGCTGACGCCGATGCACAGGAAGTGACCCACACCACGCTGGCGGGCGGCATCCAGTGCAGCATCCAGGGAGCCGTCGTGGGCGGCGAGGTCGAGACGATCAAGGTGACAATGGGAATCTACAAGCATAAAGGGCCGGGCTACATCGTATGGGTGGGACGGTCGGATTTAAGGGTTCCGGCCAGGTGGGTTTCGATCTGATTACGGGCTGAATGGTCGCCATCGTTGAACTGCACACCAACACCGGCAGCCCGGTTACCCTGGGCGCCTTTGGGCGTCATCCAGATCACCTTGCCGGCGACCGGAATCTTCTCCGCTTCGTCCATCAGGCTCAAGAGCATGAACACCTCATCGCCCAAGCGATAATTCTTGTTGGTGGGGATGAACAGGCCGCCGTTCTTGATGAAGGGCATGTAGGCGGCGTAGAGCACCGACTTGTCCTTGATGGTCAGGGACAGGATGCCGTTGCGTGGCCCGGGACTGACAGGTTCGTTCATGCTGATCTCCGCTGCGATTGAGCTGAGTTTAGGCAGTGTCTGTCAGTTTCGACCAGGCAAACTCGCCCATTGCACCAACAGCGCCTCGAGCAACAGCACCCGATTGAGGTTCGCCTTGCTCAGCACCTTCTGACGTTGGGCAAGAATCCAGTCCTGAATGTTCAAGATTTTATCCTGGCTGCTTTTTTGCGCCAGGTACTGAATCACCTTGCGCATGTCCGCCAGTCCCAGCCCGGTTTCGTCCTCGGTGAGCTGGTAGCGCAGGATCAGACTCGACCAGTCACAGAACCAGTCGAACAGCAGAAGCAGCGGGATGGCGTTCCAGCCTTCTGCCAGTTGCGTGGGAGACTGTTGCTGCTTGAGCAGCTTCTTCACCCCATCCACCACCAGCGCCCGTTGTTCACGCACACCCTGGGCCTGAAGGCTGACGGCCGCCAACGGCGAGCCGGCGGCAAGGGTCAGCAACTCGACGCGTTCTTCGTCGCTGCTGTCAGGCAAGGCCTCGGCCAACCACTTCAAGCTCATCGCCTCACTGGGCAACGGACAGGCCTGCTGTACGCAACGGCTTTTGATGGTTGCCAGCAAGCGGCTCGGCTGGTGACTGACCAGCAACAGCACGGTATCGCCGGAAGGCTCTTCAAGGCTCTTGAGCAAGGCGTTGGCGGCATTGATGTTCATCGATTCCACCGGCTCGATCAGCACCACCTTGCGCCCGCCCATCTGCGAGGTCTGGACCACGAAGCTGACCAGATCCCGGACCTGGTCGACCTTGATCGCCTTGTCCGCCTCCTCCGGTTCCAACACGTAATTGTCAGGATGACTGCCAGCCTTGAGCAACAGGCAGGACTTGCACTCACCGCACGCGTTCGAGACACCCGGGCGCTGGCAAAGCAGGCTGGCCATCAGACGCTCGGCCAACGCCCGCTTACCGATACCGACCGGGCCGTGCAGCAGATAGGCATGGGCATGCTGTGCCCTTCCGGCCAGTTGCTGCCAGAGTCCGTCCTGCCAGGGATAGGCTTCAGCCACGGGCACGCTCCAACAAACGCGGCAACAAACCGTCCAGCGCCTGCTGGACTTGCGCCAACGGCTGAGCGGCATCAATCAACAGATAACGCGCCGGATCGGCCTTGGCCCGACTCAAAAAAGCATTGCGCACCGCGTTGAAGAACGCCTGGCCTTCCAGTTCGAAACGATCCAGCCGGCCCCGGGCGCTGGCGCGGGCCAGGCCGATTTCCACCGGTAGATCGAACACCAGGGTCAGGTCCGGCCGCAGGTCACCCTGGACGAAGGTTTCCAGCGCGGCGATGCGCTCCAGGGACAAGCCCCTTCCACCGCCCTGATAGGCATAGGTCGAATCGGTAAAACGATCGCAGAGCACCACCGCGCCACGGGCCAGCGCCGGGCGAATCACTTCGGCCAAGTGTTGTGCCCGGGCGGCGAACACCAGCAACAGCTCGGTGTCAGGGTTCATGACTTCTTCGATCGGCGCCAGCAGCACCTCGCGAATCCGCTCGGCCAGCGGTGTACCTCCGGGCTCGCGGGTCAACACCACCTCGATGCCGGCGGCTCGCAGGCGTTCGGCCAGGTATTCGCGGTTGGTGCTCTTGCCGGCGCCTTCAGGGCCTTCCAGCGTTATAAACAAGCCAGTCACGGGCGATCCTTAAACAAAGTCATTGCGAGCGCGGCGGCTCGCTGGCATTCGGTTCGTCGACAGACTCCTCGTCCGGCACAGTCGGGGCCGGACTGGAGCGATAATCGGCTCGGCGCTTGAGCTGATATTCGCGCACGGCGTTATTGTGCGCATCCAGGTCATCGGAGAACACGTGGCTACCATCACCACGGGCGACGAAGTAAAGGCTGTTGCCGGCAACTGGGTTCAACGCGGCGTGAATCGCCTCGCGCCCCACCATCGCAATCGGTGTCGGCGGCAGGCCAGGAATCAGATAGGTGTTGTAGGGGTTTTCTTCCCGCAAGTGAGCACGGGTGAGTTTGCCGTTGTAGCGCTCGCCCAGCCCGTAGATCACGGTAGGGTCGGTTTGCAACAGCATGCCCAGGCGCATACGGCGCACGAACACACCGGCGATCTGCCCACGCTCCTCAGGCACGCCGGTTTCCTTTTCCACCAGGGATGCCATGATCAGCGCCTGATAGGGCTGGGAGTAAGGTAAATCGGCGGCGCGTTGCGCCCACTCTTTGGCAAGCACGTCTTCGAGCCGGTCGTAGGCAATTTTCAGCAGGTCAGCGTCCGATGTGCCACGCACGAAACGATAGGTGTCCGGGAAGAACCGTCCCTCGGGGAATATCCCGGAATGACCCAGGCGGTCCATCACTTCGCTGTCACTCAGACCGGCGAGGGTCTGCTGGAGTTTTTCATCCTTGGCCAGCGCCGCGCGAACCTGGCGAAAATTCCACCCCTCCACCAGGGTGACGCTGTACTGCACCACTTCCCCGCGCTTCCAGACCTCGATCAGGCTTTCCATTGTCATGCCCGGCACCATCCGGTACTCACCGGAATGCAACGGTTGGCCGGCCAGATTGAAGCGCCAATAGACGCGCAACCAGAAAGCGTCCTTGATCAGGCCGTCCGCTTCGAGGCGCTTGAGGGTTCCGGTGGGGGTGGTCCCGTTGGGGACGTCCAGCAGTTCTTCCTGGGTGATGTTCAGCGGTTGTTGCAACGCCGAATGAATTTTCCAGGCGCAAGTGCCCAACAGCAGCACCGCCAGAACCAGTCCGGTTTCCAGCAGAAGCAAGAATTTACGTCTCACGAATCAAACATCCAATAGCGTGCGGGCAAGGGTCTGCAGTTTACGGGTGAGCGGCCCGGTCGACCAGCGCGCCGAACCGCATGCAAGTACCGGCCATACGCCATAAACGCTGTTGCAGACGAAGACTTCGTCGGCCTGGTGCAGCTGTTCGAGGCGGATGTCGGTGATGTGCGTGGCGATGCCTTGAGACTCGGCTTGATACAATAATTCGGCCCGCATCACGCCGGCCACGCCACAACGGCTCAGGTCCGCCGTGACCAATTCACCCTCGCGCACCAGAAAGAGGTTACTGAAGACGCCTTCGATCACTCGCCCGGACGTGTCCAGCATCAAGCCTTCGGCGTGCTCGGCATCGCGCCATTCGGCGCGGGCCATCACTTGCTCAAGACGATTGAGGTGCTTGAGACCGGCCAGCAAGGGTTGCTCGGACAGGCGGGTGGCACAGGGAAACAGGCGAACGCCCTGCTCGGCATGCACTGGAGGATAGGCGGCCGGCGGACTGCCTTGCAGGATGCGCCGGGACGGCGCCGAGGGATCAGCGCCATAACCGCGAAGACCATCACCGCGGGTCACAATCAACTTAAGTACGCCGTCACCCAGGCATTGCGCGTAGACGCGCAACTCAGCCTCCAACGCCCCCATGTCAACCTGGAGCGTCAACCGCTGACAACCTAGCGCCAGACGCTGCAGGTGACGCTCAGGCAACACCGGTTTGCCATTGCGCACAGCGATGGTTTCAAACAACCCATCGCCGTAAGCCAGGCCGCGGTCCTTGAGCGACAGAACGTCGGCAGGCTGACCGTCGACCCAGCTTTCCATCAACCAGCGAACCGGCGGAACACCAGCGAGCCGTTGGTACCGCCAAAGCCGAAGGAGTTGGACAGCACTACATCGATGTCCATGCCACGCGCCGTGTGTGGCACGAAGTCCAGATCGCAGCCTTCGTCCGGCTCGTCAAGGTTGATGGTCGGTGGCGCGACCTGGCTGTTGATCGCCAGTACGCTGAAGATCGCTTCCACCGCGCCCGCGGCACCCAGCAGGTGGCCGGTCATGGACTTGGTCGAGCTGACCGCCAGTTTGTAGGCGTGCTCACCGAACACGGTCTTGATGGCCTGGGCCTCGGCAAGATCGCCCGCCGGGGTCGAAGTGCCATGGGCATTGATGTACTGCACCTGCTCGGCGTTGACCTTCGCGTCACGCAGTGCGTTGGTGATGCAGCGGGCAGCACCGGCACCGTCGGCGGGTGGCGAGGTCATGTGGTAGGCATCGCCACTGGTGCCAAAGCCAATCAGCTCGGCATAAATGGTCGCGCCGCGCGCCTTGGCATGTTCCAGCTCTTCGAGTACCAGCGCGCCGGAACCGTCGGACAATACAAAGCCGTCTCGGCCCTTGTCCCACGGCCGGCTGGCGCGGCTCGGTTCGTCGTTGCGGGTCGACAGCGCACGGGATGCGCCGAAGCCACCCATGCCCAGCCCGCAGGCCGCCATCTCGGCGCCGCCGGCAATCATCACGTCGGCCTCGTCGTACATGATGTTGCGCGCGGCCATGCCAATGCAGTGGGTGCCCGTGGTACACGCCGTAGCAATAGCGTAGTTAGGCCCCTGCACACCCAGGTGGATGGACAGGAAACCGGAAATCATATTGATGATCGAGCCCGGCACAAAGAACGGAGAAATCCGTCGCGGCCCCGACTCGTGCAGCGTACGGCTGGTTTCTTCGATATTGGTCAAGCCACCAATACCCGACCCCATGGCCACGCCGATACGTTCACGGTTGGCATCGGTGACTTCAAGACCGGCATTACGTACGGCCTGGAATCCGGCTGCCAGGCCGTATTGAATGAACAGGTCGAGCTTGCGGGCCTCTTTGACCGACAGGTACTCCTCGACATTGAAACCCTTTACCGAGCCGCCAAAACGGGTGGAATAGGCAGAAAGGTCGGTGTGTTCGATCAGACCAATGCCACTACGGCCAGCCAGAATGCCCTGCCAACTGCTCGGCACATCCGTGCCCAGTGGCGACAACATACCCATACCGGTGACTACGACGCGTCTACGCGACACAGCACTCTCCTTTATTCTAATGACGACTTTGCATCAGGCCTAAAGAAAAAACCGCACGCCATGATGGCAGTGCGGTTTTTCCATGACAGCTAGCGACGACTAAAAATAATTAAGCCTGATGCTTATTGATGTAGTCGATAGCCAGCTGAACAGTAGTGATTTTTTCAGCTTCTTCGTCAGGGATTTCGGTCTCGAATTCCTCTTCCAGAGCCATCACCAGCTCAACGGTGTCAAGGGAGTCGGCACCCAGGTCTTCAACGAAGGCAGCTTCGTTCTTCACTTCTTCTTCTTTGACGCCCAGTTGCTCGGCAACGATTTTCTTGACGCGCTCTTCGATGGTGCTCATACCTTGTTTTCACTCCTAATGGACAAATTCAGGCAGCTGGCCGGTGGGTAAGTGTATAGAAAGACTTTTCGGTTTTTCAACCGAAAGCTTCACTCCTCAAACCCTGCAGCCCGCCGCCTATAAATAGATTGCAGCTTTATAACGGATTTTAGACAGCTCGTATGACATTTTTTTGAAGCAATCCGTCACATTTAACTCATGTACATCCCGCCGTTTACCGGGATTGTAGCCCCAGTCACGTATGCCGCACCATCCGACGCAAGAAAAGCGACCACGGACGCGATTTCTTGAGCTTGCCCCAGACGACCCAGCGGAATTTGTGTCAACAAGGCTTCACGTTGCGCTTGCGGCAGTTCACGGGTCATGTCGGTATCGATGAAACCCGGGGCTACCGAGTTTACCGTAATCGAACGCGAACCCACTTCACGCGCCAGCGCACGACTGAAACCTTCCAGACCGGCTTTGGCCGCAGCATAGTTTACTTGGCCTGCGTTGCCCATGGCACCCACAACCGAACCGATACTGATAATTCGACCCCAACGGGCCTTGGTCATACCACGCAGAACGCCCTTGGACAGCCGGTACAGGCTGTTCAGGTTGGTATCGATCACGTCGAACCATTCGTCATCTTTCATGCGCATCATCAGGTTATCGCGGGTGATGCCGGCATTATTGACCAGGATTGCCGGCGCACCGAACTGTTCCTGAATGCTTGCCAGCACCGCCGCAACGGATTCATCGCTGGTGACGTTCAGTTCAAGACCGGTGCCTTGGATGTCGTTTTCCTTCAGGGTAGCGGCGATGCGCTCGGCGCCCGAAGCGGAAGTCGCGGTACCAACAACGATGGCGCCTTGACGACCCAGTTCCAGGGCAATGGCCTGGCCGATGCCACGGCTTGCACCGGTCACCAGTGCAACTTTACCTTGCAGACTCATGCAAGCTTCTCCTGTTCAGGCCTGCGCTGCACGGGCGGCAGCGAAAGCATCTGGGGTATTGAGATTGGAAGTCGATACGCCTTCGGCGCAGCGTTTGTTCAGACCGGCCAGCACTTTACCAGGACCGCACTCGACCAGTTCGGTCGCGCCCTTGGCCGCCAAGGTCTGCACCGATTCGACCCAGCGAACCGGTTTGTAGAGTTGCTCCAGCAGATCACGCTTGAGGGTCTCAAGATCCGCAGCCACATCGGCACTGACGTTCTGTACCACTGGAATCTGTGGCGCCTGCCAGTCAATGGCAGCAATAGATTCGGCAAAACGCTCAGCGGCCGGACGCATCAGTTCGCAGTGCGACGGCACGCTGACAGGCAACGGCATGGCACGCTTGGCACCACGGCTCTTGCACCCTTCAATGGCGCGCTCCACAGCAGCCTTGGCACCGGCAATCACCACCTGGCCCGGTGAGTTGAAGTTCACAGCGCTGACCACTTCGCCTTGCGCGGCTTCGGCGCAGGCTGCCAGCACATCGGCATCTTCCAGGCCGAGAATCGCGGCCATGCCGCCCTGCCCGGCCGGAACGGCCTCCTGCATCAACTGGCCACGACGCTCCACGAGCTTCACCGCGTCACCCAGGCTCAGACTGCCAGCAGCCACCAGAGCGCTGTATTCGCCCAGGCTGTGTCCGGCAACGAACGCCGGACGCGCACCGCCCTCGGCCAGCCAGAGGCGCCAGAGTGCGATCGAGGCGGTCAGGATGGCCGGTTGGGTTTTGTCGGTTTGATTGAGTTGCTCTTCCGGCCCTTGCTGGGTCAGTGCCCACAGGTCATAGCCCAGAGCATCGGAAGCTTCTTTGAATGTTTCGAGGATCAACGGGTATTGCGCGCCCAGCTCGGAAAGCATGCCGAGGGACTGCGAACCCTGCCCAGGAAAGACGAATGCGAGAGAAGCAGACATGAAAACAAAGCCCCTAATGATCTTGTCGTCAAAAATTGACGCCCCAGGGGGCGCTAGGAAACTGACAGTTGGATGGCGGCTTGAACCGACCGGTCACATTTAAGCATTGTCAGACGAAAACGCCTAAGTTAACAAATCTTCGAGGCGCCCATGAAGACGCTCCGGCAGGTTTTCCTGGATTTCGATCAGGGCGCGATTGATCGCACTTTGAAACCCCTGCACGCCCGCCGAACCATGACTCTTGATCACAATGCCCTGCAGCCCGAGAAAACTTGCACCGTTATGCCGCGCCGGCGCCAGGTCCGCCTGCAACCGACGCATCAACGGCAACGCCAGGGCGCCGACCATCCGCGAGGCCAGGTTCTGCCTGAACAGCTTCTCGATACGCGCGCCGATCATGGTCGCCAGGCCTTCGCTGGACTTGAGCAAAATATTGCCGACAAAACCGTCACACACCACCACGTCCGCCTCACCCCGGTACAACCCATCGCCCTCAACGAAGCCGATGTAATTGATACCCCGCGCAGCCCGCAACAACGTGGCTGCCAGCTTGACTTGCTGGTTACCCTTGATGTCTTCGGTACCGATGTTCAGCAGCGCTACACGAGGGCGCACGATACCCAGGGTTTCAGCCGCTACCGAGCCCATCACTGCAAATTGCAGTAGATGCTCGGCACTGCAATCGACGTTGGCGCCCAGATCAAGGAGCTGGCAAAAACCACGCTGGGTGGGGATGGCCGCGACCATCGCCGGCCGGTCAATGCCCGGCAAGGTCTTGAGCACGTAACGCGACAGCGCCATCAGTGCACCGGTATTGCCTGCACTGACACACGCCTGGACCTTGCCATCGCGCAGCAGCTCAAGGGCTACACGCATCGAGGCGTCAGGCTTGCCACGCAGGACCTGGGCAGGTTTTTCGTCCATGGTGATGACTTCGGACGCTGGTGCGATCGTCAGGCGCGAACGATCCACAGCCGATTGGCCGTTGAGCATTTCTTCTAGAAGGGAGGGTTGACCGACGAGGGTCAGGTGCAACGAGGGTGTAGCATTCAGACAAGCAAGGCTGGCCTGAACAATGCTGCGGGGACCGAAGTCCCCGCCCATTGCGTCAATCGCGATGACTTGAGCGGACAAGGATTACTCGTCAGCGCCCTTGTCGATCACTTTACGACCACGGTATACGCCTTCTGGCGATACGTGGTGACGCAGGTGAACTTCACCGGTGGTTTTTTCTACAGACAGGGTGCTAGCCTCGAGAGCGTCGTGCGAACGGCGCATGTCACGGGCAGAGCGGGATTTTTTGTTCTGCTGAACAGCCATAATTGATTAACTCCTAAACGTTTGGGTCACGCTTTAACTGCGCCAATACACTGAACGGGTTGGACCGCGTTACCTCGTCCTCGCTCGGTTCGGGCTCATCTGCTCCCGCCGGCTGCTGGCATTCTTCCGGATGATGAGCAGGCACAATGGGCAAGGCGAGCAGAAGCTCCTCCTCGATCAGTGACTGCAGATCCAATGGATCTTCGCCCAGTTCCAGCACGTCATAACCTTTCGGTAACGACTGGGTATTCGCACCCTCCTTCACCACGGCATAACTGCATTCGCTGTGGATCGGCAGGGTGACCAGCTCAAGACAACGCTGGCAAACCATTTTGACTTCAGTGTCGATAAAGCTGTGGATTACCACAGATTTACGTTCATCTCGTTCAAAAACGAATTTGGCCTGGACCGTACCGACATCGTCGGAAAGCGGGTCGCAGAGTCTCTTCAAATCGGCCAGCAGCAGTTCACCTTGAAGGGTGGTGCCACGGTCAGCCAATTTGCGCGGGTCAACGTGAGGTGGAATCGGGTCATTCAACATAGGCGCAGCATTATAGGGATGCCCCCGGCCATGTCAAAGGAAATTCAGCCCTGTCCGTCACTTGCGCGCCTCGCTAGAATTCGCCCCTGCCTTTTGGAGATGCCCATGCTGCCTTTATTACTCGCCTCAAGCTCAGTGTATCGCCGGCAATTGCTTGCCCGTCTGGGGCTACCGTTCGTCTGCAGCTCACCGGACATCGACGAAAGCCGTCGACCTGACGAGCCAGCACTCGACCTGGTAAAACGCCTGGCCCGGGAAAAAGCCCAGGCCCTGGCGGGCAGTCATCCGGCACACCTGATCATCGGTTCGGACCAGGTGGCCGTGCTCGGCGAGCGCATCCTGGGCAAGCCCCATACATTCGAGAACGCCCGTGAACAACTGCTGGCCGCCAGCGGCGCCCGGGTCAGCTTTCTGACCGGCCTGGCGGTACTTAACAGCCAGACCGGCGCCTGCCAGGTCGATTGCGTTCCGTTTACCGTCCACATGCGCACGCTGGACCCTGCACGCATCGAACGCTACCTGCTGGCCGAGCAACCTTATGACTGCGCGGGCAGCTTCAAGGCCGAAGGGCTTGGCGTGAGCCTGTTCCAGAGCACGGAAGGGCCAGACGCCACCAGCCTGGTTGGCCTGCCACTGATTCGCCTTGTGGATATGTTGCTGGTCGAGGGCGTGCAGGTTCCCTAAGCCAACATACGACTTGTAGCGAGGGCATTTATTTGTGGGAGCAAGGCTTGCCCGCGGCGATGCAGGCGCCGATGATGCAGACCAGCCTGGTTATCGCTCATCGCGAGCAAGCTTTGCCCCCACAGCCAAGCCACAGGGGATCGCGCAAACCAACGAACTAGCGCAATGACGGCCCTTGGAACCCCATCCACATCGCCAGATGCTCGGCAATGCTCGCCCCCAGCTTCTTCGAGAAGCGATCAAACGGCGACTCTTCGATGGTGAAATCCACCAGCTCTTTTTCGCCAATCACGTCCCGCGCCACCGAACTGGCGCTGCCCAGGCCATCGATCAAGCCCAGCGGCAAGGCCTGCTCCCCAGACCAGACCAGCCCAGAGAACAGCTCGGGATGCTCCTTGTCCTTGAGGCGCTCACCCCGGCCTTTTTTGACACTGGCAATAAATTGCTTGTGGGTCGTGTCGAGCACGCCCTGCCAAAACGCGGTTTCTTCAGGCTTTTGCGGCTGAAACGGGTCAAGGAACGACTTGTGCTCGCCGGAGGTGTACACCCGGCGCTCCACGCCCAGTTTCTCCATCGTCCCGACAAAACCATAGCCGGCCGCTGTCACGCCAATGGAGCCCACCAGGCTCGCCTTGTCGGCATAGATCTGATCGGCCGCGCTGGCAATATAGTACGCACCGGAAGCCCCCAGATCGGAAATGACCGCGTAGACCTTGGTGTTCGGGTGCAACGCGCGCAACCGGACAATCTCGTCATAGACATAACCCGACTGCACCGGGCTGCCACCCGGACTGTTGATGCGCAAGATCACACCCTTGACCTTGGGATCTTCGAAAGCAGCCCGCAGGCTACCGACGATATTGTCCGCGCTGGCAGGCTCCTTATGGGCAATCATGCCTTCGATGTCGATCAATGCGGTGTACGCAGAACCCCGCACGGCGCTTTTTTCCATGTCGAACAGGGGCGTGAACAGCAATAGCGCGACAAAGAGATAAACGAACGTCAGCAGCTTGAAGAAAATGCCCCAGCGGCGGGAACGACGCTGCTCCTGCACACCGGCCAGCAAGGTCTTCTCCAACAGCTTCCAGCTTTTGTCGTCACCGTTCTCGGCGCTCGCCCTGGCCGGTGCCTTCCATTCGTCGGTCATGCAAGTATCCCCAGCAAAAACTTAATTGGCCCGCCGGCTCAGCCAGGCGTGCAATTCAGGAAAATGGTCGATCGCCAGCCGTGGCTCGAAGGCTTGCAGCGCCGCGATCGTCTGTGCGCCGTAGCTCACCGCAACCGACCCCATACCGGCGTTGCACGCCATCTGCAGGTCGAACGAGGAATCACCCACCATCAACGCCTGCTCCGGCTGCATGCCGCAGTGAGCCAGTATTTGCTCGAGCATCAGCGGATGCGGCTTACTCGCCGTTTCGTCCGCAGCCCGGGTGATATCGAAATAATCGTCCCAGCCATGGGACTTCAGCACTCGATCCAGCCCGCGACGCGCCTTGCCGGTGGCGACAGCCAAGCGATACCCCTCGCCCCTCAAGGTTTCAAGAGTGTCTACCACACCGTCAAACAACGGCGAAGGCTCAGCCTCCAGCGCAATGTAGTGATCAGCGTAATACTGGCGAAAAACCAGCAGCTCAGGGTCACTGATCTCCGGGTACAGACTGCGGATCGCTTCCGGCAAGCCGAGGCCGATGATGCCCTTCACTGCAAAATCATCACACCTGGCAAAACCCGCACGATCAGAGGCGGCATGCATTGCCTCCACGATCCGACCGATGGAGTTCGCCAGAGTGCCATCCCAATCGAAGATCAGCAGCTTGTATTCAGGATGCACTCAACCGCTCCACGGTCTTGGCCCACATTTCATCCACCGGAGCCTGCAATTTCAGCTCACCACCATCGGGCAACGGCACGGTCAACATGTAGGCATGGAGAAACAGGCGTTTGCCACCCAGATCACGGATTTCCCGGGTGAAGTCGTCATCGCCGTACTTGCTGTCCCCAGCGATGCAATGCCCGGCATGTAGCGTATGGACGCGAATCTGGTGGGTACGGCCAGTCACCGGCTTGGCCTCGACCATGGTGGCGAAATCACCGAAGCGGCGCAGGACCTTGAACACTGTCAGGGCCTCCTTGCCTTCTTCGTTGACTTCCACCATGCGCTCGCCGGAACGCAGGTTGCTCTTGAGCAACGGCGCCCGAACTTGCTTGATGGAGGTATCCCAGCGTCCCCGCACCAGCGCCATGTAGCGCTTGTCGACGCCATCGCCGCGCAATTGCTCATGCAAATGCCGCAACATGCTGCGTTTCTTGGCGATCATCAGCAGGCCGGAGGTGTCGCGATCCAGGCGATGGACCAACTCCAGCTCCTTGGCGTCGGGACGCAACTGACGAAAGGCCTCGATCACGCCGAAATTCAGGCCGCTGCCGCCGTGAACCGCAATGCCCGCAGGCTTGTTGAGCACGATCAGCGCCTTGTCTTCGAAGACGATCGAGGCTTCCAGGCGCTGCAACAGGCCTTGGGCCAGGGGCACGGGCTCATCGCGCTCGGGCACGCGAACCGGCGGCACGCGCACGATATCGCCCGCCTGAAGCTTGTATTCGGGCTTGATCCGTCCTTTGTTCACCCGCACTTCACCCTTGCGCAAAATGCGATAGATCAAGGTCTTGGGCACGCCTTTGAGTCGGGCTAGAAGGAAGTTATCGATTCGTTGGCCGGCATATTCCGGCGAGACCTCGAGCAGTTGAACGCCAGGGGTCGAAGGGGCAGTAGTCGTCATGGCGGCGATGATAACAATTTTTTATGGAATTGAAGCACTTAATCATTGCTGCTATAGTCGCGAACGCCGCCAAAAGCGGCCGGACAGCGGACTAACGGTCAAAAACCGGCCCTGACCAACGCAATTCACGAGGACGAGAGGCCGTCCTACGGGGCTTTTGCTAGATAACGGCAGAGTTTGCAGGTGTAACGAGCGCAGGTGACATGAGGCCTGAAATACGCGGCAAAGCAGAGTTTTGACTCGCCTTGCGCGCCACATTCACGGCCAGTTCACAAAGTGCAGTCACCGGTAGACGACCCCGAGCGAGAGCTTCGGAAACAACGCCTAAATTAGCCATGATGCGTGACCTCCCCTTTCGGAGCTCACGGTAAATGCCAACCCGCTGCGGATTCTGCGCGCGGCAGCACCCGATTATCAGGGATACGTGTAGGGTGGAGATGTACAACCGTCGGACTGTGTAGCACTAGGCTTATATTTAGACGCTTCATCTCGTCCACAGGCGCCGGTTGATTCCTCCTCCTGACTGAGTGCTTGAACAGCCAGCAAGCAGGACGCGTCCGTCGCGACTTCGCCATCATTGGGTCGAACTCGCTGGACACTGGAATGGCCCGGCCACTTCCATGACGCACCTGACACCGACCGTGAGAAGTCGTGTGTGCCGAACGCCGTTTCCGGCAGCCCGGAAACCGACGGTACTACATGAAAAGAATGCTGATTAACGCAACTCAACCCGAAGAGTTGCGTGTTGCACTGGTAGACGGCCAGCGCCTCTACGACCTGGATATCGAATCCGGTGCACGCGAGCAGAAGAAGGCCAACATCTATAAAGGCCGGATTACTCGCATCGAACCAAGCCTTGAGGCTGCCTTTGTCGATTTCGGCTCCGAGCGCCACGGCTTCCTGCCCCTCAAAGAAATCTCCCGCGAATACTTCAAGAAGGCCCCTGAAGGCCGCGTCAACATCAAGGACGTCCTGAGCGAAGGCCAGGAAGTCATCGTCCAGGTCGAAAAAGAAGAGCGTGGCAACAAGGGCGCAGCCCTGACCACCTTCATCAGCCTGGCGGGCCGTTACCTGGTCCTGATGCCGAACAACCCTCGCGCCGGTGGTATCTCCCGCCGCATCGAAGGCGAAGAGCGCAATGAACTGCGCGAAGCCCTCAACGGCCTGGTTGCCCCAGCCGACATGGGCCTGATCGTTCGCACCGCCGGCCTTGGCCGCAGCAGCGAAGAAATGCAGTGGGACCTCGACTACCTGCTGCAACTGTGGACCGCCATCAAGGAAGCCTCGCTGGATCGCTCCGCGCCGTTCCTGATCTATCAGGAAAGCAATGTCATCATCCGCGCGATCCGCGATTACCTGCGCCAGGACATCGGCGAAGTGTTGATCGACAGCGTTGAAGCCCAGGACGAAGCCCTGACCTTCATCCGCCAGGTCATGCCGCAGTACGCCAGCAAGATCAAACTCTACGAAGACAGCGTTCCGCTGTTCAACCGTTTCCAGATCGAAAGCCAGATCGAGACCGCGTTCCAGCGCGTCGTCGAACTGCCGTCCGGCGGCTCCATCGTCATCGATCCGACCGAAGCCCTGGTGTCCATCGACATCAACTCGGCGCGCGCCACCAAAGGCAGCGACATCGAAGAAACCGCCCTGCAGACCAACCTTGAAGCCGCCGAAGAAATCGCCCGTCAGTTGCGCCTGCGCGACATCGGCGGCCTGATCGTCATCGACTTCATCGACATGACCCCGGCCAAGAACCAGCGCGCCGTGGAAGAGAAGGTCCGTGAGTGCCTGGAAGCCGACCGCGCCCGCGTACAGGTCGGTCGCATCTCGCGCTTCGGCCTGCTGGAAATGTCCCGTCAGCGCCTGCGTCCTTCTTTGGGCGAGAGCAGCGGCATCGTCTGCCCGCGTTGCAACGGCACCGGCATCATCCGTGACGTCGAGTCGCTGTCCTTGGCGATCCTGCGCCTGATCGAAGAAGAAGCCCTGAAAGACCGCACCGCCGAAGTTCGCGCCCAGGTGCCGATCCCGGTGGCTGCGTTCCTGCTCAACGAAAAACGCAACTCGATCACCAAGATCGAACTGCGCACCCGCGCCCGTATCGTCATCCTGCCGAACGATCACCTCGAGACGCCGCACTTCGAAGTGCAGCGCCTGCGTGATGACAGCCCGGAAGCCCACACCAATCAGTCCAGCTACGAAATCGCTGCTGCCGCTGCCGAAGTGGAAGAAGTGCAGCCGGCTGCTGCCACTCGCACCCTGGTTCGCCAGGAAGCTGCGGTCAAGACGGCTCCAGCCCGCGCCAATGCACCGGTTCCGACCGAAGCAGCCGCGCCGGCACCGGCACCTGCCGCTGCACCTGAACCAAGCCTGTTCAAAGGCCTTGTGAAATCCCTGGTCAGCCTGTTCGCCACCAAGGAAGAGCCGGCTGCGCCGACCGTTGTCGCCAAGCCAGCGGCTACCGAGCGTCCAGCCCGCAACGAAGAACGTCGCAATGGTCGTCAGCAGACCCGCAACCGCAACGGTCGTCGTGACGAGGAGCGCAAACCCCGTGAAGAGCGTGCACCGCGTGAAGAGCGCGCACCACGTGAGCCACGTGAAGAACGCCAGCCTCGCGAAGCCCGCGAGGAAGCGCCAGCCGTAGCCCGCGAAGAACGCGCGCCGCGTCCGCCGCGTGAAGAGCGCCAACCCCGCGCGCCTCGTGAAGATCGCAAGCCACGTGGCGAGCGTGAAGAACGTGTTCGCGAGCTGCGCGAACCGCTGGATGCCGCTCCCGCCGCTGCTGCCGCCACCGCTGAAGAGCGTCCGGCCCGTCAGCCTCGCGAAGAGCGCGCACCGCGTCCGCCACGTGAAGAGCGTCAACCACGCGCCGAGCAGGCTGCCGCTGCCACCGAAGAGGAAGTACTGAACAGCGAAGAGCAACTGCAGGAAGACGGTCAGGACAACGCCGAAGGCGATCGTCCACGCCGCCGCTCCCGTGGGCAGCGTCGCCGCAGCAACCGTCGTGAGCGTCAACGTGACGCCAACGGCAATGTGATCGAAGGTTCGGAAGCCTCCGAATCCGCCGAGAACGCCGAAGCGCCAAGCGCTGCCGACCTGGCCGCCGGCCTGGCCGTCACCGCCGCGGTTGCCAGCAGCTCGATCAGCGCCCCCGCTGAAGCCGAGGCTCACGAACAGGCCGAGCGCGCTACCGCCGTGGTGGAAAACGCACCGGTTGAAGCGCCTGTGGTCGAAACCACTACCCCGGTAGAAACCACCGCTTCGCCAGAAGTGGAACTCGCCCCGGTTCGTGAAGCCGAGCCTCAGGCAGAAGCAGTTTCCGAGCCTGCACCTGTCATCGAGCAACCTGTGGTTGCCGCTGAACCTGTGATCGAAGCTGTGATCGAGGAAAAAGCGCCGGAGCCGGTTCGCGAAGAACAGACCGCGTTCAACTGGCACGCCGAGCCAGCCGTCGTCGAAGCCGAGCCGGCAGCAGAAGCCGTGAAAGCAGCCGAGCCGGTCGTGGTCGAGCCAGCTCCAGCGGTTCAAGCGCCTGTGGTTGCCGAAGCTCCAGCCCCGGTAGAGGTGGAGGCGCCTGCCCCTGCCAGCGCCCTGACCCCCAACGGTCGTGCGCCGAACGATCCGCGTGAAGTACGTCGTCGCAAGCGTGAAGCCGAGCGTCTGCAGAAGGAAGCCGAACAAGCTGCCGCTGCCGCTGCTCAAGCGCCTGCCGCTGAGCCAGCACCCGTGGAGCAAGCAATCGAGGCAGCCCCTGCCCCGGTCGCTGAAACCACCAGCGAAACCGCTCCCGCTGAATCGGCGCCAGTGATCGACGAACCTCAGCACTCCGCTGAAGAAGTCGCACCTCGCCACACTGAAGCCCTGGAAAAAGAGCACGAGCCTAAACCTCACGCCTGATTCCACCGCCCAGTAAAAAGCCCCGCCTGGTTGACGCCAGGCGGGGCTTTTTTATGTCTTCAGACTTAGTTACATGAGTGTTGGAAGCTGGATGGTGTGGAGCGGGCTTGCTGGCGAACATGGCCCGGCGTCCACCCTTGATGCAAGCTGACGCAGCGCTATCGCGAGCAGGCTCGCTCCCACAGGAGATTGGCGGCAGGCATAAATTTCGCGACCATCGAAATTCAATGTGGGAGCGAGCCTGCTCGCGATAGCGCCGGCCCGGCTTGTATCAATGTTGCCTGTCCCACAGGAATCCGCGTCGGCTGTTACTTGAAGATCAGCGCTTCAGGCACGTCCACATCCCAAACCACCCCAGGATCGTCCACTGCCACCTCGACCACCCGCGCCCCGGTAAACAACCCCTTGGCGCCGCGATCAGCGGTCAATGCCATCAATTGCGGGCCAAACGCACGACCAAACCCCACGGGATGCCCATACTCACCCGCCAGGACCGGCACACTGATGCCATCTTCGCTGATCTGCGCCACTACCTGCTCGATGCTTGACGGCAGGATGAACGGCATATCACCGAGCACGATCAACCAGCCATCCAGGTCCGGGCAAGCCTGGACACCCGCAGCGATACTGTCACCCAGGCCAGGCGAGTCCAGTTGTACAAAATCGCACCCGTAAGCCTGGGCCATGCGAATAGCCTGTGGACGGTCCTCACGGGTCACCAGCACGCGTTTTTCCAGAGAAGGCGGCAAGTTCACCAGCACCTGCTCGATGACCGATCGGACGGCGCCGTCACGCCCCGTGCAATCGGCCAGCAGCTTATCTTTGTCCTGGCCTGCAACCTGACGGAAACGGCTGCCCGATCCTGCCGCGAGAATGATCACGCCAATCGATTCAGTCATCCCGTCTCCTCGCCCGCCGATTACAGCGGCTTTTTCTGACGCAACTCGACGCCATTCTTGATCGCCACGATTTCAGCCAGCAAAGACAAGGCAATTTCCGCCGGCGTATGGCTGCCGATGTGCAAACCGATCGGCCCATGCAGCCGTTCGATAGCCTGTGCAGACAAGCCTAGCTGAGCCAGGTTATCCCGGCGCTTCTGGCTGTTCACCCGAGAGCCCAGGGCCCCGACATAAAACGCCTTGGAGTCCAGGGCCGTGAGCAGCGCCATATCGTCCAATCGTGGATCATGGGTCAGGGCGACAATGGCGGTGCGCTCGTCGGTCTGGATGCTCAACACCGCTTCGTCGGGCATGCCGGAAACGAAGCGGCCATGCTGCTCTTCCCAACCGTAGACAAATTCCTTGCGCGGATCGCAGATCAACACCTCGAAATCCAGCAACCGGGCCATTTCTGCCACATAACGCGACAGTTGCCCCGCGCCGATCAACAGCAGCCGCCAGCGCGGGCCGTAGATGGCCCGCAGGACTTGACCGTCGAATACCAGCGCGTCGGTTTTGCTGGCCGGCGTCAGCAGCACTTCGCCTGTGGCGACGGTCAGCTCACGGGCGACAATCTCATGGCCATCGCAGCGCTCCAGCAGTTGCGCGACCCATTGCGGATCGCCGACCCGTTCTTCGGTCAGGCGCAAGGTGCCGCCGCACGGCAGGCCGAAGCGCGCCGCCTCCTCACGAGTCACGCCATAGGTGATGAGCTGCACTGGCGGACCGTCCGCCGGAATACGCCCGTCGTGCAGCCGGGCGATCAGGTCATCCTCGACACAACCGCCCGATACCGAGCCAATCACCACGCCGTCTTCACGCAGGGCCAGCATCGCCCCCGGCGGCCTCGGCGCCGTGCCCCAAGTCTGGACCACGGTGAACAACACCACCCGCTGCCCGGCGCGGCGCCACTCAAGCACGCTGCGCAGGACGTTCAGATCAACGCTGTCCATCAGGTTTTGGCCTGCTGCCAGCCCTGCAACTGATAACGCACGGGCAGCTCGCGGATGCGCTTGCCGGTGGCGGCGAAAATCGCGTTGCACAGCGCCGGCGCAATCGGCGGCACACCCGGTTCACCCACACCGCCCAACGGCACCTCGCCCGGCGGCGTGACCAAGTGCACCGCGACCTCCTTGGGAGCCAAGGACATGCGCGCCACTTCGTACATGTGGAAGTTGTCTTGCTGGACCTTGCCGTCCTTGAAGCTGATCTCCCCCACCACCGCATTGCCCAGGCCCATGACGCAGGCGCCTTCGAACTGGGAACGGATACGCTCGGGGTTGATCTGCGGGCCGCAGTCCACGGCAATATCGGCCTTGTGCACGATCAACGTACCATCGTCCTTGACCTCCACCTCCAGCGCTGCCGCCACATAGGTGACGAAGCTGTAGTGCACCGCCAGCCCCAGGCCACGGCCCTTGGGCAGTTTGCGGCCCCAACCGGCGGCCTTGGCGGCGGTTTCCAGCACGGTGCGGATCCGCGCCGTATCGATGGGATAACGCTCGGGGGATTCGCCGTAGTTCCATTCTTCATTCAAGGTGCGCGGATCGATCTTACGGTCCGGGCCAAGCAATTTGACGTGATACGCCAGTGGATCCTGGCCGGCCTTGTGGGCCAATTCGTCGATGAAACTCTGAATCGCAAAACCGTGGGGAATATTCGACACCGAGCGGTACCAGCCAACCCTCGTATGGGCCACCGCTTCGGGGTTCTCCAGGCGCATGTTGGGAATTGCGTAGGCCATGTTGGTCACGCCCATGCCCACTTCGAACGGCGCTTCGTGGGTCATGCCCGGTGCAAACAGTGCGGTAATGCTCGGGGCTACGGTGCGATGCAGCCAGCCGGACGGCATCCCGTCCTGGTTCAGGCCAGCCTTGAGGTATTCGGCCGATACGGTGTGGAAATACGAATGATGGATGTCATCTTCGCGGGTCCATTGCACCCGCACCGCCTGGCCTGGAAACTCCTTGGCCAACACGGCCGCCTCGAGGACGAAATCGGGCTTGGACTTGCGCCCGAAACCACCGCCCAGCAGCGTGATGTGCACGGTAACCTTGTCGAAAGGGATCCCCAATCGTTCGGCGACGCGTTCACGGGTGACCTGCGGCGCCTGGCTCGGTGCCCAGGCTTCGCACTGGCCATCCTTGAACCGGGCGACGGCGACCATCGGCTCCATCGGCGACTGCGACAGGTGCGGCAGGTAATAGGACGCCTCCAGGGTTGCGTCAGCCTTGGCCAGCGCGTCGTCCAGATCACCAGTGTTGCGCAAGACTTTCCCGGGCTTGAGGGCCGCAGCTTCCAGTTCCTTGCGATAGGCGACGGAGTCATAGCCGGCATTCGGACCGTCATCCCACTCGATTTTCAGCGCCTCGCGGCCCTTGATAGCCGCCCAGGTGTTTTTCGCCACTACCGCCACGCCGCCCAGAGGCTGGAACTCGGAGGGCAACGGACGTCCTTCGATCTGCAGCACCTTGACCACGCCCGGTACTTTCAGCGCCGCGCTGCTGTCCACGCGCTTGACCTTGCCACCATAGACTGGCGGGCGAGCCACGACGGCATAGAGCATGCCATCGAAATGTACATCGGCGCCGAACACGGCACGACCGTTGACGACGTCTTCGCCATCGATGGCCCGGCTCGACTCCTTACCGATGTAGCGAAACTCCGAAGGTTGCTTGAGGCGCAGGCTGTCACGGGCGGGAACTGGCAAGGCACTGGCCGCGGCGGCCAACGCGCCATACCCCAGTTCCCGACCGGAAGGCTGGTGCACGACTTTGTGCAATTGAGCACGACACTCACTCGCCGGGACATTCCACTGGGCAGCGGCGGCCAGCTCCAGCATGGTCCGGGCAGCGGCCCCGCAACGACGCATTGGTTCGTACCAGTGGCGCATACTGCGCGAGCCATCGGTGTCCTGGTTGCCGAAGCGCACCTCATCCGCCGGTGCCTGCCGCACCTTGACCTGCGCCCAGTCAGCGTCCAGTTCATCGGCCACCACCATGGTCAGGCTGGTGCGCACCCCCTGGCCCATTTCCGAACGGTTGCAGATCACCGTCACGCTGCCATCGGTGGCGATGCTCACGTACACCTGCGGGTCGTCGATCACACCATTGGGCATGCCCTCACCGCCGAACTTCTTGTCCTCGGCAAAAGCGTCCGGCAGGCCCCAACTGGCGGCCAGCACCAACACACCCGTGGCGCTCGCGCCTTTGAGGAAACCACGGCGGCTGAGGTTGCTCAGCACAAAATCATTGGGCAAGCGGCTCATGCCTTGGCCTCCTTCAGGTGGGTGGAAGCCTGGCGGATCGCAGTCTTGATCCGGTTATAAGTGCCGCAACGGCAGATGTTGCCGACCATGGCCTCTTCGATCTGCTCATCGCTCGGGTTGGGATTGGTCTTGAGCAAGGCGGTCGCGGACATGATCTGCCCACCCTGACAGTAGCCGCACTGGGCCACGGCGGTATCGAGCCAGGCCTTCTGGACAATTTGCCCGACCGGGTCGACATGAAGGGCATCGATGGTGGTGACGTTCTGGCCTTTCACCGAACCAATCGGGGTGATGCAACTGCGCGCCGGGGCGCCGTCGATGTGAATGGTACAGGCGCCACACAGGCCCATGCCGCAGCCGAACTTGGTGCCGTTGTAACCGGCCACATCCCGGATAGCCCACAGCAGCGGCATGTCCTCGGTCACATCCAGTTGGTGATCTTTTCCATTGAGTTTCAAGGTAATCATGAGCACGCCCGCACGGTGATCGAATTATGGGGTCGAGCAATCTGCCGTTTGGACAACGGTTCGGTTGGCGCAGACTGACTCAGGCTAATCGGGCTCTCTTGTGCAAACACGCAGACGTCTGCACCGGGCCTTCAATGATGCGATGGTCGCATCGTTAGCTCACTAAATTAACCCAGGATTAAGCAAAACGCCCTGCACAATCCTGCACAAATGATCCTTGTGCGAGGTTGTGCAGGGCGCTCGGTGAAAGCCAGGTTCAGTACCGATTGGGCTCCATTTCCAGATTGACCTGAAAACGCTCGGCAATGTCTTTCTGGATACGCAGGGCCAGATCCAGCAATTGTGGACCGGTGGCGCAGCCGTAGTTGACCAGCACCAACGCCTGCAACTTATGCACCCCGGCGTCGCCTTCGCGAAAGCCCTTCCAGCCGGCCCGCTCGATCAACCAACCGGCGGCAATTTTCATCTGCCCTTGGGGTTGTGGATAAGCCACCAGATCCGGGTATTGAAGCTTGAGTTGCGCGACGTGCGAAGCCGGCACCAGCGGGTTCTTGAAGAAACTGCCGGCATTGCCCAGCACGGCCGGGTCAGGGAGCTTTTCACTGCGGATGCTGCAGATGGCCCGGCTGACATCCGAGGGAGTCGCCTGTTCGATGCCCAGTTCGGTCAACCGCTGGCGGACCGGGCCGTACTCCAGGTGCAGATGCGCGGCGCGACTGAGGGCAAAGCGCACCCGCAGGATCAGCCAACGACCCGCTTGCTGCTTGAACAGGCTGTCGCGGTAGGCGAAACGGCATTCTTCGAGGGTGAAATCGTGCAGCTCGCCGGTTTGCCGATCCAGGGCGGTAAGGCCGGCGAACACATCCTTGATCTCCACACCGTAGGCACCGATGTTTTGCATCGGTGCGGCCCCCACCGTACCGGGGATCAGGCTGAGGTTCTCCAGCCCCGACCAGCCTTGCGCCAGCGTGTACTGGACGAAGGGGTGCCACGGTTCGCCTGCTTCGGCTTCGATCAGCACCCGCTCGCCATCATCGCTGAGCAGACGAATCCCTTGGCTGGCCATGCGCAACACCAGCGCGTCGATATCACCGGTCAGCAGCAGGTTGCTGCCGCCACCGATCACCAGCAACGGCACGTCATTGGCGCTGGCATAGGCCAGCGCCTGGCGGACATCGGCGTCGCTGTGGGCTTCGGCGAATAACCGGGCGGTGACGTCCACGCCAAAGCTGTTGAACGGCTTGAGGCTGACGCCGGCCCGCACCTGCAAGGTCATAGCCGCCCCTTCAATTCGATCACCAGGCGGTCCGTGGCACGCTCGATCAGGTCCAGCACTTGCTCGAAACCCTGTTCGCCGTCGTAGTACGGGTCCGGCACGTCATCGAGTTCAGCCTCGTAGCGGCGCAGGAACAGATCCAGTTCGGCCCTGCCATTGCTCGGTTGCAGGGCTTTCAGATTGCGCAGGTTGCTGCCGTCCATCGCCAGGATCAGGTCATAAGTGGCGAAATCGGCCCGGCTGACCTGGCGGGCACGCTGGGCCGACAGGTCATAGCCGCGTCGTAGGGCCGCAGCCTGGCTGCGCTTGTCCGGGGCCTTGCCGACGTGCCAGTCACCGGTGCCGGCGGAGGCGACTTCCACCTGCTCGGCCAGCCCGGCCTCGCGCAGCTTGTGCCGCAGGATGCCTTCGGCGGTGGGTGATCGGCAGATGTTGCCGAGGCAGACAAACAGAACCCGCATCAGGCCTCCAGCAGGCGACGAACGCGCTCGAGGTCTTCCACGGTGTCGACGCCGGTCGGCGGAGCAATCAGCGCATCGGCGACATGGATTCGCACGCCGTGCCACAGGGCACGCAGTTGCTCCAGGGATTCGGTGTTTTCCAGCCAGCACGGGCCCCAGGCGACGAAATCCTGGAGGAAACCGGCGCGGTAAGCGTAGATGCCGATGTGGCGGCGGTACGGCACGCCGTCAGGCATGACGTCCCGACTTTGCGCGAATGCATCACGGGCCCAGGGCAAGGTGGCGCGGCTGAAGGTCAACGCCAGGCCATTGAGATCGCTGACGACCTTGACCACATTGGGGTTGAACAGGGTTTGCACATCCTCGATCGGCTCGGCCAGGGTGGCCATGCGCGCTTCGGGATGGGCTGCCAGATTGTTAGCAACCTGATCGATCACACTGGACGGGATCAACGGTTCATCGCCCTGCACATTGACCACGATGGCGTCGGGTTCCAGGCCCAGCTTGGCGGCGACTTCCGCCAGACGATCGGTTCCGGAGTTGTGATCCTCGCGAGTCAGTACCACTTCGGCGCCAAAGCCCTTGCAGGCCTCCACGATGCGCGCATCGTCGGTCGCCACTACCACGCGCTGGGCGCTGCTTTTGCAGGCCTGCTCCCATACGTGCTGGATCATCGGCTTGCCGGCGATCAACAGCAACGGTTTGCCGGGCAGGCGCGTTGAGGCAAAGCGCGACGGAATGACAACGGTAAAGGCTGCGGTCATTTATCCAGGCGCTCGTCGGTGGTCAGGGTACGGGCCTCGCTTTCGAGCATCACCGGAATGCCATCGCGAATCGGATAGGCCAGGCCGGCGCCTTTGCTGATCAGCTCGGTTTTGTCGGCGCTGAGCTTGAGGGGGCCTTTGCAGACCGGGCAGGCCAGAATGTCGAGCAGTTTGGTGTCCATGAACATTTCCCTGAATGAATGGTTTAAGGCAAAAGCCGATCCGGCAACAGGCGCATCAACTGGGTATCGAACCAGTCCGCAAAGGCTGGCGACGGCGCGGCATCCACCGCCAGGTACCACCAGTGGGGCTCGGCGAAGGCACGGCATTTGACCGCGTCCTTTTCCGTCATGACCACCGGCAACGATGGCGTGAAATTCAATGCCTGGGCGCTGTATTGGGCGTGGTCGGCAAACCCGTGCGGTATAGGTCGCCAGTGTAGCGTTTCGAGGGTGTTGAAGAAACGCCGGGGATTGCCGATCCCGGCCACGGCATGCAGGGCCTGGCCGGGCGGGAAATGGTCCAGTGGACGCCGTTCGCCGCTGGCCAGGTTCACCAGGGCCGTGGGTCGCAGCTCGAAGGCAAAGCCGTCTTCGCGGTCGGCGCTGGCGCCGTTGAATAGCACGGCATCGACCGATTGCAGACGCTCCACGGGTTCACGCAGCGGACCGGCAGGCAGACAACGTCGATTGCCCAGGCCGCGGGCGTTGTCGATCAGCACCAATTCAAGATCCCGAGCCAGGCGGTAATGTTGCATGCCGTCGTCGGACAGGATCAGGTCCAGCGGTTGAGTCTCCAGCAGCGCCTGGACCGCCCGGCTGCGATCCGGATCGATCATCAATGGCACGCCGCTGCGCTGGACAATCAGCAGTGGCTCATCACCGGCGATGTCGGCGCCCTGCCCGGCTTCGACTCGCCAGGGCAAATGGGGTGGTTTGGCGCCATAACCCCGGCTCACCACGCCGACCCGCAGGCCACGGCGCTGGCAATGCTCAATCATCCACAGGATCAATGGGGTCTTGCCGGTGCCGCCAACCGTGATGTTCCCCACGACCACCAGCGGCACGGGCGGTTGGTAAATCTCACCTTCGCCCGCCAGAAAACGCTCGCGTTTGCCCATCACCACCCGACGGTACAACCACTCCAGTGGCCGCAACAGCGTCAGGGCCGGGTGACCTTCGTACCAGGCGGCGAGCAATCGATCAGACATGGCCATCAGGGTGCCGGCGCCGCCTCGACGGTGGTCATGCGCAGATGGCTGAAGCCGAGCTTGCCGGCCGCGTCCATGGCGGTGATGACGGATTGATGTGGGGTCTTGCCGTCGGCGCTGATGGACAGCGGCAAGCTGGTGTCGCCGCCGGACTCCTTCTGCAGCGCATCGATCAGACTCGCCAGGTCGCTCTTGGGCAGCAACTGATTGTTCACCGAAAACGTCCCTTCGGCACTGATCGTGACTTCCAGGTTCTTGAGTTGCTGGTCTTCGGCAGGCGAGCCGCTGACCGCTTCCGGCAGTTCCACCTTGAGCTGGGTTTCCCGGGTGAAGGTGGTGGTCACGACGAAAAACAGCAGCAGGATGAACACCACGTCAATCAGCGACGCAAGGTTGATCTCGACGGTTTCCCGTGGTTTGCGGCGGAATTTCACTTCTTGCCCTCGGCCAGGTCCACGTCACGGTCGCCTTGCACCACCTCGACCAGCTTGATGGCCTCCTGCTCCATGCCCACCACCAATTCATCGATGCGCCGTTGCAGGAAGCGATGGAAAAACACCGAAGGAATCCCCACCATCAACCCGGCGGCCGTGGTGATCAAGGCCTTGG
Organism: Pseudomonas sp. P105; assembly: GCF_032614175.1. NCBI lineage: Bacteria > Pseudomonadati > Pseudomonadota > Gammaproteobacteria > Pseudomonadales > Pseudomonadaceae > Pseudomonas > Pseudomonas sp. P105. The sequence continues at coordinate 4,508,660 of NZ_CP126693.1, forward strand.
AAATCCCCCCTGCCAGCACCGAGGCGTTGGCGGTCATGCCGGCGCCGGTGAACGAACTGAAAATGTCGATCATGCCCAGCACCGTGCCCAGCAGGCCCAGCAACGGAGCCATGGCGGCAATTGTGCCCAGGGCATTGATGTAGCGTTCCAGCTCATGGATGACCCGGGCGGCGGCTTCTTCGATGCATTCCTTCATGATCTCGCGACCATGCTTGGAATTTGCCAGCCCCGCGGCGAGGATTTCACCCAGCGGTGAACTGGCCCGCAGCTCCTTGAGCCGGTCCTTGTTCAGTTTCTTGTCCTTGATCCAGACCCAGACCTGCCCGAGCAAATGCTCCGGGGTCACGCGGCTGGCCCGCAGGGTCCACAGGCGTTCGGCAACGATTCCCAGCGCCACGATGGAACTCAGAATGATCGGCAACATCATCCAGCCGCCGGATTTGACCAATTCCCACACAGTGACAGCCCCCTCGAAAAAGTGCGCCACTTTATCATACAGACTCGCCTTGCAGGCCCGCCCCGCCGATAACACCGTCGTCGAGGATGACCCGGGTCAAGGTTACGGCCATGGTCCCGCAGACGGCGGGTCGCGCCAGTAGCGCCGTTGGCCGGCCTGAAGGCGCGGTGCTTCGAAAGCCCCCAGTTGCAGACGAATGGCACCCTGTTCGGCACTGTCGTAGATCGCCATGCCCAAGCGGCGATAGCGAGCCAGCACCCGCGGATGAGGATGGCCGAACGCATTGCCCTGGCCGCGGGAGATCAACACCGAATGGGGTTTGAGCCTCGACAACAGCAACATCGAGGATGAACTGCGGCTACCGTGATGGGGCGCCGCCAGCCACTGGACCGGCACTGCCAGGGGCCCGTCGAGCAACGCGCGCTCGGCATGGCTATCGATGTCGCCGGTGAGCAGCAACCGCTCACCGCCGGCCTCGACCAGCAGAACGCAGGATCTCTGATTGCTTTCAAGGGCAGATGACCATTGCCACAGCTCGAACCTGACCCCGTCCCACTCCCAGCGCGCGCCACTGTCGCACGCCTCTGCCTGCAAAGCGGCAGGCAACGCGGCGGGGTCGCCACTGACCACCCGGACCGTTGGCAAGCCATTGCGCACCGCTTGGGCGCCGCCGGCATGATCGGCGTCGGCATGGCTGAGCAGCATCAGGTCCAACCCGGCGACGCCCAGCTTGCGCAGGGTCGGCAGCACCACGCGCTCACCCGCGTCGGCCTCGCCAAAGCGCGGCCCCGCGTCGTAAAGCAAGGCATGATGACGGGTGCGTACCAGCACCGCCAACCCTTGACCCACGTCCAGTTGCCAGATTTCGGCTTGCCCCGGGGGCACATCCTCCCTCGGAGGGAAAACCACCAGCAGCAACATGGGCCATCCCAGTACCCGCAGTGGTAGGCCTTTGGGCAGCAACAGTAACAAAGCCCCCAGAGCGGCCATGCACCATGCCCATACGGGGATAGCCGCAGGCACCCATGCCGGTATTCGTCCCGCCACCAGCGCCAACCCCTTGAAGAGCAGATCGAGCAACCCGCCGGCGATCCAAAGCAGCCCTTCGCCCACGAACGGCACCGGCAACAACGCCGTACCGAGCAGCGCCGGCGGCAACACCAGCAGGCTGACCCAAGGCACCGCCACCAGGTTCACCAGAGGCCCGCTGAGGCTGATCGGCAAACCCAATATCAACAGGATCGGGCACAGTCCGACTGCCACCAGCCATTGGGCACGGGTCCAGGTTTGCCACCAGCGCCAGGGCCCCAAGCGTGCGCCGAAAGTAAACATCAGGATCGCCACCGCGGCGAACGACAGCCAGAACCCTGGCCGCAGGCTGGCCAATGGATCGAACACCAGCACCCCATTGAAAGCCAGCAGCCACGCCCACCAGGGGTCCGGATGCCGGTAACGCAAACGCCACAGCAGCACCAGGCCGATCATCGCGCAAGCGCGCCGCACCGGCACCTCGAAGCCGGCGAGCAAGCCGTAACCCAAGGCTGCGATAAAGGCCAGAGCGCAGGCCCAAGGTAGCCACGGCAGACGCACCGGCCACATGCCATAGCGCGCCGCACCTGCCACCAGCAGGTACACCAGTGCGGCAAGCAGGCCGATGTGCTGCCCGGAGATCACCAGCAGATGGACCGTACCGGTGTCCTGCAGTACCTGCCAGTCATCACGACTCAACCCAGCTCCGTCCCCCAGGACCAATGCCGCCAGCGCCCCGGAGCGGCCCTGGGCGTCGACTTGCGCCAGCGCCTGACGCACGCCGTCGCGCCAGGCACCTTGGGCAGGTTGCTGGAGATGACCGTCCTTGACCGTGCCAGTCGCGCCGATGCCGCGGCTCAACAGCCAGGCCTGGTAATCGAAGCCATTGGGGTTCAGTAGCCCGGTGGGGCGTTTGAGCTTTACCGCCAATCGCCAACGTTCGCCGCTGCTCACAGGCGGTCCACCGAACCAGGCCAGGCGCATCGACGACGGCAGCCGTGTGCGGCGGGAATGGGCATCGGCCAGTTCAAAGCGCACCACACCTTCGTTATATTGCGGTAAACCGACGACGCGCCCTTCGACCCAGCGGGTTTCTCCATCCAGCGCGGCGGGCAACCGATCGTCCAGGGCCAGTTGCGCCGACAGACACGCCCAAGCCAGCCCGATCAGGAAAAAACCCAGCGGATGAGTCCGAAACGGCAAAACCATCAGCGCCAGCACAGGCATGACCGCAATCAGCCACAGCGGCGGCAGCGCCGGGCAAAAAACCGGGGTCAGCAGCCCGAGTGCAAGCGCGACCATCCCTGTGCGCATAAGCCTGTCCTTGAGAGTCTTCTCTTCAGGCATAGTCGGTCTACGGCACGGTGCGCGTTAACAATTGTCACAAAGTCTGAATCAGTCAGCCGTAGAATGCGGACATACTTGCGGCCTCACCGCTTTGAACCGACCGAGAAGCCTTATGCCCCGGCGCCTTTTCAAACGTTACATGCCTGACCCAGCGAGTATTCGGGAACATAAGTCCTTACGTTTTCTCGGTTCCTTGCTGCACGACCCCAACCTTTGGCACCTCAATCGACACTCCGTGGCACGCGCCATGGCCGTTGGTCTGTTCGCTGCCTTTTTGCCGATTCCTTTGCAGATGCTGCTGGCCGCGGCACTGGCCATCACCGTACGCGGCAACATACCGATTGCGGTGAGCCTGGTCTGGCTGACCAACCCCATCACCATGCCCGCCGTGTTTTTCTGCACCTACCAGACCGGAGCCTGGTTGATGGATGTGCCTGCCCGCACGTTACCGGATGAACTGACCTGGGAATGGATCACCACCCAGTTGTCTACCTTGTGGCAGCCGTTTCTGCTGGGGTCGGTGGTGACGGGTCTGGTGCTCGGCGCCCTCGCCTATTTCATGACCATGATCTATTGGCGCTGGTGGGTGGCGCGGCAATGGAAACGGCGCAAGAAAAGCCGGATGTGAAATGCAAAAAGGCCTCCAGTGAATGGAGGCCTTTTGCATTTCGATGTAAGAGCGAGCCTGCTCGCGATAGCGGTATACCAGTCAGCACGCCTGCCGAGTTCTAAGTACGCATCCCTCGCCCACTGACCAACAGCCGTGCACATCCCACATAGAGCACCACGGTTGCCACCAGCATGAAGGTGATCGCGACGCTGATCCGGATGTCCGACACCCCAAGGATGCCGTAGCGGAACGCGTTGACCATGTGCAGCACCGGGTTGGCCAGGGACACGGTCTGCCAGAACGGTGGCAGCAGGGAGATCGAGTAGAACACTCCGCCCAGGTAAGTCAGTGGCGTGAGCACGAACGTCGGGATGATGGAAATGTCATCGAAGTTGCGCGCAAACACGGCATTGATGAACCCCAGCAGCGAAAAGATCGTGGCGGTGAACACCACCACCAATATCGTCACGCCCAAATGGTGCACTTGCAGATCGGTGAAGAACAGTGACAGCAGGGTCACGATCAAGCCCACCGCCAACCCGCGCAATACACCGCCCAGGGTGTAGCCGATCAGGATCGTATGGGGCGAAACCGGCGAGACCATCAGTTCCTCGATCGAGCGCTGGAATTTGCTGCCGAAGAAACTCGAGACCACGTTACCGTAGGAGTTGGTGATCACCGACATCATGATCAGCCCCGGTACGATGTAGTCCATGTACGTGAAGCCCCCCATGTCGCCGATCTGCCGACCGATCAGGTTGCCGAAAATCACGAAGTACAAAACCATGGTGATGGCCGGCGGCAGCAGGGTCTGCGGCCAGATCCGCATGAAGCGTCGGACTTCGCGATAAACGATGGTATTGAGGGCGATGAGGTTGGGTCGCAGTTCGGAACTCATACAGCCACCTTCGCCAGATTTTTCTCCACCAGAGACACGAACAACTCCTCGAGGCGATTGGTTTTGTTGCGCAGGCTCTGCACTTCAATGTTTTGCAGCGCCAGTTGGGAGAACAAGCCGGTAATACCGACGGTTTTATCCACCTGGACTTCCAGCGTGTGGTGGTCCACCAGCCGGGCCGGATAGCCGATCAGTTGCGGCGCGGCCTTCAGATCGTTCTTCAGGTCCAGCAGGAACGTCTCCACATGCAGTTGGCTGAGCAACTGTCGCATGCTGGTGTTCTCGACGATGGTGCCGTGGTCGATGATGCCGATGTTGCGGCACAGCTGCTCGGCCTCTTCCAGGTAATGGGTGGTGAGGATGATGGTGATGCCTTTCTGGTTCAGCTCGGTCAGAAAGGTCCACATCGACCGACGCAACTCGATGTCGACGCCCGCGGTCGGCTCGTCGAGAATCAGCAGGCGCGGCTCATGGACCAGGGCACGGGCAATCATCAGGCGCCGCTTCATGCCGCCGGACAATGAACGGGACGGCACATCACGCTTGTCCCACAAACCCAGTTGAGTCAGATATTTCTCGGCGCGCTCATTGGCGATCTTCGGCGGGATACCGTAGTAACCCGCCTGGGTCACGACGATATCGAAGGTCTTTTCGAACTGGTTGAAATTGAACTCCTGGGGCACCACGCCGATGCAGCGCTTGAGAGCGGCGGGCTCACGGTCCAGATCATGACCGAAGATATTCACCGTACCGCTGGTTTTGTTCACCAGGGTTGAAAGAATGCCGATGGTGGTGGATTTGCCGGCTCCATTGGGGCCGAGCAAGGCGAAAAAATCACCTTCGGCGACGTCCAGATCGATACCACTCAAGGCCTGGAAACCGTTGCCGTAGGTTTTGGTTAGCTGCCGGATGGACAGAGCGGAACTCATATCGGATTACGCACCAAGAAGGGGAAGAAACAATTAGATAAGGGCGCACGGCGAGCAATACAACCACGGCGCACGAAGGCAATGGTGCGTGGCGTCGCCGCACAAGTACAGTCAAGCGTGTCGATAGTAAGTATTAAGTCAACGCGGTCATGACCGCCTTGCGATACGCCGGACGCTGCTGCAGCCGGGCGTACCAGGCCTGTAGATGAGGCAGCGCAGCCCGCTCGATGGGCATCTCGAACCAGGCATAAATGAAACTGCCCAAGGGAATATCGCCCATGCCGATTTCATCCCCGGAGAGGTAGGGTTGCTCGCTCAACGTCTGGTCCGCCATCGCCAACAAACCATCGCAGACCTTGATCGCCGCATGGATGGCCGCCCAGTCCTGCTGCTCGGCGGGAGTGCGCAAGACGCCCCAGAACACGGTGCGAAACGGATCGGCAAACGAGGAGGTGGTCCAGTCCATCCATTTTTCAGCCCTGGCGCGAGCCTGGGGGTCTGCCGGATACCAGGCCGAACCCGGAGCATGGCGAGACGCCAGATAACGCACGATGGTGTTGGACTCCCAGAGCACGAAACCGTCATCTTCGATCATCGGGACACGGCCGTTGGGGTTCTTGGCGCGATACTCGGGCGTGTCCACCACGCCGAACGCCCCCCCTGCGTCGATGGCCTCGTAGGCCAGCCCCAGTTCCTCGGCGCACCACAGCGCCTTGCGCACATTCGATGAGTTTTTCCGACCCCAGATCTTCAGCATCACGGCTTGCTCCGATGGATAAATGCCGCAGCAGCATACGCCGGATCAGCCGCGACTCAAATCGCCCTGCATGTCGCCAAGCAGGGGCGGCAGTTGCTCGCCGAACAGGTGCGGGTAGCATTTTTCCAGGTGCCCGAAGAAGAACGCTTCGGGCACATCGGCGAATTGGCCGTGGTCGGTGACGTACTCCATCAACTTGGCGCCCTGGCGATTGAACGGGTGGAAAACGCTGTCCTGGCGGCCATCGAATTCCAGGGGTGCCACATCGAACAACTCACACAAGCCTTGATTGAAGGCCGGCGTGGCCTTGACCCAGCGCTCGTTCAGATAGAACTCGGTATAACCGTGCATGGCGAACACGTCACTCTTGAGCAACTCCAGCAGGCGTGCAGTGGACAAGTGATTACGCACATCCGCCAGGCCGATGCGCGCCGGGATACCACAATGGCGGGCGCAAGCGGCCAGTAAGGTCGCCTTGGGCACACAATAGCTTTCACCGCAGGCTAGTGCGTAACTGCCACGCAGGGTCTGCGGATCGCGGCTGAAGGTATAGGGGTTGTAGCGCACGGCCTCGCGCACCGCGTAATACAGGCTGATTGCTTGTGCCTGCGGATCGTGATCAGTGCCGCGATGAGTTTCGGCGAACTCAATGACCGCAGGGTGATCGCTGTCGATGAAGCGGCTGGGGTTCAGGTATTGCTGCATGGTCAAGACCTCACGGAAAACGCCTGCGTCCGTAGGAGCTGCCGAGTGCAACGAGGCGGCGATCTTTCCCGGACCATTGAGCCCTGAGAGAAAACAGACAGATCAAAAGATCGTCCGAACGCGGCCTGCTCCTTCGGCAGCGCCTATAGGGCTTGCTTCGAGTCTATCCAAAGCCCACCCTCGGCAATAACGGCGTTTACGCCAAACAATGGCGCTTTCTCACTTTGTTAACGAACGATTTCCCACGGATGTTGCCAACCAGACTGGCGCAATGCATCCAGGGTTTCCCACGAAATCAATCACATCGCGCCGACCGCCGGTTTTGCAGATGCCGTCTAAGCTCTGAGGGTCGGTTTTGCCCTGGTTCACGGAGGATTACATATGCTGTTGTTGTGGATACTGGTTCTGGTTGTCGGGAAAGCCTGGCTGGCGCATCGGCGTACCGCCCCGCTGCCCGCGCTGGGCATCATCGCAGCCTACCTGCTGGCCATGAGCCTGTTCAGCCCCGCTCCCGGTTGGCTGATGCTGATCTTCTGGATCGCGCTCGCCGCCGTCGCGGCTCCACTGCTGCTGCCGGACCTGCGCCGCAAGTATTTCAGCGCGCCGATGTTCAACTGGTTCCAGAAGACCCTGCCTCCCATGTCAGAAACCGAGCGCGACGCCATCGACGCCGGTACGGTGTGGTGGGACGGTGAACTGTTCAGTGGCCGGCCGGACTGGGACACGCTGCTGGCCTATCCCAAGGTGCAACTGACCGAGGAGGAACAGGCTTTCCTCGACGGCCCCACCGAAGAACTCTGCGCCATGGTCAGCGACTGGCAGATCGGTCAGGCCATGGACCTGCCACCCGCCGCCTGGGCACATATCAAGGAGCACGGGTTCTTTGCGCTAATCATTCCCAAGGAATATGGAGGCAAGGGCTTCTCCGCCTATGCCCACTCCCAGGTGGCGATGAAACTGGCCACCCGTAGCGGCGATCTGGCTTCCACCGTGATGGTCCCCAACTCCCTCGGCCCGGCCGAACTGTTGCTGCACTACGGCACCGACGAACAACGCAACCACTACCTGCCACGGCTGGCCCGTGGCGACGATATTCCCTGCTTCGCCCTGACCGGGCCACTGGCGGGCTCCGACGCCGGGGCGATGCCCGACACCGGCATCATCTGCAAGGGCGAATGGGAAGGTCAGGAAACCCTGGGCCTGCGCCTGAACTGGGAAAAGCGCTACATCACCTTGGGACCGGTGGCCACCCTCCTCGGCCTGGCCTTCAAGGCCTATGACCCCGATCACCTGCTGGGGGATGAAGAAGACCTGGGCATCAGCCTCGCCCTGATTCCCACCGACACCCCTGGCGTCAATATCGGCCGTCGTCACCTGCCCCTTGGCGCCGCTTTCATGAACGGACCGAACTGGGGCAAGGACGTGTTCATCCCGCTGGACTTTCTCATCGGCGGCCAGCCCATGCTCGGCAAGGGCTGGATGATGCTGATGAACTGCCTGTCGGTCGGTCGTTCGATTTCCCTGCCGGCTGTGGGCACCGGGGCGGCGAAGTTCACCAGCCTGGTGACCGGCCAGTACACCCAGGTACGCGAGCAGTTCAACGTGCCATTGTCGGCCTTTGAAGGTATTCAGGAGGCCATGGCCCGTATCGGTGGCAACGCCTGGATGATGGACGCCGCCCGTATGCTGACCGCCAACGCGGTGGACCTGGGAGAAAAACCTTCGGTGCTGTCGGCCATCCTCAAATACCACCTGACCGAGCGCGGTCGCGAATGCATCAGCCACGCCATGGACGTACACGGCGGCAAGGGCATCATCATGGGGCCCAACAACTACCTGGGACGCAGTTGGCAAGGTGCACCGATCTTCATCACGGTCGAAGGCGCGAATATCCTGTCACGTAACCTGATGATCTTCGGCCAAGGTGCGATTCGCTGCCATCCGTTCGTGCTCAAGGAAATGGCCTTGGCCACGCGTGAAGACAAAGACCAGGCGCTGATCGAATTCGACGGGTTGCTACTCAAACACATCGGTTTTGCCATCAGCAACGCCGCCAGCACCCTGGTGCTGAACCTGGGCCTGGGGCGTTTCGAAAGAGCCCCCGGCAACGCCTTGAGCCAGGGTTATTTCCGCGCCCTCAACCGGCAGGCGGCGGCATTCGCCCTGCTGGCGGACCTGAGCATGATGCTGCTGGGCGGTGAACTCAAACGTCGCGAACGCTTGTCGGCGCGCCTTGGGGATGTATTGAGCAACCTCTACCTCGCCTCCGCCGCGCTCAAGCGCTACCACGACCTGGACTCGCCGGACCATATGGAACCGCTGTTCACCTGGGCCATGGAAGAAAGCCTGGGCCAGGCGGAGCGGGCCCTGGACGAACTGCTGGACAACTTCCCGAACCGGGTGCTGGGTGGCCTGTTACGCGTGCTGGTATTCCCCTTCGGTCGTCGCCACAAAGGTCCGAGCGACAGGCTGGACGCTGAAGTGGCTGCAGTGATCGGCCGGGTCAAGGGCGACCCGACCCTCGAGGAGCTGCTGCAGGGTTGCTATCGCCCGCAATCGGTCGACGATCCGGTGGGTGCGCTGCAGCATGCTTGCGACCTGCTCGCCGCCGCCCACCCGCTGCACAAGAAACTGCACGGCGCGCTCAAACAGGGTCAGCTCAACCCCGCTCCAGGCGAACAGGTCATCGACGCAGCCCTTGAAGCCGGCGTGCTACAGGCCGGCGAAGCCCAGACCCTGCGCGAGGCCGAAGCGGCCCGACGTAAAGTGATCGACGTGGATGATTTCGACAAGGAGGAACTCACGCTCGCCGAGGACAAGGTCCGCTGATCCTGTCGACCCTGTGCTCTGTGCCATGTAAAAACGGGCGCAAGCGCTTTATACTCCTGCGCCCGTTTTGCTCTTGAGGACTTATCTCGTGTCCAACGTCGTTGCCGATCACCTTGTCTTGCTTGACCACTTGCGCAGCATCCTGGTCGCCGTGGGTGAGGCAGACCAGGTTCCCGAAGAAAGCCATGCCCTGTTTCTGGAGCGCTTCGACGAATTGCGCGCGCAGTTGCCCGTTGATCCGATCGAAAGCCAGTACCTGGGCCAGGACCTGATGTGCCAGGTCATCGTCCGTTATCCACAGATCGCCCACCTGGTGCCTCGTGACCTGTTGTGGTACTTCGCTGGTGACTGCCTGCATTACATGCCCGACGAAGAAATCGCCTTGTACCAGGCTCTGGAAGAACGTCGTTTCGAAGCCGAGCAAAACGACGAACCCTTCGACTGGAACCAGGAAAAGCAATTGCTGGCGATGTCGGATCAGGACAGCAAGCACTGATTGCGATCAGTCATGCAAAGGCCCGCACGGTTAATCCGGCGGGCCTTTTTTGTGGCCCGCCTTGTTCAAAGTGGGCTCCTTCTCCAGGCACTCCACCAGATAATCAATGAACACCCGCAACTTCGGCGGCAGGTAACGGGTGGGCGAATGCAGCAGCCACAAACCACCCTGGTAAGAGGCCAGGAACGTCCAATCCGCCAGCACCTGCACGATCAAGCCTTGCTCCAGCGCATGACGGGCGGTGAAGTACGGCAAGCTGCCGATGCCAATGTGCTGCAAGACAGCTTCCAACCGCACGCCCGTATGATTGGCGGCATAACGTCCGCGCACGCCCACATGGACGGACTTGGTGCCTTTCTTGAATTTCCAGCGAGCGTCGTGTGGGGTTTCTCCCAGGTAGATGCAACTGTGCTCCAGCAGGTCGTGGGGATGCTCGGGGATGCCGTGTTCGGCCAGGTAGCGCGGCGTGGCGCAGAGCAGGTGGTCAATGGTCAACAACTGACGTCCCACCAGCCCGACCGGCGGCTGGTCGGTGATCCGCAGCGCCAGGTCAACGTGATCGTCGATCAGATCGACCTGTCGATCCTCCAGCAGTAACTCCACATCGACCTTGGGGTAACGACGCAAGAACTCGGCTATGTGGGGATGAATGACAAAGCGCCCCACCGCCTTGGGCACGCTGACCCGGATCCGCCCCTCGGCTTCATGGGCGAACTGGCCACTGATTTCCATCACCGATCGGGCGGCGGCGACCATTTCCCGACAACGCTTGAACACTTCTTCCCCGCCATCGCTCAAGCGCAGCTTGCGGGTGGTGCGTTGCAGCAATCGGGTCGCCAAGGCTTTTTCCAGACGCGAGATGCTTCGGCTGACAGCCGACGGTGACACGCCTGATTGCCTGGCCGCTTCGGAGAAACTGCCGGTCTCCACGACCTTGACGAAAATGGCCATTTCGGCGAGCAAGGCCAGTGATTGATTTGTGCTCATGGAGCAAAAGCCCTGTGAAATTTGAACGGATTATCATCAATTTACACACAACTTATAATCCCGCACACATTCCGATGCGGGTATGGAATATCCGCACCTGAGCCTTTTCTCTTTTTAATCGGTTAGCGCCGCGATGCCTCGCCCCTGACCGTTCGGAGTTGAAATGCTATCGAGCTACCTTGGCGAATTCCTGGCCCTGGCCACCGTTCATTTTCTTGCGGTGGTCGCACCCGGCCCTGATTTCGCCGTGACGATCCGCCAAAGCGTCCGTTTTGGCCGCTGGATCGGGATCTGCACAGCGTTGGGCATAGGCGCCGGTATCTCGGTGCATGTGATCTACACCTTGCTCGGGGTGGGTGCGCTGATGCACACCTTCCCCTGGTTGCTGATGGTCGCCAAGGTGGTGGGTGGTGCCTACATTCTTTACCTGGGCGTCAGCCTGCTGCGCAGCAGACCCAAATCCACGCTTGAAGGTGAACACCCCATCGCTCAAAACGCTGCTCGGCAAACGCCATTCAAAGCATTTGTCACCGGGTTTCTGACCAACGCCACCAACCCGAAAGCCACGCTGTTTTTCCTGGCCATCTTCACCACCCTGATCAGCACCACCACGCCGCTGCAGATCCAGGCGTTGTACGGGGTCTGGATGTGCCTGGTGAATGCCCTGTGGTTTGTCGTCGTCGCGTTGTTTTTTTCCAGCGCCCGGGTACGGGAAGTGTTCATGCGCATGGGTCATTGGTTCGAACGGACCATGGGCGTCATCCTGATTCTGTTTGCCGGGCGGTTGATCCTTTCGCTGTAAATACGTCCCGAAATCGCACAAGAGACAAATTATTGACGGCGACTTTGCCGAGAATTCCCCTCCCGTCACTTTTTAGTCGTTTTTTTTGTTTATGGCGTGGCGCTTTGCCATGCATGAACTACCTTCAAAAAGAAGCGGGCACGGCGGTGAATAAATCACCCCCTAGGGCGACCCGATCAACACCGGTCACCCTGCTCGTCACCCCGGTATCGCGGGGCTCAAACAGTTTTTTCGAGAGTTGCCTGCCATTCAGTCAGGCCGGTGGGATGCGCTCGCTCGCTTGTAGCGACGAGGCGGTCACCACCGCCGCTCAATGGTCTGGTGCAATACAAGGGGCAGCCCGGGCCCCTTAAGTGATCCGAGGCATTTGTTAAGCCTAGGGACGGCCTCTCTGTCGAGGATCACTTCATGAGCTATCGTACCCCGCCCGCTTTAAAGCACTTGATCCATGGTCTGTTCTGGATGGGCCTTGGCCTGGAAGCGGCCCAGGCCGCAACGGCAAATTGTGCTCAGTTGGACAATTTGCCGGCGACCTTCGAGGTTGGCCAAGGGCTTCAGAACGAATTGCGTATCCTGGCCCCCGTAACGAAGCTGGCAGTGGGCGACCCGAAAATTGCCGACGTGCAACCCAGCGGCAGCGATGCCTTCATTCTTACGGGCCTGGCGCCCGGCGCCACCAGCCTGATGGTCTGGACGGCCTGCTCAAAAATCCCCCGCCAGAGCATGATCTTCGTCAAAGGCAGAGCCACCTCGGCACTGACCAGCGCCGCGAGCGTACCCTCCGAAGACCCCATGCTGCTTGCCCAGGTGCAGACTGACATCCGTTTCGTCGAAGTCAGTCGGACCAAGCTCAAGGAAGCTTCAACCTCTATTTTCGGCAGCCGTGGCAACTTCCTGTTCGGCGCGCCGAGAACCCTGCCCACCATCGGTGGCGTGGTGCGGCCTTCATTGCCGGTCAACAACGACATGTTCAACCTGTCCTTTGCCACCGGACAAACCCTGCTGATGATCAATGCGCTGGAAGGCAGTGGCTTTGCCTACACCCTGGCGCGGCCGAGCCTGGTGGCCCTGAGCGGGCAGAGCGCGAGCTTCCTGGCCGGCGGCGAAGTGCCGATCCCGGTGCCCAGTGCCGGCAGCGACAACGTGTCCATCGAGTACAAGGAATTCGGTATCCGTCTGACCTTGACGCCCACCGTCGTCGGAACCAACCGCATCATGCTCAAGGTGGCACCGGAAGTCAGTGAACTGGATTTCACCAACGCGGTGAACATCGCCGGCACGCTGGTTCCGGCGCTCACCGTACGCCGTACCGATACCAGTATTGCCCTGGCCGATGGCGAAAGCTTTGTCATCAGCGGCCTGATCAGCACGCGTAATGCCTCTCAGGTGAACAAATTACCGGGGTTGGGCGATGTTCCGATTCTCGGTGCGTTCTTTCGCGATAACTCCATCAATCGCGAAGAACGCGAGCTGCTGATGATCGTCACGCCGCACCTGGTCCAACCGTTGGCCGCCGACGCACAACTGCCGACGTTGCCGGGCGAACAGCTGCGCAATTACGACCCGAACTTCTACCGCATGTACTTCCTTGAAAACGGCGAGTTCGACAACCGTAACGGGCTGTCCCAATGAGCCGGGGCCTGAGGTGCAAGCGTCCACGTGTTCAACCTGATACGAGGGGACATTCAATGAAAGCGGTGATCGCGATAGCCGCAACGGTGCTGCTGGTCGGCTGCGCCAGCAACGGCGTGGCTTCACGTCCGACCAGTTGCATCAAGCCAGGCTCCGATCAGGAACTGGCGCTGAACCTGGCCGATGACATGGCCAATGACGGACGTTTGTATGCCAGCCTGGCGAACCTCGAAGGTCTGCCGGAGGATCTGGTCCAGGTCCGCCTGCGCAAGGCGCGAGTGCTGCGCCTGATGGGACGTAACGAGGCAGAGCCGTTGTACCAGAGCCTGCTCGGCACTTGCCTGGCCGCTGATGGCGAGCATGGCCTCGGCCAGTTGGCTGCCGCCAGACATGATCATGCTGGCGCCACCGAACACCTTGAGCGCGCTGTGAAAATGTCCCCCACCGAAGGAAAAATCCGCAATGACCTGGGAGTTGTCTATCTCAATCAGCGACGGATCCCTGAAGCCCGCTTCGAGTTCATGACCGCCATGGAGCTCAGACAGTCAGACTCGCTGGCCGCCTTCAACATGGTGACGCTGCTGATTTACCAGGACAACTGGAAGCAGGCAGCCGAACTGGCAAACATGGCCAACCTGAGCCCCAAACAAGTGGCAGATGCTCAAGCCCGGGCGGAAAAAATCAGAGGCTCAGCCCCTACCGGTGCGACATCCCCCGCGAACCGCTTGAGCGATGTGGCCGACGCCTCATCCGATGCGGTCAAGTAGCGCCTTACGAGGAGTCCAAAAGATGAAAACCAGACAACTGTTGATCGTGTGCATGACTTGCCTGTCCACCACAGCCTGGGCCATTGAACCCGGCCCCTCTTCGGCTGCGCAACAGGGCACGGAGAGCTGGATGCAGCTGCAGATTCGCGGGGTGGTGGCCTCAACCCACCTGCAAACCGCCTCGGCCGCCGAACGGGAATTGGCCATGCAGCGCTGGCTCAATAGCTTCAATTACCCGATCCCGGAATTCTTCGAACAGGACTCGGGTGGGGAAATCACCAGCAGCAACTGAAACACAGTGGAAAACAAAAGATCGCAGCCTTCGACAATACCTACATCCGATCCGGTGTAGGCCTTTTCGAAGGCTGCGATCTTTTGCTCTGCCTTGCATCACGCCGAACGCGCCTGTTTGTGGCGCGGGGCCCTATCCCCCGCGGGAGTGCGCAGCCCTTCAGGAAACAACCGCCCATGCGAACTGAGTCTTGCGCGGGTCCGGCCAATGGGTGAGACGCCAATCCCCGGTTTCAGGACCGCTAAGCGGCCCAACGGGGATCAACCCTCTCGCCACGGGCGTTGGAGTTCGGTTGGGTATGGACTTCGATCGTTCCCACGCTTCTGCGTGGGAATGTCGCCAGGGACGCTCCGCGTTCCGCTTCTGGAAGGTGACGCAGAGCGTCACGGGATGCATTCCCACGCAGAGCGTGGGAACGATCAAAAACCCTTGTGTGCCTGGCTGAGTGTTGGCTTTCAGACTGTCACTATCGTGGCGAGGGAGCTTGCTCCCGCTGGGCTGCGCAGCAGCCGCAAACCGGGGCTGCAGCGCTGCTCGAGCGGGAGCAGGCTCCCTCGCCACAGGCTTGTACAACCGGGACCGTATGCCCCTCTACATATTTCCAAAGGCCCTGAACACGCCAATCATGGCGGGGCCGATGGCGACCAGGAAGAAGCTTGGCCAGAGGCAGAAGATCAGCGGAAAGATCAGCTTGGTACCGATTTTGGCCCCCATTTCCTCGGCCGCCTGGGTGCGCCGGTCACGAAACTCATCGGCGTAGATACGCAGGGTGTCGGCCACGCTGGTGCCGAAGCGGATGCTCTGGGCCAACAGGCTGACCAGGCCCTGGATATCATCCAGGCCGGTGCGCAGGGCCAGTTGCT
The DNA here is from genome assembly GCF_032614175.1 of Pseudomonas sp. P105. Lineage (NCBI taxonomy): Bacteria > Pseudomonadati > Pseudomonadota > Gammaproteobacteria > Pseudomonadales > Pseudomonadaceae > Pseudomonas > Pseudomonas sp. P105. The sequence continues at coordinate 4,524,060 of NZ_CP126693.1, forward strand.
TGAGAGCGTCGGTGCTGGTGATACCCGCGCGGATCTGCGCGTTCACCAGGGCCAGCTCTTCGGCCAGCTCAACCTGGCTGACCGACATTTCTTCGGCCACCCGTTCTATGGTGGTGGGCAGAGCCAGGCCTGACTCGACGCACACCACCATCAGGTCCAGCGCATCGGGAAATGCCGCCCGCAGCCGCGCTTGTCGCGCCTGCTTACGCTTGCCGACGTACAGCGCCGGCAGCAACCATCCGATACCCGCCATCAAGGTCGCCACCAGCAAACCGACAATCAAGGACACCTTGATCAGCGGCAGCAGCAGTAACGTAACGCCAAGCAGCAGCAACGGCAGCATCAGGCGCACGGCCCAGTACATCTGCACCGCCGATGCGGAACGGTAGCCGGCGTGTGTGAGCAGGGTCAGGGTGGCGCTGGCCTGGGCCGGGTCAGTCGCTGCGAACCGCTGGCCGACCCGCTCCAGCAAGAGTTGCAGGTTACCTGGCGCCTCCTGCCCTTGCGTGCTGCCGGAATATCCCCGTTTGATCAGCGCCAGACGCCGTTGCACCGGGTCCTGCAGGCCGAGCATCAGCAAGATCATGGCGACGACCGCCAGTACCGTACTGAGACCGATCACGGCGATGAACAACAGCCGTGCCGCCTCCTCGTTTCCCGTAAACCGACTGAACAACCCGAGCAGAAAATCCATGACTGATACCTCTCGCCGCAAGGGCGCTTAAACCTGGATCCGGATGATTTTTCGGATCCAGAGAATCCCCAGCAACATGGCGCCGAACGCGAACATGATCAGCTTGTGGCCTATAGGGTCGTTGATCAGCACCGGCATGTAGCTGGGGCTGGTGAGCACAATGGCGATCGCCAGCACGAAAGGGATCGCCACCAGCACCCAGGCCGACATGCGCCCTTCCGCCGACAAGGTCCGGATCTTGCGCTGGAAGCGGAAGCGCCCGCGGATCAAGCGGCTCAGGCGCTCCAGCACTTCGGTCAGATTGCCGCCGGTTTCGCGGTGGATAAGTATGGAGGTCACCAGCATCATCACCGTCATGCTCGGCATGCGCTCCAACAGCCCGAGCATGGCCCGGCGCACATCGTTGCCATAGTTGATGTCGGCGAAGGTCATGCCGAACTCCTGGGCGACCGGCCCCCTGTGCTCCTCGGCAACCAGGCGCAGGGTTTCGTTGAACGGGTGCCCGGCGCGCAAGGCCCGGCACATGGCGTCCAGCGCATCCGGCAAGCCTTCCTCGAAGGCGGCGAAGCGCTTGCTACGATCACGCATGATCTTCAGCACCGGCAGCCAGGTCACCGCAAAGGCCGCCAGCAGCGCCATCCACCACACCGGCCAGAACATCAACACCACGGCACCGGCCGCTACGCCCAGGGCCAGGCCGAGCGCCATTACCCGATAGGCCCGGTATTCGTGGCCGGCCTGCTCGATCAACTGGGTCAGGTTGGCCATGAACGGCAATTGTTCAAGCCGGGCTTCCAGGGGCGACAAGCGCGTCAGGTACTTCTGCCGCAACACGGTCTGCATGTTGGGCAGATGGTTGGCCTTCTCCAGCACATGCAGGCGCCCACGGATGCGCTTGCGCATTTTGCCGGCCTCGCCGAACACCGGCACCACCACGCCCTGGGACAGGAGGAAGACGGCGATGAACACCATGGCGAGAAAAATCAGGATGAACTCACTGGGGATGTTGTTCATGACGTCCGAGCCTCCATCCACTCAGGGCGGAACAGGGTCAGCGGCAACTCGATGCCGCGCCTGGCCAACACGTCGCGAAAGGCCGGGATCATGCCGCTGGGCCGATAATCCCCCAGCACCTCGCCGTTTTCCCCGATGCCTTGGCGCGTGAAAGAGAAAATTTCGGTCATGGTGATGATCTCCCCTTCCATGCCGTTGATCTCTTGCATGCTCACCACACGACGTTTGCCGTCTTCTTGACGCTCCAGCTGGATCACCACATCGATGGCAGAGGCAATTTGTTGACGCATGGCTTTGATCGGAAAAGTCGCGCCGGTCATCGACACCATGTTCTCGATTCGTCCCAAGGCATCGCGCGCGGTATTGGCGTGGATTGTGGTCAACGAGCCATCGTGGCCGGTGTTCATGGCGGTGAGCATGTCCAGCGCTTCGGCGCCGCGCACTTCGCCGATGACAATGCGGTCCGGACGCATCCGCAGGCTGTTGCGCACCAGTTCCCGCTGGCTGACCTCGCCGCGCCCCTCGATGTTCGAAGGACGGGTTTCCAGGCGCACCACGTGAGGTTGCTGCAGTTGCAGTTCGGCCGAGTCCTCGATGGTAACGATGCGTTCGTTGTGGGGGATGAAACTGGACAGCACGTTGAGCATGGTGGTCTTGCCACTGCCGGTGCCGCCGGAAATCAGCACATTCAAGCGCCCACGGACAATCGCCTTGAGCAACAAGGCAATGGCTGGGGTCATGGTGCCCACCTGGATCAGGCTGTCAGTGTTGAGCAGGTCCACGGCAAAACGACGGATCGACATGCTCGGACCGTCGATGGCCAGTGGCGGGATGATTGCGTTGACCCGCGAGCCGTCCTTGAGCCGGGCGTCCACCAAAGGGGACGACTCGTCGATACGCCGGCCCAGGCTGGAGACGATGCGATCAATGATGTTCAGCAGATGCTGGTCGTCGCGAAAGCGCACGTCGGTTCTTTGCAGCTTGCCGAAGCGCTCGACATAGACCGAGGCAAAACCGTTGACCAGGATGTCGGACACGCTATGGTCGGCCAGCAACGGCTCCAAAGGCCCCAGCCCGAGCACTTCGTCGGTGATCTGCTTGATGATCAACTGACGGCTGGCGGAGCTTACCGGCGCCGAATGCTCATCGAGCAAACGCTGGCAGATATCGCGTATCTGCCTCGCCGCCTCGGCCTGCTCGAGGGAGTCGAGCAAGGACAGGTCCATGACCTTGAGCAGTTGCTGGTAGATTTTTTCCCGCCATTGGGCTTCCACCGGGGTGACCTGACTACGGGTTTCGTAGAGCACGTCGGGGATGGCATGCTCCCAGGCCATCAATTGCTCTGTCGGATCCGGCAGGCTGTCGCCAGCCAGTTCAATGGCGGGTTTACCGGACTGTTTACGCAAGCGGTTGCGGAAGTCGCTGATCATGGGTCATCCCCCGAAAAAACGGTTGAAGGCACGTTTGAGCAGGCCTTTGTCTGCGGCCATCTGGTGACCGACCAGGTCTTCGGTCAAATCGCGCAGGGCAACGGTGATGGCCGCCCTCGGCGCATGCAGCCCCAACGGCACGCCAGTGTTCTGACTCTGGCTGACCAGGTTGAAGTCATTGGGTAATTTCGACAGGTTGGTGCACCGCAGGGCTTCTGCGACATCCTTGAGGCTGACCGCAGCCGCCTTGTCATAGCGGTTGACCACCACCTGCAACTGGTCCCCGCGCACGCCCAGGTCCTCGCGAAGAATCCGCACCAGGGCGCTGGCATCGCGCAGATGGCTGACGCTTTGTTGAACCACCACGTAGACCCGGTCGACCTGCTCCAGCACAGAGCCGGTGAGGTGGTCGATCTGACGCGGCAGGTCCACTACCACCCAGTCATAGCTGGCACGGGCCAATTGCAACAAGGCGTCGAGTTGTTCCGGCTGGGCGTCCTGTGGCAGGCACAACTCGCCGCTACGGCCACCCAGCACGTGCAGGGTCGGACTGAAGTGGCTGCAAAAACCCCGCAGGGCAATACTGTCCAGGTCCTCGACCTGTTGCAGCACTTGCAGATGGCTATGGGATTGGGCCACATCCAGATAGTGGGTCACGCTGCCAAATTGCAGGTCCATATCCAGCAGCAGAGTGGTTCCTGCCTGGGCGCTGAGTTGCTGGGCCAGATTGCAGGCCACCAGCGTTGCACCGGAACCACCCTTGGCGCCGATCACGGCGACCAGCTTGCCCTCGGCGCCGTGGCCGACGCGGACCTCCGCAACCAGACGATTCAGGGCGGCCACCAGTTCCGTCTCGGCGAAAGGCTCGGGCAGCACGTCCCGGGCACCGGCCTGCATTGCCAGCCGCATGCCTTCCTGCTCGCCCATCAGACCGCACACCAGCATCGGTGGACGCTCATGGGCAGGCCGCTGCAGCAACGCCGCCAGCTCTTCGCGCCACAAGTGACTGACCCGCAACAACAGCAGATCGGGCATTCGCTCCAGGCCATAGAGCGGATCGACATGGCCGTTGCTCACCAGGCGCGTGCTCACTTCCAGGCAAGGCATGCGCTGGCAGACGCATTGCAAGTCGCGCAGGGACGAAGCGTCACGGCTGCTGATCAGTAACCGCAGCCCGGCTTTGCCGGTGACGGTCGACAGTGGAGTTTCCCTGGTATTCAGCATGGTGTGATCTCCCCGGAATCGGAATGACGCCCAAGGCTTTCGCGTGGCAAGGTCGCCCTGAATGTGGGCAAGGTAATGGGCACGCCAAACCCAGGAATGAACAGATTGAAAACGAAGTTCTGCACGCTCAACTGGACGTAACGGATAGCGCGGAAGCCGTTGGCGCTGACCGTGTCGGCGGGGTTCGCCACCACCGCGCCGTTCACATCCAGATAGGTCAGCGCCAGGTTCGAGGTGGCGAGGCTGCTGATCAATTGGCTGGTGCCTGCGTCCGTCGCGGCGTTGAAGATGGCCCGGCGCAACACCACCGGATCGTTGATGTTGCACACCGCCGCCAGACGCGCACCGCGCCGCGCGGCCTCATCCAAGGCATTGGCGGTGAAATACAGCCGGCCCATCTCCAGCACGCCAAACAGCAGGATGAACACCAGCAGGCCAACGAAGGCGAACTCCACGATATAGGTGCCTTGCATGTGCTTGTTGTTCATCACAACGCCCTCATGACGGTGGTCGCGACCAGTGGGATACCCAGCGCAATGGCACTGCCGAAAAAACCGGGAATTGTTCCGCCGCAATTGCCCGCTCCAATCACCGGGCAAAAGGTGTAGGTGATGGTGACACGCACATGGTCAGCCCCCACCGCCGCGACCTCCACGTTAGCCGTGGTCAACCCGGCCACCACAGCGGTGCCGGCCTGGCTCGGGGTGCCATACACCGCGACGTTTTTCGTCTGGGTCTGCAGCGTGTTGTTCAGGGCAATGGTGCCCAGGGTGGTATTCCAGGCCTGGCTGGCGACGAATCGATTGGCATCACGGCTGGCCTGTAGCAGCACGTTGTATTGGAAGAGCATGCGGCCGAACTCGCCAAAAGCCAGCAACAGGAGCAACAACAACGGCAGCACCAGGGTGAATTCCACCAGCGCCACGCCTTGCTGGGCCTGCGCGGGTTTGAAATGGGCAAGTCTCATGACGCCTCCTACGAGTCGGTGCTCGGAGTGCCGCTGCCGTTGAGATAGGTTTTGTAGAGCTGAATGACCTGCGGCCCGGTATCGCTGACCGGCGTGGGGCCGGGCACATTATCGCCTTCGCATTCCTGGACGAACTGGCCAAAGATGATGGAGTCCGAACCTCCGCCATTCACCGGTTGCACGACGAAATAGCAGCCAAAACCCAGGACGGGAATCGAGGTAGAACCGCTCAGTTTGCCGGTGCAGTCACCGATCACGATCTTGAGCATCCGCCGTTCGAAAACCCCGTTGCTCTCACAGCCATTGCCAGCTCCGGCCACACAGGCGGCAACTGCTGTTCGCCAGTCGTTGTAGTCCAGTATTGCCTCGCCGCCGGCCGAGAGATCACCGCTGCTCGAAGTAATGGGCTGTCCTTTGTATTGCGCCTGGGAGAGCGAATCGTTATAGGTCATCGCCGGGTTGCTCGAAGTGGTGACCAGGTCGGGTGGATAGTCCGAAGAACTGACCGGACCGTTATAGATACCGAATCGCGTGTTCAAGCCCTGGGAAGTCGGGCCGGCTTTGTTGCCCGGTGCGGTCTGGACGTTGTCCCCGACACTGCGGCAGACCGAACCGCCGCCCGCCAGGTCTTCGCGCACGGCACTGCCGCCGGAGCCGAAATCGAGCAGTTGGAAATTGCCCGGGCCAATGGGCGACGTGTTGCCCGCGGCCGTCTTCAGCACCGTCAGGTCTCCAAAGCGGTAACTCCAGAAATTCCCGGCAGCCGGGTCGTATTGGCTGGTGTCGCCGCAGACCATCAAGGGCGCCAGATCACACGGAGCCGTCGGGCTGGGGCCTGCGGTGGCGATCGCCGCCACGGCCTTGTTGCCCAGGCCGGCAGTACCCATCGTTTGAACGAAACTCCAGAAAAAACCGCTCAACCGATAGCTGGACACAGACACTCGCACGTATTTGGCATCCGCCGGCCCAGGATAGGAGAACGGGCCATAAACGCTGCTGGCCAGCTCCACTGCGGCGAACGCAGCCGGGTTGCCGGCGACAGCGGTTGCCAGTTCAGCGTTGCCCGCAGCGTCGGCATTGCGTGTCAGCGTGTCCAGGGCAGCGGCCCGAGTCGTGCTGGCCATGTTGAGCCCTCCCGTCACCTGGCTCAGGGTCTTGGCGCCGCTCAGGGCCGCGGCATCCACGGCATTTTGCAGACGGGTCTTGTTCAGCAGCATGTGTCCGCCATCCAGGGCCAATGCCGCCATCATGGAAATCGCCATTAACGCGATCACCATCAATACACTCACTGCTCCTTCCTGGCGCCGAGACGTCGCAGTGACAGGCTGCCGGATACTGGGATTCATGATCGAGCCCTCGTTTGCCGACACGTGAGGATCGGCATCGCCATGGCCGAAGGGACCAGGCATTTTTCTACGCGTTTCAGTGAACGTTGACGACGCTGCTTTCAACTCCACGGATCACCGTGATCCCGCTGGCCTGCGCTTTGGGGCTGCGCTGCACCACGGGCTTTGGCACCGCAGCAGTCGCCACCGCCATCACCGGAGCCGGAGGGGGCGCCACGACCACGGTTTTTTTCTCCAGGTTCAGCGGGTTACGCAAGGCCAGTTGCAACTTGCCTTCGGTCTGCGCAGTCACCAGGGCCTCCGCTTCAGTGGCCGACATTTCCAGCGTCACGGCCCTTACCACCACCGGCTGGGTCTTGTCGGTGCCCGCCGTCTGATCCACCGCCAGCACCCGCAGGTTTTCAAGAATGGTCCGGGACACGGCGTTGTTACTGCCGGCGCTGGTGGTCTTGGTTGCCAGCACGTCGACCCGGTTCCCCGGCAACAGGAACCCACCCACACCGACCACATCATCGACCCGTACCGATATGGCGCGTTTGTCAGGATCGATCAGAGACGCCAGGGTGCTGCCACCCAGGTGCTCACTCAGACGCGCGCCCCGCACGATGTCACCGCGCAGAATGTCGAACGTTGCGATCTTGCCCACGGCCTGTTCGCTGGAGTCAAAGGCATCGTCCGGGATCGTATCCATGGGCATGCGCACGGTCGTGACCTGTTGGGCCTCGACCATCTGCCCGAAGGGAATTGGTACGGTGGCGACCACCACACTTCGCAAGTGGTCATCGGGTTTGGCGTTAAGTCGTGCGCTCAGCCAGGAGTCAGCCATCCATGCGGCACCCAGGCCCATTACCAGGGAAACGCCAATCAGCGAAAGCGTACGAGAGCTCATGTCGGTATCTCCGATTCAAAGGAAGTCGAGCTGAACGAAGTAGTTGTGCCAGGCCCATTCCAGCTCTTGCGGCAACAGGGGCCCGGAACCGCCCAGGTAACGCTGGCGGTCGAGCGCCATGTTCAACAGGTCACGGGGATGGCAAGGCACCAGCGGCATGCCCTCGCCGGCATAAAGCTGCTGCAGCACATAGCGCACCAGCAGCGGGTCATGGGGAATGCCCAGACGTTCGCACTCCTGGCGCCAGATGCGCTCGTATTCTTCGGGCTTGAGGTAACCGAACTGCACCTTGTAGCCAATGCGGCGCAGAAAGGCCTCGTCAGCCAGTTCCAGGGGGTTGAGGTTGGTGGAAAACACCAGGACCAGATCGAACGGCAATTCGCAATGGCGACCACCGCCCAGGTTGATGAAGTCGCGCTTCTCTTCCATCGGCACGATCCAGCGGTTGAGCAATTCGGCCGGGGCCATGCGCTGGCGTCCCATGTCATCGATGATGAACAGGCCGTTGCTGGCCTTGAGCTGCAACGCGGCCTGGTACTGGCGAGTAAAAGGGTCATAGCGAACATCCAACTGCTCCATGTTCAACTCGCCGCCCGTGATGACAATCGGGCGTTTGCAGCACAGCAGCCGACGGTCGATGCCTTCATTGAGCATCAGATTGTTCGATTGACTCTTGTCATCCAGGCGCTGATGCACTTGCGGGTCGTAGATCTCGATCACCGACTCGTTGATGACGATGGCATGGGGCACCCAGATGGCCTCGGCGAACAGGCGGATAAGACGACTGCTGACATAGGTCTTGCCAGTGCCCGCCGGGCCGTAAATCATGATCGCCCGCCCTGAATTCAGTGCCACGCCCAACTGATCGAGCATGCCTTGCGACAGCACCATGCCGGCCAGGGCCCGTTGCATGTCGGTGGCGGTGATACGCCCATGGTGAATGGTCTGGATCTTGATCAGGGACCGATAGCTACTCACCGGAAAAGGTGCCGCACCGATATAGCCACTGCGAGACAGGGCATCGCGGGCGGCACTGCGGCCACGTTCGGTCAGGCCGTAACGCAAGGCCTGCACACTTGTTTGCCCGAGCTGGCCGAGCACTTCGACACGACCGTCCTTGCGTAGGAACGCCAGGACTTCTTCCAGTACCGCGCCAGTCAGCGCCAGGCGTTCCACCAGCCGCGGCAGGTCCAACACACCGGCGTCGTGCAGATGCTTGCAGACCAGCTCGCCGAGAAAACTGTCGGTCAGGCCGGTGTCTTGAATCGTGCATGGCTGAGGTGCCAGGCGTTGCACCGCTTCCCGTTCACTGGGGTAGGCATCACTATCGTTGATGACGTGCATGACTAGACTCCCCAGCCATCGGCAATCAGCTGCCAGTAGACGCTGTTCAAGGTGCCGATCAGGATCGCGATCGAATAAGGAAAAGGTTTGCCGGCCACTTCATCCGCGGTAGGTGCCAGGTAAGCCTGGGCCCGCACGATCAGCCAGTAACGCTGGAGGGTCTGGAGCAACTGACCGCGGGCCAGCACGATCAGAAAACCGCACACGCCACCAGCAATCAGACTGAACAGCGCAGCCCACAATGCGTAATGAACCGGCAGGAAACTGCCCACCATGGCCATCAACTTGACGTCTCCGGCGGCCATGCCACCCACCGCATACATGGGCAAAAACAGCGCAAAACAGACCAGCATGCCCAGCAGGCTGTCGCCCGTTCCGCTGATCCCGCCTGTATAAGTCTGACCGGCCAAACCCAAGGCCAGGCCCAACAGGACCAGCGTGTTGGGGATGCGGTGGCGAAGCAAATCGCTCACCACCGCCACACCCAGCAGTCCTAGCAGCAGCACCGTCGACACCAGCAATTCCATGGACATGGCGCGTCTCCCTGTTGCAGTTATCGTTAGCAGGCCACGTTGCCGTTGACGGCCTGGCACAGCGCACGGATCTTGGTGTCCACCGCGCCGCCCAGAAGAACGAAGGCTGCCGCCACCAACACCGTGATCAAACCTCCCGCGACGGCGTATTCCACAATGGTCAGGCCATCTTCATCTTTGGCGAACCGGCTGATCGCAGTTCTTATTGTGTGCAGAGTCATTTTTTTCACCTCACCTTTGAATAAAGGTTGTACCGCCATGAACTGAGTTGTCGGGGACAACGCCAAGTCCATTTGAGTGATTCGTTGTACTCACAGCAAAAGAGTCGCAAGCGAGGCTTCCTTGAAAGCTGCCGTGTCCCCGCGCAGTTATCGCTATCAGCAGGCAACGTTGCCGTTGACGGCCTGGCACAGCGCGCGGATCTTGGTATTCACGGCACCGCCCAGAAGAACGAAGGCGGCGGCCACCAACACCGTAATCAACCCACCGGCCACGGCGTATTCCACAATGGTCAGGCCGTCTTCATCTTTGGCGAACTTCAGCACCGAAGCCTTGATTGTTTGAAGAGTCATTTTGCGCACCTCATCAGGGTTGTTTTCAGAGGCAGTACATTTGCAACTGCCTGATGCAACCCTAGTCAGCGGGTGGGGATAGCCGTTAGGAGGATTTTGCACATCGCTAGGATTATTTTGCGGGGGGAGCCAGGCATGCCTTGCGATTGCAACTCGCAACGATTCGCGCTCTGCCGCTCTGAGCATACGGCGCTTAAAAAACCGGCTTTTTATAAAAAATTATTCGGCGAAGTGATGGCACATTGGCAATACTGCTAGCTTAAGGGCAGTCGCAACGCTGAGTGGTAAGCACATGCCGTCGAATCTGACTAGAAAGCCAAAGCTGTTGTGGTTCGATCTGACTCACGATCGGTCCACCCCGGAACTTGTCAGCCAGTTCGAGGACACTTGCGACTGCACCCAGGCAAAAGATGCCCTGCTGCCCGGCGGGGAACAGGCGGACATGATCTGCATCCATTTCGATCGCCCGGATACGCCGGGCCTGAGGCGGTTGCTGGAGATCAAACGCACCGTCCCTGCCACTCCCATCACCATGTTCACCGTGCAGCACTCCGAAGAACTGGCCGTCTGGGCCATGCGCTCGAGTGTGTGGGAATACATGGTACTGCCCCTGTCAGCCACAGAGAGGAAGCGCTACCTGACTGCCCTGGTGCAATTATGCGAGTTACGCCGCCACACCTGTGGCCCGCGCAAGACTTCGTTGATCGACCACGCGCCAACCCTGCCAGACAGCATCCGCCTGACCTCGGGGCACCAGAAACACCAGGCCCTGAGCCATATCATGCTGTACATCGACCAACATTTTCGCGACAGCATCGATCAGCGGGACCTGGCCAAGCGATGCGGTATGACCACGTTTCGCTTCAGCCGCGTGTTCAAGGAAGCCAACGGGCTTGGCTTCACCGATTACGTACTGAACAAACGCATGAGCTTTGCCAAGGAACTGCTCGACAATAGCCAGATGCCTATCACCAGCATCGGCTATGAGGCCGGGTTCAAGGATCCCTCCTACTTCGCCCGCGCCTTCAAGCAGTACGCCAACTGCACACCCAGTGAATACCGCCTGGCGCGGCAGATGCGAACAGTGATTCCCGCTCCCGATCTGCCGGAAAACGAGCGTGCAGACGCACTTGAGAGCCTGGTGGAGAGCCTCGAAGATTGAAGCGCGCTTTTTCACGGACGAAAAAAAAACGCCGCTCAATGAGCGGCGTTTTTTTGAATTTGGAGCGGGAAACGAGACTCGAACTCGCGACCCCGACCTTGGCAAGGTCGTGCTCTACCAACTGAGCTATTCCCGCAAATGGCGTCCCCTAGGGGACTCGAACCCCTGTTACCGCCGTGAAAGGGCGGTGTCCTAGGCCACTAGACGAAGGGGACACGCTACCCGGAACACATGGTGTGTGTTCCAGTGCCCAGATCCGTACCCGAAGATATCGGTTCTGGTTTCACTCAGCCCTGCCCGAAGGCAACGCTGTTTAAAATTGGAGCGGGAAACGAGACTCGAACTCGCGACCCCGACCTTGGCAAGGTCGTGCTCTACCAACTGAGCTATTCCCGCATTGGCGTCCCCTAGGGGACTCGAACCCCTGTTACCGCCGTGAAAGGGCGGTGTCCTAGGCCACTAGACGAAGGGGACACACGTACAACATTCACTGCTTATCGCGTTTGGCTAAGTGCTTTACGCTGTAAGTGGCGCGCATTCTATGGATGGATTGCTGGGTCGTCAACCCCCAGATATAAATTTATTTAAATCAATGACTTCGCCCGGTTTAGGGGCTGTTCGCACATTTTGCCCGTCCGGTCTCTGGCGCCTATATTCTGTCATCCGCCAAGACGTTATAGTCGTGTCCGACAAATAGTGGCAATGTGCATCCATATTCGCCGCACTTCCATACGCAGCGCCACGCCTGTCTAATCGCATCGCACAGGCCTATGCGCTTAAAAGCCAAGCCACTACACTCTTGATATGCGAACCCCAATAAAGAGGTCTTACCGGTGACACCACTCATGATCACCCTGCTCGTCGTAGCCGGGATCGCACTGTTGATCGCCATTGGCTACATGAACCATGTGGTGGAAAACAACAAGCTGGAAAAGGCCCGTACCAAGATTGAACTCAACGACCGCTTGCGTCGTTGTGGCGAGCTCACTGAAACCTTTCCCGGACAATTGATGACCCCGGCCCTGAAGCTGTTGATCACGCGTCTTGAGATCAACGTCTGCCAGCGCCTGCTGAACCTGGAGAAAACCAATACAGCGGTCAAGGCGCGCCTGGACGAACTGAATGCGCTGGCCGCCCAGGGTGAATCGATTCCGGTGAACAACCCACCGGCACCGATCCAGACCGAAGCCAAGGCCAAGGATGTGCGGTTTCTGCTCGAGGCCCTTCACGGTCAGATTACCCGCGCCGCCCAGGATGGTTTCCTGCCGCCCAACGAAGCCAAGCGCTGGATCCGCGAAGTGCGACACATTCTGGTGCTGTTGCACATCGAGTTCTTCAATAATCTCGGCCAACACGCCTTGCAGCAAGAACAACCGGGGCAGGCCCGCCTGGCGTTCGAACGGGGTGTGCAGTACCTGCGCAAGCAACAGGAACCGCAGGTCTATGCCGAACAACTGGACTACCTGGAAAAACTCCTGGCCCGCGCCAATGCCATGGTTCTGGCCAGCACCCAGCCGGTCGAAGGCGAAGTCAACCAGTTGACCGAAGGGCTGAAGGACGCCGAAGTAAACGACGAGTGGAAGAAGAAGAAGGTTTACGACTGATATTCGGGTTGGGCTCTCAAGCCTGACTCCTGTGTAGCGAGGTGATTTATCCCCTCGCTACACAGGGTCCGTCGACAGCTCACAGCCTGAAATGCCCCACCATCCCCTTGAGCTCAACCCCTAGCTGCGCCAGCTCAATGCTCGACGCGGCATTGCCCTGCATCGCCAGGGAAGATTGATCGGCACTGGCGCGGATGCTGGTGACACTGCGGTTGATCTCTTCAGCCACCGAACTCTGTTGCTCGGCCGCCGCCGCAATTTGCTGATTCATCTGCTGGATCAGCGACACCGCCGCCGCAATGCTCCCCAGGGCGCTTTCGGTTTGCAGGGCATCACTGACCGCCATCTTCACCAGCTCGCCACTGCTCTGGATCTGCTGCACGGAGGTCTGGGCTGCTGAGCGCAAGGCGCTCACCAGGCGTTCGATTTCCTCGGTGGACTGTTGCGTGCGCTTGGCCAAGGCCCGCACTTCATCGGCCACCACCGCAAAGCCCCTGCCCTGCTCACCGGCCCTGGCCGCTTCGATGGCCGCATTGAGCGCCAGCAAGTTGGTCTGCTCAGCCACGCTCTTGATCACGCTCAACACCGTGCCAATGTTCTGGATCTCAGCGCTGAGGCTTTCGATACTGCTGCTGGCTGAAGTGGCCGAGTCGGCCAATTGTTCAATGCGCACCATGCTCTGACGCACCACCTGCTGACCGCTTTCAACCTTATCGTCGGCGGTCTGGGCCGCTTGGGCCGCCTCTTCGGCATTGCGCGCCACGTCGTGCACGGTGGCGGTCATCTGGTTCATGGCCGTGGCGACCTGTTCGGTCTCCTCCTTCTGGCTGCTGACCTCCAGGTTGGTCTGCTCGGTCACGGCCGACAGCGATTGGGCGGAGTTGGCCAACTGTTCGATACCGGCCTGCAAACCGCTGACGATACTGCTCAGGCCCGCCCCCATCTGTTGCATGGCGAGCATCAGTTGACCGATCTCATCCTGGCGCGTCACCTGCACCGTTGCACTCAAGTCGCCCGAGGCAATCTGCTGTGCAACACGGATGACGCTGCGCAACGGCCCGACGATCAACCGGGTAATGACCCAGGCCGCAATCAGTCCCACCAGCAGCGCCAGGGCCGACGAGCCGATGATCAGCAGCGAATTCTTCTTCAGTTCCGTCTGCATGGCACCGTCCTCGGCGGTGTAAGCCTGGTCAACCCGCTCCACTACCTGGGAGGCACGCTCGTGCAGTTGCTGGTAGACGATTTTCTCCTGGGCCAGCAGGCCGGTGTATTCAGCGAGTTTTTCGTTGAAACCAGCGATATGCCCGGCCACTTCGTTAAGCACGGTCTGGTATCCCGGGTCCTTGACGGCGGTCTTGAGCACCTCGGCCTGCTTCATGGCTTGCTCGGCCTGTTCGATAGTGCCCTGGCCGCCCTCTTCAGAGCCTTTGCGGCTTTGATCCAGGCGTACCCGCGCTTCGTTCATGGCCTGCAACATCAACCGAGACACTTCGCTGACCTGATTGGCTTGCTCAATGAACTCGCCGCCCTCCTTGCCTTCGGACTCTTTCAGGGTATAAGCGCCATCATCTGCCAGGCCCGCTTGCAGCACATCCAGGTTATTGGCAACGCTGGACACTGACCAACTGGCCATTTCCAGTGCCAGATCCTTGCTCTGGCTCAACTCAACGAATTCGTCGAACGCCTTGCGATAAGCCGCCAAGGCTTGCTCCACGTCGTTCATCACCGGCACGTTGGCCGCCGATTGCGCCTTGAGCTCGTTGGCCTGGGCAATCAGTCCGTCCACGCCCAGCCGCAAGGCATCGACCGTTTTCGGGTCCGAGCGCAAGGCGTATTCCTGCTCAAGCAGGCGGACCTTGAGCAAGCCGCTATTGAGGGATGACATCTGTTTCAGGCCATCGAAACGATAGCTGATGGTCTGCAGGGACCAGACACCGATGGCCGCCACCACGGCGGTAAGCAGCAGCACCAGGACAAACCCCAGGCCCAGTTTCTTTGCCATACCCAGGTTGGCAAAACGTCTTTGCACGGCCGAAATCATTGCGCCCAGTCCTCTGCCAGTGTGTGTTGATTGCAGATTCGCAACGAGATGCCCTGTAACACAAGATGCTGGCGTCGGAATAATGGCAAAAAGCTACAGCGCCGTCGTTTTCAGGACAATTGAGGTCGATCCAGAGCCGCCGCGCGGAAGAATGCCTGGGCCCTCGAATCGCAGGCGTGGGCCACGTTGATCCGCAGCCAGTCGCTGACAGCACCCGACGGGCTGAACGCTGTACGAGAAGAAAGCACCACACCGAACCGCTTGGCCAAGCGCTGCAATGCAGCGTAGTCGCATAACGGTGGACGCGCCCAAATGAACAGCCCGCCGGCCGGCCTGCCAAACACTTCCCAATCCGCATCCTCTAGCACCTCCAACACCGCTGCCATGTCGGCACTCAAACGCTGGCGCTGACGCTGGACCAGTTTGCGATAGGCGCCGCTGGCCAGAAGATTGGCCAGCACTGACTCACAGAAGCGTGAACTGCCCATGCTGGTAATGCCCTTGACGTCCCTCAAGCGTGCGATGACAGACGATCCGGCCACGACGAAACCGACTCGCAATGAGCTGCTCAGGGTTTTCGAGAAGCTGCCCACGTACACCACGTCGGTATCCAGCGCTGCCAGTCGGGTCCGGGTTGAGTTCTGGAAGTCGGCATAGACATCGTCTTCGACCACCAACATGGCGTGCTTTTTCGCCAGTTGCAGCAGTTGCTGGGCCACGACCGGGGCCAGGCTGCTGCCGGTCGGGTTGTGGCAGGCGCTGTTGACGAACAGAGCGCTGGGCCGATGCGTCGCCAAGAGACATTGGAGTGCATCGACGTCCGGGCCGCGCGGAGTCCTGGGCAGTTCGATCATGTCGATGCCATGAAACCTGAGCAGGTCGAACAGCTTCGAATACCCCGGACTCTCCACCACAACGCAGCATCCAGGCTCAAGCAGTGTGCGCACAATCAGGTCCAGACCGTGGGTCGCGCCCGTGGTGGTCAGGATCAGGTTTTTATCGGCGTGGATATTGAATTGTTTCAGGCGCCTGGACAGTTGCTCCCGCAGAGCGGGCAGCCCCATCGGCGTACTGTAACTGAACAGCCCTGCCATATCGGTGCGGGTGACCTGACGGATCGCGTAGCCCAGATCATCGCTTTCGCGCCAACTCTCGGGCAGCCCGCCACAGCCCAGCGTCAGTTCCCACTGCGAACTATGGGGCACGCTTTCCTGGGTGATCTGCGTGTCTTCCAGCCAGTCTTTGTCAGAGGGCTCGTAGCTGGACGACGGGGGCGGCGCGACAAAAAAACCCGAACCATGGCGCGCCGCCAACACCCCTTGGGCCACCAGGCGTTCACACGCCTCGTTGACACTGGACTGACTGAGCAAATTCTCCCGGGCCAATTGGCGAATGGAGGGCAGTCGGGTTCCCGGTTGCACCGCATCCTGTCGAATCCAGCCGGCCAGCGCGTCGACAATTTGCTGCACGACAGGCACCAGGGCCTGCCGGTCGATTCTCAACTCCATGAGTAACCAAGCTCCTAAGCAACTGTTTTATCTCTGGAAACAGTTAAGCACAGGCCGTCTCTAGACGATGTACGACAACGTCACCAAAACGGTCGATTCTCACCCTTTGAAACACATTCAGGGGCTGACACGGGGCATTTTTAACCCCCAAAGAAAAAGCCCACAACAAGTGCGGGCCTAGTCCTACACGCTAAATACAACGTTCTTCAGAAAGCCGTGACGCCGCCGTCCACCGCCAATGAATGACCGGTGGTGAATGCAGCGCCATCGCTGCACAAATACAGCACCGCGCTGGCGATCTCCTCGACCTTGCCGATGCGTCCTACCGGGTGCATGGCGTTGGCGAACTCACCTTTTTTCGGATCCGCTTCATAGGCACGACGGAACATGTCGGTGTCGATTACCGCCGGGCAAACCGCGTTCACGCGGATTTTCTTCTTGGCGTATTCAATCGCCGCCGATTTGGTCAGACCGATCACCGCGTGCTTGGACGCTGCATAAATGCTCATCTTCGGCGCCGCCCCCAGACCCGCTACCGAGGCGGTATTGACGATGGCACCGCCCCCTTGGGCCAGCAGCAAAGGCAATTGATACTTCATGCACAGCCAGACGCCCTTCACATTGACGCCCATGATGGCGTCGAACTCATCGAGGGTGCCGTCGGCCAGCTTGCCCTTTTCGATTTCGATCCCGGCGTTATTGAAGGCGTAATCAAGCCGGCCATAGGCATTGATCACTTCGCTCATCAGGTTCTGCACGTCGCTTTCCAGCGTTACGTCGCAGCGCACGAACAGCGCTTCACCGCCCGCCTCACGAATCGACTGCACTGTGCCCTC
Organism: Pseudomonas sp. P105; assembly: GCF_032614175.1. Classification (NCBI taxonomy): domain Bacteria; kingdom Pseudomonadati; phylum Pseudomonadota; class Gammaproteobacteria; order Pseudomonadales; family Pseudomonadaceae; genus Pseudomonas; species Pseudomonas sp. P105. The sequence goes on from NZ_CP126693.1 coordinate 4,541,227, forward strand.
GCCGCCCGCCACGTCCAGGTCGGCCGCCACCACTTTCAGGCCCTCTGCCGCAAATGCCTGGGCGGTCGCACGGCCAATGCCCGCGGCTGCGCCCGTGACCACGGCGACCTGTCCGGAAAACGTCATGCTCATTGTCAAATCCTCGAAGAGTGCGGGAGATGACGCCAGTCTAGTCACAGGTCCGGACGATGCGGCAGCACTATCCAATTGCCGTTTGGGTATTCATGGGCGCCAGTGATAACGGCCCCGGCGCCATTATCACTGGGCTCGATCAAACTGCATTCGCTGCATCAGCAAACCTTGCGACAAACGCTTCGAAGGTCTATCAACAAGGCTTCATTCATCTTGAGTGCCAGCCATGACTGCCCAGACCAATCGCCAGTTCCTGCTCGCCAAACGCCCGGTAGGCGCTGCGACCCGCGAGACTTTCACCTATCAGCAAGTACCGGTCGGCGAGCCGGCAGCCGGCCAGATTCTGGTGAAGAACGAATATCTGTCCCTGGATCCGGCCATGCGCGGCTGGATGAACGAAGGCAAGTCTTACATCCCGCCGGTAGGCATTGGAGAAGTGATGCGCGCCTTGGGCGTAGGCCAGGTAGTCGCCTCGAACAACCCGGCCTTCGCGGTCGGTGACTACGTCAACGGTGCGCTGGGTGTGCAGGATTATTTCCTCGGCGAGCCGCGTGGTTTCTACAAGGTTGATCCGAAACTGGCGCCATTACCGCGCTACTTGTCAGCATTGGGCATGACCGGCATGACCGCCTATTTCGCCCTGCTGGACGTGGGCGCGCCCAAGGCCGGCGAGACAGTAGTGCTCTCGGGTGCCGCCGGTGCGGTGGGCAGCATCGCCGGGCAGATCGCCAAGATCAAAGGTTGCCGCGTGGTGGGCATCGCCGGCGGGGCTGACAAATGCAAATTCCTGATCGATGAACTGGGCTTCGATGGCGCCATCGACTACAAGAATGAAGACGTCCATGCCGGTCTCAAGCGCGAATGCCCCAAAGGCGTGGATGTGTACTTCGATAACGTCGGCGGCGACATCCTCGATGCGGTGCTCAGCCGCTTGAACCTCAAGGCCCGCGTAGTGATCTGCGGTGCCATCAGCCAGTACAACAACAAAGAAGCGGTGAAAGGCCCGGCCAACTACCTGTCGCTGCTGGTCAACCGGGCGCGCATGGAAGGCTTCGTGGTCATGGACTACGCCTCTCAGTTCGCCGCCGCCGGGCAGGAAATGGCCGGCTGGATGGCCAAGGGGCAGCTCAAGAGCAAGGAAGACATCGTTGAAGGACTGGAGACATTCCCCGAGACGCTGACCAAATTGTTCAGTGGGGAGAATTTCGGGAAGTTGGTATTGAAGGTCTAGTCACAAAAACACCTGTGGGGGCGGGCTTGCTCGCGAAGGCGGATCGTCAGGCGCCATTTTTGCCAACTGACACACCGCTTTCGCGAGCAAGCCCGCTCCCACAAGGGATCTTCAGGTCTGATCAGGCCAGTTCGGCGACTACGGCCGCCAGTGCCTTGGCAGGATCAGCCGCCTGGCTTATCGGTCGGCCGATCACCAGGTAGTCGGAACCGGCATCCAGTGCCTGACGCGGGGTCAGGATGCGGCGTTGATCGTCCTGGGCGCTGCCCGCCGGGCGAATCCCCGGGGTCACCAGTTGCAGCGACGGGTGCGCCGCTTTCAGGGCGCTGGCCTCCAGGGCCGAGCAGACCAGACCGTCCAGGCCAGCCTTCTGCGCCAGCGCCGCCAGGCGCAGCACCTGTTCCTGAGGCTCGATATCCAGGCCGATACCGGCCAAGTCCTCGCGCTCCATGCTGGTCAGCACGGTCACGCCGATCAGCAACGGCTTCGGCCCGCTGCGCTGATCCAGCACTTCACGGCAGGCCGCCATCATGCGCAGGCCGCCGGAGCAATGCACGTTGACCATCCACACCCCCATTTCGGCGGCCGCCTTGACGGCCATGGCGGTGGTATTGGGAATATCGTGGAATTTCAAATCCAGGAATACTTCAAAACCCTTGTCACGCAGGGTCCCGACAATTTCCGAAGCGCAACTGGTGAACAGCTCCTTGCCGACTTTGACCCGGCACAGCTTGGGGTCCAACTGGTCGGCCAGCTTCAGGGCGGCGTCACGGGTAGGGAAATCCAAGGCAACGATGATGGGCGTCTGGCAGGCGGACATGAGTGGGCTCTCAGGCAAGTCGAAATCGGCGCGCATTGTAGCGGAACCAGCGCCCGTGCGGGACCCGATGATCGGTAAATCCTCATCGCGTCCGGACAGCATGGACGATGCCGGCCTTTGTGTCGAAGTCGATACACTCATGACACGCGCACAACACGCCGGCACGCTACCGTCTGGCGCCGCAACCCCGTCCTTTCAGCGCTTCACGCCTAGCGGCACGAAGCCTATGCTGAAGCCTCAACCTCGCCGCCTTCTTTGCGGTTGGCAGCTTATCTGGCAGATGATGCATCCATGCAGAACACCCCTGTTGCAAATTCTGACGATCAAAAAGCGCCCGACGATGACAAGCGCTGGAGTACCCGGGCGTTGATCGTCGATGACGATGTGCCGATCCGCGAGCTGCTGATCGACTACCTGGCCCGTTTCAACATACGCGCCAGCGGCGTGAACGATGGCGCGGCCATGCGCCGGGCGATGCAGGCCGAGCATTTCGACGTGGTTGTGCTCGACCTGATGCTGCCGGGCGAAGACGGCTTGCAATTGTGTCGCTGGCTGCGCGCCGAATCAGACATCCCGATCCTGATGCTCACCGCCCGGTGCGAGCCCACCGACCGCATCATCGGCCTGGAACTGGGCGCCGACGATTACATGGCCAAGCCGTTCGAACCCAGGGAACTGGTGGCGCGGATCCAGACGATCCTGCGCCGGGTACGCGACGACCGCACCGAGCAACGGGCCAATATTCGCTTCGATAACTGGCGACTCAACAGCGTACTGCGCCAGTTGATCTCCGCCGATGGGCTGGTGGTGCCGCTGTCCAACGCCGAGTTCCGGCTGTTGTGGGTGTTCATCGAACGACCGCGCCGGGTACTGAGCCGCGAACAGTTGCTGGATGCCGCCCGTGGGCGCTCCATCGAGGCGTTCGACCGCAGCATCGATCTGCTGGTTTCGCGCCTGCGCCAAAAGCTGGGTGACGACCCCAAGGCGCCGCAACTGATCAAGACCGTGCGCGGCGAAGGCTACCTGTTCGACGCCCGGGACATCGGCTGATGCGCTTGCGCCTAGACACCTTGTTCGGCCGCCTGTTTGGCGTGCTGTTACTGGCGATCGTCCTGGCGCACCTGTTGGCCTTTGCCTGGTTTTCTCAATACGACAAACCGCCTTTGGGACCACCCCCCGAATTTTCCCGGCAAGGCCAGCACCCTGGGCCCACGGGGCCCCCACCCAACCGCCCTGCGCGCCCATGGTTCGGTGGGCCGGTGGTACCGCTGACGTTTCAGTTTGTGTGCCTGATCGTCGCCGCCTGGTACGGCGCCAAACTGCTGACCCGGCCAATCCAGCGCCTGAGCGATGCCGCCGAACGCCTGAGCGAAAACCTCGACAGCCCACCGTTGGAAGAAACCGGCCCTCGGGAGGCACGCCAGGCTGCCCATACGTTCAACCTCATGCAACAGCGAATTCGCGAGCAGGTGCAGCAGCGTTCGCGCATGCTCGGTGCGGTATCCCATGACCTGCGCACTCCGCTTTCACGGCTCAAGCTGCGCCTGGAACAGATCGATGACATCAAGCTGCAGGGCCAGATGCGTCAGGACCTGAACGATATGATTGGCATGCTCGACGCCACCCTCACCTACCTGCACGAGCAACGCACCAGCGAAGCGCTGCAATGGATGGACGTGCAGGCGTTGGTGGAATCGCTGAGCGAAAACGCCCAGGACCAGGGTGCCGACGTGCAAGCCAGCGGTGGTTGCGCGCCGTTACAGGTGCAGCCGATGGCGTTGCGCTCGTGTATCAACAACCTCATGGACAATGCCTTGCGCTACGCCGGCCATGCGTTGATTACGCTGCAAGACCAGCGCGACCAGGTAGTGATTCGGGTGATTGACCACGGCCCCGGGATTGCGGCGGATAAACGCGAAGCAGTGTTCGAGCCCTTCTATCGCCTGGAAGGCTCACGCAACCGCAACTCCGGCGGTGTCGGCTTGGGCATGACCATCGCCAGGGAAGCCGCCGAACGCTTGGGCGGGCAATTGAGCCTGGAAGAAACGCCAGGGGGCGGATTGACGGCGGTGATCCGTTTGCCCCGCGCCTGAAACCACCTCAATCCCATGTGGGAGCCGCGTCGGGGGCTGAGTTTGTACACCCGCCGGTACAAACTCCACACACCCACGACAACTGCCCCGCCGACGCTGCATAAGCCGGTGCACCCACCGGCATTCCAGCCCAAGGAGAGCGCCCATGATCGGTAGCGTCAGCAGTTACTCGCCCTATACCAGCACCAGCAGTACCGCGACCAGCAGTGCCCGCAGCCAGCAGTTTCAAAAGGAGCTGCTCAGCAAACTCGACAGCAACGCCGACGGCTCGGTCGATCAGGAAGAATTGAGCACGGCCCTGTCGCAGAAGAGTGACGACGGCATCCTGGTCAGCCTGAGCGACAATTTCAGCGACCTGGACAGCGACAGCAGCGGTGACCTGAGCAGTGATGAGATAGCCGCGATGGCGCCACCGCCTCCGCCGCCACGGGACCAGGCGCCGACGACTGAACTGGCCGATGCGCTGCTCAGCGCCCTGGACGCCGACGGTGATGGCGAGGTCAGTAGCGAGGAGCTGAGCAATGGTCTGGCGAGCGCCGGCAGCGCTGCCGACAGCCAGGAACTGTTCTCGGCTCTGGACGAGAATGAAGACGGTACCGTCAGCCTCGACGAACTCGCCGCCAGCCTCCCCCCGCCACCGCCACAACAGGCCTCCAGTGAGGCGTTGTTCAGCCAGCTCGATGCCGATGGTCAGAGCAACACCGGCACCAGCGAACTGACCAGCGCGGTACAGGCCAACCGCACCAGCGACAGCTCCACCGACCAGACCAATGTCAGTGAAGCGCTGAACAGGATGATCGCCAACCTCAGTCGACAATACTCGCTGGATGATGTCGCCCCCGTGGGGAAATACCTGAACGTGGCGACGTGATTGACCGGCAAGCCTGGTTTTTCAGAGCCAGGCTTGCCTGCTGGATCGAAGCCCATTGGTGGCGAGGGGATCTATCCCCTCACTACAAAAAGGTTGGTGCTGGTCTCAGGAGTGGGGTTATCGCGCCTGGCTCTTGCTCCAGTCCGTCAGCAAGCTGTAGGCCACCGCCAGCAGGGTCGGGCCAATGAACAGTCCGATGAAGCCGAAGGCAATCAAGCCACCGAACACCCCCAGCAATACGATCACCAACGGCAGGTTTCCGCCACGGCTGATCAGGTAGGGTTTGAGCACGTTGTCCACACCGCTGATGATGAAGGTGCCCCAGATCCCCAGGAACACCGCCATCCCGTATTCGCCCTTCCACACCAGCCACGCCGTGGCGGGGATCCAGACCAGGGGCGGCCCCATGGGAATCAGGCTGAGCAGGAAGGTGACGATGCCCAGCACCAATGCCCCCGGTACGCCAGCGATCAGGAAACCAATCAGCGCCAGCACCGCCTGGGCCGCCGCGGTGCCGATCACGCCGTTGACCACACGCTGCACCGTACCGGCCACCAGTTCGATGTAGTAACCGGCACGGTCGCCGATCAGACGCTCCAGCAACCCGTGCACGAACACCGCCAGGCGCGGGCCGTCACGGTAGAAAAAGAACACAAACACAATGCTCAGGGTCAGTTCGAGAATGCCACCGCCGATTTGGGCACTGCGAGCCAGCAGCCAGTTGCCGACCTGACCCAGGTACGGCCTGACGGACACCATCATGGCTGCACCTTGCTGATCGATGCTGTTCCAGATGCCCACCAACCGCCCCCCCACCAGCGGTAAGCCCGCCAGCCATACCGGGGGATCAGGCAGGCCATCGACCTGCACGTTCTTGATAAATGCCGTGGCGTCGCGTACATGATCAGCCAGGTTGAAGCCCAGCCACACCAGCGGCACCGCCACCAGCAACATCCAGCCTACGGTCAGCAAAGCCGCCGCCAGCGACTCACGACCATTGACCCAGCGGGTCAACAGGCGCATCAGCGGCCAACTGGCAAACGCCAGCACCGCGCCCCAGAACAGCGCCGACCAGAACGGAGCCATCACCCAGAAGCTTGCACCGAACAACACCAGGAGCAGGATCTGCACCAACAGCCGATCGTTATTGAGCATGTCAGGTCTCGAAATAAAAACAGGGCCGGGCTGACGGCGTGAAGCACGTCACCCGAAACAGCTTAACGCAGCAGCTCAAGATGCAGGCCCGCCGCATCGCCCCTGGCGGCCTCCATTCGCGCCGCCCGGACCCCCTGATCGATCAATGCTTGCCGCCAGGCCTCGGCCTGGGGTCCGGCGACAGTGACTCGAAGACCCGTGTCCAGGTTCAGCGCCCGGGATAGCAGGCGCAACCAGGTTTCGTCCGGTTCGCCGACCAGACGCGGCAAGTCCAGCACGCCGGTGTCCTTGAGCTGGCGCAACAGCGTGGCCGATGTGGGCAGCAGGTTCCCCAGCGAGGCGTTTGCCTCGAACTGCTCGACATGCAGGTAAGCCTTACGATTGCCGCGAGTAATGCCATACAGCGCAATCAGTGTGTTATCCGCGGGCGGCGCCAGGCGCAGCAGCAGATAAGACTGACCGTTATCGGCACCATAGAGCTTGGCATTGCCGAACACTTCGTTGGCCCACAGGCTGCTTTCGCCGCAATCACGAGCCTGGCACCAGAACAACAGTTGCGCGTCCTGCTTCTGCAAGGCTTCGCGGGCAGCGGTAAAGGCCTGGATGGCGGAGTGTTCCGGCGGAAGTTCGTAAGTCACCGACGTGGTGTTGCCACGGGCATCGACCTGCCCATCGAAGCGCAACTGGCCGCTGATCTTGCGGATCGAACCCAGGGGATAAATCCGCTCCAGGTCAGTGGTTTGCCGGTAATCGACAATTTGCGCGTCGGGCATGCGGGGCACCCGCTCCAGGTCCCGGCTGCCGGGAACATCGGCGGCAAACGATGCCGGGCTGAAGCAGGCCAGCGTAAGCAAGGCGAGTGAATGAATGGATAATTTCATCGGATCGGCATGGCCTGGGTCTCTGGGGTGAGGCCGGTGTCATCGATGCACTGCGAGGCCGCTAAACAGAGATCTGTCATGGTTGTCTCCCTTTTTCAACCCGCCCAGCCTCGACAGTTGCCAGGCGCAAGTCAAGAAACGGTGAAGAACCGATTGAAACAGTCTGCTACAAGCGCGGCGCCAGCCTCGTCGTTCAGGTGCAAATGATGACCGCCGGGCAACCGTTCATGACTGAAGGGTAGACGCTCCAGCAACTCGGGGTGTCGGGCAAGCATGCCGTCAGCAGCCACCACCAGATGCGCGGGGCAAGCGACCCGCGCCACGAAGGCCATGGCCTGCTCATCGGTCAGGCGAAGCGGCGATGGCAAGGTCAGGCGATTGTCGGTGCGCCAGGTATACCCTCCCGGCACCGGCATCAGGCCGCGCTGGGCCAGCAATTCGGCGGCTTCGCGACTGACCGCCACCAGGCCTTTCATGCGGGCCTCAATGGCCCGGTCGAGGGTTTTGTAGACCGGTTTTCGTTTTTGTTGCAAATCCAGCTGCGCCTGCAGGGCCATGCCCATGCGCTCGGCGGCGTTGTCGCCTTTGTCCGTGGGAGGGATCACCCCGTCGATCAGCCCCAGGTGCGTGACCCGGTCGGGCAAGGCTCCGGCGAGCACCAGCGAGACGATGGCGCCCATGGAATGCCCCAGCAGGGCGAAACGCGCCAGGCCCAGTTGTTCGGCGACTTGCAGCACATCATGGGCATAGTCCCACAGGGCATAGCCAGCACCGGGTGGGCGATGCCCGGAGTGACCGTGACCGGCCATGTCCAGTGCAATGACCCGCAGGCCCTCAAGCCGTGGAGCCAGCCGGGCGAAGCTGTTCGCATTGTCCAGCCAACCGTGCAAGGCGATCACCGGCCGGCCATCCTCCGGCCCGAACAGGTGGGCCGCCAGTTCAATGTGGGGCAGGCTCAGACGGACTTCTTCAACCCCACTCATAAGCTGCGCCCTTCCCAGCGCTGAAAGAGATCCTTGAGCAACCTGGCCGTGTCCTGCGGACGTTCCAGGGGAAACATATGGCTGCCGGGCATGCTCAGGGATTCGCCATGGGGCATTCGACCCACCGAACGGGTGTGATGGCGCATCACCACGCGACTCTGCCGGCCGCGCACCACCGCCAACGGCACTTTGAGCATACGGGCCCGGCCGGGACTGGTGTGCGGCACGCCGCGGTAAATGCTGATCTCCGTGGCCGGATCGAAGCGCAGCCGCAAGCGGTCGCCGACTTGCTGCAAGCCATGTTGCAGGTAGGCGTCGAAGCATTCCGGGTCAAACCCGCGGAACAGCGTCTTGGCGGAAAAATACTGCCGGGCCGACTCCAGGTCTGCGAACTCTTCACGCCGGCCCAACGTCCGTCCCGCTGGAGTCAGACGATCGATGAACCCCAGGCGCTTGGCGGCCAGGATCACCCACTGATCGGCGCGGGTCAGCACGGGCGAATCGAGCATTACCACGCCACGATATAACTGTGGACAGCGCAATGCGGCATGCAGATGCAGAACGCCACCCAGGGAATGGCCGACGCCCCACACCGGTTCAGGTTGTTGTTCCAGGTGATGGATGAGCTCGTCCACCAGGTTGTGCCAGTTATCGTCTGCCGGAAAACGCGGGTCATGGCCGTGCAATTCCAGATGCGCGACCTCGTACTGCGGCGCCAGCGCGGCGAACAGCTTGCCGTAAGTGGCCGAGGGAAAACCATTGGCGTGGGCGAAAAACACCTGTTGCGACATGACAGTGGATCCATGGGGAAACTGGAACCGATTGTCCGCACATCCCGGTGGCGCGGCAATGACCGTAACTGACAGCAATGATGACAGTCGGGCTTGGGCTATGGCGTTGTATGAGCGATGTAAACCCGTGGCGAGGGAGCTTGCTCCCTCGCCACAAGAGCGGCCCATCAGTCACAAACATGCATTCGGGTTTCAACGCGCCGGCGGCTGTTCACCCAGCGGCACCACGGCCATGGTCAGGCGCGACACGCAGTTGACTTTGCCTTCGTCGTTGGTCAGGCGGATATCCCAGACCTGGGTGGTGCGGCCCAGATGGACCATCCGGGCCGTGGCCGTCACCCGACCGCTGCGCACAGCACGCAAGTGGTTGGCATTGATCTCCAGGCCCACGCAATAGAACTTGCTGGTGTCCACGCACAGATAGGCCGCCATGGACCCGACCGTTTCAGCCAGCACCACCGATGCACCGCCATGCAACAGGCCGAATGGCTGGTGGGTGCGGTGATCGACCACCATGCTGGCGGTCAGGGACTCGTCGTCGAAAGATTCGAAACGAATGTCCAGCACTTCGCTGATGGTGTTTTTACCGGCGGCGTTCAGTTGCTCGATGTTGGGGGTGGTGCGCCACAGACTCATCGTTGTCCTTCCTTTATGTTTTTTGTTGTGCTCAACCCTGCGACCAGAGACCTCTCAGGGATGCTGAATGCCCTTGAGCTGCATCGCCCCGGCCAGCGGCAGGTCACCCTCCAGCTCGGCCAGGCCAGCCGTTTTAACCTGTTCGGGTTGTTGCAGGTGACCGTGTTGCAGAAAGCCCAGCAGGCTGCCCACCAGCGGGTTATGGCTGACCAGCAGCACGTCGCCCTGATCAACCAGCTGTTCCAGGACTTTTTGCGGGCGGGTTTCCGGCGTGAGCCAATCAACAGTGATCAACTCAGGCGCGAAGCCCAAGGCTTCGCGCACCAGTTGGGCGGTCTGTTGGGCGCGCAGGTACGGGCTGGCATAAATGGCGCTCAGCGGCTGGCCGATCAGCGCGGCGGCACTGCGCAGTGCTTCTTCGCGACCGTGAGCGGTCAGCGCCCGCTCAGGGTCGGGACGGGCACCGTATGGCTCGGCTTCCCCATGACGCAATACCCACAATTTCATAGCTTGGGCTCCTCGTCCCGGACCGGATGCGGAGCCGGCGCCACCACGTGCGGCGCTTCACCTTCCGGCGTGCGCGGGGTGGGCCAGTCAGCGAATGGCCAGGGTTTCTGGTCGCTGTGGAAGGTGCCGAAACGGCCGATCTGCGCCAGGAACTGGCTCAGGCTGTCACCAAAGTTCATCAGGCTGGCACTGGGCGCGCCATAGATCAGCCGGTAGATCAGTTGCACCAATACCACCGCGCCCAGGATGAACTGCGCCACCTGCCAGACCAGCAGATAAATCACCATCCACAACACACGCAGCAGGATGGACTCGTATCGGGCCTGCTCTTTTGGATCGCTCATGGTTTGCTCCCGCTTCTGATCAATAGAGGCTCAGTTGAAGCCACTGGTGGAAATGAAATCGACGTCGGTCTTGGGCTCGCCGCGCATCAACAGTTCGATCACCTGCTCCAGCGTGCGCCCTTCGAACAGAATCGCATGCAGCCCCGCGACCAGTGGCATGTAGACCCCGGACTCCTGAGACTTGGCCTTGAGCACCTTGAGCGTATTCACTCCTTCGGCCACTTCACCCAGGCGCGACACAGCCTCGTCCAGGCTCAACCCCTGACCGAGGGCGAAACCGACCTGGTAGTTGCGGCTTTTAGGCGAGGAACAGGTGACGATCAAATCGCCGACCCCGGCCAACCCCAGGAAGGTCATCGGATTGGCACCCTGGCTGACGGCAAAACGGGTCATTTCCGCCAGCGCCCGGGTAATCAGCATGCTTTTGGTGTTCTCCCCCATGCCCAGCGCCACCGCCATGCCGGCGATGATGGCATAGACGTTCTTCAGCGCCCCGCCCAGTTCCACACCGAAACGGTCGGCACTGGCGTAGACCCGGAAGGTTCGCCCATGCAGCGCGGCCTGGACCCGCTGGCACAGTTCTTCGTCTTCACTGGCGACCACGGTGGCGGTCAGCGCATGCTCGGCGATCTCGCGCGCCAGGTTCGGCCCGGAAATCACACCGATTCGAGCCTTTGGGGCGATTTCTTCGAGAATCTCGCTCATCAGCTTGAAGGTCTGGGCTTCGATCCCCTTGGTCAGGCTCACCAGCAATTTGCCGCTCAAGCGTTCGGCATGGGGCGCCAGGACCGAGCGCAGGGCGCTGGACGGCAAGGCGACGAAAAACAGGTCGCAGTCCTGCAAGGTGGCCTGCAAATCAGTCACCGGTTCAACTTCAGGGCGGATCTTGATGCCCTTGAGGTAACGCGGGTTCTCGCGATTGACCCGGATGGCCTCGGCCTGCTCCGGGTCACGCATCCATTGCCGCACCGGGTGGCCGTTCTCGGCCAGCAGATTGGCCACGGCGGTACCGAAACTCCCGCCCCCCAGGACCGCAATCGGGCGCTGTTCAGTCATATGCAATCCGTTCATCCATACCAAGTGGCAATGCCGGGCATTATACGGAGCGGCCACACCGCGACCAGCCCCGACTACAATTACCGGCAGTTGTAGGAAGCTGACCATCAATTCCTAGGAAAATGCTGTCAACGTGAATGGAAAAGTCGCTCACCTCAGTTAACATGCCGGCCATCCTTTCCCTAATCAAAGGCTGTGCCGTGTTCGTTGGCCCTTCCCGTTCAGGTTCGTCGCTCGTATTGGCGCTGTTCATCAGCCCGCCAGTGCTGGCCGACGACTTGTTCGTCGACAGTCAGCCCCTGCCCCAAGTGTTGACGGCCACGCGCCTGAAACAATCGCCGGCGGCGGTCCCCGGCAGCATGACCGTGCTGGACAGCGAATTGATCAAGGCCAGTGGCGCCCGGGACATCAGCGAACTGCTGCGCCTGGTGCCGGGCATGATGGTCGGCAATATCAGCGGGAACCAGGCCGCCGTGAACTACCACGGCACCAACGCCACCGAAGCGCGGCGCATGCAGGTGCTGATCGATGGCCGTTCGGTGTATCGCGCCGGCCTGGCCACGGTGGACTGGAGCGATATTCCAGTGGCCATGGAAGACATCGAGCGGATCGAAGTTTTCCGCGGCCCCAACACCGTCAGCTACGGCGCCAATGCACTGATGGCGGTGGTCAATATCATCACCCGCGCTCCGGCCGACAGCCACGGCACCCGCCTGAAAATCACCCGAGGCCAGCGTGGCATCAGCGACTGGTACGCCAGCCAGGGCAGCGGTTGGGAGAGCGGTGACCTGCGGCTGTCACTGTCCGGCCAGGAAGACGACGGCTTTGACAGCAACCGCACCGGCGCCGATTACCGCGACAGTCGACGCTTGAACCGTTTCAACCTGTCCGTCAGCCAGACCCTGAACGAACAGCAGAGCATCGACTGGCAACTGAACGCCAAGGACGGGACCAATCAGCGGCCTTATACCTACCGTCCAGTGTTCGCCGGGATTACGGCCGCCGGGGATAACTCCGATGTCGTCGCCAAGGACTACGCCGGTTCGCTGCGCTGGAACCTGGACCTGAACCCCAACCACAGCCTTTATGTACAAGGCTCGCTCCAGCATTGGGATCGCCAGCAGACCTGGCGCGCCTGCGATGCCGAGGTCTCCTTCAGCCCGCAGTTGACCGATCTGTGGTTACTCAACCCTAACTACGCCGAGAAGCTGGCGCGCAATATTCCCAGCTTCACCGGCACCGGTGCGCCGCCCGGCACCCCGCAAGAACAGGCGCTGGCCAATCAGGTGCTCGATCAATGGCGCAACGGCGCCTCGCAAACCTTGTGCGGCGATATCGACCAGAGCGCCCGTGAGTCGCGCTACGACCTGGAAATCCAGGACACCCTGAGCCTCTCCGACAGCCTGCGACTGGTCACCGGGGCAAACTATCGCTACGACCGGGCCGACTCCGAGACGTACTTCAACGGCACGCTGGACGACACCACCTGGCGCCTGTTCGGCCAGCTGGAGTGGCGGGCCAGCGAACATTGGCTGGTACAGGGCGGTGCGATGTTCGAAGACACCCACCTGACCGGCAGCTCGCTGACGCCGCGGGTGGCGGTCAACTACCTGATCACGCCACGCCATGGCCTGCGGGCGGTGTACTCCGAGGCGGTGCGCTCGCCGGACATGTTCGAGAACAATGTCAATTGGAGTTATCAGGTCACCAACCTCAAGCCCACCGCCTTCGGCCAGAGCAGTGCCCGTTATTTTGTCCAGACCCGAGGGCCGGGGAACCTGGACCAGGAGCACATGCGCTCCCGGGAACTGGGCTACAACGGTTATTTCATGAACCTGGGGCTGAGCGTCGATGTGAAGCTGTTCCATGACGAAATCACCGGCATGATCAGCGAACCCCTGCGCAACAATCAGTACATTGCCAGCAACGCCAATGAATCACAGTTTTCCGGGGCCGAAACCCAGTTCGACTGGCGCATCACCAGCGCCGACCGCCTGCGCCTGACCTATGCCTACGTCGATGCGCTGGCCAGCAACGCCCTCGACGAACAGCCCACCGCCCGCAATAGCGGTTCGGCCGGCTGGCTGCGGGACTGGGGCCGAGGCTGGAACAGCGCGGTGTTCTATTATGGCGCCGACGACCTCAACGGCTATCGCTTTGAACGAGTCGACACCCGCCTGGCCAAACGCATTTCTTTGGGCAAGGCCAACCTGGAACTGGCGGGCATCCTGCAACAGCGTCTCGACAACCAGCCCACTACGTTTGTCGACAACCGCTACGACTCCCGTCACGTCCTGTATTTCACTGCGGAGTTGTCGTTCTAGATGTTCCGGGGTCAATCGCGCAAGACGCCCTTTCGTGGCCGCCTGCCGCTGGCGCTGTGCCTGGTGTTTGCAGGCTGGCTGGCAACGATCGAGGCCCGGGCCGCCGAGATTGTACTGACCGGCGTGCGTAACAGTCCTGGCGTGCAGTCTTTCACCCAGGCCCTGAAAGTCCTGCGCCCCGAGGACGACGTCAGGTTTACTCCGCTGGCCAGCCTGCCGGCGCCCGGCAAACTGCCACGCAATGTCCGCCTGATTTTGCTTGACCTGCCCAGCCTCGACTGGCGCCTGCAGGAAACCCACGGGCCCGCCACCCTGGTACTGCGAATCAGCCGCCAACAAGCCAGGGACCGCCTGGGCGAGACAACGCCCGATCACCTGAGCCTGTTGTGGAGCGATCCGCCGCTGACGCGGCAATTGCGTCTGATCCGCGCGATCCTTCCGCAAATGCGCAGGGTCGGCGTGCTGTTCGATGGGCACAGCGAGTTCCTGCTCAAGGAAATCCGCCAGGCAGCAACGCCGTTGGGGCTGGAGATCGTGAGTGAACGCTGGGACGACACCAGTGACAGCCGCCCTCTGCAAAAGCTGTTGGGCCGCAGCGATGTGCTGCTGGGGCTCGACGACCCCGATCTGTACAACCCCAAGACGGTAAAGAATCTGTTGCTCAGCAGCTACGCCCGGCAACGTGCGCTGATCGGGCCCAACGCCGCTTTCGTCAAGGCCGGCAGCCTGGCCAGCACCTACAGCGACCAGGAGGACTGGCTGGCAATTCTCGACGATTTGCTGGACCGACCCGCCGCCACCTGGCCCCGCACCCTGTATCCGGCCCGCTTCAAAGTCCTGAGCAACCAGCAGGTCGCCCGCTCACTGGGGATCGAGCCGATTGACGCCGAATCCGTCGCTGCACAGCTGGCCGAAGGAGAACAACGCCCATGACCTTGCGTCGCCGCTGGGACATCAATACCCGCACCCAGCTTATCGCCCTCGGCCCGGCCTTGCTGCTGACGGTGCTGTTGATCAGCTTCTTTACTTTTGTGCGAATCCAGGACCTGCGCCAGGAACTCAACCACACCGGGCAGTTGATCGCCAACCAACTGGCCCCGGCCACGGAGTATGGGGTGATATCGGGCAATAACGAGGTGCTGGAAAGCCTGCTCACCGCCACCCTGGCCACGCCTCATGTGCGTTTTCTGGAGGTGCAAGACAGCAAGGACCGGGTTGTGGTGTATGTCGAGCAGCCCGCGCAAGGCCGCAAGCATTCCCAGCAGATCGAAGTTTTCCAGGCGCCGGTTCGCCTGCAGCGCATTGCCTTGAACAATGATTTCCTGCAAGGCAACAGCATGACCATTGAGGCGCCCGATGAGGATTACCTGGGCCGGGTGATCGTCGGCATGTCCAGTGACGCCTTCAGCCAGCGGCAGCAGGAAATCCTCCTCAAGGCCGCGATCCTGGCGCTGTTCGCCCTGCTGTTCACCTTCCTGGTGGCGCGTCGCCTGGCGTCCAACCTGTCCCGGCCGATCCGCGACATCGGCAACGCAGTCATGGCGATCCAGCAAGGCGACTACGGCACGCCGCTGCCCATCGTCGACGATGCCGAACTGGGGGCCTTGTCGCGGCATATCAACAATCTGGCCGACGGTCTCGAGCAAGCCAGCCGTGAACAGCACCAGGCCATGGCGCAGTTGATCAAAACCCGGGAAGAGGCGGAAAAGGCCAACAGCGCCAAGTCCGAATTCCTGGCGATGATGAGCCATGAACTGCGCACCCCCATGAACGGTGTACTGGGCATGCTGCAACTGCTGGAAACCACCGAAATGACGGAGGAGCAATTCGAGTACACGGCGCTGGCCAGCGAATCCACCGAGCACCTGCTGAAAGTCATCAACGACATCCTCGACTTCTCGCGCATCGAACGCTCGGCCCTGGAACTGGAACACATCCCGTTCAATCTGGCGGAGCTGGTCGCCAGTTGCGCCCAGTCGTTCCAGCACAGCGCCGCGCAACGCAAGCTGGGCCTGGACCTGCTGATCCCTGATGACATGCAGCCCTTACAGGTGCAAGGCGACCCGACGCGGATCCGGCAGATCCTGGTCAACCTGATCGGCAATGCCCTGAAATTCACCGAACAAGGCCGCGTCACCGTGCAATGCCAGTGGCAGGCACTGGATCACGAACTCCTGTGGTTTACCTGCACGGTGCGCGACAGCGGCATCGGGATCGCGACCGAAAGCCTGGAGCGCATGTTCGATGCCTTCCAGCAAGCCGACAGTTCGATTTCCCGGCGCTACGGTGGCACCGGCCTGGGGCTGCCGATTGCCCGCACCCTGGCTGAGCGCATGGGGGGCACATTGCGCGCCCAGAGCGAAGAAGGCCAGGGGTCGGTGTTTACCCTGGAGATCCCTCTGGCCCTGTCGAAAAAGGCACCGATAGCCCTGGCGCCAAAGCTCCCCAACGGCATCGGCAGCGGTCATGGCGAGGGCCGCAACGTGCTGCTGGTAGAAGACAATCCGGTGAACCAGACCGTGATCGAAGCCATGCTGCGCAGCCTGGGCTTCACCGTCAGCATCGCCGCCGACGGCGCCCAGGCCATCCGCAGTGCCGAAAGTCTGATTTTCGAGGCGATTCTGATGGATTGCCGGTTGCCCATCATCGATGGCTACGAAGCCACGCGACAGATCCGCCAGTTACCCGGCTGCGGCGAGGTGCCCATCATCGCTCTGACGGCCAATGCGCTACAGGGCGATCGCGAAGTCTGTCTCGCGGCGGGCATGAACGATTACCTGGCCAAACCGTTCAAAAGAGCTGACCTGCAGCAAATTCTGCAGCGCTGGGTGCGTTAGTGCAGGCGTTTCGACCATCTGCGACTGGCGTGAAAGGCGAAAGTGCGGCAGTCTTAACCACCCGAACAAGTCCCGATTGGGGCTTGAATAAAAATTTCAGTGCACAGGTGTACATTCATTTCCCGTGTGCTGTGACTTTCACTACAACGCAATAGTCTATGAGTAGGCTGTCGATTCGAGGCATGAACGCTTCGATCGGCCGGGAAGATTTGCCCCACCCTGCCGCATGGGACTATTGAGGAGCTCGCATGACCAAACAAAACGCCTTTACTCGGGAAGACCTGCTGCGCTGCAGTCGCGGTGAGCTGTTCGGCCCAGGTAACGCGCAACTGCCCGCCCCGAACATGCTGATGGTGGATCGCATCACCCATATCAGCGAAGAGGGTGGCAAGTACGGCAAAGGTGAATTGGTCGCCGAGCTGGACATCACTCCTGACCTGTGGTTTTTCGCCTGCCACTTCGAAGGTGATCCGGTGATGCCGGGCTGCCTGGGCCTGGATGCCATGTGGCAATTGGTCGGTTTCTTCCTCGGCTGGCAAGGCCTGCCAGGCCGCGGTCGCGCCCTGGGTTCGGGCGAAGTGAAGTTCTTCGGTCAGGTTCTGCCGAGCGCGAAGAAGATTACCTATAACATTCATATCAAACGCGTCCTCAAGGGCAAGCTGAACATGGCCATTGCCGATGGTTCAGTGGCTGTGGATGGTCGCGAGATCTACACCGCCGAAGGCCTTCGGGTCGGCGTTTTCACCTCCACTGACAACTTCTAAGGGTTATCCGCATGCGCCGCGTCGTTATCACTGGTCTGGGCATCGTTTCGTGCCTGGGCAATGACAAAGAGACCGTCTCCGCTAACCTGCGTGCAAGTCGCCCTGGCATCCGGTTCAATCCGGAATATGCCGAAATGGGTCTGCGTAGCCAGGTTTCCGGCTCCATTGACCTTCCCCTCGAAGAGCTGATCGATCGCAAGATCTACCGTTTCGTCGGCCATGCGGCGGCTTACGCCTACCTGGCCATGAAGGACGCCATCGCTGACTCCGGCCTGACCGAAGAGCAGGTGTCCAACCCGCGCACCGGCCTGATCGCCGGTTCCGGTGGTGCCTCGACCTTGAACCAGATGGAAGCGCTGGACATCCTGCGCGAAAAAGGCGTCAAGCGCGTCGGCCCGTACCGCGTCACTCGGACCATGAGCAGCACCGTTTCCGCCTGCCTGGCCACGCCATTCAAGATCAAGGGCCTGAACTACTCCATCGCCTCTGCCTGCGCCACCAGTGCCCACTGCATCGGCAACGCCATGGAGCAGATCCAGATGGGCAAGCAGGACGTCGTGTTCGCCGGCGGTGGTGAAGAAGAACACTGGAGCCAGTCGTTCCTGTTCGACGCCATGGGCGCCCTGTCCAGCAAGCGCAACGACACCCCGGAAAAAGCTTCCCGCGCCTACGATGCCGACCGTGACGGCTTCGTCATCGCTGGCGGCGGCGGCATGGTGGTGGTCGAGGAGCTGGAACACGCTCTGGCCCGTGGCGCGAAAATCTACGCGGAAATCGTCGGCTACGGCGCCACTTCCGATGGCTATGACATGGTCGCCCCAAGCGGCGAAGGCGCCATCCGCTGCATGCAGATGGCCATGTCCACCGTCGACACGCCCATCGACTACCTGAACACCCACGGCACTTCGACCCCGGTCGGTGACGTTGCGGAAATGAAAGGCGTGCGCGAAGTGTTCGGTGCCAACGCCCCGGCCATCAGCTCCACCAAGAGCCTGTCGGGTCACTCCCTGGGCGCCGCGGGCGTTCACGAAGCGATCTACTGCATGTTGATGATGGAAGGCAACTTCATCGCCGGCTCGGCCAACATCGACGAACTGGACCCAGAAGTGGCCGACCTGCCGATCCTGACCAAGACTCGCGAAGACGCCAAGATCGACACCGTGATGAGCAACAGCTTCGGCTTCGGCGGCACCAACGCCACCCTGGTATTGAAGCGCTGGCAGGGCAAGTAAGCCCCGCCGCAACGCCACACACAAAAACGCCCCGACTGGTTCGGGGCGTTTTTTTTGACTGCTCTGCACACCACATTCCCTGTGGATAATTCCCTTGTGGGAGCGAGCCTGCTCGCGATGAGGCCCTGACATTCAACATCTATGTTGGCTGACAGATTGCTATCGCGAGCAGGCTCGCTCTCACAGATTCAGCGCACGACAAACCGTTGCTGCGCCAGCAATCGATCGCCCTGGAACACCATGAACCGCCACTCCCCCGGCACCACTTCGTGGCTTTCGGTGAACTCGTAGGCCATCACATCCTGCGGTGCACCGGGCACCAGTTTCTGGGTGACTTCGAATTTATCGTGGCGCACGCCATCGGGGGTGCGAATGCCTGGGGTGAAATACAACAGGGTCAATGGCTGGTCGTCAGCCACCTTGTCCGCCAAGCGGTAGCGCAGACCGAACTTGGTGCCCAGCTTGGCCGGTACACTTTCAGTCTGCCGGATCTGCTCGTTGCTGCGGCGCAGAACCCGCTCCCCTGATTGCAGTTCGGCTTGGGGCCCTTCGAAGATACCGTACTCCACCGGGCCTTCGACACGGACTTCCGCCTGGGCCAGGCCGCAGACCGACAACAGCGCGACCAGTGCGCTTGAACGGGTGAGGTGCATAGTGCGCTCCTTGATTGTGATGAGCGCGAGGGTATGACGCGGCGGTGACAGGCTGATGACAAGGCGATGGTCACCTTGTGCACTGAGAGCTTCTGTGGGAGCAAAGCTTGCTCGCGCTGCAGGCGCCCTCAATTGCGAAATTGCAATACCTTCATTGCGGGCAAGCCTTGCTCCCACACAACACCGCCAGGAAATTATCCCGAGCTACGTTCTTCGCCACCTCTTCCGGCAACGCATCCAGGAACGGATCGAAGCTGCGTAATTCCTTACCGACATTGTCGAAACGCCCCACTACATCCGACCCCAACATAAAACGCTCCGGGAAGCGCTCCACCAGCTTGAGCCACGTCTCGCGGGGTTTGCCCGCCTCGTCCAGCAGGTAAGGCGTGAGCACGCTCCAGGACAGGTCGATGTACAGGTTCGGATAGGTCTCCAGCATCCGGGTCAGTGTCGGCAACAGAAAATCCAGCCGCGTCTGGTGACGATGGATCTCCATGCTGGTGCCGGCATGGGCCCAAATGAACCGCGTGTGGGGATGGTTGCGCAACGGCTCTTCAATTTCCGGCAAATACAGCGCATTTTTCTCACGCTTGGAGGTGATGTTGGAGTGCAGCAGCACCGGCAGATCGTTCTCCGCCGCCAGATGATAGATCCGCGTCATGGCCTCGTTGTTGGCCCGCGGGGTGTCCCCCGACGTCAGTGCCGTCAGGTCGTCATGGCGGGTGAACACCTCACCAATGCCTTGCCACAAACCCGGATACAGATCGAGCATGCGCTGGATGTGCATGGCGGAGTTTTTGTCGTTGGGGTTGAAACCGGACAAAAAAGGATGAAAGTGCTGGCGTTGTTCAGCGGTCAACTTGCTCACCGCCGCCGCGACAATTACATCGGTGGCGCTGTACCAATAGGCGTCCGCATCGTCACCGGCGTAGTAACGCGGGCGCTTGGGCTCATCCTCATGCCATTTCTTGGCCACCGGTATGCCTGAAATCATCACATGCTCGATGCGATTGTCGGCCATCGCCTTCAGTAACTCGGGCATGCCGGCGGTTTCCTGAAAGAAATCGACGTAATGCAGGTGTGCATCGCTGTAGGCATATTCGCGGGCCATGACGCCACTGCTCGAAACGGCCAGCAGCCAGGCGAAGATCAGACGGGTCATGGGCACGGGCGGACTCCAGAAAGTTATGAACAGGATAGACCCCGACCGTCGCGTCCGGGTTCACGGCGCATGTGCCGTCAGTTGTCACGGCGGGTTATGCTTTGCCCATCCGTTGCTCAACCTGGAAGACATCATGATCACGCCCCTGACCATTCGCCCACGCGCAGAAGATGTGGAAGGCCAGCCGATTCTTCGCCCGCTGCCGTCCGCCAAGTGTCGCAGCGTCGGACCGTTCGTGTTTTTCGACCACATGCTGCAAACCTCCTACAAAGCCGGTCAAGGCATGAACATTCGTCAGCATCCCCATATCGGGTTGTCGACCCTCACCTATCTGTTCGAAGGGCAGCTCCAGCACAAGGACAGCCTTGGCTCCGATCAAGTGGTGGACGCCGGGGACGTCAGCTGGATGACGTCGGGCAGCGCCATCGCCCATGTCGAGCGCACGCCCGAATCACTGCTGGGCAGCGACTTCGTCATGCACGGCTTGCAAGTCTGGTTGGCCTCGCCCCAATCCCACGAACAGGGGCCTGGACACTACAGCCATCATCCGGCGCACACCCTGCCGGTCAGCGATAACCTGGGGGTAAAGATCCGGATGATCGCCGGGTCGGGTTTTTGCCTGGAATCACCGGTGCCGACGCTGTCCCCGACCCTGTACGCCGAACTGAACCTGCAAACCGCAACGACCCTGCTGATTCCCACCGAGCATGAAGAGCGGGCACTGTATGTGCTCAGCGGCGAGGCGCAGCTGGACGGTGAACCGCTGGAGCCCCACTCGTTGGTGGTGCTCCCGGCCGGGGAACAAATGACACTGTTCGCCGACAGCGACTGCCATGCGGTGCTGTTCGGCGGCGCGCCGCTGGATGGGCCACGTCGGATCAACTGGAATTTCGTCTCCAGCGATCCGGCGCGAATAGACGAAGCCCGCCGGCGTTGGGCGGCCGGGGACTGGCCGACCGTGCCGGGGGAAAGTGAGCGGATCGAATTGCCCTGAATTCAGCGGTGTCTGACAGGCCGCCATCGCGAGCAGGCTCGCTCCCACACTGGATCGTTGCCATTCGCAAATGGCGCGAACACCTCGGTCAAATGTGGGAGCGAGCCTGCTCGCGATAGCAGTCTGGCAGGCGACAGCCTATTCAGCACCAGGCCCAATCTCAACCCCTGAGCACTTCATCCAGCAAATTATGCATCGACCTGAACGCCCGTGCGGCAACCTTGGCGTCGTACATCATCTTGCCCGGGACATTGGCCTGTGGATCGGTGAACGAATGCACCGCACCACCGTAGCTCAGCAGTTGCCAATCCACCCCGGCGGCGTTCATTTCGTCTTCGAAAGCCGGCAGTTGCTCCTTGGGCACCAATGGGTCCGAGGCGCCATGCATGACCAGCACCGCCCCCTTGATGTTCTGCGCATCCGCCGGATTGGGTGTGTCCAGGGTGCCATGGAACGAAATAGCGGCCTTCAACGGTGCGCCTGTGCGTGCTAGCTCCAGGGAGCAGCAGCCGCCGAAGCAGAAACCGAACGTGGCAAGTCTCGACGCATCGACCTGCGCCTCACCCTGACTTTGCAGCTGCTCGAATGCCGCCTGCATGCGCTTGCGCAACAAGGCACGATCATTCTTGAGCGGCATCATCGCAGCCCCGGCTTCATCGGCATTGGTCGGGCGCACGTCCTGGCCGTAAAGATCGGCGATCAACACAACATAGCCGTTGGCCGCCACTGACCTGGCGATTTCCTCGGCCCCCGCCCCTACGCCCATCCAATTGGGCGCCATCAGCAAACCCGGGCGCGAGCCCTGCTGGCTAACGTCGAAGGCCAGGCGGCCCTCATAGGTTCGACCATCGATCTGATACTCCAGCGAACTAACCGTAACCTGACTCATGACGGACTCCTCTTGAAACGGAACACCAGAAATGAAAAAACCCGCCGAAGCGGGTTTTTCCTGCACTTGATTAAGCTGACAGTTCAACCAACAGCTTGTTCAGGCGGCGCACATAGGCCGCCGGGTCCTTCAGACTGTCACCCGCCGCCAGGGCGGCCTGATCGAACAGGATGTGCGACAGGTCGCCGAAACGCTCTTCGCTCTGCTCGTTGTCGAGCTTATCCACCAGCGGGTGAGCCGGGTTGAATTCGAAGATCGGCTTGGAGTCCGGGACTTTCTGGCCGCTGGCTTCAAGGATCTGCCGCATCTGCAGGCCCAGGTCCTGTTCACCGATGGCCAGGATCGCCGGGGAGTCCGTCAGGCGGTGAGAAACCCGCACTTCGCTGACGGCATCGCCCAGGGCAGTCTTGATCCGCTCAACCAGGCCTTCCTTGCTCTTGGCGACTTCTTCGGCGGCTTTCTTGTCTTCTTCCGAATCCAGGTTACCCAGGTCCAGATCACCACGGGCCACGTCGACAAAGCTCTTGCCGTCGAACTCGCTGAGGTAGCTCATCAGCCATTCGTCGATGCGGTCGGTCAGCAGCAGCACTTCGATGCCTTTCTTGCGGAAGACTTCCAGGTGCGGACTGTTCTTGACCTGTGCATAAGTTTCACCGGTCAGGTAGTAGATCTTGTCCTGACCTTCCTTGGCGCGGGCCAGGTAATCGGCCAGGCCAACGATCTGTTCGCCATCATCACCCTGGGTCGAAGCAAAGCGCAGCAGGCCAGCGATTTTTTCTTTGTTCGCGAAGTCCTCGGCAGGGCCTTCCTTCATCACCTGGCCGAAGTTCTTCCAGAAGCTCTTGTACTGCTCGGGCTCGTTTTTCGCCAGTTTTTCCAGCATGTCCAGAACACGCTTGGTCAGCGCCGACTTCATGGAGTCGATGATCGGGTCTTTCTGCAGGATTTCCCGCGAAACGTTCAGGGACAGGTCATTGGAATCGACCACGCCCTTGATGAAACGCAGGTACAGCGGCAGGAACGATTCGGCCTGGTCCATCACGAACACACGCTGCACGTACAGCTTCAGGCCGCGTGGTGCTTCGCGCTGGTACAGGTCGAACGGCGCACGGGCCGGCACGTACAACAGCGAGTTGTACTCCAGCTTGCCTTCGACCTTGTTGTGGCTCCAGCTCAGCGGGTTCTCGTAGTCGTGGGCGACGTGCTTGTAGAACTCCTGGTATTCCTCGTCCTTCACCTCAGTACGCGGACGGGTCCACAGGGCACTGGCGCGGTTGACGGTTTCCCATTCCACTTCGGGCTTTTCTTCGCCTTCGGCAGCGGTGACTTCCTTCGGCAGCTCGATCGGCAGCGCGATATGGTCGGAGTACTTCTTGATGATGTTGCGCAGGCGCCAGCCATCGGCGAACTCGTCTTCACCGGACTTGAGGTGCAGCACAATGCGGGTACCGCGATCAGCCTTGTCGACGGTGGCGACTTCAAACTCGCCCTCGCCCTTGGACGACCAATGCACGCCTTCGCTCGCAGCGAGGCCGGCACGACGGCTGAACACTTCCACCTGATCAGCGACGATAAACGCGGAATAGAAACCGACACCGAACTGGCCAATGAGGTGGGAGTCTTTTTTCTGGTCGCCGGAGAGGTTCTTCATGAAATCGGCGGTGCCGGACTTGGCGATGGTGCCCAGGTGAGTGATCACCTCTTCGCGACTCATGCCGATGCCGTTGTCTTCGAGGGTGACGGTCTTGGCGTCCTTGTCGAAGCTCACGCGGATTTTCAGTTCGGCGCCGCCTTCCAGCAACTCTGGCTTGGACAGGGCTTCGAAACGTAATTTGTCGACAGCGTCAGAGGCGTTCGAAATCAGCTCGCGAAGGAAAATTTCCTTATTCGAATACAGCGAGTGAATCATCAGGTGCAGCAGTTGCTTCACCTCGGTCTGGAAGCCCAGGGTTTCCTTTTGAGTTTCCACGCTCATGGTCATCAAACTCCAAGTGGATGGTGGTGTCCGCCTCGCAGAGATTGGCGGCGGGATGTCCTCAAGGTGGGGGCAACGCTGATGATTTCAAGGGCTATGCGCTTTTGAAGACTCCTGAATCTTGAAATGCGCCCGGGCGGTGGCAATGGGTTCGGCCTCTAGATCCTGCCAGGCGGTGATCGCAACATTGGCTACCCGGCGCCCCTGCCGCCAGACCTGGCATCTGGCATAAGTGTCGCGAAACTGCCCGGCGCGCAGGTAATCCAGGGAGAAATCGATGATTTTCGGCACGCCCGTCGCACGGGTGGCAATCAACAGATACACCGCGGCCGACAACTCCATGAAACCGGCGATGACGCCGCCGTGGATGGCCGGCAATAAAGGGTTACCAATGTTGTCCTGGTTGGCCGGCAGGCGAAACAGCAGCTCCTCGCCCTGACGCGAGCATTCCACGCCGATCAACCGCGCATAAGGAATCGAGGCCAGCAGCAGCGCGTAGTCGCCCCGCTCGCAGGCGTGGCGCAGTTGTTCCTGAGTGATATCGCTCATGGCTTGTCTACGGCAGCCATCGGGCCACCCCTTTTGATTCCCTTGGCGTGCTGGCCCAGGCGCATGAAGGTGCCCACCACATGGGCGATGGGTTGTTCGGGGTCGTCCTGATAGGCAAATCCACGGCTGAAGATCACGTCCTGAGTGACCCGATAGCATTGGGCAAAGCCATAGACGTCCTTGTTCGGCTCAGCGGCGTGCATGTAGTCGATGCGCAGATCCAGGGTCGGACAGACCTCGAACTGCGGCAACACGCACAACGTCGACATGCCACACGCCGTGTCCATCAATGAGGTCAACGCGCCACCATGGATGATGCCCGTAAGGGGGTTGCCGACGATCTGGGGGCTGTAAGGCAGGATCACGGTCAGCCCCTCGGGACTGGCACTGTGCAACTTCAAGCCCAGCACCTGACAATGTCGCAGTGCGGACAGAAAGCGTGTCGCACGCTCAAAAACGGGGTCTTGCGCCATTGGATTTAACGCCTTTATTAATGAGCAGTCGCGGTAACGAGCATGCCCTGTAAAGTTCCGTTCCCATGCAAAGTTATATATCTGTAGCAAAAGAGGAACTTAATCCAAGGGGGGGCGTTCAAAAGGCCAGTAGTTATTTCCATAAGGAGAAACACCCCATGCGTAAGACTTTAGCTATTGCCTTGATGTTGGCCGCCTCCCTCGGTCTCGCTGCCTGCGATAAAAAATCCGAGGACAAAGCTCAAGATGCCGCCGAACACTCTGAGCAAGCTCAGGAAAAAATGAACGAAGCACAGGATAAAGTGAACGACGCAGCGAAAGAAAACGCCGAAGCCGCCAAAGATCAGGCCGAATCGAACGAAGCTGCTACACAGGAACAAGCACCTGCAACAGCGCCCGCCACCGCACCAGCTACCAACTGATACGGTTTGGGCTTAAAAGAAACCCGCCTGGCGCGGGTTTTCTTTTGTCTGCAATTTGGTAGTGACCGTCCTGTCAGGCCGGGTCCTTGCTTATATCAGGCAATGGCGCTTCGGTGGGGGTGTAAACCATGACCTGCAGCACGTCGGAATGAAACTCCCGGCGGTACAGCACCAACACCACGCCTGCACTCATCAACATGAACAACCAGGGGCTGACGAACCACGCCAACATGGTCATGCCGAAATAATAAGCGCGCAGGCCAAAATTGAACTGGTTGGCCGCCATGGAGATCACCCGCGCCGCCCTGAGCGCGAAGGCCTTGCGTTCCTGCGCCGATACATGTCGCTCGCCGATCATTGGCGCCGATCCCACCAGAACCGCCGCGAAGTTGTATTGGCGCATGCACCAGCTGAAGGTGAAGAAGGCATACACAAACACCAGCGCCAGGCACAGCAACTTGGCCTCGGACATGCCTTGGGACGCCTGCTGCACCATCGGCAAGTCGGCCAACAACGACACCGCACGATCGGACGCCCCAAGCACCGTCAGGATGCCCGCCAGGATGATCAGCGTGCTTGAGGCGAAGAAGGACGCGTTGCGCTCCAGGTTGCCGATCACGCTGGCGTCGGCGATACGGTTTTCGCGCAGCAACATGCGGCGCATCCAGTCTTCGCGATACAAGTGCATGACGCTGGCCAGACAGGCCGTATCGCGGGCTTTCAACGACGCATAACGGGTGTAGCCGCCCCAGCAGACGACGAACCAGACCGCGGCCAGAAGATGGATCAGATTGGCTTGGATGAATGACATGTAATTCCTTATCTGACGAAGAACATGGAGCAGCTTGCGATTGACCCTGCTCAGTCCACAGGGCCGGCACAAGCCTTTCAAGACAATGCTTCGACGTTAGTCCAAGGAAAAAGACACTGCACCCGCGCCATAAAAATCTATGGTCACCCCCATTTTTGCAATACTGATTAATGGGTGAAGTGGTTGGCTTGCTTAAATCTATCCGGCGTCGATCCAGGGCATGCCCCGCGCCACGATGAGAGTCGCGCCTGACGATCCTGAAAAATGCCGCGGCTTCTGAAGCCGATTTTTATGTCAGGTTCTTCGTCAGGCCGGTGGGCCGTTCACGTCATCCGTTGTTCAGCTATCGCAAAACCTGAAGGGTGATTCGTGGTACTGCAACAACCGCAGGGTCAGGCGTTCAGCGCGTCTGGCCCTGCTTCATATTGCGTATGGTGAGCCGCTAGCGCCCACGCGATCCGCGCCAGCTTGTTAGCCAGGGCGCAGGCCACCACGTTCGAGTGTCGTCGCCCAAGCAATGAGCGCACCCAGTCGGCCAGAGCCCCTTTCTGGTGTTCTAGCCTCTGCATATAGACCCGAGCACATTGAACCAGCAACTGCCTGAGGTGCTTGTCGCCGCGCTTGCTGATACCCAGCAAATTAGCCCTGCCGCCGGTGCTGTACTGCCTGGGCACCAAGCCCACGGAGGCGGCGAAGTCACGGCTGCATCGGTACTGCCTGCCGTCCCCCATCTCTACAGCCAGCAGGCTGGCGGTGATCGGCCCGACACACGGCAAGCTCAGCAAGCGGCTGCCGAGATCATCGTCGGCCAGTTGGCTTGCCAGCTCTTTATCCAGCGCCTTGATCTGTTCATCCAGATAACAGAAATGCTCATGCAAGCGCTGTAACAGCACTGTCAACCGAACGGGCAACTCATGCTCAGCCAAAATACTCGCCAACCGCTTCATGATCGCCAGGCCCTTGGGCAGGCTGATGCCGAACTCCAGTAGGAAACCATGCATTTGATTGGCGGTTTTGGTGCGATCGCGTACCAGCGACTCGCGCAGGCGATGCAGAACGGAAAGCGTCTGCTGTGCCTCGGTTTTAGGCGAAACGAAGCGCATCGATGGACGCGAAGCCGCCTCGCAAATGGCTTCGGCATCCACGAAGTCATTTTTGTTGCCTTTGACGAAGGGGCGGACGAATTGCGGGGAAATCAGTTTGGCTTCATGCCCCATGGCCATCAGCTGGCGAGCGACGAAATGCGCCCCGGCACAAGCTTCCATCACCACGGTACAGGCCGGCAGATTGCCGAAGAGCGTCATCATCTGTTGACGCGAGAACTTCTTGCGAAACACCTCTCGGCCCAATTTGTCTTGGCCGTGCAGGTGGAAACTGTGTTTACCGAGATCGATCCCGATCAGCGCTGACTCGCTCATAATGATGGCCTCCGAAAACAAAACACCCTGCGAAAGCGTAGCCCTCGCAGGGTGTGGGGGTGACCATCTCATTAATGCCCCGTATCGATGGATACGGGGCATTTGTTTTTTACCGGTGGGCCCGCTCGTGGCAGGCCGCGGCAACTCAGGCCAAGGCTTCGCTGCGCTTGCCCAGCAGACGATCACACACCAACGCAACCGCCAGGGTCATCACCGACGGCACGAGCCAGGCCAGACCCTGCTCGCTCAATGGCAGATGGGCCATTTGCGTCGGCATCCAATCCGCCAGTCCAGCGCCTTTAAGCGCATCGATCAGGCCGAACAGGAACGACACCAGCATGACCGGGCCGACGATGCGCCCCTGCTCATGCCAGAAGTCCTTGCAGAAGCTCAGGGCCACCAAGGCAATGCACGGTGGGTAAATCGCGGTCAGGACCGGGATCGAGAAAGCGATCAGCTTGGTCAGTCCGAGGTTCGACACCAGCAGCGAAAACGCCGCCAGGATGACCACCAATGTTTTGTACGACAGCGGCAAGACACGGCTGAAGTACTCGGCACAGGCGCACGTCAGGCCAACTGCAGTGACCAGGCACGCCAGGGAAATCAGCACCGCCAGGAAACCGCTGCCCAGGCTGCCGAACGTGTGTTGCACATAGGCATGCAGCACAGCCGCGCCGTTTGTCGCGCCCGCGGCCACTTCATGACTGCCAGACCCCAGGCGGAACAGACTGACATAGACCAGCGCCAGCCCGACCCCGGCGATCAGCCCGGCGATGATGGCGTAGCGGGTGATCAAGGCAGGCGATTCAACGCCCCGGGAACGGATCGCATTGACGATGACGATGCCAAACACCAATGCGCCCAGGGTATCCATGGTCAGGTAACCGTTGATGAACCCTTGGGAGAATGGCGCGGCCACGTATTGCGGTGTCGCCACGCCGATATCGCCGGCGGGCAAGGCAAACGCGGCAATGCCCAGCACGGCCAGAGCGATGATTTTCAGCGGGGCAAGGAATCGCCCGACGGTGTCCAGCAAGCGGCCGGGATAGAGCGAGATGAAGAACACCAGCAGGAAATACACCGCACTGTAGAGAAACAGTGCCAGCGGGCTTTCACCGGTCAACGGCGCCAGCCCGACTTCGAAGGAGACGGTGGCGGTGCGTGGAGTCGCGAACAGCGGCCCAACGGCCAGGTAGCACACAGCCGCCAGCAGGCCACCGGCCACCTTGCCGATAGGACTGCTCAAGGCATCCATCGCCCCACCGACCTTGGCCAGCGCAACGACGGTGATGACCGGTAGCCCGACAGCCGTGACCAGAAAGCCCAGCGCCGCCATCCAGACATGGGGCCCGGACTGCAAACCGACAATCGGCGGGAAGATGATGTTGCCAGCCCCGACGAACAGGGCAAAGGTCATGAAACCAAGCGCCAGGATGTCCTGGCCTTTCAACACTTTCATTTTAAGGAAACCACACTGCTGAATCGGAATTTAGAGAGGGACTTCCCTTAAGGATGGAGGGAAATGCTGCCGATCCGTATAAGACCAACCCGTTTAGCGCGCCGCTTCCTTGTGGGTAGCGGTCGCAAAAATGGCGGGTAGCCTAACGAATTAGTGTGAATAACGCACTGTTACAGGGCGAACTATCCGATACACGACATTTCCGTGTCGCGTTTTTGCATCTAAATGGGTTGCTGATTGCAATTCCCTCATCCGAAAACGACAAAGGCCACCCGAAGGTGGCCTTTGTTGCTGGAACAAAAAAGTCAGCCGAAGCTTACTTCTTCATTTCCCAGCCAGTCAGCTCGGCCAGGGCCTTGCCGATGTCTGCCAGCGAACGCACGGTTTTCACGCCTGCGTCTTGCAGAGCGGCGAATTTCTCGTCCGCAGTGCCTTTGCCGCCAGAGATGATTGCGCCAGCATGGCCCATGCGCTTGCCCGGAGGAGCAGTCACACCCGCGATGTAGGAAACAACCGGCTTGGTCACGTTAGCCTTGATGTAGGCAGCCGCTTCTTCTTCAGCCGAACCGCCGATCTCACCGATCATGACGATCGCTTCGGTCTTCGGGTCTTCCTGGAACAGCTTCAGGATGTCGATGAAGTTGGAGCCCGGGATTGGGTCACCGCCGATGCCGACGCAAGTCGACTGACCGAAACCAGCGTCAGTGGTCTGCTTGACGGCTTCGTAAGTCAGGGTGCCGGAACGGGAAACGATACCGACCTTGCCTGGCAAGTGAATGTGACCTGGCATGATGCCGATCTTGCATTCGCCTGGAGTGATCACGCCTGGGCAGTTAGGGCCGATCAGGGTGATACCCAGCTCGTCGCACTTGACCTTGGCTTCCAGCATGTCGATGGTCGGGATGCCTTCGGTGATGCAGACGATCAGCTTGATACCGCCGAACGCTGCTTCAAGGATGGAATCCTTGCAGAAAGGAGCTGGAACGTAGATCACGCTGGCGGTGGCGCCAGTGGCAGCAACAGCGTCCTTGACGGTGTTGAAGACAGGCAGGCCCAGGTGTTCGGTGCCGCCTTTGCCCGGCGTTACGCCACCAACCATCTTGGTGCCGTATTCCAGAGCTTGCTGGGTGTGGAAACTACCTTGCGAACCGGTAATACCCTGGCAGATAACCTTGGTGTCTTTATTGATCAGGACGCTCATTATTTGCCCTCCGCAGCTTTAACGACTTGTTGAGCAGCGTCGGTCAGGCTGGTAGCAGCGATGATGTTCAAACCGCTTTCTGCCAGTACTTTAGCGCCCAGCTCAGCGTTGTTGCCTTCGAGGCGAACAACAACCGGGATTTTCACGCCGACTTCTTTCACGGCGCCGATGATGCCTTCGGCAATCATGTCGCAACGAACGATGCCGCCGAAGATGTTGACCAGTACTGCAGCGACGTTAGTGTCGGACAGGATGATCTTGAACGCTTCGGTTACGCGTTCCTTGGTAGCACCACCGCCCACGTCGAGGAAGTTGGCTGGCTTGCCGCCATGCAGGTTGACGATGTCCATGGTACCCATGGCCAGGCCAGCACCGTTGACCATGCAGCCGATGTTGCCTTCCAGGGCCACGTAGTTCAGTTCGAACTTGGCAGCGTGCGCTTCGCGCGGATCGTCTTGCGACGGATCGTGGAAAGTCTTCAGCTTAGGCTGACGGTACATGGCGTTGGCGTCAATGTTGATCTTGGCATCGAGGCAGTGCAGATCGCCGTCGGCCTTGATCACCAGCGGGTTCACTTCCAGCAGCGCCAGGTCGTGGTCCTGGAACAGCTTGGCCAGGCCTACGAAGATCTTGGCGAACTGAGTGACCTGCTTGCCTTCCAGACCCAGCTGGAATGCCAGCTCGCGACCCTGGAATGGCTGGGCGCCAACCAGTGGATCGATGGTGGCCTTGAGGATTTTCTCAGGGGTATCGTGAGCGATTTTCTCGATGTCCACGCCACCTTCGGTGGAAGCCATGAACACGATACGGCGGCTCGAGCGGTCAACGACAGCGCCCAGGTACAGCTCTTTAGCGATATCAGTGCACGATTCAACCAGGATCTTGGTGACTGGCTGACCGTTGGCGTCAGTCTGGTAGGTCACCAGACGCTTGCCCAGCCACTGCTGTGCGAAGGCTTTGGCGTCTTCTTTGCTGCGAACCAGCTTGACGCCGCCCGCTTTACCGCGACCACCGGCGTGAACCTGGGCTTTGACAACCCATTCGCTGCCGCCGATTTTGTCGCAAGCTTCTGCTGCCGCTTCCGGGGTGTCTACCGCGTAGCCGGTGGATACTGGCAGGCCGTACTCAGCGAACAGCTGCTTACCCTGATACTCGTGAAGATTCATGCTTATTACCGTCTTCGTTAGGTACTGCGCATTCGGTGCTGCACCGTTATGGTGCCGCACCACCTGTGACTGCTGCTTGCGTAGCGTTCCGGTTGACCGGTGCCGCTACGCAAGGCTGCGTCCAGCGGATATTCCGCGGTGAGTCTTGCTCGCAAGGCTCACGACGGGCCATACCGCCGTGGTTTCTTATTGTCTATTAACGCTTTTTGCGGTTGGCCACGTGGATGGCACCGCCATTTACGGCCAGGGCCGCTTCGTGCAAGGCTTCGGACAGGGTCGGATGGGAGAAGACCATCATGCCCAGATCTTCAGCGCTGGTGCCGAATTCCATGCCGATCGCGCCTTGCTGTACCAGCTCGGCAGCGCTTGGGCCAATCACGTGAACGCCCAATACACGATCCGTCTTGGCATCAGCGATGACTTTCACGAAACCACCGGTATCGTTGGCTGCCATGGCACGGCCGGAGGCTGCGAACGGGAAGGTGCCGACGTTAACTTCAACACCTTCGTTTTTCAAGGTTTGCTCGGTCTTGCCAACCCATGCGATTTCCGGGTGGGTGTAGATAACCGACGGGATCAGGTCGTAGTTGATCTGGGCTTTGTGGCCCTTGATGCGCTCGACCACCATGATGCCTTCCTCGGACGCTTTGTGCGCCAGCATCATGCCGCGTACCACGTCACCGATGGCGTAGACACCCGGAACGTCGGTTGCGCATTGCTCGTCAACCGCGATGAAGCCGCGCTCATCGAGGGTCACGCCGCAATCGGCGGACAGCAGGTCAGTGGTCACTGGGCGACGGCCAACCGCAACGATCAGTTTGTCGAAAGTGATGGTCTGTTCGCCGTTGGCGTCGGTGTAGTTCACCACGACTTCTTCGCCGTTGACCTTGGAGCCGGTCACGCGAGCGCCCAGCTTGATGTCCAGGCCTTGCTTGGTCAGGGTTTTCAGCGCTTCCTTGGAAACCGCGGTGTCGGCGGCCATCAGGAAGGTGTCCAGTGCTTCGAGGACGGTTACTTGCGCGCCCAGGCGCGACCAGACCGAACCCAGCTCCAGACCGATAACACCCGCGCCGATCACACCCAGGCGTTTTGGTACGGATTGGAACTCCAGAGCGCCGGTCGAATCGACGATCACGTTCTGGTCCACCGGAGCCGGCGGAATGTCGATCGGACGCGAGCCCGGTGCCAGGATGACGTTCTCGGCTTCGATCACTTCAACCGAGCCGTCTGGCTTGGTCACTTCGACCTTCTTGCCCATCAGCAGCTTGCCGTGGCCCTGGATCGAGGTCACGCCATTGGCCTTGAACAGGGTGGCAACGCCAGAGGTCAGGCCTTTGACGATGTTGGCCTTGCGGCCAACCATGGCAGGCACGTCCATGGTCACGCCAGCGTGGTTGATACCGTGGATCTTGAAGCCATCCTGCGCTTCATGAAACTTCCAGGAGCTGTCCAGCAGCGCCTTGGACGGAATGCAACCGACGTTCAGGCAAGTACCGCCGAGGGCCAGCTTGCCCTCCTTGTCGGTGTATTTCTCGATGCAGGCAGTGGTGAGGCCCAGTTGCGCAGCCTTGATGGCCGCTACGTAGCCGCCAGGGCCCGCACCAATCACTACCACGTCGAATTTCTGAGTCATGAGTCATTCCTTCTCGAATCAAACCGGACGGTCACTTGTGGAGACCGTCGTGGGACGAAACCGGTTATTTCAGCAAGAGGCCGGTCAACCGACCGGCCCTTGCGGCGAATCAGATATCCAGCAGCAGACGAGCCGGATCTTCAAGCAGGTTCTTGATGGTTACCAGGAAAGTCACGGCTTCTTTACCGTCGATCAGGCGGTGATCGTAGGACAGCGCCAGGTACATCATCGGACGAATCACGACCTGACCATTGATCGCCATCGGGCGTTGCAGGATGTTGTGCATGCCCAGGATCGCCGCTTGTGGCGGGTTGACGATCGGGGTCGACATCATCGAACCGAATGTACCACCGTTGGTGATGGTGAACGTACCGCCGGTCATCTCTTCGATGGACAGCTTGCCGTCACGGGCTTTCTTGCCGAAGGTGGCGATGCCGCCTTCGATTTCAGCCAGGCTCATCAGTTCGGCGTTACGCAGGACCGGAACCACCAGGCCACGGTCGCTGGAGACCGCAACACCGATGTCGGCGTAACCGTGGTAAACGATGTCGGAACCGTCGATCGACGCGTTGACGGCCGGGAAGCGCTTGAGTGCTTCAGTGGCAGCCTTGACGAAGAACGACATGAAGCCCAGGCGTACGCCGTTGTGGCTCTTCTCGAACAGGTCCTTGTACTTCGAACGCAGGGCCATGACTTCGGTCATGTCGACTTCGTTGAAGGTGGTCAGCATCGCCATGTTCGACTGGGCTTCAACCAGACGCTCGGCAACCTTGGCACGCAGGCGGGTCATCGGAACGCGTTTTTCAACGCGATCACCGGCAGCGAACACCGGAGCGGCAGCGGCAGGCGCGGCAGCCTTGGCTGGCGCAGCGGCCGGAGCGGCTTTCTTGGCGGCAACCGCGGCAACCACGTCTTCCTTGGTCACACGACCACCCTTGCCGGTGCCGGCAACGGAAGCGATGTTGATGCCATTCTCTTCAGCCAGCTTGCGAGCAGCGGGAGCGGCGACTGGATCGTCTTCGCCGCCAGCGGCAGGAGCAGCAGCCTGAGCGGCGGCCGGTGCGGCAGCAGCAGCAGCCGGAGCAGCGGCAGCAGCGCCGCCCGCTTCGATGGAGCCCAGCACTTCGGCCGACAGTACGGTGTCGCCTTCGTTCTTGACGATGGCGCCCAGGACGCCGTCAGCTTCGGCCAACACTTCCAGGACAACTTTGTCGGTTTCGATGTCGACGATCAGTTCGTCGCGCTTGACCGCGTCGCCCGGTTTTTTGTGCCAGGTGGCAATCGTGCCATCGGCAACCGATTCCGGGAAAGTGGGGGCTTTGATCTCGATAGCCATTATCTGTGGTTCCTTAAATTCGGTTTCAGGTGCGCGAAGGCATTAAACGGTAAAGGCATCTTGCAGCAGTTGTTCCTGCTGCTCGGCGTGCATCGATGCATAACCACAAGCAGGTGCAGCAGAAGCGTCACGGCCGGCGTACTCAAGTACGAGCGACTTGTCGTGAGCGCTGATGATGCGGCGCATGTGATGTTGGCTGCAGTACCACGCACCCTGGTTCATCGGCTCTTCCTGGCACCAGACGATGTGCTTCAGGTTTTTGTACGGAGCCAGGATTTCGACCAGGTCGTCCTCCGGGAACGGGTACAGCTGCTCGAGACGCACGATGGCGATATCGTCACGGCCTTCGGCACGGCGTTTTTCCAGCAAGTCGTAATAGACCTTGCCGCTGCACAGAACCACGCGACCGACGTTGGCCGGATCCTGAGCGTCGATTTCCGGGATAACGGTCTGGAACGAGCCTTCGGCCAGATCTTCCAGAGTCGAGATCGCCAGCTTGTGACGCAGCAATGACTTCGGTGTCAGCACTACAAGCGGCTTGCGCAGCGGGCGAATCACCTGACGGCGCAGCAAGTGGTAGATCTGAGCCGGGGTCGTCGGTACGCACACCTGGATGTTGTGCTCGGCGCACAGCTGCAGGTAACGCTCCAGACGTGCCGAAGAGTGCTCCGGCCCCTGCCCTTCATAACCGTGTGGCAACAGCATGGTCAGACCGCAGAGACGGCCCCACTTGTGCTCGCCGCTGGTGATGAACTGGTCGACAACCACCTGGGCACCGTTGGCGAAGTCGCCGAACTGGGCTTCCCAGATCACCAGCGCATTCGGCTCGGTGGTGGAGTAGCCATATTCGAACGCCAGGACGGCTTCTTCGGACAGCAGCGAGTCGTACAGGTCGAAACGTGGCTGGCCTTTGTACAGGTGTTGCAGCGGGATGTAGGTGCTGGCGTCTTTCTGGTTGTGCAGCGCCGCGTGACGGTGCGAGAAAGTGCCGCGGCCTACGTCCTGGCCGGTGATGCGCACAGGGTGACCTTCGAACGCCAGGGTCGCGTATGCCATGGTTTCGGCATAACCCCAGTTGATCGGCAGGCCGCCGGCTTGCATCTTCTGCCGGTCTTCGTAGATTTTCGCGACCTGACGCTGAACCACGAAGCCTTCCGGAATTTCCAGCAGCTTGGCAGACAGTTCCTGCAAGGTCTTGAGATCAAAACGGGTGTCGTGACGAGCGGTCCAGGCATGGCCCAGGTACGGGCGCCAGTCCACGAACAGCTCTTTGTTCGGCTCTTTGACCAGGCTTTTTACAACATGCAGGCCATTGTCCAGGGCATTGCGATATTCATCGACTTTTTCCTGGACGCGCTCAGCGTCCAGCACACCGCTCTGGGTCAGGCGCTCGGCATACAGCTCACGGGTGGTGCGCTGCTTGGCGATCTGCTGGTACATCAGAGGCTGGGTGCCGCTTGGCTCGTCGGCCTCGTTGTGGCCGCGACGACGGTAGCAGACCAGGTCGATCACCACGTCACGCTTGTACTGCATGCGGTAGTCGATGGCCAACTGGGTCACGAACAGCACGGCTTCCGGGTCATCGCCATTCACATGGAGAATCGGTGCCTGGATCATCTTCGCAACGTCGGTGCAGTACTCGGTGGAACGCGAGTCTTCCGGGTTGCTGATGGTGAAGCCGACCTGGTTGTTGATCACCAGGTGAATGGTACCGCCGGTCTTGAAGCCGCGAGTCTGCGACATCTGGAAGGTTTCCATGACCACGCCCTGACCTGCGAATGCAGCGTCACCGTGGATGGAAATCGGCAGGACTTTTTCGCCAGTCGGGTCGTTGCGACGATCCTGACGGGCACGGACCGAACCCTCGACCACCGGAGAAACGATTTCCAGGTGGGACGGGTTGAAGGCCATCGCCAGGTGAACTTCGCCACCGGTGGTCATCACGTTGGACGAGAAACCCTGGTGATACTTGACGTCACCGGAGCCCAGCTCGACCTTCTTCTTGCCTTCAAACTCGTCGAACAGCTCGCGCGGGTTCTTGCCGAAGGTGTTGACCAGCACGTTCAGACGGCCGCGGTGGGCCATGCCGATGACGACTTCCTTGGTGCCGTAGGAACCGGAGCGCTGGATCAGTTCGTCCAGCAGCGGGATCAGGCTTTCGCCACCTTCCAGGCCGAAACGCTTGGTGCCCGGGTATTTGGTGCCCAGGTACTTTTCCAGGCCTTCGGCGGCAGTGACGCGCTCGAGCAAGTGGCTCTTGACGTCAGCGGAGAAGGTCGGACGGCCACGAACGCTTTCCAGACGCTGCTGGAACCACTGGCGCTGCTCGGAATCGACGATGTGCGTAAATTCGGCACCGATGGTGCGGCAATATGTCTGCTGCAACGCTTCGTGAATTTCGCGTAGGCTCGCTTCCTCTTTGCCGATGAACAGGTCGCCGGCACGGAAGGTCGTATCAAGATCGGCATTGGTCAAGCCGTAATGAGTGATCGACAGGTCTGCAGGTGCAGGACGCTGCCACAGCCCCAGCGGGTCCAGCTGGGCTGCCTGGTGGCCGCGCATCCGGTAGGCCTGGATCAGTCGCAGCACTTCAACTTGCTTCTTCTCGTGCTCACTGCTCACGCTGCCGGCAGACACCGGTTGAGCGCGGCGCTGGTTCTTTGCCAGCAGCACGAAATGATCGCGAATTGTCGAGTGCGAAACATCAGTGGCAGAGTTACCGTCAGCCGGCAACTTCTGAAAGTAGGTGCGCCACTCTTCTGGCACAGCGTTAGGGTCGTGCAGGTAGAGCTCGTAGAGCTCTTCCACATAGGCAGCGTTACCACCGGAGAGGTGGGCACTGTTCCACATGCGCTGCATCACGCTTTCTTGCATGCTTGGTCACCCTCGATTTGGGGAACACCATCGGCGAAAACACCGAGCAAACTTGCAGAAGTCCGAATGCAGCGACCAAAACAAGCCACTTAGGATCACGCTGATAGTCCGGGTACCAGCCCGGATGCCCCTGCTTGTCTCATTTCTTCAAAATAAGAACTGCCGCTTTGTGAGCGGCGGTTCTGGTTATAGCCAGGACGCGGGTTGAAGCCCACGCCCCGACCTGTACGGGTACAGCGGTTCTACGGGTACAGCAGCTGAATCACACGCCGCTTTGCAGCAGCATGTTACGTACGTGACCGATGGCCTTAGTCGGGTTCAGGCCTTTCGGGCAGACGTTGACGCAGTTCATGATCCCGCGGCAGCGGAATACGCTGAACGGGTCATCCAGTGCAGCCAGACGCTCGGACGTCTTGGTGTCGCGGCTGTCTGCCAGGAAGCGATACGCTTGCAGCAGAGCGGCCGGGCCCAGGAATTTGTCCGGGTTCCACCAGAAGGATGGGCACGAGGTCGAGCAGCAGGCGCACAGGATGCACTCGTACAGACCGTCGAGCTTTTCACGCTCTTCCGGGGACTGCAGACGCTCGATGGCCGGAGCCGGCGAATCGTTCTGCAGGAATGGCTTCACCTTCTCGTATTGCTTGTAGAAGATGCTCATATCGACGACCAGGTCACGAATAACCGGCAAACCTGGCAGCGGACGAACGATCAGCTTGTTGCCCTTGACCACGGCGGACAGCGGCGTGATGCACGCCAGGCCGTTCTTGCCGTTGATGTTCATGCCGTCGGAGCCGCAAACGCCCTCGCGGCAGGAACGACGGTAGGAAAAACCTTCGTCCTGCTCTTTGATCAGGGCCAGCACGTCCAGCACCATCAGGTCTTTACCACCGGTATCGACCTGGAAATCCTGCATGAACGGCGCGGCGTCCTGATCAGGGTTGTAGCGATAAACACTGACTTGCAACATGGCGGCCACCCTTAGTAAGTCCGGATCTTGGGTTCAAACGTCGGAACGGTCTTCGGCGAGAAGTTCACCGCACGCTTGGCGACACGTTTTTCACCCGGGAAGAACAAGGTGTGGCACAACCAGTTTTCGTCATCACGGTCTTCAAAGTCTTCGCGGGCATGGGCACCACGGGACTCTTTGCGCACTTCTGCCGCGATGGCGGTGGCTTCGGCCACTTCCAGCAGGTTCTGCAGTTCCAGCGCTTCGATACGTGCAGTGTTAAACGCCTGCGACTTATCGTTGATCTTCACGTTGGCGATTCGTTCACGCAATTGAGCCAGCTGAGCGATACCCTTCTGCATGTACTCGCCGGTACGGAACACACCGAAGTAGTTTTGCATGCAGTTTTGCAGCTCGCGACGCAGGGTCGCCACGTCTTCGCCTTCGGTACGCTCATTCAGAGCGGACAGACGCGCCAGGGCGGCTTCGATGTTGGCGTCGGTGGCATCGTCATACTCGATACCCTCGGTCAGCGCTTTTTCCAGGTGCAGGCCGGCAGCGCGACCGAATACCACCAGGTCGAGCAGCGAGTTGCCGCCCAGACGGTTGGCACCGTGAACCGATACGCAAGCCACTTCACCCACTGCGAACAGGCCAGGGATGATTTCGTCCACGCCTTCGGCGTTCTGGGTGATCGCCTGGCCGTGAATGTTGGTGGCAACGCCGCCCATCATATAGTGGCAGGTTGGAACTACTGGAACCGGCGCAACGACAGGGTCGACGTGAGCGAAGGTCTTCGACAGTTCGCAAATGCCTGGCAGACGGCTGTGCAGCACTTCCTCGCCCAGGTGGTCGAGCTTGAGCATCACGTGGTCGCCATTCGGACCGCAACCGTTGCCGGCGATGATTTCTTTGACCATCGAACGGGCAACTACGTCGCGACCGGCAAGGTCTTTGGCGTTCGGAGCATAACGCTCCATGAAACGCTCGCCGTGCTTGTTGATCAGGTAACCGCCTTCACCGCGGCAACCTTCGGTGACCAGTACACCGGCGCCGGCGATGCCGGTCGGGTGGAACTGCCACATTTCGATGTCTTGTACCGGCACGCCAGCACGCAGCGCCATGCCGACACCGTCACCGGTGTTGATCAGGGCGTTGGTGGTGGACGCGTAGATACGGCCGGCACCGCCAGTCGCCAACACGGTAGCCTTGGCGCGGATGTAGGTGGTTTCGCCGGTTTCGATGCAGATCGCGATCACACCGACGAAAGCGCCATCCTGGTTTTTCACCAGGTCAACGGCGTAGTACTCGTTCAGGAACGTGGTACCGGCTTTCAGGTTGCCCTGATAAAGGGTGTGCAGCAGTGCGTGACCGGTACGGTCGGACGCCGCGCAAGTACGCGCAGCCTGGCCGCCCTTGCCGTAGTCCTTGGACTGACCGCCGAACGGACGCTGGTAGATACGGCCGGTTTCGGTACGCGAGAACGGCAGGCCCATGTGGTCCAGTTCGAAAACCGCGGCCGGACCTTCCTGACACATGTATTCGATAGCGTCCTGGTCACCGATGTAGTCGGAACCCTTGACGGTATCGTACATGTGCCAGCGCCAGTCATCGTTCGGGTCAGCCGAAGCGATGGCACAGGTGATGCCGCCCTGGGCGGAAACAGTGTGCGAACGGGTCGGGAAAACCTTGGTGATCACGGCAGTCTTGTGACCGCCCTGTGCCAGTTGCAGCGCAGCGCGCATGCCGGCACCGCCGCCACCAATAATGATGGCGTCGAAAGAAATCGTAGGAATGTTAGCCATGAATCAGATACCCCAAAGAATCTGCACACCCCAGACGAAGTACGCAAACATCGCGACGCCGCATACTGCCTGGAAGAGGAAACGTACGGCAGTCGCCGACTTGCCGAACGCCATCGGCGTCAGGTAGTCGGTCGCGATGGTCCACATGCCGACCCAGGCGTGAGCGCCCAGTGCGACTAGCGCCAGCAGACTGAAGATACGCATCCAGTTGTTTGCGAACAGTTCGTGCCATTGGGCATAGCCAAGGCCAGGGTTTGCTACGACATATCCGATCAGGAAAATGAAGTAAGCCGCGAGAACGACCGCAGACACACGCTGCGCCATCCAGTCATAGAGGCCCGAACGGGAAAGGTTCGTGACGTTGGTTACCATATCCAGACTCCTGCCAGAACGATTACCACCACGGAAACGGCGATAACGATTTTCGAGCCCAGCTTGCCGCCTTCCAGCGTCTCACCGATGCCCATGTCCATGATCAAGTGGCGCACACCGGCAACCAGGTGATACAGCAAGGCGGACAGGATGCCCCAAATCACTAGCTTGGCTAGCGGACTGGTCAGACACGCTTTCACCTGACCGAAGCCTTCTTCCGAGTCGAGCGACTTGTCCAATGCATAAAGCATGATGGCCAGGCTGACGAAGAGAATGACACCGGAGATACGGTGAAGAATGGACGTGTAAGCAGTGACTGGGAGTTTGATGGTCCTTAGGTCTAGGTTTACAGGTCGTTGGCTTTTCACGGCTTTTTTTCACACTGAAGAGCCCCTAACAATCAGGGCAAAGTTGTTGGGGCGCGCACTGGTCAGGTACTCACCACCCAGGGAGTGACGACCCCCAAGAAAGCAGGCCCAAAAGCCCCTGGCGGTCGGTGGCCGAGTATAGACAGTTAGGCTACTAATGACAACGCGTTCACCTTCCCCTAATAGCGCATTGCACATATGAAGCAAAAGGCGTAAACGGCAGGCAATTTCGCGGAAAAAGTCCGGTTAAAGCCTTCTGGAGCAAGACTTTAGGCAAATTGACATTCGAATTTATCTCACTATAGTGGTGCGGGCCCTGCGTGGGGGGTCTGTCTGATGATTCCAAGCATTAATAGGAGGCCACATGGCTGACAAAAAAGCGCAGTTGATCATCGAGGGCGCAGCCCCCGTCGAGCTGCCCATTTTAACCGGCACCGTTGGTCCCGATGTAATCGACGTACGGGGCCTGACGGCCACGGGCCGTTTCACCTTTGACCCGGGTTTCATGTCGACCGCTTCGTGCGAGTCGAAAATCACCTATATCGACGGCGACAACGGCATCCTGCTGCACCGCGGCTACCCGATCGAACAACTGGCTGAAAAGTCGGACTACCTGGAAACCTGCTACCTGCTGCTCAACGGCGAGCTGCCAACCGCAGAGCAAAAGGCCCAGTTCGTCAGCACCGTGAAGAACCACACCATGGTTCACGAACAGTTGAAGACCTTCTTCAACGGCTTCCGTCGCGATGCCCACCCGATGGCCGTCATGTGCGGCGTTGTCGGCGCCCTCTCGGCCTTCTACCACGACTCCCTGGACATCAATAACCCCCAGCATCGCGAAATCTCCGCGATCCGCCTGGTGGCCAAGATGCCGACCCTGGCAGCCATGGTCTACAAGTACTCCATGGGCCAGCCCATGATGTACCCGCGCAATGACCTGACTTATGCAGAAAACTTCCTGCATATGATGTTCAACACCCCGTGCGAGATCAAACCGATCAGCCCGGTGCTCGCCAAGGCCATGGACCGGATCTTCATCCTCCACGCCGACCACGAGCAGAACGCCTCCACGTCCACCGTGCGCCTGGCCGGCTCCTCGGGTGCCAACCCGTTCGCCTGTATCGCCGCCGGTATCGCCGCACTCTGGGGCCCAGCCCACGGCGGTGCCAACGAAGCGGTATTGACCATGCTCGATGAAATCGGCGATGTCTCGAACATCGACAAGTTCATCGCCAAGGCCAAGGACAAGAACGATCCGTTCAAGCTGATGGGCTTCGGTCACCGGGTCTACAAGAACCGCGACCCGCGCGCCACCGTCATGAAGCAGACCTGCGACGAAGTGCTCAAGGAACTGGGGATCAAGAACGATCCGCAACTCGAACTGGCCATGCGCCTGGAAGAGATCGCCCTGACCGACCCGTACTTCATCGAACGCTCGCTGTACCCGAACGTCGACTTCTACTCGGGGATCATCCTCAAGGCGATCGGCATTCCAACCAGCATGTTCACCGTGATCTTCGCCCTGGCGCGGACCGTGGGCTGGATCTCCCACTGGAAGGAAATGCTCTCCAGCCCGTACAAGATCGGCCGCCCGCGCCAGTTGTACACCGGCTACGAGTCGCGTGACATCACCCAGCTGGAAGACCGCAAGTAAGACCTGCCTTGCAATGAGGTCTTGAGCTGCACCGAAACAGCCCCTGCTTCTTATATAAGAGCAGGGGCTGTTTTGTTTGTGCCTCTTTTCATCTGATCCAGAAGCGGCATTGACCGGTCCGACGTCATCGCGAGCAAGCTCGCTCCCACAGTT
The DNA here is from genome assembly GCF_032614175.1 of Pseudomonas sp. P105. Classification (NCBI taxonomy): domain Bacteria; kingdom Pseudomonadati; phylum Pseudomonadota; class Gammaproteobacteria; order Pseudomonadales; family Pseudomonadaceae; genus Pseudomonas; species Pseudomonas sp. P105. The sequence continues at coordinate 4,584,197 of NZ_CP126693.1, forward strand.
GACCTGTTGTGAACACAGAACCTGTACTCACTGAAAATCCCCTGTGGGAGCGAGCTTGCTCGCGATGACGGCAGCCCTGTCATCCTTAAACCCGGCACAAAAAAATACCCCAGCCTCTCGACCGGGGTATTTCTTCAAGCACTTCTCGCTACATCAATGGTTAACCGCCCCACTCGCCCCCAGGCCAGTCTGCGAACGCACAAACTGCGGGAAGAACAGTGCACGCTCGTTCACGCCTTCAGCCGACTTGTCGGTGACGGAGAAGAACCAGATGCCGACGAAGGCAATGGCCATCGAGAACAGCGCAGGGTATTCATACGGGAAGATCGCCTTCTCGTGCCCCAGGATCTGCACCCAGATGGTCGGACCGAGCACCATCAGGCCCACCGCACTGACCAGGCCCAGCCAGCCGCCGATCATGGCGCCACGGGTGGTCAGTTTCTTCCAGTACATCGAGAGCAGCAGTACCGGGAAGTTGCAGCTTGCCGCGATGGAGAACGCCAGGCCCACCATGAACGCGATGTTCTGCTTCTCGAACAGGATGCCCAGGCCGATCGCCAGCACCGCCAGGGCGATGGTGGTGATCTTCGACACGCGGATCTCATCCTTCTCGTTGGCTTTGCCTTTCTTGACGACACTGGCATACAGGTCATGGGACACCGCCGAGGCACCGGCCAGGGTCAGACCCGCCACTACCGCCAGGATGGTGGCAAAGGCTACGGCCGAGATGAAGCCCAGGAAGATGCTGCCACCCACCGCGTCAGCCAGGTGCACCGCCGCCATGTTGTTGCCACCCAGCAAGGCACCTGCCGCGTCCTTGAAGGCCGGGTTGGTGCTGACCAGCAGGATCGCGCCGAAGCCGATGATGAAGGTCAGGATGTAGAAGTAACCGATGAAGCCAGTGGCGTACAGCACGCTCTTGCGAGCTTCCTTGGCGTCACTTACGGTGAAGAAGCGCATCAGAATGTGCGGCAGGCCAGCGGTACCGAACATCAGCGCCAGACCCAGGGAGAACGCCGAGATCGGATCCTTGACCAGGCCACCAGGGCTCATGATCGCTTCACCCTTGGCGTGAACCTTGACCGCCTCGGAGAACAGCATGTTGAAGTCGAAGTTGACGTGCTTCATGACCATCAGCGCCATGAACGAAGCGCCCGACAGCAACAGCACCGCCTTGATGATCTGTACCCAGGTAGTGGCCAGCATGCCGCCGAACAGCACGTAGAGGCACATCAGGATACCGACCAGAATCACCGCAACGTGATAATCCAGGCCAAACAGCAGCTGGATCAGCTTGCCGGCACCCACCATCTGCGCGATCAGGTAGAACGCCACCACGACCAGCGAGCCGCTGGCAGACAAGGTGCGGATCTGGGTTTGCCCCAGGCGGTAGGACGCCACGTCGGCAAAGGTGTATTTACCCAGGTTACGCAGGCGCTCGGCGATCAGGAACAGAATGATCGGCCAGCCGACCAAAAAGCCGATGGAGTAGATCAGACCGTCGTAGCCAGACGTGAACACCAGCGCGGAAATCCCCAGGAAGGACGCCGCCGACATGTAGTCACCGGCAATCGCCAGGCCGTTCTGGAAACCGGTGATCCGCCCGCCCGCCGCATAGTAGTCGGCTGCCGAGTTGTTGCGCTTGGACGCCCAGTAGGTAATGCACAAGGTCGCGCCAACGAAAGCCACGAACATGACAATGGCCGAAACGTTAAGCGGTTGTTTCTGCACGGCACCGGTCAGGGCTTCAGCCGCCCAGGCCCCCGGTGCGAAAGCTGCGATGCTCAACAGAGCCATTAGACGCCGGATCATTGCTGAGCCTCCTTGAGAATCGCATTGTTCAGATCGTCGAACTCACCGTTGGCGCGTCGCACGTAGATACCGGTCAGGATGAAGGCCGAGACGATCAGGCCGACACCTATGGGGATACCCCAGGTAATGGTGGACTCGGGCGAAATCTTGGCCCCGAGCACATGCGGCCCGTAGGCAATCAGAAGAATGAAGCCTGAATACAACCCAAGCATGATCGCCGAGAGAATCCAGGCGAACTTTTCTCTTTTTCTCACCAGCTCCTTGAAGCGCGGGCTGTTTTGAATCGAGAGGTAAATGCTGTCGTTCATTGTTTTTATCCTCGCAGCACAGATTTAATTGGAACAGCTCTACTCTATGCGGCTGAAGGCCAGGTTCCAGACGACCTTAGTATTAGAACGACATGACGGTGCTGCCGGTTTCCCGCACACTTTCACAATTGCCCTCCTGTGGGAGCGAGCTTGCTCGCGATGGAGGCGCTACATTCAACATGGATGCAAGCAGATGTACCGCTATCGCGAGCAAGCTCGCTCCCACAAGGGGATTGTGGGGAATCCAGGAATTTCGGGCACAAAAAAACCGCATGACAGACAGTCATGCGGCTTTCGGAACAGTCAGACCAAGTCGATTACTTGATCCACTCCGCCACGCGATCCGGGTGCTTGGCAACCCAATCCTTGGCAGCGGCGTCCGGCTTGGCGCCTTCCTGAATCGCCAGCATGACCTCGCCGATTTCGTCTTTCGAGTTCCACTGGAACTTCTTCAGGAACGCGACCACTTCCGGCGCCTTGGTGTCCAGCTCCTTGCTGCCGATGCTGTTCACGGTTTCAGCCGCGCCGTAAACGCCTTTCGGGTCTTCCAGGAAGCGCAGTTTCCACTTGGCGAACATCCAGTGCGGCACCCAACCGGTGACGGCGATGGATTCTTTTTTCTTCTCGGCACGGGTCAGCTCGGCAATCATGCCGGCGCCGGAACTGGCCTTGAGTTGATACCCGGTCAGGTCGTAATCCTTGATGGCCTGCTCGGTCTTGATCATGACACCTGAACCGGCGTCGATACCGACAATGCGGTTCTTGAAGCTGTCATCGGTCTTGAGGTCGGCCACGGACTGGGCCTTGACGTACTCCGGCACGATCAGGCCGATTTTTGCATCCTTGAAGTTCGGACCGTAGTCGACCACCTGATCCTTGTTCTTGGTCCAGTAGTCGCCATGGGTCACCGGCAGCCAGGCCGAGAGCATCGCGTCGAGTTTGCCAGTGGCTACGCCTTGCCACATGATCCCGGTCGCAACCGCTTGCAGCTTCACGTCATAGCCCAGTTTCTGCTTGATGACTTCGGCCGCCACATGGGTGGTCGCGACGCTGTCGGACCAGCCATCGACATAGCCGATGCTCAGGGTTTTGGTTTCGGCGCTGGCCAGTGTGGAGCTGATCGCCAGTACCAGTGCGGCACCTGCGCCCAAGAGTCGTCGCATTCTCATCGTTACTTCCCCGAAAGTGCTGCGCCCGACGGATGCCGAGCGGCGTCAACGTATTGTTATGGTGCACAGCGCCCCCATCACGCTCGCCTGCAAAACCGGTTCGAACGTCAGTGGAGTACTGACTCGTTGATCATCAACCTGCGCCGATCTGGAACCTGCTCTGCCTGCGACGTTGAAGCAACGAGAAACGACATCAGAACGCCAGCTACCTGCCTGCGCCATTCGGGCCAACATAAATGCTCTCCTGCCGGTCACGCCCGAATTCGGCAAACCGCCAGATAACTAGCCGCTACCACGCGTGAACGTGTATCTTCGCGCTACTATCCCGCCCCGTTTGTGCCTGTTTTGTGCCAATCATGGCACTTGGCTTCACTTCGGCGGTCATAGCCTGCGAACTTCAATCGGCATCTTCCTTTAAGGGATCCAGTCATGCTCCATTCCTTGCGCTTCGCTGCCCTCGCCGGCGGCCTTATTCTGAGTGCGTCCGCGCTGGCGGTGGACATCGATGCCGCCAGCTATGGCTACCCCTTGACCAACCCGTTCGAGGCGACCATCGCCACTACGCCACCGGACCTGCGCCCGGAACTGCCCCCGATCGAAGATATCGACCAGGCGGACCACAGCCTGACCCTGCGCCCGGAACGCGAGTTCATCCTGCCAGACAATTTCTGGCCGGTGAAAAGCCTCACCTACCGCATGGCGACCCAGGACAAGCCTGCGCCGCTGATCTTCCTGATCGCTGGCACCGGCGCACGATACGACAGCAGCCTCAACGAATACCTCAAGCGCCTCTATTACAAGGCGGGTTACCACGTGGTGCAGCTGTCGTCGCCCACCAGCTTTGACTTCATGAGTGCCGCTTCGCGCTTCGCCACACCCGGCATCACCAAGGAAGACGCCGAAGACATGTACCGGGTGATGCAGGCCGTGCGCGCGCAGAACCCCAAATTGCCCGTGACCGAGTATTACCTCACCGGCTACAGCCTCGGCGCCCTGGACGCGGCCTTCGTCGCCCATCTGGACGAAACCCGACGCAGCTTCAACTTCAAGAAAGTGCTGTTGCTCAACCCGCCGGTCAACCTCTACACCTCGATCACCAACCTGGACAAACTGGTCCAGACCGAGGTCAAGGGCATCAACAACACCACCACTTTTTATGAGTTGGTGCTCAACAAGCTGACTCGTTATTTCCAGCAAAAAGGCTACATCGATCTCAACGATGCCCTGCTCTATGACTTCCAGCAGTCCAAGCAGCACCTGACCAACGAGCAGATGGCGATGCTGATTGGCACTTCGTTCCGCTTCTCGGCGGCCGACATTGCATTCACCTCGGACCTGATCAACCGTCGCGGCCTGATCATCCCGCCCAAATTCCCGATTACCGAAAGCACCAGCCTGACGCCGTTCCTCAAGCGCGCGTTGCAATGCGATTTCGACTGCTATCTCACCGAGCAGGTGATTCCGATGTGGCGCGCGCGCACCGACGGCGGCAGCCTGTTGCAACTGATCGATCAGGTCAGCCTTTATGCGCTCAAGGATTACCTGCACGACAGTCCGAAGATTGCCGTCATGCACAACGCCGACGACGTCATCCTCGGCCCGGGCGATCTGGGCTTCCTGCGCAAGACCTTTGGCGACCGCCTGACGGTTTACCCATTGGGCGGCCACTGCGGCAACCTAAACTACCGCGTCAACAGCGACGCCATGCTGGAGTTCTTCCGTGGCTAAATATCTCCTGCTTATCGCCGCGTTAATGAGTGCTGGCATGGTCCACGCCGATAACAGCAAGGCCAACGCGCCTGTGGTGGTGGACTCCGACGGTTTCAAGGAACCGTTGAGCAAGCTCAAGTTCAACCCCGGGCTGGACCAGCGCGAGTTCGAACGCTCGACCCTCAACGCCCTGAACGTCTATGACCCGCTGGAGTCCTGGAACCGCCGCGTTTACCACTTCAATTATCGATTCGATCAGTGGGTCTTCCTGCCAGTCGTCGATGGTTACCGTTACATCACGCCAGGCTTCCTGCGCACCGGGGTGAGCAACTTCTTCAATAACCTGGGAGACGTGCCGAACCTGATGAACAGCCTGCTGCAATTCAAGGGCAAGCGTTCGATGGAAACCACGGCACGCCTGCTGCTCAACACCACCGTCGGCATCGCCGGCCTGTGGGACCCGGCCACCGCCATGGGCTTGCCGCGCCAGAGCGAAGACTTCGGTCAGACCCTGGGCTTCTATGGCGTGCCCGGCGGCGCGTATTTCGTACTGCCGATCTTCGGCCCTTCGAACCTTCGCGATACCTCGGGATTGCTGGTGGACTACACGGCTGAATCGGCGATCAACTTCCTCAACGTTTCAGAAGTCAGCGGCAACCACCCGGAACTGCTGCTCCTGCGCGCCGTGGACAAGCGCCACCAGACCAGCTTCCGCTATGGCCAACTGAACTCGCCATTCGAATATGAGAAGGTGCGTTACGTGTATACCGAGTCGCGCAAGTTGCAGATTGCCGAGTAACTCCCGGCCACCCCAAAACCCACTGTGGGAGCGAGCCTGCTCGCGATGAGGGCCTGCCATTCAACATGTATGTTGGCTGGTAGACCGCTATCGCGAGCAGGCTCGCTCCCACAGTTGTCATCTGTTGTCAGATTCAGCTTTTCAGCGCTTTCCAGACCTTGCCAACCACCATCACTCCCGCCAACACCAGCGCCCCCGCCACAATCCCGGCCACCGCATTAAGCAGCAACGGCACAATGAACCCGGCGCCGCCAGCACTGGCCGTCACACCTTCGATCCAGTGATGCACCACCGGCACGCCATGGGTCAGGATGCCGCCGCCCACCAGGAACATCGCCGCCGTGCCGATCACCGACAGGCCTTTCATCATGTAGGGCGCGGCGCGCAGGATGGCGCCACCGACGCTCTTGGCCCATTGCCCCGGCTTCTGCGTCAGCCACAACCCCAGGTCATCGAGCTTGACGATCCCGGCCACCAAACCATAGACGCCGACGGTCATGACGATGGCGATACCCGACAGCACGATCACCTGCTGGGTCAGCGGTGCATCAGCGACGGTGCCGAGGGTGATGGCGATGATTTCCGCCGAGAGGATGAAGTCGGTGCGTATCGCACCTTTGATCTTGTCCTTTTCGAAGGCCACCAGATCGACCGCCGGATTGGCCACGGCCTCGACCAGTTGCGCATGCTCGGCCTGGTCTTGCGCCTTGCTGTGAAGGAACTTGTGGGCCAGTTTCTCGAACCCTTCGAAGCACAGGTAGGCGCCCCCCACCATCAGCAGTGGCGTCACCAGCCAGGGCACGAAAGCGCTGATGGCCAACGCCGACGGCACCAGGATCAGTTTGTTGATGAACGACCCCTTGGCCACCGCCCAGACCACCGGTATTTCCCGCTCGGCACGCACGCCTGACACCTGCTGGGCATTGAGCGCCAGGTCATCGCCGAGCACGCCGGCGGTTTTCTTGGCGGCCATCTTGGTCATCAATGCAACATCGTCGAGCACTGTGGCGATATCGTCGATCAGTAACAGCAAACTGCTTCCGGCCATGGAGGAACTCCTTGAACAATAATGCTGCGCAGCATAGCGCGCCCGACGTGGCCGCGGGGCATTCTTGAGCGCTTCGCGAGGCCGGTGCTACCATGCGCAACCGCCAGAACAGGCAAGGAACCCCTGGGTTTATGAGCACTATCCGCGAGCGCAACAAAGAACTGATCCTGCGTGCCGCCAGCGAAGAGTTTGCCGACAAGGGCTTCGCGGCGACCAAAACCAGCGATATCGCGGCCAAGGCGGGCCTGCCAAAACCCAACGTCTACTACTATTTCAAATCCAAGGAAAACCTCTACCGCGAGGTGCTGGAAAGTATCATCGAGCCAATCCTCCAGGCCTCGACCCCGTTCAACGCGGACGGCGTGCCCGGCGAAGTGCTGAGCCACTACATCCGCTCCAAGATCCGCATCTCCCGCGACCTGCCCTTCGCCTCAAAAGTCTTCGCCAGCGAAATCATGCACGGCGCCCCACACCTGAGCGCCGACCTGGTGGAACAACTCAACGCCCAGGCCCGGCACAACATCGACTGCATCCAGACCTGGATCGACCGCGGCCAGATCGCCCCCATCGACCCCAACCACCTGATGTTCAGCATCTGGGCGGCCACCCAGACCTATGCCGATTTCGACTGGCAGATCAGCGCCGTGACCGGCAAGGCGAAGCTGGATGAGGCGGATTACGAAGCGGCGGCGCAGACGATTATTCGGTTGGTGTTGAAGGGGTGTGAGCCAGGCTGATAGATCGAGTTGCCTTTATCGCGAGCAAGCTCGCTCCCACAGGTTTTGTTGTGAATATAGGTTCTGCTAGCAAACCTGAATCCCTTGTGGGAGCGAGCTTGCTCGCGATTGAAGACAGCTCGATTTCAAGTCAAAGCCAAATGGCATCCCACAGCGGATAATCGCCAAGCCGCTTCACGAGACCTGCCCGCAACGGGTTAGCGACGACATAGCGCGCCATTATGATCAACTCTTCTTCCCGCCGCAGTGCGCGGTCATGGTATCCCGGTTGCCAAAGGCGACCTCTCTGCCCTGTGGATATGTTCACCGCCCGAGCACTCAAGGACTTGGTTTTTTGCATCAACTCATTCAACGGGCTTTGCTGCAATTCAATCAACCAATGGAAATGATCAGGCATGACCACCCAAGCCAGTGACTTCGCCCATCCCTCATCCTGGGCACATCGAAACTGTTCAACGACCAACCTGCCTAAAGCGAAATCCTGAAAAATCGGCTTTCGCTCAGCCGTGTTAGAGGTCAATAAATAGATTCGATTCAACTCACCGTAACGGCCAGTACGCAAGCGATGTGAAGCAGGTAAATCAGGCATTCCTTCGCCTCTCCAATGATCAGGTCATCAAAGGCTAGATCAGTGGATTTTGAATACCGGGCAGACTCTTGGCTGGATGTGTCTGGGAGGTCATCATCGCGAGCAAGCTCGCTCCCACACAGGGTTTGCGGTGTTCAGACATTATGTGTCCAACATCAACCCCTGTGGGAGCGAGCTTGCTCGCGATGACGCCAGTCCATTCACCACAAAATCAAGCAACCACCCCGACATCCGCCCTCAACTGCAGCGCCTCCACGGCCCTGATCGCCACCTGCTCATCCACATCCGAAACATCCCCACTGACACCAATCGCCCCCAGCACCCTCCCCTCCTGATCCCTGATCAACACCCCACCCGGGGCCGGTACGACGTTGCCTTGGCCCAACCCATTCAAAGCGGCAAAGAACGCCGGGCGTTGTTGGGCGTCCTGGGCCAGCAGGCGCGAGCCTTTGCCCAGGGCGATGGCGCCCCAGGCCTTGCCGATGGCGATCTGAGGGCGAAGCAGGCTCGCACCGTCTTCGCGTTGCAAGGCAATCAGATGGCCGCCGCTGTCCAGGACCGCAATGGTCAGCGGTGCAGCGCTGATTTCACGGCCTGCGGCAAGGGCTTGCCCCGTCAGGCTGACGGCGACTTTCAAGGTTAAAGCGCTCATGGGTGCTGTCCTTTTTTTGTTGTGGGAAGCGTTCCTGGCATTGCCTTTGGCAAAACCAGACGCAAACAATAGAACACAATGATAATATTTTTTGTATACAATAAATCCAACAACGTAACCTTATCGACGAAAAGCCACAGCATTTACGGCCTTCCGACGAATGAAACAGGTGCTTGAGAAAATGGATTGACCTGCGCCGTCCGCCGTGAATACACTCAACGCAAAGCCACTTGTATACAATTACAAAACGTAAGAGGCACAAAATCATGAGCAAAATGAGAGCAATCGAAGCCGCCGTTCTGGTGATGCGCCGTGAAGGCGTGGACACCGCCTTCGGCATCCCGGGTGCCGCGATCAACCCGCTGTACTCTGCCCTGCAAAAGGTGGGTGGCATCGATCATGTCCTCGCTCGCCACGTTGAAGGCGCCTCCCACATGGCCGAGGGCTACACCCGCACCAAGGCCGGTAACATTGGCGTGTGCATCGGCACCTCGGGGCCGGCGGGGACCGACATGGTGACGGGGCTCTACAGCGCTTCGGCCGACTCGATCCCGATCCTGTGCATCACCGGCCAAGCGCCCCGCGCCCGCCTGCACAAGGAAGATTTCCAGGCTGTGGATATCACCAGCATCGTCAAACCGGTGACCAAGTGGGCCACCACCGTTCTGGAACCGGGCCAGGTGCCGTACGCTTTCCAGAAAGCCTTCTTTGAGATGCGCTCCGGCCGACCGGGCCCGGTGTTGATCGACCTGCCGTTCGACGTGCAGATGGCCGAGATCGAGTTCGACATCGACGCCTACCAACCGCTGCCCCTGGCCAAACCCGCCGCCAACCGCGTGCAGATCGAAAAAGCCCTGGCCATGCTCGATCAGGCCGAGCGCCCCTTGCTGGTGGCCGGCGGCGGGATCATCAACGCCGATGCCAGTGAGCTGCTGGTGGAGTTCGCTGAGCTGACCGGCATCCCAGTCATCCCTACCTTGATGGGCTGGGGCACCATCCCTGACGATCACCCGCTGATGGTCGGCATGGTCGGCCTGCAAACCTCCCACCGCTATGGCAATGCGACGCTGCTCAAATCGGACGTGGTGCTGGGTATCGGCAACCGCTGGGCTAACCGCCATACCGGTTCGGTGGATGTCTACACCGAAGGCCGCACCTTCATTCATGTGGACATCGAGCCGACCCAGATAGGCCGTGTGTTTACCCCCGACCTGGGCATCGTGTCCGACGCCGCTTCGGCACTGACGGCGTTCATCGAAGTCGCCCGCGAATGGCAAGCCGCCGGCAAACTGAAAAACCGCAGCGCCTGGCTGCAGGACTGCCAGCAGCGCAAGGCCAGCCTGCAGCGCAAGACCCACTTCGACAACGTGCCGGTCAAACCCCAGCGTGTGTACGAAGAAATGAACCAGGTGTTCGGCAAGGACACCTGCTACGTCAGCACCATCGGGCTGTCGCAGATCGCCGGGGCGCAGTTCCTGCACGTCTACAAACCGCGCCACTGGATCAACTGCGGCCAGGCCGGCCCGTTGGGCTGGACCATTCCGGCGGCACTGGGGGTGGTCAAGGCCGACCCGAGCCGCAAGGTCGTGGCGCTGTCGGGCGACTATGACTTCCAGTTCATGATCGAAGAGCTGGCGGTAGGCGCGCAGTTCAAGCTGCCGTACATCCACGTGGTGGTGAACAACTCCTACCTGGGGTTGATCCGCCAGGCCCAGCGCGGGTTCGACATGGACTACTGCGTGCAGCTGTCCTTCGACAACCTCAACGCCCCGGAACTCAACGGTTATGGCGTGGACCACGTCGCCGTGGCCGAGGGCCTGGGTTGCAAGGCGTTGCGGGTGTTCGAACCGTCCGGCATCCAGCCGGCGCTGCGCAAGGCCCAGGAGTTGATCGAAGAATTCAAGGTGCCGGTGATCGTCGAGATCATCCTGGAACGGGTAACCAACATTTCCATGGGCACCGAGATCAACGCCGTCAACGAATTCGAAGACCTGGCGCTGGTGGGCAACGATGCGCCCACAGCGATTTCGTTGCTCGATTGAATGCCGACGCACTCCTGTGGGAGCGAGCTTGCTCGCGATGACGGCGCTACATTCAACATGGATGCAAGCAGACACACCGCTATCGCGAGCAAGCTCGCTCCCACAGGGGGCCTGCCAACTATTTATAGGAGACCACCATGCCGCGTTTTGCAGCCAACCTGTCCATGCTGTTCACCGAGCAGGATTTCCTCGCCCGTTTCGAAGCGGCCGCCAAGGCCGGTTTCACCGGTGTCGAATACCTGTTCCCTTATGACTACAGCTCCGCCGAGCTCAAGGCGCTGCTCCAGGCCAATGGCCTGACCCAGGTGCTGTTCAACCTGCCGGCCGGCGACTGGGCCAAGGGCGAGCGCGGCATTGCCTGTCTTCCGGACCGGGTTGAAGAGTTCCGCTCGGGCGTTGACCTGGCGATCGCTTATGCCCAGGTGCTGGGCAACACCCAGGTCAACTGCCTGGCCGGCATTTGTCCGCAGAACTGCGACAAGGCCCTGGTGGAGAAAACCTTCGTCGCCAACCTGAAATACGCTGCCGAGAAGCTGCAGGCCAAAGGCATCAAGCTGGTGATGGAAGCTATCAACACCCGCGACATTCCCGGTTTCTACTTGAACAACACCGCCCAGGCCCTGTCGATCCGCGAGCAGGTGGGCAGCGCCAACCTGTTTCTGCAATACGACATCTACCACATGCAAATCATGGAAGGCGACCTGGCCCGGACCCTGTCGGCGCACCTGGGTCAGATCAACCATGTGCAACTGGCGGACAACCCGGGACGCAACGAGCCGGGAACCGGCGAGATCAACTACCGCTTCCTGTTCGAACACTTGGACCGCATCGGTTACCAGGGCTGGGTCGGCTGCGAATACAAGCCGCTGACCAGCACGGAAGCGGGCCTGGGCTGGCTGAAAAGCCATAACGCGATTTGACCCGATACGGCCTTTGTGGCGAGGGAGCTTGCTCCCGCTCGGCTGCGAAGCAGACGCATGATTTTTCACCCAACATGGATTTCTGGGGCCGCTTCGCGACCCAGCGGGAGCAAGCTCCCTCGCCACAGAGACCCGGGACATCTAAATAAGAGAGGATTTTCTCATGGCTAAAATCGGATTCATCGGCACCGGCATCATGGGCCACCCCATGGCAATGAACCTGCAAAAGGCCGGGCACAGTCTGTTCCTGAGCCAGCACCACGATCCGGCCCCCGCCGATCTGCTGGCCGGCGGCGCGGTGGCGCTGGCCAACCCGAAGGAAGTCGCCCAGGAAGCCGAGTTCATCATCGTCATGGTCCCGGACACCCCGCAGGTCGATGACGTGCTGTTTCGCGCCGATGGCGTCGCGGCGGGCGTGAGCACGGGCAAGGTGGTCATCGACATGAGCTCGATCTCCCCCACCGCCACCAAGGCGTTCGCGGTCAGGATCAATGAAAAAGGCGCGCAATATCTCGATGCCCCGGTGTCCGGTGGTGAAGTCGGCGCCAAGGCCGCCACACTGAGCATCATGGTCGGTGGCGACAGCGGCGCTTTCGAGCGCGCCCTGCCGCTGTTCCAGGCCATGGGCAAGAACATCACCCTGGTGGGTGGCAACGGCGACGGCCAGACCGCGAAAGTGGCGAACCAGATCATCGTCGCGCTGAACATCCAGGCCGTGGCCGAAGCCCTGCTGTTCGCCGCGAAAAACGGCGCCGATCCGGCCAAGGTTCGCGAAGCGTTGATGGGCGGTTTTGCCTCTTCGAAGATCCTGGAAGTACACGGCGAGCGCATGATCAAGGGCACCTTCGATCCGGGCTTCCGCATCAGCCTGCACCAGAAGGACCTGAACCTGGCCCTGCAAGGCGCCAAGGAGCTGAACATCAACCTGCCCAACACCGCCAACGCCCAGCAAGTGTTCAGCACCTGCGCGGCCATCGGCGGCAGCAACTGGGATCACTCGGCGTTGATCAAGGGGTTGGAGCACATGGCGAATTTCTCGATTCGCGACAAGTAAACCTGCACTAACCCCTGTGGGAGCGAGCCTGCTCGCGATAGCGGTCTTACATTCAACACATAAAGTGACTGGATTAACGCCATCGCGAGCAGGCTCGCTCCCACAGGGAATCGAGTCGCTTCATCCAATAATAAAAATCGGGAGCCCGCCATGTCGGTCGATCCGCAACAATTGCTGCGTGAGCTGTTTGCCACAGCCATCGATGCGGCCCATCCGCAGCATGTCCTTGAACAGTATCTGCCCAGCGATCGCAGCGGCCGGGTGATCGTCATCGGCGCCGGCAAGGCCGCCGCGGCGATGGCGCAGGTGGTCGAGCGCTGCTGGCAGGGCAACGTCACCGGTTTGGTGGTGACCCGCTACGGCCATGGCGCGCCTTGCCAGAAGATCGAAGTAGTGGAAGCCGCTCACCCAGTGCCTGATGCGGCGGGCCTGGCGGTGGCCCAACGGGTGCTGGAGCTGGTCAGCAACCTCAACGAAGACGACCGGGTGATTTTCCTGCTGTCCGGCGGCGGCTCGGCGTTGCTGGCGCTGCCGGCAGCTGGCATCACCCTGGCCGACAAGCAATCGATCAACAAGGCTTTGCTCAAGTCCGGTGCCACCATCGGCGAGATGAATTGCGTGCGCAAACATCTCTCGGCAATCAAGGGCGGGCGCCTGGGCAAGGCCTGCTGGCCGGCGACGGTCTACACCTACGCGATTTCCGATGTGCCCGGCGACCTCGCCACGGTCATCGCCTCCGGCCCCACCGTGGCCGACCCCAGTACTTCGGCCGAAGCCTTGGCGATCCTCAAGCGCTACAACATTGAAGTACCGGCCTCGGTGCGCAACTGGTTGCAAAGCCCGGAATCGGAAACCGTCAAACCCGGCGACCCGCGCCTGGCCCGCAGTCACTTCCAATTGATCGCCCGTCCCCAACAATCACTGGAAGCGGCGGCGGTGAAAGCCCGCCAGGCCGGTTTCAGCCCGTTGATCCTCGGCGACCTGGAAGGCGAATCCCGGGAAGTGGCCAAAGTCCACGCCGGTATCGCCCGGCAAATCGCCCTGCACGGCCAGCCTCTGGCGGCGCCATGCGTGATCCTCTCCGGCGGCGAAACCACAGTCACCGTGCACGGCAATGGCCGGGGCGGACGCAACGCAGAATTCCTGCTCAGCCTGACCGACAGCCTCAAGGGCCATCCCGGCATTTACGCACTGGCCGGTGACACGGACGGCATCGACGGTTCCGAAGACAACGCCGGCGCCATCATGACCCCGGACAGCTATCGCCGAGCCGCCGAACTGGGCCTGAGCGCCAGCGACGAGCTGGACAATAACAATGGCTACGGCTACTTCGCCGCGCTGGAGGCGTTGATCGTTACCGAGCCGACGCGCACCAACGTCAACGACTTTCGCGCCATCCTGATTCTTGAGAACCCCAAACATGACGCCTGATAAAAAGGTCAAGATTCTCGCGACCCTTGGCCCCGCAACCCGTGGGATCGATGACATCCGTGAACTGGTGCAAGCCGGCGTGAATATTTTCCGCCTGAACTTCAGCCACGGCGAGCATGTCGACCACGCCCAGCGCTACCAGTGGATTCGTGACGTCGAGCAGCAGCTCAACTACCCACTGGGCATTCTGATGGACTTGCAGGGCCCGAAACTTCGCGTGGGTACATTCGCCGACGGCAAAGTGCTGCTGCAACGCGGCCAGGCCCTGCGCCTGGATCTGGACGCCACGCCCGGCGATGAACAGCGGGTCAACCTGCCCCACCCACAGATCATCGCGGCCCTGGAGCCGGGCATGGACCTGCTGCTGGACGACGGCAAGCTGCGCCTGCGTGTGACCACCAAACACGCCGATGCCATCGACACCCAAGTGCTCAACGGCGGCGAACTGTCAGACCGCAAAGGCGTGAATGTGCCCCAGGCCGTGCTCGACATGAGCCCGCTGACCGCCAAGGACCGTCGCGACTTGAGCTTTGGCCTGGAGCTGGGCGTGGACTGGGTGGCGCTGTCGTTCGTGCAGCGCCCCGAGGACATCCGCGAGGCGCGTGCGTTGATTGGCGACAAGGCATTCCTGATGGCCAAGATCGAGAAACCTTCGGCGGTGACCCAGCTTCGGGAGATCGCCGAACTGAGCGACGCGATCATGGTTGCCCGGGGTGACTTGGGTGTCGAAGTGCCGGCCGAAAGCGTGCCGCAGATCCAGAAGAACATCATCGGCACCTGCCGCGCCCTTGGTAAACCGGTGGTGGTGGCCACGCAGATGCTCGAATCCATGCGTTTTTCTCCCGCGCCCACCCGAGCCGAAGTCACCGACGTGGCCAACGCCGTGGCTGAAGGGGCCGATGCGGTGATGCTGTCGGCGGAAACCGCGTCCGGCGATTACCCCCTCGAAGCCGTGCAGATGATGAGCAAGATCATCCGCCAGGTGGAGAACGGCCCGGATTACCAGGCGCAGTTGGATGTCAGCCGGCCGAAGGCCGAAGCCACGGCGTCGGACGCCATCAGTTGCGCAATCCGGCGTATCAGCAACGTGCTGCCGGTGGCGGTGCTGGTGAACTACAGCGAATCGGGCAGCTCCAGCCTGCGGGCGGCGCGGGAGCGGCCGACGGTGCCGATCCTCAACCTCACGCCCAACCTGCAAGCAGCCCGCCGTCTGACGGTGGCCTGGGGCGTGCATTCGGTGGTCAACGATCGGCTGCGCCAGGTGGACGAAGTGTGTTCCACCGCCTTGGAAATCGCCCAGGCCCAGGGCATGGCCCAGCGTGGCGACACCCTACTGATCACAGCCGGCGTTCCGTTCGGGCAGCCGGGGTCGACCAATTCGCTGCGCATTGAGACGTTGATCTAGCGTTTGTACTGGCCTCATCGCGAGCAAGCTCGCTCCCACAGGGGTTTGTGATCGCCGCAAATCCAGTGTGGGAGCGAGCTTGCTCGCGATAAGGGCAACTCCGTCCCATCAGACATACCCACCATGCCCAACACCCACTGCCCCGACTGGGCCACCGCCCTGCTCAACGGCTTCAGCCAGATTTTCCTCCAGCGTCATCCGCTGTGCGGTCTGCTGTGCCTGCTGGCGATTCTCTTCACCGCACCCGCCTTGTTTGGCGGTGCCTTGCTTGGCGGCGTGGCCGGGTTGCTCACCGCCCAGCGACGCGGTTATGCCAAGGTTGATCGACAGGCCGGACTGTTCAGTTACAACGGCATCCTGCTGGGCTTGCTATTGAGCCTCGCGTTACCCTGGTCAGCCGTGTTGCCGCCATTGATTATTGCCAGCGGCGGCCTCAGCGCGATGTTGACCGAGCAATGGCTCAAGCGCAGCCGTGGCCCTCAGTGCCTGCCCGCCTACACCGCGCCGTTCGTGGCGCTGGGCTGGTTGCTGCTGAGTTTTGCCCCGGCACAGCCATCACCCGTTTCGGTTGAACTGACGATGGCCAATTTGCTGGCCGCTTGTTGGAGCGGACTCGGTCAGGTCATGTTTCTCGACCAGCCATTCGCCGGTGCGCTGATCGCTGTGGGATTGTTGATTGCCAATCCACGCGCCGCCGGGTGGGCGATGCTGGGTTCAGCCGCTGGCCTGGGGTTCTCCCTGCTGCATCACGACACGACCCAAGCCCTGTCGGGGCTCGGCGGTTATAACCCGGCCCTGGTGGCGCTGGCCCTCAGCCAACAACGCCGCCAGCGATGGTTGCCGCTGGCGGGTATTGTGCTGGCGCTCATACTCACACCGGGCTTTCTTGCCCTCGGTCTGGCGCCGCTGACCGCGCCCTTCATCCTGGCCTGCTGGCTGGTTCATGCCACCCACCGAGTGTGGCAACAGGCCAGTCGGGACACTGCGCCTTGCGCTTTGCGGGGCAATCACCCTAGGCTTCGCTGACTATTGGTTCAGGCGAAGGTTATGGATAGCAGCAACTGGCGTGAACGCCTCTACGTGATCATTTTCCAGACCGACACCGTGGCCGGCCGGCGCTTCGACAGCACACTGCTGTTGATCATCCTCGCCAGCCTGGTGATCGTGATGCTCGACAGCATCGACAGCGTGCACCAGAACTACGCCTCCCTGCTGGCCGCCATCGAATGGGGGTTCACCTTCATCTTCATCGTCGAATATGGCCTGCGCCTGTACTGCTCGCCCAAGCCCCTGCGCTATGCGTTCAGCTTCTACGGCCTGGTGGACTTGCTGGCGATCGTGCCCGGGATCCTGGCGCTGTACTACAGCGACGCCCAGTATCTGCTGATCGTTCGCATCATTCGCATGCTGCGGATATTCCGCGTGCTCAAGCTCAGCCCTTACCTCAAGCAAGCCAACTACCTACTGGCGGCGCTGCGGGGGAGCAAGCAGAAAATCATCGTGTTCCTGGTCAGCGTCTCGACCCTGGTGACCGTGTTCGGCACCTTGATGTACGTCATCGAAGGTCCCGAGAACGGTTTCACCAGCATTCCCAAGGGCATCTATTGGGCCATCGTCACGCTGACCACCGTGGGCTTTGGCGACATCGTGCCCAAGACGGCATTGGGCCAGGTGGTTTCGTCCCTGGTGATGATCACCGGTTACTCGATCATCGCCGTGCCGACGGGCATTTTCACCGCTGAACTGGCCACGGCCATGCGCGGTGACCAGCTCAAGCATGATTGTCCGGTCTGCAGCAAAAACAACCACGATCATGGAGCTGCTTTCTGCTCCCGTTGCGGCAATGCGCTGTTTAAGAAATTGGAATAAGCAAAGCACTTTTTAATGCTTGATGGCCTATTGGCTTGCCGCTAGTGTGCCGGCTAATTGCCCGGAACCCCTTTCAAATAAAAAGGAATTCGCAGTGAAGAACTTCTTTGGTGCCTCCCTTCTCGCCGCTGGCCTGACCTTTGGCAGCCTGGCCCACGCCGCCCCGCCCCTGCTCAACGTTTCCTATGACGTGATGCGCGATTTCTACAAGGACTACAACACGGCTTTCCAGAAACACTGGCAGGCCGAGCACAACGAAAACATCATCGTGCAGATGTCTTTCGGCGGTTCCAGCAAGCAGGCACGCTCGGTGATCGACGGGCTGCCAGCTGACGTCATCACCATGAATATGGCCACCGACATCAATGCCCTGGCGGATAACGGCAAACTGGTGCCCGAAAACTGGGTCACCCGCTTGCCGAACAACAGTGCCCCGTTCACCTCGGCCACCGTGTTCATCGTGCGCAAGGGCAACCCGAAAGCGCTGAAGGATTGGCCCGACCTGCTCAAGGACGGCGTGCAGGTGATCGTGCCCAACCCAAAGACCTCCGGCAACGGTCGCTACACCTACCTGTCGGCCTGGGGGTATGTGCTCAAGAATGGCGGTGACGAGAACAAGGCCAAAGCCTTCGTCGGCAAACTGTTCAAGCAGGCGCCGGTACTGGATACCGGTGGCCGTGCCGCGACGACCACTTTCATGACCAACCAGATCGGCGACGTACTGGTGACCTTTGAAAACGAAGCCGAGATGATCGCCCGCGAATTTGGCCGCGACCAGTTCGAGGTGATCTACCCGAGCGTTTCTGCCGAAGCCGAGCCACCGGTGAGCGTGGTCGATAAAGTGGTCGAGAAGAAAAGTTCTCGCGAGGCCGCCGAGGCCTACCTCAAGTACCTGTGGTCGCCCGAAGGCCAGGAAATCGCCGCCGCCAACTACCTGCGTCCGCGGGACCCTGCGGTACTGGCCAAATACACCGACCGTTTCCCGAAAGTGGACTTCCTGTCCGTGGAAAAAACCTTCGGCGACTGGCGCACGGTGCAGAAGACTCACTTCAATGACGGTGGGGTTTTCGACCAGATCTACAGCGGGCAATAACGTCCTATCCACATTTGATCGTTCCCAGGCTCCGCGTGGGAACGATCAGGCCTGTTTCATCATCAATAGCAAGCATGTCCGATATCAGCCACAAAGCCTGTTCCAGAGCCCGCTAACTCTTTAGCCTCACGCCATCCTTTCAAGCTACTGATGAGATTGCCATGAGTGCCCATCCCTCCTCCGTGCCCGCCGGTACAAGCCTGACTCGCGGTATGGTCCTGCTCTTCGCCTTCTGCTGCGGCGCCATTGTCGCCAACATCTACTACGCCCAGCCCATCATCGAACTGATCGCACCCGACGTCGGCCTGAGCAGCACCATGGCCAGCCTGATCGTCTCGCTGACTCAGATCGGTTATGCCCTGGGCCTGTTTTTCCTGGTGCCACTGGGGGACCTGCTGGAAAACCGTCGCCTGATGATCCTCACCACCGTTGTGGCGATTGCCAGTCTGTTGGCGGCAGCGTTCACCGACCAGCCGAACGTGTTCCTGCTGGTCTCGCTGCTGGTGGGGTTCAGTTCGGTGTCGGTGCAAGTCCTGATCCCGCTGGCCGCGCACTTGGCCCCGGAAGAGTCCAGAGGGCGGGTCGTGGGCGGGATCATGGGCGGCCTGCTGCTGGGGATCCTGCTGGCGCGGCCGATCTCAAGCGTGGTGGCCGATCACTTCGGCTGGCGGGCGATGTTCATGATCGCCGCCGCCTTGATGGCGGCGATCAGCATCGTCCTCGCATTGACCGTGCCCAAGCGCCAACCCGACCACAGCGCCTCTTATGGCCAGCTGCTGGGCTCGCTCGGCACCCTGTTGCGCCAGCAGCCATTGTTGCGCCAACGAGCCTTTTACCAGGCCTGCATGTTCGCCACCTTCAGTCTGTTCTGGACCGCCGTGCCGCTGGAACTGTCGCGCAATCATGGTCTGTCGCAAACTGAAATCGCCCTGTTCGCCCTGGTCGGTGCCATTGGCGCCATCGCCGCGCCCATTGCCGGTCGCCTGGCGGATGCCGGTCATACCCGCATCGCTTCGTTGCTGGCAATGCTGTTGGCCAGCCTGAGTTTTCTGCCAGCGTTCATCCATCCGCTCTACAGCGTTATTGGCCTGGCGGTTACGGGCGTGGTGCTGGATTTCTGTGTGCAGATGAACATGGTCCTGGGCCAGCGCACCATCTATGCCCTCGATGCCAAAAGCCGCAGTCGTCTCAATGCGCTGTACATGACCAGCATCTTCGTCGGCGGCGCGTTTGGTTCATCGATTGCCAGCGCGGTGTACGAGCACGGCGGCTGGTTATGGGTGGTGATCATCGGCAGCGGCTTCCCGCTGCTGGCCTTGCTGAGTTTCCTGAAGACCTCGAAAAAACACGCACTGGCGACAGCCTGACACCGTCGCGACAGGGTCGTAATGCCCGGCGGCCGAGGCCTGCCGGGCAACATCAAAAAGCGGTCAGATCCGCACGTTGCCCCGCGGCCCGGCAATCGCCCAGATGATCAGGCCCAGCACTGGCAGCAGAAGGATCAACAGCACCCACAGGACTTTTGCCCCCGTTCCCGCGCCACTCTTGAGCACATTGATGATCGCCCAGATATCGAGCGCCAGGATGATCAGGCCAATCAGGCCGTTGAAGGTGGAACCCATGGTGTCGCTCCCAGATGGTGATATGCCCACTTAGGATAGCGGGGGCCCGGCGAGGGTTCCGTTTTATTGCGTCAGACGTGGATCGCAACCTTCAACGCTTCCAGGGCCGGCGCGGCGGCGATGCCGACTTCGGCGCACAGCTCCAGCACGCGCGGCACGTCGTTGCCATACACCAGAACCATTTGCAGTTCATCGTCGAGCAACTGGCTGAAATTCATCAGCACATAGCCTCCATTTTCCTTGTTCAGGCTGCTCATCTGGATCTGGATGCGATTGAGCGCCGTCAGGGCTTCGGTTTTCGCCAGTTGCTTGGGCTTGAGGTTGAAGGCCACACCGGGGCCGAACGAGGCAACGATCTGTTCGAACAGCTCTACATAAGTGTCGGCCTGGAACAACACAGTGTCCGGCAGGCTCCCGACCACCACCCACTCGCCCAATGGAATCGGGAAGCTGTCGTCGTAGTTGATGTCCGGGTTGGCAGCCAGAAAAGCCGCCGGATCGGCGTAGGCCTGGGCGGCTTCGTCAGCGATTTTCGCAACGTCCGCATCGCCCAGGCAGCCGGAGCTGATTTTGCTGATGAGTTCGACGAGTGCGGCTTTCATGGGGAAAATCCTGTGGCGATTGGGTTTTGAGGGCGCGCAGGATAGCGCATCACATTGATTGAGTCAGAAAGCTGTGACCTGGGAGCTTTTGTGGCGAGGGGATTTATCCCCGCTGGGCTGCAAAGCAGCCCCAAAAGATAGGGATCAACCCAACAACTTCTCCAACTGCGCCGTGGTATCCACCGCGCCCATGGTCCTGGCTGCATCCAGCGCCGAGACGCCGTTGGCATCCTTGGCCTTGGGGTCGGCGCCTTTGCTGATCAGGTAATCGACGATCTCCACACGATTGAACATCGCCGCCATCATCAACGCGGTGCGACCATCGAAGGACGAGCCTTCCACCTGCGCCCCGCCGTCTACCAGCGCGGTGACCACGGCCAGGTCGCCCTTGAACGCCGCACCGGCAATCGGGCTCTGGCCATTGTCATTGCGGATTTCCGGATCGGCCTTGTTTTCCAGCAATACCTTCACCGTCTCCACATGCCCGTGGTAAGCGGCCAGCATCAGCAAGGTGTCACCCTTGTGATTGCGCAGGTTGGGGGGCAAACCTTTGCTCAGCAAGGCGGCCATCATGGCGGCGTCACCCTGGCGTGCGACATTGAACACCTGTTCGGCAAACTCCGCAGCCTCTTCCGGGGTCATCTGGCGGCTTGTATCGGACATGGGAAACTCCACTTAAGTCTTCGCAAAGCGGCTAGTTTCCCGAGGGACTCCAGGCCTGTCATCCCTTTTTTCTCTGCACCGTGCATAGTCAGAATCAATAACGGTACTGTCCCTGCTGAATCTGCGCCGCCAGTTGCCGGTCGACCCGCACATAGGTCGCGGTGCCGGGCAGCCAGGCGTAGACCGGCTCATCGTCCGTGGCGCACGGGTCGAAGGCTTCGCTCTTGAGACGGTTTTTCTGGTACTTGAAGGTGCCGGTGGTGTCCATTTTTACCTTGATGCGCAAGAACAACGGCACCGCATAGGCGGGCAACTTGCACTGCAAAAATTGCAACAGCTCAGCAAAATCCAGGGTAGCCAGGGATTCGGACGGAGTAATCGCCGCCATGCCGGCGCGGCCATTGGTGCCATTGATTTCGACGCCATAAGCCACCGCCTCGGCGATTTGCGCGTGCTGTAGCAATACGTTTTCAACTTCCGTGGTGGAGACGTTCTCGCCCTTCCAGCGATAGGTATCACCGAGGCGATCAACGAACTGCCCATGGCCGAAGCCGATGTTGCGCAGCAGGTCACCGGTATTGAAGTAACGGTCACCAGGAACGAAGACATCCTTGAAGATGGTTTTTTCGGTCTTGGCCGGATCGGTGTAACCGTCCAGCGGCGCCTTGTCGTCAATGCGCGCCATCAGCAGGCCCGGTTCGCCCTTGGGCACTTTCTGCATCCGGCCTTGCAGGTTGCGCAACGGCGCCCCGCTGTCATGGTCGTACTGCACCAGTTCCCAGCCCATCAGGGAAAATCCGACGGTGTTGTCGAAATTCAGCACATTGGTGAAGCCGATATTGCCGTCGCTGGCCGCGTACAGCTCGCAGATATGGTCGACACCAAAACGCGTCTTGAAGGCCGACCATGCCCCGGGGCGCAAGCCGTTGCCGATCATCTTCCGGACCTCGTGCCGCCGGTCCTCGGCACTGGCGGGCTGGTCGACCAGGTAGCGACACAATTCACCGACATAGCCCAGGGTGGTAGCCCGGTAACGGCGAACGTCACTCCAGAACTGGCTGGCGCTGAACTTGCGCCGGATCGCAAACCCCGAGGCGCCGCAGATCGCCGCTCCCCAGCACACGCACAGGCCCGTGGCGTGGTACAGCGGCAGCGTGCAATACAAGACATCCGCGGGCTGCATGTCCAGGGCGATCAGGCCGAAACTGGTGGAAGTGCGCATCCAGCGCCCGTGGCGAAACACCCCGGCCTTGGGCAGCCCGGTAGTGCCCGAGGTGTAGAGATAAAAACATGGGTCGTTGAAAAAAACCTGCTGACTGCTGGCCGGGTTGTCGCCTGGATGGCTGGCGCTGCTGCTTATCAGGTCAAGGTAACCGGAAGGGGCGGCGGCGCCGTCCTGGTCGGCGACCCACCAGGTTCGGTGGCCGGACAGTGAGGTGCGGGCTCGCACGTCGTTGAAGGCCGCGACCCGTTCTGCCCCGACCACCACCGCGACAGGCGTGACCAACGCCAGGCTGTGCACCAGCGCGTCCCCGGTCTGCGAGGTGTTGACCATGGCGCTGACCGCACCGACCTTCGCCACCGCCAGCACCGTCACCAGCATCTCTGGCCGATTCTCGATGAAAATCGCCACGCAGTCGCCCTTGCCGATGCCCTGTGCCAACAGGTAATGAGCGATGCGATTGGCCTGTTCGTTGGCCTGCGCGTAACTCAATACCGTGTCGCCACACAACAACGCCGGCCCTTGGGGATTGCGCTGGGTGGCCTGTTCGAAACACCAGCCCAGGCCGCAAGGCTGGGTCGGGTCCTGGACGTTGGCGAGCTTCATGCCTTTGACGATACGGGGAATGGCCCTGGCAATAGTGGGTAGCTTGCGCAGCATCTTGCCCCAGGTAATGGCGTCGCTGGATGTACGACTCATGGTCACTCCCGTTCGACCTCGTGGGTCTGGGTTCTTGTTGTCGGGCTGGAGCTCAATTGCGCTCGAAATTACGCCAGCGATTCCGGCGCTGTACATGCGGTTTTTGCAATGTTTTGTATCCACCGTTCCGGACAGTCGGAGCATGAGCGCCAGAAATCCATTTGGTTCAACAAAAGATCAGCCGACCACGCAAAATGCAGGATGCACGATGGCCATTCATGCAAGTTGCACGAAAGCAAAAATAGGGGGAATTGTTAACTGATTGTTTTATAAGGATTTTTAATCAAGCCCAACGCTGGCACAGACACTGCAACTACCTCTCCACGGTTTGCCACCACCATGGAGCAGTCAAAATGAACATGATTCAAGAAAAGTTTG
The DNA here is from genome assembly GCF_032614175.1 of Pseudomonas sp. P105. Lineage (NCBI taxonomy): Bacteria > Pseudomonadati > Pseudomonadota > Gammaproteobacteria > Pseudomonadales > Pseudomonadaceae > Pseudomonas > Pseudomonas sp. P105. The sequence goes on from NZ_CP126693.1 coordinate 4,608,021, forward strand.
CGTCCCTCTTCTCCAACTACGAAGTGACCACTCAGGCCCGCCCGGATGGCGGTATCCTGCTGACCTTGCGCAACAGCGAAGGCAAACTGTTTAAACGCACAATTTCCTACGCCCAGTTGCACGCCGGGGACCAACTGTCCTGGGCAATCAGCGCAATCCGTCGCGACCTGGCGGAACAGGCCAGCGAGTTGCCGCAGATCGCCATGCTACAAAGCCAGCATCGTTTTGCGCTGCCGACCTATCACAGCGCCTGATCGTGTTGTGGGAGCGAGCTTGCTCGCTCCCACAGTCTTCTATCAAAAACGCGCAGGATCGATTCGGGCAAAACTGTCCACCGTGACATGCCCTTGCAGCTCACCGCCCTCGCGCGCCACTCCGCACGTAGCCATGCCGGCATCACGGGCCGCATCCAGCTCCTGAACGATGTCCGACAGAAACAGAATCTCCTCCGGGGCTACGCCCACCGCCGCGCTGATGCGCTGGTAGGACTGGACTTCCCGCTTGGGTCCCGATGTGGTGTCGAAATAACCACTGAACAACGGCGACAGATCGCCAGCCTCGGAACAGCCGAAAATCAGCTTCTGTGCCTGGATCGAGCCCGAGGAATAAACGAACAGCCGTAAACCTTGCTGATGCCAGCGCTGCAGTGCCTGCACCGCGTCCGGGTAAACGTGCCCTTTCAACTGCCCTGCCTGATACCCCTGCTCCCAGACCATGCCCTGCAACGCCTTGAGCGGCGTGGCCTTGCGGTCTTCGGCGATCCACTCCAGCAGGATCGCGATGACGCGCTCGATGTCAGCCCCCGGCTCACCATTGTCCTGACGCACCGCTGCCAATTGCTCGGCCACGTCGGCGCGGTTGGCATGCTGACGAACGAAATCCGGAAGATGCCTGGCGGCATAGGGAAACAACACATCGAACACGAAACTCACCGCACTGGTGGTGCCCTCGATGTCCGTGAGAATGGCTTTGATCGACACAGGCTCAGTCCTCCAGGCGCGGGAAACGGCTGGCGATGTCGTCGCCAGTGAACTTCGCGACCCAACCTTCCGGGTTGTTGAACAGGCGAATGGCAACGAAATGTGGATGCTCGCCCATGTCGAACCAGTGCGGCGTGCCCGCAGGCACCGAGATCAGGTCATTCTTTTCGCACAGTACGGCGTAGACGTAATCGTCGATGTGCAGGGTAAACAGGCCACGACCGGCGACGAAAAATCGTACTTCGTCTTCAGCATGGCGATGTTCATCGAGGAATTTGGCCCGCAGTTCGGCTTTTTGCGGGTGATCGCTGTTGAGGCTGATGACGTCGACCGTGACGTAGCCGCGCTCGGTCATCAACCGGTCGATCTGGGTCTTGTAGGCGGCAATCACTTCGTCCTGGCCGGCGCCTGGCTGGATTTTCGCCGCCGCTTCCCAGCGGTCGAAGCGAACACCTTTATCGGCCAGGGTCGCGGCGATGTCTTCGAAATGGGTCAGCACCTTGTTCGGAATGTCGGGGCTTGAGACGTGATAGACGGACAGGCTGCTCATGGTTAGGGCTCCAGCAAATTAACGGTTCAGGAGTGCGCGGGTCTTGAGCTCACACTCAAACAGGAACTCGAACGCTTCGATCTGGCGCAGGGCATCGTTCATGCTCGGCCCCCAGGTATACAGGCCATGCCCGCGAATCAGGTAGCCGACGCAATCGGGGTGAGCCTCGAGCCACGGCTGCACCTGGCCGGCCAGGCGCGCGATGTCCTGGTCGTTGTCGAAAATCGGCACGCGGACACAGGATTCGTGGGTCGACACACCGCTGAAGGCTTTTTGCAGTTCGTAGTCTTCAAAGTCGATGAAAGCCTGGTGGGTCAGGCGCGACAACACCGTGGCATTCACCGAATGGGTGTGCAGCACCGCGCCGATCTCCGGGCGCCAGCGATACAGCTGGGTGTGCAGCAGGGTTTCGGCGGAGGGTGTCTTGCCGCGCTCCAGGCTGTTGCCGTCCAGGTCGGTGGCGAGCACATCATCCAGGCCCAGTTGCCCCTTGTGCTTGCCGGACACGGTGAGCAAGGCCTGATCAGGGGCAAGCCGGGTCGAATAGTTGCTGCTGGTGGCCGGGGACCAGCCGCGGCCATACAAAAAACGCCCGGCATCGATGATTTCCCGGGCGAGCTGTTCACGGGTAAGGCTCATGGCCTGTCCTCTTGCATACGTGTGGCAATGATAACGGCTGCAGCGAAGGCTGCGAGGCTGGCGATGCTGAAAGTCCAACTGGCACCCAGGGCGTTCCAGCTGTAGCCGGAATACAACGCGCCCAACGCCCCGCCCATGCCAGCCAGGGCGGCGTACAACGCCTGGCCCTGGCCTTGCTGGCGTGGGCCGAAGCTACGTTGCACGAAATGGATGGCAGCTGCGTGAAAACTGCCGAAGGTCGCCGCGTGCAGCACCTGGGCAAACAACAGGACCCAGAGAAATTCGGCCAGTGAGCCCAGCAGCAGCCAACGCAACGCCGCCAGCAGGAAACTCACCAGCAGCACCCGACGCACGGAAAACCGCGCCAGGATCCGGCTCATCAGCAGGAAGATCAAGACTTCCGCGACCACGCCAATGGCCCAGAGCATACCGATCAACCCGCGACTGTAACCCAGGCCTTCCAGGTGCAGCGTCAGAAAGGTGTAATACGGCCCGTGACTGACCTGCATCAGCCCCACACATCCATAAAACGCCAGCACCCCGGGGTTGCGCAGTTGCCGCAGAAAACCTTCCCCCGCGACTCGCGGCCCCTGTGTCGGCTGGGCATTGGGGACCCAGAAGCTGGCGAGCACGATGCCGCCCATGATCAACACCAGCGCCACCGGGTAAATGTCCAGGCTCAACCATTCGAACAGCCGGCCAAGCGCAACCACGGTAATGATGAAGCCGATGGAGCCCCACAGGCGGATCTGGCTGTAGCGCGAAGTTTGCCCGCTCAAGTGGGCCAGGGTAATGACTTCGAACTGCGGCAACACCGCGTGCCAGAAGAACGCGTGCAGCGCCATGACCAGCGCCAGCCAGGCGTAGCTCTGGTCGATGAAGATCAGCGAGAACGTCAGCAGCGTGCAAATGGCGCCAAAACGCACGATCGCCAGGCGCTGACCGGTGTAATCCCCCAGCCAGCCCCAGATATTCGGTGCCACACAGCGCATCAGCATGGGGATCGCCACCAGCTCGCCGATGCGCGCCGCGTTGAACCCCAGGTGATCGAAATACAACGCCAAAAACGGCGCCGTCGAACCGAGCAGCGCGAAATAGAACAGATAGAAACTGGAGAGCCGCCAGTACGGCAGAGCCGCCATGGTCGTCAGGCCACGGCGGTCGGCAGGTCAGCCATCAAAGCTGGCCCAGCACCGGGGTGCTGACTCGAACATCGGCGTTCTGGCCACGATGACGCAGCAGGTGGTCCATCAGCACGATCGCCATCATCGCCTCGGCGATTGGCGTGGCGCGGATGCCGACGCACGGGTCATGACGGCCCTTGGTGATGACGTCCACCGGGTTGCCATGGATGTCGATGGAGCGCCCCGGCGTGGTGATGCTGGAGGTTGGCTTCAATGCCAGGTGCGCCACGATCGGCTGGCCCGAGGAAATGCCACCGAGGATGCCGCCAGCATTGTTGCTGAGGAAACCTTGCGGGGTCAGTTCGTCGCGGTGCTCGGTGCCACGCTGGGCGACACAAGCGAAACCGGCGCCGATTTCCACACCCTTCACCGCGTTGATGCTCATCAGCGCGTGGGCCAGTTCGGCGTCGAGCCGGTCGAAAATCGGCTCGCCCAGGCCCGGCATCACACCTTCGGCCACCACGGTGATCTTCGCGCCGACCGAATCCTGGTCGCGACGCAATTGGTCCATGTAGGCCTCAAGGGCCGGCACCTTGTCCGGGTCGGGGCAGAAGAAGGCATTCTGTTCCACCGACTCCCAGGTCTTGAACGGGATTTCGATGGGACCCAACTGACTCATATAGCCACGAATCACGATGCCCTGGCTGGCCAGGTACTTCTTGGCAATCGCGCCGGCCGCCACACGCATGGCGGTTTCCCGGGCCGAACTGCGGCCGCCGCCACGGTAGTCGCGCTCGCCGTATTTATGGTGGTAGGTGTAGTCGGCGTGGGCCGGGCGGAACAGATCCTTGATGGCCGAGTAGTCCTTGGACTTCTGGTCGGTGTTGCGGATCAGCAGGCCAATGGCGCAGCCGGTGGTGCGTCCTTCGAACACGCCGGAGAGGATTTCGACTTCATCGGCTTCCTGGCGCTGGGTGGTGTGGCGGCTGGTGCCCGGCTTGCGCCGGTCCAGGTCACGCTGCAGATCGTCCAGGGAAATCTCCAGGCCCGGCGGACAGCCGTCGACAATGGCGACCAACGCCGGGCCATGGCTTTCGCCCGCGGTGGTAACGGTGAACAGCTTGCCGTAGGTATTGCCGGACATGCAGGGTGCTCCGTGAAAAACGCTGAGAGACTCAACCTTGGATTCGTAGTGGGCGCCAGTATACGCAGGCTCCCCGACGAGTTCATCCTCGAACCTTATCGATGCCTGTCAGTCCAACCGGCACCTTCGTAACTAATGGCGTGATGATGTTAAAACTGCTTGCCTTGAGCCTTGCGCTGTTGACCGGCCTGCTTTCCAGCCTGGCCCAGGCCACCGTCCTGCAACGACCGATCAGCCTCGACACCGGCAACGGCGAGCTTTTCGGCTCGCTGCTGTTACCCAAATCCGACGCACCGGTGCCGGTTGTCCTGATCATTTCCGGGTCGGGTCCTACCGACCGTGACGGAAACAACCCCGACGGCGGGCGCAACGATAGCCTCAAGCGCCTGGCCTGGGTGCTGGCCAAGCACAACATCGCCAGCGTGCGCTATGACAAACGCGGGGTGGCCGCCAGCCTTGCGGCGACCCCGGACGAACGCAACCTGAGCGTCGAAGCCTACGTGGCCGACGCCGTGGCCTGGAGCCGCAAACTGGCTGCCGATCCGCGAATGGGTCCGTTGATCCTGTTGGGTCATAGCGAAGGCGCGTTGATCGCCAGTCTCGCCGCGCCCCAGGCCAATGCAGCTGCGGTCATCTCGCTGTCCGGCAGTGCCCGGCCGATCGACCAGGTGCTGCGTCAACAACTGAGCAGCCGCCTCCCTCCCCCCCTGATGGTGCGCGCCAATGAGCTGCTGGACAGCCTCAAGGCCGGTCGGCTCGACCCGAACGTGCCGCCGCAACTGCAGGTCATCTTTCGCCCTAGCGTGCAGCCCTACCTGATATCGCTGTTCCGCCAGACGCCGGCCCAGGCTTTCGCGGCGCTGAAGATGCCAGCGTTGATTATCCAGGGCAGCCATGACATTCAAGTCAGCGTCGATGACGCCAGGCAGTTGCAAGCCGCCAAACCCGACGCCGAGCTGGCGCTGATCAAGGGCATGAACCATGTCATGCGCATCGTCCCCAACGACATGGAGCGGCAATTGGCCTCCTACAAAAATCCAAACCTGCCCCTGGCGGCCGAACTGGGTACGCACATTCTGGGTTTTATTAGCTCATTACCCGCTCGATAAGCGGTTTTTCCCCTCCAGTCCTGGCAAAAACGGCCGATAGACCGGTGTCGGACAGCGCCATGGCTGCCGACGGGCCGGCCTGGACAGGATTTTGCCGTTATGACTGACACTCAAACTTCACCCGACACCCCCGCCGAAACGCCCGCCGCTCCAGTGGCGGAGCTGCCTTGGGCGGATGTGCAGGCCGAGCACCATAAAATGCTCCGGCTGGCACCGCTCAAGACCGACCGTGCCACGGGTGCGCGGCCGCTGCGGTTTGTCGAATTCAGCTATGCCGAGCGCCACAGCAAGGAGCGCAGTTTGCTGCGCATGAGCATCCAGTTGCCAGGCCAGCGGGTGCGCAAGGAACAGAATCACCTGGACGTCTGGGCCGACCACGTCGATAAACGCCTGTATTTTTCCCCGGACAGCTTGCAGGTCGAGCCGCTGAACCGTGGCATTGGCCGCTTCCTCGCCGCACAGGGCATTACCTGGGCCAAGAAGCGCTGGTCGAGCTACCGGGTCGATGGCAGCGACCTGAATAACAAGGACGCGCTGAACGAAGACACCCGCCTGCGCCGCGACCACTTCCTGAAAGCCCATGGTTTCGAAGTGGTCTACGCCGACGCCCAGCACCTCAAAGGCAGCGTCAAGCCAGCCCAGGTTGGCAATCTGCTGGGGGACTGGAACACCGAAAAACTGCAGTTCGTGGAAATTCTCGAAGCCGCGCAGATGCTCCAGCAAGCCGAGCAGAACCTAGCGGAGCAGGAAGTCAAACTCAAGCAGCAGGAAGAAAAGGTCGCCAAGTTCAAACGCGAAGACAACGGCCTGCGTTTCACCATCACCTGCCTGGTGGCATTTGCCATGTTCCAGGCCGGGTTGTTGATCTGGATTGCGACGCGTAGCTAAGACTGAACACCGCCTAACCCCTGTGGGAGCGAGCCTGCTCGCGATGGCGTCGTGTCAGCAGTCTTCAAACTGACTGACACCCCCTCATCGCGAGCAGGCTCGCTCCCACAGGTTTGCATCCTCGGTGACAGACCCGGGCTCGCCCGTCAGATCAATTGTCGTCAAACCCGCGAAGCAAACAACGCCTGATGCTGACGGCACTGTTCGGCGCTGAGCATGAACACACCATGCCCGCCGCGTTCGAAGTCCAGCCAGGCAAAATCGACTTCCGGATACAACGCCTCGACGTGGACCTGGCTGTTGCCCACCTCGACAATCAACAAACCCTTCTCGGTCAGATGGTCGGCGGCCTCGGCCAGCATCCGGCGTACCAGGTTCAAGCCATCATCGCCACAGGCCAGGCCCAGCTCCGGCTCGTGCTGATACTCCTGGGGCATGTCGGCGAAATCTTCGGCATCGACATAGGGCGGGTTGGACACGATCAGGTCGAAACGCTGGCCCGGCAAGCCCTCGAAACCATCCCCCTGGACAGTGAACACGCGCTCGTCGACGCCGTGACGCTCGATGTTCTGGTTGGCCACTTCCAACGCTTCGAACGACAGGTCAGCCAGCACCACCTCCGCCTCCGGGAATTCGAAAGCGCACGCGATGCCGATGCAGCCGGAACCGGTGCAGAGGTCGAGAATCCGTGCCGGCTCCTGACCCAGCCAGGGCGCAAAACGGTTTTCGATCAGTTCACCAATGGGCGAGCGTGGAATGAGCACGCGCTCGTCGACGATGAAAGACATTCCGCAGAACCAGGCTTCACCCAGCAGGTAGGCCGCCGGGATGCGTTCGGCGATGCGTCGGCGCAGCAGGCGTTGCACATGGACCAGCTCTTCATCTTCGAGACGGCAGTCCAGGTAGCTATCGGCAATCTCCCACGGCAGATGCAACGCGCCCAACACCAGTTGCCGGGCTTCATCCCACGCATTGTCGGTGCCATGGCCGAAAAACAGATCCTCTCCATGGAAACGACTGACGGCCCAACGTATATGGTCGCGCAGGGTACGGAGGCGGGAAGTGATCACGGCGGCAAACTCCAGAAAAAACGACTGGCGAGTCTACCAGCCAAACACTCCCCTCACCAAAGCACGCCTCAAACACACCTCAAACACGCACGAAAAAGGACGGGGCAGATGTAGGATTTATCCGTTTTTCGCGCTGACTATTGAACAAGACAGACATCTTGACAAGGCTGTAGGCCAGCAACGACGGCCCTTGCGATGGAAGCGATTCACAGAACCGCTCAGCCAGAGGAGAATGTCGCAAAAGCCCCACTCGAAGGAGCCCCAGAATGTCCGTTCCAAAAACGATGTTTCAACTCAGCGGTCGCGGTTACGCGGCGGCCAATCTGAGTCAAGCGACGCTGATCATCATCGATGCCCAGAAAGAATACCTCGCCGGCCCCCTGGCGTTGAGTGGCATGGATGCGGCGGTCGCGAACATCAAGCAATTGCTCGGCGCGGCCCGTGCTGCCGGCCGGCCGATCGTGCATGTGCGTCACCTGGGCACCCATGGCGGGCTGTTCGACCCACAGGGCGAACGCGGGGAGTTCATTAGCGGCCTGGAACCCCAGGGCGACGAAACCGTGGTGGAAAAACTGCTGCCCAGCGCATTTCACGGCACCGAACTGAAAAAGCGCCTGGAGGACCTCGGCCCCCTGGACCTGATCGTTTGCGGTTTCATGAGCCATTCCAGCGTCAGCACCACCGTACGTGCCGCCAAGAACCTGGGCTTTCGTTGCACCTTGGTCGAAGACGCCTGCGCCACTCGCGATCTGCCGCACAAGGGCGGAGTCCTGAGCGCCGAACACGTGCACCAGACCGAAATGGCGATCATGGCGGACAACTTCGCCACCCTGGCCCTGACCCGCGATTTCATCTGACACCCCTTCGATAAGCGGCCCGTTGCGCCGCTTATCCGCAAAAGCCTCTCATTTGCCGCAATTGCCGTAGTGTCAGGAACAACCCGAACATCTTCCGGTCGAAGGGCCGATACCCATTGAGGAAGGTCGGAATGAAGTTATCCGATGGTTTTGACGCACGTCGCTTGCGGCCCAAAGGCCCGAGCAACTGGCGCTTGCGTTTCGGTGCCGCGCTCGCGGCGCTCCTGGCAACGCTCGGTGTACTGCTGTCGATGGCGGGCGCCGCCAGCCTGCTGGGTCGCCCGCCCGCCCTGGGCGAGTTGAACGCAACCCCGCTCGGCTCAACGATCATTCTGGTGATCGGCTTGCTGGTACTGCTGTTGGGCGTGTGGCTGTGGCGTCTTTGCCGCCGTCGGGCCCGCCAATCCCTGGAGCTGGCCATGGCTCCTCACTTGATGAAAAAGCACGACTGACCCGCCGCCCGACGTTTTGTCGCGCCGGATCCCGCAGGAGTTGGGTAAACTGGCCGGCCTTCGCGGAGGCTGACATGCAAGACGACGACTTTTCCCTGTTCAAAAGTGCGATCCAGGGCGTTAAACCGATCAAGCACGACCGTGCCGAAACCGGCAAACCCAAGGCGGATCGCGCACAAATCGCCAAGCTGCGCCAGGCCGCCACGGTGCGCACCGACGCCACCACCGTGGATGGCTTGTCCGACCAGTTCGTGATCGACGTAGGTCCTGAAGACGAGCTGATGTGGGCTCGCGACGGCGTTCAGGAAAGCCAGATGCGCAAGCTGAAGGTTGGCCAGATTCCCTTCGAAGGCAGCCTCGACCTGCACGGCATGACCGTGGAAAAGGCCCGGGAAACCCTCTGGGCCTTCTTGGCCGAAGCCACCAAATTCGAAATCCGCTGCGTGCGCGTCACCCACGGCAAGGCCGTGCGGCTGGACGGCAAGCGGCCGATGATCAAGAGCCACGTCAACACCTGGCTGCGCCAGCACCCGCAAGTGCTGGGCTTCACCTCCTGCCAGGCGAAACACGGTGGCGCCGGGGCGGTGTACGTGATGCTCAAGCGCACCATGATGGAAGGCCGCGACGAGTAGCACCCGATTGCCGAGCTTGCAGCGCCGTGTCCGCCACCGTACCCTTGCCCTTTGCGTAAAATCCCACAGGTAGTTTCATGTCTCTGGAACAGAATTACACCGCGATTCTCGGCCAACTGGGCGAGGACGTTTCCCGCGAGGGCCTGCTCGACACGCCCAAGCGCGCTGCCAAGGCCATGCAGTACCTCTGCCGCGGTTACGAACAGACCCTCGAAGAAGTCACCAACGGTGCCTTGTTCAGCTCCGACAACAGCGAAATGGTGCTGGTCAAGGACATCGAGTTGTACTCGCTGTGCGAGCACCATTTGCTGCCCTTCATCGGCAAGGCCCATGTGGCCTACATTCCGAGTGGCAAGGTGCTGGGGCTTTCGAAAGTCGCACGCATCGTCGACATGTACGCACGTCGCCTGCAGATCCAGGAAAACCTCAGCCGCCAGATCGCCGACGCGGTCCAGCAGGTGACCGGTGCCCTGGGCGTGGCGGTGGTGATCGAAGCCAAGCACATGTGCATGATGATGCGCGGTGTGGAAAAGCAGAACTCCTCGATGATCACCTCGGTGATGCTTGGCGAGTTCCGCGAAAACGCCGCGACCCGCAGCGAGTTCCTCAGCCTGATCAAGTAACCCCCCGCATGAAAAAAACCGGCATTGATCGCCGGTTTTTTTTCGCCCGTGAAAAATCAGGTAAGCTGCGCGCCCTCTTCTTCCCTGTCGTGAGGCTTAATACCGTGATCGTCAAAGCGCTGCGAGTTGGCCTGGGCCAGCTGATTATTTTCATCGACTTCATCACCCGCCCCGGCAAGAAGCAACGTCCGGCCGAAGCCCAGGCGCAAGTCAATCAGGCCGCCCGCAGCCTGACGCTCTATCAGTTCCACGCCTGCCCGTTCTGCGTGAAGACCCGCCGCACCCTGCACCGCCTCAACGTGCCGGTGGCCTTGCGGGATGCAAAAAACAACGAGCAGGATCGCCAGACGCTGCTGGAGCAAGGCGGCAAGATCAAAGTACCGTGCCTGCGCATCGAAGAGAACGGCGAGACCACCTGGATGTATGAGTCCAAGGTGATCATTGATTATCTGGATAAGCGGTTTGCGGCAGTCTGATAGTTTTATGGTGTATTTGCGGGCCCTATCGCAAGCAGGCTCGCTCCCACAATGGAACTGTGGATAACTGGGTTTTGTGATCGACTCTGAACCCTGTGGGAGCGAGCCTGCTCGCGATGGGGCCAGTCCAGTCACCACATAAGTCAGGCTGCTTTTACCGCCAAAGCCTCCCGCACCACCCCCGCCAACCGCTTAAGCCCCTCATCCAGCCGCGCCGGCTCAATGTGGCTGAAGTTCAACCGCAGGTGCCCCGGATGCTTGTCCGGCTCGGGAAAGAACGGCTCTCCCGGCATGAACGCGACGTCGGCAGCCAGCGCGGCGTCGAGCAAGGTGCGGGTGTCCAGCGGTTGCTTGAGGGTCAGCCAGAAAAACAGCCCGCCCTGAGGCACATTCCAATGCGCGATATCGGAAAAATGTGTTTGCAGCGCCGCCTGGAACCGGTCGCGACGATCCCGGTAAAAATCCCTCAACTCGCTCAAATGGCTTTGGTACTGCTCGGTGCCGATCCATTGCAATGCCTGCCACTGACCGATGCGATTGGTGTGCAGGTCCGCCGACTGCTTGAGCCGCAGCAGGTGTGAGAACAGATCCGGGCTGGCGATCAGGTAACCCACACGTAGCCCGGGCAACAGGGTTTTCGACACAGTGCCGGTGTAGATCCAGCTGGCTTTCTTCAAGCGACTGACAATCGGCGTGGCGCTGCCGCCGTCGAAGGTCAGCTCGCGGTAGGGCTCGTCTTCCACCAAGGTCACGCCGAACTCATCCAGCAGCGCCGCCACGGCATCGCGCTTGGCCTCGCTGTAGCGCACCGCCGAAGGGTTCTGGAAGGTGGGAATCAGGTAGATGAACGCGGGGCGATACTGTTCCAGTCGGGCTCGCAACTGTTTCAGATCAGGCCCATCGGCCTCCAGGGGCACCGTGATGCAGTCGGCGCCAAACAGCTGGAAAATCTGCAGCGCGGCCAGGTAGGTCGGCGCTTCCAGCATGACTTGAGTGCCGACATCGATGTGCAGCTTGGCCGCCAGGTCGAGGGTTTGCTGGGAGCCGCTGACCACCAGCACCTGACTGGCTTCACACGCCAGGCCCAATGACCGCGCCTGTGCCGCCAGGGCTTCGCGCAAGGCCGGTTCACCTTCGCTCATGCCGTATTGGCCCATGGACACCGGCATGGCCGCCCATTCGACTTTCGGCAGCATGGCTTCGGCCGGCAGGCCACCGGCGAACGACATCACTTCAGGACGCTGCGCGGCGGCGAGGATTTCTCGAATCAAAGAACTTTTGAGGCGCGAGACACGTTCGGAAAAAGCCATGGGGGTCACCTGTAGCGGGTCACTGGAAAAATGAGTCAAACTGGTTGACCGAAATTACTCCGACCTCTCTGGATACGTCAACATGCTTGACCTTAAAAACCCGGCCTCCCAGCAAATGGCCATGGAAGCGTTCTTCTTCGGTTACCAGGCGTTTACCGCCAAGGCCGATGAAATGCTTGAGCGTCGCGGGCTGAGCCGGGTGCATCAGCGCATCGTTTTTTTTATCGCCCGCTACCCATCCCTGAGCGTGAAGGAATTGCTGACGCTGCTTGGCGTGAGCAAACAGGCGTTGAACATGCCGTTGCGGCAGTTGATGGAAATGCACCTGGTGAACAGCGTCGCCTCCGAGACGGACAAGCGTAAGCGGCTGCTGGAACTGACGGCCGAGGGCGAGCGCTTCGAACAGGCGTTGCGGCGTGAGCAGGTGAAATTGCTCGAGCGGGTGTTTGCCGAGGCTGGGGAGGAAGCGGTGAATGGGTGGTTGGCGGTGAACCTGGCACTGGGCAAGGCCTAGGCTCAGATTGGCTTTGCCTGGACTGGCGCTATCGCGAGCAAGCTCGCTCCCACAGTTGGAGTGTGGTGAGCACATAATTTGTGTTTGCCGGCGTTCCCCTGTGGGAGCGAGCTTGCTCGCGATAGCGCCCGCATGGGCGATATATCCCTATCGCCAGACATTTCGTCGACAACACAGAAAACATTATTTGCTTTATTTGTATACAAAAGCATAATTCGCTTCGTGCGAGTTCTTGACCATAGGGTCAAAAAACCTCGCCAGCCTTACCTGCCTCAAAGCAACGCCGCCACCCTCAGGGGGCGGGCGTGCTGGAAATAACAATAAAACTCTTGAGGAGTACTCGCTGTGGAAAGCCGCAAACCCGAAGCCCGGACGCTGGACCTCTCGCCGCCACTACGCACTGGTTGGCTGGAGCGCATCTTCAAACTCAGCTTGCATGGCACCACGGTGAAGACCGAGCTGATTGCCGGTCTGACGACCTTCATCACCATGGCTTACATCATCTTCGTCAACCCCAACATCATGGCCGACGCCGGCATCGATCACGGCGCCGCATTCGTCGCGACCTGCATCGCCGCCGCCCTGGGTTGCCTGTTGATGGGCCTGTACGCCAACTGGCCGGTGGGCCTGGCACCGGGCATGGGCCTGAACGCGTTTTTCACCTACACCGTGGTCGGCACCATGGGCTACAACTGGGAAACCGCATTGGGCGCGGTGTTTGTTTCCGGGGTGCTATTCATGTTCCTGACCCTGTCGCGGGTGCGTGAGTGGCTGCTCAACAGCATTCCGGTGAGCCTGCGTTATGCCATGGGTGCGGGAGTCGGGTTGTTCCTCGGACTAATCGGCCTGAAGACCGCCGGCATCGTCGTGGACAGCCCCGCTACCCTGATCAAGCTCGGCTCCCTGCACGAGCCCGGCCCGTTACTGGCTGCGGTGTGTTTCCTGATGATCGCCGTGCTCAGCTATCACCGCGTGTTCGGCGCGATCCTGATCAGCATCATCGCCGTGACCCTGGCCGGTTGGGGCCTGGGACTGGTGCAATACAACGGGGTCATGTCGACGCCTCCGAGCCTGGCGCCCACCTGGATGGCGATGGATGTGGTCGGCGTATTCAACGTCAGCATGATCAGCGTAGTGCTGGCCTTCCTGTTCGTGCACATGTTCGACACCGCCGGCACCCTGATGGGCGTTGCCCAGCGTGCCGGGCTGGTCAAACCTGATGGCAAGATCGAGAACCTGTCCAAGGCCTTGAAAGCCGACAGCGCCTCTAGCGTGTTCGGCGCCATGGTCGGCGTGCCGCCGGTGACCAGCTATGTGGAAAGCGCCGCCGGTGTCGCGGCTGGTGGCCGTACAGGGCTTACCGCCGTGACGGTCGGTGTGCTATTTATTGCCGCGATGTTCTTCGCACCCCTGGCCGGGATGATCCCCGCCTACGCTACCGCGGGGGCCTTGATCTATGTCGCCATGCTGATGATGGGGGGCATGGCCCACATCGAATGGGACGAAGCGACCGACAGCATCCCGGCCATCGTCACGGCCATCATGATGCCCCTGACCTTTTCGGTCGCCGACGGTATTGCGCTGGGCTTCATCACCTATGTGGTGCTTAAGGCCGGCACGGGTAAACACAAGGAAATTTCTGTCAGTCTGTGGGTGCTCTGCGCGATCTTCATCGCCAAGTTCATCTTCTTGTAGGCGGGATTATTCATCAGCCTCACCCCGTCGGGTGAGGCGTTCTTGCATCAGGAGCAAAGCAATGAATCTGGAAACCTGGCTGTTGTTCAGCGGCGCCGCTCTGGTGGTGATCCTCATCCCCGGCCCACTGTCGTTGCTGATGATCGGCAACAGCCTGAACTATGGCCTGCGCCGTTCGTATCCGGCGTTTCTGGGTGGCGTGATCGCCTCGATTTGCCTGCTGAGCGCATCGGCGCTGGGCCTCGGCGCACTGTTGTTGGCGTCAGAGCAACTGTTCAGCGCCCTGAAGATGGTCGGCGCGTTGTATCTGTTTTACCTGGCCTGGCAGAGCTGGCAGCAATCGCGCCAGCCGTCCCAGGGTGCCGAAGTGCCCCAAGCCGCCGCCATCCCGCGCTTTCGCGCCCTGTTCGGCCGGGCATTCGTGCTGGGTGCCAGCAATCCCAAGGACATTCTGTTCTTCGCCGCTTTCCTGCCGCAGTTCTTGAGCGCCGAACAACCGTTCCTGCCGCAACTGCTGATCATGATCGCCACCTGGACCGTTCTTGACCTGCTCTGCAAGCTGGCTTACGGCCTCGGCGCCCACGGCGCGGCGCGATATCTGCGAACGGGTAAAGGCCAGAGTTGGTTCAACCGCATCAGCGCAGGACTCTTTGGCGGTGCGGGCGCGGCCTCTTTGATGTCGACTCACTGAGTCCCTGACTTTGCGAAACAGCCTCATCTTTTACTCGAGGCTTTCGCAAAACGTAGAAACAACCCATCGATATACACCCCGCCAGGAAGCATCTTACATATAGGGCCACTCAATCATCGTTGAACAAGGACGTTCACAATGGCCCAGATTTTCCAGCCCGGCCCGGTGCCCGACGACTATGCCGTAGTCATTACCGACTTAGGCGTGCCTACAAATAAGCACACCATCGAAACACTCGATTTCAAGACTGCCGATGGGACGCAGCTGAGTTCGGAGCACAAACATAGACAAGCCCAACTCGAAATCGTCGATAAACTTTACGGCCCGCTGCACATCGGTTCCGTGACTGTCACCCGTTCAGCCCTGGATGCGTTAGGCGCAACCACCGATGGACAGCCGCTGAACGGCGACAATACTTTTTTCCGCAGCCTCAATCGTTTTTTCGTGAACTCGTTACAGTTCAACGCAAACAATATTGAAACCCGGCTCAAACTAACCGCCGACGCAAACGACTATCGGCTGCCCACGTTGCTGTTTGAAATGGCGAGCCAGCGCTCACCCGCCGCGCCCCCATTATTGAGGCAAACGCCTGAAACACAGGCCGAACCCGCCAGCCATCGGAGAACACTGGAAAAACTCCTGAAATCGGCCCAAAGGCTCGCTATACAAGGGCTTAGCCATAGAGCATTCAGTTGGGCAAATACAACCAAGAGCAATATCCTCATCCCTACAGGGCTTGGACTTCAGGCCTTCGGAATCTATAGCGGTCTGCGCGGCCTGCAAGACGCCATCCGTAACAAGGACTCCTACCAGACCATTTTCAATGGGACCAGCGTGGCCGCCGAAGTCGCTTCAATCGGTGTCGAAGCTGCGGTGACCAGACAAGCCTCTCAGATGATCAGGGCCGGCCAACGCTCCCTCGAGGGCTTTGCCAAAACGACCTTTGCCACGCGCCTCGCCCGTGGAAGTGGGCTGATTGCCAGCGTCCTGACACTTCCTTTCGATATCATTGCTGCGGTTGATTCTTTCAAGGCGGCTGCCCACGCCACTGGCAAAGAAGCCACCGACCACTATGTCAGCGCAGCCTTGAGCGTCACCAGCGCCGCGATGACCTTAACCATTGGCATAGCGGCGCTGGCGGGATTTGGTTCAGCCGGTCCAGTGGGCCTTGCCGCCGGACTTATCCTGGTGGTTGGCTCACAAATCTGGGGCGCGGTTCGTCAAGTCGATGACATCGACGACTATATAGAACTCACCGTGCACGAGCGTCTGCGCACCGGTTGGTTGGCCTTCTGGGCAATGGGCCCTGATAAAGATATCCAGGATCGCTACACCATCGCCAAGGCTACCGCCGAACATACAAAGCTGCTGCAGGCCAATGCCTCGCACTTGCTCAAAGGCCCACTGAAAGACAGCACTGAGGCAATCGTAAACGGTACATTCACCGTGGAGCTTGAACCGGTGCCCTACAACACTTGGAACTGGTGGACCGGTGCCAGGTACCGGGCGACAACAGTCCGCCCGAAGATCAAAGACAACGACGACCGGATCGATGCGCGTAAAGGCGTTACGGCTCAGACGCCCGGCGCAGTCATTGAAACGTCGGCCGAACATAAAGCTATCCATTGGTACATCGGCGGCGGCAACGACATCGTTGAAGGCGTCGAAAACAAGCCAAACGTCTTTCACTACGGGGCGGGCGTTAAAAAACTGACCGGGGGCACAAAAGACGACGTGTTTATCTTTGAAGGCTCCACGGAAACCCTCAGTGAAACGTCAGCAAATAACCTGGTGGGTGGCTTGGGCAACGACACCCTGGTGTTGGCGGGCCGTAGCAGCAGTCATCAGGAGCCGCGTCTGGGTTACCAGGTCGACCTGGACGTCGGGCAAGTGTCCATCATCACTCAAAAAAGTCATGACACGCAGAGCAAGCGTCATCGCCACGCGGACCTTGAAAGCATTGAAAACGTAGAAATTCCCGAGGGCGGTGCCAACATCATCAAGGGGACAGCCGGCCCAAACATCATCAAGTCCCGCGGCAACGATTCAATCGACGCCGGCGCGGGAGATGACCGAATTTTCATTCTCAATGGAAATAACCGCAACGCAGACGGCGGACCGGGTGAGGATATCTATGCCATCGCTCATAAAACCGGCCACGTTTCCATCACCGAAGATGGTGTGGACAACAGCGTCATCGCGCTGGACTGGAGAGCTGACCTGATTGAAAGCTGGCGAATTGAAGACGGCCATCTGGTCATTACTTCATGCTTTGATGCAAGCGACCGGGAGTTTCGCAAAGTCACCATCAGGGAAGTCTATGAAGACTCTGCTTTTCCAAGAGCCTTACAAAACAACAGACTGACGTTCATCACCCAGGATGGCTACCATTTGGTGCCCGACCTGCCCGACACGATCGAATCCAGCAGCCCGCTCGACATTGAAACAGTTGTGGTGCAGCCAGGCACACCCCACAACCCGGCTATCCTGCCTGATCGAAGCGAGCAGCCGATCAGCCATGACAAAGACACCAGCTACTATGTTTCACATCTCAATGAACTGACCACACTCAAGGTCAAACAAAAAAGCGAATTTTCCACCACCCTTCATCTGGACTACGCCAACGCCGAGCTGACCCGTATCGAGGCCTACTACAAGGCTCATGTCACTCAGAAAGATGAAGGGGACAGCATCAAATATGGCGAATGCGGCCTGACCTTGCACTTTGGTGTTCGCCAAGTCGTACTGAAAAATCTGGCAAGTTCCGATGAGCGCTATAGCGCGCAAAACGCAAAGACCGGTCGGCGTGCATTTTCCGCCCTCGGTTCGCATCATACTTTTATCCTCACCCTGAACGACGGCTCGTCGTACCGCCTGGTCCAACCCTCGCCCGACTATGGCCTGTTGCTGGACGAAACATTCATAGGTAAAGATCCGGTGGCATGGAAAACAGACGTTCCATTGCCATTGACGCCTACCAAAAAGAAATACGCCTATCTACAACCCTTGGACAAAAAACCTTATTACATGCGCAGTTGGGCAACCTGCGCCCTGCTGACATCGCCCACGGAACAAACGGGTATCGAAGTCCTGATTGGCGAAGGCGCCACCTACCTGGTTCACCTGAGCCCGAACATGACGTTACGCCTGTCCACGCCAGGTGCATTGGCCGGCGCCAATCCTCGGTTACCCCGTGCCTCCCTATGGGAGTTGGATGCCACGCGCCTGGGCCAAGTCGAGATAAAACTGTCCTCCAACCTGCTGCAAATAGGTGGAACCACCATCCATCTTCCCGTCTATGCAGCTGAAGACCTTGTCGACCCGATACGAGTCATCACTGCACAAGGTGTTGTTCATGCTGTCGACAGCCTGTTTGAGCGGGTTTATGTAGAAGCGCTTGATGGCCGGTATTTTGCCCCGCTCACCGACCCCAACATCCCATTGCCCAGCGAACTGTCGAGCCTGACATCCGAAGAACTGAAGGTTCTTCACGTTGCTGTCAAAGATGGGTCTCCCGGCACACTGAGCTACAACCTCAGAACCCGTAAATGGATCCTTGACACCGATAAGTCCCGAGTCATTGAGGCGGCGAACCTGAGAAAAACAGACCTGTGTGACCACGCCCTCAAGATCTATCAGGATCTGGCCCGCGAGGGGCTCAATCAGACGCCGCCCCTGGGTGATGACACACTTCGTCTGTTGCGGGAAAAATGCGTGGAGCTGATAGAAGGCTTCACTTTGGACAACTCAGTGATGTTTGCGCGGGCGTTAGCGCTGAGCGCGGTCTTCGGCATAAGGCTCTCGCAATTGAGCTGGTTCCTCTCATTGGCTGAGGCGTCTCCCGAACCTACCTGACCTTGAGGAACGTCTTCGACGGTTTCTTTCACACGCCATACATATGTAGTGCACCTGTCTGCTGGTTTTCCACGAACATCCTGGAACCCAGGGCCTGTCAGCCTCCGGCTCTACGACAGGCCATTAGCTTGATACCTACTTGAATCATCAATATTCAAACTCAAGAGCAGACATTTTCAATGAGTCCAAGACGAAACACCCGACCCACGCTTACCAAATCGTCCCCTGATACGCCTCACTCCAGTCGCGACACGTCACTGGACACAATGCTCGGCAATCCCCTGAGAGGCGCAGAAACCGATCAGGCGTCCGGCTCGCCAACCGGACGCCAAACTGAAGCGACTGAATCGCAGCGCCCGACCGTTCAGGTATCCGAAATCGCATCCGCGACAGCCATCAGTGATGGCTCCCTGTCGGTATCGCTGGACAATTATTACCTTTCCCCTGAGCTGGTCCCCCTGTTATCGGAGCCAGACGCAACCTCTGGGATCCGCACGTTCAAGACACGCACCTACGTTGAGCTTGCAGAGGGAGGGACGGTGCTGCTTGGTCGCGACTCCGAACAGAACTACAGAGCCCGATCAGGCACTGAACTTGTTGCCTCCGGACCACGCCTGGAACAAGTGGAGGGCAGCCTCCTATGGCGTCGACTTGCACACCGTGAGACGCAGCAGGGTGACTTCAATCTCCCGCCTACACGGGCATTCAGGAAAAACTGGGGGGTTGACCCAAGATTCACGCTGTCCGAATTGATCACCATAAACAATGTTCACTATAAGGTGGTGACACGTTCCGACGCGCGAGAATCCCCGATCACCTACATTCAATCACCCGCTCATCCCATCTATGATTTTGACCTGCTGGAAGCCACCCTCAGGCATATGCCTGACGAGCAACCCCGAGGCGCAATACAAGTTCCGCCGGACAACCATTGGGAAATTGACGCCAGGCTACCCTTTGAAAAAACACTGACGGCCTACGTCAGGGATTTTTTTCCAGAAGTCACGACCGTCACCCTGGAAAATATCGCAAGAAGGCAATTTGAACTCAGCAATGATTCGCCGTTCGCCGACTCTGCGGGTTTGACCGCACTCCGGCAGATTTACAGCAGTTGGGAAAACGCGACCCACTCGCCACATCCGCAATGGTCCGATCCACTGTTGATGCTTCCGATTCTTCCAACCTCTTCGGCGTCCCGAGGCGCTGCCCGCTCGATAGCCTTGCCTAACCCCTCCTCTACAGGAATATTGAATCGGTTGGATTTTGATCCCCTGCGGTTCCAGCGACAGTGGCTTCTTTATCTGACGTCGTACTCGCCAGTGGAATTCAAACGCTTTATGGCCGCCCTTCTGACACGTAATGGCTATACAGTCATTGAGCCCAACTCTTTCAACAGCTTTCCCGCTTTGGTATTTCGCCGCACAGGGCATGACTATGTATTTTTCATGAGCCTGCACCGCACCAGAATTCCGAAGATTTCCCTCCCCATGTATATGGATCCCAAGACAGCCGAGCTGCGCCTGGAAACCCAGGTTGGCGGAGTCGCTGCGAAAGCCGTCAACGATGCCCACAGTGCCAATAAAATCATCTGGCTCAAGGGCGGTACTGAAATCCGTCCCGGCGTTGCAGACACGATTTTTATCATCCGGGATGACAATTCCAGGCTGTAAATACACGGCTCAAAAAAAAGCCCGCAGTGTGAGCGGGCGAAAAACCAAAGAAGCTACATGCGCAGTCGCTTCCAGGACAAGGCAACTGCTTGGGGGATCAGCTGCCTCGATACGTTGAGTAAGCGTAGGGCGAAATCAGCAGGGGCACGTGGTAATGCTCCTGCTCGGCCGAAATGCCGAAGCGCAGCACCACTACATCCAGGAACGCCGGCTCGGACAGCTGGACGCCACGGGCACGGTAGTAATCGCCGGCATGGAATTGAATCTGATAGACGCCGCTACGGTAGTCATCCCCTTGCAACAACGGTGCATCGCAACGGCCGTCGCTGTTGGTCAGCGCGCTGGCGACCAATTGCAGTTGCGCACCTTCGACGCGGTACAGCTCGACCTTGATCGAGCTGCCCGGGCAGCCGTGCGCGGCATCCAAAACGTGAGTAGTCAAACGTCCCATTGATTGTGCGCGCCTCGCTGCAAGCAGTCCGGCCCGACGCCTCCTGAATCAGTTGAAAGACAGGCCGCACCGTTTCGGAGCATGAAACGCTGCGGCGATGAGCGAATTAAGACACTTTAAACAAAAATTGTACACAATAAAAAACAGAAATTTATCCCCTGCCACATTCGAGAAGGGTTCGGACCCGATCAGCAATAAAACCAGCAGACACACAGGATTGTCATGCCTTAGCTGACCAAATGGGCAGGTTTCTTGCAGTGTAGACAAGCCAGAGACGGCAGTGAAAAATGCAAAAAATCAGGCTTACAAAGTGCGCATAAAGTTGTATACAATCAACCCATCGCTGTGACGCCAGCCTGTGATTCATCGCCCAGGCGCCACCTACATGGTTCGAACAAGAAGGAAAACTGCAGTGAGCGCTGACTACCCACGCGACCTGATCGGTTACGGCAGTAACCCTCCCCACCCTCAGTGGCCGGGCAACGCCCGCATCGCCCTGTCCTTCGTGCTCAACTACGAGGAAGGCGGCGAGCGCAACGTGCTGCATGGCGACAAGGAGTCCGAAGCGTTTCTCTCGGAAATGGTTTCGGCGCAACCGCTGCAGGGCGAGCGCAACATGAGCATGGAATCGCTCTACGAATATGGCAGCCGCGCCGGTGTCTGGCGGATCCTCAAGCTGTTCAAGGAATTCGATATTCCGCTGACGATCTTCGCGGTGGCCATGGCTGCCCAGCGCCACCCGGATGTGATCCGTGCCATGGTCGCCGCCGGTCACGAGATCTGCAGCCATGGCTATCGCTGGATCGACTATCAATACATGGATGAAGCCCAGGAACGCGAGCACATGCTCGAAGCGATCCGCATCCTCACCGAAATCACCGGCGAACGTCCGTTGGGCTGGTACACCGGCCGCACAGGCCCCAACACCCGCCGGCTGGTCATGGAAGAAGGCGGTTTTCTCTATGACAGCGACACCTACGACGACGACCTGCCCTACTGGGAACCGAACACCCCCACCGGCAAGCCGCACCTGGTGATTCCGTACACCCTGGACACCAACGACATGCGCTTCACCCAGGTCCAGGGTTTCAACAAGGGCGATGATTTTTTCCAGTACCTCAAGGATGCCTTCGACGTGCTGTATGCCGAAGGCAGCGAGGCGCCGAAGATGCTTTCCATCGGCCTGCACTGCCGCCTGATCGGCCGTCCTGCCCGTCTCGCGGCCCTCAAGCGGTTTCTTGAATACGCCAAGGGCCATGAGCAGGTCTGGTTCAGCCGTCGCGTCGACATCGCCCGCCACTGGCAGCAGACCCACCCGCATCCGGGCGCTTTGAAATCAGGGGCTTCGAAATGACCGCATTCCAGACCCTCAAGCCTTCGACCTTGAGCCGCGAAGCGTTCGTCAAAGCCTTCGCCGACATCTACGAACATTCGCCATGGGTGGCCGAAAAAGCTTTCGACCTGGGCCAGGACCCATCGATCGACCAGATCGAAACCCTGCACCAGCGCATGAGCGACATCCTGCTGTGCGCCGATCACGCCAGCCAACTGGCGCTGATCAACGCACACCCGGACCTGGCCGGTAAAGCCGCCGTCCAGGGCCAACTGACCGAGGCCAGCACCAACGAACAGGCTGGCGCCGGTATTCACCAATGCTCGAGCGATGAGTTCCAACGCTTCACCGAGCTGAACGAGGCCTACAAAGCCAAGTTCAAGTTTCCCTTCATCATGGCGGTAAAAGGCAGCAACCGGCATCAGATCCTCGCGGCGTTCGAAACGCGCATTCACCACTCGGCAGATACCGAGTTCAAATGCGCGCTGGCAGAGATCAACAAGATCGCGTTGTTCCGATTACTGACTCTTTAGCAAGCAGCCCTGAGGCCCAGGCCCCTGCAAGCATCCCCAGCCAACTTATTAAAGGCAGACAAGAAGAATGAAAGCTTACGCCGTACCCTTCGAGAAGTTCGTCAACCTGGCCGACGCCCGCCTGGGCACCAAGATCATTTCGGTCACCGATGACTGGTTCGCCGACGCCAACCGTCTGTTCCAGCCGACTCCGGCCGTATGGAAGGAGGGCGTGTTCGATGACAACGGCAAGTGGATGGACGGCTGGGAGTCGCGCCGCAAGCGCTTCGAAGGCTACGACAGCGCGGTGATCCGCCTGGGCGTGCCGGGTTCGATCAAAGGCGTGGACATCGACACTTCATTCTTCACCGGTAACTACCCGCCGTCGGCGTCCCTCGAAGCCTGCTTCCTGGCCTCCGGCGAGCCAGACGAACATACCCAATGGACTGAAGTGCTGTCGGCCGTGGAACTGCAAGGCAACAGCCACCACTACCATGAAATCAGCAATGACCAGGCCTTCAGCCACCTGCGCTTCAACATCTACCCCGATGGTGGCGTGGCCCGCCTGCGGGTCTACGGCATTCCGTACCGCGACTGGTCGGCCGTGGGCGACAACGAACAGATCGACCTGGCCGCGGCCCTCAATGGCGGTCGCGCCCTGGCCTGTTCCGACGAACACTTCGGTCGCATGAGCAACATCCTCAACCCCGGTCGCGGGGTGAACATGGGCGACGGCTGGGAAACCGCCCGTCGTCGCACCCCGGGCAATGACTGGGTGATTGTCGCCCTGGGCCATGCCGGCGAGGTCGAGAAAGTCATCGTCGACACCCTGCACTTCAAGGGTAACTACCCGGACAGCTGCTCGATCCAGGGCGCATTCGTCAAGGGCGGCA
Organism: Pseudomonas sp. P105; assembly: GCF_032614175.1. NCBI lineage: Bacteria > Pseudomonadati > Pseudomonadota > Gammaproteobacteria > Pseudomonadales > Pseudomonadaceae > Pseudomonas > Pseudomonas sp. P105. Next base: position 4,631,489 of record NZ_CP126693.1, read on the forward strand.
CCGACAGCCAGATCGAAACCCAGTCGCTGTTCTGGCGCGAGCTGCTGCCGAGTCAGAAACTGGAGATGCACGCCGAACACACCTTCGCCGAGCAGATCAAGGCGTTGGGGCCGATCACCCACATCCGCCTGAATGTGTTCCCGGACGGTGGCGTGAGTCGCCTGCGGGTGCTTGGCAAGGTGTCGAAATAAGAGTGAACCCGAATCGCGAGCAAGCTCGCTCCCACATTTGAAATGCATTCCCCTGTGGGAGCGAGCTTGCTCGCGATGGCGGCACAACAAACAACACAGAATTCAAGGTAAGAAGACCAGCATGCGGACACTCAAGATCGAACCGTTGACCAAAGAAGCCTTCGCCCCGTTCGGTGACGTGATCGAAACCGACGGCAGCGATCACTTCATGATCAACAATGGTTCGACCATGCGCTTCCATCGCCTGGCGACGGTTGAAACCGCCGAGCCGGACGACAAGGCGATCATCAGCATCTTCCGCGCCGAGGCGCTGGAGATGCCGTTGACCGTACGCATGCTGGAGCGCCATCCGCTGGGCAGCCAGGCTTTCATCGGGCTGCTCGGCAACCCCTTTCTGATCGTGGTCGCGCCACTTGGCGATGTACCTGTATCAGGCTTGGTCCGCGCCTTCGTCACCAACGGCAGGCAGGGCATTAATTACCATCGCGGCGTCTGGCACCACCCGGTGCTGACGATCGAAAAGCGGGATGACTTCCTGGTGGTTGATCGCAGTGGCACAGGCAATAACTGCGATGAGCATTTTTTCAAAGAGGATGAGTTGTTGATCCTCGCCCCCCACCAATAAGAGAAGCGTCCGATCACGCGAAAACAAGCGTGACGGGCGAGAGGTAAAGACTGTGGAAGCACATATGCTGGAATGGCTGAACCTGAGCGTGCGCTGGGTTCATATGATCACTGGCGTGGCCTGGATCGGCGCGTCGTTCTACTTCGTCTGGCTGGAAAACAACCTCAATCGCGTCAACCCCAAAAGCGGTCTGGCCGGTGATTTGTGGGCCATCCACGGTGGCGGCATCTACCACCTGGAAAAATACAAACTCGCGCCGCCGTCCATGCCGGACAACCTGCACTGGTTCAAATGGGAAGCCTACTTCACCTGGATGTCGGGCGTCGCCCTGCTGTGCCTGGTGTTCTATTGGAACCCGACCCTGTACCTGCTGGCACCGGGCAGCAGCCTGAGCGGGCCCGAAGGCGTCGCCCTGGGCATCGGCTCGTTGTTCGTCGGCTGGTTCGTGTATTCCTTTCTCTGCGACTCGGCCCTGGGCAAACGCCCTGCCCTGCTCGGCCTGATCCTGTTCGTGCTGCTGATCGCCGCGGCCTACGGGTTCAGCAAGGTGTTCAGCGGTCGCGGTGCCTACCTGCATGTCGGGGCGGTCATCGGGACGATCATGGTCGGCAACGTGTTCCGCATCATCATGCCGGCCCAACGCGCGCTGGTGGCGGCCATTGCCGAGAACCGCACGCCGGATCCGGCGCTGCCGGCCAAGGGCCTGTTGCGCTCGCGCCACAACAACTACTTCACCCTGCCGGTGCTGTTCATCATGATCAGCAACCATTTCCCGAGCACTTATGGCAGCCAGTACAACTGGTTAATCCTGGCCGGGATTGCCGTGGCGGCGGTGTTGGTGCGGCACTATTTCAATACCCGCCACGACAGCAACAAGTATGCCTGGACGCTGCCGGTCGGCGCTCTGGCGATGATCTGCCTGGCTTATGTCACGGGTCCAAAACCCATGACCACAGCGCCGGAAGTCGCCAAAACCCCTGGTGTGATCGAGTACCAACCGTTGCCGGAAACGGCGGTGGGCGGCGGCGCAAAACCGGCGACGGCAGCGGCCGCACCGGCATCGACGCCGGCCCAGACCGCCAATGCCCAAGGCCCTTCGTTCGAGAAGGTCCACAGCGTGATTCAGGAGCGCTGCTCGGTCTGTCATTCGGCCAAACCCACCAGCCCGTTGTTCAGCGCCGCGCCGGGCGGGGTGATGTTCGATACCCCGCAGCAGATCCAGCAACAAGCCGCGCGCATCCAGGCCCAGGCCGTGGCCACGCAGATCATGCCCCTGGGCAATATCACCCAGATGACCCAACAGGAACGCGACCTGATCGGCGCGTGGATCAGCCAGGGGGCGCGGACCAACTGAGTCCCGCCGACATCAAACCTGACATCACCCGCTACACGTAATACCGCTGACAGGCAGACCGGCACACGACCGGTCGCCCGTCAGCGCCTGCCTGCGCCTCAACAATAAAAACAAGAGGAAAGCGTCAGATGAACCAGCCCCGCCATCACGCCCCAAATTCGCCACGAATGCGCCGTTGCAGGGCACTTGAGCCCATGAATGCAGGGCCGTATCCTGCGCGGCCGTTTGAATCCGGGCCGCGTAAAACCAGCAGATCCTGACCGATACGCCAACTATTGCAGTGTTGGCAGATATCGGTTCCCGCTGAAGACACTTTTTCGATCGCTTCAAACCACTGAACAAGCCATTTTTCCGATTTATCCCGGTCTTGGCTCAGCTCTTGCTGTCAGCGCTTGTCACAAACAAAAAGCTGACCGAACGGATGTTTTTTCCGTAGAAAAAAAGCGCCACACCAGAGCGCTGATCTTAAAAAAATGCAGTACCACTTACCTTTGGGAGCAAACTGAATGAAACGTACGTCTACCCAGCTGATACTTGCAGGCTCTTTGCTGGCCGGGGGCCAGGCGATGGCCGATGACCTGCTGCAGTGGCAGAACAACAGTCTGAGCTACCTGTACGGCAAGGATTTCCAGATCAACCCGCGCATCCAGCAAACCGTGACCTTCGAGCACGCCGATGCCTGGAAATACGGCGACAACTTCTTCTTCCTCGACCGGATCTTCTACAACGGCCAGGACGACAGCAATTCCGGCCCGAACACCTACTACGGTGAGTTCAGCCCACGCCTGTCGTTCGGCAAAATCTTCGACCAGAAGCTGGAACTGGGTCCGATCAAGGATGTGTTGCTGGCCATGACCTACGAGTTCGGCGAGGGCGACAACGAGTCGTACCTGATCGGTCCGGGCTTCGACCTGGCGATTCCCGGTTTCGATTACTTCCAGTTGAATTTCTACAACCGCCAGACCGAAGGTCCGCGCGCTGGCGACAATGTCTGGCAGATCACCCCGGTCTGGGCCTACACCCTCCCGGTGGGCTCATCCGATATCCTGTTCGACGGTTTCATCGACTGGGTCGTGGATAACGACAGCAACGCCAAGGGTACCTACCACGCCAACCTGCACATCGTCCCGCAGATCAAATATGACCTGGGCAAGGCATTGAAGCTGGGCGCCAAGCAATTGTACGTGGGCGTGGAATACGACTACTGGAAGAACAAGTACGCGATCAAAGACAGCGAAGGCTTCAAGACCAATCAGAGCAATACCAGCTTCTTGCTGAAGTATCATTTCTGATCCACATCGATCCTCGATGCTCAGGAAATCTTGTGGGAGCGAGCCTGCTCGCGATGGCGGTGGATGCTACTGCATCACCCCGCCGTCACCCGCAAGAACCGGCTTAACTCCTCGCGCTGAGCCAACGCATCCTGGCGTCCCAGCTCGATCAGTTCACTGCAATAGCCCGCTTCGAACAGCAGATAACTCAGCACCCCGGCGCCGCTGGTCTTGGTCGCGCCCGGCCCGCGCAGGAACATGCGCAGCGCGCGGGGCAATTCCAGGCGATGGCGGGCGGCGATTTCGTCGATCGGCTGGCTCGGCGAAATCACCAACACCTCCACCGGCGCCGCGCCCAGCGCATGAGCCGGCACGTCATCGGGCAGCAGATGACTGAAGCCATTCAGACGCTCCAGCAGCTCAATGTCGCTTTCCAAGCTGTCAATGAACGTGCTGTTGAGCATGTGGCCACCGATCTGCGCCAGGGTCGGTTGCTGGCCGGTGTAACTGCGCTGCAACGGCTCTGGCGAACCAAGGCCGCGCGGATTGCCGCTGACGCCGATGACCAGCACGCGATTGGCCCCCAGGTGCAGGGCCGGGCTGATGGGAGCCGATTGACGCACCGCGCCGTCGCCGAAATATTCCGGGCCGATCCTGACCGGCGCGAATAGCAGGGGGATCGCCGAACTGGCGAGCAGGTGTTCCACCGACAACTGGGTCGGCACGCCGATGCGCCGGTGCCGCAGCCAGGATTCGATGGTGCCGCGGCCCTGGTAGAAGGTCACGGCCTGGCCGGACTCATAACCGAACGCAGTCACCGCCACGGCCCGCAGTTGCTGCTGCGCGATCGCCTGTTCGATGCCCGAGGCGTGGAATTGAGACTGGAGAAGTTCACGCAACGGCGAACTGTCGATCAGCGCCACCGGTAACCGGGCGCCCAGGCCCAGCAGGCTGTGGCTGATAAAACGTGTCGCCTGGGCAATCACGCCCCACCAGTCGCTGCGCATCACCTGATGGCTGCGCACCGCTTGCCAGAAGGCAGTCAGGCGCTCGATGGCCGTTTTGAAGTCCATCGCCCCGCTGGCCAGGCTGACCGCGTTGATTGCCCCGGCCGAGGTGCCGACAATCACCGGGAACGGGTTATCCGCCCCGTCCGGCAACAGTTCGGCAATCGCGGCCAATACCCCCACTTGATACGCTGCCCGAGCCCCGCCGCCGGAAAGAATCAAACCTGTCACCGGTTCAAGTGGGGTCATCGCAACGCTCCGTGTTCATTAAGTGGACTACAGGCTTAACCGCGTTTGTCATACAGCTTCGGCTCGCCCGGCGGACGACTCTTGAAGCGCCGGTGAGCCCAGAGGTATTGCTCGGGGCATCTGCTGACCGACTGCTCCACCCATCGATTGATACGGATGCAATCGGCCTCTTCGGTCTCCCCTGGAAAATCTTCCAGCGGCGCCTGGATCACCAGACGGTAACCACTGCCATCAGCCAGGCGTTCCTGGATGAATGGCACCACCCGTGCCTTGCCCAGGCGAGCAAACTTGCTGGTGGCTGTGACCGTCGCGGCCTGGATGCCGAACAGTGGCACGAAGACGCTTTGCTTGGCGCCGTAGTCCTGGTCCGGCGCATACCAGATCGCCCGCCCCGCCCGTAGCAGCTTGAGCATGCCACGCACGTCGTCGCGTTCCACCGCCAGGGAATCAAGATTGTGCCGCTCACGCCCGCGACGCTGGATGTAGTCAAACAGCGGGTTCTTGTGCTCGCGGTACATGCCGTCGATGGTGTGCTGCTGGCCGAGCAATGCCGCGCCGATTTCCAGCGTGGTGAAGTGCAGCGCCATCAGGATTACTCCTTTGCCCTCGCGCTGGGCCTGCTTGAGATGCTCCAGCCCTTCGACATGGGCCAGCTTCGCCAGGCGCGAGCGCGACCACCACCAGCTCATGGCCATTTCGAAGAAGGCGATACCGGTGGAGGCAAAATTTTCCTTGAGCAGGCGCTTGCGCTCGGCAGCGGACTTTTCAGGAAAACACAGTTCCAGATTGCGCTGGGCAATGCGCCGTCTGTCGCCGGCCACACGATACATCAGCGCACCCAATACACGACCGGCGCGCAGCAGCAGCGGATAGGGCAGCTGAACGATCAGCCACAACAGCCCCAGACCGCACCACAGCAGCCAGAAACGCGGATGAAAAAATGCAGCTCGAAAACGCGGGCGATCCATTACAGCTTCCATAAAGACATGGGCCGCGCATTCTACATCGTTCGACCCGGCTTGCGGCCCGGGGACGATCTCGTTATAAGTCTCGGCACTTTTAGTGACAAGCCGTTGTACGCCGACCATGAGCCAAACCGAACCGCTAGACCAAGATCCCGTGTTCCAGCTGAAGGGCAGCATGCTCGCCATTACGGTGCTGGAGCTGGCCCGCAACGACCTGGAGAGCCTTGACCGGCAGTTGGCGGCAAAAGTCGCCCAGGCCCCGAATTTTTTCAGCAATGCCCCGTTGGTGCTGGCGCTGGACAAACTGCCGGCCGGCGAAGGTGCCGTGGATCTGCCGGGCCTGATGCGGGTTTGTCGCCAGCACGGCCTGCGCACCCTGGCGATCCGGGCCAGCCGTATCGAAGACATCGCCGCCGCCATCGCCGTGGACATTCCGGTGCTGCCGCCCTCGGGCGCCCGGGAACGGGTACTGGAACTGAGCCCGGTCGAGACCAGGAAAAAGCCGGAAAAACCACCAGAACCGACCATCAAGCCGACCCGAGTCATCACCTCTCCGGTACGTGGCGGGCAGCAGATCTATGCCCAGGGTGGTGATCTGGTCGTGGTGTCCTCGGTCAGCCCGGGTGCGGAACTTCTGGCCGATGGCAACATCCATGTATACGGCCCGATGCGTGGCCGTGCCCTGGCCGGTGTCAAGGGCGATACGAAAGCCAGGATTTTCTGTCAGCAGTTGAGCGCTGAACTGGTCTCTATCGCCGGGCAGTACAAGGTTTCCGAGGATCTGCGTCGCGACCCGCTGTGGGGGGCCGGTGTCCAGGTCAGCCTGTCGGGCGACGTGTTGAACATCATTCGGCTTTAACGGATACTGCCGCATTTTCCAAGCATCTCTAAAACGTAGCGAAAACGGCTTAAACGACGTAGGAAAAAGGATAAGGCAGTGTTTACCGGAGGTAGACCCCGTCCCGCATCCGATTCCAGCCAAGCCTGTCCAATTGCAGCAGTTTCAAGAGATGTTTTTCAGGGGCTGAAAAAGTCCTTTTTCCTTAGGGGTGAAACACCTTGGCCAAGATTCTCGTGGTTACATCCGGCAAGGGTGGTGTGGGTAAGACCACCACCAGCGCCGCTATCGGTACCGGTCTCGCTCTGCGCGGCCACAAAACAGTCATCGTCGACTTCGACGTCGGCCTGCGTAACCTGGACCTGATCATGGGTTGCGAGCGTCGCGTGGTCTATGACTTCGTCAACGTGGTCAACGGTGAAGCGAACCTGCAGCAAGCCCTGATCAAGGACAAGCGCCTTGAGAATCTGTACGTGCTGGCCGCCAGCCAGACCCGCGACAAAGACGCGCTGACCCAGGAAGGCGTGGAAAAAGTGCTGATGCAGCTCAAGGAAGACTTTGAGTTCGTGGTGTGCGACTCCCCGGCCGGTATCGAGAAAGGTGCCCACCTGGCGATGTACTTCGCTGACGAAGCGATCGTCGTGACCAACCCGGAAGTCTCGTCGGTACGCGACTCCGATCGCATGCTCGGCCTGCTGGCGAGCAAATCCCGTCGCGCCGAGAACGGCGAAGAGCCGATCAAGGAGCACCTGCTGCTGACCCGCTACAACCCGCAACGTGTCAGCGATGGCGAAATGCTGGGCGTCGAAGACGTCAAGGAAATCCTCGCTGTTACCCTGCTGGGTGTGATTCCTGAATCCCAAGCGGTACTCAAGGCCTCCAACTCGGGTGTGCCGGTGATTCTCGACGACCAGAGCGACGCCGGTCAGGCGTACAGCGATGCGGTCGATCGCCTGCTGGGCAAAACCGTAGAGCATCGATTCCTCGATGTAACGAAGAAAGGTTTCTTCGAGCGCCTGTTTGGAGGTAGGTAATGAATCTTTTTGACTTCTTTCGTGCCAACAAAAAGCCAAGTACCGCCTCGGTCGCGAAAGAGCGTCTACAGATCATCGTGGCGCACGAGCGCGGCCAGCGCAGTACCCCTGATTATCTGCCAGCCTTGCAGAAAGAACTGGTGGAAGTGATCCGCAAGTACGTCAACATCGGGTCCGATGATGTGCATGTGGCGCTGGAAAGCCAGGGCAGTTGCTCGATTCTGGAACTCAATATCACCCTGCCGGATCGCTGATCGATCCTGCAGGTGCCCACGGCGGCTCCGGGTCCCAAAGTCCTTCCCACAGGGTTAGGAAAAAGGGCCCGAGCCGCCGTTGGCGTTTGTTACGAGACTGTTTGAATGCCCCTGTCCAACATCCGCATCATCCATCAGGACGCCGCCGTCCTGGTGGTCGACAAGCCGACCCTGCTGCTGTCCGTGCCCGGCCGGGCCGACGACAACAAAGACTGCCTGATCACCCGCCTGCAGGAAAACGGCTATCCGGAAGCGCGAATCGTGCACCGGCTGGACTGGGAAACCTCTGGCATCATCCTGCTGGCCCGGGATCCGGACACCCATCGCGAACTGTCTCGGCAGTTTCATGACCGGGAAACCGAAAAGGCCTACACAGCATTGTGCTGGGGCCAACCGGAGCTGGACAGCGGCAGCATCGACCTGCCCCTGCGCTACGACCCGCCGACCAAACCGCGCCACGTGGTGGATCATGAGCAGGGCAAGCACGCCCTGACCTTCTGGCGCGTGCTGGAGCGTTGCGGCGACTGGTGCCGGGTCGAACTGACGCCGATCACCGGACGCTCGCACCAGTTGCGCGTGCACATGCTGTCCATTGGTCATCCGCTGCTGGGCGACGGCCTCTACGCCCACCCCCAGGCCCTCGCTGCGTGGCCACGGCTGTGCCTGCACGCCAGCATGCTCAGCTTCACCCACCCGCAAAGCGGCGAACGCCTGCGCTTCGAGTGCCCGGCGCCGTTCTGAGAGACGCCACCGACACTGTGGCGAGGGAGCTTGCTCCCGCTGGGGCGCGAAGCGGCCCTAAAGGCTGACACCTCGGCATGCCTGCTTGATTGGGTTACCACTGTTGGGGCTGCTACGCAGCCCAGCGGGAGCAAGCTCCCTCGCCACGGGTTCAACAACCCAAGTTCCCCATATACCTACCCCTCTCCCCTCCCCATCGCCCCCCAATACGGTAAACTCCCGCGCATTGCTGTCTGGAGTTATTTATGCGCGAAGAGTTGAACCAAGGCCTGATCGACTTTCTCAAGGCCTCCCCCACCCCGTTCCACGCCACCGCCAGCCTTGCCCAACGTCTGGAGGCAGAGGGTTATCAGCGTCTTGACGAACGCGAGACCTGGGCCACCGAGGCCAACGGCCGTTACTACGTCACGCGCAACGACTCTTCAATCATCGCTTTCAAACTGGGGCGCAACTCACCGCTGCACGACGGCATCCGCCTGGTTGGCGCCCACACCGACAGCCCCTGCCTGCGGGTCAAGCCCCAGCCGGAACTGCAACGCCACGGGTTCTGGCAACTGGGCGTGGAAGTTTATGGCGGCGCGCTGCTGGCGCCGTGGTTTGACCGCGACTTGTCCCTGGCCGGGCGCGTGACCTTCCGCCGCGATGGCAAGGTCGAAAGCCAACTGATCGATTTCAAGGCGCCGATCGCCACGATTCCGAACCTGGCCATCCACCTCAATCGCGAAGCCAACCAGGGCTGGGCGATCAACCCACAGAATGAGCTGCCACCGATTCTCGCCCAGTTCGCCGGTGACGAGCGCGTCGACTTCCGCGCCGTGCTCACCGATCAACTGGCCCGCGAACACGGCCTGAATGCGGACGTGGTGCTTGATTACGAGCTGAGTTTCTACGACACCCAAAGCGCCGCGCTCATCGGCCTGCATGGTGATTTCATTGCCGGCGCGCGCCTGGACAATCTGCTGTCGTGCTACGCCGGCCTGCAAGCCTTGTTGAACGCCGACACCGAAGAGACCTGCGTGCTGGTGTGCAACGACCACGAGGAAGTCGGCTCTTGCTCGGCCTGTGGCGCCGATGGTCCGATGCTGGAACAAACCCTGCGTCGTTTGCTGCCTGAAGGTGAAGAGTTCGTACGGACCATCCAGAAATCCCTGCTGGTTTCCGCGGACAACGCCCACGGCGTGCACCCCAACTACGCCGACAAACACGACGCCAACCACGGCCCGAAACTCAATGCAGGGCCCGTGATCAAGGTCAACACCAACCAGCGCTACGCCACCAACAGCGAAACCGCCGGGTTCTTCCGTCACCTGTGCATGGCCGAGGAAGTACCGGTGCAGAGCTTCGTGGTGCGCAGCGACATGGGCTGCGGCTCGACCATCGGCCCGATCACCGCCAGTCAGTTGGGTGTACGCACGGTGGACATCGGTTTGCCGACCTTCGCCATGCACTCGATCCGCGAGCTGTGCGGCAGTCATGACCTGGCGCACCTGGTGAAAGTGTTGAGCGCGTTTTATGCCTGTCGTGAGTTGCCATAGCTGCCGTTGCAGCTAACCCCTGTGGCGAGGGAGCTTGCTCCCGCTGGGCTGCGCAGCAGCCCCCTACCTGCAACTGAATGCAGGTTTGCCAGTGCTGCGCACTGGAGCGGGAGCAAGCTCCCTCGCCACAATGATGTCCGCCTCAAGATTCGAGGTGGCCATGACATACATCATCACACCCCGGCAAAACCCCAACTAGACTGACCTTATCCCCTCCGACAAGGCCGTCGCCATGATTCCGATGTCTGCGTTCAATGCCATGCTGGTGCCCATCATCGCCGGCATGATCCTGCTGGCCATCGGCTTCAACTTCCGAGACAAGAACGTCGGGGTGTTTGCCATGTGGATCGGCATGTTGTTGATCCTCGCCACAGTGGTGTTCAGGATCCTGGCCAAACTCAACGAATCGATCTGACCTCACCTCAGGCAGCCGACGGTTGCTCCGGCACGTCCACCCCCACGTGAATCGCATCGTGACGCCAGAACTCCAGGTCACAATCGATCAACCGCTGATGCTGGTCATAATTGACCCGGGCAATCCGCAAGCCAGGGCTGCCAACCGAGACTTTCAACGCCGCCGCCGCTTCAGGCTGTAGCGAGGTCGGCACAATCTCGAACTTCACCCGGCCGTAGTGCAAGTCGTAATGACGGGCGTACAACTCGGTGATGGACTGATTGAGGTCGAATTCGAGGATGTCCGGGAAGTACTGCGGGTTCAGGTAGTGCTCGACATACAGCACCAGCCGCTCATCGATACGCCGCACGCGGCAGATCTGGATCACACTGGACAGTGCCGGCAATTGCAACCAGGCACACACTGCTGCCGAAGCCGGCTGCAGACGGGCCGAGATCACTTGAGTGGAAGGCACTCGCCCCTGGGCAGTCACCATGGCGTGGAAATGGCTGCGCTGCATCAGGTTATAGGCCAGGCGTGGCGGCGAGACGAACCAGCCACGGCGCTCCTCGCGATAGATCTGCCCCTGGGCTTCGAGCTGCAACAGCGCTTCGCGCACGGTGATGCGTGTAGTGCCGAACAACTCACTGAGCTTGCGCTCGGCCGGCAACTTGCTACCGGGCACCAGCAAGCCATGGTCGAGCTGCTCCTGCAGGACTTGCCCGATGGTTGTCACCGCTTTGGTTGTCTCGATGCGCATCAACGTTACCTATCTGGACTAGACCAGCACTCTTTCGGGGCGAAATCGATGGAACATCCATCCGTTTCTCATGCTTGCAAGCCTAGGCACTGCACATGACTGGTAGATGACAGAACCGCCGAACGGTTCATTGCCATCCCTGCAAGTTAGCGGCCAACTCCTTGCAGATCAGCCGCTTAACCATGGTCTACGCTTAGTTGGCAGCCACTTTGCCCCCGCCTGGCACATGCCGGCATCTCCTGCACCGACATCAAAATGTCACAGGGCTCGCCTACATTGGCTCAGGTATTGCTGACCTAGACCAACACAACCGCAATCGCAGCGTTGAAAACGCCCATAGGAGCTTCGGATGAAACAGTTTTTCCTGGCATCACTGTTAGGCTCGACCATTGCCATGTGCACTGTTGCCATGGCCGCTGACACCGATTTGAAAACACTGGAAGCCGCTGCGAAAGCGGAAGGCACCGTGAACAGCGTCGGCATGCCCGATGACTGGGCGAACTGGAAAGCCACCTGGGATGACCTGGCCAAAATCTATGGCTTGAAACACATCGACACCGACATGAGCTCGGCCCAGGAAATCGCCAAGTTCGCCGCCGAGAAAGACAACGCCAGCGCCGATATCGGTGACGTCGGCGCAGCTTTCGGCCCGATCGCAGTCAAGCAAGGCGTGGTTCAACCCTACAAGCCGAGCACCTGGGAACAGGTTCCAGACTGGGCCAAGGACAAGGACGGCAACTGGGCCCTGGCCTACACCGGCACCATTGCTTTCATCGTCAACAAGAAGCTGTTGCACGGCTCCGAAGTGCCAACCAAATGGGCCGACCTGAAAACCGGCAAATACAAGGTTTCCATTGGTGACGTGAGCACCGCCGCCCAAGCCGCCAACGGTGTGCTGGCAGCGGCCCTGGCCAATGGCGGCAACGAGAAAAACGTTCAACCGGCCTTGTTGATGTTCGCCGAGATCGCCAAGCAAGGGCGTCTGTCCATGGCCAACCCGACCATCGCCACCATGGAAAAAGGTGAAGTCGAAGTCGGCGTGGTCTGGGACTTCAACGGCCTGAGCTACAAGGCCAAGATGGCCAACCCGGATGATTACGTCGTACTGATTCCATCCGACGGCTCGGTCATCTCCGGCTACACCACCATCATCAACAAATACGCCAAGCACCCGAACGCCGCCAAACTGGCTCGCGAATACATCTTCAGCGACGCCGGTCAGATCAACCTGGCCAAGGGCAACGCCCGTCCGATCCGCGCCGAGCACCTGACCTTGCCTGAAGAGGTCAAGGCCAAGTTGCTGCCCAACGAACAGTACAAAGGCGTGACCCCGATCAAGGATGCGGATGCGTGGGAAAAGACCTCCAAGACACTGCCGCAGAAGTGGCAGGAAGAAGTGATCATCAATATGGAGTGAGGCAATAGCTCCCGCTCGGAAATCCACTGGAGATCCAATTGTGGGAGCGAGCACTGTGGGAGCAAAGCTTGCTCGCGATGAACGATGACACGGTCTTGCAGTTGAACCGTGTCGCCTTCATCGCGAGCAAGCTCGGCTCCCACAGAAGCTGGCTTCCACATCAGGTCCCTGGTGAATCCGAGTTTCCTGGTATCTGTCCGGAGTCCCGCTACCCATGAAGCACAACGTCATCCTGGTGGTGCTCGACGGCCTCAACTACGAGGTCGCCCGGCATGCCATGGGGCATTTGCAGGCCTATGTCGGCGCAGGACGCGCGGCGCTCTACACACTGGAATGTGAACTGCCCGCCCTGTCCCGTCCGCTCTATGAATGCATTCTGACCGGCGTCGTGCCCCTCGACAGCGGGATCGTGCACAACAATGTCTCGCGCCTGTCGAACCAGCGCAGCATCTTCCACTACGCCACCGCAGGCGGCTTGAGTACGGCAGCCGCGGCCTATCACTGGGTCAGCGAGCTGTACAACGTGTCACCATTCATCGCCGGCCGGGATCGGCATACCGACAACCCCGAGCTGCCGATCCAGTACGGACATTTCTACTGGAATGACCACTACCCCGACTCTCATCTGTTTGCCGACGCCGAACACCTGCGTCAGCGCTACCTGCCGAATTTTTTGCTGGTGCACCCCATGAACATCGACGATGCCGGCCACAAGCACGGCCTCGACACCCCGCAATACCGCAACAGCGCCCGCTCGGCCGACATCAACCTGGCGGTTTACCTGCAAGCCTGGCTCGACGCCGGATACCAGGTGCTGGTGACATCCGACCACGGCATGAACAACGACCGCTCCCACAACGGCCTGCTGGCTGAAGAACGGGAAGTGCCACTGTTTGTGCTGGGCAACGGCTTCAGCCTCAACCCCAACGCCGCACCCCGGCAGACTGAACTGTGCGGCACCATTTGCCAGTTGCTCGGCGTTGCCCACGACAAACCCTATTGCCAGGAGTTGCTCAAGTGAATGCCATGACGCGCGGCAAATGGCTGGCAGCGTTGTGCCTGGTGCCCTTCGCGATTTTCTTCATCGTGTTCCAGATCGCGCCGCTGCTTTGGGTGCTGGTCAACAGCCTGGAATCGGAAGAGTTCGGCTGGGGCCTGGCCAATTTCAGCAAGATTTTCAGTTCGAAGTTCTACCGCCAAGCGATCCAGCACAGCCTGGAAATCAGTTTCTGGTCCAGCGTGTTCGGCATCATCATCGCCGTGCTCGGCAGCTATTCCCTGCGTCGGGTCGATTCGCGCCTGCGCAACTTCGTCAACGCCTTCGCCAACATGACCAGCAACTTCGCCGGCGTGCCCCTGGCCTTCGCCTTCATCATTTTGCTGGGGTTCAACGGCAGCATCACGATCATGCTCAAACAGGCGGGGATCATTGAAGATTTCAACCTGTACTCGAAAACCGGGCTGATCATCCTCTACACCTACTTCCAGATTCCCCTGGGCGTACTGCTGCTCTACCCGGCCTTCGACGCGCTGCGCGAGGACTGGCGCGAATCCGCTGCGCTGCTGGGCGCCAACGGCTGGCAGTTCTGGCGGCACATCGGCTTGCCGGTGCTGACCCCGGCGCTGCTGGGCACGTTCGTGATCCTGCTGGCCAATGCGCTCGGTGCCTACGCCACGGTGTATGCGCTAACCACCGGTAACTTCAACGTCCTGCCGATTCGCATCGCCGCCATGGTCTCCGGGGACATTTCCCTTGACCCGAACATGGCCAGCGCCCTGGCCGTGGTGCTGGTGGCGCTGATGACCCTGGTGACCGTCGTCCATCAGTTGCTGCTCAAGAGGAGCTACCATGTCTCGCGCTGAATCGAGCTCTACCGGGCTCTATCATCGGCTGGTGGTGTATTTGCTGTTCGCCATCCTGCTGTTGCCCCTGGCCGGCACGCTGATCTACTCCATCGCCAGCAGTTGGTCGGCCACCGTGCTGCCCAGCGGTTTCACCTTCAAGTGGTACGTGCAGCTGTGGAGCGATCCGCGTTTTCTCAACGCCTTCGGCCAATCGCTGATCGTCTGCGTCGGGGCGCTGGTGCTGTCCGTGGTGCTGATCCTGCCCCTGCTGTTTGTGGTGCATTACCACTTTCCAAAGCTCGACGCACTGATGAACATCCTCATCCTGCTACCCTTCGCGGTGCCGCCGGTGGTGTCTTCAGTGGGGCTGTTGCAACTCTACGGTTCCGGGCCGCTGGCGATGGTGGGCACGCCGTGGATCCTGATCGGTTGCTACTTCACCGTTGCCCTGCCATTCATGTATCGGGCGATCACCAACAACCTGCAAGCCATCAACCTGCGCGACCTCATGGACGCCGCCCAACTGCTCGGCGCCAGCACGTTCCAGGCGGCTTTGCTGGTGGTACTGCCGAACTTGCGCAAGGGCTTGATGGTGGCGTTGCTGCTGTCTTTCTCGTTTCTGTTCGGTGAGTTCGTGTTTGCCAACATTCTCGTCGGCACTCGCTATGAAACCCTGCAGGTGTACCTGAACAACATGCGCAACAGCAGCGGTCACTTCACCAGTGCGCTGGTGATTTCCTACTTCTTCTTCGTACTGGTCCTGACCTGGGCGGCCAACATCTTGAACAAGGACAAAAGCCAATGAGCTACGTCAGCGTCCAACACCTGCAAAAAAGCTATGCCGGCACACCGGTGTTCAGCGACATCAATTGCGAAATCCACAAGGGCGAGTTCGTCACCCTCCTCGGCCCTTCCGGCTGCGGCAAGTCCACACTGCTGCGCTGCATTGCCGGCCTGACCGCGGTGGATGCCGGACAGATCCTTTTGGACGGACAGGACATCGTCCCGCTGAGCCCGCAGAAACGCGGGATCGGCATGGTGTTCCAGAGCTACGCCTTGTTTCCCAACATGACCGTGGAACAGAACGTCGCCTTCGGCCTGCGCATGCAAAAGGTTGCGACCGAGGACAGCCGCCAACGGGTACTGGAGATTTTGCGGCTGGTGGAGCTGCACGACTTCGCCGCTCGCTACCCCCATCAACTTTCCGGCGGCCAATGCCAGCGCGTGGCCCTGGCCCGCTCCCTGGTGACCCGCCCGCGCCTGTTGCTGCTGGACGAGCCGCTGTCGGCCCTGGATGCGCGGATTCGCAAACATTTGCGCGAGCAGATCCGACAGATACAACGCGAACTGGGCCTGACCACGATCTTCGTCACACACGATCAGGAAGAAGCGCTGACCATGTCCGACCGGATTTTCCTGATGAACCAGG
The DNA here is from genome assembly GCF_032614175.1 of Pseudomonas sp. P105. Taxonomy (NCBI): domain Bacteria; kingdom Pseudomonadati; phylum Pseudomonadota; class Gammaproteobacteria; order Pseudomonadales; family Pseudomonadaceae; genus Pseudomonas; species Pseudomonas sp. P105. The sequence continues at coordinate 4,647,398 of NZ_CP126693.1, forward strand.
GAAAGATCGTACAAAGCGGCGATGCCGAAACCCTTTACACTGCGCCGGTCGATGTCTTTGCCGCCGGCTTCATCGGCAACTACAACCTGCTGGACGCCGACAGCGCCAGCAAACTGCTGCAACGGCCAGTGACCGGTCGCATCGCCATTCGCCCGGAAGCCATTGAACTGAGCCGCAGCGGCGAGCCCGATGCACTGATCCGCAGCCACAGCCTGCTGGGCAACGTGATCCGCTACCGGGTCGAAGCCCGCGGCGTAGAGCTGGTGGTCGACGTGCTCAATCGTTCCGCCGCCGATTTGCACCCCGATGGCACACGACTGTCACTTTCCATCGATTCGACGGCGCTGTGTGAGGTAGCCTGATGGCTTTATTGATTTTGAAGTTGATTCTGAAAAGGGAAACGCGCTGATGGCCCTGGCAATTTTTGATCTGGACGAAACCCTGATCCACGGCGATTGCGCCACCCTCTGGAGCGAGCAGATGGGGCGCCTGGGCTGGGTCGATCCAGAGTCGTTCATGCGTCGCAACAATGAGCTGATGGACGCCTACAGCCACGGCAAGCTGCGCATGGAAGAATACATGGACTTCAGCCTGGAACCGATGATCGGCCGCACCCCGGAAGAAATCGAACACCTGGTGACGCCGTGGGTGGAAGACTTCATCGAACCGATCATCTTCAGCGACGCCACCAAAACCATCGCCGAACACCGCAAGGCCGGTGACCGGATCCTGGTGATCTCCGCCTCCGGCACGCACCTGGTCAAGCCGATTGCCGAACGCCTGGGCATCGATGAGATCCTGGCGATTGAGCTTGAGGTGAGTCATGGGGTGTACAGCGGCAAGACCGTCGGCACCCTGACCTATCGCGAAGGCAAGATCGCACGGCTTCTGGACTGGCTGGATGCCGAGGAGGAAAACCTTGAGGGCGCGAGTTTCTATTCCGACTCGCGCAACGACCTGCCGCTGCTACAGCGGGTGGATTATCCCCATGTGGTGAACCCGGATGCGGTGTTGAAGGCCCATGCCGAATCGGCCGGGTGGCCGATTCATACCTGGAAATAAGCCCCCCTGTGGGAGCGAGCCTGCTCGCGATTGTGGTGTGTCAGTTAAATCAATGCCTGCTGATCCATCGCAATCGCGAGCAAGCTCGCTCCCACACAGGTTTAGCCTAGCCCAGCAACAGCCACAGGCTCCAGCCGAGCAACAACACACCGCAGATACGACTGAGCCAGAGTCCCTGCGGCAGGTTCTTCTCCAGCAGGATGAAGGCACCGATCACTGCCACCCAGAGCAGGTTCATCACGCCGACCACGAACAGCAGGCCCATCAGGGCCCAGCAGCAGCCCAGGCAGTAAGCGCCATGGGCCAGTCCCATGCGCCAGCCGCCGAGCACGCCGGGGCGCCAGTAGCCCAGAAGAAAATGCAGTGGCCCGCGACAATGCTCAAGGCAGACCGCCTTGCTTGGCGACCACTGATAGATGCCTGCGACCAGCAGCAGGCCAGCGCCCAGCGCGGTACTGCTGCTGCGCATCCCCGGACTGAGCAAGGCCAGCCGCTCGAGCGCCCATTGCAGCGCCGTGGCGCCCAGGGCGAAACCAACCCAGACCAGGCCATAGGCGCTGCAGAACAGCAGCAGGGCCAGGTGTCGCTGCGGTGCCGGCATACGCTTGCGCAGCATCTGCTGGTAGATCAGCAGCATGGGCAAGGCGCTGGGCAGCATCATGCCGATCATCATCACCGCCCACATGGCGAACATCAGCAGCGCATCGCCCAGGCTCCAGGGCATGAGCATACCGGCCATTGCCGCATCGGCCATGCCGCCCGGCGCACTCATGTCACGGGCCATCTGCAGCAGTACCAGCCAGGCCAATGCGGTCAGTGCGAGCAGGCAGAGCAGGAACAACAACTGCTCGCCTGTCAGTCGCTTGCTCTGCGCCGCCGCCTGGGGTTCTGCCATCTTTACGGCTCTATGCCATGACCGGTGAAATGCACGTGGGCGAGGTGGCTATGGCTGTCCTGGGATTGAAGCTTGAGCGCTGAATGCGTCTGGTAGCTGCCGCTGGCCACTTCAGCCTCAAGGAACTCGAAGCCGTTGGGCAGGGACAGGCGGACTCGATGAGGTGAACCGTCGATCGGGCTGCGGATCGGCTCGCCGCTGGCCTGCAATACGCCGGGAATGTCCAGGTGCGCCAAACGCTGATCGACATCGATGGACAGGGTGATGGGCACGAACTGCGGTTCGAACATTTCACTCATGGTGCTGCTGAACACCTGAAACACGTTGGCCCCGGGGTCGCTCTCCAGACCAGAGAGGATGGTCAGCAGGGCTTGGCGTTGCGCCTCGTCGGCGCGTTCATCGATGAACACCTGACAACTGCCGTTGCCCTCATGGATGGCGCCCGGCCAAGCGAAGGTGGCGGCCCAACACAAGCCTCCCAGTGCCACTTGATTGAAATACCCGCGTTCCACTCGCATCGACGCCACCGCGTGGCAGTGGCCATGGGTCGGTGGCGCATCGAATTGACAGGGACAGCCCCAATTGCAGTTGCAGGCAATGAATTCGACGCCCTGCATGCGCCATTCGGCGATGGTCATGATCAACCTCTTCACCTGGTGGGTGAAATGAAAGCTGCGGTTACCCCCATCCCTCCATTAATTAACGCTAGCAGGGTGCGCGCATCGGCTATGGGCTGCCGACCAAAGGTCGGTTTGCCTGGGTTCGCCGCCAGGTGAATCTTGCTGGTATTGCCGACTCGACCTTTCCCTACCCCTCATCCCTGCCATTGGCCGCACCTGCTCTGTGCTGGTGAGGCTGCGAAACGGCAGTAGGCTAGAGCTAGAGGCCGCAAAACACCTGCATCGCATTCAGGGCCGTATCATCCCCACTGCCCTGATCGGGCTCCACCTTGGTCTGGAATCCCCTCACCTTCTTGGCACCGAGGCCATCGAGGCAACTGTAGAATCCGGTCCATTCTCCCCACGCCGCTGGCGGATCACCTACCAGGGTTTGCGACCCACAACTCATCTTGATATTGCCGGCGGCAGTATCGTCCTTCGACCCCTTTTCCTTGTCCCGCCCCTGAAGCCGCTCCACCTGAATGGCAAACGCGATGACGGGATGCTCACGACAAATATAGTCATCGCCCCAACTGCCCCACTTCCCCTCAAGGCTTCGGATGTAAGTTTTCGTTCCGTTGACCCCACTTTTGCATATAAGCTGAACCGCATTCAGTGCGCTGTCGTCGCCGCTGCCTTGATAGGGTTCACTTTTGAGTCGAAACCCCCAGACATATTGCCCTTGGGGGCAGTATGCCGCCGTCCCCCAATCTCCCCATGGTCCTTGTTCTGATGTGTCTGAAGGCACTTGCCCTCGGGCGGCCTCAACGACGATCAACGAAAGTGCACAAACCAGCACGTGTAGGGCGATTTGATCTGACATGGCAGCGCCCTACTTAAACCTGAAAAAGGTGTTTGCCAGATCCAGAATTACTTTTTCGTCTTGCCTGTCCATATCGCCGTCGCCATCAATGTCGGTTTTGACATTAACGTCAACATCCTCCAGGGTCAGGCGGAGTTCTTTCGTAGCCATCACAACACCTCTTCTGGTAGTGGACACTTATCTATACTCTCGAAATTCACTCTAGGGCGCCTTTAGATGCGGTGTCTACTGTCAGACTTTACAGGTCGCTCAAGCTAACCGACAGATGGCGCTATTTCTTCCTTTGACCTGTTATTTCTAACAGTAGACGCATGGCTGTATCCGCAGGTTAATAACTCCACGTTCTGTTTTGACTCGACAGTCACCCCACGACGGGAGCCCTCATGAGCAAGTACTTTGAACAGTGGAACTTTACCCACGCCAGCATAAAGGCACTCACGGCCCTCGCGCTCGCCGTATTATTTGGTTGCGCCACTCAACTGCCGTCGCCACCGCCCGACATTCAGTCTTCCAGTAGTTATGAGCGTTCCGGTGAGGAAACAGCTCAAAAACTGACCACGGCTTATCACAATACCGCCGCCAACTGCGGCACGCCCACCACGCCAGCCTTTCTCTGCTCAGGGGTAACGCTACGCATCACTAAAACCAGCAATAATTACGATCCATGGGATCATAGCGACTTCTCAAGAAAAACCGACGCAGTCTCATTTTCTTATTTGAGAGCCGATACAAAGTTTGTTCGCACTCCATGGTATGGGCTCAATGGTTTGATTTTTTATCCTTATTTAAATGCCCCTTCCGGAAAAATAAAACCCGAAGTGATCTGCTTCTTCCCTCTCGACGGTGATACGTTTTATCGCGATGCCGCTGGGCAGTATGGATGCAGAGACAGTATCGTGCCTCCGCGAGTATTTGCTGATAGCACGCCTTGTCGAGAGCAAAACATTACCACCGCGGAACAATGGGTGGCTCATTATCGAAAGGTCTCTCAATATAGAACCGCGCACTCCTGCGCCTTTATGGTAACGAGCAGCCTGGATGCAGAGGCGGTCCAAGGCTTCAACCAAGCCATTCGGGTTCGTTCATTGATCCCCACTGAGGCTTTTGCCGATCACAACGAGCTGCGCATCAAAGCCTGGCCTGAAAATCAGCCCGGCGTATTGCCGATTCAGGCCTTCTTTTACATCGATACAGGGCTGGCGAATGCCCGAATCGACCAACAGAAATATTACGACCGCACCGGGGGCATGGTGGTCCCCATCATTCGTTTGACCTTACCCAGCACCGCGTCTGCAGATGCCACGTTTGTCTATAACGCCGCGGACCAGGCTGTCCTTCCCATCACCCCGGGGAAACTCAAACCCAAGGTTCCCAAAGCTTATAACGCAGCGGGCGACCACCTGAAAATGAGCGATATCTATACCGACGCTCATGTGGATGTTGAAATACCTCACTACACCGGTATGCATGGAACCGATACCATCCGGGCGCGCTGGCAGGGTCGGGTCAACTACAACAGTCCAATTATCCCCGTCGGTGATCCCCCCGGAAAAAGACTGATCTCAATTCCTCGTCTGGAAGTTGTCGACAATATCGGTCGCTCTGTCGAGGTCGGCTATTCCGTCAAGGAAAAAGGGGTTGGTGAGACGATAGAGTCAGACAGGCTGACACTGCATATCGATCCGCAAGCAGTTCATCCATTACCCGCCCCCAGTTACTCGGCTTCCAAAGTGACCGTGAACTATGGCGGCCAGACTGGTTATACCGTCAGGGCCCGATGGGTGGGTGTGACAACGCGCGACACTGAAACACAGGATGTGACCACCGGCCAGGCCAATGTATTTAATATCCCCAGTGCCTGGATAAGCGAAAACAGCGGAAAAACGGTGTTGATCAATTACTCGATTGTTCGCAAGAACAGCACGGAGCAACGCATGTTCTCGCACGTGCTAAGAGTCAATTTATAAATAGAACCCATTGACATCACCAATGGAGTGGGAACATGAAAAAATTACTCGTCGCGCTCTTGGCGTCGCTGTTATTCCTGGGTTGTACGGAATTTAGCCCTCATGAGCCAGATATTTACGATCACAACCAGCAATCGCCAAGCGCTGCAGCGTCCCCTGCTCAACCGCTTCAAGGCCCCGAGGTGGCGGCTGAACTGCGCCGCCGCTATCTGGACACCCGAACCGACTGCGGTTCGGCCAATAGACCGGCTTTTTTGTGTTCGGGGATTGTATTGCGTGGCACGAGCCATTCAGAGAACAAGCCTTATGATGCCTGGGACCCCAGCGACACGGCGATACGTGTAGGAGGAACTTCATTTTCTTATCTACGCTCGGACTTCAATATGAAGCGCTTGGCCTTCGACTATGATAAGGGCTATGTTTTTGTGCCCTACATGGACACCCCCGTCAATAAATTAAAGATAGAAGTCCTGTGCTTTTTCCCCATTGACGGTCAGTCAGACTATCGCTCTAACAAAGGTTGCGGTGCCCATAAGGATCAACCCGCAATCAGCGTACCATGCGGCTTACAGAATATTCACACCGCCGAGCAGTGGCGCGATCATTACGTGAGATATCCCCAATCCAAACAACGCTGTGGCTTTGACGTCAGTAAAACCTCTAGCACCCCCACAGCCGCTGCTTTTTATCAAGCTTTGCTGACGGGACCTTTGATCTTTCCTACCGGGTTCGATAAACCCAACGATACTAAATTGGCGACATGGCCCACGGGCATTCCTGATCAGTTACCGATCGAGGCGTTCATCTATACCCTTAATACCGGTATCGTTTCGGTGCAACATGACCAGAAACGCTTTCATGACCTAACAGGCATTGTTTTGCCCATTATCAAACTCACGTTACCTGGTACTTTTCAGGGACAAGCCACCTTCGAGTACCGAGACGCCGATCAAGCCGTTCTTCCAGAGGCACCGAAAAAAATCAAACCCAAAGTACCGAAAACCTATAACGCGGCGGGCGACCACCTGAAAATGAGCGATATCTATACCGACGCTCATGTGGATGTTGAAGTACCGCATTACACGGGTATGCATGCCACCGACACCATCAGGGTCCGCTGGCAAGGTCGAGTCAACTACAACAGCGCAATTATCCCCGTCGGAGATCCCCCCGGAAAAAGACTGATCCCAATACCTCGACTGGAAGTCATCGACAATATCGGTCGCTCTGTCGAGGTCGGCTATTCCGTCAAGGAAAAAGGGGTTGGTGAGACGATAGAGTCAGACAGGCTGACACTGCATATCGATCCGCAAGCAGTTCATCCATTACCCGCCCCCAGTTACTCGGCTTCCAAAGTGACCGTGAACTATGGAGGCCAGACTGGTTATACCGTCAGGGTCCGATGGGTGGGTGTGACAACGCGCGACACTGAAACCCAGGATGTGACCACTGGCCAGGCCAATGTATTTAATATCCCCAGTGCCTGGATAAGCGAAAACAGCGGAAAAACGGTATTGATCAATTACTCGATTGTCCGCAAGAACAGCAGTGAGCAACGGATGTTCTCGCAAGTCCTCAGAGTTAACGTTGCCCGTGCAGGTTTGTAACGTCCGCCACTTAACTGAGCAAGGCCGACAACGGTACACACAGATCCAAGGGTTGCGGTGAACCATTCCTGGCTCACCGCCCACCTCCATCGCCCATCAGCTCAGCCCATCAAAAGGTCAATCTCAGCACCCGCGAGAACATCGTGAGTCCGCTACTGCCTGCCTGCCAGACCGAGTAGTTCACCAATACGGTCTTGCCCTGACTTTGCGTGATCCACGCGGCGGGGACATTGTATTGATAGGCCTGGCCGGTAAATACATCCTCTTCCGGCCCTTCAAGGGCCACCCCATCGATCGTCCATCTCACTCTGATTTTGTAGCCGGTCTTTATATCGGCGTGATCCACGGTGATTCTTCTCGCGGCACTGGAGTACGTCGGGGTATGCAGATTCAGGGCTTGAGGATCGATGTGCAAGGTCAGACGCTGCGACTCCAGCGTCTCGCTGCTGGCGTTTTCCTTGACGCTATAACCCACCGTCACGGAGGAGCCGATATTGTCGATCACTTCCAGTCGGGGAATCCGTAGCCGCCTGGGCCCTGGGTTGGGTCCTACCGGGGTTATCGCACCGTCGTGATAGCCGACCCGACCTTCCCAGCGGACCTTGAGCGAGTGAATAGAATCCATGCCCTTGTAATGCGGCACTTCAACTTCCAGGTACGGGTCATAGTAGATATCGCTCATCCGCAGGCGATCATTCGCCGGCGGGTTGTAGGCCTTGGGTACCAACGGTTTGAGCAGATCGAGTTTTACCGTGAAGTTGCGCGTGGCTGAGGGCGGCAAGCCACTGCCATAAAGCGCCTCGACGCGCAGACGATGGTCCCCGGACAACAATCTGTTCACTGGAAACTCCCAACTGCCGCTACCCGGTACATCGACAGTACCCAACAACGTGCTGCCATCGAATACTCTTATTTTCTCGTTGCCCTGAGCCCTACCGGACATGATCACATTCGGCCATGGCGTCGTCGAATTGTTCGCAATCTCCCGCCCGTCACCGCCCTTCACGCTCTCCAGCGTCGGAGCGACAATTGCCCTGACGGTAAAACGTCGTTCAGAGGATTCCACGCCGCTGCCATAAAGGGCCTTGGCCTTGAGAACATAAAGCTTGTCGGCAAGCCCGCTGAGCGCCACGCTCCAGATGCCAGTCGTGGCATCCGCCAGGGCGGGTGCGCTGATGGGCACGGGGTTACCCGTATCAAAGAGTTGGACCCGCTCGCCCTTGCTCGCCGTACCGGTGACCATGACACTTGTCTCAGCGGTATTGCCCCCCGGAGCAATACTGCCCTTGGAGTCACGGATATCGCTGATGGCCGGCTCATTGAAGGTCAGTCTCAGTACCCGTGAGAACATCGTGAGTTCGCTACTGCCCGTTCGCCTGACCGAGTAGTTCACCAGGACGGTCTTGTCTTGGCCCAGCCCGACCCACTCGGCGGGAACCTCATAGTGATAAGGCTGCCCGGTGTGCAGATCCTCTTCCGGCCCCTCAAGCGCCAGATCATCGATCGTCCATCTCACTCTGATTTTGTAGCCGGTCCTGATATCGGCGTGATCTACGGTAACTCTCCTCGCGGTGCGCGAATACGTAGGGGCCGGCAGATCCAGGGCTTGCGGATCGATGTGCAAGGTCAAGCGTTGCGACTCGAGCGTATCGGTGCCATCGTATTCCTTGACGCTATAACCCACCGTCACGGAACCGCCGATATTGTCGATCACTTCCAGCCTGGGAACCCGTAGCCGCCTGGGCCCCGGGTTGGGTCCTACCGGGATTATCGGGCCGTCGTGATAGCCGACCCGGCCTTCCCAGCGGACCTTGAGCGAATGAATGGAGTCCATGCCCTTGTAGTGCGGGACTTCAACTTCCAGGTACGAGTCGGCGTATATGTCACTCATCCGGATGCGATCATTCGCCGGCGGGTTATAGGCTTTGGGTATCAAGGGTTTGAGCAGGTTGAGCCGGACCGTGAAACGGCGAGTGACGGACGGGGGAAGACCGCTGCCATAAAGCGCCTCGACACGTAGACTATGTGGCCCTGACAACAGTCTATTCAGCGAATATTGCCAGCGGCCATTATCGGGCACATCGACGGTCCCCAACGACGTGCTGCCATCAAACACCTCGACTCGCTCGTTACCCTGTGCCCTGCCGAACACGGTCACGTTCGGCCATTGGGTTATCGTGTTATCTGGTATTTCGACCTGGTCTGCGTCCTTCACATTTTCCAGAGTCGGTGCGGCAGTCGCCCCGATGGTCAGCGAACGCACCCGCGAGTAACGCGGCACTTCTGCGCCGCGCTTGAGGTAATAGTCGACGTCCACCGTGCCGTTCAAGTTGTCGAGCACATAACGGTAAGCCACGGTGAACGGCACCGGGGCTCCCGCCGAGTTGGCATTGAGCGGCCGCTCGTCAACCGGCGCACTGACGCGCGAGCCTCTCCAGCGCAAGCCGATAATGTCACCGGGCACGGTGTCAGTGAAGGGAACAATGACATTGGGCCCCACATCGGGATTCACCTTCTCCGGGTCCAGCACATCGTTGCTGTCGGCCTCGATAACGTTGGGCTTTACCATTTCCGGTTGCCCGCTGCCCACGGACAGTTGCAGCTCCAAGGATTTACGTTGGCGATTGATCCAGTAATAAACCGTGAGCGAGCCGCCATCGAGTTTCTTGATTTCGGCCTTGTCCACATTGCGCAGGACCGGTTGACCATCCGCCTCCGAGCCGACGTAGGCGTTATCGTCGAAACTGGTCGAGCCATTATTGGCATCAAGGCCTTCAAACACGATGTAGAGGTGGTCGCCGGGCTGGCGGCCTGGGTAATAGGGGATTGAGACGGTGTAGAAATTCAGATCCGGGTCCAGGGTACTCCCCGTCACGCCGACAAAACTTGGGGCGGCGGGCCGGAGGATCTCGCCGACAACCGTCACGGAGGCATTGTTCGATGGATGATCCGCTTCGCCGCTCCTGATTCGCAGGTAAGACACCGACGCTCGGCCCTTGGCGATGGCGACCACATCTTCATTGGGGATCGAAAAGTCGTATTGGAACGGCACGTATTCGACGGTTTTGTCGAGGGGCCCGACGATGACTTGGGAATCACCTTGTGCAGGCGTGCCGACCCAGGTCAGGCGCAGGGTATCGCCCACCAAATAGTCGGTTCGGTTGGTGTACACCCGGCAAATGACGTCGGCGCCCGCCAGTTGTTCGAGGTCGATCGTTTGGGTGGGGATCTCGTTGACCAACACTTGCGGTGCATCGAGGCGGTTACCGCCCAAATCGACCACCACAGGGGTAGTGGCAGACCAGGGCGCACGCTCGTCGGGATAGTTGTTGCAGACATCCACCACCTGATAGGCAACGATGACCTCGCCGTCCTCTCCCTCCTCGATCTTCGTTCTGTCGACATGAATCGGGATATCGGTGTCCACCTCACCCGGCAGGACGGTGTGCTCCACCGTCGCCTTGCCCCAGGCCAGGTAAATGCGGTCGTTCTTGCGCATGTTTTCGTAGTGATGGATGGTGACCACCACCCCGGCGTCGGCTTCGATGGGGCCGACCCCGTTGTCGATAATCTCCTGGGGAAGGGTGTAGCGCAGGCCCGAATGCCCGGGTGTGGTCGGGTCAGCGTCATAGCCGCCGGGGCGATTAAGCTTGACCAGATACTTCTTCGGTGGCGAGTCCACGGGGGTTTGCGAGGGGCGGGTCACGCTGTAGAACACCGGGTTGGCATCGCCCTCGATGAGAAGGCCCGCGTTGAGAGGAATCCGCAACCGATCGGGGGGATTGTCATCAATGGTGGCGGTCCAGACCGGGGTTTGTGCGTTGTTCCAGTAGAAGGCAATCGCGTCGCCGTCGCCGTTGGGGAACCAGATATCGACGTAGCATTTCAACCCACCCTCGACCAGCCCGACCCCGATACCGCCGTCGTAGTCTTCGAAGGGAAGCGCTATGTTGGGGATGTACGGCTCATCAAGGTTCAGTGGTTGGTTGTTGTCTGGCTCGGCAGGTTCGGATGACTTTTTCATGAAAATACCCTTGCATCGGGTGCTCCGCCGCAGAGGGGGCGTGGCCTACAACCGGTGGGGTTATTAACGGGCGGATGGGGTGTTGCGTCTACTGTCAGGAATGACAGTAGACGGGGGAGACTGAGGCCGTTTATCGGTTAGTAAAGGCTTTGGTAGCGTTGCGTTGCTGCAAATTGTGGGTGTAAAAACACACCAGCATCTATCAAGAGAGAGCGCCATGAGTACCATCCGCTTCGGATGGTTCTGCCAGCCAGGGCGGTGCGACCGACGAGATCTTTCCCGTGGCGAGGGAGCGAGCCCCCCGCCACAGGGTTATGTGGAGAGTCGGCTAACGCGGATCGACGTTATCCAACGCCCGATTCGCCAGCAACCCTCCCAGCTCGATCAACTGCTGAATACCCAGCGCCACATGCCGACGTGAACCCTCCAGCTCGAACGCCAGATCACTGATCATGGCATCGGCCGAAGCCAGGGTTTCACTCAGGTTGGCGAGCAGGCATTCGGTGTCGATGCCGTTGATCACGGTGAAGAGCTGAGCGGGTGCGGGATCGGCCTCCGGCTTTTCCGGTTTTGGCTTCAGATAGAAGTCGAGGGCGCGCTCGGCGGCTTCGTCGAGTTTTTTAGCGGCGGCGGTTTTGTGCGGGGATGTTGGATCGGTGTCCGGTGGGTTGGGGGTTGCTTTGAACATGATTGAAGCTCCGATGCATTTGAAAAGGAGCCATCACCCATTCGCTACCAAACGGAGGGTGGCGGCCATACGAAGGTTGGTAGACCGGGCATCGGAGCCGGCGCCTCCGAAGAGACCCTGCGCATGGCCACCAGAAAGCAAAGTGCATGACTGCACTTGCAGGAGGTGACGCTATGCACCGACAACCCGGGCTACCAAACCCGATCGCTGATTTGTCAGCGACCTGGAAACGATAAAGTCCGGCCTATAGGCGCACAAGCCGGCGGATTCTGGCGCAGTTGTAGGCAATGGCGCAAGGCGGGGTAGCCTGAGGGTGAAGGATGGGGTGAGGCGCAGTGTAGGCAAACTAAATCCTGTGAAAACGATTTTTTCTCGCTTTCACAGGATTTATTTCTGGTTAATAAATGCGTCCCCTTTATCCCTATTTTTGTATTAAAGCCGATGAATACGAATGTCGTCGATATCAACTTTGCTACTCTCATCCGATACAAGGAAACTTAAATCACCAGGTGATGAGGGGGCTTCGAACGTATAAAGATATGTTTGCCACTGGGGGGAAAGTCGATGGGAGTCGATAGGCCGAAGGCTAGGCAAGAACCAAAGCTCTAACCTTATTCCAGACAGTGTGCTACGCGCTCGCACGCTGACTTCATAGTACTCCCCAGAATTCAGAGGCGATTGCATCAGGATTGCTAGGATCATCTTACAGTAGTCATTACCATCCTCCCTGACTACAGCCCCGGTGCCAATCGTCCAGCCGTTCAAGTCTCCATTTGTGAATGGCGTATAGTGAATCAGCAGAGGGATCATGACGATGGTATATGAGCGCATCGGAAAGGAAACGGACTCGCTCTGGTTGCTGGCGCGATTGAAAGTAACCTCCAGCACAACCTTGAACTCAGAGCCGCTGCGCAGTTTGGAGAGGTCGCTGCGCAACAGCGTTTTGGAGAGGCCAACGGTCACTTGTGAAGGCGTCACCTCCTCAGCAACGGCGAGGGCAATGACGTGATCCGAACCGTCCCTTGCAATACCTTCAACACGCAACCAAACACGCTGCCCCGCCGCGATTAACGGCCACGGCGCGACGGTAACGCGGGCATCACCCGTGAAATTGCCCAGATTCAACTCACTACCGGCACCATTTTGTGCCGCCTGCGGAATCAGCGGCATGCCAAGGCTGGCCTCGGGTATCGCCTGCACCGCCAGATTCAGCAAAGCCGACGGCGGCGATTCACTGCCACGGGTCACGGTGTAGCTGACCGTCACCGGCTTGCCCAGGTTGAAGGCAATCACCGAAACCGGCATCGCAATTTCCCGATCAGGCGGCAGCACCTGCGCTGGAGTAGTGTAGGACCCGCCCCCGGCAGTCCCCGCCCAGGTGACGCTGACCTGATCCCCCGGCTGCACCCCGTAATCCGGTATCACCACGGTCAGCTTGTCCTTGCCCGCCACCGGGTTCAATTGCTGAGTCGGTGCAATGCCCGTGGCCTCCTTGACGCTGGGCGCCGACAGGTTCATGGCTGTGCCAATGGTCAATGTGCGCACCCGCGAGTAACGCGGCACTTCCGCGCCGCGCTTGAGGTAATAGTCGACGTCCACCGTGCCGTTCAAGTTGCCGATCACATAGGAGTAGGGCACGACAAACGGCACCGGGGCTCCCGCTGAATTGGCATTGAGCGGCCGCTCGTCAACCGGCGCACTCACCTGCGAGCCTCTCCAGCGCAACCCGATGATGTCACCGGGCACGGTGCCCGTGTAAGGCGCTGACACATTGGCCCCGACATTGGGATTCACATTGCTGGGATCCAGGACATCATTGCTGTCGGCTTCAATGACATCGGGCTTTTCGAATGACGGCTGGCCATTGCCCACGGACAGTTGCAGCTCCAAGGATTTACGTTGGCGATTGATCCAGTAATAAACCGTGAGCGAGCCGCCATCGAGTTTCTTGATTTCAACCTTGTTCACATTGCGCAGAACCGGATCGCCATCCGCCTCCGAGCCGACGTAGGCGTTATCGTCGAAACTCGTTGGACTGTTGCTGGCGTCGAGGCCTTCAAACAGGATGTAGAGATGGTCGCCGGGCTGGCGACCTGGGTAATAGGGGATTGAGACGGTGTAGAAATTCAGGTCCGGGTCCAGGGCACTGCCCGTCGCCTCGATAATGTCGGGTCTGGCCGGCTGCTGGATGTCGCCGACGACCGTCACGGAAGCATTGTTCGATGGACGATCCGCTTCGCCATTTCTGATCCGAACGTAGGACACCGACGCTCGGCCTTTGGCGATGGCGACCACGTCTTCATTGGGGATCGAAAAGTCGTATGGAAACGGCACGTACTCGACGGTTTTGTCGAGCGGCCCGACGATGACCTGGGAATCACCCTGTGCAGGCGTGCCGACCCAGGTCAGGCGCAAGGTATCGCCCACCAGATAGTCGGTTGGGTGGGTGTACACCCGGCAAATGACATCGGCGCCCGCCAGTTGTTCGAGGTCGATCGTCTGGGTGGGGATACCATTGACCAGCACCTGCGGTGCATCGAGGCGATTACCGTTCAGATCGACCACCACGGTGGTATCGGCAGACCAGGGCGCGCGTTCATCAGGGTAGTTGTTGCAGACATCCACCACCTGATAAGCGATGGTGACCTGCCCCTCACGACCAGCCTCGATCGTCGCTCTGTCGACATGAATGGTGATATCCGTGTCCACCTCGTCCGGCTGGACAAGGTGCTCCACCGTCGCTCGCCCCCAGGCCAGGCGAATACGGTCGTTCTTGCGCATGTGTTCATAGTGAAAGATGGTGATGTCCACCCCGGCGTCGGCTTCGCTGGGGCCGACACCGTTGTCGATAATCTCCTGGGGCACCTCATAGCGCAGCCCGGAATGGCCGGGGATTGACGGTTGATCGTCATAGCCGCCGGGGCGATTAAGCTTGACCAGAAACTTCTGCCGTGGCGAGTCCACGGGAGTTTGCGAGGGACGGGTCACGCTGTAGAACACCGGGTCGACATCGCCTTCCCGGACAAGTCCCCTGTTGAGCTGAATCGGCAGCCGATCAGGGGGATTATCATCGATGGTGTGGTTCCAGACCGGGGTTTGTGCGTTGTTCCAGTAGAAGGCAATCGCGTCGCCGTCACCGTTGGGGAACCAGATATCGACGTAGCATTTCAACCCATCCTCGACCAGCCCGACCCCGATGCCGCCGGCGTAGTCTTCGAACGCAGGGGCCATGTTGGGGATGTGCAGCGGATCAAGGCGCAATAAGTTGTCATTGCCTGATGCGGCAGGGTCAGCAGACTTTTTCATGGAAATACCCTTGCGTCGGGTGCTCGCCGCAGAGGGGGCGTGGCCTACAACCGGTGGGGTTATTAACGGGCGGATGGGGTGTTGCGTCTACTGTCAGGAATGACAGTTTGCAGGGGTAAGCAGAGGCCGTTTATCGGACAATGCAGGTGCAAGCGACAAAGCGCCTACCGGGACTGGGCTGGCGGTGTCCACGCTGAATGCCACACACCGCCATCGCGAGCAGGCTCGCTCCCACTGGTCCGCACCCGGCTCCGGGAGTCAGCTCAGGCTCTCATCGATCACCAACACCAACTTCCCAGACACCTTATTGGTCGCCAGCTCCGCGAACGCCGCTTCGGCATCCTTGATCGCAAAGGTCCTGGCCAGTTGCGGGCTCAGGCGTTTGTCGGTGAACAGCGGCCACACCTGGTGCCCCAGCTCACTGATCAGGTCGGCCTTGAACTGATCGTCACGACTGCGCAAGGTCGAGCCGAGCAATTGGATACGCTTGCCCAGTACCTGCGCCAGATCGAGTTCGGTCGAGCGCCCGCCCATCAGGCCGATCAACACCCAACGGCCGTCAACTGACAAAAGTTTCACGTTCAACGCAGCGTAGTTCGCGCCCACCGGATCGAGGATCACATCGAAGGGGGCGAAGTCGTTCAGGCTCTCGAGGCCATCGGTGCGTATCACACCGCCGTGGGCCCCCAGCGCCTCGCAATAACTCAGACGATCAGCCGAACCGACGCTGACCCAGCACGGGTTGCCAAAGGCCTTGCACAACTGGATCGCGGCCGAACCGACACCGCTGGCCCCGGCGTGCAGCAGCACTTTCTCCCCCGGTTTGAGTGCAGCCAGCTGAAACAGATTGAGCCACGCGGTGCTGTAAACCTCAGGCAGCGCGGCCGCCTCAGCCAGGGATAACCCTTCGGGCACCGGCAGGACATGCCGGCCATCGACCACCACCTCTTCGGCCATCCCGCCGCCGGCCAGCAGGGCGCAAACGCGATCGCCAATCTGCCACGAGGAGCCCGCTCCGACCTCGCTGATCACCCCGGAGCACTCCAGGCCCAGCACCTGACTGGCGCCGGGCGGCGGCGGATAATATCCGGCCTTTTGTAACAAATCGGCTCGATTCAGACCGGCGGCCGCCACACGGATGCGGACTTGCCCTACATCACACGTCGGACTTGGCTCATCTGCCCATACCACTTGGCCTTCAACGCCTTGCAATGCTTTCACGGTGCCTCCATAGTGAGTCTCGACTGGGCCCGCTGCTGTAACGCCGGGCTTTCTTGCATTATGCGCCCGGGCCACATGGAACCGGCGACTTCAAAGACGGCCTAATATGCGTTATCAATTGTCCCTGCGTCGAATCAGCATGAAGCACCTGTTCCCCAGCACCGCCCTCGCGCTTGTCATTGGCCTCGGTCTGTTGCCGCTGTCGAGCGATACGTTCGCAGCCAATAGCTGGGACAAGCTTCAGCCCGATCGCGACGAGGTGATTGCCAGCCTCAACGTCGTTGAATTGCTCAAGCGCCATCATTACAGCAAGCCGCCGCTCGATGACGCGCGCTCGGTCATCATCTACGACAGCTACCTGAAGCTGCTTGATCCCTCGCGCAGCTATTTCCTGGCCAGCGACATCGCTGAATTCGACAAGTGGAAAACCCAGTTCGACGATTTCCTCAAGAGCGGCGACCTGAACGCCGGGTTCATCATCTACAAGCGCTATCTGGATCGCGTGAAGGCGCGTCTGGATTACACCCTTGCCGAGTTGAACAAAGGCGTCGACAAGATCGACTTCAATACCAAGGAAACCTTGCAGGTGGATCGCAAGGACGCCGCCTGGCTCAGAAGCACCGCTGAACTTGACGACCTGTGGCGCAAACGCGTCAAGGACGAAGTGCTGCGCATGAAGATCGCCGGCAAGGACTCCAAGCAGATCCAGGAAACCTTGACCAAACGCTACAAGAACCAACTGGCCCGTCTGGACCAGACTCGCGCCGAAGATATCTTCCAGGCGTACATCAATACCTTCGCCATGTCCTACGACCCGCACACCAATTATCTGTCGCCCGATAATGCGGAAAACTTCGACATCAACATGAGCCTGTCCCTGGAAGGCATCGGCGCGGTGCTGCAGAGCGACAACGATCAAGTGAAGATCGTGCGCCTGGTGCCGGCAGGACCTGCCGACAAGACTAAACAGGTCGGCCCGGCGGACAAGATCATTGGTGTCGCCCAGGGCAACAAGGAAATGGTCGACGTGGTCGGCTGGCGCCTGGACGAAGTGGTCAAGCTGATCCGCGGCCCGAAAGGCTCGGTGGTGCGCCTGGAAGTCATCCCGGCCAGCAATGCGCCGAACGACCAGACCAGCAAAGTCGTGGCCATCACCCGTGAAGCGGTGAAGCTGGAAGAGCAGGCTGCAAAAAAATCCGTCCTCAAACTGAAACAGGATGGCAAGGACTACAAGCTCGGTGTGATCGAGATCCCGGCTTTCTATCTGGACTTCAAGGCCTTCCGCGCCGGTGATCCGAACTACAAGAGCACCACGCGCGATGTGAAGAAGCTGCTGACCGAGTTGCAGAAGGAAAAAGTCGACGGTGTCGTCATCGACTTGCGCAACAACGGCGGCGGCTCCCTCCAGGAAGCTACGGAACTGACCAGCCTGTTCATCGACAAGGGCCCGACCGTGCTCGTGCGTAACGCCGATGGCCGCGTGGATGTGCTTGAGGATGAAAATCCGGGGGCGTTCTACAAGGGCCCGATGGCCTTGCTGGTCAACCGTCTGTCGGCATCGGCCTCGGAGATTTTCGCCGGCGCCATGCAGGACTATCACCGGGCACTGATCATCGGCGGCCAGACCTTCGGCAAAGGCACCGTGCAGACCATCCAGCCGCTCAACCATGGCGAACTGAAGCTGACCCTGGCCAAGTTCTACCGGGTTTCCGGCCAGAGCACCCAGCACCAGGGTGTACTGCCGGACATCGATTACCCGTCGATCATCGACACCAAGGAAATCGGTGAAAGCGCCCTGCCCGAGGCCATGCCGTGGGACACCATCCGGCCTGCGATCAAGCCGGCCGTGGATCCGTTCAAGCCATTCCTGGCGCAACTCAAGTCCGATCATGACGCTCGCACGTCCCAGGACGCAGAGTTTGTATTCATCCGCGACAAGCTGGCTTTGGCGCAGAAGTTGATGCTGGAGAAAACCGTCACCCTCAACGAAGCCGAGCGTCGCGCACAGCATACCGACATCGAAGCCAAGCAACTGACCATGGAAAACCTGCGACGCAAGGCCAAGGGTGAAGAGCCGCTCAAGGAACTGAAGAAAGAGGATGAAGACCTGATCGCCGAGCCGGAAAAAACCAAACCGGAAGACGATGCCTACCTGAGCGAGACCGGTCGTATCCTCATCGATTACCTGAAACTCAACACGGCGATTGCCAAGCACTGACATGATGGCCATTTAATGCTGACGCTCCCCGGAGCGTCATCAAACTGACATCATTCTGTCGTGAAATACAGGACCGGGCGCTCCCTTGAACGGGTGGCGCCCAGTCCTTTTTTTATCGCCAGAGATTGCCATGACCACGACAGAACAGCTGAGTGCCTTGAGTTCAATCCTGGCTCAAAGCGGTTTACACAGCCTGTTCCAACCCATCATTTGCCTTTCCGAACGGCGCATCGTCGGTTATGAAGCCCTGACCCGGGGCCCGTCCAACAGCCCGCTGCACTCGCCCATCGCCCTACTTTCGGTGGCCCGCCAGGCCGGACGCCTCAGTGAGCTGGAACTGGCCTGCCGACGCAGCGCCTGCCAACGTTTCAATGAGCAGAAACTGCCGGGCAAGCTGTTCCTCAACGTCTCGCCCGAATCCCTGCTCGAAGCCGCCCACCAGACCGGACGCACTTTGCAACTGCTGCAAGATTTCGGCATCCCGCCCAGTCAGGTGGTGATCGAACTGACCGAACAAACGCCGATCGACGACTTCCAACTCCTGCAAACCGCCCTGCATCATTATCGGGCCATGGGTTTCTCCATCGCCCTGGACGATCTGGGCGCCGGGTATTCGAGCCTGCGGCTGTGGTCCGAATTGCGCCCCGATTATGTGAAGATCGACCGGCACTTCATCGACGGTATTCACCAGGACGCCCTCAAGCGCGAATTTGTCGGCTCGATCCTGAAAATCGCCCGGGCTTCCCGCGCCCAGGTGATTGCCGAGGGAATCGAACTGCCGGAAGAACTGGCGGTATTGATAGAGATGGGCGTCGACCTGGTTCAGGGTTATCTGCTCGCTCGCCCACAGGAGCAGCCCTCCCGTGACGCCAGGGCGCTGATGCCCCGGCAGGACGCCGGCGCGGTGGCATTGACCGACGAAGTCAACGACCTCGGGGCGCTGCTCAACGAACAACCGGCGGTGGCCCACGACACGCCGACGGCCACCGTGCTGGAGGCGTTTCGACGCCAGGCCAACCTCAACTCCCTGGCGGTACTGGACGATCAGGACCAGCCCTGCGGCATCGTCCATCGTCACTCCCTTTCGGATGCCTTGCTCAAACCCTTCGCCACCGACCTGTTCGCCCGCAAACCCATCAGCCGCCTGATGAGCGATGACTTCCTGGCGGTGGAACTGAACCAATCGTTGCAACAGGTTAGCCGCCTCATCACCAGCCGCGCCCGACAACGCATCGAAGAAGACTTCATCATCACCCTCAACGGCAGTTACCTGGGCTTGGGCCGGGTGATCGACGTGCTCAAGCTCATCACCGAACTGAAAATCCAACAGGCCCGCTACGCCAACCCGCTGACCCTGCTGCCGGGTAACGTGCCGATCCAACAATGCCTGACACGCCTGCTGCAACAACGACAGGAATCAGTGATCTGCTACGTGGACATCGACAGCTTCAAACCCTTCAACGACATCTACGGCTACGGCCGCGGCGATGAAGTCCTGCTGTGCCTGGCCCAATGCCTGAACGAACGCATCGATCCCAGCCGCGACTTCGTCGGTCACATCGGCGGCGACGACTTCCTGCTGGTCCTCGGTCCGGAAGACTGGCGCAAACGCCTGAATCAACTACTGAGCGACTTCCAGACCCACTGCCGCCGCTTCTACCGCCCCGAGCATCTGGAAGCCGGCTGCTTCACCGCGCTGAATCGGCAGGGCGTTCGACAGGAATTTGCCTTGCTGTCGCTGTCGATTGGGGTGGTGCATTTGCGGGCTGAAGCCTGTGGGGAACTGGATGCCAGCCAGTTGGCGGAACTGGCTTCGCAGGCCAAGCATCATGCCAAGGAGATTTTGGGGGGGAGCGTGTACTTGGTTGATGGTTTGGCTGAGCGGGAGGCTGTGGTGGGGTTGGGGTTGTCGGTGTGACGATGGGCTTCCCCGTGGGATTTTGTAGCCACTGGCGAAGCCTGCGACATTTTGATCTTGATCTTGATCTTTCGCTTGAGATTCAACTGTCTGGGGCTTGGCAAGGCCTTTTTTATGAACAAGAGATTTTTAAGTTGAGCCTGTTAACGATATGAAGCAACCATGCTTCACCCGTGTCCCAAGCCTTCCAATAGCTGTAATAACAACTCAACTCTCTCAGTAGATACTCTCTCAACTCCAACTCATTCTTTTTCTTGCTGAGTAGAACATTGAGCTCCTTCTGAACAGCCCTCAGATCCTCAATATCAGACTCTGCTAGAAAAACATCAAGGGCTTGCTCAGCAGTCTCATATTCGACTGTCCAATCTTGGTGAAAATAAGCTCCAAGAAAGTCATGTAGCTCAGGGAAATCTGTATTCATACTTCTGGAAATCCTGTTAGCAAAAAATACCCCATTGGTTTTTGTGGGTCTTTCTTCAAGACCAGTAATACTTTTGATGCTGGCAGATAGTCGGTACGACCATTTAACAAGCTGGTCCCCACTGGCTGGGTGAAAGTATGCCTAATAGTCGTCTTTCCTTTCTTGCCAGCTAAGAATTTTTCGATTCTCTTTTCATTTGCCGCCAATGCCCTCGCTGCTGACAACTCAGCAGTAGGCCGATCAGGGAACGTAGAGGCAGCTGGGATATCTGGCTCTGCCTCCAGTCTCTGGGCTAGCTGGGCATCTGTTCTACCAATATGTTTCTCAATCAAATGTCCGCCTCGAGCCTCATGCGCAGCCAAACCTCCCCCCGGCACAATCTCGCTGAACGGTCCATCAGCTTCGATATCGCCAGGGCACCGACAGGCCAACCCCAACGGATCCACCCACCCCGTCGGGTTCAGGGTGTAGCGATACCCGTTGAGGCCACCCGCCAGTTTGCTCGGGTCAGGTGTCAGGTAGCGGCCGGTTTCCGGATTGTAGTAGCGGTGCCGGTTGTAGTGCAGGCCGCTTTCGGGGTCGAAGTATTGGCCCTGGAAACGCAGCGGTTGTTCCAGCTGTTCGCCGCCGCCGTGGACCAGTTCGGTGGTTTTGCCGTAGCCGCTGTAGCGTGCCGACCAGACGATGGTGCCGCCGTAGTTGGTCAGTTCCTGGGGTGTGCCCAGGTGGTCGAGGTGGTAGTAGAACGGGCAGGCGTTCGGGCCTTTGCCGTCGAGCAGGGCCAGTGGGCGGAAGGTGCCCGGTTCGTAGACGTAGCTGCGGTGGTGGCGCGGGCTGCTTTCGGCGACGACCTGGTCGCCTTGCCAGAAAAATTCCGTGGTCAGGCCGTCCACGGTCTTGCTGATGCGTCGGCCGAAGGCGTCGTAGCGGTAGGACGTTTCGCGCCCGTGCGCCGTGGTGACGCCGATCAGTCGGTGTTGGCTGTCGTAGCGGTATTCGCTGACGAGGCACTGGGCCTTGCCGCGCCGTTCGCGGATCAGGTTGCCGAAGGCGTCGTAGTCGTAGTGCCGGTCGCCCTCCATCAGCAGGCGGTTGCCCTTGAGGTGGGTCGGGCCGGGGCGGTCCTGCATCAGCAGGTTGCCGGCCGGGTCGTGGGCGAAGTGTTCCGGCGGCTCGCTGTGGGAATAGTCGATGCCGATCAGGCGATCCAGCGGGTCGTATTGGTAATGGCGGCGGTTGCGCTTGTCGGAAATGGACTGCAGGTTGCCATTGGCGCTGTAGGCATAATCGCGCCAGAACAGTTGCTGCTGGTTCTGCCACACCGTCTGGGCCTTGAGCCGGCCCTGTTCGTCGTAGTCATACTGGCTGAGCAGCAGGCCTTGGCGGCGCTGGCGTTCGCGCCCGCCGCTGAGCTGGTGTTCGGTGAGGCGCGAGCCGTTCAGGTCGATGGCCGTCAGCGCGCCGCCCCGGGCGTGGTGGTAATCGAGCTGGCTGTTGTCCGGCAGGCGCAGGTGGTTGAGGCGCCCGCAGGCGTCGTAGCGATAACGCAGGGTGCCCCAGCCCTGGTGTTCGCTGATCAGCCGGTCCTGGGCGTCGTATTCGAAGGCCAGCGGGTGATCGGTGCCGTCGTTGACGTGGACCAGCCGGCCCAGCCCGTCGTAGCGGTATTCGATGGCCTGGCCGTCGGGCAAGGTCTTGACCAGCAGCCGCCCGGCCCCGTCGCGCTGGTAGCGGGTGACCCATTGGGCGCCGTCCGCGCCGTGCTCGGTTTTCTCCAGCAGGTGGCCATTGAGGTCGTAGGCGTAGGCGGTGCGTTGGCCGTCAAAGCCGATCTGCTGTCGGATCAATCCGTTCGGCGTGTAGTCCAGCTGATATTTTTCGCCGGATTCGTTTTCGATTTCAGTCAGCAACAGCCGCGCCGAGTCGTAGCGATACTTCAGTTCGCTGCCGTCGGGGTTGAGGCGACGGCTGATCAGGTGCAGGTCGTCGGCGTATTCATAGCGGGTGGTCCGCCCCAGCTCATCGCGCTCGGCGGTGATCTTGCCGTAGGCGTTGTAGTGCCAGGCGCGGGTCGCACCACCCGGCAAGGTGGTTTCGAGCAGGCGGCCCACCGCGTCCCACTGGTAGTGCGTGAGGGCGCCGTGTTCGTCCTGGCGGGTCAGCAAACGCCCCAGGGCGTCGTAGGAAAAACACCGGCGCCCCGTGTCAGGCAGGGTTTCTTCGGTCAGTTGGCCCAGTTGATTGCGGGTAAACCGATGCTCGCTACCGTCGGGGTAACGGATCGCCAGCAATTGTCCTTGGGCGTCGTAGTCATAGCCGGTGCTCTGGCCGTGCGGATCGATGACCTCGATCACATCGCCCTGGGCGTTGCGCCGGTATTGCCACACGGCCTTGCCGCGCGAACGGGCGTGCAGGAAACCGTTGCGGTATTCGTAGGACGTCGGTTCCTCGTCCGGCGGAATCAGCGCCACCAGCCGTCCGGCTTCGTCGTAGCGGTATTCGGTGACGGCGCCCAGCGGGTCCTGTTCGGCGATCAACCGGCCCTGGGGGTCATAGGCCTTGAGGTGCTCGCCGCCATCGGGCTCGACCTTGCGCACCAGCCGTGCCCGCTCGTCGTGGACGTACACTTCCTGACTGCCATCCAGGTGCTGGACCGTGACCTGCCCGTCCTCGCCCCAGGTGTAGCGGCTGTCCATCTGCGCAAACGAGGCCCAGTGCCGCACGCAGCGGGCTGCGCGGCCTGCCCCTTGCCATTCCCAGAAGAAACTCGCGCCGCCGGCCAGTTGCCGTTGCAGGATGACGTGCTGGTCGTCGTAGTCGTAGCGTTCGCTTTCGCCGGCGGCGTTGGTGGCTTCGATCAGTCGCCAGCGGGCGTCGTAGCGGTAAGCCACCAGGGTCTGTTCGGTGCGCCAGGCGTCGTCCAGGGTCAGCGCCGGGTGAAAGCTCTGGTAGTCGATGGCGACCAGATGACGTTGCTCATAACGCAAGCGCAGAGCGCGTCCGGCGCCGTTGTCCAGGTGACTGATGTCGCCGTGGATGTTGCGCTTGATCGTCAGGCGGTTGGCGTAGCGGTCGCTGAGGGCGGTCAGATGGCCGTCGCGAAAGTGTAGGAAAGGCGCGTCTTCGCCCGGCTGGGCGATGATCAGTTCGTCCGGTTCCACTCCGAGGTAAATCGCCGAGCGGGCCAGGCTGTTGTGGATCGCCGGACGTTGCTCGCTGGGCAGCGGAAACGTCGTACGGCGGTTTTCCTGGTCGATCCAGATGACCTGCTCGCCTTCAAGCAACAGGCGATGCGCAAGGGCATGGCTCCAGCCGCGGCCCAGGCCGATGTCCAGGTCCACCGCGCTGGTGCGGTACAAGCGGGTGAAGACAAACGGCAGTCGGCCATCGAGGGTGCCGTCGTCCAGGGTCAGCAGCTCCTCGCCGGTGACCATCGACACCGGGCAGCCGCTGGTCTGGGTCAGGGCCGCGGTGTCGGCGCTGTCACCGTTGGGGTTTTTCGATTGGTTGGGGACGTCGTCGTAGGATTCGTCCTTTTTCAGTGTGGTATTGCGCTGCGCGTCCCAGCGCAGTTGCATCCGGCCCTTCTTCACTCCAGCCGCGATCCCCCGCACCGCCACGGTTTTGTAGCGGTCCACATAGGTGATGAAACCGTTGACCACCGCGAAGATCGCGTTGATGAATCGCTGCGCGGCGCTCAGCAGACGCCCGCCAAACTGGCCTAGACGCATGGCCAGGTAAGCAACACCGGTCCCCGCCCCGGCGAAGGTCAGGACGACGCCGATCAGCAAGTCGATCACCAGTTGCACCACCGCCGTAGCGAGCGCTTCAGCGGTTTCACCGGCAACCTCACTGGGCGGCAGCATCTCCAGCCAGAGGCTGGCGGTGCGCACCAGCAGGCACAACGCCGCTTCGTCGCTGGCCAGCAATTGCAGCCTGGCCATGAGCAACGGCGTTTTTTCCGCCATGGCGCTTAGCTGATCCGCACTTTCGCCCAGCCGGTCTACAAACTCGCCAGGGTTCTTGAGGATGTCCGACAGCAGACTGATGCTGTCCCACACACCCTCAATCGCCGCCCAACTGCCTGCGAGCAAGCCATTGCCCACCGCGGCCGCCGAAGTCGCCAATGATTGCTGCGCCCACTGCGGCTTGAAGCCCTGCCACTGCCCGCGCAGCCACTGCGTCAGATCGTTGTTCAGGCCGTCGTAGGAAGAAAACAGGTCGGCGATTGTCTGGGGGGATACTTTGTCCTGGACGTGAACCCGATAGGACTTACCCGTCGTCCCCTGGAAAGTCCCCAGGCCCTCGGCATTCAGGGTGACGGGCGTGACCTCGCCGCTGTCCACGGCCACCACATCCACCACGATGCCGCCCAGCGGAATGTCGTACACCGACTCCAGTTTGCTCTCGATGGTCATCGGCCCGGCCGAGGGGCACTGGACAACGGTGGAGAGGAAATCATCGTCGCCGATGCTGACAGCGGAGCTGCTGTCACCGAAACGAATCAGCCGCTCCATGCCCATCAGCGAAGGCAGGTCGGCCGCATGGCTGGCGCGGTCCGCCGTCTGGCTGTACCAGCGGTCGAGCTGCTCGCGGTAGAGCGTCAGGGTGTCTTTGAAGCTGTCGAGTTCCTGCTCGATACGGTGCACCTGATCCATCAGGACACGGCTCGATCAGGGGCCGGCAGGGAAAAACGATCGAACATGGGCAGACGTCTCGCAGCACTCAGGGAGCGCGAGACTTTGCCGGGGATACCAGGGGAAATAAGTCAGGTAAAGAGGCGGTGAATGTAGGGCGATTCGCTAAATAGCCCCATACGACAAACGAACGGCCGAAAGGAAAGCGGGTTCAAAAATGCCTGTGGATAAAACTACTGGTCGTAGCCTTCGAGCGCCTTGAGCTTGACCTCCGCCAACGGATGGCCGGCTTTTGCCGCCAAACCCCACCAGCGCGCCGCTTCTATCGGATCCGGCGCCTTGCTGGCGGAACCGGCCAGGCTGATCACACCGACTTGATAGGCAGCCTTGCCATCACCGGCCAGTGCCGCCAGGCGCAACAGGCGAACACCTTCTTCCCGGGCACCCAGGCCCTGGCCGCGGAACGTCAGGATATGCCCATAGAAACTTTGCGCGCCGACGTCCCCCAGGTTCGCCATGCGGGCAAATTGACCTTCCAGCCAGGACCAGCCACGGGGCTGTCGAACAAACCAGGACCAATGAAACAATCGACGCGCCAGCCAGTAACCGGCCCGCGCCTTGATGCGCCAGAGCATTCAGGCCTCCGCTGATTCGGGGTACTCGTATTCGAATACCCGGACCACTTCCGAGGCGTGCCAGGAAGCGGCCGCGACACCATCGGAAGGCCCGGAAAAGCGCCCAAGACGCTCAACGCACTCGAAGAAGCCGGTACGCGGCAACCGGCTTGCCCCCTGGCTGATGACCAACGAACTTCGCAGCGGCTGTTCAGCCCGGGCATCCAGTGCTGCCAAGTGTTCAAGGGCCGCAGTCAAGGTCTGCATGGCCGGGCTGGGAAGCTGCAAACGCTCCAGCAAGGCCCGGTACGTCAACAAATGGCGCTGGCGACGCGCCTGATCCAGTTCACCCAACAACCCATCCCAATGCTGCCGACTGATACGAACACTCACGATTGATCCCTCCAACCCGGCACCGTCAACTCCCAGGCCAAACTGCGCCGAATCGCGGCATCGGGCTGACGCTCGCCACTTTCGATCATGGCCAGATAAGACGGGCTTATACCTACTGTGCGGGCCAACGCCTCAATGGCGATGCCCTTCCCTTCGCGCAAACTGCGTAGTTGATCCAGACCAGGAAGAACCTGGCCGGGTGCCGCCGCATGACGGACTGTGGCTTCCTGCGGCGGAGCTTGATTGATGCCGGCTGCCTTCAATAGCGACTGGTACTGATCCCACGGTAAAACCGCGTATTCGGGCTCTCCGTCGCGTGTGATTATTTGAATATCCATGTCTACCCCGTAGGACAACAACACTTAGCGAGTCAGCTTTTTCCTTGGAAGTGTAATCCTAATAGCGGCTAAGGTCGCGGGGCGATCAATCTCATAAGGCAAACAGAACCGGATCAGTGCTTTTTCTGCCCTTGGAGCTGGAGCTGTTCCGGGGTGTCGGGAAGCCGCTCGACTTGAGCAAGCTTTTCGGGGGATTGCCGATAGCGCCAGGCGCGGAAGGCTTCGAGTTCACTGTCGAGGGTCTTCATGATCCACGCCAGTACGGCGATATCGTCAAACATGCCGAACATGGGCAGGAAATCCGGAATCGCGTCCAGGGGGCTGAGGAAGTACATCAGTCCGGCCACGATCGACAGCAGCGACTTGGCGCTGACGGCCCGATATTCGCCACGCCAGTAGGCCAGGCACAGGGCCTGCAGCAAACGCAGATCCTCCTTGAGCTTGCCTAACCGACCGCCCTCTCGGGCGCCTTTGCTGGCGACGGCAAACAACAACGTCGGCAATCGACCGCGGGCCAGCAGTCGTCCTGCCAGCGGCAGAAAACGCGCAAAATTCCACGGAGCCTTCATGTTTTCTCCCACTGAAATGTTATCCACACAAATTGTGGATAACCTTGTGAACAGAGCTGCATTTACGCGCTGAAGCCCCCGTCAAATAAGGCCCCCAGTCAGATCGGGCGTTTTTTACTCACATAAAAAAACCCAATATTTCATTGACTTGACGGCCCGACTGGGTCTAGCACAGCGTCTGTATTGCCTATGACTATAACCCGCGCCGAGCGTTCGGTTTTTTGCCGTTTACCAACGCCCGGATACGACAACGCCCCGCATAAGCGAGGCGTTGTCGTTATAGCAGCCGCGGTTACTTGGCTGCGTCTTCTTTTGCCGGATCCTTGATCCCCAGCAGTTCCAGGTCAAATACCAGAACCGAATTGGCGGGGATGGCCGGGCTCGGGCTTTGGGCGCCGTAGGCCAGTTCGCTCGGGATGTACAGTTTGTACTTCTCGCCGACATGCATCAGTTGCAGGCCTTCGACCCAACCCGGGATCACACCGCTGACCGGCAGGTCAATCGGGCTGCCACGCTCCACGGAGCTGTCGAACACCTTACCGTCAGTCAACTTACCGGTGTAGTGAACAGTCACGACATCAGTCGGCTTAGGCTGAGGGCCGTCGGCTTTCTTGACCACTTCGTACTGCAGGCCGGAAGCGGTGGTGGTAACACCTTCCTTCTTGCCGTTTTCCTCGAGGAATTTCTTGCCGGCGGCTGCCGACTCTTCGCTCATCTTGGCCATACGCTCTTCGGCACGTTTTTGCAGTGCGGCAAAGGCTTCGACCAGTTCTTCGTCTTTCAGCTTCTGTTCTTTCTTGCCGACGGCATCTTCGATGCCCTGGGCCACTGCTTTGGAGTCCAGGTCATCCATACCTTCCTGAGCCAGGCTTTTGCCCATGTTCAGGCCAATGCCGTAGGAAGCTTTCTGCGCCGGGGTTTTCAGCTCTACGCTGGTCTGCGAGTCACAACCCGCGAGTACCAGGCCAACCAGGGCCACCGCCGCCGCCAACCGATGCTGTTTCATGCTATTTCCTTGTTCATGCGCCAAAAGGGCAATCGAGTAAAGCCGCGAGCTTATCAGGCGGCCACGACCAATGGCTACCGGCATGTGAGCAGCAAAGCACTGATAAGTTCACGGTCCCAAACGCTTTTTAATCCTGGGCGGATGAAGCATCTGTCATCTATTACGTACAGGGACAAATTGCCACTCCCCCGCAGCCCCATCGGTAATGGCCACTTGCCGGCCACGCGGCACTGAGGCATAAGGGCATATCAAAAAAAACAAGGACGTTACTGTGCGCCTGCTATCCCGCCTTCTCTTGTTGCTCCTTGCGCTGCTCGTCATCGCCGTGGCCGTGGTGCTCTATTACGTTGCCAATCCTCGTCTGCCGACCTATACACCGGTGGAACAGGTGCATTATCTGGATCAATGGAGCGCCGCC
Source organism: Pseudomonas sp. P105 (assembly GCF_032614175.1). NCBI lineage: Bacteria > Pseudomonadati > Pseudomonadota > Gammaproteobacteria > Pseudomonadales > Pseudomonadaceae > Pseudomonas > Pseudomonas sp. P105. The sequence continues at coordinate 4,676,182 of NZ_CP126693.1, forward strand.
GAACGCCAGACGTACTATTTCACCCCTCAGGGCACTCAAGTCAAAGGCCTGCGCTACGACTGGTTCACCGCCCTCGAATTGCCGTTCTCGCAACAGCGCTTCGCTTCGCCTGAATACCTGGCTCGATTCGGCTTTCTGGTGGACCCGGCGCAGAAACCCTCGGCGGACAATCCCGGCAATCTGCCCGTAGGTTTCACCCGCCACCAGAATCCGGGCAGCGCCGACCAGTTCCTGGATATCACCTGCGCCGCCTGTCACACCGGTGAGCTGCGCTTCAAGGGCCAGGCGATACGGATCGACGGGGGCTCGGCCCAGCACGTCCTGCCTTCCAGCGTTCCTACATTACGCGGTGGCAGTTTCGGACAAGCATTGGTCGCCAGCCTGGCCTCGACCTACTACAACCCCTGGAAATTCGAACGCTTTGCACGCCAGGTACTGGGGCAGGACTACGACGCCCGCCATGAACAGCTGCGCAAATCATTCAAAGCCTCTCTGGATACGTTCCTGCGTGTGGCCTGGAACGACACTCATCGCGGCCTCTACCCCACCGAAGAAGGACCTGGCCGTACAGATGCCTTCGGACGGATTGCCAATGCCAGCTTCGGCGATGCCATCTCCGACAAGAATTACCGGGTCGCCAACGCACCCGTGGATTACCCGCAATTGTGGGACATATGGACATTCGACTGGGTGCAGTGGAACGGTTCGGCCCAGCAACCGATGGCCCGCAACGTCGGCGAAGCACTGGGTGTCGGCGCCACGTTGAACTTCTTCGACGCCCAGGGCAAACCATTGCAAGGTGATGCGCGATACCCCTCCAGCGTGCGCGTTCGCGATCTGCACAAGATTGAAGAAACCCTGCAGTTGCTCAAGGCCCCGGAGTGGCCTCAGGAACTGCTTGGCCCTATCGATATGCCGTTGGCCGCACAAGGCCGGGCGCTGTTCGTCGAAAACTGTGCCGGCTGCCATGTCCCCAACGTGGTTCAAGGTCCTGACAGGCCCGTCCAGCACCTGAACATGTTGCCGGTGAAGGTGATCGGCACCGATCCGGGTACCGCTAACAACATTGCCGACCACCGTTTCGATCTGACCAGCCTGCAATGGGATCCGGCCGAACTGGCCAAACTGGACGTACAACTGCATCCGACCCCGACGACGCCGCTGGATTTGAGCCAGGTTTCAGTCGCCAAAGGCTTGGCCTACGTTACCGCGTTCGTGGAAGAGCGGGCTTACCGTGACGCGGGCGTCACACCGCTGGAGCGCCCGGCGCTGGACGGTTTTGGCCTGCCCATCGGCGTGCGCGAGCTGCGCGCCTACAAAGCCCGGCCCCTGGCTGGCGTCTGGGCCACGCCGCCCTTCCTGCATAACGGCTCGGTGCCGACGATCTATCAGTTGCTGTCCCCTCAGGACGAACGGGCGATCACCTTCTATAAAGGCAGCTTCGAATACGACCCACGGCACCTGGGCTATCGCACAGAAGCCTTCACGAATGGCTTTTTGTTCGACACCCGGATCACCGGCAACCACAACAGTGGTCATGAGTTTCGCGCTGGTGAGCGGGGTAATGGCGTGATCGGTCGGCTGCTGCTGCCACAGGAACGCTGGGCGTTGCTGGAGTACCTCAAGGTACTGGGCGGGCCGCTGGAGTCGCAACTGTGATGATGAACCCCTCAGGCAAAAGGATTGACCCATGCTGATTACGCTCTGGCTGCGCCTCGGCGCCTTTTTGGGCAAGACGCTCCTGTGGTTGCTGGGCATCGGGCTGCTCGGCTGGGCGCTGGCCACGGCCTGGTTCGCCTGGCAACACAGCGGGCCGGTCTCGGATAAAGAGCAGATTCCACCCGGCGAAGCGGCCATGACCCAGGACATCATCCAGACCGCCATCCGTATCGTCGATCAGCACCGCGAAGGCACGCGCTACCTGCGCGATGCCCATGCCAAAGCCCACGGCTGCGTCATGGCGCAAGTGCAGGTGCCGGACAATCTGCCAGCACCGTTGCGCCAGGGTGTATTTGCCGAGCCGGGGAAGGTCTGGCAAGCGACGATTCGCTTGTCCAACGGCAACGCCTACCCACAGTTCGACAGCCTGCGCGATGCGCGAGGGATGGCGATCAAGCTGCTGGGCGTGCCGGGCAAACAATTGCTGGGGGACCGACAGTCACAAGGTGAACAGGATTTTGTGATGTTCAATCATCCGAACTTCTTCGTCAGCGATGTCGCCGAATATCGTCAGAATGTAGCCGCCCAGGCCGATGGAAAAAAGGCGATGGCGTTCTTTCCGAGCCTGGATCCCCGGAGCTGGCAGATCCGCCACCTGTTCATCGCCCTGGAGACACTTTCACCGGCCCCTGACAGCCCGACCCAGACCACGTATTTTTCGGTATCGCCCTACAAGTTTGGCGAGGCCAACGCGAAATTTCGCGTAGCGCCCGACCCGGATAACTGCCCGAGCTACACCCTGCCCGCACAAAACCAGGCACTGCCGAATTTCTTGCGAAGTGCACTGACGCAACAGTTATCCACAGACCGGATACCGGCGTGTTTTGTCCTGCAGATCCAGCGCCAGGACCCGAGCAAGTTCATGCCGATCGAAGACACCAGTATTGAATGGCGAGAAAGTGACGCACCGTTCGAGACAGTGGCGCGAATCACCGTGCCGGCCCAGGATTTCGATACGCCCAAGCTGAACCTGGCCTGCGACAACCAGTCCTTCAACCCGTGGTTCGGCATTGAGGCCCATCGCCCCATCGGCGGCATCAACCGTTTGCGTAAAGCGGTGTATGAGGCGGTCAGCGATTACCGTCATAGCCGCAATGCCGAGCAGTAAATAACGGAGCGTGGGATTCAATCTTTTTTTTGGGGCTGCTGCGCAGCCCATCGGGGATAAGCGAACAGCCTTGCGCCGTTGCCTCGCCACTTCAACCGTGCTTGGTGTTCACCAGTTCTGCAATCAGAAAATCCTTGAACGCAGAAACCGCCGCCGGCAAATTGCGTCCAGCCATGCTTTGCAGTTCGATGCGCCGTGCCTGCATCCCTTCATCCAGGATTGGCAGGCACTGCAACTGCTTGTCCGCCACCTGTTTGTGCAAGGTCATCTCGCTGGCCAGGCTAATGACGCCTTCCTCGCGGACGAAGCTGTAAAGCGCGGCCACGTAATTAGTGGTCAGTACCGGATCGAACAACAGCCCCTGTACACCACAACAAATGTCGAACAGTTGCCGTATCGTGGTATCAGCCTTGGGCAATGCAATGGGCCAGGGTTGCAACTCGGCGAGGCTGACCGCTTCACGCCCGGCCAAGGGGTGGGAATTGGAAACCACTGCAAAAATCGCCCCGCTCAAGACATGTTCAACCTTGATTTCCTTCTGCGGTGACAGGCTGAAGGTCATCGCCAGATCGGCTTCGCCGGAACGTACTTTTTCAGTCGCTTGCGCAGGCGCGCAAACCTCCAATGTGAAATGGATGCCCTGGTACTCACGCCTGAATGCGCTGATGCTCCTGGGCATGTACTCCAATGCAAAACCTTCCGAGCAGGCGACATGCACATGCCCCCGTTGCAAGCCATGCAGCTCGGTAATTTCCAGCACCACCTGCTCAGCCTCAAGTTGCGACTTGCGCGCATAAGCCGCCAATCGCGTCCCGGCCTCGCTGAGCACCATGCCTCGGGCACGACGCTCAAACAGGCTGGCATCCAGAGCCAACTCAAGCTTGGAAATCTGTCGGCTCACCGCTGACGCCGCAACATTGAGCCGCAGCGAAGCTTCACTGACCGATCCGCACCTGGCTACTTCCAGGAAATAGCGCAATGCCGTGGACTGCACGCCATACAGCTGCATCGGAACCTCCGAGCATTGCCTTTTTGGCAAAGAAAGTATCGAAAGATTGTACTTGTGGCATTGATAGCCTTTCCCTACATTCGTGTCCAGACCAAAAAAAACATCGCCTGAGCTTCTCCTCCTCATTTACCGCATTTGCGATTCGCTGCCCTTTGATTCAACCACTCTCGCCAACGGAGACGACGGCATGGGCATCAAAGGTTTCGCCTGCAGTATCGCGCTGATGGGTTTGATCAACAGCTTTGCGGCTCATGCCGACAAAGCCAACGACACCCTGGTTTACGCTTCCGACAGCGAACCTGAAAACGTCAGCCCCTATCACAACGATCTCCGCGAAGGAGTGATTCTCGGCCGGCTGATCTGGGACAACCTGATCTACCGCGATCCCACCAGCGGCGAATACAAGCCCATGCTGGCCACCGGCTGGAAACAGGTCGACGACACCACCATCGACCTTGAGCTGCGCAAAGGCGTCAAATTTCACAACGGCGACCCCTTCACCGCCGACGACGTGGTGTTCACCCTCAACTACGTGGTGTCGCCCGAAGCGAAAGTCGTGACCGTGCAAAACGTAGACTGGATCAAGAGCGCCGAAAAAACCGGTGACTACAGTGTCCGCCTGTATTTGAAGAAGCCTTTCCCTCCTGCGCTGGAATACCTGTCCAACGCCGTTCCGATGTTCCCCAAGCAATACTTCGAGAAGGTCGGCCTGGCCGAATTCAGTCGCAAGCCAGTGGGCACCGGACCGTATAAAGCCCTGTCGGTGGTGGCCGGCGAAGGCGTGAGCATGGCGATCAACAAGGACTACTTTGCGGACAGCCCACAAGGCAAGCCACATATCGCTCACCTCAAGTTTCGGGTAATCCCGGATGCAGAAACTCGCCTGGCCGAGTTGATGACCGGCGGTGTCGACTGGATCTGGCGCGTCACCTCGGATCAGGCAATCGACCTCAAAGGTATACCGAACCTCACCGTGACCAGCGCCGAAACCATGCGCATCGGTTTCCTGATTCTTGATGCTCGAGGCACCTCCAGCGAAAACTCGCCAATGAAAAACCTCAAGGTGCGTCAAGCGATCAACCATGCAATCAACCGCGAGGCACTGGCGACGCAGTTGGTGGGTGGCGAAGCCAAGCCCTTACAGGTTGCGTGTTATCCACGCCAGTTCGGTTGCGATACCTCTGCGGCCACTGTCTACAACTTTGACCCGGCCAAAGCCCGCGCGCTGCTCGCCGAGGCCGGTTACCCAAATGGCTTCGAGACCGAAATATTCGCTTATCGCGACCGTGATTACGTCGAAGCCATCATCGGTAACCTGCGCGCGGTGGGCATCAACGCCAAGCTGCGCTACTTGAAGTACGCCGCCCTGCGTGATCAGCAACGTGGCGGTAAGGTGCCCATGTCGTTCCAGGCCTGGGGCTCGTTCTCGATCCTCGACACCTCGGCGTCGGCCGGCACCTGGTTCAAGGGCAATCCGGACGACAACATCAAAGACCCGCAAGTCCAAAACTGGTTGCAGAGCGCCGATAACGCCCTCGATCCGCAAGTGCGCAAGGACAACTACCGCAAGGCGTTGCAGCGCATCAGCGAACAGGCGTACTGGGCCCCGCTGTTCAACTACTCGATGAACTACGCCTACACCTCCGAACTGGCATTCACGCCGTATCCGGATGAACTGCCGCGTTTCGTTCAGTCCAGTTGGAAGTAATCCGCAACCGGGCGGATTGAGCGAGCGATTCCGTGGCGCGTGGGCCAGCCCCCCACGGCCACGTCCTCCACCTGTCATCCATTGAACATGAGGAAACTTGCCATGCTTGGGTTCCTTCTACGCCGTCTGGGCATCGCTTTTTGCGTCGCCATTACCGTGTCGGTGATCAGCTTCTCTCTGTTGCATCTGTCCGGCGACCTGGCCACGGCCATTGGCGGGCCGGAAGCCACCAGCGAACAGATCGAACAGATCCGTGTGCAATACGGCTTGAACAAACCGCTTCCCACCCAGTACGTCAACTGGCTGGGCGGTTTGCTGCGGCTGGACCTGGGCAACTCCTTTTTCTTTCAGGAGTCGGTCTATAACCTCGTCGCCAGCCGTTTGCCGATTACTCTCGGATTAGGTGCCATGGCGCTGGGAATCGCCTTGCTGGTGGCGATTCCCCTGGGCGTACTGGCCGCGATCAAACGCGACACCTGGGTTGATCGACTGGCCTTGAGCATCGCGGTACTGGGCCAGGCAATGCCCAGCTTCTGGTTTGCGCTGATGTTGATCGTAGTGTTTGCGGTGACGCTCAAGTGGCTGCCAGTCTCCGGCAACTCAAGCATGCTGCATTTCGTCATGCCGGCCATTGCCTTGGGGTACTACGCAACGCCGGCCATCATGCGCCTGACCCGCGCAGGCATGCTGGATGTGCTCAGTTGCGATTACATCCGCACCGCTCGCGCCAAGGGGCTGCGCCCTGCGCAGGTGTTGTTCAAGCATGCATTGCGCAATGCATTGATTCCGGTCGTCGCACTGGCAGCGGTGGAGTTCGGCTTCATGCTCGGCGGTTCGGTGGTGATCGAAACCGTGTTCTCCCTGCAAGGCATCGGACAACTCGCCTGGGACGCCATCGCCCGTGACGACTTCCCGGTAGTCCAGGCCGTGGTCCTGCTGATTGCGGTGATCTACATCATCCTCACCTTGCTGGCCGATGTGCTCAACGCACTGCTCGACCCGCGCATTCGCGTGCGCTAGGAGCCCTTCATGAGTACCCCCGTTACCCTGGCAATCAACGACTACCTGCCCCCACCAAGCAGCCTGAGCCGGGTGCTTGGCAAAAGCTTTCGCCACCGCGGCTTCGCCATCGGCAGTGCGTTGCTGCTGATCATTTTTGCTGCTGCGCTGTTCGCGCCATGGCTGGCGCCTTATGACCCTTATGCGCAAGACGTGATGTTGCGCATGAAGCCTCCGGTCTGGATGGCTAACGGCACTTGGGAATATGTCTTGGGCACCGACAAGCTGGGCCGCGATTACCTCTCACGGTTGCTCTACGGCGCCCGTATTTCACTGTTTATCGGCGTTGCGGCGGCGCTGATTTCCGGCGTCATCGGTACCGTCATGGGTCTGCTGGCCGGTTACTACGGTGGCAAGGTGGATGCGTTTATCAGCTACCTGATCACCACTCGGCTGGCGCTGCCTGTGGTCATGGTGGCCCTGGCCTCTGCCTCGTTGATGGGCGGCTCGCTGAAGGTGGTGATCATTCTGCTCGGTTGCCTGCTCTGGGACCGCTTCGCCGTGGTGGTTCGGGCCTCGGTGCAACAGATTCGCGATGCCGAATATGTTGCCTCGGCACAAGCCCTGGGCTGTTCGACCCTGCGCATTCTGGTCAGTGAAATCCTGCCCAATCTGGTTGGCGCGCTGATCGTGGTCGCGACCCTGGAAATGGCCCACGCGATCCTGCTGGAGTCAGCGCTGTCGTTCCTCGGGGTGGGTGTACAACCGCCGACGCCGTCCTGGGGACTGATGATCGCAGAGGGCAAACCCTACATGTTCTTTTCCCCGTGGGTCATCGCCATCCCAGGCATCGCCCTGATGATTCTGGTGCTGGGCATCAATCTGGTCGGCGACGGCCTGCGCGATCTGATCCTGCCCGATGGCCGCAACTGAGACTGATAGAGGAGTACCGGACATGGCACTACTCCATGTTGAAAACCTGCGGGTGGACATTCCCATGGGCCATAACCCGACAGCGGATGACATGCTGCATGCGGTGCGCGGCCTGGATTTTCAGGTCGAGCGCGGCGAGATGCTGTGCATTGTCGGAGAGTCCGGCTGCGGCAAATCCCTGACCTCGCTGGCACTCATGGACCTGCTGCCCCGCAAGGCCAAGCGCACCGCCAGCCGACTGACACTGGACGGCATCGACCTGCTCGGCCAGAGCGAGCGAAGCATGTGCGACCTGCGCGGCAACCGCCTGGCGATGATCTTCCAGGAGCCCATGACCGCGCTGAACCCGGCCTACAGCATTGGCGACCAGCTCAGTGAAGTGCTGACCCGGCACCGCAAGGTGTCGCGCAAGGATGCGCTGGCCCGCGCCGCGCAAATGCTGGAAAAGGTCGGCATCAGCAATGCCGGCGAGCGTCTGCGTCAGTACCCGCATCAACTCTCCGGGGGGTTGCGCCAGCGGGTGATTATCGCCATGGCGTTGATGTGCGAGCCCGACCTGATCATCGCTGACGAGCCGACCACCGCACTGGACGTGACCATTCAGGCGCAAATCCTGCGCCTGATCCGCGATATTCAGAAAGAACTGGGGCTGGCGGTGATCTTTATCACCCACGACCTTGGCCTGGTGGCCCGCATCGCCGACCGGGTGGCCGTGATGTATGCCGGGGAAATCGTCGAAAGCGCTCCCGCCCGACAACTCTTCGAGAACCCGCGGCATCCGTACACCCGTGGCCTGCTGGCCAGCATCCCGATTCCAGGGCGGACCAAACCGGGCGAAGCGCTGGGCTCGATTCCCGGTCTGGTGCCGAGCCTTGTGGGTGAACAACACGGGTGTGCCTTTCGCAATCGTTGCGGGCATACCGTCCAGGCGTGTGCCCGGGACGTGCCCGAAGTGCAACAGGACGGACATATGGCGCGCTGCCTGCTGGCGGCTTCTGGGCCGAAACCGATACTGATCAAAGAGAGTGCCCGGTCATGAAAAAAGACATCGCTCTGGAGCTGTGCGATATCCGTCGCGAGTTCCGTATCAGCAAAGGCTTTTTCAAACCTGCCGCCACACTGAAAGCGGTTGATGGCGTATCACTGCGCCTGATGCGCGGTGAAACCCTCGGTCTGGTGGGTGAGTCCGGTTGCGGCAAAAGCACCCTGGCCAAGATCCTGCTCGGCCTGCTACAGCCCACTCAAGGCGACGTGCTGGTCAATGGCAAACATCTGGCAGCGACAGATCGCAAGGAGATGTCCCGGCGTATCCAGCCGATCTTCCAGGATCCGTATTCATCGCTGAACCCCCGCAAGACCCTGCGCGAAATCATCACCCTGCCGTTGATCGTCCACGACATCGGCACGGCCACCGAGCGCCGCAAGAAAACCGAACAAATGCTGGATGTAGTCGGCCTTCCCAAGCGCGTGATCGATAGCTATCCAGCCCAGTTATCCGGCGGCCAGCGCCAGCGCGTGGCGATTGCCAGGGCGCTGGTCATGCGTCCTGATGTGTTGATCTGCGACGAGCCGACTTCGGCGCTGGACGTGTCAGTGCAGGCGCAGATACTCAATCTGTTGCAAGACCTCAAGCGCGAATTCGGCCTGACCTATCTGCTGATCAGCCACAACCTGGCGGTTATCGAGCACCTCGCCGACCGGGTGGCCGTGATGTATCTGGGGCGTATTGTCGAAGAACGCACCCGCCAGTCGCTGTTCGCCGAACCCGGCCATCCGTATACCCGCGCATTGCTCGATTCGGTGCTGACCCCCGATCCGCGCTTGGGCATTCCAGACATCGGCCTGCACGGCGCCTTCCCCAACCCGATGTCCCCGCCAACCGGCTGCACCTTTCACCCGCGCTGCCCGAACTGCATGGACCGTTGCAAAACGGCCTATCCGGCCAACGATCCAATTATCGGCGGCAACGTACGTTGCCACCTGCACGACAGTCCCACCCAAACACTGGAGCTTGTCCACTCATGAGTCGTTCCCAGGCCATCAGCAACACCCTCGAACAGTTCGACAACGGTGCTTTTTTCAACCTGCTCGAACGTAGTGTCGCCCTGCCCACCGAAAGCCAGGCGCAAGACAGCCAACCTGAGTTGTATCGCTACCTCAACGAGTTCATCACTCCGCATGTCGAGGCGCTGGGTTTCAGCGTAAAAATCTACGACAACCCGGTAGCGGAACGCGGACCATTCATGATCGCCACGCGCATTGAACACCCGGGGCTGCCCACCGTACTCAGCTATGGTCATGGTGATGTGGTGCGCGGCTATGCGGCGCAATGGCGTGAAGGCTTGTCACCGTGGCAAGTCACCGTCGAAGGTGATCGCTGGTACGGGCGCGGCACCGCCGACAACAAAGGCCAGCACCTGATCAACATCACCGCGCTGGAGCAGACCCTCAAGGCCCGCGAAGGCAAGCTCGGCTTCAACGTCAAACTGCTGCTGGAAATGGGCGAAGAAGAAGGTTCCCCCGGCCTCAATGCGTTCTGTGCCGCCCACCGCAAGGAGCTGGCGGCGGATATCTTCATCGCCTCGGACGGCCCGCGTCTGGCCGCAACACGGCCTACCATTTTTCTAGGCTCACGCGGGGTGTTCAACTTCGAGCTGGCGGTCAATCTGCGCGAAGGCGCACACCACTCCGGTAATTGGGGCGGGCTGCTGGCCAATCCCGGCATCATCCTGGCCAACGCCATCGCCAGCATGATCGACGAACATGGCCGGGTAAAAGTCGAGGGCTTGCAGCCCAGCGCACTGCCGGATTCGGTGCGACAGGCGCTGGCCGACATCGAAGTCGGTGGCGGGCCGGATGATCCGCAAATCGACGCCAACTGGGGCCACCCGGATCTGTCGCTGAGCGAGAAAGTCTTTGGCTGGAATACCCTCGATGTCATTGCCTTCAAGACTGGCAATCCAGACGCCCCGGTGCATGCAATCCCCGGCAAGGCCAACGCTCACTGCCATATCCGCTTTGTGGTAAACAGCGATTACACGACCTTTATCCCCGCCGTGCGCGCTCACCTGGACGCCCATGGTTTCAACAATGTCGAGGTCACGCAAAGCCGCATCGATGTCATGCACGCCACCCGGCTCGACCCGCAAAGCCCATGGGTCAACTGGGCGCTCGACTCGTTGACGCAAACCACCGGAAAGAAACCGGCGCTGCTGCCCAACCTTGGCGGCTCCTTGCCCAACGACGTGTTTGCCGACGTGCTCGGCCTGCCGACCTTGTGGGTGCCGCATTCGTACCCGGCCTGTTCACAACATGCGCCCAACGAGCACTTGCTGGCACCGGTGGTCAAAGAAAGTCTGCAGATCATGGCCGGGCTGTTCTGGGACCTGGGCAACGATGCGGCACGTCTGAGCGAGGAGCATCGGGCACGGGAGCGTGCGCAATGAGCGAGACCCACCAACAGGCGCTGGACTGGCTCGCCGGCCAGCGCCCCGCCATGGAGTCATTGTTGCAGCGTCTGGTCGATACCGATTCCAACAGCTATGACAAGGCGGGGGTCGATGCCGTGGGCGCATTGCTCGCAGCGGAGCTGGAGGCCGACGGTATCGAGCTCAAGCGTATGCCGGTCGAAGGTTTTGGCGACGTACTGCTTGCCCAAGTGCCCGGCGAGGCTGGCAAGCCGGTGCTGTTGCTGGGCCATCGCGACACGGTATTCCCCAAGGGCACGACCACCACCCGTGGCTTCAGCCGCGATGGCGACCTCGCCTACGGCCCCGGCGTAGCCGACATGAAAGGTGGGTTGGTGCTCAACTGCTTCGCCCTCAAGGCACTCAAGCGCGCCGGTCCTTTGCCCTGCCCGGTGCAGGTGCTCTATACCGGTGACGAAGAAATCGGCTCTGGCAGCGCTCGCAGCCATATCGAAAGCGCCGCCAAATCAGCCCGCGCCGTACTCAATACCGAGCCGGGACGGGCCAGCGGCAATGTGGTCAGCGCCCGTAAAGGCGGGGCCACACTGGTCATCGAAGTCAGTGGCCGCGCTGCGCACTCCGGCGTCAACCATGCCGACGGGGCCAGCGCCATCGAGGCGCTGGCCCGAAAGATCGTCAAACTGCATGCCCTGACCGATTACCCCGCAGGCATCACCACCAATATCGGGCTGATCGCCGGCGGCACCTCCAGCAACACTGTCGCGCCCAACGCCTCGGCCAAGCTGGATGTACGGTTTATCGAGTCGCAACACTGGGAGCAGATATTCGCCGCCATCCAAGGCATCGTCGCTGAAGAGGAACTGCCCGGCACGAGCGCCATCCTCAAGGAAGCGACGACCTTCCTGCCGATGGAAGCACGGCACAGCGAGCAACTGCTGCACATCTATCAACAACAAGCACTGGCGCTAGGCTTCAGTGTCGAGGGCGAATTCACCGGCGGCTGCGCCGATTCCGGGTTCACCGCCAGCTTGGGCATTCCAACCCTGTGTGGCCTCGGGCCGGTGGGTGGCAAAGTCCACACCGATCGTGAATACCTGGAACTGGACACGCTGGTTCCACGCGCCCAGGCCTTGGTGGCAACCATTCTGGCCGTCGGCGAGAACCGTTGAGGCAATTAGCCTCTACCCATCACCGGGAGTACTTTCATGCATACGATTTCGCAATCCGCAGTCTGGATAAAAGCGCCATTAACGGATGTGGGGGTCGTTATTGTCACCAGTGCCGAACTGCCCGAATACCTCATCGACACGTTGCAGGTGGCGATCAAGGACTGGGACCAGGTGGCCTATCTGGTCGTCAAGCAGTCGCATGAGTTCATGCTCGACTGGCTCAGAGCCGGGTCTGAGGCGTCGGAATCGAATCCATCCAGCCTGTGTCATGCCAGCCAGTTGCTGCGCTCAGTATCGAAAGGCTGCTACCTGCTTGATGTCGAAGTCAGCCCGCTGCCTAGCCTGACTTGGCTGGGATCTGTCTGCGGCCACACATTGCGCTTCGTTAAACTGGGTAAGGTCGAGTTAACCGATGCTGCGATGGATAAGCAGGTGGAGGAGATCTTGTCGGTGGCCAGGGACCTGGCAAAAAGTGTCTTGCAAGAGCGCTATAGCGCCTGATGGGGCCGGGTCCCGCGCTGCTCAGCAAGTGCGACATTGAACCTGTGGCAAGGGAGCTTGCTCCCCGCCACAGCTTACTCACCGCTAGCGCTAACGCTTGACGGACTTGAAGCGCAATCATCCGTTGCGGAACAGGAAGCTATAGGCGTTCAGCGCGGGAACCCCGCCCAAATGCGCATAAAGCACTTTCGAGCCTTCAGGGAACTCACCACGACGCACCATATCAATCATCCCGTGCATGGATTTACCTTCATACACCGGGTCTGTCAGTACGCCCTCAAGGCTCGCGCACAGTCGGATAGCTTCCAGCGTGCCGTCGTTGGGCAAGCCATATTCCGGGTAGGCGAAGCGCGTATCGAGGACCACGTCCTCTTCAGTGATCTCCCGACCCAGCTCCACCAGCTCAGCGGTGTGCCGGGCAATGCGCAGAATCTGTGCCTTGGTCTGCTCCGGTTTGGCCGAGGCGTCGATACCGATGACGTTCTTCGAGCGGCCGTCGGCAGCGAAACCGACCACCATGCCGGCCTGGGTACTACCGGTCACCGAGCAGACCACGATGTAGTCAAACTTGAAGCCCAGTTCTTTTTCCTGTTGCCGTACCTCTTCGGCGAAACCCACGAACCCGAGGCCGCCGTAGGGATGCTCGGAACACCCCGCTGGGATCGGGAATGGCTTGCCACCTCGCTCGACCACGTCGCTCATGGCCTTCTCCCAGCTGGGACGAATGCCGATGTCAAACCCGGCGGCGTCCAGACGTACCTCTGCGCCCATGATCCGGGACATCTCGATATTGCCTACCCGGTCATACACCGCATCGGAGTAGTTCACCCAGTTTTCCTGCACCAGTACGCACTTCATGCCCAGGTGAGCAGCGACGGCGGCTACCTGGCGGGTCTGGTTCGACTGGATTCCGCCGATGGAAACCAGGGTATCGCAGCCTTGCTCAAGCGCTTCGGGAATCAGGTATTCAAGCTTGCGGGTTTTGTTCCCGCCGAAAGCCAGGCCACTGTTGCAGTCTTCACGCTTGGCATACAACTGCACCTTGCCGCCCAAATGTTCGCTGAGACGCTTCAAGGGGGTGATGGGAGAGGGACCAAAGGTCAGCGGATAACGTTCGAAACGATTCAGGTTCATGACTCTGCTCCTTGTGTATTGAATATCCAAGCACCAGGCCGAAAGACAAAGGCTGCCTTCCAGGCTATTTCAGGGGGGCTTCGATGAGCTCAATATTAAGAAGAATATGGAAAATATGTGTTGCAAGTTTAAGGCACTTAAAGAACTATTATTTACGCAAACAATTACAGAACATACTTTAGTTGTTCGGGAAGAGAGATGAGCGCAACAAATAATCACAAGAAGCCTGAAGAAACAGCTGCGGCGCCGCAACCGCTTGATCGAACCGACCGAGCGATTCTCAAGACCCTGCAGCGCGATGCCTCCATCTCCAATGTGGCGCTTGCAGAGAAGGTGAAACTGAGCGCGCCGGCTTGCCTCAGGCGCGTCGAACGGCTCAAGCAGGCCGGCCTGATCAAGGGCATCGTCGCATTGCTGGACAGTGAGGCGCTGGACGCGGGAATGGTGGTGTTGATCGGCGTGGTACTGGACCGCTCCACACCGCAATCCTTTGCAGATTTCGAGGCGGCCGCACAAAAGGTATCCGGCTGTATGGAATGCCATGTGGTGACGGGAGAATTCGACTATTTCATGTTGCTGCGAACCAAGGACAGCCACAGCTTCAATCGACTGCATGCCGAACAGTTGCTTTACCTGCCCGGTGTTCGGCAGATCCGCTCGTTCATGGGGTTGCGCCAGGTCTTGTCGACGACCCACATACCCATTTGATGCTCATATCCGCCGAGGGGCAGCACCTGCTATATCACGGCCGTGCCGTTTGCTGGGCTGCTGATGGATTGCGATGAAACGCCATAAACGAAAAAAGCGGCCAAAGGCCGCTTATTCGGTAGCTTCCAGGCGTTCAGTGGGCCTAAGTGGAAGCGAATATGGCGCAGCGGACGGGACTCGAACCCGCGACCCCCGGCGTGACAGGCCGGTATTCTAACCGACTGAACTACCGCTGCGCGTAACATTGAAAGCTTGGTGGGTGATGACGGGATCGAACCGCCGACATTCTGCTTGTAAGGCAGACGCTCTCCCAGCTGAGCTAATCACCCTTCACTTTCGATGCGGGGCGCATTCTCTCACAAATTTTCGTAACGTGCTGATTTAATTAACTATTCAGCAAAAAATGTGATTAACGTGCACCGCAGGAACTGCAAACAGCAAAAAGCCCGCGTTAGCGGGCTTTCTGTGGTGATCTGGCGTTCAGTGTTCCAGATTACCGAATATGGCGCAGCGGACGGGACTCGAACCCGCGACCCCCGGCGTGACAGGCCGGTATTCTAACCGACTGAACTACCGCTGCGCGTAACACTTTGGAGCGAATGGTGGGTGATGACGGGATCGAACCGCCGACATTCTGCTTGTAAGGCAGACGCTCTCCCAGCTGAGCTAATCACCCTTCGCTTTCGGTGTGGCGCGCATTCTACGGAGCGTCCTCAAAGCTGGCAAGCACTTTTTAATTTAATTTTTTCAGGCCTTCCAAAGGCTTAGCGAAGGGTTGGCCTATGGCGCCGCGAAGAGAATAATGCCCCCCTTTGTATAAAGGAGAGACTCACCCCATGTGGTTCAAAAACCTGCTTATCTATCGCCTGACCCAAGATCTGCCTTTTGATGCCGAGGCGTTGGAAACTGCACTGGCCAGCAAACTGGCGCGTCCATGTGCAAGCCAGGAGTTGACCACTTACGGTTTCGTCGCGCCGTTCGGTAAAGGCGAAGACGCACCTCTGGTGCACATCAGCCAGGATTTCCTGCTGATCGCCGCGCGCAAGGAAGAACGCATCCTGCCAGGCAGCGTCGTACGCGATGCCCTGAAAGAAAAGGTCGAAGAGATCGAAGCCGAACAAATGCGCAAGGTCTATAAAAAGGAACGGGACCAGCTCAAGGATGAAATCATCCAGGCGTTTCTGCCTCGCGCGTTCATTCGTCGCTCGTCCACCTTCGCTGCCATCGCACCGAAACAGGGTCTGATCCTGGTCAACTCCGCCAGCCCGAAACGCGCCGAGGACCTGCTCTCCACTCTGCGCGAAGTCCTCGGCTCGCTGCCGGTACGCCCACTGACCGTGAAAACCGCACCCACCGCCATCATGACCGACTGGGTCAAGACCCAGAAAGCCGCCGACGATTTCTTCGTGCTGGATGAATGCGAGCTGCGCGACACTCATGAAGATGGCGGCATTGTGCGTTGCAAGCGTCAGGACCTGACCAGCGACGAAATCCAGTTGCACTTGAACACCGGCAAGGTGGTGACCCAACTGTCGCTGGCCTGGCAGGACAAGCTGTCTTTCGTGCTCGACGACAAAATGGTGGTCAAGCGCCTGAAATTCGAAGACTTGCTGCAGGATCAGGCGGAACAGGACGGCGGCGACGAGGCCCTCGGCCAACTGGACGCCAGCTTCACGCTGATGATGTTGACGTTTGGCGAGTTCCTGCCGGCGCTGGTAGAAGCGTTGGGTGGTGAAGAGATGCCTCAGGGGATCTGACAGCCCAATGATTACCCTTGTGGGAGCGAGCCTGCTCGCGATGGCAGAGTGACAGTTACCGACAGGTTGCCTGATACTCCGCCATCGCGAGCAGGCTCGCTCCCACATTGTTTTTGTGGTGCTACTTAATAATAAGGATCAGGTCATGCGCGCACTGGCTGCATTGAGTCGTTTTGTCGGCAATACCTTCGCTTACTGGGTGCTGTTTTTTGCCGTGCTGGCATTCTTGCTACCGCAATGGTTCGTCGACCTGAAAGTCGCCATCGTCCCCTTGCTGGGGCTGGTGATGTTCGGCATGGGCCTGGCGCTCAAGCTGGAGGACTTTGCCGAAGTGGGCCGTCATCCAGGGCGGGTGGTCCTGGGGGTGATTGCACAATTTGTCATCATGCCTGGCGTGGCGTGGCTGCTCTGCCAAGTATTCAGCCTGCCACCGGAGATTGCCGTCGGGGTGATTCTGGTGGGTTGCTGTCCGAGCGGCACCTCCTCCAATGTCATGACCTGGTTGGCCCGCGGCGACCTGGCTTTGGCCGTGTCGCTTTCGGCCATCACCACCCTGCTCGCGCCTTTGCTGACCCCGGCGCTGATCTGGCTGCTGGCTTCCGCCTGGTTGCCGGTGTCGTTCTCGGCGCTTTTCTGGTCGATCCTGCAGATCGTACTGCTGCCTATCGTGCTAGGCATCGTTGCTCAACGCCTGCTGGGAGAGCGGGTTCGTCACGCGGTGGAAGTGCTGCCGCTGATCTCGGTAGTGAGCATCGTGATCATTGTGGCGGCGGTAGTGGCGGCCAGTCAGGCGAAGATCGCCGAGTCCGGCCTGCTGATCATGGCGATCGTTATGCTGCATAACAGCTTCGGTTACCTGTTGGGTTACTTCACCGCTCGCCTGTTCGGGTTGCCACTGGCCCAGCGCAAGACCTTGTCGCTGGAGGTGGGCATGCAAAACTCCGGTCTGGGCGCAGCCCTGGCCAGTGCGCATTTCTCGCCGCTGGCGGCGGTGCCCAGCGCGCTGTTCAGCGTCTGGCACAATATTTCCGGGGCGCTGCTCTCGACGTATTTCCGCCGTATGAGCGAAAAGCAGGACCGTGAACTGCTCGCCCGCCAAGCGGCGGACTGAAAGACAGACTTGATCGAGTGGTCAATAATGGGCAATCTATATGCCCATCGCGGGGACGACCCCGCCACTCGATCGACCTAAATCCGGGGACGACCCCATCCATCGATGGAGGTGTGTGATGTCCTGGATCATTCTGTTTTTTGCCGGCCTGTTCGAAGTCGGTTGGGCTGTCGGCCTGAAGTACACCGACGGTTTCAGCCGCCCGCTCCCTACCGTATTGACCGTTGCGGCCATGGCTATCAGCCTTGGCCTGCTGGGCCTTGCGATGAAGGAATTGCCTCTGGGCACGGCCTATGCCATCTGGACCGGTGTCGGTGCCGTGGGCACGGTGATTGCCGGAATCATTCTGTTTGGTGAATCCATGGCGCTGGTTCGGCTGGCCAGTGTGGCGTTGATCGTTGCCGGGTTGATCGGACTTAAGGCCAGCGCCTGAGCTCACCTGCAGGAACAATCTCTGTAGACATCTAGGCTTGTAGGGCTAGACCTGTGGGAGCAAGGCTTGCCCGCGAGGCGGTCTCAACGACGCTATCGCGAGCAAGCTTTGCTCTCACATACCAACTTTCACAAGGCGTCTCTCGTTATCTGACAGCCCCGCGCAACTCCCCCACCAACGCCTGCAACTTCGCCGGTTCCGCCACCTCAACGGCGACCGCCGGCCCCGCCACCAACGTCACCCGCGACCACAACCGGCGAAACAGCCCCTTGTTCGGGTCACGACTGAAGAAACTGCCCCACAATCCCTGCAACGCCAGGGGAATCACCGGCACGGGGGTTTCCTGAAGAATGCGCGTCAGTCCGCCCTTGAACTCATTGATCTCACCATCGGCCGTCAATTTTCCTTCGGGGAAGATACACACCAACTCGCCGTTCTGCAGGTATTGAGCGATGCGCGTAAAGGCGCTTTCGTAGATATGAATGTCTTCCTGGCGCCCGGCAATCGGAATCGTCCCGGCGGTGCGAAAGATGAAATTGAGCACTGGCAGGTTGTAGATCTTGTAGTACATCACGAAGCGAATCGGCCGACGCACCGCGCCACCGATCAGCAACGCGTCGACGAAGGACACGTGATTGCAGACCAGCAGCGCGGCGCCTTCATCGGGAATCGCATCCAGGTTGCGATGTTCCACGCGGTACATGGAATGGCTCAGCAGCCAGATCATGAAACGCATGCTGAACTCAGGGACGATTTTGAAGATGTAGGTGTTCACGCCAATGTTCAGCAGTGACACCACCAGGAACAGCTGGGGAATCGACAGTTCCAGCAGGCCCAGCAGGACAATGGAGACAATCGCCGAGACCACCATGAACAGCGCGTTGAGAATGTTGTTGGCGGCGATGACCCGCGCCCGCTCATTCTCGGCGGTGCGCGACTGGATCAGTGCGTACAGCGGCACGATGTAGAAACCACCAAAGACACCGAGCCCGAGGATGTCGATCAGCACCAGCCAGGCGTGGCCGAAACCGAGCACTTCGAGCCAGCCGTAGCCCTCGGCAATGCCAGGAATTCCGCCGGAATGCCACCACAACAGCAGCCCGAATACGGTCAGGCCGAACGAGCCGAAGGGAACCAGGCCGATCTCGACTTTACGCCCGGACAGCTTCTCGCACAGCATCGAACCCACGGCGATCCCCACCGAGAACACCGTCAGGATCAAGGTCACCACGGTTTCATCACCGTGCATCCAGTCCTTGGCGTAGGCCGGGATCTGGGTCAGATAAATCGCCCCGACAAACCAGAACCACGAGTTGCCGACAATGGAGCGGGACACCGCAGGGGTTTGTCCCAGGCCCAGTTTAAGCGTGGCCCAGGACTGGCTGAAAATGTTCCAGTTCAGGCGCATCTGCGGTGAAGCTGCCGCCGCCCGCGGAATGCCGCGACTCGCCAGGTAACCGGCTACGGCGATAACGATAATCGACGTTGCCACGACCGGCGCGTAATGCGCCGAGGACATCATGATCCCAGCGCCGATAGTGCCCAAGAGGATCGCCAGGAATGTGCCCATCTCCACCAGGCCATTGCCGCCGACCAGTTCGTCCTCGCGCAGCGCTTGCGGCAGGATCGAATATTTCACCGGCCCGAACAGCGCCGACTGGGTACCCATGGCGAACAGCGCCGCCAGCATCAACCACAAGTGATCGAACAGGAAACCCACCGCGCCGATCGCCATGATGGCGATTTCGCCGAATTTGATCAGACGAATCAACGCATCCTTGGCGAATTTTTCCCCGAACTGCCCTGCCAGTGCCGAGAACAAGAAGAACGGCAAGATAAACAGCAGCGCACACAGATTGACCCAGATCGAGCGGTCGCCCTCGATGGTCAGCCGATAGAGAATCGCCAGGATCAACGACTGCTTGAACACGTTGTCGTTGAACGCGCCAAGGGACTGTGTGATGAAAAACGGCAGGAAACGCCGCGTGCGGAGCAAGGTGAACTGCGAGGGGTGACTCATCTTCCATGTTCCTGAGTGGCGTGGTCGCTTATTGGAATGAGGTTTTTCGATCCAGGCCACACATTACCTGTCTTTAACGATTATTTCGCCAGCCCCGCAATGCATGGCGACACGAACAGCTCACCGTGCCAGGCGCCGAGCACCGTGCGGCGGCCGACGATCAGCCACATCACCGCCAGCATCGCCACCAGTACACAACCGAACACAGTAAAAAAACCCAGGCTCAGCAAGCTCGCCAGCTTCAGCGTTGCCAGCGCATACACGCCCAAGGGGAAGGTAAAGCCCCACCACCCGAGGTTGAACGGGATGCCAGTGCGCAAATAGCGTGCGGTGATCAGCAGCGCCATCAGCATCCACCAGAACCCGAAGCCCCACAGGGTGATACCGGCCACCACGCCCACGCCGGCGGCGACTTCACCTAAGCCCGGCAAGCCATTGGCGGCAAAAATCAGCGGCGCATCGCCTCCCAGCAACAACATGCCCAGAGCACCGGTCCCGATCGGGCCGAGGGCCAGCCAGCTCGAGGCGGCCATGTTTTCGTGGGGTAGTTTGTGCAGGGCCATGCGCAGCAGCAGAATCGTCAGGATGCTGAACGCTACGGGTAGGGAAAATGCCCAGAGGATGTAGCTGGTGACCAGCATCACCAGTTGCGAATGAGCGTCTGCCAAGTGCGGTGCCAACAACCCGCCACTGGCGGCGGCGACTTCAGCGGCCACCACGGGCAATAGCCACACGGCGGTCATCTGATCGATCCGGTGTTCCTGGCGGGTGAACATCAAAAACGGAATCAGCACGCCGCAGGCCAAGGACATCGCCACGTCGATCCACCACAACGTTTCCGCCAGCGGCACCACGCCCTCGCCCCACCGTGGCAAACCGAATACCAACAAGCCATTGATGAGGGTCGCCAGCCCCATGGGGATGGTGCCGAAGAACATCGAAACCGTTGAATGACCGAAAATCCGCCGGGCCTCGTCGAAGAACAGCACCCAACGGGCGGTGTACAGCCCCGTGAACAACATGAACAACAGGACATTGAACAACCATAACCCTTCGGCCAGGAGGTGCAGGCCTGGGACATCCCCCGGCCATTGCGCCAGGGCCAGGGCCAATACGCCGGTGCCCATGACGACAGCAAACCAGTTAGGCGTGAACTGGCGAATGGCTTCCAATGGCCTGGGCAAATGACTGAGTGGGCGCAAACGGTTGGTTGCAGCACAGCATGGCATGGCGAACTCCTGCTCTGGGACGAGATAGAGCCATGCTAGATTCAAATCGAATATCTATATAACGGGTAATTTCTCTATATATTATCGATTATGCAAATATCGATCAGACGCTGCCCTCGGTCTCGATCACCAGAATTCGCGCTTCTCCCAATGGCTTGGCCAGATGTTCGGTGCCCACCGATGCATAGAAAATATCCCCCGCGCTCAGCAAGGTATCCTTTTCGATACCGTCTTCCCGATAGCACATCTGCACTTGCCCATCGAGCACCACGAAGACTTCCTGACCTTCATTGATGTGCCATTTGTAGGGCTGATCGGTCCAGTGCAGGCGCGTGGTAATGCCGTTCATGTTGGCGATATCCAACGCCGCCCAGGCGCGATCGCCAGTGAAGGATTTACTGCGGATGATGTTCAACTCAGATCGCCCCAAAGAAAACACATAGGCGCCAATGTTAACCCAAACCAGGCGCTGTTCGCGCCTGACGCGACAGCCCCAGCAAGGCAACGATCAACAGCACAATCAACACCGCCCCATAGCCATCGGTGGTCGGGATCAGCCCGTACACACGGGTCAGGCTCCCCGCCAACAGTGACGGCAGGCTGAACGCCAGGTAACTGAGGACATAAAACGCCGACATCAACCCGGCCCGCTCATGGGGCAAGGCCAACGGCATGATGCTGCGCAATGCTCCCAGAAAGCCCGCGCCGAAACCGCTGCCAGTGACCAGCGTGCCGACGAAGAACAATGGCAAGCTAGCAGCGTGCACTGCGAGCAATACCAGCGCCAGACCGACCATCAACAGGCTGGCGGCCAGGCGCAGCATTTTGTCGGCCACCTGGTTGCGCAGCGTGTAGATACTCAACGCTCCGGTGAGCGTCAGCACCGCCACCAGCGCGCCGCCAATCAAATTGGAGGTGGTTCCGGTTGCGACCCGCACCAATGACGGCGCCAGTGACAAGTAGAAGCCGCCCACCGCCCAGGCCACCAGGTTCAAGGGCAGTATCAGCCACAAGGCGCGCCGTGCCTGGATCGGCACATGCAAGGTGGGGCGCAAAGATCGCCAGGCACCCGGTTGCGGGCTGACGCTCTCGGCCAGAAACCAGAGGTAAATGGCCTGGATCAGGAACAATCCCAGCAGAATCCAGTACGTCAGTTGCAGGGGCAACGGCGCGAACTCGGCCAACATGCCACAGCCAAATGCTCCGCAAGCCATGCCCAGCAAGGGCGCGACGCTGGTGATCAGCGGACCTTGCCGACGATCGAAGTCCAGCAAGGCAGCGCCAAGCACACTGGTGGCCATGCCCGTAGCGAAGCCCTGAATCAACCGTGCACCGATCAACCAGGCGATACTGTCGGCGTTGATAAACAGCAGCATTGCCAGCATGTTGAGCAACAGCGCTACGAAAATCACCGGTTTGCGTCCCAGATAATCCGACAACGAACCTACGGTCAGCAAAGCCGCTAACAGACTGAACGCGTACACACCGAAAATCAGCGTCAGGACCCCAGGGGAAAATTGCATCTGTTCCTGGTAGAGGTGATACAGCGGGGTTGGCGCACTGGACGCTGCGAGGAAACCGAGCAGGGTGATCGCCAGGAATATCAAACTGGCACGAGTCGAAGCTGGACGGGACATGGGCACACTCCACAAGGCAATCCACAAAAGCTAATTTTTTGCTTTTGCGGAGTGTGCTATCGACGCGCGCTTAAAGCAAATTCTTTGTGTTAAGGTCCGATCCATGGCTATTAAAGAAGGTTTACGTCCCGGCGGCAGAAGCGCCCGGGTACAAGAGTCGATTCATTCGGCGGTTCGCAGCCTGCTCCAGGAGCAGGACCGCGCCACCCTGACCGTGCCGCAAATCGCGGCCCGCGCAGGCGTAACCCCGTCCACCATTTACCGGCGCTGGGGCGACCTGCCGGCATTGCTGGGCGACGTCGCGATTGCCCGCATGCGCCCGGACTGCGCACCGCTGGACACCGGCAGCCTGCGCGGGGATCTTCGCGCCTGGGCCGAACAGTACCTGGACGAAATGAGCTCCGAGCCCGGTCGCAACATGATGCGCGACATCCAGGCCTGCGCCACGCCGGGCTATTGCGTGGGAATCATCAGCGGCCAGTTGCAGACCATCCTGGATCGCTATCCTGACGAGCCAAACCCCGGGGTCGAGCGACTGATCAATGTGGTGGTCGCGCCGACGGTGTTTCGCATCCTCTTTGCCACCGCGCCGTTGGCGGTTGAGGAGTTGTATCGGTTGGTGGATATCGCGTTGGCCCAGTAATACCGCCATCGCGAGCAGGCTCGCTCCCACATTTGAGCAGTTGTGAATACAAAATCCATATTCGCCGAAGATCCAGTGTGGGAGCGAGCCTGCTCGCGATGAGGCCGACCAGCACACCCCATGCCCCATTGCTGAGCGCAACCGGCGATACCTCGACACGCCTCGACCTTGGTCGACACTGACGAACCCGAGCGGGCATGCGAGACTGTTCTGCCGGGCACTGCCCCCGGGGTCTTTCGTTCAGGAGCTTCCATGTCGTTGTCCAGCGGGCTGATTGCCGTTGTTGCCCTGGCCTATATGGCCATCCTGTTCGCCATCGCCTTCTACGGCGACCGGCGCAGCACACCGTTGCCCCCTCGGGTGCGGGCGTGGGTCTACAGCCTGTCGCTGGCGGTCTATTGCACCAGCTGGACATTTTTTGGCGCGGTGGGCCAGGCTGCCGAACAACTCTGGTCATTCCTGCCGATTTACCTCGGGCCGATCCTGTTGCTGGTGCTGGCCCCGTGGGTCTTGCAGAAAATGGTGATGATCAGCAAGCAGGAAAACATCACCTCCATCGCTGACTTCATCGCCGCCCGCTATGGCAAATCCCAGTCCCTGGCGATTGTGATTGCCCTGATTTGCCTGGTGGGTGTGTTGCCGTACATTGCCTTGCAGCTCAAGGGCATCGTGCTCGGGGTGAACCTGCTCATCGGCGCCGGGGCCGACACCACGGGCACCCGCGCCCAGGACACGGCGCTGATCGTTTCACTGATCCTCGCGCTGTTCACCATCGTGTTCGGCACCCGCAACCTGGACGCCACCGAGCACCACCGAGGCATGGTATTGGCCATTGCCTTTGAATCGCTGGTCAAGCTGTTCGCCTTCCTTGCCGTTGGCGCCTTTGTCACGTACGGGCTCTACGACGGATTCGACGATCTGTTCAACCAGGCGATGCTCGCGCCGCGGCTGGAGCAATACTGGAAAGAAACCATCAACTGGCCGTCCATGGTGGTGCAGACCGGGGTGGCGATGATGGCGATCATCTGCTTGCCGCGGCAGTTTCACGTGACCGTGGTCGAGAACATCGAGCCCCAGGACCTGCGCCTGGCCAAGTGGGTGTTCCCCGCCTACCTGGCCCTGGCGGCGTTGTTCGTGGTGCCCATCGCCCTCGCCGGGCAAATGATGCTGCCCGACTCGGTGCTGCCGGATTCATTCGTCATCAGCCTGCCGTTGGCCCAGGCCCACCCGGCGCTGGCGGTGCTTGCGTTCATTGGCGGCGCCTCGGCGGCCACCGGCATGGTCATCGTGGCGAGTGTCGCGCTCTCCACCATGGTGTCCAACGACATGCTGCTGCCTTGGCTGTTGCGCCGCAACAACGCCGAGCGGCCCTTTGAAGTGTTTCGCCAGTGGATGCTGTCGGTTCGCCGGGTGAGCATTGTGGTGATCCTGCTGCTGGCCTATGTCAGCTACCGCCTGCTGGGGTCGACGGCGAGCCTGGCGACCATCGGCCAGATCGCCTTCGCCGCCGTGACCCAACTGGCGCCTGCCATGCTCGGCGCGCTGTACTGGAAACAGGCCAACCGTCGCGGGGTGTTCGCCGGCCTCGCCATGGGGATTTTCCTGTGGTTCTACACCTTGGTGTTGCCGATCGCGGCCCACAGCCTGGGCTGGTCGCTGAACAGTTTCCCGGGGCTTGCGTGGCTGCATGGCAACCCCTTGAACCTGCCGATTTCACCGCTGACCCAAGGGGTCGTGTTATCCCTGGCCGGTAACTTCACCCTGTTTGCCTGGATCTCCGTGCTGTCGCGCACCCGCGTGTCGGAACACTGGCAGGCCGGACGCTTCATCGGCCAGGAAATCAGCGCCCGCCCCAACCCCCGCTCGATGCTGGCGGTGCACATAGATGACCTGTTGCAACTGGCCGCGCGCTTCGTTGGCGAAGAACGGGCGCGCCAGAGTTTCATTCGCTTTGCCTACCGCCAGGGCAAAGGCTTCAACCCGAACCAGAATGCCGACAGCGAATGGATCGCCCACACCGAACGGCTCCTGGCGGGCGTGCTGGGGGCTTCGTCGACGCGCGCAGTAGTAAAAGCCGCGATTGAAGGTCGGGAGATGCAGTTGGAGGATGTGGTCCGAATCGCGGATGAAGCCTCGGAAGTGCTGCAATTCAACCGTGCACTGCTGCAAGGTGCCATCGAAAACATCACCCAAGGCATCAGCGTGGTCGATCAGTCCCTCAGGCTGGTGGCCTGGAACCGCCGATACCTGGAGCTGTTCAACTATCCGGACGGTTTGATCAGTGTGGGTCGGCCCATCGCCGACATCATCCGCTACAACGCCGAGCGCGGCCTTTGTGGCCCGGGCGAAGCAGAGGTCCATGTCGCTCGACGCCTGCACTGGATGCGCCAGGGCCGTGCACACACCTCTGAACGGCTGTTTCCCAATGGTCGGGTGATCGAGCTGATCGGCAACCCCATGCCCGGCGGCGGTTTTGTCATGAGTTTTACCGACATCACCGCTTTCCGCGAAGCCGAACAGGCCCTGACGGAAGCCAATGAAGGATTGGAGCAACGGGTGGCGGAACGCACCCGGGAACTGTCGCAACTGAACATGGCCCTGACCGAAGCCAAAGGCACCGCCGAGTCGGCCTACCAATCCAAGACACGGTTCCTGGCAGCAGTCAGTCATGACCTGATGCAGCCGCTCAACGCCGCACGCCTGTTCTCCGCAGCGCTGTCCCATCAGCACGACGCCTTGCCGAGCGAGGCACGGCAACTGGTGCACCACCTGGACAGTTCGCTGCGCTCGGCCGAAGACCTGATCACCGACCTGCTGGACATTTCCCGCCTGGAAAACGGCAAGATCAACCCTGACCGCAATCCATTTGCCCTCAACGAACTGTTCGATACCCTGGGCGCCGAGTTCAAGGTACTGGCCCAGGAACAAGGCCTCAAATTCCGGGTGCGGGGCTCACGACTACGGGTCGACAGCGACATCAAGTTGCTACGTCGTGTGTTGCAGAACTTCCTCACCAATGCCTTCCGCTATGCCAAAGGCCCGGTACTGCTGGGCGTTCGCCGTCGCAATGGCGAATTGTGCCTGGAGGTGTGGGATCGCGGCCCGGGCATCGCCGAAGACAAACTGCA
Organism: Pseudomonas sp. P105; assembly: GCF_032614175.1. Lineage (NCBI taxonomy): Bacteria > Pseudomonadati > Pseudomonadota > Gammaproteobacteria > Pseudomonadales > Pseudomonadaceae > Pseudomonas > Pseudomonas sp. P105. The sequence goes on from NZ_CP126693.1 coordinate 4,702,556, forward strand.
GGTCATTTTCGAAGAGTTCAAACGTCTCGACAGCCATCAGACCCGTGCGGAAAAAGGCCTGGGCCTGGGCCTGGCGATCGCCGACGGGCTGTGCCGCGTGCTGGGTCACACCTTGCGGGTGCGTTCCTGGCCGGGGCGCGGCAGTGTCTTCAGCGTCAGCGTACCGCTGGCCCAGGCGCAGACTGCCTTGCCCAAGCCCGCAGCCGAACTCAACGGTCATTTACCAAAAGGCGCCCAGGTGCTGTGTGTCGATAACGAAGACAGCATTCTGATCGGCATGAACAGCCTGCTCACTCGCTGGGGCTGCCAGGTGTGGACGGCGCGCAACCGCCAGGAGTGCGAGCGTTTGCTCAGCGAGGGAGGCCGACCGCAACTGGCCCTGGTGGATTTTCACCTGGACAATGGAGAAACCGGAACCGAGCTGATGGCCTGGTTACGCAGCCGTATGGGTGAACCGATACCAGGCGTGGTGATCAGCGCCGATGGCCGCCCCGAGACGGTGGCGCAGGTGCATGCGGCGGGTCTGGACTACTTGGCCAAACCGGTGAAACCGGCCGCATTGAGGGCGTTGTTGAGTCGGCATTTGCCGTTGTAGAGAATCGATTTCCCACTGTCAGGCACACACTGCCTGGCATCAAGCCCAGGTTTTTACATCAAGCCTGAGGCTTTTCGGTCTCTTCAGGCAGTTCGGGCAGCCCATCGACATCGGTCATTGCCCGTTCGAGCAGTTCGGCTGGCAGGCTTTTGCTGGCCCGGGCGCCGAGCAATTTGAGTTGTTCGCTGCGGCTGATCAGATTGCCACGCCCTTCTGTGAGTTTGTTGCGCGCCGCACTGTAGGCTTTGTCCAGTTGCTGCAAACGGCTGCCTATTTCGTCCAGGTCCTGAATGAACAGTACGAACTTGTCGTACAGCCACCCTGCCCGCTCGGCGATTTCCCGGGCGTTCTGACTCTGGCGCTCCTGTTTCCACAAGCTGTCGATCACCCGCAACGTCGCCAATAGCGTCGTCGGGCTGACGATCACGATGTTGCGGTCGAAGGCTTCCTGGAACAGGTTCGGTTCGGCTTGCAGCGCGGCAGAAAACGCGGCCTCGATCGGTACGAACAACAACACGAAATCCAGGCTGTGCAAACCATCCAGGCGCTTGTAATCCTTGCCGGCCAGACCTTTGACGTGGGCCCGCAAAGAGACCACGTGCTGCTTGAGAGCGAGGTGGCCGATGCTGTCGTCCTCGGCGGCCACATATTGTTGATAGGCCGTAAGACTGACCTTGGAATCCACCACCACCTGCTTGTCGCCGGGCAGGTAAATCAGCACGTCCGGCTGGAACCGTTCGCCGTCCGGGCCCTTGAGGCTGACCTGGGTCTGATACTCGCGGCCCTTCTCCAGGCCGGCGTGTTCAAGCACCCGCTCCAGAATCAGCTCACCCCAGTTACCCTGGGTCTTCTGGCCTTTGAGGGCACGGGTCAGATTGGTCGCTTCATCGCTCAGGCGCAGGTTCAGCTGTTGCAGCCGTTCCAACTCCTTGCCCAGGGAGAAGCGTTCCCGCGCCTCGGCTTGATAGCTTTCCTCGACACGTTTTTCAAAGGATTGGATGCGCTCCTTCAGCGGGTCGAGCAACTGCCCCAACCGCTGCTGACTGGTTTCCGCGAAGCGTTGCTCACGCTCATCGAAGATTTTTCCTGCCAGCTCGGCGAACTGTGCCCGCAACTCGTCTCGCGAACCTTGCAGGTCGTCCAGACGTTGCTGATGACTTTCCTGTTGCTCACGCAGTTCGGCATGCAACGAAGCCGCCTGGGCATCGAGACGCCGCAGTTCCGCTTCTTTTCCGGCACGCTCCAAGTTCCAGGCGTGGGCTGCGTCTCGGGCATTGTCGCGTTCGATCTGCAACAACTCGACTTCGCGACAAGCGGCGGCAAGCTCGGCTTGCCGGGCGGCGTTGGCCTGGCCCAGGTCGCTGATTTCATCGCGGCACGCATCGAGCTGGGCGTTCAAGCCGTCGTGGGCCATGTGGGCGGTGGCCAGACGCTCCTCCATTAACGCGAGTTCGGTTTGCGCGGCGCTGGCCTGGCGTTGCAGGTGCCAGGCCAGGGCGAGCAACGGCACCGCAGCACCCGCCAGGCCAAACAACAGGCTGGTCAAATCCATAGCCATGACAATTCCCGCCGATGAAATAAAGCCCGCAGGTTAACCAAGCGGCCAGGGGATGCCCAGCTCAGTCTTCGATTTCACCCAGCGCCTGGCGCGCACGATGATCCCCGGCCCTGGCAGCCTGACGCAGCAGATCCTGGCCGATACGGCGATCGCGCGCGTTCCCGCATTCACGGCACATCAGCTGACCGAGGCGACTTTGCGCAGCTACCACGCCTTCCCGGGCTGGTTGCTTGAGTAAACGGCCGGCCAAGTGTTTGACACTGGTGTTTTCCCCAAGGCGCGGGCTGTCGAGCAGCCATTCGGCCACGCGCATCGAAATGCGTTTGGGTGGGGTAACACCGGCGGGTGTGGAGGTAACAGGATTTGATACTGAGCGAAACTTCATAAAGCACTGTGGGACAGATCAGGAAGGCGCGCCACTCTACTCCTTTTTTCGCACGGGTAAAGTCGAAAAAATCCGGCACGCCCGTGCTAGAGCAAGCGCTTGGGACAATCCACAGAAGCTGTGGATAACTCAGTGGACAACCCCCCCTGAAGTCGCCGTAAGCCCTGTGGAACGGGGCCTGCGCTCAAACTGACGATTTTTTCACCAGTAAAAAAAAGCGATGTTTTTCATTGACTTAAATTTTGGATACAGGCACCCACCCCAGATTGTTTCCACATGACAATACGGTGACAACCACCGCATCGAGTGTGCACAAGTAACACGTGAAATGGTTATATGGTTGCGCCGTTTTGGCTCATTTGCGCGGTAAAACCTGGGGATAACCTGACGACGTGCGGGCCGTTGTCCGTCGGCTAAGCGCAAAACCATTGATCGGTTCCTGTGCTATGGCCGATCACCTATGGGCAAACAAACGATCAGTCGGCAACCAGGCAGGATCTTTTTTTCCCATCGTCCTTCCCTTCGACCACTCGATCCGTTACTATCCGCGGCGTTAGTACCAAGCTGAAAGTCAATTCCGGGTCGAATACATCTCCACGGTCAGCCTTCTTCAATAGAAGCCTCACCGACAAAAAGAGACCGACCCCCTCGATGGTTTCCAGGTAATTCTTGCGTCAACACTGCCTTTGATCGATTGCAAAGGATGTTGCCAGACTCGTTACTCTGACCGAACCAGCCTGCAAAATTGATCAGGATCTTCACCCCGGGCCCAGAACCTTTGCCCTTGATGTGTTGCCTGCCCTCCTAAGTACCTACCTGCCAGCCCAAGCGCGCACTTTATATAGCGCTCAAACTGGCTGCTTTGTTCCAGTCGGGTTCTTCGTTCGACCAATGGTGGTCGACGTTACTGGAACGTTTTAACGTTGCACGGTTCTTAACCGTGTCATTTGTAGGAACACCCATAACATGTCGACTCAAATCCATACACAGGATGCCATCCGCACCCTAACCAACGCTTTTGCCCCAATGAACTGCCTGATCATGGCCGCTCGCAAAGGCTGCTTCAGCTTCACGCTGGTCAACGAACATGGCATCGCCCGTCATAGCGAACGCCTGTACCCCGATCAGTACTCCAGCGCAGAACCGCTGCAGGCCGTGATCGAGCGTACCCGTCAGGCACTGGTTGCCTGATACGCCGCAAAGGCTGAAACCCTAAGGCCCCGCCCCAAAAGCGGGGTTTTTTATTGCCCAGAATTTCTCGATAAAGCGCAACGGCTTAAGCACCGGGGGATATAACGGTTATAACCGTTCGGCGAAGATGTTTTAAAAACAGTCCTTTACAGCGGGAATATGACACTACACTTCAAGTCAAGCGGCATGATCCGCTTCCGGCGGAGCCTGAACCGAACCATTGCTGCCAAGCCCACACCCATTTCAGGCTCTGCCCCTTTCACGTTTCGAGGGTTTTATGGGTATCGCTGCCAGCGAACTGTGTCGATATGTGATCCGCCCGACGCTCCTGTACCTGGAGCGCCACAGTGCAACGGCGGAATCCTTGTTGCTGGGGATTGCCGCCAGCCAGTCCGCCCTGGGATCAGCCCTGCATGACCGTCGCGGGCACGGCCTGTACCGCATTCCCGAACCCCGCCACCGGGCGCTCTGGGACCATTACCTGGCTCTGGATCCGGAACGAGCCAGCCTGGTTCGGGGCCTGGCCAGCCAGCACGCCTTTCTCAGCGGCCCGCACCTGGAATTGACCGTCAATCTGCGTTACGCCACCGCCATTGCCTGGCTTTTGGTGGAGGAACAGAACCTCGCGCTTCCTGAAGCCGATGACCTGTTAGGCATGGCCCGGATCTGGCGCCAGACATTTCACCCTCAAGGGCGCCTGCGGGATTTCACCTGCGCCTGGCAAAGTTGTGTTTCGCCGCTGAATCAGGTCGCCTGCTAAGGTCAGATCTGGAAAGTTCCTACAACAGCCGCGAATTTGGTCTGATTGTCCTACAAAACCGCTCTAAATCAAGCCATACAGCCTATAGCGCTTAAACGAAAATGTTGGTAATTTTCGCCCCGGTGATCACCTGGAGTTCTAACAATGAAAAAAATGATGCTCAAAACCACCCTTGGCCTTGCCGTTACCTTGGCATCCACGCAGATTTTCGCCAGTGGCTTTGCCTTGAACGAACAAAGCATCAGTGGCATGGGCACCGGTTTCGCTGGGCGTTCTTCCTCTGCCGATGATGCAAGCACTGTGTTTGGCAACCCGGCCGGCATGTCGCGCCTCAAGCGCCAGCAAGTTACGGGCGGTATGGCCGCTATCGACGCGTCCACCGACATCAACGACGCCAGCGGTAGCCAATCGGGCACCAACAAGGGCGACATGGTGCCGTTCACTGCCGTTCCGATGGGCTATTACGTCAAGCCTATCGATGATCAATGGGCTTTCGGCCTGGGTGTATACGCACCGTTCGGCCTGATCACCGATTACGAAAGCAGCTTCCAGGGTCGCAACTTCGGCAGCAAGAGCGAAGTGAAAGTCGTCGCCTTCCAGCCCACCGTCAGCTACGCCTTCAACGACAAGGTGTCGATCGGTTTCGGCCCGACCATCAACCACATTTCCGGCGCACTGGAATCGACCCTGACCACGCCGCTTTCACCGAACGATGGCGAAGTGAAGATCAAGGGCGACGACATTGGCTATGGCTACAATATCGGCGTGCTGGTCCAGGCGACCGACACCACTCGTGTTGGCCTGACCTACCACTCCAAGGTCAAGTACAAGCTTGAAGGCCACACCAAGGTAAGCCCGGGTGCCGGCACTCCCGCCGGGTTCCTGAGCGGGGCGCGTTATGACGCTTCGCTGGACATCACGACACCTGAATCGGTGGACTTTTCGGTCACCCAGCAGCTCAACGATGCCTGGACCCTTTATGCCGGCAGCACCTGGACTCGCTGGAGCCGCTTGAAAGAAATCACCGTGGACAACGAAGGCGTCACGCCTGCAAACGGTGGTGCACTGGCCCCTGCGTTCCTTGGCACCATTACCGAGGAACAGAACTGGCATGACACCTGGGCCTACGCCATCGGTACGTCCTACCAGTTGAACAAACAGTGGGTGCTGCGTACCGGCCTGACTTTCGACCAGTCACCTACCAACAACATCGACCGCTCGCCACGCATCCCTACCGGCGACCGGACCATCTTCAGCCTGGGTGCAGGTTGGAGCCCGACCGAAGACCTGACCATCGACGTGGCGTATTCCTATCTCAAGGAAGAGAAAGTCAGCGTCAATCACAGCAACGCTCTGGGCCAGTCCTACAACGCTGAATACGAAAACAGCGCAAATGGCTTCGGTGTCGGTGCAACCTACCGCTTCTGATGATTCACGGCGAGCCTGAACCCCTCGCCATCTGAAGCGAAAAAAGCCCCGCACTCTGCAAAGAGGCGGGGCTTTTTCGTGACTGGCGATCAGGGGCGAGAGGCGATGGCCGCTTCTACCGCCTGGATGAATTCAGGATCGTCGGGTTTGGTCCGACTGGAGAAACTGGCGACGACTTTACCCTGGCGGTCCACGACATACTTGTAGAAATTCCATTTCGGTGCCCCGGACTGTTCGGCCAGATGCCTGAACAACGGGATGGCGTCCGCGCCGCGTACCGGTTGGGGCTCGGTCATGGTGAAGGTCACGCCATAATTGACGTAGCAGACCTTGGCCGTCTCTTCGCCGTCCTTGGATTCCTGTTTGAAGTCATTGGACGGTACCCCCAGCACTTGCAGACCGTCACCTTTATAGCGCTGGTTGAGTGCCTCCAGACCTTTGAACTGCGGGGCGAAACCGCAGAAGCTGGCAGTGTTGACCACCACCAGCGGCTGGCCGGCGAAACGCTGGCACAGATCGATGTTTTCCTTGGCCCGCAACTTGGGCAGCGAGCCCTCCAGCATGGGTGGGCAGTCAGCGGCCCATACGTGCCCGGTCAAAGCCAGCAGCAGAGCGGGTACAGCAAACCTGCGCATCAGCATGTCGCAATCTCCTTGAAAGCACGTCAGACCCCGACGTTACTCCCCCCTGCCCGGCGCCGTCCACCGCTCAGCAGGTGCCCATACCCAGTTGCATCAACGCCAGCCCGCCCTGATGCCACCCCCACCAGGCGACCACCAGCAGCAGGCCGGCACCGGCAGCAATCAACCACGGGCCTACGCGGCTCATGCCGCACCTGCCTGAACTTGCAGCCGCGCCACCGGACGCTCACGCACCGGCCAGTTCAACGCCGCCGCCAGCAGACTGAGCAGGATCGACACCTGCCAGATCAAGTCATAACTGCCGGTTCGGTCGTATACCACCCCACCCAGCCAGCCCCCCAGGAACGAACCTAACTGGTGGAACAGGAACACGATCCCACCCAACATTGAGAGATTTCGTACACCAAACAACGTCGCTACCGTGCCGTTGGTCAAAGGCACCGTCGACAGCCACAAAAAGCCCATCGCCATCCCGAACAGGTAAGCCGTGGTAGTCGTCACCGGCAACCACAGGAACAAGCCAATCACCACCGCCCGCAACAGGTACAACCCGGTCAGCAAGCGCGGCTTGGACATCCGACCGCCCAACCAGCCTGCGGTGTAGGTGCCGAAGATATTGAACAGGCCGACCAGGGCCAGCACGGTCGTGCCGACGCTGGCCGCCAGGTGCTGGTCCACCAGATAGGCCGGCAAATGCACGCCAATGAATACCACTTGGAACCCACAGACAAAAAAGCCAACCGCCAGCAGCCAGAAGCCGGAGTGGCTGCAGGCCTCGCGCAGCGCTTCGGACAAGGTTTGCTCATGACCGGTCAGCGGTGCAGGGGTGTCCTTGAGCATGCTCACCAGCGGCACGATCAGCGCCACCAGCAGCCCCAGCGCCAACAGCGCGGCAGACCAGCCGAGCCAGCCAATCAGCCCCAGCGTGCCCGGCAACATGGCGAATTGGCCGAAGGAGCCGGCAGCGCTGGCGATCCCCATGCCCATGCTGCGTTTTTCCGGCGGCACAGCACGCCCGACCACGCCGAGGATCACCGAAAACGACGTGCCGGACAGACCGATACCAATCAACAGACCCGCGCTCAATGAAAGCGACCATGGCGAGTCGGCCATGCCCATGAAGACCAGACCGAGGGCATACAGCACGCCACCGATGAGCACGACTTTCGCGGCACCGAAGCGGTCGGCCAGCGCCCCGGTAAAAGGTTGCGCCAAGCCCCAGATCAAGTTCTGCAAGGCAATGGCGAAGGCAAACACCTCACGACCCCAGCCAAACTCGGCACTCATCGGCGCCAGAAACAGCCCGAAGCCATGCCGTACACCCAGGGACAACGCCAGGATCAGCGCGCCGCCCACCAGAACCCAACCACAGGTACGCCACATCGATGTCATTTTTATTCTCCGGTCACGGGTATATACCCGCTTATCATCGAACGAACCGGCTTCACGCCAGTTCATCCAGCAAGGCCAGCAACGTTGCGCGCTTTTCGGCGCCCAGCTTATCGATCAATCGTTGTTGCGCCGCTTCCCAGGCCGGCAACGCCGCCGCCAGCCGGGCATGCCCGGCTTCAGTGAGTTCGACAATGCGATTGCGCAAGTCTTCACCTTCGGCCAGCGCCACCAGCCCCTCACCTTCCAGTACCCGCAGGTTGCGCCCCAGGGTGCTGCGGTCCAGGCCCATGGCCTCGGCCAGGGAAGAGATACTCGGTTGGTCCAGGCGCGCCAGGTTACTCAGCAAGGAATACTGGGCGACGTTGATCCCGAAGCCGTCGAGGGCGCCGTCGTAATACCTGCTGACGCCCCGAGCAGCGCGACGCAGGTTGATGCACAAACATTGGGAGGCAAGCATAGTGCGTGTATATACCCGCGATTAAGTGAATGCAAATTTTAATTCAGGAAATTTCAAACTGAATCCCCAGCCAGACAGGTAGCGCTCAATTCCAGATCAGCACCAGCCCCACCAACACCACCATTTCAAGCAGCTCCAGCAAGGCGCCTGCCGTATCCCCGGTACAACCTCCCAACCTGCGCAACATCATCTGGCGCAACCCGATAAATACCGTTAGAGCGATGACCAGCGCCGATACCCCGACCCAGCCCGCCACCAGCACGCCCCCCAGCGCACAGGCCAGCAATACCTGCCAGCCGCTGTGGCGCGGCAGATGGTCGGCGAGCGCCTGCCCTAACCCGCCGGCACGCACGTATGGGGTGGTCAGGAATAACCCCAGCAACGCGCCACGCCCCAACACCGGCACGATGATCAATGCCAGGGTTTGTCGCTGCTCGATCAGGGCCAGCAATGCGGCGAATTTGAGCAGCAGCACCAACACCAGCGTAATCACCGCAATCGGCCCGCTGCGAGGGTCTTTCATGATCAGCAGCGTACGCTCGCGATCGCCAAAACCGCCGAGCCAGGCATCCGCGCTGTCGGCCAGCCCGTCCAGGTGCAGGCCGCCGCTAAGCAGCACCCAAGCGGTGAGCAACAGGGCTCCATGGAGCAGCAGCGGCGTGCCAAGCAACAGGGCATCAAGCCCCCACAACAAGCCTCCGAACAACAGACCTACCAGCGGATAAAACAGCAACGAACGCCCCAACTGCGCAGGCTCAGGCATGCCCGGCAAGCGAACCGGCAGGCTGCTCAGGAACTGCAAGGCGATCCAGAACGCCAGCATCTTCAGCCCTCTTCCTTCAACACCGAACCAGGCGACACCCGAAGAGAAAACAGCGCGCCATGAGCCACTTCTACATTGAGCAACTGCTCCCGAGGCAGACCGCGGGCTCGCGCCAGCAGCAAGCGCATCACCCCGCCATGGCTGACCAGCAATACGCGCTGCCCTGCATACGCGATCCTCAGGCGTTCAACCGCCGCCAGGACTCGCTTCGAAAACTCCAGCACCGGCTCGCCGTCTGGCGGAGTGAATGCGTAGGGATCGGCCCAAAAGCGGCCCAGCGCCTCGGCGTCGGTGTCCATCAACGCCGCCGCGCTGCAGCCTTCCCAGGCGCCGAAATGCAGCTCCTGCAGATCCTTGTCCAGGTGCACCGGCACATCGAGCTGGACGCCGAGTTGTTCAGTGAAACGGGCGCAACGCTGCAACGGCGAACTCACCAGCCGATCCCAGGGCCCGCCCGCCGCGACCGCCGCGCGCATCTGCTCCCAGCCCCTGTCCGTCAAGGCATCGTCGAGGCTGCCACGCAGCCCGCCGCCCAGTTCGGTCTCGCCGTGGCGCAGCAGGTCCAGGTGCAAAGTCATGCCGGGCGATCCGCCACAGCCGCTTCGGCAAACGTCGCCATCTGCCCGTGAAGATCACACGCCAGGCGCAACAGTGGCACCGCCAACGCCGCACCACTGCCCTCACCCAGGCGCAGGCCCAGGTCAATGAGCGGCTCAGCGCCGAGGTTTTCCAGAACGTGCCGATGCCCCGGCTCGGCACCGCGATGGCCGAACAACAGCCATTGCCTGCATTGAGTATTGAGACGCACCGCCACCAGTGCTGCGACGCTGCAGATGAAACCATCCACCAGCACCGCAACGCCCTGCTGGGCGCAGGCCAGATACGCGCCAGCCAACGCTGCGATTTCAAACCCGCCCAGGTTGAACAGTGTTTGCAGTGGATCGTTACGCTGTGCACCGTGCAACGCCAGGGCGCGCTCGATGACTTGAGCCTTGCGGCTGACACCCGCGGCGTCCAGCCCGGTGCCCGGCCCGACCAGGTGAGTCACCGGGCAGTCAAGCAAGGCACAGGCCAGGGCACTGGCCGCCGTGGTGTTGCCGATGCCCATTTCGCCGCCGATGAACAGCTGCGTTCCGGCGGCGACCGCGCGCAGCACACTGTCACGTCCGGCCAACAATGCCTGCTCGCCTTGGGTCACGGTCATCGCCGGCCCCTGCACGAAATTCGCGGTACCCGGCCCCACGTTCAGATGCCGCACACCGGGTAGCGCCAGCGAAGGCGTCACAGTGCCCAGGTCAACCACTTCCAACGAGGCGCCCAGTTGCCGCGCCAATACACTGATCGCCGCGCCACCACTGACAAAATTGAGGAGCATCTGCCCGGTGACTTCCTGGGGATAGGCCGATACACCTTCGGCCACCACACCATGATCACCTGCGAAAATTGCGATCCAGAGTTGATCCAGGCTCGGCTTGACCTGCCCTTGCAAACCCGCCAGTTGCACCGCCACTGCCTCGAGTCGCCCCAGGGAGCCGGCCGGCTTGGTCAGTTGTTGCTGACGGACCGCAGCCTGCTCCAGGGCCTGGGTGTCGAGGGGCTTGCACGGGTCCAGCCACCAGCGATGATTCATAACGCAGTACCTTTGAGAGTCAGGGGCAGGCCGGCAACGGTCAGTACGACGCGCTGGCAACGTTCGGCCAAAGCTTGATGCAGCCAACCGGCTTCATCGACATAACGGCGAGTCAACTCGCCCAGCGGCACGACACCCATTCCGGTCTCGTTGCTGACAAAAATGATTTCGCCCGGCAGCGCGCCAACGCACTCCAGCAAAGCGTCACGCTCGGCCGTCAACTGCTCGAGGTTGTCGAGCATCAGCAGATTGGTCAGCCACAGGGTCAGGCAATCCACCAACAGGCAGTGCCCTGAACCTGCGTTATCGCGCAGCACCCGCGCCAGGGCCAACGGCTCCTCCACCAGCGCCCATTCGGCCGGACGGCGAGCGCGGTGTTGGGCGACCCGTTCGTTCATCTCGCCGTCCAGGGGTTGGCTGGTGGCGATGTAGGTAACGGGCAATCGGCTGTCTGTGGCGAGCTTTTCGGCCAGGCGACTCTTACCGGAGCGGGCGCCGCCGAGGATCAGTTGCAGCATGTTTTTTACCTTTCAAATTGGCGGTGTTGCTGCCGGCTTCATCGCGAGCAGGCTCGCTCCCACAGTGGTTGTGCGATGCATACAAGTCCCTTGTGGGAGCGAGCCTGCTCGCGATGAGGCCAGTGCAGCCACCCTAGATCCCACACAGCTCACGCAACAGCCCGGTATCCAAATGCCGCTCCACCAGATCCGCCAACCGCTCGATGTCCCGCTCGCGCAACCCGTGGTAGTCCACCGCCTGCACATTCTGCAACCCGGCCCAACGCAACAAGGCGCTGCTGGCCGCCGCAGACTCGAACAGCCCATGCAGATAGGTGCCGAAAATCTGCCCATCCAGACTCTGGGCGCCATCACAGCGACCGTCATCCAACTGCACCGCCGGGTTTTCCAATGCCGGGCCTGAGGTTACACCGGCATGGATTTCATACCCACTGACCTCGGCCTCTTCCAGGGCCAGTCGACCGCGCACATTGCGCAACTGCTTCTCGTGTTCCAGGGTCGTTTCGAAAGCCAGCAAGCCCAGCCCGGTGCTGGAGCCCGCGGCCCCTTCCAGCCCCAGCGGATCGTGGACCTGCTGGCCGAGCATCTGCAAACCGCCGCAGATGCCTAGCAACTTGCCTCCATAACGCAGGTGACGATGGATGGCCGTCTCCCAACCGTTGGCGCGCAGGTAGGCCAAGTCACTGCGCACGCTCTTTGAACCCGGCAGGATGATCAAGTCAGCCGCGGGAATGGGCTGGCCTGGGCCGATGAATTGCAGATCGACCTGCGGATGCAGGCGCAGCGGATCGAAATCGGTGTGGTTGCTGATGCGCGGCAATACCGGCACCACTACCTTGAGCACCTGCTCGGCCTTGTCGGCCTGCCGTTGATCGAGACCGTCCTCGGCTTCCAGATGCAGGTCCATCACGTACGGCAACACGCCAATCACCGGTTTGCCGGTGCGCGCCTCAAGCCAGTCCAGGCCCGGTTGCAGCAGGGCGATGTCGCCGCGAAAACGGTTGATGATGAAGCCCTTGACCCGCGCCTGTTCGCTGGGCGAAAGCAGCTCCAGGGTACCCACAAGGTGGGCGAAGACGCCGCCGCGATTGATATCGGCAATCAGCAGCACCGGACAGTCCACCGCCTCAGCAAAGCCCATGTTGGCAATGTCACCGGCGCGCAGATTGATCTCCGCCGGGGAACCCGCGCCCTCCACCATCACCACCGGATACGCCGCGCTCAAACGTTCGTGGGAGGCCAGCACCGCTTGCATCGCGATGGCTTTGTAATCGTGATAGGCCACGGCATTCATGGTGGTGACGGCGCGGCCATGGATAATGACCTGGGCGCCGGTGTCGCTGTTGGGCTTGAGCAGCACCGGGTTCATGTCGGTATGCGGTTGGAGACCGGCCGCCTGGGCCTGCACGGCCTGGGCACGGCCGATTTCACCGCCATCGGCCGTTACCGCGCTGTTGAGTGCCATGTTCTGTGGTTTGAACGGCACCACGCTCACCCCCTGACGCCTGACCCAGCGGCACAACGCCGTGACGAGAGTGCTTTTGCCGGCATCGGACGTGGTGCCCTGCACCATTACAGTGGTCATTGGATGTCCTTGGCGTAGGCCTCGAAAGCTTGCTCGAGGCGCAGGAATTCACCGTCATCGGCCGGCAACCCGAAGCGCAGGCTGCTGGTATGGGTAAACAAGCGCAGAAGAATGCCGCGCTGGGCCATGAAATCGTAAAGTGCCTGGGCGTGTTCAGCGACCAGCCATTGGAACAACCCACAGCCGCCCTGAGGCTTGAAGCCGTGGCGTTCGAGCGTCAGCGCCAAGCGCTGACTGGTGTCTTCGCAGCGTTGGCGCTGGCGGGCCTGGGCGTCGGTGTCCAGCAGGCACGCCTGGCCCACCACCCGGGTCGGCCCGCTGACGGCCCACGGCCCGACTTGTTCGGCGAGCAACTTGAGCAAGTGGCGCTCGGCCAATACAAATCCCAGGCGAGCCCCGGCCAGGCCAAAAAACTTGCCGAACGAACGCAGCACGATCAATCCGACCTGATGGGCATGGGCGGCCAGGCTCAGTTGTGGCGTGACATCCATGAACGCCTCATCCACCACCAGCCAGCCACCGCGCTGGGCCAATCGGGCATGCCAGTCCAGCAAGCGCTCGGGGCTCAACAGCAAGCCCGTGGGGTTGTTGGGGTTGACCACCACCAGCACGTCAAGGCTGTCGAGGAAGAAGTCCACCTCCGGCTCCAGCACTTCACGCACGATGTAACCACTGCGGCGCCAGGCTTCGGCGTGTTCGGCGTAACAGGGTGAGAGGACGCCGACCTTGCCGGCCCGACGCAGGCGCGGCAAGAGTTGGATGGCCATCTGCGAACCCGCCACCGGCAGCACATGCATGGCGCCGTAATAATCGCAGGCGGCCTGTTCCAACCCGTCATCGGTCTCAGGCAGGCGTGCCCAGGCCCGCGGTGCAATCGCCGGCACGTCGAACGGCCAGGGCGCCAGGCCGCTGGACAGATCCAGCCAGTGCGCCTCGGCAATCGCGTATTGCCGGGCCGCGTTGCGCAGGCGCCCACCGTGCTCAAGCATAAAACTCAGCTCCCAGGCAGAGAATCAGCAACCACAACCATACGCCACGCTGGACCAGTTGCCAGCCGCGATCAATGGCGTCGGCGTTCGCCGGCGCGCCTTCGCCCAAGGGTGGACGTTGATGCAATTGGCCGTGATACACCGCCGCGCCACCCAGTTCGACCCCCAGCGCACCCGCGCCGGCGGCCATCACGGGCCCGGCATTGGGACTGTCCCAGGTCGGGCCCTGAGTGCGCCAGCACTTGAGCGCCAGGCGGGTTTTTCCAAGCACGGCGTAAGTCAGCGCCACCAGGCGCGCCGGAATGTAGTTGAGCCCATCATCGATCTTGGCCGCTGCCCAACCGAAACGCTCAAAGCGCTCGTTGCGATAGCCCCACATGGCGTCGAGGGTATTGCTCAGGCGGTATAACACCACACCAGGCGCGCCCGCGACGGCGAACCAGAACAGCGCGGCGAATACCGCGTCGCTGCCGTTCTCCAGCACCGACTCAGTGGCGGCACGGGCAACGGCAGTCTCATCCAGTTCGGCGGTTTCACGACTGACCAAGTAGCCGACCCGCCGGCGCGCTTCATCCAGATCCCCGCCGCGCAGAGCCCGGGCCACTGGCTCGACATGCTCCCCGAGACTGCGCAGGCCAAGGGCAAGGTACAGCGCCAGGATTTCCACCAGCCAGCCCACCAACGGCGCCCAGGACAGCGCCGTCGCGAGCAGGGTCAACGGCACCACGGCGATGATCCACGCCGTCACGCCATGGCTGCGCCAGCCACGCCCGCCGGAGTTGAAACGCTGTTCGATACGATCGGCAAAGCGACCGAACGCCACCAGCGGATGCCAGCGTCGGGGTTCGCCCAACAGCGCATCCAGCGCCACCGCGGCAGCACTGAGCAACGCCACACTCATGGGCTTACTCCCCAATGGTTTTCGTAGAGCAATTCATCCAGCGCACGCGGCTGCGCCCAGCCTTCCAAGGCAAGCATCGGTGCCGGGTAAAACCCCTCGACCGGCCCCAGGCACAATATTGCCAGCGGTTTGGCGCCGGCGGGCAGGCCCAACAGCTCGGCCAGGG
Organism: Pseudomonas sp. P105; assembly: GCF_032614175.1. Taxonomy (NCBI): domain Bacteria; kingdom Pseudomonadati; phylum Pseudomonadota; class Gammaproteobacteria; order Pseudomonadales; family Pseudomonadaceae; genus Pseudomonas; species Pseudomonas sp. P105. The sequence continues at coordinate 4,717,575 of NZ_CP126693.1, forward strand.
CCTGGGGCTCGAACAGCGAAACCCAGCCCATCCCCAGCCCTTCGGCGCGAGAGGCCAGCCACAGATTCTGGATCGCGCAAGACAGCGAGGCCAGGTCCATTTCCGGCAGGGTTCGTCGACCGAAGACATAGCGCTCGCGATCATCCATCAACGCCGCCACCAGCACTTCGGCGCAGTCGTTGAGACCTTCGACCTTGAGCTTCATGAATTCATCGCTGCGCTCACCCAGGGCCTCGGCGGTGCGGATGCGTTCCTGTTCCACCAGTTGACGGAGTTGCCCACGCAAGGCGCGGTCGCTGATGCGAATGAACCGCCACGGCTGCATCAGACCCACACTGGGGGCTTGATGCGCGGCTTCCAGCAGGCGGCGCAGCAACGCTGGCTCAACGGTGCCGCCGGTGAAGTGGCGCATGTCGCGGCGTTCGGCGATGGCCCGGTAGACGGCATCGCGTTCGGCCTGAGAGAAAGCGGTGTCTGTCATGGCCGCTTCGCGAGCAGGCTCGCTCCCACAGGGGTCAGGTGATCGGAGGTGGGAGCGAGCCTGTTGGCGATAGCGGCCTCAGGATCAGGCGCAAACAGCGCGGCAATCGCCCTTGGATTCGACGGAAAATAGAAGTGCACATAGGAAGCCGTCATCCGACCCTGCCGGAAAACCGCCTCCGCGCCACGCCCGCCATTGGGACTATGACCTCGGGCAATCGGCTCCAGCCCGGTGCTGGTGAGGGAATGATGATAGGTATGCCCGCGCAAAGTGCCCTCCGGCAACTCCACCGATTGCAGCGCCAGGGCCGCCAGACGCTTTTGCATCTGCGCGTCACCGGCCAGCAACCCAAGCAGCTCGGCACGGGTGCCGTCCACATCCGTCAACGAGTCCAACAGATAAAGCATGCCGCCGCATTCAGCCAGCAAGGGTTTGCCTGCTTGATGGTGCGCGCGGATCGCCGCCAGCATCGGGGCGTTTTGCGCCAGCGCCACATGGTGCAATTCCGGATAGCCACCGGGCAGATACAGGCTGTCCGCCGCCGGCAGTTCGCTGTCATGAATAGGTGAAAAGAAGCTCAGTTGCGCGCCCATGGCTCGCAACAAATCAAGGCTGGCGCCATAGGTGAAGGCGAACGCTTCGTCCCGGGCCACGGCGATGTGCACACCTTCCAGCCACGGCTGCGCGGCAATCACCGCTGGCGCGACGAACTCCACAGCCGGCGGCAACGCCACTTCACAACTGCCAGCCAAGGCATCGGCGGCGGCGTCGAGGCGCAGGTCCAGATCATTCAATTCACTGGCCTGGACCAACCCAAGGTGGCGACTTGGCAGCTCGATACCGGTTTCCCGTGACAGGGCGCCGTACCAGCGCAGGCCTTCGGTCAGGCTGCCTTCGAGCAACTGCGCATGACGCAAGGTGCCGACCCGATTGGCCAGTACCCCGGCGAAAGGCAAGTCCGGCTGATACCGCGCCAGGCCCAGGGCCAGGGCACCGAAGGTCTGGGCCATGGCCGTGCCATCGATCACCGCCAGCACCGGCACGCCGAAGTGCCGGGCCAGATCGGCACTCGATGGCGTGCCATCGAACAGCCCCATCACCCCTTCGATCAGAATCAAGTCGGCTTCGGCAGCAGCTTCCCACAACAATCGACGACTCTCCTGCTCGCCGACCATCCACATGTCCAGTTGGTAGACCGGCGCGCCGCTGGCCCGCTCTAGGATCATCGGGTCGAGGAAATCAGGCCCGCACTTGAAGACCCGCACCCTGCGCCCCTGCTTGCGGTGCAAGCGGGCCAGGGCGGCGGTGACCGTGGTTTTGCCCTGCCCGGAAGCAGGAGCGGCGATCAGCACCGCCGGGCAGTGACGACTCGCCAAGGGAACATCGCTCACAGTTCGACGCCCTTCTGCGCCTTGATACCCGCCTGGAACGCGTGCTTGATCATGCCCATTTCGGTGACGGTGTCGGCCAGCTCAATCAATTCCGGCTTGGCGCCGCGACCGGTCACCACCACATGCTGCATCGGCGGACGGGCCTGCAAGTCGCTCAGCACCTGGTCCAGGTCAAGGTAACCGTGCTTGAGGGCAATGTTGAGTTCATCGAGCACCACCAGGCCTATGGACGGGTCGCTCAACAATTGACGCGAAACTGCCCAGGCCGCTTCAGCCGCGGCGATGTCGCGCTGGCGATCCTGGGTTTCCCAAGTGAAGCCTTCGCCCATGACATGAAAGCGCACCTGCTCCGGGAAGCGACGGAAAAACAGCTCTTCACCGGTGCTGTTACGCCCCTTGATGAACTGCACCACGCCGCATTGCATGCCATGGCCCATGGACCGGGCCAGCATGCCGAACGCAGAACTGCTCTTACCCTTGCCGTTGCCGGTCAGCACCAGCAGCAGGCCACATTCGTTTGGCGAGTTGGCGATGCGCTCGTCGATCACGGCTTTCTTGCGCAGCATGCGCGCCAGGTGGCGTTCGTCGCGATCGGGGGTGTGGGTCATGGGAGCTCTCCGTTGGGATTGGATAACGGCGGGCGGGCACAAAAAAGACGGCAACAAGCCTGGCATCGCCCACCGTGATGCCGTTGGATGAATCAGGCCGGTCTCCGGGCTCATGAGCGGCGTGATGCCGGGCTGCGCGCCTTCCCATGTCTACGGACACAGTGGCTGGTGGCCTGTGTAGTGCCAGGCGCAGCGTTGACTCATTTACCGTTGCGGGGGCAGCGCCGGGTTCGTATGCACTCACCGGCTTCCCTGTTTCACTCTGTCGACCCAACGATCGCCCGGTCACAGAGCACCTGAAACAAGCCGCGAAGGTTAGAGGGTTGGGGGTGGAGCGTCAATTAAAGCCGGCACAGGTTCAACAGCGGACATTGGCCCTGATCAATAAAATGACGCCAATCTTGTGCCATGCTGCGGCAAGTGATATCAAATAGGCATCACGACCCGATATCACAATAACAAGAGGGCAAAAGCATGCAAGGCATGATCATCAGCAATCCAAAACTGGAATTCCTGCGCCCGGTGCTGGAACGCTGGTTTGACTGTATCGACCGTTACAACGCCGTGCGCGGCGATAACGACACACCTTACTGGTTCGATGAAAAAGCCAATCTTGGCTTGCTCTCGGCCGCAGCCTGGATGGCCGAGATGGTCACGCTGCAGAACACCCCCACTCGCAAACAGAATGAAGAAGGCGAACGCAACGTCAGCGCCGATCTGTTCATCGCCGGCACCGAGGAGCGCGCTTTCATCCAGGCCACTCAACGCTGGCCGAAGGTCAAGAACCTCAATCTTACCCAGCCGCTGCTCGACATCACCAGCGACGCCAAACGTATCAGCTATTCCAGTGACCTGCGATTGGGCTGCCTGTTCGTCGCACCGCAAAAGGCCCAGCAGAGCGCCACGCCGGAAGAGCTGCAGGACATGATCGATGAACTGCAGAAGGAAAATACCTGCGCCGTGGCCTGGTACTTCCCTTATGCCTATCGCAAGTTGCGCAATGAGGCCGGGCAGTATCATCCGGGCATCGCGGTGCTGTTCAAGCAGGCCCACGGCTGACCGGTTGAACCATCGCGGGTCTAAGCTTCTCTATGAATAACTACCATGCACTCATAGGGAAGCCCGCATGCTCAAGCCACCACACCTTCTGATCGTCGCATTGGCCGCAGGGCTTGTTGCTTGCGGCGAGTCCTCCACACTGCAGGTTTCCGACGGCACTGGCCCCTCGCCAAAACTGCCGGAACCGAACAAGACCCTGATCCCCACCGTCAACATTGCCGAGGCTATCGGCTGGCCGGATGGCGCCAAACCTACCCCAGCCCAGGGCCTGCAAGTGGGCGCATTCGCCGAAGGGCTGGATCATCCACGCTGGCTCTACGTGCTACCCAACGGTGACGTGCTGGTGGCAGAAACCAACGCACCGCCCAAACCGGACGACTCCAAAGGCATTCGTGGCTGGGTCATGGAGAAAGTCATGGGCCGCGCCGGCGCGGGGGTGCCCAGCCCCAATCGCATTACCCTGTTGCGTGATGCCAATCATGACGGCATCGCCGAAACCCGTACGGTCTTTCTGGAAAACCTCAATTCACCGTTCGGCATGACACTGGTGGGCAATGATCTGTACGTGGCCGACACCGACCGACTGATTCGCTTCCCTTATAAAGAGGGCGATACGCAAATCAAGGCGCAGCCGACCAAGGTCGTCGACCTGCCGGGTGGCACGCTCAATCACCACTGGACCAAAAACGTGATCGCCAGCCAGGACGGCAGCAAGCTGTACGTCACTACCGGCTCGAACAGCAATGTCGGGGAAAACGGCATGGAGGCCGAGGAAGGCCGCGCGGCCATCTGGGAAGTGGACCGTGCCAGCGGCAATCACCGCATCTTCGCCTCGGGCCTGCGCAACCCCAACGGCCTGGCCTGGGAGCCGCGCAGTGGCGCGCTATGGACCGCGGTGAATGAGCGCGATGAGATCGGCAGCGACCTGGTGCCGGACTACATCACTTCAGTCAAGGACGGCGCCTTCTATGGCTGGCCCTACAGCTATTACGGGCAGCACGTCGATAAGCGGGTCGAGCCACAAAAACCGGAACTGGTGGCCAAGGCCATCGCCCCGGATTACGCCGTCGGCCCCCACACCGCGTCACTGGGGCTGACGTTCGCCGAAGGCAGCACCTTGCCAGCGCCGTTTACCGAAGGGGCTTTCATCGGGCAGCACGGCTCATGGAACCGTAAACCCCACAGCGGCTATAAAGTGATTTTCGTCCCCTTCAACGCCGGCAAGCCGGTGGGGCAACCGGTGGATGTGCTGACCGGTTTCCTGAATGCAGATGAAAAAGCCCAAGGCCGACCAGTGGGTGTGGTGATCGACAAACAGGGCGGGCTGTTGGTGGCAGATGATGTGGGGAACAAGATTTGGCGGGTTTGGGCTAAATAACCGCTGAAGAAGCTGACCTGAACACTGGAACCTGTGGCGAGGGATTGTTCTCTCGCCACAAGAGCTCTGCTGAGCCGGCGCAAAAAGCGAACTTGAATCGTCAGGGATTACGCGCCAGATGCGCCGGTTGCAGCACACGCTTGGCGCTCAGATAGGCTTTCTGCCAATAAGCCTTGGACAGGCTATCGAGCTTGACCGTACCCCCGGTCGCTGGTGCATGGACGAAACGCCCCTCCCCGACATAGATCCCCGCATGGCTGACCTGAGAGCCACCGTTGGTGGCGAAGAAAATCAAATCACCGGTCTGCAATGCGTCCTTACCGACACTCTGGGCGCGCATGCCAATCATCTCGCGGGTGGAGCGCGGCAGGGAGATACCGGCCGCATCGCGATACACATAGCCGATCAGGCCACTGCAATCAAAGCCTGAATCCGGCGTATTGCCGCCCCACCGATAGGGTGTCCCCACCAACCCCAGCGCCCGGAATAGCACGTCTTCGGCAACCGGGGAAAAGCTTTGCGCGGGAGCGAATACCACCGGAGCCCGCGCTGGCGCAGGTGGCGGAGTACGGCTGGCGCAAGCGCTGAGCAGCGCGGCAAGGAGCATGAGAGCGAGGCGGGCCGACGTCGACATATGCAGAACAATCCTGATCTGGATGCGGCTTTTCTGCCGTGGGCATGAAAACAAAGCCGCCTGCGGAGTACGCAGGCGGATTGCCATCAATCAATGATCATGGATTCTAGCGGCTATGAGGCAAACTTCAAGTAAGACTTTAAGTTTGCCTTACAAACTGTGAGCTTACTTGCGAGCAGTGACCACGGTCGGTGCCATCGCGAGTGCGCGCTTGGCTTCGATGAAGGTCTTGCTCCAGTAGCTGTCGCCCAGGCTGTCGATTCGCACGCCACCGCTGCGACGGCTGCTGGAATGGATGAACTGGTTGTCACCCAGGTAGATACCGGCGTGACTGACGCGACCACGACGACCGTTGGTCGCGAAGAACAGCAGGTCGCCCGGCTCAAGCTCGTTACGAGCAACCAGCGGGGCCTTCACGTTGATCATTTCGCGAGTGGAGCGCGGCAGACTCATGCCAGCCTCTTCGCGAAACAGATACCCGATGAAACCGCTGCAATCGAAGCCGGCCTCGGAGGAACCGCCAAAACGATAGCGGGTACCGATCAAGGACATGCCCCGCTCCAGGATGCTGTCAGCCAGCACCGGAAGCTGATAAGGCTTGCTGCCGGCGAAGTCTGCCAGCTCTTTGTCGGTGGCCATTTCTTCCTCAAGTGCAACAGAGGAAGACTGGGCAGTAACGGAATTTTGAACCTGTGGTTGTTGCGCTTGCTGGGACACTGGAGAGTGGGCAGCACAACCGAACAACAGGGTAACGAGTGCGAGAGGCACCAGGGGTGCGAAGCGACTTAGCATGGGCACGACCGTGGCTGAAGTTGTAAAGATGGCGAGACTATGCCCACTATCAAGCTCATTTGCAAATTCAATCGATGCAAATGTGACTTCTCGGTTTTAGGTTTACATCTAAGCGCCCCAACCGTTTTCAACCCTCTGCAGCCTGCAGCCCAGAAGGGACGCGGGCTGTGCCGTGGTAGAAACAGGCTATAAGCCACTATTGCTGCGACTTCTACCAGCCAAGGGTTTCTTTCAAAAAAGGGATGGTCAGCTTGCGCTGGGCCTGAAGCGACGCCTGGTCGAGTCGTTCGAGCAGTTCGAACAGCGCGCTCATGCTGCGGGTGCCGCGGGTAAGGATGAAGTGCCCGACCTCATCGGTCAGGTGCAGGCCACGCCGGGAAGCGCGCAACTGCAATGCACGGAGCTTGTCTTCATCGGAGAGCGGGCGCATCTGGAAAATCAGCGCCAGGGTGAGACGGGACTTGAGATCGGCCAGCTTCACCGGCAGCTCCCGCGGCGACGTCGATGCAGCAATCAGCAAACGCCGGCCGCTGTCGCGTAACCGGTTGAACAGGTGAAACAGCGCTTCTTCCCAATCAGCCTTGCCGGCCACCGCCTGAAGATCATCCAGGCAGACCAGTTCGTACTGTTCAAGGTTGTCGAGAATCTCCACGCCGCGATCCAGCAACTCGGCCAATGGCAGATACACCGCCGGCTCACCCAATTGCTCGAACCGCAGGCAAGCGGCCTGCAACAGATGCGTGCGCCCCACCCCGTCCTTGCCCCACAGATAAATCAGGCTCTCGGTCCAGCCGGCGTCGGCTTCGCAAAGCCGCTCGACATAGCCGAGTGCAGCGGCATTGGCGCCTGGGTAGTAGTTGATAAAGGTGGCGTCATCACGCAGACGCACACCTAGGGGCAGCTGAATCGGTTTCATGCTGACTGAACAGTTCCAAAAGAACCGTTAGTGGCCTCTGTGTAAAGTGCGCAAAGTTTATACCCGTGACGCGGACCGCACAATGCGCCGGACCACGAGCAAAATCAAAGGTTTGCAGCGACAGAACGATGGAGCGACGGTTTCCCTGACGCTGGGACAACCGCCGCGCCCGCCATTGGCGCTATAGCTCGGGGTCTTCGACGCCACTGTAGATGTCTGAATCCTTGTACAGATCGTGCATATGACGCACCAGCACCATGATCACCGCCGCCACCGGCAGCGCCAGCAGGACCCCGGTAAAACCGAACAACTCACCCCCTGCCAGGATCGCAAAGATCACCGCCACTGGATGCAGGCCGATGCGATCACCCACCAGCAACGGTGTCAGCACCATGCCTTCCAGCGCTTGCCCGACCATGAACACCGCCACGATGCCGACCATCGGGTACAGATCACCGCCAAACTGGAACAAGCCGGCAATCAACGCCGCGCCGATACCGATGACGAAGCCCATATAGGGCACGATGGCCGCAAGCCCGGCGATCAAGCCGATCAATAGCCCCAGCTCCAGGCCCACCAGCATCAATCCCGCCGCATAGATGAAGCCCAGCGCCACCATCACCAACAATTGCCCTCGCACAAACGCCCCCAACACTTCATGGCATTCGCCGGTCAGGGTCATGATGCGTTCTTCACGATGGCGTGGCAGCAGGCTGCGAATCTTGGCCATCATCAAGTCCCAGTCGCGCAGCAGATAAAAAGCCACCACCGGAATCAACACCAGGTTCGCCAGCCAACCGATCAACGCCAGCCCCGAGGCTGTGGCCTGGCTCAACACCACACCGACGATGTCAGAGGTCTGGCCCATATGCTCGCTGATGGCCGCCTTGACCTTGTCGAACTTCCAGAAGCCTTCAGCCAACCCCAGCCTCGACTGCACCCACGGCACGGCAGTGTGCTGTAACCAGTCGAGCATCTGCGGCGCCAGCTCGTACAGGCGCATCAGTTGCTTGGCCAGCATCGGTATCAGCACCAGCATCAGAGCAATGACAATCAAGATGATCAGCCCAAACACCGACACCACGCCCCAGGTCCTGGACAGGCCGAGTTTTTCCAGGCGATCTACCAGTGGGTCGAACAGATAGGCCAGGAGCAACGCAACCAGGAACGGCGTGAGGATCGGATGCAGCAAATAGATGAACACAAACAGCAGGGCGACCCCACCCAACCAGAACCAACGCCGCGTATCGCCCATGAACCACTCCTAGCTATATAAGAAAGAAAAACTACCAGCGAAACCGCAGGTTGGCGGTCGGCGCTGGCGCTGGCGCGGCGGCCGGAATGGAGCCATCAGCGGCTGGCTGGGGTACTGGCACTGGCGCGACGGCTTCGCCGGCAGGAATTTCCTGCAGTTTCGCCAGGGCCAATTGCGCTTTCAACTGTTCGGCGCTGCCCTTGACCCGATAAATGATCCGGTCCCCTTCAACCCGCTGCAACTGCCCACCGAACGGCTCGAGCAAACGCCCAAGCGCCGCATAACGCTCCAGGTTCATGCCCTGCACTTCCAGCAGCTGCTCGGTGGCCACGCCCGGCTTGGTAACGAAACGCGGCGCCAGGCGTTGACTCACCGCCAGCATCACCGCATCAGCCAGGGCGGCAGGGTCGGCGCCCTGGGCATTGCCCTGCTCGCGCTGGTCACCCTGCCACAAGCGCCAGGTCGCCTGCCATTGGCCGCCCTCTTCCTTGGCATGGACCGCCAGCAAGGCGTCTGCACCATAACGCTGCGATGCCTCACGCAGCGGGGCCGGATCACTGCCTTCCAGGTTTGGTGCGGTAGCAACGATCTGCTCGCTCAAATCCGCCAGGGGCAGGTGCAGCGGCAGGCCGCGGTGCTGGGCGGCGCGGCGCAGTGGCTCGGCACTGCCCTGGCCATCGCCTACCAGGTTGGAACCTTCAGCCGAGTCGTTCAGCCACCAGCCCAGGATCGCAGGCCGATTCGCGCCCCACAGCGACAAGCCCGCCGAGCGCAAGGCCCGGTCAGTGCTCGCTGGATCGAAATCCACCTTGAGGCTTTCCGGCGGCCCGGCGTCGTAACCATATTGAAGAATGATCTGCTGGGGATCCTTGCGGATCGCCGCCAGACCGGGATTCTGCGCGGCCTTGGCATCGCCGGTCAGGCGCAGCACCAGCGTGTCGAGGGCGCGCAAAGTCGCCTGGTCACGCTCTTGCGGGGCCTGGCTGCTGACCGGCTCGAGCACCTGATAGAGGCTATTGAGGTTTTCGGCATGGCTCGCCACGCTGATCAACGACAGGCAGCCCACAGACAAGAGTTTGAAAAAACGCATGGAAGATTCCCGGACATAACGGCTGGAACAGGCCGTGTGAAGAAAATTGAGCATGGCTGTGACCACAGCACCTGGCAAAACATTCACACACCCGCTGGAAGTTTCGCACTGTCATAACCATAGCCGGTTACCGCTACACCTTATACAGACGCATCGCGCAGCACCAATAGGAGAAATATCGGTTTTTTTCCAAGGATATGTCCCTGCCCGTCGGCGCGAGGATGGCCGCTGCCCCTCAAGCCTGATAAAATCGCGCGCCTTCGCAGACCGGCAATGGCTGGGCACCCGGAATAATTCGTACAACGGTTATTCAATGGCCCCGGCGGTCGGTCGTTACCCAGAAATCCCCCCTAAAGGCCTGGATCATGAGCAAGCAACCCTCCCTGAGCTACAAGGACGCCGGTGTAGACATCGACGCCGGTGAAGCATTGGTCGAACGCATCAAGAGCGTCGCCAAGCGCACTGCGCGCCCGGAAGTCATGGGCGGCCTGGGCGGTTTCGGCGCCCTCTGCGAGATCCCGGCCGGCTACAAGCAACCGGTGCTGGTTTCGGGCACTGACGGCGTCGGCACCAAGCTGCGTCTGGCCCTGAACCTGAACAAGCACGACAGCATCGGCATCGACCTGGTGGCCATGTGCGTGAACGACCTGGTGGTGTGCGGCGCCGAGCCGCTGTTCTTCCTCGACTACTACGCCACCGGCAAACTGAACGTCGACACCGCCGCCCAGGTGGTAACCGGCATTGGCGCCGGCTGCGAGCTGTCCGGCTGCTCCCTGGTCGGCGGCGAAACCGCTGAAATGCCAGGCATGTACGAAGGCGAAGACTACGACCTGGCCGGCTTCTGCGTCGGTGTCGTGGAAAAATCCGAAATCATCGACGGTTCGAAAGTCGCCACTGGCGATGCCCTGCTCGCCCTGCCATCGTCCGGCCCGCACTCCAACGGTTACTCGCTGATCCGCAAGATCATCGAAGTCTCGGGTGCCGACATCGAGAACACCCAGCTCGACGGCAAGCCACTGGCCGACCTGCTGATGGCCCCGACCCGCATCTACGTCAAGCCGCTGCTCAAGCTGATCAAGGACACCGGCGCCGTCAAGGCCATGGCCCACATCACCGGTGGCGGCCTACTGGACAACATCCCGCGCGTACTGCCAAAAGGCGCCCAGGCGGTGGTTGACGTGGCGAGCTGGACCCGTCCGGCCGTGTTCGACTGGCTGCAAGAGAAAGGCAACGTCGATGAAACCGAAATGCACCGCGTGCTGAACTGCGGCGTAGGCATGGTGATCTGCGTGGCCCAGGAGCACGTTGAAACGGCCCTGAATGTACTGCGTGAAGCCGGCGAGCAACCTTGGGTCATCGGCCAGATCAGTACCGCCGCCGAAGGCGCTGCCCAGGTCGAGCTGAAAAACCTTAAGGCTCACTGATGCAAGAACAGAAGTCTGCAACCTGTGATGTCGTGGTGCTGTTGTCCGGCACCGGCAGCAACTTGCAGGCCCTGATCGACAGCACGCGGACCGGCGATAGCCCGGTCCGCATCCGCGCGGTGATTTCCAACCGCGCCGATGCCTACGGCCTGCAACGCGCCAGGGATGCGGGTATCGACACCCGCGTCCTGGATCACAAAGCGTTCGATGGCCGCGAAGCCTTCGATGCCGCGCTGATCGAACAGATCGACACGTTCAATCCGCAACTGGTGGTCCTGGCCGGCTTCATGCGCATCCTCAGCGCCGGCTTCGTGCGTCACTACCAGGGCCGCCTGTTCAATATCCATCCATCGCTGCTGCCCAAATACAAAGGGTTACACACTCACCAGCGCGCGCTGGAGGCCGGAGACACGGAGCATGGCTGCTCGGTGCACTTCGTCACCGAGGAACTCGATGGCGGACCACTGGTCGTACAGGCAGTAATACCGGTAGAGTTGCACGACACGCCGCAAAGCCTGGCCCAACGGGTTCACGCCCGGGAACACCAGATCTACCCGATGGCCGTGCGTTGGTTTGCCGAAGGCCGGCTGACCCTCGACGATCGCGGTGCCTCACTGGACGGCCAGTTGCTCGCCGCCAGCGGCCATTTGATTCGATACTAGGAGATTTTATGCGTCGCGCCCTGCTCTTCGCTTGCGCTCTGCTTGCCCTGCCCCTGGCACAGGCCGCAGACCTTCAACCGTTCTCCGCCAGCTACACCGCCGACTGGAAACAGCTGCCCATGAGCGGCACCGCCGAGCGCAGCCTGACCAAAGAGGCCAACGGCACCTGGAAGCTGAGCTTCAAGGCTTCGATGATGATCGCCAGCCTGACGGAAGAAAGCACCCTGACCCTGGACAAGGACACACTGCTGCCACAGTCCTACCACTTTGAACGTGGCGGCTTGGGCAAGGCCAAGAAAGCCGATCTGGATTTCGACTGGAACACGAAGATGGTCACCGGCACCGATCGCGGCGATCCGGTCAAACTGCCACTCAACCGTGGCATGGTCGATAAATCCACTTATCAGTTGGCCCTGCAGCACGACGTGGCGGCCGGCAAGAAAAGCATGAGTTATCAGGTTGTCGATGATGGCGAGATCGACACCTACGACTTCCGCGTACTGGGCCCGGAGAAGGTCGACACCAAGGCCGGCCAGATCGACGCGATCAAGGTCGAGCGCGTGCGCGACCCGACAAAAAGCAAACGCATCACGGTGCTCTGGTTCGCCAAGGATTGGGATTACCTGCTGGTACGCCTGCAACAGGTCGAGACCGACGGCAAGGAGTACAACATCATGCTCCAGGACGGTACGGTCAACGGCAAGGCTGTCAAAGGCAGCTGATCCACACCGATATCAAGAGAAGCCCCGCCCAGTGCGGGGCTTTTTTATGCGCGGATTTCCTGAACACTAAAACTGCACCCGCACAAAGTTAACCTGTGGAAGATGAATCGGTGGGAGCGAGCCTGCTCGCGATAGCGCTAGGTCAGCCGGCATCGGTATTGACTGATACACCGTTATCGCGAGCAGGCTCGCTCCCACAAGGTGACTGCCCGACATTCCCCCCCAAAACATGAAAACTTCTTCATGAAAAACACCCTGCGACCGAATGCCGCGCATTGCCTGACCTGCGGGATCGCTGAGTTTTTCATGAAATTTTCTTAACAGGCCCAGGCATTTACTTAGCCGGCTACCCAAATCTATAACAAAGTCCTGCACACGCCTTGCTGCAGATAACAGAGATTGGAGCTTGCAAGATGACTGTGAAAGTAACTGAACGCGATGACGCTCATATGTCCCACGAAGGTATTGCCGCCGGTATCCGCATCTGGGATGTACACCAACAGGACCTGCTGGTGGGGATGTTCCACTCCGAGACGGATGCCCATAACTACAAAGCCGAGCTGGAATGCCAGGAAAGGCAGCGCTCGGCTGAAATGACAGAATCCTGAACGATAAGAATCCCTGTGGGAGCGAGCCTGCTCGCGATAGCGGTGGATCAGCGACATCAATGTTGGCTGACAGACCGCCATCGCGAGCAGGCTCGCTCCCACAGTTTAGTGTTCAGTTCATCCTTACCACATCAAATCATCAGGGATCTGATACGCCGCATACGGATCATCAGCATCCACTTCTTCGGTCTGGGTATTGAGCTGCACGATGCGCTTGGGATCGCGCTCCTGGATCTTCAGGGCCGCTTCGCGCGGGATCACTTCGTAGCCGCCGGCATGATGGACGATCGCCAGCGAGCCGCTGCTCAACTTGTTGCGCATCAGCATGTTGACCGAGATGCGCTTGACCTTCTTGTCGTCGACAAAGTTGTAATAATCCTCAGTGGTCAGCTTCGGCAAACGCGAGACTTCGATCAATTGCTTGATCTGCGCGGCCCGGGCTTTCTGCTCGGCTTTTTCCTGCTGCTGACGGTTGAGCTCCTGATCGCGCTTGACCTTCTCGGCCATGGCCTCTTGGGCGGCGCGCTGCTGGGAGTCATCCAGTTCGATCTGGCCCTTGTGGGCCAGGCGCTGCTGTTTCTGTTTCTCTTTGCCGACCTGCTTGGCCTGCTTTTGGTTGACCAGCCCTGCTTTGAGCAACTGGTCGCGAAGGGAAAGGCTCATGGTGCTTACTCACTTAGGCAACAGCCTCAGCCACAGCTGGGCAAATTCTTTTCCTGACGTTTGGCTTCGCCCCATAAGGCGTCCAACTCTTCGAGGGTGCAATCTTCCATGGGACGGTGGGTGTCGCGCAATGCCTGTTCGATAAATCGGAAACGTCGCTCGAATTTCCCATTGGCGTCACGCAGGGCCGTTTCCGGGTCGATTTTCAGGTGCCGGGCCAGGTTCACTACGCTGAACAGCAGGTCGCCGATCTCATCGCTGATGGCCACCGAATCGTTGTCAGCCATCGCTTCGAGGACTTCGTCCAGCTCCTCCCGGACCTTGTCGAGCACCGGCAACGGGCCTGGCCAATCGAAACCGACCTGAGCCGCACGTTTTTGCAACTTCGCCGAGCGGGACAACGCCGGCAAGGCAACGGGTACATCGTCAAGCAACGACAGCTGCTCCGGTGCCGAGGCCTTCTCGGCCCGCTCCTCGGCCTTGATTTCTTCCCAGCGCTGCTTGACCTGTTCTTCGCTCAGGCGCGGGATGTCCACGGGCGCGTAGAGGTCACCGGTAGGAAATACATGGGGATGGCGGCGGATCAGCTTGCGGGTGATGCTATCGACCACGCCGGCGAATTCGAAGCGGTTTTCCTCCCGCGCCAACTGGCTGTAATACACCACCTGAAACAACAGGTCGCCCAGCTCACCCTGCAAGTGATCGAAGTTGCCACGCTCAATGGCATCGGCCACTTCGTAGGCTTCTTCCAGGGTATGGGGGACGATGGTCGCGTAGGTCTGCTTGATGTCCCACGGGCACCCGTACTGCGGGTCGCGCAGACGGTTCATCAGATGGAGCAGGTCTTCAAGGCTGTACATCAATCCAACTCATCACAAATCACCCTGTGGGAAATAATCCACTGGGAGTATGCCTGTGGGAGCAGCTTGATCGCGATTGAGGTGGTGGCCCCAACGTATGTCGGAACTGATCCACCGCTATCGCGAGCAAGCTTTGCTCCCACAGGCTCGCTCCCACATTTGGACCGCGCTTAACCCGGCGTGCGATTACGCCGGGTCTCGATGATGTTCGGCAGTTGGGAAATCCGCCCCAGCAACCGCCCCAGCGCATCCAATCCCGGAATCTCGATGGTCAGGGACATCAGCGCCGTGTTGTCTTCCTTGTTCGAACGGGTGTTGACTGCCAACACGTTGATCCGCTCGTTCAGCAACACCTGGGACACGTCACGCAGCAGGCCGGAACGGTCGTAGGCGCGAATGATGATGTCCACCGGGTAGGTGAGCACCGGCACCGGGCCCCAACTGACCTGGATGATCCGCTCCGGCTCACGGCCGGCCAGTTGCAGCACCGAAGCACAGTCCTGACGGTGAATGCTCACCCCACGGCCCTGGGTGATGTAGCCGACGATCGCATCCCCAGGCAACGGCTGGCAGCAGCCGGCCATCTGGGTCATCAGGTTGCCAACGCCCTGGATCTGGATGTCGCCGCGCTTGCCGGGCTTGTAGCCGGTGGCCTTGCGCGGGATCAGTTCCAACTGCTCGTTGCCGCGTTCCGGCTCCACCAGTTGCTGGGCCAGGTTGACCAGTTGCGCCAGGCGCAAGTCGCCGGCACCGAGGGCGGCGAACATGTCTTCGGCGGTCTTCATGTTGGCCTTTTCGGCCAGCTTGTCGAAATCCACCTGCGGCAGGCCCAGGCGACTGAGTTCGCGCTCGAGCAAAGTCTTGCCGGCGGCGACGTTCTGGTCGCGGGCCTGCAATTTGAACCAGTGAACGATTTTCGCCCGCGCTCGCGATGTGGTGATATAGCCCAGGTTCGGGTTCAGCCAGTCGCGGCTCGGCGTGCCGTGTTTACTGGTGATGATCTCGACCTGCTCACCGGTTTGCAGGCTGTAGTTGAGCGGCACGATCCGCCCGTTGATCTTGGCGCCACGGCAGTTGTGGCCGATCTCGGTGTGGACGCGATAGGCAAAGTCCAGCGGCGTGGCACCCTTGGGCAGGTCGATGGCGTGGCCGTCGGGAGTAAAGATGTAGACCCGATCCGGCTCGATATCGACCCGCAATTGTTCGGCCAGACCGCCGATGTCACCGAGTTCTTCATGCCACTCGAGCACCTGACGCAGCCAGGAGATTTTCTCTTCGTAGTGGTTGGAGCCCGACTTGACGTCGGTGCCCTTGTATTTCCAATGGGCGCAAACCCCCAGCTCGGCTTCCTCGTGCATGGCGTGGGTGCGAATCTGCACTTCCAGCACCTTGCCCTCCGGGCCGATCACCGCCGTGTGCAGCGAGCGGTAGCCGTTTTCCTTCGGGTTGGCGATGTAGTCGTCGAACTCCTTGGGAATGTGCCGCCACAAGGTGTGCACGATACCCAGCGCGGTGTAGCAGTCGCGCATTTCCGGGACCAGTACGCGAACGGCGCGAACGTCGTAGATCTGGCTGAATTCCAGGCCTTTGCGCTGCATTTTGCGCCAGATCGAATAGATGTGCTTGGCTCGGCCGCTGATGTCGGCCTCCACGCCCGTGGCCTGCAATTCTTCCCTCAGCTGGGTCATCACATCCGTGATGAAGCGCTCGCGATCCAGGCGCCGCTCATGTAGCAACTTGGCGATCTGCTTGTACTGGTCGGGCTCCAGGTAGCGGAAGGACAGGTCCTCCAGCTCCCACTTGATATGGCCGATGCCAAGGCGATGGGCCAGGGGGGCGTAGATGTCGAACACTTCCCGGGCGACGCGGTTGCGCTTTTCGTCGTCGGCGGATTTCACCGCGCGGATCGCGCAGGTGCGTTCGGCCAGTTTGATCAGTGCGACGCGCACGTCGTCGACCATGGCCACCAGCATCTTGCGCAGGTTCTCCACCTGGCCCTGGGTGCCCAGGACCATGGACTGGCGTGGACTGAGACTGGCACTGATCGCCGCCATGCGCAGCACGCCGTCAATCAGCTTGGCGACCACCGTGCCAAAACGCTGGCTGACCACCGGCAATTGGATCTGCCCTTCGCGCACACCGCGGTATAGCACCGCAGCCACCAGGGAGTCCTGGTCGAGCTTGAGGTCGGCAAGGATTTCGGCGATCTCAAGGCCCGTCTGAAAACTCGAGGTGCCTTCGGACCAGAGGTTCTTCGCCGCGTTGTGCTGCTGTTCCGCTTCACGCGCGAACTCGCAGGCTTCTTTCAAGGCTTCGCGATCCAGTGCCGTGTCGATACTGACCGCGTGATCGAGCCAAGCCTCGAGATTGATACTGCCGTCGGTGTTGATCGGCTGGTGTGCTCTCACCTGTACCATCTTTACATACCTTCCCTATGACGCAGATTCAATGCGTCAATAACGCTGACCTTCGTTGCCCGTGTCCCCGCCCAGGGCTGTGGCGGTTGGCACGAACGGGTCAGTCGGACAAGCCATCCTGGCTCGCTTCAAATAACGCCATGGCCTCGACATGTGCCGTCTGAGGAAACATATCGAGAATCCCGGCACGTTTTAACCGGTAGCCCTGCTTGATCAATTCGACCGTGTCCCGGGCCAAAGTTGCCGGGTTGCACGATACATATACCAACCGCCTGGCACCCAGGGATGCCAGTTTGCGCACCACCTCGAAAGCACCGTCGCGGGGTGGGTCCAAGAGTACCGCAGAAAAGCCTTCGCCGACCCACTCGGCACCCGACAACGGCTGGGATAAATCGGCCTGAAAAAAGGCAGTGTTATTCAAATTGTTGCTGACGGCATTGGCCGCCGCGCGGTCAACCATGGCCTGTACACCTTCCACCGCCACCACTTGGCGCACCGCCTTGGCCAGGGGCAAGGCAAAGTTGCCCAGGCCGCAGAACAAGTCCAGCACCCGCTCCTCGGCTCGGGGCGCGAGCCACTCCAGGGCTTGGGCCACCATCGCCTCGTTGACCCCGGCATTGACCTGGATGAAATCCCCCGGCCGGTAAGCCAGCTCCAGGTCCCAGGCCTCAAGGCGATAACCCAGCGTCTGTCCCGGTTCGACCGGTTGCGGCTCGCCCTCACCCTGCAGCCACAACTGGGCTTGGTGGGCGGCGCAGAAATCCTTGAGAATCGTCAGGTCAGGCGCCGACAGTGGCGACACGTGCCGCAGCAACACCGCCAGGGACGAGCCAGCGAACAATTCCACATGCCCCAGCGCCTGGGGCTTGCTCAGGCGACGGAGCATGTCCGGCAAGCGACTCATGATCGGCTGCAAGGGTTGTACCAGTACCGGGCAATCGCCGATGGCCACGATGTCCTGGCTGCCGACGGCACGAAAACCCACTTCGAGTTTTTTTGCCTTCTGATCCCAGCGCACCGCCACGCGGGCACGACGCCGGTAACCCAGTTCCGGCCCGCTCAATGGCGCAGCCCATTCATCCGGCTGCACGCCGGCGACCCGCGACAACTGCTCTGCGAGCATGCGCTGTTTCAGGGCGAGCTGTTCGTTGTGGGGCAAATGCTGGATGCTGCAACCGCCGCAGCGACCGGCATGCACGCACGGCGCCGCACGGCGCAGTTCACTGGACAGGAACACTCGCTCAGTGCGGGACTCGACCACTTTGCCATGGGCCCCCAGCACCCGCGCCTCGACCTCTTCGCCGGCCAGGGCGCCGATCACGAACCAGGTGCGCCCGTCCAGAAAGGCAATGCCCCGGCCATCGTTGGCCAAGCGTTCGATGGTCAAGCGCTGCTTCTTTCCGGTGGGCACCTGCGGGGCCCGGCTTCCGCCGCTGGGCTGGAAGCGCAGACCTCTTTCTTGCTTGGCCATCAGTTGGGCGCGTCGAAAATGCCGGTCGACAAGTAGCGGTCGCCGCGGTCGCAGATGATCGCGACAATGACCGCGTTTTCGACTTCCTGGGACAAGCGCAGCATGCCCGCCACGGCACCGCCCGAAGACACGCCGCAAAAGATGCCTTCTTCACGGGCCAGACGACGGGTGATGTCCTCCGCCTCGCTCTGGGCCATGTCGATAATGCGGTCCACGCGGTCGGCCTGGTAGATTTTCGGCAGATACTCCTCGGGCCAGCGACGGATGCCGGGGATGGCCGAGCCTTCCATCGGTTGCAGGCCGATGATCTGCACGTTCGGGTTCTGTTCTTTCAAATAGCGCGAGGTGCCCATGATGGTGCCGGTGGTGCCCATCGAGCTGACGAAATGGGTGATGGTGCCATCGGTCTGGCGCCAGATCTCAGGGCCTGTGGTGGTGTAGTGGGCTTCGGGATTGTCCCCGTTGGCGAACTGGTCGAGCACCTTGCCGCGTCCCTCGGCCTGCATGCGCTCGGCCAGGTCCCGGGCGCCCTCCATGCCTTCGTCTTTGCTCACCAGGATCAATTCGGCGCCATAGGCGGTCATTGCGGCCTTGCGCTCGGCACTGGAGTTGTCGGGCATGATCAGGATCATCTTGTAGCCCTTGATCGCCGCCGCCATGGCCAGGGCGATGCCGGTGTTACCGGAAGTCGCCTCGATCAGCGTATCGCCGGGGCGGATCTGCCCGCGCAATTCGCCACGGGTGAGCATCGACAGCGCCGGCCGGTCCTTGACCGAACCCGCCGGGTTATTCCCTTCGAGCTTGAGCAAAAGCGTGTTGCTGGTCACGCCAGGCAGGCGCTGCAAACGAACCAGCGGAGTGTTGCCGACGCAATCGGCGATAGTGGGGTACTGCACGGTCATGGCGTATTCGCAATCCGGACTGCGGGGGCGCCTATCATACCGGCAAACCTTGCCAGGCCATATCACGCAAAGTGTGGTGGTTATGGCTTATGGGAATAAGCAACGAAAGTGGGCTGCAAGCTGCAACTCAGAAATCCTGATTGAAGGGATCGCCGAGGCACGGCAACCGGCGAGACCGATGCACGGCGACATGAATTTTACGAAGATTGCCTGCCCGCAAGTCGCTACACTGCGCAGGTATTGCGTGCCGGATGCGCGCGAAGCTCAAACAGACCGCTGGATGCAGGAGAAAAGTGTGCTCAAGAAACTGGGAATCAAAGGCCGCGTGCTGTTGCTGACCCTGTTGCCGACCAGCCTGATGGCGCTGGTCCTGGGCGGCTACTTCACCTGGATGCAGCAATCGGACTTGCATGCCCAGTTGCTGCAGCGTGGCGAGATGATCGCCGAACAGCTGGCGCCGCTGGTCGCCCCGGCCATGAGCCACCAGGACACCGATCTGCTGGAGCGGATCGCCACCCAGTCCCTCGAGCAAGCGGATGTGCGCGCCGTGACCTTCCTGGCCCCTGATCGCACATCGCTGGCCCACGCCGGCCCGACCATGCTCAACCGAGCCCCGGAGGGCAACAGTGCCCAATTGCTGCAACGCACCGGCAACGATGCCACACGTTACCTGCTGCCAGTATTCGGCAAGCACCGCAACCTGGCCGGCGAGCTGATTCCCGAAGAAGCCGATCGGCTGCTGGGTTGGGTCGAACTGGAGTTGTCCCACAGTGGCATGTTGCTGCGCGGCTATCGCAGCCTGTTCGCCAGCCTGCTGTTGATCAGCGCCGGCCTGTGCCTGACCGCACTGCTGGCGTTGCGTATGGGTCGCACGATCAACCGACCCCTGAGCCAGATCAAGCAAGCCGTGGCGCAACTCAAGGACGGTCACCTGGAAACCCGTCTGCCGCCTCTGGGCAGCCAGGAACTGGATGAGCTGGCGTCGGGCATCAATCGCATGGCCAGCACCTTGCAGAATGCCCAGGAAGAGTTGCAGCACAGCATCGACCAGGCCACTGAAGACGTGCGCCAGAATCTGGAAACCATCGAGATCCAGAACATCGAGCTGGACCTGGCCCGCAAGGAAGCCCTGGAAGCGAGCCGGATCAAGTCCGAATTCCTGGCGAACATGAGCCATGAAATCCGTACGCCGCTCAACGGCATCCTCGGCTTCACCCATCTGCTGCAGAAAAGCGAATTGACCCCGCGTCAGCTCGATTACCTGGGCACCATTGAAAAATCCGCCGACAGCCTGCTGGGCATCATCAACGAGATCCTCGACTTCTCGAAGATCGAGGCCGGCAAACTGGTGCTGGACAACATTCCGTTCAACCTGCGGGACTTGTTGCAGGACACCCTGACCATCCTCGCCCCCGCCGCCCACGCCAAACAACTGGAGCTGGTGAGCCTGGTCTACAGGGACACGCCCCTGTCGCTGGTGGGTGATCCGCTGCGCCTCAAGCAGATCCTGACCAACCTGGTGAGCAATGCCATCAAGTTCACCCGCGAAGGCACCATCATCGCCCGCGCCATGATGGAAGACGAACACGAAGACAGCGTGCAACTGCGCATCAGCATTCAGGACACCGGTATCGGCCTGTCGAACCAGGACGTGCGGGCCCTGTTCCAGGCGTTCAGCCAGGCCGACAATTCCTTGTCCCGGCAACCGGGTGGCACCGGCTTGGGCCTGGTGATTTCCAAGCGCCTGGTGGAGCAGATGGGTGGCGAAATCGGCGTGGACAGCACGCCGGGCGAAGGCTCGGAGTTCTGGATCAGCCTGCGCCTGCCCAAGACCCGTGACGACGCCGAAGATTTGCCTGGCCCGCCGCTACTGGGTCGGCGCGTAGCGGTGCTGGAAAACCATGAACTGGCCCGTCAGGCCCTGCAACACCAGCTCGAGGACTGCGGTCTGGTGGTGACACCGTTCAACACCCTGGAAAACCTGACCAACGGTGTGACCGTCGCCCACCAGACCGATCAGGCGATCGACCTGGCGGTGCTGGGCATCACCAGCAACGACATGCCGCCGGAACGCCTCAGCCAACACATCTGGGATCTTGAGCATCTGGGCTGCAAGGTACTGGTGCTGTGCCCCACCACTGAACAGACGCTGTACCACCTCTCCGTGCCCAACCCCCACAGCCAATTGCAGGCCAAGCCGGCCTGCACGCGCAAGTTGCGCCGCTCGCTTTCCGACCTGGTCAACCCGCGTCCGCCCCGCAACGAACCCAACGAACCGGTGGGCAGCCGCGCGCCCAAAGTGCTGTGCGTGGACGACAACCCGGCCAACCTGCTGTTGGTACAAACGCTGCTCG
Organism: Pseudomonas sp. P105; assembly: GCF_032614175.1. Classification (NCBI taxonomy): domain Bacteria; kingdom Pseudomonadati; phylum Pseudomonadota; class Gammaproteobacteria; order Pseudomonadales; family Pseudomonadaceae; genus Pseudomonas; species Pseudomonas sp. P105. Next base: position 4,739,262 of record NZ_CP126693.1, read on the forward strand.
AAGACATGGGCGCCAAGGTGCTAGCGGTGGAAAGCGGTTATGCGGCGGTCAAGGCCGTGCAAAAGGAAACCTTCGACCTGGTGCTGATGGATGTCCAGATGCCCGGCATGGACGGTCGCCAGAGCACCGAGGCGATCCGCCAATGGGAAAGCGAGCGTCATTGCACGCCGCTGCCAATCGTCGCCCTCACCGCCCACGCCATGGCCAACGAAAAACGCGCCCTGCTGCAAAGTGGCATGGATGACTACCTGACCAAGCCCATCAGCGAACGGCAACTGGCCCAGGTGGTGCTTAAATGGACCGGCCTGGCCCTGCGTAACCAGGCGCCGGACCGGAGCACCGACGCTCAGGGCGGCAGCGAACTGCTGGTGCTCGATCATGAGGAAGGCCTGCGCCTGGCCGCCGGCAAGGCCGATCTGGCGGCGGACATGCTGGCGATGTTGCTGGCGTCCCTGGAAGCCGACCGCGAAGCGATTCGCCAGGCCAGCGAGGCCAATGATCACAACGCCCTGATCGAACGGGTCCACCGCCTGCATGGCGCCACTCGCTACTGCGGCGTGCCGCAATTGCGCGCCGCCTGCCAGCGCAGCGAGACCCTGCTCAAGCAACAGGACCCCAAGGCCGAGGCCGCTTTGCAGGAACTGGAACGTGCCATCGACCGCCTGGCTAACGAGGCACGCATCAGCGCCTGATCCAGGGCAATAGCCCAAAACCCGGGATCAAGGAAAATCTAAACGCCTAGAGGCTTATCTTTTGTGCCAGGAGGCCGCCATGCGCGCGATTCTTTTCAGCAGCCAGACCTACGACCGCGACAGTTTCAGCAAAACCCCGGCGCCCGCTGGCCTTGAACTGCAGTATCAGCCGGCACGCCTGAACCTCGACACCGTGGCCCTGGCCGAACACCATGAAGTGGTGTGCGCCTTCATCAACGACGACCTGAGTGCCCCGGTGCTGGAGCGGCTGGCACAGGGCGGCACGCGGCTGATCGCCCTGCGCTCTGCCGGCTATAACCATGTCGACCTGGCCGCTGCCAAACGGCTGGGGTTGAGTATCGTCCGGGTGCCGGCGTATTCGCCCCATGCCGTGGCCGAGCATGCCGTGGCGCTGATCATGGCCCTCAATCGCTGCTTGCATCGCGCTTACAACCGCACCCGGGACGGCAATTTCAGCCTCCATGGGCTGACCGGTTTCGATCTGGTGGGCAAGACGGTCGGCGTGATCGGCACCGGGCAGATCGGCGCGACGTTCGCGCGGATCATGGCCGGCTTCGGCTGCCGGTTATTGGCCTACGATCCGTCCCCCAACCCGCAGGTCCAAGCCCTGGGCGCTCGTTACCTGCCCTTGGCCGATCTGCTGGCGCAAGCACAGATCATCAGCCTGCATTGCCCGCTCAACGAGCAGAGCCGACATTTGATCAACGCCGATTCATTGGCTGCCATGCAACGTGGCGCGATGCTGATCAACACCGGACGCGGCGGCCTGGTGGACACACCCGCCTTGATCGAGGCATTGAAAAGCGGTCAGTTGGGTTATTTGGGGCTGGATGTCTATGAGGAAGAAGCGCAACTGTTCTTCGAGGACCGCTCCGACCTGCCCTTGCAGGATGATGTGCTGGCCCGGTTGCTGACCTTCCCCAACGTGGTGGTCACCGCGCATCAGGCCTTCCTGACCCATGAAGCGTTGGCCGCCATCGCCGCGACGACCCTGGACAACATCGGCGCCTGGGCCGCCGGCACCCCACAAAACCTAGTGGACAGCTGAGCATTACCTTTGTGGGAGCGAGCCTGCTCGCGATTACGATGGGCCTGTCAGCATGGCGTCGACTGACGCCCCGCTATCGCGAGCAGGCTCGCTCCCACAGGGGATTTCGTCGCCTGGATCATCCCAACCCATGGCCCGTGCTAGCATATCGCGCCTATCTGGAGGACCCATGGCCGAACACGATTTCCGCTACACCCTGATGAACCCGCAACACACCCTGACCGAGGTCCGCGCCCTGGCGCCGGGCCGTTATCAGGTCACCGGCAACGGCGGTTCGATTCAGGCCAACGATGTGCTGCTCGTCACCCTCAAAGGCAGCAAGGATTTGTCCATGCGCCTGACCGTGGACACCGTTCGGCACTTGCTCAAGCCCATGGGTCAATGGACCGCCATGACCACCGGCCCGGTGTTCGGGGAGCTGGCGATCCACACCTGGCAGGTCAACTGCGACCGCTGCGCCAAGCAACTGAGCTTTGAATTTGCCGTCGACGCCAAGCTCGGCGTCAAGGCGCAGAAGCCGGCCGCCACCGCGCGCATTGCCGAGCTGGGCTGGACCACCGTCGGTGAAAAACACCTGTGCCCGACCTGCCAGGAAGCCGCCTGATGAAACGCCTGGCCCTGACCGCGCTGATCGGCGCCGGCCTGATGGGTTGCGCCGCCGAGCCGGTGCAATTGCAGCAAAACCGCAGCTACATCCTGGAATGGATTGGCGAACGGCCCTTGATGGACTACAGCAACCTGACCATCACCCTCGGGGACGACGGTCGAGCCTACGGCAACGGCGGCTGTAACCACTGGTTCGCGCCCTACACCCTGGAAGGCCACCGATTGAGCTTCGGCAAGATCGGCAGCACCCGCAAACTCTGCGCCCCGGCGCTGATGGAGCAGGAGACGCGCTTTTTGCAGGCCTTGGAAAAGGTCGAACGCTGGGACATCTCGCCCATCGAGCAAATGCGCTTCTGGCCGGCCCAGGGCAAGCCCCTGCGGTGGTGGCTGGAGGAAGGTTGAGACCCGTTAAAACACGGACATAGGTTGCACCCGTGGCGAGGGAGCTTGCTCCCGCTGGGCTGCGCAGCGGCCCCCTCTGTTCTATCTGAGATTGCGCGGGTGGCAGGTCACTTTTGGGGCTGCTTCGCAGCCCAGCGGGAGCAAGCTCCCTCGCCACAAAAGCCTCCTTGCCTCCTTGCTCATTGCCACAAAGAGGGGTTATTTGAACGCCTGCAACGCCTCAAGCTTGGCCATCACCCCCGCCGCCGTCTGTTCCCCCAGCATCTGCTCGCGCACCTTGCCCTGGTTGTCGATGATGTAAGTCACCGGTAACCCTTCGCTGCGCGGGATATCAAAAAAGTCGGCCGGGTCCCGGGCCAGCACGGTGAAGCCGATGCCCATTTTCTCGCTGGCGCTCTTGAGCTCCTCACCTTGCACCTGATCAAAATTGACCCCGAACACCCCCACGTTACGGCCCTTGAGCTGTTCGGCCAGGGCATTGAACTCGGGGATTTCGGTACGGCACGGTGCGCACCACTCGGCCCAGTAGTTGAGCACCACCCACTGTTTATCCAGCCGTTTTGAGGCGATAGCCTGACCGTTCTGGTCAACTCCGTAGTCATTCCCGCAGCCGGCGAGCAACAAAATCCCCATGAATGCCAGTGCCGTCGTCAATCGCCTTGCCATGTGCCAATCCTTGTATTGAATGTGAACGTCGGCGCGGCCCACCGTTTTCGAACGCGCCCGTCTCAGGTGCCTGGTACCTCGCGACACAGTAGAATAGCCGCCACCTTACGCAAGATGCGACCCGCTCATGACCGATCTGACGCTATATCACAACCCGCGCTGCTCCAAATCCCGCGGTGCGCTGGAACTGTTGGAGGCCCGTGGCCTGACGCCCACCGTGGTCCGCTACCTGGAAACCCCGCTCGACGCAGCGCAGTTGGAACGCCTGTTGGCCAAGCTCGGCATCACTGCCCGGCAACTGCTGCGCACCGGTGAGGACGAATACAAGACCCTGAACCTGGCCGATGAAAACCTGAGCCAGTCCCAACTGATCGCCGCCATCGCCGCTCACCCCAAACTCATGGAACGACCGATTCTGGAAACCGCTGACAAGGCCGTGATCGGGCGCCCGCCAGAGAAGATCCTGGAGATCCTGCCGTGAGCACACCGTACATTCTGGTGTTGTATTACAGCCGCAGTGGCTCGACCAACGAAATGGCCCGGCAGATCGCCCGGGGCATCGAGCAGGCCGGGCTGGAAGCGCGGTTGCGCACGGTGCCGGCAATTTCCGCCGAGTGCGATGCGGTATCGCCGGACATTCCCGAACAAGGCCCGCTGTACGCCAGCCTCGATGACCTGAAAAACTGCGCCGGCCTGGCCCTGGGCAGTCCGACCCGTTTCGGCAACATGGCCGCGCCGCTGAAATACTTTCTCGATGGCACCAGCAACCTGTGGCTGACCGGCGCCCTCGTGGGCAAGCCGGCGGGTGTGTTCACTTCCACCGCGAGCCTGCATGGCGGCCAGGAAACCACTTTGCTGTCGATGATGCTGCCGCTGTTGCACCACGGCATGCTGATCACCGGCCTGCCCTACAGCGAGTCAGCCTTGATCGAAACCGAGGGCGGAGGCACGCCGTACGGCCCGAGCCATCACGCCGGGGCCGACGGTAAAAGCGGCTTGAACGAACATGAAGTGGCGCTGTGCCGGGCACTGGGCTTGCGCCTGGCAAAAACCGCCCTACTGCTGGAGAACGGCCGTGGCTAAGAAGCCGAAAATCCTGCCGCCCATTCAGTGGCTGGAACCGCGGGTACGCATCGCCCGGGTCCTGAGCCTGCTGTGCTTTTTCGGGCTGGCGGGGTTGCTCTGTGTGTATTACCTGCTGATCGCCGACCTGCACGGCGCGCGCCCCTGGGTGATTCTGCTGATCGAGCTGGTGCCGCTGCTGATACTGGCGCCAGGCATGATCAGCGGCAGCCCCCGCGGGCATTCGTGGATGTGCTTTGTGGTAAACCTGTACTTCATCAAAGGCGCGCTGGCGGCCTATGACCCGAACCGACAGGTGTTCGGTTTGCTGGAAATGGCGGCGAGCGTGGCGGTGTTCTGCTCGGCGCTGCTGTATGTGCGCTGGCGGTTTCAGTTGAACCGGCGGTTGGCTGGAGAAGGCGAGATTTCCGTCGCCTGATAGATGGCTATCGCGAGCAGGCTCGCTCCCACATGAGATTTGTGGCGTTCACAGATCCCCTGTGGGAGCGAGCCTGCTCGCGATGCGGCCTCAATGATTGACGGTATACGCCAGCATCATCGAAATCTGGCTCATGGGCCTTCCACCACTCTCTTCATGCCACTGGTTGAAGGCCTGCTGCACCGTCGCCAGATCCCGCAGGCTGGTGGGAACTTTGTCGATGATGTCCTGCGCATTGAGCGCCGCCACCACGTCATAACTGGGCACAAAAGTGTCCTTGCCCATCATCCGCAGGAAACGCGGAGCCGACAGACCGCCCAGTTGATGGCCGTGCTTTTTCAGGTAGGTCCACAGGCCTACGATGTCGGTCACCGGCCAGTCGGCGATCAGCGCGCCAAAGCTGCCTTTTTCATGGGCCACGTCCAGTATCAATTGCGCGTTGCGCGGCACGCTCTTGAGCTTGCCCAAGTGACGGATGATCCGCGCGTCCTGCATCAGCCGCTCCAGGTGCTCGGCGCTCATCAGCACGACTTTTTCCGGGTCGAACTTGAAAAACACTTCCTCGAACGCCGGCCACTTGGCGTCCACCAGGCTGTGCTTGAGCCCGGCGCGAAACACCCGCAGCGCCATGGTCGAAAGGTAGCGGTCGTCGCTGATCTTGCGTAGTTGGGCCGGGGTCTTGGGAACAGGCAGGTGGGCTTCCAGTTCAGCCGCCGAACCGAAGCGGTTCAGACAATACTCGTGCAGCCACTTGTAATCGCGCATGCCCTCTCCTGGGGTCGGAAATGAAAACGGCGCTCTAAGTGGCCTGGCCACGAGCGCCGTGAATAGGAGCCGCTGAGTTCGTCAGAGGTTCACCACGTTGACGAATCGCGGCGTGGCGCTTTCGTCGATGCGCAGGTTGGTGAAGTCGAACAGGTTACGGTCCGCCAGTTGCGACGGAACGACGTTCTGCAAGCCGCGGAAAATGCTCTCGGTACGGCCCGGGGTCTTGCGCTCCCACTCCTGCAGCATCTCCTTGACCACCTGGCGTTGCAGGTTTTCCTGGGAGCCGCACAGGTTGCAAGGGATGATCGGGAACTGCTTGAAGTCTGAATAGGCCTGGATGTCTTTCTCGCTGCAGTAGGCCAGCGGGCGGATCACCACGTTGCGCCCGTCATCGGCGCGCAGCTTGGGCGGCATGGCTTTGAGCGAGCCGTTGTAGAACATGTTGAGGAAAAAGGTCTCGACGATGTCGTCACGGTGGTGCCCCAGGGCCATCTTGGTCGCGCCGATCTGGTCGGCAAAGGTGTAGAGCGTGCCACGACGCAGGCGTGAGCACAGCGAGCAGGTGGTCTTGCCTTCCGGGATCAGTTCCTTGACCACCGAATAGGTGTCCTTCTCGACGATGTGATATTCCACGCCCAGCGATTGAAGGTAGGCCGGTAACACATCCTCGGGGAAACCGGGCTGCTTCTGGTCCATGTTCACCGCGACAATGTCGAACTTGATCGGCGCAACCTTCTGCAAATGCATCAGCACATCGAGCAAGGTGTAGCTGTCCTTGCCGCCGGACAGGCAGACCATGACCTTGTCGCCGTCTTCAATCATATTGAAATCAGCGACCGCCTCACCGGCCTGGCGGCGCAGGCGCTTTTGCAGTTTGTTCTGGTTGACCGTAAGAGTGCCCATGACGCGAAATCCGTGAGGTGTGACGAAAGGCCGGCATTTTACGCAAAAAATCCCGAATATGGCACCGCCCCTGTGGCGAGGGAGCTTGCTCCCGCTGGGTTGCGAAGCAGCCCTCTGGGCTCGTCTGTTGGCGTCTGCTTCGCAGCCGAGCGGGAGCAAGCTCCCTCGCCACAGGAAATCTCTTGGCCATGGGAAGCGCTCACAGATCACGCCGCGATTAGCCTGCTCCTTTACAGCGCGATTTGCTCTAAGCCCCCCATCCCCCTGGCGAGAACTCCTTTCTATACTGCGACATAAGGTCGCACACACTTACAGACCTGTACTTACTCGGCCGTTTGGCCCGTAGGCGCTCCGTTGGGGGGCGATGGCAATAACAAAGGAGTGACTGACTATGATCCATCATGTCGTGGGGCTCTTTACCCACCCTGATCAAGAATGGAAAGAAATCCGTGGCGATCAGGAGGAAAGCATCAGCCACATGTACCTCACCCACACGCTGATCCTGGCGGCCATTCCCGCGGTATCGGCGTTTATCGGCACCACGCAGGTGGGATGGGTCATCGGCAACCGGCCTCCGGTGATGCTCACCCAGGAAAGTGCGCTGTGGATGACCATCATGTCGTACCTCGCCATGTTGGGCGGTGTGGCGGTGATGGGCGCCTTCGTGCACTGGATGGCTCGCACCTATGACGCCAACCCGAGCCTGGCGCGCTGCGTCGCATTCGCCACCTACACCGCGACCCCCTTGTTCATCGGCGGCCTGGCGGCGCTCTATCCGCACATGTGGCTGGGGATGATCGTCGGTACGGCAGCGATCTGCTACACCGTCTACCTGCTGTATGTGGGCCTGCCCACTTTCATGAATATTCCTCAGGACGAGGGTTTTCTGTTTTCCAGTTCGGTGCTTGCCGTGGGTCTGGTGGTGCTGGTGGCTATCATGGCGTTTACGGTGATTGTCTGGGGGCTGGGCGTCGGTCCGGTGTATACCAACTGAAGCGTTCGAACCCGCTCAGGGTTCCCTTCTGAAAACAAAGCAATATCTGCCAATACAGGCCGCCGCAAGGCGGCCTTCCTGTGTTTGGCGCTGGCGAAACGACCACTGGGCGTCTGGGCGATTCGCAACGGCCGGCGCTTGCGGCATACTCAAGCCTCTGGAGACCCGTACAGCATGCTTGAGCAACTCAATACCCGCGTCGAAGAGTGTTACCAACAAGCCGAAACCTTTTTCAAACGTCCTTTCAAACGTCCCGTGGTCAGCTTCAAATTGCGTGGCCAGAAGGCCGGTGTCGCGCACCTGCATGAGAATCTGCTGCGCTTCAATCCACAGTTGTACCGGGAAAACGCCGAAGACTTTCTCAAGCAGACCGTCGCCCACGAGGTTGCGCACCTGATTGCCCATCAGCTATTCGGCGAACGCATTCAGCCTCATGGTGAAGAGTGGCAACTGATCATGCGCGGCGTGTACGAACTGCCGCCCAACCGCTGCCATACCTACGAGATCAAGCGCCGCAGCGTGACCCGCTACATCTACAAATGCCCCTGCGACGGCAGCGACTTCCCCTTCTCGGCCCAGCGTCACAGCCTGGTACGTCAGGGGCGCCGCTATTTGTGCCGCAGTTGCCGCAATACCTTGGTGTTCAGTGGCGAGACTCGGGTGGAGTAGCTGGTTTTTGTGGCGTCTGGGCTGGCCCTTTCGCGAGCAAGCTCGCTCCCACACTGGATCTATAGCGCTCACAGAACCTCTGTGGGAGCGAGCTTGCTCGCGATGAGGCCCGAAAGAACGCTACAAAACCACCCCGGCATCGCGCAGTCGCGCAATCCGCTCAACACTAAACCCCAACTCTCCCAACACCTGATCCGTGTGCGCTCCCAGCCCCGCGCCAATATGCCGAGGCTCGGGCAAGCCCTGCGAGAACTTCAACGGACAGGCCATCTGCGCCTGGCTCGAGCCATCGCCACGAGGCACCAGGGTCACGACGTCCCGGGCCGCTAACTGGGGATGCCTGAGTGTTTCTTCCAGGCTCAGCACCGGTTCGACGCAAGCATCAACCCCCGCAAACAACCGGCACAGCTCAGCGAAATCATGCTTCTGGAATTCAGCCTGCAATTGCTGCTTTAGCTGCCGTTGCTGATCTGGATGGGGCGACAGCCCCTGGGCCGCCAGCTCCGGCCGTCCCAGGGTCTCGCACAACGCCTGCATGAAGACCGGCTCCAGGCTGCCCACCGACATCCAACGGCCATCCCGGGTGCGGTAATAGTCATAGAAGCTGCCACCGTTGAGCATCTGGTTTTCCCACTCAGGTGCCACGCCGCAGGCCAGATAACCGGCACCGGCCAAAGCGTTGAGGCTGAACACACAGTCGGTCATGCTCACGTCCAGATGCTGGCCCTGCCCGGTCTGCTGACGGGCGATCACCGCCGCCAACAGCCCGATCACCCCGTGCAGGGAACCACCGGCGATGTCCGCCGCCTGGATGCCCAGCGGCAATGGCCCGGCGTCGGCACGCCCAGTGTGGCTGGCCAGTCCCGCCAGGGCCAGGTAGTTGATGTCGTGGCCGGCGCGATCCTTGTAGGGACCGGTCTGGCCATAGCCGGTGATGGACACGTAGATCAATCGGGGATTGATCGCCTTCAAGGCTTCGTACCCCAGGCCCAGCCGCTCCATCACACCGGGGCGGAACTGTTCCAGCAGGATGTCGTGGTCGCCCAGCAACTGCTTGATCACCTCCAGCGCCGCCGGCTGCTTGAGGTCCAGGGCCAGGCTGCGCTTGTTGCGGTTGAGGTAGGCATGGCTGGCCGAGACGCCCTGATCATGGGGCGGCAGTATCCGTAACAGATCCGGGCGGGTCGGCGACTCGATGCGCAACACCTCGGCCCCCATGTCCGCCAGCAACAATGAGGCGAACGGGCCGGGCAGCAGGGTCGAGAAGTCCAGAACCTTGAGCGATGCCAGTGGGCCTTGCATGGGCGATCTCCGCGTGGTGATGCCCTCAAGACTAGGCAGGGGTTGGCGGTGGAGCAATTACCGCAGGTGTCAGTCTGGCTGACCATTGCGCTCAGCAACAGCATCCTCGACTGAAAAATCCCTCAAATAAAAAAACCCGCCGAAGCGGGTTTTTTATTGCAGCGAAAGGTTACTTCACAGCAGCAGGGGTTGGGCCTTCGGCCACGCCCAGGTCGTCTTCTTCACGGGTGTCGGAGATGCCGCGACCGCCGGAAGCCAGTTCGCTCTGCAACTGGTCTACGTCCAGTTCCTTGACCCACTTGGCAACCACGATGGTGGCCACAGCATTGCCCACCAGGTTGGTCAGGGCGCGGGCTTCGGACATGAAGCGATCGATACCCAGAATCAGCGCCAAGCCAGCTACCGGCAGATGACCCACAGCCGACAGGGTGGCCGCCAGCACGATGAAGCCGCTACCGGTCACGCCGGCAGCACCTTTGGACGACAGCAGCAGCACCAGCAACAGGGTGATCTGGTGAGTCAGGTCCATCGGCGTGTCAGTGGCCTGGGCGATGAACACCGCAGCCATGGTCAGGTAGATCGAAGTGCCGTCGAGGTTGAACGAGTAGCCGGTCGGGATCACCAGACCCACTACGGATTTCTGCGCGCCCAGACGCTCCATCTTGATCAGCATGCGTGGCAGGGCCGATTCCGACGAGGAAGTACCCAGCACGATCAGCAGTTCTTCACGGATGTAACGGATCAGCTTGACGACACTGAAGCCGTGGGCCCGGCAGATGGCGCCCAGCACCACCAGGACGAACACCACACAGGTGATGTAGAAGCAGATCATCAACTGGCCCAATTGCACCAGCGAACCGACACCGTAGGCGCCGATGGTGAACGCCATGGCACCGAACGCACCGACGGGCGCCAGTTTCATGATCATGTTGATGATGTTGAACATCACGTGGGCGAAGCGATCGATGAAGTCCAGCACCGGCTTGCCGTAGGCACCCAGGCGATGCAGGGCGAAACCGAAGATCACCGAGAACATCAGCACTTGCAGGATATCGCCATTGGCGAACGCGCCGACGATGGTGTTCGGGATCACGTTGAGGATGAAGGCCACGATGCTCTGGTCTTTACCAGCCGAGATGTAACCGGCGATCTTGCTGGTGTCCAGGGTCGTCACATCGATGTGCATGCCGGCGCCCGGTTGCACGACGTTGACCACGACCAGACCGATCAACAGGGCGATCGTGGAGACGATTTCGAAGTACAGCAGCGCGTAGCCACCGGTCTTGCCCACCGACTTCATGTTCTGCATGCCGGCAATACCGCTGACAACGGTACAGAAGATGATGGGGGCGATGACCATTTTGATCAGTTTGATGAATCCGTCACCCAGCGGTTTGAGGGCAACGCCGGTCTGCGGATAGAAGTGGCCGAGCAAAATGCCGATGGCAATGGCTACGATCACCTGGAAATACAGGGATTTGTACAGTGGCTGACGAGTCGTCATGGCAAACCTTCCTCAAGCGTCCCGTGTGACAACATCCACCTGTCGTCCACGAAACCTCAATTGCGAACCCTCCTGCACTGGAGGGATTTGTTTTGGCGGCTGCACGGCGGCAGACCTGCGGATGCCTATCGCAAGGCCCATGCCATTTTCCGGAAAATGCCTACAACCCTTGAACCACAAGGGCTACACGTTGTTAAACAGACCTGAACAGCCAGACGCAGATGGCGGATTCCCGCCCACAGAGCCGTTCCCGCTCCGGGATTTGGCGGATATCCGCCTTGTCGAGCTGAGGGCCCCTGCTACCATCGGCAGCTCAATAAACGGATTCCTGCCATGCGCCAACGCACCATCGCCAGCCACTTCGCCCGCGCCGCCCTGGGTGGTGCGCGCCGGCAAGGTTTCGATTACGTTACCTTGTTGCAACAGCTGGGCATCAGCCCCGAGCTGTTGGACGAGCCGCGAGCACGCATCGCGCCAGCGCAGTTCGCCAGCCTGTTGCAGGCCCTGCGGCTGGCACTGGGGGACGAGTATCTGGGGTTTGGTCTGGCCCCCAGTAAACCCGGGACGTTTGCCATGATGTGTCACGCGTTGATCCACTGCCGGACCCTGGGCAAGGCACTTCAGCGCGGGTTGTTGTTCTACAGCCTGTTCCCCGACGCCCCGAGCCTGACGCTTGAGGCCGAAGGGGAACGGGTGCGCTTGAACCTGGATGAATCGACACTGCGTGACCCCGACCATTTCCTGGCTGAAAGTCTGCTGGTGATCTGGCATCGCCTCGGCAGTTGGCTGATCGGCCAGCGGATCGGTCTGGAACAGGCGACCTTCAGCTATGCCAAGCCCGCCCATGGGGCCGAGTACGATCTGTTGTTCCCCTGTCCGCTGGTGTTCCAGGCGCAACGTTGCAGCCTGTTGTTCCACAGTCGCTACCTGGATATGCCGTTGCTGCAGGACGAACGAACCCTCAAACACTTTCTCGAACACTCCCCCGCCGACCTGCTGTCACGCCCTGACGATGGCAACAGCCTGAGCAGCCAGCTACGCCGCCTGCTCAGCCGCGACGCCGCACGCTGGCCGGATCTGGACACCGTCGCCGCCCATCTGCACATCAGTCCACAGACGTTGCGCCGGCATCTGCGGGAGGAAGGCACCAGCTTCCAGGAACTCAAGGATCAGCTGCGGCGGGATATCGCCATCTACCATCTGGGGCGCGCGGACCTGTCGTTGCAGCAGATTGCCGAACAGCTGGGATTCTCTGAACCGTCGGCGTTTCACCGGGCATTCAAGAAATGGACGGGGGTGACGCCGGGGGCTTATCGGGAGCAGGAGAGTTGATGGAGGGGCTGCTGATTTTCAGTGGACACACAACCCGCGCGCCCCTCAGATCAAAATGTGGGAGCTTGGCTTGCCCGCGATGGCGCCCTTGAGACCGCCATCGCGGGCAAGTCATGCTCCCACAGGTCTGATTCCAGCAGGTATCCGTTAGCAGTCAAAGCACCGGAAAATGAATCCGAAATGCCGCCCCGCCCAACTCTGAATCCCCCAGGGTCAACCGGGCGCCGTAGCTTTCGATGATGTCTTTGACCACCGCCAGCCCAATGCCCTGCCCCGGATGCTGGCGATCCAGCCGCTCGCCACGCTGCAGAATCCGTGCGCGTTGATCCGGCGGCACACCTGGCCCGTCATCCTCGACACACAATTCAATACCGCCGAGGGTCTGATGCACGCTGATGCGCACCTCGCCCAGGCACAGCCGATAGGCGTTTTCCAACAGATTGCCGAGCATTTCCAGCAAGGCGCCCTGCTCGATCGGCACATGGCACTGCTCCGGCAGATCGAAGCTGACGTGGACGCGCTTGTCGCGATAGACCTTGTCCAGCGTATCGCACAGGCTTTGCAGCACCGGGCGCAAGCGCACCTGATGGCGCACCAGGCCACTTTTGCGCAGGCTGGCGCGCTGCAACTGATAGCCGATCTGCTGGCTCATGCGCTCGATCTGGCTTTGCAGCACCCAGGCCTGTCCACGATCTTCGGTGCGCCGGGCCATGTCTTCACTCACGCCTTGCAACACCGCCAGCGGGGTTTTCAGGCTATGGGCCAGGTCATCGAGGGAGTCACGATAGCGGCTGCGCTGCTCCCGCTCGCCATGCAACAGGCGGTTGAGGGAACCGGTCAAGCGCAGCAGCTCCCGGGGGTGCTCGGTGCTGAGACTTTCTCGGCTGCCGCTTTCGATTTCGTCCAGTTCCTGGCTCAGGCGCCTCAACGCGCGAAGTCCCCAGCTCAGGCCAATCCACAACAGGGCCAACAACACTGCCAGCGCAGCACCGAAGCCCAGGTAGAGATTTTCCCGCAGGCCGTCGAGCGTCACTTCGTAATCGCGCACCGGTTGCAGGGTGACGAAACTGAACGCCGCGCTCTGGCCACCGAGCAGTTTGACTTCGACGTCGTAGACGAAAAACTCCTGGCCGTTGTCTTCGCGGATACGCGCGAACTGATTGCCCTGGCCGTCGTAGCGCGGCGTGTAATTGATGTTCTCTTCCCGAGTGGCCTTGGACCGCCACACCAGACGCCCGTCGCGATCATAGATGTAGCCCAGCAGACGGGCGTCGGCGAGGTTAAAGCGCTCATCGGGCAATTGCGCCGGCATCTTCAAGCGGTTGTTTTCCACGCGGGCAGCGGAAATGAGCGTGGTCACGTCCGACGCCAGGCGTTGTTCGATGGACTCCTGCAGGGCCAGGCTGAACGCGCCTTGCATGGCCGGCAGCAGTGCCAGCATGAACAACACCGCCAGGGTCATGGCGGCCAGCATCAACCGCAGCCGTAGCGAACGAATCACTGGCAACGCTCGTTGAACAGGTAACCCAGGCCACGCACGGTTTCGATCGGTTTGAAGCCGGCCGGGGCTTCCAGTTTGCGCCGCAGACGCCCCACTAGCACTTCGATGACATTGGGGTCACGCTCGTCGTCATCCGGGTAAAGCTGCTCCATCAAGCGGTCCTTGGCGACCACCTGCTGATGATGGCGCATCAGGTATTCAAGGATGCGGTATTCATAGGCCGTCAGCGCCAACGCTTCCTCACCCAGGGACGCTTGCTTGCGATTGAGGTCCAACAGCAACGGACCGGCCACGATGGTCGACTGGGTGAAACCACTGGAACGGCGCAACAACGCGTTCAGGCGGGCCTCCAGCTCTTCGAACTGAAACGGCTTGACCACGTAGTCGTCGGCACCGGCGGCCAGACCTTCAACCTTGTCCTGCCAGTTGCCGCGGGCAGTCAGGATCAGGATCGGGAAGGTCTTGTCCTGGGAGCGCAACCGGCGGATCAGCTCCAGCCCGCTGATGCCCGGCAAGCCCAGGTCGATCACCGCCAGGTCGTGATTGAATTGCGCGACCTGATACAAGGCCTCCTCGGCATTGGCCACGGCCTGCACCACATGGCCGCTGTCGGTCAGACGGGTCTGCAGGTGATGGCGCAGCAAGGCTTCGTCTTCGACGACCAGTAATTTCATGGGGCTCTCCCAGGCAAATCGAACAGTCCAGTCATGCACATCGGTTTACGAGAAGCGGCGCCGGATCGTCTTGGGCCGATCCGGCTGACCACGCTCACCTTCCAGCCTTAGAACGTGTAGTTGGCCGAAAGATAAGTCTGGGCACTGCTGGTCAGGTCCAGCGATCCCACCTTGCCACCTGCGTGGGGGCTCATCTCGGTGCTGGCGTTGCTGCGCAGGTAACGGTAACCCAGTTCCAGCGAGGTGTTTTGTGAAACCTTCTGCAGGATGCCGGCCTGCAAGCCCACCGCGTAGCCGATATCGCTGTCACGGCTATAGCCGGGGGAGTCCTGGGTCAGTTTGGTCAGGCCCGCCGTACCGCCGCCGAACAGCTTGGTGCTGCCGGTGACCGGATAGAACATATCGTAACTGCCCAGCAGGTTTTCCTGGCGCAATTTAATGCCATTGTGAGTGCCCGAAACGTTGTCGTACGTGGCGTAGTAGCGACCCTGGTCGTTTTGCCGGCCCAGTCGGACGCCATAGGTGGTGTCCTTGCCGATGATACCGTCGGCGTTCGGGTGATTGAGGTTAGCGTTCAGCGCGTCGGACTTCTTGACCTTGTCGCTGGTCTGGCCGAGGGTCAGGCTGGCGAAGTTGTCATCGGCGTGGGCCATGGCGCTGGCGCCCAGCACCGTGAAAGCCAACAGCAGAGTTTTCATGTGAGTCATGTTCAAGCTCCTGTGCAACGTGGGTGGTTTGTGAAGTCACAGCCACGTTAACCAACCGTCCCTGAATGGCCCTTGAACGTTCTCTGAACCTGCGCTGAATGAATCGGCTAAAGTGTTCTGTCTCACCCCCTGCACTTATCAAGGAGATCCGTCATGCACAGGTTGCTTGCTGTTGTACTTCTGGCCTTTAGCGCCGCGAGCCACGCCGCCATCCAGACCCAGGAGATTCCCTACACCAGTGCCGACGGCACCAAACTGATGGGTTACTACGCTTACGACGACGCGGTCAAAGGCCCGCGCCCGGGCGTGGTGGTGGTACATGAATGGTGGGGGCTGAACGATTATTCCAAGCGCCGCGCCCGTGACCTCGCGGGCCTGGGCTACAGCGCGCTGGCCATCGACATGTACGGCGACGGCAAGAACACCGAGCACCCCAAGGACGCCATGGCGTTCATGCAGGCGGCTCTCAAGGACGGCAAGGCGGCCAGTGCGCGGTTCCAGGCCGGCCTCGACCTGCTGAAGAAACAACCCCATACCGACCCGGACAAAATCGCCGCCATCGGTTACTGCTTCGGCGGCAAAGTGGTGCTGGATGCGGCGCGCCAGGGTGTTCCACTGGCCGGCGTGGTGAGTTTCCACGGCGCGCTGGTCACCAATACCCCGGCAACACCGGGCAGCGTCAAGGCCAAGGTCCTGGTCGAACATGGCGCACTGGACAGCATGGTCACCCCGGACAACGTCACCGCGTTCAAGAGCGAAATGGACAAGGCCGGTGCCGACTACACCTTCGTCAACCTTGAAGGCGCCAAGCACGGCTTCAGCAACCCCGACGCCGACCGCCTGGGTCACGGCGAACATGGCGGGCCGGATATTGGCTACAACAAGCAAGCCGATGAAAAGTCCTGGGCGGACATGCAGAAGTTCTTCAAGAAGATTTTTGGCTGAACCCCATCCTTCAGCTGAAACACCCCCCTGTGGCGAGGGAGCAAGCTCCCTCGCCACAAAAGCCTCACCCGCTCACAATCTTTATGCCCCACTACCCAGCCTCAAGCCAACCCGGCAAAATGCCGGGCATGAACGCTCTCCCCGCCCTGCCCGCCTGCTGCACGCCCCTGGACGATCAATGGCTGTTGCCTCAAGTCCTGCCCGATACCCTGCTGCTGAGCACCCGCTTCGATCCGTTGCTGCTAAGCGCTGATGATTTTCCGAACAGTGCCATCGAGCCGCCCGCGAGCATCCAGCGTTCGGTGGCCAAGCGTCAGGCGGAATTTCTTGCCGGGCGGATCTGCGCCCGAGCGGCCCTTCATCAGTTGGACGGCCAGACGTGCGTGCCGGCCATCGGTGACGACCGCGCCCCGGTATGGCCGGCCCATGTCAGTGGCTCGATCACCCACAGCACCGGCCGGGCCGCGGCCATCGTCGCCAGAAAACACCACTGGCAAGGGCTGGGCATGGACCTGGAAAACCTGCTCGATCCCGAGCGGGCCGAGCGCCTGGCCGGTGAAATCCTCACCCCGCCGGAACTGCTGCGCATGGCCGCGACCGCGCAAGATGACCGAGCATTGCTGGTGACCCTGACCTTTTCCGTGAAGGAAAGCCTGTTCAAGGCGCTGTACCCGATCGTCAGGCAGCGCTTTTATTTCGAACATGCCCAAGTGCTGGAATGGACCCACAGCGGACAGGTTCGGCTGCAGTTGCTCACCGACCTGTCGGCCGAGTGGCGTCATGGCAGTGAACTGTCGGCGCAGTTTGGTGTGAAGGATGGGCAGTTGTTGAGTCTGGTGGGGATCAAGGCCTGAGATTTGTCGCGTTTTTCAGGCCCTCATCGCGAGCAGGCTCGCTCCCACAGGAGACTGCATTTCAATGTGGGAGCGAGCCTGCTCGCGATAAGGCCCGCACAGGCGCCACACCTTCAAGACCTGTCCTGATGCCGCGGCCAGCTCAAGCTGAAGCAGGCCCCACCCAGACTCTTGCTCTTGCCGATCAACGCCCGGCCATCGTGCCAGTGGATGATCCGCCGCACGATCGACAACCCCAACCCATGACCACCTGAAGCACGGGCACGGCTGTCGTCCAGGCGCAGGAAGGGCTTGAAGATCCGCTCCCACGCCGCCTCCGGCACGCCGGGCCCGTCGTCCTCGACGTCCACCCGACAACGCAACTGACCCACCTGGTAACTGACCGTCACCCGGGAGCTGGCGTGACGCATCGCATTGCTCACCAGGTTCTGCAGGGCCCGATGCAGGAAGCGCGGCTCGGCCTCGACCCAGGCACCATCGCAATCAGCGGCAGACAGGCACAGGCCGCGCTCGACCGTAATCCCGGCCCGAAGCGGTCCCAACTCTTCAATGACCTGATTGACCAGCGCATCCAGATCCACGCGCTGGAAGTTCAGGGCCGGCGATCCCTGCTCCAGTCGCGCATAGGTCAGCATCTCGTCCACCAGCCGATCCAGGTCTTCGATGTCGTGATCCATGCCCGCCAGGTATTTGTCCCGGGCCTGGGGCGTGGTAGCGCTGCCGATCATCTCCAGGCCAAAACGCAGGCGCGCCACCGGGGTGCGCAGCTCATGGGACACCGCACGCACCAGCTCCCGCTGAATCGCCAACAACTGCTGCAAGTGTTCGGCCATGCCATTGAACGCGGCGGCCAATCGCCCTACCGAGTCAGCACCGCGAGCCGGCACCCGGGTTTCCAGGCTGCCCTGGGCGATCTGGGTGGCGGCCGATTCCAGACCACGCAGGCGCCGCTCCAACTGGCGCACCAACAGGTAAACGATCAGCCCGATCAGGCTCAACCCCAGCGCCGCGATCAGCACCAGCCACTCAGGCGGATAAGGGTTCATCTGGTACAACGGGCCGATTTCCAGCACCCACGGCGTACCGACCATGCCGGCGAACACCCGGATCGAGTCACCGCCCTTGCCCAGCGCCATGACCGTGTCGCCCTCGGCCACGCGCCGACGCTGGTCTTCGTCCATGTCCGCCTGCGTAATGGGCATCAGCCGCAGGTCAAACCCGAAGCCTTTTTCCTGCTTGAGTTGCGCCAGGCGTTCAGGCTGCTCGGCCACCGGGTAACGCACCAACTCATCGGCCAGCAGGTAGATAGTTGCCCGGGCCAGTTGCTCGCTGATCTGACGGACCTCCCCGACCAGCATCAGTTTTTCAGCGTCGCTGACCAGCCGATAAACTTTCGCCGCATGGGGCCCGGTCTGCTCCACCAGGGCCTGGCCGCGCATGACACGGGTGCGCTGGCCGAGATCCAGATCGGTCTGGGCGTAAGTCTGCAACGCCAGGGGAATGCCCAGCAGGCGTTCCCACACCGCCAGGGCCCGGCGTCGCTCGGTGTCGTTCATGGGCCGCAGATTATCGGCCATCAAGGAAAACGTGCCGTGGGCCAGACGCTCGCGGTACTGCTCACTGCGAGTCTGGTTCAGCAAGTGCAGGGCCAGCACGCCGAGCACCGCCACCAGCACCAGGGCCGCGCACATGCCGCCGTAAATGCGCAGGAAGATCGAGTTCACGACGTCGGGTCTACGCAAGCTTCAGGAACGAACAGATAACCCTTGCTGCGGATGGTCTTGATCAGCCGTGGATGGTCCGGGTCGTCGCCGATCTTGGGACGGATGCGCGAGATGCGCACGTCGATGGAGCGGTCCTGGCCGTCATAACCGATGCCACGCAGGGCGGTGAAGATCTCTTCCCGGGACAGGATGCGCCCGGCGTTGGACACCAGCAGCCACAACAGATCGAACTCGGCACTGGTCAGCTCGATGCCGTGGTCTTGCAGCCAGGCTTCGCGCAAGGCGTTGTCCACTACCAGCGGGCCGAATTGCAAGCGCCGTGGCTTTTGCGACGTGGCCGGTTCCGGTTCGCTGCGTCGCAACAGGGCCTGGACGCGGGCCAAGAGCAAGCGTGGCCGCACCGGCTTGCAGACGTAATCGTCGGCGCCCAGGTCCAGGCCCTGGATCTGATCGGTGTCGTCGGTGCGGGCGGTGAGCATCAGGATCGGCCCGTCGTAATGCTCGCGCACCTTGCGGCAGATGCTCAGGCCGTCCTCGCCGGGCAGCATCAGGTCGAGGATCACCAGGTCCGGCTGCTCGGCAATGATCCGCGCCGCCGCCACCGCACCGTTGCCTTCAATGGCAACGCGCAGGCCGTTGCTTTCCAGGTACTCGCGAGTCAGCTCGGCCAGCCGCTGGTCATCCTCGACGATCAATACCTGCCAGGCTTCTTGTTCCACGGGGGGCCTCGTCTTGTTGTGTATATAGAAGAAAGGATAGGCACCTGACTTGTGGCGAGGGAGCAAGCTCCCTCGCCACAAAACGTCCGCTCCAAATATAGAATCCGGATCCTCCCGTCTTTTTGTCATGTTAAAGGAGGATAAGCATGCCCATGCACGGGCCGATTGTATAAACGCCGGCCCTGCATAAAACAAGCGGACAAATGCGTTCGGTCGCGCGGGACTTGTGTGGTAACGTCCGCGCCCGCAAAAACCATCGGGCTGTTTTCGGATCGTTAAAACGATGAAAAAAGGTCCACTCCAGCAAGGTCGCGGCCTACAGAGCTGTTCCACGTTTCGCACACAAATTACGCACAGGCTTATCCACAGGTAGCACGTTGCATTCATCCCCCAAAACGCATTATCTTGTAGCCCGTCGCGTAAAAAACCCTACATGTAGGGTTTTCGACCAAAAACCAAACACAAGTCGGACAGATAATTCAAGCGCTTTTCTTGCCTTTGTCCGACTGAAACACCGCATTCCCCCAAGACCAGACCGCCCCCTGCGGATGGCCATCGTTTCAAGGTCGAAGATGACCAGAACGGTACGGGTGTTGCAGTCCATTGCAGGCACCTCTGCAATCCGGTTTCGAGCCCAGGCTCGAAGCCCAGAACTTCGGAAGGAAGCGGTATTCAGGCCTGCTTCCTACTGTCCCGAAGTTGTTATACCCGGCGCCAGTCGGTTGTAGTGCTTCAGGACGGAACGGTGGGCACCGTGATGGTGCCCAAACAAACATAGAGAATGTGGAGACACCCATGCACACCGACACAACTCGCGAGAACCCGCAGGGCACCGCGCCGCTGGCCGCTGATTCGAACTCGGATCTGGCCGCTACCGCGCCTGGCCAGCTGCGTGTGATCAAGCGTAACGGCACTGTCGTTCCTTACACCGATGACAAGATCACCGTCGCCATCACCAAAGCGTTTCTCGCAGTTGAGGGCGGCACCGCCGCCGCTTCGTCGCGCATCCACGACACCGTGGCCCGCCTGACCGAGCAAGTCACCGCAACCTTCAAGCGTCGCATGCCGTCGGGTGGCACCATCCACATCGAAGAAATCCAGGATCAGGTCGAACTGGCCCTGATGCGTGCCGGCGAGCAGAAAGTGGCCCGCGACTATGTGATCTATCGTGATTCGCGCGCCAAGGAACGCGCCATCCGCACCCCGGCCGACGCCCCGGTACTGGCTCACCCTTCGATCCGCATCGCACGCGCCGACGGCAGCCTCGCGCCGCTGGACATGGGTCGCCTGAACACCATCGTCACCGAAGCCTGCGAAGGCCTGGAAGAAGTCGACGGCGACCTGATCCAGCGCGAAACCCTGAAAAACCTCTATGACGGCGTCGCACTCAAGGACGTCAACACCGCGCTGGTGATGACCGCGCGGACCCTGGTGGAACGCGAGCCGAACTACTCCTTCGTGACCGCCCGCCTGCTGATGGACACCCTGCGTGCCGAAGGCCTGAGCTTCCTGGAAGTCGCCGAGAGCGCGACCCACCACGAAATGGTCGACCTGTACGCCAAGGCCTTGCCGGCCTACGTCGCCAAGGGTATCGAATTCGAATTGCTGAACCCGGTACTGGCCGAGTTCGACCTGGAAAAGCTCGGCAAGGCGATCAACCACGAGCGCGACCAGCAGTTCACTTACCTGGGCTTGCAAACCCTGTACGACCGTTACTTCATCCACAAGGACGGTATCCGTTTCGAACTGCCGCAGATTTTCTTCATGCGCGTGGCCATGGGCCTGGCGATCGAAGAGAAGCAGCGTGAAGACCGCGCCATCGAGTTCTACAACCTGTTGTCGTCCTTCGACTACATGGCCTCGACCCCGACGCTGTTCAACGCCGGCACCCTGCGTCCACAACTGTCGAGCTGCTACCTGACCACCGTACCGGACGACCTGTCGGGCATCTACGGCGCCATCCACGACAACGCCATGCTGTCCAAATTTGCCGGCGGCCTGGGCAACGACTGGACCCCGGTTCGCGCATTGGGCTCGTACATCAAGGGCACCAACGGCAAATCCCAGGGCGTCGTACCGTTCCTCAAGGTAGTCAACGACACCGCAGTCGCGGTCAACCAGGGTGGCAAGCGCAAAGGCGCGGTGTGTGCCTACCTGGAAACCTGGCACATGGACATCGAAGAGTTCATCGAGCTGCGCAAGAACACCGGTGATGACCGTCGTCGTACCCACGACATGAACACCGCCAACTGGATCCCTGACCTGTTCATGAAGCGCGTCTTCGACGACGGCAAGTGGACCCTGTTCTCGCCATCCGAAGTTCCAGACCTGCATGACCTGACCGGCAAGGCTTTCGAAGAGCGCTACGAGTACTACGAAGCCCTGACCGAGTACAACAAGATCAAGCTGTTCAAAGTCGTCCAGGCCAAAGACCTGTGGCGCAAGATGCTGTCGATGCTGTTCGAAACCGGCCATCCATGGCTGACCTTCAAGGACCCGTGCAACCTGCGCAGCCCGCAGCAGCACGTGGGCGTGGTCCACAGCTCGAACCTGTGCACCGAGATCACCTTGAACACCAACAAGGACGAGATCGCCGTCTGCAACCTGGGCTCGATCAACCTGCCGAACCACATCGTCGATGGCAAGCTGGACACCGCCAAGCTGCAACGCACCGTGAACACCGCCGTGCGCATGCTCGACAACGTGATCGACATCAACTACTACTCGGTGCCGCAGGCGAAGAACTCCAACTTCAAGCACCGTCCGGTCGGCCTGGGCATCATGGGCTTCCAGGACGCCTTGTACCTGCAGCACATCCCGTACGGTTCGGACGCTGCGGTCGAGTTCGCCGACAAGTCCATGGAAGCGGTCAGCTACTACGCGATCCAGGCTTCCTGCGACCTGGCCGACGAGCGCGGCTCGTACGAGACGTTCCAGGGTTCGCTGTGGTCCAAGGGCGTGCTGCCACTGGACTCGCAACAGATCCTGATCGAGCAGCGTGGCCAGAAGTACATCGATGTTGACCTGAACGAATCCCTGGACTGGGCACCGGTTCGCGCCCGTGTACAGAAAGGCATCCGTAACTCCAACATCATGGCCATCGCACCGACCGCCACCATCGCCAACATCACTGGCGTGTCGCAGTCGATCGAACCGACCTACCAGAACCTGTATGTGAAATCGAACCTGTCGGGCGAGTTCACCGTGATCAACCCGTACCTGGTTCGCGACCTCAAGGCCCGCGGCCTGTGGGACTCGGTCATGATCAACGACCTGAAGTACTACGACGGTTCGGTGCAGCAGATCGAGCGCATCCCGCAGGAGCTCAAGGAGCTCTACGCCACCGCGTTCGAAGTGGACACCAAGTGGATCGTCGACGCGGCCAGCCGTCGCCAGAAGTGGATCGACCAGGCTCAGTCGCTGAACCTGTACATCGCTGGCGCCTCGGGCAAGAAGCTGGACGTGACCTACCGCATGGCTTGGTACCGTGGCCTGAAAACCACCTACTACCTCCGTGCCCTGGCCGCCACCAGCACCGAGAAGTCGACCATCAACACCGGCAAGCTGAACGCTGTTTCCAGCGGCGGCAACCACGGTGACGATTCGGTCCTGGCGGCTCCAGCCGGCCCGGCACCCGTGCCAAAAGCCTGTGCGATCGACGAGCCGGATTGCGAAGCTTGCCAATAAGCTGAGTGGGTGAGCGCTGCAAGGCGCTTGCTAAAAGAAAACCCCCGATAGACCGCTGGTTTATCGGGGGTTTTCTTTTGCCTTGAGAAAAGTAGCGACTGGGCGCGCCCCATCGCGAGCAGGCTCGCTCCCACATATGTTCCGGTTCGTTCGCAAGATTTGCGCTCACTGAAAATCCCTGTGGGAGCGGCTTTGGTTCAGCCAGTGACCACATTGGAATGCGTCCACCTGTGGGAGCGAGCCTGCTCGCGATGAGGCCGGGACAGCCCCCCCGAAAACACCCACCCACAAAAAAGCCCCTCTTGCGAGGGGCTTCTTGTGCAGCGTTCAAGCGACCTTCGATATCAAGCCATCTGAATGATGGTCTGCATGATGGTGCTCTGGGTGGAGATGGTCTTGGCGTTCGCTTGGTAGTTGCTTTGGGCCTTGATCAGCTCGACCAGTTCGTTGGTCAGGTTGACGTTGGACTCTTCCAGGGAGTTGGAGACGATCGAACCCAGAGTCCCGGTTTCCGGCGCGTCGTAGCCCGGGATGCCCGACGCGAAGGTTTCTTTCCAGCTGCTGCCGCCTACCGGCTGCAAACCTTGCTCGTTGGTGAAGCTGGCGAGGGCGAGCTGACCGATCGGCTTGGTCTGGTTGTTGCTGAAGTTGGCCAGCAGTACACCACTACCATCGATGGTCAGGTTGGTGATCTGGCCGGTGGCGTAGCCGTTCTGGGCAGGGATTGACCGAGCGGTGTCAGCGTTGAATTGGGTGGTGTTGGCCATGGAGACCGTAATCGTCGACGAACCGGCACCGTTGGCGGTCCACACGCCGTTGGTCACGGTACCCGGCACCCAACCGTCCAGTTCCAAATCGTTACTGATGGTCGGCGCGGTCGGCGGAACTGTGACCGGTCCTGGAGTACTGACCTGAACCAACTTACCACTCGAATCAAAGGTCATCGTCGAAGGAACGGGAGCGTTCGGCGCAACCGGCGCACTGCCATTGAGGTTACGGCCATCGATCAGGGTGTAGACATCCCACGTGTTGGCGCCAGTCTTGACCATGTACTGGTCCATCGAGTGCTGGTTGCCCTGGGTATCGTAGACAGGTGTGGTGAATTGCTTGGTGAACGTGGCGGTATCGGTTGGATCGAATACGTAGGGAGCCGCCTGGGAAATCGGCGTTGCCGTCGAATTCAGGTTAATCGTCGACGAAACCAGGCTGGTCGCTTGCGGCGGCAGGTTGGAAGTGTCGATACGCAGGTCGGTCAGAATACCGTTGAGGATGTTGCCATTGGCATCCACGCCATAACCCTGCAAACGCGCAGTGCCATCGCTGTTGGTGATGAAACCTTCCTTGTCGGTCTTGAACGTACCGGCACGGGTGTAGCTCAGAGAACCGTCGTTGCTCAGGACAAAGAAGCCCGAACCCTGGATGCCCATGTCCAGCACGTTGCCGGTGTTGTTGACGTCACCCTGGCTGAACTGCTGGGAGACGTTGGCCAGGCGCACGCCGTTACCGACGGTCTTGGTGCCGCTGCCCAGCCTGGTGGCCGAGTAGACGTCTTCGAATTCCGCACGGGACGATTTGAAACCGGTGGTCGCCACGTTGGCGATGTTGTTGCCGGTCACGTCCAGGTGCTTGTTGGCTGCATAGAGACCGCTAAGGCCGATGTTGAAAGACATGTTGCACTCCTTTTGCCGGTTTAGTCGGCTCTACATACCAATAGTTTGTACTTTGGACAGGGCGATGCTGCCCAGCCCGGCCAGGTTGAGCATCAGCTCACCGCCCGTCTGGCTGATCGTCACGCTGCTGACGGTCGCCGGCAGGTTGGTGATCAGCGACACGGGCTTATCGTCGATAGTGGTCGAAGCGGTGAAGGTGTAAGTACCCGACTCAAGGGTGGTGCCCGCATCGTTCTTGCCATCCCAGATGAAGGCCGAATTACCGGCATTCTGGCTGCCCAGCTCGATCGTACGGACGGTCTTGCCGTCCTTGTCTGCGATCTTGATCGCGAGCGAAGACACCGAGGCCGGTACCACCACCGTGCCGTTGAGGCTCTTGGAGGTGTCGACCACAGCCTTGTCACCCGGGGCGATGACCGAACGGCCCACCAGTGACGAGGCTTGCAGGGCCTGGGACGAGTTGTAGTTGCCGGCAATACCGCTCACGGTTTCGTTGAGTGTGGTGATGCCTTCCAGGCTGCTGAATTGCGCCAACTGGGCAACGAACTCGCCGTTATCCTGCGGCTCCAGCGGGTTCTGGTTTTTCAGCTGGGTGACCAGCAATTGCAGGAACGCATCCTTGCCCAGCTCCTTGGAACCGGTAGCCGCATTCGTCGCCGAGGCCAGGCCATCGGTGGTGGTGTTGGTCTTGACCGAGGAGTTGGCCAGAATCTCGTTGAGGCTCAAACCACTGGTGGTGTTGGTGACGCTCATGTGACTCGCCCCTTATCACTGACCGAGGGTCAGGACCTTCTGCATCATGGTTTTGGCGGTGTTCATCATTTCGACGTTGGTCTGGAACGAACGACTGGCGGAAATCATGTCGGCCATTTCTTCAACGACGTTCACGTTCGGGTAATAGACGTAGCCCTTGGCGTCGGCGGCCGGGTGGTTCGGCTCGTAGCGTGCGTCGAGGTTGCTCTGGTCTTCGACCACGCCGAGCACCTGCACACCCTGCCCTGCGGCGTCCTGCTCCTGGAACAGCGAGTCGCTGCCGCCGGATTGGCCGCCCTGGAACATGGTGGCGAACACCGGGTGACGGGCACGGTAGGTCTGGTCGATGCTCGACGACACGGTCTCGGCGTTGGCGATGTTACTGGCGACGGTGTTCAGACGCGTGGTCTGGGCACTCATGGCGCTGCCGGCAATGTTGAATACGCTCGCAATCGACATGACTTACTCTCCGCGCAGGGCCGATACCAGCCCTTTGAATTTGCTATTGAGCAGGGTGAAGCTGGCCTGGAAGTTCACGGAGTTTTCCGTGTAGTTGGACTGTTCCAGTTGAGCGTCCACGGTGTTCTGGTCGATCGAAGGCTGCATCGGCGTGCGGTACATCAGCGACTCATCGGCATTGCCCAGGCCTTCGGCTTCGATGTGACGGCTGTTGGTCATGTTCAGGGCGAAGTGGCCGTTCTTGGCCTTCTCGTTCTGCTCGGCGAGCACTTTGGAGAAGTCCAGGTCCCGAGCCTTGAAGTTCGGGGTGTCGGCGTTGGCGATGTTGTTGGCCAGGACTTCGGCACGCTGGGCTCGGAAGCTCAGGGCCTTTTCGTGGATGCCGAGCGCTTTATCGAAACTGATGCTCATGTTGGAAACCTTCGGGTGACCAGAATTTACGTACGATGGACATAGCAAGCGTCGTGCCACTTTCAAAAAGCCCATAAACCGGGGCTTTGCGGGCATCGGCAAAGCGGCAATGCCAGAAAAGCGGCAATCGGTTTCCGCTGGCTGCCGCTTTTCTGCCGCTTTCACCTAGGCAATGGGGATCAAATGTGGGAGCGAGCTTGCTCGCGATAGCGGTGTGTCAGTCAACATTGATGGCGTCTGCAATACCGCTATCGCGAGCAAGCTCGCTCCCACAGGAGGCTGTGGTGCATTGGAAAAAACCGGCAGGCAAAAAAAACGGGAGCCTTTGCGGACTCCCGTTTTTTTCCCAACCCAAGCAAATCACTTCGCCTGATAGATGATCCCAGGACTGCACTGCACCATCTGGTAGTGGTCCGGCAAACCGTTCAATGCCTCGGAGGCGCCGAGGAACAGGTAGCCGCCCGGTTTGAGCGTGCTGTGGATGCGCAGCAGGATGTCTTTTTTCACTTCGGCAGAGAAGTAGATCAGCACGTTGCGGCAGAACACGATGTCGAACTTGCCCAGGCTGGCGTAGCTGTCCAGCAGGTTGAACGAGCGGAATTCCACGCGGTTCTTGATCGGCGCCTTGACCACCCATTTACCCGGCCCTTTGGGGTCGAAGTAGCGTTGCAGGCGATCAGGCGACAGGCCGCGGCCGATGGCCAGGCTGTCGTATTCGCCAGTCTTGCAGTTGTTGAGCATCGTTCCGGACAAATCGGTGGCGACGATTTGCACGCCCATTTTCAGCTGGCCGATATTGGTCCGCTCGAACTCATCGATGGACATCGACAGCGAATAGGGTTCCTGTCCCGACGAACAGGCCGCCGACCAGATCCGCAAGCGTTGCCCCGGACTGGCCTTGATGGCCGCCGGCAGCACCCTGTTCTTCAACACCTCGAACGGATAGGTGTCGCGAAACCACAGGGTTTCGTTGGTGGTCATGGCATCCACCACCATCTCGCGCAACCCACTGCGCGGCTGGGTCTGGATGCGCTGGACCAGTTCGCCCAACGATTTCAGGCCCTGTTGCTCCATCAACTTATTGAGACGGCTCGACACCAGGTATTGCTTGTTTTCACCAAGCAAAATGCCACAGGCTTTTTCCAGGAAGACCCGGAACTGTTCGAAATCCAAATTACCCGTAGACAAAATACCGCCTCTTTCATCGTATTGACTTGCCGGGCGCACAACGCGCCCAACCTTTATTCTGCAGCCTTGATGCGCTCGACTACCCGGGAAGCCAGGTCATCGGGCCGGAACTTGGCCAGAAAATCATCGGCCCCCACCTTCTTGACCATCGCCTGGTTGAAAACACCGGACAACGAGGTGTGCAAGACAATATGCAGCTTTTGCATGCGCGGGTCGTTGCGGATTTCCGACGTCAGGGTGTACCCGTCCATCTCCGGCATTTCAATGTCGGAGATCATCATCAGAAACTCCTCTTCCGGTTTCTTGCCCTCTTCCACCAGCTTGCGCAGGTAATCCAGGGCCTGGCGTCCGTCGTTCAACGCTACCACTTCGACACCGACCGTTTGTAGACAACGGGTCACCTGCTTACGTGCCACCGAAGAATCATCAACCGTCAGGACCCGCAGCGAAATCGCCTTGTGCTGGGTTTCGGCGTCGACCACCCCCACGGAAATCGTTTCCGGGGTCGGCGCCACTTCGGCGAGGATTTTCTCCACGTCGATGATTTCAACCAACTGGTTATCGACCCGGGTCACCGCCGTGAGGTAGTGATCGCGACCGGTACCCTTGGGCGGCGGATGGATCTCTTCCCAGTTCATGTTGACGATGCGCTCCACCGAGCGCACCAGGAAGCCCTGGGTCTTGGTGTTGTACTCGGTGATGATCACGAACGGATTGCTCTGATCCAGAAGCCGTCCCGAACCGGTCGCCATCGCCAGATCGAGAATCGGGATGGTCGCTCCGCGGATATTGGCCACACCGCACACGACGGGGCTGGACTTGGGCATCAGGGTCAGCTTCGGGCACTGGAGCACCTCGCGAACCTTGAATACGTTGATCCCGTACATCTGTTGGCCGTCGAGACGGAACAACAACAGCTCCAGGCGATTCTGACCGACCAGCTGAGTGCGCTGGTTTACCGAATCCATTACTCCCGCCATGCCCTGACTCCTACCTAACGCTAATGTGTCCGACGCGCATTCATCACTAAACGGCACGGGGCTTGCTATTGAACCGGCATGAACGCACAAACGACATTTTTTCGACGCCTGACCACTCACTGCCGCCACTGGCTCGGTGCACTGTTGGCTGCCTGCCTGCTCGCTTTGGGCGGCCCTGCCTTTGGTGCTGTTCCGGTTACCTTGCCTGATCTCCTTATCGGCGTCACTCAGGGCTTTCTTGAATTCACCGTAGAAGACTACCTGG
This sequence comes from Pseudomonas sp. P105, assembly GCF_032614175.1. Classification (NCBI taxonomy): domain Bacteria; kingdom Pseudomonadati; phylum Pseudomonadota; class Gammaproteobacteria; order Pseudomonadales; family Pseudomonadaceae; genus Pseudomonas; species Pseudomonas sp. P105. The sequence goes on from NZ_CP126693.1 coordinate 4,768,207, forward strand.
CAACCAGTCAAACCGAAGGTCGCTACGAAATCGAAGTCAACCAGCTCGACCCGCGCCTGCGCATGCCCATGTGTGACAAGGAATTGACTGCGTCTCTGGAGAGCCCGGCCAGACCACTGGGCCGGGTCACGGTGAAGCTGCGGTGCGACAGCGCCGCGCCCTGGACGGTGTTCGTGCCCGCTCAAGTGCGCCTGTTTCGCGAAATCGTCACCACCACCCGTCCGCTCAAGCGGACCGGGATCGTCGAGCCTCAGGACGTGACACTGCGTGAACGGGATGTCAGCCAGATCAACCAGGGTTTCCTCACCTCCGTCGATCAGGCCATCGGTCAGAAACTTGTCCGACCAATGGTCGCCGACCAGGTCATTACCCTGGTCCACCTGGAACAAGCCGAAGTGGTGCGCAAGGGCGATCAGGTGGTCATCACCGCCCGCAGCGGGACCCTGGCCGTGCGGATGCCGGGCGAGGCTTTGTCCAACGGCGGCATGCGAGAACAGATTCGGGTAAAAAACCTTAATTCCCAACGTGTTATCAAGGCGCAGGTAATGGCCCCAGGCCATGTGGAAGTGGCTATGTAGAGATCGGGTGGAAATGGGTAGAGAGCTGGCGCTTGCCCACGGTGTTCCCTAGACTGTGCCTTACGCAAAGGCAAGCGCAGACGTGCGCACGTTCATTGAATAAATGAGCCTAAAGTTTTTTTGGGGATGGCCGAAAACATGGCAAGCGTCCAAATACCCAGAGGTTTTTTACCATGGTCATCGATTTCAATCGTTTAAACAGCTCTTCACCGCTAACAGGCACTACGCGCCCTAACGCCAGCAAGGAAACCGTCGAAACCGACAAATCCGCGCCGGCCGAACAAGCCGCCACTGTCAGCAACGGGGAGTCGGTACACCTCAGCAATGAGGCTCAGCAGTTGCAGAAGGTCACTGACAAGCTGCGCGATCAACCTGTCGTCGACAACGCCCGCGTGGCCGAGTTGAAAGCAGCAATCGCCGATGGCAGCTATAAAGTCGACAGCAACCGTGTAGCCAGCAAACTGCTCAACTTCGAAGCCCAGCGCTAGGCCAACGCCTGCGCCAGGCTTTTGGACGCTTAAGACCTAAGGCCAGCCATGCACGACACTAATTTGTTGCAACTGATCACCGACGACTTTGCCCCGGCGCAACAATTGCTGGAGCTATTGCAGGCCGAGTCCCTGGCATTGCACGGTCGCGACATGCCGTCGCTGGAGAATATCCTGGCGCAGAAACAGGCATTGATCATTCTGCTCGATCAGCATGGCCGCAAGCGCAGCGAGATCCTCGCCAGCCTCAACCTGCCCGCCAATCGCGATGGCCTTGAGCAGCTGGCCAGCCAGTCGTCGGTGGGCGATCAACTGTTGTCCCAAAGTGAAGTCCTCAACGACCTGCTCGCTCAATGCCAGGCCGCCAACATTCGCAACGGACAGTCGATCCAGGTTCAGCAAGCCGCCACCGCCAACCAGTTGCGCATTCTCAACGGCGGTGAAATCCCGACGCTCTATGACGCTCGCGGTTCGACCGCCAAGATGGTCAAGCACCGCCCGCTCAGCCAGGCATGAAACGAACAGTGCCGGCGCTCTATCAACGCGCGACACATGCTGGCAAAATGCTGGCTACTCGTCGTATTTTGCCTGGAGATTGACCCACCGTGTTCAATGCCTCAAACGCGGATGATGCTCCGCAGCCGCCCAAGGTCCTCGCCACGCCCCTGGAAATTTCCGGCAACCTGCGGATGCTGCAAGATAGCCATGACCCGCTGATCATCACCTTCCACGAACGCAGCCAGCGCTTCCAGAGCTATCTGGTCGATGTCGACCGGGAGCGTAACGTCCTCGCCCTGGACGAAATGATCCCCCGGGACGGTGAACGCTTCCTGTTGGCGGGCGAGCCGTTTCGTGTCGAGGGTTTCCATGATGGCGTGCGCATCGCGTGGGAAAGCAACGGCCCTTTGACCATCGATGAGTCCAGCGACGGCCGCTGCTATCGCGGCGCCTTGCCTGATGAAGTGGTTTACCACCAACGCCGCAACGCCTTCCGCGCCGCCCTCAAGCTGGCGCAACTGGTAAGCGTCGAGCTGGGCGGTGACAAACTCAAGTCACCGGTTGACGGCAAGCTGCTGGACATTTCCGCCACAGGCTGCAAGTTGCGTTTCGAAGGTGACATTACCGCACGCCTGCAATTGGGCCAGGTCTATGAGCGCTTTATCGCGGCATTGCCCTTCGGCAACATGACCGCACCGGTCGAACTGCGTTATCTGCATTTCGAAGAAAGGATCAACACCACCTTCGCCGGCGTACGTTTCCACAACATCAGCGGCCTGGTGCAACGGCAGGTTGAGCGCTTCGTATATCAGCTGCAACGCGAAGCCCGTCGTTTCGACAAAGACGACCTCTGATTTTCGACACGTAAAAAAACGGGCAGTCCCTTGCGGTGACTGCCCGTTTTTTATGACTGGCTCAAGGCCTGGCCTGAGTGAAATCGGGGCTCGACGGCTCGTCGCTGGCCTCTTCGGCGACAACCTCCTCCATGACGGGTTCTTCGTCGTCCGGTTCTTCCGTCGGCACAGGATCGACGTGCATCTGCTCCTGCACCACTTGTTCGTCCACCCGGGGATCGAGGCACGCCACCAGAGGCGAACTCGACATGCTGTCCGGCATCGCCACGTGATGCAGCGGTGCGTCGTCGACCTGATGCAGGTTGGTTACCGCCTTCGGCCGGATTCGCCACACCAGCACCAGGGCGAAGAAGGCAAAAAAGGCATAGAGCATCTGGCTGCCGAACATCTTCATCAGCACCCCCGCTACCAGCGGCCCGATACTGGCGCCAACCCCATAGGTCACCAGCAGCATGGCCGTCAGGGATACCCTTCGATCAGCTTCAACGTGGTCGTTGGAAAACGCCACTGCCAACGGATACAGGCAGAACTGCACCAGCGAACAGAAGAACCCCGCGACGAACAGCACCTCCAACGGCACCGTGGGCAATATCGCCAAGGGCAGCGCACAGACTGTCAGCACCAGCGCAAAGCAGCGGATCAGCAGCGCCCGGTCATATCGATCGGAGAGCCAGCCCAGGGGCCACTGAACCAGCAATCCGGCAAAGATGCAGCTACCCATGAACAGACCAACCTGCTCGGTCGACAGCCCCTGCTGAGAAGCGTACAGCGGCGCCAGGCCATAGAACGAACCGACGATCAACCCCGAGCCCAGCACCGTACTCAATGACTGCGGCACTCGCTTGATGAAAAAGCGCGGCTCCATGGGCGCCGGGTGCAGCGCCGCCGGGTGAATCCGCCGGGTGAGTGTCACCGGCACCAGACACAAGGCGAAGCACAGCGCCACCAGCATCAGCAACTCAAGCCCCAAGGCCGGGTGCATGACCAGAATCAACTGACCCAGCACCAGGCCCAGGTAGGAAGCGATCATGTAACCACTGAATACCACGCCACGCTGCTTGGCATCGGCCTGCTCGTTGAGCCAGCTCTCGATCACCATGTACTGGCACATCATGCCCAGGCCGACAATTACCCGCAGCACGATCCAGGCCGGCAGCCAATCCACCAGGCCATGGCCCAGCACCGCCGCACCGACAATCCCGGCGCAGGCCGAATAAGCCCGGATGTGCCCGACGCGGGCGATCAGCCGGTGGCCGATCTTGCCCCCCAGCACCAGGCCGAAATAGTTGGCGGCCATCAGCGCACCGACCCACAGGCTGTCGACATTGTCGGCAGCCAGGCGCAAGGCCAGGTAGGTACTCAGCAGGCCCGAGCCGATCAACATCATCAGCGAGGCGAAATACAGCGCTCGAAAAGGTTTCCAGATTTGGCGCATCGGCGTTCCGAGCGGCTCCTTGAGATGAGTACGGGCTATTTAGAAGATAGCCCGAATGCGACGTTTGGTTATGCCTGGGCCGCTAGAACACGCCGCTCCCAGGGAGTAATTTCATCAAAGAAGCTGGTCAGCTCCATGGTCTTCGAAGCGATGTAGCCTTCGATGAACTCCGTACCGAACAGTTCCTTCGCCAGATGACTACGCTTCAGACGTTCCAGGGCTGCATGCAAGGTACATGGCAGCGAAAGATTGTCCGGCACTTGGAATTCGCCCTGGATCGCGGCGCTCGGCTCCAGGCGATTTTCGATGCCATAAAGCCCCGCAGCCAGACTGGCGGCAATCGCCAGATAGGGGTTGGCATCGGCACCCGGCAGGCGATTCTCGACCCGACGGGCCGCTGGCGAACTGGCGGGAATCCGCAACCCGGCCGAACGATTGTCATGGGACCAACAGGCATTGTTCGGTGACGCAAACGGGTGACACAGGCGCTGGTAGGAATTCACGTTCGGCGCGAACAGCGCAGTGAAATCCGCCATGCCGGCCTGTTGCCCACCGATGAAATGCCGGAACGCCGCCGTCGGCTCGCCCGCTTCATCGCTGAACACATTGCGGCCGCTGTCCAGCTCGACGACGCTCTGATGAATATGCATCGAACTGCCCGGCGTATGGGCCAGGGGCTTGGCCATGCAGACTACGGTCAGGCCGTGTTTGAGGGCAACTTCCTTGAGCAGGTGCTTGAACAGGAACGTCTGGTCGGCCAGCAACAGAGGATCGCCGTGAAGCAGATTGATCTCGAACTGGCTCACGCCCATTTCATGCATGAAGGTATCGCGAGGCAAGCCCAGCGCCGCCATGCATGCATAGACCTCTTTAAAGAACGGTCGCAGGCCATTATTGGAACTGATGCTGAACGCCGAGTGACCGTCTTCACGCCGTCCGTCCAGGCCCACAGGGGGCTGGAACGGCTGGGTCGGGTCCGGGTTGGGGGCGAACACGAAAAATTCCAGCTCGGTCGCCACCACGGGCGCCAGGCCGAGGGCGGCATAACGAGCAATAACCTGTTTGAGCTGACCGCGCGTGGAGAGCCGGGAGCTTTCACCAGTCAGCTCATCAGCGTCGCAAATCGCCAAGGCTCGCGGCTGTTCGCTCCAGGGCAAGCGGTGAATGTGTATCGGGTCGGCCACCAGCGCCAGGTCGCCGTCGTCGCTGCCATAAAAACGCGACGGCGGATAACCGCCCATGATGCATTGCAACAGCACACCCCGCGCCATCTGCAACCGTCGACCCTCGAGGAAGCCCTCGGCAGTCATCACCTTGCCTCGTGGCACGCCATTCAAATCCGGGGTGACACACTCAATCTCATCAATGCCCGTCAGTCGCTGCGCGAGTGAACATTGGCCATCCGTCGTCATGACGCAATCCTTGTTATGTGCGAGCCGCTAACGGCAACCCGTACAAAATAGGCTTCGGGTGTTCGGAATATCAAGCGGCCCAAGACAATAAACAACAAGCCCTGGAATACTGGGTGGGGTTGTGTCGACTGATTTATGAGTGCCGGGCAGGCTCAGGGCAGATAAATCCGGAACACGCCCCCGCCCAACGCGCCGCCATTGGCAATTTCGGTACGCCCGCACAGGCCGCCACGCTGATGCAACCCGGCAATCCGCGCGGCGAAGTACAAGCCCAGTCCGGTGCTGCCGCTGCTGTGATTGATGCCCTGCACATACTCGGCCTGACGCTCGATCATCTCGGCCGGGTAGCCTTCGCCGTCGTCATTGATGGTCAGCACCAGTTGCCCGGCCTCGTCGCTCGCACTGATCAGCAACGCCTGGCGCGCGTGGCGGATGGCATTGTTGATGCTGTTATCGAGCACCGACGCAATCAGCTCACGATCGAAAAAACCCAGGGGGCTCAGCGGGTCGACCTCGTAGGTGACCATGATCCCGCGACTGCGGAACACATCCTGATGACCGGCCAGTTGCGCCTCGATAAAGTCATCCAGCTCGTGATAGGCCGGATGCAGCGGCAACTGGTTGACCCCCAGCTTGTACAACCCCAGCAACTGCACCAGCAGGCCATTGAGGTGGGCGAACTCGAACTCCATGACGCCCTGCTCCGAGGTCTGCCGCTCGGATTCGGGCAAACGCTCAATCCACTGGGTATGAGCCTGCATGAGCAAGGTCAGGGAGTTTTTCATGTCGTGCACGGTAGACGCGATCACCGTGGAAAAATCGAGAGCCTGTTCGCTGTCATTCATCGCCAAATGCCTTGCTTCGCAGTTTCTGATAACGCGCAAAACGCGCATCGGTGTCGGGCATCATGCCCACCAGTTTCAGGCAGGCGCGGCACTCCTGCAGCAGCTCCGACTCCACACTGGTATCGGTGCCATGCAACAGTGACTGCGCCATGTTCAAAGCAATACTGATGTTCTTCGGTTGCATCTTCAGGGCTCGACGGAACAGCTCCCGCGCCTCGGGCAACGCGCCGGTCTTGTAGACGCGCACACCTTCACGGTTCAGCTCGGCGGCGGCATTGCCTTGATTGAGGATATTCGGATCATCGGTCAACTTGGCGATGCCTTGCATCACCGTCGGATCATCGCCATAGATCTCCGCGCAGTTCTTGAGCATCGACTCGCCGGCGCTGGTTTGGCCGAGCATCTGCAACTGCTTGGCTACCAGCAACGCGGCCTCGGCGCTCATGAACTGCTCCATGCCGTCGAGGCGCTGCAAGGCCTGCTCGGTGAGCTTTTCGGCGGTTTCGGCATCGTTGAGCAACAGGCTCGTGGCCTTCATCAACCGCGCACGCACCTGCAACCCAGGATCGTTGAGATTTTCCTTGGCCACGGCGCTGAGGGTGGTGTTGATTTCCAGCCGGGTGCGGGTATCCAGGCCTTTTTCGCTGCCCTTGCTGATCAGTGCATGAGCCAGGCCCAGGTTGCTTTCCGGGTCCTTGAAGCGCGACTGTGCGCCCTGCCCCACCGCTTGGCGATAGGCCTTGGACGCGGTCTCGAAATCTTCGTTGGTCATTGCCAGCTTGCCCAGCAGCGACTGCCGTCGCACCGCCAGTGGCGATAGACGAACCGCCTCTTCCAGCACGTGTTGCGCCTGCTTCGTATCGCCTTCGGCCACCAACACTTCAGCCATGCCGTCATACAACGCCGGCATCATCGGGAATACTTTCAAGGCCTTCTCATAAACATCCTTGGCCTGCCCCACCAGGCCACGCTTGAACAACAACTTCCCCAGCCCCGCATAGGCCCACGGCAAAGGACGGTCAGCCAGGATGGTGTTGTACAGCCGCTCAAGGGCTTCATTCTGATTCAGGTCCCGCAGCGCATCAGCCCGATAACGCAGACACAACGGCCCGTAGCGCGGATCCTGCTTGCACAGGGCGATACAGGCATTGAGCACTTCCATCGGCTTGCCACGATCCAAGGCTTGCAGGATCGGCTTGAGCAGGGTCTTGCGCTGCTCGAGCCGTTCCAGCCGCTGGGCCAGGCCGGAGCGGTTGAACGGTTTGGTCAGGTACGCATCCGGCTCATGCTCCAAGGCACTGAGCACCATCGCCTGGCTGCTTTCAGCCGTCACCATGAGAAACACACTTTCATGGCTGATCAGCTTCTCGACCATCAGGTCTTCCAGCACCTGCTGACCGTTCTTGCGACCGTCGCCCAGGTGATAATCCTGCAAAATAAAGTCATAGCGCTTCTGCGAGCACATGCGCAGCGCCACTTCACCGGTGTCAGCGGTGTCCACGTCCTTGACGCCCAGCTCACGCAACATGGACCGGACGGAACTGCGGAAATCCGAGAAATCATCGACGATCAAAAAACTTTTTTGGTGGTACGCCAGCATCGAGGATGTCCAGGCAAGTAAAAAGATGCACCCAATGGCAAATCAACGAAACGCCGTGTCACCGCCCGGTGTGGCGCGCATTGCTAGCCGTTTTCGCGCGCCGAAACGCGATAGAAAACAGGGCTCGTCAGGGTATCGGCAGGAAATGGCGTTCCGTTAAGAGATTGTGTGAGGTGGTTCCGGGACCCATCGGCTACCTGCCGGGCATGGAACAGGTGGACCGGGGACATGGTTAACCTCTGCCTGGCCGTGACCTTGAACAGCTTGGTTGGGCGGTTCAGCCCTTAACAAAAGGCCAGCTCTTGGGTTAGGGACTGTAGGCTCTCAGCATCAATGCCCTCCACGACAGTGAATAGCTGGTCGGGGGATGGCTTCTTGTCAGGCTGGGCGGGCTTGGGGTTCAGATAGGAATCGATGACACGCTCGGCGTTGGCGTCGGCTGCGATGTCCAGATGCAGCGGGGGAACGGGAGGGTCTGGTATGAGTTTGTCCATGGAATACCCCTAACGTAAGTGGGAGCCGCCACGTCCGCTGCTAAACGAGTGGGTGGCAGCCGTGCGCAGGTTAGCAGACCGGTACGTTAGGAAACCGGCGCACCCGAGGATGCCCTGCGCATAGCTGCCATAAGAATTCGGGCAACAAAAATGCCCGCATTGAAGGCAGTTGCCATGCGCCTAACGTGATTCCGAGCTGCTAAACCCGACCGCTAATTGGCAGCGGTGGACAAAGACTAGGCACCGGAATCAGCAGGCGCAAGGGACTGGAATTTTCTAGGAAATGTCCTACAAGTCAATGGGGAATATTCTTTCCGTCGGTTCCTACGGCGAGCTGGTTTAGTCGTTCCAGGCCGAAAAAATTGCGTATAGTCCCGCCCGCCGCCTTGCCGCAATCCGCTTTGGTAAACCGCCGTTTCTAGAAGGAGCTTGAATTTGTACAAGGGATTTACAGGAGTCGTTTTTCTGTTACTGGGCGGCTGCTCGCTGCATCCATATTCCAAGGATGAGCTGTTGAACACCGGCACAACCAGCCCCGAGTATTGCCTGACGCAAGAGCGGGCGGTGGTGGAAGAACGCGTGCAAGGCTACCTGAACCACTGCTTCCACCCCCAAGTAACCGAGCTCAACACCGGCGCAAGACTCGTCAACACCATTCAATTGAAAGTCGACCGGAACGCCGAAAGAAGTGACATGGTGCTGTGGGCGCCAACAATTTACGGAAGCCAGTTCTATATGAACCTGATCGTCTCGGAAAAGAACCCCGCCTGCAAAACCACCATGACCGCCGTGGCTTCAGGCTGGGGATTCGCGCGAAACTTTCCGAAGATCCTGGAAAGCGCAAACGGGGAAGACCCGTGGTGCCCGCTATAACCTCCACCAATTGATTAATCAACTGGCTCTCGTGGCAAGGGAGCTTGCTCCCGCAGGGCTGCGCAAGCAGTCCTCGCGCCGCTATAGGTATGTCACGCCCCCCTTCGCTTATCAAACAAGCTGCCCCCTCTACTGCCATCAACGCCTCGCTTAAATCAGCTACGTTGCCGCGGCATAAAATCTTCGATGCTCTTGTTTCTCAGTTGCAGCAGAGACATAACGAATTCTGGCTCGACCCCCATCAGAAACTCCATAGCGTCGTAGATTTTCCATTGATGTATTTCGGGGCGATCTATTATCGAGCTGAGGTGCTGTTTAACAAACGGGATGTACTCCGGATACCGCTCACGCTTTAAGAAGGCGAAAGCGTCAGATATTTCAAAGGGTTCCGTTCCTGCCAACTCGATGATAGTAGACAGTGGTAAAAAAACTTGAGCCCTAGCGACTTCCCTTTGTCCCCTGTCGACCATATTTGCGAAGTACATGGTTACAGCCATGAGGATCTGGCGATAAGTATCATCGTATCCATGCAACCTGTGGGGGTAGGTATTTTTGATAAGTTCCGGCTTTTCCATGCTTTCGCTTAATGCAACCAACCCCTCGAAAATCCCCCAGCTAGTCAACAATTTTGCAGCTTCGAAGCGCACAACATCATCATCTGAATTGCGAAGCAAATCCAACACTGCAGTCATTCTTTCCTGCGGTATATCTTCGGCATCCAGCTCACCTGCCTCGGCGGCATAATCAGCATGATCCGGTATGCCGTGGAGTAGGTCGTAGGTTTTCCGATCCACAATGAACCCTATTTCTGAATGAATTTAATATAGCCGGCCGGTACACAACCCTTGATCAAGCACTCACCATCACGCATCACGTTCACCAGGTCTGACTCCGCCCTGCTCAATGAAGTCTCATTTTTTGGGCTGGGGTTGCTTGTGTATTTATTCCGCGCGGCATTTACCCTAGCCTGAAGCTCAGCAACGACCTCACGATTGCTCAAAAACTTTGTGTCTGGTAATACACCAGAATCTATATCCTGCTGCAATCGCTTGACGTCGATTTCTATTTTTTGAGAGCCGTAATCTTTAGGATTGGATGACACTCTCGGGTCGGTCACAGAAATGTACGGAGAATTTTCAGAACCGCCTCCGCGCACATGTGTCTGAATGCTGCCTGTCCCCTCAAGATTAGGGGGTACCAAATCGCCATTCTCTTTAATGTAGGCCTTTGGCTTTCCATTTCCCCCCACAGATAAAGAAAAATCATTGTCGCTGCGCACTACTACAGGGTCGGCTGGAACTTTAGGCACACTGGAACTGCCAGAGTCTTTAGCACCTTGACTCGCACTACCCCGTCCAGATGCCCCAATCCTCGGCACCCCAAGACTCGCCGCATTCATAGCGCCGACCACAATGTTGCCGATGCCATTCCACGTATCACCATCGTAGACCTGGCCCGCACCGTGTCCTGCTTGGAGTGCACCATTCGCCGCAGCTGCGACCCGAATCGTAGTGCCGAGATTTCCGGTCAGGAAATACAGAGCAGGTGACCCCACGTCACTCATCGCCTGCATTTCACGATTGATGCGCAGGTAACCCTCAGCATCGCGGTACAGCATTTCGCTAGCGCTCTGGTCCCTGGACCAAAAGATGTTGGCCACCGACACGCCGTCCCGAGCTCTCAGGTCGTCGGCGTAGGCAATTCGCTCCTGGGTAGTACCGCCCGCATACGGGTAGTCTCGGTATGGATCCGGTCCGTTTTTAAGCAGATTATTGATGCTCGTGCGAGCAGCCTCCACCCCGTATTCCTGGCTTTGCTCGTAGCCGTAGACCTGAAGATAAGCGCCCAGCTCTGTTTTCTCTGCCGGAGAAAGCGACGCGGGATCGGTGTGAAAACGCTCCAACAACGCATCGCTACGCTGGTCCGAGCCTTGGAGCACCATCATCTTTTTGGCGGCGTCCAGGCTCTTGGTTTCTTCATACTCCTTGAGAGCTCTGTCTCGCTCCGCTTGGGAGTGGTCTCCGAGGAAGTTGTAACGCGTGCCGTTTTCCGCCACTTGCGCGGCAACGTCCAGATCTCCATTGGATGCCGCAGCGCCTAGTACGCCGACAACTTTTGAAAGTGCGACCAGATTCTCTTGGGCCCGAGTGTATTCAGGTGTACCGGGCTCCAGATGCGAGGGCAGGAGCGTATCCCCCAGCAAACCGATAAGAACCTCGTTTGCCCCGCCCGCTATTGCTCCTGTACGGAAGTCTCCTCCCATGACTTCCGCCATCAATCCGCCCAAGGCCGAATGAAGCAGAATCGCTTCCAAGCTGCCTTCGGCCAGACCGAAGTCGCCGATTTTTCCGGCGCCATACGCTCCACCAATGCTGGCCGCCGTTCCAGCCAACGAAGTTGCTAAGTTGTCTTGGTAACTGCCTCCGTACACCGCTGTTTTAATCGCAGCATCCGCAGCCACTTTCATAGCGACTGTCTTTACGCTCTCGGCATTGAAGCCAACCGTGCTGGCGTCATAGCCAAGCCCTTGGGCAACCCCTGCCGTAGCTATCGAGACGGCATACCCTTTCAGGCTCTCCTTGGAAGTAACGTCCTTGGCAATCGCGCCGAGGTTTCCTCGGTTGTCGATGGTACTGACCGTCGCCTTGGTCGCGACGCTGATTGCTCCGGCCTGAACCATGGTATTCATGCCAGCCATCATCGGCCCCATAACGGCCGCGAGGGCAATGGCGATGATCAGTTGTGAAGCCGGCCCCAAGCCCGACGTGTTGTATTTGAAGGACTCATGGATCTCCTTTACTTGCCGCCAGTCCACGTCACCGCGCTGCTCGGCTTCCTTGATCCAGGCCAGTTGCGGATCGGCTTTTATCATCGCATCAATGGTCTGGCTGACCGTTTTCTGATCGACATGCTTGATGTCGATCTTCAGACCTTCGACTGCCTTGATGGTGATATTGCCCGCCGCCGCCATCTGCGTCTGGCGCAGGGTTTCGTCAGTATTACCCTTGCCCTTAGCGGAGTTCCAGAACGCATTGTTATTGGTCTTCGTATGGCTTTCGTCGTGCAGATCCTTCACGCCTTCGAAGACGATGGCGCCGCCACTTTCCAGTATCAGGTCCTTCCCGCTTTGCAGCTTGGCGACTTGGTAGCGCTGGTCATCGCCACTCTTGAGCGTCAGGTCGCCTCCCGTCTGGATCTGGCTGCCGATATGGGTGATTTGTGTCACCTCATCGCGCCGCATCTTCAAGCTGCCCCAACCGCCTTTTTTCTTCATGTCATACAGCGAGTAATCACGATTCTGCTCAGCCAACAGACTCAGCTGCTTCCCCGCCACCAAATAGGCCGCGTTACCCGCCGCAATCTTGCTCGCGACCATCAACAGATCATTGTGCGCAGCAACCCTTACATCCCCCCCAGCATCGAGGGTGGTCGCCTGCTGCGAGACATGGTCCTCTTCCTTGTTGATCTTCTTGCCGCTGCGCTTGTAGCGGTATTCGCTGGACTCCTCGTTCGCCGCCGAGATCAGGGCGACATCGTTGCCGCTCAGGTTGATATCGCCTTTGGCTTGGAGATGGCTGGCGACAACAGTGAGGTTGTTGCCGGCGGTGACGTTCAGGTTGCCACCCGCCTTGACCTCACTGGCGTGCTGAACGGTCTGGCTTTGCTCCCAGAAGTGGCGTTTGTCCTGGCGCATCGAGCCGCTTTCTTCGCGAGCCGCGGAGATGACAACGTCGTTGCCCGCGCTCAAGTCCGCGTTGTTGCCCGCGGTAATCGCGCCGCCCACGTTGAGCAAATCGCCCGCTGCACGCATGGTGAGATTGTTACCGGCCTCGATACGCGCAGCATTGTCGACAACGGAGGTTTTCGAACTGAAGCCCTTGCCGCTGTTTTCGATGGTGCTAATGGTCCGGTCGTTGCGGATGTCGCCGGTCAAGGTCGACAGCTCGACGTCCTTGCCCTTGAGGATGCCGCCTTGCATGTTGACCAGGTCTTTGCCCGCGACCAACTTGAGCCGCTCACCAGCCTCGGCCAGGCGCGTGTTGACCAGATTGTTCCCGGCCGCCGCCGAGAGGTTCTCGCTGGCACGCAGCGTCCCGGCGTTCTTCAGGTCGGTGCCTGCAATCAGGGTGAGGTTCTTGCCTTGGATCAACGCGCCATCGGCCATCAGCCGGTTGTTGGCCTGGGCCAGGTAGCACCGGCACCAGCACATGTTGACCATTGACGACCTGATCTTCCATCCAGACGATGTCGTGGGTCAGCGCGGCGACTTGTTGCGACGTCAGGGTCACACCAACGGCCAGGTTCAGTTGCTCCTTGCTGGCGATGGCATTGTTCATCAGGTACTTGAACATACCGTCGTCGGAGGTCTGGCCATCGAGAAAGCGTTGGCCGGTGCGGGCGATCACGGCTTGCTGGATCAGGCGTTGCTCGTACAAGCCATCGCCCAGGCGCTTCCAACTGGTGTCGGGGTCATAACCCAGGTTGCCCAACAGGTAGTCCGAGCTCATGAACTGCTTGAGGTCGGTCAGCGCGGGGTTGGTTTCAATCAGGTATTTCGGGCCGATGATGACCCGGCTGGCGGCCGAACCCTGGACAGTGGCCTGGCTTTGGTCATGACTGTTTTGCGCTGCGGCCGCGCTGTCGACGACACGGAACAAGCCATTTTCGCCCGTCGGCAAGGTGAACCCGGGCATGGTGGTGGGGTTGACTTGTTGTTGGGCCAGGTCAGGCGGCAGCTGCGGGTTGAGCACCACGACCGCTGGCTGTGCGGCGTCGGCAACATCGGTGGCCGCTGACTTGGTCGCGCCAGCCAGCGGCGCCTGGAACTGCACGATGCTGCTGTTCTCCAGCCGCTGCGTAGCCTGGATGCTGATGTCGCCGCCCGATTGAACAACCGCGGGCGCCAGCGATTCCCCTGGCGTCACTGTGGTGATGTCGCCTACCTGACGGAAGGAGTTGAGCGCATCTACCGGCACCTGTTTCGGATTAGCCTGGGCGTTGTAGGGGACAATGTATCTGTCGCGGAAACGCTCGTCGGTTCCATCCGTGACCCTGCCGGTGTTCCAGGTCCGCGTCCTGACGCTGGTCCCGGCGGCGGCGCCAGCGTTGGCGAAGTTGTCTGCGGTGATCAGCAGGTTGCCAGCCGAGGCCATCACGCTGTATTGGTTGGTCACCGCAGAGCCATCAACGGTCAGTTTCGCCCCACTCATCAGGGTGGCACTGGCCGAGTCTTCAAGCACTGCGCTTTGGTAGGTCTCCCGGGCTATATAGTCGACGTTGTGGTGGTCACCACCGCAGTCATAACATTTGACACTGATGGAGCCCGACACCAGCTCATCGGTGGTGGAGAAAACGTCCTTGCGATTGATCAAGGTGTCGCTGCGCAGCGACATGTCCTTGGCCGATTCAAGGGTGCCGGAGATGTTCTCCAGCAACGTGCTGCGAGCGACGCCATCTCGTGCCGCGACATTCAACGCCCCCAGGCTGTAGACGTCCGCACGATAGTTGGTGAAGCGGTTGAAACGCAGGGCCATGTCCGCGCCACTGAAGATCAGACCGCGATCGTTGAGCGCCTCGTTGGCAACCAGTTCGACGGTGTCGGCGCCGCCCAGCGTGCCTGTATTGACCAGGCTCGTGGCGGCCAGGGAGAACTTGCCGCCGCCGGTGATCCGTCCGGCATTGTTCAATGCACCGAGACTGGTGACGGTGGTGGTGCCACCGCCAGCCAGGCGCGCGCCGCTGGAGAGATCGATACTGGCGGCGCTCAGATCGAATTGATCGACACTGCTGAGGCGGCTGTTTTCGGTACCGACATAAGCGCCGGTCAGCTTCAGATCCAAATCAACGTCGCTGCTGATGGTGCCCGCGTTATTCCAGGTGCCGCCCGTGGCCAGCAGGCTTTGCACGGCGATCAACTTGCCGGTGCTGATCTGATTGAGCTGGCCCACCTTCAGGTTCAGGACATTGGCCTGGATATCCGAGCTGTTGTCCCAACGTGCCGCGTCGACGGTCAGGGTGCCTGAGGTCATCAGGCTGCCGCCGATGTTGCTGAACCTGGCCAGGTCCACACCTAACGTGCCGGTGCCCACATGACGAACATTGCCGTCAGCATTCTTGAAGCCTGCCATCTGCAAGGACAGGTCCTGGGTAGCCGCTTCAATGACGCCGCCCTGGTTGTCCAGCAGTTGATCAACCGTTAGCGTCGCGGTCCCCAGCTTGCCCACCGAGCGCAACTTGCCGCCCTGATTATCAATCGATACGGCCGTGATCAGCAGGCCGTTGGAACCTTCGACCAGACCGCGCTGGTTGTTCAGCGCCCCGGTCAAACCAAAATCAACGGTGTTTGCCGCGGCGCGTCCGTCGCTGTTGTCCAGATCCTGGGCACGCACCGTCAGGGCCTGTTTGGCGAGCACTGCACCGTTGCGGTTCTCGAACGTAGCGGTAGTGAGCTCGGCGCTCCCGGACAAGGCCGAGATTTGCCCACCATTGTTGAGCACCGCTTGTTTCGCATCGAGATTGACGGACTGCGCCTGGATCAACCCGGCCTCGCCAGCGGAGGTGAGCGACTCGCCGTTATCCAACACCTTGTTCAACTCAGCTTTCAGCCAACCGCCAACACTGGCAAGAACACCGCCACGGTTATCGAGACTGTTCGCCTCGACATCCACGTTCCCGGCCTGGGTAATGGCGCTGCCATCCCGGTTGACGAAATCCCCGGTGATATCGACCTTCAGGTCACTCTGGCTGAGCAGGCTACCTTTGGTGTTATCGAGACCACCGCCGTTGATCGTCAGCCCCTGTTCGGTGCTGATGATCGCCTCATTGTTATTGAACAGTTGCTGGTGAGCGGTCAGGCTCATGGCCTTGACCGAGGCGATATAGCCATCGTCGCTGTTGTTGATGCGGTCTGCGGTCAGGGTCAGTTTCCCCTGGCTGACCACCTTGCCGTCCTGCTGGTTGAAGCTTTTCAGCGTGGCAACGAGATCACCCTGGCTGGTGATTTGTCCTGCGCTATTTTCAGCGCTACCACCCCCAAGGGTCAGTGCGGCGTCGGACGCAATTTTGCCGCCGCTGTTATCCAGCGTTTGCGCTTCGAGCTTCAGGAAGTTGTTGCTGCTGATAACGCCTGCGCTGTTCTTTAGCGTCCCGGCGATCAGAGTCTGCTCGCCGTCGCTGGCGATGATCCCTTTATCGCGGTTATCCAAGGCTCCAGTGGCCACTGCTTGAATGTTGCCTTGGCTGACCAGCGTGCCGGCGCGGTTGTCGATGTCCTTGCTGTCGAGCGTCAGGCTCTTGCCGGCGGAAAAAGTGCCGCCGCGATTGTCGAGGGTCTGCGTCGTCGTGGCTTTCAAGTCGCGACTGGCGATCACGCTCTGCCCGCGATTGTCGATGTTCGCCGCGGTCAGCACGACATCGCCAATCTGGTTGCGGGTGTTATCGACGTTGACGCCTGCTTCGATGATGCCAAGGTTGTTGAGCTGGCCGTCGGTGGTCAGCGTGACCTTCTCGCGCGCCGCGATAGCGCGCTGGTTGCTGAGAGAGCCCTTGGTTGTCACCTGAACATGGCTGCCGGCATACATCGTCCCTTGGGCGTCCAGGCTTTGAGCCTTGATCTCGACGGCGCCTGCCGCCGTGGTTTGCGC
Source organism: Pseudomonas sp. P105 (assembly GCF_032614175.1). NCBI lineage: Bacteria > Pseudomonadati > Pseudomonadota > Gammaproteobacteria > Pseudomonadales > Pseudomonadaceae > Pseudomonas > Pseudomonas sp. P105. The sequence continues at coordinate 4,784,927 of NZ_CP126693.1, forward strand.
CAAGCTCAAATGACCATTGGCATCAAGCTGGATATCACCGCCACTGGCGACCATCTTGCCGTCGAGCTTGACCCCGACCCCGGCCTCGGTGCCCACCAGTTTGATGGTGCCAGCGTACATGCCACCCAAGGCCGAGGAGTCGATGGCCAGTTGCGGTTTGGCGCTGCCGTCGTCGGCACGGACGGTGGCATTGAGGGTATCGGCGTTGACGTCGTTACGACCGGCAATAATTGTCAGATTCTTTGCCTGGATCTCGGCATTGATCTTCGCGCTGCGGGTGATGATTTCGAAACGGTCGACGTTGTTGGCGTTGAGGCCTGCGCCTTCGATCGCAACGCTGCCCTGGTCGACCTGATAGCGACTCAACTGACCGTTTTCGATAATCGGTTTGCCGGTGGTCAGGGTCGCCTTCGGGGTATTGATAAACCCGCAACCATTACAGGTGATGCCATAAGGGTTGGCGACAATGACATGGGCCGACTGCCCCGCCACTTCGGTGTAGCCACGCAGCTGGCTCGGGTTGCCGCCGTTGACTTCGTTGAGGATGACTTTGGCGGCCGTGCCCTTGAGGTTCGGGTTGCCGAGGATGATCCCGCCCAGTTGCGTGGACTGGGCGGCGTTGGTGGCGTTGTTGAGGATCACGCCGTTGCTGCCGACGTTGTAGTCCTTGAACTGGTTGTGAGACAGGCCACTGCCGTTGGGCTTGGCGATGTTGACCACCGGCACGCCATTGCCGGCCTGGCCGAGGCTGGTGCCCGGGGCGCTGACCACGATGCCGCCCGCCTGGGCCCACATCGGCTGCCAGAACATGACGTTGGCCAACAGGAACGCCAGGCCGCGCTTGGGCATGCCCCAGAAGTGCTCGCGGGTTTGCACGGCAGCAGAAGGCTGGCGGGCCAGGAAGGCGTATTGACGGTCGTCCATGATCAAGTCTCGTTGCAGCAGTTTTTAAAAAGGCTGTATTTAGAAAAAGGAATCCACGCGGAAATAGATCGGCGCTTCGCGCTCGGCCAGGGCATCCGGACGTTCCAAGGAGTGGGCAAAGGTCACGCTGGCCGTCAGGTGCTCACCGCGGGCGAACAACTCCACCGAATTGCTCGACATGCGCCCGTGCTGGTCGCCGTTGTAGCGATTACCGCGAATCACCCCCACGTCATAACCAAGGCTGATGCCGTACTCGGCGAACACCGGGCGCAGCCACTCCAGCGTCACCGGGCGGCTCCAGCGCAGGTCGTTGCGCCAGTAGCCACCACTGTCGCCGGACAGCGTCTGGTCCTTGTAGCCGCGGATCGACGCCAGACCGCCCAGGCTCATGCGCTGCGGACTGAACAGCGCATCTTCACTGCGCTGACCGGTCATCAAGCTGCTGAAACTGAAGGATTCACCGCCCAGCATGAAGGGCTGCAGGTAACTGACGGTGGCGGTGTATTTGCGATAGCGGGCGTCGGCCTGCCCGGGGCCCGGATCGTCGTCGCCCTGGGCATCGAAAGCGCCGATGCCTTGCTGTACACCCAGGTCCAGATTGACGAATGCATTGCCGACCCGTCGTCCATGGTTGATGCCGAACTGCGCCTCGCTGATGCGATTGCTGCTGTTACCGAGCTTGCTGTCGTTGACGAAGTTGTTAGTGCGCAGGTACGCCAAGCCGGTGTTGAGCGAAGTCTTGCTCACCGCGTCGCGATGGACCACCCGCTCCAGGCGCACCTGATGGCTCTGACTGTCGCCACTCTGCTTGAATTTGAAGCCATTGGCCTGGCCCAGGGCGCGGTACTCGCTCTGACTGTAGCTGTAGCTCAGGTTCCACCAACCAAACGGCAGGTTGTAATAGAGCATGGCATTGCGCGAGGTTTTCTGATGATCGCTGACGGCATCGTGGCCGCCGCGCAAGGCCAGTTGATCGGCCAGGCCCAAGGGGCTGTCCCAGTCGAAGGAGGTGCCCCATTGCTGTTCACCGGTGCTCTTCTGGCCATCGTTATGCCGCGCCAGACCAATGCGCCAAGGCTTTTGCGGGGTGTTTTTGACCAGCACATTACTGCCACCGAGATCTTGCCCCGGCGCCAGCTCCATCTGCACGCGATTGGACGGCAAACGGTTCAGTTGATCGACCATCTGTTCGATGTCCCGCAGATTGAGCAAATCGCCCGCCTTGCCGGGAAAGCTCATGGCCAGTTCCCGCTCGGACAGGCCACTGCCCTCGGCCCCCTTCAGCCCTTCCAGCCGGCCCTCAACGACCAGCACTTGCAAGTGACCGCTGGACAGGTCCTGTTGCGGCAAATAGGCACGACTGGTGACCAGGCCTTTTTCCAGGTAGTAATCGGTGATGACCTTGAGCAGCTCGTTAAGCTGTGGCACGCCCAGGCATTGGTTGATATAGGGCTTGAGCAGTTGTTCGCGCTCACTGGCCGAAAGACTGTCGGCGCCCTTGATTTCGATGGTCTTGATGGGGAAGCAACGGGTGTCCACAGGCGCAGTTGGCTGAGTCGGCTTCGCCGCCTTGCCAGGCAATTCCTTGAGTTCTTCCAGGCGTCGACGCTGCTCTTCGAGCAAGCGATCCTGGCGTTCGCGGATCAGGTCCGTGTCGCCGGGTGTTGGCGCAGCGTAGGCAAGTGTTAGCGGAGAAAGGCACAGCAAAGCCAGGCACGACCTCGCCCAATGGGCGGGTGAGAACATGTTCGATCCCTCGATACGGAAATGGCAGCAAACTGGCGAGCAGACAAAGCACCGGATATCGGTCTTCTCATTTCGGGGAACGCCGGAAAGTCCAGGCTGACTCCGAAAATACTCACGCTACTAATGCGCAAAACTACGCGCACACCAGACCCGGCATATCGCCTTCGGTTCAAAGGAGGGGAAACTTTCTGCTCAAAAAAGAGACGTGTCTCACAGGACGCATTAGAAACCACCGACATAAAGCGTCTTGTCGGACCTGTACGGGGTGGATTTTTTCGCGATGAGGGAACCGACGCCCGTACCGACCAAGGGGATTTGGCGCAAGAGAGGCAAACCAGTGGGGGGCTGGAGAATGATGGTGTCCCAGGGCAGGTTCGAACTGCCAACCTTCCCCTTAGGAGGGGGATGCTCTATCCAATTGAGCTACTGAGACACAAGTCGACCACGAGAAACGCGGTGCGTTGGACGGCGTGCATGTTAACGGTCAGCCTGGCGTTTGTCATGTCGTCCATGGCTTTTTAAGTGTAGGCAAATGTACCGTTCGCCAAGTCTCCCATCGAAGAGCCTGGACCGGACCGCCGCTCATCTGGCCCACCCTGCTCATTCTAGTAAATCGGCAAATCGCCACTATCCTATACAATACAAGGACAGCATCGCGCCGCCGCCTGCGTCATGGTTATCCGCCAGACGGTATGGCACATCGACACGATGCAGTGGTCACAAGATGCGGACCTGGAAATTTTTCCAACCAGTCCGCATTTTTGACGAAGGGTACTGGCATAACGCCTTTACGCGGATCAATATTTGTCACAGAATTGGCGCCAATGATCTGGCAATTTTGAGGCATGATGCGGGCCTCTTAACAATTCAGGTTGAACATTTGGCTAAGGGGCTTGTCCTATCGACATCCTGCGGCCAATCCCGAGAACCGCTCCCCTGAACTAACCGGTTAAATATATGCGCCCAATGAAACAGGCAATTTATTCCAGCCGTACGGCTGACAAGTTCGTCGTACGTCTGCCAGACGGAATGCGGGAACGCATTGCCGAGGTGGCTCGCAATCATCACCGCAGCATGAACTCCGAAATCATCGCGCGCCTTGAGCAAAGCCTTATTCAGGAAGGTGCGTTGGGTGAAGAGCTCAGCATGCGACTGGACAGCCCAGAGCTGTCACTGCATGAACGCGAGCTGCTTCAACGATTCCGACAACTCTCTCATCGCCAGCAAAACGCTCTCGTTTCGCTGATTGCTCATGACGTAGAAATGACCGCAGACGCGTCCTGATAGCATCCAAGATATTGAAGCCAGCCTTGTGCTGGCTTTTTTTTGCCTGGAATTTGGTGACTGAGATTTCCGGCGCCCACGAAAAAGCCCGCCAAATTGGCGGGCTTTCTTGAAGCGCGAATCAGAGCAGGAAAATCGTCGCCAATCCCAGGAAAATGAAGAACCCGCCGCTGTCGGTCATGGCGGTAATCATCACGCTGGCCCCCATGGCGGGGTCACGCCCCATTCGAGCCAGGGTCATGGGAATCAATACCCCCATCAAGGCCGCCAACAACAAGTTGAGCGTCATGGCGGCGGTCATCACCACTCCCAGCGACCAACTGCCGTATAGCAGGTACGCCACCACGCCGATCACCCCACCCCAAACCAGACCGTTGATCAAGCCCACGGCCAGTTCCTTGCGCATCAATCGCGATGTATTGCCGGTACTAACCTGGTCCAGCGCCATGGCGCGGACGATCATGGTAATGGTCTGGTTGCCGGAGTTGCCGCCAATCCCTGCAACGATAGGCATCAGCGCCGCAAGGGCCACCAGTTTTTCGATGGAGCCTTCGAACAAGCCGATCACCCGGGACGCGATGAAAGCCGTGATCAAATTGACCGCCAGCCAGGCCCAACGGTTACGCAGGGACTTCCAGACCGAGGCGAAGATGTCTTCCTCTTCGCGCAGACCGGCCATGTTGAGGACTTCGCTTTCGCTCTCCTCACGAATCAGGTCGACCATTTCGTCGATGGTCAGACGGCCGATCAACTTGCCGTTCTTGTCGACAACGGGCGCAGAAATCAAATCGTAACGTTCGAACGCCTGGGCCGCATCGTAGGCATCTTCGTCCGGATGAAAACTCACCGGATCACTGGCCATGACCTCGGCTACCTGCTTTTCCGGATCATTGACGAGCAATCGCTTGATAGGCAGCACGCCCTTAAGCACACCGTCGTAGTCCACCACAAAGAGCTTGTCGGTATGCCCCGGCAACTCCTTGAGACGGCGCAGATAACGCAATACCACTTCAAGACTGACATCCTCACGGATGGTCACCATCTCGAAGTCCATGAGCGCACCGACCTGCTCCTCGTCATAGGACAACGCCGAACGCACGCGCTCGCGCTGTTGGCCATCGAGGGTTTCCATCAGTTCGTGGATAACGTCCCGTGGCAGTTCGGGCGCAAGGTCGGCGAGTTCGTCGGCGTCCATTTCCTTGGCCGCCGCCAGCAGCTCGTGATCATCCATGTCAGCGATCAGGGTTTCACGAACCGAGTCGGACACTTCGAGCAGGATGTCACCGTCACGATCCGCCTGGACCAACTGCCAGACCGTCAGACGCTCTTCCAGCGGCAAGGCTTCAAGGATGTAGGCGACGTCGGCGGAGTGCAGGTCATCGAGCTTGCGTTGCAGCTCGACGAGATTCTGCCGGTGGACCAGGTTCTCGACCAGGTCGTGATGCGGGCCTTCCTGGCGATGCGTCAGGTCTTCGACCACCCGCTGGCGATGCAGCAGCTCAACGACTTGAGCAAGGCGATCCTGAAGGCTTTCCTGCGTTTTCTTTACTTCTATTTCGGTCATAGGCGAACTCCACTCCCAGCAGTGGAGCACGCCGGAAGGATCAATCAGTCAGTTCATGATTGGTAAAACGAGATATTGAGTAACTACTGGGTAAGTCCATGGGATATTCCACAAGCCCCGGCGGGGCTGACGGGCGCAATCATACACCGCTTGACGCTTTAAAACGTTAAAAAATCATGGCAAGAACAAGCGCTTGCGAGACATACCTGAACGCAGATTGAACCTCTATGCCTACGACGACTTATCCTGAAAAGAAAACACACGCCCCGGTAAAAATGTAGCGGCTAACCTTCTTTTCTTCACCGTCAAGGAGGACGTCAGGATGCTCGTCAGTCGCTACCTGTTTTTACTCGCTGCCCTGCCCTGCCTGCCTTTGGGGGCTGCCGGGCAAAGCGTGCATCGCTGCGAAAATACCGCCGGGCACGTGACCTTTACCACCCTGAGTTGCCGACCGGAAGAAACCCTGTCACTTCAGCAGATCCATCCGACCAGCCCGGGCAGGGCCGAGCCAATGACAGAGGCCATGCTGCCCGAAGCAGAGTTTCGGCAAACATTCGGCAACAAAGCCAACCGCAAGGAACCGACTGTTGTCGGCCAACTCGAAGACCGCTGTGGCAACCTGCTCAATGCCAGACAACGCCGCGAAGCGATCATGAACCGGCGAGTCGTCAGTGGCATGAGCCAGCAGGACGTGGAAAGCGCCCTGGGCAGACCCGACTCGGTCAAGATCAGGAATTCGAGCACGCGATATACCTACAAAGCGAAAAAAGGTCGCAGCGCAGAGATCGTGTTCGATGAGAAAGGGTGCGTGAAAGGCAAATCACAGACAGCAAAAAGCCCGCGTTAAACGCGGGCTTTTTGGTGTTTGGTGCACTCGACAGGATTCGAACCTGTGACCGCTCGGTTCGTAGCCGAGTACTCTATCCAGCTGAGCTACGAGTGCAAGTTGTGGTTTTATACCAGATCACAACTGGTTGAAGCCAAGTTATTTGCATCACTGCAAAAAACTCTTAAATGGTGCACTCGACAGGATTCGAACCTGTGACCGCTCGGTTCGTAGCCGAGTACTCTATCCAGCTGAGCTACGAGTGCATTTGTTGCCGCGCATTATAGGTCGGCGAATCTTTTTGTAAAGCGCTTTTTTCAGTAATTTCAATAACTTACCGATAAAGCCAGATTACGTCGCACTAAATAAATAATGGCGGAGAACGGGGGATTCGAACCCCCGACACCCTTTTGAGGTGTACTCCCTTAGCAGGGGAGCGCCTTCGGCCACTCGGCCAGCTCTCCGCAACACGGGGCGTATATTAACCACCTTCATCCCCGTTTGCAAACATAAAAAACGATAAAAATTAATGGCTTGGTTCGTCGTCCTTCTCTTTCTTGATACGCAGGTAAATTTCCTCTCGGTGCACCGCGACCTCTTTCGGGGCGTTGACGCCAATCCGCACTTGGTTTCCTTTGACGCCGAGCACGGTCACGGTGATTTCGCCATCGCCAATAATCAGGCTCTCTGCGCACCGACGAGTCAGAATCAGCATACCTTTCTCCTCACGCAATTCAGTTCAGGGACAACAGTCTGCAAAAAAAGGCGTAGGCCCTACGAACCGAAACGGTCGCAGCCTACAAGCCTAGTATTGACCAGCGCGAGCAAAAGAACAGTTTTGGAGCGCGCCTTTCAGAAAAACAAAGGGCGCGGTAAACCGCGCCCCAAGACAACGCCTTACTCGCCCTGTCGGGCAGCAGCGTCGAGTTCGAAAGCCGTGTGCAGGGCGCGCACGGCCAGCTCCAGGTACTTCTCTTCGATGACCACGGAAACCTTGATTTCCGAAGTAGAGATCATCTGGATGTTGATGCTTTCCTTGGCCAGGGATTCGAACATACGGCTGGCCACACCTGCGTGAGAGCGCATGCCGACACCGACGATCGAGACCTTGGCGATCTTGGTATCACCCACCACTTCCCGGGCACCAATCTCATCAGCAGTCTTTTTCAGCACAGCTTCAGCGGCCTGGTAGTCGTTGCGGTGCACGGTGAAGGTGAAGTCGGTGGTGTTATCGTGCGCGACGTTCTGCACGATCATGTCGACTTCGATGTTCGCGGCACTGATCGGGCCGAGAATCTTGAACGCCACGCCGGGGGTGTCTGGCACGCCACGGATGGTCAGCTTGGCTTCATCGCGGTTGAAAGCGATGCCGGAAATGATCGGCTGTTCCATGGATTCCTCTTCATCAATAGTAATGAGGGTGCCCGGACCCTCTTTGAAGCTGTGCAGAACGCGCAGCGGAACGTTGTACTTGCCGGCGAATTCGACGGCCCGGATCTGCAGCACCTTGGAACCGAGGCTGGCCATTTCCAGCATCTCTTCGAAGGTGATCTTGTCCAGGCGCTGAGCCACAGGCACCACCCGTGGGTCGGTGGTGTAGACACCATCCACATCGGTGTAGATCTGGCATTCGTCAGCCTTGAGTGCCGCCGCCAGCGCCACGCCCGTGGTATCGGAACCGCCACGGCCGAGAGTGGTGATATTGCCGTGCTCGTCCACACCCTGGAAACCGGCGACCACCACGACGCGACCGGCCTTCAGGTCGCCGCGAATTTTCTGATCGTCGATCTGCAGAATACGCGCTTTATTGTGCGCGCTGTCCGTCAGGATACGAACCTGGTTGCCGGTGTAGGACACCGCCGGCACACCCCGCTTGATCAGCGCCATGGCCAGCAAGGCGATGGTCACCTGCTCGCCAGTGGAAACGATCACATCCAGTTCGCGCGGAACCGGCTGTTGGTCGCCGCTGATTTGCTTGGCCAGATCGATCAGACGGTTGGTCTCGCCGCTCATGGCCGACAGCACAACCACCAGGTCATCGCCCGCTTCACGGAATTTCTTAACCTTGTCGGCGACTTGTTCGATTCTCTCGACAGTACCGACCGAGGTGCCTCCAAATTTCTGTACGATCAAAGCCATTTCAAAGCCGCCTCTGCCCATGAAGGGCGCCCAATAATCACTCAACAGCGACCGGAGTCGTCACTAGACAACGACCCCGGAGCACTGCCTTAAATACCCTGCTCTACAAATGCAACGGTTTGGGCCAGTGCTGCGTCCAGCGCGCCGGCGTCGGTGCCGCCGCCTTGCGCCATGTCCGGACGACCACCGCCCTTGCCGCCCACTGCCGCAGCGGCCTGCTTCATCAAATCACCGGCTTTGAGTTGGCCAGTCAGGTCTTTGGTCACGCCTGCGACGAGAACGACCTTTTCCTCATGGACACTGCCGAGCAGGATCACTGCGCGGCCGAGTTTGTTTTTCAGTTGATCGACCAGCGCCAGCAGTGCCTTGCCGTCCTGGCCATCCAGGCGCGCGGCCAGCACTTTCACGCCCTTGACGTCCACGGCCTGGGCCGACAGATCGTCGCCTGCGGCGCTGGCAGCCTTGGCCTGCAACTGCTCGAGTTGCTTTTCCAGCAGACGGTTGCGCTCCAGCACAGCCGAGAGCTTGTCGATCAGGTTGTCACGGCTGCCCTTGATCAGGCTCGCCGCTTCCTTGAGTTGTTCTTCGGCGGTGTTGAGGTACGCCAGGGCCGCCGCGCCGGTGACTGCTTCGATGCGACGCACACCAGAAGCCACACCGCCTTCGCTGATGATCTTCAGCAGGCCGATGTCACCGGTCCGGTTGGCATGGATACCACCGCACAGCTCCACGGAGAAATCGCCGCCCATGCTCAGCACACGCACGCTGTCGCCGTACTTCTCGCCAAACAGCGCCATGGCGCCCTTGCGCTTGGCGGTCTCGATGTCGGTTTCTTCGGTCTCGACCGGCGAATTCTTGCGGATCTCGGCGTTGACGATGTCTTCCAGCGCCTTGAGTTGCTCAGGCTTGATAGCCTCGAAATGGCTGAAGTCAAAGCGCAAGCGCTGACTGTCCACCAAAGAGCCTTTCTGCTGAACATGCTCGCCCAGTACCTGACGCAACGCGGCATGCAGCAAGTGCGTCGCCGAGTGGTTCAGCGAGGTAGCGTGACGAACCTCGGCGTCGACATGCGCGGCTACCGGAGCGGCAATCATCAGGCTGCCCGAGGCCAATACGCCGTGGTGCAGGAATGCGCCGCCGGTCTTGGTGGTGTCACGCACATCGAAACGCGAGTTGCCGGCCTGCAGGTAACCGCTGTCACCGATCTGTCCGCCGGATTCGGCGTAGAACGGCGTCTGGTCCAGCACGATCACGCCTTCCTGGCCTTCGCTCAGGATGTCGACCGACTGCCCGTCCTTATAGATAGCTACGATCTTGGCCGAACCGGTAGTGGCGGCGTAGCCGGTGAATTCGGTGGCCACGTCAACCTTGACCAGGCTGTTGTAGTCCATACCGAAGGAGCTGGCGGAACGCGCGCGCACTCGCTGGGCTTCCATCTCGCGTTCGAAACCTTCCTCGTCGAGGGTCAGGTTGCGTTCGCGGGCGATGTCGCCCGTCAGGTCCATCGGGAAACCGTACGTGTCGTACAACTTGAACACGACATCGCCCGGTACCACGTTGCCCTTGAGCTCGGCCAAATCCTGCTCGAGGATCTTCAACCCCTGCTCCAGGGTTTTGGCGAACTGCTCTTCCTCACCCTTGAGCACGCGCTCGATGTGGGCCTGCTGGGATTTGAGTTCCGGGAAGGCCTCGCCCATTTCGGCCACCAGGGCCGCGACGATCTGATAGAAGAAGCTGCCCTTGGCGCCCAGCTTGTTGCCGTGACGGCAGGCGCGACGAATGATCCGACGCAACACATAGCCGCGGCCTTCGTTGGACGGCAACACACCATCGGCAATCAGGAAGCCGCAGGAACGGATATGGTCGGCCACCACTTTGAGCGAAGCCTGGTTGTCGTTACTGCAACCGATGGCCTTGGCCGAAGCACTCAACAGGCTCTGGAACAGGTCGATTTCGTAGTTGGAGTGAACGTGCTGCAGCACCGCACTGATCCGCTCCAGGCCCATGCCGGTGTCGACCGACGGCGCTGGCAACGGATGCAACACGCCATCGGCGGTGCGGTTGAACTGCATGAAGACGTTGTTCCAGATCTCGATGTAGCGGTCGCCATCTTCTTCCGGCGAGCCGGGTGGGCCGCCCCAGATGTCGGCGCCGTGATCGTAGAAAATCTCGGTGCAAGGGCCGCACGGGCCGGTGTCGCCCATGGTCCAGAAGTTATCGGAAGCGTACGGCGCGCCCTTGTTGTCGCCGATGCGCACCATGCGTTCAGCCGGGACACCGACCTCTTTGGTCCAGATGTCATAAGCCTCGTCATCGGTGGCGTAGACCGTTACCCAGAGCTTCTCCTTGGGCAGGTTCAGCCACTTGTCGGAGGTCAGGAAGGTCCAGGCAAAGGTGATGGCGTCGCGCTTGAAATAATCACCGAAGCTGAAGTTACCCAGCATTTCAAAGAAGGTGTGGTGACGAGCGGTATAGCCGACGTTTTCCAGGTCGTTGTGCTTGCCGCCGGCGCGCACGCATTTCTGGCTGCTGACGGCACGGGTGTAGGCACGTTTTTCCTGGCCCAGGAAGCAGTCCTTGAACTGGTTCATCCCCGCGTTGGTGAACAGCAGGGTCGGGTCGTTGCCCGGAATCAAAGAGCTGGAGGCTACTCGGGTGTGGCCTTGCTCTTCGAAGAAGCGAAGGAAGGCTTCACGGATTTCTGCGCTTTTCATTAGGTTCTTCCACGGAGGCTGCGGCCAAAGGCCTGTGCAAAACGTCAACAGACGAAGCAACGGCAAAGGGCCGCATTATATCGGCCCTTCGCGTGGGGTACAGCGTGTTTATGCGATAGAAACTGTCAATTGGGCCGCTTGGCGGGTCAGTTACGGGAAAAGTCGACGAAAGAGCGGATCACTTCGTCGATTTGCGCGGCGCTGACATCCATGTGGGTCACCATTCGCAGGCGCGGCGCGGCGCTGAGCTTGATGCCACGCTCGGCGGCAAACGCCCTGATGGCCTCGGCCCGCTCGCCCATCTGCACGTAGACCATGTTGGTCTGCACCGGCTCGACCTCGTAACCCGCCCCACGCAAGCCCTCGGCAAGCCGCTGGGCATTGGCGTGGTCATCGGCCAGGCGCTGGACCTGATGATCCAGGGCATACAACCCCGCCGCAGCCAGGATCCCGGCCTGGCGCATGCCCCCGCCCACCATCTTGCGCAGCCGACGCGCCTTGCCGATCAGCTCGACGCTGCCGCAGAGGACCGAGCCAACGGGAGCGCCAAGGCCCTTGGACAGGCACACCGACACCGAATCGAAATGTTGGGTGATCTCCCGGGCATCGACGTTCAACTTGACTGCGGCGTTGTACAGCCGCGCGCCGTCAAGGTGCAACGCCAGGCCGTGCTCGCGCGTGAAACGCCGGGCCCGGGCCAGATACTCCAGCGGCAGGACCTTGCCTTGCATGGTGTTTTCCAGCGCCAGCAGGCGAGTACGGGCAAAGTGGAAGTCATCGGCTTTGATCGCGGCAGCAACTTGCTCCAGGTCCAGAGAGCCGTCCGCTTGCACGTCAAGGGGTTGCGGCTGGATTGAACCCAGTACCGCCGCCCCGCCGCCTTCGTATTTATAGGTGTGAGCCTGCTGGCCAACGATGTATTCATCACCACGCTCGCAATGGGCCATCAGCCCCAGCAAGTTGCTCATGGTGCCGGTGGGTACGAACAGCGCCGCGGCAAAGCCCAGGCGCCCGGCCAGTTCGGCCTCGAGGCGATTGACGGTCGGATCTTCGCCATACACATCGTCGCCGGTCGGCGCGCTGGCCATCGCATCCAGCATGGCGGCGGAAGGTTGGGTGACGGTGTCGCTGCGAAGATCGATAACGCTCATGAATCTGGCCTCGGGTGCGGGTGGGGGGAATTCCCTTTCGAAGGTCAATTACTGCGGTCATGGCGACGATTAATCAAGACCAGTCGAAGGAAAAGATCACCTGCACCTGAAGATCTCTCAGAACACCTGTGGGAGCGAGCTTGCTCGCGATGGCGGCAGCGCATCCAACATCAATGCAATCTGAACCACCGCTATCGCGAGCAAGCTCGCTCCCACAGGGGTTATGTGTTAAAAATCCTGCGCCGCCAAAAACCATGGCGGCGAAACGTTCTCAGGGCGGGGTGCAATTCCCCACCGGCGGTAATTGCACGCAAGGTGCATAGCCCGCGAGCGCTTGGCGATACACGGCTTTTGCGGTGTAGCGTCAAGGTCAGCAGACCCGGTGTGATTCCGGGGCCGACGGTCATAGTCCGGATGAAGAGAGAACGGGATCGGCACCCAAGGGCCGTCTGCGACTGTCTGCGCGCGACGCACCCTCGAATCCCCTTCGATTCATGACGCCCTGTTTTTTACACAAACAGGAACCAGAACATGCAACCCACCGCAATCGACAGCAAAAGCAAACATCATCCGGGCGAGCGCGTCGCGTTCATCCAGGCCTGCTGGCACAAGGAAATCGTCGACCAGAGCCGCAAAGGCTTCGTCGCCGAAATGATCAATCAAGGTTATCAGGAAAGCGATATCGACTTCTTCGAAGTCGGCGGCGCCTTCGAGATCCCGCTGCATGCCAAGCTGCTGGCCAAATCTGGCCGCTACGCCGGCATCGTCGCCGCTGGCCTGGTGGTGGACGGCGGCATCTACCGTCACGAATTCGTCGCCCAATCGGTGATCAGCGGCCTGATGCAGGTTCAGCTGGAAACCGAGGTGCCGGTGTTCTCGGTCGTACTCACTCCCCATCACTTCCACGCTGGGGAAGAACATCAGAAGTTCTTCTTTGAGCATTTCGTGCACAAGGGCCAGGAAGCGGCGAAGACCTGTGCCGATACCCTGCACAAGACCCGGGCGTTGCGGCGTAGCGAACAGCGGGCGGTAGCGGTTTAAAAGCTGCAAAAAAACTGTGGGAGCGAGCTTGCTCGCGATAGCCGAGTGTCAGTCACTTTCAGGATTGACTGAAACACCGCTATCGCGAGCAAGCTCGCTCCCATATTGGTTTTGTGGGGACTTCAGATCAGGTTTTCGTCCGTCGCCGGCACGATCAGGATCCCGGCCCGCAAACCATTCTTCACCTTGGGGTTGGGGAAGATGATCCGGGCGCCCTCTTCTTCGATCACCCAGCGGGTCTGGGCAATGTCTTCGGCCAGCACATAACCTTTTCCAAGTTCCGAGAAGTTCTCGATGTCCGCCGGCAGGTTCAGGCGGAAACTGTCGCTGTGCTTGATGATTTCCCGCGCGACGCTGAACAGTTGCAGGCCGTCCAGACTTTCGTCCGATTCGGGTTCGCTGCCTTCGATGATCTGTTGCAGACGGGTTTCCAGCAGGCTGACGTTGACACCGTCGTTTTCCCCGAACGGCCGGGCCTTGCCCAGTTCCAGGGTGAAAGACTCGGCACCCAACTGGTCATAGGTGTAGGCGCTGAACACAATGGACGGTTTGTTCTGCAGCAGCACCGCTTCCATGCCGGCGGCGCGCAGCCGCGCCAGTTCACGGCGTGAATGCCGGCGACCTTCCTTCCACGGATACAAGGCAAATTGCTCGATCTTCGAACCCCGGATGGCGGTGTGCAGGTCGTAATGCAAGCGACTGCGGTCCGGCACGCTGAAGAAACTGGCGGCCAACCGCTCCAATTCGCAAGCCCGCAACGCCTCGGCGCCGCCGCTCAACTCATGGCGACCATTGAACAACCGATTGACGTCCTGCTCGACAAAACGCTCTCCGCGACGAATGGCCTCGGGATTGCCGAACAGAAACAGAATGCGTGCCCGTGGCTTGAGATCCCCACGGGCGATGTCGTGCAGCAACCGATCAAGCAGTTCGATCGGTGCGGTTTCGTTGCCGTGGATACCGGCTGACAGTAACAGGTCCTGGCCATTGTCCCGGGCCTGGGGCGGCTTGACCTCCAGCGCGCCCTCGCTCAGCCAGCGCATCCGTACGCCCTCGACAGTCAGTTGAGTCTTCTCCGCCGGTTCACGGCCAGCGAGGGTCAGTTCAAGCAATTTGCCGAGGGCGAGCATAGCGCGGCTCCTTAATGGTCGTGGCCGCAATCCGGGCCATGGACATGATCATCGTCGCCCATGTCGGCCGGTTCCATTTCCAGTTGCAGGCTCACCAGGTTGGTCGCCAACGGGCGCAACAACAGGTTGGCGTATTCCTCATCGCCTTCTTCGACATCGACGCCGATCAGCAACTGACCGCGGCCGTCCTGCTGGATCCACAACTCTTTGCCCTGCCACATGACCGCAACGCGGGTGCAGGAGGTTTCCAGTTGGGTGCCGTCGGTGTCTTCAAGGATCAGTTGCAAGGTATCGCTCATGTTTTTACGTTCTCGTCGGGGGGAAAAGGCAACGCGCCCTGCTTTGACTGTAGTCAGGTCGCGCGCGCTTTCAATTGATCTGGAAAGGATAAACCGCGCCAAGTTTAAGGATTTGTGTCAGCTCATCCAGTGCCGCCCGGCATTCGAGCAGCAACTGCGGGTCCGCCAGGTCGTTTTCGGTCATGCGATCGCGGTAGTGACGCTCGACCCATTGGGTCAGCGAATCGTACAACGGCGCGGTCATGATAACCCCTGGGTTGACGGCGGCCAGCTCGGTTTCATTGAGGGCCACGCGCAGCCTCAGGCAAGCCGGGCCACCGCCGTTCTGCATGCTTTGCTTGAGGTCGAAGACCTTCACTTCGCCGATCACCCCGCCAGAGCCCGTCAGGCCTTGCAGGTACTGCCAGACGCGTTCGTTGCCGCGGCACTCCTCCGGCACGATCAACAGCATCGAGCCGTCGGGACGCGACAGCAACTGGCTATTGAACAGGTAGGAACGTACCGCGTCATCGACGGTAACCGCCGAACGCGGCACGCACACCGACTGAAATTTCCCACCGACCTTGGCGAGTTTGCTGCTCAGCTCGGCCAGCATCCGGTCGGTCTCGAGAAACGCATCCTCGTGATAGAACAACACTTCGCCGTTGCCCACCGCGATCACATCATTGTGGAACACGCCCTGGTCGATCACCGATGGGTTCTGTTGGGCGTAGACCACGCCCTCCTCCCTCAGACCATGCAGACGAGCTACTGCCTGAGAAGCTTCCAGGGTCTGGCGCGCCGGGTACTTCTGCGGCGCGGGAAAACGGGTATCGAAGGCGCTGCGGCCGAACACGAAGAATTCAACACCGGCCTCGCCGTAGGTCCGGCAGAAACGCGTGTGGTTGGCCGCGCCTTCGTCGCCGAACTGCGCCACCGCCGGCAGCGCGGCGTGGTGGGCGAAGTGCTGCTGATCGGCAAACATCGCCCCCAGTACGCGACTGGTGGTCGGGTGTTCAATGCTGCGGTGGTATTTGCAGTTCAGGTTGGCGGCGGTGAAATGCACGCGGCCGTCAGCTGTGTCGGCGCTTGGGCTGACAGTGGCGGCGTTGGCCACCCACATGCTGGAGGCCGAGCAACTGGCGACCAGCAGCGGCATCGCTTCTTTGGCAGCCTGCTGGATGACCTGGGCATCGCTGCCGGCAAAACCCAACCGACGCAGGGCCGCCACGTCGGGACGCTCCTGTGGCGCCAGCACACCTTGCTGGAAGCCCATGTCCATCAGCGCTTTCATTTTCGCCAGGCCCTGCAACGCCGCTTCCTTGGGGTTGGAGGACTGTTGGCTATTGCTCTGGGACGCGACGTTGCCGTACGAGAGCCCGCCGTAGTTGTGGGTCGGCCCCACTAGACCGTCAAAGTTGACTTCATAGGATTTCATCAGCGAGGCTCCACGAGAATCTGTTTTTTATAGGCATCAAGTAACAACCGCAGCGCGGCCATCGCGAGCAAACTCGCTCCCACAGGGTTTTGCGCAATCCTTTGTGGGAGCGAGCTTGCTCGCGATTGGGGTTCACACCATGCTCACGCCGGGAGTGAGGGCAGCCGGCATGACAAGGCTTGGGGTTTCCAGAGACGCCACCGGATACGCACAATAGTCGGCTGCGTAATAGGCACTGGCGCGGTGGTTGCCCGAGGCCCCAACACCGCCGAACGGCGCGCTGCTGGCCGCTCCCGTCAGTTGTTTGTTCCAGTTGACGATGCCGGCACGGCTCTGCAGCCAAAACTGCTGGTAGCGCTCCTGGGAATCCGACAGCAGACCCGCAGCCAAGCCATATTGGGTGTTGTTGGCCTCGGTGATTGCCGCGGCGAAGTCCGCGTAGCGAATCACCTGCAACAACGGCCCGAACAGTTCTTCATCAGGACGCTCGGCTACCGTCGTCACATCCAGGATGCCCGGTGTCAGCAACGCAGCCTGGGCTTGCGGTTGGGTCATGGTCAACAGCGGCACGGCGCCCAGGCCCAGCAAATGGTTCTGCGCGTCCATCAGCGCCTTCGCTGCGGCCAGGGAAATCACCGAGCCCATGAACGGCGCCGGTTGCTGATCAAAAGCGCCGACTTCCAGCGTCGAGCTGACCGCCACCAGGCGCGCCAGCAAGGCATCGCCCCACGCCCCTTCGGGCACCAACAGGCGGCGCGCGCAGGTACAGCGCTGCCCGGCAGAAATGAAGGCCGACTGAATGATGGTGTAGACCGCCGCGTCGACGTCCGCCACCTCATCCACCACCAGCGGATTATTACCGCCCATTTCCAGCGCCAGGATCTTGTCCGGGCGCCCGGAAAACTGTTGATGCAACAGGTTGCCGGTGCGGCTGGAGCCGGTGAAAAACAACCCGTCGATGCCCGGATTGGCCGCCAGGGCGATACCAGTTTCCCGCGCGCCTTGCAGCAGGTTCAGCACGCCCGCCGGCAGGCCGGCCTCGACCCAGCACTTGACCGTCAGCTCAGCGACTTTCGGGGTCAGTTCGCTGGGTTTGAACAACACGGTGTTGCCCGCCAACAAGGCCGGGACGATGTGACCGTTGGGCAAATGGCCGGGGAAGTTGTAAGGGCCGAACACTGCCACCACACCGTGGGGCTTGTGCCGCAGCACAGCGATGGCGTCACCCAGGGGGCCGCTTTTTTCGCCGGTCCGCTCACGGTAGCTCTGAATCGAAATGGCGACCTTGTTGACCATGCTGGTGACTTCGGTGGTCGCTTCCCACAACGGCTTGCCGGTTTCTTCACCGATGCAGTGGGCCAGTTCATCGGCGTGGCTCTTCAAGGCAGCGGCAAACGCTTCCAGCACCTGGATACGCTCATCCAGCGAACGGCGGGCCCAGTCCGGGAAGGCCTGACGCGCGGCCTGCACCGCCGACTCCACCTGCGCCGCCGTGGCGCCATTGCCAGACCACAGCACTTGCTGGGTCACCGGGTTCAACGACTCAAAGAGATCACCCTGACCTTCCAGCCAGCTTCCAGCGATGTACAGCGACTTCATTATTTCGACTCCCGAGCAGCGGACAACGCAACGGCGCGCACCTGATCGCCGGCGTTGAGTTGAAGACGTTTGGCAGTCAGCGGATCAACCACCAGGGTGCCCGCGGCTAAGCGCGCCGGTGCAGCAGTGATGCGGCAGTCTTCGCGTTTGCGGTTATGCATGATGAACGGCGTGGCGTCGTCGCCCGGCGTGCCGATGGCCAATACCAGTGCCTGGCTGTCGCGGATCGCGCGGATCTTGCCGGTTTCACATTCAACGGCCGGGCCGGCGTCGAAGATGTCGACGTAACCCTGGTAACTGAAACCTTCGCTCTTGAGCATCGACAGCGCCGGCTCCGTGTCGGGATGAACCTGGCCGATCACCGCCCGGGCATCCTCCGACAGGAAACAGGTGTACAGCGGGAACTTGGGCATCAGCTCAGCGATGAAGGCCTTGTTGCCCACGCCGGTCAGGTAGTCGGCCTGGCTGAACTCCATCTTGAAAAAGTGTCGCCCCAGGCTTTCCCAGAACGGCGAACGGCCTCGGTCATCGGACATGCCACGCATCTCGGCGATGATCTTGTTGCCAAACAGGTTCGGGAATTCGGCGATGAACAGCAGCCGCGCCTTGGCCAACATGCGGCCATTGAGGCCAGTGCGGTAGTCGGCGTGCAGGAACAGCGAACACAGCTCGGAGTTGCCGGTCAGGTCGTTGGCCAAAAACAGCGTCGGGATTTCCCGATAGATGTTCAGCTCCTGGGAGGCACTGACCGTCAGGCCGACCCGGAAGTTGTACCACGGCTCGCGCAGCCCAACGGCCCCGGCGATGGCAGAGATGCCCACCACACGACCGTCGTCGTCTTCGAGCACGAACAGGTAGTCCGCATCGCCACGTCCGGCTTCGCCGCGAAAAGTCTTCTCGGCCCAGCCGACCCGATGAGCCAGGCGCTCCTCGTTGGCCGGCAAGGTGGTCAGGCCGGTGCCGGTGCTGCGGGCCAGGGCAATCAGAGCGGGTAAATCGCTGCTGCGTACGGGACGAACGATCATGCTATCTCCTCAAACGGGCCGCTTGCGCCACCCGCGAAACTTCGCTGTAAGGCGTTAAACCGCCACCAGGCGCACGCTGGCACCCTCACCGACGCCCAAGGCTTCGGCCGCTTCCATATCCAGGGTCACCGGTTTGCCGGGCGCGTAGTCAAGCTCCAACAGAACGGCGCGGTAATCCTGCAACTGGGCGTTGGCCACCAGGTATTGTCGGCCGGCGCCCTTGACGGGCTCGCCGAGCTTGACCGGCACCACGCGGCTCTGGGCAATCGAGCGGATCCCCGAGACACGGGCATGCAGAGTCGGGCCACCGTCAAAGATGTCGATGTAATGATCGGTCTCGAAACCCTCGCGCATGAGGATGTCGAAGGTGATCTGCGCACGCGGATGGACCTGGCCCATGGCTTCCTGGGCGGCGTCCGGCAACAGCGGCACGTAGATCGGGTAATGCGGCATCAGCTCGGCGAGGAAAGTGCGGCTCTTCAGCCCGCACAGGCGCTCGGCGGCAGCGTAGTTGAGGTCGAAGAAGTTACGACCGATGGCGTCCCAGAACGGCGAATCGCCATTTTCATCGCTGTAGCCGACGATCTCGGTCACCACCGAATCGGCAAAGCGCTCCGGATGGCTGGCGACGAACAGCAGGCGCCCACGCGAATTGAGCTCCGACCAGGGCGAACCGACCAATTCCGGCACCACATAGAAGCTGGTCAGCAAGCTGTTGCCGGTCAGGTCGTGGCACTGGGAAAGCACGTGGATCTTGTTGTGGATCTTCAGCTCACGGGAGGCGTGAACGAACGTTTCGTTGCGGAAACTGTAGAACGGCTCGGAATAACCGGCCGAGGCCACGATGGCCGAACAGCCCGCCAGCTTGCCGGTCGCGGTATCTTCAAGGACGAAGAAATAGCTTTCTTCGCCGTTGAAGCTGACTTCGGCGGCAAACGAGGCTTCACTCGCGGCGATCTTGTCGCTCAGGCGTTCCACGTCATCCGGCAAGGAAGTGACACCGATCGGACTGTCCGCAGCCAGACGCTGTACCTCGCCCAGATCCGCCATTTGTGCGGGGCGCATCACCAGCATGGTGTCACTCCTTTACTTGAAATAAATGGTTCGACCGAAGGGTCGATACACAGAAAAATAACTAAACGACACGCTGACCCGCATTGCATCTGCGGCGGTCTTCGATTTTTCAGCCGCTGCAAGACTCCTGTGGGAGCGAGCTTGCTCGCGATAGCGGTGTGTCAGTCAACATCAATGCTGACTGATCCGGCACCTTCGCGAGCAAGCTCGCTCCCACAAGGGGTCCGGTTCAGCCTTAGGCTTGCGTCAGCTTCGCCGCGGCCCGCTCGAAGCGGTCCAGGCCGGCATCGATGTCGGCATCTTCGACCACCAGGCTCGGCGCGAAACGAATCACGTCCGGACCTGCCTGCAGGATCATCAGGCCTTCCTGTTCGGCGGCGTTGAAAATGTCCTTGGCCTTGCCTTTCCAGGCGTCGTTCAGCACACAGCCGATCAGCAGCCCCAACCCACGCACCTGGGTGAACAGGCCGTATTTCTCGCCGATCTGCTCCAGCCGAGCCTTGAACTTGCGGTGCTTGGCTTTGACGCCTTCGAGCACTTCAGGCGTATTGACGGTATCGATCACCGCTTCGGCCACCGCACACGCCAGCGGGTTGCCGCCATAAGTGGTGCCGTGGGTGCCGACCACCAGATGCTTGGCCAACGCTTCGGTGGTGAGCATTGCCGCGATCGGGAAACCACCGCCCAGGCTCTTGGCGCTGGTGAGGATGTCCGGGACCACGCCGTAATGCATGTAGGCGAACAGGTGGCCGCTACGGCCCATGCCGGTCTGCACTTCATCGAATACCAGCAGCGCGTCGTGGGCATCGCACAAATCACGGGCACCTTGCAGGTAACCCAGCTCGGCCGGCAATACGCCGCCCTCGCCCTGGATCGGCTCCAGCACCACGGCGCACGTCTTGTCCGAAATGGCCGCTTTCAAAGCCGCCAGGTCGTTGTAAGGGACGTGGGTAATACCGGTGATTTTAGGACCGAAACCGTCGGAATACTTCGATTGCCCGCCCACGTTCACGGTGAACAGCGTACGGCCGTGGAAGCTGTTGAGCGCGGCAATGATTTCGTACTTCTCGCTCCCGAAACGATCGAACGCGACGCGACGGGCCAGCTTGAAGGCGGCCTCGTTGGCTTCTGCGCCGGAGTTGCAGAAGAAAGCCCGCTCGGCAAAGGTTGCATTGACCAGTTTATGGGCCAGGCGCAGGGCCGGCTCATTGGTAAAGACGTTGGACACATGCCACAGCTTGTTCGCTTGTTCGGTCAGGGCGGCGACCAGTTTCGGATGGGCGTGCCCCAATACGTTGACCGCGATACCGCCGGCGAAGTCGATCAGTTCGCGACCGGACTGGTCCCACACGTGGGAACCGGCGCCACGCACAGGGATGAAAGCAGCAGGCGCATAGTTGGGGACCATAACCTGATCGAAATCGGCGCGTTGTACGGCGGCTTGCTCAACGGACATCGGAGTCTCCTGAAGAGGAACACCCGCCTGGAACTGGCGAGCGATGAGGGGATTGTAAGGACAGTTTTCAGCCCGGCCTTGTCGCCAAGCGACAACTTCTTATAGCGCCAACCCCCGTTTTTAGCGGGTTTATGGCAATGCGACAAATAGCGTCGCAAAGGCGCAGTTTAAACGTTGTCGCGGGATTTTAGGCGTTGGCTTCTACATTTCCCTGGCCATGCAAAACCCTGTGGCGAGGGGATTTATCCCCTCGCCACAGGGTTACATACCCCCGCCCTTACAGAGGAGGCGCCGGCCCTAGCCGCGTTCGGACGGCACCGACGACAATTCGAATGGGCTGCTGCTGCGCCGCTGGTTGCGGTCTTCCCGAGGCGTGGCGCCGAAGAAGTTGCGATAGGCGCTGGAAAAATGCGGCCCCGAGGAGAAGCCGCAGGACAGGCCGATCTGAATGATCGATTTGCTGGTCTGCATCAGCATCTGCCGCGCCTTGTTCAGACGCAGTTCCAGGTAGTACTGGCTCGGCACACGATTGAGGTATTGCTTGAAAATCCGCTCCAACTGGCGACGGGACACGCACACATGCTGGGCAATTTCGTCGGTGGTCAGCGGTTCTTCGATGTTGGCTTCCATCAACAGCACGGCCTGGGTGAGCTTCGGATGGCTGGAGCCCAGACGGTTCTGCAACGGGATACGCTGGCGCTCGCCCCCTTCGCGGATGCGCTCGACCACCAGTTCTTCCGAGACCGCGCCGGCCAGTTCCGCGCCGTGATCGCGCGCCAACACAGCCAGCAGCAGATCGAGCACCGACATGCCACCGCAAGCGGTCAGGCGATCGCGGTCCCAGTCAAACAGATGGCTGGTGGCAATGACCTTGGGGAAACGCTCGGAAAAGTCGTCCTGCCAGCGCCAATGCACGGCGGCGCGGAAACCATCGAGAAGACCCAGTTGGGCCAACGGGTAGACACCGGCGGACAAACCGCCAATCACACAACCGGCACGCACCAGCTGTTTGAGCGCGCTGCTCAGGGGCGGCGCAAGAGCGGTCGGGGGTTCGTCAGCCAGCAGAAACAGCTTCTGGAAACCTTCAAGCTTGCCGGCCCAGGGTTCGCCCGGTAGCTGCCAGGCGCCTTCGGTCTGCGGCTCGGCCTGCAAAAACGACAATTCGTAGACGACATCCGGATGCACCCGCTGAGCAACACGCAAGGCCTCCTCGGCCAGCGCCAGCGTCAAGGCTTTAGTGCTGGGCCAAATCAGGAAACCAATTCGATGGGCAGTCATGGTGGGCAATCCGAAGCGAAAACAGTGTTAAAGCCAAAAGCGGCTGCAACCAAATTAGACCATCTGGCGCGCGATGCGCAGCATGACCTGAATCAGGTGCGTAACGGGAGCGATTACTTGAGGCTGCCCGAAAGAAATTGTTGCAGCCGCTCCGATTGCGGATTGACCAGCACTTCGCGCGGGTTGCCGCTTTCTTCAACGATGCCTTTGTGCAGGAAGATCAGTTGGTTCGACACTTCCCGGGCAAAGCCCATTTCGTGGGTCACCACCACCATGGTCCGGCCTTCCAGCGCCAGGGCCTGCATCACTTTGAGCACATCGCCCACCAGTTCCGGATCAAGGGCCGAAGTCGGCTCGTCGAACAGCATGACTTCCGGTTCCATCGCCAGCGCCCGGGCAATCGCCACGCGCTGCTGTTCGCCGCCGGACATGTGGCCCGGATAGGCGTCCTTGCGATGCGCCACGCCGACCTTGTTCAGGTAGTGCTCGGCCTTTTCGCGCGCCTCGGCCTTGGCTACGCCCAGCACATGCACCGGCGCTTCCATGATGTTTTCCAGCGCGGTCATGTGGGACCACAGGTTGAAATGCTGGAACACCATCGACAGCCGCGAACGCATGCGCTGCAGTTGCTTGGGGTCGGCGGCCTTCAAGGCGCCATCCTTGCCAGCCACCAGTTTCAGCTCTTCGTTGTTGAGCAGAATCTTGCCGGCATGGGGCTGCTCAAGCAGGTTGATGCAACGCAGGAAGGTACTTTTGCCCGAGCCACTGGAGCCGATGATGCTGATCACATCGCCGGCGGCGGCCTTGAGGGACACACCCTTGAGCACCTCGTGACTGCCATAGCGTTTATGCAGGTCTTGGACTTCGAGCTTGTACATGCGGTCGGTTCTCACAAAACGTCAGTCGTTGAGCAGTCGATCGGATCGATGCGTTATCAGTGCTTGCGCGGGGCCAGGTAACCCAGCCAGCGGCGCTCGGCCAGCTTGAACAGGCGCACCAGGATAAAAGTCAGGCACAGGTAGAAAACGCCGGCCGTGATGTAAGCCTCGAACGGCAAGTAGTACTGCGCATTCACCGTGCGCGCGGCACCGGTGATGTCGATCAGGGTCACGATGGAGGCCAGGCTGGTGGTCTGCAACATCATGATCACTTCGTTGCTGTACTGCGGCAGTGCCCGGCGCAGGGCCGATGGCAGCAGGATCCGGCGATACAACTTGTAGCGTGACATGCCCATGGCCTTGGCCGCCTCGATCTCACCGTTAGGCGTGGCGCGCAGGCTGCCGGCGATGATTTCGGCGGTGTAGGCGCTGGTATTGATGGCAAAGGCCAGGCAGGCACAGAAGGTCGCGCTGGACAGCCACGGCCAGAGGAAGCTCTCGCGTACGGCTTCGAACTGCGCCAATCCGTAGTAGATCAAAAACAGCTGCACCAGCATCGGCGTGCCGCGAATCACATAGGTATAGAGCCAGGCGGTCATGTTGATGACCGGCTGCTTGGACACCCGCATCAGCCCCAGGGGCAACGCCGCCAGCAGACCAAAGAACAGCGACAGGGCCAGCAGCTTCAAGGTGGTCAGCAGGCCGCTGAAGTACAGCGGCAAGGCTTCGTAGATGACGTTGTAGTCGAAGATCATAGATCAGCCGCCCTTATGCCTACCGAGTAGCGCTTCTCGAGTTGACGCAATGCCAGCAGCGAGACACTGGTAATCACCAGGTACATTGCCGCCACCGCCAGGAAGAAGGTGAAAGGCTCGCGGGTGGCATCCGCCGCCTGCTTGGCCTTGAACATCATGTCTTGCAGGCCCACCACCGAAATCAGCGCCGTGGCCTTGGTCAACACCAGCCAGTTGTTGGTGAACCCCGGAATCGCCAGGCGAATCATCTGCGGCACCATCACCCGGAAAAACACCTGGAACCCACTCATGCCATACGCCATGCCCGCTTCGGCCTGCCCTTTGGGGATAGCCATGAATGCACCGCGAAAGGTTTCCGACAGGTACGCACCGAAGATGAACCCCAGGGTACCGATGCCGGCCGCCAGCGGGTTCAGGTCGATGTAATCGTCATAACCGAGCATCGGCGCCACGCGATTGAGCAGGTCCTGGCCGCCATAGAAAATCAGCAGGATCAGCACAAGGTCGGGAATGCCGCGAATGACCGTGGAATACAGGTCACCCAGCCACGCCAGCCAGCGCACTGGCGAGAGGCGCAACGCGACGCCGATCAGCCCCAGGACAATGGCCAGGGCCATGGACGACAAGGCGAGCTCAAGCGTCAACCATGCGCCATCGAGGATGACAGCCCCGTAGCCTTTCAACATGATTCAGGTCCTCGAGAGTGGAATGAAAAAATGGCGCAAACCGCAGAGATCCTGTTGCTTGCGCCATTTCGCACGAGTGGCGGGACGTTGTTACTGGCCGTAGATATCGAAGGCGAAGTACTTGTCCTGGATTTGCTTGTATTTGCCGTTCTCGCGAATGGCGGCAATCGCGCCGTTGATCTTGTCCTTGAGGGCATCACCCTTGCGAACCGCGATGCCTACGCCGTCACCGAAGTATTTGACGTCGGTGAAGGCCGGGCCCACGAACGCAAAGCCCTTGCCGGCGTCGGTCTTGAGGAAACCGTCATCCAACAGGGTAGCGTCTGCCACGGTGCCGTCGAGACGGCCGGCGGACAGGTCCAGGTAGATTTCATTCTGCGAACCGTACGGCTTGATCTCGGCACCCAGCGGGGCCAGGACTTCACGGGCGAAGCGCTCGTGGATCGAACCGCGCTGCACGCCGACGTTCTTGCCCTTGAGCTCGGTCAGGCCTTCGCTGACCTGAGTGCCGGCCTTCATCACCAGACGAGCCGGGGTGTTGTAATACTTGTTGGTGAAATCAACAGACTTCTTGCGATCTTCAGTGATCGACATGGAAGACAGGATCGCGTCGATCTTGCGCACCTTGAGCGCCGGGATCAGGCCGTCGAATTCCTGCTCGACCCACACGCACTTGACCTTCATCTCTTCGCACAGTGCATTGCCGATGTCGTAGTCGAAACCGACGATACTGCCGTCCGGGGCCTTCGAGGCGAACGGAGGGTAAGCCGCTTCGATACCGATTTTCAGGGGCTTTTCTGCGGCGAATGTCGACAGGGACAGCACGGACAGTGCCAGGGCGCCAAGCAGCACAAGTTTCTTCATCTTGGGACTCCATCGGGAAAGGGCAAAAACGGCAGAGTGAGCAACAGCCCAATATGCGAATGGGTG
The DNA here is from genome assembly GCF_032614175.1 of Pseudomonas sp. P105. NCBI lineage: Bacteria > Pseudomonadati > Pseudomonadota > Gammaproteobacteria > Pseudomonadales > Pseudomonadaceae > Pseudomonas > Pseudomonas sp. P105. Next base: position 4,810,843 of record NZ_CP126693.1, read on the forward strand.
GAACGAACTTTAGTGCTGCGTCCTAAGAAAGCGTGCGTCAATTCAACGCAGCTCACGACGAGCGAGTGATCGGCATTCTAACGACAGGCCCGAAGCCGATATTTCTTCAATGCGACAACAAATTACAGAAGCACAGAAAACGCGACCTGAGCGCATTGACAGCCCCGCAAATTCATGCAAGAGCAAAAGAAAGGAAACCGATCTATGCTGCAAATTGCGGGCCCATTATTCGCAAACCCTTCTAATCCGGCAAGCACAGCGTGTCGCCTTGTTTTCCAAGAGGCCTGGAACCGCCCTATAACGGGGCTTCGCGTTTCACATCGCCCCGTTGTGGCGCCTTTGGTTACACATTCCGAAACACCGGTAACGTTCAGCCCCCTCCTACTTTAAACGCCGATATTTATTCATCCATCGAACCCGTGGCGAGGGAGCTTGCTCCCGTTGGCTGCGCAGCAGCCCCAAAGCCAGGCACAGCGGTCGTTCAGTCATACCGCATTGGCCGGTTTACGACTGCTGCGCAGCCGAGCGGGAGCAAGCTCCCTCGCCACAAAGGCACCACACGTCAAACTCTCCTGGCGTTAGCGACCATAAAAAAACCCCGCTCGGCAAAATCGGGCGGGGCTTTTCGGTGTTACGGGCTACCGTCAGGCGACGTTCATGGTCTTGTGCGTCTCGATCAGATGCGCCACCACACCCGGATCAGCCAAGGTAGAGATATCACCCAACCCATCGTATTCCGCCGTGGCGATCTTGCGCAGGATGCGGCGCATGATCTTGCCGGAACGGGTTTTCGGCAGGCCCGGGGCCCACTGGATCACGTCTGGCGAGGCAATCGGACCGATCTCCTTGCGCACCCAGTTCTTCAGTTCCAGACGCAAGGCCTCGCTGGTTTCTTCGCCGGCATTGAGGGTCACGTAGACATAAATGCCCTGTCCCTTGATGTCGTGCGGCACACCCACCACCGCCGCTTCGGCGACTTTCGGGTGGGCAACCATGGCGCTTTCGATTTCGGCCGTGCCCATGCGGTGGCCGGACACGTTGAGCACGTCATCCACCCGACCGGTGATCCAGTAGTAGCCGTCCTCGTCACGACGCGCACCGTCGCCGGTGAAGTACATGCCGCTGAAGGTCTTGAAGTAGGTGTCGACAAAGCGGTCGTGGTCGCCGTACAGCGTGCGCGCCTGGCCTGGCCACGAATCGAGGATCACCAGATTGCCTTCGGCCGCGCCTTCCACCAGGTTGCCAAGGTTATCCACCAGCGCTGGCACCACGCCGAAGAACGGACGCGTGGCCGAACCCGGCTTCAACGCCGTGGCACCCGGCAATGGGCTGATCAGCACGCCACCGGTTTCGGTCTGCCACCAGGTGTCGACGATCGGGCAACGCTCCTTGCCGACATTCTTGTAGTACCAGTCCCAGGCTTCCGGGTTGATCGGCTCACCCACCGAACCCAGCAGGCGCAGGCTGCTGCCATCGGCACCTTCGACGGCGGCGGTGCCCGAGGCCATCATCGCGCGGATGGCGGTCGGCGCGGTGTAGAGAATATTGACCTTGTGCTTGTCGATGACCTGGGCCACCCGGGTGATGTCCGGGTAGTTCGGCACGCCTTCGAACAGCAGCGTGGTCGCGCCATTGGCCAACGGGCCGTAGACGATGTAGCTGTGGCCGGTGACCCAGCCGACGTCGGCGGTGCACCAGTAGACTTCGCCCGGTTTGTAGTCGAACACGCGCTCATGGGTCAGGGCCGCATAGAGCAGGTAACCGGCGGTGGTGTGCTGCACGCCCTTTGGCTTGCCGGTAGAACCTGAGGTGTAGAGGATGAACAGCGCCTCTTCAGCGCCCATTTCCTTCGGCGCACAAACGGTACCGGCCACTTTCATCAGGTCTTCGTACCAGATGTCACGGTGCTGGTTCCACTTGATGTTGCCAGCCGTGCGCTTGCACACGATGACTTTCTGGATGCTGCTGGTTTCCGGGTTGGTCAACGCATCATCGACGTTGGCCTTGAGCGGGATCTTCTTGCCTGCACGAATACCTTCGTCAGCAGTGATCACCACTTTGGATTTGCAGTCGATAATCCGACCGGCCAGTGCTTCCGGCGAGAAACCGCCGAACACTACCGAGTGAATCGCGCCGATCCGGGTGCAGGCCAGCATGGCGACCACGGCTTCGGGGATCATCGGCATGTAGATCGTCACCACGTCGCCGCGATGCACGTCCTGGCCGCGCAGGGCGTTGGCGAACTTGCAGACTTCTTCATGCAGCTCGCGATAGGTGATATTGCGGCTCTCGGCAGGGTCATCGCCCTCCCAGATGATCGCAATCTGATCGCCGCGCTCGGCCAGATGACGGTCGAGGCAGTTGTAGGAAACGTTCAAGGTGCCATCGGCAAACCACTTGATGTCGACATGGTGATCGTCGAAGGACGTCTGCTTCACCGTGGTGAAAGGCTTGATCCAGTCGAGGCGCTTGGCCTGCTCGCGCCAGAAACCATCCGGGTTGACCACCGACTGCTGGTACATGGCCTTGTAGGTCGCCTCGTCAGTCAGCGTGTTAGCCGCTACCTCGGGACGAACGGGATACAGAGAAGCCGCACTCATCTTTCTTACCTCGGTGACATAGTTGTTTTTGTATGTACCCGTTGTAGCCGGGGCGAGCCTATAGAACCATTCGACGATGGTAGTAACAAGTCCCTACAAAATGTCGGTACTAACGTGCAAACCCTGCCAGTTGGCCTTTTCCTGTGGGAGTGAGCCTGCTAGCGATAGCAGTGTGTCAATCAACAGTGCTACTGGCTGATCTGACGCCATCGCGAGCAAGCTCGCTCCCACAGGGATCTCCAATAAAACGAAAATCCCATACACACCACAGACCCATTGTGGGAGCGAGCTTGCTCGCGATGGCGGCGGCAAATCCAACATAGATGCAACAGACAACACCCGCCACCTGCAACGATTATTACCAGATCAACCAACAGTGTTTATCAAAACCCGGTCTTTTTGCGATTACCCCCACCCCCTAAAATCCACCTCGCCAACCGGCAAACACGATTAACGCAACACAGCCCCCACGAAGGCCGTTAATCCAACTCCCAAAACCTGTTCCACACGCAGCCCCAAAAAGGTTGCGTGACCCCACTCGACCTCAAAAAAGGTGAAACAGATGAAAGCTTTATGGGTTCTGGTCCTCGCCGGCCTTAGCGTCACCGCGATGGCAGACGAGGCCCCGACCGACGTTGCACAGCAAAAACCAGCCATTGAGGAGTACACCTACTCCACCCACCTGGACATCGCCAAAGTCATCTCCATGAGCGACATCCCGAACGTCTGCGAAGTGGTCCCGGCCAAGATGGAATACGACGACTCCAAAGGCCAGCGCCACATCCTGCGCTACAGCGTCATGGGCACCGGCTGCTCCAACGGCTGATCAACTTAAACGAACCAGGAGCAACCTCCATGAAAACCAAACTGATCCTTGCCTTGACCCTGTCCGTCCTGGCCGCCCAGACCTTTGCCGCCGACGGTTATGACCGCACCGGCTCCGCTGTCGCTGAAGACGGTTACGACCGAACCGGTTCGGCCACCGTTGCCGAGGATGGCTACGACCGCACCGGCTCCGCTACTGTCGCTGAAGATGGCTATGACCACACCGGTTCGGCACATATCGGTTGATCATAAATGGCATTTTCCATAGCCCGATTTTGATCGGGCTTGGTTGTGTCTGTAACCATCAAAAAGCCCTTGCAAACACAACATGTAGTGCAAAACCTCAAAAAACGCTCGTTTTTTGATCAAAAAATACCGTCACCCGACCCATGCAAAAAAAATCTTCAGCGGCCAAAGCCTTGTAAACCCTTGCTCCCACGCGGATATACCGCCCGCGACCTCCTCCGTGGGCTATTTCGCCGCAGCACGTAGGCAAAAAAGTCCTTATAATGCCGCCTTAAACGGGCCTGCAATATTCCCTTACAGGGAGTCAAACCAGCCTGAAGCCCACGCAGAGGCCCATTGCCTCCTCGCGCTCACAGCCGCTTCAGAACGACCCGTACATTTTTCTGTTTATTGCCTGCGTCAGCTGCTGCAACAAACGATTTTCCAAGATCCACCGCGGCCAGTAGGCCTTCAACGGGCATCTGGCCCTCACGCAGGAGACAACACGTCATGCTGAGCTGGGACGAATTCGACAAAGAAGACGGCGAAGTCGCTGTAAAAGGCGCCAACGCCGGCCACGCTTCTGAAGCCAACATGGACCGCCTCGACAGCGCCGGCGGTGCCGCCGCCCTCGAAGCCCGGGCCGTGACGGCCAGCGACTCGGCCGCGATCATTCGCGCCAAGGCCGCCCTCGACAAACTCGACGTCGCCGAAGGCCTCGCCGAACTCGAAGGCGCCTCCGCCCGTGTCGCCGTCGATGAAAAGCGCATGATCAACTGCCGCGCCGACCTCAACCAGCTCGTGCCATTCAAATACGACTGGGCCTGGCAGAAGTACCTGGACGGCTGCGCAAACCACTGGATGCCGCAAGAAGTCAACATGACCGCCGACATCGCCCTCTGGAAAACCCCGGAAGGCCTGACCGACGACGAGCGCCGCATCGTGATGCGCAACCTGGGCTTCTTCTCCACCGCCGACTCCCTGGTTGCCAACAACCTGGTCTTGGCCGTGTACCGCCTGATCACCAACCCCGAATGCCGCCAGTACATCCTGCGCCAGGCGTTCGAAGAGGCGATCCACACCCACGCCTACCAGTACTGCATCGAATCGCTGGCCATGGATGAAGGCGAAATCTTCAACATGTACCACGAGATCCCATCGGTCGCGAAAAAAGCCGCCTGGGGCCTGAAATACACCCGTTCGATCTCCGATCCGAAGTTCGAAACCGGCACCCCGGACACCGACAAGGAATTGCTGCGCAACCTGATCGCCTACTACTGCGTTCTGGAAGGCATCTTCTTCTACTGCGGCTTCACCCAGATCCTCTCCATGGGCCGCCGCAACAAAATGACCGGCGTCGCCGAGCAGTTCCAATACATCCTGCGCGACGAATCCATGCACCTGAACTTCGGCATCGACGTGATCAACCAGATCAAAATCGAAAACCCGCACTTGTGGGATGCCGAGATGAAGGAAGAAGCGACCCAGATGATCCTGCAAGGGACTCAGTTGGAGATCGAATACGCGCGCGACACCATGCCTCGCGGCGTGCTGGGCATGAACGCGGCGATGATGGAGGACTACCTCAAGTTCATCGCTAACCGTCGCCTGTCGCAGATTGGTCTGAAGGAAGAGTATCCAGGGACGACGAACCCGTTCCCTTGGATGAGCGAGATCATGGACTTGAAGAAAGAGAAGAACTTCTTTGAGACTCGGGTGATTGAGTATCAGACGGGTGGGGCTTTGAGCTGGGATTGATTCGAAAGAAAAATCTTAGGCTGCACGCTTAAATAAAAACCCCGTGAAAACGGGGTTTTTTGTTTTCTATAAGAGCCGATATCGAGTTTAACTCAGGGCAGCCAAGCAACCTTTGCCCTACGAAAAACTCAGAATCGTTGCGCATTGGTGGCGGAAAGCTTCTCGGATTTTGCGAGGGTTTTGAGATTCCATCAGAAGCCGTCGTCCGTTGTCCGTTGTTCAGGCGGCGGTTTTTTGTTGGTGATATGGAATTGGGGCTGCTACGCAGCCAGCGGGAGCAAGCTCCCTCGCCACGGGTTGGTGTCAGGTCACAGGTTATCGGCAGGCTTGATGGCCGGGGAATTTTGGGCATCGCGAGCAGGCTCGCTCCCACAGTTTTTGGTGGTGTGCTGAAACTTTGAGTGCAACCGGCCCTGCCCTTCGCTATTAATACATTTCCCCCTCATGGACCCGAGCCCCGATGAAATTCGACCTCGCCTACTGCCTCAGCCTCGACGACAAGCTGTCGATCTATGACGTGCGCGATTTGAATTTTGACGAGACGGTGGCATTCGATTCCGCGAAGGAACAGTTCCAGTGCCCCAACGATGCCTGTCGGGCGGCGTTTGATGCGGCGAATGTGTTGGGGACGTTCAACGCCAAGAACGTGAATTACGTGCGCACGCCGCACTTTAAGAACATCCCCAGCACGCGGCATATCGAGGGTTGTCCTTATGTCAGCCTGAAGACGCCGGCGTCGGGGCTGGAGACGGAGGGCGGGGAAACGGATGACGGTCCGGAGGAGCATTTTCCGTCGGAATTGTTGCTGACTCGGCGTGAGTATGTGCGCAAGCCATCCGGCCCGACGGTGGTGGCGGACGTTCTGCGCGATGAGCGAGAGCCTTCAGCCGCCAGTCATGTCGAGCACCCGAGCCGTGATTCAGCGCCGGACAAGACCAGCGTCTTCGCCCATCCGGTGGAGTGTTTTGTGTCGAACTTCGCGGACAAGGATCTGCTCAAGCGCATGCCGCTGAAGATTGGCGAGCACACGGCGCCCTATGGATCGTTCTTCAAGAAGATCGAGTACCTGCTGGACAACAAGGGGCTGATTTACTGGGGCAAGATCAAGCAGATCAAGGATTACACCCAGAGCTTTCGCATCGACTTCGAAGCAAAGGTCTGGTTCAAGCAACCGGGCGAGGCGAAGAAGAAGCCTTACTCGGTCAACGTTTACCTGAGCAAGAAGCTGATCGACAACTACCGCAAGCGCAAAGCGTTTCTGGAAGAGATCAAGCACGCCATCGAGAGTGACGCGCCGTTGTATTGCTTCTTTTATGGCGTGACGCCGGAGCTGAAACAGGTGCCGAGCAAGAAAAACCCCGAGCAGACGTTCGGGGTGTTCAGCGCCAATATCGAGAACCTGGATCACTTCATTATTCGGGAAGCACCGGGGTTGGCTGGTCAATAGCTACCCTACCCCAGCCACATCCCAACCATCACAAACATCAACAACCCTACATACACCCGCGCATGCAGCCGATCCGGTATCCGCCCGATCCATGGTGTTGCCAGACGGATGCCCAGTAGCGCGCCGAGTGTGAGCACAACAAAGGCCAGCAAGTCTACGTAACCGACAAACCACGGGCCGAAGTCTGTCCCGGTGAAGCTGGCCAAGGCCATGTAGGTGACGGTGCCGGCCAACGCGACGGGCACGCTCAGTGGATTGGCCATCGACGTGGCCTGGGACATGCTCAGGCCACAACGGCGCAGCAGTGGCACGGTCATGACGCTGCCGCCGACGCCCAGCATTGTGGCGATGATTCCGATGGTTGTACCGCCCAATGCGGTCTCCATTGGCGCCAAAGGGCGTAGGACGGCATCGCTGGGGCGTGTCAGAAAACCTCGCCGCAGCAGGCAGTCCAGGATGGTCAGGCCCAGGTAAGCCATGAAGGCGTAGCGGATAATCTCGCCATTGAGCCAAGTGGCGGCCGCTGCGCCGAAGACCGCCCCCAGCGCAATGAAACCGCCGAACGGCCACAGGTAATGACGAATCAGTTGACCGGCACGCTGGTGTTTTCCGGTGGCGACCAGGGCGTTGACGATCATGACGCAGGTCGAGGTGGCGACGGCAATGTGCATGGCCGATTCACCGATGGCGTCACCCGAGTGATGGGCCATCAGCATGCGATACATCAAAGGCACCACGACGAAACCGCCGCCAAAGCCGAACAACACCGCCGTTACGCCACTCAGGCAGCCGAAGCACGCAAGCAATACATAGAACATCGAGGCGAATCCGTGAAATGGGAGGCGCCCCACGTTAGATAAGCGAAGCTTGGCCCGCTCTAGAAAACAGGCCAATAATGTTTGCGTTTACGCCAATGATGAGTAGCCCCTCGATGCGCAACACTTCGATCGATTTATTGGATGCGATCCCCAGGGCTGTCGTCGCCATTGGCACCGACTACCCCCACGGACATTTACTGCCCTCGCACCATCATCGCCGGGCGCAGTTGCTGTATGGCGCCACTGGTGTGATGCACGTCCGCACCGAAGACGGTAATTGGGTGGTGCCGCCGCAACGGGCGGTATGGATCCCGCCCGGGGTTGCCCATGAGGTGCTGATGCTGGGGGTCAGCACGCGCAGCGTGTACATCGAACCGGCTGCCGTGACGGCCATGGACGCCCGTTGCCAGGTCATCAGCGTGTCGCCCCTGATGCGCCAGTTGCTGCTGGAAGCCGTGGAGCTTGCGCCGGAATACGACGAGGCCGGGCGCGACGGCGCGCTGATCAATCTGTTGCTGCACGAACTGTTGCGCAGCACTCATTTGCCATTGCACCTGCCACTGCCCAAGGACCCACGCCTGCTCGGCCTGTGCCAGGGGTTTCTGAAACACCCCAACGCCCACGTCTCACCCGTGCAATGGGCGGCGCAGTTGCCTGTGAGCTTGCGCTCGTTCAATCGGCTGTTCAGCCGGGAAACCGGGTTGAGTTTCAGCCAATGGCGACAACAAGCCTGTGTGATGTCGGCGCTGTCTCGATTGGTCGTAGGCGATTCGGTAACCCGTATTGCCCTGGATCTGGGCTACGACAGCCCTGCGGCGTTCTCCACCATGTTCCGCCGGGTGCTGGGTCACGCACCGAGTGCCTGGCTGGAAAAGACCACCGGTCATTGATCAAAAAAATGAGATTGATCAGGATTCAAAACAACTGTACAAAAACACAGTATTTTTTGAATCCACAGCTTTGGAGAACTCCCATGGCCTCGCTCGCAATCAAAACCACCCTGGAACGCATCGCTGTCTATCAATTCACCCCTGCCCACAGCGCGCAGGCCCGAGCCATGCTGGGCTGGAGTGTCGAGGAATTGTCACGGCAGTCTGGAGTCTCGACCCAGGCCATCCGGCGCTTCGAAGCGGGGGGCGAGCTACTTGATGTCACCCGCCTGGCCCTGGCCTTTCGGCTGGAAGCCGAAGGCCTGGTGTTCTTCCCGGGCTTTGCGCCTGGGCGCGGCATGAATATCAAAGGCGCCACGCCGGATCCGATGGGGCGGCCAGACTACGCAATGATCGAATGATCGAATGATCGATGCGTCGAGGGTCAGGCCATATCGGGCTGGTCTTGATAAGCCGAGGGTTCCACGTCCAGCCACCAGGCGCGGCCACGTTGCGGTTGCGCGAGGCTGAAGGCTTCACCCATTTGCGGGGTGGCAATGCAGACGTTGCGCTCCCAGGCCAGGGCCAGGATGCGATCGAAGGGTTCGTACCAGGCATGCATCGACAAATCGAACGTGCCGTTGTGGATCGGCAGCAACCAGCGGCCCTTGAGGTCGATATGCGCCTGCAGGGTTTGCTCCGGTTGCATGTGGATGTGCGGCCATTCGACGTTGTAGGCGCCGGTTTCCATCAGCGTCAGGTCGAATGGGCCGTATTGCTGGCCGATGCGTTTGAACCCGTCGAAATAGCCCGTGTCGCCGCTGAAGAAGATTCGGGTGGCGCCATCAATCATCACCCACGAGGCCCATAACGTACTGTTGCCGTCGAACAGCCCGCGACCGGAAAAGTGCTGGGAGGGTGTGGCGATGAATTCAATGCCGTCCACTTCGGTGCTCTGCCACCAGTCCAGCTGACGCACCTTGCTGGCGTCGATGCCCCATTTGATCAGGGTGTCGCCTACCCCGAGAGGGGCCAGGAAATGCCGTGTCTTGGCGGCAAGTTGGAGGATGGCCTGATGATCGAGATGGTCGTAGTGATCATGGGAAAGAATCACCGCTTCAATTGGCGGCAGCTGTTCCAGGCTGATGGGCGGCTGATGGAAGCGCTTGGGGCCAGCCCATTGCAGGGGGGAAGCGCGCTCGGAAAAAACCGGGTCGGTCAGCCAGAACTTGTCTCGCAGCTTGAGCAGCACCGTGGAATGACCGAGGCGGAAAACACTGTTGTTCGGCGCGGCCAGCAGGTCGGCGCGCGTCAGCGGTTGTACCTCGATGGTGCCCGCAGGACGAGTGTTGCGCGGTTTGTGGAAGATCATGTTCCACATGATGCGTAGCATCTGGCCGAGCCCTTGGCGCGGTGTAGGGGCGTGGTTACGGTACTTTCCTTGCTCCTGCTGGGATGAAGGAAGCACCGCAGGGCTGTCAGTCGAAGAAAAAATGGTCATGATGCGAAAACTCCAAGGACGTCGTCGCAATTGCGCTTCGCCGTTGTGGGACGCTAATGGCCGTTGCATGCACGCTCAGCCGCTTGATTGAAAACTACACTACTCGGTGTAGTTTGTAGATTGCAGCAATCCCGAGAGCAAGTAAACTGCCAAGTGTAACTTCCCTTCTCCAGATGATGATTAACCATGACCGTACCGCCGCAGCGCCTCACCGAGCGAAAACGCGAATCCATCCTCCAGGCCGCGATTGCCGAATTCCGTAGCAGCGGTTTCGAGATCACCAGCATGGACAAGATCGCGGCGACGGCGGGTGTGTCAAAGCGCACGGTGTATAACCACTTCCCCAGCAAAGAGGAGTTGTTTGCGGAAATTCTGAATCGATTGTGGAACAGCATTACCGCCGAACAGGACATGGCCTACAGCCCGGAGCAGCCCCTGCGTGAGCAGCTTCGAAAGCTGCTGCAAGCCAAATTGCACATGCTGGCAGACGATAATTTTCTCGATCTGGCGCGCATCGCCATTGCCGCGACGATTCATTCGCCCGAGCGAGCCCAGGATATGGTTGCGCGCATGGGTCAGCGCGAAGAAGGTTTGACCGTGTGGATTCGCCAGGCCCAGGCCGACGGTCGGTTGAAAGCCGTGGAGCCGGCGTTTGCGGCGCAACAGATGCACGGGCTGATCAAGACGTTCGCCTTCTGGCCTCAAATTTCCATGGGCCAGCCGTGCCTGACCCAGGATGAACAGACTCAGGTGGTTGAATCGGCCCTCGACATGTTCCTGGCCCGCTATCAGGTCTGAGTGTCGCTACCACCGCAGAAACGGATTACGGCATCGATGGCTTGCTCACGAATTTCTCGTGCATCTCGGTAGTCAGGCAGTCGATGCGCTCGGTCAATGCCTTGGTCATTTCCGTCAGGCGGGTGTTCTGCTCCAACAACTCGAGCAATTGCGCCGTGTTCTGTGCTGCCTGGGCCTGGCGCTCACTGTTGGCAATGGCCAGTGCTTCGCGATGTTGAGCATCCGCTTCGGCTTGGGCCTTGTCCCGCGCTGCCTGGCGTGTCTGCGCCAGCAGGATCAGCGGGGCGGCGTAGGCCGACTGTAGGCTGAACGCCAGATTCAGCAAGATGAATGGGTAAGCATCGAAATGAACCACACCCAACATGTTCAGGCTTATCCAGATCAACACGATCAAGGTCTGCGCCCCCAGGAACATGGGTGTCCCGAAAAAACGCGCGAATGCCTCCGCGCGTAGCGCAAAGCGGTCATTACCAAAGGTCGGCCCCAAATGCGCGTGGGGACGATGAAAACGCAAGTGATCAACAGGTGCTGTGGAAGTGGGCTGCGACGATTCTGTCATCATGATGTTCTCTGCCTGAGGCTGGGGCTCAAGTCACTATACCGCCGGGAGATCATCCTCGATTGAGCCATCAACGCCCTGTTGGACAAAAGTCAGTGCAAGCGCAGATTGCACCTGAGTTCATCGAACAATGTCACCACTGAGCGCAAGGCGCGACAGTCCGGCCGGGTCAGCAGCCAAAGGGCCGTGTCATACCCCGCCAGCGGTTCGCCAATGGGCGCAAGGCCCTTGTTTTCGCCGATCAGAAAGTCCGGCAACGCCGCCACGCCCAGCCCGGCTCGAACCAACTCGGTGACCGAAAGCATGCTGTTGCAGCGATAGGCCGGCACCACGCCAGGAAGATGCTGACGGCGCCAAGCCACAGTGGGGTGATCGGGGAGAAAGTCATCCGGCGCGATCCAGGTCATGGCGGCCAGATCATCCTGCTCCAGCGATCGCAGATAAGTTGCACTGGCACATACCCGATAGGCCACTGTGCCCAGTTGTCGCCCGACCAGATGTTCCGGCGGCGTACGGGTCAGTCGCAAGGCGATGTCGGCGTCGCGGCGGCTCAGGTTGGCAAAGTCGTTCGAGGTGCTCAGCTCAAGGGACAGCGCCGGGTAAGCAGGCATGAACCGCGCCAGGGCCGGCAGCAACAATGCTTGCAGGACCGAGTCAGTGCAGGTCAGGCGCACCGTGCCGCTGACGACCTCACCGCCCTGCTCCACCCCGATACGCGCCGCCTCCAACGCCTGTTCGGCGCGCTCGGCCTGCTCAGCCAGCGCCTGGGCCAGGCTCGTGGGCAAATACCCTGCACGGCTTTTTTCGAACAAGGGTTGGCCCAGGGCGGCCTCCAGCCGCCGTACCGAGCGGAAGACCGTGGACACATCCACGTGCAGCAAGCGCGCGGCTCGGGCCAGCGAACCGCCACGGACCAGCGCCAGGATCAGGGACAGATCGGGATAGTCCAGACGATAGTGCGTCGGTGCATTGATCACTTGTATAAACGCCAATATTGATTGCGTGAACGCCAATCTATAGTGGCGACCAGGAATCAACAAGCGGCGAGCCTCTCATGGAAAACCAGCGTTCTTTGCACATCGCCCTGGTCGGCGACTATGACCCTCAAATAACGGCCCATCGGGCCATCCCCATCGCACTCGAACTGGTCAGCAAGCAAACCGGTCATCACATTGGTTTTCAATGGCTGGGCACCGACCTCATCACCGAAAGCGTCGTCCTGAATGATTTCGACGGAGTCTGGTGCGTGCCAGGCAGCCCTTACCGAAACGAAAATGGCGCGCTGCAAGCCATTCGTTTTGCCCGCGAACAACGTCGCCCTTTCCTCGGCACCTGCGGCGGTTTTCAGCATGCCGTGCTGGAATACGCGCGCAATGTGATGGGCTGGGCCGACGCAGCCCATGGCGAAACAGCTCCCGAGGCTGAACGGGCACTGCTGACGCCGTTAAGCTGTGCGCTGATCGAAACCATCGACTGTCTTGAGCTTGACGCCGATTCGTTGATTGCCAGGGCCTATGGTCGCCTTAAGGTTTTCGAAGGATATCGGTGCAGCTTTGGGGTCAATCCACAGTTTGAGCGGGATTTGCTGAGTGACCGCTTGCACGCCGTGGCCCGGGATTCGGCTGGCAATTTACGGGCCGTGGAGCTGGCTGATCATCCTTTTTTTGTCGCGACCCTGTTCCAGCCTGAGCGCGCAGCGTTGGAAGGACGTGTGCCGTCGCTGGTCAGTGCGTTTATCGAAGCTTGCCGGAGGACAGCATCATGAGCGCCCCGTATTACGCGGTGATTTTCACCTCCCTGCGCACTGAGGGGGACCAGGGTTACGCCCAAGCCGCTGAGCGCATGCTGACTCTGGTTCAAGAGCAGCCGGGCTTCCTCGGCGTCGAGTCGGCCCGTGGCGAAGACGGCTTGGGCATCACCGTATCCTACTGGAGCTGCGAAGCGGCGATCCTGGCCTGGAAACAGCACCCCGAACACCGCGCAATCCGCGAACGCGGTCGCTCGACCTGGTACGCCCATTGCCACACGCGGGTGTGCAAGGTCGAACGGGACTATGCCTTCCAGCGCCAAACCTGATGCCAGCCTACAAAACCTGCTCGCGAAAGCGCTGGGCCAGCTTGCATCCATGCTGAATGTGCCGCCGCCATCGCGGGCAAGCCTTGCTCCCACAGTGATTTTTCGTGGCTACCCGATTCGGTGTTCACCGCAAATCCCTTGTGGGAGCGAGCCTGCTCGCGATAGCGCTGGGTCAGCTTGCATCAGTGCTGAATGTGCCGCCGCCATCGCGGGCAAGCCTTGCTCCCACAGTGGTTTTTCAGGGCTAACCGATTCGGTGCGCACCGCAAATCCCTTGTGGGAGCGAGCCTGCTCGCGATAGCGGCAGGTCAGCTTGCATCCATGCTGAAGGTGCCGCCGCCATCGCGGGCAAGCCTTGCTCCCACAGTGATTTTTCGTGGCTACCCGATTCGGTGTTCACCACAAATCCCTTGTGGGAGCGAGCTTGCTCGCGAAAGCGCTGGGTCAGCTTGCATCCATGCTGAAGGTGCCGCCGCCATCGCGGGCAAGCCTTGCTCCCACAGTGGTTTTTCAGGGCTACCCAATTCGGTGTTCACCACAAATCCCTTGTGGGAGCGAGCTTGCTCGCGAAAGCGCTGGGTCAGCTTGCATCCATGCTGAAGGTGCCGCCGTCATCGCGGGCAAGTCTTGCTCCCACAGGGTTTTTCAGCCCATTCATAGTCGGCGTGGCTTTAGCCTTCCACCAACTGGCGCACTGCAACAATCTCCGGCAGGTCGCTACGGGCCATGTAAACCCGCAACGGTTCGGTGAGGTTGATCCGGTCGTCGATGTTCTGGTCCAGCAGCAACTGAATGCGCTGGCGACTCAGGGCCATGGTGCCGTCCGCCGCCGGAGTCCAGACAAATTCACAGGTGGGGATGATGCCGTCGTCGGCCACGTCCATGCCAAAGGCATCTTCGCTGAAGCGCACGATGTACTGGCGGGTTTTGCGGTTCAGGCCGACAAAACCCTTGAGCTGGTCGGCGGCCTGGCAGATGAATGTCGAAGTGGTTCGCATGGTAAACCTCATGGATGCGTCCCGCAGGACGTCTGATCGATGGTTTACACGCAGGGCAATTGGATGCTGTCTTCGGGTTTCCCTCTGCCGGGGAAACTGGTGCGGCCAAGCGTACTGCAAAGCGACCTGCAAAAGCGTGGGAAAAATCTGCTTTGCGCATTTTTATGTCGGTATAGCGATAGCGCCAGGAACGTTCAGTTGTTAAAAGATAGGTCTTTGCGAAACCCACGAAAGGATCTCGAGCATGCCTGTCACCTTCACCCGTAGTGCCCTGATGCTGAGCCTGCTGCTTGGCTTCGGCCAGACACAGGCCGGCGAAGCCGCGCCCCCCAAGTCCCTCGCGGCCCTTCAGGGCATTCCTCACCCAGCGGTGATCGCCCACCGCGGCGCCTCGTTTGACGCGCCGGAAACCACCGCCGCGGCCTACAAACTGGCCCGCGACCTGGGCGCCGACTACTTGGAACTGGACCTGCAACGCAGCAAGGACGGCGTACTGTTCGTGCTGCACGACGACAGCCTGCTGCGCACCACCGATGTCGCGACCAAATTCCCCGAGCGCAAGGACAGCACCGCCAACGAATTCACCATGGCGGAACTCAAAACCCTCGATGCCGGCAGTTGGTTCAACACCGCCTACCCGGACCGCGCCCGCCCATCGTTCGTGGGCCTGAAAATCCTCACCCTCGATGAAGTCATCAACATCGCCGAAGGCAACCCGCTGCACAAACCGGGGCTGTACATCGAAACCAAGGAGCCGAAGCTGTTCCCCGGCATCGAGCGCGACCTGAAGGATAAATTGCAGGACCGCGGCTGGTTGAGCCCGTCGGGCTCCAAGCTCGCCAAACGCGCCACCGGTGTAGGTCAGGGCAAAGGTAAAGTGGTGTTGCAAACCTTCGAAAAGAGCAGCCTCGAACTGCTGCAAAAAGAAATGCCGAACGTGCCAAAAGTCCTGCTGTTGTGGGTGGGCGATGGCTACATCGAGGCCAAGTCGAAGGTGACGTTTGCCGAGTCCGGCGAAACGGACAAGGCGGCCTATTACGCCAAACAGCAGCCCAAGGACAACGCCGAGTTTGAACAATGGGTCCAATTTGCCAAGGCACAAGGCGCTATCGGCACCGGGCCGTCCGCCGCGTTGACTCAAGGCGGCAGCCAGAGTTATTCGGACTTGGTGCAGCCGTGGATGAACCAATACACCCATGACCAGGGTTTGTTGGTGCACGTTTATACGGTGGATGAAGCGGTGGACTTCAAAAAAGTGCTGGAGGCCGGAGTGGATGGCATCTTTACCAACCGCGCCAGCGAACTGCTCAAATACTTGAAGCGTCCCGAAACAGGCAGCGTGGCGCAGGTACTGGAGAACAACGGTTACTGAATTAAGGGTGAATTAAGTTGCCAAAGTTAATCTGAAGCCACTTAAACGACACACCCCTTAATCACAGCAAGGAAAGAACACATGAAAACTTTGACTGCCCTGTTCACCGCCGCAGCCCTGACCCTCACCGCTGGCCTGGCCCAGGCTGATGTTCGAGTCGACCAGATTCCTGAGTTGGTCAAGAACGAAAAAATCAAGCCGCTGGAAGAGATGAACCAAGCAGCCCTGAAGTTGCACCCAGGCGCAACCATCACCGACACCGACCTGGACAACCACTTCAACGGTTACGAATATGAAGTTGAACTGAAAACCGCCGATGGCAAAGAGTTTGATGTTGACTTCGACGCCACTACCGGCAAAGTTCTGTCCAACAAACAGGACACTTGATTGAACAACAAAAAAGCCGCGCAACCTTAAGGTTGCGCGGCTTTTTTACGTCTTCGAACAACTGACTCTCACAGTGATCAGGCACTCAACCGCGCCGTCACTTCATTCAACTGCCCCGACAAACCGTGCAGGTTCCGACTCGCGGCTTCGGTGCGCTGTACATTGTCCAGGTTAGTGCTGGCGATGCAGGTGATTTCGGTCAGGTTGCGCGAGATGTCTTCAGCCACCGAGGTCTGCTCTTCTGCGGCAGTGGCGATCTGACGATTCATGTCGCGAATCGCTTCCACGGCCTGGGTAATGCGTTCGAGCATCACACCGGCCTGAGTCACCTGCTCCACGCTCTCTTCACTGCGCGACTGACCGCTCTCGATGGCCTGGGCTGCGTCCACCGCACCGGTTTGCACGGTCTGGATAATCTGGTTGATCTCGATGATGGACGAGGCGGTGCGCTGGGCCAGACTGCGCACCTCATCGGCAACCACCGCGAAACCGCGTCCAGCCTCGCCAGCCCGCGCCGCTTCGATGGCAGCGTTGAGGGCCAACAGATTGGTCTGCTCGGCGATACCGCGGATGACTTCCAGCACCTTGCCAATGCGCCCGCTATCGGTTTCCAACTGGCGGATGACTGTGGCCGTGTTGGCGATTTCACCGCGCATGCGGGTGATGGTATGAATGGTCCCTTGCATGACCTTCTCGCCCTGCTGCGCCGAGTGATCGGCGTCATCGGCGGCCTGTGCCGCGTCGGCGGCATGGCGAGCGACTTCCTGGGCGGTGGCGGACATTTCGTTCATCGCCGTCGCCACCTGGTCGGTGCGTTCGAATTGCTCGCTGGTGCCTTGGCTCATCAGGCTGGCGATGGCATTAAGCTCGCCGCTGGCACTGTCCAGTTCCGTGGCACTGCGCTGCAGACGCGAGAAGGTTTCGGCGAGAAAGTCGCGCAGGGTATTGGCGGCCAGCGCCAGGTCACCCAATTCGTCCTGCCGGTTGCTGACTACCCGCTCGGCGAAACGGCCGCGACTCAGTTGGGTCACGTATTCGATCAGGTTGCGGATCGGCTGCACCAGGTTGCGATTGACCAGCCACAGGCTGAACAGCCCGATCAGCAGGCCGGAAACCAGCATGATCACAGTGCCCAGCATAATCGTGCGATCGGCACCGGCACTGATCTGCGCCGATTGTTCGCTGGCAAGCTTGCGCAACTCCACCACCAGCGCACTCATTTGCTCGCTGGCCGCGCGGTCCACACCTTTGACCGCCGCATCACCCGCCGCCGCATCGCCGCCCGCCGTCACAAACGCATCACGGCCCTTCTGGTAGGCCGCACCCAATTGACGGTGTTCGTCTCGCAGACCCTCGATCCGAGTCTTGATGGGTGTCGCAACCCCTTCAAGGGCGATCAACTGGCCAAGAATGCCCTGGACATCATGCTGGCGATCTTCGAACTGCTTCCAGTATTTAGCCAGGTCTGCCGGCTGCTTGCCGCGCAGTAGAACGTTCTTCCATTCCTGGACCTGCACCTTGAATTGCAGGTTGGCCTCATCGATCAACTGCGACGCACGCAACGGGCCATCGATCAGGTTGCGATAGTTCTGGACGCCGTTGGAGAGGAAATGGAAAGACGCCAGGGCAATCAGCAACATCGCCAGCAGGCTGCCACTGAGCAAGGCGAGAATCTGCGCTCTCAGGGATTTTTGTAGAAACATGGAGGGAAATCTCTTGAAAAGAAGAAAGAGCCAAGCTCACGGACGACACGTCCCGACCTCCATGTTCGTGGTTTGCAGTGTCGCAACCGAATGCGGGATATGTACAAGCCATCGACCCGCGGGGCGTATTCTTGAGCCTTCGCGACGACCGGTAGCAGGTGTTTGATGATTGGACATGTCCTGTCCAGACAAGCCCTTTTGTCGCCGCAACGGAACTTAAAAGTCTTTTTGTCATTTCTTCTGCTGTATCCTGCCCAAGCTTTGTAAAAGCGCGGATCTACCAGATCTACCAACAGACTTTGCGAGGAGCGCGATATGCACGAGATTCCTAATCTCCCCTTCCCTAGCCTGCACGAAACTGAGCAGACGACCCCGCTACAAGCCGGAGGGCAACCAGACGCCCAGCAACCCGAGCCCAAAGAAGCCACTGAACGCCGCCAGGCCGACAGCGAAGACTGATTCACCCGCACGACCAGACCGTGTGGAAAGCGCTAAGATGCGCTTTCCACACTGCCTGAATCCTGAGCCCCCCATGACCGATGACCCTACCTTCAGCGAAGCCCAAGCCAGCATCCTGATCGGCACCGCCGAAAAGATGGTCGATATCTGGACGCGCCTTTCCCCGGAGAAACAAGCCGCCCTGCTGGCACGTTTCGGCACGGAGGAAAACGCCCTTGCTGCATTGGTCACCACACACCTGGTGACTGGACAAGACGACACCCCAGCGCCAACCGGCAAATAGTTTTACTTTTCCACGCTTCACGGTCGCAGGCACCGCTATCATAAGCAGCCTATCTATCCTGCTGCTCCGTGGACTCTTTACCCATGCCAGATACCCAGCGCCCCTTGGCGGTCACGCTGCAAGTCGTTTCCATCGTTCTGTTCACCTTCATTGGCTACCTGAATATCGGCATTCCCCTCGCCGTGTTGCCCGGGTTCGTCCACGGCGAACTGGGTTTTGGCGCGGTGATCGCCGGGTTGGTAATCAGCGTCCAGTACCTGGCCACCCTCCTCAGTCGTCCTTATGCCGGACGGATCATCGACAACCTGGGGAGCAAGCGCGCGGTCATGTTCGGCCTCGCCGGTTGCGGGCTGAGCGGTGTGTTCATGCTGGCGTCTGCCTGGACGTCAAACCTACCGACGCTGAGCCTGATCAGCCTGCTGATTGGCCGCCTGGTGCTGGGCAGCGCCGAAAGCCTGGTAGGCTCGGGATCGATTGGCTGGGGCATCGGCCGGGTCGGCGCGGCGAATACCGCCAAGGTGATTTCCTGGAACGGTATCGCCAGCTACGGCGCGCTGGCGATTGGCGCGCCGTTGGGGGTGTGGCTGGTGAAATCCCTGGGGCTGTGGAGCATGGGCGTCAGCATTATTTTGCTGGCGTTGCTGGGGCTGGCGCTGGCCTGGCCGAAAACGGCGGCGCCCATTGTCACCGGCGAACGGCTGCCTTTCATGCATGTTCTCGGACGCGTCCTGCCCCATGGCTGCGGCCTGGCCCTGGGCTCCATCGGTTTTGGCACCATCGCCACGTTCATCACCCTGTATTACGCCACACAGCAGTGGGACAACGCAGTGCTGTGCCTGAGCCTGTTCGGCGCCAGCTTCATCGGCGCGCGCTTACTGTTCGGTAATTTGATCAACCGCCTGGGCGGCTTCCGGGTGGCGATTGCCTGCCTGTCGGTGGAAACCCTGGGTTTGTTGTTGCTCTGGCTGGCGCCTGATGCGCACTGGGCCTTGGCCGGCGCGGCATTGAGCGGCTTCGGTTTTTCCCTGGTGTTCCCGGCGCTGGGGGTGGAAGCGGTCAACCTGGTACCCGCCTCCAGCCGTGGCGCGGCGGTGGGCGCCTACTCGTTGTTCATTGACTTGTCCCTGGGGATTACCGGGCCGTTGGCCGGTGCGATTGCCGCAGGTTTCGGTTTTGCTTCGATCTTTTTGTTCGCCGCGCTGGCGGCCTTGGGCGGGTTGTTGCTGAGTCTCTACCTGTACCGCCAGGCGCCGAAGCATCGTCAGGAGCGGGAGAAAAACTAGAAGTCCACCTTGCCGCGCCCGGCCTTGATCGAACCGCGCTTGGTCTTGGATTCCAGGCGACGTTTCTTCGAGCCCAGGGTCGGTTTGGTCGGACGGCGCTTCTTTTCGACCTTGGTGGCGTTGAGGATCAGTTCGGTCAGGCGTTCCAGGGCATCGGCCCGGTTCTGTTCCTGGGTGCGGTATTGCTGGGCCTTGATGATCAACACGCCGTCGCTGGTGATGCGACTGTCGCGCAGCGCCAGCAACCGCTCCTTGTAGAAATCGGGCAAGGACGAGGCCGCAATGTCGAAGCGCAAGTGCACGGCGCTGGACACCTTGTTGACGTTCTGCCCGCCGGCGCCTTGGGCACGGATGGCCGTCAGCTCGATCTCGGCGTCCGGGATGTGCACAGTGTTGGAAATTGCCAGCATGGAAAAAGAGGTCCGGTATCAGGACCCACAGAATACCGCGAATCCCCAAGACAGCGACCAACCCTTGTGGGAGCGAGCCTGCTCGCGATGACGGTGGGTCAGCTTGCATCAATGCTGAATGTGCTGGCGCCATCGCGAGCAGGCTCGCTCCCACAGGGATCAGCATGAGTCTGAATACAACAAACCCGGCCAAGTGCCGGGTTTGTTGTATTTCAAGGATGCTTACTTGGCAGCAGCGGCCACAGCCATGTCCTGCCGGGCACTGCGCTTGTTCTTGATCAGGTAGCACACCCACATGAACACCACCCACACCGGAATCGCGTAGACCGATATCTGGATGCCGGGAATCAGCAGCATTACCCCAAGAATGAACACCACGAACGCCAGGCAGACATAGTTGCCGTACGGATACCACAGCGCCTTGAACAGCGGTTTCTGGCGGGTCTGGTTCATGTGCTGACGGAACTTGAAGTGCGAATAGCTGATCATCGCCCAGTTGATCACCAGGGTCGCGACCACCAGCGACATCAACAACTCCAGCGCATGCTGCGGGATCAGGTAGTTAAGCAGCACCGCCACCAGCGTGACCGCAGCAGAAGCCAGGATCGAACGCACCGGCACGCCACGCTTGTCGATCTTGGCCAGGGCCTTGGGCGCATCGCCCTGTTCGGCCATGCCCAGCAGCATGCGGCTGTTGCAGTAGGTGCCGCTGTTGTACACCGACAGCGCGGCGGTCAGCACTACGAAGTTGAGGATGTGCGCCGCCGTATTACTACCCAGCATCGAGAACACCTGCACGAACGGGCTGCCGCTATAGGCATCGCCGGAGGCATTGAGTGTGTTCAGCAGGCTGTCCCATGGGGTCAGGGACAACAGCACCACCAGGGCACCGATGTAGAAAATCAGGATCCGGTAGATCACCTGGTTGATGGCCTTGGGGATCACGGTTTTCGGTTTGTCGGCCTCGGCAGCGGTGAAGCCGAGCATTTCCAGGCCACCGAAGGAGAACATGATGATCGCCATCGCCATCACCAGACCGCTCACGCCGTTGGGGAAGAATCCACCGTGGGCCCACAGGTTGGTCACCGAAGCTTGTGGGCCACCGTGGCCGCTGACCAGCAGATAGCTGCCCAGGGCAATCATGCCGACAATTGCCACGACCTTGATGATCGCGAACCAGAACTCGGCCTCGCCAAAGACTTTGACGTTGGCCAGGTTGATGACGTTGATCAGGACGAAGAATGCTGCCGCCGAAGCCCAGGTCGGGATGTCCGGCGCCCAGTAGTGGATGTACTTGCCGACCGCGGTCAGCTCCGACATGCCCACCAGGATGTAGAGAATCCAGCAGTTCCAGCCCGACAGGAAGCCGGCGAAACCGCCCCAATACTTGTGGGCAAAGTGACTGAAGGAGCCGGCCACTGGCTCTTCGACAATCATCTCGCCCAACTGGCGCATGATCATGAAAGCAATGAAGCCGCAAATGGCGTAACCGAGGATCATCGACGGGCCGGCTGACTTCAGCACCCCCGCCGAGCCGAGGAACAGGCCTGTACCGATCGCGCCGCCGAGGGCGATCAGTTGAATGTGTCGATTTTTCAGGCCGCGTTTCAGCTCGCCTGAATGCGTATTTTCTACAACGGTCATGCGTCACCTATTTGTTTTTATCTGTGACGAAATCGAACCCGACACGCTCGTGGCGTGGCGGAGTGAACAAGGGGGATAACCTTGAAAATGCGTGGGTACGCGAAGGGTCACAGTAAAACGCGGCGCATTGTACACCGCTGCCCCACTGCGACCAGACACCTGCGCACCCCGTACTTCAGGTCTGCCGCGCATCTGACCCGTCCCGCCGGTTTGAAACAAGCGCTGCAAAGTGTCGGAAACCCCGTCAAACCGACCTTCTCGGCAGTTTTTTCTTACAGCACAGCCAAACGCCGGTACAGACCGATTTGATAGGCAAAAATCGTCAGCATTTCTTTACAAACCGTAACGCAAACTTTCCGTGTGGGAATTTTCTGTAAGCTGACTGCAAATTGACGGTAGCTAGCTACCTAAGCAAAAAACTACACAGCCAACTGTTTTTGAATAACTAATTTCTTCGGTAAAAATGGAATAAAAAGTTCAAACGAAAAAAATAAAATATTTTTTTGCATTCCAAAAAACCCTCGACTAGGTTTTCAGCGACTTGCCAAGGCGTCGTGCCGGCAGGTTTTGCGCAGCCGCTTCCGGTCAGTTCTCCATCGCGGAATCGACTTCGCAATTTTCCGTAAAAGTCATCTAGGAGATTCACTATGCAAGCACTGGACAAAGACTTGGAAACCGAACTGCAACTGGACGAATGGTTTGAAGCACCGACCCACGAAGCCGCAGTTGAAATGATGCAAGCCGACGCCGTTGTTCCGTTCGGCACGGCGATGTGGCCTCTGTAAGCATCGCCCGGCGGAGGCGATCCGGCCGGTCGGCTCCGCCACTTTGCAGATTTCAGGGAAGCCAAACACCACTGTCAGGGAAGAATAAGCATGGACACGCAACGAGCCATCTCACATTTCCTTTACTACCTTGAACATCATCCCGCCCTGGCCGGCATCCAGCCAGCCAAGGTGTTGCTCGGCCATACCGCCGACTACGAAGCACTGACCGGGGCCATTGCCGAACAGGCTGGCAGCGGTTCACCCTTCCGGTTCAGCACCATGCGCCTGGACCTTGAATCCACGGAGCGACTGTCCAAGGCGATTGCCGACAGCGATCTGTACATTTTCTTCTACGACTCTTCCACCCTGCCCAACCCACGCCCCGACGGCCCGGACTTTGTTCGCGCGCTGCAAGGCGTGATGGCGGACAACTGGAAGAAATCGCTGCTGTTCAAGGACTACGGCGACTATTTCTACGACACCTTCAGCGTGATTCCCCAGCGCATCGCCGGGCTCAACAGTCATCTGATCCGGCGCATGTCCCAAGCAACGACGTTGAGTTTTCAGGATGACCACGGTTCGTATTTCGATACGGCCCTCAACAGCGTCAAGAAATGGACCGACATCAACGGTGTTGGCAACTACGACCTGGCACCCGGCGAAATCGCTACCCACAGCGACACCATTAACGGTCAGGTGAAGTTCGTCGGCACTTTCCTGAGCACCATCCCGTTCGCCCGCAAATACGGCGTACTGCAATCGCCGCTGGAGTTGTGGATCGAAGACTCCACCATTCAGAAAATCGCCAGCGATGTGCCGGGCCTGGAACACGACTTCAATAAATACCTGGACGCCAACCCGTCCAACCGGCGTATCGAGGAACTGGGCATCGGCACCAACGAAGGGGTCAAGAGCCTCTATGCCCGCAATGCCGGTTTCGAGGAGCGCCATTGCGGCCTGCACCTGGGGCTGGGTGGCGGGGCCAAGGGCAGCCATCATCTGGATCTGATTTTCGAGAGCGGTGTGTTGGCGTTGGATAACGAGCCGATGTTTGATGGGCGGTTTGTGCTTTAGGTTGGGATTTCTGTAAGGCTGATGCCGCCATCGCGAGCAAGCTCGCTCCCACGGTTGAGCTTCAGCGAATGGAAGATCTGCGACCGACACCGTCCCAGTGTGGGAGCGAGCTTGCTCGCGATGGCGGACTATCTGTACCGCATCACTAAAACCAAGCCAAAAAGAACGCCAACCACAAGGGGTTGGCGTTTTTTCTTGCAGCTAGAACCTCACAACTGCCTCACTCCGGCTTACGACGCCCAAACCCCGGACGCTGCCCCGAACCCGCTGGGGCACCGCGACGTTTGCCCGATGGCGCGTCGCGGTCGACCAGGACGATGCCCGGGCGCTTTTTCGCTGCGGGTTTGGCCGGACGCTTGGTGTCGGCCGGGCGATCCGCCACCGGCGTACCACGACCGGCCGGAGCACCGCGACCTTCGTTGCGCTCGGTACGACCGTTGGCCGGGCGTGGCGTGCGCGGGCCGCGTTCGCCGTCCTGACGTGGCGCAGGCTTGCGGGCCGGGCGTTCGCCTTCGATCTGCGGCTCGCGCGACGGACGCGGACCTGCGGCCGGGCCATCAGCGGCAGGACGCAGCGTACGCACGCGCTCGGTCTTGCCCATCGGACGCGAGGATTTACGCTGCATGCGCTCCAGCTTGTCCTTGCTCTTGGCGGTCATCTGCGGCATCGCTACCGGCTTGAGGCCGACTTCGGCCGCCAGGATGTCGACTTCGTACTGGCTCATTTCGCGCCAGCGGCCCATCGGCAGGTCGGAGTTGAGGAACACCGGACCGAAACGCACGCGCTTGAGGCGGCTGACCACCAGCCCCTGGGATTCCCACAGGCGCCGTACTTCACGGTTGCGGCCTTCCATCACCACGCAGTGGTACCAATGGTTGAAGCCTTCACCACCGGGCGCCTGCTTGATGTCGGTGAAACGCGCCGGGCCGTCTTCCAGCACAACGCCGGCCTTCAGGCGCTCGATCATTTCGTCGTCGACTTCACCACGTACACGCACGGCGTATTCGCGGTCCATCTCGTAGGACGGGTGCATCAAGCGGTTGGCCAGCTCACCGTCGGTGGTGAACATCAGCAAACCGGTGGTGTTGATGTCCAGGCGACCGATGTTGATCCAGCGGCCTTCTTTCGGACGCGGCATTTTGTCGAACACGGTCGGACGGCCTTCCGGGTCGTCACGGGTGCAGATCTCGCCGTCGGGTTTGTTGTACATGATCACGCGGCGCACCGTTTCGGCGGCCTCTTCGCGCTTGATCACCTTGCCATCGATGGTGATGGCGTCATGCATGTCGACACGCAGGCCCAAGGTGGCATCTTTGCCGTTGACCTTGATCCGGCCCTGGGTGATCCAGGTTTCCACGTCGCGGCGCGAGCCGACGCCGATACGGGCGAGGACTTTTTGCAGTTTCTCGCCTGCTGGGCCGATTTCCTGGCTGTCGTTCTGGTCTTGGTCTTTCATTCTGGGCACCTCCCGGTGTGGTCGGGTCAGGCGTGGCCTGACACTTTGAAAACGGGTCTATGACGAAGGGATCGCCAAAGGGTCGCGAATCATACGCTCGTTAAGGCATTTGCGCATCAGAGACTAGCTGATCGACGAACCTTCAGCGTTTTTTCCGCCGACCGGTGGCGCCCAGTTTGATCAGGCGCAAGGCCGCTTCGGCCAACACCGTGCGCTTGTCATCCTTGTCGAGTTTCTTCCAGGCTTTGATCTCGCGCTTGCTGCGGCCACAGCCGATGCAGATGTCGTCGTCGAACTTGCAGAGGCTGATGCAGGGGTCTTTGGTGGAACTCATGGTGCACCGCATGACTTAATGTGGGAGCGAGCCTGCTCGCGATAGCGATTTCACCTTCAAAAATGATGTTGGCTGACAGACCGCCATCGCGAGCAGGCTCGCTCCCACAATGGGGCGGCGCTGCGTCAGCCGTGATCAATCGTCGAACTGGCGTCGTTCGTTTTCAATCGCTTCGGCCAGGGCGCGGGCCTCGGCTTCTTCATCGCTGAGCTCAGGCTCGGGTTCGCGTGGTTCGAGGGCGGCGACGGCGGCCAGCAGTTTTTCCCGGGCCGCGGCTACGCCAAGAATGTCTTCTTCTGGTTCGGGGTCAGGTTCGGCCTGAAGTTCAACTTCGCTGCCCGGTTGCGCGGGCTCATCCGTTTCGCCGTCAAGCTCCGTTGCCTCACGCAGCAGATCGTCGAAATCGGTCTTGAGCCCCTCTTCCATGGTGTCCAGTTCCAGCAACAACGAATGGAAACTGGTTTCTTCCTTGGGTTCCTCCGGCTCGGCGCTGGCGTCGGCCAGTTCCTGCAAGCTTTGGGGCACCGGGGCGTCGTCGAATTCCAGCATCGGCTCGGGTTCCAGCTCCCGCAGTTCGGCCAGCGGCGGCAGGTCGTCGAGGTTCTTGAGGTTGAAGTGATCGAGAAAGGCCTTGGTGGTGGCAAACATCGCCGGTTTACCCGGCACGTCGCGATAGCCAACGACCCGGATCCACTCGCGCTCAAGCAGCGTCTTGACGATGTGGCTGTTGACCGCCACGCCCCGCACATCTTCGATTTCACCTCGGGTGATCGGTTGGCGATAAGCGATCAATGCCATGGTTTCGAGCATGGCACGGGAATAGCGCTGAGGCCGCTCTTCCCACAGACGCCCGACCCAGGGCGAAAATTTCTCGCGGATCTGCAGGCGGTAGCCGGAAGCCACTTCCTTGAGTTCGAACGCCCGCCCCTCGCAGGACTTACCCAGGAGCGCCAGGGCTTTCTTGAACACGGCCGGCTCGGGCCGTTCACCTTCTTCGAAGAGTTCGAACAAGCGCTCCATCGATTGCGGTTTTCCCGAGGCCAACAGGAAAGCTTCAAGCAACGGCGCCAGCTCGCGGGGTTCAGTCAGATTCATTGATTTGCTCGTTATTCGGCTCGTGCCCGCACGTGGATCGCTGCGAACGGCTCATTCTGCACCAGCTCGACCAAGGATTCCTTGACCAATTCCAGGACCGCCATAAACGTCACCACCACGCCCAGCCGCCCTTCTTCGGCGGTGAACAGCTCGACGAAGGGCACAAAGCCGCCGCCCTTGAGCCGCTCCAGCACATCGCTCATGCGCTCGCGGGTGGACAGGGCTTCGCGGCTGACCTGGTGACTTTCAAACATGTCGCCCCGGCGCAGCACCTCGGCCATGGACATCAGCAACTCTTCGAGGCTGACATCCGGGAGCAATTTGCGCGCTCGCGCCTCGGGTGCATCGAGCTTGGGCACCACCACATCGCGCCCGACCCGGCTCAAGCCATCAATGCCTTCGGCCGCCACCTTGAAGCGTTCGTATTCCTGCAGGCGGCGGATCAGTTCGGCGCGCGGATCGTCTTCCTCCTCCTCGATTTCTGCCGAGCGTGGCAGCAGCATTCGCGACTTGATCTCGGCGAGCATGGCCGCCATCACCAGGTATTCGGCCGCCAGTTCCAGGCGCACCGACTGCATCAACTCGACGTAGCCCATGTACTGGCGGGTGATTTCCGCCACGGGGATGTCGAGGATGTTGATGTTCTGTTTACGGATCAGGTACAGCAGCAGGTCCAGCGGGCCTTCGAAGGCTTCAAGGAATACCTCCAGCGCATCCGGCGGAATGTACAGGTCCAGGGGCATTTCCATGACCGCCTGGCCATAGACCATGGCGAACGGCAGCTCTTGCTGAGCGCCGGCCTGGCTGTCGGCGCTCTCAACGGCGGTTTCCACTGCGGACACTCAGGCCTCGACCAGGAACGGGGCTGGATCGCCGCAACCGATACGCACCACTTGCGGCTCGCCATCGGCCAGGTTGATCACCGTGGACGCCTTCATCCCGCCGAAACCGCCGTCGATGATCAGGTCGACCTGATGCTCGAGCAATTGGCGCATCTCGTAAGGGTCATTCATCGGCTCCGTCTCGCCGGGCATGATCAAGGTCACGCTCATCAGCGGTTCACCCAGCTCGGCCAGCAACGCCAGGGCAATGGGGTGGCTGGGCACCCGCAGGCCGATGGTGCGTTTTTTCGGGTGCAGCAACAGCCGCGGGACTTCCCGGGTGGCGTTGAGAATAAAGGTGTAAGGCCCAGGGAGGTGGGCTTTGAGCAGGCGGAAGGTGCCGGTGTCGATCTTGGCGAACAGGCCCAACTGCGACAGGTCGCTGCAAATCAGCGCAAAGTTGTGCTTGTCATCCAGCTGACGCAGGCGTCTTACCCGCTCTACAGCGTTCTTGTCGCCGATCTGACAGCCGATGGCGTAGGAGGAATCGGTGGGATAGACCACCACACCACCGCCCCGAATGATTTCCACCGCCTGTTTGATCAGGCGCGCTTGCGGGTTTTCCGGATGAATCTGGAAAAATTGACTCACGTGTTCTACCTGTTCAGACGGTGGCGGTAACGGGATCATGTTTGAATCTACACCATAGTGGTGGCAGATCTTCCGGCAACGGGCGATATTCGCCTATCTCGGACCAGCCTCCAGGGCCATGAAAATCACTGCCGGCGGTCACCAGCAGGCCGAACTCACGGGCCAGAATCGCCAGGCTGCCGACCTGCTCGGCAGGCTGATGGCCATTGACCACCTCGATGGCGTGGCCCCCTGCTTGAATATAGTCGGCCACCAGGCGGCGGCGCTTGCTGCGGGTGAAATCATAGTGCCACGGATGCGCCAGGCTGACCCAGGCCCCGGCGGATCGCAGGGTTTGGACGGTCTCTTCCAGGGTCGGCCAGTGTTGCTTGACGTCCCCGAGCTTGCCGGCTCCCAGCCATTTGCGAAACGCTTCGGCGCGGTCCTTGACGAAACCTTCGCGCACCATCCAGTCCGCGAAGTGCGGACGGGCCGGGGCGTTGCCACTGTCGCCCAGTTCCTGCTGGATCTGCCGGGCGCCCTCAAGCGCACCAGGCATGCCCTTTAGCGCAAGCTTGCGGCTGATCTCTTCGGCACGCAGCCAGCGGCCGTCGTGCAGTTGCGCAATGGCCTGGACCAGTGACGGCGCATTTACATCAAAACCGTAACCCAGCACGTGAATAGTCGCGCCGCCCCAGGTGCAGGACAATTCGACCCCGTTGACCAGTTGCATGCCCAGCGTCGTCGCCGCGCTACGGGCCTCGTCGAGGCCTTCGAGGGTGTCATGATCGGTCAGGGCCAGGACTCGCACGCCGTGCTCGAACGCCCGCGCCACCAGAACCGCAGGCGCCAGGGCGCCATCGGAGGCCGTGCTATGGCAGTGCAAATCAACATTCACGAGAGTTTGTTACCTCAAATCAGCTGGCCCTATCGCGGCCAAGGATGTTTGTTATTATGCCGCCACATCCTGCTTCTGGCTGCCACTGTGAAACAATTCATCGACTTCATCCCGCTTCTGCTGTTTTTCATCGTCTACAAACTTGACCCACGGACCGTCGACATTGCCGGTCACTCCTTGACTGTAGGCGGTATCTACAGCGCCACCGCGATGCTGATCATCAGTTCGCTGGTGGTCTATGGCGCCCTGTTCGTGGCCCAACGCAAGCTGGAGAAAAGCCAGTGGCTGACCCTGATCGCCTGCCTCGTCTTCGGCAGCCTGACCCTGGCCTTCCACAGCGAAACTTTCCTTAAGTGGAAAGCCCCGGTGGTCAACTGGCTGTTCGCCCTGGCGTTCATCGGCAGTCACTTCGTCGGCGATCGCCTGCTGATCAAGCGCATCATGGGCCACGCCTTGAACCTGCCGGACGTCATCTGGACCCGGCTCAACATCGCCTGGATCGGCTTTTTCCTGTTCTGCGGCGCCGCCAACCTGTTCGTCGCGTTCACCTTCCAGAGCTACTGGGTCGACTTCAAGGTCTTCGGCAGCCTGGGCATGACGCTGCTGTTCCTGATTGGCCAGGGCATCTACCTGTCCCGTCATCTGCACGATGCCGATACCACCACGCCAAAAACCGAGGACTGACATGCTCTACGCAATCATTGCCACCGACGTCGCCAATTCCCTGGAAAAACGCCTGGCCGCCCGCCCTGAACACCTTGAGCGCCTGCAACAGCTCAAGGCCCAAGGCCGAATCGTGCTGGCGGGCCCGCACCCGGCGGTGGACAGCAACGACCCCGGCGCGGCGGGTTTCTCCGGCAGCCTGATCGTCGCCGAGTTCGATTCCCTGGCCGCGGCGCAAGCCTGGGCCGAAGCCGATCCGTTCGTGGCCGCCGGTGTCTACGCCAATGTCGTGGTCAAGCCGTTCAAGCAAGTCCTGCCTTAACATCCCGATGCGTGATGAGCCTTCGCGGCTCATTGCGCTCAATCGCTCATTGTTCTCGTTTACCTGCCGACAACCTGTCTAATCTCGATTGGAATTCAGGAGTTGCAATGCGCAAAGGTCCGCTGTGCCTGTTAGGGGTCATGTTGGTGATCGGGGCTCCCGCCCATGGGGAAGAAAGCACCGACGGCAGTCATTCGACGCCCTTGTCCTTGAGCGCAGGCAGTCAGATCACCGAATTGCAGCAACGCTTGAAAAACAGCGAACGCATGCGCGAGGAACTGACCCAGCAACTGCAAAACGCCAACAGCGAACGCGAGAGCGCGCTGGTGAGTCGATTGCGCCAGGAGAACCAGCGTCTGAAGCTGCAACTCAAGGAAGCCCAGGCCAGCCCCCTGCCACGCCTGCTGACCGATCAGCAGCAGTGGTTCGTCATTGGTGCCGGGGTAGCGCTATTGGCCCTGCTCTGCGGTATCTTTGCCAGCGGTGGACGTAGACAACGTCGGCAATGGCTAAATTGAGTGAGTCATGAGCGAGCTGTTACTGATTGATGATGACCAGGAGCTGTGTGAGCTCCTCGGCAGTTGGCTGGGTCAGGAAGGTTTTCTGGTCCGGGCCTGTCACGATGGCCATAGCGCCCGCAAGGCCTTGGCCGAAACCGCCCCGGCGGCGGTGGTGCTGGATGTGATGCTGCCCGACGGCAGCGGCCTGGAACTGCTCAAGCAGTTGCGCAACGATCATCCGGAGCTGCCGGTGCTGATGCTCTCGGCCCGTGGCGAACCGCTGGATCGCATCCTGGGCCTGGAACTGGGGGCCGACGATTACCTGGCAAAACCCTGCGATCCACGGGAACTGACCGCCCGCCTGCGCGCGGTCTTGCGCCGCAGTCATCCGACGGCGGTGTCCAGCCAGATCGAACTGGGCGACCTGACCTTCAGCCCGGTGCGAGGCGTGGTCAGCATCGATGAGCAGGAGCAGACCCTCACTGTTTCCGAAAGCCGCCTGCTCGAAGCGCTGCTCAAGCAGCCGGGCGAGCCACTGGACAAGCAGGAACTGGCGCAGATCGCCCTGGGACGCAAGCTGACCCTGTACGACCGTAGCCTCGATATGCATGTAAGCAACCTGCGCAAGAAAATCGGCCCGCACGCCGACGGTCGCCCACGCATCGTGGCTCTGCGTAGCCGGGGTTATTACTACAGCCTTTAAGCGCTGCGCCGCTGGGCTGTGGGCGCAAAGCATCGCTCGCGATGCAGGCGCCTTGGTTCCCTTAGAGACCGCGTTATCTTCATGGCGGGCAAGCCTTGCCCCCACAGGGCTTTGCGCTCGGTCCTGCAGATTTGTCAGGCCTGCATCAAAACGTCTTTACCCAAGCTTTACCCACCCCTGACCGCCGCTGACCTTGATCTGCGTAACCTGAACTCATCCGGAACTGACCGGGAACGAGACAAGGAGATACACCATGCGCAAGACCCTCATCGCTCTGATGTTCGCTGCTGCCCTGCCTACCGTCGCGATGGCCATGCCTGAAGGCGCCGGCCCGATGGGACCAATGGGCCCGATGGATGGCCCGCGTCATGGCGGCCAGATGCACGACAAAGGTCCGTACAGCCAATTGGACCTGAGCCGCGAACAACGCCAGCAGATCCGCAAGATCATGGGCGAACAGCGCCACGAGCGCCGCGAACTGGTAGAAAAGTACCTGGCCAAACTGTCGCCAGCCGATCAGAAAGCCATGAAAGATGAAATGGCCGCCCGGCACGAAAAAGTCGACGCCCAGATCCGTGGGTTGTTGAAGCCTGAGCAGCAAAAAGAGTTTGACGCCATTCAGAAGAAGCAGGCCGAGCGTCGGGCCGAGTGGGCCGAGTTCAAGGCCTGGAAAGCGCAACAACCGCAAAAGGCGCAATAATGCGCTGAAGCACCCCAGCCCAACGGCCAATCGCCGTTGGGCTTTCTTTGTTTTTCGAGGATTGATCGTGCGTTCACTGTTTTGGCGCATCCTGGCCAGTTTCTGGCTGGCCATCGCCCTGGTTGCAGGGCTTTCGATTCTGCTGGGCCACATGCTGAACCAGGACGCCTGGATCCTCAGCCGCCATCCGGGCCTCAACACCCTGGCCGAAGAGTGGACACAAACCTTCGAAAGCCAGGGCGAAGACGCCGCCGAGCAGATCCTGCAACAACGCAAGCATCAGTATCACATCAACGTCCAGGTGCTTAACGAGAGCGGTGCCCCAGTGGTACGCGGCACTTTCCCGCGTCGAGCACAGGCCTTCGAAGCGCGACAGAACGACAACGACCGACGCCTGCCCTGGCGGCGCTTGACCGACGAGTTCACCAGCGCCAAAACCGGCGACACTTACCTGTTCATCTACCGCATACCCCACCCCGAACTGGATGCCTGGCATCGCGGCAGCCTGCTCTGGCCTCTGAGTGCGCTGGGGATCGCGTTGGTGGTGCTGACGTTGTTCAGCCTGTTGGTGACCCTGTCCATTACCCGTCCGTTGAGCCGCCTGCGCGGTGCAGTGCATGATTTGGGGCAGACCACCTACCAGCAAAACAGCCTCGCCAAACTGGCCAATCGCCGGGATGAATTTGGTGTGCTGGCCACCGACTTCAACCGCATGGGCGCGCGCCTGCAAAGCCTGATCGCCAGCCAGCGCCAATTACTGCGGGATGTGTCCCACGAATTGCGCTCGCCCTTGGCCCGACTGCGCATTGCCCTGGCGCTGGCGGAACGGGCCAGCCCCGAGGAGCGGGAAAAGCTCTGGCCGCGCCTGACCCGCGAATGTGATCGCCTGGAAGCGCTGATCAGCGAAATCCTGGTGTTGGCCCGGGTCGATGCCGACAACGCCAGCGCTGAAGAGGTGGACCTCAACGATCTGCTGGTTACCCTGCAAAAAGACACACAGCTGGCCTCTCCAGAACAAAGCGTGCAATTGGACGTTGAACCGAACCTGACCCTCAAAGGTTGGCCGACCATGATTGAACGGGCCCTGGATAACCTGCTGCGCAACGCCCAGCGTTTCAATCCGGTCGGTCAACCGATCGAAGTCCGCGCGCTGCGCCAAGGAGAGCGGATCATGGTCAGCGTGCGCGATCACGGACCGGGGGTGGAGGCCGAACACCTGGGCCAGTTGGGCGAACCGTTCTACCGCGCCCCCGGCCAGACCGCCGCCGGCCATGGCCTGGGCCTGGCCATCGCCCGCCGCGCCGCCGAGCGTCATGGCGGCGCGCTGGTGTTGGCCAATCACCCCGAGGGCGGGTTCATCGCGAGTCTGGAACTGCCGTTGGTGCCGGGGGCGGTCGTTCAGCCCTAAGCCTGCGCATGGTGGGAGCAAGGCTTGCCCGCGATGGACGCGACGCGATGTTTCAGAAATCGACGCGCCTCTATCGCAAGCAAGCTTTGCTCCCACAGACCGAACTGCCCCCGCATCAAACCAAACGATAATTCCTCTTATTCAAACCCCTGCGCCCTGTTAGACTTTGCGCCCTCGTTTCACTCCTCTTCCAGGAAGTCCGATGCCGTCGTTGCCTCTTCGCTTATGCGCTCTGTTCATGGCCCTGGGCCTGAGTGCCTGCGATGACGCCCCGCGTTTTACCCAGGCCGAACCCGGCGAAGCCCGGTCCGGTGGCGCTGCGACGGTACGCAAGAGTGATCAGAACGCCTTTTCCCTGCCCTCGGCCAACCTGCCACCTTCGCGGCGCGTGGACTTCGCCGTGGGCAACAGTTTTTTCCGTAGCCCCTGGGTGATCGCGCCCTCGACCACCACCGCACGGGACGGTCTGGGGCCATTGTTCAATACCAACGCCTGCCAGAACTGTCACGTCAAGGACGGTCGCGGCCATCCGCCGGCACCGGACGCGGCCAGCGCGGTGTCGATGCTGGTGCGCCTGTCGATTCCCGATGCCCCGGCCTACGCCAAGGTCATTGAACAACTGGGGGTGGTGCCGGAGCCGACCTATGGCGGGCAATTGCAGGACATGTCCGTGCCCGGCGTTGTCCCCGAAGGCAAGGTGCGGGTCGATTACACGCCAGTCCCGGTGCGCTTCGACGACGGCACCGTCGTAGAACTGCGCAAGCCGCAACTGCAGATCACCCAACTGGGCTATGGCCCGATGCACCCCGACACACGCTTTTCGGCCCGCGTCGCACCGCCGATGATCGGCCTGGGGCTGCTCGAAGCGATTCCCGATGAAGCTATCCTGGCCAACGCCCAAGCCCAGGCGCGGGAGAACAACGGTATCGTCGGCCGGCCGAACCAGGTCTGGGACGATGTCCAGCAAAAGACCGTATTGGGGCGTTTCGGCTGGAAGGCCGGCCAGCCGAACCTCAATCAGCAGAACGTCCACGCCTTTTCCGGTGACATGGGCCTGACGACAAGCCTGCGCCCCTTCGACGATTGCACCCAGGCCCAGGTCGACTGCAAGCGCGCCCCGAACGGCAACGGCGCCGATGGCGAGCCGGAAGTCAGCGACAACATTCTGCGCCTGGTGCTGTTCTACAGCCGCAACCTCGCCGTACCGGCCCGGCGCGAGGTGAACTCGCCCCAGGTGCTGGCCGGCAAGAATCTGTTTTTCCAGGCCGGCTGCCAGTCGTGCCACACCCCGAAGTACACCACGTCCGCCAACGCTGCCGAACCGGAACTGGCGAATCAGGTCATTCGCCCCTACACCGATCTGCTGTTGCACGACATGGGCGAAGGCCTGGCCGACAACCGCAGCGAATTCAAGGCCAGCGGCCGTGACTGGCGGACCCCACCGCTGTGGGGCATCGGTCTGACCGAAGCCGTCGGTGGTCACACCCAGTTCTTGCACGACGGTCGCGCGCGCAACCTGCTCGAAGCCGTGCTATGGCATGGCGGCGAAGCGCAAGCGGCGCAGCGACAAGTTCTAGCGTTCAATGCCGAGCAACGCACTGCGTTGCTGGCGTTCCTGAATTCCCTTTAATCGCATTCTCCGAAAAACGGGAGCCCGACATGTTCCGTCCCAAGCTGTTGTTTACCAGCCTCGCCGCCATCGTCCTCGGCGCATGCTCGCCCCAGGATCCGCAAGCGGTCACCTCAGCGGCCATCGCCAAGCAAGTGATCCTGCCCACCTACAGCCGCTGGGTCGAGGCTGACCGGCAACTGGCAACCAGCGCCCTGGCCTTCTGCCAGGGCAAGGAAAACCTGGAGACCGCCCGCGCCGACTTTCTCAAGGCACAAAAAGCCTGGGCCGAGTTGCAACCACTGCTGATCGGCCCGTTGGCCGAGGGCAATCGCGCCTGGCAGGTGCAGTTCTGGCCGGACAAGAAAAACCTGGTGGGCCGTCAGGTCGAGCAACTGGTCAATAACCAGCCGCAGATCGACGTTGCCGGTCTGGCCAAGTCCAGCGTTGTGGTCCAAGGCCTCTCCGCCTATGAGTACCTGCTGTTCGACGCCAGGATCGACATGGCCGACAGCGCGCAAAAAGCCAAGTACTGCCCGCTGCTGATCGCCATTGGCGAACGTCAGAAGCAATTGGCCGAAGATATCCTGTCGCGCTGGAATACCAACGACGGCATGCTCGCCCAGATGAGCAAGTTTCCGAACGAGCGCTACGCCGATTCCCACGAAGCGATCGCCGATTTGCTGCGGGTCCAGGTCACTGCCCTGGACACCTTGAAGAAGAAACTTGGCACGCCGATGGGCCGCCAGAGCAAGGGCGTACCACAACCGTTCCAGGCCGATGCCTGGCGCAGCCAGTCGTCGCTGCAAGGCCTGCAAGCCAGCCTGAGCGCGGCCAGGACCGTCTGGGTCGGCGTGGATAACAAGGGCCTGCGCAGCCTGTTGCCAAGCGAACAGAAACCCTTGGCCGACAAGATCGACGCGGCCTACGACACCTCGTTGAAACTGTTCGCCGACAGCCAGCGCTCGCTGGTCGAAATGCTCGCTGACGACGCCGGACGCCAGCAACTCAACGAACTGTACGACAGCCTCAACGTTGTCCATCGCCTGCACGAAGGCGAATTGGCCAAGGCGCTGGGCATTCAATTGGGCTTCAATGCCAACGACGGTGACTGATCATGTTTCGACGTCAGGCTCTGGCACTGGGCAGCCTGCTGCTCGGCGCCGTTACCCTGGGCGGCTGGACGCTGTTCAAGCAACAGGACAAGCATCCGCTCCTGCTTTCGGCACGGGACGATAGCGACGGCAAGCACTACGCCGTGGGCTATCGACTGGACGGCAGCCGGGTGTTCGCCACCCAGGTCAAGCAGCGCTGCCACGACATCATTGACCATCCGACAAAACCGATTGCGCTGTTCGTCGCTCGTCGCCCAGGCACCGAAAGCTACCTGATCGACCTGCGCGACGGTTCGCTGCTGCAGACCCTCACCTCGTTGCCGAACCGGCATTTTTATGGGCACGCGGTGATTCATAAAAGCGGCGAATGGCTGTACGCCACCGAGAACGACACGACCGATCCAGGCCGCGGCCTGCTGGGCGTGTACCGTTTTGAAGGCGAACGGTTGGTGCACAGCGGCGAACTGTCGACTCACGGCATCGGCCCTCATCAAGTGTCATGGATGCCCGACGGCGAAACGCTGGTGGTCGCCAACGGCGGCATCCGCACCGAGGCCGAAAGCCGCGTCGAGATGAACCTCAATGCCATGGAGCCGAGCCTGGTACTGATGCAGCGCGATGGCACACTGCTGAGCAAGGAAACCCTCGCCCAATCGATGAACAGCGTGCGCCACATGGGCATCGCCAGCGACGGCACCATCGTTTGCGGCCAGCAATTCATGGGCGATGCCCACGAATCCTCCGAGCTGCTGGCAATCAAGCGTCCGGGCCAGCCGTTCCAGGCATTCCCGGTGGCCGAGCATCAATTGCAGGCCATGGGTCATTACACCGCCAGCGTTGCCGTACACAGCGACCTGCGCCTGGTGGCCCTGACAGCGCCCCGTGGCAACCGCTTTTTTATCTGGGACCTGGACAGCGGCGAAGTACGCCTGGATGCGCCTCTGCCGGACTGCGCCGGTGTGGGTGCGGTGGCCGACGGTTTCGTCGTGACATCGGGTCAGGGCCGTTGCCGCTTTTACGATTGCCGGCAGGCACAACTGGTTGCAAAACCACTGGATCTGCCCGCAGGGCTCTGGGACAACCATTTGCATTTGATCTGACAAGCGGGCGGCGGGCCTTCAGGAAAAATCCTTACACATTACCGATGAACATCGTTTTGAATCGGTCGCGTACTCGGAGTAATGTGCCCGCCTGTCTGTATTTTCTCTCGGCTTATTTCCAAGGAAGTGGAACATGCTGCGACGCCGCATGCTGATCATGTTGGGTGTTGTCCTGCTGGTGGTATTGCTACTGGCCGGCTACAAGGGTTTCTCCGTTTACCAGCAGATCCAGATGTTTTCTGCCCCCAAACCGCCGGTCAGCGTCGCCGTGGCCACGGCTGTCGAGCAGCCTTGGCAAACCCGCCTGCCCACCGTCGGCAGCCTCACCGCACTGCAAGGCGTAGACCTGAGCCTGGAAATTGCCGGGACGGTGCAGAAGGTGCAGTTCCAGTCGGGGCAAAAGGTCAAGGCCGGCCAGCCACTGGTGCAACTGGACAGTGACGTCGAAAGCGCGCTGCTGGAAACCGCCGTGGCCGACCTTAACCTGTCGCAACTGGATTTTGGCCGGGGTCGGCAACTGGTGGGCAGCCAGGCGATCTCCAAGGGCGAATTCGACCGGCTCGCGGCGCAGTTGAAAAAGAACCAGGCCACGGTCAACCAGCTCAAGGCTTCGCTGGCCAAGAAACACATCGTTGCGCCGTTCAGCGGCACCATCGGCATTCGCCAGGTGGACGTCGGCGACTATCTGGCCAGCGGCACGGTGATCGCCACCCTGCAGGACCTGAGCAGCCTGTATGTGGATTTCTACCTCCCCGAGCAAGCGGTACCCAAGCTCGCGGTGGGCCAGGCAGTCAACGTCAGTGTCTCGGCCTATCCCGGCCAGACCTTCGTCGGCGCCATCAGCGCGATCAACCCCAAGATCGAAGACAGCACTCGCAACGTGCTGGTACGCGCTACCCTGGGCAACCCCGACGGCAGGCTGTTGCCCGGCATGTTCGCCAGCCTGCAGGTGATCTTGCCGGACAAGGCCAACGCCATCGTCGTGCCGGAAAGCGCCGTGACCTACACCCTCTACGGCAACTCCATGTACGTCGTGACGCAGAAGAAAGCCGACGACGGCACCGTCGAGAAAGATGACAAGGGCCAGCCGATCCTGATCGCCGAACGGCGATTCGTCGAAACCGGTGAGCGACGCGACGGGCTCGTGCTGGTTTCCAAAGGCGTGCAGAGCGGCGAACAGGTCGTGATCGCCGGCCAGATCAAACTGGATAACGGCACGCCCATCGCCATCAGCGACGACAAGACCCTGACCGAACAGAACAGCCCGCCCCCTGCGGACTGATCAAGGAACCCTCATGGCTTTTACTGATCCGTTCATCCGCCGTCCGGTGCTCGCCACCGTGGTCAGCCTGTTGATCGTGCTGCTGGGTTTCCAGGCCTGGAGCAAGCTGCCCCTGCGCCAGTACCCGCAGATGGAGAACGCCCTGATCACGGTGACCACCGCCTACCCCGGGGCCAACGCCGAGACCATCCAGGGCTATATCACCCAGCCGATGCAACAGAGTCTGGCCAGCGCCGAGGGCATCGACTACATGACCTCGGTCAGCCGTCAGAATTTCTCGGTGATATCGGTCTACGCCCGCATCGGCTCCAACAGCGACCGGCTTTTTACCGAGCTGCTGGCCAAGGCCAACGAGGTCAAGAACCAACTGCCCCAGGACGCTGAAGATCCGGTGCTCAGCCGCGAGGCCGCCGATGCCTCGGCACTGATGTACATCAGTTTTTTCAGTAAGGAACTGAACAACCCGCAGATCACCGACTACCTGTCACGGGTGGTCCAGCCCAAGCTGGCGACATTGCCGGGCATGGCCGAAGCGGAGATCCTCGGCAACCAGGTCTTCGCCATGCGCCTGTGGCTGGATCCGGTCAAGCTGGCCGGTTTCGGCCTCACCGCCGCCGACGTGACCGATGCCGTGCGCCAGTACAACTTCCTCTCGGCCGCCGGTGAGGTGAAAGGCGAATACGTGGTCACCAGTATCAACGCCAACACCGAACTCAAGTCCGCCGAGGCCTTCGCGGCGATTCCGCTCAAGACCGATGGCGACAGCCGCGTGCTGTTGCGCGATGTGGCCCGGGTGGAGATGGGCGCCGAGAACTACGACACCATCAGTTCCTTCGGTGGCACGCCCTCGGTGTACATCGGCATCAAGGCCACCCCCGGCGCGAACCCGCTGGACGTGATCAAGGAAGTGCGCAGGATCATGCCGGATCTGGAGGCCCAACTGCCGGCCAACCTCAAGGCCGAGATCGCCTACGACGCCACCCTGTTCATCCAGGCTTCCATCGACGAGGTGGTCAAAACCCTCTTCGAGGCGGTGCTGATTGTCATCGTCGTGGTGTTCCTGTTCTTGGGCGCCCTGCGTTCGGTGGCCATCCCGGTGGTGACCATCCCGCTGTCGATGATTGGCGTGATGTTCTTCATGCAGTTGATGGGCTACTCGATGAATCTGCTGACCCTGCTCGCCATGGTGCTGGCAATTGGTCTGGTGGTGGACGACGCGATCGTGGTGGTGGAAAACATCCACCGGCACATCGAGGAAGGCAAAAGCCCATTCGACGCTGCAATTGAAGGTGCCCGGGAGATCGCTATGCCGGTGATCTCGATGACCATCGCGCTGGCGGCGGTGTACGCGCCGATCGGTCTGCTGGAGGGGCTCACGGGGGCGCTGTTCAAGGAGTTCGCGCTGACGCTCGCCGGCGCGGTGGTCATTTCCGGGATCGTCGCACTGACCCTCTCGCCCATGATGTGCGCCATGCTGCTGCGTCACGAAGAGAACCCCTCGGGACTGGCGCATAGACTGGACGTGGTTTTCGAACGTCTTAAAAACCGCTACCAGCGCATGCTTCACGGCATGCTCAATACCCGGCCTGTGGTGTTGGTGTTCGCGGTGATCGTGCTGCTGCTGATTCCGGTGCTGATCATGTTCACCAAGTCCGAGCTGGCCCCCGATGAAGACCAGGGCATCATCTTCATGATGGCCAATGCCCCGCAGCCGACCAACCTCGACTACCTGAACAGCTACACCGATCATTTCATCACCATCTTCAAGGAGTTCCCGGAGTACTACTCCTCGTTCCAGATCAACGGATACAACGGCGTGCAATCGGGCATCGGCGGCTTCCTGCTCAAACCCTGGAACGAACGCAGCCGCACCCAGATGGAAATCCTGCCTGAAGTCCAGGCCAAGCTGGAGAACATCCCCGGCCTGCAAATATTCGGTTTCAACCTGCCCTCCCTGCCTGGCACCGGCGAAGGCTTGCCATTTGCGTTCGTCATCAACTCGCCCAAGGACTACGCAACGCTGTTGCAGATTGCCGAGCGGGTCAAAAAGCGCGCACTGGAATCCGGCAAGTTCGCTTTCATGGACGTTGACCTGGCTTTCGACAAACCCGAAGTCGTCGTGGACATCGATCGTGCCAAGGCCGCCCAGATGGGCGTCTCGATGCAAGACCTGGGCGGCACACTCGCCACCCTGCTGGGTGAAGCCGAGATCAACCGTTTTACCATCGAAGGGCGCAGCTACAAGGTCATCGCCCAGGTCGAACGGCCGTTCCGGGACAATCCGGACTGGTTGAACAACTACTACGTAAAAAATACCCAGGGTGAATTGCTGCCGCTGTCGACGTTGATCAAAGTCAGCGATCGGGCGCGACCACGGCAGTTGAATCAGTTCCAGCAACTCAACGCGGTGACGATCTCGGGTTTTCCCATCGTGAGTATGGGCGAGGCCATCGAGACGGTCCGCCAGATTGCCCAAGAAGAGGCTCCGGTAGGGTTCGCTTTCGACTACGCAGGGGCGTCGCGACAGTTCGTTCAGGAAGGCAGCGCGCTGTGGGTCACCTTTGCCCTGGCGCTGGCGATCATCTTCCTGGTGTTGGCCGCCCAGTTCGAAAGCTTCCGGGACCCGCTGGTGATTCTGGTGACGGTACCGCTGTCGATTTGCGGCGCCTTGATTCCGCTGTTCCTCGGCTGGTCGAGCATGAACATTTACACCCAGGTAGGACTGGTGACGCTGATCGGCCTGATCAGCAAGCACGGGATCCTGATCGTTGAGTTCACCAACCAGCTGCGCAGGGAACAGGGGCTAACCCCACGGGAGGCCGTGGAGCAAGCCGCATCGATTCGTTTGCGTCCCGTACTGATGACCACCGCGGCGACGGTATTTGGCATGGTGCCATTGATCCTCGCTACCGGGGCCGGGGCGGTGAGCCGCTTCGACATCGGCTTGGTGATCGCCACCGGGATGTCGATTGGCACGTTGTTCACACTGTTCGTATTGCCCTGCGTGTATACGTTGCTGGCCAAGCCGGACAAAACCTAACGCGCGACCACTGGCCCTGTAGGCGCTGCCGAAGGCTGCAATCGCCAAAAACAAAGGCCTCGCATATGCGAGGCCTTTGTTTGGGCTCTCTGTCCATCAACTCTGGGGCCTCATGCCTTGGGAAAGACTGAACATGAACAGCAACAGATCGTCGTCCGGCCGGATCGCCTCGCTGGCCTTGGCCACACGTGGCAAAGGGCAGTGCGCGTCCGGGTGGGAAGCACTGAGGATCTGCGAACGGGGCTGCTCCCATACCGCCACCGCCATAGAAGTAACTGCCAGGGCTCCTACGAGAAATAAACCTCTAGCAATTTCTAATTTCATCGCTATAAACCTTTGATAGCGCTGCCAAACGCCGCTTTGTAAAAGTAGACGAGTTTTTCCCATTCTGAATCGCTGAACGACGAATGGCGTCGCAGTTGTTTCATGTCATGGGACGCTGCGGTCCAGGAAGTCAGACGTTGACGGGACTTTTCCAAATCCAGCAAGGCCACTTCGGCTCGAGCGGACTCACCCTCTCCAGTCACGCGCACAAATACATGCTTGATATAGAGGCAGCCATGCTGCCAACGCCCCTTATGCATGCGAGCCAGGTTCTCTGCCAATGCCTGGAGAATTCGGTCATGCCCCGCTTCGCCATGACGCTCGCGCCCGCCTGCGGCATACCAGTGATCCAACTCCACGAAACCGTCCAGCGCATGAGTCACAAGCAGCGCACGCCACTTGTGAATCGGGTCCCGCTGTGCGCCACAGAAGATGACCTTTGGAACACTGACGTCGAGTCGGCTCAATGCCAGCAGGGCATCTTGCTCACGTAACACGGTTGGGCGGCCAAACGGATGCAACCAGCTACGGTAAATATGCCCTGTCTGACGCTTGGCATAGAGCAGATCGCCGCCGTTGTTGATCCGCTGCACTCCGCTTTCACCACCACGACGCACATTGGGTTGTTCCACCCATTCACCCTGCTGATTCCAGAAGTGTTCGAAGCCGCAGCGGGGGACCGCAGTTGTCTCTACTGCCACAACCATGCTGTTACCTCTTGCGTAATACATAAACTCGCCACATGGCATAGAGCGGCAGGAAGTCCAGTCGTTCCTGA
Organism: Pseudomonas sp. P105; assembly: GCF_032614175.1. Lineage (NCBI taxonomy): Bacteria > Pseudomonadati > Pseudomonadota > Gammaproteobacteria > Pseudomonadales > Pseudomonadaceae > Pseudomonas > Pseudomonas sp. P105. Next base: position 4,853,477 of record NZ_CP126693.1, read on the forward strand.
ATGCGGAAACCAGCCTGTCGAAATTCACCCTCGACTGTAGCGGCCGGTAACACAAATCGATTCTGGTAGCCTTTCTGCCCACGCGTGTGCTCCAGACGCTTACGTCTCCAGGCCTTGAAATTTCCATCGACCCACAATGAAACGATCACGCTATCACGAGTGACACGTTCGAATTCCCGCAGAATCGCCAGTCGATGCGCAGGTTCACCGATGTGGTGGAGCAGGCGCATGCAAAAAATGCTGTCGACGGCGTTATCAGGCAAGGCAATGTCGAACGCAGAAGCGTGCAAGGGTTGTACCCGTTTTACGACATCGGCGGGTTGAGCGTTCAACGCAGTCTTGAGCATGGCTGTGGAATTGTCCGCACCGATGATCACCCGGTTCGGTTTTTCGGCCAGCACAGGCCATAAACGCCCGGCACCACACGGCAAGTCCAGCACCAGGCCAGGGTCACCTGCCAACGCCAAAGCCATGCGTGCCAGTTGTTCATCACGGCGGTGGGAAAGACGCCGGCTCAGACCGGCCTGGTGTTTATGCAGGTATTGGTGGGCGTGCTTTTCGTCATATTTTTCGGAAAAGTCGAGCTTGATAGGGTTGGACATTGACGGGAGCCTCCATGAGGTAATGGCTCCCACGTTAGGGATGGACATGTGCACGCCAAGTCATCCCTTTGTGAAAACTTCATCATGCAGGCACTCGAGGGTTTTCAGGATATGTCCAACATGCAGGCCTTAGCGCCGTGCTCAGTTGCGAGGATGCAACTCAACCTCAAAATGACAGCCATTGGGCTCCATGGTGCTGAGGCTCACGGTCCAGCCCTGGTTCTCGCAAATCCGCTGGACCAATGAAAGCCCCAACCCAAGCCCTTCGCCGCGCTTTTCGTTACCTCGCACGAACGGTTCGAACATCGCCTCGCGTTTTTCTTCGGGAATGCCCACGCCACTGTCCTCGACCACGAAGCCGGTCGGGGACAGCGTGAGGCGAATGAAGCCCTGATCGGTGTAGTGCAAGGCGTTGCGCAGCAAGTTGCCCATGACGGCGGTCAGGAACGTGGCGTTATACGGGGTGTCGGCGGTTTGCCCCGGCTCGAAGATCAGGGTCAGGCCCTTGGCTTCGATCGGCGCACGCCACAGCCCAACGAGGTCCTCGGCCACCTGCCCTAGCGTCAACCGGGGCGACATGCCGCTGTCTTCGCGCTGGGTCCTGGCGAGCATCAGGAAGGTTTGCACCAGCTCGCGCATTTCTTCACTGGCCCGACTGATCCGCTCGACCTGTTTGCGACCGCGCTGATCCAGGGCCGGGTTCTCCAGCAACAGCTCACAGGAGCTGGCCAGGACCATCAACGGCGTGCGTAGCTCATGGCTTACGTCGCTGGTGAACAACCGTTCACGCGTCAGGGCCTGGCGCAGTCGCCCCAGCGTAGCGTCGAACGCCACGGCCAGTTCTCCCACTTCATCGGCGGCATAGTCAGGGGCGAGCGGCGGGGCCAGCCCGAGTAGCTGGTCGCGATGGCGCACTTGCCGGGCCAGACGCACGACCGGCGCCATCACCCGGCGAGCCAGGACCCAACCCAGGAACACCGCCAGTGCCAGGCTGAGCACGAAGCCCACCAGCACCACGGCGAACAGCACCCGTTCGCGCTCTTCGAAATCGCTCTGGTCCTGCAGCAGCACGTAGTGTCGACCGTCAACAATCTCGACCATGGCGTGATACGACAATTGCGCGCGAAAGACCTCGTGGAAACCACGATCCAGGTGACGCAGATCCTTGGGCAAATCGAAGTCACCCGGGCCGCCACTGAAATAGAACAACTGATCAGGTTCCGGACGATGACTCCAGTCCGAAACGCTGTCCATCAGCAGCAGGCGTTGCAGGTCACCCCCAAGCCCGGCGGAAATCAGCCTTTCTTCCACCAAGTGAACCGTCGCCACGATGCCCATGGCGAATGCCCCGGCGACCAACGCGCTCATCAGCGCAAAGGCGATGATGATCCGTTGGGCAAGGCTCTGCTTAAACTCCATCTCGGCCCTCGGCCAGGCGATAACCCACGCCATGCACGGTGTGCAACAGCGGTTTGTCGAACGGTTTGTCGATCACCTGACGTAATTGGTGAACATGGCTGCGCAGACTGTCGCTGTCCGGGCAATCATCGCCCCACAAGGCTTCTTCGAGGATTTCCCGGCGCAGCACGTGGGGGCTTTTCTGCATCAAGACCGCCAGCAGCTTCAGGCCTACCGGGTTGAGCTTCAGCAGTTTGCCTTCGCGGGTGACTTCCAGGGTATCGAGGTCGTAACTCAGGTCACCGACCTGCAAGGCGCGCCGCCCGCCGCCCTGGGCCCGACGCATGACCGCTTCGATCCGCGCCGCCAGCTCCGACAAGGCAAAAGGTTTGACCAGGTAATCATCGGCGCCGGACTTGAACCCTTGCAGGCGATCGTCCAGTTGATCCCGGGCGGTGAGCATGATCACCGGTGTATCACGTCGGGCGTCCTCGCGCAGGCGCTTGCACAAGGTGTAGCCGTCGATGCCCGGCAGCATGATGTCGAGCACGATCAGGTCATAGTGCTCGGTCGCGGCCAGGTGTAACCCCGACAAACCATCCTGGGCACAATCGACGGTATAGCCTTTGAGCCCCAGGTAATCGGCCAGATTGGCCAGGATGTCACGGTTGTCTTCAACCAACAGAATTCGCATGGGCATCTCCTCTGCGCACGTGGACGGTCATCGTGGCCCGCGCAGCTTAAGGCCAAGTGTGAATCACGGCTAGGGTTGTATCGGCGGTCGTAGCGAGCAAGCCCGCTCTCGCAAGGGTCGCGCGTGGATTGCCCGGACATTGACGAGTTTTTCACCCGGCATTCACGCCTCGCCCACGGTGCCCGGACCAGACTGCGCGCAACGCGCTGCTCAAGAACACTCCACCAAAGGTACTGCCATGGTTTCCACCACCACCCGTCCCGCCTCCAGGCCACTGAACTTCCGGGTAGCCCTGGGCCTGCCCGCTGCAATCGCGGTGATCCTGGTGCTGCTGGAACTGACCACGCTGGACATGGATCTGGCCAGGCTGTTCTACGACCCAGCCGACGGGTTCATCGGTCGGCACAGTTTTTTTCTGGAAGACATTCTGCATGACCGGGCCAAACAGGTGGTCATCGCGTTTTCTGTGCTGTCGATTCTCGGGTTCATCTGCACGTTCTTCCTCACCCGACTCAAACCGTTCAAACGCGAACTGGGCTGCCTGGTGCTCTCCCTGGCGCTGGCAACTTCTTTCGTCACGCCGATGAAAGCCGTAACGGCAGTACAATGCCCCTGGAGCCTGAAGGAGTTCGGAGGCAAGCAAACCTACAGCGAACTGCTGAGCCCGCGCCCGGCAACTGACAAACCCGGCCGATGCTGGCCCGGCGGTCACGCTGCCACCGGGTTTACGCTGTTCGCGTTGTTCTTCGTACTGCGCGACCGCCGCCCTCGCCTGGCCCGCCTGGCCTTCATATTCGCTGCCTCCCTGGGAACGCTGTTCTCCGTGAGCCGCATGATGCAAGGGGCGCACTTCTTTTCCCATAATGCGTGGACAGCGGTGTTCTGTTGGCTGATTTGCCTGGGGTGTTATTACTACGTGCTGTACCGGCCGGCCTCTACAGCGAAGCGAGCGGCGACAACCCAACCCGTCAATGCTTGAACACCAATCTGAATGTGGGAGCGAGCCTGCTCGCGATAGCGTCGGATCAGCAACATTGAGGGTGACTGTTACACCGCTATCGCGAGCAGGCTCGCTCCCACAGGGATTGGTGCAATTTCAATGAGCGGGGTAAACCCGAGGCATTAAAAAACCCCGCCTGCTTTCGCAGACGGGGTTTTTCAGTACAGGGGTAAGGCTGGCTTACATCATGCCGCCCATGCCACCCATGCCGCCCATGTCTGGCATACCGCCGCCAGCTGGAGCGTCTTCCTTGATTTCAGCGATCATCGCCTCGGTGGTGATCATCAGGCTGGCAATCGACGAAGCCGCTTGCAGAGCCGAACGAGTCACTTTGGCTGGGTCCAGGATACCCATTTCGATCATGTCGCCGTATTCGCCGGTCGCAGCGTTGTAACCGTAGTTACCCGAACCCTGCTTGACCTTGTCGACCACAACGCTTGGCTCGTCGCCGGAGTTGGCAACGATCTGGCGCAGCGGTGCTTCAACAGCGCGACGCAGCAACTGGATGCCCACGTTCTGGTCATCGTTATCGCCTTTGAGCTCGCTGATGGCCTGCAGGGCACGAACCAGTGCCACGCCGCCGCCAGGTACCACGCCTTCTTCGACGGCTGCGCGGGTTGCGTGCAGGGCGTCTTCAACGCGGGCTTTCTTCTCTTTCATTTCAACTTCGGAACCGGCGCCAACCTTGATCACTGCAACGCCGCCCGACAGCTTGGCCAGACGCTCTTGCAGTTTTTCACGGTCGTAGTCGGACGAAGTGTCGGCCACTTGTGCGCGGATCTGAGTAACGCGAGCCTGGATATCAGCCTCGACGCCAGCGCCGTCGATCACGGTGGTGTTTTCCTTGGACAGGATTACGCGCTTGGCGTTACCCAGGTGCTCCAGGGTGGTGCTTTCCAGGCTCAGGCCGATCTCTTCGGAGATAACGGTACCGCCGGTCAGTACGGCGATGTCCTGCAGCATGGCCTTGCGACGGTCGCCGAAGCCAGGTGCCTTGACGGCAGCGACTTTAACGATACCGCGCATGTTGTTCACAACCAGAGTCGCCAGGGCTTCGCCTTCAACGTCTTCAGCCACGATCAGCAGTGGGCGGCCGGCTTTGGCAACGGCTTCCAGCACTGGCAGCATTTCGCGGATGTTGGAGATTTTCTTGTCGACCAGCAGGATCAGCGGGCTCTCAAGCTCGGCAACCATGGTGTCCGGCTTGTTGACGAAGTACGGCGACAGGTAGCCACGGTCGAACTGCATGCCTTCAACAACCGACAGTTCGTTTTCCAGGCCCGAGCCTTCTTCAACGGTGATCACGCCTTCTTTACCGACTTTTTCCATGGCTTCGGCAATGATGTCGCCGATGGAGTTGTCGGAGTTGGCCGAGATGGTGCCGACCTGAGCGATAGCCTTGGTATCAGCGCATGGCTTGGACAGGGCTTTAAGCTCTTTGACGATGGCGATGGTCGCCTTGTCGATGCCGCGCTTGAGGTCCATCGGGTTCATGCCGGCAGCGACAGCCTTGAGGCCTTCGTTGACGATCGATTGAGCCAGTACGGTCGCGGTGGTGGTGCCGTCACCAGCATCATCGTTGGCACGGGAGGCAACGTCTTTGACCAGTTGCGCGCCCATGTTTTCAAAGCGGTCTTTGAGCTCGATTTCCTTGGCTACGGAAACGCCGTCCTTGGTGATGGTCGGAGCGCCGAAGCTCTTCTCGATGATCACGTTACGGCCTTTAGGGCCCAGGGTCGCTTTTACTGCGTCAGCCAGGACGTTGACACCGGCGAGCATTTTCTTGCGGGCGGAATCGCCGAATTTAACTTCTTTAGCAGCCATGATCGATATTCCTTAAATACTTTGTAGTAACGGGAAAATGAGCGGGGGAATCAGTCTTCCAGGACAGCGAGGATTTCGTTCTCGCTCATCACCAGCAGGTCTTCGCCGTCGACTTTCACTGTGTTGCTGCCGGAGTAAGGGCCGAACACAACCTTGTCACCCACTTTCACGGCCAGCGCACGTACTTCACCGTTTTCCAGAGCCTTGCCTGGGCCTACAGCGAGAACTTCACCGTGGTTGGCTTTTTCAGCAGCCGAACCTGGCAGGACGATACCGCCAGCGGTTTTCTTCTCTTCTTCGCTGCGACGGATGACGACGCGGTCATGCAGAGGACGAAGCTTCATTGTCGATCTCTCCTAATTTTGGTTTTCATCGGCCGGTGTAGTCCCGGCGGGTTTAACAAAAGCCGGCGGAGCCGGATGCGGTTCGTCAAGCGAACCGCAGAAGTCTGTCCAGTGTCGCCACCGGAAACCTTGCGGTGACCCATACATAAGGGCGTACAAGCCGATTTCAAGGGTCGGGTAGAAAATTTTTTACTTCACGAAGCCGAAAACGAACACGGCACCCGAAGGTGCCGTGTCGCTGGTTTTACTTGGGATCGCGGTGCTCGAACTCGCCTTCGATCACATCCGGTTCGCGGCCCACAGGTTCTCGTGGAGTCGGCCCGCCACGGGGCTGAAGGTCGTCGGCGAAGGCTCGCTGGCGAATCGCCTGTTCTTCGGCACGCTGGCGCATTTTATTGGCCAGCAGCCGACGGGTGAACGGCAGCAGCATGACCAGGCCCAGCACATCGCTGATAAAGCCAGGCAGGATCAACAGACCGCCACCCAAGGCCAGCATCAGGCCTTCGAGCATGGTCTGGGCAGGCAGCTCGCCACGGTTCAGGCTTTCACGGGCACGCAGAGCCGTGGCGAGGCCGGCGATGCGCAGCACGAACACGCCGAGCATCGAGCCGAGAATGACCAGCAGCAGCGCCGGGAAAAACCCGATCGCCCCGCTGACCTTGACGAATACGAACAGCTCCAACACCGGGAACAGCAGAAAGAGCAACAAAAAAGGGCGCATCAAAAGGTTCCTCAACGCAAGAATGCCTTGCTATCAAACCCTAAATGACGTCGCCCTTTCGTGAATTCAAGCGTCAGCCTCAGCATTTTTTGGCCATTGCTCGGCGTGAGCCAGATAAACCAAGGCTTCGCGCACTTGTGTCGGCGTATTGCAAGGCGCTGGAAACGCCAGCCAGTACAGGGCCTGACCGATCCGCAAGTGCATGCCTTCGCTGTCGATACCGGCCAGTTGCGCAGGTTCGGTGGCGGGCAGACCGGCCAGCTCGACGTAATGCGCGATGGCCTTGGCATGGTCGGCATTCATGTGGTCGATCATGCTGGCTTCGGCCTTGCCGGCGAAGGGGTTGGCCAGGGTGATCTGGTCGATCCAGTGAATGGCCCCAAAGCCACCGATGTAACGATGACGCACCGGGTTGAGCACCCAGAAATCGAAGTCATGGGCCTTGTGGTAGTTCTGCGACTCCGGGAAATAACGGTAGTAACGCTCAGCAGCGGCGTCGATGGCGAGGTTGTCTTCCAGCTTGCGCGCCTCGGCCAGATAAGTCAGGCGCCCTACGGCCTGCACATCCTCGGCCCCCCGCTCACCTACGAGCATTGAACACTTGGGGTCTTTTTGCAGGTTGTGGGTGTGTTGGGCGATACGGCTGATCAGGATCAGTGGACGGCCTTGGTCGTCCAGGCAATAGGGCACCACGGAGCCGAACGGGAAACCGGGCATGGATTTGGAATGGGTGGAGAGCACTCCACGGTATTCCTTGAGCAGCAATTCTCGTGCATGCTTGGCAGCTTCAACGCTCAATTTATGACTCCTTTGATCAAATCCGTCTGGAAACGGTCAGGCGACTGGAGCAAAGTACCAGCGCGCCTTTAGGCAGTTCTCGTGTGCAACCGGGCTACGCCGTCGCAGATCGAGAGGCCAGTAAAAGGACATCCTCCAACCGCTCTGCAATCTGGACATGCCAATGCAACTCACCGACAAAGTAATCATTATCACCGGCGGTTGCCAGGGTCTGGGCCGCTCCATGGCCGAGTATTTCGCCGGCAAAGGCGCCAAGCTCGCCCTGGTGGACCTCAATCAGGAAAAACTCGACCAGGCGGTTGCCGCCTGCGTGGCCAAGGGTGTCGAGGCCCGGGCTTATCTGTGCAACGTCGCCAATGAGGAGCAAGTGAGCGACATGGTCGCCCGGGTCGCCGAGGACTTCGGCGCGATCCACGGCTTGATCAACAACGCCGGGATCCTGCGCGACGGCTTGCTGCTCAAGGTCAAGGACGGCGAAATGAGCAAAATGAGCCTGGCCCAGTGGCAGGCGGTGATTGACGTCAACCTAACGGGTGTCTTCCTGTGTACCCGCGAAGTGGCAGCGAAAATGGTCGAGCTGAAGAACAGCGGCGCGATCATCAACATTTCGTCGATCTCGCGTGCCGGCAACGTCGGCCAGACCAACTATTCGGCGGCCAAGGCCGGCGTGGCGGCCGCCACCGTGACCTGGGCCAAGGAACTGGCACGCTACGGCATCCGTGTCGCCGGCATCGCGCCGGGCTTCATCGAAACCGAAATGACCCTGGGCATGAAACCCGAAGCCCTGGAAAAAATGACCTCTGGCATCCCGCTCAAGCGCATGGGCAAACCCGAGGAGATCGCCCATTCGGCGGCGTACATCTTCGAGAACGACTATTACACCGGCCGGATCCTGGAGATGGATGGCGGGTTGCGGATCTAAAAACCGACACACAACCACTGTGGGAGCGAGCCTGCTCGCGATGGCGCCGGGTCAGTCAACTTTGATGTGACTGATACACCGCTATCGCGAGCAGGCTCGCTCCCACAATGGATTGTGTTACGGCTTATTCAATCGTCGCTCATGGTGATGTTCGGCATCGCCGGTGACGCAGCCTCTTGCAGCACGATCCGCGCGCCGACGTGGCGAGCCAGTTCCTGATAGACCATGGCGATCTGGCTATCCGGCTCGGCAATGACCGTGGGTTTGCCGCCGTCGGCCTGCTCGCGAATCAGCATCGACAGCGGCAGCGAGGCCAGCAGTTCGACGCCGTACTGGCTCGCCAGTTTTTCTCCGCCGCCTTCACCGAACAGATGCTCGGCATGTCCGCAGTTCGAGCAGATGTGCACGGCCATGTTTTCCACCACACCCAGTACCGGGATGTTCACTTTGCGGAACATCTCCACACCCTTGCGGGCGTCCAGCAGGGCCAGATCCTGCGGCGTGGTGACGATCACCGCACCGGCCACCGGGACTTTCTGCGCCAAGGTCAGTTGGATATCCCCGGTGCCTGGTGGCATGTCGATCACCAGGTAATCCAGATCGCCCCAGGCGGTCTGCGTCACCAGCTGCAGCAAGGCGCCGGAAACCATCGGCCCGCGCCAGACCATCGGCGTGTTGTCATCGGTCAGGAAGGCCATGGACATGACTTCCACGCCATGGGACTGGATCGGAACGAACCATTTCTGGTCCTTGACCTGCGGCCGGGTGCCCTCGGCAACGCCGAACATGATGCCCTGACTCGGGCCGTATATGTCCGCGTCGAGAATCCCGACCTTCGCGCCTTCACGGGCCAGGGCCAGGGCCAGGTTGGCGGCGGTGGTGGACTTACCCACGCCGCCCTTGCCCGAGGCCACAGCGATCACGTTCTTGACGTTCGCCAGCCCCGGCACTTGCGCCTGGGCCTTGTGGGCAGCGATCACGCTGGTGACGTCGACTTTGGCGCTGGCTACACCGTCCATGGACTCGATCGCCATTTGCAGCATTTGCGCCCAACCGCTCTTGAACAGATCGGCGGCGTAGCCGATTTCCAGCTGGACGCTGACGCGATCACCCTGGATGTCGATGGTGCGCACGCATCCGGCGCTGACCGGGTCCTGGTTCAGGTAAGGGTCGGTGTACTGGCGAAGGACGGCTTCCACCGCTGCGCGATTGACGGCGCTCATGGGCAACTCCGATAGCAAGACTTGAAAAACAGGCCGCTATCCTACGCCCCACGCTGCCGCGTGGCGACTTGATTACTGTCGCGCGAACACCTTTGTGGCGAGGGGATTTATCCCCGTTGGGGCGCGCAGCGGCCCTAAAACCTGCTGCTACAGTGTGTCAGAGTGCTCTATTTTGGACTGCTGCGCAGTCCAGCGGGGATAAATCCCCTCGCCACAGGTTGTGTCCATACCGCCCCCAGCAATGCATCCGGAAACAGGCCAGTGGGGTGAAATATATTTCCCAGCGCTTTATAGTGGCCGACCTCCGTTTCATCAAGTAGCCGAGCCCCATGTCCGAGCCACGCAAGATCCTCGTCACCAGCGCCCTGCCCTATGCCAATGGTTCGATTCACCTCGGCCATATGCTGGAATACATCCAGACCGATATGTGGACGCGCTTCCAGAAGCATCGCGGCAACCAGTGCATCTATGTCTGCGCCGACGACGCCCACGGTTCGGCCATCATGCTGCGCGCGGAAAAAGAAGGAATCACCCCGGAGCAACTGATCGCCAACGTCCAGGCCGAACACAGCGCCGACTTTGCCGATTTCCTGGTGGACTTCGACAACTTCCACTCCACTCACGCCGAAGAAAACCGTGAGCTGTCGAGCCAGATCTACCTGAAGCTGCGTGACGCCGGGCACATCGCGACCCGTTCGATCACCCAGTATTTCGACCCGGAAAAGAAAATGTTCCTGGCCGACCGCTTCATCAAAGGCACTTGCCCGAAATGTGGCACCGAGGACCAGTACGGCGATAACTGCGAAAAATGCGGCGCCACCTACGCACCGACCGACCTGAAGGACCCGAAATCGGCGATTTCCGGGGCGACGCCAGTGCTCAAGGACTCCCAGCACTTCTTCTTCAAGCTGCCGGACTTCCAAGAGATGCTGCAAACCTGGACCCGCAGCGGCACGTTGCACGACGCGGTGGCCAATAAGCTCGCCGAATGGCTCGACTCCGGCCTGCAAGAGTGGGACATTTCCCGCGATGCGCCGTACTTCGGCTTCGAAATCCCCGGCGAGCCCGGCAAGTATTTCTACGTATGGCTGGACGCGCCCATCGGCTACATGGCGAGCTTCAAGAACCTTTGCGACCGCACGCCGGAGCTGGACTTCGACGCGTTCTGGGGCAAGGACTCCACGGCCGAGGTGTATCACTTCATCGGCAAGGACATCGTGAACTTCCACGCGCTGTTCTGGCCCGCCATGCTCGAAGGCGCCGGTTTCCGTAAACCGACCGGTATCAACGTCCACGGTTACCTGACCGTCAACGGCCAGAAAATGTCCAAGTCCCGCGGTACCTTCATCAAGGCCCGGACCTACCTGGACCATCTGTCGCCGGAATACCTGCGCTACTACTACGCGGCCAAGCTCGGCCGTGGCGTGGACGACCTGGACCTGAACCTTGAAGACTTCGTGCAGAAGGTCAACTCCGACCTGGTGGGCAAGGTAGTCAACATCGCCAGCCGTTGCGCCGGCTTCATCCACAAAGGCAACGCCGGTGTACTGGTGGCCGGTAACGCCGCGCCGGAGCTGACCGAGGCCTTTCTGGCGGCGGCCCCGAGCATCGCCGAAGCCTACGAGGCCCGTGACTTTGCTCGGGCGATGCGCGAGATCATGGCCCTGGCCGACCGCGCCAATGCCTGGATCGCCGACAAGGCGCCGTGGTCACTGAACAAACAGGAAGGCAAGCAGGACGAAGTCCAGGCGATCTGCGCCCTGGGTATCAATCTGTTCCGCCAACTGGTGATCTTCCTCAAGCCGGTGCTGCCGTTGCTGGCCGCCGATGCCGAAGCTTTCCTGAACGTCGCACCGCTGACCTGGGACGATCACCAGACGCTGCTGAGCAACCATCAACTGAACGAGTTCAAGCCGCTGATGACTCGCATCGACGCCACCAAGGTGCAAGCCATGACCGACGCCTCGAAAGAAGACCTGGCCGCCAGCCAGACCGACACCGGTGCCCCGGCCGGCAATGGCGAGCTGACCAAGGACCCGTTGTCGCCGGAGATCGATTTCGACGCCTTTGCCGCCATCGATCTGCGCGTAGCCCTGATCGTCAAGGCTGAAGCCGTGGAAGGCGCCGACAAGCTACTGCGCCTGACGCTGGACATCGGTGATGAGCAGCGCAACGTGTTCTCCGGCATCAAGAGCGCCTATCCAGACCCGGCCAAGCTCGAAGGCCGGCTGACGATGATGATCGCCAACCTCAAGCCACGCAAAATGCGTTTCGGCATCTCCGAAGGCATGGTGATGGCGGCAGGTCCCGGCGGTGAAGAAATCTACCTGCTGAGCCCCGATAGCGGCGCCAAGCCGGGTCAGCGGATCAAATAACGCGACCACGCGCGGTACCGATCCCACAGTCGCCGGCAGGCGACTGTGGGATTTTCATATCTGGCCCACCCTGACGGTGTGCCGGATAATGCCTACCCTCTAACGACAGGTTCTCGTTCCCGCACGCCCATGACCGAAATCGTTCTTACACTGTTCAGCGCCGCCCTGATCAACAACCTTGTGTTGCATTGGCCGCTGGGCGTCAATCCGCTGCTGGCGGCCAATGGAAGAAGGCAAGTCCACGCCCTGGGCCTGGCGACGACATGCCTGATGCTGATGGTCGGCACCTTGGGTTATCTGATCGATCGCTGGCTGCTGGTTCCGGCCAATCTGACCTCGCTGCGCCTGTTGGCATGGCTGTCCTTGAGTGTGTTGCTGATTGCACCGTTGCTGCACCGGCTGGGGCGCTGGCTGCCGACGCTGCCGTTCGATGGTTTGTGGCCACTGCTGCTGGGCAATGCCGGCATACTGGGCATCACGCTGCTCAACAGCCGGAATGACCACGGCCTGGGCCTCGCCGTCGCTGCGAGTCTGGGCGCCGGCCTGGGTTTCTGGCTGGTGTTGAGCCTGTTCGATGATTTGCGTCAGCGCACCTTCGATAACGATATCCCCAGGCCCTTTCGTGGTCTGCCGATCCAGTTGATCGGCGCAGGGCTCATGGCGGTGGCATTTCTTGGATTGCGCGGGCTGGTCAAAGCATGAGTCTGATTCAACGTATCGACGCCCTGCTGCCGCAGACCCAATGCGGCAAGTGCGGCCACCCCGGGTGCAAGCCCTACGCCGAAGGCATCGCCCAGGGCGAACCGATCAACAAATGTCCGCCCGGTGGCCGTGAAACCATCGCCGCCCTGGCCGAGCTGATGAAAGTGCCCGTGCTTGAGCTCGATACCAGCCGTGGTTCAGCCCCGGCGCAGATCGCCTTTATTCGCGAAGCCGAATGCATCGGCTGCACCAAGTGCATCCAGGCCTGCCCGGTAGACGCGATTGTCGGTGCGGCGAAGTTGATGCACACCGTCCTGGTCGACGAATGCACAGGCTGCGATCTATGCGTGGCGCCCTGCCCGGTCGACTGCATCGAAATGCACCCATTGCCCACGGCAACCGTGGTGCCGGTGGTCGGTGGCCTGGCCTTCAGCGTCGAAGAGCAGCAAGCGCGCACCGACAAGCGCGACCATGCCCGGCGGCGCTTCGAACAGCGCAACGCACGTCTGCGCCGCGAAGAGGAGCAGCGCCACGCCGAGCGTCTGGCCCGTACACAGCGCGCCTCACAGCCCCAAACCCAGTCCGTCGACCCCGTGCAAGCGGCACTGGAGCGGGTACGGGCGCAAAAAGCCGCCAACGCCGATGCGGCCTTGAAAAAAGCCAAGGTCGACCTGGCCATGAGCCGGGCGCAGTTGAACAAATCCTTGAAAGCATTCGGCCACCCGCCGACCTTCGAACAACAGTCGCAATTGATCGTGCTACAGCGCCAGTTCGAAGCGGCGCAACAAGCCTTGACGCAATTGGAAGGGACGGTCCAGCCCACTGTTTCAACCCCCGCCCCCACTCAAAGTGCCGAGCTGAAACGGGCCAAGATCCAATTGGCCATGCGTCGCGCCGAACTCAGCAAGGCCAGGGCCGCAGGGGCGTCGGATGAACAAATAGAGCCCCTGGAGCAAGCGGTGAAAGACGCCGAACGCCAGGTGGATGCTCATGTCGCTCCCTGAGCCCATGGACGAACGGCTGCGGCAGGCGATGCTGCGGGTGCTACTGGCGACACTGCCCGGCATTCTGGCGTTGACGTGGTTTTATGGCTGGGGCGTGGTATTCAACCTGTTGCTGGCGGGCCTTAGCGCGTTGGCCGTCGAAGCACTGGCGCTGCGCTTACGGCGCCGGCCGCTCAAACCGGCACTCAACGATGGCAGCGCGCTGGTGAGCGCCACGCTGTTGGCGCTGGCCTTGCCAGCGTATTGCCCCTGGTGGCTGACCGTCACAGCCACGGCTTGCGCCTTGCTGTTCGGCAAGCACCTGTGGGGCGGTGTCGGCAATAATCCATTCAACCCGGCGATGCTCGGCTACGCCCTGGTGCTGATCGCGTTTCCCCAGCAACTCAATCAATGGCCGGCGCTCCACGGCATGAGCCTGTCCGACGGCCTGCAACAGGTGTTCGCGGTTCACCCTGGGCCTGATGGGTGGGCAGCAGCAACGGCCCTGGACAGCCTGCGAATCAACAAAAGCCTGACCATCGATGAGCTGTTCGCCGCCAACCCGGCGTTCGGACGCTGGGGTGGGCGCGGCGTCGAGTGGGTCAACCTGGCGTTTCTGGCCGGAGGACTGTTCCTGCTGCACCAACGGGTGTTCAGCTGGCACGCGCCGGTGGGCATGCTCGCCGGCCTGTTCATCATCAGCTTGTTGTGCTGGAACGGATCGGGCTCCGACTCCAATGGCTCGCCGTTGTTTCATCTGCTCACGGGTGCGACCCTGCTCGGTGCGTTTTTTATCGTGACCGAACCGGTCTCGGGCGCCAAAGCGCCCCTCGCTCGCCTGCTGTTTGGCGCAGGCGTGGGACTGCTGACTTACCTGATCCGGACTTGGGGTGGTTACCCGGACGGCGTGGCGTTTGCGGTGCTGCTGATGAACCTCGGCGTGCCCGCACTGGAGCGCTTCGCCGAGGCGCGACACAGGCCGCAGCCCCTATGAAAAACTACCGTGGCGTTGCCATCCTGGCTTTGCTGATCGGTCTCGGCATTGGGGCCACTTACCTGACTCAGCTCAGCACCGCAGGGCGCATCAAGGGTCAGCAACAAGACCTTGCGAACCGAACCTTGCTCGACGTGCTGCCGACCGACCGATACGACAATCAGCCATTGGCACAACCTGTCGTAACGACCCCGGTGACCTTGGCCCATAGCACGCTGCTGGGCGGATACCTGGCCACTCGCGCCGGCCTGCCCAGCGCAGTGTTGTTACGCAGTCAGGCCCTGGGCTATGAAGGCAGCATCCAATTGCTGGTCGCTATCGACCCGCAAGGGCGGTTGCTGGGCGTGAAAACCCTGCGCCAGTCGGAAACGCCCGGCCTGGGCGCGGCCATCGCTGACTGGCCAAATCCCTGGCTGCAATCCTTCAACGGTAAGTCGCTCCAGGCTCCCACCGACAGCGGCTGGGCGTTGAAAAAGGATCAGGGGCAGTTCGATCAACTGGCCGGCGCGACCGTCACATCCCGATCGGTCCTGCAGGCTGTTCACGATGCACTGCGTTACTTCGACGAGCATCAGGCTCAACTGACCGGAGTGATCATTGATGAATAAGCCATTGGTCCTGACCCGCGGCCTGCTGCTCGTGCCCTTGGTCGGCGCCAGCGATTCGCTGGCAAACGCGCTGGGCTTATGGCTGGCCTGGGTACTGATCAGTGCCGGCCATGGCTTGGCCATGGGGCTGGTACGGTCCCACCTGACAGCGCCTCAGCGACTGCTCGCTTCCATTGTGCTGGCCGCCACCCTGACGGCTTGCGCAGGCCTGGTGGCGCAGGCCTGGATGCTGGAAATGTATCAGCCGCTGAGCCTTTACATTGGCTGGATCGCTTTGAGCTGTGTGGCGCTGGAGCATGACGACATCTTCGTCGGCTCACGCCTGCCCGAACATCTCAGGCTGGCAGGCGTGTTCGGCCTGCTGATGATCGGCTTGGGCGCCCTGCGCGAGCTGATTGGCAACGCAATATCACTGGCCTTGCTCGCCCCTGGCGGGTTTATTCTGCTCGGTCTGTTGCTGGCAGCGCACCAGGCCTGGACGGACGCCAGCCCCCCTTCAACGATCGAGGAAACGCCGCGCCCATGAACGCCGCAAAACGCCTGGAAATATTCCGTCGCTTGCACGAAGACAACCCGGAACCGAAGACCGAACTGGCCTACAGCTCGCCGTTCGAACTGTTGATCGCGGTGATTCTGTCGGCCCAATCCACCGACGTCGGCGTCAACAAGGCCACGGCCAAGCTGTTCCCGGTGGCCAACACGCCGCAGGCGATTCACGCGCTGGGTGTCGAAGGGCTGTCCGAGTACATCAAGACCATCGGCCTGTTCAACAGCAAGGCAAAAAACGTGATCGAGACTTGCCGACTGCTGATCGAGCGCCACAACGGCGAAGTCCCACAGACTCGCGAAGCGCTGGAAGCGCTTCCAGGGGTCGGTCGCAAAACCGCCAATGTGGTGCTCAACACCGCATTTCGCCAACTGACCATGGCCGTCGACACTCACATTTTCCGCGTCAGCAACCGCACCGGGCTGGCGCCGGGCAAAAACGTGGTGGAGGTGGAGAAAAAGCTGATGAAATTCGTACCCAAGGCATTTCTACTCGATTCCCATCACTGGCTCATCCTTCACGGACGTTACGTCTGCCTGGCGCGCAAGCCCCGCTGTGGCAGCTGCCGGATCGAGGACTTATGCGAATACAAGCACAAGACCTCCGACGATTGAGGCGCTATTGCTTTTATTGATTTGTCGATTGAAAAAATCTTTTTTACCCGCCCGTGGTTTATCGATATAAGGAGCGCCAATGGCAGTTTAAGCCTGGAGTCGATCCCATGAGTGCTGACAAAGAACAACTGGATGTAGAAGACGATTTCATCGCCGTTGAGGCCGACGATGTGGAACCTGTGGTCGTCGAAACAGCGAAAACCAATCTGAGCAAACGTCGCACGATTGATAATCTGCTGGAAGAGCGCCGCTTGCAGAAACAACTGGCCGATTACGACTTTGACCTCTGACACGTAAAAGCCTCCCGAATGGAGGCTTTTTACTGAGTACGCGCGGCCGGAAAAACTCACACTAACCCGTTACGCTGCGCCAGTTCGATCAGATCAACCAGCGAGCGGGCATTGAGCTTCAACAACAAGCGTGTCTTGTATGTACTGACGGTCTTGTTGCTCAAGAACATCCCATCGGCAATTTCCTTGTTGGTCTTTCCGCGAGCCAGTTGCTGCAAGACCATCATCTCTCGCCCGGACAGTCGATCGACCATATCGGACTCGCTTGCGTTACCCAGACTCGAACGCACCGTATGCAGCGCCTGATTGGGGAAATAACTGTACCCCGACAGCACCGCCTTGATTGCACTGAGTAACTCGGTGAGGTCCTGCTGCTTGCACACATAACCGGCTGCCCCCGTCTGCATGCAGCGCATCGAAAAATGCCCAGGTGCCTGGGAAGTCAGCACCAGAACTTTCAAAGGTGAAGGGTTGGCGGTCAGGCGTGCGATGACCTCCAGTCCATCCAGTTTCGGAATGCCGATATCCAGAATAACGATATCAGGCATAAGTTCACGGGAAAGTTGCAACGCATCGACGCCATTATCGGTTTCGGCAATAACTTCATATCCATGACGCTCCATTAGCAAACGTACAGCAAGACGAATGACGGGATGATCATCCACGATCAGCACTTTATTCATGGGCAAATCCAACTTCGCTGTTCGAATTTTTAGAGCACGCACAATAGCCTAGTCAATTCTACCTTGGCATGCCGCCCCCCCTGACCGCTCGCACCGAGAGACGCAACCTACAAGCGATACAGAAAAATCCTACAAATCCCCTTGGAAATAATGCGCCATAAATTTGTTTACAGAGGCAAATGGATGCATCAGGGGATCCGCGCCCCTCTAAACAAGCGCCTTTTTCTGCATCCACCCTCGTCCCCCAATAGCAAAAAAACACTCGCTTCATAAAAAGTAACTGAATTATTTACCAACACAACCACATTGGTTTTATTTAAATAAAATTGAATTCACATAAGGAATAAGCGAAATTTATTCAATCCCATTTATGAGGAGACACCACAATCAATACCCTCACCGCAAACTTTAATGACTCACACCTTCCTAATGCAATCACCGAGCCTGAATATGTTATGAGCATCCACCATGAACAAACCGTCGAAAATCATCACCAACCCCATGACGCTAATCGCTATATTCGCAACTTTGTCCGAGACTTCGGCAGCCATCTCCCTGCCTTTCCTCGACGATCAGGACCGTGAGTACTATCTTTGGTTTCTGATCAGCTTTCCGTTCTATCTATTATTTCTTTTTTTCATCACCCTGAACTTTAACTATCGCTCGTTATATTCACCCTCGGATTTTCGCAAGAGCAAACACTTCATGAAAATCATGGATGATTCGAGCTGTCGGCGCGAACGGCTTTTCCGCCGGGCGACCAAGGGCAAAGGATGGCTGATCACTGTTCATCCACAAAAAAAACAGCAACGACTGTTCATTTTGGTTATCCCCCGGCCACCGGAAGGCCTGGCCGAGGCCGATCGATCCAAACGCGCAAAACGGCGCCACAACGAATGAGCAGCACAGGGGAAAGGGTCCCCCAAAAAAAACGGCCTGCACATGGCAGGCCGTTTTCATGGAGCCAGGATCAGAACAGCTTGCGACCCTTGTTCGCCGCGATGCGCATGCGCAGGGCGTTGAGCTTGATGAAGCCAGCAGCGTCGGCCTGGTTGTAAGCGCCGCCGTCCTCTTCGAAAGTCGCGATGTTGGCATCGAACAGGGAGTCGTCAGACTTGCGCCCAGTGACGATGACATTGCCCTTGTACAGTTTCAGGCGCACGACGCCATTCACGTTGACCTGGGAGGCATCGATCATCTGTTGCAGCATCAGGCGCTCCGGACTCCACCAGTAACCGGTGTAGATCAGGCTGGCGTACTTGGGCATCAACTCGTCTTTGAGGTGAGCCACTTCGCGGTCCAGGGTGATCGACTCGATCGCGCGGTGAGCACGCAGCATGATGGTGCCGCCCGGGGTCTCGTAGCAGCCGCGGGACTTCATGCCGACATAACGGTTCTCGACGATGTCCAGACGACCGATGCCGTGTTCGCCACCAATACGGTTCAGGGTCGCCAGCACGGTGGCCGGGCTCATTTCCACGCCGTCCAGCGCGACGATATCGCCGTTGCGATAGGTCAGCTCCAGGTATTGCGGGGTGTCAGGAGCCTTCTCCGGGGAGACGGTCCAGCGCCACATGTCTTCTTCGTGCTCGGTCCAGGTGTCTTCCAGCACGCCGCCTTCATAGGAGATGTGCAGCAGGTTGGCATCCATCGAGTACGGGGATTTCTTCTTGCCGTGGCGTTCGATCGGGATGGCGTGCTTCTCGGCGTAGTCCATCAGCTTTTCACGGGACAGCAAGTCCCACTCGCGCCACGGCGCGATGACTTTCACGCCGGGCTTGAGGGCATAGGCACCGAGTTCGAAACGCACCTGATCGTTGCCCTTGCCGGTGGCACCGTGGGAAATGGCGTCGGCACCGGTTTCGTTGGCGATTTCGATCAGGCGCTTGGCGATCAACGGACGGGCGATGGAGGTACCCAGCAGGTACTCGCCTTCGTAAACAGTGTTGGCGCGGAACATCGGGAATACGAAGTCACGGACGAACTCTTCGCGCAGGTCATCGATGTAGATCTCTTTGACGCCCATGGCCTGAGCCTTGGCGCGTGCAGGCTCGACTTCTTCGCCCTGCCCCAGGTCAGCGGTGAAGGTCACCACTTCACAGTTATAAGTGTCCTGCAGCCACTTGAGGATCACCGAAGTGTCCAGGCCGCCGGAATACGCCAGAACGACCTTGTTTACGTCCGCCATGCCATCACTCCACGGGTTGTACGGAAAGCCGGGAAGTTTAACGTCCAGCGCGGATAATTTACAGGGGCGCGACAGCTTATGACGACGAAGCGACAGATTATGTCGAGCGCGCGACGATCCTCACGGGTCAGGATGTCCGCGCGGCGGTGGCTGCAGTGGGCTGGGCCGGTGTCGCGGTCGGCGTCGGAGCCTTGGCAGGGGGCGCGGCGGGTGTAGCCTGCGGTGCCGGCGCTTCAGGCACCGCCACACGCTCCAGGCGCACGGCCACACGACGGTTCTTGGCGCGGTTGGCGGCACTGGTGTTGGGCACCAGGGGGTAACGTTCGCCGTGGAACCGCACGGTGATCTGCGACTCTTGAAAGCCGTTGGCCTTGAAGAAGTCCTGGACCGCCAGGGCACGGCGACGAGACAGCTCACGATTGGTCAATCGATTGCCGCTATTGTCGGAGTGACCGTCGAGTTCGACATGGTTGACGGTCGGGTCGGCTTTGATGAAGTCGATCATCACCTGCAACTGAGCCTTGGCCCGGGCATCGAGCTCAACGCCTTCGCCGGGAAAGCCGATCTGGGATTGCTTCACCTGCTCGAAATTCTTCGGCAACAGTTTTGCCACGCAGCCCTGGTAATCACTGAAGGCCTTGTTGAAGCGCACGGGCAGCAGCCGGACTTCCGAAACCCGCCCGTCCCCAGTGTTACGCCGTACCACTGGGCTGCGCCCTTCCATCAGCCCGCTGATCAAGCGGCCCGCCTGGACCTGAGAGCTGTTGAACAGCACATCGCCGCTGCCGAGCCTGACCGAGCCCAGGTTGATGTCGCCCCGTCCCGGCTGCCAAGGCGCGGCGGCCGCCAGCAGGATGGCCGAACCACCACCGAGCATCGGGTTATGGGACTTGAGCCGGAAGATCGCCTGCTCGCCGGCCCGGCGCACGAATTCGCCGCTGCCGAAATCGGTGACCGGCTGACTCAGCCGGCACTCGAACTTGTCGCCTTCGACCGTCCACTCAATGCTCTCCAGACGGGTCTGGAAAGTGAGCGCCATGGCGGGAAGGCTGGCAAACACACTGAGCAAGGCTAAATAACGCTGGCGCACGGGCGGCTCCAATGGCTTTTATACAAAGATCGACACACGTTGAGAGTATGACGCCTGTCCGGGGCGCCTTACGGATTCGTGGCACACCTGTAGGAGCTATCGGTAACTTGCGCCAGAACTTGATAGCGGGTGCCTGAATCGGTCTTTTCCGGTAGCATTCCCCAGAGTTTGACCCGCCTGGAAGCCCCCAATGTCCGACCGCCTGACCCTGCTGCGTCCCGACGACTGGCATATTCATCTTCGCGATGGTGCTGTGTTGACCCATACCGTCGCCGATGTCGCGCGCACCTTCGGGCGCGCAATCATCATGCCGAACCTGGTTCCGCCAGTGCGCAACGCCATCGAGGCCGACGGCTATCGCCAGCGAATCCTGGCCGCACGCCCGGCCGGCAGCCGTTTCGAACCGCTGATGGTGCTTTACCTCACCGACCGTACGCAGCCCGAAGAAATACGCGAGGCCAAGGCCAGCGGCTTCGTCCATGCCGCCAAGCTGTACCCCGCCGGCGCCACCACCAACTCGGACTCCGGCGTCACCAGCATCGACAAGATTTTCCCGGCGCTGGAGGCCATGGCCGAAGTCGGGATGCCGTTGCTGATCCACGGTGAAGTCACTCGTGGCGACGTCGACGTGTTCGACCGCGAAAAAATCTTCATCGATGAGCACATGCGTCGCGTCGTGGAACGCTTCCCGACGCTCAAGGTGGTGTTCGAACACATCACCACCGGTGATGCCGTGCAGTTCGTCAACGAAGCCCCGGCGAACGTTGGCGCGACCATTACCGCGCATCACCTGCTGTACAACCGCAACCATATGCTGGTGGGCGGGATCCGTCCGCACTTCTATTGCCTGCCGATCCTCAAGCGCAACACCCATCAAGAAGCCTTGCTCGACGCTGCCACCAGCGGCAGCGCCAAGTTCTTCCTCGGCACGGACTCGGCGCCCCATGCCCGGCACGCCAAGGAAGCGGCCTGCGGTTGCGCTGGCTGCTACACCGCCTATGCCGCCATCGAGATGTATGCCGAGGCGTTCGAGCAGCGCAATGCGCTGGACAAACTCGAAGGTTTCGCCAGCCTCCACGGCCCGCGCTTCTATGGCCTGCCGGTGAACACCGATCGTATTACCCTGGTTCGCGACGAGTGGACCGCCCCCGCCAGCCTGCCTTTTGGCGAGCTGACTGTTATCCCGCTGCGCGCCGGTGAAAAACTGCGCTGGCGCCTGCTGGAGGAAAGTGTGTGAGTGAAGATCATTTCGACGACGAGCTGGACGGCAACGGTGGTTCGGGCGCTGCCCGTCACCCCATGGCAGCCCGCTTCCGGGGCTACCTGCCGGTCGTGGTCGACGTAGAAACCGGCGGTTTCAACTCCGCCACCGATGCGCTGCTGGAAATCGCTGCGACCACCATTGGCATGGACGAAAAAGGTTTTGTGTTCCCTGATCACACCTATTTCTTCCGCGTCGAACCGTTCGAAGGCGCCAACATCGAGGCGGCAGCCCTGGAGTTCACCGGGATCAAGCTTGATCACCCATTGCGCATGGCGGTGAGTGAAGAGACGGCCCTGACTGACATTTTCCGAGGCGTGCGCAAGGCTTTGAAGGCCAACGGCTGCAAACGGGCGATCCTGGTCGGCCACAACAGCAGCTTCGACCTGGGCTTTCTCAATGCGGCGGTGGCGCGCCTGGATATGAAGCGCAACCCGTTCCATCCGTTTTCCAGCTTCGACACCGCGACGCTTGCCGGCCTGGCGTACGGCCAGACCGTGTTGGCCAAGGCCTGCCAGGCAGCCGACATCGACTTTGATGGCCGTGAAGCCCACTCGGCCCGCTACGACACCGAGAAGACGGCCGAGCTGTTCTGCGGCATCGTCAATCGCTGGAAAGAAATGGGTGGCTGGCAGGATTTCGACGACTGACATAAACCAAACTGGCCTCTGTGGCCTCTGTGGCCTCTGTGGCCTCTGTGGCGAGGGAGCTTGCTCCCGCTTGAGTGCGAAGCGCTCACAAAATGTTGGGGGCGGCTGCGCCACCCAGCGGGAGCAAGCTCCCTCGCCACAGGGTCTGTGCTCTGTCTAGAAACGACCATAAAAAAACCGGCCCATCGAGGGCCGGTTTTTTTGTGCCTGTTGCGCTTACAGCTTGTCGCTGTGCTCGCCCAGGTAGGCGGCAACGCCTTCAGGGGATGCGGTCATGCCTTTGTCGCCTTTCTTCCAGTTGGCCGGGCAAACTTCGCCGTGCTCTTCGTGGAACTGCAGCGCGTCGACCAGACGGATCAGCTCTTCCATGTTACGGCCCAGCGGCAGGTCGTTGATGATCTGCGAACGGACAACGCCCTTGTCGTCGATCAGGAACGCGCCACGGAAGGCCACGCCGCCTTCGGACTCAACGTCATAGGCCTTGGCGATTTCGTGCTTCATGTCGGCAGCCATGGTGTATTTCACCTGGCCGATACCACCAGCGTTGATAGCCGTGTTGCGCCAGGCGTTGTGGGTGAAGTGCGAGTCGATCGAAACGGCAACCACTTCAACGTTGCGGGCCTTGAAGTCGTCCATGCGGTGATCCAGCGCGATCAGCTCGGATGGGCAGACGAAGGTGAAGTCCAGCGGGTAGAAGAACACCAGGCCGTATTTGCCTTTGATGGCCGAGGACAGGGTGAAGCTGTCGACGATTTCGCCGTTGCCCAGAACGGCTGGAACGGTGAAGTCAGGGGCTTGTTTGCCTACGAGTACGCTCATTGGATATCTCCTGGTGAATAACGTGAAAACAAGGTCCGGGCCAGCCTGCCACCCTCAGGCGACAGCCCTGTGACACGAACCCGCTTGCAAGGGCCGATCATCATACACCGCGAATTTGGACTGTCTTCAACGGTTTTTCGGCGAGTCCAAAAATCCTTTCCCTTGGCATGCCCCCTCATTGGCCCTGGATAAAAAACCGTTCGTCAGCTCTGGCCCAAGGGTTTCAGAAACCACTTTGACAATCATTCTCGTTAACATTAAGATCCGTCTCAATTGAGTCACAACCAGCGACGGTTCTTACTTATGTATGTTTGCCTCTGCACTGGCGTCACCGACGGACAAATCCGCGAAGCGATCTATGAAGGCTGCTGCAGCTACCGCGAAGTCCGCCAAGCCACCGGCGTAGCCAGCCAATGCGGCAAATGTGCGTGCCTGGCCAAGGAAGTGGTTCGCGAAACCCTTGCCAAAATGCAAACGGCCCAGGCCTCGATTCCCTATCCGGTAGAATTTACTGCCGCTTAAATCCAGCTTCTTGAAGAACCGGGCTCAATGTCCGGTTTTTTTATGCCTTTAAATCAAGCGCTTAGCCTCTAGACGCGGAACACAAACATTCTTATTCCGATTAATTTTCATTTATTATTCAATAACTTAGGTTTGACACTCGTCAGTGCGCGGCTCAAACTCAGCCCTATACACAGCTATTACAGGGCAGGCCCTCACCATGAAAGGCGACGTTACAGTCATCCAGCATCTCAACAAGATCCTCGCCAATGAGCTGGTCGCGATCAACCAATACTTCCTGCATGCGCGCATGTATGAGGATTGGGGCCTGAACAAGCTGGGCAAGCACGAGTACCACGAGTCCATCGACGAGATGAAACACGCGGACAAGCTGATCAAGCGCATCCTGTTCCTCGAAGGTCTACCGAACGTCCAGGACCTGGGCAAGCTGCACATCGGCGAACACACTCAGGAAATGCTCAAGTGCGATCTGACGATCGAGCGTGCCGGCCACGCCGACCTGAAAGTCGCCATCGCCCATTGCGAGAGCGTTGGCGACTTCGGCAGCCGCGAACTGCTTGAAGACATCCTCGAGTCCGAGGAAGAACACATCGACTGGCTGGAAACCCAACTGGGCCTGATCGACAAAGTGGGTCTTGAGAACTACCTGCAATCGCAGATGGGCGAAGAGTAACTTCCCCAAAAGCAAGCCAATAAAAAGCCCCGCCCTCTTTCCAGAGGCGGGGCTTTTTACTGCCTGGATTTCCAGGCCACAGCGCAAAACCTTTGTGGGAGCGAGCCTGCTCGCGATAGCGGTCATCAGTCACCAACACGTTGACTGACACGCCCTCATCGCGAGCAGGCTCGCTCCTACATTGTTTGTCCGTGAATCAGGCTTCTGTCTTGTTCGCAGCCGCTTTTTCGGCAGCAGCCTTGATCGTGGCCTGCAAAGAGCCGTCGGCCGCCATCTCGGTCATGATATCGCTACCGCCGATCAGCTCACCGGCCACCCACAGTTGCGGGAAAGTTGGCCAGTTGGCGTACTTGGGCAGGTTGGCGCGGATTTCCGGGTTCTGCAGGATGTCCACGTAGGCAAACTTCTCGCCACACGCCATCACAGCCTGAGCAGCCTTGGCCGAGAAGCCGCACTGTGGCGCATTCGGCGAGCCTTTCATGTAAAGCAGGATGGTGTTGCTGGCAATCTGGTCTTTAATCGTTTCGATGATATCCACGGAGCACCTCGGCTTAAAACTTTGCGACTTCAGTTGTCGACACGGTGGCGCATTGTAACGGAAAGCCGAGCACGCTGCTCGGTCTCCCCGAGAGACAAATTCACGCAGCTACCACCTTCACCGGAACCCCATTGAGCGCTGCATTGCCAGACACCTCATCCAGCTGACAGTCATCGGTCAGGTCATTGGCGCTCGAACCGGGCTGGGCGCTGGCAATGGTCATCTGCACGCCCGGCCGGGCATGGCCCCAACCGTGGGGCAGGCTGACCACGCCTTTCATCATGTCCAGGCTACCCTGCACCTCGACTTCAAGCATACCCACCCGCGAACTGACTTTCACCCGCTGCCCGTCGCTCAACCCGCGACTGCTCAGATCCTCCGGGTGCATCAGCAATTGATGACGCGGCTTGCCCTTCACCAGGCGGTGGAAATTGTGCATCCAGGAGTTATTGCTGCGCACATGACGTCGGCCAATCATCAGCAACTCATCCGCCTGTGGTGCCTGCAACCCGGCAAAGCGCGTGAGGTCGGCAAGAATGACCGCCGGTGCAGCCTGCACTCGCTGGTTTTCGGTTTTCAAGCGTGGCGCCAGGTTGGGCTTGAGGGCGCCCAGGTCGATGCCATGGGGATGGTCGAACAAGGTCGCCAGGGACAGCTTATGCGGCGAGGCGTCGCCATAGGCGCCGGCACGAAGGCCGAAATCGATCATTTGCGCCGGCGGCATGGTCGGTTTGAGTTCCTTGCCGGTTCTGGCAGCGAAAGCCTTGGCCAGACCGACGAAAATTTCCCAGTCGTGCAGCGCCCCTTCGGGCTTGGGCAGGATCGCTCGGTTGAAACGGGTCACGTTGCGCACCGCGAACAGGTTGAACGTGGTGTCGTAATGGTCGTTTTCCAGGGCCGAGGTGGATGGCAGGATCAGGTCGGCGTAGCGCGTGGTTTCGTTGATGTACAGATCGACGCTGACCATGAACTCCAACCCGTCCAGCGCCTGCTCCAGTTGCCGTCCGTTGGGAGTGGACAGCACCGGGTTGCCCGCCACGGTGACCAGCGCACGAATCTGGCCTTCGCCCTCGGTGAGCATTTCCTCGGCCAGAGCCGAAACCGGCAACTCGCCCGCGTACTCGGGACGCCCGGACACCCGGCTTTGCCAGCGATTGAAATGCCCTCCCGAGGTGGTCGCAACCAGATCCACCGCAGGCTCGGTACACAGGGCCCCACCGACCCGGTCAAGATTGCCGGTCACCAGGTTGATCAGCTGAATCAGCCAGTGACACAGCGTGCCGAACGCCTGGGTCGAGACGCCCATCCGTCCATAACAGACCGCTGAAGGCGCGGCAGCGAAGTCCCGGGCCAACTGCCGGATCTGCGTAGCCGGCACAGCACAGAGCGGGCTCATCGCTTCAGCCGTGAAGGTCGCGACGGCCTGGCGCACGTCTTCCAGGCCATCCACCGGCAGGTGGCTGTCACGGGTCAAGCCCTCGCTGAAGAGGGTATTGAGCACACCAGACAGCAAAGCGGCATCGCCACCCGGGCGCACGAACACATGCTGGTCGGCAATAGCCGCCGTTTCGCTGCGACGCGGATCGACCACCACCACTTTACCGCCACGGGCCTGGATCGCCTTGAGGCGTTTTTCCACGTCCGGCACGGTCATGATGCTGCCATTGGAGGCCAGCGGGTTGCCGCCCAGGATCAACATGAAGTCGGTGTGATCGATGTCCGGTATCGGCAACAACAGGCCGTGACCGTACATCAGGTGACTGGTCAGGTGGTGAGGCAGTTGGTCCACCGAAGTCGCCGAAAACCGGCTGCGCGTCTTCAGCAGGCCCAAAAAATAGTTGCTGTGGGTCATCAGCCCATAGTTATGCACACTGGGATTGCCCTGGTAGACCGCTACCGCGTTCTGACCGTGGCGTTCCTGGATGCCCGCCAGACGTTCGGCCACCAGCGCGAAGGCATCGTCCCAGGCAATAGGCTGCCACTCGCTACCGACCCGGCGCATGGGCTGGCGCAGGCGATCCGGATCGTTCTGGATATCCTGCAGCGCTACCGCCTTGGGGCAGATGTGGCCGCGACTGAAGCTGTCCAGTGGATCGCCCTTGATCGAGGTGATCGCCAGGCCCTGGCCTTCGGTCTCGGTGGTTTCAAGGGTCAAGCCACAGATGGCTTCGCACAGATGGCACGCACGGTGGTGGAGAGTCTTGGTCATGGCCAGCCTCTATTTTATTCGTAACGGGCGCTTTCGGCCGCGGGAACAAAACTATGGCGCGTGATCCACCCCTGCGCCAGCGACGTTCGTCCTGTGAATTGCCGTGCATCAGGCCCGCCGATGCAGTGAGCTCAAGGCTGCTCGGAAGGCGGCGCCAGCAACTGGATTTCCTCGATGGTTTCCACTTGCTCGTGAGCAATGGGCACGCCCGTCAACTCTCCGATCAATCGCCAATGCTCGTCGAGCCCGCTGCTGATGGTGGCCATGCGATCGATCATGCGTCGACCTGCTGCCTTGGTCACCTCGTCATCGCTGCGCAGCAACTCGAATGACATGGACGTCACCGAGGCGGTCAGGTGAGTCAGGGAGCGCGCTGTCAGCCCCAGTAGTTCCATCAGTTGTTGCTCTTTCGAATCCATTTCGGGGCTCCTGCGTCTGAGGTTCATTTATAACCCAGGCCCTGGCATTAGGAAATATTCACGCCCAGGAACAGGCCGGCCAAATCATTCAATAACGCCCCGGTTTGATTGCCAAGCTGCGCAAGGCCGGTGTACAAATGGGTGGCTGCTGTCAGGAAACCGGCTTCATACATGTCTTCGCCAACCTGCTATGACCTCGCTGAAATCCCCTAAAACTGTAGCCCTATTGGTAAGACGCGACATTTCCTTATAAGATCGCGCCTTCCCCTATTTCGTCGCCCCGTGCGGCTTTTGCCGCAGGTCTCGCCCGTTTTTTCATGAAACAAGGCTTTGAGCATCTGCGATCAGTGACAAAAGGTAGTCAATCATGAGCGCAAGGCACTTTCTCTCCCTGATGGATTTCACGCCCGACGAGTTGCTCGGCGTGATCCGTCGAGGCGTGGAGCTCAAGGACCTGCGTAATCGCGGCGTACTGTTCGAGCCCCTGAAAAACCGTGTGCTGGGGATGATCTTCGAGAAGTCATCGACCCGCACCCGTATTTCTTTCGAAGCCGGCATGATCCAGCTCGGCGGCCAGGCAATCTTCCTGTCGCCCCGCGACACCCAGCTGGGCCGTGGCGAACCGATCGGCGACTGCGCCATCGTCATGTCGAGCATGCTTGATGCGGTGATGATCCGTACCTTCGCCCACAGCACGCTGACTGAGTTTGCGGCGCACTCGCGCGTACCGGTGATCAATGGTCTGTCCGATGACTTGCACCCCTGCCAGTTGCTGGCCGACATGCAGACGTTCCTCGAACACCGCGGCTCGATCCAGGGCAAGACCGTGGCCTGGGTCGGCGATGGCAACAACATGTGCAACAGCTATATAGAAGCCGCGATCCAGTTCGACTTCCAACTGCGCATCGCCTGCCCGGAAGGCTACGACCCCAGTGCCGAACTGGTGGCCAAGGCCGGGAGCCGGGTGACCATCGTCCGTGATCCGAAACAGGCCGTGTCCGGCGCGCATCTGGTGAGCACTGATGTCTGGACCTCCATGGGCCAGGAAGAAGAAACCGCCAAGCGTCTGAAACTGTTCGCGCCACTTCAGGTCAACCGCGCCCTGCTCGACCTGGCGGACGCTGACGTGCTGTTCATGCACTGCCTGCCGGCCCATCGCGGCGAGGAGATCAGCGTCGACCTGCTGGACGATCCACGCTCCGTGGCATGGGATCAGGCAGAAAATCGCCTTCACGCACAAAAGGCCTTGCTCGAGTTTCTGGTCGAGCCGGCGTACCACCACGCATGAGCCATACCCTGCTACTGAACCTGCAGAACCTGACTTGCGGTTATCAAAACCAGCGCGTCGTCCAGAACCTCAACCTGCACCTCAATGCCGGGGATATCGGTTGCCTGCTCGGCTCGTCCGGGTGTGGCAAGACCACGACGCTGCGAGCCATCGCCGGTTTCGAACCGGTACAGGAAGGTGAGATCCAGCTGGCGGGGGAAACCATCTCCCGCGCCGGCTTCACCCTCGCCCCGGAAAAACGCCGCATCGGCATGGTATTTCAGGACTATGCGCTGTTCCCTCACCTGAGCGTGGCGGAGAACATTGCGTTTGGCATTCGCAAGCATCCGGACAAGGACCGCGTGGTCGAGGAACTGCTGGAGCTGGTCAACCTGAAGAGCTTGGGCAAGCGCTTTCCCCATGAACTGTCCGGGGGTCAGCAACAACGTGTGGCCCTGGCTCGCGCCCTGGCGCCGGAACCGCAATTGCTGCTGCTCGACGAACCGTTCTCCAATCTCGATGGTGAGCTCAGACGCAAGCTCAGCCATGAAGTGCGGGACATTCTCAAGGTCCGCGGCACCAGCGCGATTCTGGTAACCCACGATCAGGAAGAAGCCTTCGCGGTGAGCGACCATGTCGGGGTATTCAAGGAGGGTCGGCTGGAACAGTGGGATACGCCCTACAATCTGTACCATGAACCGCTGACGCCATTTGTCGCCAGCTTCATTGGCCAGGGTTACTTCATTCGCGGCCAGCTCGACAGCCCGGAATCGGTGCAAACCGAGCTGGGTATCCTGCGCGGCAATCGGGCCTACACCTGGCCCATCGGTGGTGCGGTGGATGTGCTGCTGCGCCCGGACGATATCGTCTACGCACCGGACAGTCCGCTCACAGGCAGGATTGTCGGCAAGACGTTCCTGGGGGCTTCAACCCTGTATCGCCTGCAATTGCCGACCGGAGCGCAGCTGGAATCCATTTTCCCGAGCCATGCCGACCATCTGGTGGGGGACAACGTCGGCATCCGCGTAGCGGCTGAACACTTGGTGCTGTTCCAGGCGTCAGGGAGCACGGCGGCCCATATACCCCCCGTGGAAAGCGGCGTGCGGCGCTACAGTACTGCCAGCTAGAAGCAATTGTGGGAGCGAGCCTGCTCGCGATGGCGTAGGCATATTCAGCATCGATGCAAGCTGAACCAACGCTATCGCGAGCAGGCTCGCTCCCACATTTTGACCTCAGAGATTTGAGATGAGGTTACCGGCTCCCCCCAACATCAACGTCCCACTGGCCACCAACGTCGCATTCCCGCCAATCTTCACCCGCTCTCCCTCAAGTCGGCAGAACAGTTCGCCGCCCCTGGCCGAGCACTGATAAGCCGTCAGCCCCAGCTTGCCCAAGCGCCGAGACCAGTAAGGAATCAGGCTGCAATGGGTCGAGCCCGTGACCGGATCTTCATTGATGCCAATCGCCGGGGCGAAATAGCGCGAGACAAAATCATGCCGGCTTCCCGGCGCAGTCACGATTGCGCCCGGCCACGGCAGCTTCGCCAGGGCCGCCATGTCCGGCTTGCAATCGAGCACCGCCTGCTCCGACTCCAGCACGACAAACAGTTCGTTGGAGCTCAACACGTCCACCGCTTCCACGCCCAGGGCAGCCTGGACCACCAGGGATGCACCCAACTCGCTGGGGACGATGGCTGGAAAATCCAGCCATAGCCGATCACCTTCGCGAGTGACGCTCAACGCCCCCGATCGACAGATGAAGTCCAGTCGCTCGACGGTTTCGTGATAGACCTCGAACAGCACATGGGCGCTGGCCAAAGTGGCATGCCCGCACAACGGTACCTCAGTGGTGGGCGTGAACCAGCGGATATGCCAATGCTGGCCTTCACGCACCAGAAAGGCCGTTTCAGCCAGGTTATGTTCGGCGGCGATCCTTTGCATCAAGTCATCGGCCAGCCAGGCGTCGAGCCGATAGACCATCGCCGGATTGCCGCCAAACGGCCGATCACTGAACGCATCGACTTGATGAAACGCAAGCTGCATGGCACTTCTCCTTGTTATTGATGCATGAGCATGAGTGCCCAGCTACTGCTTTTCCAGTGACAGATCCGACGAATTTTCACCCTACAACCCAGGACGAAGGCCCCGGCAGCCACCCAAGCCTAAGCCCGACACCATGATGACAACGGTACTTGCTCACGCCCTGCGCCGGTTTCAAGCACGCCCGATATCCGCAAACGCCGCCCCGGTATGCTCGGCCAGTACCGCCGGCGCCAGCTCTACCTCCAGCCCGCGCCTTCCGGCACTGACAAAGATGCTGGCGAACGGCTGGGCAGAACTGTCGATAAAAGTGCGAAGACGTTTTTTCTGCCCCAATGGACTGATACCACCGAGCAGATAACCGGTCGAACGCTGGGCGGCCGCGGGGTCGGCCATCTCGACTTTCTTTACGCCGGCGGCATGGGCCAGGGCTTTCAAATCCAGGCTGCCGACCACGGGCACCACCGCCACCAACAACTCGTGTTTTTCGCTGGCCGCCAACAACGTCTTGAAGACCTGCGCCGGATCCAGTCCAAGCTTTTCTGCCGCTTCCAAACCATAGGAGGCTGCCTTGGGATCGTGTTCATAACTGTGAATGCGATGCTCGGCGCGCACCTTTTTAAGCAGATCCAATGCCGGGGTCATGATCGCTCCTGAGGAAATTCGAATAAGCGTGGCCGGATTCTAAGTCATCGTCGGCCAAAAGGCGCTGGAACTGGGCTGCCAACCCCAGTGACTTAGCGTGAGCAAAACAGTCATTCACACCACGAATAGTTTAAATGTGACCAACGGTTCACTTTCGACCTTTGACACCAGCGTTTCTTGTCTATATTTTTTCGAAACTGAAAACAGAAACGCAGGTCTCAACCAACACCCCGAGTTCAGGATGAGGATCCTGCCTCGGCGCTGAACGCGCGATCGGACTTTACCGGACGCGCCAGACAACAACAAAAACCGAGGTTTGAATGACAATTGCTTTACAACAGCCACCCCTTTCCAGCCAATGCTTGGCCGAATTCCTGGGAACTGCCCTGCTGATTTTCTTCGGCACTGGCTGCGTTGCAGCGCTCAAGGTCGCGGGTGCGAGTTTCGGTCTGTGGGAAATCAGTATCATCTGGGGTGTCGGTGTCAGCATGGCGATCTACCTCAGCGCCGGCGTTTCCGGCGCACACCTGAACCCCGCCGTCAGCATCGCGCTGTGTATTTTCACCGACTTTGAAAAGCGTAAGTTACCCTTCTACATTATTTGCCAGGTGGCCGGCGCCTTTTGTGGCGCGCTGCTGGTCTACACGCTGTACAGCAATCTATTCTTCGATTTCGAACAGTCCCGGCAAATGATTCGTGGCTCAGAAGCCAGCCTTGAACTGGCCTCGGTGTTTTCCACTTATCCACACCCGGCGCTGTCCACTGGCCAGGCCTTTCTGGTGGAGGTGATCATCACCGCCATTCTGATGGGCGTGATCATGTCCCTGACCGATGACAACAATGGCCTGCCCCGCGGCCCGCTGGCGCCACTGCTGATCGGCCTGCTGATCGCGGTA
This sequence comes from Pseudomonas sp. P105, assembly GCF_032614175.1. Taxonomy (NCBI): domain Bacteria; kingdom Pseudomonadati; phylum Pseudomonadota; class Gammaproteobacteria; order Pseudomonadales; family Pseudomonadaceae; genus Pseudomonas; species Pseudomonas sp. P105. The sequence continues at coordinate 4,886,015 of NZ_CP126693.1, forward strand.
ATTGGCAGCTCGATGGGACCGCTGACGGGCTTCGCGATGAATCCGGCGCGAGACTTCGGCCCTAAACTGATGACTTTCTTCACCGGGTGGGGTGAAATTTCCCTCACGGGTGGACGCGACATCCCGTACTTCCTGGTTCCGATTTTTGCACCGATCGTGGGTGCATGCCTGGGCGCTGCGGCCTATCGCGGGTTGATTGCCCGCCATCTGCCCAGCGCCGTGGCTGTTACAAAGGATGCAAAACCGGCCATTGACGGCAAACCCAGAACATCCTGAAACAATCGGCGCACACTCTGCCCGCTCAAGCGTGCGCCAGGCCTCACCCCTTATTCACGTCCCAAGGCAATCGACATGACCGACATTCAGAACAAGAACTACATCATTGCCCTCGACCAGGGTACGACCAGCTCGCGGGCGATCATTTTCGACCGCGACGCCAATGTGGTCTGCACCGCCCAGCGCGAATTCGCCCAGCATTACCCCCAGGCCGGCTGGGTCGAACACGACCCGATGGAAATCTTCGCCACCCAGAGCGCGGTGATGGTCGAAGCCTTGGCCCAGGCTGGCCTGCATCATGACCAGGTCGCCGCGATCGGCATCACCAACCAGCGCGAAACCACCGTGGTCTGGGACAAGACCACCGGCCGGCCGATCTATAACGCCATTGTCTGGCAGTGCCGACGTAGCACCGAGATCTGCCAGCAACTCAAGCGTGACGGCCACGAACCGTACATCAGCGAAACCACCGGCCTGGTCACCGACCCGTATTTCTCCGGCACCAAGCTCAAGTGGATCCTGGACAACGTCGAGGGCAGCCGCGAACGCGCACGTAACGGCGAACTGCTGTTTGGCACCGTGGACAGCTGGCTGATCTGGAAATTTACCGGCGGCAAAGTCCACGTCACCGACTACACCAACGCCTCGCGCACCATGCTCTTCAATATTCACTCGCTGGAGTGGGACGCGAAGATGCTCGAAATTCTCGACATCCCTCGCGAAATGTTGCCGCAAGTGAAGTCGTCCTCGGAAATCTATGGCCGCACCAAGAGCGGCATCGCCATCGGTGGCATCGCCGGCGACCAGCAGGCCGCCCTGTTCGGCCAGATGTGCGTGGAGCCAGGCCAGGCGAAAAACACCTATGGCACCGGCTGCTTCCTGTTGATGAACACCGGCGACAAAGCCGTCAAATCCAATCATGGCATGCTCACCACCATCGCCTGCGGTCCTCGCGGCGAAGTGGCCTATGCTCTGGAAGGCGCGGTATTCAACGGCGGCTCCACCGTGCAGTGGCTGCGCGATGAGTTGAAAATCATCAATGACGCCCTCGATACCGAATACTTCGCCAACAAGGTCAAGGACAGCAACGGCGTGTACCTGGTACCGGCCTTCACCGGCCTGGGCGCCCCCTACTGGGACCCCTATGCCCGTGGCGCGCTGTTCGGCCTGACCCGCGGCGTGCGGGTCGACCACATCATTCGTGCAGCGCTGGAGTCGATTGCCTACCAGACCCGCGATGTACTCGACGCCATGCAGCAGGATTCGGGCGAACGCCTCAAGGCCCTGCGCGTGGACGGCGGCGCGGTAGCGAACAACTTCCTGATGCAGTTCCAGGCGGACATTCTCGGCACCCGGGTCGAACGCCCTAAAATGCGGGAAACCACGGCTTTGGGCGCCGCGTATCTGGCCGGCCTGGCGTGTGGTTTCTGGGGCAGCCTGGAAGAACTGCGCGGCAAGGCCGTGATCGAGCGCGAATTCGAACCGCAACTGGACGAGCAGGCCAAGGAAAAACTCTACGCCGGCTGGCAGAAAGCGGTCAGCCGCACCCGCGACTGGGAACCTCACGAAGACGCTGAATAAGCCGAAGCTGGGTACGACGAGGGTCGTGAAACTGGTCGGGAGGGGATTCCTGCGGCATCATGGGCAAATTTTGTATGGCAGCCCAAAGGAAGCCCCATGAATCTGCCTCCCCGTCAGCAGCAAATCCTCGAACTGGTCCGCGAACGCGGCTACGTCAGCATCGAGGAAATGGCGCAGCTATTCGTTGTCACCCCGCAGACCATCCGCCGCGACATCAATCAATTGGCGGAACTGAACCTGCTGCGTCGCTACCACGGCGGCGCGGCCTATGATTCGAGCGTTGAGAACACCGCCTACGCCATGCGCGCCGATCAGATGCGCGACGAGAAGCAACGCATCGCCGAAGCCATTGCCGCCCAGATCCCTGACCATGCCTCGCTGTTCATCAACATCGGCACCACCACCGAATCCATCGCCCGGGCGCTGCTCAATCACAACCACCTGAAGGTCATCACCAACAATCTGCACGTAGCTTCGATCCTCAGCGCCAAGGACGACTTCGAAGTCCTGATCGCAGGTGGAAATGTCAGACGCGACGGAGGCGTGGTAGGCCAGGCCAGCGTCGACTTCATCAACCAGTTCAAGGTCGACTTCGCCCTGGTGGGCATCAGCGGGATCGATGAAGACGGCAGCCTGCTGGATTTTGACTACCAGGAAGTGCGGGTCTCCCAGGCGATCATCGCCAACGCCCGGCAGGTGCTGCTGGCGGCGGACTCCAGCAAATTCGGGCGCAACGCCATGGTCAGGCTGGGACCGATCAGCCTGATCGATTGCCTGGTGACCGATCAGCAACCCGTGCCGGCCCTGGCGCAATTGCTGAGCCAGCACAAGATTCGATTGGAAGTGGTCTGAGCTCCCCCGAAACCCTGTGGCGAGGGGATTTATCCCCGCTTGGGCTGCGCAGCAGCCCCAATACAGTCAACTCAATTTGCCTCATATACCGAGTCGCCTGGTTTTAGGGCTGCTGTGAGCCCAGCGGATAAATCCCCTCGCCACAAAAGCATCTCCGACCACATCAGCGACCCGCTTCATGTTCGAAAATTTTCCTTTCAGCTTCCTTTGATCAGTATTTTCAATCGAAGTCTGCTGGCTGTTGCCGAGTTTATGGGCTAGTATTTTCGCAAATGAACATTAATGTTCGAATTCAAATATTTCGAAAAAAAGCCCGAGGCCAGCCGATGCCCACTTCTACCTTGCCTACGCCCCCTCTCGCTGAGGTTTACGACGTCGCCGTCATTGGCGGCGGGATCAACGGCGTAGGGATTGCCGCAGACGCAGCGGGTCGCGGCCTCTCGGTGTTCCTTTGCGAAAAGGACGACCTGGCCAGCCACACCTCCTCGGCCAGCAGCAAGCTGATCCATGGCGGCCTGCGCTACCTCGAACATTACGAATTCCGTCTGGTGCGCGAAGCGCTGGCCGAGCGCGAAGTGCTGTTGACCAAGGCTCCGCACATCGTCAAGCAGATGCGCTTCGTCTTGCCCCACCGCCCGCACTTGCGCCCCGCCTGGATGATTCGCGCCGGCCTGTTCCTCTACGATCACCTGGGCAAGCGCGAACAACTTGCCGGTTCCAAAAGCCTGAAATTCGGCGCCGACAGCGCGCTGAAAAGCGAGATCACTAAAGGCTTTGAATACTCCGACTGCTGGGTCGACGATGCGCGCCTGGTGGTGCTCAACGCCATGGCCGCCCGGGAAAAAGGCGCCCATGTCCACACTCGCACACGTTGCGTGAACGCCCGTCGCAGTAAAGGCTTGTGGCATTTGCATCTGGAACGCGCCGACGGCAGCCTGTTTTCGATCCGCGCCAAGGCGCTGGTCAACGCGGCCGGTCCTTGGGTTGCCAAGTTCATTCGCGACGACCTGAAGCTGGAGTCGCCTTACGGCATTCGTCTGATCCAGGGCAGCCACCTGATCGTGCCGAAACTCTACGAAGGCGAGCACGCGCACATTCTTCAGAACGAAGACCAGCGCATCGTCTTCACCATTCCGTATCTGAACCAGTTCACCTTGGTCGGCACGACCGACCGCGAATATACCGGCGACCCGGCCAAAGTGGCGATCACCGAGGGTGAAACCGATTATTTGCTCAAAGTGGTCAACGCGCACTTCAAGAAGCAGATCAGCCGCGACGATATCCTGCACAGTTATTCCGGTGTTCGGCCGTTGTGCAACGATGAATCCGACAACCCATCGGCCGTCACCCGGGACTACACCCTGGCGCTGTCGGGCAGTGCGGACGAAGCCCCGCTGCTGTCGGTGTTCGGCGGCAAGCTGACCACCTACCGCAAACTGGCCGAGTCGGCCATGGCGCAGTTGGCCCCGTATTTTACCCAGATGCGCCCCAGCTGGACTGCCGTGGCTACCCTCCCCGGCGGCGAAAGCATGACCACCCCGCAAGCGCTGTGCTCGGCGATTCGTGACAAATTCGACTGGGTGCCGACCGAGCTTGCCCGTCGCTGGGCCACCACCTATGGCAGCCGCACCTGGCGCATGCTTGAAGGCGTGCACAACCTCGGTGACATGGGCGAATACATCGGCGCGGGCCTCTACACCCGGGAAGTCGACTACCTGTGCAGCGATGAATGGGCCATCGATGCCCACGACATCCTGTGGCGCCGCAGCAAACTTGGCTTGTTCACCACCGCGGCCGAACAGCAGAAGCTGCAGCAATACCTGGACAAGGTGGAGCACAACCGTCGCAAGATCGAAGCGGCCTGATCGGTTAACCGCTTATACGAAAGCCCCTGAATCTGGCGATTCAGGGGCTTTTTGCTATCTGGCATACACCGCCGCCCTCTGTGGGAGCGAGCCTGCTCGCGATGAGGCCATCAACTTCAACATAAGTCTCGCCAGGCAGGCCGCTATCGCGAGCAGGCTCGCTCTCACAAGACATGGAGAGGCCGGAATGCATTCGGTTTTCCGAACAAGACTCACCAGTCAATTCGGCCAACCGGATAAACAACCTGTGGAAAAAATCAGAAAAAAGATTAATTACGTTTAAAAACAAACAGTTAATGTGAGTCAACTGGTCTGGCACGACTCATGCTCTACACTCCTTCGAGACGAATGCCTGCATGCCAACACAACAGGAGCTGCCAGGTACTTCGAAGCACTCAGGGCCGACGAACCGGCTGAATAAGAAAAACAATGTCGAGGAAATATCGATGCGCATCGTTCCCCATCTCCTGGGCGCAGCCATTGCTGCCGCTCTGATCAGCACCCCGGTTTTCGCTGCCGAACTGACCGGTACGCTGAAAAAGATCAAAGAGTCCGGCGTCATCACGCTCGGGCATCGCGACGCTTCCATTCCGTTTTCCTATATCGCGGACGCCTCCGGCAAACCGGTCGGCTATTCCCACGACATTCAGCTGAAAGTCGTCGAAGCCCTGAAAAAAGAACTGGACGTGCCGAACCTGCAGGTCAAGTACAACCTGGTGACCTCGCAAACCCGTATCCCACTGGTGCAAAACGGCACCGTCGACCTGGAATGCGGTTCCACCACCAACAACGTCGAACGTCAGCAGCAGGTTGATTTCTCCGTTGGCATCTTCGAGATCGGCACCAAGCTGCTGTCCAAGAAGGACTCCAAGTACAAGGACTTCGACGACCTCAAGGGCAAGAACGTCGTGACCACCGCCGGCACCACGTCCGAGCGCATCCTCAAGTCCATGAACGCCGATAAGCAAATGGGCATGAACGTGATCTCGGCCAAGGACCACGGCGAATCGTTCAACATGCTCGAAGGCGGCCGTGCCGTTGCCTTCATGATGGACGACGCCTTGCTGGCCGGTGAAATGGCCAAGGCCAAGAAACCAGGCGACTGGGCCGTGACCGGCACCCCGCAGTCCTTCGAAATCTACGGTTGCATGATGCGCAAGGGCGACGAGCCGTTCAAAAAAGCCGTCGATGACGCCATCAAGGCCACCTACGCTTCTGGCGAAATCAACAAGATCTACGAAAAATGGTTCATGCAGCCAATTCCGCCAAAAGGCCTGAACCTGAACTTCCCGATGAGCGAAGAGCTCAAGAAACTGATCGCCGAACCGACCGACAAAGCGGCCGACGAAAAGAAATCCTGATTCCTGACTAACCTTGTCCCCTGGAAGTGCTTTTGCGCTTTCAGGGGATGGTCACTCCCTGCTGGCATATCTGGAAACACTCGAACCGGTGGCTGTCGAGCCGATCGTGTGTGCCTGCCCTTCAAGGGTCAGGTGGGAATGGAGCTTCCCCAGGCGGGTATTTGCATATCGATCGATCTGAGGGGAGACCCTAATGAATTACAACTGGGACTGGGGCGTGTTCTTCAAGTCCACCGGCATCGGCAGCGAGATTTATCTCGACTGGTACGTGGCCGGCCTGGGCTGGACCATCGCCATCGCCGTCGCGGCCTGGATCATCGCCCTACTGCTGGGTTCGGTTCTGGGCGTGATGCGCACCGTGCCGAACCGGCTGGTGTCGGGTATCGCCACCGGCTACGTGGAGCTCTTTCGTAACGTACCGCTGCTGGTTCAGCTGTTCATCTGGTACTTCCTGGTGCCCGACTTGCTGCCTGCGGACCTGCAGGAGTGGTACAAGCAGGACCTGAACCCCACGACCTCGGCCTACCTGAGCGTCGTCGTGTGCCTGGGCCTGTTTACCGCCGCGCGGGTCTGCGAACAGGTTCGCACTGGTATTCAGGCGCTGCCGCGCGGCCAGGAATCCGCCGCCCGGGCCATGGGCTTCAAGCTGCCGCAAATCTACTGGAACGTGCTGCTGCCCCAGGCCTACCGGATCATCATTCCGCCGCTTACCTCGGAATTCTTGAACGTCTTCAAGAACTCCTCCGTGGCCTCGCTGATCGGCCTGATGGAATTGCTTGCACAGACCAAACAGACCGCCGAGTTCTCCGCCAACCTGTTCGAAGCCTTCACCCTGGCGACACTGATCTACTTCACCCTGAACATGAGCCTGATGCTGCTCATGCGCATGGTCGAGAAGAAAGTCGCGGTGCCCGGCCTGATTTCCGTGGGGGGTAAATAATGGAACTCGACTTCACTGGCATCATCCCGGCCATTCCCGGTTTGTGGAACGGCATGGTGATGACGCTCAAGCTGATGGCCCTGGGCGTCGTCGGCGGGATCATCCTGGGAACCATCCTGGCGCTGATGCGCCTGTCCCACAACAAGCTGATCTCCAGCATTGCCGGCGCCTACGTCAACTATTTCCGCTCGATCCCGCTGCTGCTGGTCATCACCTGGTTCTACCTGGCGGTGCCGTTCGTACTGCGCTGGATCACCGGCGAAGACACCCCTATCGGAGCGTTTGGCTCCTGCGTCGTGGCGTTCATGATGTTCGAGGCGGCCTACTTCTGCGAAATCGTGCGGGCCGGCGTGCAGTCGATCCCCAAGGGTCAGATGGGCGCCGCCCAGGCGCTGGGCATGAATTATGGCCAGACCATGCGCCTGATCATCCTGCCCCAGGCGTTTCGCAAGATGACCCCGCTGTTGTTGCAACAAAGCATCATCCTGTTTCAGGACACCTCGCTGGTCTACACCGTCGGTCTGGTGGATTTCCTCAATGCTTCGCGGGCCAATGGCGACATCATCGGCCGCTCCCATGAGTTCCTGATCATCGCAGGTCTCGTGTACTTCACAATCAGCTTTGCCGCCTCGCTGCTGGTCAAGCGTCTGCAAAAAAGGTTCGCCGTATGATCTCTATCAAGAACATCAACAAGTGGTATGGGGACTTCCAGGTACTGACCAATTGCAGCACCGAGGTCAGCAAGGGTGAAGTTGTGGTGGTGTGCGGCCCGTCGGGTTCGGGCAAGTCCACGCTGATCAAATGCGTGAACGCCCTGGAGCCGTTCCAGAAAGGCGACATCGTGGTCGACGGTACGTCCATCGCCGACCCGAAGACCAACCTGCCGAAACTGCGCTCGCGCGTTGGCATGGTGTTCCAGCACTTCGAGCTGTTCCCGCACCTGACCATCACCGAAAACCTGACCATCGCCCAGATCAAGGTGCTGGGCCGCAGCAAGGAAGAAGCCACCCAGAAAGGCCTGCAACTGCTTGAGCGGGTCGGTCTGTCGGCCCATGCCCACAAGCACCCGGGCCAGCTCTCCGGCGGCCAACAGCAGCGCGTGGCGATTGCCCGTGCCCTGGCGATGGACCCGATCGTGATGCTGTTCGACGAACCGACCTCGGCCCTTGACCCGGAAATGGTCAACGAAGTGCTCGACGTGATGGTGCAACTGGCCCACGAAGGCATGACCATGATGTGCGTGACCCACGAAATGGGCTTCGCCCGCAAAGTGGCGAACCGGGTGATCTTCATGGACCAGGGCCAGATCATCGAAGACTGCGAGAAGGAAGAGTTCTTCGGCGACATCAGCGCCCGCTCCGAACGTGCGCAGCATTTCCTTGAGAAAATCCTGCAGCACTAAACAACACCGCTTCCCACTGTGGGAGCGAGCTTGCTCGCGATAGCGGACTGCCAGTCACCTTATTGTCGACTGATCAGCAGTCATCGCGAGCAAGCTCGCTCCCACAAGGGAGCAGTGTTGGTTTGTCGATTTGTGTTGTGGTTGACCCAAGGCTTCTGTGATGAAATGCGACCCCACTCTCTATCGCGCCGCGCCGCCATCACTCGCCGTGAAGCCTCGTCTGATTCGCCATCTGTTCCTGCCGCCGCTGATCATCGCCCTGATGATCGGCCTGGGTTACCTCGGCTTCTGGATCAGTGAGCACTACGGCATTCGCAGCCTGGGCGAGAACGGCGAGCGCCAGTTGGAGCTGCACGCCCGCGCGGTCGAGAGCGAGATCAGCAAATACACCTACCTGCCCAGCCTGCTGGAGCTTGAATCCAGCGTATCGCAACTGCTCGACGACCCCACGCCCGAGCACCGCAAGACCGTCAACGAATACCTCGAAGGCCTGAACCGCCGCAGCCGCAGTCGGGCCATTTATGTGATGGACACCACAGGCCGGGTCATGGCGACCAGCAACTGGCGCGACGTCGACAGTTACCTGGGTGAAGACCTGTCCTTTCGCGCCTATTTCCAGAACGCCGTACGCGGTCAGCCCGGGCGCTTCTATGGCATCGGCAGCACCAGCGGCGAGCCTGGCTATTACCTGGCCCATGGCCTGGAACAGCAGGGCAAGATCATCGGCGTGGCGGTGGTCAAAGTGCGCCTGGAAGCCATGGAAGAGCGCTGGCAGCGCGCGCGCCTGGAAGCCTTCGTCAGCGACGAGAATGGCATCATCATTTTGTCCAGCGATCCGGCGCGGCGGCTCAAGTCCGTGCGACCGCTGAGCGACGAAACCAAAGAGCGCCTGGCCCGCAGCCTGCAATATTACTGGTTCCCACTGAACGAGCTGGTTCCCCTGGCTCGGGAACGGCTGGCCGAAGGCATGGAAAAACTGACCTTCCCGGCCAATGCCGAACTGGTGTCCGACGAGCGGCCCATCAGCTATCTGTCACAGACCCGCCCCCTGAGCGACACACCCTGGAATTTCACCCTGCTGACGCCACTTGAAGACCTGCGTCGCCAGGCAATCAACCAGGGCATCCTGGTGGCCGTGGCCTTCGCCCTGGTGGCTTTCCTGCTGATCGCCTGGAACGAGCGGCGCAAGGTCATCGCCACTCGCCTCGCTGCCCGGGAGGCCTTGCAGGAAGCCAACAACCAGCTCGAACGTCGGATTACCGAACGCACCACCGACCTGCGGGCCAGCAATGAACGGCTCAAGGGCCAGATCCGCGAACGGCGGCAGGCCGAAGAGACGTTGCGCCGGGCCCAGGACGAACTGGTGCAGGCTGGCAAACTCGCCGCCATTGGCCAGATGTCCACCAGCATCGCCCATGAACTCAACCAGCCGCTGGCCGCGCTGCGTACCCTGTCCGGCAACACCGTGCGCTTTCTTGAGCGGGGCCAGCTGGATATCGCCAGCGCCAACCTCAAGACCATCAACGACCTGATCGACCGCATGGGCCGGATCACCGCCAGCCTGCGCTCCTTCGCCCGGCGCGGGGACGATCAGGGCCGGGCCAGCCTCGGCAAGGCGGTCGAAGCCGCGCTGCAACTGCTGGGCGGCCGCCTCGAAAGCCTGAAGATCCAGGTGCATGCCGGTTACGATGACGTGCAGGTACAGATCGACCAGACGCGTCTTGAACAAATCCTGGTGAACCTGATCGGCAACGCCCTGGACGCCATGCAGAGCCAACCCGAGCCGCGGCTGTGGCTTGAAGGCACTGCCTCGGATGGCAAATATCGCCTGCGGGTGCGGGACAACGGCCATGGCATCGATCCCGAGGCGCGCAAACATTTGTTCGAACCCTTCTTCACCACCAAACCTGGCGAACAGGGCCTGGGCCTGGGCCTGACCCTTTCGGCGAGCCTGGCCGCCGCCGCGGGCGGGCATCTGGAGGTCGAACACCCGGCCGAAGGTGGAACCACGTTTGCCCTCAGTTTACCGTTGGTAAGCCCTTTACCTGCCGAGCAGCGATGAATAACGACCTGAGCGTACTGATCGTCGAAGACGACCCCCATGTCCTGCTGGGTTGCCAGCAGGCCCTGTCCCTGGAAGACATTCCCTGCATCGGCGTGGGCAGCGCCGAAGAGGCTCTGGAGCGGGTCGGCGATGACTTTGCCGGCATCGTCATCAGCGACATTCGCCTGCCGGGCATCGATGGCCTGGAGCTGCTGACCCGCCTCAAGGCCCGGGACCGCAGCCTGCCGGTGGTGCTGATCACCGGCCACGGTGACATCTCCATGGCCGTCGGCGCCATGCAAAAAGGCGCCTATGACTTCATGGAGAAACCCTTCTCCCCCGAACGCCTGGTGGACGTCGCCCGCCGCGCCCTGGAGCAACGCAGCCTGGCCCGGGAGGTTTCATCGCTGCGCCGGCAACTGGCCGAACGCGACTCCCTGGAAGGCCGGATCATCGGCCGTTCACCGGCCATGCAGCACCTGCGAGAACTGATCGCCAACGTAGCCGACACCTCGGCCAACGTGCTGATCGAAGGTGAAACCGGCACCGGCAAGGAACTGGTCGCGCGCTGCCTGCACGACTTCAGCCGACGTCACAGCAAACAATTCGTCGCGCTCAACTGCGGCGGCCTGCCGGAGAACCTGTTCGAAAGCGAGATTTTCGGCCACGAAGCCAACGCCTTTACCGGCGCCGGCAAACGACGGATCGGCAAGATCGAGCACGCCGACGGCGGCACGCTGTTTCTCGATGAAGTGGAAAGCATGCCCCTGCCCTTGCAGATCAAGTTGCTGCGGGTGTTGCAGGAACGCACCCTCGAGCGGCTGGGTTCGAACCAGAGTGTGGCCGTGGATTGCCGGGTCATCGCCGCGACCAAGTCCGACCTGGACGAACTGGGTCGGGCCGGGCAGTTTCGCAGCGACTTGTATTACCGCCTCAACGTGGTGACCCTGGAACTGCCGCCCCTGCGCGAGCGCCGCGAAGACATTCTGCAACTGTTCGAGCATTTCCTGCAGCAGTCATCCCTGCGTTTCGACCGCACGGTCCCGGAGCTGGACAACCAGACGCTGTCCAACCTGATGAGCCACGACTGGCCGGGCAACGTGCGGGAACTGCGCAACGTCGCCGAGCGCTATGCACTCGGCCTGCCGGCCTTCAAGAAGTCGGGGGCCAGCGGCGCCAGCCAGGGCCTGGCCTTCGCCGAAGCGGTGGAAGCCTTCGAACGCAACCTGCTGGTGGACGCTCTGCAACGCAGCGGTGGCAATCTGACCCAGGCCAGTCTCGAACTGGGCATGGCCAAGACCACGCTGTTCGACAAAGTCAAAAAATATGGCCTGAGCCATTAACCTGGGGCAGTAAACCTGTGGACCTGATTTTCAAAGCAGCGCTCGGTGCCGCCGTGGTGGTCATCCTGGCGATGCTCGCCAAGACCAAGAACTATTACATCGCCGGGCTGGTGCCACTGTTTCCCACCTTCGCCCTGATCGCCCACTACATTGTTGGCAAGGGCCGCTCGGTGGACGATCTGAAAACCACCATCGTGTTTGGCATGTGGTCGATCATCCCCTACTTCGTCTACCTGGCGACGCTGTATGTGATGGTCGACCGGATGCGTCTGGAGGCTTCTCTGGCCGTGGCGGCGGTGGCTTGGCTGATGGCGGCGACGGTGCTGGTCAGCGTGTGGATGAGACTCCACAGCTGACCCCGCAGGAGCGCCTGTCCAAACCAGTGGTTCAATAACCGACGGTAAAGCGCTGCCGCGAAAACTGCGGCGTCTCCACTTCATCGATCATTGCAATGGCGTAATCGGCAAAGCTGATCCAGCTGCGCCCGGTGGCGTCGAACAGCAGGTGATCCTTGCCGATACGGAACTGACCGGTGCGCTCGGTCTCGACGAACTCCGCCGAGGGCGAGAGGAAGGTCCAGTCCAGGTCCTGTTCCTTGAGCAGCACGTCCAGGAACAATACTCCGGCGCTGGCTTCGGCGAGGTATTCTTCAGGGAAGCCTTCGCTGTCGATCACACGGCTATTGTCCGGCAGCAGCAACGAACCGGCCCCGCCCACCACCAGCAAGCGCTTGACCCCGGCAGCCTTGATTGGGGCGATGACCTTGTCGGCCGGCACGGTGGCGAAATGGGCGGCGCAGATCACCACATCATGACCGGCTACCGCTGCGATTAAGGCCTCGCTGTCCAATACATCCAACTGCTGGCTGACCACACCGGCCCTCTTACCGATCTTGGCCGTGTTACGGGCAATGGCCGTCACGCTGTGGCCACGACGCAGGGCTTCTTCCAACAACTGGCTGCCGGCCCGACCGGTGGCGCCGATGATTGCGATTTTGCTCATGATGTTCTCCATTGGTTAGCGATGTTGAAATACAGGCTCTTGTGGCGAGAGGATTTATCCCCTCGCCACAACGGTGCTCTGATCAAAGATCGGTATTCACCACTTCATCTCACCCTTGGCCACCTTGGCACTGAGCTCCAGGGAGCTGTCTTCCCCCAGATCGGGGTAGCGCTGCTTCATGGCGGCGATCAGGGCGGCGGAGCCCTTGGCTTTGGCGGTTTCTTCGTCGAAGGCCTTGATGTACTCGGCGGTGAATTTCACCGGAGCCAGAGACCGGGCACTTTCACCCAGGTAATGGCCGGGAATCACGGTGTTCGGTTGCAGTTTTTCAATGCCCTCCAGCGTCGCCAGCCAATCCTTGTGGGACTGCGGCGTCTGCGTGTCGGCCATCCAGACGTGAATGTTCTCGGCCACCACGACGCCGCCGACCACCGCCTTGATCGACGGGATCCACACGAAGCTGCGGTCCGGTTGCGGGCCATCAAGACCGATGATCTGCAAGCGCTTGCCCTCCAGGGTCAGGCTGTCGCCCTTGAGTACCTGGGGTACGATCGCTTTGCTCGGCGCATCCGCCTTGAGGATCGGCCCCCAATATTTCAACTTGCCGTCCATGGTGTGCTTGATGTGTTCGACGGTCGGCGCAGAGGCCAGCACCTTGGCATCCGGGAACGCGGCGGTCAGGGTCTCCAGACCAAAATAGTAGTCGGGATCGCCGTGGCTGATGTAGATCGTGGTCAATTGCTTGCCGCTGGCGCGGATTTTCTGCACCACCTGTTCGGCCTGGGACTTGCCGAACTGGGCGTCCACCAACACCACTTCTTTTTCCCCACTGACCAATACCGAGGTCACCGGGAAAACGGCCGCCGCGCCAGGGTTGTAGACCTCCAGGACAAGGTCGGCTGCCCAGGTGTTGGCCGCAAAAATCATCGAAGCGCTGGTCAGCAGCAGACGCTTGAATAAGGTGGATCCGGTCATGTTGTGCTCCGTTGTGCATAAGCCCGATTGGGAATGAGCGCAGCTTAGGGACCTGACTCGTTTCAAAAAATGCGATGCTTGGACATAGTTTGTTTCTGAAATCGGGCAAATCATGGATCGTCTACAAGCAATGCAAGTGTTCGTCGCCGTGGTGGAACTGGGCAGTCAGTCGGCGGCAGCCGAACACCTGGACCTGTCACGACCGGTGGTGTCACGGTATCTGGCGGAACTGGAAGACTGGGTCGGTGCCCGGCTGATGCATCGCACCACCCGCAAATTGAGCCTGACGGCCGCGGGTTTGGAGATCCTGCCGCGCTGTCGGCAGATGCTGGATCTGTCCGGCGACATGCAGGCCGCCGTCAGTACGTCGGACGACGCGCCACGGGGCATGCTGCGCATCAGCGCCAGCACCTCGTTCGGCCAGGCCCAATTGGCGGCAGCCATGACCGAGTTCGTCGTGCGCTACCCAGGGGTCAGCGTCGACCTGCAAATGCTCGACCGCACCGTGAACCTGGTGGACGAGCGCATCGACCTGGCGATCCGCATGAGCAACGACCTAGACCCGAACCTGATTGCCCGGCGCCTCACAGTCTGTCGCTCGGTGATCTGCGCCTCGCCCGGCTACCTGCGTGAACACCCAACGCCCCAACGGGTCGAGGATTTGAGCCGGCACAACTGCCTGACCCACTCCTACGTCGGCAAGAGCCTGTGGCATTTCGAGCAGGACGGCGAGCAGGTCTCGGTGCCGGTGCAGGGCAACATCAGCGCCAACGAGGCCAGCACATTGCTGCAGGCCACGATAGCCGGTGCGGGCGTGGCGATGCTGCCCAGCTACCAGGCCGGCACGCACATCAAGAACGGCGAACTGATCCGCCTGTTGCCCCACGCCGAACCCCGCCGGATGAACATGTACGCGGTGTATGCCTCACGCAAACACATGCCGTCGGCGCTGCGCAGCCTGCTGGATTTTTTGGTACTCAAATTTCCCGAGAGGCCGGAGTGGGATGTTGGGTTGTAGCTGCCGCCTGAGGGACTTCTGTGGGAGCGAGCTTGCTCGCGATGGCGGCGTGTCAGCCACCCTTTTATTAACTGACACACCGCTATCGCGAGCAAGCTCGCTCCCACAGGGGGTCACCGCCGTTCTCAAGTACTGCACCAGGATTTCACCAATAGCCCGCCCCAAGGCATACTTGCCACCCTCCGTATTCCAGAACCCAGAACCGCCCCATGCGTATCCACGTCAGTTTCATCGACCGCGTCGGCATTACCCAGGAAGTCCTGGCGCTGCTCGGTGGGCGCAATCTCAATCTGGATGCGGTGGAGATGGTGCCGCCCAACGTCTACATCGATGCCCCGACCCTCAGCCCGCAGGTGCTGGACGAATTACGCGAGGCGCTGTTCAGCGTGCGGGGCGTGCAGGCGGTCACCGTGGTGGACATCCTGCCCGGCCAGCGTCGGCATTTGCAGCTCGACGCCCTGCTCGCGGCCATGACCGACCCGGTACTGGCCCTCGACAGCGCCGGCCACGTATTGCTGGCCAACCCGGCGTTGATCGCCCTGTACGGGCGTGAACCGGCCGGGGAAAGCGTTGCCGAGCTGTTCGGTGACGAAGCCCTGTTGGTCGCTCTGCTGGAGAATGGTTTCCGCCTGCCGCTGCGGGAAATCACCCTTAACGGCCAGACCTTACTGCTGGACGCCACGCCCATTACAAACGCCGGTGCGTTGCTGACCCTCTATCAGCCAAACCGCATCGGCGAACGCCTGTCGGCGCTGCACCACGACCACGCCGAAGGGTTTGACGCGTTGCTGGGCGAATCCCCGGCGATCCGCACCCTCAAGGCCCGGGCCCAGCGGGTAGCGGCGTTGGATGCACCGTTGCTGATCCAGGGCGAAACCGGCACGGGCAAAGAGCTGGTGGCCCGGGCCTGCCATGCCATCAGTGCCCGCCACGGCGCGCCGTTCCTGGCCCTGAACTGTGCGGCGCTGCCGGAGAATCTGGCCGAAAGTGAACTGTTCGGCTACGCCCCCGGCGCCTTCACCGGCGCGCAACGGGGTGGCAAGCCGGGGCTGATGGAACTGGCGAACCAGGGCACGGTATTTCTCGATGAAATCGGCGAGATGTCGCCCTACCTGCAAGCCAAGCTGCTGCGGTTCTTGAACGATGGCAGCTTCCGTCGGGTCGGCGGCGACCGGGAAATCAAGGTCAACGTGCGCATTCTTAGCGCGACCCACCGCAACCTGGAAAAAATGGTCAGCGAAGGTTCGTTCCGCGAAGACCTGTTCTATCGCCTGAACGTGCTCAACGTCGAAGTGCCGCCGCTGCGTGAGCGTGGCCAGGACATCTTGCTGCTGGCGCGCTACTTCATGCAGCAGGCCTGTGCGCAAATCCAGCGCCCGGTCTGCCGCTTGGCCCCCGGCACCTACCCGGCGCTGCTGGGCAACCGCTGGCCGGGCAATGTGCGGCAATTGCAGAACGTGATCTTCCGCGCCGCCGCCATTTGTGAAAGCAGCCTGGTGGACATTGGCGACCTGGACATTGCCGGCACGTCCGTGGCGCGCCAGGGTGACGTGGAAGTCGAGAGCCTTGAGCAAGCGGTGGAAGCCTTCGAAAAACACCTGCTCGAAAGCCTCTACGTCAACTACCCCTCGACCCGCCAGCTCGCCAGCCGCCTGCAAACCTCCCATACAGCGATTGCCCATCGATTGCGTAAATACGGGATTTCCGGCAAGCCGTAAGCACGCTGCTGCCCTCTGAGGGAGCGAGCCTGCTCGCGATAGCGATGTATCAGTCAATATCCGTGCTGGCTGACCCACCGCTATCGCGAGCAGGCTCGCTCCCACATTGGGACCTGCGGCGTATCTGGAACCTGGCTCAAAAACGACCTCCACCTGTACTGAAAGCGCTACAGCGGAACGATATCGATACACTTGGCGCTAAGCTGCGCCGCGCAAGGCTTTGATCCCACAACGATTTTTTCCAGGCGTATAGCTGTAGCGTTTTCGCTACAGCCCAATACAATCTGTGTTCGAAAAAACCAAATAAGCCATTGATATATAAGCATTTATTATCATTGGCCGCATTCTTGCTAAGGATATAACCATTCGGCCGGGCCAAGCCCCGCGCCTTTCTTCGCGTCCACCAGACGAATCTGGCCCCAGGAGTTTCCATGAGCGAGTTGCGTTTCACTGAAGATCACGAATGGCTGCGCACTGAAGCCGACGGCAGCGTTACCGTTGGTATTACCGCGTTTGCCCAGAACGCCTTGGGCGATGTGGTCTATGTTCAGTTACCGGAACTGCAAAGCTACGCCAAGGGTGACGAAGCCTCTACCGTGGAATCGGTGAAAGCCGCCAGCGGTGTGTACATGCCGCTGGACGGAGAAGTGCAGGAAGTGAACCCGGCCCTGGAAAGCAATCCGGAACTGGTCAACGAAGATCCGCTGGGCGAAGGCTGGTTTTTCCGATTCAAGCCCGCCGACGCCACCCAAGTTGACCAACTGCTGAATCAGGACGCCTATGACCGCCTGATCAAAGCCAACGCCGAAGCCTGAGGAGCGCAACATGACCGTTAATCTCGGCACCGCCAACGAATTCATCGCCCGCCACATCGGCCCGCGAGCCAGCGACGAGCAAGCCATGCTCGAGCGCCTGGGCTACGACTCCCTGGAAGCGTTGAGCGCCAGCGTCATTCCGGAAAGCATCAAGGGCACCAGCGTGCTGGACATGGGCGACGGCCAGAGCGAAGCCGATGCACTGGCCTCGATCAAGGCCATCGCCAGCAAGAACCAACTGTTCAAGACCTACATCGGCCAGGGCTACTACAACTGCCACACGCCAGCGCCGATCCTGCGCAACCTGCTGGAAAACCCGGCCTGGTACACCGCCTATACCCCCTACCAGCCGGAAATTTCCCAGGGCCGTCTCGAGGCACTGCTGAACTTCCAGACCTTGATCAGCGACCTGACCGGCCTGCCGATCGCCAACGCATCCTTGCTGGACGAAGCCACCGCCGCCGCCGAGGCCATGACCTTCTGCAAGCGCCTGAGCAAGAACAAGGGCAGCAATGCCTTCTTCGCTTCCCGCCATTGCCACCCGCAAACCCTCGATGTGCTGCGCACCCGTGCCGAGCCCTTGGGCATCGACGTGGTCGTGGGCGACGAACGCGAACTGACCGATGTCGGCAGTTTCTTCGGCGCGCTGTTGCAATACCCAGCCAGCAACG
This sequence comes from Pseudomonas sp. P105, assembly GCF_032614175.1. Taxonomy (NCBI): domain Bacteria; kingdom Pseudomonadati; phylum Pseudomonadota; class Gammaproteobacteria; order Pseudomonadales; family Pseudomonadaceae; genus Pseudomonas; species Pseudomonas sp. P105. The sequence goes on from NZ_CP126693.1 coordinate 4,903,878, forward strand.
GTGACCTGTTCGATTACCGTGAACTGACCGAACGCTTCCATGCCGCCAACGCCCTGGTTGCTGTCGCCGCAGACCTGCTGGCCCTGACCCTGCTGACGGCACCGGGTGAGTTCGGCGCCGACGTGGCCATCGGCAGCGCCCAGCGCTTTGGCGTGCCATTGGGCTTTGGCGGCCCACACGCGGCGTATTTCTCTACCAAGGATGCCTTCAAGCGCGATATGCCGGGCCGCCTTGTGGGTGTTTCCGTGGACCGTTTCGGCAAGCCGGCCTTGCGCCTGGCGATGCAGACCCGCGAACAACACATCCGTCGCGAGAAAGCCACGAGCAACATTTGCACCGCCCAGGTCTTGCTGGCCAACATCGCCAGCATGTACGCCGTGTATCACGGCCCTAAAGGCCTGACTCAGATCGCCAACCGCATTCATCACCTCACCGCGATCCTCGCCAAGGGCTTGGGCGCCTTGGGTCTGGCTGTCGAGCAGGACAGCTTTTTCGACACCCTGACCCTGCACACCGGCGCGCAAACCGCTGCCCTGCACGACAAGGCGCGTGCCCAGCGCATCAACCTGCGCGTGGTGGACGCTGAACGCCTGGGCTTGTCCCTGGACGAAACCACCTGCCAGGCGGACGTCGAAACGCTGTGGAGCCTGTTGGCCGACGGCAAGGCCCTGCCGGACTTCGCCGCCCTGGCCGCCACCGTGCACAGCCGTATCCCGGCCGAGCTGGTGCGCCAGTCGGCGGTCCTCAGCCACCCGGTGTTCAACCGCTATCACTCCGAAACCGAGCTGATGCGCTACCTGCGCAAGCTCGCCGACAAGGACCTGGCCCTGGATCGCACCATGATCCCGCTGGGTTCCTGCACCATGAAACTCAACGCCGCCAGCGAAATGATCCCGGTGACCTGGGCCGAGTTCGGCGCCCTGCACCCGTTCGCCCCCGCCGAACAGAGCGCCGGCTACCAGCAACTGACCGACGAACTGGAAGCCATGCTCTGCGCTGCCACGGGTTACGACGCGGTGTCGTTGCAACCCAACGCCGGTTCCCAGGGTGAATACGCCGGTCTGCTGGCGATCCGCGCCTATCACCAGAGCCGTGGCGAAGACCGTCGCGATATCTGCCTGATCCCATCGTCAGCCCACGGCACCAACCCGGCCACCGCCAACATGGCCGGCATGCGTGTGGTCGTGACCGCCTGCGATGCTCGCGGCAACGTCGACATCGAAGACCTACGGGCCAAGGCCACCGAGCACCGCGAACACCTCGCGGCGCTGATGATCACCTACCCGTCCACCCACGGTGTGTTCGAAGAAGGCATCCGCGAAATCTGCGGGATCATTCATGACAACGGCGGCCAGGTGTACATCGACGGCGCCAACATGAACGCCATGGTCGGCCTCTGCGCCCCGGGCAAGTTCGGCGGCGACGTGTCGCACCTGAACCTGCACAAGACCTTTTGCATTCCTCACGGCGGTGGCGGCCCGGGTGTCGGCCCGATCGGCGTCAAGTCCCACCTGGCACCGTTCCTGCCGGGCCACGCCAACATGGCGCGCAAGGAAGGCGCGGTGTGCGCGGCGCCATTTGGCAGCGCAAGCATCCTGCCGATCACCTGGATGTACATCCGCATGATGGGCGGCGCGGGCCTCAAGCGTGCCTCGCAGTTGGCAATCCTCAACGCCAACTACATTGCCCACCGTCTGGAAGAGCATTACCCGGTGCTCTACTCCGGCAGCAACGGCCTGGTGGCCCACGAATGCATCCTCGACCTGCGCCCGCTCAAGGACAGCAGCGGCATCAGCGTCGATGACGTGGCCAAGCGCCTGATCGACTTCGGCTTCCACGCCCCGACCATGTCGTTCCCAGTGGCCGGTACGCTGATGATCGAGCCGACCGAAAGCGAATCCAAGGAAGAACTGGACCGCTTCTGCGACGCCATGATCTGCATCCGCGAAGAAATCCGCGCGGTGGAAAACGGCAGCCTGGACAAAGACGACAACCCACTGAAAAACGCCCCCCACACCGCCGCGGAAATCGTCGGCGAGTGGACCCACCCCTATAGCCGCGAACAAGCGGTGTACCCGGTGGCGTCGTTGATCGACGGCAAATACTGGCCGCCGGTGGGCCGGGTCGACAACGTGTTCGGCGACCGCAACCTGGTCTGCGCCTGCCCGTCGATCGAAAGCTACGCTTGACCTGAGCGGAGGGCGATCTACCAGCCCTCCGAATCCTCTGTGGGAGCGAGCCTGCTCGCGATAGCGGCGTAACAGCCAATAGAGATGTTGCCTGACACTCCGCTATCGCGAGCAGGCTCGCTCCCACAAGGATCTATGCCAGACCTTAAACCGTCGATCCTCATAAAAAGAAACCGGAGAAACACCATGTCGTTAAGCGTGTTCGACCTGTTCAAAATCGGCATCGGCCCCTCCAGTTCCCACACGGTCGGCCCGATGCGTGCCGCTGCCCGTTTCGTCGAAGGGCTGCGTCGTGATGACCTGCTCAACACCACCGCCAGCGTCAAGGTCGAGCTCTACGGCTCACTCGGCGCCACCGGCAAAGGCCACGGCAGTGACAAGGCCGTGCTGCTGGGTCTGGAAGGCGAACACCCGGATACCGTGGACACTGAAACGGTCGACGCCCGCTTGCGAGAGATTCGCAGCAACGGGCGCCTGAACCTGCTGGGTGAACACTGCATTGAATTCAACGAAAAACTGCACCTGGCGATGATTCGCAAGCCGCTGCCTTTTCATCCCAACGGCATGATCTTCCGCGCCTTCGATGCGGCGGGCCTGCAGGTGCGCAGCCGCGAGTATTACTCGGTAGGCGGTGGTTTTGTCGTCGACGAAAGCGCTGCCGGCGCCGACCGTATCGTCGAAGATGCTACCCCCCTGACCTTCCCGTTCAAAAGCGCCAAGGACTTGTTGAGCCACTGCACCACCTATGGCTTGTCCATCAGCCAGGTGATGCTGACCAACGAAAGTGCCTGGCGCCCCGAAGCCGAAACCCGCGCCGGCCTGCTGAAGATCTGGCAGGTGATGCAGGATTGCGTGGCGGCCGGCTGCCGCAACGAAGGCATCCTGCCGGGCGGGCTGAAGGTCAAGCGCCGGGCGGCGGCGCTGCACCGTCAGTTGTGCAAGAACCCGGAAGCTGCCCTGCGCGACCCGCTGTCGGTGCTGGACTGGGTCAACCTGTATGCCCTGGCCGTCAACGAAGAAAACGCCTACGGCGGCCGCGTCGTCACCGCGCCGACCAACGGCGCGGCGGGAATCATCCCGGCCGTACTGCATTACTACATGCGCTTCATCCCTGGGGCCAATGAAGACGGCGTGGTGCGGTTCCTGCTGACCGCCGCCGCCATCGGCATCCTGTACAAGGAAAACGCCTCCATCTCCGGCGCCGAAGTCGGTTGCCAGGGTGAAGTCGGCGTGGCCTGTTCCATGGCCGCCGGCGCCCTGTGCGAAGTGCTCGGCGGCAGCGTGCAGCAAGTGGAAAACGCCGCCGAGATCGGCATGGAACACAACCTCGGCCTGACCTGCGACCCCATCGGCGGCCTGGTGCAAGTGCCGTGCATCGAGCGCAACGCCATGGGCTCCGTGAAAGCCATCAATGCGGTGCGCATGGCCATGCGCGGCGACGGGCATCACTTCGTTTCCCTCGACAAAGTCATCCGCACCATGCGCCAGACCGGCGCCGACATGAAAAGCAAATACAAGGAGACCGCCCGCGGCGGTCTGGCGGTCAACATCATCGAATGCTGATGCGCTTGCCTCACTTCTACATTTTTTCCAGGAGCTGATATGTCCACCGAACCATTGCTGAAGACCCCGTTGCACGCCCTGCACCTCGAACTCGGCGCCCGCATGGTGCCGTTCGCCGGCTATGACATGCCGGTGCAATACCCATTGGGCGTGATGAAAGAACATCAGCACACCCGCGATCAGGCCGGGCTGTTCGACGTGTCCCACATGGGCCAGATCCGCCTGAGCGGCGCAAACGCCGCCAAAGCCTTGGAAACCCTGGTGCCGGTGGACATCATCGACCTGCCGGTGGGCATGCAGCGCTATGCCATGTTCACCAACGAAAACGGCGGCATCCTCGACGACCTGATGGTCGCCAACCTGGGCAACGACGAGCTGTTCCTAGTGGTCAACGCGGCCTGCAAGGAGCAGGACCTGGCCCACCTGCGCGCCCATATCGGCGACCAGTGCAGCATCGAGCCACTGTTCGAAGCCCGCGCCCTGCTCGCCCTGCAAGGCCCGGCCGCCGTCACCGTGCTTGCACGACTGGCGCCAGACGTGGCAAAGATGACCTTCATGCAGTTCCAGCGCGTCACGCTGCTGGGTATGGACTGCTTTGTCAGCCGTTCGGGCTACACCGGTGAAGACGGTTTCGAGATCTCGGTGCCCGCCGCCGAGGCCGAAAAACTGGCCCGCGCCCTACTGGCCGAACCGGAAGTGGCCGCCATCGGTCTGGGCGCTCGCGACTCCCTGCGCCTGGAAGCCGGCCTGTGCCTTTATGGCCACGACATGAACACTGAAACGACCCCGATCGAAGCCAGCCTGCTGTGGGCGATCTCTAAAGCCCGCCGCGCCGATGGCGCCAGGGCCGGTGGTTTCCCGGGCGCTGAAACCGTGTTCGCCCAGCAACAGGGCGGCGTGAAGCGCAAACGCGTCGGCCTGCTGCCCCAGGAACGCACACCCGTGCGCGAAGGTGCAGAGATCGTCGACGAAGCGGGCGAGATTATCGGTACGGTGTGCAGCGGCGGTTTCGGCCCGACCCTGGGCGCTCCGTTGGCGATGGGTTACCTGGACAGCGCCTATGTCGCACTGGATACGCCAGTCTGGGCCATCGTGCGTGGGAAAAAAGTGCCTTTGCTTGTAAGCAAAATGCCATTTGTTCCACAACGCTACTACCGCGGTTGATTGACTGTTTCTATACGTAACGCGGTTGCGTTATACGTGCACTAATGTGTAACGCAACCGCCATAAAAAGGTGCATCTACTCGATATTGAAATTGCACCTATAACGTTGAAAACAATTGAACTAGCCTATCGAATAAGCCCCAGCCCGCAGCCCCTGTAAATACGAGAATGCTGAGCAAATACGGGGCTTTCAGAGGGGGTTGTTTTTTTGTTCATAGTTGGCGTAGAGTTTGGTCACTGTGTTTGCATGGGTCGCTTGGAACCGTGACCTGGGCAGTAGCCTATGAAGTTCGCTACATCCCGCTCGACGTCTCTTACTTTCCTGCAACCCAGCCCCAGTACTCTTTCATGTGAGAGAGGCTGTCATTAATTTAGCGTCAAGGAAATAAGAAAATGTCTGATCGTCAGAGCGGTACCGTCAAGTGGTTCAACGACGAAAAAGGTTTTGGTTTTATCACTCCTGAAAACGGTCCGGATCTGTTCGTGCACTTCCGCGCCATCCAGGGCACCGGCTTCAAAAGCCTGAAGGAAGGCCAGAAAGTCACTTTCGTCGCAGTGCAGGGCCAAAAAGGCATGCAGGCCGACCAAGTGGAACCCCTCCCATAGGTTGTAGCTTTTGCGCATTAAAAAAGCCCCTGATTGATATCAGGGGCTTTTTTATGGGCGTAAATCCGTAAAATGGCCTCTTTTTCGTCCGAGGCCGTCATGCCCAAACACCTGCTCATCCCCCAAGGCGAGTTCCCTCCCGCCACCCTGGGCCGTCGCCTGGCCGCGATGTTCTATGACTTTTTGCTGTGCACAGCCCTGCTGATCGTCACTGGCGGCGTCTACAAGATGATTCAGATGGCGATCATCGGCGAAGAAAAAATGCGCGCCCTCACCGACGCCGGCGCACTGGACGGCGACCCGCTACTGTCCACCGTGCTGCTTTTCGTGCTGTTCGGCTTCTTCGCCAAGTTCTGGACCCACAACGGCCAGACCTTGGGCATGCAGGTGTGGTGCATTCGCGTGCAGAACGCCGATGGCACGGCGATCAGCCTGTGGCAGGCCCTGTTGCGATTTGTCGTGTCGATCGCCTCATTGCTGCTGGCGGGACTGGGCTTCATCTGGTCGCTGTTAGACAAGCGCAAGCGCACCTGGCATGACCTCTACTCGGATACGCAGCTGGTGCGAATTCCCAAGAAAAAGAAATAGGTCGCAAGCTGCAAGCTTTGGACTTGCAGCTTGCAACTTGGAGCTACCTTCAGGCATTGCCCGCCAGCTTCATCCGCGCCGCCTGGGTGAAGTCCAGCATGCGCTTGAGCGGGCGAATGGCCTGGGGGATCAGCGCCGGGTCGACGAATATCTCGTTGGTGCCTTCCTGCAGGCTCTTGAGCGTGCGCTCCAGGGTATTCATCGCCATCCACGGGCAGTGCGCGCAACTGCGGCATGCCGCGCCGTTGCCGGCGGTGGGGGCTTCGATGAAGACCTTGTCGGGGCACAACTGCTGCATCTTGTAGAAGATGCCACGGTCAGTGGCGACAATCAGCGTTTTGTTCGGCAGGCTTTGGGCCGCGGCGATCAACTGGCTGGTGGAGCCCACCGCATCGGCCAGTTCAATCACCGAAGTTGGCGACTCGGGGTGCACCAGGATTGCGGCGTCCGGGTACAGCGCCTTCATGTCCTCCAACTGCTTGGACTTGAACTCTTCGTGAACGATGCAGGCGCCGTCCCAGAGCAGCATGTCGGCGCCGGTCTTGCGCTGGATATAAGTGCCCAGGTGCTTGTCGGGGCCCCAGATGATCGTCTCGCCGTTGTCCATCAGGCTCTCGACGATTTCCAGTGCGCAACTGGACGTCACCACCCAGTCGGCCCGGGCTTTGACCGCTGCCGACGTGTTGGCGTACACCACCACGGTGCGTTCCGGATGCTGGTCGCAGAACGCCGAGAACTCCTCCACCGGGCAACCCAGGTCCAGGGAGCACGTGGCTTCCAGGGTCGGCATCAATACGCGTTTTTCGGGGTTGAGGATCTTGGCGGTCTCGCCCATGAACTTGACCCCGGCCACCACCACGGTCTTGGCCGGATGGGCGTTGCCGAAGCGGGCCATTTCCAGGGAGTCGGACACACAGCCCCCGGTCTCTTCGGCCAGGGCCTGGATGATCGGGTCGCAGTAGAAGTGCGCGACCAGCACCGCATCCTGAGCCTTGAGCTCGGCGGCGATGGCGGCGCGGTACCAGGCCTCTTGCTCGGCGGTCAGCGGCTTGGGCTGTTTGGCGTCGAGATGGGCCTGAACCAGAAGGCGTTCGGAAATTTGCGTCATGTTCGCAAGACCTGCAGGCGCGTTTTGCGCGAAAGTCGAGTATACACCCGGCTCCGGACCACTCGGGTACCGCCGGGAAAGTGGGTATCAATCAGGCACGGTATAGCGTGAAGCCGGCAAGGCTACAGAATAACCCGCCGTTGCAAAAGATCATTCTGACCTGTGCCCTGTGGCCAGCGCTCTATCTGTGGGAGCAAGGCTTGCCCGCGAAGCTGGCGCCTCGATTTCTGAAAAACCGCATGGCCTTCATCGCGAGCAAGCCTTGCTCCCATAGCCGCGTCAACCTGACTGAAATGTAATCACTTCGCGTTCCCGCCTGTGTCATCTTTCTTTCAACCCTGCACACGGACGCCCCTGTGCTCGCTGCAAATCGACTGACGGACTTCAAACGGCATGCAATCAAATACTTCCCGGCGAACCTTCGTAAAAGGCCTGACTGCCGGCGGCATCCTGGCTGGCCTGGGCTTGTGGCGCGCGCCCGTCTGGGCGGTCACCAGCCCCGGCCAACCCAATGTACTGACGGGCACCGAATTCGACCTGTTCATCGGCGAAAGCCCGGTCAACTTCACCGGCAATCCGCGCACCGCCCAGACCATCAACGGCGGCATCCCCGGCCCGCTGCTGCGCTGGCGTGAGGGTGACACCGTGACCCTGCGGGTGCGCAACCGTTTGAAAGATCCAACCTCCATCCACTGGCACGGCATTCTGCTGCCGGCCAACATGGACGGCGTGCCGGGGTTGAGCTTCAAGGGCATCGAGCCCGATGGCATGTACGTCTATCAATTCAAGGTCCGGCAAAACGGTACTTACTGGTACCACAGTCATTCCGGCTTCCAGGAACAGTCCGGGGTCTACGGCCCACTGGTGATCGACGCCAAGGAGCCCGAGCCCTTCCAGTACGAGCGCGACTACGTGGTGATGCTCACCGACTGGACCGACGAAGACCCCGCCGATGTCATCCGCAAGCTCAAGAAGCAATCGGACTACTACAACTACAACAAACGCACCGTCGGTGATTTCATTGACGATGTCGGCAAGAACGGCTGGGCCGCCACCGTGGCCGATCGCAAGATGTGGGCCGAAATGAAGATGAACCCCACCGACCTGGCCGACATCAGTGGCGCCACCTACACCTACCTCATGAACGGCCAGACGCCGGACATGAACTGGACCGGTCTGTTCAAACCCGGCGAACGCCTTCGCCTGCGCTTGATCAATGGCTCCTCCATGACCTATTTCGACGTGCGCATCCCCGGCCTGAAAATGACCGTGGTGGCGTCCGATGGACAGTACGTCAAACCGGTGAGCGTCGATGAGCTGCGCATCGCCGTGGCCGAAACCTATGACGTTATCGTCGAGCCAAGCGAAGAAGCCTATACGCTGTTTGCCCAATCGATGGATCGCACCGGCTACGCCTGCGGCACCCTGGCGACCCGTTCCGGTCTTTCGGCAACGGTGCCGCCGCTGGATCCACGGCCACTGGTCACCATGGACGACATGGGCATGGGTGGTATGGATCACGGCTCGATGCAGGGCATGGCGGGCATGGATCACAGTCAAATGGCGGGGATGGACCACGGCTCCATGCAAGGCATGGACGACGGGCTGTCCCATCCAGACTCCGAAAAAGACAATCCGCTGGTGGACATGCAGGCCATGAGCGTCAGCCCCAAGCTCGACGACCCGGGCATGGGCCTGCGCAACAACGGTCGCAAGGTCCTCACCTACTCGGACCTGCGCAGCACGTTCCCCGACCCCGACGGGCGTGAACCGGGCCGCACCCTTGAACTGCACCTGACCGGCCACATGGAGAAATTCAGCTGGTCGTTCAACGGCGTGAAGTTCTCCGATGCCGCACCGCTGCTGCTCAAGTACGGCGAGCGCCTGCGCATCGTGCTGATCAACGACACCATGATGACTCACCCCATCCACCTGCACGGTATGTGGAGCGATCTGGAGGACGAGAATGGCCAGTTCATGGTGCGTAAACACACCATCGATGTGCCGCCGGGCTCCAAACGCAGTTACCGGGTCACCGCCGACGCCCTCGGACGCTGGGCATATCACTGCCACTTGCTGTTCCACATGGAGATGGGGATGTTCCGTGAAGTTCGGGTGCAGGAATGAGGAGCCGACCATGACCACTATTTTTCACTACCCCCTGGCACTTTTTGCCAGCCTCACCCTGGGCGCCACTGGCTCGGCCTGGGCCGCGAGCGATGCCATGCAAGGCATGGATCACAGCCAGATGCAGGGGATGGACCATAGCCAGATGCAAGGCATGGACTCGATGCAGGGTATGGAACCGATGCAATCGGCCCCCACCAGCAGCCGCACGCCGATTCCCGAGCTGACCGACGCCGACCGCGCCGCCGTCTACGAAGACCATGGCGGCCATGCCGTGCATGACAGCGCCATCCATTCATTCTTGCTCATCGACCAATTGGAATGGCAAGACGCCGATGATGGCAGTGCCCTGAGCTGGGACGCCTCGGGCTGGATCGGCGGCGACATCGATCGCTTGTGGCTGCGCTCCGAAGGCGAACGCACCAACGGCAAGACCGAGGAAGCCGAACTCCAGGCCCTGTGGGGGCATGCCGTCAGCCCCTGGTGGGACGTGGTCGCCGGCGTGCGCCAGGATTTCAAGCCGGGCGACCCGCAAACCTGGGCCGCCTTCGGTGTACAGGGCATGGCGCTGTATAACTTTGAAGCCGAGGCCACCGCGTTCATCGGCGAAGGCGGTCAGAGTGCGGTGCGCCTGGAAGGCGACTACGACATCCTGCTGACCAATCGTCTGATCCTGCAACCCACCGCCGAAGCCAACTTTTACGGCAAGAACGATCCCGATCGCGGTGTCGGCTCCGGGCTGTCGGACACTGAAGTGGGTGTGCGGCTGCGCTACGAAATCCGCCGTGAGTTCGCCCCTTATATCGGCGTCACTTGGAACCGCGTCTACGGCAACACTGCCGACTACGCCCGGGAAGAGAACGAAGACCGCAGCGAGGCACGCCTGGTGCTGGGCGTGCGCATGTGGTTCTAAGGGTGCATGTCATCTCAATCAACCAAAAAAACTAGAAACCTGAGCTGTAGGAGTCCTTGCATGTCATTTATCAGAACCGCTGTAGTCACCGTCGCGCTGTCCACAGGTCTGTTAATCAGTGGCCTGGCCCAAGCGCACCCAAAGCTGCTTTCCTCCACGCCCGCCGAAGGTGCTGAAGGTGCGGCGCCGGCAAAGATCGAACTGCATTTTTCCGAGAACCTGATGACCAAGTTCTCCGGCGCCAAGCTGGTCATGACCGGGATGCCCGGCATGTCGGCGCACTCGCCCATGCCCATGAAGGCCAAGGTCTCCGGCAGCGATGACCCCAAAACCATGGTCATTACCCCGAACGCTCCGCTCACCACCGGCACCTACCAGGTCCAGTGGCGCGCGGTGTCGTCCGATACTCACCCGATCACTGGCAATGTCACGTTCAAGGTGAAGTGACTTGAGCGCCTCGATCAACATTGACCTGCTCAACATTGTTCTGCGCTTTGCCCTGTACCTGGATCTGATGGTGTTGTTCGGCCTGGCCGCGTTCGGTCTGTATAGCTTGCGCGGTCCAGAGCGGATCTCGGGCGTGGTGGTGCACTTCAAAGCACTTGTGCTGACCACAGCGCTGTTTGGCGTGCTGTTGTCGGTGGCCGCCATGCTGTGCATGGCCTGGGCCATGAGCGGCGTCACCGACTGGAACGAGCTGCTGCCGCACATTGAAATGATGGTGTTCGAAACCGACGTGGGTTTGAGCTGGCGTGTTCGGATCGCGGCGCTGTTGCTGGCGGCAATAGCGGTGGCCCTGAACCACCCGGCACCGACCGCCAGCTTGTGGCTGGTCACCCTCAGCGGTGCCGTGGCCCTGGCGACACTGGCCTGGGCCGGGCATGGCGCCATGGACGAAGGCCTGCGCCGTAACTGGCACTTCATCACCGATTTTCTGCACCTGTGGGCGGCGGGCGGCTGGGTGGGCGCCCTGACTGCGTTTGCCCTGCTACTTCGCCGTGCTGAACACCGGCTGCCGGTCCTGGCGCGAACCCTGACCGGGTTTGAAACAGCCGGGGCGGTGATTGTGGTGGTGATCTGTGTGACAGGGGTGGTGAACTATCTGTTCATCGTCGGTCCTCGCGTCGACGGGCTGCTGGATAGCACCTATGGTCAATTGCTGGCGCTGAAAGTCGTGTTGTTCGCGGCGATGCTGGTGTTTGCCGCGCTGAATCGTTTTCATCTGAGCCCGTTGCTGGAACAGGCTCGGCAGACCGGGGAGCACAGCGTGGCGGTCAATGCCCTGCGGCGCAGCATGGCTCTGGAGTTGTCCGTGGCGGTGGTAATACTGGCGTTGGTGGCATGGCTCGGGACGTTGAGTCCGGCGATGGAATAGCACGACTGACTCCGCTGAACAGGGGTTTGGAGTGCACCTGATTTTTAAATACCCCCCACCAGATTTCAGTTTGCCCCACCCCTCACATCCCAGCCTAAATGGAGCTTTATCCAGCAAGGCTCTGTTATGGAAAACGTTCGAACTTCAAGCACCCACGCCGTCTGGCTGATGGTCAGCGTGGTGTTGGTGGCACTGAACCTGCGCCCCTCTATGGCGGCTGTCGGGCCATTGTTATCAGCCATTCGCGGCGAGGTGCCGCTGAGTTTCAGCACCGCTTCGTTACTGACCATGTTGCCGGTCATGGCCATGGGTCTGGCGATGTTCTTGGGCATGCGCATTGCCCTGCGCATCGGTGAGCACCGCACCATCGTGCTGTCGCTGCTGATCATCGGCATCGCCACGGCATCGCGCCTGTACCTGGACAGCGCCGTCGAGCTGATTATCAGCGCGGTGCTGGCGGGGATCGGTATCGCCCTGATCCAAGCCGTGATGCCGGCACTGATCAAATCGCGCTTCGCCGACAATGTCTCGTTGTTCATGGGCCTGTACGTCACGTCCATCATGGGCGGCGCGGCGATTGCGGCGTCGTTTTCACCGTTCGTCCTGGCGCAGACCGGCAGCTGGCGTATCGGCCTGGCGATCTGGGCACTGCTGGCGCTGATCGCCCTGGGCTGCTGGTACGCCCAGCGCGCGGCCGTCACGCCCTTGCCCGCAGCCCCGGCACAGCGCCAGGAATCGTTTTTCAGCAACTCGCGGGCCTGGCTGCTGGCGATCTTCTTCGGCCTCGGCACCGCCTCCTACACCTGCGTGCTGGCGTGGCTGGCGCCGTATTACGTGGAGAAAGGCTGGAGCGAACAGCACGCCGGCCTGCTGCTGGGGTTCCTCACCGCGATGGAAGTATTGTCCGGCCTCGTCACCCCGGCGATTGCCAACCGCAGCCAGGATAAGCGCCTGGTCCTGGCGGTTTTGCTGGCCCTGATCATCGCGGGGTTCTGCGGCCTGATCCTCAGCCCGGACCGCTTCAGCCTGTTGTGGCCTTGCCTGCTGGGGCTGGGCATTGGCGGTCTGTTCCCAATGAGCCTGATCGTGTCCCTCGATCACTTGGACAACCCACGTCGGGCCGGTGGTCTGACGGCCTTCGTGCAAGGTATCGGTTACCTGATCGCCGGGCTCTCGCCGTTGATTGCCGGGATGATCCGCGATCAGTTGGGCAGCTTCGAATGGGCCTGGTGGTCGCTCACCGCGGTCATGGCGCTGATGATCGTGATGGTCCTGCGCTTCAATCCCAAACACTACGCGCGACATATCAGCTAGTGACGTCAAAGGGCTGCAGTTGACTGCGGCCCTGTTTTTCACACTCACCATGACAGCCGGCCGATTTGTCCCTCATGACGTTCCGGTATTTGAAAGCAGGAATAGAACCTTGATGAAAAACGTCGGTTTCGCAGCCGCTCACTGGGGCATGCTCATCTGGGCAATCCTGATCGCAGCGTCGTTCTTTGCCGCGGCGCAGGTCAGTCAGTCAATCGATCCGATCCTGCTCACCGGTTTGCGACTGCTGTTTTCCGCCCTGATGTTCCTGCCGCTGTTGCTGCTGAAAAACACCTCGCCGGTCTCCGGCAAAGGCCTGCTGGCCCATGCCGTACTTGGCCTGTTGCTGGCAACGTACTTCGGTTCGTTGTTCGAAGCGTTGCGCTACACCTCGGCGGTCAATACCGCGACGCTGTACACGCTGGTGCCGTTGATGACCTTGTTGTTCGAGGTATTTCTGCTGCCCAACCCAAGCCTCAAGACCCGCCTGCTGCCGATGTCGACCGCAGCGATCGGCGCAGTGTTGCTGACCCTCAAGGGGTCGGCTCCGGGACAATTGCCGGCGCTCTATCCCGTGCTGGTTTTCGGCGCCGGTTGCCTGGCGATGGCGCTGTATTCCCCCCTCAGCCAACGGTTCAAGGTCCGCGCGCTGAAAGGCCGCGACCCGGTGACGATGACGTTCTGGAACATGCTGTTCGGGGCGCTGTTTCTGCTGGTGTTTTGCCTGTTCAGCGGCGGCTGGCGCAGCGCTCTGCAGTTGTCGACGCTGGATATCGGCTGGCTGATGTACCTGGCCGTGTTCGGCACCCTCGCCACTTTCTGGCTGTTGCACCGGGCAATTGGGGTAATCGCGCCGTCCACGGTGGTTTCCTATGTCTACCTCAGCACCCTGTTCGTGACCGTACTGCACTGGTTCTGGCTCAGGCAGCAACCGCTGATGATCGAGATCCTCGGTGCTGCCCTGGTGGGTATCGGCATGCTGGCACTGGTGCTCAGCAGCCGAAACACCAGAACCGTCACGGCTTGAGGGCGGTCAGTACGTCGATGCCGGACGGGGCGTAACCGGACTCCAGCGCTCCAGCTCACGCTCCAGGAAAGCAGCCACTGCCAACAACCGTTCTTCCTGCCAATGAGGCCCGACAATCTGGATGCCGATGGGCATCCCGGTAGTCGGGTCCGTTCCGGCGCGGATCACTACTGCCGGGGAACCGCTGAGGCTGAACGGGAACACGAAGGCATACCGGTCGCGATCCTCCAGGGACTCCCCGTGACGGAACGCGACGTCCGGAAATACCGGGCAGATGAACAGGTCATGCTGCTTGAAGAATTTCGCCAACTCATAGCGAAACGTATCGATCATGATCCAGTCGCGTTTGACCTCATCCACGGTCAACTCCACCGCCTCGCTCATGTCCAGCAATTGAGCGATGGCCGGGGTAAAACGTCGCTTGTTCATGGACTCGAACAATTGCCGCCAACCGCGACCGGCGTCAGCGCCGGTGATGAACACCCGCCACAGCACATCACAGGCCTCATCGAGCATCGGCGGCGCGACCGTGCTCACCTCGGCCACCACCGGACCCAGGCATCGTTCGACGTGCTGCAATACCTGGCTCACCGCCGCGCTGACCGGCGGGCGGCTCGACGCCGAGAACAGCGCCACCCGCAGGTTGGCCAGCGGCTCGCTGGCGGTGAACGGTACATCGACGGTGTCCGGATCTTGCCCATCGGCACCGCTGATCAATTGGCCGAGCAGCGCCAGGTCATCGACATAGCGGCCCATCACGCCAAAGGCCGAGGTCATGTGGAACAGCCCGGAACGGTCATTGGGAAACTGGCCGGTCAGCGGCACCCGCCCCTGGGTCAGTTTCAAGCCGCAGATGCCATTGAAGTGCGCCGGTATCCGCACACTGCCACATGCATCGGACGCCAGCCCGGCCGGGGAACACCCGGCAGCGATCGCCGCTGCCTCACCGCCGCTGCTGCCGCCGGCGGAGCGTTGCAAGTCGTGGGGGTTCAGGGTCCGGCCGTAGACCAGGTTTTCGGTTTCGAAGGCCATGCACAGCTCAGGCACATTGCTGATGCCCAGAATGATCGCCCCGGCCTGTCGAAGCCGGGCAACGGCCGTTGCGTCCTGCTCGCTGGGTTCGCCCAACAGCTCCCCCAGCCCTCGGGACATCTTGAAACCACGCACATGCAGGACATCCTTGATGGTGATGGGAATGCCATGCAGCGGGCCACTGATCTGGCCAACGCGCGCCATCTCGTCAGCCTCGCGAGCCTGGCGCCGCAGTTCCTCGACTGGCGCCAGCTGGATCAGTGCGTTGATGTGCCGGTTACGCTCAGCGATGCGTTGCAGGTAAAACTCCAGCAACGTGACACTGGTCAGCACGCCACGGCGCAGCAGACCGGCCATTTCCCGCAGGGTCAGCGTATCGGGGTTGAACAGGCTCATGACGCCTCCTTGCTGCGCAGCCACTTGTTGGGCAATAGATACATGTTGCGCACCACCAGGGAAAACGCTTTCACCGCCAGCGCCGGGCGCCGATCGATGGCTTGCAGGGACTCTTCGATCATCGCCAGGACATGCTGCAAGGCTTCGGGCGTGATATTCAGCGGCGGATAGAAACGCAACACCGGGCGTTCGGCCTTTTCATTCATGGAATGCCCGGCGTGGACGCCACGCTTGCCCAGCTCCATGCTCATCAGCGCCTCATAGACCGAACCACGCAGGCGCAGGCCCGTCATCAGGCCGACGCCCGGCACATCCTCGATGATGTGCGGATAACGCAAGGCCAGTCGTTGCAGACCGTGGCGCAGCAACCCACCGTTGGCCCGCGACAGCTCCACCAAGTTGTGTTGCTCGATGTAGTCGATGGCCGCGAGCGCCGAGGCACACGCTAGCGGATGCCCGCCATTGGTTCGCGTGTCGGGCTCGATTTCGCTGAGTGGATACTGGGTGGCCAGGCGCCGGCTGTACATGGCGCAAGCGAACGAGGTGTAGCCGCCGGTCAGGCCCTTGGAGAGGATCATGATGTCAGGCACCACGTCGTCATATTGCACGGCGAACCATTTGCCGCAACGGCCGAAACCGGTCTGGATTTCATCCGCCACCAGCAGCGTGCCCGTGGCGTCGCACAAGGCTCGAAGGTTGGCCATGTAGCCCACCGGAGGCACTTGTAGATGAGCGCCGCCCAGAATCGGCTCGACGTACACCGCACAGACACCCTCGCCCACCGCCTTTTGCAGGGCGGCGAAATCGCCGTAGGGAACACAGGTCACTTCGGGGCAAGCGATACCATAACTGCTGTGGTGCTGTTGCTGGCCCAGAATGCTCATCGCCGCCAAAGTCTTGCCATGATAAGAGCCGCTCATCACGACGATCCTGCGCCGCTGGGGCTGGATCCGCAGCACATAACGCAGGCTCTGCTCGACGGCCTCGGCACCCGAGACCATGAATTGCACGTCGCCCCATTCTCCCGGCACCAGTTGGCAAAGCCGCTCGGACAGCTTGTCTTGAAGCGGATGGCGCCGGCCTTCCGGGACCCAGGCCAACTGATTCAATTGCGCCTGCACCTGCTCACGCACCGTCGGGTTGCGATGCCCGACGATAAACACCCCGTAGCTGCACGCGCAGTCAATGAAGCGCTTGCCGGTGTGATCGGTGACATGGATGCCATCGGTCTGCTGTTCTACGCTGGTCTTGCCCAGGCGATACAGCTTGGCCGCCGATGCGCTCCAGTGCCGCTGGCAATCATCCAGCAGTTGTTCATGCGGCCTTAGTAAGGACATGGCTTAGCGTCTCCTTGATGAGGTGGGCGGCACGTTGAATCTGTTCGGGGCGTGCAGTGATCGGGCAGCGCAAGATCAATTCGCGGCCCCGGGGTGGGCTGATATAAACGCCTTGCTGGTAAAGCGCTTCGCACAGCAGGGACGGTTGCAGATCATCGGCCAGCGGCAGACTGACCCAGCCACCCACGGCCACCGCTCCGAATGGCGCCAGGGTTTGCACCAGCCGCTGACCGTTCTCCAGACAATGCAGAGGCGAGTCGTGGGCCTGCACATAATCCAGGGCTGCCAGGGCCGCTACACACGCCATCGGATTACCAGCGGTGGTGCTGCCGTGTTTGGCCGGACTGCTGCGCCCATAGACCTGCCAGGCCATGCGCTCGCTGCAGGTATAGGTGCCGATGGGAATCGCGCTGCCCCCCAAGGGGCCCCCAAGCACGACAATGTCCGGGACAGGACGATAACGCTGGAAACCGAACAGCGTCCCCAAGCTACCGAGGCAACTGTGGGTGTCGACCGCGATGACCGGCGCGCCAGCCTGTGCTGCGCGGGCATGCAATTGCTCGAGCAGTGCAGGATCGAGCAGTTGCAATCGGCCGCTGGCATCCACGCGGGTGTTGCTGTGGCACACCGCGAAACAATCGCTCCAGTCCACCGTGTCCAGGTCAGCGAGATGCCGAATCGCCACTCGCTTGAACCCTAGAAAACTCTGCACGGCCAGATCATCTTGCGCGGCGCTGAGGCAACGTCCGTAGGTCAGCGCGCCATAATCACCCCCCTGGATGAACACGATGGTGTTGCCCTTGGGCTTGAGGCCCTTACACAACTTCAATGCGCCCTCGAACGCCTCATCCCCGGAGCTGCACACATAAGAGTTGACGAGCGGCGCAGGCAGCAGCTCGGCCAGGCGTCGGCACAAGGCAATAAGCGGTTGGGACATCAGCACCCGGTTGGATAACCCCATGATGTCCGCTTGGCGACTGACCGCCTCGATCACCGGCGGCACCTGGAAACCGAACCCGCCGCTCAGGTCGATAATCTGCCGGCCATCGCCATCGAGATAACTCTCGTACTGTCCGCTGACAATGTATTTGTTGTTGTTCGTCATGATGAGTCTCAGCGATAGCTCAAGGCGTTGAAGATGCGTCGACGTTCGTCGACGATGGTTTCACGACCGTGCATGACCCGACGGTTGTCGATCATCACCACGTCGTGATCGCGCCAGCCAACCGGGTAGGTGTACTGGGCGGACACTTCGGCAAT
This sequence comes from Pseudomonas sp. P105, assembly GCF_032614175.1. Classification (NCBI taxonomy): domain Bacteria; kingdom Pseudomonadati; phylum Pseudomonadota; class Gammaproteobacteria; order Pseudomonadales; family Pseudomonadaceae; genus Pseudomonas; species Pseudomonas sp. P105. The sequence goes on from NZ_CP126693.1 coordinate 4,921,874, forward strand.
TTCCCGCAGAAACCCGGCAGGAATCGGCTGCCCATCCACGGTGTCGATCACCGGAGCTTCGTAGTTGAAGGAAGGTCCCAGGATGCTGTTGGCAAAGGCCGGACGCTGGCTGAACGCGGACGTGAGGATCGCCGGAGTGCTGAAGGCGTAGTGAATGGAGTCATCGGCCGGGTTGAAGGAAATAGCCGTCTGCGGGTCCTCCCCAATGATTTGCCACAGGTCCTCGATTTCGACGGCCGCCGGGTCCGACAATGCTGGCGAATAGTGGCAAACCAAGCGACGCCACTTTTCCCCCGCAACGGTACGGCTGTAGCGGATAGGGTTTTCTTCAAAAAAACTTCGGCAGGCTGGAGACAGTTTCGCCAACACCTTCTCACCGTCACACAACGTCGTTTGCGACCCCTTGCGTGGTGCTTCCTGACAATAGAACCAGGTCATGTCCGGCCAGAACGGCGAGTTACCGTTTTCGCAGTGCAGGCCAACCGCCTGATGTCCCGCGTCCACCAACTGTGCCGCGCCGCCCACCATGACGCGGGCCGGATCCAGGCTCAGCCGCGAACTGTTTTGTTTGACGTAGGCGCTGAAATCTTCGGCGCTGTGGATACAGTTACGAAACAGCACGACCCCGTAATGGCCCAGCAGCTCATACAGCTCGCTCTTGCCCAGGCTGGCGAAGTGGTGCGACTCGACGATAGAGATGTCCGCGGTTTCAAAGTGAAAGGCAGGCGTGGTCATTGGATGCAGTCCCTTGCAGAGTGGAAAAAACAGTGGCGATGTCGGCGCGTTTTGGCCGGCCGGTAACGGTGTAAAGCTGCTCGATCAACGGGTCGTCTTGGGTCAACAACCAGAGTCGGCTGGGTCTTTCGATGTCGGAAAAACGCCGGGCGGACCAGGCCACCAGCTCATCGCGCGCGGGGGCCGACTCGACACACAGCAACGCCACCAGGCCATGGCGCTCATCGAAAAACACTGCTGCATCGTTGACGCCGGGGTATTTGCGATACTCCAGCTCAACCTGTTCGGGGCTGACGTTGCGCCCGTTGGGCAGGCAGATCACGTTCTTCTTGCGCCCGTGCACATAGAGGTAGCCATCGTCGTCCAGCATGCCCAGGTCTCCAGTGTCCATCCAGCCATCGGCGGACATGGAGCAGGCGCTAGGGTCAGTGCCGGAATAGCCACTGAACAGTGAGCTGCTCTTGACCTCAATGGTCTGGTCGGCGCCAATACGCACCTGGACATGGGGCAAGGGTTTGCCCACGCTGCCCAGGCGCTGCTGTTCGAAGGTGTTCATGCTGACCACCGAGGCGTTCTCGGACAGGCCGTAGCCTTGGTACACAGCAATGCCCCGTTCTTCCAGTCCGCGCAGTACATCGATGCTGACCGCCGCACCGCCACAGGTAATATGCGCACCCGATTGCAGATAGCGCGCCAGTCTCTCGCCCTGCTCGCCGCCCTCGTCCATTTGTTCCAGGAAGCGGTTGACCATCACCGGCGGCACTGTCAGGGCCGTTGGCTGGACCTGCAGGATCCACTCGACCAGACGCTGTGGCGAAGCCCCAGGCTCGCCGAGCAATGCTTCGTTCGGTGGCAAGAAATGCACGGTTCCGCCCGCCAGCAACGGTAGATAGGCGGCAGTCACCTGTTCGAGCAGCAAACTCAAGGGCACCAGCGACAGATAACGGCGATGAGCATCGGCGGGCATACGTTGACGCAGCGATGCCAGCACGGCGCCGACCGCCTGGGTACTCAACTGCACGCCCTTCGGGCGACTGGTCGTGCCCGAGGTGTGAATGATTTTGCAGATCCAGTCTTCATCACCGTCAGCCGTATGCAACAAAGGCTGTTCGATGACCGGCTCGCTGATGTGGCGCAAACGGCTTTCAGGGAAATTCAACTTCCATCGCTGCGCCAGTGTCCGCTGCCCGGCGGCATCCACTACAAACCCGTCGCAACGCTCGGCCAGGTGCTCCGCCTGAGCCTGGCTGAAAGCCAATGGCAACGGTAACGCGGTAATCCCGGCAAACAGGCAAGCAAGATCGGCCACCAGCCAGTCGCTGCTGTTACGCGTGGCAATTCCCAAAACCACATGATCGCCATGGGCCGGGCTGGGAAAACGCCGTTGCAGTTCGGCGGCTAGATTGAGGGCACGATGTTCCAGCTCGCCATAGGTCAATGCCACCGGCTCGCCGCCCGACGCCGACCAGTCCACCGCGCAGACAGCCTGGCGATTGTCTTGCAACGCGCTTTGCAAGTGATGGATAAATCCGCCGCTCATGGCTGCGCCCTCGCCAGTGAATCGCCAGGCAGTTGGGTGAACGAGGTATTGAGCGTCATGGCCGCGAAACGCGAGCGCTGCGGGTCTACCCGGATGAACCCGGTGACCGGCAATTTGGAGTAATAAGTCCCCCAGTTCTTGCCACCCTCCTCGCCCAGGCGCGCAGGGTCTGCTGTCAGCAGCGGCTCGAAATCGATTTGGCAACTTTCCATCATTTGCCGAACGCGGGGCGTCACCGTACACAACAAGTAATGCCCACCCATGCACCAGGACAACAGGGGAATCATGTTGACCAGAATCATGCCGGCCGTCAGGTGATGGGAGATCAAATTGCCGATCTCGACAATGTTTGAGCGGTCGATCGTTTTCTCCAGGCGCTGGGACAAAATCACTTCTATCGGTTGCGCCAGGTATTGCTCGGAAAACAGTGTGCGGTGGTCCGCGAATGTAATACCGGCACAGGCAAGAATACGGTCTGACGGATCCTGGGTGACCGCAAAGTATTGTGGATTCGGTTCAACCGACGCCGAATAAGAACGGCGAAATTTCTCTTTCACTACTTCAGTGGCTTGCACCCATAACGGTGTCTTAGTTTCTGCGACGCGAATTTGCATATCGTCCTCCTCCGTCCTTGTGCAGGATTTCTATAAAAAGCGAGGCGAGCATATTTAAGAAAATTCCCACAAGCCATTTAAAAAATAAATGCCTTCCGCTAATATATAAATAAACCCCTTTGTCATAAAAACAAGGGACGCTAGCTGATGGATTGCGCCGAGAAGGATCTTATGCTCAATAGTAATTTGCTTAGAAAGCTGGACATGCAGGACCTGATGGTGTTTGTCGCGGTGTACGAGCAAAGCAGCGTCACCGAGGTGTCCGAGACCCTCTGTGTGAGCCAGTCAACCGTGAGCTACTGCCTGAAGAAGCTGCGCACAAGTTTCGAAGATGAGTTATTCATCAATACCCGTAGTGGCATGCGGCCCACGAACAAAGCCACGGCCATGTACAGCCATGTACTCAACATCCTCAAGACCATAAATATATGCCACTCCGGCATTCAAACATTCGACCCCACGCAGAAAGAAATAACATTCAATATTTGCGCCCCGGAGTATTTCGAACTTCTTATACTTCCCCAGCTAGTGAAACGATTCATTGGCAGCCGTTTCCCCGTCATCATTAACATCACGAAATTTCACAAAGATATTCCGGTTGACGAATTGATGGAGGGTCGATTCGACCTGGTTGTTTGTTTTGGCCCCAACTTTCATCGCGGCGCGAAGGGGTTGCGCTCGCAAGTATTACTGGAAGATGAACTGGTCTGCGTGGTCGATAAAGACTTTTCACTGCCCAGGGAGGAATTTGATCTGGAGGCGTTCGTCGCCTGCCAGCATGTTTTTCCGACGCCCTGGACCTCCGACACCAACATGGTGGACGGCTGGCTCGCCCGGCAAGGCTACAACCGACAGATTGTCGCTCGGGCCAACAGCTACGTGGCAGCACTGAATATGATTCCGGGAACAGACTTCATCCTGACGTTGCCTCGGCGTATCCAGGCGTTGACCTGCGATGAAGGCAAATACAGCCATCGCAGGCCACCAGTGGGCTTACCGAACTTTACGCTGGATATGATGTGGAGCGAGAAACCCGGCCAGGACAACGCCAACATCTGGTTTCGCGAACAGATCGTGAAGGTATGCGCCGAGGACGGCTTGCTTTAACAACCCAGGGAACCACTCGAATCGTCGGGTGGTTCCGGTTTTCAAGCGGCGAGTTTTCTACAGGCAAAAAAAAATCCGGAAATCCTCACTTTCGTGGGCCTTCCAGACTTTTAAAACTGCTAAAAATGGTGGGTCGTGTGGGATTCGAACCTACGACCAATTGGTTAAAAGCCAACTGCTCTACCAACTGAGCTAACGACCCGCTGTGTGGTGGCGCGTATAATACTGATTTCTAAGGACTATTCAACACCTAATTTGAAATAAATCAAAAATAAGGGGTTGGATCGCTCACACCCGCCGCCGCGAAGCCTTCGGCACGCAGGCGACAGCTGTCGCATTTGCCGCAGGCACGCCCCTGATCGTCAGCCTGATAGCAGGAAACGGTGAGCCCGTAGTCCACGCCAAGCTTCACCCCCGCCCGAACGATGTCGGCCTTGCTGAGATTCTGCAGTGGTGCCTGAATACGGAAGCCCTGCCCTTCTACACCGGCCTTGGTCGCCAGGTTGGCCATACGCTCGAACGCTTCGACGAACTCCGGACGGCAGTCCGGGTAGCCGGAATAATCCACGGCGTTGACGCCGATGAAGATATCACGGGCACCCAGCACCTCCGCCCAGCCCAGGGCCAGGGACAGGAACACCGTGTTGCGTGCCGGCACGTAGGTCACCGGGATGCCTTCGCTGGGAGTTTCAGGCACATCGATGGAGCTGTCGGTCAAGGCCGAGCCGCCGATGCCATTGAGGTTCAGGCCTATCACCTTGTGTTCGACGACGCCCAGGTCCCGGGCCACCCGCTCGGCGGCGTGCAGTTCGGCGCGGTGGCGCTGGCCGTAATCGAAACTCATGGTGTAGCAGCGGTAGCCCTCGGCACGCGCCATGGCCACGACCGTCGCGGAGTCGAGGCCGCCGGACAACAGGATGACGGCACGTTTTTCTGCAATGTTCGAGTGTTCAGTCATATCAGCGCCCCGGCTCGTCGTTCCAAAGATATTTATGCAGCTGCAATTGCAGGCGCACCGGCAAATTGTCCGCCACCACCCAGTCCGCCAGCTCCCGGGCGTTCAAGTCATGATGACTTGGCGAAAACAACACTTCGCCAGCCCGCTGGTCGAGCCCGTATTGAATCAGCTTGGACACGGCCCAGTCATAATCTTCCCGCGAGCAGATAACGAACTTGACCTGATCGTTGGGCGTCAACAGTTCGATGTTCTCATAGCGATTGCGATGGGCTTCCTTGGACCCTGGGGTCTTCAGATCGACGACGCGGCTGACTCGCGGATCAACGGGGGCGATGTCCAAGGCGCCGCTGGTTTCCAGCGATACCTCGTAACCGGCATCGCACAACCGCTTGAGCAAGGGGATCGCGTTGGGTTGCGCCAGTGGTTCGCCGCCCGTAACGCAGACGTAGCGCGGGCGAAAACCGGCCACCTGCTCAAGGATGTCGTCGAGGCTGCGCAGGGTGCCGCCACTGAAGGCGTAGGCACTGTCGCAGTATTGGCAACGCAACGGGCAACCGGTGAGGCGCACAAATACTGTGGGCAGCCCGGCCGTTCGCGTTTCACCCTGCAACGAGTAAAAAACTTCGGTAATTCTCAATGTGTCTTGCATAGTCGCCACGGGCGTAACAGCTAAACAGGCTGTCCGCCTCCGTCAGGCACTTCCAGCAACCCCGCCAACGCGCAGATCCCAAGAAGCGTGTTTCATAAAAAGGGCGTGAATTCTAACGAAAAAACCCGCGACAAGCGCGGGTTTCTTCGAAACGGATCAAACAGCCTCACATACGCTGCAAGTCACGCTGAGCCAATTGGGCGGCGGAGGTACCCGGGTATTGGGCCACCACCTGCTCCAGAATGCCCTTGACCTTGTCGGTGTGGCCCAGGCGACGCTCCACGTCAGCGAGCTTGTAGAGCGAGTCCGGCACCTTGGCGTGCTTGGGATAGAGCTGCGAGACCTTGGCGAAGGCCTGACCGGCACCTTGCAGGTCGCCCTTGGCCAGGTTCACTTCACCCAGCCAATATTGGGCGTTGCCCGCATACTGGCTGTTAGGGTATTTGCGAAGGAAAGCGGCAAAGGCCAGGCTGGCCTTGTCAAAATCCTTGGCTTTGATCAGATCGAAGGCCGCATCGTAATAGAGCTTTTCCTTCGCCGGATCAGCCGGCTCACCGCCGGCTGCAGGTGCCGGAGCAGTTGCTCCCGCGCCTGCGGCTGCGCCAGGGGCGTTCAAGTCGCCACCGGCTGGAGAATTCTCAGGAGTCGCGGCAGGTGCAACGCCGGTTCCTATGCGCCGATCAAGATCCTGGTATCGCTCCAGGCTTTCCTGCTTCATGCGCGAAATTTCATTTTGCAGAACTTCAATCGCGCCTTGCTGGCGTGAAATCTGGTCTTGCATTTGCTGCAGTTGGTTGAACAGCTGGCCCTGTGCCGAGACAGGGGCCGAAACCCCTCCCCCGGCATAGGCGCCGCTCGTACCGTAACCTGCAGGCGGATAATTGCTTGCGCTATTGTTATAGCCGGAATCATTATCGACCACGGGAACCGCAGCCCACACCGCAAGCGGCGCGAGGCTGAGAGCCAGAACAGTTACAGCACGGCGGCACGTTCGCATGACGAATTACTTACGCAGTTCGACGCGACGGTTTTGAGCCCAGGACTGCTCGTCGTTGCCGGTAGCAACTGGACGCTCTTCGCCGTAGGAAACCAGTTCCAGCTGAGCTGGGGAAACACCTTGCAGTACCAGGTAGCGTTGAACGGCTTTCGCACGACGCTCGCCCAGTGCCATGTTGTACTCACGAGTACCACGTTCGTCGGTGTTGCCTTCCAGAACAACGCGAGCACCGTTCGACTTCAGGTCTTTGGCGTGAACGTCCAGAGCGCGCATGGCTTCTGGCTTCAGGTCCGAGCTGTCGTATTCGAAGTAGAAGGTGGTGATTGCGCGCAGAGCAGCTTCTTCGCTCAGGGAGCCGTCAACTGCACCAGTGTTAGCGCCGTAACCAGCGTTTGGATCAACAGCGCCTTCACCGGCGTTGTCGCCGCCTTTGGACGAGCAACCTACAGCTACAGCCATGGCCAGAGCCAGCGCAGCAAATTTACCAAACTTCAGCATTTCCATCGTGAAACTCCTAATGAACCCCAGTGTGTTAAGTAAAACGTATTGCGCCGCGTCAGTTCAGGTAAGGGGACCAGGACGGTTCTCTGACTTCGCCTTGTGCGGTAGGAAGCGGGAGCCTCACGCGTCCATTAATGGACACGAGCATCAAGACTCCCCGGCCCTGCTGGCGGGTGGCGTAGATTACCATGGTGCCGTTGGGCGCAACAGTAGGTGACTCGTCCAGAGTGCTATCAGTGAGGATCTTTACACTACCGCGCTGCAGATCCTGAGCCGCCACCTTGAAATTGGTAAAGCCATCCTGGCGATGGATCATCACCAGGGTCTTTTCGTCCGCCGACAGTTTAGGGTTGGCGTTGTAGTTACCGACGAACGTCACGCGTTCGGCACCACCACCACTGGCGCTGGTCTTGTAGATCTGCGGCTTGCCGCCACGGTCGGAGGTGAAGTAGATGGTCGAGCCATCCTTGCCCCAGAACGGTTCGGTGTTGATGCCGGGACCGTTGGTCACGCGAGAAATCGCCCGCGAAGCCAGGTTCATCACATAGATGTCCGGGTTACCGTCCTTGGACAGCACAAATGCCAGGCGCGTACCATCCGGCGACCAGGCTGGCGCACCGTTCAGGCCTTCGAAGTTGGTGATTTGCTCACGGCGACCGGTGTCAATGTGTTGCATGAAAATACGCGGGCGCTTCTGTTCGAACGAAACATAGGCGATGCGCTTGCCATCGGGGGCGAAACGCGGCGACAGGATCGGCTCGCGCGATTGCAGCAGGGTCACTGCACGAGCGCCGTCATAGTCTGAACGCTGCAAGGTGTAACGAGTGTTTTTCTCAGAGAAGCGTTCGGCCGTCACATAGAGCATGCGGGTAGAGAACGCACCCTTGATGCCGGTGAGTTTCTCGAACGACTGATCGGAGATGTAGTGCGCCATGTCACGCAGTTGATCGACGCTGCCCGACACACTGCCGGTCAGCACTTGCTGCTCGGTGGCGACGTTGAACAGGGTGTACTGCACCTGCAGGCGACCACCGGCCGGCACAATGTTGCCGACCATGAGGTACTGGGCGCCCAGGGCTTTCCAGTCGCGATAGATGACTTCGCTGGCCTGGGTCGGCAGGCTGATCATGTTCTGCTTCGGAATCGGCGCGTAATAACCCGAGTTGCGCAGGTCATTACCGATGATTTCCGACATGTCGTCCGGCAGGACGCTGCCGCCCTGCCAGCCGAACGGTACGACGGCGATCGGGGTCGCCCGATCGCTGCCGCTGGTGACCAGAATGTTCTTTTCCTCTGCTACCGCTATCCCTGCCAGGCAGCAGATAACGACCAGCATTGATCGAAGAAGGTTTCTCACAAGGCTAGATCCTCAGGTGTGAATGTCATCTTGAATGAACGATAGGGAGCAAAATCGCTCGGTTTCATTCCTTGCATTTCCGTCAATCGCCCAATGTTCTTGACCGCTGCGACCGCCGAAGCGTCGAACGGGCCATCACCGCTGGACTTGGCCACGCTGACCGAGGTAACCGTACCGTCGGGCAACATGCCGATTTGCAATACTACAGTCATGCCTTTGCGTGCCGAAGGTGGACGAGCCCAGCCTTCTGCCGCTCGGGCGCGAATCAAATCATCGAAACTGCCGGCGACTTCATCGCCCTGCTCATCAGCCAATGCCTGCTGGCGCTGCGGCGTGTCGGAAAGCAAATCTGCCAAGGCCTGGGCCTTTTTCTCTTCGGCGGATTTACGCGCTGCGTCCTGAGCCTTTTTCTTGGCGGCGTCGGCGGCGGCTTTCTTCTTCGCGTCTTCGGCGATTTTCTTTTTCGCCTCGTCAGCTTCAGCTTTCTTCTTGGCGTCTTCGGCCGCTTTTTTCTTCGCGTCCTCGACAATCTTTTTCTTCGCTTCTTCAGCGGCCGCTTTCTTGGCCTCTTCTTCAGCGGCTTTCTTGGCTTCTTCTTCGGATTTTTTCTTGGCTATATCAGCCAGTTTCTTTTCTTCGGCCTTTTTGGCCTCGGCGGTTTTCTTCGCCTCGTCGGCCTTCTTGGCTTCGTCAGCCTTCCTGGCTTCTTCGGCCTTTTGAGCCGCTTGCTCTTTCTTTTGTTCCGCAGCTTTTATCTCTTCCTGCTCGACCTTCTTTTGCTCCATCTGCTCGACTTCGGTCTGGCGCGCGGCGGATTTCTTCGCCTCACCGGCAAGCTTCTGGTTGGTCTGCGTGGTGGCCTGGCTCTTGGACTTGAGCTGATACAGGGTCGCCTGCACGATCGGCTTGGCCGGCGGCAGCTCCGGCGTCATGGCAAAACTGACGAACAGCATGCCAAACACCAGCACATGCAGGCCAATTGCCCAGACACTAGGCCAGAAGTAGCTTTCCGAGGCGGACGGCTCTCGCTGTTGCTGCATCAGGGCGCCTCAGTGATTAAGCCAACATTACCGACCCCGGCTTTCTGCAGGCCGCCCATGGCGCCCATCACCGCACCGTAGTCGACGGTCTTGTCGCCGCGAATGAAGACCTGGGTGCGTTTGCCGTTGCTGTTGCCGGCGTTGATGATCTTGGTCACCGCATCGGTCATCTGCGGCAAGGTCATGGCCCGGTCCTGCTGCTTCTCGGTGTCGACTTCGCTGCCAAGGTTCCAGTAGTAGGTCTTGTCAGCCTTGATCGAAATGGTCAGGACCTGGGTGTCGTTGTCCTGCGGCAAGGCTTCACTGGAAACCTTGGGCAGATCAACCTTCACGCCCTGATTGAGCATCGGCGCGGTCACCATGAAGATGACCAGCAGCACCAACATCACGTCGATGTAGGGCACCACGTTCATCTCGGCAACCGGCTTGCGCTTTTTTCGGGCTCGAGCGATTAAAGCCATTGGGAAATACCTGCTTATTCTTCGCTGGTGTGCACTTTGCGGTGCAGGATCGCCTGGAATTCATCGGCGAAGGTGTAGTAACGGCTGGTCAGCGTTTCGCTGCGGGCAGCAAAGCGGTTGTAGGCGATAACAGCCGGGATGGCCGCGAACAGACCGATGGCGGTGGCAATCAGTGCCTCGGCAATACCCGGGGCCACGGTGGCCAGGGTCGCTTGCTGGGCAGTGGCCAGGCCACGGAAGGAGTTCATGATCCCCCACACGGTACCGAACAGGCCGATGTACGGGCTGACCGAACCAACGGTGGCCAGGAACGGCAGGCCTTGCTCGAGTTTTTCTTCCTCGCGGGAGATGGCGACGCGCATGGCACGGGCCACCCCTTCCATCACCGCCTCAGGATCCACGCCTGGTTGCTGGCGCAGACGGGAGAATTCCTTGAAGCCGGCACGGAAGATCTGCTCGACCCCCGAGTCCGGGTCCGGGTTGCTGCCGGCCTGGCGGTAGAGTTTGGACAGGTCGATACCGGACCAGAAGCGCTCCTCGAAGCTCTCCAGGGCTCGACGACCGGCGCGCAGCATGTTGCTGCGCTGAAAGATCATGATCCATGAGGTCACCGATGCGGCTACCAGGATCAGCATTACCAACTGCACCACAACGCTGGCATTGCTGACCAGGCTCCACATGGAGGAATGGTCGACGACGTTAGCTTCCACGCTTTATCTCCTGCTCTGAGTATGTACCGGCGCCGCTCACGCCGGCAAAGGCCGCACGTAGAGCTTCGGGAATGGCCCGGGGTTTCAAACTATGGGTGCGCACACAGGCCACCAGAAACTGCCCTTCACAGAGCAGCGCATTATCCGTAGCCCGCCTGACCTGCTGCTTGAAGCGCAGGCTGACACGGTTCAATTCGATGACATCGGCACTTACCAGAAGCTCGTCGTCCAGTCGCGCCGGCGCGTGGTAGCGCGCTTCGCTGGAATGCACGACGAATAACAGGTCCTCTCCCACCAGCGCGGATTGGGCAAAACCCAGTTCCCGCAGCCGTTCGGTTCGAGCCCGTTCCATAAACTTGAGGTAATTGACGTAGTAAACGATGCCGCCGGCATCGGTGTCCTCGTAATAAACGCGACAGCGATGTGCGAACGACTCCAGCCCGTTTTGCGCGCGCATACTCTAGTGCTTACTCCTCAGGTTGCCAATCGGCCAGGCAACTGTTTTTTCATTCTCGAAATGCAATGACGCTCCGGGTGTCGTCTGGGACAGCACGAACCTGAAAAAAGTCGCTGCACAGAGGTCGTTCAATCGTCCACGGCATCGAGGAATTCGTCTACCACCGGCATCTCACCCATTCGTGTCGGGATGTTTAAGCCGAAATGCAGATAGGCGTGACGCGTCACCACACGCCCGCGAGGGGTGCGCATGATGTAGCCCTGCTGGATCAGGTACGGTTCCAGCACATCTTCGATGGTATGGCGCTCTTCGCTGATGGCCGCCGCCAGGCTGTCCACGCCCACCGGACCGCCGTCGAACTTCTCGATCATGGTCAGCAGCAGGCGCCGGTCCTGGTGGTCGAAACCACGCTCGTCGATGTCCAGCAGGTTCAACGCCAGGTCGGCAATCGGTTTGGTGATGTGGCCCTTGGCGCGGACTTCGGCAAAATCCCGGACCCGACGCAACAGCCGGTTGGCGATCCGCGGCGTACCCCGCGCCCGTCGGGCGATCTCATAAGCGCCATCCGGATCCAGCGGCAACCCGAGAATGCCGGCCGAGCGGCCGACGATCGTCGCCAGATCGGCGTTGTTGTAGAACTCCAGGCGCTGGACGATACCGAAACGGTCCCGCAGCGGGTTGGTCAACATGCCGGCGCGGGTCGTGGCGCCCACCAGGGTGAACGGCGGCAGATCGAGCTTGATGGAACGCGCCGCCGGCCCCTCGCCAATCATGATATCGAGCTGGAAATCCTCCATCGCCGGGTACAGCACTTCCTCGACGATCGGCGACAGCCGGTGGATTTCGTCGATGAACAGCACATCATGGGGCTCAAGATTGGTCAGCAGCGCCGCCAGGTCACCCGGACGCTCGAGGACCGGCCCGGACGTGCTCTTGATCGACACGCCCATCTCCTGGGCGATGATGTTGGCCAGGGTGGTCTTGCCCAACCCGGGTGGGCCGAAGATCAAGGTATGGTCCAGGGACTCGTTGCGCCCACGGGCCGCCTGGATAAACAGTTCCATTTGCTCGCGAACCGCCGGCTGACCGATGTAATCGGCCAGACTGACGGGACGAATCGCACGGTCTTGTACTTCTTCACGGTCACGGGGGGCACCCGTGGCGGCGATCAGACGATCGGCTTCAATCACTTAAATCATTCCCTTCAGGGCACGACGAATCATGTCTTCGGTGCTCAAGCCTTTTTCCTTGATAGCGGAAATCGCCTTGCTGGCCTCCTGCGGCTTGTAGCCCAGGGAGATCAGTGCGGTGACCGCATCGTTTTCCGCGCTGGCCGCGGGCGCTGGCGCGTCCGGCTGGTTAGGCACCAGCGCGAACATGGCCGGCACCGCTTCCCAGGCCTTGAAACGGTCCTTGAGCTCAACCAGCAGGCGCTCGGCGGTTTTCTTGCCGACACCTGGCACCTTGGTCAGGGCCGAAGTGTCCTGGGACTGCACGCAGCGCACCAGTTCGTCGACTTCCAGGCTCGACATCAAGGCCAGGGCCAGTTTCGGACCGACGCCGTTGAGACGAATCAGCTCGCGGAAGAAATCCCGCTCGCGCTTGCCGACGAAGCCATAGAGTAACTGGGCATCCTCGCGCACGACCAAATGGGTGTGCAGCGTCAGCGGTTCACCGACCGACGGCAAGCGATACAAGGTGGTCATGGGCACTTCCAGCTCATAACCCAGGCCATTTACATCCAGAATCAGGTGCGGCGGCTGTTTTTCAGCCAGGGTGCCGCGCAAGCGTCCAATCACGTTTCAGATCCTTGGGCGTAGGCCAGCCGTGGGCTGGCGAGTAACGGCCGGAGCATGGAGGCCGACGACACAGGCGCAAAATGCTCGGGCTCACGAAAGATTGCGCTGATGCTATCAGAGACGCAGGCGCCCGCCACGACTGCGTGCGGCTCCCAGGCCATGCGGCAACAGGCTGGAACGGGTATGGGCATGGCAAATGGCGATGGCCAGGGCGTCGGAGGCATCGATCTGCGGCTTGCTGACCAGTTTCAGCAGATGCATCACCATCATTTGCACCTGTTCCTTGTTCGCCGCGCCCGTTCCAACGACTGCCTGCTTGACCTGGGTCGCGGTGTATTCGGCGATTTCCAGGTTTTCCTCGGCACCGGCCACAATGGCCGCCCCACGAGCCTGCCCCAGCTTCAGGGCAGAATCGGCGTTACGCGCCATGAAGACCTTTTCAATGCCCATGGTGACCGGGCCGTAGGTCTGGATGACTTCACGCACGCCGCGATAAACGATCTGCAAGCGCTCGTGCAACTCACCGGCACCGGTGCGGATACAGCCTGACGCGACGTACACGCAGCCGCGCCCGGTATCACGAACCACGCCGTAGCCGGTGATGCGCGAACCGGGGTCGATACCAAGGATTAAAGTCATAACGCCTGCGGTTTGAGGGGAGTTATTCAGACCTGTGGGAGCGAGCTTGCTCGCGATGGCGTCGGATCAGCAAGCACAGCGTTGACTGAAATACCGCTATCGCGAGCAAGCTCGCTCCCACATTTTGGTCATTCGCAATCGTCAATATTTGAACAAGCCTTCTCAGCCAAGCTGTTCAGCCACCGACTCCGGAATATCGGCATTGGAATAAACGTTCTGCACATCGTCCAGGTCTTCGAGCATGTCGATCATCTTGAGCACCTTTTCCGCACCTTCCAGGTCCAGTTCGGCGCTGGTGGTCGGTTGCATGACGATTTCCGCGTCGGCCGGCTTGAAACCGGCAGCCTCCAGGGCATTGCGCACGGCGTAGAAGCTGGCGAACGAGGTGAACACGTCGAACGAACCGTCCTCATGACTGACCACGTCATCGGCGTCGGCTTCCAGGGCCGCCTCCGTCAGGGCATCTTCATCGAGGCCCGGCGCGAAACTGATCTGCCCCTTGCGCTCGAACAGGTACGCCACCGAACCGTCGGTGCCCAGGTTACCCCCGCATTTGCTGAAGGCGTGACGCACGGCGGCGGCGGTGCGGTTGCGGTTGTCGGTCATGCACTCGACCATCACCGCTACGCCACCGGGGCCGTAACCCTCGTAGGTCAGCTCTTCCACATTATCGGCTTCGGTCGCACCCGCGCCGCGGGCGATAGCGCGGTCGATGATGTCGCGACTCATGTTCGCCCCCAGCGCCTTGTCCAGGGCCAGGCGCAAGCGCGGGTTGGAACCCGGATCACCGCCACCCTGGCGGGCAGCGACCGTCAGCTCACGGATCCACTTGGTGAATATCTTGCCCCTCTTGGCATCCTGACGTTCTTTGCGGTGCTTGATGTTCGCCCACTTGGAATGACCTGCCATAACTCGCTCCGGTTTCTCTTTGCAACATTGCCCGCCCTGCACTCGCACAGTAGCCGGCAACCAGAAATATCGACCCCAATGAAAAGGCGCATCCGAAGATGCGCCTTCAGGTGTCGGCCTTACTCAGCCTTTGGCTGTTCACGCAAACGGATGTGCAACTCGCGCAGTGCCTTGGCATCCACTACACCCGGAGCCTGGGTCATGACATCGGCCGCGCTCTGGGTTTTCGGGAACGCGATCACTTCACGGATCGACTGGGCGCCGGTCATCAGCATCACCAGGCGGTCCAGACCAAAGGCCAGGCCACCGTGGGGTGGTGCACCGTACTTCAGGGCATCGAGCAGGAAGCCGAATTTCTCTTCCTGTTCCGCTTCGCTGATGCCCAGCAGACGGAAGACCGCCTGTTGCATTTCCTTGCGATGGATACGGATCGAACCGCCACCCAGCTCGGTGCCGTTCAAGACCATGTCGTAAGCGCGTGACAGAGCGGTGGCCGGGTTGGCCTCCAACTCCTCAGGTGAGCACTTCGGCGCGGTGAACGGGTGGTGCAGCGCGGAGAAACTGCCGTCGTCGTTCTCTTCGAACATCGGGAAGTCGACAACCCACATCGGCGCCCACTCGCAGGTCAGCAGCTTGAGGTCGTGACCCAGCTTGATGCGCAGCGCGCCCAAGGCTTCGCTGACGATCTTGGCCTTGTCGGCGCCGAAGAACACGATGTCGCCATCAACCGCGCCGACGCGATCGAGGATCACGTTCAGGTTCGCTTCAGGGATGTTTTTCACGATCGGCGATTGCAGGCCGTCAACACCCGCCGCGCGCTCGTTGACCTTGATGTACGCCAAGCCCTTGGCACCGTAGATGCCGACGAACTTGGTGTAGTCGTCGATCTGCTTGCGCGGCATGCTTGCCCCGCCTGGCACACGCAAGGCCGCGATCCGGCATTTCGGGTCGTTGGCCGGGCCGCTGAACACCTTGAAATCGACTTCCTTGAGCTGATCGGCCACGTCCACCAGTTCCAGCGGGTTGCGCAGGTCCGGCTTGTCGGAACCGTAGCGGCGCATGGCCTCTTCGAAGGTCATGTGCGGGAACTCGCCGAATTCCAGACCCAGCACTTCCTTGAACAGGTTGCGGATCATGCCTTCGGTCAGGCCCATGATGTCTTTTTCGTCGAGGAAGCTGGTCTCGATGTCGATCTGAGTGAACTCAGGCTGACGGTCGGCACGCAGGTCTTCGTCGCGGAAACACTTGGCGATCTGGTAGTAGCGGTCGAAGCCGGCCACCATCAGCAGTTGCTTGAACAGCTGCGGCGATTGCGGCAAGGCAAAGAAGCTGCCGGGGTGGGTGCGGCTCGGCACCAGGTAGTCGCGAGCACCTTCCGGCGTGGCGCGGGTCAGGATCGGCGTCTCGACGTCGAGGAAGCCGTTCTCGTCCAGGTAACGACGGATGCTGGTGGTCATGCGCGAACGCAGACGCAGCTTCTCGGCCATTTCCGGGCGACGCAGGTCAATGAAGCGATAGCGCAGGCGGGTTTCTTCACCCACGTCGGAGTATTCGTTGAGCGGGAACGGCGGGGTTTCCGCTTCGTTGAGCACTTCCAGCTCATAGCCCAGCACTTCGATCATGCCCGAGGCCATGTTGGCGTTGCCGGCACCGGCCGGACGCAGGCGTACCTTGCCGGTGATCTTGACCACGTATTCGCTGCGCACGCGGTCGGCGGTGGCGAAGGTTTCAGCGCGGTCCGGATCGAACACTACCTGAGCCAGGCCTTCACGATCACGGATATCGAGGAAAATCACCCCGCCATGGTCACGGCGACGATGGACCCATCCGCAAAGAGTAACTTCCTGACCTTCCAGGCTTTCGTTCAGTTGGCCGCAATAATGGCTGCGCATCATGGTAGTGGTTTCACTTCTCGTAATTCGAAATTCGGTTGGAGGCCCTGCCCGTGCAAGAGCTCGCGCGTGTTCAACTCAGTCAGCTTTGTCGCCACCGGCCAGGTTCTTCTTGGCGCCGGTCTTGAAGTCGGTTTCATACCAGCCGGTGCCACCGAGGCGGAAACCTGGCATGGACAGCATCTTTTTCAGTTCCGGCGCCTGACAGGCAGGGCAGTCGACCAGCGGTGCCGCGCTGATCTTTTGAATGGCTTCCATCTGATGACCACAGGAAGCACATTGATAGTCGTACATCGGCATGGGGGTTGTCTCGGCGATCAGGTTACTCGCGCAAAGGCTGGGCTTTGCGGCAAAGAGCGGGATTATATCCATTAAATGCGGCCTGTGCAGCCGTAAGACGGCACAGGCCGTTGCCGGTCGGTTTCAGCCACTGACAGGCGCCACGCATTCATCACGCCAATGCCGCCCCACGACCGCTGTCCCAGCCTCTTTCAAACTGTGCACCACGCAAACCACGCGCACTAAACCGCTGAAGTTGCGTACCCCGCCATGGCGCAGGTGCACTTCCCGGTCCACATGGGACAGCAGAGTACTGATGGAACAGCTGTTGAGCTGGGCCATGTCACCGAGAATATCCCAATAGACCTGCTCGAGCCGAAGACAGGTGGCGAACCCGTTCAGGCGGATCGATCGGGACAGGGGCCGGGCCAGCTGCATGTCGAACCCCCGGACGAACGGGTCGATGGTAATGGGCTGAAAGCGCCCATGCACACCCTCCCCGGTTTCTTTTCCTTGAATCATACCGTTGACACTCCTTTGCCATACGAACCTCTCAATTGGAACAACCAATCTGTGGCTCTATGGAAGCTCAACGGCATCGCCAGTTCCAGATGACTTTATGACCATCGGCGTAGGACAAGCCAGCAGCAGGCAGGCGACGAATTACGACGTCCTACACAAAGGGCCAGCGATAATGCCAGCCCCTCCGTCATCGCCCGGCCCGGCGCTTACCGGTCTTCCAGCAGCGAGCGCAACATCCATGCGGTTTTTTCATGGACCTGCATGCGCTGGGTCAGCAGATCGGTGGTCGGTTCGTCACTGACCTTGTCCGATAAAGGAAGGATGCTACGGGCCGTACGCGTCACGGCTTCCTGACCCTCGACCAACTGGCGGATCATGTCTTCGGCGCCAGGCACGCCTTCTTCTTCCTTGATAGAAGACAAGCGTGCATACACGGCGTAAGCGCCCGGCGCAGGAAAGCCGAGGGCACGAATGCGTTCGGCAATCAGGTCCACCGCCAGCGCCAGTTCGTTGTATTGCTCCTCGAACATCAGGTGCAGGGTGCGAAACATCGGCCCCGTGACGTTCCAGTGAAAATTATGGGTCTTGAGGTACAGAACGTAAGTGTCCGACAGCAGCCGTGAAAGCCCCTCGACGATGGATTTGCGATCTTCTTCACTGATCCCGATATCAATGGCCATGTTGGTTGATCTCCTGCGGTGATGAATTCGACAGCGGCCCTTGCACTCTAGCCGGTGTTACCGCCGCCAGCCTGCGACAAATCGCCAGCCCTCCTGAACCGACAAGCCGCAACACCGGACGGTTCCGACGAGGCGGGAGATTTCACGCCCTTGCCTGATACCTTGCGCCGACGAACAGCGCGGTCCGCCCCCCGTAACGGGTTTGAGAAGGTCGGGGCTTTGCTGTTAAATAGGCAGTGTGTCGCTACGCCTATTTTTCCGGGCATGGCGCATAGGCTGATTCGGGAATGTGTCCAACGCCTCTCTATTGTTCCGAAGCGAACCGCCCCGATCAGCTCTTCCTTGTGATCCGTCTTAACCGTGAGTCAATCAAAATGTTGAAAATCGTCCACTTGCTAATGGGCGCAGCTGCCCTGCTGCTGTCCTTCATCCCTAGCCTGGGTTCCGAAGCCACGCCTTACCTGCAACATCCCGATGCGCTTTACCTGGCCTTTTTCGGCCTGCTCAACCTGACCCTTGCACCTGTTATCCCCTACTGGAACAAAGGCCCACGCCATCAACTGCAAAACCTGGTCAGCGCCTTGCTGGTGTTGGCCGTTGCCCTGCAAACCCTGACCCTGCTGGCACCCATGCCGCAAATCGCCGGTCAACCGGCCGTGCTGTTCAGCCTGGCCGCGTCACTGCTCGCCGTGGCATTGCACCTGGCTGTCAGCTTCTACAAGAAGTCGTCACCGGCCGCCGCACCGCAAAACTACGACATGTCCAACCGCGATACCGGCACCGTGAAGTGGTTCAACACCTCCAAGGGGTTCGGTTTCATCTCCCGCGACTCCGGCGATGACATTTTTGTGCATTTCCGAGCCATTCGTGGTGAAGGCCACCGCGTCCTGGTCGAAGGCCAGCGCGTGGAGTTCTCCGTGATGAACCGCGACAAGGGCCTGCAGGCCGAAGATGTGATCGCCGCGCTACCGCGCCGCTGATCCCAAGCGTAAAAAAACCGCGATGCAGCCAGGCTGCTCGCGGTTTTTTATTGCCTGTCGTTCCGGTCGGTCAGTAGTGAGGCGGAGGCGCTTCTTCTTCGAAGGTTTCAAATTGCCCGGCCATCTCTTCCTGGCGCTTGAGCAACGCGGCCATTTGCAGCTGCAGACGCTCGACCACTCGTTGCTGCTCCACCAGCACGTCATTTAATGCCTGGATGGTGTCATCCTGAAACGCCAGGCGGCTTTCCAGATCCGTTACACGCTCTTCAAGGTTCATGGTTCAGCCCTCCAGAAACTTGAAATCATCGGTCAAGGCCGCTCGCAATCGGTCGCGAATGACCTTCACCTGTTCAGCAGTATACGACCTGGCCGGGTGTTTGCCCCAGACCGGCGCTGGCCAGGCCGCGTCATCACGCTTGCGCACGATGACGTGCATGTGCAACTGACTGACGACGTTACCCAAGGTTGCAACGTTCAGCTTGTCAGCATTGAAGGAGTCCTTGAGGGTTTCGGCCAGGGCCGTGGTTTCCTTCCACAGCTGCCGCTGGTCGGCGTCATCCAATTGAAACAATTCGCTGATATTTTCCCGTCGCGGCACGAGGATGAACCACGGGTAATTGGAATCGTTGGACAAGAGCAACCGGCACAGCGGGAAGTCACCCATGACTAACGTGTCTTGTTGCAGTTGTGGATCTAAAGCAAACACCGCGCGCACTCCTCGCTGGTTATCGTTTTTGCCCGACTCAGCGGGCCTGAGTGGGACATAGATCCGCAGCATACCCTTGAACGTCGAAGGGTTCACTGCGTACTGTCATGACCCTGTCCGATGCTTTTTTTCCAGTACGCGCACCAACTCAGCGCGGCCGGTAACACATAGGCCTGAGACGGGCGCTGCGAGCACTGCCTCTTGCACTGAGCCTGTAAAATTTTCGTACAAGGTAGAGATTTTTTGCACCAAAACAGCACAACGCGTCTACGCTCAGTGCACGAAGCATCCGTGATCTACTCACTGAGAGGGTGAACCGGTAACGTTTTTGGTTGTCTCGCAGCGTTTAGCGGTTCTAAACACGAGAGCGACACAGCAGTCAACCCTAATTAAAACAAGGCCTTTGGAGCCCGGTTTCATGAGGTTTCACCGTGCCAGCAGGGAGAATGTGAAAAAAACGTGAACAAAAAACGGGTTTGAGCATGCTTGTTGCATTCATCCCCATATCGCCTGCAGGGCATCGCCGGAAGCGAAAACCTGCGGGCCTATAAATAAAGTGGCAAGGTTGCCCACAGGGAGCTTCAAGCGCAGTAACAAAGGAGTCTTTACACCGACGCCGGAAAAAAGAAGCAACTTCGAGTTGTGAGTCCGATTGCGCCGGAACAGCCCAAATACGACATGGATCGAGCCATTGGCGACAGGGTCGTAAAGAAGCTGAAAGATTGGATGGGCAAGTATCGCCAATGAATGTCGTCGTGATATAAGTTCGCGCCGACACAAAAAGAAAGAGCCGCCCAGATAAAAAAACAGGTGGGACGGCAAGACTCTTCTAAAAACCAAAGGAGCAAATCACGATGCGCGTGATGAAGTGGAGCATGATCGCACTGGCTGTTTCGGCCAGTACCTCGCAGTTCGCAATGGCCTCTTCCCAGGAAGAATCCAAGGGCTTTTTTGAAGATCAGAGCCTGAACGTTCTGAGCCGTATGCTGTACATGAATCGTGATTGGAAGAACAACGATAGCGACGAACAAAGTTATCGTGAAGAAGCCGGCCTTGGCGTACGCGCTATCTACGAGTCGGGCTTTACCCAAGGCACCGTAGGCGTAGGCGTTGACGCTTTCGCTTTGGGCTCCGTCCGCTTCGACGGCGGCAGCGGTCGTCGCGGTAACGGTTTGTTCGCCGCGGACAGCGATGGCAATCTGGAAGAAACTCAATCGAAGGCTGGCGGCGCAGTTAAATTCCGACTGTCCGACACCGTTCTGAAATACGGTAACCAGTTCACCAGCAGCCCAGTATTCTCCACCGACGACAGTCGTCTGCTGCCTGAAGTTGCCACCGGCACCCTGATCACCAGCAACGAAATCAAGGGCCTGGAACTGAGCGCAGGTCGCTTCACTTCCTTGAGCGATCAGGTTGGCATGGGTCGCGATAGCATTGACGTTACCGGCGGTGTACACCCTGGCCTAACCTCCGCCAACATTGCCGGCGCAACCTACCAGTTCACCGACAACTTCGTAGCTGGCGTGGCTGCTTCTGATGTGGATGACCACTTCAAGAAGAAATACCTCAACCTGAACTACACCCTGCCAATCAACGAAGATCAGTCCCTGAACTTCGACTTCAATGGCTACGACAGCAAGAGCCAGGGTCAAGACCTCAGCGGCGACATCGACAACCGCATCTGGTCCCTCGCAGCAGCCTATAGCATCGGCGCCCATAAATTCACCCTGGCTCACCAGCGCTCCACCGGTGACACTGGCTACGTTTACGGCGTTGACGGCGGCGGCACTATTTTCCTCTCCAACTCCGTCCAGTACTCCGACTTCAACAATAAAGACGAGCGTTCCTGGCAGGCTCGCTACGACCTGAACATGAAAACCTACGGCGTTCCTGGCCTGAGCTTCATGACTCGTTACATCACCGGTGACAACATTGACACCGCCACTAACGACGATGCTAAAGAACACGAACTCGACTTCGAAACCAAGTACGTTATGCAGAGCGGTCCAGCCAAAGACCTGTCTTTCCGCATTCGTAGCGCGTTCTATCGTGGAAGCACCGGTGTTGGCAGTGACAACAACGACTTCCGCTTCATCGTCGAATACCCTCTGAGCATCTTGTAATTCAGCGGTCATTCGATAGTTACACCGGCAACAAATAAAAAACCGCTCACCTGATCCAGGTGAGCGGTTTTTTTGTGCCCATTACAAGTCAACTTGAAAGCAACTTCGTAATTAGCAAGCTAACTAACAATCAGCTCATGCATTCAAAGCGTTACTGCGCAGCCCCTTCGTGGACCATACGAATAACCCGCTGTGGAAACGGAATATCAATCCCCGCGTCTTTCAAACGATCCCGGGCCTGTTCATTGAACATGAACATCACGCTCCAGTAATCGGCCGTTTTGACCCATACCCGCAACGACACCGTGATCGAACTGTCGCCGAGGGTGGAAATCACCGCCTCAGGCGCCGGATCGGCAAGTACACGCTCGTCCTTGGCCAGCTCCAACAACACTTCGCGAGCCTTTTGCAGGTCGGCCTGGTAATCCACGCCGACATCGAACACGACTTTGCGGGTCGGCTGGCGATTGGTGTTGGTGATGATGCCGTTCGACAGGTTGCCGTTGGGCACGATGACGGTTTTGTTGTCACCGGTGCGAATCACGGTGTGGAAGATCTGGATGCTGTCGACCGTACCGGCCACGCCTTGAGCTTCGATCCAGTCACCGATGCGGAACGGGCGGAACAACAGAATCAACACACCACCGGCGAAGTTCGCCAGACTGCCCTGCAATGCCAGGCCGATCGCCAGGCCTGCCGCACCGATGGCCGCGATGAACGAGGTGGTTTCAATGCCGATCATCGACGCCACGCTGACGATCAGCAGGATCTTGAGGATGATGTTCGCCAGGTTGCTGATGAACCCTTGCAGCGCCAGGTCGGCATTGCGCAGTGCCAACAGCCCGCCGAGTTTGCGGGTTACCTTGTTGATCAGCCACCAGCCAATGGCCAGCGTAACCACCGCCAGCAGCACCCGGCTGCCGTACTCCATGATCATGGGGATCCAGGCCTCGGACGC
The DNA here is from genome assembly GCF_032614175.1 of Pseudomonas sp. P105. NCBI lineage: Bacteria > Pseudomonadati > Pseudomonadota > Gammaproteobacteria > Pseudomonadales > Pseudomonadaceae > Pseudomonas > Pseudomonas sp. P105. The sequence goes on from NZ_CP126693.1 coordinate 4,944,487, forward strand.
CTTGATCAAGTTGTCCACTTCAGCGTTCAAGTCCATCTACCTCTCCTTCTATTGCCGTAACCACGAAAGACCGGGCGAAGCATTGTGAAAAGAGCGTTTGCCCGCTCCCCACAATGCCTCTGTGCACCGGGTGTCAGTCGCGGAAGTTATTGAACTGCAAAGGCATGCCGAATTCCTTGCCCCGCAGCGCCGCGATGGCTTCCTGCAAGTCATCACGCTTTTTGCCGGTGACGCGCACTTGCTCGCCCTGGATGGCGGCTTGCACTTTGAGCTTGGCGTCCTTGATATGAGCAACGATTTTCTTCGCCAGTTCCTTGTCGATGCCTTCCTTGAGCACGGCTTCCTGCTTCACCAGCTTGCCCGAGGCATAGGCGTCCTTGACCTCAAGGCACTGAACGTCGATCTTGCGCTTGACCAGGGCCAGCTTGAGGATCTCGATCATTGCCTCAAGCTGGAAGTCGGCCTCGGCGGTCAGGTTGACGGTCAGGTCCTTCTCCTTGAACTCGAAACTGCCCTTGCCCTTGAGGTCATAACGACGGTCGAGTTCCTTGACGGCGTTTTCAACGGCGTTGGTGACTTCGTGTTTGTCCAGTTCGGATACCACGTCGAATGACGGCATGTAGTGTTCTCCAATAAAAAAGACGCGCCCGTAACAAAGGCGCGTGCTTGGCTTGTGGTTAAAATCGGGCTCATTATAACGGGTCTTTTCCTGTCGACACTGCGAGCCCCCAGATGCCTGCGCCAAACCGAGTAAAAAACTGATGCCTACTACCTGGCATGTCCTGGGGGCCGGCAGCCTCGGTACGTTGTGGGCGACGCGCCTGGCCCGGGCTGGTTTGCCGGTGCGGCTGGTACTGCGCAATGAACAACGCTTGCAGGCCTATCGGGCCGCCGGTGGTCTGACGCTGGTGGAACAGGGTCAGGCCCGGCAATACCCGGTACCCGGGCAAACAGCCGACGCCCCCGAGCCGATCAAACGCCTGCTCCTGGCCTGCAAAGCTTATGACGCCGAAGCGGCCGTGGCTTCTGTGGCTCATCGCCTGAGCGCCGACGCGGAACTGATCCTGCTACAGAACGGCCTCGGCAGTCAGGACGCAGTCGCCAATCGTGTTCCCCAGGCCCGTTGCATCAGTGCCTCCAGTACCGAAGGGGCATTCCGCGACGGTGACTGGCGCGTGGTGTTTGCCGGCCACGGCTACACCTGGCTGGGTGACCCCGCGCACCCGGTGGCACCGATCTGGCTGGACGACCTCACCGCCGCCGGTATACCCCACGAATGGACGGCTGACATCCTCACCCGGCTCTGGCGCAAACTGGCGCTCAACTGTGCCATCAACCCTCTGACCGTCCTGCACCACTGCAAGAACGGCGGCTTGCAGGCGCATCACTGCGAAGTGGCGACCCTCTGCGCGGAACTCACGGATCTGCTGGAACGCTGCGGCCAGCCCATGGCGGCCGAAGACTTGCAGCCGGAAGTCGAACGGGTCATCCAGGCTACCGCCGCCAACTACTCCTCGATGTACCAGGACGTCGCCAATGGGCGCCGCACCGAAATCAGCTACCTGCTCGGCCACGCTTGCAAGGTTGCCGAGCGCCACCGGTTACCGGTGCCACACCTGGAACAATTGCGGCAGCGACTGATTGCCCACTTGAACAACCTCGGATTGCCCGGCGACTGAGCAGCGGCTACGCTGGCCCTCGTGTTCCTTTTTAATGAAGAGTCCGATGCCATTGCGCCAGCGCCTTGAAAACCTCCCGGTCGGCCAGAAACTGCTGGCCGCCCTGCTGGTGTTGTTGACCACCGTCCTGCTGGTGGCCAACCTGACCTTTATCAGCGCCGCCTATTACATTTCCCAGGAAAGCATGGCGCCCCAAGCCCTGCAGACCATCGGTCGACTGGTGGCCAACCCGAGCCTGATCGCCGACGCCCTGCAGTCGCCCCAGACCGCCCAGCGCCTGCTGGATGAACTCAACAGCTACGCGCCGTTGCGGGCCGCTGCGTTGTATGACGGCGAGGGCGCACGCCTGGCGCAACTGCAACAGGGCGAAAAGCTCAAGCTGCCGGACCATTACCGCCACATGCAGGCGTGGCAAGCCAGTGAGTTTCGCAGCAATCAGGTCATCACCCTGCCCCGCCCGGGGACGGCGCCGGGTCATCTGTTGCTGGTGGCCAGCAGCGAACTGCCGACGGCGTTCTACACCGGCACCCTGACCGCCAGCCTCGGCATCCTGATTTTCAGCGTCTTGCTCTGGCTGGTCATTGCCCAGCAGATCAAACGCCTGATCACCCAGCCGATTCATCAGCTCGAGGAACTGTCGCGCCAGGTCACCCGCGAGGAGAACTATTCCCTGCGCGCCGCCCGCGGCAACCACGACGAAATCGGCAGTCTGGCCGAGGCGTTCAACACCATGCTCTCGCGGATCGAAGCCCGGGAGCAGCAACTCAAGCGCGCGCGGGACGATTCCCAGGCCGCCTACGACCAGGCCCAGGGCCTGGCGGAAGAAACCCGCCACACCAATCGCAAACTGGAACTGGAAGTCCAGGTGCGCAGCAAGATCGAGAAAAAGCTCACCGGTTTCCAGAACTACCTCAACAGCATTATCGACTCCATGCCCTCGGCCCTGATCGCCCTCGACGAACAGCTCTACGTCACCCAATGGAACCAGGAAGCCAGCGCCCTCTCCGGCACACGCCTGGACGAGGCGCTGAACCAGCCGATCTTCCTCGCCTTCGAACCGCTGAAGCCTTACCTGCCGCAGCTCAAGCAAACGGTCGAACAGCACACGGTGGCGAAGATCGAACGCGTCACCTGGACCAAGGATGACGAGGCCCGGCACTACGCCCTCACCTTCTATCCACTGATGGGCGGCGCCGGGCGCGGCGTGGTGATCCGCATCGATGACATCACCCAGCGCCTGTCGCTGGAAGAAATGATGGTGCAATCGGAGAAGATGCTCTCGGTCGGCGGCCTCGCGGCGGGCATGGCCCATGAAATCAACAACCCGCTGGGAGCCATCCTGCACAACGTGCAAAACATCCGCCGACGTCTGTCGCCGGAACTGCCGAAGAACATCGAACAGGCCGAACAACTGAATATCGAACTGCAGAGGGTGAACCTTTACCTGCAAAGCCGGGAAATCCCGCAGTTGCTTGACGGCATCCAGCAGGCCGGCGCCCGGGCGGCGAAAATTGTCACCCACATGCTCAGCTTCAGCCGGCGCAGCACCCGGCAGATGGCGCCCTGCGACCTACCGGCACTGATCGACCAGGCGGTGGAGATCGCCGGTAACGACTTCGACCTGGCGATCGGTTTCGATTTCAAGGGCCAGGCGATCATCCGGCAGTTCGACCCCAACCTGGGCCCGGTGCCCGGCACCGCCAACGAGCTGGAGCAGGTGCTGCTCAACCTGCTGAAAAACGCCGCCCAGGCGATCCATCAACGCCAGGACGACAGCGAACCCGGCCGCATTATCCTGCGCACGCGGCTGAACCCACCGTGGGCAGAGATCCAGGTGGAGGACAACGGCATCGGCATGAGCGAGAACGTACGCAAACGCACCTTCGAGCCGTTCTTCACCACCAAGGAAATCGGCCAAGGGACCGGGCTGGGGCTGTCGGTGTCGTATTTCATCATCACCAATAATCACAAGGGCCAGATGGAAGTGCAGTCGGCGCCGGGCCAGGGCACCTGCTTCACCTTGCGCCTGCCATTGACCGGCACCTCAATGGTGCCGCAGGAACACAAACAACTGGAGCGCTGAACATGGGTTTTCGCCTGTCGAAGATTTACACCCGCACCGGCGACAAAGGTGAGACCGGGTTGGGGGATGGTCGCCGTGTAGCCAAGGACCATCCACGGGTCGAGGCCATTGGCGAGGTGGACACGCTCAATAGTCAGTTGGGATTGTTGCTCGCCAGCCTCGCGGTAGAGGCAGCTGAATATCCGGCGCTACAGGAGCTGATCGAGGTCTTGGCGCCTTGTCAGCATCGACTGTTCGACCTGGGCGGTGAACTGGCGATGCCGGCTTATCAGGCCTTGAACATGCTGGAAGTCGAGCGCCTGGAAGCAGCCATTGATGCATGGAACGAAGAAGTCGGGCCGCTGGAGAATTTCATCCTGCCCGGTGGCTCGACACTGATCGCCCAGGCCCACGTCTGCCGCAGCCTGGCCCGTAGCGCCGAACGCCGTTGTCAGCAGTTGAACGCCGTGGAGCCGTTGGCCGGGCCGGGGCTGGCGTATATCAATCGGTTGTCGGATCTGTTATTCGTCGCGGCGCGGGTCATTGCCCGGCGGCAAGGGGTGGCTGAGGTGCTGTGGGTGGCGGCGGCCAAGCCCGAGAGTTGAGCTGGGTCGCCTGTCAGGACCTCATCGCGAGCAGGCTCGCTCCCACAGAGAATCTGTTGCGTGACATGGATACTGGTTACACCATAAATCCCATGTGGGAGCGAGCCTGCTCGCGATGAGGCCCGCGAACACCCCACCCAATCAAGGCCCAGGCCAAAACGCCCGAATCCCCGCCACACCCTGCGCCCCAGCGGCCCAGGCTTGCTGCCGCTCGTCCGGCCCCACCCCGCCCAACAGATACACCGGCCTGTTGAAGCCCTCGATCAACCGCGAAGCCTCTTCCCACCCCAGCGGTTGGGCCTCGGGATGGGTCTGGGTCGGTTGCACCGGCGAGAGCGTCACGAAGTCCACGTCCATCTGCTGCGCCAGGGACAGCTCCTCGGCGTTGTGGCAGGACGCCGCCAACCAACGGTCTTTGCCAAAAGGACGACCGGCCGCAGCATGCTTGCGCAATTGCGCGGCGGTAATGTGCCAGCCGGCGGACGGGAAATCCCCCAGCCATTCGAAAGGCCCCTTGAGCATCAACTGGGCCTTGCCGGCGCACAAACCTGCCGCATCCACCGCCAGATCGCGGTACTTCGGGTCGTAGCCGTTGGGCGCGCGCAGCTGGACCAGTTTGATCCCGCCGGCGATAGCCTTTTGCATGCCGCGCAGCAACTGCGGCGTTTCGAGGCCTTCAGGGGTGATCAAATATTCGCCGGGCAAACGAGCCGCCGCGATGATCGGCTGGTTGGCCGCCGGGAACTCATGGTTCAAAAGCTCCCGGGCCGTGACCCAGGCCAATGGCTGCCCTTCGGCACCGTGAGGCTCGCCGGTGAACGCCGAGACTTCCCAGACATCCAGCATCACCTGTTTATCCGGGTAATCGTGACGCACCTTGATCAACGGCCGGGCGGCGACGACGACAATGCCCAGCTCCTCATGAAGTTCGCGGGCCAGGGCGGTTTCGACGGACTCATCCGCCTCGACCTTGCCACCGGGAAACTCCCAAAGGCCACCCTGGTGCTGGGTGTCGGCCCGTCGGGCGATCAGGATTTTGCCGGCAGCGTCACGAATGACCGCCGCCGCTACATGGACTCGTTTCACCGCGCTGTTTCCTCCAGGCCGGCCTGTTGCCACGCCTTGAACGCCGGCCATTGATAGATAGTTTCGACATAGGCCGCATCGACCTCGGGCAACGCCACCTGATAGGTGCGCAAGCGCACGGCCACCGGCGCGAAGAACACATCGGCCAGGCTCAAGCGGCCAAACAGGTAGGGCCCGGCTTCAGTAGCCGCCGCACGGCATTCGGCCCACAGTGCCAGCATCCGCTGGATTTCCGCTTGAACCTCCGCCGGCATGGGCACTAGCGGCGCATCGCGCAGCAGGTCAAACGGCATGTGGCTGCGGATAGCAAAAAAACCGCTGTGCATTTGTGCACAGGCCGAACGTGCCTGAGCCCGGGCGGCGACGTCCCTGGGCCAGAGGCCCGCATCGGGAAACTGTTCAGCCAGGTATTCGGCAATCGCCAGGGAGTCGGCGATCACACCGAATTCGGTCTTGAGCAACGGGACTTTGGCGGTGGCTGAATACTTGAGCAGTTTCTCACGGGTGTCCGGTTGGTCGAGCCTGACCAGCTCTTCGGTGTACTTTGCGCCGGTCAACGCCAGGGCCAGCGCACCGCGCAAGGACCAGGAGGAAAGGTGTTTGTCGCCGATGATCAGGTGCAGGCTCAAGTCGGAATCCTTTCTTGGGGTGTTGTGGAGGCTGTATTGGCGCCATCGCGAGCAGGCTCGTTTCCCACAGTGGATCGGTGGCGTGAACAGGTCCAGGTCACCCAACCAATCCCTGTGGGAGCGAGCCTGCTCGCGATGGCAGCAACTCGGTCCCGAACTGTTAAGTCCGATATTCCGCGTTAATCTTCACATACTCGTGGGACAAATCAGTCGTCCAGATCGTTTCGCTGCAATCACCACGTCCCAGCTCGATACGAATGGTGATTTCTTCCTGCTGCATCACCGCCGCGCCCTGGGCCTCCGTGTAGGTGGCGGCGCGTGCGCCCTGGCTGGCGATGCAGACTTCACCGAGGAACACGTCGATCTTGCTCACGTCCAGGTCCGGCACACCGGCACGGCCGACGGCGGCGAGGATCCGACCCCAGTTCGGGTCGGAGGCGAACAGCGCGGTCTTGATCAGCGGCGAGTGCGCCACGGTGTAGCCAACATCCAGGCATTCCTGATGGTTGCCGCCACCGTTGACTTGCACGGTCACGAACTTGGTCGCGCCTTCGCCGTCACGGACGATGGCCTGGGCCACTTCCATGCAGACTTCGAATACCGCCTGCTTCAGGGCGGCAAACAGCGCACCGCTGGCTTCGGTAATTTCCGGCAGGTCGGCCTTGCCGGTGGCGATCAGCATGCAGCAGTCGTTGGTGGAGGTGTCGCCGTCGATGGTGATGCGGTTGAACGACTTGTTGGCGCCGTCGAGCATCAGGTCTTGCAGCACCTGCCGGGAGACTTTGGCGTCAGTGGCGATGTAGCCAAGCATGGTCGCCATGTTCGGGCGGATCATGCCGGCGCCTTTGCTGATGCCGGTGACGGTGACAGTCACGCCATCGTGCTGGAATTGACGACTGGCGCCTTTGGGCAGTGTGTCGGTGGTCATGATGCCGGTGGCGGCAGCGGCCCAGTTGTTTTCCGACAGGTCATCCAGAGCGGCCTGCAACGCGCCTTCGATCTTCTCGACCGGCAGCGGTTCGCCGATCACCCCGGTGGAGTACGGCAGCACCTGGCTGGCGTCGACGCCGGTCAGTTCGGCCAGCTTGGCGCAGGTGCGTTCGGCCGCGGCCAGGCCTGGCGCGCCGGTGCCGGCGTTGGCGTTACCGGTGTTGGTCAGCAGGTAACGCACCGGCCCCTGCACGCGTTGCTTGGCCAGGATGACCGGCGCGGCGCAAAAGGCGTTGAGGGTGAACACGCCGGCAACCGTCGAGCCTTCGGCGCAGCGCATGACCACGACATCCTTGCGCCCTGGGCGCTTGATGCCCGCCGAGGCGATACCGAGTTCAAAACCGGCAACCGGGTGCAACGTTGGCAACGGACCAAGACCAACAGCCATGAATGCGCTCCTAAATAGATAAATCGACACCGCCTTAATCGAGACGGCGAATCAAAATGGCAAAACGCCGCGACGGCTGAAAGCCGGTCGCGGCGCGGGTCGTTCAGCGCTTGAAACGGGTGTTACTGAATCTGCCCGTGACAATGCTTGTATTTCTTGCCCGAACCGCAATAGCACAGCTCGTTGCGGCCCAGCTTCTGCTCGTTACGTACCGGCGCGGTCGCCAAGGCAACATCCACCTCGGCGCCCTCCTCCTGGGCAACTTCCAGGCCTGGGGCCGGGGCGTGCTCGAACTGCATGCGCGCGGCCAAGGCTTCGGCTTCCTGACGCAAACGGGCTTCTTCTTCGGCCGGGTCTTCGCGGCGAACCTGAACGTGGGACAACACGCGGATCGAGTCGCGCTTGATCGAATCCAGCAACTCGGAGAACAGCGTGAACGACTCGCGCTTGTACTCCTGCTTGGGGTTCTTCTGGGCATAACCACGCAGGTGGATACCATGGCGCAAGTGATCCATGGTCGACAGGTGGTCTTTCCACAAGTCGTCCAGCACCCGCAGTACGATCTGCTTCTCGAAGGAGCGCAGCGCTTCTTCGCCGGCCTGGTCTTCTTTCTCGTTGTACGCGGCGATCAGTTCAGCCAGCAGCTTCTCGCGAAGGGTTTCTTCGTACAGGTGATCGTCTTCGTCCAGCCATTGCTGGATCGGCAACGCCACGCCGAAGTCGCTCTGCAAGGCAGCTTCCAGACCGGCGACATCCCACTGCTCAGGCAGCGACTGCGGCGGAATGTGGGCGCTGACGGTTGCGTTGAGCACGTCCTGGCGGAAATCTGCGATGGTTTCGCCAATGTTGTCGGCGGCCAACAAACTGTTACGCATGTGATAAATCACTTTACGCTGTTCGTTGTTGACGTCGTCGAACTCCAGCAATTGCTTGCGGATATCGAAGTTGCGACCCTCGACCTTGCGCTGGGCTTTCTCGATGGCGTTGGTGACCATCCGGTGTTCGATCGCTTCGCCCGGCTGCATGCCCAGGGCCTTCATGAAGTTCTTCACCCGATCAGAGGCGAAGATACGCATCAGGCTGTCTTCCAACGACAGATAGAAGCGGCTGGAACCGGCATCGCCCTGGCGACCGGCACGGCCACGCAGCTGGTTGTCGATACGACGCGATTCGTGACGCTCGGAAGCGATCACCTGCAAACCGCCGGACTCGAGCACCTGTTGATGACGCTTCTGCCAGTCGGCCTTGATCTGCGCGATCTGCTCGGGCGTCGGGTTTTCCAGGGAGGCCACTTCCACTTCCCAGTTGCCGCCCAACAGAATGTCGGTACCACGGCCGGCCATGTTGGTGGCAATGGTCAGGGCACCCGGGCGACCGGCCTGGGCGATGATCTCGGCTTCTTTTTCGTGGAACTTGGCGTTGAGGACCTTGTGCTCGATACCTTCCTTGGTGAGCAATGCGGACATGTGCTCGGAGGTTTCGATCGTGGCGGTACCCACCAGGATAGGACGGCCCTGGGCCATGCATTCCTTGATGTCGGCGATGATCGCCGCGTATTTCTCATCGGCGGTGAGGAACACCAGGTCGTTGTAGTCTTTACGCGCCAGCGGCTTGTTAGGTGGGATCACCATCACTTGCAGGCCGTAGATCTGATGGAATTCGAACGCTTCGGTGTCGGCGGTACCGGTCATGCCGGACAGCTTGTTGTACAGGCGGAAGTAGTTCTGGAAAGTGGTCGAGGCCAGGGTCTGGCTTTCGGCCTGGATGTTCAGACCTTCCTTGGCTTCGATGGCCTGGTGCAGGCCTTCGGACAGACGGCGACCCGGCATGGTCCGGCCGGTATGCTCATCCACCAGCACGACCTGGCCGTCCTGGACGATGTACTCGACGTTGCGATGGAACAGCTTGTGCGCACGCAGACCGGCATAGACGTGGGTCAGCAGGCCCAGGTTATGGGCCGAGTACAGGCTCTCGCCCTCGGCCAGCAGGCCGACGCGGGTGAGCATTTCCTCGATGAACTGGTGACCGGCTTCATTGAGCTCGACCTGACGGGTCTTCTCGTCGACCGTGTAATGGCCGGCCTTGGTCACTTCACCCTCGACTTCTTCGACGTGAAGTTCCAGCTGCGGGATCAACTTGTTGATCTCGATGTACAGCTTGGAGCTGTCCTCGGCCTGACCGGAAATGATCAGCGGGGTACGGGCTTCGTCGATGAGAATGGAGTCGACTTCGTCGATCACGGCAAAGTTGAGTTCACGCTGGAATTTTTCATCCATGCTGAACGCCATGTTGTCGCGCAGGTAATCGAAACCGAATTCGTTGTTGGTGCCGTAGGTGATATCGCAAGCGTAGGCGGTGCGTTTTTCTTCCGGCGGCTGGAACGGCGTGACCACGCCGACCGTCAGGCCGAGGAATTCATACAGCGGACGCATCCAGTTGGCATCACGACGGGCCAGGTAGTCGTTGACCGTCACCACGTGCACGCCCTTGCCGGACAGTGCATTGAGGTATACCGCCAGTGTCGCCACCAGGGTCTTGCCCTCACCGGTACGCATTTCAGCGATCTTGCCTTCGTGCAAGGTCATGCCGCCGATCAACTGAACGTCGAAGTGACGCATGCCCATCACCCGCTTGCCGGCTTCACGGGCAACCGCGAAGGCTTCGGGCAGGAGCTGGTCAAGGGTTTCCCCCTTGGCGATGCGGTCCTTGAATTCGGCAGTCTTGGCGCGTAACTGATCGTCCGAAAGGGCCACCATTTGCTCTTCGAAGGCATTGACGATCTGTACCGTCTTGAGCATGCGTTTGACTTCACGCTCGTTCTTGCTTCCAAAAAGTTTCTTTAACAAAGGCGCAAACATATCGGCAGGATCTTCCACACTAAAGGGATGGAGGGCGGCCCCGTGAGTCGCCCGTGCAGCCCTCATGGCCGCATGCGAACGAGCATTCTACCCGGAAACGATGGTGAGGAAAGTGGCGTTATTCCACGATGCTGGCACAGCGCTGTGACGGGGCCTCCCTAAAATAAGGGCTTTTGCGGGAACTTCAACCCACAAACGAGAGAAGTTATTCATTGATTGCACGGACAAGGGCGCCCGCGGCGAGCGGTCGCGGCGCACTCGGCGCTTTCTGCTACCATGGCGCCTCTGTCACTTGCGGTATTCGTTCATGGCCTTTCGCCCTCTTCCAGCCAAGGTTCCCGCCGTTCTGCTGCGCGAAGCCAAACCGCTGAAAGCCATCTTCGGCCACGCCAAACGACTGGGTCACTTGCAGCGCCTGCTGGACAGCCAATTACAGCCCGCCGCTCGCGAGCACTGCCACGTGGCCTCCTGGCGCGAAGGCAGCCTGCTGCTGATCGTCACGGACGGTCACTGGGCCACGCGCTTGCGCTATCAGCAAAAACGCCTGCTGAGGCAATTGCAGGCGTTCGAGGAATTTGCCGGCCTGACGCGGATTCTGTTCAAGGTACAACCGCCCACGGTGCAAGTCGCCGTCAAGGGGCACACGCTGGACTTGTCCACCGACGCAGCCGCCACCATCCAGGCCACGGCGGATGGCATCACCGACCCCAACCTGCGGGCGGCGCTGGAGCGGTTGGCGGCACATGCGCGGCCCAAGGATTGACTTCCAGGTCGCCAGTTGAATCGCTATCGCGAGCAAGCTCGCTCCCACAGGGGATCTTCAGTGGACACAGATTTTGTGTACGACACAGATCAATTGCGGGAGCGAGCCGGTTACCGGCGCTTTTTGCTCCCCAGCAACGACCCCATCAACCCACGCACCAGTTGCCGTCCCAACTGATTGGCGGCCTGGCGCATCGCCGATTTCAATGCCTGGCCGGCCGCCGTACCGAGAAATTCCCCGGCCTTGTCGGTGAAGCTCGGTTCTTCAGCAGTCGCCTTGCCCTGTGCCTCTTCGGCTTGCGGCTCCAAGCCCTTGCGCCCCATCAGCACTTCATAGGCCGACTCGCGATCAATGGGTTTGTCATAACGCCCTTGCAAAGGGGAACGGGCGATCAGCCCGGCGCGTTCAACTTCGGTCAACGGCCCGATCCGCGACTGTGGCGGCGCCACGAGCACACGCTGGACCATTTGCGGCGTGCCCTTTTCCTGCAAAGTGCCCACCAAGGCTTCGCCAATACCCAGCTCGGTCAGCACCGTCAGCGCATCGAATTGCGGGTTGGGCCGGAAACCGTCCGCCACCGCCCGCAGGGATTTCTGCTCCTTGGTGGTGAAGGCCCGCAAGCCGTGCTGGATGCGCAGGCCCAACTGCGCCAGCACGTCGTCCGGCAAGTCTCCTGGCGACTGGGTCACGAAGTACACCCCCACGCCCTTGGAGCGAATCAGCCGCACCACTTGCTCCAACCGCTCTTGCAACGCCTTGGGGGTATCGGCAAAGAGCAGATGGGCCTCATCGAAGAACAGCGCCAGCAGCGGTTTGTCCGCGTCGCCGCGCTCGGGCAATTGCTCGAACAACTCGGCCAGCAGCCAGAGCAGGAACGTTGCGTAGACTTTTGGTGCTTCATGCACCAGACGGCTGGCGTCCAGCAAATGGATAGGGCCGCGGCCGTCGCTGGCCGGTTGCAGGATGTCTTCAAGCTGCAAGGCCGGCTCACCGAACAGCGCATCCGCGCCTTGTTGCTCCAATGTGGCCAAGCGCCGCAGCAATGCCTGGCTGGAACCGGTGGTCATCAAAGCGGCGTCGTCCCCCAGCAGCTCAGGGTTGTCCCTGAGATGATTGAGCAGTGCCTTCAAGTCCTTGAGATCCAGCAGCAACAGGCCTTCGCGGTCGGCAACCTTGAAGGCCGCGTACAGCGCCGATTGCTGACTGTCGGTGAGTTCCAACAGGCTGCCGAGCAACAGCGGGCCCATTTCACTCAGGGTGGTGCGCAGCGGATGACCGGACTTGCCATGAATGTCCCACAAGGTCACCGGATAAGCCTGGGGTTTGTGGCCGAGCCAGGACATGCCGGCGATACGCTCGGCGACTTTGCCTTGGGGGTTGCAGGCGGCGCCGAGGCCACACAGGTCGCCCTTGATGTCTGCGGCGAATACCGCAACGCCGGCATCGCTGAACGTCTCGGCCAGGCGTTGCAAGGTGACGGTCTTGCCGGTGCCGGTGGCACCTGCCACCAGACCATGACGGTTAGCCAGACGCAGGGCCTGGGCGATGGGTTGGCCGGCAAGGTCGGCGCCAATAACAAGTTGCGATGAGTCAGGCATTTCGTCACCTGTGGTTAATCTATGGCCTTGCATGGCCGATATCTAAAGCGACAGACCTACTGAAACAAGGTCGGATAATTCCCTAAGGAGAGGAGGAAATATCAGCTTTTTTTCACTATGAAGCCATTTTTGCGCGCTTGTATATAAGCACGCTTAGCGTACCAAGACCTTAGCGGACCCCCGTGCCATGAATAAAAACCTGCGCTTTAGCCATAAAATTCTAATAGCCGCCGCGCTCATCGTGATTGCAGCCTTCGCTTCCTTCACGACCTACAACGATTACCTGCAACGCAATGCCATCCGTGACGACCTGGACAGCTACCTGCATGAAATGGGTGCTGTCACGGCAAATAACATTCAGACCTGGCTGACCGGCCGCATCCTGCTTATCGAGAACCTGGCCCAGAACATCGCCGTCACCCCCGACCCGAGCAGCGTCACCCAACTGCTGGAACAGAAAGCGCTGACCTCGACCTTCATGGCGTCCTACCTTGGCGATGCCCAGGGCAGTTTCATCATTCGCCCCGATGCGAAGATGCCTGACGGTTTCGATCCGCGCGTACGTCCTTGGTACAAAGGCGCACAAAGCAGCAGCACCTCGACCCTGACCGAACCCTACATCGATGCTGCCAGCGGCGGGCTGATCATTTCCATCGCCAGCGCCTCGAAAAACGCCACGCAAAATGTCGGTGTCGTGGGCGGGGACCTGAGCCTGCAGACCATTGTGGACAACCTCAAGACCGTGAATTTCGACGGCATGGGGTATGCCTACCTGATCAGCGCCGACGGCAAGATCCTGGTACACCCGGATAAAGCCCTGGTCATGAAAACCCTGGCCGAAGCCTACCCGACGAACACCCCGAAGATCAGCGACCAGATCAGCGAAGTCGAAGTCGATGGCCATACGCGCATCGTGACCTTCACGCCGATCAAAGGCCTGCCCTCGGTGAACTGGTACGTCGGCGTGTCGGTGGATAAAGACAAGGCCTACTCGATGCTCAGCGATTTCCGCACCTCGGCCGTCGTGGCGACGGTCATTGCCGTGGCGTTCATCATTGCGCTGCTGAGCATGTTGATCCGCTTGCTGATCCAACCGCTGCATGTGATGACCCGGGCGATGGAAGACATTGCCGATGGCGACGGCGACCTGACCAAACGTCTGACGATCCAGAATCAGGACGAGTTCGGCATTCTGGGCACGGCGTTCAACCGTTTCGTGGAACGTATCCATAATTCGATCCGCGAAGTGTCCTCCGCCACCGAACACGTCAACGAAGTCGCCTTGCGGGTGGTGAGCGCGTCGAACTCCTCGATGGTCAATTCCGACGAGCAGGCCAGTCGCACCAACAGCGTGGCCGCGGCCATCAATCAATTAGGCGCTGCTGCTCAGGAAATCGCCCGCAATGCAGCGCAAGCTTCCCATCAGGCCAGCGACGCCCGTGGCCTGGCCGAGGATGGTCAACAAGTGGTGGATCGCAGCATTGCCGCGATGAATCGCTTGTCCGACTTGCTGAGTGCCTCAAGCAGCAACGTTGAATCGCTGAACAGCAAAACCGTGAACATTGGCCAGATCCTGGAGGTGATCACCAGTATTTCCCAGCAAACCAACCTGCTGGCCCTCAATGCTGCAATTGAGGCAGCCCGGGCCGGTGAGGCCGGGCGCGGGTTTGCCGTGGTGGCCGATGAAGTGCGCAACCTGGCCCACCGCACCCAGGAATCGGCGCAACAGGTGCAGACCATGATCGAGGAGTTGCAGGTCGGCGCCCGGGATTCGGTCACGACCATGAACGACAGCCAGCGCCACAGCCAGGAAAGCGTGGAAATCGCCAACCTGGCCGGCGAGCGCCTGAACAGCGTGACCCAGCGCATCGGTGAAATCGATGGCATGAACCAGTCAGTGGCCACCGCCACCGAGGAGCAGACGGCCGTGGTGGAATCCATCAACGTGGACATCACCGAGATCAACACGCTGAACCAGGAAGGCGTGGAGAACCTGCAATCGACATTGCGCGCCTGCTCAGACCTTGAGCAGCAAGCGGCGCGGTTGAAGCAACTGGTGGGCAGTTTCCGCATCTGACGTCATCGCCAGCAGGCTCGCTTCCACGGGGTTTTGTGCACAACACAGATCCATGGTGGGAGCGAGCCTGCTCGCGATAGGCCCCTCTCAAACGACACACTGCTGACAGACATTCCGCCGCCCACAACCCCAACCGAACATCTATTCTTACTAAAGGTCAACAAAGGAGAATACAGACCGGAGGGATGTTCATCGTGCACATAGCGGACATAACCATGTTCTACGCCCCCGCCAGCGGCGGCGTGCGCACTTATCTGGATGCCAAGCACCGGCGCCTGAGTGATCGGCCCGGAATTCGTCACAGTCTGTTGATCCCTGGCGCGCATCTGAGCGAGCACGACGGGATCTATAAGGTTCCGGCCCCCGCCCTGCCTTTCGGCAAGGGCTACCGCTTCCCGCTTCGCCTGGCGCCCTGGCGCAATGTCCTGCGTGATTTACAACCGGATCTGATCGAAGTCGGCGATCCCTACCTCACCGCATGGGCTGCCCTGGATGCCCGGCGCCAGCTCGATGTGCCGGTGATCGGTTTCTATCACTCCGACCTGCCGCTGCTGGTCAGCAACCGCATGGGTAACTGGTTCACGCCCAACATCGAAGCCTATGTCAGCAAGTTGTACGGCAATTTCGACCGGGTCCTGGCGCCGAGCCAGGTCATGGCCGACAAGTTGATCGGGCTGGGGGTCAAGAACGTCTACGTGCAGCCTTTGGGCGTGGATCTGCAAACCTTCAACCCCGCCGCCCGCGACCCGGAACTGCGTGCCGAACTGGGAATTGCCGAATACACGCGCCTGCTGATTTTCGCCGGTCGCGGTTCCAGGGAAAAAAACCTGCCGGTGCTGCTCAAGTGCATGAAACGCCTGGGCGAACGTTACCACCTGCTGCTGGTGGGTTCGTCCATGCCCGCCGTGGTGCCGGACAACGTTACGGTGGTCGATGAGTTCTGTCCGGCGCCGCAAGTTGCCCGGCTCATGGCCAGCGCCGATGCCCTGGTGCATGCCGGTGACCAGGAAACCTTCGGCCTGGTGATCCTCGAAGCCATGGCCAGCGGTATCCCCGTGGTGGCGGTGGCGGCCGGGGCCTTCACCGAAATCGTCCACGAAGACTGCGGCCTGCTATGCACGCCCGACAATCCACAGGCCATGGCCAACGCCGTGCGGCAGCTATTTGCCGAAGGCTGTCAGCGACGCGGTGTGCTGGCGCGCCAGCACGTTGAGCGTCACTACGCCTGGGACTCGGTGGTCAACAGCCTCTTGGGCCACTACCACAGCGTCCTGGGTGAACAACTGCCCCTGTTGGCCAATGGTTGAGGTGAAGTCCGTGTCGATGAATCAATCGCCCAGCCTACTGTTGGTGCTGCATGACGTGGCGCCGCAAACCTGGCCCGACTACCAGCCCTTCGTCGAAGCTGTCGACGCCCTCGGCCAGGTGCCAATGACCTGGCTGGTGGTGCCGGACTTTCACCACGCCAATGCGCTGGAGGATCACCCCGGTTTTCGGCGCCTGCTCGACAACCGGGTCGAGCGCGGCGACGAATTGGTACTGCACGGCTACTACCATTGCGACGACGGTCCGCCGGCGACTCATCCCAAGGACTGGTTCATGCGCCGGGTGTATACCCACGAAGGCGAGTTTTACAGCCTGTCCGAGGAGGCGGCCCTCGCCCGCCTGCGCGCGGGTGTCGAAACCTTCCAGCGCTATCAGTGGCCACTGGAGGGTTTCGTCGCTCCGGCCTGGCTCATGAGCGAAGGCACGCGCCAGGCACTGCGCCAGTTGCCACTGAGTTACACCAGCGATCCCCAGCATCTCTATCGCTTGCCGGACTTCACCCCGATCGACGCTCCGGGACTGGTATGGAGCGCCCGCAGCGCCTGGCGCCGTGGCCTTTCCAAAGTCATCAATGATCAACGTGAACAGCGCTGGCGTCAGGCGCCAGTCATTCGCCTTGGCCTGCATCCCGTCGACATGCGCCATGGGTTCTCCCGGGATTATTGGTTGCGCACCCTCGAACGTCTGCTCAACGACGGCCGCGTGCCGATGACCAAGGTCCAATGGCTGGCGACCCAGGGCCTGCGGGTCAGCGACGCGGCATGAAACGGCTGATATGGCTGGGCGCCGCCTTGCTCTTGGCGCTACTGGTGCCGTGGTTGATGGGTGGCGGGGAGATGTGGTCGCGGGTGCAGCGCTTTCCCTTGTCACTGCTGCTGACCATGCTCGGCATGATTGTCCTGTGCTGGGGCTTGAATTCCGTGCGCCTGCGTTTGCTGCTGGGTGAACACCGCGGGCGCGTCGGACGGCTGAAAAGCATTGGCGTCGTCATGTCCACCGAGTTCGCCATGTGTGCCACGCCCGGCGGCAGTGGCGGGCCGCTGACGCTGATGGCGTTGCTGGCGCGCAACGGCGTGCGTCCGGCCCATGGCAGCGCGGTGTTTGCCATGGATCAGTTGAGCGATCTGCTGTTTTTCCTCTGCGCCTTGGTCGGCATCCTGTTTTATGCCTTGTTCCAGAACCTCAGCCAGAGCATCGAATGGATGCTGGCATTGAGTGCCTTCTCGTTGTTTGGCGGACTGTTCGGCTGCGTGCTGGTGGCCCGCTACCACCGCAAACTGATTCTGCTGGGCGCTCGGTTATTGCGACATCTGCGGGTAAAGACCGCCACTCGCCAACGCTGGGGACGCAAGATCCTGCACTTTCTGGCGGCATTTACCGACACCCTGAAATTGCCCCGTCAGACCCTGTTCCAGGTCTTCGGCCTGACCTGCCTTCACTGGGCCCTGCGCTACAGCGTGTTGTATCTGGCGTTGAGAGGACTGGGGGCGGATTTGCAGTGGGCCTGGAGCTTTCTGATCCAGATGCTCTCCTTGAGCGCAGGGCAGTTCAGCCTGCTGCCCGGTGGCGCCGGGGCGGCAGAGTTGACCTCGGCGGCGCTGCTGGCGCCCATGGTGGGAAAATCCACGGCCGCAGCGGCAATTCTGATCTGGCGGGCGGTGACCTATTACTTTTATCTGGTCGCCGGTGGACCCGTGTTCTTTTTGATGGTCGGGCGACCATTGATCAAGAAACTGATCAAGCTGCGACAGGCGTGACTCCTATTTAGACTTCACCGCTTTCAGGCTTTGCAGGCGCTGGTTCGTCCTCGGGGTGCATTTGTTTCCACAGTTGCGCAGCGTCGGGAAACTCCGTGCCATCCTCCGGGCTCAACGCTTCAGGATCGTAACGGTTCAGGCACCCCTCACCCAGGGTCGCCGGGGCTCGGGAGGTGGCTTTGTCCAATGGATCGGTCATGGCGAACCTCATGAAAAAAGGGCCTGGTGATCACTCGCCCAGGCCCTTTGCAGTGTAGTCAGAACACCACGGTCTTGTTGCCGTGCACCAGCACTCGGTCTTCCAGGTGATAACGCAAGCCGCGCGCCAGTACCATTTTTTCCACGTCACGGCCGAAACGCACCATGTCTTCGATGCTGTCGCTGTGGCTGACGCGCACAACGTCCTGCTCGATGATCGGCCCTGCGTCCAGCTCTTCGGTCACGTAGTGGCAGGTGGCGCCAATCAGCTTCACACCCCGCATCGAGGCCTGATGATACGGCTTGGCACCGACAAACGACGGCAGGAAGCTGTGGTGGATATTGATGACCTTGTGCGCGTATTCGCTGCACAAGGAAGGCGGCAGGATTTGCATGTAGCGGGCCAGCACCACCACCTCGGCGTCGTGCTGTTTGACCAGCCGCGAAACTTCGGCAAACGCCGGCTGCTTGTCCTGTGGGTCGACCGGAACGTGGTAATAAGGGATACCGTGCCACTCCACCATACTGCGCAAGGCGTCATGGTTGGAAATGACACAGGCGATGTCGCAATCGAGCTCATCGCTGTGCCAGCGGTGCAGCAAATCAGCCAGGCAGTGAGATTCTTTACTGGCCATCAGCACCACGCGTTTTTTCTGCTCGGTATCGGTGATTCGCCAGTCCATCGAAAACTCTTCGGCAATCGGTGCGAACGCCTCACGAAAGGCTTCGATGCCGAAGGGAAGCGAGTCGGCACGAATTTCGTGACGCATGAAAAACCAGCCACTGTGAGTGTCCGAGTGATGGCTCGCTTCAGTGATCCAACCATTATGGGACGCCAGAAAATTACTGACCTTAGCAACGATGCCGACGCGGTCCGGGCAAGCGATCACCAGCCGAAAAGTGCGCATTAGGGGAACTCCAGAACTTCACAAAGGCGGCCATTCTAGCCATTGCGCGGCAAAACTGCAGTATCGATGACACGCCGCGCACATTTGTCTGCCCGGGCAGCAATGGGCCGGACCTTTGGCAACACGCTATATTTGTGAGCAGATGTGAAGACTGTGTTTCAGTATTTAACTGCAACGCCGTTTTTGCGAGGCTGCACTAATTAATTAAATAAAACATCGGTTAAATGTTTACTTGATGAAACTGTCTGATTACTATTGCCTCACTGTCTCCTTGTCACCCGCGTCCTACATAAGGTAGTCCTCATGTCCTTGATCAATGAATACCGCAGCACCGAAGAAGCAATCAAAGAACTGCAAGAACGCCTGAAAGCTCTGTCCAAAGACGACAAGCTGCAGAAAGAACTGGAATTCGAAGGCAAACTGCGCACGCTGATGGGCGAATACCAGAAATCGCTGCGTGACATCATTGCCATGCTGGATCCAGAAGCCAAATCGAGCAAGGCAACCCGTGGCGCCGTAAAAACTACCGGCACCAAACGCGCTCGCAAAGTTAAGCAATACAAAAACCCGCACAACGGCGAAGTCATCGAAACCAAAGGTGGCAACCACAAGACTCTGAAAGAGTGGAAAGCCAAGTGGGGCGGTGACGTGGTTGAAGGTTGGGCAACCCTGCTGGGCTAAGCCTCACCGGTTCGCGCCGCTTTATGCGAACAGAATAACGCCAGCGATTGCTGGCGTTTTTTTATGCCTGCGATTTACCCACTTCATCGCCACTCAAAGGCTTAAACGTTTACGCAATTGCTGGCTGTAGCCCTGCCACTCTATGAGTACCTCGCGCTGCAATGGCGTGGAAACGGCCATCCATTCCTCCATCGTCTCATCAAAACTTTGCAAGGTATTAGGCGCCCCCCATTCCGGGGAGGACAAACGCTGCTGACAGAAAAGTCTCCAACGCTCCTGCTCTTCGCCGGTCAAGGTCTCAGGGAAGTTGCGCGCGCGATATCTGAACAATAACTCCGGTAAACGCTCATCATCAAAAGGCCAGTGTTCTGAAGCCAATTGAGCAGGGTCAGCCATGCGGACTTGCTCGCACAATCGACGATCGCGGTCGCCGATGAAGCCTGCGTATAACTGCTGCTCGGGATCCTCACTGGCCGTGAAATCCTCGCGACCATAAATAGCCTGAAGTTTGTCCTGCCAAACTTGCTGTGCGTCAGTTAGCCGCAGCGCACGCTCCTGATAAACGTCCATGTCCAGTTGCAGCCGCTGCTGGTCCTCGGCACGCAGCACCGAGAGCGGCGCGACCACCGGGCACTTGTTGATATGAATGAGTTTGAGAGGCACCGGCAACTCGCCTTCGAGCAGTTCTTCACGGCGGGTATACAAACGTTGCCTCAGGGTTTCAGCATCGTGGTCCAGCAAACCCAGCGGGTCCAGGTGCAAGTCACAGACAATCAGGGCATTGCGATTTTTCGGGTGCCAGGCCAATGGCAAAACTACCCCGATGTAGTTGCGCGCGGCCGAGAAACGCCCGGAAACATGCACCATAGGCTGCAACAGGCGGACCTGATCCATGACTTTCTGTTTGCTGCGCAGTTGGAACAGCCACTCGTAAAGCCTGGGTTGTTTCTGGCGGATCAGACGGGCCAAGGCGATCGTCGCGCGCACGTCCGACAACGCATCGTGAGCCTGGCCGTGGTCAATACCATTGGCGGCGGTCAGGCGCTCCAGCTTGAGGGTCACGCGGCCCTCCTCTTGCGGCCAGACAATGCCTTCGGGGCGCAGCGCATAGGCGGCGCGCACCAGGTCGATCAGGTCCCAGCGGCTATTGCCGCCCTGCCACTCCCGCGCGTACGGGTCGAAAAAATTCCGATAGAGGCTATAGCGGGTCATTTCGTCGTCGAAGCGCAGGGTGTTGTAACCGGCGCCACAGGTGCCGGGCGCGGCCAGTTGCCCGTGGATACGGGTCATGAAGTCGGCTTCAGTCAAGCCTTTGTCGGCCAGGCATTGCGGGGTAATGCCGGTGATCGCACAAGCCGCCGGATGCGGCAGGATGTCCTCGCTGGGCTGGCAATACAGGTTCACCGGCTCGTCGATTTCATTGAGTTCGAAATCGGTACGGATCCCCGCCACCTGCAAGGGCCGGTCACAACGCGGGTTGATGCCAGTGGTTTCGTAGTCGTACCAGAAGATAGAAGTCACGGGGCGTTCCTGGGTTGAAGACTGGCGAAGTCTAGGCCTTCGAGCCCACCTGCGGCCAGCGCTGCCTGAGTTTTGAAATCCAAAGGGGGATCTGAGGCGGACACCGGATCAGTGAACACCCCGATCAAAACTGTGGGAGCGAGCCTGCTCGCGATAGCGGTCTGCCTGAAACAGCAATGCTGAATGTGCCGCGGTCATCGCGAGCAGGCTCGCTCCCACAGGGGATGTGTGGCGGGTGCAAAATGCGTGAACACCGTCAATCAAAACTGTGGGAGCGAGCCTGCTCGCGATAGCGGTCTGCCTGAAACGGCAATGCTGAATGTGCCGTGGTCATCGCGAGCAAGCTCGCTCCCACAGGGGATGTGTGGCGGGTGCAAAATGCGTGAACACCGTCAATCAAAACTGTGGGAGCGAGCCTGCTCGCGATAGCGGTCTGCCTGAAACGGCAATGCTGAATGTGCCGCGGTCATCGCGAGCAAGCTCGCTCCCACAGGGGATGTGTGGCGGGTGCAAAATGCGTGAACACCGTCAATCAGAACTGTGGGAACGAGCCTGCTCGCGATAGCGGTCTGCCTGAAACGGCAATGCTGAATGTGCCGCGGTCATCGCGAGCAGGCTCGCTCCCACAAGGGATGTGTGGCGGGTGCAAAATGCGTGAACACCGTCAATCAAAACTGTGGGAGCGAGCCTGCTCGCGATAGCGGTCTGCCTGAAACGGCAATGCTGAATGTGCCGTGGTCATCGCGAGCAAGCTCGCTCCCACAAGGGATGTGTGGCGGGTGCAAAATGCGTGAACACCGTCAATCAAAACTGTGGGAGCGAGCCTGCTCGCGATAGCGGTCTGCCTGAAACGGCAATGCTGAATGTGCCGTGGTCATCGCGAGCAAGCTCGCTCCCACAGGGGTTCTGCTTTTGTGTTCGGGCCCTGAATCCTGTGGCAAGCCATGAAATGACATACATAGTTATGTCGTTTGCCCGCACGAAGACTGCTAGCATCGGGACCGAGACTGAACGTTCGAACCGGCCCATCACTCAGGTTGACCATGCTCGAGAGACCAGCACTGCAAAGGAACGCGACGCTGCCCCCGCCACTCGATACGCGGTATCAGGTTGAAACGCCCGAAGGCATCGACCTGCCGCTGCGCCCGGCGGGGTTGATGCCTCGTGCGCTGGCCTTTGCCATCGACCTGGGCATACGCGGGCTGGTCCTGGGGCTGGTGTTCATCATCCTGGCGTTTTTTGGTGAGCTGGGCATTGGCCTGGGCTCCATCCTGCTGTTCGTTGTCAGTTGGTGGTACATGGTGCTGTTCGAGGTGCTGAACCAGGGGCGCTCCCCCGGCAAGCAGATCATGGGGTTGCGAGTGGTGCAGGACGACGGCAGGCCTATCGGCTGGTCCGCTTCACTGATCCGCAACCTGCTGCGTTTTGTCGACATGCTGCCCTTCGGCTACACCTTCGGGGCAATCAGTTGCCTGCAACATCCTGCCTTCAAACGCCTGGGAGACCTGGCCGCCGGCACCCTGGTGGTGTATCGCGAGCAACCGGTCAAACGTCCCGCGCTGCCCCTGGCGCAGTCGATACGACCGCCCTTTACCCTGAGCCTGAACGAGCAACGCGCCGTGCTGGGTTTCGCTGAACGCCAGGCTGAACTGTCCCAAGCGCGGGTCAACGAACTGGCGAGCATCCTGGCCGCGCCACTGAACGTCCAGGCCCCCAGAGCCGTGGCCGAACTCAATGGCATCGCCCGTGGCCTGCTGGGGCCGACATGAAACAAAGTCTGTTCGAAAGCCGCCACCAAGGCGAATGGGACCGACTGTCCCGACAACTCGATCAACTGGAGCGCAGCCGTAACGTGCCCCAAAGCAGTGACTTTCCTCCTGCCTACCGCAGGCTTTGTCAGCATCTGGCGCTGGCCCAGGCACGGGGTTACAGCAGCCTGTTGGTCGACACGCTGCAGCAGTTGGCGCTGCGCGGTCACCAGCAACTCTATCGGGATCGCAGCCGGCCATCGACCAGCCTTTCGACTTTCATCCTGGCCGGTTTCCCCCGACTCGTGCGGGAACAATGGCGTTTCGTACTGGCCGCCGGAGCGATGTTCATGGGTAGCCTGATCGGCATCGGGCTGCTGGTCTATCTGTTTCCCGAGCTGGTCTACAGCCTGTTGAGCGTCGAGGAAGTCAGCCAGATACGTGGCATGTACGACCCGGCCAGCGGGCACCTGGGGCGTTCGATCGAGCGGGCCGCCAGCCAAGACTGGGTCATGTTCGGCTACTACATCATGCACAACATCGGCATCGCCTTTCAGACATTCGCCAGCGGCTTGATGTTTGGCCTGGGTAGCGCGTTCTTCCTGTTTTTCAACGGCCTGACCATTGGCGCGGTGGCCGGGCACCTGACCCAGATCGGCTCGGGTGGGACGTTCTGGTCGTTCGTCATCGGCCACGGCGCCTTCGAACTCACCGCCATCACGTTGGCCGGCGCCGCCGGCCTGCAACTGGGCTGGGCGTTGATCGCGCCGGGGCGCCTCACCCGAGGCGAGGCCTTGCGGATCGCCGCCGGCAAAAGTGTGCTGATGGTCGGCGGCGTGATGCTGTTGCTGCTGATTGCCGCGTTCATCGAAGCGTACTGGTCCTCCAGCGCCGTGACAGCCGCGACCAAATACACGGTCGGCGCCTTGTTGTGGCTTCTGGTGATCAGTTATCTGGTGTTTGCCGGACGGACCCGCCATGCGTCTGAGTGATGCCACCGTGGTCATCCGCCCGCGCACCACCTGGGAAGCCATGGACCTGGGCGTGTTGATGAGCCAGCAGCATCGACGTTTGCTGATGACCAGCTGGGCCGTTATCACGCTGCCGGTGTTTGCGCTGTTGTCCCTGCTGCTGTGGGATTCGCCCTCTCTGGCGATGTTCCTGTTCTGGTGGTTGAAACCGGCCTTTGACCGTTTGCCCCTGTACATTTTGTCCAAGTCGCTGTTCGGCGAAACACCGACGCTGAAACAGGCCTTGCGCCAGTGGCCCACACTGCTCAAACCCCAGTTGCTGGCAAGCCTGACCTGGCGACGACTGAGCCTGAGTCGCAGCTTCCTGATACCCGTGGTGCAACTCGAAGGACTCGACGGCGAGGCGCGTGAACAGCGCTTGCGGGTGCTGCTGCAACGCAACCGTGGCGCCGCGCAATGGCTGACCGTGATCGGCGTCCACCTGGAGATCGCCTTGTGGTTCGGCCTCATGGCCCTGTTCTACCTGCTCGTGCCGCAACAGGTAGAGCTGCAATGGAACTGGCAGACGCTGATCGCCGTCGCCGAGCACGACTGGTTGTGGCTCGAACACCTGATCAACTTGTTGTATCCCCTGCTGCTGATCGTCTGGGAGCCGGTGTATGTCGCCTGCGGTTTCAGCCTCTACCTGAACCGGCGCACGATACTCGAAGCCTGGGACATTGAGCTGGTGTTCCGGCGCCTGCGCCAACGCCTGAGCAGCACCGCCCCCGCGCTGATGCTGCTGGCACTGCTGCTGGTGCCGCTGGCACCGCCGGCCTGGGCCGCCGAAGACAACACCGGCCCCGACAGCCCGCGGCTGCTCAACCAACCTCTTACCAGCGAAGCCTCCAAGGACAGCATCAAGGCGATCCTCCAGGCTCCGCCGTTCAAAAACCCGGAAACGGTCACCCGCTATCGCTTGGGTGAAGAAACCGCCGAATCGGCCGAGACCGACGAAGCGCCGGGCTGGCTCAAGGCATGGTTCAAATGGATCAGCGGCCAACGCTTCGACATCGCCGCCGCACTGATCCAGATCGTACTGTGGGCCTGCCTGGTGGCGGCGATTGCCTGGCTGGCCTGGCGCTACCGGGAAAGGCTCAGGGCCTTGGTGAATCTGCGACCGACAAAACGCCCACCCATGGCACGAGCGATGCCGGCGCAGATGTTCGGTCTGGATATTCGCGAAGAAAGCCTGCCCGACGACGTGGCCACCAGCGTGGAACAACTATGGGCCGCTGACCCTCGCCAGGCCCTGGGGCTGCTGTATCGGGCCTTGCTCAGCCGGTTGCATCATGACTTTGCGCTTCCCTTGAAACCGGCCGACACCGAAGGCCAGGTGCTGCAACGCATCGAACAGCTTGAGCATGAACGCCTGCTGACGTTCAGCCAACACCTGACTCAGCACTGGCAAAACATTGCATACGGCCATCGCCCGCCGCCGCCCCATCTGCAACAGCAACTGTGCGATGACTGGCGCGGGTTGTTCGGGCCGGAGGCGTCTCGATGAATCGCCGCGCAGGGTTGTTGGTCGGCGCCGGGGTGGCCGCGCTGTTGTGCGTGTTGGGCATTTACCTGTTCCTGAAGGCCGTGCCCTATCAGGAAACCATCGATCACGGCCCCTCCCCCGAGGCCCAGGCCAATCCCTACCTGGCCGCCGAACATTTCCTGCGCCGGCAGGGCATAAACGTCGAGCACGCCAATAATCTGGACGTCCTGCCCAACCTTGAGCCTGATCAGCGCAGCCTGCTGTTGTTGGGTGAACGCACCCACATGACCCCACGGGAAGTCGATCAGTTGATGAACTGGGCCCAGGCCGGTGGACGATTGCTGTTTGTCGCCGAAGCCTTGTGGGATAACAGTACCGCCAGCAGCGGCGACTTATTGCTGGACCGTGTGCGCCTGCGTCAATTCCTGAGCAAGGACCTCAAGGCGCCGGAGCCCGAACTCATCAAGGATCGCTACCCCAAGCTGACCAAGCTGTACCTGGAGGACGAAGAAGCGCCCGCGTACGTCGGCTTCGACACCGATTTCCACCTCGAAGACCCGCAAAACCTCGCCCAGGCCTGGGCCAACAGCGCGTTGGCGACCCACATGATGCAGCTCAACCACGGCCTGGGCTCAATCACCGTGCTCACCGACGCCGAGCTGTGGAAGAACGACCATATCGACCAATACGACAACGCCTGGCTGCTCTGGTATTTGAGCGCCGACACCCATGTGACGCTGCTGTATGACATCGACCACGACAACTTGCTGGCCCTGTTGCTGCGTTATTTCCCCCAGGCCTTGGTGGCGCTGCTGGCCTTGATCGCCCTCTGGCTCTGGCGTTCGGCGGTGCGTCAGGGCCCGCTGCAACAACCGGCTCCCAAGGCGCGGCGCCAGTTGGAGGAACACGTGCAGGCCAGCGCCGGTTTTCATCTACGACACAATGGCCGTCAGCATCTGCTGCACAGCTTGCAACAGGACGTGCTGCGCCGGGCACGCCATCTGCATCCCGGTTTCGAACAACTGGCCGTGGCCGAACAGTGGCAAGTGCTCGCCCGTCTGACCCGCCAACCCACGCGGGCCATCAGCCAGGCCTTAAGCCCCCGACCGCAACAGCGCATGTCCAGCGCTGAGTTCTGCCGTCAGGTCGCCCATCTGCAAACCCTCAGGAATGCCTTATGACTGAAGAGAACGAACCTGCCGGCGGCCAGACCCACGCCGCCCAACAGCGCCAGCGCGCCAGTCAACTGGCCCAGGCTATTCGCACCGAGCTGCACAAGGCGGTGGTCGGCCAGGCCGCGGTGATCGACGATGTGCTCACGGCCCTGATCGCCGGCGGGCACGTCTTGCTCGAAGGGGTTCCAGGATTGGGCAAGACGCTGCTGGTGCGCGCCCTGGCACGCTGTTTCGGCGGCGAATTCGCGCGCATCCAGTTCACCCCCGACCTGATGCCCAGCGACGTCACCGGGCACGCGGTGTACGACCTGCAAACCGAGCAGTTCAAGCTGCGCAAGGGGCCGGTGTTTACCAACCTGCTGCTGGCCGACGAAATCAACCGCGCCCCGGCCAAGACCCAGGCGGCGCTGCTCGAAGCCATGCAGGAACGCCAGGTCACCCTCGAAGGTCGCGCCTTGCCCATCGCCCAACCGTTCATGGTGCTCGCCACCCAGAACCCGATCGAACAGGAAGGCACCTACCCGCTGCCGGAAGCCGAGCTCGACCGTTTCATGCTCAAAGTGCGCATGGACTATCCCGACGCCGACCAGGAATTGAACATGGTCCGTCAGGTCAGCCGTTCGACCCGGGCCGACATGCTCGATGTACAACCGTTGCGCACGGTGTTGCAGGCCAAGGACGTGCAAGCGCTGCAACGCATCGCCAGTGACCTGCCGATGGACGATCAGGTGCTCGACTACGCCGTGCGCCTGGCCCGCACCACCCGCAGTTGGCCGGGCCTGACCCTGGGCGCCGGGCCGCGTGCCTCGATTGCCCTGGTGCGCTGCGCCCGGGCCCGGGCATTGTTGCGCGGCGGCGAATTCGTGGTGCCGGATGACATCAAGGGCTGCGCCCTGGCCGTGCTGCGCCACCGGGTGCGGCTGGCACCGGAGCTGGACATCGAAGGGCTTTCGGTGGATCAGGTGCTGGGGCAACTGCTCGATCAAGTGCCGGCGCCGCGGTTGTGAGGAGGCGGCCTGTGCCAAGAGCACTTCTTGAGGCAAGACCGCTTTCTGTGGCGAGGGAGCTTGCTCCCGCTGGGCTGCGAAGCAGCCCCCTGGTTTTGCCTGGCACACCGCAAGGGGACGCTACGCGTCCAGCGGGAGCAAGCTCCCTCGCCACAGGAAACCTCTTGGCGGCAAACTCTTTTACCAAAGCAAATACCTTCTCCAAGGGAACGCCCCCATGAAACCCGCGCGCCTACTGCTGACCTGGCTCGCCATTCTGCTGGCCCTCGGCATCGTGCTGGGCGCGTTGCGGGCGCTGGGCGTTGCGGTTCCATCGATGTTGCTGTCGATCCACTGGGGGTTGCTGCTGGCCCTTCTGGCCCTAGCAATACTTGATGCCGTACGCCTCAAGCACTTGCCCTCGCCCCGGGTGCAACGGCAGATGCCCGGCAGCCTGGCACTGGGTCGCTGGAGCGAAGTGCGGCTACAGATCAGCCATGACTTTGCGCAGCCGCTGAATGTTCAGGTCTTCGATCACGTCCCCGACGGCCTGGACTTCGAAAGCCTCCCCTTGTCGGTCGAGCTGCAACCCGGTCAACACAGCCAGGTTGGCTACCGCCTGCGCCCGCTCAAGCGCGGTCACTTCAGCTTTGAACACTGCGAAATCAGCCTGCCCAGCCCATTGGGCCTGTGGGCCGGCAAACGTCTGCTGGACGCCCTCGACCACACCCGCGTCTACCCGGATTTCGCCAGACTCTACGACGGTCAACTGCTGGCGGTGGACAACTGGCTCAGCCAATTGGGTATCCGCCAGCGCCAACGGCGCGGCCAGGGGCAGGAGTTTCATCAACTGCGCGAATTTCGCGAAGGCGACAGCCTGCGCCAGATCGACTGGAAGGCCACTGCCCGCCATCGCACACCGATTGCCCGGGAGTACGAAGACGAGCGCGACCAGCAGATCATCTTCATGCTCGATTGCGGCCGGCGCATGCGCAGCCAGGACGGCGAGCTGGCGCACTTCGACCACGCCCTCAACGCCTGCCTGCTGCTCAGCTACACCGCGCTGCGCCAGGGTGACGCCGTGGGCCTGATCACCTTCGCCAGCGAACAGCCACGCTACCTCGCACCGGTCAAAGGCACCGGCCAACTCAACGTGTTGCTCAACACCGTGTACGACCTGGACAGCAGCCAACGCCCGGCCGACTACCAGGCCGCCGTCACCCAACTGCTGACCCGGCAAAAGCGCCGAGCCCTGGTGGTGCTGGTGACCAATCTTCGGGATGAGGACGACGAAGAACTGCTCACCGCCGTCAAACGGCTCGGCCAGCAGCATCGGGTGTTGGTGGCGAGCCTGCGGGAAGAGGCCCTCGACCGCTTACGCCAGACGCCGGTGCAAACGTTGCCCGAAGCCCTGACCTATTGCGGGACAGTGGATTATTTGAACGCCCGGGCCGAATTGCATGAGCGCTTGAGTGCCCATGGGGTGGCGGTGCTGCAAGCCCGGCCCGGGGAGTTGGGGGCCGAGCTGGTGACGTTGTATCTGGGGTGGAAGAAGGCGGGGAATTTGTAGAACCTCAGAAGCGTTGTCAGACCGTACTTCCGTCGTAACGGTTACGGATCGACAAATGAAAATTATCGTCTCCAAATTCGCCTATTGAAGCCTCACCGCGTTCATCGGTGCGAATGCCGTAAGGCCCTCCGTTGACGAGTACCTCAAGCCCGGCGGCGACTTTATTCGAATACCGAGAACGGGCACGAATGCTCTTTATACGATCAGGTGGCGGACTCGTCGTTGAGCTGTCCGTATTCAGTCTCGTCGTCCAACGTTCAACCTTTACCAGGTTATTGCCCAATGACATGGCCAATACCTCAGTCGTCTCCCCCGACTCCACGGCTTCCATGTGCAAGGAGAAGTCCGCATCCTGGGTCGTATTCAAGAAATTCAACTGCCACGTCACGCCCTCCGGGCCCAGCAACTGGGGAGTGTGCAATGGGGGGGTGATCACCACACCGAGATCTGCGGCGGGCTCCCCGCTCCATACCAGTTTTACATTTTTATTCAGAAACTGGCTGGAGGAGTGCGGTCGCACGGTAAAGGTGTGCCTTGCGCCATGGCAGGGATAGGCACTGCCTCCAAAAGTCACTGGAATTTCGTCAAACGTGTTCTCAAACTCCGGCTGACTTATTTGCCCCGGCAAGGGCGGAGACTTCGGCATCCCGCTCATCAGCGGCATATCGAATTGCAGTACAAACGGGTCAATCTGGGTCTCCTGGGTGGAGATAGACCAACTCAACGCAGTACTCCCCGCCTCCATCGCCACCAGCTGTCCCAACGGCGGATCGAATACCAAACCCTGTGCTTCTTCGCCCGGCTTATATTCCAGAAGGACTTGCGCATCCGGATCGCCGATCAACCAGCTGTACTCATAATCCAGCGTCAGCGTGCAAACCTCTCCGGGGACCAGATTCAGTTCCACGTCAGGCCACCTTACGGGTTGGCCATTGATGTAGGGGTTGAATTCCTGAAGCCAGGTCATGTCATTGGGTACTGATACAACTTTCATAGGTGCTACCTCCCAGCCCACGCTAGCGCTGCCCTTCAACTGAACCGGGTACGAAGAGAAAATGACCGCCGGCAGAGCCAGTGACACCCAGGCAATACACGGAGAAAGCAAATCGGGTATTCAGCGGCAGCTCGACCTTGATGTTCCATTCAAGCTGGGATGTAACAGGAACAGGTCGCAACTCATTGGCCGGTGGCGTGAACACCACGCCAGGGTGCGTACAGGCGATCGCACAATCACGCCCTACATCCTCCTCGCGAAACTTCACGCTGATGGTCGCTTCGCTTTTGACAAACCTGTAGGGATACGTTATCGCCCACACATAAGGCAAGCCATCGATCCTCACTTCAGTTCCACGAAGCAGCGCATTGCTTACATCAAACAACCACACATCGACAAACGTGCTTCCAGCATCACCCGGTTGACTCCAAACAGAAGCCGTCAGCCTGGCAATGCCGGTTTCGGTGTGGTGTTCGCCCTGAATATCGCAATAGGCCACACCGGTAGCGTCAGTCTGGGTAACAACGGTTGGGTGCCCCGTGAAATCCCACGTCACGTCTACGCCGGCCTGAGGAGTTTTGTCGATTCGGTGACGCACCAACACCTGCGCCTTCATGGATTCGTTAAAAAGAATACCGACCTGAGGAACACTCAGATCCACCACTTCGTAATCAGGTCTGACAGACCCTCCCGGCAAGGGCGGAGACTTCGGCATCCCGCTCATCAGCGGCATATCGAATTGCAATACAAACGGGTCAATCTGGGTCTCCTGGGTGGAAATAGACCAACTCAACGCAGTACTCCCCGCCTCCATCGCCACCAGCTGCCCCAACGGCGGATCGAATACCAAACCCTGTGCTTGTTCGCCCGGCTTATATTCCAGAAGGACTTGCGCATCCGGATCGCCGATCAACCAGCTGTACTCATAATCCAGCGTCAGCGTGCAAACCTCTCCGGGGACCAGATTCAGTTCCACGTCAGGCCACCTTACGGGTTGGCCATTGATGTAGGGGTTGAATTCCTGAAGCCAGGTCATGTCATTGGGCAGCAGCTCAAAGGTCAGACCTGCCACCTCCCATCCCGCATAGCCCCCCGTGACAATGGCGTATAGCCCCCCCTTCCGCACGCCAGGCAACCTGAACTGCACCGGGGCTTGCCCGTCGGCATTTGTCCGGGTCGGCGCAATCGTGATGTGGGGGTACTCCCACCGCACCTCGACGTCTTCCAAGGGCTCGCCGGTCATGGCCGACACCACGGTCACGAGCGCTGAAACCAGCTCGCCGATATGACCATTGGCTTGGTCGCTGGTGAGCGACTGGATTTCCCGGGGCTCGTGCAAGAAGTACGACAGCGCCACCGATGCCGCGTACGGCCCTTCCCCCACCGTCGCAGTCAACTGTGCCGCGCCGGGCGTGGTGGGCACATAACGCACGCGCGCCACCCCGTAATAATCGGTCACGGTGGTCACTTCCCCCAGGTCATCACCGCGCCAGGTCACGATCACCCCGGCAATAGGCCTGCCACTGATGGAGGAGATCACGGTGACCTGTTCGACCAGTTCCTGCTCCCACTCCAGTATTTGCTGAACCCCGCTGTCCCAGCGGATCTCCAGCACTTGCTCGCCCTCGCCCAACGACATCGCGTTCGCCGGGGACAGGTTGGCCAGACGCTGGGACGCCAGGCGCAAGGCAAAGCTGCCGTCCTTCAGATCGCCGGCCTTGAGCGTGAAACGCAAGCCCTCGCTGGGAAACTCGCGAGGCATTCCCAAGGGGTCAGGTAAAAAGCTGATGCCCAGTTCGGTGGGCCCGGTTCCGGTCATGCCAAGCGTCAGCTCACGCTCGAACAAAGGGCTGTTCTCGGAGGCCATCAGCTCAAAAACATGTTCGCCCTTGCGGCGCGGAAAGTAGGTTTTTTCACCCCAGGGTCGCGCGGGCGCGCCATCAAACCGGACCGTCAGCCCCGCCCACGGATCGCTTGCCAGCGCCATGACCTCAAAGTTGCGCTCCTCTTCGTAGCCGTCGTAACGACTGCTGACCGAGGCCTTCACCGCCTGGGTGCCGGCGGCGGCCGGCGCCACGGCAAAACCCGACCAACCATCGGCGTCGGTGGGTTGCGCGCTTGAACTGCCCGCTGTCCAAGTCACCGGCACCTGATCCACGGCACGCCCGGTGAAGTGGGAAACCACCTGGACCCACAGCCACGCAGGATCCTGCCCGACCACTGGGTCGACCGGCGATTCGCGCCAGTTCTGGATCCTGACTTTGTTATGCGCCAGCGTCATCGGCTTGGCCGTGGCGACGAAGTCCAGCGCAGGCACTGCCCACGCCAGGGCAAACTCGCCCGGTTGTTCACTGGCGGTAAAGTCCAGCGTCCAGATCGCGCCGCCGTCGTTGATCGGTTGCGCAAGATTCAACGCAGGGCGCACCGTTGCCCCCAGTTCCTCGGCGGGTGTCCCCGACCACGCCAACGTTGATTCCAACCCCACCAGCGGGCTCAGCGCATTGGGTAAGACGCTAAAACGATGAAACGCGCCCAGACACGGATAAAGCGCCTGGGTGTCCAGTGCGGCGGCTATCTGGTCGAGTCTCAGGCTGACTTCTTCCGTCAGATTCTCAGACACCAATCGCCCCGTCAGCTCGCGAACGATTGAAACGCTCTCCAGGCGCAACTCCAGCTCAAACAGGCTACTGGTGCTCGTATTCGCTTGTGAGGCGAGATTCCACTCCGTACCGGCTGCCACCAGCGCTTTGGGCGTTCCAAGGTCACTGGGCACCAGCCCGATATCCGGCGCCGTCCCGCGCCAATGCAGACTGATGTTCTTACCGATCCATGAGCTGCCGGAATTGGGCAGCACTTTGAGTGTGTGCGTTTGCCCGCGCCAGCAGAGCACACCGAGCGCATTGCGCTCGACCACCTCGCCATCGAGCAGAATACTGACCTCGTTTTTCCAGGGGCTGGTGGCAATCGCCTTCACCTCAAACGGGCGCTCCACCGCCACGGCCTCGCCATGGGCCTTGATGCTGGCGATGACCACTTTGTCCCCCGCACTCTGCGGCGTGTACAACACACTGGCCCAACCGCCGATGCCGGTGGTAACGGTGGATAGCGTCTCGCCCCCGGTTTTCCATTCGACCTGGGCATTGATGACCGGATCGCCGTCGCCGCTGGCCACGAAGTGCACCACCTGCACCCGCAACAGCACGCTTTCGTTTTCGTCCACCACGGGAAACTTGTTGGCCTCTCGGACTTCACCCACCCGAACCAGATTGCGCGCCAGCGACATGTTTTTTTTCGGTGAAGGCAGCAACAGTTTCGAGCAGGCCAGTTGCAGGTCGAACCGACCGTCAGACCGATCTTCGCTGGTCAAGGTCCAGGCCAGTTCGGCGCCGGTGACCGGCACCGGAGCTTCAAGGGCCGGGCTGACGGCCACCCCCAGTTGCTCGTGGGAATCACCACTCCAATGCAACGACAGCTGCGTCCCCTGCAAGGGGCTGGCGGCGGGCAGTTTCACGTCGAGGGGATACTCCGAGCCGCGGTTGGGGTAACCGGTTTTTTCCTCCCAACGCGACTCCACCCCCTCGACCACCGTCAGCACATCCTTCCACGGATCCGTGGCCAGCACCCGCACCGTCAGGATTTGAGTCAACGTGCCAGAGGCGTAGTAGAGGCTCTCGACCGACGCCTGGATCTCGACATCACCGGCCTGCGTCGGTTGAAAATCGAAGTAGGCCCAGCCGTCAGTTCGGCTGACGGCAACGCCGGTGACCTGCCCGGTCGTGGAGGTCCAGTTCACGGTGCGGTCGCTCAAGGGTTGCCCGGTGTAATAGGAAGTGACCTGCACCCCCAAACGCACACTTTGGTCGTATTCAAGCACCGGGTAATACGCCGCCTCGAGCACGCCACGAAAGGCCAGCCGATGATGCCCCAGGGACACCTGCACCGGATAAGCATCGGCGGCGTACTGGTTAACCAGGTCCATCGAAAACAGATAGGGACCGTCTTCACCGATCGCCGGACAGTCCAGGGCCCAGGCCGAATCCAACGGGTGATCCACACCCCAGGCCGGGGTCGCGAGCACCGCGCCCTGGGGGTTGTCATCGCTGGTCAACGCGGCTTGGGTGCCGGCCCATGCATTGTCCGGATCGGGCCTGAATTCAAGCTGATGAGCCAAGTCACCCGAGGCCCCCAGGCACACGTACAAAGGCCCGGTTGCCGGCAGTGTCTGCTCGTCAAGCTTGAACGCTTGCATCAGCACTGGCTCAAGGTACACCTGGAGGTTGATGCGCGTAATGCGGATGGCCCCGATGTCGTCTTCGGGGGCGTTTCGCGGGCTTTGAATATTCAGCGTGAGGGTGTCTTGAGCGTTGAACGGCAGGTCCAAGGGTACGTTGTAGGCAATAGGTCTGTAATCCAGCGGCTGACCGTCCCTAAGCCGTGCCTGATCCTCCTCCACATCCCGGGCTGCTCCTCGCGGCAACAGGATTTCCTGCTCCTGCGGATGTTTATCGCTGCTAATGACCAGCCTGCCCGGTTCGGTGTGCCTCGTCTCGCACAGGAAGGTGAGGACGTAGCGCGCTGGAGCGCCTGGATCCTTGGGCGCCGTCAGCGCCTGACTGACCGAAGCCTCATCGCCGATGATCAGAAAACTAACGAACTCCACCTCCCCCTCATACCATTCCTTCCCAGTGCCCAGGTCGCCCGGAATCGGTCCCCGTGTCCAGTGCTCGATCCAGTTTTCGAAGTCGCCATTGAGCACCAGATTTTCATTGGCCAGGACAATCGGCTTATTCATGGCGAGCTGCTCCTTCGGCGGTTGAGTAGGGGGGAGTCAGGCTGATCTGATCTTCGACGGCTCGCACGAACGGTGGCTCGCCGGCCCTGGCCATGTAACGGATGCGCACGATGATGTCCGTCAACGACAGCAGCGTGCTCTTCTGCGGCTCCTGGACCGCCCTTGGAAAACTCAACAGCCAGCGTGAAACCACCCCGGTGTTTTCGAAGGGGTTGAGCATGCTGTCATCGGGTTTCATCGCCACCATGCCGTGGTCGCCAAGCCCCATCGACAAGGCGATCTGCTGACCGCTGCGCAGGTTGATCTGCACATCGGAAGGCGCCACGTTACCCACGGGATCATGCAAGTACTTCACCGCTGGAAGGGATGCCTTGGTAGCCGTCATGCTGCTGATCTGCAGCAAGGTGGCACGTACATGTTCATAGGGCCCGATCAGCACAGGCAGGTCGACCTCGACCGAGCTGATTTGCCGGCAGTAATGCCCCGGGTGGTCGCGGTCGAACAGCAATTGAGAGAGTTTGAACTCCAGCGTTCCCTTGGTGCGCAACTGATCCAGGGCGCTCGCCCAACTGCTGTTGGGGGCCTGCGGGTCGCTCGCATCATCGAACAACTGGCGCAAGGAAATGGTCTTGACCAGCTCCAACCGCCGTTCAAAGCGTTGCAGGTACTCGCGCTCCATGCGCATCAAATGCCCGCGCAGGTGTTCGCCTGCCGTCAGACCGTGACGGTTGTCCAGCCAGACCTGGGGCAAGGGGATCTGCGAATCATAGTCACCGGTTTCGGCACTCAGCGAGGCCTGGGCGCTGAGGCACAGACTGACGACGGCATCGTAGGCCTGGTAATGCAACGCCTTGAACTGACCCAGCAGCCAGCCATACAGCTCGGCATTGGACGCGCGCTTTTTGATGAAGTTGTACACCGTCAAGGCCTGGTTGTTGGCCAGCAGGGTTTGATCCAGCGTGGTTTGAGCGGCGCTCACCGCGTGGGTCTGAGCGGTGATTTGCGCATCGAGCGCACGCACCTCCGCCTGCGCCTGATTACGTTGCAGTAGCCATTCTTCACGGCGACGCCGGTAACTTTCGGTGGTGGCCTGTTTGTCCGCGTCCATTTGCAACACCGACGAAGCAACATCCAGACCGAAACAAACCGCGTCGGCTATTTTCTCGAGACGATGCCCACCGGCGGCCAAACCAAAAATATTGGGCATCGAGGCAATCACGGCGCCCGCGGGTTTGATGCTTGCCGAGGTCAATGCCAGGATTTTGGAAAGCTGCAAGCTCTCCATGACCTCGTATTCAACCTTCGACACATTTTCGTTATAGAGACGCTCATAAGCGGTTGCCCGCTCCTGTGCCACCGCCCGGCTTTGCTGAAGCGCGGTCCTGCTCGCCTGGAGCTGAGTGATGTTCTGTTCCTGCACCGTCTGGGCGTAGCTGCCCAGTTCCACCAGATGGTTTTGTTGCAGTTCCTGCTGCTCGGCCTGGTCCCGTTGCTCAAGCAGACGCAGCACCTGGGCGCCGTGATCCTGGAGCGCCTGCACGGCGCGCAATGCCACCTCGAACGTCGTGCGCCAGCGGAAAGCCCCCACCACCAACCGACCGCCCATGGGCCTTGGCGCACCGACACCACCGGCCGCCAGGTCGCGCAACAACGCGTTGGGATCGGTGGGTGGGCTGAACAGCGGTGTGTCCAGTGGCTTGCCGTCCAGGGTGAGGTTGTTGCGCAGGTTATGCAGGCGCTGGCCGGGCAAGTCGTACAGCGCGAGCAACTGCTCATTGATCGGAGCCTTGAAAGGCTCGTTGGCCAACAGCCCCAGCAGCGGCGGCGCTTCGGCGGCTGCGGGGAAGTCCGCGAGGCTGAACGCCAGGCTTTGCTCGAACTGCTCAAGCGCCGGCCGCGACCTGCTTTTGTTCATCAAGCTGTCCACCGTATCGGTTTCCCAGCGGTTGACCGTGCGCACCGCCGGTGCTTTGCCCATCAGAAATTCGGCCTGCACGTAACACAGCTTGGCCGCCACCAGGCTGTCACGGGTGAGCTGGCGGTAATACCAGTCGCCCCAGGCCAGCAAGTTCTTGACGTACTCCGAGAACACCAGAATCTGAAAGTGCCGGGGCGCCGAATAGCCGATGGCGTCAGGGTCGGTGGGCGCCTGGGTTTCACAGCCCAGGTTGCCGTCGCTGCTCAGGGGGCGGCAGCGCCAATACTTCGGTTTTGGATTCGGGTACTGAGGGTCGTTGGCCGGGTCGGCCGGCGCTTGCGGGTCGAACAGGTAATGCAACCATTTCTGCGCTTCCAGGAAGCGGTCCTCGGTGCGCAAACGTGTGGCCACCAGATGCGGCAGGTGGAAAAACAGCTCCCAGAAAAACAGACCGTTAGCGCCGTCGAAGGCTCCGTTCGGCTCGCTGATCGTTTTGCTTTCCGGGGGCGGCTCCGGCAGAAACTGCGTGTCCCAATCCAGCACCGCCTCGACGGAGATATTCGAGCGCTGCACCAGCTCGGGGCCGAACAGCGAATTCAGGCGGGCGTACTTAAGGGTCAGCTCGGGTTGGTTGAGGGAGAGAAACTGCGCTGCATCGAGGCTGTTCTTGAGCAGTGAGACAGGGGCAAACTTCGTGACGTTGATGATGGTCAGTTCGAATTTATTTCGGCCATATCCACCCGTGGTTGCGGTATGCCCGAACGAAAACGTTGTCGGCTCCGGCCATGAGCCACTCTCACGCTGAAACTCCTGCCATTCGGTACTCCAGCCACCGGCCAAGGGAAAACTTCCCGAAATGGGTGGAGGGTCGCCGGCCGAATTTTGCAACGTCAGGTCAAAGGTGGCCTCTCCGGTCAAACCCGTTGGCCTGCAATAGCCCTGCACAAACAGCTTGTCCATGTCGGTGCTGGCGTCGCGAAACACCACCGCCTGCAGGCTCAGGTACGGTGTCAAACTGCCCGTCCTCTCCACGGAGGTGACCATGGTCGGCTGATTCATCAGCGGATGTTGCACCGTCTCAGCCGTGACAAATCGCTTGAGCGCCGCGTGTTCCAGCCAGCCGCCATCGTCCCAGGACACGGGGCGGAACAGCACGTCACGCACCGCAAACACCTTGAGGGAGTCCTCAGCGCTGGTCAAAAAAACGCCCAGCTTGCCCTTGGGGTTGTAGGGGTCGGCCCACACCGTCGCAATCAACCGGGCGCCTTGGGAAAGGTCGTCGTCATGCACGCTGCTGTGCAGGCTCAGCGGCGCCGACCATCGGCCATTCTGGGCCATGAACGCCACTTTGATGTCCAGCCGGTGCGGCAGGCTTACGTCGTCCTCGTCCACGCTTTCGACCTTGTACTGCCATTCGGCCCACACCAGGCACAGCCGTCCGCTCCAGAACACCGGGCGGATATCCAGTATCGTCACGCCCGTGGGCGTGTCCACCGGCAGCCATTCACTCCAGGCCGCCGGGTTGATGGCCGGGCAAGTGGGAGAGAGCTCGACCTCGGCTTTGCGCCAGAAGTATTGGTAAGGCGGCACCCGCTGGCGACCGACAAAGTAGTAGTCGGCCCGGGCCGGCGAGACGCTGTCCATGTAGCTGCTGAGCACGTCTAGGTTGCAGGTTTGCTCGAACGTTTGCAGGTACTCCTGCAAGGCAACCTGCACCGAATCACTGTTCAAGTGTGCCTGGTTGAGGTTGTTTTCAAGGGTCTTGAACAGGCTGGTCTTGCGCTGCCGCACGAAGGGGTTGATGAAGTTTTCCGGGTACAGCGCGATCATTTGCAGCGCCGACCAATCCGGGTAGTTGTTGTAGAGCTCCCAGGTGGCCAGGTCCCGCTTGTCGAACTCGGTGTCGGCATAGCCGGGTTCCAGTTTGCGGTAGGCGGCGTGGATGAACTGCTGGGCGCAACTGGTCGCTTCGGCGACCCAGGAGCTTTGCACCGGGTAACTGTCCAGGGGATCCAGGCGCAGCAGTTCGAACAGGTCCGCCGGGGTCCGCAGGAAGTTGTACGGAGGATTCTGACCACTTTTTTCAACGTGCCCGAGGCTGTATTCGATCAGGGCGGTCCGGCGTTTTTCGAGCAAGTCACT
Organism: Pseudomonas sp. P105; assembly: GCF_032614175.1. Classification (NCBI taxonomy): domain Bacteria; kingdom Pseudomonadati; phylum Pseudomonadota; class Gammaproteobacteria; order Pseudomonadales; family Pseudomonadaceae; genus Pseudomonas; species Pseudomonas sp. P105. The sequence goes on from NZ_CP126693.1 coordinate 4,983,434, forward strand.
CAACGTGTTCAGAGTCATGGTACTTGCTCCTCGCGTTCAAAGATGATGGGCGGGAAATTAGCTAGCACGCCACCTTCAGGGGCAACGCTGATCTGGAACTTTCCGCCAGTAGGGCTGGAAACAAATGTTCGGGCCACGCCCTCCTGGTTGGTGTAGCTCTGATCCGGTCGATAAACCACCGTGCCTCCCCCGTCGTTCATGTCCTTGCTTAACCAGCGCGTCAGATGGTTTTTCGCAATGTTTCTATGGATGTCCTTGATGGTGGCGTAGAGTTCGACTTCCTGACCGGCAGGTACCGCTTCCAGAGGTACCGGTGACATGGACTTTAGTGGGATGACTATGTGTTCAGCATCGATAGTGACCTCGACGGTCGGGGCATACTCGCGCTCAAACAGATCGAGCCAGAATTGCGGCGTGTCCCACCCCGTCACCTTGCCCGGTTTGTACACGGCCTCAACCACGCCGTCGGGTTCCGTAGCCTTGGTTTCAACGGTCCCCAGTTCAGCGCTCCAGTAAACGTTGACGCCGCTCAACGGGTTCCCGTCGCTATCCATAAGGGTGACGGTGAAGGTGATTGTTTCCTCAGGCGCAGCCACCACCACGGTCTTGTCCGCGACGCACGTCACGGTAACGAGCTGCTTCAGATCCCCGGTGAAGGTCACCAACGGCCTATCGGATTCGGACAGGCTCAGCAAGGCATGTTCGGCGGCGGCCTTGTAGGCGGGTTTGTTGATCTCTTCTGGCAGCCCGCCCATCAGGAAAATCGTCAAGGCATCCATGCCGGTGCGCGCCGCCAGCACCCGGACCCGCATCAACAGATCCAGCTGGGGCAGGTTTTTCAGGATTTTTTGCGCAGATTGGAAGCGGCTGACGCACTCGCGCACCTCCTGCACGCTCCAGTCAAAAAAACCGGCCAGCCGGATGGACGCCGCTTGTTCGGCCAGACGCAGTGCATGCCCCCCTATCGGAGAAGGCAGCGCATTGACCTCGCGCAGGTAGTCGAGCAGCGTCTGCGCCGGCTGGTCGCTCAGCTCGAACGCACGGTTGAGGGTGGTCAGGTAATAAAGCGTGCGCACCGTGAACGCGTGCTTGTCGTCCTGATCCAGCCAGGCTTTATGGCCGTAATCCAGATAGTCGCGCAACACCTCGGCGCTCAGCTCAAGTTTCGCCACCACCGCACTGCGACGGCGCACATCGGGCAGCAGCGCAAGCAATGGGTCAGCCAAGGCGTTGCGTCGCTTCACCGAGCCTTCAAGATGCGAAAGGTCACGTTCGAGCACCAGGCGCAGCAACCGGCTCACCGTTGAATTGGCCCACGCCAGCACCTCGAGCGCTTGCTCGGAACCGATACCCGTGTAAACCGCCAGGCATTCCTTGACCACCGAGACCTGGGCGTCCCTGGCCTCCAACACCACGGCGAGGAGCCTCTCGACGATGGCGGGGCGCTCCAGTTCATATTGTTCACCGAGGCCGATGGTCACGGCGTAATCAAGCTCTCTTCGCGCAAAGTCCAGGTATTGAGCCTCGGTTCCCGTGCGCGACATCACCAGCCCATCGGACTCGACCAATGTCGTTTGCATCCCCAGCAGCTCCAGCCAACTGGCGCCCGCCATCGCCGGCACACCGCCCATCAGGATCGCCGAGTGGGTGAGCATTGCGCCGGGCAACAGATTGAGCAACTGCTCAAAAAGCCGACCCTCAGCGTCCCGGGAAGCGTCCAGCGCAGAAGGCGGCGAGACCTGCTGCACCATCCAAAGCACCGGCAGGTCGTGATCGGCACACCAGTCCACACACAATTGCATGGCATGGATGAGGTTCAGCACATCCGGGCTATCGCTTGTGGTGGAGTTGATCCGGGGCACACCCGCCAAACCGTTGAGCCAAAGCTCCCCACCCAACACCGTCAGCAACAACACGCCTTCGACCGGGGTAATGCCCAACAGCCGGGGCAGCTTCACCATGCGGTAGAAACTGGACACGATCGCCAGGTTACGCGGCAGACTGTCGCCGTCGATGCCATGGGCATTGGCAATCGCCAGGGCCAGGTAGTTGTAGGTCTGCAGGTCGATGCCCAACGCGCTGCACAATTGGCTGACGGTCAGGTCGGGCACCTCAGGTGCCGGCACGATCGGAAACGTTCCGCCGTCGAGCTTCAAGGGGGCACGGTAATCGCCCTGGCCATTGAAGAGCTGATCGAATTGGGACAGTGCTTCACCGCGACCGTAAATCGACAACTCGTCGATAAACACGGCAAAGTCGTTCACCGGGCATTCACAGCGCTCGCGCAACGACTGAAACAGCCCGAGGGCATGCACGACCTGTTCGGTGATCCACCAGTTATCTGCCGGCGCACCACCGCGCACTTCAGCCTTGATGGCCGCCACCAGCAGCGCATCCACCTGTTCGCTGGGCAGTGCCAACCATTGATCCAGGCGCAACTTGCGATTCATTCGGTCGTAATGCGCAAGTCCCGCCGCGTCGCCTGGGCTCACGGAGAGTTTATGAAGAAACAAATTGCCCTCTCCGCGACCGGTAATATGGAGAGCGGGGTGGGCATTGGCGTTGAGGTAAACCGAACCGGAGCGCCCGCTTTCCGGTTCTTCAGGCACCTGCGACGAGTACGTCACATTGGCCGAACGCACTGGCGCAAAGCCCCGTACCGACAGCAAAGCCTCGAGCCCCTGGGTGTCGAGCTTGGTCCGTTCGCCGAAGAACGGCACCTCGATGAGGTCCTGCCAATTCAGCGCGTCGGCGCCGAAGTTCTGCATATAAAAAATCATGTGTTCGTATTCGCCTCCCTCCCCTTCTCCCTCAAACTCTACGGGCGGCTCCGTCAGCAACCGCCGCTGATAAGGCCCCAGCCGCGACGCATGGGCCAGGGCCGGGCCCACATCGCTGTACCAGGCCTGGGTCTGGAAAAAATACGGAAAGGACGGGCTCACGCTTTGGGCAAAACTGCCCACCGACAGGCCATGGTGGCGGGCAACGGTGTCCACCGTGACCCAATGCTGGAAGTACGGCAGCCCGTTGGGATAACGCGCCTCGATCATGGCCTGTTCCAGTTCCTCTGGAAGCAGACCGATAAACTTTTCCAGCACCGGGACGATGATGTCCACCGACGACACCGATTGATGCACTGCGTTGAAATCGATGCTCAGCGGCTTCAGGTCTTTGCGCCGGTCATGCAAGGGCAACTTGCTTGTGTCGCTTGAAACCGCTTCGATGCGTTGCTCGATCCACCGCATCAACTCAATCAAATACGCCACGGGTGATGCGAAAGACTCCAGGGCCTGGGGTGGGCACAAGCTGTCGAACTGAGGATTGAACAAGAGCTCGAAACTGGGGCCTTGAACCATCGACAGTAAACCACTGCTTGCCCGCCGCTGCTCTTTTGCCGAACCGTACAGGGTGTGCTCGATGAACTGACGCCGCAGGTAAATGGCCATGCTGTTGAGGCGCCGTAACAGCTGACGAGCGTCATCGGCGCTCACGCCAAAGTCCCTCACCAATCCCTGCACGCCCTTTTCCACCAGCGTAAAGATCGAACCGCCCTCTTCGAGGTACGTGTGCAGCGTTGCGTAGTGGGTGAGTTGTTGGTCACTGAACACCTGATTCAGCAGCTGTAAAGCGGGGCGGGAGTCAGCCATGGACGAGTCCTCGAATTCGATAACGGCCCGGAGCGGCCCGACGAAGCCGTCAGGCCGAGCGTTTGCTTAACGTGATTTGGCGCTTGCGAGCCCAAGCCGTCTACTGTCAGAACCGACAGGTTTCATGACCGTTTATCGGGAGTTCGATGCTTGGGTCGGGCTGCTGGGCGGCCGGACTTCGAAGCGCTCGCTCTCAACCCAATCGGAAGTCGTCGCGCCATCCGCCGTGTCGGTGATGGTCTGCCTGAACCGGCACCAGTTGCCGCCAGCGGACAGCGATTGCGACGCCCCGCCCTGCCAACCACCCGCTTCGACGTTGAGATCCGAAGCCCAGACTTGATCCGGATTGAACCAGCTCACCACTTGCCCAACACCCGGTCTTCCCTCGCCTTCGAAGCGAACCGGGTTGTCGACCCAACCTCCGACCACGGGCACGTCGATGGAAGGCTGATAGGTGCCCAGCACCACCGACCGCGCCGGCGAATCGGCGGAATCAAAACCCTCGCTCGACGCCACGGCCATCAGACCGTAGAGGCCGCCGGGTTGATCGAACTCCACCGTCACCGACCAGGTGCGATCCTCCAGCACCGGGCTACTGCCCAGCACCGCATGCGTGGCGTCTCCCAGTTTTACCGTCACGGTATCGCCCGGTACACCGAAACCCGACACCACCACGCGCCGGCCGATGGGCTCGTCGGTGGTCGGGGTTTCAATGAACGGGGCAGCAGGCACGACGTTGAAGGTCAGCGGCGCAGTGTCCCTGGAGGGCCGACCTTCGAAGCGTTGCCGGGCCACAATCGTGGTTTCGCCTACCGGCAGGGTCACGTCAGCGCTCCAGCCGTCGGCGCCCACAAAAACATCTTCGATCAACGGCTCACTTGCGCCCTGGAGCCAGATATCAACCCGCCCGCCCTGCATGCCCCTGCCAGACAACGTCATGCTGCGCGGCAGGTTGCCGCCCGGCTGCGGCACGTCAAACTCCGGTGGCAACACCACCACCTCGAACCTCAGGGTTTCACTGCGCTCGGACGGCTCCCCACGCAGGGTCTGTTGCGCGTCGATGGTGTAGGGACGAAACTCCAGCACGGGCAACTCGACGGACCATTCGCCGTCGGCGGTCAGCACTTTGGGGTCGCCCAGCTCCGTTTGAAATTGCGCGTCACGCACTTGCATCGACGCCTCGGCCATGCCGTCACGCCCACGGACGGTCAGTACGCGACCGACCTCGGCGCTGGGGGTGGGGTAGGTGATCACCGGTTTGCGCATGGGTGTGGCAACCGTGAAGGTCCTTTGCGCAGGCGGTGAGGGTTGCTGGGCGGCGGTCTGGATCAGGGTCGCGGTGTGGGTGACCTCGGGGGCAAACGGCTCGGTGCGCCGGAAACTCCAGGTGCCGTTGTTGTTCTCGACGGGGTGTTCGGTGGCGCTGTCACTGAATGTGAGTGTCAGCACCGCCTCCGGCCAGCAGGTGCCACTGAGGTTGGGCGAGAGACCATTTTCCACGGGCACGTTCATGACCGGTGCCAGCGGTGGGATGGTGACCTCGATTTCCTGCCAGGTCGGCGATTCCTGACCATCCTTGAATTGTCTGATTTTAACCTTGCGCTTGAACGTCGGCCCCCACTCCGCTGAGGCGGGGCTCGACCACACACCGCCGGACACCGTTCTTTCGGGGGCTGCTGGTGAGTCGTCGGGATTCAGAATCTTCACCGTCGCACCGTTGAAACCTTTACCCGAGAACACGGGCCGGTAAACCGGTGTGTAGGTGATATCGGTCGGGTCTGGAAGTCTCAGGTTGACCGGGAACGTGTACGGCTGCGAGTCAATCCAGCCATTGTCACCGTCGGGAAACCGCTGGACAGCCTTCACGCTGTAAGAACCAAATGGCCAATTTGTTGCGGTTGTGTTCCAACTGCCTCCATTCACCGGTACAGGGCCCGGCGCTGGGGCATCAGGCCCACTGACAACCGTGATCTGGACGGTTGAACCGGTGTAGCCGCTGCCTTCGAACTTCACCGAGGTGTCTGTCGGCGTGGTGACGGTGACGTCGGTCAACTTGGGGGGGCGCACTTTAAACGCCTGGGCAGTACTCAGTCCCGACGGGACGGTTTGATAGGTTTGTTCCGCCACCAACGAAATCGTCCCTGGCCGCACTTGCACGTCGACATTCCAGGAACCGTTCGCCTCTACCCTGCCTGGAGGACCGACCGGATCACCGATGACATCGAGCCTTACTTCGACGCTGGCGCCCGGCCTCCCGTGTGTTCCGTATACAGTGAAACCCATCTCTTGAATGGCGGTGGACGCGGTGATGACCGGTGGCCCCATCACTTCGAAAGATAAGTAATTGGTGTAACTGAGAACCGGGCTGCTCTGCACTTTGTATTCGGCCCGCACCGTATAAGTTTTACTGGACAATGGCACCGATGGCCTGACTTCCCATGTTGTCTCTGGCCCTACGGCAGTCATCGAAGCCAATTCAGTTGTGCCGTCGAGTACTCTGATGCCCATGCCGGGATCAATCGGAGTTTCACCCGGAAAGCAAACCCCTCCGAAAACAACCTGAGCGGGATTCAAAAAACCGGCCGATTGGGGCTTGGTTAGGGTGGTTGGACGCCTGACAACGGTCTTTGGCCGCGTTATTCCATGTGCAGTTTGGGCGGCGACGTACCTTAAGTCCGACTCGTTTCGCATGGCGGCGTGCACCGTCCAGCTACCGTCACTATTGACATCGTAACCCGCGCCCAGGCTCTCGGCCGTGCTGGCATCCAGAATCATTACGCCAATGCCGGGTCTGGCGCCGACACCTGAAACAAGAAATGTTGATTCTGGGATATAACCCGACGGAGACAAGATTTGAAACGCAGGATCATGAGTCTCCATGTCCTGTGTGTTTTCGCCAGACTCGTCGTTTTCAGTATCGTCGTCAGTGTCCATGACGCACTCCGTAGTTTCTGGTTAACAGGCTGGCGATATGACTAGTTCGGTCGTGGGCTCATTGAATATCCATCTCGCGAATCTAAACACCTGTTAGTTCTGACAGTGCCGACGAGTGGCGGGGGCCCCGGTGCAGGAAAATTCGGGTGACTACAGCGCCTTGCGCAACGGACTACAGATCCGCCAGAATCCGCCGGCTTGTGCGCCTTGGCCTTGCCCCGTAATTTGATTCGTGTCGCTGACAACCAGCGATCGGGTTTAGTCGCCCGGTAATGAAGTGATGTGCACAAGCGTCATCCAGTCGGGCTCCCCTATCCCCGCACTTGATGGTGGCTGTTCGCAGGGCGCTCTCGGGCGCGCCGGTTTCACTTCTCACCGGTCGACTAACCTGCGTCCAGCCGCCACCCATCGTTTAGTCGCGAACCGGGTGGCAGCGCTATCAAAGAGAAGTGAATATGATCAAGCCAACACCCAATCCCCCGAAAACCGATTCACAACCCGCTCACAAAACCCTCGACACCAAAAAGCTCGACAAAGCCGCGCAAAAAGCCCTGGACCACTACCTCAAGCCCAACGCGGACAAACCGGACAAACCCGAACGACAACTCGACTACTTCATCGTCGCCCCCGACGCCGACCCCGAAGGTATGCTCGCCCACACCTACGAAACCTTCTGCTCGGTAAGCACGCTGATTCTGGATTTATCGGAAGACCTGGAAGGCGCCCCGCGCAACCTGGCCCTGGCGATTCACCAGATGGGCGAGATGGGCGTGTTGTTGCTGGAGAAGTTGCTGGATAACGAGGCGAAGGTTCAGCGCTAAGGCAACTCTGGAGCTGCCGAAGGCTCGGGCCGCGTTCGGACGATCTTTCGTTCAGGACTCAATCGTCTGGAAAAAGATCGCAACCTCGTTGCACTCGGCAGCGCCTACAGGTGTCACGTTTAGGGAACGTATCGGACATCAAACCGATGCCGACAACGCCTGGCAACTAATGAGGCCGAACCTCAAAGCGCCCGCTCTCAACCCAATCGGAGGCCGTCGCGCCGTCCGCCGTGTCGGTGATGGTTTGCCTGAACCGGCACCAGTTGCCGCCAGCGGCCAGCGATTGCGACGCCCCGCCCTGCCAACCACTGGAGGCAACGGGGAGGCCCGCCGCCCACACCTGATCCGGATTGAACCAGCTCACCACTCGCCCAACACCCGGTCTTCCCTCGCCTTCGAAGCGAACCGGGTTGTCGACCCAACCTCCGACCACGGGCACGTCGATGGAAGGCTGATAGGTGCCCAGTACCACCGACCGCGCCGGCGAATCGGCGGAATCAAAACCCTCGCTCGACGCCACGGCCATCAGACCGTAGAGGCCGCCGGGTTGATCGAACTCCACCGTCACCGACCAGGTGCGATCCTCCAGCACCGGGCTACTGCCCAGCACCGCATGCGTGGCGTCTCCCAGTTTTACCGTCACGGTATCGCCCGGCACACCGAAACCCGACACCACCACGCGCCGGCCGATGGGCTCGTCGGTGGCCGGGGTTTCAATGAACGGGGCAGCAGGCACGACGTTGAAGGTCAGCGGCGCAGTGTCCCTGGAGGGCCGACCTTCGAAGCGTTGCCGGGCCACAATCGTGGTTTCGCCTACCGGCAGGGTCACGTCAGCGCTCCAGCCATCGGCGCCCACAAAAACATCTTCGATCAACGGCTCACTTGCGCCCTGGAGCCAGATATCAACCCGCCCGCCCTGCATGCCCCTGCCAGACAACGTCATGCTGCGCGGCAGGTTGCCGCCCGGCTGCGGCACGTCAAACTCCGGTGGCAACACCACCACCTCGAACCTCAGGGTTTCACTGCGCTCGGACGGCTCCCCACGCAGGGTCTGTTGCGCGTCGATGGTGTAGGGACGAAACTCCAGCACGGGCAACTCGACGGACCATTCGCCGTCGGCGGTCAGCACCTTGGGGTCGCCCAGCTCCGTTTGAAATTGCGCGTCACGCACTTGCATCGACGCCTCGGCCATACCATCACGCCCACGGACGGTCAGCACGCGACCGACCTCAGCACCGGGGCTGGGGTCAGTGATCAAGGGCTTGTGCACGGGCAGCGCGACCGTGAAGGTTCTGGATGCTTCAGGTGAGGTTTGCTGGGCGGCGGTCTGGATCAGCGTCGCGGTGTGGGTGACCTCGGGTGCAAACGGCTCGGTGCGCCGGAAACTCCAGGTGCCGTTGTTATTTTCGACGGGATGTTCGGTGGTGCTGTCACTGAATGTGAGGGTCAGCACAGCACCCGGCCAGCAGGTGCCATTGAGGTCGGGCGAGAGGCCATTTTCCACGGGCACGTTCATGACCGGGGCCAGCGGTGGGATGGTGACCTCGATTTCCTGCCAGGTCGGCGACGGTACTCCATTCAGGTATTGCTTGATATGGACTTCCCGCTTGAACGTCGGCCCCCATACCTCTGATGCCATGCTCTGCCACTGACCGGACGACACGCCAGCATCCGGGGCCACCTTCGACCCACCACCGGGATTGAACAGCATCACCGTCGCACCGTTGAAACCTTTACCCGAGAACACGGGCCGGTAGACCGGTGTGTAGGTGATATCGGTCGGGTCTGGAAGTCTCAGGTTGACCGGGAACGTGTACGGCTGCGAGTCAATCCAGCCATTGTCACCGTCGGGAAACCGCTGGACAGCCTTCACGCTGTAAGAACCAAATGGCCAATTTGTTGCGGTTGTGTTCCAGCTGCCTCCATTCACCGGTACAGGGCCCGGCGCAGGGGCATCAGGCCCACTGACAACCGTGATCTGGACGGTTGAACCGGTGTAGCCGCTGCCTTCGAACTTCACCGAGGTGTCCGTCGGCGTGGTGACGGTGACGGCGGTCAATGCCGGAGGGCGGATTCTGAAGGCTCGGGGTGCGCCTCGATTCGAGGGCGTCCCGCCTACTAGTTGGAGTGCTACCAGCGATATATTCCCTACAGGCGCTGTAACGGAACAGCTCCAATTAGCCCCCGTCAACGTGTTGGTCTCTCCCAATTTAGGATCGTCGGTCAGATCTCTGAATACCTGAACGATGGCACCCGAACGCCCATTGTTGCCGGTCACGGTAAAGGTCCTGTCTTGCACCGAATGGGCTACGGGGCCGGTGATGACAGGTACGGGTAATTCAATCACAACAGAAACATTGTCTGCCCAGTCAGAATGCATACCAGCCGATGTCTGTCTGGCAGTAAACACAAATGCCCCCAACGGCAAATTGTTATGCGGCGTTGTTCTCCAGTGCCGTTGCGAATCAACGATGCACACTGGATGGGGTATTTCATCCGCCGAATGGCTGACGTGAAGTTGCACCTCTGCGGTCGGTACCCCAGAGCCAGAAATTTCCGGCCTGCGATGCTCTATGTTCGATCCGGAAATAGGGGATGAGATGGAGGGCTTGGGCAGTACCGTCACAGATATATTGTCGGCCCAGCCTGATAGCACGCCACGGTGTTGCTGTCTGGCTGTCAGTACTTTTATCCCTGGGGTCAGCGGTTCACGCAAACTTGTTCGCCATGCAGAACCGGATTCCACCCAGTCCGACAATTGCCGAGCTGTGTGGCCTTCATAAACCGCAACCCAGGCTTCAGAAGTAGCTGTACCTGAAACCTCCAGATTGGGTAGCACGTCATCGTTACGGACAGGGCTCGTTATCGAAGGGCTCTGACGACTGTAAGAGGCTATAAAGTAATTGTTCATATCCATCCGATTATTACCCTGCCAATACAAAACCCGTACACTAATCAGCTCCTCGCTAGCATTACTCCTTACGGTGTGCACAAACGGAAAGCTATGCCACGTATCATCCTGACGCGCATTTTCTTCACTTGCTGGAATCCAGTTACCGTTACTCTCAACCCTCAAACTAAAATAACAGTTAGCCAAACCACTAGGCCTTGATAAATACTGTTTTCCCACAACGGTAAATGATGCGCCATCGGCACTCCACTCGTACTCAAACTTAAACTTCGCGATAGCAACCCCACTACCAATTGGATATATAAACACTGTGTGCTCTGTAGCCAAACCATCTGCAGAAACAACGTCCGACACCTTACGCACATCATAAGTTTTATCGGCATTAACTCTGTTAGTTCCTTCTGATATTTCTGCCGCGTCGCGCCCATCAATATCGTCGGTGTCATCGTCGATCATGATTAGCTCCAGGTTAACCTTTCAATTGGCTGGTCTTGACAAGATATTCAGGGCAGTAGAAGCCAGCTCCTCAGCTTAAACACCTGTCATACCTGACAGTCCCGACCAGTGGCCGTCTCGATGTAGGGAAGCACCCAACTGACTACGCCTCCTCGCGCAACGGACTACAGATCCGCCAGAATCCGCCGGCTTGTGCGCCTCGGCCTTGCCCCCCAACTTGATTCGCGTCGCTGACAACCCGCGACCGGCTTTAGTCGCCCGGTGATGAAGTGATGTGCACAAACGTCATCCAGTCGGGTTTCCTTTCATTGCAGCAACACGCCTGTTCAGTTGCGCGTACTCCGGCGGCGCCCCATGCACGCTGAAGCTGGCGTCGAAATGCTGCGGCGTTACGTCTTCGTGACACCTCAGGCAGCTTGCCTTTTAATTGGATGTTGTGTTGCGGCCCTCATCGAAGGGACTTTCAAGTGCAGGTCAACCTCAATCCTATATTGGTTGAGAATCACGAATGGGATGAAAGACAAGACAACTAAACCTGCCCCATCATACCGATTGTTCTTTATAAGCTTCAACAGCGCCATCTGGAGAAATCCCCCCTCTTTGAGAGGAACCAGGATCGCTTTCCGACTTATCATTTCCCTTACTCACGACCCATTCCTCTAATCAAGTAAGGACAATAAATCTTCCAATTTTACTGACAACGCACATATCACCCGAGAGGTTGAGGAACAGTGAACAAGGCTCCTCGCTTATTGAACAGCTGTAATACCTGACAGTCCGGACAAACGGTCACCCGCGGTTCTTTGAGGCAGATGGGCGAGATGGGGGTGTTGTTGCTGGAGAAGTTGCTGGATAACGAGACGAAGGTTCAACGCTGAAGGTTAAGCCGACTGAATAATGTCGTAGATGCGATGGAGAACCTGTGGGAGCGAGCCTGCTCGCGATGGCAATCTCAAGTACGCCATCGCGAGCAGGCTCGCTCCCACACTGGGTCAGTCGGCACATTCAGCATTGATGCAAGCTGATCCACCGTTTTCGTGAACAAGCCCGCTCCCACAAGTTGGATTGAGGCAACCCCGCAAAAGTCAGGCCGATTCCTGCAGAGGCGGTTTCAAGCCGACTCCGGCAACGGATGAAAACTGAAATACTGCTGCAACGCACTCACCAATTGCCCGTACTCCGGCGGCGCCCACTTGAGGCTGAAACCGGCGTCGAAATGCTGCGGCGTCACATCCTCGTGACACCACAGGCAACTGGCCTTCAATTCAATGTCCAACTGCGGTCCGTCATCGCTAGGGATCTTGAGGTGCAGATTAAAGTCCGCGCCGACCATCAGCGGCAAATGGCTGATCAGCATCAGGCCATCCTCAGAGACGTTGCCCAGAAAGCCGATGGGCTTGTCGTTCATACCGTTGAACACGCGCAGGAAATACGGCAGCTGATGCCGCTCGATTCGCCTCTTTTTGTACATGTCCTGTATCGCTTTTTGAACGCCCCTCTACCAGGGGCTATCGATACTTCGGAACGGGCACGAACAGGCCCGCTCTCCCCGATCCCGGTGCCAGACGCTTGCAAGCGCCTTGGCTCTACTTCTGCCGGTCACAGGTGCCTCTTGAATTAGAGACCTGGCTCTAATCACTTCTTGTACAAAATATAGCTCAAGGTTTGGCGACGGCCAGCCCAAGGGCGATAGTTTCATCCTGTGCAATCGTACAAGGTGGAGGTGGCCAGGCATTGCCCCTGGCCATGATATTGACGGACGGTATCAGAGCGCGGTGGGGCGGATCGCCGGGGCGCTGCGGAGCGGGTAATGGCCCAGGCTCTGCAAGGTTTCCAGCCGGGCCCGGGCGCGGAAGGCGTATTCGCTGTTAGGGTAATGGGTCATGATGAACTGGTAGGTTTGCGCCGCATCGACAAACAGCTTCTGTCGTTCCAGGCATTGGCCGCGCATCATCGAGACTTCCGGCTGCATGTAGCGCCGGGCACGGCTGGCGCGGTCGACCTTGGACAACTCGAGCATCACCTGCTCGCAATTGCCCCGCTCGTAAGCCTTGTAGGCCAGGTTCATGTGGTGGTTCATCGACCAACGGGTGCAGCCCGTGATGCTCAGGGCCAGGGCAACAAAAAGCACGAATCGCATGGGAGGTTCTCCTGTCTTGAGCTCTGTATCGACCTGGGTGGGGAAATCTTCAACCCGAAAACGCAGCTTGGCAGTGCTCTTGTGGCGAGGGGATTTATCCCCGCTGGGCTGCGCAGCAGCCCCCAAGCCAGCCACCTGGGTGTTTCAGGTTAATGTGCATCTGCCATCTTGGGGCTGCTTCGCAGCCCAGCGGGGATAAATCCCCTCGCCACAGAAGGAATGTGAAGCCGTAGAGGCGCAAAAATTTTCAGGAATGTTCATTTCGAAAAGAAACGAAAAAGTAGTGCATATGAACAATGACTACACCCAAAGAGCATAGTAGCCTTCGCTGGCGCTTGAACCTGAGGAGTCTTGCATGTCCGTCCGTCGCACCAAAATCGTCGCTACCCTTGGCCCGGCCAGTAACTCGCCGGAAGTTCTCGAACAGCTGATTCTGGCTGGCCTGGACGTTGCCCGTCTGAATTTCTCTCACGGCACCCCCGACGAGCACAAGGCTCGTGCCAAGCTGGTGCGTGACCTTGCTGCCAAGCATGGCCGTTTTGTCGCCCTGCTGGGTGACCTGCAAGGCCCGAAGATCCGTATCGCCAAATTCGCCAACAAGCGCATCGAGTTGAAGATTGGTGACACTTTCACCTTCTCCACCAGCCATCCGCTGACCGAAGGCAACCAGCAGGTGGTCGGTATCGACTACCCGGACCTGGTCAAGGATTGCGGCGTGGGCGACGAGCTGCTGCTCGACGACGGTCGCGTGGTGATGCGGGTCGACACCGCCACGGCCACCGAACTGAACTGCACCGTGACCATCGGCGGCCCGCTGTCGGACCACAAAGGCATCAACCGTCGTGGCGGTGGCCTGACGGCGCCGGCCCTGACCGAAAAAGACAAGGCCGACATCAAGCTGGCCGCGGAAATGGAAGTCGACTACCTGGCCGTGTCCTTCCCCCGCGACGCTGCTGACATGGAATACGCCCGTCAACTGCGCGACGAAGCCGGCGGCACCGCCTGGCTGGTGGCCAAGATCGAACGCGCCGAAGCCGTGGCCGACGACGAAACCCTCGACGGCCTGATCAAGGCTTCCGATGCCGTGATGGTGGCCCGTGGCGACCTGGGCGTGGAAATCGGTGACGCGGAGCTGGTGGGCATCCAGAAGAAGATCATTCTGCATGCACGCCGTCACAACAAAGCGGTGATCGTCGCGACCCAGATGATGGAGTCGATGATCCAGAACCCGATGCCGACCCGCGCCGAAGTGTCCGACGTAGCCAACGCCGTGCTCGACTACACCGACGCCGTGATGCTCTCGGCCGAAAGCGCCGCCGGCCTCTACCCGCTTGAAGCGGTGCAGGCCATGGCACGCATCTGCATCGGCGCTGAAAAGCACCCCACCAGCAAGACCTCCAGCCACCGGATCGGCAAGACCTTCGAGCGCTGCGACGAGAGTATCGCCCTGGCGACGATGTACACCGCCAACCACTTCCCGGGCGTGAAGGCGATCATCGCCCTGACCGAAAGTGGCTACACGCCGCTGATCATGTCGCGCATCCGCTCCTCGGTGCCGATCTACGCGTTCTCCCCGCACCGCGAAACCCAGGCTCGCGCGGCCATGTTCCGTGGTGTCTACACCGTGCCATTCGACCCGGCCGCCCTGCAACCGGGCGAAGTCAGCCAGGCGGCGGTGGATGAACTGGTCAAGCGCGGCGTGGTGCAAACCGGCGACTGGGTCATCCTGACCAAGGGCGACAGCTACCACACCATCGGCGGCACCAACGGGATGAAAATTCTGCACGTTGGCGACCCGATGGTCTGAGTGACCGGTTGCTGTCTAGTCCTGAAATAGGTTTACACCTGTTTCAGTCTCAAAACGCCCGATGCACCGCATCGGGCGTTTTGTATTTCAGGGCCAAATGAGGTCGCTTACGGTTATAGATTTCTATCGATTCCTCAACCATGCGCTTGGCTTGGGCGAGGTCTTTGGGACGGTGTAAAAGAAATTCTGTTTTCAGAATCCCATTCACTCGTTCCGCTAGGGCATTCTGGTAGCAGTCGTAGCCATCCGTCATCGAACACCTGACGCCATGCTTGGCGTGCAGCTTTTGGTAGAGATCAGAGCAGTATTGCGAGCCCCGATCGGAGTGATGTACCAGTGGCTGATTGGTTCTTCGGTGTCGAAGAGCTTTCGTCATCGCCCGGATGACTGACTCGGTATGCAGGCTTTCATGCACATGATGGCCGACTATTTTGCGCGAGAACGCATCAGTGACCAGACTTACGTAAGCGACGCTTTGCTCGGTCGGTAAATAGGTTATATCCGCCACCCACACCTGTTCCGGGCCGGTGGCAGTGACTTGGTCAGGGCCGGGCTTGAGCCGATTCGGATGTCGACGGAAGCGATGATGACTGTCGGTAGTCTTGTGATAAGCGCGTTTGCGTGGGACCAGTTGTCGATGGTCTCGCAGAATATCGAACAATCGATCTCGGCCTACCGTTTGCGTTAGTTCAGGTTCGGCTTGCATTAGCCCATGCAGCTTACGGGTGCCCAACCGAGGCATTTCAAGGCGTGCCTCCAGCACAAATCCCAGCACCTTTTGCGCATGGCTAGTTTGCGCGTCGTAAGCTCGATTGCGCTTGTAATACGCCTGCCGTGAGATGCCCAGAAACTGGCAAGCCCTGGTGACACTCAGGCCTTCGATTTGCCCTTGGCTGAGGACTTGCCGGATCGCTTTTTTACGACAGAAACACCGTAATCGTTTTTCAGCACGTCAACGACAGCTTCAAAAAATTGGGCTTTCTGGTTGGCAAGGGCCAGCTTTTCTTCCAGCTCCTTGATTCGCTGCTCTGGTGTCAGCGGCAAATTTGGCTCGGCCATCGGTCGGTTCCTCTGGGCACGAATGGAGGCGCCTTGGCTCCAGTCCTGCCGCCCATGCTTGCGTAACCATACCAACACAGTCGACCGGCCCTGAATCCCATAACGCCGTTGAGCCTCTTTATAACTCAGTTCGCCCTTTTCAACCTGATCGACAACCGCCAATTTAAAGCCCAGCGTGTAATCACGCTGACTACGCCTTCTTCCTGAATCCATTGGTTCCTCCTGAGGAGAGGTCAGAAGGTGTAAACCTTATTCAGGACGAGACATGCTGAAAACAAAAGCCCCGCCATGTGAATGGCGGGGCTTTTTGGTTTTTGCCGTCTGAAAAAGGTGTTGCCTGGGCTGACGCTATCGCGAGCAGGCTCGCTCCCACAGGGGATCTGTGGTGCTCATGAATAATGTGTTCAACACAAACCCAATGTGGGAGCGAGCCTGCTCGCGATAGCGGTGGGTCAGCTTGCACCAACGTTGAATGTGCCGACGCCTTCGCGAGCAAGCTCGCTCCCACAGGGGATCTGTGGTGTTCATGAATAATGTGTTCAACACAAACCCAATGTGGGAGCGGCTTGCTCGCGATAGCGGTGGGTCAGCTTGCACCAACGTTGAATGTGCCGACGCCTTCGCGAGCAAGCTCGCTCCCACAGGGGATCTGTGGTGTTCATGGCTAATGTGTTCAACACAAACCCAATGTGGGAGCGAGCTTGCTCGCGATGAGGCCAACCCATGCGCTACAAAACTAATGCCTGTTGATAAACTCCGACAGCGCCGCCACCGCCTCTGGCGAGCGCAGTCGCTGGGTGAACAGCCTGCCCTCCTCTTCGATCACGGCGCGCAGTTGCTCCCGATCCGGGGCCTTCATCAGTTGTTTGCTGATGCGCACCGCTTCAGCCGGCAGCGATTCGAAACGCAGTGCCACGTCCCGCGCCTTGGCCAACGCCGCCTCGCCACTGTCCAGCGCCTCGGTGGCGATGCCCCCGGCTGCCGCCTGTTCGCCGCTCAAGCCCTCGCCCAACAGCAGCAACTGCGCAGCCCTGGCCTGGCCGAGCAACCTCGGCAGGATCAGGCTGGAGCCGAATTCCGGGCACAACCCCAGATTGACGAACGGCGTTCGCAGCCGCGCGTCCCGGCTGACGTAGACCAGGTCGCAATGCAACAACAACGTGGTGCCGATGCCCACAGCCGGCCCGGCCACGGCGGCGATTACCGGTTTACGACAGTCGAGCAGGCTGAGCATGAATTCGAATACCGGGTTGTCGAGATCGGCCGGCGGCTGTTCGAGAAAGTCGACAATATCGTTGCCGGCGGTGAAGCAATCATGAGACCCGCAGATCAGCACCGCACTGATCTGCGGGTCGGCGTCAGCCATCGCCAGGGCTTGGGCCAATTGGCTGTACATGGCCCGGGTCAGGGCGTTTTTCTTTTCCGGGCGATTGAGGCGCAGGGTCAACAGGCCGCGTTCGCGCTCAAGCAGCAGGGTATCGGTCATGGTCGGTCTCGCGTCTGAAGATCAGCGCTCAACCACGGGTCAGGAAGACATCGGCCAGCAGTTGATTACGCGGCAGGCCAGCCAGGTAGAGGCGCTTGGCAAAGGCCTCGACCCGGTCGGGATGGCCGCAGAGTAAGGCCTGGGTTTGCCGGGAAACAAGCCGCAGTTGCGCCAACGCAGACGGCGCCTCGGCCGTGGTCAGCAGCTCCACGGTGAGGTGTTGATGCTTGGCCGCCAGCGCTGCCAGGGGTTTGGCCAGATAGTGCCCGGCGGCATCATGGGCTACGTGAATAAGACGAATGGTGCCTTGGTGATGCTGATGCAGGGCTGAGCGCAAAAGACCGAACAACGGTGCCAGGCCAGTGCCGGCCGCCAGTAGCCACAGCGGCTTATCGTGCCACTCGGGATCGTAATGCAGGGCGCCGCCGCGCAATTCACCGAGAAAAATCGGGTCGCCCACTTTCATCTGTCGCGCCGCATTGATGAACTGGCCGGGCTCGCGGCAATCGAGGTGAAACTCCAGGAAGCGGTCTTCTTCGGGCAGGCTCGCCAGGGAATACGGCCGGGCGACATCGCCGGCCCACAACACCAGGTGCTGGCCCGCCCGATAACGCAGCGCCCGCTCAGGAATAATGCGCAAGCGCAGCACGTCGGGGCTCAGCCAATCCGCGGCGGTCACCTGGGCGGCACGGCCGTCACGTTGCGGGTCAAAGGTGTGGATCTGCACATCCTCGATCACCTGGCACTGACACGCCAGCCGCCAGCCTTGCTCGCGCTGCGCGGGGCTCAAGGCGTCGGGCCGACTGTCGCGCACGTCACCGTTCACGCACTGCACCAGACACGCATGGCAGCTGCCGGCGCGACAACTGTAGGGCACGGCCACGCCGCCCTGATTCAACGTGTCCAACAGATTGCTGCCCGCCGCCACCGTCCACTGCCGGTCGGCGACTTTTACTTCAGGCATCGACATTCTCCCAGGCAGCGGCGCACTGATTGCGGCCGTCTCGCTTGGCACGGTACAAGGCCTGATCGGCACGCTGCAATGCGTTGTCCAGGTCGTCGCCGGTCTCCAGCATCGTCATGCCCACCGACAGGCTGAGGGAGCCGATCTGCAAGCCGATCAACTCGACTTCAGTAAATGCCAGGCGCAGCCGCTCGCAACAGGCCGTCAGCCGCGAGGGGTCGCAGGCCGGCAGCAGCATGACGAACTCTTCGCCACCGTAACGGGCCAGCACATCACCTTCGCGCAGGCAGGCCGTGGCGATGCTGGCGAACGCCTGAAGCACCTGATCACCGGCGGCGTGGCCGTGCAGGTCATTGATGCGTTTGAAATGGTCGAGGTCGATCAAGGCCAGGCCATGGGCAACATTGGGCCGGAGTGTGTTGAGCTCACGGGACGCCAGGCGCAGGAAGTGCCGGCGGTTGAATAAGCCGGTCAGTTCATCCGTGGCCACCAGATCTTCGAGCTGACGCATCATGCCGCGCAGGGTGTCCTGATGTGCCTGCAAGGCAAACCGCCGCTGACGCATGCGTTGGCGCGAGTTCTGTACGTAACTGGCATAGAGCACCAGCCACACCAGCACGATAAACAGCACGCACACCTGTAACGCGGCCAGCGTGGGGTCAGGAAGCCTGAAGAAGTAACCGTCCCAGAGGGTAATGGCGGTGAAACTGAAAAACACCAGCATCGCGCAGCGCACGAAAGCCCGACGGGACAAGTGGAACAGCCCGAACAGCAGGATCAGCACATAGAACACCAGGAACACGCCCCGAGCCTGGTCCAGATGCGCCATCATCCAGGTCTGCCAGCCCAGGCCGATCAGTACCTGTATTTCAGTAAGACTGGGGTCGGCGAACCGCAGATTGCGGTCGGTGATAAACAGCGCGAACAGCCCTGCCTGGCACAACACCACCAACACGCTGCCGATGATGACATCGCGCAACGAATCGAGGTAATGACCACTGAAATATGCCAACCACAACAACACCAGTGCCAGCGCGTAAGTCGCGGCCGCCAAGGCGAAGCGTTTCAGCAAAAGACGTTGAATGGCGTTATGGGTCAATCGTTGACTCACCATGGGAAAGGAACTGACAGGAGGCGTCCTACGCTACAGGCCAGACGCCACTTTAGTGGCGTGCAGGGCAAATGACCATTCAATTCTGGAGCAGAAAAATGGCGTCAAAGCAATGGCCTAAATTGACGCAGTTGTTCGAGGCTGGCTGGTCCCCTTGTGGTGAGGGGATTTATCCCCGTTGGGCTGCGAAGCAGCCCGAAAATGACTGAAGGCAAACAACCTGACGCACCGAGGTGACTGACTTTCAGGGCTGCTGCGCAGCCCAGCGGGGATAAATCCCCTCGCCACAAAGGCAGCTCGCTCCCACAGGGTGCTCGCCTGCGATATACTGCCGCGCCTTTTTAGTGTCGCGCCAGCATGCCCGGCGTGCCTTAAGAGGTGCCGTCCGTCGACCGATGCACCCAAACGGACGGCACCTTATTGAATGTTCCCGTCTTTAGAGAGGAGCGCGACTCATGACCGTGATCAAGCAAGATGACCTGATTCAGAGCGTTGCCGACGCCCTGCAGTTCATTTCCTACTACCACCCCGTGGATTTCATCCAGGCGATGCATGAAGCCTACCTGCGCGAAGAATCGCCAGCGGCCCGTGACTCCATGGCGCAGATCCTGATCAACTCGCGCATGTGCGCCACCGGCCATCGGCCGATCTGCCAGGACACCGGGATCGTAACCGTGTTCGTGCGCGTGGGCATGGACGTGCGTTGGGATGGCGCGACCATGAGCCTGGACGACATGATCAACGAGGGCGTGCGTCGCGCCTACAACCTGCCGGAAAACGTCCTGCGCGCGTCGATCCTCGCCGACCCGGCTGGTGCGCGTAAAAACACCAAGGACAACACCCCTGCGGTGATCCACTACTCCATCGTTCCGGGTAACACCGTGGAAGTGGACGTGGCGGCCAAGGGCGGCGGTTCCGAGAACAAGTCCAAGATGGCCATGCTCAACCCGTCCGACTCCATCGTGGACTGGGTATTGAAAACCGTACCGACCATGGGCGCCGGCTGGTGCCCACCGGGCATGCTGGGTATCGGCATCGGCGGCACTGCGGAAAAAGCCGCCGTCATGGCCAAGGAAGTGTTGATGGAGTCCATCGACATTCACGAACTCAAGGCCCGCGGCCCGCAGAACCGCATCGAAGAGATGCGCCTGGAGCTGTTCGAGAAGGTCAACCAACTGGGCATCGGCGCCCAGGGCCTGGGTGGCCTGACCACCGTGCTCGACGTGAAGATCATGGACTACCCGACCCACGCCGCGTCCCTGCCGGTGTGCATGATCCCCAACTGCGCCGCCACCCGCCACGCCCACTTCGTGCTGGACGGCACCGGCCCGGCGTCGCTGGAGGCACCACCGTTGGACGCTTACCCGGAAATCGTCTGGGAAGCCGGTCCGTCGGCGCGCCGCGTGAACCTCGACACCCTGACACCTGAAGACGTACAGAGCTGGAAGCCGGGCGAAACCGTCTTGCTCAACGGCAAGATGCTCACCGGTCGCGACGCGGCGCACAAGCGCATGGTCGAGATGCTGAACAAGGGTGAAACCTTGCCGGTGGACCTCAAGGGCCGCTTCATCTACTACGTCGGCCCGGTCGACCCGGTAGGCGACGAAGTGGTAGGCCCAGCCGGCCCGACCACCGCCACGCGGATGGACAAGTTCACCCGCCAGATCCTCGAGCAGACCGGCCTGCTGGGTATGATCGGCAAGTCCGAACGCGGCCCGACCGCTATCGAAGCGATCAGGGACAACAAGGCGGTCTACCTGATGGCCGTCGGCGGCGCCGCTTACCTGGTGGCTCAGGCGATCAAAAAGTCCAAGGTTCTGGCGTTCGCCGAACTGGGGATGGAAGCGATCTACGAGTTCGAGGTCAAGGACATGCCCGTGACCGTTGCGGTCGATAGCAAAGGCGAGTCGGTACACATCACCGGCCCGGCGATCTGGCAGAAGAAAATCAGCGACAGCCTGGCGGTAGAAGTGCAGTAACACGCACGTTGACGCCGTAAAAAAGGCCGGTGGGCGACAAACTCACCGGCCTTTTTTTATCAGCAGAAAACCTGTGGGAGCGAGCCTGCTCGCGATAGCGGTGGGTCAGCTTGCATCCATGTTGGATGTGCCTCAGTCATCGCGAGCAAGCTTTGCTCCCACACTGGATCTTCAGTGGACCCCGACCTATGTTCAGCCAAGCCTCCCACACAATGCTCCCCGCCGGGCGTGAGTAGAGCCGTTCATCGGCATGCCCGCCTACCTGTCAGATCTGACAGGTTACCCAAGGACCATCTCTTGGCATCCTGAAGTCATGCCGGGTATTCGCCCTGGCGTCGGCTAACAGAGATGATCCCGATGGCAGAACAAGCGCCCCTCCAGATCGTGACCCCGACCATCGCCGGCAGTGCTTCTATCGCCACCCTCGGTAACAGCCTCGGCCCTGTCGGTACGCGAGGGGCAAGTTCTTTTGAACTGCCGTTACCCCTGTCCGCCGCCCGCCACCTGACGCCGGCGCTGACCTTGAATTACAGCAGCCAGGGCGGCAACGGCATCTTCGGCATCGGCATGCAGCTTTCCATCGCCAGCATCACGCGCAAAACCAGCAGAGGTGTGCCGCACTACGCTGATGAGGATGTCATGGTCGACGCCGATGGGGTTGACCGCTGGCCCGAATTCAACGCCGAACCGCTCATTCGCCCCCTGGCGGGCCCCGGCAGTGCAACGTGCTCGGTGGTGCGTTATTACCCCAGGACTGAAAGCAGCTTCGATATTTATGAGCTGTGGACACCCACCGACGGCCAGGCACCCTTCTGGCGTGTCCAGGGCAGCAACGGCCATGTGTATTGCTACGGTAAAACCGAAGCGTCGCGCATTGCCGAACCTGAAGCCGAACCCGAGCCCGATCCCCCAAAACCACCACGCATCGCCGAATGGTTGTTGCTCGAAGAAGTCAGCCCGGCAGGCGAGCACATCTATTATGAGTACCAGGCCGACCCCGGCGCGCTGGACGGCCCCCACGACTATCGCGCCCAGCGCTACCTGCGGCGGGTGTGCTATGGCAACGCCAGCGCCAGTGACACCCTGTACTGCTTCGAAGAGCCCGACCCGGCCCAGCACAACTGGCACTTTCACCTGCTGTTCGACTACGGGCAACGCACCCTCGATCTTGCGCAACAACCTTCCTGGCAAGCCCCCGAAGAGGCGCCCTGGCTGCTACGCAGCGACCCGTTTCACACCTATCGATACGGTTTTGAGGTCGGCACCCGGCGCTTGTGTCATCAGGTGTTGATGTTCCACCACTTCCCCGCCGTGGCCGATACTGAACCTGCCCTGGTCCGGCGGCTGGTGCTGGAATACACCGCCACTGCGCTGGGTTACAACCTGCTGACGGCCGCCCACTATCAGGATTGGGACACTGAAGGCGGTGTCGATTACAGCCCTCCGGTGGAATTGCAGTACACCGATTTCGACCTCAATCTGGCACCCGAAAAATTCTTCGACCTGGAGACAATGCCCGCCCTCGAAGGCAACCGGCATTACCAATGCGTGGACCTGTATGGCGAAGGTCTGCCGGGGTTTCTGTGCCGTTACACCGATGCCTGGTACTACCGCGAGCCTGAGCGCGCCGGGCCCGATGACGATGCCATCGGTTATGGCCCGTGGTCTCGCCTGGACAGTATCCCGGTCGCCAGCCAAAACCCGGCCGTGATGCAGGTGCTGACTGACCTGACCGGCAGCGGCCGCCTCAATTGGGTCATTGCCCAACCCGGCATGAGCGGCTTCCATACCCTCAACCCGGACCGTAGCTGGTCGACCTTCACCCCGTTTGATCGTTTTCCGACGGAGTTCCTGCACCCCGCCGCGCAACTGGGCGATTTGACCGGCGACGGTTTACGCTCCCTGGCCATGGTCGGCCCCAAAAGCGTTCGGTTGTACCCCAATCTCCGCGAGCAGGGGTTCGCCCCAGGGGTGAATGTGCCCCATGAACCGGACAGCCCCCTGCCATTGTTCAGCGACTCGCGCAGCGAACTGGTGTTGTTCGGCAATTTGCTGGGCAGCGACAGCACCGAGCTGTGCCGGATTCGCTTCGATGAAATCAAGTGCTGGCCGAACCTGGGTCACGGGCGTTTCGGCGAAGGTTTTGTCATGAGCGCCCTGCCCTTCAGCTACGGCCAATTCGACGCTGACCGGGTGCGGATCGCCGATCTGGACGGCGCCGGAGCGCCCGCGCTGATCTACCTTAACAGCGACTGTTTCGATATCTACCTCAACCACGGCGGCAACGGCCTTGAGCAAACACCCGTCAAGGTGCCATGGCCGGAGGGCGTGCGGTACGACAATCTGTGCCAGGTCAGCCTGGCCGATCTGCAGGGGCTGGGTTGCGCCAGTCTGATTCTGAGCGTGCCTCACATGTCCCCCGATATGAAGCCCAAGCATTGGCGTTACGACTTCGTCACGGCGCGGCCCTATCTGCTCAACGCCACCCACAACAACATGGGCTGCAGCACCACCCTGACCTATCGCAGCAGTGCGCAATACTGGCTGGATGAAAAACAACAGCGCCGAGCGCAGGGCGAGCAATTGGCCTGTTATCTGCCCATGGCCCTGCCGTTGTTGGCACGTCAGCAACAGCTGGATGAAATCACCGGCAATTGCCTGACCCAGCGCTTCACCTATTTCGAGGGCGACTACGACGGTTATCACCGTGAGTTCCGGGGCTTCGCTCGGTTGTACCAGGTGGACAGCGAGTTGCCCGACGCTGAAGTGCAAAGCGGCTTTACCGCGCCGGTACTGGTCAAGACCTGGTTCCACACCGGCCGAACCGTCAACCAGCCTCTGAAGGACTGTTTCGACGGCGACGATGACGCCGTGCCGCTTGGCCCGGCGCTGTTGAGCTGTTTTCATGAAGGCGACGAGGCCGACGAGATTATCGTGCCCGACCCCGAGACCGCCCGGGAAATGGCTTATGCCTTGGGCGGCCAGGTGTTGCGCACAGAAACCCATCCCGCCGAATCGGGCGATACGGCCCGGCCTTACACCGTGACGCAACAACGCTATCTGCTGCGCCAGCACCATCCCCATCACAAAAGCCTGCTGGTACTGGAACTGGAGGCGCTCAGCCATCAATACGACGGTTTTACCAATGACCCGCAAAGCCAGCACGGCATCAATCTGAAATGGAATCTCTACGGCCAGCTTGTTCACGGCTTCATCGTCCATTACGCCCGACGCCTTACGCCGCTCGATCCGCCCCCCTTCGACGATGAAGACGAGAACACCTGGTGGCTCAACGCCCATGATGAGCAGCAGCAGGTGTTCCACCTTGCCGAGAGCCGGGCCGAGCACCTGCACCTGTTCGACGAAACCGGGTGGCGTCAGCGCCTGGGCCTGCCCTGGCGCAGTCGAGCCAACGCTTTGCAACGCCCCAAGGGCGAACTGCCGCAAGGCCTCAACCCTCGCCAGATCAGCTATGAAACTTTCCTCGCACATCACGACTCCCCGCAATGGCAAGCCGCACGGCAATTGGTTGCGCTTGAGGAACAGAACTACCTGCGTGACGACCAAGGCGATATTGCCTTCCAGGCGTTGCTCGGCCCGCTGGAGACGGCCGAGTTCGACAAGCAGGCACTGGACGCCTACGACGCCGTGCCACCGCCGTTCGACATCCGCGGGCAACTGGAAGAAATCGGCTTTGAGCCCATGCCGCTGTTTCTGCCTGAAGATCCGGACGAAGACACCGCCGAAAACCTCTGGTCGAAAAAGAGCGGTTTTGCCACCTACCACTCGCTTGATGGCTTCTTCCAGATCAACGCCCTGCAAGAAACCCAGAGTCATGGTGTTACGACCCTGACGTACGATGCCTATCACCTGATGACCACCGCCATTACCCTGCCGGACGGCTGTACGACCCAGATCGAATACGACTATCACTCGCTGTTGCCGCAGAGCATCATCGACGCCAACGACAACGTGCAGCAAGCGCTGTATGGCCCCGACGGCGTGCCTTTGGGCATTACGTTTTTCGGCAGCGAAAATGGCCTGCCGGCAGGCTTCGATGCCATCGACACCTACGAGCTGCCCGACGACCTGACACCGGCTTATGCCATCGAACACCCCGAAGCCACCCTGGGCAGAATCGCCAGTGCCGTGCGCACCGACGAGTTCAGCTGGATGGGCGCGCTTGACCTCGCCCAAGTCTCCCTTGCGCAGCGCAACGAGTGGATCAGCGCCCGCTACTTGATGCCCAGCGGCCATGTCCGCGCCAGGGCACGCATTCACCTGGCGCGGCTGGCCGAACGCAGCGCCGCCGAAGAACAGTTGTGGACGCTGATCCAGGCCACGGCCCGGGAGCCGGTGCACAGCGTCGTGCTGAGCGCCGATCGCTACCCGGACGATCGGTTGCAACAGGTCCGCATCACCCTCAGTGCCATCGACGGATTCGGCCGCACCTTGCAAACCAAACAGCGGGTCGAGCCTGGGGAGGCCTATGCCGTGGCCGAGGACGGCTCGCTGGAGCTACAGAACGGGCAACCGTTGCAGCACCTGGCCGACCCGCGCTGGCGCGTCAGCGAACGGGTCGAGTACAACAACAAGGGACTGGTCACGCGGGTTTATCGGCCGTATTTCGCCGACGCCTGGCGCTACATCAACGACGCCTCGCTGCGTCTGCACGGCTACCACGACCAGCAGTTCTACGATCCACCAGGACGCCTGGTCAAGGTCATCAATGCCAAGGGCTATGAAGCCTGGCATGTGCATCATCCCTGGTACTTGTGCGACCACGACTACAACGACACGGACCCGGGAAGCTGACGAGTGAGCAGGCTAACTCATGGCGGTACACCGGTCCTGTCGGTACTTGACGCACGAGCAGGCTCGGTCAGGCGAGTGGACTACTGGCGCCGATCGCCGAACGACGACACCCAAACGTTGGTCACGGCCCAGGCGTATGACGTCGCCGGGCGCCTTATCGCCCGATGGGACCCACGTTTCTACGGTACGGACACGGCCAACCTGCGCAACGACTACAACCTCACCGGTCAGCCGCTGCGTACCCGCAGCGTCGATGGCGGATGGCGCCTGGCATTACCGGGCCTGGCGGGTGAAACCTTGCAACGCTGGGATGAACGCGGCAGTCATTGGCGTATTGCCTATGACCCCCAACTGCGTCCGGTGGCTCTGGAGGAAAACAGTCAGGTCGCAGTCGATACCTTCATCTACGCCGATGCCACGGCCGATGCCGATCACAACCTTCGCGGTCGGTTGCTCGAGCAGGTCGACCCCTCGGGTACGTTGCTTCTGGACAGTTATAGCCTGGTCGGCCTGCCGCTCTGTGAGACGCGTATTTTTCACGACAGCAAGGCGTTTACCAGCCGTCGTCTCTTCGGGCCTTCGGGGGCTGTGCTTGAGCAGACCGATGCCGGTGAACACCAGCAACAGTCGCGCTACGATCTGGCCGGGCAGCTCAAGCAGGTGCAGTTGCGACTCAAGGGGCAAACCGACTGGCAGACGGTGTTGCACGATGCCCAATACAATGCCGCCGGGCAAATCATCGAACAGCACGCAGGCAACAGCGTCATCAGCCACTGGAGCTATGACCCGGCCAGCGCTCGCCTGCTCAGACAACGTTCACAAAAAGCCCCGGCCACCGCACTGGTGGACTTCGAATATGTCCACGACCCGATGGGCAACATCACCCGCATTCTGGACCATACCTATACGCCTACCCATTTCGCCAACCAACGAGTCGATGGCCATCGTGCCTTCAGCTACGACTCGCTCTATCGGTTGACCAGTGCCAGCGGTTACGACGATGGCCCGCCCTCGGATATACCTGGCCTGCCCCAGCCAACCGACCCCAACAACCGGCTCAACTACCTGCAAACCTATGAATATGATGAGGGCGGCAATCTGACCAAGCTCACCCATGTGCGTGAGGGTGCCGGCTACACCCGGCAGATGTTCATCGACCCGGGCAGCAATCGAGGGGTGCGATACCAGCCTGGAGATCCTGCCCCGTCATTCGACACACTGTTCGATCGCCATGGCAATCTCCTGGCATTGCAGCCTGGGCAGAACCTGCAATGGAACGCTCGGGACCAACTGGAAACGGTCACCCTGATCGACCGCGAAAACGCCGCCAATGACCAGGAACATTACCGCTATAGCCAAGGGACCCGGGTCTACAAACGTCACGAAACCCATACCGCCAAGCGCGACCATTTTCAGGACGTGCGCTATCTCCCCGGCCTGGAAATCCGCACCCGGGACAATGGCGAAGAACTGCACATCATCATCCTCGACGCGGGCTTGATCAACGTCCGCTGTTTGCATTGGGTAACGGGCAAGCCGGCAGATATCGACACCGATCAGTTGCGCTACAGCCTGGAGGACCACTCAGGCTCAAACATGATGGAGCTCGATCAGCATGCGCAACTGATCAGTCACGAAGGCTATTACCCGTTCGGCGCCACGGCGTGGCTGATAGCCCGTCCCGGCGTAGAGGTCAGTTACAAGACCGTGCGCTATTCGGGCAAGGAAATGGACATCAGCGGGCTGTATTACTACGGCGCACGTTACTACGCGCCGTGGCTGCAGCGTTGGGTCAGTGCCGACCCGGCAGGGGATGTGGACGGGCTGAACAGGTATGCGTTCGTGGGCAACAATCCGCTACGTTATGTGGATACGGACGGGCAGGCAAAAGCCGAGAGCGTGATCGTGCTTTATTCAGGCTTTCTCTCCGAACTCAGTGGAGAGTCCAGCCGACTGCTCGGGCAACTTCACAACATCATCCAGCAAAAAGGCGTGTTCAGAAGCCTGATGGGGAATCTGGGGGGAGAGCTGGTCAAAGGCGTCTTCGGCTATGAGACAGGCGTGCTGGGTGGCGAGGTGGTCGATCTGGTGCTGCCTGATGCCCCTTTCACAACGCCCTACACCACCACGGGAGGACTGATCGGTGGCAACGTCGGCGGCGATGTGGCCGGCGAGATCGCCGATCCGTTCGTGCATAGCGCAGGGTTGGTGGGCGCGCTCATACCGCAGACCTCAAAAATATCCGTTGAGGCGATCGATCGCAGACTCGGTATCGAGGGTGCGGTTAAAGACATCAAGAACTGGCGGCAGATGAAAGATGAGGTGATCCACCCGGCGCTCAACTCAGTCCTCAACCCCAGCTTCGTGATGAACCGGGTGATGGGGTCGTGGATCCCGATCATCGGCGGCACACTCAATATGTTCGCCCGGGCCATCGAAGGCGAAGACATCAAAAACCGCCTCGACCCCGTCAAGATCGGCAAAATCGAAACGCTGCTCGCCGACTGGAAAACGGCTGTGGAGCAACGCGCTGCCTGGGCCGAAAATGCTTTCGATGCGTTAGGCACCGATGTCATCTCCCCCGCAGACCTGCTGCCCAACGTTAACTTCATGACGTCCAAGGAAGCCCTTGCACCGATCAGTCGCGCCGCCTTGCGCAAAAGAACCCAAGCCACCCTGGCCAACATCAAGGCCGCGCAGCAGGGAATCACCGCTTACAAGGAAATGGGCACGACGGACAATTTGTGGGCGAGTTGGCATGCGCATCCTGTCGGCCATGGCAAAGGCCGCCCGAAATGGATGACCACGTGATCCAGGCAGCTCGGCTCCTCGTGCATCAAGGTTCAGACTGACACCCCTCTGGAGGCCAGAGCCCCATGAGTACCGTGCATTTGCGCACTCCAGACGTTGTTGCCGTGGACGGCCGTGGCTTGCCTGTGCGGCAAACCACTTACTTGCGCAACCAGGCCTCGACCCCCGCCGTCGCGCTGATATCGCGCCAGCACCACAAGAGCATCGGCCATCTCGTCGAGCAGTGGGACCCTCGCCTCTTCGGTCACGCGCCCAAACCCAACCTGACAACGCTGCATAGCCTCACCGGTCAGCCGCTGTATACCGACAGCGTCGATGCCGGATGGCGCCTGATATTACCGGGCCTGGCAGGTGAATCCCGCCAGCGCTGGGATCAACGCGCCCATCATTGGCGCGTGACTTATGACCTTCAGTTGCGCCCGATAGCCCTGGAGGAAAACGGCCAGGGCGAAGTCGACACCTTCATCTACGCCGATGCCACGGCCGATGCCGATTACAACCTGCGCGGGCAGTTGCTTGAACAGAGCGATCCCTCCGGCACCGTGCAGTTGGACAGTTACGGGTTGACGGGCGAGCCGTTACGCCAGGTCCGCCGTTTTGCCGATGCCATCCCCCACATCTGCGAGCAGACTCTCGACGCCCTTGGCACGCCCGTGAGCCAGACCGACGCCGCCGGCCACCGGCATTACTTGCGGCTGGACATCGGCGGGCAACTCAAACAGGTGGACCTGCAACTCAGGGACCAGGACACGCCACAACCGATTCTGCTGGACGCCCGCTACAACGCCGCCGGCCAGATCGAGCGCCAGGATACGGCCAACGGCGTGACCAGCCGCTGGACCTATGACCCGGCCAACGATCAACTGAGCAGCCTCAAGACCGGAAAACCCGGACAAGCCCTGCTCCAGAACCTGACGTACTTCCATGACCCCATGGGTAATGTGCTGCGTATCGAAGACCATACCGTCGCCCCCCTGTACTTTGCCAACCAGCGCGTAGACGGTCATCGCGACTTCACCTACGACTCGCTCTACCGTTTGATCAGCGCCAGCGGTTTCGAGGGCGAGACACCTCAGCTGCATCCCGGCTTACCCGAGCCGATCGTCCCCATCGACCCCGGCCACCGTTTCAACTACACCCAGCTGTATGACTACGACACCAGCCACAACCTGACCCGACTGCGCCATGTTCGCGACGGCAACAACCACACCCGGACACTGCGCATCGACCCTCACAGCAACCGAGGCGTGCAGTGGACCGAAGGCGATCCGGAGCCGGCTTTCGATGAGCTGTTCGATGCCCATGGCAACCAGCTGTACCTGCAACGCGGCGCGCAGTCGTTGGTGTGGGACGCCCGCGACCAGCTCAGTAAAGTCACGTTGCTCAAACGCGACAACGGGTTGCTGAACGATGACGAAACCTGCCTCTACAGCCAGGGCGAACGGGTCAGCAAGACCCACACCACCGCCAGCACTCGCCACGAAACGCGCTACTTGCCCGGCCTCGAAATCCGCACCAGCAGCCACGGCGAACAACTGCACGTGGTCACCTGTGCATTGGCCCATGGCAGTGTTCGTTGCCTGCATTGGGAAGCCGGCCAGCCCAGCGACATCGAAGCCGACCAATTGCGCTACACCCTCGACGATCATTTGGGTTCCAGCACCCTGGAGCTGGACCGTCACGGCGCCTTGATCAGCCTCGAGCACTACTACCCCTTTGGCGGCACCGCCTGGCACGCCGCCCGTTCCAGAATTGAAGTCGACTACAAGACCCTTCGTTATTCAGGCAAGGAAATGGACAGCAGCGGGCTGTATTACTACGGCGCGCGTTACTACGCTCCGTGGTTGCAGCGCTGGGTCAGCGCGGACCCGGCGGGGGATGTGGATGGGTTGAACCTGTATGGATTTGTCGGCAATAACCCGATGACGTTGACCGACTACCAAGGGTTGATACTAGAGACCCCGGCGCAGAGAGACGCTAGAAAAGCGCAGAGCGCAGCCTATTGGCAACGCTGGAAAAACTATAACCGGCTGGACAGGGAGATCAAAAAGTTCACGGACATCATGAAGCTGACTTCACGCAGAGCCAGCGAAGCGCAAACTCAACTGGCCAGCCATCGCTCGGCAACAGCGCACGCCCAGGCCTCTGCGGTACGTGTGGGTAGTCACGTCGGTGCACAGGTTGTCAGCTACGGAACGGGGCTCGCGGTAGGCTTCGGCGCCGCGGCGCTGGGCAGCGTGGCGGGACCACCCGGCATCGTCATGGGCGCCGCGCTGGGGTTCGTCACCAGCAAAGCGGTAAGCGTTGGCCTGGATTATGCGCTGGAACGATTGAGCCTGAGCGCAGCGGTCAACTTCAAGAGCCGGAAACTGGACCCTGAAAAAATCGTCAAGAAAGGCGAATACAAGAATCTTGACCTCTTTCACTATGCCAAGGCAAAAGCCCGGGATCTGGCCCACGCGGTCAGCGCGCCCACCCAGAAAAACGTCCTGAAAGCGGGAAAGGAAGTGACGAGTACTGGCACCAAAATCGCGCTGAAAGCGACCGGAACCGTAGCCTCCAGCGAAATAGGAGCCGTGACCAGCATTGTGTTGGGAACCATTGAGATCATTCATGAAATTGGCGCCGCAAGCCATGAACTGACCGAGGAGAAAATCGCTCGGGCAGATACGCACATCAACGGCATGGTGGAAATATTGAACGCACAAATGGCCCACATCGATACGCTGTTTGCCGAGGCGGAACTTGACGCGGTCAATACCTACCGGCCGCTCAGCAAAGTAATCGGCCAGTCCAGTGGCGACACGCCTCAAAGCCTGAGAAGGGAGATGGAAGCAACCATCGGCCGCTTGAGGAAGACACAAAGCATGCTCCGATAACGCCGGAGCGAGGCACATCACCGTAGGCAGACGGCATGCTATCGTGCGTGTCCCTGCCCAGTCCTTGAAACAGTCACATGCCGGCAATGCCTCGTCCCTTGCGTCTGTCGTTGTACACCCTGCTGATCCTCAGCGGCGCCATCATTGCCGCCACCCTCGCCGTGCGGCACGCCGAACGCCAGGCACTGGAAGAGGATGCCAGCCGTGCGAACCAGCAACTGGCGTTGTACGCCAACTCCCTGCATACCCTGATCGAACGTTACCGCGCCCTGCCTTCCGTGCTGGCGCTGGACCCCGAGTTGCGCTCGGCCCTCAAGGGGCCGGTCAGCACCGCGCAACAGGACGCGCTGAATCGCAAACTGGAACAGATCAACGGCGCCGCAAAGTCTTCCACACTGGAATTGCTCGACCACACCGGCCTGGCCGTCGCGGCCAGCAACTGGCGTCTGCCCAGCAGTTATGTCGGACACAATTATGGCTTTCGGCCGTATTTCCTCCAGACCCGCACCCAGGGCACCGGACGGTTTTATGCGGTGGGTGTGACCAGTGGCATTCCGGGCTACTTCCTGTCCAGCGCAGTGACCGACGATAACGGTGAGTTCCTGGGGGCGATGGTCGTGAAGCTGGAGTTTCCTGAGCTGGAACGCGAATGGCGGCAGGGCAGCGACACCCTGCTGGTCAGCGATGCCCGAGGCATCATTTTCATCGCCAACAGAGAGGGCTGGCGTTATCGCCACTTGCAGCCGTTGACCGACAGCGACCACGCCGAGCTCAAGGCCACTCGCCAATACGACAAGCAACCGCTGCAACCCTTGGCCGTCGAGCCGCTGCGACGCTTTGACGACAACAGTCATCTGGCCCGGGTCAAGGCCCCCGACGGTGCCGTGGATTACCTGTGGGAGTCCCTGCCATTGACCACCGAAGGCTGGACGCTGCACTTGCTGCGCCGCCCGCAGATCGCCTTCGAAGACCGTCGCAACGCAGGGCTCGCCGCCGCCGGGTTATGGCTGGCCCTGGTGTTTCTGCTGCTGTTTCTCAACCAGCGCTGGCGCCTCGCAAAGCTGCGCCAGCGCAGTCGTGAAGAACTCGAACGGCTGGTGGAAGAACGTACCCGGGATTTGCGCACCGCCCAGGACGGCCTGGTGCAATCGGCCAAACTCGCGGCCCTGGGACAAATGTCGGCGGCCCTGGCCCATGAGATCAACCAACCGTTGACGGCCCAGCGCATGCAACTGGCAACCCTGCGCCTGTTGCTGGACCATGGCCGGGTCGATGATGCCTACAAAGCCATCAAACCCCTGGACGACATGCTGACCCGCATGGCTGCCCTCACCGGCCACCTGAAAACCTTCGCCCGCAAAAGCCCCAGCGGCCTGCGCGAACGCCTCGACCTGGCGGTGGTGGTGGACCAGGCACTGCAACTGCTGGACACACGCCTGCGGGACGAACAGGTCAGTACGGTGCTGCACCTGACCCGCCCGGCGTGGGTGCGTGGCGATGCAATCCGTCTGGAACAGGTGCTGATCAACCTGCTGCGCAACGCGCTCGATGCCATGGCCGGCCAGCCGCTCAAACGCCTGGAAGTGCGCCTGGAAGCCGATGAGCAATTGTGGCGCCTGACGGTCAGTGACAGCGGCACCGGGATCGCTGAGGAACACCTGAGCCAGGTGTTCGATCCGTTCTTCACCACCAAGGCGGTAGGCGATGGCCTGGGCTTGGGCCTGGCGGTTTCCTTTGCAATCATTCATGAATCGGGTGGCCGACTGACGGCGGACAACCATGAAAACGGCGCACAGTTCTGCGTGACCTTGCCGATCGATCAGGAGGCGCAGTTGCATGCTTAACCCTTGCACATTGAAAAAGGTCATCGTCGTCGACGACGAGGCCAGCATCCGCAGCGCCGTGGAGCAATGGTTGAGCCTGTCGGGTTTTGAAGTGCAGTTGTTCAGTCGCGCCGAAGAATGCCTGGCGCAACTGCCAGGACATTTCCCGGGGGTGATTGTCAGCGATGTGCGCATGCCCGGGCTCAGCGGCCTGGAGCTGCTGGCCGAAGTGCGCCGACGCGACCCGGACCTGCCGGTGATCCTGTTGACCGGCCACGGCGACGTGCCGATGGCCGTGGAAGCCATGCGCGACGGCGCCTACGATTTCCTGGAGAAACCCTTCACGCCCGAAACCCTGCTCGGCAGCCTGCGCCGGGCGTTGGACAAGCGCACGCTGGTATTGGAGAACCGTCGTCTGCACGAGCAGGCCGACGTCAAGGACAAGCTCGATGGGACACTGCTTGGGGTTTCACGGGCGCTGCAAAACCTGCGTCGCCAGGTGCTGGACCTGGCGACACTGCCGGTCAACGTGTTGATCCGCGGCGAAACCGGCAGCGGCAAGGAGCTGGTCGCCCGTTGCCTGCACGACTTCGGTCCCAGGGCAGACAAACCTTTCGTGGCATTGAACTGTGCGGCCATCCCCGAACCGCTGTTCGAGGCTGAACTGTTCGGCCATGAAAGCGGCGCCTTCACTGGCGCCCAGGGCAAGCGCATCGGCAAGCTCGAATACGCCGACGGCGGCACGCTGTTTCTCGATGAAATCGAGAGCATGCCCCTGGCTCAACAGGTCAAGTTGCTGCGGGTGCTACAGGAACAGAAGCTCGAACGCCTGGGCTCGAACCAGAGCATCCATGTGGACCTGCGCATCATCGCCGCCACCAAGCCCGACCTGCTCGACGAAGCCCGCGCCGGACGCTTTCGCGAAGACCTGGCCTATCGTCTGAACATCGCCGAGCTGCGCCTGCCGCCGTTGCGTGAACGGCGCGAGGACATTCCTTTGTTGTTCGATCATTTCACCCACAACGCCGCCGAACGCCTGGGTCGCCCCGCCGTGCCCTTGAGCGGTGCGCAGTTGAGCCATTTGCTCGGCCACGACTGGCCGGGCAATGTGCGTGAACTGGCCAACGTCGCCGAGCGTCACCTGCTGGGACTGGATCAACCCCGCGTCCTCGACACGGAGCCGGGCCAATCCCTCGCCGCCCAGCAGGAAGCCTTCGAAGCTCAATGCCTGCGCGCCGCCTTGACGCGGCACAAGGGCGATGTGAAAGCCGTGCTCGAGGAATTGCAGCTGCCGCGTCGCACCTTTAATGAAAAGATGCAGCGGCATGGGTTGAGTCGGGAGATGTTTTTGTAGGGTTGGCGTTTTTTGTGGCGGCTGTACTGGCCTCATCGCGAGCAGGCTCGCTCCCACAGAAGTGATGTGTACACAGGTCGAAATGTGGGAGCGAGCCTGCTCGCGATGAGGCTGCCCGCTAGCCCGAAATCAAGCCGGCGAGCATTCGTTTCCGGTCGCCCACGTCCAGTGCCCGGTAGGCCTCCAATAGCATTTCCTCATCAGGCGTCAATGGCGGTTTGGCGATTTGGGCGCGCTCACCGACCAGGACGTACTGAGCGTCCACGCCGATAACCACCAGTTTGGCCACCAGATCGGCCGGACATTTCTGCCGCCCCGATACCACTTCTTTCAAACGCTGCGGACTGGATTCACCAGCGGCACGGGATGCCGCGGCCAATGACAACCCACAACGGTCAATCTCCTCGCGCAGACGAACGTGGATATATCCCACCAAATCTATTGACATGGTGTAACTATCCCACCAAAATAATTCGGACAAACAGCAATCATCTTCGCCTCACAGGAGTCACCACCATGGCCCGTACCGACGCTGTACACCCGGGAAGTCACCTCAAATCACGGGAGCAAGCGTGTCGGAGCGTCAGGGCTGGAATCTACTCTGGAAATTTCCTACATGGAACAGAGAAGCATCTGTAGCACAAAAGGAAGTGTCGTAAATATAGCTCGCCTCTAGTCGTGAGACTCTTCCCTCTCGTCACCGACCTTCATCGAAGGCAAGAGCGCTTCAGCAGACGCATTGAATAACGTTGAGTTTTTAGCTTTTTTACTTGAGGTCTGACATGGATTTGAATCAAACGTTTACCCACCGTTGGGCTGCGTTGAGCAAG
Organism: Pseudomonas sp. P105; assembly: GCF_032614175.1. Taxonomy (NCBI): domain Bacteria; kingdom Pseudomonadati; phylum Pseudomonadota; class Gammaproteobacteria; order Pseudomonadales; family Pseudomonadaceae; genus Pseudomonas; species Pseudomonas sp. P105. Next base: position 5,019,261 of record NZ_CP126693.1, read on the forward strand.
CTGGCGTTTCTGATGTTGGCGTTCGGCTTATCGTCGCCGGCGACCGCCAATCTGGTGGTTTATCCGATGACCAGTACGATCGGCGCCGAGCAGGATGGCATTGGACAGATCCAGCTGCATTCCAAGTCGGACAAGGTGCAGTACATCAAGGTCAGTGTGGTCCAGATCCAGCGCCCGGGCACGCCGGATGAACACGAAAGCCCAGTGTCTGCGGCCGATACGAAGGGTATCGTCGTGTCGCCACAACGCACGGTACTCGCTCCCGGCGCCAGCCGCACGGTACGGATTATCGCGCAGGCGATGCCCAGCGAGGAAACCGTCTACCGGGTTTATTTCGAGCCAGTGGCCGCTCCACAGGATCTGGCGGCAGAAGACGACGACCCGCAAGGCACGCAACCCAGAATCGGCGTAAACCTGATCTGGGGCGCGCTGGTGCGCCTACTGCCCGATGACCGTCAAATGAGCGTCGGCTTGCAACAAAGCGGTGAAGCGCTACGCAATGACGGCAACGTGCGCATCGGTGTATTGCAGGTCGGACGCTGCACCGACGTCAAGGGCGAAAAAGACTGCCTCTGGAACGATGTCAATCGCAGCCTGTATCCGGGCAGCACGCTCCCTGTCCAGGCATCCGGCACAAGCGGCAACCTGCTCATGCGCTTTGTGACCAGCGACGACAAACGGCCACGCACTTTGGCCGTGCTGCCGTAACCCACTCCCCCCTCACATTTTTCAATCTGAGCCATGTGCCTGCACATGGCTGGGCTCCTGTTCACCCATAGAAAAGAGGAAACACCCCATGAAACTGCTCAAATTCGCCCCGTTGGCACTGGCCGCACTGGTCTCGATGCCCGCCCTGGCGGTTGAGAAAAGCATCCTGGTCTATGCCGATGTCGATCCGACGCTGGAGTTGCTCCAATCCGATGGCAGTGCCCTGCCGCCCTCCATGGAGATGAGCTACCTGCCGGGTGCGGGTCTGCAACCCACCCGTCTGGGCACGCGGGTCTTCAGCAATGACACCGATAAGGACATGACCATCAGGCTGATCACCAGCCCCGTCCTGGCCAACATGACCAACCCGGCTTCCACCGCGGTTCCCCTGTCCGTCACCTTTGGTGGCAGAACGCTGAGCACCACCGGCGTCGCCTTGTCGGCGGCCGACCTGTTCCCCGGTGGCGACCCGACCAGCGGCTCGATCGAGCAGATGCTGGAGATCAAGCAAACCACCGTTGGCGCTATCGCAAACGCTGGCCGCTATGAAGGCATCGTCAGCCTGGTGCTGACTCAGCAACCGTAAACACAACCGTTCCTCCCAAGGGGGTACGGCGTCGTCGTACCCCCTTTCCTGCATCAAGGCCACGTATGAAACGCCACTTCACAGCTATCTCCATCTCCCTTTCATGGGCGCTGGCCGAAGGCGCCTGGGCCGCGACCGACGCCTTGACTCAGGTGCCGGCCGGCTTCGAAGCCTTGGTCGAAGGGCAGGTGGAACAGCTCGAACTACAACTGTTCAACCGCAATCTCGGCGTGCACCCGGTGCTGGTCCAGCCCGGCCGGATCGAATTCAAGCAGCCTGAGCGCATCTCGGCCCTGCTGGTGGAAGCCGGCGTACTGGCCTCGCCTCAGGAACTGCTGCCATTACTGTCACAGCCCTTGCCCAGCAATAGCCAGCTGGCCTGCTCCTACGGCCTGGCCAGCGAGGCAAGTTGCGGCTATCTCGAAACCGAGGCAGTGGCCGTGATTCTCGACGAGGCCGGCGCCCGTCTCCAGGTCCTGCTGCGCAAGGACTGGCTGCCGACCAACGAGGCCTCGGCCCTGCGGCTGCACACGCCGAGCGAGGCAGAGAATGCCCTCGTCCACCGGCAAAACATCAATATCGCCCAGTCCGACAGTTACCGCGCCCTGGGTGCCAGCGGCCTCGGCGCACTCGGCCTGGGAGAAAACAGTCACCTGGGGTTCACCTGGACCTATCAGGCCAACCAGAACAAGCGCGGCAGTGACAGCAACCTGGAATTCAACAACGCCTACTACCGGCGAGACTTCGACCGTGAACACTACGCACAGGCGGGACGCATGGACATGAGCAACCTGTCCAGCGCCGAAGGCGGCAACTTCAACTTCAGCCTGCTGCCCTTGGGCCGGATCGACGGCGCCCGTGTCGGCACCACCCTGGCCTACCTCAATCGCGACGTCGTCGGACAGGGCACGCCCATCTCCCTGATCCTGACCCAACGCGCCCGCGTCGATGCCTTTCGCGGCGAAGAACTGCTCTCCACTTCTTATCTGGATGCCGGTGTGCAGAACGTCGACACCCGAACCTTCCCCAACGGCAGTTATCCGGTGACCCTGCGGGTGATCGAAAACGGCCAGGTAACCCGTACCGAAACCGTGCCCTTCAGCCGCACCGACGGCAACGGCCTGGGGGATGACACCGTGCAATGGTTTTTACAGGGTGGGCGCACGGCCGAGCATTCCCTGTACGAACAAGATCCCGCCGCCGTGGCCCAGACCGGCCTGCGGGTACCGCTGCTCGATAACCTGGCGCTCACCAGCGCGATCACCTGGCTGGACACCGCGTTCTACAACGAAAGCCGCCTGGACTGGGCCGGCACGCTGGGCGCCAGCAGTTGGTCTCTGTCGGCCGCCCTCCTGGAGGGGAACGACGGGGCGAGCGGCAACAGCCAGCAGTTCACGTTCAACCATGGCCTGTCCTGGAATCTCTATCGCTACTCGCTGCGCAGCCCGTCCTGCGAGCACAACCGCCGCACCTACCAGCAGAGTGGCTGCAACGAATCGCTGACGGCCAGCGCATCGCTGCCGTTGGCCGGCGGCGCCCTCACCGCTGGCTATAGCTACAACCGTTATGCCCAGGTGAATCCGTCCTACTACTGGAACACGTTGCCCGGCGAGCCGGACCTGACCGACGAACTGACCACCGCCACCTGGGCCCGCACCCTGCAGGTGGGGTTCTCTCGCGGGCATCGCCTGGGCCAGTTCCACCTCACCCACCGCGTGGGCGCGTTTCGCAATCAGAGCGGCAATCGGCCGACCGACCACGGCCTGTACCTGAGCCTCAGTCTGTCCCATAACGAGCGCTCGACATCCGGTGGCTTCCGGCAGACCAGTGTCGGCCTGGACGCGCGCCGCGAGCAGGCCGCCAGCGACAGCGTCCGGACCAGCCTGGCCCATACCCGTGTCTGGGACAGCGAGCAAGGTCGCAACGAGATGAATACCGGGCTGGGTTACGACGACCTGGGCCGCTGGGACGCCGAACTGGCCGGGCGACTCGAACGTAGCTGGGGCGAAACGAGCCTGGCGATGTCACAGCGCGGCGGTGACCGGCATGATTCACGCCCTGGGCTCAGCGGCAACCACTCTTCCTCACTGGCACTGGGGCGCGAAGGTTTCTTCTGGGGCCCCGGCCAGGGCGGCACAGGCCCTGGCGCCGCCGTCGGCATCGTCGCTGCGCCAATGGAAAACGCCACCGGCGCCGCGGCCAAGGTCAGTGGCGGCTACGGCGCCCAGACCAGCATCGGCTTCGGCGAGAAACGGCTGATTCCGATCAATGGCTTCGAGGTCTCCCAGACTCGCATCAGCGATGCCGATGCCTCGCGCCAGAACCTGAGCTCGGTGAATGTCGGCAACGGCAGCCGCGACTGGTTCCTGCCACCCGGCAAGCTGGCGGTGCAGCGCATCGAGTCCAGCCTCAGCTACACCTACATCGGACGCCTGGTGGACGCCCGGGGACAACCGCTGGCACAGGCGGCCATCCTCAACGCAGCGATGATGGAAACCGCCGAGGACGGCAGCTTCGTCGTCGATCTCAACAAACCCCCGCAACCGTTGTTCGCCCTGGACCTGAACGGTGTGCATGCCTGCGCCGTGCAGTCGGCCACCGCTCGCAGCAGCTTGCGCCAGGTCGGCACGCTGACCTGCCAGAGCACCACCCTGGACGCTCTGCCCAGAGACCTGCGCGACCCCGACCGACTGGAACGCTGGACCGCGCGCCGCAGCGCCGCGTTATCGTCAGACAAGAGAAACCAGCCATGAATCTGATCTTTCACCGTTGGGCCCGTCGCCTTGGCGCACTGATTGGCGCGTTCGCTGCGCTACCGGCGCTCGGGGACATCCATCCCGGCAACCACTATCAATCCGAGATGCTGCAATTCGACCGCTCGACTCCGCCCGCCGATCATTACATCTGGACGCGGATGACCCATGGCTGGCACGAACAACCCGTGGCAGGCGCAGGCTATAAGACAATGCATTTTGTCTGTCTGTCCAACACCGATCCAGCAACAGGCCAGTGCCTGACCACCACCGGAGGCAGATATGGCACCACCGAGATAAAGCTGCGTTTCACGGAGAAACGCAGCCGACTGTCCGTGGTTCTGACCGTCAAAGGCAACATTACACGCAGATACCAGATCCACAGCCCCTGCGGGGTGTGGGCGCCCAGCACCTGGATGCTGACCTCGACATCACATGGCAATTGCGAGGGAGTGGATGTGACGGGTACGGCCTCCACCCTCTGGATTCCTCGGTCAGAACTCGCCAAATTGCCTGCCGGTGGCATCTGGACGGCGCAAATGGTCATGAAGCTCAGGAGGTTCTACTCGCAGCCAATCGGAGACGCCCATATCTACACCGTCGATTTCAAGCTGGACGTGACCGATCACAATAACGTGCAGATCTACCTGCCCGCCCACGGCATCAGCACCCCGCAGGTGGACCTGAACCTGCGCACCCGCCCGTTGAGCAATGGCCCCGGCGGTATCGTCTCCGGCAAGGCTGTCGTCGATGCCTGCCTCTACGACGGCTACAACTCCAACAGCCAGCGTTTCGAGATGCGCGTCACCGACAAAAACCCCGTACCCGGCATGGCCGGACGCTTCTTCGTGCAGCACACCTCCGGGGGGACGGACGAGCGCAACCGTATCGAATACCGGGTTCGCACCCGCACCGCCAACCTGGGCGAGACGCAGCATGTCTCAGGTCAACCGGTGACCTTTACCGGTATCAACAATGCCGATATCCGCGCCGTGCGCTTGCCCAACGTCCCCTTCCCGGTCGTGTGCACACCCTGGCCGATCACCCTGGAGACACCGCAGTTCCGGCAGATCGACAAGAATACCGGGCAATATCGGGGAGAGTTGAACCTGGAGTTCACGCCTTCAACCTCGTCGCCCTGAGCCTTTGGGTGTCGGTACTGGCGCCATCGCGAGCAGTGTCGCTCCCCACATTGGACCTGCATACACAGAACCCTGTGGGAGCGAGCCTGCTCGCGATGAGGCCAGCAGCCAAGAATGATGACCTCAAGGATGAGCGGATTCCCGCTCATTCCACAGCAAAAATGAGCGCCAATCCGCTCACCCAGCGTTCAAAACCCCTCTAGACCGGCCTTCTCCCACCTGGCACAGCTCCTGCTATAGCCCTGGCAGGCTGCGTTCCCACGCGCTCCACAAAAACAATTAAACGAAGGATCCTTCAATGGATAACTCCAACGCCCTTCCCCTCGGGTCGGCCGCCGCGCCCGCCCGTGAAAGAACCACTGCCAGCCGGATCAAGTCGATTTTCAGCGGTTCGGTCGGCAACATGGTCGAGTGGTATGACTGGTACGTCTACGCCGCTTTCTCGCTGTACTTCGCCAAAGTATTCTTCCCGGCCGGGTCCTCCACCGCGCAACTGATGAAAACCGCCGCGATCTTCGCCGTGGGCTTCCTGATGCGTCCGATCGGTGGCTGGTTGATGGGCCTGTACGCGGATCGCGCCGGCCGCAAGGCGGCGCTGATGGCCTCGGTGTACCTGATGTGCTTCGGCTCGCTGATCATCGCCCTGAGCCCCGGCTATGAAACCATCGGCGTCGGTGCCCCCATCCTACTGGTAGTGGCCCGCTTGCTTCAGGGCCTGTCGGTGGGCGGTGAATACGGCACCTCGGCAACCTATCTGAGCGAGATGGCCACCAAGGAACGTCGCGGCTTCTTCTCCAGCTTCCAGTACGTGACCCTGATCTCCGGCCAACTCATCGCCCTCGGCGTGCTGATCGTGTTGCAACGGTTCCTCACCACCGAAGAGCTGTATGCCTGGGGCTGGCGCATTCCATTCGCCATCGGCGCGTTGTGCGCGATAGTGGCGTTGTACCTGCGTCGCGGCATGGAAGAAACCGAGTCGTTCACCAAAAAGGAAAAAGCCAAGGAAAGCGCCATGCGCACCTTGATGCGCCATCCAAAAGAGTTGATGACTGTGGTCGGCCTGACCATGGGCGGCACCCTGGCGTTCTACACCTACACCACCTACATGCAGAAATACCTGGTGAACACGGTCGGCATGAGCATTTCCGACTCCACCACCATTTCCGCCGCCACCCTGTTCCTGTTCATGTGCCTGCAACCTTTGATCGGCGGTTTGTCGGACAAGGTCGGTCGGCGGCCGATCCTGATCGCCTTCGGCATCCTGGGGACGCTGTTCACCGTACCGATCCTGACCACCCTACACACCATCCAGACCTGGTGGGGCGCGTTCTTCCTGATCATGGCGGCGCTGATCATCGTCAGCGGCTACACCTCGATCAACGCCGTGGTCAAAGCCGAGCTGTTCCCCACAGAGATCCGCGCCCTGGGCGTCGGCTTGCCGTACGCCTTGACCGTATCGATCTTCGGCGGCACCGCTGAATACATCGCCCTGTGGTTCAAGAGCATCGGCATGGAAACCGGCTACTACTGGTACGTGACGGCGTGCATCGCCGTGTCGCTGCTGGTCTACATCACCATGAAAGACACCCGCAAGCATTCGCGGATCTTGACCGACTGACCCGCGCACACGCACACACGAAAGGGGCGAACCTGTACGGGTTCGCCCCTTTTTTTGTGCTTCGTGTCTGAAGATTTATCCGACATTAATCTCTGGTTAATGCCCGCCCTACATCCTCATCCTCACCAAAACGCTGTTCGGGTACGCCGGTGATGACATTTATCGCCGATCAGTAACAACGAGCAATCAATCGATAAATACGATTTGTTTGAGCGTTTTTTTGCGCTTTTTAATCGATTTAACAAGCGTAATATGAATTCCACACCCAAGGCGATCAACGCCAACCACTTCGGAGAACGACCATGAAAACCAAACTGATCCTCGCCCTGACCCTGTCCGTACTGGCCGCCAACACCTTCGCCGCCGATGGCTTCGACCGCACTCAGTCGGCCATTGCCGCTGACGGTTACGACCGCACCAGCGCCGCCACCGTTGCCGCCGACGGCTTCGACCGCACCGGCTCCAACGCTATCGCCGAAGACGGCTTCGACCGCACTGGCTCGAACGCTATCGCTGAAGACGGCTTTGACCGCACTGGCTCGAACGCTATCGCTGAAGACGGCTTCGACCGCACTGGCTCCAACGCTATCGCTGAAGACGGCTTCGACCGCACTGGCTCGAACGCTATCGCTGAAGACGGCTTTGACCGCACTGGCTCGAACGCTATCGCTGAAGACGGCTTTGACCGCACTGGCTCGAACGCTATCGCTGAAGACGGCTTTGACCGCACTGGCTCGAACGCTATCGCTGAAGACGGCTTTGACCGCACCAACACCGCCTCTCTCAGCTAATCCCAACGAGGCTCTCTCACAGCCCGGCTTCGGCCGGGCTTAGTTGTTTTTGGGGTACAGGAAAACGGTCAGCCTCAAGCCCAACACAAAAGTGGTCTCACTGAAGAACAAATTGTGGGAGCGAGCCTGCTCGCGAAGAGGTCAGCACATTCAACCCCTACGTCCCCTGCTACACCGTCATCGCGAGCAGGCTCGCTCCCACAGGATTGTGTGGCAGACGAAAGTTCCGTGAACCCTGAAGAGCAAATGAGTGGGCAGGCTTGCCAGGTGCTGACAAAAACAGTCGCCCCCTGCACTATCCACAACATCCTCAAAATCCATCCCCAGGACCCTCGCCTCATGCCCGACGACATCCACTACTACGAACCCGCCCACGGCCACGGCCTGCCCCACGACCCGTTCAATGCCATCGTCGGCCCACGCCCCATCGGCTGGATTTCCTCCCAGGACGCCGAAGGGCACCTGAACCTGGCGCCCTACAGTTTTTTCAACGCCTTCAACTACATTCCGCCGATCATCGGCTTCTGCAGCGTCGGGCGCAAAGACAGCCTGAACAACATCGAACAGACCGGCGAATTCGCCTGGAACCTGGCGACACGCCCGTTGGCCGAGCAGATGAACCAGAGCTGCGCCATGGTCGCGCCAAAGGTCAATGAATTCGAACTGGCCGGTTTGACGCCAGCGTCATCACGGGTGATCCAGGTGCCACGCGTGGCGCAAAGCCCGGTGTCCTTCGAATGCAAGGTCACCCAGATCATCCAGTTGCAGCGCGCGGACAAGGCATTGGTGCCCAGTTGGCTGATTCTCGGCGAGGTGGTCGCCGTGCATATCGCCAAATGGTTGTTGAAGGATGGGGTATACGACACCGCCGCCGCCGAGCCGATTTTGCGCGGCGGCGGGCCGGCGGATTATTTCCAGCTGGGTCCCGAGGCGCTGTTCAAGATGCACCGTCCTCAATAGCAGTGCACAGACAAAGCGTTTTATCTGTGGGAGCAAGGCTTGCCCGCGATGAAGACAACGCAGCCTGTCTTTTGAACCGAGGTGACTGCATCGCGGGTAAGCCTTGCTCCCATAACGTTAATCTCGCGGGTTCCAGATCAGCTCGCCCTCATCGCCCACACCCTTGAGATGGGTCAACTCAATGGCCGCCGCCGAGTCGGCATCAGTGGCCGTCTTGAACGTCTGATCTTCAAGCACCTTGTTAAAACGCGGCGCACCGGAACCACCAATGGCTTTGGTGGCAATCGCCGCGTAGTAGCCGCCCTCTTTGGGGACGACCGCGGAAACAGCTTCGAAGGTTTCAAAGGCTTTACGTGCCATATTGCGCATCCTGGCGATGGAAAATGACGCTCATTAAACCTTCAACCCGCCAGTTTGTGTACCTTCGCCAGGCACCCTTCGGTCGCCTGGGCGGCGGACACTTCCCGGAAGGTGTGGAAATCCAGGCTGCTCACCACCAGGTCCTGTACCAGCTCGGCGAAGATCGCCATGGCCGGTGAGTTGAAATAAGCATCCATCGCCTGTTGATTGACCCAGAGCCCGGACACCAGCCACAGATCGGCGTCGCATTGCGATTGCTGCAAGGCAAAATGCAGGCATCCGGGAGCCTGGCGCGAAGGCGTGATCAGCGTACTCAGGCGTGCACCCAATGGCTTGGAGCAACCGGAACGGGCCCGCACAAAGGCCATGTGACTGACGGGGATCTGTGTAGACATGTTCAACCTCCCAGGTAATCCGTTGTGCAGCCCGGGACAGGCTGCGACAGGATCAAAGGTTAAGCGCCACCACGCCAGCCTGGTTAGTCGATTCCTGCCGACCCATTGCACAATCCTGCGCGGGAGCGGGACCCAATCGGTCCTCCATCGGCGAGGATCCGGGAAAGTTGAAACAAAAGGTTTCAAGCAAGTTTTTGTCACATTAAGCCATGGTGAATCGATGCACCGTGCAGGATCAGGCAAGCTTTCGACAGGATGTGGCTACCACTGCAACTTGCACAAACATAAGCTCTGCTCATCGCTCCCCCTTTCCCGAGGATTCCGGCATGTCGCCGCTTGACCACGCCCACGTCCCGCTGGACACGTATCTGGAACAACAGCGCGCCGAACTGGCGTCGATCATCGCCCGCAATACCAGTGAAGACGGCAACTACGCCACGGCCATCGACTCGCTGAATCTGTCGCGCCACAGTCAAGCCCATCAATTCGCACCGGTGCTGGCGCGACCGGCGCTGTGCATCATGGCCCAGGGCAGCAAGCAGGTGCGCCTGGCGGATGAGTTGTTCAACTACGATCCGCTCCATTACCTGGTGGTCTCGGTCTCGATGCCCCTGAGTGGTTGCATCGCCAGCGTCTCGCCCGATCAGCCGATCCTGGCCCTGCGCCTGGACATCGATCCGGCGGAAATCACCGCGCTGATTGCCGACGCAGGCCCCCTCGGCGTACCGACGCGCCCCACCGGTCGCGGCCTGTATGTAGAACGCTTGGACACGCCGATGCTCGACGCCGTGTTGCGCCTGACGCGCTTGCTCGACAGCCCGAAAGACATCGCCATGCTCGCGCCCCTGGTGCGCCGGGAGATTCTGTACCGCCTGCTGCGCAGCCCTCAGGGCTATCGGCTGTACGAAATCGCCATTACCAACAGTCAGAGCCATCGCATCAGCCAGGCGATCAAATGGCTCAATGGCCATTTCGAGCAACCGTTGCGCATCGATGACCTGGCCCGGGAAGTGAACCTCAGCGTCTCGACCCTGCATCACCGCTTCAAGGCCATGACGGCCATGAGCCCGCTGCAATACCAGAAACAACTGCGCCTTCAGGAAGCCCGGCGACTGATGCTGGCCGAAGGGCTGGAAGCTTCGGCGGCGGGGTATCGGGTGGGGTATGAAAGCCCTTCGCAGTTCAGCCGCGAGTACAGCCGCCTGTTCGGCGCGCCGCCGCTGCGGGATCTGGCGCGGTTGCGGATGACTGTCTGAGCTGATTTTTGGGTTGGCTGTGCCGGCCTCATCGCGAGCAAGCTCGCTCCCACATTTTGACCTGTGTATGCAGGACCCTGTGGGAGCGAGCTTGCTCGCGAAAGGGCCAGAGCAGACAACGAACATCTAGCATTCAAACCGCCCGCACCACATGCTTGATCTCCTGAAACGCCGCCAGCCCCCAAGGCCCCAACTCGCGGCCCATGCTGCTCTGCTTGTAGCCGCCCCACGCCGCCTGGGGAAAGATCACTTGGGGGGCGTTGATCCACACCAGTCCCGCCTGCAGTGCATTGGCCACCTGTTCGGCAACTTCGGTATCGCGATTGACAACACTGGCCACCAGGCCGAAACGGCTGTCATTGGCCAGGGCAATCGCTTGCTCCAGGGAGGTGAAACGGCGCACACACAGCACCGGCCCGAAGATTTCTTCGCACCACAGCTCGCTGTCCACCGGCACGTCGGTGAAGACTGTCGGCTGTAGAAAATAGCCGCGCGGCAAATGCGCGGGGCGTTGTCCGCCGCACACCAGCGTCGCCCCGGCGCTCAAGCCCCGGTCGATATGCCCGAGCACGCGCTGGTATTGCGCCTGGTTGACCAGCGCGCCCATCTCCACGTCAGGGTCAAACGGGTCAGCCACGCGAATCGCTTCGGCGCGAGTCTTGAGCCGTTGCAGGAACTCGTCGGCCAGCTCTTCAGCGACCAGCACGCGACTGGTGGCCGAGCACATTTGTCCGGCGTTGAAGAAACCACCACCACAGGCCAGCTCCACCGCCAGCTCCAGATCAGCGTCGGCCAGCACCAGCAGCGACGACTTGCCACCCAATTCCAGGCTGACGCCCTTCACCGTTTCCGCCGCCCGTTGCATCACCTGCACCCCCACCGCATTGCTGCCGGTAAAGGAAATCTTCGCCACGCGCGGATCTGTCGCCAGCGGCGCGCCCACGGCCAGCCCCGTGCCGCAGATCAGGTTGAACACGCCGTGGGGTAAGCCGCACTCGGCGATGATCGACGCCAGCTCCAACTCCGGCAGCGGGGTCACCTCCGAAGGTTTGAGCACCACACAACAGCCGGCAGCCAAGGCCGGGGCGAGCTTCCAGGCGGTGGTGACCATCGGGAAATTCCACGGCACGATCAAGCCCACCACACCGCAGGGTTCGCGGCGCAGGCGTGCCCTGAAGTCATCGCTGGGCAATGCCAGTGGGCTGTCCTGCCGGGCGTCCAGCCCTTCGGCCAGTTCGGCGTAATACTCGAAGGTGGCGACCACGTCGTCGACATCGATGGCCGCTTCGAACAGGGGTTTGCCGTTATTGCTCGATTGCAGATGCATCAAGCGCTCACGAGCGGCCCGCACGCCGGCGGCGATACGGCGCAGAAGCGCCCCGCGCTCGGCGCCGGTGGTGTTCGACCATTGCGCCAAAGCCTGGGTCGCCGCGTTCAAGGCCTGATCGACGGCGCGCTCATCGCCGCCATTGACCGTGGTCAGCAGCGCCTCGGTGACCGGGTTGATCACCCGCAAATGCTGATCGCCCGATGACCATTGGCCGTTGATGTACAGGCCGTCCTGGGTGGTGGGGAAATTCATTGGGCCACCCCCAGCATCCAGCGCGCCTGATCGATTTCGATCAGGGTCGGGCCCTGGCGGTCGTGGGCCTCCAGCAATGCGGCGCGCAATGGCGCCACGCCGTCGACTGCCTGTGCAAAGCAGCCCAGGGCCTTGGCCACGCCAATGAAATCCGGGGTGTAGATGTCCACGCCCACCGGTTCAATGGCGCGGTTGACCATGTATTTCTTGATCTCTTCGTAACCCTGGTTATTCCACAGCAGCACGATCACTGGCACGCCTGCTTCCACGGCGCTGGCAAGCTCCGGCAGGGTGAACTGCAAGCCGCCATCACCGATCAGGCACACCACGGGCGGACGCCCCTTACCCGAATCGATGCCGCCGAGCCAGGCGCCGATGGCCGCCGGCAAGGCATAGCCGAGGGTGCCGTAGCCGGTGGAAGCATTGAACCAGCGACGTGGATGTTCCGGGTTGAAGGTCAGGTTGCCGGTGTACACCGGTTGTGTGGAGTCACCGACGAATACCGCGTCGGGCAAGGCCTGCAAAACCGTGTCGATGAACAAGGTCTGCGCGCGGGTCGCGACGTCCCAGTCCCGGTCCAGATCCGCCCGTAACCGCGCGGCACGCACCTGGCCCCAATCGCTGTTGCGCTGGGTCAGGGATTGTTGCTTCAACCCATCGAGCAAGGCCTGGCTGGCGCTGCGGGCATCGGCCACCAGCGCCAGGTGCGGCGGGTAGTTGCGCACGGTCTGGTCCGGGTCGATGTCGATGCGCAGCAATGCACCGGGGATTTCGAAGCCACCGGCGAAGGTGATGTCGTAGTCGGTCTCGGCCAGCTCCGTGCCGATGGCCAGCACCACGTCGGCCTCGGCCACCAGTGCGCGGGTGGCCACCAGGCTTTGCGTGGAGCCGATCAGCAGAGGATGACGCGACGGCAACAAGCCTTTGGCGTTGATGGTCAATGCCACGGGGGCGCCGAGGCATTCAGCCAGTTCGGTCAGCTCGCGGGCGGCATCAATGGCGCCGCCACCGGCCAGGATCAGCGGCCGGCGGGCCTTCGCCAGCATCGCCGACATCTGCGCCACGGCACTCGGCGCGGCCCCGGCACGGCTGATGTTCACTGGCCTTGTGGCGAGCAAGGCATCGGCGTCTTCGACCAGAACGTCCAACGGAATTTCAATGTGCACCGGCCGCGGGCGACCGGCCTGGAACAAGGCGAAAGCCCGGGCCAGCACTCCCGGCAACTCAGCGGCGGACATCAGCGTGTGGGAAAACGCCGCCACGCCACTCACCAACGCGCTCTGGTTCGGCAGTTCATGGAGTTTGCCGCGCCCGCCGCCCAACTGGCTGCGGGACTGCACGCTGGAGATCACCAGCATCGGGATCGAATCGGCGTAGGCCTGGCCCATGGCGGTGGTGATGTTGGTCATGCCGGGGCCGGTGATGATGAAGCACACACCGGGCTTGCCGCTGACGCGGGCGTAGCCATCGGCCATGAAGCCGGCGCCCTGTTCGTGACGCGGCGTCACATGGCGGATGCTGGAACGGGCCAGCCCACGATACAACTCGACGGTGTGCACGCCGGGAATCCCGAACACCTGCTCCACGCCATAACCTTCGAGTAACTTGACCAATACTTCGCCGCACGTCGCCATTGCCACTGACCTTCTTGTTTTCGGGGAATGGCGTTATTGGAACGGCCAGGCCATAGCCGCAACAATGGATAAAAAGTCATACTAGCCATGTCCCTACATCATGGCTCGATTCCAAATGAAACGACTTCCTCCGCTCCCGGCGCTGCACACGTTTCTGATCACCGCCCAGTGCTGCAACTTCACCCGGGCGGCGGAACAGTTGCACATCACCCAGGGCGCGGTGAGCCGGCAGATCGCCGGGCTGGAGGAGCATTTGGGTTACGCGCTGTTCTTGCGTCAGGCACGGGGCCTGAGCCTGACGCCGCAGGGACAGGCGTGGTTGCCACGGGTGCAACAGGTGTTCGGCCTGATCGCGGAAGCGGTGGAGCAGATCGGCGAGAAACGCCAGAGCGTGCGACTCAAGGCGCCGACCTGCGTGCTGCGCTGGCTGATGCCGCGTTTGCTGCAATGGCAAAAGGTACGACCGGACATACCGGTGGAGTTGACCACCACCGTCCGCCACGGCGTGGATTTCCAGCGCGAAACCTTCGACGCCGCGGTGGTCTACGGGCCGCCGCCCGCGCCTTCATTGACGAGCCTGCACTTGTTCGACGAACAACTGACACCGGTGTGTTCGCGTCCAGTGCTTGAAGGTCCGGTGCCGCTGCGCTCACCCGCCGACCTGCAACACCATCTGCTGCTTCATCCCACCAGTGACGAGCGCGACTGGAACGCCTGGCTGGAGGCTGCGCAGGTGCAACTGAGCAACGTCAGCAAAGGCCAGCATTTCGAAACCCTGGACCTGGCGATGTCCATGGCCTCCCAAAGCACGGGCGTGGCGATTGGCGACTGGTCGCTGATCGGCGACGACCTGAACGCCGAGCGACTGGTGATGCCCTTCGAACTGAAGGTCAGGACCGGGTTGGCCTATCACCTGGTGTATCCGCGCAAGCCCGGAGCGTCGGAGCAGTTGCAGGCGCTGATGGAGTGGTTGGTGGAGCAGGCTCAGACACGGTAGGAGCCTTGTGCCAACCCCTGTGGCGAGGGAGCTTGCTCCCGCTGGATTGCGAAGCAATCCCATAATCTATCCAACCACCTGGGTCTCTCAGGCTGAACCCTAGGGGGCTGCTTCGCAGCCCAGCGGGAGCAAGCTCCCTCGCCACAAAAAACCAGGAAGACCGTTTATCAGAGCACGTTAGGCACCTGCACCGGCTCGATCTGCGCCCAATGCGAGGTGTCTTCGCGATGCTGCTGCAAGTAGGGCAACACCGCCCCCAGCAACGGTTCCTTGAACGCGTCTTGAAACCGATGGGCCAGGCCCGGTATCAGCTTCAGGCGGCTGCCGCGGATGTGCGCCGCCAGGTGCACGCCGTGCATCACCGGCAACAACGGGTCGGCGGTGCCGTGAACCACCAGGGTCGGCACGCGCAGTTGATTGAGCAGCGCCACCCGGCTCGGCTCGGCCATGATCGCCATGATCTGGCGTTGCACGCCTTCGGGGTTGAAGGCCCGGTCATAGGCCTGGGCGGCCTGACGCAGCAGCGCCTGACGATCATCCACCACCATCGGGCTGCCCAGGGCGGCCAGCAGATCGGCCTGTTGTTCCAGGGCCACTTCACGATTCGGCGCACTGCGCCGGGACAACAACTGCACCAGGGTTTCGCTGGGGGCCGGCAGGCCTTCGGCACCCGAGCTGGTCATGATCAGGGTCAGGCTCTCCACCCGCTGCGGCGCCATGGCCGCCATGTGCTGGGCGATCATCCCGCCCATGCTCACCCCCAGTACGTGAAAGCTTTGCACCTGCAACGCGTCCATCAACCCCAAGCCGTCGTCGGCCATGTCGGTCAAGGTGTAGGGAGCGGCCACGGGCAGGCCCAGCTTGTAGCGCAAGGCTTCAAAGGCCAGGTTGGCGCTGCCGGGCGCCTGACGCCAGGCGGACAAGCCCACGTCGCGGTTGTCGTAGCGAATCACCCGAAAGCCCTGCTCGCACAGGGCCGCCACCACCTCGTCCGGCCAATGTATCAACTGCCCGCCCAAGCCCATCACCAGCAACAACGCCGGGTCGGAGGCACGGCCGATGCTCTGGTACGCCAGGCTGACCTGATCCAGATCGACCCGTTGGGTCGCAACGTTGACATCACATCGAGAAGCCGCAATCGACGGCAGGCCGAACAACAACGCGGCCAGAAAGATAAATACACGCATGAAGAAACACCAAAACGCAGAACCCCAGTAGAGCGCGAGTCTGATGAAGTTTGTTCAAGCGCGCTGCCACAGTTGCGTGACAGTTTGATGAAGATTGCCGAGTGGTCGCTCCACCCGGTCAAATGAAGCAAAGCAGAGCACTCCCCCTGACCTGTGAGAGTATTCGGGCTTCAGGCCAACTGACTGCGCAACTGCCGCGCCGCCGCCACCATGTTCACCAACGCCGCTTCTGTCTCCGGCCACGCCCGGGTCTTCAGGCCGCAATCGGGGTTGACCCACAGCCGGTCCGCCGCAATCCGCTTCACCGCCTTGCTCATCAACGCCACCATCTCGGCCGTGTCCGGCACCCGTGGCGAGTGGATGTCGTAGACACCCGGGCCGATATCGTTGGGATACTCGAACGCTTCGAAAGCCTGCAGCAACTCCATGTCCGAACGCGAGGTTTCAATGGTGATCACGTCGGCGTCCATGTCGGCGATGGCCTTGATCACATCATTGAACTCGCTGTAGCACATGTGGGTGTGGATCTGGGTTTCGTCGCTTACACCCGATGCGCTCAAGCGGAAGGCCTCCACGGCCCAGTCCAGGTACGCCTGCCATTGCCCGCGTCGCAGAGGCAAGCCTTCGCGGAAGGCGGCCTCGTCGATCTGCACGATTTTGATCCCGGCCTTTTCCAGGTCCAGCACTTCGTCACGCAGGGCCAGGGCCAGTTGTTGCGCCTGAACCTGACGCGAGACGTCCTCGCGAGGGAACGACCACATCAGCATAGTCACGGGGCCGGTGAGCATGCCCTTCATCACCTTGTCGGTCAGGCTCTGGGCGTAGCGGATCCAGTCGACGGTCATCGCTTTCGGGCGGCTGATGTCGCCGTAGATGATTGCCGGCTTCACACAACGCGAACCGTAGCTCTGGACCCAGCCGAAACGGGTGAAGGCATAGCCGTCCAGTTGTTCGGCGAAATATTCCACCATGTCGTTGCGTTCGGCTTCGCCATGTACCAGCACATCCAGGCCCAGGCGTTCCTGGATCTGCACGGCATGGCGGATCTCAGTGTGCATGGCGTCCTGATAATCGTTGGCCGACAGCTTGCCTTGCTTGTAGGCCTGGCGCGCCAGGCGAATCGCCGGAGTCTGCGGGAAGGAACCGATGGTGGTGGTGGGAAAGGCCGGCAGTTTCAGCCGGGCGCGCTGCTGCTCCATGCGCTGGGCAAACGGCGAGCGTCGCTGGCTGTCCTGTGGTCGTATCGCGGCGAGGCGGGCCTGAACCTCGGCTTTGTGAATGCGTGTCGAGCCGGCACGACGAGCATGCACGTCGCGGCTGTCGGCCAAGGCGTGTTGCACACCGGGTGCCTGGGGATCGTTGAGCGCATCGCGCAGTACCGCCACTTCACCGCACTTCTGCACGGCAAAGGCCAGCCAGCTCTTGAGTTCAGGGTCCAGTCGGTCTTCACGCTCCAGGTCCACGGGGCTGTGCAACAGTGAGCAAGAGGTGCTGACCCAGAGGTTGTCGCCAAAACGCTCCTGGGCCGGCTGCAATTGCGCCAGGGCCTGTTCCAGTTCACAGCGCCAGACGTTGCGGCCATTGACCAGCCCCACCGACAGGATTTTGTAGGTCGGCAGGCGATCGAGCACCTGACCCAGTTGTTCCGGCGCCCGTACCGCGTCGATGTGCAAACCGTCCACCGGCAGGCTCACCGCCAGGCCGAGGTTGTCTTCCAGACCACTGAAATAGGTCGCCACCAGCTTTTTCAACGGCGAATACTGAAGGATGTGATAGGCCCGCTCGAACGCACTTTTCCAGGCCAGGGGCAGGTCGAGGGTGAGGATCGGCTCGTCGATCTGCACCCATTCAACGCCCTGGGCCTTGAGGCGATTGAGGATTTCACCGTAGACCGGCAACAGACGCTCGAGCAGATCGAGCTTGTCGAAGTCCTCGCCCTTGGCCTTGCCCAGCCACAGATACGTCAAGGGGCCGATGATCACCGGTTTGACCTGATGTCCCAGGGCATGGGCCTCGTCCACTTCTTCGAACAGTTGCTCCCAACTCAGGGCGAAGCGCTGGTCGGCGGAAAACTCCGGGACCAGATAGTGGTAGTTGGTGTCGAACCACTTGGTCAGTTCCTGAGCGTATTGGGCTTGCCCGTGATCAGCTCCGCAGCAGGCAGCGGTGGCGCCTCGGGCCATGGCGAACAGGGTGTCGAGGGTCGGCTTGGCCTGGGCGTCGAGGGTGTTGTGGAATCGCGACGGGACGGCACCCAGGGTCAAAGTGTGGCTGAGCACCTGGTCGTACCAGGCGAAATCACCGACCGGCAGCAGGTCGATGCCGGCCTCTTTCTGCAGTTGCCAGTGCCGGGCCCGCAATTCACGGCCCACCGCTTGCAGCGCGGCCGGTGCCAGGTCGCCCTTCCAGTAGGCTTCGAGGGCTTTTTTCAGTTCGCGGTCGGCGCCGATGCGGGGAAAACCTAAGGTGTGGGCCAGGGCCATGGTGTGTGTCCTCCTGTAAAAGATGGCGCCATTGTCGACAGCCAGCCCCACATGAGACAAACTCAACCTTTTCGTGTTGATCACGAGTTTTACTCATGGAGCCCACGGTGCTTGAAATCCGCCACCTCAAGACCCTGCATGCCCTGCGCGAAGCCGATAGCCTGGTCGAGGCCGCCGAACGCCTGCACCTGACACAGTCCGCCCTTTCCCACCAGTTCAAGGAACTGGAAGAACGCTTGGGCATGCAGTTATTCGTGCGCAAGACCAAACCGGTGCGTTTCACCAGTGCCGGCCTGCGCCTGCTGCAACTGGCCGACGCCACCCTGCCGTTGCTGCGCAGCGCCGAGCGGGACATCGGTCGGTTGGCCGGAGGCACCGCCGGGCGCTTGCACATGGCCATCGAGTGCCACAGTTGCTTTCAGTGGCTGATGCCCACCATCGACCAGTTCCGCGACGCCTGGCCGGAAGTCGAGCTGGACCTGGCCTCGGGCTTCGCCTTCGCCCCACTGCCGGCCCTGGCCCGGGGCGACCTGGACTTGGTGGTGACCTCCGACCCGCTGGAACTGGCGGGCATCACCTACGTGCCGCTGTTCACCTACGAAGCGATGCTCGCCGTGGCCAACCAGCACCGACTGGCGAACAAACCCTACATCGTGCCCGAAGACCTGGTCAGCGAAACCCTGATCACCTATCCGGTGGAGCGCGATCGCCTGGACATCTTCACCCGTTTCCTGGAACCGGCCGACATCGAACCGGCCCAGGTGCGCACGTCTGAACTGACGGTGATGATGATGCAACTGGTGGCCAGCGGTCGTGGCGTCTGCGGCATGCCCCATTGGGCACTGCATGAATACAGCTCGCGGGGCTACGTGAAGGCCAAGCGACTGGGAGAGAAAGGTTTGTTCGCCACGCTGTATGCCGCCGTGCGCACCGACATGCTCGATGCGCCCTACATGCGCGACTTTCTGCTGACGGCCAAGGACACTTCGTTTTCGACCCTCGACGGCGTCAGTGCCGTGCGCTGAGTGCTTTTGTGGCGAGGGAGCTTGCTCCCTCGCCACAAAAACTCGACAACCCTCATTCATCAAAAACTCGAGAACTCATCTCTGAGCGACTCAGAGCTCTAGCCACATATGGATCTTGTCGAGGTAGTCCTCGTCCACCCGTATCGCCATCGGCTCCAGGCCGTACAGCACGAAACCGCAGCGCTGGTAGAGCCTGACGGCAGGATCGTTGCCGGCGGTGACGGTCAGTTGCACCAGCCGTAAAAACGAATGGCGTCGGGCTTCTTCGAGTGCCGCCTGCACCAGTTGGTAGCCGAGGCCAGCGTGGCGATGAGAGTCAGCGACGTACATGCCGAACAACGTGGCCTTGTGCCGGGCTTTTTCCCGCGGCTCCAGGGACAGCCCGACAATGCCCACCAGTTCATGCTCGACAAACGCCCCCACCAACACATCCAGCCGACTGTTCAGACGTGATTCCCACCACCTCATGGGCATCGCCGCTCGCTCGCTGACGCTGGAGGTGAAAGCTTGGGGATGAAGCGCGTAGGCCTGGAGCATCAGGTCGCGATACGCCTGGGCATCACCCGCTGCAAGCCGTCGAATGCTCACGCCGAACGCCGTTGTTCAAGCATCAGGCGCAACGCCAGCGCGCCGAGCACAAACCCCATGAAGTAGCGCTGCGCCGCCAACCAGGTGGGGTTATGGACGAACCAGGAGGCAATGCCGGCGGCGAACAGGGCAATCAGCAGGTTGACGCTGAAACTGACGCTGATCTGGGTCAGCCCGAGGATGATGCTCTGGGTGAACAACGAGCCGTGTTCCGGGCTGATGAACTGCGGGAACACCGACAGGTAAAACACTGCAATCTTTGGATTCAGGGCACTGGTGAGGAACCCCATGGTGATCAGCTTGCGCGTCGAGTCCACCGGCAGTTGCTGGGCCTGGAACGGCGAACGTGCGCCGGGCTTGACTGCCTGCCAGGCCAGCCACAACAGGTACAGCGCGCCGGCCCATTTCAACACCTCATAGGCCATGGGCACCGCCAGGAACACCGCCGTCAGCCCCGCCGCCGCGGCAAACATGTGCACGAAGAAGCCAGCCACCACCCCCAGCAGGGAGGTGACGCCGGCCTTGCGGCCCTGGCAGATCGAACGGGAAATCAGGTAGATCATGTTCGGGCCGGGCGTGAGCACCATCAGCAACGCGGCGGCGGCGAAAATCAGCAGGTCCGGCAATGGAATCATGGGCGTCAGTCCTTGAGTCTGGGGTCAGCACGTCTCGAGAAGGCTGGCTCGATAAAACGGCAGGATCACCTCGCCTGTCAACGGCGCCAGCAGCAGATCGCTGTCACTGGCCGGGTCGATCCAGCGCACTTCTTCAATCTCGGCGGCGGGAGAAACCGGCGCATCGATGCTCAGTAAAAAAACGTCAGCCTGCACGACAAAACCCGGCTCGTTGGCGGCCGGGGCACTGAACGCCCCCAGGTAACGGGCCTGTGCCGGATCAATCGTCAGCCCAAGCTCTTCGTCCAGCTCACGGGCCAGGGCCTGGACCGGTTGCTCATGGGCCTCGATCTTGCCGCCCGGCTGCATGAAGGCCTGGGTGCCGCGCTTGCGCACCAGTAAGGTCCGGCCGTCCGGTCCGATCAACAGAGCGGCGGCGATGCGGATGATGGGAGTGGTCATGATGAAATGCCCTGGGCAGAAAAATGCTCGCAAGGGTACAGAGCGCAGCGATGGGAGCAAAGCCCGGCGCCACCTTCAGACGCCACACAAAACCACTGTGGGAGCAGTTTTTGTGGGAGCCAAGCTCGCTCCCACAGGATGACTGTACTCTCAGTCAGATCTGCATCACCCCAACATCGGCTTCGGCACCGAAGGGTCTGCCTCTTCGGGGATTTTGACGAACACGCTGTAGCGCGCCCCTTCCATCGCTTCGAAAGCAATGAGCTTTTCCACCAGAGGCGCGCTCAGCACCTTGCCGGCGTTGAGCAACAGCATGCCGTTGTCGGCGTTGAGGTTGCGCGCCAGGATCATGCCGGCCGTCAGGTCGCGGGTTGTCATGACCTGCACCGTCGGATCCGACAAGGTCACGTCGTCCAGGTATTCACCACACGCCTTGATGAAGTCCTCCACCATGCCCGGGTCGTATAGTTTGCCGGCGTATTTGCGGATGTAGACCAGCGCCTCGTCGCTGTTCATCTGCCGCTCCAGGATCAACCCGCGCTGCAGTTCGATGAAGTCCACCGCCAGTTTCAACAGCCGCGAACCGAACGGAATGGCCTCGCCTCGCAGATGGTCGGGAAAACCGCTGCCGTCCCAACGTTCCTGGTGATGGAGGATGATGCGCGCGGCGTCTTTCATCGGGTCCAGGGTCATCAGCAGCGACTCGCTCTGCTTCGGATAGGCCCGGTAGAGATCAAGCTCGGTGTGGTGCAGCATGTCGGCGGGCGTGACCATCATGTTGTCGGTCCAGCTCAATTTGCCGATGTTGTAGAGCGCCGCGGCCATGGTCAGGTCGCGGTCGGTGGACTCGTCCAGAAAGTGCAGCCTGCTGTAGACCCGGATCAGCTCGATGATCTGCCGGTTGGTCTGCTTGGCCTTGGGCAGGCGCAGGTTGGCGATCAGCGAAAACACTTCGGTGCCGGTCACATAGCTGCGCTTGAGCTCGTCATAGGCCAGGTCGAGCATGTCGGCGGTCTGCTGCAGCTCGGCGGTGCGCGACGCCACGCGTTTTTCCAGGGTGGTGTTGAGTATCCGCAGCTGTTCGTTCTGTTCACGGTTCAGCGCTTCGAGGCGCTGGCGCTCGCTTTCGGAGTGCTGGTGCGCCAGGGCCTGACGCAGGGCCTGCACCAGTTCCTCGTCGTTCCAGGGTTTGCTGAGGTAGCGATACAACTGCCCCTCGTTGATGGCCTTGGTCATCATGTCCACATCGGCATAACCGGTGAGCAGGATGCGCAAGGTCGATGGATAAAGCTTGCGAATCTGCGCCAACAAAGTGGCGCCGTCCATGTTGGGCATGCGGGCATCGGTCATGACCAGGTCGACCGGCCGCTCCTTGAGGATTTCCAGGGCTTTGGCGCCACTGTCAGCCAGCAGGATTTCGTACGGCTGGCTGCGCAATAACCGACGCAGGCTATTGAGAATCGACTCTTCATCATCGACCAACAGTACCGTCGGCTTCCGGACCGGTACATCCTGCGATTGATCTTCCATTGGACCCCCCTCCTGTTAACGACACCTGTTCTACGCTACCCCCGAATTAGAGGCTAGTAGATTGCGTGAATTTAGACACGATTTTGCCTTGACCGGCCGAGCGCATCTCAATGAGACAGCTATGCTGTAGACCATGAAGGGCCAAGTACAGGCCAGAATACTCATGCCAACGGAAGGGATATCAGATGTATCCACGGTTCAACAGTCAGCATCGCGACGGTGCACGGCCATGAGCCTGCCGACGGAAAGGGCCAACCGGCGGATCCTGATCGTCGATGACACTCCGACGATCCACGAGGATTTTCGTAAGATCCTCAGCCCCCATGCTACCCCCGAGGACAGCCTGAGCAGCGCTGAAGCAGCCCTGTTCGGCGCGCCTGTGGCGGTTGCCAGTCAGAGTTTCGTGCTCGATTCGGCCTTCCAGGGCATGGAAGCCCTGAACAAGGTCGAATCTGCCTTGGCCGAGGGCAAACCCTACGCCATGGCGTTCATCGACATGCGTATGCCCCCTGGCTGGGACGGCCTTGAAACCATCGAACGGCTATGGCGCGTCGACCCCAAGCTGCAAGTGGCGCTGTGCACCGCCTATTCGGATTATTCCTGGGAAGACATCGCCGAGCGCCTCGAACTGGGCGACCGCCTGCTCATCCTGAAAAAACCCTTCGATGCCATCGAGATCCGCCAGATGGCCAGTACCCTGACCGTCAAATGGCAGATGACCGAAGACGCGGCGCTGAAAATGGACATGCTCGAACGCGCGGTGCAGGAGCGCACGCGGGAGCTGGCCGACGCCAACATCATCGTGCAGAACAGCCCGACCATCCTGTACCGCCTGCGTGGCGAGCCGCCGTTCGCGCTGATGTACATTTCCCACAACATCACCAAGTTCGGCCACGCGGCGGCGCAACTGGTCAACTCGCCGGACTGGGCGCAAACCCTGATCCATCCCGACGACCAAAGCAAGATCGACGACGCCATGGTCCGCGTCTTGAACCGCGACACAGCGGGGGCGTCCATCGAGTTCCGCATGCGCACGGGCGACGGCGCGTTCCGCTGGGTGGAAAACCGCTACATTCCGGTGCGCAACGAACAGGGCCTGCTGCTGGAAGTGGAAGGCATCATTCTTGACATCACCGAACGCAAGCTGGCCGAGGAGAAAATCGCCCTGCTGGCCCGCACCGACGGCCTGACCGGGCTGGCCAACCGCGCCACCATGATCGAGCGCCTGCATCAAGCCTTTGCCGCGGCTCGCCGGGGGGCGGCACCGTTTGCGATGTTTTACCTGGACCTGGACCATTTCAAGCGGATCAACGACACCCTGGGTCACCCGATCGGCGACCTGCTGCTGCAGGAGGTCGCCGCACGCATCAAGGGCTGTACACGGGAAAACGACGTGGTAGCGCGCCTGGGTGGCGACGAGTTCGCCATCCTGCAACTGGATGTCCACGAAGCGACCCATTGCGCCGCACTGGCCGCCAAGATCCGGGATGCCCTGGTGGCGCCCTATTCCCTGGACGGCAACGAAGTGCGGATCTCCGTGAGCATCGGCATCAGCCTGTATTCCTCCCAGAGCCAAAGCGCCGACAGCCTGATGGCACAGTCCGACATGGCCTTGTACCGGTCCAAGGAAAAGGGCCGCAACCAGTACCATTTCCATAGCGAGGAGATTAATCAGGAAGTCACCGACCGCGTCGCCCTGGCCAATGACCTGCGCCAGGCCATCGAAAACAACGAGCTGCATTTGCACTACCTGCCGGAGGTCGACCTGGGCACTGGCAAAATCCTGGGCATGGGCGTGCAAGTGCGCTGGAACCACCCTGAGCGCGGCTGGCTGGAGCCGGCATCGTTCATGCCGGCCGCCGAGAAGACCGGGATCATCGTTGGCCTGGGGCATTGGGTGCTGGACCAGGCCTGTCAACAGATGCGCCAGTGGCGTGACCAGGGCATGGCGCCCCCGGTGATCGCCATCGACCTGTCCCTGACGCAACTCAAGACCGGTCCCGAGCTGATCTATGACGTGCTGCGTACCACCGCCCGCTGGGAACTGGCCCCTTGGGACCTGCGCTTTGATGTCACCGAAGCCACCCTGGCGCAAACCAAGTGGACCCACAACGACGTGCTGCCACGTCTGTGCGAACTGGGCGTACAAATTGCCATCGATGATTTCGGCACCGAGTACTCCTCGTTCGATTACCTCAAGACCTACCGGGTCAACCATCTCAAGCTCGCCCAACGGTTTCTCGACAGCGCCAACGCCGACCCCGAGAACGCAATGACGCTGCGAGCGATCATCAATTTCGCCCGGGATGTGGGCATCGGGATCATTGCCGAGGGCGTCGAAACCCAGGAGCAACGCACCACGCTGATGTCCAGCGGCGGGTCGATGCAGGCCCAGGGGCATTACTTCAGCACTGCCGTAGACAGTGGGCAAGCCAGCGAACTGCTCAAGGCCGGCACCATCGTTCCCGTGACGGACCATTGGACCCGGCCTGCCAGCCAGTTATCGGAGAGCAACCCATGAACCCCATGTCGGTGCCGGCGAACAGGCGAATCCTGGTGGTGGACGACACGCCGGCGATCCACCAGGACTTCCGCAAGATCCTCAGCCCGGGCGCCGGTAGCGACGACTCGCTGGACGACACTGAAA
Organism: Pseudomonas sp. P105; assembly: GCF_032614175.1. Taxonomy (NCBI): domain Bacteria; kingdom Pseudomonadati; phylum Pseudomonadota; class Gammaproteobacteria; order Pseudomonadales; family Pseudomonadaceae; genus Pseudomonas; species Pseudomonas sp. P105. The sequence goes on from NZ_CP126693.1 coordinate 5,044,579, forward strand.
GCCTGCTGTTTGGCACACCCCAGGTCAGCCGTCTGCAATTTCAGATCGATTCGGCCTATCAGGGCGAAGAGGCGTTGGAACTGGTCAAGCGCGCCCAGGCCGAAGGCCAGCCCTATGCGCTGGTGTTCGCCGACATGCGCATGCCGCCGGGCTGGGACGGCCTGCAAACCATCGAGCGTTTGTGGGAGGCCGACCCACGGCTGCAAATCGCGCTGTGCACGGCGTTTTCGGATTATTCCTGGGAAACCATGTCCGAACGCATCGAGTTCGACGATCAGTTGCTGATCCTGAAGAAACCCTTCGACACCCTGGAAATCCGCCAGATGGCCAGTGCCATGACCTGGAAATGGCAACTGGCCCAGGATGCGGCGAGAAAAATGCGCAGTCTGGAGCGCACCATCGAGGAACGGGTCCAGGAGTTGCTGAAAGTCTCCCACTTGCTGCAATACGACGTACTCACCGAGCTACCCAACAGCATGTTGCTCGGTGATCGCCTGACCCAGGCCATGGCCCAGTGCCGTCGCCACGACCGGCAACTGGCGGTGATGTTCATCGGCATGGACCGTTTCAAGCGTATCAATAACGCACTGGGGCACCCGGTGGGCGACGAAATGCTCAAGCGGGTGGCCCGGGCGCTGGCAACGGTGGTGCGTGAATCCGACTCGGTGTTTCGCTACGGCTCCGATGAGTTCGTGGTGATACTGGGAGACATCACCGACTCGCAACAGACCAAAGGCGTGGCCGACAAACTGCTGACGGCCATCAGCACGCCCCACCCCATCGACGGACACGACCTGACCGTTACCGCAAGCCTGGGCATCAGCATGTATCCGGCCGACGGTTTCGATGCCGTGGCGTTGATCAAAAAAGCCGAAACGGCGATGCGCAACGTCAAGGAAACCGGCCCCAACGACTACCGTTTTTTCACTGAAGACATGAACCGTCGGGCGCGACAGCAGCAAACCATCGAATCGGGCCTGCGCCTGGCTCTGCAACGCAAGGAGTTCGTGCTGCACTACCAGCCCAAGATCGATCTGAGGAGTGGCAAAGTGGTCGGCGCCGAAGCGCTGGTGCGCTGGAACCGGCCTGACATCGGCTTGATCTATCCATCGGACTTCATCCCCGTGGCCGAAGACAGCGGCCTGATCGTCCCGCTGAGCCAATGGGTGCTCCAGGAAGCCTGCCAGCAGGCCTGTCGCTGGCAAGCCGATGGCATGCGCCCGCTCTACCTGTCGGTCAACGTCTCCACCATCGATTTTCGCCAGCGCGGTTTCGTCGAAGGCATCGCCCGGACCCTCAAGGAAACCGGTCTCGACCCGACACAGTTAGAACTGGAGATCACCGAAAGCGTACTGATGCAGAACGTCGACACCACCGTCGCCATCCTCAAGGCCGTCAAGCGCCTGGGAATACGGCTGGCCATCGACGATTTCGGCACCGGCTACTCGAGCCTGAGCTACCTGCAGAAATTTCCGGTGGATGTGTTGAAGATCGATCAGTCGTTCGTCGGCGACCTGAGCATCGACAGTAATGACGCAAAGCTGGTGAGCACCATCATCAGCCTGGGCAAGAGCCTGAACCTGCACATCATTGCCGAAGGCGTGGAAACCCTTGAGCAACTGGAGTTCCTCAAGGCTCACCAGTGCGAGGAAGCCCAGGGGTACTACTTCAGCAAGGCCGTGGAGCCACAAGCCTTTGCCCTGTGGATGAGCGAGTGGGAACAACACCACAACCCGTTTGCGTGAACACACCTGAGTTCCATCAACCAAAAGTTTCAAGGAAAGCATCCCATGGCGTCACATGGACTGATTCTGGCTCTCGGCCTGCTGGTGGGATTGAGCGTGACCGTTCACGCCGAGCCGTTGGATGAACCGCTCAAACCACTGCCTCCCGTGCCGACTCTGGACCCCAAGCGCGTCCAGTTGGGCCTGCGGCTTTTCAACGACCCGCGGCTGTCGGTCAACAACACCCTGTCCTGTGCCAGTTGCCATCGCCTGGACAAGGGTGGCGCCGACGACAAACAGTTTTCCCTGGGCTTCGACGGTAAACCGGTGGAGTTCAATACACCCACGGTGTTCAACGCCAGCCTGAACTTCCATCAGTTCTGGGACGGCCGCGTCGACACTCTGGAAGAACAGGTGCACATCGTCGTGACCAGCCCTGCGGAAATGGGCAGTACCTGGGAAACGGTGCTCAAGCGCATCGGCCAGGACCCGGACTACGCCCGGGATTTTAACGATGCCTACCCCGACGGCGTGACCCAGGCCAACATCCAGGGTGCCCTGGCCGACTATGAACGCACCCTGCTGACCCCAAATTCACGTTTCGACCAGTACCTGCTGGGCAACACCGACATCCTCACGCCCCGGGAAAAGTTCGGTTACCAGCGCTTCAAGGAATACGGCTGCATCGCCTGCCACCAGGGCGTGAACATCGGCGGCAACATGTTCCAGAAATTCGGCGTGATGGGCGACTACATCCAGGACCGGGGCAACCCTACCCGGGCCGACGAGGGCCGCTTCAACGTCACTGGCGACGAGGCTGACCGCCAGGTTTTCAAGGTGCCGAGTCTGCGTAACGTCGCCATCACCGCCCCGTACTTTCACGCCGGGTCAGCGCCTACCCTGGAGAATGCGGTGGAAGTGATGTTCAAGTACCAGTTGGGCCGTGAACCCTTGAAGAACGACACGGAACTGATCGTCGAATTCCTCAAGACGCTCACCGGCGAATGGGAGGGCAAGCCGCTATGACCGCCCTGCGTCGCCTCGGTCTGGCATTCGTCGGCCTCTTGCTGGCGTCAGTCCTGCTGTTCATGTACATCCAGTCGAGTGCACAGCAGGCCGCCTCGTACATTGAATCTCGGGACCTGATCCGCCTGCTCAAACAGCAGGACGCCATCTGGGACAACGAAGTCCTTAAATCCCGGATGGCTTTGAGCCAAAACTATGACCCCCTGGTCTCGCCCCTCAATGAGATGGCGCGTCTGTGGCAGCGCCTCGACGCCATCGAATCGGAACCGGCTCGCCACGCACCGTCAAGCTGGGAACAGGAGCGCGACGAATACCTCAAGGCGGTGAAGGAGAAAACCCGTCTGGTGGAAAGATTCAAATCCCACAATGCGGTATTGCGCAACTCCCTCGCCTTCCTGCCCACCGCCGAAGATGACATCCAGGCCCAGTTCGGCGAACTTGCGGACGCCGACAAACTGCAGCTGCAAAACGTTGCCATCGACACCTACGATCTGTTGCTCAGCGCCATGGAGTTCGCTCATCTGACCACCCGTGAGCAAGCCGCCGAAGTGCTGCTAGGCCTGAACCGGCTGGACGTCAACAAGGAGCGTCTGCCGGTGGGTCTGCAAAAATCCGTCGATATCCTGAGCAGGCACATCGCGCTGATCTTGCGCGAACAACCCAGGGTCAATGACCTCTTGCAGGGAATCGAAGCCGTTCCCGTGGCCGGCCGGCTGGACACCATCACCAGCCTGCTGGACAAAGACCAGGAGAAAGCTGCCGCCAGGCATCAGCGCAACCATATTCTCCTGTTGGTTTTCGCCACGTTCCTGGTGTTGATCCTGATCGGGCTGGCAATCCGTTTGATGCGCAGCTTCGCCGAAACCAAACGCGCCAACAACGCCCTGCAAACCGCCAACGACGAGCTGGAGGTACGGGTCGAAGAGCGCACCCGCCAACTCAAGGACACCCAGAGCGAACTGATGGACACCGCCCGTCAGGCCGGCATGGCGGAAATCGCCACCAACGTGCTGCACAACGTTGGCAACGTGCTCAACAGTGTGAACATCTCCGCCGACCTGATCAGCCGTAAACTGCGCAGCAGCAAGGCCCTGGGGCTGGGCAAGGCGATGCAACTGATCAATGAACACCCCCACGACCTGGGGCACTTCCTTACCGAAGATGAAAAAGGCAAGCTGTTGCCCGGCTATCTGAACCAGTTGGTGGAGGCCATCGCGGTCGAACAGCAAGGCCTTACCGACGAGTTGGCCCAGTTGAGCAAGAGCGTGGATCACATCAAGGATATTGTCTCCACCCAGCAATCCTATGCCGGCGCCAACAGCCTGGTGGAGCCTTTGGTGGTCAGCGAACTGCTCGAAGACGCCCTGCGCATGAACTCCGGCGCCCTGACCCGACACCACGTGACGGTGCTCAAGGAATACGGCGACGTGCCGCGGATCCTGGGCGACAAACACCGCTTGCTGCTGATTCTGATCAACCTGATCAGCAACGCCAAATACGCCATGGCGGGGGTTTCCAACCACGCACGGAACATGACCCTCAAGGCTACGGTGATCAATGACGACACCCTGCAGATCAGTGTCAAGGATGAAGGCGAAGGCATCCCGGCGGAAAACATGACGCGTATCTTCGCCCATGGGTTTACCACCCGTAAGGAGGGCCACGGGTTCGGTTTGCACAGTTGCGCGCTCGCGGCCATTGAGATGAACGGCCACCTCACCGCTCACAGTGAGGGACCAGGCACAGGAGCAACGTTCGTGTTGCAACTGCCCTTGAAACTCGCAGAAGGTGAGCATGAATAATCTGAGCAACCGCCGCATCCTGTTGATCGACGATACACCGGCCATCCATGACGATTTCCGCAAAATCCTCACGCCGGAGGATCAGGTCAATGTCGATCTGCTGGACATGGAAAACGCCTTGTTCGGCGACGCACCGAAACCGGCCGGCACCGTATTCGAACTCGACTCGGCCTATGGCGGCCAGGAAGGTCTGAACAAACTGCTGCAAGCGCTGGAAACGGAGCACCCTTATGCATTGGCCTTTGTCGACATGCGCATGCCCGAGGGCTGGGATGGCGCCAAAACCATCGAGGAACTCTGGAAGCACGACCCACTGTTGCAAGTGGTGGTCTGCACCGCCTACTCGGACTATTCCTGGGACGAACTGCTGGACCGCCTCAATGGCCATGACCGGTTGCTGATTCTGAAGAAACCCTTCGACAACATCGAAGTCCAGCAAATGGCCAACACCCTGACCACCAAGTGGGAAATGACTTCCCGCGCGCAATTGCAGATGAGCAAACTCGAGGAGCTGGTGGAGCAGCGGACCCAGGCGTTCAAACAGGCCAGTTCTTTGCTGCAGATGGAAATCGACGAACGCAAGATGCTGGAAAGCCAGTTGGTCCAGTCGGAAAAACTCGCCTCGCTGGGCCAGTTGGCCGCCGGGGTCGCTCACGAAATCAACAACCCGATCGGTTTCATTTCTTCCAATCTGGGGGCCCTGGATGGCTACTTTGGCAAACTCCAGGAGATGCTCCAGGCCTATGACAGTGCCGAGCAAGCCATTGCTTCGCCGGAACTGGTGGTGAATCTGAGAAAGCTGCGCGAGCAGGTGGAGCTGGACTTCCTCGTCGAGGACATTCCACTGCTGATCAAAGAGTCCAAGGACGGCATCAGCCGGGTCGGGCAGATCGTCAAGGACCTCAAGGACTTCTCCCGCGTCGACTCCAACCAGGAATGGCAGATGGCCAACTTGCAACAAGGCCTGGATTCGACGCTGAACATCGTCGCCAATGAAATCAAGTACAAGGCCGACGTGATCAAGCAATACAGCCCGTTGCCGGAAGTCGAATGCCTGCCGTCGCAGATCAACCAGGTGATCATGAACCTGATCGTCAACGCCGCCCAGGCCATCGGCCCCGAGCGTGGCACCATCACCTTGCGCAACGGCATTGAAGAAGACACCGTGTGGATCGAAGTCGCCGACAATGGCTCGGGCATGCCGCCTGAGACACTGCAAAAAATCTTCGATCCGTTCTTCACCACCAAACCTGTCGGCCAGGGCACGGGACTGGGACTTTCACTGTCCTACGGCATCGTGAAAAAACACAACGGCGAGATCACAGTGCGCAGCGAGGTCGGGGTGGGAACCACCTTCCGCGTGGAGTTGCCGGTGCGGCAGATGAAACAGGCGAGCTGAGATCGCGCTGTGTGGGAGCAAGGCTTGCCCGCGATGGAGGCGATGCGGTCTTCAGAAACCGAGGCGCCTGTTTAGCGAGCAGGGGTTGCCCCACCCCAGCGAGCATAAATCCCCTCGCCACAGTTGCCCGCCCTTTCGCTGCCAGCGCAGAATGCCTGCACCGCCCCACCCCATCGCTCACCCGAAGGAAACCGCATGAGCCTGTCTTTACTGAGCCGTTACGCCTTCTTTGCCGGCTGCGTAGTTTTTACCCTCGCCAGCCTGCCGTTTCTGCAACACGACTGGCTCTGGCCGATCACGCTGGTCACGGGGCTGTTAAGTCTGCTGGGACTGTTCGACCTGCTGCAGAACCGCCATGCCGTGCGTCGCAACTACCCGATCCTGGGCAATATCCGCTATCTGGTCGAAGGCATCCGCCCGGAAATTCGTCAGTACTTGCTCGAATCCGACAGCGACGCCCTGCCCTTCTCGCGCGCACAGCGTTCCCTGGTGTACTCCCGGGCCAAGAACGAAAGCGCCGACAAACCGTTCGGCACCCTGATCGATGTTTATCAGACCGGTTTCGAATTCATCGGTCATTCCATGCGTCCGGCTCCGTTGAGCGACCCCAGCGATTTTCGCGTGACGGTTGGCGGACCGCAATGCACCCAACCGTATTCAGCGTCGGTGTTCAACATCTCCGCCATGAGCTTCGGTTCCCTGAGCGCCAACGCCATTCGGGCGTTGAACCAGGGCGCCAAGCTCGGCAATTTCGCCCACGACACGGGCGAAGGCAGCATCAGCCCTTATCACCGCGAACACGGCGGCGACCTGACCTGGGAACTGGGCAGCGGCTATTTCGGCTGTCGCACCCGTGAAGGTCGCTTCGACCCGGAGCGCTTCGCCGCCCAAGCGCAGAATCCGCAGGTACGGATGATTGAAATCAAGATGAGCCAGGGCGCCAAACCCGGCCATGGCGGAATTCTGCCCAAGCACAAGGTCACCCGGGAAATCGCCGAAACCCGTGGCATCCTTATGGGCGAGGACTGCGTTTCACCGTCACGCCACAGTGCTTTCTCCACACCGATCGAACTGATGCAGTTCGTCCAGCAATTGCGCGAACTGTCCGGTGGCAAACCAGTGGGTTTCAAGTTCTGCCTGGGCCACCCCTGGGAGTTCATGGGCATCGCCAAGGCCATGCTGGAAACCGGCATCCTCCCCGACTTCATCGTGGTGGACGGCAAGGAAGGTGGCACGGGTGCAGCGCCAGTGGAATTCACCGACCACATTGGCGTGCCGTTGCGCGAGGGCCTGCTGTTTGTCCACAACACCTTGGTGGGCCTGAACCTGCGGGACAAGATCAAGCTCGGCGCCAGCGGCAAGATCGTCAGCGCCTTCGACATCGCCAGCGTCCTGGCCATCGGTGCCGACTGGGCCAACGCCGCGCGGGGCTTCATGTTCGCCATCGGCTGCATCCAGTCGCAAAGCTGTCATACCAACAAATGCCCCACCGGCGTCGCCACCCAGGACACCCTGCGCCAGCGCGCCCTGGTTGTGCCGGACAAGGCCCAGCGGGTCTACAACTTCCACCGCAACACCCTCAAGGCCCTGGCCGAAATGCTCGCCGCCGCCGGCCTCGAGCATCCTTCACAACTGCAACCCAAGCATCTGGTCCGCCGCATGTCCGCCACTGAAATCAAGCTGTTTTCCCAGTTGCATGTGTTCTTGAAACCGGGGGAATTGCTGACGGGTGAGGTCAATGGGGAGTTTTATTCGCGGATGTGGCAGATGGCGCGGGCTGACAGTTTTGAGCCGCAGGATGTGGCGGCGGCGTAACGGTCAATCACCGGGCTGCCCGCCTTAGTTGAGTGGGCGTCGCTTTGAGGGTAAATAGAGAAGCAGCCATCTCCCCGTCAATAAGGGTTAGGGTGGGTTCCCAGTCTTTTGCTGATAGCACCCTGGCGCCCGACAAAGATTTGATCGATATCCACCAGACCCTGCGCCCGTTGCATTTCAACACATCCGGATCATTGAAAAAGACCCACTTCAAACTTTCGGGAATCAGGGCATAACCGTTGCGATCTGAGATTTTCAGAAAAGCGTCAGGAGTGAGGCGAATGTAAAATCTCGGTTGGATACCTGTCTCGTTGTAATAACTGAACGGTAGATACCAGTCCAACGAGTCAAGCACGATTTCATCGCCCGGCCTAAGCGCTTGTTTGATCTCGGCAGCCAGCTCATCAAGTTTGTAACGCTTACGGAAATCGATTCCATCCGTTTGCCGATAGACCGACTGCAACCCTTGTATTTCTACCACGACCACAATCACCAGGGCTAAGACCAGAGCGCCAGGTCGTTGCCCTAATGTATCCAGAACAACCGCAACGACCAGAGGCAAACCGACTGCTGCAAATACTAGGTAGCGGGGAACAAATACCGGGATTAGCAACGCCACCAGAGCAAGAACGATTGTCGGGATAAAAAAATAGCCGATCAATAAACCATTGGAACGATGCAGGGCCCTGTCTTTCCAAATCAGTATTGCTGCGCAGGCGATAACAAATACCAAGGGCACCGCCCGCAGAAGCAACGATTGCGCGCCCCAGACATTCATCACACTGAACTGCCATACAAGACTCAACACCGCCTGTCCTGTGACAGGTGGTATCCATCCAAGACCCGGCCGGTCTACCAAATGCTCAATAAAATTAGGCAACCAAGGCAAGAACAACACCAAAATCGCACCATTGGCCAGAATCCACGCGCGCACGGATAGCACGGTACGAGAACCACCTGGAGCCCCCCACCACCAATAAAACCAATGAACAAGCACACACAGCGCCGCGAAATAGTGGGTATAAAAAGCGGCTGTCATGAGCAGCACATAAATAGCTGGGAAACGTTTTTTTTCAGGTGTTTTAACCCAGCACACCAATGCCACGGTTGCGCCCATCAGCCAGAGTCCGAGCAGGGTGTACATCCGTGCTTCCTGACTGTATCGAATCGAGATCGGCAGCAATGCCAATAACAATGCAGCGATCCAGGTAGCCCTTCGCGTAGCAACCAGACTCATCAGTTTTATGCCCAGCAAGACTGTACCTAAGTCTGCTAGCGCACTGAGTGACCTCACGGCCAGGACTCCGTCGCCGAACAAAACCATCCAGTAATGCAGCGCGAGATAATAAAGTGGTGGGTGAACGTCGCGTGCCGTAAGCGACCAGATCTGCCAAAACTCGTGCCGGGCAAGCAGCACGCTGAAAGCCTCGTCATACCAGATAGCAGGTACTGTGATTCCGTGAAATCTCACGACTATCGCCAGGACTGTTACCGCGGCCAGAGCTGAGAGATCAGCAAATCGGTTTGGAGATTTGCCTGAGTAAGTACGAAGAGACGTCATGACTCATGACGTCCTTGAGATAGGGATTTGCATTTATCGCAGCGGCTCCCATCGCTGCCGGCATCATGGTTTATCCCCGAGCCCTGAATCGTCTCCTTGATGACATACCGAGGCCGGTGTTTGGTCTCCAGATAGATCCGCCCGATGTATTCACCCAGCACACCAATGCCGACCAGTTGCACACCACCCAGAAACAGAATCGCAGTCATCAGAGAGGGGTAGCCGGGCAGGTCGTTTCCAAAAAACAGCTTGTCCAGCACCATGTACGCGGCATACACCAGCGAGAGCAACGAGATACAACCGCCAACGTAAGTCCACAACCGCAACGGTACGGTGCTGAACGACGTGATGCCTTCAATGGCCAGGTTCCACAACTTCCAGCCATTGAACTTGCTCTTGCCGGCGGCGCGGCCGGCGCGGTCATATTCGATGACAACGGTATTGAAGCCGGCCCACGACAACACGCCTTTCATGAACAGCTGGTATTCGGGAAGGGTCTTGATCACCTCCACCACCTTGCGATCCATCAGGCGGAAATCCCCCACATTCTGTTCAATATGGGGGGAGGCAATGCGATTGAGCACTCGATAGAACAGCGCCGCGCCCCCGCGTTTGAGGTAGGTGTCGGATGAGCGATCGCGACGCTTGGCCAGTACCACTTCGGCCCCCTTCTGCCATTGAGCAATCAGCCGCGGAATGACATCGATGGGGTCTTGCAGGTCCACGTCCATCGGAATCATCACGTCACCGCTGGCGCGCTCAAGGCCGGCAAACAACGCTGGCTCCTTGCCAAAATTACGAGAGAAATTGATCAATAGCACCCGGCTGTCGGCCAACGCGATGTCACGAGCCAACGGGCCGGTCTGGTCAGTACTGCCGTCATTGATGAACACGATCTCGACGTTGTAGTCACTCAACGCCGGATGTCGGCGGACACTTTGGTAAAACAGCCCGACGGCTTGTTCTTCGTTGAACACCGGAACAATCAGAGAAACCTTCACGTGTGCTGCCCGCGAAACACCAGGAACCGGGACAAAGGAAAACCCACCACCAGGCTTATCAGCGAAAAAGCCGTCACGGTCAGTAAGCCGTGTAAGTGCCAGCGATCCCCGAAGTAACCCACGGTATAACTGAGCCCGCCCATTACGCAGAGGAAAAGCACGTAGCCGGTTGCCGATATTCTGGCCTCGAAGGTATAGAGCGCATTGATATAAGAGGAGAATAAGGCCGCCACGCAAAAAGCAGCGAAGTTACTCAGCGCCTGATCAAGGCCAGCCGCCACCCGCAGCACGAAAAATATCTGCCAATGGATCAGCGTATTCGCCAGTCCAATCAGTGAATAGCTGAAAAACCCTTTCCATATCGCTTTCATAAACGCTCCCGACCATGTCGGTGCTTCGGGCGATACTTAATCTAGGGACCTGTGGGTGTGCGGTCTACTGTAAGAACTAACAGGTACCCGATGTTCGACTAGCTGTGGTGAGGGTTTGTAATCCGCGTCTATCAATCATAAAAAAGCCCCGATCATCCGACCGGGGCTTTGTTTTACAACACCATTAACTTACGAAACCGAACGCACCGAACCCTGCACATCACCCGTCGGCTGCAACTTGAAGGTATAAAACAACACCGTCAGCAGCACCAGGAACGCCGGGCCCACGTAGAGGGCCACGCGGGTATCGGGGAAGTAGGCCATCAGGCCCACCACCAGCACCAGGAACGCCAGCGCCAAATACGAACTGACCGGGTACAGCCACATGCGGTATTTCAGGGCCGCACGTTCCGAAGCGCTCAGGCTTTTACGGAATTTTAGCTGGGCCAGCAGGATCATCACCCAGGTCCAGATCGCGCCGAAGGTGGCGATGGAGGTCACCCAGACGAAGACTTTTTCCGGCACCAGGTAGTTGAGCAGCACGCCCAGCAGCAGCGCGGCGATGGACAGCAGCAACGCGCGGCGCGGCACGCCGTTGGCCGAGGTGGTGGCGAAACCAGCCGGGGCCTGGCCGTTCTGCGCCAGGCTGTAGAGCATCCGCCCGGTGCTGAAGATCCCGCCGTTGCAGGACGACAGCGCCGCAGTGATCACCACGAAGTTGATGATGCCGGCGGCGGTCTTGATACCCAGGCGCTCGAAGGTCATCACGAACGGGCTGCCCTGGGTGCCGATTTCGTTCCAGGGGTAGATCGACAGGATCACGAACAGAGCGCCGACGTAGAACAGCAGGATCCGCCAGAACACCGAACCGATGGCGTTAGGGATGGTTTTCTGCGGGTTCTTCGCCTCACCGGCGGTCAGGCCGATCATTTCCACACCCAGGTACGCGAACATCACCATTTGCAGGGACATCAACACACCCTGCACGCCGTTGGGCAGGAAACCGCCGTGCGTCCAGAGATTGGAAATACCCAGGGCCACGCCGTCGTTGCCGAACCCGAAAGCGATGATGCCCACGCCGCCGATGACCATGGCGATGATGGTGACGATCTTGATCAAGGCGAACCAGAACTCGAATTCGCCGAAGGCCTTGACCGCGATCAGATTGATCGAGCCCATGCTGATCAGTGCCGCCAGGGCCCAGATCCAGCGGGGCACGTCGGGGAACCAGATGCCCATGTACACCGCCACCGCGGTGATTTCCGCCACGCAGGTAACCAGCCACAGGAACCAGTAGTTCCAGCCGGTCAGGAATCCCGCCAGCGGCCCGAGGTAGTCCTGGGCATAACGACTGAACGAGCCGGCCACCGGGTTGTGCACGGCCATCTCACCGAGCGCACGCATGATCACCAGGATCGCCAGGCCGCCAATGATGTAGGACAGCATGATCGCCGGACCGGCCATTTCGATGGCCTTGGCCGAGCCGAGGAACAGCCCGACACCGATGCAAGCGCCGAGCGCCATCAGGCGGATATGCCGCTCGCCGAGTTCACGTTTGAGCGGACCACCCTGAGCGGTCTCGCCATGGGGCAGATGATTGCCGACAGGCATAGGGATACAACCTCGTTTTGTTATTGGATTGACCACCGAGTCTCCAAAGCCGCAAGCCGATAAGCCTGCCACCTTGCCGAAACCGGGTCTGTTTTGTGGACAGACCGTCCTGTAGAACAAACGCCGCAGGATCAGCGGGCCGTGCAGTATAAAAAGCCAGAGGCAGAGAGTTTCACTGTAAAACCAGGGAAAATCAGGGATAAACCTCATCCCTATACCCATCTATGGAGACGTATTGCCTGGGATTACAGCCAATTCGTAAAACGGCGCCGAGTATTGCACAGCGATGGTGCAGCGTCATGCCCGGGGACATGCCGATGGCTCTAGCGCAGGGTTCTTGGGCTGAACAGCCCCTGTGGCGAGGGAGCTTGCTCCCGCTGGGTGGCGCAGCCGCCCCCGGCTTTTTCAACCTGGGAATACTGCTCAGCCATGCATCAGTTGCGTCTGCTGCGCAGCCGAGCGGGAGCAAGCTCCCTCGCCACAAGAGCAACCAATGCAACTAGAGCAACTAGAGCGACTAGAGCGACTAGAGCGACTAGAGCCATTTCGCGTCCCAGAGCGGGTAATCACCAATGCGATCCACCAGCCCTGCGCGAAGCGGATTGGCGATGATGTACCGAGCGAAGGGCCGCAGCTCCTGGTTGTCGCGGATCGCACGATCATGGAAACCGCTTTGCCAAAAGGCACCTTTTCTATTCATTGCTCGATTGATCGCCAGGGTGCTGCGAGATTTTACGGCTTGCATGACCTGAGTGAGTTGGGCTTCCTCCAGTTGCACCAGCCAATGCAGATGGTCCGGCATGACAACCCAGGCCAGCGAATTAACCTGTCCTCGTTCATGAGCCCGGCGCAGTTCTGCAACCAGCAAGCGTCCCAATCGCCAGTCCTTGAAGAGCGGCACGCGTTGGTGAACGACCGTAGTGACGAGGTAACCTCGCCCCCGTTCCGAAGAGCGTCCGCGACGCAATTGATGAGAGTTTGGGCGTGGTGGATACATTCCTTGGCTTCCTGTCGTTGGGGTATCAACTTACGGTAGCCCCGCCCGGTCTGACCCGAGACTTTGATGTTTGAACGACGTTTCCGATAGCAACGTAGTACCCGTGGCGAGGGAGCTTGCTCCCGCTGGGTGGCGCAGCCGCCCCCGGCTTTTTCAACCTTGGAATACTGCTCAGCCATGCATCAGTTGCGTCTGCTGCGCAGCCGAGCCGGAGCAAGCTCCCTCGCCACAAAAGCCCATCAGCCATAGAGAACAACAACCGTCTTATACATACGGTGTCCACAATTTCCCCGCCGCCCGCGCCGCCACCGTCTAAGCTTCAAACAAGTCCCGATCAATGCGTGAATGGATCAGTCGACTATGGGCGCGTTATGGCAAACCGATTCGAGTAAACCTGTGGGCCCGACTGAACGTATGGAAGAAGCACCTTTACCCCAAAAAAAACGCCGCGCAGGGCATGGCTGGCGAGCGTTCTGGTTGTTGCTGTTGATTATCGTGGTGGTGGTCGGCCTGGCGGTGGCCAAGGAAATGCGCACGTCCAGGTTTCAGGCCCGGGAGATCAGCCGGTACGCCGCGTCTCTGACCTATTCGGTGCAACCGGGGCCCAGCGACGCCATCGTCTACCCTGGGGCGGGTCCGTTCGACCGGCGGTTGGGTTACAGCTCGCTGGATGAATTCCTGCCGCGGTTGCTCAAGCGCGATTATGTGATCCAGGCCCAGGCACGTTTCTCCCCGGCCTTGATGAACTACGTCGATAAGGGCCTGTTTGCCCCTTATGCGGAAAAGATCCAGGCCGGCCTGACGATCACCGATTGCCGCGTCGCGCCGCTGTACCAGTTCAAGTACCCGCAGCAACTGTACGCCAGCTTCGAGGCAATCCCCCCCGTGGTGGTGCAAAGCCTGTTGTTCATCGAGAACCGCTTTTTGCTCGACCCCAAGCACCCCCAGGCCAACCCGGCGGTGGACTGGCCGCGCTTCGGCATGGCGGCGTGGTCCCAGGTGGCCAAGCTCCTGAGTTTGCCGGGTCAGTCCGCCGGCGGCAGTACATTGGCTACGCAGCTGGAAAAGTATCGCCACTCCGCCGATGGCCTCACCGGGTCGGGGGCGGAGAAAATCCGCCAGATGATTTCCGCCAGTGTGCGGGCCTATCAGGCAGGCCCACAGACCCTTGAGGCCCGGCAGAAAATCATCCGTGATTACCTCAACAGCGTGCCGCTCTCCGCCGTGCCGGGGCATGGCGAAGTCCACGGCATGGCCGAAGGTTTGCGGGTCTGGTACGGCGCCGATTTCAAGCGTGCCAACGAACGCTTGTCCAGCACCGCGACAGACCCCGCCAGCCTCGCGGAAAAAGGCCTGGCCCTGCGGGAAATGCTGTCGTTGATGATCGCCCAGCGCCGCCCCTCCTATTACCTGTCCAAAGGCCGGGACGAACTGGCGCGCCTGACCGACAGCCACGTCCGGCTGCTGGCCCAGAACGGCGTGATCGACACCTCCTTGGCCGAAGCGACCCTGGCAAGCAAGGTCAGTTATCGCGACTGGGTGCAGCAACCCACCATTCAGCCCAACGAAATCAACAAGGGCATCAGCGCCGCCCGCAGTCGTCTGGCCACGTTGCTCAACCGCTCGTTCTACGACCTCGATCGCCTGGACCTCTCCGCCACCAGCACCTTGCAAAACGACTTGCAGACCCAGGCCACCGATTACCTCAAGCGCTTGGCGGACCCGGCGTTCGCTGCCGAAATCGGCCTGATGGGCGAACGTCTTCTGACGCCGACCAGCACCGCCCAGGTGCGCTACAGCTTCACCCTGCTGGAGCTGACCCCGGACGGCTCGCGCGTGCGCGTGCAGACCGACAGCACCGACCAACCCTTTGATATCAACGAAGGCAGCAAACTGGAACTGGGCTCCACCGCCAAGTTACGGGTGCTCACCACCTACCTGCAGATCATCGCCGAACTGCACGAACGTTATGCCCACGAACCCCCGGCAACATTGAAAAAAGCCGAGATCGCCGACCAGGACCGCCTCTCCCGCTGGGCCGTCGACTACCTGATCCAGCACAGCGATCGCAACCTGCCGACGATGCTGGAGGCGGCGCTGGATCGCACCTATTCAGCCAGCCCCGGCGAGGCGTTTTTCACCGGCGGCGGGCTGCACACCTTCAATAATTTCCGTAAGGAAGATAACGGCCGTAATCCCACCTTGCGCGACGCCCTGCGCGAGTCGATCAACCTGCCATTCATTCGCCTGATGCGTGACCTGGTGCGCTACGCCACGTACGCGGGTCCCGACAGCAGTTCGGAGCTGCTCAAGGACGACAAGAATCCGCGCCGCCAGGAGTACCTGGCGCAGTTCGCCGACCGCGAAGGCACCACCTTCCTGCTCAAGTTCTGGAAGAAGTATCAGAAAAAGGACACGGGCCAGCGTCTCGAAACCTTCCTCGACGGCATGCGCCCCACGGCGATCCGCCTGGCCGCCGTGCACCGCTATTTCTTTCCCGGCGACAGCCAGGAAAGCTTCAACCACTTTGTGCGTTCGCACCTCAAGTCGGCCAAGAGCGCCGAAAAGCTCACCGACGAACGCCTGGAACGGCTCTACAGCAGCTACGGCCCGGGCAACTATGACCTGCCCGACCAGGGCTTTATCGCCAAAGTCCATCCGCTGGACCTGTGGCTGGTGGGTTATCTGCTGAACAACCCCGATGCCAAGTTCAGCCAGATCGTCAAAGCCAGCCGGTTCGAACGCCAGGAGGTCTACAGCTGGCTGTTCAAAAGCCGGCACAAGAGCGCCCGCGACAGTCGTATCCGCACCATGCTGGAAGTCGAGGCCTTCCTTGATATCCACCAACGCTGGCAGAAAGTCGGCTACCCGTTCGACCATCTGGTGCCGTCGCTGGCTACCGCCATCGGCAGCTCCGGCGACCGCCCCGCCGCGCTGGCGGAGCTGGTGGGCACCATCCTCAACGACGGCATCCGGCTCCCGGCGCTGCGCGTGGACAGCCTCGACTTCGCCGTCAATACCCCTTATGAGACACGGCTGATCAGCGATCCGGATAACGGCAAACGGGTGATGCCGATGGAAGTGGCCCGGGCGTTGCGCGGTGCGTTGTCCCAGGTGGTCGATGCCGGCACCGCGAAACGGGTGGCCGGCAGTTTCACCCTGGCCGATGGCACGCCGTTATCGATGGGTGGCAAGACCGGCACCGGCGACAACCGCATCGAAGCCGTTGGCGCCGGCGGGCGGGTCATCAGTTCCAAGTCGATCAACCGCACCGCGACCTTTGTGTTCTACATCGGCGACAGCCATTTCGGCACCCTCACCGCCTATGTACCGGGGGCTTCGGCGCAGAATTTCAAGTTCACCTCGGCCTTGCCGGTACAAGTGCTCAAGGGCATGGCGCCGTTCCTCTCGCCGTACCTGCAACCGGGTAGCCATACCCAGTGCCAGCCTTTGGTGGCGCGCCATTGACTCAATCCAACCCCTTAGGAGCGATGGTGGACCGCTAGACCTCCGAATCCCAGATCACCGTCACATTGCCGATGTAGCTCTTGGCATCGCCGGCCAGCATTTCCTCGACCTGGTTGCGGGCGACTTCGAAATGCATCGTTCCCGACCGACGCTCGATGTAATGCCCCGGCTGGAACAACTCGGTGCCGCTTCCATCGAGATAGAGCCGACGGCGGTTGACCGGTTGGCCACCAGCGTCGGTCAGGCCATTGGGCAGAGTCACGCTGATATTCACCGGTACCATCTGGCCGGAGCTGGGTGCCCAGAGCAGGCAGGTGTTATCACTCGAACCGGCGAACTGGCATTGCAGGCCCATCTTGAAACGCGATGAGGCTGAGATGTGGAAGGTCTGGTCACGAAACAACCGCGTCGGTTTTTGCCCCTGGCTCAACCAGGCCTGCCAACCGCCCTGAGGTTCGAGCACGACCTTGTTGCCGCCAGGAGGCACTTCGACCTTGAGGGTGTGTTCGACATCCAGTTTGAAATTGAACGCGATTATTGAATCATTCGGGATCATCACATCGCCCATATCGAAGTCCTGCCCCGGACCAACGCTATAAGTCAGCGAGCCCGTGTATTGACCAGTCGACATGGTCAAGGGATTGGGGGTACGTAGTTCATAGGCAAAATCCAGATAACGGTAAGTCATGCTGGGGATCAAGTAACGAGCCCTTTTGGCGCACACACCTTCTACCGGGGTCGTCCAGAAAAAACCGTACCAATTGACGTTATAAGGTGCATTACCGCCAAATCGACATGGCGAGGGCGCACTGACCCAGCTAGAACCCCATAACAGGTTATGAGCCTTTAAAGCGTCAACACCTCCACCGACCAAGTCGGCTGCGTTAACAGGAAGTCGGTATTCCGAACCTATGCCGGACAAACGTATTTCAACGACTTCAGTTTCACCCGTACTTGCATGGGTTACTTGTAGCGAGCGCCAACCGGCAGGCACTTTGAACATCGCACCTTGCCGAGCGTCCCCATGATTCGCTTCGATAGGAAGGGTCGAACTGAAAGTGATAGGCAAGCGAATGCTGAACATCGTCTTGCATTGATTTGGAAATGACGCGCAGTAACCCGTGGTCGGAGTGGTATTGCGAAATTTATTCTCTTGAGGCTAAGCAGGGTCTGGCCTGAATACGGCACTGATTTCCCGGGTCAGCGCATTGGCCGTCGGAACGCCTGTCAACAACAAGGCAAAAACCGCGACTGCGCGGCACAACGAAACACCGCGCCCGAAGATGTTTGAACGACTCATTTTCACTCCAATAAAACTGCAACGAGCAAGCCCGCTCCCACAAGGGATCACCTAAACCTCTGAATCCCAGATCACCGTCACATTGCCTATGTAACTCTTGGCTTCCCCAGCTAGCATTTCCTCAACCTGATTGCGGCCGACTTCGAAATGCAGGGTGCCCGGCTTGCGGTCGATGTAGTGCCCCGGCTGGAACAGTTCAGTGCCGCTGCCGTCGAGGTAGAGCCGACGGCGGTTGACCGGTTGGCCGGCGGCGTCAGTCAAGCCGTTGGGCAGGGTCACGCTGACATTCACCGGCACCAGAAGGCCGGAGCTGGGTGCCCAGAGCAGGCAGGTGTTATCGCTCGTATCGGCGAATTGGCATTGCATACGCATCTTGAACCGCGATGAAGCCCAGATATGGAAGGTCTGGTCACGGAACAACCGGGTCGGTTTTTGCCCTTGGTTCAACCAGGCCTGCCAGCCGCCTTGGGGTTCGAGCACGACCTTGTTGCCGCCAGGAGGTACTTCGACCTTGAGCGTGTGTTGGACTTCGAGATTGAAATTGAGCGCAATCACCGAATCGTTTGGGATCATCACGTCACCCATGTCGAAGTCCTGGCCCGGCCCGACGCTGTAGCTCAACGTTCCGGTGTAATGACCGGCCGACATCTTCAAGGGGTTGGGGGTGCGCAGTTCGTAGGCAAAATCCAGATAGGTGTAGCGCATATCAGGCACCAGGTATTTGGCCTGTTTGGCACAGACGCCTTCTTGCGGCGTTTTCCAAAAAAATGCGTACGTGAGCGTGTTGTAGGTCGCAACACCACTGTAGCGGCACGGCGAAGGCGCATACACCCAACTGCCGCCCCATAGCCTGTAATGGGCCGTCTTGAGATCCTCACCCCCTCCCACCAGCTCGACAGGACTCACGCTGAGGCGATATTGCGAACCGATACCGGATACGCGCACTTCAACCTCTTCACTTTCGCCGGTGCTTGAATTGAAGACGGTTGCCGGACGCCAGTTGGCGGGCACCTTGAACATGGCGCCTTGCCGATTACTGGGGTGGTTGGCCTGAATAGGCGCGGACGAATCAAAGGTAATGGGCATCCGAATACTGAACATGCCCGTGATTTCACATTCCCTGGGGTGCTGGGAACAATACCCACTCACCGGTGTGGTATTGGTGAACTTGTTCTCCATGGGCTTCGCCGGATCAGGCCGGAAACGCGCACTGATCTCCTGGGTCAATGCATTGGCCGTCGGCATGCCTATACACAACAAGACAAAAGCCGTGGCAACGCGGCACAGCGAAACACCGCGCCCGAAGATGTTTGAACGACTCATTTCGATCCACTCCAATAAACCGCAATTGCCCTACGGCGCAATGGCATCGAACACCATGTGCACGGTGCCGAAATAATCCCCAGGCGCATACTCCTCCTCGGTCTTGACGGCGATGATTTCCAGCCCCACACGCCGACCGGGCCGGGCCTCGGCGGCCGAGACCACCTGGGCCGAATCCAGGGTCAGTTGGACGTTGTTGAACGTCACCTGCAGGTCGATGCGCTCACGGCCATTGGACAGGTAAGCCTCTTGCCCCAGACGGGCGCCAATGGCCCCGTTGATGTTCTTCACTTCGTAATTGGCCCGCAGCGGCAAGAGCCCGGAGGTCAGGGTGCTGAACAGCATCGGCTGTTCACGCTCGACCAGTTGCGGGTCGACCGGCAGCACGTGGAAGTCGGTCGTCGGGATAGTGACGAAGAGTTCGAACGTTTCCCGCTCCAGCGCTGCCCACGCGGGCAAACCCGGCAGCGCCAAGGCGGTGAACAGGAGGGTACGTAACAGCATCTTGAACATGATGATTACCTGTGGCGTCAACGGCAGTTCAGTGACGGCATACCGTCAGCCTTTGATCTCGATGGCTTTTTCCTCGCGACCTTCGATCAGACTGAAGCGGTACTCACGCCCAGGCTCCTTGTCGAACGAAAAGGTGCGACCGGCCATGACGTGGTGCTTGGTGGTCGGCCGGCAATCGTTGTCTTTTTGCGCAGCGCAATCCTTGAACTCATCGATCACCACCACGCTGTTGCCGTTGTTGCGCACCAGGTAGCGATCGGCACTGTCATCGATGGCCGTCTCGAAACGGGTCTCCTTGGGCCTGACAAAAAACACCGTGCCGAAGCCGGCCAGCACCTTCACCCCGGCGGCGATCCGTTCCTTCTTGTATTGCTCGCGTTCCTCGGCGCTGACGGCGAACTCGTCCTCGGCCTCCGGCACCACCGGGACGAAGCGAACCCGGAAGTACCGCTCCTTGCTGCGGTCGCCCATGAACAGCAGACGCGTGCCTTGCATGCCGTTGGCCGGCACGATCAGGCGTGCCGGGCTGGCCATCAGACCATTTCTGGCGAGTACGCCGTCCTGATCCTGTAGCGGCACCTCCAGGTAGCTGCCGTCGTCGCTGTAAAGAATCTCGAGGATCTCGACCTTGACGAATGCGGTAGACGTTCCGCCGTTGAAGATCCGTTTCATGTAGGTGCTCTTGTCGCCTTCGAGATAGTCGTAGACCACCCCGACATTAATCTGCGGCCCGGCCTGGGCCATCAGCGAAAACAGCGACAAACCACACAGAACCAATAAGCGCTTCATTAACAAAACCTCATGAATGGAAGGCGGCCGATGGCGACCGTTTCACGGAACACTGCTTGCAATGCTGAAGGGCGCACCACGCTGGCCGGCGCGCCAGGATCAAGTTCAACCCGCCGTCTCGATCGGGTTGTTGCTGTCGGCCAGGGTGTCTGGCGTGCAGCGCAAATCACCGATCATCAACACATCGCCCTCGCTGTTGGCGTTATCCGGGTCGAGGCGGAACTGGCAAAGCAAGTCATTGCCATAGCGCACTTCAAGCGTCGGGGAGCTGGCGTTCATCTCCATGGAGAAGAAACCGTCCACCTCGCTGACTCCACGGCTGGCGTGGTTGATCACGTGATGGCCCTTGAGCGGCTGGCCCTGCGCGTCCAGCAGACGACCGAGCACGGTCACGCTTCTCATCACGCTGACTTTGCGGTAGTCCACGCCCCCTTTGTTCAAGTGATAGCGGCTGCGTGAAGGCTCTATGTTGGCCGCCGGTGGATGCACGCCGTCGAAGTCGAAGGTCAACAGGCTGTTCTGATAGGCGGTGATGGGCACGAAGTTGCGGCCGGGACGCAAGGTGGTGGTGCCACCCGTCAGGTCGTCGGCGAGCAGGACGATGTCGTCCAGGTCGGTTTCCACATCCACGATCATGCCCGCGCCGCCACTCTGGGGCAGGCCGGTGAAGGCGACTTTCTGGCCACCCACGGCCACCGTGCTGCTCAGGTTCAAGCCACCGGTGAGGTTGTCGTTGTAGGAAGAGCGCTGGATGAAACCGTCGCCGTACACCGTATCGGTGTCGAAACTGGCGAGGCCGGACAGACCCACGCCATAGGTATCGGCCAGTACCGTGGCGGACACGCTTTGCAGCACGTGATCCTGCAGGTCCCGGCGATAGCTCAGCGACCCATTGTTGTCCCGCGTTCCGTCACGGGATGTGCGGGTGCCGATACTGCCTGACCAATACTCGCCCGGCCCGCCCAAGGCCACGCTGACGCTCAGGTCCACGCCGCGATTTCGTTGATCGGCGGTACTGGAGGTGCCCGGACGGTCGAACACCGACCACCGCCAGTTGGCATCGCTGCCGCCAAGCTTGCCACGCTGGGTCCATCCCAGGTCCACACCGGCGCCCTCGACATTGCCTTCGCTGTAGAACAGCCGCCCGTTGATCGACGACTTGTTGCTCAGTCGATGGGAGACCGACAGCGACGAATTGCTGGTCTGGCCGACGAACACGTCGCGCTGGCGGATACGAGTGCCGTCAGGCAGGATTTCGTAAGTGTTGCGCGTGTCCAGCCAACTGCGGTTATGGCTGGCTACCACACTGCCCAGACCGTAGCTGTACAGCGCCTGCAGGTCCATGCCGGTGCCGTATTGCTCGGTCTGGTAAACGTTGGCAAAGAGGCTGGTGTTGTTGGGCAGCGTCCAGTCCACCGAGGTGCCGTACTGCAGCTTGTCCTGCACCTGGCGCGTGGAAAGCCCCAACACCACTCGCGGGTGCAGCAAGTAATTGAGACCGACCCCGGCAGTCGTGAAGCCCGAGGGTTGATCGTCCCAGTTGCTCAGCAGTTTGGTTTCACGGCCGGCAAACAGGTTGTAGCGCCAGCGATCATCGGCGCTGCGCCAGTTGTTGGGCTTGTAGACCAGCTCCTGGGACGTGGCGGTGGTCTGCCCGTCTTCAATCAGCCGCACTTCCACTTGATAGATGCCGCCAGGCAATGGCCGGGTATCCAGGCTCTGCAAGCCGGCGCTGACGGCCTGGGTATTGAGCAACAGGCCGTTGCGATAGATCTCTACCGCCGCCTGACGACTGGCGGTGACATAAATGGGGTACACGCTGGGCTTGGGATTATTGATCACCAGGCTGTCGGAACTGCCGTACATGACCCCCAGCGCGGTATCCGGGTTGGCCCCGAACGAACGGATCTGACGGTTCAAACCATCGGAGCCCGGCATGAAATAACCCAGGCGCAAAAAACTGTCTTGCATCTCGCGCTGGGTGTGCAACTCATGAACGGCGTGGTAGAGCTTATCGTCCGGCCCGCCCAGGCGCGAAAGCTGCAGATCGAACGACTGGGTCCAGTTACCCACGCTGGAACTGGCATTGAGGCCATAACGCCCGCCCGTATCCTGCTCCTGACCACCGTTGAGATTGAGTTGGTTATTGACGATCAAGCCCAGACTGCCCCCCTGTGGCTGATCGTAATAACGTTTCTCCACGCTGCCGCGCTCCACTTTTTCAGTGAGGATCGACACCAGTGAATGTTCAAGGCTGTAATGCACCGCCAGCAGCCCCGCCGTGCATTTGGCTTCGCAGGCACCCAAGGCGCGCCCCTGTTTGAGCAGTTGCTCCCATTGCCCGCGCTCGACGGGCGGGATCGGGCTGTCCTGGGTGTCGGTGAATTCGAGCAAGGTAATACGATCATCGCGTGTCAACACCACCATGGCTTCGCCGAGGTACTGTTGATCGAGTTCCATACGAACCGCCAGAGGCACATCGAAAAAGTGGGCTTCAAACTCCTCCGGCAGCCCCTTGGCCTGGGACAACAGACTTCTGGGCGTCGTACCCGGGGCGGTCGGCGCAGCCAATGCACTGGCGCACAACAACAGCGCCAGCGCACCCACGATGGGTGTCATCGCAAACATCAATGGATTCTCATATCAGCAAACTATCGGGACGTTCCAGGTACAGGCCGGCCGGGCGGCCGACCTGCGTTCATGCCCGCAGGACGAGAAAAGCCTCATCGGGCAGTGAAGGGTTTACGGGCGAGGCACCGCGTCGAAGATCACGGTGAAGTCGGCGGTGTATTGACCGACCTGGCTCTCCAGAGGCACGGTCGAGGCCATGATGAGCATGTCGGCCTGGGTACCTGGAGTGGATGCCGCGTCAGTCACCACTTCCTGAGGAAACTCGGTCAGGGTGACATTGTTGAACCGGGTCAGCAGCGGAATGGCGTCCGTACCATTGGTCAGCGAAGCCTGGCCGCCCAGGATATAGGCATGCACCGAACCGTCGGTGTTCTTCACGTCGAAGGTCTGACGCAAAGGGCTCAAGGAGTTGGTCACCGGGTTGTAGTGCATGACTTCATCCTTACCGAAGTCAGGGTTGCGTGGCAGTACATGGAACTGCTTGGTGGGGATCGTCGCGGTGATATGAATAGAGGAGCGAGCATCGTCCAGAGCGAAGACCAGCGAGGAACTCAGGGCTGCGGCGATCAGAGCAGTACCGGATACGATTTGTTTGAGCATGTTTGACACCTGTTCATAGCATAAAGAGAAGGCTTGAAGTTGCAGACCCACTACAGCCTGGCCTGACTTCAACGCCGGAGCATGATCCACTCTCTTTAATTAAAAATAAGCAGGCCTATTCCCAAAAGCACGTAGCCAAACCGCCATGCGCAATAACGAAAAATACGCTGTTTTATATAAAACCGAAGTTTGGATGTAAGAAACAACCCACACCTGCAAGCCACACCCTGGATTTAACACTGCGAATGCAGACAGCGGCCTACTTTGCCGCCCGTACAGGCAAGGGATTCGGGTAAGGTCTTATCTTTTTCAAACAATTGGAACCCAACTTCGATATATCTTAGTTCCAAGATATATCGAGGGTCAAAGATATATCTACGGATAAAGATATATCTCAGTTCTATCTTATGCAGAACGGAGAGCAGGCATATGACAGTCCCCCCTTCCCATCCCAGCCGAAAACACGATGAACACGATGGTTTCGAACGTCGACCCGCAGGCCGTGAGCGTGGTAGCCGGGGCCCCCGGGTCTTCGCCTCCGGTGACCTGAAATTGCTGTTGCTCGCGCTGATTGGCGAACAGCCCTGCCACGGCTACGACTTGATCCGCCGGATCGAAAACATGTTCGACGGCGCCTATAGCCCCAGCCCCGGCGTGATTTATCCGACGCTGACCTTCCTGGAAATGGGCGCATTGATCGCCGGCAACGCCGAAGGTGGAAAAAAACGCTACAGCGTGACCGACGCCGGACGTCTATTCCTTGAAGACCAGGCCCCGGCGTTGAATGAGGTACGCATGCGCATTGAAGCGAGCAAGCGCTCCCTGCGCGGCCAAGACCGCCCCCCGGAAATCCACGAAGCGGTGTATAACCTGCGCAATGCGCTGCACAAACACCATGGCCGGTGGAGCCCGGAAGAAACCCTGCGGATTCGTGACCTGCTCAACAACACCGCCAAAGCCATTATCGACGGTCCCGACCGTCCACCTGTTTCGGAGCCCAGCCAATGACTGAAGTCGATCAAAACACCATTCACCGTGTCAGCCACGAGATCAAGCGCCGCCGCCTGCAGGTGTTGCGAGTGCAGGACCTGACCCCGCGCATGCGCCGCATCACCCTGGGCGGGCCGGAACTGGCCGGGTTCACCAGCCTCGGCAGCGACGATCACGTAAAACTGCTGTTCCCACAGAACGCCGAGGAACACGCCGCCCTGGAAAACTTCGCCCCCGGCGCTGGCAAGGATCAGGGCCCGATGCCGCAAATGCGCGACTACACCCCGCGCCGTTATGACCTGCAGACGCTGGAGCTGGACATCGACTTTGTGCTGCATGGCGATGGGCCTGCCGCGACCTGGGCGACCCAGGCGACGCCCGGGCAATACCTCAACATCGCCGGGCCAAGGGGCTCGATGATTGTCCCGGACATCTTCGACCACTACCTGCTGATCGGCGACGAAACCGCCCTGCCCGCCATCGCCCGTCGCCTGGAAAACCTGGCGGCCAACCGGCGTGCGCTGGTGGTGGTGGAAGTGGAAAACGGCGCCGAGCAGCAAATCCTTAACAGCCCCGCGCAAGTACACGTGATCTGGGTGCTGCGCGAAGGCCGCCAGAACAACCTGCTGACCACCGTGCAGCACCTGGAAATGCCCGGCGGCAAGCTGTACGCCTGGGTCGCCACCGAGAGCAAGGTGTCGCGACAGATTCGCAAGGTGTTGTTGGAGGAGAAAGGGTTGGATCAGGATTTTGTGAAGGCGGTGGGGTATTGGAAGGCGGATGACAGCGAGGAAAATTGAGGGACTAGCGGTGGCTGAAGTACCCTCCACCATTGACTGAACACAACCCCTGTGGCGAGGGAGCTTGCTCCCGCTGGGCTGCGCAGCAGTCCCCCAAAGCAGTCACCTCGATATATCTGATCCATCGATTTGTCAGGTTTTGGGTCTGCTTCGCAGCCCAGCGGGAGCAAGCTCCCTCGCCACAGGGGCTATCGCACTTTATCCGTCACCACCAGGTACCCCGATCCATGCTTTTCCTGATCGCCTATATCAGCAGCGTCGTGCTGATCAACTTCGCGTTTTCCGCCGCGCCGCACCTGGACATCATCTGGTCGGCCTGGGGCGGGCTGGTGTTTGTCCTGCGCGACATGGTGCAAACTCGATTCGGCCACGGCGCCATCGTGGCGATGCTGGTGGCGCTGGTGTTGTCCTACGTCACCTCCGACCCGACCATTGCCCTGGCCAGCGCCACGGCGTTCGCGGTATCCGAATGCATTGACTGGCTGGTGTTCTCCATCACCAAGCGTCCGCTGCATGACCGGTTGTGGATCAGTTCGGCCCTGAGTATTCCTCTGGACACCTTCATTTTCTTCGGCATGATCGATGCCCTGACACCGGCTGTGGTGATCACCGCGCTGGTCTCGAAATTTGCCGGGGTCACCGCAGTGTGGCTGATCATGGCCTGGCGTTTGCGCAAACAGGCCGTCACCGGCTGAAGCCAAAACCTGCGGTTCATGTAAAATGCCGCGCTTTCTCCCCATGGGAAGCTCGCCCGGCGCGCGACCCTCGATGCTCCGCTCCTGTTTGAGGACCTTCAGATGACCCGTATCGGAACTCCATTGTCGCCCACCGCGACCCGCGTTTTGTTGTGTGGCAGCGGTGAACTGGGCAAGGAAGTGGTAATCGAACTGCAGCGCCTGGGCGTTGAAGTGATTGCCGTGGATCGCTACGCCAACGCGCCGGCCATGCAAGTGGCCCATCGCAGCCATGTGATCAACATGCTCGATGGCGCAGCCCTGCGCGCGGTGATCGAGGCCGAGAAGCCGCACTTCATCGTGCCGGAAATCGAAGCCATCGCCACCGCCACGCTGGTGGAACTGGAAGCTGAAGGCTTCACCGTGATCCCCACCGCCCGCGCCGCGCAACTGACCATGAACCGCGAAGGCATCCGGCGCCTGGCCGCCGAAGAGTTGGGTCTGCCGACCTCGCCGTACTTCTTCGCCGACACCGTGGAAGACTACCGCAAGGCCGTTGAAACCCTGGGCTTCCCGTGCGTGGTAAAGCCGGTGATGAGTTCTTCGGGCAAGGGCCAGAGCCTGCTGCGCAGTGCCGATGACGTGCAGAAAGCCTGGGACTACGCCCAGGAAGGCGGCCGTGCCGGCAAGGGCCGGGTGATCATCGAGGGCTTCATCGATTTCGACTATGAAATCACCCTGCTTACCGTACGCCATGTTGGCGGCACCACCTTCTGCGCACCGGTCGGTCACCGCCAGGAAAAAGGCGACTATCAGGAATCCTGGCAGCCCCAGGCCATGAGCCCGGTGGCCCTGGCTGAATCCGAGCGCGTGGCTAAAGCCGTGACCGAAGCCTTGGGTGGTCGCGGCCTGTTTGGCGTCGAGCTGTTCATCAAGGGTGACCAG
This sequence comes from Pseudomonas sp. P105, assembly GCF_032614175.1. Classification (NCBI taxonomy): domain Bacteria; kingdom Pseudomonadati; phylum Pseudomonadota; class Gammaproteobacteria; order Pseudomonadales; family Pseudomonadaceae; genus Pseudomonas; species Pseudomonas sp. P105. Next base: position 5,071,919 of record NZ_CP126693.1, read on the forward strand.
GTGTGGTTCAGCGAAGTCTCGCCGCGCCCACACGACACCGGCCTGGTGACGCTGATTTCCCAAGACCTGTCGCAGTTCGCCCTGCACGCCCGCGCCATCCTCGGCCTGCCGATCCCGCTGATCCGCCAGTTCGGCCCATCGGCCTCGGCGGTGATCCTGGTGGAAGGCCAGTCGACCCAGACCGCTTTCGCCAACCTCGGCGCAGCCCTGGCCGAACCGGACACCGCCCTGCGCCTGTTCGGTAAACCGGAAGTCAACGGCCAGCGCCGCCTGGGCGTGGCCCTGGCGCGAGACGAGTCCATCAACGCCGCCCGCGCCAAGGCGACCCGGGCTTCCCAGGCGGTGAAGATCGAGTTGTAAAACCTGAGGTGGATACAATCCCCTGTGGTGAGGGGGTTGTACTGTGGCGAGGGGATTTATCCCCGCTGGGCTGCGCAGCAGCCCCCAAACAACCACCTCAAACGACCTGATCCACCGAGTTGTCAGATTTTAGGGCTGCTTCGCAGCCCAGCGGGGATAAATCCCCTCGCCACAAAGACTTGTTGCGTTCACAAAGGCCAGTGTGAAATCGAAGCATTAAAAAAGGCGACACCCGCAAAGGTGTCGCCTTTTTCATGAGCGCCGGTTTTGCTTAATCCGGCAGCTTGTAAGCGATCACATAGTCACCCTGCTTGGTACCCAGGGAACCATGGCCACCGGCGACGACCAGCACGTACTGCTTGCCGTCCTTACCGGTGTAGGTCATCGGCGTGGTCTGGGCGCCCGCTGGCAGGCGGCCTTCCCACAGTTGCTTGCCGTTTTTCACGTCATAGGCACGCAGGTACTGGTCGAGGGTACCGCTCAGGAACGCCAGGCCACTGGCGGTGGTGAAGGCGCCGCCCAGGCTCGGTACGCCCATGCTCAGCGGGATCGGTACCGGCGAGCTGTCACGCACGGTGCCGTTCTTGTGCATCCACAGAGTTTTGTTGTTGGTCAGGTCAACGGCCGCCACATAACCCCAGGCCGGTGCCTGGCAAGGCAGGCCCATTGGCGAAAGCAGCGCTTCGAGGATCACGCCATACGGCGCGCCTTTGTTCGGCTGCACGCCTTCGGTCTCGCTCTTGCGCCCCGGACCGCCGGCCACTTCGGCCGCAGGAACCAGTTTCGACTTGAACGCCATGTAGCTCGGATTGACGAAAGCGATCTGGCGTACCGGATCAACCGAAATACCGCCCCAGTCAAACACGCCGAAGTTACCTGGGTAGACGATCGAGCCTTGCAGCGACGGCGGCGTGAACATGCCTTCGTAGCGCAGCGACTTGAAGTCGATCCGGCACAGCATCTGGTCGAACGGGGTCACGCCCCACATGTCGCGTTCCTGGAGGACCGGCGGCACGAAGTTCAGGTCGGACATCGGCTGGGTCGGCGAGGTGTAGTCACCCTCTACCGCGCCTTGCGGCACCGGGATCTCCTTGATCGGCACGATCGGCTGACCATTGCTGCGGTCCAGCACGTAGATGCTGCCCTGCTTGGTCGATGCCAGTACCGCCGGCTTCACGCCATCGGCGGTTTTCAAGTCCATTAGCGTCGGTTGCCCGCCTACGTCCATGTCCCACAGGTCGTGGTGGGTGAACTGGAAGTACCAGCGCACCTTGCCGGTGGCGATATCCAGCGCGGTCAGGCCGGCGGCGTATTTCTCCGATTCTGGTGTACGGAAACCACCGAACTGGTCGGGCGTCTGGTTACCCATCGGCAGGTAGAGCATGCCGAGTTTTTCATCGACGCTGAACATGGACCACATGTTCGGCGAGTTACGGGTGTAGGTCTGGCCTTCGGCAATCGGCGTGGTGTCGTCCGGGTTGCCGCTGTCCCAGTTCCACACCAGCTCGCCGGTGTGCACGTCATAGGCGCGGATGACCCCGCTTGGCTCGTCGGTGGAGACGTTATCGGTGACGTGGCCACCGATCACCACCAGGTTCTGGGTCACGGCCGGTGGCGACGTGGAGTAGTAACCGCCGGCCGTGAAGCCGCCAATGTTGGCGGTCAGGTCGACCTGGCCCTTGTCACCGAAGTCTTCACACATCTTGCCGGTGTCGGCGTTCAGCGCGATCAGGCGCGTGTCGGCGGTCGGCAGGAAGATCCGGCGTGGGCACACGGTGCTGGCCGGCGTGGTGCTGGCCACGCCGGTCGGGCTCTGCTCGGCCGAGGCGTACACCGCGTCATCGTGATAGGTCACGCCGCGGCAGGTCATGTGGGCCCAGCCCTTGAAGTTTTCCGCTTTCTGCGTGGAAAGCTTCGGATCGAACCGCCAGATTTCCTTGCCGGTTTCAGGCTCCAGAGCAATCACCTGGCTGTGGGGCGTGCACACGTAGAGCATGCCGTTGACCTTCAGCGGTGTGTTTTCCGCCGTGGTCTCACCCGGGTCGTTCGGCCCTGGCAGGTCGCCAGTGCGATAGGTCCAGGCCGGTTCCAGCTTGCTGACGTTCTCGGGGGTGATCTGCGCCAGGGGCGAATAACGGTCACCATGGGCACTGCGGCCATAGGAGTTCCAATCCCCGTCCGGCATCGCCGGGGCGGTGTTGGTCATGCCAGGCACGCTGTCGCGGTCCAGTTGGCCCTCGATTTCACCCGGATTGGTGAACTGGCTGGCGAGCGCGGTGATGCCGGCAATGACCACGGCGGCGCCCAAAGCACGGGTGCCCATGGGCGAAGCGTCGGGGGTCAACAGTGGACGGCGGAACCACGGCAGCAACATGACGATGCCCAAGGCAAACAGCATTGCCAGACGCGGCACCAGTTGCCACCAGTCCAGGCCCACTTCCCACAGCGCCCACACCGTGCTGGCGAACAGCACCAGCGCGTACAGGCCCAGGGCCGCACGCCGGGCCATGATCAGCAGCACGCCGGTCAGCGCCAGGCCGATACCGGCCAGCAGGTAATACAGCGAGCCGCCAAGCGTGCTCAGCTTGATTCCCCCCGCCAACAGGGCCAGGCCCATCAATAGAAGCAGAATGCCGAGCAGGCTCGGTAGCAGACGGCTTCGACTCATAGCACCCTCAGTGCTCATAGTGTGATTCTCCGTGAGGTTTTAAGGAGTCCCGCGCAAGTAGTCACTGTAGATGACGATCTTGAGGGGGCATGGTTCAGTTGAAAGAGGTAATTGGGTTGAAGCGGTTGCTGTGGGAGCGAGCCTGCTCGCGATGGCGGCGTGACAGTCGACTTCAATGTTGGATGTGAAATCGCTACCGCGAGCAGGCTCGCTCCCACAAGGGTCTTGTGCACTGACTAGAACGACGACTGAATCTTGATCCCGCCAATCAGCGCGTCATCGACCTTGTCCACGCCACCTGGATGGCGGATGTACTGCAGGTTCGGGCGCACGGTCAGCCAGTTCGTCACGTGTACGCCGTAATACAACTCGGCGCTGTACTCGGTGTCCTGAGGCGGCAAAAAGGCCGGGTTGTCGTAACCCTGGACGGCGCGGGCCTGGTTGGTGGCCTCGGCGTTCTTGCGGTAAGCCGGGTTGACGTGAACCCGAGCCAGGGCAAAACCGATGTCATCCCTGGCGCGGGCGTCGAACAGCCCCTTGTAGACGAGACCGGCCTGGACATAGTGGTCGATGGCGTTGGTTTTCTTGTCGTGCATCGTGGCGTTGGCGAACACACTCAGGCCACGGGAATGATCACTGGCGACACTGGTCAGTTGCTGTTGCGCCCCCAACCACACGCCATGCTTGCTCGACGCGCTGCGATACGCCTCGCCGCTCAGGGCGGCCGGCTGGCCGTTGCGATCCTTGTAGGCGTCGGTGGCATTGGCACTGCTGTAGTAATAACCGGCGCGGTATTCGCCCGGCAGGCCATTGAACTTGGGCGACCACACCAGCTCCACCGGCACTACGGCGCCCTGGGTGCCGCTGCCGCTGAGCTTGAAGCCGTTACCGGTTTCCAGGTTCGAGGGGTTTTGTTCATAAGCCCCGATCTGCGCATACAGCTCAGGCGTGAGGTGATACTTGACCCGCAGCGCCCACTGGCTGACCGGCCAGTTGTACCAGATGCCGCCCACCCAGTTGCCCACTTGCGAGCCGCAGAACGCCAGGTTCTGGAAGTCGCAGGGGAAGCTGTTGAAATCCTCGCCCTCACCGAAACGACCGGCCTTGATATCGAGCCGGTCATCGAAAAATGCCTGCTGATACCACATCTGCGTCAACCGCCAGGTCTGGCCACGGCCCCAGACTTCCTGGGCGGAAGTGAAACCGCCAACGCGCGGGTCGTTGATCCGGTCGTTGCTGATGTTATTGCCGCTGCGCTCGGTGACCGTCAGTTGAAACTCGGCGGCGTGCCAACCGAGGATTTTCTGCAGGTCCAGGTGCGTGCCGAAGGCGAACTGGTCGCTGTAGCGAGCGGTGCGGTCATGGTCGTAGCCGCCGTGCAGGTTGCTGCCCATTTCGCCGGTGTAATCGAACTTGAAGTCGTAGCCTTGTTTCGCGAGTTCGCTTCGCGTGCCGTTCCAGTCACCCAGCATCCAGGGTGAGTCGCTGTCGAACGCGGGAGCGGCCTGAGCGCCGATGGCAATGCCCAAGACGCCGAGACCGGCCATCAGGTGAAGGGTGTTTCTGGCGGCAATACAGTGCCGGACAGCGCTGTCTTGCAGAGTCTGAACATCGAACATAAAGAAGGAATTCTTGATCTTTTTAGGGGAATCGCTGAACGCCGGGGGGCTTTGGCACGGCAGAAGAAGCGTTTCAGCAGGCGGTGCAAGGATAATGTCCTGTTACAAATAGAGAAAGGCCTTTTACTGACATGAATCATTTCGGATTCGGTAACAGTAGGCGTTGCGCAAAGCCGCGAAACAAACAGGCAGCGTTTCAGTGATACTTCCACCACGCGGGCACCTCGGCTAAGGTGCGCGGCTTTACACCTCTTTGCGCGAAGGCCTCCCATGACCGAATCCAACAACAACCCGCTGCACGGCGTGACGCTGGAGCAGATCCTCAACGCCCTGGTGCAGCACTACGAATGGTCGGGTCTGGCCGAGCGCATCGACATTCGTTGCTTCAAGAGCGACCCGAGCATCAAGTCCAGCCTGACCTTTTTGCGCAAGACGCCGTGGGCGCGGGAGAAAGTCGAGCGGCTGTACATCAAGCTGATGCGCACCAAACGACCGGTCTGAGCCGTGGACATTCAGATCCGTCGGCGCCCCGCGCTGCGACAATGTTTCGTGTCAGTGGCGGCCCTGTTGGGCTGGGCGGGGTTGAGCATCCAGTTGTACCTGATCCTGCTCGGTCGCTGGGAACTGGGCGCGAGCTTGCTCGGCGGCCTGGTGAACTTTCTCAGTTTCTTCACCGTGCTGACCAACACTCTGGTGGCCGTGGTGCTGACCTGGGAACTGATCCAGCGAGAATCGCCGGCCCGGCGCTGGTTCTTGCAGCCGGGGGTCAGCAGCGGCATTACCGTGAGCATTACCTTGGTCGGCCTGGCCTACAACCTGCTGCTGCGACATCTGTGGCAACCCGAAGGCTGGCAGTTCGTGGCCGACGAATTGCTGCACGACGTCATGCCGTTGCTGTTCATGACCTACTGGTGGTTCTGCGTGCCCAAGGGCACCTTGCGCATGAAGCACATCGGGCTGTGGATGATTTACCCGGTGGTGTACTTCGCGTGGCTCCTGCTACGGGGGGAATTACTGGCGGCGTACCCCTACCCTTTCATTGACGTGGCGAACCTGGGTTATCCACAGGTGCTCATCAATGCCGCAGGGGTATTGGCGGGGTTTGTCGCGATTGCGCTGGGGGTGGTGGGATTGGATCGGTGGCGTCGCTGAAATAAAGATTTTGAGGAAAAATATCTGTGGAGGCCAAACCTGTGGGAGCAAGGCTTGCCCGCGATGAACGATCACGCGGTCCACCTGACGACCTGGGTGCCTGCATCGCGAGCAAGCTTTGCTCCCACAGGTACGTGCTCCTACAGAGTCTTGTGTGGGCGTCAGCGCCTCACCGGCAACATCCACACCAACCCACTGGCCTTGGCCCTTTCATGACACAACGCCAGAACACTGCGTCGCTCATCGTTGTCCATCCGGCTCCAACGGGTGATTTCCGCCACGGTGCGCTGGCAGCCGGTGCAGATGTCGTCATCGTCCAGGGCGCAGATGTTCACGCAGGGCGACGGAACCGGGCGTTCTGGCGGGTTCATTGCTCTTGCTCGGCCAAGTCGCGGGCGTAGCGCTGCGCGTTGTGAACATAGTGCGCCGCGCTGGCCTCGAGCATCTTCTTCTGCGCTTCGGTCAATTCCCGCACAACCTTGCCGGGTGAGCCCATCACCAGCGAACCGTCAGGAATCTCCTTGCCTTCGCCGATCAGCGAGTTGGCGCCGATGATGCAGTTCTTGCCGATCTTCGCGCCGTTGAGGATCACCGCATTGATGCCGATAAGGCTGTAGTCCCCCACCGTGCAACCGTGAAGCATGGCGTTATGGCCGATGGTCACGCCGGTGCCGATGGTCAGCGGAAAGCCCATGTCGGTGTGCATCACGGTGCCGTCCTGCACGTTGCTGTTTTTGCCGATCAGGATCAGTTCGTTATCGCCACGCAGCACCGCGTTGAACCAGACATTGGCGCCTTCTTCGAGGCGAACCTTGCCCACCAATGTGGCGTTGGGGGCGACCCAGCTCTGTGGGTGGGTTTCGACACGGGCATCACCCAGGCGGTATTTCATGAGGTTCCTCGGGGCTTCAGGTATTGATGAAAGTCTTGGGCGGAGTGTGCAGGTCGATGCCGGCGTCGAACATCAGGTTGACCAGCTCGACCACCATGATCGCCGTCAGGCCCCAGATCTTGTACTCGCCAAAACGATAGCTGGGCACGTACCAACTGCAGCCCTGGTAGTCGATGCGGTGAGTGTGCTCGCGCGGGTCCTTGCGAAAGAACTCCAGCGGTACGCTGAACACCGCGGCGATCTCGGCATCGTTGGCCTGGTATTCGACGTAATCGGGAATCACCCCCACGTAGGGCGTGACCTTGATGCCGTGCAGCGAGATCAAGGGACTGAGGGGGCCGATCACTTCCACCAGGCCGGGGGGCAGGCCGATTTCTTCTTCGGCTTCGCGCAAGGCGGTGAAAATCAGGTCCGGGTCTTCCGGGTCGCGACGCCCACCGGGAAATGCCACTTCGCCGCCATGGGTCGAAAGCCCGCTGGCGCGCAGGGTCAGGACCAGTTCCGGCTCGTCACTGCGGGTAATGGGCACCAGCACCGCCGCTTCAGGGAAACGTCGGTCAGTCTCCAGATCACGTGGGGTATGGTTGCTTACTCGATGCAGTAGCTCGTCCAGCATGAGACTTCTCGATTTATTCGCTACCTTGCATCATGCACCAATCAGGCAAGCCGCCCAACCCCCGCACTGCGACGTGTCGCGAAACGACAACTTGCCGACAGCCGCCCGCAGACGCCAAGATAGGCGCAGCATTCAGGAACCCAAGCATGAAATTCTGCAGCCAGTGCGGTAACCCGGTAACCCAGCGTATCCCCGAAGGCGACTCGCGCTTGCGCTTTGTCTGCGATACCTGCCACACCATCCACTACCAGAACCCCAATATCGTGGCCGGTTGCGTGCCGACCTGGGGCAGCAAAGTGCTGCTGTGCCGGCGTGCCATCGAGCCACGGCGCGGTTACTGGACATTGCCGGCAGGTTTCATGGAGAACGGCGAAACCGTCGAGCAGGCCGCCGTGCGCGAGACCGCCGAAGAAGCCTGCGCCCGCGTGCGCAACCTGAGCATTTATACGCTGATCGATGTTCCGCATATCAGCCAGGTGCATGTATTCTTCCGCGCCGAGCTGGTGGACGAAGATTTCGCCGCCGGGCCCGAGAGCCTGGAAGTGAAACTGTTCGACGAAGCGGACATTCCCTGGGACGAGCTGGCTTTCCGCACGGTGGGCCGTACCCTAGAATACTTCTATGCTGACCGGCGAACCGAGGACTACCCGGTGCGATCCGAATCGATCCCGCCGCTGGCCCAGCCTGCCAATACCTAAAAATCCATAATAGCCGCGACACCTCTAGGGATATCGTTTCAATGCGCTGGTTGCTTGTCCTGTTCTGCTTGTCGTTCGCTGCGGTGTCCCAGGCTTCTGCGGTGGGAACCTACAACGGCAAGACCATCGAAAAAGTGCTGGTGCTCAAGTCCGCCCATCAATTGCAATTGATCAACGACGGCAAACCACTGAAGACCTATCGCATTTCATTGGGCAAAGGCGCCAAAAAAGGCCCCAAGCTGATCGAAGGCGACAAGCGCACCCCCGAGGGTTTCTACTGGATCGACTGGCGCAAGACCAGCGACCGCTTCTACCTGTCGATGCACATTTCCTACCCCAACATCAGCGACGCCGCCCGCGCCCGCCGCGAAGGCGTGGAACCGGGGGGCATGATCATGATCCATGGCACCCCTGATTCCGAAGAAAACCCTGAGCAGTTGTTCCACACCCTGGACTGGACCGATGGCTGCATTGCCATGCGCAATGTGGACATGCGCGAGGTGTGGAACCTGGTGCCGGATGGCACCATGATCGAGATCCGTCCATAACTCCACGCCCTTACTGCAAGAAGCCTTTGTGGCGAGGGAGCTTGCTCCCGCTGGGCTGCTCAGCAGCCCCACAGCAGTCAACTCAATTTGCCTGACACACCGAATTGTCAGGTCTTGAGACTATGTCCCTCCCACTTCTTGTTACAAGTCCCCGGAAGCGCAACGCAACCGCCTCACCCACCTTGATCTACCCTCAGGACTGATGTGGTGGGTCGAGGCCCTGCCCAGCAGGTCGCCCCCCGCAGAATCCATAGTGAAACGTGTCACGTCGAAGCATAGGCAGTCATGACGTATGTGATTCGACAGGGCTTCACCGTTCCAGATGAGACATCAAATCATGACAACTCATAACGGTTTTACCCGGGCGACAGCTGTCGTCGCGGTAGCGTGCGCGCGTGTGTGGCAGCCCAGCCACGATGCATGGGGCGCCGGAACACCGGCAGATGGAAAAGAGGAGCCGTGGTATACCGCCTGGCTTCAGGTCACGGCGGATCCGAGCGGTCCAGGGCGCGGATGCGCTTGCCAATGGGTTACGGGCCTGGAACTCTTTGCCAGCGAATTTGAGAGCGGTGAGGTGGCCGGAGTCTCCCCGGGCCCAATCGGTCATTGTGGCATTTCGCGACTATAGCGAAGCCAAGCTCTGGGCAACCCAGGAAGCAGAAAACGGCGGTTGGGTGTATGAAGTCAGGCCTAATGTCACGGCGGTGGATTTGTCGGTACGTAGCGCTGGTTCCCGTGAAGGTGCCTTCGCATTCATCGGCGGTATCAAGGGAGGCCTGTTGATGAATGCACGCCGCTTCGAGAAAGGCGTGAGTGAACCGGTCGAGTGCATTGGCATCGAGAAAGAAGCTTGCCGGCTCGAAAACATCCACCAGTAGTTTCAAACCCATGCCATCTACCCGACAGGGTGGCTGATGCTGTCACTTGAGGCTTGCTCGCTACAGGTTCAGTGCTCTGCCGGGATTGTTGTATTCATCTTTCGATTTATCGCGAGCAGGCTCGCTCCCACAGTGGATTTGTGGTGTTCACAACTTGTGGTCGACACCCGTCCCTTGTGGGAGCGAGCCTGCTCGCGATGAGGCCGGCACTTACTTGCATCCGGTCCGAAGCTCTACCCGATCCAAAGCCTTGTTCGCCAACAACGTCCCTAATTCAATTATCTGCGCCACTCCCAACAACATGTGCCGCCGCGAGCCTTCCAGATCGAAGGCAAGGTCGCTGAGAATGGCATTGGCTGAAGCAAGGGTTTCGCTGAGGTTGGCTAGCAGGGCTTCGGTATCGATGGAGCCACCACCATTTCGCGGTCAAACAAAAAAGTGGCAGCTGTACGCGGGTTGACCGACCGATTCACAAGGAAACCGGCACGTCCGAAGACGTCCCGCGCACAGCCGCCGCGACACGATACCTCAGACGAAAGAAAAACGCCTGAAATAGGTCCTGGTGCGCTGGTGCGTCTTGTGAGTTCGGACGGTCAAATCCGGTCGCTGAATTGGCAGCGACACCCAAAGGCTAGAGCCCTCGCTTCCGAGGGACAACCTTAAAAACATGTCGGAAACTTCGGCGCGTCTGACAGACCAGGATCCTTGTGGCGAGGGGATTTATCGTGGGCAATAAAAAACCCGCTGATCTAATCAGCGGGTTTTTCATTCGAGCGGGGGAAGGTCAAAAATCCTCCAACCGCCACACTTCATAAGCCGGTGTCTCATAGGGATGGCTCTGCTTCAACGCCGCCACCGCCGCACGAATCAACTCATCGGCCACGACAAGCTCCACTTTCCATTCCTCGACCTGCTCGACCTGCCCCGCTTCGCCAATGAACGGCTGGCTGCCGTCCAAGGGGCGGAACTGGCCCAGGCCCAGCACTTCCCAGGCGCAGTGATCATAGGCGCCGATCCGTCCGCCACCGGCGGCGAATACGGCGCTTTTGACCACGTCCAGGTGGCTGGCCGGGACGAAGAAGCAGAGCTTGTACACCGTCTTAGTTCACCCAGACGCGGGCGTTGCGGAACATGCGCATCCATGGTGCGTCTTCGTTCCAGTCGTCCGAACGCCACGAGTTCTGCACCGCGCGGAACACACGTTCCGGGTGCGGCATCATGATCGTGACGCGGCCGTCGCGGCTGGTCAGGCCGGTGATCCCGCGCGGCGAACCGTTCGGGTTGGCCGGGTAGGTTTCGGTGACCTTGCCGTGGTTGTCGACGAACCGCAGCGACACGCAACCGGACAAATCGGCTTCGAGCAGGGCTTCTTCGCTTTCGAATTCCGCATGGCCTTCGCCGTGGGCGATGGCGATCGGCATGCGCGAACCGGCCATGCCCTGCAGGAAGATCGAGTTGGATTCCTGGACCTGGACCATCGCCACGCGCGCTTCGAACTGCTCGGAACGGTTACGCACGAAGTGCGGCCAGAACTCGCTGCCCGGGATCAACTCGTGCAGGTTGGACATCATCTGGCAACCGTTGCACACGCCGAGGGTGAAGCTGTCGGTGCGTTCGAAGAAGCCCTGGAACGCGTCGCGGGCGCGGCTGTTGAACAGTGCCGACTTGGCCCAGCCTTCACCGGCACCCAGCACGTCGCCGTAGGAGAAACCGCCACAGGCGACCATGCCCTTGAAGTCGTTCAGGTCGACACGGCCGGCCAGGATGTCGCTCATGTGCACGTCGATCGCGTTGAAACCGGCGCGGTCGAACGCAGCCGCCATTTCCACCTGACCGTTGACGCCCTGCTCACGCAGCACCGCCACTTGTGGGCGAATGCCTTTCTTGATGTAAGGCGCGGCCACGTTTTCGTTGACGTCGTAGCTGAGCTTGGCGCTCAGGCCCGGGTTGTCTTCTTCCAGCAGCGCGTCGAATTCCTGCTCGGCGCAGTCGGCATTGTCGCGCAGGCGCTGGATCTGGTAGCTGGTTTCCGCCCACTGGCGCTGCAACAGACGGCGCTGGCCTTCGAAGACGGTGTCGCCGTTGAAGGTGATGTTGATGTGGGCGTTGTTGATCGGCTGGCCGATCACCGAGACGCAGTCGGCCAGGCCAGCTGCGCTGAACTGGGCAAGGATGTCCGGGGTGGCGTCCTGGCGAACCTGGATCACCGCGCCCAGTTCCTCGTTGAACAGGATGGCCGGGATTTCAGCCGTAGACTCGGCAACGCTGTCGAGGGTCAGGCTCAGGCCGCAATGGCCGGCGAAAGCCATTTCCACCACGGTGGTCAGCAAACCACCGTCGGAACGGTCGTGGTAGGCCAGCAGATGACCGTCGGCGTTGAGGCCCTGGATGACCGCGAAGAACGCCTTCAGGTCTTCGGCATCGTCGACGTCCGGCGCTTGCGAGCCGAGCTTGCCGTGCACCTGGGCGAGGATCGAGGCGCCCATGCGGTTCTGGCCACGGCCCAGGTCGATCAGGATCAGGTCGGTGGTGCCCTTGTCCATGCGCAGTTGCGGGGTCAGGGTTTGGCGGATGTCGGTGACCGGGGCGAAACCGGTGACGATCAGCGACAGCGGCGAGGTGACGCTCTTGTCCACGCCTTCGTCGTTCCAGCGCGTGGCCATGGACATGGAGTCCTTGCCCACCGGAATGGTGATGCCCAGCTCCGGGCACAGCTCCATGCCGACAGCCTTGACGGTGTCGTACAGGCGGGCGTCTTCACCCGGGTGACCGGCGGCGGACATCCAGTTGGCCGACAGTTTGATGTCGGAGATCTTGCCGATGCGCGAGGCCGCGATGTTGGTCAGGGTCTCGCCAATCGCCATGCGGCCCGACGCCGGAGCGTCCAGCAACGCCAACGGCGTGCGCTCACCCATGGCCATGGCTTCGCCGGTGTAGACGTCGAAGCTGGTGGCGGTCACGGCAACGTCGGCCACCGGCACCTGCCACGGGCCGACCATTTGATCACGGGCCACAAGGCCGGTGATGGTGCGGTCGCCGATGGTGATCAGGAAACTTTTGCTCGCCACGGCCGGGTGGTGCAGGACGCGTTCGATGGAATCGGCAACGTCGAGCGTCGACGGGTCGAAATCATCGCCCAGCTCGGCTTCGCGAACGGCCGAACGGTGCATGCGCGGAGCCTTGCCCAGCAGCACTTCCAGCGGCATGTCCACCGGGCTGTTGCCGAAGTGGCTGTCGGTGACGGTCAGTTGCGGCTCGGCAGTGGCTTCGCCGACCACGGCGAACGGGCAGCGCTCGCGTTCGCAAATGGCCTGGAAACGCTCGAAGTCGGCCGGGCCGACCGCCAGGACGTAACGTTCCTGGGATTCGTTGCTCCAGATTTCGTGCGGGGCCATGCCCGGCTCGTCGTTCGGAATGTTGCGCAGTTCGAAGCGGCCACCACGGCCACCGTCGTTGACCAGTTCCGGGAAGGCGTTGGACAGGCCGCCCGCGCCGACGTCGTGGATGAAGCTGATGGGGTTGTGTTCACCCAACTGCCAGCAACGGTCGATGACTTCCTGGCAACGGCGTTCCATTTCCGGGTTTTCCCGCTGGACCGAGGCGAAGTCCAGGTCCGCCGAGCTGGTGCCGGTGGCCATGGAGGAAGCGGCGCCACCGCCCAGGCCGATCAGCATGGCCGGCCCACCGAGGACGATCAGCTTGGAACCGACCAGGATCTCGCCTTTCTGCACGTGTTCGGCGCGGATGTTGCCCATGCCGCCGGCGAGCATGATCGGCTTGTGGTAGCCGCGCACTTCTTCACCGCGAGGGGTGGTGATGGATTGCTCGAAGGTACGGAAGTAACCGGTCAGGGCCGGACGGCCGAATTCGTTGTTGAACGCCGCGCCCCCAAGAGGACCTTCGATCATGATGTCCAGGGCGTTGACGATGCGCTCGGGCTTGCCGTACGGCTTTTCCCACGGCTGTTCAAAGCCCGGGATCTGCAGGTTCGATACGGTGAAGCCGGTCAGGCCAGCCTTGGGCTTGGCACCGCGACCGGTGGCGCCTTCGTCGCGGATCTCGCCACCGGAACCGGTGGACGCACCCGGGAACGGGGCGATGGCGGTCGGGTGGTTGTGGGTCTCGACCTTCATCAGGATGTGCACCGGCTCCTGGACCGCACCGTACTGGCGGGTCTCAGGATTCGGGTAGAAACGCCCGGCGACGTTGCCGACGATCACCGCGGCGTTGTCCTTGTAGGCCGAGAGCACACCTTCGTTGTGCATCTGATAGGTGTTCTTGATCATGCCGAACAGGCTTTTTTCCTGGCTCTGGCCATCAATGTCCCAACTGGCGTTGAAGATCTTGTGCCGGCAGTGCTCGGAGTTGGCCTGGGCGAACATCATCAGTTCGATGTCGTGGGGGTTGCGCTTCAAGCCCTGGAAGGCGTTGACCAGGTAATCGATCTCGTCTTCGGCCAGGGCCAGGCCCAGTTCGGCGTTGGCTTTTTCCAGTGCGGCACGGCCACCGCCCAGCACATCGATGGCGGTCAGCGGTTTTGGCTCGGCATGGCTGAACAGGCCCGCGGCCTGCTCCAGGTTGCCCAGGACGATCTGGGTCATGCGGTCATGCAAGCCCTCGGCGATCAGTTGGGCCTCGGCCTCGCTGAACTCACCGGCAACATAAAAGGCAATGCCGCGCTCCAGGCGCTGGATTTTCGCCAGGCCGCAGTTACGGGCGATGTCGCTGGCCTTGCTCGACCATGGCGAAATGGTGCCGAAACGTGGCAGCACCAGGAACAGACGACCGGTCGGCTCCTGGACAGGAACACTGGGACCGTACTTCAGAAGGCGCGCGAGCACCTGCTGTTCGTCGCCGGTCAAACCGCCGGTGACTTCGGCGAAGTGAGCGAATTCAGCATACAAGCCACTGACAGCCGGAACCTTCTGGCTCAGTTGCTCAAGGAGTTTGCTGTGGCGAAAGGCAGAAAGGGCAGGAGCGCCGCGCAGGATCAACATCTTCGGGACAGCCTCGGGAAGGGGGTGTGCTTTGAGGCCGTGCATTCTAGCCTAAACCGCTGGCGACGGCACCCGAAACGGCACGTACGATGCTGGCCGAATGTCGGTCTTTGCAGGAATGGCTCTTCCGGCCCCCGTTTGCACGGTCGTACCGAGATATTTTTCATCGGGGCAAAACACGGCGCCCCCCGGCCCGCCTGTGTTGCGGACATGTTTTGCAACCGCTAGCAGACTGGCCTTCTGCTGTCGAGATATGGCGGTCGGGGCCGTTTGCGTATACTGCGCAGATGTTTTCCCCAACGGCTTTGCGTCCGCGGTACGCCAAGTGGCTGATCGCAACCGGACTCTTCCTGGTGCTCAGTGGTTGTGTTGAGAAACCCAACACACTGGAGCGCGTGAAGGAGGATGGCGTGCTGCGGGTGGTTACCCGAAACAGCCCCGCCACCTACTTCCAGGATCGCAATGGTGAAACCGGCTTCGAATACGAGCTGGTGAAGCGTTTCGCCGACGATTTGGGGGTGGAGCTGAAAATCGAGACCGCCGACAACCTCGATGACCTTTTCACCCAGCTGGGCAAGCCCAACGGCCCGGTACTGGCTGCCGCCGGCCTGGTCAGCAGCGAAAAACGCAAGAGTCAGGTGCGATTTTCCCACTCCTACCTCGAAGTCACCCCACAAATCATCTACCGCAACGGCCAATCACGCCCCACCGACCCGGCCGCCCTGGCGGGCAAGAAGATCATGGTGCTCAAGGGCAGCACCCACGCCGAACAATTGGCGCAGTTGAAACAGAAATATCCCGGCATCGAATACGAAGAGTCCGACGCGGTAGAAGTCGTCGACCTGCTGCGCATGGTGGATGAAGGCCAGATCGACCTGACGCTGGTGGACTCCAACGAAGTGGCAATGAACCAGGTGTACTTCCCCAACGTGCGGGTCGCTTTCGACCTGGGCGATGCCAGCAACCAGAGCTGGGCCGTGGCCCCTGGCGAAGACAACAGCCTGCTCAACGAAATCAACGCCTACCTGGACAAAGTTCAGAAGAATGGCACCCTGCAACGCCTGAAGGATCGCTACTACGGGCACGTTGATGTCCTGGGTTATGTTGGCGCCTACACCTTCGCCCAGCATTTGCAGCAGCGTCTGCCCAAGTACGAGAAGCATTTCAAGAACTACGCCAAGGCCGAAAAAGTCGACTGGCGCCTGCTGGCGGCCATCGGCTACCAGGAATCACTGTGGCAGCCGACAGTCACGTCCAAGACCGGCGTGCGCGGCCTGATGATGCTGACCCAGAACACCGCCCAGGCCATGGGCGTGTCCAATCGCCTGGATCCCAAGCAGAGCATCATGGGAGGCGCCAAGTACCTGGCTTATATAAAGGGCCTGCTGGACGACAGCATCGAGGAGCCGGACCGCACCTGGTTCGCCCTCGCCGCCTACAACGTGGGTGGCGGTCACCTGGATGACGCTCGCAAACTGGCGGCCAAGGAAGGGTTGAATCCGAACAAGTGGCTGGATGTGAAGAAGATCCTGCCGCGCCTTTCCCAGAAGAAGTGGTACAGCAAAACCCGCTACGGCTACGCCCGGGGCGGTGAACCGGTGCATTTCGTGGCAAACATCCGCCGCTACTACGACATCCTGACCTGGGTCACACAGCCGCAGCTCGAAGGCGACCAGGTGGCCGAGGGCAACCTGCACGTGCCGGGCGTCGACAAGAGCAAGCCGAACCCGGAAACCCCGCCGCTCTGAATCCCCAATACACTGAGGCCCCCTTGTGGGAGCGAGCCTGCTCGCTCCCACATGGGCCCTGCGTATGCATCAAACTTTGGCGGCTGCCAGGATCAGCGCTTTCATTTCAGCCACCGCCGACTTGAACCCGACAAACAATGCATGGGCCACCAGCGCATGGCCAATGTTCAGTTCGTTGATGCCCTTGATGGCCGCGACGGCCTCGACGTTGTGGTAATGCAAGCCATGGCCGGCATTCACAATCAGGCCCTGGGCCAGGCCGAAGGCAACGCCATCGGCTACCCGCTGCAGCTCTTCAGCCACCTCGGTGGGCGTTTGCGCATCGGCATAACGGCCAGTGTGCAGTTCGATGGCCGGGGCACCGACGCGCCTGGAGGCTTCGATCTGCCGCTCGTCGGCGTCGATGAACAGCGACACCTCTGCGCCGATCTTCGACAAACGCTCCACCGCCGCCCTGATCCGTGCTTCCTGCCCCGCTACGTCCAGGCCGCCTTCGGTGGTCAGCTCCTGACGTGTCTCGGGCACCAGGCAAATGTGCGCGGGGCGGATGCGTTCGGCAAACACCATCATTTCTTCGGTCACGCCCATTTCGAAATTCATGCGCGTTTGCAGCACGTCCTTGAGCAGCAGTACGTCGCGCTCCTGGATGTGACGGCGGTCTTCACGCAGGTGCACGGTGATGCCGTCGGCGCCTGCCTCTTCAGCATCCAGCGCGGCCTTGACCGGGTCCGGGTAGCGGGTACCACGGGCTTGGCGCAGGGTGGCGACATGGTCGATGTTCACGCCGAGAAGAATGCGATTGCTGGTGCTCACGAAAAGCGCTCCTGAGATGGACAGAGATTCGGCCCACAGCATACGGGTTGATCAAGGCTTGCGAAACAGCTCGCGACTGACCAGCGGCCGACCGCCCAAATGAACCGCCAGGGCCTGGCGCATCAGACGCTTGGCCGCCGAGAGCGCGCCCGGCGCACTCCAGTCGGCCTCGGCCATGGCCAGAAGTTCGGTGCCATTGAACAACCCGGGTTGCAGCAGGTAGACCTGTTCCAGGCCGGCATCCACCTGCAGCCGATACAGACCGTCCGCTGCGATGGGCTCGCCATGCAGGTCGGTGTTCAGGGCAAAACCGTAGCCCAGATCGTCCAGTAGCCGCCACTCGAAGGAACGCAACAGCGGTTCCAGAGGGCGACCTTCGGCCAGGGCCAACAGTGTGGCGGCATAGTGATCGAACACTGCGGGATGGGGGTCTTCGGCGGGCAGCAGGCGGATCAGCAGCTCGTTGAGATAAAGGCCGCTGAACAACGCCTCGCCGTTAAGCCAGGCCGCAACACCGTTGCTTTCCATGCGCCCGACGTTCTTCAACTCGCCCCGCCCCCGGAATTCCACTTCCAGCGGCACGAACGGCCGCGCCAGCGTCCCGGCCTTGCCACGAGCGCTCCGCAACACCGCCCGCAGTCGCCCCTGGGGCGTAAGAAAGTCCACCAAGGCGCTGCTTTCGCGGTAGGCGCGCGAGTGCAGGACGTAGGCGGGTTGGGCGGTGGGTTGGGTTGGCGGCATGGGATCGCAGCTCTCAATGAGTAAACGCAGTATTACTGACAACCACAAACCACTGTGGGAGCGAGCCTGCTCGCGATGAGGGACTGATATTCAACAGGAATGTTGACTGACAGACCGCTATCGCGAGCAGGCTCGCTCCCACAATGAAAATTCATGCACTCAGGAAGAGCTTTACAGGTCGCCGTAACCCAACGACCGCAGCGCCCGCTCATCGTCGGACCAACCGCCCTTCACCTTGACCCACAGGTTGAGCATGATCTTGGAGTCGAACAACAGCTCCATGTCCTTGCGCGCTTCGGTGCCGATGCGCTTGATACGCTCGCCCTTGTCGCCAATGATGATTTTTTTCTGGCCGTCGCGTTCGACGAGGATCAGCGCATGGATGTGCAGCGTCTTGCCCTGCTGCTTGAACTCTTCGATTTCCACGGTGATCTGGTACGGCAGCTCTGCGCCCAATTGGCGCATGATTTTCTCGCGCACCAGTTCGGCGGCCAGGAAGCGGCTGCTGCGGTCGGTGATCTGGTCTTCGGGAAAGAAGTGATCGTTTTCCGGCAGGTGCTCGGCGATCACCCGCTCCAGCGCATCGAGATTGTGGCCGTGCTGGGCCGAAATGGGCATGATCTGGGCGTTGGGCAATTGCTCCTGCAACCAGCTCAGGTGCGGCATCAATTCGGCCTTGTCTTCGATGCGGTCGGTCTTGTTCAGCGCCACGATCAAGGGACCTGTCACGTACTGGACGCGTTCGAGAACCATCTGGTCTTCTTCGGTCCACTTGGTGCGATCAACCACAAAGATCACCACATCGACGTCTTTCAGCGCCGCCGAAGCAGTCTTGTTCATGTAGCGGTTCAGCGCTTTTTCGCCACCTTTGTGCATGCCGGGGGTATCAACGTAGATCGCCTGTACGGCGCCTTCGGTCTTGATACCCAGCATGTTGTGGCGGGTGGTCTGGGGCTTGCGCGAAGTGATCGCCAGCTTCTGGCCCAGGATGTGATTGAGCAGCGTGGACTTGCCCACGTTCGGCCGGCCGACAATGGCGACATAGCCGCAGCGGGTGACGGTTGTATCAGTCATTGCCATTCTCCACGCCCAGGGCAATCAGTGCTGCGGCGGCCGCTACCTGTTCGGCAATACGACGACTCACACCCTGACCCCGGCTTTTTTCATTCAATAAGACCACTTCGCATTCGACGAAGAAGGTTCGGCAATGCGGCTCGCCCTGGATATCCACCACTTCGTAACGCGGCAACTCGCAACTGCGCGATTGCAGGAATTCCTGCAAACGGGTTTTCGGGTCCTTGTTGGTGTCCACCAGCGTCAGGCTGTCGATCTCGGAGGTCAGCCAGGCCAGCACGCGCTCGCGCGCCATTTCCATGCCGGCGTCCAGGTAGATCGCGCCAATCAGCGCTTCCAGGGCATCGGCCAGAATCGACTCACGACGGAAACCGCCGCTCTTCAATTCACCGGAGCCCAGGCGCAGGTACTCACCCAGGTCGAAACCGCGGGCCAGCACGGCCAGGGTCTCACCTTTGACCAGGCGCGCGCGCAAACGCGACAACTGGCCTTCCCGAGCCAGCGGGAAGCGTTCGAACAATGCCTCGCCAGCCACGAAGTTGAGGATGGCATCACCCAGAAATTCCAGGCGTTCGTTGTTGCGCCCGGCAAAACTGCGGTGAGTGAGAGCCAGAAGCATCAGCTCCTGATCCTTGAAAGTGTAGCCGAGCTGACGCTCGAGACGGCTTAGAGAAACGCTCACGGTTTACCCACGCTGAGTTCGTGGCTGGATTCCACCACCACGGCCGCGAAGCGCCGTTGGCTTGGGACAATTAACGCTGTGTTCAAAAATGACGTCCTGACTATCGTTGGCTTCATGCCTTCGGGCAACCTTGTGCAGGCTCCAGAAATGCATTCGGCGCTGTGTTCAACAGCGCCGTGTGTGATTACTTGATCAGGCCAACCCGCGAGAAATTCGGCAGGTGACTGAGTTTGGGTTCCGGCCAGCTCATCCAGACCGCAAAGGCCTTGCCGACGATATTACGGTCGGGGACCATGCCCAGCATGTCCTTGGGAATGTTCGGATCATCCCAGTACCGGCTGTCGTTGGAGTTGTCGCGGTTGTCGCCCATCATGAAATAGTGCCCGGCCGGCACGGTCCACGAATGGTCCGGTGCGGCGCGGTAACGGCTCATTTCCTTGCGGATAAGGTGTTCGGCCTCGCCGAGCTTTTCCTGGTAGAGCTCGGCGCTGCCCAGTGTGCCCGGCTCGGAGCCGATCAACCGTTCGGCCACCAGTTCGCCGTTGACGAACAGGCGCTTGTCGGCGCTGTAGCGAATCTTGTCTCCCGGCAAGCCGACCACACGCTTGATGTAGTTGACGTTCGGATCGCTCGGAAAACGGAACACCATGACATCGCCGCGTTGCGGGTCACCGATTTCGATGACCTTCTTGTCGATCACCGGCAGGCGGATCCCGTAGGAGAACTTGTTCACCAGGATGAAGTCGCCCACATCCAGGGTCGGCTTCATTGAGCCGGACGGGATCTGGAACGGTTCCACCAGGAACGAGCGCAGCACCAGTACGATGAACAACACCGGAAAGAACGACTTGCCGTATTCGACCAGCAGCGGTTCCTTGTTGAGTTTTTCGACCACCACCCCATCAGGCTGGCTGACGCTGCCCTGATAGGAGGCGATGGCAGCCCGGCGCCGCGGCGCCAGGAACAACAGATCAAGCAACGCCAACAGGCCGCAGACGAACACGGCGATAACCAGCAACAGCGGGAAATTTAGCGACATAGGACCTAACTATCCAACCTGAGCACCGCAAGGAAGGCTTCCTGTGGAATTTCCACGTTACCAACCTGCTTCATGCGTTTTTTACCGGCCTTCTGCTTTTCCAACAGCTTGCGCTTACGGCTGACGTCGCCGCCATAGCATTTGGCCAATACGTTCTTTCTGAGCGCCTTGACGGTTGTACGCGCCACAATCTGCCCACCAATGGCGGCCTGGATTGCCACATCGAACATCTGCCGCGGAATCAGTTCCTTCATCTTCTCGGTCAATGCACGACCTTTGTAGTGCGCGTTGTCACGGTGCACGATCAATGCCAGGGCATCGACTTTCTCACCGTTGATCAGCACATCCAGCTTCACCAGATTAGCCGATTGGTAACGATCGAAATGATAGTCCAGCGAAGCATAGCCGCGACTGGTGGATTTCAGGCGATCAAAGAAGTCCAGCACCACTTCGTTCATCGGCAGGTCGTAGGTCACCTGGACCTGGGTACCGAGGAACAGCATGTCGTGCTGCACGCCACGCTTTTCGATGCACAGGGTAATGACGTTGCCCAGATGCTCCTGCGGCACAAGGATGTTGGCCCGCACGATCGGCTCACGCATATCCTCGATGGCCGACAGGTCCGGCAACTTGGACGGGTTGTCGACGTAGATGGTTTCGCCGTTCTTGAGCAGCAGCTCGAAAATTACCGTCGGCGCCGTGGTGATCAGGTCCAGGTCGTACTCGCGCTCCAGGCGCTCCTGGATGATCTCCATGTGCAGCATGCCCAGGAATCCGCAACGGAAGCCAAAGCCCAGGGCGTCGGAGCTTTCCGGGGTGTATTGCAGGGACGAGTCGTTCAGGGTCAGCTTTTGCAGGGCTTCGCGGAAATCCTCGAAGTCGTCGGAGCTGACCGGGAACAGGCCGGCGTAGACCTGAGGCTGGATACGCTTGAAGCCGGGCAGCACATCGACGTCGGGGGTGGAGCTCAGGGTCAGGGTGTCACCGACCGGTGCACCGTGAATGTCCTTGATGCCGGCGATGATGAAACCCACTTCACCGGCCTTCAGATCAACGGTGGCGGTGTGTTTCGGGTTGAAGACACCGACGCTGTCCACCAGGTGGATCTTGCCGGTGGATTTGACCAGGATCTTGTCACCCTTCTTGACGCGGCCGTGGCGCACGCGAACCAGGGAGACGACGCCCAGGTAGTTGTCGAACCAGGAATCGATGATCAACGCTTGCAGCGGATCTTCGATATTGCCGGTCGGCGCAGGAATGGTGGTCACCAGGCGCTCGAGCACTTCGTCCACGCCCAGGCCGGTCTTGGCGCTGCAAGTGACCGCGTCGGTGGCATCGATGCCGATGATTTTCTCGATTTCTTCCTTCACGCGGTCCGGATCGGCCTGGGGCAGGTCGATCTTGTTCAGCACCGGCATGACTTCCAGGCCCTGCTCGATGGCCGTGTAGCAGTTGGCAACCGATTGCGCCTCGACGCCCTGGCCGGCATCGACCACCAGCAATGCACCTTCACAGGCCGCCAGCGACCGGCTGACTTCATAGGTGAAGTCGACGTGGCCCGGGGTATCAATGAAGTTCAGCTGATAGGTAATGCCGTCGCGGGCCTTGTAGTAGAGCGTAACGCTGTGGGCCTTGATGGTGATCCCGCGCTCACGCTCCAGATCCATGGAATCCAGGACCTGGGCTTCCATTTCACGCTCGGCCAGGCCGCCGCACATCTGGATGAAGCGATCAGCCAGCGTCGACTTACCATGGTCAATGTGGGCGATGATGGAGAAATTGCGGATATGACTCAAATCACTCACGGATCAACACTCAAAAAGGCTGCAGGCATGGCCCGCCGAAAAATAGCCGGGAATTGTACCTGATACACCGCGCAAGTGGGAGCAAGCTTTGCTCCCACACAGCCTTGCCCCCGCAGCCCCCTCGCCATCGGTGCGCTGATCAACCGGCCCGGCGCAACAGCCAGAGCCCGGCCAAGGCGCAGACGGCGGCCGGTACCAGCACCGCAAACAGCGGCGAGAAACCGAATACCAGGCTCGACGGCCCCAGCAAATCCTGGGCAATACGGAAGGTGAAACCCACCAGTACGCCGGTAAACACACGCTGACCGAGGGTCACCGAACGCAGCGGGCCGAAGATGAAGGAAATCGCCATCAGCACCAAGGCTGCGGTGACCAGCGGCTGCAACACCTTGACCCAAAAAGCCAGCCAGTAGCGACCGTTGTTCAAGCCCTGATCCGCCAGATAGTGGATATACCCCCACAAACCGGTAATCGACAGGGAGTCCGGCGCCATCACCACAGTGCTGAGCAACTGCGGGCTCAGCGCCACGTCCCAACGCTCTTGCGGCGCGGCGACCACTTCAGTGCGCTTGTCATGGAACAACGTGGTGGTGACATCATTGAGCTGCCAGTGATCTTCAACAAACTTGGCGCGCTTGGCGAAGCTCGACGACAGCATGTGCCGCTGGTCGTCGAAACGGTAGCGGGTCACGCCATACAGGACACCGTTGGGCTGGACCGAGTTGATGTGGATGAACTCGTCACCCTGGCGGTGCCACAGGCCGTGCTTGGCGCTTTGTGCGTCGCCACCACCCTGGGCCAGGGAACGGTTGGCCTGAGCGGTGTTTTCGGTGGCCGGGGCAACGTATTCGCCGACCAGCAAACCCACCAGCATCAGCACCAGCATCGGCTTCATCACGGCCCAGACGATCCGACCAACGGAAACACCGGCGGCGCGCATGATGGTCAGCTCGCTGTTACTTGCCAGGCTGCCCAGGCCGATCAGGCAACCGATCAGCGCCGCCATCGGCAACATGTCGTAGAGCCGCCGCGGGGCGGTCAGCAATACGTAGCTCAACACGTCCATCAAGGTATAGGTGTCGCTGACATCACCCATTTCATCGATGAAGGCGAACAGGGTCGCCAGGCCAAGAATGATCCCCAGCACCGCGAGAATCGCCATGAACACACTGCTGCCGATGTACCGATCGAGTTTAACCACGGGCCACCTCCAGCGCGCTGCGACGACTGGCCAGCTTCAGGCGCAGTGGTTCCCAGTAAAGCAACCCGAGGCCAATCGCCAGGAAGATCGAATGCACCCACCAAAGGCCCAACGCGGGCGGGATCTTGCCTTTCTCCAGCGCGCTACGGGCGGAAATCAGGATGGTCAGGTAAGCCATATACAGAAGAATCGCCGGTAGCAGCTTGAGGAAACGGCCCTGGCGCGGATTGACTCGCGCCAGCGGGACCGCCATGAGGGTCACGATGAATACCAGCAGCGGCAGCGAAAGGCGCCATTGCAATTCAGTGCGCGCCCGAATGTCGTTGTTGCCCAGCAAGCTGGAGGTGGGCATGGCATCGCGGTCGGTGACTTCGTCGCTGACCTCGGGCTTGGGCAGCAATACGCCATAGGTGTCGTACTTGATGGCCCGGTAATCGGCCTGCCCCGGCTTGCCGTCGTAGCGGTAGCCATTTTCCAGGATCAGGTAGCGGTTGCCGTCGGGGTTGATTTCCTGACGCCCCTTCTCAGCCACCAGCACCGAAATGCCGCGGTCTTTCTTGGTGTCGGAAGACACGTTCTTTTGCGTAATGAAGACGCCGCCCAGGTCGACCCGGTCTTCCGAGAGTTCTTCGGTATAGGTGACGCGAGTCCCGTCGCGCAGGGCCTGGAAGCGCCCGGGCACCAAGGTGTCGAACTCGGTCAGGGCGTCCTGCTGGTTGATCAGCATCTGGAACTGGTTGGCTCCCTGGGGCGCCAGGCTAAGACTCAGCCAGGCCACAACCAGCGCCACCAGAGTGGCCGGGAAGAGGGTCATGCGAAACAGGCGTTGCTGGCTCATGCCGGTGGCCGACAGCACGGTCATTTCGCTGTCCAGGTACAACCGGCCGTAGGCCAGCAGAATGCCCAGGAACAACCCCAGCGGCAGGATCAGTTGCAAAAAGCCCGGCAGGCGAAAGCCCATGATCAGGAACAGCGAGCCTGGATCCAGGGCACCGGAGGCCGCCTGGGCGAGGTATTTGATGAAGCGCCCGCTCATGATGATGACCAGCAGCACGGCGCTGACGGCGCTCAGGGTCAGCAGGACTTCGCGGGATAGATAACGGAAGACGATCACACCAGACACTCCAGGGCTGTCAGGCTAGGATTTGTACGAAAAGTGCCTGCGCGACGATCATGCTGCGTTGAAAACAGGCTTGGAATGCTCATTGACAACCAGTCAACTCCGCTTCCTCGCCTGTTTTCGCCTTGCCTGATCGCCGCTCGGCGACTTTTCATACAAACCCTAAGGCGGCCAAACAAGCAAACGTATCGAGCCGGCCCGCCACAGCGCGCCGCCGAAAAAAGAGCCGCATTATCCTGTGATTGGGGGCGCCTGTCACTTCGCACGCTTTAACCCGGTGCTTAAAGCCACAATTTAGCGCTGTCGGTGGGGTTGTCAGGCCCTGGCGCCGGGGTTCAAACTGCGGCCTTTGTCGCCGGCAAGCACCGGCGCTTCTCTTATATAGAAGAAGCTCGCTCAGCGCGCCATTGTGTCGGCGCCTGGCATCTTGACCATTCATTCAGGGATCCGGACATGGAACTGGTTGTAAAAAGCGTCAGCCCAGAAACGTTGAAAACCGCCACGCTGGTGGTTGCCGTCGGTGAAAACCGCCAGCTCGGCGTCGTCGCCACCCAACTCGACAGCCTGAGCGGCGGCGCCATCAGCGCTGTGCTCAAGCGCGGCGACCTGGCCGGCAAAGTCGGCCAGAGCCTGTTGCTGCACAACCTGCCCAACCTCAAGGCCGAGCGCGTGCTGCTGGTGGGCGTGGGCAAGGACGCCGAACTGGGCGACCGTCCGTTCCGTAAAATCATCGCCGGCGTGTTGGGCACCCTCAAGGGTCTGGGTGGCGCTGATGCCGTCCTGGCGCTGGACGAGTTGGTGGTCAAGGGTCGCGACAGCTACGGCAAAAACCGCCTGCTGGCTGAAACCCTGGTGGACGGCGAATACCAGTTCGACCAGTTCAAGAGCCAGAAAGCCGAACCCCGCGCCCTGAAAAAAATCACCCTGCTGACCATCAAGGCTGCCCAGGCTGAAGTTCAGCGTGCCGTGACCCACGCCACAGCGATCGCCAACGGCATGGCCTTCACCCGCGACCTGGGCAATCTGCCACCGAACATCTGCCACCCGACGTTCATGGGTGAACAGGCCAAGGCGTTGGGCAAGGAATTCAAGGGCCTGAAAGTCGAAGTCTTCGACGAAAAGAAAATCAAAGACCTGGGCATGGGCTCGTTCTATTCCGTCGGCCAGGGCAGCGCACAGCCGCCACGCCTGATCGTCATGCAATACAACGGTGGCAAGAAGTCCGAGAAGCCGTACGCACTGGTCGGCAAGGGCATCACCTTCGACACCGGCGGCATCAGCCTCAAGCCGGGCGCCGGCATGGATGAAATGAAGTACGACATGGGCGGCGCCGCGAGCGTGTTCGGCACCCTGCGCGCCGTGCTCGAACTGCAACTGCCGATCAACCTGGTGTGCATCCTGGCCTGCGCCGAGAACATGCCCAGCGGTAACGCCTCGCGTCCAGGCGACATCGTCACCACCATGAGCGGCCAGACCGTGGAAATCCTCAACACCGACGCCGAAGGCCGCCTGGTGCTGTGTGACGCCCTCACCTACTCCGAACGCTTCAAGCCGCAAGCGGTGATCGACATCGCCACCCTGACCGGCGCCTGCGTCGTCGCCCTCGGCGCCCACACCTCGGGCCTGCTGGGCAACAACGACGAGCTGATCGGCCAACTGCTCAGCGCCGGCCAGCAAGCCGACGACCGCGCCTGGCAATTGCCGCTGTTCGACGAATACCAGGAGCAGCTGGACAGCCCGTTCGCCGACATCGCCAACATCGGCGGCCCGAAAGCCGGGACGATCACCGCGGCGTGCTTCCTCTCGCGCTTCACCAAGAACCTGAACTGGGCGCACCTGGACATCGCCGGCACAGCCTGGACCAGCGGCGGCAAGGACAAGGGCGCCACCGGCCGGCCGGTTCCCCTGCTGACCCAATACCTGCTGGACCGCGCCAAGGCCTGACACCGATGACCGGCGTTGGCGTCGCCTTCGGGCGGCGCCAATGGCGGCTCAGGAACTGCAATGACCAAAGTCGATTTCTACATCCTGCCCAGCGCCGATCCGGCGGCGCGGCTGGATTTCGCCTGCAAGCTCACCGAAAAGGCCTGGCGCATGGGCCACCGCATCTACCTGCATTGCAGCGATGCCGCCCAGCGCGATGACCTCGATGCACGTCTGTGGGCCTTCAAGGGCGAGAGCTTCGTACCCCATGGCCCGGCCGAAAACGAACCCGAAGGATTGATCGTGCTCGGGCTGGGAGATGACTGCGGTCAGCACCAGGACTTGCTGGTCAACCTTGACCTGAAAGTGCCGCCTTTTGCCCAGCGCTTCGCCCGTGTGGCGGAAGTGGTGGTGGAAGACCCGGGCATCCGGCAAGCCGCGCGGGAGAGTTTCCGTTTCTACCGCGAACAGGGCTATCCTCTGCAAGACCACCGTTTACAGCGACTCTGAGCCCACGATGGACACTCCAAAACCGCCACAAAAGCCCACGCACCTGCTGGACGACCTCGAGTCGATCCGCCAACTGCTCGGCGACGACAACCTGCAACCACCGCTGTTGACCGATACGGTGGAGCACGAGCCCGAGCATGACGAGCAGATTCCACTGCTGTTCGAGCCGATCAACGGCCAGCCCGAACCCAAGCCGGCGCCCAAGGCCGAGGCCAAAGGCCCCGATGCGCTGTTGCACCTGGAAAGCGAACTGCGCGCCGCCGCACAATTGATCATGCAAGACGTCATCGACGACTTCGCTCCGCACATCGAGACCGAGATCAAGCGCCGGCTGGATGCGCGGATGGAGCGATTGCTGAGTCAGTACGAATAACGCCCTCTGCCTCATTGTGAACATCCTGTGGGAGCGAGCCTGCTCGCGATAACGGACTGTCAGTCCCCATTGATGTTGAATCTGCTGGCCTCATCGCGAGCAGGCTCGCTCCCACAGGGTTCAACCGTGTCCGGCTTCTCGCTTGCTGCGTGTGGCTTGCATCTCCCCCGCCCGCTATACTTCCCGGCTTTTCCTGAATAAATGCCAATAGGGTCCCGCCGCGCATGGATAAGACCTACCAGCCGCACGCCATTGAAACTTCCTGGTACAACACCTGGGAGTCCGAGAATTATTTCGCTCCGCAAGGCGCGGGCGATTCCTACACCATCATGATCCCGCCGCCGAACGTCACCGGCAGCCTGCACATGGGCCACGGTTTCAACAACGCGATCATGGATGCCCTGATCCGTTTCCGCCGTATGCAAGGCCGCAACACCCTTTGGCAGCCGGGCACCGACCACGCTGGCATCGCCACGCAGATGCTGGTGGAACGTCGCCTCGAAGCCCAGGGCCAGAACCGCCATGACCTGGGACGCGAGAAATTCCTCGAGAAAGTCTGGGAATGGAAAGACGAGTCCGGTGGCAACATCAGCCGCCAGATCCGTCGCCTGGGCTCGTCCGTGGACTGGAGCCGCGAACGTTTCACCATGGACGACGGTCTCTCGGAAGCGGTGAAAGAAGCCTTCGTGCGCCTGCATGAAGACGGGCTGATCTATCGCGGCAAGCGCCTGGTCAACTGGGACACCAAGTTGCATACGGCCATTTCCGACCTCGAAGTGGAGAACCACGACGAGAAAGGCTTCCTGTGGAACCTGAAGTACCCGCTGGCCGACGGCGCCAAGACCGCCGAAGGCAAGGATTACCTGATCGTCGCCACCACGCGCCCGGAAACCATGCTGGGTGACTCCGCCGTTGCGGTAAACCCGAACGATGAGCGCTACCAAGCCCTGATTGGCAAGTTCGTCGAGCTGCCCCTGGTTGGCCGGCGCATTCCGATCATCGGCGACGATTACTGCGACCCCGAATTCGGCACCGGTTGCGTGAAAATCACCCCGGCCCACGATTTCAACGACTACGAAGTCGGCAAGCGCCACAACCTGCCGCTGCTGAACATCTTCGACAAGAACGCCAACGTGTTGCCGGCGGCCCAGGTGTTCAACCTCGACGGCACGCTGAACGAAAGCGTCGACGGCCAGATCCCGGCCGAATACGCCGGCCTGGACCGCTTTGAAGCGCGCAAGCAGATCGTCGCGGCATTCGACGCAGCCGGCCTGCTGGTCAGCGTCGATGATCACGGCCTGAAAGTGCCGAAAGGCGACCGCTCCGGCACCATTATCGAGCCGTGGCTGACCGATCAGTGGTACGTGTCCACCAAACCGCTGGCCGAGCCTGCGATCGCTGCGGTAGAAGATGGCCGCATCCAGTTCGTGCCCAAGCAATACGAAAACATGTACTTCTCGTGGATGCGTGACATCCAAGACTGGTGCATCAGTCGCCAACTGTGGTGGGGCCACCGCATCCCGGCCTGGTACGACGAGTCAGGCAAAGTCTACGTCGGCCGCGATGAAGCCGAAGTCCGCGCCAAGCACAACCTCGGTCCGGACGTAGCTCTGCAACAGGACAACGACGTACTCGATACCTGGTTCAGCTCGGGCCTGTGGACCTTCTCCACCCTGGGCTGGCCGCAGCAGACCGAGTTCCTGAAGAAATTCCACTCCACCGACGTACTGGTCACCGGCTTCGACATCATTTTCTTCTGGGTCGCCCGGATGATCATGCTGACCATGCACCTGGTGAAAAACGAAGACGGCACGCCACAAGTCCCATTCAAGACCGTCTACGTGCACGGCCTGGTGCGCGATGGCCAGGGCCAGAAGATGTCCAAGTCCAAGGGCAACGTCCTGGACCCGCTGGACATCATCGACGGCATCGATCTGGAAACCCTGGTGCAGAAACGCACTTCGGGCCTGATGCAGCCAAAACTGGCGAAGAAGATCGAGAAGGCCACCCGCGAAGAATTCGCCGACGGCATCGCCAGCTACGGCACCGACGCCCTGCGCTTCACCTTCTGCTCGCTGGCGTCTACCGGTCGTGACATCAAGTTCGACATGGGCCGCGTTGAGGGTTATCGCAACTTCTGCAACAAGATCTGGAACGCCGCGCGCTACGTACTGGACAAAGGCGAAGACTGCGGCCAGAACGGCGAAGCCTTTGAGCTGACCCTGGCTGATCGCTGGATTATTTCCCAGCTGCAACGCACCGAAGCCGAAGTGACCCGCCAGCTCGATCAGTTCCGTTTCGACCTGGCGGCACAAGCGTTGTACGAGTTCATCTGGAACCAGTACTGCGACTGGTACCTGGAACTGTCCAAACCAGTGCTGTGGGACGAAAACGCCCCGGTCGAACGCCAGCGCGGCACCCGCCGCACCCTGGTGCGCGTGCTGGAAGTCGCCCTGCGCCTGGCGCATCCGTTCATGCCGTTCATCACTGAGGAAATCTGGCAGCGTGTCGCTCCGCTGGCGGGCGCCCAAGGCAAGACGATCATGCTGCAACCGTGGCCGGTGGCCAACGAAACCCGCATCGACCCGGCCGCCGAAGACGACATTGAATGGCTCAAGACCTTCATGTTGGGCCTGCGTAACATCCGCGCCGAAATGAACATCGGCCCGGGCAAACCGCTGAACCTGTTCCTGAACAATGCCAGCGCCGAAGACCTGCGCCGCCTCCACGAGAACGAAGCACTGCTCAAGAAACTGGCCAAGCTCGAATCGGTGACCGTCCTGACCGCTGGCGAAGAAGCACCGCTGTCCGCCACCGCCTTGGTTGGCGAGATGGAAGTGCTGGTGCCGATGGCCGGCCTGATCGACAAGGCTGCCGAACTGGCGCGCCTGGATAAGGAAATCCTGCGTTTGAAGGGCGAAGTCCAGCGCGTCGGCGGCAAGCTGTCCAACGCCGGTTTCGTTGACAAGGCACCGGCCGAAGTCATCGAGAAGGAACGCGCCAAACTGGCCGAGGCTGAACAGGCCTTGGGCAAGCTGGCCGAGCAACATGCGCGGATCTCCAGCCTGTAACGGGGATTTGCAATGAAGAAGGAGGTCCTGATGGACCTCCTTTTTTATGCCTGGTACTTTCTAGTGAACACGCTTACCCCCTGTGGAAGCGAGCCTGCTCGCGATGATGGCGGTACATTCAACATTGGTGCAAGCTGACCCACCGCTATCGCGAGCAGGCTCGCTCCCACAGTAGATCGCGCCGATCGTTGCAGTTGGGTTCGCAGGGGCAGGATGTGGGACAATGCCCGCCACTTTTTGAACCCTCCCCGAATCGACCCGCACATGACCGCCCCTCGCACGCCCAAGCCAGCACGTTCCAAGCCCAAACCCGCCACGGAGGCCAAAGTGCCGCGGGAGAAGGCCATCCTGCACCCACGCAATCGCCACCAGGGTCATTACGACTTCCCGGCATTGATCAAGTCCACGCCCGAATTGGCGAAGTTCGTGATCATCAACCCCTATGGCAAGGAAAGCATCGATTTCGCCAGCCCGGAAGCCGTACGGGTGTTCAACCGGGCGCTGCTCAAGTCCTTCTACGGCATCGCCCATTGGGACATTCCGGCCGACTACCTGTGCCCTCCGGTGCCAGGACGCGCGGACTACGTGCATTTCCTCGCTGATTTACTGGCCAGCCACAACGAAGGAACGATTCCAAGCGGGGCGGCGGTGAAGGTGCTGGACATCGGCACGGGGGCCAACTGCGTGTACCCGCTGATCGGCTACAGCGATTACCGCTGGCATTTCCTCGGTTCGGAAATCGATCCGACGGCCATTGCCTCGGCCAAAGCCATTGTCCAGTCCAACGGGCTGAACAAAGCCATCCAACTGCGCCAGCAAGCCAACCGCAAGCAGATCCTGTTGGGTTTGCTGGAAGAGGCCGAGCGGTTCGACCTGACAATGTGCAACCCACCCTTCCACGCCTCCCTGGAGGAAGCCACCAAGGGCAGCCAGCGCAAATGGCGTGCGCTGGGCAAGGCCGACCCGAAGCGCAAGCTGCCGGTGCTGAATTTTGGCGGTCAGGCGGCGGAGTTGTGGTGCGAGGGCGGAGAGGCCCGGTTTGTGACGCAACTGATCGGCGAGAGCGCACAGGTGGCCAGCCAGGTGCTGTGGTTCAGCACGCTGGTGTCAAAGGCGTCGAATCTACCGGCGATTCAAACCGCCTTGAAAAAGGCCGGGGCGCTGCACAGCCAGGTGGTGGAAATGTCCCAGGGGCAGAAGCAGAGCCGCTTTGTGGCCTGGACCTTCCAGACCGAGGCACAGCAGCAGGCGTGGCGCCAGTCGCGTTGGGTTCGCAAGGGCTGAGTGGGAGCAAGGCCTTGCTGCCACAAATGCCCTGACCACAGAGCACTTTTTCCAAGGCAATAAAAAACCGTGCCCGGATCACTCCGCAGCACGGTTTTCTTTTAAACGCGATCTTACTTGTTGATGCCGTCGGTCAGCGCTTTGGCTGGAACGAACTTAACAACTTTCTTGGCAGCGATTTCGATGGCTGCGCCAGTCGAAGGGTTGCGGCCGGTGCGGGCAGGACGCTCGGTGACTTTCAGCTTGCCGATGCCTGGCAAGGTGATTTCGCCGCCATTTTCCAGCTGATCGGCAACGATCTGACCCAGTTGGTCCAAAGCGTTACGCGCGGTGGTTTTAGGCGCGTCGATAGCTTCAGCGATGTCAGCGATCAGTTGGTCTTTAGTAAGAGCCATGTAGTGTTCCTTCCCTATCAAATTCATATGGATTGCAGAGTGCAGTGTCAGCCATCGAGCCCGATCTCAGAGGATCAGACACCCTCGGTAATCACCACGACGGATCGGGGTAATAGATGCCGAAAACCGGGTTTGGTTCGACCTGACAAATGCTGAATGCACGCTTAACGCAGTGACTTCGCGTAAGACCGGGCAAAACTAGCACAACGCCTGTGAAATATCCGCCTCTAGCTACCCATTTGGTCAGCTTTCTTGCGCGAAAACGGTAAAAAAATGCATATGGCATGTCGGACGGGTCTGAAAGGGGCTTTGCAGGGTTCCAAAACCAGTGATTGCGGTACACTGGGCCTTTTTGGGGGAGCGCGCCCTCCTCTCTTTCATCAGCCGAGAAATCCATGCCGATCCGTCATTGCATCGTCCACCTGATCGACAAAAAACCCGACGGCACGCCCGCCGTGCTCCATGCCCGTGACTCCGAGTTGAGCGAGTCCACGGCCATCGAGAACATGCTCGCCGACCTCAACGAGAGCTATAACGCCAAACAAGGCAAGGCCTGGGGCTTCTTCCATGCCGAGTCCGGGGCGCACCCGTTCAGCGGCTGGCTGAAGGAGTATCTCGACGGCGGCAAGGACTTCACCGCATTCAGTCGCGTAGCGGTGGAACACCTGCAAAAGCTGATGGAAGAGTCCAACCTCTCGGTGGGCGGCCACGTGCTGTTTGCCCATTATCAACAGGGCATGACCGATTACCTGGCGATCGCCCTGCTGCACCACAGCGAAGGCGTGGCGGTCACCGACGAGCTGGACGTGACCCCGTCCCGTCACCTTGATCTGGGCCAACTGCACCTGGCAGCGCGGATCAATGTGTCGGAATGGCAGAACAACAAACAGTCCAGGCAGTACATCTCGTTCATCAAGGGTAAGAACGGCAAGAAGGTCTCGGAATATTTCCGCGACTTCATCGGCTGCCAGGAAGGCGTCGACGGGCCCGGCGAAACCCGCACCCTGCTCAAGGCCTTCAGTGATTTCGTCGAAAGCGAAGACCTGCCAGAGGACGACGCCCGGGAGAAAACCAAGACCCTGGTGGATTACGCCAGCAGCCAGGCCAAGCTCGGCGAGCCGATGGGCCTGGAAGAGCTGTCCGAACTGATCGACGAAGATCGCCCGAAAGCCTTCTACGACCACATTCGCAACAAGGACTACGGGTTGTCGCCGGAGATTCCGGCGGATAAACGCACCCTCAACCAGTTCCGCCGCTTCACCGGCCGAGCCGAAGGCTTGTCCATCAGTTTTGAAGCCCACCTGCTGGGCTCCAAGATCGAATATGACGAAGAAGCCGGCACGCTGATCATCAAGGGCCTGCCCACGGCGCTGACCGATCAGCTCAAGCGCCGTAACTGATGCTCGCAAAGGTTCTGAAGAAGTTTCTGCTGATTTTGCTGGTGGTTGTGGCGTACCAGAACTGGGGCAAGATCGAGCGGGTATTCAACCCCTCGCAGATGCTGCCTGAACAGATCCGGGCCAATGCCCGGGTCGTGCTGTATGCCACCGACTGGTGCGGTTACTGCAAGGCGACCCGGCGGTTCCTGGATGAGAAAGGCGTGCCCTATCGCGAGTTCGATATCGAGAAAGACGCTCAGGCGCGCAAGGCCTATGAGGCGCTGGGCGGGCGCGGGATCCCGATTCTGGATGTAAATGGCACGCTGATTCGTGGTTTTGAGCCGCAGAACATCCTCGAGGCACTGTCCGCGAAATAGGTTTGTCCGCTAGCGATGATGCTGGATCGGATGGCCTCATCGCGAGCAGGCTCGCTCCCACAGGGATTCGCGGCGGACGCCAATCCTGTTACCACTGCAAACCCAGGGTGGGAGCGAGCTTGCTCGCGATGGCGGTGGTCCAGTCAGAGCGCCAGCCCTGGGTAGACGGTAAGCGCCCATTAGTCGGGACTGTCAACTCCTACAGTATCAATGCCTGAAATAGCGTTCATTTTTTATATGCCCCCTCAGCCGAAGCCGTCGCTGAGCCGAACCTCTTGCGAGAACGCCTGAACAGACGGAGCATATAAAATGAACGCGATACAGCATTACCCAGCCCGAAACCGCGTTATAAAAATCACCCACCGCGCCCTGGTGTTGTCTTTCATTGCGATCTACGCCGGTTCCGCCTCTGCCGCGCAATACACCTGCCAACTCTTCCTGCCACCGAACCAAACCGTCATACAGACCACCACCGTTTTCAACGGGAGCAGCACGAGCGATGCAATCCGCCGCGCCACAACGATCTTCGACCTGCAAGGCCTTATTCCTCCCAATGCGCCACACCTGGTTCAATGCGAGTTGTAATATCGGGTGATCGCTTCTGGAATAATCGCCCGGAATTGCCTGCTCCGGGCGACAGATCGACTTTAATCGAGCGCCTGACCTTCTTATCAGGTTGATAATTGAAAACCCAGCCGTGGAAAGTGCACATGCACCACCCCGCCAAGCGCGTCTTCGCGACGCAGGATCAGCTCTTCACGACCGGCAAACAACAACTCTCCGGCCACCGGGTCGACGCCATAATCGGTTGCGGCAATCGTCACCGGCTGCCCTTTCGTGAACCCGTTCGGTTCCTCGAATGACTCATCCGGCAGCGCTGCCGGCGCAGCGTTGCGAGCCACTTCCAAAGCCTCTTCGGAACTCATCGCGTTCGACGCGCCATGGCCAAAACCCAGCACTCGCGCCAACCATGCCGAGATCGCCGGGTAGGTGTCTACCAGCGGCGAAGTCACCGCAGTGCCTTTGAGAAACCACAGAGGGTGAGCCATGGCGAAGTCGGCAATCGATGGATCGCCCAACAGAAAGTCACCCTCCTCGCGCTGCAACTGTTGCTCAAGACGCGCCATGATCGTGGGCCATTGGTGCTTGGCCTGTTCGGCAGACAGATGCTTGGTCGTACCGCCACTGAACAGCCCGGCCCGATCGCTGATAAACGTCTTGATGACTTCAGGCGGCAACTTGGCGAAACGCACCGCCACCGACTCCGGCTGAAACACCAGGCTTACCGCATGTTGAAACACCACCGAATCGGCCCATGCGGCAAAAGACGCTGTAATCATCTCCCGGCCTTCGGGAAACAGCGCCGGCGAAGCTTTTTCCTGCTCTAACCGACGGGCGATCAGCGCCGTGTCGCAATAGATATCCGCGCCGATCTGCAATACCGGGGTCTTGCGGTAGCCGCCCGTCAGTGCCGTCAGGTCGGGCTTGGGCATCATTGGCGGGATATGCACCGAACGCCAGGACAGGCCCTTGAAACCCAGTAACAAGCGGGCTTTCTCGGCGAAGGGAGACGTCGGGTAATGATGAAGAATCAGCTCTGACATGAGGTTCGCCACTGCGGGGAGGAAGTCCCGCAGCTTAGCGTGCCAGGGCCCGACAGCCTACCCTTCTGATGAAGCCGTATCAGCGCGGTTGATGGAACATCGATGCGCTCGCCACCAGGCACTCCTTGGCGCTTTTCTTGAGTTTCTTGATCAATCGCTCCTGGCGCAGGGCTTCGCCCTTGTCGCGACAGGCTTCGGTGTACACCAACGCCACCGCCGGGCTGGAAAGGAAAAAACGCGCGCCCTTGCCGCTTTGATGCTTGGCGAAACGCCGAACCGGGTCATCACTGATGCCGCAGTACAGCGAACCGTTGGCGGCCCGCACCAGGTAGACAAACCAGGGTTTGCCCGGTTCGGCTGCAGCTTGCCCTGGCAGGTCGGAGGATGGGTTGGCGGTCGTCACAGGATGTTCAGCAGACGTGTAGAAAACAAGCCGCAATCTTATCAGCGACTGGCCTGAAACGCCCGTAGCCCCTTGAGGGCCTGGGCTCTGACGGCATTGCGCACCAGCGGCGTCCAACCCAGCAGCAGGCCCTTGGTGCCCAATGCCTGGCGGGACCAGCGCCACAGATCAAAACTGTCATGGTGCTCGCAAATCTTGCCGTCGCGAAACACGAACCGTGCCTGAATGTCATTGACCACCGTGTTGCCGGTCTGGCTGAACAGATAAGTCGCGACCCAGTGGGCGCCGCCGGTACGCTCATCGCTGCGCACGTTATCGAAGGTCAGGGAAAAATCCTTGGCCCGAGTGGTGAGCATGCGCCACATGTCGCCGGCATCGCGCCCGCGCAGTTCACCGAACGCCGGGTCGCTGAACACCACGTCGTCGGTGTAGCAGGCGCTCATGGCGTCGGCATCCAGACGCTGGAAGGCCTGGTAGAAGCGGGTGATCAAGGCGTTGTGGGCATCACTCATGGACAAGCTCCGAAAATCTTCAGTAGAGCTGCACGATAATCTGCTCTGGCGAGGAACACTATCGTCATTCGCCATGAAAATAACATCAGCGAAGATCACTGACTCTTTCGCTGCTGACCCCAACGTATAGCGCCCGGCCGGCCCCGATGCCCGCGATGATCGCGCCCAGGCCAATCACACCGAAGATCCAACCCAGAGCACTCCAGCCGCCGGTCCAGTCGTGGACCACCCCGACCGCGAACGGCCCCATGGACGCCAAGGTGTAGCCGAACCCCTGGGCCATGCTGGAAAGATTCGCGGCCACATGGGCGTCCCGCGAGCGCAGCACGATCAGCGTCAGCGCCAGGCTGAACGTTGCTCCCTGCCCAAGCCCCAGTAGGATCGCCCAACCCCACAAACCTTCAATGGGCGCATAGAGGCATCCAAACAGCCCGCCCAGAGTCATGACCATGACGATCACAATGGCCAGGCGTTGATCCTTGCCCCGAGTCGCCAGCCAGGGCGCCGCCAGGGAACTGATCAGTTGCACGATGACCGAGCCGGACAACACCAGCCCGGCCTGGGTCGGCGTCAGGCCACGGCCAATGAGGATCGACGGCAGCCAACCGAACACGATGTAGGCCAGGGACGACTGCAACCCCATGTACAACGTCACCTGCCAGGCCAACGGGTCACGCAGCAAACCGCGAACCCGATATGCCACCTGATGAGCACCGTGTTTCTGGCCCACTTGCGGCAGCCAGAACACGGCGGCCAGCAGCGCCGGCACCACCCAGAAACCCAGGCCCATCGCCCAGCTGTGATTCAGATGCTCGCTCAACGGCACGGTGGCCCCGGCCGCCATCGCCGCCCCCAGGCACAGCGCCATGGTGTAGACGCCGGTCATGGCGCCGGCGTGTTTGGCGAAGTCACGCTTGACGATGCCCGGCAACAGTACACCGATCACACCAATGCTCGCGCCGGCCAGGATGCTGCCAGCAAACAGGCCGATCTGGCCGAAAGAACTGCGCAAAATGATCCCACCGGCCAGGGCCAGCAAGATTCCCAACACCACCCGCTCAGCTCCAAAGCGCCGCGCCAGCACCGGCGCCAGCGGTGCGAACAGGCCCAGGCAAAGCACTGGCAGCGTCGTCAGCAAGCCGGCCTGGGCAGCCGACAAACCAAGGCTTTTTGAAACTTCACTAAGCAATGGGGCCATGCTTGACAGCGCCGGACGCAGGTTCAGCGCCACCAGGATCAACCCGAGCAGTAACAGCCAGGGTTTGCGCAGCAATGGAGGGGCCTGCTGGGTCTGCTCATCGTCGGTTTCGGCGTCGATCAGCAAATGCTCAAGCTCTGCGGCGCGTTTGGGCGTCGTCGGGGTCATGCGGTCAAGCGTATCGCGGGACATGGAAAGCTCTGGTTCAAGGTTCAAGGTTCATTGATCAACTGTCGACGGAGGGCCTTGGCCCATTGCCGAACCTGTTGTTCGACAGCGTCGAGGATTCGATGTGCAGATCGAACACCGGTTGAGGACGAGGATGAAGCTCTGGCGCCACTGCGCGCCGATGACGCTTGGGAAGTCACGATAGCGTTCGCTGAGCGCAGGGGTAGGCAGCATGGGTTGAATTTTCTGACAGATTAGTCAGCTTCTTGTAGGACGGCAACCGCCTAAGGTCAATGCGAGGGAAAAGGAGCGAAATTTTCGATTGGTCAAAATTACCCCTTAAGGGTAATTTTAAGGACAAGGCATACAGTTCTATGGAAAAGAGCACACCCCACTACGACCTGGCAGTCGTCAAGGCCGAAGTCCTCAGGCTGGGGAACAAGGCATTCACAATGAGCACTCAGCAAGGCGCTCGAAGAATGTCGTTAAGCACTGCCCGGATGCTGCAAATCATGGCCTCGCTGGAGTACAGGATGTTGCACAAATCGATGACGACCTATGCCGATCATCGAATCTGGCAGGACGTTTATCACACCACATTTCAGGATCGGGAGATTTACATCAAGGTGACCTACCGCCCTGGCGGTGGGCATCCGGTAGTCTCCTTCAAGGAGAAAGACCAATGAAAACGCAGCAATGTGTCAACTGCGGTACTCAAGACGCCATGCAACACTTTGAGGGCCGAAGCTTTACCATCGACTACAAGCAGGTAGCACGGCAGGTGCACGACATCGCCGGATGGGAGTGCCGGGGCTGTGGTGAAATCGAATTTGATCACGACACCGACAGCGCGCAACGTTATTCCCAGGCGAGCGATCAGTTGCTCGAAGATTGTGCCCAGGCGATGGCGGCGGAGATGAAACGCATCCGTCGCAAACTGCACCTCACGCAAAAAGACGCGGTGAAACTGCTGTCTGGCGGCGGACACAACGCCTTTTCCCGTTACGAGCGTGGCGAAGTCGCCCCACCGCAACCACTGTTCATGCTGATGCGCCTGCTCGATCGTCATCCCCACCTGATGGCGGAAGTACTCGCACTGAGCGAGGGCACCGATTTGAAGCAGTTGTTGACTACCCGCCATCCGGAACAGGCAACCGTTCTGACACCCTGAATCCCAGGCAAAAATAAACCCGGACAAGTCCGGGTCTATTTCAATGCCTAAGGCCGGATCAATGCAGAATCTGGCTCAGGAACAGCTTGGTGCGGTCGTTCTGCGGGTTATCGAAGAAGTCGTTCGGCGCGGCCTGTTCGACGATTTCGCCCTTGTCCATGAAGATCACACGGTTGGCCACGGTGCGGGCAAAGCCCATTTCGTGGGTCACGCAGAGCATGGTCATGCCGTCTTCGGCCAGGCCGATCATGGTGTCCAGAACCTCTTTCACCATTTCCGGGTCGAGCGCTGAAGTCGGTTCATCGAACAGCATGATTTTCGGTTTCATGCACAGGGCACGGGCGATGGCCACACGCTGCTGCTGGCCGCCGGAGAGCTGGCCCGGGTATTTGTGCGCCTGCTCTGGAATGCGTACGCGCTCCAGGTAATGCATGGCGATTTCCTCGGCCTTGCGCTTGGGCATCTTGCGCACCCACATCGGCGCCAGGGTGCAGTTCTGCAGGATGGTCAAGTGCGGGAACAGGTTGAAGTGCTGGAACACCATGCCGACTTCACGGCGGATCGCTTCGATCTGCTTGAGGTCGTTGGTCAGTTCCACGCCATCGACCACGATGCGACCCTGCTGGTGTTCTTCCAGGCGGTTGAGGCAACGGATGGTGGTGGACTTGCCGGAACCCGACGGGCCGCACAGCACGATACGCTCGCCCTGCTGGACGTTCAGGTTGATGTCTTTCAACACGTGGAACTGGCCGTACCACTTGTTCACGCCCTGCATCTGAATAATGCCTTCAGGGCTCACAGGCTGTTTGATCGCTTCACTCATAAACTACGCTCCTAACGCTTGTGGCCAGTGTCCAGCTTGCGTTCCAAATGCATGGAATAGCGGGACATACCAAAACAGAAAATCCAGAACACCAGGGCGGCGAACACATAGCCTTCGGTGGCCATGCCCAGCCATTTCGGGTCGGCGGCAGCTTGTTTCACGCTGTTGAGCAGGTCGAACAGGCCGATGATGATCACCAGGCTGGTGTCCTTGAACAACGCGATGAAGGTGTTGACGATACCCGGGATCACCATCTTCAGGGCTTGCGGCAGAATCACCAGGCCCATGCTGCGCCAGTAGCCCAGGCCCATCGCCGCGGCCGCTTCGTACTGACCTTTGGGAATGGCTTGCAAGCCGCCACGCACCACTTCAGCCACGTAGGCCGACTGGAACAGGATCACGCCGATCAGTGCCCGCAGCAGCTTGTCGAAGTTCATGCCTTCAGGCAGGAACAGCGGCAGCATCACCGAGGACATGAACAGCACCGTGATCAACGGCACGCCGCGCCAGAATTCGATGAAGGTCACGCAGACCACACGGATCGCCGGCATGTTCGAACGCCGCCCCAAAGCCAGCACGATGCCCAACGGCAAAGCCCCGGCGATACCGACGGTGGCGATCACCAGGGTCAGCATCAGGCCGCCCCATTGGCTGGTCGACACGGTGGCCAGACCGAACACACCACCGTGCAACAGGCACCAGGCGATGATCGGGTACAACACCAGGAAACTCAGGCCGTAGACCGCCTTGCGCGGGAAGCGCGAGATGAACAGCGGAGCCACACCAATGACCGCCAGCCACACGGTCAGGTCCACGCGCCAGCGCAGATCCGCCGGGTAGTAGCCGTACATGAACTGGCCAAAGCGCTGCTGGATGAACACCCAGCAGGCGCCCTCCTTGGTGCAGTCAGCCTGTGTGGTGCCGACCCAGTTGGCGTCGAGGATCGCCCAACTGATGATCGGTGGAACGACCAGGTAAATCAGGTAGAACGCAAACAACGTCAGCAAGGTGTTAAGCCAGCTGGAGAACATGTTCGCGCGCATCCACGCCACCACGCCGATGCTACTGCTCGGTGGGGGCATGTCAGGTTTGAAAGTATGGGATGTCATGCGCGTTTTTCCTCACCGCTCGATCAGCGCAATGCGCTTGTTGTACCAGTTCATCAGCAGGGAAATGCTGATACTGATCGCCAGGTACACGCTCATGGTGATCGCAATAACTTCGATCGCCTGCCCGGTCTGGTTCAGCACCGTACCGGCAAACAGCGAAACCATTTCCGGATAACCGATACCGGCCGCCAGCGAGGAGTTCTTCGCCAGGTTCAGGTATTGGCTGGTCAACGGCGGGATGATCACGC
Source organism: Pseudomonas sp. P105 (assembly GCF_032614175.1). Lineage (NCBI taxonomy): Bacteria > Pseudomonadati > Pseudomonadota > Gammaproteobacteria > Pseudomonadales > Pseudomonadaceae > Pseudomonas > Pseudomonas sp. P105. The sequence continues at coordinate 5,113,118 of NZ_CP126693.1, forward strand.
GCAGGGCTTGCGGGATGATCACCTTGCGCAGGGTCGGACCGTTACGCAGGCCCAGGGAATGGGCAGCTTCGGTCTGACCGTGGCTGACCGACTTGATGCCCGAACGCACGATCTCGGCAATGAATGCCGCGGTGTACACCGTCAGTGCCAACGTCAATGCCAGCAATTCGGGAATCAGTACCCAGCCACCGACGAAGTTGAAGCCCTGGAGTTCCGGCATTTCCCAGTGCACAGGGGCACCGAAGACCAGGGCGCACAGCGCCGGGATCACCAGGAACAACGCCAGGCCCACCCAGAATTTATGGAACGGCTCGCCCGTGGCTTCGAAACGCTTATTGGCCCAGCGGGTCATCAGCACGATGGCGATGATCGCCAGCACGACGCTGATCACGAATGGCCAGAACCCGTCCGCCACCAGCGCGGCCGGCATGTTCAGGCCCCGGCTGCTGACAAAGAAGGTGTCGCCGAAGTTATGGGCGGCGCGTGGGCCCGGCATGGTCAGGAATACGGCGAAGTACCAGAACAGGATCTGCAGCAGTGGCGGGATGTTACGGAAAACCTCCACGTACACCGTTGCTACTTTGGCGATAATCCAGTTTTTCGACAGTCGGGCCACGCCGACAATGAAACCGAGAATCGTCGCCAGGATCACGCCGATGAACGTCACCAGCAGTGTGTTGAGCAACCCGATGACGAAGACGCGGGCATAGCTGTCCGCTTCGGTGTAGTCGATCAGGGTTTGAGCGATGCCGAATCCGGCACTGCGCTCCAGAAAGCTGAAACCGGAGGTGATGCCCCGGTGCTCAAGGTTGGTTTGCGTGTTGTCGAACAGAAACCAGCCCAGTGAAACCACCGCCACAATGGTGACGATCTGAAATACCCAGGCACGCACGCGTGGATCGCTGAGGCTAAGCCTCTGCTTAGGTGCGCCGATTGAATTTTGCATGAAGTGCCCCGCAAAGAATGGAACAGAACATCACCCGGTGGTTGGCCCACCGGGTGATAGAACCATCAGCGCACTGGTGGTGCGTATTGAATGCCGCCGTTGGTCCACAGCGCGTTCAGGCCGCGATCGATTTCCAGCGGGGTGCCTTTGCCGAGGTTGCGCTCGAACACTTCACCGTAGTTACCGACTTGTTTGACGATCTGGACAACCCAGTCTTTGGGCAGCTTCAGGTCTTTACCGTATTCACCGTCAGCGCCGAGCATACGGGCGACGTCCGGGTTCTTGGTGGATTTGGCTTCAGCTTCAACGTTCTTCGAAGTGATGCCGGCTTCTTCAGCGTTGAGCATGGCGTAGCCAGTCCAGCGCACTATTTTCGCCCACTCTTCGTCGCCATTACGCACGACCGGGCCCAGTGGCTCCTTGGAAATGGTTTCCGGCAGAACCACGTAGTCCTTCGGCGCGGCCAGCTTGCTGCGCTGGGCAAACAGCTGGGACTTGTCGGAGGTCAGCACGTCGCAACGACCGGATTCCAGCGACTTGGCGCTTTCATCGGAGGTGTCGAAGGTGATTGGGGTGTATTTGAGGCCATTGCCACGGAAGTAGTCGGAAACGTTCAGCTCGGTGGTGGTACCGGCTTGGATGCAGATGGTTGCACCGTCCAGTTCCTTGGCGCTCTTGACGCCCAGCTTTTTGTTTACCAGGAAGCCGATGCCATCGTAGTAGGTGATGAAGCCTGGGAAAACCAAGCCCATACCCGCGTCACGGGAGCTGGTCATGGTGGTGTTGCGCGACAGGACGTCAATTTCACCGGACTGCAGCGCGGTGAAACGCTCCTTGGCGTTCAATTGACTGAATTTCACCTTGTTCGCGTCGCCGAATACGGCAGCGGCCACTGCGCGACAGAAATCAGCGTCGATACCGAGGATCTTGCCGGAGGCATCAGGCACCGAGAAACCCGGCAAGCCATCGCTCACGCCACATTGCACAAAGCCTTTCTTCTGTACGGCATCCAGGGTTGCACCCGCCTGAGCGAACCCGCTGACGCCGAGTACTGCAGCTGCAGTCACGACGGCCAGGGTGGATTTCAGTAACTTCATTCAAACCTCCAGTTTTGCTCTTGTTGTGTCGGAGCTCGAGCCCTGTCGCACCCTTATGGGGCATTGCCGACCCTTGTTGGCTTTTTTTAGGGTCAACCGACGTCTGGACCTTCGCTATGAGTCTAATAATGAGAATGCCCCTAAACAGGGCGCCTGCCTCATCTCTCACCAATCGGCCGAACGGGCTGTAGCCCTTCACGTTCGCGAAGCCCGTAGCGGCTATTGGCGAACATCCATCACCGGATTTCTGATATCCCATGCGGCGCGTCAAGCTGATAGTGTTACCGCGCAGCGTAAGAATCATCACTCAAGCTACCTCAAAGCAAACGCCGTACCACACCGCTGCGCTTGACCCTTATGAGACACGTCAAGACAAAAACTTTTAAGATTGCGACATCTAATTAACTGAGGCACCGGGCCCGCACTGTAATAACGCACTGAATGAGCGCGCCCGCACAGATTTGGAGCAGACCATGACCGACCCCTTGATTCTCGAGCCCAGCGGCACCGCCGACGCGTGCGTCATCTGGCTCCACGGCCTGGGCGCCGATCGTTACGACTTCCTGCCGGTGGCTGAAATGCTGCAGCAAAGCCTGCTCACGACACGTTTCGTTCTGCCTCAAGCGCCGACCCAGCCGGTGACCATCAACGGCGGCTACGCCATGCCGAGTTGGTACGATATCCGCGCCCTGAGCCCCGCGCGGGCCATCGACGAGCAACAGCTGGAAGTGTCGGCGCAGCGGGTCATCGACCTGATCGAAGCCCAGCGAGCCCTTGGAATAGACGCCTCGCGGATTTTCCTCGCAGGTTTTTCCCAAGGCGGCGCGGTGGTCTATCACACCGCGTTCGTGAAATGGCAGGGTCCATTGGGGGGCGTAGTCGCGCTGTCCACTTATGCACCGACTTTCAGCGAAGAACTGCAATTGTCGGCCAGCCAGCAGCGCATTCCGGTATTGGCGCTACACGGCCAGTACGACGAAGTGGTACTCAACCCCATGGGGCGGACCGCGAAAGAGTATTTGAAACAGCATGGTGTCACCGTGACATGGCAAGAATACCCAATGGGCCATGAAGTGTTACCCGAAGAGATTCGCGACATCGGCACCTGGCTGAGCGAGCGGTTGCGCTAAGCGGGCGTGAGGACATGTCAACCCCTTGACGATCACACTACGCCGCGCCCGTTTCTTGCATTACACTGGCCGGCGTACATTCCTTAACCAATCGATGAGATGACCGTGCTCAAAGCACTCAAGAAGATGTTCGGTAAAAGCGAGGCCGAGCAGCTCGTGCCTGGCCCCAGCGCACCTGCCCACAGCCCGAGTCGTGCCGAGGTGCAAAAAAAGCCGCGGCGGACAACGCCTGTTGCGAACACAGAAAAAGACGCGGCCACCGCGCCTGTCGCTCCCGCGCCGCAACAGCCACACAACGAAGCCCCCAAGCCACGCCGCGAGCGCGCCCCAAAACCGCCGGTCGTCGCCTGGAAGCTCGAGGATTTCGTCGTAGAACCCCAGGAAGGCAAGACCCGCTTCCATGATTTCAAACTCGCCCCTGAACTGATGCATGCCATCCAGGACCTGGGCTTCCCCTACTGCACGCCAATCCAGGCGCAGGTGCTGGGATTCACCCTCGCCGGTAAAGATGCCATCGGCCGCGCCCAGACCGGTACCGGCAAGACCGCCGCGTTCCTGATTTCCATCATTACCCAGTTGCTGCAGACCCCGCCGCCCAAAGAACGCTACATGGGCGAGCCACGGGCGCTGATCATCGCACCGACCCGCGAGCTGGTGGTGCAGATCGCCAAGGACGCCGCCGACCTGACCAAGTACACCGGACTGAACGTCATGACGTTCGTCGGCGGCATGGACTTCGACAAGCAGCTCAAGCACCTCGAAGCCCGTCACTGCGACATTCTGGTGGCAACACCGGGACGCCTGCTGGACTTCAACCAGCGCGGCGATGTGCACCTGGACATGGTCGAAGTGATGGTGCTGGACGAAGCCGACCGCATGCTCGACATGGGCTTCATCCCGCAAGTGCGCCAGATCATTCGCCAGACCCCACCGAAAAGCGAACGCCAGACCCTGCTGTTTTCCGCCACGTTCACCGAAGACGTGATGAACCTGGCCAAGCAATGGACCACCGACCCGTCCATCGTCGAGATCGAAGCGCTGAACGTCGCGAGCGAAAACGTCGAGCAGCACATCTACGCTGTGGCCGGCGCCGACAAGTACAAGCTGCTCTACAACCTGGTTAACGACAACGGTTGGGAGCGCGTGATGGTGTTCGCCAACCGCAAGGACGAAGTACGCCGTATCGAGGAGCGCCTGGTACGCGATGGCGTCAACGCAGCCCAGTTGTCGGGCGACGTGCCGCAACACAAGCGTATCAAGACGCTGGAAGGCTTTCGCGAAGGCAAGATCCGTGTGCTGGTGGCCACCGATGTGGCCGGGCGCGGGATTCATATCGACGGGATCAGCCACGTGATCAACTTCACCCTGCCGGAAGTGCCGGATGACTATGTGCACCGGATCGGGCGTACTGGGCGTGCAGGCGCCGCTGGCGTATCGATCAGCTTCGCCGGTGAGGATGACTCCTATCAGTTGCCGTCCATCGAAGCGTTGCTGGGGAAGAAGATCAATTGCGAAACCCCACCGACTCATCTGCTTCGGCCGGTTGAGCGCAAACGCCCTTAACCGTCGTCAGGAACCAGAAAGCGCAGCCGCAAACGCTGCGCTTTTTTTTCGTCCGGGATATTGCCCAACAGAACTATAAGTCCATAATGGACAAATTAGTTTACACAAAGCACCCCGGAGTTCCGATGTCCAGCACGCCCTACGTGATGACCCAAGCCCAGGCCCGAGAGCTGCTCGGCCAAGTCGACGTACCGCAGATTTTACGCAAGCTGTTCCACGACCTTGCCGCCGGACAGGCCGTCCAACCGCCCCAGCAACTTGTGGAGTTTCCCCAAGGTGCCGGGGATTTCATCAACTACCTGGGCGTGCTGGCTGAAGAGCAGGTCTACGGGGTCAAGACCTCACCGTATATCGTGCGCGAGCAAGGTCCATTGGTGACCGCCTGGACCCTGCTGATGTCGATGCAGACCGGCCAGCCACTGCTGCTGTGCGACGCCGCCGAACTGACGACCGCCCGCACCGCAGCCACCACTGCCGTCGCCGTGGATGCCCTTGCCCCATTCCAGGCCCGGCGCTTGGCAGTCATCGGCAGCGGCGCAGTGGCAAGGGCCCACGTGCAATACGTCAAGGGTCTGCGGGATTGGCAAAGCATCAGCCTCTATTCGCCCAGCCTACAGAATAAATCGGCGCAAGAGCGTGCTTCGCTCACCGAGCTGGATCCGCGCCTGCAAATCGCTGCCAGCCTTGAAGCGGCGCTGCACGACGCCGATGTGGTGATGCTCTGCACCTCGTCCGCCAAGGCAGTGCTCGACCCACAGACACTGAGCAAGCCAGCCCTGATTACCTCCATCAGCACCAATGCTCCGCGCGCCCACGAAGTGCCCCCCCAGAGCCTCAACGACATGGACGTGTTCTGTGACTATCGTCAGACCACCCCCGGTTCGGCCGGTGAAATGTTGATTGCCGCTGAACAGCACGGCTGGGACGCGTCACGCCTGGTTGGGGATTTGCCTGAACTGCTCAGCGAACACGTGGCGCGTCCCAGCTATGCACGCCATGTGTTCTTCCGCTCCATCGGCCTGGGGTTGGAAGACGTTGCGCTGGCGAATGCGCTTTATCAGTTGCACAACTGACACAGCCGATTTCCCCACAAGGTTTTACTAACTCCCGGCACCGCGCTCCACAGGAGAGCTTCATGACCTCAGCAGACTTCATCATCATCGGCGGTGGCATCGCCGGTGCTTCCACCGGCTACTGGCTGGCCCCCCACGGTCGGGTCATTGTGCTCGAGCGCGAATCCCATCCGGGCTACCACTCCACAGGGCGCTCGGCGGCGCTGTACACCGCCGCCTATGGCACGCCTCAGGTGCGGGCGCTGACCCAGGCCAGCCGTGACTTTTTCGACGCCCCACCAGCCGGTTTCTGCGAGCACCCGCTGCTCACCCCACGGGGCGAAATGACCGTGGATTTCACCGGCGACCCGGCCGAGCTGAACAACCAGTACCTCAGCGCCAAGGCCACGGTGCCGCAGATGCAGCTACTCAGCGCCGAAGAAGCCTGTGTGCGACTGCCGATCCTGCGACGGGACAAGGTGCATGGTGCAATCTACGACCCCACCGCCTGTGACATCGACACCGATGCGCTGCACCAAGGCTACCTGCGCGGTATCCGCCGCAACGGCGGTCAGGTGCACACCGACACCGAAGTGCTGGGCCTGAGCCGCGACGATCAGGGGATGTGGCAGGTAGCAACCGCTGGCCAGACCTTCAGCGCTCCGGTGCTGATCAACGCGGCCGGCGCCTGGGCCGATCACATTGCCGAAATGGCCGGCGCGCGAAAGCTGGGCCTGCAACCCAAGCGGCGGGCGGCATTCATTTTTGCCGGCCCCGAGGGCGTGGACATTCATGACTGGCCGATGCTGGTGAGCCTCGACGAGTCGTTCTATATGAAGCCCGACGCCGGCATGTTCCTCGGCTCGCCGGCAAATGCCGATCCGGTGGAACCTCACGACGTGCAGCCTGAAGAACTGGACATTGCCATGGGCATCTACCAGATCGAAGAAGCCACCACCCTGACCATCCGCCGTCCGACCCGCACCTGGGCCGGGTTGCGCAGTTTCGTCCCCGACGGCGACCTCTTGTCCGGTTTCGATCCCCAGGTACCGGGGTTGTTCTGGGTCGCGGCCCAGGGCGGCTACGGCATCCAGACGTCCCCGGCCATGGGTCAGGCCAGCGCGGCCCTGGTGCGCGGTGAGCCATTGCCCGAGACCTTGACCCGTTTCGGCCTGAACACCACCCAGCTGTCGCCGGCACGCCTGGCTTGAACCCACCCAGGTGACGCATCGCCACGATTGCGGCACACTCCTGCGCGCCCCTGCTTCACGGGGCGCTGACGCTGCCCGGAGCCCTGTCATGAATGCCCCGCAACCTGATCCGACACTGGATAATTTCCGCACCATCGCCGACGCCATCGCCACGCTGTTCTACCCTCACGCCGAAGTGGTGCTGCACGACCTGCGTACGCAGAAAGTCGACTACATCGCCAACAACCTGTCCAAGCGCGTGATAGGGGATGACTCGTCCCTGGAGGACATGCTCAGCGAAGAGATCAGCGAACGGAACATCGGGCCATACGAAAAACTCAATTGGGACGGGCAGAAAATCCGCAGCCTCAGCAGCGTCCTGCGCGATGCAGGGGGGCGCCCGCTGGCGGTGCTGTGCATCAATCTGAATATTTCGCTGTTCGAGAATGCCAAGGCCGCGCTGGACCTGTTCCTGTCGCCGGGCAAGTTGATCCCGCAGCCGGACTCACTGTTTCGCGATGACTGGCAGGAACGGATCAACACCTTCCTCCACGCCTGGATGCGCGAGCGTCAGTTGAGCCTGAACCTGCTGACCCGCGACCATAAACGCGAACTGGTGCTGGCGCTGCATGCCGAAGGCGCGTTCAAGGGCAAGAGCGCGTCCAACTATGTGGCGAATGTGCTGAACATGGGACGAGCGACGGTTTACAAGCATTTGAAGGAGTTGAAGGGCTGAGGTTTTTGTTGCCTGGCCTGGCCTCATCGCGAGCAGGCTCGCTCCCACAGGGGTCTGTGTCGAACACGCTATTTGTGTTCAATGAGATCCAATGTGGGAGCGAGCCTGCTCGCGATAACGATCAATCAGTCGCCATAGATATCCGACTTGAAATACTTGGCCTGAATCTTCTGATACTCCCCACTGGCCCGAATCCCGTCGATGGCCTTGTTCAAGTCCGACACCAGTTGGGTATTGCCCTTGCGCACCGCGATACCCGCGCCTTCACCGACGTATTTCGGGTCCTTGAGCTCCGGCCCGACAAACGCGTAGCCCTTGCCCCGGGGCATCGACAGAAAATCTTCGAGCGGGATGGTGTCAGCGAATATCGCGTCCAGTCGACCGGACGCCAGGTCCATGTAGATTTCTTCGTTGTTGCTGTAGCGCTTGACTGTCACGCCCTTGGGTTCGAAGACCTCCGTAGCGAAGCGGTCGGTGGTGGTCGCCCGTTGCACACCCACGGTCTTGCCTTTGAGACTGGCGTATTGATCATCGACCACCGCGCCCTCCTTCATGACCAGCCGCGACGAGGTGAAGTAGTACTTGTGAGTAAAATCCACCGACTTCTTGCGCTCTTCGGTGATGGTCATGGACGACAGCGCCATGTCGATTTTCTTCACCTTGAGCGACGGAATCAGCCCGTCAAACTCACTTTCGATCCACTGGCACTTGACCTTCATCTGCGCGCACAGCGCATTGCCAATGTCATAGTCAAAGCCCTCGATCTTTCCTTCGGAGGTCTTGGAAGCAAACGGCGGATACGCCGCCTCGATGCCGATACGCAAGGTCTTCTCGGCGGCGAACAGGCTGCTGGAGGCCAGCAGGCTCAAGGCCAGGCCGGTGATGAGGGGGAGCTTTTTCATGATCGATCTCTCGCGGGTTTGTTGTTGGTTTTGGCAGAGAAAGGTGAAGCGACGGATTTTATGTACTTATAAATCCATACTGGACTTTAATGTACATATCGTCAATTGGGGAAACCGCGAAAAGTGATGGGAGGCTGATGGCCTCATCGCGAGCAGGCTCGCTCCCACAGGAGGCCTGCGTCGAACACGAATACTGTGTACAACCTGGATCCCTTGTGGGGGCGAGCCTGCTCGCGATAGCGGTTGGCAGGCAATCAATCAGCAACAGGCTATCTACCGCTTCCAGCGATCCGCCGCCGCATGATCACTGTCACGCCCTTCGACCCAGCGCGGGCCATCGGCGGTGTTTTCCTTTTTCCAGAACGGCGCACGGGTCTTGAGGTAGTCCATGACAAAGGCGCAGGCGTCGAATGCCGCCTGGCGATGGGCACTGGCGGCCGCCACGAAGACGATCGGTTCGCCCGGCTCCAGGGCACCGATGCGATGCAGGACCTCCAGCTTGAGCAACGGCCAGCGCTGCTCGGCCTCGGCAGCGATCTTGCCCAAGGCTTTTTCAGTCATGCCCGGGTAGTGCTCCAGGAACATCCCGGACACATCAAGGCCGTCATTGAAGTCACGCACGTAGCCGACAAAACTCACCACCGCCCCCACGCCGACATTGGCCGCGTGCATCGCGTTGACTTCGGCGCCCGGGTCGAACGGATCGGCTTGCACCCGAATCGCCATGGCTCAGCCTCCGGTCACGGTGGGAAAGAATGCCACTTCGTCACCATCGACCAGCGGCTCGTCGAGCTGGCACAGGTCTTCGTTGCGGGCGCACATCAGGTTTTGTTCTTTCAAGACATCGAAACCATCTCGTGCGGCCAACAGTATCCGCACGTCGTCCACCGTGGAGAAATCGCCCTCGACCCTCTGCGAATCAATGCCCAACGCTTCGCGATAACGCGCAAAGAACTTCACGGTAATTTTCATGGTGCATCCGCCTGGAAGTGGCCGCTCTTGCCGCCGAGTTTCTCCAGCACCCGCACGCCTTCGATGGTCATGCCCCGATCCACGGCCTTGCACATGTCGTAGATGGTCAGCGCGGCAACACTGGCGGCGGTGAGGGCTTCCATCTCCACGCCGGTCTGCCCCGACAGTTTGCAACGGGCAACAATGCGCACCCGGTCCTCGCCTTCGGCATTGAGCTCGACCTTGACGCTGGTGAGCATCAGCGGATGGCAGAGCGGAATCAGGTCACTGGTTTTTTTCGCCGCCTGAATGCCGGCAATGCGCGCGACGGCGAACACATCGCCTTTGGGATGACCACCGCTGACGATCATCTGCAGTGTTTCGGGCAGCATGCGCACAAAGGCTTCGGCCGTGGCTTCACGGAACGTCACGGCCTTGTCGGTCACATCGACCATGTTGGCGCGACCTTGGGAATCGAGATGAGTCAGCACAGGGTTACTCCTGATCGGGAGCATCGATTGTAAACCTGTGAGTCAGATTCCGGCAGGCCTGATTGTCGCACCTGTGGCGAGCGCAATTGCCCAATCACCGCAAATCCCCCTTGGGAGCGGGCTTGCTCGCGAAGGCGGTGTATCAGATAAAAATAGGTGGCTGATGCACCGCTATCGCGAGCAGGCTCACTCCCACAGGGGTTTTCGTACAGTCATAAAAAACCGGGCGACCTTGAGGTCGCCCGGTTCTGATGGTCAGTTACAGGTGAGATTCGGCGTATTCGGCCAGGATCGAGCGCGGTACGCCCTGCAGGGTGATGTGGACCCCGTTGGGGAAGTCTTTGAAGCGTTCGGTCAGGTAGGTCAGCCCGGAACTGGTCGCGGACAGGTAAGGGGTGTCGATCTGTGCCAGGTTGCCCAGGCACACCACTTTGGAACCGGCGCCAGCACGGGTGATGATGGTTTTCATCTGGTGCGGGGTGAGGTTCTGGCATTCGTCGATCAGGATCAGGCTCTGCTGGAAGCTGCGGCCGCGAATGTAGTTGAGGGATTTGAACTGCAACGGCACTTTGCTGAGGATGTAGTCGACGCTGCCATGAGTGCTTTCGTCATCCATGTGCAAGGCTTCAAGGTTATCGGTGATGGCGCCCAGCCAAGGCTCCATTTTTTCCGCTTCGGTGCCGGGCAAAAAGCCGATTTCCTGGTCCAGGCCCTGCACGCTACGGGTGGCGATGATGCGCCGGTAGCGCTTGCTGACCATGGTCTGTTCGATGGCGGCGGCCAGGGCCAGGATGGTCTTGCCCGAACCGGCGGCGCCGGACAGGTTGACCAGGTGGATATCCGGGTCGAGCAAGGCGAACAAGGCCAGGCTCTGGTAGATATCCCGCGGCTTGAGGCCCCAGGCCTCCTGATGCAGCAGGGGTTCCTGGTGCAGATCGAGAATCAGCAGCTTGTCGACCTGGATTTCCTTGATCCAGCCGACGAAACCCTGTTCGTCGATGATGAACTCATTGATGTGCACCGCCGGCAGATTGTCGATCAACTGCACCTGGTGCCAGGTGCGACCATGGTCCTGACGGGTCTCGACCTTGCTCACCCGGTCCCAGAAGGAGCCGGTCATGGTGTGATAGCCGTTGGGCAGCAGTGATACGTCGTCGACCAGTTGGTCGGTGCTGTAGTCCTCTGCCGCGATCCCGCAGGCGCGGGCCTTGAGGCGCATGTTGATGTCTTTGGTCACCAGCACCACGGCCTGATCCTGGTTGCGCGCGTGCAGGTCGATCAACTGGTTGATGATGATGTTGTCGTTCAGGTGTTCGGGCAGCACCAGGTTGGGTTCGGTGCGCTTGCTCATCAGGATCGAGAGCAGGCCTTTGGGACCACTTTTGCCACGCTGGATCGGCACACCCAGTTCAACGTCCTCGGGCGACGCGTCTCCCAGGGTCTTGTCGATCAGGCGGATCGCCTGCCGGCATTCGGCGGCGACGCTGTGATGCCCGCTCTTGAGCTTGTCCAGCTCCTCGAGCACGGTCATCGGGATGGCAACATGGTGTTCTTCGAAGTTCAGGAGTGCGTTTGGATCGTGGATCAATACGTTGGTATCGAGTACATAGAGGATTGGCTGGTTGGAGGAAGGGCTACGTCCGTGGTCATCCATACTCGGTCACCTTTGTGGGGGCCATTCGACGCAATACCGTGACAGTGCTGCGCCTCGAAGTAGCCACCGAATTCACCCGCAAGGCTTGAGGTGAACTGCACACAACTGGGTCTTGGAAGACGCCACCTGTGTTGCAGGTTTCGGCGGTCTGACTTCTTGATACTCCAAAACACATGACAGGAAAAAGCACTTTGACGCTTTTTTGAAGTTTATTTTTCAGAGTGACGAATAACGCTTGGCGTTGCGCCGTTGCGCCGTTAAAGTCGGAAGTCCGGTCGTCATGAAAGTGCGCCGAATTCTCCTCCTCCCCCAGTGTTTCCGGGCCTTTGGCCAAATCAGCGAAACGCGACCCGACAATCTTCCCAGCCGATCCCGCTTTGCGCCGTTTGCGTAATGAGCCAGGGCAGCGCCGTTTTCAGCGCATCCTGCTTGACGTTGAAATTGATCACGCCGCGGCGCCACAAAAGCATCAGGGTCAGTGTGCGCTGGGCGCTTTGCTCGGGGTTGAGCCGGCCGGCGCTGTCCTGAGGGTCGATATCCCAGAGCGCCACCTGCAGGCCCTGGTTGCGGAAAAATGCGCCGGCATCGCCACGGCGCTGGCCCTGGGGCGGGCGAAACAGCGGCACGTAGTTTTCCGGCAGCTTGCCCTTGACCAGATCGACGCTGCGCCGCACCGAGTCCTGCCAATCCTGCCAATGGCTGTGGGAGCGGAACTCCCACCCCTGGACACCGACGCATTGCCCCGAATACAAGGCCTGGAGGTGGTTGACCGAGCGCTCTGCAAGCCGCGCCTGGATGTCCTTGCCCAGCACGAAGAAGGTGCCGTTCATGTTCGACTTGCGCAGGTATTCAGTCAGCCACGGGGTATTGTCCGGCGTGATGTTGGCCGCGCTGTCGAAGGTCAGCAGGAACAGCCGGTCATTCAGATCATCACCGTTGCGCTCGTAATCGCCGAAACGCGCAATTTCGCTGCTGGTCTGCGGAAACAACGCGGCCTTGCGCAGCAACTCGTCCAGATATTGAGCGTGGAAGATCCGGCTCGGCTCAGCCCACTTGATGTAGTAGGAGTTTTCATCGAGCGTGAGCCTGCCCGCCTCTTCGCGCAACGTCGCCAGGTCTTCCACCAGAAAACAGAACGAAGCGTCCTGATCGCAGCTTTGCTGAGCGAAGTTGTAGTTGCTCAGCAGTCGCTGCCACAACCGCGCGCGCAGGGTGTCGATCGCCGCCATATTGATTGTGCGCAGCCCCAGGTGCTGCTTGAGGGCGATTTCGTCCATGGCATCGGTGTCCAGCAGGACCCGGGCGAACATCAGGATCTCAGCTCGCGAGGCCACGTCGAACAGCGTCGGGCTGGTGAGCTGTTCCGGCCAGGTGCTGCGGTCCAGGGTGGCGATGTCGCTGGGTGCGGCAATGGCCGCGAAACTCAGGAACCAGGCCGACAATAGAAGGACGATGCGCAAAAGGGATGTCTCCATAACGAAACCCGCGCCGCATCATAGCCGATCCTGAAGCAATACCCTTGTGGTCAGAGGACTCGGTGGAAGCAAGGCTTGCCCATCCATCACCTATCACCCCAATAGCTGGAGTCCACCCGGACAACCCCCTAGAATCGCCGCACCTTTGAAGGAGACGATTACATGCTGATGGTGATTTCCCCCGCCAAGACCCTCGATTACGAAACACCGCCGGCCACCGAGCGTTTTACCCAGCCGCAGTACCTGGATCATTCCCAGGAACTGATCGAACAGTTGCGCGAACTCTCGCCGGCACAGATCAGCGAGCTGATGCACGTCTCCGACAAGATCGGCGGTCTCAATGCCGCACGATTCGGCAGCTGGACGCCGGCGTTCACCCCGGCCAATGCCAAACAGGCTCTGCTGGCTTTCAAGGGTGATGTGTACACCGGCCTCGATGCACAAAGCTTTGCCGAAGCCGATTTCGACTATGCCCAGGAGCATCTGCGCATGCTCTCCGGTCTTTATGGCTTGCTGCGCCCACTGGACCTGATGCAACCCTATCGCCTGGAGATGGGCACGAAGCTGGCCAATGCCCGCGGCAAAGACTTGTATGCCTTCTGGGGCACACGCATCAGCGAATGGCTGAACGAAGCGCTGGCTGACCAGGGCGACGACATACTGTTGAACCTGGCCTCCAATGAATACTTCTCGGCGGTCAAACGCAGCGCGCTCAAAGCGCGGGTCATTGATACCGAGTTCAAGGACCTGAAGAACGGCCAGTACAAAATCATCAGCTTCTACGCCAAGAAGGCCCGCGGCCTGATGAGCCGCTTCGTGATTCAGGAACGCATCAACGATCCAGCAGCACTCAAGCAGTTCGATGCCCAGGGCTACCGTTTCAATGCTCAACAATCGAGCGCGGACAAACTGGTGTTCCTGCGTGACCATGCCCCCGAATAAAGCACATCTTTATATGGCCCCTTGATCAGGGGCCTTGATCAAACCCGAACACGTCATCCAACTTCCCCGCCCACTTCGTCAGTTCCATGACGCCAATAAATCGCCCCCTTCCCTCGCTAACTTTTGTTTCACTCGACACCTGTCAGTTTTTTACGTAGTGGCACCAAATTTTTTATTCGGTAGTGGCACAAAAATATCTACCCCCCTTAACTCCCCGTTATCAAAGGTCAAAACGGTGAGTGCCATCATCATGAGGTCAGTGCCATCTTTCATAATATTTCGAAAAATTTCGAAAATCGCGATGAGCGGATCGGAACTATGTGAAATTGCACGGCTCATACCACCCGTAACGATTCTCGCCGTGCGTGTAAGAGATGACTTACATAGGCCGTCGATCCAAGTAACCAAGTTGTCATGGCAATTTAGCGAAACGGTCGCCTATTTGGATCCATCTTATAAAGGACAGGAGATAACGCACCATTACTATCCCCTACAAGGCCAAGGCTGCGCCCCTATAACGTGCTCGCCAGAGCACACAAGCTTCTGATTTTGTGGGCTTTTTGCCAGGGATCGGAGGTGAAGGACCTTTGCACGAACGTTCCCGAATACGAGGACTGGCTGCATAACAGGGCAGGTCATAACAACTAGGCCGCATTGCGCACAACTTGAGTGCACTTATTTAGACACTCGGAACTTAGTATGCCTGCACACGGCACTGTGGCGTCTGCATTCCACACTTCCGAGTGCACTATGACCGCTGAACACTATTAACTCCGGCCATTTAATGGCGTGAAAAACAGAGGTAAATGCGATGCGCATTAGCATATTTGGTTTGGGTTACGTCGGTGCAGTATGTGCCGGTTGCCTGTCTGCACGGGGCCATGATGTCGTTGGCGTAGATGTCGCCAAAGACAAAATCGACATGATCAACGCCGGTAAATCGCCGATTGTTGAACCCGGTCTGGGCGAGCTGTTGGCACAAGGTATTGAAACAGGCCGTCTGCGCGGAACCACCAACTTCGCCGAAGCGATTCGTGATACTGACCTGTCGATGATTTGCGTCGGTACACCGAGCAAGAAGAACGGCGATCTGGAACTCAACTACATCGAAGCGGTGTGCCGCGAGATCGGTTTTGTTCTGCGCGACAAGACCACCCGCCACACCGTCGTGGTTCGCAGCACCGTGCTGCCAGGCACCGTGGCGAATGTGGTCATCCCGATTCTGGAAGACTGCTCCGGCAAAAAAGCCGGTGTCGATTTCGGCGTCGCGGTCAACCCTGAATTCCTGCGTGAAAGCACCGCGATCAAGGACTACGACCTGCCACCGATGACCGTTATCGGCGAGTTCGACAAAGCCTCCGGCGACGTTCTGCAATCGCTGTACGAAGAGCTCGATGCGCCGATCATCCGCAAGGACATCGCTGTCGCCGAGATGATCAAGTACACCTGCAACGTCTGGCACGCCACCAAGGTGACCTTCGCCAACGAGATCGGCAACATCGCCAAGGCAGTCGGCGTCGATGGCCGTGAAGTGATGGACGTGGTCTGCCAAGACAAGACCCTGAACCTGTCCCAGTACTACATGCGCCCAGGCTTCGCCTTCGGCGGCTCGTGCCTGCCCAAGGACGTTCGCGCCCTGACCTACCGCGCCGGTTCCCTGGACGTGGAAGCGCCGCTGCTCAACTCGCTGATGCGCAGCAACGAATCCCAGGTGCAGAACGCCTTCGACATCGTTTCCAGCCACGACAAGCGCAAAGTCGCCCTGCTGGGCCTGAGCTTCAAGGCCGGCACCGACGACCTGCGTGAAAGCCCATTGGTGGAACTGGCGGAAATGCTGATCGGCAAGGGTTTCGACCTGAAGATCTACGACAGCAACGTCGAATACGCCCGCGTCCACGGTGCGAACAAGGATTACATCGAGTCGAAGATTCCTCACGTCTCGTCCTTGCTCAACGCCGACTTCGACTCGGTGATCGACAGCTCCGACATCATCATCCTGGGCAACCGTGACGAGAAGTTCCGCGCGCTGACCGAGAACGTACCGGAAGGCAAGCAGGTCATCGACCTGGTTGGCTTCATGTCCAAGGCCACCAACCCGAGTGGCCGGACCGAAGGCATCTGCTGGTAAGTCTGTTTGCCGGCCGGGCCCAGGCCCGGCCGGCCTTTCGCCTGCCTTAACCCATCGGGCCGCCCACAAGGCCCGCCCGAGATAGAGACGGATGCAGATTATGCACAGGCTAAAGCACGGCCTGCTTCAGGCCGCCGGTTGGCTGTTTTACTTGAGTTTATTGATGGGCATCGCCATGGCGTTGCCCACGTCCACGTTCGACTCCGAATCCAAGGATTTCATTTTCCTGATCGGCGCCGTGGGCATTTGGCGTTACTCCATGGGAGCGACGCATTTCGTGCGCGGCATGATCTTCCTGTACATCGTCTACCCGCATCTGCGCCGCAAGGTACGCAAGCTGGGCAAGGCGGCGGATCCGTCCCACGTGTACCTGATGGTCACCAGCTTCCGGATCGACGCACTGACGACCGCCCAGGTCTACAGTTCGGTAATCCGCGAAGCCATCGACTGCGGGCTGCCGACCACTGTGGTCTGCTCCATCGTGGAAATGTCCGACGAACTGCTGGTCAAGAGCCTCTGGGCCCGCATGAACCCGCCAGAGCACGTCAAGCTGGACTTCGTGCGCATTCCTGGCACCGGCAAGCGTGACGGCCTGGCCTTCGGTTTCCGCGCCATCTCCCGCCACTTGCCGGACGACCGTGCAGTGGTCGCCGTGATCGATGGCGATACCGTGCTCGGCGAAGGCGTGGTGCGCAAGACCGTGCCGTGGTTCCAGCTGTTCGGCAACGTCGGCGGCCTGACCACCAACGAGTTCTGCGAGGTGCGCGGCGGCTACATCATGAGCGAATGGCACAAACTGCGCTTCGCTCAGCGCCACATCAACATGTGCTCCATGGCCCTGTCCAAGCGTGTGCTGACCATGACCGGCCGCATGTCGGTGTTCCGCGCCACCGTGGTCACCAACCCGGATTTCATCGCCGACGTGGAAAGCGACTCGCTGCAACACTGGCGCCTGGGCCGCTTCAAGTTTCTCACCGGCGACGACAAATCGAGCTGGTTCAGCCTGATGCGCCTGGGCTACGACACGTTCTACGTACCCGATGCGGCGATCAACACCGTCGAGCACCCGCCGGAAAAAAGCTTCATCAAGGCCAGTCGCAAGCTGATGTTCCGCTGGTATGGCAACAACCTGCGGCAGAACTCCCGGGCACTGGGCCTGGGCATGAAGCGTCTGGGCCTGTTCACCTCGGTGGTGCTGTTCGACCAGCGCGTGTCGATGTGGACCTCGCTGCTGGGCCTGACCGTGGCGCTGATTGCCAGCTTCAAGTACGGCACCGCGTTCATCCTGGTGTACCTGCTGTGGATCGGCATCACCCGGTTGCTCTTGACCCTGTTGCTGTCGTGCTCCGGACACCGGATCGGTCCGGCCTACCCGGCGATTCTGTATTACAACCAGATCGTTGGCGCGCTGGTGAAGATCTACGTGTTCTTCCGCCTCGACCAACAGTCCTGGACTCGCCAGCCCACCCATCTGACCCGTGATCTCGCCAGCTTTCAACGTTGGTTCAACACTTGGTCGTCTCGGACCATGACCTTCTCCGCCGGCAGCGTTTTCGTTGCCGTGCTGCTGATGATGGTCTGACCGAACTCGCCTGAATTAACTAGGAAATCGCCCCTATGAACACCGCCGTGAATGTCAACGTAGTGCATGAATCCGAAGCCCAGCGCCAACACGCCCGAGTGAAAATCCCGGCCAAATTGCGCTTCTTCGGTCCCGACCGTACCCCCATGGAAGTCAAGGTCCTGGACCTGTCGGCCGGAGGCCTGTGCTTCAACGCCGGCCAGATGCCGCTCAAGGTCGGCGAAGCGTACAAAGGCCGCCTGCAATTCGTGATCGACAACCTTGGCCTGGCCATGGACGTGGAACTGCAGGTTCGCTCCTACGACCGCCAGACCGGTCGTACCGGTTGCCAGTTCCAGAATCTGGAGCCTCGGGACATCTCGACGCTGCGTCACATCATCACCTCGCACCTGGCCGGCGACATCGTCGGCGTCGGCGATGTGCTGGCGACTTTGCAACGCGACAACTTCACCAAGGCGCGCAAGCAGAAGGACGACAACGGTGGCATGACCGCCCTGGGCCGCCTGCGGGCCGTGACCTTCAGCCTGGCGATTTTTATCGTCGGCCTGGCGGCATTCGGCTTCATCTTCAAGTCGGTGTACGGCATGTACTTCGTCAGCCACGCCCAGGCGGGCCTGGTGAACGTACCGGGCATGGCTATCACCATGCCGCGCGACGGCACCGTGCAGAGTCTGGTCAAGGCTGACGGCGTTGCTGCCAAAGGCGCCCCGCTGGCCACGTTCAGCACCAGCATGCTCGATGTACTCAAGGGCCACCTGGACGACAACCAGCTGCAACCGGCCAAGGTCGAGGAGCTGT
This sequence comes from Pseudomonas sp. P105, assembly GCF_032614175.1. Lineage (NCBI taxonomy): Bacteria > Pseudomonadati > Pseudomonadota > Gammaproteobacteria > Pseudomonadales > Pseudomonadaceae > Pseudomonas > Pseudomonas sp. P105. The sequence goes on from NZ_CP126693.1 coordinate 5,131,755, forward strand.
TCGGTAAGCAAATGACCGGCACCCTGACCTCGCCGTGCGACTGCATCGTGTCCCAGCAGCTGGTGTCCGACGGTCAGTACGCCAGCAAGGGTGACGTGATCTTCCAACTGGTCCCACGGGGCACCGAAGCCAACGTTGAAGCACGCTTCTCCTATCGCCAGTTCGGCGACGTGCGCCCAGGCACTCCGGTCAGCTTCCAGGTTGCCGGCGAAGACACCACCCGTACCGGCAAGATCGTCAGCAGCACCAGCCTGAAAAGTGCCGACCTGTCGTCCGATATCCGCGTACTGATCCAGCCTGACGAACCCCTGGACAGCTCGCTGGCCGGCCGGCCGGTAGAAGTTACCAGCGACCGTGGCCCGAACCTGAACTGGCTGATCGACAAAGCCATGGCTGTCGGTATTTAAGCGGAGGACATGCTCGTGACGACTCCACAAGACAACAAGACGCCGCATACCCTGTGGGCGCGAGCCTGCTCGCGATGGGATCAAAGCGGTGTGCCTGGTGTATCGAGCGGCCTGCATCGCGAGCAGGCTCGCTCCCACACAGGGTATGCGTTGTGTGCGCTGGCGCTGGCAATCGGCCTCAGCGGCTGCGCCGGCCTGCCCGACCAGCGCCTGGCCAACGAAGCCCTCAAGCGCGGTGACACGACGCTGGCACAGCAGAACTATCAGCAACTGGCAGACCTGGGCTACAGCGAAGCCCAGGTCGGCCTGGCCGACATCCAGGTGGACAGCCGCGACCCCGAGCAGATGAAAAAGGCCGAGGCGACTTACCGCGCCGCGGCCGATATCTCGCCACGGGCCCAGGCTCGCCTGGGCCGCCTGCTGGTGGCCAAGCCCGGCTCCAGCGAAGCGGAAAAGCACGAAGCCGAAGGCCTGTTGAAGAAAGCCTTCGCCAACGGTCAGGGCGGCACCCTGATCCCGCTGGCGATGCTGTACCTGCAATATCCCCAAAGCTTCCCGAACGTCAACGCTCAGCAGCAGATCAGCCAATGGCGCAGCGCCGGTTACCCGGAAGCGGGCCTGGCGCAGATTCTGCTCTATCGCACCCAGGGCACCTACGACCAGCATCTGGATGAAGTGGAAAAAGTCTGCAAGGCGGCATTGGCCACCACCGACATCTGCTACGTCGAACTGGCCACGGTCTATCAGAAACGCGGCCAGCCTGAACAGCAGGCCGAGTTGCTCAAGCAAATGCAGGCCGGTCACCAGAGTGGCACCGTCTCCGCCCAGCGTGTGGACAGCGTCGCCCGCGTCCTGGCCGATACGAGCCTGGGCAAGACCGACGAAAAAACCGCACAGTCGTTGCTCGAAGGCATCGCCCCTGGCTATCCCGCTGCCTGGGTCAGCCTGGCGCAGATTCTCTACGACTTCCCCGAGTTGGGTGACGTCGACAAGATGATGCAGTACCTGGAAAACGGCCGCGCCGCCGATCAGCCACGTGCCGATCTGTTGCTGGGCAAGCTGTACTACGAAGGCAAATGGGTGCCGGCTGACGCCAAGGTCGCCGAAGCGCATTTCCAGAAAGCCGTTGGCCGCGAAGTGGCCGCCGATTACTACTTGGGCCAGATCTATCGCCGTGGTTACCTGGGCCAGGTGTATTCGCAAAAGGCTCTGGACCATCTGCTCAAGGCCGCCCGTAACGGCCAGAACAGCGCCGATTTCGCCATTGCCCAGTTGTTCTCCCAAGGCAAGGGCACCAAGCCCGACCCGGTCAATGCCTATGTGTTCAGTCAATTGGCCAAGGCCCAGAACACCCCGCAAGCCATCGAGCTTGCCCAGACCCTCGAAGCCCAATTACCGCCGAACCAGCTTGCACAAGCCCAGCGCCTGCTACAACAAGAGCAGGCCATTCGCGGCTCCATGAGCCCCGATACGCTGGAACTGCAAGCCCTAAAAGAAGATGACGGCGAGGAACCTCTATGAAGCCTTTGAAGCTCAATCCTTTTGTGCAGGCCGGTATTGGCCTGTCGTTTGCCCTGCTGTGGTCCTGTCCGACCCTGGCGGCCCTGACTGAAGACCAGAACTTCGGCCTGGACGTGAAAATCACCGCCCAGTCCGAAGACGATCGCGACCTCGGCACCCAGCGCGGCGGCGACGTCAACGGTATCGGTCTGGACCTGCGTCCCTGGATCTACGGTGAGCGCGGTGCCTGGAGCGCCTACGCCATGGCCCAGGCCGTGACGTCTACCGACACCATCGAGACCGACACCCTGCAACAGTCCGATGACGCGACCGCGCAAACCGACAGCGGTGATCGCGAAGTCAAGAAGAACTACTTGGCCATGCGCGAATTCTGGATTGGCTATCGGGGCCTGACCCCTTACCCGGGCGAACAGCTGAAATTCGGTCGCCAACGCCTACGCAACGAAGACGGCCAATGGCGCGACACCAACATCGAAGCCCTGAACTGGACCTTCGATACCACCTTGTTGCGGGCCAACCTGGGTGTCGCCGAGCGCTTCAGCGAATACCGCACCGACCTCAAGGAATTGTCGCCTGACGACAAGGACCGCCTGCACGTCTACGGTGACGTGGGCTACCAGTGGATGCCAGGCCAGTGGGCCGGAATCCGTGCCCACCATACCCACGACAATGGCAGCCTCGATTACCCGACCCCGGGCGAAGCCACCGATTCCCTGGACAAGACCCAGAACGGTGACCTGTCCTGGCTGGGCCTGGAAGCCAACAGTGACGCCTACAACTGGCGTAACACCAACACCGTCAACTACTGGGCCAGCCTGACCGGCATGACCGGCGATCGCGACACCGTCAACCCGCTCAACGCCGATGGCACGCGCCCCACGCAACTCAAGCGCAGTGACGACGTCGATGGCTGGGCCACCGACCTGGGCATCCGTCTGCGCCTGGATCCGCAGTGGCAAGTCGGTGCGGCCTATGCCCGCGCCAGCGAGGACTACGAACAGAACGGTCTGCAAAGCAACCGCTCGAACTACACCGGTACCCGCTCGCGGGTCCACCGTTTCGGTGAAGCCTTCCGTGGCGAAATGGCCAACACCCAGAGCGCCAGCCTATTCGGTTCCTGGCAGTTGCGTGACGAATACGACGCAAGCCTGGTGTACCACAAGTTCTGGCGCGTGGACGGCAACAAGCCTGTGGGCAGTAACGGCATCAACGCGGTGGAAAACAACACCGACGATGTGACCGGCGCAATCCTGTCCACCTCGTCCCTGCCACTGCGCGACGGTAACAAGGACCTGGGCCAGGAAGTCGACCTTGTGGTCACCAAGTACTTCAAGCAAGGCCTGCTGCCGGCAGCGCTGAGCCAGTCCATCGACGAGCCGTCGGCGCTGGTGCGCTTTCGCGGCGGTGTGTTCAAGCCTGGCGACGCCTACGGCAAAGAGGTCGATTCATACATGCATCGCGCCTTTGTCGACGTGATCTGGCGCTTCTGATGCGAATGACCATGGGAGTGCCCGATATGAACCGCTACCTCAGGAACAGCCAGGCGATGAAAGGTTCGATCAGCCTGTTGGCCGCAGCGATGCTGCTGGCCGGCTCGTCGGCGTTCGCCAACGTTGAACCGGTGGTCAAACCGGGCAACGTGGTCAAGGAACTGCAGCAGGCCAAGACCTACACCGTCAGCAGCGCGCCGACCGCTCCGCTGGAACTGGCTGCGCCGACCCTGCCCGACCTCACAGGCTTCACCGCCGAAGCGGCCGCGGCCAAGATCGTGCGCAGCAAGCCCGGCAAGGTCAGCGTGCGCCGGATGATGCAGGAAAACGCCTTGAAGGACTTCATCGGCGGCGACAACAAGATGGCCGAGTGGGTGGTGCGCCAGCACGGCATCCCACAGGCCATCTTCATCGACGATGGCTACATGAACCTCAAGGACCTGGCCAAGAAAGTGCCCAAGCAGTACCTCAGGGAAACCTCGCCAGGTGTCTTCCTGGCCAGGATTCCGATTGTGGTGGGTGAAAAAGGCATTCTGGAAATCGACCAACAGACCCAGGAACTGCGCCTGTCCCAAGAGGGCGGCTCCTTCCTGGTCAACGATGGAAAGATGTTCATCCGCGACACCAAGGTCACTGGCTGGCGCGAAAAGGACAATGGCCCCGCCACGTTCCGCTCGGCCAACGAATTCCGTCCGTTCCTGCTGTCCTGGGGTGGCACCGAGACTTACATCGTCAATACCAAAATGGCCAGCTTCGGCTACGCCAACAGTAAGTCGTACGGGGTCAGTATTTCCCAGTACACGCCCAACATGGCCAAGGTCCTCAAGCGGCCGGAACCGACCGGCTGGATCATCGATTCCGAGTTCTCGGACATGTGGTACGGCTTCTATTGCTACGAAACCAACGACTTTGTGGTCAAGGGCAACACCTACAAGGACAACATCGTCTACGGCATTGACCCCCACGACCGTTCCCATCGGCTGATCATCGCCGACAACACCGTCTACGGGACCAAGAAGAAGCACGGGATCATCATTTCCCGTGAGGTCAACGACAGCTTCATTTTCAACAACCGCAGCTACGACAACAAACTCTCGGGCCTGGTGATCGACCGTAACAGCGTGAACAACCTGATCGCCTACAACGAGATCTACAAGAACCACACCGACGGCATCACGCTTTACGAGAGTGGTGACAACCTGTTGTGGGGCAACAAAGTGATCAGCAACCGACGCCACGGCATCCGGATTCGTAACAGCGTGAACATCCGCCTTTACGAAAACGTGTCCATGGCCAACGGCCTGACCGGTCTTTACGGCCACATCAAGGACCTGTCCGACACCGACCGGGACATCAAGCTCGACCCGTTCGACGCCCAGGTCTCGCTGATCGTGGTCGGTGGTGAACTGGCTGCCAACGGCAGCGGCCCATTGTCCATCGACTCACCGTTGAGCGTTGAGCTCTACCGCGTGTCCATGCTCGCGCCGACCAAATCCAGCGGCATCAGCTTCTCGGGGATCCTGGGCGAGCGCCAGGATGAAATTCTCGACCTGCTGGTGCGCCAGCAGAAAGCCGTGCTGATCGACCCTGTCGAACGCCAGACTGAATTGCGGGACTGAGGATGACCTTTATGAACCCACAGATGATCAAACTTCTGGGCCTGTCCGCCCTGACTGCCGGCATTCTCGCCGCCACAAGCGGCGCGCGCGCCGCTGAAACCACAGCGCCTGTGTTCACTGCCGAACCGTGCTGCAACCTGTGCCCGGCTGCTTATGACGCGAAGAACTACACCACGCGCTATCAGCAGAACTTCACCACGCTGGTACAGGCCCAGGGCGATTGGCTGTTCCGTACCCAGGAAGACCTGCGTACCGAATTCAATACCACCCCGGCCGGCTACAAGCGCATGCAGCAGTTGCACGACGCGTTCAAGAAAAAAGGCGTTGAGCTGGTGCTTGTGTATCAACCGACCCGGGGCTTGGTGAACCGCAACAAACTCAACCCTCAGGAAAAGGCCAGTTACGACTTCGACAAGGCCCTGACCAACTACAAGAGCATGCTCGGGCGTTTCGCGCAGATGGGTTATGTGGTGCCGGACCTGTCGCCGTTGACCAACGAAAACCTGCCCGACACCCTGCCGGCCCACGATTTCTACTTCCGTGGCGACCAGCACTGGACCCCGTACGGCGCCCAGCGCACGGCGAAGATCGTGGCCGAGAAGGTCAAGCAGATCCCGGCCTTTGCCGACATTCCCAAGCGTGAGTTCGAGACCAAGAAGTCCGGCCGCATGGGCAAGACCGGCACCCTGCACAACATGGCCGGCCAGCTGTGCGGCACCAGCTACGCGGTCCAGTACATGGACCAGTTCACCACCGAGCCTAAAGGCGAGGCCGGCGACGGCGACCTGTTCGGCGACTCCAGTGATCCGCAAATCACCCTCGTGGGCACCAGTCACAGCGGCAAGAACTACAACTTCGCCGGCTTCCTTCAAGAAGCCATCGGCGCTGACATCCTCAACGTCGCCTTTCCCGGCGGCGGTCTGGAAGGCGCGATGATCCAGTACCTGGGCAGCGAAGAATTCCAGAAAAGCCCGCCGAAAATCCTCATCTGGGAATTCTCGCCGCTGTATCGCCTGGACCAGGAAACCATCTACCGCCAGATGATGGCGTTGCTGGACAACAACGGTTGCGAAGGCAAGCCCGCGCTGATGAGCAGCAAGACTGCCCTCAAGCCCGGCAAGAACGAATTGATGGTCAACAGCAAGAACATGGACCTGCGTAACGGCAGCCACCAGATCGATATCCGCTTCGCCGATACGTCGGTGAAAACCTTACAAGCCACCCTCTGGTACATGAATGGGCGCCACGAGGATATCAAGATCGAAAAACCGGACACTTCCGAAACCGACGGACGTTTCGCCTTCCAATTGCGCACCGACGAGGACTGGGCTTCCCAGAACCTGCTGGCTGTAGAAGTCCAGGGACCTGAAGCCGGTGCCGAGCCACAGCAAATCGAAGCGAAAGTCTGCAAACGCAACGCATCTCCGCAAGCCGGGCAACAAACGGCTCAAATCGGACAATGAGGTCTCGTCTCATGACTAGAACCATGCGCACCCGAACGTTGAAAACGCTGCTGGCGCCGTCCCTGCTGACCCTGGCGATATTCGCCGGCGCGACGCAGGCCGCGGCCCCGCTACGCCCGCCCCAGGGTTACTTCGCACCGATTGAAAAATTCAAGACGGGCAGCTCTGACGAGCGCTGCGAGGCAGTACCAACGCCCTACACGGGCGCCCTGCAATTTCGCAGCAAGTACGAGGGTTCCGACAAGGCCCGCGCAACGCTGAACGTGAAATCGGAAAAAGCCTTCCGTGATGCCACTTCCGACATCACCCGGATCGAACGCGGCGTCAGCAAACAAGTGATGCAATTCATGCGTGACGGCCGCCCCGAGCAGCTGGAATGCACCCTGAACTGGCTGACCGCCTGGGCCAAGGCCGATGCGCTGATGTCCAAGGACTTCAACCACACCGGCAAGTCCATGCGCAAATGGGCCCTGGGAAGCATGGCTTCGGCCTACGTACGCCTGAAGTTCTCCGAGTCTCGCCCACTGGCCAATCACCAGGAGCAGGCGCAACTGATCGAAGGCTGGTTCAGCAAGATGGCCGATCAGGTGGTGAGCGACTGGGACAACCTGCCGCTGAAAAAAATCAACAACCACTCCTACTGGGCCGCCTGGTCGGTGATGGCCACCGCCGTGGCGACCAACCGCCGCGACCTGTTCGATTGGGCCGTCAAGGAATACAAGGTCGGCGTCAACCAGGTCGACGCCGAGGGCTTCTTGCCCAACGAACTCAAGCGCAAGCAACGGGCGCTGTCCTATCACAACTATGCCCTGCCGCCCCTGGCGATGATCGCCAGTTTCGCCCAGGTCAACGGCGTGGACCTGCGCCAGGAAAACAACGGCGCCCTCAAGCGCCTGGGTGACCAGGTGCTGGCCGGGGTGAAAGACCCGGAGATATTCGAAGACAAGAACGGCGATGAGCAGGACATGAAGGATCTGAAAATCGATTCCAAGTTCGCCTGGCTGGAACCGTTCTGCAGCCTCTACACATGCCCCGAGGATGTGCTGGAACGCAAGCATGAAATGCAACCGTTCAAGACGTTCCGCCTCGGCGGGGACTTGACCAAGGTGTACGACCCGTCATGGGAAAAAGGCGAAAAAGGTAGCTGATGCCGTATCCCCTGCCTGGCAGGGGAGCTGTGGGAGCAAAGCGTCTGAAATGTAATAAAACCTCCCGGTTTTCATGGGGGGGTTTGGGGGGGCTCTGGCCCTTGACTGTTGATTCAACATGGAGAGATCGGGATGGTATTTTCATCCAATGTGTTCCTGTTCCTGTTCTTGCCGATCTTTCTCGGCTTGTACTACTTGAGCGGGCAACGCTATCGCAACCTGCTGTTATTGCTGGCCAGCTATGTGTTCTATGCCTGGTGGCGCGTGGACTTCCTTGCGCTGTTCGCCGGCGTCACCCTGTGGAACTACTGGATCGGCCTGAAAGTCGGCGCCGCCGGCGTGCGCACCAAACCGGCCCAGCGCTGGCTGTTGCTCGGCGTGGGTGTGGATCTGTGCATCCTGGGCTACTTCAAGTACGCCAACTTCGGTGTGGACAGCCTCAACGCGATCATTACCGGCTTCGGTCTCAATCCGTTCATCCTGACCCACGTGTTGTTGCCGATCGGGATCTCGTTCTACATCTTCGAGTCCATCAGCTACATCATCGACGTGTATCGCGGTGATACCCCGGCAACTCACAACCTGATCGACTTCGCAGCGTTCGTGGCGATCTTCCCGCACCTGATCGCCGGCCCCGTGTTGCGTTTCCGCGACCTGGCCGATCAGTTCAACAACCGCACCCACACCCTGGACAAGTTCTCCGAAGGCTGCACGCGCTTCATGCAGGGCTTCATCAAGAAGGTGTTCATCGCCGACACCCTGGCGGTGGTGGCCGATCATTGCTTTGCCCTGGAGAACCCGACCACGGGCGATGCCTGGCTCGGCGCCCTGGCCTACACCGCGCAACTGTACTTCGACTTCTCCGGCTACAGCGACATGGCCATCGGCCTGGGCTTGATGATGGGCTTCCGTTTCATGGAGAACTTCAAGCAGCCCTACATCAGCCAGTCGATTACCGAGTTCTGGCGGCGCTGGCACATCAGCCTGTCGACCTGGCTGCGCGATTACCTCTACATCACCCTGGGCGGCAATCGCAAAGGCACGCTGATGACCTATCGCAACCTGTTCCTGACCATGCTGCTCGGTGGTCTGTGGCACGGCGCGAACATCACCTACGTGATCTGGGGTGCCTGGCACGGTATGTGGCTGGCCATCGAAAAAGCGGTGGGTATCAACACCACGCCACGCAGCATCAACCCGATCCGTTGGGCACTGACGTTCCTGCTGGTGGTGATGGGCTGGGTGATCTTCCGTGCCGAGAACCTGCACGTGGCCGGCCGCATGTATGGCGCCATGTTCAGCTTCGGTGACTTGTCGCTGTCGGAACTGACCCGTGCCAACCTCACCGGCCTGCAAATCGCCACGCTGGCGGTGGCCTACGCCACCCTCGCCTTCTTTGGCCTGCGCGATCTCTACACCAATCGTCCACCGGTCAAGACCAAGCCTGAAGTGAACACCGAGGCCGATGGCCCGGCCACTGCACAACCGGGACTGATCAAGGCTGTACCGGGCGACAACCCGTCGAGCATTCATCAACCGGGCTACACCGTGGGCGTCGAAGCCCAGGTGCAACCGGCGTACTGGGTCGCTGACTGGCCGCGCTACGTGATGCGCACGCTGGTGCTGGTGCTGTTCATCGCCTCGATTCTCAAACTCTCGGCGCAAAGCTTCTCGCCGTTCCTTTACTTCCAGTTCTGAGGGATCTGAACATGACCCGCTCATTACGCATCTTCTACATCGCACTGTTCCTACTGACCTTGACGGTCCTGGGCCTGTGGTCGGTGCGCAGCTTCTTCGGCTTCAGCACCAACCCTGATGCGACCGTGCTCAACGGTCGTTGGAGCAAAGCCGTCGAGACGCACTACGACGACGAGTTCCCGATCAAGCGCCTGGGCACCAACATCTGGGCGGCACTGGACTACAAGCTGTTCAACGAGGGCCGCAAAGGCGTGGTCCTGGGTCGCGATCAGTGGCTGTACAGCGACGAAGAGTTCAATCCGATCGTCAACGAAGAGCAAAACCTGCAAGGCAACTACGCGCTGGTCGAAGGCGTGCGCCAGAAGCTCAAGGAACAGGGCATTACCCTGGTGATGGCGATCGTGCCAGCCAAGGCGCGCCTCTACCCGGAACACTTGGGTGAAGTGAAGCCGTCCAGCATTCACGCCAACCTCTATCAGGATTTCCATGCCCGTGTGGCGGCAGACAAGATCCTGGCCCCTGACCTGCTCGGCCCGATGCAACAGGCCAAGCAAAACGGCCAACAAGTGTTCCTGCGCACCGACACCCACTGGACTCCCGAAGGCGCGCAGGTCGCCGCCGAGATGCTGGCGAAGACGATTGCCGAGCGCACCCCACTCAACGGCGAGCCACAACGTTTCGTGACAACGCCAGCGGAAAAAATCATCCACAAGGGCGACCTGCGTCAGTTCCTGCCTCTGGATCCGCTGTTCGAAAACCTGATGCCAGCCCAGGAGCCGCTGGTCAAGCGCACCACCCGTGAAGCCGACGATCAGCCGGCCGAAGGCGACGCGCTGTTTGCCGATGCCCAAGTGCCGGTGGCGCTGATCGGCACCAGCTACAGCGCCAACCCCACCTGGAACTTCGTCGGCGCCCTCAAGCAGGCCCTGAACAGCGACGTCGTGAACTACGCCGAAGACGGCCATGGCCCGATTCTGCCGATGCTCAGCTACCTCAAGAGCGACGCCTTCAAGAACAGCCCGCCCCAGGTACTGATCTGGGAGTTTCCTGAACGTTATCTGCCTGTGAACAACGAAATCGGTGACGCCGACCCGCAGTGGGTCGCAGAACTCAAGCAAGCCGGCGCACGCCAACAGAACGTAGCCGCCAACACCCCATCCGAGACGCCCGACCGGGCGCAAAACTGAAAGAGAGGTCCACCATGACTTTCACTACAACTCCTCGCCGTCTCGCCGCTCGCTCCCTCAAGGCCGTTGCCCTGGTTGCCAGCATGAGCGCCCTTTCACTGTCTGCCTTTGCCGGAGGTGACTCGGCCCTGTATGGCCCGGTTGCGCCAAAAGGGTCGAGCTTCGTGCGGATCTACAACGCCAGCAACGCCGAAGTCAGCGCCACCGTCGGCAGCACCAACCTGAGCGACGTAGCACCACTGGCCAGCACCGACTTCAGCTTCATGCCTGGCGGCGACTACAGTGCCAAGGTCGGCAGCCAGACCGTCCCGGTAAAACTGGCTCCCGATCACTATTACACCCTGGTCAACAACGCCAGCGGCCAGCCTCAGTTGATCGAAGAACCGCCATTCAAGAACAAGCAGAAATCCCTGGTTCGCGTGCAGAACCTTAGCGACAAGCCGCTGACCCTCAAGACCGCCGACGGCAAGACCGAAGTGGTCAAGACCGTAGCGGCCAAGAGCCGTGGCGAGCGTGAAATCAACCCGGTGAAAGTGAGCCTGGCGCTGTTCGACGGCGACAAGAAAGTCGGCGACCTCAAGCCCGTGGCCCTGGAACGCGGCGAAGCGGCCGTGCTGTACGTCACCGGCTCCGGCAGCAGCCTGTCGCCAGTGTGGGTAAAACGCCCGGTGTCGACCCGATAAGAGCAGCGGCAAGTTTCCAGCTTCAAGCGGCAAGCTTTTGCTTGCAGCTTGAAGCTCAAGGCTTGCCACTGCCGCAGGAACAACAACAAGAGAGTGAAACGACAGAACGCAGTAGCTCTAAAAACCATTTCGATTTGTAGGAGTAACAAACATGATTCCGGTGATCTTGTCAGGTGGTAGCGGCTCACGTCTTTGGCCGCTTTCGCGCAAGCAATTCCCTAAACAGTTCCTGGCCCTGACCGGCGAACACACCCTGTTCCAGCAGACCCTCGAGCGCCTGGTGTTCGAAGGCATGGACACCCCGATCGTGGTCTGCAACAAAGACCACCGGTTTATCGTCAACGAGCAGTTGACCAACCGCAAGCTGGAAGCCCAGCGCATCCTGATGGAACCGTTCGGGCGCAACACCGCGCCGGCCGTGGCCCTGACGGCGATGATGCTGGTCAATGAAGGCCGCGACGAGCTGATGCTGGTCCTGCCGGCCGACCACGTGCTGGAAGACCAGAAAGCCCTGCAACGTGCGTTGGCCCTGGCCACCGTGGCCGCCGAGCGTGGCGAAATGGTGCTGTTCGGCGTACCGGCCACCAAACCGGAAACCGGTTATGGCTACATCAAGTCGACCAACGACGCCCTGCTGCCTGAAGGGGTGAGCCGCGTTTCGCACTTCGTCGAAAAACCCGACGTCAAGCGCGCCACCGAGTTCGTCGAAGCCGGTGGTTACTTCTGGAACAGCGGCATGTTCCTGTTCCGCGCCAGCCGTTTCCTCGAAGAGCTGAAAAAACACGATCCGGACATCTACGACACCTGCCTGCTGACCCTGGAGCGCAGCGAACAGACGGCCGATACCATCACCTTTGACGAAGCCACTTTCGCCTGCTGCCCGGACAACTCCATCGACTACGCGGTGATGGAAAAGACCCAGCGCGCCTGCGTGGTGCCACTGTCGGCCGGCTGGAGCGATGTCGGCTGCTGGTCGTCGCTGTGGGAAGTCAACGCCAAGGATGCCAACGGCAACGTCACCAAGGGCGACGTCGTCGTCCAGGACAGCCGCAACTGCATGATCCACGGCAATGGCAAGCTGGTGTCGGTGATCGGCCTGGACAACATCGTGGTGGTCGAAACCAAGGACGCCATGATGATCGCCCACAAGGACAAGGTCCAAGGCGTCAAGCAAATGGTCAACACCCTCAACGCCCAGGGCCGCACCGAAACCCAGAACCACTGCGAGGTCTATCGTCCATGGGGTTCCTATGACTCGGTGGACATGGGCGGTCGTTTCCAGGTCAAGCACATCTCGGTCAAGCCGGGCGCATGCCTGTCGCTGCAGATGCACCACCACCGCGCCGAACACTGGATCGTGGTCAGCGGCACCGCTGAAGTGACCTGCGACGAGAACGTGTTCCTGCTCTGCGAAAACCAGTCGACCTACATCCCGATCGCCTCGGTTCATCGCCTGCGCAACCCGGGCAAGATCCCGCTGGAAATCATCGAAGTGCAGTCCGGCAGCTACCTGGGCGAAGACGATATCGAACGCTTCGAAGACATCTACGGTCGCTCCACCCCGGTCGAACGCGGCGTGTCGGTGAAAACCATCGCCCAATAACGATCAGCAGAACAAGAAGCCCCCGTCCAGCCCACTGCGTCCCCTATCCGCAGTGGGTTGGGTGGGGGCTTTTTTATTGATTGACCACTCGCTTGGCATCAAACTTTTCGGCAATCCTGGCCGAGCGCGGATTGACCGCGTCCGTTCTGATTTTTCTGATGTCCGCGCCCTTCGAAATGGCCTTGATTGCATGCACCGTCAAGAATGTACCCACCCCCTTCAGGATCGGCAGTCGCGCCACTGAGGTGGCCTGCGCCAACGCCTCTTTCTTCAAGGTCCCGCCATCCTGGGTTTCAGGGTGGACGACCACTTGCACAACATCCACTTCGGTTTTTCCCTTCGTTGTAAACGCGTTCAATTCGGCCAGACCATAAATCTGTCGCTCTTCAGGTGGTTTCAACTTGTCGGATTTTTTCATGACCGCGAAAAAGCGCCGCTCAACGACGAAATCAGGGTGCCTGTTCAACGCGTCCGGATCGATCGGCTCGTCCACGAATACATCATTGGCACTGCGCAACATGTAACTGGAAATGCTTGCCCCCAGACCGAAGTTTGAAGGTTGCCCAACGACCTTCGAACTCGATGTTTCGCTGGAGAGGGCTTTATAGCGTTGCTTGTAGCGTTGTAGATTCTGTTTGACCTCATCCCCTCCCACCAGATAGTCATTGAATGCACCGACCTCCACCACTTTGAAGTCATTCACATCGCTGAACTTTCCTGTGGCTTCCTTGAACACGCCAACCCTGCTCGTAAGCGCTGCCGCTGTGAGCTTCAGTCGGTTTTTTACGCCCACTTCTATTTCGTACTTGCCAGTCTTGTTGAGCCCGTCGGCGTCCCGAAAAGTCAGCGGGTTATTGCTCACCATCGCGTACAGATTCAGCCCATCGATATCTCCCGCAGGGTCTGGATTCAGCCAGCGCTGCAGACCGGGCATGTAGTACCGATAGCCGTAGTAATAGAACCCTGTTGCATCCCGCTCCTTGCCCGAGTAACGAACCGTCTTGTAACTGACCTCGATCACATCTTCCCCGGCCAGGTACGCGGTCTCGCCGAAAGGATAGAAGTGCTCGCGGCTGATGATTCTCCCGTCCTGGGCAAGCTCCAGACTGGTCGAACCCAATTGGTCGGTAAAACTGTATCGATAGAAGTCATTGGCCCCCGCAGGTGATGGGCTTTCCCAATGCAATACCCGCACACTGTTGAGCCCACCCTGGACGATGATGACCTGGAGAGACTCCCCAGTGCCGCTGTCGGCACGCAGATCCAGCCCAGGCAAATAACGCACCTCGGCGGTCAGCGTCCGGGCACCGGCTTGCAGAGTGCGCAATTTGCGAACGCGCAGACCGCTGCCGTCGTAAACATAAATCTCACCGTCGTTAAGCCTTGAGGCGCGTTCGATGGGGGTGACCGAACTCAACTGGTTGCGCAGATCCCAAGCCAGGAAACGCCCCTCGTCCTGTTCCAGACAATTGCCCCGCGCATCGAACGCGGCGCAGATTTCATCTTCCGTTGGCGGCACGCCGTTGCGGTACGGCAAACAACGATTGCTGTAGCGGGCCGCTTGCAACTGGCGGCCATGATTCTGAGCGCCGACATGGGTCAGCTCCAGCAGGTTGCCGCTTTCGTCGTAGCGATAGGTCTGCCGGTAGTTGCTCACCGCCGCCGGGTCGACGCGACCAACGGACTGCGGTCCCTGATTGGCAGCGCCCGCCTCCCAGCCGCTGGCTTCAAGCAATTGGTAGAGACTGTCGTAGATAAAACGACTGATCGGGTTGATACGCTGATTGGCGAAGTAGCGCACCGGCAGGGCCTTGTCCTCGATACTCAGCACGTTACCCATGGGGTCATAGGTGTAGAACAGGTCTTGCAGCACCTGTTCCGCGCACCTGGCGTGGCGTTCCATCAACCGGCCATCATCGGGACTGTATCGAAGTGTGGTCTGCACGCCGTTACCGGCCGTTTCTTGCTCTATTTGCCCCTCGGCGCTGTAACGGATATCCCTGACCAGCGGCTGCCATGTGTCCTGCCCGTTTAATAACAAGTGATTTTCATGCAACCGGCCATCACGGGTCAGTCTCTTGCGTTGTCGATGGCCCAGGGCATCCATTTGCTCCAGCACGTCACCCTGGGGGCCAAGGCACCAGGTTGACCGGGCGCCCTCGCCGGGCTCGAGCAGTGTTTCGCGCTCGGCTTCCGGCTCCGGCCAGTCGGGAGTGACGGCATCAAGGATGAAGCGACGGTTCTGGACAAGGTTTTGCGCGGTGAGGGAAAACGACTCCAGCAGCACGCTACCCGCCGGGTCATCGTGGCGGATCAACTGCCCGTACTGGTTATGGTCGCGATCGCCCCGGCCCGGGGAACCGTACTTCAACCGCTCCATGCACCGACGCAGTTGCCCGGCGCCTTGTTCGAGCACCACCACGGGACGGAGCAGGTCGTCGTAGCCCACCTCGCGATGCGTGCCCCGACCGTCCCACGCCCGCAAACCCTCGCCGGCGAGCCCAGGCAGATCGATCTGCCTGCCCGCATCGACGCTATCGGTACGCAGCGCGGCAGCGGACAGCGAATAAACCGTCGTAAGGTTGGCCGGCGCCGACTGATCGTCTTGTTGCAAGCGCCACAATCGAGGATCCCACTGTTTTGCCAAACGACCGGCGGCATCGAAAAGGCTGCGAGTGACGCGCTCTTGCGTGGGCCCGTTCTCGATGTTGCGCCAATAGTCGACCGAACGAACCGGTAAATTCCTTGGGTCAAAGGCCATCAGCCTCGGGGTTCTCTGATCCATGCCCATCTAATCAGACCTCTTGGTCGTAGCACCGCAGCGTCGTAAACGGCATCTAACAAGGGCAGACAACCCTTGCCTACTGTCAGATATGACAGCGGCGACCGACGGCCCGAGACGGATGAATACCCACGGCCCGCCCCCTCCGGTAGGATGGTGTGACGGTAACGGAGGCTTCAACCATGCTTATCGGCGTCTTGCTGGTCATCACCTGGCTCATCCTGCTGCTGCGCTATCCGGCCAAGGCGTTGCCGGTGTCCCTGGCGGCGTTCGTCGGGTTGGGACTGGTGGCCGCGTGGGTACTCTGGGAGGACAACCGCGAAACCCGGCAACTGGCGCGCCTGGATCTGCGCGTCACTTACGCCCCCGAACGCTGCCCGGCCGACCGTCCGCTGTTGCTGAACATGACCAATGGCAACGATGTACCGCTGATCGAACTGCGCTGGCGAATCGCGGCGTATGCACCCGGCGACACCATCAACCTGGCCGACAATCAGTACACCGCACCTCGTTACAGAGGCCCAGGCGAGTTGCAGCCCTGCGCGGACTGGCAGGATTGCCTGCCCCTGCCGCCACTGCGTCCCGGCTACCGCCCACAAACCCTGGAGTTTCGCGCCGAACGATTGCAAGGCAGCTTCTCCAACTGATCCCCTCTCACTGTTTGCATAAGGAATGGCTATGCCCGTTGCGTTGATTACCGGATGTTCCAGCGGCATCGGCCGCGCCCTCGCCGATGCCTTCAAGGCCGCCGGCTATCAAGTATGGGCCAGTGCACGCAAGGATGAGGACGTGGCGCTGCTCAGTGCTGCCGGGTTTACCGCCGTACAACTGGACGTCAATGATGGCCAGGCCTTGGAACAGTTGAGCGAACGCATCAACCAACAACACGGCGGTCTCGATGTGCTGATCAACAATGCCGGCTACGGCGCCATGGGTCCCTTGTTGGACGGTGGTGTGCCGGCCATGCAGCGCCAGTTCGAAACCAACGTGTTCGCGGTCGTCGGAGTGACCCGCGCACTGTTCCCGGTGCTGCGCCGGGCCAAGGGATTGGTGGTGAACATCGGCAGCGTTTCCGGCGTGCTGGTGACGCCATTTGCCGGCGCCTATTGCGCCTCGAAGGCGGCGGTGCATGCCTTGAGCGATGCGCTGCGCATGGAACTGGCACCGTTCGGCATCCGCGTGATGGAAGTCCAGCCCGGCGCCATTGCCTCCAGCTTCGCCAAAAATGCCGGCCATGAAGCCGAGCAACTGATCAGCGAACAGTCACCCTGGTGGCCTCTGCGCGACGGCATCCGCAGCCGCGCCAAGGCGTCCCAGGACAACCCGACCCCGGCCAGCGATTTTGCCGCAGGACTGCTCAAGGCCGTGCAGCAACCCAGGCCCCCGCGCCTGCTGCGCTTGGGCAATGGCAGCCGGGCGTTGCCGTTGATGGCCGGTTTGCTGCCCAAGGGGTTGCTGGAAAAAGGCTTGATGAAGCGGTTCGGGTTGGGTGGGTCGCTGTAAAACACAGGGTAAACACGCATGAAACCCTGTGGGAGCGAGCAGGCTCGCGCCCACAATTATCCGTGGGCGTCAGCGCTCGGCTTGGGATCAACCACCACCGTACAGGTCATCCCCGCCGCCAGCAGCACGCCGTCCGGCACTTCGTCGATATGGATCCGCACCGGCACCCGCTGCGCCAGGCGAACCCAGTTGAAGGTCGGGTTCACATCGGCGATCAACTCGCGGCTTGCGGGGTTGTCACGGTCGTAGATGCCCCGCGAGATGCTTTCCACATGCCCCTTGAGCACCTCGCCGCTCATCAACTGCAACTGCGCCGAATCACCGACCCGCACCTTGGGCAGCTTGGTTTCTTCGAAGAAGCCGTAGACCCAGAACGAATTCATGTCCACCACGGCCATTTTCGCCTCGCCGATGCGCGCATAGTCGCCCCGATGCACGTTGAGGTTGGTGACATAACCGTCCACCGCCGCGCGGACCTGGGTACGGGCGAGATTCAGTTCGGCGGCCTCCAGTTGCGCCTGTGCGTGCTGGTAATCGGCCAGGGCCGAGTCGGCAATGTTACTGGCGTCGTCACGGTTTTCCCGGGAGATCACCAGGCTGTCCAGGTCGGCACGCCGATGCGCGTTGACCTTGCGCATTTCCCAGGTCGCCTTGCGCGAGGCCACCAAAGAGCGAGCCTGTTTCACCGCAATGCGGTAATGCTCGGGGTCGATGCGCATCAGCAGGTCGCCCTTTTTTACCAACTGGTTATCACGTACCGGCACCTCGACCACCTCGCCACTGACGTCGGCGGCGACGTTGATGATGTCGGCGCGTACCCGACCATCACGGGTCCACGGAGTGTTCATGTAGTGCACCCACAACATCCGGCCGATCCACAAGGCAAGGGCCAGCACCAACAGCGTCGCAAGCAGGCTGAAAAACTTTTTCATCGCATTGATCTCAACGGTAGACCGTCAGCGCCAGCGCGCCAAACAGGCAGGTAAACAGACTCAGGCGCAGCAGCGCCGGGTGCCAGAAGAAGCGGTACAGGTCCAACCCCGACAGAAAACGATCCAGGGCCCAGGCCAGGGCGGCGGCGATGAAAAACATCAGGGTCATGGTGGGCATGTACACGCCATGGAAGGCGATTTCACGAGGCATGTTCGGGTTCCTGGGGCAGCGGCCTGGCGTAGGCCGCCAATGGCGATTGCGGGTCCAACAGCGAGGTGCGGATGAAATGCAGGTAGCTTTTCACCCGGCGCAGGGCTGAGGTGTCGAAATGCGGGGCGAAGGGTTCGTCACTGGCCTGTACGCGGCTGATGGCATGGTCGACCGCCAGCAGGGCGCGCTCCAGATTGCTCTGGCCGGGCTGACGAAACAGCCGCACCAACGCCCGCCCCATCACGCGGATCGCCTGGCGCCAGGGCTGGCTTGGGGCATAGGCCGGATGCACGGGCAAGATCGCCTGTTCCTTGCGCAATTCGATAATCGCGTGGCCGACTTCCAGGACCACAAACATCCAGCGCAACAGATCCCGCTGCACCCCAGGTTGCCCCGCCGCCAGTCCATAAGCCTGATGCAGCAAGTCCCGGGTGCGACTTTCAAAGCCCGAGGCCAGGCCCTTGAGCCGGCCGCTGATGGCAAACACCACCTGCTCGCGCAGGTCTTGTTCGAGCCGGCGCCACAACCAGCGACTGTTGGGCGGCAGAATGATTGCCCCGGCAGCGGCACATACCAGCATGCCAAGGATCATCGCGAGGTAATCGTTGATGAAGGTGTAGGGGTTGTAGACCGTCAGGTTGTCGGGCACCGAGCCTGTGCAGAAGAAGATCAACAACCCCAACCCGACCCCGGCATATTGCGGTCGCGAGCTGAGGAATGAGCCCAACATGATCACCGGCGCCAACATCACGCAGAGCAAGGGGAAGCCATCGATCAGCGGGAAGATGAAAAACATCTCGACGAAACCGATCAAGGCCCCGAGCAGCGTGCCACACGCCATCTGGAACGCCATGCGTTTGGGGTTGGGCGTGGCGGCCGACAAGCCCACCGTGGCGGCGGCAATCATCGTCATGGTCGCACCGCTCGGCCAGGCCGTGGCGACCCAATAGCTGCCCAGCACCAGCAGGATGAACGCTGCCCGAAACCCCGACGCCGCAGCCGCCAGACCGTTGGTCTGCGGCATGAAAGGTTGGTCCCATTGCTCGCGTTCGTGGCGATGATCAGCCAGCGACGCATGGGTCTGGGCGTAGCCGTGCAAGTCATCGACGAAGCGATACAGCAGCTCGTAAGCGGTGTGAAAGTCCAGCCGTTCTGCCTCGCTCGGATCTGTTTCTTCGAACACCCCACGCAGCCTGCGGACCTGTGCCGGCAAATCGGCTTTATAGGTTGCCAACTCCGCCGCCAGGCGCGCGGCATCTTTATCGGTCAGGGCGCGGGCGCTAAAACCGTCCAGCAACTCGGCCAACGTTTGCA
Source organism: Pseudomonas sp. P105 (assembly GCF_032614175.1). Classification (NCBI taxonomy): domain Bacteria; kingdom Pseudomonadati; phylum Pseudomonadota; class Gammaproteobacteria; order Pseudomonadales; family Pseudomonadaceae; genus Pseudomonas; species Pseudomonas sp. P105. Next base: position 5,151,316 of record NZ_CP126693.1, read on the forward strand.
AACCCGGTTTAATGGCATTCACCACATGATCCACCCCGCGGCTGCGTAGACGTTCGAGCAACTGGTGCAAGGCGTTGAATCGGGTGGTGATGCCCATGAACTCGCTGTTCAAGCGGCTGAGCCGACCGTTGCGCCGACGCATGTGCGGGTCTTCGAACACCGTCACGCTGCGCAGGCTTTCCAGGCCCACGGCTTCGGCAATGAAGCCGACGTTACGCGCCTCGAATGCCTCGCGTTTGCTGCGTCCACGCAAGCCATCCGTGACAAACAGGGCGAACACTCCAAAGCGTTGGTACAAGGCGTTGCGCATGGCGGCGCTGGCGGTTTGCGGCAAGATCGCGGCGCTGATCAGGGTTGCGCAGAGAATCCCCAGGGAAATTTCCAGCACACGCCAGACCGCCGCCATGAACGCGCCTTCCGGATGAGCCAGGGCCGGCAGACCGATCATGGCCGCGGTGTAGCCGGCCAGCACAAAACCATAGGCCCTGAAGTTGCGATAACGCGCCGCGCCCGCTGAACAGACGCCGACCCAGATCGCCAGACTGCCTAGAAACAGTTCGGTGTTCTGGGCGAACAAGGCAATCAGCGCCACCATCACCGCCGAGCCGGCCAGCGTGCCGAGCAAGCGATAGAAACTCTTGGCGAACACCTGCCCGCTCTGGGGCTGCATGACGATAAACACCGTGATCATGGCGGTGCGCGGTTGCGGCAGCTCCAGACGCATCGCCAGCCACAATGTCAGGAAGGCGGCGAGCAGCACTTTGAAAATGTAGACCCACGTCACACCGTCGCTGCGAGCCCAGTCGAAGAAACCACGGCGCCATTCGAGGCGGTACAGCCAGCGGGCAGGAGCGAATAAAGACATCACAATAGAACTACTCAACATGGCTCAAGTCAGGGATGTCCTTGCCGGCGTCCAGGCCACCGCCCAACGCCGTCACCAGGTCGGCGTGGGTCGTCAGGCGCGCCGCCTCCACTTGCTGCTGCACCTGTTGCTGCTTGAACAACAGGCTTTGGGCGTTGAGCACGTTGAGGTAGTCAGTGAGCCCGCGCTGGAACGCAACCATCGCGATGTCGTAGGTGCGTTGCGCGGCGGCCACCGACTCAGCAGCGAAGACGTGTTGCTTGTCCATGGACTCACGGCGGATCAACTGATCGGAAATGCTCTTGAGCGCATCGACCAGCGTCTGGTTGTAGTGGGCCACGGCGATGTCATAACCGGCCGCCGCCTCCCCCAACTGTGAGCGCAGGCGCCCACCGTCGAAAATCGGCAGTGTGATGGCCGGTCCGACGCTGTAGTTGAGCTTCTTGCCGGTCAAGAACTCCAGCGCCCCGCCACCGGTCGCCATGTAGCCGATACTGCCCACCAGGTCGACATTGGGATAAAACCCGGCACGCGCGACATCGATACCCCGCGCCTGAGCGGCCACTTGCCAACGCCCGGCCACCACGTCCGGACGCTGGCCGAGCAATTCGGCGGGCAAGGCCGACGGCAACTTCAAGGGCGCACCGAGGGCCAGGGTCGGGCGCTGCAGCCGCGCCCCGTCTCCTGGCCCTTTGCCCGCCAGCGCCGCCAGTTGATTGCGGCTCAAGGCAATGGCTTCGTCGAGGGCGTCGAGTTGCCGATGGGTCTCAGGCAATGGCGCCTGGGCCTGGCTGACTTCGAAATGGGTGCCGATGCCGCCGTCCAGACGCTTTTGCGCCAGTTCGAGAATCTGCTCCTGCTGATGGAGGGTCGCCACGACGATATCGCGCTGGGCATAGTGCAACGCGAACTGGATATAGGTGCGCACGATGTTGTTCTGCAACTCCAACTGCGCCTGCCGCGCCTCGGCCACGCTGACATGAGCCAGGTCGACGGCCCGCTCACTGGCGTTGCGCTCGCGGCCCCACAGGTCCAGCGCATAGCTCAAGCCCAGGCCCGCGTTATTGTCCCAAGTGGTGGTGTCGGCCAACTCGCCAGGGCCATAGAACTGATCGGTGGGCCAGTTGTGGCGCTTGAGGGTCGCTTGACCATTGATCTGTAGCGACTCGGCAGCCTCGACGACACCGGCCATGGCCTTGGCCTGCCGCACGCGGGCAGCGGCCAGGGCCAGGCTCGGGCTGTCATGCACGGCCAGGTCGATCCAGCGATCCAGTTGCCGGTCGCCATAGGCATTCCACCACTGGCCGGTGGGCCAGTGAGCATCACGGGCAGCCTCGCGGATCGCTTCATCGGTGGCCAGTTGATTGGCCGACAATGCCTGGCCTTGCGGCGCAATCCCTCCCGTGCCGATGCAACCGCTGATGGTGAACGTTAAAAGCCAAACACTGAGAGTCTTCAGCTCTCTGCTGATGCAACGCGGCACTTGCGCAAAATTCCTGAGATGGGGAGGCGTGAAGAGGCTGAATGCCCGGTGACGCAACTGTGGGAGCGAGCCTGCTCGCGATAGCGTCCAGGCAGACACATTGAGGGGAATGTGATGCCGCCATCGCGAGCAGGCTCGCTCCCACAGCAATCAGCGATCCAGGATTGGCCGCAATTCTAGGCACCCCATCGAACGGCGATAAGCCGACCTTTCTGCGAATCTTTGTTACCGTTACTGCGATAATCCATTAGTCGGGGTCCGCTGCGCTGTAACTTCGTGTCACAATTTGCCATCTCCCAAGAGAGCCTCCCATGGACACTTTGCAAAACATGCGTGCGTTCAGCTGTGTTGCTGAAGCGGGCAGTTTCACCGCCGCCGCCGTGCAACTGGATACCACCACAGCCAACGTTTCGCGTGCGGTTTCCAACCTGGAAGCCCATCTGCAAACCCGCCTGCTCAACCGCACCACCCGCCGCATCGCCCTGACCGAGGCCGGCAAACGTTATCTGCTGCGTTGCGAGCAGATCCTGGCGTATGTCGAGGAGGCTGAAGCCGAGGCCAGCGATGCTCACGCACGTCCTGCCGGGCAGTTGAAGGTCCATACCATGACCGGCATCGGCCAGCATTTCGTGATCGATGCCATCGCCCGCTATCGTAAAACCCATCCCGACGTGACTTTCGACCTGACCCTGGCCAATCGTGTGCCGGACATCCTGGACGAGGGTTACGACGTTTCCATCGTACTGGCCAGCGAATTGCCGGACTCGGGCTTTGTCTCCCAGCGCCTGGGGATCACCTACAGCATCGTCTGCGCATCACCTGCCTACGTGAAAGCCAGCGGCTGCCCGCAGAAACCCGGCGACCTGCTCAACCACGCCTGCCTGCGCCTGGTCAGCCCGGTCATTCCGCTGGAGAAATGGGTATTTGACGGCCCCGAAGGCCAAGAGATGGTCACCATCAGCAACTCACCGTTCCTGGTGAACTCCGCCGATGCCATGAAAACCGCGATCACCAGTGGCATGGGCGTGGGCGTGTTGCCGGTGTATGCCGCCATCGAGGGCTTGCGCAATGGCACGCTGGTGCGGGTCATGCCCAACTACCGCTCCCAGGAACTGAACCTCTACGCCATCTATCCTTCGCGCCAGTACCTGGATGCGAAGATCAAGACCTGGGTCGAGTACCTGCGCGGCTCGCTGCCGGAAATCCTCGCGGCGCACCAGGCCGAACTGACGGCCTATGAGTTGAGTGGCAGTCTGGCCGGTGCACGGGTCGCGAACTGATTTCGCGCCCGTGCTCCCAGGGAGATATCAGCGCTTGCCCATCGAGCGACGCGTGCCGGGAGGCGCGGCGCCAGGGGTCTTGGTATGACCGTTCTTCGCGCCGTTCTTGTACCAAGGCTGCTGCCCGGCCCCTTTGGCCGCGGCCAGCTCACCGGGCTTGAACGGAAACTTGAAGGTCGGGATCGCGTTGACGCTCTCGCCGCTGGAAACATCGCTGTCGGGCCGGTCGGCCTGTTCGCCGTTCGGGCGTTCGTCCGCGGGCGAAGGTGTTGGGGAAGTCATGTAAAGCTCCGGGTAATGCGTGCAAGTCGGGCCCGGAGAGCGAGCCGCGAAAGTCGGCAGTATACCCGCCCGATACCAGCGCGCGCAGGGCGGATTCAATCGGCCCTTCACTCGTCTGACAGCAAGTCGGGACAAAACTGACAAGCCCGTCAGTTAGGCGTCACCTTCCTGACCACCTCACAACGCTATATAAGAAAGATAAAAATCCCTCTGTCCTGAACCGGCCTCCCACATCCATGCACATCCAGAAAAAACCCGTCTTGCTCGTCGCGCTCCTGGTCGCTCTGGCAGCTGTCGCCCTCTGGTATGTCATGAAGCCTGTCACCGCCAAGCCCGGCGCGCCCGTGGCCGTGCCGGTAAGGGTCGTCAGCGTGGTGCAAAAGGATGTGCCGCGCTTTGCCAGTGGCATCGGCACGGTGTTGTCACTGCACAGCGTGGTGATCCGCCCGCAGATCGACGGCATCCTCACTCAACTGCTGGTCAAGGAAGGGCAACAGGTCAAGAAGGGGGAACTGCTGGCCACCATCGACGACCGCTCGATCCGCGCCAGCCTTGACCAGGCCAGGGCCCAACTCGGTGAAAGCCAGGCACAACTGGCGGTCGCCCAGGTCAATCTCAAGCGTTACAAATTGCTCAGTGTCGACGACGGCGTATCGAAACAGACCTACGACCAGCAACAGGCACTGGTCAACCAGCTCAAGGCCACCGCCCAGGGCAATCAGGCGGCCATCGATGCCGCCCAGGTGCAGTTGTCCTACACCCGGATCCGCTCCCCGGTGACCGGTCGCGTCGGCATTCGCAACGTGGACGAAGGCAACTTCCTGCGCACCAGCGACACCGAGGGCTTGTTCACCGTGACCCAGATCGACCCGATCGCAGTGGAGTTCGCCCTACCCCAACAAATGCTGCCCACCTTGCAACGGTTGATGGCCGCCCCCGAGCAAGCGCTGGTCCAGGCCTACATAGGCGCTGATGGGACCTCCGGTGAAATGCTCGGCGAGGGCCGCCTGAGCCTGATCGACAACCAGATCAACGCCAACACCGGCACCCTGCGGGCCAAGGCTGAATTCAGCAACGCCGCGCAACGGCTATGGCCAGGGCAGTTGGTGACATTGAAAATCCAGACCGCCCTCGACAAGGACGCCCTGGTGGTTCCACCGACCGTGGTTCAGCGCGGCCTGGAGCAACCTTTCGTGTACCGAATCACCGGCGACCAGGTAGAGAGCGTACCGGTGGTGATGGTGTACCAGGACAGTGACCTGCACATCATCAAAGGGGTGAGCGCGGGCGATCAACTGGTGAGCGACGGTCAGTCACGGATCAAGCCGGGCAGCCGCATCCAGGTGCTTGGTGACCCAGTGGCCCAGGCCAATGTGTCGGAGCCAAAACCATGAAGGGCCGCGGTTCGGTTTCGGCGTGGTGCATCGACCATCCCATCGCCACGGTCCTGATGACCTTCGCCCTGATACTGCTGGGATTGATCGCCTTTCCTCGCCTGCCTGTCGCGCCGTTACCTGAAGCGGAATTCCCGACCATCCAGGTCAGGGCTCTGTTGCCCGGCGCCAGCCCCGAAACCATGGCTTCGTCGGTGGCGACCCCACTGGAAGTGCAATTCAGCGCCATTTCCGGCATTACCCAGATGACCTCCAGCAGTGCCCTGGGCTCGACCAACCTGACCTTGCAGTTCAGCCTGGACAAAAGCATCGATACCGCCGCCCAGGAAGTGCAAGCGGCCATCAATACCGCCTCCGGCAAACTGCCCCAGGACATGCCGAACCTGCCCACCTGGCGCAAAGTCAATCCGGCCGACAGCCCGGTGTTGATCCTCAGCATCAGTTCCAGCCTGATGCCCGGCACCGAATTGAGCGACTACGTCGAAACCCTGCTCGCCCGGCAACTCAGCCAGATCGATGGCGTGGGACAAATCTACATCACCGGCCAGCAACGTCCGGCGATCCGGGTACAGGCCTCGGCGGACCGACTCGCCGCCATCGGTCTGACCCTGGCCGACATTCGCGTGGCGCTCCAGCAGGCCAGCCTCAACCTGGCCAAGGGGGCGCTTTACGGCGAGTCGAGCGTTTCCACCCTGTCCACCAACGATCAGCTGTTCCAGCCGGAGGAATATGGTGAGTTGATCGTGTCCTACAAGGATGGGGCACCGGTTCATCTCAAGGACGTCGCCAAAGTCATCAATGGTTCGGAAGACGCCTACATTCAGGCCTGGTCCGATGAGCAACCGGGGCTCAACCTGGTGATTTTCCGTCAGCCGGGAGCGAACATCGTCGACACCGTCGACCGCATCCAGGCAGCCTTGCCGACCCTGGAAGCCATGCTGCCCGCGGCCGTGCAAGTCAAGGTATTGAACGACCGTACACAGACTATCCGCGCTTCGCTGCATGAGGTGGAGATCACCTTGCTGATCGCGGTGCTGCTGGTGGTGGCGGTGATGGCGCTGTTCCTGCGCCAGCTCTCGGCGACCCTGATTGTCTCAGCGGTCCTGGGCGTGTCGCTGATCGCCAGTTTCGCCCTGATGTATGTGATGGGCTTCAGTCTGAACAACCTGACCCTGGTGGCTATCGTGATCTCGGTCGGGTTCGTGGTGGACGATGCGATCGTAGTGGTGGAGAACATTCACCGGCACCTGGAGGCGGGTGATGGCATGCGCGAAGCGGCGATCAAAGGAGCTGGCGAAATCGGCTTCACGGTGATCTCCATCAGTTTTTCGCTGATAGCCGCGTTCATTCCCCTGCTCTTCATGGGTGGCGTGGTCGGGCGTCTGTTCAAGGAGTTTGCCCTGACCGCCACTTCGACCATCCTGATTTCGGTGGTGGTGTCCCTGACCCTGGCACCGACCCTGGCCGCGCTGTTCATGCGCGCCCCGACGCCTCATGCCCACGGCAAGCGAAGTTTCGGCGAACGCCTGCTGGGTGGGTATGAACGGACACTGCGCTGGGCCCTGGCCCATCAGAGGCTGATGATCGGCGTGTTCGGCGTGACCCTGGCGCTGGCAGTGGCGGGCTACGTATTCATTCCCAAGGGTTTCTTCCCGGTACAAGACACCGGCCTGGTGTTGGGCACCAGCGAAGCCGCCGCCGACGTGTCATTCCCGGACATGGTGGCCAAACACAAGGCCCTGGCCGAGATCGTCGCCGCCGACCCGGCGGTGCAGAGCTTTTCTCACGCTGTCGGCGTCTCGGGTTCCAACCAGACCATCGCCAATGGTCGCTTCTGGATCGCCCTCAAGCCCCAGGATCAGCGTGACGTGTCGGCCAGCGCGTTCATCGACCGGATCCGCCCCAAACTGCTGGGCATCCCCGGCGTGGTGCTGTACCTGAGGGCCGGGCAGGACATCAACCTCAGTCCCGGTCCGAGCCGCGCCCAGTATCAATACGTGCTCAAGAGCAACGACGGACCGACGCTCAACACCTGGACACAAAAACTCACCGACAGGCTGCGCGGTAACCCCGCGTTCCGGGACATCTCCAACGACCTGCAACTGGGCGGCAGCATCACCCACATCAACATCGACCGCAGCGCGGCGGCGCGCTTTGGCCTCACCGCCAGCGATGTCGACCAGGCCCTGTACGACGCCTTCGGCCAGCGGCAGATCAACGAATTCCAGACTGAAACCAACCAGTACAACGTGATCCTGGAGCTCGACACCGCGCAACGCGGCAAGGCCGAGAGCCTGGCCTATTTCTACCTGCGCTCGCCGCTCAGTGGAGAGATGGTCCCGCTCTCGGCCCTGGCCCGCTTCGATGCGCCGACCAACGGCCCGCTGTCCATTGCCCACGACGGCATGTTCCCGGCCGCCAATCTGTCATTCAACCTGGCGCCTGGCGTGGCATTGGGGGATGCGGTGCGCATGCTCGACCAGGCCAAGAACGAGGTCGGCATGCCGGCCTCCATTACCGGCAACTTCCAGGGCGCGGCCCAGGCGTTCCAAAGCTCCCTGGCCAGCCAGCCATGGCTGATCCTCGCCGCGCTGTTGGCGGTGTACATCATCCTCGGCGTGCTCTACGAGAGTTTCGTACACCCGTTGACGATCATCTCCACCCTGCCCTCGGCCGGCCTCGGCGCGCTGGTCATGCTGTGGTTGCTGGGCCAGGATTTTTCGATCATGGCGCTGATCGGGCTGGTGCTGCTGATCGGCATCGTCAAGAAAAACGGCATCCTGATGATCGACTTCGCCCTCGACGCCCAGCGCAAGGGTGGCTTGACGCCCCAGGAAGCGATTTTCCAGGCATGCCTGACCCGATTTCGCCCGATCATCATGACCACCCTGGCCGCCCTGCTGGGCGCCCTGCCGCTGATGCTCGGCTCCGGCCCCGGCGCAGAACTGCGCCAGCCGTTGGGCATTGCAGTGGTCGGCGGCCTGCTGGTGAGCCAGGCGCTGACGTTATTCACTACACCGGTCATATACTTATGGCTCGAGCGACTGTTTCATCGGCCCGTCCAGCAGCCCGGACCTGCGCCGGCGACGCTGGCGACCACAGACTGAGGCGGGGCCATGCGCGTTCTGATCATCGAAGACGAAGAAAAAACCGCGGACTATCTGCATCGCGGCCTGAGCGAACAGGGCTACACCGTAGATGTGGCGCCGGACGGCGTCGAGGGGCTGCACCTGGCGCTGGAAAGCGACTACGCGGTGATCGTGCTGGACGTCATGCTGCCAGGCCTGGACGGCTTCGGCGTGCTGCGGGCCCTGCGCGCCCGCAAACAGACGCCGGTGATCATGCTCACCGCCCGTGAACGGGTCGAAGATCGCATCAAGGGCTTGCGAGACGGCGCCGATGATTACCTGGGCAAGCCGTTCTCCTTCCTGGAGCTGGTGGCCCGCCTGCAAGCCCTGACCCGCCGCAGCGGCAGTCAGGAACCGGTGCAGGTCAGCATCGCCGACCTGTGGATCGACCTGATCAGCCGCAAGGCCACCCGCGCAGGCCAACGCCTGGACCTGACGGCCAAGGAGTTCTCGCTGCTCAGCGTCTTGGCGCGCCGCCAGGGCGAAATACTGTCGAAAACCGCCATTGCCGAAATGGTCTGGGACATCAACTTCGACAGCGACGCCAATGTGGTGGAAGTGGCCATCAAACGCTTGCGGGCCAAGCTCGACGGACCGTTCGAACAGAAACTGCTGCACACGATTCGTGGAATGGGTTATGTGCTGGAGAGCAGAGAGTGACTTTGCCCGACAGTATTGCCCTGCGCCTGAGCGGCATGTTCACGCTGGTGGCGGCATTGGTGTTCCTGTTGATCGGCGGGGCCTTGTACCAGCAAGTCGAAAAGGGCCTGGGTCTGTTGCCGGAAGCCGAACTCGATGCGCGCTACAGCGTGCTCGAATCCATGGTCGGCCGCTACGGCACACCCGAGCACTGGGTGAAGATCAACAACAAGTTGCGCCTGCTGGGAGAGGAAGACAAACGCATTCACTTCTGGATCGTCAGTGGCGATCCACGCTTTGAATATGGCAACCCCGATCCACAGATTCGTGCCTTCGCCGAAGGTTCGCTGGGCAAGCGCGACCTGAAGTTGGCGGCGCAGCAATACCCGATGAAAGTGCTCGTCAGCCAATTTCCGGCCAAGGAACAGCGTCCGCCGCTGCGCTTCATGATCGGCATCGACACCCAGACGTTCTACCAGACCCAACACTATTTGCTCGTGGCACTGGTGAGCTTGGCGATTGTCGGGGTGATCCTGGCCTCCTTGCTGGGCTACTGGGTAGCGCGTATCGGCCTCAAGCCGCTGATCAAACTGTCCGATGAGGCCAGACGCCTGACACCACCGCGCTTGTCCGGGCGCTTGCAGCTGTCACCCTTGGCGCCGGAGCTCAGTCAATTCGTCAGTTCCTTCAACGCCACCCTCGACCGGGTCGAACAGGCGTACTCGCGACTGGAGTCGTTCAACGCCGACGTCGCCCATGAACTGCGCTCGCCCCTGACCAACCTGATCGGCCAGACCCAGGTGGCGCTGACCCGTGGGCGCTCGGCCGAACATTACTTCGAGGTGCTGCAATCGAATCTCGAAGAGCTGGAGCGGCTACGCTCGATCATCAACGACATGCTGTTCCTCGCCAGCGCCGACCAGGGCAACAAAGCCACCAAACTCACCAGCACCTCCCTGGCCGGCGAAGTGGCGACCACCCTCGACTACCTGGACTTCATCCTCGAAGACGCCCAGGTCCAGGTCAGGGTCAGCGGTGACGCCCAGGCCAACATCGAGATCGCCCACCTGCGCCGCGCACTGATCAACCTGCTGAGCAACGCGGTGCGACACACCGCCCCGGGGCAAGTGATCAATGTGCGCATTGAGGCCCTGGGCGACCAGATCACCCTCGCCGTCACCAACCCCGGCGAACCGATTGCCGATGAACACCTGCCACGCCTGTTCGAACGGTTCTACCGGGTAGATGCCTCCCGCAGCAACAGTGGCGCCAACCACGGGTTGGGGCTGGCCATCGTCAAGGCGATTGCGCTGATGCACGGCGGGGATGTCTTCGTGCGCAGTGACCGGGGCGTGAATACCTTCGGGATCCGCTTGCCGGCCTGACACCCCACGCTGTTTAGATCGTATTGGGATGAATTCCAGGCGATTGAATGCTGGATGAAAGCCAAATCAAGCAAAGTAAAAAGATCTCCGCCTTCGGCAGCGCTCACGCGTTATTGCGCGAACACTGATTGCCCGCTCTCACCGATCCAAGCACAATCAGCAAAAGGCCAGCATCTGGTGCATTGCCGGTTATGCAACCCTTTGGGACGGATCCCAGCCACATGACAAATGCAGACATCGGAACCATGAGCGCGAGCAGTGCGACACCCGGCAATACCCCGTTTTCGATACGCTCGGAACGGGTACTCGTACTGGCCAGTTCGTTGGTTGTCATTGCGATCCTGAGCATCGTGACCTTCCTGCTGATCCGCGAATACGCCGCCGCCCAACAAGCCGCGACACGTTCGGCGACCAATATCGTGCAACTGATTGATGCCGACGTGCTGCGCAACGTGGAGCTCTACGATCTGTCGCTACAAGGTTTGGTCGCCGCCGCCCAACGCAACGACCTGAAAGACGTTTCGCCGACGATTCGCCACTTGGCCCTCTTCGACCGTGCCACCGCCGCCCCCTATAAAGGCGACATCCTGCTGCTCGACAAGCGCGGCAATGTAGTCGCCGACTCCGCCTCGATCGAGCCACGAAAGGGCAACTACGCCGACCGGGAATACTTCCAGTCCCATGTCCATAACCCAAGCCCGGGCATGATGATCAGTCGCCCGTTTCGCTCCAGAAGTGCCGCGCAGGACTGGCGTATCAGTTTCAGCTACAGACTAAACGACGAACAAGGGGAGTTCGTGGGCGTGGCGGAAGCCGCGATGCGCTTGAACTATTTCAACCAATTGTTCAAGAGCCTGAACATCGGTCATGGCGGCACAGTCAATCTGGTGAGCAGCGAAGGCTTTCTGTTGGCCCAGGAGCCGCCCCTGGCCGAGGACCTGATTGGCAAGGATTTCAGCAACCGCCCGAACTTCATGCGCATCCTGCGCGAAGGCAACGGCAGCTTCACCAGCGTATCCGGTCAGGACCAGAAGCCGCGCCTGTACACCTTCTCCCAAGTGGGCGACCTGCCTTTGATCGTGGTGGTAGCGCTCTCCTCCGATGAAGTCTTCGCCTCCTGGAAACGCACGGCGCTGCTGGTCAGCGGTGCTACGGGGGCATTGTGCATCGGTTTGCTCTGGCTCACCTGGCTGCTGCGTCATGAACTTAGGCGGCGCCACCATGCTGAACGGGAACTGGCGCAACTGGCGTCCATCGACTCGCTGACGGGCCTGGCCAACCGCCGGACTCTGGACGAAACGCTGCAACAGGAATGGCTGCGGGCCCAGCGTTCGGGCCAACCGCTGTCAGTCATGATGATCGATGCCGATCACTTCAAGGCATTCAACGATCGCCACGGCCACCCAAGTGGTGATGAGGCCTTGCGCACCCTGGCGCATCTGATCGGTAGGCATGTCCGCCGACCGGCCGACCTGGCAGCGCGCTACGGCGGTGAGGAGTTCGCGGTGGTACTGCCGGAAACCACCACCGCCGGAGCCTTTACCATGGCCCAGAACATTCGCGAAGCGGTGGAACAGTTGCCCCCCTTCATTCCTGGCGCAGCCCCCATGACCGTCAGCATTGGCATTGCCACCTGGGCCCAAGGACCTTATGGCGAACTCGAGCAGCTCATGTTCGCTGCTGACAAGGCGCTATACCAGGCCAAGGCCAGTGGGCGCAATCGTGTGGTTTGTGCGATGTAATGGCCCCTTCCATGTGGCTATTCGACCGATTTGGGTAGGTGTGTATCCATTGCTGCGGTAACGGGGCGCCGAGATCAACGTCCACCGCGAGGCGGCCTGACAGCCGACCTGTTTTTTGATGACCGCGTTCATCCTGTGGGAGCGAGCCTGCTCACGATGACGGTGGTTCAGTCAATGAGGATGTTGAATGTGCCGGCCTCTTCGCGAGCAGGCTCGCTCCCACAATTGGATCGGAGTACTACCACAAGAAATAGGCCGGCTGTCAGGCCGCCTTCGCGAGCAAGCTTTGCTCCCACAGATCTGACAGGTGTACGACCGAAAGAACCAGGCCGGCTGTCAGGCCGCCTCGCGGTGGACGTTGATCTCGGCGCCCCGTTAACCACGCTGGCCGAACGCAGGCATTGTGGAGTGGGCATCCCGGCATGGATGCCGGGATAGCCGCGCTGGACCATGGATGGTCCTTCGCGGCGGGCCCACGGAGCAATGCCGGAGTGAGGGCATGCCGAGCCTAAGCGAGGCACCTAGTGGTGGGGCATGAGCGCTTTGGTTACTTTCGCGCTTTTCGAAAGTGACCCGCCGTAAGGGCGGAACCGCCAGTGGCCATTACCGCAGAAACGGATATGTACCCCAACTCAACTCAACTCAACTCAAAAAACAGCATTCCCCCTATTGCCACAAACGTCCCAGAAAGCAGCCATAAAAAAAGGCCACCCGAAGGCAGCCTTTAAAAACTAGAGAGGTTTTTATGCTTACACGGCCGCTACAGGGCGCATGTAAGAGATTGGTGCGGTGCTGGCGTCTTCGAACGTCACGACTTCCCAAGCATCTTTCTGCTCAATCAACTTGCGCAGCAGCTGGTTGTTCAGCGCGTGGCCGGACTTGAAGCCTTTGAACTCACCAATCAGGCTATTGCCCAGCAGGTAGAGGTCGCCGATTGCATCGAGAATCTTGTGCTTGACGAACTCGTCTTCATAACGAAGGCCGTCTTCGTTCAACACACCATCGGAATCGACCACGATCGCGTTTTCAACACTGCCGCCGAGTGCGAGGTTGTGCTTGCGCAGGTACTCGATGTCACTCATGAAACCAAAGGTACGGGCGCGGCTGACTTCTTTTACGAACGAAGTGCTGGAAAAGTCCACGCTTGCACTCTGGGTGCGGTCACGGAAAACCGGGTGATCGAAATCGATCTCGAAGCTCACCTTGAAACCTTCGAAAGGCACGAAAGTGGCGCGTTTGTCGCCGTCTTCCACTGTCACTTCCCGCAGGATACGGATGAACTTCTTGGCTGCGTCCTGCTCTTCCAGGCCAGCCGATTGAATCAGGAATACGAAGGGTCCGGCACTGCCATCCATGATCGGGACTTCGGACGCGGAGAGCTCGACGTAGGCGTTATCGATGCCCAGGCCAGCCATGGCCGAGAGCAAATGCTCCACCGTATCCACTTTGGTGTCACCGTTGACCAGTGTGGTCGACATAGTGGTTTCACCAACGTTTTCCGCGCGAGCAGGGATCTGCACCACAGGGTCGAGGTCGGCACGACAAAACACGATGCCAGTATCGACAGGCGCGGGCTTGAGGGTCAGGTAGACCTTCTCGCCGGAGTGCAAGCCGACACCTGTGGCACGGATAATATTCTTCAGGGTGCGTTGTTTAATCATGGCATGGGCCGCTTCAGCGCAAATTGCGAACTGGTATCAACAAAGGCTGGCGATAATAGCAGACCAGACCTTTGCTGAACACCAATCACCCGTATCCCCCTGATACATTTCATCAATCGGCCTGACGACGCAGGAATGCCGGGATGTCCAGGTAATCCAGATCGTCTTGCGGATTCATCTTCGCGGCAGTCGCAGCACCGGCCTGAGCCTGGTTGCGCATGACGGTCGGACGGTCCAGGTCACGGTAGTTCACCGCGGGTTGTTCCTGACGAGCGGCTGCTTGTTGCTGCGGCTGCGATGCCAGGGAGGTCTGAACGGTGTTGTCGATCACCTTCATCGGTTTCTCGATTTTCGCGCCCAGGCCAGTGGCAACCACGGTCACGTGCAACTCGTCACGCATGTCAGGATCGATCACGGTGCCGACCTTGACCATGGCGTGGTCCGAAGCGAACGCTTCGATGATGCTACCCACGTCGGAGTACTCGCCCAGGGACAGGTCCGGACCGGCGGTGATGTTCACCAGGATGCCACGGGCGCCCTGCAGGTTGACGTCTTCGAGCAACGGGTTGCGGATAGCCGCTTCGGTAGCTTCGCGAGCACGGTTCGGACCGCTGGCGCAGCCAGTGCCCATCATCGCCATGCCCATTTCGGACATCACGGTGCGTACGTCGGCGAAGTCGACGTTGATCATGCCTGGACGCTTGATGATGTCGGAGATACCGCGAACGGCACCGGCCAGTACGTCATCGGCCTTGGCGAAAGCCGACAGCAGGCTTGCGTCCTTACCCAGGATGGTCAGCAGCTTCTCGTTGGGAATGGTGATCAACGAGTCGACGCTTTCGCTCAGCGCGCGGATGCCCTCATCGGCAATCTGCATGCGCTTGCGGCCTTCGAACGGGAACGGACGGGTCACCACCGCAACGGTGAGGATGCCCATTTCCTTGGCTACTTCGGCGATGATCGGCGCCGCACCGGTACCGGTACCGCCGCCCATGCCAGTGGTGATGAACACCATGTTGGTGCCAGCCAGGACTTCAGCGATGCGCTCGCGGTCTTCCAGGGCAGCCTGACGGCCAACCTCGGGATTGGCGCCGGCACCCAGGCCCTTGGTCACGCCGGTACCCAGTTGAAGGATGGTTCGCGCGCCGATGTTTTTCAGCGCTTGAGCATCAGTGTTGGCGCAAATGAATTCGACGCCTTCGATGTTGCTCTTGACCATGTGGTTGACAGCGTTGCCGCCGCCACCGCCGACACCGATTACCTTGATAACCGGGCTAGCGGGGATGTTGTCTACGAGTTCGAACATTTTCCCTCTCCTTTCATTCTCTAGTTTTTTCGCCTACTGCGTTTGTTGCATCTTCCAGTGCCAAGCCAGAGGCTCGTCGCTTGAAGCTTTAAACCTGTTGCTAAAAATTGCCCTTCACCCAAGCCTGGAGCCGCTCGAAAAGCGGCGCCTTCGGCTCGTCGCTGTTGTAGCTGTCGCGGCTGCCGATGCCCGAGAACGAAACCCCGTCGGACTGCTTCTGCAGGCCGTACATCAACAGGCCCACGCCGGTGGAGTAGATCGGGTTGCGGACCACGTCATCCAGGCCCTTGACGCCATGGGGCACGCCCAGGCGCACCGGCATGTGGAAAATCTCTTCGGCCAGTTCGACCGCGCCTTCCATCTTCGACGTACCGCCGGTCAGCACGATGCCGGCCGGGATCAGGTCTTCGTAGCCACTGCGACGCAGCTCAGCCTGGATCAGCGTGAACAGCTCGTCGTAACGCGGCTCGACCACTTCGGCCAACGCCTGGCGGGACAACTCGCGCGGAGGACGTTCGCCAACGCTTGGCACTTTGATGGTTTCACCGGCACCGGCCAGTTTCGCCAGGGCGCAGGCGTAGCGGATCTTGATTTCTTCGGCGTACTGGGTCGGAGTGCGCAAGGCCATGGCGATGTCGTTGGTGACCTGATCACCGGCAATCGGGATCACTGCCGTGTGGCGGATCGCGCCTTCGGTGAAGATCGCGATGTCGGTGGTGCCGCCGCCGATGTCCACCAGGCACACGCCCAGTTCCTTCTCGTCGTCAGTCAGTACCGAGTAGGCCGAGGCCAGTTGCTCGAGGATGATGTCGTCGATTTCCAGGCCGCAACGGCGCACGCATTTCTCGATGTTCTGCGCGGCGTTCACGGCACAGGTCACCACGTGGACCTTGGCTTCCAGGCGCACGCCGGACATGCCCAGGGGCTCACGCACGCCTTCCTGGTTATCGATCACGTAATCCTGCGGCAGGGTGTGCAGCACACGCTGGTCGGCCGGGATCGCCACGGCCTGCGCCGCGTCGAGCACGCGCTCAAGGTCAGCGGAGCTGACTTCACGGTCACGAATCGCCACGATGCCGTGGGAGTTCAGGCTGCGGATGTGATTACCTGCCACACCGACAAACGCTGAGTGGATCCGGCAACCGGCCATCAGCTGCGCTTCTTCAATGGCGCGCTGGATCGATTGCACGGTGGACTCGATGTTCACCACCACGCCTTTTTTCAAGCCACGGGACGGGTGGGTACCGATCCCGACGATGACCAGCGTGCCGTCGTCCGCGACCTCGCCTACCAGCGCAACCACCTTGGAAGTGCCGATATCCAGACCGACGATCATTTTTCCGCTTTGCACGTTTGCCATGGGTCCTGCCTCTTCTTAATTCTTCGCGACGGCGGGTTCAGCCGTCGTGGGCGCTACAGGTTCCCGCCAGCCAACAGCCAGGCCGTTGGCGTAGCGCAGATCGATGCGCGCGATGTTCGTAATCTGGTCTTTGAGCGTCTTGTCATAGATGGCAATGAAGCGGCGCATCTTTTCCACCTGGTTGCCGCGCCCGAGCAGCAGCTCGATGCCCGGCCCCGAGCTGCCCGCGCCAGTGGTCAGGAACCAGCTGCCGCGCTCACGCAACTCCAGGCGCGCGATGGAGAAGCCCAGCGGCCGCAACATCTGACTCAACACCTGGTACTGCTGCATTACTTTCTGCTGGGCCCGCTGAGGACCGAACAGTTGTGGCAAATGTTCGTAGTTGGCCAGTTCCCGTGGCGTGAACGCCTGGCCCTGGTTGTTCAACAGCGACTCGTCGCCCCAGCGGGCCACGGGCAGTTGTTCTTCCAGGCGGATCGATACCTGGTCAGGCCATACCCGCCGTACTTCGGCATGGGCGATCCAGGGCATCTGCTCCAGTTCCTTGCGCATGCCCGCCAGGTCGATGGTGAAGAAGCTCGACGCCACGAATGGGGCGATCCGCTGCTGCACGGCTTGCTGACTGATGTAGCTCAGGTCGCCCTGCACATTGATCCGGGCGATCGGCCGATCCGCATAGGGCAGCAACCGCTGAGCCCCTTCGTACGTACCGAACCCCAACGCCACCAACAACACCGGCCAGAACAGACTCTTGAGAAAACCGAAGTTGGCTTTCGGCAGGCGCGCCGACATCGGCTCTTTGGCCACCATTCGGCTGGCACCCCGCGGCACCGGCTTGCGACCGGGTGCGGATGGCTGATGACGAAGCGATGCGCCTTGCATGCTTAACCTCTTGGCTCTTGAGAGCCGACACTGGCGGCCAGGATCGACAGCACCAATTGCTGGAAATCCAGGCCGGCGGCACGGGCCGCCATCGGTACCAGGCTGTGATCGGTCATGCCTGGGGCGGTGTTGACTTCCAGGAACCAGAACTGCCCGTCGGCGTCCTGCATCACGTCCGCCCGGCCCCAACCGGCAATACCCAGCGCCTCACAGGCCTTGGCCGTGAGGTCCATCAGTTGTTTTTCCTTGGCGCTGTCCAGCCCGCATGGAATGCGGTACTGGGTGTCATTGGCCACGTACTTGGCGTCGTAGTCGTAGAACGTGTGCGGCGTGCCCAGGGCAATCGGGGGCAACACCTGGTCACGCAGGGTGGCGATGGTGAACTCGGGACCGGTGATCCACTGCTCGACCAACACTTGCGAATCGTAGGAACTGGCGTCTTTCCATGCCGCGGTCAACTCAGGCAGCGAAGTCACTTTCGCCATGCCGATACTTGAACCTTCATGGGCCGGTTTGACGATCAAAGGGAAGCCCAGTTCCGTGGCCGCCGAAATACAATCGGCCTCGGATGCCAGCACGGCGTGACGGGGCGTGGGAATGCCGAGACTGTGCCAGACCTGCTTGGTGCGCAGTTTGTCCATGGCCAAGGCAGACGCCAGGATGCCGCTGCCGGTGTAGGGAATACCCAGGCATTCGAGCAGGCCCTGCATGCTGCCGTCTTCGCCGCCGCGGCCATGAAGAATGATGAACGCGCGGTCGATTTTTTCGTTCAGCAGGCGCTGCAAAAAGTCGTCGCCTACGTCGATGCCGAACGCGTCGACACCGGCACTTTGCAGGGCTTGCAGCACGGCGTTGCCAGACTTGAGGGACACTTCGCGCTCGGCGCTCTTGCCGCCGAACAGCACGGCGACGCGGCCGAAGGCTTTCGGGTCCAGGGTCGAAACCAGGTTGGCGTAGGCAGCAGTCATTTCAGTTTCCCCTCGCTGGATGCCACGATTGCCCCGGCGAATAACGGACTTTTCAACAGTTTCGGGGCCAGGCCACCGATGTCACCGGCGCCTTGGCACAGCAGGATGTCGCCAGCGCGCAGCAGCGGTTTGACCAGCGGTGCGAGGTCCACGCCGCGCTCGATGTAGATCGGGTCCAACTGACCGCGTTGGCGAATGCTGTGGCACAGCTGACGGCTGTCGGCACCTGGGATCGGCTCCTCGCCGGCCGGATAGACTTCCATCAGCAGCAGCACATTGGCGTCGGCCAAAACCTGGACGAAATCGTCGTACAGGTCGCGGGTACGGCTGTAGCGGTGCGGCTGGTAGACCATCACCAGGCGACGCTCCGGCCAGCCACCGCGCACGGCCTTGATCACCGCCGCGACTTCGGTCGGGTGGTGGCCGTAATCGTCCACCAGCATCACGTTGCCGCCGTCCACCGGCAGTTCGCCGTAGACCTGGAAACGTCGTCCCACGCCCTGGAACCCGGACAGGCCCTGGACAATGGCTTCGTCACTGACACCTTCGTCGGTGGCGATGCAAATGGTGGCCAGGGCATTGAGCACGTTGTGGTTGCCCGGCATGTTCACCGACACATCCAGCGGCTCGCGGTCAGGGCGCAGCACAGTGAAGAACGTCTGCATGCCCTGCTGGCGCACGTTGATGGCGCGCACGTCGGCTTCTTCGCCAAAACCGTAGGTCACGGTCGGGCGCTTGATCAGCGGCAGGATCTCGCGCACCACCGGATCGTCCAGGCACACCACTGCCAAACCGTAGAACGGCAGGTTGTGGAGGAACTCGACGAAGGTTTTCTTCAGTTTGTTGAAGTCACCGTCGTAGGTCGCCATGTGGTCGGCGTCGATGTTGGTGACCACGGCCACCAGCGGCTGCAGGTGCAAGAAGCTCGCATCGCTTTCGTCGGCTTCGGCGATCAGGTAACGGCTGGTGCCCAGCTGGGCATTGGTGCCCGCGGCATTCAGACGACCGCCGATCACGAAAGTCGGGTCCAGGCCACCGGCAGCGAACACCGAGGCGATCAGGCTGGTGGTGGTGGTCTTGCCATGGGTACCGGCAACGGCGATGCCGTGGCGATAACGCATCAGTTCGGCCAGCATCTCGGCACGCGGCACCACGGGAATGCGCCGCTCCAGGGCGGTGGCGACTTCCGGGTTGGAGGTGTTCACGGCGCTGGAGACCACCAGCACATCAGCGTTGGCGGCATTCTCGGCACGGTGGCCGATGAAAATCTGCGCGCCAAAGGATTCCAGGCGCTCGGTAACCGGCGAGGCTTTCAGGTCGGAACCGGAAACCTCATAGCCCAGGTTCAGCAACACTTCGGCGATCCCGCACATGCCCACGCCGCCGATACCGACGAAATGGATACGGCGGATACGGCGCATTTCCGGTTGCGGCATGGCTTTGCGATTCTCAACCATGGGCCACCTCCAGGCAGGTATCGACCACTTGGGCCGTGGCGTCGGGTTTGGCCAGGCGACGGGCGGCGCGGGCCATGTCTTCGATTGTTTGCGGTTGCATCAAAACCTCTGTCAGGCGCGCGGCAAGATCCGCGGCACCAGTCGTTCTTTGCGGCATCAGGAAGGCAGCGCCTTCACGGGCCAAATAATCGGCGTTGCGGGTCTGGTGGTCGTCGATGGCGTGGGGCAAAGGCACCAGCATCGAGGGCAGACCGGCGGCAGCCAGTTCGCTGATGGTCAACGCGCCTGCGCGGCAGACCACCAGGTCGGCCCAGCCATAGGCTTGGGCCATGTCTTTGATGAAAGGCTGCACTTGCGCCTCGACGCCTGCGGCGCGATAACGCTCGGCGGTGATTTCATCGTGGTTTTTGCCGGCCTGGTGAAACACCTCGGGCCGCAGTTCGGGAGCGACCTGCGACAAGGCTTCGGGCAGCAATTTGTTCAACGGCTCCGCCCCCAGGCTTCCGCCCAGGATCAGCAAACGCGCCTTGCGTCCGGCCAGGGCCGGGCGCGGTGTATCGAGGAACAGCTCGGTACGCACCGGGTTACCGGTGGTACGACGGCTGCCCGACAGGGTAAAGGTGTCGGGAAAGGCTTCACAGACTCGAGCGGCCAACGGCACCAGTAACCGATTGGCGGTACCGGCCACGGCGTTCTGCTCGTGAACGATAACCGGCACACCGGCCAGTTTTGCCGCGACACCGCCAGGACCGGTCACATAACCACCAAAGCCCACCACGCATACCGGCCGCAACCGACGGATGATCGCCCGGGCCTGCCAGATCGACTTGAGCAGCATCAGCGGCGCCTTGAGCAGCGACAACTTGCCTTTGCCCCGCAGGCCGCTGGCGTTGATCCGGTGCAGTTCCAGGCCGGCGGCGGGCACCAGCTCGTTCTCGATGCCCCGTGGCGTGCCCAGCCAGTGCACGGTGTAACCGCGCGCCTGGAACTCCCGGGCACAGGCCAGCGCCGGGAACACATGCCCCCCGGTTCCGCCGGCCATGATCAGCACGTTAGCGCCCATGAGTCAGCTCCTCGGCGAAGTCGCTCTCCTGGAATTCCATCTCTTCGCTGCCCAGGTGGGTTCGACTCTCCCATTCGATGCGCAACAACAAGCCCAGACAGGCACAGCAAATCACCAGGGAACTGCCGCCGTAACTGAGGAACGGCAGCGTCAGGCCTTTGGTTGGCAACAGGCCGACGTTCACGCCGATGTTGATCAGGAACTGACCGATCCACAGGAACGACAAGCCATACGCCACGTACGCGGCGAAATACTGCTTGGCCCGCTCGGCCCACAAACCGATGTACATGCCGCGCACACAGACAAAGACGAACAACCCGACGGTGAGCAGCGAACCGACCACGCCTAGTTCTTCGGCCAATACCGAGAACACGAAGTCGGTATGGGCTTCGGGCAGATAGAACTGCTTCTGCACGCTGTTGCCCAGGCCTACGCCCAGCCATTCGCCGCGACCGAAGGCGATCAGGGCCTGGGTCAATTGATAACCGGAACCGAACTGGTCGGCCCACGGGTCGGTAAACGTGATCAGACGCGCCATCCGGTAAGGTTGCGCCTGCACCAGCACCGTCACCGCGCCGACCGCCAGCGCCACCATCAGGGTGAAGCGAAACAGCCCGACACCGCCGAGGAACAACATCGCCGCTGCGGCCCCCATCATCACCACCGTGGCGCCGAAATCCGGCTCCATCAGCAGCAGGCCGGCCATCGGCAGCAACACAATGAACGGCTTGAAAAAACCCATCCAGCTCTCGCGCACTTCTTTCTGACGACGCACCAGATACCCAGCGAGGTAGATCACCACGAAGACCTTGGCGATTTCCGAAGGCTGTACGTTGAAGAAGCTGAAGCCGATCCAGCGCATCGAGCCGTTGACCTCGCGACCGATGCCCGGCAACAGCACCATCACCAACAGACCAAAGGCACCGAGCAACATCATCCAACCCAGGCGTTGCCAGGTGGCGATCGGCACCATCATGGTGACAATGCACGCGACCAAACCGATCACCAGGTAAATCAGGTGACGAATCATGTGATAAAGGGTGTTGCCCGATTGCACGGCAGCCACTTCCGACGATGCGGAAGTGATCATCACCAGGCCCAGGCCCAGCAGCGCCAGGCAACCGACGAGCATCGGGAAATCCAGGTCGATGCCGCGCCCGGTGATCAGCGGAGACGGGTATGGCTTGATGATGTTCATCAGGTTCATGCCAAGCCCTCCACGGCCCGGGCGAACAACTGCCCGCGCTCTTCGTAGTTCTTGAACATGTCGAAACTGGCGCAGGCCGGCGACAACAGCACGGCATCGCCCGACTGTGCGAGGGCGCGGCATTGCTGCACCGCTTCGTCCAGCGAAGCGACGCGAACCAGCGGCACGCCGTCGCCGAGGGCTTGGGCGATCAATTCGCGATCACGCCCCATCAGCACCACGGCCCGGCAGTTGGCCGCCACCGGATCGCGCAGGTCCTTGAAGTCGGCACCCTTGCCGTCGCCGCCGGCGATCAGCACGAGCTTGCCTTGGATGTCCGCGCCCAGGCCCTCAATGGCAGCCAGCGCGGCACCCACGTTGGTGGCCTTGGAATCGTTGTACCAGGCCACCCCGTCAAGATCGCGAACCCACTGGCAGCGGTGCTCGAGCCCGGCAAACGTGCGCAGGGCCGACAGCATGGCGTCGAACGGCAGACCGACCGCATGTCCCAGGGCCAGCGCCGCCAGGGCATTGGCCTGGTTGTGGGCGCCGCGAATCTTCAGCTCGCGCACCGGCATCAGGTTCTGGAATTCGAAGGCCAGGTATTTCTCGCCATTCTCTTCGCGCAACCCGAAGCCTTTGAAATCCGGCACACCGAGGCCGAAGGACCAGCATGGCATGCCCTCGCCCAGCAACGGACGAGTCAGGGCGTCCTGACGGTTGAACACTACCTGCCGAGCCCCCCGGAAAATCCGGTGCTTGGCCAGGTGATAAGCCGGCAGGCCGCTATAGCGGTCCATGTGGTCTTCGCTGATGTTGAGCACGGTCGCCACTTCGGCGCCCAAGTGGTCGGTGGTTTCAAGCTGGAAGCTCGACAACTCCATCACGTACAGCTCGACGTCATCACTGAGCAGATCCAGCGCCGGGGTTCCCAGGTTGCCACCCACGGCAACCCGCTTACCGGCCGCCGCAGCCATTTCACCCACCAGGGTGGTGACGGTGCTTTTTGCGTTGGAGCCGCTGATGGCGATGATCGGCGCCTTGGCGTGACGGGCGAACAGCTCGATGTCACCGGACAACTTCACGCCACGGGCGGCGGCGGCCTGCAAGGCCGGGGTTGCCAGCGCAAGGCCGGGGCTCACGTAGAGCTCGTCGGCGCGGCACAGGAACTCCACATCCAGCTCGCCACAACGCACGTCCACCTGCGGGTAGTCACGACGCAGCGTGGCCAGCTCAGGTGGATTTTCCCGCGTATCGACCACGGCAAACGACACGCCCCGGTTCGCCAGGAAGCGAACCAGGGACATGCCGCTCTTGCCGAGGCCGACAACGATGCGGAAGTGGTCAGAAGCGATCAGGGACACTCGTTCTACCTCAGCTTCAGGGTGGCAAGGCCGACCAGGACCAGAATCACGGTGATGATCCAGAAACGGACAATCACACGCGGCTCGGGCCAGCCCTTGAGTTCAAAGTGGTGGTGGATCGGCGCCATGCGAAATACCCGGCGGCCGGTCAATTTAAAGGAAGCAACCTGAATGACGACTGACAGCGTCTCCATCACGAACACACCGCCCATGATGAACAGGACGATTTCCTGGCGAACGATGACGGCGATGGTGCCCAGGGCCGCGCCCAGCGCCAGCGCGCCGACATCGCCCATGAAGACCTGCGCCGGGTAGGTGTTGAACCACAGGAAACCCAGGCCGGCACCGATCAGCGCACCGCAGAACACGATCAGCTCGCCCGCCCCCGGCACATAAGGGATCAGCAGGTATTCAGCGAATTTCACGTTACCCGACAGGTAGCAGAAGATCCCCAGCGCGCCGCCCACCATCACGGTCGGCATGATCGCCAGGCCATCGAGGCCATCAGTCAGGTTGACCGCGTTGCTCGAGCCGACGATCACCAGGTAGGTCAGCACGATGAAGCCTGCGCCCAGCGGGATGCTGTAATCCTTGAGCATCGGCAGAATCAGGGTGGTTTCCACCGGGGAGGCTGCGGTCATATAAAGGAAGATCGCCGCGCCGAGGCCGAATACCGACTGCCAGAAATACTTCCAGCGGCTCGGCAGCCCCCGGGAGTTCTTCTCGATGACCTTGCGGTAGTCGTCGACCCAGCCGATGGCGCCGAACAACAGGGTCACCAGCAATACCACCCACACATACCGGTTCGCCAGGTCGGCCCAGAGCACGGTACTGATGCCAATGGACGACAGGATCAGCGCGCCGCCCATGGTTGGAGTACCGGATTTGGACAGGTGCGATTGCGGGCCGTCATTGCGGACCGACTGACCGATTTGCAGGTTCTGCAAGGTGCGGATCATCCACGGGCCCAGGAACAGCGACAACGACAACGCGGTCAGCACACCCAGGATCCCGCGCAGGGTCAGGTACTGGAAGACCGCGAAGCCTTTGTGGAACTGTTGCAGGTACTCCGCTAGCAGCAGCAGCATTAATGTTTCTCCATACGGGAACCGCACAGCGCCGCGACGATGTTTTCCATCGCGGCACTGCGTGAGCCCTTGATCAATAAGGTGGTGTTCGGGTCCTGCTCGGCGCTCAGGGCCTGAATCAACTCGGCCTGAGTGCTGAAATGCTGTGCGTGCTCGCCAAACGCGGCCACCGCATGGGCCATCATCGGGCCGACGGCATACAGTGCATCGACCTTGCCGCGCGCGTAGGCGCCGACATCGTGATGCCCCTGTTGCGCCCATTCGCCCAACTCGCCGATATCTCCCAGCACCAGCACGGTACGGCCGGGGAAACCGGCGAGGATATCGACCGCGGCGCACATGGACGTCGGGTTGGCGTTGTAGGTGTCGTCGATCACGCGCATGCCGTTGCTGGCCAATTGCGCAACGGAACGCCCCTTGACCGGTTGCACCGCGTTCAAGCCGGCCACGATGCCCGGCAATGACACGCCCAAAGCATGGGCCGCGGCCGCAGCGGCCAGGGCGTTGGCGACGTTATGGGTGCCAAGCAGGTTCAACTGGACCCGCTCTGCACCGTCGGGGCTGTGCAGGTTGAAGGCCGGGCAGCCGCGAGCATCGCGGTCCAGGTCGCTGGCGTAAAAATTCGCCGCCAGATTGCTCAAGGCAAATGTCAGGACCTTGCGCCCAGCCGCCCGGGTCTTCCAGATTTCGAAGGCCTTGTCGTCAAGATTCAGCACGGCGACGCCATCGGCATCCAGCCCCTCGAGAATCTCGCCCTTGGCCTCAACGATTTTGTCCGGACCACCGAACTCACCGACGTGGGCGGTCCCGGCGTTGTTGATCACGGCCACGTGAGGTTTGGTCATGCCCACGGTGTAGGCGATCTCACCGAGCCGCGAGGCACCGAGCTCAATGACCGCGGCACTGTGTTGCGGTGCCAGCTCCAGCAATGTCAGGGGTACACCCAGGTCATTATTGAGGTTGCCACGGGTCGCCAACACCGGACCGCGGGTACGCAGAATGCTCGCGAGCATTTCCTTGACCGTGGTCTTGCCACTGGAGCCGGTGATGGCCGCGACCGGGTTGCGGTATGCGGCGCGGTTCAATGCACCGAGCTGGCCCAGGGCCTGGCGAGTGTCGTTTACCTGCAATTGCGCCAGCGTGCTGTTGGTCACTTCCCGCTCGACCAGCGCCGCGACCGCACCTTTGGCGGCCACGTCGTTCAGGTAATCGTGGCCGTCAAAACGCGGCCCGGCCAGGGCAACGAACAATTGCCCCGGGGCAATCGCCCGGCTGTCGATGCTCACCCCATCGAAACTGGCGTCAGCCGCGATCAGCCGCGCCTGCAGGACATTCGTCAGCTCGCTGAGCTTCAAAGCCTTAAGCATGGGCCACCTCCCACGCGGTCAGGGCATGATCGGCTTCCACCAAATCGGAAAATGCGTGACGTTCGCCGTTGATTTCCTGATAGTCCTCATGGCCTTTACCGGCCAGGACAATGACGTCGTCCGCCGACGCACCGGCGATCAACTGGGCAATGGCCTGGCCGCGACCGGCCACGAAGGTGACGTTATCCACCGCCGAGAAGCCGGCGCGGATGTCGTCGAAAATCTGCGACGGGTCTTCGGTGCGCGGATTGTCGTCGGTGACCACTACGCCGTCGGCCAAGCGCTCCACCACTTCGGCCATCAGCGCACGCTTGCCACGGTCACGATCACCGCCGCAGCCGAACAGGCACAGCAACTTGCCCTTGGCGTGTGGCCGCAGGGCCATCAGGACTTTTTCCAACGCATCCGGGGTATGGGCGTAATCGACCACCACCAACGGTTGCGTTCCGCCGCCCAGCCGTTGCATACGTCCGGCCGGCCCTTCGAGTTTGGGCAGGACCTTGAGGATTTCATCCAGGGCGTAGTCCAGGCCAAGCAAGGCACCCACGGCGGCCAACACATTGCTCAGGTTGAAACGCCCCAACAAGGTGCTGCGCAGGTGGTGTTCGCCTTGGGGCGTAACCAAGGTCGCGCGCACGCCTTCGTCATCGAATTGCGCCTGGCGTACATAAAGGTA
Organism: Pseudomonas sp. P105; assembly: GCF_032614175.1. Classification (NCBI taxonomy): domain Bacteria; kingdom Pseudomonadati; phylum Pseudomonadota; class Gammaproteobacteria; order Pseudomonadales; family Pseudomonadaceae; genus Pseudomonas; species Pseudomonas sp. P105. The sequence goes on from NZ_CP126693.1 coordinate 5,177,892, forward strand.
GGCGCTGGCATCTTCCAGGCTGTAGGTGATCAACCGGGACTCGCGCTTATCGGCGGCCAATTGCCGGCCGAACGCGTCGTCAAGGTTGAGGACCCGGCATTTCAAGTCATTCCAGGCAAACAACCTGGCTTTTGCTTCGCCGTAAGCCTGCATGGTGCCGTGGTAATCCAGGTGATCGCGCGACAGGTTGGTCAATACCGCGACGTCGAACGCCAAGGCCGTCACGCGCCCCTGATCCAGGCCATGGGAAGAGACTTCCATCGCAACAGCCTTGGCTCCGGCCTTTTTCAGGTCGGCCAGGGTTGCTTGCACGGCGATCGGGTTCGGCGTGGTGTGCAGGCCACTCTCCAGCGCGCCGTGGAATCCGTTACCCAAGGTCCCGACGATGCCGCAATGCTGACCCAGCAGATCCAGGGCCTGGGCCACCAGTTGGGAAACGCTGGTCTTGCCGTTGGTGCCGGTCACGCCAATCAGGTTCAAGTGACGACTCGGGTCGCCGTAAAAACGCCCGGCAATGTCCGACAACTGGGCCGCCAGGCCCTTGACCGGAATCAGCGGCACATCAGTGATCGGTAGCACGGTCGCGCCGTCGACTTCATAAGCCACGGCAGCCGCGCCGCGCTTCAAGGCGTCGGCGATGTGGGCGCGACCGTCGAACCGGGCACCCGGTACGGCCAGGAACAGATCCCCGGCACGCACGTGGCGGCTGTCCAGGGCCAATTCGCGAATCAGCAGATCGTGGCCGGCATGGGCAAAAATCTTGTTCAGGCTCAGGGACATCAGCCACGCCCTCCTTCGGCTTTCAAGGGTACGACCGGCGCGGTATTGGCTTGCTGGGTCGGCGGCAGGTTATCCGGGGTGATATTCATCAGGCGCAGGGTGCCGGACATCACTTTGCTGAACACCGGTGCCGAAACCAGCCCCCCGAAGTAGCCGGCCTTGCTCGGTTCGTCGATGACCACCACGACGGCGTAGCGCGGGTCGCTCATCGGGCCGAAACCGGCGAACAGCGAACGGTAGGAATTCTCGGCATAGCCCTTGACGCCCGCGGAGGTTTTGCGGGCCGTACCCGACTTGCCGCCCACGTGATAGGCCGGCACCTGGGCGCGGTACACCCCACGCGGCGCTTCGATCACCTGTTGCAGCATGCCTTGCATGGTCTTGGCGACGTCCTCCGGAATGACCTGAGTAGCCTCCGGGGCCTTGTCGGTTTTGATCAGTGACAGCGGTGTCATGCGGCCGTTGTTGGCCAGCACCGAAAACGCGTGGGCCAACTGGATCGCGGTCACGGAAACACCGTAGCCGTATGACAATGTGGCCGTTTCGGCCTTGCGCCACTCACGGTAGTTCGGCAGATTGCCGACCCGCTCGCCAGGAAAGCCCAGGCCAGTGCCCTGGCCAAGACCGATTTTCTGGGCAAGACGGTAAATCGTTTCCCCACCGATATCGAAGGCGATCTTGCTCATGCCCACGTTACTGGAGTTGATCAGGATGCCGGTCAGGTCAAGCACCGGACCTTCGGTCTTGGAGACGTCCCGAATGGTGTACTTGCCGATCTGCAAAGTGCCCGGATACACCTCGACCGTATCCCCCGGCTTCCAGCGCCCGGTTTCCAGAGCCGCCGCCATGGAAACGGCTTTCATGGTCGAGCCCGGTTCGAACACGTCGATCATCGCGCGGTTGCGCATCATCGCCGGTTGCAGGTTGCGGCGATTGTTCGGGTTATAGGTGGGCTGGTTGACCATGGCCAGGATCTCGCCGGTCTTCACGTCGAGAATCACCAGGCTGCCGGCCTTGGCACCGTTCTCGACGATGGCATTGCGCAGCTCACGGTTGGCCAGATATTGCAGGCGCAGATCAATGGACAACGCCAAGGGCTTGCCGGCCTTGGCGTTTTTGGTGACCTGGACATCCTTGATCAGCCTGCCACGCCGATCCTTGATGACCTGACGCTTGCCGGGAACCCCGGCGAGCCATTCGTCGTAGGCCAACTCGACCCCTTCTCGCCCCCGGTCGTCGATGTCCGTAAAGCCGACCATGTGGGCGGTCACTTCACCGGCCGGGTAGAAACGCCGGAACTCTTCGATGCCGTAGACGCCCGGCACTTTCAGGTCGAGCACCCTCTGGCCTTGCTCGGGCGTCAACCCGCGCACCAGATAGATGAATTCTTTGCTGGCCTGGGCTTCAAGGCGTTCGGCCAGGGCCTTGGGGTCCTGGCCAAGGGCGACGGCCAGGGCCGGCCACTTTTCCTTGGCCTGCTGCATTTCCTTGGCGTTTGCCCACAGGGTAGTCACCGGGGTGCTCACAGCCAACGGTTCGCCATTGCGGTCGGTGATCAGGCCACGGTGAGCCGGGATCGGGATGTGCCGCATGCTACGGGCATCACCCTGCTCTTTGAGGAAGTCACGGTCGACCACTTGCAGATCGATGATCCGCCAGACGATGGCCGCCACCATGATCCCGAGCAGGCCCAGGACCAGGCGGAAGCGCCACGGAAAGAGTGCCCCTTCGAGCTTCATCATGGCGCCACCATCTGCACTTCGGCAGCCCCGGGAATGCGCATTTTCAGCTGTTCGGTCGCCAGTACTTCGATGCGGCTATGGGCGGTCCAGGTGCTCTGCTCCAGGATCAACCGGCCCCACTCGGCCTGGGCCTTGTCGCGCACGCTCAGTTCGCTGTAAAGGGTGTTGAGCAACTGCCGGTTCCAGTGCGCGCTGTAGGACACGGCGATGGCCGACACGAGCACGCCGATAAACAACAGCAGCATGAAAAAGCTGCCGCCAGGCAGGGGCTTGGCGAAGAGCTTGCTCACCGCAACTTCTCCGCAACACGCATGACGGCGCTACGGGCACGCGGGTTGGCCTTGAGTTCAGCCTCGGAGGCGAACTGCGCCTTGCCATGAATCTTGATTTTCGGCACGAAGGCTTCGAAACGCACCGGCAGGTTGCGCGGCAGGTTATCGGCCTCACCCTTGGTGAGCTTGCGCATGAACAGTTTGACGATACGGTCTTCCAGGGAATGGAAGCTGATCACCACCAGTCGCCCGCCGACCTCAAGTGCTTCAAGTGCCGCCTCAAGGCCGGCCTCCAGATCACCCAGTTCATTATTGACGTGGATGCGCAAACCCTGGAAAGCCCGGGTAGCCGGGTTCTTGCCCTTCTCCCATGCCGGGTTGGCGGCTTTCAGCACTTCGGCCAGGTCGCCGGTGCGCTCGAACGGTTTGATATCGCGACGCTCGACCACGGCACGGGCCATGCGACCGGAAAAACGTTCTTCGCCGTATTCCTTGAAAACACGGGCGATTTCTTCCACCGCAGCGGTATTGACGAATTCGGCGGCGCTGATTCCGCGGGACGGATCCATGCGCATGTCCAGCGGGCCATCATTGAGAAAACTGAAGCCGCGCTCAGGGTCGTCCAACTGCGGCGAAGACACGCCCAGGTCAAGCAAGACGCCACTGACTTTGCCAGCCAGGCCACGCTGGGCGACTTCCGATCCCAGCTCCGCAAAGCTGCGCTGCACAACGACAAAGCGGCCGTCTTCGGCCGCTAGCGCTTGCCCGGTGGCAATCGCTTGAGGATCCTTGTCGAACCCCAGCAGCCGACCGTCCGGACCGAGCTTGCTGAGGATCAGCCGGCTATGCCCGCCGCGCCCGAACGTGCCATCCAGATAGCAGCCATCAGGACGTACGGCGAGAGCCTCGACGGCTTCGTCAAGCAGTACGGTGATGTGGTTAAAGCCGCTATCAATAGTCACAGGATCAAATCACGCAGTTCATCAGGCATGGCGCCCGGTTGTTGAATAGCAGCAAGGTCAGCGGCAGAGACCGCATTCCAGGCATCTTCGTCCCACAGTTGGAACTTGTTCAGTTGGCCCACCAGCATCGCGCGCTTGTCCAGCTTGGCGTATTCGCGCAGGCGCGGCGGAACCAGGAAACGACCGCTGCCGTCGAGTTCGAGGTCGACGGCGTTACCGATCAGCAAGCGTTGCAGGCGGCGGTTTTCTTCACGCAGTGAAGGCAGTGCGCGCAGTTTGGTTTCGATGATTTCCCACTCATCAAGAGGGTAAACACACAAACATGGGTCAACGGCGTCGATCGTGACGATTAACTGCCCGGAACTACGCGAAACGAGCTCGTCACGGTACCGGCTCGGCATGGCGAGACGGCCCTTTGCATCGAGACTGATAGCGTTAGCTCCGCGAAACACGTCAGCGTTTCTCCAAAAATTTTGCGTTTTACGCTCAAAAAACCCACTTCATGCCACTTTCCGCCACTTGCGCACACTATAGGAATGCGCCCACCGCACCGTCAAGGCGCGGAGTGAAGGAAAAGCCTTATAGATCGGAGATTTAGGAGCGTATCTGGAGGGGCGATGGGAATCTGACGTAGGATTTTTCGCCACAACTTCAGCGAACACAGGAAGCTGCGCTCAGAAGTTAAAGTGATTTGTTAAGAGTAAGATTTTTTTGGTCTTAGCAATTGCGTCTGCCAGCGATTCTGGCAGGAGGGGAAAAGGTGGAGAGTCGATCTGTAAGCCGGGTTCTGTCTTGAACAGTCATTCGTCTACGATGGCCATCACTGGACATCTTTAGCAACCTACCCGGTCCCAGCGCGGGCCACGCCTTGGGACCCTATTTGGTCTTGCTCCAAGTGGGGTTTACCTAGCCACGAACTGTTGCCAGCCGTGCGGTGCGCTCTTACCGCACCTTTTCACCCTTACCGGCGCCGAAGCGCTTAGGCGGTTATTTTCTGTGGCACTTTCCGTAGGCTCACGCCTCCCAGGCATTACCTGGCACTTCGCCCTATGGAGCCCGGACTTTCCTCCCCCCCCTAATTTTCATAGAGGGCAGCGACTGTCCGATCGACTCTCCGCCGCGAAGGTTAACGGCAGAGCGGCCGAAGAACAAGCGCTAAAAGCCCTTGGCCAGCCCCGCGCCCCGGTTTCACTGGCCCTTCTGTTTTTCCAGCGCGACCTGATACAGGACGTTCTTACGCTCGCCGGTAATCTGCGCCGCGAGGGCGGCGGCGCGCTTGAGGGGCATTTCCTCAAGCAGCAGGTCCAGGATGCGCATCGCTTCACTGCTGACGGTCTCTTCATTGTCCGGCGCCGTCCAGCCCGCCACCAGCACGACGCATTCACCGCGCTGCTGGTTGCTATCGCCTTCGACGAAGGCGCGCAACTGCGCCAGCGGCAACCCCTTGAGGGTTTCGAAGGTTTTGGTCAGCTCTCTGGCGAGCAGCGCCGGGCGCTCCGGACCAAACACCAGCTCCATGTCCTGCAGGCATTCAAGGATGCGGTGCGGCGCCTCATAAAAGATCAACGTACGCGGCTCCTCCTTTATAGACTCCAGGCGCGCCCGTCGCCCCACCGCCTTGGCTGGCAGAAAACCTTCGAAAATGAAACGGTCCGACGGCAGGCCCGCCGCCGAAAGAGCTGCGATCAAGGCGCACGCCCCCGGCACCGGCACTACGTTGATGCCGGCCGCCCGAGCCTGGCGCACCAGGTGATAGCCAGGGTCGGAAATCAGCGGTGTACCCGCGTCGGAAATCAGCGCGACGTTATCGCCCGCCAACAAACGAGTGATAAAACGACTGCCTTCTTCCCGCTCGTTGTGCTCATGACAGGCCGCCAACGGCGTTGAAATGCCGAAATGTTGCAACAAGCGTTGAGAGTGGCGCGTATCTTCGGCCGCAATGAGGGCCACCTCCTGCAGGATTTTCAGCGCCCGGGCACTGATATCGTCCAGGTTGCCGATGGGCGTCGCCACCACATAAAGCGAGCCGGCAGCGGAATTCAAAGCACCTGGAGCAGTCAAAGCGCACACCTCATGATCGGTAAAACCGCCATTGTAGCGCGTAGTGTGCGTCACGACTGCCCGCAGCGCCTCGCTGTCCGGCGACCTGCCGTGCTGCGCCGCAACATTTGAAATACCTAAATTGATCGATTCACGCCACTAACATCGCGCCCCGGCCAGTGCTTGGGTACAATTCGACGCTAATTTGATCTCGTATCAGGAACATTTACATGATCGCTTGCCTGCGGCTGCTCTCCGCCCTCTGCCTCGCTGCCCTTCTGGCGGCCTGCGCCAGCTCGCCCTCCTCCAGCCTTGGCGAACTTCCACGGACCCCGGATGCCAGTATCGAGCAGTTGCTCGAACAGGCCACTCAAAGCAAAACCCCGGAAAAAGCCGCCCTGTTGCGCCTGAGTGCAGCAGACCTGGCCTACCGCCAGGGCAATGCCGGCCAGTCCGCGCAGATCCTGCAACAGGTGCCGATGGAGCAACTCAAGCCCGGCCAGCAGATTTTCGCCAGCACCCTGGCGGCCGAACTGGCAATGACGCGCAATCAACCCAAAGCAGCGCTGAGCGCCCTGAGCCACCCGAGCCTGCAGCACCTGGGCGAGCTACCGGTGGAACAGCAGGTCCGCACCGGCACCGTCCACGCCCGCGCCCTCGAGGCCGATGGCCAGACCCTGGCAGCCGCCAAGGAACGGATCTTCATTGCGCCCCTGCTTGAAAACGAAGCGGCGGCGAAAAACCACGAGGCGATCTGGTCGTTGATCGCCTCGCTGCCCACCGATCAACTGCAACCGACCACCACCGACGACCTGGGTGGCTGGCTGAGTTTGGCCCAGGCTGTAAAAACTGCCGGTACGCTGGAACAGCAACAGGCGGCTATCGACAGCTGGCGCGAGCAGAACCCCAAGCACCCGGCCGCGCTCCAGCTGCCGACGCCGCTGGTCAAGCTCAAGGAACTGGCGAGCCAACCCCTGAGCAAGATCGCCTTGCTGCTGCCCCAGGATGGCCCGCTGTCCTCGGTCGCAAGAGCTCTGCGCGAAGGTTTCATGGCTGCCCACTATCAGGCCCAACAGGCCGGGCAGAACCCGCCAAGCATTCAGTTTTATGACAGCTCGCGCCTGACCTCCCTGGATGATTTCTATCGCAAGGCGCAGGCCGACGGCGTGCAACTGGTGGTCGGCCCGCTGGAAAAACCCTTGGTCAAGCAGCTCAGCACCCGCCCGCAACTGCCGATCACGACCCTCGCGCTCAATTACAGCGAAGGCGAGCAAGGCCCGGCCCAACTGTTCCAGTTCGGCCTGGCCGCGGAAGACGAAGCCCGAGAAGTGTCGCGTCGCGCCCGTATGGACGGCCTGCATCGTGCTGCCGTCATGGTGCCAAAAGGTGAATGGGGCGATCGCGTCCTCAAAGCCTTCAGCGAGGACTGGCAGGCCAATGGCGGCACCATCATCGCTGTCGAACGTATCGATCAACCCGTACAACTGGCCCAGCAGATTGCCGACATGTTCCATCTGCGCCAGAGCGAAGGTCGCGCCAAGCGCCTGCAAAGCACAGTCGACACCGCCGTCGCGGCCCAGCCGTCCCGTCGCCAGGACATCGAATTCCTGTTCCTGGCCTCGACACCGCAACAGGCCCAGCAGATCAAGCCGACCCTGAACTTCCAGTACGCCGGCGACGTACCTGTGTACGCCACGTCGCATGTGTTCAGCGCCAGTGGCGACCAGAATCAGTACAACGACATGAGCGGCGTGCGCTTCTGCGAAACCCCGTGGCTGCTCGATGCCAACGACCCGCTGCGCAAGCAGGTCACCGCCCAGTGGCCCCAGGCCGGCGGTAGCCTGGGTCGGTTGTACGCGATGGGAGCGGATGCTTATCGTCTGGCTCCGCGCCTGGGTCAGCTAAAGACATTACCGGACACCCGCATCGAGGGGTTGTCGGGCAGCCTGGCAGTGTCGCAGTCCCAGCGCGTGCAACGTCAACTGCCGTGGGCCGAATTCGTCAACGGTCAGGTGCAGCGCCTGCCAGACACTCAGCGCTGATGCCTGACCGATCTCGCCAGCAAAGCGGACGGGATGCCGAGAGCCAGGCTCTCGCGCATCTTCAGCAACAAGGTCTGCGGCTGCTGGCGAAGAACTGGCTGTGTAAACGTGGCGAGCTTGATCTGGTCATGCTTGACGGCGATACAGTAGTATTCGTCGAAGTCCGCTACAGAAAAAATACTCAATGGGGTGGCGCGCTCGACAGCATCGATGCACGCAAGCGCCAGAAGCTGGTTTTCGCCGCGCAGTATTTCCTGCAAATCGAGTCTCGCTGGGCCGATCATCCCTGCCGCTTCGACGTGGTTGCCATCGACAGCAACGCCGATCAGTTGAACTGGTTGCAGAATGCCTTCGACAGTTGAACGTCAACACCCATGACGAGCCGAGCCGGACACCTTCACCCAATTTTTGCTCTTTGCTTTGCGCGCCGCACATGCTTGTGCCGATAAGCCGCGCTACTTAAGGTCACACAGATGGACATGCAATCGCGAATTCGCCAGCTTTTTCAGGCCAGTATCGACACCAAGCAACAGGCGATGGACGTACTTGCACCGCACATCGAGCAAGCCAGCCAAGTGATGGTCAACGCCCTGCTCAACGAAGGCAAAATGCTTTCGTGCGGCAATGGCGGTTCTGCCGGCGACGCCCAGCATTTCTCATCGGAGCTGCTCAACCGCTTCGAGCGCGAGCGCCCCAGCCTGCCGGCCATTGCATTGACCACCGACAGCTCGACGATCACCTCGATCGCCAATGACTACAGCTACAACGAAGTGTTCTCCAAACAGATCCGCGCCCTGGGCCAGCCCGGCGATGTGTTGCTGGCGATCTCCACCAGCGGCAACTCGGCCAATATTATTCAGGCGATCCAGGCCGCACATGATCGCGAAATGATTGTCGTAGCATTGACCGGTCGCGATGGCGGCGGCATGGCGTCACTGCTGTTGCCTGAGGACGTCGAGATTCGCGTACCGGCCAATGTCACTGCACGCATTCAGGAAGTCCATCTGCTGGCGATTCATTGTCTTTGCGACTTGATCGACAGCCAACTGTTCGGGAGTGAAGAATGACCCCTAATCGCCTAGGCCTTCTGGCCCTGACCCTGTGCCTCGGCATCAGCGGCTGCACATCGGTGGTTAACGCCAGCCGGGAAAAGCCGATTGAAGACGACCGCGGCACCCGCACCTTCGGCAGCAAGATCGACGATTCGTTGATCGAAACCAAGGCAGGCGTGAACATCGCCAAGGCCGACCCGGACCTGGACAACAACTCGCACATCGTCGTCACCAGCTTCAACGGTGTCGTGCTGCTGGCAGGCCAGACCCCACGCGCGGACCTCAAGGCCAAGGCCGAACAGGCTGCAAGCGCCGTGCAGCGGGTCAAGACCGTGCACAACGAACTGCAGGTCCTGCCACCTTCCTCGTTGCTGGCGCGTCAGAACGATGCCTGGCTGACTACCAAGATCAAGACGCAGATGCTCACCGACGCCAGCATTCCCGGCTCGCGCATCAAGGTCGTGACTGAGAATGGCATCGTCTATCTGCTGGGGCTGCTGACCAAGCAGGAGGCTGCGCAGGCGACCAATCTGGTGCAAGGGGTTTCCGGGGTGCAGAAGATCGTCAAGTTGTTTGAGTACATTGACTGATACTGAACTTCAGGTACTCAAGAAAAACGGCGCTTCTTCCGAGACGGAAAGCGCCGTTTTTTTTGGCTTCATTTTTTTTTGGGGGGGGTGATTGGTGTGTATATCCGTTGTTGCGGTAACGGCTGCTTATGGTTCCGCTCTTACAGCGGGTCACTTTCGAAGAGCGCGAAAGTAACCAAAGCGCTCCTGCCCCACCACTCGGTGCCTCGCCTAGGCTCGGCATGCCTTCACTCCGGCATTGGTTCGTGGGCCCGCCGCGAAGGGCCATCCATGGCCCAGCGCGGCTAACCCGGCATCCATGCCGGGTTACCCACGAACCAATGCCTGCGTTCAGCCAGCGTGGTTAACGGGGCGCCCAAGATCAACGTCCACCGCGAGGCGGCCTGACAGCCGGCCTGGTTTGGGGGTATAGCGTTTCCCCAGTGGGAGCGAGCTTGCTCGCGAAAGTGGAGGGTCAGTTTACAGTGATGCTTGGATGTACCGGCGTCATCGCGAGCAGGCTCGCTCCCACAGGTTTTGTGTCACTTGCAAATACTGTGAGAACACACAAATCAATGTGGGAGCGAGCCTGCTCGCGATAGCGGTAGTTCAGCCAAATAGATACTGGCATCTACCCCGCTCTTGCTCTTGCTCTGCTTTTGATCTTGATCTTGATCTCGACGCCCCGTTAAACCACGCTGGCCGAACGCAGGCATTGCGCAGTGGGCATCCCGGCATGGATGCCGGGATAGCCGCGCTGGGCCATGGATGGCCCTTCGCGGCGGGCCCACGAAGCAATGCAGGAGTGAGGGCACACCGAGCCTAAGCGAGGTGCCGAGTGGTGGGGCAAAGCGCTTTGGTTACTTTCGCGCTCTTCGAAAGTGACCCGCCGTAAGGGCGGAACCATAAGCAGCCGTTACCGAAGAAATGGATATACACACCAACCATGACACTACAAAAAAATGCCCACATCTCACGATACGGGCATTTTCTTAACCAAGTTGCGACACCCGGCTTATGGCTGGATGGCTTTTTTCATACCCCGGCCACTTATTTCACCACTTTCAAACTAGGCCGCCCGCTAGGACGCGGCGGCTCGTCATCCGGTGGCGGCAGGTCATCATCAGCCTCGAACTCTTCTTCGCCATCCAACGGCGATTCCAGCTCGAACACCATACCCTGACCATTCTCCCGGGCATAAATCCCCAGGATCGAGGCGATAGGCACGTACAGGGTGTGCGGCACACCCCCGAAGCGTCCCTCGAAACTGACCGCATCATTGTCCATGTGCAGGTGACGCACGGCGGCCGGTGATACGTTCAAGACAATTTGCCCATCGTTGGCAAAACCCTGCGGCACCTGCACCGATGGATACTCGGCGTTGACCAGCATGTGCGGGGTGCAATCGTTGTCCACAATCCACTCATAGAGCGCGCGGACCAGATAAGGTCGACTGGAGTTCATAGCGGCTCCCTAAGCCTTAGCGCATGTCACGTTCGACACCAGACAGACTCGCCTGGAATGCCTCACGCGCAAATTGGCGCTCCATATAATCAAGCAACGGCTTGGCAGGCCGCGGCAGTTCAATACCCAGAATCGGCAAACGCCAGAGTATTGGCAATAGGCAGCAATCCACCAGGCTTTGTTCCTCACTGAGGAAGAATGGCTTGTCGATGAACAGCGGCGATACGCCAGTCAGGCTTTCACGCAATTCTTTGCGCGCCACGACCCGCGCAGGCTCCTTGGTTCGTGAATCCAGGATCAGGTCCACCAACCCGCACCAGTCACGCTGGATGCGATGGATCAGCAAACGGCTGTTGGCCCGCGCAACAGGATATACCGGCAGTAAAGGCGGATGCGGATAACGCTCATCCAGGTATTCCATCACCACTGTCGACTCCCACAATGCCAGGTCACGATCGACCAGCGTGGGCAGGCTGCCGTAAGGGTTCACTTCGATCAGCTTCGGCGGCTGACGGCCCGCTTCGACGTAAATGATCTCGGCGCTGACACCCTTCTCTGCCAGTACGATGCGTACCCGGTGGGAGTAGTGGTCGGCGGGGTCGGAGTAACAGGCCAACCGATTGGTCACGCCCATGGCGATCCTCCTCGCTTGTTGAAATTATCGAAAAACGGAAAAACGAGCGCGCCCAAAGGGCGCCTCTCGTAACACCCGGCGGACCAGGTTCGTTACATCCAGAGACGCCCTTGGGCGCGCACGATTAACAGCAACGGTTACAGCTTTATCAATGCACGTCTTTCCAGTATTCGCGCTTGAGCAGGTAAGCGAATACGAAGAAGAACGCCAAATACAGCAACACATAAGTACCGATGCGCTGATGTTCCAGCTTCACCGGGTTGGCTGAGTAGGCCAGGAAGGTCACCAGATTCTTGACCTTCTCGTCGAACTGCTCTTCAGTCAGGCTGCCGGTGTTCGGCAACACGGTCAGCTGATCGCAGGCTTCGTGAGTCAAAGCGGTGCCGGTCAGGGGATCGTATTGCTTCTTGCCGTCCTCGACGATTTGAACCTGTTTGCAGCCTACCACCTGGCGACCCTGCAGGCCGACCAGAACGTTTGGCATGCCGACGTTCGGGAAGACCTTGTTGTTCACGCCCCAAGGACGCGCAGGATCTTCATAGAACGAACGCAGGTAACCGTAGAGCCAGTCGGTGCCACGCACGCGTGCCACCAGGGTCAGGTCGGGCGGTGCAGCCCCGAACCAGGTCTTGGCGTCTGCCGGCTGCATGCCGATGTTCATGTGATCGCCCAGCTTGGCGCCAGTGAACACCAGCTTCTCGAGCATCAACTCATGGGGAATGCCCAGGTCATCAGCTACGCGCTCGTAACGCTGGAACTTGGCGCTGTGGCAGCCCATGCAGTAGTTGGCGAACGTACGCGCGCCATCCTGCATGGCAGCTTTGTCGGAAACGTCGATGTCGACTTTTTCCAGCTCAGGACCACCGGATGCGGACGCAAAGGACAGTACAGGCATAGCAGCAAGAATCAGTACAGAAAATAGCTTTTTCATCAGCCAGTCACCCTTTCCGGAACCGGTTTGGTCTTCTCGAGCCTGGTGTAGAACGGCATCAGAATGAAGTAGGCGAAGTACAGGAAGGTGCAGACCTGCGACAGCAGCGTCCGGCCCGGCGTTGGAGCGAGTACGCCCAGCACACCCAGGATCACGAACGAGATGCAGAACACCCAGAGCCAGATTTTGCTCAGCCAGCCTTTGTAGCGCATCGACTTGACCGGACTGCGGTCCAGCCACGGCAGGACGAACAGCACGGCGATCGCCGCCCCCATGGCAATGACGCCCAGCAGCTTGTCTGGAACCGCCCGCAAAATCGCGTAGAACGGCGTGAAGTACCAGACCGGAGCAATGTGCTCAGGGGTCTTGAAGGCGTTCGCCTGCTCGAAGTTAGGCTTCTCGAGGAAGTAACCACCCATCTCTGGGAAGAAGAACACGATGGAGCAGAAGATGAACAGGAACACTACCACGCCGACGATATCTTTGACGGTGTAGTACGGGTGGAAGGCGATGCCGTCCAGCGGTACACCGTTTTCGTCCTTGTACTTCTTGATGTCCACGCCATCGGGGTTGTTCGAGCCAACTTCGTGCAGCGCCAGGATGTGCAGCACCACCAGACCGAGGATCACGATCGGCAGGGCCACCACATGCAAGGCGAAGAAGCGGTTCAGGGTAATGCCCGAGATCAGGTAGTCACCACGAATCCACTGGGTCAGGTCATCACCGATGACCGGGATTGCACCGAACAGCGAGATGATCACCTGGGCGCCCCAGTAGGACATCTGACCCCACGGCAGCAGATAGCCCATGAAGGCTTCCGCCATGAGTGCCAGGTAGATCAGCATGCCGAAGACCCACACCAGCTCCCGTGGCTTCTGGTACGAACCGTAGAGCAGACCACGGAACATATGCAGGTAAACCACAATGAAGAACGCCGAAGCGCCGGTGGAGTGCAGCAGACGCAGGATCGAGCCGTACTCGACGTCGCGCATGATGTACTCGACGGAGGCAAACGCTTCTTCCGCCGAAGGGGTGTAGCTCATGGTCAGCCAGACACCGGTGACGATCTGGTTGACCAGAACGAGCAATGCCAGGGAGCCAAAGAAGTAGAAGAAGTTGAAGTTTTTCGGAGCGTAATACTTGCTGAGATGGTCTTCCCACATTTTGGTCGCGGGAAAGCGCGCATCAACCCAATCCATGAATTTGCTCATCACGCTGTCTCCGTATCGACGCCAACGACAATGATGTCGTCGGTCTCATAGGAATGCGGGGGAACTGGCAGGTTCAGAGGTGCAGGCTGCGATTTGTAGACGCGACCCGCCAGGTCGTAGTGGGAGCCGTGGCAAGGGCAGAAATAACCACCGACCCAGTCCTTGCCCAAGTCGGCAGGGGCTACCTCAGGACGGAACGTTGGCGAGCAACCCAGGTGCGTACAAATCCCGATCAGCAGCAGGACTTGCGGCTTGATCGAGCGTGTCTCCGGATCGACATAGGTCGGTTGCGTCGAGTTCTTGGAGGTAGGGTCAGACAACTGGCCCTCGATCTTTTTCAGATTCCCCAGGATTTCCTCTGTACGGCGGACGATGAACACCGGCTGACCGCGCCACTCAGCAATCATCTGCTGGCCTGGCTCGATCTTGCTGACATCCACTTTCACCGGTGCACCTGCGGCTTTCGCCTTGGCACTGGGAAACCATGACCCCACGAACGGGACCGCAGCCCCCACCGCTCCTGCAGCACCCACCACGGATGTGGCTGCTACCAGGAAGCGACGCCGGCCTGCATTCACGCCGTCATTGCTCATTCAGTCCTCTCCCATCAGCTTTGTGGCCTGTTAAATCAGGCGTCTACTAAGTAAAAATCTGAACTTATAAAAATTTTGCCGAATGGTAATGAAAAGCCCCAGTTCTGACAAGGTAATTACCAAGCGACCCAACCGCCAAGCCTTGTAGTATAGGGGCTTCACGGATGTGGCAAGTTGTCACAGCATAAATCTTTCGCGCATAAAAAAACGCCCAGCTCCGTGAGGAACTGGGCGCCTTTTGAACGCGAAAGCGAAATTAACGCTTCGAGTACTGCGGACGCTTACGCGCTTTACGCAGACCGACTTTCTTACGTTCAACTTCACGAGCATCGCGAGTTACGAAGCCGGCTTTGCGCAGTGCACCGCGCAGAGTTTCGTCGTAATCCATCAGGGCGCGAGTGATGCCGTGGCGGATTGCGCCAGCCTGACCACTTACACCACCACCGATAACAGTGACGTAGATGTCGAATTTTTCGACGGTCTCGGTCAGTTCCAGCGGCTGACGAACTACCATGCGGGCAGTTTCGCGGCCGAAGAAGTTATCCAGGGAGCGGTTGTTGATGGAGATGTTACCAGTGCCCGGACGCAGGAAAACGCGTGCGGTTGCAGTCTTGCGACGGCCAGTGCCGTAATTTTGAGTCGCCGACATAATGAACTATTCCGTTAAAACTTCAGTTCTTGGGGCTGCTGAGCAGTATGAGGGTGAGCAGCGCCCGCATAAACCTTCAGCTTACGATACATGTCGCGACCCAGTGGGTTTTTAGGCAGCATGCCTTTAACCGCGGTCTCGATCACGCGCTCAGGGGCTTTGGCGATCAGCTTTTCGAAGTTGATCGACTTGATGCCGCCAGGAAAACCGGAGTGGGAGTAGTACATTTTGTCAGTGGTTTTAGCGCCAGTAACACGTACTTGCTCAGCGTTGATGACGACGATGTAGTCACCGGTGTCGACGTGAGGAGTGTACTCAGGCTTGTGCTTGCCACGCAGACGGCTCGCGATTTCGGTGGCCAGACGACCCAGGGTCTGACCAGCAGCGTCGACGACAAACCAGTCGCGCTTTACTGTTTCCGGTTTAGCAGTAAAAGTTTTCATTCTTTATAGCCTCAGGGGCCGCCCTGTAAATTAGACGGCGGATCTTACTGAATAGTGCGTACTTTGACAAGTCAAAGGCAGCCGGATACAGACGCTTTCGGGGGCTCGGGTCGGCGCGTCCGTTCAACGGCAAGATTCTTCGGCGGCGGCGCATCACTTCCACTGCAGAAAGAGGTGCGCAATTATGCAGATTGCGAAAAATAATTCAACCTGCTTTTATGATTGTTTTGCCCAAGGAGTTCCCGATGGATTATCGCCAGCTAGGCCGTACCGATCTAAACGTGAGCGCCCTGTGCCTCGGAACCATGACCTGGGGTGAGCAGAACAGCGAGGCCGAGGCCTTCGCCCAGATCGAACGCGCCAAGGGTGCCGGGATCAATTTCATCGACACCGCCGAGATGTATCCGGTACCGCCGAAGGCCGAGACCTACGCCACCACCGAGCGCTACATCGGCAATTATTTCAAGAGCCGCGGCGACCGTGCCGACTGGATCCTGGCGAGCAAGATCGCAGGCCCCGGAAACACCATCGACTACATCCGCGACAAAAACCTCAAGCACAACCGCCGCCATATCGTCGAAGCGGTGGACGCCAGCCTCAAGCGCCTGCAGACCGACTGGATCGATCTCTACCAACTGCACTGGCCGGAACGCAGCACCAATTACTTCGGCCAGTTGGGCTACCAGCACAAGGCCGACGAAGATTTCACCCCGCTGGAGGAAACCCTCGAGGCCCTGGACGAGCAGGTCCGGGCCGGCAAGATCCGCCACATCGGCCTGTCCAACGAAACGCCGTGGGGCACCATGAAATTCCTCGCCCTGGCCGAAGCCCGTGGCTGGCCGCGGGCAGTGTCGATCCAGAACCCCTACAACCTGCTCAACCGCAGTTTCGAGATCGGGCTTTCGGAAATCGCCATCCGCGAACAGTGTGGCCTGCTGGCTTACTCGCCATTAGCGTTCGGTTTCCTGTCGGGCAAGTATGAAGGCGGCGCACGGCCAGCCAAGGGCCGCTTGACGCTCTACAGCCGCTTCATGCGCTATTTCAATCCACAATCGGAAGCCGCGTGCAGCCGTTATGTGGCCCTGGCGCGGGAACACGGCCTGGACCCGGCGCAGATGGCCCTGGCCTTCGTTACCCGACAACCATTCGTGACCAGCAACATCATTGGCGCCACCACGCTGGAGCAACTGGACAGCAACATCGCCAGCTTCGACCTGAAGCTGTCCGATGAAGTGCTGGCGGGGATCGAGGCGATCCACAAGGATCAGCCAAACCCGGCGCCTTGATCAGTTCATAGCCCCCATCGCGAGCAAGCTCGCTCCCACATTGGATTTATGTCTGACCACAACATTGTGATCGACACAGAGCCTATGTGGGAGCGAGCCTGCTCGCGATAGCGGTCTAACAGTCACTACGACATCAAAGCGACCGCGCAATAATTTCCTTCATGATTTCATTGGTCCCGGCATAGATGCGCTGCACCCGCGCGTCGGCCCACGCCCTGGCGACCGGGTATTCCCACATGAACCCGTAGCCGCCATGCAACTGCACGCATTCGTCGAGCACCTTGCACTGCAGGTCGGTGCCCCAGTACTTGGCCATCGCCGCCGTCGGCACGTCGAGCTTGCCTTGCAGATGCAGTTCCAGGCAGCGGTCGACGAAGACCCGACCGATCTGGATCTCGGTCGCCATTTCCGCCAGTTTGAACCGGGTGTTCTGGAAGTCCGCGATGGATTTACCAAAAGCCTTGCGCTCGCGGGTGTAGTCCAGCGTCCATTGCAGCGCCGCTTCGGCCGACGCCAGGCCGCCAATAGCCACCGTCAGGCGTTCCTGGGGCAGTTCCTGCATCAGGTAGGCAAAGCCCATCCCGGCCTGCCCCAGCAGGTTTTCCTTGGGCACGCGAACATCCTGGAAGAACAGCTCCGAAGTGTCCTGAGCCTTCATCCCGACCTTCTCCAGGCGCTTGCCTTTTTCGAAGCCAGGTGTGCCCGCTTCCACCAGGAACAGACTGGTGCCCTTGGCGCCTGCCTTCGGATCGGTCTTGGCAACCACAATCACCAGATCGGCCAGAAAGCCGTTGGTGATAAAGGTCTTCGAGCCGTTGATGATGTACTCATCACCCTCCAGCACCGCCGTGGTCTTCACGCCTTGCAGGTCGGAACCGGCGCCCGGCTCGGTCATGGCGATGGCCGTGACCATCTCACCAGACACCAGTTTGGGCAGGTACTTGTGTTTTAGCGCTTCGCTGCCGTAGTGCAGGATGTAGGGCGCCACGATGTCGGAGTGCAGCGAGAAGCCGATGCCCGTCAGCCCCAGCCTTCCAATTTCTTCAATCACCACGGTGCTGTAGAGAAAATCGGCATCCAGCCCGCCATAAGCCTCTGGCAGATGCGAGCACAACATCCCCGCCTCCCCCGCCTTGTTCCACAACTGACGATCCACATGACCCTGTTTTTCCCACTGGCTGTGGTACGGCACCGCTTCTTTTTCGAGGAAGGTTCGTACGCTGTCGCGAAACAGTTCGTGTTCGGAACTGAACAGGGTTCTGGGGATCATGGCGCACCTTTGCATTATTGTTCGAGGGGTTATCCAACAGAGCCTAAGCCTGCGAGGGATGACAGGACACTGGACACATCCGACAAAAAATAAGACGATCCAGCCGTCTGGTGACCACTTTCCCCTATAAAAATAAAGATCAACTATGTCCAAGCACATCTCCACGCCCTTGCGGCGCGTCAGCATCCTGGCTATCGACCGGGTTTTCGCTTCCACCCTCATGCAAGCCAAGGATTTTTTCCACCTGGCCAGCCTGCGCTACGGCAAACAACTGGGCCACGGCCTGACACCGGCGTTCGAAACGCGGCTGGTCAGCCCCGACGGCAAACCGGTGAACAGCTTCAGCGACGTGATCATGCCGGTGGACGGCGGCCTGGAAAATACCGATGTGATCATCCTCCCGGCTTTTTGGGATGATTTCGCCACCCTCTGCCAACGTTACCCGCAGGTCCTGCCCTGGCTGCGGGAACAGCATGCCCGTGGCGCAGTGCTCTGCGGCGAGGCGACCGGGGTGTTCTGGCTGGCCGAGGCCGGGCTGCTCGATGGCAAGGAAGCCACCACGTACTGGCGGTTCTTCAACGCCTTCAAGGAGCGCTTCCCCCAGGTCCACCTCAACCAGGACAAGCACCTGACCGACGCCGACAACCTGTTCTGCGCTGGCGGCACGACCTCGGCCTGCGACCTCTATATCTACCTCATCGAACGGTTCTGCGGCGCCAACGTGGCCCAGGCCGTGGCACGAGACATTCTCTATGAAGTGCAGCGCAGCTACTCACCGGGAAGAATCGGTTTCGGGGGCCAGAAACTGCATCAGGATGTGATCATCCTGCAGATCCAGCACTGGCTCGAAGAACACTTCGCCGACAAGTTCCGCTTTGAGGACGTCGCTCGGGAGCACGGTATGAGCATCCGCAACTTCATGCGCCGCTTCCAGACCGCCACGGGGGACAAACCGCTGCATTACCTGCAACGGCTGCGTATAGAAACCGCCAAGGGCTTGTTGTCCGGCAGCCGCAAAAGCATCAAGACCATCAGCTATGAAGTCGGCTACGACGATGCAAGCTTCTTCGCACGGCTGTTCCGCCAACATACCGAGTTATCGCCGAACCAGTATCGACAGCAATTTCAGCAGGCGGCGTGAATCAAGGGTTGAATACAGTCCAATGTGGGAGCGAGCCTGCTCGCGATAGCGGTGTATCAGTCAACATCAATGCTGGCTGCCACACCGCTATCGCGAGCAGGCTCGCTCCCACAGGGTTATGCGGTGCGCCGTTGAGCTCGCACGCGCAAAAAAGGCCTGCAATTGCAGGCCTTTTTTATCCGAACCGGATTACGGCTTATGCGCCCGCGCCAGGAATTCGTGTGATTGCATTTCCAGCAACCGACTCAAGGTTCGCTGGAACTCAAAGGTCAGGCGACCGCCGGTGTAGAGATCCTTGAGTTCGACTTCGGCCGAAATGATCAGCTTCACGTTCCGGTCGTAGAACTCGTCGACCATGTTGATGAACCGGCGGGCAATGTCGTCGGTGGTGACGCTCATTTGCTCCACGTTGCTGAGCAGTACCGCGTGGAAGATCTTGCCCAGCTCGATGTAGTCGTTCTGGCTACGAGGGCCATCGCACAGTTCACGAAAGTCGAACCAGGCCACGTCATCGCAGGTCCGCACGGCGCGGATCTGGCGATTCTCGATGACCAACACATCATTTTCGACCGCCTGGGTGCATTCCGGCGTCAGGGCCCGGAAGCTCTTGCGCAGGCTTTCTTCAGCTGCGGCGTCCAGGGGGAAGTGAAACAGCTCCGCCTGCTCCAGGTGACGCAGGCGATAGTCCACCCCGCTGTCGACGTTGACGATGTCGGTGTGTTCCTTGATCAGCGCAATGGCCGGCAGGAAGCGCGCGCGTTGCAGGCCGTCCTTGTAAAGGCCGTCCGGCACGATGTTCGAGGTGGCGACCAAAGTCACGCCGTTCTTGAACAACTCCTCCATCAAGGTGCCGAGAATCATGGCGTCGGTGATGTCGGAAACGAAAAACTCATCGAAGCAGATCACCCGGGTCTCGTCGGAGAACCGCTTGGCGATGATGGTCAGCGGATTCTTCTCGCCGCCCAGCGTCTTCATTTCTTCATGCACACGCTTCATGAAGCGGTGGAAGTGCGTCCGTGTCTTCTCCTTGAACGGCAACGCCTCGAAGAAGGTGTCGACCAGGTAGGTTTTACCACGGCCGACACCGCCCCAGAAATACAGGCCCTTGACCGGGACCTGATCCTTCTTGCCGAACAGTTTGCCCAACAAGCCCGGCTTGTTGTTCGACGCGGCGACCAGATCGTCGTACAGGCGCTGCAAATGCCGCACTGCCGTTTCCTGGGCTGCGTCGTGGAAGAACTCCGGGCGTTTCAGATCAGCTTGATATCGTTCTAGGGGCGTCATATTCGTTAGCAAGGCAACAAAAACGGGCCGTCACTGTAGCGACGGCCCGCGGGAATGGCAATCGGCCCTTATTCGAGCCGATGGTCGGAATAGCCCCGGTTCAGTCCTGAACTGGCGTCAGGGCCACGCGCAAAGCCTCGATGGCAGCATCCCGAGCGGCGCTGTCCGCAAAGGCCGGACTGTCGGCCACACAGGCGCCGTCAAGCCAGACACTGAAGCTCAGCTCGTCGCTGCGCACGTCCAGGGGCTGGCCGGCTTGAAGTTGCTTGGTGACCTGGCCCGCGGTCTTGCCATCGGCAAAATTGCGCGACAACACCAATTGCTCGCCATCGGCGGCCAGCAGACGGAAGCGGAAACTGCCGTCGTCTTCGCGAAAGCTCACGAAACGTGCGGCTTTGGCCACTTTCTTTTTCGTGCTGGTCGCCACCTGAACCTGGCTGACAAACGAACGCAGGCCGACGGCTTCGCGCAGTTCGTTGAGGAACGGTGTGGCCACGGCCCGGGCTTTTTTCGCGCCCAGTTGCAGGATGTCTTCAAGGTCCGCCGGGCGTTCGATCAACTGGTGATAACGTTCGCGGGACTCGCCCAGTTCACTGTCGAGCAATTGGAACAGGCGGTTCTTGGCTTCGCCCCAACCCAGGCCCTGCAGCAGTTCGCTGCGGAACTCGTCGGACTGCGCTGGCGTGGCGAAGGCCTGGAACAAGGTGAACAGGTGGGAATTGTCCGGATCCTTGGCTTCGCCCGGTGCGCGGGAGTCGGTGACGATCCGCGAGATCGCGTCCTTCATGTCCTTGGCGCTGCTGAACAACGGGATGGTGTTGTCATAGCTCTTGGACATCTTGCGGCCATCAAGGCCCGGCAGGGTGGCGACGCTCTCCTCGATCAGCGCCTCGGGCATGGTGAAAAACTCCTTGCCCTGGCCGAACAGATGGTTGAAGCGCTGGCCGATGTCGCGGGCCATTTCCACGTGCTGGATCTGGTCGCGACCGACCGGCACCTTGTGGGCGTTGAACATCAGGATGTCCGCGGCCATCAGCACCGGGTAGCTGTACAGCCCCATGGTGATGCCGGCATCCGGGTCTTCGCCGACCTCGACGTTTTTGTCCACCGACGCCTTGTAGGCGTGGGCGCGATTGAGCAGCCCCTTGGCGGCGACGCAGGTCAGCAGCCAGGTCAGTTCCGGAATTTCGGGAATGTCGGACTGGCGATAGAAGGTCACGCGGTCCACATCCAGGCCACCGGCAAGCCAGGTCGCTGCGATTTCCAGGCGCGAGCGCTGGATGCGCAACGGGTCATCGCATTTGATCAAGGCGTGGTAGTCGGCCAGGAAATAGAACGAATCGGCGTTGGTGTCGCGGCTGGCGAGGATCGCCGGACGGATAGCGCCGGCGTAGTTGCCCAGGTGCGGGGTGCCGGTGGTGGTGATGCCGGTCAGGATGCGGGTACGAGTCGTCATGGGTTATCGCTTGTCAGACTGCTGTCAATTCGAGAGGCGCGGCAGGAGCAGATCCTTGAGATCGGTCAGCTTGCCATGGAAAAAGTGCCCGCATTCTGCCACTTTCAGCAGCTCATGGGGGCGCTGGAGCGCGTCCGACCATTGGTAAACCAGCTGGGGATCGACCACTTCGTCGGTTTCCGGCTGGATCACGGTCAACTCGCCGCTCATCGGCAAGGGCGATTGCGCGTCCAGGCGCATCACCGCCGGGGCCACCATGAACAGGTGCTTGGGTGGCTGGCCCTGGGCTTCCAGACGTCCGCCAAGGCTTGCGGCAACGAAGCCGCCAAACGAGAAACCGAACAGGGTGAGCGGCAGTTGCGGGTATTTTTCCCGCAACCAATCGGCTGCAGCCTGGGCGTCGTCGACTTCGCCGGTGCCCATGTCATGGCTGCCGGCACTGGCGCCGACCCCGCGATAATTGAAACGCAACGTAACCAGGCCAGCATCACGGGCAGTGCGTTGCAAGGTCGAGACGACTTTGTTGAGCATGGTCCCGCCCTGCACCGGGTTGGGGTGGCAGATCAGCGCCAGGCCACGGGGCGCTTCGCTGTCCAGGTACAAGGCTTCCAGTTGGCCCACGGGGCCATCAATGACTACAGGGGTTTCGCGCATAAGCAAGGGAAAGAACTCCGTGACCCCGAATAGGGTCGACTCGTCTAGCTAAAAGTCTGTGCCTGGCATGATTGCGATGTTCTTCGCGGTATACAGCGCAGGTCCGAGCCGTTAACGTAAAGCAAAGCCGTTTATAGAGGAAGGACTCGTGGAACACTCGCTCTTAGTTTGGCTGTTGCCGACTCTTGCCCTGGTTGCCGGTGTCGCCATTGGATTCCTGCTTGCCCGACTGCTGCCCAATGCGGTGCCTAACAGCACGCAACGTCAGCTGGACGACATTCAGGAACGTTTCGACAGTTATCAGAATGAAGTGGTCACTCACTTCAACAGCACCGCTTCTCTGGTGAAAAAACTCACTCAGAGCTACCAGGACGTCCAGGATCATTTGTCCGAGGGTGCCAATCGCCTGGCCCTCGACGAGCAGACTCGCCAACGCCTGCTGGCCGCCCTGCACGCTGATGCGGCGCAGACGCCACGGGAACGCCTGACCCCGCCAAAAGAGGTCCAGGAACCGCCCCGGGACTACGCCCCCAAGGCCCCCAATTCACCCGGCATGCTCGATGAGCATTACGGTTTGAAGAAGTAATCTCCAAGCGACACCCAAAAGAAAAGCCCGCCCGATCGCATGATCGGGCGGGCTTTTTTTTGACTCCGACGCCTTGTGGGAGCGAGCCTGCTCGCGATGTCGGCGGCACATCCAGCATCACCGTTTCAGACACACCGCTTTCGCGAGCAGGCTCGCTCCCACAGTTTTGATTGGGGTGTTCACAAAGTCTGTGCCCGCACCCATCTCCTGTGGGAGCTGGTGTCACAGGTTCTGCGCCACCCTGCCCTCACCCCAACACTTCACCCGCCACCTGATCGATAGCCCCTTTGGTGATGTCGACGATCAGGTCCGCCTCTTCGCGGGTCAGGATCAGCGGCGGGGCGAAGCCCAGGATGTCGCCGTGGGGCATGGCGCGGGCGATCATGCCGCGTTCCAGGCAAGCGGCCGAGACCCTGGGGCCGACTTTCAGCGCCGGATCAAAAGCGCTGCGCTGCTCGCGATCAGCCATGAACTCCACCGCCGCAAGCATGCCATCACCGCGCACTTCACCCACCAGCGGATGGCCTTCGAGGCTTTCACGCAGCCGGCGGTTCAGGTAACCGCCGACATCCTCGGCGTTGGCGGTGAGGTTTTCCCGCTCGAGAATGTCGAGGTTGGCCAGTGCCGCCGCCGCGCAGATCGGATGCCCTGAATAGGTCCAGCCATGCCCCATGGCGCCTTCGGTCTGGGAGGCTTTTTCAATCACACTCCAGACCTTTTCCCCGATGATCACCGCCGACAACGGTGCATACGCGCTGGTCAGGCCTTTGGCGGTGGTGATCAGGCCCGGCTTCATGCCGTAGCGCTGGCTGCCCATCTTCGAGCCCAGGCGACCGAAGGCGCAGACCACTTCATCGGCAATCAGCAACACGTCATACTTTTTCAGCACCGCCTGGATCGCGTCCCAATAACCGGCCGGCGGAACAATGATCCCGCCCGTGCCCATCAAAGGCTCACCAATGAACGCCGCCACGGTGTCCGGCCCTTCAGCCAGGATCATTTTTTCCAGCTCATCGGCGCAGTAGCGTACGAACGTGCCTTCGTCCATGCCCGCCGGGGCCTTGCGATACCAATGGGGGCACACGGTGTGCTTGACCCCTTCCACCGGCAGGTCGAAATGCTGGTGGAAGGTCGCCAGCCCAGTCAGGCTGCCGGTCATGATGCCCGAACCATGGTAGCCACGATCGCGAGAGATGATTTTCTTCTTCTGCGGCCGGCCCAGCACGTTGTTGTAGTAACGCACCAGTTTGACCTGGGTTTCGTTGGCATCGGAACCGGACAGGCCGTAGTAGACCTTTTTCATCCCTTCCGGTGCCCAGTCCATGATGCGACTGGACAGTTCGATGATCGCCTCGCTCGAGTGGCCGACGTAGGTGTGGTAGTAGGCCAGTTCCTTGGCCTGCTTGTAGATGGCATCGGCCACTTCGGTGCGGCCGTAGCCGATGTTCACGCAGTAGAGGCCAGCAAAGGCGTCGATGAAGTCACGGCCTTCATGGTCGCGAATGCGGATGCCCGCTGCGCTCTTGATGATCCGGCCCTTGAGCGCACCGCTGGCGTGGTCGTGGGCGTGGGTCGAGGGGTGCATGAAATGCGCACGGTCTTGTTCGAACAGCGTGTTGAATTCCTGGCTCATGCGGATTCTCCTGGGAACTGGCCTTGATGGTGCAGGCAAAAGTATTTGGTTTCGACGAAGGGCTCGAAGCCCTCGCTGCCACCCTCGCGACCAAGGCCCGAGGCTTTCATGCCACCGAAGGGGATCGGATGGCCGGTGAACTTGACGCCGTTGACCGCGACCATGGCGTGGTCGAGACGGCGAATCAGTGGATAAATGAGGTCCAGGCGGTTGGAGCAAATATAGGCTGCCAGACCGTATTCGGTGTCGTTGGCCATTTCGATGGCTTCATCCAGAGTGTCAAATGGCATCACCCCGGCGATGGTCGCGAAATTTTCTTCGCGGTAGATGCGCATCTGCGGCGTGACATCGGCCAGCACCGTTGGCTGGTAGAACAACCCGCCCAAGGCATGGGCCTCGCCACCGACCAGGCGCTGGGCGCCAAGGGCCAGCGCATCGGCGACCCGGTCGGCAGTTACGTCGAATGCCGCCTGGTGCATCAACGGGCCAATATCCACATCCTGCTCCTGCTGATCGACCATGGCCGGGCCGACCCGCAACGCCCGAACCGCCGCGGCGAAACGGCTGAGGAACGCCTGATAAACCGGGCGCTGGACCATGATCCGGTTCGCCGCGCAGCAATCCTGGCCCGAGGTCTGGAACTTCGCCTCCACGGCGACTTTTACCGCCAGCGCCAGGTCAGCATCGGCGCAGACAATGAACGGCGCGTTGCCGCCCAACTCCAGGGCGACTTTCTTCACATCATGGGCGGCGGCTTGCAGCACCAGTTTGCCGACCCGAGTCGAGCCGGTGAAGCTCACTGAGCGGACACGGCGATCCTTGACCAGGGTTTCCATGGTCATCTGCGGCTCACCCAACACCACGTTGAAGACCCCGGCAGGAAAACCCGCCTCCTCGGCCAATTGCGCCAAGGCCAAAGCCGAGTACGGCGTTTCGTGGGCCGGTTTGATGACCACGGTGCAACCGGCAGCCAGGGCAGCGGCGGCCTTGCGGGTGATCATCGCCGACGGAAAATTCCACGGCGTGAGCAGCGCACAGACACCCACCGGCTCCTTGAGGGTGCCCAGGTGGGCGTTGGGAATGTGGCTGGGGATATTCTGCCCGTACAAGCGCCGGGCTTCTTCGGCGAACCAGGGAATGAAGCTTGCGGCATAGGCGATTTCGCCACGGGATTCGGCCAGGGATTTGCCCTGCTCCAGGCTGAGGATGCGCGCCAGGTCTTCACTGTGTTCGACGATCAACGCCGCCCAGCGTCGTAGAATCTTGCCCCGGGCATCCAGGCTCTGTTCACGCCAGGCCGGGAATGCTTGCTGGGCCGCGTCCACCGCCGCGACAATCTGCGGCTGATCGAGCATCGGCACATGGCCGATCACCGTACGGGTGGCGGGGTTGTGCACGGCAATGCTCTGGCCGCTGTCGCTGTGGACCCACTGGCCGTTGATGTAGCAAAGCGCTTTGAACAGCAGCGGATGTTGATAAGTCATGACGTTCACTCCAGACCGTGTGCGTGAAACCATGCTAGGGCAGCAGCACTTGGATAATCGGGTGTTTGCCGTGGGTCATTGCTTGGTTTTTTCTGAAACAAGGGGCTGTAAAAGTGATTTATGCGGTGCTCAGGTTGACGGTGCCAGCTCCGCCGGCAAGGCGCCGCCGGTCTTGATGACTTTGGTGACGATGTAGGTGAAATAGCGCTCGATGCCGAGGTCTTCGAGTAGCAGTTGATCGACAAAGCGCTGGTAGTGATCGATATCCGGAGACTGGATCATCGCCAGGTAATCCACCCCGCCGCCGGTGGCGTAACAGAACGCGACTTGCGGGGCGGTGGCCATGCGCTGCTCGAAGCGACGCATGTCCTGGGCGGTGTGTCGGGCCAGGGTGATTTCCACTAGCACCTGTTGACGCTTGAACACCGCGCCCCAGTCGATCTGCGCCCGATATCCGGTGATCAGCCCTGCCATTTCCAGCTTGCGCACCCGCTCCCAGGCCGGCGTCACCGAAAGGTTGATCGCCTCGGCCAGACTCGACTTGGTGATCCGTCCATCCTCCGCGAGGATCTGCAGGATCTTGAGGTCATAGCGGTCGAGCTTGTGCATGGGCCGGGCTCCCGGTGATTAAAAACTCAAGGCATACATCAATTGTGGCGAGGGGATTTATCCCCGCTGGGCTGCGAAGCAGCCCCCAAGCTACTGACTCAATCTGTCTGCCATACCGAAGTGTCAGGTTGTAGGGTCGCTGCGCAACCCAGCGGGGATAAATCCCCTCGCCACAAGTTCAGTGCCCAACCCGATTCACGCCAACACATCCGCAATCACTGCCAAGGTATCGCCACATCGCACCAGCCCCGGAAAGTGCCGGGCCGCCAGCAGTCCGCTGCGGGCGGCGCGGTATTCGATGGGGGCGACGCCGCTGCGAGTGGCGTCATAGATACGCGCCACCACCTCGCCCAGGGTCACGTGTTCTCCCAGGTCGCGGCACATTTCCAGCAGGCCGTCGTGTTCGCTGGCGATGAAGCAACTGGCATCGGGCATGTCGAGCATCATCGATGGCTGTAGCTCGATTTCGCCGCGCAGGATGCCGGCGTGGATCAGCAGATTGCGTACGCCGCGCTCGGCAATCGCCACGCTGCGGGCCGTCGATGAGCCGCCACCGCCCAGTTCGGTGGTGACAAACACCTTGCCCTGGGATTCGGCGGCAGTGTCGTACATCGCCCCGGCGTCCAGTTCCAGCATGCGCATGCAATACGGCGCATTGAACGCCAGCATCCCCGCCTCGCAACGGGCCTGTTGCTGCTTGTCCGGCAACACGTGGCAGGCGGCGAATGGCAGGAAGTCCAGAGTGCGGCCACCGGAGTGGATGTCCAGGACGATGTCGGCCAAAGGCAGCAATGTACGGTTGAAGTAATCGGCGATTTTCTCGGTGACGGTACCGTCCGGCTTGCCGGGAAAACTGCGGTTGAGATTGCCCTTGTCGATGGGCGAAGTCCGGCGTGCGGCATGGAACGCAGGGGTGTTCATGAACGGCACGATAATCACCCTTCCGCTCACCTCTTGCGCGGTCAACCGTTGTGCCAGCTTGCTCAGGGCTACCGGGCCTTCGTACTCATCGCCGTGGTTGCCACCACTGAGCAACGCCGTCGGGCCGCTGCCGCGCTGGATCACGGTGATGGGAATCATCACCGCGCCCCAGGCCGAATCGTCTCGCGAATACGGCAGTTTGAGGAAACCGTGCTGTACGCCCTCGCGGGTGAAATCGACCGTGGCGCTGATGGGATTGGCAGGCAAGTCAGTCATGGCTCAATCCTTCACGAACAATTGACGAGGCACGTTGCACAGCGTCTCGACGCCGGTTTCGGTGATCAGGATGCTTTCGGTGATTTCCAGGCCCCAATCGTCCATCCACAATCCCGGCATGAAGTGGAACGTCATGCCCGGCTGCAACACGCTGGTGTCGCCGGGGCGCAGGCTCATGGTGCGCTCGCCCCAATCCGGTGGGTAACTGATACCGATCGGGTAGCCGCAACGGCTGTCCTTGTGGATGCCGAACTTCTCCAGCACTTTGAAAAACGCCACGGCGATGTCGCCCGTGGTGTTGCCCGGCTTGGCCGCGTCCAGGCCGGCGGCGATGCCCTCGACCACGGCTTTTTCGCCGTCGAGAAAATGCTGCGGCGGCTTGCCCAGGTAGATGGTGCGTGACAGCGGGCAGTGGTAACGCTTGTAGCAACCGGCAATCTCGAAAAAAGTCCCGGCGCCCTTCTCGAACGGCGAGTCGTCCCAGGTCAGGTGCGGCGCGCTGGCGTCGGCACCAGTGGGCAGCAAGGGCACGATGGCTGGGTAATCGCCGCCATGACCATCGGCCCCAAGGATGCCGCTGCTGTAGATCTCGGCCACCAGTTCGTTCTTGCGCATACCCGGCTCGATCCGCTCCAGAATCCGACCGTGCATGTTCTCGACGATGCGCGCGGCGATGCGCATGTAGGCGATTTCCTGGGGGGACTTGACCGCCCGCTGCCAGTTCACCAGGCCCACCGCGTCCACCAGTTTGGCCTTGGGCAAATGTTTTTGCAGCGACAGGTATGCGGCGGCGCTGAAGTAGTAGTTGTCCATCTCCACGCCGATGGTCAGCGCGCCCCAGCCACGAGCGCTGATCACTTCCCGGGACAGGTAGTCCATGGGATGGCGTTCGCGCGACTGCACGTAGATGTCCGGGTAGCCGACGATATTCTCGGCCTGCATGAACACCGTGCGTTTGGCACCGTTGGCATCCTGGCCGCGACCGAACCACACGGGCTCGCCGTCCAGCGCCAGCAGCACGCACTGGTGTACGTAGAACGACCAACCGTCGTAGCCGGTGAGCCAGGCCATGTTCGACGGATCGGTGACCAGCAACAGCTCCAGGCCCTGGACCTGCATGGCCACACGGACCTTCGCCAGGCGCTGGGCGTATTCCTCCCGCTGGAACGGAAGATTGACGACTATCTCTGACATCCACCTGCCCTCTGATCAATGACGCACGAATAAAAGATCGGTCAACGACCGAATGGGAAACCCTTGCCTGCCGCCCGCGCCCGCTCGAAAGCCAGGTTGGCGATGGCGGTGTCCTGGGCGCCGGTGCCGGTGAGGTCGCACAAGGTGACTTGCGCCTCATCGGTCCGCCCGGCCCGCTGCCCCGCCAGTACCTGGCCCAGCTCCAGCAACGCCGACTCATCGCCGACGACACCGGCCGCCAGGGCGTGATGCAATTCGCCGAGCACACGGGTCTGGCTCAGGCGATCAGCGACGTAGCAGTCGACTGCCGCCAGGGCTTGCGGACAAATCTCGTTCTTGTGCTCCGCATCCGAGCCCATCGCCGTGATATGCAGGCCGGGATGCAGATGCCAGGACTCGATCAGCGGCTCACGACTGGGGGTGCAGGTGATGGCGATGTCCACACCTTCCAGCGCGGCGTCGAGCGTTGCGCACGGTGTCACCGAAAGCCCCGTCTCACGTGCCAGTTCGGCACTGAAGGCCTGGGCCTTTTGTGCATCGCGAGCCCAGACCCGCACCTCCTCGATGGGCCGCACCAGACGCAGCGCCTGAAGCTGCAACGCGGCCTGCTCGCCGGCGCCGATCAACGCGACACTGCGGCTCTGCGGGCGGGACAGGCAGCGCGCCGCCACCGCCCCGGCCGCGGCCGTGCGCACGGCAGTGAGGTAGCCGTTGTCGAGTAACAGCGCCTCGAGCAAACCGGTGCGCGCCGACAACAACATCATCATGCCGTTGAGGCTGGGCAGGCCGAGTTTCGGATTATCGAAAAAGCCTGGGCTGACCTTGATCGCAAACCGCTCCAGACCCGGCAGATAAGCGGTCTTCACATCCACCTCACCGTTATGTTCGGGGATGTCCAGCCGCAGGATCGGCGGCATCGCCACGGCTGCCGTTGCCAGCAGCACAAAGGCCTGCTCAATGGCGTCGATGCTGGGCAAGTCGAGGGCCACGCAACTGCGCAGATCCGCTTCGCTCAATAGGGTGACTTCACTCATGGCTGGCTCCGTTGCGGCTGAGGGTTATTGAAGGGCCCCGGCGATCACGCGGGCATGTTGTTCGGTGTCGACGTTGCGCCCGCTGATCACCAGCACAATGGGGCCGCGCGGTTCGATCAGGCCGTCGAGCAAAGCGGCAATACCCACCACGGCAGCGCCCTCAAGCACCAGGCGTTCCTCGTGATAGGCGTGGCGCAAGGCATTGGCGATGGAAGCTTCTGAAAGCAGGTGCAGGTCATCGCTCAGTTGCCGGGTCATGTCGAAGGTGTAGCGGTTGTCCAGGCCGATGCCGCCGCCGAGGGAGTCCGCCAGGGTGGGCAACTCCTCGACTTCCACCGGATGCCCGGCGGCGAGGCTGGCGCCCATGGCGGCGCCTCGGGCCATGCTGATGCCATGCACCTGAATCGCCGGATTCGCATTTTTGAGCGCCAGCGCCACACCGGCGAACAGGCCGCCACCGGACAACGGCACCAGCACCTGGGCCACATCCGGCTGTTGTTCGAGGATCTCCAGGCCGAGGGTGCCCTGGCCGGCGATGATCGCTGGATGGTCGAAGGGCGGCAGAAAGGTCGCACCCTGCTCTCTGGCGATGCGTTCGGCTTCGCGCTGGGCATCGTCCTGGGACTGGCCGACGATGCACACCTGCGCGCCGAGGTCGCGGATCGCCTGGACCTTGTTGGCCGGCACCAGGTTCGACAGGCAGACAATCGCCTTGACGCCTTGTTGCGAAGCGGCATGGGCCAGCGCCCGACCATGATTGCCGGTCGAAGCGGTGACCACGCCGAGGGTCTTTTGCTCGGGGCTGAGCTGGGCCACGGCATTAGTCGCGCCGCGCAGCTTGAAGCTGCCGGTGATTTGCAGGGATTCGAGCTTGAGGTACACCGCCACCCCCATCAGCCGTGACAGGCTGGGGGAATGCTCCATGGGCGTACGCCGCACCAGCGATTCGATGCGCTGGCGAGCGAGGTAGACATCCTGTAGCTGCAACACTGCCATGACCGCGTCCCGAGCTGATGTGTTGGGCGCAGTCTAAGAGGGCTGGATTGTGGTGATGAATGTACTAGGGCAATTTAATCAATGATTGTCCGGCCCCAAATCCTCGACCACTACAAATCCCCTGTGGGAGCGAGCCTGCTCGCGATGGGGACAGTACAGCCACAGTTTCTGTTGGCTGTTACGCCGCTATCGCGAGCAGGCTCGCTCCCACAGTTAAAAATCATGCACCTGCGGATACTGGTCAAACATCTCGCGCATGCCGATCAGCGCATGGCGCATTTCCTCATCGCTGCATTCGGCGCCTACGCATACTCGCACCGCACGGGGTTTGGGGGTGCCGCGCACGGTGAACGGGTCGGGAGAGGTTACGGCGATGTGTTTGTGCCGCAGCGCCCGCACCAGGCTGTCCACCTCCCACCGGGGTGGGATGCCTATCCAGGCATTCAAGGCGTGAGGATGCTGGCCCAGCAAATGCTCGCCCATGTACTCGGTCACCATCGCCTGGCGCCCGGCCAACAGCCGTCGTTGCAACTGCACCAGCGACTCGGCGCGGCCATCGCGAATCCAGCGGGCGGCGATCTCCGAGACCATGGGCGTGGCCATCCAACTGTTGACCCGCAGGATGCTCTCGGTGCGTAGCGCCAGGCGCTTGGGCACCACCAGATAACCGATGCGCAGCCCCGTGAGCACCGACTTGGTCATGCTGGTGCAATAGAACGACAGCTCCGGCAGGTAGTGGCTGATGGGCGGCGCACGGCGCTCGTCCAGCAGCGGACCGTATACGTCATCTTCGATGATGTGCACACCAAAGCGCCGGGCAATCTCGGCGATTTCCCGCCGGCGGGTGTCGGGCATCAGGCTGGTGGTGGGGTTGTTCAGGTTCGGCGTGCACACCAGCGCGGTGATGCGCTCGTTGCTGCACATGTCCTCGAAGTGTTCAGGGTCGATGCCATAGCGATCCATCTCCAGGCCCTTGAGGGTGAAACCCAGCACCTGGGAATTGCCGATCACCCCGTGGTCGGTCACCCCTTCGCAAAGCACCACATCATCGGGACCGGCCAGGGAAGCGAGGGCCAGGAAGATCCCATGGGCTGCGCCGTTGGTGATCAATATGTCGTTGCGATCAACCTTCAACCTCTGGCGGCCGATCCATTGGGCGGCCGCTTCGCGATGGGATTCAAAACCTGCGATCGGACGAAAAGCATGAATCCACGGCTGATCTTCTTCGGTGCTCAATTGAAGGCAGGTGTCGCGCCAGAACTGGTCGTGCTCGCGGGTGTGCATGATTCGCGTGATGGAAAAGTCCACCAGCGCTCGCTCGGGGCTGTCGAGGATGTAGGTCGCGACCCGATCACTCATGCGTCGCGAAACGAAGCTGCCGCGCCCCACTTCACAGCGCACCAGCCCCTGGCGCTCCAGCTCCTTGTAGGCATTAGTAACGGTCTGCACACTGATGCCCATGGCGTCAGCCACTTGCCGTTGCGGCGGCAGGCGTTGGTCATTGGCCAGGGCGCCCTGCTCGATATCGTCAGCAATGGCCTGTACCAGAATCTTGTATTTGGACTCACCGCTACGGGCCGCGTCCAAGGCTGATTTCCACTTTTCCATGACGCTGCAACCCGCGTGTGTTCTGGTGCGCACAGCATCCCGCGGCAACGGCGACAAAGCAATTGTCCTAGTGCAATACAATCGGTGCCGGGGCTTTTGTATGCTCGGTCCAAGGTTGTCATCCAGGCGGGTTCACCACCCCGACAAAAAAGCCGGATCGACCTGTACCGGCGCCGCTCCCGATTCCAGGCCAAGGCCGGATCAGCCGCTGTACGCTTTGCTCTT
Organism: Pseudomonas sp. P105; assembly: GCF_032614175.1. Taxonomy (NCBI): domain Bacteria; kingdom Pseudomonadati; phylum Pseudomonadota; class Gammaproteobacteria; order Pseudomonadales; family Pseudomonadaceae; genus Pseudomonas; species Pseudomonas sp. P105. The sequence continues at coordinate 5,210,933 of NZ_CP126693.1, forward strand.
GTAACACTGCCTCCTACCACAGAGCCGTCAAACGACGGATCCACAAGAAACAGGAGATTTTACCGATGAGCAATTTCCTTCCCGCCACATGCGCGCCCCTGCGTCGGCTCTTAATGACTTGTGCCGTACTTGGCCTGGCTGGCAGCGTTCACGCCGCCACCCTCGATACCGTCAAAAGCAACAGCAGCATCCGGATCGGCTACGCCAACGAAACGCCGTTCGCCTTTACCGAAACCGACGGCACCGTTACCGGTGAATCACCGGAAATCGCCAAGATCATCTTCGCCAAGATGGGCATCAAGCAGGTCAACGGCGTGCTCACCGAATGGGGCTCGCTGATTCCCGGCCTGCGCGCCGGCCGATTCGATGTGATTGCCGCCGGGATGTACATCACCCCGGCGCGCTGCAAGCAGGTATTGTTCACCGATCCGCAATACCAGTTGCCCGATGCCCTGCTCGTGGCCAAGGGCAATCCCAAGCAACTGCACAGCTATGAAGACATCGCCAAACAACCGGACGTGAAGCTGGCAATCATGGCCGGTACGGTGAACCTGGCGTACGCCCGGGATTCCGGGGTCAAGGATGAGCAGATCCTTCAGGTCCCCGACACCACCGCGCAGTTGCAAGCGGTGCGCGCCGGTCGCGCGGACGCTGCCGTCGGCACGCAACTGACCATGAAGGGCCTGGCCAGCAAGGGCGGTGACAAGGTTGAGGCGATGACCGAGTTCAAGGACGACCCGTCGCACATCGGCTACGGCGCCCTCGCCTTCCGCCCCGAAGACAAAGACCTGCGCGATGCGGTCAATGCCGAGCTGAAGAAATGGCTAGGCTCTGAAGAACACCTCAAGGCCGTTGCGCCGTTCGGTTTCGACAAGTCCAACGTGACCAGCAAAACCGCGGCCGAGCTCTGCGCTCAGCCATAGCCGAAACGGGCATGACGCGCAGTGCGTGATGCCTGTTCCCTGCTTCATCGGATATCGGGTTGAACCATGGGCGAATTACTTCCGTTATTGATTCAAGGGGCCTGGGTCACGCTTCAGGTGACCTTTCTCGGCTCGCTGCTGGCGATCGTCGCCGCGGTCCTGGCGGCCTTGGGGCGGCTGTCACCGTGGCGAGCGCTGCGCTGGTTTTCCATCACCTACATCGAAGTGTTTCGTGGCACGTCGCTGCTGGTGCAGTTGTTCTGGTTGTTCTTCGTGCTACCACTGCCGCCGTTCAACGTTGAGTTGAGCCCCTATGCTGTGGCGATTGTCGGCCTGGGCCTGCACATCGGCGCTTATGGTGCCGAAGTCATGCGCGGCGCCATCAGCTCGGTGGCCAAGGGGCAATACGAAGCGTGCACGGCGCTGAATTTCAGCGGCTTCAAGCGCTTCAAACGGATCATCCTGCCCCAGGCCCTGCTGGCGGCGATCCCCCCGGGCACCAACCTGCTGATCGAATTGCTCAAGAACACGTCGCTGGTGTCGTTGATCACGTTGTCCGACCTGAGCTTCCGCGCGCGGCAGCTGGATCAGGCAACCTTCCAGACCCTGGAGATCTTCAGCCTGGCGCTGGTGATGTATTTCATCCTCGCCCAGGCCATTAACCTGGGGATGCGCCATGTCGAACGACGACTGAGCCGGGGCCGGATGCGTGGAGGTCTGTCATGACCCTGTTCGACTGGTCCTACGCCGCACAGATCCTGCCGGACTTGCTGCGCGCCTCACTCAATACGGTGGGCATCACCCTGATCGGCTTTCTGATCGCGATTGTCCTGGGGCTGTTCCTGGCAATTGGTCGGCGCAGCCGAAAAGTCTGGCTGTCATGGCCGGCCACCGCCGTGATCGAGTTCATCCGCAGTACGCCGCTGCTGATCCAGGTGTATTTCCTCTATTACGTGCTGCCTAACTACGGCTTGAGCCTGACGGCCATGCAAGTGGGGATTCTGGGCATCGGCCTGCACTACGCTTGCTACATCGCCGAGGTCTATCGCAGCGGCCTCGACGCGGTGCCGCGGGCGCAGTGGGAAGCGGTGACGGCGTTGAACATCGCTCCGTACAACGCTTACCGCAACATCATCCTGCCCCAGGCGCTGCGGCCGATCATACCGCCGCTGGGCAATTACCTGGTGGCGATGCTCAAGGACACGCCGGTGCTGTCGGCGATCACCGTGGTGGAAATCATGCAGCAGGCCAAGAACATCGGCTCCGAGCATTTCCGTTACCTGGAGCCGATCACCATGGTCGGCCTGTTCTTCCTCGCCCTGAGCCTCGCCTTGGCCTATCTGGTACGGCGCCTTGAAACGCGCATGGAGCTACGCTAATGACTTTACCCCTGTCCTCGCCCACCGATTTGTCCCGGCGCAGCACGCTGGCGTCGCAGCAGGAGGCCCCGGCCATGCAAGATCAGACACCGTCCCGGCCGATCGTGAGTTTCCAGGACGTGACCAAAAGCTATGGCAGCTTTACGGTGCTCGACCATCTGAACCTGGATGTCGCGCCCGGTGAAAAAGTCGCGATCATCGGCCCCAGCGGCTCGGGCAAGTCCACATTGTTGCGGGTGTTGATGACCCTGGAAGGCATCGACCAGGGCCAGATCCGCATCGAAGATGACTCCCTGACCCACATGCCCAACCGCAACGGCGTGCTGGTGCCGGCCAACGACCGGCACATCCGCCGTGTGCGCGGCAAGATCGGCATGGTGTTCCAGAGCTTCAACCTGTTTCCCCACATGACCGCGCTGCAAAACGTGATCGAGGCGCCGGTGCAGGTGCTGGGCATGAATCCGAAGGAAGCCCGGGAGCGCGCCGCCGATTTACTGGAACTGGTGGGGCTGGGCAGCAAGCTCGACCATTACCCTTCGCAGTTGTCCGGCGGCCAGCAACAACGGGTGGCGATTGCCCGGGCGCTGGCGATGCGACCCAAGGTGATGCTGTTTGACGAAGTGACCTCGGCACTCGATCCGGAACTGTGTGGCGAAGTGCTGAATGTGATCCGCAAACTGGGGGCCGAGCACAACCTGACCATGCTGATGGTGACCCACCAGATGGGCTTCGCCCGGGAATTCGCCGACCGGGTGTGCTTCTTCTACAAAGGGCAGATCCACGAACAGGGCACTCCGGCGCAGATCTTCGAAAACCCGCAACAGGAGCGCACGTGCGCGTTCTTGAGTGCGGTGAAAGAGGCTAACTGAACCTATCTACTAAAGTGAACACTGTTGTGGCGAGGGAGCTTGCTCCCGCTGGACTGCGCAGCAGGCCCAAAACCAGCCACCACGATGTGTCTGGGGATTGAGTCGATAGATTTTGGGGGCTGCTTCGCAGCCCAGCGGGAGCAAGCTCCCTCGCCACAAAGGTCCAAACGCTAGCCGCAAAAAAGGGGGCCCCTGTTTTCAGGGGCCCCCTTTCATTTACTGCCCAGCGGTTATGGGTACTGCTGGTAAGTCTGCCCCTGCTGCGGCGCTGTCTGGTATTGCTGGCCCGGAATGGCCTTGAGGTTGACTTCGACACGGCGGTTTTGCGCGCGGCCATTGACGTCGGCATTGCTGGCCACCGGATTGTCCGGGCCGGCACCGCGGGCCGTCAGGTTGGCGCCACTGACACCTTGGGACGTCAGGTAGGTCGCCACGCTCTGTGCACGACGTTGCGACAGATCCATGTTGTGCTGGCGGCTGCCGGTGCTGTCGGTATAACCCACGATTTCGATCTGGTTCTGGTTGAACTCCTTGAGGGAGTTGGCCAGGTTGTTCAGCGGCTGGTAGAAACTGGACGCGATGTTCGCCGAGTCGGTGGCAAAGGTGATGTTGCCCGGCATGATCAGTTTGATCTGGTCGCCCTGGCGCTGCACTTCAACGCCGGTATTGGCCATGCTGGCACGCAGTTTCTTTTCCTGCTGGTCGGCGTAGTAACCGTAGCCGGCCGCGGAAGCCCCCACGACCGCAGCGCCGATCAATGCACCCTTGCCACGGTTATCGTGACCGATGGCCGCACCGGCCAACGCACCGGCCAGGGCACCGAGGCCGCCGTACTTGGCAGTCTTGCTCATGCCGGAGGACTCTGTGGAGGCCTGCCCCTGGTTGTCATAAGGATTAGGCGACGCGCAGCCGGACAGCAGGGCCACAGCGGTTGCGACAACAATCAAGCGACGCGAGGTGAACATGAAGGTGCTCCTGGTATTTTAATTCTGAAGTGCCAGTATCGACTCTGGCTGGCGTTGGAACACGGCAATTGGCAAAAATTCCGTCCAGCCGTGTCGCACTTGCCTTAATCCTGCGCCAGGCACCGGCTCACCCCCCTGACGATCATCTCCACTTCCCGCCCATCAATGGTCAACGGGGGCAGCAGGCGGATGGTCTTGCCGCGAGTGACATTGATCAGCAGAGCGTGGTCACGTGCGGCGCAAAGGCTCAGGTCGCGGACCGGTTGCTTGAGTTCGACGCCGATCATCAAGCCCTGGCCGCGAATCGCCAGCACGTTCGGGTTGTCCGCCAGTTCGGCCGTCAGCCGGTTGAGCAACTGTTCACCCTGATGCCTGGCGTTGTCCAGCAAACCTTGCTCCTGGATGATGTCCAGCACCGTGCAGCCCACCCGGCAGGCCAGCGGATTACCGCCGAAGGTGCTGCCGTGGCTGCCAGGGGTAAACAGTTCGGCCGCTTTGCCCCGGGCCACGCAGGCGCCGATGGGCACGCCATTGCCCAACCCCTTGGCCAGGGTCATGACGTCCGGCACGATGCCTTCGTGCTGGAAGGCAAACCATTGGCCGGTACGGCCGATACCGGTCTGGATCTCGTCGAGCATCAGCAACCAGGCGCGCCGGGTGCACAGTTGACGCAAGGCCTTGAGATAGCCCGGCGGCGCCAGTTGCACACCGCTTTCGCCCTGGATCGGTTCCACCAGTACCGCAACGATGCGCTCGCCATGAACCTGCTGAATATTTTCCAGCGCCGCCAGATCACCGAATGGCACCTTGATGAAATCCCCCGGCAACCGATTGAAGCCCAAGCGCACCGCCGGGCCATCACTGGCGGACAAGGTGCCCAATGTGCGTCCGTGAAACGCATTCTCCATGACCACCACCAGTGGCTGCTCGATACCTTTGTGCCAGCCATAAAGGCGCGCCAGTTTCAGTGCGGTTTCGTTGGCCTCGGCACCAGAGTTGTTAAAAAACACCCGATCCATGGCGGAGAGCTGAGTGAGTTTTTTCGCCAACCGTTGCTGCCAGTCGATGCCGTACAGGTTGGAGGTGTGCAGCAGCAGGCCAGCCTGCTCGCTGATAGCCTCCACCAGTCGAGGGTGGGAATGGCCGACGTTGGTCACAGCCACGCCCGCCACCGCATCCAGGTACTCGCGACCGTCCTGATCCCACAGGCGCGTACCCAACCCATGGGTAAAATTCAGCGCCAGGGGTTGGTAGGTGGTCATCAGGCAGGCGGCGGTCATGGCTTCAAGCTCCATCAGGTGGTTTTTTCCAGTATGGTTAGCCACTCTTGCTGGATAAACGCTACATTCCTTCAATCATTTTAAAGCCAGGCTTGATAATGGATCTTTTTCAGGCAATGACGGTTTACGTCAAAGTGGTGGAAACCGGGAGCCTGACAGCGGCGGCCCAAGCGTGCGAAATGTCCACCACCATGGTGGGTAATCACCTTCGCGCACTGGAAGAACGTCTTGGCGTGCGCCTGATCAACCGTACGACGCGGCGCCAGCGCCTGACGGAATTCGGCTTTTCCTATTACCAGCGCTGCCTGGAAGTGCTCGGGCTGGTGGCCGATTCCGAACGACTGGCCGAGCAAACGCAAGGCGAGCCCACCGGCACCTTGCGCATCACCGCGCCACTGACCTTTGGCACCGAGCGACTTGCCCCGGCGCTGGCCGAATTCAGCCGGCTCCATCCCCAGCTTAAACTCGACGTGGTGCTGACCAACCAACGCCTGGACCTGCTGGATCACGGTTTCGACGTCGCCATCCGTCTCGGCCCCATCGACCCTAAGCTGATCGCCCGACCATTGATGGACTACACCCTGACCATCTGCGCATCCAGGGCCTACCTGGCGCGCCGCGGCACACCGCAAAAACCCGCTGACCTGGAGCAGCACGACTGCCTGTCCTTCGCCTATTCCGCCGGCGACGAGTGGCGCTTCGCCCAGGATCACTGGCCCATCAACGGGCCGGAAGGTGAAATCAAAGTACCGGTGACTGGGCCGATGCTGATCAACAGCTCCTCAGGACTGCATCGCGCGGCCCTGGCCGGCATGGGCGTGGTGATGCTGCCCGATGCACTGGTGGCGCAAGACCTGGAAGAAGGGCATCTGGTCGCGCTGCTGCAGGACTATCAACTTCCCCACCGGCCAATGAGCCTGATGTATGCCCAGGATCGCTATCGGTTGCCCAAACTGCGCAGCTTTGTCGAATTTGCGATGCAGCAATGGGGCAAACCCCAAACCCAACCCGAATGACAAAGTAGGAGCTGACGCGTGCAACGAGGCTGCGATCTTCCCCCCAACGCTTGAGTCCCACACAGACCGTCCACCCCCGGCCCTCGTCAGCGCCCCAACAGAGCGTAACCCCGCTAGTGCCCCCCCGCCCCATCAGCTACTCTTCTTCCTTGGACGAGCATTTTGATATCAAGGCTGATTGAGGAAACGACGATGGGCGACGCCTCGAACATCGATATGCTGCGCCTCGACCTGTCCGGTCTGGACGAAGGTGTGCTGCACACCATCCTTGAGCTGGTCAGCGATGGCATCTGGGACTGGAACGCCAACACCGGTTTCGTCTACCGCAACCCTGGCTGGTACACGATGCTGGGGTATCCGCCTCACTCACTCGATAACACCGTGCTGACGTGGGAAAGCGTGATCCATCCCGATGATTACCCGCAGGTGATGGCTTTGTTCGACGACCACCTGCAACAACGCTCCCATCACTACCAGGCCGAATACCGCTGTCGCACGCGCGACGGCTCCTGGATGTGGATCGAGGACCGTGGCTATGTGATCGCCCGTAACCCCGACGGCACGGTGGCGCGGATGATCGGCGCCCATCGCAGCATTGACGACAAGAAGCGTCTGTTCGAACAACTGGAACGGCGCAACAAATCGCTGGAAGCCGTCATCCAGGAGCGAACCCTGGAACTGTCCCGGGTCAACCATCAGTTGCAGATCCAGCTCGACGAAAACCGCAGGCTTGCCGAAACCGACGCCCTGACGCGGGTTGCCAACCGCTATCGTCTCGAACAGGCCCTGCCGCTGGCCTGCGAGCGTGCCCAGCGTTTTCGCGAGCCGTTGTCACTGATCGCCATGGACGTCGATGACTTCAAGGACATCAATGATCATTACGGTCATGCTTTCGGCGACGCAGCGCTGGTGCAAGTGGTGCAAGCCGTTAAACGCTGCGAACGCGACGGCGACTTGCTCGCACGTTGGGGGGGTGATGAATTCATCATGATTTTGCCCAATACCTCCCTGGCCGACGCCTGCCTGATGGCTGAAACCATTCGCCGCAGCCTGTCCGATCTGCTGCCGGTGGGCGATTTCCAGGTCACCATGAGTTTTGGCGTGGTGCAGCGGCGTGGGGATGAGCAGCACACGATGCTGCTGGACCGGGCGGACCAGGCGCTGTATCGCTCCAAGGTGGCCGGCAAGAATGTGATCTGCCAATGATGCGTACCTGAACAACAAATGCCGACCTGCCACCGGTTCAACCGTGACAACGCCGCCCGGGTCCAATAGATTAGGCGACCGGAAAAAAGCTCAACGCCTTTCTCGCCTCATCCAGCTAACAGAAGTAGTGAAATTTCAATGTCCGATTCCAATACCGCTGAATCCGTAGTCACCCTGTCGTCCAAAGCGGAATACGAAAACTCCATCAATCTTTCACAGCATCTGCCTCAGGCCAAAAGCATCAGTGAGATGGTTCTCGATGCGTTTCAGTCGAACCGCGAAAGCGATCAGATTCGTGAGCTGCGCAACGCCATCCGCCAGGCCCATGACGCGTTCGACGATGACAAGGCCTACGAACTGATGGGCCAGCTCAAGCAGCTCAAGGACGCCGAAGCCGCCGATTTCGCGGCACTGGAAGACCTGAGCAGCCGCTTCCCCATCAGCCGTATCCTGTCCAGCTACAAGGACGACCCGACCTTCCAGGAACTGGTTTATGGCCTGGCCCTGAAAGTGCTGAACCAGACCCACCAGGCCATCAGCAATCCGAGTGGCAGCAAAGGCAAAGCCTCGCGGCCCAAGAAAGAGGCCGAAGTGTTTGTCATCAGCAAGGACGGCATCAGCGTCACCCTGCCCTTGCGCACCCCACGCTCCAAGCCGAACGTCGACCGCGAGGCCTTCGAATTCCTGGGCTTCAGTTTCGTCGGCGAAGGCGACCAGGCCGAACTGGAAAATGACATCTTCCTGGACAACGACGGCACCGAACAACCGGTCACCCGCAAAAGCATCGTCACCGCCCTGCAACAGCAGAAAGCGTTCGACGGCTACAGCATCGCCCAGCAATAAGCCTTCTTGTTCGGCGGTTGTCAGCCCGCCGCCAGAACCTGTGGGAGCGAGCTTGCTCGCGATAGCGGTGGTTCAGCTTGCAGCGATGTTGAATGGGCCGGCGTCATCGCGAGCAGGCTCGCTCCCACAATGGATCAGCGGCGTTCGCAGATTATGTGCTCGCCGTAGACCTGTGGGAGCGGGCTTGCTCGCGAAGGCGCCCTGTCAGTCAACATCACCTCAACTGACCCACCGCTTTCGCGAGCAAGCTCGCTCCCACAGGAATGTCGGCAGTTCGAAGCAACACCCACAAAAAAGCCCCGCGCTTCTCTCGAAGGCGGGGCTTTTTGTGTGGCGTCTGAAGCTTAAGGCGCGTAAGTCAGCAACAACTCACTCGGCACTTTGAAGTCCAGGGACATCATGACGCTCAGGGCGGTGATGGTGAAGATCGAGAACACGAACAGCTTGCGTGCCCAAACCGTGTCATCCACCGCCTTGTAGCCGGTCCAGGCCATGTACAACCAGTACATGCCCATGGCGGCGGCGACGGCGAGGTAGCTCATGCCGGCGTAGCCGCTGAAGGTCAGCATCAAGGTTGCCACGAGGAAGGCCAGGATGTAGAGCAGGATGTGCTTCTTGGCCACCTGGATGCCGCGCTTGACCGGCAGCACCGGAATCGAGGCGGCCAGGTAATCGTTGAAGCGGAAGATCGCAATGGCATAGGAATGCGGCATCTGCCACAGGCTGAACATCACCAGTAGCGTCAGCGCCGCCATGTCGAAGCTGTTGCTCACCGCCACGTAACCGATCACTGGCGGCATCGCCCCCGACAGACTGCCCACCAGCGTGCCGTGGACCGACTTGCGCTTGAGGTACAGGCTGTAGAAACCGACATAGATGACAAACCCGATCACCGCGAACAGCGCCGCCAACGGGTTGGCCACCCAGTACAGCAGCGCCACACCGGCGACACCCAGCACCGTGGCGAACGCCAGGGCCAGTTGCACCGGGATCAGGCCCTGGACCAGGGCGCGGTTCTTGGTGCGCTCCATCTTGATGTCGATGTCGCGGTCGATGCAGTTATTGAATACACAACCGGACGCCACCACCAGGGAAGTGCCGATCATCGCCGCCAGAAAGATGGCCAGATCGACATGCCCTTTCGAGGCCAGGAAAAACCCGCCTGCCACAGAAAGCACGTTACCGAAAATGATCCCCGGCTTGGTGATTTGGATAAAGTGCTTTAAGGACATCCGGACTTTCCTCAGTGCGCCATCATGTTGGTGTGGATGCTGAACATGATCCACAACGACAGGCCGACCAGCAGGACAATGACGATCGCGGCAAAGACAAACGCGACCACGTTGTTACGCTGGGCAGCGGAGCGGTCCAGGTGCAGGAAGTACACCAGGTGCACCAGTACCTGGACCACGGCGAAGATCAGGATGATCCACAGGGTCAGACTTTTCGGCAGCGTCGGGTACATCACCAGGCCAAACGGAATAACCGTCAGGATCACCGACAGAATGAAACCGATGGCGTAGGACTTGACGCTGCCGTGGCCGGCGTCGTGGCCATCGTGGGAATGTGCGTTAGCCATTTACAGGGTCCCCATCAGATAAACAACGGTGAATACGCAGATCCACACCACGTCCAGGAAGTGCCAGAACAGGCTCAGGCAGCTCAGGCGCGTCTTGTTGGTGGCGGTCAGGCCGTTTTTGTGGACCTGGTACATCATGATCGCCATCCAGATCAGGCCGCTGGTCACGTGCAGACCGTGGGTGCCGACCAGGGTGAAGAACCCGGACAGGAAGCCGCTGCGGCTAGGGCCGTAGCCTTCGGCGATCAGGATGTGGAACTCGTTGATCTCCATGGCGATAAAGCCGGCGCCCAGCAGGAAGGTCATCGCCAGCCAGCCCAGTACCTGGGTTTTCTTGCCCTTGAACAACGCCAGCATGGCGAAGCCGTAGGTGATCGAGCTGAACAACAGCAGTGCGGTTTCGCCCAGCACATACGGCAGCTCGAAGATGTCGTGGCCCGACGGGCCACCGGCGACGTTGTTAACCAGCACCGCGTACACCGCGAAGATCGACGCAAACAGAATGCAGTCGGTCATCAGGTAGAGCCAGAAACCGAATACGGTCATCTCGCCCGAGTCGTGGTGATGGTCATCGTGCCCATGGTCATGACCATGGGCGTGTCCAACATTGGTCACTAAGTTCGACATGGTTTAAGCCTGTTCCAACGAGGTTTCAACACGGGTGGCGGTGGCTGGGACTTTCCCTGCCGCGACCAGACGTTTGTGCTGCTCGGCTTCGATGCGCTCGATGACATCCACCGGCACCATGTAGCCCTGATCGTCACGGGCGGCATGAATGGTGAAATACACCACGGTGCCGACCAGACTGGCGATGGCCAGCCACCAGATGTGCCAGATCATCGCGAAACCGAACACGGTCAACAGCGCACCCATGACCACACCGGTCGCGGTGTTGTTGGGCATGTGGATCGGCGCGTACTTGGCCGGGGTCTGGTACGCGGTACCGTTTTCCTTGGCTTCGGTGAACGGGTCGATGACGTCGGCTTTCGGCAGCACGGCAAAGTTGTAGAACGGTGGAGGCGACGAGGTCGACCATTCCAGGGTATGGGCATTCCACGGATCACCGTGTTCGCACATGTTCTCTGGCTTCTTGCGGTCACGCACGCTGACGTACAACTGGATCAGCTGGCAGGCGATACCCACGGCGATCATCACCGCGCCGAACATGGCGACGTACAGGTACGGCACCCACTCAGGGTTGGTGGTGGCGTTCAGACGACGGGTCATGCCCATGAAGCCCAGTGCATAGAGCGGCATGAACGCGACGAAGAAGCCCGAGATCCAGAACCAGAATGCAGCCTTGCCCCAGCCCTCGTGCAGCTTGAAGCCGAACGCTTTCGGGAAGTAGAAGGCGAAGCCGGCGATGTAGCCGAATACAGCGCCGCCGATGATCACGTTATGGAAATGCGCGATCACGAACAGGCTGTTGTGCAGCACGAAGTCCGCACCCGGGATGGCCAGCAGTACGCCGGTCATGCCGCCGATGGCGAAGGTCACCATGAAGCCCAGGGTCCACAGCACGTGGCTGGTGAAACGCAGACGGCCCTGGTAGATGGTGAACAGCCAGTTGAACAGCTTCACACCCGTCGGGATAGAAATCAGCATCGTCGCCAGACCGAAGAAGGCGTTGACGCTGGCACCCGAACCCATGGTGAAGAAGTGGTGCAGCCAGACCATGAAACCCAGCACCGAGATCGCACCACTGGCGTAGATCATCGAGTGGTGGCCGAACAGCTTCTTGCCGGAGAACGTCGAGATGACTTCGGAGAAAATCCCGAACGCCGGCAGAATCAGGATGTACACCTCGGGGTGACCCCAGGCCCAGAACAGGTTGACGTACATCATCGGATTTCCACCCAGTTCATTGGTGAAAATGTGGAAATCCATGTAGCGGTCAAGCGTCAGCAAAGCCAGGGTAGCGGTCAGGATCGGGAACGAAGCGACGATCAGGACGTTGGCCCAGGTGCAGGTCCAGGTGAAGATCGGCATGTCCATCAGCTTCATGCCCGGGGTACGCATCTTCAGCACGGTGGCCAGGAAGTTGACCCCCGTTAGCGTTGTCCCAAGTCCCGATAGCTGTAGCGCCCAGATGTAGTAATCCATCCCCACGCCCGGACTGTATTGCAGTCCCGACAACGGTGGATAGGCAACCCAACCGGTCTTGGCAAACTCGCCAACGCCCAGGGACAGGTTGATCAGCACCACACCGGAAACCAGCAGCCAGAAGCTCAAGGAGTTCAGGAACGGATAGGCCACGTCACGCGCGCCGATCTGCAGCGGCACTGCAAGGTTCATCAGGCCGGTGAAGAATGGCATCGCCATGAAGATGATCATGATCACGCCGTGGGCGGTGAAGATCTGGTCATAGTGTTCAGGCGGCAGGTAGCCAGGCGAACCCTCGGTGGCCATGGCCAACTGGGTACGCATCATGATGGCGTCGGCAAAACCGCGCAGCAGCATGATCATGGCGACGATGATGTACATCACGCCAATCTTCTTGTGGTCGACCGACGTCAGCCACTCGGTCCACAGGTAGGTCCACTTCTTGAAGTAGGTAATCCCCGCGAACAACGCCAGACCACCGAGCGCGATCACGGCAAGGGTCACCATGACAATCGGCTCGTGGAACGGGATCGCTTCCCAACTTAATTTACCAAACATCGTTTACTCCTCTGCCCCGGCAGCTGAATGCGAACTCATGTCCATCCCTTCCATGTTGTGGGCCACATCCTTTTCGTTCTTCTCGTGGTGCATCGGCTTGCCCGGGTTCATCCCTTCATACTTGTCGATGATGGTCTGGAACAGGTTCGGCGTGACCGAAGAGTAGAGCTCGACTGGGTTGTTCTGGCTCGGTTTGGAAAGGGCTTCGTATTCAGCTTTTTCAAGCTGTTTAGGTGCCTTCTTCACATCGTTGACCCAGGCGTCGAATTCTTCCTGGGTCGTGGCGATTGCTTTGAACTTCATGCCGGTGAAACCCGCGCCGCTGTAGTTGGCGGAGATACCGTCGAGTTCGGCGTTCTGGTTGGCGATCAGGTGCAGCTTGGTCTGCATGCCCGCCATCGCGTAGATCTGGCCACCCAGGCCCGGGATGAAGAACGAGTTCATCACGGTGTCGGAGGTGACTTTGAAATTGATCGGCGTGTGGGCCGGGAACACGATCTTGTTGACCGTGGCGATGCCTTGTTCCGGATAGATGAACAGCCACTTCCAGTCCATCGAGACCACTTCAATGGTGATCGGCTTGACGTCGGAGTCCAGCGGACGATACGGGTCAAGGGCATGGGTGGACTTGTAGGTGATGTAACCCAGGGCAATGATGATCAGTACCGGAATAGTCCACACCGCCACTTCGATTTTGGTCGAGTGCGACCACTTGGGCGTGTACGTGGCACTGGTGTTGGACGCGCGGTATTTCCAGGCGAACAGGAAGGTCATGACGATAACCGGCACGACGACCAGCAACATCAACAGCGTAGCGGTGATGATCAGATTACGTTCATCCAGGCCGACCTGACCCTTGGGATCGAGCAAGGTCATGTTGCAGCCTCCCAGCAACAACGTGCCGAGCAAAGGCAACAAGCCTAGTAATCGGGGGTACCTGTTTTTACTCATCTCACGACCTCTAAAGCAGCTTGCGCAATGCAGTTGGGTTTTGATCGCCAACACTTCACCCTGCCAAGGGTTGGCATTTTTCTTGGATTGAATAAGGGCTGACCGTCGCAGCGTCAGACGCTGTTCGACACATCCCGGGCCAGCAGTGAGTTCTTATTCGAATTCGTAGGTCAAAGGCCTTGTTACAGCCCAATTCCATTTGGTGCGGGTAGTTGGAAGGCACCGACACCTGGGGTCGCATGGGGCGTTGAGCCCTTCGACCACCTCACGGACTCAAGCTTGAGCCGGGTCGGAAATTCGGTGCGGGCGATTGTAGTGAGCTGAGGCGCCGGAGACCATGTCTTATCCTGAAATAATTTTCATCAAATCGAGCAACAATCTTTCGCAGAATTCGAAACAAGCCGGCATCTTATCGAAATTCATTCTCAACAAGAACCCCAGAAAACGTAGGTCTACTACGCCCGATTTAGACAGCTTGCGCTGATTAAAGAGGCTTTTTACGCCCGTAGAGCCCCCGTCATTCGGGGGCTGGGCGGCAAGACGCCCGACTGTTAGAAATGCCTGCTCCGGGGGGAGCCAGTTAGCCGGATGGAGCCTGCAACGGCTGATTTTTCATTGCAGAACGAGGTGCTTATTCGCGCAGCAAGTGGCCGGATGACAGCAAATGTGTGACAACGTGTCGCACGCTGTCGCGACTCATTATTGTCTCGGATCAAGGCTGGCACGCAGTAAGACTGAAACGCAAAACGCCCCGGCTTCCTACAGAAAACCGGGGCGTCTGATTGAGGCGCTTTAGGGCAGTTGTTTGCGATTGCGCGACACCAGCAACGGCACCAGGATCGCCGTGAGGACGAACGCCACCAGTGCCCATTGTGCCAGGGACAAGCCCAGGATCGGCGGATACGGGGTGGAGCAAAAGCCGTCGACCTGGAAGCCCAACGGGAAGATCTTCGCCAGCGGGAGGTCATCGACAATCGGTTGCAGCACGTCGACGCCACAGCTGACCGCCGGGAAGAACTGGGTGTACACGTGATGCCCCGCTACCGCCGCGCCGGCCAGGGCGCTGAGCACCACCAGGCCTTCGAAAACCGTCAGGCTGCGACGGGTACGCATGGCCGCACCAATGAAGGCAAAAATGGCGATCAGTAACAGTGCATACCGCTGCAGGATGCACAGCGGGCACGGCGCCTCGCCGAGCGCCACCTGCATATACAGCGCACCGCCGATCAGCGCCAGACAGATCAGCCCCAACAGCACCAGATAGCGCCGTTCACGGCCTAAGCGCAGCATTTGCTCATTCATTGCGTTTCCCTTTGTATGCATTGGATCGACGCGCAGCCTGGAGAAACCCGGCGCACTGTCGGATGGCCAAAGTCTACACGCTGACCATGACAGAGAACGAGCGGCTGCCGCCCAAATTGAGGGGAATAAACAGGAGGGAGGTTAAGTACGGATTAATTTTGCTTGGAGAAGTCAGGCGGGATGGGGTGAACATGGCGCCGCTATCGCGAGCAGGCTCGCTCCCACAGTTGTCTTTGCGTTGATCACCCAATCGTGCCCGCCGCAAATCCATTGTGGGAGCGAGCCTGCTCGCGATGCAGACGAACCGGATCACCCCGGCTCGCCCCGCCGTTACTCCAGCGCCGCCGCCGGGCCGAAGAATTCGTAGCGGCTTTGCCCGTCCGGCACACCCAGTGCCTTGAGGTGGCGCTTGACGGCGGCCATGAAGCCCTTGGGCCCAAGGAAGTAGGCATCCAGGTCACGCTGCTGCGGCAACCATTGCGCCAGTTGTTCCTGGCTCAACAAGCCGACCTTGTCAGCCGCCGGGCTCAAGCCGTCATCTTCGTCATAGCAATAGAAGCGCTTGAGTTGTGGATGCCGCTGGGCCAGGTCATCGATCCAGTCACGGAACGCGTGCACGCCGCCGTTACGTGCGCAGTGGATAAAATGCACCGGCCGCTCGGTTTGCAGCGCCGCCTGCAACATCGCCAGGGTCGGCGTGATGCCGACGCCGCCGCTGATCAGCACCAGCGGTTTGTCGCTCTGGGTCAGGAAGAAGTCCCCTGACGGTGGAAACAACTGGATGCTGCTGCCGATCGGGAAATGATGGTGCAGGTGGTTGGACACGCGCCCGCCCGGCTCGCGCTTGACGCTGATGCGATACTGACCGTTGTCCGCCAGGGCCGACAGAGAATAATTGCGGCGCATCTCCTCGCCATCCAACACCAGCTTCATGCCGATGTACTGGCCTGGTTCCGCCACCAGGATCGCGCCTTTGTCCGCCGGTTCGAAGTAGAACGAAGTGATTTCCGAGCTCTCCTGCACCCTGGCTGCCAGGATGAACTCACGCTCGCCCCGCCAGCCGCCCGGCGCTGCGGCTTTCTGCTCGTACATGCCGGTTTCGGCACCGATCAGGATATCGGCCAACTGGTTATAGGCAGCGCCCCACGCGGCAATCACTTGCGGCGTGGCGATCTCTTCACCCAGCACCTCGGCGATCGCCCGCAACAGGCAGGCCCCCACAATGGGGTAATGTTCCGGCAGGATTTGCAGGGCGACGTGCTTGTTGACGATTTTGGCCACCAGGTCGCCCAACTGATCGAGCTGGTCAATGTGCCGGGCGTACATCAATACGCCGTTGGCCAGGGCACGGGGCTGATCACCGCTGGCCTGGTGAGCCTGGTTGAACAACGGGCGCACTTGCGGGTATTCGGACAGCATCATGCGATAGAAGTGAGTAATGAGCGCTTCACCACCGCTTTCAAGCAAGGGCACGGTGGAGCGGATGATGGCGCGTTCTTCTCGGCTGAGCATAAGGTGACTCCTGGCGTATTACGAAAAACTGATACCTATGCCTATCAGGTTTCATGCCATAAAATTTATTGAACATTTTCAATTGCTTACGAATTAAGTAGTCATAAAGACATATGGTATCTTATAGTCATTAAGACCATATGGAGTCATTATGACCGCAACCTCCCTGCTGACCTCACTGCTTCCGCTGGTGGCCGACCTCTCCCGCGAGTTGCCGGAAGGCGAGCGCTACCGACGCCTGCTTGGCGCGCTGCGAGCCCTGTTGCCCTGCGACGCCGCCGCGCTGTTACGCCTGGATGGGGACTGTCTGGTGCCGCTGGCGGTGGATGGCTTGAGTACCGATACCCTGGGCAGACGCTTCCGGATTAGCGAACACCCCCGCTTCCAGGCACTGCTGGCCAGCCCGCAGCCCACTCGCTTTGCCGCCGACAGTGACCTGCCCGACCCGTACGACGGATTGGTCGAAGGTCTGGCTGAGCACTTGGAGGTCCACGACTGCATGGGCTGCCCACTGTTCGTCGACGAGCAACCGTGGGGCCTGCTGACCCTCGATGCGCTGAACCCCGAACGCTTCGAGCCGATCGACCTGAGCGCCTTGCAGGCCTTTGCCAGCCTGGCCGCCGCCACGGTCAGCGCCGCCGAACGCATTGATCGGCTGGCCTTGAAAGCCGAAGACGAACATCGCCGCGCCGAGGTCTACCGCCAGGCCAGCGGCCAGCAACCTCGCGACATGGTCGGCCAGAGCAAGGCCCACAAGCGATTAGTGGAAGAAATCAACCTGGTGGGGGGCAGCGACCTGACGGTGCTGATCACTGGCGAAACCGGGGTTGGCAAGGAGCTGGTCGCCCAAGCCATACACGCGGCCTCCAAGCGCGCCGAGCAGCCGCTTATCAGCCTCAATTGCGCTGCACTGCCGGATACCCTGGTGGAAAGCGAACTCTTCGGCCATGTACGCGGCGCGTTTACAGGGGCCACGAATGACCGGCGCGGCAAATTCGAACTGGCCGATGGCGGCACGTTGTTCCTCGATGAAGTGGGCGAGTTGTCCTTGACCGTGCAGGCCAAGCTGCTGCGAGTGTTGCAGAGCGGCCAGTTGCAACGACTGGGCTCGGACAAGGAACATCGGGTCGATGTACGCCTGATTGCGGCCACCAATCGCGATCTGGCTGAAGAAGTGCGCAACGGGCGATATCGGGCCGACTTCTATCATCGTCTGAGCGTGTACCCGTTGCTGGTGCCGGCACTACGGGATCGTGGGCGCGATGTGCTGCTGCTCAGCGGTTTTTTCCTGGAGCAGAACCGTTCGCGCATGGGCCTGGGCAGCCTGCGCCTGACCAGTGACGCCCAGGCCGCATTGCTGGCGTATGACTGGCCGGGGAACGTGCGTGAACTGGAGCACCTGATCGGCCGAAGCGCCTTGAAAGCCTTGGGCCGGTGTCCGGTGCGGCCAAAGATCCTCAGCCTCAGCGCCCAGGACCTGGACTTGCCCCGCAGCCCGGAAGAAAACCCGCCACCTTCATCCGCCAGCCCCGCACCTGCCCTGGAGGGGGTCACGGGGGACTTGCGTGAAGCCATGGACGATTTTCAACGCAAGCTGATCATCGCCTGCCTGGAACGGCATCAGCACAACTGGGCCAGCGCCGCCCGGGAACTGGGTCTGGATCGGGCGAACCTGGGGCGGATGGCCAAGCGGTTGGGACTCAAATAAAACCTTCTGTACCTCCGACGCCCCATGTGGCGAGGGCATTTATCGCCTGACCATAGCGTGTGCATTCCCAGGCCACTGAGCTGAAATCGATTGTCTGTGGGTTTCGCCCTAAAGCCAGCCCCCATCGGGTCGATAACCCAATATCAAAAGCTGTTTTGGCGTTCTTCACGCTCGCCCCACCTTTTTCCACAGAAGGTTTTTATGTCTTCCAACCAAGCCCGCGCAGACTCACTTTCGCTTCTGCTGTTTACCTTGCGCAGCGGCAAGCTGATGGCAATCAACCTGCTCAAAGTCAGCGAAATCATTCCCTGCCCGCCGTTGACCAAACTGCCGGAATCGCACCCGCACGTCAAAGGCATCGCCACCCTGCGCGGGGCCTCGTTGTCGGTAATCGACCTGAGCCGTGCCATCGGCGAACGGCCCCTGGAAGATCCGGATGGCGGCTGCCTGATCGTCACCGATGTGAGTCGATCCAAACAGGGTCTGCATGTGCAGGCGGTGAGCAAGATCGTGCATTGCCTGACCACCGACATCAAACCCCCGCCTTTCGGCTCAGGCGGCGTACGCGCCTTCATCACTGGCGTGACGTCGGTGGATGGCACGCTGGTGCAGGTGCTGGACATCGAAAAAGTCATCCACGGTATCGCCCCGGCGCAGATTGAAACGGCGCCCACCGAGCTGAGCATGGAAGACGCCGAAGTCCTGGGCAACGCGCGGATCCTGGTGGTCGATGACAGTCAGGTGGCGTTGCAACAATCGGTACACACCTTGCGCAACCTCGGCCTGCAATGCCACACCGCTCGCAGCGCCAAGGAAGCCATCGAATGCCTGCTGGACCTGCAAGGCACTGCACAGCAGATCAACCTGATCGTTTCCGACATCGAAATGTCGGAGATGGACGGCTACGCCCTTACCCGGACCCTGCGGGAAACGCCGGACTTCGCCCACCTCTATGTGTTGCTGCACACCTCGCTGGACAGCGCCATGAACAGCGAGAAGGCTCGGCTATCCGGGGCCAATGGCGTGCTGACCAAGTTCTCCTCACCGGAGCTGACCAAGTGCCTGATCACGGCCGCCAAGGCGGTTGCCGAGCAAGGCCACTGAGTCATGCCTGATGATCATTCCCATGCGTATAGGGGAATGATCATCCCGGCACCTCAGGCATACTCCTGTCCTGGCTTCCCGGAACAAGGATCTTGCTGATGAAAATCCACGCACTCATGTTTTTGGGCTTCACGGCCCTCGCCGCCCAGGCCCACGCCTCCAGCCCAGAAGCCTGGGCCACCCATGACAAAGCCGTGCTTGCCAGTTGCATCAAGGCCAGCGGCTTGAAGAACGCCGAGCCTGTGGGCACTGCCGCGCAGTTCGATGACCGGGTGGGTTATACCGCGCTGTTGCTGCAAGGCCAGTATCCGCAGAAACACATGAAAGGCGCGACGGGCACCGAGCTGTGCCTTTACCGCAAGAAATCCAAGACCGCCTACGTGACCGAGTGGGACTCCATCCGCCCCGCCGACAACAGCCGGTGATGGCGCACAACTTGCTTCGCATCGGTTAATCGCGGCGTTTTTCTGTCGCCGCCTTCCAGCTTTTGACCGGGCGCTCAATGAACACAACGTTTTCCTGCGTAGGCTGTGGCAAATGCTGCACCGATCACCATGTCCCCCTGACCCTCGACGAGGCACGGATGTGGGCTGACGACGGCGGCCAGGTGATTGTCCTGGTGGAAGCCTTCCTGCCCAACGGCCTCGGCCTGCCGGCGGCGCAACGCGAACACGCTGAGCGCCGTTCGGCGCGGGTCCACAGCGGCACCACCGAGGCCTTGGTGGCAATCACCTTCGCCGCCTATAACGCCGGGCGCTGCCGCAATCTTGACGAAGAAAACCTGTGCCGCATCTACGAGCGCCGCCCCTTGGTGTGCCGTATCTATCCGATGGAAATCAACCCGCACATCCCGCTCAACATTGCCGTAAAGGAATGCCCGCCAGAGTCGTGGGAGACCGGACCGCAACTGATACTCGGCGGTGAACTGGTCGACAAGGAACTGGCGCAGTTGATCGAACGCTCACGTCAGGCCGATCGCGAGGAAATCCGGATCAAGGAGCGCATCTGCGCTTCGCTGGGCATCCTCACCACCGCGCTGAAGGGTGACGGGTTTACCGCGTACCTGCCGGACATGAGTGCATTCGCCACCGTCATTGATCAGGTCCGTTTACAGCCACTGGAGCAAGCGGCCAGTGAATGGCAGTTCCATTTGTCCGGTGATGACGTGGCCTGCCAGGTCCTGGCCAGTGGAGCACGGGTCGCCACTGAGGCACCGGTCAACTACGCGTTTATTTCGCTGCGGGCGGCGTAAACACCCCAGGGATGAAATAGAAATCCCTTGTGGGAGCGAGCCTGCTCGCGATAGCGGTGGATCAGTTTGCAGTGATGGTGGATGTGCCGCCGTCATCGCGAGCAGGCTCGCTCCCACATCCAACATAGATGCTCCCCCATAGGTACTGCCCATAAGTACTCCATTCCTGCCACTGACTCGCCTCAATCGACGCTCCCCTCTCGCCTAACCCACATCCAGAATGTTAGCGTGCTTGGTATTCCTTGCCTGATGAGCCTTCTGCGATGAAAAAAACCGTACTTGCCTTCAGCCGTGTCACACCCAAGATGGTCGAACGACTGCAACAGGATTTCGACGTGATCGTGCCCAATCCGTCGAACGGCGACATCAATGCACAGTTCAACGAAGCCTTGCCCCACGTGCATGGCCTGATCGGTGTCGGACGCAAGCTCGGCCGCGAACAACTGCAGAGCGCCGCGAATCTGCAAGTGGTGTCCAGCGTGTCGGTGGGTTACGACAACTATGACCTGGCCTACTTCAATGAGCGTGGAATCATGCTCACCAACACCCCTGACGTGCTCACCGAAAGCACCGCTGACCTGGCCTTCGCCCTGCTGATGAGCAGCGCCCGGCGCGTCGCTGAACTGGACGCCTGGACCAAGGCCGGCCAATGGCAGGCGACGGTCGGCCCGCAGCTGTTCGGCACTGACGTGCACGGCAAGACCCTGGGCATCGTCGGCATGGGCAACATCGGCGCCGCCATTGCCCGGCGTGGCCGGCTGGGGTTCAACATGCCGATTCTCTACAGCGGCAACAGCCGCAAGACCGAACTGGAAGATCAGTTGGGCGCACAATTTCGCGAGCTGGATCAGTTGCTCGCCGAAGCAGACTTTGTTTGCCTCGTGGTGCCATTGAGTGAGAAGACCCGCCACCTGATTGGCCAGCGCGAACTGGCCCTGATGAAACCGAGTGCCATTCTGGTCAATATTTCCCGCGGCCCAGTGGTGGATGAGCCGGCGCTGATCGAAGCCTTGCAGAACAACCGCATCCGCGGCGCCGGGCTGGACGTTTACGAGAAAGAACCATTGGCCGAATCGCCGCTGTTCCAGCTGAAAAACGCCGTAACCCTGCCCCATATCGGCTCGGCCACCCACGAAACCCGTGAAGCCATGGCCAATCTTGCCGTGGAAAACTTGCGCAGCGCTTTGCTGGGCGAGCGACCGAAGAACCTGGTCAACCCGCAAGTCTGGAAGTAAACCATTGGGCAGGCGCCGGGGCCGGGCCTGCCATCCCCTGGCTCAGCGTGCGCCCAGGGCGGCTTGCGTCGCCACGGGCCGGGGTTTGCGAAACACCAGCACGTTCCCCAACATCACCAGCACCAGCCCGAGCAGTGCCGGCGCCGTCCATTGGTAGCCCTCGACCAACGCCGAGACGTTCAACGCCACCACCGGAAACAGCACCGTGCAATACGCCGCCCGCTCCGGCCCCATGCGCCCCACCAGCGTCAGGTAGGCGGTGAAGCCGATCACTGAACCTGGGATCACCAGGTACAACAGCGAGCCGACATAGCGCGCGTTCCATTCCATATCGAACGGGATGCCTTTGAAGAGGCACCACACCGCCAGCATCGCCGCACCATAAGCCATACCCCAGGCGTTGGTGGTCAACGGTTTGAGACCGGCCTTCTGTTGCAAGCTCGAGAGCATGTTACCCGCCGAAAAGCACAAGGTTCCCAGCAGCGCCAAGGCCAACCCGAGCAGCGTTTGCGGGCTTGCGCTATGACCCGCCAGCTCCGGCCAGAACAGCAGCGCCAGCCCCAGCAAGCCCAAGGCGCCGCCCAGCAAGACGTTGCGGGCGATCCTTTGGCCGAAGAACACGCGGGCATTGAGGGCATTCCAGAGCGTGGCGGTAGAGAACACCACCGCGACCAACCCGCTGGGAATCCATTGGCTGGCAGTGAGGAAACACATGAAGTTGATGCAAAACAGGCACAGGCCCTGGGCCACGCAAATCAAATGACCACGCCGGTTCATGGCTTGCAGACGTCGGCTGAGCAAGAGCATCACAAACAGAATCAGCGCCGCCAGGCCGAAGCGATAGACAATCGACACGGGGATGGCGACCACGCCCAACTGCAATTTCAGCGCAATCCAGGTGGTGCCCCAGATGAGCACGGTAAGTAGATACAACGAGAGGTTCATGACGGCAACTCCTGACAATGACCGCCAGTGTTGCGCCGCCCACCACCGGGCGCTTGCGTAAACTTGCGGTTTTGTCGCTTTGCAGGCTGGCATGAGCCGATCGACGGAGTAGGATGCAAGGCGTTGGAGAGACCCGATCATGCCCACACTGCAAACCCTGCAAGTCTTTCAAGCCCTCAACAGTTCGCCCAATGCTCGCCTTGAGCACAGTGCCGAGCTTGGAGATGGCATGGCGGCCGCTTTGTGGAGCAACCATCACGACGCCCAAGACTACGAGGCGCCGACTCACCACACGCTGTCGTGCTACATCGCCGGTGGTACCGGCACGTTTCGCCGCGAACGCCCCGACACCACCGGGGCACCCGGCAAACTCTGCGTCCTGCCGGCCGGGCACGAATCGGCCTGGGTCATCAATGGCGACATTCGCCTCGCCCACCTGTACTTCAGCCCTGAGCAATTCGCCCTCGGTTGCGTCACGCTACTGGATCGCGAGCCGCGGCAAGTGCAACTGCGCGAAGCCACCTTTCTCGACGACCCGCAACAGGCACAGCGCTTTCGCCAGTTGATCGCCCTGAACTGGGATGAGCCCGGTGAACGCCTTCTGACCACCAGCCTGGCCCATGACTTGCTCAACCATCTGCTATTGAGTCAGGTCGGCCAGCGCCAGGGGCTTCGCCTCAAGGGCGGACTGGCCGCTCACCAGCGGCGAATGCTGGTGGACTACATCGACAGCCATCTGGCCGACGCCATCAGCCTCGGCCAACTGGCGGCGCTGTGTGCGCTGTCCGAATACCACTTTGCCCGGATGTTCCGCGAAAGCTTCGGCCTGCCGCCCCATCAATACGTACTGGCACGACGTCTGGCCCACGCGCGGCACTGGCTGCGCAGCACGTCAAAACCGCTGGGTGAGGTTGCGTTGGCCTGCGGGTTCGCCAGCGCCAGCCATTTTACGAATCGTTTCCGGCAGGCCCTCGGCGCGACACCCGGCGAGTATCGACAGGCGTTTTTGCGCTAGCGAACAAGCTACCAGACGCACTATCGCCATCGCGAGCAGGCTCGCTCCCACAGGAGTGCTATGCCGAACGCAACATTCACGTCCACTGAAGGTCCAGTGTGTGCGAGCCTGCTCGCGATACCGTGGCGCATCCAATATGGAGTGCAAGCAAAACGGGCCTGCGTTGGCAGGCCCGTTTTCGGTCGGTCAGTAAAAAGAATTAGGCTCAGCCGTTGAGTGCAGCCCGTTCGTTCTCCAGGAATTCTTCTTCCAGCATCGCATCGGCCAAGGCCACCGACTCGGTCGGTTTCTCAGCGGTGGCGCGTTTGACGCGCAGTTTGCCGAACAGATGCTCCAGGGCATGTTCAAGCTTGGTAGCCGCCCCTTCGATGGCCAGTTCCAGCGTATCGGCCTTGTGTGTCACCGAGACCGGTTGCAGACCCTTTGGCCGTGCTTCCAGCTGACAACGCAAGTCATGGGGACCGGGCTTGTCGCCGTTCTCGTCCCGCAAATGGACCTCGACCCGTGTCAGGTCTTCTTCATAACGTTCGAGCGTGCTTTCGATGGTAGTACGTACCCACTCCTCCAGTCGGATGCTGCTTTGAATATGGTTATCGCTGTTGACTTGGATTTGCATAGTTCATCCCTTATTTCGGCTAGCTCGCCAGGGGCCAATCGACGGTAGCGCGACGACCCCTTGAATACAGAGTCGGGCTGGCGGCAGAACAATTCAACCCCTTCGAAAAGATAAATATTCATACGCAAATAAAGCCGGACAACGGACAAAAGCGCTGTTAATGTCGGGAGTTGCCTCGCCTTGCTTACCCCACGAAAATTCTGCGCTCACCCTGCACCGTCAGCGACCATTCGCCCATTCCTGCACAGAAACGGGCAGCCCCCCGGCCCGCAGGCCAAGGCCTTCAGCGCCTATGCGCCGTGATCATTGTCCGGCAGTTTTTCCGGCATGCCCCTTGCTATCTCTCTACTGGAGCTGTGGCAGGTTGGGATCTTCCGATCCAGCCTCTGCCTGGCTCTGGATGAAGCACGATCATGGAATGGCCGGTGGTCCGGTATCGCGAACTAATCCCGATCACGGCCGGTCAACAACTGCACGTTCAATCAGGCGGTGACGCATCATGGACAACCCTTTTCAGCTCATTACCGACGCTTTTGCGCCGCAGTATCAAATCAATCTGAGCATCCAGGGCCTGGACGGCAGCATCATGCTGACCCTCTCCAAGGCCGGGCGCATCGTCGCCAAGCGCATGATCAGCGCCCAGCAACGCAATGACCCGGAACGCCTGCGGCGCCTGGTCCAGAGCATCCAGTTCGGCATCGCCATCGAGCAGGGCCACAGCGCTGTGGCGATCCTCGAAGCCATGACCGGCGGTGACAACGTCAAGCTGCCACCACCGCAGACGCAGGGCGCGACATCCGCCCCCGCCGGTTTCTAGATTTCGCCCTTCTCCACTTCGGCGTGCTCGCTGGAACCCGCGCCAACCTTGCGGTGCGGGTGCTCGATTTTCACCGAAGGGAACTGCGAGGAAGCGTAACGCACCACCAGGATCGCGAACGCCAGCAGCAAGATGCCGCCGCACAGGTAGATGATGCCCAGGTCAGGCGGACTGTGGTGGGAGACGTTGGAAATCAACAAGCGCGTCAGCGCCGTGATCGCCACGTAGATCAGGAACCGCACCGGCATGTGGTTGGTCTTGAAGTAGATCCCGACCATCGCTCCCAATTCCAGATAGATGAACAGCAGCAGGATGTCATCGATCTTGATGTGCCCCTGCTCGAGCATCTGCAAAAACTCCATCACCGCCGCCCAGGCGGTCACCGCTCCGATGGCAAACAGTGCCAGGTAATGGAACGTCTCGACGAACAGATTGCCCAGGGATTCGGCCAACTGATGTACGTTCTGGCGCAGGTTCTCGGCCCAGTTGATTTTCACGATGTAGTTTCCTTAGGTCGACTCGACCGGATGATGCGGGTTGGACGTGACGGTTGTTCTGCATGCAGAAAAAAGGCCAGCGGCTGAGGGTGAGATGGCGATGGGCCGCAACCCGACACTTTTGCGATGTTGATGCCGCCCTGTCGTGAGCAGGCTGGCTCCCACACCAGCGCTCGCGACAAATGTGCAAATACGTCTACATTAAAAAGCCACTATCCAAAGGGAAGGGTTTCGCTTATCCTTTTGGCTGTATATAAATACAGTAGTCACAAAGATAACCAATGTGAAGGCATGTGAGGTGGTGAATGGCCGTCGAAGTGGTATACCGCAGCAGCCGAGATCTGGAGCGCTTGTTCATGGATAAAGCCGAAGCTGACCGTCATGACAAAATGCTGGAACTCGCCGAATTGCTGGCCGAAGTGTTGCAAAAAGCCGTTCCCTCGCTGAGCGAGAAACAGGTTGAGGAAGCCGGCATCTACATGGCGAAAAATCGCGATGTGTTCGCCAAGGCGTTCAAGAGTCAACCGGACGCCTTGTCCGAACTGCTCAATGCCCCTGCTGAATAAGCCTTGAAAAGATCGCAGCCTTCGGCGGCTCCATGGAATCCACCCAGGAGCCGCCGAAAGCTGCGATCTTTTTTATCGGTACAACAAACGCTCTGCCAATTCATCGGCCACCCTGGCCGGTGAGCGTTTTTCTGCCTGGGCGTGGGCAAAGACTTCCGTAAGCCGGGCGCCGATCTTCGACAAATGCGCGGTGATCGTCGACAGCTCTTCGCCGCGATGCTTCAAGGCGACATAGATCAGGCCTCCGGAGTTGATCACATAATCCGGCGCATAGAGGATCCCACGCCGTTCCAATTGATCGGCCACCTGCAGGTTGCTCAACTGGTTATGGGCCGACCCGGCAACCGCCGAGCAGCGCAGTTGCGCCACGCTCTGGCTATTGAGCACCCCGCCCAGGCCACAGGGGGCGAGGATGTCGCACGGGGTACTGAGCAGTGCATCGTTGGCGATCGGATGCGCGCCCAGTTGCTCCATCGCCAGTTGAACCTTGCCAGGGTCAATGTCGCTGACCAACAGTTCGGCGCCTGCGGCGTGCAACTGTTCGGCCAGGGCGAAACCGACATTACCCAGGCCTTGGATCGCTACCCGCAGGCTTTCCAGGTTATCGCTGCCCAGGCGGGCCATGGCCGTGGCACGGATGCCGGCGAATACCCCCATCGCCGCGTGAGGCGCTGGGTCTCCCGAAGCCGTGGTGCTGGTCACATGACGGGTCTGTTGGGCGATGCAGTCCATGTCCGCCACCGAGGTGCCGCTGTCGATGGCGGTGATATAGCGGCCATCCAGTTGCTCGATGCAGCGCCCAAATGCCTCAAACAGCGCAGCGCGGCTTTCGACATGGGCCGGACGCATGATCACGGCCACGCCGCCGCCCACCGGTAAGCCGGCCAGTGCGGCCTTGTAGCTCATGCCCTGGGCCAGGCGCACGGCGTCGACCACGGCACTTTCATCGTCGGGGTAGGACAGATAACGACATCCACCCAGAGCAGGCCCAGGACGGCTGCAATGAATGGCAATCACCGCCTTCAACCCGGTGGCCGGGTCTACGCTCAGGTGCAGCGATTCAAGGCGGGAGCTTTGCATGAGAGCAAACATCGACAGGCTCCCGAATCACTTTTGTTTGTTCCGCCAGTATAGGCGTGCGCTCAAAATTTGCTGGAGCGCGCCGGAATAAGTCGAGCGGACGGCCAGTCTTTTGGGCATAACCTGATTCCTTCCCCGGACGAGACTGGACGAAAGCCCGCAGCAGAGCTAAAAACGAGGCATAGCCCGGAGACTGTGATGACACCGCGCCAAGCCTTTTTTGATTGCCTGCACCGCTCCCCACCGGCGCTGTTCGAAGCAGCGTTGTGGATTGCTGCCGAACATGATCGCGAAGTGGACGTACCGGCGTTGCTGAACGATTTCAAGGATCTGCAACAGCGTGTCAGCCATGACCTGCCGATGCTGCCCGTCAGCGAACTGGGCCAACCCTTGCTGCGCCGCCTCAATGACCTTGGATTCGCCCAGGATGATTTCACGCCCCTGCGCCCACGGGCCGCGTTGCTCGACAAGGTGCTGACGCGTAAACGTGGACAGCCCCTGGCCCTCGGCCTGATCGCCCTGGAGCTGGCTCGTGGCCTGGAGATTCCGATGGTCGGTGTCAATTTCCCCGGTCACTTCCTGTTGCGGGTCCCCGGTGCCGATCATCTGCTCGACCCGTGTGGCGGACGCCGGTTGTACCCCAACGACTGTCGGGAATTGCTGCAACGCCAATACGGCGCCAACATGCCCCTCAAAGCCGAGCACCTGGTCAGTGCCGAGCCCATGCAGATGCTCCAGCGCCTGTCGCGCAATCTTCGCCAATTGCATCTGACCAACGACGACTACATTGCTGCACTGATCGACGCCGAACGGGTGCTTGAACTGGGCAACGCCAGCGCCGCCGATTACCTGGCCCGCGCCAGCCTATACCAACGGCTCGACTGTCCCAACGCCGAACGATTCGACTTGGAGCACGCGCTGATGCTCAGCGAAGACCCGATCCAGCGAATCCGGCTGACGGAACGGCTGGGGCATCTGCCGCCCAATTCAATTGTGCATTGAGCGGGTGTAGATCGCGGAGGACGAGGTGGTAACTCAAGGGCTCGCCCCCTCTCCTTCTGTGGGAGCGAGCCTGCTCGCGATAGCGGCGTGTCAGACAACATGTTTGTAAGCTCAACCACCGCCATCGCGAACAGGTTCGCTCCCACAGGGGGCTCAAGGTGTATCAGGCTGATTTGCCGGATGCGCCTGTTGAAACGCTGGATGCGCAGCCGCCAACGCCGCAACGCGACGGATCCGTGGATACGTCTCCAGAGAGACATTGAACCGTTCTGCCGCGTACACCTGCGGGATCAGATACACGTCCGCGATCCCGGGTGCTGCACCGAAGCAGTAGCCGTCATCCCCAATCAACTGTTCCACCGCCGCCAGTCCCTGGCTGATCCAATGCCCGATCCACTGCGCCACCTGCGTTTCATCGTGGCCCCACTGCCGCAGCTGGTTGAGTACGCTGACGTTGTGCAGCGGATGAATATCGCAACCGATCAATGCCGCGACGCCTCGCTCATGAGCCCGAACCGTCAGGTCGGCGCTGAGCAACGGCACCTGTGGATAACGCTCCTCCAGGTACTCGATGATGGCGGCTGACTGCACCAGCAACGCGCCTTCGTCGGTACGCAGCGCCGGAACCCGGCCCTGAGGGTTGATCGCCAGATAGGCCGGCTGACGATGTTCGCCCCCAGGCGCAGCGATCAGGTTGACCGGCAAGGCCTGGTAATCCAGGCCCTTGAGCGCCAGGGCAATGCGCACCCGGTAGGACGAAGTGGAGCGGTAGTAGGTGTAGAGTTCCATGCCCTGTCCCTCACCGCGCCGGCAGGATCTTGCCCCGGCATTCGCCAAAGCCGATGGACGCAACACCTTCGCGGCTGCAACGGGCACGCAGGATGATCTCGTCACCGTCCTCAAGGAATTTGCGCACTTCGCCAGAGGCCAGCTCGATTGGCTTTTTACCGCCCTCGGTAATCTCCAGCAGGCTGCCGAACTGACCGCTCTCAGGCCCCGACAAAGTGCCCGAACCGAACAGGTCACCGGCCTGCAACTGGCAACCATTGACGCTGTGGTGGGCGACCATCTGCGCCACGGTCCAGTACATGTACTGGGTGTTGCTCAACGTCAGGCGATGGGCCGGCAGGTTCTGCTCGCGCATGGCTTCGGTCAGCAGCAGGACTTCCAGTTCAATGTCGAAGGCCCCACCGGCCTGGTCACGCTTGTCCAGCAGATACGGCAACGGCTGCGGATCGCCTGCCGGACGCGCCGGTTGCGGGCGGCGGAAGGGTTCGAGGGCTTCGGCCGTCACCACCCATGGCGAGATACTGGTCAGGAAGCTTTTGGACAGAAAGGGCCCCAGCGGCTGGTATTCCCAGGCCTGGATATCCCGGGCCGACCAGTCGTTGAGCAGGCAGAAACCGCCAATGTGCTCGGCAGCATCACCGATGGCGATGGGTTCGCCCAAGGCGTTGCCCTTGCCGATCCAGATGCCCAGTTCCAGCTCATAATCCAGTCGCGCGCACGGGCCGAAGGTCGGCTCGGTCTGGCCGGCGGGCAGGGTCTGGCCCTTGGGACGACGCACATCGGTGCCGGACGGGCGAATGGTCGAGGCACGCCCGTGATAACCGATGGGCACGTACTTGTAGTTGGGCAACAGCGGATTGTCGGGGCGGAACAACTTGCCGACGTTTTGCGCGTGTTCGATACCGACGTAGAAGTCGGTGTAGTCATTGATCCTGGCCGGCAAATGCATCTGGCAGTCGGCTGCGCGGACCAGCAGTTTCGCGCCCTGGGCTTCGATCTTGCCCCGCAGCGAGCTGTCTTCGCGCAGCAGCTCCAGCAAGCGTTCACGCAGGGCCACCCGAGCGCTGCGGCCGAGGTCGAAGAATGCATTCAACTGGCCGTCCTTCATGGCTTCGACGGCTTCGCGCGCCGCGCCGTCAAACAAGCCCGCCTGCAACGCGGCCTGCAAATCGAAAATCTGCTCACCAATCGCCACGCCGCTACGGGGAGCACCGTCATCGATACTGAAGATGCCCAGCGGCAGGTTCTGCAGCGGGAAGTCGGCATGGCCATTGGCGGAGGCGACCCAGCTACGGGCAGGGGAAAGTTGAGTCATGGGTTATCTCCGGGTCGGGTCGAACGTGACCGGCAGCGAGGCCCAGCAGGCGTCGTAGTCAGTTTGCAATTGTGGGCAGTCCAGGGCGAAACGGCTCGGGCGCAGGACCTGGCTGGTTTCGAACATGAAGGCCATGGTGTTGTCGATTTTCGCAGGCGTCAGCTCGGCGTTGATCGCCTTGGTGCAGGTCTCGCCGTCCGGGCCATGGGCACTCATGCAACTGTGCAAGGAGGCGCCGCCGGGCAGGAAACCTTCGGCCTTGGCATCGTATGCGCCCTGGATCAGGCCCATGAATTCATTCATCAGGTTGCGATGGAACCACGGCGGACGGAAGGTGTTTTCAGCCACCATCCAGCGCGGCGGGAAGATCACGAAATCGAGATTGGCCAGGCCGTGGACGCTGGTGGGTGAGGTCAATACGGTGAAGATCGACGGGTCCGGGTGGTCGAAGCTGACCGTACCGATGGTGTTGAAACGGCGCAGGTCATATTTGTAAGGCACGTTGTTGCCATGCCAGGCCACCACATCGAAGGGCGAATGATCCAGCTCGCAACCCCACATCTCACCGAGGAATTTCTGCACCAGCGCAGTCGGTCGGGCGAGGTTTTCGTAATGAGCGACCGGCGCCAGGAAATCCCGCGGGTTGGCCAGGCCGTTGCTGCCGATCGGCCCAAGGTCCGGCAGGCGCAACGGCGCGCCATGGTTTTCGGCGATATAGCCGCGGGCTTGTGGATCAAGCAGCTCGACGCGAAATTTCAGGCCCCGGGGGATCACGGCAATTTCCAGCGGCGCCAGTTCCAGCACTCCCAGCTCGGTGGCGATCCGCAGCCGTCCCAGCTGCGGCACGATCAGCCATTCCCCGTCAGCGTTGAAGAACACCCGTTCCATGGAACGGTTGGCGCGGTAATGGTAGACGCTGATACCGGCCGGTTTGTCCGAGCCGGCATTGGCCGCCATGCGCACCAGTCCATCGATGAAATCGGTTGGCTCGGCAGGAATATCCAACGGGTTCCAGCGCAGGCGATTGGGCGTGACCTCACCCAGAGGACCGCCCGCTATCTGATGTTCAAGCTTGACGAAGGCCGGATGATTGGCCGAAGGCCGGATGCGATACATCCAGGTCCGCCGCGCTTCGCTGCGAACCATGGTGAAGGCAGTGCCGGAGAATAATTCGGCATAGAGACCGTAAGGGGCTTTTTGCGGGGAGTTCTGGCCAACGGGCAAGGCGCCGGGCAGCGCCTCGCTGGCAAATTCATTGCCAAAGCCTGACTGATAAGCCAGGTCCGACACTGTGGAATCGAGGGTCATGGAGCCTCCTGAACACAGGACTGGGTACGACCTCGTCGTTCCACGAAGAAACGTCAGGCGCACAGGTTATTTTTATCGTAATTCAATTACGCATAACGTAATTTGCTCGACAGCGACCGTCAAGCTATAAAGACGCCCATTCGCCTCTGGACTCAGCGCCTCCATGGAAACCCCGCTCAGCAACGGTAAACAGAAAGTCCGCTCGGCCGAAGTCGGCACCGACATCCTCAAGGCCCTGGCCGAACTGTCGCCCTCCACGTCGCTGTCGCGTCTGGCCGAACACGTGCAAATGCCGGCGAGCAAGGTTCATCGGTACCTGCAGGCCTTGATCGCCAGCGGTTTCGCTGAACAGAACACGTCCACCAACCACTACGGCCTCGGGCGCGAAGCCTTGCGCGTGGGCCTGGCGGCGTTGAACGGCATGGACGTGTTGCAAGTGGCCGCCCTGCCCTTGGCCGAACTGCGCGATGACTTGAACGAAACCTGTTTCCTGGCGGTGTGGGGCAATCACGGCGCCACCGTCGTTCGGATCGAACCCGCCATACGGGCAGTGACCGTGGTGACGCAACTGGGGTCGGTATTGCCGCTGCTCAGCTCGTCCACGGGGCTGGTGTTCAGCGCCTACCTGCCGACGCGCGAAACGATCGGCTTGCGCGAACAGGAAGTGAGCGCTTCCACCGCCCACGCCCTGGCCGACGACCAGGCCTATGCCACCCTGTGCCAGCAAATACGCAGTCGCGGCCTGCACCATGTGCATGGCTTGCTGATGCCCGGCGTGGATGCCCTGTCAGCCCCGGTATTCAATGCTGTCGGCCAAGTGACGGCGGTGATGACCATTGTCGGCCCGACTTCCCTGTTCCATGCCGACGAAAACGGCCCGGCGGCACAACGACTGCTGGCGGCGACCCGGGCCGTGAGCTGGCGGATGGGGTATGAGGCAGGCGCAGGATCGGATCAGCCAACGGGCCAATCCTGATCACACCATTGATGTGAGCGGTGATACGTAGCGGTGGCAGCTAATCGTCTTGCCCTTGGGAATTCTTTATCTCATCACGCCCATGACTTTGGCCTTGGCGACCGCCTGCGTGCGCCGCTGAACGCCTAACTTGCTGTGTATCCGCCGCGAATGGGTTTTTACCGTGTGCAAGGATATGAACAAACGTTCGGCAATCTGCTGATTTGAATAGCCCTGCGCAATGAGTTCCAGCACTTCCAACTCCCGATGACTCAACAACGTGTCTTCGACTACCTCCGCCGGCTGCTCGATGTGCTCAGCCGATTGCGCCCAGCCCAACAGATCGGGCTGACGCGCGCGTAACTCGCACAAAGCTTGCTGGGCGCGCCAACAGGCAACTCGCTTGAGGCCCTCTTGCACAAGCGATCGTGCCTGGGAACGATCAGCAGACAGCCAGACGACTTCAGCCAGCGCCAGATACAGTTCGGTCTCCAGGCCATGCATTTCACAGTGCTGTGCCCGGGCGATCATTGCCTTGAGTTGCGCTTGCGGGTCTTGCGCCCGATGCAGATAAACCTCGGTCAGCACCAGCAGGTACTCAAGCCGAGGAATCAACTCCAGGGTCGCAGGTGGGGCATGCTTGGCCTGCGGCCCGCGAAAATGACGCAAGACTCGGGTCAGGGCCTCGAGGGCCAGTTCCGGGCGTCCCTGTTGCAGCCAGAACTGGCAACTGGTTTGCAACAGCACGCCACGGTACACCGTGTCGGGGATGTGCCGCTGTTGCATGATCCGCTCGGCATCGCGCAGTTGCAGGAAAGCCTCGCCATAGTCGCCGCCATTGGCCGCCAGGGTGGCCTTGCCGAGAAAACCATAAAGCACTTGTTTGTCCTGGCAATGCAGGCCCGTTTCCAGGCCCGCCTGGAACTGCTCGGCAGCCTGCTCGGCCAACCCCATGCGCAAAGCCAGACGGCCACGGCGCAAGGCAATACGTCCCAGCAAGGCAGAAAAGTCCTGGCCAGGCTTATCGAGCAACCCCTGAACTGCGCTCAACAGATGATCGGCCCGGTGAGGAGCACCGCGTTGCTCCAGGACTTGGGCGTGATCCAGTTCCAGCAAGCCCTCGAAGACCAGTGAGCCTTGGGCGCGCGCCAGGCACAGGGCTTGGCGATTGATCCATTGCGCAGTGGCCAGTTCCCCCTTGAGCAGTGCCTGCTGTGTCAGCCCCAACTGGCACAGCAGGTGCAAGGCCCAGGCCTCTGGGTCGAGGCTCGCCTGGGCCTGGAGCAAGTGCTCGCGGGACTGCTCGCCATCCCCCGAAAGGTGCAGCAGCCAGCCCAGCAGAACCTGCCACCGGGCCAGCAGTTGCCGCTGCAGGCAGGCCGAAGGTTGCGGCATGAACCTGGCCAGTTGGTCGATGCACGCCGATGCCTGATCGAAGCGTCCGGCGAACAGCAACGCGGCCGTGACCAACCCCACCGATTGCGGCGTGCCGAGTGTCAGCGCCTCACCTTGTTGATCATGCAGCTTCAGCAACAGCGTCACGTTGCTGCGCTGCAATACGTGTTCAAAATTCAGATGCTGCAGGAAACTGACGGCAGCCTCGAACTCTTGCGCATGCATGGCCTGCTCGAATGCCATTTGCCAATCCTGCTCGGCGGCAAACCACTGGCAAGCCCGCCGATGCCAGGAGCGTCCCTGCGGCCAGGGCTCGTCACGCACCAGTCGGGCCAGGGCCGGGAAAATCTGCAACCAGTCCGAAGACTGCTCCCACGGTTCGATAAAACAGCCCAGGTCCAACAACAAGGGCAGGCATTCGGCGCCCACCGTGTCACCAAACAGATGCTCGCAGAGCCGGGCATTGAAGCGCGGCAGATGCGCCAGCACTCGCCAGGCCTGCGCCAGGTCCGGGGTCAGCGTACTGAACAGCTCATATTCAAGGTAGTCATGCAGGGTCCCGGGCCGCCCCGGCGACGCGTGGCTGCGCGCCCATTCACAACGTTCAAGCAGGGCGATACGCACCCCGGCGCACCAACCACCACTGCGCTGTATCACCTCGCGCGCGGTGCGAGCGCCCTGGGGACCGGGCAAATGTTTGAGCAACTGCTGGACATCGTCATGGGTGAAGACCAGCGCCTGGGCATCGAATTCATGCAGTTCGTCATCAAGTAGCAGGCGCGGCCAGTTACAGTGAGGACGACGGCGACCATTCAACCAAAGGTGAAGCGCCGGACTGCTGATGCTCAACAGACGATCGAGAAACTGATCCAGCTCGGGGTTGGGTACCCGACAGTAATCATCCAGGAACAGCCAGGTCGGTGCTTGCAAGCCCGCCAGGTGAGCCAGCAGCCCCCCTTCATCCAGCAACGGCAGCCCGAGGGTCTGCGCCAGCCGCTCGCACATTTGCGCCGCGTCCAGCATTGCGCCCCCAAGCGGCAACCAATGCAACCGGCAAGCGGCGGGGGCTTGCAGGAAACACTCAGCGAACAACGCACTCTTGCCACTGCCCGCCGGTGCGCAAAGCAGTTTTACCCGCGCCTCGGAGGCCAGCAAGGGCTCGCTCAAGGACCTGCGCGGCACATGGGTCGAAGACAGGCGGGGCAGCAATCCAGGACGGTCCGGACACGGGGTCATGGCGGTCATGTGCGAAGTCCAGTTTATTATTGTTTCATCACCCTAGTCCTGTGGCGCTCACCTTTGGAGAAGTATTCAGCGCGCTGATTGGCGCCCATAAAAAAAGACCGGCAAATCGATTGCCGGTCCTCACGATTATCTAACGTCAGCCACAGTCAGCTTCAAACCGCCGGGTCTCAACGAACCCCCGTCGAGCGCAGCGCCGCGGGCGTGAAGTCCGCAGCCCTGGCTTCGAAACCGTACTCGTAGCTGCGCTTCTCTTCGTTCTTCATCCCCAGCGCAATGTAGCGGCCGGCGATGATGTCGTAGAGCGCCTCAAGGGTGTAGCCCGGGTTCTGGTTGGCGTAGTAGAACTGGGCATGACCTTCGGCCACCCGCCACAGTTGACCGCGA
Source organism: Pseudomonas sp. P105 (assembly GCF_032614175.1). Taxonomy (NCBI): domain Bacteria; kingdom Pseudomonadati; phylum Pseudomonadota; class Gammaproteobacteria; order Pseudomonadales; family Pseudomonadaceae; genus Pseudomonas; species Pseudomonas sp. P105. The sequence goes on from NZ_CP126693.1 coordinate 5,246,647, forward strand.
CCGTCATAGTGATCCACCAGTGCCGCCTGCCAGCTGTCCTCATCGAAATACATGTGGCGCTTGGCGTAGATGTGACGTTCGTTTGGCTTGACCGTACCGACCACTTCCCAGACCCGATGCAGTTCATAGCGAGTCAGATCCTGATTGATGTGGCCGGCCTTGATCACGTCGTCATACTTGAGGCTGGGGGAATCCAGTTTGTAGCTGTTGTAGGGGATGTACATTTCCTTCTTCCCCACCAACTTCCAGTCGTAGCGGTCCGGCGCGCCGGAGAACAGGTCGAAGTTATCGGAGGTACGCAACCCGTCAGCGGCGGTGCCCGGGCCGTCGTAGGCCACTTGCGGGGCGCGACGCACACGGCGCTGGCCGGCGTTGTAGATCCAGGCCAGGCGCGGCTCCTTCACCTGGTCAAGCGTTTCATGCACCAGCAGCACGTTACCGGCCAGACGCGCGGGCGCGGTGACCGACTGTTTGAAGTAGGTCAGCACGTTGCTGGCCTTTTCCGGATCGGCGTCTTTGATCAGAAACGGCACGGCGATCTCTTCTTCGAAGCGGATCGGTGTAAAGCTGCCGTTGGTTTGTGGGGTGGCCTGGGTGATGATGCGCCGCACGTTGCCGCCGTGATAGCGGGTGACGTGGTTCCACAGCACTTCCACGCCGTTCTTGGGGATCGGGAATGCGTAGTAACGGTTACCGGTGAAATTGGCCAAGCCGTTGCCGTCATTGATGGTGGTGACGTTGAGGGCGCTGCGCTTGGCCGACTCGTAGATCTCGGGCGGTAGCGAGACGCTGCGATGGGTCGGATAGACCGGAATCTTGTAGGTTTGCGGATAGCGCTTGAACATCGCTATCTGGCCTTCGGAAAGCTTGTCCTTGTACTTGTCCACGGTCTCGGCGGTGATGGTGAACAGCGGTTTTTCCCCGGCAAAGGGATCGGCCAGAAAGCCTTTGCTGTCCACCGCCCCGGCGTTTTTGGCGATGCCACCGGTCCAGGCCGGAATCGAGCCATCGGCATTGCCTGCCTTTTCCGCGCCCAGCGGCGTAAGGCTGCTGCCCAATTTGTTTGCTTCATCCGGCGAAACTGCCGCCATCACGTTCGCGGCCAGCAGGCTCAGGGCCAGGGCGCCGCATTGCAGAATCATCTTGCGCATTGGTTTTTCCTTGTCAGCCAGATCAGAAGTTCACGCCAAAGCTCAACGCGAGGAAGTCGCGGTCTTCGAGGACGTTGTAGTCGCCGCCGAAAAAGTCGGTGTAACTCAGGCTGGCGGTATAGGTGTTGCGGTAGTCGGCATCGACACCCAAGCTGATGGCCTTGGCGCCTTCGTTGAACAAGCCGTTGGGGCCGTAGCCGGCAACGTCATGGGACCAGGAGACGTTGGGCTTGAAGTTGATACCGGCAACGACGTTGGAGTAGTCAAGAATTGCCCGGGCGCGATAGCCCCACGAGGTCGAGGTGACGAAACCGTCGGTGTCACCGCCAAACCCGTACTGGCCGTAAACCGAGTCACGGCCATAACGCAGCTTGTCCTTGGATTCCAGGCCACCGACGTGCACCACCGCCGCCTCGCCCACCACGGTCAGGCGATCAGCGCCCAGCACCTGGTCGAAGAAGTGTGTCAGGGTGCTCTGGATCTGGGTCAACTCCTTACGACGATAACCGGTGTTATCGGCCCCGGGCGAGGTCGCGATGGGCGAAGCTGCACCGCCTGCGATCGGGTTGAGCAAGGCCAGGGTCAGATCGTTGGTGTTGAGCTGCACAGGTGCGTTGGGGCGGTAGCTGATTTCCCCGGTCCACGCGGTGCCGGTAGGCAGCGTGGTGGCGAAGCTGGCACCGTACAGACGGATGTCCTCGGGGTATTCAAGGTAATACTGACCGCGCCCCAGCATCACGCTTTGCGCCAGCCCCGAACCGCTGCCAGGGGCAAGCCCTTCTGCAATCGCGACCATTCCCGGCAATGCCGACAATGTAGACAGGCCGGCGGTGGTGGTGCCCACGGTTGGCGTGCGGCTGTGGTAGTTCATGAAGTACAGGCCGTACTCGGTGTCGTCACCGAGCCAGCGCAACGCCGTGCCCCACTGGCCGGAATCACGTGCGTCACGGTCACCGCTGCGAGCAATGACAACGCCTTCGTCATTCACCTGGATGCCTTGGCCAAAGGCCTGAGTCAATGGTACGAATGGCGCAATCGCCGGGCTGCCCACGGTGTAACCGCTGGTGCAGCCATCGGCCACCACGTCGTTGCCAAAGAAAGTGCCGCAGTTATCGACGACCGTCTGGTCCCATTCCAGTTGGTAGAAACCTTCGATGGTGAGCTTGTCGGTCAAGCCCTGGGAGGCGAACAGCATGTTCACCGGGATCAGGCCTTCCTTGATCTCGGCACCCGGACGGCGAAACGCGGAGACGTCCACCGGGTTGATGCTGTTGATGGAGTTGCCGATGAAGGTACTTTCACCCCAACTGACCACCTGCTTGCCCGCACGCACCGTACCCGGCAAGTCGGCGATGGAGTAATTGTGATAGACAAACGCATCGAGAAGCTGCGCCCCTGACGACTTGGAGCCTTCCTTGCGGTTGCTGTCGCTGATGTCCTTGAACGGCCGGTTTTCGTCCTTGAGTTCGAAGTCATACCAATACTTGCCGCGCACGAACACGCCAGTATCACCGTACTTGAGTTCGAGATCGTGCAGGCCTTTGAATATCTTGGAAAAGGTATCGCCCTTCTTGAAGTTCAGCCGCCCATCGTCACCGGTGGACGACTGCCCCGTACCGCCGTTGACGCTGCCGACCAAGTCCCGGTCGGCGTCGCGCATGCCCCAGCTCGCGCCCACGGACAACGAGGAGTCGAACTGCCCCTCGATCTCGCCAATGTTGAATGAAACGGCCTGCGCCTGGGCAGAGCAACCCAAGGCCACCGCGACGGCCAGCGCCTGCGGTTTGAAGATGGCGCGCATTGTTATTGTTGTCATGCGTCTTCCCCGGTGAGTGACAGAGCCTTCACCCTACTGCCGCACGACATGGGCGATAAGCGCACCAAGGAGGTATTCGCGCTGTACCCCGAAAGGATTACAGGTCATGGAATACGGGGCTTTGCGCCGCGCATGGACGCACTGGATGATGGGTCATCAGCGCCGCGCATATTCATCGGGCCTGTTAACTGTTGCGCGCCCTGCAACGGTGCATGTCCGGATCCGGGCTGTTTCCGACGATGGCCAATCCCTATGCTGGCCGGGCTTTCAGGGCAACGGGCCTGCAGGCACAAGCCGCCATCGCGTCCCTCGCGACCGGCGCACCGTCATTCGGATGGATTGGCGCATCGGTCCATCACCTCCCGTGTTCACTGACGTTGGTTTTTTGCTCCTTTGCAACGTCATTTTCAGGCCGCTGCTTTTTGCAGCGGCCTTTTTTATGTGGGTTGATTTCCTGCGTGAAACTTCTCGATTCCTACAACATGGTCGGAATCTCTCACCTGCCCAGCCAATGCAATCGAACTTATAGTCTTTTTCGCCGCCTTGATGGTGACGAATAAATGAACATGCACGGCTGAAAACAGTGAGTACTGGCAGGGACATTTGAAATGCACGTACCGAAAAGGAAATCAACACGCCACAAACAATACATAAACCTGGGCAGTGAGATTTACAACATCAATAACATCAACGCAATGATGTCTAAGCGACACATCAAAAACTACCGAAAACGCGACACTGATTAAATCGAGAAAGCGATATGTATCTTCTCTACCCTAGCGATCCGTTTGATAAAAAACGCCCCGATGAACAGTACATGGAAGAGTACGATGCAGTAGTGACCACCGGACTACGGACCGCGCTGTTCTCTTTTGAAGATTTCGAAGCAGGGACTTTCAAGACTTCTGTACCCCTCACGCCCGGCGACTGCATTTTGTACCGGGGGTGGATGCTGACGCCTGACGCTTATGCTGCGTTGGTTATGCACATGCGCGACAAAGGTGCCATTGAGGTGACCAACGCCACGCAATACCAAAATTGTCATCACTTGCCGCAGTGGTATCCGTTGCTGGCTGCCTGTACGAGCGAAACCGTGGTACTGGCCAGTGATGCAAACTTCAATTAGGCCCTCCAAGGGTTGCAATGGCCGGGCTACTTCATCAAGGACTACGTAAAGTCACTTAACACCAGTGGAGGCAGCCTGGTGGACACTCCCGAAGACATAGCGCCGCTGGTTGGGGCCATGCGTCAGTATCGCGGGCAGATTGAAGGCGGTATATGTGTCAGACGACGAGAGGAATACCTCGAAGAAACCGAGCGTCGCTACTTTGTGCTCCACGGCCAGGCTTATGGCGCCACCGATGAAGTGCCCGAATTAGTGACCGAATGCGCACAGCTGATCGACAGTCCTTTTTTCTCGATCGACATAGCGCTCAGGTCAGACGGTGTAATGCGGGTGATCGAACTGGGCGATGGCCAAGTGTCAGACCGCAAGGAGTGGTCCGCCGAGCGCTTTGCCTGGATGTTGAGTTGTGCGAGATAGACTGGAAGAATCATTTAATCAGCGAAACAGCGCCACTGCTGCTTTTTAATATTTAGGCTCACCCTCAACTAAAGCTTCTCGATTCCTACAATACTGCCAGAGCCCGCCATAAGAAATAGCGAACAAACCCTACTCCCATTAACGATCAATTCCCGGACATCCAAACGCCTGTTCCTACAACAAAGCAAGAAACCCACTACGGCCATATCAAAAACTCACTGTTAGGCTGAATGTCAGTCACAGCATTCTGTTTTGACTTTAAACCTCAGTGAGTTTTTATGACACTTATCAACTACAACAGCTATCGCTCGGTAAAAGGCTTCAACAATAGAATTCGTTTCCTAGTCTTTCATTACACCGCCGCGAACTTTTCATCCTCCATCAACGCACTGACCGGTTCCTCTGTCAGCGCCCACTACCTCATCCCGGACTTCACCGACCCGAGTTACTTGAAAGCAGGTTTCCAGGAACCGCAGATTTTCAATCTGGTCGACGAGAACCAACGAGCCTGGCACGCGGGGGTGAGCAGTTGGGGTGGTCGCACGAATCTGAACGACACCTCAATCGGTGTTGAAATCGTCAACCTGGCCACCGATAACCACGGGCAATTCACTTTCCCGCCTTATCAACCTCAGCAAGTCGAGGCGATCGAATACCTGGCGTTGAACATCCTCAAGCGCTATCCAGACATCAGCCCGGTCAATGTGGTGGGACACTCGGATATTGCGGCTGGCAGGAAAAGCGATCCCGGCCCGATGTTCCCCTGGCATACGCTGTATCTGAAGGGCATCGGCGCATGGTTCGATGAACCCACGCAGAAAGCTTACACCCGTGCCTACCAATGCAACGGCCTGCCGACTCGCGAGCAACTGCTCGGCTTGTTCCGCAAATATGGGTATGACACGTCGGCAGCCGCCACAAGTGCGGGTTTTCAGCGTTTGGTGCGAGCCTTTCAGCTGCACTTTCGTCCAGCGAAATACGACGGTGTGATGGACATCGAGACTGCCGCGAATCTGGCGGCGCTGGTGAAGAAATACGTCCCCTGACCACCGTTGCCGCGCGTGACGGCAACGGGTCGAGGCCGCAAGGTCAAACGGTGTAGCGCTGCAAGTTCGCCATCATTTCCTTCAACGCTTCAAGGTTGTCATTGGGGTGTACCGCACCCTCGAAATCACAGATTTGCTGCCAGTGGGCCGCGACGTCTTCAGGCGAGAAACCTTTGCTTGGATCGAAGCCGGCACCCAGGCTGCGCTCCCAACGCACCTTGCCCATCCAGCCGCCGCCCACTTCAAACAACCCGGAGGTTTCCTGGCAGGTCTCGCTGGCCAGGTACACCACCAACGGGCTGACGAGTTCAGGCTTGAGCTGTTCGAACACCTGCGGCGGGATCAGGCCTTCGGTCATGCGGGTGCCACCGGTGGGCGCGATGGCATTGACCAGAATATTGTTCTTGCGACCTTCGATGGCCAGGGTGCGCGTCAGGCCATAAAGGCCGAGCTTGGCCATGCCGTAGTTGGATTGACCGAAGTTGCCGTAGATGCCGGACGTGGAGGCCGTAAAGATCACCCGCCCGTAATTCTGCTCACGCAGGTGTGGCCAGGCGGCGCGGGTGACTTTGTAGGCGCCCTCGACATGGACGCGGTAGACCAGATCCCAGTCGGCGTCCTCCATTTTGTGGAAGGTCTTGTCCCGCAGGATCCCGGCGTTGTTGACCACTACATCGACCCGGCCAAACACGTCGAGCGCGTTTTGAACAAGCTTGTCGCCATCGGTGACGGAGTCGTGGTTCGCTTCGGCAATGCCGCCGGCTTGGCGAATTTCAGCGACCACCCGATCCGCCGCCGAGGCGTTGGCCCCTTCTCCCTGGGCAGAGCCGCCGAGGTCGTTGACCAGCACTTTGGCCCCCTGCCTGGCGAACAACAGGGCATGGGCTCGCCCCAGGCCACCGCCGGCTCCCGTGACGATCACGACTTTATCTTCGAAGCGCACAGATTCACTCATGGGCAGAACTCCAGCAGGCAATAGGACAATGCCCCGAGTGTCGGGCACAGGGCGGTTGGTCACAATCAACAGGGTTACAAGTGAATGGTGGCCAATAAGGTGAGGGGATGATACGAGCCGGATCTGCTGTGGGCTCCGTGACCCTCACCAGAGGCGGGACCGAGTCGCTGCCATCGCGAGCAGGCTCGCTCCCACACAGGCCTGCGTAGACTCGCCTCTCTGTGGGAGCGAGCCTGCTCGCGATAGTGCTCCAACCTTCAGCAGTTATGAGCAGACCACCTGCCTGACCGGTGCGGCCATGTTTTCGCGAAACTCCAGGTAATGCTTGAGTACCTGCACCGGGGCTTCGGTGTGCGGGTAGTGGCCGATGTCGGGCAGCAGTACGGTGTCAGGGTTGGGGATCAGCGCCTCATAGCGCGCCACCATGTGTTCACCGGAAATCGGATCGACCGCGCCGTCGATCACCCGCAGCGCCACCTCGCCGCGCTGCATGGCCTGCACCCAGCGGTCACGCTGCACACGCCGTTCGGGAATGTAGGCAATGAGTTTGTGCATGATCCGCGGTCCGTGATGGGTTTCGACCAGGCTCCAGTAATCGTCCAGCTCGCTTTCGGTCGGGCCAGTCCTGGGGCCGAATATCTGGCGAAAACTCTTGACCAGGCCTTCTCGGGAAAAAGCTCGGCCCAGTAGCCAGCCCAAGGGGCTGAGCAACAGTTTTTGCATCAGCACCGGACGATGGGTTTCGGGAAACAGACCGCCGTTGAGAAAGACACAACTGGCGAGTTCGATGCGCGCCTCGTAGTGACGGGCGATCAGTTCCTGGGCCACGCTGTCACCATAATCATGGGCCAGTACATGCACGGCTTGCTTCACATTCAAATGCGCCAGCAAAGCCTGCTGCAGGTCAGCCTGCTCCAACAGGCTGTAGACATGATCCGTCGGCTTGGCCGAGTCGCCAAAACCGAGCATGTCGCAGGCGATCACCCGATAACGCTGTGCCAGCGGCTGCCACAGGTAATGCCAGTCCCAACTGGCGGTGGGGAAACCATGGATCAGCAACAACGGCTCGCCGTGCCCCGCCACCCAATACCGGATAGCGTGGCCACGGAACATCAATGTCTGGCCGCGCTGGCGCCAAATACGCAGGGGAATCTGGACCAGAGGCATCAGCATCTATAACCCGAATCTTGTTGATCCAGCTTGCGCAGCAACGCCGGCCATGCCAGCGCGCCTCCCATGCCTTGGGCGCTTTTGGTCACCCCGGCAATCATCGCCCGGGCGCCGGCCAGTATCTGCGGCTTGATGGCGATCAGTTCAGCCCCACCGTTGAGCGCCAGGACCTGGATGTCACAGGCTCGCTGGAAGGTGAACATCATCAGGAAGGTGTCGGCAATGGTGCCGCCGCAGGTCAGCAGACCGTGATTGTGCAGCATCAGGAAATTATTGGCGCCCAGATCCGCCTGCAGGCGGGCCTTCTCTTCGTGATTGAGGGCCACGCCTTCATAGGCGTGATACGCCAGACTCGACAATACGAACAACGATTGCTGGCTGATGGGCAACACACCCTGCTTCTGTGCCGACACAGCAACGCCGGCCGCCGTGTGGGTATGCAGCACACACACCACATCGTGCCGCACCTCATGCACCGCACTGTGGATGGTATAACCGGCCGGATTGATCTCGTAGGGGCTGTCCATCAGCTTATTGCCGGCCTGATCGACCTTGACCAGGCTCGAGGCGGTGACCTCATGAAACATCAACCCGAACGGGTTGATCAAAAAATCATCGGTCCCGGGCACCTTGGCGGATATATGCGTGAAAATCAGGTCATCCCAGCCATACAGGGCGACTAGCCGGTAACAGGCGGCCAGATCGACGCGAGTTTGCCATTCGGCGGCACTGACCTGATCCTTGATGCTGAGTGTCGATGGGACGGGCGCTACGCTCACGGCTCTGACCTCTGCTTTCTAGTTATAGGTGCTTGTTCTGAAACAGTCATGAACAAGCTAACCAGTCTAGTCAGCTCCCGCGAGGTCGGTAGTTGCATTGGCAGCCAGCTTACTGGCCGAGCGAGTCATCCGGGGGTGGCCGTTCACCTCACATTACGTTAGCGACGCAGCGCGTCGATCAACGCCTCCAGCCAAGGTTCGGCATCGGTTTCCGGGGTGACGCTTTCGCTGGCATCCAGACGCAACATGGGCAATACCTCGCGCACGCCCAGCTCGGCGAACAACTCGCGCATCTGCTCGCCACCGCCGCAGAAGGTATCGCCATAACTGGCATCGCCCAGGCCTATCACGGCACCCGGCAGGTCACGAAAAGAGGCTGGCAATTGGTCGCGAATCGTCGAATATAAGGGCATCAAGTTGTCCGGCAACTCTCCCATGCCCGTCGTGGAAGTCACGGCCAGCAAGGCCGCCGGGCCAAACGCCTGAATGTCCGCAAGGCTTGCGCGCGGGTTGTGCAGCGTTTCAAAACCCGCTTCACCGAGCAGTTTGGCGGCGTGCCGAGCGACTTCTTCGGCGGTCCCGTAGACGGAACCCGAAAGGATGGCGACTTTCATCAATCTGATCCTGAACCTGAATAAAAAGAGCGGCGATAGTAGCAGGCTCAGACGCAACGCTGCGATTGACTCTCAACATCCAATAATGGCCAGTAGACATCGCGGTAGGTTCTTCTAAAATGCAGCGCACACAGGGATGTTCAAGGGATGTCGCCCATGATTAATGCTCAACTGATGCAACTGGTCATCAACGCCTCGAACGACGGCATTGTCATCGCTGAAAAAGAAGGCGATGAAGACAATATCCTGATCTACGTAAACCCGGCTTTCGAACGGCTGACCGGCTACAGCAGTGAAGAGATTCTTTATCAGGATTGCCGATTCCTGCAGTCAGGTGATCGCGACCAGCCGGCCCTGGAGCAGATTCGCACGGCCCTCAAGCAGAACGGTGCCTGCCGGGAGATTCTGCGCAACTACCGCAAGGACGGCAGCCCTTTCTGGAATGAGTTGTCTCTGTCGACGGTGAAAAACGAGGCTGACGGACGCACTTATTTCGTGGGCGTGCAAAAAGACGTGACCGCTCAGGTCAAGGCTCAGCAACGCGTCGCCCAGCTGGAAAAGGAGCTGGCCGAAGCACGAGCAACCATTGCCCGACTCGAAGCGACGAACGGCGCAAACAAACCGGCGAATTAGCGGTCAGTCACTACAATCACCAGTGAAAGTGTAATTCCTCTTTTCGAGCACATCATGCAGCGCGACGCCCTACTGACGCAGGATGAATTGGATTTCATCCGGACCATGCAGCACAACCCGCAACTCAACGAGCGGGATGTCACGTCGAGCTTGCTGGTAAACGGCGGGTCGCAGATTCGTGATTTGCTGACGCGCCTGGCGGCTAACGAACAGGTCACGCTGCAAGCCAACTTCGAAAACCAGCAAATGACTTTTCCGTTGCACCTGGTGGAAGACGAATTCCACGCAATGCACCTGCGTCTGGGGGTGCCCAGCATCTACGAAGATGGGCCGAAAATTCGGCCATGGCGCCTCACGCTTGACGAGCCGGTGGCGCTGGAAAATGCCAAAGGCCTGCCCGGGCCGCTCTGGGCCCATGAGGTGTCCTGCAAAGGAATCCTGTTGCAAAACCGCAGTCGGACCAAGCCGCCAAAGCAATTTGCCTTGTGGTTCAGCCCGTCAGGTTATGAAAGGATTTCCTTGCGCGGCACACTGGAACGGGAAACCGATCAGGGCTTATACGCCTACCACCTGAGCCAGAATGACGAGGATGAGACCGAACGCCTGCGTCAATACATCCTTCAGCAACACCGCCTGACCCATCCGGCCATGCACATCTAGTGCACGGCTTGACCTGCCGGTTATCAGGTATCCAAAGTACCTGCCAATAGTTGTCGCAACCGCTGGTGCATCAAGGTCCCTTCACTGCCCAAGCAACCTATCGACGACCCCGCGAGGCTGTCCTGAAGCAGATCGGACGCATCACCGGCCAGCATCAGCGGGCAGTCCAGGCCCATCGCCAACTTGTTCAGGCGCTTGGGTAACTCGGCAGGGGGTGCATGGTTGGAAACCAGCACCAACGCCAACGGCTGGACCTTCTGGCACACCAGGGTCAGTTCGTCGAATGGCAGCCCAATGGTCAACACCCTGACGCCGACTTCCGCCTTGGAGACGAACAGCGCCGTGACCAGCAACTCCAGCTCTCGACATTGACCGACAATGCCCACGACCAACACCCGCCGCGCATGGGCTTCGCGTTTGAGCAGGAGTCGCTGGATGATGCGTGAACGCAGGAACCCATCGAAAAATACCCATTCGCTGGTTTGTCCGAACTCCTGCTGGCGTTGCTGCAACTGCCGCCAGACCGGCATCAGGATGTCCTGGAATACGATCGGCACGGCGTAGGTGGAAAATATCTGCCCGTAGATACGGTCCAGCTCTATATCGTCAAAGTTGCCAACCGCCCCAGCCACCTGTTGTTGCCACTGGGCATAATCGGCTCTCACCAGATCCGAGGAAATAAGCGCGGAAACCGGTTGCACCGATTCGGTCTTGGTCAGGATCTTTCCCACTTTGCTCACGGCCACCCCGCGCTCAATCCAGGCGAGGATGCTGCGCACCTTTTCGATATCGCCCACGGAGTACAAGCGATGCCCGCTTTCGGTGCGTGTGGGCTGAATCAGACCGTAGCGACGCTCCCATGCGCGCAAGGTCACGGGATTCACGCCGGTCAGTCGCGCTACTTCGCGGATGGGGAACAGTTCCTCCTGCCTCAAGGCAGTGGTTGCCTGGAAAACGAAGTTATCCTCTGTGATTACGCTCATTTTGGCAGACAATTCCGGCTGGCAAATTGGATCCCAGTGTACTCCCTCTGAGTCATAGGATGACAAGAACAAATGCCACTGATGCGCGATTTTGTTGCTTTTCACTCAAGAAGGAATAAACCTTGCGTGCTTTTTGGCGAACGGACGCGCCCCACCACCCTGGGGCGTTCCCGCGAATCTCCTATCCGGAGTACCGCACCTGTTTTACGGAGATACATAATGTCTACCTCACCCGTCACCTTGATGGTGGCCCGTCGTGTCGCCAATGGGCGCTATCAGGACCTGATCGTCTGGTTGCGCGAAGGCGAACAATTGGCCACCGACTTTCCCGGCTACCTGGGTTCCGGTGTACTCGCGCCACCGCCTCAGAGCGATGAATTCCAGATTATTTTCCGCTTTGCCGACGAGCAGACCCTGCATGCCTGGGAGCACTCGGCCTCGCGCACGGCGTGGCTGGCGCGAGGCAGCGAGCTGTTTGCCCACCCTTCGGAACACAGGGTGCGCGGTATCGACGGTTGGTTTGGCGCCGGCGATCAACGTCCACCGCGCTGGAAACAGGCCGTGGCCATCTGGCTCGCGTTCTTTCCGGTGTCGCTGCTGTTCAACTTTCTGCTGGGGCCATTGCTCAGTGAGCTGGGAATGATGAGCCGCGTGCTGATCAGCACACTCATTCTGACGCCATTGATGGTCTATCTGTTTATTCCGATGTCGACTCACCTGCTGGCGGGTTGGTTGAACGGTGCAGCGCCCAAAGCACTGCCAGCCAAGCCGGCTACGCAGAATCAGTGATGCCGGGCCGCTCTCGTCGGCCGCAGCGTTCGCGTTCAACAAGGGTCACTGTGGGAGAGGGCTTGCTCCCACAGAGTCGTCGCCACCTTGCGTCGCTGTTATAGTTTTGCGATTGCCGTGAACCGAGCCTTCCTATGTCCAGCGCCACCGCTCCGATCCTGATCACTGGCGCAGCCCAGCGCGTCGGTTTGCACTGCGCCCGTCGATTGCTCGAAGACGGTCATCCGGTAATCGCCACTTTCCGCACCGAGCGCCCAGGCGTGCAGGCGTTGCGGGATCTGGGGGCGATCGTGCTGCTCGCTGACTTTTCCAATGAAACCGGGATTTCGGCCTTCATTGATCAGCTCAAGCAGCACACCGACCGATTGCGCGCCATTGTCCACAACGCCTCGGCATGGCTGAGCGAGACGCCCGGCCACGAAGCGAGCGCGTTCAACGCCATGTTCGCCGTGCACATGCTCGCCCCCTACCTGATCAACCTGCAGTGTGCCGAGCTGCTGCAACGCTCAACCCCGGCGGATATCGTGCACATCAGCGATGACGTCACGCGCAAGGGCAGCAGCCGGCATATCGCCTATTGCGCCACCAAGGCCGGGCTCGAAAGCCTGACCCTGTCGTTCGCGGCGAAATACGCGCCACACATCAAGGTCAACGCAATTGCCCCGGCCCTGCTACTGTTCAATCCCGAAGACGACGCGGCCTACCGTGCCAAGGCCCTGGCCAAGTCCGCGCTGGGCATCGAGCCCGGCAGCGAAGTGATCTATCAGAGCCTGCGTTATCTGCTGGACAACCCCTACGTCACCGGCACGACCCTGACCGTCAACGGCGGCCGGCACGTCAAATAGCCTTGCTTCGAGGATGCACCATGGCGCTATCGCCCCAGAACTATCGCGAGATCCTCATCGGCCTGGGTGAAGACCCGGAACGCGAAGGCCTGTTGGATACTCCGGTGCGCGCGGCCAAGGCCATGCAGTACCTTTGTCACGGCTATGAACAAAGCGTCGAACAGATCGTCAACGGCGCCCTGTTCGCCTCCGACAGCGATGAAATGGTGATCGTCGCCGACATCGAACTCTATTCCCTGTGCGAACATCATCTGCTGCCCTTCATCGGCAAGGCTCATGTGGCTTATATTCCTACGGGCAAGGTCCTGGGGCTGTCGAAGATCGCCCGGCTGGTGGACATGTTCGCCCGCCGCCTGCAAATCCAGGAAAACCTCACCCGGCAAATTGCCGACGCGGTGCAGCAGGTCACCCAGGCGGCCGGCGTTGCGGTGGTGATCGAAGCCCAGCACATGTGCATGATGATGCGCGGTGTCGAAAAACAGAACTCGACCATGAACACCTCGGTGATGCTCGGCGTCTTTCGCGAATCCAGCACCACCCGCCAGGAGTTCCTGCAATTGATTCGACGGAGCAAGTAAATGCCACAACTTCAACCCGCCATGGCGCGCATCAAGGTCAAGGACTTGCGCTTGCGCACGTTCATTGGCATCAACGAGGACGAAATCCTCAACAAACAGGATGTGTTGATCAACCTGACCATCCTCTACGCGGCCCAGGATGCGGTGCGCGACAACGACATCGACCACGCTCTGAACTACCGCACCATCACCAAGGCGATCATCGCCCACGTGGAAGGCAACCGTTTCGCCCTGCTCGAACGCCTGACCCAGGAACTGCTCGATCTGGTCATGGCCAACGAATCGGTGCTGTATGCCGAAGTCGAAGTCGACAAGCCCCACGCCTTGCGATTTGCCGAGTCGGTATCGATTACTTTAGCTGCAAGCCGCTAGCTACAAGCTGCAAGTTGAAGCGACTCGGCTTTTACTTGCGGCTTGAAGCCTGAAGCTTGAAGCTATCCCCACCCTTACATTCGCAGTGAATACTATGTCCCCTCAACAACGCCTCGAACTTGAAGCCGCCGCTTTCCGTCGGCTGGTTGCCCACCTGGACAGCCGCAAGGATGTGCAGAATATCGACCTGATGAACCTCGCCGGCTTCTGCCGCAACTGCCTGTCCAAGTGGTACAAGGCAGCTGCCGATGAACGCCAGATCGAGGTCAGCCTCGATGACGCCCGCGAAGTGGTTTACGGCATGCCCTACGCCGAGTGGAAAGCCCAATACCAGCAAGAAGCCAGCGCCGAACAGCAAGCGGCGTTCGCCAAAGGAAAACCCGATGCCTGACCTGAACACCCTGCGCGCCAGCCTCAAGAGCGGCGAACACATTTTTGCCGACACCCTGGCGTTTATCGCCAATGGCTACGACTACCAGCCTCAGCCTTTTAAAAACGGTGACGTCGACAACGCCGCCGGGCAGAACGAAGGTTCCTGCAAGACCCTGGGCCTGGCGCTGCTCGAAGGCTTGAGCGATGAAGAAGCGCTGCTGGCGTTCGGCGAACATTACCGGTCGGTACTGGCCACGCCTGAGGGCAGCGACCACGGCAATATCCGGGCGCTGATGGCCCATGGCTTGGCGGGTGTGAAGTTCGAGACTCAGCCGTTGCGGCGGCGCTGACCCAACGCGCCTCCCCTCTGTGCCGAGGTCCGCTTTTCTGTGGCGAGGGAGCTTGCTCCCGCTGGGCTACGAAGTAGCCCCCAGACGGCCCCGGCATGTGAACTGATGCACCAGGCGTGCTGATTTGGGACTGCTGCGCAGTCCAGCGGGAGCAAGCTCCCTCGCCACAGAAACAGTTCTCGCCAGACTCACTGATCTCACATCCCGACTTTTAAGATTGACCCGGCAACTTTATTTCGTTTGCCGGCCACCTCTGCTCGCGGCTTAGATAAAGGGAATCTTTCCTTCCTCCGAGCCGTCATCCATGAGCAGTGAAACCATCAGCCAATCGATTTCCACCGTGCACCCTGTCAGCCTCAGCCACGGCAAAAATGCCGAGGTCTGGGACACCGACGGCAAACGCTACATCGACTTCGTGGGCGGCATCGGCGTGTTGAACCTTGGCCACTGCCATCCCCGTGTCGTCGAAGCCATCCGCGAACAGGCAACCCGGCTGACGCACTACGCCTTCAACGCCGCCCCGCACGCACCCTACATCGAATTGATGGAGCGTCTGGCAGCATTTATCCCGGTGGATTACCCGGTCAGCGGCATGCTCACCAACAGCGGCGCCGAAGCCGCGGAAAACGCCTTGAAGATCGTGCGCGGCGCCACGGGGCGCACGGCCGTCATCGCCTTTGATGGCGGCTTCCACGGCAGAACCCTGGCCACTCTCAATCTCAACGGCAAGGTCGCGCCCTACAAACAGAAAGTCGGCGTACTACCCGGACCGGTCTATCACCTGCCCTACCCCAGCAAGGACAACGGCGTCACCTGCGAAGAAGCGTTGAAGGCCATGGAGCGGTTGTTCAGCGTCGAGATCGACGTAAATGACCTGGCGTGTTTCATCGTCGAACCGGTGCAGGGCGAAGCCGGTTTCCTGCCGATGGATATTGCCTTTGCCCAGGCCCTGCGGCAGTTCTGCGACGAGAAAGGTATCGTGCTGATCATCGATGAAATCCAGTCCGGCTTCGGTCGCACCGGCCAGCGCTTTGCGTTCTCGCGACTGGGCATCGAGCCGGACCTGATCCTGCTGGGTAAAAGCATTGCCGGCGGCGTCCCCCTGGGCGCCGTGGTGGGGCGCAAGGCACTGCTGGACAATCTGCCCAAAGGTGGTTTGGGCGGCACTTACTCAGGCAATCCCATCGCCTGCGCCGCCGCATTGGCGACCCTGGAGGAAATGACCGACGCAAACCTGCAAGCCTGGGGCACGCAACAGGAAGAGGCGATAGTCAGCCGCTACGCGTCATGGCGCAGTCGCGGGCTGTCCCCTTACCTGGGCCGCCTGACTGGCGTCGGGGCAATGCGCGGCATCGAACTGGCCCATGCCGACGGCAGCCCGGCTTCGGCACAATTGACACAATTGCTGGCCTTGGCGCGGGAGTCTGGTTTGTTGCTGATGCCCAGCGGTAAATCGCGGCACATCATTCGGCTGCTGGCGCCGTTGACGACCGAGGCGGCAGTGTTGGAGGAAGGGTTGGATATTCTGGAGACGTGCTTGGCGAAGCTGTCTTGAAATACAGATTCCCCTGACCACACAAAAACCTGTGGGAGCGAGCCTGCTCGCGATTCGGTGGCACATCCAACACTGATGCAAGCTGACCCGGCGCCATCGCGAGCAGGCTCGCTCCCACAGGGGGGTTGTGGTGAACAAAACATCTTGTCCACTGAACAGAAAAATCCCGCGCATAAAAAAACCGGCCGAAGCCGGTTTTTTTGTACCTGTTGAATCAGAACGAAGCGTTCTGCAGACCATCCAGGTAACGCTCGGTGTCCAGGGCTGCCATGCAACCGGCACCCGCCGAGGTAATCGCCTGACGGTAGACGTGGTCTGCCACGTCGCCGGCCGCGAAGATACCTTCGACGCTGGTGGCGGTGGCGTTGCCGTCGCGGCCGCCCTTGACCACCAGGTAGCCGTCCTTGAGTTCCAGCTGGCCTTCGAACAACGAGGTGTTCGGGGTGTGGCCGATGGCGATGAATACGCCGTCGACTTTGATCTCGTCAAAGCTGCCGTCGTTGTTCTTCAGACGGGCACCGGTCACGCCCATGTTGTCGCCCAGCACTTCATCCAGGGTGGCGTTGAGCTTGAGGATGATCTTGCCTTCAGCCACACGGGCATTGAGCTTGTCGATCAGGATCTTCTCGGCGCGGAAGGTTTCGCGACGGTGGATCAGGGTGACCGTGCTGGCGATGTTGGCCAGGTACAGGGCTTCCTCGACGGCGGTGTTACCGCCACCCACCACAGCCACGGGCTTGTTGCGGTAGAAGAAGCCGTCGCAAGTGGCGCAGGCGGAAACGCCTTTGCCCATGAAGGCTTCTTCCGATGGCAGGCCCAGGTAACGAGCGCTGGCGCCGGTTGCAATGATCAGGGCATCGCAGGTGTAGGTCGCGCTGTCACCGGTCAGGGTGTACGGCTTGGCGGCGAAATCCACGGCATTGATGTGGTCGAAAACGATCTCGGTCTCGAAGCGCTCGGCGTGCTCTTTCATACGTTCCATCAACACCGGGCCGGTCAGACCGTGGACGTCGCCCGGCCAGTTGTCGACTTCGGTGGTGGTGGTCAATTGACCGCCGGCTTGCATGCCGGTAATCAGCAACGGCTTGAGGTTGGCACGGGCGGCATACACCGCAGCGCTGTAACCGGCAGGGCCGGAACCGAGAATAATCACTCGCGAATGACGCACTTCAGACATGACCTGCTCCTGTTGACCGGCCCTTGCGGGCCGGAACGCCGGGTGAGCGGCGCGAATAAAAGGGACTGTTGACGCACTTGGGGAAGGCTTGGGTTCGACAGTCCTGAAAAGAATGGGTGCAGCGTATCGAGGGAGCGAAGATTAAGGAAATACGGTTTAACAATCCAGCTCATAGGTGAGCTCTATCCAGATCAGTCAGTTCAATAAACTCGGCAAACGTTGTTACACGCCATGTCGATGCTTTCCCGAGCCCGGCAAAGCCGGTATGGTCGGCGCGTTCATCTTCGCTCGGAGCCTCTTATGCCCGCCCCCGTCCTGTCCGGCCCGCAATATTTGCGAGAAGGACTCAAACTGGTCTTAAGCCCGGGTCTGCGCTTGTTTGTGCTGTTGCCATTGGTGATCAACCTGGTGCTGTTCGTCGGATTGATCTATCTGGCCGGCCATCAGTTCAGCCTTTGGGTCGACACGCTGATGCCGTCGCTACCGGATTGGCTGAGCTTTCTCAACTATGTCCTGTGGCCGCTGTTCGTGGTGCTTGTGGTGCTGATGGTGTTTTTCACCTTCACCATGCTCGCCAATGTCATCGCCGCGCCGTTCAACGGTTTTCTCGCGGAGAAAGTCGAAGTGGTGATCCGTGGCACCGACGACTTCCCGGCCTTCAGCTGGGGCGAGTTGATCGCCATGATCCCTCGCACCTTGGCCCGGGAGGCACGCAAGCTCGGCTACTTCCTGCCCCGCGCCCTGGGCCTGCTGGTGCTGTCCTTCATTCCAGTGATCAATATCGTCGCCGCGCCGTTATGGCTGCTGTTCGGGGTGTGGATGATGGCGATCCAGTACATCGACTACCCGGCGGACAACCACAAGCTGGGCTGGAACGAAATGCTCGCCTGGCTGCGGGAAAAACGCTGGCAGAGCCTGGGTTTTGGCGGCAGCGTGTACCTGGTGCTGCTGATCCCGGTGGTCAACATCCTGATGATGCCGGCGGCAGTGGCCGGCGCGACCTTGTTCTGGGTGCGCGAGCAAGGCGCCGAGACCGCGTTGGCCCGCCAGGGCTGACCTGTCACAAATCCATCATTCAAGCGTCACAATGGCGAAATGGCCCCGGTCGACACTGGGGTCATGAGCACACACCTGCATATCACCCTCATCACCGAAACCTTCCCGCCGGAAATCAATGGCGTGGCCAATACCCTGGGCCGCCTGTGCGACGGCTTGCGCGCTCGCGGGCATCAGGTGGAATTGATACGGCCCCGTCAGGCTGGCGACCAACGCCAGGCCAGCGACGAGCAGTTGTTGCTGTGCCGAGGCTGGCCGCTACCGGGGTATCCGGGCTTGCAGTGGGGCCAGGCTTCGATGCACAAGCTGCTGCGGCGCTGGAAACGTCATCGCCCGGACGTGCTGTATATCGCCACGGAAGGGCCGCTGGGTTTATCGGCATTGCGGGCGGCCCGGCGCCTGGGCATCTCGGTGGTCAGTGGCTTCCACACCAATTTCCAGCAATACACCCAGCAGTATGGCCTCGGGTTGTTGAGTCGGGCCCTCACCCATTACCTGCGCTGGTTCCACAACAGCTCCAGCCTGACCCTGGTGCCAAGCCTCAGCCAGCGCATGGAGCTGGAACGCCGGCATTTCGAGCGTGTGGCGCTGTTGTCCCGCGGTGTGGACAGCCAACTGTTCCATCCGATCAAACGCTCGACAACCCTGCGTGAGGCCTGGGGCTTGGGCGATGACGATATTGCGCTGATCCACGTCGGGCGTCTGGCGTCGGAGAAGAACCTGGGTCTGCTCAAACGCTGTTTCAACACACTGTGCAGCGCTTTCCCGGACCGGCGGCTGAAACTGGTGGTAGTAGGCGACGGTCCACAACGGGCCGCGCTGCAACAGGAACTGCCCGACGCGATCTTTTGTGGGGCCCAGCGTGGCGAATCGCTGGCCTGCCACTATGCGTCCGGGGATGTATTCGTCTTTCCGAGCCTGACCGAAACCTTCGGCAATGTCGTGCTGGAGGCGCTGGCGTCCGGGTTGGGTGTGGTGGCCTATGATCAGGCCGCGGCGGCGCAACACATCCGTCACGGTCACAACGGCGTGCTGGCCATGCCGGGGGATGAAGAGGCATTCTGCGACGCGGCCCGGTGGCTGCTGGAAGAGCGTGAAACCTTGCGTTGTGTGCGGCTCAATGCGCGCCAGCATGCCAGTCGCCAGGGCTGGCCATCGGTGATTGAGCAGTTCGAGACGCAGTTGCGCGGGGTTTGTGTCGGTGAACAGGTGATGCCGGCTGCGCCGACGGTGCGCTGATTTTTTCAGTGATGCTGGGGCCGCCATCGCGAGCAGGCTCGCTCCCACAGGGTGTTGTGTTGATCACACGTTCGGTGAACAACCCAAATCCGGTGTGGGAGCGAGCCTGCTCGCGATGGCAGGCGCCGCTTAAACCAGTGTCATCAACGCCTCACGGCTGAACGGCAAGATCTCCTGCTCCCGGCCTTCACGCACTTTTTGCGCCCAATCCGGGTCTACCAGCAGCGCACGCCCCACCGCCACCAGGTCGAACTCATCATTGTTCAGGCGCTCCAGCAGTTTCTCCAGGCTGGCCGGCTGCGCGACTTTGTCGGTGTTGACCATAAACTGCAGGAACTCGCCATCCAGGCCAACGCTGCCGACGGTGATGGTTGGTTTGCCGGTCAGCTTGCGGGTCCAGCCCGCCAGACCCAGCTCGGAGCCTTCGAATTCAGGCTCCCAGAAGCGACGTGTCGAGCAATGGAAAATATCCACACCGGCCTCTGCCAAAGGCTTGAGGAATTCGCCCAAGGCCTCTGGCGTTTGCACCAGACGCGCGCTGTAGTCCTGCTGCTTCCATTGGGAGAAACGGAAGATGATCGGGAACCCTTCACCTACCGCAGCACGCACGGCGCGGATCAGTTCGATGGCGAATCGCGATCGGTTGGCCAGACTTCCACCATAACCGTCGGTGCGCTGGTTGCTGCCCTCCCAGAAGAACTGGTCCACCAGGTAACCATGGGCGCCGTGGATCTCCACGCCGTCCATGCCGATGCTCTGGGCGTCTTTCGCCGCCTGGGCGAACGCTGCGATGACTTCGTCGATATCCGCCTGGGTCATGCCGTGAACCACGACCTGGCCGTCCTTGAGTTTTTCCGTCGGGCCATAGCCCGGCACGCTGGCGTCCGGCTCGGTCCCCAAGCGCCGCACGTTACCTACGTGCCAGAGCTGCGGAACGATCTTGCCGCCTTCGGCATGCACGGCATCAACCACTTGTTTCCAGCCGGCCAGCGCGGCCTCACCGTAAAAATGCGGAACGTTCGGATAACCGTTGGAGGCCTTGTGCCCGACGGTCGTGCCTTCGGTAATGATCAGGCCGACGCCGGCCGCCGCGCGACGGCGGTAATATTCCACGACCTTGGCGTTCGGCACGCCGCCTGGAGAAAAGGAGCGAGTCATCGGCGCCATCACGACCCGGGTCGGCAGCTCCAGCGCACCGAGATGGAAGGGTTTGAACAAGGCTTTTACAGGCATGGGACACTCCACGGAAACAGGGTCGCAGGTCGAATATGACAGCGATAATATGGACCGTGGAAAGCAATGGGTAGCACTATTGATTTGAATGATTGTGAATCAAAAGGAAGCCGAGAGGAGTGTGCCCGCACACAACAGGGTGATGGTTGCTCCAGAGGTTCAGCTCAAGGCTTTTTCGATAGCCTGGATCACGGCCGGATCATCCGGCGCCGTGCGCGGTGAGAAACGCGCCAGCACCCGACCGTCCTTGCCCAGCAGGAACTTCTCGAAGTTCCAGGTGATGTCCCCCGGAAACTCGGCCCCCTCGCCTGCCAGCAGACGGTACAACTGATGACGGTCGTGCCCGTTCACTTCCAGTTTGCTGGACAACGGGAACGTCACACCATAATTGAGGCTGCAGAAATCCTGGATTTCCTGTTCCGTCCCCGGCTCTTGTCCGGCGAACTGGTTGCAAGGCAGGCCCAGCACACAGAACCCCTTGGCCTTGTATTGCTGATAGAGGTTTTCCAACGCAGCGTACTGAGGTGTCAGGCCACATTTGGAGGCGACGTTGACCACCAGCACGACTTGCCCCTTGAACGGCGCCAGATCAAGTTCCTGACCATCCAGGGCTTTAAGTTTAAGGTCGTGGAAAGCACTCATGACGAACTCCAGGTTTGCGGATCTTTTCGAACAGCCATGGACGATGCTAACAGCAACAGACTAAAAAGGCGCCGTAAGGCGCCTTTCCAGTTCACTTGAGCGTAGCGCACAAATCAGTGGTGATGGCCACCTTCGCCATGGACGTGACCATGGGCGATTTCTTCCTGGCTGGCATCACGAATGTCGACGATCTTGACCTGGAAGTTCAAGCGCTGACCGGCCAACGGGTGATTGCCGTCAACGGTGACGTCATCGCCTTCCAGGTCGCGGATGGTGACGATCTGCATCTGGCCATCGGGGGCCGAAGCGTGGAACTGCATGCCTACTTCCAGCTCATCCACGCCCTCGAACATGCTGCGGCTCAGGGTGCTGACCAGCTCGGCGGAGTATTCGCCATAAGCATCTTCCGGCTCAACGGTAACGTTCAGCTCGTCACCGGAAGTTTTACCTTCCAGGGCTTTTTCCAGACCCTGGATGATGTTGCCTGCGCCATGCAGGTAGACCAGCGGAGCGCCGCCGGCAGAGCTGTCGATGACCTCACCAGCGTCGTTGGTCAGGGTATAGTCGATGGAGACAGCCTTATTGGCGGCGATCAGCATGGGGCGAGACCTTTTGCATAAGAATGAAGAACGGACAAGTCTAAACAAGGATTTGCCCGAAAGCGAACGGAACCCGGACAAACGGGCTTGTTCGAACAGACCGACGGTCACCGGTTTTCATCAGGATGAGGACGGGCACTGGGTGGCCGAGCTGTCCTGTGGCCACACCCAGCATCTGCGCCACCTGCCGCCGTGGCAGTCCCGGGCCTGGGTGCTGGACCCGGCGCAACGTAATGAAAAAATAGGCCAGTCCTTTGACTGCGGCTGGTGCGCACAGGCCCCGGTTAGCGATAACCTTGGCGCCTGAATTGACGGTAGACGGCAGTTATAGCCTCGCCTTTGCCATGCACCTTTAGAGAATCCGCATGCAAACTTTTTTTATCGCGCCCACCGATTTTGGTGTGGGTCTGACCTCCATCAGCCTCGGGCTGGTGCGCACACTCGAACGGGCCGGGCTGAAAGTCGGTTTTTTCAAACCTATCGCCCAGCCCCATCCCGGCGATACCGGACCGGAACGCTCCACCGAACTGGTGGCCCGCACCCACGGCCTCAAACCGCCGCAGCCGCTGGGCCTGGCGCACGTCGAACGCATGCTCGGCGACGGCCAGCTCGATGAGTTGCTGGAAGAAATCATCACCCTCTACCAGCAGGCTGCCATCGGCAAGGACGTGCTGGTCGTCGAGGGTATGGTCCCGACCCGCAACGCCAGCTATGCCGCGCGGGTCAACCTGCACCTGGCCAAGAGCCTGGACGCCGAGGTCATCCTGGTGTCGGCGCCGGAGAACGAAGTGCTGACCGAGCTTTCCGGTCGCGTCGAGCTGCAGGCGCAGTTGTTCGGCGGGCCCAAAGACCCGAAAGTCCTCGGCGTGATCCTGAACAAAGTCCATACCGAGGAAAGCATGGAGGCCTTCTCCGCGCGGCTCAAGGAGCACTCGCCGCTGTTGCGCAGCGGCGATTTCCGCCTGCTGGGCTGCATCCCGTTCCGCCCCGAACTCAACGCCCCACGCACCCGTGACGTGGCCGACCTGATGGGCGCGCAGGTGCTCAATGCCGGCGATTACGAAACCCGGCGCATGAGCAACATCATTATTTGCGCCCGCACCATGCGCAACACCGTGGAGCTGCTCAAGCCCGGCGTGCTGGTGGTGACCCCGGGTGATCGCGACGACATCATCCTGGCCGTGAGCCTGGCAGCCCTCAACGGCGTACCGTTGGCCGGCCTGCTGCTGACCAGCGACACCCTACCCGACCCGCGCATCATGGACCTGTGTCGAGGCGCCTTGCAGGCGGGACTTCCGGTGCTGTCGGTCAGTACCGGGTCTTACGACACCGCCAACCTGCTCAATGGCTTGAACAAGGAAATTCCGATCGACGACCGCGAACGTGCGGAGATCATCACCGATTTTGTCGCCAGCCACCTGGATGCCAAATGGCTGCATCAGCGTTGCGGTACGCCAAGGGAAATGCGCTTGTCGCCGGCCGTGTTCCGCTACCAGCTGATTCAGCGCGCCCAGGCCGCCGACAAACGCATTGTGCTGCCTGAGGGCAGTGAACCGCTGACTGTCCAGGCCGCTGCCATTTGCCAGGCCCGTGGCATCGCTCGCTGCGTGCTGCTGGCCAAACCGGCCGACGTCGAGGCAGTGGCTCGTGCCCAGGGCATCGAACTGCCGCCGGGGCTGGAGATTCTCGACCCGGATTCGATTCGTGAGCGTTACGTCGAACCGATGGTGCGGCTGCGCAAGAGCAAAAGCCTGAACGCGCCGATGGCCGAACAGCAACTGGAAGACACCGTGGTGATCGGCACCATGATGCTGGCGCTCGATGAAGTCGACGGGCTGGTGTCCGGAGTTATCCACTCCACCGCCAACACCATCCGCCCGGCCTTGCAACTGATCAAGACCGCCCCGGGATGTTCGCTGGTGTCTTCGGTGTTTTTCATGCTGTTCCCCGAAGAAGTGCTGGTCTACGGCGACTGCGTGATGAACCCGCATCCCAGCGCCGCGGAGCTGGCGGAGATTGCCCTGCAAAGCGCCGACTCGGCTGCCGCGTTCGGCATCACGCCACGGGTGGCAATGCTCAGCTATTCCAGCGGCGAGTCGGCCAGCGGTGAAGAGGTGGAGAAAGTCCGCGAAGCCACCCGGCTGGCCCACGAGGCGCAACACGGCTTGCTGATCGACGGGCCGCTGCAATACGACGCCGCCGCCAACGAAACCGTGGCCCGACAACTGGCGCCCAATAGCCAGGTGGCCGGCCGGGCGACGGTGTTCATCTTCCCGGACCTGAACACCGGCAACACCACCCACAAGGCCGTGCAACGCAGCGCCGATTGCGTCAGCCTCGGGCCAATGCTGCAAGGCCTGCGCAAACCCGTAAACGACTTGCCCCGCGGCGCTCAGGTCGACGACATCGTGTACACCATCGCCCTGACCGCGATCCAGGCCGCCAACCGACCCATGGATATTTAAATGCTGGATTTCCTGCCTGCTCCTGTGCGCGGCGTCATTGCCTCGCTGCTGTTGGCGTTGAACACCATCGCCTGCTGCACCCCGCTGTTCATCGTGGCAATCTTCAAGCTGTTGCTGCCCTTCCCCGCCGCCCAGCGTTTCACCGACTGGCTGATGGGCCACATTCATGAAGCCTGGATCAGCAACAACAAGGCCTGGATGAACCTGCTGCGCCGCACCCGCTGGCACCTCAGTGGCCTGGAAGGCCTGGACTACCAGCACTCGTACCTGATCACCAGCAACCACCAGAGTTGGGTCGATATCATGGTGTTGCAGTACGTGCTGAACCGGCGCATTCGCCCATTGAAGTTCTTTCTCAAGCAGGAACTGATCTGGGTACCGGTGATCGGCCTGGCCTGGTGGGCCCTGGGGTTCCCGTTCATGAAGCGCTACTCCAAGGCTTACCTGGAGAAGTACCCGGAAAAGAAAGGCAAGGATTTGGAAACCACCCGCAAGACCTGCGCGAAATTTCGCAACAACCCTGTGGGCATCTTCAACTTCGTCGAAGGCACACGCTTCACCGAAGGCAAGCATGCCCAGCAACAGTCACCGTTTCGCTACCTGCTCAAACCCAAGGCCGGTGGGATTGCGTTTGTGCTCGATGCCATGGGCGAACAGCTGGAGTCGATCATCAACGTGACCATCCACTATCCCGGCGGCCGACCGGGGTACTGGGATTTGCTCTGCGGAAAAGTTGACGAAGTGGTGGTGCATTTCCAGGAACTGAAGATTCCGCCGCAGTTCATCGGCAGGAACTACGACCAGGACGGCGCCTATCGCCTGGAGTTCCAGGGCTGGATCAATCAGTTGTGGCAGGATAAAGATGCGTTGCTGGAACAGATGCATCGGGAGTATCCAGACCGCCATTGAATCCCTTGTGGGAGCGAGCCTGCTCGCGATTGCGGTGTCTCAGCTTGGATAAATGGAGACTGACCCACCGCTATCGCGAGCAGGCTCGCTCCCACAGTTGACCGAGTTGTTCCTTGAAATGAAAAAGCCCGCAGATGATCACTCATCCGCGGGCTTTTACTTGCCGCTTGAAGCTTGTAACTGCTTCCCTTAGATCGCCCCACGCTTGCGCAGCAGATCCAGCACTTGCTTGACGCTCTCTTCCAACGACAGCGACTGGGTGTCGATCACCAGATCGGCGTCCAGCGGCACGTCATACGGGAAGGACTCACCGGGGATGTTGTCGCCGGCAGCAGCGTACAAACCTTGCGGATCACGCTGGGCGCAGACGATTGGCGAGGCCTGGACATAGACCGTCAGCAGACGTTCCTTGCCGATCAGGTCTTTGGCCTGCTCGCGCCCTTCTGCATTCGGCGCGACGAACGCGGCGAGGGTCAGCAGCCCGGCTTCGTTGAACTGACGGGCAACGTGGGCCGCACGACGCCAGTTCTCGGTACGTCCGGCACGGTCCTGTGGCAAGCCCTTGTTCAAGTCATGACGCAGGTTCTGGCCATCGAGCACGAAGACCGCACGGCCCATGTCGAACAGCTTGCGTTCCACCGCATAAGCCAGCGTGCTTTTGCCAGCGCCCGACAGGCCGCTGAACAGCACCGTGGCCGGTTGCTGGCCGAAGCGCTGGACGCGCTCTTCCACCGACACATGGGCCAGTTTGCCGTGGTGCGTGCTGGTGCCGTGAGCCAGCGGCTGGGCGACGATCATGCCCGCGCCGACAGTGCCATTGGTCAGGCGATCGATGACGATGAACGCGCCGGTGGTGCGGTTGCTCTCGTAACCGTCCAGGGCGATCGGCGCATCCAGGGCGATCTTCACCTTGCCGATTTCGTTGAGCTGCAACGCGCTGGCCGGTCCCTCTTCCAAGGTGTTCACGTCGACCTTGTTGACGATGCTGGCAATCGAGCCCGGCACATAACTGGTGGCGCGCTTGATGTCGTATTTCTTGCCCGGCAGCATTGGCTCTTCGGCCATCCACACCAGCATCGCTTCGAAGCTGTCGGTGACCGGCGGCACGCTGTCGGCATGCACCAGCAGGTCGCCACGGGAGATGTCGATCTCATCTTCCATGGTCAGCGTCACCGCCTGGCCAGGGCCGGCGTGTTCCAGCTCGCCTTCGAAAGTGACGATGGATTTCACGCGGCTGCTCTTGCCCGAAGGCAGCACCACCACTTCGTCGCCCTTGTGCACGATGCCGCTGGCCAGGGTGCCGGCGAAACCGCGGAAGTTCAGGTTCGGACGGTTGACGTACTGCACCGGGAAACGCAGGTCGGTGAAGTTGCGGTCACCCGCCACTTCCACGGTCTCGAGAATTTCCATCAGCGACTGGCCGGTGTACCACGGCGAGCGCTCGGACTTGTTCACCACGTTGTCGCCCTTGAGGGCCGACATCGGCACGAAGTGCATGCTGGTGGGCTTCATCTTCAAGCCTTCGGCGAACTTCAGGTAGTCGGCCTTGATCGACTCGAACACGCCCTGGTCGAAGTCCTTGAGGTCCATCTTGTTGATGGCCACGACGATATGCTTGATGCCCAGCAACGAGGCGATAAAGCTGTGGCGACGGGTCTGGGTCTGCACGCCGTAGCGGGCATCCACCAGAATGATCGCCAGGTCACAGGTGGAGGCACCGGTGGCCATGTTGCGGGTGTACTGCTCATGGCCAGGGGTGTCGGCGATGATGAATTTGCGCTTGGCCGTGGAGAAATAGCGGTACGCGACATCAATGGTGATGCCTTGCTCGCGCTCGGCCTGCAAGCCATCGACCAGCAACGCCAGGTCAATGTCGTCACCGGTGGTGCCGACTTTTTTCGAATCGCGGGTGATAGCTTCCAGGTGATCTTCGTAGATCATCTTGGAGTCGTGCAGCAGGCGCCCGATCAGGGTGCTCTTGCCGTCGTCGACGTTACCGCAGGTCAAAAAACGCAGCAGCTCTTTGCGCTCGTGCTGGCCCAGGTAAGCGAGGATGTCCTCGCTGATCAAATCAGATTGGTGCGACATGACAACCCCTTAGAAATAACCCTGACGTTTCTTATCTTCCATCGAGCCTGCGCCATCGTGGTCGATGACCCGGCCCTGGCGCTCGGAAGTTCGCGTCAGGAGCATTTCCTGAATGATGTCCGTCAGGCTTTCGGCCTCGGACTCCACCGCGCCCGTCAACGGGTAGCAGCCAAGGGTGCGGAAACGCACTTTCTTTTTGACGATACGGGCTTTGTCTTCATCGGACAGGTGCTCGAGGATGCGCTCGTCGTCGATCATGATCAGCGTGCCGTTCTTCTCGATCACTTCGCGCTCGGCGGCGAAGTACAGCGGCACGATCGGGATACCTTCGAGGTAGATGTACTGCCAGATGTCCAGCTCGGTCCAGTTCGACAGCGGGAATACGCGGATCGACTCGCCTTTGTTGACCTTGCCGTTGTAGACGTTCCACAGCTCCGGGCGCTGGTTCTTCGGATCCCAGCGATGCTTGCTGTCGCGGAACGAGTACACGCGCTCCTTGGCGCGGGACTTCTCTTCATCGCGGCGGGCACCACCAAAAGCGGCGTCGAAACCATACTTGTCCAAAGCCTGTTTCAGGCCTTCGGTCTTCATGATGTCGGTGTGCTTGGCGCTGCCGTGAGTAAACGGGTTGATGCCTTGCGCCACGCCGTCCGGGTTCACGTGAGTGATCAGGTCCAGGCCCAGCTCTTCAACCATGCGGTCGCGGAACTTGTACATTTCCTGGAATTTCCAGCGGGTGTCGACATGCATCACCGGAAACGGCAGCTTGCCGGGGAAGAACGCCTTGCGTGCCAGGTGCAGCATCACGGCGGAGTCTTTACCGATGGAGTACAGCATCACCGGGTTATCGAACTCGGCGGCCACCTCGCGGATGATGTGGATGCTTTCCGCCTCCAGCTGTTTCAGATGCGTCAGTTTGTCGACCATGGCTACTCACGAAAACTTTCTTATGAACGGCCAGCGGGCCGTGTTCGAGCGGGGAATCCTAGCACAGCGACCTCTTCTAATCAGGGCGCCAACTAGATCGAAACAGCATATGGATATGCCTGCCGGTTCGGGCGTTGCAACAGACTTTTGTGGGAGCGAGCTTGCTCGCGATAGCAGTGTATCAGTCGGCATTGAAGTTGACTGACCCTCCGCTATCGCGAGCAAGCTCGCTCCCACAGGGGATTACACGTGATCAAATGGGATTCGGGCAATCTATGAAGATATGCTCCAAAGCAAAGCGCCGCGCCAGGTAATCGCCCAATGCCTGCACACCATAGCGCTCGGTCGCATGGTGCCCGGCGGCGATGAAGCTGATGCCGTTTTCCCGGGCGCTGTGAAAGGTCTGCTCGGACGCCTCGCCACTGAGAAACAGATCAACCCCGGCCAGCACGGCCTGATCGATGTAGCCCTGGCCTCCGCCCGTGCACCAGCCGACCCGGCGGATCATCTGCTCGCCTTCGATCAACAAAGGCTCGCGGCCCATGACTTCCTGCACTTTACGGGCGAAGTCCCGGGGCGTCATCGGTTCGGACAAGGAGCCCACCAGGCCGACGACCTTGGGGTTGTCCGGGTCCAGCGGCCCTTCGACGGTAATGTCCAACTGGCGAGCCAATTGCACGTTATTGCCTACCTCGGCATGCAGATCCAGCGGCAAGTGGTAGGCCAGCAGACTGATATCGTGCTTGAGCAAGGTTTTGAGGCGACGTTGCTTCATGCCGGTGACGCAGGGATTTTCGCCTTTCCAGAAATACCCGTGATGCACCAGCACCAGATCAGCGTCAGCCTCCACTGCAGCATCGAGCAATGCCTGGCTGGCGGTGACACCGCTGACAATGCGCGTCACCTGAGGGGCGCCTTCGACCTGCAAACCGTTGGGGCAGTAATCGGCAATCCTGGCGGCGGCCAGGTAACGATCCGCTTCTTCTACCAGGGTGTTCAGGGCTACGGCCATGAAAAGACTCCTAAATATCCCGTTCAGAGGCGCGCGCGGCCTCGTATAATGCGCGACATTATGGGCGGTCTCACACCGCCTGCAACCTTTGTAGGACGTGCTTAATGCTCAAGGCGCTGCGTTTTTCCGGCTGGCCTCTGTTGGCCGGCGTGCTTGTCGCTCTACTGATTATCCAGCGTTATCCGGAGTGGGTCGGCCTGCCGAGCCTCGACGTCAACCTGCAGCAGGCGCCACAGACCAAGGCACTGCAACAAGGGCCGGTGTCCTATGCCGATGCCGTGACGATCGCGGCACCGGCCGTGGTCAACCTGTACACCACCAAGGTCGTCAACAAATCCAGCCATCCCCTGTTCGAAGACCCGCAGTTCCGGCGCTTCTTCGGCGACAACTCACCCAAGCAGAAACGCATGGAGTCGAGCCTGGGTTCGGGCGTGATCATGAGCCCTGAAGGTTATATCCTGACCAACAACCACGTCACCAGCGGCGCCGACCAGATTGTGGTGGCGCTCAAGGATGGTCGCGAAACCCTGGCCCGGGTGATCGGCAGCGACCCGGAAACCGACCTCGCGGTGCTGAAGATCGACCTGAAGAACCTGCCGGCCATCACCATTGGGCGCTCGGACAGCATCCGCATCGGCGATGTCACCCTGGCCATCGGCAACCCCTTCGGCGTCGGCCAGACCGTGACCATGGGCATCATCAGCGCCACTGGGCGCAATCAGTTGGGCCTGAACAATTACGAAGACTTCATCCAGACCGATGCCGCGATCAACCCCGGGAACTCCGGCGGCGCGCTGGTGGATGCCAACGGCAATCTGACCGGGATCAACACGGCGATCTTCTCCAAGTCCGGCGGCAGCCAGGGCATCGGTTTTGCGATTCCGGTGAAGCTGGCCATGGAAGTGATGAAGTCCATCATCGAACACGGCCAGGTGATTCGCGGCTGGCTGGGTATTGAAGTGCAGCCGCTGTCCCAGGAGCTGGCGGAGTCCTTCGGCCTGTCCGGGCGTCCCGGGATCGTGGTAGCAGGCATTTTCCGCGATGGCCCGGCCCAGAAGGCCGGCCTGCAACTGGGCGACGTGATCCTGAGCATCGACGGCGAACCCGCCGGTGACGGCCGTCGCTCGATGAACCAGGTGGCGCGGATCAAACCCACCGACAAGGTCGCCATCCAGGTGATGCGCAACGGCAAGGAGCTCAAGCTCACCGCAGAAATCGGTTTGCGCCCACCGCCGGCACCGGTGGTGGTGAAGGAAGAAGAGTAACTGCGCGATAGCAACGGCCTTGCTGGCCAAGAGTCCCTTGTGGTGAGGGAGCTTGCTCCCTCGCCACAAAAACCGTGTTCGCCTCGGTTATTTTAGTCGGCCAGGAATAGCATAAATTCTCATTAGTAGTGTTATATTGTTTCAATACTAAAAATTGGAACAAGATAACATGTCATCTCTAAAACGGATTTCCCTCGCCAGCCTGGCCTTGGGTCTGCTGGGTGACCCGGTGATCGCCGAGGAAATCCAGCCGATGGAACTGGACGCCATCAACGTCTCTGCCGACTACGAATCCCCTACCGGGCCGGTGACGGGCTATCGCGCCACTCGCTCCGCCAGCGCCACCAAAACCGACACCGCCCTGCGGGACATCCCGCAATCGATCAGTGTGATCCCCGCCAGCGTCCTCAATGATCTGGGCAGCACCAACGTCGAACGGGCCCTGGAATATGCCGGCGGCGTGTCAAAGCAAAACAACTTCGGCGGCCTGACACTCTACGAATACAGCGTGCGTGGCTTTACCACTTCGGAGTTCTACAAGGACGGCTTCAGCGCCAACCGCGGTTATCCGAGTACGCCGGATGCGGCCAACATTGAACGCATCGAGGTGCTTAAAGGACCGGCGGCCAGCCTGTACGGGCGCGGCGACCCCGGCGGTACGGTGAACATCGTCACCAAGAAGCCCCAGCCCGAAGCCTTCACCACCCTGCAAACCAGCGCCGGCAGTTGGGATCGCTACCGCACCGCGCTGGACGTCAACACACCACTGGACGCTGAGGGCAATCTGCTGTCGCGGGTCAACCTGGCGGTCGAGGACAATCACAGCTTTCGCGATCACGTCCAGAGCAAGCGCGTCTTCGTCGCCCCCTCCCTCAGCTGGCAACTGAGCCCCGACACGCGCCTGCTGGTGGAAAGCGAAATCGTGCGTCACAGTTCAACGTTCGATCGCGGCATCGTGGCGCCGAACAACCGTTGGAGCGGTGTTTCCCGCTCGACCTTTTTGGGCGAGCCCAACGACAGCGACATCGACAACCACAACAACATGCTCCAGGCGGCCCTCGAACATCAGCTCAACGACGCCTGGCAACTGCGCCTGGCCAGCCATTACAAACAGGGCGAACTCTGGGGCTTCGCCTCCGAAGCGCGGCCGCTGAACGCCGACGGTCGTACGGTGAACCGCCGCTACCGCGAGCGCGACAACAATTGGCACGACAGCATTACCCAGCTTGAATTACGCGGGCTGTTTGACCTCGGGCCCTGGCAGCACGAACTGTTGATCGGCACCGAATACGAGGACTATCGCAAGAACGAACGCGTGACCACGATCAACGGTGGCACTTACCCCATCGACATCTATCAACCGGTCTATGGCCAGCCGAAACCTGATGGTCAACGTACCGGCACCGATTTTTTCGAGCGTGTGAAAAGCCGTGCGCTGAATCTTCAGGACCAGATCGTCTTCACCGACAAACTGCGGGGCATGCTCGGCGTGCGTTATGAGCATTTCGAGCAGAGCATTGACGACCACACCACGCAGCTCACCAGCCGCCAGCGTCATGACACCTTCACGCAACGGGCCGGCCTGCTGTACCAACTGACGCCCGAGGTCGGACTGTTCGCCAACGCCTCCACCTCGTTCAAGCCCAACAATGGCCTGGATGCCGGGGGCAAAACCTTCGATCCGGAGGAAGGCGTTGGCTATGAAGTGGGGATCAAGAGCGAACTGTTCGATGATCGCCTGAGCACCACCCTGGCGGCGTTCCATATCGAAAAGGAAAACGTCCTGGCGCGGGACCCGGCCACAGACTCCAACCGCGCCATGGGCAAGGCCCGCAGCCAGGGACTCGATCTGCAGGTCACCGGGCAGGTAACTGACGCCATCCGGGTGATCGGCGCCTTCGCCTACATCGATGCCGAAGTGACCAAGGGTGACGAAATCATTCCCACCGGCAGCCGGATTCTTGGCGTCGCCAAGCGCAGCGGCAGCGTGCTGGGGGTCTACGAATTCCAGGACGGCCACCTGCGCGGCTCCGACGTGGGTGCGGCATTCACATACGTCGGGGATCGCTCCGGCGAAGCCGGCAAGGACTTCGAACTGCCGGCCTACCACACCGTGGATCTGCTGGCCCATTACAAGGCCAGCGACAACGTCACCGTGGGCCTGAATCTGAACAACGTCTTCGACGAAAAATACTACGAGCGCTCGTACAGCAACTACTGGGTCAACCCCGGCGAGCCACGCAACTTTACCGTCAGCCTCACCCTTGATCTGTAAAAAGGAAAATCAATGAAATACCCCAAGACCTTCGCCCTTCTTAGCCTGTTCCTGGCCACCCAAGCCTCGGCCCATGGCCTGTGGACCGAACAACGGCGCGGCAACATCGAAGTGATCTACGGCCACGGCGCCGAGGACAATGCCTTCAAGGCGCAGAAAATCAGCGGTGCGTGGGCCTATGACCTGGGCGGCAAGATGATCCCGGTCACCGTCGAACGCTTGCCCGACCATGCTCGCTTGCAACCCCTCAAGCCACCGGCCGTGATGGCCGTGGAACTGGACAATGGCATGTGGTCCCAGACCGCTGACAAGAAATGGATCAACGAAGGCCGCACGAAGGTGCCCGGGGCGATTGAATCGACCCACACCTTCAAGTACAGCCTGGCGATCTACGAGCCGGGAGCGAAGTTGCCGAAACTTGATCAGGTCAAGTTCCTGATCCTGCCGGAAGTCGACCCGCTGACCGTAGGCCCGGGCCAGTCACTGCCGGTACGGGTGCTGCTGGACGGGAAACCGGCCGCCGGGGTGAAGCTGGTGGGTGATTACCGCAGCGCACCGGACACCGTATCAGCAGAAACCGACGCCGAAGGCCGGGCCAAGGTGCTGGTGCGTAACGAGGGGTTGAATGTGATCGCCGCGCAGATGGAAATTGCGCTCAAGGACAACAAGGACGTGGCCACGCGTGGGGTGTTCACCTCGCTGACCTTCCTGGGTGAAGAGCATCACGAGTAAGGCCCAACAACTGTGGGAGCGAGTCTGCTCGCGATGGCGGTGGATCAGCCAGATGGATGTTGACTGACACTACGCCATCGCGAGCAGGCTCGCTCCCACAGGGTGCCTCTGCTGGTTACAAAATTTGTATTCGCAACGACTCTACTGTGGGAACGAGCCTGCTCGCGATAAGGCCATCAGCCCCCTTCCTTAACTTTAGAGTTCACCCAGGGCTTCGATCAGCGCCTGGTTCTGCTCCGGCGTGCCGATGCTGATCCGCAGGAATTGGGCAATCCGCTCCTGCTTGAAGTGCCGCACGATCACGCCTTGTTCGCGCAATTTCGCCGCCAGCCCTGCCGCATCGTGCCGGGGGTGACGGGCGAAGATGAAGTTGGCCGCCGAAGGCAACACGTCAAAGCCCTTGGCCTGCAACTGCGCCACCACCCATTCACGGTGCTCGATGACCAACCGGCAGGTCTGCTCGAAATACTCCCGATCGTCGAACGCCGCCGCGCCCCCGACATTCGCCAGGCGATCCAGCGGGTAGGAGTTGAAGCTGTTCTTGATCCGCTCCAGCGCTTCGATCAGGTCCGGATGGCCCACCGCCAGGCCCACCCGCAATCCTGCCAATGAGCGGGACTTGGACAGCGTCTGGGTCACCAGCAGGTTCGGATAGCGGTCCACCAGACTGATGGCGGTCTCGCCGCCGAAGTCGATATAGGCTTCATCAACCACCACCACCGAGTCCGGGCTGGCCTTGAGGATCTGCTCGACCGCTTCCAGGGCCAGCAGGCAGCCGGTGGGAGCGTTCGGATTGGGGAAGATGATCCCGCCGTTTGGTCTGGCATAGTCCGCCGGGTCGATCTGGAACTGCGCGTCCAGCGACACCGCGTCGAACTGGATGCCGTACAGCCCGCAATACACCGGATAAAAGCTGTAACTGATGTCCGGGAACAACAGCGGCTGATCGTGCTGCAGCAGCCCGTGGAAAATGTGCGCCAGCACTTCGTCCGAACCGTTACCCAGGAACACCTGGTTGCTCTGCACGCCGTAATAGCGGGCCACGGCATTTTTCAGCAGGTCGCTGTTGGGATCCGGGTACAGGCGCAGGTTGTCGTTCAGCTCGGTTTGCATCGCCGCCAGGGCCTTGGGCGACGGGCCGTAGGGGTTCTCGTTGGTGTTGAGCTTGACCAGGCGGGTCAGCTTCGGCTGTTCGCCCGGCACGTAAGGCACCAGGTTCTTGACGAACGGGCTCCAGAATTTACTCATTTCAGTTTCCCCTGCCCTTCAATGGAGCGCTCATCAAGGATGCGGTATTCGGCACTGCGGGCGTGGGCGCTCAGCGACTCGCCACGGGCCAGCACCGAAGCGGTCTTGCCCAGTTCGGACGCACCTTGCTCGGAGCAGAAGATGATCGACGAACGTTTCTGGAAGTCATACACCCCCAGCGGCGACGAGAAACGCGCCGTACCGGAAGTCGGCAAGACGTGGTTGGGACCTGCGCAATAGTCACCCAGGGCTTCGCTGGTGTGGCGGCCCATGAAGATCGCACCGGCGTGGCGGATCTGCGGCAGCCAGGCCTGCGGGTCAGCGACCGACAACTCCAGGTGCTCCGGCGCGATGCGGTTGGCGACCTCGATGGCCTGTTCCATGTTCTCGACCTTGATCAGCGCGCCACGGCCGTTGATCGAGGTGTTGATGATCTCGGCGCGGTCCATGGTCGGCAGCAGCTTGTCGATGCTGGCAGCCACTTTGTCGAGGAACTCGGCGTCCGGGCTGACCAGGATCGCCTGGGCGTCTTCGTCGTGCTCGGCCTGGGAAAACAGGTCCATGGCGATCCAGTCCGGGTCGGTCTGGCCGTCGCACACCACGAGAATTTCCGAAGGCCCGGCGATCATGTCGATGCCGACCTGGCCAAACACGTGGCGTTTGGCGGTGGCGACATAGATGTTGCCAGGCCCCACCACCTTGTCGACCCGCGGCACGCTCTCGGTGCCATAGGCCAGCGCAGCCACGGCCTGGGCGCCACCAATGGTGAACACCCGGTCCACCCCGGCGATGCAGGCAGCGGCCAGCACCAGTTCATTGATTTCGCCGCGCGGGGTCGGCACCACCATGACCACTTCGGTCACGCCGGCAACCTTGGCTGGGATCGCGTTCATCAACACCGAGGATGGATACGACGCCTTGCCACCCGGCACGTACAGACCGGCGCGGTCCAGCGGCGTGACCTTTTGGCCCAGCACCGTGCCGTCGGCTTCGGTGTAGCTCCAGGAGTCCTGTTTCTGCCTCTCGTGATAGTCGCGCACCCGCGATGCGGCTTTTTCCAGGGCTTCGCGCTGCGGCACCGTGATCCGGGTCAGGGCCAGTTCCAGGCGCTCGCGCGGCAGAATCAGATCAGCCATGGACGCCACTTGCAGGCCATCGAATTTCTGGGTGAATTCCACCAAAGCTGCATCGCCACGCTCGCGCACAGCCTTGATGATGTCCAGCACCCGCTGATTGACCGAGTCGTCAGACACACTTTCCCAGCTCAGCAGATGATCCAGATGATGTGCGAAATCCGGGTCGGCAGCGTTGAGTCGGCGAATCGAAGTGGGAGCGGTCATAGCGAGGGCCTCATTAATGGCAAATGCTCAGGCGCCCTAAGCTACCAGTCCATTCGCGTGGGCACCTGAGAAAATTGGCTATGACACGGATAGACGGGCGCGACTCAAGGTCGCGCAGGTGAATCAGCCGCGGTGTCGCGATTCCACTGCCTTGCGCAGGGTATCGATCAGAGCCTGGATACGGGCGTGCTGCATTTTCATCGAAGCCTTGTTGACGATCAGCCGGGAGGTGATGTCGGCAATGAAATCCTGGGGCTCCAGGCCATTGGCCCGCAGGGTGTTGCCGGTGTCGACCACATCGATGATCTTGTCCGCCAGGCCGATCAGCGGCGCCAGCTCCATCGAACCGTACAACTTGATGATATCGACCTGACGGCCCTGCTCGGCGTAATAACGCTTGGCAATGTTGACGAACTTGGTCGCCACCCGCAAACGGCCCTTGGGCTCTGGCGCACCGACTTTGCCGGCGGTCATCAGCTTGCAGCGGGCGATCCGCAGGTCCAGGGGCTCGTACAGGCCCTGGCCGCCGTACTCCATCAGCACGTCCTTACCGGCAACGCCCAGGTCGGCGGCACCATGTTCAACGTAAGTCGGAACATCGGTGGCGCGCACGATCAGCAAGCGCACATCGGCTTGAGTCGTGGGAATGATCAGCTTGCGGCTCTTGTCCGGATTCTCGGTCGGCACGATGCCCGCTTCAGCCAGAAGCGGCAAGGTGTCATCAAGGATGCGGCCCTTGGACAGTGCAATGGTCAACATGGGAAACGTCAGTCCTTATCAAGGTACTCATGCCCGGTCGCAAGCGGCGCCGGACACACATCGAGGGTGTTACCACCCTCGACCTGAAACGAAATCAACAGGCGCGTCCCTGCGCCCATGCAGCCGGACCTAGCCCGGTACGCGACGGATCTTGGCGCCGAGCATCTGCAGTTTCTCTTCGATGCACTCGTAACCACGGTCGATGTGGTAGATACGGTCGATCAGGGTGTCGCCTTCGGCAACCAGAGCCGAAATCACCAAGCTGGCCGAAGCCCGCAGGTCGGTGGCCATCACTGGCGCGCCCTTGAGTTTCTCGGTACCGGTCACGATGGCGGTGTTGCCTTCGACCTGGATCTTGGCGCCCATGCGGTGCAGTTCGTAGACGTGCATGAAACGGTTTTCGAAGATCGTCTCGATCACCGCACCGGTGCCTTCGGCAATGGCGTTGAGGGAGATGAACTGCGCCTGCATGTCGGTCGGGAACGCCGGGTACGGGGCGGTCCGCACGTTGACGGCTTTAGGCCGCTTGCCGTGCATGTTCACTTCGATCCAGTCTTCGCCGCAGGTGACTTCGGCACCGGCTTCCTTGAGTTTCTCCAGGACGGCTTCAAGAATGGTCGGATCGGTGTCCTTGACCTTGACGCGGCCACCGGTGACAGCAGCAGCCACCAGGTAGGTGCCGGTTTCGATCCGGTCCGGCATCACTTTGTAAGTGGCCGAATGCAGGCGCTCAACACCATCGATGGTGATGGTATCGGTGCCGGCGCCGCTGATCTTGGCGCCCATGGCGATCAGGAAGTTGGCGAGGTCCACCACTTCAGGCTCACGGGCGGCGTTTTGCAAAACGCTGCGGCCGCGGGCCAGTGCGGCCGCCATCATGATGTTCTCGGTACCGGTCACACTGACGGTATCGAAGAAGAAGTGAGCGCCACGCAGGCCGCCTTCAGGCGCCTTGGCCTTGATGTAGCCACCCTCGACGTCGATCACCGCACCCATGGCTTCCAGGCCGCGGATATGCAGGTCCACCGGACGCGAGCCGATGGCGCAACCACCCGGCAAGGCAACTTCGGCTTCACCGAAACGGGCGACCATCGGTCCCAGTACCAGGATCGACGCACGCATGGTCTTCACCAGTTCGTACGGGGCGATCAGGGTCTTGATGGTGCGCGGGTCGATCTCGACGCTGAGCTTTTCGTCGATCACCGGTTCAATGCCCATGCGACCGAACAGCTCGATCATGGTGGTGATGTCGTGCAGGTGCGGCAGGTTCGCCACGGTCACCGGGCCATCGCACAGCAACGTCGCGGCCAGGATCGGCAGGGCGGAGTTCTTTGCCCCGGAAATGCGGATTTCGCCATCAAGACGAACGCCGCCGGTAATAATCAGTTTATCCATAAGAATCTCGACGCCCTTGGGCTCAGGTGCGCTCGGCCCAGGCCGCGCGGCTGAAAAATTTCATAGTGACCGCATGGATGCTGCCATCGGCGATCCACGGGTTCAAATGGGCATAGATCTGCTGCTGACGCTTCACCGGGCTCAACGCCGCCAGTTCATCGCTGATCACGTTCAGCTGAAAGTTGCAGCCTTCGCCCTCAACTTCAATGACAGTTTCGGGCAGCTTTCCTTCAAGGAAGCTCTTCACTTCTACGGCCTGCATGCTCAACCTCTATCGGCGCCCTGTGCGCACGGGTCGCACATCATACAAAAAAGCCCCGCGCCTGCGAACCCCGCGAAGCAGGACTCTGACGGGGGGCTTTTTCAGGGATGTGGGTCAGGAGTGCACCAACAGCTCGGTCAGTTCGCTGACCTGGGCTATTTCGCGCATGTCTTCGGGCATCCCACGGATGCTCCAGGTTTTTCCGGCAGCTTTGGCGTCACGCATGAAGCACAGCAGCAGGGACAGGCCGACACTGCTGGACTTCTGCACCGCCGAGCAGTCAATGACCAGCTCTGCGGCGCCGGCAGAGCCGATCAGCGCCTGGCCCTGCTTGCGCAAGACCGGGCCAGTGCGATAGTCCAGCACGCCACTGAGCAACAGCTCGCCAGATTCGCCCAAACGAACGGCCGACTCACTCGCCAACTCACTCATTGCGCCTGCTTCTCTTGAGCATCCTGGGCAACTTCCTTGGCCTTGGCCACTTCACCGGCCCAACCGTCGATGGTTTTGTCCAGATCATTGCCGTTTTGCTGCATCGCATCAGCGAACTGATCGCGGAACAGCTTGCCGATGTTGATGCCATTGATGATCACGTTACGCACCTTCCACTCGCCGTTGATTTTCTCGAGCGTGTAGGACACAGGGTAGATCGCGCCGTTATTGCCCTTGACCTGCATATCGACGCTGGTGCGGTTGCCGCTTTCGTCCTTGGCCGGCGAAACGGTGATGCCCTGGTTGTTGTATTCGAGCAAGGCGTTGCCGTAGAACTGCATCAGGCTGCGCTTGAAGTTTTCCTGGAAGCGCGTCATCTGCGCCGGGGTCGCCTTGCGCGAGTACTTGACGGTCATGATGCTTCGGGAAATACCGTCGGCATCCACCACGGGGCCGACGATGCCGTTCAGCGCGTCGTAGAACGCCCCCGGATCCTGCTTGTATTTCTCTTTGTTGGCGGCCAGGTCTGCCAGCAACCGGGTGGTAGTGTCCTGGATGATTTCATGGGCCGAAGGCGCGGCCACGGCGTTGGCCATCAGCGGCAGCGCCGCGAGCAGCACCAACAGGCTACGTCGCAAGATAGAGATCATTCAAAAGCTCCTCATTTGGCGTCTTTGCTAACGGTATTGAGCAGGAATTTACCGATCAGGTCCTCAAGCACCAGCGACGACTGCGTATCGTGGATGGTCCCGCCATCCTTGAGCAAAGCTTCTTCACCGCCAACGCTGATACCGATGTATTTCTCGCCCAGCAGCCCAGCAGTGAGGATCGATGCAGTGGAGTCAGTCGGCAGGTTATCCACGCGCTTTTCCAGCTGCAGCGTCACCCGACCGGTGAAACTGTCGCGGTCCAGATCGATTGCCGTGACCTTGCCGATGGTTACACCAGCCATGGTCACTTTGGCTCTGACCGTCAAACCGGCGATATTGTCAAAATAAGCATAAAGTTTATAAGTGTCGGTGCTTGCGGTCGGCGCCAGGCCACTGACCCGCAGGGCCAACAACAGCAAAGCCAGGATGCCAGCCAGCAAGAAAAGGCCGACACCGATTTCCAGGGTGCGGTTTTGCATCAGAAATCTCCAAACATCAAGGCGGTCAGAATAAAGTCAAGGCCCAGGACCGCCAGCGAGGCGTACACCACGGTCTTGGTTGTGGCACGGCTGATCCCCTCTGACGTGGGCTCACAGTCATAGCCTTGAAACACGGCGATCCAGGTCACCACGAAAGCGAATACGGCACTTTTGATAACGCCGTTGAGCACGTCGTCGAGAAAATCGACACTGTTCTGCATGTTGGACCAGTAGGAACCTTCATAGACCCCCAGCCAGTCTACAGCCACCCACGAGCCGCCCCAGATCCCCACGACGCTGAAAATGATCGCCAGCACCGGCAGGGAAATGAAACCGGCCCACAGGCGCGGGGCAATGATGTACTTGAGCGGGTCGACACCGATCATTTCCAGACTGGACAACTGTTCGGTGGACTTCATGTTACCGATTTCGGCCGTCAGCGCCGAACCGGCACGCCCGGCAAACAGCAGCGCGGTCACCACAGGTCCCAGCTCACGCAACAATGTCAGCGCGACCATCTGTCCAACCGCCTGCTCCGAACCGTAGCTGGACAAGATGTTGAACCCCTGCAGCGCCAGGACCATACCGATGAAGATCCCGGAGACCACGATGATCACCAGGGACATCACGCCCACCGAGTGCAGTTGCTTCACCAGCAGCCCAAACCCGCCACCCGTCGTGTTGCGCCCCAGCAGGGCATGCATCAGAAACAGCGAGGAACGGCCCAGCACTGCCACCACATCGATGCCGGAACGACCAAACAGGCGAACTCTTTCTATCAGTGATTTCTTGCGCATCAGCGCTTCCCCAGCAGATCGGTGCGGTAATCCGTGGCCGGAAAATGGAACGCCACAGGCCCGTCCGGATCACCCTTCATGAATTGACGAATGCGCGGGCTGTCCGAGGCCTTCAATTCCTGGGGCGTACCCTGCCCCAGCACCTGGCCATCGCCGATCACGTAGATGTAGTCCGCAATGCTCGCGGTTTCGGCCAGGTCGTGGGACACCACAATACTGGTAATACCCAGCGCATCGTTGAGCAGACGGATCAG
This sequence comes from Pseudomonas sp. P105, assembly GCF_032614175.1. Taxonomy (NCBI): domain Bacteria; kingdom Pseudomonadati; phylum Pseudomonadota; class Gammaproteobacteria; order Pseudomonadales; family Pseudomonadaceae; genus Pseudomonas; species Pseudomonas sp. P105. Next base: position 5,288,093 of record NZ_CP126693.1, read on the forward strand.
GCGCACCAGCACGCCCATGGCGATCGGGTCCTGGCCGACGAAGGGTTCGTCATACATGAGGATCTTCGGATCAAGGGCAATCGCCCGGGCCAGAGCGACGCGGCGCTTCATGCCACCGGACAGTTCGTCCGGCATCAAGTCCAGGGCACCCCGCAGCCCGACCGCCTGCAATTTGAGCAGGACGATGTCGCGAATCATCTCTTCAGGCAGGTCGGTATGGACCCGCAAGGGGAACGCCACATTCTCGAACACGTCGAGATCGGTGAACAGGGCGCCGCTCTGGAACAGCACGCCCATGTGCTTGCGCGCATCGAACAGATCGCTGCGCGACAGCTTTGGAAGATTCTGCCCATTGACCCAGACTTCGCCGGCACTGGGGCGCAACTGTGCACCCATCAGCCGCAACAGCGTGGTCTTGCCGCACCCGGAAGGCCCCATGATGCCGGTGACCTTGCCACGGGGAATGCGGATATCGATGTCATTGAAAATGCTGCGCGCCCCTCGCTTGAAGGACAATCCCTTCAGCTCGACCGCGTAGGCGTTGTCGGCACTCATCTAAACTCCTTGCGATGCAGCCTCACATCCGAATGCCCTGGCCAACCGACAAACGCCGGACTGCCGGGCACCCGAACCGGCGGCGAACTATATCACTGCAACACCCAAGCGCCCAAGGCCCAAGCCCGCGCCCGTTCAGTCCGGATACCGCTAAAAGAAGAGACTTTGTATCAAGCCATGTGAATCGCTCGAACAAAGCATGACGAACTAACGTGAGGGAATTGTTCATTGCCGCTATAATCGCCGCCTTTTCATCGAGCCATGCGATCTCTGACATGAACCAAACCAGCGACCTGATTCAATCGGCACAACGTACCATCCGCCTCGAGCTCGAAGCCGTACAAGGCTTGCTGCCCCATATCGACGCTGATTTCGTACGTGCCTGCGAGATGATTCTGGCCAGCAAGGGTCGGGTGGTCGTGGTCGGCATGGGAAAATCCGGACACATCGGCAACAAGATCGCCGCCACCCTGGCCAGCACCGGCACTCCGGCATTTTTTGTCCATCCGGCCGAAGCCAGCCACGGTGACATGGGCATGATCACCCGGGAAGACATCATCCTGGCCCTGTCCAACTCTGGCTCGACCAATGAGATCATCACCCTGCTGCCGCTGATCAAGCGCCTGGGGATCCAACTGATCAGTGTCACTGGCAATCCGGATTCGCCCCTGGCCAAAGCCGCCGAGGTCAATCTCAATGTTCATGTCGAGCACGAAGCCTGCCCGTTGAACCTGGCGCCGACCTCTTCCACCACCGCCACCCTGGTCATGGGTGATGCCCTGGCCGTGGCGTTGCTGGAAGCCAGGGGGTTTACCGCTGAAGACTTCGCGTTCTCCCACCCCGGCGGCGCCCTGGGCCGTCGCCTGCTGTTGAAAGTGGAAAACGTGATGCACGCAGGTCAGGAGCTGCCACAGGTGCCACGCGGCACGCTGCTCAAGGATGCACTCATGGAAATGACCCGCAAGGGTCTGGGCATGACGGTCATTCTCGAAACTGACGGCAAACTCGCCGGGATCTTCACCGACGGCGACCTGCGTCGCACCCTGGACCACTCGATCGACATTCACAGTGCGACCATCGAGCAGGTCATGACCCCCCACGGCAAAACGGCACGCGCCGAGATGCTCGCCGCCGAGGCCTTGAAAATCATGGAAGACCATAAGATCAGCGCCCTGGTGGTGGTCGACGACGAAGACCGCCCGGTGGGCGCCCTGAACATGCACGACTTGCTGCGTGCGGGAGTCATGTAAATGAACACAGACCTACTGCAACGTGGCAAAGCGATCAAACTGGCCGTGTTCGACGTGGACGGCGTCCTGACCGACGGCCGCCTTTATTTCCTCGAAGACGGCAGCGAATTCAAGACCTTCAACACCCTCGACGGCCAAGGCATCAAGATGCTGATGGCCGCTGGCGTGCAGACCGCCATCATCAGTGGCCGCAAGACCCCGGTGGTCGAGCGGCGCGCGAAGAACCTCGGCATCCCCCACCTTTATCAGGGACGTGAAGATAAACTGGTGGTGCTGGACGAGCTTCTGGGGCAACTCAACCTAAGCTATGAACAGGTCGCCTACCTCGGTGACGACCTGCCGGACCTGCCGGTGATTCGTCGGGTCGGCCTGGGCATGGCGGTGGCAAACGCGGCCGGCTTCGTGCGCGAGCACGCCCACGGCATCACCACGGCGCGAGGCGGCGAAGGGGCCGCCCGTGAATTCTGTGAACTGATCCTTCGCGCCCAAGGCCGCCTCGAGGCGGCCAACGCCGCGTATCTGTGAGCCATTTATGCTAAGCAAGAAAATTCGCACCATCGTGGTGTTCGGCTGCATCGCAGCGATTTTCGCGGCGGTCGGGTATTGGAACATCAGCCCGGAACGCTTCCTCGACCGCCCTGCGGTCAAGGTCCAGGAAAATGATATCGACTGGTATGCGACCAACACGCATACCCTGCAATACCTGCCCGATGGCAAAGTGCAGTATGAAATGACGTCCGACAAAGTCGACCACGTCAAGGCCAGCGAAATCACACTGGTCACCAAGCCAGACCTGAACATGTTCAGGGGCACCGAGTTTCCGTGGCACGTGCAGAGCGAACGCGCCGAGGTCAATCCCGACGGCACCGAAGTGGAACTGATTGATTCGGTACGCATCGCCCGGACCGATGAGAAGAACCGTACGACCATCATTACCAGCAGTCGTATGACAGTCTTCCCGCAGCGAGAATATGCGCAGACCGAGCAACCCGTTAGAATCGACGGCGCCGGTGGTGTGTCGACCGGCACGGGAATGAAAGCGTATTTGAAGGAAAGCAGGATACACCTGCTATCGAACGTAAGAGGACAGTATGAAGCTCGCTAAAACCCTCCCTATTTTGCTCAGTCTGGGCGCAGCACTGGGAAGCGCGAGCGCCTGGGCCCTCCCCACCGACCGCGACCAGCCTATCCGCATCCAGGCCGACGACGCCCAACTGGACGACAAGAACGGTGTAGCCACCTATAAAGGTGACGTGATCATCACCCAGGGTTCGATGAAGGTCACCGGCAACACCGTGACCATCACCCGCACCCAGTCCGGCGACATCGACGTCGTCACCTCGGTGGGCAACCTGGCCTACTTCGAGCAGATGCAAACCGCGGGCGACACCAAGCCGGTTCAAGGCTACGGGGTAACCATTCAGTACCACGCCGCCAAAGACCGCGTGGTGCTGATCGATCGCGCCAAGGTCATCGACAAGGACGGCAACACCACCCAGGGCGAGAAAATCGTCTACGACACGAACAAAAAGCTGGCCAGCGCCGGTCGCGCCACTGGCAGCAAGGTCACCGAGCAGCGTCCACGGATCGACATGGTCATCCAGCCGAAAAAGAAAACCGACGAGCAGAAGGCCCAGTAATGGCAACTCTGAAAGCTCAGCACCTGGCCAAGAGCTACAAGAGCCGCCAAGTCGTGCGTGATGTCAGCCTGTCCATCGACAGCGGCCAGATCGTCGGCCTGCTCGGCCCCAACGGCGCGGGCAAGACCACCTGCTTCTACATGATCGTCGGCCTGGTTCAGGCCGATCAAGGCCGCGTCCTGATCGACGACCTGGACGTCAGCCACCAGCCGATGCATGGCCGGGCGAAGGCCGGTATCGGCTATCTGCCGCAAGAAGCGTCGATCTTCCGTAAACTGTCGGTTGCCGACAACATCATGGCGATCCTCGAGACCCGCAAGGAACTCGACAAAGCCGGTCGCCGCCAGGAACTGGAAAGCCTGCTGCAGGAATTCCACATCAGCCACATCCGCGACAACCTGGGCATGAGCCTGTCCGGTGGCGAACGGCGCCGCGTGGAAATCGCTCGCGCCCTGGCCACCGCACCGAAATTCATCCTGCTGGACGAACCATTCGCTGGCGTGGACCCGATTTCGGTCGGCGACATCAAGCAGATCATCCACCATCTCAAGGCCAAGGGCATCGGCGTATTGATCACCGACCACAACGTTCGCGAGACGCTGGATATCTGTGAAACCGCCTATATCGTCAATGATGGCCAGTTGATTGCCGAAGGCGACTCCGCGACCATCCTGGCCAATGAACTGGTCAAGGAAGTGTATTTGGGCCATGAGTTCCGCCTGTAAGCGAAAAGTGTCTGGTCAATCACCTCGGCGTCGCTAATTTTATTACGTGACGCCCTAGGCAAACACTTCAGTTTCAGGCATATAATTTGCTTAAGTTTGGCGCTTCGGCGCCCTGTAGTGGATGGCGCATGTGCGCCGGCGAATAAGGTGTTAAGCCCCAGCCATGAAACCATCGCTAGTCTTGAGAATGGGCCAGCAGCTGACGATGACACCGCAGCTGCAACAGGCCATCCGCCTGCTCCAATTGTCGACCCTGGACCTGCAACAGGAAATCCAGGAGGCCCTGGAGTCCAATCCGATGCTCGAACGCCAGGAAGAAGGCGACGACTTCGACAACACCGATCCGCTGGCCGATAACGTCGAGCAAAAGACCAACACCGAAATCCCGGAACCGTCCTATCAGGAAACCGCCCCGACGGTGGATAACCTTGAGGATGGCGAATGGAATGAACGCATCCCCAACGATCTGCCCGTGGATACTGCCTGGGAAGACGTCTACCAGACCAGCGCCAGCAGCCTGCCCAGCAGCGATGACGACGAGTGGGACTTCACTACCCGCACCTCCACCGGCGAAAGCCTGCAGAGCCACTTGCTGTGGCAACTGAACCTGGCGCCGATGTCCGATACCGATCGTCTGATTGCCGTGACGCTGATCGACTGCATCAACAATCAGGGCTACCTGGACGAGACGCTTGAAGAAATCCTCGAGGCCTTTGACCCCGAGCTGGACATTGAGCTGGACGAAATCGAAGCCGTCCTGCACCGCATCCAGCAGTTCGAACCCGCCGGCATCGGTGCTCGCAACCTGGGCGAGTGTCTGCTGTTGCAACTGCGTCAGTTACCCGCCAAGACGCCTTGGCTGGCCGAAGCCAAGCGACTGGTCACCGATTACATCGACTTGCTGGGCGGTCGCGACTACAGCCAGTTGATGCGTCGCATGAAACTCAAGGAAGATGAACTGCGCCAGGTGATCGAGCTGGTCCAGAGCCTCAACCCGCGCCCAGGTTCACAGATCGAGTCCACCGAACCCGAATACGTGGTTCCCGACGTGATCGTGCGCAAGCACAACGACCGCTGGCTGGTGGAACTGAACCAGGAATCGGTGCCCAAGCTGCGGGTCAACGCCCAGTACGCCGGTTTCGTAAAGCGCGCGGACACCAGCGCCGACAACACCTTCATGCGCAACCAGTTGCAGGAAGCGCGCTGGTTCATCAAGAGCCTGCAAAGCCGCAACGAAACCCTGATGAAAGTAGCCACTCAGATCGTCGAGCATCAGCGCGGCTTCCTGGAGTACGGCGACGAAGCCATGAAGCCGTTGGTCCTGCACGACATTGCCGAGGCAGTGGGCATGCACGAGTCGACGATTTCGCGGGTGACCACCCAGAAATTCATGCATACCCCCCGGGGCATATATGAACTGAAATACTTTTTCTCCAGCCACGTCAGCACCTCCGAAGGCGGTGAATGCTCGTCCACAGCCATCCGCGCGATCATCAAAAAACTTGTGGCCGCGGAAAATCAGAAAAAGCCGTTGAGTGACAGCAAGATCGCTGGTTTACTGGAGGCACAAGGCATTCAGGTGGCCCGCCGTACCGTCGCCAAATACCGTGAATCCCTCGGGATCGCACCTTCGAGCGAACGCAAACGGTTGATGTAACAGGCCACGCCACAGCGTTCCAGTGGCAGGCATTTCTGCCTGCCGCTTTATGCACTGGCAACGAAGGAGAAGCTGTATGCAAGTCAACATCAGTGGACACCAACTGGAAGTGACCGAACCTCTTCGCGAATACATCGGCGAAAAACTCGAACGATTGGAGAGGCATTTCGACAAGATCACCAACGTGCAAGTCACGATGAACGTCGAGAAGCTGCTGCAGAAAATCGAAGCCACGTTGCATATCCCCGGCGGAGAGGTGGTTGCCAATGCTGCGCATGAAGACATGTATGCCGCGATTGACCTGCTGACCGACAAGCTGGATCGCCAACTCAAAAAGCATAAGGAAAAGACCCAGAGCCTCCTCCAGGGCGCGACCGGTCGTTAACCCCCCTAATCCATGATCCGACTAGAATCCATCCTGACCCCCGGCCGTTCCCAGGTGAACGTGCCGGGTGGCAGTAAAAAGAAAGCCCTCGAACAAATTGCCAACCTGATCCACCGAGAGGTACCGGATCTGGAAATGCAGGATGTCTTCGAGGCCCTGTTTGCCCGTGAAAAACTGGGCTCCACCGGCTTTGGCAACGGTATCGCCATTCCCCATTGCCGCCTCAAGGCCTGTACAGCGCCGATCAGTGCGCTGCTGCACCTTGAAGCCCCCATAGATTTCGACGCCATCGACGGCGCACCGGTCGACCTGCTGTTTGTACTGCTGGTACCGGAAGCGGCGACCGATGCGCACCTTGAGCTGCTGCGCCAGATCGCCAGCATGCTGGACCGCAAGGAAGTGCGCGAGAAATTGCGCAGCGCGCCGAGCAACGAAGCCTTGTATCAGGTTGTCCTGGACGAGCAGAACGGTCATTAAACATGCGCATGATCATTGTCAGCGGACGCTCCGGCTCCGGTAAAAGCACGGCGCTTAACGTGCTTGAGGACAGCGGCTACTACTGCATCGACAACCTGCCGGCCGGCCTGCTGCCGGAACTGGCCGAGCGCGCCCTGATCCACACCGAACTGGCGCAACCGCTGGTGGCGGTCTCCATCGATGCACGTAATCTGCCGAGCCACCTGTCGCGGTTCCCGGAGCTGCTCGCGGAAGTGCGCAATCGGCACATCCAGTGCGATGTGCTGTATCTGGATGCCGATGAAGAGACGCTGCTCAAGCGTTTCTCCGAAACCCGTCGGCGTCATCCCCTGAGCAACGCAAGCCGCTCCCTGGCCGAAGCCATTCATGACGAGAGTCAGCTGCTGGGGCCGATCGCCGACTTGGCGGACCTGAAGGTCAATACCACCCACCTGAACCTGTATCAACTGCGCGACACCATCAAGTTGCGTCTGCTGAACCAGCCGGAACCGGGTACGGCATTTCTGGTGGAGTCGTTCGGTTTCAAGCGCGGAATGCCGGTAGACGCCGACCTGGTGTTCGATGTGCGCTGCCTGCCCAATCCTTATTGGAAACCGGAGCTGCGCGAACAATCGGGGCTCGACCAGCCGGTGATCGACTACCTGGCCGCCCAGCCGGATGTCGAGGAAATGTACCAGGACATCTCCAGCTACCTGCTCAAATGGCTGCCGCGCTTTGCCGCGAGCAACCGCGCCTACGTCACGATTGCCATTGGCTGTACCGGTGGCCATCACCGCTCCGTCTACCTGACCGAACGATTGGGTCAGCTCCTGCAACAGTCCCTGAAGAACGTCCAGGTTCGCCACCGCGACCTCAGCTAAAGGATTCACATCGCGATGCCCGCTCTGGAAATTGAAATCATCAACAAGCTGGGCTTGCATGCCCGCGCGTCAGCCAAGTTCGTCGGTGTGGCAGGTCAGTTTCCTTGCGAGATCCTCGTGGGCCGTGACCCCGAGAAAATGATCAATGGCAAAAGCATCATGGCCATGATGATGCTGGCAGCCGGCCAAGGCACCAAAATCCATCTGCGAACCGAAGGTGAACAGGAGCAGGAGGCGCTGGATGCGTTGGTGGGGCTGATCAACAACTACTTCGATGAAGGCGAATAGCCTTAAGCTCTGAAGCAGATTCATTGTGGCGAGGGGATTTATCCCCTCGCCACAAGGTTCCTCTAAATATAAAAAGGCGCGTCATCCACTTGGATGACGCGCCTTTTTTACTGCGCTGAAGGTCAGCTACCCGCTACCGTCATTCGCTCGATCAACACCGAGCCGGTGCGGATGTTGCTGCGCAGTTCCAGGTCGTTACCCACCGCCAGGATCTGCTTGAACATATCGCGCATGTTACCGGCGATGGTGACTTCCTGGACGGCAAACTGAATCTCGCCGTTCTCGACCCAGAACCCCGCCGCGCCGCGAGAATAGTCCCCGGTGACCATGTTCAGGCCATGACCCATCAGTTCCGTCACCAGCAGGCCACGGCCCATGCGACGCAGCAAGGCTGCCTGGTCCTCTTCGCCATGGGTCACGAACAGGTTATGCACGCCACCGGCATTGGCGGTGCTGGGCATGCCGAGCTTGCGACCTGAATAGGTGCCGAGAATATAGGACACCAGTTCGCCATTCTCCACGAATGGCTTGGCGTAGGTGGCCAGGCCATCGCCGTCGAAGGCCGAGCTGCCCATGGCTTGCATCAGGTGCGGACGCTCATCGATGGTCATCCACTCCGGGAACAGTTTCTGGCCGAGTGCCCCTTCGAGAAACGATGATTTGCGATACAAATTGCCGCCGGAGACCGCCGACAAAAAGCTGCCAAACAACCCGCCGGCCAGTTCGGCGGCAAACAGCACCGGCACTTCACAGGTCGGCACCGGCCGCGCACCCAAGCGGCTGGCCGCCCGCTGCGCGGCTTTGCGGCCAATACTCACCGGGTCTGCCAGACGATTGCCCTGACGGTTCACGTCATACCAGTAGTCGCGCTGCATCTGGCCGTTGGCTTCGGCGATCATGACGCAACTGAGGCTGTGCCGGGTCGACGCATAACCACCGATAAAACCGTGGCTGTTACCGTATACACGGCAGCCCTGATGGGTATTGAGGGTCGTGCCGTCGGCGTTTTTGATTCGCGGGTCGGCGTCGAAAGCCGCCGCTTCACAGCGCAACGCCTGCTCGATGGCTTGTTCCGGGGTGATGTCCCAGGCGTGGAACAGGTCGAAGTCTCGCAGTTCCTTGCACATCAGCGCAGCATCGGCCAGGCCCGAAGCTTCGTCCTCGGAGGTGTGCTGGGCGATCGCCAGCGCAGCGGCAACGGTTTCGCGAATGGCGTCAGGACCACTGGCCGACGTGCTGGCCGAGCCCTTGCGCTGGCCGGCATACAACGTGATGCCAAACCCCTGGTCGCGATTGAATTCGACGGTCTCCACCTCGCGCTGGCGTACCGATGTCGACAAACCTTGTTCCAGAGAGACCGCCACCTCACACGCACTGGCGCCCTGTCGCTTGGCTTCGGCAAGGATCTGCTCGACTTGTTCCTGCAGTGCCGGCAATGCTTGCGGGCCGACGCTCTGAACTGCACTCATGGTGTATCTCCACTCAAATTCTGCTTTCGGTCAGGTTTGTACGAATAGTGCCTTCGCGACTTTGCGTACAAACCTGAGGCCTTCGTGCGACCGGGCCGGACAAGCGGCCCCCGACTGGTTATCATGGCGGCGTTTCTTTGCGGACTGCCACCATGGTTGATTCTTACGACGACTCCCTCTACGAGGGTGAAAAAAGCAAATCCCAGGTCAAACGCGAGCTGCATGCTCTGGTTGACCTCGGCGAGCGCCTGACAACACTCAAGCCTGACTTGCTGGCCAAACTGCCTCTGACCGACGCCTTGCGCCGGGCCCTGGCCGATGCGCCCAAGCACACCGCGAATATCGCGCGTAAACGGCACCTGCAATTCATCGGCAAACTGATGCGCGATCAGGACACTGACGCCATCCTGGTTCTGCTCGATCAACTCGATGCCTCTACCCGGCAGTACAACGAACGCTTCCATAACCTGGAGCGCTGGCGCGATCGCCTGATCGCAGGCGATGACGGCGTACTGGAAAAATTCGTCATCGACTACCCGGAGGCTGACCGTCAGCAACTGCGCTCCCTGATCCGTCAGGCCCAGCACGAGTTGGCGCAAAACAAGCCACCAGCCTCGAGCCGTAAAATTTTCAAATACATTCGTGAGCTGGACGAAACTCAACGCGGCCTGCGCTGAGTAACGACCGTGGGTGGAGGCCTGGCACTCCACCCAGCGCTCCCGTCATGCGCCCGTGCCACCCACGGTAATCGCATCAATCTTCAGGGTCGGCTGACCGACACCCACCGGTACTGACTGCCCATCCTTGCCGCACGTCCCCACGCCACTGTCCAGCGCCAGATCGTTACCGACCATCGACACCTTGCTCATCGCCTCCGGCCCGTTGCCGATCAGGGTCGCGCCCTTGACCGGCGCAGTGATCTTGCCGTCTTCGATCAGGTAAGCCTCACTGGTGGAAAACACGAATTTGCCGCTGGTGATATCCACCTGGCCGCCGCCGAGGTTGGCGCAGTAAATACCCTTTTTCACCGAAGCGATGATTTCCGCCGGATCGCTCTGACCGCCCAGCATGTAGGTGTTGGTCATGCGCGGCATCGGCAGATGCGCGTAAGACTCGCGGCGACCATTGCCGGTACGGGCCACGCCCATCAGGCGGGCGTTGAGCTTGTCTTGCATATAGCCCTTGAGCACGCCGTTCTCGATCAGGGTGGTGCATTCGGTCGGGGTGCCTTCATCGTCGACACTCAGGGAGCCGCGACGTCCGGCCAGGGTGCCATCATCGACGATGGTGCAGAGTTTCGAAGCAACCATTTCGCCCATGCGGCCGCTGTAGGCCGAACTGCCTTTACGGTTGAAGTCGCCTTCCAGACCGTGCCCCACCGCTTCGTGCAGCAGCACACCGGACCAGCCAGAACCCAGCACCACCGGCAATGTGCCGGCCGGCGCCGGGATCGCTTCAAGATTGACCAGGGCCTGGCGCAGCGCTTCGCGGGCGTAACCCATGGCGCGATCTTCGCTGAGGAAATAACGGTAATCGGTGCGTCCGCCGCCACCATGGCCGCCGCGCTCGCGACGACCGTTCTGCTCGACGATCACACTGACATTGAAACGCACCAGCGGCCGGACGTCCGCCGCCAGACCGCCGTCGGTGGACGCCACCAGGATTCGCTCCCAGACCCCGGCCATGCTCACCGATACTTGCTGGATGCGTGGATCAAGGGCGCGAGTGGCGACGTCGATGCGCTTGAGCAGCTCGACCTTTTCGGCGCGGCTCATGACTTCCAGCGGGTTGTCCGGCGCATACAACTGCGTCACGTCCTGGCTGCTGAAGGCCTGTACCTTGCCGTTCTGCCCGGCCCGGGAAATCGAACGAGCGGCACGGGCTGCGGCGCCCAGTGCTTCAAGGGTGATGGCGTTACTGTAGGCAAAGCCGGTTTTTTCCCCGGACTGGGCACGCACACCCACGCCCTGGTCAAGGTTGAAACTGCCCTCCTTGACGATGCCGTCTTCCAGCGACCAGGACTCGGAGATCATCCCTTGGAAATACAGGTCGGCTGCATCGATGCCCGGGCCGGCCAGGTCGCCCAGCACCCCTTGCAGGCTTTCGAGGGTGACGCCACCGGGGGCTAAAAGGTGTTCACTGACTGAGGATAACAACCCGCTCATATGTTCTACGCCTTGAATTCGTCGTCTTGGACAGGCCGCTGTCGAGCGCCCTGCGAGAAAAAGCGCCGATGGCTAGCCACCGGCATACGCGCCCGGATGGACGCCTGTTCGCTGCTGTCGCGCTCGGCCAGCAAAACGGCCTCGCCTTGATCCTGTTGCGCCAGCACGCGGCCCCACGGGTCGACTATCGCTGCATGGCCAAAGGTTTCCCGTGGCCCTGGATGCAGCCCGCCCTGAGCGGCTGCCAGCACATAACACTGGGTCTCGATGGCCCGGGCGCGAATCAACACCTCCCAATGGGCAGCGCCAGTCACTGCGGTAAACGCCGAAGGCGCGGTGATCAATTCAGCCCCAGCGGCGCGCAGCTCGCTATAGAGTTCCGGGAAACGCAAGTCATAACAAACCGTCAGACCAACCCGCCCTACAGGTGTATCGGCCACTACCACGTTGTAGCCATAAGCATAGTCATCAGACTCGCGATAACGACCGCGATTGTCTGCCACGTCCACATCGAACAGGTGCAGCTTGTCGTAGCGCGCGACAATCTGGCCCTGATCATCGATCAGCAACGAACAGGCATGCACCCTGGCGTCCGGTTGTTCCATCGGCGGCAACGGCAACGTGCCGGCCACAATCCATAACTTGAGGTCACGGGCGGTCTGTTTCAACCAGGGCAGGATCGGTCCCTGACCAAAGGCCTCGGCACGACCGATGTCCGCCACATCCCGCCGGCCCATGGCCGCGAAGTTTTCAGGCAGCACCGCCAGCCTTGCGCCGCCAGCGGCAGCCTGTTCCAGCAGCACACGAGCGCGGGCCAGATTGGCGAGCACATCGCTTTGACTGACCATCTGAATCACTGCCACTGGCATGGTGCTTCCCTCTTTTTTATCCTCGCCCGAGGCGGCTGTGGGAGCAAAGCTTGCTCGCGATGAGGCAGGTACATCCAACATATAGGCTGGCTGATACACCGCAATCGCGAGCAAGCTTTGCTCCCACCGGCTCGCTCCCACAAGGGGGATATCATCGCCTGTCAGAACGGCTTGTCGAAGGTAATCTTCGGCTCTTTCCACGGCCCCTTGACGTCGTATCTTACGCTGGCAAAGCGCGCCACACGGTCGCCAATCAGTTTGTCGATCAGAAACAGCGCCCCACCCACCGCTGGCGCGCCGACAATCAGCGCTGCAATCGGCAGGTTGTTGGTCACCGGCAGCGTCACCTGCAACTTGGCGTCGACCCGATCGGCCACCATGTCCAGTGTGCCGTTGAGCTCCAGATTGCTCGACGGTCCCGTCAGGGTGATGGGTTCACGGGTCACGTAAACACCGTCGCTCGCCACCAGCAGCCCCTTGACCCGATCGTAACTCAAGCCTTTGCCGAACAGGTCAGAGAAGTCCAGGCGCAATCGGCGGCCGATGGAGTTGAAGTTCAGCAAGCCAAATACCCGCAGCGCCTGGGCGCCGCCTTCCAACTCGACGAACTGGCCCTTGCTCAGCGACGCATCCAGACTCCCGGAGAAGCGCTTCGTGGCGACCCACGCTGGCGAGCCAGGCCAGCGACCATCGACGTCCAGGCGGAATTTCTCGCTGGTCACGCTCGGCGCATAGCCCCAGCCCTTGAGCACATCGGCCAGGTTCTTGCCACCGATGCGGCCTTTGTACCAACTGCTGGTGGAGCCGGGGACGCCTTCCCAGCCACCATTGCCGCTCAAGACCATGCCCTTGAGGCCCATGTCCAGGTTGTTCAAGGCAACGCCCTTGCCTGTCGGACGCACCTTCAACGACCAGGCACCAATGAGGTCGGGCCCCTGGAACAACTGGTCAATGACAATATCCATGGCCGGAATGTTGCGGGGATCGACCGAGGCCAGCGGGTCCGGCGCGTTTTCGTCGGTCTGGACCGTCGGGTCGGCGGCCGGCAGGCGAATGTAGTCAAGCTTGATACCGATCGGTGCGGCCTTCGCGTCCGGCAGACTGGCGGTGCCCTTGGCCTGCTCGCTGGCAAGTCGCAAAGCCCAGGCGTCAGGCTTGCGGTCCAGTTGCACCGAAGCCCGGTCCAGGGTCGTGCCCATGGCGGTGAGCTTGCCGATGTTCAGATCGACGCTGCTAAGCAGTTGTTTGGCGCTACCGCCCGGATCCTGCCCCGCATACTTGCCCACCAGCTCCTGCCACGGACTCACATCCAGCTGCGACAGCGTCCCGCGCAGGCGCAGGCCCTTGCCTCCCGGCAGAATCGCATCACCGTTACCGAGCAAGAGTTCACCGCGACCGTCTGCAACCTGTCCATTCGGCGCCGCGTAGGTGAAGCTGGCCAGGTCGCCATAATCCACCCAGTAACGGCGCTCCGCGCCTTGCAAGGTCATGCGAAACACCGTGTCACGCCCGGCATCGGGCGCCAACCCGAAGGGCGCGGGCAGATCCACGGCCACGCCCTTGAGACTGGAACTGACCGACAGTTGGCTGTCGGCACCGTCGAGGATCACCTGCAACTGATACGGCACCACGCCAGTCACCGGCAATGGTTGTGTAACCTTCAGCCAGTCAGTGAGTTTCTTGACCTCCACCTGTCCGGAGGCGGCCACCCGCGTAGTCAGTTCACCGGCACGGCCTTCGGCAAAAATCTGCGCGGTCACGGGCCGGTCGAACGCTCGGGCCGCGATATTCTTGCCGCTCAGTCCTTTGTTGCTGTCGAAGCGGAAATCGCCCTTGAGCTGCGTCAGCTCCAGCACCGGCTCGCTGAGCTTGAGCCGGGCCTTGTCGGTCTTGAAGTCCACCAGAATCTTCGGTTGCTCGCCTTTCGCCAAAGGAATATCCAGCTTCACACTGCCCAGCAGGTCGCCCTCGCCTTCCCAGCCGGCGAACGTCTGCGCCGTACCGATCGGCGCCGTCTGCAGGATCTTCAAGCCGTCACCCAAGCCTCCGGCGAACTCGCCGTCCAACAGCAGATGGGAATTCTGGCCGCTGGGCACATGGGGGATGTTCACCGAAACATTCCTGACCTGGGTGTCCAGCAACTGCCCTTGACTTGCAAAGATACGCACGCCGCTGTCTTCGACGAAAACATCACCGCTGACCTTGCTCACCGAAGGCCAACCCGGCTGGAAGGCCAGCTCGGCATCATGCACCTTGAAAAACAGGCTGATGCTGCGAGCCGCGTCTTCAGCGCCCTGGTTCAGCGAACCTTGATACTGGAAAAAACCCTGATCCACCGCGCCCTTGACGATTGCCGTGCGCAGCCACTCATCCAGCGCAGGACTCAGGACAGCAGGCAGATACTTGGCGGTATAGCGACCGTCGCCATCCACCAGGCCGACCCGCAGGTCCATGTAGTCTTCCTGGCTGTGGTCGAAATGCAGGCGAATCAGGAAGTCACCGGCAATCCGGCCCTCCTCCCCCAGTACCTTCAGGTACGGCGCAATCAGCGTGAAACCCTGCTTGTCCAGTTTCCAGGTCAGCCGGGCGTTAGCCTGCAAGTATTGCCAGGGCTTGGCGAAGATCGGGTCCAGGTGCAGGGAAAAATCTTTGCTGTCCATGCGCAGCTCACCGCCGCCCAGGTCGCCGCTCAGGCTCCCGGACACGTTGCGCGCCGCCGGGGCACCGCGATAGGCATCAAAGCCTACGGTGTCCAGGTTGGTGGCGAAGCTGACTTTCTGATCACCGCTGTTCTGCGGGCGGTAGTCCAGCAGCACGTTGCGCAGGCCGCCCGTGAACTTGAGCCGGTCGATTGCCGTGGCAACACCCTCGGGCAACGGCGCCAGGGCATGGAGCAACGGCGTCAGCGGCGTGAGGTCGAGGCGATCAGCCTGCACGTGCCAGAGTTCTTCGGTTTTTTCGGTGGCGTTGTTCTGTTGCAACTGCAGGCGCGATTCCCAACGGGTTTCGCCCAGGCTCATTGCCAGGGAATCGAAGGTTGCGCTGAATCCCTGGTCGCTGCGCTGGAAATACCCGTTGAGCGCCAGGTTATGGATCTGCACCGGCTTGCGCTCGGCATAGGCGCCCTGGATGTCCGGCGCGTTCAGTCGAATGGCCGCGCTTTGCACGGTGCCCGCCCCCCAGCTCAGCCAGAACTCTGCGCCAGCCTTGATCCGGGAAAAATGCCATTGTCGAGTCAGGCGTTCCGGCAGCCATTTGGACCAATCGCTTTGCGGCAGACTCAGGTAGACATCAGCCTGGCCGTTCTTCCAGTCGCTGGCGCGGATACGGGTGCGCAGGTTGATCGCGACGGGTTGGCCGTCAGGCAGGGTCAGTCGAGCATCCAGACGCTGACGGGCAACACCGGTGCGCAGGCTCAGGCCAACATAGGTCAGGGTCAGCGGCGGTTGTTCCAGCGGCTGCAAGGTCACCTGACTGTCGAGCACCGACAGCTTCGAGATCATCTGCATGCGCTCGAGCAGTTGCTGGGGATCCAGGGGCTGATCGTCCTGCACCGGCAGCCCCTCCAGGGCCCACTTGCCGTCGGCGCCTTCCTTGAGGCTGATCTTCAGGCCGCTGAGTTCCAGGTGAGCAATGCGCACCTGACGCGCCACCAGGCTGCCCCACAAGTCCGGCACGGCCCGCACCTGATCCAGATGCAAGGTATTGGCGCCCTCGCCGACCATCACGTCGTGGGCCAGCAGGATGGGGGCCAGGGCGCTCCAGCTACCGTCCAGGCTGCCGATATGCACGGGGATGCCCAACGCTTCGCTGGCGCGGGTCTGGACCTCGGCGCGGTATTCGGCCACCAGCGGAGCCAGTTCTCGCCCGAGGCTGACATACAGTGCCACCAGCACCAACAGCAGCGCGCACAGGCCCAGGCCCCAACGGGTCAGCGCGGCCAAAATGCGTGTCAGACGCTCCATGTCAGCGGGCTCCCCTGGCAAAAGTATTCAAATCCGCGGGGCTGCCGCTCATGAAGCCACTTCAGAGCAGCACCACGTCGTATTGTTCCTGGGAATACATGGTTTCCACCTGAAAGCGAATCGTGCGACCGATAAAGGCCTCCAGTTCCGCAACGTTCCCTGACTCTTCATCGAGCAGGCGATCCACCACTTTCTGGTTCGCCAACACTCTATAACCTGTGGCCTGGTAAGCGCGTGCCTCCCGGAGGATTTCCCGGAAGATTTCGTAACACACGGTTTCCGGGGTCTTGAGCTTGCCCCGGCCCTGGCAACTGCTGCACGGTTCACACAGCACCTGCTCAAGGCTCTCGCGAGTGCGCTTGCGGGTCATCTGCACCAGGCCCAGTTCGGTGATCCCGATGATGTTGGTCTTGGCGTGGTCGCGCTCGAGTTGTTTTTCCAGGGTCCGCAGCACCTGGCGCTGGTGCTCTTCATGCTCCATGTCGATGAAGTCGATGATGATGATTCCGCCCAGGTTGCGCAGGCGCAGCTGACGAGCGATGGCGGTGGCCGCTTCCAGGTTGGTCTTGAAGATGGTTTCTTCGAGGTTGCGATGGCCGACGAACGCCCCGGTGTTGACGTCAATGGTGCTCATGGCCTCGGCCGGGTCCACCACCAGGTAGCCGCCGGACTTGAGCGGCACCTTACGCTCCAGGGCCTTCTGGATTTCGTCTTCGACGCCGTACAGGTCGAAAATCGGCCGCTCGCCGGGGTAATGCTCGAGACGATCAGCGATTTCCGGCATCAGCTCCGCCACAAACTGGGTGGTTTTCTGGAAGGTTTCCCGGGAATCGATGCGGATTTTCTCAATCTTGGGGCTGACCAGATCCCGCAGGGTCCGCAACGCCAGACCGAGGTCTTCGTAGATCACGCTGGGGGTGGCGATGGTCTTGATCTGATCGGCGATCTGGTCCCAGAGCCGGCGCAAATAGCGGATGTCCATGAGAATTTCATCGGCCCCGGCCCCTTCGGCGGCAGTGCGCAGGATGAAACCTCCAGCTTCCTTGATGCCCTCTTTCTCCACGCAATCGCTGACCACCTGCTTGAGGCGCTCGCGCTCGGCTTCGTCTTCGATCTTCAGGGAAATGCCGACGTGGGCGGTGCGCGGCATGTACACCAGGTAGCGCGACGGAATCGACAGCTGCGTGGTCAAGCGCGCGCCCTTGGAACCGATGGGGTCCTTGGTGACCTGGACCACCAGGCTCTGGCCTTCATGAACCAGGGCACTGATGCTCTCCACGGCCGGGCCTTCACGCATGGATATTTCCGAGGCATGAATGAATGCCGCGCGATCCAGGCCAATATCGACGAACGCCGCCTGCATGCCCGGCAACACCCGCACCACCTTGCCTTTATAGATATTGCCGACGATGCCACGTTTTTGCGTGCGCTCGACGTGAACTTCTTGCAGAACACCGTTTTCAACCACCGCCACGCGCGATTCCATCGGCGTGATGTTGATCAGGATCTCTTCACTCATGGCAGGGTCTCGTTCAGGCGTGTTCACGATAATGGCCGCATCAAGTCAGACGGCGCTCAGCGCGCGCTCAGGGTTTGCCAACAGGGTATGCCGAAATGGCCCAACAGCTCCGAGGTTTCGCACAACGGCAGGCCGACCACGGCTGAATAGCTGCCTTCAAGTCCGGCGACGAATACCGCCCCCAAGCCCTGAATACCATAGCCGCCGGCCTTGTCCCGGGGCTCACCGCTGTTCCAATAGGCTAGCGCTTGTTGCTCAGTGATGGAGCGAAAGCTGACCCGGCTGCGCACCACACGGGATTCACAACGTTGCCCGTCCAGTATCGCAATGGCGGTCAGCACCTCATGGTCACGATCGGACAGGCTCAAGAGCATCGCCATCGAGTCGGCCTGATCCAGCGGCTTGCCCAGAATCCGCCCGTCCAGCACCACGGCGGTGTCGGCACCCAGCACGCAGCCGTCCACGCCTGCGGGCAAAGCACGTCGCCCGGCCTCGGCCTTGCCGCGCGCCAGACGTTCGACATAGGCCGAAGGGGTTTCGTCATCCAGGGGAGTTTCGTCGATGTCTGCGCTGACGGCGGTGAATGGCACACCGATCTGCGTGAGCAACTCACGCCGACGCGGCGAGCCCGAGGCGAGGTAAAGCGGTTTCATCAAGACATCTCCCTCTCAAGGTGCGGGCCAATGCCTGACCGAATCAGTTGATTTTGAAACGCAGGCGCAAGCCACGCAAACCGAAGCTGACCCACGGCCAGAGCAAGGCACTGACCAGTGCCGGCAACACCAGCGCCAGGGTCGGCTGGCGATTGCCGGTCAGCGCGCTGAGCCACAGTTGCACCAGCTGCGCCAGGCCGAAAATCACCAGGATCACCAGGCACTGCTGCCACATGGGGAACATCCGCAGGCGTTGTTGCAGCGATAACACCAGGAACGTGATCAGCGTCAGGATCAACGCGTTCTGCCCCAGCAACGTGCCATAAAGCACGTCTTCGGCCAGCCCCAGGCACCAGGCGGTGACCATGCCGACCTTGTGCGGCAGCGCCAGTGCCCAGAATGCCAGCAGCAGCGCCAGCCACAGCGGGCGCAGGATTTCCATGAATTGTGGCAGCGGCGAAACGCTGAGCAACAGGCCGATGGCGAACGTCAGCCAGACCATCCAGCCGTTACCGGAATGTGTACTGCTCATTATTCTCGTGCTCCCCTGGTGGCTGGCGCGGTGGCCGGCGTGGAGACAGGCGGTTTGGCCGCGGGCCTTGCGGGCTGAGTCGCCGGTGCTTGGGTGGCCGGCGTAGCAGCCGGAGCGGTCGCTGGCGTTGGCGCCGGGGTCGTTGCAGCCGGGGCAGGTGCCGGGGCTGTCGCCGGGGTAACCGGGGTCGCGGTCGAGTCGCTGTTCTGCCGGTCCTCGGCCTCCTGGGCCACGGCGGCGTCGTTGGCGCGCTCTTCCGGGGTGCGGTTGTCGCTGAATACCAGCAGCAGGTATCGGCTGCGATTCAGCGCAGCCGTTGGCACCGCACGCACGATGGCGAACGGCTGACCTGAGTCGTGTATGACCTCCTTGACCGTCGCCACCGGATACCCGGCCGGGAATCGCTGACCGAGACCGGAACTGACCAGCAGGTCGCCTTCCTTGATGTCGGCGGTGTCTGCGACGTGCCGCAGCTCCAGGCGCTCCGGATTACCGGTGCCGCTGGCAATCGCCCGCAAGCCGTTGCGGTTGACCTGCACGGGAATGCTGTGGGTGGTATCGGTCAGCAACAGCACGCGAGAGGTGTAGGGCATCAACTCCACCACCTGCCCCATCAGGCCGCGAGCATCGAGTACCGGCTGGCCGAGGACAACACCGTCGCGCTCACCCTTGTTGATGATGATGCGGTGGGTAAAGGGATTGGGGTCCATGCCGATCAACTCGGCCACTTCGACCTTCTCGTTGACCAGCGCCGAGGAATTGAGCAGCTCGCGCAGCCGCACGTTTTGCTCGGTGAGGGCCGCCAGCTTCTGCATGCGTCCCTGCAACAGCAGGTTCTCGGTCTTGAGTTTTTCGTTTTCGGCCACCAGCTCGGTCCGGCTGCCAAACTGGCTGGCCACACCCTGCCACAAGCGCTGCGGCAAATCGGTGATCCAGTAGGATTCCATCAATACCAGCGACATCTGACTGCGCACTGGCTTGAGCAGCGTGAAACGGGCATCGACCACCATCAGCGCGACCGACAGCACGGTCAGCACCAGCAGGCGCACACCCAATGAGGGGCCTTTGGCGAAAAGCGGTTTAATAAGCCGCTCCTCCCAGGCAAATGTTTTCTTTATTCATACGGCATCAAACCGGCCTGGATACGAATGACAGAAGATAAACGTCAACGGGCAGCACTGCAAAGTGCTGCCCGGGGAGCGAACAACATAGACCATCCAGGCGGGCTTATTCGCTGGAGAGCAGATCCATGGTGTGCTTGTCCATCATTTCCAATGCACGGCCACCGCCACGGGCAACGCAAGTCAGCGGGTCTTCGGCAACGATCACCGGCAAGCCGGTTTCCTGGGCCAGCAGCTTGTCGAGGTCACGCAGCAGCGCGCCACCACCGGTCAGCACCAGGCCGCGCTCGGCGATGTCCGACGCCAGTTCCGGCGGCGACTGCTCCAGAGCACTCTTGACCGCCTGCACGATGGTCGCCAGCGACTCTTGCAGTGCTTCGAGCACTTCGTTGGAGTTGAGGGTGAAGGCACGTGGAACGCCTTCAGCCAGGTTACGGCCGCGAACGTCGACTTCACGTACTTCGCCGCCCGGATAGGCCGTGCCGATTTCCTGCTTGATGCGCTCGGCGGTGGATTCGCCGATCAGGCTGCCGTAGTTGCGGCGCACGTAGGTGATGATCGCTTCGTCGAAACGGTCGCCGCCCACACGTACGGACTCGGCGTAGACCACACCGTTGAGGGAGATCAAGGCGATTTCAGTGGTACCACCACCGATGTCGACGACCATCGAACCACGGGCCTCTTCGACCGGCAGGCCGGCACCGATGGCAGCGGCCATCGGTTCTTCGATCAGGAACACTTCACGGGCACCGGCGCCAAGGGCCGACTCACGGATGGCACGACGCTCCACCTGGGTGGACTTGCAGGGCACGCAGATCAGCACGCGAGGGCTGGGCTGCAGGAAACTGTTTTCGTGAACTTTGTTGATGAAGTACTGCAGCATCTTTTCGCAGACGCTGAAGTCGGCGATCACGCCGTCCTTCATGGGGCGAATGGCTGCAATGTTGCCCGGAGTACGGCCCAGCATGCGCTTGGCTTCGGTACCGACAGCCACGACACTCTTCTGGTTACCATGGGTGCGGATGGCCACTACCGAGGGTTCATTCAGGACGATACCGCGCTCGCGCACGTAAATAAGGGTGTTGGCAGTGCCCAGGTCAATGGAAAGATCGCTGGAAAACATGCCACGCAGTTTCTTGAACATGGGAAAGGGACCCTAGGCAACGCGTGGGTAAAAAAGTGCGGCAAACTCTAACAACGACAGGGATTTTGGGCAAGGCGCCAATATGTTAAATTGGCCGCTTTTCTGTGCACCAAACCCCGAAATCGCGGCCAATGCCCTGTTTCACAGATACGTTCCTTTGTTGACGACAATAGAGGCCGTCAAAAAGGAACAGTATTTGTGATACAGGGCACTGGACCGTAGAAATGCGGTAGTGTTCCGACAATCTAACACACGGACAGATTGCGTCCGTTTTGTTTTCCACTGGAGAATCCCATGGCGCTTGAACGCTCCGACGTGGAAAAAATCGCTCACCTGGCCTGTCTGGGCCTCGATGAAGCCGATCTTCCACACATTACTTCTGCCCTGAACAGCATTCTGGGGCTGGTCGACGAGATGCAGGCGGTCAACACCGACGGCATCGAACCCCTGGCCCACCCACTGGAAGCCAGCCAGCGCCTGCGCGCCGACGTCGTGACCGAGTCCAATCACCGCGAGGCCTACCAGTCCATCGCACCAGCGGTCGAAAACGGCCTGTACCTGGTTCCGAAAGTCATCGACTAAAGGGAAAGAGCCTCTCATGCATCACATGACCCTGGCCGAGATCGCCCGCGGACTCGCCGATAAAAAGTTTTCTTCCGAAGAGCTGACCCAGGCCCTGCTGGCGCGCATCGCCCAGCTCGACCCGCAGCTCAACAGCTTCATCAGCCTCACCGAAGAACTGGCCCTGAGCCAGGCCAAGGCCGCCGACGCCCGTCGCGCCAACGGTGAGAGCGGCGCCCTACTCGGCGCACCGATTGCCCACAAGGATCTGTTCTGCACCCAGGGCATCCGCACCAGTTGCGGCTCGAAGATGCTCGACAACTTCAAGGCCCCGTACGATGCCACCGTGGTCGCCAAACTGGCCGCAGCCGGCGCCGTGACCCTGGGCAAGACCAACATGGACGAATTCGCCATGGGTTCGGCCAACGAGTCGAGCTACTACGGCGCAGTGAAAAACCCGTGGAACCTGGAACACGTACCGGGTGGCTCGTCCGGTGGTTCCGCCGCCGCCGTGGCCGCGCGCCTGCTGCCGGCCGCCACCGCCACCGACACTGGCGGTTCGATTCGCCAACCGGCGGCGTTTACCAACCTCACGGGCCTCAAGCCGACCTATGGCCGCGTATCGCGCTGGGGCATGATCGCCTACGCCTCCAGCCTCGACCAGGGCGGCCCGCTGGCCCGCACCGCCGAAGACTGCGCGATCCTGCTGCAAGGCATGGCTGGCTTCGATCCGAACGACTCCACCAGCATCGATGAACCGGTGCCGGACTACAGCGCCAGCCTCAACGGCTCGTTGCAGGGCCTGCGCATCGGCGTGCCGAAGGAATATTTCAGCGCCGGCCTGGACCCGCGCATCGCCGAGCTGACCCACAACAGCATCAAGGCGCTGGAGAAGCTCGGCGCGGTGATCAAGCCAATCAGCCTGCCGAACATGCAGCACGCGATTCCGGCGTACTACGTGATCGCCCCGGCGGAAGCGTCCTCGAACCTGTCGCGTTTCGACGGCGTGCGCTTCGGCTATCGCTGCGAAAATCCGGACAACCTGATGGACCTGTACAAGCGCTCCCGTGGCGAAGGCTTCGGCGCCGAAGTGCAGCGCCGGATCATGGTCGGTGCCTACGCGCTGTCCGCCGGCTACTACGATGCCTACTACCTCAAGGCGCAGAAAATCCGTCGCCTGGTGAAGAACGACTTCATGGCCGCCTTCAACGAGGTCGACATCATCCTTGGCCCGACCACGCCGAACCCGGCCTGGAAACTCGGCGCCAAGAGCAGCGACCCGGTCGCTGAGTACCTGGAAGACGTCTACACCATCACCGCCAACCTCGCTGGCCTGCCGGGCCTGTCCATGCCGGCCGGTTTCGTCGATGGCCTGCCGGTGGGCGTGCAGTTGCTCGCACCGTACTTCCAGGAAGGCCGCCTGCTCAATGTGGCGCACCAGTATCAGTTGAACACTGACTGGCACACCCGCACCCCAACCGGCTTCTGAGGAGAAACACATGCAATGGGAAGTCGTGATCGGGCTGGAGATTCATACCCAGCTCACCACCCGGTCGAAAATCTTTTCCGGTAGCTCCACCACGTTCGGCTCCGAGCCCAACACCCAGGCCAGCCTGGTCGACCTGGGCATGCCCGGCGTGCTGCCGGTGCTCAACGCCGAAGCCGTGCGCATGGCGGTGATGTTCGGTCTGGCGATTGACGCCGAGATTGGCCAGCACAACGTATTCGCCCGCAAGAACTACTTCTACCCGGACCTGCCCAAGGGCTACCAGATCAGCCAGATGGAATTGCCGATTGTCGGCAAGGGCCACCTGGACATCGCCCTGGAAGACGGTACGGTCAAGCGCGTCGGCATCACCCGTGCGCACCTGGAAGAAGACGCCGGCAAGAGCCTGCACGAAGAATTCAACGGTGCCACCGGCATCGACCTGAACCGTGCCGGCACGCCGTTGCTGGAAATCGTCTCTGAACCGGACATGCGCAGTGCCAAGGAAGCCGTAGCCTACGTCAAGGCGATCCACGCGCTGGTGCGCTACCTGGGCATTTGCGACGGCAACATGGCCGAAGGCTCGCTGCGTTGCGACTGCAACGTGTCGATCCGGCCCAAGGGCCAGGTTGAATTCGGCACCCGCTGCGAGATCAAGAACGTCAACTCGTTCCGCTTCATCGAGAAAGCGATCAACAGCGAGATCCAGCGCCAGATCGAACTGATCGAGGACGGCGGCAAGGTCATCCAGCAGACTCGCCTGTACGACCCGAACAAGGACGAAACCCGTCCGATGCGCAGTAAAGAGGAAGCCAACGACTACCGTTACTTCCCCGACCCGGACCTGCTGCCCGTGGTGATCGAGGACTCGTTCCTCAATGACGTACGTGCCACCTTGCCGGAACTGCCACCCCAGAAACGCGAGCGCTTCCAGGCGCAGTTCGGGCTGTCGAGCTATGACGCCAACGTCCTGGCCACCAGCCGCGAACAGGCCGATTACTTCGAAAAAGTCGTGAGCATCGGCGGCGACGCCAAGCTGGCGGCCAACTGGGTGATGGTCGAGTTGGGCAGCCTGCTGAACAAGCAGGGCCTGGAGATCGACCAGTCGCCGGTATCGGCCGAGCAACTGGGCGGCATGCTGTTGCGGATCAAGGACAACACCATTTCCGGCAAGATCGCCAAAATGGTCTTCGAAGCCATGGCCAATGGTGAAGGCAGCGCTGATGAGATCATTGAGAAGCGCGGCTTGAAGCAAGTCACCGACACCGGTGCGATCAGCGCCGTACTCGATGAAATGCTCGCGGCCAACGCCGAGCAAGTCGAGCAATACCGTGCGGCAGACGAAGCCAAGCGCGGCAAGATGTTCGGTTTCTTCGTCGGCCAGGCCATGAAAGCCTCCAAGGGCAAGGCCAACCCGCAACAGGTCAACGAACTGCTTAAAAGCAAGCTCGAGGGCTGATTGCCATGGAGCCAGTACCTGCATCTGGCTCATTCCCCTGTGGCGAGGGAGCTTGCTCCCGCTGGGCTGCGCAGCAGCCCCCAAATCCGGCAGCGGAAATGGGGGCCGCTTCGCGCCCCAGCGGGGGCAAGCTCCCTCGCCACAATGCATTCCACAACCACATTGATGTGGGAAACCCCAACATGAAGCGTCTCCTCGCCGCCTGCGCCCTGCTGTCCCTGCTGGCCGGTTGTGCCAGCCAGAGCGGGACGGTCGATCCACACGGCTATGACCAGACCGGCGTCGCCTCTTATTACGGTGCCAGGCACCATGGCAAGCGCACCGCCAGCGGCGAGCGCTTCAACCAGCATGGCCTGACCGCCGCCCATCGCCAGTTGCCGTTCGGCACTCGGGTGAAAGTCACCAACCTGAAAAACAACGACAGTGTCGTGGTCCGCATCAACGACCGTGGCCCCTACACTCGTGGCCGCCTGATCGATGTATCCCGCGCTGCCGCCGAGCAACTGGGCATGCTACGCAGCGGCACCGCACGGGTGCGTGTGCAAGCCCTCGACGATTGATAGACGGAGCCCGGACATTTCCCTACTCAATGCCATCCCGCTGCTGAGCCTGATTGAGCTGTTCGGTGGCCTGCTGTTGCTGATCGCTGGTGCCGAGCTGCTGGTGCGCGCCGCCGTGGGCCTGGCGGCACGTTTGCAGGTGCGTCCGCTGATCATCGGCCTGACCGTGGTCGCCTTTGGCAGCAGCGCCCCGCAAATGGCCGTCAGCCTGCAAGCGACCCTGGCGCAGAACGCCGACATCGCCGTGGGCAGCGTGATCGGCAGCAGCATCTTCAACATCCTCGTCACCCTCGGGTTGTCGGCCCTGATCATTCCGTTGCGCGTCTCGCGTCAACTGGTGCGCCTGGACATCCCGCTGATGATCGGCGCCAGCCTGCTGGTGTTCGTGCTGGCCTGGAACGAGGAACTGACGCAACTGGACGGCGCGTTGCTGTTGATGGCCCTGGCGGTGTACCTGGGCCTGTTGCTGCGCCAGTCGCGGCATTCGGGGCGACCGCATGGGATGGGCGTGGACGTGGCGCAAGTGTCATGGCCCAAAAGCCTGTCGATGATGGTCGTGGGCCTGGCGATGCTGATTTTCGCCGGGCACTTGCTGTTGGGCGCGGCGGTGGAAGTGGCGACGGACCTGGGGCTGTCGGAACGCATCATCGGCCTGACCATCGTCGCCGTCAGCACCTCGCTGCCGGAACTGGCCACCTCGCTGATCGCCGCCCTGCGGGGCCAGCGAGACATTGCCGTGGGCAACGTGATCGGCAGCAACCTGTTCAACCTGCTGGGCGTGCTGGGGGTGACGGCCCTCGCCGCGCCCTCGCCGCTTTCGGTGTCCCCCAATGCTCTGGATTTCGACCTGCCGGTGATGCTCGGCGTGGCGGTACTGTGCCTGCCGGTGTTTTATTCCGGCTACCGCGTCACCCGCGCCGAAGGTCTGCTGTTTTTGGGCTTGTACCTGGCCTATGGGCTGCATGTGGTGTCGTTCACTACCGGCATGCCTCTGGCCGGCCAACTGGAACGACTGATGCTGTTCTATGTGCTGCCGGCCCTGCTCGCGTTTTTGCTGTTCAGCTCCTTGCGCGCCTGGCGCCGTCAACACCACAAGAGGGATTTGCCATGACCGACACTCCAAAGACCGGCCTGGACATGCGCCGCCAGGTGATGGGCGACGCGTTCGTCGACCGTGCCTTGGGCAACGCCACCGAATTCACCCAGCCGCTGCAGGACTTCGTCAACGAGCACGCCTGGGGCAGCGTTTGGAGCCGCGAAGGCCTGCCGCTCAAAACCCGCAGCCTGATCACCCTCGCCGCCCTCACCGCTCTCAAATGCCCGCAGGAATTGAAAGGCCACGTGCGCGGGGCCTTGAACAACGGCTGTACAGTGGAAGAGATTCGCGAGGCGTTGCTGCATTGCGCGGTGTATGCGGGGGTGCCGGCGGCGATTGATGCATTCAGGGCGGCGCAGGAAGTGATCGATAGTTATCAGAAATCTGAGTGACTGTTAGATCGCTATCGCGAGCAGGCTCGCTCCCACAGGGATCGCAGGCGGACTGGAAACTTGTGTACACCGCCCATCTAATGTGGGAGCGAACCTGCTCGCGATGGGCCCTCAAGAACACCACAACCCAGAACCTAGATCCACCCACCCCACTGCAGCACAAAAATCCCCAAGTTGGTGGTAATTGCCGCCATCAACGTGGTGATGACGATGATCGCCGCGGCCAGTTCATGGTTGCCATCGGCCGCGCGGGCCATGACGTAACTGGCGGCGGCGGTGGGGCTGCCAAAGTACAGGAACAGAATTCCCAGCTCCGCCCCACGAAAACCCCAGAGCCAGGCGCCGAGGGTGGCCAGCAGGGGCAGGCCGATCATTTTCACCAGACTCGAACTCAGGGCCATCTTGCCGCTTTTGCGCAGCGCCGCCAGCGACAGCGTGCCGCCGATGCAGATCAACGCCAGGGGCAAGGTCATCTGGGCAAGGTATTTGGCCGAGGTTTCGAACCAGTTCGGCAGGCCTATCTGCCAATAGGCCAACGGCGCGGCTACGACCACACTGATGATCAGCGGGTTGCTGACCACGCTTTTGCAGATGCTCCAGGGGTCGGACTTGATCACTGGGCTGTAGACCGCCAGCACGATGGTCGACAGGGTGTTGTAGAACAGGATCACCAGGGCCGCGAGTATCGACCCCAGGGAAATCCCGTAGTCGCCATACATGCTCGCCGCCAGTGCCAGGCCGATCACGCCGTTATTGCCGCGAAAGGCGCCCTGGGTATAGATGCCACGGTCCTCACGCGGGCAACGCCAGATCGCCCAGCCCCAGGCCACGGCAAAGCACACCAGGGTGGCAATGGAGAAATAGATCAACAGGTCCGGCTGCAATGCCGCGTGGAGATCGGCATGCAGGATGCCGAGGAACAACAGCGCCGGCATGGTGACGTTGAACACCAGGGACGAGGCCATGTGGATGAAGTTGTCGTTGATCCAATAGATGCGCTTGAGCAACGTCCCCAGAAACAACATGGCAAACACCGGCGCGGTGATGTTCAGGGTTTCGAGGAAAATTGCCAGCATGCCGGGGACCTTGAGAAGGGTGTCGTTAGGTGGCTAATGATAGCCACTAACGACACTGGCGTCTGGTAGACCGCTATCGCGAGCAGGCTCGCTCCCACATTTGTTCCTGGGTGAACACAAAATCCATATTCACCACAAACCCCTGTGGGAGCGAGCTTGCTCGCGATAGCGGTGTGTCAGCTTGCATAAATGCTGAATGTACCGCCGTCATCGCGAGCAAGCTCGCTCCCACACTGGATCTCCAGCGATCACGAAATCATCAAGTAATCGGCGCCGGGTTGAACAAGGTGATGTCGTTGTACAGCTTGTGCCGCTCGGCCCAGGTCTGTTTCTTGCCGCTGGCCACGTCCAGGTAGTAATGGAACAGTTCCCAGCCCAGTTCCTCGATGGAGGCGCGCCCGGTGGCGATCCGGCCGGCGTCGATGTCGATCAGGTCCGGCCAGCGCTGGGCCAGTTCGGTGCGGGTCGAGACCTTTACGACCGGCGCCATGGCCAAGCCGTACGGCGTGCCACGGCCGGTGGTGAA
Source organism: Pseudomonas sp. P105 (assembly GCF_032614175.1). Taxonomy (NCBI): domain Bacteria; kingdom Pseudomonadati; phylum Pseudomonadota; class Gammaproteobacteria; order Pseudomonadales; family Pseudomonadaceae; genus Pseudomonas; species Pseudomonas sp. P105. The sequence goes on from NZ_CP126693.1 coordinate 5,316,523, forward strand.
GACATGCAGGTTCATCCCCGCCGCCAGTTGCAAGGTGCCGCAGACAAAATCACTGGCCGGTGTCGCGCAGAAGATCAGGCCCTTTTGCTTAAAGCGCTCGCCCGGACCCAGAACGCCGTTGATTGCACTGCTGCCGGACTTGACGATCGAGCCCAGGGATTTTTCGACGATGTTCGACAGCCCGCCCTTCTTGTTGCCCGGCGTGGTGTTGGCACTGCGATCGGCCTCGCCCTTGGCCAGGTAACGGTCGTACCAGTCCATCTCGCGTACCAGCTCCTGGGCGACTTCCCGGGTTTGCGCCCGGGAGGTCAGCAGGTAGATCGCATCGCGCACTTCGGTGACTTCGGAAAACATCACCGTCGCCCCGGCCCGCAGCAGCAGGTCCGAGGCATAGCCCAGGGCCGGGTTGGCGGTGATGCCGGAAAACGCATCGCTGCCGCCGCACTGCATGCCCAGGATCAGCTCCGAGGCCGGCACGGTTTCGCGGCGGCGCAGATCGAGCTTCTTCAGCCGGGTTTCGGCCAGTTCCATGATCTGCTCGATCATTTCGGTGAAACCGTGACTGGAATCCTGCAAGCGATACAGCCATGGCTCGCTGAGGTCCACCGAGCTGTCGTTCTCATGCATCACCTGCCCGGCCTGCAATTTCTCGCAGCCCAGGCTGATCACCAGCGCTTCGCCACCCAGGTTCGGGTTGCGTGCCAGATTGCGCACGGTGCGGATCGGGATGTACGCGTCGGTGGCGGTGATCGCCACACCGCAGCCGTAGCTGTGAGTCAGCGCCACCACGTCATCGACGTTCGGGTACTTGGGCAGCAATTCGTCCTTGATGCGCTTGACCGCATGGTCCAGCACCCCGGTCACGCACTGCACCGTGGTGGTTATGCCCAGGATGTTGCGCGTGCCCACGGTACCGTCGGCGTTGCGATAGCCTTCGAAGGTGTAACCTTGCAACGGCGCATCGGCCGCCGGCACGTCGGTGGACAGCGGCAGGCTGTCCAGCGGCGGTGCGGTGGGCATGCGCAGTTGGTCTTCCTTGACCCAACTGCCACGGGGGATCGGTTGCAATGCGTAGCCAATGACCTGGCCGTAGCGAATCACCTCGCCGCCCTCGGGAATATCTTCCAGGGTTACCTTGTGGCTCTGCGGTACAAAGTCCACGGTGACCAGGCCATCCGGGAACTCAGTCCCGGCTGGCACGCCCTGGTCGTTCACCACAATGACCACGTTGTCCCGCTCATTCAGGCGGATGTAACGGGGCGAATCGGCATGTTCAATCAGTTGCATCGACATCGCTCCTTCAGGATTTCGCTTCAGACAGGCTGGAAAGTTGATCATCCCGGGCCGCGGGCTCTTTGAGCACGACACGCTTGATCGGCCCGACGATCACCAGGTAACTGAACACCGCCATCAGCGCGTTGCAGCCCACGAACACCAGCGCCCATTTGAACGAACCGGTGGAGCTGATGATGTAGCCGATGACGATCGGCGTGGTGATCGATGCCAGGTTGCCGAAGGTGTTGAACAGGCCGCCACTCAGACCGGCGATCTGTTTTGGCGAAGTGTCGGACACCACGGCCCAACCCAGTGCGCCTACGCCTTTACCGAAGAAGGCCAAGGCCATGAAGCCCACCACCATCCATTCGATGTCCACGTAGTTGCACGCCACGATGCTGCTGGACACCAGCAGGCCGGCGATGATCGGCGCCTTGCGAGCGAAGGTCAGCGAGTGGCCCTTGCGCAGCAGGTAGTCGGAAATCACCCCGCCTAGCACGCCACCGATGAAGCCGCAGATCGCCGGCAAGGAGGCGATGAAACCAGCCTTGAGGATGGTCATGCCGCGTTCCTGCACCAGGTACACCGGGAACCAGGTCAGGAAGAAGTAGGTGATGCCGTTGATGCAGTATTGGCCCAGGTACACGCCGAGCATCATGCGGTTGGTCAGCAGTTGGCGGATGTAATCCCACTTCGGACCGTCGGTCTTCTTACCCCTGCCCTTGTCCTGGTCCATGTCGACCATCGCGCCGTTGGCGGCGATGTGATTGAACTCGGCCTCATTGATCATCGGGTGCTGACGCGGGCTGTGGATAACCTTCAGCCAGACCAGCGAGAACACGATACCGACCACGCCCATCACGATGAACACGTGCTGCCAGCCAAAGCGGTAGACGATCCAACCCATCAGCGGCGCAAACAACACCGTGGCGAAATACTGGGCGGAGTTGAAAATCGCCGAAGCGGTGCCGCGTTCAGCGGTGGGGAACCAGGCCGCGACGATGCGGGCGTTACCCGGGAAGGAAGGCGCCTCGGCCAGCCCCACCAGAAAACGCAGCATGAACAGCGCCACCACGGCGGTGGAGACACCGAATTCACCGACATAGCCTTGCAGCACGGTGAACAGCGACCAGGTAAAAATGCTCAAGGCATAGATTTTTTTCGACCCGAACCGGTCAAGCAGCCAGCCGCCCGGGATCTGCCCGGCCACGTAGGCCCAGCCGAAGGCGGAGAAGATATAACCGAGGGTAACGGCATCGATGCCGAGGTCTTTCTGCAGGCTGGAGCCGGCGATAGCGATGGTTGCGCGGTCGGCATAGTTGATCGTTGTCACCAGAAACAGCATGAGCAGGATCAAATAGCGGACGCGAGTCGGCTTGGTTTCTTGCATTTAAATCTACTTCCACTATTTATTTTTATACGGGAAATCTGGTTGTACGGCCGGGCGGGTTGTCCCGCTCCGGCCGGTGTCGCAATTACGATCCGATGTAAGAAGTTTTCACCACGGTGTAGAACTCTTGCGCATAGCGACCTTGCTCGCGCGAGCCATAGGACGAACCTTTGCGGCCGCCGAACGGTACATGGTAATCCACGCCGGCGGTCGGCAGATTGACCATCACCATGCCCGCCTGGGAATGACGCTTGAAGTGGTTGGCATATTTGAGCGAGGTGGTGGCGATACCGGCGGACAGCCCGAACTCGGTGTCGTTGGCCATCGCCAGCGCCGCTTCATAATCGGCCACACGCACGACGTTGGCCACCGGGCCAAAGATTTCTTCGCGGCTGATGCGCATCGAGGCTTCGCTGTCGGCAAACAGTGTCGGTGCCAGGAAATAACCTTCGGTGTCGCACGTCACCAGGCCGCCACCGCTGACCAGCCGCGCACCTTCGCTCTGGCCGATGTCGATGTACTTCAAGTCCTGGTTGAGCTGGGCTTCGGAAACCACCGGCCCGATATCGGTGCCGGCCTTCAAGGCATGACCGACCTTGATCGACTGCATGCGCTCGGCCATGGCAGCGACGAACTTGTCGTGGATGCCGGCGGTCACGATCAGGCGGCTCGAAGCCGTGCAACGCTGGCCGGTGGAGTAGAACGCGCTCTGCACCGCCAGTTCGACAGCCTGTTTGAGATCGGCGTCGTCGAGGATGACCTGCGGGTTCTTGCCGCCCATCTCCAGTTGCACCTTGGCCTGGCGCGCCACGCAATTGACCGCGATCTGCCGCCCCACGCCCACGGAACCGGTGAAGCTGATACCGTCGACCTTCGGGCTGTTGACCAGGACTTCACCGACCACACGGCCGCTGCCCATCACCAGGTTGAACACACCGGCCGGGAAACCGGCGCGGGAAATGATGTCCGCCAGGGCCCAGGCACAACCTGGCACCAATTCGGCGGGTTTGATCACCACACAGTTGCCGTAGGCCAGCGCCGGGGCGATCTTCCAGGCAGGGATCGCGATCGGGAAGTTCCACGGCGTGATCAAACCGACCACACCCAACGCTTCACGGGTGACTTCGACGTTGACGCCCGGGCGCACCGACGGCAGGTAATCGCCCGACAGGCGCAGGCACTCGCCAGCGAAAAACTTGAAAATGTTGCCGGCGCGGGTCACTTCGCCAATGGCTTCGGGCAGGGTCTTGCCCTCCTCCCGGGCCAACAGTTGGCCGAGTTCTTCGCGACGGGCGAGGATCTCGCTGCCGACTTTGTCCAGCGCATCGTGACGGGCCTGGATGCCCGAGGTCGACCAGGCCGGGAACGCGGCGCGGGCGGCTTCGATGGCGGCATTGACTTGAGCTGCATCAGCCTTGGCGTATTCACCAATGACATCGGACAAATCAGACGGGTTGATGTTGGTGCAATAGTCGGCACCGGCCACCCACTGACCGTTGATGTAGTTATCGAAACGCTTTGAATCTGCCACGGAGCTACTCCTTCTACAATAGCTGTCTAGGAACGCAGAGCGTCCCTGGCTGCGTGCCCACGCGGAGCGTGGGAACGATCAAGCCTTACGCAAAAAGCCGCTGATTGCTCAGCGGCTTTGTCGGGTCTGTTACTGCTTGCCTTGCTTGTCGATCAGCGCGGCCAGGGCTTCGTATTCTTCCGGCAGCAGGTCGGTCAGCGGCGTACGCACAGGACCTGCGTCGTAGCCGACGATCTTCGCACCAGCCTTGACGATGCTCACGGCATAACCGGCCTTGCGGTTACGAATGTCCAGGTAAGGCAGGAAGAAGTCGTCGATGATCTTGCCAACGGTCGCGTGATCTTCACGGGAAATGGCGTGGTAGAAATCCATCGCGGTTTTCGGAATGAAGTTGAACACCGCCGAGGAGTAGACCGGCACGCCCAGGGCCTTGTAGGCCGCGGCATAGACTTCTGCGGTCGGCAGGCCGCCCAGGTAGCTGAAACGATCGCCAAGACGACGGCGGATCGACACCATCAGTTCGATATCGCCCAGGCCATCCTTATAGCCGATCAGGTTCGGGCAGCGCTCGGCCAGTTGCTCCAAGTGCGTGGCGTTCAGGCGGCAGACGTTGCGGTTGTAAACCACCACGCCGATCTTCACCGATTTGCACACGGCTTCAACGTGGGCGGCTACGCCGTCCTGGCTGGCTTCAGTCAGGTAGTGCGGCAGCAGCAACAGGCCCTTGGCGCCCAGACGCTCGGCTTCCTGAGCGTACTCGATGGCCTGGCGGGTAGCACCGCCGACACCGGCGAGGATTGGCACGCTGGTGGCGCAGGTATCAACAGCTGTCTTGATGACTTGCGAATACTCGCTGGCGGCCAGGGAGAAAAACTCACCAGTGCCGCCCGCTGCGAAAAGTGCCGAGGCGCCATACGGGGCCAGCCACTCGAGGCGCTTGACGTAGCTGTCGCGATTGAAATCGCCTTGAGCAGTGAAATCGGTGACCGGGAAAGACAGCAGGCCAGACGAGAGGATGGACTTCAGTTCTTGTGGATTCATTATTCGAACACCCTGGACGCAAATGTTGTGTTGTAGGAAACGGTTCAGCTTCAAGAGAAGTTGTAAGTCATCGTACAACTTAAAATACGAACGTCAACTGCATTTCGTCTTTTGTCGGGGGTCAGGTGCGCGGAGTTTGGCGAAAAGCCTTTGAGATCGGGCCTTTGAGGTTTGCTGGCAAACTGAGGAATCTTGCCCTGCGAGGCAGCGGACCGCTCTTCAAGTTGCGGATTAAGGTGTAGGGCTTATTGCACTCGAACCAAACACGGGACCGCTGTGGCGAGGGAGCTTGCTCCCGTTCGACTGCGAAGCAGTCGCCAACCTGTTGAACGGCGATCGACCGAAAGAGCTGAGGGGCCGCTTCGCAGCCCAGCGGGAGCAAGCTCCCTCGCCACGACAGCATCCTTGCCAGCAGAGCAGTGAGCGATTCAGCCCTGCGCTTGCGCCTCTTCATGAGCCTGGCGCAGCCGTTCGCGGCTGTTGGTCAGGTGCAAGCGCATGGCCGCACGGGCCGCGTCGGAGTCCTGGCGGGCGATGGCTTCGTAGATTTCCTCGTGCTCACGGCTCAGGCGATCCATGTAGTGCTGGTGGTCGTCGTGGGCCAGGCGCGCCGAATTCAACCGGGTGCGTGGGATGATGCTGGTGCCCAGGTGGGTCATGATGTCAGTGAAGTAGCGGTTGCCGGTGGACAGGGCGATTTCCAGGTGGAAGGCGAAGTCCGAGGCCACCGCGTCGCTGGCGTGAGCGGCGCTTTCGTTCAAGGCGTCGAGGGCGGCGCGCATCGTCGCCAACTGCTCGTCGCTACGACGCTGCGCCGCAAGCCCAGCGGACTCCACTTCCAAGCTGATGCGCAGCTCCAGGATCGCCAGCACGTCACGCAAGGTGACCACCGTCGCCGGGTCGATGCGAAAGCCGCTCGGGCTGGGCGTGTCCAGCACGAAGGTGCCGATGCCGTGGCGGGTTTCCACCTGGCCGGCAGCCTGCAAACGGGAAATCGCCTCGCGCACCACGGTGCGGCTGACGCCATGGGCTTCCATGATCGCCGACTCGGTGGGCAATTTATCGCCACGCTTGAGCAGACCGTCGCGAATCTGCTCGGTCAACACCGTCACCAGCTCCTGCGCCAGGCTGCGGCGCTTGCGGGGAAGGCGTGGTACGTCGATCGGTCTTTCCATGTGTCTGTGTCTCGGCAAGCGGCTGAATGCGCATCATGATAGCGCAACGTGGTTGTACGATCACCGTGCTCCCTGGCGGTCTTGGCAAAGTTTGCCGCCATGCACCGTTGTGGCGAGGGGATTTATCCCCGCTGGGCTGCGGAGCAGCCCTCTTGATCTACCAGCAGATCAATATCGTTGACCTTTGATTTTGAAGGGGCGCTTCGCACCCAACGGGGATAAATCCCCTCGCCACAACGGTGTTCGGCAATGACAATCAGGCGACTACAGCTTGCTCCACCAGTTGGCCATTTTCGATACGCACATGTCGCGGATGGAACCGTTTCAAACTGCTGCGATGGCCAACGCTGACAATGCTCAGCCCCGGCAACTGATCAATCAGCGCCTGGTACAGCGTCGCTTCATCTTCTTCGTCCATCGCCGACGTGGCTTCGTCCATATACAACCATTGTGGTGCGTAGAGCAATGCGCGGGCGAACGCCAGGCGTTGCTGCTCGCCGGGCGAGAGCATGCGCTGCCAGTGGTTGGCCTCGTCCAGTCGCGCCACCAGATGCGGCAGGCGACAGGTTTCCAGCACTTGGGCATAACGCTCTGGCGGGTACGTGTCGCCCGGTTGTGGATAACTCAGCGCTTCGCGCAGGGTGCCAATGGGCAGATAGGGTTTTTGCGGCAGGAACAGATAACGCGCCGCAGGCAACCGGATCGCGCCGTGGCCATCCGGCCACAAATGCCCCATTGCCCGGAACAGGGTGGATTTACCGCTGCCCGAACGCCCGCTGAGCATCACCCGTTCGCCCGGCTCGACGGTCATGTCGGTATGGCTGAGCAGATGGCGGCCATCGGCCAGGTCCAACCCCAGGTTTTGCACTTTCAATGCATGACCCTGGTTCTGCACATCGATGGCCGGCACGCGGTCTTCGTTGTCGCTCATGGCCTGGCGGAAGCTCAGCAGACGGTCACACGTGGCGCGCCACGCGGCGAGGTCGGTGTACGCGCTGATGAACCAACTGAAATTCTCCTGCACATTGCCGAACGCCGAGTTGATCTGCATAAGCTCGCCCAGCTGGATCTTGCCGGCGAAGTAGCGTGGCGCGGCGACGATGAACGGGAAGATGATTGCAATCTGGCCGTAGCCGGAGGTGAAGAAGGTCAGGCGCTTGGACACCCGCATGATGTCCCAGAAGTTATGCCAGACCAGACCAAAGCGGCCACTCAAGCGGCGGTTCTCGTTGGGTTCGCCGTTGTACAAGGCAATGCTCTCGGCGTTCTCACGCACCCGCACCATGGAAAAACGCAGGTCGGCTTCAAAGCGTTGCTGGTTGTTGTTCAGGCTGATCAAGCGACGGCCGATCAGGTGCGTCAGCCAACTGCCCACCGCCGCATACACCAGCGCACACCAGAACATGTAGCCGGGGATGGTGTAGCCAAACACCTGGATGCTGCCCGACACGCCCCACAAAATGATCGAGAACGACACCAGGCTGACCACGGTGCGCAGCAGCCCCAGGCCCAGCCCCAGGGTGTTGCTGGTAAAACTGTTGAGGTCTTCGGAGATCCGCTGGTCCGGGTTATCGGTGTAACCGCCCTGCTCCAGTCGGTAGTAATTCTTGTCATTGAGCCAACGGGCGAAGTGTTTCTCCGTGAGCCAGGCCCGCCAGCGGATGGTGAGCATCTGCGTGAGGTACAAGCGATACACCGCGCCCAGGATCGCCACCGCGGCGATGCCGCAGAAATACAGGATCAACCGCCAGAACGCGACGCTGTCCTTCTCCTGCAAGGCGTTATAGAAATCCTTGTACCAACTGTTGATCCACACCGAAATCGCCACGCTGAACAGCGACAGCACGATGACGGCAATCAACAGCGTCCAGGCCTTGCCCTTCTCCTCACTGCGCCAGTACGGCGTGGTCATTTGCCAGACACGGCGGAAAAACTGCCCGCGCACCGCATCATTGACCGCGGAATATTCAGCGTTCTGATTCATGGTTAAGGCTCTGTAAAGAAAAAAAACTCGGGCCGATCATAGAACAACGGCCCGATTTGCCGCGAGGGTGGACAACATCTGTTCAGCGCAGGTTCAGCGACGCACGGGGCGCTTCTGCAATTTGCGCTGCAAGGTGCGCCGGTGCATGCCCAGGGCGCGGGCAGTGGCGGAAATGTTGCCTTCGTGCTCGGTCAGCACCCGCTGGATGTGCTCCCATTGCAGGCGGTCCACCGACATGGGGTTTTCCGGCACCAGGGTGTCCAGATCGGCGTGTTCGGACAACAGGGCCGCCAGCACATCATCGGCGTCGGCCGGTTTGCACAGGTAATTGCAGGCGCCACGCTTGATCGCCTCCACCGCGGTGGCGATGCTCGAGTAACCGGTGAGGATCACCACGCGCATTTCCGGGTCCAGCTCCAGCAGTTTGGGCAACAGCACCAGGCCCGAGTCGCCGTCCATTTTCAAATCCAGCGCGGCGTAGTCCGGCAGGTCGGCCTGGGCGATGCTCAAGCCCTCCTCGGCGGAACCTGCGGTGCTCACGCGAAAGCCCCGACGGGACATGGCCCGGGCCATGACGCGGGTGAAGGTGGCGTCGTCGTCCACCAGCAACAGATGCGGCAGTTCTTCGCCGTCGACTTGGATCTCGTCACTCATGTTCGTCTCCTCGGTCGGCATGGGGCAGGCGCAGCTCGGTGAGCGTGCCGCCCTCCTCATGGGGGTAGAGTTTCACCGAGCCGCCGGCGCGTGTCACGCTGGCCTTGCTCAAAAACAGGCCCAGGCCGAAACCTTTGCCCTTGGTGGTGTAGAACGGCTTGCCGATTTGCTCGGCAATCGCCAGCGGCACACCGGCGCCGTGGTCGCGGATGCTGATGGTCAGCTCGTAGGCATTCCAGTCCAGCGCCACTTCCAGGCCTTCGGGGCAGGCGTCGGCGGCGTTGTTCAACAAGTTGAGCAACGCCTGGGTCAGGTCCGGCGGCGGCGCCATGCGCGGCACCGGTCCCTGGCCCAGCCGCTGGAAGCGATAACTGGCCTCCGGGCGCATCAGGTGCCAGCGATTCAGGGCCTCGTCGAGCCAGTCGGTGACGTCCTGCATGTCGATGGCCAGCCGGCGGTTGGCCTCGGCAGCACGCACCAGGTACTGCAGGGTTTCCTTGCAGAGCTGGACCTGATCCTGCAACACGCCGAGATCTTCCTGCAGCGCCGGGTCGTGGTGATCCTGGCGCATCTCCTTGAGCAGTACGCTCATGGTGGCCAACGGCGTGCCCAACTCATGGGCGGCACCCGCGGCCTGGGTCGCCACGGCCAGCAATTGCTCGTCCCGCAGGCCCTCTTCACGGCGAATGGCCCGCAGCTCTTCTTGACGACGCAACTCTTCGGCCATGCGCGCAGCAAAAAACGTAATGACCGCCGCCGCCAGGGCGAAACTCAGCCACATGCCGTAGATCTGCAGGTTTTCCCGGGCAATGGGGAAGGTTTCCAGCGGATAGAAGCGCGCCAGCAACAAGGTGTACAGCGCCAGGGCGATGCCGGACAGGATCAGCGAATACCGCCACGGCAACGTCACCGCGGCGATGGTCAGCGGCACCAGGTAATAGGACACGAAAGGGTTGGTGGAGCCGCCGGAGAAATACAGCAACGCGCTGTGGATAAACAGGTCGCAGGCCAGTTGCACGGCGTATTCCAGCTCAGTCACCGGCCACGAGGTGCGCAGGCGGATGGCGGTCAGCGCGCACAGTATCGAAGAGCAGGCCAGGGTGATCGCCAATTGCAGCCACGGCAGCGGCAGCAGTTCGAACCAATAGGCGAGCCCCACGGACCCGGCCTGGGCGGCCAGGACCAGAATGCGGATAAACGTCAGACGCCAGAGGTTCTGGCGAGAGGCGGAAGTCATTTGCAAAGGGGCGAGCATGAGCTCTCCTGATGAGCGCTCCAGGCGGATCGCACTGAGTATAACCAAGGCGCGACGTGCACAGGCAGCTATGCGGCAAAGCGCCACAGCCCCGAAATGACACACTAACCATTGTGGCGAGGGGATTTATCCCCGCTGGGGCGCGAAGCGGCCCTCAAAATAAGGTCGGGCACCACGCTGAGCTAGATCATGACAATTCTGGGACTGCTGCGCAGTCCAGCGGGGATAAATCCCCTCGCCACAAAAAGCCTCTCACCCGCAATCTGTATAGAAGTTGTAACTGTGCGAACCCGCCCATAAAAGCTAGAGTCTTACCGTTCACGCAGGCCCGGATCTCACCCCTGCGCCTCATCCCAAGGAGCTTTCATGCAAACGTTCAGTCGTCACGCCGCCCTGCTCGCCCTCAGCCTCGGCACCGTCGCCAGCCTGCCGGCCCTGGCCGCCGATGAGCTTCACTACAACCAGATTTCCCTGCGCGCCGAAGCCAGCCAGGAAGTCGCCCGCGACCTGATGATCGTCACCCTCTACACCGAGGAACAAAACACCGACCCGGCCAAACTCGCCGCGGCCGTCACCACCACGCTGAACAAAGCCATTGGCCAGGCCAAGCAGGTCAAGGACATCACCCTGCGCCAGGGCAGCCGCAACAGCTACCCGGTCTACGACAACAAAGGCCAGAAAATCACCGGCTGGCGCGAACGCGCTGAACTGCGCCTGGAAAGCGCCGACTTCGCGGCCCTGTCCAAACTCACTGGCGAGTTACTCACCGACCTGAAAATGGGCGGCATGGACTTCACCATCTCCACCGCCACCCGCCAGACCAGCGAAGACGCTCTGCTCAAGGACGCCGTCAACGCCTTCAAAGCCCGCGCCCAACTGGCCACCGAAGCCCTGGGTGGCAAGGGTTACAAAATCGTCAACCTGAACCTCAACAGCAACGGCTACCCACAGCCCTACATGCGCCCGCAGATGATGATGAAAGCGGCGTCCATGGATGCCGAGTCGGTGACGCCTGAAGTGGAAGCGGGCACCAGCAAAGTGAACATGACGGCGGATGGGGTGGTTGAGGTGTTGATGCAGTAACCCGCGTGATCGTTGCCGATCGTTCCCACGCTCCGCGTGGGAATGCCTCCACGGACGCTCCGCGTTCGGCTTTGGAAAGGGACGCAGAGCGTCCCGGGCTACATTCCCACGCGGAGCATGGGAACGATCAACTTCCGTGGCGAGGGGATCAAGGTGCCGGGCTGGCCGGCACTTCAAGCTGATCCAACGCCTTGTCCACCAGCAACTGACACAACTCCACCAACTGATGAATCCCCAGCGCCACACTTCGCCGCGTGCCCTCCACTTCAAAGGCCAGGTCCTCGGCCATGGCTTTTATCGAGGCCAGGGTTTCGGAGGTGCTGGTCAGCAGCGTGTCGGCGTCGGCTTCCGCTGTGACGGAAAACAGGCTGTCGATGCGCGGATCGGTGCTTGGCTCTGGTTTTTTTGGATTGAGGTAATGATTGAGTGCCCGCTCTGCGGCGGCTCGGTCTTTGAGTAGGTCTTCGATGGAGTCGAAGCCGGAAAGAGGGTTGGTTTTGTTGAAGGGTGGGTCGGGGACTGACTTATCCATATTCAATGCTCCTGCTTAAAAATTGGAGCCATCTCTGTGTCGTTTCCACGCGACAATAGGTGGCAGCGGTACGCGGGGTGGAAATACCGGTTAGCAGGACCCGGCCAGACCGAAGTCTGCCCACGCACAGCCGCCAAGACGCAGTTTGCAGACGAAACGAGACGTCGGCAACACGATGTTCAGCCATGCCCTACTAAATTCAGGTTTCCACACCCGGTCGCTGATTAGGCAGCGACGTTCAAAGGTTAGAGAGCCCACTTCCGAGCGGCAACCCTAAAAAACTGTGGGATGTTTCGGTTCGGGGCCGGTGATCCTTCCGACACAAATGAATGACTCGTGCCGCTTCGCTTCCTGACGCCGCCCCCCCCGTGGCGAGGGAGCTTGCTCCCGCTGGGGCGCGAAGCGGCCCTAAAAACAGCGACGCCATTCATCTGACAAACCGAGGTGTCAGGTTTTGGGCTGCTACGCAGCCCAGCGGGAGCAAGCTCCCTCGCCACGGGTCTGGTGTTCGACGAAGCGTAGGCGTCGGTTGCCGGACCGCCCTCGCGAGCAGGCTCGCTCCCACCATTGGATCGGGGTACAACCGCAAGAAACAGGCCGGCTAGCAGGCCGCCACGTCACCAACCCGAGCTAACCCAGTAGCGCGCAATACACACAAAGGCCGCGTCGATAAACACATAAAGACCCTTGGGTTGCACCCCTCTATCTCGCGGGTTTCATGGGGTGATACCTGCCCCAATGCGGTGCACAAATACCTTCGAGGCGCACAGGAATCGGGCGCGACTTGTATCAGAAACGGCCACGCAAACGATCAAATGCGTCAGAAGTTACACAGATGCGACATTAAGGTACGTTCGTGCCACTGTTTCAGGCCTGTTACCGCTCTGGATCTTGCATTGGGTATGGGGCCTGCATAAGTATCCGCAGGACGACTCACGAGGTCGCCCTCAAATCCAAAAATGACAACAAATCATGAGGCCAACATGCTTAAACACGCGGTCATTCCGTTTTTAGTCGGCGCAGGCTTGTTAGCCAGCGCACCTTTCGCCCAAGCGGCGACTAACCTGGTGTTCTGCTCCGAAGGGAGTCCGGCCGGTTTTGACCCTGGTCAGTACACCACCGGAACCGACTTCGACGCCTCTGCAGAAACCATGTTCAACCGCCTGACCCAGTTCGAACGCGGCGGCACCGCTGTGATTCCTGGCCTGGCGACCAAATGGGACATTTCCGAAGACGGCCTCACCTACACCTTCCACTTGCGTGAAGGCGTCAAGTTCCACACCACCCCGTATTTCAAGCCGACTCGTGAATTCAACGCCGACGACGTGCTGTTCACCTTCAATCGCATGATCAGCAAGGATGACCCGTTCCGTAAGGCCTACCCGACCGAATTCCCGTACTTCACCGACATGGGGATGGACACCAACATCACCAAGATCGATAAAGTCGACGACCACACCGTCAAGTTCACCCTCAAGGATGTTGACGCCGCGTTCATCCAGAACATGGCCATGAGCTTCGCCTCGATCCAGTCCGCCGAGTACGCTGCCCAGCTGCTCAAGGAAGGCAAGGCCCCCGACATCAACCAGAAACCGGTCGGCACCGGCCCGTTCGTGTTCAAGAGCTACCAGAAAGACTCCAACATCCGCTACACCGGGAACAAGGACTACTGGAAGCCTGAAGACGTGAAGATCGACAACCTGATCTTCGCCATCACCACCGACCCATCGGTACGCATCCAGAAGCTGAAGAAGAACGAGTGCCAGATCACCCTCTTCCCACGCCCCGCCGATCTCAAGGCGCTGAAGGAAGACAAGGCACTGAAGATGCCTGACCAGGCGGGTTTCAACCTGGGCTACATCGCTTACAACGTGATGGACAAGATCAAGGGCAGCAACGAGCCGAACATTCTGGCCGACCTGAAAGTTCGCCAGGCGCTGGACATGGCGGTCAACAAGCCACAGATCATCGATTCGGTCTACCAGGGCGCTGGTCAACTGGCGGTCAACGCCATGCCGCCGACCCAATGGTCCTACGACACCACCATCAAGGACGCCAAGTACGACCCTGAGAAAGCCAAGACGCTGCTCAAGGAAGCCGGCGTCAAGGAAGGCACCAACATCACCCTGTGGGCGATGCCGGTGCAGCGTCCGTACAACCCGAACGCCAAGCTGATGGCTGAAATGCTGCAGTCCGACTGGAAGAAGATCGGCCTGAACGTCAACATCGTCAGCTATGAGTGGGGCGAGTACATCAAGCGCTCCAAGGGCGGCGAGAACCAGGCCATGATCATTGGCTGGAGCGGTGACAACGGTGACCCGGACAACTGGCTCAACGTGCTGTTCGGCTGCGACTCGCTGGCCGGTAACAACTTCTCCAAATGGTGCGACAAGAAGTTCGACGACCTCGTCAAGCAGGCCAAGCGCACGACCGACCAGGCCAAGCGCACCGAACTGTACAAACAGGCGCAACACGTCCTCAAGGACGCTGTGCCGATGACACCTATCGCTCACTCGACGGTGTATCAACCCATGCGCGCCAATGTGCAGGACTTCAAGATCAGCCCGTTTGGCTTGAACTCCTTCTACGGCGTCAGCGTCAGCAAATAAAGTGACCTGTGGCGAGGGAGCTTGCTCCCGCTGGGCTGCGTAGCAGCCCCTTTTTAAGCGCGATGGCGGTGTACCAACAACGCCATCGCGAGCAGGGCTCGCTCCCACGGCATACCGTTGCTTTAGGCCAAGACTCAGGAAAACGCCTACATCCAAAAGCACTGCGTACCACAGCAGCTGGTTTAGGACGTATCGCCTTTTCCCACAAGTCTTTCAGGCGTTACGCATTTACTGCCTGGCCCGCGGCCCATACCGTCGGGAGCCAGGTCGATCTGCTGGCGCTGCGGCATCGCTGTTCGCAATGGATTGAACTCAGTGCCCGGACAGGTCCTGCACGGGCGCCGGTCACTGTTAAACACCCCATAGAGAGAGGGAGCGTCATGCGCCATACCTTGGTTTTATCCGCATTGCTGGGCACCGGCCTGCTGGCCGCCACTTCCATGGCCCAGGCCGCCGGCGGCAGTCTGGTGTTCTGCTCCGAAGGCAGCCCCGCCGGTTTCGACACCGCGCAATACACCACCGCCACTGACAACGATGCCGCCGAACCGCTGTACAACCGCCTGGCCGAGTTTGAAAAGGGCGCGACCAACGTCGTACCTGGTCTGGCGACTAGCTGGGACATTTCCGAAGACGGCCTGAAATACACCTTTCACCTGCGCGAAGGGGTGAAGTTTCATACCACCGATTACTTCACGCCGACCCGGGATTTCAACGCCGACGACGTGCTGTTCACCTTCAACCGCATGCTTGACCCGCAGCACCCCTTCCGTAAGGCCTACCCGACCGAGTTTCCATACTTCAACGGCATGAGCCTGAACAAGAACATCGCCAAGGTCGAGGCCACCGGGCCGCTGACCGTGGTCATGACGCTCAACAGTGTGGACGCCGCGTTCATCCAGAATATCGCCATGAGTTTCGCCGCGATCCTGTCGGCCGAATACGCCGATCAGTTGCTCAAGACCGGCAAGCCCAGCGACATCAACCAGAAGCCGATCGGCACCGGGCCGTTCGAGTTCAAGAGCTACCAGAAAGACTCCAACATCCGCTATGTCGCCAACAAACAGTACTGGGCGCCGGAGCGGGTCAAGCTGAACAACCTGATCTTCTCCATCAACACCGATGCCTCGGTACGGGTGCAAAAACTCAAGGCCAACGAATGCCAGGTCACCCTGCATCCACGTCCAGCCGATGTGCCGGCCTTGAAGAACGACCCGAAACTGCAACTGATCGAGAAACCCGGTTTCAACCTCGGCTACATCGCCTATAACACCCGTCACAAACCGTTCGACCAGGTCGAAGTGCGCCGGGCGCTGGACATGGCGGTGAACAAGCAGAGCATCCTCAACGCCGTGTACCAGGGCGCAGGGCAACTGGCGGTCAACGCCATGCCGCCGACCCAGTGGTCTTACGACGATACGATCAAGGACACCGCCTACAACCCGGAAAAAGCCAAAGAGTTGCTCAAGGCTGCCGGGGTCAAGGAAGGCACCGAAATCACCCTCTGGGCCATGCCGGTCCAACGCCCGTACAACCCCAACGCCAAGCTGATGGCCGAAATGCTTCAGGCCGACTGGGCGAAAATCGGCCTGAAGGTGAAGATCGTCAGCTATGAATGGGGCGAATACATCAAGCGCACCAAGAACGGCGAGCACGATGTCAGCCTGATCGGCTGGACCGGTGACAACGGGGACCCGGACAACTGGCTGGGCACGCTGTACAGCTGCGATGCCATTGGCGGCAACAACTACTCCATGTGGTGTGATCAGGACTACGACAAGCTGATCAAGCAGGCCAAGGTCGTCACCGATCGCGACCAGCGCACCGTGCTCTACAAACAGGCCCAGCAATTGCTCAAGCAGCAAGTGCCGATCACCCCTGTCGCTCACTCGACGGTCAACCAGCCGCTGAGCGCCAAAGTCGAAGGGTTCAAAGTCAGCCCCTTCGGTCGCAACGTGTTCTCGGGCGTCAGCCTGAACCCATAACTGATTAGCCATACAGCAGGGCCCCATTTGGGGCCCTCACGCAGACGTCTTGCCGAAATTCACCGTTCAGGCGTGGTGCAAACGTTTGCGAAGCCAAGATGAGTTGTAAAAACCGATAGCCGTATCACTAAAAAAGACCGGCATTAAAAGAAAGAAAAGGAGCGTTACCCATGAAACTTAGCAGCACCGCGTTACTGGCCTTGGCCATCAGCAGCGTCACCGCCACGGCGTACGCAGAATCGCAGAGCCAGGCGTTCAATCCGGTGACCGTCAAGACCACCAGCGCTCAATCCGAAGCCACCGGTTTCGTAGAAGGACAGTCGGTCAGTGGCAGCACTCGCAACTGGTATTCGAACGAATTGCGACGCCGCGGCGGCGCCTTCAGCTACACGCGCGACGGCGTTACACACAGCGATTCGCGCCGTACCAACTGGGTTCAGGGCACCATCCTGAACTACACCTCCGGCTTCACCCAAGGCACCGTTGGCTTCAGCACCGAAGTCGCGGCCTATAACGCTATCGCGTTGCTTGGTGATCACGATGACATCATGGGCGGTTCCAACCGTACCCTGGCGCACTCCGACGGCGACGCCGTCGACCAGTGGAGCAAACTGGGCCTGGCGAACGTCAAGGCGCGGGTTTCCAACACCACCCTGACCGCCGGTCGTCAAAACTTCAGCAGCCCGATGGTCGACGTCATCGGTAACCGTGCCCTGCCTTCGAGCTTCCAGGGCGTGAGCTTGCACAGCGAAGAACTGGAAAACCTGGCATTCGACGTCGCGACCTTCGACCGCAATTCTCCACGTACCGAGCAAAGCCTCGCCAAGTTCCGCTCCGAATACGGCAGCTCCTCGGCCGAAGCTGATCATGTGAACACCGCCGGTATCACCTACCAGCCGTTCGCCAGCCTCACCACCAGCCTGTGGGGCACCCAGGCCGAAGACCTGTGGAACCAATACTACTTCGGCGCCAGCCACGTATTGGGCGACAGCTCGGTGCTCAGCCTGACCACCGGCCTGAACTACTACAGGACCGTGGATTCGGGCAAAAGCAAACTGGGTGATATCGACAACAATACCTACTCCCTGTCGTTTGGCCTGACTCACCAAGCCCACAGCCTGACGTTCTCGTACCAGGAAGTGGACGGTAACGAGTACTTCGACTACCTGCACGAAACCAACGGCATCTACCTGGCCAACTCCCTGCTGTCGGACTTCAACGGCCCGAACGAGAAGTCCTTCCAGATCGCCTATGGCCTGAATATGGCTGAATACGGCGTGCCAGGCCTGAAATTCAACATCTATCAGGCTCGCGGCTGGGGCATCGACGGTACGCATTACAACAGCACCGGCTATACCGATGTGAGAGCCATGGACGGTGAACATCACTACGAATACGGCATCGGTGCGTCTTACGCCGTACAAAGCGGCCCACTGAAAGCCACCGCGGTACGCGCGACCTACACCACGCACCGCGCCAGCGAAAACCAGGCCGACGGCAGCCTCAACGAATTCCGTCTGGTCACTACCATCCCGTTCAACATTCTCTAAACCATCCACCGAACGGCCGACTCACAAGGTCGGTCGTTCGGTTTTTGCCATTGAACCGATTGCAGAGGATTGCCGATGAACATGAATCCCCTACGCGCAGCCATCGCCGCTGCGTTGCTGAGTGTCGCCGTAGGCGCCACGGCCAAACCCCTGGTGGTTTGTACAGAAGCCAGCCCGGAAGGCTTCGACATGGTCCAGTACACGACTGCAGTCACTGCCGATGCCGTGGCAGAAACCATTTTCAATCGCCTGGCCGACTTCAAGCCCGGCACCACCGAAGTGATTCCGGCCCTGGCCGAATCCTGGGACATCAGTGACGACGGCCTGACGTACACGTTTCATCTGCGCAAAGGCGTCAAATTCCACACCACCGATTATTTCAAGCCGACCCGCGACATGAATGCCGACGACGTGGTCTGGAGTTTTCAGCGCCAGCTGGACCCGAATCATCCCTGGCACAAGCTGTCGAGCGTAGGCTTCCCCTACTTTGAAAGCATGGGCTTCAAAGAGCTGCTCAAGAGCGTCGAGAAAGTCGACGAGCACACAGTCAAGTTCAGCCTGACCCGCCGCGAAGCGCCATTTCTGGCGGACATCGCCATGGCCTTCTCCTCGATCTACCCGGCCGAATACGCCGACCAGTTGCTCAAGGCAAACAAGACCGGCGACCTCAACAGCAAGCCGATCGGCACCGGCCCGTTCATTTTCCAGCGCTACAACAAGGATGCCCAGGTTCGTTTCAAGGCCAACCCGGACTACTTCCGTGGCAAGCCACCGGCCGATGCGCTGATCCTGGCCATCGCCACCGACAACAACGTGCGCATGCAAAAGCTCAAGACCAACGAGTGCCAGATCGCGCTGTATCCAAAACCCGATGACATCCCCAGCATCAAGAAAGACCCGAACCTGAAGGTGGCGGAACTGGACGCGATGACCGTTTCCTACACCGCCCTGAATACCAGCCACAAATACATGAGCGATGTGCGGGTGCGCAAAGCCATCGACCTGGCCTTCGACAAGGAAGCCTACGTCAACGCGCTGTTCGGCAAGGGCAACGCCACCGTGGCGGTCAACCCGTACCCACCGACGCTGCTGGGCTTCAATCATGATTTGAAAAATCCGCCCCGGGACCTGGACAAAGCCCGTCAACTGCTCAAGGAAGCCGGCGTACCTGAAGGCACCGTGTTCACCCTGTTCACCCGTAACGGCGGCGGCCCGACCAACCCCAACCCGATGCTCGGCGCGCAGATGATGCAGGCCGACCTGGCCAAAGTCGGGATCAAGGTCGACATCCGCGTGATGGAGTGGGGCGAAATGCTCAAGCGCGCCAAGAACGGCGAGCACGACATGGTTTCCGCCGGATGGGCGGGCGATAACGGCGACCCGGATAACTTCCTGACGCCTATGCTCAGTTGCGAAGCGGCCAAGAACGGCGAAAACTACGCGCGCTGGTGCAACGAGCAATTCCAGGCGCTGATCGACCAGGCCCGCGCCACAGTGAACCCCGAGGAGCGCACCAAGCTCTATGAACAGGCTCAGGTGCTTTTCAACCAGGACCAGCCGTGGATCAGCATGGCCCACACCCGAATGTTTACCGCAATGCGCAAGAACGTAGAGGGTTATGTGATTAGCCCGCTTACGACCAATAACTTCGCCACCACCCAGGTGAAGTAGATAAGAAAACGCCCGGCAACTCTTACCCAGGAGCTGTCGGGCACGCCTAACCGGCTGATGAGGTACACCTTAAGATGTTTAGTTTTATTGCCCGCCGACTGGGATTATTGATCCCCACGTTCTTCGGCATCACCTTGCTGACATTCGCGTTGATTCGCATGATCCCCGGCGACCCCGTGGAAGTGATGATGGGCGAACGTCGGGTCGATCCCGAAATGCACGCTCAGGCAATGGAACGCCTTGGCCTGAACAAACCGCTGTATGCCCAGTACCTGGACTACATCGGCAAACTGGCCCAGGGCGATCTCGGCGAATCGCTGCGCACCCGCGAAAGCGTCTGGACCGAGTTCAGTTCCCTGTTTCCCGCGACCCTGGAGCTGTCCATGGCCGCCCTGTTGTTCGCCGGTATCCTGGGCCTTTTGGCCGGGGTGATCGCGGCACTCAAGCGAGGATCCCTGTTCGACCACGGGGTGATGGGCATCTCCCTGGCGGGGTATTCGATGCCGATCTTCTGGTGGGGCCTGATCCTGATCATGTTCTTCTCGGTGTCCCTGGGCTGGACGCCGGTGTCGGGACGGATCGACCTGCTCTACGACATCGAGCCGAAAACCGGCTTCATGCTGATCGACACGCTGCTGGCCGATGAGCCGGGTGCGTTCCTCGACGCCCTGCACCACCTGATCCTGCCGGCCATCGTGCTGGGCACTATTCCGCTGGCGGTGATCGCCCGCATGACCCGCTCCTCGATGCTCGAAGTGCTGCGCGAAGACTATATCCGCACCGCGCGCGCCAAGGGCCTGTCGCCTTCGCGCGTGGTATTCGTGCATGGCCTGCGCAACGCGCTGATCCCGGTGCTGACCGTGGTCGGCCTGCAAGTCGGCACACTGCTGGCCGGTGCGGTGCTGACCGAAACGATCTTCTCCTGGCCGGGCATCGGCAAGTGGCTGATCGAAGCCATCGGCGCCCGGGACTATCCCGTGGTGCAGAACGGCATCCTGTTAATCGCCTGCCTGGTGATTCTGGTCAACTTCGTCGTGGACGTGCTCTACGGCTTTGCCAACCCACGTATCCGTCACCAGCGCTGAGATCAAAAACCATGAGTACTCCAACTACCTCGGTAGCAGTCGATCAAAGCCTGCTGTACCCGTCCCCCTACAAAGAATTCTGGCAGGCGTTTTCCCGCAACAAGGGCGCCGTGGCCGGGCTGATGTTCATGACCCTGATCGTGTTCTGCGCGATCTTCGCCCCGTGGGTCGCCCCCCATGACCCGAGCGAACAGTACCGCGACTTTTTGCTGACACCGCCGGTCTGGCTCGAAGGCGGTCAGATGCAATTTTTGCTGGGCACCGACGAACTGGGGCGCGATTTGCTGTCGCGGCTGATCCAGGGTTCGCGTCTGTCGCTGCTGATCGGCTTGTCGTCGGTAGTGATGTCGCTGATCCCGGGCATCCTGCTGGGACTGTTCGCCGGGTTCTTCCCGCGCCTGCTCGGCCCGACCATCATGCGTTTGATGGACATCATGCTCGCCCTGCCCTCGCTGCTGTTGGCCGTGGCGATTGTCGCCATCCTCGGCCCTGGCCTGATCAACACCGTGATCGCCATCGCCATCGTGTCGCTGCCATCCTACGTGCGCCTGACCCGCGCCGCGGTGATGGGCGAACTCAACCGTGACTACGTGACCGCCGCCCGCCTGGCCGGTGCCGGCCTGCCGCGCCTGATGTTCATCACTGTGCTGCCCAACTGCATGGCGCCGCTGATCGTGCAGGCAACCTTGAGCTTTTCCTCGGCGATCCTCGACGCCGCCGCCCTGGGCTTCCTCGGCCTGGGCGTCCAGCCGCCAACCCCGGAGTGGGGCACCATGCTGGCCTCGGCCCGAGACTACATCGAACGCGCCTGGTGGGTGGTGAGCCTGCCTGGCTTGACCATTTTGCTCAGCGTGCTGGCAATCAACCTGATGGGCGACGGTTTGCGCGATGCGCTGGACCCGAAACTCAAGAATGCCGCCTGAGGAGATTCCCATGTCACTGCTAGAAATCAAGAATCTCAACGTTCGCTTCGGCGACGCCACCGCCGTGCCGGTGGTCGACGGCCTGGACCTGAGCGTGGAAAAGGGTGAAGTGCTGGCCATCGTCGGTGAATCAGGCTCGGGTAAATCCGTGACCATGATGGCGCTGATGGGGCTGATCGAGCACCCCGGCATCGTCACCGCCGATGCGCTGAACTTCGATGGCAAGAACATGCTCAAGCTGAGCAACCGCCAGCGTCGGCAGATCGTCGGCAAGGACCTGGCGATGGTGTTCCAGGACCCGATGACCGCGCTCAACCCCAGCTACACAGTGGGTTTCCAGATCGAAGAAGTGCTGCGCCTGCACCTGAAGATGTCCGGCAAGGCCGCCCGCCAGCGCGCCATCGAACTGCTGGAGAAAGTCGAAATCCCGGGCGCCGCCAGCCGCATGAACGCCTACCCGCACCAACTGTCCGGCGGCATGAGCCAGCGAGTGGCGATTGCCATGGCCATTGCCGGCGAGCCGAAACTGTTGATCGCCGACGAACCGACCACCGCCCTCGACGTGACCATTCAGGCGCAGATCATGGACCTGCTGCTGGCCCTGCAGAAAGAGCAGAACATGGGTCTGGTGCTGATCACCCATGACCTGGCCGTGGTGGCTGAAACCGCCCAGCGCGTATGCGTGATGTACGCCGGCCAGGCGGTGGAAGTGGGCAAGGTCCCGGAGCTGTTCGACATCCCGGCCCACCCGTACAGCGAAGCACTGCTGGCGGCGATTCCGGAACACAGCATGGGCGCCGAGCGCCTGGCGACGCTGCCGGGTATCGTCCCCGGTCGCTACGACCGTCCGCAAGGCTGCCTGCTGTCGCCGCGCTGCCCGTATGTGCAGGACAACTGTCGTCAACAACGCCCGGCCCTCGATCCGAAATCCAACAGCCTCGCCCGCTGCTTCTACCCGTTGAACCAGGAGGTGGCGTGATGGCCGTCGTACTTACCGCCCGTGACCTGACCCGTCATTACGAAGTGTCCCGTGGCATGTTCAAGGGCCATGCGACCGTGCGCGCCCTCAACGGCGTGTCGTTCGAACTGGAAGCCGGCAAGACCCTGGCCGTGGTGGGCGAATCCGGTTGCGGCAAATCCACCCTTGCCCGGGCCCTGACGCTGATTGAGGAACCGTCCACCGGCTCCCTGAAGATCGCCGGCCAGGAAGTGGCCGGCGCGAACAAGGCCGAGCGCAAGCAGTTGCGCAAAGACGTGCAGATGGTGTTCCAGAGCCCGTACGCGTCCCTCAACCCTCGGCAGAAAGTCGGTGATCAACTGGCCGAGCCCTTGCTCATCAACACCAACCTGTCGGCCACCGAGCGGCGGGAGAAAGTCCAGGCGATGATGAAGCAGGTTGGCTTGCGCCCCGAGCATTACCAGCGCTACCCGCACATGTTCTCCGGCGGCCAGCGCCAGCGCATCGCCCTGGCCCGCGCCATGATGCTGCAACCCAAGGTGCTGGTGGCGGACGAACCGACGTCGGCGTTGGACGTGTCGATCCAGGCACAGGTGCTGAACCTGTTCATGGATCTGCAGCAGGAGTTCAACACCGCTTACGTGTTTATCTCCCACAACCTGGCGGTGGTGCAGCACGTGGCCGACGACGTGATGGTGATGTATCTCGGCCGTCCGGTGGAAATGGGCCCTAACGAGTCCATCTACAGCCGTCCGCTGCACCCGTACACCCAGGCTCTGCTGTCGGCCACCCCGACCATCCACCCGGACCCGAACAAGCCGAAGATCAAGATCGTCGGCGAACTGCCCAACCCGCTCGACCCACCGTCCGGCTGCGCCTTCCACAAGCGCTGCCCGTACGCCACCGAGCGCTGCCAGACCGAAGAACCGGCCTTGCGGTTGCTGGATAACCGGCAGGTGGCGTGTCACTACGCCGAGCAATTCCTCGACGGCGCGGCGTAAACCAAAAGGCAACACAGCACTTGTGGCGAGGGAGCTTGCTCCCGCTGGACTGCGCAGCAGTCCTGAAAAACAGGGCCGCTTCGCGCCCCAGCGGGAGCAAGCTCCCTCGCCACGCGTAATGCATCTGCGAACATGAAAAACCCCTGCTGCCCGGTCAAATATAGGATCGGGCAGCAGGGGTTTTTTGTTGTCTGAACCCTACGTCTGGCTATCACCCTCACCACCATCATCGGCATCCGGGTCATCATCAATCGTCGAATCGTCATCATCCTGATCGCCGGGTTGCTGTTCTTCATTGGCGGCAAGCATCAATTCGCCCTGCGCCACGTGTCCGTTCGCCGCTTGTTTTTCATGCTCATCGCACTCGGCCCAAGCCGCTGACGAACCGAGGGACAGCATCAGCAAAACCTTCAACAAAATCATCGCGCGTAGAAATGCGTTCATAGCCGATTCCTTTTTTTCTCTGGTTAAAGCCCAAGCCTGACGGCGTTCAAGAAACGCTGCTCCTGAACGGTCGGTTCCTCAGATAAGACGCCTATGTACAGGCAGAAATGCCGTCCGCTGACAGAATGGTTTCGCATAACGTTTATCCCGAACGGTTATGAACTGAGCCTACTTACCAACCCACCCCAGAAACCTTGTGGGAGCAAGGCTTGCCCGCGATGGCGAAGGCACATTCAACACCCCCGCAAGCTGACCCACCGCTATCGCGAGCAAGCTTTGCTCCCACAGAGTGATCTGTGCCGAACACATTTTTTTGCCCGCTGAAGTTCCTGTGTGGGAGCGAGCCTGCTCGCGATGGCGGTGGGTCAGCAGCTTTGAGATTGACTGACACTGCGCCATCGCGAGCACGCTCGCTCCCACCGGGGGTTGGTGGTGCCCAGTCGTTAAGTGGAAATAAAAAACCCCGCAGCTTTCGGTGCGGGGTTCTGGGTGTAAAGCTCAGCGCTTAGTGATGCTCACGTGTCGCACGGAAGTTCACATCCGGCCAGCGCTCTTCCATCAGCGCCAGGTTGACCCGGGTCGGGGCCAGGTAGGTCAGGTGACCGCCGCCATCCAAGGCGAGGTTTTCCACGGCCTTGTTGGAAAACTCTTCGAATTTCTTCTTGTCGCCACATTCGACCCAACGAGCGGAGTACACGGTGATCGGCTCGTAGGAGCACTCGACCTTGTATTCCTCCTTCAAACGGCTGGCGACGACGTCGAACTGCAGCACACCGACGGCACCGAGGATGATGTCGTTGCTGCGGGTCGGGAAGAACACCTGGGTGGCGCCTTCCTCTGCCAGTTGCTGCAGGCCCTGGCGCAGTTGCTTGGATTTGAGCGGGTCTTTCAGGCGCACGCGGCGGAACAGTTCCGGGGCGAAGTGCGGGATGCCGGTAAAACCCAGGGCTTCGCCTTCGGTGAAGGTGTCGCCGATCTGGATGGTGCCGTGGTTATGCAAACCGATGATGTCACCGGCAAAGGCTTCTTCCAGTTGCTCGCGTTCCGAGGAGAAGAACGTCAGGGCATCGCCGATGCGTACGTCCTTGCCGGTGCGCACGTGGCGCATCTTCATGCCTTTTTCGTATTTGCCCGAGCAGATGCGCATGAAGGCGATGCGGTCGCGGTGCTTGGGGTCCATGTTCGCCTGGATCTTGAACACGAAGCCGGTGAACTTCTCTTCCACCGGTTCCACGGTGCGCTCGTTGGCGACGCGGGCCAGCGGGCGCGGCGCCCAATCGACCACGGCGTCGAGCACATGGTCGACACCGAAGTTGCCCAACGCCGTACCGAAGAACACCGGGGTCAGTTGGCCGTCGAGGAATTCCTGCTGGTCGAACTCATGGCAGGCGCCTTGCACCAGCTCCAGCTGCTCGACAAAACGGTCGTACTCGTCGCCCAGGTGGGCGCGGGCTTCGTCGGAGTCGAGCTTCTCGATGATTTTGGTTTCGGTGCGTTCATGACCATGCCCGGCGGTGTAGACGATGATGTAATCGTCGGCCAGGTGGTACACGCCCTTGAAGTCGCGATAGCAGCCGATCGGCCAGGTGATCGGCGCGGCCTTGATCTTCAGGACCGCTTCGATCTCGTCGAGCAGTTCGATCGGGTCGCGGATGTCACGGTCGAGTTTGTTGATGAAGCTGACGATCGGCGTGTCCCGCAGACGGCAGACATCCATCAGGGCGATGGTCCGTGGCTCGACGCCTTTACCGCCGTCGAGGACCATCAGCGCCGAGTCCACCGCCGTGAGGGTGCGGTAGGTGTCTTCGGAGAAGTCTTCGTGGCCCGGTGTGTCGAGCAGGTTGATCATGTGATCGCGATACGGGAACTGCATGACCGACGTGGTAATGGAAATACCCCGCTGTTTTTCCATTTCCATCCAGTCGGAGGTGGCATGGCGGTCGGACTTGCGAGATTTCACCGTGCCGGCTACCGCAATCGCCTTGCCCATCAGCAAGAGCTTTTCGGTGATGGTGGTCTTACCGGCATCGGGGTGGGAAATAATGGCGAAAGTGCGGCGTTTCGCGACTTCGGCGGCCTGTTTGGTCATGGGAAATCGCCTGGCAGGTGATTCAAAAAAGGGCGGCGATTATAGCTCAACTTGTGCCAGGAACCGAACCATTGGGCACATCCGGGGTGGCCAAATGCCCCCTGACGTGGGAACCTTTCGCCGCGTGAAGACGTCCACCACCCTGATACAGCTGTTCGTCAGGGTCTGCAAAATCAGCAAGTTAGCCTGACGAGGCTGCGCTTATGGCTCAATTTACAGGCCGTTTTACCGGCACTGAACAGAGCTGCTTCTCGCGAACGTTTTCCCGGCAACCTTGACGGTTTGCCGCATGGGAAAGCGCGCGCCGACTGAAATACAAAGGAGTCCGCCTGTGGCTATCCGCTATGGCAAAGGGCTGACAGGGGGCGCGATCGTCGTCGCTCTCCTGGCCCTGCTGGTCTATTGGATCGGTATCGATACGATTGAGCGTTACCACGACGATTTACTGTTTTACCTGCAAGCTCACCTGATGCTCGTTGTGGCGTCCATGTTGGCGGCCCTGATCGTGGGCATCCCCGCCGGCATCGCCCTCAGCCGTCCCGCCATGGTCGGGCGCGCCGAACGCTTCATGCAAGTCTTCAACATCGGCAACACCGTGCCGCCCCTGGCCGTACTGGCCATCGCCCTGGGCTTCCTGGGTATCGGCAGCGGGCCCGCCATCTTCGCCCTGTTCCTCGCCTCGCTGCTGCCCATCGTGCGCAACACCTACGAAGGCCTGAAAAACGTTCAGGGCTCCCTCAAGGAAGCCGCCGTCGGCATCGGCATGACCCCGCGCCAGGTACTGTGGAAAGTCGAACTGCCCAACGCCGTGCCGATCATCATCGGAGGCGTGCGGGTGGCACTGGCGATCAACGTCGGCACCGCCCCCCTGGCGTTCCTGATCGGCGCCAACAGCCTTGGCAGCCTGATCTTCCCCGGCATCGCCTTGAACAATCAGCCGCAACTGCTGCTCGGCGCGGTATGCACCGCTCTGCTGGCTTTGCTGCTCGACGGCCTGGTGACACTGGCCAGCCGCCTCTGGCTGGAACGCGGTCTGCGAGCGGCATAGACCCGGCTGCAATAAAGGAATCGTTATGAAGAAGTTGAGCTTGATACTGGGCTGCGTCCTGCTGTTCGCAGGTTTTGCCCAGGCCGCTGAAAAACCGCTGATTCGCCTCGGCGCCCGAGTGTTTACCGAGCAGACGCTGCTGGCAGAAATCACCGCCCAATACCTGCGCGGCAAAGGCTACGACGCGCAGATCACTGGCGGACTTGGCAGCAACCTAGCCCGCAGCGCCCAGGAAAGTGGACAACTGGACCTGCTCTGGGAGTACACCGGCGTGTCGTTGGTGTCCTACAACCACATCACGGAGAAACTTGACAGCGCCCAGTCCTACGCCCGAGTGAAAGAAATCGATGCAAAAAAAGGCCTGACCTGGCTGACACCGTCGAAATTCAGTAACACCTATGCCCTGGCCTTGCCGGAAAAAATCGCGCAGCAATATCCACAGATCAACACCATCAGCCAATTGAACACCGTGTTACAGGCCGAGGCCGATGAACATCACCTGGTGGCCCTGGACACCGAGTTCGCCAACCGTTCCGACGGGCTGGATGGCATGGTCGAGCTGTACGGCATGAACCTGACCCGCGAGAACATCCGGCAAATGGACGCGGGTCTGGTCTACACCGCCCTGCGCAACGGCCAGGTATTCGCCGGCCTGGTGTACACCACCGACGGACGTCTGAGCGCGTTCAAACTCAAACTGCTGGAAGACGACAAGCAGTACTTCCCGGACTACACCGCCGCGCCCGTGGTGCGCCAGACGACTCTGGATGCAAATCCACAACTGGCCGCGCAGCTCAAACCCCTGGCCGAACTGTTTGACGATGAAACCATGCGCCAGCTCAACGCCCGCGTAGACGTCAACCACGAAAGCCCTTCCGCCGTTGCCGCCGATTTCCTGCGCCAGCATTCCCTGCTCTCAACCCAATGACCTGGAGGAAAAGCCATGGATTTTCTTGACGCCTTTTCCCATCTGGACTGGCCGCTGGTGCTGCACCTGACCTTGCAGCACATCACCCTCGTGGGCATCGCCGTGACCCTGGCGATCGTGGTCGGCGTGCCGCTGGGCATTTTCATGACCCGCTTTCCGGCCCTCGCCGGCCCATTGCAGGCCAGCGCCACGGTACTGCTGACCATTCCGTCGATCGCCTTGTTCGGCCTGCTGCTGCCGGTCTATTCCACGTTCGGCCAAGGCCTGGGGCCGATGCCGGCGATCACCGCGGTGTTCCTCTATTCCCTGCTACCGATCATGCGCAACACCTATCTGGCCCTGACCGGCGTGGAACCGGGCATCCGCGAAGCCGCCCGTGGCATCGGCATGACCTTCGGCCAGCGCCTGCGCATGGTCGAGCTGCCCATCGCCGTACCGGTGATCCTGGCCGGCGTGCGCACCGCCGTGGTCATGAACATCGGTGTCATGACCATCGCCGCCACCATCGGTGCCGGTGGCCTGGGCGTACTCATCCTCGCTTCCATCAGCCGCAGCGACATGTCGATGCTGATCGTCGGCGCCGTGCTGGTCAGTCTCCTGGCCATCTTCGCCGACCTGCTTCTGCAATGGCTGCAACGCTCGCTGACCCCAAAAGGACTCCTCAAATGATCGAACTTCAAAACCTCAGCAAAACCTTCAAAAGCAACGGCAAGGACGTCAAGGCCGTGGACTCGGTGAGCCTGACCGTCAACGAAGGCGAGATCTGCGTGTTCCTCGGGCCATCGGGCTGTGGCAAAAGCACCACGCTGAAGATGATCAACCGCCTGATCGCGCCCACTTCGGGCAAGGTCTTGATCAACGGCGAAGACACCACCGGCCTGGACGAAGTGACCCTGCGTCGCAACATCGGCTATGTGATCCAGCAGATCGGCCTGTTCCCGAACATGACCATCGAGGAAAACATCACTGTGGTCCCGCGCCTGCTGGGCTGGGACAAGCAGAAATGCCACGACCGCGCCCGCGAATTGATGAGCATGATCAAGCTCGAACCCAAGCAGTACCTGCATCGCTACCCCCGTGAACTGTCGGGCGGCCAGCAGCAACGGATCGGCGTGATCCGCGCACTGGCGGCCGATGCGCCGCTGTTGCTGATGGATGAACCCTTCGGCGCGGTGGACCCGATCAACCGCGAGATGATCCAGAACGAGTTCTTCGAGATGCAACGGGCACTGAACAAGACCGTGATCATGGTCAGCCACGACATCGACGAAGCCATCAAGCTGGGCGACAAGATTGCGATCTTCCGCGCCGGCAAGCTGATCCAGTTCGATCACCCCGACACACTGCTGGCGCATCCTGCCGACGAGTTCGTGAGCAACTTTGTCGGCCAGGACAGCACACTCAAGCGCTTGTTGCTGGTCCGCGCTGAAGACGCGGCGGACAATGCGCCATCGGTCAGCCCCGAGACACCGGTGGCCGAGGCGCTGGAGTTGATGGACGAACATGATCGTCGCTACCTGGTAGTGACCTGCGCCGAGAACAAGGCCCTGGGCTTTGTACGACGCCGCGACTTACACCGTCAGACCGGCGCCTGCTCGCAGTACCTGAGCGAATTCAACGCCACAGCGGCGTACGACGAACACCTGCGGATCCTGTTGTCGCGCATGTACGAGTTCAACCGTTCGTGGCTGCCGGTGATGGATGCCGAGCGGGTATTCCTCGGGGAGGTGACCCAGGAATCGATTGCCGAGTACCTGAGCTCTGGCAAGTCCCGTGGGGGTAAGACCAGTATTGTTTCGCCAGCCGAGACAGCGTTGGCCTGACGTTTATAGCTGGACCCGGAGCACTTGGGAAAACAACCACTGCGGGCTGAGTTTGGTAAACACCGAATAATTGATCAGTACCGTTTTTCCCTTGTGTTTCGAGACCCAGGTCGGGTCAAGAACGAAAGAGTTGGGCTTACCGGCCGTAACCAGCTGATGGGCCGTATCAAGGAGGGTTTCCCCCACGACACGTACGCGCAGGGTCGAGCCCGACGGAGCTGGAGCGTTGACCGTGACTGTCCCCGAGGCATAACTGGGTGCCGGAAGCACCAGCGCCTGGGGATCGATGGTCAGAAACCGCCCCCCAGACTCCAGGGTTTCACCGGCACCGCTTTTCTTGATGGTGTAGCTCACCGGTACGGTGAGCCCGATGCTATCGACGACCTCAGTGCGGGGAATCAGCACCTGTTTGTTCGCGGGAAGCTCGCCGTATGCGACCGGCGGACTGCTGTATGGCACGCGGCCTCCCCACCGAACGCTCAAGATATCGGAGGCGGCAATTGCTTCGGTGGGCAATTGCACGATGAGGTACTCATCTCTATAGATATCCTTAGTGTTCAGACGGTCGCCAGAGACTGTGCTGTAAGCCTTGGGAATGGTGGGTGCAGCAAAAGCGGGCATCGGGATAACCGGGGAGATCGCCTGGTCCGCACTCACATATTGGAAACTGAAATGACCTTGTGGGCTGGGAGGCAATGTGACGCGAACGATGGGGATAAAAAGACCGTTGGTGCGCTCATGATATTTTTTTTGGTCGATTCGGGAGGCTTCCAGATCGTTTGAGCCGGTGATCCAGAAAAACGCCTGGATGGGCAGCGCAGCCGGATTTTTTTCTGGCCAGGCTTCGATGCGAAGCTCGTTGTGATTCTTGAAATTAAAATCGGCGCCCCCTGCCTCAAGCTCAACAAGTTTTCTGACTTGCAATCCCGCATTGAAGTTAGCCACAGCTTGCTCATTCAACGCATCGTTGAGCATCCACGCGCAACTGGCAGGATTTCCGTAACTGACCCTTCGAAAATGGGTCAGCCAGGCCCTGGCAGTGAAAATATTCTGTTCATTACAGGGTTTACTCAGGGGATAGACGAACTGAGTAATGCTGTCACGGCAACCGCGGGCGCCCGGTTTGCTGCGATAGATCGTCGCGCCATCGTAGGGAAAATAGCAGATGATCGAGGGCTTTATTTTTCCCTGCGGAGCCCGGAGGGTGGGATAAAAAATATAGCCATGCCGGGCTTCGTTGTTGCCCCATGGCGCACCACCGAACTTGGCGTCGGCCCTCAGGTAGGAAAATGAAACCGCGCCGCTGGTCCTGGAAAATTCGCTATGGTCCCAAGGATCGAAGTTTCCTGCGTTGGTTGTGCGTGCCACGACACCCGTGCATAAAAAAGCAGGTGCCGTGGCAGCGCCACAGTTGACCGCGGTGTCGTAGTAGTTGCGGGTCAAGGCGGCTGCGGTTGCTTCTCCTGATTGCACGCTCGTGTCCACGAGTGCTTCGCTAAAGGACAGCGGCGAAACACAAAGACTGCCCAGTAGAATCAGCAGCTTTGCTGATTTTTTAAGCGTGAGAGTTGCCATGTTCGTCGTCTTGAGTATCCCGGTCGGGTCAGCAGGCTGATCTGACCCTTTCAATGAGGATTACACCGGTTATCACCCGGCAATTTAATAATCACATCGTGGGCCACATAGGGACGAGCGGGCTCAAGGCTCCACGTAGGTTTATTCTCGGCGATATCGGGGGAATCAAGATGGCAGGCCAACTGACGGCGCATGCTGCTGCCCATGTTATCGAAATTCCAGTCCTTGCGATTCGGATCAAGGGCAGCAGCCTTGATCGCCAGCTCGGCCAGCACGACATTGGTTTTCCCTACGCCGGCTTTTCTTCCGCAGGCCGTGGGCGTGACCTTAAGCGATGAAATTTTTCCCAATACGGGTTCTACATAATTGTTATCCCACTCGATCTTTTCTATGTAGTTATCGCAGGAACGACTATCCACCGGGGGTTGAACATGTTGATCGGCGGGATAGTAAGCAAATTTCGCGTCCTCAGCGATCGAGTTCGGAAATTGTATTTTTATGATCGGCTTCCACGTATTGTCTTGCTCTACCCATCGGCGCTGATCATCTCGAGCAAACTCACGAGACGTAAAAGTCTTTGTAGTTCTGTCAATGTAATCAATACCACTCTCATAAATAAAAGCAGCGATAGGGAGCTCCAGGTACGTGGCTTTTGCTGAGTCGCTGTCACTGGCGACAGGCGCATCAAACTTCACCCGTGCCTGACTGCCCCAGTCCCTTTTCCAGTGTTTATTAGGTGGCCAGGTTTCAATTCGCAGCTCCGACTGGGTATGGATCGCATCGTCCTTTTCCTCAAGATCATTGGCCAAAATTTTTCGTGCTTCGACAAACGTATTGAATGCATCAGCCTTGTTGTAGGTACCGAAGTAGTCTCTCGTGGTATCAAAGCCGCATTGAAACTTGTGCGCTTTCGTGGCTTCAGGGTCTCGGGTTTGACGGTCATAGTGCTCCATCCACGCCTTGGCATTGCTGATGCCCAGCTTCTGGCAATAGTCCTCGACAACGCCGAGGGAGTTCCCGTTCTCCTGATAATCGCCGCAGCCGCTGTTGTTTCGATAATTCGTCCAGGAATCAATAGGAAAGGCACACAATACTTTGATTTTGAATTGCGTCTTTTCATTCACAAAATCATTGGGCACCAAGGCAAAGCCATTGAACCTGAGCATACCCAGCCCATTGTACTCAACATCTTTTCTTAAATATGAAACCGATGTACCTCCGGCCGCTATACCGGTGCCCCCCGCTTCCAGGCTCTGCGATAACGGACTGGGATCCCACGGCAAATAACTCTGTTTACTGGCGATCCCTCGAAGTATCAAGCCAGAGCAATCAGACGCCAACCTGCCACTTCCACAATCCCGTGCGGTCAATCGATACCAGTACTCCATCAATTTGGCCGTATCGGTGCCAGGGCTTGCCTGCAACAGGCTGGAGCCCGATACAAAACCGAGAAACAAAGAAATGTTTAATATCCGTATGACCCGACGCTTGCGCATGACTCTCTCCTAGAGCTTTTCATCGCTCAGCTCAATCAGTTATGCAATCCCGCCTAATAACCTGCGTTCCCGGCATAAACCCAACACCGGTTTTATTCAGCGGCGAGTACAACTGGAGTCTTGAGTATTCGATGATCGCTTCGTCGCGCCCACTGTCGACACTTACAGTTTTTTAGATCTGTTTAAACGATTTCCTCATAACCGGCCGCCAATCAGTCAACAAATGATCTGCCATGAAACGCCCTTCCAAGCTGCCATGTGCAAATGGCCAGCCTGGAGGCCTGTGTCGCATTGCCGAGGAACATCTGACTGTCACACAGGTCGGTTACATCAGGAGCTGTCGCGGGCCGCACGACGAATGAGTGCAAAAACGCGACATTTTTTGTTGATCTCAGGCCCCTCACGCCCTAAAGTTCGCGCCGAACGTCCATGCTGGAAACGATCCATCCGGCTCAAGTACTGACGACGAGACAGCAAGGCCAAGGGAATCAAGCATCCCGTGGCCTTTTTGCTTTCGGCGACATGCCTTGGGAAGTAGGCGAACCAAAGTGGGGATACGGAGGACGTTCACGAGGGCTGCTTGCCCTTACACCCATTGATCCTGATGTTTGCCAGTAGGAGTCCCAAGTATGTCGATCCAGGTCGAAGATTATTTCGCGCGCGAGACCTTTCAGAAAATGAAGGCGTTCGCCGACAAGCAGGAAACCCCGTTCGTGGTGATCGACACCGCGATGATCTCCCAGGCCTACGATGACCTGCGCGCAGGTTTCGAATTCGCCAAGGTCTATTACGCCGTCAAGGCCAACCCGGCAGTGGAAATCATCGACCTGCTCAAGGATAAAGGCTCGAACTTCGACATCGCTTCGATCTATGAGCTGGATAAAGTCATGAGCCGTGGCGTAGGCCCGGATCAGATCAGCTACGGCAACACCATCAAGAAATCCCGGGACATCCGCTACTTCTACGAGAAGGGCGTGCGCCTGTATGCCACCGACTCCGAAGCCGACCTGCGCAACATCGCCAAGGCCGCGCCGGGCTCGAAAGTCTACGTGCGCATTCTTACCGAAGGCTCGACCACCGCTGACTGGCCGCTGTCGCGCAAGTTCGGCTGCCAGACCGACATGGCCATGGACCTGCTGATCCTGGCCCGCGACCTGGGCCTGGTGCCGTACGGCATTTCCTTCCACGTCGGTTCGCAACAGCGTGACATCAGCGTCTGGGACGCGGCCATCGCCAAGGTCAAAGTGATCTTCGAGCGCTTGAAAGAAGAAGACGGCATCGTGTTGAAGCTGATCAACATGGGCGGTGGCTTCCCGGCCAACTACATCACCCGTACCAACAGCCTGGAAACCTACGCAGAGGAAATCATCCGTTTCCTCAAGGAAGACTTCGGCGACGAACTGCCGGAGATCATCCTGGAGCCGGGCCGTTCGCTGATCGCCAACGCCGGCATCCTGGTCAGCGAAGTGGTGCTGGTGGCCCGTAAATCCCGTACCGCCGTCGAGCGCTGGGTGTACACGGACGTGGGCAAGTTCTCCGGCCTGATCGAAACCATGGACGAAGCCATCAAGTTCCCGATCTGGACCGAGAAGAAAGGCGAGATGGAAGAAGTGGTCATCGCCGGCCCTACTTGCGACAGCGCCGACATCATGTACGAAAACTACAAGTACGGTTTGCCGCTGAACCTGGCCATCGGTGACCGTCTGTACTGGCTGTCGACCGGTGCCTACACCACCAGCTACAGCGCGGTGGAATTCAATGGCTTCCCGCCGCTGAAGTCGTTCTACGTGTAATTCGCTGGTCGCTGGACCCGAAAGCCCGTGACTGTGTCACGGGCTTTTTTGCAATAGCGCAAAACGCGCCCATCAGCGCAATGCTATTGACTTCAGGCTTGTCTGAATCATGTGGCTTTTATGTGTGTTTATGAATGGTTCTCGATAACATGCGCGCCATGATGAACAGCAATGACTGAAAGGCGAGTGACGTGTTTAAGAAAACCCTGTTCCAGTTGCACTGGTTTTTCGGCATCAGCGCCGGGCTGGTCCTGGCGTTTATGGGCATTACCGGTGCCGCGGTGTCGTTTCAAGACGAAATCCTGCGGGCGTTGAACCCCCAGGTGTTGATGGTCCCGAAACAACCGGAAGGCGTCCTGCCGCCTGCCGAGCTGGTGCAACAGATCGAGGCCGCTTCCGGTAAAACCGTCGCCATGCTTTGGGTCGAGACCGACAGCGGCCACGCCGCACGGGCAATTTTCGCCGCCCCGCCTGGGGAAAAGCGCGGGCCCATGCGCTATTTCAACCCGTACAACGCACAATTCATGGGCGATGTAGTGGGCCAGGATCTCTTCGCTCTGATACTCAGGCTGCATCGCGTCCTGGCCTTGGAGGATGTGGGTCGACAGATTACCGGTGCCTGCACGCTGATCCTGGTGTTTTTCTGCCTGTCCGGGCTGTACCTGCGCTGGCCACGCCAATGGAAAAGCTGGCGTGCCTGGCTAACCCTCGACTGGGCGAAAAAAGGCCGCAGCTTCAACTGGGACCTGCACTCGGTGGCGGGCACCTGGTGCCTGGCGTTCTATCTGCTGGCGGCCCTGACCGGCCTGACCTGGTCCTACGATTGGTACAACAAAGGCGTGACCCACCTGCTCTCCGATTCCCCCGAAGAAGAACGGGTGCGCAACCGCGGCCCAGCGCCGAGCGGCCCGCCACCGGTGGCCAATTATCGGGCCATGTGGAGCAGCATCTACAGCGCCGCGGGCCCTGGCCTGATCGCCTACAACGTGCGCATGCCGCCGGTGGCCGGGCAACCGGCAACGGTGTTCTACCTGCTGAAAAACTCGCCTCATGACCGGGCGCTGAACCAGCTCATCCTCGACCCGGCCACCGGTGTCATCAGTGGTCACAGCCGCTACAGCGACAAGAGCCTCAAGGCGCAGTTGCTGACCAGCGTCTATGCCTTGCATATCGGCAGCTATTTCGGCCTGATCGGGCGGATCCTGGTGACGGTCGCCGCGCTGACCATGCCGCTGTTCTTCATCACCGGCTGGTTGCTGTACCTGGACCGTCGCCGCAAGAAGCGCCAAATCAAGAATGCCCGCCAGGAGCTGGGTGCCAACCGCAGCGATGCGCCCGCCTGGCTGATCGGGTTCGCCAGCCAGAGCGGTTTCGCCGAGCAACTGGCCTGGCAGACCGCCGGCCAGCTCCAGGCGGCCGGTTTGCCGGTGAAGGTCCAGCCGCTGGCCGGTGTCAGCGAGCAGGAGCTGAGCAATTGCAGCCACGCCTTGTTCGTCGTCAGCACCTTTGGCGACGGCGAAGGACCGGACAGCGCCCGGGGTTTCGAGCGCAACGTGTTGGGTCGGGCCATGAGCCTGGAGCGCCTGCAGTATTCGGTGCTGGGCCTGGGCGATCGGCAATACGAAAACTTCTGCGGCTTCGCCCGACGCCTGCACACCTGGCTGTCGGAGCACGGCGGCAAGACTCTGTTCGCTCCGGTGGAAGTCGACAGTGGCGACCCTTACGCCTTGCGTCACTGGCAACAGCAATTGGCCGAACTGACTGGCCAGGCTCCGCTGGACACTTGGCAGGCGCCCAGTTTCGAGAACTGGACCCTGCACCAGCGCACCTTGCTCAACCCCGAGAGCAGCGGCTCAGGCGTGTATCTGTTGGGCCTCACCGCGCCCGGCCCGAGCAGTTGGCTGGCCGGTGACCTGGTGGAAATCCTGCCGCGCAATGACCTGTCGGCCATCGACCATTTCCTGGAGGGCCTGGGCATCGCCGGCGTTGCTCGCGTGCAGGTCGATGGCTTGCCCCAGCGCCTCGATCAGGCCCTGGCCAACCGCCAACTGCCGGAAAATCGCGCCCATCTGGTGGGCATGCATGCCCAGGCCCTGGTGGATGCCCTGGCGCCACTGGCACTGCGCGAATATTCCATCGCTTCGATTCCCGCCGATGGCCTGCTGGAACTGATGGTGCGCCAGGAACGTCACGCCGACGGCAACCTGGGTATCGGCTCCGGTTGGCTCACCGAACATGCGCCGCTGGGCAGCGCCATCAGCCTGCGGGTACGCCGTAACAGCGGCTTCCATCTGCCGCCTCAAGGCGTGCCCATGATATTGCTGGGCAACGGCACCGGTCTGGCCGGCCTGCGCAGCTTGCTCAAGGCGCGCGTGGCCGAGGGCATGCAGCGCAACTGGCTGCTGTTCGGCGAGCGCCAGCGCGAGCATGATTTCCACTGCCGTGATGAGTTACAGGAATGGGTGACCTCCGGCGATCTGGAACGCCTGGATCTGGCGTTTTCTCGTGATCAGGAACAGAAAATCTACGTCCAGGACCGCCTGCGCGAATCCTCGGCCCTGCTCAAGCAATGGCTGGCCGACGGTGCGGCGATCTATGTCTGCGGCAGCTTGCAGGGCATGGCGTCGGGCGTGGATCAGGTGCTCAACGACGTGCTCGGCGCCGCGGCAGTGGAGCGCTTGATCGAACAGGGCCGGTACCGGCGGGATGTCTACTGACAAGCCACCCGCTAAAACACTGCCCTCTGTGGGAGCGAGCCTGCTCGCGATGGCGGAGTATCAGACGGCACTTTTGTCGACTGACACAGCGCATCGCGAGCAGGCTCGCTCCCACATTGATTGGTGGCGTACTTGAAACTCAGACCGGCTGCAATTTCTTCTCGAACACTGCCACGCCCTCCAGATCCCGCAACACCACGCTCATCTCCCCGCTCTGGCCGTCGATGTTCACCTCGCCAAAGAACTGGTATCCGGCAAACGGCGACGTGTTCTGCGCCGGGGGGGCTTTCTGGAACACCACTTCGGGACCGAACGTCTTGTCCAGAGGATTGGGCCCGAAGCTGCCGGCATTCAACGGCCCGGCGACAAACTCCCAGAAGGGTTCGAAATCCTGGAACGCGGCCTGTTCCGGGTGGTAATGGTGGGCGGCGCAATAGTGCACGTCAGCGGTGAGCCAGACGTAGTTGCGCACCTGATGTTTGCGTAGGTAGCCGAGCAACTCGGCGATCTCCAGTTCACGGCCCTGGGCCGGCCCCGGATCACCGTTGGCGACCGCTTCCCAGCGCGACACGCCGGGGCTGACTTCGCCGTCGGGCACACCCAGGCCGATGGGCATGTCGGCAGCAATGACTTTCCACTGGGCACGGGACTGCTTCAGTTCGCCCTTGAGCCAGTCCAACTGCTCGCGACCGAGAAAGGGTTTGGCCCCGCCGAGGTTGGCGTCGTTGGCTTCGCGGTAGCTGCGCATGTCCAGCACGAACACATCCAGCATCGGCCCGTAAGCGAGCTTGCGGTAGATCCGTCCGCCGCCGTCGGCCTTCTGCAAGCGCATGGGGGCGTATTCCAGCCAGGCCTGCCGCGCACGGCCCACAAGACTGTGGATATCCTTGGTCTGGTAGCGTTCATCCAGTTGCTTGCCCGGCGACCAGTTGTTGACCACCTCATGATCGTCCCATTGCCAGATCTGCGGCACTTCGGCGTTGAAGCGGCGCACGTTCTCGTCCATCAGGTTGTAGCGGTAGTTGCCACGATACTCGTCCAGGGTCTCGGCGACCTTGCTCTTGGCTTCAGTGGTGAGGTTGCGCCAGATGCGCCCGCCTTCGGTGGTGATCTGCGCCGGCACCGGACCGTCGGCGTAGATGGTGTCGCCGCTGTGGATAAAAAAATCCGGCAGGCGCAAACGCATGGCTTCGTAGATGCGCATGCCGCCAATGTCCGGGTTGATCCCGAAGCCTTGGCCGACGGTGTCGCCGCTCCAGACAAACCGGATGTTGCGCTTGAACTGCGGCACGCTGCGCAGGTGACCGAGCCAGGGTTCACTGGCGACACCGGTCTGGGCGTCTTCAAAATGCACCCGGTAGAAAATTGCCTGGTCAGGCGGCAGCCCGGTGAGTTCGACCCGGGCGGTAAAATCGCTGCGGCTGTCGGCCAGTGGCGAGACAAAACGCCGCGGGTTGGGCAACTGGCTGCGGGTGTCCCATTCCACCACCATCCGGGCCGGGCGGTCGCAGCGGCTCCAGATCATCGCCCGGTCGCCCTGCAAATCGCCAGACTGCACGCCATCGGTGAGCACCGGGCGATCCTTGACTGAGGCAATCACCGCCGGCGCCATCCCCGGCAACAACAACCCCGCCCCCACGGCTTGCATCACACGGCGACGGCCCAGGTCAAATTCGCTCATGGTGTTTCCCCCAAATGGGGAAACTTAAGCATGGCAGTGTTAATCAGGCGTGACAGAGATCTTGTGAACACCCCAAAACCACTGTGGGAGCGAGCAGGCTCGCTCCCACAGGGAATTTTCATTGTTCAAACTTAAGTGATCAGGCCTTGGCCGGCTCCAACGCCATCTCCACCACTTCCGGCCGCTTGAGCAGCGCATAGGACACCGCCGTCAGCAGACTCCCCGCCACGATCGCCAGCAAATACAACAACGCATGGTTGATGGCGTTGGGGATCAGCATCACGAACAGGCCACCGTGAGGCGCCATCAGTTTGCAGCCGAAGTACATCGACAGCGCACCGGTCAGTGCGCCGCCGGCGATGCTGGCCGGGATCACCCGCAACGGGTCCTTGGCGGCGAACGGAATCGCCCCTTCGGAGATGAAGCACAGCCCCAGCACCAGCGCCGCTTTACCGGCCTCGCGTTCGGTCTGGGCAAACTTGCGACGGGCGATAAAGGTTGCGATGCCCAGGCCAATCGGCGGCACCATGCCAGCGGCCATGGCCGCCGCCATCGGTGCATAACTTTGCGACGCCAGCAGTCCCACGGAAAACGCATAGGCGGCCTTGTTGATCGGCCCGCCAAGGTCGACACACATCATCGCCCCCAGCAAAACGCCCAACAGAATCGCGTTGGTGGTGCCCATGCTGTCGAGGAAATGGGTCAGGCCATCCAGCATGCCCGCCACCGGTTTGCCGACGATGTAGATCATCACCAGACCGGTAAACAGGCTCGCCAGCAGCGGGATGATCAGGATCGGCTTGAGCGCTTCCAGGCTCTGGGGCAGGCGCGCGTAGCGGTTGATCGCCTTGGCCGCGTAACCGGCCAGGAAACCGGCGATGATCCCTCCGATGAACCCCGCGCCCAAGGTACTTGCCAGCATCCCGCCGATCATGCCGGGCGCCAGGCCGGGACGGTCGGCGATGGAATAGGCGATGTAGCCGGCCAGCAACGGCACCATCAGTTTGAACGCGGTGTCGCCGCCGATCTGCATCAGCGCCGCCGCCAGCGTGCCGGGTTCCTTGAACGCGGTAATGCCAAACACGAACGACAAGGCGATCAACAGACCACCGGCCACCACCATCGGCAACATGAACGACACGCCGGTCAACAGGTGCTTATAGACACCGGTCTTCTCCGTTTTTGCCGCAGCACTGGCACCGCCCGACGCGCTTTCCTGGCGGCCTTCGGCAAGCGCCTTGTTCAGCGTGGCTTCGGCCTGCTTCAAGGCAATGCCGGTGCCGCAACGATAGATTTTCTTGCCGGCAAAACGCTCGGTGGCGACTTCGATGTCGGTGGCCAGCAGCACCACGTCGGCCTCGGCGATGGCCTCGGGGCTCAACGGATTGCGAGCGCCCACCGAGCCCTGGGTTTCCACTTGCAAGTCGTAACCGAGCTTCTTCGCTGCCTGCTGCAACGCCTCGGCGGCCATAAAGGTATGGGCCACGCCGGTTGGGCAAGCAGTGATGGCGACCAGACGCGGAGCCCGCTCAGCCGAAACCGCAGGTGCCTCTTCCAGCACATCCGACTCGACAAAAACCTTGGCCTCTTCGGCGCCGCGACGCAGCACCGAATCGACATCCTGCAGGGCCTGGGCCGGGGTGCTGCGGAACAGACGTTTGCCGACGAACCGCGACATATCCACCGGGCCGCTGGCTACCAGCAACACCCACTCGGCCGCTTCCAGGGTCGCCGCCGATAATTGGCGCTCCGGATGGGCCGCGTCATGGACTTCCACGCTGGTGCTCCAACCCTGGCGCTGGGCCGCCGCGTCCAGCAGCCGGGCGCACAACACACTGGTGACCATGCCGTTCGGGCAGGCCGTCACAATGGCTAATTTCATTCTTGCGAACCCTCTTATTGTTCGGTCAGGGGGCGCACGCGCACGCCCTGTTCAAGCGACGCCAGCAACGCGGTGTCATGGATGCCAAAACCGATCTGCGTCACGGCCATGGCGGCGATGGCCGTGGCGGTGCGCAGGGTCTGTTGCGGCGTGTCGGCGCTGAGCAGGCCATGCAGCATGCCGGCCAGCAGCGAATCGCCGGCCCCCACGGTACTGGCGACAGTGACGCTGGGCGGCGAGGCATGCAGCGCCGAACCGACACTGAACCAGTTCACGCCGTCGGCACCGTGGGAAATCACCACATGCTCAATGCCTTGGGCGTGCAATCGTTGCGCCGCTGCCGCCTGGGCAAATTCGCTCACCACGTCGCAACCCAGCGCATCGGCCAGTTCCTCGGTGTTGGGCTTGATCAGCCACGGCCCCGCCGCGAGGGCGACGCGCAAGGCTTCGCCGCTGGTGTCGAGGGCCACATTCAAGCCCAGTGCCTTCAAGCGAATGATCAGCGCCTGCAACCATTGCGGGCTGACGCCCCGGGGCAGGCTGCCCGCCACTACCACGGCATCGTGGCCCGGGGCGATGTGTTCCAGTCGCTCAAGCAACGCTTGCTGTGCGGCGTCATCAACCACCGGGCCTGGACCGTTGAGGTCGGTGATGCGTCCGTCCTGCTCGGCCAGCTTGATGTTGCTGCGGGTCTCCCCTGGGACGCGAATAAAGGCGTCGACAAAACCGCGCTGGGCGAACAGCGTTTCGAACGCCTGGGCGTTGTCTTCACCGAGAAAGCCACTGACGGTCACAGTGTGGCCGAGGTCAGCCAGCACCTGGGCCACGTTCACGCCCTTGCCGGCGGCGTGGCTGTGCATGGCATCGCTGCGGTTGACCTGACCGGGTTCCAGGCGCGCCAGTTCCACCGTGAGGTCGAGCGCCGGGTTGAGGGTCAGGGTAAGGATCTTGGCCATTACAGCGCCTCCACTAATGCGCGCACGTCATTGGCGCTGCCCACGGCCAAGGCCTCTTGGGCGAGGATTTTTACCTGCGCCAGGCTCACTTCGCGTACCCGCGCCTTGACCTCGGCAATGCTGCGTGCCGAAACACTCAGCTCGTCTACGCCCAGGCCCACCAGCACCGGCACCGCCAAAGGGTCGGCCGCCAGCTCACCGCACACGCCGACCCACTTGCCATGCGCATGGGCGGCACGCACGGTGATGTCGATCAGTTGCAGCACCGCCGGGTGCAGGCCGTCAGCCTGAGCCGAAAGGGTTGGGTGACCGCGGTCAATGGCCAGGGTGTATTGCGTCAGGTCGTTGGTGCCGACACTGAAGAAGTCGACTTCCTTGGCCAGCACCGGCGCCAGCAATGCCGCGGACGGCACCTCGATCATGATCCCCAGTTGCAGGTCCGCCACCGGGATCTCCAGGCGCAGGCGCTCGGTCATGTCCCGGGCCTGACGCCACTCATCGACGCTGCCCACCATCGGGAACATGATCCGCAACGGACGGTTGTCGGCAGAACGCAACAAGGCGCGCAATTGCGCTTCCATGACCTGCGGACGTTGCAAGGTCAGGCGAATGCCTCGCACGCCGAGAAACGGGTTTTCCTCTTTCGCGATCGGCCAGTACGGCAGCGGTTTGTCGCCGCCCACATCGAGGGTACGCACCACCAGCGGTCGCCCGGCCAGGCCATCGAGCACCTTGCGGTATTCGGCTTCCTGAGTCGTTTCATCGGGAGCCTGGGTATGAGCCATGAAAATCAGTTCGGTGCGCAACAGGCCAATGCCTTCGGCGCCCTGCTCCACCGCACTGGTGACCCCGGCGCTCTCGCCGATGTTGGCGAACACTTCCACGGCATGACCGTCACGGGTCAGCGCCGGTTGATGACGTTGTTCGGCAGCGACCTTGAGACGTTGCTCGCGGGTGTCGCGCTCCTCGGTGGCCCGTTGCAGCGTGGGGGCGTCGGGGTCCACGTGCAGGCGACCACGCTGGCCGTCCAACAACAGTGAAGTGCCCGGCGCCAGCAGCAGCACCGCCGCACCGGCCCCCACCAGCGCCGGGATACCCAGGGCTCGGGCGACAATGGCGCTGTGGGCGGTGGCGCCGCCGCGCGCGGTCAGAATCCCCGCTACGCGGGCGGGGTCCAGACGGGCGACGTCGGATGGGCCAACCTCGTCCATCACCAGAATGTAAGGTTGCTCGGGTTCGCTCGGGGTTTCGACGCCGCACAATTGCGCCAGCACACGCCGACCGACGTCCCGCAGGTCGGCGGCACGTTCGGCGAGCAGTGCGTCCTGCAGCGCTTCCTGTTCTTTGGCAGCCGCTTCGATCACGCCCATCCACGCCGCTTGCGCACTCTCGCCCAGCTTCAATCGGGTGTCGACCTCATCGGTCAGCGCCGGATCGTCGAGCATCTCTTGATGGGTGATAAAGATTTCGCGGATAGCCTTGGCCTTGGCGCGTTCGACCAGACCTTCGATGTCGCGGCGCACCTGGTTCAAGGCGTTTTGCAGGCGCTCACGCTCAATGGCCGCCGACTCGCCGCGCAACGGATAATCGAAGGCCTGCAACACCTGGATGTGGGCCGGGCCGATGGCAATGCCTGGGGCGGCGGCAACGGCCTGGATCAAGCTGCCGGATTCGGGCGCCAGCACGACGGCAGCAACCTCGGCCATGGTGGTTTGCTGTGGCGCACTCGGTGGCGGCAGCGGCTCGACTTCTTCGCCAAGGCCCTCTTCGATGGCGGCCAGCAGCGCCGGCAAGGCGTCAGCGGCGATGCTCGGTTCGGCGATGAACTCCAGGACCTGGCCGCGACGAGCGCCCAGGCTCAGCAATTTGCTCAGGCTCTTGACCGACACGGCGCTGTCCTGGCCGTCGACGATGCGCACGCGGATCTCGCCTTCGAAGCTTTTCGCCAGTTGCGCGAGGATCTTCGCCGGACGCGCGTGCAAACCATGGGCATTGGCCAGGCCGATGCGGGCGCTGGGCCAATCGGCGGGCAGTTCGCCGCCCAACACTTCCAGCACCTTGCGGCTGCTGGTGGCGCGCCCCAGTTCATGACCGCGACCTTCGATCAACAACGCACAGAGCCTTTCGAGCAAAGCCTGGTGAGCCTCGCCGAGGCTGGCGAGACAGAACAGACCGCTCAAGGGCTGACCGAGGTAACGGATGGGCTTGTCCGGCGTGACGAAGGCCAGGCCCGGACGCTTGACGGTCTGTTCGCTGTGCAGCCACCACAGGCCATCGCCCAATGGCAGCGCCTCGACCTGCTGCAACACCCCAGCAAAGCCGTTGCTCACACAGTCGGCCTGGCGCAGCAGACGGGCACCGCGCCAGACCAGCTCTTCGAAATCGTCGGCCG
The DNA here is from genome assembly GCF_032614175.1 of Pseudomonas sp. P105. Taxonomy (NCBI): domain Bacteria; kingdom Pseudomonadati; phylum Pseudomonadota; class Gammaproteobacteria; order Pseudomonadales; family Pseudomonadaceae; genus Pseudomonas; species Pseudomonas sp. P105. The sequence goes on from NZ_CP126693.1 coordinate 5,361,046, forward strand.
ACACGCCGAGGCCGATCATCTGCGCATCCAAGGCCAGTTCCTGTGGCGCGCCTTGCAGCAGCTTCAACAGCGCTTCGGCCGAACCTGCGCGGCGCAAGGCCTGGCCCAGGTCGGTCTCGCCGAGGGCGCGGGTCAGCAGTTGCAAAAGACGCAAGTGTTCGTCGGACTTGGCCGCGATACCGATCGCCAGGTAAACGATCTGACCGTCACCCCAGTCCACACCGTCGGGGAACTGCAACAGGCGCACACCGGTGGAGTACACAAGATCGCGGGTTTGCGGGGTGCCGTGGGGGATGGCAATACCTTGGCCAAGAAAGGTCGAGCCCTGGGCCTCGCGAGCCTGCAAGCCGGCCAGGTAACCCTCGGCTACAAGGCCATCGGCCACCAGTTTGTCAGCGAGCAGTTGCAGCGCGGCGTCTTTATCCACAGCCGTCTGGGCCATGGATATCTGCTCTAGAGTGAGCTCGAGCATGCTTTCTCCTTTTTGGCGTCGGGTTGGCGCCAGGTATTGTTTTGAATGAATCAGCTTAGCGTTACAGGACGGCTTTTGGCGCTATCGCGGCAGACGGGCCAAAAAATCCTGCTAACCTTGAAAATACGCCTGCTGAAACGTTTAATCTAGAAAGATTGGCACGTTACTCGATAATCTCTCATCCTTGAAGTGCAACTTGTCGCCGCCGTCGCGACAGTAACCGTCGTCCTGAATCGGGTAGGATGCCCCTCATTGTCGGGGCAAACTCGAAAAAACAAGGAAAACCGGTTTGAAACTCAGTGATATCGCCCAGTTGGCCGGTGTGTCCGTGACCACCGCCAGCTATGTCATCAATGGCAAGGCCGAACAGCAACGCATCAGCAGCGCCACCGTCGAACGCGTACGCGCCGTGGTCGAGGAGCATGGCTTCACGCCCAACCCCCAGGCTGCCGGGTTGCGCAGCCGGCATACGCGCACGCTGGGTTTCATCCTGCCGGACCTGGAAAACCCCAGTTACGCCCGCATCGCCAAATTGCTGGAACAGGGTGCCCGAGCGCGGGGCTATCAATTGCTGATCGCCAGCTCCGACGATGCGCCCGAGAGCGAACGGCAACTGTTGCAACTGTTCCGCGCCCGACGTTGCGATGCGCTGATCGTCGCCAGTTGCCTGCCTGCCGGGGACGACAGTTATCGCCAGTTACAGGCCAAGGGTATCCCGATCATCGCCATCGACCGTGTGATGGAGCCTGCGCACTTCTGCTCGGTGATCAGCGATGACCGCCAGGCCAGCCTGCAACTGACCCGTAGCCTGCTGGAAACCAATCCCCGCCAGATCGCGCTGATCAGCGCCCGGCCCGAATTGAGCATCAGCCAGGAACGCACCGCCGGTTTCAACGAAGCCCTGGCCGGGTTCGAAGGCCAGGTGCTGATCGAGCACGGCGAGTCGTTCAGCCGTGAATGCGGTCGCCAGTTGATGGACGAATTGCTCGCGCGACTGGGGCACCTGCCTGATGCGTTGATCACCACCTCCTATGTGCTGCTGCAAGGGGTGTTCGACGCCCTGCACGACTTCCCGCTCAAGTCGCGCCCACTACGGTTGGGCACCTTTGGTGATACGCAACTGCTGGACTTCCTGCCGCTGCCGGTCAACGCCATGTCCCAGCAGCACCAACTGATCGCCGACAAAGCCCTGGCGCTGGCCCTGGCCGCCATCGAAAACGATGATTACCAACCCGGTGTGCAGGCCATCCCACGCACGTTCAAGCAGCGCATTCATCAAGGCTGAGTATTCTTCAGGATTGAAGCATGGAACTGATCGATACCCACACCCATCTGGATTTCCCCGACTTCGATGCGGATCGCCCGGCGCTGCTGGCCGAAAGCCGCGCCTTGGGCGTGCGGCAGATGGTGGTGCTGGGGGTGTATCGGGATAACTGGCAACGGGTGTGGGATCTGGTGCAAAGCGACCCGGACCTGCACGCCGCGCTGGGCCTGCATCCAGTGTATCTCGACCAGCATCGCCCCGATGATCTGGGGCAATTGCGCCAATGGCTGATCCGCCTGGCTGGGCATCGGCAGTTGTGCGCGGTGGGGGAAATCGGTCTGGACTACTTCATCCAAACCCTGGACCGGGAGCGCCAGCAGGCATTGTTCGAGGCGCAACTGCAACTGGCGGCGGAATTCCAATTGCCGGCGCTGATCCACGTGCGCCGCAGCCACGCCGCCGTGATCGCCACCCTCAAGCGCATTGACCTCAAGCGCGGGGGGATTATCCACGCCTTCGCCGGCAGTTTTGAGGAGGCTCGCGAGTACATCAAGCTCGGTTTCAAGCTCGGCCTCGGTGGCGCCGCCACCTGGCCCCAGGCCCTGCGCATGCATCGGGTACTGGCAAAACTGCCGCTGGACGCGGTGGTGCTGGAAACCGATTCGCCGGACATGGCCCCGGCGATGTACCCCGGCCAACGCAACAGCCCGGCGCATTTGCCGGCCATTTGTGAAGCGCTGGCTGGGATCATGGCGATCAGCCCTGATCAGTTGGCAGAGGCCAGCACGACCAACGCCCGCCAATTATTCAATTGGTGACCCCCTGTGGGAGCGGGCTCGCTCCCACATTGGATCGGTGGTGAACACCATCCTTTAACTACACCCGAAACGCATTGATCAACTGCTTGAGCTGCACCACCTGGGCGGACAACTCACGGCTGGCGTCCTCAGTCTGGTGCGCGCCTTCGGCGGTGCGCTCACCGGCGCGATTGATCTCGACGATGTTCTGGTCGATGTCATGGGCCACGGCCGTCTGCTGCTCCACCGCTGCAGCGATCTGCTGGTTCTGGTCGACGATCATACCGACGGCGCCGAGGATGTTTTCCAGTGCCTGCTGGACCTTTTCCGACTGCCCCACCGTGCCACTGGCCATCTCATGACTGGTGCCCATGGCTTTGACGGCAGCGCCCACGCCGCCGTGCAAGCGGGTGATCATTTCTTCGATTTCTTCGGTCGATTGCTGGGTGCGCTTGGCCAGGGTCCGCACTTCGTCAGCCACCACCGCGAAACCGCGCCCCTGCTCTCCGGCTCGTGCGGCTTCGATCGCGGCGTTGAGCGCCAGCAGGTTGGTCTGTTCGGCAATGCTCTTGATCACGTCCAGCACACGACTGATGGCCTGGCTGTCAGTCGCCAATTGATTGATCACCTGCACCGACTGATCGATCTCGCTGGCCAAACGCACGATGCTGCTCTGCTGTGACTCCACCAGCCCGCGCCCGCTGAGGGTTTCGTCGTTCACGCTGTGGGCGCTACTGACCGCCGCGGCGGCGCTACGAGCCACTTCCTGGGCGGTGGCCGACATCTGGTTCATCGCCGTGGCGACCAGTTCGATCTGGCTGCGCTGCCCGGACACGGCCTGGTTGCTCTGGGCCGACACCGCCTCCACCTGCCCGGCCTGGCGCTCGACCTCGGCAACGGTCCGGCCGACCTGTTCGATCAGGTCATGGATCTTCGCCACCGTGCCATTGAACACTTCACCCAACTCCCCCAACTCATCCTTGCTGCGCGCCACGAAGTTGACCGTCATGTCGCCCGCTGCGACCTTGTCCATCATCTCGCCGAGATGTTTGAGTGTGGTGCGGGTCGAGGCGTAGAAGCCGGCGTACAGGTAAAAGATCAGCAGAAATACGGCGACCAGCGCAACGGCTTGCAGCACCATGTGGCTGCGGTTCTGCTCCAGGCGATGCTGCAACTGAACATCCAGAAAACCCAGGGTTACGTCGTTCAGTCGGTAGGTTTGCTCCATCAGACTGCTGACCTGCTCGTAAAACGGCAGCCATGGAGCATCCAGCGTGTCAGCCATCACCACCTGATCTTCGATCAGCTCACCGGCTTTCTTCAAGGTTGCCTTGCTGCCTTCGGCCTGACTGGCAAGCGCCTGCTCGGCCGCCTGGCTGGAACCCAGGGCGTCCTGAAGCTTGAGGTCATATTCACCCTGCAGCTTTTCGATTTGCCCCAGCAACTCGTCGAACCGGGTGCTCGACGCCGAATTGAGAAAGCCCAGGCCCAGGGACGCAGCGCCCAGCGCACGGCCTTCACCCAGGGTTTGGGTCACGTTGGGGGTCACGCTGATGATCAATTCGCTCAGTTGGCGGATGTCGCCCTGGTTGTCGCGGCTCAGGCCAGCCTGGCTGGCGATGATTTGACTGAACATCTGCGCGCTGTTGAGCAGCTTGCCAATCAGTGCGCTTTTGCTTTGCAGGGAGCGCTCGGCCTGCTGGGCCTTGAAAGCGGCAATCATTTCGTCGCGCTTGGCATCGAAGGCGCTGACCTGTTCGGGATCGACGGCCATGGCTTTCAAGCTTTGCAACCGCGCCAGGACCTGCTTTTCAAGGGTGCCGATCTTCGCTTCCACGTCCCCGGCCTTGCCGGACTGACCGAGGCTGGCATTGATCTGCACCAGATTGTTCAGGGTTTCCAGGTCGCGCCGTAGGGTCAGGCTGCTGCCCAGCAGATCGAGGCTTTGCAGCTCCACTTGCGTGCCCTGGAATTCGCGATAGGAATCGCGCACCAAAAAGAAATTGGTCACCAGCATCGGCAGCAGGAACAACACGCTGATCAGGCTGAACTTCATGCCGAAGCTCAGGCGGTTCATCAGCGCGACGGCGGGCCAGAGCAAACTCTTCACAAGGAAGTCTCCCGGTTGTATTTCTTGTTTTTATGGGCAGGCGCACAGAGACAGCAGATAGCCACTATTTGGGCGCTGTCCCTGTATAGCCTAAATCGGCGGGAAGATTTGTAACTTAAGGTTAACGACGAGCCGTGGCACGGTTCTTGTGGCGAGGGGATTTATCCCCGCTGGGGCGCGAAGCGGCCCCTAGCTATCTTAAAGCCCCCAATCAAATGAGGCTGCTGCGCATCCCAGCGGGGATAAATCCCCTCGCCACAGAGCGTGCGTTTGCCTAAGCCAGCACTGTCCACAGTGCAAACCCGGCATACCAGAGCACCGCCGCACGCAACAACAGCTCCCACAGCCGATCCAGGCTGTTGATGCCGTCCGGGCCCGCGACAGGGTCGGGAATCTCGCCGGCCACCAGCCCGACCTTGCCGATCAGGTCTGCTGCGCTGATGTTCCAGTTCAGCAACTCATGCAGCATGACCCGGCTGACTGCCACGAAGTTGCCCACCAGGGCGAAGCTCGCGGTCAGCAACCGCACCGGCACCCAATCGAAGGCATGGCGCAACTGCGTCGCCCGCTCGGCCACGCCGGGGTTCTGACTGTGCTCGGCGGCCAGCGCCAGCAGGCGATAGCTCAGCGCCGCGACCGGCCCCAGCAGGAAATACCAGAAAATCACCGCGAAAAAACTCTGATAGGCCTGCCACAGCAGATGCCCCTGGACCCGCTCCAGCAACTGCTCGCCGCTATCGGCCTCGATATTCAGGTCGCGCTTGGCCACATGGTCGGCCGCCTGCAGGTCTTCCCGTCGCCAGGCGTCACGAAACGGCCCCAGGTCAGCGAGCAGATCCCCTCGACCCAGGCTGTAAATCACCACCAACAGATGCACCGGTAGTGCCAGCAGACCGTAGGCCACCGGCTCCAATACCCACAGTAACAACGCCAGCAGTGCCACGGGCAGCAGGATCAACACAACCAACACCAGCCAGGGCCGGTTGACCCAGCGTGGGCTCGTCTCGAGTTTGTTCAGTTCGCGCAGCCAACCGCCGTCACGCTGGACCCGATGGCGCAACGCCGAGAATTTCTCGATCCAGATCGCCAGCAGCAGCACCAGAAAACTCATTGCCCTTCCCCTTCTATCAAGGCAGCGCGGTAGCGCGCCCAGTCGAATGCCGGTCCCGGATCGGTCTTGCGACCCGGGGCGATGTCGCTGTGCCCGCAGATGCGCTGCGGCGTGATCGCCTTGAACGCCGCCTGCAACTGCCGGGTCAGGCAGACCAATGCGGCATATTGCGCGTCAGTGAAGGGCAGATCGTCGGTGCCTTCCAGCTCGATGCCCAAGGAAAAATCGTTACACGTCTCCCGCCCTTCGAAACACGAAACGCCCGCGTGCCAGGCACGATCCAGACAGGAGACAAACTGGGTAATCGCGCCGTCACGCTCGATCAGAAAATGCGCAGACACGCGCAGATCGGCGATACCGGCAAAATAGGGGTGTTGCGTGACATCCAGACGATTCTGGAAAAACTCCTGCACCTTGCCCGTGGAAAACTGTGCCGGCGGCAGGCTGATGTTGTGGATCACCAGCAGTGAAATTTCGCCTTCGGGGCGCGCATTGAAGTTGGGTGATGGGCAATGCCGCACGCCATCGCACCAACCACTGGCGGGGTCCAACTGCATACAGGTTCCTTCGATGACATCAGTGAATGCCGCCAGTATGCCGCGATCGGCCCTGGCTGTGCGATCACTTGCCGCGATTGAGCTGACGCAGATTGCCCAGCACCGATTCCAGCGCCCGGTCGAACAGTAAGGTGTCGTCCAACAGACGCGCCGTCCCCCGGCGAAATTCCAGGGCCAGGCTGGTGCGGCTGTGCTCCAGCACTTTGAGGCCCGTGCGGTTGACGAAGACGTATTTGCCGGTGGCCTCGATGATCGCCGCCAGTTTGCAACGCAGGCTGTTGTCATCGTCCTCCTGGAACTCAACCCAGCTTCCCAATCGCAACTGATCGACCTGAAGCAGGCCCACATCATCGGCCGGCAAGTGCACCGCCGCACTGTCTTCCGGGGCCTTTTGAGCGGTGCGCAGGACAATTTTCTCCGAGACCTGGACCATGACCGGCGAATTGAACGACTGGGTTTGTTCCGTTGCCTGTCCCATGCGTTCGAGGGCCAGCACGTGGAGGGTTTCCAGCTCGCTGAAAAACTCGCTGGTGGCAAACGGGTCGAACGCCGAACGGCTCAGGCCTTCACGCAAGGCTTTGAGCAGCTGCGGCACTATCGTCAGCAAGCGCAGGCCGGCATCCGGTTCTTCGTGATGCTGGACGCTCCAGATCAGCTGTTCCAGCGTCAAAACGTCGGCCTGCCACTCGGCTGAATATTTGCCGTGCTTGAAGCAGGTCAGCAATAACACCTGGCTCCAGGCGTGCTGCACGAACTCCACCACCGCTTGCGGCAACACTTTGCCCAGCATGACCTGATTCAGCACGCCTTCGACGCGCAGGCGCGCCAGTTCGGCCTTGGCCCGACCTTCTTCGGCGTCACGAATACGCTGTTCGAGCAATTCGCTGCGACGTCTTTCATCGCTGGTGAAGGCCAGGAAATCGGCCAGCAATTCAGAGAAGATCGCCGGGTCATCGACAAAGTCATTCAACAACCGCTGCACCACCTGTTCGATGCGCAGATAGAGGCTGTCGCGCTGATGGTCGTCGCAATCGCCCCAGCCGGTGGCAGCAGCGGCGATTTCATTGAGCAGCCGTCGGGCCGGATGATTGCCCCGACTGAAAAAGCTCTTGTCCTGCACCGCAACCTTGAGCATCGGAATCTGCAGACGGCCGATCAACGCCTTGAAGGAGTCCGGCAGGTTATGGTCGTCGAGGATGAATTCAAACATCATCGAGATCAGGTTGATCACGTCTTCATCGGCGTCGTCGACCACCCGCGACTTGCCGCTTCTGACGCTGACCCGGGTCAGCAGCTGTTCGAGTTGGCTGCGCAGGTCGAACTCATCCTCGATGGCAGGCGCCGGCACGTACTGCTGCAAATGGGAAAGCAGGCGCAGCAAATCACGGGTCGAGATCGGTTGGGCCGGTGCGCTGGCCTCCAGGGTCGGCGCCACGCTGCCACGCACCTGCATCAATAGTTTCTGCAACGCAGCAAATACTTCCTGCACGCTGTCATCGACTTCGGCGGCCTTGGGGCCGGCACTTTCAGTCTTGGTACGCGGGGCCTCATCGGCGCGATCCGACGCTCGTCGCGAGGGTGAAATCTTGAGATCCGGCAGGATGCCCGTAGCGGCCAGCAACTGGTTGGCCTCGGTATACAGTTGATCGCACTCGCTGAGCACATAGCGCTCGAACAATTTGAGCAAGATCAGCTTGACCTTGATCTCCACCCCCAGGTTGCGACCGGCCTGTAGAAAGTTTTCACACAGCAGCGCTGGGCTCAAAGGGTTCTGCTGGTTTGCCAGCGGCCTGGTGAGCAGGACGCTGAGCCGCGCCGTCAGTTGCTCAAGAGCCACGCTATCGCGACTGAGCACACGGGTGACCATGGCCTCCACCGCCAGATGGCGCTCCAGGTCATCATGCGTGCGCTGAACCTGAGGACCGGAGGTCTGGGCCGGCGCCAAGGTGGCTTGGGTAGGATCGTATTGGGCGAGACTGACGAACGCTTCGAAAAACTGCTCGATAAATTCGCGCTCAATGCTTTTGCGCTTGAGGCGCAAGTCCCGCATGGCTTCGAAGAACAGGTTCTGATCGACATCGTTGCGCGCCCGATCGGCCATTTCAAACAGCGTGTCGTCGGCATTGTCGAACAGTCCCTGCAAACCAAGGCGCAACTGCTGGGCGGCCTTGTCGCGCACCTGAAGCAGAATCACAGGCAGGCGGGCGAGCGGCGAACGGTTCGCCTGATCGGTAGAAACCTTGTGCAAGGGCACTACATTCCCGTCGTTGTGCATCCTGGTCTCCTGAAAGGGTGCTCTTGCGCTCGAAACGTCAAAGCCATGACGTCAATCGAAAGGCGGATTATCTGGTAAAAGAACCTGGTCATGCCAGCAGACTCTGTGACCCAGGTCGAAATACTCCGCAATAAGTGACCGGACAATCGGGGAAATGTTGCGAGGATGCGACCAAATGCAGGTTTCGATGCCTGGCGCAGACGTCCGGCGCCGTCACCCATAAGGAACATTGTTTGTGAGACAAGCCACTGGCCCTATAATCGGGCCACTTTGTTTGTGGAGCCCGTTATGCCGAATCTACGTCTCGCCGATCTGACCGCCGAAATCGAGGCCAACGTGCGCCGCGCGTTGCTCGAAGACATCGGCAGCGGCGACATCACCGCGCTACTGATCCCCGCCGAACGCCTGGCCAAAGCCACCATCATTACCCGGGAAGCCGCAGTCATCAGCGGCACGGCCTGGGTCGATGCCGTGTTCCGGCAACTGGATCCGCGCGTCGCCGTGCATTGGCAAGTACGCGATGGCGACCGGGCAAGCCCCGACCAGGCGCTGTTCCACCTCGAAGGCCCGGCCCGCTCGCTGCTGACCGGCGAACGCAGCGCGCTGAACTTTCTGCAGATGCTTTCTGGCGTGGCCACCCGAGCCCGCTACTTGGCCGACTTTGTGGCCGACACCCAGGTCAAGCTGCTGGACACTCGCAAAACCCTCCCAGGGCTGCGCCTGGCCCAGAAGTACGCCGTCACCTGTGGCGGTTGCCATAACCACCGCATCGGCCTCTACGATGCCTTCCTGATCAAGGAAAACCACATCGCAGCCTGCGGCGGCATCGCCCAGGCCATTGCCGCCGCCCACAAGATCGCACCGGGCAAACCGGTGGAAATCGAAGTGGAAAGCCTGACTGAATTGAAAGAAGCGCTGGCGGCCAATGCCGACATCATCATGCTCGACGAACTGAGCCTGGATGACATGCGCGAAGCCGTACGCCTGAACGGCGGCAAGGCGAAGCTGGAGGCCAGCGGCGGGATCAACGAAAGCACGTTGCACCCCATTGCCGAGACCGGGGTGGACTACATCTCGATCGGGGCAATGACCAAGGATGTGAAAGCGGTGGACCTGTCGATGCGGCTCAGTCTCTGACAACAAAAAACGCCAGCCTCAAAAGGCTGGCGTTTTTATCAGACCACCAGATTATTCATCTCGCAGTATTCATCCCATTCCACACCCAGTACCTCGGCCGCTTCCTTGTGCAAGGCAAGGCGCTGTTCCTCGAACTCTTCAGGTGTGCTGGTGTACTTGAGCGTCAACTCCCAAGGCTGTAATCCCTGGGCTTCGGCCTCATCCTCGAACGCCCACTGGATCTGGTCTTTTTGATCGTCGGCGCTCAGGTCCTTGATCTCTTCGAGCAACTGGGGCGCATCCAGCACGTACTTCTTCAGTGCTTCTTCGTGTCTGGCTTCCTGGGTCAATGCTTTAGCAGTCATGGCGTTCTCGTTGATCTGGGGAATGGAAGATGGATCTGGATCATCAAGGATCTCTCTGACGCAAAAAACCGTGTGAAGCCCGGTTTATCTGGCCTTCAGAACCATTCGGGGATCATCTGAAAACAAATGTGTGTGCTTTTTGGGACAAGGGAATCCTAACAGAGACACAAGCCTGTGCAACAACCGCAAGTGAGAAGAACCTGGTGCCCGAGACAGGAATCGAACCTGCGACCTTCGCGTTACGAGTGCGCTGCTCTACCGGCTGAGCTACACGGGCGGTGGGCTAAACCTAGCACTGAGCTTATGGCCAGGCAACCTGCGACACGGTGATTTCCCGCACACAGCAAAACGCCCCGAACCAGTCGGGGCGTTTGCTTGTTCAGCGGCTAAGCGAGGGGGTGATTAAACGCCCGACGCCTTGGCTGCCGCTACGTCCTTGATGGACAGCTTGATACGACCGCGGTTGTCCACGTCCAGTACCAGCACTTCCACTTCCTGACCTTCTTTGAGGATGTCGGTCACTTTCTCGACGCGAGCATCGCTCAGCATGGAGATGTGAACCAGACCGTCCTTGCCCGGCAGGATGTTGACGAACGCGCCGAAGTCGACGATGCGCTCAACCTTGCCCACGTAGATCTTGCCGATCTCGGCTTCTGCGGTGATGCCCAGGACGCGCTGACGTGCTGCTTCTGCCGCTTCCTTGGTTTCGCCGAAGATCTTGATCGAGCCGTCGTCTTCGATGTCGATCGAAGCCTTGGTTTCTTCACAGATCGCACGGATGGTCGCGCCGCCTTTACCGATGACATCACGGATTTTGTCGGTGTCGATTTTCATCGCGATCATGGTCGGAGCGTTTTCCGACAACTCGGTACGCGACTGACCAATGATCTGGTTCATCTGGCCGAGGATGTTCAGGCGCGCTTCCAGGGCTTGGCCCAGGGCGATTTCCATGATCTCTTCGGTGATGCCCTTGATCTTGATGTCCATCTGCAGTGCGGTCACGCCTTTGGCGGTACCGGCCACTTTGAAGTCCATGTCGCCCAGGTGGTCTTCGTCACCCAGGATGTCGGTCAGGACGGCGAACTTCTCGCCTTCTTTCACCAGCCCCATGGCGATACCGGCAACCGGAGCCTTCATCGGCACACCGGCGTCCATCAGGGCCAGGGAAGCGCCGCAGACCGAAGCCATGGAGCTCGAACCGTTGGACTCGGTGATTTCCGATACCACGCGAATGGTGTACGGGAACACGTCAGCGGCTGGCAGCATGGCCTGGACCGAACGACGGGCCAGACGGCCGTGACCGATTTCGCGACGACCGGCGCCACCCATGCGACCACACTCGCCCACCGAGAACGGAGGGAAGTTGTAGTGCAGCATGAACGGGTCTTTTTTCTCGCCTTCCAGGGTGTCCAGCAGTTGCGCGTCACGGGCGGTGCCCAGTGTTGCAACGACCAGGGCCTGGGTTTCGCCACGGGTGAACAGCGCCGAACCGTGGGTCTTTGGCAGAACGCCGACTTCAATGTTCAGCGGACGCACGGTGCGAGTGTCGCGACCGTCGATACGTGGCTTGCCGTTGACGATGTTTTCGCGAACGGTGCGGTATTCGATTTCACCGAAAGCGGCTTTGACTTCAGCGGCAGTCGGCTGGCCTTCTTCACCGGACAGCTTGGCAACCACCTGGTCTTTCAGCTCGCCCAGGCGCGCATAACGGTCGGCCTTGACGGTGATGGTGTAAGCCTGGGAGATCGCTTCGCCGAACTCGGCACGGATCGCGCCCAGCAGTTCGGTGGCTTCGGCTTGTGGAGCCCAGGTCCAGGTTGGCTTGGCGGCTTCGGCGGCCAGTTCCTTGACGGCGTTGATCACCACCTGGAACTCGTCGTGGGCGAACAGTACAGCGCCCAGCATCTGGTCTTCGGTCAGCTCTTTGGCTTCGGATTCAACCATCAGCACGGCTTCGGAAGTACCGGCCACGACCATGTCCAGGCTCGAAGCTTTCAGTTGCTCGTAGGTCGGGTTCAGCAGGTAGCCGGTGCTTTCGTGGAACGCAACGCGGGCAGCGCCGATCGGACCATCGAAAGGAATGCCGGAGATCGCCAGCGCGGCCGAAGTACCGATCATCGCAGCGATGTCCGGATCAGTCTTCTTGCTGGTGGAAACGACGGTGCAGACAACCTGCACTTCGTTCATGAAGCCTTCTGGGAACAGCGGACGGATCGGACGGTCGATCAGTCGGGAAGTCAGGGTTTCCTTCTCGGAAGGACGGCCTTCGCGCTTGAAGAAACCGCCAGGGATCTTACCGGCAGCGTAAGTCTTTTCCTGGTAGTGGACAGACAGAGGGAAGAAGCCCTTGCCTGGATCGGCTTGCTTGGCACCGACAACGGTCACCAATACGCTGACGTCGTCGTCAACGGTGACCAGCACTGCGCCGGAGGCCTGACGGGCGATACGGCCAGTCTCGAGGGTAACGGTCGACTGACCGAACTGGAATTTTTTGATTACCGGGTTCACGGTGTCCTACCTTCTTTGTGGCTCTTGGGGAACTTGTCTTCTTGCGAAATTCTTGGGCAGTGCGGGGAATCGGCCCAACGACTGTCCAGATAAAACTTGAGGCTGGGAGCCTGCCGGCTGCCGGCGCAAAACGCAGGCAACAGGCAGACAACCAACCTCATAGCGCAATCGCTGATTAGCGACGCAGACCCAGGCGACCGATCAAGGTGCTGTAACGACTTACGTCCTTACCCTTGAGGTAATCCAGCAGCTTACGACGCTGGTTTACCATGCGGATCAGACCACGACGGGAGTGGTGATCTTTACCGTTGGCCTTGAAGTGACCCTGCAGTTTGTTGATGTTGGCGGTCAGCAGTGCAACTTGCACTTCTGGCGAACCAGTATCACCAACAGCTTGCTGGTAGTCGGTCACGATCTGAGCTTTTTCTTCAACGCTGAGTGCCATGTGGCTTTCCTCTTGTAAGGTACCGTTCCCAAGGAAACCGTACCAACAGGCCAGGGACAAATCCCTGTATCTATAAATGAGTAGTGACCGTGCCTGTTAACAGCCACACTCGCCAACCTGCTGTTACACAGGCTGGTTCCGGTCATTCCGACCGAATCAGTCGACGCGGCGCAATGCGCCCGTCTTCGCTCACTTCACCGATACCGATGAAGCGGCCATTGTGATCCTGTACCCGTACCATGCCGAACTTCGGTGCATCCGGAGCACGTACCGGTTGGCCGTTGAGCCAGTAGAACGCGCTGTGCTCGGAGAACTGCAACAGTGGCCAGTCCAGCAGGCCGCTGTCCGATGGCATCAGGAAACGGTCAACCGCTTCGTTGCCGCCTTCGGCATGTACCGCTTCGAGCTCTTCCAGCGTGACCGTCTGGGCCAGCGTGAAAGGTCCGGCCTGGGTCCGTCGCAGTTCGGCCACGTACGCACCACAGCCGAGCTTTTCACCAATATCCTCCACCAGGGTGCGGATATAGGTGCCTTTGCTGCAATCGACTGCCAGCCGCGCAGTATTACCGTCAAAGGCCAGCAATTCCAAGCGCGCAATAGTAACAGAACGCGGTTCACGCTCCACTACTTCGCCTGCACGGGCCAGTTTGTATAACGGCTGGCCATCACGCTTGAGAGCAGAGTACATCGGCGGTATCTGGCTGATTTGTCCGCGAAAACCCGGCAACACAGCCTCGATATCAGCCTGACCAACGGTCACCGGCCGCTCCAGCAACACCTCACCTTCGGCGTCCGCCGTGGTGGTGGTCTTGCCCAGTTGCGCCAGGGTTTCATAACCCTTGTCGGAATCGAGCAAATACTGAGAGAACTTGGTCGCCTCGCCAAAACACAGTGGCAACACGCCGGTAGCCAGCGGATCGAGACTGCCGGTGTGCCCGGCTTTCTCGGCATTGAGCAGCCAGCGAACCTTCTGCAACGCCGCGTTCGAGGTGAACCCCAGCGGTTTGTCGAGCAGGATGATGCCGCTGACGTTACGGCGGATACGTTTGACCTGAGCCACCATTTACTCCTTGGTGTCTTCGGGTTCAGCCGCAACCGGGTGCTGACTGTCTTCAGCCACGGCGCGCTCGATCAGGGCCGACAGATGCGCGCCCCGCACGACGCTTTCGTCGTAGTGGAAGTGCAACTGTGGAACGCTGCGCAGCTTCATCTCCCGGGCCAACTGCATCCGCAGGAAACCGGCAGCCGAGTTGAGCACCTTGATGCTTTGGGCGATTTCTTCGGCGCTGTCCTGCCCCATCACGGTGATGAAAATCTTTGCATGACCGACGTCACGGCTGACTTCCACTGCGGTAATGGTGACCAGGCCGACGCGCGGGTCTTTGACTTCGCGACGGATCAGTTGGGCCAGCTCGCGCTGCATCTGATCGCCGATTCGTTGGGTACGGCTATATTCTTTTGCCATGTCTTGTTACCTGTTACTGCCCCACGGTCAAACCCGTGAGGTCTGAAAGCGGCAAACGCCCGGCCTGACAAAAGCCAGACCGGGCGTTGCGTTTAGAGTCCGCCTGAGAGGCAGCGCATGTTCATGCGACTGCCCGGTGCGGCTCTTGAAGTACGCGAGTCAGAGGCTGCGAGCAACCTGGACCTTCTCGAAGACTTCGATCTTGTCGCCGACCTTGACGTCGTTATAGCTCTTGACGCCAATACCGCATTCCATGCCAGCGCGGACTTCCGAAGCGTCATCCTTGAAGCGGCGCAGGGATTCCAGCTCGCCTTCGAAGATAACGATGTCTTCACGCAGTACACGGATTGGACGGTTACGGTGAACGACACCTTCGATCACCATGCAACCGGCGATCGCGCCAAACTTCGGCGAACGGAACACGTCACGCACTTCAGCGGTACCCAGGATGTTCTCGCGAACATCGCTGCCCAGCATACCGGTCAGGGCTTTCTTGACGTCTTCGATGATGTCGTAGATCACGTTGTAGTAACGCATATCCAGGCCTTCCTGCTCGACGATCTTGCGAGCGCCGGCATCGGCACGCACGTTGAAGCCAAACAGTACAGCGTTGGAGGCCAGTGCCAGGTTGGCGTCGGATTCGGTGATACCACCGACACCGCCACCGACCACGCGCACTTGCACTTCGTCGTTACCCAGGCCATTCAAGGCGCCGTTCAACGCTTCCAGCGATCCACGGACGTCGGATTTGAGGACGATGTTGAGCGTCTTCTTCTCTTCCTGACCCATGTTCTCGAAGATGTTTTCCAGCTTGCCGGCGTGAGCACGAGCCAGTTTGACTTCGCGGAACTTGCCTTGACGGAACAGAGCCACTTCACGGGCTTTCTTCTCGTCAGCCACAACGCTCATCTCGTCGCCAGCGTCCGGAGTGCCGTCCAGGCCGAGGATCTCGACCGGGATAGCAGGACCTGCTTCCTTGATGGGCTTGCCGTTCTCGTCGAGCATGGCGCGCACGCGGCCATAGTTCGAACCGACCAGCACCATGTCGCCCTGGCGCAGGGTACCGTCTTGAACCAGAACGGTCGCAACCGGGCCACGGCCCTTGTCGAGACGCGATTCGACGACCACGCCACGGCCAGGAGCCGAAGGTGTAGCGGTCAGTTCCAGAACCTCGGCTTGCAACAGAACGGCTTCGAGCAGTTCGTCAACGCCGGTACCCATCTTCGCAGAGACCGGTACGAATGGAGTGTCGCCACCCCACTCTTCGGAAGTCACGCCGTGAACCGACAGTTCGCTACGGATGCGATCGAGATCGGCGCCCGGCTTGTCGATCTTGTTCACCGCAACCACCAGAGGGACGCCAGCTGCCTTGGCATGCTGAACGGCTTCGATGGTTTGTGGCATCACGCCGTCGTCCGCTGCGACCACCAGGATCACGATGTCGGTCGCTTTGGCACCACGGGCACGCATTGCGGTAAACGCAGCGTGACCCGGGGTGTCGAGGAACGTCACCATGCCGCGGTCGGTTTCAACGTGGTAGGCGCCGATGTGCTGGGTGATACCACCCGCCTCGCCTGCCGCAACCTTCGCACGACGGATATAGTCGAGCAGGGAGGTTTTACCGTGGTCAACGTGGCCCATTACGGTCACGACCGGAGCACGGGAAACCGCCTCGCCTTCAAACTTCAGGGACTCGGCCAGGGAATCTTCCAGGGCCGTGTCGCTGACCAGGGTCACTTTGTGGCCCAGCTCTTCAGCAACCAGTTGGGCAGTTTCCTGATCCAGTACCTGGTTGATGGTGGCCGGCGTACCCAGCTTGAACATGAACTTGATGATTTCAGCAGCCTTGACCGACATCTGCTGGGCCAGATCGCCCACAGTGATGGTCTCGCCGATCTTCACTTCACGCACGACAGGGCCGGTAGGGCTCTGAAAACCGTGGGCGTTGCGTTTCTTCAGCTTGGCCTTGCCGCGACCGCCACGACGGAAGCCATCGCTTTCTTCGTCGGTGGTACGTGGCGCAACGCGTGGTGCTGGCGCCTTTTCCTTGACCGAAGCACGATGAGGAGCGTTTTTGCGCTCGCCATCGCCACTGCCCCGACGGTTGTCGTCGGCACGTGGTTTGTCCGGACGACGCTGTTCGTCGCGCTTGCGAGTATCGGCCGCAGGTGCTGGAGCGGGTGCCGGGACCGGCGCGCTTTCACGCACTGGCTCGGCTGCCGGGGCTGGAGCCGCAACGGCTTCGGCCGGAGCGGATTGCGCAGCAGCAGGCTGGCGACGCGCTTCTTCTTCGGCGCGACGCTTGGCTTCTTCTTCAGCCTTCTGACGTGCAGCATTTTCTACTGCGCGACGTTCTTCCAGTTCGCGTTTGCGCTCGGCTTCGATTTCTTCCGGGCTGCGCTGTACGAAGACTTTCTTCTTGCGTACTTCAACGCTGATGCTTTTGCTACCGGCAACACGCAGGGTGCTGGTGGTTTTACGCTGCAGAGTGATCTTGCGCGGTTCTTCCACTTTCGCCTTGTGACTGCTCTTCAAGTGAGTCAGCAGGGACTGCTTCTCACTGTCGGTCACATGTTCCTCGGCGGCGGTGTGCGGCAGACCTGCCTCACGCATCTGCTGCAACAGGCGCTCTACCGGTGTTTTGACCTCATCGGCCAGTTGTTTCACCGTGACTTGCGTCATGCACTTCTCTCCTCAGGCCGCGCCTAATTACTCGAACCAGTGGGCTCGGGCGGCCATGATCAACTTGCCGGCACGATCATCGTCAATGCCGTCGATGTCGAGCAGATCGTCAATAGACTGCTCGGCCAGGTCTTCGCGGGTAATTACGCCGCGCACCGCCAGTTCCATCGCCAAATCCTTGTCCATGCCCTCAAGCGAGAGCAGGTCTTCGGCCGGATGGGCGTCTGCCAGCTTTTCCTCAGTAGCGATGGCTTTGGTCAACAAACGATCCTTGGCCCGAGCGCGAAGCTCGTTGACGATGTCCTCGTCAAAGCCGTCGATGTTGAGCATTTCCTCCACCGGTACGTAGGCAATCTCTTCCAGGCTGGTAAAGCCTTCATCCACCAGCACCTGCGCCAGTTCTTCATCGACTTCAAGCTCTTCGATGAAGTTGCGCAGGATATCGCCGGTTTCAGCTTGCTGCTTAGCCTGGATGTCCGATTCGGTCATCACGTTCAGTGTCCAGCCAGTCAATTGGCTAGCCAGACGCACGTTCTGACCACCGCGACCGATGGCCTGAGCGAGATTGTCTGCGCCAACGGCGATGTCCATTGCATGGGCATCTTCGTCGACGATAATTGCCGCCACTTCAGCAGGCGACATGGCGTTGATCACGAACTGAGCCGGGTTGTCGTCCCACAGGACGATATCCACACGCTCGCCGCCCAACTCGCCGGATACGGCCTGGACACGCGAACCACGCATGCCAATGCAGGCACCTTGCGGGTCGATGCGCTTGTCCTTGGAGCGGACCGCGATCTTGGCACGCGAACCCGGATCACGGGAGGCGGCCATTACTTCGATCAGGCCTTCAGCAATTTCCGGCACTTCGATGCGGAACAACTCGATCAGCATTTCCGGCGCGGTACGCGACAGGATCAGCTGCGGGCCCCGGTTCTCGGTGCGGATTTCCTTGAGCAGCGCACGCAAACGCACGCCAACCCGGAAAGTTTCGCGAGAAATGATGTCTTCACGAGCCAGCAACGCTTCAGCGTTGTTGCCCAGGTCGACAATCACGTTGTCGCGGGTGACTTTCTTCACGGTGCCGGAGATGATTTCCCCCAGGCGCTCGCGATAAGCATCGACGACTTGCGCACGCTCGGCTTCGCGAACTTTCTGCACAATGACCTGCTTGGCTGTCTGCGCAGCAATACGACCGAACTCGATGGATTCGATCTTTTCTTCGACTACATCACCTACCTTGGCGCCAGGATGCGTTTCTGCAACCTTGCTTGGCCAGGTTTCGATAGCCGGATCGTCCAGGTCGGCTTCTTCGACGACCGTCCAGCGACGGAAAGTCTCATAGGCACCGGTGTGGCGATTGATTTCCACACGCAAATCAACTTCGTCTTCAAACCGCTTCTTGGTAGCAGTGGCCAGAGCCAGCTCCAGCGCTTCAAAAATAACGTTAGCCGGTACGCCCTTTTCATTGGATACCGACTCAACAACCAGCAGTACTTCTTTGCTCATCGTACGCCTCGCCTTTCGCAAGCCATTGGATCCGCGGGATCCGCAGTATCTGGCACGTATCAGTCAAAACTGGGAATAATGTTGGCCTTGTCGATCATATCGATCGGCAACAGGAACTCATGGTCTTCTACCTGCACCACGACATCCTGCTCTTCTACACCGCGCAGAAGGCCTTGAAAGTTGCGTCGACCTTCGAAGGGCGAGCGCAGCTTGATCTTCACTTGTTCACCGGCAAACGAAGCGAACTGTTCAAGGGTGAACAGAGGGCGTTCCATGCCAGGCGAGGAAACTTCAAGGGTGTATTCGGAAGTGATTGGATCTTCGACATCCAAGACACCGCTGATCTGACGGCTGACGATGGCGCAGTCATCCACCAATACGCCGCCTTCCTTATCGATATAAACGCGCAACAGTGAGTGGCGACCTTGAGCCGAAAACTCAATACCCCAGCATTCATAGCCAAGGGCCACGACCACCGGGGCCAACAAGGCCTGCAACTGTTCTAGCTTGCTCGACACCTGAACCCCCTCGTGCATGTTTGTGCATGCTGTGCAAATAAAAAAAAATGGGCGAATAGCCCATCCCTGAAACGCCGTTGAACAGCGGCGTTATAAAGTGTCCAGCTAACAAAAAGCCCCTTGGAAGGGGCCCCTGAAACTGGTTGCGGGAGCCGGATTTGAACCGACGACCTTCGGGTTATGAGCCCGACGAGCTACCAGACTGCTCCATCCCGCGACAAAGCTGGGGCGGAAGTATACGACCGATCCCTTACAGGGTCAATGTAACCCTTCCACCTACAAGAAAGCCCGCAATCGCGGGCTCTCCTGATAATTGGTACCGAGAAGGGGACTCGAACCCCTACACCCTATGGGCACAACCACCTCAAGGTTGCGTGTCTACCAATTCCACCACCTCGGCAATACAGCGTTTGAAACCTTCTTACTTCTGCTCTTGAGCTGGAGGCACGTCAGTCGCCGGATTGGCCGACTGTTGCTCTTGAAGCACCGGTACATCATCAGAAGCCGGTTGTTGCTTTGGTACTTCCAACACTGCTGGGTTTGGCAAACCTACTTGAGTCAGCTCTTGAGCCTTCTCTTTAGCAAAGTAACCTAACCCCAAGCTGGTTATGAAGAAACCGGCGGCAAGTATAGCAGTAAACTTACTAAGAAAGGTAGAGGAACCTTGGCTTCCGAACACAGTATTTGAAGCACCTGCACCGAAAGACGCACCAGCATCCGCACCTTTACCCTGCTGCAGCAATACCAGGGCAACTACACCCAATGCACCCAGCAGATGAAAAACGACTACGACTGTTTCCAGCATTTTTTCAGTTTCCCGCGGCGCGACAGATCGCACCGAACTCATCTGCATTCAGGGACGCTCCACCAATGAGCCCCCCATCGATATCCGGCATGCCGAACAGTTCGACCGCATTGGCCGCCTTCACGCTGCCGCCGTATAGAAGCCGCACACCTCGTGCCACTTCAGAATTCTCTGCCGCCAACTGCGCGCGGATGGCGGCGTGCACATCCTGCGCCTGTTGCGGCGAAGCAGTCAGCCCGGTGCCAATGGCCCAGACCGGCTCGTAAGCAATGACCGCCTTTGCAAAAGCACCGACACCCAGCTCCTCGATGATGCTGCCCAGCTGACGCTCGACAACTTCAAGGGTCTTGCCGGCTTCACGCTGCACAAGGGTTTCCCCTATGCACAACACCGGAGTCAGACCGCAGGCCTGGGCCGCAGCAAACTTGCGGATCAAGGTCTTGTCCTGCTCGCCCATGATCATGCGGCGCTCGGAATGCCCGACCAAAACCAGGGAACAACCTGCATCCACCAGCTGACTCGGCGCAATTTCACCGGTCAACGCGCCCTGCATGGATTCCACCGCGGAATTCTGCGCACCAACCGCAATCGACTTGCCTTTCAAACCATCAACCACTTGATTGATATACAGGCAAGGCGGGAATACCGCGACGTCAACACCGCTTGACAAGGCCAGATGACGAAGGCCTTTGATCAGCTCAGCGACGCTGGCGCGGGTACCGTGCATCTTCCAGTTACCAGCTACCATAGGGCGACGCATGCTGTACCTCGTCGGTCAAAGTGGGCGCAGATGTTACCCAACCGATTGATGACTGGCAAGCCGAATTCAGGCAGAAACTTCACTAACAAGCTTCGCCAGCTCTTCGGCATAACCGCGGACCTGTGCTTCATCCTCGCCTTCGACCATGACCCGCACCAACGGCTCGGTACCAGACTTGCGCAATAGCACGCGCCCACGCCCGGCCATAGCCTGCGTTACGCGCTCGCTGGCTTGCTTGACCGTCGCATGCTCAAGAGGGTTCGCACCACCGCCGAAACGCACATTAATCAGCACCTGCGGGCATTTGCGCAACGCCTGACGCGACTGCGCAAGCCCTTCATTGCGCGCCTTGAGTGCCATCAGTACTTGCAAGGCAGCAATAATCGCATCGCCAGTGGTGGTGTGGTCAAAACAAACGATATGCCCGGAGTTCTCGCCCCCGATCACCCAATTGCGCTCCAGCAGCTCCGAGATCACATAGCGATCACCGACATTGGCCCGCACGAAGGGAATATCCAGGTCCGCCAGGGCCAACTCGAGCCCGAGATTGCTCATCAACGTCCCCACCACGCCGCCCTGCAGCTTGCCGCGCCCGTGCAGATCGCGAGCAATGATGAACAGCAGCTCATCACCATCGACGACAGTGCCGGTGTGATCGACCATCAGAACCCGGTCACCGTCACCATCAAAGGCAATCCCGAGATCAGCCTGCTCGGCCAGCACGGCCGCTTGCAGCGCCTCGGTATGAGTGGAGCCGCAGTTGTGGTTGATGTTCAGCCCGTTAGGCTGGGCGGAGAGCACGACAACCTCCGCTCCCAATTCGCGAAATACGCTTGGCGCGACTTTATAGGTCGCACCATGAGCACAATCGACGACGATTTTCAGACCCGAAAAGCTCGTACCGGTGGGCACGCTGCCTTTGCAAAACTCGATATAACGACCTGACGCATCGTTGATCCGCGACACTTTACCGATCTTGCTCGACTCAACCACAGTCATCGGCGCGTCCAGCAGCTCTTCGATCATCAGCTCGATATCATCCGGCAGCTTGGTACCCTGGCCGGAGAAGAACTTGATGCCGTTGTCATCATGCGGGTTGTGTGAAGCACTGATCACGATGCCTGCCTGGGCCTGGAACGTACGCGTCAGGTAGGCAATGGCCGGCGTCGGCATCGGACCGAGCAGCATCACATCGGCGCCCGCCGAAGTCAGGCCGGCCTCGAGCGCCGATTCGAACATGTAGCCGGAAATTCGCGTGTCCTTGCCAACCAGCACTTTGCAGGCGCCCATCTTGCGGAACGCCATACCGGCAGCCCAGCCGAGCTTGAGCATGAAATCAGGGGTAATGGGGTATTCGCCGACCCGACCACGAATACCGTCGGTGCCAAAGTATTTCTTGCTCATAAGTGCTCCGTCATTCTTATTCGGCTGAATCCACTGCTGCGATCATCCGCACAACATCCATCGTTTCGGCCACATCATGCACCCGCAATATGCGTGCGCCTTTTGTAATAGCCAGGGCCGCCAGCGCAAGACCGCCGTACAGGCGCTCCCCCACGGGACGACCCAGGGCATTGCCTATCATGCTCTTTCGCGAAACCCCGACCAACAGGGGCCGCCCCAGGGCATGCAAGGCTTCCATATGTTTGAACAGGCTCAGGTTGTGAGCCAGCGTCTTGGCAAAGCCGAACCCGGGATCAAGAATGATCCGCTGCGCAGGAATACCTGCGGCGGCACATTGATCCAGGCGCTCCACCAAAAACTCTCCGACTTCCCTGGTCACATCATGATAGTGCGGGTCGTCCTGCATCGTTCCGGGCTCGCCCAGCATATGCATCAGACACACCGGCAACCCCGTAGCCGCTGCGGCATCCAGGGCACCATCGCGCCGCAAGGCGCGAACGTCGTTGATCAACCCCGCTCCAAGCCGCGCAGACTCACGCATGACCGCAGGCGTGGATGTATCCACCGAGATTATGACATCAAGCTCACGGTGGATGCGCTCGACAATCGGCGCCACACGCTCCAGCTCTTCGGTGGGCGAAACTGCCCGCGCGCCTGGCCGGGTCGACTCACCGCCGACATCGATCAGCGTCGCGCCGGCGGCGACCATAGCCTCGGCATGCCGCAACGCAGCATCAAGCTGACTGAATCGACCGCCATCGGAAAAGGAATCGGGAGTGACATTGAGAATGCCCATGACATGGACATGGGACAAATCAAGAACCCGGTTGCCGCAAGGCAACCGGGCTGAGGACTGAACAGAAGTCATTTCAAGCCTTAAACGTCAGCAGCCGGACCGCCAATCGGTGTCTCCGGACGCTCGCCCTGTACCGCCGGAGGCGTACCGGACGTACCGGTGCCGCCGCCCGACCAGTCCCGAGGCTCGCGAGGCTCGCGACCTGCCATGATGTCGTCGATCTGCTCGGCATCAATGGTTTCATACTTCATCAGGGCATCAGCCATGGCGTCGAGCTTGTCACGGTTATCCGTGAGGATCTGCTTGGCGGTGCCATAGCACTGGTCGATGATGCTGCGCACTTCAGAGTCAATCAGCTTTGCCGTCTCGCCAGAGAAGCTTGCGTGCTGGCCACCGCCACCACGACCGAGGAACACTTCACCCTCTTCTTCGGCGTACATCAGTGGGCCCAGTTTTTCGGACAGGCCCCACTTGGTGACCATGTTCCGGGCGATCTGGCTGGCACGCATGATGTCGTTGGACGCGCCGGTGGTTACACCGTCAAAGCCCAGTGTCATTTCTTCGGCAATACGGCCGCCGTAGAGCGAACAGATCTGGCTGATCAGCGCACGCTTGGATAGGCTGTAACGATCTTCTTCCGGCAGGAACATGGTCACACCCAAGGCACGACCGCGCGGGATGATCGAGACCTTGTAGACCGGATCATGCTCGGGCACCACACGACCAACGATCGCGTGACCCGCCTCGTGATACGCCGTGTTCTGCTTTTCTTTCTCGGACATGACCATGGATTTGCGCTCCGCGCCCATCATGATCTTGTCTTTGGCCAGCTCGAACTCTTTCATCTCAACGACACGCTTGCCGGTACGAGCAGCGAACAGCGACGCCTCGTTGACCAGGTTCGCAAGGTCGGCACCGGAAAAACCCGGTGTACCACGAGCGATCACTGCCGGAGCGACGTCGTCACCCATCGGCACCTTGCGCATATGAACCTTGAGGATCTGTTCACGACCACGAATGTCCGGCAGCCCCACCACGACCTGGCGGTCGAAACGGCCTGGACGCAACAGCGCAGGATCGAGCACGTCCGGGCGGTTGGTGGCGGCAATCACGATGATGCCGTCATTCATTTCGAAACCGTCCATCTCGACCAGCAACTGGTTGAGGGTCTGCTCGCGCTCGTCGTGACCACCACCCATGCCGGCGCCACGATGGCGACCGACAGCGTCGATTTCGTCGATGAAGATGATGCAAGGCGCGTGTTTCTTGGCCTGTTCGAACATGTCACGCACACGACTGGCGCCCACACCGACGAACATTTCCACGAAGTCGGAACCGGAAATCGTGAAGAACGGCACTTTGGCTTCGCCGGCAATCGCCTTGGCCAGCAAGGTTTTACCGGTACCCGGAGGACCAACCATCAGCACGCCGCGTGGGATACGGCCGCCCAGGCGCTGGAACTTGCCCGGATCACGCAGGAATTCAACCAGCTCGCCGACCTCTTCCTTGGCCTCATCGCACCCGGCGACGTCGGCCAGGGTGGTCTTCACCTGGTCTTCAGAGAGCAGTCGGGCCTTGCTTTTGCCGAAACTCATCGGCCCGCCCTTGCCACCGGCACCGCCCTGCATCTGGCGCATGAAGAACATGAACACCGCGATGATCACCAGAATCGGGAAGCTGGCCACCAGAAGCTGGGTCCAGATGCTCTGCTGCTCAGGCTGCTTGCCTTCGACCACGACATGATTGTCCACCAGGTCGCCGATGAGGCCGTTGTCCTGAATCGCCGGACGAATGGTCTTGAAGCTGTCACCATCGGTGCGCTTGCCGGTAATCACATAACCATCGACGGCAACGCGCTCGACCTTGCCATCCTTGACTTGCTGGATGAAGTCGGAATAGTTGAGGGTCTGCGGCTCGTTAGGGCTGGAGAAGTTGTTCATCACGGTCACAAGGACAGCGGCGATGATCAACCACAGGATCAGATTCTTTGCCATATCGTTCAATTAACTACCCTCTGAAGCAAGCTCCGCTACTGGCGCGCGCTTCGCATGATATTCACCGGCCTAACTTACTACATTACCTACGACTCTGGCAGGCGCCGTCTGTAACCCTTTGTGAAACTCTGACCGCGTAATTTTCGTAACACGGCTCTTGCAAGGCGAGACAAAAAAAACTATCGGCCTTTATCAAAGACGCTCATCACTGGCTGCGCCTTCAATTCCCCGGAAGCCCCGCGCCAGCAGATACTGCTCACGAGAGCGATCGCGCGACGACAATGGCTTGCGCATCTGCACTTTGTCGAACAGCTTGCGCATCCCCTTGTGGTACTCATCAAAACCTTCACCCTGGAAGACCTTGATCAAAAAATCACCACCTGGGCGCAACACCCGCCCGGCAAGATCCAGGGCCAGCTCGCTGAGGAACATTGCTCGAGGCATGTCGACAGCCGCCAATCCACTCATATTGGGGGCCATATCGGAAATCACAAGGTCAACCTGCGTATTTCCGACAGCCTCGAGAATCTGCGCCAGCACGGCGTCTTCGGTGAAATCGCCCTGGATGAAGGTCACGTCGGGGATGCTGTCCATTTCCAGGATGTCGGAAGCAATCAATCGCCCCTGACCGCCGATCAGA
Source organism: Pseudomonas sp. P105 (assembly GCF_032614175.1). Classification (NCBI taxonomy): domain Bacteria; kingdom Pseudomonadati; phylum Pseudomonadota; class Gammaproteobacteria; order Pseudomonadales; family Pseudomonadaceae; genus Pseudomonas; species Pseudomonas sp. P105. The sequence continues at coordinate 5,386,639 of NZ_CP126693.1, forward strand.
CGACTGGTCACCTGAGACCATCCCCCCGGCGCGGCGCCAAGGTCGATCACGGTCATGCCAGGACGGATCAGACGATCCTTTTCCTGGATTTCGAGCAATTTATAGCTGGCACGAGAACGATAGCCGTCTTTTTGCGCCATTTTGACGTACGGATCGTTGAAATGCTCTCTGAGCCAGTTCTGGCTAGTCTTGGAACGGGCCACGGGCCACCTCTAAAAAATAAAACGGGTCGTGATTAACTGGGCGGTCCCGGACTCGCTCGGGTAAACTGGCCGCCGCTTTTTACAAGATCAGACGCAGGGGTCAGATTATGCCGCTCACTCAAGAGCAGAAGAAACAATACAAATCCATTGGCCACCATCTGAAACCGGTTTTGACTGTGGCTGACAACGGTTTGACTGAAGGTGTTCTAGCTGAGCTGGAACGCGCCTTGGGCGATCATGAGCTTATCAAGATCAAGCTCAATATTCTCGATCGCGAAGCCCGCCTGGCTGCCGTTGCCGAACTGTGCAAGACCGGCAAGGCAGACCTGGTGCAGGTCATCGGCAAGATGGCACTGATTTATCGCAAGAATTTCAGCGTCAACAAGCAACTGTCGAACGTTCACCGCTTCAAGTAATGCCAAAGGGTCAAGGGTGTGCTTCGCGCACCCTGCTGCTCCATCCGGGTACCGGTTGCAACACCAGCACCAACCCGGAAAAACCCAGCACCAGGTAACTGAATACCTGCCACAGGCTCGCATCCGGCCAGCCGAGACGTACAGCAAGAAACATCCCGCACGCATACAACGACATGAGCAGCAACTGCCCACGAATGTCGCGCCATAGACTGTCAAGGCCCTCGGCCTGAACCAGCACCAAAGCCTGAAACACTACGCATGCCGAGGAAAAACCCACCAGAAGCGACGTCAGCATAGCTGCGATTTCATCGATGAGCAGCGGTGCCAGGCCGATTCGACCCAGCACCGGCAGCAAACCGACGTGCAACAACCAGACGCCGCCCACCCACAACATCTGGGTGAGCTGCCAGATCATGGCGCCGGCTCGCAGCGGACGCCTTCGCTCAGATGTGACGGACTTCGACAATCTCATACTCGATGACACCACCCGGCGTCTTCACAACCACTACATCGCCCTCTTCCTTGGCAATCAAGGCGCGAGCAATGGGGGAGCCGACGGAAATCTTGCCAAGCTTGATGTCCGCCTCGTCCTCACCAACGATCTGGTAAGTGACGCTTTCATCAGTCTCAACGTTGGCGATTTCCACTGTGGTGCCGAAAATGACCTTGCCAGTGTGCGGGATCGTCGTGACATCGATGATCACGGCATTCTGCATGCGACCTTCGATATCACGGACTCGCGCCTCGACCATACCCTGCTCCTCGCGGGCAGCGTGGTATTCGGCGTTTTCCTTGAGATCGCCCAGCTCACGCGCTTCGCCAATCGCCTGACTCAAGCGCGGGCGCTCGACCTTGGTCAGGAAAGCGTGTTCTTCTTCCAGGGCCTTCGCGCCCTGAACCGTCATCGGGTACTTGGTTATGCTCATGCCTTCAATCCTGCATGTAGATCCTGCAAGCGACGCACGGTCTTCTCGGGACCGAACTTGAGCGCTTCGCAGATAGCTTCGCCCGCAGCAATGGTCGTGGTGCAGTAGATCTTGTGCTGCAGCGCGTTGCGACGAATGGAATACGAATCGGCGATCGACTGGCGACCTTCGGTGGTGTTGATGATCAGCGTGACTTCGTCATTCTTGATCATGTCGACCACGTGCGGACGCCCCTCGGTCACCTTGTTCACGCGGCGCACCTTCAAGCCAGCCGCCTCGATCAGCTTGGCGGTACCGGCAGTGGCGACCACTTCGAAGCCCAAGTTGATCAGATCACGGGCCACGCCTGCAACCAGCGGCTTGTCGTCATCACGCACGCTGATGAACGCCGTGCCGCCAGTTGGCAGAACTTCGCTGGCGCCCATCTGGGCCTTGGCAAAAGCTTCGCCGAAGGTATCGCCCACGCCCATGACTTCGCCGGTGGACTTCATTTCAGGGCCAAGGATCGGGTCCACGCCAGGGAACTTGGCGAACGGGAACACCGCTTCTTTGACGCTGTAGAAGTTCGGAATGATTTCCTTGGTGAAGTTCAGCTCTTTCAGGGTCTTACCGGCCATGACCCGTGCAGCGATCATCGCCAGGGACACACCGATGCACTTGGAGACGAACGGTACGGTACGGGACGCGCGCGGGTTGACTTCGATGACGTAGATGTCCTCGCCCTGCAGGGCCAGTTGCACGTTCATCAGGCCGACCACGCCCAGCTCCAGGGCCATTTTCTTGACCTGCTCGCGCATTTCGTCCTGGATGTGGGCCGGCAACGAATAAGGCGGCAGCGAACAAGCGGAGTCACCGGAGTGAACACCGGCCTGCTCGATGTGCTGCATGATCGCGCCGATCACCACGTCCTTGCCGTCACAGACCGCATCCACGTCCATTTCGATGGCGCAGTTGAGGAAGTGGTCCAGCAGCACCGGGCTGTCGTTGGACACCTGAACCGCTTCACGCAGGTAGCGCTTGAGTTCGTCTTCCTGATAAACGATTTCCATCGCCCGACCGCCCAGTACATAGGACGGCCGCACCACCAGCGGGTAACCGATCTTGGCGGCGGCGCGAATCGCTTCGTCTTCGCTGCGCACGGTAGCGTTAGGCGGCTGACGCAGGTTCAGACGCTCCACCATCTGTTGGAAGCGCTCACGGTCTTCGGCACGGTCGATGGCATCCGGACTGGTCCCGATGATCGGCACACCGGCCGCTTCAAGGGCACGCGCCAGCTTCAGAGGAGTTTGGCCACCGTACTGGACGATCACGCCTTTTGGCTTCTCGACACGGACGATTTCCAGCACGTCTTCCAGGGTCACTGGTTCGAAATACAGGCGATCGGAGGTGTCGTAGTCGGTGGACACGGTTTCCGGGTTGCAGTTGACCATGATGGTCTCGTACCCGTCGTCGCGCAGGGCCAGTGCCGCGTGCACGCAGCAGTAGTCGAACTCGATGCCCTGGCCGATCCGGTTAGGACCGCCACCCAGGATCATGATCTTGTCACGCGTCGACGGCGCGGCTTCACACTCTTCCTCGTACGTGGAGTACAGGTAAGCAGTGTCGGTGGCGAATTCGGCGGCGCAAGTGTCCACGCGCTTGTAGACCGGGAACACTTCAAGCTTGTGACGATGACTGCGCAGGCTCTTCTCGGTCACACCCAGCAGTTTTGCCAGGCGCATGTCGGAGAAGCCCTTGCGCTTGAGGCGGAACATCGTGTCGTGGTCAATGCTGGACATGCCCAGGGTCTTGACCTTCTCTTCTTCCTTGATCAGATCTTCGATCTGCACCAGGAACCAAGGGTCGATCATGTTCATGCCAAAGATCTGCTCGACGGTCATGCCGGCACGGAAGGCGTCCGCCACGTACCAGATCCGCTCGGCGCCCGGCACGGTCAGCTCACGCTTGAGCTCGCTCATGGCGTCCGGGTGGCTCAGGTCCAGCTTCGGATCGAGGCCGCAAACACCTACTTCCAGACCGCGAAGAGCCTTCTGCAGGGATTCCTGGAAGGTCCGGCCGATGGCCATGACTTCACCGACCGATTTCATCTGAGTGGTCAGGCGGGCGTCGGCCTTGGCGAATTTCTCGAAGGCGAAACGTGGCAGCTTGGTGACGACGTAGTCGATGGACGGCTCGAAAGACGCCGGGGTCTTGCCACCGGTGATGTCGTTCGACAGTTCGTCCAGGGTGTAACCCACAGCCAGTTTGGCCGCGACCTTGGCGATCGGGAAGCCAGTGGCTTTCGAGGCCAGGGCCGAGGAACGGGATACCCGCGGGTTCATCTCGATGACCACCATGCGACCGGTGTTCGGGCAGATGCCGAACTGGACGTTGGAGCCGCCGGTTTCCACGCCGATCTCGCGCAGTACCGCCAGGGAGGCGTTACGCAGGATCTGGTATTCCTTGTCAGTCAGCGTCTGGGCGGGTGCGACGGTGATGGAGTCACCGGTGTGCACGCCCATCGGGTCGAAGTTTTCGATGGAGCAGACGATGATGCAGTTGTCCTTTTTGTCGCGGACAACTTCCATTTCATATTCTTTCCAGCCGATCAGGGATTCGTCGATCAGCAGCTCTTTGGTCGGCGACAGATCCAGACCACGGGCACAGATTTCTTCGAATTCTTCACGGTTGTAAGCGATGCCGCCACCGGTGCCGCCCATGGTGAAGGACGGACGGATGATGCACGGGAAGCCGAGGCGTTCCAGGACGGCGTTGGCTTCTTCCATGCTGTGGGCGATGCCCGAGCGTGGGCAGTCCAGGCCGATGGATTTCATCGCCTTGTCGAAGCGCGAACGGTCTTCGGCCTTGTCGATGGTGTCGGCGTTGGCGCCGATCATTTCCACACCGAATTTCTCCAGGACGCCTTCACGCTCCAGGTCCAGGGCGCAGTTCAATGCAGTCTGGCCACCCATGGTCGGCAGCAGTGCGTCCGGGCGCTCCTTCTCGATGATCTTGGCAACGGTCTGCCACTTGATCGGCTCGATGTAGGTGGCGTCGGCCATGGCCGGGTCGGTCATGATGGTGGCCGGGTTGGAGTTCACCAGGATGACGCGATAGCCCTCTTCGCGCAGGGCTTTACAGGCCTGGGCGCCGGAGTAGTCGAATTCGCAGGCCTGGCCGATCACGATCGGGCCAGCGCCGAGAATCAGGATGCTTTTTATGTCTGTACGTTTTGGCATGGGTTTGTCACTCAAATCCGCAGGTCAGTCGGCTAGGCCGTCGAACAATCTTTGCAGCGCCCAAGGGGACCACCGGTTTCGGGGCCGCCCTCAGGCTTCACGCGGTCAGCGTCGCTTGGCCATCTCGGTGATGAAGCGATCGAACAGCGGCGCTACATCGTTCGGGCCAGGGCTCGCTTCAGGATGGCCCTGGAAGCTGAATGCGCTCTTGTCGGTACGCTCGATGCCTTGCAGCGTGCCGTCGAACAGCGACTTGTGGATCGCCCGCACGTTTGCCGGCAGGGTCGCCTCATCCACCGCAAAGCCGTGGTTCTGACTGGTGATCATCACCACGCCAGTATCCAGGTCCTGGACCGGGTGGTTGGCGCCGTGGTGGCCGTGCCCCATTTTCAAGGTCTTGGCGCCCGAAGCGAGGGCCAGCAACTGATGACCGAGGCAGATGCCGAACACCGGGATCTCGGTTTCCAGCACGTCCTTGATCGCCTGGATCGCGTAGTCGCAAGGCTCGGGGTCACCCGGGCCGTTGGACAGGAACACGCCGTCTGGATTGAGGGCCAGGACATCTGCCGCCGGGGTTTGCGCCGGCACCACGGTCACGCGGCAACCACGCTCCACGAGCATGCGCAGGATGTTCAGCTTGACGCCGTAGTCGTACGCAACCACGTGGTACGGCAGCTCGGAAGCCTCGATCGTCGCGTGGCTGTCGGTTTTCAAGTCCCAGACCGTGGAGCGCCACTCATACTGCTTCTTGGTGCTGACGACTTTCGCCAGATCCATGCCTTTAAGGCCAGGGAAGCCCTGGGCAGCGGCGATGGCGGCTTCTTCAGTGATGTTGTCACCAGCCATGATGCAGCCGTTCTGCGCGCCCTTCTCGCGAAGGATGCGGGTCAGGCGACGGGTGTCGATACCGGCGATTGCCACAACGTTGTTGGCTTTCAGGTAGTCGGACAGGGACATGGTGTTACGCCAGTTGCTCGCTACCAGCGGCAGATCACGGATGACCAGGCCGGCGGACCAGACACGATCGGACTCGGCATCTTGCGGCGTGGTGCCGGTGTTGCCGATGTGCGGGTAAGTCAAAGTAACGATTTGCTGGGCGTAGGAAGGATCGGTAAGAATTTCCTGATAGCCGGTCATTGCGGTGTTAAACACCACCTCACCAACGGTCTGGCCGTCGGCTCCAATGGCTTCGCCGCGAAAAATGCTGCCATCAGCAAGGGCGAGTATGGCTGGCTTAGTCAAGAAGACCTCCCGTAAATAAAGCCTGAAAGGGCGATCGCAGGTTGTAAAAAAGCGGAGTGACGTATGGACACGTCACCCCGCTTGTTCACTGAATTATTCTGCGCGCTTTTAGTGGACACACTAAAGCTGTAGCTTACAGAAAAAGGCTTTTTTGGTCCACCGCTAATGAGCCTTAAAGGCAGGGGAATGCGACAGGTCGTCGCGAGGCGGTGTAAAACGGGGCTCAGTATAACCTGAACCCCGCTTTCGGGCGCTGCGTCTGGCAAAAGGTTTGCCAGACAGCACACCGAAACATCAACGCAGGTCGAGAACATCCTGCATGTCGTACAGACCAGCCGGGCGGCCATCCAGCCACAACGCGGCACGCACCGCACCCTTGGCGAAGGTCATGCGGCTTGACGCCTTGTGAGTGATCTCCAGACGCTCGCCCTCTGTGGCGAACAGCACGGTGTGATCCCCCACCACATCCCCACCACGAACCGTGGCGAAACCGATGGTGTCGCGCTCACGGGCACCGGTATGCCCTTCGCGTCCGTAGACGGCCACCTTCTGCAGATCGCGACCCAAGGTATCGGCAATAACTTCACCCATGCGCAGGGCCGTGCCCGAAGGCGCGTCGATCTTGTGTCGGTGGTGAGCCTCGATGATTTCGATATCCGCATCGTCACCCAGAACCCGAGCCGTCATCTCCAGCAGCTTCAACGACAGATTCACACCCACGCTGAAGTTCGCCGCAAAAACGATCGGAATATCGTTGCCAGCCTCGGCCAGTAACTGCTTTTGCGCAGCATCCAGCCCGGTCGTGCCAATGACCATGGCCTTGCCATGCTTGCGGCAAATGGCCAGATTTTTCAGCATCACTTGCGGCAGGGTGAAATCGATCAGGACATCGAACTCATCCAAGACCTTTTCCAGGCCACCGGACATCGGCACCCCGATACGCCCCAGGGAGGCCAGCTCGCCCGCATCAGCACCGACCAGCGTACTGTCGGGCCGGACGATAGCGGCTGTCAGGCCCGAGAGCGGTGAGCGCTGCTGCACCGCCTCGACCAACGCCTTGCCCATGCGCCCGGCAGCGCCCATCACAGCTATACGTCGCATGCGAGCTCCTTACAGATCGCCGAAGAAGCGCTTCACGCCTTCGAACCAACCGGTGGTTTTCGGGGAGTGGCTGTTATCGTCCGCCAGCGAGCTGCGGAACTCTTCCAGCAATTCGCGCTGGCGCCGACTCAGATTGACCGGAGTCTCCACCGCAACACGGCACATCAGGTCACCCGCACCGCCGCCACGTACCGGCGCAACACCCTTGCCGCGAATCCGGAACTGCTTGCCGGTTTGCGTGCCCTCGGGAATTTTCAGCTTCACGCGACCATCGAGAGTCGGGATCTCAAGCTCACCGCCCAAGGCCGCATCGACGAAACTGATCGGCACCTCGCAGAACAGATGCTTTCCGTCGCGCTGGAAGATCGCGTGCTCACGCACGTTGATGACCACGTACAGGTCGCCAGTCGGACCGCCCTGGGCACCCGCCTCGCCTTCGCCAGACAAACGGATGCGGTCACCGGTATCGACACCGGCCGGCACTTTCACCGACAGCGTCTTGTACTCTTCGACGCGCCCTTCGCCGTGGCAGGAATCGCACGGATCGGAAATGATCTTGCCCTGGCCATGGCAACGCGGACAGGTCTGCTGCACAGAGAAGAAACCCTGTTGCATGCGCACCTGACCGATGCCGCCGCAAGTCGGACAGGTGACGGGCGAGGAGCCCTTCTTGGCGCCCGACCCGTCACACGGCTTGCAATTGACCAGCGTGGGAACGCGGATGTTGACGGTGGTACCGCGCACCGCCTCTTCCAGGTTCAACTCCAGCGTGTAGCGCAAATCGCTGCCACGCTGGGCGCCACCACGAGCACCACCGCGACCACCACCGAAGAAGTCGCTGAACACATCGCCGAAAATATCGGAAAAGTTCTGCCCGCCAAAACCGGCACCGCCGCCGCCCATGCTCGGGTCGACACCGGCATGACCGTACTGGTCGTAAGCCGCACGCTTGCTGGAATCGGACAGTACTTCGTAAGCCTCATTGGCTTCCTTGAACAACTCTTCCGACGCTTTGTCGTCGGGATTACGGTCCGGGTGGTGCTTCATTGCCAGACGACGGTAGGCCTTTTTCAGGTCCGCGTCGCTTGAACCACGCTCGACACCCAATACTTCGTAATAGTCACGCTTTGCCATTAGTCTTTGCACTCTTATAGGACGTCCGGCAAACCTCTCCTGAACCTTGCCAAACTCGTTGAGCCCCAATACAGGCCCGGACCCAACTCACGTCAATTCAACGATCCTGGTCTTGGGCCCTGTACGAAAAGTGGCTGAGCGACGATTCGTACAAACCCACATCTTTCAGCCAGGGAACCGGCCAAAACGCGGCGTCTCTCGCTCGGAAAGCAGGAGCATTCCCGATCACGCCGCCAGCATCCGAACGCTGTCGCATGCTGTAAAAATTCACTGACTCCAGACACGCCAACGCGGGAGCAAGCTCCCGCGCGGCGACATCCTACCAGTCACCGCACAAATGCAGTCAACCGGCCGACCAACAAGCGATTACTTGTGGTCTTTCACTTCTTCGAACTCGGCATCAACGACATCATCGGCTTTTTCGGCCGACTCGCCTTGCTGCGCTGCGCCTTCAGCCGGCTGAGCCTGCTCGGCGTACATCTTCTGAGCCACTGGAGCGGAGACCTTGGACAGTTCTTCGATCTTCGCCTCGATGGCCGCCTTGTCGTCACCTTTGACAGCCGCTTCAAGAGCAACCACAGCTGCCTCGATGGCGGTTTTCTCTTCAGCAGTCACTTTATCGCCAGCATCAGCGACCATCTTGCGAGTCGAGTGCACCAGGGCATCACCCTGGTTGCGGGCACTGGCCAGCTCTTCGAACTTGCGGTCTTCTTCGGCGTTGACTTCAGCATCGCGAACCATCTGCTGAATTTCTTCCTCGGACAGACCGGAGTTGGCCTTGATCACGATCGACTGGGTCTTGCCGGTGGCCTTGTCTTTCGCACCAACGTGCAGGATGCCGTTGGCGTCGATGTCGAAGGTCACTTCGATTTGTGGCACGCCACGTGGAGCTGGCGGAATCTCGGCCAGGTCGAACTTGCCCAGGGACTTGTTCTGCGCGGCTTGCTTGCGCTCACCCTGCAGCACGTGAATGGTCACGGCGTTCTGGTTGTCATCGGCGGTCGAGAACACTTGGGATTTCTTGGTAGGAATCGTAGTGTTCTTCTCGATCAGCGCAGTCATCACGCCACCCATGGTTTCGATACCCAGGGTCAGCGGGCTGACGTCGAGCAGCAGAACGTCTTTCACGTCACCGGCCAGAACAGCACCCTGGATGGCGGCACCCATGGCAACGGCTTCGTCCGGGTTCACGTCTTTACGCGCTTCTTTACCGAAGAAATCGGTTACCAGCTTCTGAACCAGCGGCATACGGGTCTGGCCGCCGACCAGGATCACGTCGTTGATCGAGCCAACGTCGATACCGGCGTCCTTCATTGCAATGCGGCAAGGTTCGATGGTGCGCTGAACCAGGTCTTCCACCAGCGCTTCGAGCTTGGCGCGGGAGATTTTCACGTTCAGGTGCTTCGGCCCCGTGGCATCGGCAGTGATGTACGGCAGGTTCACGTCGGTCGACTGGCTCGAGGACAGCTCGATCTTGGCTTTTTCGGCAGCTTCTTTCAGACGCTGCATGGCCAGCGGGTCACCCTTGAGGTTCATGCCGCTTTCTTTCTTGAATTCGTCGACGAGGTAGTCGATCAGACGAATGTCGAAGTCCTCACCACCGAGGAAGGTGTCACCGTTGGTGGCCAGTACTTCGAACTGGTGCTCACCATCGACTTCAGCGATCTCGATCACGGAGACGTCGAAGGTACCGCCACCCAGGTCATAAACGATCACGGTGTGATCGCCCTTGGCCTTGTCCATACCGTAAGCCAGAGCGGCCGCGGTTGGTTCGTTGATGATGCGCTTGACGTCCAGGCCCGCGATGCGGCCGGCGTCTTTGGTCGCCTGACGCTGGCTGTCGTTGAAGTAGGCCGGAACAGTGATGACCGCTTCGGTCACCGCTTCGCCGAGATAGTCTTCGGCGGTTTTCTTCATTTTCTTCAGGATTTCCGCCGAGATCTGTGGCGGCGCCATTTTTTGGCCGTTCACTTCAACCCAGGCGTCGCCGTTGTCAGCCTTGGCGATTTTGTAAGGCACCATCTTGATGTCTTTCTGAACGACTTCTTCGTCGAACTTGCGACCGATCAGACGCTTCACCGCGTAGAGGGTGTTATGCGGATTGGTCACTGCCTGACGCTTGGCCGACTGGCCAACCAGAATTTCGCCATCGTTGGCGTACGCGATGATCGACGGCGTAGTACGCGCGCCCTCAGCGTTTTCAATTACTTTGGCCTTGCCGTTTTCCAGCACGGAGACGCACGAGTTGGTGGTCCCCAGGTCGATACCGATAATCTTGCCCATGTTAACTCTCCCGGAACTTGGATTTTGTTGCCGCAGCAGTGGTGGCTAACTGCGGTAGCACTTAAACGCTTGACTTCTAAATGGGGCCGCTGCGCTAAATTTCAAGCCTGCTCATCAATAGAAGGCGAAACCGGCGCCGGCGTCTTGCTGACCACAACCATGGCCGGGCGCAGCAAGCGACCGTTGAGCAGATAGCCCTTCTGGAAAACCTTCAATACGCTGTTGGGCTCGACGTCCGCACTTTCCTGCATCGCCATGGCCTGATGGTGCTCGGCATTGAAGGGCTCGCCATGCGGATCAATGGCTTCAAGCTGATAGCGCTTGAGCGTGTCCTGGAACATCTTCAGGGTCAGCTCGATGCCTTCACGCATCGGACGAATGTTTTCGTCGTCCGGATTGGACAGCTCCAGGCCGCGCTCCAGACTGTCGATGATCGGCAACAGGTCGCCTGCGAACCGCTCCAGGGCGAATTTATGAGCTTTTTCAACATCTTGCTCGGCGCGACGGCGGACATTCTGCAGGTCGGCGGCTACACGCAGCGCCTGATCCTGCGCACCGGCCAGTTGCTCTTCGAGCACTTGTACACGTGCCGCCAGGTCGTCACCCGAATCCTGGGGAGCCTGATTGGCGTCTAGATTTTGCGTGTCCTGCGTCTGTTCGTCAGCCATAGATTTCTCCTTTCAACTTCGTCCGCGAGCTCAACTCGCGCTTCTGCCCCGGTATATGGGGCCGTGTTTTCCAGCTTCAAGGGCGGTCCGACGAATTAACCTTACAAAAAACCCCTGCATATTCATTCCTCCCGGCGCTAAGAAAGTCTTCCACCCAAGCAAATCGAGCTAAGCGAAGGCATTGTCAGGCCGAAACAAAACACTGTATAAATAACCAGATCTAAGCCTGGGAGCGGCCTTTATGCTGGTGCACCTGTCCGTACACAACTACGCCATCGTCGAACACCTCGACCTCGAGCTCGATCGGGGCATGAGCGTGATCACCGGTGAAACCGGTGCCGGCAAATCGATCATGCTCGACGCCCTGGGCCTGACGCTGGGCGATCGCGCCGACAGCGGCGTGGTACGCCCCGGTGCGGACAAGGCCGACATCCTGGCCACCTTCGACCTGATCGACATCCCCGAGGCCAGCGCCTGGCTGGCGGAACGTGACCTGGATACCGACGGCCTGTGCATATTGCGCCGGGTCATCACCGCCGAAGGCCGCTCCCGGGGTTACATCAACGGTACGCCCTGCCCCCTCGGCGACCTCAAGGCCCTGGGCGAGCTGCTGATCGACATTCACAGCCAGCATGAACACCAGTCCCTGCTCAAGACCGAGACCCATCGCCGCCTGCTCGACGAATACGCCGGCGCCACCGATCTGGCCCGCCAGGTTCAACTGGCCGCCCAGCGATGGCGCCAGACCCGCCAGGAACTGGATCGCCTCTCCAACTCCGGCGACGAACAACGTGCCCGCCACCAGTTGCTGAGTTATCAGCTCGAAGAGCTGGAGAACCTGGCCCTGGGTGAAAACGAGCTGGCGGAACTGGAACAGGAACACAAGAACCTCACCAATGCCGAAACCCTGCTGGGCATTTGCCGGCAAGTGGTCGAGCAATGCAGTGAAAGCGACTCGGGGAACGTGCTCAATGCGCTGACCGCCAGCCTGAACCGGCTGTCCAGCGTCAACAATTCGGTAGGTGCCCTGAGCGAAGCGACCAATCTGCTCACGAGCGCACAGATCCAGGTCGAGGAGGCCGTCGGGGAGCTGAACCGGTTTCTGGATCATTTCGACGCCGACCCGGCGCGCCTGCAATATCTGGAAGAACGCCTGGACACTATCTATACGCTGGCGCGCAAGCATCGCGTCCAGCCAACCGATGTCGCCGAACTGCAGCAGCGCCTGCTTGAAGAGCTGGAAACCCTGAACGCCAACGACGAATCCATTGAGCGCCTGGGAGACGAACTGGCGTCCTATGCCCGTCATTATCAGGAAAAAGCCAGGGAGCTCAGTGAGCTGCGTCAGCAGGCCGCGACCGGGCTGGCCAGTGCCGTTGAGCAGGAAATCCAGCGCCTGGGCATGCCCGGCGGGCGCTTCACCATCGAGCTGCGCCCCAACGCGGGGGACGAGCTTCAGCCCAACGGGCTGGAGCAGGTGGAGTTGCTGGTCAGCGCCAACCCTGGCCAACCGCTCAAGGCCCTGGCCAAAGTCGCCTCCGGCGGCGAGTTGTCACGCATCAGCCTGGCCATCCAGGTCATCACCGCACAGACCTCGCGTGTGCCGACGCTGGTATTCGACGAAGTGGACGTGGGTATTGGCGGCCCTACGGCGGAAATTGTCGGCCAGTTGCTGCGTCGACTCGGGGAGCGCGGCCAGGTGCTGACAGTGACTCACCTGCCCCAGGTCGCAGCCCAAGGACACCAGCATTTATTTGTGCACAAGGTGCGTGACGAGGACGCCACTCGCACCGCCGTGTCCAAGCTGAACAAGAACGAGCGCGTGGAAGAAGTGGCACGGATGCTGGGCGGCATCGACCTCACCAAGGAGTCCCTGGCTCACGCGAAAAAAATGGTCGTCGCGGCAAAAATCTGAAGAGCCCAAACGCCAAAAGGCGACCCAGGGGTCGCCTTTTTGCGTTTCAACAGCTTTAAACCGGCTTTCTCTTGCGCACATGCAAGACGAGATGGTGATCGATCAACTCGAAGCCATACTCTTCAGCAATTTCCTTTTGGCGCTTTTCGATTGCCGGGCAGGTGAATTCGATGACCTCACGGGTTTCCACGTCCACCATGTGGTCGTGATGTTCCCCGTCAGCCAATTCAAAGACCGCGTGACCGCCATCGAAATTGTGACGAGCCACCAGCCCCGCCGCCTCGAACTGAGTCAGGACACGGTAAACCGTGGCCAGACCGACGTCCTCGCCAGCTTCCATAAGCGCCTTGTAGACATCCTCGGCACTCATGTGGCGTTGCTCGGCGGAATCGAGCATCTGCAGAATTTTGACCCGTGGCAGGGTCACTTTGAGGCCGGCTTTGCGTAGTTCGCTATTTTCAACCATGGTCAGCTTTCTCGCGATGCTGCTTCGCAGCTTCTCTTAATGCGGGTATGATCGGCGTTTACGTTGTCCCAGCCAAGATAGTGGAAGTCGCCCACCGATGCAAAACACCAAGCTCTTGCTAACCAGTTTCACCTTTGTGGGACTGCTCGCACTCGCCGGTTGTTCATTCCCCGGGGTTTACAAAATCGACATCCAGCAGGGCAATGTCGTCACGCAGGACATGATAGACCAGTTACGCCCGGGAATGACCCGTCGGCAAGTACGGTTTATCATGGGTAACCCTCTGCTGACCGACACGTTCCATGCCGATCGCTGGGATTATTTGTACAGCCTGCAACCAGGTGGTGGTGAACGCCAACAGGAACGCATCAGCGTTATCTTCAACGCCAATGACCAACTTGTCAGCCTGTCGGGCGATTTCATGCCTGGCGTGAGCCGCGACGAGGCCATTATGGGCCAGGACAGCGGCACTACGGTGACCGACCCAACCCAGAATGCCGAGCAGCCGAAACCGGAAAAACCGGTCAAGCCAGGCTCGTTGCTCGATCAGATCCAGAAGGACGTGGACAACGTCGAGACCGTACCGGTCCCGACGCCAGAACCACTGGATACTTCGCCGCAATAAATTGCTCAATAAAAAACCCGGCTTACCGGGTTTTTTATTGCCTGCAATTCAGAGCTGACTATTGATCAGCTTGGCGCGCCTGAGCGGCCTTGGCGGCGCGCAGCCGCCGAATCTCTTTTGGATCTGCCAATAACGGTCGATAAATTTCAAGTCGATCAGCCGCCTGCACCACCTGGCGATCCGGATCGGCAACCACCTTACCAAAAATCCCCACCGGGCAAGTGGCCAGATCCAGTTGCGGAAACTCAGCAGCAATGCCGGACGCCTCTAACGCCGCCCGAACACTCGTGCCTTCCGGCACGGAAAATACGCGTAAGACCTGACGATCGACGCCGGCATACACCACTTCCAGCTCAATCACCGGGCAAGCTCGGCGTTTTGCTTGGCGCGCTGGCAGAACGCGTCGACCAGGGTATTGGCCGCCTGATTGAACAACGGCCCCAGCGTGGCTCGCACCAACGGACCTGCATAGTCGAACGACAGATCCAGGCTGATCTTGCAGGCCTTCTCTCCCAGCGCCTTGAACACCCAGACGCCGTGGAGCTGATTGAAAGGCCCCTCTTCCAGGTTCATTTCAATGGACTGTCCAGGCACCAGGGTGTTGCGCGTGACAAAGTGCTGGCTCAATCCGCCCTTGGCGACATTGAGCCTGGCGCGCATATGGGCTTCAGAGCTTTCGAGCACTTCGGCGGACGAGCACCAAGGCAAAAATTGCGGGTAACTTGCCACATCGTTGACCAGGTCGTACAACGCCTGCGCCGGATAGGGCAGCAAGGCCGAGCGTTGAATATGTGTCGTCATGTAAGCGTCACTTCCACAGCTGGGCGGCAAACACTACAAGAATGCCGATGGGCGCTACATAGCGCATCAAGAACAGGCTCAAGGTAAACAGTACAGGGCTGCGCAACGACAATTCGTCACGCACCGCCTCACGCCCCATGACCCATCCTGCAAACACCACGAAACACAAACCACCCAGCGGCAGCATGATCCGTGATGTGAAGAAATCAATCACGCCGAAGAAATCCAGCCCTCCGGTTGCTCCCCACTGGTAGAGATGGAACAGCCCGCCTTCGTTCACGAAAAACTTCGCTTGCTTCCATATATTGAAGGAAAACACCGTCCCCAGGCCAACGAACCAACAGGTAAAGGCCAGCCAGAACGTCACCCAGGCGCGACTGAGCCGGGTTCGCTCCACCAGATAAGCGACCATGGGTTCCAGCAGGGAAATGGCCGAACTCCAGGCAGCAATGGCCACCAGGAGAAAAAATACCACCCCCATGAATTGACCAAATGCCATGTTGCCGAAGGCGAATGGCAGGCTGACAAACATCAGCCCCGGCCCTTCGCTAGGGTTCAGGCCAGCGGCGAAAACAATCGGAAACAACGCCAGCCCGGCCAGCAACGATACAAAGGTATCCAGCAGCGCGACACCTACAACGGTCTTGGTCAGCGAGGCGCTCTTGGGCATGTAGGCGCCATAGATCATGATCGAGCCCACCCCCACGCTCAGGGAGAAAAACGCATGCCCCATGGCCGGCAGCAGGCCATCCATGACTTTCTCCGGCTGGAAATCGAACATGAAGTGAACGCCCTCCATGAAGTGCCCGGTGGTCATGCTGTAGCCCAGCAATACCAGGATCATCACGAACAGCAGCGGCATCATGATTCGCAGGCTGCGCTCAAGCCCCGCAACCACCCCGCGGGCAATCACCACCGCAGAAAGCAGCATGAAAATCGTATGCCAAAGTGTGAGTCGCCAGGGATCGGAGATCACATCGCCGAAGTAGGCGCCGACCTGATCGGGTGTCACCCCCTGAAAGTCCCCACGCCCCATATCGATGATGTAGTCCAGCGACCAGCCGCCGACCACACTGTAGAAAGACAGGATCAGCAGCGCCGTGATCATTCCGGCAAACGCGCCCCACGACCACTTGGCCGAGTGCCCGGCCTCCACTGCCAGCACCTTCAGGGCATTGGCCGGGCTTTGCCGGGCGCGACGACCGATGAGGGTTTCGGCCAGCATCACCGGCGCGCCGATGAGCGCGATGCACGCCAGAAACATCAATACAAAGGCACCGCCACCATAGACGCCGACCATGTAGGGAAATTTCCAGATACTGCCCAGCCCCACGGCCGAACCGGTTGCGGCAAATATGAAGACCCAGCGGCTAGCCCAACTGCCGTGGACAGAAACCTTGTCTGTCGACATCGTGATCACGCCCAAGCGTTCGAAAAAGAGGCCGCATTGTCCGGGATTCATTCAACCTGCTCAAGCACGTAGCTTCACCGTAGCCGACACGCCCGCAACTGCCTATAATGCCGCCCCTATGGCTAAACAGAAGAAACACCCCACAGGGACCATCGCGCAAAATAAAAAAGCGCGACACGACTACTTCATCGAACAACGTTTCGAGGCTGGCATGGTCCTGGCCGGCTGGGAAGTAAAGAGCTTACGTGCAGGCAAGGCGCAACTGGTCGACAGTTATGTGCTGCTCAAGGACGGCGAGGCCTGGCTGCTGGGCAGCCATATCACGCCCCTGACCACCGCCAGCACCCACGTGATCGCCGATCCGACACGCTCGCGCAAGCTGCTGCTCAACAAGCGCGAGCTGGAAAAGCTCTTCGCGTCCGTGCAGCAAAAAGGCTACGCCTGCGTCTGCACGTCGTTGTACTGGAGCAAGCATTTGATCAAATGCGAAATTGCGCTGGGCAAAGGCAAGAAGGAATACGACAAGCGTGATACCGAGCGCGAACGCGATGCCGGTCGCGAGCTGCAACGCGCGGTGCGTAACAAGGGCAAGGAAGACTGATTCTTTCGCCTGGGTTATGCGTTCGCTGAAGATCCAATGTGGGAGCGAGCCTGCTCGCGATGACGGAGGCACATGCAACCTTGATGTGTCAGACAGACCGCTTTCGCGAGCAGGCTCGCTCCCACAGGGGTCCAATCACTATAGAACCCACTGACTACATCCCCTTGCGCCGCTCTGCCCGCGCCACCCGCTGCACTTCCTGACGCACCTCTTCCAACACCTCCTGCACATACAGAATATGCCGGCTGGAGACTTCCCGCGCCTGCTCGGCGTGCCCGCCCATAATGGCCTGGTACAACTCCCGATGCTGGCTGATGAGCATGTCTCGGGTTTCGCTGCGCTGTTTGTACATGCCGCCAATGTTGGTGACGACGTTGCGCCTGAGCAGATCGAACAGACCCCGAATCGTATGCAGCAACACTGCATTGTGACTGGCTTCGGCGATGGCCAGGTGAAACCGCGCATCGGCCGCGCCCTCCTCGGCCCGGCTCACATTTTCATGGCGCGAATAGCAATCCTGAAGCTCCTCGAACGCCGCCGTCAGCCGCTCGCGATCCACGTCCGTGGCCCGCTGTGCCGCGTAGTAAGCGCAGGAAGCTTCCAGCGTATGGCGAAACTCCAGCAAATCACGTTGCGCCTCAGGATTGCTTTCCAACAACTGCAACAGGGGATCACTGAAGGTTGAGCCCAGCGACTCCACCACATAGTTGCCACCGCCCTGGCGACTGACCAGCAAACCCTTGGCCGCCAGTTTCTGAATCGCTTCGCGCAACGAAGGGCGTGACACGCCGAACTGCTCGGCCAAGGCACGCTCGGCGGGCAGGCGTTCGCCGGACTTCAGCGTGCCTTCAAGGATCATTCCTTCAAGCCGCTCGACAATATCGTCAGACAAACGGCGCTGACGAATCTGATCAAACCCCATAACTCGACTCTCCACGATCCCGACGGCTCGCCGGGCTCTCTATTCTCGCCTATCCGCGCCCCGCCGACACCCTCCAGAAGCCACTTCGACCCACAGATCAGATGCCATCGGCCGCACTCATTCGACGAAAGTTTCAGAGCGGCAAATTGACATGCGACAACCAAGGCTTTTACCCTAGCCGACAGCGCTTGTAAATTGGTCTTACCAATTATCCAAAATCGCTGACCAGTGCCTGACCAACAACAATTAGGGGCCCACCCACTATGCAAACCTGGCAACAGCTCTACAGCCCGCTCGGCAGCCTCGGCTTGTCCGCACTTGCGGCCGTCATCCCCATCGTATTTTTCTTCCTGGCCCTGGCGGTGTTTCGCCTCAAGGGACATGTGGCCGGCAGCATCACCCTGGCCTTGGCGATTGCCGTGGCGATCTTCGCGTTTCAAATGCCGGCGGACATGGCGTTCGCTGCTGCCGGTTATGGTTTTGCCTATGGCCTGTGGCCTATCGCCTGGATCATCGTCGCGGCGGTGTTTCTCTACAAACTGACCGTCAAGAGCGGCCAGTTCGAAGTGATCCGCAGCTCGGTGCTGTCGATCACCGATGACCAGCGCCTGCAGGTGCTGTTGATCGGCTTTTGCTTCGGGGCATTTCTGGAAGGTGCCGCCGGCTTCGGCGCGCCGGTAGCGATTACCGCGGCGCTGCTGGTCGGCCTGGGCTTCAACCCCCTGTACGCTGCGGGCCTGTGCTTGATCGCCAACACCGCCCCCGTGGCCTTCGGCGCCCTGGGCATTCCGATTATCGTGGCCGGCCAGGTCACCGGGATCGACGCGTTCAAGATCGGCGCCATGACGGGCCGTCAATTGCCATTGCTGTCGCTGTTTGTACCGTTCTGGCTGGTGTTCATGATGGATGGCCTGCGCGGCGTTCGGGAAACCTGGCCGGCGGCGCTGGTGGCAGGCTTGAGCTTCGCCATCACCCAATACTTCACCTCCAACTTCATCGGCCCGGAACTGCCAGACATCACATCTGCCCTGGCCAGCCTGGTTTCCCTGACCCTGTTCCTGAAAATCTGGCAGCCAAAACGCACCGCAGGTGCCCAGATTGCCGGCGCCACCTCCAGCGCAGCCATTACCGCCAGCGTCGGCGGTTTCGGCCAGCCACGCAGCACCGTGGCGTCCCCTTACAGCCTGGGAGAAATCCTCAAGGCCTGGTCACCGTTCCTGATCCTCACCGTGCTGGTGACGATCTGGACGCTCAAGCCGTTCAAGGCGATGTTCGCCCCGGGCGGATCGATGTACGGCTGGGTGTTCAATTTCGCCATCCCGCACCTGGATCAGATGGTGATCAAGGTCGCGCCGATCGTGACCAATCCAACAGCCATCCCGGCGATCTTCAAACTTGATCCGATTTCCGCCACCGGCACGGCGATTTTCTTTTCCGCATTGATCTCGATGCTGGTGCTGAAGATCAACCTCAGAACTGGTCTTACCACTTTAAAAGAAACCTTCTACGAGCTGCGTTGGCCTATCCTGTCCATCGGCATGGTGTTGGCGTTCGCCTTCGTCACCAACTTTTCGGGCATGTCGTCCACCATGGCCCTGGTGTTGGCCGGCACGGGCGCGGCGTTCCCGTTCTTCTCGCCCTTCCTGGGATGGCTGGGGGTATTCCTGACCGGTTCCGATACCTCGTCCAACGCGCTGTTCGGCTCGCTGCAAGCCACCACCGCGCACCAGATCGGCGTCAACGACACATTGCTGGTCGCAGCCAATACCAGTGGCGGTGTGACCGGCAAGATGATTTCGCCACAGTCCATTGCCGTGGCCTGCGCTGCGACCGGCCTGGTGGGCAAGGAATCGGATCTGTTCCGTTTCACCCTGAAACACAGCCTATTCTTTGCAACGATCGTGGGTTTGATCACCTTGGCCCAGGCCTACTGGTTCACCGGCATGCTGGTGCACTAAGCACGACAGCTAACACCGAAAAAGAACGACGCCGAACCACGATTCGGCGTCTGCTATTGATAACCGGGTCTGCAAGGCTGCTGAAAGATTCCTTATCTATATTCAGCAGCCTCAGCGGACGGATAACCGGGACCACCCGGAGACACGCCTGATGAGCGAGCTTTTTTACAACGCCGTGCCGAATGCGACCCGTGTCGCCCCGCCATTGCCCGAGCCTCGGCAGTACCCCAGCAACAAGCCCGAACGGGTTTACCTGTTCGGAACCTGCGTGGTGGACCTGTTCTATCCCGAAGCCGGGATGGATGCGATTCATCTTCTGGAACGCGAAGGGATCCGGGTGGACTACCCGCAAGGGCAAACCTGTTGCGGGCAACCGGCGTACACCTCCGGTTACACCGAGCAGGCCCGGACGGTAGCGCGGGCGCAATTGGCGTTGTTTGCCGGGGATTATCCGGTGGTGGTGCCATCGGGCTCCTGTGCCGGCATGCTGCGCGAGCATTATGCCGACCTGTTCAAGGACGAGCCCGATACGCTCAAACAGGTCCAGGCCCTGGCGGCCAGGACCTATGAATTGGCCGAGTTTCTGCTGTTTGTCTGCAAAGTGCAGTTGAACGACAGGGGCGAGCCGGTGAAGGTCGCGCTGCACACCTCCTGCTCGGCACGACGGGAAATGAACACCCACTTACATGGCCGCGCCTTGCTGGCGCAGCTGGACAACGTGGAGCGCGTCGAACACAGCCATGAAAGTGAATGCTGTGGGTTTGGTGGGACGTTCAGCGTTCGCATGCCGGATATTTCCGGCGCGATGGTGGCCGACAAGACCCGCGCGCTGAAGGAGTCCGGCGCGCACCAGGTCGTCAGTGCCGACTGCGGTTGCCTGATGAATATCAATGGCGCCCTGGAGAAACAGCGGCAAGCATTACGCGGGCAACACCTGGCGTGCTTCCTCTGGCAGCGCACCGGGGGTGTCGTATGAGCACACCGACGCTGATTCCGACCGTTGAGGTGCAGGAAGATTTTCGCGCCCGGGCCCACAAGGCGCTGGACGACACGCAACTGCGAAACAACTTTCGCACAGCGATGGATTCACTGATGACCAAGCGGGCAGCGTCCTTCAGCGATGCCCACGAAAGAGAACCTCTGCGAGTGCTGGGCAATGCCGTCCGCGCTCGTGCGTTATCGAAGTTGCCCGACCTGCTCGAGCAGCTTGAAACCAACCTGACCCGCAACGGTGTGAAAGTACACTGGGCGGAAACGGTGGACGAAGCCAATGGCATCGTCCTCTCGATCATCCGCGCTCACGAGGCGCGGCAAGTGATCAAGGGCAAATCGATGGTCAGCGAAGAGATGGAGATGAACCATTTCCTCGAGGGTCGGGACATTGAATGTCTCGAGTCCGACATGGGGGAATACATCGTCCAGCTCGACCACGAGAAGCCTTCACACATCATTATGCCGGCGATCCACAAGAACGCCGGTCAGGTCGCGTCCTTGTTCCACGACAAACTTGGCGTGGAGTACACCAAGGACGTTGACCAACTCATTCAGATCGGTCGCAAGGTCTTGCGGCAGAAATTCTTCGAGGCTGACATCGGCGTCTCCGGCGTCAACTTCGCCGTGGCCGAAACCGGCACACTGCTGCTGGTGGAAAACGAAGGCAACGGGCGGATGTCCACCACCGTGCCACCGGTTCACATTGCCGTGACCGGCATCGAAAAAGTCGTGGAGAACCTGCGGGACGTGGTGCCGCTGCTCTCGCTGCTGACCCGCTCGGCCCTCGGCCAGCCGATCACCACCTACGTCAACATGATCTCCGGCCCACGCAAGGCCGACGAACTGGACGGCCCCCAGCAAGTGCACCTGGTCCTGCTGGACAACGGGCGCAGCCAGGCATTTGCCGACAGCGAACTGCGCCAGACCCTGAACTGCATTCGTTGCGGCGCCTGCATGAATCATTGCCCGGTCTACACCCGCATCGGTGGTCATGCCTACGGCGAGGTTTACCCGGGGCCTATCGGAAAAATCATCACGCCGCACATGGTGGGCCTGGCCAAAGTGCCGGACCACCCAAGCGCCTCTTCATTGTGCGGTGCCTGCGGCGAAGTGTGCCCGGTGAAGATTCCAATTCCGGCGCTGTTGCGGCGCCTGCGCGAAGAAAACGTCAAGGCACCGGACAGTCCAAACCCGGTGATGCGTGGCCAGGGCAGCAAGTATTCGCCCAAGGAGCGCTTCATCTGGAACGCCTGGGCCCGACTCAACAGTTCGCCGCGCCTGTATCGGCTGTTCGCTTTCCTCGCCACGCGCCTGCGCGCCCTGACGCCCGACAACGTCGGCCCATGGACGCAGAACCACAGCGCCCCCAAACCCGCCGCCCGCTCATTGCATGACCTGGCCCGCGAACACCTGAACCAGCAGGGAGACCGTCGATGAGCGCCAAGGACAATATCCTCGCCAAGCTGCGTAAAAGTCTGACCGGCACCACACCAGTGGCCGACAACTTCGATGTCGACCTGGTGACGAAAACCTATCGCTACGCCCCTGAGGAGCGCATCGCCCAACTGCGCAAACTGATGGAAGCGGTGCACACTGAAATTCACCTGACGTCTGGCGAAGGTTGGGCGGCGCTGCTGGCGCAGTTGCTGCGCGACCGTCAATTGCCCAGCCTGCTCATCGCCCCGACGACACCTCACGGGCAAAAAATCACACAGTTCTGGGCGAACAATCCCGAGCTGCCAACGCTCAAGGCCTACGACCGGCCTGTCGAGCAATGGAAAGCCGAACTGTTCAACGACACCCCCGCCAGCCTGACCGGGACCCTGGGTGCCATCGCGGCAACCGGCAGCCTGATTCTCTGGCCGACGCGGGAAGAACCGCGGTTGATGAGCCTGGTTCCGCCGGTGCATTTTGCTTTGCTCAAGGCCAGCGAAATCCGCGACAACTTCTATGAAGTGCAACAGGAATTCGCCTGGGCCCAGGGCATGCCCACCAACGCGCTGCTGGTCTCGGGTCCCTCCAAGACGGCCGACATCGAACAGGTGCTGGCCTATGGCGCCCATGGTCCGAAGGATCTGGTGGTTCTGATTCTGGAGGACCAATGACGCTTCCGGCCCCTTTCCTGCGCGACGTACAGCAGCTGATCCCGCAAAAGCGCCGTTTCGACGACCCGCTGTCGACCTTGGCCTTCGGCACCGACGCCAGTTTCTATCGGCTGATTCCGAAACTGGTGGTACGCGTCGAATCCGAAGATGAAGTGATCGCCCTGCTGCAGCTGGCCCAACGCGACCAGGTCCCAGTCACCTTCCGCGCCGCCGGCACCAGCCTGTCCGGGCAAGCCATCAGCGACTCGGTACTGATCGTGCTGGGGGATAACTGGAACGCTCGCGAAATTCGCGGCGAGGGCATGCAGATCCGCTTGCAGCCCGGCGTGATCGGCGCCCAGGCCAATGCCTGGCTGGCACCGTTCGGCCGCAAGATCGGTCCCGATCCGGCATCGATCAACGCCTGCAAGATCGGCGGCATCGTCGCCAACAATGCCAGCGGTATGTGCTGCGGCACCGCGCAAAACACCTATCACACCCTCGCCGGCATCCGCCTGGTACTGGCCGATGGCACCCGTCTGGACACTGAAGATGAAGCCAGCGTGGCGGCCTTTCGTACAAGCCATGGCGAACTGCTGGAACGTCTGGCAACCCTTGGCCGCGAGACCCGCGCCAACACCGAGCTGGCGGCTCGAATTCGCCACAAATACCGTCTGAAAAATACCACCGGCCTGTCGCTCAATGCCTTGGTGGATTACGACGAGCCTGTGGATATCTTGAGCCACCTGTTGGTGGGTTCCGAAGGCACGCTCGGCTTCATCAGCGCGGTGACCTACAACACCGTCATCGATCACCCGAACAAAGCCTCGGCGCTGATCGTCTTCCCGGACGTGGAAACCTGCTGCAACGCGGTCACGGTGTTGAAAAGCCAGCCGGTATCGGCGGTGGAGTTGCTGGACCGGCGCAGCTTGCGTTCGGTGCAGGACAAACCGGGCATGCCGGATTTCGTACAGCATCTGTCGACAAATGCCTGCGCCCTACTGATTGAATCCCGCGCGGCTTCGTCATCTTTGCTGCAAGAGCAACTGGCCCGGATCATGGCATCGCTGGCCGGTTTCCCTGTGGAAAAACAGGTCGACTTCACCGAAGACCCGCGAGAAAACGCGAGACTCTGGGCCATCCGCAAAGACACTTTCCCTGCGGTGGGCGCGGTACGCAAAACCGGGACCACGGTGATCATCGAAGACGTGACCTTCCCGGTCGAGCAACTGGCCCTTGGCGTGAACCGCCTGATCGAGCTGTTCGACAAACATTACTACGACGAGGCGATTCTTTTCGGACACGCGCTGGAAGGCAATCTGCATTTTGTCTTCACCCAGGGTTTCAATAACGCCGAAGAAGTTGCGCGCTATCAAGCGTTCATGGATGACGTGGCGCAGTTGGTGGCGGTGGAGTTCGGCGGTTCACTGAAGGCCGAACACGGCACCGGCCGCAACATGGCGCCATTCGTCGAGCTGGAGTGGGGCAGCGACGCCTACCAGTTGATGTGGCAACTCAAACGCCTGCTCGACCCTAACGGCATCCTCAACCCGGACGTGGTGCTCAGCGAAGATCCACAAATCCACCTCAAGCACCTCAAGCCGCTGCCGGCGGCCGACGAGATAGTGGACAAGTGCATCGAGTGCGGCTTCTGCGAGCCGGTCTGTCCGTCCAAAGACCTGACCTTGAGCCCGCGCCAACGCATCGTGATCTGGCGGGACATCCAGGCGAAAAAGCGCGCAGGCATCGACACTTCAGCGCTGGAAACGGCCTACCAATACCACGGCATCGACACCTGCGCTGCCACCGGGTTATGCGCACAACGTTGCCCGGTCGGCATCAACACCGGCGAGCTGGTGAAAAAACTCCGTAGCCGCAGCGCAACGCGTACGAAAACCGCCGATTGGCTGGCAAGCAATTTCGCCATCGCCCTGCAAGGCGCACGCTTTACCCTGCACGTGGCCAACGGCGCTCGAATGCTGCTGGGCGCGCCGCGACTGGCCCGCCTGTCAGCCGGCCTGACCCGGCTGTCGAAGGGTCAGGTTCCCCAGTGGGACAACGCCATGCCGCAGCCGGAAAAAGCCATTCGCTTCAGCCCGGCCGTCTGCGACGAACGCCCGCGCGTGGTCTATCTGGCCGCGTGTGTGTCGCGCGCCATGGCGCCGGCGGCGGGTGACAAAGAACAGATGTCGCTGTATGAAAAAACCCAACGACTGCTGGAAAAAGCCGGTTATCAGGTGGTCTTTCCAGACAACGTGGACAGCCTGTGCTGCGGCCAGCCTTTCGCATCCAAAGGCTACGCGGAACAGGCCGAGCACAAGCGCCAGGAGTTGATCGGCGCCCTGCTCCACGCCAGCCGCGGCGGGATCGACCCGATCTACTGCGACACCAGCCCTTGCACGCTGCGCCTGGTCCAGGACCTGGGAAATGTTCGACTGGACCTGTACGACCCGGTGCGTTTCATTCGTACGCACTTAATGGACCGTCTCGAATTCACCCCGCAGGATGCACCGATTGCCGTACACGTCACGTGCAGTACGCAACACTTGGGCGAGAGCCAAGCACTGATCGACCTGGCGCGCAAATGCAGCAAGCAAGTCGTGATCCCCGAAGGCATCCACTGCTGTGGTTTTGCCGGAGACAAAGGCTTCACCACACCCGAGCTCAACGCCCACTCACTGCGAACCCTCAAGGATGCGGTGCAGCATTGCAGCGAAGGCGTCTCCACCAGCCGCACCTGCGAGATCGGTCTGACGCGCCATGGCGAAATCGACTACCACGGCCTGGTGTATCTGGTGGATCGCGTCACCCGGCCCAAATCTGCTGATGCTGAGGGGCTCCCCATCGCACCCGAAGAAAAATCGAATTCCTGCGTTTCGCTGTAGTCACTTGAATAGGCCCGACGCCGTCGGGCCCTTTATTGACTCGGGCCTGGCCACGTCCATCCGCCAGCACCGAGACCATACGTTCAAGGAGATCCACATGAAGCACACCGCATTTGCTGGCTTGTTCATTTCCGCGGCACTGTTGGCCTCTCCGGTGTTTGCAGCGGACACGAACCTCTGTGATACCCAGCTAAAAAAAATTGAAACCAATATGACCACCGCTCAACAAATGAGCGAAGACTTGAAGACCGAGGTTAACTCCAAAGTGACCGAAGCCGAGGCCGAGCAGGCCAAAGGCACCGAGAAAGGCATCGAAAACTGCATCTCGCTGACCACCCAGGCCCTGCAAAAACTGGAGAACAACAACAAGGGCGATCAGCAGTAACCTCGCGTCAGGCCAACCTTCGGGTTGGCCTCAGCCGCGTATTGGCGTACACTGCACAGGCTTGTCGCTCCAGCTGATTCACGGAGCTACAGGCTCGGGGCCGTTTAGGATTCGACGCCGGTTGCGAAACTTTAGGTGCATGCCGAGTTGGTAACAGAACTCGTAAATCCACTGTTGCAACTTCCTATAGTTGCCAATGACGAAACCTACGGGGAATACGCTCTCGCTGCGTAAGCAGCCTTAGCCCTTCCCTTCTGGTACCTTCGGGTCCAGCAATCACCAGGGGATGTCCGTAAACCCAAAGTGATTGTCATATAGAACGGAATCGCCGTGCAGTACGTTGTGGACGAATCGGCTAAAACTTACACAACTCGCCCAAAGCACCCTGCCCGTCGGGTCGCTGAGGGTTAACTTAATAGACACGGCTAAGCATGTAGTACCGACAGCGGAGTACTGGCGGACGGGGGTTCAAATCCCCCCGGCTCCACCACTTCATCATCTAAAGACGTCCACGGACGTCTTTTTTTGTGCCTGAAATCCAGTGAAATCAAGGGTTTCAGCGCTACTGGGCTCCTCAAAGGTTTTTTGAGTTCCAGCCGTTTGGGTATTCCAAATGGTATTCCAAGCTCTCCGGTGCTATTTTTTGGAATACCAAAACGGTGTCAGAGGTAGGTCTCATGCCTGCTCCAGCCCTCCGCCTCTCTGACCGCCAGCTCAAGGCAGTCAAGGCAAAAGACAAGGATTACGTCCTCAGCGATGGTGACGGCCTTCAGCTCCGGGTCAGGAGCAATGGCTCGATGCTGTGGAACTTCAATTACCGCGAGCCGGTAACAAAAAACCGTATCAATATGGGGCTGGGTACGTACCCAGAGCTCTCGCTAGCGAACGCCAGGAAGAAAGTGGTGGAAGCACGCGAGCTGCTTGCACAAGGCATTGATCCCAAAGTGCAACGCAATGCACAGGACGAAGCCAAACGAGCGGAGACGGAACACACGTTTGAAAACGTGGCCACCGCCTGGTTCGAGCTGAAGAAGGACTCCGTCACGCCGGCGTACGCCGAAGACATTTGGCGATCGCTCACGCTGCATGTATTTCCAGACCTGAAAACAACGCCGCTCTCGAAAATTACCGCACCGATTGTCATCGAACTGCTTCGCCCAATCGAGGCCAAAGGCAGCCTCGAGACAGTGAAGCGATTGAGCCAACGGCTCAACGAGATCATGACCTACGGGGTGAACTCCGGGTTGATTTTCGCTAACCCCCTCAGTGGCATTCGGGCGGTATTCAAGAAACCCAAAAAACAGAACATGGCCGCGCTACGACCCGATGAGCTTTCCGAGCTCATGATCGAAATCGCGAACGCCAGCATCAAGCGGATCACCCGCTGCCTGATCGAATGGCAACTGCACACCATGACCCGTCCTGCCGAAGCGGCTACCACCCGCTGGGCAGATATCGACTTCGACAAACGCATCTGGACCATCCCGCCGGAGCGCATGAAAAAGCGTCGTCCGCACACCATCCCGCTGACCGAACAGGCACTCGCGTTACTGGAGACGCTAAAGCCCCACAGCGGCCATAGGGAATACGTGTTCCCGGCAGATAGAAACCCTAGCACCCACGCCAACAGCCAGACCGCCAACATGGCGTTGAAACGCATGGGCTTCCAGGACCGCTTGGTCAGCCACGGCATGCGCTCCATGGCCAGCACCATCCTGAACGAGCATGGGTGGGATCCGGAGCTGATCGAAGTCGCGCTGGCGCATGTCGACAAGGACGAAGTCCGAAGCGCTTACAACCGAGCTGACTACATCGAGCGCCGGCGTCCGATGATGGCTTGGTGGAGTGAGCACATCCAGAAAGCGGCCACTGGCAACCTGTCGGCATCTGCGATCAATCAAACCAGGGACCACAACGTCGTGCCGATACGGTGAGCGCTCACCGGACGCCGCCGGTAACCGAAAATGACGCCTCAGATGGAGTGATGGTTGATTTGGCGACAGCGGCGACACCGGCGACAACCCGTGTAATACCTGGCCTGCAGCATGGCGACAGAAGTGGCGACTGTCACCATTGCAAGCCTTGCTCTTCGGGCCTTTTCGACTAAGTCCATTCGGGCGGGAAGGCTCTGCATTCCCACTCGTATGGGCTCTGCATAATTGCATCTCACTTGACCACCTAATTGCATTGCCACAGACCAGTCATTTGCATTCGCGCTGACCAGCCGGTTGCAGTTGATGGGGGTCAGCGGGTGCCACTCGGCGCAAGTGCGTCAGCCAAGCACTGAAGGACTGCAACCGACCCAAAGCGGCCCTACGCACTGCGTGCGGTCTGTGGGTAGAATCCCTCCTTCCAACCAGCACGCGCCAGCCGCAGGAAAAGGGAGAACGCCATGAGCGTGAAGATTAGCTTCGACAATGAATTGGCAGTTGCCAGCATCCCGCTGGCCGATTGGGCTCCGCCGCTGGTCGAACACCTAGGACGCTACTTTGACGTCCGCGAGGGCACACTTCGGTTGGACTACGCCCACCTGTCTGCCGAGAACACCAGCGTTAGGGCCAGATGGCTATGGCAATCGCTAACCGATCGTGGGGGCTTTGCGTTCGAATTCGAGTGCGCTGCACGGCAGGGGCCCATGGAGCTGACCCTCGCAATCCTCGGGCACGGATCCACCGGGATCAAGGGTTCATCGTCCATCCTGGACGAGAATGCTTATGGGTCTGCCGAGGAGGCCTTCAGGAAGGACGTGCTTCAAGTCGACTCCCGGGCCTTGCGCGAAACCATCATGGCGGCGATCGCGCCCCGTGAGATATGGGTGAGTTGGCTTCTTGATGCCCATTCATCTGACCGGTCTCGCTTTTTGGACGACCGGGAGATCATGAAGGCGCTGGTGGCCAGTACATCGAAGGATGATTGCATTGATGGCATTCAACTAGTCGCCCCTGGTTACGGTCAGAGTAACTGGGCCTTCGAGCAGATGGTCGAGCAGCATTGGCAGTATGTACGCGACTACCTGGAGACCCATGTCGGCATGCCCCCGGGTAACGTGCCTGATCTCGTCTTCTTGCTGTTTGCCAGTTCGCCGACGGTGCAGGCGTCCCGGTGGGCCTGCGAGCAGGTTCTTGATCGAGTCGATCCGACGGTCTTTCCTCGGCTGATCCAACATTGCCGCTCGATCGTGGCGGACGATGTGCGCAGCCTGTTCCTGCGCTGGCATATGCTTCCGAAGATAAAGAAGAAAGACGATTTCAAAGAATGCGTTGCCATAGCCTTCTCGACGCTTGCTACGTTGTTGGCGGACACCATGCCCTCGGACCTCGCGCTTGCCGCGGCCTGGCACGAGTTCGTGGAGCCAGCGCGGTCCGGCCAGCAAAGCGTTGCTGCAAGCCTCAGAGAATTGCCATCCGGGGCGGGGGACCGAGAGGCGCTGTGGAATCAACTAGGCCCTGCCGCCCGCGAGGCATGGCGGCAGGATCTATTCGACCAGGTGAGGTGGGAGCCGGAGCTGGCCCAGGGTCTCCTCGATTTCGCCTGCCTTTGGCTCGAGCAGACAGCGTTCGCCGAAGTCGAGCCGGTACTTCTGCGATTGATGGATGACGAGGATCTCCTAGCTTTTGCGACCCGGCTCGCCAGCACTGGTCCAAGACAGGTGCAGCTGAGGGCCAAGGGGCTGGTGCGGTCCAGGCAGGGTGCACTGGACCTAGAGGGGCCGGTAGGCCTGGGCGAGGATGCCACTGCGCTGCCCAGCGTCGGCGCCCAAACCTGGCTGGGCGACCCGTCCGTGGAGCGCGTCATCCATAGGGCGCTCAGCGAGATCGAGGAAAAGTTTTGCCGCGAGTATCCGGAGATCTGGGGAGAGGACGAGGAGGCCCATACGGCACGCCTCCTGACCCTGACGCAGGAGGCAGTTGGCAACGCGAGCCGCCAGTTAAGCCAGCTCTCGGCCACGACGCGGGCTACTTATCCTAGCCTTTCGGTGAAGGTGCGACAGCCCAGCAAGCGAGAGGAAGGGGCCAGAACACCTGCCGGGGCTCCTCTGGGGGCGGATGTGCTTTTCCTGACGCGTATCGTGGACAAGGGCAAAACGGTGATCGAGCGGGCCACCCTTGTGCAGGTGAAAAAGCGCAGCGGCACTGGGTCGGGGAGAGCCTTCAGTTCGACGATAGGCATCGACCTGCGGCAATGCGAGGATATGCTCACGCAGACAGAGCACGCCTACTACCTGTTTGCGACGCCGGCCTCGGCGCGCCCGACGCTCTGGGTTGCCCCGGCCCGGCTCGTCAGGAACTTGACCCAGTTGCACACGAGCAAAGCCTCGGTCGTGGCGATTCAGGTGCGGGACGCTAGCTGCTCCTATGCGGATTTCTTCCTGCACGACTTAGTCGGCCTGTGGGCTGGCGACGAACATGAGGGCGTTGTCGCC
This sequence comes from Pseudomonas sp. P105, assembly GCF_032614175.1. Taxonomy (NCBI): domain Bacteria; kingdom Pseudomonadati; phylum Pseudomonadota; class Gammaproteobacteria; order Pseudomonadales; family Pseudomonadaceae; genus Pseudomonas; species Pseudomonas sp. P105. The sequence goes on from NZ_CP126693.1 coordinate 5,417,299, forward strand.
GTCGCCAACGGCAATCCCCGGCTTGGGCGAACGCCTCGCCACATCGTCGACATCGAGGTTCGCCGCCAATCGGATTGATGGTCCCGACAGTGGGCCGTGCTACCAGTACACTCCGCCCCGACTTCCACTGGCGCTAAGGGGCTGCGGGTCGCGGTGTTGGAAATATCCATTTGTCACAATGTCCGTGTCGAAGCCGATCGGAGGTAAGCGCTCTGTACTGAGCGCCTGCTGAAGGAAGAGCATCTCCAAGCCCAGCCCACGCGACCGAGTGGCCGGCTTCGGTTGTACTGTGGTCATACGAACCGCTGCTTGTCGAACGTCTTGTGATGCGCGTAGCGGACGCTCGGACTGTCGGTGAGGAATGACTCAGTTCAGCCTCCTCCGGGCATTCAAACATGCAAAGTGATCTTCCGCTTTGGGTCGAGTACCGCCGGTGGCGATAGGCTGCAGACGACCCAAAGCAGACGTCGAACACCAAATTTTATGCCGTTTAAAAATCGATTTTGCACCGTGCTTCAACGGCCTGTATTCGTAATGTCAGACCAGACTCGAAGCACATAACAAGGTGGTGATCTGGTTGGATGTTATCCGTCAGGTAAAAGGCTCGTGTCTCTGCGTTGGACTCCACGGCTCCGATCGAATGAATAACACTATCGTCGCCATCAATTGGGTAATCATCCCGCCCACTTGATGAAAAGTAATCGACCTCATGGAAGCTGATAGTAATCTTGCGTGCTTCTTCGGTCGGCACCCAAGCTTCAGTCCGTCGAGTAAAGATAAGTACTGCCGACCTATCCACGATGTCGTAATTAATGGTGCTGGCTTGGTAGAAGTTATGAAGGTCAAACGCACGGTGTTGAATCTCAACCTCAATATGCCCGAATTCGAAACCATGAAATTGCATGGGTAAGCCCTAATGATCTACCGGTAGACGTGTATCGTACTGCATCGTCGCAATGACTGCTTTTGGCCGTTCTCCGCCGGTCGTCACTACGGCGTGTGCTGGTCAGGTCGAATGCAATTCGACTGGTCAGTGACAATGCAAATGGTCAAGTCCATGCAATTACGCGGGCTCACATTAAAAACTGACGAACGACCACCCGACTATGGAAAACCACCGGCCTCCAAGGTCTTCCAGCGCTACCGATTGGCGCAACAGTCGCCCCCAAAATACTGTTGACCACGAGCAGAACGAGCGCTAAACCAGAACTGTACAAGCGCTGTCCTCGACAGCCCCCAGGTAGCCAGAACCTTTGAGGCTACGCCACACCGTGGTGGTTCTCCCCAAGTGCGATTAGCGTCCGGCGGCTCGCACGGTCACAGCGATGTGATGGATGCCTACTTCTCATATTTGCCCACTGCGGCAACTCAGGCCTTCTCCGGGCTGCTCTGCAGCAACTTATCCGCTTGGCCATTTCTTGCGCCAACCTGTTGCCCGTCTCTTTGCCTGCTAAAGAGACGGGCGCATCTCACACTGCTGCAGCCCTGCTCGCATGGGGCTTTGCGGCTTTCCCCCTCGTGACAATCGGCGTGACAAACACCGAATGCTCACTCGCCACAGCGATGCCGATGATGGTGCCGCAGCCCAAGGAATGGACTGCCCCTGACTGACAGTCAGGCATGCCCCGGTCATCGCCTCACTGCCCTCACCTGACTCAGGATCCGCGTCACCGGTCTCGTCAGCCAGTGCAGCCTCCACCCGCCCACTTCTTCGGAAGTGTTCAGGAGGCCAGATCATGAGATGCCCAAGCTCCCGGCCGTAAGGAGCCGTCAGTCCCGCGTTAGTGGACAAACCTCACAGGTCGCAGGGGCCTTGATCCCTGATAACACTCAACAACCGTGGCGGGATGAGTGAGGGCGAAGTCGATAATCTCAGGAGAATAGCGATGCAACTGTGCGAAGCGTTCGAGCCACCACAACCATTGCTGGAATACCAGCAGGCGCCGCTGCCCTACCCAGTCGAAGCACTCGGAGAACTGTTGGGCCTTGCGGTCGAACGACTGGCCGAGGTGATTGGCGTACCCTGCGCCATGGCGGCCCAATCGGTGCTGGCAAGCGCTGCCCTGGTGAGCCAAGGTCTTGCCAATGTCCAACTCGACGGCCGAACCTATCCGCTGTCCCTCTACCTACTGACGGTGGCGTCCTCAGGTGATCGCAAAAGCGCGGTGGACCATCTAGCCCTGAAAGCGGCACGCGACTGGGAACGACAGCAGTGGACCCTGTATACGGAAAAGCTCAAAGCCTATCGCGCCGCCAGCAACATCATGGCCAAACCCAAAACCTCAAAGAAACACACGGAGGCGGAAGGCGGTGAGCTATCCGAACCGGTACCGCCGAGATTGATCATTGCCGAGCCCACCATTGAGGCCCTGGTCAAAAGCCTGTGCCAGGGTTTGCCCAGCATGGGTTTATTCAATGATGAAGGTGGCCAGTTCTTGGGCAGCAGCACCATGAGCAAAGAGAATCTGCTCAAGGCGATCACCACCTTATCAACATTGTGGGATGGCAGCCCGATCGACCGGGCCCGCTCCATGGCCGGAGAAAGCCTGCGTGCCTATGACCGCCGCCTCAGCCTGCATCTGATGCTGCAGCCCTACCTGGCCAACCAGCTGTTCAAAGACCCGGTGATCAATGGCCAAGGCATCCTCGGCCGTTGCCTGATCAGTTGGCCCGAGCGCCTGGCCGGCCAGCGACTCTACAAGGCAATCGACCTGACCAGAGATGCCAAAGTCCAGCGCTACCAACAGCGGATCACCGCCCTGCTGCAACAGCCCTGGTCGCTTCACAAGGATGGTTCACTCAATCCCACCACACTGGAGCTGACTTCCCGTGCCCGTCGTGCCTGGATTGATATTCACGACACCATCGAATGTCAGTCTGGCGAGTTCGGCGAGCTGGCCGGCGTCCAACCTGTCGCGGGCAAGGCGGCGGCGAATGTACTGCGTATCGCGGGCGTGCTGGCCATGGTTGAAGAGGCCAGTCAGTTGGATGAAGCACACATCCAGCGCGCCTCCACGTTGATGGATTATTACCTGGCCGAGATCCAGCGCTTGACCGAACAGGAGCCGGTCAATAGCCGACGCGAAGAGGCGGATCGGCTGCTGCGCTGGCTGGTGCAGAAAGGCTGGACTCACTTCACCATTCGCGACGTCAATCGCAACGGCCCTCGTTTTGCCCGCAAGAGCGCTGACCATACCGCCTCTTTATTGGTCGTGCTGATCACCCATCGCTGGCTGAGCAGCCGCGACGGAAAAACTTTCGAGGTCCACCATGTTCCGCCTCAATGACGCGGTGCGCCGCTACCAAGCGCAACATCAACCGCCGCAAGAATCGCGACGTGTCGCCGCTTCTGTCGCCACCCTGTCGCCACGCCCCAGGCCAGAAACGACGCGGGTTGTCGCCACTGTCGCCGCTGTCGCCACACCCCCCATGGAGCCTGCCTACATCGTTCTGCTGATTGAGCAACTGCGTGAGGAAGGGGCACTGCTGCAGCACCACGAGAACGCTCTCCTGATCCGCCCGACACACTGGCAGCAGGTGGACAGGCTCAGCCCTCACTGGAAAGCCCTGCTGCTCTTTCTGCAAACAAACGAAAATGGTGATGACGATGGCCTTGGTCAGTCGGCGTGATGGTCGCAACTTTGGCTACGGTCGTCAGCTGAGCTACGCCGGCCCACAAGCGCTCAACGATCTGTTTGCCGGCGGCCACTTCGCCACGGTCAAAGCGCATAGCGATCGCTGGCAAGCGTTCGTGCGTTGGTGTCGGTCAGAGGACGGCCCCGGTTACAACGATGCGCGCCAAATCGATCGACGGACGCTGCAAGACTACGCCGCTTACCTGCGCCAGCAGATCCAGCAAGGTGAACTCTGCATCGCTACCGCTCAGAACCGCCTGAGCAGCGTTAACCGCACCCTCGCCGCGCTGCGCGGTGATCAGGACGTGAGGATCGCCAGCCCGAGCCAGGCGTTGGGACAGAAGCGTTCGACCGTACGCACCCGCGCGCCAGATGGCCAAGACCATCAACAGGTGCGGCGAGTGATTGAGGCGCTTGGCGAACAGCAACACGAGCGGGTGGCAGCGATTGTCCTTTTGGCCCGAACAACCGGTATGCGCCTGCGCGAAGCGATCCTGGCTGACCTGCCACGCTTGCACCGCGAAGCCGAACACTTAGGCCGCATCAACATTCAGGACGGCACCAAAGGCGGTCGCTCAGGGGCTTCAGCGCCGCGATGGGTTGTGGCCAATGCAGCGGTGAAGGCGGCATTGCAGTTGGCCCATCATGCATCGCCGCCCCGTAGCCGCAACTTGCTGGCCCGCGACGAAAGCTACGCCGCGTTCCTGCAACAGACCGTAATCCCCGCCCGCGACACGCTGCATGAACACGGGCTGAAGGGTTTCCATGAGCTGCGAGCGGCCTACGCCTGCGAACGTTACGAGCAGCTCACGGGCCACGCCGCACCGGTCAATGGTGGTCACTGCTATCGCTTTGACCGCGACCTTGATCAACAGGCGCGGCAACAGATCAGTCACGAGCTCGGGCATAACCGGATCGATGTGATGTCGGCCTATATTGGAGGACGAGCGTGAGCAAACCGTTCGATATGGCGCTGTTCCTGAGCGGCGTACTGAGCGGCTCGAAGGTCACTCAGCAACGCCACCTGCGCCAAGGCCGAGCCATGCAAGCGGCCATTCAACAGCGATGGCAACGCGATAATCCCTGGACCTGGCGACTCAAGCATGTACGTTGGTTTCTCACTCAGCATCTGCAAGACCATTCCGGCGCCACCCGGTATTACTATCGGCTCACCGCCCTATTGATCTGGAAACGATTAGGGAATGACCGAGAAATGCTGATCGGTCGCTCGACTAGTCATAGGTAGGCAGCCCTCCAGTCTCACTTGTCCGCGTTCATTTATCTCAGCGTGGCGGATAAACCTGCTCGAAAAACACCGCCGCGATGACAAAAAACGACCCGAACCGGTTAGTCGTGACAGGCCAAAAACGGCCAATAACAGACCTTCGAGATCGACTGGTACTGGCCAATGAGTCATGGTATCTGGTCACTTTTGGCCATACTCAGATCGAATGGCAAGCCTTGAGAGGGTAACGTGATGTTCACGATTTGGGAACATTCTCTTGACCTGCGCGAGACGACGGCGTAATTTGTTCCCAAATTGGGAACAAAGCGACGATCATGAGATTGCTTGGAAGAGAGAAATTGCCCCCTCTCCAGGGGGAAAGCGAGCATATCCGCAAATGGATTTGTGTATGGGTTAGCGAAATCGGCCATGCAAGATGGAAAGTCCCAGCCGAGTTGCTCGAACAATATCCGAATGCTCTTGCTATTGCCGAAGATACCTTTCTCTTCTCTATCTGTGAATCCAACACACTCTTAGAACTGAAGGTCGCTTTTGCCCAAGGGATTGCAATCATCACTGCAATAGTGAAAAAACTATGAATACGTTGAGCCCAAAAATTATCAAAACAGAGGAACAATACCTCGAATACTTTAACGAAGTGCACTCGCTGATAATTTCTTCTCCGAAGCTAGGCACGGAAGAAAGTGATAGGCTCGAACTGCTTTCAATGCTAATTGAGGACTACGAGAAGCAAAAGTATCCGGTAGAGGCTCCAGATCCAATTGATGCAATTCTTTTTCGGATGACCGAAAAAGGTTTAAAGCAGACTGACCTGGTTCCCTATTTTGGTACTAGAAGTAGAGTGTCGGAAGTTTTGGCGAGAAAGCGACCTCTTACAGTTCCGATGATAAGGGCTCTAGCTGTAGGTCTTGGCATTTCGGCTGATACATTGGTGGGACTTGATGAAGTCGGCAGTAGCCAAAATAAAGCAAATGTGGACTGGACCAAATTTCCGGTAAAGGAAATGGTAGCTAGAGGCTGGATTGATAGCATTACTAGCAAAGCTAAAAAGACCGTTGAGGAAATCGTTCAGGGTTTTATTAGCGATATGGGGTTGCAAGAGAGCGGAGCTTCCTTTCGTCGCACGCTTTCCGGCGACTCGCCAACGCCTACGACGACTTATGCGCTGTATGCATGGCTTGCCCGAGTGATACAAAGAACTCGGGAAATTAAAAGCCAGCTGCCAGAGTTTGATAAAACTAAGATTGGTGACGCGCTAATTAAGGAAATCGTTCAGCTCAGTCGGTTTGAGGAAGGCCCTCGAATGGCAATAGAGCTACTCAAAAATCATGGCATAGCGGTAATTATTGAGCCGCAGTTAAAAGGTACTATGCTTGATGGTGCCGCACTTAAAGAGGTGGACGGAACCCCTATAATTGCACTCACTCTGAGGTACGACAGGGTTGATAATTTCTGGTTCACCTTGGTCCATGAACTGGTTCATGTTTGGAAACATATCGACGATGCCAATGAAGCTATTCTTGATGACTTAGAACATGCCAGTACAGATAAAAGAGAATCTGAGGCTAATAGGATCGCACGTGATGCATTCATTCCCAGATCCATATGGAAACGTACTGATGCATATCTGAAACCCAGTAGAGAGACGATTGTTGAGCTAGCGAAAGAATTGAAAATACACCCGGCAATTGTGGCCGGACGCCTTAGAAAAGAAGCGGGTAACTACAACCAGTTTACAGATCTAATTGGCCAGGGAATGGTTAGGGCTCAACTCGAAAATCTTTGAGGTATCAAACATGAATAATCAGTACTATCCGATCGTTCGAGCTAAAGCCGGAGAGATGGAAGCTCTGACATTATTGAACAAGCTAGATAAAGCATCGCTTGCACGCTGTACTCCTATATTCGAGATCACTAAGCTTGAGGGAAAGTCCCTTGAGGCCGCTAGAAATAGAAGCACTACTCCTTTTGAGGACTATCTTGACGCCCGTGCGCACAATATAGCTGAGATTTTTAGAAGAAAGCATGTAATTTTAGACGTTTCGCAATGGCCCATAGGATTTTGCACTGAAGGCGGCGAGCAGGTTCTGAGTTACATCTGTAATAGCTTAAAGGAGCTAGGGGTTATAGTTTGCCCGGTAATCGGCTATGACAGATGGGAGGCTGTAGAGTATCGAGAAACGATAAAATCTATGGTTCTATCTGACAGCGCCTTCTTCTGCATCAGATTGGATAGTTTAGCTATTGAGGACCTCGGCGATCCAGATCACCTAGATGAAATTTTAGAAGACATGGTTCTGAGTGCAGGACTCAGTGAAGCCAAAACACCAGTACTGATTGATATAGGAGACGTAACCAAGCTACCAATACAGGATGTGATGGAGATCGTAGAAACCGCATACGGGCACATGAAAGGGCTAGGCTTTGACTGCATTATAATGAGTGCAAGCTCGATACCAGATTCTATTGAGAAGGCTGTAAAAGAGCGCGACTCAAGCGGTTTAGTTCAAAGGAAAGAAATGATCGTCTGGAAGGGCTTTTTATCAGCCAATCCGACAGCGTCACTTTATTTCAGTGACTATGGTGTGAGAAATCCCCGGTCTTCGGATACTATCGCCACACATATGAATGTTAAGATTAGATATACAGTAAATAATGCGTTCTTTGTTGTGCGTGGCCACTCCGTTCAAGGAGAGGATGGCTTTGCACAAAGCCAGAAGCTCTCAAAATTTATTGTGGATTCTATTCATTACAGGGAGTCTAGTTTCAGCTGGGGAGACGCTATGATTAAGCAATGCAGTTTAGGGAAGTTAGTAGGCAACCCTACTAACTGGATAGCTTATGATACTAACCATCACGTTAAGTCTGTGGTTGGTGAGATATATGAATTCACTGCGCAACTAGCGGCGGTTGCTGCACGCGCATAAGAACGAACGGGATGTCGCCGCTGCTCAATGAGCTGTGCGCCTAATGGCCTAGTTATGCATCAATTAACAATCTCCTCTCAGAGGGGGAAAGGAAGAAATCGCAACGTAAAAATAAAGATACCTAATGGCAAAAGGCCGTCAAAACATAGGATAATGGCGATGGCGAGTGAACGGCTCGGGCGGAGTACTTGTGAATCTTCACAAGTTTAAAAAAAGCATCATGGCGTGAATGGACGTGTCTTCCTCAAGCCAGAAATTAAATTTGGCTCGGGTTTAAGTTTACACACTTAAGGAATGATGTATGGATAAAATTGATAGTTTATTGAGAGTGATTGAGAGGTATGATCATTATATTGAGATAGCAAACAACAAGGCTAACTATTTGCTGGCATTTGTTATATCGCTGAGTGTGGCTATTGCCGCGCTACTTGGTTACTCTGACATATTGAAATTTGCTATTGACACCCCATTCGTGAACATACTGAAATCTTTAGCTATTTTGATGTATATAGCAAACTTGTTCTTCGTGATGCAAATCCTACTTGGCGTACATAGGATAATTTTCCCAAACACAAGCAGCCCCTCAACCCCAACCAAGTCAATTATTTTTTTTGGTGACGTTGCGTCGCTCAGTCATATCGAATATGCGGATTCGGTGAAGAGAATGACGTGTGAGGGATTCCAAGACGATCTCTCATTTCAGGCGAATGCCTTGGCGAAGATTGTTGGCGAAAAATTTAATAATCAGAAGCGCGTTATGGAAATAACATCTCGGCAATATATCTTTTCGGCGCTGATTATTTCTATTCTGTGTGGGATTGTTAGTGCTCTTTCCTAGGAGGGTATCATGATTTCCAGCTTTTTGAACGAAAGTGGCTTTGATGAAATATTCAACAAAGCCAATAGCAAAAAAATATTCAAGTCCGTAACAGAATCCTTGGAAAGTCATCAGATAACTGGCACAGCACGTGCCGCTGAAGATAGTGCGCTGGCACTAGGGCCGCAGCGTGAATATGTTATCCAACAGTACCTGAGGGCACAATTTGATAAGCCTGGGATAAATAGCGGTGGGATTGCTCAGCACCCAGATTTTGCCTCGCTTGCAATAGATAATACGACTATAAATCAATACGTATCGACCCTGTTCATAGATATAAAGGGCTCAACAAGACTTTCCCTTATATATGATTTAGATTTTATATACAAATTCAAAAATGCTGTGCTTCAGACCTGCATTGAAATCGTTAGATCTTTTGATGGGTATGTGCATCGACTGATGGGCGACGCGCTTATGGCGTTTTTTGGTTCTAAATCAATGGATAAAGAGCAGGCAGCAATAGATTCAATAAATTGCTCGCTAATGTGCAAGTTAACGCTGGAAAAAGCAATAAAGCCCTGGCTCGAGCGTCATAAGGGCTTTGACGCTTCTACATTCGGGTTTCGTATTGGATGCAACTTTGGGGACGATCACGAAGTACTTTGGGGAAATTATGGATTTGGTTACCTAGGGGAGGTGTCCCCTACTGGGCTTCCTGTAGATTTAGCGGCGAAACTCCAAGGCCTCGCAAGTAAAAATGAAATAATGATCGGCCAGGGCATTATTGATTTCATTCGCTGGCCTGAGGAATACTCGGCTTTCAAAACAGAGAGTCGCGCAGGCGTGGATGTACCTGTTAAATTTGTCACTCCAAACTATGTGAAAAAAGACGGAAGCGACCTTAACTACTCGATGAGACTTTTAGGTTACGAGAGTTGTCTTGAGTACCTTCCAATAAGTTCGGAAGTAAAGTCGACTTTAAAAGGCAGCAAGCATATTGAAAACAGCTCTATTAAGTTCACTTGTCACGTCGTAAATTCTGATGGCGAGCGAACCAACTATGTTTCAGGGACAAGGTTCTTAGAGAAAAATTTAGATCTTGTTTTTGTCGTTGAAGCTATTACAGCAAGTAGATTAAGATTCCCTCTAACTGCAACCTTCAAAAAGAAAAATCACGGCCCCGAAGTACCTCTTGATGAACGTAAAGAGGATGTTCAGACGAAGTCAATTAAGAAAGCAAAAGACAATCCGTACTCTAGTTGCACTATTGATGAGGGAACCTCATATAGAGGGCTTCATACAATGGGTTGTGAGGTACGAGATGTTGATGGCGTTATAGTTTATCGCAACAAGATAGCAGTTCTCATAAAGTGACCTTTGTGGTGCAATTCCCTTGGTAGGTTCATTAAAATAGCTACGCCAGAATAGCGTCGAATATTCTGAGGCAAACTAAAGACGGGGCAAGTGAAGAGGACGTATCTATTAACTGATCTAATGCGAAAAATAAACCCTGAATCGCCCCCTAGTTGCGTAGACACCCAATTTAATGTCTACCTTGGCAGAAATCTGGCTCTCCGCTGCCGTTTTAAAGTCCTCGCTTCTACGTCAAATCTGCAAACGTTCGGCTGGTCAGCAGGCCTTGATTTTGCGTAGGAGCGTGATTTTCGCGCCGTTGTTGATTACTGCATCCGAACGAAAGTGTTTTCACACAGCCTCGGCCGATTTCTGCCTGTCGCCACCGGCAGCTATGGACAGCTCACTGCCAATCATGGTTACGAAGCGTGCTGGTCAGATCGAATGCAAATGGGTGGTCAAGTGGAGTGTCGTATTCCAATTGGTATTCCAACTAAAAATAAAATTCGATATTAATGTTATAAATCAACATCTTACTGAACGGATTCAAATTACCCCGGCTCCACCACTTCATCATCTAAAGACGTCCACGGACGTCTTTTTTTGTGCCTGAAATCCAGTAAATACGGGGCTTTCAGCGCCATCGAGCTCCACAGCGCTTCACGCAGATCCATTTTGAAATGTATTCCAAGGCGTATTCCATTTGTGGTGCTGGTGATCTTTTTCGTGGTGTCCTTCAGCTTTTTTGAAAGCCGGCGTATGTCGATTCAAACCATTGCTTAGCGTGCCTATGCAGAAGCCACCGGCGGCCGTGACGGCCGTACCATCTCCTCCGACGGCGTACTCGTCGTCACCCTGACGCTGCTCGACTAGCCGTGCAGCTTTGATGCGATACAAGCAACGTACTCGCCCTGATGGCATACGATTTCCAACTCACAGTCATCCGCCTGCCGCAGCGAAGGCCTCTAGGCTCATTGTTTCGAACTCCGCAATTTGGATGAGCGCTGGCGGCTAGCCCTTGCGCTTCGATATCCGAAGGCGATAGCCCTGCGCTATGCGTTGCACGCTGAGGCCCTGACAATGGCCAGTGCTCTGGGGGTGGAACTGGTCTGTTCCTCGTATAACCCGGCATCGCACAAACGTCGCCAAGCCTGAGGTGTAACCCCGATCTGGCGGCGGAAGGTACGGATGAAATGGGATTGGTCACAGAATCCGTGGCTGTGGGCGATGTCGGTCAGCGAGGAATCGGTCGTGAGCATGATCTGACGCGCAGACTCGATGCGACGACGTGCGACGTAGACCAGCGGCGTTACACCAAAGGTATTTTTGAAAGCATGCGAGAAGTAACTGACACTCAGGCTGAGAACAGCAGCCAACTGATTTGTGCGTATTGATGAGTCGAGGTTAGCGTCAATGTGGTCAACCACCCGTTTAGTTTGCCAATTGGATAGGCAGCCATGGCGGCTTTTTAACTGACTATCGCTCTTTTGCAACATGACCAGGGCGCGGGTCAGGCATAGGCAGGCTGAGTCACGGTCAATGCTCAGGTGCGCTTGAGCATCTCTAAGCAATTGCATGACGCCGTCATAAGCCTCGTCGGAAATACAGCGCTGAGTCTGGCTGTCTACTGCAGTTGCCGGGGTAACGGCATGCAAGGTGGCACGCATGGTGGTGCTCCACTGTGGATCTTTATGTCCATGGCGCCATGCTACGCCGTGCACTGATCGCACATAAGACAACAATGGGGGGCGCGCGCCCCCCTCAAAAGTGGGGTATTACACAGTGATGATGCCGCGCTGAATGCCGAGAGTGACCGCATGGGTGCGATTGCTGGCACCCAACTTGTCCATGATATTTCTTAAATGCCCCTTGATGGTGTCTTCCGTGATCATGAGTTCCGCGGCGATTTGCTTGTTGGGTTTACCCATTGCCACACATTGCAGAACTTGGATTTCACGAGCGGTCAGGCAGTCGTGGCTTAGGTGATCAGCCAGTTCAACAGCTATCTCTGCCGGGAAATGGTTGTTGCCTGCAGCAATAGAGCGGATGGCATCCAGCAACTCCTTGCGTAGACTACTTTTCAATAAGTAGCCGATAGCTCCCGCCTTGATTGCATGTAAGGCCCGTACATCACCCCGATAGGTGGTCAGAATGGCAATGCGTGCGCAAGGAAACTCGGCGCGAATGGCATGAATCGCCTCGATGCCATCCATCTCGGGCATTTGTAGATCCATCAGGGTGACGTCCGGGCGCAGCGAGCGAAATAGCTGAAGCGCTTCGTGCCCATTGGTCGCCTCGCCGACCAGCGCTATGTCTGATTGGGCTTCAAGGACGGCCGCTATGCCCTCGCGCAGCAGAGGGTGGTCATCGACGACCAGCACGCGTATCTGTTCATTCTCTGGGTGCACACTCAGGGCCTCAATTGGGTCAATACACGTAGCCACTGGCTAAGTCGTCGCGGGATACGTCGATAGGCCGTTGCCGCGGGTACAGTCAGTTGAATTTCAGTGCCACTGTGGGCTCCTCTTTGAATAGACAGCCGTCCGCCGATTTTTTCGGCCCGCTCCAGCATGCCGTGTAAGCCCCAGTGATTGGGGCGGATATTGGGCGGCAGATACTGTGGGTTGATGCCGCTACCATTATCGCCAACGCTCAGCTGAAATGCGTGTTTGGTGTAGACGATCTGGATTTCCACGTTCTGCGCATTGGCATGTCGAAAAGCGTTCATGATCGCTTCACAGCCTATCCGGTAGCTTTCTTCACCGACTATAGGGTGCAGCGGCAGTGGCATGCCGTGGCTGCTCAGGGTAAAGCGCGTACTGCCTTCTAGCTGCAGCTCACTCGTGACAGCGGCAAATGCATCGATCAGGTTCAGAGCAGGCTCGTTCAGATCACGCAGATTATTCACCCGCTCTCGTGCCTCCACCAAAACCTGATCCGCGCGGTCTAGCGCTCTCTCCATTCTGCCTCGAGCCGGATGAGTACTGGGGATTTGCTCAGTCGCGGCTTGGAAACTCAACATAAGGCCCTGCACACCCTGAAGTAGGGTGTCATGCAGTTCACGGGCGATTCGCTCGCGCTCGGCGTGTCGCTCCTCAAGGCGGTCCCGCAGATTCTGGGCTGAACGGCGAATATTGAAGCGATGCAGCATCCACAAAACGCTTACCACTGCTAGACCGCTCAATACTATAAACAGTGGGGTGTGGTAGAAGACTGGCCGAATACTGAAGCTCAGCACGGCCTCTTCGGTGCTCAGTAGCCCATCCTGATTGGAGGCTAATACGCGGAACCTATAATCTCCGGGGCCGAGCCCCGTATAGATGGCGCTACGTTTTGAACCCGCCTGCTGCCAGTCTGTGTCGAACCCCTCCAACAAATAGCGAAAGTGCAAGCCTTGCATGCCTGAGAGGCTGAGCGCTGTGTAAGAGATTTCGATGCTTCTTGGCTCTGCTCCCAGCCGTGACAACTCACTGGGTGGGGGTTCCTTACCATCGACATTGAATGATTGGATAACTACCTTGGGGGCGGCTTTACCCTGCACGTAGCGAGTTGGATCGATCCAGGTCACGCCCTTACTGGTGCTAAACCATAGACGTCCATCCGTACTACGCACTGCAGTGGGTAATGGGAGTACTTGGTGGGGGTCGTTGGCCAGGCCACCAATCACCTCATAGCTGCGGTAACCTATCTGGTATAGCGGGTCAGCGATGGCGCGCTTTAATTCACGAGCGGTCAACTGATAGACCCCGGCTTTGCCGTGGAGCCAGAGATCATAGCTACCGTCACCTTCAGGTTCTCTGGGAGGTACGGCTAGAATCGCGTAGATATTGTCGAACAGTCCATTGTCAGGTAGGTGAAGGCTGTGGAAGCGCTCACCATCGAAGAAGGCCACTCCACGCTGGCCACCAACCCAGGTGAGATGGCCCTGATGTAGCATCGCGGTGACATGACCAACCTTTAAGCCTTCGTCCGCCCCCCAGTGTAGTTGTACCTTGCCGTCGTGAGTCACAATCAGGTTATTGCGGTAGCCGAACCAGAGCCTGCCAAGAGGATCAGTGGTAGCGCTGACAGGCATTAACTGGCTTGGATCAGCATTAGGCGGGGCAACGATTGACCAACGTCCGTCTCGAAGAACGAACAACCCTTTGCGGTTGATCGAAACCCACAGGTCGCCCGCCTGATCGAGAGTCATCGCGCGTACGGCTGAGTCAAGCGCATCCTGAGTTGGCAATGAGGCAACTCGCTCGATTTTGTCTCCTTGCGCACGCCAGATACCATGGCTGCCAGCCATCCAGATATCACCGTTAGCATCACCGAAGGCATTACTAATCGGTGCCGGTATATCCAGAGTGGTCAACCCAGTACTACTCAGGCGCATTGCCGGTAGGTTGCTGGTACCTGCCCAGACACTGCCTGCCGCACCGGCAACCAATGCGAAATTCTGGGCGTTGTGTGGAAATGCGGCCGAGACCATCGCACTTGGCCGAAAACGGTCTAGCCCGGCGCTAGTGCCCACCCAAATATTGCCGTCGACATCTTCGAGTATTGGGAGAACGTTATCTGCACTCAAGCCATCCTTGGCCATAAACGCCTCTTGGTGATTGAGGGCGTCAGTTATCGATAGCGCGTTGAGGCTGGCAGAGGCTGGCACATAGCGAACGCCCTTACCGCTGGTACCCACCCATATCGCCCCGGCGCTGTCGAATAACAAACCATTAGCACCGTCGATTACGGTCACCTGGGTCGCCGCATCGCCTTCGCTTGGCACGATTCGGCGCAGCGAACCGCCATACCGTTCGGCCATCCAGATGGCCCCATCTGGAGCCTGAGCCATTTGACTCACCCAACCCACCGCAATGCCTGCATCGACAAACGCTCGGGCACCCGACGGCAGGTAGAACAGGCGATCTTCATTGGCTGCCCATAGCGTTCCATCGCGGTCGAGGAGTACCGCGCGGGCATGTCGTCCCGGAAAGTTCCAGTCGGTACCGATACGTTGCCAGGCGTTACCGTCAAACCGTGCCAAACCATCATTTGCGGCGATCCAGACTGCGCCACTGTGATCCTTGGCGATGCTATAGACCACTCCGCCAGGCAACCCAGCGCTGACTGGGTAAGTGGTTATGCCCGTGTCGGTGATCAGGCTTATGCCCCCAGTACGGAGACCGGCCCACAAGCCCTCATCCTCCGCCTTGAGTACGGAAATGATGCCAAGCGGGTTACCGTCTGGCGGGGTATAGCGCGCGAAGTCCAGACCATCAAAGCGATAGAGCGAATCGTTGGTTCCGAGCCAGAGATAACCGTCTCGGGTCTGGGCCAAAGCCCCTACCTGGCTAGGTCCCTCATCAGCGACGGTCCAACGGTGGTGCTCCAGCGTGTCCAGTAAGTAGTCGGAGGCCGTTGCCGTCGTACTGAACCATGGCAGGCAAACCAACAGCATATGGATTGCCAACGCCGTGCATGTGCGCCAGCGATTTCCTGGGGTGAGCAACTGCTGTTTGGTTGGGTAAGATCCCAATACGCTAATCACCGCGCGAACCTGAAAAAAATCAAAAACGACCCAGCTGAGTTTGCGCCCATTCAATTGTGTAGTCAGCTACTTGCTCCCAACCTGGTTCGGTGATGAGCCAATGGCTGTACCCGGCAAAGCACTTGAGCGAGGTGCTGGCCGCAGAGCGGTTGTAGTGCCGATAGTTCGAGGTCACCACGCATGGCCGTACGCTGTGATCGTTCTCGGCGGCGATCAACAGCAGCGGTGCTCTGCGGTCATTGGCAAAATCGACATAGGTGCCAATACCGAAAGCCGCTTCAAAGAAAATCCGCCCCGGTGCTGGCACGATATGGTTTGCATATAGCAGCGAAATATCCTGGATCGCCATAGCCTGGGAAAATTGTTGGGTAAATTCTGGTAGCGGAAAATACATGACTCGCTTCCAACTGCCCCAAGCCATGCGCATGGGTATCGCCCTGGAGAGAACGCTCAAGCGCGGTATTACCCCGCGAGGGGGTATCGCTGCAATCGCAATGCCGGCACAGCCAAGACCACGATCCAACAGCATCTGAACGAGCAGACCGCCCAGCGAGTGGCCAATCAGCAAGGGCGGCTGAGGCATGCGCCGAATCAGCGCTGCATAGTGCTCAATAATTTGTCTGATCCCAAGCCGTGGGAAATCGGTATGTGGCGCGCTGCGCAGCCTCTCTGGCGGCCCCTCCGATAAGGGCCAAGGTGGCGCAATACAGGTGTAGCCGCATGCCCGATAGCGACTGGAGAAATTATCCCAGGCGGCGGCAGACAGCCATTCGCCATGTATGAATAGCACGGTTGTATTCATCCCTGATCCCATAAGAAGCGTTTTTCCGAGGCGCGAGTGAGATTGCGCTCGTGCATCAACGCCTCAATAAGAATCAGCAGATTGAGACCCACCTTGCGCATGTCATTGCAGTTCATGCGTTGACTCCTTTGTGAATGCGCTCAGGTGTGGGACTTAGTGGGGGCCAGGTAGTGATGAATGCGTATGGCGACCCCAACCGCTTGGAACTGGCGAGCCGCAGCCTCGATGCGTTGTTCGGCACGGGTTACCCGGCCGTGGTGGCGCAGATGTTCAAGCCAGGACTCATCAAAGAAAAACTCCAGCCAACGTTGCGAATGCTCACTGTCCTGGACCAGCCCCCAGGAAAAGGCACCATTGCGCATTCGCATGCTGCGTACATCCTGCATGGCAAGGCGAAACTGTTCTGCCTGCGACGGGTCGACTTGATACTCAAGGGTGATCATCACTGGACCGCGTTCCTGGTCCTGGTCATCGGCAAGGATCGGTGCAGGCCAGTGCAGGGACGGGGCCAGGTCTTCGGTCTCGGTGACCGGCAAATGGAAGTGCAGGGTCAGTACGATGCCCACCAGCAGAACCCCGCCTGCGATCAGCAGGGTGAGGCTGATCGACAGGTGGCTGGCGACGAAGCCCCACAGCGCGCCGCCGGCCGCCATGCTGCCGAAGAACACCAGGATGTATACCGACAGTGCCCGCGCCCGCACCCAGTTGGGTACGGAAGTCTGTGCTGCCATTTGCAGGCTCGACAACACGGCGATCCAGGCCGCGCCACTGATCATCATCACCGGTATCAGCCAGTACAGGTTGCGCACCCCGGCCAGCGCGCAAAGCACCAGGGCGTAGAGCAGGCTGGAGCCGGCCACCAGGTGATCGGGGTTCACCGCATCACGGATGCGCGGCAGTAAAGTAGCGCCGAGCACTGCACCGACGCCGACACTGCCGAGCAGCAGACCGAAATCGCTGGCGCTGCCGTTCAGTTCAGCGCGTACGATCAGCGGCAGCAGCGACATGCCAGCACTGGCACCGACGAAGAACGCCGCCGACCGCACCAGCACCGCTTGCAACGGCTGGGAGCTGCGGCTGTAGCGCCAGCCTGCGCGCATGGCACCGAGCAGCCGTTCCGCCGGGAACAACGCAGGTGTCTGCTCGCGTTTCCAGGTATACAGCACCGCCATCACCGCGAGGAACGATACGGCGTTCAGCGCGAAGGTGGCCCAGGGGCCGGTGAGGCTGACCAGTACCCCGGCAATCGCCGGTCCGATGGCCCGGGCGACGTTGATGCCAAGGCTGGACAGGGCGATGGCCGAACCGAGGTCGCGCTTGTCGACCAGTTCGGGCGTCAAAGCTGACCAGGCCGGCATCATCAGTGCAGTCCCCACGCCCATGCTCAGGGTCAGGAGGAGCAGCAGCGCGACGGTCATCATGCCGTTTAGCGTGAGCAGAGCCAGGAGCATCGCCACCGCGGCCATCCACACTTGCACCATAAGCAGGTAGCGACGCTTGTCGACGATGTCGGCCATGGCTCCCGCTGGAAGAGCAAGAAAGAACATCGGCGCGGAGCCTGCAACCTGCACCAAGGCAACGTGCATGGGGCTGGCTGAAAGCGTCGTCATCAACCAGCCGGCCCCTACTTCGTGCATCCAAGTGCCGATGTTGGAGGCAATGCTGGCCAGCCATAGCCAGCGGAAAGTGCTATGGCGTAGCGCGCTCCAGGGGGAGCGCTTTTCGATAGTCGTGTCCATGTTCAGAAAGCGAAGCAGGAGCAGCCGAAGGCACCCCAGAAACCTTGGTAGTTACTGACGGGTACGGATGACCGACGCACCTTGTCATGGCTATGCGCATGCACCGCGCAAGGGCCTGAGCATTGATGCACCTGAGTCAGCAGCGGTGAAGCGGGACGCCAGTGGCCAGGGACCTTGGCAACCGGTGACCAGTCCGGCATGACCGGCAGGCTCGGCGGCGACAGCTGGTCGAATTCCGCGGCGCCGTAGACCACTTTGCCGTCGACGACGGTCAGCACCGACTCGATCCACTTGATCGCCTCTTCCTCGACACTGAAGAAGTCCGCCGACAGGGCCGTGAGGTCAGCCAGTTGCCCGACCTTGATCTGGCCCTTCTTGCCTTGCTCTGACGAAAACCAGGCACTGCCATGGGTAAAGAGCTGCAGGGCGGTGTCACGCGAAAGGCCGTTGGGGTACAGCTCCAGCCCTCCAACGGTTCGGCCGCTGACCAGCCAATAAAGCGAGGTCCAGGGGTTGTAGCTGGAGACACGAGTTGCATCAGTCCCGGCACCAACTGGTACGCCTTCAGCCAGCATGCGTTGAATGGGCGGGGTCTGTTCGGCGGCCTTGCTGCCGTAGCGGTCGACGAAATACTCGCCTTGGAAGGCCATGCGGTCCTGGATGGCAATGCCACCGCCAAGGGCGCGTACCCGCTCGATGTTCTTCGGACTGATGGTTTCAGCATGATCGAAGAACCATGGCAGGCCATTGAACGGAATGTCGCGATTGACCCGCTCGAACACATCGAGCATTCGCGAAATGGATTCGTCGTAGGTCGCGTGCAGCCGGAACGGCCAGCGCTGCTCGACCAAGTGACGGACCACCGGTTCCAGGTCCTGCTCCATAGTCGGCGCAAGGTCTGGCCGAGGTTCGAGGAAGTCTTCGAAGTCTGCGGCAGAGAACACCAGCATTTCACCGGCACCGTTGTGCCGGAAGAAGTTATCGCCATCGCCAGGCTTGACCATGGCGCTCCAGTTCTTGAAGTCGGTCAGCTCTTCCTTGGGTTTCTGGGTGAACAGGTTGTAGGCGATGCGCACGCTCAACTGGTTGTGCTTGGCCAGCTCGCGGACCACTTCATAGTCGTCCGGATAGTTCTGAAAACCACCACCAGCATCGATGGCACTGGTCACGCCAAGGCGGTTGAGTTCGCGCATAAACTGGCGTGTCGAGTTGACCTGGTATTCCAGCGGCAGCTTTGGCCCCTTGGCCAGGGTCGAATAGAGAATCATCGCGTTGGGTTTGGCTACCAGCATGCCGGTAGGTTCGCCATTGCTGTCGCGGACAATTTCTCCGCCCGGCGGATTAGGCGTGTCGCGGGTATAGCCGACAACGCGCAGTGCCGCCCGATTCAGGAGGGCGCGGTCATAAAGGTGCAGAACGAATACCGGCGTATCTGGTGCGGCCTTGTTCAATTCGTCCAGGGTAGGCAGGCGACGCTCGGCGAACTGGAATTCATTCCAGCCGCCCACGACCCGAACCCACTGCGGAGCAGGCGTGCGATCAGCCTGATCCTTGAGCATCCGCAACGCGTCAGCGAGAGATGGAACACCCTCCCAGCGCAGTTCCAGGTTGTAATTCAGGCCACCACGGATCAGGTGCAGGTGCGAGTCATTGAGACCTGGGATCACCGTACGCTTTTGCAAGTCGACAACCTGGGTCGCATCACCGCGGACCGCCATGGCCTCTGCGTCGCTGCCTACGGCGATGAACTTTCCGTCCTTAATGGCCACAGCTGTTGCTTGCGGCTTTTCACGATCCACGGTGTGCAGACGGCCGTTGTAAAGAATCAGATCGGCTTCCATGGAACCTCCCGCAGGGTTGGCGAAAGAGCTGCCGGCGGAGCCGGCAAAAGGCAGGGCAGACCAGAGTGCTCCCGCGGCTCCGAGAACGGAGCTGGTAGCGAGAAACCGGCGACGGCCTTTGTCTGACAGATCTTCACTCATGATCATTCCTCGTGGCGTTGTGGGTTGAGCCAGGCGCCTGGCGATCACTCGAATCCAGCCAGCTCCGTTACGGCGGGTAGACCCGAACTGATTTGAAGTCGGGTCGACCTATAGTGCCGACCCGACAGAGGTCAGATCTTCGCCGCAACAGGCTCCAGCGTCGGCCCGTGTGTTACCCGCTCAGGAGCCTTGTGCACCATGGTGTAGGCGTAGTCGACGCCCATGCCATATGCGCCAGAGTGCTCTTTGACCAATGCCATAACGGCGTCGTAGGTATCGCGGTTCTTCCAGTCACGCTGCCACTCCAGCAGAACTTGCTGCCAGGTCACTGGGACAACTCCAGCCTGAATCATGCGTTGCATGGAGTAATCGTGCGCAGCTTGGCTGGTACCGCCAGAGGCGTCGGCCACCATATAAATTTCATAGCCGGCATCATGCATCGCGGACAGTGCGAAAGTCGTATTGCAGACTTCGGTCCACAAGCCAGAGACGATCACCTTGTTACGGCCATTCTTTTTCAGCGCATCGCGTACTTTCTGGTCGTCCCAGGAGTTCATCGAGGTACGCTCAAGGATCGGTGCCTCAGGAAAAACGGCCAGTAATTCCGGATAGGTATGACCCGAAAAGCTTTCTGTTTCGACCGTGGTGATGATGGTTGGAATAGAGAAAATCTTCGCGGCCTTGGCCAGGCCCACGGTGTTGTTCTTCAATGTCTGCCGATCAATGCTTTGTACCCCAAATGCCATTTGCGGCTGTTGATCGATGAAGATCACTTGGCAATTGCTTGGTGTCAGCACTTCGAGTTTTGGATTGGTCATTTCAATCACCTGGTGTGTTCGCGCGTGAATGCTGATGATCGCCATGGCGTAAACGCAGTGCTGCAGTCATGGCGATGTCGTAGATAGGCCAGTTTTTAGTAGGCCCTCAGTCCCTCAATCTTGCTGAAAGCCATGGGTACTATCTCCAGAGCGGCTGTCTGCGAATTGGACAGGCTTACGGTTCTGGAACATTTATGAGGTGAATGTGTGGCTTTAGGGCCGTTGGTTTCTACGGGCCCTTCTTGACAGGGTCGATGCCTGACGTGGCCAGCTCACTCGCATGCCCCAGTAACCAGTGCTCGAATCGTGCGCCACGGACTTCGGGATGAAACTGCAGACCGAGTACGTTTGGCCCATGGGAGAAGGCCTGATTGCGGCACAGTGGCAAGGTACGCAGGGTCAGGATCGGGGTTGCGAAAGAGATGAGTACCGAGCAGTCCTGGCCATGAGGATGTGTTCGAGGTCCTTCAGCGCGGCCGCTGCGGTGGCGATCGGCTCAGCGCCACAGCCGATTGCCAGCGTCTCGCCCATTGCGTCGCTGCTGATACGGATCGCTTTGCTCTTTGCGCTGACGTGGGCGAACGGGTCGGACAGCGGATAGGCCTTGATGCCGACGCTGGCGCGGATAACACCGTCTGCGCGGGTGAGGCTGGCGATCAGCTTGGGAACGAGCCCCCTCTCGCGCCACGCCTCGATGCGCTCTGCCGTGACCGACTGAATACCTTCGACCACCAGGTCGTCCATCGTCAGATCGGCACCAAGACCGAAGTTGGCCAGTAGCAGGAGCTTGCACGCGGTATCCCAGCCTTCCGTGTCGTTGCGCGGGTCAGCTTCGGCGAACCCTCCTGCCTGCGCTTCACGCAACGCCGCATCGAAGCTGAGGCCCTGTGTGCCCATGGCGTCAAGCAGGTAGTTGGTCGTGGCATTGAGGATGCCCTCGAGGGCGAGCACCTTGCAGCCGGCCAGGCTATGGTCGAGAAGATCGAGTGTCGGCAGGGCGGCAGCGGCTGCACCACTGAGTTTGAGCATCGCCCCCGAGGCCTGCGCGAGTTCGCGCAATTGTCGCCCGCTGTGGACCAGAGCGCCCTTCGATATAACGATGCAGTCCTGACCGGCCGACAGCGCCGTACGAAGGTAGGCAAGACCCGGCTCGCCGCTGCGAAAATCGCTCGGCCCTGCCTCGATAAGAACGTCTGCGCCGCTCGCCATCACGAAATCCGGCCCTGAAAGACCCGCCTGCAGTGCATTCAACTGATGCGCGTGCAGGCCGTTCGCGTCAGCCAGGCCTGCACGTGATCCGCACACCGCGACCAGGCTAACGTCCACGCCGTAAACCTGGCGATAGCGCTCGCGTCGGGACAGGAGCAGGTCGGCTGTGGCACGTCCGACGCCGCCGAATCCGGCGATTGCAACTTTGAGCGTTTGCATGAGTTCGCTCCCTTGGCCTCTACTTGGCATGGTAAGCCGCTCGGTTGCCGCTTGCCACAGCCAACGCTC
Organism: Pseudomonas sp. P105; assembly: GCF_032614175.1. Lineage (NCBI taxonomy): Bacteria > Pseudomonadati > Pseudomonadota > Gammaproteobacteria > Pseudomonadales > Pseudomonadaceae > Pseudomonas > Pseudomonas sp. P105. Next base: position 5,439,645 of record NZ_CP126693.1, read on the forward strand.
CCCCACAAACCCCGGCATCACCAAGCTTTTACATCATCCGTTACAACTCAAGCATCAAGGCTCCTCACCTCATTCCCCAACCGCACCGGCGCCTCCCCAGTAATCTCGTGCAGCAGTGCGGTGACGGTCTCTCCCTCGATCGCCCCCTGCTCCTGCAAAAGGTCCGCCACCGCGCGGACGGCAAACCAGTAACGATGCACAAGGCAACTGCTACGGGCAATGGCTCGGGATTCGGCGTCGAGCAACAGGCGTGGGGGCAGCAGGCTGATCAGTTCATGCCCCCGGACGAGGTCTGCGCGGCCACTGCTTCGGAACAGCCGGTCGGATTGGCGATGTCGGTAGATCGCTTCGGCCACAGGCCCTGAAAAGCAATGGATCAGGTCGCGTTCAATAAAGTCGACCATCGATGGCAAATATTCAGCAATTCCCCGGGCGGTGAAGGCCGGGCGCAGGACGAGGTAATCGGCCTCCACCAACCCTTCGGCGTGTTGCGGGTGACCGAGCAGGTCGAACATCGGTCCCGCGCGGGCTTCAGCCCGGGTGCGTACGGTGACGCGTTTTATAGGCTGGCCGTTCCACCAAAAAGCCAAGGCGTGGCCGGCTTCGTGGATGGCCGTGCTGCGGGGGCGTTCGTTCATGGTCCGGTCCTCTCCCGTAACCAAGCGCTGGCCCTATCATCTGCCTCGACCGGCAAGCCGGGTAAAAGAATCTGCCTATTAACCATTAATACTGCGGCTATTAGCGATCTGCCACAGAAGGACTAGCCTTGATTCAGCGCCAGCGTAAGCTGGCCGGATCAGACCTGATAAGAGATACGAAAGCGTTCGAAACGTACTGGGCTTGCCGTGGGCCACGATGCGGGCAATCGACGTCGATTGCCGGAAGGCCGAACGATCAATGAGCGAACTGTGAGCCCTGCATCTACGTATTGATTTTCACCTGTCGCTATAGAGCCCGCTCGGGCTGGATAGCTGGATGAATACGACCAAGGTAGCTCCTCATGGCAAACGAATCGAAATGCCCGTTCAATCATGCTGCGGGTGGTGGCACCACGAACCGTGACTGGTGGCCCAACCAGCTGAATCTGAAAATCCTGCACCAACACTCCCCGCTGTCCGACCCCATGGGCGAGGATTTCAACTACGCCGAAGCATTCAAAAGCCTGGATTTCCAGGCCCTGAAAAATGACCTGAATGCGTTGATGACCGACTCCCAGGACTGGTGGCCGGCGGACTTCGGGCACTACGGCCCGCTCTTTGTCCGCATGGCCTGGCACAGCGCCGGCACTTACCGCACCGGCGACGGGCGCGGTGGCGCAGGCTCCGGCCAACAGCGTTTTGCGCCCCTCAACAGCTGGCCGGACAACGTCAGCCTCGACAAGGCGCGCCGGCTGTTATGGCCGATCAAGCAGAAGTACGGTCGCAACATCTCCTGGGCCGACCTGATCGTGCTCACCGGCAACGTCGCGCTGGAATCCATGGGCTTCAAGACCTTCGGTTTTTCCGGCGGTCGTCCCGACGTCTGGGAGCCGGACGAAGACGTCTACTGGGGTTCCGAAAACAAATGGTTGGGCGGCGACACCCGCTACGGCAAGCCGGATAAAGCCGCTATGCAAGATCCCGGCGAAGGACAACTGGTGGCCGAGCCGGGCAATGAAGAAAGCCGTACCGATCTGGGGCGCAACCTGGAGAACCCACTGGCCGCCGTGCAGATGGGGCTGATCTACGTCAACCCGGAAGGCCCCGAAGGGCAACCGGACCCGGTCGCTGCGGGGCTGGATATCCGCGAAACCTTTGGCCGCATGGCGATGAACGATGAAGAAACCGTGGCCCTGATTGCCGGCGGCCATGCCTTTGGCAAGACCCACGGCGCAGGGCCTGCGGACAATGTCGGCGCCGAGCCTGAAGCCGCCGGCCTGGAACAACAGGGCCTGGGCTGGAAGAACGCATTCGGCACCGGCAAAGGCCCCGATACCATCACCAGTGGTCTGGAAGTGACCTGGACCACCACACCCACCCGCTGGAGCAACAATTATCTGGAGAACCTGTTCGGGTTTGAGTGGGAGCTGACCAAGAGCCCGGCCGGTGCGCATCAGTGGACCCCAAAAAACGGTGCTGGCGCGGGCATCATTCCGGACGCCCATGATCCGTCCAAGCGTCGCAATCCAACCATGCTGACCACTGACCTGGCGCTGCGCTTCGACCCGATCTACGAAAAAATCTCACGGCGCTTCCTGGAGAACCCGGACCAATTGGCCGACGCCTTCGCCCGCGCCTGGTTCAAGCTGATCCACCGCGATATGGGCCCGCTCTCGCGCTACCTCGGCCCGGAACTGCCCAACGAAGAGCTGCTCTGGCAGGACCCTATCCCGGCAGTGGACCATGCTCTGGTCAACGACAGCGACATCGCGTCCCTCAAAGGCAAGCTGTTGGCCTCGGGCCTGTCGGTTTCACAACTGGTGTCCACCGCCTGGGCGGCCGCGTCCAGCTTCCGTGGCTCCGACAAGCGCGGCGGTGCCAACGGTGGCCGGCTGCGTCTGGCCCCGCAGAAAGATTGGCCTGCCAACCAGCCGGAACAATTGGCGCAGGTGCTGGCGACTCTCGAAAAAATCCGGGACGAGTTCAACGGGGCCCAGTCCGGTGGTAAAAAAATCTCCCTGGCGGACCTGATCGTGCTGGCTGGCAGCGCCGGCATTGAACAGGCGGCGAAGAATGCCGGGCTCAGCGTGACGGTGCCTTTCTCGCCGGGGCGTATGGACGCCAGCCAAGAGCAGACCGACGTCGAGTCGTTCGGCTTTCTTGAACCCATCGCCGATGGCTTTCGCAACTACCTCAAGGGCAGGTATCGCGTATCCGCCGAGGCACTGCTGATCGACAAGGCGCAACTGCTGACCCTCAGTGCACCGGAAATGACCGCACTGATCGGCGGCCTGCGCGTGCTCGATACCAATGTCGGCCAAACCCGGCATGGGGTTTTCACCCAACGGCCAGGTGCGTTGACCAACGACTTCTTCGTCAACCTGCTGGACATGGGCGTGGAATGGAAACCGCTCTCAGACGACCAGCAAACGTTCGAAGCCCGCGACCGCAAGACCGGTCAGGTCAAATGGACCGGCACTCGTGTCGATCTGGTCTTCGGCTCCAACGCCCAACTACGGGCCCTGGCCGAAGTGTATGCCAGCGCAGATGCGCAGGAGCAGTTCGTCAGCGACTTCATCGCGGCGTGGGTCAAGGTGATGAACCTGGATCGGTTTGATCTGAGGTGAGGTTGTCAGGCGCTGAGAGAAGCCCTCAATCTGATCCAGGTTGAGGGCTTCGTTCTCTGCTCATTGCCACCCGCCTCTCATGAACTTTTCTTCACCCCACGCGTTCGCGTGATTGGGTAAAGTCCCCTCGCTCATTCAAGAAACTAAGGTTTTAGCCCGCCCTCCCGCGGGCTTTTTTTTGCCTGGAATTCAGGATAACCCTGAGGCGCGCAGCAAGTTCTCCAGCCAATGCCTGACACTCCAAAAAAATCCTTTCAGATCCAGAGTCGGCAGCCGATACAGCCCTGTTACACGTTTTAGCTGGCTCAAAAACAACAATCTTCCAGCGTACCGACGATCAAGCAGCACAACGTTCCTGGAGGAATATGATGAATAGCTGGTTTGGCAACATTAGCGTCAACATGAAACTGGGCCTGGGCTTTGGCCTGGTGCTGGTACTGACCTGCGTCCTGGCGCTGACCAGTTGGACCAGCCTGGGAGGGCTGATCGACCGCAGCAACTGGATGAGCGACATCACCAAGCTCAATGCCGGCTTGACCAAACTTCGGGTCGTGCGCCTGCAATACATGCTCACCAATGGCGACGAGACCGCCGCACAGAATGTGCAAACCACCCTCGATAGTTTCGTTGCACAACAGAACGCGCTGCTGAGCAGCTTCAAGAGCCCGGAAAACGTCAAGCTGCTCAAGGAGCAGAGCGCGACGATCAGCGCCTATCAGGTGTCCCTGAACAAAATGCGCAACGCCTACCGCAGCGCCAACACCGCCCGCGACGCGATGACTGCCAACGCCGGGACCGCTTACCAGCTGATCGAGACGATCAATACCGACGTTCAGCAAATGCTCTCGAGCGACCAGCGCCTGGAACAGTACCAGGCCATCACCGAGGCCAAGCAGGCGTTCATGTTGGCCCGCTATGAAGTGCGCGGCTACACCGCCAACAGCAACCCCGAAAACGAACGCAAGGCCGTCGCCCAACTGGACGCCGCCCTCGCTTCGCTCCAACCGCTGAATGCGTATTTCGCCAGCACCCGGCAAGGTGAGCTGCGTCAGCTCGAAGCTGCCCTGACTCAATACCGCAGCTCCGTCCAGGCTTTCACCCTGGCCATTGCCGAGGCGGCGCAGGCTCGCAAGGAAATGACCGACCAGGGCACGACCATCGTCTCCCTGAGCGAACAGCTGTATCAGATCCAGCTCGACCGTCGCGATGCCGAAAGCGCCCAGGCCCGCACCCTGCAATTGGTCAGCACGTTGTTGGCGTTGCTGGTAGGCATCATCGCGGCGGTCATCATCACTCGCCAGATCACCCGACCGCTGCGCGAAACCCTGGCCGTGGTCGATCGCATTGCCAGTGGCGACCTCTCGCACAACCTCATCGTTACCCGTCGCGATGAGCTGGGCGTACTGCAACAGGGCATCGCACGCATGGGCGTGACTCTGCGCGATCTGATCAGCGGCATCCGTGATGGCGTGACCCAGATCGCCAGTGCTGCCGAACAATTGTCCGCAGTAACCGAGCAGACCAGCGCCGGCGTCAACAGCCAGAAAGTCGAGACCGATCAGGTGGCGACCGCCATGCACGAGATGACCGCCACGGTTCAGGAAGTTGCCCGCAACGCCGAAGAGGCATCCCAGGCAGCCGCCGCGGCAGACGGTGAAGCCCGTGCCGGCGACCAGGTGGTCAACGAAGCCATCGCCCAGATCGAACGCCTGGCCAGTGAAGTGGAGCGCTCCACCGACGCCATGACCGTGCTGCAACAGGAAAGCGACAAGATCGGCAGTGTCATGGACGTGATCAAGGCCGTCGCCGAACAAACCAACCTGTTGGCCCTGAACGCGGCAATCGAAGCGGCGCGCGCCGGTGAAGCCGGTCGTGGCTTCGCGGTGGTTGCCGACGAAGTCCGTGGCCTGGCCCAGCGCACCCAAAAGTCCACCGAGGAAATCGAAGGCCTGGTGGCCGGTCTGCAGAACGGCACCCTACAAGTGGCCGCCGTGATGAACAACAGCCGCAGCCTTACCGACAGCAGCGTAGCCCTGACCCGCAAGGCCGGTGTATCACTGGAAAACATCACCCGCACAGTGTCGAACATCCAGTCGATGAACCAGCAGATCGCTGCCGCCGCCGAAGAGCAAAGCGCCGTGGCCGAAGAGATCAGCCGCAGCATCATCAACGTACGCGACGTGTCCGAACAGACCGCCGCCGCCAGCGAAGAAACCGCAGCGTCCAGTGTTGAACTGGCCCGCTTGGGTAATCAGTTGCAGATGATGGTGAGTCACTTCCGGGTTTGATCATGGCGGGCGCCCATTTCCCGGAAGAAATGGGCGCTTTGCGCAATGTCATTACAATCAGTCAAAAGATCCATCACCTTGGCTCTTTCGTCACATGGCGGCAGATCTAGCCCAACGCCCCCGCTCGCCTATCAATGTGTCCAACCTCGTTACACACTAATCCCATTGGTAAACACCAACCGATTGCCAAACGGATCGACCACCGTCATGTCCTGGCTACCCCACGGCATGGCCTGAATCTGAGGGCGGGCGAAGGGGTATTGCTTGGCCAGCAGTTGCGCCTGGAAAGCTTCCAGTTCATCCGTTTCGATACGCAGTGCCGAGCCCGGGGTGCAGTCGCCATGATGTTCGGACAGGTGCAGCACGCATCCGTCGCGAGAGACTTGCAGGTACAGCGGAAAATCGTCACCAAAGCGATGTTGCCAGTCGACGGTAAATCCCAGGAAGTCGACATAGAACGCCAATGCCTTGGTTTCATCGAAGATCCGCAGGATCGGGGTGGTTTTACCGAAGCTCATGGGTTGCTCCCTGGCTGAAAAGACCCAGTTTAGATGGGTTGAACTCATTGCTTCGGCTATATCACCGGCTTCTTTAATATCGCAATGCCACCACTGAGAAGCAGATCACAAGGGCATTCCATTGTGTTTCCACCTCTCAAGCGCCGGGTGACGAACTGAATCCACGGCGTAGATCCCCTTCTCGCGCCAGAAACCGCCCGTGCCTGCGCCCATTCGCCCGGCCCTCGCGGTAGCTCAAGACGCCGTTGACCCAAACCCCATCGATACCTTCGGCGGCCCGTTGCGGCTCGTTGAAATCGGCGACATCCCTGATGGTATGAGGATCGAACAACACCAGATCCGCCCAATGCCCTTCCCGAATTTCCCCACGGTCCTTCAGGCCGAAGCGCGCCGCCGACAGGCCGGTCATTTTGTGCACGGCGGTGTGCAACGCAAACAGCCCGATGTCTCGGCTGAAATGCCCCAGCACCCGCGGGAAAGCCCCCCACAAGCGCGGATGCGGAAACGGATCCTCCGGCAAACCGTCGGAGCCGACCATGGACAACGGGTGGGCGAGGATTCGTCGCACATCGCTTTCGTCCATGCCGTAGTACACCGCGCCGGCCGGTTGCAGGCGCCGCGCAGCCTCCAGCAGCGGCACATCCCATTCGGCGGCGATGTCAGCCAGATCGCGCCCTCCCATGTGCGGATGAGGCGTCGACCAGGTGATGGTGATGCGATGGGCATCGGTCACCTGCTTGAGATCCAGGGTCGAGGAGCTGGCCGCATAGGGGTAGCAATCACAACCGACCGGATGGGTTTTCGCCGCATTCTCCAGCGCCGCGAGCACCTGCGGACTGCGCCCCCAATTCCCGGCACCCGCACATTTGAGGTGGGAAATGATCACCGGGCTGCGAGCGTGACGGCCGATCTGGAACGCTTCGTCCATGGCCTCAAGCACCGGTTCGAATTCGCTGCGCAGATGGGTGGTGTAGACCGCCCCGAATGCGCTCAGCTCTTGGGTCAGTTGCATGACTTCGTCGGTGGAGGCCGAAAATGCGTTGGCGTAGGCCAGGCCTGTGGATAACCCCAGTGCGCCGGCCTCCAGGCTTTCGCGCAGTTGCTGACGCATGGCGGCGATTTCTCCCACGCTGGCGGTGCGCAACAAATCATCCATGTGGTTGCTGCGCAGCGCCGTGTGCCCCACCAGCGCCGCCACGTTGACCGCCGGCGTGGCTGCTTCCACCGCCGAACGATAATCATCGAAACGCGGATAGACGAACGCTTGGGCGGTGCCGAGCAAATTCATCGGGTCCGGCGGCTCGCCCCGCAAACTCACCGGCGAAGCGCTGATACCGCAATTGCCGACAATCACCGTGGTCACGCCCTGGCTGAGTTTGGGCAGCATCTGCGGCTGGCGAATGACCACCGTGTCGTCGTGGGTGTGCACATCGATGAACCCTGGAGCCAGCACCCGGCCGGCGGCGTCTATTTCTTCGATTGCCCGGGCATCGCGCAGGTCGGCGATGCGCTCGATGCGACCGGCACGGATCGCCACGTCGGCGCTGTAACCGGGGGTGTTACTGCCATCGATGACCCGTGCGTTGCGGATAAGCGTGTCGTACAGCATCTCAGTCTCCCAGCGGCAAGTGATCGTCGCCACCGCGGTAATCGTCCAGGGCGAGTTTGACTCGCCGCAGACGCTCTTGATTGTCTTCGGGGTGGGCCAGCGCAAGCTCGGTGGCGAGCACATCGATGGCCAGCAGCATGCCGTAGCGCGCCGCCGTGGGCTTATAAATGAACGAGGTTTCCGCGCCTTGCAGCGGCAACACTACATCGGCCAGTCGGGCCAACGGTGAGTCGGCGCGGGTGATGGCCAGGATGGGCGCACCATAACTGCGCGCCAGTTCCACCGCGCCGAGCAGTTCCGGGGTGATGCCGGTGAGTGAACAGGCGATGACCAAATGCTCCTGGCTCAATGAGGTGGCGGTGATGCGCATCATCACCGGATCCCGGCAGGCGGCAATCGAGTAGCCGAAACGCACCAGCCGTACCTGCAACTCCTCGCCGCACAACGCCGACCAACCGCCGAGCCCGAACGCATGAATCATCCGCGCCTTGCCGAGCATCCGCACCGCGTCGCTGAACCGAGACTCTTCGAATGCCGACAGGTGCTGACGCAGGGTCGTCTCGATATCGCCGACGATCTGCCCATAAAACGCCGACTGCTCGGGCGCGCCGGCGGGGTCGAGAAATCGGCTGCCGACGCCACTGGCCTGGGCCAGTTGCAGGCGCAAGTCCCGCAGGTCGCGGCAGCCAACGGTACGGGCAAACCGTGACAGCGTGGCGCTGCTCACTTCGGCCCGCTGGGCCAGTTCATCCAGGCTGGCCGAGGCGGCGAACCCTACGTCGTCGAGCATCAGCCGGGCGATTCTTCCTTCGCCGGCGCTGAAGGAATCCTGACGGGAGCGAATCTGGTAAAGGATGTCCATGACGGCACCTGTGTTGGAGCGCTGCGATTAAAGCAAGCGCGCAAGTCCTAGGGTCAGGCCGAACGCAACCAGGGAGATCAGCGTTTCGAGTACGGTCCAGGTCTTGAAAGTTTGAGTGACGGTCATATTGAAGTATTCCTTGATCAGCCAGAAGCCGCCGTCGTTGACGTGGGAAAAGATCACCGACCCGGCGCCGGTGGCCAGCACTAGCAGCTCGGGATGGGGATAGCCCAGACCGATCGCCACGGGGGCGACGATACCGGAGGCCGTGGTCATCGCCACCGTGGCCGAGCCGGTGGCGACACGCATCAGGGCGGCGAACAGCCAGCCCATGACCAGTGGCGATAATTGAAATTCCTGGGCCAGGCCGACGATTTGTTGAGTGACTCCGGCGTCCACCAGGATCCGGTTCAAACCACCGCCAGCGCCCACCAGCAACGTAATACTGGCCGTTGGCGCCAGGCATTCATTGGTGAACTTGAGGATCGACTCACGGTTGAAGCCCTGGGCCAGGCCCAGCGTCCAGAAGCTGAGAAGGGTCGCCAGCAGCAAGGCAATCACCGAGTTGCCGATGAATAGCAGGAACTGATTGAAGCCGCTGCCCGGCTCGGAGATCAGGTTGGCCCAACCGCCGATCAACATCAGCACCACCGGCAGCAGGATGGTCCCCAGGGTTATCCCGAAACCTGGCAGATTGGCGCGGGGCTCGCGGTCGAGGAATTGTCGCTCCAGCGGGTTATCGTCCGGCAGTTGGATGCGCGGCACGATGAACTTGGCATACACAGGGCCGGCAATGATCGCGGTAGGAATACCGATCAGGATCGCGTACAGCAAGGTCTGCCCCACCGAGGCCTGGAACGCCTGCACCGCCAGCATTGCCGCCGGGTGCGGCGGCACCAGGGCATGCACCACCGAGAGACCGGCGACCATCGGCAACCCCACCATCAGGATTGACACGCCCACGCGCCGGGCAATGGTGAACGCGATGGGCACCAGCAGCACGAAACCGACTTCGAAAAACAACGGCAGCCCCACCAGGAAGGCAATGCACACCATCGCCCAATGGGCGTTGCGCTCGCCGAAGCGCTCGATCAGCGTTTGCGCCATGCGCTCGGCCCCGCCGGACTCGGCCATCATCTTGCCGAGCATCGTGCCCAAGGCCACCACCAGCGCGATGTGCCCCAGGGTCTTGCCGACGCCCGCCTCATACGCCCCGACCACACTGGACGGCGGCATCCCGGCCAGCAGCGCCAGGCCAATGGACACCAGCGTAATGACAATGAACGGATTAAGCCGATATCGGGCGATCAAAACGATCAGCGCAATGATGGCGATGGCCGCGTAGACCAACAGCCAATAACCGAATGCAGGGGCCATGCGTTACTCCTCGAATGGGGTCACGTCGTTGTGTTTGTGAAACTCATAAATCATTTCGAGGAGTATTCTTCAAACGCACTGAAAGTAATTTTCGTACACAGACAAGAAATGTCGCTGACGGACATCGCTCACCACCTGCCATGTAAATTCAGCGCAGGATTTTCATCCCTGGCCGTCTCCCGTGGCGAGGAAGCGTGCGCCTTCCGGGCTGCGAAGCCGCCCCGCAATCACCCACACGACGACCAACCACTGGCCGCACCGCACTCAATTCCGTACCATCCCCACCCTGTTTTTGCACCACGCCCACGGCAGTCGACTCTCAAGCGCTGCCCAGCCAGGAAAATCATGAAACCAGCACGTCTTCGCGCCGACGCCCTCGCCGGCCTCACCACTTCTTTTGCCTTGCTGCCCGAATGCATCGCGTTCGCCCTGGTGGCTCATCTCAACCCGTTGATGGGGTTGTATGGCGCTTTCATCATCTGCACGCTGACCGCGCTGTTCGGTGGGCGGCCAGGCATGGTGTCTGGCGCGGCGGGATCGATGGCCGTGGTGATTGTCGCGCTGGTGGTGCAACACGGCGTGCAATACCTGCTGGCGACTGTGCTGTTGGGCGGGTTGATCATGATGGCGTTCGGGCTGTTGCGGCTGGGCAAACTGGTGCGCATGGTGCCGCACCCGGTGATGCTCGGTTTCGTCAACGGCCTGGCGATCATCATCGCCCTGGCGCAACTGGAGCACTTCAAGAGCGGCGAGACCTGGCTCAGCGGCGGCCCGTTGTACCTGATGATCGGCCTGGTGGCGCTGACCATGGCCGTTGTCTACCTGTTGCCGCGCCTGACCCGCAGTGTTCCGCCGGCCCTGGTGGCGATTCTGGGGGTTGGCCTGGCGGTGTACTTTTTCGGGCTGCCGACCCGCACCCTGGGTGATATGGCGCATATCGCCGGCGGCCTGCCGGCTTTTGTCTGGCCGGACATTCCCTGGAACCTGGATACCTTACGGATCATCGCGCCCTATGCGGTGGTGATGGCGATGGTCGGCCTGCTGGAAACCCTGCTGACCCTGAACCTGACCGACGAGATCACCGAGAGCCGCGGCTACCCGGACCGCGAGTGCGTAGCGTTGGGCGCGGCCAACATGGCCTCAGGACTGTTCGGCGGCATGGGCGGTTGCGCGATGATCGGCCAGACCGTGATCAACCTGAGTTCGGGCGGGCGCGGCCGGTTATCCGGCGTGATTGCCGGGGTGATGGTTCTGCTGTTCGTGTTGTTTCTGTCGCCGTTGATCGAACGCATCCCGTTGGCCGCGCTGGTAGGCGTGATGTTCGTGGTGTCCCAGCAGACCTTTGCCTGGGCCTCGCTGCGGGTGATCAACAAAGTGCCCGTCAATGACGTGTTGGTGATCATCGCGGTGACGACCATCACGGTGTTCACCGATCTGGCGACCGCGGTGCTGTGCGGCATTATCATTGCGGCGCTCAACTTTGCCTGGCAACAGGCCCGGGAACTGTACGCCGATACGCATCTGGAAGCGGACGGCAGCAAGCTCTATCGCCTGCACGGCACCCTGTTCTTCGCCTCGACCACGCCGTTTCTCAACCAGTTCGACCCGGCCAACGATCCGTCCCAGGTGACCCTGGACTGCCGTCACTTGAGCTTTGTCGACTATTCGGCCATCGCGGCGCTCAAGACCCTGCGTGAACGCTATAGCAAGGCTGGCAAGCACCTGCGGGTGTTTCACTTGTCCGAACGCTGCAAACAGATGCTCAAGCGGGCCGGGGTCCACCACGACTGAAGAGAACGCCGCTGCGTCAGCCCAGGCGATGAATAGCTGCGACACACCGTCGCAGCCCAATCCTTCGCCCTCTTTCCATGCCGTATACTCGCCCCGCCTTTTCAACCTCGCCCACGCCGGAGTGTTTCGATGGATCCTGTGGTTTTCGAAGAGTGGATGATGACTGGCCTTGTCAGCATCCTGATCATTTTCATGGGTTTTATCGTCTGGGATCTGGCGAAGAAGTCCAAGGCCGGACGTTTCGGCTCGTTCATCCTGTTTTTTGTGCTGGGACTGGGCGTGGCGGCATTCGTCATCAAGAGCGTGGTGATCGGCCTGATCGAGACCGGCACCTTATAAACGCGCCGGCACTTCCTTCCACTGTCCCTGATCCAGCCCTTCAAGCGTCCAGTCACCGATCCTGACCCGCACCAGACGCAATGTCGGCAAGCCCACCGCGGCGGTCATGCGCCGTACCTGACGGTTGCGCCCTTCGCGAATCACCAGTTCCAGCCAACTGGTCGGCACGCTCTTACGAAAGCGCACCGGCGGGTTGCGCGGCCATAGTTGCGGTTCGTCCAGTTGTCGCGCTTGTGCGGGCAAGGTCATGCCGTCGTTCAGTTCCACGCCAGCGCACAGTCGCTGCAATTGCTCGGCACTGGGCTCGCCTTCTACTTGCACCCAATAGGTCTTGGCCAGTTTGTGCCGGGGGTCGGCGATGCGGGCCTGCAGCTGCCCGTCGTTGGTCAGCAGCAGCAACCCTTCGCTGTCGCGATCCAGCCGCCCGGCGGGATAAATGCCGGGCACGTCGATAAAGTCCTTGAGCGTCGCCCGCCCTTGATCGTCACTGAACTGCGTCAGCACATCGAAGGGTTTGTTGAACAGGATCAGCCTCGGCTCGGCCGGCGGGGCCTTGGCCACACGGCGCGGGGCGGATGCGGGAGGTTTCGCGCCAGGGCGGCGGGAAGCGGGACGTGGCGGACGAGGCATGGCAAACACAACATCTAACGGTCTGGGCCAACCATGCTAGTGGCCCGACCGTTAAATAACCACTGCCCCTTCAACCGGGATCAGTTCATCAGCGGAACGGCGGCTCGTCGAAGCTGCGCAACTTGCGCGAGTGCAGCGAGTTGAGTTCGTTGCGCAACAGGTCCAGCGCCGCGATGCCGATCTTCAGGTGCTGGTTGACCGCCCGTTCGTAAAACGCGTTGGCCGAACCCGGCAATTTGATCTCGCTGTGCAGCGGTTTGTCCGAGACACAAAGCAACGTGCCGTACGGCACCCGCAAGCGGTATCCCTGAGCGGCGATGGTGCCGCTTTCCATGTCCACCGCCACGGCGCGGGACAGGTTGATCAACGGACGCTCCTGGGCCCAGCGCAATTCCCAGTTGCGGTCGTCGTAGGTCAGCACAGTGCCGGTGCGCAGGCGTTTCTTCAGCTCGTCGCCCTTTTCACCGGTGACATTGGCCGCCGCTTGCTGCAAGGCCATCTGCACTTCAGCCAGGGCCGGGATCGGAATATTCGGCGGCACGACCCGGTCGAGGATGCCATCGCGACGCATGTAAGCGTGGGCCAGCACGTAGTCGCCGATGGTCTGGGACTGCCGCAGCCCACCGCAGTGACCGATCATCAGCCAGCAGTGGGGGCGCAGCACGGCCAGGTGGTCGGTGATGTTCTTGGCGTTGGACGGCCCGACGCCGATGTTCACCAGGGTCACGCCGTGGCCGTCGCTGGCCTGCAGGTGATAGGCCGGCATCTGGTAGCGGTGCCAGACCACGCCCGCGGCGATCGCCGAGGCTTCACCGTGGTCCATGCTCTTTTCGATGATCACGTTGCCCGGCAGGACCATGCGCACAAAACGCGGGTCACTGCGCAGTTGCTCCAAGCCATGGACAATGAACTGATCCACATAACGGTGATAGTTGGTCAGCAGGATCCACGGCTGCACATGGCGCCAGTCGCTGCCGGTGTAATGCACCAGCCGGCGCAGGGAAAAGTCCACCCGCGCTGCGTCAAACAACGCCAGCGGCAGCGGGTCGGTGTTTTCCCAGTCGTAGAGGCCGTCGGCAATGCCATCGGTGGCGGCCGACAGGTCGGTGCTGGGGAACACTCGCGCCAGCACCGCGGCAGTCACACCGGAGCCGGCCAGTTCATCACCCTGCTCCACCACGTAGGGATAGGGGATGTTCTGCTCGCTGACACCCACTTCGACGGTGACGGTAAAGTCGTGCATCAGCGGGACCAACTGCTCCAGCAGGTATTTACGGAACGCAGCCGGGTGGGTGACGGTGACACTGTAGGTGCCCGGCAACTGGACCTTGGCGTAGGCGCGGGTGGTTTGCGGGACTTCGCCATGGCAGTGATAGGTCAGGCGCAGGGCGGGATAGCGAAACAACGCCCGCTGTTCGGCATCCGGCTCGATACGATCCTTGAGGTACCGCTTGAGCGCCTGGTTCAGCGCAGTGGTCGCACGCTCGTGCAGGGCCGCCAGACGATCCACGGCTTGTTCGGCGGTTTGAACGACAATAAACGCTTCGGTCACGATCAGCTTCCTGTGTTCTGACTTGCAGGCCTTCATCTTGCCTGCATCGTCGGCCGACGGGAACAGTGGCGTATTGGGCGCGATCGATCATCCACCACAAATCCCCATGTAGGAGCGAGCCTGCTCGCGATAGCGCTGTATCAGTCACCAGAGATGTGAATGTGCCGCCGCCATCGCGAACAAGCTCGCTCCCACCCTTGATCGCCACCAGCCGAAGATTCTTCATTCACCTTAGATCCCCTGTGGGAGCGAGCTTGCTCGCGATAGCGGTGTATCAGTCACCCGAGATGTTGAATGTGCCGCCGCCATCGCGAGCAGGCTCGCTCCCACCCTTGATCGCCGCCAGCCGCAGATTCTTCATTCACCTTAGATCCCCTGTGGGAGCGAGCCTGCTCGCGATAGCGCTGTATCAGTCACCAGAGATGTGAATGTGCCGCCGCCATCGCGAGCAGGCTCGCTCCCACCCTTGATCACCACCAGCCGCAGATTCTTCATTCACCACAGATCCCCTGTGGGAGCGAGCTTGCTCGCGATAGCGGTGTATCAGTCACCCGAGATGTTGAATGTGCCGACGCCATCGCGAGCAGGCTCGCTCCCACACTTGATCGCCGCCAGCCGCAGGTTCTTCATTCACCGCAGATCCCTTGTGGGAGCGAGCTTGCTCGCGAAATCGGTGTGTCAGTCAGCAGAGATGTTGAATGTGCCTACGCCATCGCGAGCAAGCTCGCTCCCACACTTGATCACCACCAGCCGCAGGTTCTTCATTCACCGCAGATCCCCTGTGGGAGCGAGCCTGCTCGCGATAGCGGTGTATCAGTCACCCGAGATGTTGAATGTGCCTACGCCATCGCGAGCAGGCTCGCTCCCACCCTTGATCGCCGCCAGCCGCAGATTCTTCATTCACCACAGATCCCTTGTGGGAGCGAGCTTGCTCGCGATAGCGGTGTATCAGTCACCCGAGATGTTGAATGTGCCGACGCCTTCGCGAGCAAGCTCGCTCCCACCCTTGATCACCACCAGCCGCAGATTCTTCATTCACCACAGATCCCCTGTGGGGGCGAGCTCGCTCCCACACTTGATCGCCGCCAGCCGCAGATTCCTCATTCACCACAGATCCCCTGTGGGAGCGAGCCTGCTCGCGATAGCGCTGTGTCAGTCACCCGAGATGTTGAATGTGCCGCCGCCATCGCGAGCAGGCTCGCTCCCACACTTGATCGCCGCCAGCCGCAGATTCTTCATTCACCGCAGATCCCCTGTGGGAGCGAGCCTGCTCGCGATAGCGCTGTATCAGTCACCCGAGATGTTGAATGTGCCAACGCCATCGCGAGCAGGCTCGCTCCCACCCTTGATCACCACCAGCCGCAGATTCTTCATTCACCTTAGATCCCCTGTGGGAGCGAGCTTGCTCGCGATAGCGGTGTATCAGTCACCCGAGATGTTGAATGTGCCGCCGCCATCGCGAGCAGGCTCGCTCCCACACTTGATCGCCGCCAGCCGCAGGTTCTTCATTCACCGCAGATCCCTTGTGGGAGCGAGCTTGCTCGCGAAATCGGTGTGTCAGTCAGCAGAGATGTTGAATGTGCCGACGCCATCGCGAGCAAGCTCGCTCCCACCCTTGATCACCGCCAGCCGCAGATTCTTCACTCGTCGCAGATCCCTTGTGGGAGCGAGCCTGCTCGCGATAGCGGTGTATCAGTCACCAGAGATGTTGGATGTGCCTACGCCTTCGCGAGCAAGCTCGCTCCCACAGGTTCGGCGTTTAGAAACCCTGGGGCGTGGAGCGTGTCACGATGGCCTCGACATTCAGGCCTCGGGGCAAGGCGCCGTATGCCCGGCCAGCCGAACCCAGGCGGCTGGCGATGAAGGCATCGCTGACGTCGCTGTTGCCCGCTTCCAGCAGCAGCTTGGCTTGCAGGCCGATGGCGATCTCTTCAGTCAATTGCCGGGCGCGGTACTGGATGTCGGCGGTATCCTTGAACGCCGCGTGCAACCGATCAATGTGGGCAGCTAGGTGTTTGTCGCCGTGGCCATCACCCAGTTCGGTGAACAGCACTTCAAGCACGCCCGGTTCCTTGGACAGGGCCCGCAACACATCCAGGCACTGTACATTGCCGGAGCCTTCCCAGGTCGAGTTCACCGGTGCTTCACGATAGAGGCGCGGCAGGATGCTGTCTTCGACATAACCAGCGCCGCCCATGCATTCGGCGGCTTCGTTGATCATCGCGGGGGCGCGTTTGCAGATCCAGTATTTGCCCACCGCAGTCACCAGCCGCGCGAACTTGGCCTCGTGTTCGTCACTCAAGTGGTCCAGCGCCCGGCCCATGCGCAGGCTCAAGGCCAGGGCGGCTTCGCTTTCCAGCGCCAGGTCGGCCAGCACGTTTTGCATCAGTGGCTGTTCGCTCAACAACCTGCCACCGACCTTGCGATGCGCGCAGTGATGGCTGGCCTGGGTCAGGGCCTGGCGCATCAGAGCACTGGAACCGACCATGCAATCGAAGCGGGTCATGGCGACCATCTCGATGATGGTCGGCACGCCTCGCCCTTCCTCACCGACCATCCAGGCCAGTGCACCACGGAATTCGACTTCGCTGGAGGCGTTGGAACAGTTGCCCAGCTTGTTCTTCAGCCGCTGGATATAGAACTGATTACGGGTGTCGTCCGGGCGATGGCGCGGCAGCAGGAAACAGCTCAGGCCCTTGTCGGTCTGGGCTAAGGTCAGAAAGGCATCGCACATCGGCGCCGAGCAGAACCACTTGTGGCCCACCAGCTCATAGGCCTGGCCCGGACCGCTGGCGCCCACCGGATAAGCCTTGGTGGTGTTGGCCCGCACGTCAGTACCGCCCTGCTTTTCAGTCATCGCCATGCCGAGGGTCACCCCGGCCTTGTGGGCCATGCCGACGTTTCGCGGGTCGTACTCGGTGGCGAGCGCTTTGGGCACCCAGAGCTCGGCCAGGTCCGGTTGCAAACGCAACGCCGGGATACTGGCGAAGGTCATGGTCAGCGGACAACCGGTGCCGGCTTCAGCCTGACTGTGCAGATAAGTCATCGAGGCTCGGGCGACGTGGGCGCCGGGTTGCGGCTGGGCCCATGGCAGGCTAGGCAAGCCATGCTCGACGGCGGTGCGCATCAACTGGTGGTAAGCGGGATGGAATTCCACCAGATCGATGCGATGGCCGTAGCGGTCGTGGCTGGAAAACACCGGCTTGTTCTGGTTCGCCAGAAACCCCGCTTCCATCAGCGGCCCGCCGGCCAGTGCGCCATACGCATCGATCCGCCCTTGCGCCCAGCCCGCACCGAAACGCTGCGACCACTGCTGCAGCGGCAGGTCGATGCGATAGAGGTTGGCGCCATCCAGGGACGGTGGCTGATTGGTGACCTCGTGGGTCTCGGCGAACTGGTGCAGGTTCATGACAGGGCTCCTTGGTCGGCCAGCAGAGGTTCAGTTAAGCACCGACCCTGGGCCGAACAAAGTGTCATACCCGCCTAAATATCGGCGCTTTCACCCTGTTTTGGACAAAGTACCCGCCGTTGCAGAATCGTGCGCAACACCTCGAATTTCACCGGTTTGCTCAGGTAATCGGTCAATGCGCCCGACGTGCAGCGCTCGTGATTCGGATTGGGACTGACCACAAACACCGGCAGGTCCTCGCAGCCGGCAAGCGTACGGATCTGACAGCAGACCGACACCCCGTCCAGCGGTGGCGACTGGCAATCGAGCAGCACGGCGTCGACACTCTCGCCCTGCAGCATATCCAGTGCTGCGCGGCCGCTGTCGGCGGTACGCACCCGGTAACCGAGCTTGAGCAACATGCCGCGCATCACCAGCAGATCAATGCTGTTGTCGTCAGCCAGCAACACCGTGCAATCCTGGGGCAACCGCGCGCTTTCTCGCGGGCTGAACGAAAATGGCGTGGGCGCCTCCACGGGCACGGCCATTTCCACCTCGACATCCAACTGGAATCGGCTGCCGCGACCGGGTTCGGAGGTGTGGGTCAGGCGCCCGCCCAGCAACTCCACCAGCTGCCGACAGATCGCCAGCCCCACACCGAGGCCGCCGTATTCCCGGGTCATGGAACCGTCCAGCTGGAAGAAGCGCTGGTACAAGCTCGCCTCCCCGAGGTCCGTGAAACCAATACCGGTGTCGATCACGGCAAAGGACAGCACCAGCCGATCGAGCCCCGACGGCCTGCCACTGACCCGCAGCGCCAGGCCCCCTGTGCGGGTGAACTTGACGGCGTTGTCCAGCAGGCATTCCAGGCATTGGGCCAGCTTGCCACTGTCACCGATCAGCCGGTCCGTCAGGCCGGGTGCCACGTCGACCTTGAAATCCAGGCTCTTGACCGCCGCATTGGCACCGAACTGCACCTGCAAGGCGTCGACCATCGCGCGCAGGCTGAACGGCGCCGGATAGGCCTTGAGCTTGCCGGCCTGCAACTCGGTAAGGGTGAGGATGCCGTTAACCATGCGCATCATGTCCCGCGCAGAACCTGCGGCGGTCTGTTGATACTGGGTCAGCTCCTCGTTCATTTCGACGGTTTCCATCAACTCCAGCGAACCGATCACGCCATTCATCGGCGTGCGCAGCTCATGGGTCAAGGTGGCGAGGAATTCATCCTTGAGTTTGTTGCCATGGGCCAATTGCTGGTTGAGCACTTCAAGTTTCTGCCCGGCGTCAAACAGCGTCTGGGCCTGCTGCTCGCGCATGGCATTGATACGGTCGGCCAGGGCCAGGGACAACAGCGCTACTTCGATGGCCGAGCCGATCTGGCTGGCGTACATGGTCAGGAATACGTTCGGCAGATAACCGAGCACCATCATCGTGTTGACCACACCCCCCAGCAGAAACGCCGACCAAGCGATGATGAAATAACGCGCCACCCGCAGGCCACGCCACCAGGCGAACAGCCCGGCGGCGAAAATCACCACGGTAAATACCAGCGCCAATGCCGTCGCCAGGCGCAAGGCCAAGGCGTAACTGGTCATCAGCGACAGGCCCACCACTA
Organism: Pseudomonas sp. P105; assembly: GCF_032614175.1. NCBI lineage: Bacteria > Pseudomonadati > Pseudomonadota > Gammaproteobacteria > Pseudomonadales > Pseudomonadaceae > Pseudomonas > Pseudomonas sp. P105. The sequence continues at coordinate 5,458,879 of NZ_CP126693.1, forward strand.
CCGCGCTGTAGACGATCAGCGCCAGCAGCAGCCGGTCAAGCCAACGACTGTGTTGCGCGGTTTGCAGGAAGCTGCGCGCAAACTGGCTGCCGAACAGACCCGCACAGCCGATGAAAAAGGGGGTTGCGGCATTGGCCCACCAGGGGTTGTCCGGCCAGAAATACTCCACGGCCGCTCCGTTGACCGACAACTGATACAGGCCGAACGAGGCGATATAAACGATGTAATAAAGGTAACTGGTGTCCCGCACGCTCAGGTAAATGAACAGGTTGTAGACCAGCATCCCCAGCAGTACGCCATAGATGGTGCCCAACACGTACAAGCGCACAGGTTGTTGCTCAAGATAGGCCGTGCTCGACCACAACGTCAGCGGCGCCTGGATCGAACCCTGGCTTTGCAGGCGCAGGTACACGGCCTGGCGTTGTTCAGGTTTGAAGTCCAGGCTGAACAGGTAGTTGTTCTGGCGAATTTCACGGCTGGCGAACGGCAAGGCATCGCCGGTCTGGCGAACCAGGCGATACGCCCCGGCGCTGTCAGGCAGATACAAGTCCAGATGGTCCAGCGGCGGATAGGCCAGCTCCAACAACCAGGTGCGTTGGGCGTCCGGATTGCCGGGACGGTAGTGCAGGTCTATTTTCAGCCAGAATGCCGAGCGCGAATAACCGGCGTTCAGCGTGGCTTTGTCATGGGGTTTGAAGTGACCCGCCGCAGCCTCTGCCAGGACGTCGTCGATGGTAGCCGTACCGTGGGTGTCTTCGAACACCTGCAGGGCATGACCCAAGGGCAGGCTTTGGGTGAATTCATCGAATTCGAGGGCGCTTGCCAAAGCGGGCAAGCACAGCAGCAACATCAGCAAATAGCGCATTTAAGCCCCAGCGTGGCCTGTCCGGTTGAATCAGGAAGCCCCCCATTCCCTGAGTAGACGTAAAACCGGCATTACCTGTTATTGGTTGGATCCATTTCTAGCATAGCCGCTGATGGCCAATTTGCACCATTGAAATTTTTCCTACAGATGGCTCTAGAACGGGCGTTCCAGCGCCAAGCATTGAGATAGAGCTGTTGCTTTGGTCAGGTCGGCAACGGGTGGCTCAAAAGCAATCATCAGAGCAAGCAGTCCAGCATAAAACCCTCAGAGTCCGACCACCGACAAAACAGGTTTGGTGGTAAGCTCGCGCACCATGAATATCTACAGCTCTCGCCCCGTTGTCCTCTGTCTCTCCGGCCACGACCCCAGTGGTGGCGCCGGTTTGCAGGCAGATATCGAAGCCCTGCTCGCCCAGGGTTGTCATGCCGCCCCGGCCGTTACCGCGTTGACCGTGCAGGACACGGTTAACGTGAGCGATTTCCGCGTGCTCGATCGGGAGTGGGTGCTGGCGCAAGCCAATGCCGTGCTCAACGATTCGCAGGTAGCGGCGGTCAAGCTGGGGATGCTCGGCTCACTGGAAATGGTCGACACGGTGGTCGAACTGCTGCAGGCGCACCCGCATTTGCCCATGGTCTGCGACCCGGTGCTGCGTGCCGGTGGCGGCGGACGATTGGGCAAGGATGAAGTCGGCTACGCCATGCGCGAACGCCTGTTGCCCCTGGCAATCATCGCCACCCCCAATCTGCCGGAAGCACGCATCCTCGCCGAACTGCCCGAGGGCAGCGCCGATGAATGCGCCGAAAAACTGCTGCCCTTCGTCAAGCACCTGTTGATCACCGGTGGTCACGGCGACGAACATGAAGTCCACAATCGCCTGTACAGCCGCGATGGTCGCCGCGAAACGTTCACCTGCCAGCGCTTGCCCGGCAGCTACCATGGTTCCGGCTGCACCCTGGCCAGCGCCCTGGCTGGACGACTGGCCCAGGGCGAACACCTCGCCAGCGCGGTCAAGACAGCACTGGATTACACCTGGCGCACCCTGCGCGATGCCGAACAGCTGGGCAAAGGCCAGTTCGTCCCGCGTCGCCTGCCGCTGGATTTCTGCTCGTAGCCCCGGAGGCTGTGGAATGAAACTACGTGGCCTTTACGCCATCACCGATAGCCAACTGCTGGCCGGCAAATTCCTCGCGTATGTGCAAGCGGCACTGGAAGGTGGCGTCACCCTGCTGCAATACCGTGATAAAAGCAGCGACGAAGCCCGTCGTCTGCGCGAAGCCGAAGCGCTGCGCAATCTGTGCGAGCGCTACAAGACCCGATTGATCATCAACGACGACGCCGAACTGGCCGCGCGCCTGGGCGTCGGCGTTCACCTGGGCCAGACCGATGGCCCTCTGGCGCCAGTACGGGCGCTGCTGGGGCGCGACGCAATCATCGGCTCCACCTGTCATTCCAGCCTGGAGCTGGCCGAACAGGCCGCCAGCGAGGGCGCGAGCTATGTCGCGTTCGGACGGTTCTTCAACTCCAACACCAAGCCCGGCGCACCCAGTGCAAACCTTGAACTGCTCGACCAGGCCCGGATCAAACTGCATATACCGGTGTGCGCCATCGGCGGCATCACCCTGGACAACGCCGCCCCGCTGGTGGCTCACGGTGTCGACCTGCTGGCCGTGGTCCACGGTCTGTTCGGCGCCGACAGCCCCCAGGAAGTGACGCGCCGCGCCCGTGCCTTCAACGATCTGTTGCAGATCAAATAATTTTTCGATTTCGAGAGCCCAACCATGTCCCGTTCCGAAACCCTGTTTGCCAACGCCCAGAAGCACATCCCCGGCGGCGTGAACTCCCCCGTTCGTGCGTTCAAGAGCGTTGGCGGCACCCCGCTGTTCTTCAAGCACGCCGAAGGCGCGTACGTGACGGACGAAGATGACAAGCGCTATGTGGACTACGTCGGTTCGTGGGGCCCGATGATCCTCGGCCACAGCCATCCGGACGTGCTGGAAGCGGTGCGCAACCAATTGCAGCATGGCCTGTCCTACGGTGCCCCGACCGCCATGGAAACCGAGATGGCCGACCTGGTCTGCTCGATCGTGCCGTCGATGGAAATGGTGCGCATGGTCAGCTCCGGCACCGAGGCAACCATGAGTGCGATTCGCCTGGCGCGGGGCTTCACCGGTCGCGACAGCATCATCAAGTTCGAAGGCTGCTACCACGGCCACTCCGACAGCCTGCTGGTCAAGGCCGGTTCCGGCGCGCTGACCCAAGGCGTACCGAGTTCGGCCGGTGTGCCCGCAGCGTTTGCCAAGCACACCCTGACCCTGCCGTTCAACGACCTCGAAGAAGTCGAGAAGATGCTCGGCGAAGTCGGCCAGGAAGTGGCCTGCATCATCGTCGAGCCTGTGGCTGGCAACATGAACTGCGTACCGCCGGCGCCGGGTTTCCTCGAAGGCCTGCGCAGCCTGTGCGACCAGCACGGCGTGGTGCTGATTTTCGACGAAGTGATGACCGGTTTCCGCGTAGCCCTCGGCGGCGCCCAGGCCCACTACGGCGTGACACCGGACCTGAGCACCTTCGGCAAGATCATCGGCGGCGGCATGCCGGTCGGTTGCTTCGGCGGCAAGCGTGCCATCATGGAATGCATCGCGCCGCTGGGTCCGGTCTACCAGGCCGGTACGCTGTCAGGCAATCCGCTGGCCATGGCCGCCGGCCTGACCACCCTGCGTCTGATCAGCCGCCCGGGCTTTCACGCCGAGCTGACCGACTACACCACCCGTCTGCTCGACGGTTTGCAGATTCGTGCCGACGCAGCGGGCATTCCGTTCGTGACCACCCAGGCCGGTGGCATGTTCGGCCTGTACTTCAGTGGCGCCGATGACATCGTGACCTTCGAAGATGTGATGGCCAGCGACGCTGACCGCTTCAAGCGTTTCTTCCACCTGATGCTCGACAGTGGCGTGTACCTGGCACCGAGCGCGTTCGAAGCCGGCTTTACCTCCATCGCCCATGGCGAGGCCGAGCTGAAGATCACCCTCGACGCCGCCGAGCGGGCCTTCGCCGCGTTGAAGTAAGCCTGTGGATAACTGACGCTGGCTGACGCTGGCGTCAGTGATTGACGACAACCTCTTACCCCTTTTCCTACGTATTACCCCCCGAAGCTGCCGTTAGCGCTCCCTCGCAGCAGAAAAACGAGTAAAGACTTTGTAAGGATGGCCCTGCTTATTTCATAATGCGCGCTTATTGGATCCCCCGGAGGGTCCGCGTGCCCCTCAGAGGTAAGTCGATTCCCATGAACCGCACCGGCCGCACCCTTGCCCTGGGCTGCCTGTTGCTCCTTCAGCCGCTGCTGGCGAACGCACAAGCAGGCGGCAACTCGTTGTTGATCCCGGCGATGGGCCGTTGCACGCTCAACACCCAGCCACAAGATCTCGCACCGGCACTCGACGCCTGTCAAAAAGCGGCGGACGCGGGCGATGCACAAGCGCAATACGAGTTGGGCGAGTTCTACTACGACGGCAAGGCTGCGCCGCGCGACCTCAAACTGGCCCTCAGCTACTTCGAAAAAGCCTCACTGCAAGGCCATGCCCAGGCGCAATACAAGCTGGGCGGCATGTTCTTCCATGGCGAAGGCGTGCCGGCCAACAACGTGCAGGCCTACATTGTCTTGAAGATGGCGGCGGTCAATGGCGCCGAAGAAGCCCTGGACACCGCCGACGAAGTCGCCGAACAGATGCCCCGCGACGAGTTGGAAGTCGCGACACAGGTGCTGGGGCAGATCTTCCGCAAATACCTGATGGAATTGCAGAACGCCGACGGGCGCACGCCCTTCTCGCCACTGCCCTGAATCCACCACGGCCTTGAGAGCCTAATCGCGAGCAGGCTCGCTCCCACAGTTAATCCCGGGTGTTCACAAATAATGTGCACACAGAAGATCCAGTGTGGGAGCGAGCCCGCTCGCGATTGGGGGCAACTCAGTCTTGGCGCTTACTTCTCAGGCATCGGCATCGGAAACGGCATGACATTGCCGACCGCGCCGCGGGCTTCGCTGATTTTCGGGGTGCCCAGGCGCTCGACCTCGTCGATACGCACGATCGAATGCATCGGCACGAAGCTGCGCACCACACCTTCGAACTGCGCCTTGAGCTTTTCTTCGCTCGGATCGACGACCATTTGCGTGCGCTCGCCAAAGACGAATTCTTCGACTTCCAGGAAGCCCCACAGATCACTTTGATAGATCTGCTTGGCGTACATTTCGAACACCTGGCCCTGGTTGAGGAAAATCACCTTGTAGATTGGAGCTTCACGTTTGGTCATGGCAGGCGAAACACATCGGCGGGTAAAAATGAGGGCGCGAACTATAGCATAGCCACTGCTCGCGCAGCGGTAGGAACCGGGTGACTTGTTCCCTATAATGCGCGGTTCTTTGAATCACGTGATGACTCCGTCCATGGCCAAGAAGCTTTACATCGAAACCCACGGTTGCCAGATGAACGAGTACGACAGCTCGCGCATGGTCGATCTGCTGGGTGAACACCAGGCCCTGGAAGTCACCGCCCGTGCCGAAGACGCCGACGTGATCCTGCTCAACACCTGCTCCATCCGCGAGCGCGCCCAGGACCGGGTGTACTCCCAGCTCGGTCGCTGGCGTGAACTGAAACTGGCCAACCCGGAAATGGTCATCGCCGTGGGCGGTTGCGTGGCCAGCCAGGAAGGCGCTGCCATTCGTGATCGCGCACCGTACGTGGACGTGGTCTTCGGCCCGCAGACCCTGCACCGCCTGCCCGAAATGATCGACGCCGCGCGCAGCACCAAGCTGCCGCAGGTAGACGTCTCGTTCCCGGAAATCGAAAAATTCGACCACCTGCCCGAACCGCGCATCGACGGCCCAAGCGCCTACGTGTCGGTGATGGAAGGTTGCAGCAAGTACTGCACGTTCTGCGTGGTGCCCTACACCCGGGGCGAAGAAGTCAGCCGGCCGTTCGACGACGTGATTGCCGAAATCATCCACCTGGCGGAAAACGGCGTGCGGGAAGTGACGCTGCTGGGGCAGAACGTCAACGGCTATCGCGGCCTGACCCACGATGGGCGCCTGGCCGACCTCGCCGAGCTGATCCGCGTGGTGGCGGCCGTGGAGGGCATCGACCGTATCCGCTACACCACCTCGCACCCACTGGAGTTCTCCGACAGCCTGATCCAGGCCCATGCCGAAGTGCCTGAACTGGTCAAGCATCTGCACCTGCCGGTGCAATCGGGCTCCGACCGGATCCTGGCGGCCATGAAGCGCAACCACACGGCGCTGGAGTACAAATCCAAGCTGCGCAAACTGCGGGCGGCGGTGCCGGGGATCTGCATCAGTTCGGACTTTATCGTGGGTTTCCCCGGCGAAACCGAGAAGGATTTCCAGCAGACCATGAAGCTGATCGAAGACGTGGGTTTCGATTTTTCCTATTCCTTCGTCTACAGCCAGCGTCCCGGCACTCCGGCCGCCGATTTGGCGGACGAGACACCAGAAGAGGTGAAAAAAGAACGGCTCAACGCCTTGCAACATCGCTTGAACCAGCAAGGTTTCGAGATCAGCCGACAGATGGTCGGCTCCGTCCAGCGGATTCTGGTGACCGATTACTCGAAAAAAGACCCGGGCGAATTGCAAGGGCGGACCGAAAACAACCGCATCGTCAACTTCCGCTGCGACACTCCGGCCCTGATCGGTCAGTTCGCCGACGTCCACATCGATGCCGCGCAACCGCACTCGTTGCGCGGTTCGTTGGTCCAGTGACACAAAGTTTCGTGTGGGAGCGAGCCTGCTCGCGATAGCGGCGTGACAGTCAATATCGATGTTGAATGTGACGCCGCTATCGCGAGCAGGCTCGCTCCCACAATGGGTTGCGCCAACCCTGTGATCAGATTCGCCTCTTTAAGAGCTTTCGCACCCAGCCTACTGGCGTTATCCTTGATTTCATCTTAATTGCCCCAGGGCGGCTAAAAACGACCTTGAACGCACCCATCGAACCACATCGTTTCATTCTCGAGCCCTTTGAGGCTCGCCGCTTCGCCAATCTGTGCGGGCAATTCGACGAGCATCTGCGCTTGATCGAACAGCGCCTGGCCATCGAGATCCGCAACCGCGGAAACCAGTTCGAACTGATCGGCGAACCCAAGCACACCTCCTCCGCGGAAAACCTGCTGCGCCGCCTCTATCGGGAAACCAAGGGAAGCGAGTTGTCGCCGGACACCGTCCACCTGTTCCTGCAGGAGTCGGCACTCGAAGAACTCGAGAACCACGCTCCGTCGGAACCTGCCGTGGCCTTGCGCACGAAAAAAGGCATGATTCGCCCTCGCGGCTTGAATCAGCAGCGCTACGTGAAGGAAATCCTGGGCAACGACATCAACTTCGGCATCGGTCCGGCCGGTACCGGCAAGACCTATCTGGCCGTGGCCTGCGCCGTCGATGCGCTGGAACGCGAACAGGTGCGCCGTATCCTGCTGGTGCGTCCGGCGGTTGAAGCGGGGGAAAAACTCGGTTTCCTGCCCGGCGACCTGGCCCAGAAAATCGACCCGTACTTGCGTCCGCTGTATGACGCACTGTACGAAATGCTCGGCTTCGAATACGTCGCCAAGCTGATCGAACGCCAGGTCATCGAGGTCGCGCCGCTGGCCTACATGCGTGGCCGTACGCTGAACAACAGCTTCATCATCCTCGACGAAAGCCAGAACACCACGGTCGAGCAGATGAAAATGTTCCTGACCCGGATCGGCTTCGGCTCCACCGCGGTGATCACCGGGGACATCACCCAGGTCGACCTGCCCCGCGGCACCAAATCCGGGCTGAACCATGTGATCCAGGTGCTCAAGGACGTGCCGGGCATCAGTTTCACGCATTTCATGCCCAAGGACGTCGTGCGCCATCCATTGGTGCAGCGCATCGTCGAAGCCTACGAGCGCTTCGAGAATCATCAGGATGAGCTGGCGACCGCTGAGAAGGGCAATCGCCACGATGCTTGAACTTGACCTGCAACTGGCCAGCGAACGCCCCGCTCCCAGCGAGGCTCAGTTACGCCAATGGTGCGAGCTGGCCCTGCGCCAGCGCAGCGCCGACTCGGAACTGACCATCCGCCTGGTGGACGAGCCCGAAGGCCGCGAGCTGAACCACACCTGGCGGCAGAAAGACTACGCCACCAATGTGTTGTCGTTCCCCGCCGACGTGCCCGACGAACTGCTCGACATTCCGCTGCTGGGCGATCTGGTGATCTGCATCCCGGTGGTGGAGCGCGAAGCGGCCGAACAAGGCAAGACCGCTGAGGCCCACTGGGCCCATCTGGTGATTCACGGCTGCTTGCATCTATTGGGTTACGACCATATAGAAGATGACGAAGCCGAGGAAATGGAATCGCTGGAACGAACGTTGCTTGCAGAGCTGGGTCACCCCGACCCCTACGCCGGCGACGAACACTGATACATCAACCTGTAACGACAAAGGATTCAGAGTAATCGCTATGAGCGAAGATCGATCGAGCAACGGGCAGAAGTCATGGCTGGGCAAGCTCACCCAGGCTTTTGCCCATGAGCCGAAAAACCGCCAGGAGCTGCTGGAGCTGCTGCGCGATGCACACCAGAACAAACTGCTGGACAGCGAAGCGCTGGCCATCGTCGAAGGCGCCATCCAGGTCGCTGACCTGCAAGTGCGGGACATCATGGTCCCCCGTTCGCAGATGGTCAGCATCAAGGCGACCCAGACACCTCGCGAATTCCTGCCCGCCGTGGTCGATTCCGCTCACTCGCGCTACCCGGTAGTCGGCGAGAGCCATGACGACGTCATGGGCGTGCTGCTGGCCAAGGATCTGCTGCCGCTGATCCTTCAGGAGAACGGCGACAGTTTCAACATCAAGGACTTGCTGCGCCCGGCCACCTTCGTGCCCGAGTCCAAGCGCCTGAACGTGCTGCTGCGTGAATTCCGCGCCAATCACAACCACATGGCCATCGTCATCGACGAATACGGCGGCGTGGCCGGGCTGGTCACCATCGAAGACGTGCTTGAGCAGATTGTCGGCGACATCGAAGACGAGCACGACGTCGAGGAAGACAGCTACATCAAGCCGCTGCCCAGCGGCGACTTCCTGATCAAGGCCCTGACGCCGATCGAGAACTTCAACGAGTTCTTCGACAGTCAATTCTCCGACGATGAGTTCGACACCGTCGGCGGCCTGGTGATGAGTGCTTTCGGGCACCTGCCCAAGCGCAATGAAACCACGGAAATCGGTTCCTGGCGCTTTCGCATCCTGAACGCCGACAGCCGTCGGATTCACTTGCTGCGCCTGTCACCCATTGCCCGATAAACCCTGCGAGACCCGCTAAGGACACACATGCGCTGGACAACCCGCCCCGGCTGGCCCGGTAACCTGCTGGCCATGGCGGCTGGCGCGATCACCACCCTGGCCCTGGCGCCGTTCGACATCTGGCCGCTGGCACTGCTGGCGGTCGGGCTGTTCTATGCCGGTCTGCGCGAGCTTTCACCGCGCCAGGCCCTCGGCCGTGGCTGGTGCTTCGGTTTCGGCCTGTTTGGCGCCGGCACCAGCTGGATCTACGTCAGCATTCACAACTTCGGCGGCGCCTCGGTGCTGCTCGCCGGTTTCTTGATGCTGCTGTTCATCGCCGCCATTGCCTGGTTTTTCGCCCTGCCCGCCTGGCTCTGGGCCCGGTGGTTGCGGCGTAACGAAGCTCCGCTGGCCGACGCCTTGGCCTTCGCCGCCCTGTGGCTGGGCCAGGAAGCCTTTCGCGGCTGGTTCCTCACCGGGTTTCCGTGGCTGTATTCCGGTTACAGCCAACTTGACGGCCCCTTGGCCGGCCTCGCGCCGCTGGGCGGGATGTGGCTGATTTCCTTCACCCTGGCCCTCACCGCCGCGCTGCTGTACAACGCGCCACGGTTGATCCGCGCCGGGCGCAAAGGCTTTATCGCAGCGGGCGTGATCCTGCTGATCGGCCCGTGGGTCGCCGGCATGGCGTTCAAAGACCATGCCTGGACCAGCCCTTCGGGTGATCCGCTGAGCGTCGCGGCGATCCAGGGCAACATCGAACAAAGCATGAAGTGGGACCCCGAGCAGCTCAACGCGCAACTGGCGTTGTACCGCGACATGAGCTTTGCCTCCAAACGGGTCGACCTGCTGATCTGGCCGGAAACAGCTGTGCCGGTGCTCAAGGAGTCTGCCCAGGGCTATCTGGACATGATGGGCACCTTCGCCGCCGAGCGAAATTCGGCGCTGATTACCGGCGTTCCGATTCGCCAACTGGTGCACCAGCAGAAGCGTTACTTCAACGGCATCACCGTGACCGGTGAAGGTGACGGCACTTATCTGAAGCAAAAACTGGTGCCATTTGGCGAATATGTGCCGTTGCAGGACATTCTGCGGGGGTTGATCGCGTTCTTCGATCTCCCCATGTCGGACTTTGCCCGGGGCCCGGCCGACCAGTCTTTGCTGCAAGCCAAGGGTTACCAGATCGCGCCGTTCATCTGCTATGAAGTGGTCTACCCGGAGTTCGCCGCTGGCCTCTCGGCGCGCAGCGACCTGCTGCTGACCATCAGCAACGACACCTGGTTCGGCACCTCGATCGGCCCGCTGCAACACCTGCAAATGGCGCAGATGCGCGCCCTGGAAGCCGGTCGCTGGATGATCCGCTCCACCAACAACGGCGTCACCGGCCTGATCAACCCCTTCGGCCAGATCACCGCACAGATCCCGCAATTCGAGCGTGGCGTGCTGTACGGCGAAGTGGTGCCGATGCACGGGCTGACGCCCTACCTGCAATGGCGCTCGTGGCCGTTGATCATCGTGTGCGTGTTGCTGCTGGGCTGGGCGTTGATGGCGGGACGGATGGCCAAGACGGTTTAAGGTTGCTCGTTCCCACGCTCCGCGTGGGAATGCAGCCCGTGACGCTCCGCGTCATTGGTGGCCGACGCCAGCCCGCCTTGGAACGCAGAGCGTCCCTTGAGGCGTGCCCACGCAGGAGCGTGGGAACGATCCGGGAACACTTCAACGATAAAACAACCTATACCCCACCTGCCCCACCGCCTCGTTCATCAACTGCCCCGATTGCCAGATCGACTTGAACTCCGGCATCCAGCCGCCCAGCGGGCGGGCATTGTCCTGCCCCAGAAAGCCCACCGGTGCAGGAACCACTTCAAACCCCGAGCGCTCGAAACTCCAGACTGCCCGTGGCATGTGCGACGCATGGGTCACCACCACGACTCGTCTGATGCCCTGCGGCAGCAACATCTCGGCGCTCATCTGGGCGTTTTCCCAGGTCGTGCGACTGCGCCCTTCCTGCCAGCGCACGGTGACACCAAAATCATCGAGCATCGAATCGGCCATCAATTTCGCTTCACTCGGCGGGGAGCCATAGTGCAAGCCGCCGCTGGTCAGCACCGGCAATCCCGATGCCTTGGCCAGTCGCGCCGCATACCGCTGGCGCTCCAGACCGATGCCGGTGGGCTGGTCGGTACCCCAGGCCAGGTCACCGCGATCGCGGCCCGAACCAAGCACCACGATGGCATCGGCACGTTGCGCCAGCGTCACCCATTCGCTGCGAGGCAGCGGTGGCTCGCGCTCCAGCGCCTTGGCGCTCCATTGCACCACCACAGGCAAACTCATCAGCCAGAAACCGCCCACCCCTGCAATGAAACACAGGCGAGCCAGGCGCGGCCGGGAGTTGCGCCACCACCAGGCAAGCACCAACAACAGCAAAAGAATGCCGGGCGGCAATAAAAGTTGTTTGATGAAATAGCGAAACGGCATCGGGCATCTCCATAGATGCCCGAAGCCTAGGTGGGTTGACGCAAAGCGACAACAGATTCGAAATAACCTTGAACCAAAAAAAGCGACAAGCGTGAATCCGGCTTTACTTGAACTGCAGTGACCGGACTTTTACAGCATCCCTGGTGGGCGTCCGATCCTTGAGCCATACAACCTTGGCCGAACGGGGCGTATCGAGGCGCTTGAGTAGCTGAGCCCCACTTGTGGGGGCTTGATGCCCGACCTGCTCAAGGTAAGCCTTGACCAGCTCGAACTCTGCGGGGGTCAAGCCACGCAGTTCCAGCTCTGCCGGGCGTTCATCGCGCAAGCGACCGGCGGTTCTTGCAGCGTCCAGGGCCACCCCGAGACGATCGATCAGTTTTTCGTACAACTCAGGTGTAGTTACTTTACGTTGTGATTCAACCATCCCTCACCTCATTGAAGATAAGACTCACTCCCCATTGAGAAGCTTAGCTTCGCTGGGCAAACCGGCAGGGCGCCGCGACCAACGGCCCTGAACAGCGGCCGTCACCGGGTATCGACAATGCCCCGGCACGCAATCAGGGTTTCCCTCGGCAGAGCACGGTCATGTATGCTACGGCGCTTCCTGTAACTCCACTTCCAGCTCGGCTGGGCATCGAAAACGCCGCATCAGGCGTCGTCTGCGTCCAGCATGGCAACGAAGAGGATTGGGCCACCCCATTCAGTACAAAAGTAGCCATGCACGAACACTATCAGCCCCGTGAAATCGAAGCCGCCGCCCAGTCGTTCTGGGACGAGCAAAAGTCCTTTGAAGTCAGTGAACAGCCAGGCAAGGAGACTTACTACTGCCTGTCGATGTTCCCTTACCCCAGCGGCAAGCTACACATGGGGCATGTGCGCAACTACACCATCGGCGATGTGATCTCCCGCTACCAGCGCATGCAAGGCAAGAATGTCCTGCAACCCATGGGTTGGGACGCTTTCGGCATGCCGGCGGAAAACGCCGCGATGAAGAACAACGTGGCCCCCGCCAAGTGGACCTACGAAAACATCGCCTACATGAAGACCCAGCTGCGCAGCCTGGGCCTGGCGGTGGACTGGTCCCGCGAGGTCACCACCTGCAAGCCTGATTACTACCGCTGGGAACAATGGCTGTTCACCCGCCTGTTCGAAAAAGGTGTGATCTACCGCAAGAACGGCACCGTGAACTGGGACCCGGTGGACCAGACCGTACTGGCCAACGAGCAGGTGATCGACGGTCGCGGCTGGCGCTCCGGCGCGCTGATCGAAAAGCGCGAAATCCCGATGTACTACTTCAAGATCACCGCCTACGCGGATGAACTGCTGGAGAGTCTCGACGAGCTGACCGGCTGGCCTGAACAGGTCAAGACCATGCAGCGCAACTGGATCGGCAAGTCCCGGGGCATGGAAGTGCAGTTCCCCTACGACGTCGCCTCCATTGGCGAAGCGGGCAATCTGAAAGTCTTCACCACCCGTCCGGATACCCTGATGGGCGCCACCTATGTCGCCGTGGCCGCCGAGCATCCGCTGGCGACCCTGGCCGCCCGCAACAACCCCGAGCTGCAGGCGTTCATTGCCGAATGCAAAGGTGGCAGCGTCGCGGAAGCCGATGTCGCCACTCAAGAGAAGAAAGGCCTGCCGACCTCGCTGTTCGTCGAGCATCCGCTCACCGGCGAAAAACTCCCGGTATGGGTCGCCAACTATGTGCTGATGCACTACGGCGACGGCGCCGTCATGGCTGTTCCGGCCCACGACGAGCGCGATTTCGAATTCGCCCACAAGTACAACCTGCCGATCAAGGCCGTGGTGCGTACCAGCGCCGGTGACCAGACCCCGGCGCCATGGCAGGACGCTTATGGCGAACACGGCGAACTGATCAACTCCGGCGAGTTCGACGGCCTGGACTTCCCCGGCGCGTTCGACGCCATCGAAGTGGCCCTGATCAAGAAAAACCTCGGTGCCTCCCGCACCCAGTTCCGCCTGCGGGACTGGGGCATCAGCCGCCAGCGCTACTGGGGCTGCCCGATTCCGATCGTGCACTGCGATACTTGCGGTGACGTACCGGTACCGGAAGATCAACTGCCCGTGGTCCTGCCCGAAGACGTGGTACCCGACGGCGCCGGCTCGCCCCTGGCGCGCATGCCCGAGTTCTACGAATGCAGTTGCCCGAAATGCGGCGCGCCGGCCCGGCGTGAAACCGACACCATGGACACGTTCGTCGAGTCCTCGTGGTACTACGCCCGCTACGCCTCGCCGCACTATGAAGGCGGCCTGGTGGAAAAATCCGCGGCTGACCACTGGTTGCCGGTGGATCAGTACATCGGCGGCATCGAACACGCCATTCTCCACCTGCTCTACGCGCGCTTCTTCCACAAGCTGATGCGTGACGAAGGCCTGGTGAGCTCCAACGAGCCGTTCAAGAACCTGCTGACCCAAGGCATGGTGATCGCCGAGACTTACTATCGTCGCGAAGCCAACGGTGCCTACACCTGGTACAACCCGGCCGACGTCGAACTCGAACGCGACAGCAAAGCCAAGGTCATCAGCGCCAAACTGATCGCCGACGGCCTGCCGGTGGAAATCGGCGGCACCGAGAAGATGGCCAAGTCGAAGAACAACGGCGTCGACCCGCAGTCGATGATCGACCAGTTCGGCGCCGACACCTGCCGCCTGTTCATGATGTTCGCCTCGCCACCCGACATGAGCGCGGAATGGTCCGACTCCGGCGTCGAAGGTTCGCACCGCTTCCTCAAGCGCGTCTGGCGTCTGGCTCAAGCCCACGTCACTCAGGGCCTGCCGGGCAAACTGGACGTCGCCGGCCTGAACGACGAGCAGAAAGCCGTTCGCCGTTCGATCCACCTGGCCATCAAGCAGGCCAGCCATGACGTCGGCCAGAACCACAAATTCAACACCGCCATCGCCCAGGTGATGACGCTGATGAATGTCCTGGAAAAAGCCGCGCAAGGCACCGAACAGGATCGCGCACTGGTTCACGAAGGTCTGGAAGCCGTGACGCTGCTGCTGGCTCCGATCACGCCGCACATCAGCCACGAGCTGTGGAACCGCCTGGGCCACGCTGACCCGGTGATTGACGCCAGCTGGCCGGTGGTGGACGAAACCGCGCTGGTGCAGGACAGCCTGACCCTGGTCATCCAGGTCAACGGCAAGCTGCGCGGCCAGATCGAAATGCCAGCCGCCGCCACTCGCGAAGAAATCGAAGCCGCCGCACGGGCCAATGAAAACGTGTTGCGCTTCGTCGATGGCCTGACGATCCGCAAAGTGATCGTCGTGCCCGGCAAACTGGTCAACATCGTCGCAAGCTAATTGGATCGGGCGCCGGCTTGGGCCGGGCGCCGAATATAACCTGCGGGGCCGCACTGTCGAGCCATAGGGTTTCAAGGGGAGCAACAAGATGATCAAACGTAATCTGCTGGTAATGGGCCTGGCGGTCCTGTTGAGCGCCTGCGGCTTCCAGCTGCGCGGCACCGGCACCACCGAGCTGGCTATCACGGAGCTGGACCTCAGCGCCCGGGACGCTTATGGCGAGACCGTGAAGATGCTGCGCGACTCACTGGAAAACAGCGGCGTGAAGGTCTACAACGGCGCGCCGTACAAACTGGTGCTGACCAGTGAACAGCAAAGCCAGCGCAGCCTGAGTTACGCCGGTGCCGGTCGCTCGGCCGAGTACGAACTCAACAACGTCCTGAGCTATGAGATCCGCGGCCAGAACAACCTGGTGCTGCTGGACGACAAACTGCAAGTGCAGAAGGTCTACCTGCACGATGGCAACAACATCACCGGTTCCGACCAGGAGTCGAGCGAAGTGCGTGTCGAAATGCGTCGTGACCTCGTGCAACGCATGATGCTGCGCCTGCAACAACTGAGCCCAGCCCAACTGGACCAGTTGCAGCAGACCGCCGACGCCCGCGCCAAGGCAGAAGCCGACGCACTGGAAGCGGCACGCAAGGCTGAAGCGGAAACCCCGCAACAGTCGCCGATGCAAATCCCGTCTGAATAAGCCTTGCGGGGCGCTCCGGCGCCCCGCTCGCCTTCTCTTATGAAGCTCGCTCCCGCCCAACTCGGCAAACACCTGCAAGGCGCCCTCGCGCCGGTCTACATCATCAGTGGCGATGATCCGCTGCTGTGCCAGGAAGCCGCCGACGCCATTCGCTCTGCCGCCCGTCAGCAAGGCTTCGACGAACGCCAGGTGTTCGCCGCCGACGCCAGTTTCGACTGGGGCACGCTGTTGCAGGCTGGGGCGAGCATGTCGCTGTTCGCGGAAAAACGCCTGCTGGAGCTGCGCTTGCCATCCGGCAAACCCGGTGACAAGGGCGCCGCTGCGCTGATCGAATATTGCTCACGGCCGGCTGAAGACACGGTGTTGCTCATCAGCCTGCCAAAACTCGACGGCAGCGCGCAAAAAACCAAATGGGGCAAGGCCCTGGTTGAAGGTCAGCAGACCCAGTTCGTACAGATCTGGCCGGTGGACGTCAGCCAGTTGCCCAGCTGGATCCGCCAGCGCCTGTCCCAGGCCGGCCTGTCGGCCAGCCAGGATGCGGTGGAACTGATCGCCGCCCGGGTCGAAGGCAACCTGCTGGCCGCCGCTCAGGAAATCGAAAAGCTCAAGCTGATGGCCGAGGGCGGGCAGATCACCGTGGAAACGGTACAGGCCGCCGTGGCCGACAGTGCGCGTTTCGATGTGTTCGGGCTGACCGATGCGATCCTCAACGGTGAAGCCGCCCACGCCCTGCGCATGCTCGAGGGCTTGCGGGGCGAAGGCGTCGAGCCTCCGGTGATCCTCTGGGCCCTTGCCCGGGAGCTGCGCCTGCTGGCCAACCTGTCGCTGCAATACAGCCAGGGCGTACCACTGGACAAGGCCTTCAGCCAAGCCAGGCCACCGGTGTGGGACAAACGCAAGCCGCTGATGAGCAAGGCCCTGCAACGCTACTCGGCACCGCGCTGGGCACAACTGCTGCTCGAAGCCCAGCGCATCGATGCGCAGATCAAAGGTCAGGCGGCGGGGTCGCCATGGATGAGCCTGAGCCGCTTGTCGCTTTTGATGGCTGGGCAGCGGTTGGCCTTACCTGCCGAGTAAGCCATTTCTTCCGACCCACAGAGCTTTTTGTGGGGAGGATGTTTTCTGTGGCAAAGATGCTTTTGTGGCGAGGGAGCTTGCTCCCGCTGGGGCGCGTAGCGGCCCTGTTTTTTGGGGCTGCTGCGCAGCCCAGCGGGAGCAAGCTCCCTCGCCACAAAAGCTCTCCAGCCACAATTCCCCTCGCCATCCTTGAAATTTCCTACGCAAAGCAGGGACTGGACAGCCCCCCAACTCTGCCGCATGATTTGCTCCACAAAACCACCCCACGAGAGATCCCATCATGAGCAAAAAGCCATCCAAGCATGGCCCCAACAAGGCCAAATCCATCATCGCCCAGCCCCTGTTCCGCAGCCGCCAGGAACGACCCGCCAAGGGCAAAGGCAGCTACCGCCGCGAAGCCTTCCAGTCTGACAACTGGGAGGCTTCTTGCTTTGTGGCGGCTTGAAACACCCGGACCAGCCCTATTCTCCTTTGCGCATGATAAGGTCAGCATCTGATTTGTTTATCTGGACCCGTGCATGCCCTTTTGTCTTTCCCGTCGTTGGCCCCTGCGCCAATTGATTGCAGCCACAAGCGTCGTTCTGCTTGTCGCCTGCGCAGAAAAACCTACCGCCGCCGACGCCCAACCGCTCAAGACCGTCCCTGCCGTGCCTGCTCCAGCCATCGTGCCGCCCGTGGTCCCGACCGGTGACAACCTGGTCATCGCCCCCACGCAAACTTTCGCCGAATGGCAAGCCGGTTTTCGCAAGCAAGCCCTGGCCGCGGGAATCCGTGCCGACCTGTTTGATCGCGCCTTTATCGGCGTCAGCCCGGACATGAGCGTCATCAAAGCCGACCGCAGCCAGCCGGAATTCAGCCGTCCGGTGTGGGAATACCTCGATGGAGCGCTGTCGCCGCTGCGAGTACGCCGGGGCCAGACACTGGTCCAACAGCATGCCGACATCCTGCAAAGCATCGAGCAGCGCTATGGCGTCGACCGCCAGGCCTTGGTTGCGGTGTGGGGCATGGAAAGCAACTTCGGTCAGTTCCAGGGCACCAAGTCGGTGATCAACTCCCTGGCGACCCTGGCCTATGAAGGGCGGCGCCCGGGGTTTGCCCATGCGCAGCTGATCGCCGCACTGCAGATCCTGCAAGACGGCGACATCGCTCCGGAAAAAATGCTCGGCTCCTGGGCCGGAGCCATGGGCCAGACCCAGTTCATTCCCACCACGTACAACACCCACGCGGTGGATTTCGATGGTGACGGCCGCCGCGATATCTGGGGCAGCGCCACCGACGCCCTGGCCTCGACCGCACACTACCTGCAAAGCTCTGGCTGGCAGCGCGGACAGCCGTGGGGCTTCGAGGTACGACTCAGAGAAGGGTTCGACTACCCGCTGGCCGATGGCGCGATCCGCAAACCCGTCTCCGAATGGCTGCAACTGGGCGTCAGCCTGCCCAACGGCAGCCAGGTCCCAGCCGGCGCCGAACACTTGTCGGCAGCCCTGCTGCTGCCGGCCGGCTATCGCGGGCCGGCCTTCCTGGTGCTCGATAACTTCCGCGCCATCCTCAAGTACAACAATTCCTCGTCGTACGCCCTGGCGGTGAGTTTGCTGTCAGAACGCTTCGCCGGCGCGGGGCTGATCAGCGGGCAATGGCCCAAGGACGATCTGCCCTTGAGCCGTAGCGAACGCTTTGAACTGCAAACCTTGCTGGGCAAACACAACTTCGACGCAGGCACGCCCGACGGCATCATCGGCGCCAACACCCGCAAGGCCATACGCAGCGCCCAGCAGTCGTTCGGCTGGCCCGCGGATGGGTATCCGACGCACAAGCTGCTGGAAGGGTTGCGTAACCGCTGATTTGCCTTATGGCGGCTACCGCCATCGCGAGCAAGCTCGCTCCCACAGTTGACCGCGTTCTTTCAGAGAAACGCGGGGCCAATGTGGGAGCGAGCTTGCTCGCGATGACTGACCATCAGGCAACAAAAATCTAACCCCTGACCACCACATCCTGCTCCAGCACCAACCTCTTCTCCCCCGCATCCAACGTCACCAACGCGCCCATGGGCAACGTCAGGTTCGGGTCGCAATGCCCACTGCGCCAGCCGGACAACACCGGGATACCAAACGGCTCGAAGGTCTGCTGGAACAGTTTGTTCAACGCCTCAAGGTCCACCCCGGCGACATCCCCCAGCAATACACCCCGCAGCTTTGCCAGCGTGCCAGCCAGCCGTAACTGGGTCAGCAGACGGTCGATGCGGTAAAGCGGCTCGTTGATGTCTTCCACCAACAGGATCACGCCTTCGGCGTCGATTTCATAGGGCGTGCCCATGGTCGCGGCAATCATCGACAGATTGCCCCCCAGCAAACGCCCGCAGGCGATGCCGGGTGCGACGGTAGTCAATGGATAAGCTGCGGGATGGCTCAGCACACTGCCGGCCTTCAACTGCCCACGCAACAGGCTGAAAAAAGAAGTGACGGTGGAGGGTTCCTTGTCGCCGAGAAGATCGGCGTTGAGCAACGGGCCATGAAAGGTGACGAACCCTGCATAGCGGCTGATGGCCAGGTGCAAGGCGGTGATGTCGCTGTAGCCGACGAAGGGCTTGGCGTTGCGCCGCAACAGGTCGAAATCGATGCGATCCAGCAAACGCGGGGTGCCGTAGCCGCCGCGCAGGCAAATGATCGCTTTTACTTCTGGGTCGGCGAAGGCGGCATGCAGGTCGTTGAGGCGTACTTCGTCGCTGCCGGCCAGGTAGCCGTCCTTTTCGTACACACCTGGGAATATACGCAGCTCATGGCCCCGGGCGCGCATCCATTGGATGGCTTTGTCCGTTTCCAGGTTTGCTGGACCGGCGGGGGCGATCACGGCGATCAGGCCTTCGGTCGGGAGTGCTGGGACGGGGTGATGTGGGTTTAGGGTGGGTTCCATGGGTTTCCCGGTCTTTTTGATCGTGTGTATATCCGTTGCTGCGGTAACGGCTACTTATGGTTCCGCTCTTACAGCGGGTCACTTTCGAAAAGCGCGAAAGTAACCAAAGCGCTCTGCCCCACCACTCGGCACCTCGCTTAGGCTCGGTGTGCCCGAACGAAGGCATTGCTCCGTGGGCCCGCCGCGAAGGGCCATCCATGGCCCAGCGCGGCTATCCCGGCATCCATGCCGGGATGCCCACTGCGCAATACCTGCGTTCGGCCAGCGTGGTTTAACGGGGCGTCAAGATCAAGATCAAGATCAAGATCCAAAGCAAAGCAAAGCAAAGCAAAGCAAAGCAAAGCAAAGCAAAGCAAAGCAAAGCAAAGCAAAGCAAAGCAAGAGCTGGGCATGTCCAGCATCTATGTGGCTGAACCACCACTATCGCGAGCAGGCTCGCTCCCACACTTGATCTTCAGCAGCCACAAAACTCATGTAAACCGCAGACCCACTGTGGGAGCGAGCCTGCTCGCGATGAGGCCAGCAAAGCCAGTATCCATGTATCTGAACCACCGCTTTCGCGAGCAAACCCGCTCCCATAGGGGAAACGCAATACCCCCAAACCAGGCCGGCTGTCAGGCCGCCTCGCGGTGGACGTTGATCTGGGGCGCCCCGTTAACCACGCTGGCTGAACGCAGGCATTGGTTCGTGGGTAACCCGGCATGGATGCCGGGTTAGCCGCGCTGGGCCATGGATGGCCCTTCGCGGCGGGCCCACGAACCAATGCCGGAGTGAAGGCATGCCGAGCCTAGGCGAGGCACCGAGTGGTGGGGCAAGAGCGTTTTGGTTACTTTTGACTGGGCCGGCTTCCGGGCTCTTCAAAAGTGACCCGCCGTAAGGGCGGAACCACAAGTAGCCGTTACCGAAGAAACGGATATACACACCGCCCCAAAAAACAACGCTAGAAAATCAAGACCCGAGCAACTCAGCCTTAACCAACTTAGCCTGCTCATCCGCATGATACGAAGACCGCACCAACGGCCCGGAAGCAACGTTCTTGAAGCCCATCTTGTACCCTTCCTCAGCAAACCAGGCAAAGGTATCCGGGTGCACAAAACGCTGCACCGGCAGGTGACTACGCGAAGGCTGCAGATACTGACCCAAGGTCAGCATGTCGATGTCATGCTCACGCATGCGCTTCATCACTTCGATGACTTCTTCGTCAGTTTCCCCCAGGCCCAGCATCAAGCCGGATTTGGTCGGAATGTGCGGCATCATCTGCTTGAAGCGTTGCAGCAAGGTCAACGACCACTGGTAGTCCGAACCCGGACGCGCAGCCTTGTACAGGCGCGGTACGGTTTCCAGGTTGTGGTTGAAGACATCCGGCGGCTCGGCGGCGGTGATTTGCAGTGCAATGTCCATGCGACCGCGATAGTCCGGCACCAACGTCTCAAGCTGCACGTTCGGTGACAGCTTGCGGATTTCGCGGATGCAATCGGCAAAGTGCTGGGCACCACCGTCACGCAGGTCGTCGCGGTCCACCGAGGTGATGACCACGTACTTGAGTTTGAGGTCGGCAATGGCGATGGCCAGGCTTTCGGGTTCGTTCACGTCCAATGGCTTCGGCCGACCATGGCCGACGTCACAGAACGGGCAGCGACGGGTGCAGATGTCGCCCATGATCATGAACGTAGCGGTGCCGCCGGAGAAGCATTCCCCCAGGTTCGGGCAGGACGCTTCTTCACAGACGCTGTGCAGTTTGTGTTTACGCAGCAGCGCCTTGATGCGGTCGACTTCCGGCGAAACCGGGATGCGCACGCGGATCCAGTCAGGTTTCTTCGGCAGTTCGGTGGTCGGGATGATCTTGACCGGGATACGTGCAACTTTCTCGGCGCCGCGCAGCTTTACGCCGGCCTCGACCTTGGCACGCGGGGCCGGACGCTCGGTAACATCCAGCGTCGGGATCATGGTTTGCACAGCATCAGTAGTCATATCAGTCGATTCCGCCCGTGAGGGTCGTCTGCTCAGCGTAGTCGAGGTGTTTGACGAGCTGCGCGCGCAGCCGGGCACTTACCTCGGCAAATTCAATCGATCCTGTGTGATCGCACAGCTGGGTCATCGCCAGCCCCGCATAGCCACAGGGATTAATCCGTCGAAACGGCTCCATGTCCATGTCCACGTTCAACGCCAGGCCGTGAAACGAACAACCATGGCGGATGCGCAAACCCAGAGAAGCAATTTTCGCTCCGTCGACGTAGACACCCGGAGCATCCGGCTTGGCCGCTGCTGTCACGCCGTAGCTGGCCAGCAGTTCGATCAGGCAGGTCTCCATGCGGGTGACCAGCTCGCGTACGCCGAACCCCAGCTTGCGTACGTCCAGCAGCAGGTAGGCCACCAATTGACCGGGGCCATGGTAGGTCACCTGGCCACCGCGGTCGGTCTTCACCACCGGGATATTCCCCGGCAGCAACAAGTGTTCGGCCTTGCCGGCCTGGCCCTGGGTGAACACCGGCGGGTGTTGCACCAGCCAGACTTCGTCACCGGCGGTGGTGCCGCGGTCGTTGGTGAAGCGTTGCATGGCATGCCAGACCGGCTCGTAAGCCATCTGGTCCAGCTCGCGAAAGCCCAGCGTGCCCGGCATCACAACACCATGTGCACGAACCCGGTCGCTCGCAACTCGCTGTTGATGTCGTACAGCTGTTCCTGACCGGTGGCAATGATGTGCAACTGAATCGTCGTGTACTTGCCGTTGGTACTCTGGCGTTCGGCCAGGGTCTTGTGATCAACGGTGGCGTGTTTTTCAAGAATCGCGATGATCTTGTCCTTGAATCCCACACCGGTGTCGCCAATTACCTTGATCGGATAATCCTCGCAAGGGAACTCGATCTTTGGCGCCTTTACTTCTGAGTCTGTCATGGCGTAACGGCCTCGTAAGCCGTGGTAACGCACATGGCCCCGCACCGGAAAGGAACGGGGCCATGCAGGTCAACACTTCAATCAGTTGAACAAGCCGTAGAAGAATAGACGGATGCTATCCCAGATGCGGCGGAAGATACCACCTTCCTCGACCGCGTCCAGAGCGATCAGGTCAGCGCTGTGCACCACTTTGTCGTCCAGCTTGACTTCCACCTTGCCGATCACGTCGCCCTTGGCGATTGGCGCGATCATTTGCGGATTCATGGTCATGGTCGCGACCAGCTTTTTGAGCTGGCCTTTTGGCAGGGTCATGGTCAGGTCCTGGGCCAGGCCGGCCTTCACCTGATTGGTGGTGCCTTTCCACACCTGGGCCTGGGCCAGTTCAGTGCCCTTCTGGTAGAAGGTCTGGGTTTCGAAGAAGCGGAAACCGTAGGTCAGAAGCTTCTGGGTTTCAGCGGCACGGGACACTTCGCTGTTGGTGCCGAAAACGACGGCGATCAGGCGCATGCCGTCACGAACGGCCGAAGACACCATGCAATAGCCGGCTTCTTCGGTGTGGCCGGTCTTCAGGCCATCGACGGTCTTGTCGCGCCACAACAGCAGGTTGCGGTTAGGCTGCTTGATGTTGTTCCAGAAGAATTCCTTCTGGGAGTAGATGGCGTAGTGCGCCGGGTCTTCGTGAATGATCGCTCGCGCCAGAATCGCCATGTCGTGAGCCGAAGAGTAGTGCTCCGGGTTCGGCAAGCCGGTCGGGTTCATGAAGTGGCTGTTGGTCAGACCCAGGTCGCTGGCAGTCTTGTTCATCATGTCGGCGAACGCATCTTCGCTGCCGGCGATGTGCTCGGCCAGGGCGACGCTGGCGTCGTTGCCGGACTGGATGATGATGCCGTGCAGCAGGTCGCTGACGGTCACTTGCGAACCGACCTTGATGAACATCCGCGAACCGCCGGTGCGCCAGGCATTTTCGCTGACGGTCACCGGATCGTTTTCACCGATCTGGCCACGACGGATTTCCAAGGTGGCGATGTAGGCGGTCATCAGTTTGGTCAGGCTGGCCGGTGGCAGGCGCTGGTCACCATTGTTCTCCACCAGCACCTCGCCGCTGCTGGCATCCATGAGCACAAAGGATTTGGCGGCCAGTTGAGGGGGCGCAGGCATCATCTCGACCGCGAACGCGGCAGGTGAGAGCAGCAGCGGGACTAGCAGGCAAAGGCGTTTGGCAAAGGTGGTGATGTTCATCCGTCTCTCGAAATCGCTAATGGAAACTGCCCGAAGGGCAATACTAAACAGGCCACCTTCTAACGGGTCGCCGCGTATTTAAGTTGCTCACTCACATCCCTTGCCGGGCTTTTGTTATTCGTAGAGCCAACAACCTGGCCCGCTCCAACCGCTAGCGGACCTTCAATCAAATCATTCCGCGCTGACCACGCTCGGCGAACCGAGATTGGCCAGGCGTACACTGTTCTGCACCTGCTGGACTTCATCCGGAGAACCGATCGGCCCCAGGCGCACCCGATGCAGCGTCTGCTGGTTGCGCACGATGGAGCTGATGAACACCGGCGCGCTGACCATCGAGCTGAGCTTGGATCTCAACAGTTCGGCAGCGTCCGGGTTGGCGAACGCGCCGACTTGCAGATACTGGCCAGACGCTGTTGCAGAAGCGTTTTTTTTTGCGTCGAGCGGCACGGGCACCACGGCGGCGGCATGTTGCTGCGGCGGCGGGGACCATTGCTCGACCGTGCCGGTGGAAGCCGTCACGGTCGGCGCGGCATTTTGCGCCACTTTTGGCTCGTTGAGCATCAAAGGCGCCGGACGGCCTCGCTGGGCCCACCATTCCTGCGGATCGATGCCTTCGACCTTGACTCGCGCGGTGCCGCTTTCAGCGTAACCGAGTTTTTTCGCCGCCGCATACGACAGGTCGATGATGCGGTCGGAATAGAACGGCCCGCGGTCATTGACCCGCAGGATCACGGCCTTGTTGTTGTCCAGGTTGGTCACCCGCACATAACTGGGCAGCGGCAAGGTCTTGTGGGCCGCGCTCATGCCATACAGGTCATAAACCTCGCCATTGGCGGTGTTCTGGCCGTGGAACTTGGTGCCATACCAGGACGCCGTGCCCGAAGCGACGTAACGCTTGGATTCGGCCATCGGGAAATACGTCTTGCCCAGCACCGTGTACGGGTTGGCCTTGTACGGGCCGGTGTGCAGGGTTGGCGTGGCGTCGGGAATGCGCGAAACATCCACGTCCCACCACGGCGCGCCGTCCTTGTGGGCCCGGTTGATGTCCAGGCCTGGCGTAGCGCGCACGGCAGTAGAGGTTTTCTGGGCCGGCGGGCGACTGGTGGAGCAACTGACGACCAGCAACGACAGTGCAGCCAGCGCTACCAGCTTCAGGGGTCCGGCTTTCAGGGGTTGATAGGTAGGCAATGCCTGCATTATTTGACGCCCCGTGCTTTGACCAGCTCTTCAGACAGCTGATGCACGGCCATGGCGTACATCACACTGCGGTTATAACGCGTAATTGCGTAGAAATTCTTCAGGCCCATCCAGTACTCAGGGCCTTGTTCGCCTTCCAGGCGAATCGCGGTGACTGGCATGTCGTCACGCAGCGCATCATGACTCGACCACCCCAGCGCCCGCAACTCCCCGACGGTCTTCGTCGGCTCGATGCCTGTGGTCAGGCCTTCGTCTACCTGGTCGCCACGCACGTCTGCACGGCTGACCACCGGCTCGCCAGGCTCCCAGCCGTGGCGCTTGAAGTAGCTGGCAACACTGCCGATGGCATCGGTCGGGTTGGTCCAGATATTAATGTGGCCATCGCCGTCGAAGTCCACCGCATAGGCGCGGAAACTGCTGGGCATGAACTGCGGCAAGCCCATGGCTCCGGCATAGGAGCCCTTGAGGGTCAACGGATCGACCTGTTCCTCGCGAGCCAGCAGCAAGAACTCGCGCAGCTCCTTGCGGAAGAACTCGGCGCGCGGCGGATAATCGAAGCCCAGGGTCGACAGCGCATCGACCACCCGGAAATTCCCGGTATTACGACCAAAAAACGTCTCGACACCAATAATAGACACGATGACCTGAGCCGGCACGCCATACTCCTGCTCGGCGCGAGCCAGCACGGCCTCGTGCTGGCGCCAGAAGTCCACGCCCCGGGCGATGCGCGCCTCGGAGATGAACATCGGCCGATACTCGCTCCACTGCTTGACCCGCTCGGCGGGCCGGGAGATCGCGTCGAGAATCGACTGCTTGCGCTGGGCCTCGCGGAACACCCCCATCAGCTGTTCACCGGCAAAACCGTAGTCGCGGGTCATTTCACCGACGAATTCGGCCACTTGCGGCGAGCCTTCATATTCGCCGGCCAGGGCGTGCGACGCACCGCCCAGGAGGCCGAACAGGCCGACCCACGGCGCAAATCGCGTCGACCAGCCACGCATTGCTTGCATTGAACTCTTCACCTTATTCAAACCTGCGCGATCCACTTGCGATGGGTATGGATCGACATCAAAACCCCAAACGCTGACAGTAGCGTCACCAGCGAAGTTCCTCCGTAGCTAATGAATGGCAACGGCACCCCCACGACCGGCAACAGGCCACTGACCATACCGATATTGACGAAAACATAAACAAAAAACGTCATGGTCAGACTGCCCGCGAGCAATTTGCCGAACAATGTCTGGGCCTGGGCGGTAATCACCAGGCCACGGCCGATCAACAACAGGTAGATCAGCAGCAGCACGCAAATACCCACCAGACCGAACTCTTCGCCCAACACGGCGATGATGAAGTCGGTGTGGCTTTCCGGCAGAAAGTCCAGGTGCGACTGGGTACCCAGCAACCACCCTTTGCCGAACACACCGCCGGAGCCGATGGCGGCCTTGGACTGGATGATGTTCCAGCCGGTGCCCAGCGGATCGCTCTCCGGGTCGAGGAACGTCAGGACCCGCTGCTTCTGGTAGTCGTGCATCACGAAGTACCACATGGCCACGGACACCGGCACGGCGGCAGCGATCACGCTGAGGATCCAGCGCCAGCGCAACCCGCCCATGAACAGCACGAAGGCGCCGCCGGCCAGGATCAGCAACGAGGTGCCGAGATCGGGCTGGCGCACGATCAGGATAAACGGGACCCCAATCAGCAGCAGGCTGATGCCCACATGCTTGAGCTGTGGCGGCAAGGTGCGCTTGGACAGATACCAGGCGATGGTCGCCGGCATGATGATTTTCAGGAACTCGGAAGGCTGGAAGCGAATCACCCCGGGGATGTTGATCCAGCGTGTCGCCCCCATGGCGTTATGGCCCATGATGTCCACGATCACCAACAAGACCACGCCGCCCACATAGGCCAGTGGCACCCAGCGCGCCATGAACCGAGGCTCCAGTTGGGCGATAAAGATCATCGACACCAAGCCGATGCCGAATGAAGTGGCCTGCTTGGCCAGCAGGTCCCAATTCTTGCCGCTGGCCGAATACAGCACGAACAGGCTGCCGGCGGCCAGTGTCAGCAACAGGATCAACAACGGACCGTCGATGTGCATGCGCTGCAACAGAGTGGCGCGACGACGCATCACATCTTCGCTGGAGAGGATCCGGTCGAAATTATTCTTCACGGGCCGTAGCCTCCGCAGTGATGGGGCTTGCGTATTCGGGCTTGAGCTGGCCGTGTTCATCCAGCAGCCAGGCGTCCATGATCTGGCGCACCACCGGCGCGGCAACGCCGGAGCCGGACTCGCCGTTCTCGACCATGACCGACACGACGATCTTCGGGTTTTCGGCCGGTGCGAAACCAACGAACAAGGCGTGGTCGCGGTGGCGCTCCTGAACCTTGGAACGGTCGTACTTTTCGCCCTGCTTGATCGCGACCACCTGGGCCGTACCACTCTTGCCGGCAATCCGGTATTGCGCGCCGATGGCAGCCTTGCGCGCGGTGCCCCGGGCGCCGTGCATCACCTGCTGCATGCCGATATTGACCTTCTGCCAGTCCGACGGATTACGCAGGATGATGTCCGGCACCGGGTTGGGGTCCACGGGCTTCTGGCCTTCGATGGTCTTGGCCAGATGCGGGCGATACCACTTGCCTTTGCTCGCCACCAGGGCTGTGGCCTGGGCCAGTTGCAGCGGCGTCGCCTGCATGTAGCCCTGGCCGATCCCCAGGATCAACGTCTCACCCGGGAACCACGGCTGGCGGCGGGTCGCCCGCTTCCACTCGCGGGATGGCATCAGGCCCGGCGACTCTTCGAACATGTCCAGGGACACTTTCTGACCGAGACCGAACTTGCCCATGTAGGACGCCAGCCGGTCGATCCCCAGCTTGTGGGCCAGGTCATAGAAGTAGGTGTCGTTGGACCGCATGATCGCCGTTTCCAGATCCACGTACCCGTCGCCGGAGCGATTCCAGTTGCGGTACTTGTGGTCGTAGTTCGGCAGTTGGTAATAACCGGGGTCGTAGACCCGGCTGGAAGCGGTGATCACACCCGCGTCCAGCCCGGCAATGGCCACCGCCGGCTTGATGGTCGAACCCGGCGGATAGAGGCCGCGCAGCACGCGATTGAACAGTGGCCGATCGATGGAATCGCGCAACTCGGCATAGGCCTTGAAACTGATGCCAGTGACGAACAGGTTCGGGTCGAAACTCGGCTGGCTGACCATCGCCAGGACCTCGCCGGTGTTCGGGTCCAGCGCCACGACAGCGCCGCGCCGGCCGCCCAACGCCGCTTCGGCGGCTTCCTGCAATTTGATGTCCAGGCTCAGGACGATGTCCTTGCCGGGGATCGGGTCGGTGCGCTTGAGCACCCGCAACACGCGGCCACGGGCATTGGTCTCGACTTCCTCGTAGCCTACCTGGCCGTGCAGTTCGGCCTCGTAGAAGCGCTCGATGCCGGTCTTGCCGATGTGGTGGGTACCGCTGTAATTGACCGGGTCGAGGTTCTTGAGCTCTTTTTCGTTGATCCGCCCCATGTAACCCACCGAATGGGCGAAGTGCGCGCCTTGGGGGTAGTGACGCACCAACTGCGCCACCACTTCAACGCCCGGCAGGCGGAACTGGTTCACAGCGATCAGGGCGATCTGCTCTTCGGTCAGCTCGAACAGGATCGGCACCGGCTCGAACGGGCGCCGGCCCTGGCGCATGCGCTTCTCGAAAATCGCCCGATCCTCGGGGGTCAGCTGCAGCACTTCGACGATCACGTCGAGCACCTTCTGCCAATCCCCGGAACGCTCACGGGTCATGCTCAGGCTGAAGCTGGGCCGGTTATCGGCCACCACCACGCCGTTGCGGTCGAAAATCAACCCGCGAGTCGGCGGAATCGGCTGCACATGCACGCGATTGTTTTCCGACAGGGTCGAGTGGTACTCGTACTGAATCACCTGGAGGAAATACAGGCGCGCGATCAGCACACCAATCAGCGCCACGACCGCAATTGCACCGAACACGACGCGACCACGCACCAGGCGGGCGTCTTTTTCGTGGTCCTTGATGCGGATCGGCTGAGGCATGAGGGCAGGATTACTTGTGGTAAGGGTGCCCGGACAGGACTGTCCAGGCACGATACAACTGTTCGCCGATCAGAATCCGCACCAGCGGGTGCGGCAACGTCAAAGGCGACAACGACCAGCGTTGATCGGCCCGGGCACAGACTTCCGGTGCCAACCCTTCCGGGCCACCCACCATGAAGTTGACCGTGCGCGCGTCCAGCCGCCAGCGATCGAGCTCGACCGCCAGTTGCTCGGTGCTCCAGGGCTTGCCGTGCACTTCGAGCGTGACGATCCGCTCGTTCGGCCCGACCTTGGCCAACATGGCTTCGCCTTCCTGACGGATAAAGCGCGCCACATCGGCGTTCTTGCCGCGGGTGTTGAGCGGAATTTCCACCAGTTCCAGGGCCAGCTCGGAAGGAAGACGCTTGGCATATTCATGCCAGCCTTCTTCCACCCACTTGGGCATGCGGGAACCGACGGCGATCAGGCGCAGTCGCACAGCGATCCCTTATTGCTGGTCTTTGTTGAGCTTGGTGAAATGCTCATGGGTATTTTCCGGGCTGTGGTGCGCGGCGCTGGCCGAACGGCTTTGCTCGGCACCGGCCCACAGGCGCTCCAGGTCATAGAACTGGCGCGCCGAGGCGGTCATCATGTGCACGATGACGTCGTCCATATCCAGCAACACCCAGTCGCTGTCGCCCTTGCCTTCTTCACCCAGTGGCTTGACGCCCTGGGCCTTGACCGCTTCGCGAACCTTATCCAGCATCGCGCCGATCTGGCGGTTGGAGGTACCGGTGGCGATGATCATGTAGTCCGTGATGCTCTGCTTCTCGCGAACGTCGATCACCTGGATGTCCTGGGCCTTGACATCTTCCAGGGCCGCCACGGCAACCTTGACCAGCTCTTCGCCGGCCAGTACCACGCCAGTATGAGCTTCTACGGGAAGCGGGGCGCTCTTGAATGTGCCCTTGCGCTTTACTTTGTTTACGTCTTTGTCAGTCATATAAAACTCGTTTTGCTCGTATGTTCGGGCGCTTCGCTACACGCATTCACGTGCCTTGAAGCGCGCCCTTTTTTCAGTTCGACGCACGGTACAGCCCGTGCGCATCGATGTAGGCCAGGACCGCGTCGGGCACCAGGAAACGTACCGACTTACCGCTGGCCAGCAGTTGACGGATCTGGGTGGCGGATACCGCGAGCGGCGTCTGCCAGACGAATGCAATCTGTCCGCTCGGCCCTTTCAGGGCCAGCGGGTCGCTCACCGAACGTGCCGCCAGCAGGTTGCGCAAGGCATCCGGCGGCTCGCTGTCGGCATCCGGGCGTTGCAACACCAGGATGTGGCAATGCTGGAGCAACTCTTCCCAGCGATGCCAAGTGGGCAGGCCGCAAAATGCGTCCCAGCCCAAAAGCAGAAAAACCTGGGCATCGGCGGCCAGTTCGGCGCGCATCAGCTCCAGGGTATCAATGGTGTAGGACGGTTTGTCCCGCAGCAATTCGCGGGCGTCCACCACCAACGGCGCCACACCGGCCACCGCGCACTCGACCATCGCCAGACGGTCCTGGGCCGATACCTGCGGCGTATCCCGGTGAGGCGGCCTGGCGCTGGGCGTCAGGCGTAGCTCATCGAGGGCCAGGGCATCGGCGACTTCCAGCGCACCGCGCAAATGGCCGATGTGCACTGGGTCGAACGTGCCGCCCAGGATACCGATGCGCTGGGGCGCAGTTGTCGTCGTCACTGCGGCTGACGGGTCAAGGTCGCCCAAGTCAGACCGGCTCCTGTCCGCGCAACTGGCCGTCACCGACCACGATGTACTTCTCGCAGGTCAAGCCTTCGAGGCCCACCGGGCCACGGGCGTGCAGCTTATCAGTAGAAATGCCGATCTCGGCACCCAATCCGTATTCGAAGCCGTCGGCGAAACAGGTCGGGGTGTTGATCATCACCGACGCCGAGTCCACTTCGGCCACGAAACGCCGGGTTTCACCCTGGTGTTCGCTGACGATGGAGTCGGTGTGGTGGGAACCATGGCGATTGATGTGCTCGATGGCCTGGTCCAGCCCGTCGACCACGCGGATCGACAGGATCGGCGCCAGGTACTCGGTGTTCCAGTCTTCTTCGGTGGCCTCGGCCGCCTCAATGATTGCCCGGGTGCGTTGGCAACCGCGCAGCTCGACGCCTTTTTCGCGGAACTGGGCGGCCATCGCCGGCAGGAAGTCCTGGGCAACGGCCTGGTCCACCAGCAGGGTTTCCATCGCGCCGCAGATACCATAGCGGTAAGTCTTGGCGTTGAAGGCAATGCGCTGGGCCTTGGGCAACTCGGCGTGGGCACTGACGTAAACGTGGCAGATGCCGTCCAGGTGCTTGATCACCGGCACGCGGGCGTCGCGGCTGACTCGTTCGATCAGGCCCTTGCCGCCACGGGGCACGATGACGTCGACGAACTCGGGCATGGTGATCAGTGCGCCGACCGCGGCGCGGTCGGTGGTTTCCACCACTTGCACCACGGCCGCCGGCAGATCGGCTTCGGCCAGACCGCGCTGGATGCAGGCGGCAATCGCGCGGTTGGAATGAATGGCCTCGGAACCACCGCGCAGGATGGTCGCGTTACCCGACTTCAGGCACAGGCTCGCAGCATCGATGGTCACGTTCGGCCGCGACTCGTAGATGATGCCGACCACGCCCAGGGGCACGCGCATTTTGCCGACCTGGATACCCGACGGCCGATAACTCATGTCCCGGATCGCCCCGACCGGGTCCGGCAGCGCCGCGACCTGGCGCAGACCGACGATCATGCCGTCGATGCGTGCCGGGGTCAGCGCCAGGCGTTCGAGCATGGCCGGCTCGAGGCCGTTGGCCCGGCCGGCGGCCAGGTCCAGCTCATTGGCGGCGGACAACTCGGCGCGAGCAGCGTCCAGCGCATTGGCGGCGGCCAGCAGGGCGCGGTTTTTCTGCGCGGTGCTGGCACGGCCGATGATGCGCGACGCCTGGCGAGCGGCGCGACCCAGGCGGGTCATGTAGTCAAGAACGGACTCAGTCATGGTCTGTGTGGTCTTGGCAAAGGGGAAAGCGGCAGATTATAGCTGTCGTATCCCTCGACTAACAGCGTGGACTCACAGTGGTGACCGGCGGAAGAGCAAAACCTGTGCAAATAGTCGCTGTTCAGCGCCGATTAAGCTTTCCATTGCTATCATCGCGCTTCCTTTGGCCTCCCTTCGTCTCACGCCATGACCGATTCGCCCCCACTGCCAAACGCCCTGCCCGACGGTTTTTTTGATCGCGATGCCCAAGTGCTCGCCCGGGACCTGCTGGGCAAAGTCATTCGCCACAAGGTCGGTGACCTGTGGCTCAGCGCGCGGATCATCGAAACCGAAGCCTATTACTTCGCTGAAAAGGGCAGCCACGCCTCGCTGGGCTACACGGAAAAACGTAAGGCTTTGTTTCTGGATGGCGGCCACATCTATATGTATTACGCCCGGGGTGGCGATTCGCTGAATTTCAGCGCCCATGGCCCCGGCAATGCGGTGCTGATCAAATCGGCATACCCGTGGGTCGATACTGTTTCCGGCCCGGCAAGCCTGGCGCAGATGCTGCTCAACAACCCCGACGCCCAAGGCCGCCCGCGCCCCTCGCAAAAGCTTTGCGCCGGCCAGACGTTGTTGTGCAAGGCCCTGGGGCTGAAAGTGCCGCAGTGGGATGCCAAACGCTTCGACCCGGAACGCTTGCTGGTGGAAGACGTGGGCGTGCCGACAGTCAACGTGATCCAGACTACCCGCCTGGGCATCCCACTGGGACGGGATGAACACCTGCTCTACCGCTTCGTCGACGCGGCCTACGCCCCCTGGTGCACGCGGAACCCGCTGCGTCGCGGACAGGTCGAAGGGCGGGATTATTTTTTGCTTTCCTGAACGCCACACTGCCCAACCCTGTGGGAGCGAGCCTGCTCGCGATGGCGCCAGGTCAGTCGAATCAGAGGTTGGCTGATACACCGCTATCGCGAGCAGGCTCGCTCCCACAGTAAAAAATGCATGCCGCTTAATGCTCAATGGAAATGGAGTTGTTTTTATGGGCCCATGGCTCGATAGCATCACTGGCTGGCTGACCGCCAACCCGCAATGGCTGGCGGCGGCGGTGTTTATCGTTGCCTGTGTAGAGTGCCTGGCCATCGCTGGGTTGCTCGTGCCGGGTACGGTGCTGTTGTTTGCGGTCGCGGTACTGGCCGGCAGCGGCGCGTTGTCCCTGGGCGAGACTTTGCTGCTGGGCCTGCTGGGCGGTTTGCTGGGGGACTTGGTGTCGTATTTCCTGGGCAGGCATTTTCACCAGAACATCCGGCGCCTGCCGGGGCTGCGGCATCACCCCGAATGGATGAGCGCGGCGGAAAGCTATTTCCAGCGCTACGGCATCGCCAGCCTGCTGGTAGGGCGCTTCATTGGCCCGCTGCGACCCATGTTGCCGATGGTGGCCGGGATGTTCGACATGCCCTTCCCGCGCTTCGCCGCCGTCAGTCTGCTGGCCGCCGCCGGCTGGAGCGTGGCGTATCTGCTGCCCGGCTGGGCCACTGGCGCAGCGATCCGCCTGCCGTTGCCCGAGGGTTTCTGGCCACAGGCCGGTGTCGTGATTGGCAGCATCGCGGTGATGATCGCATTGAGCGTCAACAGCAGTCTGCGGCGCCATCGACATGCCTCAGCGCTGATCGCAGGTCTGGGCCTGGTGATCCTGATCGGGCTGTTCATCGGCTTTCGCTACCTCACAGCTTTCGATCAGGGGCTGGTGGCTCTGGTCCAGGAACATCGCAGCCCGACAATGGACGAAATCGCCGTGACCTTCACGCTGATCGGCGAATTCCACTACATGCTGATTTTCAGCGCCCTGCTGACCGGGTTGCTATTGCTGGCGCGCCAATGGCGCCAGGCAATCTTTGCCGGGGCCACGATGCTGTTCACCGCATTGGCCAATACCGGCACCAAGCACTTTTTCGCCCGTGTACGCCCGGAAGTCCTGAGCGAGCCGCTGACCAGCTACAGCATGCCCAGCGGTCATGCCTCCGGCGCCTTTGCCCTGTTCCTGGCGCTGGCCATCCTGGCCGGTCGCGGGCAACCGCCACGCCTGCGTCTGACCTGGCTGTTGCTGGGCTGTTTGCCAGCGCTGGCCATTGCCCTGTCGCGGGTGTACCTGGGTGCCCATTGGCCGAGCGACATCGTCGCCGGCGCCATGCTCGCCGCCTGTGTCTGCGCAGCGATGCTCTGGCTGAGCCAGCGCCAGACCCCGCTGCCGGCCATGCCGCCGAAAATCTGGTGGTTGATTCTGCCCGCGATGGTGGCGGCATTCAGCTTCTTCGCACTGCGCCACCTGCCCAATGGGATGCTGCGGTATGCCTATTGAGGCCGGCAGCCAGCTATCGCGAGCAGGCTCGCTCCCACAGGGAATCGGCTGTGAAACGCCCCTTTGTGGTCACTGAAGATCAACTGTGGGAGCGAGCCTGCTCGCGATGACGTCGGTACATTCAGCATTGATGCAAACTGAGCCACCGTTATCGCGAGCAAGCTCGCTCCCACAAGAGATCAGCCTGGTCAGTGATGAGCGCCTCAGGCGAACAGTTCGCCCTGCAACTCATCAAGCAACGCCTGGATTGCATCCAGCCGCTGCTGAGGATCATCGAGTTGCAGCAGGTCGAGCTTGTCCAGTTCATTGAAGGGCAGCAGGTAGGCCAGTTGATTGGCGAGCGACTGCTGGCCGGTGGCTTCGGTGCCCATGTTCAGGGCCTCGACCATCGGGTGTTCGGCCAGGGCCTTGAGCAACGCTACCAGGTCGGCATCCTCATCCTGCAGCGGTTGTTCAGGCTCATCCTCCAGCCACTCGACTTCAGCGACGGTCAGTTGATCGGCCTGGACACTGCTGCTGTGCACGATAAAACGTCGTCCACCCTGCACGCGAATGCCCAGCAGCCCGTTGTCCTGCTGGGAGAAATCGGTGATTCGCGCTTCACAGCCCACCCGCGCAAAGCCGTCGGGGGCGATACCGACTTCCTCGCCATCGAGGATGCACACCACGCCGAACCCCTCGCCCATTTTCATGCAGCGACCGATCATATCGAGGTAACGCGCCTCGAAAATCTGCAAATCGAGGATGCAACCGGGGAACAGTACCGTGTTCAACGGGAAAAGCGGCAAGCTCATAAGCAGTTCCTTAAACCGTCATCGACACCACCAACGGCAGCAACACCGCCGTGGCCACGCCCATCAGACTCATCGCCAGCGCCGCAAAGGCGCCGGACTCTTCGCTTTCCTGCAACGCCACGGACGTGCCGACCGCGTGTGCCGTCAGGCCCAGGGCCATGCCACGGGCTTCAGGGCTATGGACCCCAAGCCTGGTCAGAATGCTCGGGCCCAGAATCGCCCCGAGCACCCCGGTGATCAACACAAACACCGCCGCCATGGCCGCTACACCGCCGATCTGCTCGGCCACCAGCATGGCGATCGGTGAAGTCACCGACTTGGGAGCCATGGTCATCAGGATCATGTGTTCGGCGCCAAAAGCCCAGCCCAACACCACCGCAGAGCCCGTGGCGAACACCCCGCCTATCACCAGCGTAGTAAAAATCGGCCAGAACAATTGCCGGATCCGTCGCAGGTTCAGGTACAAGGGCACCGCCAGCGCGACGGTGGCCGGCCCCAGCAGAATGCTGAGAATTTCCGTGCTCTCACGGTACTCGGCGTAGCTGATGCCGCAGCCGACCAGCACACCGATCAGCAGCAACATCGACATCAGCACCGGCTGCAGAAACACCCAGCGGGTCTTTTCGAACGCCGCCAGCACCAGTTGATAGGCGCCCAGGGTGATGCCGATACCAAACAGCGGATGATGGATCACCGAACTCCAGGCGCCCTGCCAATCAAGCATCATTGCCCATCCTCCGACTCGGGGGCGTGACGCCGGGCCAGGCGCTGCATCAGCACACCGGTAAACGCCATGGACAGGATCAACGACAGCACCAGCGCACCGACAATGGCCCAGAAATCGGCAGCGATGGCCCGGGCGTACACCATCACCCCCACCGCTGGCGGCACCAGCAGCAACGGCAAGTAGCGCAGCAGGCTGCCGGCCGCCAGGTTCAATGGCTCGCCGACTTCACCACGGATGACCAGATAGCCCAGCAGCAACAGCAGGCCAATGATCGGCCCCGGCAGCACCGGCAGGAACAAATGATTGATGGCGGTGCCCAGCAATTGGAACAGCACCAGCCAGGTCAGGCCCCGTAGCAACATCCTTCATCCTCCCCAGCAACACGTACGCAAACAATGCGCGCGCATTATAAGCACGCCCGCGCTATGGGTCGGCATTCGTAAAAAGCATGGTCGATGACCTGCCCTGCCCGTCATGTTGATCTACAGTGGTTCTCCGGGGACGCCGATCCCCGT
This sequence comes from Pseudomonas sp. P105, assembly GCF_032614175.1. NCBI lineage: Bacteria > Pseudomonadati > Pseudomonadota > Gammaproteobacteria > Pseudomonadales > Pseudomonadaceae > Pseudomonas > Pseudomonas sp. P105. The sequence goes on from NZ_CP126693.1 coordinate 5,495,308, forward strand.
TCCAAAAAAGACAAAACCGATGAACCCAAGGAGAGTCTCAATGCCCTACGTTCCCGTTGCAGCGCTCAAAGATTATGTCGGCAAGGAACTTGGACGTTCCGAATGGCTTACCATCGATCAGGATCGCATTAACCTGTTCGCCGAAGCCACTGGCGACTTTCAGTTCATCCACGTCGATCCGGTCAAGGCCGCGCAGACACCGTTCGGCAGCACCATCGCCCACGGCTTCCTATCGCTGTCGCTGATGCCCAAGCTCATGGAAGACATCCTGATCCTGCCCGAAGGCGTGAAGATGGTCGTCAACTACGGACTGGACAGCGTGCGTTTCATTCAGCCCGTGAAAGTCGACTCCAAGGTCCGCCTCAAGGTCGACCTGGTGGACGTGACCGAGAAGAAACCCGGCCAATGGCTGCTCAAGGCCACCGCTACCCTGGAAATCGAAGGTTCGGACAAACCGGCCTACATCGCTGAGCCGCTGTCGCTCTGCTTCGTGTAGCCCCTCGCGGATGCGAAGCCGCTGCGGCAGTTTCGCATCGCTTCTCCTGACGCGCATTGCTACGGCATACTCGTGACCTGATTATCTGGATCCCGTTATGCGCTCATTTCTCCCTTTGGCCCTGACCCTGCTGCTCACCGCTTGCGGCGACGGCGAATCGCTGTTGCCTCCCGACGCGCGCCTGCCCGACGGCGGACGCTATCGCGGCGACCTGGTGGACGGTTTGCTGCAAGGCCAGGGGCGTGTCGACTACCCCAACGGCAGTTGGTACGCCGGGCAGTTCGACAAAGGCCAGTGGCACGGCACCGGGGAATGGCACGGCAGCAATGGCGAGGTCTATCGCGGCCAGTTCCAGCAGGGCCTGTTCAACGGCCAGGGTAGCCTGACCACGCCCACCAGCAGCTACACCGGCGGCTTCAAGCAAGGCCGGCGCGACGGTGAAGGCACGCTCAAAGAACACGGCATGATCTACCGCGGCGAATTCAAGGCCGACCGCTATTCCGGTTTCGGGCGCCTGGAGCTTGAGGACGGCAGCCAATACCAGGGGCCGTTCGTCAACGGCAAACCCAACGGTGAAGGCCAGCGCTTCGATGCCAGTGGCAACCAGTTCACCGGCAATTTCGTCGACGGCCAGCTCCAGGGCAAAGGCACCTTCAACAGCGCCGAGGGCGATGTCTACATCGGCGGGTTCAAGAACAACCAGCTCAGCGGTCGCGGTCGTTATGAAAATGCCGACGGCGATGTCTGGATCGGCCAGTTCAAGGAAGGCGCGCTCACCGGCAAGGGCCAACTGATCGGCGCCGACGGCAGCCACTACCTCGGTCAATTCAATGACTGGCGCTTTAGCGGCGAGGGCCGGCTGAACCTGCCCGACGGCAGCTTTTATATCGGCCAGTTCGAGAACGACACCTACCACGGGCGCGGCACCCTGGCGCTGACCGATGGCACCGTGCAAAGCGGCACCTGGGCCAACGGTCTGCGAGTACGCGACGCTGGCGGGCGGCTACTGCCGGATGTGCTCGAGCTCGGCCTTTTGGCCCAGGGGCGCCTGTTGGAAAATGCCCTGGCCAATATCCCGGCCTCGACCCCTGCGGTGGAGCTGTACAGCCTGACGGTGGGCGGCGACGGCAAGCAGAGTGTGTTCCTGCGCGAGTCCGACTACGTCGCCAATATGCTCACCAGCCGTTTTGGCGCGTTCGGCCAGATCCGCCTGGTCAACCACCGCGATCACCTCGGTGACCGGCCCATGGCCACTCGCGAAAGCCTGCGCCGCGCCGCCAGCGCCCTGGCCGAACGCAGCGGCCCGGAAGACCTGATCTTCATCTACCTGACCAGCCACGGCACCAGCGAACACGAACTGGTGCTCGACCAGCCGCGCATGGAGCTGGCCGACCTGCCGGCCGATGAACTGGCCGTGGTGCTGGCGCCGCTGAAGGATCGCGACAAGATCGTGGTGATTTCGGCCTGTTATTCCGGCGGCTTCATCCCGGCGCTCAAGGATGAACGCACCTTGATCATGACCGCTTCCCGCGCCGATCGGGTGTCGTTCGGCTGCTCCGAGGAGGCCAACTTCACCTACTTCGGCGACGCGCTGTTCGCCCAGGCACTGAACCAGACCGACGATCTTGAGCAAGCCTTCAAGCGTGCCAAGGCCACCGTGGCCGAGCGGGAACAGGCGGACAATTTCGAAGCCTCCGAGCCGCAGATCTGGGCGCCCAGGACCGTCCTTTCCCATTGGCAGCTATTGCGCAAGCAACAGGCGCGAAAAGCATTACAAAGTACGGCATTGAACGACGAGGCCCAAAAGAGCAACTAAGCTGAATCGTATCAAGGGGGAAACACTATGTACTTGACGCCTCAGCATGTTTTGCTTGCCGGAGCTTCCGGGTTGACCGGGGAACATCTACTGGACCGGCTGCTCAACGAGCCGACCATCACACGTGTATTGGCGCCTTCACGCCGGCCGCTGGCCGAGCATCCACACCTGGAAAACCCGGTCGGTGAAACAGCCGAACTGCTGCCCCGCCTCAGTGGCCAGGTGGACATCGCATTTTGCTGCCTTGGCACGACCATCAAGAAGGCCGGCTCAGAACAGGCGTTTCGCGCGGTGGACCTGGACCTGGTGGTGGCCTTCGCCAAGCGCGCCCGGGAGCTGGGCGCAAGGCACCTGATCGTGATCAGCGCGCTGGGGGCTGACCCGAGTTCTTCGATTTTCTACAACCGGGTCAAAGGCGAAATGGAAGCCGCCCTCAAGGCCCAGGACTGGCCACAGCTGACCCTCTGCCGCCCTTCCCTGCTACTGGGCGAACGCACCGAACCGCGGTTGGCCGAACAATTGGCCGGCCCCTTGTCGAGGCTGATCCCCGGCAAGTACCACGGCATCGAAGCCTGCCAACTGGCCCGCGCCATGTGGCGCCTGGCCCTGGAAGAACAGGAAGGGGTGCGGGTGGTGGAGTCGGATGAGTTGCGTAAGTTGGGCAAATAATTGCGGCGCCTGGGCGGACGCCATCGCGAGCAGGCTCGCTCCCACAGTTGACCGAGTTCTTCAGAAGGAATGCGTACCAATGTGGGAGCGAGCCTGCTCGCGATAGCGGTGGACCAGCTTACATCCATGTTGGATTGTAGCGCTGGTTACAACCCACCCGTAGCCTGAAACCCCACGCCAATCACCGTCAGCAACGACAACGGCAATAACAAGGTATCGAGCAACGCACTGGCCGGCAGATCCACGCCTGGGTAACGCGGCGCTTCGGCGCCAAAGCGGTCCTTGGCGCAACAGCCACCGTTAAGCGCATACAAGTCCAGGCGCGTGCCCGCATACACCACCGGCGCGCCGGGTTTGGCGGCGTCCAGGGTGCGGGCGGTGGCGCAGCCGGTCAGTTGCAGCGCCAGCACCACCACCAGCAGCTTATTCATCACTGCTCAAATGGTACTCGCCCCAGCGCGGCAGCATGTCCTGGGGGATGTTCAGCAGATTGAGAATCCGCGCGACCACAAAATCGATCAGGTCATCGATAGTCTGTGGCTGGTGATAAAAACCCGGAGAGGCCGGCAGAATCGTCACGCCCATGTTCGACAGCTTGAGCATGTGCTCTAGATGAATACTCGAGTACGGTGCCTCACGCGGCACCAGGATCAACTGGCGACGCTCCTTGAGCGTCACGTCGGCGGCGCGCTCGATCAGGTTGTTGCAGGCACCGGTGGCAATCGCCGAGAGCGTACCGGTGGAACACGGCACCACCACCATCGCCGCCGGCGCCCCGGAGCCCGAAGCCACCGGCGACATCCAGTCTTCCTTGCCATACACACGAATCTGCCCCGCCGCCGCACCGGTGTATTCAGTGAGGAAGGCCTGCATCATTTGGGTCTTGGCTGGCAGGGTGACGTCGGTCTCGGTGGCCATCACCAATTGCGCCGCCTTGGAGATGAGGAAATGCACCTCGCGGTCTTCCCGCACCAGGCAATCGAGCAGGCGCAAGCCGTACTGGGCGCCGGAAGCACCGGTCATGGCCAGGGTGATGCGGTCGGGGCCATTGCTCTCCGGGCGCGTGTTCATTTCAGTGCCTCGGCCAATTTGCCGTGCAGGCCGCCGAAACCGCCGTTGCTCATGATCACCACGTGAGTACCGGGCTGGGCCTGGCTCTTCACGCGCTCGATGATGCCTTCCAGGGAGTCGCTGACAATCGACGGCACCGTACACAACGCGGCGGTGGCGCCGAGGTCCCAACCCAGGTTGGCCGGCGCGTACCAGATCACCTGGTCGGCATCCACCACGCTTTCCGGCAGGCCGTCGCGGTGGGCGCCGAGTTTCATGGAGTTGGAACGCGGCTCGATGATGGCAATCAGCGGTGCATCGCCGATGCGCTTGCGCAAACCGTCAAGGGTGGTGGCGATGGCCGTCGGGTGGTGGGCGAAGTCGTCATAGATGGTGATGCCGCGCACTTCAGCGACCTTTTCCATCCGCCGCTTCACGCTTTTGAACGCACTCAGCGCGGCGATGCCCATGGACGGCACCACGCCGACATGACGGGCCGCCGCCAGGGTGGCCAGGGCGTTGGCGACGTTGTGCTGGCCGGTCATGTCCCAATCGACCACACCTTGAGCCACGCCTTCGAACATGACTTCGAACTGCGAACCGTCGTCCTTGAGCAACTTCACTTGCCACTGCCCGCCGGCGCCGGTGGTTTGCACCGGGGTCCAGCAACCCATTTCGATCACCCGCTGCAACGCGGGCTCGGTGGTCGGATGGATGACCAGGCCTTCACTCGGAATGGTGCGCACCAAATGGTGGAACTGCCGCTCGATGGCCGGCAGATCGGGGAAGATGTCCGCGTGATCGAACTCAAGGTTGTTGAGGATCGCCGTGCGCGGGCGGTAGTGGACGAATTTCGAGCGTTTGTCGAAGAACGCGCTGTCGTATTCATCGGCCTCGATCACGAAGAACGGCGTACCACCCAGGCGCGCCGACACCGAGAAATTCTGCGGCACGCCGCCGATCAGGAAGCCTGGGCTCATGCCCGCGTGTTCCAGCACCCAGGCGAGCATGCTGCTGGTGGTGGTCTTGCCATGGGTGCCGGCCACGGCCAGGACCCAACGGCCCTGCAACACATGATCGGCCAGCCATTGCGGGCCGGACACATAAGGCAGGCCTTTGTTGAGCACGTATTCAACCGCCGGATTGCCACGGGACATGGCGTTGCCGATGACCACCAGGTCCGGCGCGGGGTCCAGTTGCGCTGGGTCGTAGCCTTGGGTCAGCTCAATGCCCTGGGCCTCCAGCTGCGTGCTCATCGGCGGGTAGACGTTCGCGTCGGAACCGGTCACGTGATGGCCCAGCTCCTTGGCCAATACCGCCATCGAGCCCATGAAAGTGCCGCAAATACCGAGAATATGGATGTGCATAGTCGACCTCGTAAACATGGCCGCAGGTTAGCGTAGGGAGGGGGAAATCGCACCTTGTGTTTCGAACTGCAACCATCAGAACACCGCAAATCCTCTGTGGGAGCGAGCTTGCTCGCGATAGCGGTGGGTCAGTTTGCGGCGATGTTGGATGTGCCGCCGCCATCGCGAGCAAGCTCGCTCCCACATTCAACCGCATTCCTTCTGCAAGAACTCGGTCAACTGTGGGAGCGGGCTTGCTCGCGAATGGCCACGACGCGGCTCAGCGGGCGATGGCGTGTTTGCGCAGTTTCCGATAAAGCGTATTGCGGCTGATGCCCAGTTGCTCGGCGGTGTGGGTCATGTGCCAGCGCTGGCGCTCCAGTGCATCGAGCAGCGCCAACCGCTCGGCATCTTCCAGCGGGCGTTCCGCCACGGTTTCAACCGACGCCACCGGACACTGGCGAATCATCGCCGGCAGATCCTCCAGCCCGATCCGCCCGCCGTCGCACAACGCAGCAAGGGTGCGCAGCACATTGCGCAGTTGCCGCACGTTGCCCGGCCAATCAAAACTCAGCAATGCCTGGCGCGCCGGTTCGTCGATCGCCACCGCTTCGGCGCCCGCTTCTTCGGCCAACAGAAAATCCAGCAACTGGGACTTGTCGCTGCGCTCGCGCAACGCCGGCAAAGGGATCTCCAGGCCGTTGAGGCGATAGTACAAGTCCTCGCGAAAACTGCCGTCGCGCACCCGATCAAGCAACTGACGGTGGGTGGCGCTGATGATGCGCACGTTCACCGCTTCGGGTTCGCCACCGATGGGCACCACCTGGCGATCTTCCAGCACCCGCAGCAAACGGGTCTGCAAGGCCAGGGGCATGTCACCGATCTCATCCAGAAACAGCGTGCCCCCGTCGGCCTGTTGCAGCTTGCCGCGCATGCCTTCCTTGCGCGCACCGGTGAAGCTGCCGCCGCGATAACCGAACAGCTCACTCTCGATCAGGCTTTCCGGGATGGCTGCGCAGTTAAGCGCCACGAAGTTTTTCCCGGCACGCTGGCTGGCGTGATGCACGGCTTTGGCGAAGGCTTCTTTACCAGAGCCGGTTTCGCCATGGATCAGCAGCGGCACATCGCGCTCAAACACCCGCAGCGCCTTGCGAAAATGCTCTTGCAACACCGCATCTCCCAGGCAGATGCCCGGTAACCGGGCGGGCTCGATGGCTTTAAACGCAGGGACGACCGGGACCGGCACACTGCGCGGCTGCCCCCGCAGCACGGCAAACAAATGCCGCCCGTCACGGGTGCGCAACGGCCAACTGGCGCTGGCCTGGGTGCTGGCCCGTCCGAGCAGCTCATCCAGTGAACAATCGAAAAAGTCTTCCACCCGCTGACCCAGCAAGCCACCGCGAATATGCCCCAACAGGTTCAGCGCGCTCTGGTTGACCGCGCTGATCCGCCCTTCGCCGTCGAACGCCAGCAGCCCCTCGCTGAACAACCCCACAGACTCGGCCTGCAAGTGAAAACGCAGCAGCCATTGATTGTCGAAGCAGCGCAGGAAATAGCAGCTCTCGATCATCTTCGCCGAGAGGTTGACCAGGGCCATGGTGTGGAACTGGCTCTGGCGCGACACGTCCGGCCGGGCCGATGACACATCCAGCACCGCAAGCAGTTCGCCATGGGGATCAAAAACCGGGCTGGCCGAGCAGGTCAGGCCGGTGTGGCGGCCGCGAAAGTGTTCTTCCTGGTGAATGGTCAGGGCCTGGCGCTCCACCAGGCAGGTGCCGATGCCGTTGGTGCCTTCGCAGGCTTCGCTCCAGTCGGCGCCGAGCCAGAGGCCGGCCCGTTCGAAAATCTTGCGCTCACTGGGGGCGGTGACACAGTTGAGGATCACGCCGCGCGCGTCGGTCAGCAGCACCGCGTGGCCGGCGCCGGAGAGTTGTTGATGCAGGCTGGTCATTTCCGTGCCGGCGATGTGCAACACCTGTTGCAGGCGCTCGCGGCTTTCCAGCACCCGGCCATGCTCAAGCACCGTCGGCGCCAGGTTCTGCGCCGGGTCGAGGTGATAGTCCTCAAGGCAGCGCAGCCAGGAACGGGCAATCGACGGATCGCTGCCAGGGCCCTGCAAATGGGCCTTGCCCTGGGTGACCGTCAGGACTTGTTGGGCATGGCGACTCAAGTGGTTGCTGTGCATTTCTTATTGTTCTCCCCGAGGGTAGCGGCCCTCAGCATCCTCCAGCCACTGGCGCTTTGCAATGCTGGCGCGACCTGTCAGTCACAGACTGTCTCGCATCTGGCACAAACTGTCACACCCGCTGTATCGCTATCGTCACGCAGGGCATCCGTTTGTCCGACGAACTGCTCCTAAAGTCTTGATTTACGGGCCTTGCAAGGCAGTGGCCCGACCTTTGCTCTAGGCTTAATTACCAGCGCTCAATTTTGCGCGGCCTCCCGTATAAGCACAAAAGCCAAGGAGAACTCATCATGCGTTACGCTCACCCCGGTACTGAAGGCGCTATCGTTTCGTTCAAGAGCAAATACGGTAACTACATCGGCGGCGAGTTCGTCGCGCCTGTCAAAGGTCAGTACTTCACCAATACTTCCCCGGTCAATGGCCAGCCCATTGCCGAATTCCCGCGTTCCACCGCCGAAGACATCGAAAAAGCCCTGGACGCCGCCCACGCCGCTGCCGATGCCTGGGGCGCCACGTCCGCCCAGGCCCGTTCGCTGGTCCTGCTGAAAATCGCCGACCGCATCGAAGCAAACCTTGAGGTTCTGGCGATCACCGAGTCCTGGGACAACGGCAAGGCCGTGCGCGAAACCCTCAACGCCGACATCCCCCTGGCCGCCGACCATTTCCGCTACTTCGCCGGTTGCCTGCGCGCCCAGGAAGGCAGCGCCGCCGAGATCGACGGCAACACCGTGGCCTATCACATCCATGAACCGCTGGGCGTGGTCGGGCAGATCATCCCGTGGAACTTCCCGCTGCTGATGGCCGCCTGGAAACTCGCCCCGGCCCTGGCCGCCGGTAACTGCGTGGTGCTCAAGCCCGCCGAGCAAACCCCATTGGGCATTTGCGTGCTGATGGAGCTGATCGGCGATCTGCTGCCACCTGGCGTACTGAACGTGGTGCAAGGCTTCGGCAAGGAAGCCGGTGAAGCCCTGGCCACCAGCAAGCGCATCGCCAAGATCGCCTTCACCGGCTCGACCCCGGTCGGCTCGCACATCATGAAATGCGCGGCCGAGAACATCATCCCGTCTACCGTGGAATTGGGCGGCAAGTCGCCGAACATCTTCTTCGAAGACATCATGCAGGCCGAGCCGAGCTTCATTGAGAAAGCGGCCGAAGGCCTGGTGCTGGCGTTCTTCAACCAGGGTGAAGTCTGCACTTGCCCTTCCCGCGCCCTGGTGCAGGAGTCGATCTACGACGAGTTCATGAAAGTTGTGATGAACAAAGTCCTGCAGATCAAGCGCGGCGACCCGCTGGACACCGACACCATGGTCGGCGCCCAGGCGTCCGAGCAGCAATTCGACAAGATTCTTTCGTACCTGGAAATCGCCAAGGGCGAAGGCGCCGAACTGCTGACCGGCGGCCGGGTGGAAAAACTCGAGGGCAACCTGGCCACGGGTTATTACATCCAGCCCACCCTGCTCAAGGGCACCAACAAGATGCGCGTGTTCCAGGAAGAAATCTTCGGCCCAGTGGTGAGCATCACCACCTTCAAGGATGAAGCCGAAGCCCTGGCCATCGCCAACGACACCGAGTTCGGCCTCGGCGCCGGTCTCTGGACCCGCGACATCAACCGCGCCTACCGCATGGGCCGGGCGATCAAGGCCGGTCGCGTCTGGACCAACTGCTACCACCTCTACCCGGCCCATGCGGCGTTTGGTGGCTACAAGAAGTCCGGCGTGGGTCGTGAAACCCACAAGATGATGCTCGATCATTACCAGCAGACCAAGAACCTGCTGGTGAGCTATGACATCAATCCGTTGGGGTTCTTCTAAGGCATTGGGGCGAGGCAGGTGGTTCTGCTTCGCCCTTGAGATTGCTATCGCGAGCAGGCTCGCTCCCACACAGGATTTGTGGATGGCGCTCCAGTTTCGGCTGGCCCAACTCCCCTGTGGGAGCGAGTCTGCTCGCGAAAGCGGTGTGTCAGTCACATAGTTGCTCAAGGTGCCGCCGCCTTCGCGAGCAAGCCCGCTCCCACAGGGGTACTGCGCTAATCCGGCGATCAGGCTAGACAAAAAAACAATAAAAACAGGTAAACCCTTATGCCAAGCGATCAAGCAAACCCGCAACCGGCAACGTCCTCGGTCGACTTTGAAAAAGTCGGCTCCGAATACTTCCAACAACGTGAACTGAAAAAAGGCGCGGCGGGCTGGGTCCTGCTGGTGGGCCTGGGGGTGGCGTATGTCATTTCCGGGGACTACGCCGGCTGGAACTTCGGCCTGGCCCAGGGCGGTTGGGGCGGGATGTTTCTTGCCACGCTGCTGATGGCCGCGATGTACCTGTGCATGTGCTTTTCCCTGGCCGAGCTGTCCTCGATGATTCCTACCGCTGGCGGCGGCTATGGCTTTGCCCGTAGCGCATTCGGGCCCTGGGGCGGGTTTCTCACGGGCACGGCGATCCTCATCGAGTACGCCATCGCCCCCGCGGCGATTGCCGTGTTCATCGGCGCGTATTGCCAATCGCTATTCGGCATTGGCGGCTGGATGATCTATCTGGCGTTCTACATCATCTTCATCGCCATCCACATATTCGGCGTGGGTGAAGCGCTCAAGCTGATGTTCATCATCACTGCCGTCGCCGCCCTGGCATTGGGGGTGTTTCTGGTGGCGATGGTGCCGCACTTCGACGTCGCCAACCTGCTGGACATCCCGGTCACCGCAGCCACGGGCGCCAGCCCATTCCTGCCGTTCGGCTACGTCGGCGTGTGGGCAGCCATTCCGTATGCCATCTGGTTTTTCCTGGCCGTGGAAGGCGTACCGCTGGCGGCTGAAGAAACCAAGAACCCCAAGCGCGACCTGCCGCGCGGCCTGATCGGCGCCATGCTGGTGCTGGTGGCGTTTGCCCTGCTGATTCTGGTGATCGGCCCAGGCGGTGCGGGTTCCAATGCGCTGATGGCTTCGGGCAACCCGCTGGTGGAAGCCCTGGCCAAGGCCTACGGCGGCTCGACCTGGATGGGCAACTTCGTCAACCTGGTGGGCCTGGCGGGCCTGATCGCCAGCTTCTTCTCGATCATCTACGCCTACTCGCGGCAGATCTTCGCGTTGTCTCGCGCCGGTTACCTGCCACGCAAGCTCTCCGAAACCAATAAAAGCAAAGCACCAGTATTGGCGCTGGTCATCCCCGGCATTATCGGTTTCGGTCTGTCCCTGACCGGCCAGGGCGATCTGCTGATTCTGGTGGCGGTGTTCGGCGCCACCATCTCCTACGTGCTGATGATGGCCGCGCACATCACCCTGCGCATCCGCCGCCCCAAAATGGACCGGCCATACCGCACACCGGGAGGCATCTTCACCTCGGGCGTGGCCCTGGTGCTGGCGTGCATCGCCGTAGTAGCGGGCTTTCTGGTGGATCCGCGGGTGGTCATCGGCGCGGCGATCATCTATGGAGTGTTAATTGCTTACTTCGCGTTCTACAGTCGGCATCACTTGGTAGCAGGCACGCCCGAAGAAGAATTCGCGGCCATTCAGAAAGCTGAAGAAGCCTTGCACTAAGTTGTAAAACGCCGAAAACCACGGCGCCGCCCAGCGGCGCCGTCACGGAGAACCTGTATGGCCAGTTTTGCACACACGGTCGGCGCCCAGACCTACCGCTTCGACAGCCTCAAAGACCTGATGGCGAAGGCCAGCCCGGCGCGTTCCGGGGATTTCCTGGCCGAGGTCGCGGCGCTCAACGATGGCGAACGCGTAGCAGCGCAAATGGCCTTGGCCGACCTGCCCCTCAGCCATTTCCTGCAAGAAATGCTGATTCCTTACGAGGACGATGAAGTCACCCGGCTGATCGTCGACACCCACGATAAACAGGCCTTCGCCGCCGTCAGCCACCTCACCGTCGGCGGTTTTCGCGACTGGCTGCTCAGCGATGCGGCCGACGAACACAGCCTGCGGGCGCTGGCCCCGGGCCTGACCCCGGAAATGGTCGCCGCCGTGTCGAAGATCATGCGCGTGCAGGACCTGGTGCTGGTGGCGCAGAAAATCCGCGTGGTGACGAAATTTCGCGGCACCCTCGGCCTGCGCGGGCGACTGTCGACCCGCCTGCAACCCAACCACCCCACCGATGAGCCCGCCGGGATCGCCGCAAGCATCCTCGACGGCCTGCTCTTCGGCAATGGCGACGCCATGATCGGCATCAATCCGGCCACCGACAGCACAGCGTCGATCTGCGCCATGCTGGAAATGCTCGACGCCATCATCCAGCGCTACGACATCCCGACCCAAGGCTGCGTGCTGACCCACGTCACCACTTCCATTGAAGCGGCGAACCGTGGCGTGCCCCTGGACCTGGTGTTCCAGTCCATCGCCGGCACCGAAGCGGCGAACGCCAGTTTCGGCATCAACCTGAACATCTTGCAGGAAGGCTACGACGCCGGGCTGAGCCTGAATCGCGGCACTTTGGGCAACAACCTGATGTATTTCGAAACCGGCCAGGGCAGTGCCCTTTCAGCCAACGCCCACTACGGTGTCGATCAACAGACCTGCGAAACCCGGGCCTACGCCGTCGCACGGCATTTCAAGCCGTTTTTGGTGAATACCGTCGTAGGATTTATCGGCCCGGAATACCTGTACAACGGCAAACAGATCATCCGCGCCGGCCTCGAAGATCACTTCTGCGGCAAGCTTTTGGGCGTGCCGATGGGTTGCGACATCTGCTACACAAACCACGCCGAAGCCGACCAGGACGACATGGACACCCTGCTGACCCTGCTGGGCGTGGCCGGAATCAACTTCATCATGGGCATCCCCGGCTCCGACGACATCATGCTCAACTACCAGACCACTTCGTTCCACGACGCCCTCTACGCCCGCCAGACCCTGGGCCTGAAGCCGGCGCCGGAATTCGAAACGTGGCTGGCGAACATGGGCATTTTCACCCAGGCCGATGGCCGGGTGCGGTTCGGCGACAACCTGCCACCGGCGTTTCGTCACGCATTAGCTCATTTGGGATAAGCCGCATTTGGGATGAGAGAACTGCCCATGGATAAAAAACCTGTAGATCCACAAAACCCTTGGCTGAATCTGCGCAACCTCACCCCGGCGCGCATCGCCCTGGGCCGCACCGGCACCAGCCTGCCGACCTCGGCGCAACTGGACTTCCAGTACGCCCATGCCCAGGCTCGGGACGCCGTGCACCTGGCCTTCGACCATGAAGGCATTCGCGCGCAACTGACTGAACGCGGCCGCGAAAGCCTGCTGCTGCACAGCGCCGCCAGCGACCGCAACAGCTACCTGCAGCGCCCGGACCTGGGCCGACGGCTCGACGAGGCCTCCGTACAAATACTGGAGGACTACGCAGCGGCCAATCCCGGCGGCGTAGACCTGGCCATCGTGGTGGCCGACGGCCTGTCGGCGCTGGCGGTGCATCGGCATACCTTGCCGTTCCTGGCGCGGCTGGAAGAACAGACCGCCGCTGATGGTTGGTCAACCTCGCCGGTGATTCTGGTGGAACAGGGCCGCGTCGCGGTGGCTGATGAGGTGGCGCAGCGGCTCGGCGCAAAAATGTCGGTGATCCTGATCGGCGAACGCCCCGGCCTCAGTTCCCCCGACAGCCTGGGGTTGTATTTCACCTACAACCCGAAAGTCGGCCTGACCGATGCGTATCGCAACTGCATCTCCAACGTCCGGCTCGAAGGTTTGAGCTACGGCATGGCCGCCCACCGCCTGATCTACCTGATGCGCGAGGCCTGCCGCAGACAGCTCTCGGGGGTCAACCTGAAGGACGAAGCCCAGGTCCAAACTCTAGACTCGGAAAATACCGCCGATATGAAAGGTAACTTCCTACTGATGCCGCCCCGAAGCTGATCCGTTTACAAGTTTGCGTTTTTGATCCGCTTTCAGGCAGCATCGAAGCACGGCAGAACGCCGTTGTTGTCCGAGTATCTGTCGACCTTTGCAGACGAGACCTACTATGCGGATTATCCAAGCGACCCTGGAACACCTGGACCTGCTGACCCCATTGTTCGTCAAATACCGGGAATTCTATGGCTCGCTGCCCTACCCGGATTCGTCCCGAGCCTTCCTCGAAAAACGCCTGCGCCGCAAGGAATCGGTGATCTACCTGGCGTTGCCCGATGACGATGACAACCGGTTGCTGGGCTTCTGCCAGCTCTACCCAAGCTTCTCATCACTGTCGCTCAAGCGCGTGTGGATCCTCAACGACATCTACGTCGCCGAGGACGCCCGCCGCCAGCTGGTGGCCGACAACCTGATCCGCACCGCGAAAAAAATGGCCAAGGAAACCAACGCCGTACGCATGCGCGTCTCCACCAGCAGCAACAACGACGTGGCGCAGAAAACCTACGAGTCCATCGGCTTCAAGGAAGACACCGAGTTCAAGAACTACGTGTTGCCGATCAGCGAAGAGCTCTGACCCGATTACCGCGGACTGATCAATAACCCCTGTGGTTGGGTGAAACGTTGTGGCGAGGGGATTTATCCCCGCTGGGCTGCGCAGCAGCCCCAGAACCTGAGCACGCGGTGCATCAGGCAGACCGGGTTGGCTGCATTTGGGACCGCTTCGCGCTCCAGCGGGAGCAAGCTCCCTCGCCACAGAGTTCTTCACCCAGCCAGAAGCCTCCCGACATCCCCCGCTACAAACTCACCACGCACACCACCCTCGACCTCGTATAATGCCGCTCTTCCCGGCTTGTAAGAAAAAGCTACACGCGCTGTAGCCTTACTCGAAGCCCGACCCACAGGCCCCACCCAGTCAGGCCGCGACCACAGGTGCTTTGCATGGATTTCAACCCCCTCGACCTCATACTGCATCTCGATGTGTACCTCGACCTGCTGGTGACCAACTACGGGCCGTGGATCTACGCCATCCTGTTCCTGGTGATCTTCTGCGAAACCGGCCTGGTGGTGATGCCCTTCCTGCCGGGCGATTCCCTGCTGTTCATCGCCGGCGCGGTAGCCGCCGGTGGAGGCATGGACCCGGTGCTGCTCGGCGGCCTGCTGATGCTGGCGGCGATCCTCGGCGACAGCACCAACTACATCATTGGCCGCACCGCAGGCGAACGGCTGTTCAGCAACCCGAACTCGAAAATCTTCCGCCGCGACTACCTGCAACAAACCCACGATTTCTACGACAAACACGGCGGCAAAACCGTGACCCTGGCGCGCTTCCTGCCGATCATCCGCACCTTCGCCCCCTTCGTCGCCGGCGTTGCAAAAATGCCCTACCCGCGCTTCTTCGCCTTCAGCGTCCTGGGCACCATCCTGTGGGTCGGCGGCCTGGTCACCCTCGGGTTCTTCTTCGGCAACGTGCCATTCATCAAGCAGAACCTGTCGCTGCTGGTGCTGGGCATCATCCTGCTGTCGCTGGTACCAATGATCGTCGGCGTGATCCGCAGCCGCCTCGCCGCCAACGCCTCGAAAGCCCATCCGCGCTGATCGGCCATGTGGTCCCTGAGCGGCTGGCGCCGGCAACGCACCCTCGCCAAACATCCCGTCAGCGAGGAAACCTGGCAGCGGGTGCGTCACCAGTTGAGCTTTCTCGACGGCATCAGCGCCACCGAGGACCAATGGCTGCGCGAAGCCTGCGTGCTGTTTCTGCATGACAAACACCTGAGCGCCCTGCCCGGCGTCGAACTGCACCAGGAACAACGCCTGCTGCTCGCCGCCCAGGCCCAATTGCCGCTGATGCACCTCGGCGACTTGAACTGGTACCAGGGCTTCCACGAAATCGTGCTCTACCCCGACGACTTCCTCAGCCCCCAGCGCTACCGCGACGCCAGCGGCATCGAGCACGAATGGGACGGCGAACACAGCGGCGAAGCCTGGCCCCAAGGCCCGATCATCCTGGCCTGGGACGGCGTGCTCGCCAGCGGCGGCTGGGACGGCTACAACCTGGTGATCCACGAGCTAGCGCACAAACTCGACATGCTCAACGGCGACGCCAACGGCCTGCCACCGCTGCATGCCGACATGCGGGTCAAAGACTGGGCCGAGGCCATGCAACAGGCTTTCGACGACCTCAACCGTCAACTGGACCAGGATCCGGACGCAGAAACCCTCATCGACCCCTACGCCGCAGAGAATCCGGCGGAGTTCTTCGCCGTCACCAGCGAATACTTCTTCAGCGCCCCGGACCTGCTGCACCAGGCGTACCCGCGGGTCTATGAACAGCTCAAGGCGTTCTACCGCCAGGACCCGTTGGCCCGGCTGCGGCAACTTCAAGCCGAAGATCCGGTCTATCAGGCGTCATACTAAGGTCTCTAAGACCCTTGTAACGTGGCATCGACGGCCGAATATGCCTATAATCGCCGCCACTTTTTGGTCAATCCGACCAGTCATTTGGTCAACTAACGGGGGCACCGCCCAATGAGCTACAGCAAGATTCCGGCTGGCAAAGACCTGCCGAACGACATCTACGTCGCGATCGAAATCCCGGCCAACCACGCCCCGATCAAATACGAAATCGACAAAGACAGCGATTGCCTGTTCGTTGACCGTTTCATGGCCACCCCAATGTTCTACCCGGCCAACTACGGTTTCATCCCCAACACCCTGGCCGACGACGGTGACCCCCTCGACGTGCTGGTCGTGACCCCTTACCCAGTCGCCCCAGGCTCGGTCATCCGCGCCCGTCCGGTCGGCATCCTGAACATGACCGACGACGGCGGCGGCGACGCCAAAGTCATCGCCGTACCGCACGACAAACTGTCGCAGCTGTACGTCGACGTGAAGGAATACACCGACCTGCCAGCCCTGCTGATCCAGCAGATCGAACACTTCTTCGAGAACTACAAGGATCTCGAGAAAGGCAAGTGGGTCAAGATCGAAGGCTGGGCCGGTGCAGACGCCGCCCGCGAAGCGATCACCAAGTCGGTTGCCGCCTACAAAGGCTGAGACTGAAGTAAAGAAGAACCCCGGTTTGCACCGGGGTTTTTTTATGTCTTAATGATGATAAATACGAAGTTGTATTAATACCGTTTAACGCCGTTTAGCCCGCCCCTTTCAAATCCTGCAAACGGAAAGATCGTCTTATATATTTGCACGACATGTTTATTGCCGAAAACACCGTCGCCCCTAAACTTTCCGTTTATGAAAATACTTTCCAGTGGCGACCGCTTCAGAGCCCTTCTAAAAGAAGCGAATATCCGATCCGCCGACTTCGCGAAGTTATACGGCGTGAAATCCCAGCACATAAACAACTGGTTCAACCGTGGCATCCCGCCAGGGCGCATCTACTCCATCGCCAGCCTGCTGACCGTCAGCCCGCAATGGCTCGCCACCGGCGAAGGCCCGCAGACCCCACTGGGCCTGGGCCCCGGCATCACCTATGAAGCCGCCGAAAACGATGGCGTCTACAGCGTGCAAGAGACCACGGACATCGAACTGCCCCTCTACAAGGAAGCCCCCATCGCCCCCGGCGAAACCAAAACCCACATCATCGAAATCCCCGACCAAACCATCCGCCTGCCCCGCAGCCACCTAGAATCCCTGGAAATCGACCCCGGCGATGCCATCTGCACCACCATGGTCGGCGACAGCATGGCCGAACGCATCGAAGACGGCTCCACCCTCGCCATCGACCGCGGCCTGACCCAAATCGTCGACGGCCATATCTATGCGCTTGAGCACGACGGCATGCTGCGTATCAAATACCTGCACCGCGTCCCCGGTAATCGGCTGCGGCTGCGTAGCCACAACAACACCGCCTACCCCGACGAAGTCTTCAGCGCCGAACAGATTGATGCGCAAAACATACGGGTGATTGGCTGGGTGTTCTGGTGGTCCACCCTCAACAAACAGAGACCGCCGGTGTTCGACTAACCCACCCAAGACCAGAAACGGTGGCGGGAATTGTGGCAGCTGTAGCCGGAGCTGTGGCAGAAGCTTTTGTGGCGAGGGAGCTTGCTCCCGCTGGGCTGCGCAGCAGCCCCCTGCTTTCCCCCTGAATCACCGATAACCCAATGATTCCACACCACTTACCACTGGGATTCTGAAGAAAACCCGCGTATCCTCCGCCCCACATTTGCGAGCCAACACCTCGCACCGACAAGGCAGATCACTTTCTGACCAAGTCCCACAGCCGGCCGCAAGAGCCGGATGTACGTTTTGAAGGCTGGTGAGGTTTGTCAAAAACGAACTGAGTTAGTCAACGAGAAGCCGGCCATAAGCCGGCTTTTTAATGTCTGAAATCTCTACTTATCTTCGCAGCCACGGCATTTAAGCGTAAGCATCCGGGCATCCTGTCTTGCGCTGCCCAACCTGACCCCGTACAACCGAGACTGCTCAGTACTGAGCTTGGATTGGGATACAATCCCCGGCATTTAATACCATCAGGATCGGCATCCGCTCCTGGGTGCCCATAAGAGATTCCGCAATGCCCCTCACGCTTCAACAACTGGAACGCCATCTGTTCAAGGCTGCCGATATTCTGCGCGGCAAAATGGATGCCTCGGAGTTCAAGGAATACATTTTTGGCATGCTGTTCCTCAAGCGCTGCTCCGACGTATTCGAGGAGCGCTATGAGCAGGTCGTCGCCGATCAGATAAATGCCGGCAAGAGTAAATCCGAGGCATGTGCCCTGGCGGAAAATCCGCGCTGGTACAAGGTCCATGGCAATTTCTGGGTGCCCATCCATTCGCGATTCTGGTACGTGCTCAACGAAGCGCACACCAATGTCGGCGATCTGTTGAACAAGGCGCTGGCCGGCATCGAGGGAAACAATGCGGACCTGGAAGGGGTGCTGGAGCACATCGACTTCACCCGCAAGGTAGGCCAGAGCAAAATTCCCGATCAGAAGCTGCGCCAACTCATCACCCACTTCGGTGACGTGCGCCTGCGCAACAGCGACTTCGAATTCCCCGACTTGCTGGGTGCTGCCTACGAATACCTGATAGCAGAGTTCGCCGATTCGGCCGGCAAGAAAGGCGGCGAGTTCTATACGCCACGTCCGGTGGTGAGACTGATGGTGCAACTGCTCAAGCCGACCCTAGACCACGATATCTATGACCCCTGCTGCGGCTCGGGCGGCATGTTGATTGCTGCCAAGGAATACATTGACGAGCACGGAGAAGACGGTCGCAAGGCCAACCTTTTCGGCCAGGAATTCAACGGTACCGTCTGGTCCATCGCACAGATGAACATGCTGTTGCATGGCATCAGCGGCACCGGCCTGGAGAACGAAGACACCTTGGCCAACCCTCGGCATGTCGAAGGCGGTGAGTTACGCCGCTTCGACCGCATTCTCACCAACCCGCCGTTCTCCATCAACTGGGGTCATACCGAGAAAAGCCCGGATGGCAGCTTGGCCTGGAACCCGACATTCCGCGAGCAGCGCTTCCGCTTCGGCGAGGTGCCACTGGGCTCGAAAAAGGCCGACCTGATGTTCCTGCAGCACATGCTCGCAGTGACCCGCGACGAGGGCATGATCGCCACCGTACTGCCCCACGGCGTGCTGTTCCGGGGCGGTGAGGAACGCGGCATTCGCGCTGGCATTATCGAGAACGACCTGCTCGAAGCCGTGATCGGCCTGCCGGCCAACCTGTTCTATGGCACTGGTATTCCGGCCTGCATCCTAATCCTGCGCCAACAAAAGCAGGAAGGCGCCAACCGTGTCAGCGCCAAGCCTGCCGAGCGCCAGGGCAAGGTGCTATTTATCAACGCTGACCGCGAATACTTTGAGGGCCGTGCGCAGAACTACTTGCTGCCCGAGCATATTGAGAAAATCACCACCGCCTTCGACGAATTCCGCCGGATCGATGGCCTCTGTGACGTGGTGGATATCGCCACTTTGCGCGACGCCGGTTACAACCTGAATATCCGCCGCTATGTGGATAACGCACCGCTGCCCGAGCCGCATGATGTACGTGCCCACCTGCTGGGTGGTGTGCCCAAGGCCGAAGTCGAAGCGAAAACGCCGCTGTTCGCCGCCCACGGCCTCGACCCTCATGACCTATTCGTGGCGCGCGACGCACAATATCTCGACTTTCGCAGCGAGCTAACCCGCCGCACCGACCTCAAGCCGGCCATCGAAGGCAATGTAGGCCTGCAGGTCAAGGAAGCCGCCCTCCGTGAGGCCTTCGAGCGCTGGTGGCACGAACACAGCCCGCGAATCACCGCCCTGGCTGGGAAGCTGGATAACAGCGCTGCCCTGGTCGAGTTGCGCGGCGAACTGCTGGCCAGTTTTAGCCAGACGCTGGAAGGCATCGGCCTGCTCGACCCCTTCCAGGTTCGGGGCATCGTCGCCGGCTTCTGGTACCAGAGCAAATACGACTTCCTTGGCTTGATGGCTCGCGGTAGCCGGGGCGTAATCGACGCTTGGCGGACCAGCATCATCACGGCTCTGGAAGACAAGGCCAGCAAGCAAAGCCCGCTGGAGCACAAGCTGGTGAAATTCCTGCTCGGTGATTTTGTTGCCGGTTTGGCCGAGCTAGAAGCAAAAAAGGTCGAACTGGATAGTCAACTCAAGGCCGCATCCCCGATCAAGGGGGAAGAGGCTGACGAGACAGACAGCGCGACGGATACAGATGACGAAGAAAACACCGTCGACGAAGCCCAGCTCAGGGCCTGGAAAGCCGAGTTGATAAAGGTGAAAAAACAGCTCAAAAGCCGGCAGGAGAACTTCGCCAGCCACCTGAATCAGGCCGTCGACGGGCTGGACGAGCAGCAAGCGGCCGAACTGCTGTTGACCATCCTGCACAACGACATGCAGGCCATCGTCGAACGCTATATCGCCGCCCAGCGCAAGCAGATAGTCGCCGCCTTCGAGAACTGGTGGGACAAGTATCGAATAACGCTGAACGAAATCGAGCAGAAGCGCAATGCGGCGGCAGAGGCGTTAGATGGTTTCCTGAAGGGATTGGGATATGTCTAAACTCGACGCGCTCCTCTCTCTTGAATATGGTGAGCCGCTACCTGCCGAACGCCGTACTGGACACGGCTTTCCCGTATTTGGCTCAAATGGTGAGGTGGGTCGCCATCAATCCGCACTGATCGCTGGGCCGGGGATTGTTGTCGGTCGTAAGGGCAGCGTTGGCAAGGTCACTTGGTCTGATGATGATTTATGGCCCATTGATACGACGTATTGGGTGAACTGTCCGCCAGAAGAGCGTCGTTGGCTGTATTGGGTACTGTCTTGGTTGCCGCTTCATCTACTGGATACATCTACGGGTATCCCAGGACTGAACCGGAGGGATGTCTATGAGCTGGAGGTTTACCGACCAGAATTCGGGGAGCGGCGTAAGATTGCCCAAATCCTGGACATCCTCGACACCGCCATACGCGAAACCGAGGCACTGATCGACAAGCTCAAGGCCGTCAAGCAGGGCCTGCTGCACGACCTGCTGACCCGTGGCATCGACTCCAACGGCCAACTGCGCCCGCCACAGAGAGAGGCGCCGCAGCTCTATATGGAGTCGCCGTTGGGGTGGATTCCTAAGGAGTGGGAGGTTGTGCCCCTGGACGAGGCATGCACTCACATAGTGGACTGTCCACATTCAACGCCGAGTTTTCAAACCGAAGGTGCGCTGGTCGCACGGACCATGCACATCAAGGATGGAGTCTTCCTTGAAAAAATGGCGTCTCGTGTGTCGGCGCGCGAGTATAGAGAACGCATTGCCAGGCTGGAGCCTACCTCTGGCGACTTAATCTTCACCCGAGAGGCCCCTGTAGGTGAGGCATTTGTTATTCCAGAAGGGATGCAAATATGTTTGGGGCAGCGAGTCATGCTGCTTAGGCCGCAAGCAGGCAAGCTCACCAGTTTCTATTTGTTAGCACAGATATATTCTGGATCAGTAAAGGACCGTATTGCCCTGTTGACTTCGGGAACGACCAACCCGCACCTGAATGTTTCAGAAGTGAAGCGTTTCGAGATTCCGTTGCCCCCACCTGATGAGCAGGCATTGATCACTGACCGCTTCTCCAGCCTTGGAGACAGAATCCAATACGAACGGGCGCAGTTGGAAAAACTGCTTCAACAAAAATCCGGCCTGATGGACGATCTACTAACCGGCCGTATGCGTGTCACCTCGCTACTCGAATCGGTGCAGCAATCTGCTGCGCCAATGGGAACCTAATATGCCCCAGCGCCTACCGCCTCGCGAATCCCTCACCGTCGAGTTCAAAAGTGATCGCAGCAAGCTCCCCGATCGTGACCTGATCGAGGCATTAGTCTGCCTGGCAAACACCGAAGGTGGCGAGCTGTGGCTGGGCGTCGAGGACGATGGCACACCCACCGGCCTGCATGCCGAGCATCGCCTGCTGGAGGGTTTGGCCGGCATGGTCGCAGCGCGCACCTCGCCGTCGCTGAACGTACAGATCGAAGCGATCGAGCTAGAAGGCGTGACCGTAGCACGCATCCATGTGCCCAAGGCCCAATGCGAGGTGGCCACCACCAGCGGCGTCTACCTGCGCCGCCGCTTGAAGCACGACAGCACTCCCGAATGCATAGCCATGCTGCCCCATGAGCGCAGCAGCCGCGCAAGCAGCTTCGGCCTGCTCGATGTCTCCGCCCAGCCGGTGGCTGGCGCCACCCTGGCGGACCTCGACCCACTGGAGCGAGAGCGTCTGCGCCAGGCGGTGCAGCAATACGGCGGCGACCGCGTGCTGTTGGAACTGGACGACGAAGCCCTGGACGGCGCGCTACTGCTCACTGCGCGCCAGCCGGACGGTACGCGCGTGCCGACGCTTACCGGCCTGCTACTGATCGGTCGAGAAACCTCCCTGCGCCAACTGGTGCCCACCCACGAATTCGCTTTCCAGGTGCTGGCCCAGCAGGCAGTGCGCTTCAACGAATTTCGCCGCTTCCCGCTGCTCAAGGCTCTGGACTGGCTAGAAACCAACTTCCGTCCCTACAACCCAGAGGAAGAACTACAGGTCGGCCTGTTCCGCGTGCCAGTGCCCAAGGTCGACCTCGGTGCCTTCCGTGAAGCCGTAGCCAATGCCTTGGTGCATCGCGATTACCACGGCAGAGGCGCGGTGCATGTGCGCCTGGAGGACGACGCCCTGGTGGTCAGCAACCCCGGTGGCTTGGTCGATGGCGTGACCCTGGCCAACCTGCTGGTGACCGAACCGCGCCCGCGCAACCCCGCCCTGGCCGATGCCATGAAGCGCGTCGGCGTGGTCGAACGCTCCGGCCGAGGCGTGGACAAGATTTTCCGCGGCATGCTCAAGTTCGGCCGACCGGCCCCGGACTACAGTTACACCACTGCCCAGAGCGTGGTGCTGCGGCTGCCCACCGCAGAGGCCGACCTAGACTTCCGCCGGCTAGTTGTCGAGCACGAACGCGCCACCAACGCCGAGCTGCCCATCGACAGCCTGATCGCGCTGGCCGCCCTGCGTGAAACCAAGCGCGTCACGGCCGACGAACTGGCCGTACAGATCCAGCGCGACACCGCCAGTGCCAAACGCACGCTGGAAGCCCTGACCGAAGCCGGCTTGGTGGAGGCTCACGGTTCTACCCGAGGGCGCAGCTACACTTTGTCAGCCAGTCTGTACCAGGCCGTGGGCGACAAGGCCGGCTATACCCGCCAGGCAGGCTTCACACCCATTCAACATGAACAAATGGTGTTGAACTATGTGCAGCAGCATGGGCAGATTCAGCGCGCTGAAGTAATGGATCTTTGCCGGCTCTCGCCTGATCAGGCGGCAAAACTGCTCAAGCGCATGAAAGACAAGGGCACACTGATACAGCAAGGTGAACGACGCTGGTCGGTCTATAAGCTCGGCTAAAAATTCTATGAGCCACTATGAGCCGCTATGAGCCTGTATGAGCCCATACACGCCTGAACTGGATTAAAGGAGTAACCATGGGCTGGGAATTGGATGACGTCGAAAAACCCTTTGTGGCTCAGTTACAGGGGCTGAACTGGAAGCATATCGAGGGCAGCCTCGACGACCCGGCCATCACCGGCCGCAGCAGTTTCAGTGAAGTGATTCAGCGGGCCGCACTGGCCGAGTGCTTGCGTGCCATCAACCTGCGCGACGGTCAGCCCTGGCTGGATGAGCAGCGCATTGCCGAAGCAGTGGCGGCCATTACCCGCGTAGGCGCCGGCAAGTTGATGGAAGCCAACCAGACAGTCACTGAGCTGCTGCTCAAAGGCATCACGGTCGACGGCCTCCCGGGCTGGGAAGGTGGGCGTGGCCAGACCATCCAGTACATCGACTGGGCCAACCCGGCCAATAACCACTTCAGCGTGATCAACCAGTTCCGAGTGGATTGCCCACCGGGCTATAACAGCGGCAAGAAATTTATCGTCCCGGATCTGGTGTTGCTGGTGAACGGCATCCCGCTGGTAGTGGTGGAGTGCAAGAGCCCCTCCATCCCTGAACCGCTGGCCGAAGCTGTCGATCAATTGCGCCGCTACAGCAACCAGCGCAAGGCGGCCTTTGAGGTGGAGGACAACGAGGGCAACGAAACACTGTTCGCTAGCGTGCAGCTGTTGGTCGCCAGTAGCTACGACGAAGCACGGGTGGGCTGCATTGGGGCCGGCTTCGGGCATTTCTCCCAATGGAAAACCGTGGTTGGCCCGGAAGGTAGCGGCAGCGAGCAGTCAGTAGCCGAGCAGCTAGGCAAAGCCAAACTGTCTGAGCAGGAACGCCTGGTGGCAGGCATGCTGACGCCGGCCCACCTGCTCGATCTGATCCGGCATTTCATGTTGTTCATGCAGGTTGGCGGGCAGACCATCAAGACGGTCTGCCGCTACCAGCAGTACCGCGCGGTGAACCGCACGGTGATCCGCATGAAACGCGGGCAAACACGCCTTGAGCATGGCGAGAGCGACCAGCGCGGCGGCATCGTTTGGCACACCCAGGGTTCGGGCAAGAGCCTGACCATGGTATTTCTGGTGCGCAAGATGCGCACGGATACACAACTGCGCCGCTTCAAGATCATCGTGGTCACCGACCGTAAAGACCTGCAAAACCAGCTCGCCGCCACCGCCACGCTGAGCGGTGAACTGCCGGAGGTGGCCTCCAATATCGAGGGTGTTAAAGCCTTGGCACGCCGCCAGGGCCCCGGCTTGGTATTCGCCACCATCCAAAAGTATCGCAATCCCGAACAGGAGGAAGATGGGGAGGCGCCGATCCCTACGCAAGCTGCGGCCCCCCTCAAAGCCGCAGAAAAGCGCGCGCCCTATCTGGTAAGCAAACCATTCGAGGTGCTCAACCACGACGAAAGCATTCTGGTATTGATCGATGAAGCGCACCGCACCCAGGCCGGCGATCTGCAGGCGAACCTGCTGGCGGGCCTGCCCAACTGCGTGCGCATCGGCTTTACCGGTACACCGATCATCATGGGCGATAAGAAACGCACCCACGAAATTTTCGGCGCGTTCATCGACAAATACACCATCAAAGAAGCTGAGGCAGATGGCGCTACAGTGCCGGTGCTTTACGAAGGACGCACTGCCCAGGGCGCATTGAAAGATGGGGCGAGCCTGGATGAACTGTTCGAGGATTTGTTCCGCGAGCACAGTCAGGACGAGCTGGAGCTGATCAAGAAAAAATACGCCACCAAAGGCCATATCTTTGATGCCCCCGCGCTGATCGCTGATAAGGCGCGCGACATCCTCAGACATTACGTCACCAATATCTTGCCCAATGGCTACAAGGCGCAGGTTGTAGCCTATAGCCGGATTGCGGCAATCCGCTATTTCCACGCGCTGCGGGCCGCCCGCGATCAGTTGCTGGCCGAGGCCGAAGCGTTGCCAGCAGCCGACAAGGACCTCGACGATGAGGCACTGTGCCAGCGTCTACCCAAGCTGCAGGCGCGCGTGCAGGCATGGCGCTATCGCGACAGGCTACGCTGCCTGGAGTTCGCACCGATTATTTCTGGCTCAAATAACGATCCGGCCGAGTGGAAAACCTGGACGGATGGCAGCAAGCAAGAGCTGCTGATCCAGCGCTTCAAGAAGCCCCTGAATCATGAGCAGCCGGGCAAGGCCGACCCGCTGGCTTTCCTGATCGTTAAGTCTATGTTGCTCACCGGCTTTGACGCCCCCATCGAAGGGGTCATGTACCTTGACCGGCCAATCAAGGAAGCCGAGCTGCTGCAAGCCATTGCGCGGGTCAACCGTACGGGTTTCGGCAAGCGCTGCGGCATCGTGGTCGACTACTACGGGGTCGCCAACCACCTGCGCGAAGCCCTGGCAGCCTATGCCGACGAGGATATCGAAGGTGCGCTGAGCAGCATCAAGGACGAGGTGCCGGTACTGCGAGATCGTCATCTGCGCGTAGTGGATGTGCTGCGTCGCCAGGGCATCGAGTCGCTGGAAGATGCCGAAGCCTGCATTGCCGCACTGGAGTCGGAAAAGGTGCGCGCCGAATTTGCGGTAAAGCTCAAAGCGTTCCTCGACTCATTGGACACTGTATTGCCGCGCCCCGAGGCCCTGCCCTTCGTCAAGGATGCCAAGCGCCTGGCCTATATCCATGCACGTGCGCGCGGGCGCTACAAGGACCTGCCGCAACTGGGCAAGGATGTCGGCGCCAAGGTACGCAAGCTGATCGACGACCACGTTATCTCGCTGGGCATCGACCCGAAGATTCCGCCGATCCAGCTCACCGATGCAGACTTCGAGAAGCAGTTGTCGCGTAGCGTCAACGACCGCGCCAAGGCCTCAGAGATGGAGCACGCCATTCGCTCGCATGTGCGCAAGCATACTGATGAAGATCCGGTGCTCTATCGCAAGCTGTCCGAACGCCTGAACGAGCTGCTCAAGTCGCTGGGCGAGCAGTGGGATCAGTTGGTTGAGCAGATGCAGAAGATCATCAACGAGCTGCGCAGCGGTCAAATGAGCGATGACTACAGCCCCCTGGATTTGCCCGAACACTATGCCCCCTTCCTGCGCACCCTGCTGGATGTGGTGTGTGCCGACGCCAATCCGCAGGCCGCCGAGCTGCTGCGCTTGAAGGATGTGACAGTGGAACTGGTCGATCTGTTGGTGGGCGAACTCCAAAGCCACCGCGATATCTGGAGCCCGCGCAAGCGAGCGGCTCAGGAGGAGCTGGCCGGGCAGCTATTCGATTACCTGATGCGACTGCGTCCGCCCTTGGTGGATAGCGATACGGCGGGGGTGCTGTCTGACCGCCTGATGGATCAAGCGAGAGCCAGCCATGAACGGTTGATGCAGCTGTGAGCAATCAAACCCTCACCGTAAACGATCTGCAACTGACGCTACGCCGTAGCGCGCGGCGCAAGACGCTACAGATCACTGTCGAGCGTGACGGCGCACTTATCCTGTCTGCCCCGCCAGAGGTTGATGAGCAAGCGCTGCGGCAATTCGTAGCGGAAAAAAGCTTCTGGATTTACTCGCGTCTTGCCGAAAAGGAACGCCTGCAGCGCTCAATCCCCACCAAGGAATACGTCGACGGAGAGGGGTTTCTGTATTTGGGCCGAAGTTATCGCCTCAAACTGGTTGATGAGCAGGATGTGCCACTGAAACTCTCTGCCGGTCGCTTCCGCCTGCTGCGTAGCGAACTGCCACGAGCCCGCGAACATTTCATCCGTTGGTACAGCGAACATGCCCGCAGTTGGCTGGCCTTACGCGTCAAGAACCACCAAGCCCGCATGGACCTGAGCCCCAGCGGTGTGCGTGTGCAAGATCTGGGCTATCGCTGGGGCTCCTGTGGCAAAGGCGCACAGCTCTACTTTCACTGGAAAACAATCCTGCTGCCCAAGCCCATTGCGGAATATGTGGTGGTGCATGAGATGGTGCACTTGCAAGAGCCACATCACACCCCAGAATTTTGGCTCCGCCTGGAGCGCGTCATGCCTGACTACGCACAGCGCAAGACATGGTTGGCAGAACATGGGATCGAAGTTGAAGGAGTCTGAAGCTCTTCTCTTGCTCGTGACCGTTTCGAATTCCATACAGAATCTGACATTGGTTATGCTCGCCGTTACGGCATGCTCACATCCCCAACAGCAGCCACTTCGTCGTAATGCGGAAAACGTTGCTTCAATCGCTCAATCGTCCACCGCCATTTGGGCGTAGTGGGACGACAAATCGTGTTCTGGTTACCAAACATTCCGACCTCCCGCACGGCCTGACTTACAGGCACACTCTGCAGCCATTGAATCGGAACAAAGTATTCGCAACGCTCCGGATCGTCGGCAAACTCAGCGTGATAGCTGGCGCGTTTCGCAACCTCCAGCACCGGCCGCTCTTCGCCATCCTGCATGACTGTGAACTCACTTGCAGGCGTGGACGTTCCCAAAACACGCCCAACACCGACATAACCTTGCTGGGGAATATTTACCCAGACCCGATCTCCCGGAGAGAGGAGTTGCAAGGTCTTGCTATACCACGCACCGCCACCACCAGAAATGAAACCGAATTCCACAGCATCAGCCCATGAACGCGAGACGGAATCGCCGAACGAACAGTAAAACTCTCCATTCCAAGGCTCGCTGTGCCCTTCACTTGTCGATACGGCGTTCACCTGAGTCTGAACAGGATCGAGTAACCAGGACCGACTCAGCAATTGCTGATCACCTACCTGGAAAACTTGGAAGCAAAGCACATTGATCGGAATATCTCGCTTGCTGAGGTATTCAACAATTCGTTCGCTACTGGCGTCCAACTCTGTGGCGACGATGATGAGTTGATGGCTTTTATTCAGATCTTCATCGTCAAGCACACGACCAAAACGCGCGAGAAAATCTGCATACAAGCTGCTCCCAGGTCGGAACCGTTGATAAATCGCCGCGATTTCGTTCTCACGCAGACTTTCTACCCAAACGGCATAGTCGAGGGCCTGAGCAACGACCTCACGGGGCGTGCGATCTCTTTTGAGCTCAATCAGCACCAGACTTCCATCAGGTGCAATGGCCAGTAGGTCAATGCGCCCGCCCATTCCAGTGGACTCTTGCCTGCCTATCAGCATCCATTCCTCAGAGAGAATGCTGGGCGAGCTGATGATCATTTCCTCAAGTAGCTGCTCGCTGGCCAATCGGCTTTGGCGAAGCTTGTTCGGTACAAGACCGACGGTCCAGACGTCCGTTTTGATAGGCAAGTTTTGAGTCCTTTTTCTCGGCGTTGCTTACATCGATACAAATAGATTGGGAATCCGGTCCAAGCCGATACAGCGCTACCGGGTCCCCAATATTTCCCCAAACTCCGAAGCTTGAATCTCCGAAGCCCCGCTTAGCATATCCCGCGCCAACGCCCGTCGTTTGCTCAACAAGTCATCAAGTGTCGCCTCAAAAGTCGGCATCTCCGGATCACGCACGGTTGGGTAGTACACGTACACATCCTTCTCCTGCCCAATCCGATAGGCCCGATCCGTCGCTTGATCTTCCTTGGCCGGGTTCCAGCAACGAGTGAAGTGAATGACGTGGTTGGCCGCTTGCACGTTCACCCCAAAACCGACGGCGATGGTCGACAGGATGATGACTGCGAAACCAGGTTGCTCCTGGAATTGGTCGATCAGCCTCTGGCGGCTATTCGCGCTCTGACTGCTGGTACTGGTATCACCGTTAATGACGGTAGCGCGAAACCCGAAATGCTCTTGAATCGAGTGCTGCAACTCTCGCTGAATATCACGCAACTCGGTAAAGACAATGACCTTGTCGCCGTTCCCGGCTCTTTTGATCGACTCAAGCGTCTGCATCAACCACTGCAGCTTCGGCGAGTTGTCGCGCAGTCGTTTGTCTGGCTGAACGCTGTAAGGATGAGCACAAATGAGCTTGAGCTTGTGCAGCAACCCGAGCATGCCGGAGGACTTTTGATCGAGCTGTTCTTCGATCTGCTGCTTCTGGCTGTACGCAGCTATTTCGGACAGGTACAGATTGCGCTGCAAGGCGTGCATGCTCAGTGAACGACATGCCGTGTCTTCGATTTTGGCAGGCAGGTCCTTGGCAATGTCTTGCTTGGTACGGCGCAGAGTCTGTGGGTCGATAAGCACGCGAAGGCGCTCCAGGGCAACCGTGTCACGCTCCAACGCGGCTTCGATTGGGCGCTGATACTCGCGCCCGAACTGGTTCAAACCGCCCAGAAAACCTGGCTGAATGAAGTCGAAGAGGCACCAGAGATCTATCAGGGTGTTCTCAACAGGCGTACCGGTACACGCCACTCGAAATCTCGCCGGAATGGCTTTGATCGCCTGAGTCACCAGTGCCGCGGGGTTTTTCAGTTTCTGCGCTTCATCGCATACGACGATCGACCATTGCTGACGCGCCAGGGAAAACTCCTGATCGCGCAGTGTCTCGTAAGTCGTGAGGACGATTCGGGCGTCGCCCATCCAACCTGGGCGTAGCAAGTTTTTGATGCCTTTGCCTTTCAAGTCAGCAGGGATTTCTTCTTTCTTGAACTTCACTGCACTCAAGGCTGAGCCATAGAGCTTCAGCACTGGCAGCGCGTCAGCGAAGAAGAACCGGTAAAGCTCTCGCTCCCAGTTATCGAGCAACGAGACTGGGGCGACGATCAGAGTCGGCTTATCCTGCGGGTACTTTTCCAGGTACCAGACCAGGAAAGTGAGCAACTGGATCGTTTTCCCCAGCCCCATGTCATCAGCGAGCAGGCAGCCTGACACGTCTGATGGGGACAAACGGAACAAGTGCTGCAGCCACGCCACGCCTTGAAGTTGGTGCTCACGCAGGACGACTTCAGGCTTGAGCAAGCCGGGCAACTCTGGGACTGCGTCCAAAGCGGCGCGAAGGGCTGCCTGACGAATCTGAACGTAGGTCGGTTCGTCAATGTTGTGGCCGATTTGCAGTACAGCGCGGCCCACCTTTTCCTGTTGCTGGACCAGACTGGTCTCGACAGGGGCGATCTTCTTCGACCATGCAGCAAACAGTTGCTCGGCGGCGGCAATCGAGAGCGGTGTTTCGGACTCTGGCAAACAGACCGTTTCATCACCGGCAGCGCGAGCTTCGTCCAGTCGCTGTTCAAACGCTTCGAATTGAGCGCGGTCGGAAGGATCCCAACGCCCAAAGATCTCTGCGTCAATGCCCAGCGCTGCCACATCCTTCGGCAACCACCTCTCGGTCGCCTCTTTTACGAGGAAAGGCGAAGTAATTCTTTGCGCTTCGCCGATGCCAGTTACACGATCGCCGTAAAGGGACAGGTCCAGGACAGAATCGAACTCGATACCCGCCGCTTCGTTTTGCCAACGCTTAAGCAGGTCGTTGATACCTGCCAACTGGCGTAAATCAAAATCGCTGAGCTCCAACTCATAGCCCTGCCAGAAACCGGCAGGCATGCCAGCGGCCAATTTCAGCTGCAGTTCATGCACGAACGGTGCGAGTTCATAGGCTGCTTTAAATTCAACTTCGATGGGCGCCTGCGGTGTTGGCGAGATTGGTTCGAGCGTCAGGTTTACTTGCTCAATGTGCTGTCCCGCTTCATCCAGTTTGGGTTCCAGATAAAAGCGATGAAAGAAGATCCCGGCCTCGACCAGTTCGTCTTCATAGCTCTGCGCATCCAGCACTTGTGCGGCACCATCGCCGAGTGCGCTGTAAGGGTTGCGGACGAAGGAAAGTGCATCGTCCCCAGCGACCCGACGCCCTGGTAACGAGCGCACATAGTCCAATACAGATTTGACTTCAGGCTCAATCAGGACGTGGGTCAACGATCCATCATCACCGGTCACTCGGTATCGATCCTGAACCTGATTGGCACCGTCGAAACTCTCAAGCCAGTTAGCCGGCTGACCTTCGAAGGTTGGTTGCAGTTCGATAACCGGCGTATCACCTACTGTCGATTTTCTCGGGTTGAGCCGTAGGCTTTCAGGTTTGATAACGACAGTTTTATCCAAAAAACCATCCATACCTGCACCAGCTTTGCGTGCCAACTTCCTGATGCTGGCCCAGCCGATCTGATTGGTTACTTCACCCGACTCATTTTGTTGAGCCAGGTAAAGTTGTCGTACCGCACTGGTCAGTTTCCAACACGACTCAGGCAAAATTTCCATTTTTCCGTGGTACTGGAGGATCGCGCCCGTACGCTGCACCTGCACATTTGCGTTGGATTGCGGATCACGCCATCCACTGATGGAAACCTTGAAATCGTCGGAGGCAAGACTGCCTTGGCTGCTCAGTTGAGGAATGAGAGCTGTCTGTGGTGGCAATCTCAATAACGGCAGACTTGTTAAGTGCTCTGGCTCATCAAGAAGTCGATAGAGCTCATCCCACGTCAGTAGCCAGCGATCACTGAGTTGGGAGATGAACTCCTCTTCTTCCAACTGATCCAGGTAGCTTGCTAGCGGCCAGGATTCTTCGTTATCTGCCAAGCTCAGAGGGTAACAAATACCCTGCTCCTCAATGGAAAACCCAGGCTCAGTATTTTCTACCGCCAAATTCGACTGCAGGCCAATGCCTTTGAGGAAACGCTTGAGCATTACTGTCTCCAGAACCGGAGTGGCTGGTGATTGACGGGCTTGAAGCCCAGGCGTTGAAGCGCAGAAACGGCTGCCAGATCGTTGTCATCAAGCTGAACCTGAAATGCCCCCCCGCGCGCGCGCTGGTCATAGACTTTGTGTTTGACCGACTTCAGGGCGTCACGGACTTGGTCTTCGAAAGGCAACGGTTTGGGCGAACCTGCCGCTCCGGCCTGACTCTGCACATGAATACCTAATTTATCGAGGGCATCATCGAATTTGCTGAGCCAACCCTCTATTCGATTTGGACGACTAGGTGCAGGGGAATGCCGCATTCGATCCAGCGCACGGTGAGGCTGCTTCAGTTCGCTCGCCAACTCGAGTAGTGACTTATCTGGATTGAAAGGCGACTTGTCTGCCTGGTACACATAGCAAGCATTCCCGGTTCCGGAGAACTCCACAAAAAAATAGTTCCCGATCTGCATGATGACTGCGTTGTTATGACCGGGACCACCTACCAATCGGCTTAGGCGCCCTTTGTTCTTCTCACGGAAATGGACGAAGTCCCGCCCATTGTCATGCCAGGCATCCGAACCCATTACGATTCGGGTGTAACTCATCTGGTTAGCAAAGCGTAGCCAATAATGCAGACGTGATTGATCGACCTCGGCGTCCCCTTTGAGCAAATTGAAGAAGTGTTCAAGGTCTTCCTTCGCAAACCACGCAACGACCATCGCACACACATCTTTTTCAACGTACTGCAGCCAGCTGTTTTGTCTGGAACGGATCTGAGGGCTGCCCCAATTGTCGAGTGCGACCTGTTTGAGCAGTGACGACGGTTTCTCTCGATACTCTGCCAAGTGATAACGCGACAGGCATGCACTCAGAATGTCGTTCATGTACCGCGGATGCTGCCGGCCGATGTCGACAAGGTCGGCTAAGCGCTGAGAAAACTCGGCGTCATCCAACATAAAAATACGAGAGATAAGTACGTTAAAGATCCTTCGCCACAGCCAACTGCTGTCAGGGATCTGCGCAATCGTCTGCAATGCCGAAAGGTCGCTGATCTCTCCCTTGAACATCTGGTCACCCAGCCTGGCACCTGCCTGCTCGGAGAAAAGCTCCTGATGCTGCTGGACGATGTGAACCCATTCCTTCTCGCGTTTTTGCTGGCCTCTGACGCATTCGAAGCCAAGCTGAACGTCTTCCCGCAACAGACACCAATTGGCGCTCTTATCAGGCGTGGCGGCCTCGTACCCAAAGTAGCTAAAGCACAGCGCCAACCAATCGCGGCGGCTAAGCTTTCGTTTTTCGATACGTTGATGAATTTCTTTGTGCACTCGGTCAAAAAGCTGGTCATCATCCAGTATCGGCCCGACTCGCTCACTTTTGTCCGAGAGGCCGGCGAAAACCAAGCGCCACTCTGAAGCGTTGAGCGGCAGTACATTGCGGAATTTGTTTATCGCAGCGCGGCGCTTTTCCTGAGGTGGCGGCAAAGCTTTTTCAGCGCGCTCGAATCGCTCGTAAAGATCAACCCCCGCGGCACCCAGACGGGGAAATCGCGCCAACGGTTCAGGCGCCGGCCCCGTTCGGTGCGCGGAAAGACTCAGGTTGATAGCGGCGGAAAGCCTCGCGATTGGGCTGGTCATCGGTTCATTGCCAACTGACACTTTTCTATATCAGTGTTGTTGAAAACCGGGACCTCTGGCTTGAGGTTGTCTTCCTTTTCCTTTAAGCCGAAGAACTGCATGCGCAACTCCACCCGCCGGCTTTCCTCCTTAGTGTCCTTTGCATTGTTGAACGACACACCGCCCGCCAGGAACATCGATCTGATTTGCTGTTGGTGCTCCGGCGACAATCCGACCTGGAGGGGACTGCGGCTATCGAGCAGACTGCACATCACCCATTCTGAACGCTGCAGTGAAAGGTGCAGGTTATAAAGATAGGAACCGTCAGTGTCTGTCGATCCCTCGATCACAACCTGTTTGAACCACTTTCGGCCTTCTTCACTGTTAGCGGCGCCCAGAATCATCGGCACAACCTCCTGAAGTGCCGACTGGCCATCGTTGCTCAACGCGTACTGATTATGCCCAAAGCGGCCCGCATCGCCGAAGCTAATCCGGTTGTCCTTGCAGTCTACAACGATGGTTTTACTGGCAGCCTTCGCCTGAAGGCTCAGGTGCTCGCAGATCTGACTAATATCTTTATTGCGCTGCTTCTCTCCTTGCTCCGCTTGGTTAATACGCTGCGTCACAGAACTCAAAGCTGCCACCATGACCACGAGGAAGAGAATCATCATCGCGGTCATTAAATCCGCGAAGGATATCCAAAAAGGCTTCTCTCCCTCGTCTTTTGAACGGGCAACCGAAGGCATTTGCTTACCAAACATTGACTAGCCTCCGTTACTGCCTGATTCGTTCCATGATGTCGCCGAAGTCGTCGAGACTTTCCTTGACCCCTTCTACACCGCCAGCGAGGCTCTTGACTGCTTTATCGAGCTCAGCGTCCAGACTGCCCAGGGTTTGTCTCAACACCCGATCCATACCATCACCGAACTCTTTGAAGCCGTTACCCAACACACCACTGATGTTTTCCAGGTATTCATACACTTCACGGTTAAGCGTCTGCATCCGCTCACTTTGAACCTTCAGGTCCTGGAGATACTGGCTGCGACCGCTGGCCTCCCCTTGTGCACTCGCAACTACCCCTTCAATGACAGCGAGCGTTTTCGCTAGTGCTTCACGATTGTTTCGGTAGTCCGCGACCACGGTATTCAGCTCACGTGACGCCTGTGCAAGCTCAGTCCCTGCGCCCTGAACTGTCCCCATAAGTCCCGCAGTCGACTCACTGGCTCGTGCAACACTTTGTCCGGCCGTTTCAAACCGCTCAGCCGCCGCCCGCATCTTGTCTGCACCCAGCTGCATACTCTGCAGATGCTGCTCTGTTTGGGCACTCAATGCCTTGACAGTGTCCTGGGCAGATTTCTGTTGCTCAGACACTGTTTGCAGCAGTGCCTTGACCTGCTCGTCAAGGCCGCCTACCAGATCGCGAGTTCCTTGATGGAGATC
This sequence comes from Pseudomonas sp. P105, assembly GCF_032614175.1. Lineage (NCBI taxonomy): Bacteria > Pseudomonadati > Pseudomonadota > Gammaproteobacteria > Pseudomonadales > Pseudomonadaceae > Pseudomonas > Pseudomonas sp. P105. The sequence goes on from NZ_CP126693.1 coordinate 5,530,234, forward strand.
AGCCTGCGCAGCCCGGGTGGATTGGTCCATCTGCTGCTGACCATATTCCAATTGCTTGAAGACTGCCGAGAGCTGCTCACCCAGCACATCAACGGAGCCAGCAATTTTCGCCATGGTTTCCTGCTGCCCCTGGCCGATGTTCTGTTTCATCGATTCCACAAAAGCCTGGAGGTTCTCAGCCATTGCCTGTTGGCGAGCCTCGCTTTGAGCAAATAACTTCTCCAATTGCTCGGCCATTCGAGCTCCTGCTCCCTCCCCTTCGTTGCCGATACGGGCAACCGAAGCTTGGAGATTCGCTAGCATCTCGTTCATCCCCGCTTGCATGGCGTTCTGTCCAGCCTGCATATCGGAGAGTAACTGGGCAATCATGGTTGAGCTGTTTTGTGTCGAGGACTCACTAGCCGAACGCATATCTTGGATCAGCGTCGAAAAGCCTAGCTGCATCGACTGCATGGCGGAAACGGACTGCCCCATCAGCTCGTGAAGGCCATTGAACTGTTGGCCGAACGTACCTTCCAGTTTGTTCATGAAGGCAACCAGAACATCCTGAAGCAGGTTCTGCACCTGCCCTGATTGATCACCACTGGCGGCCTGAACCGCACCCGCGATAGCTTCAAGGGGGGATTTGAGACTGTTCTCAATTGCACTGCTCACCTGATCGGCCAATATCTGTCCAGAGTCCCGGTAAGTGGACGACAGGGTATCGGCTAATTTGAGGCTTTCGCGGACTTGAGTATCTACGAGGTTTTGCAGCATTTCCCGCAAATCTGTTACGAGGCTGTCCTTGAGCTGGCGGGTTTGCACGGAGCTTTCAGCACTAGAACGTACAAGCTCAGCCAAATACTCCTCTCCGACACCGCTATCGAAAAGCCCATCGATTGTCTCGTTGAACTCCTCAAGAATTTTATAACATTGGCCGAGACGCCATTTCTCAGTAATTGTGACTGCTATAGAAGCCATAATTGAGATGAAGGAGCCGATGAAAGCAAACAAAACGTCTTTCAGCAGCTTATCGACGCTGGCGTTAACCTGCTCGGGCGTGCTCGGATCGAAGTGTTGTAGGCCTAGCATCAAGCCGAAGAACGTCCCAACAATACCGATGCCAGTCAATATCCCAGGCAGATGCTTGTAAAACTCAGTACCCAGTGGGGTATCAACCACGCTTTGAGGTGAAAAAAAGTGTGCCGCACCAGCGGTAGCGCGTGACCGGATGAGGACCTGCTCCCCCTCCTGAAATTCAAATTGGTCGTGCAACGTTTCTGCGTACTCACGCCAAGAGTGCTCCAATCTCCCCCCACTGAACAATCGCTCCAGTTCAGCACGACGGAGCGACGGAGCAAGGGTTTTCACGCCCCGCAAACTTTTGGTGAGATTTTTTAACCGGCTACTTAGTTTGAAGGATCTGCAGAAGTAGCGAAAAAAATACCAAGCGCCTAAAACGAAAACGAAACCAACTACGATTGTGGGGGCAATTAGTTGCTCGGAGCTTGCCGCCCCCCAAAGGTGCAACAGCGTAGAAAAATCCATATTTGTTCGCCTTCAAGGGGCCAGATATTCGATTTAAAACTCCACTTGCCGATGAGGCGATCGCTAAATGACCTATCATTTAGCGACTGCAACATGTTCGGCAAAATACAAGCTCGAAAAGGAAGGAACGACTGTTTTACTGTGGCTCTACTGGAGCCTGCCATAACACATGGCAAGAAATCATGTCCTTATGCCAGCACATTAGCTCGCCCCTAAGCCGCAGTAAAGCGGCATGCGACCATTGGATCCCTTCCGGATTTGCCCCCACACACGGGGTAGACGGCAGTCCCATCGAGGCGGTATTACTCTCGCGCTTTCTTTCGAGCGTCAATTACACTTTCGGGTAGCTCGGTAAGAGACCAACAGCTCTGGTTAGCGAACCCGCGGAAAAAAATCGAAGCAATGGCGCTGCGGCCTAACAACAAAACGCTCACGTGGAGACTGTGCAAGAGGTCCTTGCACAATTGCCCTCGCAACGTCAGCTTGGCTGCTGAACACGCAGTCCGGTTGCGAACGTCGAGACTATCCAGTCTCGGTCATGGGACCAGAGCAATCGATCAGCAGCTTGCTGAACAAGTCGGCGATCCGAACAAATACCAAGGAGTACACCCAAGCCCTGCAGCACCGCCAAGCGAATAGATGGCTTTGAGTTGCCCTTCACCATGGAGTTATTGGCAAGGGTCGATTGGTTACTGAGCCAGGAAGGACTTTCCGACTGTTCCTGTCATGCGCGAGACGTTGAGGCATTAGGCTGGCGGACTGTGTGCTTCGGCTCGTAGGGCGTATAGCAAGATGTTCGACGATCAAGCTAGCTCGTACGCCCAAACTTCTCGTCCTTAATTGCCATAGACCAGGTCGGCTGGGTTGATTAGCATTGGCTTGCCGAAACGCACTCCAGCAGGTGCGTCTCTCAGAGGTGGCCTCCTGAGACTGATGATGGCGGGCGTTGTTCTAGGAGTTATAGGTCCTACGGGCTTCATTGCAGGTTTTGTAATTTCAGAAATCATCTCCCACCTATCAAATCTCAAAATGGAGGATTTTCATATGGTCAAGAAGGTAATACACGAGGTGATGGCATACGTAAAACGCTTCACGAGCCGCGTCATCGCGTCTCTGGAGGCCCACCTCCCTTCCAGGCGAAGCCTGCTGAAGAGCTTGTGAAATTCAAGCGAAAAGGAATCTGAGAAATCGCTTTATCGGGTAACGGTACCCAACCGAATTTGACATGGCGAAGGCCAACAGAGTGCGGCCCTGCACAATTCTGAGAGCTCATCGTTCCGACTCTCGGGCACAAAAAAGGCCTTGCCATGCAAGACCTTTTTTCATATCCGGGGTAAGCGCGACCCCTTGTTACCTCACCTCAACAATATCCAAAGCCCGATTCGCCAGCAGCTCACTCACCTCAATCACCTGCAAAATCCCCATCGCAACACGCCGTCGCGATCCCTCAAGATCAAACGCCAAATCACTGATCATCGCATTCGCCGAAGCCAGGTTCTCACTGAGATTGGCAAGCAGACATTCTGAATCAACATCAGGTGCGATTCGGAAGATTGTATGGGGCTTGTCAGACGTTTCGTTCTTCGGCGTGGGCTTCAGATAAAAATCCAACGCCCGATTGGCAGCATCATCGAGTTTCTTGTTACGAGCCGACTGAACACGAGACACGGTTTCGTCTTCAGATGGCGGGTTCGGTGTAATTTTGACCATGGTAAAGCTCCTAGAGTCTGTTGGAGCTACCACCATTCGCTGCGAAACGAAGTTGGGGTGGCAGCTGTACGCGGGTTCGCAGACCGGGACTCTAGGGACCGGCAGACCCGAAGGTCTCCCACGCACAGCCACCTCTGACGAAATCACAGACATGGGTGATCTGCTTTCGAAGGTGACGTTGTGCGCCTATAGAGTCCGGGCTGCGAAACCCGATCACTGATGCTCAGTGACAAGACTCAAACTACCGACGGGCCCCAAAACGCACAAGCCGGCGGATTCTGGCGCAGTTGTAGGCAATGGCGCAAGGCGATGTCGGCTGGATATTGGGGTTGTGTCGGGGCTGCAGATTGGTCTGTAGGCTGCTGATCCATTTGGCTGATGAGCCGCTATCGCGAGTAGGCTCGCTCCCACAGAGTCAGGCATTTCAAACATAGGAATGGCAGAGCGGGTTTGCTCGAGGGAACGCATTCGCGACCGGCTGCATCCTTGCAGCCAGTCGCGAAGAGGGTTACGACTCGTTGTTCAATGGGACTTGCGAGCAACATCGCAATGAATCAGGCGGGATATCTCGATCATATCCACAACGGGTTTGTCATCGACCGCAAACCCGCTGCCTGAAACCCCTGTGTTGCTATTACTTGAGCGTGACGTCGAGCATCGGCGGGATGTAACCGTAGTCGTACTCGGCCACTACGAAGGTCTGCTGCCCTTTGATTTTCATGCCCACCGTGGGTGCCTCGGTGCCACCGACACGAATCTGCGTGCCGGTTTCGTCGGTCGGTACGCTGTCGATGAAGGAGGTCACCAAGCCGTTTGGCATTACATAGTGCGAGTAGGTCTGGAATGGCTGGGAGGACGGGTTGCCCAGCACCAGGCCGGATCCGTTCAGCGGCACGTAAGGGCCGAACAGCGAGTCCGCGACGAAACCGTACACGCCGTCCGGCCCGGTCACGCCGTCGGCGTAGGTGAAGGTATGGCTGATCGTGAACAGGTAGTACTTGCCATCCTGGAACACGAAGTGCGGGCGCTCGGTCTGGTCGTTTACGCCCACGGCGGTCAGCAGTGGCGGCAACATTTCCCAGTCGTCACCGTCCGCGTCGCGGGCTACGGCGATGCCAACGCAGGCGGTCTGGTAGCGCGAGTTGCCGACATCTTCATAACCCGGCGGCACATCGCCGATTTCTGCCTCTCCTACTTTGTGCGAGCCGCGCTCACCGGCCACGTTACCCTCGAACAGCATGTACAGCTTGCCGTCTTTCGGGTCGCGGAATGGCCATGGGTCGCGGAAACCCCAGAACGCGTTTTGTGCTTCGGTCTGGTACATGTTGCCGTCGGCCTCGAACAGCGGCTTGACCTTCTCGAAGCCGACCATGCTGACACCGTGTTCAGTGGTCACCACCCGACCGCGCACCTTGACGATGGTCGCGCCTGGGGTGACGGCGGTGTAATACAGGTCCACTTCGCCTCGGTCGTTCAACAGGATCGGCGTACCGGCCCATTCGCGAGCGGTCGGCGAAACCCCTTCGGCCATCACACGGCCACCGAATTCCCAGTTCTTGCCGGTACGCGAAAACCAGTAGTACATCTTTGCCCGACCGTGACGATCGTTCCAATCGCGGAGGATGTCGTAGTTACCGTCCTCGTCGAGGTACTGCGGGTCGTTTGGATGACGATCGGCCGTCAGCGTGAAGATCACCGACCAGCCATCGACGGACGTCACGTTACCGTCCAAGTCGCGCAGGGGCATGGTGTCCCAGATAAACACGTCGTTGTTCAGTACCGGGAAATCCGCGCTGACCAGCGGCTGAGTGGTGGTGGGATCGTCCGCCCGGACTTTCAACGCATCGGCGCGGGTCCAAAGGCTGGGTTGATGGGGTGTTACACCGAATTTTTCAGGGTTGGTTTTCATAAGGTAGAGCCTCGTCCATGAATGGATTCAAATAAATGACGCTTTAGAAATACTGTATGCGCATACAGTGAAACCACCTTATAGAGGCTCACCCATGTGGGTCAAGCGAAAAAATGCATTTGTGCATATTTTGGTTTTTTCTTGTAGCTGATACGTTTCAGCCATGAACGTTTGCAGAAGTTAGTTCCAGGGGAGATCGGCGACGTTGCCTGCACGCTCGGTACTTTGAATCGCTGATTGGTGGAAGGCGCGCGTAACTGCGCAATGGGAGGCAATGCATGGAGGGAGCGGATCGCCGTGATCTGCTCGCGAGGTGGCGAATCAGTGGCGCTGAGGTTGACTGGTGTATCGCTATCGCGAGCAGGCTCGCTCCCACAGGGGGTGTGCGAAATGACCTGCTATGGCGGTGGGTCAGATGCTTGATGGGTGTTGGGGTTGTGTCGGGGGGTTACCGATGCCCAGGATCCGCGTAGGAACAATCGACTCGCTGGTGTGCGGCCCGGCGGTGGCTACAGCTGCCGCGACATCAGCCATTGCTCTTTCCCCCACGCCTCAAAGCGCTCCAGCACTTCCCAGCCAAGCCCGGTGTAGTAGTCGCGCTGGTTGTGAGTGTGCAAGTACAAGGTGGTGAATCCCGCTTCTCTGGCATGGTTGCAGATGCCTTCGATCAGTTGCGCGGCAAGGCCTCTACGGCGGGCGGTTGGGGTGATGAAGACGCATGCCAGCCATGGGCCAAGTTCTGGTCGGTCGGGCAGGTCGTCGCTGGCCAGTGAGACGCCGCCTAGCAACTGGTCTTGCTCCGTGGCGATCAGGCATTTCCAGTGTCCATCACGTTGGCCCGCAGCGAACTCTTGCTGCCAACTGGCGAGGGATTGCTGGGCGAATTCATAGCTGAATTCCTGGTGAAGCCACTCGGCCATCTGGTCGCATTTGTCCATGTGGTTTTCGAGCCAATCCATTTGCGGCATTTGGAGCGTTCCTTATGTTTGGGACAACAGGGGGTTGACCTGTTTGGCTGATGAACCGCTATCGCGAGCAAGCTATGCTCCCACAGAGGCTTGTGGCAAGCCCGCTCCCACAGAGGTTCTTTATTCACCGGTGAATTCGTTGCCAGATGCCTACCCGCGCGCATTCTCGAGAATTACCCCTCCAGCCAAACCCCAACTATCGTAATCTCGCAGCTGAACAAGCCCAGCCCTGCAACCGGCCGAGATTTCATTCCCATGCCCTCCATCTACCAGCTCAAACCCGCCTTCCAGAACCTGCTGCGCCCCATGGTTCAGCGCCTTTACGACAAGGGCATCACCGCCAATCAGGTCACCCTGCTCGCCGGCGCTGTCTCTGTGTTGGTGGGGGCCGTGGTGGCGTGGTTCGCCAATCATCCGGGGGTGTTTATCCTGGTGCCAATCTGGATGCTTCTGCGCATGGCGTTGAACGCGGTGGATGGCATGTTGGCGCGGGAGTTCGGGCAGCAATCGCATCTGGGCGCCTACCTCAATGAGCTATGCGATATCATCGCCGACGCTGCCTTGATCCTGCCTTTTGCCTTGTTTGCCGACGCCAGTCTGTTGCTGGTGTTGTTGGTCACGCTGTTGGCGTTGTTCAGCGAATACGCCGGTGTGCTGGGGGCGATGGTCGGGGCTTCGCGGCGCTATGACGGGCCGATGGGCAAGAGTGATCGCGCCTTTGTGTTGGGCGTGCTGGCGACCGGGATTGCCCTGGGTTGGCTCGGGACACTCTGGGTTGATGGTGTGATGGCGGTGGTAGCCGCCCTGCTGGTTTATACCTTGGTCAATCGGGTGCGTCATGGCCTGAATCAAGTGACGGAAAACGCTCCCTCAGCATAAGGAAGTTGCAATGCGCGAAGCCCAGGAACTGACGTTTACCACCTTTGACGGCGTGGATTTATTTTACCGGCATTGGCCGGCCGTCGATGCGCCGCCGGGTGAGCCTCGTCAGGCGGTGTTGTTGTTTCATCGGGGTCATGAACACTCCGGGCGCATTGCGCATCTGGTGGATGAGCTGGATTTGCCCGGGTTCGACTTCTTTGCCTGGGATGCACGCGGCCATGGCCAGTCGCCGGGCGCGCGCGGCGACAGTCCGAGTTTTGCCACCAGTGCGCGGGATGTGCAGACGTTTTGCGATCACATCGGCGCAACGCATCAGATCGACGAGCAGAACATCGCCGTGGTGGCGCAGAGTGTCGGGGCGGTGATTGCGTCGACCTGGGTTCACGATTACGCGCCGCGCATTCGTTCGCTGGTGCTGGCGTCGCCGGCGTTCAAGGTCAAGCTTTACGTGCCTTTCGCTCGTCCGGGCCTGGCGCTGATGCGCCGGTTTCGCGGCAACTTTTTCGTCAACAGTTACGTCAAGGCGAAATTCCTCAGCCATGACCCGGAGCGGGTGGCGTCCTACGACAGCGATCCGCTGATCACCAAGGCGATTTCGGTGAATGTGCTGCTGGGTCTCTACGAAGCCGCCGACCGCGTGGTGGCCGATGCCCAGGCGATTCAGGTGCCAACGCAGTTGTTGATCTCAGGTTCCGACTTTGTGGTGCAGCGCAAACCCCAGGAGCAGTTCTTCGAGCGGCTGGGCAGTGTGCACAAGGAGAAACACATTCTGCCGGGGTTCTTCCACGACACCCTCGGCGAGAAGAACCGTGCGCCGGCCATTGCCAGTGCCCGCCGGTTCATTCTGCAAAATTTTGCCCGCCCGCTGGACCGCCCTTCCCTGCTGGACGCCGATCGCCTGGGTGCGACCTGCGCCGAGTCCGAAGCCTTGGCGACGCCGCTGCCGCACAATTCGTTGCGCGACCTGTACTGGCGCATGACCCGCGCCAGCATGCGCTTTGGCAGCAAGTTGTCGGCTGGGGTGAAGTTGGGTTTCGACACCGGCTTCGATTCCGGCAGCACGCTGGATTACGTCTACCGCAATCGCCCCACCGGCACCTCGGCCGTGGGACGGATGATTGACCAGAATTACCTGAACTCCATCGGCTGGCGCGGGATTCGTCAGCGCAAGTTGCACGTCGAGGAGCTGCTGCGTTTGGCCATGGGCAGTTTGCGCGAGCAGGACCGCGAAGTGCGCATTGTCGACATCGCCGCGGGTCATGGCCGTTACATTCTCGAAGCGCTGCAAGGTGTCAGTCCGTTGCCGGAGTCGATCCTGCTGCGCGACTACAGCGACATCAACGTGCGGGACGGCAGTGCGCTGATTCTTGAGAAGGGCTTGGGCGATATCGCTCAGTTCGTCAAAGGTGATGCCTTTGATCGCTCGGATCTGGCGGCGCTGGAGCCCAAACCGACGCTCGCGGTGGTGTCCGGTTTGTATGAGTTGTTTGCCGATAATCAGATGGTCGGTGACTCCCTCGCCGGCCTGGCCGAAGCGGTGGAGCCTGGCGGGTTCCTGGTCTACACCGGGCAGCCGTGGCACCCGCAACTGGAACTGATCGCCCGCGCCCTCACCAGCCACCGCGCCGGGCAGGCCTGGGTAATGCGCCGGCGCACGCAGGCGGAGATGGATCAACTGGTGGAGGCGGCGGGTTTCCGCAAGATCACTTTGCGGGTCGATGAGTGGGGCATCTTCAGCGTTTCGTTGGCTCAGCGAGTGCAGTGATGAGCGCCGTCATCGCCCCGGCCCGCGAGCCCGGCCTATTGAAACCGGCGGTGCTGTGGTTACTGTTGTTGGCGCCGTTGTTTTTCAGCACCTATGGCTTCGCCACTTGGGTGACGTCTCAGCGGGACGACGTGGGCAGCCTGGTGTTTGGTTGGGAAAGCTACATGCCGTTCATGGCCTGGACCATCGTGCCCTATTGGTCGATTGATCTGCTGTACGGCCTGTCGTTGCTGTTGCCCAACAGCCGCGAAGAACTCAAACGCCACGCCTTGCGTCTGCTCACGGCCCAGGCGATTGCGGTCAGTTGTTTTTTGCTCTGGCCGTTGCGCTTCACCTTCGCCCGGCCGGAAATGGATGGGGTGTTCGGTTGGCTGTTCGACGTGCTGGCCGGGTTCGACAAGCCGTTCAATCAGGCACCGTCGCTGCACATCGCGTTGTTGGTGGTGCTGTGGGTGTGTTATCAGCGGCACCTGCAAGGGCTCTGGCGTTGGCTGATGCACGGTTGGTTCGCACTGATTGGCGTGTCGGTGCTGACCACGTATCAACATCACTTTATTGACCTGCCCACAGGTGCGTTGGCCGGGTGGTTGTGTGTCTGGTTGTGGCCGCTGGATCGGCCCAGCCCGTTGAAAAATGCGCGCGTGACCGCGGACCCGGCTCGTCTGCGATTGGCTTTGCGCTATGGTTTAGGGGCTGCGGCGTTTTTTGTTCCGGCGTTTGCCTTGGGTGGCGCGTGGCTCTGGTTGATCTGGCCGGCAGTGGCGGTGCTGGGGGTGGCGCTGAATTATCTGGTGTTCGGTGCCGATGGCTTTCAGAAGCGCGCGGATGGTCGATTGAGCCCGGCGGTGCGCTGGCTGTTGGCGCCTTACCTGGCGGCGGCGTGGATCAATTCCCGATGGTGGACGCGCAAGCATCCGCAGGCCGATCAGGTGGCCGATAACGTCTGGCTGGGGCGCATTCCCACGCCGATGGAATTGAAGGACAGTGCGTTTACCGGCGTGCTCAACCTTTGCGCCGAAATGTCCATGGACAGCACCGGCATCGCCTATCGCGCATTGCCGGTGCTTGACCTGACCGCGCCCAGTGCCGAGCAGTGCCTGGAAGCTGCACGGATGATCGAGAACCTGCGTCAGCATGGGCCGCTGCTGGTCTGCTGCGCCCTGGGTTATTCACGCAGCGCCAGCGCCGTGGCAGCGTGGTTGTTGCACACTGGCCGGGCCGCCAGCGTCGATGCGGCCATCGTCCAAATCCAGCGGGCCCGCCCGCAGGTTGTTTTGCATCCGGCGCACCGTCGGGCGTTGGAACGGTTATCCACAAGCACGAGGAATGACCATGATCAGTGATATGGAACTCCACACGGTGGCGAGCCTGTTGCGCCGAGGTCACTCGCTGGATCAGCTTTCCACGGGGCTGACCCTGTTAGCGGCGCTGCTGGGGCTGGCTCAACTTTTGGTCGGTAGCGTCAATCCGTGGCTGCTGTGCTTTAGCGTCGTGATATTCATGCTTGGCGTGCTGCAAAAGTACTGGGCGCAGCGCGTGGCGTTTGATGCCGACCTGTTCCAGCGCATGGCGGACAGCACCCAATCGCTGGCCGAACGAACCTATACATTGGATCAAGCCCTCACCGCCCTCGGCCTGCAACCGGTCGAACGAAGCGGTCGGCTCTGGACCGAGCGCCGGCACGGCGCGTTGTTGCTGCTGCGCCGCCAGTCGTTGTTGCTGGCCACGCAAGTTGTCTTGACGCTGGGCTTGATCCTGGCCAGTCCTTGGTTAGCTTCAGGTATCTAGATAGTTTTTGTGGCGAGGGAGCTTGCTCCCGCTGGGCTGCGAAGCAGCCCCAAAACCAAGCACTGTGGTGTATCAGATCGATTGTGTTCAGCCTCTTGGGGGCTGCTGCGCAGCCCAGCGGGAGCAAGCTCCCTCGCCACAGTTACGCTTATGTTTCTCAGGACAAGGAATCCTCATGTTCGAACCCGTGGTCGCCAGCCTCATCACCTCCGCCGCCCGCATGGTCACGGGGGCTCGCAGCCTGTGGCTCGGTTGCGCGCCGCAACCGGTGCAGCGGATCTACTTCGCCAATCACAGCAGCCACGGCGACTTCGTGCTGCTGTGGGCCTCGTTGCCGCCGGCGCTGCGCAAGCTTACCCGGCCAGTGGCGGGCGCCGATTATTGGCAGACCAGCCCGCTGCGGCGCTACATCATCAACCGGGTGTTCAACGGCGTGCTGGTGGACCGCGAGCGCAAGGACCCTTCGTACAACCCTTTGCAGCCGATGCTCGACGCCCTGGAAAACGGCGACTCGCTGATCATCTTCCCCGAGGGCACGCGCAACCCGGAGGACGGCCTGTTGCCGTTCAAGAGCGGGATCTATCACTTGATGAAAAGCCATCCCGAGGTCGAGGTGATTCCAGTGTGGATCGCCAACCTCAACCGCGTCATGCCCAAGGGTCGGGTGCTGCCACTGCCGCTGTTGTGCACCACCAGTTTCGGCGCGCCGCTGTGCATCGAAGAAGATGAAAGCAAAGAGCAATTTCTTGAACGCAGCCGGGCCGCGCTACTGGCACTGGCCCCGGAGCACGTCTGACATGGATAGACATACCCTGATGCTGTTTAGCGGGATCGGCGCGATTCTGCTGCTGGCCTCCGTGATTGGTTTCATTCTCAAACTGCGGACAAAAGGCGCGCCGAATTCGGTCATCGATAACCTCAACGCGCGGATCAACGCCTGGTGGGTAATGGTGCTGGTGATCGGCACCGCGTTCTGGCTGGGCAACGCCGCGGTCATCCTGTTGTTCTACGCCGTGTCGTTTTACGCCCTGCGGGAATTCCTGACCCTGACACCGACCCGGCGCAGCGACTACCCGGCCTTGGTGGCGGCGTTCTACCTGGCACTGCCGCTGCAATACCTGCTGATTTATTTTGATTGGTACGGGCTGTTTTCGATCTTTATCCCGGTGTACGTGTTCCTGCTGCTGCCGATCCTGGCGTCCCTGGGCGGCGACAGCACGCACTTTCTGGAGCGCGCTTCCAAGGTCCAGTGGGGGCTGATGATCGCGGTGTTCTGCATCTCCTTTGTGCCGGCGCTGCTGACGTTGGACATCGCCGGTTTCGAAGGGCGCAACCTGTTGCTGATCGCTTACCTGGTGATCGTGGTGCAGTTGTCGGATGTGCTGCAGTACGTGTGCGGCAAGTTGTTCGGCAAACACAAGATCGCCCCGAACCTGTCACCGTCGAAAACCGTCGAGGGCTTTGTTGGCGGCATTCTGCTGGCTTCGCTGATCGGTGGCGCGCTGTGGTGGATCACGCCGTTCAATCCGTGGCAGTCGTTCCTCATCGCCTTGCTGATCAACTTGCTGGGGTTTGCCGGTGGGATTGTCATGTCGGCCATCAAGCGTGACCGTGGCGTCAAGGATTGGGGGCACATGATCGAAGGCCACGGCGGCATGCTGGATCGGCTGGATTCGGTGTGCTTCGCCGCGCCGATCTTCTTTCATTTGGTGCGGTACTGGTGGACCTGAAAAATCTGTGGTGAACACCTGACCTGTGGGAGCGAGCCTGCTCGCGATAGCGGAAAGTCAGTCGACATTGATGTTGGCTAATCCACCGCCATCGCGAGCAGGCTCGCTCCCACATGGGTTCAGCGCCTAGCCCACTGACACACCGCCCTTGTGGCGAGGGAGCTTGCTCCCGCTGGGCTGCGAAGCAGCCCCAAAAACAAGCACCGCAGACTGTCAGGCTGATTGAATTGGCTGCTTGGGAGCAATCAGTCGAGGATCAAATGCGGCAGAAACCGGCTCGAATCCTTGGTGATCAAGCTGTTGTCTTCCCGCACGCCGATGCCGGCGGCTTGGTCGCCAATGACCCAGGAGCCGATCAATGTGTAGCTGTCGCCAAACTTCGGCAACGGGGCGAATTCCTGGAGGATGAAAGGGGCGTCGGTGTAGGGGCCGTCTTCTTTGACGATCAGGCCATCAGCGGTTTGCAGCTCGATGTTGGCGCCTTCCCGGGAAAAGAACGGTTTGCGTACCCAGCCCTTGGGGACGGCTTTGCTCGAGTCAGTGTCGAGATGGGCTGCGAGCAGGTTCGGGTGACCTTTGTTGAATTCCCACAGCAACGGCAGGATGCCTTTGTTGGAGATGATCGATTTCCAGGCCGGCTCGAAAAACTGCGTGTCGCTCTGGGCAATCGCCGCACCAAAAGGCTCGTGGAAGATGAACTCCCAGGCATGCAGCTTGAACAGGTGAGGGATCCAGCGATCTTCCAGATCGACGAAACGGCCTTCGCCTGTAAGGCCGATGTCCTCGATATCGATGTGCCGCGATTCGATGCCGACTTTTTCCGCGATCAGGCGTAAGTAGTCGGTGGTGCCCTTGTCTTCGATCGAGTCTTTCATCGACGCAAAGTAAAAAGGCTGCTTGAGTTGCAGTTGGGCAAAGACCTGATGCAGCTTGGTGTCGATGCTGTTGAACTGGTCGGCATGCCCGGGCAACAGTCCGCGCTCGATGCATTGCTCTAACCAGCCCCACTGAAACGCCGACGCCTCGTACAGGCTGGTCGGCGTGTCGTAGTTCAGTTCCAGCAGCTTGGCGGGGCCGCTGCCGTTGTAGGAGAAGTCCATGCGCCCATACAGGTGCGGATGCCCTTCGAGCCATGAGGTGCGAACCATGTCGAAGAACGGCGCAGGAATGCTCAGGCGCTCCAGCAGCTCCTCGCTCTGAACCACTCGGGCCACCAGGTCCATGCACATCTCATGGATCTCGGTGGTCGGGTCTTCCAGATCGTCTTCGATCTGCTTGAGCGTGAACTGGTAGTACGCGCTCTCGTCCCAATAGGGTTCGTCGTCGATGGTGTGGAACAGAAAGCCGAGACTCTCGGCGGTCTGTTTCCAGTCATGACGTTCGGCGCAATGGACTTTCTTCATGACGCGCGTTCCTTAACTGCTCGATCGCCCGGAGCTGCTCGAGCCGCCCCAACCGCTGCGGGCGCTGGCTTTGCTGCCGAAACCGCCACGGGAGGTGGACGAAGCAACAGAGATCGGTTTGCTGGCGGAGCGGACCGTGTCGGTGTAGTTGCCATACCTCGCCTGATTGGACTTGGTAAAGGTCGAGCCTTTGGAAATCCGCTGGGCGAGCGTTGAGGACGCGTAGTTGCCGCGATCATCGCGATAGCGGTAGACCGGTTGGGAGTAATAGCTGTTGCGGTTGCTGCTCAGCATGTTGCCGATCAGCAACCCGGTCAGCAGGCTGGTGCCGGAGAACCCTGAGCCTTGCGCATTGGCTTCGGAGGCCGGCAGTTGTGCCTTGGCCGCGTCCACCTGGGCTTGGGTAACCTGGCCATCGGCGGTCAGTTCGAAACCACCCAGCCTGGGGATGAACTGGCCGGTGGAATCCTGTTGGCACCAATCGGCAACAAAGTCGGCATCGCAATCGGCCTGGTTGCTGTACGTCGGTGCGATGCGGCGATGCTCGGCCATGGCGGTCATATAGGCGTCGGAGCACACGTCTACCGGGAGTTTTTCATCGGCACATTGCTGCACGGACTGGAAGTTGTACTTCTTTTGTACCGGGTAGGTTTTTTCCGTCGGGCCGCAGCCTGATATCGCCATGGCGACCGACGCGGCCAGCGAGAGCTGAACGTACTTGCTTCGTTTCATGGGATCTCCGTGGCGCAATCAGTTCTGGGAAGGCGTCATGCACGCGGCGTTCAACATGCCGACGCTGATGGCCACTGCCGCGATATAAATACCCGCGGCGAGTTCACCCTTTTTAATGCGTTCAGAGGCGCCTTTGAGCACCAGGCTGGTCACCAGGAACGCCAGCAGTTGCACGAACGCTGCGATCACGGCCCAGACGACGAAGTCCAGAATGCTGACGGAATAGGCAATCACATTGCTGGCCGGGATGGCGAAACCGATGATGGCGCCGCCCAGCGCGATGGCGGCGGCCACGTTGCCCGAACGGATCAGTTCGAATTCCTTGTGCGGCGTGATCCGGGTGTAGATGAACTGGTACAGCGCGAACAGCACGGCCGCACCGAGGATGTACAACACAAACCCGAGCACGGCGGCTTTGTTCAGGGAAATCGAGAGCGCTTCAAGCATGGACTTCTTCCTTTTTTAAAAAGTGTTCAGGTCAGTGGTGTACAGCGAAATGCCCAGCGACGAGCTCAAGCTGATGGTGCCTTCGGCATCTTCTTCGACGGAAAACAGCAGGAATTCCCGGCGATCGGTCAGGCCGGTTTCACGGGCATACAGCATTGAGCGGTGCTCGACGCTGTAGGACTCATCCGGATTGCTCACGCGCTCGCTAAACGCCACCAGTTCTGTCTGGCCTTCCTCGGTGCCCCATTCGCGGCTGTACTCGACACCGTCGTGGTTGTAGGTCGGCAGGCCGATCAGGCTTTCGGGCCCGGCCAGCCGTCGCAACTCCGCTTCGCTGTTGAGGGTGACGTAACTGAGGTAATTGAACAGGATCACCGACTCGACCTGCCCGGCGACATCGCCGCTGGTGTGCACTTGCAGCCAGTAGTCCTCGTCGTTCATGTAACAGCGCGTCAGCCAGTTCGATTGCCCGAGGTCGACGATGCCGGTGCTCCAGATCTGCTGGGCATCCGGGATAACTACACCGGTGTTGCCGTCGAGCAACAACTTCAGCGTGCTATCGAACCTGAGTTCTTTGCCAGATGCCAGGCCCAGCGGCCCGACGGAGGCCGGGATTGGGTTGGCGACCCATTTGGAGTCCTTGCCCGAGTTCGGCGCCTCCATGCCCATCAACCGTTTAAACCAGCCCATTGGAGATTTCCTTGAGACGCGCGGAGGCGATATAGAAGAGGTCGCCGCCGCCCCCGACCCGCGTGTCGCAGGGCGGGTTGATCGACGGGTGTCGGGCGCCTTTGGCGCGGTAGCCGATGAGAATGGCGTTGTGGTGTTCTTTCATCTGCACATACAGATCGCCGAACGCGGCATCAAACGCTTCGGGCAGTTTCATCAGGTACTGAGTGGCGCCCTCGCCCACGCAAAGCAATTCATTGATGACCACTGACGAACCCGGATCCTGTGAAGCACGCACCAACATCTCGATGGCCATGCTGGAGGTGCACTCCAGGCTGGGCGCGTAGGCGCTGGCGAGGGCGGCCACTTCACTGTCATTGAAATGGGCGACCACATGCCCGACCGGGTTCAGTTGATTGACCGCCAGCACGGTGGACAGGGTCAGATCGTCTGAGTGGGTGCGCACCAGGACGCGTTCGGCACCCGGCACACCGGCACGCTGCAAAAGTGCGACAGAGGACAGGCTTTCACCTTTGATAAAAGTCGTCTTGCCGGGCATGGGGTTTTCTTCAAGCACGCAATCGCAGATGACAATCAGGTTGTCATTGGACGTCTCGTCCTGCAGGAGCAACTCGATGACCCGTTCGCTGGAGGCGCCCTCCCAGCCGATGAGAACGGTGTGGCCGGTCTTGCCGGTGAAATCGCCTTTGCCCTTCATGCCTTTTCTCCATACATCAATGACGCTGCTGGTGGTTTTGCCGATGACCGTCGTCAACAGGGCAATGCCCCCGAGCATGATCCAGGTGGCCACGAAAATTCGCCCGGCGGATGTCTGTGGCAACAGATCGCCATAGCCGACGGTGAGCGTGGTGGTGAGATAGAAGTAGATAAACGTGGCGGCAGCGATGAGGTGCTGTTCGCCCAGAAGCACCAGGCCGATCCAGGCGATGGCCAGGTGTACGCCCAACGCAATGGCCAGGCCCGCCCAGCCGAACCGATGGAAGAAGGACGAGGCGTAGGTTCGCAGCAAAAGGAAAATCGACATTTCGTCCCTGACTCCGTGGGTTCATTCCTGGCGACGTCATCGCACGGGCAGCGGAGTGCTCAAGTGCGGTCACGGGGCAGCATTAAACCTGCTGCGGGGATTGGATAGAAGTACCTGCCCTACAATTAAATCTATGGAGTGCCGGGCACCATTGTGGCGAGGGAGCTTGCTCCCGCTGGACTGCGCAGCAGTCCCATTCTTTGGGGCCGCTTCGCGCCCCAGCGGGAGCAAGCTCCCTCGCCACGGGTTCGGTGTGCGCGAACCGATTACTCCGCCGATTTTTTCTTCAGGCGTTCCAGAATCGCATTGGCGCTGCCTTCGTTCGGCGTGATGCCGGCATCGCGCAGTTTGCGCTCCAGGTCGTTGCCGGTCGAAGCCTCGGCCAGTTCGTCCTGGGCTTGCAGTTCAGCGGCACGTTGCTGTTGCTTGGCCTGCAGGCGGTTGAGCGTACCGACGGCGGTTTCCAGCTTGCCATTGGCGCCGCCGCTGGCAATCGAAGCACTGACCTGGGCTTTCTGCACGCTCTCACGGGCCTTGGCCATGTCCACTTGCTGACGCAGGCTTTTGATGCGGTTCTCGGCCTTGACGATGTCCTTGCGCATGTTTTCAGCGTAACCACCGAACTCGGTCGCGTGCTTTTGCTCGGCGTCCAACTCAGAGGTCAGGGTCGAAATGGCTTCGGCCACTTCCAGCGCCAGGTCTTCACGGTTGGCCTGGATGGCCGCCAGCGCCTTGGACTCCAGGTCCTGGATCTTGGCGTTGTACTCGCTGACGCGGTCAGTCGACAGTTTGTGTTTGGCCATGATGGTGACCAGCTCACGCTTGGCGTTGGCCAGCGCGCTGTCGGCATCGCGAATTTCCTGGTCGAGGATGCGCAGGGCCTGTTGATCGACGATCGACTCGCCGACTTCGTTGGCACCGCCACGCAGCGCGGTGAACAATTTGCTCCAGATGGACTGAGTCATTGGATATTTCCTGTTCCCGAAAAATTAGATGAAGAAACGTTCGAAGGCTTCGCTGGCGCGCTGGACGTTGTCGACGAGGGTTTTGACCTCGGTCACGACGTTGGTCAGGCTGGAGTCGGAACTCAGTGCGCCAAACATGTTGTAGACAATCTGCCCGTTGGGCATGGACTCGATACCGATCGAGGACAGCGGGAACATTTCCCGGCTGCGCAGCACGGCATCATTGAAGGCCGCGACGTCGTTGATCGATTCGACATCAACCAGAACGGTGTCGACGATGATCTGATCACCCACCACTGCGATGTAAATCGGCAAGCCGCCAAAATCGTTCATTTCCAACTTGATGCTGGACTCGGAGCCTTGAACAAGGGAAAGCGTGATGTCGTTCGCCACCACTTCGTCGAGGGCCTGAAGGGCACTGAAGAGGCGATCAATGTTCCAGTTGTTACCTGCGCTCATGTAATTCTCCGACATGAATGAGCCAGCCAGAATCGGTTGGCGTAGCTGTTTCTCCATCTGCTTGAGCAGGCTCCGGTTTTCGGGAAGCACCCAAGTTTCGTGTTTCACATACCCGGCGGCACTCAAGCCCGCGCGCATCTGCTTCATGTAAAAGCTGGATGGTTTTTTCACGGACGGTTTCGAGCGCTCTCCCTTGCGGCTCGCTGAATCGGTAGCAGACCCCGCAGGATCTGTTGGAGAGCGGCTGTTCATGGTGCTGACCTCACTGCGAAAAAACTCACGCGTGAGAAACACTACAGGGAATACCCAGCCCCCTCAATAGCTCACGCGTGAGATTTCTAATTGTCACAAACCACGGACACCCCCTGTGGGAGCGAGCCTGCTCGCGATAGCGACAGCACGTTCAGCATCAGGGTGTCTGACACACCGCTATCGCGAGCAGGCTCGCTCCCACACTCACAAACGACTCTGGCGCGGCCTTAGGGGTAACTGAAGCTCTTGACCAACATCAACTCCCCCGCCGTGCGCATCGGTACCACGAAGGTTTCCATCTTCTCGCTTGGCGTGCCCTCTTCGGTGATGACGGTGATCTGCGCCGTGGTCAGGGCTTGTGCCGCTTGTTGCTCGCCGTCCTCGTCACTGCGATAACCGCCGCCGTAGTAGTTCACGTACACCAGGTACTGACCTTTGATCGGCGCGGGCATGGCGATGATTTCCGGGCCGTAGCCGGTGGTGACATCGACGTCGAGCGCGGCGCCGTTGGGGACGACGCGGTCGCCGTACCAGATGTGGGCGCCGTCCGGGGTGACGAGGTGCAGGTCCAGGTCGGTGCCGTCGCTGTCCCAGGTCAACAAGACCCGCAGCTTGGCCGGGGTGGCGCCGCCGCTGGTGTTGAGAAATTGCGTACGGTGGCGTTGCTGGCCGTCGGGGCTGCGCACTTCGATGCTGTTGCTGCCATTGGGGAACGAGAACGGCCGGTCGAAGCGCCCTTGCGGGTCGAGTTTCAGCGGCAGGGTCACGCCATTGATGATGAGTTTGCCCGGCTCGTTGCTGTCCTTGGGCGTGCCTTTGATCTGGCCGCTGATGCGGGCGGTGCTGGCCTGGCCCTGAGGTGTGTTGACCGAAGAAGCCGGGTAGTTGACGGTCTGGCTGAAGCTTTCGCCTTCACCGCCCGGCGCGCCGCTGCGCCAGCCGCCGACCGGGGTGTCGAGTTTGATGCCCTCGCCCGCAATGGCTGGCGGCAACACGGCCAAAGCGCAGAGCAACAGCAAGGCCTGTGGATAACGGAGTGTCATGGTCTATTCCAGCAAGAGGTGACGGGCGAGCCCTTCGATGTAGGTTTCGTCCTGCCCGTTGGGGTGAGCTTCAAAGGCCAGGTGCAAGTATTCGTGGGTCAGGTCGAGGCGGTCTTGCAACGACAGCACACCGCGCACGTAAATGCGCCGGCGTTCGCGGTCGACATAGGGCCGGCCGAAGGCGACACGGCAGACGGCGAACCCGCTGATTTCGTTGTAACCCACTTCACCTGCCAGACGGGGGCGCCAGCCGCGTCGCTGTTTCAACAGCCAGTCCTGGGCGGCGGGCAGCGCTTCACAGGACGCCACCGGATTGTCCCAGCGGCTGAGGCTGGCGCGCGGGTAGGCATGCAGCAGGATGGCGTCGTAGCGCTGGCCGGCGCTGGCCTGCTCCACGGCTTGCGCCCAGGACAGCTTGTCCGGCGCGGATCGGTCAGAGTGGTAGGTCACGTCGGTGCCCGCCAGCACCAGATCGCTGGTCCAGGCGGCGATGGCGCGGGTTTGCGGCGTCGCCGGACGTGGGGCGACGCGCTGGCGATGACTGCTGTCATCGATGCTCAGGCAATCGCCGTTACGCTGGGCGTTTTGCAGCAGGTAGCTGCGGATCGCCACGGCCAGGGCCTTGGCCGCTTCGACGGGTTCAGCCTTGGCTTCGCGCTGCAGGACCCGGGCGACGTACTCTTCCCGATCCAGTCGCGCCACCAGTTTGCCGGGCAGCAGAAACAGCTCGCCGTCGCTGTGGATATCCAGTTGGTTGCCGTTGGCGAATTCGACACGGTAATCGCCGCGCAACGGGCCTGGGGTGGCCGGCCCGTCACCCGCCATCACCCGCTGCAAGGGATACCGGGCGAACAGCTCAACTTCCACACATCGCCCCGTTTCCGCCGGCCAACGGGACGGCAGCGCCGCCGCCAATCCATCACCGTATACCTTCAATATCTGCTCGCTGGTGCCACGCCCACCAGCCCACACCGGCGTGCCGTCGGCCAGCCAACCAGCGAAACCACCCTGACGCGATGAAGGATCCTGTTCACCCAGCCAACTCCAGGTCTTGACCCGCAGACGACTGCCCAACTGGCCGACGAGACGCCCATCCGCCGCGTTGAGCACCACGTCCAGCAGTACCCGACGGGCCTGATCCTGAGCCGGCAGCATCGCCAGTGCCTTGAGCAGTTCAGCCACGCGTACCTGTTTTTGCGGTTGCAGGCTCGGCAGGTCCAGCAGCCACGACGGCGCTTGGCGGGCCTGCCAGTAATCGCGCCAGTTCGAAGCCGAAAGCCCAAGCCGCTGCGGTTCGAAATACAGGCCGCAGGATTTCACCAACGCCTGATCGCGACCGATGCTCTGCCCGGCGCTACAGCAATAGACTTCCTCTTTGGACTCACCGCGACATTCATATGCCGGTTCGCGAGCGCCGGTGTCCACCAGCCATGCGTAGACAAATAGCTTCCACACACTGCCCAGCGGCGCCTGCAAGGCCTCGGGCAAGGGCTGACGGTCCAGCACCTGGGTCTGGCTCACCCACAGCAACTGACCGTCGAAAGCCAGGCGCAACGGTTCCTCCTGCGCTGTGGCCAGCGCAGGGATCAAGCACAACAACCACCCAAGCCGCGGCCAGCGCACGTCAGTTGACCGTGACCTGACCGAGCGCCGGTTTCTGTTCCAGAGCCTGATGCTGCGGCGCATAGACCTGAGTGAAACGCACCGGCGGCAAGCTGAACTGGCCCTTCTGGGAGAAGCGCACCAGATGCCGCAGGCGCAGCTCGCCACTGAGGGCGTCCAGCGGCACCGCGTAACCCATCTGCCCTGGCTCGAAGCGCGCCTTATCCAGGGAAGTCGGCTCGCTGCCGGCCTTGCCCAGCAACTGGATGCCCCAGGTGGTGCGCTCCACATCGGCACCCGGCGGCAGCGGCACTTCGAGCATGCCGTAGCGCAGCGGCGTAGGCGCCTTGCTGTTGATGATCACTTCATCCAGATAAAGGCTGTCGCTGGACAGCGGCTTGCTGCCCACGGCTTCGAGCTTGAAGGTGAAGGCCTCGTCGCCCGGCACCAGACGGGACAAGCGCCGGGTAATGGTCACCGCAATCGGCGTCACGGGCGCTTGCTGGCTCTGGTAGCTCAGTGCCGCCTGCAACGGGCGCTCCTCGGCACCGCTTAAGCTCAGCAGAGTCGGTAGCTGCGCGCCCTGCCATTGCCAGTAGGTTTCACCGGTGGCGCCTTGCCGGGCCTTCCAGCCTTCGCCCGGAGTCAGGGCCACGGCGGGCGCGGCCTGCTCGATGCTGCGTTGCAGCCAGGTCAAGGCCAGGGCCCGTTCAAGGGTCGATTGCTGCGGCAGCAGACGTTCGAGCAATGCCTTGGCACGCGCCTGATCGAAGCTTTGCAGTGACAGGCTCAAGGCCTCGACGAACGGCTGGGAGCTGACGTCCATTTGCTGTTGTGCGGCGTCGAGTTGCCGACTGAAGGCCTCCGGCAGCGGCACCTTCACCTGCCTGGCGAGGGACGCCGTCAGCATGCGGGCGCTGGCCAGGCCCAGGGCCGAATCCGGCGCGCTCATGACCAGGCTGTCTTCGCCACTGTCCATCACGCTCGAATCGCCGCCCTCGCCGGCTTTCGCCAGGTCGTCCATCAAGCCGCTGAGCAAGGTGTTCACCGGCAGTTGCATCTGTTTGGCGAACGACAGGATCAGCGCACGCTGCAGCAACGGCGTATCGCCGGCCTGTTTGGCGTAGACCTCCAGCACCCGCTGCCAGTGCTCCGGCGGCAGGCTCAGGTCCAGGGCCTGGCTGGCGTGCCAGTCGGCGTAATAAGCATAGGCCGTGAGGAACGCATCCGGTTCGCCAGCCTGGCCCCACCAGGTGAAGCTCGCCGCAGGCCCGGCCATTTGCACCAGGCGCAGGCGACTGTTTTGCATGATCAGCCGCAAGCGATCGCGAATCTGCGGGTTCGCCGCCAGCGTCGGGTAGGCGATGCTCAGCGGCAGCAGACGACTGGCGGTTTGCTCGACGCCGCCGTAGGGGTAGTTCAACAATTCATCCAGGGCCGAACGGAACAGCGCTTGCGGGCTGTCGTCCAGGCGCAGGCGGATATCGCTGGCATCAAGCGGCAGGCTCAGCGGTGTGTCACCGCTCGCCACGTCAAGGCGCTGGCTCTGGGTGACTTGCCAACCGTTGCCCATGGCATTGAGTTGCACGGCCAGGGTGTCCTGGGTTTCGCCATTGACCTGCAACTGCACGTTCAAGTCGCCGTTGCTCAACTCCAGAGACGGTAGCGCCACATAGTTGATGCCGTGCTTCAGGTCCGCCACCACGCGCTGTTCAGTACCGGCGTAACGGATCAGCAGTTCGGCCTTCAACGGCTGTTCGGACTGGCTGAAAGCGAACAGGCCCATTTGCGGTTTGTCACCACTGCGGAACCGGGTCGGGCCGCTCCACTTCAGGTACAGCGGTTTCTCTGAACCGATGAATTGCTTTTTCTGCCCCACCTGACCGTCGTCGGCGATGGCCCTGGCGGTGATGCGCCAGCGAGTCAGGGAGTCCGGCATCTTGAAGGTGAAACGGGCCTTGCCGTTGGCGTCGGTGACCAGCTCCGGTTGCCACGCGGCAGTGTCGACGTCTTCACGACGAGGCCGCTCCAGCACTTTGACCCCGCGCTCGCTGCGGTTGGCCTTGCCCGGCGCGCCCGGGCTGCCCGGCAGGGCGACGTCGTAGCTGATGAACGACAGGCTGGCGCTGGTGCGCACGTTGTTGCGGCGCGGATGGTAGAAAAACTGATCGATGGTGGGCGCCACTTCCGGTTGCAGGGCGTAGATCATTTCATCCACGACACTGACGGTCAGGTGCGCCGGGATCGCCTTGCCGACGAACTGGGTGCTCAGGTCCACGGTCACCGTGTCGCCAGGCCGATAAGTGGCTTTGTCGGTAACGATGGCGACGTCGATCTGCGGCGCGACCACCTTGATACCGGCGTTCTGGAAGCTGTATTGGCCACCCTTGGTGTACAGCACCGAGAAGGTCAGGTTCGGCGCAAAAGCGTCTTTCACCGGGATGCGCGCGCGGTATTGAGTGTCGCTGAGCTTTTCCATTTTCAGCCAGTCGCCGCCCTTGGACAGCAGCGCCGTAGCCTCGACCTTGTCCCGCTCCAGTGACAGCAGCGCATCACTGACCGGCTCCGGGAAGGTGATCAGCGCCAGGGCTTCGTCACCGGCCTGGTATTGGGCTTTGTCGAGAACGATCTCGACCGTGCCCGGCACGGCCTTGATACCTTCGCC
The DNA here is from genome assembly GCF_032614175.1 of Pseudomonas sp. P105. Classification (NCBI taxonomy): domain Bacteria; kingdom Pseudomonadati; phylum Pseudomonadota; class Gammaproteobacteria; order Pseudomonadales; family Pseudomonadaceae; genus Pseudomonas; species Pseudomonas sp. P105. Next base: position 5,553,795 of record NZ_CP126693.1, read on the forward strand.
GGTCACCGAATGGCCAGTGGCGCCAATGACTCGACCGTGGTCATCCTTGAGGGTCAGGTTGTAGGTGCCCGGACGCTCGAAGGTCAGGCTGAAGCCCTTGTCCTTGGCCGCCAGTTTGCCTTCGCCGGTGGTCTGGTCTTCCAGCCGCACCCAGGCGTAGCTGCCCGGCGTCACGGCGTTGCTTTGCGCGTTGCCACCCTCGTTGGTGTAGCTGAACGAGACGTTCTCGCCGGCGGCGCTGAAACGCTGGGGCGCGCTCAGGCGAAAGTTCGCCGCGCCACGGTCGATGAGAATTTCCTTGGTGGTCTTGACCCGATACGCCGCGCCATCGCTGGCAAACACAGTGAGCGTATAGCGACTCGGCTTGTCGGCGGCCGGCAGTTCGAGGGTGGCGTTGCCCTTGGCATCGGTGGTCACTTCGCTGCTGGTCAGCTCCACCGGGAATTGCCCCAGGTATTGCAGCTCGTTATCCACCATCGACAGTTGCTGGGCCCGCAGGCTCAGGCTCACCTTGGCATTGGCCACCGGTTTGCCGTCCGGGTACAGCAGCACGAGAGCGCCCTTGACCGGCTCGCCGGTGCGGTAATCCTGCTTGGCGAGGTTCAGCGCGATCTCGAAGTGCGGCTTGATGTATTCGGCCACGCGAAAGGCACTGCTGTAGAGCTGGTCCTTGTAGCCAAAGCGCAACTCATAACCACCGGCCACGGCGTTTTCCGGCAGCTGGAAACGGCCTTGGGTGCCGGCCTTGGAGTCCAGCTTCAGGGCCAGGGTCTGCAACTCGGTGCCGGTGGCATCCAGCACGCTGACATTGACGTCGGCGGCCGTCGGCTGCACTGAGTCCCGGGCATTCTTGAATTCACGGCCGACAATTTTCAGCGACACCCAGTCCCCCGGCCGATACAGCGGCCGGTCGGTGAAGGCGAACAGCTTGGTGTCGTAGATTTCGCTGTCGTAGTAGAAGTTTTCCGAGACGAATACCCCGCCCTCCTCGTCCTCGCCGATGACGAACGAACGCTCCGGGCTGACATGCTTGAGGCGCAGCAAGCCGTCTTCATCGGTGGCGCCGCTGCTCATCACGCCCAGGCCGTCGGTCCACAGCACGTTGACCTTGGGCACCGAACGACCTTCGTGTTTACGCGCGGCCCAGACCAGCAGCTCGTCCCCGGCGATCTTGCTCACCGCTACGGTGTTGGAGACAAACACCATGGTGGTGGCCCGGTATTTACCGATCAGCGCTTCGACCAAATAGAGACCGGGTTTCAACTGGCCCAGTGGCACGTAGACGTTGCCTGGCGCGACGCTGATGAACTCACTCGACGAACCCGCCAGGTTGACCCCCGCTGGCGGCTGGATCGGCTTGGCCTGCCACAGCGGATAACGGAACTGGCTGACCACCGGCAAACCCGGAATCAGGGCGAACTGTGGTTGCGCGTCGTACGGCGTCGGCGCGGCGATGGCGCTGCCCATTTTCAGTTCCGGCACTTGCTCGGTGACTTGCTGACGCGACTCGTAGGAAAACGCCCGCTGCATCACCCGACGGGATTTGCGGTACCAGTTGTCCCACAGGTACGCCAGGGTGTTCGACAGCCCTTCGCCTTTGAACTGGCCGTCGCTGACCACCCGGTGCAGGTTCTTCTGGCGCTTGAGGAAATCCAGCGGTTTTTCGATGCGATAAACGCGGATATCGGCGCCGCCGTAAGGCTCCATGCGGAATTTCCGATAGTCGCGCCCCGGCGCTTCGAGGCGGACCATGGCTTGCTCGTCACTGGCAAAACTACTGTCGGCCAGCAGGAAGAAGCTTTCACCGGCCAACGGTGTGTAGCCGCTGGGCTGCACAGTGTCTTCGGCATGAACGATCGGCGCCAGCAACAGGGCCAACAGCAGGGGCAATTTTGAACACAAGCGCAGCATGCGGGCACCGGTCATTGGGAGAGAAAGTTGAGTCGATAGACGCCGATGAAGTTGGGGTTGGCTGCGTCGGGTATCCATCGGGTGTCCTTCCAGTTCATGAGTTGTTGCAGGCTTGCCGAGCGCATGCCGTTGTCGGTTGGGGTGGTGGTGCCGGTGTGATAGGCGATGTTGCGGCCCATCCAGATCATCAGGTGCTGGTCATCGCCCTGATCGAAGAACATCAGATCGCCCGGACGGGCCTGGGTGACGTCCCGGCTCACCAGATGGCTGTTGAACTGGATCAGCTTGATCGCGTTGACGTAGGGCCCGACCTTGCCGCCGCCCTGTTGCCATTGCTGGGCCAGACGTCGCTGGGCCTCACTGAGCTCCAGCTCTGGCGGCAGGTAGCGATTGGACAGGCCATTGCTGCGCAACCACTTCTGGTCGTGGACCTTCAGCGCTTCATTGGCCGCAAAGCGCACCAGCCCGGCGCAGTCCTGTTGGTACCAGCGCGGGCTCGGGCCTTTGGTCAGTTGTTCCTGGGCAATACGCACGAACCAGGCACGAAAGACCTTCGATTGCTGCACATCCAGCGCGGGTGTCTGAGCGGCAAACGCCTGCCCGCCCAGCAGCAGCGCCAGCATCAACACCCATCCGGGGCGGCGGATCAACCCGGTCACAGCGCTTTCCATTCCAGTGGCAACCACTGCCAGTGGCCGTCCGGTTCGCTGCCTTCAGGCAACGTCAGGGCGTATTTGCCGTAGCCGCCAAGGGTGCGCAGCTTCGGAATCAGGTAGGTTTGCGCGGCGTTGTAGAACACCGGTTCCATGTCCTGGGGCAGGCTGTCGAGGGTTTCGCGTTGCATCAGTTGCGCCATGGCATCCGGGCCGAAGTAGACCGGCATCAGCAGGTCCTTGGGCACCACGTCGGCCATGGGCGGGAAACGTTTGTCGAGGGTGCCGAGGGCCTTGTCTACCAGTTTGTCGTCGAGGGAAAACAACAGGGTCGAACCGTGCCGCGCCAGACTGACTTGCATGAACGCCTTGCCGGTGATCGACTCGGGCTGCGCGGCGTCCTTGGCCGGGTAAGGGCCGAAGTTGGAGCTGACCTGGCGTTGCCAGCGGTGCATCGGGCCTTCCTGTGTCTCAACAACGGGAAACGCATGTTCGGCCACGTTGTTTTCGTAGGCGCCCACCATCGAACCGAACAGGTTGCCCAGGTCGGCATCGAGCTTGCCGCCGTCATCGTTCAGGTTCGCCACCAGCAGTGGTGTGTAAAGCCGCGAATCGGCGTACCAGCACAGCCCCGCCGCGCCGGCCATGTGCTCGATCATGACCTGGGCCGCGTTGTCGTCGGCACCGAGTTTCACCAGCAATGGCTTCTGTTGTTCGGCGGCCAGGGGCAAAGCGACACAGGCGCTGGCGCCCATGGGCATGGCTTGCCAGATTGGCTTGAAGTCGAAGTCCGGCTGGTCTTCCAGCTCATCCATGGCCAGGAAGCTGTGCCAGCCCTTGTCGTCCATGTCGAAACGCAACCCGGCGAAGTTCGGGATGAAACGCTGATAGCCCATGGCGAGCACGCTGGCATTGACCGAGATGCGTTGCTTGACCTCAGGCGCCTTGGGCAGCAGACCAAAGGCTTCGGGGAAGAGTTTTTCACCGGCCAGCAGCGCTTCGAGGGCCTGGGTCGAGACCATGCCGGGTTCGTCGGTGGGGCCACTTCCCAGGTCGTAGAGTCTGGTCGGATTGGACAACACCACCAGCTTGTCGCCATGAGAAGCGAACACCAGGGCTTTGCTGGCGTTATAGGTGAGTTGATAGACCGGCACCACGTCGCCGGCCACGTTCATCTCACCAAGCTGGCTGAGCTGTGAATCATCCAGCGCCACTTTTGCCAGTGGCTCCAGCACCTTGGCCAGGCCACCGCGATCCATCACCAGCAGAAAATCCTTGAGCCGCCCGTCGGCGCCGCGCCATAGCGCTACATCGGCCGGCTGGTCGAAAAGCTGCTCGATCAGGCTGTCCTGCAGTTTGAGATCATGCTCGTAGATGATCCGCCGCAGGCTGCCGATCAGCCCGAGGCGGTCGGCATGGGTTTCGTAATAGAAGACGAAATCCTCGGTGAGCGTGGCCTTGAGGAACGGCACCGCCAGCAAGTCCTTGGGCAACTGGCTCAGGGAGTGGGCCTCGAGCAGGCCGTCGGGGCGGCTCAGGCCGAGTTTTTCCAACGCCAGTTCCATGGGCGGTGCCTTGGGCTTGGTCATGAACCAACCCAGTCCGGCGGCGACACCGGCCACCAGGCACAGCCCGATCAGCAGCGCCGGCCAGCGGCGCACAGGTTTGGTGGCGGGGGCCGGCGCGGTCGGGGAAGCAGTGTTGTCGCTCATATTCACAAGGGCCTGTTCATCCGTGGAGCGGATACTTAGTAGTTGAAAGTCTTGACCAGCAACAGATCGCCGATGGCGCGCAGGGGCACGACAAAGGTTTCGCGTTTTTCATCGACGGTGTTTTCGTTGAGCACCAGGTTGATCTGCGAGGTGATCACCTCGTTCTGGTTGCTGGTTTCTTCGAAGTTGTAGCCACCGTTGCTGTAGTTGCCCCAGTAGTTCACGTAGACCAGGTAGGTACCGTGCATCGGCGCGGTCATGGTGAACATCTCAGGGCCAGGGCCATCGACGCCATCGGGGTCGAGGCCGCCGCCGTTGCTCAGCGCCGGCCGGCCGAAGAACGCATGCTGGCCGTCGGGGGTGACGATGTGCAGGTCCAGCTCGGCCTTGGGATCGTCCCAGCCCAGCACCACGCGGATCTGCGCCGGGGTTCGCTGATTGTTGGCTTCATAGAACTGCACGCGCTTGAGGGACTGGCCTGCGGAACTGCGTACCTCGACGCTGTTGGAGCCAGCACCAAAGGCATACGGGCGGGCGAAACGCCCTTCATCGTCGGTATAGAGATTCAGTGGATTGCCGTTGACGGCCAGGCTGTGGGGCGCCCGGGCCGTGCCCATGGCCTTGAGCCGACCCTCGATCATCGTGCGATTGCGCTGCACGCCGCGGTCGATGGGCGGCGTGGGATAGGCCACGCGTGGGTTTTCAGTGCGATCGAGCAAGCCGCTGTAGCGCCAGCCGCCCACCGGTTCCGACAGCTCGGCGGCAGGCTCGGCCCACGCCAGTGGCGCGCCCGCCAGCACGATCAACAATGAAAGAAAACGCATGTCTGCCTCCTGCCATGCATGACCCAACCCGGCGCCCTTCCTCGGCGCTGCCTGTCATTATTCGGGTTACGTCTGAAGGCCCCGCCACAAGGGGCCCGTAGATGCGGCGAAGGTTAGCGATTCGGCGGATTATTCACAATCAGGGAACGCGCGAATCTGTGTGGGAAATCACGTACTGAGGGGGGCGTGAGCCGATTAGCGTGGCTATTCGGCTCACGAAATGAGCCGAATACGGAAACTGACGTAGCTTCGGAGGTAATCCCGTTGCCTCTATTGGCGCTGGCGAAGCCTGCGATCTTTTAACTTTCGCTCAAGATTCAATTGGCAGGGGGAAGATCGCAGCCTCGTTGCACTCGACAGTTCCTACAGGTCCAGCAGGAGCTTGCCCCTTACCAAAAAGCAGTGCCTCACAGACCGCGCAGGTCCTGCTCTGATTTGCCCCAATACCCCATGTCTGCTAGTGTCGCGCCCGTTTAACAGTCAACCGGAATCGCCGCCATGGCCCGCAAAAAAGCTGCACTGGACTTCGAACAATCTCTGGCCGACCTGCAAACGCTGGTCGAGCGGCTGGAGAACGGCGAGTTGTCGCTGGAAGACTCGCTGACCGCCTTCGAGCAGGGTATCGGCTTGACTCGCGACTGCCAGGCGGCGCTGGCCCAGGCCGAGCAAAAGGTGCAACTGTTGCTCGAACGCGATGGTGAGCTGACCGAAGAGCCTTTCGACGCGGACCAGCCTGAATGATCGGCGCTTATCAGGCCGGCAGTCAGGCCCGGGTGAACGCGGCACTGGATACCCTGTTCACCGCCCCAAGCCCTGAGCTGGCGCGGTTGTACGAGGCCATGCGCTACAGCGTGATGAACGGCGGCAAGCGCGTGCGTCCGCTGCTGGCCTACGCGGCGTGCGAAGCCTTGGGCGGCGCCCCTGAACAGGCCAACGGCGCGGCCTGCGCCGTGGAGCTGATCCACGCGTATTCGCTGGTCCATGATGATTTGCCAGCCATGGACGACGACGATTTGCGTCGCGGCCAACCCACCACCCACAAGAAATTCGACGAAGCCTGCGCGATCCTGGCCGGTGACGGCTTGCAGAGCCTGGCGTTCAGCGCCCTGCTGGAGCCGACGCTGAACGATTGCCCGGCGCAGATTCGCCTGGACATGGTCAGCGCCCTGGCGCTGGCGGCAGGCCCAGCCGGAATGGTCGGCGGCCAGGCCATCGACCTCGGTTCAGTGGGCCTCAAGCTGGATCAGAGCGCGCTGGAATACATGCATCGGCACAAGACCGGCGCCTTGATCGAGGCCAGCGTCAAACTTGGTGCCCTGGCCAGCGGTCGGGCCACGCCTGACCAATTGCAAGCCTTGCAGACCTACGCCCGGGCCATTGGCCTGGCGTTCCAGGTGCAGGACGACATCCTTGACGTCGAAAGCGATACCCAGACCCTGGGCAAACGCCAGGGCGCCGATATCGCTCGCGACAAACCGACCTACCCGGCCCTGCTCGGCCTCGACGCTGCCAAGGCCTATGCCCTGGAGTTGCGCGACCAGGCCTTGAGCGCGCTGCGACCCTTTGACGCGGCGGCCGAGCCGTTGCGCGAGCTGGCCCGATATATCGTCGAACGCCGTAGCTGATACGGGGTCAGACTGCGTATCGGCCAAGTTCCGGCCTACGCGTGGGCAGCTTGCGATGCATAAGGTAAACTGCCGCCTCTTTCTATACCTATAACGATTCGCCTGATGCCCACGACGTTTCAAGAGATTCCCCGCAAACGCCCGACCACGCCGCTGCTGGACCGCGCCAACACGCCGGACGGCTTGCGTCGCCTGGGTGAAGCCGAGCTGGAAACCCTGGCCGATGAGTTGCGCCTGGAGCTGCTCTACACGGTCGGCCAGACCGGTGGCCACTTTGGCGCCGGCCTTGGCGTCATCGAGCTGACGATCGCGCTGCATTACGTATTCGACACCCCGGACGACCGGCTGGTGTGGGACGTCGGTCATCAGGCCTATCCGCACAAAATCCTCACCGGCCGTCGCGAGCGCATGGGCACGCTGCGCCAGAAGGACGGCGTGGCAGCGTTCCCGCGGCGCTCCGAGAGCGAGTACGACACCTTTGGTGTCGGCCACTCCAGCACCTCCATCAGCGCCGCCCTGGGCATGGCGATTGCCGCCCGTCTGCAAAACAGCGAGCGCAAGGCGATTGCCGTGATCGGCGATGGTGCACTGACGGCAGGCATGGCTTTCGAGGCGCTGAACCACGCGCCGGAAGTCAACGCCAACATGCTGGTGATCCTCAACGACAACGACATGTCGATCTCGCGCAACGTCGGCGGGTTGTCCAACTACCTGGCGAAGATTCTTTCCAGCCGCACCTACGCCAGCATGCGCGAAGGCAGCAAGAAGGTGCTCTCGCGCCTGCCAGGCGCCTGGGAAATCGCCCGCCGCACCGAGGAATACGCCAAAGGCATGCTGGTGCCCGGTACGCTGTTCGAGGAGCTGGGCTGGAACTACATCGGCCCCATCGACGGCCATGACCTGCCCACTCTGATCGCCACCCTGCGCAACATGCGCGATCTCAAAGGCCCGCAGTTCCTGCATGTGGTCACCAAGAAAGGCAAAGGCTTCGCCCCGGCGGAAGTCGACCCGATCGGTTACCACGCCATCACCAAGCTTGAGCCGGTGGACGCCCCGGCCACCGCCCCGAAGAAGGCCAGCGGACCAAAGTATTCCGCCGTGTTCGGCCAATGGCTGTGCGACATGGCCGCCGCCGACCCGCGCCTGGTGGGCATTACCCCGGCGATGAAGGAAGGCTCGGACCTGGTGGCCTTCAGCGAACGCTACCCGCAGCGCTACTTCGACGTGGCGATTGCCGAGCAGCACGCTGTCACCCTCGCCGCCGGCATGGCGTGTGAAGGCGCAAAACCGGTGGTGGCGATTTATTCGACCTTCCTGCAACGCGGCTACGACCAGCTTGTTCATGACGTCGCGGTGCAGAACCTCGATGTGCTGTTCGCCATCGACCGTGCAGGCTTGGTGGGCGAAGACGGCCCGACCCACGCCGGCAGCTTCGATCTTTCGTTCCTGCGCTGCATCCCCGGCATGCTGCTGATGACGCCGAGCGATGAAAACGAGTTGCGCAAAATGCTCACCACCGGTCACCTGTTCAATGGCCCGGCGGCGGTGCGCTACCCTCGCGGCAGCGGCCCGAACGCGACCATTGATGCTGATCTTGAGCCGATCGAAATCGGCAAGGGCGTGATTCGCCGCCAGGGCAAGCAGACCGCCCTGCTGGTGTTTGGCGTGCAACTGGCCGAGGCCTTGAAGGTCGCCGAAACCCTGGACGCCACCGTGGTGGACATGCGCTTCGTCAAACCCCTGGACGAAACCCTGGTGCGCGAGATGGCCGGCAGTCACGAACTGCTGGTGACCGTCGAGGAGAACGCCATCATGGGCGGCGCCGGAGCGGCGGTCAGCGAGTTCCTGGCCCGGGAAAACATCCTCAAGTCGGTGCTGCACCTGGGCCTGCCGGACATCTACGTCGAACACGCCAAACCGGCGCAGATGCTGGCTGAATGCGGGCTGGACGAGGCCGGGATCGAAGCGGCCGTGCGCCAGCGGTTGCAGGTGCTGGGCCGGTAATCTTCAGACCACAAAACCCTTGTGGGAGCGAGCCTGCTCGCGATGGCGTAAGACCAGTCGACATCTACATCGACTGACGCACCGCTATCGCGAGCAGGCTCGCTCCCACAGGGGTATGCGTGGAGCCATATTTCTCGGAACACCCATGAAACTGCGCCTCGCCCTGACCTTTTCACTGCTGCCAACCACCGAGCTGCTGGCCGACACCTTCGAACGCGACCAGGCCCTCAAGCTCCCCGACGTGGTCATCAGCGCCAACCGCCAGGTCGAGGCCCGCAACGACAGTAGCGCCGCCAACACGGTATTCACCCGTGACGACATCGAACGCCTGCAACCGGCCAGCGTGACCGACCTGCTCAGCCGTGTGCCGGGGTTCAGGTGGCGCCGCTGGGCGGGCGTGGCAGCCTTCCGGGAATTTACATTCGCGGCACCAAATCGGCCCAGAGCCTGGTGCTGGTGGACGGCCAGCGCATCGGCAACTCCACCTCCGGCGACAGCAACTTGCAACGCCTGAACATCAACCAGATCGAACGGGTGGAAGTGCTGCGCGGTTCGCGCTCAGTGATCTACGGCGCCGACGCGGTGGGCGGGGTGATCCAGATCTTCACCCGTCGCGGTAACGAACAAGGCCTGCAACCGCGCTTGCACCTGGGTTTCGGCAGCCACCAGACCTGGGAGCGCAGCCTGGGCCTGTCCGGCGGTGATGATCGAACACGCTTCAGCCTCGGCGCCAGCCTGGATGAAAGCGACGGGACCAATCGCACCCATGAGTCCTACGCCAGCGACCGTGACCTTGATGCCAACCGCAACCAGTCCTTGAGCCTGAGCTTGAGTCATGAGCTCAACGCTGACCTGGAAGTGGGCCTGAACCTGCTGGATAACCGCGGCAAAAGCGAATACGACAACCCGTTCGGCCGCTTCGACCCGAACACCTTCGAGTCGTTGCCCCAGCAGCCCTACAGTGAATTTGCGGTAAGCAGTTTCAGCACTTATGTCGATGGGCGCATCAACGACGCGTGGAAATCGCGCCTGGAACTGGGCCACAGCGAAAACCGCGAAAAAACCTTCGACAAGCTCAGTGATGTCCGGGAAGTGTTCAACACCTACCGCGACTCGCTGACCTGGCAGAACGATGTAACGCTGGACGATCGCAACAGCCTGATTGTCGGTGGTGATTGGTATGAGGATCGGATCAACAGCAGCACGCCGTATGACGAAGACAGCCGCTGGAACCGTGCGGCGTTTATCCAGCATCGTTTCCGGGGCGAAACGTTCTCCACCGAACTGGGCGTGCGCCGCGACCAGAACCAGCAATTCGGCGCCCAGAATAGTTGGAGCGGCACGTTCACCCTGCCGGTGAATCCGGACAATGATGTACTGCTGACCTACAGCGAAAGCTTCCGCGCACCGACCTTCAACGACCTGTACTACCCGGACTTCAGTAACCCGGACCTTGAACCCGAAACCGCCAAAAGCTACGAACTGCAATGGCGCAGCCAACTGAGCGACAGCGCCCGCCTGGAGACTTCGCTGTACCGCACGGACCTGGAAGACGCGATTATTTTCGGCAGCAACTCACGCCCACAAAACGTCGCCTCGGCACAAATCAACGGTTTCGAAGCAGCCCTGAGCCAAGAGTTATTCGGCTGGCAGGGCAATTTGGGCCTGGCCATCATCGACCCACGGGACCGCGACAGCGGCCACACCCTGGCCCGCCGCGCCCGCCGGACCTTGAGCCTGGATCTGGATCGCCAATTTGACCGCTTGAGCCTGGGCGCCAGCTGGCAAGCGGTGAGCAGCAGCTACGACGATGAGAACAACCGCAATGCCCTGGGCGGATATGCCCTGCTCGGGTTGCGCGGCAGTTGGGCGTTGAACCGCGAGGTGAAGCTGGAGATGAAGGTCGATAACCTGCTGGACAAGGGTTACAGCCGGGCGCTGTATAGCCATGAAGGTGGGCAGTATGGGTATCGTGAGGAAGGCCGGGCCTGGTTGTTTGGGGTGACCTGGACGCCGGCGCTTTGATCCAGAGATTGTGGTGCCGGGACTGACCTCATCGCGAGCAGGCTCGCTCCCACAATTTGATCCGATGTGAATACAAAATCAGCGGTGCCACAAATCCCTGTGGGAGCGAGCCTGCTCGCGATTGGGAGCACCGCGGTTTATCTGTCCGGCGCAATTAGCCCGCACAACCGCGCCGTCGCCTCGATCATCTGCCCACTGGGTCGCTCCAGCCCCTTGTCACTGACCAACAGCAGCCGCCCCTGCGCCACCGCCGCCAGCTGCGGCCAGGCTTTCCACGCGTCGAGCTGGGCTTGGTCCGTGGCCAGGATGATCTGCGGATTGCGCTGCAACACTGACTCCACACTCACCTGCGGCGCCGGCAAGGTCAGGTCGGCAAACACATTGCGCGCCCCGCAAACCGCCAGCGCATCACTGATGATCTGCTCGCCGCCAACGGTGTACAGCGGCCGGTCCCAGACCTGATAGAACACCGGCAACGGCGTGTCGCGCCGGTAGCGCTGACGCAACGCCTCAAGACGCCCGCGCAACTGCGCCGCTCGCTCCACGCCCCGTTCCGGGCGGCCGAGTTGCGTGGCGATGGCTTCGATTTGGGTGATGAGCTGGTCGAGACTGTGGGGTTCGGCGACGTAGACAGGAATCTTCAATCCCTTGAGCTGCTGGCGTTGGGCGTTGCCGACGCTGCCGGGCCAGAGCAGGAGTAGATCGGGCCTGAGACTGAGCAAGCGCTCCATGTCCAATTGCCCATAACGCCCCACAGAAGGCAGGTCTTTCAACACCAAGGGCCGATCGCCGCCATCCAGCACACCCACCAGCAGGTCGGCGGAGTCCAGTTCAAGCACGATTTCAGACAGGGATGGAGCCAGGCTGACCACACGCTGGGCCGCCACCGTGGAGGCGCTGACGGCCAACAGCAGGACCGCCAGCCAGCGGATCATCAACCGAGCTGACGCGGGATGCGATACAGGTAGAACAAGACCGTCGTGGACAATGCCAGCAGCATCAACGGCACCGCTTCCAGGCCCACGAACACCGCCAGGGCGCCGATCCAGGCCGGCAGGCCAGCCGCGAGAAAGGCCACACGCCGCCGGGCCGCCAAGGCGATCCAGGCTTGAGGCTCTTCGGGGGTATCGAGGGCTTTTTGGGTGGCGATCAAAGCGTGTTTGTAAGCGCCAAAGAAGCGCAGGCTGACAAACATCGAGGCCACGCCAGCGATAAACAGCGGCATCGCCAGCACCGGCAGAATCGCTTCGCCCTGGCCGAATACCGCGTTGATCACGAACAGCGGCAGCAAGGCCAGCGCCAGGTATTGCCACCAACTGACGGACAGTCGCCGCCGAACCTGACCGCGCGTCACGCCCGATCAACCTCGCCCTGGTGCTCGTTGCCCATCATGTGGTCGAGCTTGCTGGCCTTGGTCGCCAGGTAAAGCTTGTTGTGGGGGTTGTGCCCGGTGTGCAGTGGCACGCGTTCGGCCACCACGATGCCCATATCGGACATCGCCTTGACCTTGCGCGGGTTGTTGGTCATCAAGCGCAGCGACTTGACGCCCAGATGCTCTAGCATCGGCAGGCAGATGCTGTAGTCACGCAGGTCGGCCGCAAACCCCAGGCGCTCGTTGGCTTCGACCGTGTCGGCGCCGCCATCTTGCAGCTCATAGGCGCGAATCTTGTTCAGCAGGCCAATGCCGCGGCCTTCCTGGCGCAAGTAAAGCAGCACGCCACGCCCTTCGCGGGCAATGGCCCGCAGCGCGGCCTCAAGTTGCGAGCCGCAATCACAGCGCTGGCTGAACAAGGCATCGCCCGTCAGGCATTCAGAGTGCAGGCGGCCCAGTACCGGGGCACCGTCGGCGAAATCACCCAGGCTCAGCACGACGTGCTCGCGGCCAGTGGCTTCATCGAGAAAACCATGCATGGTGAATTGCGCAAAAGGCGTTGGCAGCTTGGAAGCGGCAACAAAAACGACAGGCACCGGTGTGCTCCTGATCTATTACTGGAGATTCGCAGAGGCGGGCATTGTAACAGCACGTCCCGACCGACGCTCAGGCTGAATTATCGGCCATAAACATCGAAAAGATTGATTACGGCTTTGGTGGCCTGCCGTGCTCGTCGAAGGGATAGGGTTGTTTCCAGCGTGCAAAAATCGGCTTCAGTCGACCGTTCTTCACCAGCTCAGCCATGCGCCGGTCAAACAGGCCCCGTAGCACCCGACCGTTTTCGGTGTTGGCAAACCCTAGATAGAGCGGCAGATTGATCAGCGGCGAAAGTTTGAATTGCTGGGGATTCTCGGCCTTGGCAAGCAAGTTCTCGATTTCCATCAACGCATCGATATAAAAATCGGCGCGATCATGGACCAGCATCGGCAGGATACCCACAGCACGGTGAATCTCGTTGAATTTGCGGATGTTAGGCAGGTAGCTGTCGTATTCGTAGCCACGCATCCACACCAGCCGATAGTTGCCGACCGTCGCCAATGTAGGAGACGGTTTGGAGGCCAGCCCCAAGGCGTAGATGTGATCGACATCGTAGTGCCATTGAGGATAAAGCACCCCCTCCGACTCATCGAGATAAGCGCCCACTTGCACATCGACCTCACCGCGCTGCACCAGCCCGATTGAACGGGTATACGGCACGCTGCGGGTTTCCAGCCTCACGCCTGCGGGTTCGAACACCTCCCGCAAGATGTCCCACGCCATGCCCTTGCCATCAGCCTGGGAGTAATCCGCCCATTCCTCGCTGGCCGCGCGCACCTTGTCGGGCAGCGCCGTCGGCTCCGCCCGCGCGCCGAAGCAGACCACCAGACACAACAGCAGTAAGAGTGCGCGGCTTGCGCCCATGCCTGAATCCCTCAGGAGAAACACCACACCAATCCTTGCATCGCCAGCCAGGCGAAGACACCGGCCAATACATCATCAAGCATGATGCCTACGCCTCCATGCACCTTGCGGTCGATCCAGCGGATCGGCCAAGGCTTAAGGATATCGAAGAAGCGGAACATCAGAAAACCCGCCAACAGCCAATACCATCCTTCAGGCACCAGCCACAGGGTAATCCACATGCCGACCATTTCGTCCCAGACGATGCCTTCATGATCGTGCACCCGCAGGTCATCCGCCACCTTGCCGCACAGCCAGAAGCCGAACAGCATGGTGATGCCGAGCATCAGCCAGTAGCCCCAGTCCGGCAACATCTGCCACAACGGTATAAAGGGTAGCGCAACCAGCGAGCCCCAGGTGCCCGGAGCTTTAGGTAAAGTGCCCGAACCGAAGCCGAACGCGAGGAAATGCCAGGGATTACGCCAGACCGAGGGCGGAACGAATTCCGCCGGGACCTGGTTGGGATGATCTGTCACGGTGTCTCCCGAAAATGTTGATAGCCCCGGATTTGCGGGGTGATGTCGTGTCCATCGCTGTCGAGCAGCGCAACACCTTGCCCGGCCACCACGCGACCGATCACATGGATCGGCCAGCCCTCGGCCTGCAACGCCATCAGTCGGACAGATGGCAAGGTGAATAGCAACACGTAATCGTCACCACCGCTCAACGCGGCGTGCGCGGCATTCGCTCGGCCCAGGAACGCTACCAAAGCCTTGGACAATGGCAGGCGGTCACGTTCAACGTGCAACGCCACACCTGACGCCAGGGCGATATGCCCGCAATCGGCCAGCAGGCCATCAGAGATATCCATCGCCGCGCCAGCCTTGCCCCGCAGCGCCAGGCCGAGGTCGATTTGCGGGCGTGGCGACCAATAATGCGCCAGCAGCGGCTCGGCGATATCAGGTTCGGCGGTGCGCTGCCCCAGCACGAGCGGCAATGCGCCAGCGCCATTGCCCAACTCGCCACCGACACATAGCCAATCACCAGGCTGCGCGCCGCCGCGAGTCAGGGCCTGGCCGCACGGCACGCGACCGAACACCGTCAGGGTCATGCTCAACGGCCCACGCGTCGTGTCACCGCCCACCAGCGCGACGTCACACGCCTGGGCCATCTGGTTCAAACCACGGGCATAGGCTTGCAACCAATCGGCGGTCACCGTCGGCAAGGTCAGGGCCAGGGTAAATGCAAAAGGAGTAGCGCCCATGGCGGCCAGGTCACTGACCGCCACGGCCAGCGAGCGCTGGCCGAGCAGGAACGGGTCGCAAGGGTCTGGAAAATGCACACCGGCCACAAGGGTATCGGTGGACACCGCCAACTGCTCCCCGGGTGGAACGGCCAGCAAGGCGCAGTCGTCGCCGATCCCGAGCGCAACGCCCTCGCCGCCCTGCGCGCAAGACGCGGCGGCGAAGTAATGACGGATCAGCTCAAATTCGCCCATAGTCGCTGCAAACGCCGGTCAGCGCTTGAACGCCTTCACTTCAGCTTCACGCAGACGCGGGGCCAGCTTGTCGAGTACGCCGTTGACGAACTTGTGCCCATCGGTGGACCCGAAGACTTTCGCCAGCTCGATCCCTTCGTTGATCACTACGCGGTAAGGAACGTCGACGCGCTGCATCAGCTCCCAGGTGGACAAGCGCAACACGGCCAGTTCAACCGGGTCCAGCTCTTCGATGGTCAGGTCCAGGCAAGGGGCCAGGGCAATGTCGATTTCGGTCTTGTGGGCCGGGACGCCATGCAGGATCTCGCGGAAGTACGCGCCATCAACGTCACTGAAATCGTTGTCGACCCGAAACTGCGCTTCGATCTCGTTCAGCGATTGCTTGGCCATGTGCCATTGATACAGCGCCTGGGTCGCGAGCTGACGGGCTTCGCGACGCTTGACGCTCTTCGAAGGCTTGCCGGCATCGGCTGGCTTGGGATCGCGCGGGTTGAAACGATCGCTTTCGTCGCTAATCACTTGGCCTCCAACTGCGCCAGCAGGCTGACCATTTCCAGGGCGGACAGGGCAGCTTCGGCGCCTTTGTTACCGGCCTTGGTGCCGGAACGTTCGATGGCTTGCTCGATGGAATCAACGGTCAGCACGCCGAAGGCGACCGGCACGCCGAATTCCATGGACACCTGGGCCAGGCCCTTGGTGCATTCGCCGGCCACGTATTCGAAGTGCGGAGTACCGCCACGAATGACCGCGCCCAGAGCGATGATCGCCGCATATTCGCCCTTTTGAGCGACTTTCTGCGCAACCAGCGGAATTTCGAAGGCGCCAGGCGCACGGATGATGGTGATGTCGCTTTCGCTCACGCCATGGCGAACCAGGGCATCGACCGCACCGCCAACCAGGCTCTCAACCACGAAGCTGTTGAAACGGCCCACTACCAGAGCGTAGCGGCCTTGAGGGGCGATGAAGGTACCTTCGATGGTCTTCAGGGTCATTCGTCAGATCTCTTAAAGAGCCAGAGCGCGTTCGAATACGCGCTCCTTAGTGATATTAGCCGCGAATACTGAGCCGGAAATCCCGGGCCATTATTCGGAGGGCACGTATTCTACAACTTCCAGGTCGAAACCGGATATCGCATTAAATTTCATTGGTGCGCTCATCAGGCGCATTTTTCGTACGCCCAGGTCCCGCAGGATCTGCGAACCGGCGCCGACGATGCTGTAGGTGGTCGGTTTTTTCACGATGGTGTTATCGCCGGTTTCACGGATGTGCGCCAGCAACACGTCGCCATCGAGCGGGTGTCCGAGCAGCAGGACCACGCCGCTGCCGGCCTCGGCCACCGCGGCCATGGCGGCCCGCAGGCTCCAGCGGCCGGGCTGCTTGACCATCAGCAGGTCGCGCAGCGGGTCCATGTTATGCACGCGCACCAGGGTCGGTTCTTCGGCGCACACGGTGCCCAGGGTCAGCGCCATGTGCACGTCACCTTCCACCGAGTCGCGGTAGGTCACCAGGTTGAACTGGCCCAGTTCGCTGTCCAGCGGCTGCTCGGCAATCCGCTGAACGGTACGTTCGTGGATCATCCGGTAGTGGATCAGGTCAGCGATGGTGCCGATCTTGATGTTGTGTTCGGCGGCAAAGGCTTCCAGTTCCGCGCGACGGGACATGGTGCCGTCGTCGTTCATGACTTCGCAGATCACGCCGCTGGCTTCGAAACCAGCCATGCGCGCCAAGTCGCACGCCGCTTCGGTGTGGCCGGCACGGGCCAGGGTGCCGCCGGCCTGGGCCATCAGCGGGAAGATGTGGCCGGGGCTGACAATGTCTTCGGCCTTGGCGTCTTTCGCGGCGGCAGCCTGCACAGTGCGGGCACGGTCAGCGGCGGAGATCCCGGTGGTCACGCCCTCGGCGGCCTCGATGGACACGGTGAACTTGGTGCCGAAGCCGGAACCGTTGCGCGGCGCCATCAATGGCAGCTTCAAGAGCTCGCAGCGCTCGCGGGTCATGGGCATGCAGATCAGGCCACGGGCGTGCTTGGCCATGAAGTTGATGTGTTCGGCCTTGCAGCACTCGGCGGCCATGATCAGGTCGCCTTCGTTCTCGCGGTCTTCGTCATCCATGAGGATGACCATCTTGCCTTGGCGGATGTCTTCAACCAGTTCTTCGATGCTATTGAGCGCCACGCGGCACCCCCTTGGGTCAGGATTTGAGGTAGCCGTTGGCGGCCAGAAAGCTTTCAGTGATGTTACCGGCTGCAGGCGTTGCTGCCTTGTCACCCAACAGCAGGCGCTCCAGGTAACGGGCCAGCAGGTCAACCTCCAGGTTGACCCGGCGACCGGGCCGATACGAGGCCATGATGGTTTCGCTCAAGGTGTGCGGAATGATGGTCAGCAGGAACTCGGCGCCATCCACCGCATTGACCGTCAGGCTGGTGCCATCGACGGTGATCGAGCCTTTATGGGCGATGTACTTGGCCAGCTCTTTCGGGGCGCGGATGCGAAACTCCACGGCCCGGGCGTTATCGCTGCGCGCAACCACTTCACCCACGCCGTCGACATGGCCACTGACCAGATGTCCGCCCAGGCGGGTGGTAGGGGTCAGGGCTTTTTCCAGGTTGACCGGGCTGCCGCTCTTGAGATCGTTCATGGCGGTGCAGTCGAGGGTTTCGCGGCTGACGTCCGCCAGGAAACCATTGCCCGGCAGTTCGACGGCGGTCAGGCACACGCCGTTTACCGCGATGCTGTCGCCCAGTTTGACGTCGCTCAGGTCGAGCTTGCCGGTTTCGACATGAACCCGCACGTCGCCGCCCTTGGGGGTCAGTGCACGGATGCTGCCGATGGATTCGATGATGCCGGTAAACATGGAGTCCTCCTCGAGAACGGGCCGCCGCTTGAGCGAAAGCCGGGAATTATACGCGGGCCTGCGAAACGGGAACGGCGATGACTCGCCAGTCATCGCCCACGGCACGGATTTCGGTGATTTTCAGCTCCGGGGCATCTTTCATCTGCGCCAGCGGCCAATCCAGTAACGGTCGTGCCGAAGAGCCGAGGAACTTGCCGGCGATGAAAATCTGGAACTCATCCACCAATCCTTGCCGGGCAAAAGCCCCCGCCAGGCGTGGGCCGGCTTCCACCAGCACTTCATTGACGCCGCGGCCCGCCAGCTCCATCAGCAGGCGACGCAGATCGACCTGGCCATCGTCGCCCGCCACGATCATGCATTCTGGGCCATTGGCGTATTGTTCTTCCACCGCCATGCAGGTAGCGACCAGCGCCGGGCCGGCCTTAAAGAAAGGTGCGTCCAGCGGCACGCGCAGACGACCGTCCACCAGTACCCGCAACGGCGGACGACTCATGATCAGCGCGGTCTGCTGCGCATCCAGGCCCAGTTCATCGGCGCGCACGGTCAGCCGGGCGTTGTCGGCCAGCACCGTATCGGCGCCGGTCAGCACCACACTGGCCTGGGCGCGCAGGCGTTGCACCGCCGAACGTGCAGCCGGGCCGGTGATCCACTGGCTTTCGCCGCTTTCCATGGCGGTGCGGCCATCGAGGCTCATGGCGAGCTTGACCCGCACGAACGGCAAGCCGTGTTCCATGCGCTTGAGAAAACCTTCATTGAGCTTGCGGGCTTCGCCTTCCAGCACGCCGCTTTCGGTGGCGATACCGGCCTGGGCCAGCCGCTGCAGGCCGCGCCCGGCGACTTCCGGGTTCGGGTCCTGCATCGCCGCCACCACCCGCGCCACGCCGGCATTGACCAACGCATCGGCACAGGGCGGCGTATGCCCGTGATGGCTGCAGGGTTCGAGGGTCACGTAAGCCGTGGCGCCCCGAGCCTGTTCACCGGCGGCGCGCAGGGCATGGACTTCGGCATGGGGTTCGCCGGTGCGAATGTGCCAGCCTTCGCCGACAACCTGACCGTCACGCACGATCACGCAACCTACCCGGGGATTGGGATGCGTGGTGTAGTGACCGCGCCGCGCCAATTCCAGGGCACGGGCCATGTGTTGGGCGTCGAGGACCGCCTGCTGCGCCGGGCTGGTCATTCTTTCACCGGTTCGCGGGCCAGGCGGTCGATTTCTTCGCGAAATTCGTTCAAGTCCTGGAAACGGCGATAGACCGAGGCGAAACGGATGTAGGCGACTTCATCGAGCTTCTGCAGCTCGGCCATCACCAGTTCACCGACCACCAGGGATTTGACCTCGCGTTCGCCAGTGGCCCGCAGCTTGTGCTTGATGTGCACCAGCGCCGCTTCCAGGCGCTCGACGCTCACCGGGCGTTTTTCCAGGGCGCGCTGCATGCCAGCGCGCAGTTTGTCTTCGTCGAACGGCTGACGGCTGCCGTCGGTCTTGATCAGGCGCGGCAACACCAGTTCAGCGGTCTCGAACGTCGTGAAACGCTCGCCGCAGGCCAGGCATTCGCGCCGGCGGCGGACCTGTTCGCCCTCGGCGACCAGTCGCGAGTCGATGACCTTGGTGTCGTTGGCACCGCAGAAGGGACAGTGCATGGTGGCAGGCAACAAAAAAAGGGAGGGCCATGGTAGCGCATCCCACTGGCAAGACAAGCCATAGGGTTTACGGTATACAGACGGGGTTACCGTCAGCCCCCTGGAATTTACCTTGCTGGAGCCACACATGCCGCTACGATCGCTCGTTTTGCTCAGTCTATTCAGCCTGCTGATGGCGTGCAGCAGCGACGCCCCCAAACCCGATGCCCCCGCCCCGGCCAAGACCCCTGCGCCGAAACAGGCCCAGGAAAAAGCCCGCCAGGCCGCTGAACTGGGGCCGCTACCGGCGCACCAGCGGGAGTTGAGCGGCACCCTGCAAGGGATACCGGCCGGGGCCGAGGTCGAACTGGCGCTGCTGGTGATCGATGACAAGGATCGTCCGCAACAATTGCTCGCCAGCTCCAGCCTGATCGGCAACAACCAGGCCCTGCCCTTTCGCCTGCGCTTCAACCCCGAAGCCTTCCCGGTTGGCGCCCGCGTGGAACTGCGCGGCCGCGCCAGCCAGTCGGGCCAGTTGATCCTGCATCTGCCGGAGCAACGCATCAGCCAGCCGACCACCCAGGCGCTGGGCGCGCTGCAATTTGTCAAAGCGCCATGAATTCACCGCAAGACCTGCAGCACGCGTTGGGCCAGTTGCTTGGAGACGCGCGCCTAGTGGCTTGCCCGCTGCCTGAGACTGAGCTGAAATTGTGGCTGATCGACGGCGATAACATGGACCGCGCGTTCAGCCCGGAAGAAACCCGGCGCATTCTCCACGAACCACCTTACTGGAGCTTCTGCTGGGCCAGCGGCCTGGCCATGGCACGCTATCTGGTCGAACAGCCGCATTGGGTCGCAGGCAAGCGAGTGCTGGACTTCGGCGCCGGTTCCGGCGTGGCGGGTATTGCCGCGCTCAAGGCCGGGGCGCTGGAGGTGGTGGCCTGTGATCTGGATCCTCTGGCGCTTGCTGCGTGCCAGGCCAATGCCCTGCTCAATGACGTAACGCTTGGGTACTCGGAGGATTTTTTCGCCGAGGACGATCGCTTCGACCTGATCCTGGTCGCAGATGTGCTTTACGACCGCGCCAACCTGCCGTTGCTCGACCAGTTCCTCAGTCGCGGCCGCGAGGCCCTGGTGGCCGACTCCCGGGTGCGGGATTTCCAGCATCCGCTGTACCGGCGCATCGAAATGCTCGAAGCCATGACCTTGCCGGATCTGGCCGAGCCCGAGGAGTTTCGGCATGTGAGCCTGTACCACGCGCGGCGTTAGCCTCAAGAGCATCGCGAGCAAGCTCGCTCCCACAGGGTTTTGTGTCGAATACAAAATGTGTGTTCATCACAAATCCCATGTGGGAGCGAGCCTGCTCGCGATAAGGCACCGCCCCCCGCTTTCAGCCGCCCCCCACCAAGCCGTATAGTTGCCCCATTCAAGCGTTCTACGAGATTCCCCATGACCCAGGACACCCCGTACATCTTCGACGCCACCACCGCCGACTTCGACCAGTCGGTGATCGCCAACTCTTTTCACAAACCGGTGCTGGTGGATTTCTGGGCCGAGTGGTGCGCGCCGTGCAAGGCGTTGATGCCGATGCTGCAAGGCATTGCAGAGAGCTATCGAGGCGAACTGCTGCTGGCCAAGGTCAACTGCGACATCGAGCAGGACATCGTCGCCCGCTTCGGCATTCGCAGCTTGCCTACCGTGGTGCTGTTCAAGGACGGCCAGCCCGTCGACGGTTTCGCTGGGGCCCAGCCGGAGTCCGCCGTGCGGGCGATGCTCGAACCCCATGTACAGATGCCGCCTCCGGCCGCCGCCGACCCGTTTGAACAGGCCCAGGCGCTGTTCGACGAGGGTCGTTTCGCTGATGCCGAGGCCGTGCTCACTGCACTGCTGGGGGAGGACAATACCAACGCCAAGGCGCTGATCCTGTATGCCCGCTGCCTGACCGAGCGCGGTGAGCTGACTGAGGCACAAACCGTGCTCGACGCGGTGAAAAGCGACGAGCACAAGGCCGCGCTGGCCGGGGCCAAGGCGCAGATCCAGTTTCTCGGCCTGGCCAAGGATCTGCCGGACGCCGCCGATCTCAAGGCCCGCCTGGCGAAAGATCCGCAGGACGACGAAGCGGTGTATCAACTGGCAATCCAGCAATTGGCCCGCCAGCAGTACGAGCCGGCCCTCGACGCGCTGCTCAAGCTGTTCATCCGCAACCGCAGCTACAGCGAAGGCCTACCCCACAAGACGTTGCTGCAAGTCTTCGAATTGCTGGGCAACGACCATCCGCTAGTGACGACCTATCGCCGCAAGCTGTTTGCGGCGTTGTACTAGAGGTGCCGTTGCAAGCTGCAAGCTTCGAGCTGCAAGCGGCGATTCGTTTCAGCTTGGGGCTTGCGGCTCAATCTGCGTGCCAGCTGTAGAGCGGTGTATCGCCGCCGCTGATGACTTTCACGTCCGGACTATGGCGCAAGCGCACTAACAGGCGTTTGCCGGCCGGGGCGCTGCCGGTCAGGCCTTCGAGCTGTTCCAGCAGGTCCGGACCGCTCAGTTGCCCGGCCTTGCGCAGCAATTCCCTGGCGATCTGCCACAAGGCATCGTCCTGGTTGGCCGGCCTGGCCGCAGCCGTCGCCGTGTTATCGGGCCTGACCGTTTGCAACTGCGCGCCGAGCTGCGCCCAGTCGCCCTCATCCATGTCGATCGACAAGTCCACCGGCCAATCACCGACGGTTCCGCGTATCCGCAACATTACCGTGCTCCTGAAAATTTCATGTGCCCATGCTCCCATGAGCCTTGCGCGACGCCAAGCAGCCGGTCAAACTCTGCGCACTTTCGTTATAAGATTACATAACAGAACACTCATTTTATCTGGAGACTCGTCATGCGCCGTCTGCTTCTCGCCCTGCCGTTCGCCCTGCTGCCCTTGGCTGTCGCCCATGCGGCGGTCGAGCATGACCACGATCATGATCACGAGCACGGCAGCCTCGGCGCCCATGAACACGGTGTCGGCCGGCTGAATGCCGCCCTGGATGGCCAAACCCTGGAACTGGAGCTGGAAAGCCCGGCGATGAACCTGGTGGGCTTCGAACACGCCGCCACCAGCGATGCCGACAAGGCCAAGGTCGCCGCCGTGCGTGCGCAACTGGACAAGCCGCTGGCGCTGTTCAGCCTGCCCGCCGCCGCCAAATGCACCGTGGCTCAGCAGGAACTGGAGAGTCCGCTGTTTGGCGATGAACCGGACCACGATGACCACGACGAAGATGAGCATGGCGACGAACACCACGGCGAACACAGTGAAATCCATGCCCACTACCAGTTCACCTGCGCCACCCCGGGCGCGTTGAAAAACCTGGACCTGGCGACCCTGTTCAAAACCTTCCCGGCCACCCAGAAAATTCAGGTACAACTGATCAGCCCGAGCGGCCAGCAAGGCGTGGAAGTGACGGCCAAGGCACCCACCCTGAAATTCTGATTGACCGCAAAACCAATGTGGGAGCGAGCCTGGTGGGAGCAAAGCTTGCTCGCGATGGCGGTTCGATTGTCGACACCCAAGTTGAATGTGACGGCCTCATCGCGAGCAAGCTTTGCTTCCACCGGTATTCCCACAGGTATTCATCTTTTGAACCCGCAAACATGACTCAAGCACTCATCGAACTGTCCGACCTGGGCTTCAGTTGGCCCGGACATCCACCCTTGCTGGATATCCCGGCGTTTCGCCTGGAGGCGGGAGAGACGCTGTTTCTCAAAGGTCCCAGCGGCAGCGGCAAGACCACGCTGCTGGGGCTGCTGGGCGGTGTGCAGACACCGGACCGGGGCAGCATTCGCCTGCTCGGCCAGGAACTCACCGAACTGGGCGCCGGGGCCCGTGACCGCTTTCGCGTCGACCACACCGGCTACATCTTCCAGCAATTCAACCTGCTGCCGTTTCTCTCGGTGCGCGAGAACGTTGAACTGCCCTGTCACTTCTCGAAACTGCGTGCACAACGGGCGATCCAGCGTCACGGCAGCGTCGATCAAGCCGCTGCCACGCTACTGGCGCACTTGGGCCTGACCGACACGAATCTGCTTGGGCGCCGCGCCGACTCGCTGTCCATCGGCCAGCAGCAACGGGTAGCAGCCGCCCGGGCATTGATCGGCCAGCCGGAACTGGTGATCGCCGACGAACCCACCTCGGCACTGGACTACGACGCCCGGGAAAACTTCCTGCGGCTGCTGTTCGCTGAATGCCGCGAGGCCGGATCGAGCCTGCTGTTCGTCAGCCATGACCAGAGCCTGGCGCCGCTGTTCGACCGCAACCTCTCGCTGGCCGATCTCAATCGCGCCGCCACGCCACTCGAGGTCTGAGATGTATTTGTTCCGTCTTGCCATGGCCAGCCTGGCGAACCGCCGTTTCACCGCGATCCTCACCGCATTCGCCATTGCCCTTTCGGTGTGCCTGCTGCTGGCGGTAGAGCGGGTACGCACCGAGGCGCGGGCCAGTTTCGCCAGCACCATCAGTGGCACCGACCTGATCGTCGGTGCCCGCTCGGGTTCGGTGAACCTGCTGCTGTATTCGGTGTTTCGCATCGGCAACGCCACCAACAACATCCGCTGGGACAGCTTCGAGCAGTTCGCCAGCAACCCGAAAGTGAAGTGGGCGATCCCCATGTCCCTGGGCGATTCCCATCGCGGCTACCGGGTGATGGGCACGACCGAGGCCTACTTCGAGCATTACCAATACGGTCGCCGGCAACACCTGGCGCTGGCCGAGGGCCGCGCCTTCGCCACCGATCCATTCGAAGTGGTGCTCGGCGCCGAAGTGGCCGAGGCGCTGCATTACACGCTGGGCGACAAACTGGTGCTGGCCCACGGCGTGGCGGTGGTCAGCCTGGTCAAGCACGATGACAAGCCCTTCACCGTGGTCGGTATTCTCAAGCGCACCGGCACCCCGGTGGACCGCACGCTGCACATCAGCCTCGGCGGCATGGAAGCGATCCACATCGACTGGAAAAACGGTGTGCCGGCCCAGGGCAAGGGCCGCATCAGCGCCGACCAGGCCCGCAACATGGACCTGACGCCCAAGGCGATCACCGCGTTCATGCTTGGCCTCAACAGCAAGATTTCCACCTTCGCCCTGCAGCGCGAGATCAACGAGTTCCGCGGCGAGCCGTTGCTGGCGATCCTGCCCGGCGTGGCGTTGCAGGAGTTATGGAGCCTGATGGGCACGGCGGAAAAAGCCTTGTTCGTGATTTCGCTGTTCGTGGTGCTGACCGGTCTGATCGGCATGCTCACGGCGATTCTCACCAGCCTCAACGAGCGGCGGCGGGAGATGGCGATCCTGCGCTCGGTGGGCGCGCGGCCGTGGCACATCGCGACCCTGCTGGTGCTCGAAGCCTTCGCCCTGGCGCTGGCCGGGGTCGCCGCCGGGCTGGCCCTGCTGTACATCGGCATCGCCGCCGCGCAGGGTTATGTGCAGTCGGCCTATGGGTTGTATCTGCCCTTGGCCTGGCCGAGCGAATATGAATGGACGCTGATGGCTGGCATTCTGGTCGCCGCTCTACTGATGGGCAGCGTGCCGGCCTGGCGCGCCTATCGCCAATCGTTGGCCGATGGCCTGTCGATCCGTTTATGAGGACGTTGAAGATGCCCCGCGCTTTGCTTGCGCTGTTGATGACGGTCGCCCTACCGCTGTGGGCGGCCGAACCGAGGGACTTGGCGTGGCAGGAAATGATCCCGCCGGACGCACCGCCGGAAGTGCCGAACATGACGCCGCTGCACGACCTGTCGCAGATGAGCGATGCCCTGGCCGCCGAAGCGGCCCCGGCGGCCAAGCAGGATCTGCCCAACGCGCCGGTGGTCAAGGAACTCGACGGCCAGCAGATTCGTTTGCCGGGTTACATCGTGCCGCTGGAAGTCAGCGAAGAAGGCCGCACCACGGACTTTTTGCTGGTGCCGTATTTCGGCGCTTGCATCCACGTACCGCCACCGCCGTCGAATCAGATCGTGCATGTGAAAAGTGAAATCGGGGTCAAGCTCGACGAGTTGTACCAGCCGTACTGGGTCGAAGGGCCGATGCAGGTCAAGCCGTCCACCAGTGAACTGGCCGATGCCGGGTATCAGATGGCGGCTGAGAAGATTTATGTGTATGAACTGCCGGAGTGAATCTGGTGGTGATGTGTTGGCAATGGAATAGCTATCGCGAGCAGGCTCGCTCCCACAGTTGACCGAGTTGCTTCAGAAGGAATCCGGTCCAATGTGGGAGCGAGCCTGCTCGCGATGGGGCCCTCAAGATTTCCTCATCATCATTTTATTGAGCTGAGTCAATTAATAGACCCAGACTCATTGAGCTGAGTCAAAAGACCGCCCTAGAGCGCTGCGTACCATGAGACATCAATTTTAGATGCCCTCTGGAGCCCCCATGCAAAAGTCTCTGCTCAGCGCTTCCCTCGTGGCCCTCGCGCTCGCCTCCCCGCTCGCCCAGGCTCATACCGCTGGCGACATCATCGTTCGCGCCGGCGCCATCACCGTCAACCCGGAAGCCGACAGTTCCAGCGTCAAGGTCGATCGTGGCCCGCTGGCCGGCGCCGACCTGGGCGGCAAGGCAACCATGAGCAGCGACACACAGCTAGGCCTGAACTTCGCCTACATGATCACCAACAACCTGGGCATCGAACTGCTGGCCGCATCGCCGTTCGAGCACGATGTGAAGATCAAAGGCACCGCCCTGGGTGCGGCCAACAACAAGCTCGGTACCCTCAAGCACCTGCCGCCAACCCTGAGCCTGGTCTACTACCCGCTCGACGCCACGTCGGCCTTCCAGCCTTACGTCGGCGCCGGCATCAACTACACCTGGATCTACGATGAACACGTCGGCAGCGAAGCCAGCGCCAACGGCTTCAGCAACTTCCGGGCGAGCAACAGTTGGGGCATGGCGTGGCAAGTGGGCGCCGACTACATGCTGACCGACAACATCATGGTCAACGGCCAGATTCGCTACATCGACATCGACACCACCGCCTATGTGGACAACAACGCCGTGGCCAGCGGAACCCGGGCCAAGGTGAATGTCGATGTGGACCCTTGGATCTACATGGTGGGGTTGGGTTACAAGTTCTAAATCATTCTTGAGAGTAAGAAAAAACCTGTGGGAGCGAGCCTGCTCGCGATTGCGTTGGATCAGCCGGCATTGATGCCAGCTGACAAACCGCTATCGCGAGCAGGCTCGCTCCCACAGTTTTTGGTGGCGTAGGATTCAGCGTTCCAGCAGCCGCGCCAGCCCCACGCTCATCGGCGTTTGTGGTGGAAAGCTGAAGCGCTCCAACAGCCGGCGATTGTCAGCCCGGGAATGGCGGATGTCGCCGGAGCGAGCCGGGCCGTAGCTGATCGGCGGCAGATCGCCCACCACCACGGCCAGGGCCTGGAGCAATTGTTTGAGGGTCGTGGCCTGGTTCCAGCCGACGTTCACGGCGCCCACTTGCACCTCAGGTGTTTCAATGGCCTGCACCAACACGTCCACCAGGTCTTCGACGTAGACAAAATCCCGGGTCTGCTCGCCGTCGCCGAACACCGTGATCGGCAGGCTTTTCTGTGCCCGTTCGCTGAAGATGCTGATGACCCCGGAATAAGGCGAGGACGGATCCTGACGCGGGCCGTAGATGTTGAAGAAGCGGAACACCGCCGGCTCCAGTGCGTGCTGGCGGCGGTAGAAGTCCAGGTAGAACTCGCTGGCCAGCTTGTCCGAAGCATATGGCGTGAGCGGGGCCTTGGGCGTTTCCTCGTCGATGGACTCACCTTCGCCGTTGTTGCCATAGACCGCTGCGCTGGAGGCGAACAGCACCCGCTTCACCCCGGCCTGGCGCATGGCTTCGCAGACATTGAGGGTGCCGATGAAATTGCTCTGGTGGGTGCGCACCGGGTCGTCCACCGAGGCCTGCACCGAAGCCACTGCTGCCAGGTGCGCCACGGCGCTGCAACCGGCCACGGCCCGGGCTACCAGCGCCGCATTGGCCACGTCGCCTTCGATCAGTTCAACCAGAGGGTTGTCCAGCGGCAGGTTACTGCGCTTGCCGGTGGACAAGTCATCGAGGATGCGTACCGAATGACCCTTGGCGAGCAAGGCGTCGGTCAGGTGCGAACCAATGAAACCAGCGCCGCCGGTGATTAAAACAGGACCTTTAGCCATGACGATAAAACCTATCCAGTAAGCCCGGGAGTGCAGCGCGCCAGGCGCGGGGCTTGATCCCGAACGTGTGCAGAATTTTCTTGCAGGCCAGCACCGCATGCTGCGGTTCTTCCGCGGCGTCCGGCCGTGCGGCGTGTGCCTGGGGGGTAGGCGATTCGATTGCCAGGGGATGCAGGGCCCGGGCTTCGGTGAGGATCGCTTGCCCCAACGCCAGCGGCGTGGTCGCCTCATGCCCGGCATAGTGGTAGGTGCCCCACAACGGCGCGGCGCAATCGAGTTGCTTGAGCACCGAGATGATCACCCGCGCCGCGTCGTCCACTGGCGTCGGATTGCCCCGACGGTCGTCGGCCAACAGCAGGTCTTCGGGTTGTTCGGCCCGGGCCAGGAAACGTCCCAGGATGCCGTCGGCGCTGTCGTCCAGCAGCCAGCCGAAACGCAACAGCACATGTTGCGGACAGGTGGCGCGCACGCTCTGCTCGATCCGCCACAACGCCTGCCCGCGCAGACCCAAAGGCACAGGTTCGTCCTTTTCGCTGTACGCCGTAGCGCGGGATCCATCAAACACGCGATAGCTCGACGGTTGCAGCAAAATGATGTTGTGATGCTGGCACAGCTCGGCCAGCCGCTCGACAGCGCGCTCCTGGCTGGCCAGGCGCTGCTCGCTGACGGTCTCAGCCTGGAACCAGTCGAAGTAGTACGCCAGGTTGATCAAGGCGTCCGGTCGAGTGTCGTCCAGCAGCTGCGTCAGGCTCGCGGCATCCCAGCCGTCTTCGGGGGGGCGGGGGGCAAGAAAACCGATGTCTTCTTCCGCACCGAGGCGAATCAGCGCCTGCCCAAGGGCATTTCCGCCGCCCAGTAACATAAGGCGCATTCGCATAAAGTCAGCAGGCCCGGTCTGTTGGCAAAAGAATTGGGTCGACAACGCCCGCAGGCGTTGTCGGAATCGTTGCATTTTGCGGGTTTAGTGCGCAACCGTCATCCGTAAAGTGCAGATCCGGTATTTGTGTAAGCTTCACAGGCTTTATTGCGAGCAGGCTCGCTCCCACAATGGAGCGAGTCTCTTCAGAAAGAATGCGGTCGAATGTGGGAGCGAGCCTGCTCGCGATGAGGCCCTCCCAGGCCAGGCATCGCTCAGAGGTACTTGCATCTTCCCCATCCCACCCGCATAACTGCCCACATGAATCTGCCCTTCCCAGCCGACCACGCCATGGCAGGCTTTCATCCCGCCGTTCGCGCCTGGTTCAGCCAGACATTCCCGGCGGTCACGGCCGCTCAGGCCCGGGCGTGGCCGTTGATCGGGCAGCGCCGTTCGACCCTGGTGGCTGCGCCCACGGGATCGGGCAAGACCCTGACGGCATTTCTTGCCGTACTGGATGACCTGGTACACCGAGGCCTGGAACAGGGCGGTCTGCCGGACCAGACCCTGGTGGTCTATGTCTCGCCGCTCAAGGCACTGAGCAACGACATCCAGATCAACCTGCAAAACCCACTGGCCGGCATTACCGAACAATTGCGGCAGATGGGCCTGCCGCCGTTGCACATCACCACCGCCGTGCGCACCGGAGACACGCCACAAAAAGACCGCACAGCGATGCGCAAGACCGCGCCGCATATTCTGGTGACCACTCCCGAATCGCTTTACGTGCTGCTCGGCTCCGATTCCGGCCGGCAAATGCTCGCCAGCACCCGCACCGTCATTGTCGACGAGATCCACGCCATCGCCGCCAGCAAGCGCGGCAGTCACCTGGCCTTGAGCCTGGAGCGTTTGCAAGCGCTGTGCGCCGAACCGCTGATGCGCATCGGTCTGTCCGCCACGCAAAAACCCATCGAAGCGGTGTCGCGTTTTCTCGTTGGCCAGGGGCGCAGCTGTGAAATCGTCGACATCGGCCACGCCCGCCCCCGGGACCTGGACATAGAAGTGCCACCCGTGCCGCTCTCGGCGGTGATGGCCAATGATGTTTGGGAACTGGTCTACAACCGCCTCGCCGAACTGGCCCGGGAACACCGCACCACCCTGATTTTCGTCAACACCCGGCGACTGGCCGAACGCCTGAGCCGTCATTTGAGCGAACGCCTGGGCAAGCACGCCGTGGCCGCTCACCACGGCAGCCTGGCCAAGGAGTTTCGCCTCGACGCCGAACAACGGCTCAAGCGCGGCGAGTTGCAGGTGTTGATCGCCACCGCGTCCCTGGAACTGGGCATCGATATCGGCGACGTCGACCTGGTGTGTCAGATCGCCTCGCCGCGGTCGATCTCGGCGTTTTTGCAACGGGTCGGCCGCTCGGGCCATCAGGTTGGCGGCACGCCCAAGGGACGCCTGTTCGCCACCACCCGCGACGACTTGATCGAATGCGTCGCCCTGCTCGATTGCGTGCGCCGGGGAGAGCTGGACATTCTGCACATCCCCAAGGCGCCACTGGATGTGCTGGCCCAGCAGATCGTCGCCGAGGTCAGTTGCCAGGAATGGCCGGAACAGGCGCTGCTGGAAACCTTTCGCCGCGCCGCGCCCTATGCCGAGTTGGACGACGGCCACTATCAGGCGCTGCTGCACATGCTCGCCGAGGGCCTCAATGGTCGTCAGGGCGTGCGCAGTGCGTACCTGCATCGCGACGCCGTCACCCGCACCCTGCGCGGGCGCCGGGGCAGCAAGCTGACCGCCGTGACCAGCGGCGGCACTATCCCGGACAACGCCGACTACAGCGTGCTGCTCGAACCCCAAGGATTGAACATCGGCAGCGTCAACGAAGACTTCGCCGTGGAGAGCATTGCCGGCGACGTGTTCCAACTGGGCAATACCTCTTACCGCATCATTCGCGTGGAGACCGGTCGGGTGCGGGTCGAGGACGCCCAGGGCCAGCCGCCGACCATTCCGTTCTGGCTTGGCGAAGCCCCTGGCCGCAGCGCCGAGTTGTCCCTGGCGGTAGCCCGCCTGCAAGCCCAACTGGACCAACTGCTCGGTGCCACGCCGGGCAACTTGCAACCGGCCCTCGACTGGCTGACCGGCACCTTGCAACTGAACCTGGCCAGTGCCGAACAACTGGTGGACTATCTGGCCCCGGCACGCCTGGCCTTCGGCGCCCTGCCGTCCCAGGACACACTGGTGATGGAGCGGTTTTTCGACGAGTCCGGCGGCACGCAACTGATCATCCATACGCCGTTCGGCAGCCGCATCAACCGCGCCTGGGGCTTGGCCCTGCGCAAGCGTTTCTGCCGCACCTTCAATTTCGAATTGCAGGCCGCCGCCAGCGAAGACGCCATCGTGCTGTCGCTGTCCACCAGCCACAGCTTCGAGCTGGACGAGGTCTGGCGCTATCTCAATAGCCATAGTGCCGAACAGATATTGATCCAGGCCGTGCTGGATGCGCCGCTGTTCGGCGTGCGCTGGCGCTGGAATGCCAGTGTCGCCCTGGCCTTGCCGCGCTATTCGGGCGGACGCAAAGTCGCTCCGCAGATCCAGCGCATGAAAAGCGAAGACCTGATCGCCAGCGTATTCCCGGACCAGATCGCCTGCCTGGAGAACCTCGCCGGCGAACGGGAAATTCCCAATCACCCACTGGTGGAACAGACCCTCGACGACTGCCTGCACGAAGCCATGGACAGCGAAGGCTGGCTGACGCTGTTGCGGCGCATGGAAGCCGGCGAGGTTCGTCTGATCAGCCGCGATCTGCCGGCGCCCTCGCCCCTGGCGGCGGAAATCCTCAGCGCCCGGCCCTACACCTTTCTCGACGACGCCCCGCTGGAAGAACGCCGCACTCAAGCGGTGATCAACCGGCGCTGGAGCGACCCGCAGTCTACCGACGACCTCGGTGCACTCGACGCCGACGCCATCCAGGCGGTACGGGACGAAGCCTGGCCGGCCCCCACCAACCTCGATGAAATGCACGAAGCACTGATGAGCCTGGCCTGCATCGCCGACAGCGAGGCAGGTGCTCAGCCGTCGAGGCTGGACTGGCTGCAGGCCCTGGCCGAGCGCGGCCGCGCCAGTCATGTACAGATCAGCGCCGAACGAGGTGTGTGGGTGGCGCTGGAACGACTGACGTGTCTGCAAGCCATTTATCCACAGGCTCAATGGCGACCGCCGCTGACGCCGCTGGCGGGTTTCGATGAACCCTGGGACCGCGATGAGGCCATGGTGGAGGTACTGCGCGCGCGGCTCAGCGCCTTTGGTCCACTGCCGCTGGAGGCCATCGCCTACCCGCTGGGGCTAACGCCCCCGCCCATCACCCAGGCCCTGGCGCAACTGGAACAGCAAGGCTACGTGCTGCGTGGCCGATTCACCCCCGGCAGCGGACAGGAAGAATGGTGCGAGCGGCATTTGCTGGCGCGTATCCACCGCTACACCGTCAAGCGCCTGCGCCGGGAAATCGAGCCGGTGATGTTGCAGGATTTCATGCGGTTCCTGTTCGACTGGCAGCATCTGTCGCCGTCCACCCAAGGCCGGGGCAACGCGGTGCTGCCGTCGATCATCAGTCAGTTCGAAGGCTATCCGGCCGCCGCCTCGGCGTGGGACAGCGACCTGTTGCCGGCGCGGATCAAGGACTATTCCCCGAGCTGGCTCGATGAGCTGTGCCGCAGCGGCAAGCTGGTGTGGACGCGCCTGAGCGCTCGTCAGAAGCAATCTTCCAGCGCCTTGCGCAGCACGCCGATTGTGTTGCTGCCGCGCAATCAGGTCGCCCTCTGGAGCAGCCTGACTGAACAGACCCCACCCAGCGAGCTGTCACCCAAGACGCAAAAAGTCCATAAGGCCCTCAGCGAACACGGCGCGCTGTTTTTCGATGAGTTGTTGCACGAGGCGCACTTGCTGCGCAGCGAACTGGAAATCGCGCTACAGGAACTGGTAGGCGCCGGGCTGGTAAATGCCGACAGCTTCGCCGGGTTGCGCGCGTTGATCACCCCTGCCAGTAAGCGCCAGGCGCGCAGCAGTCGGCGCGGGCGCGGGGCATTCGTTGGCGGCATGGACGATGCCGGGCGCTGGGCCTTGTTACGCCGTAGCACACCAGAGCCCGAGGAAGGAAACCGGCCAGCGGCGATACCACCCGACACCCTCGAACACATCGCCATGACCTTGCTGCGCCGTTATGGCGTGGTGTTCTGGCGCCTGTTGGAGCGGGAGGCGGATTGGTTGCCGAGCTGGCGCGAGTTACTGCGCACGTTTCATCGCCTGGAGGCGCGGGGAGAGATTCGTGGCGGACGTTTTGTCAGCGGCCTGGCGGGCGAGCAATTCGCCCTGCCCGAAGCCATTCCATTGCTGCGGGAAGTGCGCCGCCGCCCCAGCGACGGCGCCCTGGTCGCGGTGTGCGGTGTCGACCCGCTGAACCTGGCCGGCACCTTGTTGCCGGGAGCGAAAGTACCGGCGCTGGCGAGCAATCGGCTGGTGTATCGCGATGGCCTGCCGGCGGCGGCGCAGATCGCGGGCAAACAGCATGTGTGGCTGGAGCTGGATGCGCAGGGCATGACTGAGGTAAGGAACAAGCTGATCCAGAGAAGTTGAGGGTGTCTGGACGGACCTCATCGCGAGCAGGCTCGCTCCCACATTTGATCTGCGCTGGGGGCCCCATTCAGCAACTACTGAAACACAGCGAACAAGACTGCAGGACTTCACCTGCCCTCACCGTCGGTAACTCCATCGAAACTTTCTACCCCGCGCGACAGTCATCAAAAGACACAGGCGGTACGAGGTCATTGGCACGGGAGGGACACATGACGGCGATCCACATTGGCATTTCCGGTTGGCGTTATACGCCTTGGCGGGGGGATTTCTACCCCAAGGGGCTGACCCAGAAACGGGAATTGCAATTCGCCTCGCGAGCGGTCAACAGCATCGAAATCAATGGATCGTTCTACGCCCTGCAACGCCCCGAACGGTATGCCCAGTGGTACGCCGAGACCCCGCCCGGCTTCGTCTTCAGCGTCAAGGCGCCGCGTTTCATCACCCACATCAGACGTCTTCGGGACATTCACAAGCCGCTGGCCAATTTCTTCGCTTCCGGCGTGCTGGAGCTCAAGGAGAAACTCGGCGCGATCCTCTGGCAGTTTCCTCCCAGTTTCAAATTCGATCCCGAGTTGTTCGAAGACTTTCTCAAGCAACTGCCCCACAACACTGAAGATGCCGCCGCCCTGGCCCGGGAGCACGAACCGCGCCTGAACGGCCACGCCAGCACCCAGGCCGACAAGAAGCGGCCGCTGCGTCACGCGGTGGAGATCCGTCATGAAAGCTTTATCGATCCACACTTCATCACCTTGCTCAAACGCTACGACGTGGCACTGGTGATCGCTGACACCGCGGGAAAATGGCCGTATCGCGAAGACGTTACCAGCGACTTCGTGTACTTGCGCCTGCACGGAGCCGAGGAGCTATACGCCAGCGGCTACACCGATGCGGCCTTGAAACGCTGGGGCGAGCGGATCGAGGCCTGGAGCCACGGCACACAACCGCGCGATGCCCATTTGATCGACCCGAAAAAGAAACCCCGCGCCCGCAAGAGCCGGGAGGTGTTCTGCTATTTCGACAATGACATCAAAGTCCGTGCGCCCTATGACGCGCGTCACTTGTTGGAGCACTTCGACCTGGACAAGGACCTGGCCACCACGCCCGGCGAGCGCCCGGCCGAGGGGGTATTGCCATGAGCATCCCGGAGTTCACCGAAACGACCCGCGATCCAACCCAGGAACGGACGCAAGACCTCGACCGGATCAATCGCTTCACCGTCCTGACGGTCAACACCCATAAAGGTTTCACCGCCCTGAACCGGCGCTTCATCCTCCCGGAACTGCGCGAGGCGGTGCGCAGTGTGTCCGCCGACGTGGTGTTCTTGCAGGAAGTCCACGGCACCCACGAACACCACCCGCAGCGCTATTCCAACTGGCCGAGCATGCCGCAATACGAATTCCTCGCCGATAGCCTCTGGCCACAATTCGCCTACGGGCGCAACGCGGTGTACCCGGCGGGGGACCATGGCAACGCATTGCTGTCCAAATTCCAGATCATTCGCCACGACAACCTGGACGTGTCTATCAGCGGCCATGAAAGCCGCGGCATGCTCCACAGCGTGCTGCGTCTGCCGGGCGGCGATGAGCGGGAAATCCACGCCATCTGCGTGCACCTGGGGTTGCGCGAGGGGCATCGTGTCGAGCAATTGAAACTGCTTTGCCAGCGTTTGAGCGAACTGCCGCCCGAGGCGCCGGTCATCGTCGCCGGGGATTTCAATGACTGGCGCGGCAAAGCCAGCGAGCTGCTTGAACCCAGCGGCCTGCGGGAGGTGTTCGCCGAGCAATGGGGCAAGCCGGCCCGCAGCTTTCCGGCGCGCCTGCCGGTCCTGCGTCTGGACCGCATCTACGTGCGCAACCTCAAGGCCCGTCATCCCAAGGTATTGAACGTACGCCCCTGGTCGCACCTTTCCGACCATGCACCGCTTTCGGTGGAGATCGAATTATGAGCGCGACTATGAACAAGGCGACGGTGGAACAGGTAGAGGTTCCGCCGACCGAGCGCAATCCGGCGCTGGTGGACATCGAGTACGGTTGGCACGGCAATAACCGGGTCACGCTTTTGGAGAACGGCGAGGAGTATTTTCCCAGGGTCTTTGAGGCCATACGCCGGGCCGAAAAGGAAATCCTCCTTGAGACCTTCATTCTGTTCGAGGACAAAGTCGGTATCGAACTACGGGACCTGTTGGTGGACGCGGCCGGACGTGGCGTGCGCATCACCGTCAGCCTGGACGGTTTTGGCTGCGGCGAGCTGACCCCGGAATTTCTGGCGACATTGAGCGACGCCGGGGTGCGTTTGCAGATATTCGATCCCGCACCCCGGCACCTGGGCATCCGCACCAACTGGTTCCGGCGCCTGCACCGCAAGATCGTCGTGGTGGACGGTGTGATCGCGTTTATCGGCGGGATCAATTTTTCCGCAGACCATCTGGGCGACTTCGGTCCCGAGGCCAAGCAGGATTATTCCGTGGAGGTCAAAGGACCGGCGGTGGTGGATATCCATCACTTCGCGCTGTTGCAGAGCGGTCGGCCCAGCCGGGCCAAATATTGGTGGCAACGCCGCCGCAGCCGCCGCAACGAGTTGGCCTTCAACGATCATGACGGTCAGGTGCGGCTGGTCTATCGCGACAACCATGAGCATCAGACCGACATCGAAGAGGTGTACCTGCAAGTATTGCGCAGCGCCCAGCGACGCGTGGTCATTGCCAATGCCTATTTCTTCCCCGGTTTCCGGCTGCTGCGCGAGATCCGCAATGCCGCGCGGCGTGGCGTGGAAGTACGACTGATCCTGCAGGGCCAGCCGGACATGATGATCGCCAAGCTCGCAGCGCGGATGCTGTACAACTATCTGCTCAAGGCCGGCGTGGTGATC
Organism: Pseudomonas sp. P105; assembly: GCF_032614175.1. Lineage (NCBI taxonomy): Bacteria > Pseudomonadati > Pseudomonadota > Gammaproteobacteria > Pseudomonadales > Pseudomonadaceae > Pseudomonas > Pseudomonas sp. P105. Next base: position 5,589,840 of record NZ_CP126693.1, read on the forward strand.
TACGAGTATTGCGAACGGCCGTTGCACGGCAAAGTCGCCTTGGTGGATGAGGACTGGAGCACGGTGGGCTCAAGTAACCTCGACCCCCTGAGCCTGTCCCTGAACCTGGAAGCCAATGTGCTGATCCGCGACCGGGCCTTCAACCGTGAATTGTTCGAGCGCCTCGATGATCTGAGCCGCAACCATTGCACCGTCATGCCGGCCAACCCTGCCCCTCGGGGCCTGCTGTGGCGCATGACCATCGGCTTCATGGTGTTTCACTTCCTGCGCCACTTTCCGGCCTGGGCCGGCTGGCTGCCAGCCCATAAGCCGCGCCTGAAACCTTTTTCGCCGCCCACGGCGGTTCGGAGCGAACCCCATGAACCACTCTGACGCGCACACGGCGCCAAGTGATGCCCACGCATCTGATGCCCACGCGGCCGAACACAGCAAACCCAAATCACGCTGGAGCCGCTGGAAACGCCCACTGACCCTGGCCTTCTTCCTGCTGCTGATCGTGTTGTTCACTGCCCTGGCCCGGCGCATTGACTGGGCCGAAGTGTTCGCGACCCTGGCGGACTTCAAACTGCGCACGTTGCTCATTGCCGCTGCGCTCACCGTTACCAGTTTCATCACTTACGCTTGCTACGACCTGATCGGCCGCACCTACATACGGCAGAAACTGGGCTGGCGGCAGATATTGCCGGTGGGGGTGATCAGCTACGCCTTCAATCTGAACCTCAGTGCCTGGGTCGGCGGCATCGCCATGCGCTACCGGCTGTATTCACGGCTGGGGGTCAGCAACGGGAACATCGCCAAGATCCTCGGCCTGAGCCTGGCCACGAACTGGTTCGGCTACATGACCCTGGCCGGGGTGGTGTTCAGCAGTGGCCTGGTGACGATGCCACCAGGCTGGAAACTGAGCAGCACTGCGCTGCAAGGCGTGGGCGTGCTGCTGCTGTGCATCAGTGCCGGTTATCTGGTGGCCTGTCGGTTTTCCAAACGTCGGGCCTGGACCATCCGCGGCATGGAAATCAACCTGCCGTCGCTGCGCATGGCGGGGCTGCAACTGGCGCTGGGGGCGTTGAACTGGTCGCTGATGGCGGCGGTGATCTTCACCCTGCTGCCGGGCAAGCTGGATTATCCGGTGGTGCTCGGGGTGCTGATGATCAGCAGCATTGCCGGGGTCATCACGCACATTCCGGCGGGATTGGGGGTGCTGGAGGCGGTGTTCATTGCCCTGCTGCAGCACGAGGTTTCTCGTGGCAGCCTGCTGGCGGGGCTGATTGCCTATCGAGCGATCTACTTCATCTTGCCGTTGTTGATCACGGTGGTGATGTACCTGGTGATCGAGGCGAAGGCCAAGGCATTGCGGGTCAAGCCGGGGCCTAAGTGACAAGGTTCTGAGTTATGGGTTGTCTGAGCGGGCCTCTTCGCGAGCAGGCTCGCTCCCACAATTGATCTGCGGCGAACATAGGATTCCTGTCCACCAAAGATCTCCTGTGGGAGCGAGCCTGCTCGCGATAAGGCCCGCATGAACACAGCGCAATCACCGCGCCTGAATAATGCTCAACCGCTCACCCACTACCATCTCGGTGATCCAGTCCACCAGGATTGAGGTGTAGGCCTGTTGGGACACTGGGTCGCTCAAGGCATGGTCGGCGCCGTCGATGATCCGGTGCGTCAGCGAATGGGTCTGCTGGCACGCCGCTCGGTAGCTCATGATCGTCGCGTGGGGCACATGGTCGTCGGTCTCCGATTCCACCAGCAACACATCACCGGTGAACTGCGAGCACGCATGCAAGGCGCGATTGGTGTCGGCGTGCACCAGGGTACTGCGATAATCCAGCAGGTCAGTCTTGTCCAGGTCACGCTTGGGCGTGTGCCATTGCTCGTCGCGATACAGCGCCGGCACTCGCAAAGCCAGCCAGCGCACTGGCCGCAGCAACGTCAGGATCGCCGCCAGGTAACCGCCATAGCTGGTGCCCACCACGGCGATCGCCGAGGTGTCCAAGGCTGGATGGGCGAGCAGCCGGTCATAGGCGGTGAGCAAATCCCGCAGGTTATCTTCCCGGGTTACCCGGGATAACGGAATGCCAGCCCCGCCGGTATGCCCGCGCAAGTCAAAGGTCAGACAGACGCAACCCAGGCCGGCAATGCCTTTGGCGCGTTCCAGGTCACGCTCCTGGCTACCGCCCCAACCGTGGACGAACAACACCCCTGGAACCTTCGATTTAGGGCTCAGAAAGGTGCCGTTCATGTATTCGTCGTCGATCTCGATCTGAATGGTTTCGCTTCTAGCCGTCATAGTAATGAACCGTTACGTATTTAAGAAGAAAGTCACCATTGTGCGCCGGGCCGCGATAGACCTCCCTGGCCCCAAGGGGCAGCGGCTGGTCAGTGTAGGTCTCCACCGAGGACACACGAACCGCGCTGGACGAAGGGTCCTCAGTGAATGCTTGCAACGCCGCGAGCTCAGCACTGCTGGCCCCGCCCATGCGCCATGACTGCTCCAGCACACCACCGCGAGGCTGACCACTGACGTCAATGCCCTGGGCGATGTCGTAGTTGCGCCGCGAGGCAAAGAACGTTGGAAAAGCCTGATTGGCGGCATCGTCAAACACCTGCGCCAACCGCACCGCCTCACGCACATCGTCGGGCAGCTCAAGCTTGAGCAATTCAATATAGCCGCCCTGCACCGCCAACAGGTCCGAGCCGCCGTAAACCTCCAGCCCTTCACTGTCCCGCGTCAGATGTTGCACACCGCAATAGCTCAAGACCTTGCCGTTGATGAAGCTCTGGCCGACGCTCTGGGTCTTGACCTGTTCGAGGTTCTGCTCAAGCACCACACCGTCGCGAAACAGCGCTTGAGCCTCGGGGCCGGCGGCGATTTCATCGAATTGCGCCAGACTCTTGATCACTCGCTGATCGCGTCCGGCACAGGCATGGATAGGCTTGAAGCGGATCGCTCCGGTGTACAGCAGGTGCTCGGCCGCCTGGCGCGCGTCCTGGAGCGCAAATACCGTCACGCCATCGAGCACCGCACCCCGGGTCAACTTGGCAAACAGCGGTGACCAGCCCAATGGCGCGACCGCGTGCCTGTTCAACAGACCGTGGGTGATTGCCTTGGTGCAGATAAAATCATGCTCGACGTAACCGCCCCATAGATCCTCCGGCCCTTTGACGCCCAAGCGCAGGGCGGCTTCGGCACCTATGACGGTTTGCGTGGGCAGCAAGTACAGATCATGGCCAGCATGATGCTGTTGGTCATAACTGCCGCCGTATTCAAGGCCGAGAATCTGCGCCAGCCAGCGGGCCAGCGCCCGATTGGTTTCGACTTCATGAAGCGGCGCGTGAGGGTTAATCGAATGATCCACTACCAGTTTGTTGCGATTGACCGTCGTCATGCGGTGCCCTTTTAACTGCGCTCGATGGCTTTAGGTAAAGGGGTGCAGAGATCAGGCCAACGGTGTTGCGAGCCAGGACGAGCAACGAAACGGGCGTCTGAGGGAGGATTGATAGCACCGGGCCTGTTTCATTCTGCACGACACCCTGAGGACATCCGGCAAATTGCACGACGGCTACGCCGGTAACAGCCCCGGTGGCGAGGGATTGAGACTACTTTGGCGCATTCATCGGGCTGACCCCAAACCTCGCCCGATAATCACTGGGCGCCAACCCAGTAATTTTCTTGAACGTCGTACGAAAAGCCCCCGGGTCCTGATACCCCACCGTCCAGGCAATGTGGTCGATGGTGCCATTGGTGAACTCCAGCATTTCCCGGGCCTTGCCGACGCGCAAGTGCTGACAGTATTCGGTGGGCTTGAGCCCGGTGGCGGCGCGAAACCTGCGCAGGAAGGTGCGTTCCTCCAGCCCGGCCTGTTCGGCCATGGCGCCGAGGGAAACGTCCACTGCGCCGCTGCCTTGCAACCAGTGCTGGACCTTGAGAATGGCCGCGTCACCGTGTCCGAGGATGGGCGCAAAGTTACTGCCACATTGGCTGGCGCTGTCGCTGTGTTCGATCACCAGAAACTGCGCCGTGCGCGTGGCGATGCTGGGGCCGAGCAGGCGGTCCACCAGTCGTAGCCCCAGCTCTGACCAGGCCATCAGCCCGGCCGTGGTAATCAGGTCGCCATCGTCGACGATGGGTTTATCAGCGTCGAGCTTGATCTTCGGATAACGCGCGGCAAAGGTCTTGGCCGAGGTCCAGTGGGTCGTGGCGCTGCGCCCATCGAGCAGGCCACTTTCGGCCAACAGAATCGAACCGACACACACACCACCCAGCACCGTGCCGTCGGCATGCCGCGCTCGCAACCAGGTCATCAGCGCCTGCGACACCAGCCCCTCACTGAAACCGGCGATGGACGGTGGAATCAGCAGCGCAACCAGCCTGCCCTGAGGACCGGCGAAACTCTCGAACACCCGGGTCGGCACTTCTCCCTCCTGCGCTCGCCAATGACTGACCCGCAGGCGCGGCAACTGAGAACTGGCTTGCTCGTCGGCAATCCGCTGCGCCACGGCGAACAGATCGGTCAAGCCATGCACCGCCGCCAGTTGCGCGCCGGGGTAGATGAGCACCCCGAGTTCAGCGACTGCCCTTTGCTGCGTCATTGTCAGTTTTCCCTCGCTTATTGTCGTTACGGCCCATTCTGAAACCGGTGGCATGAGCCAATACTGGCTTCAGACCCCACTGATCGAGGAAGCCTTATGTCCAAGCAAGCGCTCATCGTAGTCGATATCCAGAACGACTACTTCCCCCAGGGAAAATGGCCATTGGTCGGTGCCGAAGCGGCCGCCGATAACGCCGCCAGACTGATCGAAGCCTTTCGCCAGGCAGCGGATCAGGTGGTGCACATCCGCCACGAATTCACCTCCGATTCCGCACCGTTCTTCACCCCAGGCTCTGAAGGTGCGCAACTGCATCCCAAAGTGCTCAACCGCGCCGACGAACCGGTGGTGCTCAAGCACTTCGTCAACTCGTTTCGCGAAACCCAATTGCAAGCCATCCTTGACCGCCACGACATTAAGCATCTGGTGATCGTCGGCAGCATGAGCCACATGTGCATCGACGGGGTCGCCCGGGCGGCGGCGGACATGGGCTATGAGGTCACGGTGATTCACGATGCTTGTGCCAGCCGCGATCTGGAATTCAATGGGCTCGTCGTCCCGGCGGCTCACGTACATGCGGCCTTCATGTCGGCCCTGGGTTTTGCCTATGCGAATGTGGTGAGCACTGAACAGTTTTTGGCTGCCCGCCACTGAGTCATGCCTCAAGCGGCAAATCCAAGGCTAAAAAAAACCGCGCCTCGTAAACCGAAGCGCGGTTTTGTTTTTAGCTTGAAGCTCGCTGCCTGGAGCTTCCAGCGGCTTTAGAACGGAATATCGTCATCAAAGCTGTCGAAATCCGGAGCCGGTTGCGGCGCGGCCTGTTGCGGAGCCGCTGGGCGTTCACGCTGTGGCTGAGGCGCCGACTGCGGGCGAGGCGCCTGCTGGCGTGGAGCGGCCTGCTGGTAGTTGTTGCCACCTTGCTGCTGGTCACCCTGTGGACGACCGCCCAGCAGTTGCATGGTGCCTTGCATATCGACCACGATTTCGGTGGTGTAGCGCTTGATGCCGTCTTTTTCCCACTCGCGGGTCTGCAGCTTGCCTTCGATGTACACCTGCGAACCCTTGCGCAGGTATTCGCCGGCGATTTCGGCCACCTTGCCGAACATCGACACGCGGTGCCATTCGGTCTTCTCGACCTTCTGGCCGGTCTGCTTGTCGGTCCACTGTTCGCTGGTCGCCAGACTCAGGTTGGTCACAGCGTTGCCATTGGGCAGGTAGCGAACTTCGGGATCCTGGCCGCAAGTACCGACCAATATGACTTTGTTAACCCCACGGGCCATAACGTTCTCCTAGGCTTCGCACGTGGTCGGGGCCGGGTTGTTCACCAGGCGCTCGAGCGTCGCGCGATCCAATAATTCGGTGTCCAGTTTGATATAAACGGCCGCTTCGTCGGCGACCACCACTGCATCGGTTACTCCAACGACGGCCTTAAGGCGCTCGGTCAGGCCTGCTTCGCGGATGGCTTCGGGCGACAACGGCAAGCGCAGGCTCGTCACATACGGAGGTTCGCGCATGGTAACAGCAAAGACCAGCCAAAGTGCAGCCAGCGCGGCGCATCCCAGGAACACAACCGACAAACCGCCATGCTGGAACAACCAGCCGCCGAGGATCCCGCCCAACGCCGAACCGAGGAACTGGCTGGTGGAGTAAACCCCCATCGCCGTGCCCTTGCCTCCCGCCGGTGAAACCTTGCTGATCAGCGACGGCAGCGACGCCTCCAGCAGATTGAACGCGGTGAAGAACACCACTGTGCCGATCACCAGGGCCCGCAGGCTGTCGCCGAACTGCCAGAAGAATAGCTCAGTGAGCATCAGCGTCACGACGGCGCCGAGCAAAACTCGTTTCATTTTGCGTCGCTTCTCGCCGTAGATGATGAACGGAATCATGGCGAAAAACGAAATCAGCAGCGCAGTCAGGTAAACCCACCAGTGCTGCTCCTTGGGCAGGCCGGCCTTCTCCACCAGCGCCAGCGGCAAGGCAACGAAGCTGGACATCAACATGGCGTGGAGCACGAAGATGCCCAGGTCCAGACGCAGCAGGTCCGGGTGCTTGAGCGTCGGCATCAGCGCCTGGCGAGCCACCCCTGATTCGCGGTGCTGCAACGGCCCGGTGGAGCGCGGCACCATGAACGCCACGATCAGGATGCCCACCAGCGCCATGCCCCCCGTGACCAGAAACAGCCCCGACAAGCCAAAGGAGCGGGTCAGCAACGGCCCGACGACCATGGCGACGGCGAACGACAGACCGATCGTCATGCCGATCATGGCCATGGCCTTGGTCCGATGCTGTTCGCGGGTCAGGTCCGACAGCAAAGCCATGACGGCTGCGGAAATCGCCCCGGCGCCTTGCAGGATGCGTCCGGCGATCACGCCCCAGATCGAATCGGCATTGGCCGCCAGCACACTGCCCAGGGCGAAGACAATCAAGCCCAGGTAGATGACGGGACGCCGGCCTATGCGGTCGGAAATGACCCCGAACGGGATCTGGAAAATCGCCTGGGTCAGGCCGTACGCGCCAATCGCCAACCCGATGAGGGCCGGGGTCGCGCCTGCCAGATCCATCCCATAGGTCGCCAGCACCGGCAACACCATGAACATGCCCAGCATACGGAAGGCGAACACAAGAGCCAGGCCGCTTGCTGCGCGTGTCTCGCCGCTGCTCATGCGTTCGCTGTGGGGATCGTGCATGGAAAAACCTCGTGTGAACCGGCGGCGATTCTACCAGTCCCATCGATTGAGGGGGTATATCGCGACCGTTTGCCGCGCAGTCTTCATGTATGACTGCAAACTCACTTTCAATAGTGTGCATCCATCCAGTATTTGCCCGTATACTCCTACGTTTTCGACGCCCGCCGAGCGAGGCCACTTTGGACAAGATCCTGATTCGTGGGGCCCGTACCCACAACCTGAAGAACATCGACCTGACCCTGCCACGGGACAAGCTGATCGTCATCACCGGCCTGTCCGGATCCGGCAAATCATCCCTGGCCTTCGACACCCTGTACGCTGAAGGCCAGCGGCGCTATGTCGAATCGCTGTCGGCCTACGCCCGGCAGTTCCTGTCGATGATGGAAAAACCCGACGTCGACACCATTGAAGGCCTGTCGCCGGCGATTTCCATCGAACAGAAGTCGACTTCCCACAACCCACGCTCAACCGTCGGCACCATCACCGAGATCTACGACTACCTGCGCCTGCTGTATGCGCGGGTCGGTATTCCCCGGTGTCCCGACCACGACATCCCGCTGGAAGCCCAGACCGTCAGCCAGATGGTCGACCTGGTGCTGGCTCAGCCCGAAGGCAGCAAGTTGATGCTGCTGGCGCCGGTCATCCGCGAACGCAAGGGCGAGCACCTGATGGTCTTCGAAGAACTGCGCGCCCAAGGCTTCGTTCGGGCACGGGTCAACGGCAAGCTGTGCGAACTGGACGAACTGCCGAAGCTGGATAAACAGAAAAAGCACTCGATCGATGTGGTGGTCGACCGCTTCAAGGTCCGGGCCGACCTGCAACAGCGTCTGGCCGAGTCCTTCGAGACCGCACTGAAGCTGGCCGACGGCATCGCCCTGGTAGCGCCAATGGACGACGAGCCCGGCGAGGAGATCATTTTCTCGGCGCGCTTCGCCTGCCCGATCTGCGGCCACGCCATCAGCGAGCTGGAACCCAAGCTGTTCTCCTTCAACAACCCAGCCGGCGCGTGCCCGACCTGCGATGGCCTGGGGGTCAAGCAGTTCTTCGACACCAAGCGCCTGGTCAATGGCGAACTGACCCTGGCCGAGGGCGCGATTCGCGGCTGGGACAGGCGTAACGTCTACTACTTCCAGATGCTCGGGTCGCTGGCGGCCCACTACAAGTTCAGCCTGGACAAACCCTTCAACGAGCTGCCCGCCGACCAGCAGAAATTCATCCTGCACGGCAGCGGCTCACAAAGTGTCGACTTCAAATACCTGAACGACCGTGGCGATATCGTCAAACGCTCCCACCCGTTCGAAGGCATCGTGCCGAACCTGGAGCGGCGTTATCGCGAGACCGAATCGGCCAGCGTGCGCGAAGAACTGGCCAAGTTCCTCAGCACCCAGCCCTGCCCCGATTGCCGCGGTACCCGCTTGCGTCGGGAGGCGCGACATGTGTGGGTCGGCGAGAAAACCCTGCCGGCGGTGACCAACCTGCCAATTGGGGACGCCACCGACTACTTCGGCGGCTTGAAGCTCACCGGCCGCCGGGGCGAAATTGCCGACAAGATCCTCAAGGAAATCCGCGAGCGCCTGCAATTTCTGGTGAACGTTGGCCTGGACTACCTGACCCTCGATCGCAGCGCAGATACCTTGTCCGGCGGCGAAGCCCAGCGTATTCGCCTGGCCAGCCAGATCGGTGCCGGCCTGGTGGGGGTGATGTACATCCTCGACGAACCGTCCATTGGCCTGCACCAGCGGGACAACGATCGACTGCTCGGAACGCTCAAGCACCTGCGGGACATCGGCAACACGGTGATCGTGGTCGAACACGACGAGGACGCGATCCGCCTGGCGGATTACGTCGTGGACATCGGTCCGGGTGCGGGCGTGCATGGCGGGCATATCGTTGCCCAAGGCACAGCCGCCGAAGTCATGGCGCATCCCGACTCCCTGACCGGCAAATACCTGTCGGGCCGGGTGAAGATCAAGGTGCCGGCCAAGCGTACGCCGCGCAACAAGAAGCTGTCGCTGAGCCTCAAGGGCGCCCGTGGCAACAACCTGCGCAACGTTGACCTGGACATCCCGATTGGGCTGCTGACTTGCGTGACCGGTGTGTCCGGCTCCGGCAAATCGACGCTGATCAACAACACCCTGTTCCCCCTCAGCGCTACGGCCCTGAACGGCGCCACGACCCTGGAGGCCGCCGCCCACGACAGCATCAAGGGCCTGGAGCATCTGGACAAGGTCGTCGACATCGACCAGAGCCCCATCGGTCGCACACCGCGCTCCAACCCGGCGACTTATACCGGGCTGTTCACGCCGATTCGCGAGCTGTTCGCCGGCGTGCCGGAGTCCCGTTCACGCGGCTATGGCCCAGGGCGTTTCTCGTTCAACGTCAAGGGCGGGCGCTGCGAAGCCTGCCAGGGCGACGGCCTGATCAAGGTCGAGATGCACTTCTTGCCGGACATCTATGTGCCGTGCGACGTGTGCAAGAGCAAGCGCTACAACCGCGAAACCCTGGAGATCAAGTACAAGGGCAAGAATATCCACGAAACCCTCGAGATGACCATCGAAGAGGCCAGGGTGTTCTTCGACGCGGTGCCGGCCCTGGCGCGCAAGCTCCAGACGCTGATGGATGTGGGGCTGTCGTACATCAAGCTTGGGCAATCGGCAACGACGTTGTCCGGCGGCGAGGCCCAGCGGGTCAAGCTGTCTCGCGAGCTGTCCAAGCGTGATACCGGCAAGACCCTGTACATCCTCGACGAGCCGACCACGGGCTTGCACTTCGCTGATATCCAGCAATTGCTCGACGTCCTGCATCGCCTTCGCGACCATGGCAACACCGTGGTGGTAATTGAGCACAACCTCGATGTGATCAAGACGGCGGACTGGCTGGTGGACTTGGGGCCGGAAGGCGGCTCCAAGGGTGGTCAGATCATCGCGGTGGGTACCCCCGAGGAAGTGGCCGAGATGAAGCAGTCGTACACTGGCTACTACCTCAAGCCGTTGCTGGAGCGTGACCGGGACTGATTTTTCCCCGGCCACGAAAAAGCCCCTGTCATCTCATCAATGACAGGGGCTTTTTTGTTTGATCGTTCCTACGCTCCGCGTGGGAATGCAGCTTGGGACGCTCTGCGTTCCCTTTCCCTGCAATCAGAACTGCGATTGCAGGTAATTTTCCAGGCCTATCAACTTGATCAGGCCCAGCTGCTTCTCGAGCCAGTAGGTATGGTCTTCTTCGGTGTCGTTGAGCTGGATGCGCAGGATCTCGCGGGTCACGTAATCGTTGTGCTGTTCGCAGAGCTCAATGCCCTTGCACAGCGCGGCACGGACTTTGTATTCCAGGCGCAGGTCGGCCGCGAGCATGTCTGGCACCGTAGTACCGATGTCCAGATCATCCGGGCGCATGCGTGGCGTACCTTCGAGCATCAGGATCCGGCGCATCAACGCATCGGCGTGCTGTGCCTCTTCTTCCATCTCATGATTGATACGTTCGTAGAGCTCGGTAAAACCCCAGTCCTCGTACATCCGCGAGTGGATGAAATATTGATCACGGGCTGCCAGTTCGCCTGTCAGCAGCGTGTTGAGGTAATCGATTACGTCTGGGTGACCTTGCATCGCCCTACATCTCCACAAGCTTTGAAGGCTCTAGTTTGAACCAAGCTGACCGCAAGGTCACTCGCCTATCGCAATAAAAGCGAAGAAAATCCGAGAAAAGCCGGTTAAATAACGCAAAAACCGCCCAATTGAGGGCGGTTCTGCTTCTCGTTTAGACTTAGTTAAGCTGTACGCCCAACGCTTTCGCGATGCCTTCACCGTAAGCGACATCCGCTTTGAAGAAGTGCTGCAACTGACGATCGACGACATCCGCCGATACACCGGCCATCGCACCCGCGATGTTGCTGATCAGCAGCGCTTTCTGGGCATCATTCATCAAGCGGAACAGCGCACCGGCGTGACTGTAGTAGTCGGTATCTTCGCGGTGATCGTAACGGTCTGCCGAACCACCGAGCGCCAGGGCCGGTTCAGCATAACGCGGAGCCTGCTTGGGGGCCTCGACGTAGCTGTTGGGCTCGTAGTTCGGTGCTGCACCGCCATTGCTGCCGAACGCCATGGCTCCGTCGCGCTGGTAAGTGTTGACCGGGCTGCGCGGGGCGTTGACTGGCAATTGCTGGTGATTGGTACCCACACGGTAGCGGTGTGCATCAGCGTAGGCGAACACACGACCTTGCAGCATGCGGTCTGGCGAAAGGCCAACCCCTGGAACCATATTGCTCGGCCCGAACGCAGCCTGCTCAACTTCAGCGAAGTAGTTCAGCGGGTTACGGTTGAGTTCCAACTCGCCGACCTCGATCAACGGAAACTCCTTCTGCGACCAGGTCTTGGTCACGTCGAACGGGTTCTCGTAATGGGCCGCCGCTTGGGCCTCGGTCATGATCTGGATGCAGACGCTCCACTTCGGGAAATCGCCACGCTCGATCGCATTGAACAGATCACGCTGAGCGTAATCCGGGTCGGTGCCCGCCAGGCGTGCAGCTTCAGCCGGCGTCAGGTTCTTGATCCCTTGCTTGGTCTTGTAGTGCCATTTCACCCAGTGACGCTCACCCTCGGCGCTGATCAGACTATAGGTGTGGCTGCCGAAGCCGTGCATGTGACGGTAGCCGTCGGGAATGCCACGATCAGAGAACAGAATGGTGACCTGGTGCAAAGCCTCGGGCGAATGCGACCAGAAATCCCACATCATTTGGGCACTTTTCAGATTGCTTTGGGGCAGGCGCTTCTGCGTATGGATAAAGTCGGGGAATTTCAGCGGATCGCGGATGAAGAACACAGGGGTGTTATTACCCACGATGTCCCAGTTCCCTTCCTCGGTGTAGAACTTCAGGGCGAAACCGCGTGGATCGCGCTCAGTATCGGCAGAGCCACGCTCGCCACCCACGGTGGAAAAACGCAGGAACGTCGGGGTCTGTTTGCCGACCGACTCAAACAGCTTGGCGCTGGTGTACTGGGTGATATCCCGGGTTACGGTAAATGTGCCGTAAGCGCCCGATCCCTTAGCGTGTACACGGCGCTCGGGAATGTTCTCGCGATTGAAGTGAGCGAGCTTCTCGATAAGGTGGAAGTCGTCGAGCAACAGCGGGCCACGCGGGCCAGCGGAGCGAGAGTTCTGGTTATCGGCGACAGGAGCGCCGCTGGCGGTCGTAAGCGTTTTGGTCTGGCTCATGCTCAATCTTCCTAGGTCGGTCTTCAAACTGCCGGCTAATCGGCTGGAAAGGAGTATTGATCATGTTAATGACAGTATCCAAATTCATTAAATCATGGACATCGATAGTCATTATCTAATGCTGTCGCATTGCCAAGCGCAAACCAGCCAACAGAGGTGACTGCCACTTTTTGACCGGGCACAAAAAACCGGGCACAAGGCCCGGTTTTTTGTATGTTGCCGACTTACTCAGCGGATACAGCTTCACCGCTGGTAGCACGATCAACCAACTCGACGTACGCCATAGGCGCGTTGTCGCCAGCGCGGAAACCGCACTTGAGGATGCGCAGGTAGCCACCCTCACGGGTAGCGTAACGCTTGCCCAGGTCGTTGAAGAGCTTACCAACGATAGCTTTCGAACGAGTACGGTCGAAAGCCAGACGGCGGTTAGCCAAGCTATCTGTCTTGGCCAAAGTGATCAGCGGCTCAGCAACGCGGCGCAGTTCTTTGGCTTTCGGCAGTGTAGTTTTGATCAGCTCGTGCTCGAACAGCGACACCGCCATGTTTTGGAACATGGCCTTGCGGTGCGAGCTGGTGCGGCTCAGGTGACGACCACTTTTACGATGACGCATGGTTCATTCCTTACCAAACACAACGTTCGGTGATTACGACGATCAGGCAGTCGCCTTGTCGTCCTTCTTAAGACTTGCAGGCGGCCAGTTGTCGAGGCGCATGCCGAGGGACAGACCGCGGGAGGCCAGAACGTCCTTGATTTCAGTCAAGGATTTCTTGCCAAGGTTCGGAGTCTTCAACAGCTCTACTTCGGTGCGCTGAATCAGGTCGCCGATGTAGTAGATGTTTTCCGCCTTAAGGCAGTTAGCCGAACGTACAGTCAGTTCCAGATCGTCAACCGGGCGAAGCAGGATCGGATCGATCTCGTCTTCCTGCTCGACAACCACTGGCTCACTGTCACCCTTGAGGTCGACGAACGCAGCCAACTGCTGTTGCAGGATGGTTGCAGCGCGGCGAATGGCCTCTTCAGGATCCAGGGTACCGTTGGTTTCCAGATCAATAACCAGCTTGTCCAGGTTGGTACGCTGTTCGACACGGGCGTTTTCCACCACGTATGCGATACGGCGAACCGGGCTGAACGAAGAGTCGAGCTGCAAGCGACCGATGCTGCGGCTTTCGTCTTCATCGCTCTGACGCGAGTCTGCCGGTTCATAACCACGACCACGAGCTACGGTGAGCTTCATGTTCAGGGCGCCGTTAGACGCCAGGTTAGCGATTACGTGATCGGGGTTAACGATCTCGACATCATGATCCAGCTGAATATCGGCAGCGGTAACCACCCCCGAACCCTTCTTCGACAAGGTCAGCGTAACTTCGTCACGACCGTGCAGCTTGATAGCCAGACCTTTAAGGTTCAACAGGATTTCAATTACATCTTCCTGTACACCTTCGATGGCGCTGTACTCATGGAGCACACCGTCAATCTCGGCCTCGACTACTGCACAGCCGGGCATTGAGGACAACAGGATGCGGCGCAGCGCGTTGCCCAGGGTGTGGCCGAAACCACGCTCGAGAGGCTCGAGTGTGATCTTGGCGCGGGTTGGACTGACAACCTGCACATCAATATGGCGGGGTGTCAGGAACTCATTTACCGAAATCTGCATGGATGCACCTATTTTCTAGCCCTTACTTGGAGTAGAGCTCGACAATCAGGCTTTCGTTGATGTCGGCGGACAGATCACTGCGAGCAGGAACGTTCTTGAAAACGCCCGACTTCTTCTCAGTGTCTACTTCTACCCATTCTACGCGGCCACGTTGGGCACACAGATCGAGAGCTTGGACAATGCGAAGTTGGTTCTTTGCTTTCTCGCGAACAGCAACCACGTCACCAGCACGAACCTGGTAGGACGGAACGTTTACGGTCTGACCGTTAACGCTGATCGACTTGTGCGATACCAGCTGACGGGATTCGGCACGAGTAGAACCGAAACCCATACGGTATACAACGTTGTCCAGACGGCATTCGAGCAGTTGCAACAGGTTTTCGCCGGTTGCGCCCTTCTTGCCAGCTGCTTCTTTGTAGTAGCCGCTGAATTGACGCTCGAGAACGCCGTAGATACGACGGACCTTCTGCTTTTCACGCAGTTGGGTGCCGTAATCGGACTGGCGACCGCGGCGTTGGCCGTGGATACCAGGTGCTGCTTCAATGTTGCACTTCGATTCGATCGCGCGCACGCCGCTCTTCAGAAAGAGATCGGTGCCTTCGCGACGAGCGAGTTTGCATTTTGGACCAATGTAACGAGCCATTCTTTACAATCTCCTGGATTACACGCGGCGCTTCTTCGGCGGACGGCACCCGTTGTGCGGGATTGGCGTCACGTCGGTGATGCTGGCGATCTTGTAGCCACAGCCGTTCAAAGCGCGGACTGCGGATTCACGACCCGGACCTGGACCCTTGACGTTAACGTCGAGGTTTTTCAGACCGTATTCCAGCGCAGCTTGACCAGCACGCTCAGCAGCTACTTGAGCAGCGAACGGGGTGGACTTGCGGGAACCGCGGAAACCCGAACCACCGGAGGTTGCCCAGGAAAGAGCGTTACCTTGACGGTCGGTAATGGTCACGATGGTGTTGTTAAAAGAAGCATGGATGTGGGCGATGCCATCAACCACTGTCTTTTTAACTTTTTTACGAGGACGAGCAGCAGGTTTTGCCATGATTAAATTCCTGTCGATTCGCTGGGGCGATTACTTGCGGATCGGCTTACGCGGACCTTTACGGGTACGCGCGTTGGTCTTGGTACGCTGACCGCGTACTGGAAGACCACGACGATGACGCAGACCGCGATAGCAACCGAGGTCCATCAAGCGCTTGATTTTCATGTTGATTTCGCGACGCAGGTCACCTTCAGTGGTGAACTTCGCCACTTCGCCACGCAGCTGTTCAATCTGCTCGTCGCTCAGATCTTTGATCTTTGCCGCTGGGTTTACCCCAGACACTGCACAAATTTTCTGTGCAGTAGTGCGACCAACACCATAGATGTAGGTCAGCGAGATAACAGTATGCTTGTTATCTGGAATGTTAACGCCTGCAATACGGGCCATTCAGTGGGACTCCAATTGACAGCTACCTACGCCCCGGAAGCCAAGAAATAGGGCGCGAGATAATATCGCTGTAATAACAAATAATCAACCCGGCAGCGCACTAGCTGCCGGGCTTAAAGCACAATCACACTCAGCCTTGGCGCTGTTTGTGACGCGGTTCCGCGCTGCAAATTACCCGAACAACGCCTTCGCGGCGAATAATCTTGCAGTTACGGCACAGCTTTTTCACCGATGCACGAACTTTCATCACCAACTCCTCGAACCTTATGGACGCTACTCAGCGCAACATGCCGCTGCCGTAGCCCTTCAGGTTGGCTTTCTTCATCAGGGATTCGTACTGGTGCGAAACGAGGTGCGATTGTACTTGGGACATGAAGTCCATCACAACCACGACCACGATCAGCAACGAGGTCCCGCCAAGGTAGAACGGAACGTTTGCCGCAACCACCAGGAACTGGGGAAGCAAGCAGACGGCCGTCATATAGAGAGCACCGAACAAGGTCAAACGAGTCAAAACGCCATCAATGTAGCGCGCCGACTGCTCGCCTGGACGGATACCCGGAATAAAGGCACCGGACTTCTTCAGGTTTTCCGCTACGTCTTTCGGATTGAACATCAACGCCGTATAGAAGAAGCAGAAGAAAATAATCCCTGCACTAAACAGCAGAATATTCAACGGCTGACCAGGAGCGATCGACTGCGAGATGTCCTGCAGCCAGCCCATACCTTCAGACTGACCAAACCAGGCACCCAGCGAAGCCGGGAACAGCAAAATGCTGCTCGCAAAAATAGCCGGAATAACACCGGCCATATTCACCTTCAGCGGCAAGTGGCTAGTCTGCGCAGCAAAGACCTTGCGGCCCTGCTGACGCTTGGCGTAGTGAACAGCAATACGACGCTGACCACGCTCAATGAACACCACGAAACCGATAATCGCTACTGCCAGCAAACCGATCGCAACCAGGGCAAAAATGTTGATGTCACCCTGACGCGCAGACTCGAAAGACTGCCCGATCGCTCTCGGAAGACCGGCGACGATACCTGCGAAAATCAACATCGAGATACCGTTGCCAACACCACGCTCAGTAATCTGCTCACCCAGCCACATCATGAACATCGCACCCGCCACAAACGTGGTTACTGCGACGAAATGGAAGCCAAAGTCACCAGTGAACGCTACGCCTTGCCCTGCCAGACCGATGGACATGCCAACAGCCTGGACAAGAGCAAGGACGACGGTGAGGTAGCGGGTGTACTGGCTGATCTTGCGACGGCCAGCTTCACCTTCCTTCTTCAACTGTTCCAGCTGTGGGCTGACGGCGGTCATCAGTTGCATGATGATCGATGCCGAGATGTACGGCATGATCCCCAGAGCAAAGATACTCATCCGTTCCAGCGCACCGCCGGAAAACATGTTGAACAAGCTAAGAATGGTCCCCTCATTCTGTCGAAACAGGTCCGCGAGTCGGTCCGGGTTGATACCTGGAACCGGGATGTGTGCGCCTATTCGGTAGACGATAATCGCCAGGAACAGAAAACGCAGACGAGCCCAGAGTTCAGACATACCGCCTTTGCCGAGCGCAGAGAGAGCACCTTGCTTAGCCATTTATTCCTCGAACTTGCCGCCAGCTGCTTCGATAGCCGCACGCGCACCTTTGGTGGCGCCGATTCCCTTTCCGATGGTGACAGCGCGAGCAACTTCGCCCGACAGCATGATTTTCACACGCTGTACGTTCTGGTTGATCACGTTGGCATCCTTCAGGGACTGCACGGTGACGATGTCGCCATCCACTTTAGCCAGCTCGGACAGACGCACTTCTGCGCGATCCATGGCCTTCAGGGAAACGAAACCGAACTTCGGCAGGCGACGATGCAGCGGCTGTTGACCGCCTTCAAAGCCTGGAGCAATGGTGCCACCGGAGCGGGAGGTTTGACCTTTGTGGCCACGGCCACCGGTCTTGCCCAAACCACTACCGATACCACGGCCCGGACGATGCTTTTCGCGACGGGAACCCGGCGCTGGACTCAGATCATTGAGTTTCATCGATTAACCCTCTACACGCAGCATGTAGTAGGCCTTGTTGATCATCCCGCGATTCTCGGGAGTATCCAGGACCTCTACAGTGTGACCGATGCGACGCAGACCCAAACCCTTAACGCACAGTTTGTGGTTAGGGATGCGGCCGGTCATGCTTTTGATCAGCGTAACTTTTACGGTAGCCATGATCAGAAGATCTCCTTGACGCTTTTGCCACGCTTGGCGGCAATGGATTCAGGAGACTGCATTGCTTTCAAACCCTTGAAAGTGGCGTGAACCACGTTTACTGGGTTAGTCGAGCCGTAGCACTTGGCCAGAACGTTCTGAACGCCAGCAACCTCGAGGACAGCACGCATAGCGCCGCCAGCGATGATACCGGTACCTTCAGAAGCAGGCTGCATGTACACCTTCGAAGCGCCATGGGCGGACTTCATTGCGTACTGCAGAGTGGTGCCGTTCAGATCAACCTGGATCATGTTGCGGCGAGCAGCTTCCATTGCCTTCTGGATCGCAGCAGGCACTTCACGCGACTTGCCACGGCCGAAGCCAACACGCCCTTTACCATCACCAACCACGGTCAACGCGGTGAAAGTGAAGATACGGCCGCCTTTAACGGTTTTGGCTACGCGGTTAACTTGAACCAGCTTCTCGATGTAGCCTTCGTCGCGCTTTTGGTCGTTATTTGACATAACTTAGAACTCCAGCCCAGCTTCACGAGCAGCATCAGCCAGCGCCTTGACGCGGCCGTGGTACTTGAAGCCAGAGCGGTCGAAAGCCACCTGCGAGACGCCAGCGGCTTTAGCACGCGTAGCGACCAGCTGGCCAACCTTAGTGGCCGCGTCGATGTTGCCAGTGGCGCCATCACGCAGTTCTTTATCCAAAGTCGAGGCACTTGCCAGGACTTTGTTGCCGTCGGCCGAAATGACCTGGGCGTAGATGTGCTGCGACGAGCGGAACACGCAGAGACGCACGACTTCGAGTTCGTGCATTTTCAGGCGTGCTTTGCGAGCGCGACGCAGTCGAGTAACTTTTTTGTCGGTCATTTGCTATGCCCTACTTCTTCTTGGCTTCTTTACGACGGACGACTTCGTCCGCGTAGCGCACACCTTTGCCTTTGTACGGCTCTGGTGGACGGAAGTCGCGGATCTCGGCGGCCACTTGACCTACCAGCTGCTTGTCGATGCCCTTGATCAGGATATCGGTCTGGCTAGGAGTCTCAGCGGTGATGCCTTCCGGCAGTTCATAATCCACTGGGTGCGAGAAGCCAAGAGCCAGGTTCAGCACTGTGCCTTTTGCTTGCGCCTTGTAACCAACACCGACCAGCTGGAGCTTGCGCTCGAAGCCTTGGCTTACGCCTTGGACCATGTTGTTTACCAACGCACGAGTGGTACCAGCCATTGCGCGAGTCTGTTGATCACCATTGCGAGCAGCGAAACGCAGCTCACCAGCTTCTTCAACAATCTCAACGGACGAATGGATGTTCAGTTGCAGAGTGCCCTTGGCACCCTTCACCGAAAGCTGTTGGCCTGCGAATTTGACTTCGACACCGGCTGGCAGCTTAACGGGGTTCTTAGCGACGCGTGACATGCTTATCCCCCCTTAGAACACAGTGCAAAGAACTTCGCCGCCGACACCGGCAGCGCGCGCAGCACGATCCGTCATCACACCCTTGTTGGTGGAGACGATAGACACACCGAGACCGCCACGAACTTTTGGCAGATCCTCGACGGACTTGTACTGACGCAGGCCTGGACGGCTAACGCGCTTCACTTCCTCGATGACCGGACGGCCTTCGAAGTACTTCAGCTCGATGGACAGCAGTGGCTTGATTTCGCTGCTGATCTGATAACCCGCAATGTAACCTTCGTCCTTCAGGACTTTGGCAACAGCTACCTTCAAAGTAGAAGATGGCATGCTTACGACGGACTTTTCAGCCATCTGGGCATTACGGATACGAGTTAGCATGTCCGCTAACGGGTCCTGCATACTCATGGGCTAGACGCTCCTAATACACAAAAAATTAGCCTTTCGGCTACTACGTGTCGCCGAGTACATCCGCGCGATAAAAGCACGGGCTCAGGCGAGCCGGGTATTCTAGACACACCCCACAAATGAATCAAGCCCCAAAAGGGGCTTGATTCAAGTTCAAGGTCACCGGCGGTCAGGATCTTGCGACCCCGAACACCGAGACATTGACAGTGCTTACCAGCTGGCTTTAACCAGACCTGGAACGTCACCACGCATTGCAGCTTGACGCAGCATGTTACGGCCGAGGCCGAACTTGCGGTACACGCCGTGCGGACGACCAGTCAGGCGGCAGCGGTTACGCATGCGCGAAGCGCTTGCGTCACGTGGCTGCTTCTGCAGTGCTACGGTAGCTTCCCAGCGCGCTTCTGGACTTGCGTTCAGATCAACGATGATAGCTTTCAGCGCTGCACGCTTGGTGGCGTACTTGGCAACGGTGAGCTGACGCTTCAGCTCACGGTTTTTCATGCTCTTCTTGGCCATTTTCCTACTCCAATCAGTTGCGGAACGGGAATTTGAAAGCGCGCAGCAGTGCGCGACCTTCGTCATCCGTCCGAGCAGTGGTGGTCAGGGTAATGTCCAGACCGCGGAGAGCGTCGATCTTGTCGTAATCGATTTCCGGGAAAATGATCTGCTCTTTAACGCCCATGCTGTAGTTACCACGACCATCGAAGGACTTGGCATTCAGGCCGCGGAAGTCGCGAACCCGAGGCAGGGAGATCGACAGCAGACGATCCAGGAACTCGTACATACGCTCACGGCGCAGGGTCACTTTGACGCCGATCGGCCAACCTTCACGGACTTTAAAGCCAGCGATGGATTTCCGAGCGTAAGTCACAACGACTTTCTGACCGGTGATCTTTTCCAGGTCAGCAACAGCGTGCTCGATGACTTTTTTGTCGCCGATCGCTTCGCCCAGACCCATGTTCAGGGTGATTTTGGTAACGCGCGGAACTTCCATCACGTTCGAAAGCTTAAGTTCTTCCTTAAGCTTCGGTGCGATTTCCTTCCGGTAAATCTCTTTTAGTCGTGCCATGGTCTTCTACCTAGCAGTGTTCAAGCATCAACCGCTTTTTGGGTCGACTTGAAGACACGAATTTTCTTACCGTCTTCTACTTTGAAACCAACGCGGTCAGCCTTGTTGGTTTCGCCGTTGAAAATGGCGACGTTGGAAGCGTGCAGTGGCGCTTCTTTCTCGACGATACCGCCCTGTACGCCCGACATCGGGTTAGGCTTGGTATGGCGCTTGACCAGGTTCAGGCCACCAACAACCAGACGGTTGTCAGCGAGAACCTTCAGCACCTTACCGCGCTTACCCTTGTCCTTGCCGGCGATCACGATGATCTCGTCGTCACGACGAATCTTTTGCATGTCGGATCTCCTTACAGCACTTCTGGGGCGAGCGAGACGATCTTCATGAACTTCTCAGTACGAAGCTCACGGGTCACTGGCCCAAAGATACGGGTGCCGATTGGCTCTTGCTTGTTGTTCAACAGAACAGCAGCGTTGCCATCAAAGCGGATGATGGAGCCGTCAGCGCGACGAACACCGTGGCGAGTGCGGACTACAACAGCAGTCATCACTTGGCCTTTTTTCACCTTACCGCGAGGAATTGCTTCCTTGACGGTAACTTTGATGATGTCACCAATACCAGCGTAACGACGATGGGAGCCACCCAGCACCTTGATGCACATAACACGGCGAGCGCCGCTGTTATCGGCCACATCGAGCATGGATTGAGTCTGAATCATATAATTTCTCCGACCCCTAGCCCTTAGACTTCCACAGCGCGTTCGAGAACATCAACCAGCGCCCAAGACTTGGTCTTGGCCATCGGACGAGTTTCACGAATAGTGACTTTGTCGCCGATGTGGCACTGATTGGTTTCGTCGTGCGCGTGCAGCTTAGTCGAACGCTTAACGTATTTACCGTAGATCGGGTGCTTAACGCGACGCTCGATCAGAACGGTGATGGTTTTGTCCATCTTGTCGCTGACAACACGGCCAGTCAGCGTACGGACAGTTTTTTCGGCTTCAGCCATGATTACTTACCTGCCTGCTGGTTGAGCACAGTTTTCACGCGAGCGATGTCACGCTTAACTTGCGAGAGCAGATGAGACTGCCCCAACTGGCCAGTTGCTTTCTGCATACGCAGATTGAACTGGTCGCGCAGCAGGCCGAGCAGTTGCTCGTTCAGCTGCTGTGCTGATTTTTCACGAAGTTCATTCGCTTTCATCACATCACCGTCCGTTTAACAAAGGAGGTGGCGAGCGGCAGCTTTGCAGCAGCCAGGGCGAAAGCCTCACGCGCCAGCTCTTCAGAAACACCCTCGATTTCATACAGGACTTTGCCTGGCTGAATCTGGGCAACCCAGTACTCCACGTTACCCTTACCTTTACCCATCCGAACTTCGAGTGGCTTCTTGGTGACAGGCTTGTCCGGGAATACACGGATCCAGATCTTGCCGCCACGTTTTACGTGACGGGTCAGAGCACGACGCGCTGACTCGATCTGACGAGCGGTGAGACGACCACGAGCAACAGACTTCAGCGCGAACTCGCCGAAGCTGACTTTGCTACCGCGCAATGCCAGGCCACGGTTGTGACCGGTCATCTGCTTGCGGAACTTCGTACGCTTTGGTTGCAACATTTGGCGTACCCCTTACTTAGCAGCTTTTTTACGAGGCGCTGGTGCTTGTGGCTTCAGCTCTTCTTGGCGACCACCAATTACTTCGCCTTTGAAGATCCAAACCTTTACACCGATCACACCGTAGGTGGTGTGAGCTTCGTAGTTGGCATAGTCGATGTCGGCACGCAGGGTGTGCAGTGGCACACGACCTTCGCGATACCATTCAGTACGTGCGATTTCAGCACCGCCGAGACGACCGCTCACTTGGATTTTGATGCCTTTGGCACCAATGCGCATTGCGTTCTGTACAGCGCGCTTCATAGCGCGACGGAACATTACACGACGCTCCAGCTGCTGAGCTACGCTCTGCGCAACCAGCATACCGTCGAGCTCCGGCTTGCGGATCTCTTCGATATTGATGTGCACAGGCACACCCATTTGCTTGGTCAGGTCCTGACGCAGCTTCTCAACATCTTCACCTTTCTTCCCGATAACGATACCTGGACGAGCAGTGTGGATGGTGATGCGTGCAGTCTGCGCCGGACGATGGATATCGATACGGCTTACGGACGCGCTTTTTAGTTTGTCTTGGAGATACTCACGCACCTTCAGATCAGCGAACAAGTAGTCCGCATAAGTCCGACCGTCTGCGTACCAGACGGAGGTGTGCTCCTTGACGATTCCCAGGCGAATGCCAATGGGATGTACTTTCTGACCCATCTCTTCGACTCCGTTACTTGTCAGCAACCTTGACAGTGATATGGCAAGACCGCTTGACGATGCGATCAGCACGGCCTTTGGCACGTGGCATGATGCGCTTCAGCGAACGCCCTTCGTTGACGAAAACGGTGCTGACCTTCAGGTCATCAACATCTGCGCCTTCGTTATGCTCGGCGTTGGCTACGGCCGACTCCAGCACTTTCTTCATGATCTCGGCGGCTTTCTTACTGCTGAAAGCCAACAGGTTGAGCGCTTCGCCCACCTTCTTCCCGCGGATCTGGTCGGCGACCAAGCGGGCTTTCTGGGCGGAGATTCGAGCGCCCGACAACTTAGCGGCTACTTCCATTTCCTTACCCCTTAACGCTTGGCTTTCTTGTCAGCCACGTGCCCACGGTATGTGCGGGTACCGGCAAACTCGCCCAGTTTGTGGCCGACCATGTCTTCGTTAACGAGAACTGGGACGTGTTGGCGACCGTTGTGTACTGCGATGGTCAGACCGACCATTTGTGGCAGGATCATCGAACGACGCGACCAGGTCTTAACTGGTTTGCGATCGTTCTTTTCCGCCGCCACTTCGATCTTCTTCAGTAGGTGAAGATCAATAAAAGGACCTTTTTTCAGAGAACGTGGCACTGTCGTATCCCTCTATTTACTTGCGACGACGGACGATCATTTTGTCGGTACGCTTATTACCACGAGTCTTCGCGCCCTTAGTCGGGAAGCCCCATGGCGATACCGGATGACGACCACCAGAGGTACGACCTTCACCACCACCATGTGGGTGGTCAACCGGGTTCATGGCAACACCACGAACGGTTGGGCGAACGCCACGCCAGCGCTTGGCACCAGCTTTACCCAACGAACGCAGGCTGTGCTCGGAGTTCGAGACTTCGCCCAGGGTCGCACGGCACTCAGCCAGTACTTTACGCATCTCACCAGAACGCAGACGCAGGGTCACGTAGACACCTTCACGAGCGATCAGCTGAGCCGAAGCACCAGCGGAACGAGCGATCTGTGCGCCTTTACCTGGCTTCAATTCGATGCCGTGTACGGTGCTACCAACTGGAATGTTACGCAGCTGCAGAGCGTTGCCCGGCTTGATCGGTGCCAAAGCACCTGCGATCAGCTGGTCGCCAGCACTCACGCCTTTAGGGGCGATGATGTAGCGACGCTCGCCATCTGCGTACAGCAGCAGAGCGATGTGAGCAGTACGGTTTGGATCGTATTCGATACGCTCGACGGTGGCAGCGATGCCATCCTTGTCGTTGCGACGGAAGTCGACCAGACGATAATGCTGCTTATGACCACCACCGATGTGACGAGTGGTAATACGGCCATTGTTGTTACGACCACCAGACTTCGATTTTTTCTCGAGCAGCGGTGCGTGAGGAGCGCCTTTATGCAGCTCCTGGTTGACCACCTTGACCACAAAACGGCGGCCAGGGGAAGTCGGTTTGCATTTAACGATTGCCATGATGCACCCCTTCCTTACTCAGCACTGCTGCTGAAATCGAGATCTTGGCCTGGCTGAAGGGAGATAACTGCCTTCTTCCAGTCATTACGCTTGCCCAGACCGCGAGCAGTGCGCTTGCTCTTACCCAGAACGTTCAGGGTAGTAACGCGCTCTACTTTCACGCTGAACAGGCTTTCGACGGCCTTCTTGATTTCCAGCTTGGTTGCGTCGGTAGCAACCTTGAAAACGAACTGGCCTTTCTTGTCTGCCAGAACCGTAGCCTTCTCGGAAACGTGCGGGCCAAGCAGAACTTTAAATACGCGTTCCTGGTTCATCCCAGCAGCTCCTCGAATTTCTTCACGGCCGACACGGTGATCAACACCTTGTCGTATGCGATCAGACTGACCGGATCGGAACCTTGCACGTCACGAACATCAACGTGTGGCAGGTTGCGAGCAGCCAGGTACAGGTTCTGATCAACAGCGTCAGACACGATCAGGACGTCAGTCAGGCCCATGCCGTTCAGCTTGTTCAGCAGATCTTTGGTTTTCGGTGCTTCAACAGCGAAGTCCTGAACCACGACCAGACGATCAGTACGCACCAGCTCAGCAAGGATGGAACGCATTGCTGCGCGATACATCTTCTTGTTCAGCTTCTGGGAGTGATCCTGAGGACGAGCTGCAAAAGTGGTACCGCCGCCACGCCAGATTGGGCTACGGATAGTACCGGCACGAGCACGGCCAGTACCTTTCTGACGCCATGGGCGCTTACCGCCACCAGAAACGTCGGAACGGGTCTTTTGCTGCTTGCTACCTTGACGGCCGCCAGCCATGTAGGCCACGACTGCTTGGTGAACCAGCGTCTCGTTGAATTCGCCGCCAAATGTCAGTTCGGAAACTTCGATCGCTTGAGCGTCATTTACATTTAATTGCATGTCAGCTTCCCCTTAACCGCGAGCCTTGGCTGCTGGACGTACAACCAAGTTGCCGCCAGTAGCGCCAGGAACAGCGCCCTTGACCAACAACAGATTGCGTTCAGCGTCCACGCGCACTACTTCGAGGGACTGCACGGTCACGCGCTCAGCGCCCATATGACCGGACATTTTTTTGCCCTTGAATACACGACCAGGAGTCTGGCACTGGCCGATAGAGCCTGGAACGCGGTGGGATACGGAGTTACCGTGGGTGTTATCTTGCCCGCGGAAGTTCCAACGCTTGATCGTACCCTGGAAGCCTTTACCCTTGGACTGACCGGTTACATCAACCAGTTGACCAGCAGCGAAGATTTCAGCGTTGATCAGATCGCCGGCCTGGTACTCGCCTTCTTCAAGGCGGAATTCCATTACGGTACGACCAGCGGCAACGTTCGCCTTGGCGAAGTGGCCAGCTTGAGCAGCTGTTACACGCGAAGCACGACGCTCGCCGACAGTGACTTGCACTGCACGATAGCCATCGGTCTCTTCAGTTTTGAACTGGGTGACGCGATTCGGCTCGATCTCAATGACCGTGACCGGAATGGAGACACCTTCTTCGGTGAAAATACGGGTCATACCGCATTTACGACCGACTACACCAATAGTCATGTTGTAAACCTCATGAGTGTACGGGGCTTTCACCCGCTATGGCCGCCCATTTCAGAGCGTTACACGACCAAGACCGAGTCTTAGCCGAGGCTGATCTGCACTTCCACACCGGCCGCAAGATCAAGCTTCATAAGTGCATCAACGGTTTTATCCGTTGGCTGGACGATGTCCAGAACGCGCTTATGAGTACGGATCTCGTACTGATCACGCGCGTCTTTGTTGACGTGCGGGGAGACCAGAACGGTGAACCGCTCTTTACGGGTAGGCAGTGGAATTGGACCACGCACTTGAGCACCAGTACGTTTCGCGGTTTCCACGATTTCCTGGGTGGATTGGTCGATCAGGCGATGGTCAAAAGCCTTCAACCTGATACGGATTTGCTGATTTTGCATTGGATTTCAGACTCCGGCTGCTATTCCCACCGAGCGCAATACGCCCGTTAAAAGGAGGCGCAATTCTATAGACGCCCCTGATAGGTGTCAACCCAATAAAAAAGCCCCCGCTAGGCGGGGGCTCTTCAACTCATCAAGCTGACTCTACAAGAGACTTACTCGATGACTTTGGCTACGACGCCAGCGCCGACGGTACGGCCGCCTTCACGGATAGCGAAACGCAGACCGTCTTCCATCGCGATGGTCTTGATCAGAGTGACAGTCATCTGGATGTTGTCACCTGGCATTACCATTTCAACGCCTTCTGGCAGCTCGCAGTTACCGGTCACGTCAGTTGTACGGAAGTAGAACTGTGGACGGTAGCCTTTGAAGAACGGAGTATGACGGCCGCCTTCTTCCTTGCTCAGAACGTAAACTTCTGCAGTGAACTTGGTGTGCGGCTTGACGGTGCCTGGCTTGACCAGAACCTGGCCACGCTCAACGTCGTCACGCTTGGTGCCGCGCAGCAGTACGCCGCAGTTCTCGCCTGCACGACCTTCGTCGAGCAGCTTGCGGAACATTTCAACGCCGGTGCAGGTAGTTTTCTGAGTGTCGCGCAGACCGACGATCTCAACTTCTTCCTGGATGCGGACGATGCCACGCTCAACACGACCAGTCACAACGGTACCGCGACCGGAGATCGAGAATACGTCTTCGATTGGCATCAGGAACGGCTTGTCGATAGCACGCTCTGGCTCTGGGATGTAGCTGTCCAGAGTTTCCACCAGCTTCTTGACAGCGGTGGTGCCCATTTCGTTGTCGTCTTGGCCGTTCAGAGCCATCAGAGCCGAACCGATGATGATTGGAGTGTCATCACCTGGGAAGTCGTAAGTGCTCAGCAGATCGCGCACTTCCATCTCAACCAGTTCCAGCAGCTCAGCGTCGTCAACCATGTCAGCCTTGTTCAGGAAGACAACGATGTACGGAACGCCTACCTGACGGGACAGCAGGATGTGCTCACGGGTTTGTGGCATCGGACCATCAGCGGCCGAGCAAACCAGGATCGCGCCGTCCATCTGGGCAGCACCAGTGATCATGTTTTTTACGTAGTCGGCGTGACCTGGGCAGTCAACGTGTGCGTAGTGACGCACGGCCGAATCGTATTCAACGTGAGCGGTGTTGATGGTGATACCGCGAGCTTTCTCTTCCGGGGCGCTGTCGATCTTGTCGAAGTCAACCTTGGCCGAACCGAAAACTTCGGAGCAGACACGGGTCAGAGCAGCGGTCAGCGTGGTTTTACCGTGGTCGACGTGACCGATGGTGCCAACGTTGACGTGCGGTTTGTTCCGTTCAAATTTTTCTTTAGCCACGACAATTAACTCCTAGCTTAAAGGGCTGAATCAGCCTTGCTTTTTGGTAACAGTTTCGACGATATGCGACGGAGCTGTATTGTATTTTTTGAATTCCATAGAGTAGCTCGCGCGACCCTGAGACATGGAACGAACGTCGGTTGCGTAACCGAACATTTCACCCAACGGAACCTCGGCACGAATGACCTTGCCGGAAACCGTATCTTCCATACCCAGAATCATGCCACGACGACGGTTAAGGTCGCCCATGACATCACCCATGTAGTCTTCAGGCGTAACAACCTCTACCGCCATGATCGGCTCAAGCAACTCACCACCGCCCTTCTGGGCCAGTTGCTTGGTCGCCATGGAAGCAGCCACCTTGAACGCCATCTCGTTGGAGTCGACGTCGTGGTAAGAACCATCGAACACAGTCGCCTTCAGGCCGATCAGCGGATAGCCGGCAACAACGCCGTTCTTCATCTGCTCTTCGATACCCTTCTGGATCGCCGGGATGTATTCCTTAGGAACCACACCACCTACGACTTCGTTCACGAATTGCAGACCTTCCTGACCTTCGTCAGCCGGCGCAAAACGAATCCAGCAGTGACCGAACTGGCCACGACCACCGGACTGGCGAACGAACTTGCCTTCAATTTCACAGTTCTTCGTGATGCGCTCACGATAGGAAACCTGAGGCTTGCCGATGTTGGCTTCGACGTTGAACTCACGGCGCATCCGGTCAACCAGGATATCCAGGTGCAACTCGCCCATGCCAGAGATGATCGTTTGACCGGTCTCTTCATCAGTCTTGACGCGGAAAGATGGATCTTCCTGAGCAAGCTTGCCCAGAGCGATACCCATTTTTTCCTGGTCATCCTTGGTTTTTGGCTCAACGGCAACCGAAATAACCGGCTCCGGGAAGTCCATGCGAACCAGGATGATCGGCTTATCAGCGTTGCACAAGGTTTCACCGGTGGTGACGTCCTTCATGCCGATCAAGGCCGCGATGTCGCCAGCGCGCACTTCCTTGATCTCTTCGCGGGCGTTTGCGTGCATTTGCACCATACGACCCACACGCTCTTTCTTGCCTTTAACAGAGTTGATCACGCCGTCGCCGGAGTTCAACACGCCCGAGTAAACCCGAACGAAGGTCAAGGTGCCCACGAATGGGTCGGTAGCGATCTTGAACGCCAGAGCCGCGAAAGGCTCGTCGTCGCTTGCATGACGCTCCATTTCCTCTTCCTCGTTATCAGGGTTGGAACCCTTGATAGCAGGAATGTCGGTTGGAGCAGGCAGGAAGTCGATCACAGCATCGAGAACCAGGGGAACACCCTTGTTCTTGAAGGAAGAACCGCAAACAGCCAGAACGATCTCACCAGCGATGGTACGCTGACGCAGAGCGGCCTTGATTTCCTCGTTGGTGAGCTCTTCACCCTCAAGGTACTTGTTCATCAGCTCTTCGTTGGCTTCGGCCGCAGCCTCAACCATGTTGCCGCGCCACTTCTCGGCTTCTTCCAGCAACTCTGCCGGGATGTCCTTGCGAACAGGAACCATACCCTTGTCAGAATCGTTCCAGTAGACAGCTTGCATGTTGATCAGATCGATCTGACCCTGGAAGTTGTCTTCAGAACCGATAGCCAGCTGGATCGGCACCGGAGTGTGACCCAGACGCTGCTTGATCTGACCGATCACGCGCAGGAAGTTGGCACCAGCACGGTCCATCTTGTTTACGTAAACAAGACGTGGAACACCGTATTTGTTGGCCTGACGCCATACGGTTTCCGACTGAGGCTCAACACCCGAGGTACCGCAGAACACAACCACTGCGCCGTCGAGTACACGCAGGGAACGCTCAACTTCAATGGTGAAGTCCACGTGACCCGGGGTATCGATAACGTTGAAGCGATGCTCGTGCGGATATTGCTTCTCGGAACCCTTCCAGAAGGCGGTAATGGCAGCAGAAGTAATGGTAATACCACGCTCCTGCTCCTGCACCATCCAGTCGGTGGTCGCGGCGCCATCATGCACCTCGCCCATCTTGTGACTTTTGCCAGTGTAAAAAAGGACGCGCTCAGTGGTGGTGGTTTTACCAGCATCCACGTGGGCAACGATACCGATGTTACGGTAGCGATTAATCGGTGTAGTACGAGCCATAAAGCCCTCGCAAATTGAGTGACGCTAGAATTAGAAGCGGTAGTGCGAGAAAGCCTTGTTGGCTTCAGCCATACGGTGCACGTCTTCACGCTTCTTAACTGCAGCACCTTTACCTTCAGCAGCGTCCAACAGTTCGCCAGCCAAACGCAGAGCCATGGACTTCTCACCGCGCTTGCGGGCGAAGTCTACCAACCAGCGCATTGCCAGGGCGTTACGACGGGACGGACGAACTTCGACCGGAACCTGGTAAGTAGCACCGCCTACACGGCGCGACTTCACTTCGACCAGCGGAGCGATGGCGTCGAGAGCTTTCTCGAAGATTTCCAGGGGATCGCTGTTCTTGCGTTCCTTAACTTTGTCCAGTGCGCCATAAACAATACGCTCGGCAACGGCTTTCTTGCCGCTTTCCATTACGTGGTTCATGAACTTGGCGAGAATCTGGCTTCCGTATTTCGGATCGTCCAGAATCTCACGTTTGGCTGCTACGCGACGTCTTGGCATTGATAAGCCCTCAAACGGTCTTCAGGTTAGCCCGGGACAGCTAATGCGTGCCCGACCTTACTCTTATCGACTCAATAAAATGAAAAACTGCAAAACGGCCGATTACTTCGGACGCTTGGTACCGTACTTCGAACGACCCTGGTTACGACCTTTAACGCCGGAAGTATCCAAAGAACCGCGAACGGTGTGGTAACGAACACCTGGCAAGTCTTTTACACGACCGCCGCGGATCAGTACCACGCTGTGCTCTTGCAGGTTGTGGCCTTCACCACCGATGTACGAGGAAACCTCGAAACCGTTGGTCAGACGCACACGGCATACTTTACGCAGTGCCGAGTTAGGTTTTTTCGGCGTGGTGGTATACACACGGGTGCATACGCCACGACGTTGCGGGCAGTTCTGCAGCGCAGGCACGTCGGATTTCTCGACGATACGCTTACGCGGCTGACGTACCAGCTGGTTGATAGTTGCCATCTACTAGCTCCACTGTTGTCTTGCGACGCTATTGTCTTACAAGAAAAGCAAAATGGCAGGAACGAATTCCCGCCAAATTTAGGGGATCAAGAGTCTAAAGAGGATCTTGTTCCCAGTCAAGGCAAGGCCCCGACCTCCCCGCCCGCCGGATCTCGACATTTTGTCTCGATCCAGCAAACGGGATGACCAGGGCCAGGCACTTAATTACCGCAGAACTCAGTTACCGCTCGAGTTCAGTGCTTCGGTCAGTGCAGCTTCCACTTCACTGGCGCTTACGCGCAACGGCTTGTCTGCATCACGACGACGCTTGCGCTCGCTGTGATAGGCCAAACCGGTACCAGCCGGGATCAGACGACCCACGACCACGTTTTCTTTCAGGCCGCGCAGGTAATCGCGCTTGCCGGTTACCGCCGCTTCGGTCAGTACACGGGTGGTTTCCTGGAAGGAAGCCGCCGAGATGAACGATTCGGTGGACAACGACGCCTTGGTGATACCCAGCAGCACGCGAGTGAACTTGGAGACGAACTTGTCTTCCGTCGCCAGGCGCTCGTTTTCCACCAGTACGTGAGTCAGCTCCATCTGGTCGCCCTTGATGAAACTCGAATCGCCGGATTCAGCGATCTCAACTTTACGCAGCATCTGACGCAGGATGGTCTCGATGTGCTTGTCGTTGATCTTCACGCCTTGCAGACGGTAAACGTCCTGGATCTCGTTCACGATGTACTTGGCCAGCGCACTCACACCCAGCAGACGCAGGATGTCGTGTGGATCGCTCGGGCCGTCGGAGATAACTTCGCCGCGGTTTACCTGTTCGCCTTCGAAGACGTTCAGGTGACGCCACTTCGGAATCAGCTCTTCGTACGGATCGCTACCGTCGTTCGGCGTGATGACCAGACGGCGCTTGCCCTTGGTCTCTTTACCGAACGCGATGGTGCCGCTGACTTCAGCCAGAATCGAGGCTTCTTTCGGACGACGGGCTTCGAACAAGTCGGCAACACGCGGCAGACCACCGGTGATGTCGCGGGTTTTCGAAGTTTCCTGCGGGATACGAGCGATAACATCACCGATCGCGATCCGCGCACCGTCCGCAACACCGACCAGGGCGTTGGCTGGCAGGAAATACTGAGCGATTACGTCAGTGCCTGGCAGCAACAGATCCTTGCCGTTGTCGTCGACCATCTTCACGGCCGGACGGATGTCCTTGCCAGCAGCTGGACGATCTTTCGCATCAAGTACTTCAATGTTGGTCATACCGGTCAATTCGTCAGTCTGACGCTTGATCGTGATGCCTTCTTCCATGCCCACGTAGGTCACGGTACCTTTCATTTCGGTCACGATCGGGTGGGTGTGCGGATCCCACTTGGCCACGATAGCGCCAGCGTCGACCTTGTCACCTTCCTTGACCGAAATCACAGCACCGTACGGCAGCTTGTAGCGCTCGCGCTCGCGACCGAAGTCGTCAGCGATCGCCAACTCACCGGAACGGGATACAGCCACCAGGTGACCGTCCACGCGCTCTACGTGCTTGAGGTTGTGCAGACGGACAGTACCGCCATTCTTCACCTGAACGCTGTCAGCTGCGGAGGTTCGACTGGCCGCACCACCGATGTGGAACGTACGCATCGTCAGCTGGGTACCCGGCTCACCGATGGACTGGGCAGCGATAACGCCGACCGCTTCACCGATGTTCACCTGGTGACCACGAGCCAGGTCGCGACCGTAGCACTTGGCGCAGATGCCGTAGCGGGTTTCGCAGCTGATCGGCGAACGTACGATCACTTCGTCGATGCTGTTGAGTTCGATGAACTCGACCCACTTCTCGTCAACCAGGGTGCCGGCAGGAACGATTACGTCCTCGGTACCCGGCTTGAATACGTCACGGGCGATGACACGACCCAATACGCGCTCACCCAGCGGCTCTACAACGTCACCGCCTTCAATGTGCGGAGTCATTACCAGGCCGTGTTCGGTGCCGCAATCGATCTCGGTCACGACCAGATCCTGCGCAACGTCTACCAGACGACGAGTCAGGTAACCGGAGTTCGCCGTTTTCAACGCGGTATCCGCAAGACCCTTACGAGCACCGTGAGTGGAGATGAAGTACTGGAGTACGCTCAAACCTTCACGGAAGTTCGCGGTAATCGGGGTCTCGATGATAGAACCGTCCGGCTTGGCCATCAGGCCACGCATACCGGCGAGCTGACGGATCTGCGCAGCAGAACCCCGTGCGCCCGAGTCGGCCATCATGTACATCGAGTTGAAGGACTCTTGGTCGACTTCGTTGCCATGACGGTCGATGACCTTCTCTTTCGAGAGGTTGGCCATCATCGCCTTGGATACTTCGTCGTTCGCCTTGGACCAGAGGTCGATCACCTTGTTGTACTTCTCGCCCTGGGTTACCAGGCCGGAGGCGTACTGACTTTCGATCTCTTTCACTTCTTCGGTAGCAGCACCGATGATGCGGGCTTTTTCGTCCGGGATAACGAAGTCGTTAACACCGATGGAAACGCCGGAAATGGTCGAATAGGCAAAACCGGTGTACATCAACTGGTCAGCGAAGATCACGGTCTCTTTCAGACCAACCACGCGGTAGCACTGGTTGATCAGCTTGGAGATCGCCTTTTTCTTCATCGGCAGGTTGACGACGTCGAAGGACAGACCTTTTGGCACAACCTGGAACAACAGCGCACGGCCGACGGTGGTGTCGACGATACGGGTGTTGGTCACGCTGCCGC
Source organism: Pseudomonas sp. P105 (assembly GCF_032614175.1). Lineage (NCBI taxonomy): Bacteria > Pseudomonadati > Pseudomonadota > Gammaproteobacteria > Pseudomonadales > Pseudomonadaceae > Pseudomonas > Pseudomonas sp. P105. The sequence continues at coordinate 5,623,447 of NZ_CP126693.1, forward strand.
CATCACGATCGTTCACGGTTTCGTTGATCCGCACTTTGACCTTGGCGTGCAGTGCGGCTTCGCCGGCACGGAACACACGGTCAACTTCCTGCAGATCCGCGAACACACGACCTTCGCCCTTGGCGTTGATCGCTTCACGAGTCATGTAGTACAGACCCAATACAACGTCCTGCGACGGAACGATGATTGGCTCACCGTTGGCTGGCGACAGGATGTTGTTGGTCGACATCATCAGCGCACGCGCTTCGAGCTGGGCTTCCAGCGTCAGCGGTACGTGCACGGCCATTTGGTCGCCGTCGAAGTCGGCGTTGTACGCAGCACAGACCAGAGGGTGCAGCTGGATGGCCTTACCTTCGATCAGTACCGGTTCAAACGCCTGGATACCCAGACGGTGAAGGGTCGGTGCACGGTTGAGCAGCACTGGGTGTTCGCGAATCACTTCGGCGAGAACGTCCCAAACCTCTGGCAGCTCGCGCTCGACCATCTTCTTGGCGGCTTTGATGGTGGTCGCGAGACCACGCATTTCCAGCTTGCCGAAAATGAACGGCTTGAACAGCTCCAGAGCCATTTTCTTAGGCAGACCGCACTGGTGCAGACGCAGGGTCGGGCCTACGGTAATTACCGAACGACCGGAGTAGTCAACACGCTTACCGAGCAAGTTCTGACGGAAACGACCCTGCTTACCCTTGATCATGTCAGCCAGGGATTTCAGAGGACGCTTGTTGGAACCGGTGATAGCGCGGCCACGACGACCGTTGTCGAGCAATGCGTCGACAGCTTCCTGCAACATACGCTTTTCGTTGCGCACGATGATGTCCGGAGCGGACAGATCAAGCAGGCGCTTCAAGCGGTTGTTACGGTTGATCACTCGACGATACAGATCGTTGAGGTCGGAAGTCGCGAAACGACCACCATCGAGCGGAACCAGTGGACGCAGGTCTGGCGGCAGAACCGGCAGAACGGTCAGCACCATCCACTCTGGCAGGTTGCCGGAACCCTGGAAGGCTTCCATCAACTTCAGACGCTTGGACAGCTTCTTGATCTTGGTTTCGGAGTTGGTTTGCGGAATTTCTTCACGCAGACGGCCAATCTCGTGCTCCAGGTCGATCGCGTGCAGCAGCTCACGGACAGCTTCGGCACCCATGCGGGCATCGAAATCGTCGCCGAACTCTTCCAGCGCTTCGAAGTACTGCTCGTCGTTGAGCAGCTGACCTTTTTCAAGGGTGGTCATGCCCGGGTCGATAACGACATAGCTCTCGAAGTAGAGAACGCGCTCGATATCACGCAGGGTCATGTCCATCAGCAAGCCGATACGGGACGGCAGCGATTTCAGGAACCAGATGTGGGCAACCGGCGAGGCCAGTTCGATGTGCGCCATGCGCTCACGACGAACTTTTGCCAGCGCGACTTCAACGCCGCACTTCTCGCAGATCACACCACGGTGCTTCAAGCGCTTGTACTTACCGCACAGGCACTCGTAATCCTTTACCGGGCCAAAGATCTTGGCGCAGAACAGGCCGTCACGCTCGGGTTTGAACGTACGGTAGTTGATGGTTTCCGGCTTTTTAACTTCACCGAACGACCACGAACGGATCATCTCAGGCGAGGCCAATCCGATACGGATGGCGTCGAACTCTTCGACTTGACCCTGGTTTTTCAGCAAATTCAGTAGGTCTTTCAAGGCCTTTCCTCCTGGCGGAGCAGAGAACGGGCAAAACAGCCCCGCTCTCGATTCGCGTCACGTGTTATTCGGTTTCCAGATCGATATCGATGCCGAGGGAACGAATTTCCTTGATCAACACGTTGAAAGACTCGGGCATGCCCGGCTCCATACGGTGATCGCCGTCCACGATGTTTTTGTACATCTTGGTCCGGCCGTTCACATCGTCCGACTTCACTGTGAGCATTTCTTGCAGAGTGTATGCGGCACCGTACGCTTCCAGTGCCCAGACCTCCATCTCCCCGAAACGCTGACCACCGAACTGCGCCTTACCACCCAGCGGCTGCTGGGTAACCAGGCTGTAAGAACCGGTAGAACGAGCGTGCATCTTGTCGTCTACCAAGTGGTTCAGCTTCAGCATGTACATGTAGCCAACGGTAACCGGGCGCTCGAACTTGTTGCCGGTACGGCCGTCGAACAGCTGCATCTGGCCGCTTTCCGGCAGGTCTGCCAGTTTCAGCATGGCCTTGATTTCGCTTTCCTTGGCACCGTCGAACACCGGAGTTGCCATTGGAACGCCGCCGCGCAGGTTCTTCGCCAGATCCAGGATTTCCTGGTCGGAGAAGGTATCCAGCTCTTCGTTGCGTCCGCCGATCTCGTTGTAGATCTCGTGCAGGAACTTACGCAGGTCAGCAACCTTGCGCTGCTCTTCGATCATACGGTTGATCTTCTCGCCCAAGCCCTTGGCCGCGAGGCCCAGGTGGGTTTCAAGGATCTGACCAACGTTCATACGCGAAGGTACGCCCAACGGGTTGAGGACGACGTCGACCGGGGTGCCATTGGCATCGTGCGGCATGTCTTCAACCGGCATGATCACGGAGACCACACCCTTGTTACCGTGACGACCGGCCATCTTGTCGCCCGGCTGGATGCGACGACGGATTGCCAGGTAAACCTTGACGATTTTCAGCACGCCTGGAGCCAGGTCATCGCCTTGCTGCAGTTTGCGCTTCTTGTCTTCGAACTTGTCGTCCAGCAGACGGCGGCGATCAACGATATAGGCCTGGGCCTTCTCGAGCTGCTCGTTCAGAGCATCTTCAGCCATGCGCAGTTTGAACCACTGGCCATGCTCAAGACCGTCGAGAACTTCGTCGGTGATTTCCTGACCTTTCTTCAGACCGGCGCCGCCTTCGGCTTTGTGGCCGACCAGAGCGGAGCGCAGACGCTCGAAAGTTGCGCCTTCAACGATACGGAACTCTTCGTTCAGGTCCTTGCGGATCTCGTCGAGTTGAGTCTTCTCGATAGACAGTGCACGAGCGTCACGCTCTACACCGTCGCGGGTGAAGACTTGTACGTCGATGACGGTACCCTTGGTGCCGGTAGGCACACGCAGGGAGGTGTCTTTAACGTCGCTGGCTTTTTCACCGAAGATGGCACGCAGCAGTTTTTCTTCCGGAGTCAGTTGAGTCTCGCCTTTCGGAGTGACCTTACCAACCAGGATGTCGCCTGCGCCTACTTCAGCACCTACGTAAACGATACCGGCTTCGTCCAGCTTGTTCAGTGCAGCTTCACCCACGTTAGGGATGTCCGCAGTGATTTCCTCTGGGCCAAGCTTGGTGTCACGAGCCACACAGGTCAGTTCCTGAATGTGAATCGTGGTAAAGCGATCTTCCTGAACAACACGCTCGGACAGGCAGATGGAGTCTTCGAAGTTGAAGCCGTTCCATGCCATGAACGCGATGCGCATGTTCTGACCCAGTGCCAGCTCACCCATATCGGTGGACGGGCCGTCGGCCATGATGTCGCTACGCTGAACCCGATCACCCTTGCTCACCAGCGGACGCTGGTTGATGCAGGTGTTCTGGTTGGAGCGGGTGTATTTGGTCAGGTTGTAGATGTCGACACCAGCTTCGCCAGTTTCAACTTCGTCATCGGCAACACGAACCACGATACGGCTGGCGTCGACGGAATCGATCACGCCACCACGACGAGCCACGACGCAAACGCCGGAGTCACGGGCAACGTTACGTTCCATGCCGGTACCTACCAGCGGCTTGTCGGCACGCAGGGTCGGTACAGCTTGACGCTGCATGTTCGAGCCCATCAACGCACGGTTGGCGTCGTCGTGCTCGAGGAACGGAATCAACGATGCCGCCACCGAAACAACCTGCTTGGGCGAAACGTCCATCAAGGTGACGTCTTCTGGCGCCTTGACGGTGAACTCGTTCAGGTGACGAACAGCTACCAGCTCGTCGATCAGCTGACCTTTTTCGTTCATGGTCGCCGAAGCCTGAGCGATCACGTGATCGGCTTCTTCGATAGCGGACAGGAACACGATCTCGTCGGTCACCAGACCTTCTTTCACCACACGGTACGGGCTCTCGAGGAAGCCATACTGGTTGGTGCGAGCATAGGCTGCCAGCGAGTTGATCAGACCGATGTTCGGACCTTCCGGCGTTTCAATCGGGCATACACGACCGTAGTGAGTCGGGTGTACGTCACGAACTTCGAAGCCTGCGCGCTCACGGGTCAGACCGCCCGGGCCGAGTGCAGATACACGACGCTTGTGGGTAATCTCCGACAGCGGGTTGTTCTGGTCCATGAACTGAGAGAGCTGGCTCGAACCGAAGAACTCCTTCACCGCAGCAGCCACTGGCTTGGCGTTGATCAGATCCTGCGGCATCAGGCCTTCGCTTTCAGCCATCGACAGACGTTCCTTGACCGCGCGCTCTACACGCACCAGGCCAACACGGAACTGGTTCTCGGCCATCTCGCCTACGCAGCGGACACGACGGTTACCCAGGTGGTCGATGTCATCGACGATGCCTTTGCCGTTACGGATGTCGACCAGGGTCTTGAGCACCGCAACGATGTCGTCCTTGTTCAGCACGCCCGAACCTTCGATTTCGGTACGACCGATACGACGGTTGAACTTCATCCGGCCGACCGCAGACAGGTCATAGCGCTCAGGACTGAAGAACAGGTTGTTGAACAGGGTCTCGGCTGCGTCTTTGGTTGGCGGCTCGCCTGGACGCATCATGCGATAGATCTCGACCAGGGCTTCCAGCTGGTTGCCGGTGGAATCGATCTTCAGCGTGTCGGAGATGAACGGACCGCAGTCGATATCGTTGGTGTACAGAGTTTCAATGCGAACAACCTGGGCCTTGGCGATTTTTGCCAGGATCTCGGTGTTCAGCTCGGTGTTGCACTCTGCCAGGATTTCGCCGGTAGCTGGATGCACGATGACCTTGGCCGTGGTGCGACCCAGAACGTAGTCGATCGGCACCTGCAGCTCTTTGATCCCGGCTTTTTCCAGCTGGTTGATGTGGCGAGCGGTGATACGACGACCCTGCTCGACAATAACCTTGCCTTTGTCGTCCTGAATATCGAGGACAGCGATTTCACCGCGCAGGCGCTGAGGCACCAGTTCCAGGCTGAGATTCTCACCCTGCACATGGAAAACGTTGGTGGTGTAGAACGCGTCCAGCACTTCCTCAGTGGTATAGCCGAGCGCGCGCAGCAGTACCGATGCAGGCAGCTTGCGGCGACGGTCGATACGCACGAATACGCAGTCTTTCGGGTCGAACTCAAAGTCCAGCCACGAACCGCGGTAAGGAATGATGCGCGCGGAATAAAGCAGTTTGCCGGAGCTGTGCGTCTTGCCACGGTCGTGGTCGAAGAACACGCCCGGAGAACGGTGCAGCTGGGAAACGATTACACGCTCGGTACCGTTGATTACGAAGGTACCGTTCTCAGTCATCAGGGGGATTTCACCCATGTAGACTTCTTGCTCTTTGATGTCCTTGATCGCTTTGTTCGACGATTCTTTGTCGAAAATGATCAGGCGCACTTTTACCCGCAAAGGTACGGCGTAAGTCACACCGCGCAATACGCATTCTTTGACATCAAATGCCGGTTCGCCCAGGCGATAACCGACGTACTCCAGCGCAGCATTGCCGGAGTAGCTGATGATCGGGAAAACGGATTTGAAGGCCGCATGCAGGCCCACGTCGCGGAACTGATCTTTAGTCGCTCCCGCTTGCAAGAATTCACGATACGAATCCAGCTGGATGGCCAGGAGGTACGGCACATCCATGACGTCCGGCAACTTGCTAAAGTCCTTGCGGATACGTTTTTTCTCAGTATATGAGTAAGCCATCAGCGTTCCCCAGCTTGGTCACCTGCTTGTTTGGCCCCTCCCGACGGGAGCAGCCAGAAAATCGTGCAAACCCCATGGTTTGCGCCACCACATCGGGTGGATACAGCGCGCTATAAGCACCGACCCAGTCGGCTGCCAATAACGGAAAAAGGCCGGTGGCAAAAGCCACCAGCCATCAGCCTGTCGCTTAACGCTCGGGCTGGAGACGCAAAGTCGATGCTTACTTCAGCTCGACTTTAGCGCCTGCTTCTTCCAGAGCGGCCTTGGCTTTGTCAGCTGCGTCTTTGGCAACAGCTTCCAGAACCATGGCAGGAGCGCCGTCAACTACAGCCTTGGCTTCTTTCAGGCCCAGACCGGTCAGTTCACGTACTGCCTTGATCACGTTTACTTTCTTCTCGCCAGCTTCGGTCAGCATGACGTTGAATTCGGTTTGCTCTTCAACAACGGCGGCAGCAGCAGCTGGACCAGCGGAAGCAGCGGCAGCGGAAACGCCGAATTTCTCTTCGAAAGCTTTGATCAGCTCAACAACCTGCAGAACCGACATTTCAGCTACGGCGTTGAGGATATCGTCTTGGGAGATAGACATTACTGTATTTCCTGAATTGGGGGACGGCCTACGCGGCCATCGAAATAAACAAAAAAGCGCGAGAGGAAGTGCTCAGCCTTAGGCTGCGGCAGCTTCTTTTTGCTCGCGAACTGCAGCCAGAGTACGAGCCAGCTTGCTGGTAGCGCCTTGAATCACGCTCATCAGCTGCGAAATGGCTTCGTCGCGGGTCGGCAGTGTTGCCAGTACATCGATCTGATTAGCTGCGAGGAACTTGCCCTCGAACGCAGCTGCCTTGATCTCGAACTTGTCCTGACCCTTGGCGAATTCCTTGAACAAACGGGCAGCAGCGCCTGGATGATCTTTGGAGAACGCGATCAGGGTCGGGCCGGTGAACACGTCGTTGAGAACACTGTATTCAGTGTCAGCAACTGCGCGCTTGAGCAGGGTGTTACGTACGACACGTACGTAAACACCAGCTTCACGGGCCTCTTTACGGAGTCCGGTCATTGCGCCTACTGTTACGCCACGGGCATCAGCCACGACAGCGGACAGAGCGACTTTGGCAGCCTCGTTGACTTCAGCGACGATGGCCTTCTTGTCTTCGAGATTAATTGCCACGGGTTTAACTCCTGCTTGTTACCGTTTCATTCGGTCGAAACCGAATGTCGTTTTGGTGTCTGATTCGGTAAGGAACCGGGAGCACCATCTGCGTAGGCTTGTGGTTTAAGACTTGCGTCGCCTACGGTCTTGGACAGCCCCCGCCAGGCAGGGACCCCAATTTTTCGATTGGCGCAATCGCTTGCGCCAATCTGAGTCTTACGCGTCGAGCGAGCTCTGATCGATGACCAGACCTGGGCCCATAGTGGTGCTCAGGGTAACGCGCTTGACGTAGATGCCTTTCGAAGAAGCTGGCTTGATACGCTTCAGATCAGCGATCAGGGCTTCTACGTTTTCCTTCAACTTGACGGCGTCGAAGCCAATCTTGCCAACGGAGGTGTGAATGATGCCGTTCTTGTCGGTGCGATAACGAACCTGACCAGCCTTGGCGTTTTTAACCGCGGTAGCTACGTCTGGCGTTACGGTGCCGACTTTAGGGTTAGGCATCAGACCACGTGGACCGAGGATCTGACCCAACTGACCCACAACGCGCATGGCATCCGGGGATGCGATAACTACGTCATAGTTCAGGTCGCCGCCTTTCATTTCAGCAGCCAGATCGTCCATGCCTACGCGGTCAGCACCAGCAGCCAGAGCAGCTTCAGCTGCTGGGCCCTGGGTGAAAACAGCTACACGAACGGTCTTGCCAGTGCCGTGTGGCAGCACGGTAGCGCTACGAACGACCTGGTCGGATTTACGCGGGTCAACACCCAGGTTTACAGCAACGTCGAACGACTCGCTGAACTTGACAGTCGACAGCTCGGCCAGCAGAGCGGCGGCGTCTACAAAGTTGTAGGCCTTGCCTGCTTCGATTTTGCCGGCGATAGCCTTTTGACGCTTGGTCAGCTTAGCCATTACACACCCTCCACGTTAAGGCCCATGCTACGAGCAGAACCGGCGATAGTACGCACGGCTGCATCCATATCAGCTGCAGTCAGATCCGCGTTTTTGGTTTTCGCGATTTCTTCCAGCTGGGCACGGGTAACGGTGCCAACCTTAACGGTGTTTGGACGAGCGGAACCGCTGGTCAAACCTGCAGCCTTCTTCAGCAGAACCGAAGCAGGGGTGCTTTTAGTTTCGAAGGTGAAGCTACGGTCGCTGTAGACAGTGATGATCACTGGAGTTGGCAGACCTGGCTCAAGACCCTGAGTACGGGCGTTGAAGGCCTTGCAGAATTCCATGATGTTCACGCCGTGCTGACCCAGGGCAGGACCAACAGGTGGGCTTGGGTTAGCCTGAGCGGCCTTCACTTGCAGCTTGATGTAAGCGGTAATTTTCTTGGCCATGAGGCACTCCAATTACGGGTTCTAGCGCCTCGAAAGGCTCCCCGGTTACTTGCGCGTTTATCCCAGTGACGACAAAACCCCACAGCCTAGGGCTGCGGGGTTGGGATGCCTGTTCAATCAGACCTTTTCGACCTGACTGAACTCTAGCTCTACCGGAGTAGAGCGACCGAAAATGAGCACTGCCACTTGGATCCGGCTCTTTTCGTAGTTAACTTCTTCAACCGTGCCATTAAAGTCAGCGAATGGGCCGTCAGTGACCCGAACAACTTCACCTGGCTCAAACAGTGTTTTTGGCTTCGGCTTATCGCTACCATCAGCGACGCGACGCAGAATCGCTTCTGCCTCTTTATCTGTAATCGGCGCGGGCTTGTCAGCGGTACCGCCAATGAAGCCCATCACCCGAGGGGTATCCTTGACCAAGTGCCAAGTCCCTTCGTTCATATCCATCTGTACCAGCACGTAGCCTGGAAAGAACTTGCGTTCACTTTTGCGCTTCTGGCCATTACGCATCTCAACCACTTCTTCAGTGGGGACCAGAATCTCGCCAAAGCCATCTTCCATGCCAGCCAGCTTTACGCGCTCTACCAGCGAGCGCATGACATGCTTCTCGTAACCCGAGTAAGCATGCACAACGTACCAACGCTTAGCCACGGGACACCCTTAGCCAACAATCAAGGAAACAAGCCAGCCGAGCAGGGAATCGAGCCCCCACAACAGCAACGCCATTACCAGAACAACAGCCACAACGATCAACGTGGTCTGCGTGGTTTCTTGGCGAGTCGGCCATACGACTTTACGAATCTCGGTGCGAGCTTCCTTAGCGAGTACAAAGAAAGACTTGCCCTTAGCCGTTTGCAACCCCACAAAGGCAGCAACAGCGGCAATGGCAAGCAATGCAAGTACACGGTACAGGATCGGCGAAGCAGAGTAATACTGATTGCCAACAACGCCAACAACCACCAAAGCGACTACCACTAGCCACTTGAGCAGATCGAAGCGAGAGCCTTGAGCTTCAGCTTTAGGAGTCATCTATGAAGATCCTGTGAAAAGAAAGCCAGATACACCAAGTGAATCTGGCAGGTCAGGAGGGAATCGAACCCCCAACCTACGGTTTTGGAGACCGTCGCTCTGCCAATTGAGCTACTGACCTAAACAAAATCAGGCCGACCATTATGCCGGCCCGAAAAAGACATTACAACTGTTTACTCGATGACTTTGGCTACGACACCAGCGCCGACGGTACGACCGCCTTCACGGATAGCGAAACGCAGACCGTCTTCCATCGCTATGGTCTTGATCAGAGTGACAGTCATCTGGATGTTGTCACCTGGCATTACCATTTCAACGCCTTCTGGCAGCTCGCAGTTACCGGTCACGTCAGTTGTACGGAAGTAGAACTGTGGACGGTAGCCTTTGAAGAACGGAGTATGACGGCCGCCTTCTTCCTTGCTCAGAACGTAAACTTCTGCAGTGAACTTGGTGTGCGGCTTGACGGTGCCTGGCTTGACCAGAACCTGGCCACGCTCAACGTCGTCACGCTTGGTGCCGCGCAGCAGTACGCCGCAGTTCTCGCCAGCACGACCTTCGTCGAGCAGCTTGCGGAACATTTCAACGCCGGTGCAGGTAGTTTTCTGAGTGTCGCGCAGACCGACGATCTCAACTTCTTCCTGGATGCGGACGATGCCACGCTCAACACGACCAGTCACAACAGTACCGCGACCGGAGATCGAGAATACGTCTTCGATTGGCATCAGGAACGGCTTGTCGATAGCACGCTCTGGCTCTGGGATGTAGCTGTCCAGAGTTTCTACCAGACGCTTGACAGCGGTGGTACCCATTTCGTTGTCGTCTTGGCCGTTCAGAGCCATCAGAGCCGAACCGATGATGATTGGAGTGTCATCACCTGGGAAGTCGTAAGTGCTCAGCAGATCGCGCACTTCCATCTCAACCAGTTCCAGCAGCTCAGCATCGTCAACCATGTCAGCCTTGTTCAGGAAGACAACGATGTACGGAACGCCTACCTGACGGGACAGCAGGATGTGCTCACGGGTTTGTGGCATCGGACCATCAGCGGCCGAGCAAACCAGGATCGCGCCGTCCATCTGGGCAGCACCAGTGATCATGTTTTTTACGTAGTCGGCGTGACCTGGGCAGTCAACGTGTGCGTAGTGACGCACGGCCGAATCGTATTCAACGTGAGCGGTGTTGATGGTGATACCGCGAGCTTTCTCTTCCGGGGCGCTGTCGATCTTGTCGAAGTCAACCTTGGCCGAACCGAAAACTTCGGAGCAGACACGGGTCAGAGCAGCGGTCAGCGTGGTTTTACCGTGGTCGACGTGACCGATGGTACCAACGTTGACGTGCGGCTTATTACGTTCGAACTTTTCCTTAGCCATCGAAATCACCCCTAGGAGAAGAATTTAGCAAGTCACACAAACCATTAAAACAAAGGCAGATATTTTCATATCTGCCTTGTTATATGGAGCTCTTGAGCGGATTTGAACCGCTGACCTCACCCTTACCAAGGGTGTGCTCTACCAACTGAGCTACAAGAGCGAAACACTATGCACAACCTGCAAACTTGGAGCGGGTAGCGGGAATCGAACCCGCATCATCAGCTTGGAAGGCTGAGGTTCTACCACTAAACTATACCCGCGGAGCTTGCAGCTCACGCTAAAACTGGTGGAGGGGGAAGGATTCGAACCTTCGAAGTCGTAGACGTCAGATTTACAGTCTGATCCCTTTGGCCGCTCGGGAACCCCTCCTAAGCGAGCCGGCATTCTATATCATGCCAGCCTTCTGTCAAGCATTTTCTCATAAAAAACCTGAGGTTAGCTGCGTTGACGCCGCTTCGTGGCGCTAGCCATTAAAGGCCTTCGCTGCGAAGCGGGCGCCATTCTATGCAAACTACCCTGCGGGTGCAACCCCCTCACAGGGCATTATTTTATGTTTTAACTCATTGAATTCTTTAGAAAGGTTTTGAAGCAGCATTTCATTCACTTTCATCGCGCTATCTGGCGAAATCAGAACCCAAAATCCTTCGCCCTCAGGCAGATTCGGTGAGCCCTGCGCAATGGAGCGAGCCGCGATCCCGGATGCCGCGAGGCGCTGCTCCAGCTGGCGCGCCATTTCAATCCGGATGAAGCCACCAAGATAAACACATGCGCCTCGGCCAGCAGATTTGCCTGAATCCCGCCTTACAAGCGCATCTGCCGTTTCGCTCAAGAGATGAATATCCTGCTGCGAGCCCCGGTACAAACTCAACGGAGTCACATCTTTTGCCCGAAGCGGAGCCTCCTGTTGATGCCAGACGTAATAAAAGACATTCAAAACCACCAACAGCAGAAAAAGCCACCGCATAGGAACCTCAAGACAAAGGACAGGCCATCGCCAAACCAACAAAGACCAGATCAGGCACTACCTTGGCATCAGGCACAACACCGGATACCAAATTGGCATCTCCTCCCGTGAGAAATACTACGAAGTCTTTCCCCCAATATTCTTTAGCCAGTTCAAGCTGAGTCAGGACAAATCCTCTGAGCATGAGCATGCAACCGCGCTCCACCGCCTCTACAGTCTCGCGACCAGGGGCGAGGCTCTCGTGAGCCCGCTCGGCAGCCGTATCGTCATAGCGAATCCGTCGGGTATGAGTGCGCAACTGATTACGCATCAAAGGCATACCAGGACAAATGAACCCCCCCAAATGCTCACCATCCGCGGCCACGAAATCCGCTGTAACGGCCGTACCGAAATCGAGCACCAGGCAGGCTCCCGAGGCAAGATGGAAGCCCCCAAGCAAAGCCAACCATCGATCGAGCCCTAGCCGCTCGTAATCGTTGTAACCGTTCTTAACACCGGCCAACTCCCGAACAGGCACAGCGCGTGAGACAGACACTCCAAAAACATCAATTAGCAGAGCAACCAGCGAATCCGTCTCTTGCGGAGTCCTCACGCTAACGAGACGGCATTTCTTGAGCTGAAATTTATCGGTGTCACTCAAGCTTGCCAGCAGGGCACTATCGGTACCAACCACCCCTCCTTCGACCGGCGTTACGCCATCGAAGTCAAGGACACGCCACTTGATAAAGCTATTGCCGCAATCGAGCTCAAGAATCATCACGCAACCTCAAACTGAGCTCACCACCGCTAAAGATTTTTTCCACGCCATCTACCTTCAAACGCAGCGCGCCCTGACGATCAATGCCCATCACAACCCCGTCAACCTGGTTGATACCGGCAATCAGGGAAACATTCCGCCCCTGCCACAGATGGTATCGCTCCCATTCCTCTTGGATCGCGGAGAAACCCGACACCTGGTGGAGCCTGAGGTAATGTTGAAACTTCGCGGCCAACCGTCCAACCAGCTCGTTTCGATCAAAATCCCTGCCCGCCTCAAGGCACATGGACGTCCATTGCTGATCGACCTCATCGGTCGACCGCATATTCACATTAATCCCTACGCCGAGGACAACGTGGCAAACGTCTGCTGGATCCCCCACCAATTCAAGCAAGATGCCCGCGATTTTCTTATCACCTACCAGGACATCGTTAGGCCACTTCAGCCCAGCCCCCGTGATCCCCATATCATGCAAGGCGTGCATAACTGCAAGCCCTACAACCAGGCTGAGCCCCTCAATTTGGCGCATGCCACCATCAATTCGCAGCACCAGGCTGTGGTAGAGATTGTCCGCAAACGGACTCACCCACTTGCGACCACGACGACCACGACCGGCTGTTTGTCGCTCGGCCAAAATCATAAATGGCGCGCCCATTCCACGCTCTAAGGCGCGAAGCGCTTCAGCGTTGGTCGAATCAATGGAGTCAAATATATGGATGGGCCACTCACAGGACTCTTTGGCGCTAATCTCAGCCGAGTCCAAAAGCAGCAGCGGCTTAGCCAGCTGATAACCCCTACCTCGAACCTTATGAACAGATAACCCTAACTCCGCCTCCAGGTGCTGCAACTGCTTCCATACAGCACTACGACTGATACCCAGCGCAGTACCCAGCGCCTGCCCCGAGTGGAACCGGCCATCTTTCAGAAGTTTAAGCAACGTGAGCATGCAAACTGCACCTGATAATGAGGCCCGCATGATAGCGATGCGCAAGACCGTTGCATAGAAACACAAATGGTCTTTCCTGCGGGCAAAACAAAACCCCTACCTGCGTCAGCAGATAGGGGTTTCGGAATTTAATCTTGACGATGACCTACTCTCACATGGGGAAACCCCACACTACCATCGGCGATGCATCGTTTCACTGCTGAGTTCGGGATGGGATCAGGTGGTTCCAATGCTCTATGGTCGTCAAGAAATTCGGTAGCCAGCGCGTGACTTGCGATCACGTTCCAGCGAATGGGTATGCGATAGATTTGTGTGTTGTGCGAACTTTCGGTTCATAGCGTCTTCACACACCGCAATCTGGTGCCCTGTATCGGGTCAACAAATTGCTTGGGTGTTATATGGTCAAGCCTCACGGGCAATTAGTATGGGTTAGCTCAACGCCTCACAGCGCTTACACACCCCACCTATCAACGTCGTAGTCTTCGACGGCCCTTCAGGGGACTCAAGGTCCCAGTGAGATCTCATCTTGAGGCAAGTTTCCCGCTTAGATGCTTTCAGCGGTTATCTTTTCCGAACATAGCTACCCGGCAATGCCACTGGCGTGACAACCGGAACACCAGAGGTTCGTCCACTCCGGTCCTCTCGTACTAGGAGCAGCCCCTCTCAAATCTCAAACGTCCACGGCAGATAGGGACCGAACTGTCTCACGACGTTCTAAACCCAGCTCGCGTACCACTTTAAATGGCGAACAGCCATACCCTTGGGACCGGCTTCAGCCCCAGGATGTGATGAGCCGACATCGAGGTGCCAAACACCGCCGTCGATATGAACTCTTGGGCGGTATCAGCCTGTTATCCCCGGAGTACCTTTTATCCGTTGAGCGATGGCCCTTCCATACAGAACCACCGGATCACTAAGACCTACTTTCGTACCTGCTCGACGTGTCTGTCTCGCAGTCAAGCGCGCTTTTGCCTTTATACTCTACGACCGATTTCCGACCGGTCTGAGCGCACCTTCGTACTCCTCCGTTACTCTTTAGGAGGAGACCGCCCCAGTCAAACTACCCACCATACACTGTCCTCGATCCGGATAACGGACCTGAGTTAGAACCTCAAAGTTGCCAGGGTGGTATTTCAAGGATGGCTCCACGCGAACTGGCGTCCACGCTTCAAAGCCTCCCACCTATCCTACACAAGCAAATTCAAAGTCCAGTGCAAAGCTATAGTAAAGGTTCACGGGGTCTTTCCGTCTAGCCGCGGATACACTGCATCTTCACAGCGATTTCAATTTCACTGAGTCTCGGGTGGAGACAGCGCCGCCATCGTTACGCCATTCGTGCAGGTCGGAACTTACCCGACAAGGAATTTCGCTACCTTAGGACCGTTATAGTTACGGCCGCCGTTTACCGGGGCTTCGATCAAGAGCTTCGCGTTAGCTAACCCCATCAATTAACCTTCCGGCACCGGGCAGGCGTCACACCCTATACGTCCACTTTCGTGTTTGCAGAGTGCTGTGTTTTTAATAAACAGTCGCAGCGGCCTGGTATCTTCGACCGGCGTGGGCTTACGCAGCAAGTGCTTCACCCTCACCGGCGCACCTTCTCCCGAAGTTACGGTGCCATTTTGCCTAGTTCCTTCACCCGAGTTCTCTCAAGCGCCTTGGTATTCTCTACCCAACCACCTGTGTCGGTTTGGGGTACGGTTCCTGGTTATCTGAAGCTTAGAAGCTTTTCTTGGAAGCATGGCATCAACCACTTCGTCACCCAAAGGGTAACTCGTCATCAGCTCTCGGCCTTAAGATCCCGGATTTACCTAAGATCTCAGCCTACCACCTTAAACTTGGACAACCAACGCCAAGCTGGCCTAGCCTTCTCCGTCCCTCCATCGCAATAACCAGAAGTACAGGAATATTAACCTGTTTTCCATCGACTACGCTTTTCAGCCTCGCCTTAGGGACCGACTAACCCTGCGTCGATTAACGTTGCGCAGGAAACCTTGGTCTTTCGGCGTGGGTGTTTTTCACACCCATTGTCGTTACTCATGTCAGCATTCGCACTTCTGATACCTCCAGCAAGCTTCTCAACTCACCTTCACAGGCTTACAGAACGCTCCTCTACCGCATCACCTAAGTGATACCCGTAGCTTCGGTGTATGGTTTGAGCCCCGTTACATCTTCCGCGCAGGCCGACTCGACTAGTGAGCTATTACGCTTTCTTTAAAGGGTGGCTGCTTCTAAGCCAACCTCCTAGCTGTCTAAGCCTTCCCACATCGTTTCCCACTTAACCATAACTTTGGGACCTTAGCTGACGGTCTGGGTTGTTTCCCTTTTCACGACGGACGTTAGCACCCGCCGTGTGTCTCCCATGCTCGGCACTTGTAGGTATTCGGAGTTTGCATCGGTTTGGTAAGTCGGGATGACCCCCTAGCCGAAACAGTGCTCTACCCCCTACAGTGATACATGAGGCGCTACCTAAATAGCTTTCGAGGAGAACCAGCTATCTCCGAGCTTGATTAGCCTTTCACTCCGATCCACAGGTCATCCGCTAACTTTTCAACGGTAGTCGGTTCGGTCCTCCAGTCAGTGTTACCTAACCTTCAACCTGCCCATGGATAGATCGCCCGGTTTCGGGTCTATTCCCAGCGACTAGACGCCCTATTAAGACTCGCTTTCGCTACGCCTCCCCTATTCGGTTAAGCTCGCCACTGAAAATAAGTCGCTGACCCATTATACAAAAGGTACGCAGTCACCCAACAAAGTGGGCTCCCACTGCTTGTACGCATACGGTTTCAGGATCTATTTCACTCCCCTCTCCGGGGTTCTTTTCGCCTTTCCCTCACGGTACTAGTTCACTATCGGTCAGTCAGTAGTATTTAGCCTTGGAGGATGGTCCCCCCATATTCAGACAAAGTTTCTCGTGCTCCGTCCTACTCGATTTCATGACTAAGAGATTTTCGCGTACAGGGCTATCACCCACTATGGCCGCACTTTCCAGAGCGTTCCGCTAATCTCAAAGCCACTTAAGGGCTAGTCCCCGTTCGCTCGCCACTACTAAGGGAATCTCGGTTGATTTCTTTTCCTCAGGGTACTTAGATGTTTCAGTTCCCCTGGTTCGCCTCTTGCACCTATGTATTCAGTACAAGATAACCATCTTATGATGGCTGGGTTCCCCCATTCAGACATCTCCGGATCAAAGTCTGTTTGCCGACTCCCCGAAGCTTTTCGCAGGCTACCACGTCTTTCATCGCCTCTGACTGCCAAGGCATCCACCGTATGCGCTTCTTCACTTGACCATATAACCCCAAGCAATCTGGTTATACTGTGAAGACGACATTCGCCGAAAATTCGCATGCTCAAAGAGCAACTCACAAATTTTACCTTAGCCTGATCCGTTACCAGTGAAAGTAACGTTCAGTCTATCTTTCTATCACATACCCAAATTTTTAAAGAACGATCTAATCAAAAGACTAGAAATCAACATTCAGCACCGTCTTGGTGGAATGCTCATTTCTAAGCTTTAAACGTTGGTGCCAATCTGTAATGGTGGAGCCAAGCGGGATCGAACCGCTGACCTCCTGCGTGCAAGGCAGGCGCTCTCCCAGCTGAGCTATGGCCCCGTATTTCTACAGGGAACACCATGAAATTGGTGGGTCTGGGCAGATTCGAACTGCCGACCTCACCCTTATCAGGGGTGCGCTCTAACCAACTGAGCTACAGACCCAATCGTCTTCTTCAATGAATCAAGCAATTCGTGTGGGAGCTCATGGAGCAGCTGCGGTCGTCGATTAAGGAGGTGATCCAGCCGCAGGTTCCCCTACGGCTACCTTGTTACGACTTCACCCCAGTCATGAATCACACCGTGGTAACCGTCCCCCCGAAGGTTAGACTAGCTACTTCTGGTGCAACCCACTCCCATGGTGTGACGGGCGGTGTGTACAAGGCCCGGGAACGTATTCACCGCGACATTCTGATTCGCGATTACTAGCGATTCCGACTTCACGCAGTCGAGTTGCAGACTGCGATCCGGACTACGATCGGTTTTGTGGGATTAGCTCCACCTCGCGGCTTGGCAACCCTCTGTACCGACCATTGTAGCACGTGTGTAGCCCAGGCCGTAAGGGCCATGATGACTTGACGTCATCCCCACCTTCCTCCGGTTTGTCACCGGCAGTCTCCTTAGAGTGCCCACCATGACGTGCTGGTAACTAAGGACAAGGGTTGCGCTCGTTACGGGACTTAACCCAACATCTCACGACACGAGCTGACGACAGCCATGCAGCACCTGTCTCAATGTTCCCGAAGGCACCAATCCATCTCTGGAAAGTTCATTGGATGTCAAGGCCTGGTAAGGTTCTTCGCGTTGCTTCGAATTAAACCACATGCTCCACCGCTTGTGCGGGCCCCCGTCAATTCATTTGAGTTTTAACCTTGCGGCCGTACTCCCCAGGCGGTCAACTTAATGCGTTAGCTGCGCCACTAAGAGCTCAAGGCTCCCAACGGCTAGTTGACATCGTTTACGGCGTGGACTACCAGGGTATCTAATCCTGTTTGCTCCCCACGCTTTCGCACCTCAGTGTCAGTATCAGTCCAGGTGGTCGCCTTCGCCACTGGTGTTCCTTCCTATATCTACGCATTTCACCGCTACACAGGAAATTCCACCACCCTCTACCATACTCTAGCTCGACAGTTTTGAATGCAGTTCCCAGGTTGAGCCCGGGGATTTCACATCCAACTTAACGAACCACCTACGCGCGCTTTACGCCCAGTAATTCCGATTAACGCTTGCACCCTCTGTATTACCGCGGCTGCTGGCACAGAGTTAGCCGGTGCTTATTCTGTCGGTAACGTCAAAACACTAACGTATTAGGTTAATGCCCTTCCTCCCAACTTAAAGTGCTTTACAATCCGAAGACCTTCTTCACACACGCGGCATGGCTGGATCAGGCTTTCGCCCATTGTCCAATATTCCCCACTGCTGCCTCCCGTAGGAGTCTGGACCGTGTCTCAGTTCCAGTGTGACTGATCATCCTCTCAGACCAGTTACGGATCGTCGCCTTGGTGAGCCATTACCTCACCAACTAGCTAATCCGACCTAGGCTCATCTGATAGCGCAAGGCCCGAAGGTCCCCTGCTTTCTCCCGTAGGACGTATGCGGTATTAGCGTCCGTTTCCGAGCGTTATCCCCCACTACCAGGCAGATTCCTAGGCTTTACTCACCCGTCCGCCGCTCTCAAGAGGCGCAAGCACCTCTCTACCGCTCGACTTGCATGTGTTAGGCCTGCCGCCAGCGTTCAATCTGAGCCATGATCAAACTCTTCAGTTCAAACATCTTTGGGTTTTGAGAAAACCCTAAACTTGGCTCAGCAATCGTTGGTTACATCTTTGATTTCTCGCGGAGTAACTTGTGATGCTGATAATCTGTTGACTAGCAGTCTGACTCCACAAGCACCCACACGAATTGCTTGATTCAGTTGTTAAAGAGCGGTGGGTTGAGCCTTTCGTCTCAACCGAGGCGCGCATTCTACAGCGCCCGGTGTATCTGTCAAGCGGTTATTTTAAGAAGTTTTCAAAGTTTCCTCTGCAACTTCAACCACTTGCGCTTCCGATCTCTCGTTAGCGGGAGGCGAATTCTACAGCGTTACTCGCTGCTGTCAACACCTCTTTTTGACGCTTTCGATTGAGAAGATCGAACCGTTAACGGAGCCAGGAAAACCGCCCCACTAACTGCTTCCCAAGCTTCGATGACCTGAAGCCCTGCGCTGCCGAAAATCGTTTAACTCATTGAAACTCAAGGAGTTTTCCGTTTCGACTGCGCCGGAAGTGGGGCGAATTATAGACTTCCAGGATTTGCCGTCAAGCACTAATTTCGGCTTTTATTCCGGCTTCAGCACGATACGCGCAAAAGCCTTCTTGCCAGCCTGACAGACATGGGTAGCGCCCAGCTTATATATGTAGGCGCGATCCACCACCTCACCATCAATGCGCACGCCGCCCGAACCAAGAAGATCTCGCGCTGCTGCAGCATTCTTGACTAGGCCTGCCTTATTAAGGACGGCCGCAATCGGCATATCCTCGACCGCAGTCAATTCGATCTCAGGCAGATCATCCGGCAATTCGCCATCCTTCATGCGATTGCCCGCCGCACGATGAGCATTGGCCGCAGCTTCCTCACCATGGAAACGGGCGACAATCTCCTCAGCCAGCTTGATCTTGATGTCCCGCGGATTTGCCCCAGCCTCAACATCCGCACGGAATGCGTTGATCTCATCCATGGAACGGAAGCTGAGCAATTCGAAGTAACGCCACATAAGCACGTCAGGAATGGAAACCAGCTTGCCGTACATAACACCCGGCGCTTCCTGGATACCCACATAGTTACCCAACGACTTGGACATCTTCTTCACACCATCCAACCCCTCCAGCAAAGGCATGGTCAGAATGCACTGGGCTTCCTGACCATAACCACGCTGAAGCTCGCGCCCCATCAGCAGGTTGAACTTTTGATCCGTACCGCCGAGCTCGACGTCAGCACGCAACGCCACCGAGTCATAGCCCTGAACAAGCGGATAGAGGAATTCATGAATGGCGATCGGCTGACTGGTTTTATAGCGCTTGTCAAAATCATCGCGCTCGAGCATACGAGCCACGGTGTATTGGGAGGTCAGGCGAATGAAATCCGCCGGCCCCATCTGATCCATCCAGGTGGAGTTGAAAGCGACTTCGGTCTTGGCCGGATCAAGAATCTTGAAGACCTGAGTCTTGTAGGTCTCGGCATTATCAAGAACCTGCTCGCGCGTCAGCGGTGGGCGCGTTGCGCTCTTACCACTCGGATCGCCGATCATCCCAGTGAAGTCACCTATCAGGAAGATGACCTGATGCCCCAGGTCCTGGAACTGACGCAGCTTATTAATAAGCACGGTATGACCCAGGTGCAGATCGGGTGCCGTCGGGTCGAAACCAGCCTTGATACGCAGCGGCTGCCCACGCTTGAGCTTTTCAATCAGCTCGGACTCGACCAACAACTCTTCTGCACCACGCTTGATCAGCGCTAGCTGCTCTTCAACCGACTTCATAACAGACCCGCAAGGCTCAGATTCAAAGGGACCCAACCATACAAGATCGCGCACCAAATACAAGGTTTGCCGGGTGCGCGGACACCAATCCACGGGCAGAGTGTCCGCGGGCTTGCTTCGCAGGTGATTTGGTTATATTTTATACAGTTATTTCATCTTCATCATGTCATTCATCTTTTCCAATTCATCTCTTCAAAAGTCAAATTACCTATGACCACAGAACCATCCAAAGCGCCGCCGCTTTACCCCAAGACCCACCTGCTCGCTGCAAGTGGTATTGCCGCCCTTCTTAGCCTGGCGCTCCTGGTGTTTCCCTCCAGCGATGTTGAAGCCAAAAAGACGACGCTAAGTCTCGAACTGGAAAGTCCTGCTGAACAACTGACACAAGATCAAGACGCTGCCGAAGCCGTCCAAGCCACAAACGAGGCCGCGGCCTCCCCCTTCGCGCAGATCGAAAACAACGCTGAAGAGACGCCCGCGTCCGCCCAAGTGGAGCCTGCGGTAGAAGAGAAGAAAGACCCGGGCCACCATGAGGTCATAGTTGCCAAAGGCGACACGCTCTCCACTCTCTTCGAAAAGGTTGGGCTGCCGTCGACCCTGGTCCACGAGATCCTGGCCAGCGACAAGAAAGCCAAACAGTTCGCTCGGCTCCAGAGGGGTCAGAAACTCGAGTTCGAACTCAGCCCAGACGGACAACTGACCAGCCTGCATACCAAACTAAGTGACCTGGAAAGCATCACCCTGAGCAAAAACGACAAGGGTTATGCGTTCAACCGCGTCATCACCAAACCAACCGTGCGCTCAGCCTATGCTCATGGCGTCATTAACAGCTCATTGTCGCAATCGGCCGCACGCGCCGGCCTTTCCCATAGCCTGACAATGGATATGGCCAGCGTGTTTGGCTACGACATCGACTTCGCTCAGGATATTCGCCAGGGTGACGAGTTCGACGTCATTTACGAACAGAAAATGGTCAACGGAAAAAGCGTCGGCAACGGCCCTATTCTTTCCGCCCGCTTCACCAATCGCGGCAAGACCTACACGGCGGTGCGCTACACCAACAAACAAGGCAACAGCAGCTATTACACTGCCGACGGCAACAGCATGCGCAAGGCATTTATCCGTACGCCGGTTGATTTCGCCCGCATCAGCTCAAGATTCTCCGTAGGCCGCAAACATCCCATCCTGAACAAGATCCGCGCCCATAAAGGCGTCGACTACGCAGCTCCCCGCGGCACCCCAATCAAGGCCGCCGGAGACGGCAAAGTGCTGTTGGCCGGACGCCGGGGTGGCTATGGCAACACCGTGATCATCCAGCACGGCAACACTTACCGTACGCTGTATGGCCATATGCAGGGCTTCGCCAAAGGCGTGAAAACCGGCGGCAGCGTCAAGCAAGGCCAGGTGATTGGCTATATTGGCACTACCGGTCTGTCCACCGGGCCGCATTTGCATTATGAATTCCAGGTCAACGGCGTCCACGTTGATCCGCTGGGCCAGAAGCTCCCCATGGCCGATCCGATTGCCAAGTCCGAGCGCTCACGCTTCCTGGCTCAGAGCCAACCCTTGATGGCTCGCATGGACCAGGAAAAAGCCACCATGCTCGCCTCAAGCAAGCGCTAAACCATGGCGCACTATATCGGCGTGATGTCTGGCACCAGCCTGGATGGACTGGATATCGCGCTGATCGAACTGACTCCGGCGATCAAGTTGATCGCCACGCACTACATCCCCATGCCCGCCTCCCTGCGCACCGAAATGCTCGAGTTATGCAGCAGCGGGCCCGATGAGATCGCTCGCTCAGCCATTGCCCAACAAAACTGGGTAAGGCTGGCTGCGCAGGGCGTCCACACGCTGCTCGACGCACAGAAGCTCAAACCTGAAGGTATCCGGGCAATCGGTAGTCATGGTCAGACCATTCGACACGAGCCGGCCCGTGGCTTTACCGTGCAGATCGGCAACCCCGCATTGTTGAGCGAATTGACCGGCATTGCCGTCGTCAGCGATTTTCGCAGTCGCGATGTTGCTGCTGGCGGACAAGGCGCCCCGCTGGTTCCTGCGTTTCACGAAGCACTGTTTGAAGAACGGGCCGGCAATCGTGCCGTGCTGAATATCGGCGGCTTCAGCAATCTCAGCCTGATAGAACCCGAAAAGCCGGTAGCCGGTTTCGATTGCGGCCCTGGCAACGTATTGCTGGACGCCTGGATACATCAGCAACGGGGCGAGCACTTTGATCGCGATGGTCTGTGGGCTGCCAGCGGAAAAGTCGAACCGGCTCTGCTAAAGGCTCTGCTTGGCGACCCTTTCTTTGTCACTCAAGGCCCTAAAAGCACAGGGCGCGAAGTGTTCAACCTGTCCTGGCTGACCCAGCACCTGTCGCACCTACCGGTCTTCGCCCCTGAAGACGTGCAGGCAACGCTACTCGAACTGACGGCCCTGACCATCGTCCACTCACTGCAGAATGCCCAGACCAACACTCAAGAGCTGCTGGTTTGCGGCGGCGGCGCGCACAACCGCACACTCATGAAGCGGCTGGCCGACTTACTGCCAAACACCCAAGTCAGCAGCACGGCCACTTACGGTGTAGACCCGGATTGGGTCGAAGCCATGGCCTTTGCCTGGCTGGCCCATTGCTGCCTTGAAGGCATTTCAGCGAATCGCCCAAGTGTCACCGGCGCACGGGGTTTGCGCATACTCGGCGCAATCTATCCCGCCTGAATCCATTTTTCGCCGCACAGCAAAACGCCGCAGAGCCGTAAGGCGCTGCGGCGTTCTTATTTAAAGCCTCAGATCGAAAACGAAGAACCGCATCCACAGGTTGTGGTGGCGTTAGGGTTCTTGATGACGAAGCGCGACCCTTCCAGCCCTTCCTGATAATCCACCTCAGCACCCGCCAGGTACTGGAAGCTCATCGGATCGACCACGAGGCTGACACCTTCGCGTTCGACGATGGTGTCGTCATCAGCCACTTCCTCATCGAAAGTGAAGCCGTATTGAAAACCCGAACAACCGCCGCCCGTCACAAAAACGCGCAGCTTTAAACGATCATTCCCCTCCTCATCGACCAGGCTCTTCACCTTGTGCGCGGCACCGTGGGTGAATTGCAAAGCCGTGGGGGTGAAGGTTTCGACGCTCATGCTGAATATCTCCCGGCGCTTACGCCGCCATAATGCGTGATGACGCGCATTATCCGCTTCTCCTAGAAAATCGGTCAACTATTTGAGAGGCAGGCGCAAACTACACGTTATGAGCTGCAAGCCTGGCGCTTCAAGCTTGCAGCCTCAGATTGGAGTTAAGGCAACATCCCAGCGTGGGACAGACCCATACGCTCATCCAGCCCGAACAGGATGTTCAAGTTCTGCACAGCCTGGCCGGACGCGCCTTTGACCAGATTATCGATGACCGACAACACCACTACCAGATCGCCATCCTGTGGGCGATGCACCGCGATCCGGCAAACGTTAGCGCCGCGTACGCTACGAGTTTCAGGGTGGCTGCCAGCCGGCATCACATCGACGAACGGTTCGTTGGCGTAACGCTTCTCGAACAGCGCTTGCAGGTCTACAGAACGGTCGACGACGGTTGCGTACAGCGTGGAGTGAATGCCCCGAATCATCGGCGTCAGGTGCGGCACAAAAGTCAGGCCGACATCCTTGCCTGCCGCGCGACGCAGCCCCTGGCGGATTTCCGGCAGATGACGGTGGCCTTTGACGGCATACGCCTTCATGCTTTCCGACGTCTCGGAGTACAACGAGCCGACACTGGCACCACGGCCGGCACCGCTGACACCCGACTTGCAGTCGGCGATCAGACGCGACGCATCAGCAAGCCCCGCCTCGAGCAGCGGCAGGAAACCCAGTTGCGTTGCCGTTGGATAGCAGCCCGGGACAGCGATCAACCGTGCCTGCCTGATTTTCTCGCGATTGACTTCCGGCAGGCCGTAGACCGCCTCGTCCAGCAGATCTGGCGCACCGTGTGGCTGACCGTACCATTTGGCCCACTCTTCAGCGTCCTGCAGACGGAAATCTGCCGACAGGTCGATGACCTTGGTCCCGGCGGCCAGCAGCTCGCCTGCCAGGGCATGGGCAACACCGTGAGGCGTGGCGAAGAAGACCACATCACAGGCCCCGAGGGTCTTGATGTCCGGAACGCTGAACGCCAGGCCGTCGTAATGGCCCCGCAGGTTCGGATACATGTCGGCGACGGCCAGTCCAGCCTCGGATCGGGAGGTAATGACCACCACCTCAGCCTGCGGATGCTGTGCCAACAGACGCAGCAGTTCGACACCGGTGTAACCCGTGCCGCCGACGATACCGACCTTGACCATATACCTGCCCTCAACGAACCCACTGGAAAGCTGTCGATGATAGGGGCCGCGCGGCCCGGCGACAACCGCCAAGGTGACGTGTGGCCGCTCTAGCCTCTACTATCGGGCTACCGTGAATCTGGGAATACAAAAAAATGCTCTATCTATGGCTCAAAGCACTTCATATCGTCAGCATGGTCTGCTGGTTCGCCGGCCTGTTCTACCTGCCTCGCCTGTTCGTCTATCACGCCCAAAGCGAAGACAGCGTCAGTAAAGAACGCTTCATCGTCATGGAGCGCAAGCTGTATCGCGGCATCATGGGGCCGGCGATGATCGCCACCCTCGTATTCGGCATCTGGCTGCTGAGTCTCAACGCTAGTGCCTACTTCACTCAAGGCGGCTGGATGCACGCCAAGCTGACCCTGGTGGTATTGCTGATCGGCTATCACCATATGTGCGGCGCGCAATTGAAGCGCTTCGCCCGTGGCGAAAACACCCGCAGCCATGTCTTTTATCGCTGGTTCAATGAAGTGCCGGTTCTGATATTGCTGGCTATCGTAATTCTGGTCGTGGTTCGGCCGTTCTAACTTTCAATCAGCACCACCTTATCCGGGGTACTTCCGATGTCGCTGCCCGCTCTGCTTGAACAACGTTTGCGCCTGCCCGTCGTGGCAGCGCCGATGTTTCTGATTTCCAATCCACAGCTGGTACTGGCCTGCTGCCGCAACGGAATCGTCGGCAGCTTTCCGGCGCTGAACCAGCGCGAAAGCAGTGGTTTCAAGGCTTGGCTGGAAGAAATCGAAGCGGGCCTGGCAACAATGGAAAACCCGGCACCCTATGCCGTGAACCTGATCGTCCATCATAGCAACCCACGGCTTCAGGCCGACCTGGCCATCTGCATCGAACATCAGGTGCCGATTGTCATCACCAGCCTGGGCGCCGTGAAAGAACTGGTGGATGCGGTTCACAGCTATGGTGGGCTGGTATTCCACGATGTCACCACGCGCCGTCATGCCGAGAAAGCTGCCCAAGCCGGTGTCGACGGCTTGATAGCGGTCGCCGCCGGCGCAGGTGGCCACGCCGGGACCTGGAGCCCTTTCTCACTGGTCGCCGAAATCCGCCAGTTCTTCGACAAAACCCTGCTGCTTGCGGGATGTCTGAACCACGGCCATCAGATTCTGGCCGCACAACTGCTTGGCGCGGATTTGGCCTACTTCGGCACACGCTTCATCGGCACGACCGAAAGCCATGCGCCTGACGCTTATAAGGAGATGTTGCTCACATCCAGAGCCGCAGACATCGTGCATACTCCTGCGGTGTCCGGAGTGCCGGCCAGCTTCATGCGCCAGAGCCTGGAAAACGCCGGTTTCGACCTGGCCGCCCTGCAGGGCAAGGGCGAAGTGGATTTCGGTTCCAAACTCAAGCCGCTGAACGACGAAGCCAAGGCCTGGAAAACCGTATGGTCCGCAGGCCAGGGCGTGGGTGAAATCCATGATCTGCCCAGTGTCGATCAGCTAGTGGCACGCCTGGATGAAGAGTACCGGCAAGCGCTGGCCCGCGCGACACAACTCGGCGGCCAATGGCCCCGCTGAAATCAACCGGATCAAAACCATTGCTTAACCTTATGAGACAAGGATGCCTGGCATGAGCGAAACCCGTTTCAATATCGTATTTGATGGAGCCCTGCTGCCGGGTGTCGAAACCACCACAGCCAAGCTCAACCTGGCTGAACTGTTCAAAAGCGATGTCAGTGCCATTGAGCGGTTGTTCAGCGGGCGCAAGGTGGCGCTTAAAAGCAACCTGTCCCAGGCCGAAGCGCAGAAGTACCTGGAGGCTCTCAACAAGAGCGGGATCGATGCGCGAATCGAAGCCGAACCTTCCCTCGAACTGAACCTGGACGAGGTACAGCATTCGCCGACGTCGAACGGACGCCACCCGGACTCAATCATCGACCCGGTATCGCCCTACGCGCCACCCCGAGCCGAGGTGGGTGAAGCAATGGCCGAGTACAGCACGCTCAAGCCCTTCAGCTTCGATGGGCGCATCGGACGGCTGCGCTTCCTGGGCTGGACCATGGCCTTGACGCTGGTCATGCTGTTTGTGGTGGGCACAGCCTTTTCATTGGGCTTGACCTGGATCCTCGCCTCCAGCTCCACGGCGGCAATGATCGTCGGCGGCCTGCTGGGACTGATCATCGCACTGGGCTTTGCTTATGTAAGCATCCAGTTCAGCGTCCAGCGCCTGCACGACCTGGGTTGGTCCGGGTGGTTGTGGCTGCTCAACCTGGTGCCGTTCGTGGGCAGTGTCTTCCCCTTCGTACTCATGGCCTTGCCCGGCAACACCGGCGCCAATCGCTATGGCCCCCCGCCGCCGCCCAACAGCACTGCGGTCAAGGTACTTTCGTCACTGTGGATTGTCATGATCGTGGTGGCTTTCCTCGCCGCAATGGCCGGTGCATTCAGCGGCATCACAGAGGAATACGACAGCAGTTCCTTGAGCAGCTATGAGAGCAGCGAGCTCATTGATGAAGACACTGCAGAACCAGCCGTCGAAGCAGCCGAGCCTGCTGCGCCTTCTGTAGACTATGAAGAGGAACAATAAGCGCGCTTCGTGCCGGTGACAGCTCAGTACACTGGTGACGGGCCGTTGCGATGGAGAACTGCATGACCCGTTACGCTCTGATCACTGGCGCCTCCAGTGGCATTGGCCTGGCAATGGCCGAAGCACTCGCCCGCCGCGGTCGCGACCTGATATTGGTGGCTCGACAGCGTGATCGGCTGGAAAGTATTGCAATCGAATTGACTCAGCGTTTTGGCGTGGAGGTGTTGTTCCGGGCTTGTGACCTGGGGGAACCGCTGAGGCTTTCAGGCTTTCTGCTCGAGCTGGAAGAAGGCGAGCGACAGATCGACCTGCTGGTCAATTGTGCCGGTATCGGCACCAGCGGGCCGTTCCTGGGCCAGGACTGGATGACCGAGCAGGACCTGATCGAAGTCAACATCCTCGCCTTGACGCGGCTCTGTCACTCGGTGGGCAACAGCATGGCGCTGCAGGGCGGTGGCCAGATCCTGAACGTTGCATCGATCGCCGCGTTCCAGCCTGGCCCCTGGATGAGCACCTATCACGCCAGCAAGGCTTACGTGCTGCATTTCTCCGAAGCCCTGCGGGTCGAGCTGAAAAAAAGCGCAATAAAGGTATCGGTGCTTTGCCCTGGCCCGACACGAACCGGCTTTTTCGCCCGGGCGCAGCTCAATGAACAGAAATTCAACGACAGTCAAACCCTGATGAGCCCGGAGGAAGTCGCGCTGTATGCCGTGCGCGCACTGGAAAAAAACCGGGCGATCATCATTCCTGGGCGCCGCAATCGCTGGCTGGCAGCGTTGCCGCGGCTGGGCCCGCGATGGCTGGTTCGCACGATTGCCGGCATGACCAACAAGGCCTGCTGCCCCCGCTGAATGCCTTTTGCCGTGAAAACCCGGGCTCGCCAATCGCGCCTTAAGTACACTCAAGCTCGACTAACCCAATGGAGAAACAGCTGTGGATACTCTGTTTACCAAGATCATCAACCGGGAGATTCCGGCCAAGATCATTTACGAAGATGATCAAGTTCTGGCGTTCCACGACATCGCCCCACAAGCACCTGTGCATTTCCTGGTCATCCCAAAGAAACCGATCCGCACGCTCAATGATCTGACCGAAGAAGACAAAGGCTTGGCCGGGCATATCCTGTTCACTGCCCAGCGCCTGGCGCTTGAACTGGGCTGCGAAGAAGGTTTTCGTGTGGTGATGAACTGCAATGAACTTGGGGGACAGACCGTCTATCACATTCATATGCATGTGCTTGGGCAGCGCCAGATGAACTGGCCGCCGGGTTGATACCCTGACCCAACGCAAATCCTGAGCGGCCGATTGAGTTAAACTGGCCGCCGAGATTTTTCCCGGAGGTAAGCATGACTACCCAACGTCACTACTCACCGATTGACCGTCTACTGCTGCAAGCTGATACCGCGATGCGTACGCTGCTGCCCTTCAGTGGTCAGCCCTACCGTCCATCGCCGGCTATCGTGCAGCCAGACGTGCAAATGAGTGACGAGCAAACCCGCCATGTCGCTGGGCTGATGCGCATCAACCACACCGGTGAAGTCTGCGCCCAGGCGCTGTATCAGGGCCAGGCGCTGACGGCGAAGCTGCCCCAGGTACGTGAGGCGATGGAGCATGCCGCCGAGGAAGAAATCGACCATCTGGTCTGGTGCGAACAACGCATTCACCAACTGGGCAGCCATACCAGCGTCCTGAACCCGTTGTTTTATGGGATGTCATTTGGAATCGGCGCAGTGGCCGGGCTGATCAGCGACAAAGTCAGCCTCGGCTTTGTGGCGGCCACTGAACATCAGGTGTGCAAACACCTGAATGAGCACTTGGAGCAGTTGCCGGCCGAGGACGAAAAGTCCCGGGCGATTCTCAAGCAGATGCGCGAGGATGAAGAGCAGCACGCCGAAAGTGCACTCGAGGCCGGAGGGTTTCGTTTTCCAGCGCCGGTGAAGTTCGGCATGAGCCTGCTGGCCAAGGTCATGACCAAGAGCACCTATCGAATCTGATCGTGCAAGGGTGGCGAAGGGGTTATACCCACGCCACAGCGTTGCAGGCCTGAGCGTTCATCCACGTTCTACAGAAACTAAAAAAGGCGACTCCCATGGGGAGCCGCCTTTTTTGTAGCTGAAACCTTCAGCGTGGCATGTTGCGCGCGTAGAAAATTTCCAGCATCTCGTGTTTCACACGGTCTTCCACCTGATCCCGCTGTTCAGCAGAAAGGTTGCTGGTAGCGTCCCCGAACAGGTAGTTATCAAGCTCGAAATTCTTGAGCAGCATTTTGGTGTGGAACAGGTTTTCCTGATACACGTTCACGTCGGTCATCTGGTACGCGTCGCGAGTGTCTTCGGAGAGATAGTTCTGAATCGAGTTGATCTCGTGATCAATAAAGTGCTTGTGGCCTTCAACGTCGCGGGTAAAGCCACGCACGCGATAATCCACCGTCACGATGTCCGAGTCGAACTGGTGAATCAGGAAATTGAGTGCCTTGAGCGGTGAAATGACGCCACAGGTCGACACGTCAATGTCCACACGGAACGTCGCAATGCCATCCACCGGGTGGATTTCCGGGTAGGTATGTACCGTAATGTGGCTCTTGTCGAGGTGGGCCAGGATGATTTCCGGCAATGGGCCCGGGGACTCTTCGATCTGGCTGTCGGTCGGTGTCACCGGTTCTTCCGAGATCAGAATGGTCACGCTGGCGCCTTGGGGTTCATAGTCCTGACTGGCGATGTTCAGGATGTTGGCACCAATGATATCGACAACTTCCGTGAGGATCTGCGTGAGGCGCTTGGCGTTGTACTCTTTATTGATGTACTCGACGTAGGCCTGCTGGTCCTGCGGGGTTTCCGCATAGCAGATGTCATAGATGTTGAAGCTCAAGGTCTTTGTCAGGTTATTGAACCCATGGAGCTTGAGTTTGCTTTTCACCGTTTGAAAACTCTCTATGTATTGCGGCCTGGCCGCGTGATCAAGCATGCCCGTCAGATGCGAACGACGCACCTGCGTAGGACGGTTAACACCTCTTCGCGATGGCGATTTTGGTTGTCTGTCCAGACAAGGGACCGGCCGGAGGACCGATCACTGCCCTGAAAAAAGTGGCGCATTATGCAGAGGTCGGCTTCTGATCGCCAGAGCTTGCACTGCTTTTATGATGGTTGGATGTCGATTCAACCCAATTCGATGATTTCATAATCGTGAGTGATTTCAACACCGGCGGCGCCGAGCATGATGGAAGCCGAGCAATATTTCTCGGCTGACAGCTCAATGGCGCGCTTGACCTGGGCTTCCTTCAAGGCACGCCCCTTCACCACGAAATGCATGTGAATCTTGGTGAACACTTTCGGGTCTTCGGTGGCGCGCTCCGCTTCCAAGAAAGCTTCGCAACTTTCGACGGCCTGGCGCGATTTTTTAAGGATGCTGACCACGTCGAAGTTACTGCAGCCGCCCACGCCCAGCAGGAGCATTTCCATCGGCCTTACACCCAGGTTCCGACCTCCGGCTTCTGGCGGGCCATCCATGACGACCACATGACCGCTACCTGACTCACCGAGGAACATGGCTTCGCCAGCCCATTGGATGCGTGCCTTCATCGCCAAGACTCCACTGTCTGAAAAAAGGGTCGCCAGCTTAGCACAGCCCCCCGCCACGGCGGCTTCTGCCTTAGGACGCATGACAAATACGTGTAGGTAAATTCTCAAATCAATTAGGGACGCCTCTGTTAAGCTGGCGCCAATTAGCTGGCGTATGGCCAGCTATAGCGATTGCCAGTCGCGCCCCACAAAAAATCCAAATCAATACACCGCGCAGTCTTTCGGGATACAACCATGGTTGCCATTACTCCCACACCCAAGATCAAGAATCTCGACAAACTCTTGATGCACTGTCAGCGTCGCCGCTACCCGGCCAAGCACAACATCATCTGCGCGGGCGATCGCTCCGACACCCTGTCGTTCATCATCAAAGGGTCGGTCACGATCCTGATCGAGGATGATGACGGTCGCGAAATGATCATCGCCTATCTCAACGCCGGGGATTTCTTCGGCGAACTTGGATTGTTTGAACAGGCAGGCAAAGAACAGGAACGTAGCGCCTGGGTACGGGCCAAGGTCGAATGCGAGGTCGCGGAGATCAGCTATAGCAAGTTCCGGGAACTGTCGGTGCAGGATCCGGACATTCTTTACGTCCTCAGCGGACAAATCGCACAGCGCCTGCGCAACACTACCCGCAAGGTGGGCGACCTCGCCTTCTTCGACGTGACCGGTCGCGTCGCCCGCTGCTTGCTGGAACTGTGCAAGCAACCCGATGCCATGACCCACCCGGACGGCATGCAGATCAAGGTGACGCGCCAGGAAATCGGGCGGATTGTGGGTTGCTCGCGGGAGATGGTCGGTCGTGTGCTCAAGGATCTGGAAGAGCGCAACCTGGTCAGCGTCAAAGGCAAGACCATGGTGGTCTTTGGGACGCGCTAGGCGAGCAGCCTGGTCAGCAGTTCCCGGTACAGCGCCTCAAGCCGCTGCAACGCGTGAGGCGCCGGAAATTTTTCATGCAAGGCAATATGACTCTCGGCGCGCACTCGCTGCGCCAGGCCACAGGCTTCATTGAAACGATTGACCGCGGCAACCATCGATTCGCGTTCGTTCTCCAGCAACAGGGCTCCGTGCACCAGACCCACCGGGCGCTGGCCGCCCTTGCTCTGACGCCAGCGCTGAGCGGTGCCGACCATTTTCCGGCCGTCGAGATTGACGTTGAATCGACCGTCGCAGAACGCACCCTCGACTTCACCCAACGAAGCCACCCCACCCAGTTCATCCAATAACTGGCAGATCGGATCACACAACCGGCGATAACCGGTTTCGATACGGCCATGGTCGCCTTCACTACGCGGCGGAGCGTAAACCAGGGCGATATTGACGGTGGCGGCAGACTGCGGCACCGGCTCACCGCCGGTTTCGCGCAGCAGCACTGGCCAGTCGTGGGCCGCCGAGATTTGGCAGGCGTGTTCGAACCCCGGTAAACGACTCAAACGACGAGGCATGACCAGCGCGCGATCATTGGGCTGCCAGAACAACAAGCCGAACTCAGCGTCGCCTGCACAGATGCTGGCCAGCAAATCCTGTTCGGCTTGCAGACCGGCTTCGACGGTCAGGGAAATCACCGGCGACATTGAATCAATCCAGCGTCGAACCGCTTATCGGAACGCCGCGTTCAGGGAAGAACAGACGTTGCAATTCGGTACCCGGATTTTCCGCGCGCATGAACGCTTCGCCCACCAGGAACGAATACACATCGCTGACTTCCATCAACTCGACATCGGCCCGGTTCAGGATCCCGCTCTCGGTGATCACCAAGCGATCACGCGGAATACGCGGCAACAAATCCAGAGTCGTTTCCAGGCTGACTTCGAAAGTATGCAGGTTGCGGTTGTTCACGCCGACCAGCGGAGTATCGAGGGTCTTCAAGGCCCGCTCCAGCTCCTCGCCATCGTGGACCTCTACCAGGACATCCAGGCCCACGCCTTTGGCGACCGCCGCCAGCTCGGCCATTTTCACATCGTCCAGGGCGGACACAATCAACAGCACGCAATCTGCGCCCAGGGCTCGGGCTTCAACGATCTGGTAAGGATCGATCATGAAATCCTTGCGAATCACCGGCAGCTTGCACGCCTCCCGCGCCTGTTTGAGGTATTCATCGGCGCCCTGAAAAAAATCAATATCGGTCAGCACCGAAAGGCAAGTCGCACCGCCCTTCTCATAGCTCTTGGCGATGTCGGCGGGGACGAAGTGTTCACGAATCACGCCTTTGCTGGGGGAGGCCTTTTTAATTTCGGCAATCACCGCTGGCTGCTTTCTCTTGGCCTGATCGATCAGCGCCTTGGCAAAGCCACGCGGCGCATCCGCTGCCCGCGCCAAGGTTTCCAGCTCTGCCAGACTGACCCGAGCACTGCGTTCGGCAACCTCTTGAGCCTTGCGAGCCAGAATGTTTTCCAGAACCGTTGGCACACTCATCCTTCGTTCTCCACTTTGAATACGGCGGTAAATGCACCCAACTCTTCGAGTTTTTCCCTGGCAAGGCCGGTGTGCAACGCATCATGGGCCAGTTCCACGCCCTGCTTGAGACTGCTGGCGTGATCCGCCGCATACAACGCGGCGCCCGCATTGAGCACGATCATCTCGGCGGCCTTCTGGCCATTTTCAGTCTTGCGGCGCCCCAAGGCATCGCGAATCAGCTCCAGCGACTGGGCCGGCCCATCCACCGCCAGCCCATGCAGGCTCTGGCTCTTCATGCCCAGGTCTTCAGGTTCGACCCAATACTCGCTGATCTGATCATTTTTTAATTCAGCCACGTACGTGGGTGCAGCCAGGCTGAATTCGTCCAGGCCATCCTTCGAATGGACCACCAGCACGTGCTTGCTGCCCAGACGTTGCAAGACCTCGGCCAGGGGCCGGCACAATGCCTGGCTGAACACACCGACCACTTGATGCTTCACACCGGCCGGATTCGTAAGCGGGCCGAGCATGTTGAACATCGTCCGCAGGCCCAGATCACGACGCGGCGCGGCGGCGTACTTCATGGCGCGGTGGTGGGTCTGGGCGAACATGAAACCGATGCCCACGTTATCGATGCAACGCGCCACCTGTACTGGCGTCAGGTTCAGATAGATCCCGGCCGCCTCCAGCAGGTCGGCGCTGCCACTCTTGCCGGAGACCGCACGATTGCCATGCTTGGCAACGGTGCAACCGGCCGCGGCGACAACGAAGGCCGAGGCCGTGGAAACGTTGAAGATATTGGCGCCGTCACCGCCGGTGCCCACCACATCCACCACGCCATCCAGGGTCTTGAGTTCGACCTGGTCCGCCAGCTCGCGCATGACCGAAACCGCGCCGACGATCTCATCGATGCTCTCGCTCTTCATGCGCATGGCCATCATGAACGCGCCGATCTGCGCATCCGAGCATTGTCCGGTCATGATTTCGCGCATCACATCGCGCATTTCGTCGGTGCTCAGGTCGAGATGGCCGACGATACGGCTCAGGGCTGTCTTGATATCCATGAAAAGTCCTTAGCGCGTGCCGCCGGTTTGTTTGAGGAAGTTGGCGAACAGCTCGTGACCCTGTTCGGTGAGAATAGACTCGGGGTGAAATTGCACGCCTTCGATATTCAACGTTTTGTGACGAAGCCCCATGATTTCATCCACAGAGCCGTCCTCGAGCTGAGTCCAGGCGGTCAGTTCCAGACAATCTGGCAGGGTTTGGCGCTTGACGATCAGGGAGTGGTAGCGGGTGACGGTCAGCGGAAGATTCAGACCTTCGAACACGCCCTTGTTCTCGTGAAATACCGGGCTAGTCTTACCGTGCATGACTTGCCGGGCGCGCACCACGTCGCCGCCAAAGGCTTGGCCGATCGACTGGTGCCCCAGGCAGACACCCAGGATCGGCAGCTTGCCGGCGAAATACTTGATGGCTTCGATGGAAATGCCCGCTTCGGTCGGCGTGCAAGGACCGGGAGAGACCACGATGCGCTCGGGCTTGAGGGCTTCGATTTCGGCGATGGTCAGTTCGTCGTTGCGCACGACCTTGACCTCGGAGCCCAGCTCGCCCAGGTACTGCACAACGTTGTAGGTAAAAGAGTCGTAGTTATCGATCATCAGCAACATGGCGTAAGCAACCTATTGAATTCACTGACTTGAAATACAGCCTTCGGAGAGTGACCCGCGCGGTGTTGCGCTTGGCGAGGCGTGTGATGAGCCAGCGAAGCGACTTTCAAGCGGGTAAAGAAGGCAAATCGGTACAGGTCCGGCCAGGCCGGCAGAGAACGTTCAGGCGCGCCAACGCCAACGGGCGTGTGCCTTGATCAATTGATCCAGAAGTTTGCTGACAATCGACACAGGGGAAGTCTCGTTCATACGTTCCGGCACAGTAGCTTAGCTGGACGGTGCACGCAATATGACGACCCCCGAAGGGCTTTGAAACAATCGCGACGAGCCTGATGGATGGCAAAACGCCGGAAGTTTTTGGTACTGTCGTTTCGTTTTCTAACAACAATAAGATAAAAACGGACTTTCTCATGCTAAGAAAAACGTTGTTCGTACCAATGGCCGGCTGTCTGCTGGCAATGGCCTGCGCCCAGGCGAGCGCCGCGCCCAATCCCTACTCCAGCTTCATCGTGTTTGGCGACAGCCTCAACGATGCCGGCCAGTTTGCCGACCCGAACGGTCCGTCCGGGGCCACGCAACGCTTTACCAACCGCACCGGCCCGCTCTATCACGACGGCAGCGGCGAATCCTATTCCCTCAATTCCACCCAACTGCTGGGCGGACGGTTGGGCTTTTCCGATGATGAAACCGCGGCATCCACCTCGGCGGTTCGTGCCAGCGAAGGCCAGGCCGATGGCAACAACTGGGCCGTGGGCGGGTATCGCACCGACCAGATCCTCGAGTCGATTACCGGCGTTTCCGACACTGGCGAACGCAGCCGTGACGGATACCTGCTGTCCAACGGCCTGCGTGCCGACCCGAACGCGCTGTACTACCTTTCCGGGGGCGGTAACGACTTCCTCCAGGGCCTGGTACTGACCCCCGCCCAGGCGAACGCCGCCGCGGACCGCCTGGCCGACAGTGTCCAGGTGCTGCAAACCGCCGGAGCCCGTTATGTGATGGTCTGGCTGCTGCCCGACCTGGGCCTGACCCCTGCGCTCAATGGCACGCCTTTGCAAGACGCCGTTTCGCAGCTCAGCAACCAGTTCAACCAGCAACTGGTCACGCGGCTGCAAGGCATTGATGCCGAAATCATTCCACTGAACGTTCCGCTACTGCTGCAGGAAAGTTTCGCCGATCCAGCACGATTCGGCCTCGCCACCGGCGAGAACCTCACCGCCACCTGCTTCAGCGGCAACGGCTGCACGGAAAACCCCACCTATGGCATCAACAGCGCGACGCCAGACCCCACCAAGCTGATCTATAACGACTCGGTCCACCCCACCGAGACCGGACAGCAACTGATCGCCGATTACGCCTTTTCCCTGCTCGCGGCGCCATGGGAGCTGACATTGCTGCCGGAAATGGCCCACTCGACCCTGCGCGCCCACCAGGATGAATTACGCAGCCAGTGGCAATCGGACTGGGAGAACTGGCAAGCCGTCGGCCAATGGCGGGCGATCGTCGCAGGCGGCGGCCAGCACCTGGACATCGACAGCCAAAACAGTGGCGCCAGCGCCGACGGCAGCGGCTACAGCCTGAACGTCGGTGGCAGCTATCGTCTCAACGAGGCTTGGCGCGTGGGTGTAGCCGCCGGTTTCTACCGCCAGGACATGGAGGCAGGCAGCGCCGATTCGGACTACAAACTCAACAGCTACCTGGCCACCGCTTTCGCCCAGTTCCAGCAGAACCGCTGGTGGGCCGATGCCGCGTTGACCGGCGGCAAGCTCGACTACGACAACCTGGAGCGCAAGTTCGACCTGGGCGTCAACCAGGCGCAAGAGAAAGGTGACACCGACGGTCACCTGTGGGCATTCAGCACGCGCCTGGGCTACGACATTGCCCAGCCGGGCAGTCAGTGGCACCTGTCACCGTTTATCAGCGCCGATTATGCGAAGGTGGAAGTCGACGGGTATTCAGAAAAGAGCAGCCGCTCCACCGCCCTGACTTTCGATGACCAGACCCGCGACTCGAAACGCTTGGGCATTGGCTTGCAAGGCAAATACAACTTCACCCGTCAGACCCAGGTGTATGGCGAATATGCCCACGAACGCGAGTACGAAGACGACACCCAAAAAGTGAACATCGCCCTCAACAGTCTGCCGGCCAATGATTTCACGCTTGAAGGCTATACGCCGCAGAGTCATTTGAATCGCCTGAGCCTGGGGGTCAGCCACAAGTTGACCAACGATCTGGCCCTGCGGGGCGGTTATACGCTGCGCAAGGACGATGACTTTACCCAGCAGGGCGTGAGTGTCGGGGTCAGTCTGGATTTCTGATCGAGATAACCCTGTGTGGGAGCGAGCCTGCTCGCGATGAGGCCGTCATGTTCGACACATGCATCGCCTCGCGAGCAGGCTCGCTCCCACAGTTGATCAGCTTCCATTCAGTCGCTTGGGGTCTGCTCGGCCAGCGCCACGGCACGGAACATTGCCCGGCGCTTGTTCAGGGTTTCTTCCCACTCCAGCACCGGCACCGAGTCGGCCACGATCCCGCCGCCGGCCTGCACGTGCAGCTCACCGTCCTTGATGACGGCGGTGCGGATGGCAATGGCAGTGTCCATGTTGCCGTTCCAGGCAAAATAGCCCACGGCCCCGCCGTACACCCCACGCTTGACCGGTTCCAGCTCGTCGATGATTTCCATGGCGCGGATTTTCGGGGCGCCAGACAACGTTCCCGCCGGCAGGATGGCCCGCAGGGCGTCCATCGCCGTCAGCCCGGCCTTCAACTGGCCCGTGACGTTGGAGACGATGTGCATCACGTTGGAATAACGCTCGATGACCATCTTTTCGGTGAGCTTCACCGAACCGACTTCCGAGACGCGCCCGGTGTCATTGCGGCCCAGGTCGATCAGCATCAGGTGCTCGGCGATTTCCTTGTCATCCGACAGCAGGTCCTCTTCCAGCGCCCGGTCGGCTTCCTCCGTGGCCCCACGAGGGCGGGTGCCAGCGATAGGCCGCACAGTGATCAGGTTGTCTTCGACCCGCACCAGCACTTCGGGTGAACTGCCCACAACATGGAAGTCACCGAAATTGAAGAAGTACATGTAAGGCGTCGGATTGAAACAGCGCAGCGCCCGGTACAGGTCGATGGGCGCAGCCTTGAAGTCGATGGACATCCGTTGCGACGGCACCACTTGCATGCAGTCGCCGGCCAGGATGTATTCCTTGATGGTATCGACGGCCCTTTCGTAATCGTTCTGAGTGAAACTGGAACGGAACACCGGGTCGGCCGCCGACTGTTTGCTGAAATCCAGGCCAGGACGCGGCGTGATCGGCTGCCGGAGTTTTTCCAGCAGCGCCTGAAGACTTTTCTGACCTTGCTCGTAGGCGTCTTCCCGGGACGGATCAGCCAGGACAATCGCGTGCATCTTGCCGGCGAGGTTATCGAAGACGACCACTGCGTCAGAGACCATCAGCAAAATGTCCGGCACGCCCAGCGGGTCCGGGTTCGGGCAGGTGCCCAGACGCTTTTCCACATAGCGTACGCAGTCGTAGCCGAAATAACCCACCAGGCCACCGTTGAACCGCGGCAGGCCGGGGATGGTAGGCACGTTGTAGCGAGCCTTGAAGGTTTCGACGAAGGCCAGCGGATCTTCGACCTCCAGGCTTTCGATCTCGACGCCGTCATGGGTCACGCTGACACGATGGTCATGGACCCGCAGCACCGTGCGGCACGGCAGGCCGATGATGGAATAACGGCCCCATTTCTCACCGCCCTGCACCGATTCGAGCAGGTATGAGTTGGGCTCATCGGCCAGTTTGAGGTAGATCGACAGCGGTGTGTCGAAGTCGGCCAGGGTTTCGCAGGCAAGCGGGATACGGTTGTAGCCGGCAGCGGCTAGACGCAGGAATTCTTCGCGGATCATGGTGTGCCTCGTGGCAGGAGGAGCTGACAGTCAGGTATGCAAACGCGCCGGATAACCGGCCAGGATCAGGTCAGGCGCGCCAACGCCAGCGGGCCAGGGCCTTCATGACTTTCATCCAGAGTTTGCGAGTGACCACCACGATGGCGTTTCCAGAAGAGGATTGAACAGCGTCGGGCAACGTTATCTCAGCGGCCGGGTCCAGGCAACCGGGAATTAACAGGCGCAAATCGTCGATCACCAGCGCGGGAAACTCTTCGGCGATCGGCCGGCCATGGTTGTAGCCGTAGCTCAGCGCCACACATTTGACCCCGGCGGCTTTCGCCGCCAACACATCGCTGCGCGAGTCGCCGACGAACAGCGATTGAGAGGCCGGGATGTTGGCCATTTTCATCACGAAAAACAGCGCGGCCGGGTCAGGTTTTTTCTGTGGCAGGGTATCGCCACCGATGATCCAGCGAAAATAACGACCGATTTTCATCTGATCCAGCAGCGGCGCGACAAAGCGCTCCGGCTTGTTGGTGATCAGGGCCATTTCAACGCCTTGCTTGTGCAGCCACTTGAGGGTGGAACGCACACCGGGGTAGACGACCGTCAGTTCGTGATTGCCTTCATAGGCTTCGTTGAACAACTCCAGCGCCCGCTCGGCCTCGGCGTCATCGACGCCCTGGGCATCGATATGGTTGGCCAGGGCCCGCCGCACCAGCATGGGCGCGCCGTTGCCGACCCAGTGGCGCACGGCGTCAATTCCGGCGGCCGGGCGACCGAGCTTGAGCAGCATGTTGTCCACGGCCGCCGCCAGGTCCGGCACCGAGTCGACCAGCGTGCCGTCGAGGTCGAACATCACCAGACGCGGCAGGCTGCCGGGGAACAGCTGCTCAAAGCCGCTCATAGACGGGCCAGGGCCAGTTCGGCACGCATCTTTTCAATGACCTCTTTGTAGTCCGGCGCATTGAAAATGGCCGAGCCTGCGACAAAGGTGTCGGCACCGGCCTCTGCGATTTCGCGGATGTTATTGACGTTCACGCCACCGTCGATCTCCAGGCGGATATCACGGCCCGATGCCTTGATCAGCGCGCGGGCTTCACGCAGCTTGTCGAGTGTGCCAGGAATGAACTTCTGCCCGCCGAAGCCGGGGTTGACGCTCATCAGCAGGATCATGTCGACCTTGTCCATCACGTACTTGAGCACGTCCAGGGGCGTGGCCGGGTTGAACACCAGGCCGGCCTTGCATCCGCCTTCGCGAATCAACTGCAGGGAGCGGTCGATGTGCTGGGTGGCTTCGGGGTGGAAGGTGATGTAGGTGGCACCGGCCTCGATGAAGTCGCCGACGATGCGATCCACCGGGCTGACCATCAGGTGCGCGTCGATCGGCGCCGTGACGCCGTACTTGCGCAGCGCTGCGCAGACCATCGGGCCGATGGTCAGGTTGGGTACGTAATGGTTGTCCATGACATCGAAGTGCACGATGTCGGCGCCGGCGGCCAGAACGTTGTCCACTTCCTCGCCCAGGCGGGCGAAGTCGGCGGAGAGAATCGACGGAGCAATAGCGAAGGGCTGCATGACGCACCTGTTTTGAGCGAAATCACGATGGCGCGCATTGTATACCTCAAGATTTGGCGCGCCCACCGTGGCAGACGATCAATACGCCGCGCGGTAGATCTTCTCGATATCGCTGGCACTCAGTTTGCGTGGGTTATTGCGCATCAGCCGCTCGATCCCGGCTGCTTCCACCGCCATGGACGGGATCACCTCATCTGTCACCCCAAGGCTGCTCAGGCCCTGGGGGATTTCCACGGCAGCACACAGCGCAACCATGGCCTCCACGGCTTCGTCAGCGGCTTCAAGGTCACTCAGGTGCGCGGTCTTTATGCCCATGGCTTCGGCGATGTCGCGCATGCGCTCGACGCAAGCCATCTTGTTCCACGCCATGACATACGGCAGCAACAAGGCGTTTGCCACACCATGGGACACGTGAAAGCGCCCCCCCAGCGGATACGCCAGCGCATGCACCGCCCCGACCCCAGCATTGCCGAACGCCATACCGGCCATCAGGCTTGCAGTGGCCATGTCTTCGCGAGCTTGCAAATGAGCGGGGTTGGCGTAGGCCTTGGGCAAGGCGCGGGTGATCAGTTTTATTGCGCCGATAGCCAAGGCATCGGTGATCGGCGAGGCATTGAGCGACAGGTAGGACTCGATGGCATGCACCAGTGCATCGACGCCACTGGCGGCGGTCACGCTCCGGGGGCAGGTAAGGGTCATCTGCGGGCTGACCAGCGCCACGTCCGGCAGCAGATAATCGCTGACAATACCTTTCTTAAGTTGCGCGGCCTTGTCGGAGAGGATGGCCACGTTGGTGACTTCAGAGCCGGTCCCGGCCGTGGTGGGGATGGCGATCATGGGCGCGCCTTTGCGCGGGACCTGATCGACCCCGAACATATCCTGCAGCTCACCGTGGTAACCGGCGTAGACCCCCACGCATTTGGCGATGTCGATGGCGCTGCCGCCGCCCAGGCCGATCAAGCCATCATGGCCGCCGTCACGGTAGGCCTGCATGCAGTCTTCAACGATGGCGATTTCCGGGTCCGGCATGACCCGGTCGAAAATTTCATAGTCGCGCCCGCCCAGATGCTGCAACGCCAGCTCCACGGTGCCGGACTTGACCAGCGCAGCGTCGGTGACGATCAGCGGGTTATCGACATCCAGCCGCGTCAGCTCAGCCGCCAGTTGCTCGATGGCAGCGGCACCGGTGATCAGTTTGTGGGCGATCTTGAATGAGGAAAGACTCATGTGCGCGGCCTCTTATTCGCGTATGGGCTGGCACAAGGATAGCTCGGTATTTAAGGTTGTCTTCCATTCAGCCCATGAATACACCGCAAATCCCCTGTGGGAGCGAGCCTGCCCGCGATAGCGGTAGAACATTCGACATTTTTATCGACTGACACTCCGCTATCGCGAGCAGGCTCGCTCCCACAGGGTACAACACTGACCGTCAGACCTGCGCAGTACGCAGCTTCTCGCTACGCCCACGCAACCACTCCAGAGTCAGCAACAGGATCACCGAAAAGGCGATCAGCAGCGTCGCGGCGGCGGCGATGGTGGGGCTTAGGTTTTCGCGGATACCGCTGAACATCTGCCTTGGCAAAGTTGCCTGCTCGGGACCGGCCAGGAACAGCGTCACCACCACTTCATCGAACGAGGTCGCGAAGGCGAACAGTGCGCCGGAGATCACGCCCGGGGCGATCAACGGCAAGGTCACTCGACGAAACGCCGTCAACGGCGAAGCCCCAAGGCTGGCGGCGGCCCGAACCAGGTTGTAGTTAAAGCCCTGCAGAGTCGCCGATACCGTGATGATGACGAACGGCACGCCCAGCACGGCATGGACCACGATCAGCGAGAAGAAACTGTTGCCCATTCCCAGCGGCGCGAAGAACAGGTAACTGGCCACCCCGATGATCACCACCGGCACCACCATCGGCGAGATCACCAGGGCCATCACCAGCGCCTTGCCTGGGAAATCACCACGGGTCAGGCCAATCGCCGCCAGGGTACCGAAGACCATCGCCAGTACCGTCGCCGCCGGGGCGACGATGACGCTGTTCCTCAGCGCCCGCATCCACTCCGCCGAAGCGAAGAAATCGTGGTACCACTGCAACGAAAAGCCTTGCAACGGGTACACCAGGAAGCTGCCGGAGTTGAACGACAATGGAATGATCACCAGCACCGGCAGGATCAGGAACAACAGGATCAGCCCGCAGAATATGCGCAAGCTGTAAAACCACACCCGCTCGACGGGGGACATGTAAGGACTCAGCATTTCAATCTCCCCTCAGCTCAGGCGCAGGCGACTGGCGCCCACCAGCCAGTTGTAAATCAGATACAGCACGACGGTTGCCAGCAACAACAACCCGCCGAGCGCCGTGGCCATACCCCAGTTGATGCTGGTGTTGGTGTAGAACGCGACAAAATAGCTGACCATCTGATCGCTCGGGCTGCCCAGCAGCGCCGGAGTGATGTAGTAGCCGATGGCGAGGATGAACACCAACAGGCAACCGGCGCCGACACCGGCATAGGTCTGCGGGAAATACACGCGCCAGAAGCTGGCGAACGGATGGCAGCCCAGGGAAATCGCCGCACGCATGTAAGTCGGAGAGATGCCTTTCATCACGCTGTAAATCGGCAGGATCATGAACGGCAGCAAGATATGGACCATGGAGATGTAGACACCGGCGCGGTTGAACACCAACTCCAGAGGCTTATCGATAATGCCCATGGCCATCAGGCCACTGTTGATCAGCCCGCCCGATTGCAGCAGCACGATCCACGCCGCCACCCGCACCAGGATCGACGTCCAGAACGGCAACAGCACCAAAATCATCAGCAGGTTGCTTTGGCGCGACGGCAGGTTCGCCAGCAGGTAGGCCAACGGATAGGCCAGCACCAGGCAGATCGCGGTAATCACCAGGCCCATCCAGAACGTACGGGCAAAAATATCCAGGTAGATCGCCTGGTCGGGGGTGGCCGGGGCCAGTTCGCCAAGATCATCGATGCGATGATCGACGGCCGCCAGCAGGTAATACGGGGTGACATCACTGGTGTTGCGGCGGATCACCTGCCAATACGCCGGATCCCCCCAGCGTTCGTCGAGGCTCTCCATCGCTTCTTTATAGGAAACCGGCTCGGTGGCGAACGGCAGCGCACGGGCGGTCTTGGTCAGCAGACTGCGATAGCCGGCCAGTTCCATGTTCAGGCGCTTGGACAAATCGCCCAAGGTCTGATTCTTGCGCGCTTCGGCCAGGTCTTCGCTGGCGGCTTTGTATACCGGCTCGCCTGGCAACCCACGTCCGTCCCAGGCAGCGACCGCGGCGACGGTGCGCGGCATGCCGTTGACCACTTCCGGGTTGCTGACGCTTTTGAACAGCAGCGCCACGATTGGCACCAGGAACACCAGCAACAGAAACAACACCAGCGGCGCGATCAAGGCCTGGGCCTTCCAGCGGTTGACCCGCTCGGCGCGCTTGAGCCGCTGCTTCAGGGTGGGGCTGGTGCCCGCGTTCAGTGGAACGGCGATGGCCATGGCGAACTCCGCAAATCTTTTTGATCGTTACAGAAGCGGCGTGCCGCTTCTGTTCTTTTGAAACGTTGGCCTCTGAGCCGATCGTTCCCACGCTCCGCGTGGGAATGCATCCAATGACGCTCTGCGTCACAAAGGACGCGAAGCGTCCTGGGCGGCATTCCCACGCGGAGCGTGGGAACGATCTCTGTCAGCGGTTACTTCGCCGCCCAGGAGTTGAAGCGCTGCTCCAGTTGCTCACCGTTGTCAGCCCAGAAGCTGACGTCGATCTGCACCTGGTTGGCGATGTTTTCCGGGGTGGTCGGCATGTCTTTCAAGACATCCTTGGACAACAGCGGTACAGCCTGGGTATTGGCCGGGCCGTAGGCGATGTTTTCCGAGTAGATCTTTTGC
This sequence comes from Pseudomonas sp. P105, assembly GCF_032614175.1. Lineage (NCBI taxonomy): Bacteria > Pseudomonadati > Pseudomonadota > Gammaproteobacteria > Pseudomonadales > Pseudomonadaceae > Pseudomonas > Pseudomonas sp. P105. Next base: position 5,667,809 of record NZ_CP126693.1, read on the forward strand.
TGCTGCGGTGCCACCGAGAAAGCGATGAATTTCTTCGCAGCTTCGGCGCGGGTCTTGTCCAGGCCACGCGGAATTGCCCACGCGTCGAAGTCGTAGATGCCGCCGTTCCACACCACTTTCAGGTTGCTTTCCTTCTGCACCGCGGCGATCCGACCGTTGTAGGCCGAGCTCATGACCACGTCACCGGAAGCCAGGTACTGCGGCGGCTGGGCGCCGGCCTCCCACCACTGGATGTTCGGCTTGAGTTCGTCGAGCTTCTTGAAGGCACGATCCTGGCCATCTTTGCCGGCCAGCACTTTGTACACGTCTTTCGGCGCGACGCCGTCGGCCATCAAGGCAAATTCCAGGGTGTACTTGGCGCCTTTACGTAGGCCACGCTTGCCTGGGAATTGCTTGGTGTCCCAGAAATCCGCCCAACTGGTCGGTGCGGTTTTCAGTTTGTCGGCGTTGTAGGCCAGCACGGTGGACCACACGAAGAAGCCCACGCCGCAAGGCTGGATGGCGCCCTTGACGTAGTCTTCGGCCTTGCCGAACAGAGCCGGGTCCAGTTGCTCGAACATGTCTTCGTCACAACCACGGGACAGCTCCGGGGACTCGACTTCCACCAAGTCCCACGAAACGCTCTTGGTGTCGACCATGGCCTTGACCTTGGCCATTTCACCGTTGTATTCGCCAGCGATGATCTTGCCGTTGCCGGCTGCTTCCCACGGCGCGTAGAAGGCTTTGGCCTGAGCCGCCTTGTTCGCCCCACCGAAAGACACCACAGTCAGGTCCGGGCCCGCCGCCATCGCGCTTGCCGCACCCATCATGCCCAGGGTCAGGGCTGTGAACTTCAGGGATCTCAACATTTATTGTTCTCTCCACGTGCAGGGTTGGTGTTGGTACAGCAGGGGGCGATCAATTCGCCTCTAGAAGGGGATCGAGCGCACGCACATGCTCGACTTGCCAGCCAAGCGGAACCACGTCCCCAACAGCGAGCCCGGGATCGAGTTCGGCAATCGGTTGTTTCACGAAGAAGTCATTCTTGCCACAGACCTCCAGGCGAACCCGGACGTGGTCGCCCAGATAGATGAATTCCGCCACCCTCCCAGAGAAGCGGTTGACACATTGTTCGCTTGCGCCGTTGAGGCTCACCCGTTCCGGGCGGATCGACAGGGTCACCGGCTCGCCGGGTTTGCCGACGTTCACCGCCAGGGCCTCGACCTTTTCACCACGCCCCAGCTCCACCAGGCAACGATCGCCGGTCTGGCTGTGCAGGCGGCCGTTGAGACGGTTGTTCTCGCCGATGAAATTGGCGACGAAGGTGTTCCTTGGCTCTTCGTAGAGGGTGCGTGGCGGGGCAATCTGCTGGATTTCGCCTTGATGGAACACCGCTACCCGGTCGGACATGGTCAAGGCTTCGCCCTGGTCGTGAGTCACATAGACCACGGTGACACCGAGGCGCTGATGCAGATGCTTGATCTCCATCTGCATGTGTTCACGCAGTTGTTTGTCCAGGGCGCCAAGGGGTTCGTCCATCAGCACCAGTTGCGGTTCGAACACCAGCGCCCGGGCCAGGGCCACGCGCTGTTGCTGGCCGCCGGACAACTGCGCCGGGTAGCGTTGGGCAAACGTGTCCAGCTGGACCATGCTCAAGACGCGCTTGACCCGATCACTCACGTCGCTTTTGTTCAAGCCGCGCACGGTCAGCGGGAAGGCCAGGTTCTCGGCAACGGTCATGTGCGGGAACAAAGCGTAGTTCTGGAACACCATGCCGATGTCACGCTTGTGGGGCGGCACGTTGTTGATGGAGCGTCCGGCCAGCTGGATCTCACCGGCAGTGGGTGTTTCAAACCCGGCGAGCATCATCAGGCTGGTGGTTTTGCCGGAACCGGACGGCCCGAGCAGGGTCAGGAATTCGCCTTTGCGAATGTCCAGGTTGAGGTCCTTGACGATCAGGTTCTCGCCGTCGTAGCTCTTTTGCACACCACGAAAGCTGACCAGCACATCACTGGCCCCCGCGCTTGAATCGACCTGGCTCATACCCGCACCTTTTGTATTGATGACTGCTTGTGAATCAAGCCTAGTGGAGCCTGGGGCCTGCGCAAATCGGGGCGCAGGAGAGAATCGCCTCAGCCGGATGGAAGAGTCGGTGTAGGGATTTCCCTACAAGGATGGCGGGATTGGATAAGGACAGTCGTGAGTTATGAGCTGCAAGCTGCATGCAGGGACAAAAGCGGTGTTGGGGCGTGTCGCAAATGGATATGCCGACACACTGCCCCTGTGGGAGCGAGCCTGCTCGCGATGGCGGTGTGTCAGTCAACTAAGATGCTGAATGGTCCAATGCTATCGCGAGCAGGCTCGCTCCCACAGGGGATTGTGGTGGGCTTAGAGCAACTTATGCTCCATCGCATACTTCACCAGTTCCGCCAAGGAAGTGATGTTGAGTTTCTGCATCAGCCGCGCTTTGTGAGTGCTGATGGTTTTGCTGCTCAGGGCCAATTGTTGGGCGATGTCATTGACGTTGGCCCCTTGGGCCAGGCGCTCGAAGACCGAGAATTCGCGCTCGGACAGCAGCGAGTGCAGCGGTCGGCTGTCGGTCAGGCCCACTTCGAAAACCATGCGGTCGGCCAGTTCCGGGTCGATGTAACGTCCGCCGGCCGCGACCTTGCGAATCGCCATGAGCAGCAAGGCCGGGTCGCTGTCCTTGGTCGCGTAGCCGGCGGCGCCGACCTTCAGCGCGCGCGCCGCCATTTGCGCCTCGTCGTGCATCGACAACACCAGGATGGCCGGCGGATTGTTCAACGCTCGGATCCGCGGGATCGCCTCCAGACCATTGACGCCAGGCATGGAGATATCCAACAGCACCACTTCGCAGGGCACATGCCGCAGGGTCTCCAGCAATTGCTCGCCATTGCTCGCCTCCCCCACGACCACCAGGTCCTTCGCCAGGCCGATCAACTGCTTGATGCCTTCGCGCACGATGGTGTGGTCTTCGGCTACCAGTACACGGATCACGTTTTTCTCCAGATTCAGAATCTCATCGCGAGCAGGCTCGCTCCCACAGGGTTGTGCGTGTGTGCATCTCAATCAATGTGGGAGCGAGCCTGCTCGCGATAGCGTCAGCCAAGCCAAGCCAAACAAAAATCATCAGGCCTCATTCACCGGTACCCGCACCGCCAGGGTCGTCCCCTCCCCTGGCTCACTTTCCAACGATAACTGCCCGCCCATGATCAACACCCGCTCCCGCATGCCGACCAGACCAAAGGAGGTCGGCCGACCCGTGGCGGGAACGAATCCTACACCGTCGTCGCTCACCGTCAGACAAAGCTGGTCGTCTTCCTGCACCAGCGTCAGTTCTACAGTATGCGCCTGAGCATGGCGCATCACATTGGTCAGCGCTTCCTGGAGAATTCGAAACAGACCGATGGCCTTGGCGTCGCTCAAGGGCGGAAGATTGTCCGGCACCTGCACCAGGCATGGGATCTGCGTGCGCGCCTCGAAACGCCGCGCCTGCCATTCGATGGCCGAGGCGATGCCCGCATCAAGGATCGGAGGTCGCAATGCCGTCGCCACGTCCCGCACCAACTGGAACAACTGGGCAATCAGGCGCTTCATGCTGTTGAGCCGCTCTTGCAGGCCCGGGTCGAGCTGCGCATAGGCCAGTTCACACATGGACGTTTCCAGCTTCAAGACGGTCAACATTTGCCCCAACTCGTCGTGGACCTCCCGAGCTATGCGCGCCTTTTCCTCTTCCCGCACGCTCTCCAGGTGCGCCGACAATTCGCGCAGCTGCTCCCTGGAGCTGGCCAGCTCCAGTTCGATGCGCTTGCTTTCGGTGATGTCCCAGACGATACCGTCCCACACGTAAGCGCCGTCTTCGAGACGACGGGTAATGGCCTTGATCTCGGCCCAGCGCTCCCGGCCTTCGCGGGTCAGGATGCGCCCCTGCCACGACCAGTCGCTGTCGCTGTCCAGCGCCTGATCCTGAGTGCGGTGATAACTGGCCTTGTCCTGGGGGTGTACGAGGCTGCGCAGGCCGGTGTCGCTACGGGCCAGGGTCGCGGGCGAATACCCCACGAGGCTTTCGCTACCCTCACTGATGTAGGCAAAGTCGATCTGCCCGGTTACCGGCGCCCGCTCCAGGCGAAAGACCAGGCCCGGGACGTTGGCAGCGATCCCCTGCAAGCGCGCCTCGCTCTCGCGCAGCGCCGCCAGCGCGCGACGGCGCTCGGTGACGTCGTTTATGTAGACCACCAGGTATTCGGCATCGCGAAAACGCAGGAAGCTCAAGGAAACATCGGCCGGGAGGATACTTCCATCGGCCCGCACGCATTCGGTTTCGAAACTCTGTGGCCCCTCCTCGCTGGCCCGGGCGCGTTTCCACAGGTTCAGCCAGCGATCCATGTGCAGGCCCGGTTCGAAGTCGATCAAGGGGCGTTCAATGATCGCGCCCGGCGCATAGCCCAGCATGATTTCGGCGGCGCGGTTGGCATACCGTACATGGCTATCCCAATTGACCCAGAGAATGCCGACAGTGCTTTGGTCGATGGAAAATTGCGTCAGGCGCAGGGCTTCCTCGCTGGCGGCCCGCTGGGCGATATCATTTCGCGCATTGCGCAGGCGCCGCTCCAGCGCCCTTTGCTCGCGGCGCTGCCAGAACACGATGGCCACGCAGCTCAAGAGCAGGGCCAGCAGCAACAGGGTCAGGTTTTGCCAGAAACCCGGGGTGTCGGTCAGCCGCGGATATTTGGGCTTGAGCCAGCGACTGTGCAGTTGCTCAAGTTCCTTGGCCGGGATCGCCTGCAAACCGCTCTCGATGATGTCGGCCAACTCAGGCCAATCCCGGCGAGTGGCGACGCGCAACAGTTGCGGCAGGCCGATATCGCCTACGACCACCAGCCCGGAGAACTCAGGCTCGACCATCAGTCGCCCCAACTGCGCCTCATCGACCACCGCGTAACCGGCCTGCTGGCTCAACAACAGTTGCAGCGCCTGACGCTCCAACGGTACGCCTTGAAGATTCAACGTCGGGTAGTTGCTACGCAAATAATCGGCCGTGGTACTGGGCATGCGCACCGCCACCCGCACTTGAGCATCGAGCTTTTCCAGCTCGACCCCTTCGGCGCCCTTCTTCTGGCCCACGATCAATTGCGGCACGCGCATGTAGGGGTCGGAAAACCGCCAGAGTCGCAGCCCGGCCGGGGTCTGGGTCAGCCCTGGGGCAATATCCACCTCACCGGAGCGCAACGCGGCTTCCAACTGCGCCACGTCCTGGAAATTGCGCCAGGTCAGTTCGACATTCAACGCCTTGCCCAACCACTGCATCAGCTCGACATTGGTGCCGGACAGACGCTGCAAGCGCCGGTCATATTGCGCATAGGGCGCCTGCAACACGAGGCCGACGCGCAGTTGCGGATGCTGGAGCAGCCATTGTCGCTGGCCCGCGTCCAGTTGCACCCCAGTCAACGACGGTGCGGGCGCGGCCCACGCCATCAAGGGAAGCCATAAACAGCCGATAACCCACAGGCAGCAAAAACGCATCATCGAAGTCTCATGCACTGACAAATACTGACCAACCCATTAGGCTGCCGGAAATACTTCTGGTCATGGAATATCCGATGCCCTTTGTTTATCGCCTGGCATTGCCAGCATTGTGCCTGTCGCTGATCCTGCCGAGTGCCTTTTCTGTACAGGCTGAAGAACCGGCCCCCGCGGCGGCGGATCAAGCCACCGAGGAAAAACCGGTCGAACGTCCGCCTTTGCTCGAGCGCAGCGAAGAAGAAGCGACAGCACTTGAACGGGAGATCCCGGTCCAGGAGCAACAACAGCTACAAACCGGCAGCGACACCTTCCTGGCTCTCTGGAAACCAGCCAACACCAGCGAACCCAAGGGTGCGGTCATCATAGTCCCCGGCGCCGGCGAAACCGCTGACTGGCCTCAAGTGATCGGCCCGATGCGCAAAAAGTTACCGGATATCGAGTGGAGCAGCCTGAGTATCACCCTGCCGGACCTGCAAAGCGACGTCATCGCACCGCGCGTGGTGGAAACACCGCCCGAGACCAAACCGGCCGACGTGGCTGGCGCGGCACCGGACGCCACTACCACAGCACCGATTGAACAAGTGGCGGGCGGCGAGGCTGACGCTGTGGATCCGGTCGTTGCCCAAACCAGCGAGGAACACCTCCTGGCCGATGCCGAACGTATCTTTGCCCGCATCGATGCGGCACTGGCCTACGCCGAACAGCAGGGCGCCCGCAGTATTGTTCTGCTGGGCCACGGCACCGGCGCCTATTGGGCGGCACGTTACCTGAATGAAAAGCAGCCCTCGCAGATCGAGCGCTTCGTGATGGTCGCCGCCCAGACCCCGCTCGCAGTCAAGCCCGCCCTGGCCGAACTGACCCCCACCTTGAAGCTGGCCACCGCCGACATCTTCTACATGGACAAAGCTCAGGATCGCAATGCAGCGCTGGAGCGCTTACAGGCCAGTAAGCGTCTTAAAGGATCGAGCTTCAGTCAGGTGTCGCTCAAAGCAGTGCCCAACTCATCGGCGCAGCAAGAACAGCTGTTTCGTCGGGTACGGGGTTGGTTGAACCCGCAGAAGCCGGGGGAGTGAGGCTTAGACAAGCCCCCAAGCCAGCCACCGTGGTGATCCCCTTCTAGCGAAAGTCCCGGCGCTCGCGGATCAACCGATAGGCGTTGTGCAACTCCCGGGTCTTGTCGGTGGCTTCACGCACTTGCAACGGCGTCGCCCCACTGCCGGCAATCTTGTCCGGGTGGTGACGACTGAGCAGACGGCGATAAGCCCGCTTGATCTGCGACGGCTCGCTGGTGGCCGAAACTCCCAGCAAGCGTAACGCCTCCTGATAGGTCGCGCCGCTGTTGGGCAACGACTGTTTGTGTGGTTCGTAATCCGCCGCCAGTGCCTGGACCTGTTGCGGCGTCCACCCCAGCCATTTGCCCCACTGAGCAAGCAACTCACGCTCGGCTATGCCCGCGCGACCGTCGGCCCAGACCATCCGCCAGCAGGCGCGCAGCACACCCTCAGCCGCATGGGGCTGGGTCGCAAGGCGACGCAAATAACCGCGCAAATGGTCGTTTCCGGTTTTGCCCCGGTTGAATGCGGCGACGGCCCGGCGTTGCGCTGGCTCGCTCAGGTCCAGCGCGCGCATCTCCTGACGCGCCTGCTGGATGTGCCCATCCACCACTCGTCCATCGCTCTTGGCCAGCCGGCCCAGCAATACAAACAGCAACTCATCGTTGCGCAATGCCGGACGGCCACCCAAACGCTCGCGCAGCTGCGCCCAGCCTTGCAGATTAAGTCGCCGATCCAGCGCCTGTCCTAATAACGCTCCCAGCATGGCCCCCGGAATGCTGGCTATGGCAAAGCCCGCCCCGGCTCCAATCAGAGTCCCTGGCCACCACATATCAACGGCTCGCTTCTATCAAGGTTTCAACCTGCGCCAAACGTTCATGAGTCCCCACATCCACCCAGTGTCCCTTCAGATGCTCGCCGCTGACCTGGCCCTCGGCCATGGCCTTGCGTAGCAGCGGTGCGAGTTTGAACGCGCCGTCCAGGCAACCCTCGAACAACCGCGGATGCAAGACGGCAATGCCGCTGTAGGTCAGTTTGTCGGCAGCCGCCCCGCCATCATGAATCTGTCCGTCGGCCAGGAGGAAATCGCCGCCCGGATGGTGTTCGGGATTATCCACCAGTACCAGGTGCGCCAAGCCGTCCAGAGGTCGGCGCAAGGCGCTGAAATCGTAATCGGTCCAGATGTCGCCGTTGACCACCAGGAACGCCTCGTCGCCCAACAACGGCAGGGCGCGGAAAATGCCACCGCCGGTTTCCAGCGGCTCACCTTCGGGCGAGAAATGAATGCTCACGCCAAAGCGTGAACCGTCCCCCAGATAATCTTCGATTTGCTGACCGAGCCAGGCGTGATTGATCACGATGTCCTTGAACCCGGCCCGAACCAAGGCACGCAGATGGTATTCGATCAAGGGAACGCCGCCGGCACGAACCAGCGGCTTGGGCGTGGTGAGGGTCAAGGGCCGCATGCGCTCCCCTTTACCCGCCGCCAGGATCATCGCTTTCATGCCGTCGCTCCGGCCGACTGACGCAGGCTGGAGAGCAACTGATCCAGTTCCGCCAGTTCAGGGCGACGGGCAATGACCGCTTCTATATAGGCAAAGAAGCGCGGCACATCGCCCAGATAGCGCGGCTTGCCGTCGCGGTGGCAAATACGCGCGAAAATCCCGATGACCTTGAGATGGCGCTGCACGCCCATCAGGTCGCTGGCCCGCAGGAAATCCTCGAAGTCCGGCTGGACCGGGATGCCAAGCGCACCGGCCTGCTGCCAGTAATCCTCGAGCCAGCCACGCACGCGCTCCTCGGGCCAACTGAGAAAGGCATCCTTGAACAGACACGTGACGTCATAGGTCACCGGGCCGTAGACCGCATCCTGAAAGTCCAGTACGCCGGGGTTCGGTTCGCTGAGCATCAGGTTGCGCGGCATGTAGTCGCGATGAACCAGCACTTTCGGCTGAGCCAGCGCGCTGTTGATCAGCAGGTCGCTGGCCTGCTGCCAGAGCGCTTGTTGAGCAGCATCGAATTCGATACCCAGCTCATGCTTGACGTACCACTCAGGAAACAGCTCCAGCTCCCGGCGCAGCAAAGCGACGTCGTAGCTGGGCAGTGGCGCGACCATCGGCAGTTGCTGGAAAGCCAGCAGGGCCTGGAGGGCGTCACGGAATAATGGGTCGGCATTGTCGCCGTTGATCACATCCAGATACGTCTGATTGCCCAGGTCATTGAGCAAAAGAAAACCGCGCTCAAGGTCTTCGGCATAAATTTTTGGCACGTTGATGCCGGATTTAGCCAGCAAAAAAGCAATGTCCACGAAGGGTTTGCAGTTTTCCTGGGGCGGTGGCGCATCCATCACGATCAAACTGCGGCCCTCGCCTTCCCAGCGGAAATAACGGCGAAAACTCGCGTCGCTGCTGGCCGCAGTCAACGTGGCCGGGGGTACGGCGCCCCAGCCCTGCTGAACAAAAAGGATCGGCAGCTGCTCATCGAGCCAAACTTTCAGGTGTTGCAGGCGTACATCTTGGTCAGGCATTGCAAGGGTCTCCGACGGCGCTAGCCGTCAAGCGGGTCATGCTTTATTATCCAGCATCTTTTTCAGACCATCGAGAGGCGTGCGGCCCACACCGCGGGCAGATGGCACGCAGGAAGCCCGGACTAATAAGATGGCATTGAAATCCCCCGCGTTTCGTAAAAAATTTCCGTTGCTGGTCACCGGCAGTCTGCTGGCCCTGCAACCCTTGGCCTCTTCATTCGTCGTCGCGGCGCAGCAGTATGACTGCTCCGTCTCCGCTTCGGGTGCCTGGGACTGTTCGCCCAAGACGCCGGCTGCTGCATTGCCGCCACGTCCGGTGCATGACGGCAGTGCGGTTTCCGCCAGCGGCGAGGCCCCGGCCGACAGCAGCTCGGGCGAAGAAGCCGGCGACAAGCCCGTGCTCGTCACCGAAGCCAAAGGCCGCGGCCTGAAGTCTCGCAGTGCGGACTACAGTCACCTGGACTGGGTTCCACGGGAGAACCTCACCCCTGCCCAATTGGCCGAAACCGGTCCTTATTGCGCCGGCGCCTATATCGAGCCCGTTCGTCCTGGCATGAATGACAAGACGGACAAAAGCGACGCTCCGACCTTCCTTGGCGCCAAAGCATCGCGCTACCAGCAGGAAGAGCAGGTGGCAACGCTGGCCGGCGACGTGGTCATGCGTCAAGGCAGCATGCAGGTCGAGGCCGACGAGGCCAACCTGTACCAGGCTGAAAACCGCGGCGAGCTGAGCGGCAACGTTCGGGTCCGTGACAACGGCGCGCTGATCGTCGGCGACCACGCCGATGTGCAGTTGGACACTGGCGAAGCCAAGGTCGACAACGCCGAATACGTGATGCACAAGTCGCGCATCCGCGGTAACGCGCTGTACGCCAAGCGTGCTGAAAACGCGATCATCCGCCTCAAGGACGGTACGTACACCACGTGCGAGCCGGGCAGCAACGCCTGGACGCTCAAGGGCAACAACATCACCCTGAACCCGGCTACCGGCTTCGGCACCGCCACCAACGTGACGCTGCGGGTCAAGGACTTCCCGGTCCTGTATACGCCGTACATCTATTTCCCGATCGATGACCGCCGCCAGTCCGGCTTCCTGCCGCCGACCATCGGCACTGGCAGCGATACCGGCTTTTTGCTGGTCACCCCGTATTACTTCAACCTGGCACCCAACTACGATGCCACGTTGTACCCACGTTACATGAGCAAGCGCGGCCTGTTGATGGAAGGCGAATTCCGCTACCTGACCAAGTCCAGCGAAGGTCAGTTCGGTGCGGCGTACCTCAACGATGAAGACGATGAACGCAGCGGCCAGTCCGACTACGACAAGACCCGCTACATGTACAACTGGCAGCACAAGGGCGGGCTCGATTCGCGTGTGCTGACGGAAGTCGACTACACCAAGATCAGCGATCCTTATTACTTCCAGGATCTGCAGTCCGACCAGATTGGTGTCGAGTCTCGGGAGTTTGTTAATCAACAGGGGGTGGTCAGCTATCGAGGTGACAACTACGTTGCGCGGCTGAATGCCCAGGCTTACCAGATGGCGACGATTTCGAAGATCACGCCGTATAACCGCCTGCCGCAGATCACCTTCGATGGTGCGCTGCCGCAGCACCCGTATGGTCTGGATTTCGCTTACAAGACGGAATTGGTGCGGTTTGATCGGGATTTGCGGACCGGCAATTACACCGATGAGGACGGCAACTTCGAGCCATGGCTGGATACCAACGTTCGCGGCCTGGCACGGGCTAACGGCAATCGCCTGAACCTGGCGCCGGTTGTGAGCCTTCCGATGGAAGCAAGCTATGGCTTCATCAAGCCGTCGCTTAAATACCAGTACACCCAATACGATCTGGACCTGGATGGTACGGGCAAGTCGCAAATCGCCGCACAGTCTGCCGAGGCTGATCGCCTGCGGGGTACTTATAGTGGCAGCCAGAGCCGCGGCGTCCCAATCGCCAGCATCGACAGCGGTCTGTACTTCGACCGGGACACCCAGTGGTTTGGCAGTAACTACCGTCAAACCCTGGAGCCGCGCCTGTTCTACCTCTATGTTCCAGAGAAAGATCAGAGCGACATCCCGGTTTTCGACACTGGCGAATCCACCTTCAGCTACTCCTCGCTGTTCCGGGACAACCGTTTCTCCGGCTCCGACCGTGTCGGCGACGAGAACAAACTCTCCCTGGGCGTGACCAGCCGCTGGATCCAGGAAAACGGTTTCGAGCGCCAGCGTGTCAGCGTTGGCCAGGCCTTTTACTTCAAGGACCGCGAAGTTCAACTGCCAGGCATCGATTTCAACACGCGTGAAGATGCCAAGTCAGACGTATCTCCTTATGCATTGGAGTACGAATTCCGCTGGAACCGCGATTGGCGAACCACGGCTACCTACAACTGGGACCCGGACACCCGCAGCCCTCGCTCGGGCAGCGCGATGTTCCACTACCAGCCTGAAGACAACCCGAACAAGGTCATCAACGCCGGTTACCGCTACCGCAACGACCAGGTGCGCTACGACCAGACTACTGGCCAATGGTCCGTGGGCGGCGGCGACTATGGCACTCCGGGCACTCCGGGCTACGTGAAGGACTACTACAAGATCCAGCAGCACGACTTCTCGGTCATCTGGCCTGTCGTGCCGCAGTGGAATCTCATCAGCCGCTGGCAGTATGACTACAACCGCAACCGTACCCTGGAAGCCTTTGGTGGTTTCGAATACGACAACTGCTGCTGGAAACTGCGCCTGATCAACCGTTACTGGGTCGACTATGAAGAGTTCAGTCAAGCCGCCCCGGAAAACGAGAAGGGCGACCACGGCATCTTCCTCCAAATTGTCCTGAAGGGACTCGGCGGCCTCACCGGCGCCAAGGTAGAGAGCTTCCTCGACAAAGGCATCCAAGGTTATCGTGAACGTGAAGACCAAGCTTTCTGATTGTCTGCGCCCGCTGATGCTGGGCGCGCTGTTCCTGGGTACTGCGGCCAACGCCGCGGTACAGCCCATCGACAAAGTGGTGGCTATCGTCGACAACGACGTGGTCATGCAAAGCCAGCTGGACCAGCGCGTCCATGAAGTGCAGCAGACCATCGCCAAGCGCGGTGGTGGCTTGCCGCCTCCGGGCGTACTGGATCAACAGGTGCTCGAACGCCTGATCGTCGAAAACCTGCAATTGCAGATTGGCGAACGCTCGGGCATCCGCATCACTGATGAAGAATTGAACCAGGCCGTCGGCACCATTGCCCAGCGCAACAACATGAGCGTCGACCAGTTCCGCGCCGCCCTGGCTCGCGACGGCCTCTCTTACGAGGACGCTCGCGATCAGATCCGCCGCGAGATGATCATCAGCCGTGTGCGCCAGCGTCGTGTAGCCGAACGCATCCAGGTGTCCGAGCAGGAAGTGAAAAACTTCCTCGCCTCCGATCTGGGCAAGATGCAGCTTTCCGAGGAACTGCACCTGGCGAACATCCTGGTTCCTACCCCGGAAAGCGCCAACTCCGAAGCCATCCAGAATGCTTACCGTCAGGCGATGGACATCTACCAGCAGCTCAAGCAAGGCGCCGACTTCGGTCAGATGGCCATTGCCAGGTCTGGCAGTGACAACGCCCTGGAAGGTGGTGATATGGGCTGGCGCAAAGCCGCCCAATTGCCCCCTCCGTTCGATCGCGAACTGAGCAGCATGGCCGTGGGTGACATCACTCAACCAGCCCGCACGCCCGGCGGCTTCATTATCCTCAAGCTGTTGGAAAAGCGCGGTGGCGGTGCTCAGGTGCGTGACGAAGTGCATGTTCGTCATATCCTGATCAAGCCAAGCGAGATCCGCAGCGAAGCCGAAACCCAGCGTCTGGCGCAAAAGCTTTATGAGCGCATCGAAGCGGGTGAAGATTTCGCCGAGCTGGCCAAGAGCTTCTCGGAAGACCCGGGTTCAGCCCTCAACGGCGGCGACCTGAACTGGGTTGACCCGAACGCACTGGTGCCCGAGTTCCGCCAGGTGATGGCCGAGACACCACAAGGCCAGTTGTCCAAGCCGTTCAAGAGCCCTTATGGCTGGCACGTACTGGAAGTCCTTGGCCGCCGCGCCACCGACAGCACCACCCAGGCTCGTGAACAACAGGCGATGACCGTGCTGCGCAACCGCAAATACGACGAAGAGCTGCAAACCTGGCTGCGTCAGATTCGCGATGAAGCCTACGTCGAAATCAAACTCCCTGGTGCAGACCAGGCAGCGCAGTGAAACCCAAGCGTTTCGCGCTGACTCCCGGCGAGCCTGCCGGCATCGGTCCCGACCTGTGCCTGCTGCTCGCCTCGCAACCCCAGCCACATCCCCTGATAGCCATCACCAGCCGCGACCTGCTCCTCGAGCGGGCTGCGCAGCTGGGGGTGGTCGTCGACCTGCTGCCGGTGACACCGGGAGCCTGGCCGGATGTCCCGGCCCCCGCCAACAGCCTGTATGTCTGGGATACGCCACTGGGCGCCCCGGTGGTTACCGGGCAACTGGACAAGACCAACGCGGCATTCGTCCTGCAAACCCTGACCCGCGCTGGCCAGGGCTGCCTGGACGGGAGTTTCGCCGGCATGATCACCGCTCCGGTGCACAAGGGCGTGATCAACGAATCCGGGATTGCCTTTTCCGGGCATACCGAGTTCCTGGCGGACCTGACCCACACCACGCAGGTGGTAATGATGCTCGCCACCCGCGGCCTGCGCGTGGCACTGGTGACCACGCACCTGCCCTTGCGGGACGTCGCCGATGCCATCACCCCGCAACGCCTGGAGCGGGTCACGCGGATATTGCACGCCGACCTGCAGGAAAAGTTCGGCATCACCCGGCCCCGTATCCTGGTGTGCGGGCTCAACCCCCATGCCGGTGAAGGCGGACATCTGGGCCATGAAGAAATCGACACCATAGAACCCACCTTGGAGCGCTTGCGCAGCGAGGGCATGGACCTGCGTGGCCCGCTGCCTGCCGACACTCTGTTCACCCCCAAATATCTGGAGCACTGCGACGCGGTGCTGGCGATGTACCACGATCAGGGCCTGCCCGTACTGAAGTACAAAGGCTTCGGCGCGGCAGTCAACGTAACCCTGGGCCTGCCGATCATCCGCACATCGGTGGACCATGGCACCGCCCTGGACCTGGCCGGCAGTGGCAGGATCGATACCGGCAGCCTGCAGGTCGCCTTGGAAACCGCCTACCAGATGGCCGAGACCCATTTATGACCGAGCAATACCAACACCGCGCGCGTAAGCGCTTCGGCCAGAACTTCCTGCATGACGCTGGCGTAATCGATCGCATCCTGCGCTCCATCAATGCCAAACCCGACGATCGCCTGCTGGAGATTGGCCCGGGCCAGGGCGCGCTGACCGAAGGCCTGCTCGGCAGCGGTGCGCAACTGGATGTGGTGGAACTGGACAAGGATCTGATCCCGATCCTCAACCAGCAGTTCGCTGGCATGAGCAATTTCAACCTGCACCAGGGCGACGCGCTGAAGTTCGACTTCAATAGCCTGGAGGCTGCGCCCAATACCCTGCGGGTGGTGGGGAATCTGCCGTACAACATCTCCACGCCGCTGATCTTTCATTTGCTTAGCAACGCTGGCCTGATCCGCGACATGCACTTCATGCTGCAAAAAGAGGTGGTCGAACGGCTCGCTGCAGGCCCTGGCGGCGGTGACTGGGGTCGCCTGTCGATCATGGTTCAGTACCATTGCCGGGTCGAACATCTGTTCAACGTAGGCCCTGGGGCATTCAACCCGCCCCCCAAAGTCGACTCGGCCATCGTCCGCCTGGTACCCCATGCCGTCCTGCCGCACCCGGCCAAGGATCATCGCCTGCTGGAGCGCGTCGTACGCGAAGCTTTCAATCAGCGTCGCAAAACCCTGCGCAACACCCTGAAGCTATTGCTCAGCAGCGCCGAAATCGAAGCCGCCGGCGTTGACGGCAGCCTGCGTCCCGAGCAATTGGACCTGGCGGCGTTCGTGCGCCTGGCCGACAAACTCAGCGAACAGGTAACGCCCAAAGCCGACGCCATCTGACAAGCTCATCGCTATCGGGTGGGACGTCTGGTCTACTACCCGATACATGGCCTAGACTGATCTTCTCAGCTACGCCCGCGTCCCGCTTCGCTTTTAAGGCCTTTTTGCATGTCCGATCTTCGTTATCAGGTCGACGTCAGCGTCGCCACCCGCTTTCTGGCAGAACAGTCGCAACCCGAGCACAACCGTTTCGCCTTCGCCTATACCATTACCGTGAGCAACAACGGCTCATTGCCAGCCCGACTGCTATCACGCCACTGGGTCATCACCGACGGCGATGGTCATGTTGAGCACGTGCGGGGCGAGGGTGTGGTCGGTCAGCAACCGCTGATCGACGCTGGAAAAAGCCACAGCTACAGCAGCGGGACGGTCATGACGACCAAGGTCGGCACCATGCAGGGCACGTACCAGATGCTGGCGGAGGACGGCACGCGTTTCGACGCGATCATCAAGCCGTTTCGCCTGGCGGTACCCGGAGCCCTGCACTGATGGCGACGTATGCGGTCGGCGATCTGCAAGGTTGCCTGGACCCGCTCAAATGCCTGCTGGAACGGGTCGCCTTCGACCCACAGAAAGACACGCTGTGGCTGGTGGGCGATCTGGTCAATCGCGGCCCGCAATCGCTTGAGACCTTGCGCTTTCTCTACAACATCCGCGATTCGCTGGTCTGCGTGCTCGGCAATCACGACCTGCACCTGCTGGCCGCCTGGCAGAACATCGAACGCCTGAAAAAATCCGATACCTTGAGCGAGATCCTCGATGCTCCCGATTGCGTCGAGCTGCTGGAATGGCTGCGCCTGCAAAAGCTCATGCACTACGACGAGCAACGCAATCTGGCGCTGGTGCACGCCGGCATCCCACCCCAGTGGTCCTTGCGCAAGGCGCTCAAGTACGCCGGCGAAGTCGAACACGCGCTGCGCGACGACAACCTGTTCGGCCCCTACCTGGATGGCATGTACGGCAATGAACCGGTCAAATGGGACAACGATCTCACCGGCACCGCCCGTCTGCGAGTCATCACCAATTATTTCACCCGCATGCGCTTCTGCACCCGCGACGGTAAGCTGGACCTCAAGGGCAAGGAAGGCATCGAGACCGCGCCACCTGGCTACGCCCCTTGGTTCAAACACAAAGAGCGCAAGACCCGTAACCTGAAGATCATTTTCGGGCACTGGGCGGCATTGGAAGGCCAATCCGACGAACCTGGGGTTTTCGCCCTCGACACCGGATGCGTATGGGGTAGCGCGATGACGCTGATGAACGTCGACTCTGGCGAGCAACTGCGTTGCGAGTGTGACGAACAGGGTCACGCCAAATCCCTTCATCATCCGACCATTGCATCAGTAACGGCCGCTACCATCGTTTGATCGGTGCCGCGCGTCAGGCTACAGGAGTCCCAAATGACCGCTTTTAAACGCATCCCCCCAGAGCAGGCCCAGGCCCTGCGTGAAACAGGCGCGGTTGTCGTCGACGTTCGAGATCCGGCCACCTTCGCCGCCCTGCACATCAGCGGCTCGACCCATCTGGATAACCACTCCCTCTCCGATTTCATCCGCAATGCGGACCTCGATGCCCCCGTAGTGGTGGTCTGTTATCACGGCAACTCCAGCCAGAGCGCAGCCGCTTACCTGGTCAGCCAAGGCTTCTCCGATGTCTATAGCCTGGACGGCGGTTTTGAGCTGTGGCGCACGACTTATCCTGCAGAAACAGCCCCAGGTAACCCGGAATAATTTTTATGACGCCCAAGCCCACGTGAACCGCGGGTTTGGGTGATGGCGGACGAACGGTCTGCCACAACTAATTACGCATTCAACCTTTACCTCTCCGATTCCGAACTATCCTTAGCCTCAGGCCATCCAAAACAGGGGAGAGCCGGTACACCGGCGCGCGGGTTCATCGGGAGACAGCTTTCAGGAGACGGCATTTCTGAAAGCATTCTGGGGGGTAAACGGCAGCTGGGTTCCCAGCGGCCGACCAGCATCGACTGATTGATCCGACACCGGCTCCACGTATCGAGCGAGGTGACGTCATGAGTATTTTTAGCCACTTCCAGCAACGTTTCGAGTCCACGCGGCAGGAGGAATACTCGCTGCAGGAATACCTCGATCTCTGCAAGCAGGACCGCAGCGCCTACGCATCGGCTGCGGAACGCCTGTTGCTGGCAATCGGAGAACCGGAACTGCTGGATACCTCGGCCAATTCGAGGCTTTCGCGGATCTTTTCCAACAAGGTGATTCGCCGCTATCCGACCTTCCAGGACTTCCATGGCATGGAAGAGTGCATCGACCAGATCGTGTCCTATTTCCGCCATGCAGCTCAGGGTCTGGAAGAAAAGAAACAGATCCTGTACCTGCTTGGTCCCGTCGGCGGCGGTAAATCGTCCCTGGCCGAGAAGCTCAAGGAGCTGATCGAAAAGGTGCCCTTCTACGCCATCAAGGGTTCTCCAGTGTTCGAATCCCCCCTGGGGCTGTTCAACGCTACCGAAGATGGCGCGATTCTGGAGGAAGACTTCGGTATTCCGCGCCGCTACCTCAATACCATCATGTCGCCATGGGCCACCAAGCGCCTGGCCGAGTTCGGCGGTGACATCAGCCAGTTCCGGGTGGTCAAGCTCTACCCTTCGATCCTCAACCAGATCGCGGTGGCCAAGACCGAACCGGGGGATGAAAACAACCAGGACATTTCGGCCCTCGTGGGCAAGGTCGATATCCGCAAGCTGGAAGAGTTTCCTCAAAACGACGCCGACGCCTACAGCTATTCGGGTGCGCTGTGCCGGGCCAACCAAGGCCTGATGGAATTCGTCGAAATGTTCAAGGCGCCCATCAAAGTGCTGCACCCCCTGCTGACCGCAACCCAGGAAGGCAACTACAACAGCACTGAAGGCCTCGGGGCGATTCCGTTCAGCGGCATCCTGCTGGCGCACTCCAACGAATCGGAATGGCACACCTTCCGCAACAACAAGAACAACGAAGCCTTCATCGACCGGATCTACATCGTCAAGGTGCCCTACTGCCTGCGAGTCACCGATGAGGTCAAGATCTACGACAAGCTGCTGTTCAACAGCTCGTTGTCCAAGGCCCACTGCGCCCCCGACACACTGAAGATGCTTGCCCAGTTCACGGTGCTGTCGCGCCTGAAGGAGCCGGAAAACTCCAACATCTATTCGAAGATGCGCGTCTATGATGGTGAGAACCTCAAGGACACTGATCCGAAGGCCAAGTCGATCCAGGAATACCGCGACAACGCGGGGGTCGACGAAGGGATGAATGGTCTGTCCACACGGTTTGCCTTCAAGATCCTGTCCAAGGTCTTCAACTTCGATCCACACGAGATCGCAGCCAACCCGGTTCACCTGCTGTATGTGCTGGAACAGCAGATCGAGCAGGAACAGTTCCAGGCGGAAACCCGCGAGCGTTACCTGCGCTTCCTGAAGGAGTATCTGGCTCCGCGTTATATCGAGTTCATCGGCAAGGAAATCCAGACCGCGTACCTGGAGTCCTACAGCGAATATGGGCAGAACATCTTCGATCGCTACGTGCTTTACGCGGACTTCTGGATCCAGGATCAGGAATACCGCGATCCGGAAACCGGCGAAATCCTCAACCGCGTGGCGCTGAACGAGGAACTGGAAAAAATCGAGAAACCGGCAGGGATCAGCAACCCCAAGGATTTCCGCAACGAAATCGTCAACTTCGTCTTGCGGGCCCGAGCCAACAACAACGGCAAGAACCCGACCTGGCTCAGCTACGAAAAGCTGCGGGTGGTCATCGAGAAGAAAATGTTCTCCAATACCGAAGACCTGCTGCCAGTCATCAGTTTCAACGCCAAGGCCAGCAAGGAGGACCAGCAAAAACACAACGACTTCGTCACACGCATGGTCGAACGTGGCTACACCGACAAACAGGTACGACTGCTCTCCGAGTGGTACCTGCGGGTCCGGAAATCGCAGTGAGGCAGTGAAGCAGCGGCAAGCTTCAAGCCATGAGCTGCAGGGGCGCTCACCGTCCCTGCGCTTGCGGCTTGCAGCTTGAAGCTGAGAACTTGAAGCTGCCCAGAGGGCCACCTATGAGCTATGTGATCGACCGACGCCTTAATGGCAAGAACAAAAGCACGGTGAACCGCCAGCGGTTTCTGCGGCGTTACCGTGACCACATCAAGAAGGCCGTCGAAGAGGCGGTCAGTCGCCGTTCCATTACCGACATGGAACATGGCGAGCAGATCAGCATCCCCGGACGCGACATCGACGAGCCGGTGCTTCACCACGGGCGTGGCGGCAAACAGACTGTCGTGCATCCCGGCAACAAGGAATTCACCAGCGGCGAACACATTCCGCGCCCGCAAGGCGGAGGTGGCGGGAGAGGTCCGGGCAAGGCCGGCAACTCCGGCGAGGGCATGGATGAATTCGTGTTCCAGATTACCCAGGAGGAATTCCTGGAGTTCATGTTCGAGGACCTTGAGCTGCCGAATCTGGTCAAGCGCAATCTGACCGGCACCGATACGTTCAAGACGGTGCGCGCCGGCATCAGCAATGAAGGCAATCCTTCGCGTATCAACATTATCCGTACGCTTCGCTCGGCCCATGCCCGGCGCATCGCGCTGTCTGGCAGCAGCCGGGCAAAGTTGCGCGAGACAAAGGAGGAGCTCGCCCGCCTGAAGCGCGAAGAACCCGACAATTTTGGCGATATTCAGGAGCTGGAAGCGGAGATCGAAAAACTTAGCGCGCGGATTCACCGTGTGCCATTTCTCGATACCTTCGACCTCAAGTACAACCTGCTGGTGAAACAACCCAACCCCAGCTCCAAGGCCGTGATGTTCTGCCTGATGGACGTGTCGGGGTCCATGACCCAGGCCACCAAGGATATTGCCAAGCGGTTCTTCATCCTGTTGTACCTGTTCCTCAAACGGAACTACGACAAGATCGATGTGGTGTTCATCCGCCACCACACCAGCGCCAGGGAAGTGGACGAAGAGGAGTTCTTCTATTCCCGGGAAACCGGCGGCACGATCGTTTCCAGTGCCCTGAAGCTGATGCAGGAAATCATGGCCGAACGCTATCCGGCCAATGAATGGAACATCTATGCAGCCCAAGCGTCCGACGGCGACAACTGGAACGATGATTCACCCATTTGCCGCGACATCCTGATTAACCAGATCATGCCGTTCGTCCAGTACTACACCTATGTGGAAATTACTCCACGGGAACATCAGGCCTTGTGGTACGAATATGAACGCATTGCCGAAGCGTTTTCCGACACATTTGCCCAGCAGCAACTGGTCTCGGCCGGGGACATCTACCCGGTCTTCCGTGAACTCTTCCAGCGCAGGTTAGTGACATGACCGCCAAAAAAGAGCAGAAGCGTCAACCCATCTCCACCGGCTCCGAATGGACGTTCGAGCTGATCCAGGCCTACGACCGGGAAATCAGCCGTATCGCGGACCGTTATGCCCTGGACACTTACCCGAACCAGATCGAGGTGATCACCGCCGAGCAGATGATGGACGCCTACGCGTCGGTCGGCATGCCTTTGGGCTATCACCACTGGTCCTACGGCAAGCACTTCCTCAGTACCGAGAAGTCCTACAGCCGCGGCCAGATGGGGTTGGCATATGAGATCGTGATCAACTCCGACCCTTGCATCGCCTACCTGATGGAAGAAAACACCATCTGCATGCAGGCCTTGGTGGTGGCCCATGCTTGCTACGGCCACAATAGCTTCTTCAAGGGTAATTACCTGTTTCGCACCTGGACCGATGCCAGCTCGATCATCGATTACCTGGTATTTGCCAAGCAATACATCATGCAATGCGAGGAGCGTCACGGCATCGATGCCGTGGAAGACCTGCTGGACTCCTGCCACGCGCTGATGAACTACGGCGTGGACCGCTACAAACGACCGTATCCGATTTCCGCCGAAGAAGAACGCCGGCGTCAAAAGGATCGCGAAGAACATCTGCAAAAGCAGATCAACGATCTGTGGCGCACCATTCCCAAAGGGGCGGACAAGTACAGCGAGAAAGACAACGCGCGCTTCCCTGCCGAGCCTCAGGAAAACATCCTCTATTTCATTGAAAAACACGCGCCGCTGCTGGAGCCGTGGCAGCGGGAGATCGTGCGCATCGTGCGCAAGATCGCTCAATATTTTTATCCGCAACGCCAGACCCAGGTCATGAACGAAGGCTGGGCCACGTTCTGGCATTACACGCTCATGAACGACCTGTACGACGAAGGCCTGGTCACCGACGGTTTTATGATGGAGTTCCTCACGTCCCACACCAGCGTGGTGTTCCAGCCCGGTTTCGACAGCCCGTATTACAGCGGCATCAACCCTTATGCACTGGGCTTTGCCATGTACCGCGATATCCGGCGCATGTGTGAAAACCCCACAGAGGAGGATCGGCGCTGGTTCCCGGACATCGCCGGCTCGGACTGGTTGTCCGCTATCAAATTCGCCATGAGCAGCTTCAAGGACGAGAGCTTCATCCTCCAGTACCTCTCGCCCAAGGTCATCCGCGACCTGAAACTGTTCAGCATCCTCGATGATGACCAGAAAGATGACCTGCTGGTGCCTGCCATCCACGATGAAAGCGGTTATCGCGTCATCCGCGAGACACTGGCGGCGCAATACAACCTGGGCAACCGCGAACCCAACGTTCAGATCTACAGCATCGATCGCCGGGGCGATCGCTCGCTGACGCTGCGCCATCAGGCGCATGATCGCAAACCGTTGGGCGACTCAACCGATGAAGTCCTCAAGCACCTGCACCGCCTCTGGGGGTTCGACATCCATCTCGAAACCCTGCAAGGCGAGCAGGTGATGAAAACCCATCACGTGCCCCCCCGAACCGAGCAAACCGAAGGAGATTATGGCCGGTTGGACCTGGCTGTCATTCATCTTTGAACCCGTTTTCACCTCCGAAGGCCTGGCGCAAAGGTTATCCTGTCAGACCAACGGAGGTTTTTTATGCAGATCTATAAAGTCGGCGGCGCCGTTCGCGATCGCCTGCTGGGCATTCCTGTCACCGACATTGATTGGGTCGTGGTGGGGGCTACGGCCGAGGACATGCTCGCCAAGGGCTTTCGCCCGGTGGGAGCTGACTTTCCGGTATTCCTTGATCCCAAGACCGGGGAGGAATACGCCCTCGCCCGCACCGAACGCAAAAGTGGCCGCGGTTATGGCGGCTTCGTGTTCCACGCCAGCCCTGAAGTGACCCTCGAAGAAGACCTGATCCGCAGGGACCTGACGATCAACGCCATGGCCGAAGATGACCATGGCAATCTTACCGACCCGTACCACGGCCAACGCGATCTCAAAGCCCGCCTGCTACGCCATGTTTCCCCCGCGTTCGCCGAAGATCCCCTCAGGGTCCTGCGGGTTGCCCGCTTTGCCGCGCGTTATGCTCCGCTGGGTTTCAAAGTGGCGGACGAAACCCTGGAACTGATGCGCCAGCTCAGCGACTCGGGCGAACTGCAAGCCTTGACCGCCGAGCGCAGCTGGAAAGAAATTTCCCGCGCTCTCATGGAAAAACAACCGCAGGTGTTTATCCAAGTCCTGCGCGATTGCACAGCCCTCAAAGTCTTGATGCCCGAGGTGGATGCACTGTTCGGCGTGCCGCAACCCGAGGCCCATCACCCTGAAATCGACACCGGCGTCCATACCCTGAGCGTGCTGGAGCAGGCCGCGCTGCATGAACAACCCCTGACAGTTCGTTGGGCGTGCCTGCTGCATGACTTGGGCAAAGGCCTGACACCCGCGCACGAATGGCCCCGGCATATCGCCCATGAACACACGGGCCTGAAGCTGATCAAGGCGGTCAATGAACGTTTCAAGGCTCCACGCGACTGTCAGGAGTTGGCTTTATTGGTCGGTCAATACCATACCCACGGCCATCGTGCGCTTGAGCTGAAGGCCTCCACTTTGCTTGAGCTGTTGCAGAGTTTTGACGTGTATCGCCGCCCCCAGCGCTTCGAGGAATTCATCGCTGCATGCGAGATGGATGCGCGTGGCCGCAAGGGCCTGGAGAGTCGAAGTTATCCACAGGCAGATTACCTGCGTGGAGCGGCAGCGGCCGCACGCGGAGTAGCGGTGCAGCCCTTGCTGGAAAAAGGCTTCAAGGGACCTGAATTGGGCGAGGCGATTAAGCGTGAGCGTCTTCGGGCATTGAAAGCGTATAAAG
Organism: Pseudomonas sp. P105; assembly: GCF_032614175.1. NCBI lineage: Bacteria > Pseudomonadati > Pseudomonadota > Gammaproteobacteria > Pseudomonadales > Pseudomonadaceae > Pseudomonas > Pseudomonas sp. P105. The sequence continues at coordinate 5,691,113 of NZ_CP126693.1, forward strand.
ACGCGGCGAGCTGAGAAAGCTTTGTGTCGGCTTGCATCTCGGCCATCGCGAGCAGGCTCGCTCCCACAGGCATCGCGGGCCGCTCAGGCGCAATGTCGGAGCGAGGCTGCTCGCGATGACGTCAGCGACCTGACAGCAGCTCCAAAGGCGTGAGCGGTACACCCCGCCATTCAAAAGCCACCGGAGCCAACACCTGGTCAATCTGCGACTCATCCCACAAAGTCGCGAAGCTTTTGCCTACGCCAGGATGTATCCGATCGGGTGCAATCAACGACAATGGCCACAGGACAAAGGCGTTCTTGAGAATTTCGGCGCGGGGCAGGATCAAGCCGTCGAAATTGCCGACCTGCTCGCCATACAACAACACGTCGATATCCAGCGGCAGCCCTTTACGGTCCGGCGCATAACGACCGTTGTCTGCCTCGATGAACTTGAGGCGACGGTCCAGCTCCATCAGCGGCAGATCCGTGTAGGCAGCTACGACGAAATTGAAGAAAGGCCCGCTCTTGATCCCCACCGGCTGGCTCTCGAATACCGCCGAACAGCGTATGTCCACCAGGAAACCGGCAAGGGCTTCAAGACCTGCGCACAAGTGGGCTTCGCGCTCGATATTGCTGCCGAGCCCGAGAAAAACCTGAGTCAGCGACATCCGCGCTCGATCTCCACGCCCACGCCACTGGCGGTCGGCACAGCGCCGGGCTTGGTCACTTTCAGGCGCAACCAGGTAATCTTGAACTCGTCCATCAGCGCCTGGGCCAGTCGTTCGGCAAAGGTCTCGACCAATTGGAACTGGGCTTGCTCGGCAAATGCCTGGATGCGCGACGATACGCTGGCGTAGTCGAGCGCCAGGGTCAGGTCATCGCCGGCGGCGGCCGGACGGTTATCCCAGGCGAAACTCAGATCCAGCCGCAGACACTGGCGGATGCCGCGCTCCCAGTCGTAGGCACCAATGACCGTGTCGACTTCCAGGCCTTCGATAAACACTCTGTCCAAGCACTCTTCTCCGCAGCACGACAAGGGCGCAATGCGCCGTTAGAATCAGGGCGTCCTCGCCCGGAATAGTTAGCATGTTTTGGTTACTGGCGACTTTCGCCTACCTGCTCGGCTCGCTGTCCTTCGCCATTTTGCTCAGCCGCCTGACCGGTCGCCCGGATCCGCGAATGAGTGGCTCGGGCAATGCCGGCGCCACCAACATGCTGCGCCTGGCCGGACGCAAACTTGCCATCCTGACCTTGCTTGGCGACCTCTGCAAAGGCCTTGTCCCGGTTCTGCTCGCCAATCTTGCAGGACTTTCGTTGCAGCAACAGGCCTGGATCGGTGTCTGCGCGGTCATGGGTCACTTGTTCCCGCTGTACTTTCGCTTTCGCGGCGGCAAGGGCGTCGCCACCGCCGCCGGCATGCTGCTGGGTCTGTATCCCCCCGCCGCCCTGCTGGCCGTCGCTGCCTGGCTGCTGACGTTCTACCTGACCCGCACCAGCTCCCTGGCCGCCCTGATCGCCACACCGCTGATCCTGCCATTGCTGGCCTGGCAGGAGCCGGCGGCCTTGCTGCCGGTAACCGCACTCGTTGCACTGATCGTCTGGCGCCACCGGGGCAATCTACGCGACCTGTTTGCCGGGCGCGAACGGCATTTTTAATCCATACGCCCTACAGCGGTGACAACTGCTCCATGGGCCAGCGCGCCTGCACGCTGATTGCCAGGCTTTCGTGCTGGCCGGCTTGCAAACGCTGGCATCCGGCGAAGGCAATCATCGCCCCGTTATCTGTGCAGAACTCCGGCCTGGCGTAGTAAACGTCGCCGTTCATGCTGCCAAGCATGTTCTCTAGTGACACGCGCAAAGCCTTGTTCGCACTGACTCCGCCAGCGATCACCAGACGCTTGAGTCCGGCCTGTTTCAGGGCGCGCTTGCACTTGATGGTCAAAGTCTCCACCACCGCCTGCTGGAACGCCAGCGAGATGTCGCAACGGGCTTGCTCGCCGTCGTCTCCGGCGCTGACGCATTGCTGCCAGGTGTTCAGGGCGAAGGTTTTCAGGCCGCTGAAGCTGAAATCCAGACCGGGGCGGTCACACATCGGCCGCGGGAAGACGAAACGCCCTTCCACTCCTTGGGCCGCCAACCGTGCGATTTCCGGTCCGCCCGGGTAATTGAGGCCCATCATCTTCGCGGTCTTGTCGAAAGCTTCACCGGCAGCGTCGTCCAGGGTTTCCCCCAACAGTTCGTATTGGCCGATGCCATCGACCCGGACCAACTGGGTATGACCGCCAGAGACCAACAAAGCGACGAACGGAAACTCCGGCGGTTGCGGCTCCAGCATCGGCGCCAGCAAATGACCTTCCATGTGATGCACACCCAAGGCCGGGATACCCCAGGCGAAGGCGAGCGCCTGGGCACAGGAAGCACCCACCAGCAGCGCGCCCACCAGGCCCGGCCCGGCGGTGTAGGCAATGGCGTCGATCTCGGTCGGCACACAGCCGGCCTCGGCCAGGACCTGGCGAATCAAGGGCAGCATGCGCTTGACGTGATCGCGGGACGCAAGCTCGGGCACCACGCCGCCATAGGCGCGGTGCAGGTCGATCTGGCTGAACAGCGCATCGGCCAACAGGCCGCGTTCACTGTCGTATAATGCGACACCGGTTTCGTCGCAGGAGGTTTCTAATCCCAGTACTAGCATGGGTTTGCGCCTTGTAGAGGCTGAATTCGAAGGCGCGCATAATAGTCGTCGCGTTGTGCCCCGACCAGCGGTTTTCGATCAGAGGCTTTGCATTCCGAGCGATGAGGGGTTAACATCCGCAACCCTTAAAAACCGACGTCTTCAAGTGCTCTTTTGCCGCGAGGATGTTGACCCCGGTAATGAATGAAGGTAGCTCTGGATGCCAGCCGTCAAAGTAAAAGAGAACGAACCCTTCGACGTAGCTCTGCGTCGTTTCAAGCGCTCCTGCGAAAAAGCCGGTGTTCTGGCTGAAGTTCGTAGCCGCGAATTCTACGAGAAGCCGACTTCCGAGCGTAAGCGCAAAGCAGCAGCCGCTGTTAAGCGTCACGCCAAGAAAGTTCAGCGCGAACAGCGCCGCGCCGTACGTCTGTACTAATACACAGACGTCCGTAGCAAGCTTCTGCCAAGCCCGGCCCTCAAGCCGGGCTTATGGCATTTGCGGAAAACGCTTGATGCTTCACTGTCAAAGTCGCACATGCGACCGAGACAACCTGCTTTACCACGTCAGACCTGGCTCTTTTGCCAGCGGTGCACGTCTCTTCTGACGAGCCTTCCAAGGCTACTGACGAGCACACCCTGATTCCTCTAACGACGATCAGCCCAAGGCACCTGCTTGCGTGCCCGCCTGATGATCCGAGGCCTGAACGGCCGTTACCGGACTCAGCGCAACATATTCAAACAGTCGAATACTGATTAGTGATTAACGTCAGTGGACTATCGGCAGATACACTTCCCGACAGCGATGATGCAGACGACCCGGTCGAGCCACCGTTTTACCGTGCCTCAAGACCAAGAGTCGGTTACGCCTGCTGATTTCGGGTCCATATTTCGCGCAGTGATGATGAGAACGCCATGGCCGGGCTGATTCCCCAGAGCTTTATTGACGACCTCCTGAACCGCACCGACATCGTCGATGTGGTCAGCTCTCGCCTGCAAATGAAAAAAGCCGGCAAGAATTACACGGCCTGCTGCCCGTTCCACAAGGAAAAGACCCCGTCCTTCAGCGTCAGCCCCGACAAACAGTTTTACTACTGTTTCGGCTGTGGCGCTGGCGGCAATGCCCTCGGCTTCATCATGGACCACGACAACCTGGACTTCCCCCAGGCTGTCGAAGAACTGGCCAAAGCCGCCGGCATGGAAATTCCCCGCGAGGAAAGTGGCCGAGCGCACAAACCGCGCCAACCCACCGACTCGCCGCTCTACCCATTGCTGACCGCGGCGGCCGATTTTTATCGCCAGGCCCTCAAAAGCCATCCTGCCCGCAAGGCAGCCGTGGATTATCTCAAGGGCCGCGGCCTGACCGGGGAAATCGCCCGGGATTTCGGCCTCGGCTTTGCCCCGCCCGGCTGGGACAATCTGTATAAGCACTTAAGCAGCGACACCTTGCAGCAGCGCGCGATGATCGACGCCGGCCTGCTGATCGAGAATGCCGAAACCGGCAAGCGCTATGATCGCTTCCGCGACCGGGTAATGTTCCCGATCCGTGACACGCGCGGACGGATCATCGCGTTTGGCGGCAGGGTCCTGGGCGACGACAAACCCAAGTATCTGAACTCCCCGGAGACCCCGGTATTCCATAAAGGACAGGAACTCTACGGGCTGTACGAAGCGCGCAAGAACAACCGCAACCTCGACGAAATCATCGTCGTCGAAGGTTACATGGACGTGATCGCCCTGGCCCAGCAAGGTTTGCGCAATGCCGTTGCTACCCTGGGCACCGCCACCAGCGAAGAGCACATGAAGCGCCTGTTTCGCGTCGTGCCCAGCGTGCTGTTCTGCTTCGACGGCGATCAGGCCGGCCGCAATGCCGCCTGGCGAGCACTGGAAGCGACATTGCCATGCCTGCAGGATGGGCGGCGAGCGCGCTTTCTGTTTTTACCCGAGGGCGAGGACCCGGATACCCTGGTGCGCTCCGAAGGCACCGATGCTTTCCGTGCGCGGATCAACCAGCACGCGCAACCGCTGGCCGATTATTTTTTCCAGCAGTTGACCGAAGAAGCCGATCCACGCTCCCTCGAAGGCAAGGCTCATATGGCCACCCTCGCGGCACCGCTGATCGACAAGGTACCCGGCGCCAACTTGCGCACACTGATGCGCCAGCGTCTGACCGAAATCACCGGCCTGAACAGCGAAGCGGTCAATCAACTGGTCCACAGCGCCCCCCAGGAAGCACCGCCGGCTTACGACCCAGGCATTGATTACGACGCGATGCCGGATTTCGCCGACTATCATCAACCTCAGCAGGACTACGCGCCTGCGCAGGAATGGACACCCAAGAAACCGGGCAGCGGCGGCAAGAAATGGGACAAAAAACCCTGGGACAAGAACGGTAAGCGCGGCGATCGCGACCAGCCACGTGCCCCGCGCGTGCCGGCCGCCGTCGAACCACCAACACTGGCCGCCCTGCGGACTTTGCTGCACCACCCGCAACTGGCTGAAAAGGTCGAGGACGCCGGGCACTTCGCCGCCGAGGACCACAGCAATACGCAATTGCTGATCGCACTCCTTGAAGCCGTGCAGAAGAACCCCAAACTTAACTCTTTCCAGTTGATCGCCCGATGGCACGGCACCGAACAAGGGCGCCTGTTGAAGGCCCTGGCCGAGAAGGAATGGTTGATTGATGGAGACAACCTTGAACAACAGTTTTTCGACACCATTACTAGCTTGTCCGCCCGCCAACGCGAGCGAAATCTGGAACAACTTCTGCGAAAAGCTCGCCAGAGCGAGTTGACCAGCGAAGAGAAAAACCAATTGCGCGACTTACTCAGCCGCAATGTTTGCGCATCAAACCCGACCTCAACTGGCGCGTGAGGTCACAGCTCAGGTATAATCCTCGGCTTGTTTTTTGCCCGCCAAGACCTTCAGTGGATAGGGTGTTATGTCCGGAAAAGCGCAACAGCAGTCTCGTATCAAAGAGTTGATCCTATTGGGTCGTGAGCAGGGCTACCTGACTTACGCGGAGGTCAACGACCACCTGCCGGAGGATATTTCAGATCCGGAACAGGTGGAAGACATCATCCGCATGATCAACGACATGGGGATCAACGTATTCGAGGTTGCTCCAGATAAGGATGCCCTTATGCTGGCCGACGCCGATACCGACGAGGCGGCCGCTGAAGAAGCGGCCGCAGCGTTGGCAGCGGTCGAGACCGACATTGGTCGCACCACCGACCCCGTGCGCATGTACATGCGTGAAATGGGTACGGTAGAGCTCCTCACGCGTGAAGGCGAAATCGAAATCGCCAAGCGCATTGAAGAAGGCATCCGCGAAGTGATGGGCGCAATCGCGCACTTCCCTGGCACGGTTGACCATATTCTCTCCGAGTACACCCGCGTCACCACCGAAGGTGGCCGCCTGTCCGACGTCCTGAGCGGTTACATCGACCCGGACGACGGTATCGCGCCGCCTGCAGCCGAAGTGCCGCCGCCGATCGACGCGAAAGCCGCCAAGGCCGACGACGACACCGATGACGACGACGCCGAAGCCAGTGACGACGAAGAAGAAGCCGAAAGCGGTCCGGACCCGGTCATCGCAGCCCAGCGTTTCGGCGCTGTGGCCGACCAGATGGAAATCACCCGCAAGGCGCTGAAGAAGCATGGCCGCAACAACAAGCAGGCAATTGCCGAGCTGTTGGCACTGGCCGAGCTGTTCATGCCGATCAAACTGGTGCCAAAGCAGTTCGAAGGCCTGGTCGAGCGTGTCCGCGGCGCCCTGGATCGTCTGCGTCAGCAAGAGCGCGCGATCATGCAACTGTGCGTGCGTGATGCCCGCATGCCACGTGCTGATTTCCTGCGTCAGTTCCCTGGCCACGAAGTCGACGAAAGCTGGACCGATGCACTGGCCAAAGGCAAAAGCAAATACGCTGAAGCCATTGCCCGCCTGCAACCGGACATCATTCGTTGCCAGCAGAAGCTGACCGCGCTGGAGGCCGAAACCGGCCTGACCGTCGCCGAGATCAAGGACATCAACCGTCGCATGTCGATCGGTGAGGCCAAGGCCCGCCGCGCGAAGAAAGAGATGGTCGAAGCGAACTTGCGTCTGGTGATCTCCATCGCCAAGAAGTACACCAACCGCGGCCTGCAATTCCTCGATTTGATCCAGGAAGGCAACATCGGTCTGATGAAAGCGGTGGACAAGTTCGAATACCGTCGCGGCTACAAGTTCTCGACTTATGCCACCTGGTGGATCCGTCAGGCGATCACTCGCTCGATCGCCGACCAGGCCCGCACCATCCGTATTCCGGTGCACATGATCGAGACCATCAACAAGCTCAACCGCATTTCCCGGCAGATGTTGCAGGAGATGGGTCGTGAACCGACTCCGGAAGAGCTGGGCGAACGCATGGAAATGCCTGAGGACAAAATCCGCAAGGTATTGAAGATCGCCAAAGAGCCGATCTCCATGGAAACCCCGATCGGTGATGACGAAGACTCCCATCTGGGTGACTTCATCGAAGACTCCACCATGCAGTCGCCGATCGATGTCGCCACCGTTGAGAGTCTCAAGGAAGCGACTCGCGAAGTGCTCTCCGGCCTCACTGCCCGTGAAGCCAAGGTACTGCGCATGCGTTTCGGCATCGACATGAATACCGACCACACCCTTGAGGAAGTCGGTAAGCAGTTTGACGTAACCCGCGAGCGGATTCGTCAGATCGAGGCCAAGGCCTTGCGCAAATTGCGCCACCCGACGCGAAGCGAGCACCTGCGCTCCTTCCTCGACGAGTGATGTTAAAAACCCCCGGCCCTGCCGGGGGTTTTGTTATGTGCAGATAAAATCCCCCCGCTACGCCCCCCCGCCCTATTGCCCGTCTACACTCGAAACATCCTCCCCAAGCCATGACGAGACCGTGATGCCCAGACTGACGGCCGTGATTTTGCTGTCATTGATGAGCTGGACCGCAACGGCTGGCGCGCTGACGCTCACCGACGAAGAGCGCCGCTGGCTCAAGGACCACCCCGACCTGCGCCTGGGTGTCGACGCCTCCTGGCCACCGTTCGAGTTTCGCGACGATCAGGGGCGGTATCAGGGCCTGGCCGCCGACTACGTGGATGTTATCCGCGAGCGGCTGGCTGTCACGCTCACGCCTATCGAGCCCGTCAGCTGGACGATGGTGCTGGAGCAGGTCGCACAGGGCAAAATCGATCTTTTACCCGGCATCATGTCCACGCCCGAACGTCAGAACTACCTGGCTTTCACCCGCCCATATCTGGACTTTCCCATCGTCATCCTGGCCCATCATGGCGGCGCAGAACCTCATAACCTTGAGGATTTGTACGGGCTGAAAATCGCCGTGGTGGAAAACTATGCGCCCCACGAACTGTTGCGCAACCACCATCCAGACCTGAATCTGGTGGCGCTGCCCAATGTCAGCTCAGCCTTGCAAGCCTTGGCCACAGATAAAGTGGATGCGGTGGTGGGCGACCTGGCTTCCAGTGTCTGGAGCCTGCGCCAACTCAAGCTTGACGGGCTCTATGTCAGCGGAGAAACACCCTATCGATATCAACTGGCCATGGGCGTCCCCCGGGAGAACAGGATACTGGTGGGTATCCTGGACAAGGTGATAGCGGACATGAGCCCGGCCCAGATCAGCGAAATCCAGGAGAAATGGGTCGGCAATGTCCGAGATTACCGAAGGTTCTGGTCAGACCTGCTGGTTTACGGCTTGCCTGCGCTGCTCCTCTTGAGCGGTGTCCTTGCGGCGGTGATTCGCATCAATCGCCGCCTCAGCTCAGAGATCGCGCGACGAGTTGATCTGGAACAAGAACTGCGCAGCAGCGAATACCACTACCGCGGGCTGGTGGAGAGCCTTTCAGCAATTGCCTGGGAGGCAAGGGTCAGTGACTTCACCTACAGCTACGTGTCGCCTCACGCCGAAGATCTGCTCGGTTATCCCCTCTCCCACTGGCTGATTCCAGGGTTCTGGCGCAACATCATTCATCCTGCCGACCTGATCCGCGCCCAGAGCTATTGTGAGCATGAAGTGCTGGCGGGCCGGGACCATTGCATTGATTACCGCGTGATCACCGCTGACGGCCGCTGCCTGTGGGTGCGCGACATTGTCAGCCTGATCGAACACGGCCACGAACCGGTGATGCGCGGGTTGATGATCGACATCAGCGAAGCCAAACGCACCGAGGAAGCGCTGCGCCTCTCCGAGCAAAAATTCTCCTCGGTATTCCGTCAATGCCCGGACATCCTGGTGATAGCGCGCCTGATGGACGGTTGCCTGCTGGAGGTCAACAAAGCCTTCGAGGAGCAGATTGGCCTGAGCGCCGCAGAGGTGGTGGGCCAAACCGCGACCGAACTGAACATCTGGGGCATCCAGGACGTCGGCCCGGGCCTGCTGCAACGATTACAGGCCGGCAGCATCCGCAATCTGGAGATGCCTTTTCGCCGCAGCAATGGCCAGGTGTTCACCGGGCTGATATCGGCCGAACCCTTCGACCTCGACACCACCCCAGCCCTGGTCGTGGTAGTCCGTGATATCAGCCAGCTCAAGGAAACCCAGCAGCAGCTGCAGACTTCCGAAGAGAAGTTCGCCAAGGCTTTTCATGCCTCGCCCGACGGCCTGCTACTGTCCCGGCAAAGCGACGGCCTGCTGATTGAGGTCAACGAAGGCTTCAGCCGTATTACCGGTTTCAATAGCGCCTTGTCGGTGGACCGTTCCACCCTGGACCTGGGTATCTGGGTCAACCTCAATGAGCGCAAACAGATGCTCGACCAATTGCAACGAGACGGTTATGTCAGGGACTTCAGATGTCATATCCGCCGTAACGATGGGCAGATAAGGCTCTGCGAAGTGTCCAGCCGCCCTCTGCCCATCGGCAACGAAGACTGCATGCTGACCATCGCCCGGGACATCACCGAACGCCACCTGATGCAGGAAAAACTGCAACAGGCAGCCACCGTATTCGAAAGCACTGCCGAAGGCGTGCTGATCACCGATACACAACAGCACATCAGCGCGGTGAACCGCGCCTTCAGCGAGATCACCGGCTATAGCGAAACCGAAGCCTTGGGTCACACGCCGCGGCTGTTGGCTTCCGGCCTGCATGACAGTGCGTTCTATGCCGCGATGTGGCACCAGTTGACCGCCGAGGGACACTGGCAGGGGGAGATTTCCAACCGGCGTAAAAACGGCGAGTTGTATCCCAGTTGGCTGACCATCAGCGCGGTGCGTAACCGGGATCGGGAAATCACCCATTTCGTTGCGGTCTTTGCTGATATTTCCAGCCTCAAGCACGCCCAGGCCCGACTCGATTACCAGGCGCACCACGACCCGCTCACCGGCCTGCCAAATCGCACATTGTTCGAAAGCCGATTACTGACGGCGCTCAACAGCCAGCAGGAAGATGGCGGCCAGGGTGCGGTGCTGTTCCTGGACCTGGACCGTTTCAAGCACATCAATGACAGCCTGGGACACCCGGTGGGAGATCTGCTGCTCAAGGGTATCGCCGTGCGCCTGCGCGAGCAGTTGCGCGATATCGATACCGTGGCGCGCCTGGGGGGTGACGAATTCATCATCTTGCTGCCAGGCCTGCAACAACCCAGCGACGCCGAACACATTGCCCAAAAACTGTTGAATTGCTTTGCCGCACCGTTCCAGGCCGGTGAACATGAGTTTTTCATCAGCGCCAGCATCGGCACCAGCCTGTACCCGCAGGATGGCTGCGACGTCGCCACGCTGGTCAAGAATGCCGATGCGGCGATGTACCGTTCCAAGGCCAAGGGCCGCAACCGGGTTGAAAGCTACACCCGCGACCTCACCGCCCAGGCCAGTGAGCGGGTGGCACTGGAACACGAGTTGCGACGCGCCATCGAGCGCAACGAATTATCGTTGTCCTTCCAACCCAAATTCAGCCTTGCCGACAATCGCCTGGTGGGCGCCGAGGCGCTGATTCGCTGGACCCACCCCACATTTGGCGACGTACCGCCGGAGCATTTCATCCCCCTGGCCGAAGAAAACGGCATGATCCTGCAGATTGGCGACTGGGTACTGGAACATGCCTGTCGACAACTGTCCGAATGGAACGACGCCTACGAAAGCCTCGGCCCGCTGTCGGTCAACCTTGCCGGAGCCCAATTGCGCCAACCCAACCTGCTGGGGCGTATCGAACAGTTGCTGCGTGAGCACCACCTCAAGCCCGGCTTGTTGCAACTGGAAATTACCGAAAACTTCATCATGAGCCAGGCCGAAGAAGCCCTCGCGGTGCTGCACCAGCTGAAAAAACTCGGTGTGCAACTGGCGATAGACGACTTCGGCACCGGTTACTCCTCCCTGAGCTATCTCAAGCGTTTGCCACTGGACTTCCTCAAGATCGACCAGTCCTTCGTCCGTGGCCTGCCCGATGACCCGCACGACGTGGCCATCGTGCGGGCAATCATCGCGCTGGGCCGCAGTATGCAATTCACCATCATCGCCGAAGGCGTCGAGACCCTGGCCCAACAACAATTCCTGGCTGAAGAAGGGTGCGAACAGATCCAGGGCTACATCGTCAGCCTGCCCCTGTGCGCCGAAGAGTTCGCCGCAACGTTTCTTCGTATGACCGTATCGGATTTTTCGGATAGCACAGCCGAGAAACCGTCGCTATAATCCGCGGCCTACTGAGGGCCTATAGCTCAGTTGGTTAGAGCAGAGGACTCATAATCCTTTGGTCCACGGTTCGAGTCCGTGTGGGCCCACCAACTCCAAAGCCGCGCATTGCGCGGCTTTCGTTTTCTCCCAGAGAAAAAAGTGGTACTTCGACCCGCTGCCGTGTCCACAAAGTGTCCCCCCAAGCGCTCATCGATTCAGACGATGCGTATATCTACGGGAGATCCATCCCGTTATCCTGAATCGCCCCGGATTCTCTAGACACCTTGCGGCGGGATTCCGCGATTGCAGTTTGATTGCACGCCCTTAACCCTCAGCGCAACGCAGAAGTTGTCGACGGAGCTTTACACGGTCACAGCATACCCCGGCCAGTGCCTCGTGCGGAGGCGCCTCGGCCTAACGTCTCCAAAACCGACGCGCTCGATGTGTTGTTACCGGGGAGTTGGCTCGCTGGCGATGAGACCCGTGCAGACGTCAAATTCCCCGGGGCCTCACATCAAAGACCGTTTGCATCTTAGTCACCGCTTGTAGAAAATCATCGTCTTTTTGCACGAATGGATACGCGCATGAAGTTCGAGAAGACCACGCAGTACAGGTCCGCAGAAGGGATCGTCTTCAATCTGTCTCGAATCACCCTCATGGAAAGCGACCGAGGTCGCCTGCGCGAGCTGCACTTTGGCGAAGCGAAACGCGCCCATTACCAAGTCAACAGCATGGTCGTCGATATGTACGACCGAGTGCAGGCTCGAAACCTGCCATGCCTGCTGACAGTCTGCATTTCCAATCCCCTCACCCGGCAGCAGGCCGATGCTATCAGTACTATGCGCGGCAACGTCGCCAAGGGAATTGCTGCGGCCTCAGGTGGCGTTGCCGGGAGGGTAGGTGCGTTGGGCGGGCCGCTCATTGGCTGGGCTTCAGGCGCAGTCGTGACGACAGGTGTCAACTGGTACCTCAAAGGGGCCTTGCCGAACCTGCATGCAGGTGACGTGCTGGTCAGCATCGAGGGAGAGGTCCATGGCGGGATTGGCCCACAGCGCTCTGTCGTGACGCTGGTCATCAAGGACTGAGGAACTGCACATGCCCTACATCATGCAAACTGTAGTCCTTCTGGTACTGGGCACGATCCTCGTTCAGTTTCTGAAACCATACCCGCTGCGCAAGTGGCTGGGTTTGGCGCTGCTGGCAACGGGCTTGGTCAGCATCTTCAAGGTTGGTGAGCAGCAGGTGCTGGGCTTTGACCTGGAGCTGCTAGCACTGCTGGCCGTGCCGCTGGGCGTGGTGCTTTTCCTGACGCGGCGCCGGTTCACGGAGGGGGACTGAAGCCCTGGCACGATTTCTCGGTGCCGTCTCTGACCCAAAATCATATGGGACAACAGTCGATCAACAGCGCGTTGATCGATGATCTTAGCGTTGGACCTTGCCGGCGGATTGGGGGTTACTTTGAACATACTGATAACTCCTAACGTAGGTTAGATGCCGCCAAAAATCACTGCTAAATGATGGGTGGCGGCTGTAACGCAGGCCAGGTGCAGTCGGAAATGTGTAATGCCACATTGACCAGCCTCGCCAACTCTGCGGGCGCGGCCTAATTCTGATCCTAGACAGCACGGATCTAACGCACATGAAAGGTCACCGCAATCGCCAACCTTTAAAGTCAGACGATACGCATGCCTTAGACCAAGCCGCGTTTTGCTTCTTGATCTGTGAATGGAACGTGGTTCTGGAGCTGCGAGAGAATTAGCCCGGGGGCACTACAGAAGATCGTGGGAGAAGATTTCACTGCGGGGCGAATTGCGAAACTCAAAGTCCGCAAAATCAGTACAACCACGGTCCAGTACTCAGCTTGAGCAACCTTCTCAAAATTACGCTCAAAACCAGTAACTACGGGCCCTCCAGCTATGCCAACCTACGTTCACCTTCGAACGATTTCTCTAGGCATAGCACCTCGCCCAGCAACTCATAATCCTTTCGTCCACGGTTCGAGTCCGTGTGGGCCCACCATACAAAAAGCCGCGCATTGCGCGGCTTTTGCGTTTTTGAGTGGCGAGACTGTGTGATCTGGCCCAAGGTCTTCATAAACCGCGCAACAAGAGCGTCATCCATGCGGTATGTACCCGCCCAGCTATAGTGAATTTCGCCTATACCGGACATTCAGTGAATCAAACTGGTAGTCCCCGCTGAACAGGCGTCGGACAGCTCCTGAGACGGATTAAACACAACTCTCAGGGCGCCGAAACTACCGCTCTGTAGTACAGTTGCGCCCGCCAGGGCCCGGCCACTGCCAGCGATAAAGGCCGGTTTAGCCCTCGAACGACTCGACGGTGCCATATAGCGAGTTTTCAGATCGGGAACGATCGGCGGCACCGAAACGTCCGAAGACGCGAAATCGGATGTAAAACCAGGCATAAACTGATCGCGGGACGCTCAAGAGAGCGATTCCGCCGATAATAAGAAATATAGGAGAAACAGATGGAATTCCTGCAAACGCTGTTTGGGTATGTCGACAGCCTCACGTGGGGGTGGTCGCTCATACCCATTCTCGTGGTCTTCGGAGTGTTCATCACGATCATGTCGGGTTTCGTCCAGTTCGAATTCTTCGGCCGGATGTTCCGCGTGCTGTCAGGGAAGAACCAGAACAGTGACCCCAACAACCTCAGCGCGCGACAAGCGCTACTCGTATCCGTGGGCGGCCGCGTGGGCGGCGGAAACATTGCCGGTGTAGCCGTCGCGATCACGCTCGGTGGGCCCGGCGCGGTTTTCTGGATGTGGTGCATCGCGCTCGTCGGCATGGCGACAAGTCTCGTCGAATGTACGCTTGCCCAGATCTACAAGCGCACCGACGGTGAACACTCCTTCCGTGGCGGCCCAGCCGACTATATCCGGCACGGCCTCGGGTCGAACTACAACTGGCTGGCGATAGTTTATGCAGTCTGCCTGCTGTCGGCGTTCGGCCTTGGCTTCAACGCCTTTCAAGGCAACACGGTTGCCGGCGCGATGCAGGATTCGTTCGGGATCAGCCGCCTTGTGACCGGGGCACTCCTGGTGCTTGTCACCGGTTTTGTGATCTTTGGTGGAATCAAGCGCATCGCCAAGGCGGCCGATGTCGTGGTGCCCGTCATGGCGCTGGGTTACCTGGCGCTTGCCCTGATCGTCATCGTGATGAACATCGGTGAAATTCCGGCGCTCTTCGTACGCATCGTCTCCAGTGCCTTCGGCTATGAAGAAGCCATCGCCGGCGGCATGGGGGCTGCGATTGCACAAGGCTTGCGCCGCGGTCTGTTCTCAAACGAGGCTGGACTTGGTTCAGCACCGAACGTTGCAGCGACAGCGTTGGTACATCACCCGGTCAGCCAGGGCATTACCCAATCGTTTTCGGTTTTCATCGACACGATCGTGATTTGCTCGTGCACGGCTTTCATCATCCTGTTGGGTGATGTCTATGTTGCCGGTGCTACAGGTATCGACGGTGTCGTGCTGACACAACAGTCACTGGCCAGCCATTTTGGTGAGTGGTCGCGCTACGCGTTGAGCCTGGCGATCCTGCTCTTCGCCTTCTCGTCCATCATCTATAACGTCTATCTGGGTGAGAACGCACTGGCGGCCATCACCAAATCCAAACCGGCCCTGCTGGTGCTGCGCGTGTTTATCCTGGGCTTGATTTTCCTCGGCGCCGCGGCCCCGAACGCCACCTCGGTGTTCTTCTTCTCAGATCCGATGATGGGCATTCTGGCACTGGTGAACCTCATTGCGATTTTGATGCTGTTCCCTACTGCGATACGGGTGATCAACGACTTCCGCGCGCAGTTGAAAGCCGGTGTGGCAAGGCCGGTCTTCGATCCGGCAAATTTCCCCGACCTCGATCTCGACCGCAAGGCATGGGATACCAATCGCTGGAAATGATCCCGGCCCGGTCATCGCCTAAATCGGGCTGCGGCCGCATCTGAAACGGGCTGATGCCAGCATCGTCAAATCTGCGGATACTGCCGCCATGACCAACCTCATGGTGGCAGGCATTCCCGAGCGCATCCCAAATGGAGTAGGTGGCAAAGGCATGCGAGCCTGTAACATGCCAGCCACCGATATCCACGCCGGAGCCCATCTTGTCTGACACCTGCCCTCCCGTCCTCGACGAAATCGACCGCCAGCTGATTGCCGCCCTGCAAATCAATGCCCGGGAAAGCGTCGCCATGCTCGCCCGACAATTGGGCATCGCCCGCACCACCGTGACTTCGCGGCTGGCGCGGCTGGAAAAAACCAAGGTCATCACCGGGTACGGCGTGCGTCTGGGGCAGCGGGTGATAGACGGCGGGTTACAGGCTTACGTCGGCATCAAGGTTCAACCGCGCTCCGGCAAGGACGTGCTGCGGCGCTTGAGTGCGATGGCCCAGGTCCAGCAACTGTGTGCGGTCAGCGGCGAATTCGACTATGTGGCCTGGCTGCGCACGGATTCACCGGAGCAGCTGGATCAGTTACTGGATCAGATTGGCAGTGTGGATGGGGTGGAGAAAACCACCACTTCGATCATCCTCAGCAGCAAGATCGATCGGGGGCAGCCGGTCTAGAGGGTGCGACTTACCTGTCAGAGCGGGCTTGCTCACGAAAACCCGAGCACAGCCCGCCTCCCCAGTAACCGCCCACCGCCTTCACCAGAAGGTCCATACTCACCAGGCTCAAACTCGTCATTACGACTAACCAACGCATCAAAATGACTGATAACAATCCAGAACGACGACACATTGCGTCTTATTAACGTGTTTCACCCTCTCTAGAATGGCTGGCATCTTTCCTATACTCAGACGCGAAAGCCGCGTCGAGTCGCCCAATCAAGGTCAGCCATGAACAAGAACAATCGCCACCCAGCAGACGGCAAGAAGCCCATCACCATTTTCGGGCCGGACTTTCCTTTCGCTTTTGACGACTGGATCGAGCATCCCGCCGGCCTGGGCAGTATTCCCGCCCAAAACCACGGGGCAGAAGTCGCGATTGTCGGTGCCGGGATCGCCGGTCTGGTGGCGGCCTACGAGTTGATGAAGCTGGGCCTCAAGCCGGTGGTCTACGAAGCGTCGAAGATGGGTGGGCGCCTGCGCTCACAAGCGTTCAACGGCGCCGAGGGTGTCATAGCCGAGCTGGGGGGCATGCGGTTTCCGGTGTCGTCCACGGCGTTCTATCACTACGTCGACAAACTGGGCCTGGAGACCAAACCGTTTCCCAACCCTTTGACCCCGGCCTCGGGCAGCACGGTCATCGATCTGGAAGGCCAGACCTACTACGCACAAAAGTTGGCCGACCTGCCGGCATTGTTCCAGGAAGTGGCCGACGCCTGGGCGGATGCGCTGGAGGACGGTTCGCGCTTCGGCGATATCCAGCAGGCGATTCGCGACCGCGACGTGCCACGCCTCAAGGCACTGTGGAACACCCTGGTCCCCCTGTGGGACGACCGCACTTTCTACGACTTCGTCGCCACGTCCAAGGCGTTTGCCAAACTCTCGTTCCAGCACCGTGAAGTGTTCGGCCAGGTGGGTTTCGGCACCGGCGGCTGGGACTCGGACTTTCCCAATTCGATGCTGGAAATCTTCCGCGTGGTGATGACCAATTGCGACGATCATCAGCATCTTGTGGTAGGTGGCGTCGAGCAGGTGCCCCATGGCATCTGGAAGCATGTGCCGGAGCGCTGCGCGCACTGGCCAGAAGGTACCAGCCTCAACTCGTTGCACCTGGGCGCCCCGCGCAGCGGTGTGAAGCGCATCGCGCGTGCCGACGATGGCCGGTTCAGCGTGACCGACGTGTGGGACAACACCCGCGAATATGCCGCGGTGCTGGTCACCTGCCAAAGCTGGCTGCTGACCACTCAGATCGAATGCGAAGAGGCGCTGTTCTCGCAAAAAATGTGGATGGCCCTGGATCGCACCCGCTACATGCAATCGTCGAAGACTTTCGTGATGGTCGACCGGCCGTTCTGGAAGGACAAGGATCCGGAAACCGGCCGCGACCTGATGAGCATGACCCTCACCGACCGCCTCACCCGTGGCACCTATCTGTTCGACAATGGCGATGACAAGCCGGGGGTCATTTGCCTGTCTTACTCGTGGATGAGCGATGCGCTGAAAATGCTCCCCCATCCGGTGGAAAAACGCGTGAAGCTGGCGCTCGACGCCTTGAAGAAGATTTACCCCAAGGTGGACATCGCCGCACGGATCATCGGCGATCCGATCACCGTCTCCTGGGAAGCCGACCCGCATTTCCTCGGCGCATTCAAAGGTGCTCTGCCCGGCCACTATCGCTACAACCAGCGCATGTACGCCCATTTCATGCAGGACGACATGCCGGCCGAACAGCGAGGGATCTTTATCGCCGGCGATGACGTCTCATGGACACCGGCCTGGGTTGAGGGCGCGGTACAAACCTCACTCAATGCCGTGTGGGGAATCATGAAGCACTTCGGCGGTGAAACTCACCCCGAGAACCCGGGGCCAGGTGACGTGTTCGACGAAATCGGTCCGATCGCCCTGCCCGAATAAAAGGAGTTTTTGATGCGTGTAGCCCTTTACCAATGTTCACCGCTGCCGCTGGACCCGGCCGCCAACCTGCAACGCCTGCATCAGGTGGCGCTGGAGGCCAGGGGCGCCGATGTGTTGGTGTTGCCGGAAATGTTCCTGACCGGCTACAACATTGGCGTCGACGCGGTGAATGTATTGGCCGAGGTCTACAACGGCGAATGGGCGCAGCAGATCGCTCGCATCGCCAAGGCGGCCAGTCTGGCGATCGCCTATGGCTACCCGGAACGCAGCGAAGATGGGCAGATTTACAACGCGGTGCAACTGATCGACGCCCACGGCGAACGCCTGGCAAATTATCGAAAGAGTCACCTGTTTGGCGATTTGGACCACGCGATGTTCAGCGCTGGCGATAGCGAGCTGCCCATCGTCGAGCTTAACGGCTGGAAGCTTGGCTTTCTGATCTGCTATGACCTGGAGTTTCCGGAAAACGCCCGGCGCCTGGCCCTGGCCGGCGCCGAACTGATCCTGGTGCCCACCGCCAACATGCAGCCCTATGAGTTCATCGCCGATGTCACCGTGCGCGCCCGGGCCATCGAGAACCAGTGTTTTGTGGCTTACGCCAACTATTGCGGTCATGAAGGTGAATTGCAGTACTGCGGGCAAAGCAGCATCGCCGCCCCGGATGGCAGCCGCCCTGCCCTGGCCGGGCTGGACGAGGCCTTGATCGTGGGGGAACTGGATCGGCACCTCATTGAGGATTGCCGTGCGGCCTACAACTACCTGCATGACCGCCGCCCTGAGCTTTACGACGACTTGAACAAACACTGATTGAGAACGCTCCCTAATCCGCTAGCATGAGCGCTTCTCTGTTCTGGAAACGCTCATGTCGGCCGTCGATTCCTTCTACCCCCACACTGAAACCCTGGCCAACGGCTTGCGGGTGACATTGCGCCATGTCCCCGGCCTCAAGCGCAGCGCTGCGGTGCTGCGGGTGGCGGTCGGCAGCCATGATGCGCCGCTCGCCTGGCCGGGACTGGCGCACTTGCTCGAACATCTTTTCTTCCTCGGCACTGAGCGGTTTCCCACAGAGCAGAACCTGATGACCTACGTGCAACGGCATGGCGGCCAGGTCAATGCCCGCACCAGCGATCGCACCACCGATTTCTTCTTCGAATTACCACCGGCTGCCTTTGCCGGCGGTCTGGAGCGACTCGGGGACATGCTCTCCCATCCGCGCCTGGATGAAACCGTCCAATTGCGCGAGCGAGAAGTGCTGCACGCGGAATTCATCGCCTGGTCTCAGGACCCCACGGCCCAGCGACAAGTGGCCCTGCACGAAGGACTGTCCGCAGCTCATCCACTGCGAGGTTTCCATGCGGGTAATCGCGACAGCCTCGCGGTGCAGCGGGCCGAGTTCCAAATGGCACTACAAGACTTTTATCGAAGGTTCTACCAGAGCGGCCAAATGGCGCTGAGTCTGGCGGGCCCGCAAAGCATCGAAGCCTTGAAGGCACTGGCCGAGCAGTTCAGCGGCGATGTACCTGCGGGTGAAGCGGTCACCCGGCAGCCAGCGCCGGAGCTGATGGCATCGCACCAGGCCGGTTATCAACAGGTCAGCCCAGGACGTCTCGATCTGCTGTGCGCCTTCGAAGGTTTACCGGTCGCCTCGCCGCAAGCCATGGATTTTCTCTGCACATGGCTGAACAACAGTAAACCGGGCGGCCTGCTCGCCACCTTGCGTCAACGCGGTCTGGCTGACAGCCTCAAGGCTTCGGCGCTGTACGAGTTTGCCGAGCAGGCGCTGTTGCACATCGAGTTCAAACTCGATAACGATCACGCACTGAACGACATTCAGCCATTGCTGCACGATTGGTTGGGATTTTTCGCCGCCCAAGACGACTGGGCGCCCTTGCGCGATGAGTTCAGCGCCCGCCTGCAACGTCGGCAGGAAACGGCAACGGCGTTGCAACTGGCCCGTTGGGACAATGAAGAACGCGCTGTTCAACTGTCGGAAAACGATCTGTCGCGGCTCCGGGAAATTCTCAAGCAGTTGCACGCGGCAGATAACGTCACCGGGCAATGGCAACTGCCCGCGCCCAACCCGTTCCTGCAAACGGCAAGCGAACCATCCCGTACCGGGTTGATACGCGGCCAGACCAGCGCCCATCGCGGTCTGCGTACCTTTGCCCAGGACCGCTCCCGGGGCCGGCGGGAACGTTCCCCCATGCAGTTCAGCCAAGGGCTGGCGGACAACACCCCGCAAGGCGCGGTGTATCTGCGCTGGCGACTGGCGACGCTGCCCCCGCTCGACCTCTCGGCCAGGCTTGATCGGCATCTGCAGGATCTGCGTGAAGATGCGCAGCAGGCCGGCGTGGAAGTCACCTTTGAGCCCTGCGCCGACCAATGGCTGCTGAAGCTGGTTGGCCTGCAGGCACCGATGCCCTTGGTGCTCGAGCACATCCTGACGAAGCTGGGACAACCACTGCCGCCGGCGCCAGCGAAGAGCGAACCTGCACTGATACCGATTCGACACCTGTTGAAGGAGCTGCCGATTCATTGCCAGCAAAACTCCCCATCGTCAGCCTTGGCGCTGCCCGATCACGACAACAGCGTGTGGATGACGGCGCATTGGGACGCACTGGCCATCGGTCTGTCGGCCGCCACCCAGGGAGCAATGGGCCCGGTGCTGGCCCGGGTGCCCGGCATTGCCGGCCAGCAAGCCCAACCGACCTCCCCTTGCGGGAAGCCGATCTGGCACACCCTTCAGACCCACGGCGACGAACAGGCCGTGTTGTTGTTTTGTCCCACGCCTACCCGAACCCTGCCCGATGAAGCCGCATGGCGTTTGCTGGCACAGCTGTGTCAAACAGCGTTTTACCAGCGCCTGCGGGTCGAGTTGCAGTTGGGTTACGCAGTGTTCAGCGGTGTGAAGCAGATCGATGGGCAGACCGGTGTGTTGTTTGGTGTCCAATCTCCCAGCGCCTCGGCGGCCCAGTTGATTGCCCATATCGACCAGTTCCTGAGCGGCCTACCGGACCTGCTCCGGCAGCTCGACGATTCGACGCTGGCCAGTCAGCAGCAGGCCCTCGCCGCCCAATTCCAGAGCGCCGCCCTGCCCTGCGCCCAAGCGGCCGAACTGCTCTGGCAGGGCAAACTCGCTGGCCACCCGTCGGATTATCTTGAGCAATTGTCCGATGCCATCATGCGTGTGAGTCGAGAACAGCTGATGGACGCCGTGCGGCAACTGACTAGCGCCGAAAGTGCACGCTACTGCCTGACCAATGGAGCCTGCCCTGGAGAGCCCTGGCACGCGGTGCCGTGATCATTACAGTCTGTGCAATGAGCTTTCTTAGAGAATTGCGGCCAACGAATATGTCAGATTTAGTAACATAGCCGCCTAAGCATCTGAACATCTCCCTTCGGAGGTGGACTATATGTATAGGTCTCAACCGACCCATCCTGATTACAGCATCCCACCTAAAGGAGTATTTCCATGTCTTGGTCCAAACCCGCATATATCGACCTGCGTATCGGTTTCGAAGTCACCATGTACTTCGCCAGCCGTTGATGGCTGCAGGCGGTTGAACGCGCAGCACAACGCCTCGGTCAGCCGGGGCGTTTTTTATTTCGGTTTGCAAATGGAGCGGCCATGTTTGTCCAGATTCTAGGTTCCGCCGCCGGCGGCGGTTTCCCTCAGTGGAATTGCAACTGCGCCAATTGCGCAGGTTTTCGCAACGGCAGCCTGCGAGCCCAGGCACGCACCCAGTCGTCCATCGCGATTTCCGATGATGGCGTGAACTGGGTGCTGTGCAATGCCTCCCCGGACATTCGTGCCCAGCTCCAAGGATTCACCCCGATGCAACCGGGTCGGGCACTGCGGGACACCGGTATCGGCGCCATCATTCTGATGGACAGCCAGATCGACCACACCACCGGCCTGCTCAGCCTGCGCGAAGGCTGCCCGCATCAAGTCTGGTGCACCGACATGGTCCATGAAGACCTGAGCACGGGTTTTCCGCTGTTCAACATGCTGGCCCACTGGAACGGCGGGCTGAGCTGGAACCGCATCGAACTCGACCAGCCGTTCACCATCCCGGCCTGCCCGAACCTGCGCTTCACTCCCCTGCCGCTGCGCAGCGCAGCGCCGCCCTATTCACCGCACCGCTTCGATCCGCACCCAGGCGACAACATCGGCCTGATCGTCGAAGACCTGCGCACCGGCGGCAAGCTGTTTTACGCCCCAGGCCTGGGTAAAGTCGACGAGCCTTTGCTGGAGATCATGGCCGGCAGCGATTGCCTGTTGGTGGACGGCACGATGTGGGACGACGATGAAATGCAGCGTCGTGGCGTCGGCACCCGCACCGGTCGCGAGATGGGCCATCTGGCACAGAACGGGCCTGGCGGGATGATCGAAGTGCTGGAGCAACTGCCCGAACCGCGCAAGGTCCTTATTCATATCAACAATACCAACCCGATCCTCGATGAAGACTCGCCCGAGCGGGCCGAACTTGTACGTCGAAAGATTGAGGTGGCTTACGACGGAATGAGTATTGAGTTGTAGGACGGGCGCGACGATTGTGGGAGTGGGTGTGCGCTGTGTCAGCCAATCGCTGCTGGCTAATGAGACGCCATCGCGAGCAGGCTCGCTCCCACGGTAGTTTGAGTCGTACCGGATATTTCATGCATTACAGATCGAGTGTGGGAGCGAGCCTGCTCGCGATGGGGCCAACCCTGACGCCACAGAATCCACGGGAATTGCCCGGAGAACCGCAATGACTGACACCCCCCTGTCCCCCGCCGAGTTCGAAGCGGCCCTGCGTGCCAAGGGTGCGTATTACCACATTCATCACCCGTATCACGTGGCGATGTATGAGGGCCGCGCCACTCGCGAGCAGATCCAGGGCTGGGTCGCGAACCGTTTTTACTATCAGGTGAACATCCCGCTCAAGGATGCCGCGATCCTGGCCAACTGCCCGGACCGGGAAATCCGCCGCGAGTGGATCCAGCGCCTGCTGGACCATGACGGCGCGCCCGGCGAAGACGGCGGCATCGAAGCCTGGTTGCGGCTGGGTCAGGCGGTTGGCCTGGATCCCGATCAACTGCGCTCCCAGGAACTGGTGCTGCCGGGCGTGCGCTTCGCGGTGGATGCCTACGTCAACTTCGCCCGCCGCGCCTCTTGGCAGGAAGCCGCCAGCAGCTCCCTGACCGAAATGTTCGCACCGCAGATCCATCAGTCGCGCCTGGACAGCTGGCCGCAGCATTACCCCTGGATCGACCCCGCCGGCTACGAATACTTCCGCACCCGCCTGGGCCAGGCCCGGCGAGACGTGGAGCACGGCCTGGCGATTACCTTGCAGCATTACACCACCCGCGAAGGCCAGGAGCGCATGCTGGAGATTCTCCAGTTCAAACTGGACATCCTCTGGAGCATGCTCGATGCCATGAGCATGGCCTACGAATTGAACCGCCCGCCCTATCACAGCGTGACCGGGCAACGGGTGTGGCACAAAGGAATTACCTTATGAGTTTCGATCGCAGCAAGACCCCACGCTGGCGCCCCGGCTATCGTTTCCAGTACGAGCCGGCACAGAAGGGCCACGTGCTGCTCTATCCTGAAGGCATGATCAAGCTCAACGACAGCGCTTCGCTGATTGGCGGCCTGATCGACGGTGAACGGGATGTGGCCGCCATCATTGGCGAGTTGGCCAAACAGTTCCCCGACGTGCCGGAACTCGGTGACGACATCGAGCAATTCATGGAGGTCGCCCGTGCAGAGCATTGGATCGAACTTGTCTGACGCCACAAGCCTGCCGCCCAAGCCTGAAGTCGGCCTGCCGCTGTGGCTGCTGGCCGAGCTGACCTACCGTTGCCCGTTGCAATGCCCGTACTGCTCCAATCCGCTGGACTTCGCCGAGCAGGGCAAGGAGCTGAGTACCGAGCAGTGGTTCAAGGTGTTTCGCGAGGCGCGTGAGATGGGCGCCGCGCAATTGGGCTTTTCCGGCGGCGAGCCGCTGGTGCGCCAGGACCTGGCCGAACTGATCGCCGAGGCGCGCAGGCTGGGTTTCTACACCAACCTGATCACCTCTGGCATCGGCTTGACCGAGCAGAAAATCAGCGATTTCAAAAAGGCCGGCCTCGACCACATCCAGATCAGTTTCCAGGCCAGCGACGAACAGGTGAACAACCTGCTGGCAGGTTCAAAGAAAGCCTTCGCGCAAAAACTGGAAATGGCCCGGGCGGTCAAGGCCCACGGCTATCCGATGGTGCTGAACTTCGTCACCCATCGGCACAACATCGACAAGATCGACCGCATTATCGAGCTGTGCATCGCCCTTGAAGCCGACTTCGTCGAACTTGCCACCTGCCAGTTCTACGGTTGGGCACAGCTCAACCGCGTCGGCCTGCTGCCCACCCAGGAACAACTGATACGCGCCGAACGTGTCACCAACGAGTACCGCGCCAGACTTGAGGCCCAAGGGCATCCGTGCAAGTTGATCTTCGTCACCCCGGACTATTATGAAGAACGCCCCAAGGCCTGCATGAACGGCTGGGGCAGCATTTTCCTGACCGTCACGCCGGACGGCACTGCATTGCCCTGCCACGGCGCCCGGCAGATGCCCGTGCAATTTCCCAACGTGCGCGACCACAGCATGCAGCACATCTGGTACGACTCGTTCGGCTTCAATCGTTTCCGCGGCTATGACTGGATGCCCGAGCCGTGCCGCTCGTGTGACGAAAAAGAAAAGGACTTCGGCGGCTGTCGCTGCCAGGCGTTCATGCTCACGGGCGATGCGAGCAATGCCGACCCGGTGTGCAGCAAATCCGAGCATCACGGGATGATTCTTCAGGCTCGGGAAGACGCCGAGCATGCCACTCAGACGATTGAACAACTGGCCTTTCGCAATGAACGAAACTCACGCCTCATCGCCAAAGGCTGATTCTTTCAGCGCAGCCCAGGCCGTTGCGGCAGGCATCGACTTCGCTGAGCTGCAAGTCGGGCCCCTTGGACTGTTCTGGAATCAATACCGTCCCGAAGACGATGCCTGCCGGATCTGGCATTGGCAGGATGCCAAGGCCCGATGCCTGACCCCGGACGGGTTCAGTGTCCGCAGCCGGGTTTATGAATACGGCGGCGGATCGTTCTGCCTGAGCGACGACGGTGTGCTGTTCGTCAATGAGGCCGACCAGCAGGTGTATCACCAGTCGCTCGCCGGCGAACAACCTGTGGCGCTGACATCAGGTGATTGTCGTTATGGCGATCTTCACTTCGCTTGCGGCCAGGTGCTGGCAGTGGAGGAGCAGGCCAATCAGCATCGCCTGGTCTCGATCGGCCTGGCAGATCATCAGCGACATCTGCTGGCCGAAGGTGCGGACTTCTACGCCGCGCCGACCTTGAGTCCGGATGGTCGACGGCTGGCCTGGATTGAGTGGAGCCGCCCCCATCAACCGTGGACGTCAACGAGACTGATGCTGGCCGAGCGCAACGCTGGCGCCTGGAATGAGCCGCGTTGCGTCGCGGGCAGCGGTCACGAGGAGTCTATTCAGCAACCGCGTTTTGATGATTCCGGTCGCCTTTATTGCCTGAGCGATCGTGGCGGTTATTGGCAGCCCTGGATTGAATCCGCCGACGACCTGGAGCCACTGCCCGCCGCCGAAGCCGATCACGCCCCAGCACCCTGGCAACTGGGCGGCTGTACCTGGCTGCCGCTGGGCGAAAGCGCTTACCTGGCGAGTTGGACCGAGGCGGGGTTCGGGCGACTGGGCCTCTGCCGCAGTGACGGCGTATCCGAGGATTTCACCGGCTCCTATTCGCGTTTTCGCAGCCTGGCACTCGATGAGCGGTTCATTTATGCCATCGCCGCTTCGCCAATCAGCCCGTCGGCGGTGATAGCCATTGAGCGGCAAAACCATGCAGTGGTGGTGCTCGCCGGTGGCGTTGCGCCGTTGCCCATCGAACACATCAGTCGCCCCCGGACCCTGCGCTATCCCTCGGCTTCCAGCCAAGCCCATGGGTTCTTTTACCCGGCCATGAACGCCGAAGAAAAACCGCCACTGGTGGTGTTCATCCATGGCGGACCGACCTCGGCGTGTTATCCCATCTTTGATCCGCGCATCCAGTACTGGACCCAGCGCGGCTTTGCCGTGGCCGATCTCAATTACCGCGGCAGCAGCGGTTATGGCCGGGCCTATCGACAGGCGCTGTATTTGAATTGGGGGGTGGTGGACGTCGAGGATGCCTGCGCGGTGGTCACGCACCTTGAGGAACAAGGCTTGATCAATGGCCGTTGCGCGTTCATTCGTGGCGGCAGTGCTGGCGGCTACACGACTCTTTGCGCCCTGGCGTTCCATGACGTGTTCCGCGCCGGCGCCAGTCTCTATGGTGTCAGCGACCCCGTCGCCCTGGCCCACGCCACGCACAAATTCGAAGGCGATTATCTGGATTGGTTGATCGGCGACCCGCAACAGGACGCCGAACGCTATCGGGACCGCACGCCACTGCTGCACGCTGATCAGATCCGCACCCCGGTGATATTTTTCCAGGGTGAACTGGATGCCGTGGTCGTGCCGCAGCAGACACGCGATATGGTCGAGGCATTGCAGAACAACGGCATCGCGGTAGAAGCGCATTACTACGCCGATGAGCGCCATGGCTTTCGCAAGGCGATCAACCAGGCTCATGCGCTGGAGCATGAATGGTTGTTCTATCGCAGGGTGATGGATGGCCCCCTATAGGGCAAATGCAAAACCAAATGTGGGAGCGAGCCTGCTCGCTCCCACAGGGGATTTGTGCAAACCAACAAATTCAGCGCTTGGCGATGATGTACACCGCATGCACGATGCCCGGGATGTAACCCAACAGAGTCAGCAGGATGTTGAGCCAGAATGCCCCGCCGAAGCCCACTTGCAGAAACACACCCAATGGCGGCAGCAGAATGGCGATGATGATTCGAATGATATCCATGGATGACTCCTGATTGGCGATGGCCACATTGCCATATAGCACATGGACACCCGACCGCTCGTCAGGGTTCAGTGCGAAGCCATCCAGAAGGGATAAAGCGCGGGAAGATAAAAACGCGGACAAAAGAAAACCCCGCCGAAGCGGGGCTTTGCAGACTGTTTCCCTGACATCCATTTCGCTCCGCCATCCTGGCAGAATCCTACGTGTCCGTGTTTTTGCTTTGCGCATCCTGCGCGACGTCCATGTGAAGTAGATTAGCTCTGGATCCAATCAGCCGATAGAGGGAAAACGCCAGCACGGCGTGTAAGCATTTGCTTACACGCCGTCAGATTTCAAAACTGCCCGGCGTCCAGCAGGAACAGTGACTCACTACCCGCCTTCACCGAGGCACTCAGGGAGTGGATGCGCGGCAGCAGACGGGCGAAGTAGAACCGCGCCGTGCCCAGTTTGCTCGCATAGAAATCATCCTGCGCTTCTTTGCCCAAGGCCGCCTTGGCCATCAATGCCCACATATAGGCATAGGCGGTGTAGCCAAACGCCTGGAGGTATTCCACCGAAGCCGCGCCGATTTCGTTCGGGTTGCTTTTCGCCCGGTCCAGCAGCCATTCGGTCAGTTCATCCAGCGTACCGACAGCGTCGTTCAACGGCTTGGTGAACTCGGCCAGATCACTGCTCGCGGTAGCGGTGAAGTGGCGGATTTCGTCAGCGAACAGCTTGTAGAACACCCCGCCACTGCCGACGATCTTGCGCCCTACCAGGTCCAGCGCCTGGATACCGTTGGTGCCTTCGTAGATCTGGGTGATGCGCACGTCACGCACCAGTTGCTCCTGACCCCATTCGCGAATGTAACCGTGGCCGCCGAAAATCTGCTGGCCATGGACAGTGGTTTCCAGTCCCAGATCAGTCAGGAACGCCTTCGCCACCGGGGTCAGCAAGGCCACCAGATCTTCGGCACGCTTGCGGGTGGCCGGGTCTTCGCTGAACTTGGCGGTGTCCAGTTGCATCGCCACGTAGGTGGAAAATGCCCGGCCACCTTCGTTCGAGGCTTTCATGGTCAGCAACATCCGACGCACGTCCGGGTGGACGATGATCGGGTCAGCGACTTTGTCTTTGTTCTGCGCACCGGTTGGCGAACGACTTTGCAGGCGGTCACGGGCATATTCGATGGCGTTCTGATAGGAGCGCTCACCGGTGGCCAAGCCCTGGATACCCACACCCAAACGCTCGTAGTTCATCATGGTGAACATCGCCGCCAGGCCTTTGTTCGGCTCGCCGACCAGATAACCCACGGCGTCGTCGAAGTTCATCACACAGGTGGCGGACGCCTGGATGCCCATCTTGTGTTCGATCGACCCGCAATTGGCCGCGTTACGCGCCCCCAGGCTGCCGTCGGCATTGACCAGGAACTTGGGCACCAGGAACAGCGAGATGCCTTTAGGGCCTGCCGGTGCGTCCGGCAACTTTGCCAGCACCAGGTGGATGATGTTTTCGGTGAGATCGTGTTCGCCGCCAGTAATGAAGATCTTGGTGCCGCTGACCTTGTAGGAACCGTCGGCCTGAGGTTCGGCCTTGGTGCGAATGATGCCCAGGTCCGTACCGGCATGCGGCTCGGTCAGGCACATGGAACCGGCCCAGACGCCGGCGTACATGTTCGGCAGGTAGGCTGCTTTCAGCTCTTCACTGGCGTGAGCATTGATCGACAGGCAAGCCCCGGCGGTCAGCATGGGGTACAGGCCGAAGGACAGGCTGGCGGAGTTGACCATTTCTTCGACCTGAGCCGAAACAGCCTTGGGCATGCCCATGCCGCCGTAGGTCGGATCACCACCGACACCGACCCAGCCGCCTTCAGCGTAAGTCTTGTAGGCCTGTGGGAAACCGGCTGGCGTGGTGACGGCACCGTCAGCCCAGTGGCAACCTTCTTCGTCAGCTGTACGGCTGAGGGGGGCAACGCTTTTGCTGGTGACTTTGCCGGCTTCCTCAAGGATCGCCTCGACGGTTTCAGCGTCTACGGTCTCGGCCAGCGCCGGCAGTTGAGCCCAGAGCTTCGCGACCTCGAACACTTCATTGAGGACGAAGCGCATATCGCGCAGGGGCGCTTTGTAGTCAGCCATGGCAAACCTCGCAAGATCTAAACAATTGGTTCGTAAGAAAACGGTTTTTGCAGTGGCCTGAGTGTACCCCAACAACTTTTGCGACACATAGGGTCAGCCAGTGACTGTTTTGTTATTTTTAGTCACCAAAGAAAAGATCGCAGGCTTCGCCAGTTCCTACAGGGAATATGCGCACGTCTGTAGGCGCTGGCGAAGCCTGCGATCTTTGTCCCCCTCACATCAGAGGGCAAACAACTCCGCCGGCAGCTTCATCAAGCAATCGCTCCCCGCCTCCACCGCGGCCCGATGGGCAGCGGTCCTTGGCAGCAGGCGCTTGAAGTAAAACTCACAGGTCGCCAGTTTGCCCCGGCAGAAATCCGCATCACCTTCGCCTGCATCCAGTTGCGCCTGGGCCACCAACGCCATGCGCAACCACAGATAGGCCAGGATGATGTAACCGCTGTACATCAGATAGTCCACCGAAGCGGCGCCGACTTCATCGGGGTTCTTCATGGCCGCCATGCCAACCCGGGTGGTCAGTTCGCCCCATTGCTGGTTGAGCCCGTTGAGTTGCGCGACGTAATCCTTGAGCTGTGGATGTTCAGCGTTGGCGGCGCAGAACTTATGGACGATTTTGGTGAACCCTCGCAGCAACTTGCCCTGGCTGCCCAGCACCTTGCGCCCCAATAGATCCAAGGCCTGGATACCGTTGGTGCCTTCATAGATCGGCGCAATACGGCAGTCGCGCACCAGCTGTTCCATGCCCCACTCACGAATGAAACCATGGCCGCCAAACACCTGCATGCCGTGGTTGGTTACTTCCAGGCCAGTATCGGTCATGAAAGCCTTGCAGATCGGGGTGAGGAACGCCAGCAGGTCTTCGGCCTCCTGGCGGGCGGTTTCGTCGCTGCTCAGGTGTGCGATATCCAGCAGTTGCGCGGTGAAGTAAGTCAGCGCCCGGTTGCCCTCGTTGAAGGCTTTCATGGTCAGCAACATCCGGCGCACATCGGGGTGGACGATGATCGGATCGGCGGCTTTTTCCGGCGCCTTGGGGCCGGTCAGCGAGCGCATCTGCAAACGGTCGTTGGCATATTTGATCGCGCCCTGGAAGCTCGCTTCCCCGAGGCACAGACCCTGCATGCCGGTGCCCAGCCGGGCATGGTTCATCATGGTGAACATGCAGTTCAGGCCCTTGTTCGGCTCGCCGATCAAGAATCCCTTGGCCCCGTCGAAATTAAGCACGCAGGTGGCGGACGCCTTGATGCCCATCTTGTGCTCGATCGAGCCGCAGGAGACGCCATTGCGCGGTCCCGCTTCGCCACTGGCGTCTGGCAAGAACTTGGGCACGATGAACAGCGAGATACCTTTGGTCCCGGCAGGCGCATCCGGCAGTTTGGCGAGCACCAAGTGAATGATGTTGTCGCTCATGTCGTGTTCGCCGGCGGAAATGAAAATCTTGCTGCCGGTAATCGCGTAGCTGCCATCGGCCTGAGGCAAGGCTCGGGTCTTGATGATGCCCAGGTCCGTGCCGCAATGGGCTTCGGTGAGGCACATCGTGCCGGTCCATTGACCGGCCGTGAGCTTGGTGAGGTAGGCCTGTTTCTGCTCTTCGGTGCCGTGGGCATGAATGGCCGACATCGCACCATGGGTCAGGCCCGGGTACATGCCCCAGGAGGTGTTGCTGGAGCCGACCATTTCGCTGATGACCAGGCCCAGGGAACTGGGCAATCCTTGGCCGCCGTAAGTCGGGTCCGCCGCCAGCCCGTGCCAGCCGCCCTCTACGTACTGTGCGAACGCCTGCTTGAAGCCTGTAGGCGTGGTGACCACGCCGTTGTCGAAATGGCAGCCTTCTTCGTCACCGGAGCGATTGAGCGGCGCCAACACATTCTCACAGAACCTGGCGCCTTCCTCGAGGATCGCGCTGACCATGTCCGGGCTGGCATCGCTGGCGCCCAGTTCAGCATAGCGGCCAGGGAAATCGAAGACGTGATCGATCAGAAAGCGCATGTCGCGCAGCGGGGCTTTGTACTCGGGCATGGTGGTTTTCTCCGGTAACAGGTCGTTCAAACCTACTGCCGGCCACCGAGGCTCACAATCACAGTCCAGACGCTGAATGCGCCATCATCACTCAACCCGCGGCCGCTTCCATGCGCACCGCACCGCGACGGTTCTGCCCATAGGCAATCACACAGTTACGCCCGGCTCCCTTGGCGTTGTAGAGAGCCTGGTCAGCGGATTTGAGCACTTCTTCGGGGGTGCGCTGTTCGATGCGCTCGGCCACACCGATGCTGACCGTCACCGATACACTGGATGCCCCGGCACCGGCACGACGCTGGCGACCTTGTTGATCATCCTGGGGACGACTGTCGGGATTGCGTAGCTGGATGCTGTAGTTCGCGATGGATTCGCGAATGACTTCCAGATGAGGCATGCACTCTTCGATGGTTTTTCCTGCGAATACCAGCGCAAATTCCTCTCCGCCGTAGCGATAAGCCCTACCGCCACCGCTGATTTTCGACAGTTTGCTGGCGACCAGCCGCAACACCTGATCGCCCACGTCGTGGCCGTGGGTGTCATTGAATTTCTTGAAATGATCCACGTCGCTCATCGCCAAGACATAATTGCGACCCAGGCGCTGCATGCGCTCATTCAGTGCCCGACGCCCCGGCAGGCCGGTCAGTTCGTCACGGAACGCCATCTGATAAGCCTCGTGGGCGACCGCCGCCGCGATCATCAGCATCACCTGGCTGCACATGATGTTCAGGGTGAATGGCAGGATGAAGGTCTTGGGCAACATCCAGAACACGCCGAGCAAACCCACCAATTGCGCGGCATGCAACGGTCGCGGATGGCGCCAGTATTGCCAGGCCAGCAACACAAAGGCGGCGATGAACACCGGGTAGGACAACTGGATCAGGCTCATCCAGGCACCGTGCAACGCTGGCCAGCGGATCTCCGAAAGCCACAACAGCAGTGCCTGGGGAAAACTTTGCTCCAGGGCCAGCGCCACGCTTCCAAAGATCAGCAGCACCGCGAACCGCGCCACCATGTCCTGGAACAAATGAGTCCGCTCCTGCCACGCGGCGAACAGGCCAAACAACAGCGGCAACAACAGGCAGACGAGGTGAAACACCACCGCTGCGTCATCGCGCACCTTGCCGTTGTCGCGATAGAAGTCGGTCTGGGTGTCCAGCAGGAAATAGGCGATGTACACCGTGATCATCAGAAACAGCTCACGCTGACGTCGGTAAACGGCGCAGTACGCCCCTCCGAGCAACAACACCAATGTAGGAAGAACGTTGAACAGGGAGGTGAAAAAGACATTGAGATCCTTGACGTAGGCAGCCGCAAGCCCCGCCAGCAATAGCACCAATGACGGTAGGAAATGACTGAGACGTACAGCGGAAGAACGCGGCAAGGGTAAAAGCTCCGACCCGGCTGATCAAAGATGGCATTGTGCCTGCTACTGGGGCATTAAGGCACGCGAGATGTGACAGATGTCACACTGCCATCCTTGTAACGGCAGGGGGGGATGTTTTCTTAGGGCTTTGTTGGATGAATGTTGCTCCACGATTGCCAACAACTCCTGTGGGAGCGAGCCTGCTCGCGATAGCGGTGGGTCAGCCCACAATGATGTTGGATATGCCGCCGTCATCGCGAGCAGGCTCGCTCCCACAGGAGTTGCGGTCAGGCGCAAAAAAGCCGCTGCTCCCGAAGGAAGCAGCGGCTTTTTTAGAAAAACCGCGTAAGGCTTAGTAACCCAGTGCGAAGTCTTCTTCTTTCATGTCCATCAGGTTGTTGGCGCCCGACAACATGGTTGCCACGTGAGTGCGGGTGCGTGGCAGGATGCGCTGGAAGTAGAAGCGCGCGGTCTGCAGCTTGGCGGTGTAGAAAGCTTCTTCGGTGGTGCCGGCGGCGAGTTTTTCCGCCGCCAGGCGCGCCATGTCAGCCCAGAAATAGGCCAGGCAGGCGTAACCGGAGTACATCAGGTAATCCACCGAGGCCGCGCCAACTTCTTCGCGGTCTTTCATGGCCGCCATACCGACCTTCATGGTCAGCTCGCCCCATTCCTTGTTCAGCGCAGCCAGAGGTTCTACGAACTCTTTGACCGCGTCGTTGCCTTCGTTGCTTTGGCAGAACTTGTGAACGATCTTGGTGAAGCCCTTGAGCGCTTCGCCCTGGGTCATCAGCACTTTGCGGCCCAGCAGGTCGAGGGCCTGGATGCCGGTGGTGCCTTCGTACAGCATCGAAATGCGGCTGTCGCGAACGTTCTGCTCCATGCCCCACTCGGCAATGAAACCGTGACCGCCATAAATCTGCACGCCGTGGTTGGCCGATTCGAAGCCGACTTCAGTCATGAAC
Organism: Pseudomonas sp. P105; assembly: GCF_032614175.1. Lineage (NCBI taxonomy): Bacteria > Pseudomonadati > Pseudomonadota > Gammaproteobacteria > Pseudomonadales > Pseudomonadaceae > Pseudomonas > Pseudomonas sp. P105. The sequence continues at coordinate 5,724,330 of NZ_CP126693.1, forward strand.
GCCTTGGCGATCGGCGTCATGAACGCCAGCAGTGCATCGGCTTTTTTCTTCTCTTCTTCATCGACGCCGTATTTGACGATGTCCACTTGCTTGGCGGTGAAGTAAACCATCGCCCGGTTACCTTCGGCGAAGGCCTTCATGGTCAGCAGCATGCGACGCACGTCGGGGTGCACGATGATCGGGTCGGCAGCCTTGTCCGGCGCTTTCGGGCCAGTCAGGGAACGCATTTGCAGACGGTCACGGGCGTACTTCAGGCCACCCTGGAAACCGATTTCGGCATGAGCCAGGCCTTGCAGCGCGGTGCCCAGGCGTGCGGTGTTCATGAAGGTGAACATGCAGTTCAAGCCTTTGTTCGCCGGGCCAATCAGGAAACCGGTGGCCGCGTCAAAGTTCATCACGCAAGTGGCGTTGCCGTGGATGCCCATCTTGTGTTCCAGCGAACCGCAGCTCACCGCATTGCGCTGACCGATGGAGCCGTCGGCGTTAGGCAGGAACTTGGGAACGATGAACAGCGAAATACCTTTGGTACCGGCCGGAGCGTCCGGCAGGCGTGCCAGAACGATATGGACGATGTTGTCGGCCATGTCGTGTTCGCCGGCCGAAATGAAGATCTTGGTGCCGCTGACCTTGTACGAACCGTCGGCCTGAGGCTCGGCCTTGGTGCGCAGCATGCCCAGGTCAGTACCGCAGTGCGGCTCGGTCAGGCACATGGTCCCGGTCCATTCGCCGGAAACCAGCTTGGTCAGGTAGGCCTCTTGCTGCTCGGGCGTACCGTGCTCGGAAATAGTGTTCATCGCGCCATGGGACAGGCCCGGGTACATGCCCCACGACCAGTTGGCTTCGCCGACCATCTCGCTGACCGCCAGGCCCAGGGACTCCGGCAGGCCTTGACCACCATGCTCAACGTCGTGGGCCAGGCTTGGCCAGCCGCCTTCGACGAATTGCTTGTAGGCTTCCTTGAAGCCGCTCGGAGTCTTCACACCGGATTCGCTCCAGGTGCAGCCCTCGATGTCGCCCACACGGTTCAGCGGTGCCAGCACCTGCTCACAAAACTTGGCGCCTTCTTCGAGAATGGCGTCAACCATGTCTGGCGTTGCGTCCTGGCAAGCCGGAAGGCTCTGATAGTGCGCTTCATAGCCAAGCAGTTCGTCACGAACGAAGCGAATATCACGCAAGGGGGCCTTGTAGTCAGGCATAGCGATAAACCTCTGCTGATGTAACCGGGAATGAACGACCGCATGGATTTGTTGTGACGGTCAAACAGTTGTTTGAAACATACGTTTACGCCTAATTCTTGTCAAGCGCCGATCTTTTGCCGTTCGTCATCGTCCCGGAAAAAATCCCAGGCACAGCAATTCACCGCAGCGAAACACTCACAGCGTCCGTAGGAAAAGATTAGTTGAGCCAGAAGGAGTTAGAGACGAAAACGCCGCGAATAATCGCGGCGTTCAGGCAAACCTGAGGTAGAGAATCAGGCGAAAGTGTCGATCAACGTACCGAGCATTTCATCGGAAGCCTTGGCCACGTTCACGCCCAGTTCGACCTGAAACTTGCCCTGGGACATTTCAACCATGTTGCTGGCCAAGTCCGATTGCTGGCTGCGATCCACCGACCGCAAACGATCGACTTGCAGTTCGGACGACTGACTGGTGACCGAACGCTCGATTGTATTGTTGGCAATCTGGCTCGAGGCCTGATCGACACGGTTCTGCCCTGTCTGAATAGTGCTCAGACCGGCATAGAACGCGGTATTTCCTGAGATTTCCATGGCAGAACTCGTCTTCTTGAAGGGTAGACAGCGGACATTGAAACAGAAGCCTGGGGAAAAGACCCGACAAAAACACTAATGGCACAGTGCCTTGTCATAGTGAAAACCTTAGTAGTCCAGCAAATCCAGGTGCAGATGCGCAGCCACGGCTTCGGCGGTGATGCCCTTGATTCTCGGCACACGCCCCAAGCACGGCGCCGGCAGGCGTTCGGCCAGGGTCGCCAGATTTTCTTCCAGCCGCGATGTCTTGGGGTCGATGATATTGGCCACCCAACCCGCCAGTTGCAGGCCGTCCCGGGCGATGGCCTCGGCGGTCAACAGGGCGTGGCTGATGCAGCCCAGGCGCACGCCCACCACCAGGATCACCGGTAGCCCCAGCGCCATCGCCAAGTCCGAGAGGTTGTCCTGATCGGCCAGCGGAACGCGCCAGCCGCCCGCGCCTTCGATCAGAGTGAAATCGGCCTCCAAGGCCAACACTTCACGCATCGGCCCCAGCAACGATTGCACAGTCAAGGCCACGCCGGCTTCCCGAGCGGCCAGGTGAGGCGCGATGGCCGGCTCGAACGCCACCGGATTGACCTGGGCATACTCAAGCGGCACCGAGCATTCGGCCAACAGCGCCAAGGCATCGGCGTTGCGCAGGCCCTTGGGCGTTACTTCACAACCAGAGGCCACGGGCTTACCCGCGGCGGTGCTCATGCCAGCCTGTCGCGCAGCATGCAGCAGGCCAGCCGCGACGGTGGTTTTGCCCACGTCGGTGTCGGTACCGGTGATGAAATAAGCCTGGCTCATAGCGGTTTCTCCAGCACGGCGTAAACCACCCGGTAGGTCGCGGGCAAACCCTGTACCTGACGAAACTGTTCGTAAGCGTCAACCAGTGCGAGGATCCGCGCCCTGCCCGTCAACCCGCCGGGCCGGCCGGGGTTCAGATTGTGGGCGCCGAGGGCTTTCAATTCATGGGTCAGACCGCGCACGTCCGGGTAATACATCACATGGGGACGGTTTTCCAGGCTGATAACGTTCAGCCCGCTGGCCTCACATAGCTGTTGATACGTTTCGAACCCGCGAAAACGGTTGACGTGCACCAGGCCATCCACCTGACGCCAGCTGTCGCGCAGTTCGTACAACGTGCCGACGCAAAGGCTTGTAAAGGCAAACACGCCACCGGGTTTCAAAACCCGATGGACTTCGTTCAACACCGAGGCAAAATCCGCGCACCACTGCACCGCCAGGCTAGAGAACACCAGATCGCAGCTGGATGCCTGCAAGGGCAACCGCTCGGCATCACCGGCTATAAAGTGCGCAGCCCCGCCCTGAGGACGAGCATGGTTGAGCATACCTTCGGCGATATCCAGCGCCAACCCGGTCACCTCGCCGAAGCGCGTACCCAGCGCCCGCGTGAAATAGCCGGTGCCACAACCCAGGTCCATCCAGCGCTCAGGCATGATCGAAGCAGGCAGCCGGTCCAGCAACTGCTGGCCTATGTCGCGCTGCAGCTCGGCCACGCTGTCGTAACTGGTCGCCGCCCGGGAAAACGAGGCCGCCACCTGGCGCTTGTCCGGCAAGGCACCGGGCAATTTGGCAACAGACAAATCAGTCATCATCGGACTCATGCAAAAAAGCCTGAATCGCCCCCGCCACACCGTGGGGGTCTTCCAGAGGGAATCCGTGGCCGGTCTGTTCGATCAGACCGATTTCAACATCGGGCAGCAACACCAGCAATTCACCCGCTGCCTCAGCCGGTACCAGGGCGTCGAGCCCGGCAAACACATGGAGCTGCGGGCCGCCGAAGCCCTGCAAGGCGGCGCGGGTATCCAGTTGCGCCAGCAGCTCGAGCCCGGCCATCAACACATCAGGTGAAGTGACAGGCGCACCCGCCAGCAACAATCGCGACAAGCCGCGCGGATCGCCGCAACCCTGGGCACATAACAAACTGAAGCGTTTGAGGGTCTGGCGCGGGTCGGCGGCGCACCCGGCGAGAAACCCATCAAAAGTTTCACCGGCCATCGCGCTCGGCCATTGATCGTGGGCCACGAAAGAAGGGTTGCTCGCCAGGGTCAACAAGCCGCAACAGCGCTCGCCCCGACGCGCCGCCAGCTCGCCGGCCAGCATGCCGCCCAGCGACCAGCCACCCAACCAGGCATCCTGGGGCAATGTGGCATCCAGCTCATCGAGCCATTCATTGAGGTCGCTTGAGGTCAGTGTCGGCAACGGCTCGATCTCGACCCGCAGATGTTCATCGAGCCCTTGCAGCGCAGCCGCCAGAGGCTCCAGCGGGGAAACGCCCAAGCCCCAACCAGGCAGCAATATCAGTCGATCACGCATGGCTTGGCTCCGGTCCCAGTTGTGCAAAACACTCGGCCAATGCCTCCAGCAGTAGCTGCACCTGAGCCTCACTGTGAGCGGCGGTCAAGGTCACGCGCAGACGAGCGCTGCCGGCCGGCACGGTGGGTGGGCGGATCGCAGTGACCATCAGTCCCCGCTCACGCAGCATCTGCGACAAGCGCATCGCCCGCCCCGCATCGCCGATCAGGATCGGCTGAATCGGCGTGAAACTGTCCATCAATTGCAGGCCGATCTGCTCGGCACCGTGGCGAAACTGGCGGATCAGCACCTGCAAATGTTCGCGCCGCCAATGCTCGCTGCGCAGCAGCTCAAGGCTCTTGAGCGTAGCGCAGGCCAGGGCCGGCGGTTGACTGGTGGTGTAGATGTAGGGGCGAGCGAACTGGATCAGGCTTTCGATCAGGTCTTCACTGCCGGCGACAAAAGCACCGGCAGTACCGAAGGCTTTGCCCAGGGTGCCGACCAATACCGGCACGTCATCCTGGCTCAGGCCAAAATGTTCGACGATCCCGCCGCCATTGGCCCCCAACGGGCCGAAACCGTGGGCATCATCGACCATCAGCCAGGCGCCCTTGGCCCTGGCTGCACGGGCCAGGGCCGGCAGATCGGCGATGTCACCGTCCATGCTGAACACACCATCGGTAACCACCAACGTATTGCCGGTGGCTTTCTCCAGACGGTTGGCCAGGCTCTGGGCATCGTTGTGCAGGTAACGGTTGAAGCGCGCGCCGGACAGCAACCCGGCGTCGAGCAACGAAGCGTGGTTGAGTCGATCCTCCAGCACCGTATCACCCTGCCCCACCAATGCGGTGACAGCGCCAAGGTTGGCCATGTAGCCAGTGGTGAACAGCAGTGCCCGCGGGCGGCCAGTCAAGTCAGCCAGGGCTTCTTCCAGGGCATGATGAGGCCCGCTGTGGCCGATCACCAGATGGGAAGCACCGCCACCCACGCCCCATCGCGCCGCACCGGCGCGCCAGGCTTCGATCACTTGCGGATGATTGGCCAGGCCCAGGTAATCATTGTTGCAGAACGCCAGCAGCGGCTGGCCGTCCACCACCACCTCTGGCCCCTGTGGGCTTTCGAGCAGCGGGCGCTGGCGATAGAGGTTTTCGGCACGACGGGCAGTAAGGCGTGCGGCGAGATCGAAGGGCATGCAGGCCTCGGGGTGAACCGCTATTTAAAGACTGGAGGAGATCCCCCTGTGGGAGCGAGCCTGCTCGCGATAGCGGCGTGCCAGTCAACAAATGTTGAATGCTCCATCGCCATCGCGAGTAGGCTCGCACCCACATTTTTTTGCGTCAGCTCAGAGGGCGGCGTTGTAGAACTGCTCGCTGCTCTTCTGCTCCACCAGCGCCTGTTCAATAGCCGCCTGATGCACTTCATCAGCATGCTCTTCGCGGGCCTCCGGCTGGATGCCCAGGCGAGCGAACAGTTGCATGTCCTTGTCGGCTTGCGGGTTGGCGGTGGTCAGGAGTTTGTCGCCATAAAAAATCGAGTTGGCACCGGCGAAAAATGCCAGGGCCTGCATCTGTTCGTTCATCGCTTCGCGGCCGGCGGACAGGCGTACATGGGACTTGGGCATCAGGATCCGCGCCACGGCGAGCATGCGAATGAAATCGAACGGATCGACGTCTTCGGCGTTTTCCAGTGGCGTGCCGGCGACTTTTACCAGCATGTTGATCGGCACCGATTCCGGATGTTCCGGCAGGTTCGCCAGCTGGATCAGCAGGTTGGCGCGATCGTCCAGGGACTCGCCCATGCCCAGGATGCCGCCGGAGCAGATCTTCATCCCCGAATCTCGCACGTAAGCCAGGGTTTGCAGACGCTCGCTGTAGGTACGAGTGGTGATGATGCTGCCGTAGAACTCCGGCGACGTGTCGAGGTTGTGGTTGTAGTAGTCCAGGCCGGCCTGGGCCAGGGCCTGGGTCTGGTCCTGATCGAGGCGGCCCAGGGTCATGCAGGTCTCCAGGCCCATGGCCTTCACGCCTTTGACCATCTCCAGCACATAAGGCATGTCCTTGGCCGACGGATGCTTCCACGCCGCGCCCATGCAGAAACGGGTCGAGCCGATGGCCTTGGCACGGGCGGCCTCTTCGAGGACTTTCTGCACTTCCAGCAACTTTTCTTTTTCCAGCCCGGTGTTGTAGTGGCCGGACTGCGGACAATATTTGCAATCTTCCGGGCAGGCGCCGGTCTTGATCGACAGCAGCGTGGACACCTGGACGCGGTTGGCGTCGAAATGCGCGCGGTGCACGGTCTGCGCCTGGAACAACAGGTCATTGAAGGGCTGGACGAAGAGAGCTTTGACTTCGGCCAAAGACCAGTCATGACGCAGGTTGGCAGTGGTGCTGGCGCTCATGGGCATTTCCTTGATTATGCTTGGCTGGCACCTGGGGACATGGAATACCCACAGGCGCGACACGGATGTTCGGCATATTTAAGGAAGAGTCATGCGCTGTCAACCACGATACGATGGACTGGTTTACATCTGGTTAAAAAACAAACAATCTTGTCTGTTGTGTGGCGAAACCACCGATACGCCCCAACCCATTTGCACCCCCTGCGAGAGCGAACTGCCCTGGCTCGGTGACCAGTGCAGTATCTGCGCCTTGCCACTGCCCATGGCCGGGCTGCGTTGTGGCCAGTGCGCCACTCAACCGCCAGCCTTCGAGCGGGTCCTGGCGCCATGGGCCTACGACTTTCCTATCGACAGCCTGATCGCACGCTTCAAACATCAGGCCAAATGGCCGCTCGGTCGGTTGATGGGCGAACTGCTGGCGCAGTCCCTGCAGCATCACTTCAATGAAGGACTGGAGCCACCCGACGCACTGGTGCCAGTACCGCTTGCCAATCGGCGCTTGCGTCAACGGGGTTTCAATCAGGCCTCGATGCTTGCACGCTGGCTCAGCGCGACATTGAAGATCCCTTGCGAAGAACAATTGCTGCGGCGCGTCCTGGACACCCCCGCCCAGCAGGCACTCGATGCCAGGGCCCGGCGCCGAAACCTGCGTCAAGCCTTTGCCATCACACCCGACGCCGTGCTCGGCAACCGTCATCTGGCGTTGGTCGACGATGTGCTCACGACCGGCGCCACAGCCCAGGCGCTGGCTCGCCTACTATTGGATGCCGGCGCCGCCCGGGTCGATGTGTATTGCCTGGCCCGCACGCCGAAACCCGGTGAGCCGGCTTGACGCGCCGCCTGCGAGGCGCCAACGTCCGCTCATGATTCCTTGGCGCAGTTCTCCATCATGTCATTGCCCCCGCTCCTGACCCAGCACATCGTCCGGCGCCCACAACGCATCGCCTTGTTGCAGCACATTGCCGAACAAGGCTCGATCACCCGCGCCGCCAAGAGCGCGGGCCTGAGCTACAAGGCGGCGTGGGATGCCATCGACGAGTTGAATAACCTGGCGGACCAGCCGCTGGTGGAACGCAGCGTCGGCGGCAGGGGCGGTGGCGGCGCCAAGCTGTCAGAGGAGGGGCAACGCGTGCTGCGTCTGTATCAGCGCTTGCAAGCGCTGCAGGCGCAGTTACTGGAAGCCAGCGAGGACGCCGGGGATCTGGGCCTGCTCAGTCGCTTGATGCTGCGCACCAGCGCGCGCAATCAACTGCATGGCAAAGTCCTGGGGATCGAGGCCCAGGGCCACAATGACCGGGTACGCCTGGAACTGGCCCGGGGTCTGGTCATCGAGGCGCAAATCACCCATGACAGCACCTTACGCCTGGAGCTGGCTATCGGCACCGAAGTGGTGGCCCTGATCAAGGCCGGCTGGTTGGAGTTGCACCCCATCGAGTCAGCGGAGCAATCGGGAATCAACACGTTGCGCGGCGTGATCGAGCAGGTTGCCGCCGCCGAAGACGGCCCCAGTGAAGTGCGTATCGGCCTGCCCAACGGCCAGACATTGTGCGCCCTGGCCGATCCGCTCCAATTGCATGAGCGAAACCTGGCTACCGGTTCTGCGGTGCACGTCGCGTTTTCACCGACAAATGTGCTGCTCGGCACACCGCTGTAGCGCGCTGCAACAATAGTTTCATCGACCCGCTTTAAGGTGACTGCCAAAACCAGCAGGGAGCCTGATGATGAGCCTATTAGAAGAAAACCAATCCACCGACCTGGAAAAGATCGTCGGCCTGAGCCGTCGAAGCTTCATCAGCGCCGGCGCCCTGTGCGGCGCGGCGATGTTCCTGGGCGGCAACCTGCTGAGCCGCAGCGTGCTGGCCGCCGCCGTGAGCGAAGGCAACAGCAAGCTGCTGGGCTTTAAAAGCATCGCCGCCGCCACGGCCGACACCATTACCCTGCCTCCGGGCTACAAAGCCTCGGTGCTGATCAGTTGGGGCCAGCCACTGCGCAAAAATGCACCGGCGTTCGACCCCAGTGGCAATGGAACAGCCCGCGCTCAGGAAGAGCAGTTTGGCGACAACACCGACGGCATGAGCCTGTTCGAATTCCCCGGCGACAAGAACCGGGCGCTGATGGCGATCAACAACGAGTACACCAACTACCAATACCTGTTCCCTCACGGCGGCCAGCCGCAGTCGGCCGAAGACGTGCGCAAGGCCCAAGCCGCCGAAGGCGTGTCGGTGATCGAGATCCAGCGTCGTCGCGGCCAGTGGCAGTTCGTCCAGGAATCGCGCTACAACCGCCGGATCCACGGCAACACGCCGATTCGCCTGCGTGGTCCGGCAGCCGGCCACGACCTGCTGAAAACCAGCGCCGACAAGAGCGGCAAAAAAGTGCTGGGGACTTTCCAGAACTGCGCCAACGGCATGACGCCGTGGGGCACGTACCTGACCTGCGAAGAGAACTTCACTGACTGCTTCGGCAGCAGCAAGGCGGACCTGCAGTTCGACGCGGCACAAAAACGCTATGGCGCCACTGTCACCAGCAGTGAAATCAACTGGCACCTGCACGACCCGCGTTTTGACCTGGCGAAGAACCCCAACGAACTCAATCGCCATGGCTGGGTGGTGGAAATCGATCCGTTCGACCCGCAATCCACCCCGGTAAAACGCACTGCTCTGGGCCGTTTCAAACACGAAAACGCCGCCCTCGCGCAGACCAATGACGGTCGCGCCGTGGTGTACATGGGCGATGACGAGCGCGGCGAATTCATCTACAAGTTCGTCAGCCGCGAGCGCATCAACCATCGCAATGCCAAAGCCAACCGCAACCTGCTGGACCACGGCACCTTGTATGTGGCGCGATTCGATGCCGGCGACGGCAACCCGGACCACCCCAAAGGCAAGGGCCAGTGGATCGAGCTGACCCACGGCAAGAACGGCATCGACGCCAGCAGCGGTTTCGCTGACCAGGCCGAAGTGCTGATCCATGCGCGCCTGGCCGCCAGTGCCGTTGGCGCCACGCGCATGGACCGCCCCGAGTGGATCGTGGTCAGCCCCAAGGACGGCCAGGTCTATTGCACCCTGACCAACAACTCCAAGCGCGGTGATGCCGGTCAACCGGTGGAAGGGCCAAACCCTCGGGCCAAGAACGTCTACGGGCAGATCCTGCGCTGGCGCACCGACCGCGACGATCATGCCTCCAAGACCTTCTCCTGGGATCTGTTCGTGGTCGCCGGCAACCCGGCGGTACACGCCGGCACGCCGAAAGCCGGCTCGTCCAACATCAACGCCCAGAACATGTTCAACAGCCCCGATGGCCTGGGCTTCGACAAGGCCGGGCGGCTGTGGATTCAGACCGACGGTGATTTCAGCAATACCGGGGACTTCGCCGGCATGGGCAACAACCAGATGCTCTGCGCCGACCCCGACAGCGGCGAAATCCGTCGATTCCTGGTCGGGCCGGTGGGTTGCGAAGTGACCGGCATCAGCTTCTCGCCAGACTACAAAACCCTGTTCGTCGGCATCCAGCATCCCAGCGGCGGCTCGACATTCCCCGAGCATCTGCCCAACGGTAAGCCGCGGTCGTCGGTGATGGTGATTACCCGTGAGGATGGCGGGGTCATCGGCGCCTGATAGCCCTCACGCTGATCGTTCCCACGCTCTGCGTGGGGATGCAGCCAGGGACGCTCCGCGTCCCAAAGAGTAACGCGGAGCGTCACATGAGGCGTTCCCACGCAGAGCGTGGGAACGATCACCGACAGCCGTCACCTATCTCCCTCCGTCTGCGCTACCATGCTGGGCCGGACGCGGCAGCCCTGCCGCTGCGCAGGAGTCAGCATGTCCCATCCGTTTGAAACCCTCACACCCGACCTGGTGCTCGATGCCGTTGAAAGCATGGGCTTGCTCAGCGACGCCCGTGTGCTGGCCCTCAACAGCTATGAAAACCGTGTCTATCAGGTGGGTATCGAAGACGCCGAGCCGCTGATCGCCAAGTTCTATCGCCCTCAGCGCTGGACCAACGAAGCGATTCTGGAAGAGCACCGCTTCACCTTCGAACTGGCCGAATGCGACGTGCCGGTGGTAGCGCCGCTGATTCACAACGGCGTCAGTCTGCACGAACACGCCGGGTTTCGTTTCACCCTGTTTCCCCGGCGCGGCGGCCGCGCGCCTGAGCCGGGCAACCTCGACCAACTCTATCGCCTGGGGCAATTGCTCGGGCGCCTGCACGCGGTCGGGTCGACCCGTCCGTTCGAGCATCGTGAAGCGTTGGGCGTGAAAAACTTCGGCCACGATTCGCTGGCCACCGTGCTGCAAAGCGGTTTCGTACCCCGCAGCCTGCTTCCGGCCTACGAGTCGGTGGCCAGGGACCTGCTCAAACGGGTCGAAGAGGTCTATGCCGCCACGCCTCACCAGAACATCCGCATGCACGGCGACTGCCACCCCGGCAACATGATGTGCCGCGACGAGGTTTTTCATATCGTCGACCTGGACGACTGCCGCATGGGCCCGGCGGTACAGGATTTGTGGATGATGCTCGCCGGTGATCGCCAGGAATGCCTGGGGCAGTTGTCGGAATTGATGGACGGCTACCGCGAGTTTCATGACTTTGACCCGCGTGAACTGGCCTTGATCGAGCCTCTGCGGGCCCTGCGCCTGATGCACTACAGCGCCTGGCTGGCGCGCCGTTGGGACGATCCGGCGTTCCCGCGCAGCTTCCCGTGGTTCGGCAGCGAACGCTACTGGGGCGACCAGGTGTTGGCGTTGCGCGAGCAATTGGCGGCGCTCAATGAAGAGCCGTTGAAGTTGTTCTGACCATGCTGCGGCCCCCCTGTGGGAGCGAGCTTGCTCGCGATGGCGATCGAACATTCAACACCTGTGTCGAATGACATACCGCTATCGCGAGCAAGCTCGCTCCCACAAAGGGATTGCGCTGAAACGCGCATAAAGGTTCACAGCACAATCTGACAAATCTCCTTACAATCACTCTTTTGTTAGCTGCCTAAGCAAGGATTCTGCATGCAAGCCGCCAACCCGCGTCGCGGGTATATCCTGGGCCTGAGTGCCTACATCATCTGGGGTCTGTTCCCGATCTATTTCAAAGCCATCGCCAATGTGCCGTCCGTGGAGATCATCATCCACCGGGTGCTGTGGTCGGCGCTGTTCGGCGCGGCGTTGCTGATGGTCTGGAAACACCCGGGCTGGTGGCGCGAACTGCGGGACAATCCACAGCGGCTGGCAATCCTGGCCCTGAGCGGTACGTTGATCGCGGCCAACTGGTTGACCTATGTCTGGGCGGTGAACAACGAGCGCATGCTCGAAGCGAGCCTGGGGTACTACATCAACCCGCTGGTGAACGTATTGCTCGGCATGTTGATCCTGGGTGAACGGTTGCGGCGCATGCAGTGGCTGGCGGTGGGGTTGGCCGCGGTCGGTGTGGCGCAGCAGGTCTGGCAAGTGGGCAGCCTGCCTTGGGTGTCGCTGGTGCTGGCGCTGACCTTCGGCTTTTATGGGCTGATCCGCAAGCAGGCGCCGGTCAAGGCTTTACCCGGACTGGTTGTGGAAACCTGGATGCTGGTGCCGATCGCCATTGCCTGGTTGTTGTTCAACCCGGCGGCTACCAGCGCCCAAGCCGTTTTCTGGACCACCTCCGAAGCCTGGTGGCTGGTGGCGGCAGGGCCCGTGACGCTGGTGCCGTTGGTGTGCTTTAACGCTGCGGCGCGGCATTTGCCCTACACCACCCTCGGGTTCCTCCAGTACATCGCACCGACGCTGGTGTTGTTGCTCGCCGTACTGCTGTTCGGTGAGCATCTGTCGTCCAGCACATTGGTGGCGTTCCTGTTTATCTGGGCTGGGCTTGCGGTGTATAGCGTCGATGCCGTGATCAGCATGCGCCGGCGCAACTGATCAAAAAATGTACGAACCTCCACAGGCCACGCCTGGCGTGGCCTGCGCTTATCCTTCCCAAGGTTATCCACAGCGTGATCCCCGCCGTTTGTGCACAAGCCCTTGAAAACTGGTGATTTTTTAATCATATCCCGCCAGCGCCCGGCGGACGTGGGCTGGCGAGGTGTCTCTACAGGTTATCCACAGGCAGGCGCAGTTTTTCCTTGGATAACCCGTATCAGTTCTCGTCGCTGAGTTTCAGCTCCACCATCAACTCATCGGCCAGGGTTTCCAAACGTTCCTGCAAAGTGTCCAGGGACAAGGTCACCGGCACCCCGAGGATCGCTTCGGCATGAAACAGCAACTCGCTGCTCATCGGCGCCGGCCGCACGTCCGTGACCAGTCGCTCGACGTTGACGCCCTGCTCACTCAGCAAGCGCGTGATGTCGCGCACGATCCCCGGGCGATCATTACCCACCAGCTCCATCGCGATAGGCTTCCAAGTGCAGGACTCTTCGACGATGCCCTCGGCGATCAGCACGCGGATGTTGTGGGCCGACAGGCCTTGCAAGGCTTCGATCAATTCATCATGGGATTCAGCCGGAACGCTTAGGCGCAGGATCCCGGCAAATTGTCCCGCCAGACGGGACATGCGGCTTTCCAGCCAGTTACCGCCGTGCTCGGCGATGCAAAGGGCGATCTGCTCGACCAACCCGGGCTTGTCCGGGGCGAAAACAGTGATGACGAGATGGTCCATGGCGCGAGCCCTCTTGTTGTGGAAAGAAGAGTATAGGCAGGTGGTCGCGAGCAGACTGATGGCCTAAAGATATATACCTCGCTCCTGTGAGAGCAAAGCTTGCTCCCACAGGATGAAACCAGACACATCGTGTACAAAGATCAAGATTTATATGGAACAATCCATACATTTTTTGAGAACATCCCGTGCCTCGTCGTGACCGTAACACTTTAGTGGGTCGCGGAACGACGCAATTAGTCTAATTTTCACAACCGCAATTGATCATGTAGTATGCCGCAGCGCGCACTACATAATGTTGGACCAATGACTGTTCAAGGCGCGGTCGCATCCCTGAAAGCCCCGTCAGCAAGGCTTAACGCCCGTGACAGGTCCCACCCAGCCGCCAGCGATGGCATGTACTGGTTCCGGGGTTTGTGGTTTAAATGTCCCGAGGCTTCATTGTCAAAATCGAAGAGCTGAAAAGCGAAATAGCTGAGCAGAGTGAGGCAAGCAATGACTGAACACGTTCAAGTCGGTGGCCTGCGGGTCGCCAAAGTCCTGTTCGACTTCGTGAATAACGAAGCTATCCCCGGAACCGGCCTCACCGCCGATGCGTTCTGGGCCGGTGCCGACAAAGTCATCCACGACCTGGCCCCGAAGAACAAAGCCCTACTCGCCAAACGCGACGATTTCCAGGCACAGATCGATGCCTGGCACCAGACCCGTGCCGGCCAGGCCCACGACGCCGTGGCTTACAAAGCCTTCCTGCAAGACATCGGTTATCTGCTGCCAGAAGCGGCGGATTTCCAGGCCACGACGCAAAATGTCGATGACGAAATCGCCCGCATGGCCGGCCCGCAGCTGGTCGTGCCGGTGATGAATGCCCGCTTCGCCCTCAATGCCTCGAACGCCCGCTGGGGTTCTTTGTACGACGCGCTGTACGGCACCGATGCCATCAGCGAAGCCGACGGCGCGGAGAAAGGCAAAGGCTACAACAAGGTACGCGGCGACAAGGTCATTGCCTTTGCCCGTGCCTTCCTCGACGAAGCCGCGCCGTTGGCGGCCGGCTCCCATGTCGATTCCACCGCTTACAAGATCGTCGATGGCAAACTGGTGGTTGCCCTCAAGGGCGGCAGCAACAGCGGCCTGCGTGACGACGCGCAACTGATCGGTTTCCAGGGCGACGCTTCGGCACCGACCACCGTGCTGTTGAAGCACAACGGCCTGCACTTCGAAATCCAGATCGACGCCAGCACCCCCGTCGGCCAGACCGATGCCGCCGGCGTCAAAGACATCCTGATGGAAGCGGCGCTGACCACCATCATGGACTGCGAAGACTCGGTCGCCGCCGTCGATGCCGATGACAAAGTGGTGATCTACCGTAACTGGCTCGGCCTGATGAAGGGCGATCTGTCGGAACAGGTCGCCAAGGGCGGTCAGACGTTTACCCGCACCATGAACCCCGATCGGGCGTACACGACGGTGGACGGTTCGGGCCTGACCCTGCATGGCCGCTCGCTCCTGTTCGTGCGCAACGTCGGTCATCTGATGACTATCGACGCGATCCTGGACAAGGACGGTCAGGAAGTACCGGAAGGCATCCTGGATGGCCTGGTCACCAGCCTGGCGGCAATCCACAGCCTCAACGGCAATACTTCGCGCCGCAACAGCCGTACCGGCTCGGTGTACATCGTCAAGCCGAAGATGCACGGGCCGGAAGAAGCGGCGTTCACCAACGAACTGTTCGGTCGCGTCGAGGACGTGCTGAACCTGCCGCGCAACACCCTCAAGGTCGGGATCATGGACGAGGAGCGCCGGACCACGGTCAACCTCAAGGCCTGCATCAAGGCCGCCAGTGAACGCGTGGTGTTCATCAACACCGGCTTCCTGGACCGCACCGGCGACGAAATCCACACCTCCATGGAAGCCGGCCCGATGGTGCGCAAGGCTGATATGAAAGCCGAGAAGTGGATCGCCGCGTATGAGAATTGGAACGTCGATATCGGCCTGAGCACCGGCCTGCAGGGTCGCGCACAGATCGGCAAGGGCATGTGGGCCATGCCGGACCTGATGGCAGCGATGCTGGAGCAGAAAATCGCTCATCCCATGGCCGGTGCCAACACCGCGTGGGTTCCGTCGCCGACCGCTGCAGCGCTGCACGCGCTGCATTATCACAAGGTCGAGGTGTTCGCCCGTCAGGCCGAACTGGCCCAACGTGCCCGCGCCTCGGTGGACGACATCCTGACCATCCCGTTGGCCGTGAACCCGAACTGGACGCCGGAGCAGATCAGGAACGAACTGGACAACAATGCCCAGGGCATCCTCGGTTACGTGGTGCGCTGGATCGACCAGGGCGTAGGTTGCTCCAAGGTGCCGGACATCAACGATATTGGCCTGATGGAAGACCGTGCGACGCTGCGTATTTCCAGCCAGCACATCGCCAACTGGCTGCGCCATGGCATCGTCACCCAGGACCAGGTGATGGAAAGCCTCAAGCGCATGGCGCCGGTGGTGGACCGCCAGAACGCCAGCGACCCGCTGTACCGTCCACTGGCGCCGGACTTCGACAGCAACATCGCCTTCCAGGCGGCGGTGGAGTTGGTGATCGAAGGCACCCGGCAGCCTAACGGCTATACCGAGCCGGTGCTGCACCGTCGTCGTCGCGAGTTCAAGGCAGCCAATGGGCTGTGATTGAAGGGTAAAACGCAGCACAAGAAAAAGCCCTGATCGAAAGATCAGGGCTTTTTCATTGCAAAATCACCAAGCCCTAGCTGATGCTCGAGTCATTGTGGGATTCATCGGCTCCCACAGACAATTTTAAAGATCCATCCCCAGCTCATGCTTGACCAGACCCAGCAATTTTTCCGTATCAATAGGCTTGAGCAAAAAATCCACTACGCTCAGGTGCATCGCTTCGATGGCGTCCTTCACGTCGGCATCGCCGGAGACGAGGATGATCGGCAGCGCTGCCCGCTCCGACTCACGGACCAGGCGGACCAGTTCAAGGCCATCGACATTGCCCATACGCAAGTCAGTGATCAATAGGCCAATCGACGGCTTGGTTTCCAGCAACTTGAGCGCCGTTTCACCGCTGGCGGCGGTCATGCAGTGAATGCCGTCCAGGGCCAGAATTTCCGATAGCAGCTCACGGGCGTCCTTGTCGTCATCGACAATCAAGACTCGTTGCGGCGGCAGGTCGGGTTCCAGCATGACGGCACTCAGCGCCTCGCGCTCGGCGTCACTCAAAATATCGTGGTCGGACATGATGCTCTCTACGTTCTTTAATCGATCCCCGGCACAGTGGTCAGACATCGTTCTGCGTCGCTTCAATGTGCACTTCGTCGGATTTTTTTCCAAGTACATTTATTGCAGGCTTCGGATAGACCACACGAGGGATTTTTCTATCGTTCCCAGCCTTTTGCGTTGACCTAGACTTACGTCCAATGGGCACCCTACCCTCAGGGGTTGACCATGGGGACAGATCCGACCACAACAATTCAAAAAAGACTGCGCCATGGTTATGAAAAAAACGGACGCCTTTACCCAGGCTGGGAAAACCGCGGTGTTGCAGAACATCCAGGGAACGCTGCAATTCCTTCAGCGTTTTCCCCCGTTCAACCAAATGGAAAACGCTCACCTGGCTTATCTGGTGGAGCAATGCCTGCTGCGTTTTTACGCACCGGGGGACACCATCATCAAACCGGCCGACGGCACGGTGGAACACTTTTATATCGTCAAGCAGGGCCGGGTCGTGGGCGAGCGTCCGCATTCGGCAAAAGGTGGCACCGAGACCACCTTCGAAATCACCACCGGCGAATGCTTCCCCCTTGCCGCGCTGCTGGGCGAGCGGGCCACGCGCACCGAACACCGTGCCGGCGAGGACACCTTCTGCCTGCAGTTGAACAAGCAGGCATTCATCAAGCTATTCGCCCTGTCGAGCCCGTTTCGTGATTTCGCGCTGCGTGGAGTTAGCAGCCTGCTCGACCAGTTCAATCAGCAAGTCCAGCAGAAGTCCGCGCAAACCCTCGGCACCCAATATTCGCTCAACACCCGGCTGGGCGAGCTGGCGATGCGTCATCCGGTGAGTTGCAACCCCGACATGCCCCTGCGCGAAGCCGTGAAACTGATGCACGAACAGCAGGTCGGAAGCATTGTGGTGGTGAACGAGCAAAAAGCGCCGGTAGGGATTTTTACCCTGCGCGACCTGCGGCATGTGGTCGCCGACGGCTCCGGGGATTTTTCCGAAGCCATCGCCGCGCACATGACCCCGACACCCTTCTATCTCTCGCCGGACCACAGCGCCTTCGACGCGGCCATCGCCATGACTGAGCGCCACATCGCCCATGTTTGTCTGGTCAAGGACCATCGCTTGTGCGGCGTGGTGTCCGAGCGCGATCTGTTTTCCCTGCAGCGGGTCGACCTGGTGCATCTGGCACGGACCATCAGCAGCGCCCCGAAAGTCGAGACCCTGGTGGCCCTGCGCGGCGAGATCGGTCAATTGGTCGAGCGCATGCTGGCCCATGGTGCGTCGTCGACGCAGATCACCCAGATCATCACACTGCTCAACGACCACACCGTGTGCCGGGTCATCGAACTGACCCTGGCCGACAAGGGTGACCCGGGCGTGCCGTTCAGTTGGTTGTGTTTCGGCAGTGAAGGCCGGCGCGAGCAGACCCTGCACACCGACCAGGACAACGGCATCCTGTTCGAAGCCCGGGACGCCGCCCATGCGGCGCAGATCCGCGGGCTGCTGCTGCCCATCGCCCAACAGATCAACCAGAGCCTGGCCCTCTGTGGTTTCACCTTGTGCAAGGGCAACATCATGGCCGGCAATCCGGAGCTGTGCCTGTCCCGCGCCGAATGGGCCCGACGCTTTGCCGCATTCATTCGTGAAGCGACGCCGGAAAACCTATTGAGCTCGAGTATCTATTTCGACCTGCGGGTGGTCTGGGGCGATGAGCAAGGCTGTGAGCAGTTGCGCCAGCAAGTACTCGAACAGGTGGCCGATAACCGTTTGTTCCAGCGCATGATGGCCGAGAACGCGCTGCGTCATCGTCCACCGGTGGGACGCTTCAGGGATTTCGTGCTCAGCCGCAAGAACGGCGAAAAAGCCACCCTGGACCTGAAAGTGCAAGGCCTGACGCCTTTTGTCGACGGCGCTCGCCTGCTGGCCCTGGCCAATGGCATCGAAGCCAACAATACCCTGGAGCGCTTGCGGCAACTGGTCATCAAGGACGTGATCCAACCGCTCGATGGCGCGGCCTATGAAGAGGCCTACCACTTCATCCAGCAAACCCGCATGCAACAACATCAACTGCAGACCCGCGAAAACCTGCCCTACTCCAACCGGGTCGACCCCGACAGCCTTAATCATCTGGACCGGCGCATTCTGCGCGAATCCCTGCGCCAGGCCCAACGGCTGCAAAGCAGCCTGACGCTGAGGTACCAGTTGTGAGCATTTTTTCCTGGTTACGCCCGGTCCAACCGATGTTGCCTGAAGACGTGCAACAGCGCCTGGAGCGCCTGCCGGCCCCCGCGCCCCTGGGTGAATGCAGCCTGAGGGAGCAACGCTGGGTGGTGCTGGATCTGGAAACCACGGGGTTGAACCTGAACAAGGATCAGGTGCTGTCCATCGGTGCGGTGGTCATAGAAGACGGCGCCATCGACTTCAGCCAACAGTTCGAACGCACCTTGCAGTGCGACAAGCAGAAGCTGGGACCCAGCGTATTGATCCATGGCCTGGCGCCGAGTGAAATTGCCGCCGGCAGCGACCCCGCCGAGGCGCTGCTGGCGTTCATGGAATTCGTCGGCGACAGCCCTCTGCTGGCATTTCATGCGCCGTTCGACTCCCACATGCTGGGGCGAGCACTGAAGGATTACCTCGGTTATCGCTTGCAGCATTCGTTTCTGGATGTCGCTGACCTGGCGCCGATGCTCTGCCCTCAAGCGCACCTGCGCAAGGCCGGCCTGGACGACTGGATCGACTGGTGCAAATTGCAAGTCTTCGACCGTCATAACGCCAGCGCCGACGCCCTGGCCACCGCCGAATTGGCGCTCATTCTGTTCAGCCGTGCCCGTCAGCAGCAGATCCATAGCCCGCTTGAGCTGCAACAGCACCTGAGCCAATGGAAGCGACGGCAACGGGCGCCTTCGCTTTAGCCCAAGGTGGTTGACCTGTGGGAGCAAGGCTTGCCCGCGATGCAGGCGACTCGGCCAGGCTGCCAGTCCCGGCGATGCCATCGCGGGCAAGCCTTGCTCCAGACTCTCCTGAATCTGCGGATCGTGCTCCGACCAGCGCCAATTGCTTTCTCTCCCCCGCCTCTGCGACAATCGCGAACAATTCTCGTTACTTAAAACGTCGGTGATGCTTCGTGTCGTCAGCCCCAAGCCCCCACAGTGATCTGGTTGGTGCGTTGTACCGTGACCATCGCGGGTGGCTATTGGCATGGCTGCGCCGCAACGTGGCCTGCCCGCAACGGGCCGAAGATCTGAGCCAGGACACCTTCGTGCGCCTGCTGGGCCGGGAGGAACTGACAGCGCCCCGGGAGCCCAGGGCGTTTCTGGTGGCGATCGCCAAGGGACTGCTGTTCGATTATTTCCGTCGGGCGGCGCTGGAGCAGGCCTACCTCACCGAGCTGATGCTGATCCCGGAAAACGAACAGCCGTCGTTGGAAGAGCAGCAACTGATCGTCGAAGACCTCAAGGCTATCGATCGGCTGCTTGGCAAATTGTCGACCAAGGCCCGCGCCGCCTTCCTCTACAACCGCCTCGACGGCCTCAGCCATGCAGAAATCGCCGAGCGCCTGGGGGTTTCCGTGCCCCGGGTGCGGCAGTACCTGGCCCAGGGCATGCGCCAGTGCTACATCGCGCTTTATGGTGAGCCGACATGAGCACGCCTTCTTCCAAACCCGTCTCGACCGGGGTTCTGGATGCGGCCATTGCCTGGCAGCTGTCCTTGGACTCAGGCGGCGGTAGTGCCCAGGAGCGGGAAGCGTTCGCCCAATGGCATGCCGCCGACGAAGAACATGCCTGGGCCTGGCGTCAACTGGGCATGCTTGACCAACGCTTCAGTGTCGCCAACGGCCCTGGGCGAGCCGCGTTGCTGCAATCCAGAGCAAACATCCGTCGCCGGGTGCGCAAGCTCGGCAGCAGCCTGGCCAGCATTGTTGCAGTGATCGGCCTGGCGTTGTTTGCCGGAGATCGTTACTTGCCGCTGGATTACTGGCTGGCCGACCAGCGCACCGCCACCGGCGAACAACGCGTCCTGCGCTTGGCCGACGGCACGCTGATCAACCTCAACACCCACAGTGCGCTGGACGTGCGTTTCGATGACAAGCAGCGCCGCATTGTCCTGCAAGAAGGCGAGATCCTGGTGGAAACCGGCCACAACGACCCGCGTCCGTTTATCGTTGAAACCCGCGAAGGCAACATGCGCGCCCTGGGCACCCGGTTTTTGGTCAAGCGAGAAGCAGAAGGCACGCGCTTGAGCGTGTTGAAGTCGGCGGTGGCGGCGCATCCACAGGCCACCGATGAAGAGCAGATCCTGCGTGAAGGCCAGCAGGTGTTGATGCGCCGCGACGGTCTCGGGCCGACGATGGCCCTGAGTCCGGGCGCCGATGCCTGGACCCGCGGCATGCTGGTGGTGGACAACGCCCGCCTCGAAGACCTGGTCCATGAGCTGGGACGCTATCGTCGCGGCTACCTGGGTGTCGAGCCACAGGTGGCAGACCTGCGCATCACTGGCAGCTTCCCGCTGCACGACACCGATCTGGCACTCAGCGCCCTGCTGCCGACCTTGCCGGTACAGGTCGAGCATCACACGCGCTGGTGGGTGATGGTGGGGCCGAGGGTCGAGACCAAGCCTTGAGGCCCCATCGCGAGCAGGCTCGCTCCCACATTTGATCTTCAGTGATCCCCTGTGGGAGCGAGCCTGCTCGCGATGAAGCCGTCCCGATCCGAAGACCCGTTGGACACCTCACCTCAATCTGAATCTAAATTATTTTCATCCAGCCCTATCACTTTTGAATTTTCATCCGGCACCAAGGCAATTGAGAAATATTTCCATTCAGGAGCCGCCGTATGTCCCGCCCGCTAGACACCCTGTTGCGCCCCAGTCTGTTGGCCGTTGCCATCGCTTTTGCCGCCCCGTTGGTCAGCGGCCCGTTGCTGGCCGCCGAACAAGCCTCGAGCGTGCGCACCTACAACCTGCCCGCCGCACCATTGGCCAGCACCCTGAACCAGATCGCCAGTCAGGCCGGGCTCGCCCTGAGTCTGACCCCGTCCCTGGCCTCGGGCAAAACCTCGGCACCAGTCCAGGGCCAGTTCGATGCCATTGGCGCATTACGTGAGGCGTTGCGCGGCACCGGCCTTCAACTGCAACAAAGCAGCGCCGGCACCTACAGCCTGGTGGCCGTGCCCGAAGGCGTCATGGCTTTACCGGAAACCAGCGTGATCGGCGCCGGCCTCAGCGAGACCGCATGGGGTCCGACCGACGGCTATGTCGCCACCCGCACGGCGGCCGGCACCAAGACCGATACGCCGATTGTCGAACTGCCGCGCTCGGTTTCCGTGGTCACACGCCAGCAGATGGAAGATCGCTCGGTCCTCAACCTCAATGACGCCCTGCGCTACACCGCTGGCGTGCAGAGCAGCGGCTACGGCTCGGACTCACGCAACGACTGGCTGCTGGTGCGCGGTTTTGTACCGACGCAGTTCCTCGATGGTCTGCCGCTGCCCAAGGGCAACTACGTCACGCCGAAAATCGAGCCCTGGAACCTCGAGCGCATCGCCGTGCTGCGTGGTCCGGCGTCTTCGATCTACGGCCAGACGCCACCCGGCGGCATGCTGGACATGGTCAGCCGTCGCCCGCAAGCTGAAAGCAGCCACGAGGTCGAACTGCAAGCCGGCAGCTACGAACACAAGCAGATCAACTTCGACAGCACCGGCAAGGTCGATGACGAAGGCCAGTTCCTCTATCGACTCAGCGGCACGGTGCGCGACAGCAACGCCCAGGTCGATCACATCCCGGACAAACGCTACAACATCGCCCCGAGCCTGACCTGGAACATCAACGACGACACGCGCCTGACCTTCCTGTCCCAGTACACCCGCGACGACACCGGCATCACCGGGCAATTCCTGCCGCTGCAAGGCACCAAGCTGTCGTCGCCGGCCGGCAAGATTTCCCACCACAAAAACCTGGGTGACCCGGACTGGGAATTCTACGACCGCACCTACTACGCCCTCGGTTATGCGTTTGAACATCGTCTGAACGACACTTGGCAGTTCCGCCAGAACCTGCGCTATACCAAGAGCGACCTGGAAACCCAAGGCATCTCCGCAGGTGGCCAATTCGGGCCAGACGGCCCCGACCAATCCGTGGATGCCAACGGCAACGTCAAGCGCAGCGCCAGCGTCATCAACGAAGACATCAGCCAGTTCGCCGTGGACAACAACTTCCAGGCCGACTTCCAGACCGGAGCCCTCAGCCACACCCTGTTGCTGGGCCTGGATCACCAGCGCTCCAACAGCAATTCGCGCTGGGATTGGGGTTCGACTGGCGTGCCGACCAGCAACATCCACAACCCGACCTACGGACAGGATTTCTCCAACGTCCAGTACTTCACCATGTACGACTACAACCAGAAGACCCAGCAAACCGGTCTCTACATCCAGGACCAGATCGCCCTGGACAACTGGCGTCTGACCCTGGGTGGTCGTGAAGACTGGATCCACACCGGCACCGAGTTCCACAACCAGGCCGGCGCGACCAACACCCAGCGCGACAAGAAATTCAGCGGTAACGCGGCGCTGAGCTACGTCTTCGACAATGGCGTGACGCCGTACATTTCTTTCGCCCAGTCCTTCCAGGCAGCGGCCGGTGCCAACGTCAACAGCACCGATGCATTCAAGCCGACCGAAGGCGAACAGTACGAAGCGGGCATCAAGTACCAGCCACCCGGCACCAAAACCCTGCTGACGGCGGCGGTGTTCGACCTGACCCAGAAAAACAACTCTGTCACCGAAAACAACGTCACCCGCCAAGTGGGTGAAGTACAGGTACGTGGCCTGGAGTTGGAGGCCTCGGGCGACGTGACCGACAACCTGAAGCTCATCGGCTCCTACACCTACAACGACAGTGAAATCACCAAAGGCACGACGGCGGAAAAAGGCAAGCGCATGGCCCAGGTGCCGCGTAACCAAGCCACCGCCTGGGCGGACTACACCTGGCACAACGGCCCGCTGGACGGCTTTGGTGTCGGTGCGGGTGTGCGTTACGTCGGCGACACCTATGGCAACACCACCAACACCGACTGGGGCCATGTCGGTTCCTATACCGTATATGACGCCTCGGCCCATTACGACCTGGGTCGCCTGAACAACTCGCTCAAAGGGGTATCGGTGGCGGTGGATGCAAAAAACGTCTTCAACAAGGACTACCTGTCCACGTGTGACGGTTTCTACTGCTACTACGGCGATCAACGCAGCGTCGTCGCCAGCGTGAATTACAAATGGTAAACGGTTAGCATTTGCGTAAACCTTTTGAAGGGCCACCTGTGGCCCTTTTTGCATTCGGATCAATCATGAAAAGCAAAACCATCCGTCGCTGGTCCTTCGTCCACACCTGGACCAGCCTGATCTGCACGGTATTTCTGCTGATGCTGGCGATCACCGGGCTGCCGTTGATTTTTCATCACGAAATCGAGCATCTGCTGGGCGACGCCCCCGAGCTTCGCGAAATGCCGGCCGACACACCGCCATTGGACCTTGCGCAACTGGTGGAAAAAGCCAAGGCCCATCGCCCCGGTGAGGTGGTCCAGTATTTTGGCTGGGACGAGGATGATCCCAACGGTGTCATCACCATCATGGCGCCGACGCCGGGCACCGAACCCAATTCCTCCCACACGTTCATGCTCGATGCCCGCACCGGCGAGGCCCTGGAAATGCCCTCGGCCAACGGCGGTTTCATGATGGTGATGCTGCGCCTGCATGTGGACATGTTCGCCGGCTTGCCTGGCAAGTTGCTGTTGGCGTTCATGGGTCTATTGTTCGTGATCGCCATCGTTTCCGGTGTGGTGTTGTACCTGCCGTTCATGCGCCGCCTGAAATTCGCCACGGTGCGCCAGGACAAATCCACGCGCCTGCGCTGGCTCGATTTGCACAACCTGATCGGCGTGGTCACGCTGGTCTGGGCGCTGACGGTGGGCGTGACCGGCGTCATCGCGGCGTGCGCCGACCTGATCATCGCCGCCTGGCGCAATGACAGCCTCAGCGCCATGGTCGAGCCCTATCGCGACGCCCCGCCGCTGACGCAACTGGCCCCGGCGACCCGCTTGCTGGACATCGCCAAAGAGGTTGCGCCGGGAATGGAACCCAGCTTCATCGCCTTCCCCGGTACGCTGTTTTCCAGCGAACACCACTACAGCGTGTTCATGAAAGGTGACACCCACCTGACCTCCCATCTGCTGACACCCGTATTGATCGACGCCAGCACCCTGGACGTCACCGCCGTGGCTGAACGGCCGTGGTACATGGATATGATGAGCCTGTCCCTGCCGCTGCACTTCGGCGACTACGGCGGTCGGCCGATGCAGATTTTCTGGGCGACCCTGGACGTGCTGACCATCATCGTCCTCGGCAGCGGCGTCTACCTTTGGGTCGTGCGGCGAAAAGCGGCCAAACGCGCAGCGGTCGCGGCGCAGGTGGTCTCGTGAGGCCCCGGCAGTCGAGTTTCTGGAAAGTGTTTGGTATTCCCGTGGCAATCGGCGTGCTGAGCGCGGCGGGGTTGTTTTCGGCATTGCTCGGCGATGGGGCCTGGGATGCCGTGAGTTGGGTGGGTTTGGGCGTGCCGACGGTGCTGGGAACCTGGGGGCTGATCAAACGCAGATAACTTCAGCCCGACGCGGACCCAATGTGGGAGCGAGCCTGCTCGCGATGGCGGTGAACCAGTCACATTGATATCGACTGACACTGCGCTATCGCGAGCAGGCTCGCTCCCACACTGGTATCCAATCGGCCTCGCCAGCCGCCTTGGAACTGTCTAGGCTAAGCCCTTGCCCGTTAATCGAGGATACCTGCATGTCGGCCCCCAGCATGACGTTGTTCCACAACCCCGCTTCGCCTTTCGTGCGCAAGGTCCTGGTGCTGCTGCACGAAACCGGCCAGCAAGACCGCGTGGCGTTGCAGCTCAGCCAGCTCACGCCGGTCAGGCCGGACCAGGCACTCATTGATGACAACCCCCTGAGCAAGATCCCGGCCTTGCGCCTGGCCAATGGCAATGTGCTCCACGACAGTCGCGTCATTCTTGATTACCTCGACCACCAGCACGTCGGCAATCCGCTGATCCCCCGCGACGGCGCAGCCCGGTGGCGACGCCTGACCCTAGCGTCCCTGGCTGACGGAATCATGGATGCCGCGGTGATGATTCGCTACGAAACCGCCCTGCGACCTTCAGAAAAACACTGGGCCGAGTGGCTCGATGCGCAACGAGACAAGATCCGCCGCGCCCTGGGCATGCTCGAAGCCGAGGCAATAGCCGAACTGGCCTGCCATTTCGACATTGCGTCCATCAGCGTGGCCTGCGCCCTGGGTTACCTGGACCTGCGCCATCCCGATCTGGAATGGCGCAAGGCCAATCCACAATTGGCAGCGTGGTTTGCTGAAGTGAGCTTGCGGCCTTCGATGGTCGAGACAGTGCCTAGAATCTAGCCCTGCGCTAGCCATACTAGCCTTGTCGCGGGCAAGCCTTGCTCCCACATAGACCTTGCTCCGCCTGTGGGAGCAAGGCTTGCCCGCGATGGCAGCGCAGCGGATCCAAGGGAAACAACTGCCCTATGCGCGTCACCAGCACTGCTCGCCATTGCCGGTCCTCGCGCAACCCCAGCGACCGGCTCATTTCACCTCTCCCAGATCGAACGTCATCGCAGCCGTCGGCTTCGCCCCCACCCGGTACCAGTCCAGCTTACGGGTCAATACCATGAACACACCGAGCAGACCGAACAGCAACAGCGAGCCCATCAGCAAGGCGTAGTCCTCGGCACTCAACAATCCATAGAGCAAACCGTACAAGCCCGCCAACCCCGCCGAAAACCCCAGGCCATGGCTCACGCTGCGCAACACATGGCAGACATAGAACCCGATCAGCAGCACACAGGCGCTGGCTGACAGCAAATACGCCAGGGCAAAACCGATGTGTTCCGACAGGGACAGCAGCAACAGGTAAAAGAACGCCAGAGCCACGCCTACCAAGGCGTACTGGACCGGATGCACCGCCAGGCTCTTGAGCACTTCGAGGAGAAAGAACCCGGCAAACGTCAGCGCTATGAACAGCAGTGCATATTTGATCGCCCGGTCGCTCTTGAGATATTGGTCCACCGGGTCGATGAAACTCACACCAAAGGCACGGCTGCGAAACGCTTCACAGCCATCGCTTGGCTCGCAGGCTTGCAAGGTTTCCAGCAGGTTGGTAGAGAAAAACGAGGTCTGCCAGTCGGCACTGAAGCCCTGCTCATTGATGTCGCGCTGGGTCGGCAGGTAGTTGCCGATGAAGCTGGGGTGCGGCCAGTCGGCCGACAGGTGCACTTGGGTGGACTTACCTACCGGCAGAATCTGCAATTGACCGGTGCCTTGCAGCCGCAGGTCGAAACCGAAGGTCAGCTCAGTGCTGCCCTGGGCCGTGACCATTGGCAGCGGCACATGCACGCCCTGCCCCAGCCAGCCGATCCGCGAGCCGGGCAGGAAATCGACGGTCTGCTGGTTGAGCTTCAGGGTCAGTGCATTCTCGATGCCGCGGATGTCGCTGATGCCCACGCTCAGATAGGGCTCGTCAAAGCGGTAGTCGGCAAAATCCTTGGTGGCCACGCCGAAACGCTCAGGCACCTTGAAGTGGCCGTCGATCCGGTTGTCGGCATGAAACAACCGCGCCTCGTAGATCCCGCGTGCACGGGTTTCTGTGCGGATCTGGCCGTCGACGTCCAATTGCTCCGGCAGAAAATACAACTCACCGCTTTGCTCGACGGTTTCCAGGAACCGCGCGCCGGTCTTCTCGTTGGTATTCCAGACCCGCACATCCTTGCGAAACGGCACCACGATCATCGGCCCGATGAGTTGCTGGCTATGACTGGAACTGCGGGCGATGTCCTGCAGTACACCGTCGCGCAGTTCCTGACGCTCGTCGATGAGGCCGTTGATCATCAACAACGGGATCATCAGCAGGAGGATCAATAGGGCAATCATGCCCAGTTTTACGGCGAGGCTGCGGTTCATGTGGGGCTCTCCCTGTTCGAATGAGGGAGAGCTTGAGCCGGCTGTGTGCTGGGGTTATTGAGAGATTGTGGAGATTGTGTGGAGACTGCCCAAGGCAAACGAACTGTGGGAGCGAGCCTGCTCGCGATAGCTGACTGTCAAGCAACACCCGTGCAAGCTGAGCCACTGCTATCGCGAGCAGGCTCGCTCCCACAGGGTTGTGTTCTGTCAGGCGGCAGAGGCGGTTTTCAAGGCAACCGCAAAACCACCTCAACCCCACCCTCGACATTGCCAATACTGAACTCCCCGGCATGCAACTGCACCACTTCCTCCACAAAGTTGAGGCCCAACCCGGTGCTCTTGCGACCACTGTCAGGGCGCGGCAGGGAGTAGAAGCGTTCACTCAGACGCGGCAGGGCGTAGGCGGGAATCGGTTCGGCCTGATTGAACAGCCGGATCTCGACGCGGTTGCCGACACGCTCGGCACTCATGCGCAACAGCCCGTTGACGGGCGTGAAGTCCAGGGCGTTTTCCAGCAGATTGCCCAGGGCCTGACGCAACAGAAACGGCTCCCCCGTCAATGTCAGGTCCACGGCAATGTGCCGCTCGATCTGCAACTGCCGGCTTTCGATCCAGCCACTGCGGGCCTCCAGCAGCTCGTCCATCAATGCCGCCAGCGGCACGGCAACCTCTTCTTCCAGTCCCTGTCGCTGCTCGACCTGGGCCAGGTTGAGCAAACGCTCGATCAACTGCTGCATGCGCACGCTTTCGTTGTCGATGTTGCTGACGAAACGCTGACGCTGGGCCGTCGGCATGTCGCTCTGCAGCAACTCGGCGGCACCACGGATTGCCGCCAGCGGGCTCTTGAGTTCGTGAGTCAGGGTGTGCACGTAGCGCTCGACGTAAGCCTTGCCTTCCAGTTGGGTGCGCATGTGTTCCACCGCACCGGCCAGTTGCTCGAACTCGCCACCGCGATAATGCGGCACCTCTACCCGTTGCCCTTGGCTGACGGCCTCGGCATAAACAGTCAAACGCCGTAGCGCCGCGCTCAGCCACCACGACAACAAGGCGCCCAACAGCAGCCCCAGGCCGATCAACCCGGCGCCGTAAGCCAACAGGCGCCGCTCGGTGCGGTCGACATAGGGTTGCAGCGAACTGTTGGGCTTGGCCACGGTGACCACGCCGATAATCCGGCCGTTGTCGCGAATCGGCGCGCCAACGTGCATCACCGAAGACGTCGGATCATCGGCAACGCTGCGGGTCGAGCGTGCGCCGTATTGCCCGCGCAGGGTCAGGTAGACGTCGTTCCAGCGCGAATAATCCTGGCCCACCGCCACACCGCTGGAGTCGAGCACCACAATCCCCTTGGCGTCCGTGACGTAGATGCGATGGTTGACCTGGTTCTTTGGCAACCCCCAGATCGATGCTGCAGGCTGGCGCTCACCGTAAGCCTTGAGCAGTTGCGGCCAGCGGTTCTGGTTGAGGGTGCCGGCCTTGAAATCGTCCCGCAGGATCTCGGCCATCAGGTTAGCGGTGTCCACCAGGGTTTCTTCGGTGGACTGGCGCACGCCGGGGCGTATTTCTTCCATCACTGTGTTGAGGACGAAATACCCGGTCAAACCGATGAACAGCACATACACCAGGAAAATCCGGATGCCCAGCGACATCAGCTATGTCCCGGGCTGTAGCTGTAGCCGAGGCCACGGTGAGTCTGGATCGGTTCAGCCTCGGCCCTGACCAGGCGCAATTTGGCGCGCACGCTCTTGATGTGGCTGTCGATGCTGCGCTCGTAGCCGGCATCACTGGCCACTCCCAGGGCGTCGAGCAGTTGTTCGCGGCTGAACACTCGCTCGGGTTGCTCCAGCAGACAGTTCAACAGGCGGAATTCGTGGCGGGTGAGGTTCAGCGGTCTGCCACGATAGTGGATCTGCACCCGCTCGGTGTCGACCTGAAATAGCCCAGCGCCCAGATCCGTGGGCGGTCGCGGCGCGACGCGCTTGAGGATGGCGCGGACCCTCGCCGCCACTTCCCGAGGGCTGAACGGTTTGACCACATAATCGTCGGCCCCGATCTCCAGCCCCACCACCCGGTCGATCTCAGCATCACGGGCTGTAAGAAAGATGACCGGAACGTCGCTGAAACGTCTGAGATTTTTGCACGTCTCGAATCCGCTGATATCCGGCAGGCCCACGTCGAGGATAATCAGGTCCGCCGGGGTGCTTTTCTGATGCTCAAGCGCAGCCGCGCCAAGGCTCAGCCAGGTGGTGCCGAAACCCTCCCCTTGCAGGGCAAACACCAGCGTATCGGCAATGGCGCCTTCGTCTTCGACAATCAGAATGTGAGGCATGGCGTCCGCGCCCGACAGTAAAGTTGCCGGAACGGTGCCCCAACCCCGGGGGCACGTCAATCAGGGAAATCAGCAGTCGGGCTTGTCAGCGGTAAAACGTCGGGCCGGGTTCACCGCCGCATCAAACTCGCGCAGGGCCTTGGCGCCGATCAGCAGCGGGTAGTTGAAGCTGCTGCGGTCCGTCAGGTTGACCTCAACGGTCCGCTTGACATCACCCAGGCACATTTCAAGCTCCACCACCGGACGTTTGCTGGGGGCAGCCGATTCGTCGTCTTCATCTTCTTCCGAACGGGTCTTGATCTTGCTGATGCGTGCGACCTTGTGCTCAAAGAGCTTGTTGCTCGCGCCTTTGGTCGCCAGGCGGAACCGTACCCAGTCCTCGCCGTCGCGGGTAAAGGTTTCGATGTCCTTGGCCGACAGCGAGGCCGTCAGGGCGCCGGTGTCCATCTTGGCCTTGAGCACCTCACCGCCGATTTCCGGCAGTGCGATGTATTCGTAGCGCCCGTACAGGGTCGGTTCGGCGGCCAGCACTGGAAGGGCCACCAGGGAAAGCAGAGCGAGAAGGGATTTCACGTAATGGACTTCCTTTGTATGGGTGGGCAGCGGGATTTTAGACCGTGGGCTGTGAATTCGTTCGGTTGGCGTCAAGAACATCTCTGCCGGGGAAAGAGGGTCTGTGGGAGCAAAGCCTGCTTGCGATACGGGCATCACGGTTTTCCAGAGAAATGGCGTTACGTTCATCGCGAGCAAGCTTTGCTCCCACAGATCACTTCGCTCGTTTCACCTCGATTTGGCCTGCCGCCCGAAGCTGCTTATCATGGCCCGCCCACCTGTTTGCAAGAGTCATGTATGCGCCGCCTGCTCACCGGCTGTTTTGTCACCCTGCTGCTGTTACTCAACACCCTGGTGCTGTTCGGGCCGTTGATGGTGTTCGCGCTGCTCAAACTGGTCCTGCCCGGGCGTCTTCGCGACTGCGCCTCGTGGGCAGTGATGTGGATCGCCGAAACCTGGGCCGAAATCGACAAACTGATCTTTGCCCTGTGCATCCCCACCCGCTGGGAAATACGCGGCGGTGGCGACTTGCGCCGCGACACCTCTTATCTGGTCATCAGCAATCACCAGTCCTGGGTCGACATCCCCGCGCTGATCCAGGCCCTCAACCGGCGTACGCCGTTCTTCAAGTTTTTCCTCAAGAAAGAGCTGATCTGGGTACCGTTCCTGGGCCTGGCCTGGTGGGCGCTGGATTACCCGTTCATGAAACGCTACACCAAGGCCTTCCTGGCAAAAAATCCGGAGCTGGCAGGCAAAGACCTGGAAATCACCCGTCAGGCCTGCGAGCTGTTCAAGCGCCAACGAGTCACCGTGGTGAATTACCTCGAAGGCACACGCTTCACCGCCGCCAAGAGCCAACAGCAACAGTCTCCCTTCACCCACCTGCTCAAACCCAAGGCCGGTGGCGTGGCATTCGTGCTGGCAGCGCTGGGCGAGCAACTGGACGCGGTGCTGGACGTGACGGTGGTGTACCCCCAGGAACGGACGCCGGGGTTCTGGGATTTGATCAGCGGTGCGGTGCCGAAAGTCATTATCGACATCCAGACCCGCGAACTGGACCCGGCGCTGTGGCAGGGCGATTACGAAAACGATCCGGTGTTTCGCCAGCATGTCCAGAACTGGGTGAACCAGCTCTGGATCGAAAAAGATCAGCGCATCGCCGCCTTGCGCAGCGAGCGCGGCTGATCAGATACCCGCGCCGGCTCCCCAGATGCCACCCAGGTTCTGCAGCAGCGAACTGGCCACGCCCTGCTGGCCGAGGTATTCAAGGATCACCGGGGCAAACTGGCCGATCATGCCGCTGTCCATGCCCAGCGCGCTGAAGGCGTTGTTCAGGTCGTGGGTGTCCTTGACGTTACCCAGCAGGCCGTCGAGCAAGGCGTTCTTGTCCGACCCGCCACCGAGCAAGCCGCCCAGGCCACCCAAGCCATTCAGCCCACCGATAGCGTTGTTGCCAGCGATCTGATCCAGGCCCGGCACGCTTTTGCTCAATTCGGAAAACTGCGGCTCACTGAGTCGGTTCTTCGCCAGCCCCAGCATCGCACCGGCACCGCCGATGGCCTGTTCCGGAGTGATCTTGAGCTCCGAGCCCAGGGTATTGAGCAACCCGGCGGCTTGCGGCGCAGCTGCCACCGCGCCCTCCCCCGGCTGATCGCCCTGCATCGCCGCCACCGCATTGGCCGCATCACTGAGGCTGAACTGCGCGAAGGCCGGGCTGCTTGCCAGCGCGAGCAGGCAAGACAGTGCAAAACCTCGTGAAACCTTCATCCGGGACATCCTCTTGAGCCATGAAAAAGCCGCCCACTAAAGGGGCGGCGCAAAATCGTGCGTTTGACTGGGGCGGGCGAGGATTGTTCCCCCACACACGCCGTATGCCCGGCACGCCATTCATTGTCCCAGTGCCCCGCGTCAGACGCAGGCGACCGCTTATATAAACAAAAACAGTTGAAGTGTTATTGCCAAGACTCAATAGGTACACGTTTGTTATTCAAAATGGGTATGAACAACTGGCAACACTGACAGTAGCCCGCCGGAAAAAAGCCGCAAACCATAGCAACCAACCAAACCTGGGAACCCGACACATGCAAAACACACTGGCGAAAGGGGCGGGATTACTGATGCTGTTTGTCGGCCATATCCAGGCCAATGAAATAACCTGTCCCGCCGTCACTGACATCCACAGAAAAATTGAATCCGTGGAAGATATCTATTCAGTCGAAGTACAGGATGATCGCGAGTGGCAGAGCCAAAGCCTGGTGGACGTGGTCGATCCGGCTCTGCTGCAATTCAACGGTGCCGAATACGCTATTGATGAGCCCGACGACGCCGAGCAGACGCCCACAAGGATGACCATCACGTGCAAATACGGCGAAATAAACTTGACGCTGGAGTATCTCCAGGTTGTGGAACCGGGATTTTCGCCATGGGAAGACAATCGCTGCGAGAGCTTGGACACTAAGGCCTGCAAGCTGATAACCGCCGACTACTTCAACCTTAGCTTTTGATTGTTAAGTCATAATTCATCTGAATATAGCAAGGGCATGCAGGCCACCAGAGTGACGCCGGAATAAATACCAGCCTATTCAGGGAACGACCCCATGTCGGCGAACCGCCAGGCGCTGCTCTGCTGGACATAACAAGACGAGCAGTTATTCCATAAAGCCCTCGCCTACTGTCAACTCTGACAGTAGGCAACCCTTTTCACTGAGTTAAGCTCAATCACGCATCAACGAGATACAAGCGACCCCCATCGCTTACCCGCACCAAACCCTTCATCCAGGCGAGAAGAACATGAGTAACGGAACAGTAAAGTGGTTCAACGATGAAAAGGGCTATGGTTTTATCACACCGGATGACGGCGGTGATGATCTCTTCGTCCATTTCAAAGCTATAAAAGGCGACGGTTTCAAGACCTTGAAAGAAGGACAAAAAGTGACCTATGAGGCTGCCAAAGGGCAAAAAGGCATGCAAGCCGACAACGTTCAACCTGCATAAGTTGGTCGCGGTGCGGGTATGTTTCGACAGCTCGCACTCCGGACCGCAGGCCCAAACTCTTTTGATAGGAGTTTTGCCATGGAAAAGCAGCCTGTAAAGCGTCATGACTCCGCTGAAGGCGGCATTGGATTAACGCCGTCCCATGCAAATGGGCAAAACATCTTCTTCAGGGTCCCTCCAGTCGAAGAAGGCGGGCCGGTCATAAAACCCGGACAGAAAGTGGCGTACGAGTTGATGTTGGGCGACGATGGGCAATATTACGCGATCAATCTTCAGGTCATCAGCGACGACGAGTAAGCCCAGTCGCTTCAGTACTACAAGCTGCTGCTTGCGCTGTGCCGAATAAAAAGGGCGACATCGCTGTCGCCCTTTGTCCGTCTTGCCTACCGCTTAGGCCGCACTGAACATCTTGTGCGGATCGATCACAAACTTCTTCGGTACGCCTGCATCGAACTCGCCGTAGCCTTTAGGCGCGTCGTCCAGGCTGATGACCTGTACGCCGACGATTTCTGCGATGTTGATGCGATCCCACATGATGGCTTGCATCAGTTGGCGGTTGTACTTCATCACCGGGGTCTGGCCGGTGTGGAAGCTGTGGGACTTGGCCCAGCCCAGACCGAAACGGATGCTCAGGCTACCCATTTTTGCCGCGGCATCGACCGCGCCCGGGTCTTCGGTGACGTAGAGGCCGGGGATGCCGATCTTGCCGGCTACGCGAACCACACCCATCAACGAGTTGAGCACGGTGGCCGGAGCTTCGTGCTTGACGCCTTCATGGCCGTGACCACGGGCTTCGAAGCCCACCGCGTCAACGGCGCAGTCGACTTCCGGTTCGCCCAGCAGCGCGGCGATCTGTTCGTGCAGCGGGGTGTCTTTGGACAGGTCGGCGATTTCAAAACCCTGGGCCTTGGCGTGGGCCAGGCGGATCGGGTTGACGTCACCGATAATGACCACAGCGGCACCCAGCAGGCGGGCGGAAGCGGCAGCCGCCAGGCCAACCGGACCGGCACCCGCGATGTAGACGGAGCTGCCAGGACCAACGCCGGCGGTGACGGCGCCGTGGTAACCGGTCGGCAGGATGTCGGACAGGCAGGTCAGGTCGCGGATTTTCTCCATGGCCTTGTCGCGGTCCGGCAGCTTCAACAGGTTGAAATCCGCGTACGGCACCAGCACGTATTCGGCCTGACCGCCGGTCCAGTCACCCATGTCCACATAACCGTAGGCACCGCCGGCACGGGCCGGGTTGACGGTCAGGCAGACGCCGGTGTGTTGTTCTTTGCAGGAACGGCAGCGCCCGCAAGCCACGTTGAACGGAACAGACACCAGATCGCCAATCTTCAGGTTTTCGACGTCGTTGCCCTTTTCGATCACTTCACCGGTGATTTCGTGGCCCAGGACCAGGCCGGTCTGAGCGGTGGTGCGGCCGCGCACCATGTGCTGGTCGGAGCCGCAGATGTTGGTGGATACCACGCGCAGGATGACGCCGTGCTCGATCTTCCTGCCACGCGGGTCCTGCATTTTTGGATAGTCGATTTTCTGTACTTCGACCTTGCCGTTGCCGAGATACACGACACCACGATTGCCAGACATGCTTTCACCTCGCTGTTGTTTTTATGAAACTGCGTTGCCCAGGCAGGCAGCGCGTTGATTGCTCGGGTAGTGCTTGTGTCTTGTTTCTTTGTTGTCTGTAAGGGCCTCATCGCGAGCAAGCTCGCTCCCACAGTGGATTGTGGGTGTCATCAGAATCTGTATAACGACGCAGATCCTGTGGGAGCGAGCTTGCTCGCGAATGGGCTGCGAAGCGGCCCCAAAAATCTAAAGAACGACAGTTCTGTTGGCGTTGAGAAACACCCTTCGCTCGATGTGATACCCCACGGCCCGGGCCAGGGTCAGCCCTTCGATGTCCCGGCCCTTGGCGATCAGGTCTTCGGGATAGTGGCTGTGGTCCACCACTTCCACGCCCTGAGCGATGATCGGGCCTTCGTCCAGGTCGTTGTTGATGTAGTGCGCCGTGGCGCCGACCAGTTTCACGCCTTTGTTGTAGGCCTGGTGATACGGCTTGGCGCCCTTGAAGCCCGGCAGCAGCGAGTGATGGATGTTGATCGCCTTGCCGTCGAGCTTGCGACACAGCTCCGGCGACAGCACTTGCATGTAGCGGGCGAGAATCACCAGCTCGGCGCCGGTGTCTTCGATCACCTGCCACACCTGCCGCTCCTGGGACGGTTTGTCGTTCGGGTCCAGGGGGAAATGGTAGTACGGAATCTGGTGCCAGTCGGCCAGCGGCTTGAGGTCCGGGTGGTTGGACACCACGGCCACGACGTCCATGGACAACTGGCCGATGCGCTGACGGTAGAGCAGGTCGTTGAGGCAGTGATCGGCCTTGGAGACCATGATCACCACTTTGGGCCGGTAGTTGGGTGGCGTCAGTTCGAAGACCATGCCAAAGGCTTGCGCACGTTCGGCCAGGCCGCTGCGAAAGCTCTGCTCGTCAAAGCCATCCGGCTGGCGAAATTCCACACGAATGAAGAAACGCGCCGAAAGCCGATCGTCGAAGGAATGGTGCTCGGTGACGTAGCAGCCCTGCTCGAACAGAAAGCGGGTCACCGCGTCCACCGTGCCGAGCACGCTGGGGCAGTCGGCAGTCAAGATCCATGTGTCTGGGGCGCGGCTCATTCGTGATACTCCTCTGATCGTTCCCATGCTCTGCGTGGGAATGCCGCCATGGACGCTCTGCGTCCGCTTTTGGGACGCAGAGCGTCCCGGGATGCATTCCCACGCAGAGCGTGGGAACGATCATGGTTATGCCTGCACGCTCAACCCATACTCAGCCGCGGCATCCTGCAACCACAGCCACCAGTAATCGGAGAAGCTGCGGCGAATCACCAGTTCCCAGGTGTCTTCGCCCGTGTGGCGGATCACCAGTTGCGACTTGGCGAACACCGTGCCCACGGCCTTGCCCACCGGGAAATTGCTTGGGTGTACGTCATAGCTGGTGGATTTCATCAGCACGTCGCGCACATTCGGGCCTGACAGTTCGAGGATCTGCTGGCCGCCACTGACGTTGACGATCTGGATATGCAGATCGCCCAGGGCTTCGCGCAGGTTTTTCTCGGCGGCAAATTCTTCGCCACTGGGCACCACCAGCAGCCACTCGTCCGGGCCGAGCCATTGCAGGCTGGTTTCGCCCTTGACGATGACGGTCAGCGCGCCCGGCAGCTCCAGGCCCAGGGCCTTGTGCACGCCAGCAGCGAACGCAGGGTCATGACCATCGCCACGGATGGTCAAGTGGCCCAGGAGTTTCTTCTCGCGCACGGTCACGCCGGCGTTCTTGCGACCCTTGCCCACCAGGCTGGCGAGGTCGGCATGGTGCAGCGACGACTCGGCCTTGGCCCCGGTGGTTGGGCGTTGTTGGTACACGTTGACTGCGGTCATATGGAGCACCTGTCTTGAATTCTGATTCAGGCCCTTGTGGTGGCTGTTCTACCGCCATCGCGAGCAGGCTCGCTCCCACAAGGGTCATGCGATCTCCTGTGGGAGCGAGCCTGCTCGCGATGCGGACAACGCGTAGCAGCTGCTCACCACAGACCTGAAGGTCAT
The DNA here is from genome assembly GCF_032614175.1 of Pseudomonas sp. P105. NCBI lineage: Bacteria > Pseudomonadati > Pseudomonadota > Gammaproteobacteria > Pseudomonadales > Pseudomonadaceae > Pseudomonas > Pseudomonas sp. P105. The sequence goes on from NZ_CP126693.1 coordinate 5,761,137, forward strand.
TAGATATTCTGCCGATCCCCCTTCGGATCGAAGAACACCGAAGAAACAATCTCTGCCTCGATCACGCTGCCGTCGGCCAATGGCGCGAACACGCGTTCGCCCATCCGCTTGAGGCCGCCCTTGACCACGCCCATGGCAAATGAGTAACCCAGGGAGTTGTGGGCGTAGCTGGACGTCACATGACCGACCATGGTCATCGGGATCGCCTGCTTGGTGTTGAACACCAGTTGCGCACCTTCCGGCAGCCAGACATTCGGGTCGATCGGCTTGAGGCCCACCAGTTGCTTGCGGTCCTCACGCACACAGTCTTCGCGATTCATGCCACGCCAGCCGATCCACGAGAACGGTTTGGTCCGGCCTACGCACCAGCCCATGTTCAGGTCGTCCGGGGTCATCGAGCTGTCAGTGTCCTGACCGACAATGATAAAGCCCTTCTCGGCCCGCAATACGTGCATGGTCTCGGTGCCATACGGGGTCAGGTTGTATTTCTTCCCGGCCTCGACGATCTGCTCGAGCACGCCCATGGCGTAGTCGGCCTGCACGTTGACTTCGTACGACAGTTCGCCGGTGAACGAGATACGGAACACCCGCGCCGGTACACCACCCACCAGGCCTTCTTTCCAGGTCATGAACGGGAAAGCGTCCTTGTCCAGGTCGATGTCGGTGACTTCGCTCAGCAGCTTGCGGCTGTTGGGGCCCGACAGGGTCATGGTCGCCCAGTGGTCGGTAACCGAAGTGAAGTACACCTTCAGGTCCGGCCATTCGGTCTGGTGATAGATCTCCAGCCATTGCAGCACGCGCGCCGCGCCGCCAGTGGTGGTGGTCATCACGAAATGGTTGTCCGCCAGACAGGCCGTCACGCCATCGTCGAAGACCATGCCGTCTTCCTTGCACATCAAACCGTAGCGGGCCTTGCCCACGTCGAGCTTGGTCCAGGCGTTGGTGTACACGCGGTTAAGGAACTCGCGGGCGTCCGGGCCCTGGATATCGATCTTGCCCAGAGTCGAGGCATCCAGCAGGCCGACGCTATCGCGCACGGCTTTGCATTCGCGCTTGACCGCAGCGTGCATGTCTTCGCCGTTCTTCGGGAAGTACCAAGGGCGCTTCCACTGGCCGACGTCTTCGAATTCAGCACCGTTTTTCACATGCCAGGCATGCAGCGCGGTGAAGCGTACCGGTTCGAAGATGTGCCCGCAGTGCCGCCCGGCTATCGCGCCGAAGGTCACCGGCGTGTAGTTCGGGCGGAACATGGTGGTGCCCATCTGCGGGATGCTCACGTTCAGCGAGCGAGCCGCGATGGCCAGGCCGTTGACGTTGCCCAGCTTGCCCTGGTCAGTACCAAAGCCCAGTGCGGTGTAGCGCTTGACGTGTTCGACCGACTCGAAGCCTTCGCGGGTGGCGAGTTCGATGGCGGCGGCAGTGACGTCGTTCTGCAGGTCGACGAATTGCTTCGGCGCCCGTGCAGTGGATTTTTCATGCGGCACCTGGAACAACGCCAGGGTCGGTTCTTCCTGGCGGCTCAGGGCTTTGGGCAACACACCCTCCACCGCTTTGAAACCGGCTTCGTTGGCCGCGCGCACGCCACCTTCGAAACCATCGGCCAAGGTGTCACCCAGGCTGTAGACGCCATTCACGCCGCCGACGCACACGCGCTTCTGCGGTGCTTCGCCCGGTACGAAACCAAGGATGTCTTCGCGCCAGATCGGCTTGCCGCCCAGGTGCGAAGCCAGGTGAACCACTGGGCTGTAGCCGCCGGAGCTGGCCACCAGGTCGCAGTCCAGCCATTCGCCGGGACTGGTGACCTTGTGCGCCTTGACGTCGATGGCGGCGATGCGGGCCCCGGTGACGCGCTTGCTGCCACGAGCCTCGATCACGGCGCTGCCGGTGAGGATGCGGATGCCTTTGGCACGCGCCTCTTCCACCAGCGCACCACGCGGGTTGCTGCGGGCGTCGGCGATGGCCACCACTTGCAGGCTGGCGTCGAGCCAGTCCAGCGCCACGCGATAGGCGTGGTCGTTGTTGGTGCTCAGTACCAGTTTCTTGCCCGGTGCCACGCCATAGCGGCGCACGTAGGTGGAGACCGCGCCGGCCAGCATGTTGCCCGGTACGTCGTTGTTGCCGTAGACCAGCGGCCGTTCGCAGGCACCAGTCGCCAGCACCACGCGCTTGGCGCGGACCCGGTTGATGCGCTGGCGGACCTGGCCGATTGGCGCGCGATCACCCAGGTGGTCGGTGAGGCGCTCGTGGATGGTCAGGAAGTTATGGTCGTGGTAACCGTTCACCGTGGCGCGCGGCAACAGCACCACATCTGGCATCGACTTGAGCTCAGCCACAACAGCAGCCACCCATTCGGTCGCTGGTTTGCCATCCAGGCTCTCGCGGGAATCGAGCAGGCTACCGCCGAACTCTTCCTGCTCGTCGGCCAGGATCACCCGTGCACCGCTGCGGGCCGCGGCCAATGCGGCAGCCAGGCCAGCAGGGCCGGCGCCGACAACCAGCACGTCGCAATGACGGTTCATGTAGTCGTAGGTGTCCGGGTCGTTCTCGGTCGGCGAGCGACCCAGGCCCGCGGCCTTGCGGATGTACTTTTCGTAAGTCATCCAGAACGATTGCGGGTACATGAAGGTTTTGTAGTAGAAGCCCGGCGGCATCAGCTTGCCGCCGACCTTGCCGAGAATACCCATCATGTCGTTGTTCACGTTCGGCCAGCCGTTGGTACTGGTGGCGACCAACCCTTGATACAGCGCCTGTTGCGTGGCGCGCACGTTAGGGATCTGCGTGGCTTCGGTGGCGCCGATCTGCAGTACCGCGTTCGGCTCTTCGGCGCCGGCGGCAAAGATGCCACGCGGACGGGAATACTTGAAGCTGCGGCCGATGATGTCGACGCCGTTGGCCAGCAGTGCAGCGGCCAGGGAATCGCCCTCGAAGCCTTTATAGGTCTGACCGTTGAAGGTGAAGCTCAGCACTTTGTTGCGGTCGATCCGTCCGCCGTTGGACAGGCGATTGATCTGGCTCATACCTTCTCTCCCAGAGCCTGCGCGGCCGCTTTCGGACTGTCAGCCTTGTCGGTGAATTGCGGCTTTTGGCCGATCTTGTAGGTTTCCAGAATCTCGTAGGTCACGGTGTCACGGGTCACGTTGAAATACTGGCGGCAGCCGGCGACGTGGTCCCACAGCTCATGGTGCAACCCGCGCGGGTTGTCACGAAAGAACATGTAGTCGCCCCACTGCTCGTCGGTGCAGGCATTCGGATCCAGCGGACGCGGGATGTGCGCCTGGCCGGATGCATGGAATTCCTCTTCGGAGCGCAGTTCGCCGCAGTGAGGACAGAAGATGTGCAACATAGGGATTTCTCCTGTTAGTGGGCGACGGCAGCAGCGCCGTGTTCGTCGATCAGTGCACCGTTGTGGAAACGGTCGATGGAAAACGGCGCGGCCAGCGGGTGCATTTCACCCTTGGCCAGGCTTGCAGCGAAGACGTTGCCCGAGCCCGGGGTGGCCTTGAAGCCGCCAGTGCCCCAACCGCAGTTGAAGAACATGTTCGGCACCGGGGTCTTGGAAATGATCGGGCAGGCGTCCGGCGTGGTGTCAACAATGCCGCCCCATTGGCGGTTCATGCGTACGCGGGACAACACCGGGAACATCTCGACGATGGCCTGGACCGTGTGTTCGATCACCGGGTACGAGCCACGCTGGCCGTAGCCGTTGTAGCCGTCGATACCGGCACCGATCACCAGGTCGCCCTTGTCGGACTGGCTGATGTAGCCGTGCACCGCGTTGGACATGATCACGCTGTCGATAATCGGCTTGATCGGCTCGGACACCAGCGCTTGCAGCGGGTGGGATTCGATCGGCAGGCGGAAGCCCGCGAGCTTGGCCATGTGTCCGGAGTTACCGGCGGTGACCACACCGACGCGCTTGGCGCCGATGAAGCCCTTGTTGGTTTCCACACCGATGCACACGCCGTTTTCCTTGCGGAAACCGATCACTTCGGTCTGCTGGATCAGGTCCACGCCCAACGCGTCCGCCGCCCGGGCAAAGCCCCAGGCCACGGCATCGTGACGGGCCACGCCGCCGCGACGCTGGACGGTGGCGCCCATCACCGGGTAGCGGGTGTTTTTCGAGCAGTCCAGGTACGGAATCTCGTCGGCCACTTGTTTGGCGTTGAGCAGCTCGCCGTCCACGCCGTTGAGGCGGTTGGCACTGACGCGACGCTCGGAATCACGAATGTCCTGCAGGGTATGGCACAGGTTGTAGACGCCACGCTGGGAGAACATCACGTTGTAGTTCAGGTCCTGGGACAGGCCTTCCCAGAGTTTCATCGCATGTTCGTACAGGTGGGCCGATTCGTCCCACAGGTAGTTGGAGCGCACGATGGTGGTGTTGCGCGCGGTGTTACCGCCGCCCAGCCAGCCCTTCTCGACCACGGCCACGTTGGTGATGCCGTGTTCCTTGGCCAGGTAGTAGGCGGTCGCCAGACCATGCCCGCCACCGCCGACAATGACCACGTCGTAGACCTTTTTCGGGGTCGGCGTGCGCCACATCCGCTGCCAGTTTTCATGATGGCTGAGAGAGTGTTTGAAGAGGCCGAAGCCCGAATAGCGTTGCATAGTCATTACTCCAAAACCGACTCAGCGATAAACCGGGAAGTCCGCGCACAGGGCCGCCACTTGCTGGGCAACATTGGCCTCGACATCGGCATCGCCGAGGTTGTCGAGGATGTCGCAGATCCAGCCGGCCAGCGTCACGCACTGGGTGACCTTGAAGCCGCGCGTGGTCACCGCCGGGGTGCCGATGCGCAGGCCCGAGGTCACGAACGGCGATTGCGGGTCGTTCGGCACGGCATTCTTGTTGACGGTGATGTGCGCGCGGCCCAGGGCGGCGTCGGCGTCCTTGCCGGTCAGGCCCTGACGAATCAGGCTGACCAGGAACAGGTGGTTATCGGTACCGCCGGACACTACATCGTAGCCGCGCTTGATGAACACGCCAGCCATGGCCTGGGCGTTATCGATCACTTGCTGCTGGTAGGCCTTGAAACCTGGCTCCGCCGCTTCCTTGAAGCACACCGCCTTGCCGGCGATGACGTGCATCAGCGGGCCGCCCTGGGCACCGGGGAATACCGCAGCGTTGAGCTTCTTCTCGATCTCTTCGTTGGCCTTGGCCAGGATCAGGCCGCCACGCGGACCGCGCAGGGTCTTGTGAGTGGTGGTGGTGACCACGTCGGCGTAAGGCAGCGGGTTTGGATAAAGACCGGCAGCGACCAGACCGGCAACGTGGGCCATGTCGACGAACAGCAGGGCACCGACCTTGTCGGCGATCTGGCGGAAACGTGGGAAATCCAGGGTCTTGGAGTAGGCCGAGAAGCCGGCGACGATCATCTTCGGCTTGTGCTCGACCGCCAGGCGCTCGACTTCGTCGTAGTCGATCAGGCCGGTGGTGGTGTCGATGCCGTACTGAACCGCGTTGTAGAGCTTGCCCGAAGACGACACCTTGGCACCGTGGGTCAGGTGACCGCCGTGGGCCAGGCTCATGCCCAGGATGGTATCGCCGGCCTGTAGCAAGGCCAGGTACACGGCGCTGTTGGCCGAAGAACCGGAGTGCGGCTGGACGTTGGCGTAATCGGCACCGAACAACTGCTTGGCGCGCTCGATAGCCAGGGCCTCGACTTTGTCGACGTGCTCGCAGCCACCGTAGTAACGCTTGCCCGGATAACCTTCGGCGTATTTGTTGGTCAGGCCGCTGCCCTGGGCCTGCATCACACGTTTGCTGGTGTAGTTCTCTGACGCGATCAGCTCGATGTGATCTTCCTGGCGTTGCTCCTCGGCATTCATCGCCGCCAGCAGTGCATCGTCGTAACCCTGGATCTGGTCTTGCTTGCTGAACATCGCGTCTCTCCCAGCGGCGGCGGTGCGCCTTTCGTCTCGGTGAGGCACTGACCACCGTTCGGTCGTGCCCTTTGGAAGCGATGGTATGGCCGGCGCAGGCAGGTCAAATGCCTATGGACGCCACGCAAAGGTGCGTTTACGACATGCGTTCAAAGAGTCGGGGAGCAAGGCCTGTGGGATAGCACTGTGTTATCCCAAAGGCCTTGCTCCCATAGGGCTATGCGGCGATCTGGCGAACCGCGAGCAACAGCAGGAAATGCGCGGGATACAGACCGTAGGCCCAGCGCCGCATGGGCGGAGGATGAAAACGACCAGCGTGTCGCAAAAGCACCAGCCCAAGCCATGGCGCAAACAGACACGCCACCAACCCGCCGATCGCCACCGCATCCCCCAGCCAGGCCGCGCCATACAGCACCCGCCACTGGTTGGCCGCCAGGCACACCAAGCCTGGCAACAACGCGAAATACCAGGGCCGGCGAAATACCAGCAACATCGCCAGCGGCAGCAGGACGCCGAAAAAACCGAACATCAGCCGCGAGGAAAACAGCGCCGCCAGCAGCAACGCCCCCGCCGCCAGCAAACGCGCTTCCAGCGTATGGGTTTGCCAACTACGCGCCACCAGCAACCCGAGGGTCAGGGTCGGCAGCACGTTCAAGGTAGCCGGCACAGGAACAAACAACCGATAAGGAATTTCGCTCACTGAGCTGAACAGCAACAGCCAGCCCAGGTAACGCCATGAGCTCGCACTGGCCCCGTTGCGCGCTAGGTTCGCCGCCATCGCCAGACAGAAACAGGGGAACGCCAGACGTCCCGGCACATACAACCAATCGGCGGAGTAACCGACATATCGCAGATGATCGAGCACCATCGCCAACAGAGCCAACCACTTGAGCAGGTCCAAGGCTCCGTCGCGTCGGTTCATGGGTACAGCCGCCCTAGCGGTTTTGTGAGTTTCTGACAGAAACATCCAGTGTGTTCCCCCGCGAATCTTGGGTAAAGTGCGCACCACTATCGACCACCGCGTGCCGGACTCAAAGCACGCCGGACCACGGAATTCTCCATCCGGGAATTCTGTCAGGGATCTCTTACCCAGGACTCTCTATTTCAGGAGCAAGGCCATGACCGACAAGAGTCAACAATTCGCCAGCGACAACTATTCCGGCATTTGCCCCGAAGCCTGGGCGGCCATGGAAGAAGCCAACCAGGGTCATCAGCGGGCTTACGGCGATGACGAGTGGACCCACCGCGCGGCGGATGATTTCCGTGCCTTGTTCGAAACCGACTGCGAAGTATTCTTCGCGTTCAACGGCACCGCGGCCAACTCCCTGGCGCTGTCCTCGCTGTGCCAGAGTTACCACAGCGTGATCTGCTCGGAAACCGCCCACGTCGAAACTGACGAATGCGGCGCGCCGGAGTTCTTTTCCAATGGTTCCAAGCTGCTGGTGGCGCGCACCGAAAATGGCAAGCTGACCCCGGACTCGATCCGCGAGATCGCCCTCAAGCGCCAAGACATCCACTACCCCAAGCCTCGCGTTGTGACCCTGACCCAGGCCACGGAAGTCGGCAGCGTCTATACCCCGGAAGAAATCCGCGCCATCAGCGCCACCTGCAAGGAGCTGGGGCTGAACCTGCATATGGACGGCGCACGATTCTCCAACGCCTGCGCCTTCCTCGGCTGCTCACCGGCAGACCTGACCTGGAAAGCCGGGGTGGATGTACTGTGCTTTGGCGGGACGAAAAACGGCATGGCGGTGGGTGAAGCGATCCTGTTCTTCAACCACGACCTGGCAGAAGACTTCGACTATCGCTGCAAACAGGCCGGGCAACTGGCCTCGAAGATGCGCTTTCTCTCGGCGCCCTGGGTCGGCCTGCTGCAAAACGACGCCTGGCTCAAGCACGCCCGGCACGCCAACCACTGCGCCCAACTGCTGGCGCAACTAGTGAGCGACATCCCAGGCGTGGAACTGATGTTCCCGGTCCAGGCCAACGGCGTATTCCTGCAACTCTCGGAACCGGCCATCGCCGCGCTGACCGCCAAGGGCTGGCGCTTCTACACCTTCATCGGCAAGGGCGGCGCGCGGTTCATGTGCTCGTGGGACACCGAAGAAGCGCGGGTGCGGGAATTGGCGGTGGATATTCGGGAAGTGATGAGCGCCTGAGGCAACAACTGACATGATGATCGTTCCCACGCTCTGCGTGGGAACGCCTCTACGGACGCTCCGCGTTCGGCTCTTGGGGACGCAGAGCGTCCCTGGCTGCATTCCCACGCAGGAGCGTGGGAATGATCATCGAGGGTGTGCGGACTATTCCCACCCGCCTCGTGCCCTCTTCGTCTATCGCCAAACGTCTCGAAGACTGCAACATGGTCATTCCCCGCAGCAAAGGAATGCATCCCATGGGCCGGAGCCGCTACGTCATCACCGAACCCGACAAGCCCCACTTTCTCACCTGCACATTGATGGAATGGCTGCCGCTGTTCATTCGCCCCTACCTCGTCGATCACTTGCTCGGGTGCTGGCGCTATCAGCAAACCCATCAGAATTTGCAACTGTTCGGCTATGTCGTTCTGGAAAACCATCTGCATTTCGTTGCCCAGGCTCCGAACCTGAGCAAGTGTCTGCGTCAGTTCAAATCCTTTACGGCACGCCAGATTATCGACGACCTGCAAAGCAAAGGCGCTGAGCGGGCTTTGCAACGCCTGCGGTTCAGCAAACGAGCCCATAAGCAGGACAGGGTTTATCAGCTCTGGCAAGAAGGCTCACACGCGGAGCAGATTTATAGCGAAACGGTAATGCGCCAGAAGCTGGACTACATCCATTTCAACCCGGTGAAACGTGGATATGTGGAATTACCGGAACATTGGCGCTATTCCAGTGCGCGTAATTATGCGGGAATGGAAGGGTTGATTGAGATTCAGCGGTGGTATTAGCCCATAGACAGCAGACTGCGACGAAGCTGGGACGCAGAGCGCCCCTGGTTGCATTCCCACGCAGGAGCGTGGGAACGATCAGGTCGCGATGGTTGTGAAATCGATCGTTCCTCACGCTCTGCGTGGGAATGCAGCCCGGGACGCTCCGCGCTCCCCTTGCGCCGAGCATGTGTCAGAACTCGATCCGCACATCCCCCTTCGGCACGCTGCAGCACGACAGGATGTAACCTTCGGCCTCGTCGTCTTCGGTGATACCGCCGTTGTGGTCCATCTCCACTTCCCCGCCCAGTTTCAAAACCTTGCAGGTGCCGCAGATGCCCATACCGCAGGCCTTGGGAATCATCATGCCGAGCTTGGCGGCGGCGGCGTGGACGGTTTCTCCCGGCCCCACGCGAATACTCTTGCCAGAGGCGGTGAACTCCACCAGATGTAGGTCCGCCACATCGACTTCCGGGGCGTCGGCAGCCTGTTCGGCCTGTTCCACCGCGTCGGCGCGGGCTTCCGGTGGCGTGGCGCCGAAGGACTCCTCGTGGTAACGCGTCATGTCGAAGCCAGCGGCTTCCAGCAGGCGCTTGACCGCGTTCATGTAGGGCGTCGGGCCACAGCAAAACACTTCGCGCTCAAGGAAGTCCGGCGCCATCAGCTCCAGCATCTTGTGGTTCAGATAGCCGCGATACCCGGCCCAAGGCTCGCCCAGCCCATGTTTTTCGCAGATCAGGTGCAGGTTGAAGTTATCGATCCGCGACGCCATGTGTTCCAGCTCGCGGTGATAGATGATGTCCTTGGGCGAGCGGGCGCTGTGGATAAACACCATGTCGACGTTGGCATTGGTGTCGTAGTACCAGCGCGCCATGGACATCACCGGCGTGATGCCGACACCGCCACTGAGGTAAAGCACCTTGGGGTTCGAGAAGTCGATGGCATTGAACAGGCCGACCGGCCCGTGCACCGCCAGCTCCTGGCCTTCGTGCAGGGTGTCGTGCAGCCAGTTGGAAACCTTGCCCCCCGGTACGCGCTTGATGGTCACCGAAAAACTGTAGGGCACCGACGGCGAGCTGGAGATGGTGTAGGAGCGCATGATCGGCTGACCTTCGATTTCCAGCTCCAGGGTGACGAATTGCCCCGGCTTGAAAAAGAACAGAATCGGCTGATCAGCCATGAAACAAAAGGTGCGCACATCCCAGGTTTCCTGGATGACTTTGACACAACGGACAATGTGACGACCATTGGCCCAGGTCTGGGTGGTTACCGGGTTCAGGAAGCTGTTGGACATGCTGATCTCCACGGCCGACTGTCGGCCTCTTATGAGGCGATTCTGCGTATAGCGCGAATCGCCCATTTACCTATCTGCGACATTCACATGCTTACCGCGACCAGCCCCCAACGACCGGACCTTGCGCGTCGGGAACAGATTGGGCCATGTCGCCCATGGATAAGGTTCGCCCCCTGCGCGGCCCCACACTCGCCCCAACAGATAAATAATATTTTCTGCCTTGCGTAGCACATTTGATTAGCCACTTTCGCCGGCCACGTAGAGGGCCATGAGGATAAAACGATGGACGTCACCGCAACCCTGAGCCTGGGCGATCCGCTGGAACCCGCACGCAAGGCCACCGCGCAAATGCTGCAGGAACGCGAGCGCACTTTCTCGCTGCCGCAGCCGTTCTACTCCGATGAGCGCCTGTTTGATATCGACATGCAGGAAATCTTCCAGAAGGAATGGTTGATCGCCGGCATGACCTGCGAAATTCCGACAAAGGGCAACTACCTGACCCTGCAGGTTGGCAAGAACCCGATCATCGTGATTCGCGGCGCCGACGGCGTGGTGCATGCGTTCCACAACGTCTGCCGGCACCGTGGCTCGCGGCTGTGCACCAGCGAAAAGGGCAAGGTCGCCAAGCTGGTCTGCCATTACCACCAGTGGACCTACGAGCTGGACGGTCGCCTATTGTTCGCCGGCACCGAAATGGGCGCCGATTTCGACATGAACCAGTACGGCTTGAAGCCAGTGAACGTGAAGACCGCCGGTGGCTACATCTTCATCAGCCTGGCGGAGAACCCACCGGCCATCGACGACTTCCTGGCGACCTTGACCCATTACATGGAACCCTATGACATGGAAAACACCAAGGTGGCGGTGCAAACCACCTTGATGGAAAAGGCCAACTGGAAGCTGGTGCTGGAAAACAACCGCGAGTGCTACCACTGCGGCGGCGCGCACCCGGAACTGCTCAAGACCCTGCTGGAATGGGACGACGTCACCGACCCACGGGCCGACCAGGCATTCAAGGACCATGTAGCGGCCTCCGCCGCAGCCTGGGACGCCGAGAAAATCCCTTACGCCCACGCCAGTTTCGGCCTGCGCAACCGTATCGTGCGCATGCCGCTGCTCAAGGGCACCGTGTCGATGACCATGGACGGCAAGCAGGGCTGCGCCAAACTGATGGGCCGCATCAAGAACCCGGACCTGGGCTCGATGCGTATCCTGCACCTGCCCCACTCGTGGAACCACTGCATGGGCGACCACATCATCGTGTTCACCGTGTGGCCGATCAGCGCCCAGGAGACCATGGTCACCACCAAGTGGATCGTACACAAGGACGCGGTCGAAGGCGTGGACTACGACGTGGCACGCATGCGCCAGGTCTGGGACGCCACCAACGACCAGGACCGTCGCCTGGCCGAAGAAAACCAGCGCGGCATCAACTCCACCGCCTACCAGCCAGGCCCGTACTCCAAGACTTATGAGTTCGGCGTGGTGAACTTCGTCGACTGGTACAGCGAGCGCATGCTCAACAACCTGGGGGCGGAACCTGCGCCGTACCTCAAGGGCGTTCCGGTCCAGGGCTAAGTCAAAAGCATCGCGAGCAAGCTCGCTCCCACAGGGGTTCTGTGTCGTTCACAAAACCTGTGGGAGCGAGCTTGCTCGCGATAGCGGCCTGACATTCACCGACTACCGGGAAGACCACCGCACACTGCCATCCTCCCCATAAAACGTCTCGACAATCTCCTCCCCCACCAGCCGCACCTTCACATACCCGTTCAACACCCGTTCCGGGTACGCCTCATCCCCCGCCAGTTGCGTTTCCGACCACAACACCCCGGCATGTCCGTTCAACTCGCTGGTGGTGCCGTAGGGAATCGCTCCGTGCCCGGCACAGCGTGCGTGCAGCCCGCCTTGGGGCGCGTAGCAGATGCCATTGTGCAGATGCCCCCAATACCAGTAGTCCGGCTCACGCCCCAGTGCATCGCAGACCGGTTGGTAAAGCGCGGTCTTGTGGTGCCCGGAAATATCGAAGCCCTGGTGATGACTGAGCACCATCAGCTTTTTGCGCTTGGGCAGGTTTTTCATCCAGTCGATCTGTTGCGCGTTGAGGGTGCCATCCATGTACAGATTCATCGCGTCCGAGGCGTAGGCACTGTCGAGGCCGACCACCAGCCAATCGTCGTTGTACAGGGCAAAGTAACTGGTGCCCTGTTGCACCGGGAAACGCTTGGCCAGCTCCTTGAAATAACCGTGGGCGCCGCTGTACATCTCGTGGTTGGAATTGAGCGTGAACGAGCCGTGCTTGCCCTGGGGCCAGCCGACCATGTCGACGTCCTCCTGGGAATGGGTGCCGGCGTAATACACATCGCCCAGATGGATGGTGAAGTCAGCCTCGGCCAGTTGCATCTGATTGGCGACAGCCACGGCCGGAGCATGACTGTCGAACGGTCCGGTGCCCCAGTCGCCGGCAATCGCCAACACCACGTCGCTGTCCATTTTCACCAGTGCCGGGTTAGTGGCGAACGGCGCGTGATGGCGCAGGTTCTCGATCCACTTGAGCAACGCCTCACTCCACAACAGGTCGAGCAACTCCCATTTGCGGCAACCGAGCAAGGTGCCGTCCTTGAGCACGCGGGTCGGCAGCTCGTCCTCGGTTTGCGGCAAGGCGCTGGCATTGCCAATCTTCAGGATCGAAAGACCGTGGGCCAGCTCCCACGGCACGGCCGGTTCGTCATCCGGCAGGTCGCCGTGATCGATGACGTGCCGGGCCTGATCGTGGCCACGCTGGAGCAGCTTGACGATGGCCTCGAACTCTTCGGGCTCCAGGTCGTTGACGAGTTTTTTCCAGGACATCTCCAGCCGCGTGACCAACCCGTGCAGGCGGACTTTGACCTTGTCGAACTCATGTTCCCAATGGTGCAGTAATGACATGTGAACGCTCCTTCGCAGTGCCCTGGGCTACAGGGTTTTCATGAATTCGATCAGGGCCCGTTTGTCGACATCCGACAACTGCGTGCCATACAGGTGGCCGCCGTTGTGGTTGCCTTCCAGGCGGGTGTCGTATTTGAAATCCGCCGACGCCTTCATCTGCGCGCCGCTGGTGATGAAGCCGACCTTCTCCTGGTCGTAGATATCGGAGCCGGTGTAGAACACTTGCGGCCGCAACTCGGGCGGTTGCAACAAGTCCCACAGGGTCGGCACCGAGCCGTTGTGCAGGTACGGCGCCCTTAGCCAGATGCCGTCGGTGGGGGTGTTGCTGTAGCTCTGGGTCTTGCGGTACGCGCCGAAGTCGAACGGCGGTTTCTTGAAGCCGTGGAACGCCGTCACCAGCCCGACGGTGAAGGAGTTCAGGCGATGGGGATCGGTGCCCAACTGGTCGATGTTGGTAGTGACCTGTCCTGTGTCGGCACGGCCGAAGTCGTGGCAAGCGGCACAGTTCTGCTCCCAGATCGGTTTGCCCTGGGCGACTTTCGCCTGGTCCAGGGCGAACGGCCAGGCCGGCGCCTTGTGGCCCAGCAGCCAATTGGTCACCCGGTTGAAACTCGGCGGCAGCACCGATTGCGGTGTCGCGCCCACGGCCATGGCCGCCGCGTAGTTGCGTTCGTGAATCTTGTTGTTATTGCCGTCCCAATGCAGATACATCGACTCACGGGGTTTCTGGTTCCAGACCTGCGGCAAGTCCACGGTGCCGATGGTGGAGTCATCCGGGAAGCCGAACACCACCATTTTGGTCGGGTTGAAGGTATCGGTCCGCCCCGGACCTTGGGCCGGGCGCAGTTTCTGCCAGGCGTAGGCCTGCTTCTGCTTGAGTAGCGCGCTCTTGGCCATCGGGATGATCAGGTAACGGTTGTACAGTTTTTCGAAAAAACCGAGCTGGAACTTGCTGTTGATCGCCGCCATGACCGCATCTGGGGTGAATTTCGGGTCGCTGGCACAATCGTAGGCAAACCACTGGAAGGCCTGCAGTTGCAGGGTGTTGGCCGGCGCGCTGGCGACCGGAACCGCTATGTCACTGGCATTGGCCCGGTACGAGCCGGTGTGGCACAGCGCGCAGTTCGGCTCCACGGTGGGGTAGCCCAGTTGCCGCTTGGCCATGCCAATCGGCAGGTCGTTGCCGTTCTCATAGAGAAACCCGAACACCTCGTAACCGCCGGGCTTGGGCAGTTTTTCCGGGCACATCTGCGGCAGCACGGCGAACAGGTAATAAGGGATCCGCGCTTCGATGCCCAGGCCGATGGCGGCGTATTTGTAATGGTCTTCGTCGGAGGCAAAATCCGGTTGCGGCACCTCTCGGATCATCTGGTACCAGGTCTGGTAGCCGATAAAACCCAGCACCAGCAGCATCACCAGCATGCCAACCTTGAAACTATGGCTCTGCCAGCGCCGCGCCCAGCCGGCGCGCCACTCCCGCCAACCGGCGCAGAGCAAGGCCAGTGGACGATGGGCCACCGGGCTGCCCAGGTACAGCAGCACGCCCAGAATCAGGAACATGCTCAAGTCGCCCATCAACATCGGCACGAACAACTGACCCTGGTTGTTAGTGTTGATCAGGTAGATCCAGAACACCACCGCCACCAGCCGCGACAGCACGCACAACCACGAATGCACCACGAAACGCGGCGCGTTGAACCCCGAGGGCATGTAGAACAGGCTGATCCCCACCAGCAACATGCCGGTGTTTTCCAGCCAGGGATCGGACAGCACGGGCGGCAGGCCGAGCATGGACGTCAGCAACGCCGGCGCGAACAGCGCCGGAATCGCGAAGACCATGTTCATCACAATGCCCACCCAGATGATGCGTTGGAACCAACGGATGTAAGTGTTCATGGCATCCTTTTCCTTATTCTTGACCCTCGAGATGCGGCGCTCTGGCGACCGCCATCGCGAGCAAGCTCGCTCCCACACTGGATATGTGGCGTGCACGAATTCAGCGGCGCATAGCCCCCTGTGGGAGCGAGCTCGCTCGCGATGCAGTCGACTCGGTCTTGCGTCAACCGAGCGCGGTCTTCTCCAGGTGTTCAAGGATGATCGGGTACACATCCACCACCGCGTCCTTGCCAAAAATGCAGTCGATGTGGCCGTAGCCCGGCACTTCGTGACGACTGAACAGTTGCGGGCCGTGCATATCGCACAGTCGCTCGTAGGTCTTGAGGGTGCTTTGAGGGAGGTAGCACTGGTTCTCGGCGCCGCTGATGAAGCAGATCGGCAATTTCAACCGATCGAAATGCGGCATGTAGACGTCGTTGCCCTTGAAGTCCACCAGGTGCCCCTTGCGCACGATCAGCGCCAGGTGCTCGAAGGTCTGGATGTTCGACTCACCGAACAATTCATGCAGGTTGTCGTGCAGGGTTTCGTTGAGGGTGTCGTGGCGGTACAGCGACGCATACATGAACGTGATGCGGTGGCAGACCGGGTTGGTGCAATAGCCCTGGGCCTCGATCCGGGCATAACCGTTGAGGGCCTTGTCGTAGAGTTTGTTGAACCAGCTTTCCTTGGTGTCGGCGTAGGCCGTGAGGGACTTGATGCCGATGGCATCGAGCATCCCCGGCAAATGCAAACCGGCCTTCAGTCCGGTGGCGGTGGCGACCACCGTGTCGGCGGCGATCTGCGAGCAGACCACCGAGCGCACCCCTTGCAGCCCCGCCAGCATCGACATGAAGAACGTCGTCGCACCGTAGCAATGCACCACGCACTGCACGTCACGGGCCAGCGTGGCCTGCTGGATCTGCTCGATAGCAGCCTTGAAGTCGTACTGGGCCACCTGGTCGCCGTTCCATTCATGCTTGCTGGCCGGCAGCAGGATGCTCACCCGCAAGTCCAGCAACCAGACGTCGTACTCGTGCTTGCACAGGTACTCCAGCAAGTTGGTCTGGATGGTGTCGGTGGAGAAAATATTCGACCCCACCCCCAGGCCATGCACCAGCATCACCGGGCCTTTGCTGCCCGCTTGATAGCGAGTCAGGCGTAGCTCGACGTTGTCCTCGGTCTGGAAGAAATGCACGGTCGGCGCCGGTGCGTCCAGCGGCCGCTTGCTGCGAGGCGGCGCGTCCGGATTGAAGTACACATCGCCAGCGAACACCCCGCCGTAGCTCTCCCACAAAATGCCGGCGAAGAACTTGCCGAAGCGGGCCAACGCTTCCACTCGCTCACGCTCGTTACGTGCGTTGAGCACTTTCATGGTGGTCATCTGCTTGGCGAAGTCGGCCGGCAGAATGTGCATCACCCCCGAGCCGATGACCTCGCCGCTCTTGTCCGGCCCGCGATACAGAGTGACATAGAGCGTGCTGGTGTCATGCCAGATGTTCAGTACCCCGTTGTCCTCGGGCACGGTCTTGAAGGCGCTGAAGTAATAATCGCTGCCATCCTCGGCGGTCAGTTTCATGTCGTAGTTCATGTGCCGCACATCCACCTGTTCCTGGTATTGCTCGAACAGGTTGAACACTCCGTTGCTGGCGACCAGCGGCTTGGGCGAAAGCATCGGCGCATCCAGCGTACCCACCAGGGTGGCGGCGTGTTCCGGTTCCTTGATCAGGCGATTGAGATCGGCGGCAGTGATGGTCAGGGTGAATTCGATGGGCGAGTTATCGGCTTTGCCGCGCTTGGCCGCGGCTTCGTAAAGCGAAAGATCAGTGCCCTGAGGCTGGGTGAAGGCTGTGGAAAAGTAGCCCTTCATGGTTTCAGTGAACTGCACGCCAAGGGTCGGCGCCGCCACCGGTTTGCGCGGGGCCGAAGGCAGGGTGTAGTCGATGATCCAGCCACGATCGGCCGCCAGCAGCCCCATGTTGCGCTCGCTCACCGCCGAGATGGTCAACAACGGGTTCACCGCCAGGGAAGTCGGGATCACCGCACCGTCCGTCACGTACAGACCGGGATAGACATCCGTCCCGCTGGCACCACTGAACACCTGGCCCTTGTGGTTGACCACGCCTTGCGTCGCGTCTTCCCCCATCACGCAGCCGCCCAAGGGATGGACCGAAACGATGCTGTGCTTGAGCAGCTTGGTCCAGATCGGATTCTCGACCCAGATCCCGCCCAACGCCTTGGTGCTCTGGTGCAAACGCTCATTGCCCAGGGTCACGTTTTCCTGCTCGCCGACGCCGGGCCAGTCGATGCGCAACTGGTCCTTGTTGTCGAGCACCATGCGCCCCTTGCCGTTGTCGTGACTCATGATCAGGTACGTCTGCATGTTATGCAGCGCGCCGTAGTACGGGCCGCGCAGAAAGCTCTCGGCTTCCCGGGCCTTGTACTTGAGGCTGGCACCCAGGCCCGTGTCGGTGGGCACGCCGATCATCCCGGCGAACGCCGCCATGCTCGGCACCATGGGCCGACCGAGTGCGCCGGGGATCGAGCCTTCCTCGATGACCATGCGGCTGCGCCAGTCACCCTCGGTACGCATGTCGATGATCGAGGTGATGCACGGTCCCACCGGCTCCAGCTCCTTGGCCGAGTGGGCGCCGAAACCGATACCGTTGATGGTCTGGTCGCAGTTGTGGCCAAACCCGAGGATGTCGCCGTTGCCGCTCATGTTCTCGCCCAGTTGACTGGACATCGACAGGCCTTTGTCCCGAGAACGCAGCATGATCTCGGTAGAGCCCAGGGTGCCGGCGGACACCACGACGATGTCGGCGCGCACGAACAGGGTTGGCGCCGAGAACAGCTCTCGGCCGCTGTCCAGGTACTGGAAATGCACGATCCAGCCGTCGCCGTCGCGCTCCAGGTGCCGCACCTGGGCCTGACAGAAAATCTCCGCACCATGGTTCCAGGCATCCGGCAGGTAATTCATCAGCGTGGTGTTCTTGGCCTTGTTGTTACAGCCCGAGACGCAATCCCCACAGCCGTTGCACGGCAACTGCTCGACGCCGACGTGGTTCAGGTTGTTGGGCAACTTGTCGAATGTCACGTTGATGGGCGGTTTGTAGAAATGTGCGTCCTGCTTGAGATAACTCGCCGACTTGCGGTTGGCGTCGAGCTTGGGCAGGTTCGGCGACGCATCTGGGTAAGGGTTGGGCTTGAGCATTTCCCGAGCCCGCGCATAACCGTCCTTGAGCAGCGTGTCGCAATGGTCACGCACCGCCTGCGGCCAGCGCGAGTCCTCGAACACACCGGGCTCCGGCTCCAGCGAAACGTTGGCGTTGATCAGCGAAGTGCCGCCCAGGCCGCAACCGACCACCACGTTCTGCTGGGCGTTGACGTGCAGGTCGAACAGTCCGGTGCGCGACCCGATGTGACCGTCCGGGTCATGCACCTGCAACTCTTCGGTGGCCGCAAGCATGGTGTTGGGGTATTCGCCGGGCTGGATCTCCCGGCCCCGCTCCAGCAGACAAACCTTGCGCCCAGCCCGGGACAGGCGTGACGCAGCAATGCCACCGCCGTAGCCGGAACCAATGACGATAACGTCGTAATGCTCCTTGATTTCGCTAATGGGGGTCGAGATCCGTGTCATGTTCAAGTCCTCTCAGGCAGATGGGGCAACTCTGCGGTTGCCTGCAAATCGACAGGCGCACGAACGCCTGGCCACTATCCCGTACGGGTTGGAGCGGCAGTCAACGGTGTTACAGGGGAAACTCAGGGCTCAACAAGGCGCTATAGACGCGCACGCTGATTGGTGGCACGACGACGTCTGCGTTTGGGTAACCGGGTGGGAGGGGTCGGAGTACAGGTCGCAGCAGAGATCGGGTACCAGCAGGGGGGCTTGCTATCCATCATGCGTTCTCCCTGAACCAG
Source organism: Pseudomonas sp. P105 (assembly GCF_032614175.1). Lineage (NCBI taxonomy): Bacteria > Pseudomonadati > Pseudomonadota > Gammaproteobacteria > Pseudomonadales > Pseudomonadaceae > Pseudomonas > Pseudomonas sp. P105. Next base: position 5,779,940 of record NZ_CP126693.1, read on the forward strand.
ATGTGGATAAAGTGGCGGTGTCCTTGTGCCATGAGTGAAGACAGCTGCCAGGGCCACGTCAAGGTGGATCCTTAGAACTGTATGAAATTTGATCTATAGCGTCTGGGCCTATACCCGCCGTGGCTCTTACACTTTCGCAAACAAGTTATCCACATGTCCACCCACAGCTAATGGGGACAAGTGCCTCATTGCGACTGATTTTTTTAAGTAAAAGCTAAAGAAAAACCGTGACTTATGAACAAAGAGCGTTTCCTTTCCATATAGGTCAAAAACTGATCAACCACCTGAAAGCCTTGTCTGTCCTGGCTTCTGAAGGAGAGCGAACACCTTATCCACAGAAGCGCCAACAGTGTTTGGGGGTAATTCTGACGGTTCTGTGGAAAACCGCGGCTACGGCCGGTAAATCGAGGTTTTAGCGGAGCTTTCCGGATAAAAACGACGAATTGATCATTTTATGATCAATCCCATGAAGGCCCCGTTCCGTATGGCTTGTAGAGGGTAGCGAACATCTTATCCACAGAAGCGCCAACAGAGATTGGGGGCAAGTAGCGTCTTGCGATCATGCTTATTCACAAACAAAATCGAGAAAAAACCGGGAGTTAGGCTGGTTGTTTTTTAAGCGCACGCTTGGGGAGCTTGATCTGCGTGGGGTGTGGCGAGGGGCGAACAGGTTATCCACAGAGGCGCGCACAGGGATTGTGGGTAAACCTCAGCCCCTTGTGGGAGCGAGCCTGCTCGCGATAAGGCCATGCCAGTCAACATGGAGGTGAATGGAAGACCGCTATCGCGAGCAGGCTCGCTCCCACAAGGGTGTCTGGTGAGGCCGTCGTAATGGTTAAGGCCGATGCATCAAATACGCCTCCCCCGTCACCCGAATCAGCGGATGCGGGACGACCTGGCAGGTTTTGACGATGCCAAAACCGTGGCGCTCATAAAAGCGCCGGGCGCCGGTGTTCGCTGCGTAGTCGATCAAGCTGAGGCCTTTGAGCGCCAGTTGATCGGCACGTTGTTGCGCCCGCTCGAGAAAACGCACGCCGAGCCCCTTGTTACGCCACCCTTCATGCAGGGCCAGGCTCGATATATAGAGGGTATCGGGGACTTCCATGTCGGCGTAGGGCGCCAGGATCGGATCAGTGACGGGAGTCGCCTGCGGATCCTCACGCGTCACGTAACAATGCATCATGCCGATGACCTGTCCGCCGGCTTCTGCAATAAGGCAGTTCTGGTAGGAAAAATCGACATCCTCACGGGCATAGCGAGCAGCCCCGACCTCCAGCAGATCCTGCCCGGGCTCCGCCAGCTGGCTCCAGATGTAATCCGACGCGCCCTCTGAGGAAATCCGGAACAGACGAGCGATCTCCCGTGTATCCGTGGGCAACGCCGGACGAAATTCAACTTCCATTGATGTGGCTCCATTAGCTGTCAAACAGCTTTTTTTAGGCGCAAGTTTGAGTCACGACAACATGCCAGGGCAGCGGTTTTATGGCTGGATGTTGCAGCGGGTCAGATTGGACGTTTTTTGAGCGAAGGCTTGAAAGGCCTGATTTGCGCGGTGTCCGGATAGGATCGAACAGGTTATCCACAGAGGCGCGCACAGGGATTGTGGGTAAACCTCAGCCCTTGTGGGAGCGAGCCTGCTCGCGATGGGGCCATGTCAGTCAACCTGGAGGTGAATGGAAGACCGCTATCGCGAGCAGGCTCGCTCCCACAAGGGACAAGGTGAGCCTGGATTTAGCGAACCACCCCTTCCTCAATCAGCAACTTGAGAATCGCCTCGGCGCCCGCCTCCGGGCTCACGCCTTTGAGCACCTGCCCACCTCCGCCGCTGGCCTTGGCCGTGGCGGCTTTCATGCGGTCGGCGCCGCTCTTGGCCTTGATCACTTTCAGGCGTTTGGGCCGTGGTTTGGCCGGTTGCAGGGTCGCCACCGCCAACAGGGCGTCGTCGATCACCTCGACTTCTTCAGCGTGCAACGCCCCGCGTCGGGCCGGGCCGTAGGCGCTTTGCCGGGGTTTGGGGGCCGCGTTATCCACCGTGGCGAGGAACGGCAGGCGCACTTTGAGACGTCGCCGCTGGCCGCGGGGCAAGGCTTGCAGCACCAAGGCTACGCCACTGTCGATGGATTCGACCTGGGCCAACCCCACCACCAGCGGCCAGCCGAGATTTTCTGCCAGCAGGAACGGCAACATGCCGGAACCCTCGCCGGTTTCCGCCTGACTGCCGGTGAGCACCACTTGGGCTCCCGCGTCACGCAGATAGTCGGTCAGGGCCGGCAGTGCGTCGGCGCCTGCGGGGTTATCCAGTACGTAGAGTTCGTCCAGACCCATGCCCAGATAGGCGCGCAGGGCCGGTTCAGCCACGTCGCCTGCGTGCAGCACTTGCAGGTCGTTGCCGGCCAGTTGCAGGCCCAGTTCCACGGCCCGCGCATCCTGCTCGGCGCGCCGGGGCCGACCGGAGGTGGGGTGGGCGCCGATGGACACCAGGCTGATCACTTGAGTACTCATGGTTGAATCCTTAGCTTAAGCCGCATCGCGCTTGGCTTCGTTGCGGTACGCCTCTACCGCCGCGATCAAGGCCTGGAGAATCGCCGCGCTGTCGCCAATCACCGACAGGTCTGCCCGTTTGATCATGTCGCAGCCCGGATCGAGGTTGATCGCCACCACCTTGTCGCAGGCGCCGATGCCCTGCAGGTGCTGGATAGCCCCGGAAATCCCCACCGCGACGTAGACCCGCGCCGTAACCCAGGTGCCGGACGCGCCAACCTGGCGATCCCGCGCCATGAAGCCATCGTCTACCGCTACCCGCGAAGCACCCTCGGTGGCGCCCAGGGCCGCAGCGGTCTGGTGGAACAGCGCCCAGTCCTTGACCCCGTTGCCGCCGGAAAAAATGAATTCGGCTTCGGCCATCGGGATCGCGCCCGGGTCCACCGCCACCGCGCCCAGGTCTTCGATGCGCGACAAGCTGCGGGCCACGCTTGTGGATAACTCCACCGGCAAGGCTTCGTGGCGGGTTTCGCTCACCGGTTCGGCGCATTCGGCCGCGGCCAGGATCAACCGCGCCAAAGGCCGCGCCAAATCTTGCAGGCCGGCACCGGCCCGGCCGATGCACTCCTCACCCTTGACCTGCCAGACCCGTGTGGCCGGGCGCTCGCCCAGGGCTGCGGCAATCCGCCGGCCCAGTTCGCCGCCACCGGTGCGGCTGTCAGGCAGCAGCCAATGGCGTGGGTTGAATTGGTTATCCACAGCCCGCAGACCCTGGACTCGCTGTTCCGGTGCATAACCGCTGAACGCCTCGCCTTCCAGTACCAGCAAGCGGTCGACACCGGCCGTGGCAAAGGTGCTTTCCTTGTGCTCGCCGAACACCACCGCCAGCACCGCGCCGTCGGCACCGGCCAATTGATGGGCCAGGCCCAGCAGATCGCGGTCGTGGCTGCTGAGACGACCGCCCACCATGTCTGGCACCACGCAGATATAAAACGCCGGTTGCGGCACCTGATGCAGCGGCAATTGCACTTCAATTGCCGCGGTGCGCTTGGTCGCGCCGCCCTGCTGGGCGCCGCTGCGGTCGATACGCTTGATGCCGTTGGGGCCGATGAATCCGACACCATGAACGTTCTTGCGGATGACACCGTTGGGACCCATCCAGCTGTGCTGGACCGGTTGCATGGCCGCGTGCAGTGGGTGCAGGCGGTTACGGGCGATCCACTCGGCGCGAGGGTCGCGGCGGATGATGTCGCTCATTAGTGCACCTCCGCAGGTTCACGTTTGGCCGGAGCCGCTGGTTTGTTCGCAACCGCGTCTTCGAGCAGAGCGTCGGCCACCAGTTCAGCGATGTCCTTGATCATCGGGCGTGGCTCAACCACCCCCTCAAGCATCGCGGTGCACTGTGGACAACCCACTGCCACCAGTTCGGCGCCGGTTTCGCGGATGTCTTCCATGCGCATATCGGGGATACGCTGCTTGCCCGGAATGTCAGTGATCGGCGCGCCGCCGCCACCGCCGCAGCAACGGGAGCGGAAACCGGAACGCTGCATCTCCTTGATCTCGATGCCCAGCGCACGCAGCACCTGGCGTGGCGCCTCGTATTCGCCGTTGTAACGGCCCAGGTAGCAGGGGTCGTGATAGGTCACGCTGTCGCCCTTGTGCTGGCCGAGGTTCAGGGCGCCGGCCTCGATGACTTCTGCCAGGTAGGTGCTGTGGTGCTGCACCCGGTAGTTGCCATCGAAGGCGCCGTATTCGTTTTTCAGCACGTGGAAGCTGTGAGGGTCGCAGGTGACGATCCGGTTGAAGCTGTATTTGCCCAGGGTCTGGATGTTGCGCTTGGCCAACAGCTGGAAGGTCGCTTCATCACCCAGGCGCCGGGCCACATCGCCGCTGTCGCGCTCTTCGAGGCCGAGCACGGCGAAGTCGATGTTCGCCGCCTTGAGCACTTTGACGAAGGCGCGCAAGGTGCGTTGGTTGCGCATGTCGAAGGCACCGTCGCCGACCCAGAACAGCACGTCGGTGGATTTCACCTCGCTGAGCAGGTTCAGGTTCAGGTCCGCCGCCCAGTTCATCCGCCCGCCCGGGGCGAAGCCGCCAGGGTTGTCGGTGGCGATGAGATTTTCCAGTACTTCAGCGCCCTTGTTCGGCGTGGCGCCTTTCTCCAGGGTCAGGTGACGACGCATGTCGACGATGGCATCGACGTGCTCGATCATCATCGGGCATTCCTCGACGCACGCCCGGCAAGTGGTGCAGGACCACAGCGTCTCGGCGTCCACCAGGCCGTTGACGATCGGCTGGTGTGGATTGCCGCTGTGTTCGCCCACCGGTTTACCCCTGCCGTCAAGGGATGGGTAGGGGCTGCCGGCGAATTTCGCATCGGTGCCGCCGGCCAGGCCGACGACCATGTCCTGGATGAGTTTTTTCGGGTTCAGCGGCTGGCCGGCGGCAAAGGCCGGGCACGCGGCTTCGCACTTGCCGCACTGCACGCAAGCGTCGAAACCGAGCAACTGGTTCCAGGTGAAATCCTTGGGCTTCTCAACGCCCAGCGGTGCAGCGGGGTCGTTCAGGTCCAAAGGTTTGAGACCGGTTGAGCGGCCGCCACCAAAGCGTTCGGCGCGGCGGTGCCAGGCCAGGTGCAGGGCCCCGGCAAAGGCATGTTTCATCGGCCCGCCCCAGGTCATGCCGAAGAACATTTCCGACACACCCCAAAGCACGCCCAGGCCCAACAGCGCCACCAACACCCAGCCCCCGAAGTCCGCCGGCAAGATCCCGGCGACCGGCAAGGTCACCAGAAAAAAACTGATGGAAAACGCGAACAGGCTCTTGGGCAAGCGCATCCACGGCCCTTTGGACAGCCGTGACGGTGGTTTGCGACGACGCAGGGCAATGAAGATCGCGCCGCTGAACATCAGCAGCGTGGCGAACAGCAAGGCATAGCCCAGAATGCGGTTCTGCAGGCCGAAACCATGCACCAGAATCGCCAGCAGCGCCGCCAGCACAAAACCACCCGCTGTGGCGACGTGGGTGTTGGCGATGTATTTGTCCCGCGCCACCACATGGTGCAAATCCACCATGTAGCGCTTGGGCATGGCGAAAAGACCACCGATCAGGTCGACCTTGGACGGTCGCCCCCGGCGCCACATGTTCACCCGCCGCAAAGCGCCAAGGACCGCAAGGCCCAAGGCAGCGAACAGCAGGATGGGAAGAAGGGTGTTCAGCATGGTGAAGCTCCCAAAGACCTCAGGTCTTGCAGGTCGAGATGCCTTACTCGGTTCCTGTGGGAGCGAGCCTGCTCGCGATTCAGGCGCCGCGGTGCCTCAGGCAGACCGCGTTATCGTTCATCGCGAGCAGGCTCGCTCCCACAGGGCTATGTGCAAGCCGTTAGAAATCCTTGCACAACCGCAGCGCGTCGTAGATGGCGGCGTGGGTATTACGCTGGGCCACGCAGTCGCCGATGCGGAACAGCAGGTAACCATCGCCGCTCTGCTCCAGGCACGGTTGGGGCTTGATCGCGAACAAGGCTTCAACGTCAATCTGGCCCTTGTTGCGCGAACCTTCCTTGAGCGCGTAGTAGATTTCTTCATCCGGCCGCACGCCGTTTTCCACCACCACTTGATCCACCACGCGCTCTTCCTTGGCACCGGTGTATTCGTTCTCCAGCACCGCCACCAGCTTGTCGCCTTCGCGGTAGACCTTCTCCAGCATCATGTCCCCGGTCATGATCACTTCCTTGGGGTACATGCTGCGGTAGTAAGTGGGGAACGAAGTCCCGCCAATGGCCACGCCCGGCTTGATGTCGTCGGTAACGATTTCGACCTGGCTGCCCTTGTCGGCGAGGAAGTCGGCCACCGACATGCCGGTGAATTCACAAATGGTGTCGTAGACCAGTACGTTCTTACCCGGTGCAACCTTGCCATCGAGCACGTCCCAGCTGCTGACCACCAGCCCTTCGGCGGCGCCCCAGTGTTCGTTCTGTTCGAGGAATGGATGCCCGCCGACGGCCAGCACCACCACATCCGGACGCAGGTCCATGATGGTCGCCGCGTCCGCCGCCACGCCCAGGCGCAGGTCGACTTTCAGCCGGGCCAGTTCCAGCTGGAACCAGCGGGTAATGCCGGCGATCTGGTCCCGTTGCGGGGCTTTCGAAGCGGTGGTGATCTGCCCGCCAATGAATTCCTTTTTCTCGAACAGGGTCACGTCGTGGCCACGTTCGGCGGCCACACGCGCCGCTTCCATCCCGGCCGGGCCGGCACCGACGACGACCACTTTGCGCTTGGGCCCGGTGGATTTTTCGATGATGTGCGGCACGCCCATGTATTCACGGGAGGTCGCAGCGTTCTGGATGCACAGCACATCCAGGCCCTGGTACTGGCGGTCGATGCAGTAGTTGGCGCCGACGCACTGCTTGATCTGGTCGATCTGGCCCATCTTGATCTTGGCGATCAGGTGCGGGTCGGCGATGTGGGCACGGGTCATACCGACCATGTCGACGTAACCGCCCTCGAGGATCCGCGTGGCCTGGTTCGGGTCCTTGATGTTCTGCGCGTGCAGCACCGGAACCTTGACCACTTCCTTGATACCGGCGGCCAGGTGCAGGAATGGCTCCGGTGGATAACTCATGTTCGGGATAACGTTGGCCAGGGTGTTATGGGTGTCGCAACCCGAGCCCACCACACCGATGAAATCCAGCATGCCGGTGTCGTCGTAGTACTTGGCGATCTGCTTCATGTCCTCGTGGGACAGGCCGTCCGGGTGGAACTCATCACCGCAGATGCGCATGCCCACGCAGAAGTCGTCGCCCACTTCGGCGCGTACGGCTTTGAGCACCTCCAGGCCGAACTTCATCCGCCCCTCGAAGCTGCCGCCCCATTCGTCGGTACGCTTGTTAACCCGCGGGCTCCAGAACTGGTCGATCATGTGCTGGTGCACGGCGGACAGCTCAACGCCGTCCAGGCCACCGGCCTTGGCACGCCGTGCCGCCTGGGCGTAGTTACCGATCACCCGCCAGATTTCTTCCGGCTCGATGGTCTTGCAGGTCGCACGGTGCACCGGCTCGCGCACGCCGGACGGCGACATCAGGGTCGGCCAGTTGAAGCCGTCCCAGCGCGAGCGACGCCCCATGTGGGTAATCTGGATCATGATCTTGGCGCCATGCTTGTGCATGGCGTCGGCCAGGTTCTGGAAGTGCGGGATAATGCGGTCGGTGGACAGGTTCACCGAACTCCACCATTCCTGCGGGCTGTCGATGGCAACCACCGACGATCCACCACAGATCGCCAGGCCGATGCCGCCCTTGGCCTTCTCTTCGTAATACTTCACGTACCGGTCGGTGGTCATGCCGCCGTCAGTGGCGTAGACCTCGGCGTGAGCGGTGCTGAGCACGCGGTTGCGGATGGTCAGTTTGCCGATCTGGATCGGCTGGAACATTGCTTCAAAAGCCATGGCGCAATCCTCGACTTACAACGGCTTGACGATGAACAGGCCGTCGTCGTGGCCTTCTTCGGAACCGCCGTAGACCTGCTCGGCCACAGTGCGGATCGAACTGCCACGGGCGGCGAGAATCTGGTCCATGGCACCGGCAAACCAGCCGGTGAACATGTAGTCGACCTTGCGCCCGACCTTGCCGTACACGTAGACGAACGCCGAGTGTTCCAGCTTGACGCTGGCGGTGCCTTTATCCAGGTCGATGTCCTGGATCTTGAACAGGCCCCAACCGCGCTGGGACAGGCGCTTCATGTAGTGTTCGAATACCGCGACGCCTTCCAGGCCATGGCATTCGGCTTCTTTTTCACACCAGTGCCAGGCGGATTTGTAGCCGGCCTTGTAGAGAATCTCGGCGTAGGCGTCGGCGCCCAGCACTTCTTCGATGCCCATGTGGTTATTGACGAAAAAGTGCCGCGGCACGTAGAGCATCGGCAGGGCATCAGAGGTCCAGACACCGGTTTCACTGTCGACTTCGATAGGCAATTGAGGGGCGATTTTGGCCATGGAAACTTAACTCCGAAAATTCGTGGTATGCCTGCGGCGCTAATGGCCGCAGGTTAAGGATTCAGTGATGCGGCGGCTTTATTCGCCCCAGACGTCTTTCAGGACGTTGACCCAGTTCTCGCCCATGATCTTGCGCACCACCCGCTCTGGATGGCCGCGCTTGAGCAGCGTCTCGGTGAGGTTCGGGAACTCGCCCACGGTGCGGATGCCCAGGGGGTTGATGATCTTGCCGAAGCTGGTCAGCCGACGGGCATAGCCTTTGTCGTGGGTCAGCATTTCGAAGAAATCCTGACCGTGACCCTGAGTGAAATCGGTGCCGATGCCGATGGCGTCCTCACCGACGATGTTCATGGTGTATTCGATGGCCTCGGCGTAGTCGTCGATGGTCGAATCGATGCCCTTGGCCAGGAACGGCGCAAACATGGTCACGCCGACAAAACCGCCGTGGTCGGCGATGAACTTCAGCTCTTCATCGGATTTGTTGCGCGGGTGCTCCTTCAGGCCCGAGGGCAGGCAGTGGGAGTAGCAGACCGGTTTCTTCGATTCGAGGATGACCTCTTCGGAGGTCTTGGAGCCGACGTGGGACAGGTCGCACATGATGCCGACCCGATTCATCTCGGCGACGATTTCACGACCGAAGCCCGACAGGCCGCCGTCACGCTCGTAGCAGCCGGTGCCCACCAGGTTCTGGGTGTTGTAGCACATCTGCACCACGCCAACGCCGAGCTGCTTGAAGATCTCGACGTAGCCAAGCTGGTCTTCAAAAGCGTGGGCGTTCTGGAAGCCAAAGATGATGCCGGTCTTGCCTTGAGCCTTGGCGCGCTGGATATCGGCGGTGGTTTTCACCGGGATCACCAGATCGCTGTTTTCGCGGATCAGTTTCTGGCTGGCCACAATATTGTTGATGGTGGCCTGAAAACCTTCCCACACCGACACCGTGCAGTTGGCGGCAGTCAGGCCGCCCTTGCGCATGTCTTCGAACAGGTCACGGTTCCACTTGGCAATGATCAGCCCGTCGATAACGATGCTGTCGGCGTGCAATTCGGCTGGGCTCATCAGGCAGTCCCCTTTTGTCAGCGATTCATGCGCCGAATCGTGTGCCGGCGCTTTGGGGCCAGCATATGCCTCGGTGCATTGGCGACCGGGTGCAAAAACGACAGGGGAATTGCCGAAAGCGTCAATCCACGACAAAGGGCTATGAGCGGGCCACCCTACCCGTCTGTTCTTTACCCGAGGCTTACGCCAGAATCCGCCGCATCACTGGCTTTCACTGGACTCGAGCGGCAACACAATGAAATCAATCATCCTGGCTTTGGCCCTGATCAGCACCGTCGCCCACGCGACCGAAGACACCGAACACAACCCCTGCGACGCCGTGGAAAACGACGTCCAGACCCTGGCCTGTTCGGCCTACGGCAAAGCCGCCGCCGAACAACTGCTCGCCGACAACCTGCAGAGCCTCTTTGAGCGCCTGCAAACCCTCTACGCCGACAACAAGGCCCAGCTCAACGACATCACCAGCAAAATCAGAGTTGCCCAACAACTGTGGCAAAAACAACGCGATGCCGACTGCGCCATCGCCGCCTTCCCGGCCAAACCCGGCAGCGAAGCCTACAAAATCGCCGAAAACGACTGCATGGCCCAGGTGAGTGATGACCGGTCGGAGTTTTTGGAGTCGATTGGGCAGGAGTGATGCTTCAGAAGCCGTTTAGCGCGGTAAGCTGCTTGCATCATTGGCAAAGGAATTCACATGAAAATCTGCGGCATCGAAATCAAAGGCAGCGAAGCGATCATCGCCGTTGCCTCGCTGGATCAACAGGCGTTGAGTCACGTCGTGCTGAATACCAAGAAAATCGCCCTGGACGATGATGACGAGGCCGCCAACGTCAAGGCGTTCGCCGCCCAGGTCCGGGCGTTCGTGGTGGATAACGGTATCGACCGCATCGCCATCAAGAAGCGCAGCAAGAAAGGCGAGTTCGCTGGCGGGCCGACCACGTTCAAGATCGAAGGGGTTTTCCAGTTGCTTGAGGGTTGTGAGGTGACGCTGCTGTCGCCGCAGACTATCAATGCGCAGAACAAGAAACACGACTTCGCATTGCCCGCGACGCTGAACAAGTATCAGCATGAGGCTTATAAGGCGGCGTGTTCGGCGCTGGTGAAGAAGTAAGCCTCTTTCAGCCAAACACTGCACTTGCGGCAGTTTTTTGTGTGGGAGCAAGGCTTGCCCGCGATACAGGTGCCTCGCTCTCCCATGCACCGCGCCGCTTTCGTCGCGGGCAAGCCTTGCTCCCACACTTCCCCCTCGCCACTGGTTCTTTGCGTGGCAGCTTACCGAGCAGGATCAGCTCTGCTGCTTGCGATACCCCTTCAACCAATCCGCAAACGCTTTGTCCTCCAGCGCATAACCACCCCGATTGGACTTCCACACCAGTTCCTTGTCACGCAGGGCATCGATGCAGGATTGGATGGTTTGAGTGCCGGGCACGACTTCGCTTCCCATACTGCTAAGCACCTTGCCCACAGCTTCCAACGTTGAATCGGTGAAGGGCGCAAAGGGTTCGTTGTTTTGCGAGCGCTCGGCCATGACCTGCAACACGGCCCGTTGTGGCACCGTCAGGGCATTCCAGGCGCTTTCAAATTCGGTCCAGACGCCGGCGCGCAGCATTTCGGCGCTGCTGCGCAGCAATTCGCCCAAATGACTCGCCTCCCCCAGCTCCAGGGCAATTTCGCCAATGACGCTACGTAACATTTCAGGGCGGCGCCCTACCAGCTCAAATGCCTGGTCGAGGTCATCAGCATTGAACTGGTTGGTTTGGGCCAGATGAGCGTTCAAATGGGCGGCATAGGCTTTGGTGAACTCCTTGCCCAACAGTGGGAATGGCGTGATGCTGGAACCATAGAAGGGTTGATTGCGGCTGAGTACCAGATGAGCGAGCTTGTCGCGATTGGAGCCGGTGAACACCAGGCGCAGGCCGCTGGTAGCGTCTTCACGCCCCTGGTTGAGTTGATCGCGGGCGGCCTTGAGGCCGAACATCGCATTGACCCCGGCCTCGGTGGTCAACGCATGCTGGGCTTCGTCGATCACCAGCACCACGGTTTTATCGGCAGCGCTGTGCAATAACTCCAGCGCCTGGGTCAGCGTCGCACCTTCAGGCAGTTGCGGCAGGCTGAAATCCCAGGACAACGTGCGCAAGAAGCTGAGTTTGTCGATGCCCATGGACTTGGCCAGCTTGCGAATGCCCTTTTCATAAGGCACCAGCGCTGCGGCAATAGCCGAGGCAATCAGGTCGGCAGGGTCTTTTTCCTTGTTGGCCCACAAGTCGACGTAAACAGCGAGCCAGCCACGCGTCTCGCATTCGGGAATCAAGTCTTCGCGCAGGAAGGTACTTTTTCCGGTACGTCTCGGAGCGGCCAGGAACAGGCCTGAGGTGTAATCCTGGATCCCGGCGCCGACCAGCCCATCGACAATATTGCGGGCCAGATCTGGGCGCCGAAAGACAAAACCGGGGTGCTTGGACATGGTTTTATACTCAATTATGGCGACAGGTATAATTTATAGTCGCGAGTATAATTGAGTATAAAAGCCTGTCAAACCACCTCCCGCCCATCCCCCTGGCGCCGCCGATCTTCCCGCGGGCACCGTTCAAACCTCGCTCGATAACTGCGGGTGAAGTACGACGGTGACTCGAAACCGCAGGCGATGCTCACTTCCAGCACACTCATGTCGGTCTGGCGCAACAGTTGCCGGGCCTTTTCCAGGCGCAGGCGCAGGTAGAAGTTGCTGGGAGTGTCGTTCAGGTGCAGGCGGAACAGGCGTTCGAGCTGGCGGCGGGTGACGTTGATGGATTCGGCCAGGGCCAGGGTACTCAGGGGCGGTTCACTGTGGGTTTCCATCTCGCCGATGACGTGCACCAATTTCTTGTTGCGAATGCCATAGCGGCTGGCAATTTCCATGCGCTGGTGGTCTTTGCGCGGACGGATGCGGCCGAGCACGAATTGTTCGCTGACCTCAATCGCCAGTTGCGGGCCATGGGCCTGGCCGATCAGGTCCAGCATCAGGTCGATGGACGCGGTGCCGCCGGCGCAGGTGATGCGCCTGCGGTCAATTTCGAACAGTTCCTGGGTCACACTCAGCTGTGGATAAGATTCCTTGAACGCCTCGATCGCTTCCCAGTGCAGGGTCACACGATGCCCTTCCAGCAGCCCCGCCTCAGCCAGGACCACACTGCCGGTGTCGATGCCGCCCAGGGTGAAGCCCTCGTTGTCCAGCCTATGCAGCCAGCGCTCCAACGCCGGGGTCACGAACTTGAGCGGTTCGAACCCCGCCACCACCCAGAGGGTCGCGCCTTTCTTCAATGACTCCAACGCGGCATCGGCGTTGACCGACATGCCATTGCTTGCCAGCACCGCCCCGCCATCGGCGCTCAACACATGCCAACGGTACAACTCACCGCGAAAGCGGTTGGCGACCCGCAACGGTTCGATGGCCGAAATGAAACCGATGGCCGAAAAACCCGGCATCAACAAGAAGTAGAAATCCTGGGACATGTAGCGCACTCGGTTGGCGGGTAGCGTGCGCTCCTTGATACGCCACAGGTCGCTGCAGTGCAAGAGCGAGTCGCCGCTGTGCGTTTTGCCGGCGGACTGGCTGCGTAACTTGGCATCACCGGCGCGCAGATGCCGGAACCCATAACAAAGACTGCCGAGGAACCCGACATGAAACGACTGATCAGCTCCTGCGTTCTTGCACTCAGCACCACCACCTTCCTGAGTTCCGCTGCGATGGCAGCCGATCCCGCCGCGTGCCAGAACGTGCGCCTGGGTGTGGTCAACTGGACCGATGTCATCGCCACCAGCGCCATGACCCAAGTGTTGCTCGACGGCCTCGGCTACAAGACCAAACAGACCAGCGCCTCCCAGCAAATCATTTTCGCCGGCATCCGCGACCAGCGCCTGGACATGTTCCTGGGCTATTGGAACCCACTGATGACCCAGACCATCACCCCGTTCGTCGAGGCCAAACAGGTCAAGGTCCTGGAGCAACCCAGCCTCAAGGACGCCCGCGCCACCCTGGCCGTGCCAACTTATCTGGCCGACAAGGGCCTGAAGACTTTCGCCGACATCGCCAAATTCGAAAAAGAGTTGGGCGGCAAGATCTACGGCATCGAACCCGGTTCCGGCGCCAACACCCAGATCAAGGCGATGATCGCCAAGAACCAGTTCGGCCTGGGCAAATTCCAACTGGTGGAATCCAGCGAAGCCGGCATGCTCGCCGCCGTGGACCGCGCCGTGCGGCGCAAGGAAGCCGTGGTGTTCTTCGGCTGGGCGCCGCACCCGATGAACGTCAACGTGCAAATGACCTACCTCACCGGCAGCGAAGACGCCCTCGGCCCGAACGAAGGCATGGCCACCGTATGGACCGTCACCGCGCCGGACTACGCGCAAAAATGCCCGAACGTCAGCCGTCTGCTGAGCAACCTGACGTTCACCGCCGAAGACGAGAGCCGGATGATGCAGCCACTGCTGGATCACAAAGACCCGCTCGAATCGGCCAAGCAATGGCTCAAGGATAATCCGCAAGACAAGCAACGCTGGCTCGAAGGCGTCACCACCTTCGATGGCAAGCCTGCTGCCGACAACCTGAAACTGACCAGCAACTGAACAAACGCCATCCATCTGCGCAGCGCCAATCGGCTGCGCAGTGACTCATCACGCCTGTAAGGAACCTGCACCATGAACCACGACGTCATCATCACCTGCGCACTCACCGGTGCTGGCGACACGACCGCCAAAAGCCCACACGTGCCGGTCACCCCGAAACAGATCGCCGCGGCTGCCGTCGAGGCCGCCAAGGCCGGCGCCACGGTGGTCCACTGCCACGTTCGCGATCCGCAGACCGGCAAGTTCAGCCGTGACGTGGCGCTGTACCGCGAAGTGATGGAGCGCATCCGCGAGGCGGACGTGGACATCATCGTCAACCTCACCGCCGGCATGGGCGGTGATCTGGAGATCGGCGGCGGCGAAAATCCCATGGAGTTCGGCCCCAATACCGACCTGGTGGGCCCCCTGACCCGCCTGGCCCATGTCGAGGAGCTGCTGCCGGAAATCTGCACCCTGGATTGCGGCACCCTGAACTTCGGCGACGGCGACACCATTTACGTTTCCACCCCGGCGCAACTGCGGGCCGGGGCCAAGCGCATCACCGAACTGGGGGTCAAGGCCGAGCTGGAGATCTTCGACACCGGCCACCTGTGGTTCGCCAAGCAGATGATCAAGGAAGGCCTGTTGGACAACCCGCTGTTCCAGCTTTGCCTGGGCATCCCATGGGGAGCGCCGGCCGACACCACCACCATGAAAGCCATGGTCGACAACTTGCCGGCGGACGCGGTGTGGGCCGGCTTCGGCATCGGCCGCATGCAAATGCCGATGGCCGCCCAGGCGGTGCTGCTGGGGGGCAACGTGCGGGTCGGCCTGGAAGACAACCTGTGGCTGGACAAAGGCGTGCTTGCCACCAATGGCCAACTGGTGGAACGCGCCAGCGAAATCCTCAGCCGCCTCGGCGCGCGCGTGCTCACGCCGGCTGAGGGGCGCAAGAAGATGGGGCTGACCACCCGCGGCTAAACCCACCGACACCTTCCCCTGTGGGAGCGAGCCTGCTCGCGATAGCGGTGAAACAGGCGACTGATGTGCCGACTGACACAGCGCCATCGCGAGCAGGCTCGCTCCCACATTTAGATCAGCGAACCCTTTTCAGGAAATCACCATGAGCTTTATCACCGACATCAAGACCTTCGCCGCCCTGGGCAGCGGTGTTATCGGCAGCGGCTGGGTCAGTCGCGCCCTGGCCCATGGCCTGGACGTCGTGGCCTGGGACCCGGCGCCGGGTGCCGAGGCAGCGCTGCGCAAACGCGTGGCCAACGCTTGGGGCGCACTGGAGAAACAAGGCCTGGCACCCGGTGCCTCCCAGGATCGGCTGCGCTTTGTCGCGACCATCGAAGAATGCGTGCGCGACGCCGATTTCATCCAGGAAAGCGCCCCCGAGCGCCTGGAGCTGAAGCTCGAGCTACACGGCCAGATCAGCGCCGCTGCCAAGCCCAATGCGCTGATTGGTTCCAGCACATCTGGACTGCTGCCAAGCGAGTTCTATGAAGGTTCCACCCACCCGGAACGCTGCGTGGTCGGGCACCCGTTCAACCCGGTCTACCTGCTGCCGCTGGTGGAAGTCGTCGGCGGCAAAAACACCGCGCCCGAAGCGATACAGGCCGCGATGCAGGTGTACGAATCCCTCGGCATGCGCCCACTGCATGTACGCAAGGAAGTGCCCGGTTTCATTGCCGACCGGTTGCTCGAAGCGCTCTGGCGCGAAGCCCTGCACCTGGTCAACGACGGTGTGGCTACCACCGGCGAAATCGACGATGCCATCCGTTTTGGCGCCGGCTTGCGCTGGTCGTTCATGGGCACGTTCCTGACTTACACACTGGCCGGTGGCGATGCCGGAATGCGCCATTTCATGGCTCAATTCGGCCCTGCGTTGCAGTTGCCGTGGACCTACCTGCCGGCGCCGGAGCTGACCGACAAGCTGATCGACGATGTGGTGGACGGCACGAGCGAACAACTGGGCAGCCGCAGCATCTCGGCCCTGGAGCGCTATCGTGATGATTGCCTGCTGGCAGTGCTGGAAGCGGTGAAGACCACCAAAGAAAAGCATGGGATGGCCTTCAGCGAGTAAACCTTGGCTTTTGGATCAGCAGGTCTGGCCCCATCGCGAGCAGGCTCGCTCCCACAGGATTTGAGGTGTGAATGCGATCTGTCTCACCCAGAAGTTCATTGTGGGAGCGAGCCTGCTCGCGATAACGCCAGCCCAGTCACCACAACTGTCGGAACCAGAAACATGCCCACCCTCACCACCTACCAAACCCGCATCCTCCCCGAATGGGTCGATTACAACGGCCATCTGCGCGATGCCTATTACCTGTTGATCTTCAGCTACGCGACCGACGCACTGATGGATCACCTGGGCATGGACAGCCAGAACCGCGAAGCCAGCGGCCACTCGCTGTTCACCCTCGAACTGCACTTGAACTACCTGCACGAAGTGAAGCTCGACGCCCAGGTCGAGGTGCGTACACAGATCATCGGCCACGACGCCAAACGCCTGCATCTCTACCACAGCCTGCACCTGGTCGGCGGCGATAAGGAACTGGCCGGAAACGAGCAGATGCTGCTGCACGTCGACCTGGCTGGCCCGCGCTCGGCGCCCTTCACGGAACAGACCCTGGGCAAGCTCAAAGCCCTGCTCACGGAGCAATCCGACCTGTCGCCGCCGGCCTATATCGGCCGGGTCATCGCATTGCCGCCGGCCCGATAAAACCCGAACAGGAGATCGCCATGAACACCGCCGCCGCTTTTGCCGACTTCCGCCGTTACCCCCTGATCTGTGCATTGACCGCAGTGACGCCCTTGGCCGACCGGGTGCAGGTCACCTGGGCCGACGGTCGGATCAGCCCCTTCCATCATCAGTGGCTGCGGGACAACTGCCCCTGCCCGCAATGCGTCTACACCGTGACCCGCGAGCAGGTGCTGGAAATCGTCGATGTACCTGAAGACCTGGCCCCCGGCGCGACCCGCCTCGACAGTGAAGGCTGCCTGTGCGTGGATTGGCAGGACGGCCACCAAAGCCGTTTCGACCCAGGCTGGCTGCGTGCCCATGCCTACGATGATCAGTCCAGGGCTGAACGCCTGGCGAGCAAGCCCAAGCGCCAGCTCTGGCGGCACGACCTGCAACTGCCGGTGTTCGATTACCAGGCGTTGATGGACGGCACCGATACGTTGTTGCAATGGTTGCTGGCGGTGCGCGACATCGGCCTGACCCAAGTGCGCGGCGTACCCACCGAACCCGGCTCGCTGAAACTGATCGCCCAGCAGATTTCGTTCATCCGCCAGAGCAACTTCGGCGTGCTGTTCAACGTGCAATCCAAGGCCGATGCCGACAGTAACGCCTACACCGCTTTCAACCTGCCACTGCACAGCGACCTGCCCACCCGGGAGCTGCAACCAGGATTACAGTTTCTGCATTGCCTGGTGAATGACGCCGACGGCGGCGAGAGCCTATTTGTCGACGGTTTCGCCATCGCCGAGGCGCTGCGCCAGGAAGACCCCGAGGCCTTTGCCGCGCTGTGTGAAATCCCGGTGGAGTTTCGCAACAAGGACCGCCACAGTGATTACCGCTGCCTGGCGCCCATTATCGCGCTGGATGCCCTGGGACAGGTCTCGGAGATCCGCATGGCGAACTTTCTGCGCGGGCCGTTCGACACCTCGGTCGAGCAGATGCCCAGGCTCTACCGTGCCTACCGCCGCTTCATAGCGCTGACTCGCGAGCCGCAGTTCCGCCTGATGCAAAGGCTTGAACCCGGCCAACTGTGGTGTTTCGACAACCGCCGTACCCTGCACGCCCGCAATGCCTTCGACCCCGCCACCGGAGCCCGGCATTTCCAAGGGTGCTATGTGGATCGCGATGAGTTGCTGTCGAAGATTCTGGTACTGCAAAGGTAGACCGCGTCATCGTTCATCGCGAGCAGGCTCGCTCCCACAGGGGTTCTGTGTCGTGCACAAGACCTGTGGGAGCGAGCCTGCTCGCGATAGCGGTCTGTCCAACACCCCATCACCCTCTGATTCACCCAGGCAAAAAAATCCCCGATCAAGCCGTGACTGGATCGGGGCAGTTGCGTTACTGGAGGAGCTGTTGCGCGAGGGTGACCAAACCGTCGTGATTCAGCTTGGGGCCAGTGTGCCCAGTCCGGGACAGCCGGAGTTAGCCGAAAACGACCTGCTCATAGGTATCCGGGCCATGCCGACAGTTTGCCCTTGCCGCCGCTTCGACCGGCTACCAGAATCGAGTCACGACCCCAATCCCTGAACAAGGAAAAGCGTCATGATGCACGCCGATTTGATCGACCAGGAAGACCTGCTGGGCCAGCTCAAGGCCCTGGGGCTGCAAATACCCAGCGGCTCCACTGCCGAGCAGGCCTGCGAGTGTGCGGTGCGCGGGCTGGACACGGCCCGCGCCAATGAGTTGCGCATGATGGTCAGGAATATGTACACCAGCAGCGCCACCATCCTGCCCGCTGTGCGTCGGGCGATTGATCTGCAGCTGCTGCCGGCTTTGGCGGAGTATCAGAAAAACCAGAACGTCTGAAAAACCTATCGCGAGCAGGCTCGCTCCCACAGTGATTCGGTGTCGATCACAGAACCTGTGGGAGCGAGCCTGCTCGCGATTGACGGCGCCTCGGTCTTAGAGCCTCACACTGGCAAACGTCGACTCATTACGTGCCTGGCTCAACGCTGACAGCGGGCCGGACAATGGCGACAGCACCAGCGCCTGTGGCAGCGGCATCATCGCCACCTGCTGCGCGGTGTTGGAGCCGACGCGCTCGTCGCGCGGTGGAATGCCGAAGTATTCGCGGTAGCACTTGGAGAAGTGCGGCGTGGAAACGAAACCGCACACCGACGCCACTTCGATGATCGACATCGGCGTCTGCTTGAGCAGTTGCCGCGCCCGGATCAGCCGCAGCTTGAGGTAATAGCGCGACGGCGAGCAATGCAGGTATTTCTGGAACAAGCGCTCCAACTGGCGCCGGGAGACGGCGACGTACACCGCCAGTTCGTCCAGGTCGATCGGCTCTTCGAGATTGGCCTCCATCAGCGCGACGATTTCCTGCAACTTCGGCTGATTGGTGCCCAGCATGTGCTTGAGTGGCACGCGCTGGTGATCCTGCTCGTTGCGAATGCGCTCATAGACAAACATTTCGGAGATCGCTGCCGACAACTCGCGGCCGTGATCGCGGCTGATCAGGTGCAGCATCATGTCCAGTGGCGCGGTGCCGCCGGAACTGGTGAAGCGGTTGCGGTCGAGGGTGAACAGACGGGTGCTCATCGATACCCGCGGAAAGGCTTCCTGCATTGCCGCCAGACATTCCCAGTGCACACTGCAATCGAAGCCATCCAGCAGACCCGCGCAGGCCAAGGCCCAACTGCCGGTGCAGACCGCGCCGAGGCGCCGGGACTGACGGGCCTGGCTCTGCAGCCATGACACGTGTTCACGGGTGACGGTGCGCTGAATGCCCACGCCGCCACACACAATGACGGTGTCGATGGGCGGCGCTTTGTGCATGGCCGCGTCCGGCGTGATTTGCAAGCCATCACTGGCCCAGACCTGGCCGCCATCAACGGTGAGGGTGGTCCAGCGATACAGCTCACGACCGGACAGCTGGTTGGCCATTCGCAGCGGCTCCACCGCGGACGCCAGGGAAATGAGCGTGAAATTGTCCAGCAGCAAAAAGCCGATGGATTGAGGCGCACGGTTCTGGGGTTGAGCCCCTGAGTTGGACGTCGTCATCGCGGTATCTCCTCACACAAAGCAAGTGATGGCCTCAGGCGGAGGCTCTTTTTATTGGTTGTTGCCCTCGGTCTCTACGCAAGAGACGGGCTTTGCATCGATAGAGCAATTGCCATGCCTAAATTGAATGCGTGTTCAATAAATCCTGAAAACGACATCGCGGCCAGTCTAAATAAGGCACGCGATGAGTGTGGGTTATAGGTGCCATCAGGGGCGGCAGGCACCCGCCACCGTTGGCCGTGAGCAGAACGGTAGCACTTGTGGGAACTGGGCTGCGCCACTTGCGCAACCGGTATCACCACAGGTGCGAATGACGAACGGTCGAGGGACGAACAGCGGTGGGTCCGACAAACGGTGTCATGTCTGTTTGCGACGCGCTAAAAGGTGGCGCGTTTGTGGATCGGTGGGCATTTTGTGAGCGATATGCGATCGCCTCGGGGGAGGCGATCAGCACTCCACCGCACTGACCGCCAGTCCACCGCGCGAGGTCTCTTTATATTTGTCATGCATGTCGGCGCCGGTATCGCGCATGGTGCGGATCACCCGGTCCAGAGAGATGAAGTGCTGGCCGTCTCCGCGCAGCGCCATCTGCGCGGCGTTGATGGCTTTCACCGCGGCTATCGCGTTGCGCTCGATACACGGCACCTGCACCAGGCCGCCCACCGGATCGCAGGTCAGGCCAAGGTTGTGCTCCAGGCCGATTTCCGCCGCGTTGCACAGTTGCTCAGGCGTCGCACCGAGGATCTCCGCCAGGCCGGCCGCCGCCATGGCGCAGGCCGAGCCCACCTCCCCTTGGCAACCGACTTCGGCACCGGAAATAGAGGCGTTCTTTTTACACAGGATGCCCACCGCCGCCGCGCCGAGGAAGTAATCCACGACGTTGGCATCGGTGACCGCTTCGCTGAATTTCATGAAGTAATGCAGCACCGCCGGAATGATCCCCGCCGCACCATTGGTCGGGGCCGTGACCATGCGCCCACCGGCGGCGTTTTCTTCATTGACCGCCAGGGCGAACAGGTTGACCCATTCCATGGCGCTGAGCGTCGAGCCGATGACATTGGGCTTGTTCAGCTCTTGCAGGCTGCGGTGTAACTTGGCCGCTCGCCGGCGCACATTCAAACCGCCGGGCAAGATGCCCTCATGCTTGAGACCCTGCTCGACGCAATCCTGCATCGCCCGCCAGAGTTTCATCAGGCCGCTGCGGATCTCCTCCTCCGAGCGCCAGACCTTTTCGTTGGCCATCATGAGCTCGGCCACCCGAAGGTTGTGGGTGCTACACAACTGGAGCAGTTCTTCGGCACTGGAAAAATCGTAAGGCAGTTCAGTGACGTCCAGATCCACCACGCCGCTGGACGCCTGGGCCTGATCGACGACGAAGCCACCGCCGACTGAATAATAGGTGTCGCGGTGCAACTCGCCGTGGTCACCCTCGGCCACCAGCGTCATCGCGTTGGGGTGGAACGGCAGGTTTTCGTCAAGCAGGCGCATATCCCGGGACCAGACGAAAGGCACCGGCAGGCGACCGTCCAGCAGCAGGGTCTGGGTTTGGCGCAACAACTCGATGCGCGGGCCAATCTGCGACGGATCGATTGCGTCTGGCCACTCGCCCATCAAGCCCATGATCACCGCGTTGTCACTGCCATGGCCGATGCCTGTTGCTGACAACGAACCGAACAATTGCACCTCGACCCGACGCACATCGCGCAGCAGCGACTTCGCCCGCATCGCTTCAACGAACAGCGCCGCAGCGCGCATGGGGCCCACGGTGTGGGAACTGGACGGGCCGATACCAATTTTGAACAGGTCGAACACGCTGATTGCCATTGCCGAGAACCTCCAGAACAGGCACATCCGGGCGCAGGAGCGCCCGGTGGCGGAGCTGCTACGCTCAACGCCGGGATGCCCGCATCATCCGGCTTTTGCCAGGGCGTTCGACGTCTGACACCGACGCAATCATGCCCACCGACGTCGCCCGCCCTTTGCCCCGGTTTTACGACGTTTTTTGCGTATCAGAGGCCAGCCAAGGGTGAAAAAAATCTGTAAACGACGTCACTGACACTGGATGCGACCCTCCCTGTACTGGATACGACGCACCCTGTAGGCGACAGATTTGCACTGGTACATGATCGGTTACGGCTCGTTTGCAAGGCCGCGTGTCGAAGAGTGCCCACGCGCCACCAACCGCAACCCCAATAAGCGCGGTGGTCCTGACCGGACACCGCCGATAAAACACCAGGAGTCCACCCATGAAAGGTTCCACGCCGTTGTTGTTGGCCGCCATGCTGAGTCTTCCGATGCTGGCCAACGCTGCTGAACCCGCGCAGTGCAGCACCGTCAACTTCTCCGATGTCGGCTGGACCGACATCACCGTGACCACCGCCACCACCAGCGTGGTACTTGAGGCCCTGGGCTACAAAACCAAGACCACCATGATTTCCGTACCGGTGACCTACAAGTCCCTGGCCGACGGCAAGAACATGGATGTGTTCCTCGGCAACTGGATGCCGACGATGGAAAACGACATCAAGGCCTACCGCGAAGCCGGCACCGTGGATACGGTGCGGGCCAACCTGGAGAACGCCAAGTACACCCTGGCGGTGCCCGAAGAGCTCTATAACAAAGGGCTGAAGGATTTCGCCGACATCGCCAAGTTCAAGAAGGAACTGGACGGCAAGATCTATGGCATCGAACCGGGTAACGACGGCAACCGTCTGATCCAGAGCATGATCGACAAGAATGCCTTCGGCCTGAAGGACGCCGGCTTCAAGATCGTCGAGTCCAGCGAAGCCGGCATGTTGTCACAGGTCGATCGCGCCGAGCGCCGCAGCACCGCCGTGGTGTTCCTGGGCTGGGAACCTCATCCGATGAACACCCGCTTCAAAATGAAGTACCTCACCGGTGGTGACGAGTACTTCGGTCCGAATTTCGGCCAGGCAACCATCTACACCAATACCCGCAAAGGCTACGTCCAGGAATGCAGCAACGTAGGTCAGTTGTTGAAAAACCTGACCTTCACCCTGGACATGGAAAGCACGCTGATGGGCAACGTGCTTGACGACAAGATGAAGCCTGACGCAGCCGCCAAGGCCTGGCTGAAGAAAAACCCACAGGTACTCGATACCTGGCTCGCTGGCGTGACCACCATTGACGGTAAACCCGGCCTGGAAGCCGTGAAAGCCAAGCTTGCGCAGTAATGCTTTTATGCCGGGCGGGTTCGCTCGTCCGGGCTGTTTATTCCTTGCATGCGGATGTTCACTACCATGCTGATTGATCAGAAAATACCCTTGGGCCAGTACATTGCGGGCTTTGTCGATTGGTTGACGCAACACGGCGCCAACACATTCGATGCCATCGCCTTGTCACTGGAAACGATGATTCACGGCGTGACGTTTGCGCTGACCTGGTTCAACCCGCTTGTCTTGATCGGCCTCATCGCTCTACTGGCGCATTTTATCCAGCGCAAGTGGGGCCTGACGGTCTTCGTTATCGCAGCCTTTCTGCTTATCCTGAACCTGGGTTACTGGCAGGAAACCATGGAAACCCTGGCCCAGGTGCTGTTCGCGACCCTGGTCTGTGTCTTGATCGGCGTGCCGCTGGGCATTGTTGCCGCGCACAAGCCGCTGTTCTACACCATGATGCGTCCGGTGCTCGATCTGATGCAGACCGTACCGACCTTCGTTTACCTCATTCCTACCCTGACCCTTTTCGGGCTGGGTGTGGTCCCCGGTCTGATCTCGACGGTAGTGTTCGCGATTGCCGCGCCCATCCGCTTGACCTACCTGGGTATCCGCGACGTTCCGGACGAACTGATGGACGCCGGCAAAGCCTTCGGCTGCTCCCGTCGCCAACTGCTGTCCCGTATCGAACTGCCCCATGCGATGCCCAGCATCGCGGCCGGTATCACCCAATGCATCATGCTGTCGTTGTCGATGGTGGTCATCGCCGCGCTGGTGGGTGCCGACGGCCTGGGCAAACCCGTGGTCAACGCACTGAACACCGCTGATATCGCCCTGGGCTTCGAAGCAGGCCTGGCGATCGTATTGCTGGCAATCATGCTCGACCGAATCTGCAAGCAACCCGACGCCAAAGTAGGGGGTGACGCATGAGCATAATCCGCTTCGAAGAGGTCGACGTGATCTTCTCCAAAGATCCACGTGAAGCCCTCAAGCTGCTCGACCAAGGCATGACACGCAACGAAATCCTGAAGAAAACCGGGCAAATCGTCGGTGTGGAAAAGGCCAGCCTGGACATTGAAAAAGGCGAAATCTGCGTACTGATGGGGCTTTCCGGCTCCGGTAAATCCAGCCTGCTGCGTTGCATCAACGGCTTGAACACCGTCAGTCGCGGGAAGTTGTTCGTCGAGCATGAAGGCCGGCAGATCGACATCGCCTCCTGCAGCCCGGCCGAACTGAAGATGATGCGCACCAAGCGCATTGCCATGGTGTTTCAGAAGTTCGCCCTGATGCCCTGGCTGACGGTGCGCGAAAACATCAGCTTCGGCCTGGAAATGCAGGGCCGGCCGGAAAAGGAACGCAAGAAGCTGGTGGATGAAAAACTTGAGCTGGTGGGCCTGACCCAGTGGCGCAACAAGAAACCGGACGAGTTGTCCGGCGGCATGCAGCAACGGGTCGGCCTGGCCCGCGCCCTGGCGATGGACGCCGATATCCTGCTGATGGACGAACCTTTCTCGGCCCTCGACCCACTGATCCGCCAGGGTTTGCAGGACGAATTGCTGGAATTGCAACGCAAACTGAGCAAAACCATCGTGTTCGTCAGCCATGACCTGGACGAAGCCCTGAAGCTAGGCAGCCGGATCGCGATCATGAAAGACGGCCGGATCATCCAGTACAGCAAGCCGGAAGAAATCGTGCTGAACCCGGCCGACGATTACGTGCGCACCTTCGTCGCCCACACCAACCCGCTCAACGTGCTCTGTGGCCGCAGCCTGATGCGCACCCTGGACAACTGCAAGCGCATCAACGGTTCGGTGTGCCTGGATCCGGGCGGCGACTCCTGGCTCGATCTGGCCGAAGGCAACACCATCAAGGGCGCCCGCCAGAACGGCGCGGTGCTGGACCTGCAGAACTGGGCCCCGGGCCAAGCCGTCGAAGGCCTGGGCCGTCGTCCGACCCTGGTGGACTCCAACATCGGCATGCGCGACGCGCTGCAGATTCGCTACCAGACCGGCAACAAGCTGGTGCTTCACGATAACCAACAGGTCGTCGGGATTCTTGGCGACAGTGAGCTGTACCACGCACTGCTCGGCAAAAACCTGGGCTAAGCGAAACCGAAAAAAACGCCGCGAGACGATCGCGGCGTTTTTGTTTGGGTGATTCTGAACTGCTGACCAGCTTGACTTGGAATGCAGATCCCCTCACCACAACAGTATTCCAGCTATCAAGCGCATTTGGCCTACATGCCAACCGACGAGTGTTATAAAGACATCCCCAAAAGTCCTCGCCCCGGCAAATAGCGACGACTTGTCATAGAACTTATTTTTGTTGATTGAACGTTCAATCAAAACAAAATAGACTGGCCTTCATTCCGATAGACAACACTCATCCATCGGATGGCCTAAGGAGAGGTACCAGATGCCCAAGGTCGGTATGCAACCCATCCGCCGCCAGCAATTGATCGAAGCCACTATGCAAGCGGTCGATCAGGTCGGGATGGGGGACGCCAGCATTGCGCTGATCGCCCGTTTGGCCGGTGTCTCCAACGGCATCATCAGCCACTACTTCAAGGACAAGAATGGCCTGATCGCGGCCACGGCCCAGTACCTGATGAGTGTCCTGAGCGAGAACGTCACTGCACGCCGTCAGGCGCTGGAGGACCCAAGCCCACGGGCTCACCTGCAGGTGATCATCGAAGGCAACTTCGACGCCAGCCAGGTCAATGGCCCGGCAATGAAAACCTGGTTGGCCTTTTGGGCCACCAGCATGCACCACCCGTCTTTGCACAGGTTGCAGCGGATCAACGATCACCGTCTGTATTCCAACCTGTGTTGCCAGTTCCGCCGCGTGTTGCCCCTCGATGAGGCACGTAGCGCGGCACGGGGCCTGGCCGCGTTGATTGACGGTTTGTGGCTGCGCGGGGCGCTGTCGGGAGACGCGTTCGATACCGCCCAGGCGCACCGGATCGCTTACGAATACATGGATTTCCAATTGGCCAAGGCAGGGGTAACAGAGCACACAGAACCGCTCGGCTCCTGAACCGCCACCGAACCGCGTAGTCAGCTGTAGACGACACGCCCCGGTGGTCAGCCAACCACTCATGCACTTGCGAGGACTTTATGGCCCGTTTCGAACTGCAAAAACTCTACATCGATGGCGCGTACAGCGATGCCAGCGGCGACGCCACTTTCGAAGCCATCAACCCGGCCAACGGTGAAGTACTCGCCCAGGTGCAGCGGGCCACGAAAGAAGACGTCGAGCGCGCCGTGGTCAGCGCCGAAAAAGGCCAGAAAGTCTGGGCCGCCATGACCGCCATGCAGCGTTCGCGCATCCTGCGCCGCGCCGTAGATATCCTGCGCGAGCGCAACGATGAGTTGGCCGCCCTGGAAACCCTCGACACTGGCAAAGCCTATTCCGAAACCCGCTACGTCGACATCGTCACCGGCGCCGACGTGCTGGAATACTACGCCGGCCTAGTGCCCGCCATCGAAGGCGAGCAGGTGCCGCTGCGCACCACTTCGTTCGTCTACACCCGTCGCGAACCCCTGGGCGTGGTGGCCGGCATCGGCGCGTGGAACTACCCGATCCAGATCGCGTTGTGGAAATCGGCCCCGGCCCTGGCCGCTGGCAACGCGATGATCTTCAAGCCGAGCGAAGTCACCTCGCTGACCACCCTGAAACTGGCCGAGATCTACACCGAAGCCGGCGTTCCAGCGGGGGTGTTCAACGTGCTGACGGGCAGCGGCCGTGAAGTCGGCACCTGGCTGACCGAGCACCCGCGCATCGAGAAAATCTCGTTCACCGGCGGCACCGACACCGGCAAGAAAGTCATGGCCAGCGCCTCGAGCTCGTCGCTCAAGGACGTGACCATGGAACTGGGCGGCAAGTCACCGCTGATCATCTTCGACGACGCCGACCTGGATCGTGCTGCCGACACCGCGATGATGGCCAACTTCTACAGCTCCGGCCAGGTCTGCACCAACGGCACCCGGGTGTTCGTGCCGAGCCATCTCAAGGCAGCTTTCGAAGCCAAGATCGCCGAGCGCGTGGCACGTATTCGCATCGGCAATCCAGAAGATGAAAACACCAACTTCGGGCCGCTGGTCAGCTTCGCCCACATGGAAAGCGTGTTGGGCTACATCGAGAAAGGCAAGGCCGAGGGCGCGCGCCTGCTGTGCGGCGGCGGTCGTTTGACTGAAGGCGAATTGGCCAAGGGCGCGTTTGTTGCGCCGACCGTGTTCACCGATTGCACCGATGAGATGACCATCGTGCGCGAAGAAATCTTTGGTCCGGTGATGAGCATCCTCACCTATGAAACCGAAGAAGAAGTGATCCGTCGCGCCAATGACACCGACTTCGGCCTGGCCGCCGGCGTCGTGACCCGCGACCTGAACCGCGCGCACCGCGTGATTCATCAGCTCGAAGCCGGCATCTGCTGGATCAACGCCTGGGGCGAATCGGCCGCCGAAATGCCGGTCGGCGGTTACAAGCAATCGGGCGTGGGCCGGGAGAACGGCATCAGTTCGCTGAACAACTTCACCCGTATCAAATCGGTACAGGTCGAACTGGGCGATTACGCGTCGGTGTTCTAAACCGACGTCGCCTCTGAGGCCGTCATCGCGAGCAGGCTCGCTCCCACAGGAGTCCCCATTCCAAGGTGGGAGCGAGCCTGCTCGCGATTGAGTGCAAAGCACTCGCCAGCCCTGAACCCAATTCAAAAAGAGGGTGCATTTCATGTCCCAAGAATTCGATTACATCATCATCGGTGCCGGTTCGGCCGGTAACACCCTGGCCACCCGCCTGACCGAAGACGAAGGCGTCACCGTCCTGCTGCTCGAAGCCGGTGGGCCGGACTATCGCCTGGATTTCCGCACGCAAATGCCCGCCGCCCTGGCGTTCCCGCTGCAGGGTCGTCGCTACAACTGGGCCTACGAGACCGACCCGGAGCCGCACATGAACGGCCGTCGCATGGAATGCGGTCGCGGCAAGGGCCTGGGTGGGTCTTCGCTGATCAACGGTATGTGCTACATCCGCGGCAACGCCCTGGACTACGACAATTGGGCCAAGC
This sequence comes from Pseudomonas sp. P105, assembly GCF_032614175.1. Lineage (NCBI taxonomy): Bacteria > Pseudomonadati > Pseudomonadota > Gammaproteobacteria > Pseudomonadales > Pseudomonadaceae > Pseudomonas > Pseudomonas sp. P105. The sequence goes on from NZ_CP126693.1 coordinate 5,808,045, forward strand.
TGCCGGGCCTGGAAGACTGGGCCTACCTGGACTGCCTGCCGTATTTTCGTAAAGCCGAAACCCGCGACATCGGCCCGAACGACTACCACGGTGGTGACGGCCCGGTCAGCGTGACCACGCCCAAGGCCGGCAACAACCCGCTGTTCCATGCCATGGTCGAAGCCGGCGTTCAGGCCGGCTACCCGCGCACCGAAGACCTCAACGGTTATCAGCAGGAAGGTTTCGGCCCGATGGACCGTACCGTCACGCCCAATGGTCGTCGCGCCAGCACCGCGCGCGGTTACCTGGACGTGGCCAAGAAGCGCTCGACACTGACCATCGTCACCCATGCCCTGACCGACAAGATCGTGTTCGAAGGCAAACGTGCGGTCGGCGTGCGTTATCTGGTGGGCGCTGCTGAAGAGCGCGTCGAGGCCCGCGCCCGCAAGGAAGTATTGCTCTGCTCCGGCGCCATCGCCTCGCCGCAGATTTTGCAACGCTCCGGCGTCGGCCCGGCCAAACTGCTGGAAAGCCTCGACATCCCGGTGGTCCATGACCTGCCAGGCGTCGGTGAAAACCTCCAGGACCACCTGGAGCTGTACCTGCAATACGCCTGCACCCAGCCGGTTTCGCTGTACCCGTCGCTGCTCTGGTACAACCAGCCGGCCATTGGTGCCGAATGGCTGTTCAACGGCACCGGCATCGGCGCCAGCAACCAGTTCGAAGCCGGTGGTTTCATCCGCACCCGCCCGGACTTCGATTGGCCGAACATCCAGTATCACTTCCTGCCGGTGGCGATTAACTACAACGGCAGCAACGGCGTGAAGGAACACGGTTTCCAGGCGCACATGGGCTCCATGCGTTCGCCGAGCCGTGGCCGGATCCAGGCCAAGTCCAAGGACCCGCGCCAGCACCCGAGCATCCTGTTCAACTACATGGCCACCGAGCAGGACTGGCAGGAGTTTCGCGACGGCATCCGCCTGACCCGCGAGATCATGCAGCAGCCGGCGCTCGACCCGTTCCGCGGTCGCGAAATCAGTCCGGGCATCGAGGTGCAGACTGACGAGCAGTTGGACCAGTTCATCCGCGAGCACGCGGAAACCGCTTTCCATCCGTCCTGCTCGTGCAAGATGGGCACCGACGACATGGCGGTGGTGGACGGCGAAGGCCGCGTGCATGGCATGCAAGGGCTGCGCGTGGTCGATGCCTCGATCATGCCGATCATCACCACCGGCAACCTGAATGCGCCAACGATCATGATCGCCGAGAAAATCGCCGACAAGATCCGTGGCCGCCAGCCACTGCCACGCAGCACCGCGCCGTACTACGTGGCCGGCGACGCGCCGGTGCGCGGCAAGCCAATGCGTGAAGTCGGGCCTCTGGCACAGTAAAGCATTACACCGCTATCGCGAGCAGGCTCGCTCCCACAGTGGATCTGCGGCGGACACAGATCTGGTGTCCGACATCCGTCAACTGTGGGAGCGAGCCTGCTCGCGATGGCGTCCGGCCTGACACTCCATATTCCCATCTGCCTTGATCCCTCCCCCGCCCAGGCCTAATCTAGAGCCGTCGCGTCAATGCGCCGCACCTCGCTGCACCGCCACTCCAGACAAGGAGGTTCCATGTTCGATGTCCACCCCCAGCTCAAGCAGCGGTTTGCTGCCTTGCGCACGGGCGCTGAGTTCTTTTCCCTGCGCTACGTGCGCGAGTCCGGCCAGCATCTGTCGGTGCGCAAGAACATTGCCGAACCGCCCAGCCTGGGCCGTGACGAAGGGGCGATGCTGACCGTGCGGGTCAACGGTGTCGAGGCCTATGCGGCCACCAACGACCTGTCCCAGGCCGGCCTGCAAGCGGCGCTGGAGCGGGCCGAGCAACAAGCCCGCCGGCTCAAGCCACACGCCCTGCTCGACTTGCGCGAGCAGGCGGTCTCCAGCGACCGCGCCGATTACTTCTCGCCTCACTTCGACCAGGCGTTCCCGTCCCTCAACGACTGCTATCAGTTACTGGGCGACGAATCCGCCGCGGTGCCCAAGGATGAGCGCCTGGTGAACTGGCAGGTCAGCATCGGCCTGACCCAGGTCGAGCAGATCTACCTCAACAGCGCTGGCGCCGAACTGCGCCAGGCCCAACGCTTTGTTTATCCGGCCCTGGACGTCACCGCCTTCGACGGCAACGACAGCCAGACCCGCACCCTGGGCCGTGAGAACTTCGGCCAGCAAGGCGGCTTCGATGTCATCCGCCGCTGCGGCCTGATCGGTGCCGCACCAAAGATCGCCGACCAGGCCCTGCAATTGCTCCTGGCGCCGAACACCCCGCAAGGCCCCCGTGACCTGCTGTTGATGCCCGATCAGATGATGCTGCAGATCCATGAGTCCATCGGTCACCCGTTGGAACTGGACCGCATCCTGGGAGACGAGCGCAATTACGCCGGCACCAGTTTCGTCACGACCGGCGACTTTGGGCATCTGCAATACGGCTCCCAGCTATTGAACGTGACCTTCGACCCGAACGTTCCCGAAGAGCTGGCCAGCTACAGCCATGACGACGACGGCACCGCCGCCAGCAAAGAATTTCTGATTCGTGAAGGGCTGTTGCTGCGCCCCCTGGGTGGTGCGCTGTCGCAATTTCGCGCAGGCCTGAGCGGGGTCGCCAACAGCCGCGCCTGTGGCTGGAATCGCCCGCCCATCGACCGCATGGCGAACCTGAACATCGAGCCCGGCGACCAATCGTTGGAGCAACTGATCCAGGGCATCGAACACGGCGTGCTGATGCGCACCAACCGCTCCTGGTCCATCGACGATGCCCGCAACAAATTCCAGTTCGGTTGCGAGTGGGGCCAATTGATCGAAAACGGCGAGCTCAAGGGCGTGGTGAAAAACCCCAACTACCGAGGCATTTCCGCGCAATTCTGGAAAAGCCTGCGGGCGGTGGGCGACGCCAGTACCGCCCAGGTACTGGGCACGCCAAATTGTGGCAAGGGCGAACCGAACCAGGTCATTCGCGTCGGCCATGCCTCGCCGGCGTGCGTATTCAGCAATGTGGCAGTGTTTGGGGGGGATGCCTGATGAGCACCGGCAATATGAGCACCGGCAACAATCAGGCCGAGGCCTTCAAGGCGTTGGTCGACTGGCTGCGCAATGCACTGCGCGAAGCCGAGCAGTTCACCCTCGGCTACGCCGCCGAATCCTCTGCTTTTGTGCGTTTCAACCATGGCAAGGTCCGTCAGGCCGGGCAGGTGCAGCAGGCCAGCGTCAGCTTCAAACTGATCAACGACGGGCGCCACGCCGACTTGCAGATCACCTTGTCCGGCGAAGTCGAAACCGACCTGCATCGCCTGGCCGAAGGTCTGCAACAGTTGCGCGAAACACTGCCGCTGCTGCCACCCGATCCGTACCTGCTGCTCAACCACAACCACTGGCAGAGCCACAACGTGCAGGACCATCCGTTGCCGGACACTGACCAGGCCGTGGCCGAAATCACCCGCGCCGCCGACGGTCTGGATTTGGTCGGTTTCTATGCCGCCGGCCCCATCAGCCGGGGCTTTGCCAGTTCTTCGGGGGCGTTCGGCTGGCATCAGGCCAACAGCTTCAACTTCGATTTCAGCCTGTTCCATGAAAACGGCCAGGCGGTAAAAGCCAGCTACGCCGGGCACGAATGGAGCAGCGAAGGCTTTGCCAGGCGCTTTGAACAGGCCCGCGAGCAGTTGGCGTTTTTGGGCCGCCCCTTGCGCACCCTGCCGCCCGGTGAATACCGCGCCTACCTGGCACCAGCGGCGATGGAAGAAATCATGGGCATGCTCAGCTGGGGCGGGTTTTCGGCCCGGGCGATTGCCAGCAAGCAAAGTCCGTTGCAGAAGTTCTACGCGAACGAAGCAAGCTTGAGCCCCGACGTATGGCTCAGTGAGCAGGTCAGCGGCTCTTTGAGCCCGGCGTTTTCCGACGAAGGTTATCCGCGCGATGACTTGGGCCTGATCGTCAAAGGCATGGCCGGTGCACAGTTGATCAACTCCCGCAGCGCCGCCGAGCACGGCCTGAACGCCAACGGCGCCAGCAGCTACGAATACCCCACGGCGCTGGTGATGAACGAAGGCCAGCTCGAGCAGCAAGACATCCTCGAACACCTTGGCACCGGGCTGTACATCAGCAACCTCTGGTACCTGAACTACTCGGACCAACCAGCCGCGCGCATGACCGGCATGACCCGCTTCGCCACGTTCTGGGTCGAGAACGGCCAGATCGTCGCGCCGGTCAGCACCATGCGTTTCGACGACAGCGTCTACAGCCTGCTCGGATCGCAACTCGAAGGCCTGACCCGGGAGCGGGAACTGCTGCTCTCGGCCAGCACCTACAGCCAGCGGGCCACGGCTTCGATGCTGTTGCCGGGGGCACTGGTCAAGCGCTTGACCTTGACGTTGTAGCCAACCAAACACAGGACCTGTGGCGAGGGGATTTATCCCCGCTGGGTTGCGAAGCGACCCCCAAAGGGTAAATGCGTTCTGCCTGACTCACCGAGGCGACAGTTCTGGGGCTGCTTCGCAGCCCAGCGGGGATAAATCCCCTCGCCACAACAGCGGCATCTGTTCCTGATCAACACTCCGTACAAGAGGTCCCATGCCCAACCGCGCACCGCTCGACGCTGTCACCGCCCGCTGGCTTCCTTGGGTCGTGGCGATTGCCTTTTTCATGCAGTCCCTGGACGGGACCATCCTCAACACCGCCCTGCCCGCCATGGCCAGCGACCTGGCGGAAAACCCGCTGCGCATGCAGGGCGTGATCATTGCCTACATGCTCACCGTGGCGCTGCTGATCCCGGCCTCTGGCTGGATCGCCGACCGCTTCGGGACCAAGAAGATTTTCTTCGGCGCGATCCTGCTGTTCAGTTTCGGCTCGTTGCTCTGCGCCTTGTCCAATTCGTTGTCCATGCTGATCGGCGCCCGGGTGATCCAGGGCCTGGGCGGCGCGCTGATGCTGCCGGTGGGCAGGTTGGTCGTGCTGCGGGCCTACCCACGCTCGGAACTGGTGCGGATCATGGGATTCATCACCATTCCCGGCCTGCTCGGCCCACTGATCGGGCCGACCATGGGCGGCTGGATGGTGGAGTACCTGACCTGGCACTGGATCTTCATCATCAACCTGCCGGTGGGCGTGCTGGGTTGCTACGCGGTGTGGAAATTCATCCCGGACCTGCGCGGCAGCGAGCGTACCCGGTTCGATGGCCTGGGGTTTTTGCTGTTTGGCGCGGCCATGGTGCTGATCACCATCGCCATGGAAGGCCTCGGTGAACTGCACCTGCCGCACTTGCGCGTGATGTTGCTGCTGTTCGGCGGCATGGCCTGCCTGGCCGCTTATTGGCTACGGGCCGGGCACATCGAAAACCCGCTGTTCGCACCCTCGCTGTTCAAGACCCGGACCTTCGCCGTGGGGATTCTCGGCAATCTGTTCGCGCGCCTGGGCAGCGGCGCCCTGCCGTTCCTGGTGCCGTTGCTGCTGCAAGTGGCCCTGGGCTACTCACCGTCCCAGGCCGGGATGAGCATGTTGCCCCTGGCAGCGGCGGCGATGGTCGCCAAGTCCGTGGCCCGGCCGTTGATCGAGCGCTTCGGCTACCGCAGCGTATTGACCGCCAATACCCTGGCCCTGGGCCTGATGCTGGCGAGCATGGGCCTGGTCAGCGAACAGACGCCGTACTGGCTGCTGCTGGCGCAACTGGCGGTGCTGGGGGCGATCAACTCGTTGCAGTTCACCGCGATGAACACCGTGACCCTGATTGACCTGGACGACGCCAGCGCCAGCAGCGGCAACAGCTTGCTGTCGGTGGTGGCGCAACTGTCCCTGAGCCTGGGCGTGGCCTGCGCCGGCGCGCTGCTCGGCGGCTTTACCGCCCAGGTCGGCAACGACGGGGTAGACACCGTGCTTGGCGCGTTCCAATTGACGTTCCTGACGGTGGGCATCATGGCGATGCTGGCGGCGACGATTTTTTCGCAGTTGTCGAAAGAGGACGGGCGGCGGGCCAAGCGGCCGGATGAGCATATCGAGCACTGACCAGGATCGGTGAGCTTTCGTGGCGAGGGAGCTTGCTCCCGCTCGGCTGCGCAGCAGTCGCAATCCAGGCGACACGAACTTTCAGGTACACCGTGTTGGCCGGTTTGGGGGCGCTTCGCGCCCCAGCGGGAGCAAGCTCCCTCGCCACAGGGAATTCGTCCGCTTCAGAACTGCGCCACAGCTCGTCCAGAACTTTCGAGAAAAGTGGCACGAGGCTGCTACACTGCGCGACATTTTGTTTTGCAGGCCAGTCCCGTGACCACCATTGCCACCGCTTTTAATACTCTGCCGCTGTCCGCCGCCATGCTGGCTAACCTCGAATCCCTCGGTTATGCCCAGATGACGCCGATCCAGGCGCAGAGCTTGCCGGTGATCCTCAAGGGCATGGATCTGATCGCCCAGGCCAAGACCGGCAGCGGCAAGACCGCGGCCTTCGGCATCGGCCTGCTGAACCCGATCAACCCGCGCTTCTTCGGCTGCCAGGCACTGGTGATCTGCCCGACTCGTGAGCTGGCCGATCAGGTTGCCAAGGAAATCAGGCGCCTGGCCCGCGCCGAAGACAACATCAAGGTCCTGACCCTGTGTGGCGGCGTGTCGTTTGGCCCGCAGATCGCGTCCCTGGAGCACGGCGCCCACATCATCGTCGGCACGCCAGGACGCATCCAGCAGCACCTGCGCAAGGGCTCGCTGGTGCTGGACGGCCTCAACACGCTGATCCTCGATGAAGCCGACCGCATGCTCGACATGGGCTTCTACGACGCCATCGAAGACATCATCCAGCAGACCCCGGAACGCCGTCAGACCTTGCTGTTCTCCGCCACCTACCCGGTGGGCATCAAGCAACTGTCGTCCAAGTTCATGCGCAACCCGCAGCAGGTCAAGGCCGAAGCCTTTCACTCCGACGCGCAGATCGAGCAGCGTTTCTATGAAATCTCCCCCGAGGAGCGCATGGACGCCGTGGTCAAGGTGCTGGCGCATTTCCGTCCGGCCTCCTGCGTGGCGTTCTGCTTCACCAAGCAGCAGGTTCAGGAAACCGTCGACCATCTGACATCCAAAGGTATCTCGGCGGTCGGCCTGCATGGCGATCTGGAACAGCGCGACCGCGATCAGGTGCTGGCGATGTTCGCCAACCGCAGCACCTCGGTGCTGGTCGCCACCGATGTGGCGGCCCGTGGCCTGGACATCGACGCACTGGACATGGTGATCAACGTCGAACTGGCCCGTGACTCGGAAATTCACATTCACCGCGTCGGCCGCACCGGGCGTGCGGGTGAAAAAGGCATCGCCATCAGCCTGGTGGCGCCGTCCGAAGCCCACCGCGCCCAAGCGATCGAACAGTTGCAGAAGTCGCCACTGAGCTGGGACCAACTGGACAACCTCAAGCCCCAGGGCGGCGGCCCGCTGCTGCCTGCCATGAGCACCCTGTGCATTGGTGCCGGGCGCAAAGACAAAGTCCGCCCCGGCGACATCCTCGGCGCCCTCACCGGCGAGGCCGGCATCCCCGGCGCCCAGGTCGGGAAGATCGCGATTTTCGACTTCCAGGCCTATGTCGCCGTGGAGCGCGCAATCGCCAAACAGGCGCTGCAACGCCTGAACGATGGCAAGATCAAGGGCCGTTCGTTGCGGGTGCGGATCCTGTAACTCCAACAGAGATCAAACTGTGGGAGCGAGCCTGCTCGCGATGACGGACAGTCAGACAACATCAATGTTGAATGTACCGGCCTCATCGCGAGCAGGCTCGCTCCCACAATGGGTTTTGTGGTGACATTTAGAGGGACACCGTTTTGCGCTCTACCGAAGTCGTGATCATTGGCGCTGGCGCCGCGGGGTTGATGTGCGCGCTGACCGCCGCAGGGCGCGGAAGGCAGGTGATGCTGCTGGACCACGCCAACAAGGCCGGCAAGAAAATCCTCATGTCCGGCGGTGGGCGCTGCAATTTCACCAACATGTACAGCGAACCGGGCAATTTCCTCTCGCAGAACCCGCATTTCTGCAAGTCGGCCCTGGCCCGTTACACCCAGTGGGATTTCATCGCCCTGGTGGCCAAGCACGGCGTGCCCTATCACGAGAAAAAACTCGGCCAGTTGTTCTGTGATAACAAGTCCAGCGACATCCTCGGCCTGCTGCTGGACGAATGCGACCAGGCCGGTGTCAACCTGCACCTGGACACCTCGATCGAGCGCATCGAGAAAACCGAGAGCGGCTACCTGCTGCAAACCACCCTCGGGGCCATCACCTGCCAATCCTTGGTGATTGCCACGGGCGGGCTGTCGATCCCGACGCTGGGCGCGACCGGTTTCGGTTACCAGGTGGCCAAACAGTTCGGCCACCAACTGCTGCCAACCCGCGCCGGGCTGGTGCCGTTCACCATCACCGACCAGCTCAAGGCGTTGTGCACCGAACTTTCAGGCACTTCAGTGGATTGCCTGGTGAGCTGCAACGAGCAGAGTTTTCGCGAGAACATCCTGTTCACCCACCGCGGCCTCAGCGGCCCGGCGATCCTGCAGATTTCCTCGTTCTGGGAACCGGGTGACACGGTGCAGATCAACCTGCTGCCGGACCACGACGTGCCGAGCTGGCTGCAACAGCAACAGGCCGAACGCCCCAACAGCGAACTGAAAACCCTGCTGGGCGAATTGTTCACCAAGAAGATGGCCACCCTGCTGGCCGACACTTGGTTCGTCTCCAAACCCATGAAGCAATACACCCACGCCGAACTGGCAGACATTGCCGAGAAACTGTCGAGCTGGAATGTCGTCCCGGCCGGCACCGAAGGCTACCGCACCGCCGAAGTGACCCTGGGCGGTGTCGATACGCGGGAAGTCTCGTCCAAGACCATGGAATCGTTGAAAAGCCCTGGCCTGTATTTCATCGGCGAAGTGCTGGACGTCACCGGGCACCTGGGCGGGTTCAACTTCCAATGGGCCTGGGCGTCGGGGTATGCGGCTGCGCAGTACGTCTGATCCAACATGTGAACAACAACCCTGTGGGAGCGAGCTTGCTCGCGATAGCGGAGATTCAGTCAACATTAATGTGACCGACCTGACGCCATCGCGAGCAAGCTCGCTCCCACAGGGGGGCTATGGTGTTTTCTAAAATTGCATTCACACGCGAAGGAACACTTTTTGCTGCCGGATGTGATCGCCGCCATTGCGTCGGCGTCATTACTGCCTCAATTTAGCGTCATTGCCCGTCAGGCCCGTGCACTTCATGTCATCGACCTCGTTTAGTCAGTCTCTGCGTCGCCTTTGGGCGTTGGATAAATTCAGTTATAGCGTGCGGGTGTTCATCGCCCTGACCGGCAGCATGGCGCTGTGTTGGTATCTGGATGAGATGGCGCTGTTGATCCCGCTGTTCCTGGGCATCATCGCCAGCGCCCTGGCCGAGACCGATGACAGCTGGCAGGGCCGCCTCAACGCGCTGGCCGTGACGCTGGTGTGCTTCACCATCGCAGCGCTGTCGGTGGAATTGCTGTTCCCTTATCCGGTTCTGTTCATCGTTGCCCTGGCGCTGGCGAGTTTCGCCCTGACTATGCTCGGTGCGCTGGGCGAGCGCTATGGCGCGATTGCCTCGGCCACGTTGATTCTCTCGGTCTACACCATGATCGGCGTAGACCAGCGCGGTGGCGCGGTCACCGATTTCTGGCACGAACCTTTGCTGCTGGTGGCCGGTGCGGCTTGGTACGGCCTGCTCTCGGTGCTGTGGCAGGCGCTGTTTTCCAACCAGCCGGTGCAGCAAAGCCTGGCGCGGCTGTTCCGCGAGCTGGGACGCTATCTGAAGCTCAAATCATCGCTCTTCGAGCCGATCCGTCAACTGGACGTCGAAGCCCGACGCCTGGAACTGGCCCAGCAGAACGGCCGGGTCGTCGCCGCGCTTAACGCGGCGAAGGAAATCATCCTGCACCGCGTAGGCAATGGGCGACCAGGCTCGAAGGTCAGCCGCTACCTGAAGCTGTACTTCCTCGCCCAGGATATCCACGAGCGCGCCAGCTCTTCCCACTACCCCTACAACGCACTGGCCGAGGCGTTCTTTCACAGCGACGTGCTGTTCCGCTGCCAACGCCTGCTGCGCCAGCAAGGTAAAGCCTGCCAAGCGTTGGCCGAGTCGATCCAACTGCGCCAGCCATTCGTCTATGACGCCAGCTTCGCCGAGGCGCTAAATGACCTGCATGCCTCCCTCGAACACCTGCGGATCCAGAGCAACCCGGCCTGGCGCGGATTGCTGCGTTCGCTACGGGCCTTGTCGGCGAACCTTGGCACCATGGACCGCCTGCTCAGCGACGCGAGCAACCCCGACGCCCTGGCCGACGCCACCGATAGCAGCCTGCTGGATCGCTCACCGCGCAACCTGAAGGACGTCTGGGTCCGCTTGCGCACACAGCTCACGCCCACCTCGCTGCTGTTCCGACATGCCCTGCGCCTGCCCCTGGCGCTGAGTGTGGGTTATGCCATGGTGCATCTGATCCACCCGTCCCAAGGCTACTGGATCATTCTCACCACGCTGTTCGTGTGCCAACCCAACTACGGCGCCACCCGGCGCAAGCTCGGCCAACGGATCATCGGCACCGCCATCGGCCTGACGGTGGCCTGGGCGCTGTTCGATCTGTTTCCCAACCCGCTGGTGCAATCGTCTTTCGCCATCGCCGCCGGGGTGGTGTTCTTTACCAACCGCACGACCCGCTACACCCTGGCGACCGCCGCGATCACGATCATGGTGCTGTTCTGCTTCAACCAGGTGGGCGACGGCTATGGACTGCTGCTGCCACGCCTGTTCGATACGCTGCTGGGCAGCCTGATCGCCGGCCTTGCGGTATTCCTGTTCCTGCCGGACTGGCAAGGCCGCCGGTTGAACAAGGTGCTGGCCAACACGCTGACCTGCAACAGCATTTACCTGCGCCAGATCATGCAGCAATACGCCGCCGGCAAAAGCGATGACCTGGCCTATCGCCTGGCCCGACGCAACGCCCACAACGCCGACGCCGCATTGTCCACCACCCTGGCAAACATGCTGATGGAGCCGGGGCATTTCCGTAAGGAAGCCGATGTCGGGTTCCGCTTCCTGGTGCTGTCCCACACCCTGCTCAGCTACTTGTCAGGCCTGGGCGCCCATCGGGACACCCCATTGCCTGCAGACGTGCGCGAACACCTGATCGACGGCGCAGGGGTGAAACTGGCCGCGAGCATCGACGAGATTGCCCAGGGCCTGGCGAGCAAACAACCGATAGCGGTCCAAAGCGACGAGGAAGAAGCCTTGGCCAGTGAGCTTGAGCAGATGCCCGATGAAATCGACGAGGGTCAGCGGCTGGTGCAGACGCAACTGGGGTTGATCTGCCGTCAGTTGGGGCCGCTGCGCACGTTGGCGGCGCATCTGGTCAAGGACACCAGTGAGGCTTGAGGAGTGTGGTGCTCGCACCACCGCCATCGCGAGCGGGCTCGCTCCCACAGTGGACCTCAGCCGTACAAAATTTAAGTGTCCGCTCTAGATCAACTGTGGGAGCGAGCCTGCTCGCGATAGCGCCAGTCCAGGCACCGCAAGATCACATCCCGTGCGCCTTCAATAACCGCGCATAACTACCATCGGCCTTCATCGCCGCAATCTCCCGATCGAATCCCGCGACAATCTGCTCGTGCTGCGGGTTCTTCAGGCTGACCAGGATGTGCAGGCTGTTTTCACTCAGTGGCTTGGGCATGAACTCCACAGCGTTGCGCACCTTGGCCGACTCACGAGACAAGTAATAACGGGCGACGAACTCATCTTCCAGGGTCAGCTTCACCCGACCGGCAGCGAGCATGCGCACGGCCATTGCAAAGTTATGCACAGGGACTTTCTGCAATTGCTGATCCTCATCGAACGCCTTGGAGTAGGCGTATCCGCGGACCACGGCGATGGGATAGGCATGCAGCTGCTGCAGGTTCTCGTACTGGATGGGTGCGTCCTTGCGCTTGATGAAGCGCACGCGATTGAGCAGGTACTCAGCCGAGAAACGGCCCACATGGGTACGTTCTTCGCTGTACCAGGCATTGATCAGCACGTCATAGCGCCCCTCGCCGATGCCCAGCATCGCCCGAGCCCAAGGCACCTGCTCAAAGTCACTGGCATAACCGGCCCGCGCCAGAGCGGTACTGACGATATCGGTCGCCAGGCCACCATTGACCAGCGTGGTGTCGGTAAAGGGTGGCCAGCCATCTGCCACCAGACGCAACTTTTGCGCGCAGGCGTTGTGGCTCAGCAACAGCAACCCGACCAAAGCAAGAGCTCGATGCAATCGCGGCATGCCAAACATCCTTGACGGGTTCAAAGCCCGGTTTGTTTTTAGCCGAATCTCAAGAGATGTCGTCAGACATCCGGTCCTAACATTAGCTCAGTGGAACCGCTGCGCAGCGTTGAATCGAAGATTACACAAAGAAGGCCACGCCGCGACAATTCGATGATGGCATTTTGGCCTTTGTCACAGATTTTTACAGTTGTCCAAGAAAGAGACTTCCGCAGCCAGCCCGCTTAATATCGGCATCAGGTTCTTCAGGAAATTCAAAAAATGGATATCGACTGGGTCTGCAAACATCACAGTGACCTGAGCAAGGAACAGCTGTACGCCATCCTCAAATTGCGCGCCGAAGTATTCGTCGTGGAGCAGAATTGCCCCTACCTGGACGTCGACGGCCTGGACCTGGAGGGCGACACCTGCCACCTGATGGCCTGGCAGGACAATCGTCTGGTGGCTTACCTTCGCTTGCTCGATCCGCACTCGCAAAACAGTGACGTGGTCATCGGGCGCGTGGTCATCTCCCCCCAAGCACGGGGACAGGGGCTGGGCCACAAACTGATGGAACAGGGTCTCAAGCAGGCCGAGAAGCACTGGCCCGGTACATCGATCTCACTGTCGGCACAGGCGCATCTGCAGGGGTATTACTCACGGTATGGGTTTGGAGTGGTGGGTATCGAGTACATGGAAGACGGGATTCCACACATTGGCATGCATCGGCCTTGATGCCCTCTTCGCGAGCAGGCTCGCTCCCACAGTGGATCTGCGTGGTACATAAATCATATGTCCACTGCAGATCAATGTGGGAGCGAGCCTGCTCGCGATAACGCCGACCCAGACGCCGCCAATGTTCAGGGATACTCCAACACCGCTTTAATGCGCTGCAAATTCCCCTCGATCCAGCGCCGATCAATCGCCCCCCAATCACGGATCCGATAATGCCCGGCATGGTTACGGGCACCCTCTAGCTGCTCGAATTCACACACGATATCCAGGTCCGCCAGCGCTGCCACGGTGTCCTGGGCGGTGCGTCGCGGCATGCCGGTGACTTCGGTGAGCGCGGGAATGTTGCTGGCCACGCCGCTATCAATCAGGTACGCCACATACAAACGACGATAGAAGCTGCTTTTGGTCTTGCTGACGTCCATTCGGTCATTCCTTGGGGGGTTGCAGATCGCGCCAGGTCAGGTACACCCGCAAGTCGAATTCCAACTGGTGATACCCCGGCAGCATGTGCTCGCAGAGTTGGTAGAACGCTTTGTTGTGGTCCGACTCCTTGAAGTGGGCCAGTTCGTGCACCACGATCATTTTCAAAAACTCAGGTGCCGCGTCCTTGAACAGCGAAGCGATACGAATTTCTTTCTTGGCCTTGAGCTTGCCGCCCTGCACCCGTGAAATGGCAGTGTGCAAGCCCAGGGCGCGGTGAGTCAGGTCCAGGCGATTGTCGAACAGCACCTTGTCGATAGCGGGCGCGTTACGCAGGTATTGTTGCTTGAGATCCAGCGCATAACCGTACAGGGCCTTGTCGCTCTGGACCGAATGCCGGTCGGGGTAGCGCTGCTGCAAGTAGTCGCCCAGCCGATCCTGGGCAATCAGTTGCTGCACTTGGGCTTGCAGGGCGGCGGGGTAAGCCTGGAGGTATTTGAGCGCGATCATCGGCGGCAATACAGTCACAAAAGCCGCCAGTGTAGCGAATTCAGACCTGCATCGCGCTCCAGTCAAATGGCCGGGCAAAGGCATCGGTGTCTTCGGCCATCAAGGGCCGCGCTACCAGGAACCCCTGCACATATTCGCAGCCGTGGGCCTTGAGCCACTTATATTGCTCAGGCGTCTCTACGCCCTCGGCGATCACCCGCAACCCCAATTGCTTGCACAAATCGATGACCGACGCCGCCAGTGCCGCATCCCGGGGCGAATCCGGCAGACGGGCGATCAGGTGTCGATCAAGCTTGAGGGTATCGAGTTCCAGGTCGCGCAGGTGCGCCAGCGAGCAAGGCCCGGAACCGAAATCATCCAACGCCACTCGCACCCCGAGGTTATGCAGCAACCGCAGTTGTTTATGGGTTTCGTCGGGGTTGCGCATCAGTGCATCTTCAGTCACCTCGACCTCAAGTTGCCGGGGTTTGAGGGCATGTCGCTCCAGGACCTGGCGCAATTCGGTCACCAGGTTGGGCAAACCGAACTGGGTGCTGCTCAGACTCACCCCCAGTACCAGATCATCAGCGAACAAGCGCTCCCAGACTTTACGCTGGGCGGCGCTGCGATGATAAATCCAGCTCCCCAGCCGACTGATCAATCGGGCCTCTTCCAGTAATGGCAGGAACAGCCCCGGCGGCACATCACCGACGCTGGGGTGCTGCCAGCGCAACAGCGCCTCGAAGCCACGGATGCGCCCGTCGCCCACCCCCACCTGGGGCTGGTAGACCATATTGAAATCGCGGTTTTCGATGGCCGAGCGCACACTTTCTTCGAGCATCAGCCGTGAACGGGCTCGACCGTTCATTTCGTGATCGTAAAAACGGTATTGCTGACGGCCAGCGCGCTTGGCCTCGTACATGGCGATGTCGGACGCGCGCAGCAGACCGTCGAGATTGGCGCCGCAATCGGGGTACGTCGCGATGCCGATGCTGGCCCCCAGCGCTACGTCCATGCCCTCGATCTGTTGGCAGATAGACACTCGTTCGATGAGTTTCTCGGCAATCTTGGCCGCTTGCTCGGGCACTTCCAGATCCAGCAGAGCGGTGAACTCATCGCCGCCCAGACGCGCCAGAATGTCGAACGGGCGCAGGCACGCCTTCAGTTGTTCCGACACCCAGCGCAACACGCGGTCACCGGCATCATGGCCCAACGAGTCATTGACCCGTTTGAAGCCATCAAGATCCAGGTACAGCAGCACCCAGTTGCTTTCCAGCCGCTCGCTGCGCATCAGCAGGTTTTCGGCTGTCTGATAAAACCCCCTGCGGTTGAGCAGACCGGTCAGCGGGTCAGTGACGGCCTGGTATTCGAGTTGCTGGTGCAAGTGACGCACCACCGACATGTCCTGAAGCGTTACCACCATGGCCTTCTGCTCCGCAGGCAGGGGCGCACAAGACAAGGCCACCGACACCTGCTGGCCGGGCGCAGTGCGCAGGACCGCATCGTGCAGGCGCCAGGTCTGCCCCCGGCAGTAGGCGACATGGATATCGGAGCCGGCCCACTCGGGAATGTGGGGTTTTTGCAGGAAGTCCAGGAGCGGCATTCCCTGCAACTGCTCGGCGGTGGCATTAAGCAGGCGGCAGGTAGACGGATTGGCGAAGCGAATACACCCGCTTTCATCCACCACGAGGATGCCTTCAGCAGCGTTATCCAGCACCGAGGCGTTGAAAGCCCTGGCTGCTTCCAGGTCCTGGCTCAGGCGCTGCAAGGCCCGGCGATTGCGCTGGTGTTCGAGCAGAGCATGAACCTTGGGCTTGAGAATCTGCGGATCGAATGGTTTGAACAGGTAATCCACGGCGCCGCTGGCGTAGCCCTTGATCACCGCATCCTGGGATTGCTCGTTGGCGGTCAGGAAAATGATCGGGGTCAGCCGTGTCCGCTGGCTGCCGCGCATCAGACGCGCTACTTCAAAACCGTCCATGTCGGGCATCTGCACATCCAGCAGGACCAGGTCGATGTCATGTTCGAGTAGAAGGTTAAGGGCTTCGACACCCGAGGACGCGGTCATCACCTTCCAGTCCTGACGCTGCAACAACGCTCGCATGCTGAGCAGGTTTTCAGGGTAATCATCAACTATCAAAAGGACGGAACTGTCTTCGCCAAGCGGTGGTTGCACGCATTCCATGCTGCTTCTCTTATCGGGCGTCACGTCCGTCCTGACGTAGCAAGGCGGACAAATACTGTGATCTCACTCTAGACCGTGATTCTGAAAAGCAGTAGGTGTCATCCCGCCATCATCCAGACAAAGCCCAAAATAGCCGACTAACGGTCACCCACCTCGGGCACAAAACCTGCAATGACACCTTCGACGAACAATTGACGTCAATCATTCGCTGGGCGGTCATCGAAAATTTCCCCCTGCGTGATCAATGCGCCGAAAAGCTTGAGCTAGAGCCTCTGGCTGGGCGTTCAGCATTTTCACTCCGTTACGTAGGATCCGACCATGATTGATCTCGCCACCTGGAACCTGAGCATCCCCGAAGGCAGCCCACCAACGACCATCGAAACCTCTCAACTGGTGCAGGGGTTCCAGAACCAGTATTTCCACGCCGACTCCGGAACGGTGTTTTTCTGGGCACCGGTCACCGGCGCCAAGACTGCCAACGCGATTTACCCGCGCAGCGAACTGCGAGAAACCTATAGCAACGGTACCCAGCGCAACTGGTTGTACTCAGCGGCTGATAACAAGCTGGCCGCCACGCTGACCGTCAACCAAGTCCCCAGCACTGGCAAGCTCGTCATTGGCCAGATCCACGCCAAAGACAGCACCAGCCCCATGGTGAAACTGGAGTACCAGTACAAAACCTACAGCTCCACCGGCAACATCGTCGCCAAAGTGCGCATGCGTCCCGACGACGAATCGGGCCAGGTCATCACCATCGCCACAGGCATAAAGCTCAATCAGTCCTTCTCTTACCTGATCCACCTCAGCCCCGCCGGCGTCCTGACCATCAATGGTGCGGGTTACCAGTGGAGCTCCCCCATCAGCTCCACTTGGAGCGACAAGCCGCTGTACTTCAAGGCGGGCGTGTACGTGCAGGACAACACCGGTTATCCCACCGAAGGCGGGACCGTGACGTTCAGCCTGCTGGATATCGATCACATCTAGCCGCTTGGCAGGGCGCCATGGCAGGAACGCAGCGCTGCCCGCCCAGGCGACCCTATCAATGCGAAATCGTTCATGGCGAATTCGAAACTGCCGACTAACGGTTCTCTCTCCAGGCACAGATGCTGCAAATGACCTATTCGACGGGCAATTGACGTCAAACATCCGCCGGATGGTCATTCAAAAAAACTCCTTCCTGCGTGATCAACACACCCCAAATGCCTGGAGTAGAGCCTCCCGCTTTGGTTCTCAGCATTTTTACTTTCGTTACGCAGGATCCGACCATGATCGACCTCACCACCTGGAATCTGAGCATTCCCGAAGGCAGCCCTCCGGCGACCATCGAGACGCCGAGACTGGCGCAAGGGTTCAAAGACCAGTATTTCAATGCCGAAACCGGCACCCTGTTTTTTTGGGCTCCCGTGACCGGTGCCAAGACCGCCAACGCCATTTACCCGCGCAGCGAACTGCGGGAAACCTACAGCGACGGCACCCTGCGCAACTGGCTCTACTCCGCGGCAGACAACAAGCTGCGCGCAACCCTGACCGTCAACCAGGTGCCCAGCACCGGCAAGCTCGTGATCGGCCAGATCCACGCCAAAGACAGCACCCGGCCCATGGTGAAACTGGAATACCAATACAAGGCCTACAGCTCCACCGGCAACATCGTCGCCAAAGTCCGACTACGCCCCGATGATGCGTCAGGCCAAGTCATCACCATCGCCACAGGCGTGCAACTTGATCGCAGATTTTCCTACCAGATTCACCTCAGTCCGAAGGGCGCGCTGGGCATCAGCGCGGCGGGTTACAACTGGAGAACCACGGTAAGCCCGGACTGGAAGGACAAGCCGTTGTATTTCAAAGCCGGCGTCTACGTACAGGACAACACCGGCTACACCACCGAAGGTGGAAAAGTGACGTTCAGCATGCTGGAAATTCATCACACCGTTCGATAAGCGTATTCCCCTGGCATACCGCAGCATGGACGCTGCTCCCTTCGAACGTGACCCACATCGACGCCGATGCCATAGCGCCATCGTTCAAAAAAAATTCGTATTGCCCGACTAACGGTCGTCATCCTCGGGCACCAAAGCGGCAAACACCACTCTGACGGACAGTTGACGCCAACCCCCCGCCGGACGGATACGAAAATTCGATCCCCCCGCGTTTCTCGGGACGCGTCATAAAGCGCTGGCTAGAGCCTCCGGCTGGATCTTGCAACATATTCATTCCGTAGAAAGGGCCCGCACATGGTCGATCTTGCAACCTGGAACTTGAGCATCCCCGAGGGAAGCCCACCCAAAACCATCGAAACCCCTCGACTGGTGGACGGTTTCAAGAACAAATATTTCAACTCTGAAGGCCAGACGGTGTATTTCTGGGCACCGGTGACCGGCGCCAAGACGGAAAACGCCATATACCCGCGCAGCGAGCTGCGGGAAACCTATAAAGACGGCACCTTGCGCAACTGGCTGTACCCCGACGCCGACAACTATCTGCAGGCGACCCTGGCAGTCAACCAGGTGCCCAGCAGCGGCAAGATCGTGATCGGTCAGATCCACGCCAAGGACAGCAACAAACCCATGCTGAAATTGGAATACCAGTACAAGGACGACAGCAAGACCGGCAACATCGTCGCCAAAGTGCGCATGCGCCCCGATGACGACGACGGCCGGGTCATCACCGTTGCCACGGGGGTGAAGCTTGATCGGTCCTTTTCTTACCGGATCCATCTTGATCGTACCGGCGACCTGGGCATCACCGCGGCGGGTCGTAGCTGGTACACCACCATGAGCGCCAAATGGAAGGTCAAGCCGCTGTATTTCAAGGCTGGCGTGTATGTTCAAGACAATACGGGCTACACCAGCGAAGGCGGGAAAGTGACGTTCAGCAAGCTGGATATCGATCACAACACCTGACCACGGTGCTTCAGGCGCCACAGCAGCAACGGAATGCTGCTCGCCTGGCCGTCTGTAAATTTCGTAGGAATTCGCCCACCGTGGCGAGGGAGCTTGCTCCCGCTGGACTGCGAAGCAGTTCCCTCTTTTCGTCAGACCTAGCACATACCCAAGTTTTGCAGCGGCTGCGCCCCCGAGCGGGAGCAAGCTCCCTCGCCACGTGGGCGCGGTGCGTCCTACAGGTCGATTTTGGGCTCGAAAATCTCCTCTATAGTTCGGGCTCGTCTGCTGGCTTTGGTCAGCGGGGCACGGGTTTCGCAGCCCGACAGAGAACAATGACTTTGCACCGCAAAATGAAAACTCAGGCAGAATTGCCGACGTTCATTTTATGGCGGTTGCGCGCGGGAGGCCTTTGGGTCTGCCGGGTTTGGTCATTCTCGGTCTGCGAACCCGCGCGTAGCTGCCACCCACTTTGTTTCGCAGCAAAAAGGTGGCAATTCTTTTTCTATAGGGAATTTCATCTATGACCATGCATCAATCGATTAGCCGCTTCACGCCCTTGACCCCGATCGCCACCACCCAACCCGTCCTGTTCATCGATAAAACCGTCCCACTGAGCGAGCTTCACGCCTGTGCCAGCGAACGCCTGCATGCCACGCTCGACTACTTGACGCTCATGGCCTGCGCCACCCTGCGCGATTCGGCCTCCAGCGACCTCAATACCCTCACCAATGTCGCCCGGATCCTGGTTCAGGATGTCACCGATGTGTTCGGCGTCATTGAACAACGCGGCCTCGAAGACCAATAAAGCCCTCCCGGCGGGAGATGATCCCCTGTGGGAGCGAGCTTGCTCGCGATGACGGCAGTAAATCCAACTTCTGTGCAACTGAATTACCGCTATCGCGAGCAGGCTCGCTCCCACAATTGGATTGGAGTACACCCGCAAGAGCCAGGTCGGCTATAAGGCCGCCTCGCTTTTGATTTTGATCTGTGGGCCCCGTTAACCACGCTGGCCGAACGCAGGTATTGCGTAGTGGGCATCCCGGCATGGATGCCGGGATAGCCGCGCTGGGCCATGGATGGCCCTTCGCGGCGGGCCCACGGAGCAAGGCCTGCGTTCGGGCATGCCGAGCCTAGGCGAGGCACCGAGTGGTGGGGCAGAAGCGCTTTGGTTACTTTCGCGCTCTTCGAAAGTGACCCGCCGTAAGGGCGGAACCCTAAGCAGCCGTTACCCAAAAACGGATATACACACAAACCCCACACATAAAAAACCCGCATCACTGCGGGTTTTCTCAAAACGCTGAAACCTTAATTAACCTTGGCGTTCAACTCACCCTTCAAATACCGCTGATACATCGCTTCCAAAGAAATCGGCTTGATCTTCGAAGCATTACCAGCGTCCCGAACGCTTCATAACGAACAATACTCGCTTCACGCCAATGGCTTGCGCCTGAATCGAGGTGCAACCGAGTCATAAAGTGCTGCAAGCCGTCCGCCATCCCACTCCGCCTGCATGCCTTTTAGCAGCTCCCCATCAATACGATGCCCATTGATCGCCAACGCTTGGCTCATCGCGTCGGCGATTCGCTCAATAATCAACAATGGCTTATCTACCCCACAATGCTTGCGACCGAACTCGATCAGTTGCTGCCGATCAGGATAGGTCTTCACCTTGTTCATCTTGATCGCCAAGGTCCGATCCACCAACGAGCGGCCAGACTTGGGGTTGTAGTGTTCATACACCGTGGTAGTGGTGACATCAAAAACCGGTGCCAACCGCACGGTTTCCAGTGCGTCGGGATGCGTATAAATAACACCGAAATTTTTCAGGTGGGCATCGCCGTTGCGCACCATGACCGAGAGGCACACCGAAGAAAAAAAGCGCTCCCGTTCGCGAACCGGCTCAGCATGCCGGCATACCTGATCCACTACTGCCGCAAGGGTCTCGTAACTCTGGGAATATTTGTAGTTGTCATGAGGGTCTTTGTGCAGGCCAAGGAGCACTGCCATGTCCTCAAACCCCAAGCGCCCGGAAGGGGTCAGGTCGAACCGTTCCATTACAAACAACTCACCGTTTTCCGACAGCCAGAATGGCGGAGTTTCCAACCCGGCCAAACGAGCGGCTTCCAGGCAAAGGAATTCATTCTGCGCCAGATGGGCATACTCCTCGGCGCCGGATTTCACGATCAGATCGGAGCTGAGCATGGTTTTTCGATCGCCAGTCAGCTTATCCAAGTCAGGCACAAGTACCTTGGGTTGGACGCCCGAAATGCCAGACTCAAAATAAGTATCAACAAGGAAGTCAAAAACACTTTGTGAAGTATCCGCCGACAGAATGTCCTGCAACCCGACCTGAGCCCGCACAGTCGTAGGGGCCTGCGCAGGGTTGACGTAACTGAGTCGACCGATCTGATTACCACCTATCACCGATAACAGCCGCATGTCATCGACTTGCATGTGTCTGGCCATACGACGCTTGATCTGGTCGGCCAGAAACCCCTCGGGCACGTTCATATCAAAGATAGGATGAAGGACGTTACTGACTGAAGGCGTAGGGTCATAGGGCATGACCAACGAAACCTCCCGAGACGCCTCGGCGCTCGCATAGGCGAACGAAAACTGCGAACCTTTGGACAAGTCGCCGCTATAACCTTGCGGTGTCATGACATTGAGCAGCTTGACCTTACTCATCATGCTCTACCAGATCAGCGAGGGATTTGAGGTCAATCCGCTTGTCGACGATTTCCAGCGCCATCCCCAACGCCGATACGACTCGAAACAAGGTGTACACAGCCACGTTTTCACCGGCCTCAAGATCGATGATCGTTTTGCGGCTGCAGTTGGCTTTCTCAGCGAGAAGCTGTTGGGTATATCCCTTCGCACGGCGCAGTGCACGCATCCTCTCGCCAAGAACTGAAGGGTTTAGAATCAGCACAGTGTCACCTATAACGGACTTTTTAGCTTTGAAATCCAATTATGTCCTTTATAGCGGACATTTCAAGCGTGTTGTGTCCTCCGATCTTCAAGGCCAATTCCCACGCACAAAAAAACCCGCATCACTGCGGGTTTTTTTGACGCTCAAGCCTTAGTTAACCTTAGCGTTCAACTCACCCTTCAAATACCGCTGATACATCGCTTCCAACGAGATCGGCTTGATCTTCGAAGCATTACCCGCAGTACCGAAAGCTTCGTAACGCGCAATACACACATCACGCATCGCCGTCACGGTAGCCCCGAAGAACTTACGCGGATCAAACTCGCTCGGATTGGTCGCCATCAAACGACGCATCGCACCGGTAGAGGCCAGGCGCAGGTCGGTGTCGATGTTGACCTTGCGCACGCCGTACTTGATACCTTCGACGATTTCTTCAACCGGCACGCCGTAGGTTTCTTTGATGTCACCGCCGTACTGGTTGATGATCGCCAGCCACTCTTGCGGAACCGAGGAAGAACCGTGCATCACCAAGTGGGTGTTGGGAATGCGTTTGTGGATTTCCTTGATGCGGTCGATGGCCAGCACGTCGCCGGTAGGCGGCTTGGTGAACTTGTAGGCGCCGTGGCTGGTGCCGATGGCGATGGCCAGGGCGTCGACCTGGGTCTTCTTGACGAAGTCCGCGGCTTCTTCCGGGTCGGTCAGCATCTGGCTGTGATCCAGCACGCCTTCGGCGCCGATGCCGTCTTCTTCACCGGCCATGCCGGTTTCCAGCGAGCCCAGGCAACCCAGTTCGCCTTCCACCGAGACGCCGCAGGCATGGGCCATGGCGACGGTCTGCTGGGTGACACGCACGTTGTATTCGTAGTCGGTCGGGGTCTTGCCGTCTTCGCCCAGCGAGCCATCCATCATGACCGAGCTGAAGCCCAGTTGGATGGAGCGCTGGCAGACGTCAGGGCTGGTGCCGTGGTCCTGGTGCATGCACACCGGGATGTGCGGGAATTCTTCGATGGCAGCCAGGATCAGGTGACGCAGGAATGGCGCGCCGGCGTATTTGCGGGCGCCGGCCGAAGCCTGGACGATCACCGGGGAGTCAGTCTTGTCAGCGGCTTCCATGATGGCGCGCATCTGCTCAAGGTTGTTGACGTTAAAGGCTGGGACGCCGTAGCCGAACTCGGCTGCGTGGTCCAGCATCTGACGCATGCTGATAAGTGCCATTAGTGTGTCTCTCCCGGTCGAGGGTCGTTAATCGTGCCAGCCTGCCGGAGCGGCGGCGGCTATTCAAGTCATTGCAGGTCGGGGGTGGGTCCGGCCTGTGTGTTCGGTGAAACAAAATCTCGAAACTATAAGAGGCCCCTGTGGGAGCGAGCCTGCTCGCGATGAGGGCCCGACAGTCAACATCACTGATGCCTGATACATCGCTATCGCGAGCAGGCTCGCTCCCACATTGGATCTCTATTGAATCAGTCAGCCTTGCAGCCCCGGCCAATCAAGTCATTGGTGGCGACCCAGTAAACCAGGCCTTCCTCACCTTTGACGTGAAACGCCAGCATGTCGTCGCTGTACAGCGTACCCGATGCGCCCGGCTCTTCCTTCAGGTGATAGACCTGCTCGGCACCGCCGAGGCGAACGTCGACTTCCTTGCGGGTGTCATCGGTATAGCGCCACAGCACCTTGGCCTGACTGTCACAGGTCCAGGTTGTCCAGCCCTCTACCACAGGCTCGGACGAACGAAACCGATCCAGCTGCGCACAACCGGCCAGCATTGCCAGCGCCACAACGGCGATAAAGCCTTTCATCCGTGTTCCTCGACTGACAGCGCAAGCCGCCAGCCATGAGTTAATGAGTCAGACCCGTCAAGGGCAACCATGTTCCTTGGCCGGGACCTGCGTCTCGTATTTGTCCAGGCCGTCCGGCCCGGAACGCTTATTGAGCACCGGGTTGGTTTCGGCCTGCCACTCGGCCTGGTAGCAACCTGTTTTCGGCTCGCTGGGAGTGACCGCTTCCGGTGCGGCTTGCGGGTGGCTCCCGCAAGCGGCCAGGGATGCGGTCAGCAATAAAAGCGCCAACGTCTTGACCATCACAACACTCCTTTGCCTGGTCAACGAAACCTCAGGCCTTGGCCCGGCTTTCCAGGACTTCCACGGCTGGCAGTACTTTGCCTTCGACGAATTCGAGGAACGCACCGCCGCCGGTAGAAATGTAGGAGATCTGCTCGGCCACGCCATATTTATCGATCGCCGCCAGGGTGTCGCCGCCGCCAGCGATGGAGAAAGCGTCACTCTCGGCGATGGCCTGGGCCAGCACTTTGGTGCCGTTGCCAAACTGGTCGAACTCGAACACGCCGACCGGACCGTTCCACAGGATAGTCTTGGAAGATTTCAACAGTTCGGCGAAATTGGCTGCGGTTTGCGGGCCAATGTCGAGGATCATGTCGTCTTCGGCCACGTCAGCGATCAGCTTGACGGTGGCGGTGGCGCCTTCGGCAAATTCCTTGGCAACCACCACGTCCACCGGCAACGGCACGCTGACCTTGGCGGCGATTTCCCGGGCGGTGTCCAGCAGGTCCGGCTCGTACAGGGATTTGCCGACCGGGTGACCGGCCGCAGCAAGGAAGGTGTTGGCAATGCCGCCGCCGACGATCAACTGGTTGCACACCTGGCTCAGGCTGTTAAGCACGTCGAGCTTGGTGGAAACCTTGGAGCCGGCAACAATGGCAGCCATCGGCTGGGCCGGGGAGCCCAGGGCCTTGCCCAGTGCGTCCAGTTCGGCGGCCAGCAGCGGGCCAGCAGCGGCCACTTTGGCGAACTTCGCCACGCCGTGGGTCGAACCCTCGGCGCGGTGGGCGGTGCCGAACGCGTCCATCACAAACACGTCGCACAGGGCTGCATACTGCTTGGCCAGTTCGTCAGCGTTCTTTTTCTCGCCTTTATTGAAGCGCACGTTTTCGAACAGCACGACATCGCCGGCCTTCACGTCCACACCGCCCAGGTAGTCAGCCACCAGCGGTACGTCGCGGCCCAAGGCTTTGCTCAGGTAAGCGGCGACCGGCTTGAGGCTGTTTTCCGCCGAGAATTCGCCTTCGGTCGGACGGCCCAGGTGGGAGCAGACCATCACGGCCGCGCCTTTTTCCAGGGCCAGCTTGATGGTCGGCAGCGAAGCCAGGATACGCGCGTCGCTGGTGACAACACCGTCCTTGACGGGGACGTTGAGGTCTTCGCGGATCAGTACGCGCTTACCTTGCAGATCGAGGTCGGACATCTTCAACACGGTCATGGGTCGCAATTCCTGGGTAACTGTTTAGAGAGCAGGTTTTTTAGAAGCGGTTTGCAGGTAATGCTCGGCAACGTCCAGCATTCGGTTGGCAAACCCCCATTCGTTGTCGAACCAGGCCAGGATGTTCACAAGCCGTGGCCCGGATACCCGGGTCTGGCTGGCATCGACTATGGCCGAATGTGGGTCATGGTTAAAATCACAGCTGGCATGGGGCAACTCGGTGTAGGCCAGAAGGCCTTTGAGCGGACCGCTGGTGGCGGCTTCGCGCAAGATCCGGTTGACCTCGGTGGCGTCGGTATCGCTCACGGTCTGCATCGTGATGTCGAGGCAGGACACGTTGACCGTCGGCACCCGCACGGCTTTGGCCTGAATTCGCCCCGCAAGTTCCGGCAGCAGCCGTTCAATGCCGCGCGCCAGACCAGTGGACACCGGAATCACCGACTGGAACGCCGAGCGGGTCCGCCGCAAGTCTTCATGGTGATAGGCGTCGATCACAGGTTGATCGTTCATCGCCGAGTGAATGGTGGTGATCGACACGTATTCCAGGCCAATGGCCTGGTCCAGCAGGCGCAACAGCGGCACGCCGCAGTTGGTGGTGCAGGACGCGTTGGACACCAACAGCTCGTCGCCGCTCAGGCAATCCTGGTTCACGCCGTAGACAATGGTCGCGTCGACATCCGCTTCGCTGGCCATCGGCTGGGAGAACAACACCCGCGGCGCGCCGGCCGCGATGAAGCGCTGGCCATCTTCACGGGTGTTGTAGGCGCCCGAGCATTCAAGCACCAGGTCGACACCCAAGGATGCCCAATCGATACCTTCGGGGGTGGCACTGCGCAGGACTTTCACGCAATCGCCATTAATGTGCAGACAATCGCCCTCGACCCGCACCTCGCCCGGAAACCGGCCGTGGGTGGAGTCAAAGCGTGTCAGGTATTCGATGCTGGCCATGTCGGCCAGATCGTTGATCGCCACAATCTCGAACCCGGCCTTGGCCCCTCGCTCGAACAACGCACGCAAGACGCAACGACCAATCCGGCCGTAGCCGTTGAGTGCAACTTTGTAGGGACGCGGTTGGGGCATGGGGTTCTCTGACTTGGGTGAATCCATCAGGGCAGCGTTGCCTGAGCCATCGCCATCGCGAGCAAGCTCGCTCCCACAGGGTCGGTGGAGATCCTTGTGGGAGCGAGCTTGCTCGCGATGGCGTCAGCCCGGACGACGCGACTTCGGATCAGTCTTCCAACAGCTCTTCAGCCTGACCCAGAATGTTTTCCAGGGTAAAGCCGAACTCCTCGAACAACGCCGGCGCAGGCGCCGATTCGCCGTAGGTGGTCATGCCGATCACGCGACCTTCCAGGCCGACGTACTTGTACCAGTAATCGGCGTGAGCGGCTTCGATGGCGATCCGGGCGCTGACTTGCAACGGCAATACCGCTTGCTTATAGCCGGCGTCCTGGGCATCGAACACGCTGGTGCACGGCATGGACACCACACGTACGTTGCGGCCCTGCGCGGTCAGTTTGTCGTAGGCCTGGACGGCCAGGCCGACTTCGGAGCCGGTGGCGATCAGGATCAGTTCAGGCTCGCCAATGCAGTCCTTGAGCACATAGCCGCCGCGGGTGATGTCACCGATCTGGTCGGCATCGCGGTTCTGGTGCTGCAGGTTCTGGCGGGAGAAGATCAGCGCCGATGGACCGTCGTTACGCTCGATGGCGTATTTCCAGGCCACTGCCGATTCCACGGCGTCACATGGGCGCCAGGTGTCCAGGTTCGGCGTGCAGCGCAGGCTTGCCAGTTGCTCGATCGGCTGGTGAGTCGGGCCGTCTTCGCCCAGGCCGATGGAGTCGTGGGTGAACACATAAAGCACGCGCTTCTTCATCAGGGCCGACATGCGCACTGCGTTGCGGGCGTATTCCATGAACATCAGGAAGGTTGCGCCGTAAGGCACCAGGCCGCCGTGCAGAGCCACACCGTTCATGATCGCGCTCATGCCGAACTCACGAACACCGTAGTACATGTAGTTGCCGCTGGCATCTTCGGCGCTGACGCCTTTGCAGCCCTTCCACAAGGTCAGGTTGGAACCGGCCAGGTCGGCCGAACCGCCGAGCAGCTCCGGCAGCAGCGGGCCAAAAGCGTTGAGGGTGTTCTGGCTGGCCTTGCGGCTGGCAATGGTTTCGCCTTTGGCGGCGACTTCAGCGATGTAAGCCGAGGCTTTTTCAGCGAAATCGGCAGGCAGCTCACCGCTGAGGCGACGGACCAGTTCATTGGCCAGCTCAGGGAATTGCGCGGAGTAGGCGGCAAAGCGCTGGTCCCACTCGGCTTCGGCGGCACGGCCTTTTTCCTTGGCGTCCCACTCGGCATAAATGTCGGCCGGGATTTCGAACGGACCGTGTTCCCACTTCAACGCAGCGCGGGTCAGGGCGATTTCCTCGGCGCCCAGTGGCGCGCCGTGGCAGTCTTCCTTGCCTTGTTTGTTGGGCGAACCGAAACCGATGGTGGTCTTGCAGCAGATCAGGGTCGGCTGGGCGCTCTTGCGCGCCGTCTCGATGGCGGTCTTGATTTCTTCCGGGTCGTGGCCGTCGACATTGCGGATGACCAGCCAGTTGTAGGCTTCGAAACGCTTGGGGGTGTCGTCGGTGAACCAGCCTTCGACTTCGCCGTCGATGGAAATGCCGTTGTCATCGTAGAAAGCGATCAGCTTGTTCAGGCCCAAGGTGCCGGCCAGGGAGGCGACTTCGTGGGAAATGCCTTCCATCATGCAGCCATCACCCAGGAACACGTAGGTGTGGTGATCGACAACGTTGTGGCCTGGGCGATTGAACTGCGCCGCCAGGACTTTTTCCGCCAGGGCAAAGCCCACGGCGTTGGCCAGGCCTTGGCCCAGTGGACCGGTGGTGGTTTCCACGCCTGGGGTGTAGCCATATTCCGGGTGGCCCGGAGTGCGGCTGTGCAACTGGCGGAAATTCTTCAGGTCATCGATCGACAGGTCATAACCGGTCAGGTGCAGCAACGAATAGATCAACATCGAGCCGTGGCCGTTGGACAGCACGAAGCGGTCACGGTCGGCAAACGACGGGTTGCTCGGGCTGTGCTTGAGGTAGTCGCGCCAAAGCACCTCGGCGATATCCGCCATACCCATAGGGGCACCGGGATGGCCGCTGTTGGCTTTTTGCACGGCATCCATGCTGAGTGCACGGATGGCATTGGCACGCTCACGACGGCTGGGCATCGCTGATCTCCTGGGTTTTGAATTGTGAAACTGAAAAAAGGCGAGCATTTTCCCTCACCCACCCGCCCCGGGGCAATGACAGATAGTCATCCAGAGGCTTTTTTCCGGTGGATAAAGTCGCAATCGCCAGGTGAAACCTTTCCGCTGAAGGTTTGTAGAGTCAAGCACGCCTTGGGAAGTGCCTTTTATCGAGCAATATCAAAACTTTTTGATATTGACCTTGCGGTGATCCATACCCCTCACTAGACTGCCGCCCTATGAATTTACGCGTGCCTTCCATTCGCCATGACGATTGCGATGAGCTGGCGGCCCTTTGCAAGGCCGGCGGCGATCCGCTGCGGCTCAATGTATTGCGCGCCTTGGCCAACGATTCGTTCGGCGTGCTGGAACTGGCGCAGATCTTCGGCATCGGTCAATCCGGCATGAGCCACCACCTCAAGGTCCTGGCCCAGGCCGACCTGGTGGCGACCCGTCGTGAAGGCAATGCGATTTTTTACCGCCGCGCCCTGCCCCATACCGATCTGCTGGGCGGCAAGCTGCATGCCGCGTTGCTCGAAGAGGTGGATGAGCTGGACCTGCCGGCAGACGTGCAGGCCCGCATCGCCCAGGTACACGGGCAGCGAGCCGCTGCCAGCCAGGATTTTTTTGCCCGGGTGGCCGAGAAGTTTCGCGCCCAGCAGGACCTGATTGCCGGGTTGCCGCAATACCGTGAAAGCGTCGTGGCGCTGCTCGACAAACTGGGATTCGAGCCCACCGCCACGGCCATTGAAGTCGGCCCTGGCGACGGCGCGTTTCTGCCGGAGCTGGCGCGGCGTTTCAGCCAAGTGACCGCGCTGGACAACAGCCCGGCCATGCTCGAGCTGGCACGCCAGGTGTGCGAACGTGAAACACTGGCTAATGTCAGCCTGCAACTGGCCGATGCCTTGAATGGTGTGAGCCTGCAGGCCGATTGTGTTGTATTGAACATGGTGCTTCACCATTTCGCCGCGCCGGCCGATGCGCTCAAGCACATGGCCGACTTGCTGCAACCGGGCGGTAGCCTGTTAGTGACAGAGTTATGCAGCCACAACCAGAGTTGGGCCAAGGAGGCCTGCGGTGATCTCTGGCTGGGGTTTGAACAGGACGATCTGGCCCGTTGGGCCACCGCTGCGGGCCTCGTGCCCGGGGAAAGCCTCTATGTGGGCTTACGTAATGGTTTCCAGATCCAGGTCCGCCATTTTCAGCGACCGGCTGGCGACACTCACCATCGGTAACTTGTAGGAAAACATCGAGATGAGCGAATACTCCCTTTTCACCTCCGAGTCCGTGTCTGAAGGGCATCCGGACAAAATCGCCGACCAGATTTCTGATGCGGTGCTGGACGCCATCATTGCTGAAGACAAGTTCGCCCGCGTGGCGTGCGAAACTCTGGTGAAAACGGGCGTGGCGATTATCGCTGGCGAAGTCACCACTTCAGCCTGGGTCGACCTGGAACAGATCGTCCGTGACGTCATCCTGGGCATTGGCTACAACAGCTCCGACGTCGGCTTCGATGGCGCGACCTGCGGCGTGATGAACATCATCGGCAAGCAGTCCCCCGACATCAACCAGGGTGTTGACCGCGCCAAGCCTGAAGACCAGGGTGCCGGCGACCAGGGCCTGATGTTCGGCTACGCCAGCAACGAGACCGACGTGCTGATGCCAGCACCGATCACCTTCTCGCACCAGTTGGTTCAACGCCAGGCTGAAGCCCGTAAATCCGGCCTGCTGCCTTGGCTGCGCCCGGATGCCAAGTCCCAGGTGACTTGCCGTTACGAAGGCGGCAAGGTTGTCGGTATCGATGCCGTCGTACTGTCGACCCAGCACAACCCTGAAGTGTCCTATAAAGACCTGCGTGAAGGCGTGATGGAGCTGATCGTCAAGCACGTACTGCCTGCCGAGCTGCTGTCCAAGGACACCCAGTTCCACATCAACCCGACCGGCCAGTTCATCATCGGTGGCCCGGTAGGCGACTGTGGCCTGACCGGTCGCAAAATCATCGTCGACAGCTACGGCGGCATGGCCCGTCACGGCGGTGGCGCGTTCTCCGGCAAGGATCCATCGAAGGTCGACCGTTCGGCAGCCTATGCCGGTCGTTATGTGGCCAAGAACATCGTGGCCGCCGGCCTGGCCGAGCGCTGCGAGATCCAGGTTTCCTATGCCATCGGCGTTGCTCAGCCTACCTCGATCTCGCTGAACACCTTCGGCACCGGCAAGATCGGCGATGACAAGATCATCAAGCTGGTTCGTGAAGTGTTCGACCTGCGTCCGTACGCCATCACCACCATGCTCGACCTGCTGCACCCGATGTACCAGGACACTGCCGCCTACGGCCACTTCGGTCGCACGCCGCAGACCAAGACGGTCGGTGACGACACCTTCACCACCTTCACCTGGGAAAAAACCGACCGCGCCGACGCCCTGCGCGCCGCTGCCGGCCTGTAAAAACTGCGGGTACGAAAAGCCCCTGGCGACTGGGTCGTCAGGGGCTTTTTCATGTCCGGCTCATACCCATTCAGGGGGGGTTAAGCCATGCAAGGATTTGTCGCTTGGGCACTTATCTGTGGGAGCAAGGGACCATCGACTTCAGGACCGTCGCGCCACCAGCAAGAACGAAGCCGCACTGGCCAGCAGCCCCGCACACAGGCGATTGAACAGACGTTTGCCGCTCGGCCGGGCAAACAGCCGCCGCGCATAAATCCCCATGTAGCAATACAACCCGATGGCAATGCACTCCAGCGCCAGGAACAGGCCGCCCAGCACGGCGAACTGCTGGGTGACAGTGCTGGCGCGGTCGACGAACTGCGGCAGGAAGGCGGTGAACAACAGGATCGCCTTCGGGTTGCCGATCGCCACCAGAAACTCCTGGCGTGCCAGGCGGGTCACGCTCATCGAAGTGACCGCCGTTTCAGCTCCGGTTTCTGGCTGCGCCCGCCACAATTGCACGGCAAGGTAGAACAGATAAGCGGCACCCACGAACTTGATCCCCAGGAACAACAGTTCCGAGGTATGCAGCACAGCGGTCAATCCCACCGCTGCCAGGGCAATCATGAGTGCAAACGCCAGCAACCGGCCAATGCCACCGCTGCACGCCCGGACGAAGCCATAACGCGAGGCGTTGCTGATGGACAGCAGGTTATTCGGCCCCGGCGCCATGTTCAGCGCGAAGCAGGCCGGGATGAAAACAGCGAGGGTCGTCAGGTCCATAGGGATGCACGCCTGGCAGAGCGGATCGAGCCCCCATTCTGCACTCGCCCCTGATGGGTTCAAGGCACAGTTGCGCAACCAAATCACGCTGCACTGTACCGCCACGACTTCGCTATCGCCCCCTGCAAAATCCGGTAACGCTCCCAGCCTCGCACCTTCTGTGACAGTGACTAGCCTTCAAGCACACCACCAAGCAAGGATGCTTCGATGCTGCCGTTATCACGCCTATTGGCCTGTCTTATATTCATCTGCTCCCCTGTCATTGCCGCGCCTTGTCCCGACTGGCCCCTCGGACGCGCCCAGGCGGAAATCACCGCCCTGCAACAGCGAATCGATTCGTGGGATGACAGCTATCACCGTCTCGGCCGATCACTGGTAGCCGATGAACTCTACGATCAATCCCGCATCCAGCTGGGCCATTGGCGCGACTGCTTTGACCTTGTGACACCCAGTTTTCCCCTGCGCACGGCGGGCGGGAAAGTGCCACACCCGGTTGCACACACCGGCCTGGACAAACTCAAGGATGCCGACGCGGTCAAGGCGTGGCTACAAGGCCGAGAAGACCTGTGGGTCCAACCGAAAGTCGATGGCGTGGCCGTGACCCTGGTCTATCGCGGGGGGCGCCTGCATCAGGCGATCAGCCGCGGTGATGGTGCCCAGGGGCAAGACTGGACCTGGGCTGCGCACAAAATCAACGCCATCCCGCAACGGCTGAATCAGCCATTGGACCTGGTCGTTCAGGGTGAGCTGTACTGGCGGCTGATTGCCCATGTCCAGGCCAGCAACGGCAGTCTCAACGCCCGGGCGACCGTGGCGGGGCTGATGGCGCGCGCGAATTTGACCGCGCAAGAAGGGGCGGACATCGGCCTGTTTGTCTGGGACTGGCCTGACGGACCGGCCACGCTGCCCGAACGGGAGACGACCCTGCAGGCGCTGGGCTTCGCCGACACCATCGGCTACAGCCAGCCCGTTCAGGCATTGGCCGACGTCGAGCACTGGCGCAACCACTGGTATCGCACGCCCCTGCCCTTTGCCAGCGATGGCATCGTCCTGCGCCAAAGCCGCCGCCCACCGGCTGACCGCTGGCAAGCCCGGGCGCCGTTCTGGAGCGTGGCCTGGAAGTACCCCTATGCCCAGGCCCTTGCCGAGGTGCGCAACGTGCGCTTCAAGATCGGTCGTACCGGGCGCATCACGCCCGTGCTGGAACTTGAACCTGCCATGCTCGACGACCGACGAATCCGCCGCGTGAGCGTCAGCACCCTCAAACGCTGGGAGCAAATGGACATTCGTCCTGGCGACCGGGTCGCCATCAGCCTGGCCGGGCTGACCATTCCACGCCTGGACAGCGTCGTGTTGCGTAGTGTCGAGCGCCAGGACGTGAACGCCCCAGCGGCAGCCGATTATCACTTTTTAAGTTGCTGGCAGCCGACACCCGGCTGCGAAAGCCAGTTCCTGGCGCGCCTGGGCTGGCTCAGCGGCAAGCACGGGTTAGCCCTGCCCCATGTCGGCCCGGGCACCTGGGAAAAACTCCTGGCCGCCGGTCGACTCAATGGATTGCTGGATTGGATGACCCTCGATGCCGACGAGCTTGCTAACATTGCCGGCTTCGGCGAACGCAGCAGCGCCCGCTTGCTCGACAGCCTGCACAGCGCCCGTCAACGTCCGTTTGGGCAGTGGCTCAAGGCTCTTGGCCTGCCACCCACCGGCGAGGTCCGGCTGGAAGGGCCATGGCAGGTGCTTGCCGAGCGCGACATCGAACATTGGCAAGCCGAAGCCGGTATCGGCCCGGGACGCGCCGCGCAACTGAGGGCTTTTTTTCGCGACCCACAGGTGCTGGCGTTAAGTGAAGTACTAAGGGGTGCCGGGGTCGACGGTTTTTAATCCAGGTCCCACAGTTGAACCCAAGGGGTAAACATGCGCTCCAACAGCGCATCTATACCAACCGTTCGCGAGTTTTCACGGAGTTGCTATGAATTTCCTGTCTCCTATCGCACTGCTGACACTATGCAGCGCTATGGCCGCCCCCCTGATGGCAGCCGAGCAAACACCGGAGCTCACCGGCTGCGCAGCTAAGCGCCAGGGCATCATCAATCAAATCGAGCTGGCCAAGTCCCGCGACAACAAAGACCAGCAAGCCGGCCTGGAAACAGCATTAAGCCAGGTCACCACCCATTGCACCGACGCGTCCCTGCGCAAGGAACGTGAAAACAAGGTTCTTGAAGCCAAGCACGAAGTAAACCAGCGTCAGGCCGATCTGGACAAAGCCATGAAAAAAGGCGACGCGCAGCGGATCAACAAACGCAAGGACAAGCTGGCGGCTTCGCGCAAAGAGTTGCAGGAAGCGGTGGATGAGTTGGATAAGTAAGCTGCAAGTTTCAAGCTGCAAGCCCCAAGCTTCACACTTGCAGCTTGCAGCTAAAAACTTGCAGCTGCCCCTACTCAATAATCCCGAAACTCTTTATGGCAGGCACTGCACGCGTCCTCTACTTTCTGCACCGCAGGCCCCAGGTTGCTGGCCCTGTACGGCTGGACCTTGCTGGCGGTTACCAACTCACCGGTGGCGGCTTCAAGGCTGCGGGCCAGTTCCTGGAAACGCGCCTGTTTTTGCCAGACCTCATCCCGGGCACTGGTGTGGTCTTCTTCACGCACTTGCGGGAAATGCTTCCACGGCTCGCGGGACAGTTGATCAAGTTGCACCGCGCCCTCGGCAAAGCGCGGGCCGTCGAACGGGATGCGACCGCGCAGCATGCCACCGAGCTCTTCGTTGGTCTTGAGCATCTGCTTGAAGATCGCTTTGCGTTGGCCCAGCGGGGAATTGGGATCGACACCGCCACAGGCGGACAACATCAGGCAGGCCAGCACGGCCATGGAAAATCGTTTTACAAACATCTTGGCCTCGGAGCAGGAAACGGCGGTTAGTATCCTCGGGTCATCGGCAAAGACCAATAGCCCTATTATCAATACGGGTTGTCTGGACGCCTGGAGCGTCCGTACGACCGGCAAGGAAATCTCATGCACAGTTTCAAGACCTGGCACAAAGGCCTGGCGCTGACCCTACCGCTTATCGCGCTGTTGGCCGGTTGCAATCGCGGCGACAAAGCCGAAGAGCCCCAGACTCACGCCGTCGCTACTTATGTCAGCGCCCCGTGGGAAGCCTTGCCATCGGTGTCCGACGAGGACCTGCTGGCGGGCTTTGGCTCCTGGCGCAGCGCCTGCAACCGGCTCAAGGCCGACGCGGTGTGGGGTGCCACCTGCGCGGCGGCGGCCAATGTGCCGCTGACCGCTGTAGATGTGCGCAGCTTTCTGAAGCAGAACCTGGATGTCTACGGCCTGCGCTCGGGTGACAACAGCCCCAACGGTCTGATTACTGGTTACTACGAACCGGTCTACCCCGGCAGCCTCACCCAGACTGCCAGCGCCAACATCCCGGTGTACGGGGTTCCGGAGGACATGATCATCGTGTCGCTGGACAGTATTTACCCCGAGCTCAAGGGCAAGCGCCTGCGCGGTCGCCTCGAAGGCCGAGTGCTCAAGCCCTACGACGACGCGGCCACCATCGAAACCAACGGGGTGAAGGCTCCGGTGATCGCCTGGCTGACAGACCCGATGAACCTGCAATTCCTGCAAATCCAGGGCTCGGGCCGCATTCGACTCGATGACGGCCGCCAGTTGCGCATCGGCTATGCCGACCAGAACGGCCACCCCTACCGGCCCATCGGGCGCTGGCTGGTCGAACAGGGCGAACTGAAGAAAGAAGAGGTGACCATGGGCACCATCAGTGCCTGGGCAAAAGCCAACCCGAACCGGATTCCCGAATTACTGGGCAGCAACCCCAGCTACGTGTTTTTCAACCGCAACCCCGACAGCAACGAAGGGCCACGGGGCTCACTGAATGTGCCGTTGACCGCCGGCTACAGCGTGGCGGTGGATCGCAAGGTGATTCCTCTGGGAAGCCTGTTGTGGTTGTCCACCACCCGCCCTGACGGCAGTGCATTGAACCGCCCGGTCGCGGCCCAGGACACTGGCGGCGCAATTGCCGGCGAAGTACGGGCGGATCTGTTCTGGGGTACTGGCGAAGCAGCAGGAAACCTGGCCGGGGATATGAAACAACAGGGGCAGATCTGGATGCTGTGGCCCAAGGGCATGGCATTGCCGCAGGTGCCGCAGGTTGCCAATACGGTCACCGCCAATCCCTGAGAAGCGGGCTGACTGTACCGGCCCCATCGCGAGCAGGCTCGCTCCCACATTGGATCTAGTCGTACACAAAACATGTGTCCACTGGAGATCAACTGTGGGAGCGAGCCTGCTCGCGATGGGGCCAGCACAGACAACGGGACTCAACCGCCAGGCTCAGACCGAAACGAAGAAGAAACTCAACACCAACCCTACCCCCACGAACCACACCAGCGAACGCAAGATCGCCCAATCCGCCAGATAGCAGATGATGTACAGCAGACGACTGGTGATAAACAGCACCGCCAGCACGTTGATGGTCACAAGCTCGGCATTGCCGGCCAGGTGCGCGACGATCACGGCAGCGGCGAAAAACGGGGCGATTTCAAAGCTGTTCAGTTGCGCGGCGTATGCACGCCGGGGGGCTCCTTCGAGCGAGTCCAGAAAATCCCGAGGGTCGTGGTTGTCGCTCAACCGGTACTTTCCACCGGCCTTGGCGATCGCAATGCACAGGTAAGGCAGGAGAAAGGCAATCAAAATGCACCACAGGGCAACCGTCATGAAGCAGTTCCTTCTTTGAGTGTTATAGAAAAACAAGAATCGAGGCACTGGTCAGAATTTCATCACCAACATGCCAATCAGCACCAGCCCGCAGGCTAAGAGCCGCGGCCGGCCGAAAGGTTCTTTCAGGTAGCGCATGCCAAACAAGACTACCAGGATCACGCTGATCTCCCGCAGCGCAGCCGCTTCGGCAATCGAGCCCAGTTGCATGGCCCACAGCACCAGAGCGTAGCTCAACAATACGCAAAACCCGACCGCCAACCCCAGCCGCCACTGTTCACGCCAGAACAGCATGAACGCAGGTCGTTTGCGCACCAGCGCCAGCAACGGAAAGGGCCAGGCACTGAGCAGCGTGACCCAGGCCAGGTAATCCAGTGGCCGGGGCCAGCGCCGCAGGGCATGGCCGTCAATAAAGGTGTAGCAGCCGATGCACAGGCCGATCAGCGCCACCACCGGTAGCATCGACCAGGGCAACCGTTCGCCACCACCGCCCTGCCACAACAGGCACAGCATGCCGAACGGGATCAGCAAGATGCCGATGATCTGATGGGTTGTCAGCACTTCTCCGGCGAAGATCAACGTCAAAGCCAGCACCACCAATGGCGACAGACCACGCATCAGCGGATAGACCAGCCCCAGGTCACCCACCCGATACGCCTGAATCAACAGATAGCGGTACAACAGCTCGAATGCCGCCGACGCCAGGATCCACGGCCAGATCTCCAGCGGTGGCAACGCCACGAAGCCCAGCGCCAGCACCACTAACAGCAACGCGACGCTGTCCATGCACGCCACCACCAGCAAACGCTCGCCACTGAACTTGATCAGCGTATTCCATGCCGCATGCAACAGCGCGGCGACCAATACCAAGGCCGTTGCCAGCACAGCACGCTCCTTATTGCGTCCAGAGAATTGATTCGCCATCCATCAGCGCCCGTTTATACTGCAAACGACCACGCCGCACTCAGTTGCGCATAAACCAATTCCAATAATTTTGCTGCTGCCCCGTTTCATCCGAACCGGCGCATCGGCATGCGTATGCCTGATCAGAGCGTCAAGACTACAGACAGAGACCTTGCGCATGCCACTCGCCTTGCTTGCTTTGGCCGTCGCCGCTTTTGGCATCGGCACCACCGAATTCGTCATCATGGGGCTGTTGCCCGATGTCGCCCGTGACCTGGCCGTGAGCATTCCCCAGGCCGGGCTGCTGATTACCGGGTACGCCCTGGGCGTGGTGTTCGGCGCGCCGATCCTGGCCATCGGCACCGCCAACATGCCGCGCAAGGCAACGCTGCTGGGCATGACGCTGATGTTCATCGTCGGCAACGTGCTCTGCGCCCTGGCGCCGAACTACGCCACGCTGATGGCCGCCCGGGTCATCACCGCACTGTGCCACGGGGCATTCTTCGGGATCGGCTCGGTGGTCGCGGCCGGACTGGTGGCACCGAACAAACGGGCCCAGGCCATTGCGATGATGTTCACAGGACTGACCCTGGCCAATGTGCTGGGCGTGCCCTTGGGCACTGCGTTGGGCCAATATGCCGGCTGGCGCTCGACCTTCTGGGCAGTATCGGTCATCGGGATCATTGCCGCCCTTGCCCAATGGGTCTGGCTGCCCCGGGAAATTCCCATGGAGAAGGCCAATCTGGCCAGCGAGTTCAGAGTGCTGGGCAAGGCCAACGTGTTGCTGGCCCTGGGCATGAGCGTGCTGGCCTCCACCAGCCTGTTCAGCGTGTTCACCTACATCGCGCCGATCCTGCAGGACATCACGGGGGTCAGCCCCCACGGCATCACGCTCATGCTGCTGCTGTTCGGTGTCGGCCTGACAGCGGGCAGTTTCCTCGGCGGACGGCTGGCGGACCGGCGCCTGCTGCCTTCGCTGGTAGCCATGGCCCTGGCGGTGGTGCTGGTACTGGCCGCGTTCAGCCAGACCAGCCGGTCGGTGGTTCCAGCAGCGATTACCCTGGTCCTATGGGGTGTGTTCGCCTTTGCACTGTGTCCGATCCTGCAATTGCTGATCATCGACCAGGCCCAAGAAGCGCCGAACCTGGGCTCGACCCTGAACCAGAGCGCGTTCAACCTTGGCAACGCGGCGGGTGCCTGGATTGGCGGCCTGGTGGTGACCAGCGGCGCCGACCTGGCGGACCTGCCATGGACCGGCGCTCTGGTGGGCGGGCTGACCGTGTTGACAGCACTGTATTTTATTTATCGTCAGCGTCGTCAGGACGCCCTGGTGGGTGTGGCCGACTAGGCTGGCCGGTCTCGCTCCGCACCTGGGCATGACTCAGCAGCGCAAAGATGAAACTGCCACCAATGATGTTCCCTGCCAGGGTCGGCCCGGCAAACACCATCCAGAAGTCCTCCCACGACAGCTGGCCGGCGAACACCAGATAGGACACTTCGGCCGAGCCGACGACAATGTGGGTGAAATCCCCAAGCGCCATCAGGTAGGTGATGAGGATGATGATCCACATCTTGGCGCTCTCCATGGACGGGATCATCCAGACCATGGTGGCGATCATCCAGCCTGAAATGATGCCCTTGGCGAACATCTGGCCGGTGTCGTTTTCCATGACCTTGCGACCGATCTCCAGAAAAGCCATATCGGTGCGGCGGTCGAAAATCGGCAGATGCAGCATCACATAGGCCACCAGCAAGGTCCCGCACAGGTTGCCCACCAGCACCACACCCCACAGGCGGAACAGACGGCCGAAGTTGCCCAAGGTGGGTTTGCTCATGATGGGCAGCACGGCGGTCAAGGTGTTTTCGGTGAACAACTGCTGGCGGGCAAGAATCACCGCGAGAAAACCGGCGCAGTAGCCGAAGCTGGCGATCACCTTGAAGGCTTCACCCTCGGGCAAGCGGGAATTGAGCAGCCCCATCGCCATCAGCGACAGGCCCATGGTCAACCCGGCGGCCAGGGCCGACCACCAAAGCGCGGCGACACTGCGCTCCAGTTCCTGATTGCCCTGGGTCCGGATAATTTCATGCAGCACTGCGGCCCGCGGTGGCTGATTGCGGTCGACTTCGTGCTTTTCCTGTGCCGAAAGATCAGGGGTCTTGCCGTCTTTACGAGTGTCCATGGAGCTCCTGAACCGGTGGCGTGATGTACCTACGACACGCGGCCTTCGGAGCTGTTCAGTGGCGGATGAAATCCAGGAGCTTGAAGCACTGCCGTCGCGAGCAGGCTCACTCCCACAAGGGATGGGTGGTAGACAACAATGCTGCGATCGACCGCAAGGCCATGTGAGAGCGAGCCTGCTCGCGATTGGCGACGCCGCCGATCTCATGCACTGGCAATATCGTCCTGAAACTGATCCTTGACGTACCTGATCTCGGTCCGGCCGTGCGGCGCCGGCAGGCCATCCTCCCCAAGATTGACGAAAACCATCTTCTCCACAGTCAGGATGCTTTTACGGGTGATCTTGTTGCGCACTTCGCAGGTCAGGGTGATCGAGGTGCGGCCGAATTCGGTGGCGGTGATGCCCAGCTCGATGATGTCGCCCTGGCGCGAAGCGCTGACGAAGTTGATTTCGGAGATGTATTTGGTAACCACACGCTGGTTGCCGAGCTGGACAATGGCATAGATCGCCGCTTCCTCGTCGATCCAGCGCAACAGACTGCCGCCAAACAGCGTGCCGTTGGGGTTGAGGTCTTCGGGCTTGACCCACTTGCGGGTGTGGAAATTCATGTTCACTCCTGAGCGTCTGGCCGATGGATGCCTGCATCATGGCAGACCGGGCAGCGTGGCTCTATGTCGTGGCCTCAATAACGATCATCGGCAATTTTGATTTGCCGACAGAAACCCTTTGGAAGATCCGATTAGCCCGTTATAATCGCCACCGCTTTACCTCGGTCCTCGCTTTGGACCGTTCCCGCCACCTGTCCGAGGGGCGCTGCAGCAGGTTCGACCTGTCAGGCTCGGATGGGGCGTTGTTTGTACGGGGCATCCCGCACGGACACTAAACGCACAACGGCGCCCATTCGCATACATTACGAATGGAGGCTCTTCATGAGCGCTGTTATCACGCCTGCAGATTTTACCGATTACAAAGTCGCCGACATGTCCCTGGCTGCCTGGGGTCGTCGCGAAATCATCATCGCCGAATCCGAAATGCCAGCCCTGATGGGCCTGCGTCGCAAATACGCCGGCGAGCAACCGCTCAAGGGCGCGAAGATCCTCGGCTGCATCCACATGACCATTCAGACCGCCGTGCTGATCGAAACCCTGGTTGCCCTGGGTGCGGAAGTGCGTTGGTCGTCCTGCAACATCTTCTCGACCCAGGACCAGGCCGCTGCCGCCATTGCCGCTGCCGGTATCCCGGTATTTGCCTGGAAGGGCGAGACCGAAGAGGAATACGAATGGTGCCTGGAGCAGACCATCCTCAAGGATGGCCAGCCATGGGCCACCAACATGATTCTTGACGACGGCGGCGACCTGACCGAACTGCTGCACAAGAAATACCCAGCCGTACTGGACAACGTCCACGGCGTGACCGAAGAGACCACCACCGGCGTACACCGCCTGCTGGACATGCTGGCCAAGGGCGAACTGAAGATCCCGGCCATCAACGTCAACGACTCGGTGACCAAGAGCAAGAACGACAACAAGTACGGCTGCCGTCACAGCCTCAACGACGCCATCAAGCGCGGTACCGACCACCTGCTGTCGGGCAAGCAGGCGCTGGTCATCGGCTACGGTGACGTGGGCAAGGGCTCGGCTCAGTCCCTGCGCCAGGAAGGCATGATCGTCAAGGTGTCCGAAGTCGACCCGATCTGCGCCATGCAGGCCTGCATGGACGGCTTCGAGCTGGTTTCGCCATTCATCGACGGTAACAACGATGGCACCGAAGCAAGCATCGACAAAGCGCTGCTGGGCAAGATCGACTTGATCGTGACCACCACCGGTAACGTCAATGTCTGCGACGCGAACATGCTCAAGGCCCTGAAAAAGCGCGCCGTGGTCTGCAACATCGGCCACTTCGACAATGAAATCGACACCGCTTTCATGCGCAAGAACTGGGCATGGGAAGAAGTGAAGCCACAGGTCCACAAGGTGCATCGCACCGGCGCCGGCAGCTTCGACCCACAGAACGATGACTACCTGATCCTGCTGGCCGAAGGCCGTCTGGTAAACCTGGGCAACGCCACCGGCCACCCAAGCCGCATCATGGACGGCTCGTTTGCCAACCAGGTCCTGGCGCAGATTTTCCTGTTCGGCCAGAAATACGCCGACCTGTCGCCAGCCCAGAAAGCCGAGCGCCTGACCGTGGAAGTGCTGCCCAAGAAACTCGACGAAGAAGTGGCCCTGGAAATGGTCCGCGGTTTCGGCGGCGTGGTCACCAAACTGACCAAGCAACAGGCTGACTACATCGGCGTGACCGTCGAAGGCCCGTTCAAGCCGCACGCTTACCGCTACTGATCGGCGCTGCCTCCTTGGTGGAGCGGACCTGTGGGAGCGAGCCTGCTCGCGATGCAGACACCTTGATCTGACTGTCAGACCGAGGTGATGCCAATCGCGAGCAGGCTCGCTCCCACATGAGTCCGCTTCCACAAGGGATATGCAAGCCTCACCGGCCTACGAGTTTCCAAGGATATGACCATGTCCCAAGACCGTCGCTACAGCTTCGAGTTCTTCCCGACGAAGACCGATGCTGGGCATGAAAAACTGATCGCCACTGCCCGTCAGTTGGCGAGCTACAACCCCGACTTCTTCTCCTGCACCTATGGCGCTGGCGGTTCGACCCGTGACCGCACGATCAACACCGTGCTGCAGCTCGAAAGTGAAGTCAAAATCCCCGCCGCCCCGCACCTGTCCTGCGTGGGTGACAGCAAAGCCGATCTGCGCAGCCTGTTGAGCCAGTACAAGGCTGCCGGCATCACCCGTATCGTGGCCCTGCGCGGTGACCTGCCCTCGGGTATGGGCATGGCGAGCGGCGAACTGCGCCACGCCAACGACCTGGTTGAATTCATTCGTGAAGAAACCGGTGAGCACTTCCATATCGAAGTGGCGGCCTACCCAGAGATGCACCCCCAGGCACGCAACTTCGAAGACGACCTGCTCAACTTCGTACGCAAGGCCAACGCCGGCGCCAACAGCGCGATCACCCAGTACTTCTTCAACGCTGACAGCTACTTCTACTTTGTCGACCGCGTACGCAAGATGGGCGTCGACATTCCTGTCGTGCCGGGGATCATGCCAATCACCAACTACAGCAAACTCGCGCGTTTTTCCGACGCCTGCGGGGCAGAAATCCCACGCTGGATCCGCAAGCAGCTGGAAGCCTACGGCGACGATACATCCAGCATCCAAAGCTTCGGAGAGCAAGTCATCACACAAATGTGTGAACGCTTGTTACAGGGCGGGGCACCGGGGCTGCATTTCTATACCCTGAACCAGGCCGAGCCCAGCCTCGCAGTATGGAATAACCTCAAACTGCCGCGTTAATGATTTGGTTCGGCTGTGTGTAAAAGGCCTTGGCGAAAACCAAGGCTTTTTCGTTCGTCCTGTCTCGTCCTGAATAAGGTTTACACCTTCTGACCTCTCCTCAGGAGGAACCAATGGATTCAGGAAGAAGGCGTAGTCAGCGTGATTACACGCTGGGCTTTAAATTGGCGGTTGTCGATCAGGTTGAAAAGGGCGAACTGAGTTATAAAGAGGCTCAACGGCGTTATGGGATTCAGGGCCGGTCGACTGTGTTGGTATGGTTACGCAAGCATGGGCGGCAGGACTGGAGCCAAGGCGCCTCCATTCGTGCCCAGAGGAACCGACCGATGGCCGAGCCAAATTTGCCGCTGACACCAGAGCAGCGAATCAAGGAGCTGGAAGAAAAGCTGGCCCTTGCCAACCAGAAAGCCCAATTTTTTGAAGCTGTCGTTGACGTGCTGAAAAACGATTACGGTGTTTCTGTCGTAAAAAAGCGATCCGGCAAGTCCTCAGCCAAGGGCAAATCGAAGGCCTGAGTGTCACCAGGGCTTGCCAGTTTCTGGGCATCTCACGGCAGGCGTATTACAAGCGCAATCGAGCTTACGACGCGCAAACTAGCCATGCGCAAAAGGTGCTGGGATTTGTGCTGGAGGCACGCCTTGAAATGCCTCGGTTGGGCACCCGTAAGCTGCATGGGCTAATGCAAGCCGAACCTGAACTAACGCAAACGGTAGGCCGAGATCGATTGTTCGATATTCTGCGAGACCATCGACAACTGGTCCCACGCAAACGCGCTTATCACAAGACTACCGACAGTCATCATCGCTTCCGTCGACATCCGAATCGGCTCAAGCCCGGCCCTGACCAAGTCACTGCCACCGGCCCGGAACAGGTGTGGGTGGCGGATATAACCTATTTACCGACCGAGCAAAGCGTCGCTTACGTAAGTCTGGTCACTGATGCGTTCTCGCGCAAAATAGTCGGCCATCATGTGCATGAAAGCCTGCATACCGAGTCAGTCATCCGGGCGATG
Organism: Pseudomonas sp. P105; assembly: GCF_032614175.1. Lineage (NCBI taxonomy): Bacteria > Pseudomonadati > Pseudomonadota > Gammaproteobacteria > Pseudomonadales > Pseudomonadaceae > Pseudomonas > Pseudomonas sp. P105. The sequence continues at coordinate 5,851,876 of NZ_CP126693.1, forward strand.
ACGAAAGCTCTTCGACACCGAAGAACCAATCAGCCACTGGTACATCACTCCGATCGGGGCTCGCAATACTGCTCTGATCTCTACCAAAAGCTGCACGCCAAGCATGGCGTCAGGTGTTCGATGACGGATGGCTACGACTGCTACCAGAATGCCCTAGCGGAACGAGTGAATGGGATTCTGAAAACAGAATTTCTTTTACACCGTCCCAAAGACCTCGCCCAAGCCAAGCGCATGGTTGAGGAATCGATAGAAATCTATAACCGTAAGCGACCTCATTTGGCCCTGAAATACAAAACGCCCGATGCGGTGCATCGGGCGTTTTGAGACTGAAACAGGTGTAAACCTATTTCAGGACTAGACATCCTATGTCGAAAGGCGATCAGACCGCGGGCCAGAGGGCTCTAGCTATTTGATGAGCTCTCGTCGTAACCTCAGGCCATGCCCTTCATCACCCGGTTACTGACCACCTTTGTCCTCCTGTACCTGAGCATGGATGCCCGGGCCGAGAAGTTGCGCATTGTCACCGAACCCTGGGCGCCTTATGTCTACGAAGAGAACGGCCAGGTGCTGGGACTCGACTACGAAACCACCGCCATTGTGTTCAAGCGCCTGGGCATTGATGTGCAATGGCAATTGCTGCCGTGGAAACGTTGCCTGGCGATGCTTGAGCAGGGCCTGGCGGACGGTGCGCTGGACATTTTCCACAGCAACGAACGCGACGCCATGCTGCTTTACCCCAGCGAACCGCTTTCGGACGTGGAGTTCGTGATGTTCTACGCCAACGCCCGTCCCCACCCCTTTCGCACGCTGGATGACTTGGGCGGCCTGACCGTGGGCACCTCGCCCGGCTATCTGTACAGCCAGGCCTTCAGTGAGTCGACCCTGTTCAAACGTGAGACGGCACCCACCCATGAAGCCAACTTCGGCAAGTTGCAACTGGGCCGGATTGACCTGCTCATCACCGACCGCCGGGTGGGTCGGCACGTACTCAAGCAAATGCAACTGGGCGACCAGGTCACCGAAAACCCCGTGGTTGTGAGCCGTCAAAGCCAATACCTGGCGGTGCGGCGCAACGCCGGGATGGATCTGCTGGTGCAGCGCTTCAGCGCCGAACTCAAGCGCTTCAAGCGCGAACCGGCCTATGCCGAGCTGATCGCCCGCTATGGCACCGTCCCGTCTGCCAGGACCGAACCGTCCGGCCCGGTGCAGCGTTGAAATAAACCGTTGAGCAGCAGGAAAGCGGCGCGCGGCGTTTGCTCTGTTATACTCCGGCCTTCCCGCCAGGCTCACGCCCGGACGCCCGGTCTTGCAAAAGGCATCCTGACACCGCTACAGCGCAGCTTCCAGCCCGCGCGAGCCCTGTCCGGACCTGCCTTCCAGACTCGGCAGGACCGGACGGGATGACGTCTTTTTGTTGAACGTCATTCGCGCCCGGCAAGACTATCCCATTGGGCCAGGCCCTCACTAAAACAGGATTACTCATGTCCTTTGCTTCCCTCGGTCTCTCCGAGGCTTTAGTCCGCGCCATCGAGGCTGCCGGCTACACCCAGCCTACCCCGGTGCAACAGCGGGCCATCCCCGCCGTGTTGCAAGGTCGCGATCTGATGGTCGCGGCGCAGACAGGCACTGGTAAAACCGGTGGTTTTGCCCTCCCTATCCTGGAGCGGCTTTTCCCCAACGGTCACCCAGACAAATCCCAGCGTCACGGCCCGCGCCAACCGCGCGTCCTGGTCCTGACCCCAACCCGCGAACTGGCGGCCCAGGTACACGAGAGCTTCAAGATCTATGCTCGCGACCTGAAATTCGTCAGTGCCTGCATTTTCGGCGGCGTTGGCATGAACCCTCAGGTCCAGGCCATGGCCCGTGGCGTCGACGTGCTGGTGGCCTGTCCGGGTCGTTTGCTCGACCTGGCCGGCCAGGGCAGCGTCGATCTGTCCCACGTGGAAATCCTCGTGCTGGACGAAGCCGACCGCATGCTCGACATGGGCTTTGTCCATGACGTGAAGAAAGTGCTGGCCCGCCTGCCCGCCAAGCGTCAGAACCTGCTGTTCTCGGCGACGTTCTCCAAGGACATCACCGACCTGGCCGGCAAGCTGCTGCACAACCCGGAACGCATTGAAGTCACACCGCCAAACACCACGGTCGAGCGCATCGAACAACGTGTGTTCCGCCTGGCGGCCAGCCACAAGCGTGCCCTGTTGGCGCACCTGATTACCGCCGGCGCCTGGGAACAGGTCCTGGTGTTCACCCGCACCAAGCACGGCGCCAACCGTCTGGCCGAGTACCTGGACAAGCATGGCCTGCCGGCCGTGGCGATCCACGGTAACAAGAGCCAGAACGCCCGCACCAAGGCCCTGGCCGACTTCAAGGCCGGCGAAGTGCGCATTCTGGTTGCCACCGACATCGCCGCTCGCGGTCTGGACATCGACCAGTTGCCCCACGTGGTCAACTTCGAGTTGCCGAACGTCGATGAAGACTACGTACACCGTATCGGCCGTACTGGCCGGGCCGGCCGTTCGGGCGAAGCGATCTCGCTGGTCGCGCCGGACGAAGAGAAACTGCTCAAAAGCATCGAGCGCATGACCAAGCAGAAAATCGCCGATGGCGACCTGATGGGCTTCGATGCCAGCACCATCGAGGCCGAGAAGCCTGAAGTGCGTGAACGTCCGGACGTGCGCAACCCACGCAATGCCCGTGGCCCTCGCGGTGACGGTCCAAATGGCGGCGGCGGTGGTGGCGGCGGCCGTAAAGACAAAGGCAAGGACAAGGGCAAGGAAAAATCGGCCAGCACCAGTCGCGGCGAACGCCCGGCTCGCGAGCACAAGCCTCGCGAAGGTACCCCGGCCCGTGAACAGCAGCGCCCGGCACCACGTGCCGCTGCCGATCGCGCACCGGACGAGTTCCTGGACGACGATATCGATAACTTCGGCAACCGCGTCGATTACGTGCCGCAGCAGAAACCCGCCCAGGGTCGCGGACGTCGTCCTGGCGCACCGGCACAGGGCGCGGCGGGCGCAGGTGCTCCTCGTGGCCAATCCCAGGGGCGTCAGAACGGCCCGCGCAACAGCAACGGCTCGTCCACCGGCACCCCGCCGGCCAAGCGCAGCGGCCCGCGCAACGGCGCACCTCGTGACGGCCAGGCCCGCCGCGAAGACTCCCGCCCTCGCCGCCCGGCACGTGACGAGCAGCCTCGTCAGGAACCTGCCGTGCAAGCCCCTCGTGGTAACCAGCCGAAGATCATGCACAAGGAGTCGAAGATCGATCGATTCCCGACGCCTGAACAGCTGGATCAACTGCCAAGCCGTCCACGGGGCGAGAAGCCGGCACTGCTGACCCGCAATCGCTGAGTTTCTCCAAGCCGTAAAAATGCCCCTGATCTCGCGATCAGGGGCATTTTTTTTAGGTGACGCCAACTTCACCTTGTGGGAGCGAGCCTGCTCGCGATTGCCATGGGTCAGTCAACCTCTGTACTGGCTGAACCACCGCAATCGCGAGCAGGCTCGCTCCCACAAGGGGTCATGTGCGGTTCACAAGATTCCATGCGGCAATAAAAAACGCCCCTGATCCAAGATCAGGGGCGTTTTTTGTCAGGCGCGAATGTTATTTCGCTTTGACACCTTCAAACGAAACGTACAGCTCGACCACGTCGGACGTTGGGCCCAGGTCTTTCTGCTTGCCGAAATCGGAACGCTTGATGCTGGTGGTCCCTTCGAAGCCGGCACGGTAGCCGCCCCACGGGTCCTTGCCTTCACCCAGGAAGGTGGCTTTGACCACGACAGGCTTGGTCACGCCCAGCAGGGTCAGGTCACCAGCCACGTCGGCGGTTTCCTTGCCATCAGCGTTCTTGCCGGTGGATTTGACGCTGGTGGACACGAAGGTGGCCTTGGCAAATTTGCTCGCGTTCAGGAAGTCAGCACTGGCGATGTGCTTGTCGCGCTCGGCGTGGTTGGTGAACACGCTGGCGGTGTTCACGTTGAACTCGATCTTGCTGTCTTCAGGCTTGGCGGCGTCGAAGCTGAACTTGCCGTCGATGTCCTTGAAGGTACCGGTGATGTAGCTATAGCCCAGGTGGCTGATCTTGAAGTCGACGAAGGCGTGTTGGCCTTCCTTGTCGACCACGTAGTCGGCAGCCATGGCCTGACCGGCCGACAGCAGGGCAGAACCGATTGCCAGGGCGGCGAGCGTTTTTTTCAACATGCTTTCTATTCCTTTGGAGTCGAGGTTGAACATCAGGCTTGGCGTCCCAGCATGCGCTTGAGGGTCGCGTCACGATCGATAAAGTGGTGTTTCAATGCTGCCAACGCATGGAGGCCGGAGAAAATTACCAGCGCCCATGCCAGGTAGAAGTGAATCTGGCCGGCAACGTCTGCCTGATCGGGCAGTCCGGACACCAGCGCGGGTACTTCAAACAGACCAAACACCGGAATCCCGACACCGTCTGCGGTGGAAATCAGGTAACCGGCAATCATCACGGCGAACAACCCGAGATACAGTGCGCTATGGCCAAGCTTGGCGCCGACGCGGGTCAGGCGGCCATAGGTTGACAAGGTCGGTGGTGGCGGACTGACAACCCGCCAGATCACCCGCAGCAACATGACCGCCAGCAGCACCAAGCCAATGCTCTTGTGCAGGTCCGGCGCGTCTTTACGCCAAGTGCTGTAGTAATCCAAGCCGACCATCCACAGCCCCAGCGCGAACAGCCCGTACACCACCAGTGCAATGCCCCAGTGCAAAACGATGCTGACCCAGCCATAGCGAGAAGAAGAGTTGCGTAGCTGCATTGCTCATATCCTGTGAAAACTGCGACCAAGACTAGCGAGTTATCTATCGATTTAAAGCGGAAATTTTTGCTTTGAAATATCGAGAAATACGATCATCAGTCTGGAGGGGGTGGGTTAAGGAAAGATTAAAGGGGAAACGGTGGGTGATGGCGAGGCGATCAGGCAGCCTTTGGGGCCTGTATGGACCTCATCACGAGCAGGTTCGCTCCCACAGGGGATCGCACCGGAGCCGTCACCGCCGTCCAACTATTTGTTCCATTCAATATATATCTATCGCTATTTTCACTTTCACCCTTGATCAAATGGGCGCACCACAACTCATTGAACAAGGTGAACAAAATGACTGTTCGTTATACCCACTTTAAAGCGAGCGGCTCGCCGCAGTTACCCCCTAATCAAACGATGTCCCCGGGGCAACACCTAAAATCCAGTAATGGCGGCTCCGATTGATATTGCAGGCCGATGGAAACTTGGTAATCAAGGACCGCGAGGCAATTATCTGGACCGCTGGTGATAAACAACCTCACAGCGTCACGTTGTATCCAAGGAGAATGCGTGAACCTCTACAATTCGTCGTCAGGAGTGGTGCATTCAGGTCTATAAGGATCTATATCGCATCTGTACGTCAATTGAGGGTCGTGCTTTTTAAGTATCATACGGCCATCAGTACAGCCGCTCGAACCTAAAGCTTTGAATTATTAGTTCACCGAGCATTCAGGTTTATATGGATCGATGGAGCATTTGTATGCTAATTGCGGATCTCTTTTTGGGATCATCGGAATCTTCAAAGGATCCCGGCATTCGCCATACACACATCCATACATCGAAACCAATACGACCATCGCCATCAGTATTTTCATACGCGCTCCAGTTTTTCGAGGAGCCTAGACTTATGGCTTGGTCCGCTCTATCGCCTGCTTCTGGTTAAAGGGTGGGAAGTTTCTGATATATCGCCAAGGCGTGCCCTAACGCAATTCATTTAAGAAAAATGATGGACCTGCGGCGAGGGAGCTTTCCCACTCGGCTACGAAGCAGTCGTGAACCGGCGGGTGCGGTGCGTCTGATGCTCCGCATTCGGCAGGTTTTGGGGCCGCTTAGCGGCCCAGCGGGAGCAAGCTCCCTCGCCACGGGTTTGTTGATTGCCTTAAGTGAACAGCATTACGTCCTTGAGCCGCGTTCTTTCCACCTGATCGTTACTGAGCCTTGGTTTCAGTAGTCGTCGTCGGTTTGACTGCCGGCTTCTTCGCCGGCGGGGCCTTTTTCACCGGAGCCTTGGCCGGGGCTTTTTTGGCCGGGGTCTTGGCGGCTGGTTTTTTCACCGCTGGTTTGGTGGTTGCTTTCTTGGCGGGCTCAACTTTCGCCGGGGCTGGCGCGGGTGGTGCCACCGGTGCAGGCGCTGGGGCGGGTGCCGGCACTGGAGCAGGCGCTACCGGCTCCGGAGCCTTGACCGGCTCCGGCTTCTTGTCGTCATCCGAGCCACCAAACAGGTTGGTGAAAAAATTACCCTTCTTCGCCGCCACCGCACCGGCAGCTGCTGTCGCTGCCACCGGCACGACCTTGGCCGGTTCAAACGATTTGCCCGCCGCCAGGTCTTCAACCTGGCTGGCTGCCCGCTGACCGCTACGCAACGCGCCCTCCAGGGTGCCCGGATACAAGGTATCGGTGTGTTCGCCGGCAAAGGCTACGCGCTGCAACGGCATTTCCCACAGGCGCCAGTACTTGCTGATCTGGCCCGGTCCGAAGGCCAGGTACGCGCCGCCCATGGACGGGTCGGTGCTGTAGCGGCGAATTTCATAACCGGTGAAAGCACCCCGGGCCTGCGGATAAAACGCGTGCAAGCGAATCAGCACCTGATCGGCCATCTGCTTGTCACCAAAGGCCTGCATCACCCGGGCGTTGTCGCCGGACAGATTGATGACCACATTGGCGCCGCCCTTCATGGCCGGCTCGATCCACATCATGCCCAGACCGGTGTTGCTGTAGATCTCACCCGACATGCGCGCCTTGCTGTCCCAGACCGGGGTCTTGAACTTGAGCATGATCTGGTCGCGCCAGCCGTAGTTGGTGCCCTTGATCGCGCCCTGATGCCGGGCGTCCAGGGCCGGGGTCAGCTGGATTTTGTTCAGGGCTCGCAACGGCACCGCCAGCACTACGTAGTCAGCTTGATAGCCGACGCTGCCAACCTTGACGGTAACGCCGTCCTTGTCCTGGGAGATGGCCGAGACGGGCGAGCTGGTCTTGATGGTTTTCAGTTGCTTGACGAAAGCCTGGGCCAACACAGGGCTGCCACCCAGCAGGCGCGCGGCGCGCAGGTCACGGTCGGACACACCACGGTAGACCCGGGTTTGCTGGGCAAAATACAGCAACGACAGTCGCGACGGCTCGTCATAGCGGGTGCGGATCTGCTGGTTCACCAACTGCCGCGCGGTGGTCGGCAATTGCAGACGGTCGAGCCAGTTGGAGACACTGATCTGGTCCAGTGCGTGCAACGTGTTGTTGGCCGACGGGTTCTGTGGGTCTTCAATGGAACGGGCCAGGTCGTCCAGGGTGGTTTCGTAACGTTTGAGGGCCTCAGCCGTGGCCGGTTGCTTGGTCGCCAGGTCAGCGGCGGTGAGGTAGGTGCCGTCGATCAAATAGCTGGGGGTGCGCACGAACTCCGGGGCCGGTGTGGTGCTCAGCTTGAAGGTCGAGATGTACTTGTTCAGTACCGGCTGAGTTTTTTCGTTGCCGATCCATTCACTGGTGGCCATGCCCGAACGACCGCCCAGGCTAGGCTTGGCTTCCAGCAGGGTTACCTGCCAGCCTTTGTTCTGCAGCTCGTAGGCCGCCGTGAGCCCCGCCAGGCCGCCGCCGATGACGATCACCGTCGGTTGCTTGTCCTTGGCCAGCGCACACACGCTGAACAGCCCTATCACCACCAGCGCACAGGCGCGCAGCCAACCAGCAGACATTCAGCGAACTCCGGAATAAAACGCAGGAACGATCAGTTTTTCGAGCCAGACGGCTCAGAGAACGGCGAAGAATACGTCAGCCACCCCAGCGCCGCCAGCGGCGTCTATCGCCTTACTCAAGGTAGCAGGAATGACACAATGGGTTGTCCCCGGGGCTGCCATTGCATAGGCTTGCCCGATTGTTTTGCCCGCGCCCGCCGCGAGCCGCCTCGAGGAGACTGTATATGGGCCTGAATAACCAGTGGATGCAACGCGACCTCGCGGTGCTATGGCATCCCTGCACCCAGATGAAAGACCACGAAAAGCTGCCGCTGATCCCGATCAAGCGCGGTGAAGGCGTGTGGCTGGAAGACTTCGAAGGCAAGCGCTACCTCGATGCCGTCAGTTCCTGGTGGGTCAACGTGTTCGGCCATGCCAACCCGCGGATCAACCAGCGCATCAAGGACCAGGTCGATCAACTGGAGCATGTGATCCTCGCCGGCTTCAGTCACCAGCCGGTGATCGAACTGTCCGAGCGCCTGGTGAAGATGACACCTGAAGGCCTGACCCGGTGTTTCTACGCCGATAACGGCTCGTCCTGCATCGAAGTGGCGATGAAGATGAGCTTTCACTACTGGATCAATCGTGGCCAGCCGGCCAAGAAGCGCTTCGTCACCCTGAGCAACAGCTACCACGGCGAAACCATCGCAGCGATGTCGGTGGGCGACGTGCCGCTGTTCACCGAAACCTACAAGGCATTGCTGCTGGACACGATCAAAGTGCCGAGCCCCGATTGCTACCTCCGCCCTGAAGGCATGAGCTGGGAAGAGCATTCGCGCAATCTGTTCGCGGCCATGGAACAGACCTTGGCCGAACACCACGACACCGTGGCCGCCGTAATCGTCGAGCCGCTGATCCAGGGTGCCGGTGGCATGCGCATGTATCACCCGGTGTACCTGAAGCTGCTGCGCGAGGCTTGCGACCGCTATGGCGTGCACCTGATCCATGACGAAATCGCCGTCGGCTTCGGCCGCACCGGCACGATGTTCGCCTGTGAACAGGCCGGTATCACCCCGGACTTCCTCTGCCTATCCAAGGCCCTGACCGGCGGCTACCTGCCGCTGGCGGCGTGCGTGACGACCGATGAGGTCTACAGCGCGTTCTACGACGACTACCCGACCCTGCGCGCCTTCCTGCATTCCCACAGCTACACGGGCAACCCGTTGGCCTGCGCGGCGGCCCTGGCGACGCTGGATATCTTCGAAGAAGACAACGTCATCGAAAACAACAAGGCCCTGGCCCAACGCATGGCAAGCGCCACCGCGCACCTGACCGATCACCCGAATGTGGCCGAAGTGCGCCAGACCGGCATGGTCCTGGCCATCGAGATGGTCAAGGACAAGGCGAGCAAGACCGCTTACCCATGGCAGGAACGTCGCGGTCTGACGGTGTTCCAGCATGCTCTGGAGCGCGGCGCATTGCTGCGGCCGCTGGGCAGCGTGGTGTATTTCCTGCCGCCGTATGTCATCACCCCCGAGCAAATCGACTTCCTGGCTGAAGTGGCCAGCGAGGGCATCGACATCGCCACCCGGGACAAGGTCAGCGTGGCGGTGCCGAAGGATTTTCATCCGGGCTATCGCGATCCGGGCTGACGTTCCGTTTCTCTGTGGCGAGGGAGCTTGCTCCCGCTCGATTGCGCAGCAATCGCAAAAAAAAAGGGGCCGCTTCGCAGCCCAGCGGGAGCAAGCTCCCTCGCCACAAAAGCGCTCGCTCAACCAGCAATGCCGAATTCAGATTCAGTAGAGAAAAAACATGAGACTGTCCCGCTTCTTCATCGACGCCCCCCTCAGCCTCGGCGCTCACGAACTGCCCGAAGCCCAGGCCCACTACATCGGTCGGGTGCTGCGCATGGCCGAGGGCGATGCGGTGCAGGTGTTCGACGGCTCTGGCCAGGAGTTTCGCGGCACCCTGGCCGAAGTCGGCAAGAAACGCGTGCTTGTGCAGTTGAACGAACAATTCGCCGGGCAGGTTGAATCGCCCTTGCGCATCCACCTCGGCCAGGGCCTGTCCCGGGGCGAGCGCATGGACTGGGCGATCCAGAAAGCTACCGAACTGGGCGTCAACGAGATCACGCCGATTTTCAGCGAGCGCTGCGAAGTGCGCCTCAAGGACGAACGCGCCGACAAACGCCTGCTGCACTGGCGCCAGGTGGCGATCAGCGCTTGCGAGCAGTGCGGGCGCTCCACCGTGCCGGTGATCCACCCGCCGCTGCTACTGGCCGACTGGCTGAAGCAAACCGACGCCGAACTGAAACTGGTGCTGCACCCGGTGGCCGAGCCGCTGGTCAGCCATGCCAGACCGTCGAGCCTGGCCTTCCTGATCGGCCCCGAAGGCGGTTTGTCGGATGCCGAAGTGGCACAAGCCGGGACCGCCGGCTACCACGCCGCCCGCCTCGGCCCGCGCGTGCTGCGCACTGAAACCGCACCGGTGGTGGCACTGGCCGTGGCACAGCAGCTGTGGGGGGATTTCTAAAGTCGAATGAAGAAGCCGTGTGGGAGCGAGCCTGCTCGCGATAGCGGTGTGTCAGCCAATGAATATGCCCACTGAACCACCGCTATCGCGAGCAGGCTCCCTCCCACAGGACCAGCGGTGGTTATGAGCTAGAGCACATAGAACAAGATCGCCACAAAATGCAGCAAACTGCCGGCGATCACGAACAGATGCCAGATGCCATGGGCGTGCCGCAACCGATGGTCCAGCGCGAAAAAGACAATGCCGACGGTGTACAACACACCACCCGAAGCCAGCCAGGCAAAGCCGGCGCTGCCCAAGGCGGCCAATAACGGTTTGACCGCCACCAGCACGATCCAGCCCATCACCGCGTAGATCACGATCGACAGGATTCGCGCTTCAGAGCGCGGCTTGATCTCCTGCAAGATCCCGATCAGCGCCAGCCCCCAGACAATCCCGAACAAGGTCCAGCCCCACGGCCCGCGCAGGGTGACCAGGCAGAACGGCGTATAGCTGCCGGCGATCAGCAGATAGATCGAAAAGTGATCGACCTTCTGCATGATTGCTTTCTTGCGCCCGCGCACACTGTGGTAAACCGTCGAAGCGCTGTACAGCACCAGCAAGGTGAAACCGTAGATCGCCACGCTGACGATCTTCCACGCATCGCCCGTCATCCCGGCAATTACCAGCAACCACACCGCCCCGATAAAAGCCGCCACCGCCCCGACCAGGTGGGTCCAGGCGTTGAGTCGCTCTCCGTGATACATCCAGTCCCACCTCACATTCCAAAACAGACGCCAAGGCTCAGGCTTGGCGCTACAAAGTGCAATGTTTAGCTCTCTGTGGGAGCAAGGCTTGCCCGCGATGAAGATAACGCGGTGCCTCAGGAGCCCAGTCGCCTGCATCGCGAGCAAGCTTTGCTCCCACAGATCAACATCCTCCTACCGATTGGGGCACAATCGGGCGATACGAATAAGAGTCCACCCCATGCTGATCGACGAAGAATTGACCCTGAAAAAACTCGAGGTGTTCCTGGCGTTCATGCGCACCGGCAATCTTGCGCGGGCGGCGGCCGAGTTGCAGACCAGCAACGTCAGCGTACACCGGGCCATTCACTCGTTGGAAAGCGCCTTGCGTTGCCCGTTGTTCAAGCACGAGGGCCGCAACCTCACCCCCCTGGAAAGCGCTTATGTGCTGGAAGAACGCACACAGAAGCTGATTCAGGACGTAATCGAAAGCGTGCGCCTGACCCGTGAAGCCGCCGGGTTTTCCGCGGAGCGGTTCAAGCTCGGCTCGCTGTATTCACTGACGGTCAAGACCGTGCCGCAGTTGATCATGGGCCTGAAAATCCGCCGCAGCGAACTGAACATCGACCTGATCCTGGGCTCGAACATCGACCTGCTGTACAAGCTCAAGAACATGGAGGTGGACGCCATCCTGATCTCCCTGGACGACAGCGTGAACGATCCGGACTGCGAGCATATCGAGCTGTTTTCAGACGACATTTTTCTCGCCACGCCAGCCGATTCCGCCTTCGCCCAACGCAGTGAAGTGGACTTGGCCGAAGTGTGCAACGAAACCTTCATCACCCTCACCCAGGGCTTCGCCACCCATCAGGATGGTAATCGAGTGTTCAAACAGGCGGGGTTCGAGCCGAAGGTGGCGATGCAGGTCAACGACATCTTCACCCTGCTGAGCATGGTCAGCTCCGGGGTCGGTTATGCCTTGCTGCCGGGACGGATTGCGGCGGTGTATGAAAACCGGGTGAAACTGATCCCGTTGCAGGAAAAGTATCGGCTGCAGCAGCACATCGGCGTGGTATTCCTGAAGGCCAAGGAGCGCGATCCGAATTTGCTGGCGTTGCTGGCGGAGTGCCGGATGTATGCCAATCGCCAGGCTTGAGACCCAGTCGCCTTCATCGCGAGCAGGCTCGCTCCCACACGGGATGGTGAACACCGATCCAATGTGGGAGCGAGCCTGCTCGCGACGAGGACAGCCCGCTCAGCGAAAATTCAAAGCCTTAGCCCAACAACCCCCGCATGATCAGATACAACAGCGAAGGCCCGAGCAAGCACCCGAGCGCCGTGTAGAACGCCGCCGTCAGGCAACCATACGGCACCAGTTTCGGATCGGTGGCCGCCAGGCCGCCGGCCACGCCGCTGGAAGTGCCCATCAACCCGCCAAAGATCACCGCACTGCGCGGATTGTTAAGGCCGATAAAAGGTGCCACGAACGGCGTCGCCACCATCACCAGGATCGCCTTGATCAAACCGGCGGCGATGGACAGCGCCATTACCTCGGAACTGGCACCGATCGCCGCGCCAGTGACCGGCCCGACGATGTAGGTCACCGCTCCGGCGCCGATGGTGGTCAGGCTCACCGCGTCGGTGTAACCGAAGGCCATCGCCACTCCGACACCGGCGATGAACGAGGTGGCCACCCCGACGAACAACGCCAGCACCCCGACGAAACCGGCGCGCTTGAGCTCCTCGACACTCACCCCAAACGCCGTGGCGACAATGGCGAAGTCACGCAGCATGGCGCCGCCCAGCAAGCCGATGCCCGAGAGCAGCGGAATGTCTACTACACCCTTCTGCCCGCCGGTCATCGCACCGCCGATGTACGACAGCACCAACCCCAGGAGAATCGCGATGGCCGAACCGTGCAGGCGGCCCTTGGTGAACGTGTCGCTGATCCAGTACGACACCCACATGGTGATGCCGACAATCGCAAAGCCACTGAGCAGACCGTAGCCGGTGATCACTTTCATCATTGATTCGTACATGGCAATCACCCGACTGTCTTGGCGGAAACATCGGTTTCAGGCCCTTTGTTGCCGATGCGCACCAGCACCGGCACCATCGCAAAGGCAATCACCACCGCCAGGGTCCCAGCCAGAATCGCCATTGGCCCGCCCTTGAGCGCGCCATAGACGTTTTGCTGGGCCGCCATCGCGACCACGATAGGAATGTAGATCGCACTCCAGAATTCCACGCCGGCTTCGGACTTGCCCTTGAACAGGCCGCGTTTGCTCAGGTAACTGCCCAGGCCGATCAACAGCAGCATCGCAATGCCGACACCGCCGACGTTGGCCGGCACGCCGATCAGTTTGCCCAGCAGCTCACCGATGAAAATACCCGCCAGGGTACAAAAGGCCAAAAACGCCACACCGTAAATAATCATTGTTGTAGTCCTCAAAGTGCATCGTCGAAGTTGTTGTTTTTGTGCTTCGCCAGCTTGAGTCGGTGGTTTAGGGTCGGCGGCGTCCCTCCTCTCTGAGCAGCGTCTGCAAGGTGTCCAGGCGCGCACCGTCGAAGGCAATGACGGTGCCCTGCTCGAACACCCGACGCGCCAGTCCCGTCAAAACCGCACCGGGTGGCAGTTCGATCTGTAACCGCACGCCTCGCTCGTAGGCGCTTTGCACGGTGCCGCGCCAATCCACCACGCGGCACATGTTGAAGGCCAGGTCCTCACGCAAGGCGTCGGTGTTCACCACGGGCCGGGCACGACTGCCGCTCAGATAACCCAAAACGGGCGCTTTCAACGGCACGTCGGCAAACGCCTGGGCCAGTGCCCGGGCCGGGACCTCCAGCAACGGGCAGTGGGACGGTACGCTCACCGCCAGCCGACACGCTTTCGCGGCGCCCTGGCGGCGTGCTCTCTCGGCAACGCTGGCCAAGGCCTCGTCACTGCCAGCGATGACCACCTGGTTATCGGCATTGATGTTGGCCAGGTAAACCGGCGTCATGGCGCTGTGTACCTGCGCGAGCAACGCCTCCACTGTCGCCAGATCAAGGCCGATGATCGCCGTCATGCCGTAGCCTCGCGGATACGCCTGCTGCATCAGTTCGCCACGCAGGCTGACCAGGCGCAATGCATCATCGAACCCCAGCGCACCAGCCACCACCGCCGCCGGGTACGCGCCGATGGACAGGCCCGCGACGTAATCCGGCACAGGTGCCTGTTCCAACAATTGCCGGGCCGCCGCGACACCCGCGATCAACAGACACAGTTGTACGGCTCGGGTCGATTGCAACGCCTCGGTGCTGTCCAGCTGTCGTACGTTTTCGCCGAGCACTTCACAGGCCAGTTCCAGCAGTTGCGGCGACACGCCCTGGAGCATGCCCGCTCGCTGCGCACCCTGGCCGGGGAATACCAAAAGGCTGCTCACGCCACTTGCTCCAGCGCCGGTTGCCATGGATCGGTCACCAGACGCGCCTGAAGATTATCCTTGAGCAACACCCGCCGCGCCGAGCCTGCCCACTCGCGCAGGGCGACGGCGCCGAAAGGGGTTTGCAGTTGCATGTCTACGGCGCACGTCGAACCGTCCAGTTGCGCCAACAAATCCCTGGCCTGAATACGATCCAGCGGATGCGGTGTGCGCAGGATCAAGTCCAGATCGCTGCGTGCATGCAGCACCTCGATGCCACTGGCCAGTTCAAATCCGGCGCTGCCGCTGACGCCCCAGATCCAGCCGCTGGCATCCAGCATTGGCCGCACTTGAGCGAGCGCCTGCAACGCCGGCAAGTCACGGCGCAATGCGACATGGCAAAGGTCCTCCGGGCGCACCCGGCGCTGGATCGCCGCCACCGGCATCGACGTGGCGTAACGCTGTTCCCGCGAGACGCCTCGCACGCCCACGGCAATGTGTCCCGGCGCGGTGATCGCTCGCCGCACCACCACCGGCTGCTCAAGGCTCAAGGACTCAATGACCCACGCCGGCGCATCCGCAGGCAACGCCTGTGGAGTCATTCCCCATAGCAGGTCGTGGGCCAGGAAGGTGCTCACCACTGCGCTCTCAACAATTGGCGAACGGTGCTGGAAGCCGCACGATGCGTCGCCCCGAGACGGCTGCTCAGGTCCCGAGGCGCACCTGCCACTTCGTTGATCGCCTGTTGCAGACAATCCCTGACCCGTGCCAGATCCGCCGCGTTTGGCTGTTCGATCTGCTCCACCGACAGGGTTTCCCAGAGCAAACCGAGGCTGGCGAAACTGTCGATGTCGTAGGCCATCGGCGGCACGCTGGCGGCCAGGGCCTCAAGCTCTTCGACACTGCGCAGGGTCACCCGCGCCGCCGAGGCCTTGCCCATGGCGTGGACCATCACGCCCGGATCACGCAAGGCGATCAACCGGTTGGCCTGATAACCGTGGGCCAGGAACGCCCCGGACATGGCCTTGCCCACCAGCAAACCAATCACCGGATGCCCGGCCAGCCGCGCTCGGGCATAACTGTCTGCGGCACCGGCCAAGGCCTGATGAATGCCCAGGGCTTCTTCGCGACGACCGTAGGCCTGGCTCGGCACATCGACGATGGCAATCAGCGCGCGCTTGCTGGACGCATCACGGTCGGCGTCAATAGCCTCATCCACGGCTTTGGCCAAGCCCCAGCCTTCCAGCAAACCGACTTCGCCGTTGCGGGCACGAGGGAAACGGCTATCGGGATCGGCCACGACGGCCAACAGCCGCACGTTTTGCTCGCCCAGTGTGACGTCGGCCACTTTCAGCGAAGCGGGCAGTCCTGCCAACGGCGTGGCGCCGTCGCTCAGAGCCGCGAACCAGCGCAAGCCTCTCAACGAATACGAATTCATGGGCGTTCTCCCTGATACAGCTGGCGAACCGCGGCCGGTTCGATTTGCACTTCAGTGTCCAGTCGGGCCAAACGTTGCAGGAATACCTCGGCCTGACCGCTGCGGTGCTCGGCGGGTACACCCAACTGCAACAACTGGCTGACTTGCTCGCGGATCTGCGCCACGTCATCAGCCACATAGCGGTCCACCAACCCGGTGGCGAAGCGTTGCTCACCGCCGGTCAGGCTCCAGATGAACGGCCGATCACGCGAGTCGTACTCGTCGATCCCGGCTTCCTGCTCGATCACTTGCGGACCGTTCAGGCCCAGTCGCGCTTCCTGGGTCACCAGCAGATAGCTGCACAGCCCAGCGGCGATGGACATGCCGCCAAAACAACCGACGCTGCCGGCCACCACGCCGATGACGGGCTGGTACTGGCGCAAGTCGACAATCGCCGAATGAATCTCGGCAATCGCCGCCAGCCCCAGATTGGCCTCTTGCAGACGCACGCCGCCGGTTTCCAGCAGCAACACGGCGCGGGTCGGGATGCCCTTGCGGTTGTCTTCAGCGGCCAGCTCCAGCGCGCCGGCGATCTTCGCCCCCCCGACTTCGCCAAGGCTGCCGCCCTGGAACGCACCTTCGATGGCCGCGATCACCACCGGCAGGCCAGCAAGCAAACCCTTGGCGATCACCACACCGTCGTCGCTTTGCGGCACCACGCCCTGGCGCAGCAGCCACGGCGACATGACTCGCTGAAAGGGGTCGAGCAGTTCACGGAACGAACCGTTATCCAGCAGGGCCTTGGCCCGTTGCCGGGCACCCAGCTCGACGAAGCTGTGTTTGTTGAGCAACGCGGCGCTGTCAGTCATGGCCGATCTCCTCGAAGCCCTGTTCCAGGCGCAAACGCACCACCCCGGGGGTGGCGCCGAAATCGTGGATGTCGATCGCCAGGGCCGGCGGCATCTGGCCGTCGAACATGCGGGCGAACAGGTGTTGCCAGCGTTGTTCACTGCCGTTGACCGAGGTCTGCACCTGAATGGTCAACTTGCCCGCCAGGCCCGGCTCGATCAGCACTTCCAGGTCGCCCGAGCCGACACAGCCCACCAGCGCCCGGCCCCGTGGCGGCTGCCCGGCGGGAAATTCAAAGGATAAGGTTTGCATCAGCACACTCCTGGGAAGAGGCCATCGCCGCGCTCGATACGGTCGAGGAACAGGCAGGCGGCGAGCAAGTCAGCAGCGCCGCCGGGCGAGGCGTTCATGGCAATCAGTTGTTGGTCCAGCGCATGCAACTGGCGACGACCGCCCAGGCTGGCACTGCCACCAGCGTCGAGCACCGCTCTGGCACCGTGGTGCATGGCCTGCAAACCCGGCTCACCGGCGCGGTAGAGCACGCAGGTGTCGGCCAACGTCGTCATGATCGCCAACAAGGCATCGAGCCGCGCGTTCTGTTCTCCCGCCCCCGCCGCGCGACTGCGCTTGAGTTGTGGCAGGCCCAGGCCGGTGACGGCCGGGAATGCCAGTTGCGCTTCTTCCCGGGCACCGCGCACGCCGTAGCGTTGGGCCACTTGAGCGCCATGGCTGAAAGGTTTGGGGGCGTAGCGATCGTTGAGCAAGGCCAGGCGGGCGGCACGTAAGGTGACGGCGCTGGCGACGCTGGATTCAGGTTCCAGCGCGGCCGCAGCCACCAACAACCCCAACGCCCAGATCGCGCCGCGGTGGGTGTTCACACCATCGGTGGTAGCGAGCATCGCCGCTTCCCCCTCACGGCCGATCCGCCCAAGGGCTTCGCGTAACGGCAGGCCGATCTCGCCGCATTCAAGGGCGGCGTCGGCCATTTCCTTGAATGCCGGCCACAGCGACAGCGCCGAAGCGTGCATCAGCCCCAAGTGCAGATCAGTGTGGGCGCCATTGCCGCGCCGATCCACCAGGGCCGGTTTGGGTGACAGGTCGGCTTCGTCGATCAGCGCGTCCACGGCCATGTCCGCCAAGCGCTCGGCCAAGGACAATTTTTTCGGTTGCAGGTTGAAGGCGTGCATTTACCAACTCCTGAACTTGGCGGGCGGGTTGTAGAGACCACCGGACCACTCCACCAGATCGGCCACGCTCTTGGCGGCGAGCAACTCGCGGGTGGCATCGGTGCGACGAATGCCGAGGTCTTCAGGCAGGGCAATCAAGCCTTCGCGGCGCATACGGGCAGTGTCTTTCGGGTTATGGCGCAAACCGATGGCAGTGACCCCGGCCACGGCCGCGATCATTGCCTGACGCTCTTCCAGCGAGCGGGCCTTGTACAGGTAGGCGATGCCTTCTTCGGTGAGCAAATGGGTGACGTCGTCGCCGTAGATCATGATCGGTGCCAGGGGCATGCCGGCTTTTTTCGCCACCTCCACCGCGTCGAGGGTTTCGACGAAGGTGGGTTTGCCGCCCTCCTGGAAGGTCTCGACCATCTGCACCACCAGTTTCTTGCCCCGTTCGAGCAACGGCGCCTCGCCATCGCCGTGGCGCATGTCGAGCCAGGCCGGCGTGCCGTGACGGCGCCCGCGCGGGTCGTGGCCCATGTTCGGCGCACCGCCGAAACCGGCCAGTCGGCCACGGGTCACCGTCGAGGAATGTCCGTCACCGTCCACCTGCAAAGTGGCGCCGATGAACAGGTCCACCGCGTATTGCCCGGCCAGTTGGCAGACCATGCGGTTGGAGCGCAGCGAGCCGTCATGACCGGTGAAGAACACGTCCGGCCGCGCGGCGATGTAGTTTTCCATGCCCAGTTCGGTGCCAAAGCAATGCACGCTTTCGACCCAGCCGCTTTCGATGGCCGGAATCAGGGTCGGATGGGGATTGAGGGTCCAGTTACGGCAGATCTTGCCCTTCAGGCCGAGGGACTCGCCGTAGGTCGGCAGGATCAGCTCGATGGCGGCGGTGTTGAACCCGATGCCGTGATTGAGGGACTGGACGTTGTGTTTTTCGTAGATCCCGCGGATGGCCATCATCGCCATCAATACATGCACCGGCTTGATGTGGCGCGGGTCGCGAGTGAACAACGGTTCGATGTAGAACGGCTTGTCGGCCACCACCACGAAATCGACCCAGGACGCCGGGATATCAACCCGTGGCAGGTCGCTGACATCGTCCACCAATTGGTTGACCTGGACGATGACGATGCCATCGCTGAAGGCCGCCGGCTCGATCAGCGCGGGGGTATCTTCGGTGCTGGGGCCGGTGTAGATATTGCCGGCACGGTCGGCCATGAACCCGGCCGAGAGCACCACGTTGGGAATCAGGTCCACCACCAACCGGGCATAGAGCTCGATGTAGGTGTGGATCGCGCCGACTTCCAGCAGCCCGTCTTCGAGCAACTGGCTGATGCGCAGGCTCTGGGTTCCGGCGAAGGAAAAATCCAGCTTGCGGGCAATGCCGCGTTCGAACAGGTCCAGATGTTCGGAGCGGCCGACGCTGGGCATGATCATGTGCAGGTCGTGCAGCTTCGCCGGGTCGACTTTGGCCAGAGAGCGTGACAGGAAATCCGCCTGCTTCTGGTTATTGCCTTCCAGCACCACGCGATCGCCCGGCAGAATCAACGCCTCCAGCGCCGCAACGATCTTGTCGGTGGGCAACACCACACCGTCGGCAAGCCCCTTCACCAGCTCGAGACGCCGCTGCTTTTCGCAACGCCGCCGCGTCCAGCGCGAGTCGGGGGATATTGTTGTTGTCATGACCACTCCACGGGTTCGCTGTCGTGGAGGCCACATTAGGAGTGTTGTGGCGAGGGCATCAATCAAGCTTAGCGGCGGATCGTTACGGTTGGCGTAATGGTTGTCCGGGTTGGAATCAGCCCATCCAATGCAAAACCATCCGTCGCATAACCGATCGGACCTGTCAGCCCTGACAGTATCTGATTTGCCGTTTGCAGGGCTGAATAAGCTGTGCAGCGATCCTCAATGCTCGCTTTCCAGGAACAAGGTCGATGCGCCTGTAACCTCACACAATATTTTGGAGGCATTTATGGAATACGAAGATCTCACCACATTCGATAGGGAAGACAGGAACAAGTGGGTTGATGGCGATGGGGCAGTCGACGCAAGAGTTGTGACTGAAGGCGAGAACAGTTTCTGGTCTGGAAAAATCGAGGGGCGTGAAATTTCTACGTTCAAACCAAGTCTGCGCAAGATCTTTAATATCGATCCCAGGTTGATGGGGAACATGTTTCTAGTAACTTACCGTTACCGCTTCAAACAGGAAGTGCTTCACTATATTCAGATTGCGATGACCAACGATAAGCATCAGATTTGGGCCGGCACATTGGTACATCCTGGCACACCTGGCGAAGAGTGGCAGGATTCAGAAACGTTTGCTTTTTCCCTTCACCCCTAACAATCGAGAGATGCTGCTAGGCCTGCGTGTCGGTAAGGACCATGCCGGAACGCTCTACGAATTTGAAATCGATAACATCAGGGTCAAGATGGTGTCCTAATCTGCGGAAAGCTGTAACACCCCCTGTGGGAGCGAGCTTGCTCGCGATGGCGGAGTGTCAGGCAACGTCAATGCTGACCTGTTCTGCCGCTATCGCGAGCAAGCTCGCTCCCACAGGGGAACGGGTTGGATTGGAAGTTTGCGGCGACCGCAACGGGTCAACTCATACTCATCAATTGCCGGACCCGTTCGAGCAGTTCTACCGCACTCTCAATCAGCTGGGTAAGCAGTGCATCATCTTCATTCATATACCCCTCGTACTCGGCAAGGTTGCGCCGCTCATGGCACAGCGCGAATAACCGGACCTGCACTTTACTGGCGTCTGCGGTGTGGACCAGACATTGAAAGACCAGATAACGCTTGTCCGAACGATAGCCGCTCAAGCGTAGCGCCGTGAGCGCTGCGGCATGGGCGGCGTTGTAGGCCAGGTCGAACCGGCTGGCAAATGAGAGGGAAGTTGTTTGTGCGTCCTTCAGGCGATCCACTGCAGAACGCATCAAGCCTTCACATTCCTGACGATCAGGCGGTTCGGCTTTCAGGCCGCCGCTATGTAACAGATTCTTCAGGTTTTCGTGCTTGCCCATCCTTGGACTCCAAAGGGTCTTCACCCAGCAAATTGATCTTGTCCTGTTGCGCTACCCGCACCACGAAACTGTTGCCAGCCGCAAATTTCGCAGCCCAGTCCTGGGGCGTGTAGAGCGTAGGGTTGAGGGGGCGACCCAGCTGCTCTTCCAAGGGCATGAGCCGCTCCATCACTTCACTGTAGTGCAGGCCTTCGCCGATCAGCATGAGATCTATGTCACTGGATGCGTTTGCCTGGCCCTTGGCAATGGAGCCATAGACGAACGCCCAGCTCAGTTGTTCTGAAAAGGGTTCCAGCGCCTGGCGCAACGGTTCGGCGATGCCGATGGTTTTCTGCACGATGCCCAACAGTTCGCTGTAAATCGGGCAATGTGGATTGGCTTGATAATGGGTTTGATTGCCCAGACGCGTCATGGTGAGCACACCAGAGCGTTGCAGGCGCTCCAACTCCCGCACGAGGCTGCCCTTACCGACTTGAGCCCAGCGGGCGATTTCGTTGGTGTAGAAGCTTTGATCCGGCTTACCGAACAACAAGCCCAAGACTCGCTGCTGGGTGGCAGTGAATAGAGCATCACTGAGAGAGAGCTGATTCATGGAGGCCACCGCGAGTCCCAAAAAGGGAACGATAGATCCCTTTTTGGGACCTATCAAGCTCTGAGCCCTGAATAAGTCCCAAGAAGGGACTGATCAGACCCTTTATGGGAACGATCCGTTGATATGACGCTGAATCAGCGGCATGCCTGAATCCAGTAATCGACACATAAATCATTGTGGGAGCGAGCTGGGTCTCGATAGCGGTGGGTCTACTTGCATCAATGCTGAATGTGCCGCCGCCTTCGCGAGCAAGCTTTGCTCCCACAGGTCCTACTCAAACAGGTCCAGTCCAAACAGGTCTGATGGCTGTACGCCCCCCGCAAGAGCCCGGCCGGCTATCAGGCCGCCTCGCGCAGGACGTTGATCTCGGGCGCCCCGTTAACCACGCTGGCCGAACGCAGGCATTGTGGAGTGGGCATCCCGGCATGGGTGCCGGGATAGCCGCGCTGGGCCATGGATGGCCCTTCGCGGCGGGCCCACGGAGCAATGCCTTCGTTCGGGCACACCGAGCCTAGGCGAGGTGTCAAGTGGTGGGGCAAAAGCGTTTTGCTTACTTTTGCCTGGGCCGGCATTCCGGCTTCTCAAAAGTGAGCCGCTGTAAGAGCGGAACCGCCAGCGGCCGTTACCGCATCAATGGATATGTACCCGGTCAACAAAACCCTGGTCGGCTGTCAGGCCGCCATCGCGAGCAAGCCCGCTCCCACAGGTACTGTGTCTGACCTAGTTTTTTGCCAACCCCGAGGCAACGACCAACTCCTCCAGCGCCAACAAATCCGGCACCTTCGCTACATGCTCGCCCACTTGTACCGCCGCCTGTTCCAGCCCACACAGCGGTACATCGACGTAGCTCAACTGGGTGTCGAGTTTGTAGGAACGCGGGATACCCTGGACCAGCAACGCAATGAACCGCAACTCCGGGTGCCCGCCCAGGGCATTGAGCACGACGATGCGCGCACGCTCGCCGATCACGGTTTTCTGGCCGCAGGCCGACTCGAAACTCAGCAACGGGATTTGCCGTTCGCGCCAGCTCACCCAACCCAGGAACCACGGCGGAGTGTCCATATCGAACGCGCTGCTCTGGTAGTCGATCAGCTCGGCCACAGCCACGTTGGGCAAAATCAGGTGCCGGTCGGCCAGGGGTAGCAGCAGCCCGGTGATGTGCCCGGTGCGCGGGTGAAGGTCATGCATGGGTTTTGCTCCAGCGGGCGATGCTGTCGAGCAGCACCGATTCCTGGTACGGCTTGCCCAGGTAGTCGTTGACGCCGATGGCCATGGCGCGGTCGCGGTGTTTCTGGCCGGTGCGGGAGGTGATCATGATGATCGGCAGGTGGGCCAGGCGCGGGTCATTGCGTACTTGCGTGGCCACTTCGAAGCCGTCCATGCGCGGCATTTCGATGTCCAGCAACATCAGGTCGGGGGAGTGTTCGGCCAGCAGCGCCATGGCATCCACGCCGTCCTTGGCGGTGAGCACGTGCATGCCGTGGCGCTCCAGCAGGCGGCTGGTGACCTTGCGGACCGTCACCGAGTCGTCCACCACCAGCACCAGCAATGCTCGCGGGTGTTCGCCCTCGCCTTGCGCCGCTGCCGGGCGGCGTGGGACCTGATGAGGCAAGGCGCGGATCGGCGCCAACAGGTCGAGAATCAACACCACCCGGCCATCGCCCAGGATCGTCGCCCCCGACAAGCCCTGCACCGCCGAAAATTGCGGGCCGAGGCTCTTGACCACGATCTCCCGGGTCCCGGCGGTAGCATCCACTTGCACCGCGATATGCCGCTCGCTGCATTGCATCAGCAGCACCGGCAACGGTTGGCTCTGGCCCAACAGTTTCGGGCGAGCGCCGGTTTTCAATAGCTCACCCAGGTAGCACAGCTCATAGCGTTGCCCGGCGTAGGTGTAGGTCGGCGGGTCGAGCTGGTAATAGCCATCCAGTTCAGCGGGCAACACCCGGACGATACTTTCGATGGTGTTCAGTGGGATCGCGTACTGGTCTTCGTGACATTGCACCATCAACGCCCGGTTGACCGCCACGGTAAACGGCAGGCGAATGCGGAAATGCACGCCCTGCCCCGGTGTGGAGTCGATGACCATACTGCCACCCAGTTGCCGCACCTCTTCATGGACCACGTCCATGCCGACGCCGCGCCCGGAAATCTGGGTGATTTTTTCGGCGGTGGAAAAGCCCGGCTGCAAGATGAATTGCAGCACGTCGCGGTCGCTGATGTCGCTGTCCGGTGCCAGCAGGCCACGCTTGATCGCCTTGCTGCGCACCGCCTCCAGCGGCACGCCGGCGCCGTCGTCGCGAATGTCGAAAATGATGTCGCCACCTTCCCGGGACAGGTCGAGGCTGATGCGCCCCCGGGCCGGTTTCCCGGCAGCGATGCGCACGTCGGCCGGCTCCAGGCCGTGGTCGACGGCATTGCGCAGCATATGCTCCAAGGGCGCGGCCATGCGCTCCAGCACGCTACGGTCCATTTCGCCTTCAGCATTGCCAACCACGAACTCCACGTCCTTGCCCAACTCCTGCGCCACTTGCCGCACGATGCGTTTGAGGCGCGGCAACATGCGCTCGAACGGCACCATGCGCGTGCGCATCAACCCTTCCTGAAGTTCGGTGTTGACCCGCCCCTGCTGTTGCAGCAGGTTCTCAGCGTCGTGATTGCTGCGTTCGAGGGTTTCCTTGAGATCGAGCAAGTCCGAGGCCGATTCGAACAGCGCCCGGGACAATTGCTGCAACTGGGAATGCCGGTCCATCTCCAGCGGGTCGAATTCTTCGTAGCCCAGGCGCTCGGCCTCGACCTGCTGGCGACTGAGGATCCGGCCCTGGGTTTCGGTATCAAGACGGCGCAACTGGTCGCGCATGCGCTCGATGGTGGTTTCCATCTCGCCCAGGGCCACGCGCGCGTCGTTGACCTGCTGTTCGATACGCCCACGGAAAATCGAGGTTTCCCCAGCCAGGTTCACCAGGTCGTCAAGCAGTTCGGCGGAGACCTTGACCATGTCCGCGCCGTCGCTCGGGGTGCCGGTCTCAAGCCTTGTGGGCGCAGGCGGCGGGGTCGGGGCCGGTTCCGGCGCGGGGACGACTTTGGGCGTCTCGCTGTCCTGCGGATGATTCACCGCCTGGATCTGCGCGATCAGCCGGTCGGCAACAGGGCACGGGTGGCCGGCGCGTACCGCATCGAGCATCTGCGCCAGCCGGTCATGGCTGCTTTGCAGCAAGGCGAACAGCGCCGGTGTCGGTTGGAGCAGCCCCGCCGACAAGCCTTCATAAAGATTTTCCAGCTCATGGGCCAGGTCGCCGATGGGGACGATTTCCACCATCCGCGCTCCACCCTTGAGGGTGTGCAAATCCCGCAACAGCGTTTCCAGGGCCTGACGGTTCGATGGTTCGTCCTGCCAGCGCAGCAGCGCTGAGCCTGCGCTGTCGAGAATGTCGAAACCTTCTTCGAGGAAGATTTCCAGCAGCTCCGGGTCATGTCCGGCCCCCTCGCCCTGGATCGCCCCTGCCGAATCGATTGGGTTCGGCTTGTCCTGACGGAACCGGCGAATGGCGTCGATCAGCGCAACGGGATCGCCCAACGGCTGGCCCTGCTGCAACTGCCCGAGCAGCAGATCGAGGCGTTCGTGACTGCTGCTGAGCAGTTGCTCGAGTTCCTCGCTGTGGCTGTAACGGCGGTCCACCAGCCCTTCGTAGAGATTTTCCAGCTCCTGGGCCAAGTCGCTCACCGGCCGGATATCGGCCATTCGTGCGCCGCCCTTGAGGGTGTGCAAGTCTCGTTGCAACGAGGACAGCGGTGCTGCGTTGTCCGGGTCGGCCAGCCAACGTTGCAGGGCCTGGGCGGCGCTTTCGAGGATGTCCTGCGCCTCTTCGAGGAAAATCGAGGCAATGTCGTCGTCCACTGAGGTCTCAGCAGGGGCGCTGCGCTGCAGTTCCGCTGTCGCGTTACCCAGTTCGCGGATGCTCAGGGTGCGGCTGCCATCGCTGCGGATCAGGCCGGTGGCGGATGGGTCCAGGCTCTCTTGGAGCAAGCCGCGCAGGGCCTGCACCCGCTCGGGCTGCGAGTGCACGTGTTGCCCGGCGGCCAGTTCATCGAGCATGTCGATCAAGGCTTCATGGGCGCGCTGCGCTTCCTGGAAAAACACGTCGCTGACTGCCAGGCTGCTTTCCTCCACTGCGCCATAGAGATCGAGCAAGGCTTCACAGAGCTCGTCCACCGGGTGCAAGTCGGCCAAGTGCGCGCCTTCGCCGAGGGTGGTCAGCTCGTCCAGCAGCGCACTGAGTTCCTGGCCTTCGCCGGGGTGCTGCTGCCAACGGCGCAAGAGGTTTTCGGCATCGAGCAGGATATCCATGCCCTGGGCGAGGAAGTTGTTGATCAGTTGGGGATCGCGCTTGGTCCGCAAGCCTTTGTCCGGTGCACTGAGGGCCGTTTGCAGGCGCTCGGCCAGCAGCGTTTGGGTTCGCTGGATCAGCTCTTCTGCGCCGGGGATCGGCGCCAGGGGGTCACCGTGCAACTGACGCAAGCCCAGGCGCAACAGGCCCTCGGCCTCCAGCAGCAATTCAGTTTCATCAAGGTCGAGGGCGATCAGGTGCGCCTTGTATTCCCGGGCCAACTGGTCCATCGCGCCGGCCAGCTCGGCAATCGGCAACACGCCGGCCATTGATGCGCTGCCCTTGAGGGTATGCAAGGCTCGCTGCAATTCGTCGTTGGCCTGCAGCGGCAAGTGTTCGGCGGCCTGGTCGAGAAAGCGATTGAGGCTGGCAAGGTGACCCTGGGCTTCGTTGTCGAATATCTTCAGCAACAACGGGTCGAGGGCGGCGACATCCTGGGCGTCTTCATCGTCATCGACGCCCTTTGCCAGCGCATGGGCACGGGCCGCCAGACGGTCGACATCGTCGCGCTGACGCTGGCGGTTGTCTGCAAACTCGCTCACCAGGGCCGGTAGCAACTGCACCGTCTCATCGAGCAACTGCCGGACCGCAGCACCCGGCTCAACACTGCGCTCCAGCACCCGGTTGAGCAGGTTTTCCACAGCCCAGGCCAGCTCTCCCAAGACCAGCGCCCGCACCATCCGACCGCTGCCCTTGAGGGTATGGAAGGCCCTGCGCAATTCGGCCAGGGCGCCATGGTCGTCAGGGTGAGCGGCCCAGCGCGGCAGGTATTCGCGCAAAACGTCGAGTACCTCGTCGGCTTCTTCAAGGAAGACCTCGCGCAGCTCGTCGTCCACCGGATGCTCGTCCAACGGCGGCGGCAGCAGGCTACCCGGCGTGCTCCGGGCCGGCGGGTTGACCGCCGAGACCGGGCTGGCCAGCATTTGGGCCAAGGACTGCACGGTCTGCGGGTCATCCAGCTCCTGCAAGTCCTGCATGACCTGGGCCTCGTTCGGGCTCAGCACATCGTCAAGCAACGGCACCCGGGCTTCGTCGGGGAAATAACCGAGGGCCCCCAGGCTGCGCTCGACCACGTCCAACAAGGGTTCGCCGGGCGTTTCCGGGTCTTCGCTCAAACGTTCCAGGTAATATTCGAGGCCGGTGATTACGTCGGCCAGGTGATCGAGTTCTTCCCAGCCCGGCTGGGCGTGATCCAACAGCAGATGCTCGCGAATGAAACCATTGCACGCCTCCACAAGGCTGGCGGCGCGGCTCAAGGGGATCATCGCCAGCGCGCCGCGCACCTGGGTCAGCAACGCCGGTAGCGCTTGCAGTTGTTCGCTGTTCCAGTCGGCGTCGATGTAGTCGACGATCATGTCCTTGGCCTGTTGCAGGCAGGTGTGGGCTTCCTTGATGACGATTTGGTGGATCTGGGTCAGGTCTGTGGTGGGCAGGTGGCTGTCTTCAGGGCTCTCGGGCTCGACGGTGCCGACCATGCCGGCCAGAGTGGCCTCGACGTAGAGCAAGGCCCCGGCGACATCCATGAGCGTCGCGTCATCCGGCTCGCGATGACCTTGGGCGAGGCTCAGGACCACCGCCAATTGATCGATGATCACTTTTCGCGGCTGACCGAAGCCGAGCACCGCCAGGGTGTCGGCGATCTGTCGCAGGGGCGCCAGCAGGCTGTCCAGCTCCGAGGCGTGCTGGCGGTCACTGCGCACGAACAGGTCGAGCCGCTCCTTGACCCGCACCAGCTCTTCGCAGAGTGCGGCGAGCACCGAGCGCATGGCATCGCGGTCCGGTCCGGCCAGGCGTGCGCGTTCTTCGTCGACCATGGCGCTGTCGGGCAGCGCGTCGTCCAGTGAGTAGCGTTCTTTCATGATCTGCATCTGCCCGCTGGGATGTTCGGCCTTGGCAATATAGAACAACAAACTCGTCAGCAACTGTGGCGGCGCCGGTTGATTGATGCCTTGCAGGCCCTGGTCCAACAGGCGCTTGAGTTCCTTGTCCGCTTCCTTGAATAAGCTGCGCAGGGCCGGGCTATTGGCGATACGCCCCTCGCGCATGCCTTCGACCAGGGCCGACGCCACCTGCCACAGCGCATTGAGCGGTGCGCCGGCGCACAGCCCTTCCAGGCGGTGGAAGACCTTGGCCAGATAGCCGAGATGGGTGGCGTCGTCCTGTTCGCGCAACAGCCCCACCAGGGCCACTTGCAGGGTCTGGCGCAGTTTGCGCAAGGTGTTGGGCAGGTCAGGCGGTTCGAGTCGCTTCAAGGCCTCGTCACTGAGCGGCGCGATCAGCGGTAACTCTGGACTGAACAGGCTGGTCTCCGACAACAGGCTCTCGCCCCGGGCGCTGCGCAAATCATTGATCAACGGCAGCACCACCAACGGCAGGTCGCGGCGGGCACCTTGGATGCGGTCCAGATAGATCGGCAACTGCCCAAGGGCCTGGCTCAACAGACTGATGGCTTCGTCGCGATGGGCGATGCGGTTGTCCTGCAGGGCGACGCACAGCTGTTCCATCTCCTCGGCCAGCAGCGCCGCACCATAGAACTCGACCATCTGCAGGCCGCCGTGCACCTGATGAATGCACGCCAGACAGTGCGCGAGGGCATCCGCCGCCTGCGGGTCGTCCACCAGGCGATTGAGCGCCAGATGGGCCTGCTTCAGCGTTTCGGCAATCTCGCCCTTGACCCACTCCAGGGCCACATAGTCGTGCCGATCACCCATAACCACTCCAATCAGCAGAACCTAACACCTCTGTGGGGAAGAAGTTTCTCTGTGGGAGCAAAGCTTGCTCGCGATGCAGACGCCGCAGCTCCCGAAGTACCGCGTTATCTTCATCGCGGGCAAGCCTTGCTCCCACAGTCACACTTTTCCCTCATCAACAGCCGCCGCCGGCAAAGTAAACCCCGACACCGAACGACGCAGCTGACTGGCCATTTTCGCCAGGTTGCCGATGCTCTCGGCGGTGGCGGTGGAGCCGGAAGAGGTTTGCGTGGTGATCTGCTGGATCACGTTCATGGTCAAGGAAATCTGCCCCGCCGACGTGGTCTGTTGCTGCGCCGCGTTGGAAATGCTCTGGATCAGCGCCGCCAGGGTCTTGGACACGCCTTCGATTTCTTCCAGGGCCACCCCGGCATCCTGGGCCAGTCGGGCGCCGCGCACCACTTCGGTGGTGGTCTGTTCCATGGAAATCACCGCCTCGTTCGTATCAGCCTGAATCGCCCGCACCAGGGTCTCGATCTGCCGGGTCGCCGCCGAAGAGCGCTCCGCCAGCCGCTGCACTTCATCGGCCACCACCGCGAACCCGCGCCCGGCGTCACCGGCCATGGACGCCTGGATAGCGGCGTTGAGTGCCAGGATGTTGGTCTGGTCGGCAATGTCATCGATCAGGCTGACAATGTCGCCGATTTCCTGAGACGACTCCCCCAGGCGCTTGATGCGCTTGGCCGTGTCCTGGATCTGCTCGCGAATGTTGTCCATGCCATGAATGGTGTTGTGCACCACCTCGTTGCCTTTGTTGGCGATCTCCACGGAGCGCTCGGCCACCGCCGACGACTCGGCGGCATTGGCCGAGACCTGATCGATGGACTGGGCCATTTCATTGATTGAAGTCGAAGCTTCGGATATCTGCTGGGCCTGATGTTCGGAAGCCTGCGCCAGGTGCATGGCCGTAGCCTGGGTTTCCTGCACCGCAGCGGCGACCTGGCCGGCGGTGAGGTTGATGGTGGCCACAAGGTCACGCAGTTGGTCCACCGAATAGTTGATGGAATCGGCGATGGTGCCGGTAAAGTCTTCGGTAACCGAGGCGGTCACGGTCAGGTCGCCATCGGCCAGGTCTTCGATCTCGTCCAGCAGACGCATGATCGCGTTCTGGTTGCGCTCATTCTTTTCTGCGGTTTCACGCAACTGCCGGTTGGTTTCGCGGACCATCACCAGCCCGATCAGGATGATCGACATCAGCGCCAACAGACCCAGCACATAACCACCGATGGCGTTTGCGGAACGCCCGCCGGCCAGGTTTTCGAACGCGGTGGCCAGGTGCGACGCTTCGTCCAGCAAGGTTTGCGACAGGTTGAAGATGTTGCCTGCCGACTCGCGGACCTTGAACAGCTCAGGAGAGGTTTCGAGGATTTCGTCCACCGAGCCGGAGACGAATTCGAAGAGTTCGCTGATCTCACTCAGGCGAGCCCGGGCATCGCGGTCCTGTACTTGGGAGATCTTCAAGGCCGGGTCACCTTGCGACATGCCATTGAGCACCTGACCAAAACGTGCGGCATCGCGGCCAAAGGTATCGGCGGCCTGACTAGCGTTTTCATCCCCCGCCAGCACGGTGTTCACCGCCCCGAGAATCCGTTCGGCCAGCAACGACTGGCGCTGGGCCATGGCGACCTGCGCGGCGGGCGCGCCGCGTTGCAGGAGAATTTCGACGACTTTTTCGTACTCGACCTGCAATTGCGGCACGGTTTCGGCGAGGGTTGCCGCCACCTGATGCAGCGACAGCACAGTCTGTTCGCTGGACAGGATGGCATCGGTGTTCTTGAGCAAGCGTTCCCAGTCCAGCTGTACGGCACGCATCTGCGGGCGCAGGGCAGCAGGTGCCGGTGGCAGGCCGGTCACCGGGTCGCCTTGCTTCAGGTAGCCCCAGCGCTGGGCGAAATCATTGCGCGCCTCGCTCAGCAACTTGAACGCCGCGGCCTTGCCGGCGGCCGCCTCGGTGGCGTTCTTGGCGATGCGCTGGGACAGCACCCGCAACTCACCGGCGTGGCCGATGTACTGCTTGTCGTAGTTGGACTGGGTGTTGAGGTAAGCGAAGTTGGCGAACAGCAGCATGATGAAGACAATCAGCGCGACGAACAGCACGATGATCTGCGAACGACTGCGCGACGCTTCCAGAGGCTTGCCTGTATTTGCTTTGATCATCGGTTCTCGCCTGTACTGCCCAATCCAACCCACTCACCACTGCCAACTGTAAGCAAGCCCTTGTAGTGCAGCCTGCTCAATCAGTGTGACTCTGTGGGAGCAAGGCTTGCCTGCGATGAAAACAACACGGTTTCCCGCCTACCGAGGCGCCGCCATCGCGAGCAAGCTTTGCTCCCACTGGCTCGTTCCCACAAGGGACCGTGTGGCATCTCGTCAAACAGCTACATCCATGAACCCCGGCGAGCGCGTCAGCGCAAACGGGCTGAACACCTGCCACTGCCGTTCACCGCGAAACCGGCCCTTGACGAAGGCCGACTCCGGGCCGTCAAGGTCGTCCATCAGCGTCGGCTCCAGGCTGTCCTGGGCAAAATGCTGCAATCCGAGGACTTCATCCACCAGCAACCCGGTAAAGACCTCGTCATGATCCACCACCAGCACCCGCCGCTGCTTGCGCACGCTCGACAGCTCATGGCCGAAGAAACCGCACAAATCCATCAACGGCAATAAGCGCCCGCGCAGATTAGCCACACCACGAACCCATGGCTTGACCCCGGGCAAATGTGTGTAGCGCGGTTCGTGCAGCACTTCGCTAACTTCGCCCATGGGCGCCACGTACCAGTGTTCGCCGAGGCGAAAACCGATGCCGCTCCAGCTGTCGCCGTGGGTCGGTTGTGACGGCAGGTCCGCCCCCAGCAGCCGGCAACGCCGGTCGATCTGCAGGAGCAGTTCGAAAGCGGTCAGGGATTGGCTCATGGCCGCGTCATCAACCCGCCAGCACGTTGTTCAGGGTCTTGATCAGGGTTTCTTCGTCCACCGGTTTGGTCAGGTAGTCCTTCGCGCCTTGGCGAGTGCCCCAGACCTTGTCGGTGTCCTGGTCCTTGGTGGTGATGATGATCACCGGGATGTGCCCGGTGTCCGGATCCTTGGTCAACTGGCGCGTGGCCTGGAAACCGTTGAGGCCGGGCATGACGATATCCATCAGGACCGCGTCGGGCTTTTCCTGGCGAGCCAGGGCCACGCCGTCGGCACCGTTTTCGGCCTTCAGGACCTGGTGGCCGTGCTTTTCCAGCATGCCGGTCAGTTTGTACATTTCGGTCGGCGAATCATCGACGATCAGAATTCGTGCCATGGTGTTCCCCATTTTTCGTTGACCCCAGGCCCGATGGCCGAGTGTCATTAATGTGCCTGGTGCGGCTGGACAGCGGCAAAGCCCGGAACATGAGCCCGTATCGCGCCCAGCAGTTCTTCCTTGCTGAAAGGCTTGGTCAAAAACTGATCGGAGCCGACGATGCGCCCCTTGGCCTTGTCGAACAAACCGTCCCGGGACGACAACATGATCACCGGCGTGGCCTTGAAAACGCTGTTGTTCTTGATCAGGGCACAAGTCTGGTAACCGTCCAGGCGCGGCATCATGATGTCGACAAAGATAATGCCCGGATGATGGTCGGCGATCTTGGCCAGGGCATCGAAGCCATCGACCGCCGTGATGACCTCGCAACCCACGTTGCGCAACAAGGTCTCGGCGGTGCGGCGGATGGTCTTCGAGTCGTCGATGACCATGACCTTCAAGGCGCTGGGTTGCTGCTGCGTAAGATGCTCTGCCATTGCCACTGCAAACCGGTTTTTAACGCGTAAGTGTGAACGACAGCGCAAACCCTTGATGTTCAAGGCCCGCACGTCACATGCCAGCCTTTTTAGCACAGTCTCCATCGCCGATCTATCGGCCGCTCGGTACAGTGGTTTTTCCTTGACCGCCAATCTTCCGGGCGCCACTCTGACGCCACTTTTTCACACCATTTGTGCCCATCAATTTTCGAGGAACCAAGCCATGAGCGTACGCGTCGGCATTGTCATGGACCCTATCGCCAGCATTTCCTATAAAAAGGATAGCTCGCTGGCCATGCTGCTGGCCGCTCAGAAGCGCGGCTGGGAGCTGTTCTACATGGAGCAGCGCGACCTCTACCAGGCCGAAGGCCAGGCGCGGGCACGGATGAAGCCGCTGAACGTCTTCGCCAACCCCGAAAAATGGTTTGAGCTGGGTACCGAACGCGATGCGCTGCTCAGCGACCTGGACGTGATCCTCATGCGCAAGGATCCGCCTTTCGACATGGAGTTCGTGTATTCCACCTACCTGCTGGAACAGGCCGAAAACGCCGGTGTGCTGGTGGTCAACAAACCCCAGAGCCTGCGCGACTGCAACGAAAAGCTGTTCGCCACGCTGTTCCCGCAATGCACGCCGCCCACCATCGTCAGCCGTCGCCCGGACGTGCTGCGTGAATTCGCCGACCATCACGGCGACGTGATCCTCAAGCCCCTGGACGGCATGGGCGGCTCCTCGATTTTCCGTCACACCGCCGGCCACCCCAACCTGTCGGTGATCCTGGAAACCCTGACCCTGCACGGCCAACAGCAGATCATGATCCAGGGTTACCTGCCGGCCATCGTCGATGGCGACAAGCGCATCCTGATGATCGACGGCGAACCGGTGGACTATTGCCTGGCGCGCATTCCCGCGGCCGGCGAAACCCGCGGCAACCTGGCGGCCGGCGGGCGTGGCGAGGCGCGTCCGTTGACTGAAAAGGACCGCTGGATCGCGGCCAAGGTCGGCCCGACCCTGCGGGAGAAAGGTCTGCTGTTCGTGGGCCTGGACGTGATCGGCGAGCACCTGACGGAAATCAACGTCACCAGCCCGACCTGCATCCGCGAGATCGACAACGCCTTCGGCACCGACATCGGCGCGATGCTGATGGATGCCATCGATCAGAAGCTCAAGGCTCGTTGATCCAGATCCTGCTGAAGGAAACCCACATTGCGTTATCATGCCCGGCCTGAAAAAAACGCGATGTTGGTTTCCTTGCCATGACCCTCCCGTCCGATCTGCCCCAAGAGCTCGCCCATCGCGGCGTGCGCCCGGCTGATCGTCTCGGTTTTACCCTGTTCCTGGCGGCATTGATCCACTTGGCACTGCTGCTGGGCGTCGGGTTTGCCACGGTAGAACCCAAACAGATCAGCCAGACCCTGGAAATCACCCTGGCCACCTTCAAAAGCGAAGCCAAGCCACAAAAAGCGGACTTCCTCGCCCAGGAAAACCAGCAAGGCAGTGGCACCCTGGAAAAAAAGGCAACGCCCAAGACCACCCAGATCGCGCCATTCCAGGACAATAAAGTGCAGAAGGTCACACCGCCGCCAGCGGCCAAGCCCGAGGTCCGGGAGACGGCGCCCAAGGCAGCCGTGACCACCGTGGCGCCGAAGCCGAAAAAAGCCCCGGTCAAGGAAGAGGTCAGGCCCGACCCCAAACCCAAGGCCCCGGTGCCCACCTTCGACAGCGCCCAACTGTCCAGCGACATCGCCAGCCTGGAAGCCGAGCTGGCCCAGGAACAGCAGTTGTATGCCAAACGCCCGCGTATCCACCGCCTGAGCGCCGCCTCGACCATGCGCGACAAGGGCGCCTGGTACAAAGATGAGTGGCGCAAGAAAGTCGAGCGCATCGGCAATCTCAACTACCCCGACGAAGCCCGGCGCAAGCAGATCTATGGCAACTTGCGGCTGCTGGTCTCGATCAACCGCGACGGCTCGTTGTATGAAGTGCTGGTGCTGGAGTCCTCCGGCCAGCCATTGCTGGATCAGGCCGCCCAGCGGATCGTGCGCCTGGCCGCGCCGTTCGCACCGTTTACCGGGGACCTGTCGGACATCGACCGCCTGGAAATCATCCGCACCTGGAAGTTCGCCCGGGGCGATCGTCTCTCCAGCAACTGACCCCATCCCCTTGTGGGAGCGAGCCTGCTCGCGATAGCAATCGAACATCCAGCATCGACGTCGCCTGACACACTGCATCGCGAGCAGGCTCGCTCCCACAGGGGTTTCGTGACAGTCTCCGGCATTTGCTGCACATCGCCAGCTTGTCAGTTCGCCCCTGCGCCGCCACACTAGCGCCTATGAAAAACGTCAGCCCCACCTACCTCAAGCATCACTTCCTGATTGCCATGCCACACATGGCCGATCCGAACTTTGCCCACACCTTGACCTACATCGTCGAGCACACGGCCAATGGGGCCATGGGGCTGGTGGTCAATCGGCCGCAGGAACTGAACCTGGCGGACATTCTTGAGCAGTTGCGCCCGGATGTAGAACCGCCACTCTTGTGCCAGCACGTCCCGATTTTCATCGGCGGCCCGGTGCAGACCGACCGAGGCTTCGTGCTCCACCCGACGGGGCCGTCCTACCAGGCCACCGTGGACCTGGATGGCGTCTCGCTGTCCACCTCCCAGGATGTGCTGTTCGCCATCGCCGACGGCGTAGGCCCGGAAAAAAGCCTGATCGCCCTCGGCTATGCCGGTTGGGAAGCCGGGCAATTGGAAGCCGAGCTGGCCGATAACGCCTGGCTGACCTGCCCGTTCGACGCCGACATCCTGTTCAACACCAGCAGCGAACTGCGCCTGGAAGCAGCGGCCAGCCGGCTGGGGGTCAACCTCAGTCTGCTCACCAGCCAGGCAGGACACGCCTGATGGCCCTGCGCTTGCTGCTGGGCTTCGATTACGGCACCAAACAGATCGGCGTGGCGGTCGGCCAGGTGATTACCGGCCAGGCCCGCGAGCTGTGCACCCTCAAGGCGCAGAACGGCGTTCCCGACTGGAACCAGGTCGAAGCGCTGATCAAGGAGTGGAAACCCGACGCCGTGGTGGTCGGCCTGCCGCTGAACATGGACGGCACGCCCAGCGAGATGTGCGTTCGTGCGGAGAAATTCGCCCGCAGGCTCAACGGCCGCTACAACCTGCCTTTCTATACCCACGACGAGCGTCTGACCACGTTCGAGGCCAAGGGTGAACGCTTGGTACGTGGCGGGCAGAAAGGCAGTTACCGCAACAACCCGGTAGACGCCATCGCGGCCGCCCTGCTGCTGCAAGGCTGGCTCGACGCCAACGCCGCCCTGTTCGAAACCTGATTTTTTTGAAAGCGCCGCCAGGGCGCTTTCTTTTAGCGATAAACCGGGCCTCTGACCACCGGCCCGGGAACCTGAAGGAGCCAGCATGAGCCTGCCCAATCCCGCCGAACTGATCAGCCAGATGGCGATTCGTCTCACGGCGCATCTGGAACAACGCGGCATCAGCGAACCGCGCTACATCGGCATTCGCACCGGTGGCGTCTGGGTCGCCCAGGCCTTGCTCGAAGAACTGGGCAGCGATGCGCCGCTGGGCACCCTCGATGTGTCGTTCTACCGCGACGACTTCAGCCAGAACGGCCTGCACCCGCAAGTACGCCCTTCGGCCCTGCCATTCGAGATTGAAGGCCAGCATCTGGTACTGATCGACGATGTGCTGATGAGCGGCCGGACCATCCGCGCCGCCATGAACGAACTGTTCGATTATGGCCGCCCCGCCAGCGTGACCCTGGTGTGCCTGCTGGACCTGGACGCCGCCGAGCTGCCGATCCGCCCGAACGTGGTCGGCGCGACGCTGACGCTGGCCGCTCACGAGCGAGTCAAGCTGTCCGGCCCCGCGCCGCTGCAACTCGAACTGCAAGACCTTGCCCTTTAACTGCCCTTGTAAGAGTCCATTGCGATGACGCCTCTCGAAACCAAGCGAGCGCTACAGCTCAACGATCAGGGCCAGCTGCGGCACTTCCTGTCCCTCGACGGCCTGCGCCGCGAGCTGCTGACGGAAATCCTCGACACCGCCGATTCGTTCCTCGAAGTCGGGGCCCGGGCGGTCAAGAAAGTCCCGTTGCTGCGCGGCAAGACCGTGTGCAACGTGTTCTTCGAAAACTCCACCCGCACCCGCACCACCTTCGAACTGGCGGCCCAGCGACTGTCGGCGGACGTGATCACCCTGAACGTGTCCACCTCCTCGGCGAGCAAGGGCGAAACCCTGCTCGATACCTTGCGCAACCTCGAGGCCATGGCGGCCGACATGTTCGTCGTGCGTCACGGTGATTCCGGCGCCGCGCATTTCATTGCCGAGCATGTATGCCCACAAGTGGCGATCATCAACGGCGGCGACGGCCGTCACGCCCACCCAACCCAGGGCATGCTGGACATGCTGACCATCCGTCGGCACAAGGGCAGCTTCGAGAACCTGTCGGTGGCTATCGTCGGCGACATCCTGCACTCGCGGGTGGCCCGCTCGAACATGCTCGCCCTCAAGACTCTCGGCTGCCCGGACATCCGCGTGATCGCGCCGAAAACCCTGCTGCCCATTGGCGTCGAGCAGTACGGTGTGAAGGTCTACACCGACATGACCGAAGGCCTCAAGGACGTGGACGTGGTGATCATGCTGCGCCTGCAGCGCGAACGCATGACCGGCGGCCTGTTGCCCAGCGAAGGCGAGTTCTACCGCCTGTTCGGCCTGACCACCGCGCGCCTGGCCGGGGCCAAGCCGGACGCCATCGTCATGCACCCGGGGCCGATCAACCGCGGGGTGGAGATCGAGTCGGCAGTGGCCGACGGACCACATTCGGTGATCCTCAACCAGGTGACCTACGGCATCGCCATCCGCATGGCCGTGCTGTCCATGGCCATGAGCGGGCAAACGGCCCAGCGCCAATTCGACCAGGAGAACGCCCAGTGAAGCTCAGCATTCTCGGCGCACGCGTGATCGATCCGGCCAGCGGCCTGGATCAAGTGACTGACATCCACATCGATGCCTGCAAAATTGTCGCCCTTGGCGCCGCTCCGGCCGGTTTTACCGCCGTTGATACCCTCAACGCCCAAGGCCTGGTGGCCGCCCCTGGCCTGGTGGACCTGAACGTCGCCCTGCGCGAACCCGGTTATAGCCGCAAAGGCAGTATCGTCAGCGAAACCCAGGCTGCCGCCGCCGGTGGCGTGACCAGTTTGTGCTGCCCGCCACAGACCAAGCCGGTACTGGACACCTCGGCCGTGGCCGAGCTGATCCTCGATCGCGCCCGCGAAGCCGGCAACACCAAGGTCTTCCCTATCGGCGCCTTGAGCAAAGGCCTCGATGGCGAGCAACTGGCAGAACTCATTGCGCTACGCGACGCCGGTTGCGTGGCGTTCGGCAATGGTCTGAACAGTTTTCGCAATACCCGCACCCTGTGCCGCGCCCTGGAATACGCTGCGACCTTCGGCCTGACGGTGATCTTCAACTCCCAGGATCACGATCTGGCTGAAGGTGGGCTGGCCCACGAAGGCCCGACCGCCACTTTCCTCGGCCTGCCGGGCATTCCGGAAACCGCCGAAACCGTGGCCCTGGCCCGGGACCTGCTGCTGGTGGAACAAAGCGGCGTGCGCGCACACTTCAGCCAGTTGACCAGCGCCCGCGGCGCCGCACTGATCGCCCAGGCCCAGGCTCGCGGCCTGCCCGTCACCGCCGATGTGGCGCTGTACCAACTGATCCTGACTGACGAAGCGCTGATCGACTTCAACAGCGTCTATCACGTCCAGCCGCCGCTGCGCACCCGCGCCGACCGCGATGGCTTGCGCGAGGCCGTGAAGTCCGGGGTGATCTCGGCCATCTCCAGCCATCACCAGCCCCACGAGCGCGATGCCAAGCTGGCACCATTCGGCGCCACGGAACCGGGCATCAGCAGCGTCGAACTGTTGCTGCCACTGGCCATGACACTGGTGGAAGACGGATTGCTGGACCTGCCGACCCTGCTGGCACGCCTGAGCAACGGCCCGGCCGACGCGCTGCAATTACCGGTGGGTAAACTGGCAGTGGGCGCGGCGGCGGACCTGGTGCTGTTCGACCCGGCGGCGTCCACCGTGGCGGGTGAAGCCTGGCGTTCCAAGGGTGACAACTGCCCGTTCCTTGGCCACAGTTTGCCGGGGGTGGTGCGTTATACGCTGATGGATGGGCGGATTACTCACCAGGCCTGACACCGCATCGCTCTTATCGCGAGCAGGCTCGCTCCCACAGGGATCTTCGGTGAACACATAACCTGTGAACACCTTGATCCAGTGTGGGAGCGAGCCTGCTCGCGATGCAGGCGACTCGGTCTTAATGAAAAGCCCCGCGCTTCTGCGCATTGCGAATCGAGACCTGATCGTTCAGCGTCCAGAAGTCATACAGCACCCCCAGGAAAAACACCCCGCCAGTCAGCAGGTAAAGGATGCCGGTGAGCCATTTGCCCTGGTACATGCGGTGCACACCCAGCACACCGAGAAACGTCAGCAGAATCCACGCCACGCTGTACTCGAGGGGACCCGGGGTGAAGCGCAGATCGGCCTCCCGATCCATGGCCGGAATCAGGAACAGGTCGATCAGCCAGCCGATGCCCAACAAGCCGAAGGTGAAAAACCAGATCGTGCCGGTGATCGGCTTGCCGTAGTAGAAGCGGTGGGCGCCGGTAAAGCCGAAAATCCACAAGAGATAGCCGATCACTTTGCTGTGGGTATCGCGTAAAGCGTCCTGCTGATAGCTGTTCATGAATCGCCTCTTTTGCCTCGATAGATAAATTTGTTCGGATTATTTGTGACTTTTTTATGGATTGCCGACAAGCGGTCTCCAGCGTCAGGAACCCGGTAAACCCCCGTGCTGTCTGGGTTCTGTCAGACAATCAGGTCAATATGTCGCAATTATGCGGGTTTCACCTGGGGTTGCGATTCGACAAACGGCCTCGGAACAGTAAAAAAAGCTGTTATAAAGTTGCGCGCTTACCTTCAAGAGCCCTGCCTAATGCGTCCATTTATCAAGACATGGCTAACCATTTGCCTATTATTGCCCCTGGCCGCCCACGCCACCAATCGTGAGCAACGTCTTCCCAACGTCAACGGCTACACCCCCAAATCCCATGTTTCTGCTCCTTCAAGCAAGAACAAGCGAAACACCCAGCGTTTGAGCACCGCCAATAGCAAGCTGGTTCCGGTCATGACCGCCAAGACAAGCAGCAACGTCTTGAGCCGTGCCGTGAACGTACTGGGAACACCTTACCGTTGGGGCGGCAGTAGCCCAAGCAAAGGTTTCGATTGCAGCGGGCTGGTGAAGTACGCCTTCAACGATGCCACCTTCGACCTGCCGCGCACTTCCAATGCGATGGCCAGCGGTCACGGCCAGAAGGTCGATCGCAAGGACCTCAAGCCCGGCGATCTGATCTTCTTCAAGCTCAAGAGCCGCCGGGTCAACCACGTGGCCATCTACCTGGGCAATGACCGCTTCATCCACGCCCCGCGCCGTGGCAAGTCGGTGACCATCGATACCTTGAACAAGCCGTACTGGAACAGCCACTACGTCCTTGCCAAGCGGGTGCTGCCCAAAGAGCCGAAAGGGATGCAGCTGGTTCAGCGCTGATTTGAAAGTGGCACATTTGCCAGTTCAAGCAAACTGTGGGAGCGAGCCTGTTCGCGATAGCGGTACATCCGTCAACTTCAATGTTGGCTGATCCAACGCTATCGCGAGCAAGCTCGCTCCCACAGGAGGTTTTGTGGCCGATCCTCAGAAGTTATCCGGCGTACGCGCCCGCTCCCGCGCATGTTCGCGACTGATCAGCCCCTTGTTCAGCAAATCCTTCAAACACATATCCAATGTCTGCATCCCCAGCGACCCACCGGTCTGGATCGCCGAGTACATCTGCGCCACCTTGTCCTCGCGGATCAGGTTACGGATCGCCGACGTTCCCAGCATGATTTCATGAGCCGCGACCCGGCCGCCGCCAATCTTCTTGACCAGCGTCTGTGAAATCACCGCCTGCAAGGATTCGGACAACATCGAACGAACCATGGATTTCTCATCCCCCGGGAACACGTCCACCACCCGGTCGATGGTCTTGGCCGCCGAGGTGGTGTGCAAGGTGCCAAACACCAGATGACCGGTTTCGGCGGCGGTCAGGGCCAGGCGGATGGTCTCCAGGTCACGCATCTCCCCCACCAGAATCACGTCCGGGTCTTCGCGCAGGGCTGAGCGCAGGGCCGTGGAGAAACTTTGGGTGTCGCGGTGCACTTCGCGCTGGTTGATCAGGCATTTGCGCGGCTCGTGGACAAACTCGATGGGATCTTCGATGGTGAGGATGTGATGGTGTTTGTGGGTGTTGAGGTAGTCGATCATCGCCGCCAGGGTGGTGGACTTGCCGGAGCCGGTCGGCCCGGTCACCAACACCAGCCCGCGAGGCGCCTCGGTCACTTTGCGAAACACTTCGCCCATCCCCAGGTCTTCCATGGTCAGGACTTTCGACGGGATGGTCCGGAACACCGCACCTGCACCGCGATTCTGGTTGAACGCATTGACCCGGAACCGTGCGACGCCCGGCACGTCGAAGGAAAAGTCGGTTTCCAGAAACTTCTCGTAATCTACCCGCTGCCGGTCGTTCATGATGTCGTAGATCAGCTCATGGACCTGCTTGTGGTCCAGGGCCGGCAGGTTGATCCGCCTCACATCGCCATCGACACGGATCATCGGCGGCAGCCCGGCGGACAAGTGCAGGTCCGATGCGCCCTGTTTGGCGCTGAACGCCAGTAGCTCAGTGATATCCATAGCGCTCCTCAATTCCAGTAGAATGCCGCGAACCTCACCGCTGGCGCTTCTTTAATGTCCACGATAGCAGACAACATTGCTCAGGTTAGATCGCGTATCCGCGCAGCCGAACAAGCCGCCCACCGCGACGAACACAGCGTGCAGCTGCTGGCGGTGAGCAAGACCAAGCCCGCCCAGGCCCTGCGTGAAGCCTATGCCGCCGGCCTGCGGGACTTTGGCGAGAACTATCTGCAGGAGGCGCTGGGCAAACAGGCCGAACTGACCGACCTGCCCTTGATCTGGCACTTCATCGGCCCCATTCAATCGAACAAGACGCGCGCTATCGCCGAACATTTCGACTGGGTGCATTCCGTGGATCGTTTGAAAATTGCACAACGCCTGTCCGAGCAGCGCCCGGCCGACCTACCGCCGCTGAATATCTGCATCCAGGTCAACGTCAGCGGTGAAGACAGCAAATCCGGCTGCACCGCGGCGGACCTGCCCGCTCTGGCCAGCGCCATCAGCGCGTTGCCACGCCTGAAGCTGCGTGGGTTGATGGCGATTCCCGAACCGACCGAGGAGCGTGCCGCCCAGGATGCCGCCTTCGCAGCGGTTCAACGCTTGCAAGCCGATCTGAAGCTACCGCTGGACACCCTTTCCATGGGCATGAGCCATGACCTCGAGTCGGCCATTGCCCAGGGCGCCACCTGGGTGCGGATCGGTACCGCGCTGTTTGGTGCGCGCGACTATAGCCGTAGCTAGCCGTACGCCATGCTGACTCAACTCTCTAATCAAGGACCTGTCATGAGCAACACACGTATTGCCTTCATCGGCGCCGGCAACATGGCCGCCAGCCTGATCGGCGGCCTGCGGGCCAAGGGTCTGGACGCTTCGCAGATCCGCGCCAGCGATCCGGGGGCCGAGACTCGCGCCCGGGTGAGCACAGAGCACGGCATCGAAACGTTCGCCGACAACGCCCAGGCCATCGAGGGCGCGGACGTCGTCGTGCTGGCGGTCAAGCCACAGGCGATGAAAACTGTTTGCGAGGCCATTCGTCCAAGCCTCAAACCCCATCAGATGGTGGTGTCGATCGCCGCCGGCATTACCTGCGCCAGCATGAACAACTGGCTCGGGTCCCAGCCGATCGTGCGCTGCATGCCCAACACCCCGGCGCTGCTGCGCCAGGGCGTCAGTGGGCTGTTCGCGACCGCACAAGTGACCGCCGAACAGCGCCAGCAGGCCGAAGAGCTGCTCTCGGCCGTAGGCCTGGCACTGTGGCTGGAAACCGAGCAGCAACTGGATGCGGTGACGGCCGTGTCCGGCTCGGGCCCGGCATACTTTTTCCTGCTGATCGAAGCCATGACCGCCGCCGGTGAAAAACTCGGCCTGCCGCGCGAAACCGCCGCCAAACTGACGTTGCAGACCGCCCTGGGCGCCGCCCACATGGCAGTGTCCAGCGATGTCGATGCGGCCGAACTGCGGCGCCGGGTGACTTCGCCAGCCGGCACCACCGAAGCCGCCATCAAATCGTTCCAGGCCGGGGGCTTCGAAGCCCTGGTGGAAAAAGCACTCGGCGCCGCCGCGCACCGCTCGGCCGAAATGGCCGAACAACTGGGCCAATAAGGAGCCATTCATGATCGGATTGAACACTGCAGCGGTCTACGTGCTGCAAACCCTCGGCAGCCTGTACCTGCTGATCGTACTGCTGCGCTTTGTGCTGCAACTGGTGCGCGCCAACTTCTACAACCCACTGTGCCAGTTCATCGTCAAGGCCACCCAGCCATTGCTCAAGCCACTGCGCCGGATCATTCCGAGCGTGTTCGGCCTGGACATGTCGTCGCTGGTACTGGCGATCATCGTGCAACTGGCGCTGATGGCCCTGACCCTGCTGCTGACCTACGGCACCACCGGCAACCCGCTGCAACTGCTGATCTGGTCGATCATTGGCGTGACCGCGCTGTTCCTGAAGATTTTCTTCTTCGCCCTGATCATCAGCGTGATCCTGTCCTGGGTCGCTCCCGGCAGCCACAACCCGGGCGCCGAACTGGTGAACCAGATCTGCGAGCCGGCGCTGGCACCGTTCCGCCGCATCGTGCCGAACCTCGGCGGGCTGGATATCTCGCCGATCCTGGCGTTCCTGGTGCTCAAGCTGATCGACATGCTGGTGATCAACAATCTGGCGGCGATGACCATGATGCCAGAAATCCTGCGCCTGCTGATCTAAAACGCTGCAGCCTTTCCTGTGGCGAGGGAGCTTGCTCCCGCTGGGCTGCGAAGCAGCCCCAAAGCGGGCGCCACCGTATCCCGGACAGTCACGGGCAGCAGCTTTCAGGGCCGCTTCGCGCCCCAGCGGGAGCAA
This sequence comes from Pseudomonas sp. P105, assembly GCF_032614175.1. NCBI lineage: Bacteria > Pseudomonadati > Pseudomonadota > Gammaproteobacteria > Pseudomonadales > Pseudomonadaceae > Pseudomonas > Pseudomonas sp. P105. The sequence continues at coordinate 5,895,359 of NZ_CP126693.1, forward strand.
GCTCCCTCGCCACGGGTAAAGCGGCGGACAATCAGCTCCGCCCTTTGCTTGCCGCTTGCCACAGCGGTCTTTAGACTTACGCCTCATTTCAACGAGAGCAGGGTCGATGCCAGCTGCCTTTCCCCCCGATTCCGTTGGTCTGGTGACGCCGCAAATGGCGCATTTCAGCGAGCCCCTGGCCCTGGCCTGCGGTCGTTCGTTGCCAGCCTATGACCTGATTTTCGAAACCTACGGCACCCTCAATGCCACGGCGAGCAATGCCGTGCTGATCTGCCATGCCTTGTCGGGGCATCACCACGCCGCCGGCTATCACAGTGTCGACGACCGCAAGCCGGGCTGGTGGGACAGTTGCATCGGCCCGGGCAAGCCCATCGACACCAACAAGTTCTTCGTGGTCAGCCTGAACAACCTCGGCGGCTGCAACGGCTCCACCGGCCCCAGCAGCGTCAACCCGGACACCGGCAAACCCTTCGGCGCCGACTTTCCGGTGCTGACCGTGGAAGACTGGGTCCACAGTCAGGCACGCCTGGCGGACCGCCTCGGTATCGCCCAGTGGGCCGCAGTGATCGGCGGCAGCCTGGGCGGCATGCAAGCCCTGCAATGGACCATCACTTACCCGGACCGTGTGCGCCACTGCCTGGCAATCGCCTCGGCCCCCAAGCTGTCGGCGCAGAACATCGCCTTCAACGAAGTGGCGCGCCAGGCGATCCTCACCGATCCGGAATTCCACGGCGGCTCGTTCCAGGAACACGGCGTGATTCCCAAGCGCGGGCTGATGCTGGCGCGGATGGTCGGGCATATCACCTACCTGTCCGATGATTCCATGGGCGAGAAATTCGGCCGCGGTCTCAAGAGCGAAAAGCTCAACTACGACTTCCACAGCGTCGAATTCCAGGTGGAAAGCTACCTGCGCTACCAGGGCGAAGAATTCTCCGGACGCTTCGACGCCAACACCTACCTGTTGATGACGAAAGCCCTGGACTACTTCGATCCGGCGGCGAACTTCGACGATGACCTGGCAAGAACCTTTGCAGGCGCCACCGCCAGGTTCTGCGTGATGTCGTTCACCACCGACTGGCGCTTCTCCCCGGCCCGCTCACGGGAGCTGGTGGACGCGCTGATGGCTGCCCGCAAGGACGTCTGCTACCTGGAAATCGACGCGCCCCAGGGTCACGACGCCTTTCTGATCCCGATCCCGCGCTACCTGCAGGCGTTCGGCAACTACATGAACCGTATAACGCTGTGAGGACGCCATGAGAGCCGATCTGGACATCATCCAGGAATGGATCCCCGCCGGCAGCCGCGTGCTCGACCTGGGCTGCGGCAACGGCGAACTGCTGACCTGGCTGCGCGACCACAAGCAAGTCACCGGCTACGGCCTGGAAAACGACCCGGACAACATCGCCGAGTGCGTGGCCAAGGGCATCAACGTGATCGAGCAGGACCTGGACAAGGGCCTGGGCAACTTCGCCAGCAACAGCTTCGACATCGTGGTCATGACCCAGGCGCTGCAAGCGGTGCACTACCCGGACAAGATCCTCGACGAAATGCTGCGGGTCGGGCGCCAGTGCATCATCACCTTCCCCAACTTCGGTCACTGGCGCTGCCGCTGGTACCTGGCGAGCAAGGGCCGCATGCCGGTGTCGGAGTTTCTGCCCTACACCTGGTACAACACGCCGAACATCCACTTCTGCACCTTCGAGGATTTCGAGGCGTTGTGCCGCGAACGCCAAGCCAAGGTCATCGATCGCCTGGCGGTGGACCAGCAGCACCGCCACGGGTGGGCCAGCAAGCTATGGCCTAATCTGTTAGGTGAAATAGGCATCTATCGGGTCAGCAGCCCAGGCCTTGCCGATCATCAGGTCGCGGTGTGAAGCCCGGCCTTTCCAGGAGCACGACATGAAACGTCTAGCGTTGTTTCTCATTACCGCCTGCCTGAGCGCCGGAGCCATGGCCGCGGATGTCATCAAGAGCGATCGCAAGGAAGTGTTCGGCGACATCACCGTGCACTACAACACCTTCAATTCCACCTTCCTGACGCCGGATATTGCCGACGCCGCCGGATTGATCCGCGACAAGACCCAGGGCGTGATCAACGTTTCGGTACTCAAGGATGGCAAACCCTTGAAGGCCGAGGTCAGCGGGACAGTCAAGGACCTTACCAGCAGCAGTGTCACGCTGAACTTCAAGGAGGTGGCCGAACCCAACGCGACCTATTACATCGCCCAATACCCGGTGAAACAGCAGGAAACCCGCACCTTCAACATCCAGGTGAAAACGGGCGACAAGATCAACACCCTCAACTTCAACCAGGAACTGTTCCCCGGCGAATGATGAATTTCACCCAACTCGTACTGGCCAGCCACAACGCCGGCAAACTCAAGGAGCTCCAGGCCATGCTCGGCGGGTCGGTGCAACTGCGCTCGATTGGCGAGTTCAGCCAGGTCGAACCTGAAGAAACCGGCCTGTCGTTCGTCGAGAACGCCATCCTCAAGGCCCGCAACGCCGCGCGCATTTCCGGCCTGCCGGCGCTGGCCGACGACTCCGGGCTGGCGGTGGACTTTCTCGGCGGTGCGCCGGGCATCTATTCAGCCCGCTACGCCGATGGCAAAGGCGACGCGGCGAACAACGCCAAGCTGCTCGAGGCCCTCAAGGATGTCCCCGAAGCCGAGCGCGGCGCACAGTTCGTCTGCGTCCTGGCCCTCGTCCGTCATGCCGACGATCCACTGCCGATCCTCTGCGAAGGCTTGTGGCACGGGCGCATTCTCACCGAAGCCAGCGGCGAGCACGGTTTTGGCTACGATCCGCTGTTCTGGGTGCCAGAGCGCAACTGCTCCAGCGCCGAACTGGGCCCGGTGGAAAAAAACCAGCTGAGTCACCGCGCCCGCGCCATGGCTTTGCTGCGCCAACGCCTGGGCCTGCAATGATCGATGAGTCCCCCGCACCTCTGATCCATGGCGGTGCGCAAACGCCTCGGGCGCCGCTGCCAATGCTGCCGCCCCTGGCGTTGTACATCCACATTCCGTGGTGTGTACGCAAATGCCCGTATTGCGATTTCAACTCCCATGCCGCCAGCCCGCAGTTGCCGGAAGAAGAATACGTCGACGCCTTGCTGGCCGATCTCGACCAGGACCTGCAGGCGGTGTATGGCCGGGAACTGAGCTCGATCTTTTTCGGCGGCGGTACTCCAAGCCTGTTCAGCGCCCAGGCCCTGGGCCGGCTGCTCAAAGGTGTCGAGGCGCGAATCCCCTTCGCCCATGACATTGAAATCACCCTGGAAGCCAACCCAGGGACCTTCGAGCAAGAGAAATTTGTCGCTTACCGGGCACTGGGCATCAATCGCCTGTCCATTGGCATCCAGAGCTTTCAGGAAGCCAAGCTCAAGGCTTTGGGCCGGATTCATAACGGTGACGAAGCTGTGCGCGCCGCCGACATGGCCCGTCAGGCCGGGTTCGACAACTTCAACCTGGACCTGATGCATGGCCTGCCCGATCAGTCCCTGGACGACGCCTTGAGCGACTTGCGCCAGGCCATTGCACTGAAGCCCACGCATCTGTCCTGGTATCAGTTGACCCTGGAGCCAAACACGGTGTTCTGGAACCAGCCGCCGACCTTGCCGGAGGACGACACGCTGTGGGACATCCAGGAAGCCGGGCAAGCGTTGCTGGCCGAACATGGCTACAGCCAATACGAAGTCTCGGCCTACGCCCAGCCCGGGCGACCGGCGCGGCATAACCTCAATTACTGGAGTTTCGGCGACTTCATCGGCATCGGCGCGGGCGCCCACGGCAAGCTCAGCCATCCGGACGGGCGTATTGTGCGCACCTGGAAAACCCGCCTGCCCAAGGACTACCTCAACCCAGCCAAACGCTTCCTGGCCGGCGAGAAAACCCTGAGCAATGAAGAACTGCCCTTCGAGTTCCTGATGAACGCGCTGCGCCTGACCGAAGGTGTGGACGCGCGGCTTTACCCCGAACGCACCGGCCTGCCTTTGCAGAGTCTGGCTGAAGGCCGACGCGAGGCCGAACAAAGCGGGTTGTTGCGGGTCGAACCGGCACGTCTGGCAGCCACCGAGCGCGGACAGTTGTTTCTCAATGACCTGTTGCAGAAATTTTTGAGCTAATCACACAAGGAAACCCCATGGATCTGGTACTCGACCTGCTCGCCACCGTGTCCCGCTGGAGCCGCAGCAACCTGTCGGAAATCTCCCTGGCATTGGTAGGCTGCCTGCTGGTGCTGTTTGGTGCCGACATCAAAGGCTGGGTCGAACAACGCCTTGGCAATATTGCCGGGGCCTTGCGCGTCCCGCTGATCGCCCTGCTGTGCATGATCGGCAGCGGCGCGGCCTTGATCTACGCCACGCCATGGGTCGTCCGGGGCTTGAGCCAGTTCAACAACTACAGCCTGGCACCGGTGCTGTTGGTGGTGCTGGTGTTGATTGGGGTGGTCGCTGACCGTCGCTGATTTTCGATGTAGCACAGAACGAAATGTGGGAGCGAGCTTGCTCGCGATGGCGGCCTGACAGTCAACATTGATATTGAATGTTATGGCCTCATCGCGAGCAAGCTCGCTCCCACAGGGGATCCCATTTCAGCAGGATCTTCTGGTGTTTAAGCCACCTTCTCGAACTTCAAATCCCAAACCCCATGCCCCAAGCGTTCGCCACGGCGTTCGAACTTGGTGATCGGTCGTTCGGCCGGGCGCGGTACGCACTTGCCGTCTTCGGCCAGGTTACGGTAACCCGGGGCGACGTTCATCACTTCCAGCATGTACTCGGCGTAGGGTTCCCAGTCGGTGGCCATGTGCAGCACACCGCCGACCTTCAACTTGCTGCGCACCAACTCAGCGAACGACGCCTGGACGATACGGCGCTTGTGATGGCGGCTCTTGTGCCATGGGTCCGGGAAGAACAGCATCAGCCGGTCGAGGCTGTTGTCGGCCACACAGCGGTTGAGCACTTCGATGGCGTCGCAGTCGTAGACCCGCAGGTTGGTCAGTCCTTGGGTCAGTACGCCGTTGAGTAGCGCGCCCACACCGGGACGATGAACTTCCACACCGATGAAATCCTGTTCCGGCGCCGCGGCGGCCATTTCCAGCAGCGAGTGGCCCATGCCGAAGCCGATTTCCAGCGAGCGCGGCGCCGAGCGGCCGAACACCTGGTCAAAGTCCACCGGCGCATCGGCCAGGGGCAGGACAAACAGCGGCGTGCCCTGTTCCAGGCCGCGTTGCTGGCCTTCGGTCATGCGCCCGGCGCGCATCACGAAACTCTTGATGCGGCGGTGTTGGCGCTCTTCGCCTTCTTCCGGGAGGACAGGCGTGTCGTTCGATTCAGTCATCAATGGCTCTTACTTGATCAGACCATCCAGCGGCGAAGAGGCGCTGGCGTAGAGTTTTTTCGGCATGCGGCCGGCGAGGTATGCCAGGCGACCGGCCACAATGGCGTGCTTCATGGCTTCGGCCATCAGGATCGGTTGCTGGGCATGGGCGATGGCCGAGTTCATCAGCACTGCTTCACAGCCCAGTTCCATGGCGATAGTGGCGTCGGACGCGGTGCCGACACCGGCATCCACCAACACCGGAATCTTGGCTTCTTCCAGGATGATCTGCAGGTTGTACGGGTTGCAGATCCCCAGACCCGTGCCGATCAGGCCAGCCAGCGGCATCACCGCGATGCAGCCGATTTCCGCCAGTTGACGGGCGATGATCGGGTCATCGCTGGTGTAGACCATCACGTCGAAACCTTCCTTGACCAGGGTTTCGGCGGCCTTGAGGGTTTCGATCACGTTGGGAAACAGGGTTTTCTGGTCCGCCAGCACTTCCAGTTTCACCAGGTTGTGGCCGTCGAGCAGCTCACGGGCCAGGCGGCAGGTGCGCACGGCCTCGATGGCGTCGAAGCAGCCGGCGGTGTTGGGCAGGATGGTGTAGCGATCTGGCGGCAGGATATCCAGCAGGTTCGGTTCGCCCGGGTTCTGGCCGATGTTGGTGCGGCGCACGGCAACGGTCACGATTTCAGCGCCCGAGGCTTCGATGGCCAGGCGGGTTTCTTCCATGTCGCGGTATTTGCCGGTGCCAACCAGCAGACGCGACTGGTAGGTACGACCGGCCAGGACGAAGGGCTTGTCGCTACGAACGATGCTCATGGGAAATCCTCTGTTGGGGTGAGGTTCTTGCGAAATACTGGAAAACCGCAGGGACTAGCCGCCGCCGATGGCGTGGACCACTTCGACGCTGTCGCCATCGTTCAACGTGGTGTCGGCGTGCTGGCTGCGCGGGACGATATCCAGATTGAGCTCCACCGCGACGCGGCGTCCGGTCAGTTCCAGACGGGTCAGCAGGGCCGCAACGGTTTCACCGTCGGGCAGATCAAGGGGTTCGCCGTTCAATTGAATGCGCATGCCGGATGCCGCCATCATTTTTAGGGGCTGGCATTCTAGCCCGATCAGTCTGGACGACCCAAGCCATTCGTCATGAATTGGACCGTGCGGTCAGCCCAACCGCCAGGCGGCAAGCCCCAGGCACAACCAGCCGATCAGGAACGCCACCCCACCGAACGGCGTGATAATGCCCAGTTTGCTGATGCCCGTGAGCGTCAGCAGGTACAGACTCCCGGAGAACAGCAGGATACCGATGACAAACGAAATCCCGGCCCAGGTGACGATACGTCCGGGGATGTGCGTGGCCAGCAGCGCGACGCCCAGCAACGCCAGGGTGTGTACCAACTGATAGGTGACGCCGGTATGAAAGATCGCCAGGTAATCGGCGCTCAGGCGATTTTTCAGGCCGTGGGCGGCAAACGCTCCCAGTGCCACGCCGGTGAAGCCGAAAAAAGCAGCCAGCATCAGAAAACTACGCAGCATGAGAACTCCAGTCAGACTCGGTGGACAGGGTCTGTATAATGGCCCGCTCGACGGGTTCGGCCAAGCCATCTCTATGTTACGTTCATTGTTTCGACGATTCGTTAAAGCCCTGCTCTGGTTCGCCGTCGGCAGCGTTGTGCTGGTGCTGTTGTTTCGCGTGGTGCCGCCGCCGTTCACCGCGCTGATGATCGAGCGCAAGGTTGAGTCCTGGTTCGGTGGCGAGCCGATCGACCTGCAGCGTACCTGGCAACCCTGGGATCAGATTTCCGACAACCTCAAAATCGCGGTAATCGCGGGTGAGGACCAGAAATTTCCAGAGCACTGGGGCTTCGACTTCGGTGCGATCCAGGCCGCGCTTACCCATAACGGACGTGGCGGCTCGATTCGCGGCGCCAGCACCCTCAGCCAGCAAGTGTCCAAGAACTTGTTCCTGTGGCCGGGCCGCAGCTGGCTGCGCAAGGGCCTGGAAGCCTGGTTTACCGCGCTGATCGAAATACTCTGGCCCAAGCAGCGGATCCTCGAGGTGTACCTCAACAGCGTCGAGTGGGATGACGGTGTGTTCGGTGCCGAAGCCGCAGCGCGGCATCACTTTGGGGTAAGCGCCGATGCATTGTCCCGGCAACAGGCCAGCCTGCTGGCGGCGGTCCTGCCCAACCCCCGGGTATGGAGCGCCGCACGCCCAAGCCCTTATGTACTGCGGCGCGCGAACTGGATCCGCCGGCAGATGAGCCAGTTGGGGGGCGACAGCTACCTGCTGGGGCTCAATGACTCGCGGCGGGCGCCTTGGGCCCAGTAGACCAGACACCGACATTCAACTGTGGGAGCGAGCTTGCTCGCGATGGCGGAGGGTCAGGCAGCATCGATGTTGAATGATAAGCCGCCATCGCGAGCAAGCTCGCTCCCACAGGGGGTCTGCGGCGAATCCAATAGTGAGCACACACAAAAACGCCCCGATCATCACTGATCGGGGCGTTTTTTATTACCGCTACCGCCGGTCAAGCCGCAATCGACACCTTGAGCTTGTTCATCGCGCTCTTCTCAAGCTGGCGAATCCGCTCGGCCGACACGTTGTACTTCTGCGCCAGGTCGTGCAGCGTGGCTTTTTCCTCGGCCAGCCAGCGCTGGTAAAGGATGTCACGGCTGCGCTCGTCCAGCACTTCCAGAGCTTCGTGCAGGTTGGTGTTGGAGTTGTCGCTCCAGTCGGCGTCTTCCAGTTGACGCGCCGGGTCATACCGGTGGTCTTCCAGGTAGTTGGCCGGCGACTGGAAAGCGCTGTCGTCGTCCGCTTCGGCGGCCGGGTCGAAGGCCATGTCATGGCCGGTCAGGCGACTTTCCATCTCGCGCACTTCCCGCGGCTCGACGCCCAGGCTCTCGGCCACACGATGGACTTCTTCATTGTTCAGCCAGGCCAGACGTTTCTTCTGGCTGCGCAGGTTGAAGAACAGCTTGCGCTGGGCCTTGGTGGTCGCGACTTTCACGATGCGCCAGTTGCGCAGGATGAACTCGTGGATTTCCGCCTTGATCCAGTGCACTGCAAACGACACCAGGCGCACACCCATTTCCGGGTTGAAACGCTTGACCGCCTTCATCAGGCCGACGTTGCCTTCCTGGATCAGGTCGGCCTGGGCCAGCCCGTAGCCGGAATAGCTGCGGGCGATATGTACAACAAAACGCAGGTGGGCGAGCACCATCTGCCGAGCCGCCTCAAGATCCTGCTCATAATAGAGACTCTCGGCCAGTTCACGCTCCTGCTCGGGCGTCAGCAAAGGGATGCTGTTCACCGTGTGCACATAGGCCTCCAGGTTCGCACCCGGGACCAGAGCATAAGCAGGTTGCAAAGAAGTGGTCATACGAAAAAACCTCCGACTCACATAACTCGTGCAGTTCAGCACTGCGAAAATTGACCGGGAACCGTAGGACAAGTTCCCACAAAAACCGAAAGGTCAATACGCGCAAAAAAACACTATTTTGGAGCAAGCTCACGCAAGTGGCGTGCTACCGCAATCCATGCACCGATATAACCCAACAGCACCGCGCCAAGCAAGAGCGACAGACCGTCGGCGGCTGGCACTCCGGCCAGGGAAAAATCACTGCCGTACAAACCGGCCAGCCCCACTACCGCGTCATTCAGCCAGTCCAGGCCAAACGCCAATACGCCCCAGGACAGAATCCCCGCACCGAAGCCATACAGCGCCCCCATATAAAGGAAGGGCCTGCGTACATAACTGTCCGTACCGCCGACGAGTTTAATCACTTCTATCTCGGTGCGGCGGTTTTCAATATGAAGACGAATGGTATTGCCTATCACCAAAAGTAATGCAGAAACCAGAAGCACCGTCAGACCGAAGACAAATCGGTCGCCGAGCTTGAGGATCGCCGCAAGACGCTCGACCCAGACTAGATCAAGTTGCGCCTGTTGTACCTTCGGCAACTCGGAAAGTCTTTGTCTTAATGCTTCAAGGGTCGGCTTGTCGACTTCGTCGGGTGTCACCAGTACCACTCCCGGCAGCGGGTTTTCCGGCAGTTCCTTGAGGGCATCGCCCAGGCCGGACTGCTGCTGGAATTCTTCCAGCGCCTGCTCGCGACCAATGTATTCGGCGTCGGCCACGCCCGGCATGGCCTTGATCTGCTCGCGCAACGCCTGGCCTTCGGCAGGGCTCGCTTCCAGCTGCAAATACAGGGAAATCTGCGCGGCACGCTGCCAGGAGCCACCCAGGCGCTCCACATTACTTAGCAATAATGACAGGCCCATGGGCAAACTCAGGGCCACCGCCATCACCATGCAGGTAAAAAAGCTGCCGATCGGCTGCTTGCCCAGACGCTTGAGGCTGTCCAGCAGGCTGGCGCGATGGCTTTCGACCCAGGCGTGAAACAGTGTCGCGAAATCCGGGCCGTCGTCATCGTCGCGCTTCTTCTTTGGCGGCTGCGGATCGGAGGCTTTCGGAGCCACGCGCTCGGCCACCTTGGGGCTGCGGGTCGCACTCATACGCCAGCCTCCCCGTCACCGATCAGTCGACCGCGTTGCAAGGTGAGCATGCGGTGACGCATGCGCGCGATCAGGGCCAAGTCGTGACTGGCAATCAGCACGCTGGTGCCCAAGCGATTGATGTCTTCGAATACGCCCATGATTTCCGCCGCCAGACGCGGGTCCAGGTTACCGGTAGGTTCGTCCGCCAACAGCAAGGCCGGGCGATGAACGATGGCGCGGGCGATGCCCACGCGCTGTTGCTGGCCGGTGGACAGGTCGCCGGGGTACAGATCGGTCTTGTCCGACAGCGCCACACGCTCCAGGGCCGAATCCACGCGCTTGTTGATCTCGGCCTTGGACAGGCCAAGGATCTGCAAGGGCAACGCCACGTTGTTGAACACCGTGCGATCGAACAGCAACTGGTGATTCTGGAACACCACGCCGATCTGCCGACGCAAGTAAGGGATCTGGGCATTACTGATGGTGCTCAGGTCCTGGCCGGCCAGCAGCAGTTTGCCGGTGGTGGGCCGTTCCATCGCCAGCAGCAGGCGCAGCAAGGTACTTTTACCAGCGCCGGAATGGCCGGTGACAAACAGAAACTCGCCACGACGGACCCGAAAGCTCAGCTCATGCAAGCCGACGTGACCGTTCGGATAGCGTTTACCGACCTGTTCGAAACGAATCATGAGTGCTCCCGCTCGGCAAACAGTGCCTGGACAAAGGGCTCGGCTTCAAAGGTGCGCAGATCGTCGATGCCTTCACCCACGCCGATGTAGCGAATCGGCAGGCCGAACTGCTTGGCCAGGGCGAAAATCACCCCGCCCTTGGCGGTCCCGTCGAGCTTGGTCAGGGCCAGTCCGGTCAGTTGGACGGTCTGGTTGAACTGCTTGGCCTGGTTGATGGCGTTCTGGCCGGTGCCGGCGTCCAGCACCAACAGCACCTCATGGGGTGCGTCGGCATCGAGCTTGCCGATCACCCGGCGAACCTTCTTCAGCTCTTCCATCAGGTTGTCTTTGGTGTGCAGGCGACCGGCCGTGTCGGCAATCAGCACATCGATGCCACGGGCCTTGGCGGCCTGCACGGCGTCGAAAATCACTGAAGCGGAGTCGGCGCCGGTGTGCTGGGCGATTACCGGAATCTTGTTGCGCTCGCCCCACACTTGCAGTTGTTCGACCGCGGCGGCGCGAAAGGTGTCGCCGGCGGCGAGCATGACTTTCTTGCCCTCCAACTGCAGCTTCTTCGCCAGTTTGCCGATGGTCGTGGTCTTGCCGGCGCCGTTGACGCCCACTACCAGGATCACGAACGGCTTGTTCTGCGAGGCAATCACCAGCGGCTGTTCCACCGGTTTGAGCATGTTGGTCAACTCGCCCTGCAAAGACTTGTACAAAGCGTCGGCGTCGGTGAGCTGCTTGCGCGCCACCTTTTGAGTCAGGCTCTGGATGATCACCGACGTCGCCTCGACGCCGACATCGGCGGTCAGCAAGCGCGTTTCGATGTCTTCCAGCAATTCGTCGTCGATGACTTTCTTGCCCAGGAACAGGCTGGCCATGCCTTCGCCGATGCTGGCGCTGGTCTTGGACAGGCCTTGCTTGAGGCGGGCGAAGAAGCCGACCTTGTTCTCTTCGGCGGCAGGCGCGGGCTCTGCGAGAGCTGGCAATTCAACTGCAACAGGCTCCGGTTCAGGGGCAGCAGGGGCAGCGACAGGCATGATGGCAGGCGCTGGCACTTCGACGATCGGCTCCACGGCCGGGGCCGCGACAGATGGGGTCAGTGCCGGAATCGGCGGGGCGATATGCGACGCCTGCGCGTCCTCCACCAACGCTACCGGCTCTTCCGCCACGGGCAAGGTCAGCCAGGGGGTTTGCCCTTCGGGTGGGGTCAGCGGTTGCTCGGCCACCGGTTCAGCGCTCGACCCCGGCTCGGGCTCGGCCGGTTGCAATACCGGCTCGGCAATCGGCAGGACAATCGGGGCAGCTTGTTCGGCCACCGCCTCGGCATCGGGCTCAGGCAGCGGTTGCGGCTGTTCGACGACAGTTTCCTGCGGCTTCTTGCGCAGCCATCCGAACAGGCCTTTTTTCTCGCCAGCCGCAGCTGGGGTCTTCTTGTCGTCGTTGGAACCAAACATGGAGGACGGCTATCTCACGGTAGCGACGCGCCCAGGGCGCCTCGGTGATAAATATTCGATGCTGAACAGACTGCGTTTCACCCAGCTTGTTCACGCGCAACATTTTGTCGAGTTGTCCCCAGGACACCTCAAGGTCGATTTTTTCGAAGGACTGGCAGGGCATCATCGGCGAAAACGCTGGGATCAACGAACAAACCCAGGGCTTCTTCCGAGAACCCAAACAACCCCGGACCGAGAAAAGGCCCGATAGGCGTGGCCGCCAGTAAAACGGATCAGTATCCTAGCACCCTCTCGCCCGCCGACGCTAAGACCTAGCGGGCAGCCCAACAGGTTTAAACACGAATGAATGCTCTTGCCCGCCGTGCTGCAGGCCTGCTGCTCAGCACAGTTTGTCTGCCTTTTTCAGCCTTGGCTGCCGATCCACAACCCACCCATGAATTTACCCTCGACAACGGCCTGAAGGTCGTGGTGCGCGAAGATCATCGCGCACCAGTGGTGGTGTCCCAGGTCTGGTACAAGGTTGGCTCCAGTTATGAAACCCCGGGCCAGACCGGTTTGTCCCACGCGCTGGAACACATGATGTTCAAGGGCAGCTCGAAAGTCGGCCCCGGCGAAGCTTCGCTGATCCTGCGCGACCTTGGCGCCGAAGAAAACGCTTTCACCAGCGATGACTTCACCGCTTACTACCAGGTGCTGGCCCGCGATCGCCTGGGCGTTGCCTTCGAACTGGAAGCCGACCGCATGGCCAGCCTGCGCCTGCCGCCGGAGGAGTTCAGCCGCGAGATCGAGGTGATCAAGGAAGAGCGCCGCATGCGCACCGACGACAAGCCGATGTCCAAGGCCTATGAGCGCTTCAAGGCCATGGCTTACCCGGCCAGCGGCTACCACACGCCGACCATCGGCTGGATGGCCGACCTGGAGCGGATGAAAGTCGAGGAACTGCGCCACTGGTACGAATCCTGGTACGCGCCGAACAACGCGACCCTGGTGGTGGTCGGCGACGTCACGCCCGACGAGGTCAAGACGCTGGCCCAGCGTTACTTTGGTCCGGTTGCCCGGCGCGACGTACCGCCAGCGAAGATCCCCTTGGAACTGGCCGAACCTGGCGAGCGGCAGATTACCCTGCATGTGCAGACCCAACTGCCAAGCCTGATGCTGGCCTTCAACGTACCGAGCATCGCCACCGCGACCGACAAACGCTCGGTCAATGCCCTGCGGCTGATCTCGGCCTTGCTGGATGGCGGCTACAGCGGGCGGATCCCGACCCAGCTGGAACGCGGCGAAGAGCTGGTGTCCGGCGGTTCGTCGAGCTACGACGCTTATACCCGTGGCGACACGCTGTTCACCTTGTCGGCCACGCCCAACACCCAGAAAAACAAGACAATGGCCCAAGCCGAGGCCGGTCTGTGGCGCTTGCTCGAACAGTTGAAAACCACTGCCCCGACCGCCGAGGAACTGGAGCGCGTCCGCGCTCAGGTCATCGCTGGGCTGGTGTACGAGCGCGATTCGATCACCAGCCAGGCCACCGCCATCGGCCAACTGGAAACGGTCGGTTTGTCCTGGAAACTGATGGACACCGAACTCGCCGAACTGCAAAGCGTGACCCCGCAAGATATCCAGAAGGCAGCCCAGCTGTATTTCACCCGCTCGCGCCTGAGCGTCGCGCACGTCCTGCCCGAGGAGAAAGCTCATGAGTGAGCGCAAATCATCGCGTCTGGTGCTGATCGGTGTGGTGTTGATCGCCCTGATCGGCGCCTTGGCCTTTTACCTGTCGCCATCCAATGACACCAACGCCAGCCAGGCGCTGGACAAAGCCAAGGCCAGCAACAAGCTGCAATCTTTGGCCGAACTTGACGGCAAGGCACCCAGCCGTCGCCAGCTCGACGTACAAACCTGGACAACCGCTGACGGCGCCAAAGTGTTGTTCGTCGAAGCCCGGGAATTGCCCATGTTCGACCTGCGCCTGACATTCGCCGCCGGCAGCAGCCAGGACGGCGATACACCCGGCCTGGCGCTGTTGACCAACGCCATGCTCAATGAGGGCGTAGCGGGCAAGGATGTCAGCGCCATTGCCCAAGGGTTCGAAAGCCTCGGCGCCGACTTCGGCAACGGTGCCTTGCGGGACATGGCCCTGGCGTCACTGCGCAGTCTCAGTGCGGTGGACAAGCGCGAGCCGGCGCTGAAGCTGTTCGCCGACGTCGTTGGCAAACCGACCTTCCCCGCCGACTCCTTTGCGCGCATCAAGAATCAGCTGCTGGCAGGTTTCGAGTACCAGAAGCAGAACCCCGGCAAACTGGCGGGGCTGGAACTGATGAAGCGTCTGTACGGTGATCATCCGTATGCCCATTCCAGTGACGGCACCGCGCAAAGCATTCCTGCGATCACGCTGGCCCAGGTCCAGGCTTTCCACACCAGGGCCTACGCCTCCGGCAACGCGGTGATTGCCTTGGTGGGGGACCTGTCCCGCGCCGAAGCCGAAGCGATTGCCAGTCAGGTGTCCGCCGCACTGCCGAAGGGCCCGGCGCTGGCAAAGACCGTGCAACCGGTTGAACCGAAGGCGAGCATCGGTCACATCGAGTTCCCGTCCAAGCAGACCAACCTGATGCTCGCGCAACTGGGCATCGACCGGGACGACCCGGACTATGCGGCCGTGTCCCTGGGCAACCAGATCCTCGGCGGTGGTGGTTTCGGCACGCGACTGATGACCGAAGTCCGGGAAAAGCGTGGTTTGACCTACGGCGTGTATTCCGGCTTCTCGCCGATGCAGGCCCGTGGCCCGTTCATGATCAACCTGCAGACCCGCGCCGAAATGAGCGAAGGCACGCTGAAACTGGTGCAGGAGGTTTTCGCCGATTACCTGAAGAACGGCCCAACCCAAAAAGAGCTCGATGACGCCAAGCGCGAGCTGGCCGGCAGTTTCCCGCTGTCCACCGCCAGCAACGAAGACATCGTCGGCCAGCTCGGGGCCATGGGTTTCTATGACTTGCCGCTCAGCTACCTGGAAGACTTCATGCGTCAGTCCCAGGAACTGACCGTCGAACAGGTCAAGGCCGCGCTGAACAAACACCTGAGCACGGATAAAATGGTCATCGTCACCGCCGGTCCGACCGTGCCGCAAAAGCCGCTGCCGGCACCCACTGAAAAACCTGCCGAGCAACCGCTCGGGGTTCCGGAGCACTAATGGCCCGCCCATCCAATTCCAGCAAGAAACCCGTGCATAACGGTGTGAATCAGTTGCGCATCATCGGCGGCCAATGGCGCAGCCGGCGCTTGAGCTTCCCCGACGCGCCGGGCCTGCGCCCAACCCCGGACCGGGTACGCGAAACCCTGTTCAATTGGCTCGCGCCCTACGTGGCCGGCGCTCGGGTACTCGACCCGTTTGCCGGCAGCGGTGCATTGTTTCTTGAGGCGTTGTCTCGTGGCGCCGCCATGGGGCAGGCGCTGGACGCCAGCAGCCTGGCGGTCTCCAGCCTGAAAGAGCACCTGGGCACACTGCGCTGCACCGTCGGTCAGGTGCAGACCGCCGACGCGCTGCGCTATCTGGACAGCCAGCCAGCGACGCCTTTCGACTTGGTGTTCCTCGACCCGCCTTTCAATCAGAACCTGCTGCCGGCCGTTTGCACCCTGCTCGAAGAACGTCATTGGCTGGCCGACGATGCCTGGGTCTACACTGAAAGCGAAGCCGCCCCGTCCACATTGGGGTTGCCGGGCAACTGGCGCCTGCATCGTGAACAGAAATCCGGACGGGTGTATTACGCGTTGTGGCAACGTGTGGCCGAGGCCGTTGGCTGAACGGCTGGCCAGTGCATCGAGAAATGATCGTGTCTGCTGCATCTGAACACTTCGTCCCGGCCCTGGGCCTTGGCAACCCGCACTTGCAAACCTTGTGGGGACCGCTGTGGCGCAAGACCATCCACATCGCTCGGGAACGTGAGCGCCTGTGGCTGGAAGACGGCGACTTTCTCGATCTCGACTGGCATGGCCCCCACCGAGTCGACGCGCCACTGGTGCTGGTGCTTCACGGGCTGACCGGTTCATCCAACTCGCCCTACGTGGCCGGCCTGCAACAGGCTCTTGGCAATCAGGGCTGGGCCAGCGTGGCGTTGAACTGGCGCGGTTGCTCGGGAGAGCCGAACCTGTTGCCCCGCAGCTATCACTCGGGGGCCAGCGAAGACTTGGCCGCCGCCATCGCCCATCTGCGGGCCCGCCGCCCCTTGGCACCGCTGTTTGCGGTGGGCTATTCACTGGGCGGCAACGTGCTGCTCAAGCACCTGGGGGAAACGGGCGGCGACAGTCAGTTGCAAGGAGCGGTCGCGGTGTCGGTACCGTTTCGCCTCGACCAGTGTGCCGATCGCATCGGACAGGGATTTTCCAGGTTTTATCAGGCCCATTTCATGCGCGAGATGGTGGCCTACGTGCGCAACAAGCAACGCCAGTTCCAGCACGACGGACGCCACGAGGGTCTGGCGACCCTCACAGCGCTGGGCTCCCTGGAAAACATGCGCACCTTCTGGGACTTCGATGGACGGGTGACGGCGCCGCTGCACGGCTTCTCTGACGCGGCGGACTATTACCGCCGCGCCTCCAGTCGCTACTTTCTGGGCGAGATCAGCACGCCGACCCTGGTCATCCAGGCCTGCGACGATCCTTTCGTATTCCCCCACAGCGTGCCCGAACCTGGCGAGCTGTCCGCCTCTACCCAGCTTGAACTGCATGCACAAGGCGGGCATGTGGGCTTTGTCGACGGGAGCTTGCGCCGCCCAGGGTATTATCTGGAGCGGCGAATCCCCGGTTGGCTGGCGGGCCTGTCCTGTAGGAGCTGAGGAGCGCAACAAGGCTGCGATCTCCTGCGGGGCCTGCGTTCAGTCACCGACCGCCACTTGCCTTTGGGGATCGGTGATCCACTCACTCCATGAACCGGCGTACAACCTCCCCAACGGATACCCCGCCAGGCACAAGGCAAACAGGTTATGGCATGCCGTCACGCCAGAGCCGCAATAGGCCACCAGTTCCGTCGGCGAGCGTCCTCCCAATTTCTCGGCAAAGCGCTGCTTGAGCTGGTCGACTGGCAGGAAGCGCCCATCAGCACCCAGGTTCTCGGTGAACGCTGCGCACTGCGCGCCCGGAATATGTCCGGCCACCGGATCGATCGGCTCGACCTCACCCTTGAAACGCGGCAACGCCCGGGCATCGAGCAAGGTCATGTCCGGCTCACCAAGACGCTGCTCAAGCGCCTCGGCACTGAGCAACAGGGTCGCGTCCGGCGAACCACTGAAGGTCCCGGGACCGTTGACCGCTGGATCGAGACTCAAGGGCAAGCCGGCGGCATGCCAAGCCTTGAGCCCGCCATCGAGGATATAAACGCCATCGCGCTTACCCAGCCAGGCCAGCAACCACCAGGCCCGGGCGGCATAGGCGCCAGGGCCGTCATCGTACAAAACGATGTCACTGTCGTTGCCGATCCCCCAGGCCCGCAAACGCTTCATCAGGGCCTCAGGCTCCGGCAGCGGATGGCGGCCGGTCACGCCTTTGGTGACCGGCCCACTCAGGTCCCGTTCGAGGTCAGCGAAGGATGCCCCGGCAATATGGCCTTCGGCGTAACTGCGCTGGCCGTAGTCCGAGTCCTCCAGGGCAAAACGACAATCGAGGATCACCAGTCCGGGCTGCGACCGCCTGTGTTCCAGGGCTTGAGGACTGATGAGTTGCGCAATGGGCATAACGGGCTCCTGTGGCTCGATCGAATTTGAATCTTACGCCCCTTCTTCCAGGGTCTGGGCCAGGGGGACATAGAACTCCTTGAACAGCGCATCCACCGCTTCGCGGGCCTGCTCAGTCACGAAACCGGCCTCCAGCACCAGCACTTGATAGACCCCACGCTTGATGGCCTGCTCGCTCAAATGGTTGGAATTTTCCCGTGTGGTGCAGAGGAAACGGACCCAGGACGTGAGGATGATCCAGGCATTGAGGGTGAGAGACTCGATTTGCACCCGGTCCATTTTCAGGATACCGGCGGCCACAAAGCCCTCGTAGATAGCGGTGCCGTGAATCAGACTACGCTGGGAAAACCGACGATAGCGCGCGGCAAGGTCCGGGTCGCTGTCGAGCAGGTGCTCCAGGTCTCGGTGCAGGAAGCGGTAGCGCCACATCGCCGAGAGCAACTCCTGCAGATAGAAGCGCTTGTCCTCGACAGTAGCCGCACGGCCTTGGGGCGGACGCAGGAAACTGTCCACCAGGTTTTCGTATTCACTGAACAATACGGCGATGATCGCCTGCTTGTTGGGGAAGTGGTAGTAGAGATTGCCCGGGGACATGTCCATGTGGGCGGCGATATGGTTGGTGCTGACGCTGCGCTCACCCTGCTGATTGAACAGCTCAAGGCTGTTCTGCACGATGCGCTCGCTGGTTTTTATTCGTATGGCCATGGCTTGAGCTTTAATTCGACGAAAGCATTGAACGGCATCTTACGACCTATCGGTCACGGGACAAACCCAAAGGCGTCACGGATGTCGGTTGACTTTTTAGAGCACAAGCTCTAGAAAACACTCACTCTAATACTATCGGTGCCCGCCCATGCCTGCCGACGTTGCTTACCTGCGCGAATCTCAACAGCACCTGGGCGAACTGCAAGCGCTTTTCGACACCCAGCGCCAGGCCTTTGCCGCCCACCCCATGCCACCTGCCGAGCAGCGGCGGCAATGGCTCAAGGCGTTGCGCGAGTTACTGAGCAACGAGCGACAAGCACTGATCGACGCTATCAGCCAGGACTTCAGCCACCGCAGCGCGGACGAAACGCTGCTGGCCGAGCTCATGCCGAGCCTGCACGGCATCCATTACGCCAGCCGACACCTCAAGGGCTGGATGAAACCTTCCCGGCGCAAGGTAGGCGTGGCCTTCCAGCCGGCGTCAGCCAAAGTGGTGTACCAACCGCTGGGCGTGGTCGGGGTCATCGTGCCTTGGAACTACCCGCTGTTCCTGGCTATCGGGCCGCTGGTGGGGGCATTGTCGGCGGGTAACAGGGTGATGCTCAAGCTGAGCGAATCGACCCCTGCCACCGGGTTGCTGCTCAAACAACTGCTGGCGCGCATTTTCCCTCAGGATCTGGTGTGCGTGGTGCTCGGCGAGGCTGAGGTCGGCATGGCGTTTTCCAGGTTGCCCTTCGACCACTTGCTGTTCACCGGCGCCACCAGCATTGGCAAGCACGTGATGCGCGCCGCCGCCGAGAACCTGACCCCGGTCACGCTCGAACTGGGAGGCAAATCGCCCGCCATCGTATCCGCGGACGTGCCCGTCAAACACGCCGCCGAGCGCATTGCATTCGGCAAAACCCTGAATGCCGGACAAACCTGTGTCGCGCCAGACTACGTACTGGTGCCGCAGAACCGTGTCGGCGAATTCGTTGAAGCGTATCGCGAAGCGGTTCGCGGGTTTTATCCGACCCTGACTGACAATCCGGACTACACCGCGATCATCAACGAACGACAATTGGCGCGACTCAACGGCTACATAAGCGATGCCACCAGCAAGGGCGCATTGCTGATCGAGTTGTTCGATCGAGGTCAGGGGCGACGCATGGCCCACAGCCTGTTGCTCAACGTCAGCGATGACATGACCGTCATGCAGGACGAAATCTTCGGCCCGCTGCTGCCCATCGTGCCTTATCAGGACCTGGACCAGGCATTTGCCTACATCAATCAGCGGCCTCGCCCGCTGGCGCTCTACTACTTTGGCTACAACAAGGCGGAACATCATCGCGTGCTCAACGAGACCCATTCCGGTGGCGTTTGCCTGAACGATACGCTGCTGCACGTCGCCCAGGACGACCTGCCCTTCGGCGGCATTGGCGCCTCGGGGATGGGGCACTACCACGGTCACGAAGGCTTCCTGACGTTCAGCAAGGCCAAGGGCGTGCTGAGCAAACAGCGGTTCAACGCGGCGAAGCTGATTTATCCACCTTACGGCAAGCCCCTCCAGAAACTGATCCAGAAGTTGTTTGTCCGTTAGCAGCAGTCTTTGCGGGTAATAACAATAATGAATCCAAGCCTGACCGATACACCTGCCCTCTCACGACGCGGCCTGTTGCAGTTCAGCCTCGGCGCCAGCGCCTTCCTGGTCACCGTCGGGCTGGGTGCCAGCCTGAGCGGTTGCGGCCCCAGCCGCTCGGCCAGCGGTTTTGTAGCCTTGCGTGACAACGACCTGCCGTTTTTGCGCGCCGTCATTCCCGTAATGCTGGACGGCTCCTTGGTCGCTGAAAAGCTTCCTGGCGCCGCTGAAGCGACCTTGCAAAGCCTGGACACCACCCTGGCTCATCTGTCCCCATCCATGCTCAAGCTCACGCACCAGTTATTCGACGTGCTCACGCTGGGCGTTACCCGTGGGCCACTGACCGGAATCTGGGGCTCGTGGGAAAACGCCAGCGTCGATGACATCCAGAAATTTCTCGGTCGGTGGGAAAACAGCTCGCTGGACCTGCTTCGCCAGGGGCACAGCTCGTTGCTGCAAATGGTCATGATGGCGTGGTACAGCCGGGCCGAGGCCTGGGCGCACTGTGGATACCCGGGACCGCCAACGGTTTAACAGTCACATCCAAACCCTGTGGGAGCGAGCCTGCTCGCGATGGCGGTATGTCAGTCAATACAGATGCAGCTGATCCGACGCCATCGCGAGCAGGCTCGCTCCCACAGGGGGGCATCACATACTCATAACCATAAGAGAGCACCAACATGCCCGTACTCGACCCCTTCCGCGAAGGTCTTGCCCGCGGCTGGACCACCTACAACGGTGCGCAGTTGACCCAGGACCTGACCCTGGAAGCGGACGTTGCGATCATCGGCACCGGCGCCGGCGGGGGCACCACGGCAGAAATCCTCAGCGCCGCCGGCTACAAGGTGGTGTTGATCGAGGAGGGTCCCCTCAAGACCAGCCATGACTTCAAGCTGCTCGAGGACCAGGCCTACACCAGCCTTTACCAGGAAGGCCTCGGACGCATGAGCAAGGACGGCGCCATCACCATTCTTCAGGGTCGCGCGGTGGGTGGCACGACATTGATCAACTGGACCTCCTGTTTCCGCACGCCCGATCAGACCCTGGATCACTGGGCCACCGAGCACAACGTCAAGGGCCACAGCCCCGAGGAAATGGCGCCCTGGTTCGAAAAAATGGAACAGCGCCTGGGAGTAGCACCCTGGTCGGTTCCGCCCAATGCCAACAACGACGTGATCCGCAAAGGCTGTGAACAACTGGGCTATAGCTGGCACGTCATCCCGCGCAATGTGCGCGGTTGCTGGAACCTGGGTTATTGCGGCATGGGCTGCCCGACCAACGCCAAGCAGTCGATGCTGGTCACCACCATTCCGGCCACGCTGGACAAGGGCGGCGCGCTGCTTTACCTGGCACGGGCCGAACGGCTGATGATCAAAAACGCTGCGGTTGTCGGCCTCGAATGCCTGGCCATGGACGAACGTTGTGTGGCACCGACAGGACGGCACGTCACGGTCAAGGCGCGGCACTACGTACTGGCCGGCGGCAGCATCAACAGTCCGGCCTTGCTGTTGCGCTCCGAAGCGCCCGACCCGCACGGACGCCTGGGTAAACGCACCTTCCTGCACCTGGTGAACATGTCGGCCGGGCAATTCGACGAGGTGATCAATCCGTTCTACGGCGCACCACAATCGATTTATTCAGATCATTTCCAGTGGCAGGACGGCGCCACCGGCAAGATGTCCTACAAACTGGAAGTTCCGCCCCTGCACCCGGCCCTCGCCGCCGCGCTACTGGGCGGGTTTGGCAGCGAGAACGCCGAGCATATGGCGCAACTGCCCCACACCCACGCCATGCTGGCGCTGTTGCGCGATGGTTTTCACCCCGACAGCAGCGGCGGCAACGTTCAGTTGCGCAGCGACGGCACACCTGTGCTCGACTACGCGGTGTCACCCTACGCCTGGGACGGTTTGCGCCGGGCGTTTCACAGCATGGCCGAGATTCAGTTTGCCGGCGGCGCCAGGGCGGTCATGCCGATGCACAGCGACGCCCGTTACGTGAAAACCCTGGCCCAGGCCCGTACGCTGATCGACGACCTGGACCTGACCTTGTACCGCACGCGCCTGGGCAGCGCCCATGTGATGGGTGGTTGCGCCATGGGCGAAGATCCGAAAAGCGCCGTCACCGACAGCCTTGGGCGACATCATCAATTGAGTAATCTTTCCATCCATGACGGCTCGCTGTTCCCCACCAGCATTGGCGCCAATCCGCAATTATCGGTGTATGGGCTGACGGCACAATTGGCCACATCCCTGGCCGATCGCTTGAAAAACCCATGAGTTGGCGGATTATTCGCACTGTCTATAGTGCTTACTTACCTTACAGCCGACTTGGCCGACCGAGTAGGCTGCGATACCATCCGACTCCCCAACGGACACCCGCCAGGACGACGCGATGAACCGAGTGTTGTACCCAGGTACCTTCGACCCTATTACCAAGGGCCATGGCGATCTGGTCGAACGCGCCTCGCGCCTGTTCGACCATGTGATCATCGCCGTCGCCGCCAGCCCGAAGAAAAACCCGCTGTTCCCGCTGGAGCAACGTGTGGAGCTGGCCCGCGAGGTCACCAAACATCTGCCCAATGTGGAAGTGGTCGGCTTCTCGACGCTGCTGGCGCACTTTGCCAAGGAAAAGAACGCCAATGTGTTCCTGCGTGGCCTGCGTGCGGTCTCGGACTTCGAATACGAGTTCCAACTGGCCAACATGAACCGCCAGTTGGCGCCGGACGTCGAGAGCCTGTTCCTGACGCCGTCGGAGCGCTACTCCTTCATTTCCTCGACCCTGGTGCGGGAAATTGCGGCGTTGGGCGGCGATATCACCAAGTTCGTCCACCCGGCCGTGGCCGATGCGTTGACCCTGCGCTTCAAGAAATAACCCGCTGGCTGCGGTCCACTTCGCAGCCAACACAGCGCAGTCCATCGCGCCCGCGTGCACTGCGCTCGCCAATGCGGCACAATTGCGCACATACGTTTTTCAGATGCCCGGGCCCAACGCCCCGGCAGGAGCCTGCATGTCCCTGATCATCACCGACGACTGCATCAATTGCGACGTCTGCGAACCCGAGTGCCCGAACGAGGCCATCTCCCAAGGCGAAGAGATCTACGTCATCGACCCGAACCTGTGCACCCAGTGCGTCGGCCATTACGACGAACCTCAGTGCCAACAGGTCTGCCCGGTAGATTGCATTCCGCTGGACGAGGCCCATCCGGAAACGGAAGAACAGTTGATGGCGAAATATCGCAAGATTACTGGCAAGGTTTGAGCCAGGTAGTTTTGTAGGGCCTGTGCCGGCCTCATCGCGAGCAGGCTCGCTCCCACAGGGTTCTGTGGTCGCGACACCATTCATGTCTTAAGCAAAATCCCTTGTGGGAGCGAGCCTGCTCGCGATGAGGCCAGCAGCCACAGCGACATCACTCCTGCTCAAACCCCTCCCCAACACACCCCAGGCACCGCACAAACGTCGCCTTCGCCGGGTCCACCACCAACGCCTTCCCCGCATCGCCGACGCCACCGCCCAACGCCGTAAAGGGTAACGACACCACAAATGCCCCGGCACCGATCACGGTGGCGGCGAGCAGCAGCGGACGGGCGATCAGCAGGTCGCCGATCATGGCGTAGGCCGGCGGATTCTGGATGGTGTAGCGCGGGTCGCCGCTGCCGCTGTTCGCCTGGGCAGGCAAACCGAGACACAACAGCAGCGCGAGAACGACAGGTCGGAGCAGATTCATCGGGCGATCCTTCGGCTAGGCAGTGTGACAACTGACTATAGGACTATAGACCGCAGGACGGATCAGCTCTGACAGCGTGGGCACCAGACGCTGGCGCGCTGGCCCAGGCGAATCTCCCGCAGCCCCGTACCGCAGACCTTACATGACTCGCCGCCCCGGCCATACACGAAGAGTTCCTGCTGGAAGTAACCCGGCTGGCCGTCTCCCCCGATGAAATCACGTAGCGTCGTACCGCCGCGCTCGATGGCATGGGCAAGGATGCGTTTGATCTCGATCGCCAGTTTCAGATAGCGCGCCCGGGAAATGCCCCCGGCTTCGCGGCGTGGGTCGATCCCGGCGGCGAACAGCGCTTCGGTCGCATAGATATTGCCCACCCCCACCACCACCGCGTTATCCATGATGAACGGCTTGACCGCCATGGAGCGTCCTCGGGAAAGCTGGAACAGACGCTCGCCATCGAATAGATCGGTCAACGGTTCCGGCCCGAGGCGAATCAGCAATTCGTGGTTGAGCGGGTCGAGGCTCCAGAGCATCGCCCCGAAGCGGCGCGGGTCGGTGTAGCGCAAGGCCAGGCCGGATTCCAGTTCGATGTCCACATGCTCATGTTTGGCGGCAGGCATGCCGACTTCCACCAAGCGCAGGTTACCGGACATGCCCAAGTGGCTGATCAAGGTGCCGACTTCGGCGTTGATCAGCAGGTACTTGGCCCGCCGCTCCACCAGCACGATCCGCTGACCCGACAGTCGCACATCAAGGTCTTCGGGGATCGGCCAGCGCAAGCGCCGGTCGCGTACGACCACACGGCTGACACGCTGCCCTTCCAGGTGGGGAGCAATTCCGCGGCGGGTGGTTTCGACTTCCGGCAGTTCTGGCATGGGGGTTCTCGAATAAGGCGAAGGCCTGGTGCTGGTTTTCGATGCTTAGCGCGTGGCGAGGTCGCGAATTTCCTGCTTCTGGGTCTGGAAATCGTATTCCGACAAACCGATGTAATCGAGCACCAGAGCGCCGACACAGGCCCACTCATGATCGACCGGCTGATTGCCCAGGACCCGGTGCGATGAGCAGATGTTTTCGGACATCTTCAGGATCGCCAGCAGGTTTTTCAGCTGACTGTTGTTGCGTGACGTCTCATCGCTGAAAATCGCCAGGGCGTTGTGATGGTTGGCGATGGCCTGACTGACATGGTCCGGCAGGCGCCAGGATTTGGAAGTGTAGTACCCGACCACCGCATGGTTGGTGTTGAATTCGCGGTTCTCGGTGTCCACCACCCGGCACTCGGCGCTGGCATTGGCGTAGGCCTGCTCCAGCACACTCATGTAGTTGGGGAACTGCTTGAGCATCAACGGCACGCCGCAATCATGGAACAGCCCCAAGGCGTAGGCTTCATCACCGTTTTCCAGACCGACGCGCTTGGCCAGGGTCAGGCAGGTCATCGCCACGTCCTGGGCCGTATCCCAGAAGCGATTGAGGGTGACGATGGCATCATCGTGCAGCTCGCCCTTGATCGACTGCGCGTTGATCAGGTTGATGATCGAACGGCTGCCCAGCAGGTTCACCGCGCGCTGGATCGAAGTGATCTTGTTGCGCAGGCCGTAGTACGGCGAATTGACGATCTTGAGCAAGGCACCCGAGAGGCCCGGGTCATGGGAGATCAGCTTGGCAATGGTCTCCAGGTCCGGATCAGGCATGTACTGCTCCATCTGCAGATCCACCATGATCTGCGGCTGGGGCGGCACACTGATGCCTTGCAGGGACTGTTGGATCTGTTCGGCGGAAAGCTCTTGGGACATGGGCATACACTCTGGGTCAGGCGGCGATTCTAACCCTTAAAGATGGATCCGATACACCGTCGGGCAAATCGCGCCACATGTCCATCACAAGCCCCGCACAGGCCGCAACACGCTATACTCCCGCTCTTTTTTCCGGAGCGACGTCATGTCCCTGCCCAGCCTGCGCCTCAAAGCCAACGCCGACCGTCGCCTGCGCGCCGGCCATCTGTGGGTCTACAGCAACGAAATCGATGTAGCCGCTACCCCGCTGCACGGCTTCAAGGCCGGCGACCAGGCCATCCTCGAAGCCGCTGGCGGCAAGCCGTTGGGCATCGTCGCGATGAGCCCCAACAACCTGATCTGCGCCCGCCTGCTGTCCCGTGACGTGAAGCTGCCGCTGGACAAATCCCTGCTGGTGCATCGTCTCAACGTGGCGCTGTCGTTGCGTGAGCGCTTGTTCGACAAGCCGTTCTATCGCCTGGTCTATGGCGACTCCGACCTGCTGCCTGGCCTTGTAGTCGACCGTTTCGGCGACATCCTGGTGGTGCAGATCGCCTCGGCCACCATGGAAGCCCACAAGGACGACGTGATCGCCGCCCTGACCCAGGTGCTCAAGCCCAGCGGCATCCTGTTCAAGAACGATTCCGCCGCCCGCGATGCCGAAGGCCTGAACCGCTACGTCGAGACCGTGTTCGGCCTCGTACCGGAGTGGGTCGCCCTGGAAGAGAACGGCGTGAAGTTCGAAGCTCCAGTCATGGCAGGTCAGAAAACCGGCTGGTTCTACGACCACCGCATGAACCGCGCACGCCTGGCGCCGTATGCCAAGGGCAAGCGCGTACTGGATCTGTTCAGCTACATCGGCGGTTGGGGCGTGCAGGCCGCGGCGTTCGGTGCCAGCGAAGTATTCTGCGTCGACGCCTCGGCCTTCGCCCTCGATGGCGTAGAGCGCAACGCGGCGTTGAATGGCTTTGCCGAAAAGCTGACCTGCATTGAAGGCGACG
Source organism: Pseudomonas sp. P105 (assembly GCF_032614175.1). Taxonomy (NCBI): domain Bacteria; kingdom Pseudomonadati; phylum Pseudomonadota; class Gammaproteobacteria; order Pseudomonadales; family Pseudomonadaceae; genus Pseudomonas; species Pseudomonas sp. P105. The sequence continues at coordinate 5,921,844 of NZ_CP126693.1, forward strand.
TGTTCGAAGCCCTGAAAGAACTCAAGGCCAGTGAAGAGCGTTTCGACGTCATCGTTGCCGACCCGCCAGCGTTCATCAAGCGCAAGAAAGACCTGAAAAATGGTGAAGGCGCCTATCGCCGCCTCAACGAACAGGCCATGCGCCTGCTCAGCAAGGATGGCATCCTGGTCAGCGCTTCGTGCTCGATGCACCTGCCCGAAGACGACCTGCAAAACATCCTGCTGACCAGCGCCCGGCACCTGGACCGCAACATCCAGCTGCTCGAACGCGGGGGCCAGGGACCGGACCATCCGGTACACCCAGCCATCGCCGAGACCCGCTACATCAAGAGCATCACCTGCCGGTTGCTGCCCAACAGCTGAATCATTTGCTGACCCTTATTAAACGCAGCCCTGGCTGCGTTTTTTTTTGCACGTGTGAAAAGTTACCGAGCGCTTAAGCAAAAGCCTACAAAATAACTTTTTGTATGAGTCATCCCACATTATTACTGGAACTTTCCTACTCAATATCTGCTTGCCAAGCACTCATTAAAAACTATGATTGAACTGTCACTTCGCAAGTGATGACCCTCGAAAAAAACAACATTTATTCAAACCTCTTATTCAAAAAAGGAGCTGTATCATGAAAGCAATCAATCTGGAAGCTAACAAGATCGCAAACCTGGCCGGCCTGATTGTTCCAACAGGCCGCTAAGTAAGTAAAGGGTGGAGCTGAGGAGTGCCGGCGCCTCAGCCCATCCATGCTCGCCCCCTCAGCGGAAAACCTTAATGCATATAAATCCGTGTGTTTTCATACTTGCGCGCCCGCCGCACCAGATTGTATGGAACTATGAGCAGCACACTCAGTTCGAGCTCGATCTGCATTATTCAACGCGACTGGCACAACTTATTCACAACCCTTCACACTTCGACACTTGCAACCCCATCGACATTGAATTCCTGAATGCCGGCATATTGACTGCAGAACCCAAAGAAGCCCTCGAATGGCGATGGGACGAGTTATCCAGAATATTTCATATCGGCACAAAAAATATTCCTTGCGAAAGTGTTCCCCAAAATGTCGAGGAATGGGCAACCCTGTACCTGCAGCATTGCCAAGAGGTTCTATCATCACCGCCGCCGGCCTGCCGCATAAAACCGTGCCCGGTTGACCGGATTGCCTTGACGCCCTGCTCCCTGGTCGACATCGAGGACGTTTCGCTGGGGCAGACGCTTGTCAGTCGAAGCACCTCTCGCTCATTCAGCGAACAAGCCATTTCAATCGAGCAGGTCAGCACCCTCCTCTACCTGACCCTGGGTTACCTGAACGAGCGCCCTTTGGCTCACGAGACCGGTCATCCCGAAACGCTGGGCGCGCGACGCAGTAGCCCCTCGGGCGGCGGCCTGAATGCCTGCGAAGGTTACCTGTACGTGCGTCACGTGGCCGGGCTGGAGCCGGGAATCTACGCCTACCATCCGGCCGAACATGCCTTGAGCCTGATCCGGTCACTTCCGGATGAACCGCTGGGGCAATTGTTAGCCGGACAGCACTTCATCAATCCGTTGCCATTCGGGCTATTCATCACTTCGCGCTTCGACAAGCTCTGGTGGAAGTACGAACACTCGCGCGCCTATCGAATGGCGTTTGTCGAAACGGGCCACGTGTCCCAGACCTTTTTGATGGTGGCGACTGCGCTAGGCCTCAAGACCTGGCTGACCGGGGCATTGAGCGACCGTCAGGTAGAACGGCTGCTTGACCTTGAAGACACTCCCGAACAGCCGTTGTTTTTTGTCGGCTGCGGTCATGGCGATGGGCAGGTCCACTGCCAGGCGCTGATGGCGCTGGTCAATGGCCAGGACTCTGCATCATGAGCGACCCGACCTTCACTCAGAGGCCGCGCTACACCTTGGGCGACTGGGATAAAAAAGCTGCGGTGCGCGTGCGCAAAAACCACTACCGCCTACCCGACGATCTGGAGCATCAACTCGCCAGTCGCGACTGGTTTGCGCCAGCCTTCATACCCTATATCGAACATCCGCTGATCAATAAGGCGGGACGCGCCATTGCCCAACGCCTGGCGGCCAATCACCTGGTGTACTTCCTCGACTACACCACCTTACTCGAACACCGAGTGGTCAATCGCGCAGTGGAAACCATCGTCCATGGCGAACTGAGCGTACCCATCCCCAGCCAGATGAAAACCGCCGCCCTGCAGCTCTACACCGACGAGGGTTACCACGCACTGTTTTCCAATGAAGTGGCCGAACAGATCGTCGCCCTGTACGACATCCGCGACCGCTCGCTCCCCAGGCGCATCGACCGCCTGCTGGGCGTGATCGAAGCCACAAGCCCCCCGGATCGCCCTCTGGCGTGGTTTCTGCTGGGGTTCGTTTCCGAAACGATCATCGCCAAGGAGCTGCTGGCCATTACCCGCGAGACCTTGGTCTCCACGGTTTACCAGATGCTCAGGAATCATCTCGAGGACGAGGCACGCCATAGTCGCTATTTCAGCGAGGTGTTCCAGTATCTGTGGTCCGCCCTGGCCCCTGACCAGCGTGCTCTGGCCGCAAGGCTGCTGCTGGACATCATCGGCCTTTACTTCGAGCCCGACATCCCTTGGTTAACGCGCAGCCTCGCCAGCGTCGGCTTTGACGAACAGGACGCGTTGAAGATCGTTGCAAACCTCCTGCAACCGGACGCTCACGCCCAGCGAGTTCGCTCGGGAGCAGTCTCGACCTTCACGGCCATGCAGCAGGCAGGTTTCTTCGATGACGACCCCAATCGGCAGATGTTCTTCCAGGCGAGGTTTATCGATGGCTGACACTCATGAGCTCGCCACACGCAAAGCGGCCACTGTCGGCTTATTGTTGATGCTGACCTTGCTCGGCGTATTCCCCATCGATGTGGTGCTGCCTTCGTTTCCGGCGCTGTCCGCACACTTTGAGCGTCCATCGCCCGATATCGCCCTGTCTGTCAGCCTGTTCGCAGTGGGGATCGCAATGTCCCAACTGCTGGTCGGCCCGCTTTCCGACGCCATGGGACGGAAGAACCTGCTGCTGATCGGGATCATCGTCTCGGCCGTTGGCGCGACCGGGTGCGTGGTTGCCAATGACTACTGGTCCTTCCTGCTTTTCCGGGTCATCCAAGCCGTGGGATGCGGTTGTTTCGTGCTCTCTCAGGCACTGATCCAGGACCTGTTTACAGGCCAGGAGCAGCAGCGATTACGGATTTTCCTGGTCACCTGCGGTGGCATTTTCATTTCCGTTTCACCCTTGGCCGGCACCGGACTGCAAAGCTGGATGGGCTGGCGCGGCAGCTTCCTGGTATTCATTGCCCTGGCTGTCAGTGTGTTCTTGAGCGCCAGTCTTCTACTCAAGCCTTTGCCAGCGGATAGCCAACCCAGGCGCCCGGACTTCATTGCGTCCTACCGGACGGTATGCAGTGACTTCAACTTCATGGCCTACTGGCTGACGTCAGCATTGGCTTTTTCCTGCCATTTCTCGTTCATCGTCATCTCACCGCTGGTTTTCATTGACCAGTTACAACTGTCGCCGCAGGCATTTTCGCTGACGTTGCTGGGCTACGGGCTGGCCTATATCGGCGGTGGAGCGGTCGCGACCGTGCTGAGCAACCGGATCGACCCACAGACGCAAATCCTCACGGGGCTGTGCCTGATCCTGACGGCGGGAGTGTTGATGCTTGGGCTCTCCAGCCATCTGGGCTTGTCGGTCACCACGCTGCTGCTGCCCATGATCGTGTGCACCGCCGGAACGACCATTGCTCGTGCGGCCGCCCACACCCGGGCAATGAATATCTTCCCCGAGCAAGCCGGTACATCGGCCTCGGCGGGCAGCGTGCTGATCTTCATTGTCGGCGGTTTGACCAGCGCTGCGCTCAGCCTCACTCCGCTGGACCTGCAAACCACCCTGGCTCTATGCCTGATGTTGCTCAGCCTCCTGGGGCTGGCACTCAATGGTCTGCTTCGGCATCGTCACAGGACGCTGTTGACGGGTTGAACATCGCCAGTCGTCATCCCGAGCACGACATTGGCACCCGATCAGCGCTTTGCGTCATTTCATCCTGACGCCAGGGGTGTAGAATCGCGACATTCATCGCCATTCATCCCCGGCGGGTTTATGAGCTCATGCTGAGGCGCGCAGCGATCCTGCAAAGTCATCGGCCACTTCCGGACACACGGCCAAACCCGGGTGTTCCAGACGTCAACAGAAGCTCACTTCCCATTGATACCTGATACGTACCTGATTTGCCGCCCGGAGTGCTCCATGCCTGATTACCGCTCGAAAACATCCACCCATGGCCGCAACATGGCCGGCGCCCGTGCATTGTGGCGCGCCACGGGGATGAAGGATGACGACTTCAAGAAGCCGATCATCGCCATTGCCAACTCCTTCACCCAGTTCGTGCCAGGCCATGTTCACCTCAAGGACCTGGGCCAACTGGTTGCCCGGGAAATCGAACGCGCGGGTGGCGTAGCCAAAGAGTTCAACACCATTGCCGTGGATGACGGTATCGCCATGGGCCACGACGGCATGCTTTATTCGCTGCCCAGTCGCGAGATCATCGCCGACTCCGTCGAATACATGGTCAATGCCCATTGCGCCGACGCCATCGTGTGCATTTCCAACTGCGACAAGATCACCCCCGGCATGCTCATGGCGGCCTTGCGCCTGAACATCCCGGTGATCTTCGTTTCCGGCGGCCCGATGGAAGCCGGCAAGACCAAGCTCGCCAGCCATGGCCTTGACCTGGTCGACGCCATGGTGATCGCCGCCGACTCCAGCGCTTCCGATGAAAAGGTCGCGGAGTATGAGCGCAGCGCCTGTCCGACCTGCGGTTCGTGCTCCGGCATGTTTACCGCCAACTCGATGAACTGCCTGACCGAAGCCCTTGGCCTGGCCCTGCCGGGCAACGGTTCGACCCTCGCCACCCACAGCGATCGCGAACAGCTGTTCCTGCAGGCCGGCCGGACCATCGTCGAGCTGTGCAAGCGTTACTACGGCGAGGATGACGAGTCGGTGCTGCCGCGCAACATCGCCAACTTCAAGGCGTTCGAAAACGCCATGACCCTGGACATCGCCATGGGCGGCTCCACCAACACCATCCTGCATTTGCTGGCCGCCGCCCAGGAAGCCGAGATCGATTTCGACCTGCGCGACATCGACCGTCTGTCCCGTCACGTGCCGCAGCTGTGCAAGGTCGCGCCGAACATCCAGAAGTACCACATGGAAGACGTGCACCGCGCTGGCGGGATCTTCAGCATCCTCGGCTCCCTGGCCCGTGGTGGCCTGTTGCACACCGACCTGCCGACCGTACACAGCAAAACCATGGCCGAGGCCATCGCCAAGTGGGACATCACCCAGACCACCGACGAAGCCGTGCATCATTTCTTCAAGGCCGGCCCGGCAGGCATTCCAACGCAAACGGCGTTCAGCCAATCGACTCGCTGGGAAAGCCTGGACGATGACCGTGAAAACGGCTGCATCCGCAGCGTCGAGCACGCGTACTCCAAAGAAGGTGGCCTGGCTGTGCTGTACGGCAACATCGCTCTGGATGGCTGCGTGGTGAAAACCGCCGGCGTCGACGAATCGATCCATGTGTTCGAAGGCAACGCCAAGATTTTCGAAAGCCAGGACAGCGCCGTGCGCGGGATCCTCGCCGACGAAGTGAAGGCCGGCGATATCGTGATCATCCGCTACGAAGGGCCAAAAGGTGGTCCGGGCATGCAGGAAATGCTTTACCCCACGTCCTACCTGAAGTCCAAAGGACTGGGCAAAGACTGCGCACTGCTGACCGATGGCCGTTTCTCCGGCGGCACCTCGGGCCTGTCCATCGGCCACGCTTCACCGGAAGCCGCTGCTGGCGGTGCCATCGGCCTGGTGCGCGACGGCGACAAAGTCCTGATCGACATTCCGAACCGCTCGATCAACCTGCTGATCAGCGATGAAGAACTGGCTGGGCGCCGTGTTGAACAGGACAACAAAGGCTGGAAGCCGGTGGAAGTGCGTCCGCGCAAAGTCACCACCGCCCTCAAGGCCTATGCCCTGCTCGCCACCAGCGCCGACAAGGGCGCGGTGCGTAACAAGGCGATGCTCGACGGGTTGTAAGCGTCCATAAACAGCAATAAAAAATGCTCCACTCAAGGTGGGGCATTTTTTTGCAGTGAAACAAACCATCGATGATCAACTGTGCGAGCCTGCTTGCGAAGGCGGTGTGTCAGTCGGAATCGATGTTGAATGTGTCGCCGTCATCGCGAGCAGGCTCGCTCCCACAGGGTTTACTGGATATCTTCCGGCTTGACGATCACCCAGTTCTTGTCCGCCGTCACTGGCAGCCCTTCCTTGGCCTGGGCCGCGGCGTGCTTGGCCATCATGCCGTTGATCTGGTCCATGTACTTGTCCTTGCGGTTGACCCACAGGTGAATGCCACCCTTGGCCACGTTCACATCGTGGAACAGCATGTAGCCGTCGCTGCTGGGGGTGTCGCCAGCCACAAGCACCGGTTTTTTCCATTCGTCGATGTACGTCAGGATTGCCGCGTGCTTGCCGGCCATCCAGGTCGCCGGAGTCCACAGATACGGTGTGTACTCAAGACTCAGGTTGGCCTTCTCGTCATATTTGCCATTGGTGATCTGCTTGCGGGCGGTGGTCAGTTCGCCGGTCTTGCGATCCTTGAGCAACGTGGTCACGCCGATGATGTTCTGCGGCTTGAGGTTGTAGCCGTATTTCGGATCGGCGGCGACCATGCGCACCAATTCTTCCGAAGCCGCGGTCATGACATAGACCTCGATGCCGTTTTCCATCAGTTTGTTGTACAGCTCGACCTGACCGGTGAAAATCTTCGGCGGGTTGACGTTGTAGTTGACCACCTTGTCGCCGTCGTAATACGTGGTCGGGACCGGCTTGCCAGAAGCCATCAATTCGTCGACGTAGCCTTTGAGTTCTTTGAGGGTAAAGCCGGAAAACACTTGGGCGACCCAGGGGTAGCAGACCATGTCGTCCACTTCGCACAAACGGTAGTAGTAGCTGAACAGGCTTTCCTTGTGTTCGGCCGTGTCTTTGAACGGCATCAGCTTCAAGGATGGGTCGAGGGTTTCGCGGGTGATGAGGCCCTTGTTCTCCATGAACGGCAGCAAGGACTCTTCCAGGTCGTAGCGGTAACTGGTGTTGTCCATGTCGAACACCGCGTAGTTACCTTTGTTGGCGTTGGCCGCGATCATCGCGTCCAGCGCCTTGGCCTGCTCCGCGGGCCAGTGCTTGAGCTCAGTAGCGAGCGCCTGGCCAACGAGACCCAGGCCCAAGGCGACAACGAGAAGGTGAGGTGCAAGCTTCATCGGCGTTTCTCCAAGGTTCAAAGAACTCGACGCTAACAAATGCTTGTGACGTTTCTCTCCTGCCCGCGACCGCTTGCGTCTTGATACCGCCAGCGGCATGCCCATAAACGTCATTGCCTTATTCCATAAACGACAATCTACATACCTTTTTATTATTAATTCATTAGATATCAGGCTGTTAGGCTTCCCGCCTCGCAGTCGCGGCTTCAGGCGACTGGCACAAGTCCTATCGGAGTTTTTTTGATGAATCTGCCACTGATCCTCAATCTGCTGGTGTTCCTCGCCTTGCTGTTTGGTCTGGCGCAAACCCGTCACAGCACCTGGAGCCTGGCCAAAAAAGTCCTGCTGGCACTGGTGCTGGGCGTGGTGTTCGGCACCGTCCTGCACACGATTTACGGCGCCGGCAACCCGGTGTTGAAAGCCTCGATCGGCTGGTTTGACCTGGTGGGCAACGGCTATGTGCAGTTGCTGCAAATGATCGTGATTCCGCTGGTCTTCGCTTCAATTCTCAGCGCGGTAGCGCGCCTGCATAACGCCTCATCCCTGGGCAAGATCAGCTTCCTGACCATCGGCACACTGCTGTTCACCACCGCCATCGCCGCCCTTATCGGTATCGGCCTGACCAACCTGTTCGGTCTCACCGCCGAAGGCCTGGTGGCCGGCAGCCAGGAAATCGCACGCCTGCAGGTGATCCAGAGCGACTATGCCGGCAAGGTCGCAGACCTGAATATCCCGCAACTGCTGCTCTCGTTCGTTCCGCAGAACCCCTTTGCCGACCTGGCCCGGGCCAAGCCGACCTCGATCATCAGCGTGGTGATATTCGCGGCCTTCCTGGGTGTCGCGGCACTGCAATTGCTCAAGGATGACGTGGAAAAAGGTCAGAAAGTGATCAATGCCATCGACACCCTGCAAAGCTGGGTGACACGTTTGGTGCGGCTGGTGATGAAGCTGACCCCGTACGGCGTGCTGGCGCTGATGACCAAAGTGGTGGCCGGCTCCAACGTGCAGGACATCATCAAGCTTGGCAGTTTCGTGGTGGTGTCATACCTGGGACTGGGCCTGATGTTCGTGGTTCACGGTCTGCTGGTGTCCGCCGCTGGGATCAACCCGCTACGCTTTTTCCGCAAGATATGGCCGGTCCTGACCTTCGCCTTCACCAGCCGCTCCAGCGCCGCGACCATCCCGCTGAGTATCGAAGCCCAGACCAGCCGCCTCGGCATTCCACGGGCCATTGCCAGCTTCAGCGCGTCGTTCGGCGCCACCATCGGCCAGAACGGCTGCGCCGGCCTCTACCCGGCCATGCTGGCGGTGATGGTCGCGCCGACCGTGGGCATCAACCCGCTGGATCCGGTGTGGCTCGCGACGCTGGTAGCGATCGTGACCTTGAGCTCGGCCGGGGTGGCCGGTGTCGGTGGAGGCGCGACATTTGCCGCGCTAATCGTGCTGCCGGCCATGGGCTTGCCGGTTTCACTGGTGGCGCTGCTGATTTCCGTCGAGCCGCTGATCGACATGGGTCGCACGGCGTTGAACGTCAGCGGCTCGATCACCGCCGGGGCGATCACCAGCCAGGTGATGCAGCAGACCGACAAGGCTTTGCTGGATGCCGAGGAGCATGGGGAGTTGGTGCAGGCTTGATTGCTCCCACATGGCTTACAGCTTTTCCCACACCTCAAAGCTGTAGGCCGGCTTGTCGCCCTCGGCCGGATTCGGCTGGTTCGACACCTGTTTCCACTGGCTCGAATCGAACGCCGGAAACCAGGCATCGCCATCCGGGCTCAGCGCCACACGGGTCAGGTACAGTCGGTCCGCCTGCTCCAGGGCCTGGGCGTACAGCTGAGCGCCGCCGATCAACATCAGTTCGTCGACACCCTGCTGCAACGCCCACGCCTCGGCCCGTTCCACCGCTGCCTCCAGCGTGGAAAAAACTTCCGCGCCCTCCAGCACGAGGCCAGACTGACGACTGACCACGATGTTCAAGCGCCCCGGCAGCGGCCGCCCCAGGGAGTCCCAGGTCTTGCGGCCCATGATGATGGGCTTGCCCAAGGTGGTAGCCTTGAAGTATTTAAAGTCCCCCGGCAAGTGCCAGGGCATGCTGTTGTCGACGCCGATCACACGGTTTTCACCGAGGGCTGCGATCAGGCTTAAAGGGAGTGTTTTTTTCATGCCGGCGAGGATACCAGAGGCCACAGCGGTTATGCTCAACCCTCATTTGCGACGGAAGCGCCTGTGTCTGAGCCTCTGACTGAACTGTACGACCTCTGGTTGACCGAGACGGTACGTCTGCGTGAAGAACACGCCGGCCCGCTCGAAGATCAGGAGGCCAATCGCCTGGCCCGCGCGGCGGGTGGCGATTTATCCAGCCGTATCCGTCACCGCGCCCGCTGGCTGGCCGAGCGCGACGGCCTCAGCCAGGCCTTGCATCACTGGCTGCAAGGGGCGCGCCTGGCGCTGATCATAATGGCCGTACTCGCCATCATCAGTGGCGCTGGCCTGGGCTTTGCCGCACTCGGCGACGGACACACGCCGGTCAATGTGTTCTGGGCCCTGGGCAGCCTGTTGGCGTTAAACCTGATCTTGCTTATCGGCTGGGCCCTGGGCCTGATCTTTGCGGGTGAGCAAGGTGCAGCGCTGGGGCGCCTGTGGTTGTGGCTCAGCGAAAAACTCGCCCGCGACGCCAAGGCTGCGCAACTGGCGCCAGCCCTGCTGCTGTTATTGCAACGGCACAAGCTCAATCGCTGGGCCCTCGGTGCGCTGGTCAATGGTTTGTGGCTGCTGGCGATGCTCAGCGCGCTGGTCATCGTACTGATGCTGATGGCCACCCGGCGCTACGGTTTTGTATGGGAAACCACCATTCTCGGCGGTGAGACCTTCGTCGTCATGACCCAGGCCCTCGGCGCCCTGCCCGCCCTGCTGGGTTTGAGCGGGCCAACCGAAGAGATGATTCGCGCCAGTGGCGACGCCGCGCTGAATATCGAAAGCGCCCGCCAGGCCTGGGCCGCTTGGCTGGTGGGCGTGACGCTGGTCTACGGCGTGTTGCCGCGCCTGTGTCTGGCGCTGGTGTGCCTGTGGCGCTGGCGTCGCGGCCGCGCCACGCTGCGCCTGGACTTGAACCTGCCAGGTTATGCCCAACTGCGGGAGCGGCTAATGCCCAGTAGCGAGCGCCTGGGCATCAGCGATGCCGCGCCCGCGCAATTGCATCAAATTGAAAGTGACGTTGGCGCGCTGCAAAGCGACGGTGCGCTGCTGGTGGCGATCGAACTGGACGACCGGCCTTGGCCACCGAAACTGCCAGGCACGGTGAAAAACGCCGGAGTGCTCGACAGCCGCGAATCGCGCCACAAACTCCTCGAACAACTGTCCCGCTTTCCTCCCGCGCGCCTGGCGATTGCCTGCGACCCACGACGTTCACCGGATCGTGGCAGCCTGGCGCTGATCGCCGAACTGGCCCGCAGCGCCGGCGCCACCCGCATCTGGTTGTTGCAGGCACCGCCCGGGCAAGCGCTGGACGCTGAACGCCTGGGCGATTGGCACAACGCGCTGCAACAGTTGCAATTGCCCTTCGCGGACTGCGCGCCTTTGAACTGGCTGGAGACCGGCCATGACTGAACCCACCAAGCCGCTAAAGCTGGCCGTGGTTGGCCACACCAATGTGGGCAAAACCTCCTTGCTGCGCACACTGACCCGGGACGTCGGCTTCGGCGAAGTGTCCCACCGTCCCAGCACAACCCGACACGTCGAGGGCGCGCGCCTGTCGGTGGACGGCGAAGCGTTGCTGGAGCTGTACGACACGCCGGGCCTGGAAGACGCCATCGCCCTGCTTGACTACCTCGAACGCTTGGAGCGCCCCGGTGAGCGCTTGGACGGGCCGGCACGCCTGGCGCGATTCCTGGACGGCAGCGAGGCACGACAACGCTTCGAACAGGAAGCCAAAGTGCTGCGACAATTGCTCGCCAGCGATGCCGGACTCTATGTGATCGATGCGCGAGAGCCGGTGCTGGCCAAGTACCGGGATGAGCTTCAAGTGCTCGCCAGTTGCGGCAAACCGCTGCTGCCAGTGTTGAATTTCGTCAGCAGCGCCAGCCACCGCGAGCCCGACTGGCGCGAAGCCCTGGCACGGTTGGGGCTGCACGCTCTGGTGCGTTTCGACAGCGTCGCCCCACCCGAGGATGGCGAGCGACGCCTGTATGAAAGCCTCGCCCTGTTGCTGGAAAGCGCCCGTGGGCAACTGGAACGACTGGTCGCCGATCAACAGGCCCAACGCTTGGCCCGTCAGCAGAGCGCGCAGCGCTTGATCGCCGAACTGCTGATCGATTGCGCCGCTTGCCGACGCAGCGTAGCCAGCGATGCCGAGCTGGAACGACAGGCCATCAGCGAGCTGCGCAACGCAGTGCGTCAACGGGAGCAGCGCTGCGTCGAAGCCTTGCTCAAGCTCTACGCCTTCCGCCCCCAGGACGCCGCGGCCAGCGATTTGCCTCTACTTGACGGCCGCTGGGGCGATGACTTGTTCAATCCTGACACCCTCAAACAGCTGGGTGTGCGTGTGGGTGGTGGGATCGCCGCGGGCGCAGCGGCCGGTGCCGGCGTGGACTTGCTGGTGGGCGGTCTGACCCTCGGCGCCGCCGCCCTGGCCGGCGCCATTGCCGGTGGCGCCCTGCAAACCGCCCGCAGTTACGGGAACAGGTTGATGGGCAAGCTCAAGGGCCAGCGGGAGCTGACAGTGGACGACAGTGTGCTACGCCTGTTGGCCCTGCGCCAACGGCAACTGTTGCAAGCCCTCAACCAGCGCGGCCATGCGGCAATGGACAGCATCCACATCGCCACACCCCAGGATAAAACCTGGCGCGAGGGCAAACTGCCCGAAGCGCTGAACAAGGCCAGGGCGTACCCGCAATGGTCGTCGCTTAATCCGCAGGCGCGGTTGAGCCAATCGGAACGCCAGGAACAGATCGAGCAGCTGGCTGAGCAGCTCTAGATGACACAACCCCTGTGGCAAGGGGATTTGTGGGAGCAAGGCTTGCCCGCGATGAGAGTGTCGCTACCGGTGCTTATTCGTCGGTCAAGGCACTGAGCGCCGCCGCAGCTTCTGCCAATTCCAACTCACTGAACACTTGCACCCCATGACGTTTGAGCAAGGCCGCCGTCACGCCTTCGCCAGGCACTTTCACGCCGCTGAACGTGCCGTCGTAGGTCAACAGATTGCCGCACGACGGGCTGTTGGCCTTGAGCACGGCGATACGGATAGCGTGTTCGCGCACCCGCTCCAGCGCTTGATACGCGCCGGACAGAAACTGTTCACTGACGTCTTCACCCTCGGTGGTGATTACCGTCGCCTGGCCGTCGAGCACCTGAGTGCCTTGCCCACCGGGAATTTCTGCCGCCGCCCGAGGCGTGGGCAAGCCGCCGGCGACTTCCGGGCACAGCGGCACGACCCGACCTTCGTCGAGCCAACGTTGAAGCTGATCGAACGGGCCACTGGCACCGCCGTCGTAGCGCACGCGATGTCCGAGCAGGCAGCGGCTGACGAGGATCTTTTCCATGCTCAGAACACCTCGGTGCCGCGGCGCCGGAACCAGCCGGTCAAGGACAGGCGATCTCGCGCCGCCGGCAGGACTTCATGGGGGATGTCCCCCGACAGGAACACCACCAGACAACCGCCGGTGGGCACCACGTCGTGCTCCACGCCATCGTCCAGGTACATGCGTAACTGGCCGCCATGCTCCGGCAACCAGGCGTCGTTGAGGTAAAGCACCGCCGACACCATGCGTCGATCGTCATCGCGAAAGCGGTCGACGTGCTTGAGGTAGAAGGCGCCAGGAGGGTACAGCGCGAAGTGGCTTTCGAAATCCTCCAGCCCCAGGAACAACCCGCGATTGATCGCCTCCCGCAAGCTGTCCATCAAGCCCAGGTAACGGTCGCACGCTTGCGCCTGACCGGGCTCGATCCATTGGATACGATCACCCCGAATCCCTTCACGAATCTCCGAAAACGGCCCGCGCCCGACCGCCGCCGGGGCCAGTTCGCCTTCGGCGGCGCGCTGGCGACATTCGGCTGCCAGGGCGCGGGTCAGCGCGTCCGGCAGGAAGATATTCTGCTGCGACCAGCCGCGCTCGGCCAGGTCGTCGACGATACGTAACAGCAGTGGGTGATCAGAAGGTATTTGCATGGCGCGCATAGTATTCCTGTGCCTGCAAAACCGACAGCGCCGCGCAGCGGGTTTGTCACGCCTGATGGCGCAGGCGCAGGAACTTGATACGAATTCTCGACAAGTCCCCACACCCCACGGAGAATAGTCGGCTGCTGACAGGAGTCCCTATGCGCCGTTTGCTTTTCTCATTGTTGATGTTCTGTGCGTTGCCCGCCTGGGCAGACAGCTACGACCAGTTGTACAAGGTCGCCGGCTGGCCGGAACAACGGGCGCATTTCAATGACGCCTTGAGCGCCGCGCAGCAGCGTTACCAGAGCAGCCTGCCACCGGCAGTGTTCCAGGCACTGGTCAACAACAGCAATCAACGCTTTGCCCCCCAGGCCATGGACCAGCGGGCCGAGGCGCAATTGCGCAAGAACCTCACCGACCCAGCCCCGGCCCTGAGTTTTTTTCAGTCGCCCCTGGGCCGCAAAGTCGTGGCAGCCGAGCTGCTGGCGACCCGTCGCGACCAATTGGCGAAGAACGCCAAGGGCCTGCCGAAGATGCAAGTCAGCGACAACCGCCTATTGATCATCGGCCATCTGGCCCAGTCCCTGCCCGCCCGCGAGGCCGGCGCCGAAGTCAGCCTGGCGATCGCCGGCGTGGCGGCGGACAGCCTGAGCTCGATGATCCCCGGCCTGCTGGGTGCTGGCCAGGCCCAGGGCATGCTGAACGGTCAGCGCCAGCGTCTGATGGAGCAGATCGGCGCAGACCTGAACAACACACTGCTGTACGTCTACCGCGACCTGACGGACACCGAGCTGGAGGAGTTCGCCACCTTCGCCGAGTCGGCGGAGGGCCAGGCTTATTATCAAGCGGCCTTGGCAGCGATTCGGGCGGGGTTGGCGGTGGGGCAGACTCTCGGGCAATAGATAGATCTTCAGCGCCCCTGACACCGCTATCGCGAGCAGGCTCGCTCCCACAGGGTGTTTGAGTGAACTCAGATTTTGTGATCGTCGAAAAACCAGTGTGGGAGCGAGCCTGCTCGCGATAGCAATAGCCCGGTCAGCGCCGAACCCGGCTCATCCGCTTCGTCAGAAATCCAAACATCTCCTGCCGCATCGCCAGCGCCTCATTCGCCAGGTGATGCCGACCTTCGGGCAACATCAGCACCTGGGGCCGATCGAACTTGCTGCGCAACACTTGCAGGTTATGCGCCCAATCCACCGTCATGTCCGCCTGGCCCTGCACGATCAAGGGCTGGCGCGGGCTGCTCGGGGCGACTTCGATACGCTTGATCCATTGCCCCAACGCTCCGACCCACGCGGTGGGCAGGCGCAGCGGTTGCAACGGGTCGGCTTGCAGGAATGGCAGGAAGTCCGGGTCGGTAGAGTTCTCGCTGAAACGTCGGGCGATGCCGGTTACAAAGGGTTTGAGCAAGTAGTAACTCAGGCGCGACCAGCCCCAGGCCCGCGGCCGCACCAAGGGCGACAGCAGTATGACCTGACCTTGGGCCGGGCTGTGCTGGCCCTGGTTGAGCACGTGATCAACCACGATGGCCCCTCCGGTGCTTTGTCCGCACAGATGCCAGGGTTGCGGCAGTTCCAGCGTCCCGGCCTCGGTCAGCAGGCCTTGCAACGTGGCCTGGTACTCGGCGAAATCACCGATGCTGGCGCGTTCGCCACTGGACAGGCCGTGGCCCGGCAGGTCGCAGGCGATCACGGCGAATTTCTGCTCCAGCGCCCACTCGATCAAGTGCCGGTACAACCCCATATGGTCGTAATAGCCGTGGAACAGAAACAGCGTCGCTAGCGCTTTTTCCGGCCACCAGACCTGACCGACCAACTCATATCCGTCTATCTCGAAACGCCCCAGGCCCTTGCGCAACGTGCGGTGGGGAAAATCCACGCCGTAGAACCGCTGATAAGCCAGCGCCTGCGCAGACAGCGGCTGCCACTGAGCCAAAGGTTGCAGGCTGGCACGCAGGTGATCGGGGTCGAAACTGACGGGCATAGGATTTCCACATAAAAGCGCAACGCGCGAAACAGACTTTGTAGGCCTGCGATATTCATCTGTCGCGCCAGGCATGGCAAGCTACGCGGCCTCAGAGGATCGACTCCATGCGCCCGTCCCACCGCACGACCTTGCTTGCCAGCCTGCTTGCCCTCGGGTGCGCCGCCGTGTTGTGGATCGCCTACGACTGGTTCCAGGGCCGCTTTCTGCGAGCGTTCAGCGAACACACGGCGGTATTTTCCGGCGACCCTTTGCGCCTCCCCCCCGGCCTGGCCGGCCCTGGCCCGATCCGCCTGGTGCATTTCTGGGATCCCGCCTGCCCATGCAACGTCGGCAACCAACAGCACCTTTCCGAGCTGGTGGAGAAATACGCCCCCCAAGGCGTCGAGTTTTATGCAGTCCAAAAAACCGGCAGTCAGGGCCGATTGCCGACCACGCTGAGCAGCCTCAAACCGCTTTCGGTGCTCCCCGGCTCAAGTCAGATTCCCG
Source organism: Pseudomonas sp. P105 (assembly GCF_032614175.1). NCBI lineage: Bacteria > Pseudomonadati > Pseudomonadota > Gammaproteobacteria > Pseudomonadales > Pseudomonadaceae > Pseudomonas > Pseudomonas sp. P105. The sequence continues at coordinate 5,937,800 of NZ_CP126693.1, forward strand.
CCAGCCCGGCGGTGGCGATCTGGGATCGCAGCGGCAAACTGGCGTACTTCGGCCCCTACAGCGAAGGCCTGACCTGCAATTCGAGCAACAGCTTCATCGAGCCGATTCTCGAGGCCCTGAGCAGCGGCCGGGCGGTGAATGCGACCCACACGCTGGCGGTAGGGTGTTATTGCCCGTGGGGGCAGGACACATCCGCCAAAGAATAGGCCGCAGGGAAAATCCCCCCGAGCAAGGATACGCAGACACCCGGCGGCATGTTAAACATGGGAATAAACAGCGAAACCATGGGACCGCTGTCACTCAATAAGGATTTAGCATGAAACGCAGCCTCATCGCCTTCCTGTCATTGGTCGTCACCGCCATCATCGTCGCGGGCGGCTACCTCTACAGCAAGCAGCCCACCCGCCAGGGCACGGTGCAGTTGCAAGGCCTGCAAGGCTCGGTGACCGTGCGCTACGACGAACGCGGCGTGCCGCATATCCGTGCTGAAAACGAAACCGACCTGTACCGCGCCCTGGGTTATGTCCATGCCCAGGACCGGCTGTTTCAAATGGAGATCATGCGCCGCCTCGCCCGTGGCGAACTGGCCGAGGTACTCGGGCCGAAGCTGCTCGACACCGACAAACTGATGCGCAGCCTGCGCATTCGCGAACGCGCCGCGACCTATCTGACGGAACAGGACCCACAGTCCCCGGCCTGGATCGCGATGCAGGCGTACCTGGATGGCATCAACCGCTACCAGGAAACCCACGCCAGACCGGTGGAGTTCGATGTGCTGGGCATCCCCAAGCGTCCTTTCACCGCAGAGGACACCGTGAGCATTGCCGGCTACATGGCCTACAGCTTTGCGGCCGCGTTTCGCACCGAGCCGCTTTTGACTTACGTGCGCGATCAACTGGGCAGCGACTACCTGAACATTTTCGACCTCGACTGGCAGCCCAATGGCGTGCTGGCCGAGACTCGCAAGAGCGGCCTGCCCCTGGCCGCCGCCGACTGGAAAGACCTCAACGCCCTGGCCCGTCTCAGTGAACAGGCCCTGGCCGAAAACGGCCTGCCGCAGTTCGAAGGCAGCAACGCCTGGGCGGTCTCCGGCAGCCGCACCCACAGCGGCAAACCGTTGCTGGCGGGCGACCCGCATATTCGCTTTTCCGCGCCGTCGGTGTGGTACGAGGCGCACCTGTCGGCCCCGGGTTTCGAGCTTTACGGGCATTACCAGGCGCTGATGCCCTTTGCGACGCTGGGCATGAACAAGGATTTCGGCTGGAGCGTCACGATGTTCCAAAACGACGACCTGGACCTGATCGTCGAACGGGTCAACCCGGATAATCCCGAGCAGGTCTGGTATCGCGACCAATGGGTGGACATGACCCGCAGCGAACAACAGATCGCAGTCAAGGGCCAGGCGCCGGTGACGCTGCAGCTGCGCCAGTCGCCCCATGGCCCGATCGTCAACGACGCCCTCGGCGCCCACGCCGGCAAGACCCCCATCGCCATGTGGTGGGGGTTCCTGGAAAGCCGCAACCCGATCCTCGAAGCCTTCTACCAGCTCAATCGCGCCGACACCCTGACCAAGGCTCGCAGCGCGTCAGCCAAGATCCACGCGCCAGGGCTGAATGTGGTGTGGGCCAACGCCAAGGGCGATATCGGTTGGTGGGCCGCGGCGCAATTGCCCAAACGGCCGGCCGACGTGAAGCCGGGCTTCATGCTCGACGGCGGCAGCGCAGAGGCGCAAAAGGAAGGTTTCTACCCCTTCAGCAGCAACCCCCAGGAAGAAAACCCGGCGCGAGGCTACATCGTGTCAGCCAATTTCCAGCCGGTATCGGCCAGCGGCATGGAAATTCCGGGTTATTACAACCTTGCCGACCGCGGCCAGAAACTCAACCTCCAACTGGGCGACAAGCAGGCCAAGTGGGACATCGCCACCACACGTGAACTGCAACTGGGCACCACCACCCCCTACGGCCGGCGCTTGCTCGCGCCTTTGCTACCGGTGCTGCGTAACGAGGTCAGCGACCCCCAGGAACGCAAATGGGTGGAGCAACTGGCCCAATGGCAGGGCGACTATCCGCTGGGCTCCATCAGCGCCACACTGTTCAACCAGTTCCTCTTCAACCTGGCCGACGCCGCGCTGCACGATGAATTGGGCGACGAGCTCTTCGAAACCGCGCTGTCGACCCGAGTGATCGACGCCGCGCTGCCACGCCTGGCGGCATCAGAGGATTCACCCTGGTGGGACGATCGCACCACCCCCGGCAAGGAGACCCGTGCCGACACGGTGATGAGGGCCTGGGGCAAGAGTCTGGCGCACCTGAAGGCCACCCTGGGTGACGATGCCAGCCAATGGCAATGGGGCAAGGCGCACACCCTCACCCATGGTCATCCACTGGGCCTGCAAAAGCCGCTGGACCGGATCTTCAACGTCGGCCCCTTTGCTGCACCCGGCACCCATGAAGTGCCCAATAACCTCTCGGCCAAAATCGGCCCGGCGCCCTGGCCAGTGACCTATGGCCCTTCCACCCGGCGCATCATCGATTTCGCCGATCCGGCCCACAGCGTCACCGTCAACCCCGTCGGCCAAAGCGGCGTGCCGTTCGACCCGCATTACGCGGATCAGGCCGAGTCTTACATCGAAGGGCTGTACTACCAGGCGCATCTGGCCGAAATAGAAGTGATGGCCAATACCCGCAGCACCTTGAAGCTGCTGCCGGTCGGGGCCGAACCCTGAGCCCAATGACGGGCAACGCTTTTCATCAATTAACAGGCTTGGGCGTTATTTATGGTCAAGACTGGAAGGGTTTAACAACTACCCCTCTTTATGGAGTCAACCCCATGTTCATCAACTGGTCCGAACTGCTGCCCACCATCAAAAGTGCCTTCGGCGCCCTGGGCAAAAGCAATCCGAAAATGGTCAAGGCCTACATGGCCCTGGATGAAGCCGCGGCCGATAACAACGTGCTGGATGCCAAGACCCGGGAGCTGATCTCCATCGCCGTGGCGATCACGACCCGCTGTGACGGCTGCATCGGCGTGCATACTGATGCAGCCATCAAGGCCGGCGCCACCCGCGAAGAGATCGCCGCCACCCTGGCCACTGCGGTTTCGCTGAATGCCGGCGCGGCGTATATCTACTCCCTGCGGGCGCTGGAAGCGCATGATGCGTTGAAGAAGTGAGAGGCGATCACTGAGATCTTCATTTACTGCTACGCCGCTATCGCGAGCAGGCTCGCTCCCACATTGGACTTGGGCCTGACCCCGGATTTGTGGGCAACAAAAAGACCTGTGGGAGCGGGCTTGCTCGCGATAGCGGACTGACATTCAACCTCTTCGTCGACTGTCACACCGCTTGCGCGAGCAAGCCCGCTCCAACAGTGACTCAGCGTCCGGTCAGACCGGCGCGGCTGCCCGGCGCGGGTCTGGCTGTTTCCAGGAGTCGGCGGCGCTTTCTTCGATAGCTTGCTGGATCGCCCGCTTGCGGTTTTCTTCGGCGCGGCGGCTGAAGTACCAGACCAGGAAAGTCACCAACGATACGGCCAGCAGGATCAGGCTCGCCACGGCATTGATTTCCGGTTTGACCCCCAGGCGTACCGCCGAGAACACTTCCATCGGCAAGGTTGTCGAGCCCGGGCCGGAGACGAAACTCGCCAGCACCAGATCGTCCAGCGACAAGGCGAACGACATCATGCCCCCCGCCGCCAGCGATGGCGCGATCATCGGGATGGTGATCAGGAAGAACACCTTCCACGGCCGCGCCCCCAGGTCCATGGCCGCTTCTTCGATGGACAGGTCCAGTTCACGCAAGCGTGCCGAGACCACCACCGCCACATAGGCCGAGCAGAACGTGGTGTGGGCGATCCAGATCGTGACCAAGCCACGCTCCTGGGGCCAGCCGATCATCTGCGCCATCGCCACGAACAGCAGCAACAACGACAGACCGGTGATCACTTCCGGCATCACCAGTGGTGCGGTGACCAGGCCGCCGAACAGCGTGCGGCCCTTGAAATGAGTAATACGGGTCAACACGAAGGCCGCCAGTGTACCCAGGGCCACCGCGGCGATCGCCGTATAGCAGGCGATTTCCAGCGAGCGCACCACCGAGCCCATCAACTGGCTGTTGTCCAGCAGACCGACGTACCACTTGATCGACCAGCCGCCCCACACCGTCACCAGTTTCGAAGCGTTGAAGGAGTAGATCACCAGGATCAGCATTGGCGCATAGATGAACAGCAGACCCAGCACCAGCATCAGGCTTGAAAAACTGAAGCGCTTCATTCCTTGCCCTCCATTTCTTTGGCCTGACTGCGGTTGAACAGGATGATGGGCACGATCAGGATCGCCAGCATCACCACTGCCAGCGCGGACGCCACCGGCCAGTCACGGTTGTTGAAGAATTCCTGCCACAGCACTTTGCCGATCATCAGGGTTTCCGGGCCACCCAGCAGTTCCGGGATCACGAACTCGCCCACCACCGGGATGAATACCAGCATGCAGCCGGCGATGATGCCGTTCTTGGACAGCGGTACGGTGATTTTCCAGAAACTGTTGAAGGTGCTCGACCCCAGGTCGGACGCCGCCTCCAGTAGGCTCGGGTCGTGCTTCACCAGGTTGGCGTAGAGCGGCAGGATCATGAACGGCAGGTACGAGTAGACGATGCCGATGTAGACCGCCAAGTTGGTGTTGAGGATCTGCAGCGGTTCGCTGATCCAGCCCATGCTCATCAAAAAGCCGTTGAGCAGACCGTTGTTGCTGAGGATGCCCATCCACGCATAGACGCGGATCAGGATCGCGGTCCAGGTCGGCATCATGATCAGCAGCAGGAGCACCGTTTGCAGGTCCGGGCGGGCCTTGGCGATGGCGTAGGCCATCGGGTAGCCGATCAGCAGGCACAAGACGGTGCTGATCAGGGCCATCTTCAGCGAGCCGAGGTAGGCGGCGATGTACAGATCATCTTCGCTGAGCAGCACATAGTTACTGAAGTTGAGCAGCACCTGCAGCTTCTGGTCGATGTAGCTGTAGATCTCGGTGTACGGCGGAATGGCCACGTCGGCTTCGGCAAAACTGATCTTCAGGACGATGAAGAACGGCAGCATGAAGAACAGGAACAGCCAGATGAAGGGCACCCCGATGACCAGTTGACGGCCACCGGGCGTTATTCGGTCGAGTCGGCGTTTGAATTTGCGCATGTTCATGAGCGAAGCACCACGCCGCTGTCGTCTTCCCACCACACGAATACCTGGTCGCCCCAGGTCGGACGCTGACCCCGGCGCTCGGCGTTGGCGACAAAGGACTGCACCAGCTTGCCGCTCGGCAATTCGACGTAGAACACCGAATGGCCGCCCAGGTAGGCGATGTCATGGACCTTGCCGCTGGACCAGTTGTGCTCGCAGTCCGGCTGCTCGGCGGTGACCAGCAGTTTTTCCGGGCGGATGGCGTAGGTGACCGATTTGTCCTGCACCGAGGTACTGATGCCGTGGCCCACGTAGATGTTGCGGTCCAGGTCCTTGCAAGTCAGCACCGCGTGGCCTTCGGCGTCGTCCACCACTTCGGTCTCGAAGATGTTGACGTTGCCGATGAACTCGCAGACCAGCCGGCTGGTGGGGGTTTCGTAGATGTCGATCGGGCTGCCGATCTGGGCGATCCAGCCCAGGTGCATGATCGCGATGCGCTCGGCCATGGTCATGGCCTCTTCCTGATCGTGGGTCACCATGACGCAGGTTACGCCGACCCGCTCGATGATCTCGACCAGCTCAAGCTGCATCTGCGAGCGCAGCTTCTTGTCCAAGGCCCCCATCGGTTCGTCGAGCAGCAACAGCTTGGGCCGCTTGGCCAAGGAACGGGCCAGGGCCACACGTTGACGCTGGCCGCCGGAGAGCTGATGCGGCTTGCGCTTGGCGTACTGGCTCATCTGCACCAGCTTGAGCATTTCGGCCACACGGGCGTCGATCTCGGCTTTCGGGATTTTGTCCTGCTGCAGGCCGAAAGCAATGTTCTGCGCCACGGTCATGTGGGGGAACAAGGCGTAGGACTGGAACATCATGTTGATCGGCCGCTCATAGGGCGGCATGTCGGTGATGTCTACACCGTCGAGGAAAATGCGCCCCTCCGTGGGCCGTTCGAAACCCGCCAGCATGCGGAGCAAGGTGGATTTGCCCGATCCCGAACCGCCGAGCAGGGCGAAGATTTCGCCTTTCTTGATTTCCAGGGACACATCGTCCACGGCAATCGTCTCGTCGAACTTTTTCGTGACCCGGTCGATTTTGACCAACACCTGCTTGGGTGTCTGGTCGCCCTCGAGGGCTTTCTTATAGGCGCCGGAGGCAACTGCCATTTACGAAACTCCCACAAAATTTGCAGCTCGCCCTGCGCGGACGAGCCTTGGAATAGTTAAAGCGCTTGACGCTATTTGCCTGACTTGACCCTGGTCCAACTGCGGGTCATGACGCGCTGGATCTTGGGCGGCAGCTCGGAGTTGACGTACAGCTTGTCAATGACCGCTTGCGGTGGGTAAACCGCTTCGTCGGTGCGCACCTGCTGGTCCATCAACTCGCCGGCCTTGGGATTGGGGTTCGCATAGCCGACGGCGTCACTGACTTGGGCGATCACCTCAGGCTTGAGCAAATAGTTGATGAAGGCGTGGGCTTCTTTGACGTTGGAGGAATCGCGCGGGATCGCCAGCATGTCGAACCAGAGGTTGGCGCCTTCCTTGGGAATCACATAAGCGATCTCGATGCCCTTTTTCGCTTCTTCAGCACGTTCGCGGGCCTGGAAGATGTCACCGGAGAAACCGGCAGCCACGCAGATCTCGCCATTGGCCAGATCGGAGATGTATTTGGAAGAGTTGAAGTAGGTGACGTAAGGCCGGATCTTGAGAAGTTGAGCCTCGGCCTTCTTGTAGTCTTCAGGGTTCTGGCTGTTGGGGTCCAGGCCCAGGTAATTGAGCATCGCCGGGATCATCTCGTCGCCCGAATCGAGGAACGAAACGCCACAGCTGGAGAGTTTCTTGATGTTTTCCGGTTCGAACAGCATGGCCCACGAGTCGATCTTGTCGACGCCCAGCGCAGCCTTGACCTTCTCGACGTTGTAGCCGATGCCGTTGGTGCCCCACAGATAAGGCACGGCGTACTGATTGCCCGGATCATTCTTTTCCAGGCGCTTGAGCAGCACCGGGTCCAGGTTGGCGTAGTTGCTCAACTGCGACTTGTCGAGTTTCTGGAACGCCCCGGCCTTGATCTGCTTGCCCAGAAAATGGTTGGACGGCACGACCACGTCGTAGCCGGTACGACCGGCCAGCAGTTTTCCTTCCAGGGTTTCGTTGGAGTCGAAGACGTCGTACACCGGTTTGATCCCCGTGGCCTTTTCAAAGTCCGCCAGGGTGGTCTCGCCGATGTAATCCGACCAGTTATAAATATGCACGGTGGAGGCAGCCTGGACGCTGACGGCAAGCGTCAGTCCGGCACCGATCAGCATGGCATTGCGTAACAAAGAAAAAACAGGCACGTGGAGGTCCTCTTAAATAGTTGGGCCCAAGTTGCCCCCGTTACCTGGCAGCGATGTGCCCTGCAACAAAACCGGCGCGCAACTTACCCTCGATAAACCGATCCAGCAAAACTTTTAGTCATTTAATTATTCCCGTTGCCGCCGCCGCGATGCCGACGACAACAGGAAGATGCCTCAGACCGGCTTACTTGCCAGACTTGATCTTGGTCCAGCTGCGGGTGATCAGACGCAACGTGCCGGCATCCAGATCACTGATTGCATACAGCTGCTTCTTCACTTCGTCAGACGGGTAGATGCTCGGATCGCTGGTGATGTCCTTGTCCACCAGTGGCGTGGCCGCCTTGTTGCCGTTCGGGAAACGTACGGCGTTGGTGATTTCAGCCATGATCTGCGGCTGCATCAGGAAGTTCATGAACTTGTAGGCGGATTCGACGTTCTCGGCGTCCTTGGGAATGGCGACCATGTCGTAGAAAGTGCCGGCGCCTTCTTTTGGAATGACGTAGCTGAGCTTGACCTTGTCTCCCGCTTCCTTGGCGCGCTCCTTGGACTGCTCCAGGTCGCCGGAGTAGCCCACGGCCACGCAGATGTTGCCGTTGGCCAGGTCCGAGATGTATTTGGAGGAGTGGAAATAGGCAACCGAAGGACGAATCTTCAGGAACAGGTCTTCAGCGGCCTTCAGGTCGGCCTTGTCCTTGCTGTCGGTCGGCTTGCCCAGGTAATGCAGTGCCGCCGGGATCATTTCGGTCGGTGCATCGAGGAAGCTCACGCCGCAGCTCTTGAGCTTGGCCATGTTTTCCGGTTTGAACACCACGTCCCACGAATCGATCTTGTCGATACCCAGTGCGGCCTTGACCTTCTCCGGGTTGTAGCCAATACCGATGGAGCCCCACATGTAGGGGAAGGCATATTTGTTGCCCTTGTCGCTGGCATCGCCCACGGCCTTGAGCAGGTCGGTGTCCAGGTTCTTCCAGTCCGGCAGCTTGGACTTGTCCAGCTCCTGGTAAACACCGGCCTTGATCTGCTTGGCCAGGAAGTTGTTCGACGGCACCACGATGTCATAACCGGACTTGCCCGCCAGCAACTTGGCTTCCAGGGTCTCGTTGCTGTCGAACACGTCGTAGACGACCTTGATCCCCGTCTCTTTCTCGAACTTGGCGACCGTGTCCGGTGCAATGTAATCGGACCAGTTATAGACGTGCAGCACTTTGTCGTCCGCCTGAACAGCACTCGCCATCACGCCCGTCAGGGACATGGCGAGGAGGGTCTTGCCAGCCATCTTCATACCTAATGTCTTCATGCCTAATGCCTTCATGAAAAATGCTCCAGTTATTCTTCTTAGCCGTCGTTCAGTAGCCGGCTCGCGGGCAACTTGAACAGCCGGTAGTCTGGCAAGTTACAGGCCAGCCTTTCAACAAAAGCCCAGCCTTTTGTTTACGCTGGACGAGGCCCGTACGGGCGCCTCGCTCAGAGCCTAGCACTTAGCCTTGCAACGCACTGAGCGTCAGGTCCAGGCAGTGCCGCGCCTTGGTCACCAGTTCATCGATCTCGGCCTTGCTGATCACCAGCGGCGGCGCAATGATCATGGTGTCACCCACGGCGCGCATGATCAGCCCGTTATCAAAACAGAACTGCCGGCAGATCATGCCCACGCCCCTGCCTTCGTAGCGCTTGCGCGTGGCCTTGTCCTGAACCAGTTCAATCGCCCCCAGCAAGCCGACACCGCGTACCTCACCCACCAGCGGATGATCGTTCAGTTCCCGCAGGCGCTGTTGCAAATAGGGTGCCGTTTCGCCATGAACACGCTCGACGATCTTTTCGTCGCGCAGAATGCGGATGTTTTCCAAGGCCACCGCAGCGGCTACCGGGTGACCGGAATAGGTAAACCCGTGGTTGAAGTCGCCGCCTTCGTTGAGCACAGCCACGACATCGTCGCGCACGATCAGGCCGCCCATGGGGATGTAACCGGAGGTCAGGCCCTTGGCGATGGTCATCATGTGGGGTTTCAACCCGTAATGATCGGTACCGAACCACTCACCGGTGCGACCGAAACCACAGATCACTTCATCGGCCACGAACAGGATGTCGTACTTGGCGAGGATTTCCTTCATGCGCGGCCAGTAGCTGTCCGGCGGCACGATGACTCCGCCCGCGCCCTGGATCGGCTCGGCGATGAAGGCACCGACATTGTCCACGCCGATTTCCAGGATCTTTTCTTCCAGCTGGTTGGCCGCCCATACGCCGAACTCTTCCGGGCTCATGTCGCCGCCCTCGCCGAACCAGTACGGTTGGGCGATGTGGACAATGCCGGGGATCGGCAGGTCGCCCTGCTCGTGCATGTACGTCATGCCGCCCAGGCTCGCGCCGGCCACGGTCGAACCGTGATAACCGTTCTTGCGGCTGATGATGACTTTTTTGTTCGGCTGGCCCTTGATCGCCCAGTAGTGGCGGACCATGCGCAGCATGGTGTCGTTGCCTTCGGAGCCGGAGCCGGTGAAGAACACGTGGTTCATGCCTTCAGGGGCGATGTCGGCGATGGCTTTGGACAATTCCAGCACCGGCGGGTGAGCGGTCTGGAAGAACAGATTGTAGTACGGCAGCTCGCGCATCTGCTGACTGGCGGCGTCGGCCAGTTCGTCGCGGCCGTAGCCGACGGCCACGCACCAGAGGCCGGCCATGCCATCGAGGATCTTGTTGCCTTCACTGTCCCACAGGTAAACGCCCTTGGCGTGGGTGATGATGCGCGGGCCTTTCTCTTTGAGCTGCTTGAAGTCGCTGAATGGCGCCAGGTGGTGATCGTTGCTCAGGGCCTGCCATTTACGGGTTTGCGGATTGTTGCCGGTCATGCGAATTCTCCTTGTAGATCGGTGGGGACGGAACTGCCTGAAGCAGTCCCGCCCGGCGCTTCAGACGGCAAAGAGCAGGAATTCCCGCTCCCACGAACTGATGACGCGCTTGAAGTTTTCATGCTCGGCCCGCTTGACCGCGACGTAGCCTGTGATGAATTTCTTGCCCAGGTATTTCTCGATGGTGGCGCTGTTTTCCATGCGCTCGAGGGCATCTTCGATGGTCAGTGGCAGGCGCAGGTTGCGACGTTCATACCCTCGCCCCACCACCGGCGCGCTCGGGTTGATGCCTTCGACCATGCCGATGTAGCCGCACAACAGGCTGGCGGCGATCGCCAAGTACGGGTTGGCGTCGGCGCCCGGCAAACGGTTTTCCACCCGACGGTTCTGCGGCCCGGCTTCCGGCACGCGCAGGCCCACGGTGCGGTTCTCTTCACCCCATTCCACGTTCACCGGCGCCGACGTATCCGGCAGGAAGCGGCGGAACGAGTTCACGTTAGGGGCAAACAGCGGCAGCAGCTCGGGGATGAACTTCTGCAGACCTCCAATGTGATTCAGGAACAGCGTGCTCATGGTCCCGTCTTCATTGGAAAAGACGTTCTTGCCGGTGTCTTTGTCGATGATGCTCTGGTGCAGATGCATCGCACTGCCGGGCTCGCCGGTCATGGGCTTGGCCATGAAAGTGGCGGCAACGTTGTGCTTGAGCGCCGCCTCGCGCATGGTGCGCTTGAACACCAGGATCTGGTCGGCCAGGGACAAGGCGTCGCCGTGACGGAAATTGATCTCCATCTGCGCCGTGCCGTCCTCATGGATCAGCGTGTCGAGGTCCAGCTCCTGCAGTTCGCACCAGTCGTAGACATCTTCGAACAACGGGTCGAATTCGTTGGCCGCTTCGATCGAGAACGACTGACGGCCGGTTTCCGGGCGACCGGAGCGGCCAATGGGCGGCTGCAACGGGAAGTCCGGGTCGTCGCTGCGCTTGGTCAGGTAGAACTCCATTTCCGGCGCGACGATCGGCTGCCAGCCCTTGTCGGCATAGAGCTTGAGCACTTTCTTGAGCACGTTGCGCGGCGACAGTTCGATGGGATTGCCATGCTTGTCGTAGGAGTCGTGGATAACCTGGGCGGTGGGCTCGATGGCCCAGGGCACAAGGAACACTGCGTTTTCGTCCGGGCGGCACATCATGTCGATGTCGGCAGGGTCGAGCAGTTCGTAATAGATGTCGTCTTCGACATAGTCGCCCGTAACGGTCTGGAGCAGAACGCTCTCGGGCAGGCGCATGCCTTTTTCGGCAATGAACTTGTTGGTCGGCGAAATCTTGCCCCGGGTGATGCCGGTCAGGTCGCCAATCATGCATTCGACTTCTGTGATCTTATGGTCTTTCAACCAATCGGTGAGCTGGTCGAGGTTGTTACTCATAAATGCCTCTAGGCGTGAGTTTCCTGGCTGCTATTTAGTAGTCAGGCGTTGTTTGACGCATCGGCGTCGCGTTGTGTTGCCCTTGCCCGGCAGGCATCGCCAAATGCCTGGAAAATCGCAAGGTAGTACGGGTTGGAGCTTACCTCCCATTCAGGGTGCCATTGCACACCTAAAGCAAAAGCCTTGCCTCCTGGCACCGAAACAGCCTCGATCAGGCCATCCGGCGCCACCGCTTCGGCCTGCAACCCAGGTGCCAGACGCTCGATACCCTGGCTATGGATCGAATTGACCTGAATCGCCAGCGGCAGCCCCAGCCCTGCCAGAATACCGCCAGGCTGGATATGCACGGCGTGGGCAGGACCGTATTGGACATCCACCGCTTGAGTGTCGTCTTCACGATGATCGATGAACGTTCCGACTTCATGAACTTTCTGATGCAGGCTGCCGCCAAAGGCTACGTTCATCTCCTGGAACCCACGGCAGATACCCAGCACCGGGATGCCGGCCGCTACAGCGGCGCGGATCAACGGCAGGGTGGTGGCATCCCGTGCAGGATCATGAGCAGTGCCCGGCGCGCTGGCGGGGCCCTGATAGTGAAAAGGTTCTACATTAGAAGGAGAGCCGGTAAAAAGAATGCCGTCCAGGGCGTCCAGAATATCGGACGGCGGGAACAGATCCGCCAGGGACGGAATCAGCACTGGCAAGCCCTTGGCGGCTGTCGCGACAGCCCGGGAATATTTATCGCCACTGACGTGATACGCATGCAGACCCATCTGCCTGGAGCAGGTGGTGACGCCGATTAACGGCAGGCGAGACATGAAGCACCCCGGTATTATTGCTGTTATGGGTTTGAATCGAGCTTAGCCTTGTTCATTTTTTTACACAACACCCCCGTAAAAAATACAACACGGCCCGCTCAAGCCTGCGGGCGCCATCTCCTCCAAAGGGAAAAAAACGCCCCAAATTGCCTCAAAAAAGCCCCGCAGGTGCTTTTTTAGAGCAAAAAAGGCCCAGCTTGACTTCGGCATGCCGTTCGGGTTGACTGGGTTTAGAAGAGATCAATGATTGATATTTTTAACAACAAAGGTGTTGCATCATGTCGGTACCCCCGCGTGCCGTTCAGCTTAACGAAGCGAACGCGTTCCTTAAGGAACATCCTGAGGTTCTGTACGTTGACCTTCTGATTGCGGATATGAATGGTGTGGTGCGCGGCAAGCGCATTGAACGCACCAGCCTCCACAAGGTTTACGAGAAAGGCATCAACCTGCCGGCCTCTTTATTTGCCCTGGATATCAACGGCTCCACGGTGGAAAGCACCGGCCTGGGCCTGGACATCGGCGACGCTGACCGGATCTGTTATCCAATCCCTGACACCCTGTGCAACGAGCCCTGGCAGAAGCGCCCTACCGCGCAACTGTTAATGACCATGCACGAACTTGAAGGTGACCCTTTCTTCGCCGACCCTCGCGAAGTCCTGCGCCAGGTCGTGACCAAGTTCGATGAGCTGGGCCTGACCATCTGCGCGGCATTCGAGCTGGAGTTCTACCTGATCGACCAGGAGAACGTGAATGGACGCCCACAACCGCCCCGCTCGCCGATCTCCGGCAAACGCCCGCACTCGACACAGGTCTACCTGATCGACGACCTCGACGAATACGTCGATTGCCTCCAGGACATTCTGGAGGGAGCCAAGGAGCAAGGCATTCCCGCCGATGCCATCGTCAAGGAAAGTGCCCCGGCGCAGTTCGAAGTGAACCTGCACCACGTGGCCGACCCGATCAAGGCCTGCGACTACGCGGTACTGCTCAAGCGCCTGATCAAGAACATCGCCTACGACCATGAAATGGACACCACCTTCATGGCCAAGCCGTATCCGGGCCAGGCGGGCAATGGCCTGCACGTCCACATTTCGATCCTGGATAAAGATGGCAAGAATATTTTTGCCAGCGAGGATCCCGAGCAGAACGCCGCACTGCGTCACGCGATCGGCGGTGTGCTCGAGACCCTGCCGGCGCAGATGGCTTTCCTCTGCCCGAACGTGAACTCCTACCGTCGCTTCGGCGCACAGTTCTACGTGCCGAACTCGCCAACCTGGGGCCTGGACAACCGCACCGTGGCCCTGCGCGTACCCACCGGCTCCGCCGATGCGGTGCGTCTGGAACACCGCGTGGCCGGCGCCGACGCCAACCCGTATCTGCTGATGGCCGCCGTACTGGCTGGCGTGCACCATGGCCTGGTCAACAAGATCGAGCCCGGTGCGCCGGTGGAAGGCAACAGCTACGAGCAGAACGAGCAAAGCCTGCCGAACAACCTGCGCGATGCCCTGCGCGAGCTGGACGACAGCGAAGTCATGGCCAAGTACATCGATCCGAAATACATCGATATCTTCGTGGCCTGCAAGGAAAGCGAGCTGGAGGAGTTCGAACACTCCATCTCCGACCTTGAGTACAACTGGTACCTGCATACCGTGTAAGCGGGTTGCAGTAAAAAACGCCGCAGGCCTTCGAGGCTGCGGCGTTTTTTTATGCCTTGGGGTGGATGGCCGCCTTCGGCGGATCGCGAGCAGGCTCGCTCCCACAGGGAACAGTGGTGAGCATGATTAACTGACCACCAAAGATCCAATGTGGGAGCGAGCCTGCTCGCGATGACGGCCTTGAAGACAACACTGAACCCGGCTCGTACAATGCCCGGCAGCCCCGCAGGAGATACCGATGACGCGCACCGCCACCCCTCGCAAGCCTCGCGCCCGCAGCCAGGCCCGGATCGACTCGATTCTCGATGCCGCCCGCACGCTGCTTGCTGCCGAAGGCGTGGCCAGCCTGTCGATCTACAGCGTCGCCGAACGCGCCGGGATTCCGCCCTCCTCGGTGTATCACTTCTTCGCCAGCGTCCCGGCCCTGCTGCAAGGGCTGACCGCCGACGTCCACGCGGCCTTTCGCGCCTGCCTGCAAGTGCCGATCGATCATGCGCGACTGAACCACTGGCACGACCTGTCGCGGCAGGTGGAGCAACGCATGCTGACCATCTACAGCCAGGACGCCGCCGCCCGCCAACTGATCCTGGCCCAACATGGCCTGACTGAAGTCATCCAGGCCGACCGTCAGCACGATCTCGAACTCGGCGAATTGTTGCACAAGCTCTTCGCTCGCCATTTCGAACTGCCGGCACTGCCCCATGACGTTGATGTGTTCGCCCTGGCCATGGAACTGGGCGACCGCGTCTACGCGCGCTCGGTGCAGCAACACGGCCAGATCACCCCGCGCATGGCCGAAGAAGGCATGCGGGTGTTCGATGCTTACCTGGGGTTGTATCTGCCGCCGTATTTGCCCAAGCGTGATGCCCCCTGAAACATCGCTCACAACTTGGCGATAGACACCTCCGTGGATTTGACGAAGGCGATCACTTCGCTGCCGATCGCCAGCTCCAGCTCCTTGACGGAACGAGTGGTGATGACCGAGGTGACAATACCCGAGGCAGTCTGTACGTCGATTTCCGACAGCACGTCGCCCTCGACGATTTCCTTGATGGTGCCTTTGAACTGGTTGCGTACGTTGATGGCTTTGATAGTCATGGTGTCGATTCCTGTCTGGATGAAGTTATTGCGCCCAACGCAGTTGCGTAGGCAAGGGTGAAATCGGTTCGGGCTCCGGCGGTTGGCCGGGCAAGGACAGCACGCGGTTGAGAACTTCGGTTTCCAGGCTCGCCAGCCGATGAGAGCCGCGAGCCCGTGGGCGTGGCAGGTCGATGGCCAAGTCGAGGCCGATCCGGCCGTCCTCGATCAGGATCACCCGGTCGGCGATGGCCACCGCCTCGCTGACGTCATGGGTCACCAGCAGCACGGTGAAGCCGTGTTGCTGCCACAGGCGCTCGATCAATTGCTGCATCTCGATCCGGGTCAGGGCGTCCAGCGCCCCCAAGGGTTCGTCGAGCAGCAACAGGCGTGGCTGATGAATCAGCGCGCGGGCCAGGGCCACCCGTTGTTTCTGTCCGCCAGACAGCGCCGCCGGCCACTCATGAGCGCGGTCGGCCAAACCGACGGCTTCCAGTGCTTGCAACGCCTGCGGGCGCCAGTTGCCCTTTAGCCCGAGGCCAACGTTGTCGATGATTTTTTTCCAGGGCAGCAAACGCGCCTCCTGGAACATCAACCGCGTGTCCTGTTGTGCGGCACTCAACGGTGCCGAACCCGCCAGTAATTGGCCGTCGGTGGGTTGATCGAGGCCAGCCAGCAAGCGCAGCAAAGTACTTTTGCCGCAGCCGCTGCGCCCGACCACTGCCACGAACTGCCCGGCCGGTATATGCAGGTCGATGTCACGCAGCACCTGGCGCGAACCGAAGTTTTTTTGCAATTTGCGCACGGCCAGCGGGATACCGCGCAGCAAGCGTGGAGGTTGTTGGGCGGTCATGCGGGACCTCCCTTGCTCACTTGATACGCCGGGTGCCAGCGCAGCCAGACCCGCTCAAGCCCGCGGGCGGCAAGGTCGGCCAGTTTGCCGAGCACGGCGTACAGAAGAATCGCCAGGACCACCACGTCGGTCTGCAGGAATTCCCGGGCATTCATCGCCAGATAACCGATGCCGGCACTGGCTGAAATGGTTTCCGCCACGATCAGCGTCAGCCACATGAAGCCCAACGCAAAGCGCACGCCCACCAGGATCGAAGGCAAGGCGCCGGGCAGGATCACTTGGCGAAACAGGCTGAAGCCGGACAAGCCGTAGCTGCGCGACATTTCCACCAGCGCCGGATCGACGTTACGAATCCCGTGGTAGGTGTTGAGGTAGATGGGGAACAGCGTGCCCAGCGCCACCAGGAAAATTTTCGCTGACTCATCGATGCCGAACCACAGGATCACCAGCGGAATCAGCGCCAGGTGCGGCACGTTACGCACCATCTGCACCGAGCTGTCCAACAGTCGCTCGCCCCATGTCGACAAACCGGTGATGAAACCCAGGGTCAGGCCGATGCCGCCGCCGATCAGGAAGCCCACCGCTGCGCGCCAACCGCTGATGGCCAAGTGCGTCCAGATTTCGCCGCTGCGCACCAGGTTGACCCCGGCTTCGATGACGGCCACGGGGGCCGGCAGGATCCGCGTGGACAACCAGCCTGCCGATACCGACAGTTGCCACACCGCCAGCGACAGCAGCGGCACCGCCCAGGGCGCCAGGTTGTGGATAATTTTCTTCATGGCCGCCTCAGCTCTGGGACGCGGCTTTGGGAAGAATGTCGTTGGCGACCATTTCACCAAACGGGCTCACATAGCCCTGGCTCTTCGGCAACTCCGGGCGCTCCACGTCCAGGTGTGGGAACAGCAGTTCCGCCACGCGATAGGACTCTTCCAGGTGTGGATAACCGGAGAAGATAAAGGTGTCGATACCAAGGTCGGCGTACTCCTTGACCCGGGCCGCCACGGTCGGGCCATCGCCCACCAACGCCGTTCCGGCGCCGCCGCGCACCAGGCCGACACCGGCCCACAGGTTGGGGCTGACTTCCAACTTGTCGCGTCGGCCGCCATGCAACGCGGCCATACGTTGCTGGCCCACCGAATCGAAACGCGCCAGGGAGGCCTGCGCACGGGCAATGGTGTCGTCGTCCAGGTGGGAGATCAGCCGGTCGGCCGCTCGCCAGGCTTCGGCGTTGGTTTCACGCACGATCACATGCAGGCGGATGCCGAAGCGCACGGTACGGCCAAGCTTCGCGGCCTTGGCCCGCACTTGTTCGATTTTTTGCGCGACGGCTGCGGGCGACTCACCCCAGGTCAGCACCATTTCCACCTGTTCGGCCGCAAGATCCTGGGCAGCTTCCGACGAGCCGCCGAAATACAGCGGCGGACGCGGTTGCTGAATCGGCGGATAGAGCAGCTTGGCGCCCTTCACACTGATGTGCTCACCGTCATAATCCACGGTTTCGCCTTCCAGCACCCGGCGCCAGATGCGGGTGAATTCCACCGACGCCTGGTAGCGTTGCTCGTGGTCCAGGAACAGGCCGTCGCCAGCCAGTTCGTCCGGGTCGCCGCCGGTCACCAGGTTGAACAGCGCACGTCCACCGGACAACCGGTCGAGCGTCGCGGCCTGGCGCGCCGCCACCGTCGGGGAAATGATCCCGGGGCGCAGGGCGACGAGGAACTTCAGGCGCTGGGTCACCGGAATCAACGAAGCGGCCACTAGCCAGGAGTCCTCGCAGGAACGTCCGGTAGGAATCAGCACACCGCCGAAACCCAGTCGATCCGCCGCCTGGGCTACCTGCTGCAGGTAGCCGTGATCGACGGCGCGGGCGCCTTCAGCAGTGCCAAGGTAATGGCCATCGCCGTGGGTGGGCAGGAACCAGAAAATATTGAGGCTCATGGAGTGTTCTCCTAAGGGATCGAATTACTGCGCTTTCGCAACGGCCGCCGGCGGCGTCCAGATCACGTCCTTGATGCTCAAGGGTTTGGGGATCAATTTGAGCTGGTAGAAGCGGTCAGCGATTTTCTGCTGCGCCGCCACCACTTCCGGCGTGAGGAACAACGCCCCGTAGCCTTGGCGTTTCACCGCCGTCAGGGTGATGTCCGCCGGCAGGCCGAGCAGCGGCGCTACCTGCTGGGTCACCTCTTCAGGGTTGGCCTTGGACCACTCCCCCACCGCGCGCACTTCTTCCACCAGCGTCGTGATGACCTGGGGATTTTTTTGCGCATAGGGTTTGGTGGCGAGGTAGAACTGGTGGTTATCGACGATGCCTTTGCCGTCACGCAGGGTGCGTGCCTGCAACTGTTGCTCAGCGGCCGCCTGATACGGATCCCAGATCACCCAGGCGTCCACGCTGCTACGTTCGAACGCCGCACGGGCATCGGCCGGTGGTAGGAAAACGGTCTGGATATCGGCGTACTTGAGGCCTGCATCTTCGAGTGCCCGGACCAGCAGGTAGTGGACGTTGGAGCCTTTGTTCAGCGCGACTTTCTTGCCCTTGAGGTCCTGCACCGACTGGATGGGCGAGCCCTTGGGCACCAGGATCGCCTCGCTGTCAGGCGCGGGCGGCTCGTAAGCAACATAAAGCAGGTCAGCGCCGGCCGCCTGGGCGAATACCGGAGGGGTTTCGCCGGTCACACCAAAATCGATGGAGCCGACGTTCAAGCCTTCAAGCAGTTGGGGGCCGCCGGGAAACTCGGTCCATTGCACGTCCACGCCCTGGGCGGCGAGGCGCTTTTCCAAAGTACCCTTGGCCTTGAGCAGCACCAACGTGCCGTATTTTTGGTAACCGATCCGAAGGGTCTCGGCTTGAGCCTGGGTGATGGCGCCGAAGGACACAGCCGCAGCAAACAGAGCGACCAGCCCGCGACGCAAAATGACAGTGCGCATGGCGCCTCTCCTTTTGCTGTGGGGTTTTGGCTGCACCTGCTTGGCCGTTGGCGGCTGAGTAAGGTGGAGTTGAATCAGTGATGTATCGGGTCAGATGCTCCAGCGAGCACTCAATAGGCGTTCATTCAATACGCTGGGGTCCAGCGGCTTTGGCCGACGAGCCATGGCGCTGTAGAACTGCTCCAGCGCTTCGCTCAGGCGCGCTTGCAGGGCCGGGGCCAACTGCGCCTGGGCACTGCCTTCGCCATAAGCGATCTGGCTGTCTTCGGCGAAAATCCCATGGAGCATTTCCTGGGCCTTGAGCGCCGACAGCACCGGCTTGAGGGCGTAATCCACCGCCAGCATATGGGCGATGCTGCCGCCCGTGGCCATGGGCAATACCACCTTATGGGCCAGGGCACGTTCCGGCAGAAGGTCCAGCACTGTCTTCAATGCACCGGAAAAAGACGCCTTGTAGACCGGCGTGGCGATCAACAGCCCGTCGGCGTTTTCGATCTGGGCGAGCAGGTCCACCACCTTGGGGCTGCCGAAGCGGGCATGGAGCAAATCCTCGGCGGGAAAATCCCGCACCTGATAGCTCACCACTTCCACCCCCTGTTGCTGCAACCAACGTTGTGAGCGCTCCAACAGCACTCCTGAACGGGAGCGCTGGCTAGGACTGCCGCCGAGCGAGACAACCAACATACCAACCATTCCTTAACTGTCACGTGCGATGCGCAGTGGGCGATCTCGCGGGATGGAGCAAACCATAACAGCCGGTTTATATATCCTTAAATCATATTTTTTCATTTGTTTATTCGATAAAGAGATATAAACATCAAGACGTAAAAAAGGCCGTCGGAACGGCCAAAACCCTTAGTGCACAGAGATCCTCTTTGTGGGAGCGAGCCTGCTCGCGATGGCGGCCGGCGGCGATGTCGACTGATAGACCACTATCGCGAGCAGGCTCGCTCCCACAGGTTTAGGTTTTGCGTCAGCGATTGGGCTGCGGAGTGAGGCGCAGGTAAGGTTTTACCGCGCGGTAACCCTTGGGAAAGCGCTGTTTGATTTCGTCCTCATCCTTGAGCGACGGCACGATCACCACTTCATCGCCGTCCTGCCAGTTGGCCGGTGTGGCCACCTTGTAGTTGTCGGTCAGTTGCAATGAGTCGATCACCCGCAGGATCTCGTTGAAATTGCGCCCGGTGCTGGCCGGATACGTGATAGTCAGGCGGATTTTCTTGTTCGGATCGATCACGAACAGGGAGCGCACGGTCAGCGTGTCACTGGCGTTGGGGTGGATCAGGTCATACAGGTCTGACACCTTGCGGTCGGCGTCGGCCAGGATCGGGAAATTGACCACCGCATTCTGAGTTTCGTTGATGTCCTCGATCCACTTGTGGTGCGAGTCCACCGGGTCTACCGAGAGAGCAATGGCCTTGACTCCACGTTTGGCGAACTCGTCCTTGAGCTTGGCGGTCAGGCCCAGTTCGGTGGTGCACACCGGTGTGAAATCCGCCGGATGGGAAAACAGCACTCCCCAGCTATCGCCGAGCCACTCGTGGAAGCGAATCTTGCCGGCGCTGGAATCCTGTTCGAAATCGGGGGCGATGTCGCCGAGTCTGAGGCTCATGGTGCGGCTCCTGATGGTTTTTGTGAGTCCAAACTGTGCACCGGTTTTGATTGCTTTAAAAAGAATCAATATCCATTTATCTAGATCAATAGCGAATATAAAAAACTGTTCACTGGCGGCTTCGGGCCTAGCCGCTCATGATTATTTCCGAGGTTTCGAGAAGGCCTCGAGTTGCTGAAAGAGGAGAAGGTTCGGAGAAGGCTACAGGGGTGGGCCTGATCCGAAGACGCAAAGGCCCCGCCCGGCGTATAGCCGGGCGGGGCTTTTTTTGTTTTGTACCCACACTGCGGAAATTATTGACGCGATTTCAGGACGAGCGGCTAGGATAGGCAGATGAACACTCAAGCCTTGCTGACTCATCTGCAAAACCATCTCCCGGGACTGCTGGCAGTTTACCTGTTCGGTAGCCATGCACAGGGCACCGCCGGGCCTGACAGTGATGTCGATATTGCTGTGCTTTTGTCCGGCGAAGTCGATCCTGTGTCGTTATGGCAGCTTTCAGGTGACTTGGCGGATATCGCGGGCAGTCCGGTGGATCTGATTGATTTACGCGGGGCAACAACCGTCATGCAATACCAGATCGTGACCCGAGGCCAGAGGCTCTGGGCCAGAGACGTACAGGCGGGGTTGTTCGAGTGTTTTATTCTCAGCGAAAAAACCGCTCTCGATGAGGCTCGGGCGGGATTGCTCAAGGATATTCAGGAAGAAGGCAGCGTGTATGGCCGATGACGTACTGATCAATAAAGCAGCGAGTATCGAGCGTTGCGTCGCCAGGGTACGGGAGGAGTACGAGAAAGATCCCGCTACGTTTGCCACCGATTTCACTCGCCAGGATTCGGCAGTCCTGAACATCCAGCGTGCGTGCGAAGCGGCACTGGATATGGGACAGCATTTGATTCGACGTGAGCGATTGGGTGTCCCGCAAAGTGCCCGCGATACATTCGAGTTGCTTTTTCAAGGAGGCTGGGTGGAAGAAGGTCTGGTGAAAAACCTGAAGAACATGGTGGGTTTCAGGAATATCGCCGTGCATGACTACCAAGCCCTGCAATTGCCGATCATGGTTGCGATCATTACCGGACATCTGGACGATTTTCTGGCATTCAGTGCGTTCATCCTGCGTAAAGATGCGACGGAGTCTGCACGATAGCGAAGGGACCGCTTAAAAATCCTCCCGCCTCCCCAGAAACGCAAAAGCCCCGCCCGGCGTGCTGCCGGGCGGGGCTTCTTTACTTCGCTACGTCTTACATGAAGTTGTAAGTGTAGTTGAAGATCACGCGAGTCTGATCCTGATCATCGCCAACACCGCTGCTGCGGTAGGAGCCGTGACGCACGGTGGTACCGAAGCCTTTCAACGCGCCCTGCTGGATGACGTAATCCACCCGCATGTCGCGTTCCCACTCGGAGTAATCGCTTGCGCCGCTGACGGTTTTAACGTCATCACCACGCAGGTAGGAAACCGAGGCTTTCAGGCCTGGGACGCCCAAGGAAGCGAAGTCGTAGGAGTATTGGCCGAAAGTAGTGTTTTCACCTGCACGGACAAAACCGTTGATCATGCTGTCGGTGAACAGGTAGAAGCTCGCACCACCGGCACCTTCGAGGCGACCGTTGCCATCAACTACGTTGTTCTGGTTCAGGTAGACAAAACCGCCGTCATCGCCGACTTGCTGGTGACCCAACAGGAAGGCACTGCCACCGAGGGTGTAAGTGAACATCGCGCTCCAGGTCTTGTTATCGACCTCGCCCGGCGTCTTGGCGTAACCGTTGTTGTTGTTGAATTGATAGCCCGCATCGCCGTTACGACCATCCGAACTGCTGTCGAAATAGCGCAGGTCGGTCTTGAAGGATTGACCTTCACTGATCGGGAAAACGTGTACCGCGCCCAGGAAGTGCTGCTTGTAGTAATCCTGCAGGTTGGCGTAGTAGTACTGCAGCGTCAGGTCTTTGGTGACCTTCCAGTCAGCACCGGCGTAACGGAACTGGTTGCTTTCCTCGGTACCGCCCGCCACTGCCAGACCAGTGCTGTTGCTCGATGCACGACCTGTGGCGTGTTCCAGCTGACCAGCGTTGAAAGTAACGTTGTCGATTTCCTTGGAGGTGATGGTGCCACCTTCAAAGGTCTGTGGCAGCAGACGGCTGTCGTTGGCAACCAGGATCGGCAGGTTTGGTGCCAGGGCGCCACCCACGTGTGCTTCGGTCTTGGAGAAAAGCGCCTTTACGTTGCCGGACAAACGGCTCCACTCATGTACAGCCGAACCATCAGTATCGGCTGGCATGTAGGAGCCGGCGTTACGACCTCTCCCCCCATCGAGACGAATACCAACCAGTGCCTGAGCGTCGATACCAAAACCAACCACGCCTTGCGTGAAGCCAGACTTGTAGTCGAACTTGAGGCCAGTGCCCGTTTCGCGCAGGTCCTCACCGCCTTCACGGTTATCGTTATTGAAATACAACGTACGAGAACTGACAGACGCCTTGCTGTCCTCGATAAAACCCGCGGCGCCTGCCTGCTGCGCCAGAACCCCAACGGCCACAGCCAGGGCCAAGGTGGACTTGTTCATGCTTCGCTCCTCTCGTTTTCTAATTCTTGTGTGTCTTTGGTTCCGGGTCGAACGCCCGGAATCCGCGGATGCGTGATTAGCGCCAGACCGTGACTGGCAAGTCAATCGTAAGCATTTGTGATTACGACCATCGTCTAACCCCGCGACACCGGCCCGCAGAATAATGGTTTGTTTATAAATCTAAAAAGAATTGTTTCATAAGTTTTCAGCTCATTTGGAAATATCACCGCCATCAAAGCGTCATCCAACCGTGACATGGCATATCGGCCAGTCTGTGAATTACTGAATATTTTTATTGATAGCGATTCTGCACTGTGGCGATCGTGGGAAACGCAGCCGGCTTCCATGCATTCCAAGTGCAGCACTCATGGACAAAACAGCGTAGCTGCGATCTTGATGGATTCCAGCCTGACGGATCATTGTCTGGAATCAAGAAGGTCGCAGCTACGCGGTTCACTCCGATGTGCGGCTCCCCCCAGGCAGGACGCCTAGAGGGCTTTTTCGAAGATTTTCGAGTTGCGCTGATAGTTGTACAGCGATGCCCGCGCCGCTGGCAGGCGCTCGACACTGCTGGGCTCAAAGCCCCGCTCGCGGAACCAATGGGCCGTACGGGTGGTGAGTACGAAGAGCGTCTTGAGCCCTTTGGCCCGAGCCCGGGTTTCGATCCGCTCCAGCAGCTCATCGCCACGACCGCCGTGGCGGTATTCCGGATTCACCGCCAGGCACGCCAGCTCCCCGGCATCCGAATCGGCGATCTGGTAAAGCGCCGCGCAGGCGATGATCATGCCTTCGCGCTCGACCACACTGAATTGCTCAATCTCACGCTCCAGCACTTCGCGGGAACGACGCACCAGAATCCCCTGTTCTTCCAGCGGGCTGATCAGGTCCAGCAAACCGCCAACATCCTCGATGGCCGCTTCGCGCACCACCTCGAATTGTTCCTGGGCCACCAGCGTGCCGCTGCCATCACGGGTGA
The DNA here is from genome assembly GCF_032614175.1 of Pseudomonas sp. P105. NCBI lineage: Bacteria > Pseudomonadati > Pseudomonadota > Gammaproteobacteria > Pseudomonadales > Pseudomonadaceae > Pseudomonas > Pseudomonas sp. P105. Next base: position 5,962,030 of record NZ_CP126693.1, read on the forward strand.
ACAGTTCGGCCAGCAACGCACCGTCTTCGACGTAGCTGACAATATGACTGCGCGCCACACCACCGCGACAGGCCTGGGCCGCCGCATCCAGCAGCTCGGCCTGATAGTCGCTGCCCAGTCGTTGCATGTGGGCAGGGACCTGTTGCGGGCGCAACTCGCGCACTAAACGACCGTCTTCGCCGATCAGCCCCTGCTCGGCACCGAACAGCAGCAGTTTGTCGGCTGCCAGGTCGATGGCCGCCCGGGTCGCGACGTCTTCGCAGGCGAGGTTGAAAATCTCCCCGGTCGGCGAATAGCCCAATGGTGACAGCAGGACGATGGAGCGTTCGTCCAGCAGGCGATTGATGCCCTTGCGATCGACCCGACGGACTTCGCCGGTGTGGTGATAATCCACGCCTTCCAGTACGCCGATGGGCCGTGCCGTCACCAGGTTGCCGCTGGCGACCCGCAGGCGCGAACCCTGCATCGGCGAGGACGCCATGTCCATCGACAGGCGCGCTTCAATGGCGATGCGTAGCTGGCCGACAGCGTCGATCACGCACTCCAGGGTTGCAGCGTCGGTGATGCGCATACCGTGGTGGTAATGGGGCGTCAGGCCCCGCGCGGCGAGGCGGGTTTCGATCTGTGGACGCGAACCATGAACCAGCACCAGACGCACGCCAAGGCTGTGCAGCAACACCAGGTCGTGGACGATGTTGCCGAAGTTCGGATGTTCCACACCATCGCCGGGCAGCATGACGATGAAGGTGCAATCGCGGTGGGCGTTGATGTAGGGCGAAGCGTGACGAAGCCAATTGACGTATTCGGGCATGAACCTGGGCCTGTAAATAAATAGCAGCCGAAAAAAGACGAAACGGAACGCACAGCGGGCTGATGGTTATCGTCGGAACAGGCTTGGCGACACGCGCGCTCTCCTCATGAATACGGGCCCGGATGTGGGCAATTTAGCCGGCCGTGGCCGGTGTCAGGCAGTAATGTTCGATCAGTTGCCGCAATAGCTGCACGGTAGGTTGCAAACGTGACATTTCAAGGTACTCGCCCGGTTGGTGGGCACAGGCGATATCGCCGGGGCCAAGTACCAGGGTTTCGCAGCCAAGACGCTGAAGATAAGGCGCTTCGGTGCCAAACGCCACTGCTTCGGCACGATGGCCGGTGAGTCGCTCGGCCACTCGCACCAGTTCGCAGTCTTCGGCCTGCTCGAAGGGGGGCACTTCGGGGAACAGCGGTGCGTAGTCGATCTTGACTTTATGGCGCTCGGCGATGGGATTGAGCTTCTGCTGGATCGCCGCCCGCAAGACATTCGGGTCCATGCCGGGCAATGGCCGCAGGTCGAACTCCATGGAGCACTGGCCGCAAATCCGGTTGGGGTTGTCGCCACCGTGGATGCAGCCGAAATTCAGGGTGGGCTGTGGCACGGTGAATTGCGGGTTACGAAATTCGCGCTGCCATTGCAGGCGCAGGCCACGCAACTCGCCCATGGCGTCGTGCATCGCTTCAAGGGCGCTGTGACCCAGGCTCGGGTCGGAGGAATGACCGCTGCGCCCGAGAATGTCGATGCGCTCCATCATGATGCCTTTGTGCATCCGAATCGGCTTGAGGCCGGTCGGCTCGCCGATCACCGCCGCACGCCCCAACGGCCTTCCGGCATCGGCCAGGGCACGGGCGCCGGCCATGGAGCTTTCTTCGTCGCAAGTGGCCAGGATCAGCAAGGGCTGCTTGAACGGTTGCTCCAGCAAGGGCTTGACCGCTTCGATGGCCAGGGCGAAAAAACCCTTCATGTCGCAACTGCCCAGGCCAACCCAACGGCCATCGACCTCGGTGAGCTTCAGCGGATCGGTCTGCCACAACTGGCCGTCGAACGGCACCGTGTCGCTGTGCCCGGCCAGTACCAGGCCTCCGGGACCGCTGCCGAAACTGGCCAGCAAATTGAACTTGCCGGGGCTGACCTGCTGGATATCGCAGGAGAACCCCAGATCGGCGAGCCAGCCCGCCAACAGCTCGATCACGGCGCTGTTGGACTGGTCCAGCCCAGGTTGGGTACAACTGACCGAAGGCGCGGCGATCAGGGCAGCGAACTGATCTTTCAGGGTGGGCAAAGGCATCGCTGGCTCCGGACTTACAAATTGATGTCCATCATAGAACCATCTTGCGCGAGTGTCCTGTCTCACCAAAAAGGAACAGTATTGGTGAGACAGGACACTCCCATAAACCGCCGCGGCGCGTAGAACGGATGAGTCCTGTACACTGCACGGCCTTGGCAGCCACACCTTCCCCCGGCTGCGCACCCGATCCCTGGATTTTCCGGCCATGCAGAAAGAAACCGAAATCAAACTCCGCGTCAGCCGCGAGACCCTGGCAGCCTTGCGCGAGCACCCATTGCTCAAGAAACGCAACAAAAGCGGCTGGGAACGCCACGAACTGATGAACCAGTATTTCGACACGCCAGAGCGTGACCTGGCCGGGGCCAAGGTCGCCCTGCGCCTGCGTCGCGACGGCGAAGAGGTGATCCAGACCCTCAAGACTCGCGGCCAGAGCATCGCCGGCCTGTCCGAGCGCAACGAGTACGACTGGCACCTGCCCAAAGCCAAGCTCGACCTGAAGAAACTCGATGGCGAATGCTGGCCAGAGGCGTTGGCCGAACTGGACAAGAAAACCCTCAAGGCCATCTTCACCACCGATTTCGTTCGTGAACGCGCGGAAATCGCCTGGGGCCGCGGCAAAAGCAAAGTGGTCATCGAGGCCGCGCTGGACCTGGGCCACGTCGTGGTCGGCAAGCAGAAGGAAGAAATCTGCGAGCTGGAGCTGGAATTGCGCGAAGGTGAACCCGCTGCCCTGCTGGAACTGGCCGCCGAGCTGGCCGCGACCCTGCCCTTGATGCCGTGTGATATCAGCAAGGCCGAGCGTGGTTATCGCCTGCATGATGCGAACAGCTATGCCCTGAGTCTGCCGGCCCCGCAATTGACCGCCCAGATGCCACTCGATGATGCCTTTGCCGCGCTGAGTTGGCATTTGCTGAGCAGCAGCCAGCGTCTGGCCGAACAGTATCGTTTTAACGGCCACTGGCGCCTGCTGCAGGATTGGGTGGAAAACCTGGCCGAATTGCGCGCCCTGCTCAGCAGCCTCGGCCAGGCCGCACCACGCCAATCGACGCATGATTTGCGCGTCGCCCTGGACGCACTGTTGGAAGACTGGCGCCCGTTGGTCCAGGCCGGCCTGGATGACGAAGACGTGCGCAAGGCCGCGCCGGAACAGTTCCTTGAAGAGCTGCAAGACCCTCGCTGGGGCCAATTCTCCCTCAACACCTCACGCTGGCTGCTGGCCCGCAGTTGGGCCGCCGAGCGCAACACCCGAGGCAATCGCCAGGGTGCCGCCCAACTGGCTAGCTGGCTGCCGCGCCTGCTGGGCGAAGAGTCCTCGTCGCTGCAACTGCAACGCTATCAGCAACAACCGGAAGACCTGGCCGAACAGCTGCCGCGCATTGAACGCATCCAGGCCTGGCTGCACCACGCTCGCCATGTGCTGGAAATCCCGGAAATGGACCGTCTCTACGGTGAGCTGAACAAACTGGCGCAACTGGCCAACGAGCCGATTACCGAAGAAGCCCTGGAGGCGCGCAAGCAACAAGCGATCGCGGTTTATCAGAATCGGGCCTGGAAGACTTTGCTGCGCCTGTAACATCGCCATCGCGAGCAGGCTCGCTCCCACAATGGATCATCGGCGAACAGAGATCCCATGTGGGAGCGATCCTGCTCGCGATGGGGCCAGCACAAACACCGCAAAAACAAGCTCAGCGCACCACCGGCAAACTCGTCGTCGATTTGATCTCCGACAGCGCCACAATCGAGTTCACTTCCTGGATCCCCGGCACCATCGACAGCTTTTCGAAGAAGAAGCGTTCATACGCCTCGATGTCCGCCGTGACGATGCGCAGCAGGAAATCCACCGACCCCATCAGCACGTAGCATTCCAGCACCTCGGGGAAGCCGCGAATGGCTTCGGTGAACTCGGTGAAGTTCGAACGTCCGTGCGCGTTGAGTTTGATTTCGGCGAATATCTGCGTGTTGAGGCCGATTTTCTTGCGATCGAGCAAGGTCACCTGACCGCGAATAATCCCCTCCTCCTTCATCCGTTGAATCCGCCGCCAGCAGGGTGATTGGGACAAGCCCACCTGTTCGGCGATCTGCGCGCTGGACAGCGAAGCATCCTCTTGGAGCAGCGCCAGGATCCTGCGGTCGTAGCCGTCCAACTCTCCGTGCATAAATAAACCTCTTCTAGGCTGAATCCAGAATCATACGATTCACCGGATCTGAATCATCACTCATATTAGATAAGAAATACCCCGCCGCGCATGTAAACATTTCTCCACATCCCCGGAGACCGTCCATGCCCCCTCTCGAAGCCGTCACATCCAACCGACCCGATGTCTGGCACGCCCAGAATCGCCATTGTCGCGCCCACTACCATCTGCGGGCCGAAGCCGAACCGGATCTGCTGTGCCGGGCGCTGAATCTGTTTGCCTTGCAAGGCCTGACACCCCGACAGGTCCACGTCGAACGCGACGACGATCTGCTGTCGATGGAGATCCTCATGGACGGGTTGAGCTGGCACCGTGCCCAAGTGCTCGCTGAAAAATTACGTAACCTGATCAGCGTGTGCTCCGTGGACCTGCAAGACGCTGACAGTGCGCGCCTTGAGCCGGCCCAGGCGGCAGGCTGAACGGCTGCCGGCAAGAATTCGAAACGCATTGGTCGGGTAGTGGCCCAACGGTCCATAGTGTCGGGACTATTCTTTTGCAGACCGAGCGAGGACGCCGAAGCGTCTGTATCGCGGCTTTGCTGCAATTGTCCAATAGGAACCCGCATGTCCACCAAACACGCCACTCAGGACCGCTGGCTGGACCTCAATGATCTGCTGCGCCAATTGGTCGCCCAGGGCTTCATCAGCCAGGACTGCGCCGAAACCGCACTCAATGCGCGCCGGCGCCATAGCGCCAGCGCCCAGCTGCACCCACTGGAGTTCATCGCCAACCAGCATCTGGACGATCTCAGCCGCCCCGGCAAGCGCCTGGACCTGGAAAGCCTGACCCTCTGGCTGTCGCAACAGGCCGGCCAGCCCTACCTGCGCATCGACCCGCTGAAAATCAACGTGGCGGCCGTCACGCCGCTGATGTCCTACGCCTTTGCCCAGCGCCACAAGATTCTCGCGGTGGCTGTGGACCGCGACGCGGTCACGGTGGCCAGCGCCCAGCCTTACGTCAGCAGTTGGGAAGCGGACCTGACCCATGTACTCAAGCTGCCGATCCAGAGGGTCGTTGCCAACCCGGTGGATATCCAGCGCCTGAGCGTGGAGTTCTATCGCCTGGCCAAATCGGTCAGCGGTGCCACTACGGTCGACCAGCAACCGAGCAACCTGAGCAACTTCGAACAACTGCTCAACCTGGGCGCCAGCGATCAGGAGCCGGACGCCAACGACGCCCATATCGTCAACATTGTCGACTGGCTGTTCCAATACGCCTTCCAGCAACGGGCCAGCGATATCCACATCGAACCGCGTCGCGAGCAGGGCACGGTGCGCTTTCGCATCGACGGGGTGCTGCACACCGTCTATCAGTTCCCGCCGCAGGTGACGATGGCGATCATCAGTCGCCTCAAGAGCCTGGGGCGGATGAACGTCGCGGAAAAGCGCAAGCCCCAGGACGGCCGGGTCAAGACCAAGACTCCGGACGGTGGCGAAGTGGAATTGCGCCTGTCGACGCTGCCCACGGCGTTTGGCGAAAAAATGGTCATGCGGATCTTCGATCCCGAAGTACTGCTCAAGGACTTCGACCAGCTCGGCTTCTCCGCCGATGACCTGCGCCGCTGGCAAGACATGACCCGTCAGCCCAACGGCATCATCCTGGTGACCGGCCCGACCGGTTCGGGCAAGACCACCACCCTCTACACCACCCTCAAGAAGCTGGCCACGCCAGAGGTAAACCTTTGCACCATCGAGGACCCGATTGAAATGGTCGAGGCGTCCTTCAACCAGATGCAGGTGCAGCACAACATCGACCTGACCTTCGCCGCCGGCGTGCGTGCGTTGATGCGGCAAGACCCGGACATCATCATGATCGGCGAGATCCGCGATCTGGAAACCGCTGAAATGGCGATCCAGGCGGCGCTCACCGGACACCTCGTCCTCTCGACCCTGCACACCAACGATGCACCGAGCGCCATCAGTCGCTTGCTGGAGCTAGGCGTGCCCCATTACCTGATCAAAGCCACGGTGCTCGGCGTCATGGCCCAGCGCCTGGTACGCACGCTGTGCCCGCACTGCAAGGCCCCTCTGACCCTGGATGAAGACGATTGGCAGACCCTGACACGCCCCTGGCAGGCCCCGTTGCCGGCCAATGCCCAACAGGCCGTCGGCTGCCTGGAATGCCGTGACACCGGCTATCGCGGCCGCGCCGGGGTCTACGAAATCATGCAATTGACCGACAGCGTCAAAGGCTTGATTCACCCCGACACCGACCTGCTGGCGGTGCGTCGCCAGGCATTCAAGGAAGGGATGCGCAGCTTGCGGTTATCGGGCGCACAAAAAGTCGCCGCCGGGCTGACGACCGTTGAGGAAGTCCTGCGCGTGACCCCGCAGAGCGAGCAGAAGTAGCTGTGGGGAGAGGCTGTGGGAGCAAGGCTTGCCCGCGATGAAAATGACGCGGTCTCCCAAGGAAGCAAGGCGCCTGCATCGCGAGCAAGCTTTGCTCCCTCTGAGTGATGACAATGGCCGTTTGCCCTACACTCAGGGCGCGCAAGTCATTTTCAATCAGAACAGGGAACAGTCATGCAGATCGGTAGCGTACTTTTACTTTTTATCGGCCTCGTGGTCGCCATTCTATTCATGGGCTTCAAGGTCGTGCCCCAGGGCTACCAATGGACTGTCGAACGGTTCGGCCGCTACACCAACACCCTCAAGCCCGGCTTGAACATCATCATCCCAGTGATGGATCGCATCGGCCGCAAGATCAATGTCATGGAAAGCGTACTGGACATCCCACCTCAGGAAGTCATTACCGCCGACAACGCCACGGTACAGATCGACGCAGTGTGCTTCTTCCAGGTGGTCAACACGGCCCAGGCAGCCTACGAGGTCAACAACCTCGAGCACGCGATCCGCAATCTGCTGCAAACCAATATCCGCACCGTGTTGGGGTCCATGGAGCTGGACGCGATGCTGAGCCAGCGTGATGGCATCAATGAAAAACTGCTGCGCACTGTCGATGAAGCTACAGCACCGTGGGGCATCAAGATCACCCGGATCGAGATCAAGGACATCAGCCCACCGGCCGACCTGATGGCCGCCATGTCAGGGCAGATGAAAGCCGAACGCATCAAGCGTGCCCAAATCCTGGAAGCCGAGGGCTTGCGAGCGTCGGCGATTCTCACCGCCGAGGGCAAGAAGCAGGCGCAGATCCTCGAGGCAGAGGGCAGCCGCCAGGCCGCGTTCCTGGAGTCCGAGGCCCGCGAGCGTCAAGCGCAAGCCGAAGCGCTGGCCACCCAGGTGGTATCCCAGGCAATCGCAGACGGCAACGTCCAGGCCGTGAACTACTTCGTCGCGCAAAAATACATTGATGCGCTGGGCCGCCTGGCGTCGGCCAACAACAGCAAAGTGATCCTGATGCCGCTGGAAGCCAGTCAGGTCATCGGAGCGGTTGGTGGCATCGGTGAGATCGTCAAGGCCACCTTCGACAGCAAGAAAGCCTGAGGCGCCAATATGTGGGTGTTCCTGCAACAACTATCGTACTGGGACTGGCTGGCGCTGGGCGTCATCCTGCTGATCCTCGAAGTGTTTGGCGCCGGCGGCTACCTGCTGTGGATCGGCATAGCCGCCGCCGCGGTCGGCGTGCTCACGTTCATCCTGCCGCAGATGCCGTGGGAAATGCAGTTCCTGTTGTTCGGCCTTTTCGCCATCGCGACAGCACTGTACTGGTGGCGACGCCAGCGCAGCGCAGTGCGCCAAAGCGATCAACCGCTCCTGAACCTGCGCGGGCAGGAACTGATCGGCAAGGTCTTTCAGATTCATGAAGCGATTATCGATGGACGCGGCAAGATCAAGGTGGCGGACAGTGTCTGGCTGGCCAAGGGGCCCGAGTCGCCCGTGGGCACGCGGGTCAGGGTGGTGGCACAGGAAGGCGCGGTGCTGCTGGTAGAACGGGCTGACTGAGACGTCATGGAACTCAATCGAGGGGTTGGTTATCCAAAGTCATAGTTAACCCAGTGGAGTCACCTATCATGCGTCTCAAACTTGCTGTCGCGACCTTGGCCTTGCTTGCTCTTCCTGTCGGCTCGGCAATGGCCGACACGTTTTGGCGTAACGTCATCTCGTCCGGTGCAACCACCGGTTCCACCTACCTGACTTTCAAGGATAACAAGCTGATCGTCGCCGCTCAGGACGACGCCGGCAGCTTCGTTGCCAGCGACGGCGGTATCCGTGGTCCATACCTGGAAGCTGCGATGCAGAAAGTCCGTGCCGACAACCCGGGCTTGCAGGCCACCGACATGGAGCTGGCCAACGCGATCCTGGCGAAAAACGCCGTCGCCCAGGACTGATTCCAGACCGATGAAAAATGCCGCTCGATTGAGCGGCATTTTCTTGCCTGGCAATTCTCTCCAAGGCACTTAAAACCTGTGGGAGCGAGCCTGCTCGCGATGGCGGTGGATCAGTGGCAACCATATTGACTGACCCACAGCCATCGCGAGCAGGCTCGCTCCCACAGGCTTGTTGCTTATTCGCCAATAGCAGCCTTGTAGCCTGCTGCATCAAGCAGCTTGTCCAGCTCAGCCTTGTCGCTTGGCTTGAGCTTGAAGATCCAGGCCCCGTATGGATCGGAGTTCAGCAGTTCCGGTGAACCGCCCAGGTCTTCGTTGATTGCGATCACTTCGCCACTGATCGGCGAGTAGATGTCGGAAGCGGCTTTTACCGACTCCACCACACCGGCCTGGTCACCCGCGGAATAAACCTTACCGACCTCGGTCAGCTCGACAAACACCACATCACCCAGAGCTTCCTGCGCATGATCGCTGATGCCCACGGTGACCGTACCGTCAGCTTCCAGACGCGCCCACTCATGGCTTTCGGCAAAACGCAGTTCGGCAGGGATATCACTCATATTCTGTGTCCTCAAGAGAAGTGTCAGCGGTCAGCGGCCCGCCGCAAAAGGTTAAATCAGGGTTTTGCCATGGCGGACGAAGGTCGGCTTGACCACTCGTACCGGGTACCACTTACCACGAATTTCCACCTCGGCACGATCGGCGGTGGCCATCGGAACGCGTGCCAAGGCAATTGACTTGCTAAGCGTAGGAGAAAAACTACCACTGGTGATCTCCCCTTCGCCAACATCGGCGATGCGGACCACCTGATGAGCGCGCAGAACGCCGCGTTCTTCCAGCACCAGGCCCACCAGCTTTTGCTGTACACCGCCGGCCAGCTCGGCTTCCAGAGCACTGCGCCCGATGAACTGACGGCTCGCCGGTTCCCAGGCGATGCTCCAGGCCATGTTCGAGGCCAGCGGAGAAACGTCCTGGTGGATGTCCTGGCCATACAGGTTCATGCCAGCTTCCAGACGCAAGGTATCGCGAGCGCCAAGGCCGATGGGAGAAATGCCGGCGCCCACCAGATCATTGAAAAAACTCGGGGCTTCGTGGGCAGGCAGGACGATTTCCAGGCCATCTTCGCCAGTGTAGCCGGTACGGGCGATGAACCAGTCACCGTCGGCACGGCCTTCGAAAGGCTTGAGTTGCTGGATCAGTTGGCCGCGCGATTGCGAAACCAGTTCGGCAATCTTGTGCCGGGCCTGGGGGCCCTGGATCGCCAGCATTGCAAGTTCGGGGCGTTCAAGCAGGTGCACATCGTATTCACCAAGCTGTGCCTGCATCCAGGCCAGGTCCTGATCGCGGGTCGAGGCGTTGAAGACCAGCCGATAGCCGTGCTCGACCCGATAAATGATCATGTCGTCGACGATGCCGCCGCGCTCGTTAAGCATGGTGCTGTACAAGGCACGTCCCGTGTCCTGCAAGCGATCGACATCGTTGGCCAGCAAGCGCTGCAACCAGACCTTGGCCTGGGGACCGGCGACATCGATAACGGTCATGTGGGATACATCGAACACACCGCAGTCGCGACGCACCTGATGGTGCTCCTCAACCTGCGAGCCGTAATGCAAAGGCATATCCCAACCGCCAAAATCGACCATCTTCGCGCCGAGGGCGAGATGAAGGTCATACAGAGGCGTACGCTGTCCCATGGGTGTCTCCTTCCGGGCTTGGCGAAGGTGCGGACGAGCACTGCACAGCGTGAACGCCAAAAACGTTTTCAGACGCTATCAGTTGCCCGGTCCGACAGACGGACCGCACCGAATGCCGCGCATTGTAGCCGCATGATGTAGGACTGACACCTAGCTGTTTCGATGGGCCGAGCGTCGTATCAATCCGATGACCGGCAACAACCCCACCAGCACCAGGGTCAGCGCCGGTAACGCGGCCCGGGCCCACTCCCCTTCACTGGTCATTTCAAAGATCCGTACCGCCAGCGTGTCCCAGCCGAACGGGCGCATCAGCAGGGTCGCGGGCATTTCCTTGAGCACATCGACGAACACCAGCAACGCCGCACTCAAGGTGCCCGGCAACAGCAACGGCAGATACACTTTGAAAAACAGTCGCGGCCCACTGACCCCAAGGCTGCGTGCTGCTTCAGGCAAAGAAGGACGGATTCGCGCGAGGCTGCTTTCCAGTGGACCGTAGGCCACGGCCAAAAAGCGCACCAGATAGGCCAGCAGCAGGGCCGACAGGCTGCCCAACAGCAACGGTTTGCCGGCACCGCCAAGTAGCGTTGACAGGGGGATGACCAGTTCGCGGTCCAAATAACTGAAGGCAAGCATGATCGATACCGCCAGCACCGAACCGGGCAAGGCGTAGCCCAGGTTCGCCAGGCCGACACCGGCGCGAATGGGACGGGTCGGCGCCAGGCGTCGAGCGAAGGCCAACAGCAAGGCGACGCAAACGGTGACCAGTGCCGCGAGCCCACCCAGATAGAGGGTATGGACGATCAGCCCGGCATAACGCTCATCCAGATCGAACCGGCCACGCTGCCAGAACCACACCAGCAGTTGCAGCATCGGAATAACAAATGCGCAGGCAAACACCAGGGCGCACCAGCCGCTGGCCGCCACCGCCTTGAGACCGCGCAAGTGATAAAGCGCCTTGACCCGGGGTCGCTCGTTGCTCGCCCGCTGGGCGCCTCGGGCGCGGCGTTCGCCGTAAAGCACCAGCATCACCGCCAGCAGCAACAGGCTGGCCAGTTGCGCGGCGCTGGAGAGGCTGAAGAAGCCGTACCAGGTTTTGTAGATGGCCGTGGTGAAGGTGTCGAAGTTGAACACCGACACCGCGCCGAAATCCGCCAAGGTTTCCATCAACGCCAGCGCCACGCCGGCACCAATGGCCGGTCGGGCCACCGGCAACGCCACTCGCCAGAACGCCTGCCACGGCGACTGCCCGAGCACCCGGGCCGCTTCCATCAATCCCTTGCCTTGGGCCAGGAACGCACTTCGCGCCAGCAAATAAACGTAAGGGTAAAAGACCAGGACCAGCACCAGGATCACTCCGCCGGTGGAGCGTACCCGGGGCAGGCGCAGGTCGCTGCCGAACCATTCGCGCATCAATGTCTGCACCGGACCGGCAAAGTCCAGCAGGCCCACGAAGACAAACGCCAGCACGTAGGCCGGAATCGCAAACGGCAACATCAACGCCCAGTCGAGCCAGCGTCGCCCGGGGAACTCACACAGGCTGGTGAGCCAGGCAAGGCTGACGCCCAGCAACGTTACACCGACACCCACACCGACAATCAGCGTCAGGGTGTTGCCCAACAAGCGTGGCATCTGGGTATCCCACAGGTGGGACCAGATTTGCTGATCGATGTTTTGCCAGGACAGCAGCAGGACGCTCAAGGGCAACAGCACCAGCGCGGCGATAGCAAAAACCAGAGGGTACCAGCGGCGTTGGACGGGGTGGGTCAAGGGGGAATCTCGGGGCAGTCAGCAAACGCCTATTAAACCGCAAAAAAAAGATCGCAGCCTGCGCCACCTTCTACATTGGAACGCGATCCCCTGTAGAAGCTGTCGCAGGCTGCGATCTTGAGTGCTTTTTTAGTTCCAGCCAGCGCGATCCATCAAGCGGATGGCTTCGGCCTGGCGTTTACCCGCCACTTCAACCGGCAGGGTGTCAGCCTTGAACTTGCCCCAGGCGGCGACTTCCTTGGAAGGCTCCACGTTCGGATTGGCCGGGAACTCCTGGTTCACGTCGGCAAAGATGTTCTGGGCTTCGGGCGTGGTCATCCACTCCACCAGTTTCTTCGCGGCTTCCGGGTGCGGTGCGTACTTGGTCAGGCCGATGCCCGAGAGATTGATGTGCACGCCACGGTCGGCCTGGTTCGGCCAGAACAGCTTGACCTTCAGGTCCGGCTTCTGCTGGTGCAGGCGACCGAAGTAGTAAGTGTTGACGATACCGACGTCGCACTGCCCGGCATTGATGGCTTCAAGCAGTGCCGTGTCATCGGAGAACACATCGGTGGACAGGTTCTTGACCCAGCCCTTGATGATTTCTTCGGTTTTTTCCGCGCCGTGGGTTTCGATCAAGGTGGCGGTCAGGGACTGGTTGTAGACCTTCTTCGAGGTGCGCAGGCACAGGCGGCCTTCCCACTCTTTACCCGCCAGGGCTTCATAGGTGGTCAGTTCGCTCGGTTTGACCCGGTCGGTGGAGTAGACAATGGTCCGCGCCCGCAGGCTCAGGCCGGTCCAGGCGTGGGAAGACGCGCGGTATTGGGCCGGGATGTTGGCGTCGATCACCTTGGAAGTGAACGGTTGGAGAATCCCCATCTGCTCGGCCTGCCAGAGGTTGCCGGCGTCGACGGTCAGCAACAGATCCGCGGTGGCGTTTTCACCCTCGGCCTTGATCCGCTGCATCAATGGCGCTTCCTTGTCGGTGATGAACTTCACCGAGACGCCCGTCTTTTTGGTGTAGGCATCGAAAACCGGCTTGATCAGCTCATCGATACGCGAGGAGTAGACCACTACCTCATCGGCAGCCTGGGCGGCGGTAGCGCCGATCAGGGTCAAGGCGAGGACGGACAGCAGACGCTTGGGTGCCAACATGGGAGCGGTCTCTCGATTGTTATAAGTGCGCGAATGATAAGGACTCACATTTGCCTTCTCAATCGAACAGTGTCCAGACACGTTTCAAAATGTTGCGACTATGAGAGGAGCTGTGTTTTTGCGTCCGCCATCGCGGGCAAGCCGTGCTCCCACAACAGCTCGTCCCACATTGCCCCTGTGGAAGCAAGAGCTTGTGGGAGCAAGGCTTGCCCGCGATAGGGCCATAAGCCCCAACCCATCTCTCAGACCTTGGCCAAATCCGGCAAATCCCCGGTCAACCCCAACGCCTCACGTACGAACAACGCCTTGGCCTCGGGCAGACCGTCCACCAGTTTCAGCCCGGTATTACGCAGCCAACGCACCGGCAACGGATCGGCCTGGAACAGCCGCTCAAACCCTTCCATCGCGGCCATCAGCGCCAGGTTATGGGGCATGCGTCGGCGTTCGTAGCGGCTCAGTACCTTCACGTCCGCCAGCCGTTCACCGCGCCCGGCCGCCTGCAACAGCACTTCGGCCAGGACGGCGGCATCCAGGAAACCCAGGTTCACCCCCTGTCCGGCCAGCGGATGGATGGTGTGGGCCGCATCGCCGATCAGCGCCAGCCCTTCGGCCACGTAGCGCTTGGCATGGCGCTGGCGCAGCGGTACGCACAAGCGCGAATCGGCGCTCAGCACCGTCCCCAGTTGCCCCTCGAAGGCCCGCTCCAGCTCGTTGCAGAAATCCGCTTCCTCAAGCGCCATCAACCGCTGAGCTTCGCCAGGGGTGGTGGACCAGACGATCGAGCACCAGTCGTGCAGGCCGTCGCGCTCCAGTGGCAGGAATGCCAAGGGACCGTTATCGGTGAAGCGCTGCCATGCGGTCATCCGATGAGGCCGGGCGCTGCGCACACTGGTTACGATGGCGTGGTGCAGGTAATCCCATTCCCGGGTGGCAACCCCCGTCAAGCGACGCACGGCGGAGTTCGCACCGTCGGCGGCGATCACCAGCGGTGCCCGCAGGGTGCGGCCATCGGCCAGGGTCAGCAACCAGTCATCGCCGGAGCGGCGCATCTGCTCAAGCCGCGCGTTGGCCAGCAGGCCCAGATCACAGTCATGCAGGCGGTCCAGCAGGGCATCCTGCACGACGCGGTTTTCGACGATGTGCCCCAGGACCTCGGCATGCAGGCTGGCCGCCGAGAAATGGATCTGCCCGGTGCCGCTGCCATCCCAGACGTGCATGTTGGTATAAGGACTGGCGCGCCGGGCGATAATGCCGTCCCAGACCTCAAGACGATCAAGGATCCGCTGGCTCGCCGCCGACAATGCACTGACCCGAGGTTCGAAGGCAGCCTGGGGATCGAAGGGTTTGACGCTCATCGGGCTGCCGTCGAGCAACAGCACTTGCAGGCCACTACCCTGCAACGCCAGCGCCAGGGCGCTGCCGACCATTCCGGCGCCGACAATCAGCAGATCTGCACGCAATTCCATGCTTTAAGCCTGTTGTGCTGGCGACATGAGTCGCCCATGAGAAAAATGATCGAACCAAGCCTCACGCATCGGGACGCGTCCCCAACCCCATGGCCTGGCGGGCGAACCAGCGCTTGGCCGGAGGCAGCAGGTCGAGCCCCAGCAGGCCAAGGTTGCGGCCCAGGGACACCAGCGGCAGGTTGCTGCTGAACAGCCGCGTAACCTGGTCGGAAAACCCGACGGTCAGCGTCTGATCCATCCGCTGACGCTCGCGATAGGCTTGCAGCACGGCGAAATCCCCCAGCGCGCTGTCGCTGTCGAGCAAGGCGTCGGCCAGGGCCTGGGCATCGCGCAGGGACAGGTTGAACCCCTGGCCGGCAATTGGATGCAGACTGTGGGCCGCGTTGCCCAGGATCGCCAGATGCGGGCGGACCTGTTCTTCGGCTTCCACCAGCGCCAACGGATAAAGATGCCGAGCGCCCACTTGTTTCAGGGTGCCCAGGCGATAACCGAACACGCCCTGCAATTCGCTGAGGAAGCTGCGCTCATCCAGGGCCGCCAGACGTTGCGCATCCATGCCCTGACGGGTCCAGACCAGCGCGCAACGGCTCTCCGGCAGCGGCAACAAGGCCATCGGGCCGTCGTCGGTGAAGCGCTCGAAGGCCATGCCGTTGTGGGCTTCGCCCGGTGTGATGTTGGCAATCAGCGCGCTCTGGCCATAAGGTCGATTGCGCACGCCAATACCCAGCTGTTCGCGCAGGCTGGAACGACCACCGTCAGCCAGCACGGCAAGGTCGCATTCCAAGGTGGTTTCGTCATCGAGCGTCAGGCGATAGCCGCCGACCATGGGCTCCATCCGGGTGACTTGTGCCGGACAGTGCCAACTGACCACTTCAGTGTCCAACCCTTGCCACAGGCACTGGCCGAGCCAGGCGTTTTCCACCACATACCCCAGGGCCGGCACCCCTTCTTCCATGGCCGACAACCGCGCCGTGGAAAATCGCCCGCGATCAGACACGTGGATCTGCTTGATCGGCTCGGCGCGACGAGAAACTTCCTGCCAGATACCCAGGCGTTGATAAATCTGCCGGGACCCGAACGACAAGGCCGAGGAACGGGCATCGTAGCTCGGCTGCCAGGCATCGCCGGGGGCGAAGGGCTCGATCAGCATGATCTTCCAACCCCGGGCCTTGGCGCCGGCTTGCAGGGCCAGTGCCAGGCTCGCGCCTACAAGGCCACCGCCGACGATCGCCAGATTGACCCGGCTCATGCCGCATCAGCCCGGGCGGCGGCCATCAGGGCCTCGATTTCGGCGACCGTCTTGGGTACGCCGTGACTCAGGATTTCACAACCGGTTTTGGTCACTACCACGTCATCCTCGATGCGCACGCCAATGCCGCGCCATTTTTTCGCTACGTTGCGGTTGTTCGGGGCGATGTAGATGCCCGGCTCCACGGTCAACGTCATACCGACTTCCAGTACCCGCCATTCGCCGCCGACCCGGTACTCGCCAACGTCGTGCACGTCCATGCCCAGCCAGTGGCCGGCGCGGTGCATGTAGAAGGCCCTATGGGCTTCGCTGGCGATCAACTCGTCCACCTCGCCCTCCAGCAGGCCCAGGCGCACCAGCCCTTCGGTAATGACTCGCACTGTTGCTTCGTGAGCCTGGTTCCAGTGTTTGTCCGGCGCAATTTCGGCGAACGCCGCTTCCTGGGCGGCCAGCACCACTTCGTAGATCGCCTTCTGCTCGGGCGAAAACTTGCCGCTGACTGGCCAGGTACGGGTGATATCACTGGCGTAGCAGTCGATTTCACAACCGGCGTCGATCAATACCAGGTCGCCGTCCTTGAGCAGTGCGTCGTTCTGCTGGTAATGCAGGATGCAGCTGTTGCGACCCGCCGCGACGATCGACCCGTAGGCCGGCATTTTTGCCCCGCCCTTGCGGAACTCATAATCCAGCTCGGCCTCCAGGCTGTATTCGTACAACCCCGTGTGCGCGGCCTGCATGGCCCGGATGTGCGCCTGGGCGGAAATCCGCGCCGCTTCGCGCATCACCTTCACCTCTGCCGCCGATTTATACAGGCGCATGTCGTGCAGCAGATGATCCAGGGCAACGAATTCGTTCGGCGGCTGGGCACCGAGATGGGCCTTGGAGCGAATCACGTTGATCCACTCCATCAGGTGCCGGTCGAATTCCGGGTTGCTGCCCATGGCCGAATACACCCGGTCACGGCCCTCGATCAGGCCCGGCAGGATATCGTCGATGTCGGTGATGGGAAATGCATCGTCGGCGCCATAGTCACGCATCGCCCCTTCCTGGCCGGCTCGCAGGCCATCCCACAACTCCCGCTCGGCGTTGCGTTCGCGGCAGAACAGGATGTATTCGCCATGGGCCCGGCCGGGCATCAGCACGATCACCGCTTGCGGCTCGGGGAAGCCGCTGAGGTATTGAAAGTCGCTGTCCTGGCGGTAAACGTGCTCGACGTCGCGGTTGCGGATGGCAACGGCGGCGGCGGGCAGGATTGCGATGCTGTTGGGTTCCATCTGCGCCATCAGGGCCTTGCGGCGACGGCTGTATTCCGATTTCGGGATATGAATCATGGGCAGACGGTGTTCCCTTTCAAGCAATCAGTGCAAGGACGGCTTGGCGGCCGGTTCAGCGGTTTTCTTGGTTTCGGTGAACAGGAGCAATGGCGCGACCCGCAGGTACTCCATCACTTCCATATAGTCGCTTTCACCGTCATCGGATTCTTCCAGGGCGTCCTGGACCTGAGAGATCGCCGCCAGGTCTTGCAATACTTCCTTGGCCTCGTCACTCAACGCATATTCGCGGCGGGTCAGGCCGAAGCCGGCGAGGAAGCCCTGGCACCACTGGCCCAGCGCGGCGGCGCGTTCGGCCAGCGGAGCGTCATCGGTAGGCAGCAGCAGGACGACGGTCATGTCATCGCTGGTCAACTCACCCTTGACCATTTCCTGCAGGCCGATGAGCGCATTGCGCACGTTGTCCGCCGGCTCGCCTTCCAGCAACTCGGCGGCGTCAGCCAGCCAGCCGTCGGCATCGAAGCCGGCGCCGGCGCAACTGCGCCCAAGCAACAGGCCATGCAGTTCAGCAGGCGAGACAGGATGACCGCTGGTGCTCAGCAGGGTGGCAAACGCTTGATACGGGGAATTCTGAATGGGCATGGGCAGCTAGGCGCCAGACGGCGCTATGTCTAGAATGGAGGCCTTGTATCCTACATCGACAGACTCGCCAAGACTATCAGAGGCTGTGCGACCCTATCCCCATCAGACACAATCTTCAGTGGACACAATGGAAGACACCGACCTGCAAGCGCTGATGGCCAGACTCGAATTGCTAATTGAGCGGGTCGAGCAACTTAAGAGCCAAAACGGACTCCTATTAGCTCAGGAAAAGACCTGGCGCGAGGAACGCGCGCACCTCATTGAAAAAAACGAAATCGCCCGGCGTAAGGTCGAATCGATGATTTCGCGCCTCAAGGCCCTGGAGCAAGACTCATGAGTTCAAGCAATAGCGTAACCGTGCAGATCCTCGATAAAGAATATTCGATCATCTGTCCCCAGGAAGAGCGCAGCAACCTGGTAAGCGCCGCCCGTTACCTGGACGGCAAGATGCGCGAGATCCGCAGCAGCGGCAAAGTCATCGGCGCCGACCGCATTGCTGTAATGGCTGCCTTGAACATCACCCACGAGCTGTTGCACCGCCAGGATACGCCGGACGTGCAAGTCAGCGGCTCGACCCGTGAACAGGTGCGCGACCTGCTCGATCGGGTGGATCTGGTACTGGCCACCGACCCGGACGTCAGCAAGGGCTGATTCGCGAGGCTGCCTGGGGTATACTTGCGTCACTCCCTGGGGTGCTTGCCAGTTGGTGATGTCCCTGAGCCGATACGCACAACCACGGGAGTTGCACGTTGGGGCCGGTGTGCATGTCCGCTTGACGGAAAGCCTTAACGCCCCCTGCAACTTCCACCTTGAACTTTCGGGTTCAAGGGCTAAGCCGACAGCGGTTCATCCGGGGAGCCTGATTCTCACAATGCCAGTCATCAAGACTGGCATTGTTGTGTCTGGCGCAGGCATTTCTGAGCGCGCTGTTTTGCGGTTACGCTGTGCTGTCGCCACCGATTGCGTGAATTATCGATATGACCGAACCCGCGCTGCTGCCGCGCCCGCAACTCCGCCGCCTGCTACGCCAGGCCCGTCGCGCCCTGACACCTGCCCAGCAGCGTGAAGCCGCTCGCGGGCTCTACAGGCAACTGGCCCAGCACCCGCTGTTTCGCCGGGCAAGACACATCGCCCTGTACCTGCCCAACGATGGCGAGATCGACCCGCGCTTGTTGCTGCGCGCCGCTCAGCGCCGGGGCAAGGCCACTTATCTGCCGGTGCTGAGCCCATGGCCGCAGACCAAAATGGTGTTCCAGCGCATCCGCCCCGGCGAAAAGCTGCGACCCAATCGTTTCCGTATTCTGGAGCCGCGGATGAACATCGCCCGGCAACGCAAGGTCTGGACGCTGGACCTGGTGCTATTGCCGCTGGTGGGGTTTGACGATGCGGGAGGTCGGCTGGGCATGGGCGGTGGCTTTTATGACCGCAGCCTGGCGTATCTGGCGCGACGCAAGCAATGGCGCAAGCCGACACTGCTGGGACTGGCCCATGAATGTCAGAAAGTCGAACGGTTGGCGCAGGCGAGCTGGGACGTGCCGCTGCAGGGAACGGTCAGCGACCGGCATTGGTATATCGCGGGGTAGACGCCGCAGGGAAACAGCGGCGTCCGCTAGACCGGCTCAGCGTTTGAGCGAAGGCGCGGGCTGGGTGATTTCCATCGGTGTATCGGTCTTGCTGGCCCACAGACTCTGGGCGTATCCCGTGGTAACGACCCCCAGGCCGAACAGAATGACCAAGATCCACAACAAATCCGGTTTGCGTTTCATCGATTGCCCCCCTCAAGGCATATCACACACGATGACAGCAGCGGTTTTCTTATTGGCCGTGCAGCAGCGTAAAGCTTGGAAGGCCGGCATTTTGCGGCAACCTGCTGCAACACGCAAACTCTGGCGTCAACCGACTGTCGGTTTGTCATAAGATCGCTGAACTTTTTTTATCATTACCGCCCAGGAGTAGAAATCATGGCCTATTGGCTGATGAAATCCGAGCCCGACGAATTGTCCATCCAGGGTCTGGAAAAGCTCGGCCAGGCGCGATGGGACGGGGTGCGCAACTACCAGGCGCGCAACTTCCTGCGGGCCATGGCGGTGGGCGATGCGTTCTTTTTCTACCACTCCAGTTGCCCCGAGCCAGGCATTGCCGGGATCGGCCGAATCGTCCGCGCGGCCTACCCTGACCCAACGGCGCTGGAACCCGACAGCCATTACTTCGACCCCAAGGCCGGGCCGGATAAAAACCCCTGGACCGCGATCGACGTGGCCCACGTCGAAACATTCCCCCGCGTGCTGAAGCTCGACTACCTCAAGCAACAGACCGCCCTGGCTGAAATGCCGCTGGTGCAGAAAGGCTCACGGCTGTCGGTGATGCCCGTCACGGCCGAACAATGGGCAGCGGTGATTGCGCTGCGCTGATCGCCGATGAGTTGATGGACATCAAGCGGGGTCGGTCGCTGATCCTGCAGACTTCGATGCTACAGCCGCAGGATGCCGGACATGTCGACGAACCATCGTACCTCTCGCTTTTTTGCCTTCGCCTTGATGGCTCTGTTGCTGGCCGCCGGTGGATTTGGCTATTGGAAGTCACGCCAGGATCGCCTGCCGGAAGGCTTGAGCATGGGCAATGGCCGCCTTGAGGCCACCGAAGTCCAGATCGCCAGCAAGACACCCGGGCGCCTGGCCGACGTTCAGGTCGACGAAGGCGACAACGTCATCAAGGGCCAAGTGCTCGCGCGCATGGACACCCGCACCCTGGAGGCCCAGCGCAACCAGGCCGAAGCCGAAGTCACCCGGGCCCGGCAGAACCTCGCCGCCACCGAAGCCAACGTGCAACTGCGCCAGAGCGAACAATTGCTCGCCCATCAAGAACTCAAGCGGACCCAGGAACTGTTCAAGCGCGGTTACGCCAGCGGCCAGGTCCTCGACCAGCAACAAGCCCGCGTCGACACCGCCAACGCTGCGGTCAACGCCGCCCGGGCCCAGGTATCGGCGGCGAATGCGGCCATCGGCGCGACCTTGGCCCAGGTGGCCCAGCTCACCAGCGAAATAGATGACAGCACCTTGCGGGCCCCCCTCGACGGCGTGATCCAGTTGCGCCTGGCCGAGCCAGGTGAAGTGCTCGGCGCCGGCGGTCGAGTATTGCTGATGATCGATCCGAGCGACCAGTACATGAACCTCTACCTGCCGGCGTCGGTGGCCGGGAAACTGGCGGTGGGCGATGAAGCGCGACTGTTGCTCGACGCCCTGCCCGAGCGGCCGCTACCGGCCAAAGTCAGCTTCGTCGCGGCCAAATCCCAGTTCACCCCCAAGGAAGTCGAAACCCGTGATGAGCGCCAGAAACTGGTGTTCCGCGTCAAAGTGCACCTGACCCGTCCCGGCGAAGTGCCCCAGGCAAAACCGGGTATGCCCGGGGCCGGTTACGTGCGCACGGCGCCCATTGACTGGCCGGCCAACTTGCGATGAGCGCCACCGCCGGCGAGGCATTGCACGCCTCGGGTCTCGAACATCGCTACGGCCAGCATGTGGCGCTGAGCGAAATCGCCTTCAGCCTGCCCGCCGGCACTCGCTGTGGCCTGATCGGCCCGGACGGTGCCGGCAAATCGAGCCTGTTGGGGCTGATTGCCGGGGTGAAGAAGCTCCAGCATGGCCAACTGGATGTGCTCGGCGCCTCGATTGGCGATCGACGCCATCGCAAGACTCTCTACCGACGCATTGCCTTCATGCCCCAAGGGTTGGGGGGCAACCTTTACCCGGACCTGTCGATAGGCGAGAACATTCGGTTCTTCGGCACATTGTTCGGGCTATCGCGAGCAGAATGCGAACAACGCATGGGGACCTTGCTGCTGGCCACCGATCTGCAGCGTTTTGCCGACCGTCCAGCAGGCAAACTGTCCGGCGGCATGAAACAAAAGCTCGGCCTGTGTTGTGCGCTGATCCATGAACCGGACCTGCTGATTCTCGACGAACCCACCACGGGCGTGGACCCGCTGTCCCGGCGACGCTTCTGGGAACTGATAGAGAGCGTGCGCCGGCAAAGACCGCAACTGACCCTGCTGGTCGCCACGGCATACATGGAAGAGGCCGAGCAATTCGAGCACTGCCTGATGCTCGACAACGGTCGCTTGATCGCCAAGGGCTTGAGTGCGGAGCTGGCCAAGGTCACCCCGGACGGCAAGCTCGATTCGGCCTTCACCCACTTCCAAGGCGGCAGCGGCCATGACGCCGAACCGCTGGTGATCCCCCCCAGGACCGCCAACACTACCGACATTGCCATCCAAGCCCACGATCTCACCTTGCGCTTCGGCGATTTCACCGCCGTCGATAACGTCAGCTTCGCGATTGGTCGCGGTGAAATCTTTGGCTTCCTGGGTTCCAACGGTTGCGGCAAGACCACCACCATGAAGGTGCTGACCGGACTGATCCCCGCCAGCGAAGGCAGTGCCCGGCTGCTGGGTAACCCGGTCAACGCCAAGGACCTCGCCACCCGCAAGCGGGTGGGTTTCATGTCCCAGAGCTTTTCGCTCTACGGCGAACTGAGCGTGCGCCAAAACCTGGAGCTGCACGCCAAGCTGTTCGATCTGCCCACTACAGACAGCCGCCAGCGCATCGATGAACTTATCCAGCGCTTCAATCTCCAGGAACTGGCGGACCAAACGTCCGGGGGGCTACCACTGGGCCTGCGGCAGCGCCTGTCCCTGGCGGTGGCGGTTTTGCATCGCCCGGAAGTACTGATCCTCGACGAGCCGACCTCAGGCGTCGATCCGGCCGCGCGGGATGATTTCTGGCGACTGTTGATCGAGTTGTCTCGCGAGCAAGGTGTGACGATTTTCCTTTCCACGCACTTCATGAACGAGGCCCAGCGCTGCGATCGCATTTCGCTGATGCACGCCGGCAAGGTCCTGGCCTGCGACACGCCAGCGGCCTTGCAAGCGCAGTTCAGCGGTCAGACGCTGGAAGCCGCGTTCGTCACCTGCCTGGAAAACGCCCAGGGCGAAACGCAGCAAGACGCCGCCCCCGGGACCCTTGAGAACGCCGGCGCGCCCCGGGACCGGCGCGGCCTGAGCCTCGGTCGCCTGTGGGCCGTCGCCAGTCGGGAGGGCAAGGAGTTGCTGCGCGACAAAGTGCGGATGGCATTCGCCCTGCTGGGGGCATTGTTCATGATGGTGGTCTTCGGCTTCGGTATTTCCCTCGACGTGGAGAAACTGGCCTTCGCCGTGTATGACCAGGATCAGAGCCCGCAAAGCCGTGCCTATCTGGAGGCGTTCCGCAGCTCACGCTACTTCGAAGAACGACCGATCATCCGCGATGCAAAGGAGCTACACCGACGCTTGCAGCGCTCGGAGATCAAGCTGGCCCTGGAAATCCCCCCCGGTTTCGGTCGAGACCTCTACGCCGGCCGCCAACCGACAGTGGGCGCCTGGTTGGATGGCGGCATACCGTTTCGGGCCGAGACCAGTCGCAACTACGTCCAGGCGGTGCACCAGGCCAACCTTGAGCAACTGGCTGAATCCAGCAGTCGCGCGCCCACCCGGCAACCCAGCGCGAAGCTGGAGACACGCTTTCGTTATAACCAGGACGTGGTCAGCGTCAACGCCATCGGCCCAGGGGTCATGGCGCTGATCCTCGCATTCATTCCGGCCATGTTGACGGCGCTGGGCATCGTGCGGGAAAAGGAACTGGGCTCGATCACCAACTTCTACGCTACGCCGCTGACCCGCCTGGAGTTCCTGCTGGGCAAACAAGTGCCCTACCTGGCGGTAAGCCTGATCAACCTGGCCCTGCTGACCGCGATGAACCGCTGGCTGTTTGGCGTGCCATTCAAGGGCAGCGCCCTGACGCTGGCGTTGGGCGGCCTGCTCTATGTGCTGGCGACCACCAGCATGGGGCTGTTGATCTCGGCATTCACCCGCACCCAGATCGCCGCGATCCTCGGCACCATGATCATCACCAGCCTCCCGACCATCCAGTTCTCAGGGCTGATCGTGCCGCGCTCATCCCTGGACGGTGCAGCCTCGGTGATGGGCCAGCTGTTTCCCGCCGGGCACTTCCTCGACATCGCCGTCGGCACCTTCACCAAGGCCCTTGATCTGCGCCAGCTATGGCCACAATGCCTGGCGTTGTTCGGGTTTTTCCTGGGCTTCACCGGGCTCAGCCTGATCATGCTGAAGAAGCAGGAGGCCTGATGCACACGCTTTCACATATCTGGCGTCTTGGGCTCAAGGAACTGACCAGCCTGCGCTACGACTCTGTTCTGTTGCTGTTCCTGGGCTACGCCTTCACCGTGGCGATCTACATGCCGGCCGCCGGTTCGGTGATCGGCGTGCACAACGCCAGTGTCGCAATAGTGGACGAAGACCAGAGCCATCTCTCGCGCCAATTGGCCCTGGTCCTGCAACCGCCGGAGTTCCAGAGCCCGGTGGCACTGCCCTACGCCGAACTGGACAAGGTCATGGACAATGGCCGCTACACCTTCGTCATCAACGTGCCCGCCAATTTCCAGGCCGACCTGCTCGCAGGACGCGAACCGACGCTGCAACTCAACGTCGATGCCACGGCCATGAGCCAGGCGTTCATGGGCGCCGGCTACATCGGACGGATTTTCCAACAGGAACTGACGACCTATGCCGGCCAGGCACAAGCGAGCGAACAAACGCCCGTGAGATTGACCACTCGTTCGCTGTTCAATACCAATCTGGAAGGTGGCTGGTTCCTCGCAGTGATCCAGATCGTCAACAACATCACGATCCTGGCCATCATCCTGACGGGCACGGCGCTGTTGCGCGAGCGCGAGCACGGCACCCTCGATCACTTGCTGGTGCTGCCGCTCACGGCCTTGGAAATCATGCTGGCGAAAATCTGGAGCAACATGCTGGTGGTGGTGCTATGTACCTGGGCGTCGCTGGAAATCATCGTCAAGTTCGCACTGGGCGTTCCGCTCGCCGGCTCCATGCTGCTATTCCTGCTGGTGACTGCGCTCTACCTGTTCGCCAGCACCGCCCTGGGTATTTTTCTCGCCACCCTTGCCCGTTCGACGCCCCAGTTCGGCTTACTGTCGATCCCGGTCATCATTCCGATGCTGCTGTTGTCGGGCGGCAGCACGCCGCTGGACAGCATGCCGCAATGGTTGCAATGGGTGATGCAAGGTTCGCCTTCGACCCATTTCGTCAGCCTCAGCGCGGCGATCCTGTTCCGTGATGCAGGCGTGAGCGTGGTATGGCCAGACCTGCTGGCACTGGCGGCAATCGGGCTGTTGTTCTTCGCAATCGCCCTGGGCCGGTTTCGCAAAAGCCTGGCGTCTTGACGAAAAAAAGCAGCCTTGGGTAGCGCCTGGGGATCCGGGCACTGCCAAAGGCTGCGATCGAGCGGGTTTATTGAATGATCAGGTTATTGAACAACAGGTCATCCACCATCGGCTTGCCGGTTTCGTCGTTCATGATCTGCTGGGTCTGCTTCAAGGCTTCCTGACGCAGTTTTTCCTTGGCTTCGATATTGTTCATGGCCTCGGTGGTCTGTTGGGCGAACAGCGCAACCAGCTGATTACGGATCAGCGGCTCGTTGGCCTTCACCGCCGCAGCGGCGGCATCCCCCGTGACACGCAGGGCCACATCGGCCTTGTACACCCTCAGCTTTGCCGAGCCGTCCAAGCCATAGTTGCCCACGAACGGCGGGCTGAGGGTGATGTAACTGACCTTCGGCGCCTCGCCTTCTTTGGCTTCCTCGGCCATTGCCGTCACAGGCAACGACAGGGCCAGCATCAACATGATCCACGCTTTCACATTCGACTCCTCATACGGTTTGCGGCCCAGCATACCGACCCGCCGTTCAAGCACAAGCTTATGGCCGGCTATCAGGGCAGGGCATGCTCGTTGACCCATTGACTCTCACACCTACACTTATCGGCCATCACTCCCAAAGGAATAGCCCTGATGAAAGCCGTGCTGTGCAAAGAATTCGGTCCTGCCGAATCGCTGGTGCTGGAAGACGTCGCCAGCCCCGTCGCGAAGAAGAACGAAGTGCTGCTGGATGTGCATGCCGCCGGCGTGAACTTCCCTGACACGCTGATCATCGAGGGCAAATACCAATTCAAACCACCCTTCCCGTTTTCCCCCGGCGGCGAAGCAGCGGGCGTCATCAGCGCCGTGGGCGAAAAGGTCAGCCACCTGAAGGTCGGTGACCGGGTCATGGCGTTGACCGGCTGGGGCAGCTTTGCCGAACAGGTGGCCGTGCCAGGCTACAACGTGCTGCCCATCCCCTCGTCCATGGACTTCAACACCGCCGCCGCCTTCAGCATGACCTACGGCACGTCGATGCATGCCCTCAAGCAACGGGCCAACCTGCAACCCGGCGAAACCCTGCTGGTGCTCGGTGCATCGGGCGGCGTCGGCCTGGCGGCCGTGGAGATCGGCAAGGCCATGGGCGCCCGGGTGATTGCCGCCGCCAGCAGTGCAGAGAAGCTGGCCGTGGCCAAGGCTGCCGGTGCCGACGAACTGATCAACTACAGCGAAACCAGCCTCAAGGATGAAATCAAACGCCTCACCGACGGCCAGGGCGCCGATGTGATTTACGACACGGTGGGCGGCGATCTGTTTGACCAGGCCATTCGCGCCATCGCCTGGAACGGCCGGCTATTGGTGGTCGGCTTTGCCAGCGGACGCATCCCCGAGCTGCCCGTAAACCTGGCCCTGCTCAAGGGCGCCGCCGTGGTCGGCGTGTTCTGGGGCTCCTTCGCCCAACGCCAACCCCAGGACAACGCCGCCAACTTCCAGCAATTGTTTAGCTGGTTCACCGAAGGCAAGCTCAAGCCACTGGTCTCGCAGGTGTATCCATTGAGCAACGCCGCCCAGGCGATCAATGACCTGGGCCAGCGCAAGGCTGTGGGGAAGGTGGTGGTGCAGGTGCGTTGAAGTCAATCAAGCGGTCCGGGTGCCAAAAGCGGCGGACCGCGTGACGATTGAATCTGGCGATCAAGGCAAAACGCCCGGCGCCCGGCATCTACTTGCCGAAAAACACATCGGACACGTAGCGGCGCGTGTAATGGAACGAGCGCAACTTCTGCACCCATGGTTGGCGCCATGCACGTTGATGTCCGAGCACTTCCAGGCCTCGGCCAATTTGTCTGCATCGATCGGCTCGCCCTCCGGATGGAATTCCAACGATTCCACGGCTTGCGTCTGCGCTGCCGGGGAGGCTGGCTCGGGATTGTTCTCGGGCACCCATAAAACCTGAGCGGCCCAACTCGCACTGCCCAAGCACAGCAGCATCACAGCACACCCCCTCATACCGTTCCTCACCTGAATGCCAGCTCCGGCAGAAACGTGAAGTGTAAAGAGCGAGGCTCATTAGTTGAATGGCGAGACTTCTGTGTTGGTTGAAGGACGTTTCCTACTTTCTTGTCCCGCAACGATGGAGTGCAGGAGTAAAGAGACCTTACAAGGCAATTCCTACAACGCCATCGGCGTATGTCTGAGCGACATGTTCATTTAAGAACATTCATTCAGGGAAATTCCCATTGTTTAAGTGATGAGAAGCGATGCTATTTTCGGTAACGAAACTGTAACATTCGCATCCGCAGTCATAACAAGAATCTGGAGCCCTTGAATGTTTGCTTTCTTTCGTCCTGCCGTACATCAGGCGCCCCTGCCTGAAGAAAAAATAGACAGCACCTACCGACGCCTTCGCTGGCAGATTTTCGCCGGCATCTTCATCGGCTACGCCGGTTATTACCTGCTGCGCAAAAACTTCTCCCTGGCCATGCCATACCTGATCGACGAGGGCTACACCCGGGGTCAGTTGGGCCTGGCCATGTCGGCCATTGCCATCGCCTACGGGCTTTCGAAGTTCCTGATGGGCCTGGTGTCCGACCGTTCCAACCCGCGCTATTTCCTGCCATTCGGTTTGCTGGTCTCGGCGGGGGTGATGTTCATTTTCGGTTTCGCGCCTTGGGCAACATCCAGCGTAACCATGATGTTCATCCTGCTGTTCATCAATGGCTGGGCCCAGGGCATGGGTTGGCCACCCAGTGGCCGGACCATGGTGCACTGGTGGTCGCAGAAAGAACGCGGCGGTGTGGTGTCCGTCTGGAACGTGGCGCATAACGTCGGCGGTGGCTTGATTGGGCCGTTGTTCCTGCTTGGGATGGGCTGGTTCAATGACTGGCATGCGGCGTTTTATGTACCGGCGGCCGTGGCGCTACTGGTGGCGCTGTTTGCCTTCGCGACCATGCGCGACACCCCGCAATCGGTAGGCTTGCCGCCGATCGAAAAATACAAGAACGATTACCCGGAAGGCTACGACGCCAGTCACGAGAACGAGTTCAGCGCCAAGGAAATCTTCGTCAAGTACGTGCTGCGCAACAAAATGCTCTGGTACATCGCCATGGCAAACGTCTTTGTTTACCTGCTGCGCTACGGCGTGCTGGACTGGGCGCCCACCTACCTCAAGGAAGCCAAAGGCTTCACGGTGGATAAAACCTCCTGGGCGTACTTCTTGTATGAGTGGGCAGGCATCCCCGGCACGTTACTGTGCGGCTGGATGTCGGACAAAATCTTCCGCGGCAACCGTGGCCTGACGGGCATGGTGTTCATGGCGCTGGTGACCGTGGCGACACTTGTGTACTGGCTGAACCCGGCCGGCAACCCGACCGTGGACATGATCGCCCTGGTTTCGATTGGCTTTCTGATCTACGGCCCGGTGATGCTGATTGGTTTACAGGCGCTGGAGCTGGCGCCAAAGAAAGCCGCCGGCACCGCTGCCGGGTTCACAGGCCTGTTTGGCTACCTGGGCGGCTCGGTCGCGGCCAGTGCTGCCATGGGCTACACGGTGGACCATTTCGGCTGGAACGGTGGTTTTGTATTGCTGGTGGGTGCTTGCCTGCTGGCGATGGCGTTCCTCGCGCCAACCTTGTGGCACAAGCAAATCGCCAGTCAGAGCCGCGAAGCGGTGGCCTGATCCAGGGCTGATTTACAGCGTTTGAGCCGCGCCTCCAGATTCCGGTCTGGCATGGCGTGGCTGCGCAGGGCGTGGATGGTCTGCTCGACATAATCGCGAGTGGTGCCATAGCGCCCACAGGCGCTTTCGAACACCTGGCTCAGCACATGATCCGGCAAGTTGCCGGCATAGCTGGGCAGGTGCCGCTCCAGCACAAACCCCAAGGCCTGCACCCGGCTGCCATCTTCGAGACGGCAACTGAGCCAGTGCGGACGATAGGACGGGAACGGCATCTCGCGCTGCCATAGGGCGAACAACGAATCCTCAAGATTGTCCTGCGGCAATCGATAGGCAAAACCGCTGCACGAACCGCCGCGATCCAGTCCAAACACCAGCCCCGGCAACTCCGGAGTGCCACGGTGTTCGTGAGACCACAAATACAAACCGCGATGATAACCGTGGACGCGGCCGCGCACCCGTTCCACCGCCGTGCATTCCGGCCGCCAGATCAACGAACCATAAGCGAACAACCACACTGGCCCGCCCTGGTGCAGACTCATGGTCGATTGCATCGACGTGCGCAGCTGCTCATGGGTCAGCTGCGGCCCCAGGTCGAGGCGTGGCGGGTATGGGGCGCTGGCAAAGGCGGATTCGATAGCGGTCATGGCCGGTAGCAGTTGGCTCCTCGCGGGTCGGAAGTGGGGTAGCGCCGTCATGACACTGACGCTGATCAGAATCAAGGCAAGTTGGATGCCATGAATGCCTGGAACTCAGGCATATACCTTAACGACATCCACCGCGCGTACTAAATATCGAATCGATATATCGCCAGGTATATGACCCTGTGGGAGCAAGGCTCGCCCGCGATGAGAGCGATGCAGTCTTTCAGAGAGCGAGGTGCCTGTTTCGCGAGCAAGCTTTGCTCCCACAAAGCTGAAATTCTCTTGCTACAAAAAACAGACCTCAATCAAGTTTCAAGAGCCGCTCAAGAGCCGCTCAAGAGCGCGGCTCAAGAGCGCGGCGCATAGGCAAACACGTCGGCGCGCATTTGGTGGGCGTCCATTCCGGCTTCTACCAAGGCATCGAGCGTGGCATAGATCATGGCCGGCGAACCGCTGGCGTAGACATGCACATCCTTGAGATTGCTGATGTCCTCGCACACAGCTTCGTGAAGCATCCCGCAACGACCTGTCCAGCCGCACAGGTCGCTGACGACTTTGTGCAGATACAGGTTCGGCAGTTTTTTCCACTCATCCCAATGCTCGATTTCATAGAAATCTTCCGGACGCCGCACACCCCAATACAGATGCACCGGGTGTTTGAAACCCGCTGCGCGGCAATGTTCGATCAGGCTGTGCATCTGCGCCATGCCGGTACCGGCGGCAATCAACACCAGTGGGCCCTCCGGCAACTCGGACAAATGGGTGTCGCCAAAGGGCATTTCGATGCGCACATTGGGGTTACGCTGAAGTTGCTCCAACAATGTCTGCGCACTGTTTTCGCGCACTAATACGTGCAATTGCAGCTCGCGCCCCGAATGCGGCGCCGAGGCCAGGGAAAACGCCGATTTCTCGCCATTTTCCCGCTCGATCATCAGGTACTGCCCCGCGTGATAGCGCGGCGGCTTGCCCGCTGGCGCGCGCAGGCGTACTCGCCAGACATCACCGCCCACGTCGGCGCATTCAGTGACCTGGCACGCCAGGCTGCGCACCGGCAACTCGCCCGGTGACAGCACGCCATCCCAGAGCACCACACAGTCCTCCAGGGGCTCGGCAATGCAGGTGAAAATCTCACCGTGATCGCGCACTTCACCCGCCTGCTTCACGCGGCCTTCCACTAACAGCGCACCACAGACATGGCAGTTGCCATTGCGGCAGCTTTGCGGGCACTCGTAGCCCAGGCGTCGCGCGCCATCGAGAATCCGCTCGGCGGGCCGGATATCCAACACCGCCCCGGAAGGCTGCAAGGTTACACGCATCAATCTATTCCTAACTGATTCCAGATGGCATCGATCCGTTGGGTAACGGCTTCATCCTTGACGATCACCCGGCCCCACTCACGGGTGGTTTCACCGGGCCATTTGTGCGTGGCATCGAGTCCCATCTTCGACCCCAGGCCGGACACCGGCGAGGCAAAGTCGAGGTAATCGATCGGCGTATTCTCGATCATCACCGTGTCACGCTTGGGGTCCATGCGCGTGGTGATAGCCCAGATCACGTCGTTCCAGTCTCGTGCGTTGATATCGTCGTCAGTGACAATAACGAACTTGGTATACATGAACTGTCGCAAAAACGACCAGACCCCCAGCATGACTCGCTTGGCATGCCCCGGGTACGACTTCTTCATGGTCACCACGGCCATGCGGTAAGAGCAGCCTTCCGGCGGCAGGTAGAAGTCGGTGATCTCGGGAAATTGCTTCTGCAGGATCGGCACGAACACTTCGTTCAGAGCCACCCCGAGAATGGCCGGCTCATCAGGCGGACGGCCAGTGTAGGTACTGTGGTAAATCGGCTTGATCCGATGCGTAATGCGCTCGACGGTGAACACCGGAAAGCTGTCGACTTCATTGTAGTAGCCGGTGTGGTCGCCATACGGACCTTCATCGGCCATTTCGCCGGGATGGATCACGCCTTCAAGAATAATCTCGGCAGTGGCCGGCACTTGCAGGTCGTTGCCGCGGCATTTCACCAGTTCGGTGCGGTTGCCACGCAACAGCCCGGCGAAAGCATATTCGGAGAGGCTGTCAGGCACTGGCGTGACAGCGCCGAGAATGGTCGCCGGGTCCGCGCCGAGGGCCACGGACACCGGAAACGGTTGCCCAGGATGTTTTTCACACCATTCCCGGTAATCCAGTGCACCGCCACGGTGGCTCAGCCAGCGCATGATGACCTTGTTCCGGCCAATGACCTGCTGACGGTAGATACCGAGGTTCTGACGATCCTTGTTCGGACCTTTGGTGACGGTCAGGCCCCAGGTAATCAGCGGCCCCACGTCGCCCGGCCAGCAGGTCTGCACCGGCAACATTGCCAGGTCGACATCGTCGCCTTCGATCACCACTTCCTGGCAGATGGCGTCCTTGACGACTTTCGGCGCCATGGAAATGATCTTGCGGAAAATCGGCAGCTTGGACCACGCATCCTTCAGGCCTTTGGGCGGCTCAGGCTCCTTGAGAAACGCCAGCAGCTTGCCGATCTCGCGCAATTCGCTGACGGCTTCGGCGCCCATGCCCAAGGCCACGCGCTCCGGCGTGCCGAACAGGTTGCCCAGCACCGGGATGTCATAACCGGTCGGGTTTTCAAACAACAGCGCCGGGCCTTTGGCTCGCAGCGTACGGTCGCAGACCTCGGTCATTTCCAGTACGGGGGACACCGGCACCTGGATGCGCTTGAGTTCGCCGCGCTGTTCCAGACCGCTGATAAAGTCGCGCAAGTCGCGATACTGCATGCAAAAGCCTCATGGTAGCCGTGGCGTTCGGGGGCCCGAGTTTAACGCCGCCCGTTCAAAATAGTGAATGCACGGATAGCAAAAAGCCGGGTTTCCCCGGCTTTGCTGCCCTGCCTGATCGATTACTTGCGTTTCATCGACAGGAAGAACTCATCGTTGGTCTTGGTCTGCTTCAACTTGTCGACCAAAAACTCGATGGCAGCGACTTCATCCATAGGATGCAGGAGCTTGCGCAGGATCCACATACGCTGCAGCTCGTCGTCGGCGGTCAGCAACTCTTCGCGGCGGGTGCCGGAACGGTTGATGTTGATGGCCGGGAAGACGCGCTTTTCAGCGATCTTGCGATCCAGAGGCAGTTCCATGTTACCGGTGCCTTTGAATTCCTCGTAAATCACTTCGTCCATCTTCGAGCCGGTTTCAACCAGCGCGGTGGCGATGATGGTCAGCGAGCCGCCTTCTTCGATGTTGCGCGCGGCGCCGAAGAAACGTTTCGGTTTCTCCAGGGCGTGGGCATCGACACCACCGGTCAGCACCTTGCCGGAGCTCGGGATCACGGTGTTGTAGGCACGGGCCAGACGGGTGATGGAATCCAACAGGATCACCACGTCTTTCTTGTGTTCGACCAGGCGCTTGGCCTTCTCGATCACCATTTCGGCAACCTGCACGTGGCGGGTCGGCGGCTCGTCGAACGTCGAGGCAACCACTTCGCCGCGCACGGTGCGCTGCATCTCGGTCACTTCTTCCGGACGCTCGTCGATCAGCAGCACGATCAGATGAACTTCAGGGTTGTTACGAGCGATATTGGCCGCGATGTTCTGCAGCATGATCGTCTTGCCCGCTTTCGGCGGCGCCACGATCAGACCGCGCTGGCCCTTGCCGATAGGTGCGCACAGGTCGATGACCCGGCCGGTGAGGTCTTCGGTGGAACCGTTACCGGCTTCCATCTTCATGCGCACGGTCGGGAACAGCGGGGTCAGGTTCTCGAAGAGAATCTTGTTCTTCGCGTTTTCCGGACGATCGAAGTTGATCGTGTCGACCTTGAGCAGCGCGAAGTAACGCTCGCCTTCCTTCGGAGGGCGGATCTTGCCAACGATGGTGTCACCGGTGCGCAAGTTGAAACGACGGATCTGGCTCGGCGAGACGTAGATATCGTCTGGGCCGGCAAGATAGGAAGCGTCTGCGGAGCGGAGAAAGCCGAAGCCGTCCTGGAGAATCTCCAGCACGCCATCACCGGAGATTTCCTCGCCGCTTTTCGCGTGCTTTTTGAGCAGGGAGAAAATCACGTCCTGCTTGCGCGAACGGGCCATATTTTCTATGCCCATCTGTTCGGCCAATTCGAGCAGTTCGGTAATCGGCTTTTGCTTGAGTTCAGTCAGATTCATATAGGAATGACGTAATCATTTATGGAGGGGGGAAATTAAGCTTTTGGCTTAATGAGGCCGCGCCGCGGAGAAGGCGACAGGATCGCGTACTTATTCGAAAGGAGTGCGTCGGCGACGGCTTGCAGGGGGCAAAGGAGAAACCAGTGCGGGGCCGAATGTAACACCTGAGTTTGCGAGCGTCTAGCCCCGAGTAACGAAAAAAGCCCCGCGATTAGCGGGGCTTTTTCAACAGCATTCGGCGCTTAGATGTTGGCGTCGATGAAAGCAGCCAGTTGCGACTTCGACAGTGCGCCAACCTTGGTGGCTTCGACATTACCGTTCTTGAACAGCATCAGCGTCGGGATACCACGCACGCCATACTTGGGCGGGGTTTCCTGATTCTCGTCGATATTGAGCTTGGCAATGGTCAGCTTGCCAGCGTAGGTGTCAGCGATTTCGTCCAGGACCGGGGCGATCATTTTGCATGGACCGCACCACTCAGCCCAATAGTCGACCAGTACCGCGCCTTCGGCCTTGAGTACGTCAGCCTCGAAGCTAGCGTCGCTAACATGTTTGATCAGATCGCTGCTCATGGAATCTCCGGGATTGTCAGCAAAAAAACGTGGCCCATCATAGCTGCCCTTACCGGGTTCAGGAAGCCGCAGTTGATTGAGTCTCGCTATGGTGTCCGATGTATTTGGGTATGACGCCCGTCATGGGGCAGCCGGGGCCACGAAGGAAATTCCGGTGCGCAGTGCGGCGTTACGTACGTGTTCCTGCATGGCTTTTTGCGCGCCACCCGAAGCGCGACGGGCCAGGGCCCGAAGGATCTTGCGATGCTCCTGCCAGGTCTCCATCGCCCGCTCCGCCCTGATGAACGGCAGTTTCTGGCTCTCCAGGAAGATGTCGGCGCTGGCGGTGAGAATACTCAGCATCGCCTGGTTGCCGCTGGCCTGCAGGATGCGCCGATGGAACTCGAAATCCAGCCGCGCCGCTGCGTCGAAATCCCCTGCCTTGAGCTCCCGACGCATGGCCTCGACGTTGTCCTCCAATGTGTCGAGTTCATCGGCGCTCAACGTCACCGCCGCCAACCCGGCCGCGAAACCCTCCAGGGCATAACGCAACTGGAAGATATCCACCGGCGAAGCCTGGGCCGCGAACGGCCAGCCCGGGGCCAGTTCGCTGCGCGAAACCTCCACCGACGACTGCACGAACACACCCTTGCCCGGCTGTACGCTGATGACGCCCAGCGCACTCAACGATGAAAGCGCTTCACGCAGCGAGGCGCGACTCACCCCCAGTTGCAACGCCAGGTCCCGTTGCGACGGCAGCGCATCCCCGGGAGCGAAGCCTTCATCGACGATCAGTTTACGGATGGCTTGCAGCGCCACTTCGGGCACTGCGCGAGAGATGGAATTCATGGTTTTTCAGACGAACCGGGCCAGTGAGCGACCAGTTGTAAAGCTAAACGCCGCGCCCGGCAAGTCGTGCTCCACTTGGGTTCGGCGGCAAATACCAACGCTCGATAACGGTGCGAAACGCGGCGCAACTGTTCAGACCAGTAAGACCTCATCCCACCAGTAAAACCGTGGCTTTGGCAGATTAAAAACCAGCTTGGCATGGCCTGTGCTCTGTCCGAACGCAGAAATCACATCACCGATGCGGAGATTCGCCATGATCAAGCGTTACAGCGCCCTGCTTACCGCCCTGTTCGCCAGCCTGATGCTCACTCATCTGCCCGCTCAAGCGGACGGCCTGGAAGACGTGGTCAAGCGTGGCACCCTCAAAGTCGCAGTCCCCCAGGACTTCCCGCCGTTCGGCTCGGTTGGCCCGGACATGAAGCCGCGCGGCCTGGACATCGACACCGCGAAACTGCTGGCCGATCAGCTCAAGGTCAAGCTTGAACTGACCCCCGTCAACAGCACCAACCGCATTCCGTTCCTGACCACCGGCAAGGTTGACCTGGTGATCTCCAGCCTGGGCAAGAACCCCGAGCGTGAAAAAGTCATCGACTTCTCCAGCGCCTACGCGCCGTTCTACCTCGCGGTATTCGGCCCGCCCGAGGCCGCCATCAATGGCCTGGACGATCTCAAGGGCAAGACCATCAGCGTCACCCGCGGCGCCATCGAAGACATCGAGCTGACCAAGGTCGCTCCCCAAGGCGCCACGATCAAACGCTTTGAAGACAACAACTCGACCATCGCCGCCTACCTGGCCGGTCAGGTGGACCTGATCGCCAGCGGCAACGTGGTGATGGTCGCGATCAGCGAACGCAACCCCAAGCGCGTCCCGGCGCTGAAAGTAAAACTCAAGGATTCGCCAGTGTATGTGGGCGTGAACAAGAACGAGCCGGCGCTGCTGGACAAGGTCAACCAGATCCTGGCCACTGCCAAGACCGATGGCAGCCTGGAGAAAAACTCCCAGACCTGGCTCAAGCAGCCGCTGCCGGCCGATCTCTGACCGTCGCCTGAGAGGTTGAGCATGGCTTATCAGTTCGATTTTATGCCGGTGGTGCAGAACACCGAGCTGCTGTTGCGCGGTGCCTTGTTCACCTTGGAGTTGACGGCCATCGGCGCGCTGCTCGGGGTTGGCCTGGGCATCGTCGGTGCCGTGGTGCGGGCGTGGCATATTCGTCCGTTCGCGGCGATCTTCGGCGTGTACGTGGAGCTGATCCGCAACACGCCATTCCTGGTGCAGCTGTTTTTCATTTTCTTCGGCCTGCCGTCCCTGGGCTTGCAGATATCCGAATGGCAGGCAGCGGTACTGGCGATGGTGATCAACCTCGGCGCCTACTCCACCGAGATCATCCGCGCCGGCATCCAGGCCATTCCGCGTGGGCAGCTGGAAGCCGCCGCGGCCCTGGCGATGAGCCGTTTCGAAGCCTTTCGTCATGTGGTGCTGCTGCCGGCGCTGGGCAAGGTCTGGCCGGCCCTGAGCAGCCAGATCATCATCGTGATGCTCGGCTCGGCGGTCTGCTCGCAGATCGCCACCGAAGAGCTGAGCTTTGCCGCCAACTTCATTCAGTCCCGTAATTTCCGCGCGTTCGAAACCTATGCACTGACCACGCTGATCTACTTGTGCATGGCGCTGTTGATCCGCCAGTTCCTGAACTGGGTGGGGCGCCGCTACATTGCCAGGAGCAGCCAATGAGCGATTTCACTTTCTGGGACGTGGTGCGCAACCTGCTCACGGGCCTGCAATGGACCCTGGCATTGTCGCTGGTGGCGTTTATCGGGGGCGGCGTGATCGGCTTGCTGGTGATGGTGCTGCGCATTTCCAAAAGCGCCCTGCCTCGTAATATTGCTCGCACCTACATCGAGCTGTTCCAGGGCACACCG
Source organism: Pseudomonas sp. P105 (assembly GCF_032614175.1). NCBI lineage: Bacteria > Pseudomonadati > Pseudomonadota > Gammaproteobacteria > Pseudomonadales > Pseudomonadaceae > Pseudomonas > Pseudomonas sp. P105. The sequence goes on from NZ_CP126693.1 coordinate 5,998,903, forward strand.
CTGTTGATGCAGCTGTTCCTGGTGTTCTTCGGCGTCGCCCTGGCCGGGGTGGAAATCTCGCCGTGGATGGCAGCGGCAATTGCCTTGACGCTGTTTACCAGTGCCTATCTGGCGGAGATCTGGCGTGGCTGCGTCGACGCGATATCCAACGGCCAGTGGGAAGCCTCGGCGAGCCTGGCCCTCAACCCGCTGGAGCAGTTGCGCTACGTGATCCTGCCCCAGGCCTTGCGCATCGCCGTGGCGCCGACCGTGGGGTTTTCGGTGCAAGTGGTCAAGGGCACGGCAGTGACCTCGATCATTGGCTTTACCGAACTGACCAAGACCGGCGGCATGCTCGCCAACGCCACGTTCGAGCCGTTCATGGTGTACGGCCTGGTGGCCCTCGGTTACTTCCTGCTTTGCTACCCCTTGTCCCTCAGTGCGCGCTACCTGGAAAGGAGACTGCATGCCTCTGCTTAGAATTTCCGCCCTGCATAAATACTACGGCGATCACCACGTGCTTAAAGGCATCGACCTGAGCGTCGAGGAAGGCCAGGTCGTGGCGATCATCGGTCGCAGCGGTTCGGGCAAATCCACCCTGTTGCGCACCCTCAATGGTTTGGAGTCGATCAACGACGGCGTGATTGAAGTCGACGGTGAATACCTCGACGCCGGTCGCGCCGATCTGCGCAGCCTGCGGCAGAAAGTCGGGATGGTGTTCCAGCAATTCAACCTGTTCCCGCACCTGACCGTCGGTGAGAACGTGATGCTCGCGCCGCAGGTTGTTCAAAAAGTACCCAAGGCCAAAGCGGCTGAATTGGCACGCCAGATGCTGGAGCGAGTCGGACTCGGGGAGAAATTCGACGCCTTTCCGGACCGCCTGTCCGGCGGCCAGCAACAGAGGGTCGCCATCGCCCGCGCCCTGGCGATGTCGCCAAAAGTCCTGCTGTGCGACGAAATCACCTCCGCCCTGGACCCGGAACTGGTCAATGAAGTGCTCGGCGTGGTGCGACAGCTGGCCAAGGACGGCATGACCCTGATCATGGTCACCCACGAGATGCGCTTCGCCCGTGAAGTAGGGGACAAGCTGGTGTTCATGCACCAGGGCAAGGTGCATGAGACGGGGGACCCCAAGGTGCTGTTCGCCGATCCGCAGACGGTGGAACTGGCGAATTTTATCGGGACGGTCGAGTCGGCGACCTGAGGTTCTGTTGCGCCGTTTCTGGCCTCATCGCGAGCAGGCTCGCTCCCACTTTGATCGCGACTCGGTCACTTGTGGGAGCGAGCCTGCTCGCGATTGACGCGAAGCGATCGCCTTTGCGTTGGCGTAAGCGGTTGATCGTGGCAGGATGGCAAGGTTATCGACCGAGACTTTTTGACCATGCCGCCATCCCAAGCCAAGAATCTGTCCCTGATCGCAGCCATAGACCTGGGCTCCAACAGCTTCCACATGGTCGTCGCCAAGGCCCAGAACGGGGAAATCCGAATTCTTGAGCGGCTCGGCGAGAAGGTCCAACTGGCCGCCGGCATCGACGAAGAGCGCCAGCTGAGCGAAGAATCCATCCAGCGCGGGCTCGATTGCCTCAAGCGGTTCGCCCAACTGATCAACGGCATGCCCCTGGGCGCGGTACGGATCGTGGGCACCAACGCATTGCGCGAGGCGCGCAACCGCGGCGAATTCATCCACCGCGCCGAAGAGATCCTCGGCCATCCGGTGGAAGTCATTTCCGGGCGTGAAGAAGCTCGTCTGATTTACCTCGGTGTCTCCCATACGCTGGCAGACACACCGGGCAAACGCCTGGTGGCGGACATCGGTGGCGGCAGTACCGAATTCATCATTGGCCAGCGCTTCGAGCCGCTGCTGCGCGAAAGCCTGCAAATGGGTTGCGTCAGCTACACCCAGCGTTATTTCCGCGACGGCAAGATCACCCCGGCGCGCTACGCCCAGGCCTATACGGCGGCTCGTCTGGAAATCATGAGCATCGAACATGCCCTGCACCGCCTGACCTGGGATGAAGCCATTGGCTCCTCGGGCACCATTCGCGCCATTGGCCTGGCCCTCAAGGCCGGCGGCCATGGCACTGGCGAGGTCAACGCTGAAGGCCTGGCCTGGCTCAAGCGCAGGCTGTTCAAGCTCGGCGACTCGGACAAGATCGATTTCGAAGGCATCAAGCCTGACCGCCGGGCGATTTTCCCGGCGGGCCTGGCGATCCTCGAAGCGATTTTCGACGCCCTCGAACTGCAACGCATGGACCACTGCGAGGGTGCCCTGCGCGAAGGCGTGCTCTATGACCTACTCGGGCGCCATCACCATGAAGACGTCCGTGAGCGCACCCTGGGCTCGCTCATGGAGCGTTACCACGTCGATCAGGAACAGGCCGCACGGGTCGAACGCAAGGCGCTGCACGCCTTCGACCAAGTGGCCGACGACTGGGATCTGAACGACGGGGTCTGGCGCGAATTGCTGGGCTGGGCCGCCAAGGTGCATGAGGTGGGCCTGGACATCGCCCACTATCACTACCACAAACACGGCGCCTACCTGATCGAGCATTCGGACCTGGCAGGCTTCTCCCGCGAAGACCAGCAGATGCTCGCGCTATTGGTGCGTGGCCACCGGCGCAATATTCCCAGGGATAAATTCGCCGAGTTCGGCAATGACGGCATCAAACTGATTCGTCTGTGCGTGCTGCTGCGCTTTGCGATCCTGTTCCACCACATCCGCGGTACCCAGGAAATGCCCCAGGTGGTCCTGCGCGCCGACGGAGCTCAACTGGATGTGCTGTTTCCCGAGGGCTGGCTGGAAGAGAACCAACTGACCCAGGCCGACTTCGCCCAGGAAGCTGAATGGCTTACCCGAGTCGGGATCGTGCTGAACATCCACTGATTGCTCACTGGAGTGAGCTGCAATCCCTGTGGCGAGGGAGCTTGCTCCCGCTGGAGGGCGAAGCCCTCCCAAGAATTCAGGGCCGCTTTGCAGCCCAGCGGGAGCAAGCTCCCTCGCCACAAAAGCTAAGCCTGCCTCTACCTCTTAACGAACCGTCAGCAATGGGCTGCCCAAGCGCTCCAGCAATGTCGCCTGGGCGCTGCGGGCATTCTGGTTGCCGGTCGGCGTGTTGCGGATATAGCGACCGTCCGATTGCAGGCTCCAGCTGTGGGTGTTGTCGGTGAGGTAGCTTTCCAGCTCCTTCTTGACCCGCAGGATCAGCTTCTTGCCTTCCACCGGGAAGCAGGTCTCGACGCGCTTGTCGAGGTTGCGCTCCATCCAGTCGGCGCTGGACAGGAACATCTGCTCCTCCCCACCGTTGAGGAAGTAGAACACCCGGGTATGTTCCAGGAAGCGGCCGATGATCGAGCGTACATGGATGTTGTGGGAAACCCCCGGGATACCCGGCCGCAGGCAGCACATGCCGCGCACCACCAGGTCGATGCGCACGCCCGACTGGCTGGCCTTGTACAACGCGCGGATGATCTTCGGATCGGTCAGCGAGTTGAATTTGGCGATGATGTGCGCCGGCTTGCCGTCCAGGGCGAACTGCGTCTCCCGGGCAATCATGTCGAGCATGCCCTTTTTCAAGGTGAACGGCGCGTGCAGCAGTTTTTTCATGCGCAGGGTCTTGCCCATGCCGATCAACTGACTGAACAGCTTGCCGACGTCTTCGCACAAGGCATCGTCGGAGGTCAGCAGACTGTAGTCGGTGTACAGACGGGCGTTGGCGGCGTGATAGTTGCCGGTGCCCAGGTGGGCGTAACGCACGATCTCGCCGGCCTCGCGCCGCAGGATCAGCATCATCTTGGCGTGGGTCTTGAAGCCGACCACACCATAAATCACCACCGCACCGGCCGCTTGCAGACGACTGGCCAGTTGCAGGTTGGACTCTTCATCGAAGCGCGCCCGCAACTCGATCACCGCCGTGACCTCTTTGCCGTTACGCGCCGCGTCCACTAGGGCGTCGACGATTTCCGAGTTGGCGCCGCTGCGATACAGGGTCTGGCGCACCGCCAATACGTGGGGATCCTTGGCCGCCTGGCGCAGCAGGTCGACCACGGGCGTAAACGACTCGAACGGGTGCAGCAGCAGGATGTCCTGCTTGCTGATCACGCTGAAGATGTTCTCGCTGTTTTGCAGCAACTTCGGGATCTGCGGCGTGAACGGCAAATATTGCAGTTCCGGATGGCTGTCCAGACCGGTGATGCTGAACAGTCGGGTCAGGTTGACCGGACCGTTGACCTGATACAGCTCGGTCTCATGCAGGTTGAACTGCTTGAGCAGGTAGTCGGACAGGTGTTTGGGGCAAGTGTCGGCCACTTCCAGGCGCACCGCATCACCGTAGCGGCGCGAGAACAGCTCGCCGCGCAGGGCGCGGGCCAGGTCTTCGACGTCTTCGGTGTCTACCGACAGGTCGGCGTTACGGGTCAGGCGGAACTGGTAGCAACCCTTCACCTTCATGCCCTGGAACAGGTCATCGGCGTGAGCGTGGATCATCGACGACAGGAACACATAATTGTCACCGGGGCCGCCGACGTCTTCCGGCACGCGGATGATGCGCGGCAACAAGCGTGGCGCGGGGATGATCGCCAGGCCGGAATCGCGACCGAAGGCGTCGATACCTTCGAGCTCGACAATGAAGTTCAGGCTCTTGTTGACCAGCAGCGGGAACGGGTGCGTCGGGTCGAGGCCGATCGGGGTGATGATCGGGGCGATCTCGTCGCGGAAATAGCGGCGCACCCAAGTCTTGAGCTTGGTGTTCCAGTTGCGCCGACGAATGAAGCGAACCTGATGCTTTTCCAGTTCGGGCAACAGAATGTCATTGAGAATCGCGTACTGGCGGTCAACGTGGCCGTGGACCAGCTCGCTGATGCGGGCCAGAGCCTGGTGCGGCTGCAGGCCGTCGGCACCGGCCTGTTCACGGGCGAAGGTGATCTGCTTTTTCAGGCCGGCGACGCGAATCTCGAAGAACTCGTCCAGGTTGCTGGAAAAGATCAGCAGGAACTTGAGCCGCTCCAGCAGCGGGTAGGACTCGTCCAGCGCCTGCTCCAGCACGCGGATGTTGAACTGCAGTTGCGACAGCTCGCGATGGATGTACAGGCTGCTGTCATCCAGGTTGGGAATGACAATCGCAGGGGCCACGGGGGCCTCGGGCACCACCGGCGGCGTAGGCACGGCCTCATGCTCCGGCGGTGTTTCGGCGACCTGCTCGACCACGGGCTGAGCGTCTTTTACGGCAACTTCAGAGAGTCCTTCGGTATTCATCACAAGTTCCTGGGAGGCTATTTCTGCTCTCGTAACAATTGGGCGGCGCGCACAGCAAAGTAAGTCAGGATGCCATCAGCTCCTGCACGTTTGAAAGCGGTCAAGGACTCAAGGATCACTCCTTCGCCCAACCAGCCGTTCTGGATTGCCGCCATGTGCATGGCGTACTCGCCGCTGACCTGATAGACAAAGGTCGGTACTTTGAATTCGTCTTTGACCCGGCAAAGAATGTCGAGGTAAGGCATGCCCGGCTTGACCATGACCATATCAGCCCCTTCTGACAAGTCCGCCGCCACTTCGTGCAAGGCTTCCTGGCTGTTGGCCGGGTCCATCTGATAAGAGGCCTTGTTGGCCTTGCCCAGATTCAGCGCCGAGCCGACCGCATCACGGAACGGGCCGTAATAGGCGCTGGCGTACTTGGCCGAGTAGGCCATGATCCGCACATTGACATGACCGGCCACTTCAAGCGCCTCACGGATCGCCTGGATGCGACCGTCCATCATGTCCGACGGCGCCACCACCTGGGCACCGGCCTCGGCGTGAGACAACGCCTGCCTGACCAGTGCATCGACGGTAATGTCATTCTGCACATAGCCTTCTTCATCGAGAATGCCGTCCTGCCCATGCGTGGTGAACGGGTCCAGCGCCACGTCGGTGATCACGCCCAGTTCCGGGAAACGGGCACGCAGGGCACGGGTCGCGCGCTGGGCGATGCCATCGGGGTTCCAGGCTTCGGCGGCGTCCAGGGACTTGAGCCCGGCAGGCGTGACCGGGAACAGCGCCAGCGCCGGAATACCCAGCTCGACCCACTTGGCGGCTTCTTCAAGCAACAGGTCGATGGTCAGGCGCTCTACCCCGGGCATCGATGCCACGGCCTCGCGACGGTTCTCACCGTCCAGCACGAACACCGGCAGGATCAGGTCATCAGTGGTCAGCACGTTTTCACGCACCAGCCGACGAGAGAACTCATCACGGCGATTGCGACGCAGACGGGTAGCGGGGAACAGACGATTGGCGGGGGTAAAGCTCACGGCAGACTCCTGAGCCCGCGCTGACGGGCGAGCGTGACAGTTATAGACGGCCATTATGACGAACAGATGACAGATATGTGCACCTGCGTCCCGTCGTCGCAGTCATTGTCGTTGCAGGAAATGTTCACGTCGAGACACATCTCGATACTTTCCTGAATGTGTCCGAAGGGTTAGGCTGCGCGTTCATTTCGCCAGCACCCAGACAATGCTCCAGCAATTTCTCCATGACTTCGGCTACCTGGCCTTGTTTATCGGCACGTTCTTCGAAGGCGAAACCATCCTCGTGCTCGCAGGCTTCCTGGCGTTCCGTGGCTACATGGACATCAATCTGGTGGTGGTGGTGGCGTTCTGCGGCAGCTACGCGGGCGATCAGTTGTGGTACTTCATGGGGCGCAAGCACGGCCGCAGGCTACTGGCGCGAAAACCTCGCTGGCAGTTGATGGGCGATCGGGCGCTGGAGCACATTCGCCGGCATCCGGACATCTGGGTCCTGAGTTTTCGCTTCGTCTACGGCTTGCGCACAGTCATGCCGGTGGCCATCGGGCTGTCGGGCTATCCGCCGGGCCGCTATCTGTTGCTCAATGGTATCGGCGCGGCGATCTGGGCCACTGCCCTGGCCGCCGCCGCGTACCACTTCGGCGCGGTGCTCGAAGGCATGCTGGGCAGCATCAAGAAATATGAGTTGTGGGTACTCGGTGCCCTGCTGGTGCTGGGGCTATGCCTGTGGCTGCGTCGACGTATCAAGAATGCACGGCTGGCCAGGAAAGTCCTCGAAGCCGAACGGCTGGAGCAAGCCAGGACCCACGAGCCTACGACGCCAGCCGAGTGACCCGGCTGCGACAGCAATACAGCCCGATGCCACTGAGCAGGCTGTAGCTGAGCAACCCAACCCAGGCCACGGGGCTGGCCGGCCACAAACCCACCAGCGGCGCCAGCCACACCAGTGGTAAATTCAGGACCAGCCGCAACAGCTCCAGCCTCAGGGCCCACGGGCGATTCTCCAGGGCCACGCCCAACACAAACAAACCCAGCGCCACCGTGCCCCAACCCAACACCAGGGCAGCAACCGACAGGCTGTTCTCCAGGTTCATCAAGTAACTGCCCAGCGCAATGTAGGTACAGAACTGCAACGCCACGTACCACTGCTGGCGACCGTCCAGCGGCACCTCGAATTTGCGGAACTGACTCAGGTCCGGCTTGCTCAGCGGGTACCGCGCCGCCACATCCGCCGGACGCCAACCGGTGGGCATAAACCAGATCCGCAGCTTGTCTCGCCAGCGCTCTGCCCGTCGCGCATCCGCCCACAATTGCACATAGAACTGCAGGTTGGCCCACAACGGATTCCAGCTCGCCAGCGGCGTGGTCACGCCAAAAATCACCGGTTCGTTAGCGTCTTCTTCCTGAAAGGTGCGAAACAGACGGTCCCAAATAATGAACACCCCGCCGTAATTGCGATCCATGTAAAGAGGGTTCTGTGCATGGTGGGCGCGATGATTGGACGGCGTAACGAAACACCACTCCAGCCAGCCGAGCTTGGGGATGTGTTGGGTGTGGACCCAGAACTGATACAGCAGATTCAACGCCGCCACGCTGACGAACACCACCAGCGGCACGCCGGCCACCGCCAGCGGCAGGTAGAAAATCCAGCTCAACACAAACCCGGTGCTGGTCTGGCGCAACGCCGTGGAGAGGTTGTAGTCCTCGCTCTGATGATGGACCGAATGGGCCGCCCAGAGGATGTTGCGCTCATGGCCCATGCGGTGCAGCCAGTAATAACAGAAGTCGTAGAACACGAAGGCCAATACCCAGACCCAGGCCTGGTCGGCAGACAAGTGGATAACGGCCAGGTGTTCCAAGGCAAACGCGTAGGTCACCAACCCCACGCCCTTGGTCAGCAAACCGGTCGTGGTGGAGAGCACGCCGGTGCTCAGGCTGTTGATGGCGTCTGCCACGCGGTAATGGCTCACACCCCGCCAGCGGTCGGCCAGCAACTCGACGGCAATCAGCACAAAGAAAAACGGCACGGCATACAGAATGAAATTCATGACGCAACCCGAGCAGACAAAGCAGGGAGATAGTCGGCAGATTAGGTGTAGCTGCTCGATAACCCTATGGCAACGAGTGACAAATTAGTGGACATTTAACGCCATGAATCTGGAGAAAAGCCCATGAGCAAAAAAGTTGCAGTGATCCTTTCCGGCTGTGGCGTGTATGACGGTGCAGAGATCCAAGAAAGCGTGATCACCTTGCTGCGCCTCGACCAGCGCGGCGCACAGGTGCAGTGTTTCGCCCCCGACATCGCGCAGCTGCAGGTCATCAATCACCTGACCGGCGAGCAGATGCCCGAGAGCCGCAACGTGCTGGTGGAGTCCGCCCGGATCGCTCGGGGCAATGTAAAGGATTTGCGCGAAGCCAACGCCGAGGACTTCGACGCGCTGATCGTGCCTGGCGGTTTCGGCGCGGCGAAGAACCTCTCCAACTTTGCCGTCGAAGGCGCGGGCTGCACCGTCCAGCCTGAGGTTCTGGCGCTGACCGAAGCCTTTGCCGAGGCCGGAAAACCGGTGGGGCTGATCTGCATTTCCCCGGCCCTGGCGGCAAAAATCTATGGTCCGGGGGTGACCTGTACCATTGGCACAGATACCGACACTGCCGCCGCCGTTACCAAAATGGGCGGCATCCACGAAGACTGCGCTGTCACCGATATCGTCGAAGACACTGCGCGCAAGCTGGTCAGCACGCCGGCCTACATGCTGGCGCAGAACATCAGCGAAGCGGCTTCGGGGATCAATAAACTGGTGGACCGGGTGCTGGAGTTGACTCACGAGAATGACGAGTAACACCACCCTTCAATGTGGGAGCGAGCCTGCTCGCGAAGGCGTCAGTTCAGTTGATGTATCTGTTTGCTGACACACCGTCATCGCGAGCAGGCTCGCTCCCACAAGAGGTCCGAGCAGACTCAGGAAGTTCGGGCCAAGCGCGTCAGTATCCGATCCAGCGCATTGGCGAACCCTTGCTTGTCCCGCTCGCTATACGCTGCCGGCCCGCCGCCCATATGGCCCTGCTCACGCAAGTCGGTGAACAGGTTGCGCACCGCCAGCCGATCACCCATGTTCTGCGCATCGAACTCCTTGCCCCGCGGATCCAGTGCCGCAACCCCCTTCTTCACCAGCCGGTCAGCCAACGGTACGTCGCTGCAGATCACCAGCTCACCCGGTACGGCATGCTCCACCAGGTAATCGTCCGCCGCGTCAGGCCCGCTGGGCACCACGATCAGCTTCACGCAGGCCAAGGCCGGCTTGATCTGCGGTTGGCCGGCCACCAGCACCACTTCGAAGCGGCGTTTCAAGGCGAACTTGACCACCAGTTCCTTCGCGGCCTTGGGGCAGGCGTCGGCGTCGATCCATACACGCATTGAGTTTTTCCTCTAATTAAAAGCATCGCGGGCAAGCCTTGCTCTCACAGGCGAATACTGACTGTGGGAGCAAGGCTTGCCCGCGATTATGAGCGCAGCGAATGCTGTTCAGGAAACCTGGACCCTACGCTTCTCCGCCACCCGACTGCGCCCGTACAACACCAAAATGGCCACGATCGCCACCACTTGGGCGGCCAAGGAATAAGCATCGGCGTGAATGCCCAGCCAGTCGAAATCGAAGAACGCCACCGGACGGGTGCCAAAGATCCCGGCTTCTTGCAGCGCCTTCACGCCATGACCGGCAAAAACCACCGACAGCGCGCAGAGCAATCCGGCATTGATGCTGAAAAACAACGCCAGCGGCAGTTTCGCCGAGCCGCGCAGAATCACCCAGGCCAACCCCACCAACAGCACCAGCGCCGTGGCGCCGCCAGCCAACACGGCATCATGCCCGGCGGGACCGGCTTGCAGCCACAGGGTTTCGTAGAACAGGATCACTTCGAACAGCTCGCGATAGACCGAGAAAAACGCCAGGATCGCAAAACCGAAACGTCCGCCGCCGCCCACCAGACTGCTCTTGATGTAATCCTGCCAGGCCGCCGCGTGACGTCGGTCGTGCATCCACACACCCAGCCACAGCACCATCACACTGGCAAACAAGGCCGTTGCGCCTTCGAGCAATTCGCGCTGGGCGCCGCTGACGTCAATCACATAGGCGGCCAGCCCCCAGGTCGCCAGACCAGCCAGCAGCGCCAGCCCCCAACCGACGTTGACGCTGCGAACCGCTGACTGTTGACCGGTATTGCGCAGGAACGCCAGGATCGCCGCCAGCACCAGAATCGCTTCCAGCCCTTCGCGAAGCAGAATCAGCAAGCCCGAGATGTAACTCAACGACCAGCTCAAACCGTCGCCACCCAGCAAATTCGCCGACTCCGTCAGCTTGGCCTTGGCCGCGTCCAGGCGCTGCTCGGCCTGCTCGACCGACAAGCCATCCTGCAACGACTGACGGTAGGCCATCAGCGCTTTTTCAGTGTCCTTGCGCACATTGGCATCGACGTTATCCAGCGAACTTTCCACCAGCTCGAAACCTTCCAGGTAAGCGGCTACCGACAAGTCATAGGCTTGGTCGTGATCACCGGCGCGATACGCCGCGATGCTCTTGTCCAGGGTGGTGGCGGTGTAGTCGAGCAACTGCGCCGGGCCACGCTGCACTTGTGGCGGCTGGGCACGCTGGGCGCGAAAGGTGGCTGCCGCTTCAGGGCCCTGCGCCGCGAGGATTTCGGCCGGTGTCTGGCGCGCCAGATCAGCGAGGTTAAAGGTCTGTCCGCTTTTAGCGGCCGCCGGATCGGCGCTGAAGCTGGCGATGTACGTCGCCAGGTCCCAGCGCTGACGGTCGTCGAGCTGATCGGCAAAGGCCGGCATGTCAGTGCCTTCGACGCCCATGCCAAGCGTGTTGTAGATCGCGTAGAGACTCAGATGATCCAGGCGCGCCCCATCGCGCAGGTTGGCGGGTGCAGGCTCCAGGCCGACACCGGCAGGACCGTCGCCAGCCCCGCTGTCACCGTGGCACACCGAGCAATTTTGCGCATACAGCGGCGCACCGCGGGCCGGGTCCGGGGTGATCACCGGCGCCTGACTGACCTCATACGCCACCGCCAGTCGGGCCCCCAGTTGCCGCGCCAGGCGGGCGACCTCATCGCCGTCCTGATGCGCGGTGATGGCGCTGCGCAAGGCGCCGACGCCTTGTGTCAGCTCTGCTTTTTCAGGTTTGGCTGGCAGCGCAACGATCAGCCCTTCCAGGCGCTGGGTAAATTCCAGTTGCTCGCGGTATTCAGACTCGTCGACAACCTTGCCCGCCTGCACCGTCGCCGGATAATCCGCCCCGATGTAATCCAGTAAATGCAGCGCCTGGGGGGCGCCCTCCAGGGTGTCGGCCAATAGATTGGCGCTGCATAGCGCAAACAACGGCAGCGCTAGCCAGGCCAGAAAACGGTACGGGGCAGTCATGAATGACTCTCAGATGGAAATAAGAAGTAACACATTGTTCACTTCCAATGACCTTGACTCAAGGGTTGATGTGTTTCTGAAGCAGATTTCATCGGATCTTCACGCTTGGAAGTGATGTCACAAAAACCGCATTACGAGATTAAAAAGCCATTACATAGCCAACGGCCATGTTTATAATCCCGCCGCCCTCTTATTGTCCGAAGGCATAAAAGCTCCTCCGGTTATGAGGAACCGACAGCGCCCGGCGCTCGTCCGTGGATCGTCCCAGCCCGACCCGCACCCCCGGCTGATACCTCAGGGAAGAAGTATTCATGGCATCCCGTGCCGCTCTTTCGATCGCCCTCGGCGCGATCACCTTGTTGTCTGGCTGCTCTGCGTTTCGCAACTACGACAGCGAATTGGCCCAGACCAATCAGCAACTGGCTTCCGGCAACGTCGACGCGGCGTTGACCCTGCTGGAGAAAAACAACACCAGCCAAGACAAAGACCTGCTGTATTTCTTCGAAAAAGGCGAACTGTTGCGCGCCAAGGGCGACCTGCCCGGCAGTCAGGCTGCCTGGTCCAGCGCCGATCAGCAGGTGGGTCAGTGGGAAGATGCAGTCAAGCTCGACACAGGCAAATATCTGGCACAATTCGGCAGCTTTCTGGTCAACGATAAAGTTCGACGCTACGAAGGCTATGACTACGAAAAGGTCATGCTGACCACGCAGATGGCCCTGAACCAGCTGGCCGTGAACGACTTCGACGGCGCGCGGATGCAGATCAAGAAAACCCACGAGCGCGAAGCGGTTATTGCCGACCTGCGGGACAAGGAATACCTCAAGCGCGAGGAAGACGCCGAGAAGCAAGGGGTCAAGACCGAGTACAAGGACCTGCAGGGCTACCCGGTGGCCAGCCTCGACGCGCCGGAAGTGATCAGCCTGAAAAACAGCTATCAGAGTGCGTTCAGCCATTACCTGGCCGGGTTCGTCTATGAAGCCTTGGGCGAAAAAGACCTGGCCGCTCCGGGTTATCGCAAAGCCGCCGAACTGCGTCCGAATACGCCGTTGCTGGAGCAGGCATTGATCAACCTCGACAAGCCCGCTGGCAAGAAGGATGAAAGCGACATCCTGATTGTGGTGCAGAGCGGCCTGGCGCCGTCCCGGGACTCGATCCGCATTCCCCTGCCCCTGCCCATCAGCGGCAATGTGGTGATCACGCCACTGTCATTCCCCCTGATCAAGCCTGACACCTCCACCGCCACGTTCACTCAAATCGGTGTCGACGGTCGTCAACTGGACCTGACCCAGCTCAACAGCACCACAGCAATGTCCCGCCGCGCCCTGCGCGACGACATGCCCGGCATCATCCTGCGCACAACCGTGCGCGCGATCACCCGTGGCGTGGCGCAAAAACAGATCAACGAAACCAATCCCCTGGCCGGCCTCGCGGTGGGCCTGACCTCGGCCGTGCTGGAAGGCGCGGACACCCGGACCTGGCGCACCCTGCCGGACTACACCCAAGTGGTGCGTCTGCGCCTGAAAAAAGGTGAACACCAGGTCACCTTGCCGAATGCGGTGGGCGGTTCGGTGGTCAAGGTCACCGTCGATCAGCGTTACCAGGTCATCAGCCTGCGGGCGGTGGGCAATCAGGTCTTCGCCGGTGGCCTGGCCGCCCAGGTGATCCCGAGCACCAACCCGACCGCCGTCGCCAGCATCAAGCAACCTTAAGAACGGAGTCTTGTTCAAATGCGTTTAAAACTGATCACCCTCGGTGTCCTGGCCTTGCTGGCCGGTTGCGCCACCCCTGCGCCGCCGGAGCCGGGCAGCGCCGCCAGCAAAGTCGTGGCCATGGGCAAGCAGAAAAACATCGTGGTCGGCGCCATGCGCGTGGCCCGGGAAAACGGCTACCTGACCGTCAATGTGCAGTTGAGCAACACCAGCTTCAACAACAAGACGATGTACTACCGCTTTGCCTGGTTGGGACCGGAAGGCTTTCCGGTTGCCGAGGAAGAAACCTGGAAAAGCCTGACGCTGTACGGCGAACAAACCAGTTTCCTGCCGGCTATCGCACCGACCCCCAGGGCTGTGGATTTCCGATTGGAAATCAATACGCCTTGAGCCACACACCTGTGGGAGCGAGCTTGCTAGCGATAGCAATGCATCAGCCAGCAATGAGCTTGGCTGACAGACCGCTATCGCGAGCAGGCTCGCTCCCACAAAGGCTCTACTGACTGGCACCACGTGTTAACCCTAATTTTTCAGCTTTCGAGAGCACTCCCATGTTTGTACGCATTTCATCCCTCGCCCTGGCCGCCCTGCTGATCAGCGGCTGTGCCAACAACTCTCCAGTCCTGGGCAACAAGAACATCAGCTACGGCGACACCAAGGCCGTGGAAACCGTGACCAACGAATTTGGCTCCACCGACCTGCAAATGATCGCCGAGTCCATGACCCGCTCCCTGGCCCAGTCCGGCATTCTGCAGGGCCGCCCGGTGGTTCAGGTCTATGACGTGAAGAACAAGACCAGCGAGTACATCGACACCCGCGAGATCACCACCAGCATCAAGACCCAATTGATGAAGACCGGTGCCGCACGTTTCGCCAGCGACAACAACGCCATGGACAGCCAGGTTGACCAGCTCAAGCTGCAAAACCAGAGCGGCCTGTACAAGAAAAGCACCGTGGCCAAGACCGGCAACATGATCGCGGCCAAATACCGCCTCGAAGGCTCCATCAGCTCGATCGTCAAGCGCAGCAGCGACTACAAGGACGTCTTCTACAAATTCAGCCTGCAATTGATCGACGTCGAAAGCGGTCTGGCCGAGTGGATGGACGAGAAAGAAATCCGCAAGACCACGGAGCGCTAAGCCATGCGCACATGGATCGGCATCATGGCCCTGGCCTGCGCGTTCGGCGCCCAGGCGGCCCCGAAAGTCGCGGTCACGGACCTGGCGTACCAGCAACGGGTGGAGGAATACATCCACACCGTTTCGGCCCAGAGCAACTTCCAGGCGAACCCTTACAGCGCCAGCGCCTCGTCGAGCTACGACGAGATGGAGGCCACCACCAGCTACATCGAGCAGGGCGAACTGCGCAAGTTCACCGGCGACATCAAGGGCGAAATCCTGCGCAGCGGGATGTTCCAGCTCGTGCAAGGCACGCCCCACACCGCTTCTTCCACGGGCGACGTCTATGACGTGATCAAGCGAATCAAGGCCGGGCACTTCAAGGGCGCCGATTACGTGCTGTTCGGCACCGTATCGGACATCGACTTCACCCGCGACATCAATGAACTGGCCAATACCAACAGCTACTCGGCGGTGCTCGCCTTGACCCTGGTGGCGGACTTCAGCCTGATCAACACCAAGACCTACGAAATCACCTCGGCCTTCACCGCCATGGGTGAAGGCCAGGACACCAAGCTGCTGAACCACCGGGACGTACGCATCAACCTCAACCGCCCGCGGGTCGTGCGCGAAGTGTCCAAGGCCCTGGGTGAGGACGTAGCGCGGCAACTGAGCGAACAACTTGGTGGGCCTGACTACGAACAGACCGGCGAGCCTGTGCCGCGCAACAACCTGCCACGGGATACTGCGCCGGTCATTTTGCGCTAAGCGGTTCAGCGATTATTTTGTGGCGAGGAGATTTATCCCCGCCACATTGCAACCGGCGGGTTAGACCGAGGCTTTGCGAATTGTCGCCAGCAACCCCGCCGCACCAATGAACAGCCCGGCAAAGGTGCGGTTCATTCGACGCTGCTGTTTCGGAGTGCGCAGCAGGCGCAGGACTTTGGATGCCAGCCCGGTGTACCCGGCCATGACGATGAGGTCGACGCAAACCATCGTCACACCCAGGATCAGGTATTGCTTGATCAGCGGGGCATGCGGGTCGATGAATTGTGGCAACACCGCAAGCATGAACACCAATGCCTTGGGGTTGCTGATGTTGACCAGAAAACCGCGAAACACCAGCGCCAAAGGCTTGCCGATAGGCCGCACGGCCGCGTCATCACTGAGATCGCCCGGGATGGCTCGCCACTGCTTGACGCCCAGATAAACCAGATAGGCCACACCAAACCACTTGATCGCATAAAACGCGGTCGCCGATGCGGTGAGGACCGCGCCGACACCGGCGGCGACAATCACGATTTGCAACGCCAGACCCAATTGCAGGCCCAGGGCATTCCAGTAGCCGCGCCAGAAACCGTATTGCAGACCGCTGGACATCGATGCGATGGCACCAGCACCCGGTGAAAGACTGATCACCCAGCAAGCGGCGAAAAACGCCAGCCATGTTTCCAGCACCATTGCACACCTCGGCTCAGATTCGTTGAAACCACTAAGCTAATGCGCCGCCGGACGGTTGACCACAGATATTTAACGATCGAGACCCGCTTATTCGACGAACCCGCCGACCGGAAACGCCTCGTTGCCGCGCCAGCGTCGAACTGAACGTTGGAAGAACAGGCTGTTGGGCACTTGCACCATGGAACTGCCCGTACCGAGTTCCTCGGGTTCGATCAAGGTGGTGTAAAGCAGGTTGATGGCCACCACCCGCCCCTTGATGCCGGGCTTGTCGGTGGACTCCACCAGCTCAACTACATCGCCCAGACGAAACGGCCCGACGGTGTAGATCAAAATGGCGCACAACAGATTGGACAGTACGCTCCAGATGGCGAAGAACGCCACCGCCGCCACCGCGACGAACCCCGACAGCGCGGTCCACAGCACCGTGGCCGAGACGCCCAGGCGCTCAAGTACCACCAGCACCGCGCTGCCCATGATCAGCCAGCGCAGCACACCCCGCAGGATGATCACCAACTGGGACGGTAACGGGTAGCGCTCGGCAAGGCCCGTGAGGGCCCGCGCCACGCAACGCTGTGCGATGTAGCCGGCCAGCAGGATCAGCAGTATTTGCACACCGAGCCAGATCGGCTCGACCCACATGACGGGTATCGGCAAAGCCAAGGCTTCCATCAGGACAATGCCTCCAGCTCCGCTTGCAGGTTTTCCAGCAGTTCCAGGGCTTGCATCCACGCCTCCTCAAGCTCCGCTTCCCGAACCTTCAGCCTGGCCTGTTCGGCCAGCAGATCGCGCAACTCATCCTTGCGCGCCGCTTCGTAGAGACCGCTGTCGCCGAGGCTGGTTTCGATCTTTTGCAGTTTTTCATGCAGCTTGCCCAGTTCGACTTCGAGCTTGTCGGCCTCACGCTTGTGAGGCGCCAACTGCTGACGCAATGCGGCGGCGGCCTGGCGCTGGGCTTTCTTGTCGGTCTTGTCCGGGTTAACCGGCGTGGTACTGACCGGTGCGTTGCGCTGACGGTAATCCACCAGCCAACGGGCATAGTCTTCCAGATCACCGTCGAACTCTTCGACCTTGCCGTCGGCCACCAGGAAAAAATTATCCGTGGTGCTCTTGAGCAAATGCCGGTCGTGAGACACCACCAGCACCGCGCCGCTGAATTCCTGCAAGGCCATGGTGAGGGCCAGGCGCATTTCCAGATCGAGGTGGTTGGTCGGTTCGTCGAGCAGCAACAGGTTCGGCCGGCCCCAGGCGATCAATGCCAGCGCCAGGCGAGCCTTTTCACCACCGGAAAAATTCAGTACCGGCTCATCGATGCGCGCACCACGAAAGTCGAAACCACCGAGGAAATCACGCAGGGTCTGCTCGCGTTCGTTCGGTGCCAGACGCTGCAAATGCAGCAGCGGGCTGGCCTTGGCGTCGAGAGAATCGAGCTGATGTTGGGCGAAGTAACCGACCACGGTGTTCTCGCCCCGGGTCAGACGCCCGGCCAGGGGCTCGAGCTCGCCGGAGAGATTCTTGATCAGGGTCGACTTACCAGCACCGTTCGGGCCCAGCAGGCCGATCCGCGCACCAGGGGTCAGCTGCAGCTTGACCTTCTCCAGCACGGTCTTGTCGCCATAGCCCAGACGCGCATCCGACAGGTCGATCAGCGGGCTGGAAATCTTGGTCGATTCGCGGAAAACAAAATCAAACGGTGAATCGACGTGGGCCGCGGACAGTTCTTCCATCCGCTCCAGTGCCTTGATCCGGCTCTGGGCCTGACGGGCCTTGGTGGCCTGGGCCTTGAACCGGGCGATGTAGCTTTCCATGTGCGCACGCTGCGCCTGCTGCTTCTCGTAGGCCTGCTGTTGCTGGGCCAGGCGTTCGGCACGGGCGCGCTCGAATGCGCTGTAGCCGCCACGGTACAAGGTGAGCTTGCGCTGGTCGACATGGGCGACATGATCCACCACCGCGTCGAGGAAATCGCGGTCATGGGAAATCAGCAGCAATGTGCCGGGATAGCTCTTGAGCCAGTCTTCGAGCCAGATGATGGCGTCGAGGTCCAGGTGGTTGGTGGGCTCATCGAGCAGCAGCAGGTCCGAAGGGCACATCAGGGCCTGGGCCAGGTTCAAGCGCATCCGCCAGCCACCGGAGAAATCCCCAACCTGACGGTCCATCTGCTCATTGGTAAACCCAAGGCCTGCCAGCAGTTTGCGTGCGCGGGCATCGGCGGTGTAGCCGTCGGCGCTGTCGAGCTCCGCGTGCAGACGGGCCTGTGCGGCGCCATCGTGTGCCGCCTCGGCCGCCGCCAGGTCGCGTTGGACCTGACGAAGGCGCAGGTCGCCGTCAAGCACGTAGTCCACCGCCAGGCGCTCAAGGGTGTCGACCTCTTGGCGCATGTGGGCGATACGCCAATCGGCGGGCAGCAGGCAATCGCCCGAGTCCGGGTGCAGTTCACCTCGAAGCAGGGCGAACAGGCTCGATTTGCCGGCGCCGTTGGCACCGATGAGGCCAGCTTTGTGGCCGGCGTGCAGGGTCAGCTCGGCGTCTTCTAGCAGACGTTGCGGGCCACGCTGTAAAGTCAGGTTCTGAAGTCGAATCATAATGGCGGCGGAGTCTACCAGCTTCGCTCGCAACTGGCGCGAGTAGCACGATGTCCTCTGATCTATGGAGCTTTTCCCTCGACCTCTACGCCAAGCCTGGTGTGGAACAAACCTGCCTGGCGCTGCAGGGCGCCGGCGCCAATGTCTGCCTGCTGCTTTGCGGGCTGTGGCTGGAACAGCGCGGGGTAGCCTGCACTGAACAAAGACTGCAACAGCTTCAGCAATGGGTCGGTCCTTGGGACACGGACGTCGTTCAGCCCTTGCGCACGCTCCGTAACCAATGGAAAGCCCGCGCCCTTCAAGACACGGCACTCGATAGCCTGCGCGAGCAGGTCAAGCGACTGGAACTGGAAGCCGAGCGACGATTGCTGGAGCGATTGGAGACTGCGACCAGGGACTGGCCTGGGGAACAACCCAAAGATTCAGCGCAATGGCTGCAAGGACTCGTGGCGGGCGCCGACCAAGGGAACCGCGACGCGCTGCATCAGCTGCGCGTCGCGGCGTCCAGCACTTAGGAAGCGCGGGTTGGGGTGTTGCTGCTCGGCGCCGGGGCGGCGCTCGGGTTCAGCGCCGGGGTCGCAGTGCTGGCGGTTGGCGCAGGGGTCGCTGCAGGAGCCGGAGTCGATGTCGCAGGCTTGGCCGCCGGAGCAGTCGAAGGTTTTGCGGCAGCAGGCGTTTTCACGGCGGGTTTCGCAGCAGGCTTGGCCACAGGCTTGGCGGCGGCAGGCTTCGCGGCGGGTTTGGCAGCAGCCGGTTTAGCCGCAGCTTTGGCAGGTGCTTTGACAGCGGCTGGCTTGGCAGCGGGTTTAGCTGCAACTTTGGCGGGCGCTTTGGCAGCGGCTGGCTTGGCAGCCGGTTTGGCGGCGGGCTTGGCAGCAGCCGTTTTTGTAGCAGCTGGCTTGGCAGCCGGTTTAGCCGCGGCGGTTTTTGTCGCTGCGGGTTTGGCGGCGGCTGTTTTAGCGGTCGGTTTAGCGGCTGGCTTGGCAGCCACTTTGGCCGCCGGCTTGGCGACAGCTTTGACTGCAGTTTTTTTCGCAGCAGGTTTTGCCGCGCTGGCAGCAACCGGTTTTTTCGCAGCCGGTTTAGCGGCTGGTTTGCTCGCTGCTTTGGCCGGCGCTTTTGCGGCCGGTTTGGCAGCTACTTTGGTCGGTGTTTTTGTCGCGACAGGTTTAGCGGCCGGTTTTCTGGCCGATACAGCGGCAGCGGCAGGCTTGGCAGCACGAAGGCTCAGTGCCTTGCCCACGGCTTCTTGCACACGACCGACGCCTTGGGCCAGTTTCAGGCTTTCCTGGGCATCACGCTTGAGTTGCAGAATATAGGCGCGGGTTTCGGACTGACGATCCTTCAAGGCATCGAGCAGATCTTCGAGTTCTTTCACAGCGTCTTTGGCCTTGGCTTGTGCCTTGGCCTTGCCGGCGGTGGCCGCGTCTTGCAGTTTGGTGCGCGACTTGTGCAGTTTTTCCTGCGCTTTGCCGCGTTGTTTTTCCAGTTTGGCGAGCAGTTTTTCAGCATCAGCCAGGGCTTGGGAGCAGGCGTTTTCCAGATGCTCGAGCAGACTGCCCGAAAGTTGTTGGAGCAAGTGCAACGGAGTGTTTACTGGCTTCTTGGTGGCCGACATGGTTTACCTCCTGACTGACGTGAGTGCGGCTCATACTAGACCTCTGCTGCAACCGCCGCTAGGGCATGTTGACAGTACACAAGACGTTGCGTTGCAAGGGACGAAAAATCTTCTACCCCACTGCCGGGGCAAACCACCTTTGCGGATATCGGCACTGGCATAATCCCCTCCATTCGAGGCCGGAGAACACTACATGTCGCGTCACTTGTTTTTATTCCTTTGCATGGTTTGCTCCATGGCTCAGGCCGCAGAAAAAACCAGCGCAAACGACGCTCATGACCTGGCGTACAGCCTGGGGGCAAGCCTGGGTGAACGTCTGCGCCAGGATGTACCCGACCTGCAGATCCAGGCGTTGGTCGAGGCTCTGCAACAGGCTTATCTGGGCAAACCATTGGCCCTCAAGGATGAGCGCATCGAACAGATACTGGCCGACCATCAGGCACGGCTGACGTCGTCACCGGCGACACCGCAGATCGAAGCGGCACTGAAAACCGAGCAGAAATTTCTTGATGAGGAAAAAGCCCGGCCCGGTGCTCAGCAACTGGCAGATGGCATTCTGCTGACCGAACTCAAGCCCGGCAATGGCGCCAAGGCCGGCCCTCACGGCAAGGTCCAGGTGTTGTATGTCGGTCGATTGCCAGACGGCACCGTGTTTGATTCCAACGGACAAGCGCAGTGGTTCAGTCTCGACAGCGTGATTGACGGTTGGCGCAGTGCATTGCCGCAAATGCCGGTAGGCGCAAAATGGCGACTGGTCATTCCTTCGACCCTGGCCTACGGCGCCGAAGGAGCCGGGGATGTCATCCCCCCGTTCACGCCGCTGGTGTTTGAAATCGAGTTGCTGGGCGCGACGACCTGAAGTTGACTCCAAAAAAAAACGGTGCGCAATGCGCACCGTTCTTTTGATTCTGCAAAAATCCTCAAGCCTGGGCCGGCGCTTCTTCCTTGTGGGAGTTGTGCAGCACTTCGATCAGGCAGTCTTCCAGTTCGAAACGCTCGTGCAGCAAGCCACCCAGTTCCTTGAATTTTTCCGCTACGCATTTGCCTTCATCACACAGGTCATTGAAGGCCAGCAGTTTTTCGGTGATGACGTCGATACGCGGGTAGATTTGCTCGGCGAGCTCCAGGCCACGTTTATCGTTGAAGGCCTTGGCCTCACTCGTCAGTTGTTCGTATATCTCGAAATGACCGGCTGACACGTAGTCGACCAGCACACCGCAGAACTCCTGCAACGGCTTGCGGCTTTCACTCAGCGCTTCAGGCCTGTCGCCGAGAGCATCATAGGCCCGAACCAGTTCGTGACGCTCCTGCAACCAGCGGTCGATCAGCAGATGCACCCCACCCCAGCGTTCCTGAGCATTCTGACAACTTTCGAGCATGGTGATTTCTTCCCTTGTGAGTCATGCCCCTCGCAGCCTGCGCACCGCCTGAAATGATCAGGGACAAGCCAGACACAACATGATCGAGCGGCATAAATCCGATAACACGTGCGGGCCAGATTATGCCCGCACGACAACCGCTTCAAGGTACGCAGGAGATAAAGTTCATACAAGTGTTTAATCCATGACCCGGACCAGTTGCGACGTTGTGCCGCTGAGCGGTCGTATCAGAGCGTTCCAGACAAGGCGCAGCAACAGATAGGACATCACAAAAGACACGGCGAGAAAAAACAACAGGCTCCATTCGGGAAGACTCAGATCGAACAGGGTCCAAGTGATGCTCGCGCAGTCGATCGCCCCCTCGAGTACACGATGTACAGCGCCCCACCACGAACTCACTGCCTTGAGGTGATCGATACAATCGGGCAACTGCTCCAGCGAGTCGCCTTGCACCAGAACCTGACGCCATGCCAGCGTCAACCCGCTCGACGCGAAAACCAGTCCCATCGCCCCGTAGCAGATGCTGCCTTTCTGAGCAGGACCATGCAGGCATGCGGCGAGACAGTTCATCAAAAACAGCATCAGGCACAACCGTTGCAAAACACACAGGCTGCAAGGCGTCAGACCTACCGCATATTCAAGGTAACTGGCGATACCAAAAACCAGAGCGGCGGCGATGAAAGCCATGAAAAACAAGAAGCGTGAGCAAGCCAAAGACATGGCGGTTCCGTAACAGAAGAGACAGGCCGTTACGGTAGAGGAAAGGCCGCCGGCCTTTCAAGGCGGGGCCGTGCAGACACTTCACCAGGGGTGTAGGGAATTCCCGACAAGCAAGAGAAGATTAAGCGCAGCTTGCTGTAGGACTTTACCGAAGGCATTGCTAACGCCATTAGGGGCATCAATAAACACGTGGCGAGGGAGCTTGCTCCCTCGCCACAATGATTCATACAACCCTCAAGAACGACTCACTCTCTCTCAAGTGGCCAAGACCTGAGCCGGGACCGGCAGTGGCGCGGCCAGCAAGCGCTCATCCAGTAATCCCAAGCCTTCCTGGAAGAGCTGGTTGCTGCGCTCGGCATCCCCCAGTTGCGCCAGCAGTCGCGCCAGTTCGGCGCAGGCCTCGGGATTGCGCTGCAGGCGCAAACTGCTTTCCAGATAATCCCGTGCCTTGCCCCACAAACTGTTTTGCAGGCACAGGCGGCCCAGTGTCAGCAGCAGGCCAGGGTCGTTCGGGTGATCCTTGAGCCAGCCTTCTGCCGCTTGCAGTTGGCGGCCCGGATCATTGCCGCGGACCAACCCGTACAGGCGCGCCAGGTGACTGTCATAGTGACGTTTGAGCGCCGCCCGCAGCACCTCTTCGGCCTCGGCCTGCGCCCCGAGTTGCCGCAGTTGCTCGGCATAGGCCAGCACCAGCGCCGATTCCTGGCGTTGTGCGGACGACAGTTGTTGCCAGGCACGGTTAAGCGATTGCAACCCGACACTGCCGTCTTCGTCACGGTGGGCCGCCAGGGTGAGGTTTTCGCCCCAGGCCCGACGCTCCAGTTCAGCCAGCTCAGCCGGCGGCAGGACTTTGTCCTTGCGCAGCTCCGGCAACAACCGGACCACCGCAGACCAATCCCCGCGCTGCTGATGCAGACGTTGCAACTGACGCAGGGTCTGGGCGTTATGTGGGTGGCGATCATGCATGGCTTGCAGCGTGTTCAATGCACCGTCGGTGTCGCCGCGGTCCATCTGCAATTGTGCGTGCGTCAGGGCAATCGCCAGCTCAGCCTGGGGCTGACGTTCAAGGGCACGTTCCAACAGGCTGTCGCACTGCTCGTAAAGACCTTGCTCATTGGCCGCACGGGCGGCGCCAAGGTAATACAGCAACGGTTGGCGCTCGGCTTCAGCGGCGCGATGCAAGTGACGCTGGGCACTGGCCCAGCGACCTTCGGCCAGGTCCAGTTGCCCGTGTTCGATTGCCACCTGCACCCGCCGGCTGCGGTTGCGGCGCGACCATGGGTTGACCACGCCAGTGGAGGTCGTCACCAGGCCAACCAAGGCGCTCACGCCCCGCCACACCAGCCAGAGCACCGCCACCAGCGCCAGGGTGACCCAAAGGCCGGCCTCGTATCGGAAGTTCTTGTATGCCACCAGCACGTAACCCGAATGTTCGGCGATCGCCACGCCCAGCAAGGCAGCGACGGCGATGACCACGAACATAATCACGTAGAGGCGTTTCATGGCGTGGCCTCCTGCTCATCAGGTTTGGCCAGCGGCTTGACCGACTCTTCGGCGTTCAAGTTGCGGCGCTCCAGATAGGCCTGAACGCTGCTCAGGGTTCCTGTCAGATCCGGGGTCGCAACCGTCACCGGCTGCCTGGCCAGCTCGACCACGCGCTCGAGCATGACTTTGCTTTGCGGGTTGTCCTGGTTGAAGTTGTTCTGGAGCACGTCACGCGCTTGAGCCAGCGCCTGGGTGTACACCGGGGCCTGGCCGTTGAGAGCGGCCCATTGCGCCTGCTCCAGGGCCAGGCTCAAGGCCAGGCGCACCTGCACCAGACTCTGCCCGGCCAAGAGCGGACGGACATTCTCATCCGCGTTGAAATCGATACGGATATAGCGCGATATCTGGTCCCACCACTGCGCCCAGCGGCTGGCACCATCGCCATCGGCGGTCAAGCCCAGCAACGACTCACCACGATCCTTGTATTCTGGGGCCAGTTCCGTGAGTTGCAGGACCTGGTCACGCAAGGCCCCCAACTGCAGGAACAGCCCGGTACGATCTGGCTGCTCGGTACTGCGCAACGCAGCAAGGGTCTTGGCCAGTTGCTCGCGAGCGGCGAATGAGCCAGGGTCGTTTTGCTCGCGCAGGATTTCGTCAGCACCCTGGACCAGGGCCTGGGCACTGCTGATGTCCTGCAGGGCTGAAAGACGCAGGCTGGCCAGGCGCAGCAGATGTTCGGCTTCGGCCAGGCGCCAGTCCTTGCGGCTGGCACCGAGCACGGTTTCCAGGCGCTGGTTCAGTCGTTGTTGATCACCCTGCAACTGGGCGACCTGACGCCGACGCTCTTCCAGCTCTTGCGCCGCAGGCAATTGAGCCAGACGCTCACTTAGGCGTTGCTCATTGAGCTTGAGGGTCTGGGCCTGATCATTGAGCGCCTGAACCTGACTGGCCTGCTGCTGGTTATTGGCTTGCAGATGACGCACCTGCCACACGCCCCAACCACCAACGGCCACGCCGGCGGCTCCCAACAACAACGCGACAATGGCCAGCCCGTTGCCGCGACGCGGCGCCTTCGGAGCCGGGGTTTCAACCGGCGTATCGATCGCGGGTTGGTCTTGATCTTTTGGCAAGGCTGTTTCGCTCACGTATCCATCCTTTGCATTAGAAAACGGCACGGACTGATCCCGTAACGCCGCCAGCAAAGCCGCAGCACTGGCGCCACGGCAATCCACAACTGTCAGGGCCCCGGCGGCACGGGCCATCTCGGCAACCCTTGGGCTTGGAACGAACAACGGTAACCGCGCCAGCGCGGGCCACTCATCGCCAGCCAACCGCTGCAGATGCTCGAAGCTCTGCCCACTGCTGACCACCAGCGCGTTCAAGCGTTCCGCTTTGACCCTTGCCGCCAACTCACCTTCTCGATAATGCGGCAGGCTGCGCCGGTACAGTTCCAGATAATCGACACTAGCACCTTGCTCGCGCAAGCGCTCCGCCAGCAAGCCGCGCCCGCCCTCGCCACGCACAATCAAAACCTTGGGATTGGGTCGGGTGATAGCCTGGCGTAACACCAGATGCTCCAGCAAGGCTTCGCTGTCATCGCCGTGGTCGGGATAAAACACAGTGAGGCCGGCATCGATAAGGATCTGCCCGGTCGCCGCCCCCACGCTGAACCATGGCTGGTCTGGCGGCTGGGGCCAATATTGGCGCAGCAGCTCCACACACAAACGTGCGGCGGGCTTGCTCACCACAATCACGGCACAGTACTGGTCCAGCCGTTGAAAAGTCTCCCCCATGGCGTCGGACATGGGGACCGACTCGATATCCAGCAACGGCAGGCTGCTGCTGTAGATCCCGGCCTCGGCCAGGACAGCCGCCAGGGTCGACGACTCGTCGACCGGCCGGGTCAGCAGCAGCCGCCAGCCCGTCACGCGTGGCCCGCCTCGCCGTAGACCTTCTTGAGAATGTCGTCGGCACCCTGGCTGAGCAGGTCTTCGGCTACCCGGACACCCAGCGCTTCGGCATCGCGGCGCGGCGCCCGGGCCTCGGCACTGAGCAGTCGGCCACCGTTCGGATCACCCACCAGACCGCGCAACCAGACCTGCTCGCCTTCGAGTACGGCGTAACAGGCGATCGGCACCTGGCAACCGCCATTGAGGTGTTTGTTGAGGGCGCGCTCGGCGAAGACCCGGGTGGCGGTGTCGTCGTGATGCAGCGGTGCCAACAGGGCATGGATCTCGCTGTCGGCGCTGCGACATTCGATACCCACCGCCCCCTGCCCACCGGCCGGCAGGCTGTCATCGACGCTGATGGCCGACGTGATGCGATCTTCAAAACCGAGGCGGATCAGGCCGGCGGCGGCAAGGATAATTGCGTCGTACTCACCGGCATCGAGTTTGGCCAGGCGGGTATTGACGTTGCCCCGCAGAAAGCGGATTTGCAGGTCTGGGCGGCGGGTCAGCAACTGCGCCTGGCGACGCAGGCTGGAGGTGCCGACCACACTCCCGGCGGGCAGGGCGTCGAGGCTTGCAAACGTGTTGGAAACGAACGCATCGCGTGGATCTTCTCGCTCGCAGATGCAAAACAGGCCCAGGCCTTCCGGAAAGTCCATGGGCACATCTTTCATCGAGTGCACGGCGATATCGGCTTCGTTGTCCAGCAGCGCGGTTTCCAGCTCCTTGACGAACAGGCCCTTGCCGCCGATTTTCGACAGCGGCGAGTCCAGCAGCTTGTCGCCGCGACTGACCATGGGCACCAGCGTCACGATCAGGCCGGGATGGGCCT
The DNA here is from genome assembly GCF_032614175.1 of Pseudomonas sp. P105. Classification (NCBI taxonomy): domain Bacteria; kingdom Pseudomonadati; phylum Pseudomonadota; class Gammaproteobacteria; order Pseudomonadales; family Pseudomonadaceae; genus Pseudomonas; species Pseudomonas sp. P105. The sequence continues at coordinate 6,025,433 of NZ_CP126693.1, forward strand.
CTTCCAAACGGGCTTTGACGTATTCGGCCTGCCAGAGGGCCAAGGCACTTTTACGGGTGGCGATGCGGATCTCGCGAGGGGACATGGATCAATCCGTACTTAAAAGATACGGCGGATAATAACAGCTCAGTCAAATTCGCTTTGACTTGAATCACGACCCCAAGGCCTCCCTGGCCGTCAATGTCCTGGAAATGGAACGCGCTAAACGGCTTGGACGCCTTGGAACCTCAAGCTAAAGCTGTTGCATCATCTTCCGCACGCCGGCCACGTGCCGCCGGCTGACAATCAGCGCGTCGCCATTGAGGCCTTTGAGAAACAGCTGGAAATGCCCAAGGGGTGTGCGCTGCAAACGCTCGATACGCTCGCGAGCCACCAAGGCGTTGCGGTGGATGCGCACGAAGCGTTCACCGAACTCGTCTTCAAGGGCCTTGAGTGGTTCGTCCAGCAACACCTCGCCGCTCTCGTGACGCAAGGTCACGTATTTATGGTCGGCGATAAAGTAGACCACCTGATTCAATGGGATCAGTTCAATGCCTTTGCGAGTGCGCGCACTGATGTGGCTGCGCGGGCCGCTGCCGCTTTCGGCGGCCGGACGGGTCAACGCCGCCAGTTGCACGCGGTTGGGCCGCTCGGCCTTGCGCAAGGCCTCGACCAGCGCCTCGGCAGTGACCGGCTTGATCAGATAGCCCACGGCGCCGGCCTGCAGCACCTCCGGCGGGAAGTCGTCCCGAGTGGTGCAGAACACCACCGCGGGCGGTGACTCACGCTCGCACAACTTCGCCGCGACCTGCAAACCGTCCAGGCCAGGCATGCGAATGTCGAGCAGCACGATATCCGGCTTGTGGCTGTCAATAAGGGCCAACGCCTCTTCGCCATTGGTGGCGCTCGGCTCCAGGACACTGTAACCCTCGAATTCGCCAACCATTCGGCTCAGGCGCTCACGGGCCAGTGGTTCGTCATCAACGATCAGGACATTCATATTGCGCTGGATTCCTGCGTGAGTCTCGCACAAGGATAGCGTAGACAGGGGAAGTGACATCCGTCACCGCGATCCACGCTAAGACTCGTTCGAGGGCCAAAAAGTGCCGCGAGGCGGTTACCTATCTTTACCCGCGCCTGCCAATCGATGCTTGAGGCCTGTTGTCGCACGGCGCCGTCGTAGGAATTGTTAACACTCCATCTGACCAATACGAGCCCCCCTCTTCTATTCGTCCAATGCTCCGTGGATGAAAAAGTAAAAGTCCTACAGTCCACTGTAGACGGTTGCCGCGCCGATATTGCTCAATCGAAAAATATCGTTGTGCAAAAAACCCATTAAATGCTCGGCTTGTGCGCAAAAAACCTGCCGACCAGTGCCAGCGCCAGTCCCGGCAACCCTGCTATCATCCGCCGCAGCCTTTAACCGCTACTTTTTCCACAGCCGATCACGAGCGAATTCATGAGCACTGACAAGACCAATCAGTCCTGGGGCGGCCGCTTCAGTGAACCCGTCGACGCCTTCGTCGCCCGCTTCACCGCCTCCGTCAACTTCGACCAGCGCCTGTATCGCCACGACATCATGGGCTCGATCGCCCACGCCACCATGCTGGCCAAGGTCGGCGTACTGACCGATGCCGAGCGCGACAGCATCATCGATGGCCTGAAAACCATCCAGGCTGAAATCGAGGCCGGCCAGTTCGACTGGCGCGTCGATCTCGAAGACGTGCACATGAACATCGAAGCGCGCCTGACCGATCGCATCGGCGTGACCGGCAAGAAGCTGCACACCGGCCGCAGCCGAAACGACCAGGTGGCCACCGACATTCGCCTGTGGTTGCGCGATGAGATTGACCTGATCCTGGGCGAGATCACCCGTCTGCAAAAAGGCTTGCTGGAGCAGGCCGAGCGCGAGGCCGAGAGCATCATGCCGGGCTTCACGCACCTGCAAACCGCTCAACCTGTAACGTTTGGGCATCACATGCTGGCCTGGTTCGAAATGCTCAGCCGCGACTACGAGCGCCTGGTGGACTGCCGCAAGCGCACCAACCGCATGCCCCTGGGCAGCGCCGCGCTGGCCGGCACCACGTACCCGATCGATCGTGAATACACCGCACAGTTGCTGGGTTTCGACGCCGTGGGCGGCAACTCGCTGGATAACGTTTCGGACCGCGATTTCGCCATCGAATTCTGCGCCGCCGCGAGCATTGCGATGATGCATCTGTCGCGCTTCTCTGAAGAACTGGTGCTGTGGACCAGCGCGCAATTCCAGTTCATTGACCTGCCGGATCGCTTCTGCACCGGCAGTTCGATCATGCCGCAAAAGAAAAACCCCGACGTGCCGGAGCTGGTACGCGGCAAGAGTGGTCGGGTGTTCGGTGCGCTGATGGGCCTGCTGACCCTGATGAAGGGCCAGCCGCTGGCCTACAACAAGGACAACCAGGAAGACAAGGAACCGCTGTTCGATGCCGCCGATACGCTGCGTGATTCGCTGCGGGCCTTTGCCGACATGATCCCGGCGATCAAGCCCAAGCATGCAGTGATGCGCGAAGCGGCCTTGCGCGGCTTCTCCACCGCCACCGACCTCGCTGATTACCTCGTACGCCGTGGCCTGCCGTTTCGTGATTGCCACGAAATCGTCGGCCATGCCGTGAAGTACGGCGTGGACAACGGCAAGGACCTGGCGGAGATGAGCCTGGACGAGTTGCGCAAGTTCAGTGACCAGATCGAGCAGGACGTGTTTGCCGTGCTGACTCTGGAAGGTTCGGTCAATGCCCGCGACCACATCGGCGGCACAGCGCCTGCCCAGGTGAAGGCTGCCGTGGTGCGCGGCCAGGCGATGCTCGCCAGCCGTTAAAAGCCGAAAGCATCGCGAGCAGGCTCGCTCCCACAGTGGATCTTCAGTGAACGCACATGTGTGAACACAGGGAGATCAAATGTGGGAGCGAGCCTGCTCGCGATGACTCACTTCAAAACACCACAAAACTCACTTCTTGGCAGCAATCATCGCCAAAAACGCTGGCATCTCTGCCTCCCTGTCGGCCGCAATCCGCTGCACATTCGGGTTCTGCTCCAGCCGCTCCATCAGCCCCTTGGCCGCCGGCATATCCGCCAGCAAGTCGATATCGAACACCTTGCGGCCAACCTGGCACGCCAGCGATACGCTGTAGAGGAAATACAGATCGGCCAGGCTCAGACTGTCACCCGCCACGTAGGGCGAGAATTTGCCGTGACGGCCGAGCGAGGCGAACCCCAGCAGCAATTCGGCCTTGGTCTTTTCCTTGATGGCGTCGGGTACCGATATGCCGAAAAACGCCTCGGCGTAGCAAGCCCGTCCCGGCAGCTCGATGTACAACTCGATTTCCCTGCACAAAGCCAGCACCTGGGCACGCTCGAACGGGTCGCTGGGCAACAGGGCTTTGCCCGGCTGGGTTTGTTCGATGTATTCGAGGATCACGCTGGTTTCGTTGATAAACCCTTGCTCGGTCTTGAGCACCGGCACCTTGCCCCGTGGACTGATGGCCAGCACATCGGGGGTCTGAGCGCCGTAGAACGGCACCTCTTCGAAGGGCAGGCCCTTCTCCAGCAACGCCAGCTTGACCATGTTGTAATAATTGCTGACGGAAAAACCATAAAGCTTGAGCATGACAAGGCCTCCAGGCCGTGCGGGGTTGGCAGCCTTGCGTTATAGACCGTCGAACCATCTCTTGCCAGACGCATCACCGCGCTGAATGCAGGTAAACTGGCGACCTTTCTCCAAGGAGCCTGCCGTGAGCGAGCCAACCGATATCGACACCGACGAAGAAGAGTTCGTCGAAAACACGCTGATCCAGGCCATCGAAAACCAGATCGAAAATGACAACCCGCCAGCGGCCAAGGCCGTTTTCAATAAATTGACCCTAGTGGGTTACGAGCGCGAAGAAATTCTCAACCTGATGGCCCATGTGCTGGCAGTGGAAATTGACGCGATCCTCGAAGAAGACCGTGCGTTCGATACCCAGTGGTACGAAACGGCGTTGCGCGCTCTTCCCGAGTTGCCGCCAGAAAAGAAATAAGGTCTCACCGACTGTGGCGAGGGAGCTTGCTCCCGCTCGGCTGCGCAGCAGCCATCAAGCTATTGGGACCGCTTCGCGCTCCAGCGGGAGCAAGCTCCCTCGCCACAACGAATTACGCCTGCGGTCACCCAAAACAAAAAAAGCATGACGCTGACACTGGACAGCTTGGCCGAGTGCGCTCACTTTAGTGACGCTGTCGACCAAATTCCTAGAAAGTCTGGAGTCCTTATGTCGCTTACCCCTGAGCTGGTTGCCGAACTGGAAATCCTTGCACTCTTCAACCTGGACAGTTCCCAGGAAGGCCTGAAAATCCATCAGACCGCTGCCCCCTCTGCCATCGCTGCCGCTAAACGCCTGTTCGAAAAAGACCTGATAACCCAGTCCGACGGTGGTTACCTGACCAGCCTGGGCCGGGATGCTGCCGAGCATGTGCAAAGCCTGCTGACCATTCTCAACGTCGTAAAAGAAGCCGCCTGATTCCTCCTGTCGCCCACGGAAATCTCCTTCATCGAGGTTTCCGCAGGCGCCCTGGCGCACTGTGTAAAAATTCTGACGTCAAAAACATACATTCAGCTTAAGAAATCCCGGGTTCGGGCGCTAAACTGCCACCACCTGTGATCTCCCACGTTCGACGCCGCGAGCCGGTTTGAGCTGACATGACCCGCAATCACGAAATACGCCCCGATCTGGACGAGGGAATCGACCGCAAGGTCCTGAGCCAGTTGCGCGCACGTTTTCTCAAGCTCAACAGCGTACGGATGGATCGCGCCCTGGAAGGTCTGTCGACCCGCCAGCAAAGCGTGCTGACGCTGTTGCCGTTGTTTTTCCACGTCAATCACCCGCTCCTGCCCGGCTATGTCTCAGGCAGCACACCTGCCGGGCTGTCCAACTATGAGCCCGACGCCAGCGTCCTCGCCGAAGCCCAGCGGCTGACCCGCTCGTTCTCCTACAAGCCGCGCCACGGCAGCAATCCGCCGCGACCGATTCTCGGTCTGTTTCTGATGGGCAGCCTCGGCACCCTCGCCCAAGCAGATCAAAGCGACATGGATGTGTGGGTCTGCCATGGTCCGGACCTGAGCGAGGACGAACTGGCCGAACTGCGCAAAAAATGTCTGCTGCTGGAAACCTGGGCGGCGACCCAGGGCGCTGAAGCGCATTTTTTCCTGATCGACCCGGCGCGCTTTGTCCGCGGCGACCGGGACACTCAGCTCAGTTCCGACGATTGCGGTACAACCCAGCATTACCTGCTGCTGGACGAGTTCTACCGCACGGCGATCTGGCTGGCCGGACGCACGCCGATCTGGTGGCTGGTGCCGGTGTATGAAGAGGAAAACTATGAGCAGTACACCCACACGCTGATTTCCAAACGCTTCATCCGCGCCGATGAAACGCTCAACCTGGGACATCTGGCCTATATCCCGCCGGGAGAATTCATCGGTGCCGGCCTCTGGCAATTGTTCAAGGGCATCGAGTCGCCCTACAAATCAGTGCTCAAGCTGCTGCTGATCGAAGTCTACGCCAGCGAACACCCGGACGTTCGCTGCCTGAGCCTGCGCTTCAAACAGGCGGTGTTCGCCAACCGCCTGGACCTGGAAGAGCTGGATCCCTACATGGTGGTTTACCGTCGTATCGAGGAGTACCTCAACGCCCGAGGTGAATCCGAACGCCTGGAGCTGGTGCGCAGGGCGCTTTACCTGAAGGTCAATCGCAAGCTGACCGGCCAGGGGCGCAGCACTGGCTGGCAACGGGTTCTGCTTGAGCGTCTGGCCCGGGAATGGGGCTGGGACCCACGGCAACTGGCGCTGCTGGACAGCCGCAGCCAGTGGAAAGTGCGTCAGGTCAGCAACGAACGGCGGGCGCTGGTCAACGAACTGACCTACAGCTACCGCTTCCTGACCCAGTTCGCCCGCACCGAAAAAACCGTCAGCCTGATCAACAAGCGCGACCTCAACGTCCTGGGCCGGCGGTTGTATGCCGCATTCGAACGCAAGGCCGACAAAGTCGAGTTCATCAACCCCGGCATCGCCCCGGACCTGGCCGAAGACACCCTGACGCTGGTGCAGTCACCGAACAAGAAAGAACCCGGGCAGAACCAGTGGGGCCTGTACAACGGCAGCCTCAACGCCCTGGAGTGGGAAAACTTCGCACCGATCAAACGCTGCCGCGAGTTGCTGGAGTTGCTGACCTGGTGCCATCGCAACGGTGTGATCGACAGCAGTACGCGCCTTGCGCTGCACCCAGGTAGCAGCGACCTGAGTGAGTTTGAGCTGTTCAACCTGCTGGGCAGCCTGCAACAGTCCATCGCCCTGCCGCTGAGCACGGTAGATGAAGAACAGCTGTTGCGCGCCAGCGTGCCCAGCGAAGTGCTGATACTGGTTAACGTCGGCGTCGATCCGCTCAAGCATCATCGCGACCTCAATATCCTGATGACCACCGAGCGCACGGACTCCCTGAGCTACGCCGGGGTTCGGGAGAACCTGGTGCTGACCCTGGATCAGGTCACGCTCAACAGTTGGAACGAGGTGCTGGTCAACCGCTTCGACGGCGAGCACGCCCTGCTCGACTGCCTGCGCGATTACCTCAATGACCTGCCCGTCACTCAGCGCCAGCCGCGTTTGCAGGTACGCTGTTTCTGCCACAACCGCGCGCAGTTCATTGCCCGCCGGGTCGAGGAAGTCATCGAAACGGCCCAGACCCTGCTACTAAGCAGGCTCAACCACCGCTATCTGCTCCAGGTCCAGCAGCACTACCACGTATTGGAGCTGGTGCCGGGCCAGGTCAATCACGTGGCCCTGGGCAGCCTGTCGGCGCTGATGGATTACCTGGGCGAGGAGCTGACGGCCTACAGCCCTCTGCATCTGGATCCGATGGCTCTGGAGGACCATGACCTGGCGCTGATCCTGCCCATGGGGCAGCCCGAGTGCATTCAGGTGTTCTACCGGGTCAACGAGGACGACGCTGAGCTGTACGTGCTCGATGAGCTCAATGCCCTGTGGCAGCAACGCCTGCCTTACCACGACGACCACAGCCTGCTGCTGCCGCTGCAGCGCTTCCTGCAATCGGTGCTGTACCGCCGCGACGCGTTACTGCCGATGGATGCCACCCAGCCATTGCCCCTGGAAACCCTGTACTACCAGCTCCTGCCCTCGGGCAGCGGGCGGGCACGGCGGATCGAGGCGCGGCAGGCGCCGCAAACGCCAGTGAACAAGCCGTTCTATGACGTGCAGGCAATCATCGGCAAAGCCACTCATGGGCAGGTGCACGTCACCCTGTATTGCGATCAGCGGGAGTTTTCGGAGCTGGAACATGGCGACCAGTTGTTCCGCGTGGTCGCCAGGGAGATCGTCGAACAGCGCCGTGAGGCCGAACGCTATCGCTGCTACATCACCGACCTGGACCTCTCGGGTCTTGTGGGTGATGGGGCCTGCTCAAGTAATTTGTACCTGCGCTACAAGGCTGACCTGGAACGCGCCCTGAACGAGGCGCTGGCCTTGGTCTGAAGCGCCTAGAGGTGGAAATCGCCGCCCGCTTCCGGCTGGTATTCCACGGCAAGCAATGTCAGTTTCAGCGTCTTGCCGCCCGGCGCCGGCCAGTCGATGTGCTGGCCAACCTTCAGGCCCAACAGTGCGCTGCCTACCGGGGCAAGGATTGATATCTTGCCTTCGTCGGCATTGGCGTCCTGTGGATAAACCAGGGTCAGGTGATAGTCCTTGCCGCTGCTTTCTTCGCGGCAGTGCACACGCGAATTCATGGTCACGACATCGGCGGGCACTTCATCGTGGCCTACCACGGTGTCGGCACGATCCAGTTCGGTTTGCAACGCAATCACGCCCGGCAGCGTTTCATCAAGGCTATCGATCAGGCGCTCCAGACGCTGTACGTCCAGACGTGTAAGGGTGATGGAAGGTACGGTCATGATTCAGGCAGACTCCTTTGTTCTGCACGAAAAAAGCAAAACCCCGCCACAAAAAGACGGGGTTTTCACGGGCCTCGATGAGTTGAGGCGTAGCTGGACACTATCACAGCTCAATAAATAAACAACCCGGGCCAAATCTACCCATTGTCATGGAGAGCAGAATTACTGTGGCGCGGGGATTGTGGGAGCAAAGCTTGCTCGCGAAACAGGCGCCTCGATTTCTGGAAGAACGCGTCGTCTTCATCGCGGGCAAGCCTTGCTCCCACACAGTGGGCGATTACACCAGAGATTTGCGTTTAGCCGCCTCGGCACAGATCACCCGCCGGCGCTCATCATCGGCCGAGCGCCATTCGCGGATATCCTCCACATGACGGAAACAACCGAGGCAGACCTTCTGCTCATCCAACTTGCACACGCTGGTGCACGGAGAGGGCACTGCGGGGCTGACGTTGCTGTAGAGCGGTTTGGGCGGGCGCGCCGGAGTGTTCTGGCTCACGCTGTCAAAGGCCTTCGAAATCCAGTTCCACCCCGGCCTGCTGCTTGACGATGCGCTCGAGCATTTCGCCCAATTGCTCTTCGCTCTTGTCGCACATCCAGCGTTCGCTTTCCTCGTCGTAGTCGAAGTGGAAACCGCCGGACACCGCCGCCAACCACAGCTGCCGCAACGGCTCCTGGCGGCTGAAAATCAACTGGCTGCCATTTTCGAACTTGACGGTCAGCACCCCGGCGGAGCTTTCCAGGTCGATGTCCAGCTCGCTTTCGTCGAATACATCCTCCAGCGTTTGCTGGGTCGCATCGACCAGATCGTGGAAACGGGCTTCAGTCAAACTCATTGCGGCAACCTCGAAAATGTCTGCTCATGCTCAAGCGCCGCAAGATACGGACGCTTCCCGGCGATTGCAAAGGATATACCGACCGACGACAGCCGGCTTTGGGAAAAGCCTCCCGGCGCCGGACGGGAACCCCGTTGCATAGGCAAGCTGCCGGGTGGCCGGTATACTCCGGCGCAATTAACGCATTTTCAAGGATTTCGCCATGAAGCGCCTGATCTCTTCCCTTGCTGCGCTCGTCGCGGTTGCTTGCCTTGTGACAGCCTGTGGTCAAAAAGGTCCGCTGTACCTGCCCGACGACAGCAAATCCCCTGAAGAACAGGCCAAGTCGTCGCAGTCCAAGTCCCACGCGCACGATACCCACACCACTTATTAAGGGAACGCCATGGACGCTTTTAACTACCGTGGCGGGGAGCTGTTCGCGGAAGGGGTTGCCTTGTCCGCGCTCGCGGAACGTTTCGGCACGCCAACCTACGTTTATTCCCGTGCACACATCGAAGCCCAGTATCTGGCCTTCGCCGATGCTCTGGCCGGCATGCCGCACCTGGTATGTTTCGCCGTAAAGGCCAACTCCAACCTCGGTGTACTCAACGCCCTGGCACGCCTGGGTGCCGGCTTTGACATCGTTTCCGGTGGTGAGCTCGAACGCGTGCTGGCCGCTGGCGGCAGCGCCGACAAGATCGTTTTTTCCGGCGTCGGCAAGACCCGTGAAGACATGCGCCGCGCCCTGGAAGTGGGGGTGCACTGCTTCAACGTCGAATCGACCGATGAGCTGGAGCGCCTGCAACTGGTCGCCGCCGAGATGGGTGTCCGCGCGCCGATCTCTTTGCGCGTGAACCCGGACGTTGATGCTGGCACGCACCCGTACATTTCCACCGGTCTCAAGGAAAACAAGTTCGGCATCGCCATTGCCGACGCCGAGGATGTGTACGTACGCGCGGCCCAACTGCCGAACCTGGAAGTGCTGGGCGTGGATTGCCACATCGGCTCGCAACTGACCACCCTCGAACCTTTCATCGATGCCCTCGACCGCCTGCTGGCGCTGGTCGACCGCCTCAGCGATTGCGGCATCTACCTGCGTCACATCGACCTGGGCGGCGGCGTCGGCGTGCGCTACCGCGACGAGGAGCCGCCGCTGGTGGCCGACTACGTCAAGGCGGTGCGTGAACGCCTCGACGGTCGCGACCTGGCCCTGATGTTCGAGCCGGGCCGCTACATCGTTGCCAATGCCGGCGTGCTGTTGACCCGGGTCGAATACCTCAAGCACACCGAGCACAAGGATTTCGCCATCGTCGATGCGGCGATGAACGACCTGATCCGCCCGGCGCTGTACCAGGCCTGGATGGACGTCACCGCGGTGCGCCCTCGCGCTACCGCCGCCCGCAGCTACGATATTGTCGGCCCTATCTGCGAAACCGGCGACTTCCTGGCCAAGGGTCGGGAGCTGGCGCTGGAAGAAGGCGATCTGCTGGCCGTGCATTCGGCCGGGGCCTACGGGTTTGTCATGAGTTCCAACTACAACACTCGCGGCCGCTGCGCCGAAGTGCTGGTGGACGGTGATCAGGCGTTTGAAGTGCGTCGCCGCGAGACGGTAGCCGAGTTGTTTGCCGGCGAAAGCCTGCTGCCGGAGTAAAACCATGCTGCTGCGTTTTACCAAGATGCACGGCCTGGGCAACGACTTCATGGTCCTCGACCTGGTCAGCCAGCACGCGCACATCCTGCCCAAGCATGCCAAACAATGGGGCGACCGGCACACCGGTATCGGTTTCGACCAGTTGCTGATCGTCGAGGCGCCCAACAACCCGGACGTGGACTTCCGTTACCGGATCTTCAATGCCGATGGTTCGGAAGTCGAGCAGTGCGGCAACGGCGCCCGCTGCTTCGCCCGATTCGTGCTGGACAAGCGCCTGACCGCCAAACGGCAGATTCGCGTCGAGACTAAAAGCGGCATCATCGAACTGGATGTGCGCAACGACGGCCAGATCGGCGTCAACATGGGCGCCCCGCGCCTGGCACCGAAGGACATTCCGTTCGAAGCGCCGGCCCAGGCCTTGAGCTATCAGTTGGAGGTCGACGGCACCACGGTGGAACTGGCGGCAGTATCCATGGGCAACCCCCATGCCGTCTTGCGAGTCAACGATATCAACAGCGCGCCAGTGCATGAGCTGGGGCCGAAGATCGAAAATCATCCGCGCTTCCCCGCGCGGGTGAATGTCGGTTTCCTGCAGGTCATCGATCGCCACCGTGCGCAATTGCGCGTCTGGGAACGCGGTGCCGGGGAAACCCAGGCGTGCGGCACCGGCGCCTGCGCGGCGGCAGTCGCCGCGATCAGTCAGGGATGGATGGATTCGCCTTTACTGATCGACCTGCCCGGTGGACGCTTGTCCATCGAATGGGCAGGCCCCGGCCAACCGGTGCTGATGACCGGCCCGGCAGTACGCGTATACGAAGGACAAGTTCGTCTTTGAGTGAGTCAAACCCATGACCGACAAGCCACAGGTTCCAGCCCCGCAGCCCGACGAATCCCCCAGCCATCCGGACGCCGCAGCCGTGGCCGCGTACCTGGAGGCTCACCCGGACTTCTTCGTCGAGCATGAAGAACTGCTGGCGACGATGCGCATCCCCCACCGCCGCGGCGACACGGTGTCGCTGGTCGAGCATCAGATGAAGATTCTGCGCGAGCGCAACATCGAAATGCGCCATCGTCTTTCGCACCTGATGGACGTAGCCCGGGATAACGATCGGCTCTTCGACAAGACCCGTCGCTTGATCCTGGCGCTCATGGATGCCAACACCCTCGAAGACCTGGTGATGAGTGTCGAAGACAGTCTGCGCCAGGATTTCCAGGTGCCTTTTGTCAGCCTGATCCTCTTTGGCGATAACGCCATGCCAGTGGGGCGCTGGGTAACCCACGCCGATGCACAGACAGCCATCGGCGGCTTGCTCACGGAGAACAAGAGCGTCAGCGGCAGCCTGCGCGAACATGAGCTGGACTTCCTCTTCGGCGAAGAACAGCGCAAGCAGATCGGCTCCACCGCTGTCGTCGCCATCGCCCACCAGGGCGTACATGGCGTGCTGGCCATTGCCAGTCGTGATCCGCAACACTACAAAAGCTCGGTGGGCACGTTGTTTTTAAGCTACATCGCCGAAGTCACCGGCCGGGTCCTGCCGCGCATGACTGGTTCACTGCGCTCGGTACGCTGATGATGGAACGGCAGCTGGACGCCTACTGCGAACACCTGCGCAGTGAGCGCCAGGTGTCGCCCCACACGCTGTCGGCCTATCGCCGCGACCTGGAAAAAGTATTGGCCTGGTGCCAGAAGCAAAACATCGGCAGTTGGGCAGCCTTGGACATCCAGCGCCTGCGCAGCCTGGTCGCCCGCCTTCATCAACAAGGGCAATCTTCCCGCAGCCTGGCGCGACTGTTGTCAGCAGTGCGAGGCCTGTACCACTACCTCAACCGCGAAGGGCTGTGCGATCACGACCCCGCCACCGGCCTGGCACCGCCCAAGGGCGAACGCCGGCTGCCCAAGACCCTGGACACCGACCGGGCCCTGCAATTGCTGGAAGGCGCCGTCGAGGATGACTTCCTGGCGCGACGGGACCAGGCGATTCTCGAATTGTTCTATTCCTCCGGCCTGCGGCTTTCCGAACTGACGGGGCTCAACCTGGATCAACTGGACTTGGCCGACGGCATGGTCCAGGTGCTGGGCAAGGGCAGCAAGACACGTTTGCTGCCTGTTGGCCGCAAAGCCCGTGAGGCCCTGGAGCTGTGGCTGCCGTTGCGGGCGCTGACCAACCCGGCCGACGACGCGGTATTTGTCAGCCAGCAAGGCCGGCGCCTCGGTCCGCGGGCGATCCAGGTGCGGGTCAAGGCCGCCGGTGAACGCGAGCTGGGACAGAACCTGCACCCCCACATGCTCAGGCATTCCTTCGCCAGCCATCTGCTGGAGTCTTCCCAGGACCTGCGCGCCGTCCAGGAACTGCTCGGCCACTCGGACATCAAGACCACACAGATCTATACCCACCTGGACTTCCAGCACCTGGCGACGGTCTATGACAGTGCCCACCCCAGGGCCAAACGAATCAAGGGCGACGAATCATGACCATCGAGCTCATCACTTTCGACCTCGACGACACCCTATGGGACACCGCCCCGGTGATCGCCAGTGCCGAGGCCGTCTTACGCCAGTGGCTGACCGACAACGCCGCGAACCTGGGCAGCGTGCCGGTGGAGCATCTTTTTACCATTCGCGAGCAAGTGTTGCGCGAAGAGCCCGGCCTGAAGCACCGCATCAGTGCACTGCGCCGACGAGTGCTGTTCCGTGCCTTGCAGGACGCCGGTTATGACCAGTGGCAAGCCTCGGAGCTGGCGGACGAAGCGTTCGAAACATTCCTGCACGCCCGTCACCAATTGGAAATCTTTCCCGAGGTGCAGCCTACCCTGGAAATTCTGGCCAACCATTTCGCCCTCGGCGTGGTCACCAATGGCAACGCCGATGTACGTCGCCTGGGACTGGCGGATTATTTCAAGTTCGCCCTGTGCGCCGAGGACATCGGCATCGCCAAGCCTGACGCCCGGCTGTTCCACGAAGCCTTGCAACGCGGCGGCGCCACGGCGCAAACCGCCGTGCACATTGGCGATCATCCGGGTGACGACATCGCCGGCGCCCAACAGGCCGGCTTGCGGGCAATCTGGTTCAATCCGGCGGGTAAAACCTGGGATGCCGAGCATGTACCGGATGCAGAGATTCGCAGCCTGACCGAGCTGCCGGGGTTGCTGGCGGGGTGGCATAGCCAACCCTGAACCGCCTGTTTTGTGGCCACCAGAACTCAAATTGTGGGAGCGAGCCACGGCGCCTGGCCTGAAGATTTTTATAGCCCATGAAAAAGCCCGCAGCGACGGCGGGCTTTTTCAGCAAGCAAGAAGCAGATGCTCAGATCGGGCGGCTGCCGTACTTGTTGTCCGGTTTCTTGGGCGGATCCGCAACAACGTTGGCCTCCACTTCCTGCACTTTACCGCCTCGGGCCAGGAACTCCTCCATGGCCTTGGCGAGCGCATCACGCTCCTTGTTCTTGGCCTCTACGCTCGGCAACTCGTCGACCGAAACCGCCGCCTTGGCCTTGCCTTTGGCGGTTGGCGCCGGTACATCGGCCCCATCGTCGTCGGCGACGTCTTCAGCCGCCGCTTCCAGGCCTTCTTCGGTCTCGTCTTCGTCACCTACTTCGAGGTCGTCGTTTTCCAGATCATCGTCGCTCATGTTCTACCTCATGACTTGCGAAAAGCAGATTAGTTATAGCCCAGCTTCGCCGTCTGTCGAAGGCTGCCAGAAAAAATTCAACATCCGCCGGCAATCAGCGGTTACTCCCCATCACCGTACAAAGTGGCGAGGACTTTACGAGCACCGCCATGATCACGGTGCTCGCCCAGATAAACACCTTGCCAGGTACCCAATGCCAACCGTCCCGCCGTGACCGGCAGACTAAGCTGACACCCCAGCACGCTGGCCTTGAAGTGCGCCGGGAGGTCGTCCAGGCCTTCGTCGTTGTGCTCATAATCGGCGGTTCCTTGTGGGATCAGCCGATTGAAAAATCGTTCGAAGTCTCGACGCACCGCCGGATCGGCGTTCTCGTTGATGGTCAACGAGGCCGAGGTATGCTGCAGCCACAGATGCAACAGACCGACACGACATGCCCGGAGTTCAGGCAGGCCGGCGAGCAACTCGTCCGTTACCAGATGAAAGCCCCGAGGCCTTGCCCGCAGGGTTATCAGCGTCTGTTGCCACATACAGATCTCCGCACGTTCGGCGCGCATTCTAGCGCGCTCTGGGAAAAAACAAAGGGCCTAATACGCCTGCTTTGGTGTAAGCCGATGGCGGTAGAAAAACCCATGTCGCGTACATAACAAAAGACGTCGGAAAAACCGGTACATCCTGTGAGCAATGACAAACTCCAGACAAAAAAATGCCCGGCGAACCGGGCATTTTTTTTATTGCGTGTACTTACAGATTGTAGCCACGCTCGTTGTGCTGGGCCAGGTCCAGGCCGACCGCTTCTTCTTCCTCGGAGACACGCAGACCCATGACGGCGTCCAGGACCTTGAGGATGATGAAGGTGACGATCGCGGTGTAGATCACCGTGAAGCCTACACCCTTGAGCTGAATCCACACTTGCGCGCCGATATCAGTCACGGTGCCGAAGCCACCCAGGGCCGGCGCTGCGAACACACCGGTCAGGATCGCACCCAGGATACCGCCGATGCCGTGCACGCCGAAGGCGTCCAGGGAGTCGTCATAGCCCATTTTGCGCTTGAGGGTAGTGGCGCAGAAGAAGCACACCACGCCCGCCGCCAAACCGATGACCAGGGCGCCCATCGGGCCCACGGTGCCGGCAGCCGGAGTAATCGCCACCAGACCCGCCACCACACCCGAGGCAATGCCCAGTGCGCTTGGCTTACCGTGGGTGATCCACTCGGCGAACATCCAGCCCAACGCCGCAGCAGCGGTTGCAATCTGGGTAACCAGCATTGCCATACCGGCGGTGCCGTTGGCCGCGATGGCGGAACCGGCGTTGAAGCCGAACCAGCCTACCCACAGCATGGCCGCACCCATCAAGGTGTAACCCAGGTTATGCGGTGCCATCGGGGTAGTCGGGAAGCCCTTGCGCTTACCCAGTACCAGGCACGCCACCAGGCCAGCAATACCGGCGTTGATGTGCACCACGGTGCCGCCAGCGAAGTCCAGCACACCCCAGTCCCACATCAGGCCGCCGTTGCCGGACCAGACCATGTGCGCAATCGGTGCATACACCAGGGTGAACCACACGGCCATGAAGATCAGCATGGCGGAGAACTTCATCCGCTCGGCGAACGCGCCGACGATCAGGGCCGGGGTGATGATGGCGAACGTCATCTGGAAGGTGATGAACACCGCTTCAGGGAACAGGCCAGTCAGGCTACTAGGCGTGAGGCCCGCCAGGAATGCCTTGTTCAGACCGCCGACGAACGAATTGAAGTTGACGACGCCCTGCTCCATCCCCGTGGTGTCGAACGCAATGCTGTAGCCATAAATGACCCACAGGATGCTGATCAGACCGGTAATGGCAAAGCATTGCATCATCACGGAAAGAATGTTTTTCGACCGAACCATACCGCCGTAGAACAGCGCCAGGCCGGGAATAGTCATGAACAGTACAAGAATTGTGGCAGTGAGCATCCAGGCAGTGTCGCCGGAGTTCAGGACTGGGGCTGCCGCTTCTTCTGCCATGGCCAGGCCAGGCGTTACGAAGGACAACAGGGCTCCTAGCCCTGCGAATTTACGCAGAGTCATATTGTTTTCTCCTGGGGCGTTGGGTTTGGCGGCTTAGATAGCGTCGGTATCGGTTTCGCCGGTACGGATGCGAATAGCCTGTTCCAGATTGACCACAAATATCTTGCCGTCACCAATCTTGCCGGTATTGGCAGCCTTGGTGATCGCCTCGATAACCCGGTCCAGATCCTTGTCGTCAATGGCGACATCGATCTTCACCTTGGGCAGGAAATCAACCACGTATTCCGCGCCGCGATACAGCTCGGTGTGACCTTTCTGCCGACCGAAGCCTTTGACCTCAGTAACGGTAATGCCCTGCACGCCGATTTCGGACAGCGACTCGCGCACGTCGTCCAACTTGAACGGCTTGATGATGGCAGTGACTAGCTTCATGAAACTTTCTCCCGAATTGGTGGACTTGCCCCAGGAAAACAAACCCGACTCAAGTCTAAGCGCAGTGCCTGGCTTTGTAACGCATCGTCGGCCCAAGTTGCCCGACCGGTGCCAGCTAACCACTCTGACGAAGCTCCCCGCCTCGCCGGCTGCACTGCATTCGTCACAGCGACTGCATCAGTGCATGGGTCATCAGCCACTAAGCAGAAACCTTGCCATCTGTGCCCAAACCTTCTGATTTCAGTCTCTTACCCACTGTGCCGGCTCGCGCCGCACCCCGAACAGGAACAATACGCACAACAACAGTGCGGCGATGCCCGGTCCAGTGCGCGAAAAGCGTGCACTCCTTGCTCGCCAATTGAATATAGACGCTGCGTGATACACTGCCCTCATCGTTTTCAGGACACCTGCCATGCTTGCGCCCAAAGACCTCCTCGACGCCCTCAGCGGCCACGCCTCCCGCCTGTTGAGCGGCGACACACCCCTGCCCAAAAGCGAAATCGAAAGCCAGTTCAAGGCCCTGCTACAAAGCGGGTTCAGCAAGCTGGATCTGGTCAGCCGGGAAGAATTCGACAGTCAGATGGTCGTACTGGCCCGGACCCGGGCGCGGTTGGAGAGCCTGGAGGCGAAGGTGGCGGAGTTGGAGGCGAAGATAAATCCTCCTACCGAATAAAATCCCCAGCAGGAGCTGCTGAAAGCTGCGATTTTTTGTCTCGCTCCCCTGCAACGCTTTTTTGCCGAGACCTCAAGCCGACTAGGTCAGCCACTCGCGGCTCGCTGAGATTGACCTTGGGCCAGCGCAAGCGGCAACTCCAGGGTAAAGAGCGCGCCCTTGCCCGGCCCCGCGCTCTGCACTGTCAGCTCGCCGCCCATCTCATGCGCAGCCAGAATGCAACTGTGCAGTCCAAAGCCGTGACCGTCGGCGCGTGACAATGACCAGTACGACCTGCACCTCCCGCAACTCGTCATTGACCTCGACAGTTGCTGTGGGCAGGGGATCTTAAGAGCCGCAAAGAGAATGGCAGGGTGAAGGTCCTGCGCAGATGCAGGGCTATACGGAACGTCTCGCAAAGTTGGCGTTCCAGTGCACAAGGCGTAGGTATTCTGGTGGTGCCGGGGAGGTCCCCATCCCCCGTTCAAATGATCATGTACGGCAAGCTAAACAAGATGCCTTCAAGTGGCCTATCGCCATTGCATTTTTACACTGTCGTGCTATACACCACGGGTGAACGTACTGCTTGCTATTGAACACAGGTTTACGATCATGCTTCAAACTACATGGAAGCACGGGTAGTGGACTAATGCTAGTCGACCCTACGAGTCTGGTAGCGTTTGGAACGTCAAAAAAGTAATCACGGAGATTCAATGACTCTACCTGACGATTTTTCCCCTGATAAGTATTTAGAGTTACACCCCGATGTGCTGAAGGCTGGATTAGATCCAGCGCTGCATTATTTGAAGTTCGGCATACCGGAAGGACGAGCGTACAAGGGTGACGCACGTTACGTTGAAAAAAAATACAATCCATTACATCCGAAACTTGCCGAGACCTATAATCACGATGGTCTAGCGTCCATACACAACCATGACTTCATGATTGATCCCGCATTCAGGGCCGCCTATGGTCGGGGCGTAGCTGCCGTCGGTATGGATTACAAGTGGTTCTGGAGAGTTCATGTTGGGCTTTGGGCCGCGAGATCTGCTGCGAAACTCACAGGCGACTTCGTGGAGTGCGGTGTCAATCGTGGATTTCTAAGTTCCGCTATTATGTATGACCTGGACTGGAACAATACCAACAGAGTCTTTTATCTCTTAGACACTTTTGCTGGCATCGATGAGCGTTATCTCTCAGATGAAGAACGGGAGGGTGGTGTGTATGAGCGTAACTGCAGAGAGATAACCTCTGGTTTCTATACAACCAACCTCGATTCAGTGAAACAAAACTTTGCAGAGTGGCCAAGAGCAACCATTATTCAGGGCAGCATTCCTGACACCCTCCCCCAAATCGATTCGACCCAGATTGCATTCCTGCACATTGACTTGAATTGCACGATTCCTGAAGTGGCTGCTATTGATTACCTGTGGGAACGCCTGGTACCGAATGCCTTTATTTTGTTGGATGATTACGCCTATTTTGGCTATCAGCCGCAAAAAGAAGGCATGGATCAGTGGGCCAAAAAAATGAATTTGTCGATTTTGAGTTTACCTACCGGTCAAGGTCTGTTGATCAAGCCTTGAGCTCGTACGAAGGCTGCCCCCTTACACCTCACCGGCACGTTTCCGACGCCAAGGTTAAGGGGGGCAGTTTTTCTGCGCGTCGTTCATTCGTAACATTCGGTCCATATTTGCCGGCTACATCCCCACGCTAACTCGCCATACCACTACTACCCTTTCAAAACCGCAGGACGCGGTTTTTGCCCCCACCAAAGGAACCATTCATGTCTCTGGCCATTGTCCATAGCCGCGCCCAAGTGGGTGTGGAAGCGCCTGCCGTTACCGTTGAAGTCCATCTGGCCAATGGCTTGCCATCGCTGACGATGGTCGGCTTGCCTGAAGCGGCGGTGAAGGAAAGCAAGGACAGGGTACGCAGCGCGATCATCAATTCGGGCCTGAATTTCCCGGCGCGGCGCATCACGCTGAACCTGGCGCCGGCGGATCTGCCCAAGGACGGCGGGCGGTTCGACCTGGCGATTGCCCTGGGGATCCTGGCGGCCAGCGTACAGGTGCCGACCCTGATGCTGGACGATGTGGAATGTCTCGGGGAGTTGGCGTTGTCCGGCGCGGTGCGCCCGGTGCGCGGTGTGTTGCCCGCGGCGCTGGCGGCGCGCAAGGCCGGGCGTACGCTGCTGGTGCCGCGAGCGAATGCCGAGGAAGCCTGTCTGGCATCGGGGCTGCAGGTGATCGCGGTGGATCATCTGCTTGAAGCGGTAGCCCACTTCAATGGCCATACCCCGGTGGTGCCTTATGTTTCCAACGGGCTGCTCTCGGCGAGCAAGCCCTATCCTGACCTGAATGAAGTACAAGGCCAGGTCGGGGCCAAGCGCGCATTGCTGATCGCCGCTGCGGGAGCCCATAACCTGTTGTTCAGCGGACCACCAGGCACCGGCAAGACACTGCTCGCAAGCCGTTTACCGGGGTTGTTGCCGCCACTGGCTGAAAGTGAAGCCCTGGAGGTCGCCGCGATTCAGTCGGTCGCCAGTTGCGTACCGTTGAGCCATTGGCCGCAGCGCCCGTTTCGTCAACCGCATCACTCGGCGTCCGGCCCGGCGCTGGTGGGTGGCGGCTCAAAGCCGCAACCGGGAGAGATCACCCTCGCCCACCATGGCGTGCTGTTTCTCGATGAACTGCCGGAGTTCGACCGCAAGGTTCTTGAGGTCTTGAGGGAGCCGCTGGAATCGGGCCACATCGTGGTTTCGCGCGCTCGTGACCGGGTGCGCTTTCCGGCGCGTTTCCAGTTGGTGGCGGCGATGAATCCCTGCCCCTGTGGATACCTTGGCGAGACCAGTGGCCGATGCTCGTGTACGCCGGACATGGTGCAGCGCTACCGCAATAAACTCTCCGGCCCCTTACTGGACCGCATCGACCTGCACCTGACCGTCGCCCGGGAAGCCACGGCGTTGAGCCCAAAAAGCGAATCCGGTGCGGATACGGCTACCGTAGCCGAGCAAGTGGCCGAGGCCCGCGAACGCCAGCAAAAGCGCCAGGGCTGTGCCAACGCGTTCCTGGATCTGCCGGGTTTGCGTCGGCATTGCAAGTTATCCACAACCGATGAAACCTGGCTGGAAACCGCCTGCGAACGACTGACCCTGTCGCTGCGAGCTGCCCACCGCCTGCTCAAGGTCGCCCGTACGCTAGCGGACCTTGAGCAAGCGGATCGAATCAGTCGGGAGCACTTGGCCGAAGCATTGCAATACCGGCCCGCCACGCCCTGATGGGCATCATGGCTTGCTCAGGTCCACCAGCGGCGTATTTCGTACTTCGGTTTGCTGGGCGCCCTGGATTTCATCGATACGTTTGAGGGCTTTATCCACGGCACCTTTATCCGCCAACAGGCTGTAGTGGATCTGGAACTGCTTGTGCTCTTTTGGCGCGATGGTGGGCACCAGGCCCAGTGGCCGTTGATACCGGCGGTTATAGGAAAAACTGGTGCCCGGCTCCAGCCCGGTCACGTAACCCTGACCTTGGGTATCGGTGTTTTTCCACAGGGAGAACACGGGGAGCGTGCCGGTGTTGAAGCCCACCGATACACCGAGGCTACCGGCCTTGTTGTGCAGCACGGTGAGGGTGTCGCCCTTGGCATCGGCATAAGGCACGACGTTGTAGACGGTTTCGTCGTAGTCCTTGGTTGGCCCTCGGTAGGTTTGCCAATCCGCCAGATCGCCCTTGGCCTTGTCGTTGAACGGCGAGACCTGCTTGACCGGCGCCGCGAAGCGAGCCCCCTGCTCCAGGAACGGTGTACTGAAATTGCTGTGGTAAAGCGCTTGGTATTCCTTCGGATAGTCGCCGTTGTTGGTCAGCGTGTCCTTGAGTGCGAAGCTCACGCTGCCGGGCTCGGTCAGCAGTTCGGTTTGTACCGAGAAATCGACTTTCTTGAAGGCTTGCTCCTTCAGCTCGCCCCGCAGAGTAATCGCATAAGGCGGTTTTTCATCGATGTGCAGCGTCACTTTGTTGGCCGGGATGTTGGCGGCGCGGCCATGCAGCGTCAGCAGCTCGCCGTTGTCCATGCCGGGATGGCCGACCCATTCGTAGCCACAGCGGGTCACCAGCTCGTTGAAACCTTCGAGCCAGCCCAGTCCGCCGCGACCATTGAGCTCAATGAACGACGGATTGACCACTTCCTTGACCGGCGAATCCCAGCCCATACGCACTTCACCGACCGAGGCCTGCAGCACGTTCATGCCCCGTGTTGGGACGACCGAGAGCTTCATCGTGCCGTTGTCGATATCGACGATGCTGACGCCTTCCTGCCGACCGCCATGCAGGGTGCGCATTGTCACGGAAAAGGGCTTGTCGGTTTTCACGCCTAGCTGCTGGCTGGTGATTTTCCAGGGCTGAGCGGCTTTATCGGTGTCGAGCAGGACGTAATCCCAGGCCATGGCGTGGGACGTAGCGCCCAGGGCGCTGAGGGCAATGACAAGTTTGAGCGGAGTCATAAGGGCAGCCTTTTCTTGGAGTTGTGCGGTTTTTATAGACTTGAAGAAACGTTTCAGCAAGCTTAAAAACAGCGATAACCTTGAAAAACGCAAACGCCCGTTCGCCGCCAAGCCTCTGTGGGAGCGAGCCTGCTCGCGATAGCGGTGGGTCAGTGGCGGGGATGTCGGCTATGCCGACGCCTTCGCGAGCAGGCTCGCTCCCACACTGATCGGGGGCTGGCCGCAAAATCTTCGTTCGCCGCCAAGTCCCTGTGGGAGCGAGCCTGTTCGCGATAGCGGTGGGTCAGTGGCGGGGATGTCGGCTATGCCGACGCCTTCGCGAGCAAGCTCGCTCCCACACTGGTCGGGGATGGCCGCAAAATCTTCGTTCGCCGCCAAGCCCCTGTGGGAGCGAGCCTGCTCGCGATAGCGGTGGGTCAGTGGCGGGGATGTTGGCTATGCCGACGCCTTCGCGAGCAAGCCCGCTCCCACACTGGTCGGGGATGGCCGCAAAATCTTCGTTCGCCGCCAGCTTCTGTGGGAGCGAGCCTGCTCGCGATAGCGGTGGGTCAGTGGCGGGGATGTCGGCTATGCCGACGCCTTCGCGAGCAGGCTCGCTCCCACACTGGTCAGGGATGGCCGCAAAATCTTCGTTCGCCGCCAAGCCCCTGTAGGAGCGAGCCTGCTCGCGATAGCGGTGGGTCAGTGGCGGGGATGTTGGCTATGCCGACGCCTTCGCGAGCAAGCTCGCTCCCACACTGATCGGGGGATGGCCGCAAAACCTTCGTTCGCCGCCAAGCCCCTGTGGGAGCGAGCCTGCTCGCGATAGCGGTGGGTCAGTGGCGGGGATGTCGGCTATGCCGACGCCTTCGCGAGCAGGCTCGCTCCCACACTGGTCGGGGATGGCCGCAAAATCTTCGTTCGCCGCCAAGCCCCTGTGGGAGCGAGCCTGCTCGCGATAGCGGAGGGTCAGTGGCGGGGATGTTGGCTATGCCACTGTTGTCGCGAGCAAGCTCGCTCCCAGAGGGATCTGGGGTGAACTTGCTCGCGATGAGTCTGCAGGACGCCTCAGCGGAACCGGTCAACCTCTTTGCGCAGGTCCTGCGCCAGTTTTTCCAGTTCCTTGGCGGTGATCGCCAGGTTCGAGACCACTTCGCGCTGTTCGCTGTTGGCCATGGCGATGCTTTGCAGGTTGCTGCTGAGCAGGGTCGCGGTGCTGCTTTGCTCCTGAGTGGCGGTGGTGATCGCCGCGAATTGCTGGCCTGCCGAACGGCTTTGCTCGTCGATGCGCGCCAGGGCCGAGGCCACATTGGCATTGCGCGACAAGCCTTCTTGCATCAACAAGTTGCCTTTCTCCATCGTACTGATGGCGTTACCGGTTTCCTGCTGGATGCTATTGATCATGCCGGAAATTTCGTCAGTGGCCTGACGGGTACGGGACGCCAGGCTACGAACTTCGTCAGCCACTACGGCAAAGCCCCGACCCTGCTCACCCGCACGGGCGGCTTCGATGGCCGCGTTGAGCGCCAGCAGGTTGGTCTGCTCGGCGATCGAGGTGATCACCCCGACGATGCCGCCGATTTCCTGGGAGCGCTGGCCCAAGGTGTTGATGACCGTGGCAGTGCTGTTCAGTGCGCCAGCAATTTGCTCCAGCGACGAGGATGCTTCATCCATCGACGTACGACCGATGCGGGTTTGCTGGGCGTTATCCTGGGCCAGGCGTTCGGTATTGCCCATGTTATCGGCGATGTTCAACGAGGTCGCGCTGAACTCTTCCACTGCGCCAGCCATGCTGGTGATTTCGCCGGACTGCTGCTCCATGCCCTCATAGGCCCCGCTGGACAACCCGGACAGGGCCTGGGCGCGGCTGTTGACCTCTTGCGAGGCCTTGCGGATATGTTCGACCATGGTCGACAGGGCCTGGCTCATCTGGTTGAAGGCACGGGCCAACTGACCGATTTCGTCGTGGCTCGACACATTCAGACGCACGCTCAGGTCGCCGGCGCCCAGCGCCTCGGCCTGGCGCACCAGATCGCCCAGCGGGGCCAGTTTGCTGCGCAGCAGCCACACCGCCGAGCCCACGGCCAGCAACATGGCCAGCAAGCTGCCGATAGCCAGTTGCGTACCGACACTCCAGGTCACGGCGCGAATCTCGGCTTTCGGCATGCTCGCCACCACCGCCCACGGACCGTCCTCGAACGGCACGGCAACGCTGTAGAAATCTTCAGCGGTATCGCTCCAGAACACACCTTTGCCTGGCTTCTTGACCAACTCCTTGATGGTCCCGGTCGCCTTCTCCAGCGCCTGCACACCCGCTGGCGGAACCAACCATTTGTTTTGCTCATCCAGTACCGCCAGCGAACCGGTCTGACCGATACGGAAGCGCTTGAGGTTCTCGAACTGGGCGTTCTGTGCGTCGGTGTAATCGAATCCCACATACAACACGGCAATGATCTTACCGCTGCTATCGCGTACGGGGGTGTACTGCGACATGTAGAAGCGCCCGAAAAGCAGGGCCCGCCCAATGTAGCTCTGCCCACTCATGACCGGGGCATAAGCCGGGCCGGCACGGTCGAGCAAGGTGCCGATGGCCCGCGTACCGTCCTGCTTGGTCAAGGAAGTGCTCACGCGGATGAAATCGTCGCCGCTGCGCACGAACACCGTCGCCACCCCGGCGGTCGTCTGCTTGAAGTCATCAACTTCCTTGAAGTTGTTGTTCAGCACTTCGCTACCCAGTCTCAGGGTTGGAGCCTGCACGCCTGCCACCGCGACCGGCTCATCCGGGTGCACGCTCAGGCCCACGCTGAAGCGTTTATCGAACAGCCCGCTCAGACGCTGCGTGCTTTCACGCAGGGTGCCATGAAACGTATTGAGCTGGTCGGCCATCAGGCGCGCTTCGCTGGCCAGGTGTTCTTCACGGGTCGCGAGGTTGGCGGAGTCCAGCGAGCGCAAGGCAAAGACGGTGCTGCCGGAGATCACGATCGCCAGTATCACGGCAAGGGCGAGGCCCAGCTGTGAGGCGATTCGGGCACGAGGTTGAGACATGACGGCTCCTGGCCAAGTGACCGGATCATCCTGATCACGTCGCACACTCGGCAATTTTATTCGGGTGATATGTAGGCAGTCCCTTTCTAATACGAAAGTACTACTTCCACACATTCGGCGGCGAAACCGAATACTTGAGCGCTTTGGAAGGAATAATGCCAAGTGGCTAGCACGGGAGCTTCAACGATTCAGCCCAGACGCTTTACGTCGGGTAATTGCATGGCCTTCACTTCGCCCTGGAGAAAATCGCTCAGACGGCGCAAACGTTCACCTCCTGGACGGGTTTTCGGCCAGACGAGGTAATAGTGCTCGCCGCTGGCGACGGCGGTAGGCCATGGCAGGCTCAAGCGCCCTTGGGCCACGTCCTCGGCCACCATCAACAGGTCACCCATGGACACGCCGTAGCCGCGCGCCGCCGCGATCATGCCCAGTTCCAGCGTATCGAACACCTGCCCGCCCTTGAGCGAGACCTGATCGGACAGACCCATGCGCGAAAGCCAGTTGCGCCAATCACGACGGTCCGGCGTGGGATGCAGCAATTCTGCGCTGGCCAACCGCGCCACATCCCAGGGCTGGTCGTTCAACAGGTTCGGTGCACCTACCGGGATCAGCTCCTCGGGAAACAGCAAGCTTGCCTCCCAGTCGCTAGGAAAATGCCCGTTGCCCAGCAATACCGCGCAATCGAAAGGCTCGGTGTTGAAGTCCACTGAATCGACGTCCATCCAGGCGCTGGTCAGTTGCACTTCATTGCCGGGCTGAAGATGCCGGAAGCGACTCAGGCGCGCCAACAGCCAACGCATGGTCAGCGTGGACGGCGCCTTCATGCGCAGGATGCCATCTTCGCCATGCAAGGTATGGCAGGCCCGCTCCAGCGCCATGAACCCCTCACGCACGCCTGGCAGCAGCAACCGCGCCGCTTCGGTCAACTGCAGGTTGCGACCACTGCGCTGGAACAGCCGGCAGGCAAAGTGCTCTTCGAGTGTACGAATATGCCGACTGACGGCACTTTGAGTAATCGACAGTTCTTCGGCCGCCCGGGTGAACGAGCTGTATCGCGCCGCCGCTTCGAATGCCCGCAACGCATAAAGAGGAGGGAGACGACGAGACATCGGGAAAAGCTCCTATGGCGATATTTACGCACCCTATCAGAAAGCTCTCAGCATGAGTTTTAATCATGCCAGTGATCGCTTTTATCCTTTTGTGCAAACCGCTGAGAGCGCCGAGAATCGCCGTTTTACAGCCTTGTTTGAACATGGAGTGTGATGATCATGCGGCATCCGGTGCGAATCGAACTGTGGGCTATCCTGCGGCTGGCAGGGCCGTTGATTGCCTCGCAGTTGGCGCACATGCTGATGGTCCTGACCGACACCCTGATGATGGCGCGCCTGAGTCCCGAGGCCCTGGCAGGCGGCGGGCTCGGAGCGGCGACCTATTCATTCGTGTCGATTTTCTGCATCGGTGTGATCGCCGCAGTGGGCACATTGGTGGCGATTCGGCAGGGTGCCGGTGATGTCGAAGGCGCCACCCGACTGACTCAGGCCGGGTTGTGGCTGGCCTGGTTGATGGGGTTGGTGGCCGGGCTCCTGTTGTGGAACCTCAAGCCGGTACTGTTGCTGTTCGGCCAGACCGAAACCAATGTCCTGGCCGCCGGCCAGTTCCTGCTGGTGCTGCCATTCGCCCTGCCCGGCTATCTGAGTTTCATGGCCCTGCGCGGCTTTACCAGCGCCATTGGCCGGGCTACCCCAGTGATGGTGATCAGTCTCGGCGGCACGGTGGCCAACTTCCTGCTCAATTACGCACTGATCACCGGCATGTTCGGCCTGCCAAAACTGGGCCTGATGGGAATCGGCCTGGTCACGGCCATCGTCGCCAACTGCATGGCTCTGGCCCTGGCCTGGCATATTCACCGGCATCAAGCCTACCGCGCTTATCCGTTGCTCAATGGTCTGTCGCGGCCCAATCGCCAGTACCTCAAGGAACTGTGGCGCCTGGGTCTGCCCATTGGCGGCACTTACGCAGTGGAAGTCGGGCTGTTCGCGTTCGCCGCGCTGTGCATCGGCACCATGGGCAGCACGCCATTGGCAGCGCACCAGATCGCTCTGCAGATTGTCTCGGTGGCATTCATGGTCCCGGCGGGAATGTCATATGCGATCACCATGCGCATCGGCCAGCACTATGGCGCCGGGCAACTGCTGATGGCACGGCTGGCCGGTCGGGTCGGAATTGGCTTCGGCGCAGCGGTCATGCTGGCGTTCGCGATGGTGTTCTGGTTGCTGCCAAACCCATTGGTCGGCTTGTTCCTGGACCACGACGATCCGGCGTTTCGCGGAGTAATCGAGCTGGCGGTGAGCCTGTTGGCGGTAGCGGCGTGGTTCGAGCTGTTCGACGGTGCGCAAACCATTGCCATGGGCTGTATCCGTGGGCTCAAGGACGCCAAGACCACCTTCCTGGTGGGCCTGGGCTGTTATTGGCTGATTGGCGCACCGGCGGCATGGTGGATGGCCTTCCATCTGCACTGGGGCCCGACCGGCGTCTGGTGGGGCCTGGCCCTTGGCCTGGCCTGCGCGGCAGTGAGCCTGACCCTGGCATTTGAGTGGAAGATGAAGCGAATGATCCGCAGTGAGCCTCTGCGGCACCAGGGCTTTGAAACTGTCCAGGCCGACTGAAATCCCATGCGGGAGCAGGCTCGCTCCCACAAGGCTTGGTGTCAGCCGATTTCCAGCACCGACTGCTGGCTGCCGTCAAACGTCAGGTATTCCACCAGCTCCGCCAGGGGCAACGGCTTGCTGATCAAAAAGCCCTGCACCTGGTCGCAGCCGTAACCGCGCAGCAAATCCAGTTGCTCCCGGGTTTCCACGCCCTCGGCCACCACTTCCAGGTTGAGGTTGTGGGCCAGGTTGATCATCGCATGGACCAATTTGCGATTTTCCTCGCGCTGCTCCATGCCACCCACGAAGCTCTTGTCGATCTTGAGCAAGGCGATGGGCAGGCTGTTGAGGTGCACGAACGAGGAGAAGCCGGTGCCGAAATCGTCCAGGGAAAAGCGCACCCCCAGGCGACCCAGGGCGTCCATGGTCTGCTTGACCAGTTCGCTGCGGCGCATGACGGCGGTTTCGGTGAGTTCGAATTCCAACCACTGCGCCTCGACACCGCGTTCGGCGATCAGGCGGCTCAGGGTCGGCAGCAACTGGCTGTCCTGGAACTGCCGGAACGACAGGTTGACCGCCATGTGCAGGGGCGCCAATCCCCTTTCACGCAGCGCCTGCATGTCCCGCAATGCCCGGGAAATCACCCAGTAGCCCAGCGGTACGATCAGCCCGCTCTGTTCGGCCAGTGGCACGAACTCACTGGGTGGCAACAGCCCGCGTTCGTTATGACGCCAGCGCACCAGGGCTTCGAGGCCGACGATGGTGCCGCCATCGAGGCTCAGCCGGGGTTGGTAATGCAACTCCAGCTCGTCGCGCCGCAGCGCCCGCCGCAACTCGCTCTCCAGGTCGGCGAGGCTGCGGGCGTTACGATTGATGCGTTCGTTGAAGATATGAAAGGTGCAGCCCTGGGTGCTCTTGGCCTGCTGCATGGCGATATGGGCGTGCCACATCAGCGGGTCCGCGCCGGCCTGAGCGCGAGCGTGGGCGATCCCCAGGCTGCAACCGATCAGCAGGCTTTCGCCATCGACCCAATAGGGTTCGGCCATGGCTTCGGTGATGCGCTCGGCCATCCACTCAGCCCGCTGAGGCGCCCTGCGGGTGTCGATCAGCAGCGCAAATTCGTCGCTGCCCAAGCGCGCCAGTTGATCGCCGGCTTCGAGCGAACCTTTGAGCCTCGACACTACTTGCAGGATCAAACGGTCACCGGCCTGGTGGCCGAGGGCATCGTTGGCATGACGGAAGTTATCCAGATCCAGATGCCCGAGCGCCAGGCCACGGCCTTCGTTCTCAGCCAGGCGCGCTGCCAGCAGGGTTTGGAAGCCCTGGCGATTGGCGATGCCGGTCAGCGGATCCTGTTCGGCAAGCCGCTGCAGCGTGTTTTCCAGCACTCCGCGCTCGCGCACATGGCGCAGGCAACGGCGCAGAGTGGCGCCATCGAGCACATCACGTACCAGCCAATCGCTGACACCATCAGGTGCAGTGGTGGGCTCGTGCTCGAGCAACAGGACCGTCGGCAAACGGCAACGACCGGGTGCCGGCTGCAACGCCGCGACGGTCAGCAGCACCGCGTTGTGGTTGTCTTCGAACAGGCTGCTGACCGACTCCCAGCTCGGGGCACTGATCAACACGACCGACGGCCCCATGGGGGCCAGGCACTCGCGCAAAATCGCTGACCATACCGGCTCTTCGGCCAATAGCAGCAAACGCAAGGGTTCGACAGACGTTGACAAGCTGACTCCCTAGACTCTGCAAGGTAATAGGCGCAGGGCATTATGACCTGCTGACCGCTAATGACCAATGCCAATGGTTCTCAAACACTTGCTTCAGACGGCTTTTCTTACCCTCGAAGCCGAACGCTGGACGCCCATTCGCCCCACATCCTGCGTGAAAGTAACAAAAGCGGCAAATGACAATGCAGTGTTGCGTCACAAGTCGGACAGAGCAGCACAATTCTGTGAGCCTGTTAAAATGCCGGCCCATTTCGCAAACGACTCCCTGACCCTGTCATGTCCCGACTCAATCCCCGGCAGCAAGAAGCCGTGAACTATGTCGGCGGCCCACTTTTGGTGCTCGCCGGTGCAGGCTCCGGCAAGACCAGTGTGATCACCCGCAAGATCGCGCACCTGATCCAGAACTGCGGTATCCGCGCCCAGTACATCGTCGCCATGACCTTCACCAACAAAGCCGCCCGGGAAATGAAAGAGCGGGTCGGCGGCCTGCTGCGCGCCGGTGAGGGCCGTGGCCTGACGGTCTGCACTTTCCACAACCTGGGCCTGAACATCATCCGCAAGGAACATGCACGGCTGGGCTACAAGCCGGGTTTCTCGATTTTCGACGAGACCGATGTCAAGGCGCTGATGACCGACATCATGCAAAAGGAATATTCGGGCGACGACGGCGTGGACGAGATCAAGAACATGATCGGCGCCTGGAAAAACGACCTGATCCTGCCGCCCCAAGCCTTGGAAAACGCCCGCAATCCCAAGGAGCAGACCGCCGCCATCGTGTACGCCCATTACCAGCGCACGCTCAAGGCGTTCAACGCGGTGGACTTCGACGACCTGATCCTGCTGCCGGTCAAGCTGTTCCAGGACCACGCCGACATCCTCGAGAAATGGCAGAACAAGGTCCGCTACCTGCTGGTGGATGAATACCAGGACACCAATGCCAGCCAGTATCTGCTGGTGAAGCTGCTGATCGGCATCCGCAACCAGTTCACCGTGGTGGGCGACGACGACCAGTCGATCTACGCCTGGCGTGGTGCGCGGCCGGAAAACCTGATGTTGCTCAAGGAAGACTACCCGTCGCTCAAAGTGGTGATGCTGGAGCAGAACTACCGCTCCACCAGCCGCATCCTGCGCTGCGCCAACGTGCTGATCTCCAACAACCCCCACGAGTTCGAAAAGCAACTGTGGAGCGAGATGGGCCACGGCGACGAGATCCGCGTGATTCGCTGCCGCAACGAAGACGCCGAAGCCGAGCGCGTGGCCATGGAAATCCTCAGCCTGCACCTGCGCACCGACCGACCGTACAGCGACTTCGCCATCCTGTATCGCGGTAACTACCAGGCCAAGCTGATCGAGCTGAAATTGCAGCATCACCAGATCCCCTATCGCCTGTCGGGGGGCAACAGCTTCTTCGGCCGTCAGGAAGTAAAGGACCTGATGGCTTATTTCCGCCTGATCGTGAACCCGGACGACGACAACGCCTTCTTGCGAGTGATCAACGTCCCACGCCGGGAAATCGGCTCGACCACCCTGGAAAAACTCGGCAACTACGCCACCGAGCGCAAAATCTCGATGTACGCCGCCACCGACGAAATCGGCCTGGGCGAGCATCTGGACAGCCGCTTCACCGACCGTCTGGCGCGCTTCAAGCGCTTCATGGACAAGGTGCGCGAACAGTGCGCCGGCGAAGACCCGATCTCGGCGCTGCGCAGCATGGTCATGGACATCGACTACGAGAACTGGCTGCGTACCAACAGCTCCAGTGACAAGGCCGCGGACTACCGCATGGGCAACGTCTGGTTCTTGATCGAGGCGTTGAAAAACACTCTGGAAAAGGACGAAGACGGCGACATGACCGTCGAGGACGCCATCGGCAAACTCGTGCTGCGGGACATGCTCGAACGCCAGCAGGAAGAGGAAGACGGCGCCGAAGGCGTGCAGATGATGACCCTTCACGCCTCCAAGGGCCTGGAATTCCCCTACGTGTTCATCATGGGCATGGAAGAAGAAATCCTGCCCCACCGCTCCAGCATCGAAGCCGACACCATCGAAGAAGAACGGCGCCTGGCCTACGTCGGTATTACCCGCGCACGTCAGACGCTGGCCTTTACCTTCGCCGCCAAGCGCAAGCAATACGGCGAGGTGATCGACTGCGCCCCGAGCCGCTTCCTCGATGAGCTGCCGCCGGACGACTTGGCCTGGGAAGGCAATGACGACACACCGACCGAGGTCAAGGCCGTTCGCGGCAATAGCGCCCTGGCCGATATACGAGCGATGCTCAAGCGCTAGAATCGACTACTTTTTACCGAACTTTTTACCAAATCCAGGGGCGCCGAAGGCGTCATTAAAGGAGGCTTGATGGAAGCCCTGCACCAGAAAATTCGTGAACACGGCATCGTACTTTCCGATCAGGTTCTGAAAGTCGATGCTTTTCTGAACCACCAGATCGACCCGCAATTGATGAAGCTGATCGGCGACGAATTTGCCGCGCTGTTCAAGGACTCGGGCATCACTAAAATCGTTACCATCGAAGCCTCGGGAATTGCCCCGGCGATCATGACCGGCCTGAACCTGGGCGTTCCGGTGATTTTCGCCCGCAAGCAACACTCTCTGACCCTGACGGAGAACCTGTTGTCCGCGACCGTGTATTCGTTCACAAAAAAGACCGAAAGCACCGTGGCCATCAGCCCGCGCCACCTGACCAGCAGCGACCGGGTACTGATCATTGATGACTTCCTGGCCAACGGCAAAGCCTCCCAGGCGCTGATCTCCATCATCAAGCAGGCCGGCGCCACCGTGGCAGGCTTGGGGATCGTGATCGAGAAATCGTTCCAGGGTGGACGTGCGGAGCTGGATGCCCAAGGCTATCGCGTTGAATCGTTGGCCCGGGTGCAATCGCTGGCCGGTGGTGTCGTGACCTTTATCGAATAATCGCCCTGCATCCCTGTGGGAGCGAGCCTGCTCGCGATGAGGCCGGCACATCCAACACCAATGTTGACTGACAGTCCGCCATCGCGAGCAGGCTCGCTCCCACAGGGGCTTTGAAGTGGCCGTTAAGGCGCGGTGATCTTGAGACCAGCGAGCAACAAGCGCTGGCCCAGCTCTTCTTTCAGCCCTTCGGGGCTCGCCAACTGCATCCGCTCCAAATGCTCGGGAAACTCCGACGGCGGCGGCGCATCCAGCGCAGCCTTGCCCAGCTCCAGCATTTCGGTGAGTTTGAACTTGCTCTTGAGCCAGTTCAGCGCCCGCAACAGGTCCCGCTCCACCCCGTCGAAATCGCTGCCCAGCGGATACTCCGGGAACAAATTAGGATGCCGTGCCTGGATGGCCTGCAAGCGTTCCGAGGTGTTCTCGGCGAAGCGCGGATCGAGGCGAAAATCCTTCGGCAACTTGCCGGCATTTTGCGCCTGCTCGATCAGCTCCGGCTGGAAGCGTGAGTCGCTGATGTTCAGCAGCGCCTCGATCACCGCGGCATCAGTCTTGCCCCGCAGGTCAGCGATACCGTATTCAGTCACCACGATGTCTCGCAAGTGTCGGGGAATGGTGCAATGGCCGTATTCCCAGACGATGTTCGAACTGATCTCGCCCCCCGCCTCGCGCCAACTGCGCAGAAGCAGAATGGAGCGCCCGCCCTCCAGCGCATGGCCCTGGGCAACGAAGTTGTACTGCCCGCCGACGCCGCTGAGTACGCGACCATCTTCCAGTTGGTCCGCCACCCCGGCGCCCAGCAAGGTCATGGTGAAAACCGTGTTGATAAAACGTGCATCGAGTCGCTGCAGGCGCTTGAGTCTTTCCTGGCCGTACAGCTCGTTGATGTAACTGATGCGGGTCATGTTGAATTCGAGGCGCCGACTCTGGGGCAACTCGCGCAAGCGTTCGTAAAAACTGCGAGGGCCGAGGAAGAATCCGCCATGGATGCAGATGCCATCGGGTTGCGCCGCCTCGTCGAGGGTGCCGGCGTTGGCTCGTTCCTGGGTCGGCTCGTCGGGATAGACCCTGCGCCGGATAATTCCGGCCTCTGCCAGCACCAGCAAGCCGTTGACGAACATTTCGCTGCAACCGTACAACCCTTTGGCAAAGGGTTCGACCCCGCCCTCACGCTCGATCAACTGCGCCCACTGGCTGAGATTCAGCTCCGCCAGCAACGCCTGGTAAGCGGCATTGTCGGCTTGACGCGCCAGCAGCGCCGCCGTCAACGCATCGCCCATGGAGCCGATGCCGATCTGCAACGTACCGCCGTCACGCACCAGGGCACTGGCGTGCAGGCCGATCATATGATCCTGAAACCCCACCGGCATGTTCGGCGTGGAAAACAGCGTGTGGCTGTCCTTTTCGTCGATCAACAGGTCGAACGTGTCGATGCCGACTTCCGCATCACCGGGCATGTAGGGCAGATCACTGTGAACCTGGCCCACCATGAGGATGGTCTCCCCCGCCGCACGCCGCTTGGCGACCATCGGCAACAGGTCGAGGGTGATGTCCGGGTTGCAACTCAGGCTCAGGCGGTCAGGATGCTGCGCATCACTGGCCACCAGTTGCGCGATCAGGTTCAAGCCAGCGGCATTGATGTCCCGCGCGGCGTGGCTGTAGTTGCTGCTGACGTAATCCTGCTGGGCCGACTCGCTGTGCAACAGGCTGCCCGGTTGCAGGAAGAATTGCTGGACGTGGATGTTGGCCGGCAGGCTGTCACGGTGCAGATCGGCCAGGTAATCCAGTTCCGGATAATCGCCAAAGACCCGTTCGATAAAGGGCTCGAGAAAGCGCTTCTGCAAACCATCGCCCAGATTGGGTCGGCCCAGGCTCAGAGCGGTGTAGATGGTCAGTTGTCGCTCAGGCAGTTGCGCGATACGCCGGTACAGGGCGTTGGCGAACAGATTGGGTTTGCCCAACCCCAGGGGCATCCCCAGATGAATGTGCGCTGGCAGGCGCGCGAGTACGTCATCCACCGCCTGTTCGATTGAACACAACTGCACCATCCGACCCTCCGGGACATTCCATGAATGTGGGTTGGACCGAGCTTGCCGGGTCTTGGTTGCGATGAACAGCCTTTGTAAAACCACCGGGCACAAAAAAGCCGCTCGTAAGCGGCTTTCTTGTGGAAGATGCTGGCTATTACAGACCCGACATCTCTTTGATCGCGCCCATGAGCTCTTCATCCGAGCAATCGGCGCAGGTGCCTTTAGGCGGCATGGCGTTGATGCCAGTGATCGCCTTGGCCAGGATGCCGTCGAGGCCGCCCTGATGATCGGCGCGCTCTTTCCAGGCAGCCGTGTCGCCGATTTTCGGAGCGCCCAGCAGGCCGGTGCCGTGGCAAGCATTGCAGTGTTTTGCAATAACATCCTTCGGCGTCTTGGCTCCACCGCCGCCAGCCGAAGCCACGACCTCCATGCCCTTGCATTCCTGCCCCTGAACGCAGACCTGGCCGACCGGTTCAAGGCGCTTGGCGATTTCGTCGTTGGGCGCTGCTTGGACACTGGCTGCCCATAGGGCCAATACGGTTGCTGGTGCAGCCAGCATTTTCATAATTAGATTCACGCGTACACCCTCAATGGTGGCTAGTCACGCCTGCGGCCACGGTTTGCAGGCGGGCGCAAGTATAGCGGGAAGGCCGTCACACTGAAACAACCCCAAAGTCGCAAGGGTCTTGTTTGTCATGACAGCTCATCCTTCGGGCGCCTTTGCCGTCCGGGCACGGCGCCTCTTTTCCTAGAAATTGGCCGGTGTGGCTGCGCTGATCAGTCGCGCCGGCGCATCGAACGGATTACGGAAACGGTGTGGCTTGGTGCTCTCGAAATAGTAGCTATCGCCCGCTTCGAGTACGAAGGTTTCGGCGCCGACCACCAACTCCAGCCGCCCTTCCACTAGAATCCCGGTCTCTTCGCCCTCATGGGTAAGCATCTCGTCACCGGTATCGGCGCCAGGCGGGTAGATCTCGTTGAGAAAGGCAATCGCCCGGCTGGGGTGCGCCCGGCCCACCAGTTTCATGGTGACGGCACCGTCGGAAATGTCGATCAGTTCATTGGCTTTGTAGACGATCTGAGTCGGTTTCTCCTGCAGAATTTCTTCGGAGAAAAACTCGACCATGGACATGGGAATCCCGCCAAGGACCTTACGCAGCGAGCTGATCGAGGGGCTGACGCTGTTTTTCTCGATCATCGAAATGGTGCTGTTGGTGACGCCCGCGCGCTTGGCGAGTTCACGCTGGGAAAGGCCTTTGAGTTTACGAATGGATTGCAGTCGTTCACCGACGTCCAATGCTGGAGCCTCCAGGGAATCAGGTTGTGTGGAAAGTGAGCGTTATCATGGCGACAGCGTTCAGTATTTACAACACTTTGACCTCAATCCCGTGCGGTGAAGCGACTTTCGGTAGATTGCGCTTTGCGTCAGCCCCCGGAATAGAGCCGTGGAACCCGGCGCAGGTTGCAGAAAATCTGATAAGGAATCGTGCCGGCCGCCTTCGCGACATCACTGGCCAGGATAGTCTTGCCCCACAGCTCCACGGTCGAACCGAGCCCGGCGTTGGGGATATTCGTCAAGTCGACACACAGCATGTCCATGGAGACCCGACCGACCAGTTGACTAGGCTGCCCGTGCACCAGCACCGGCGTACCGTTCGGCGCCTGGCGCGGGTAACCGTCGGCGTATCCCATGGCAACCACGCCGACCCGCGTCGGTTGCGCGGTGACAAAACGGGCGCCATACCCCACCGGCTCGCCGGCGGGCAATTCACGCACGCTGATGATCTTGGACTCCAGAGTCATGACCGGCTGCAGCCGCGCAGCGACGGCGTTGGCTTCCTCGAAGGGGGTCGCACCGTACAGCATGATGCCTGGCCGCACCCAGTCGCTTGGTATCTGCGGCCAACCCAGCACTGCCGGGGAGTTGCGCAAACTGATCTGCGCCGCCAGCCCCTGGCGGGCCGCCTCGAACACGGCCAGTTGCTCGGTGCTGCTGGGATCGTGCAGTTCATCGGCGCGGGCGAAATGGCTCATCAACACGATCTTCGCCACCTTGCCGCTGGCCAGCAGTCGACGATAGGCCGCCTGATAATCCGCCGGATGCAGCCCCACCCGATGCATCCCCGAGTCGAGCTTGAGCCAGACCGTAATCGGCTTGCTCAGGGTCGCGTTTTCAATCGCTTCGAGCTGCCACAACGAATGCACCACACACCAGAAATCGTGTTCGACGATCAGCGACAGTTCATCGGCCTCGAAGAATCCTTCCAGCAGCAAGACCGGCCCACGAATCCCGCCGGCCCGCAGTTCCAGCGCTTCTTCGATGCAAGCCACGGCAAACCCATCGGCCGTGTCCTGCAAAGCCTCGGCGCAGCGCACTGCGCCGTGCCCATAGGCATCGGCCTTGATCACCGCAAGAGCTTTGGCCCCCGTCACTTCGCGGGCCAATTGGTAGTTGTGACGTAAGGCTTGAAGGTCGATCAGAGCACGGGCAGGACGCATGGCGGCAGGCTTCTAGGCGGACTAGGTAAAAAAAACGGCGCTGGCTGACGGCATGAACCACCAACAGCACCGCAAGAGGGATCGTTTTCCGGGTTTAGGGCAGCGCTGCCACGACGGACAGCTCCACCAGGATTTCCGGTTCGCACAGTTTGGCTTGCACAGTGGCCCGGGCCGGCGCGACGCCCTTGGGCAGCCATTTGTCCCAGATCGCGTTCATGCCTTCGAAATGGGCGTCGATGTCTTTCAGGTAAATCGTCACCGACAACAGATGATTTTTGTCGGTCCCGGCCAGGTCCAGCAAACGCTCGATATTGGCCAGGGTTTCACGGGTCTGCTGTTCGATACCGGCACTCATGTCGTCACCAACCTGCCCGGCCAGGTAAACAGTGCCGTTGTGCAGGACGACCTGACTCATGCGGTCATTGGTGAGCTGGCGCTGGATTGACATGTTTTGCAGACTCCTGGTGTTTACTGCCATAACGGGAAATATCGAGGCCTTCGGCGCTGATCTGTGGTTTTTTCTTCGCCATCAGGTCCGCTAGCAAGCGCCCGGAACCACAGGCCATGGTCCAACCGAGGGTGCCATGGCCGGTGTTCAGGAACAGGTTCTTGAACGGGGTGGCGCCCACGATCGGTGTGCCATCCGGAGTGGTCGGACGCAGACCGGTCCAGAAACTGGCCTGGGCCAGATCGCCGCCCTGAGGATAAAGGTCGTTGACGATCATCTCCAGGGTTTCCCGCCGACGCGGGTTGAGAGACAGGTCGAAACCGGCAATTTCAGCCATGCCGCCCACTCGGATGCGGTTATCGAACCGGGTAATCGCGACCTTGTAGGTTTCGTCGAGAATGGTCGAGGTCGGAGCCATCGCCGGATTGGTGATCGGCACCGTCAGGGAATAACCCTTGAGCGGATACACCGGTGCACGAATGCCCAGCGGTTTGAGCAATTGCGGTGAGTAACTGCCCAGGGCCAGGACGTAGCGGTCGGCGGTTTCCAGCTTGCCGTCGATCCAGACGCCGTTGATGCGATCACCGGCGTAGTCCAGGCGCTGGATATCCTGGCCAAAGCGGAATTCCACACCGAGTTTCACGGCCATTTGCGCCAGACGCGTGGTAAACATCTGACAGTCGCCAGTCTGGTCATTGGGCAGACGCAAGGCTCCGGCCAGGATGTCGGTGACATTGGCCAATGCCGGCTCGACGCGGGCAATGCCTTCACGGTCCAGCACTTCGAAGGGCACACCGGACTCTTTCAGCACGGCGATGTCTTTGGCCGCACCATCAACCTGAGCCTGGGTACGGAACAATTGAGTGGTCCCCAGACTGCGGCCTTCGTAGGCAATCCCGGTTTCGGCGCGCAGTTCGTCGAGGCAGTCGCGGCTGTACTCGGACAGGCGCACCATGCGCTCCTTGTTCACGGCATAACGATTGGCGGTGCAGTTGCGCAGCATCTGCGCCATCCACAGGTACTGGTCGATGTCAGCGGTGGCTTTGATCGCCAGCGGTGCGTGGCGCTGCAACAGCCACTTGATGGCCTTGAGTGGCACACCTGGTGCGGCCCACGGCGAGGCATAACCCGGCGACACCTGGCCGGCATTGGCAAAACTGGTTTCCATGGCTGGCGCCGGCTGACGATCAACCACCACGACTTCAAACCCGGCACGGGCCAGGTAGTAAGCACTGACGGTACCGATGACGCCGCTACCTAAAACCAGAACGCGCATGTTGAAGCCCTCATCGCGGATAACCGCTGACGTTTTGTTGTACAGACCGTAATGTGCGCAGTTTAGAAAAGATCAGGCAGTGCTTTTCACTATATAAATGCCTATATTTGGCGAGAATTCTCGGCAAAAACCCTTTTCATGGAGGAGCATCACCTGTGCGGACCAACACTCAGACCAAACGTGAGCTGGACAAGATCGACCGCAACATCCTGCGCATCCTCCAGGCGGATGGACGGATTTCCTTTACGGAGCTTGGGGAAAAGGTCGGCCTCTCCACCACGCCCTGCACCGAGCGGGTTCGTCGCCTGGAGCGCGAGGGAATCATCATGGGCTACAACGCCCGGCTCAATCCGCAGCATCTGAAGGGAAGTCTGCTGGTGTTCGTCGAAATCAGCCTCGACTACAAATCCGGCGACACCTTTGAAGAATTCCGGCGCGCGGTGCTGAAATTGCCTCACGTGCTCGAATGCCATCTGGTGTCAGGCGACTTTGACTATCTGGTGAAAGCGCGGATTTCCGAGATGGCTTCGTACCGCAAGCTGCTGGGCGACATCCTGCTCAAGCTGCCCCACGTGCGCGAATCCAAGAGCTACATCGTGATGGAAGAAGTGAAGGAGAGCTTGAACCTGCCGATTCCGGATTGAGGGGCGTTCTTGGCTACACCAATACCTGCCGGGTGCTGGCCATATATTCGTGAATCTGCTTCTCGACCCGCGGATGAATCAGTTCCACCGGCCGCCGGCCATTGGGACACGGCAAGGTCGCCGTGGTGCCGAACAACCGGCAGATCAGCGGCCGCTCGTCATAGACTGTGCAGCCATTGGGTCCCAAGTGCACACAGTCGAGCGCTTCCATGGCCGCGTCCTGTTCGGCGCGAGTCTTGCGTGGCAAGCGGGCCATTTCCTCAGGCGAGGTGGTCACTGGCCCGCAGCAGTCATGGCAGCCCGGTACGCACTCGAACGAGGGAATCTGTTGGCGCAGCGTGCGGATTTTTTGACTGTTGCAGCTCATCGAAGCGGCTACCGAGACGGGACAAGGCAGGATTCTGCACGAAAAGCCCTGTCCCAGACAGCGCCAACCGACCGGTGTTGCCCATGGACGAATCCCCGGCTTATGCTCCGTAAAATTTCTCAAACACAATAATCAGGATTACGCACATGAACGCCCGTGTTCAGCAACCTGTCCCGAGCCATTCGCACGCCGCCTCTTACTACGCCGCCAGCAGCTTGCCGCAACCGGATCATCCGCTGCTGCAGGGCGAGCTGGTGGCGGATGTCTGCGTGGTAGGCGGTGGGTTCTCGGGGTTGAACACAGCGATCGAACTGGCCGAGCGCGGCATGAGCGTAGTGCTGCTGGAAGCGCACAAGATCGGCTGGGGGGCCAGCGGGCGCAACGGCGGTCAACTGATTCGCGGCGTCGGTCATGGCCTCGATCAGTTCGCCCCGGTCATCGGTGCCGACGGCGTACGCCAGATGAAGCTCATGGGCCTTGAGGCGGTGGAAATCGTCCGTCAACGGGTCGAGCGCTTTCAGATCCACTGCGACCTCACCTGGGGTTATTGCGACCTCGCCAACAAGCCAGGCGACCTGGAAGGTTTCGCTGAGGACGCCGAAGAGCTGCGCAGCCTGGGGTATCGCCATCAGACCCGGCTGCTGCAAGCCCACGAAATGCACAGTGTGGTGGGTTCGGATCGCTACGTCGGCGGCCTGATCGACATGGGCTCGGGCCATTTGCATCCGCTGAACCTGGCCCTGGGCGAAGCCTGCGCCGCGCAGCAACTGGGGGTCCGGCTGTTCGAGCAATCGGCGGTCACGCGCATTGATTACGGCCCGGAAGTGAAGGTGCACACCCAACAGGGCGCGGTCCGGGCCAAGACCCTGGTGCTGGGCTGCAACGCCTACCTCAATGGGCTCAACCCGGAACTCAGTGGCAAGGTCCTGCCCGCCGGCAGCTACATCATCGCCACTGAACCTTTGAGCGAGGCTCAGGCCCAGGCGTTGTTGCCGCAGAACATGGCGGTCTGTGATCAACGGGTGGCGCTGGATTACTACCGGCTTTCCGCGGATCGACGCTTACTGTTCGGCGGAGCCTGCCATTACTCGGGTCGTGACCCGCAAGACATTGGCGCGTACATGCGTCCGAAAATGCTCAAGGTGTTCCCGCAACTGGCGCAGGTGAAAATCGACTTTCAATGGGGCGGGATGATCGGCATCGGCGCCAACCGCTTGCCGCAGATCGGTCGACTCAAGGATCAGCCCAACGTGTACTACGCCCAGGCCTACTCCGGCCACGGAGTGAATGCCACGCACCTGGCCGGCAAGCTGTTGGCCGAAGCCATCAGTGGGCAACAGAGTGGTGGTTTCGATCTGTTCGCCCAGGTGCCGCACATGACCTTCCCGGGCGGAAAGCATCTGCGCTCGCCACTGTTGGCACTGGGGATGCTGTGGCATCGGTTGAAAGAGTTGGTTTAAAGCGCCCAGCGCTACTGGTGACGCTATCGCGGGCACGCCTTGCTCGCACAGATTGAGAGAGGGCTGTAAGAGCAAGGCGTGCCCGCGATAGCAGTTTCAGGCCCGGTACCGCTTCAAAGCCGCCAGAACGGCTTCAAGCCCTCCTCCCGCGCCTGCTCTCGGCTCAGCCCGATATCACGCAACTGTTCCGGTGTGAGCTCCAACAAGGCCTTGCGTGTATGCAGACGACGCCAGAACAGGGCCCAGCGGCTCAGGCTGGACGGGGCACTGTGCAACATCGCATTGCGTAGCTCCTTTTCCTGCCCCGCCGCCAGTTCCTGGCTGTGTAACGTCAGCCGCACATCGCTCAAGCCGTTCATTTTGATCGCTCCTGTTTACTTGGGTAGCCAGAGCTTTCATGATGCGCGGACGGCCATAATCAATACAGATTCAAACAATGTGTTTTCCATGCATACAGATTGCGGCTTTTCGACACTGAATTGTCTTTTTCCGCCGCAACTGTATTGGTTACCGTTGTCCACTTCATCGAGAGCGCGCCATGACCCTTTATGTGAACCTCGCCGAATTGCTCGGCACCCGCATCGAACAGGGCTTCTATCGTCCCGGCGACCGGCTGCCGTCAGTGCGCGCGCTGAGCATGGAGCACGGTGTCAGCCTGAGTACGGTGCAGCAGGCCTATCGCGTGCTGGAGGACAGCGGGCTGGCGATGCCAAAACCCAAATCAGGGTATTTCGTACCGGCCAGCCGTGAACTGCCGGACCTGCCGGTAGTGGGTCGCCCAGCCCAACGACCGGTGGACATCTCCCAATGGGACCAGGTGCTGGAGCTGATACGCTCGGTACCACGCAAAGACGTGGTGCAACTGGGCCGAGGCATGCCGGATATCAACTCGCCGACCATGAAACCGCTGTTGCGCAGCCTCGCGCAGATCAGCCGCCGGCAAGACATGCCGGGCCTTTATTACGACAACATCTACGGCAACCTCGCGCTGCGCGAACAGATCGCTCGCCTGTCGCTGGACTCGGGTTGCAAACTGGGAGCCGGCGACCTGATCGTCACCACGGGCTGTCACGAAGCGCTGTCGGTCAGCATCCGCGCCACCTGTGAACAAGGCGATATCGTCGCGGTGGACTCCCCCAGCTTTCACGGCGCCATGCAAACCCTCAAGGGCCTGGGCATGAAGGCCCTGGAAATCCCCACCGATCCGCTGACCGGCATCAGCCTGGAGGCCCTGGAGCTGGCGCTGGAACAGTGGCCCATCAAGGCCATACAGTTGACGCCCAGTTGTAACAACCCGCTAGGCTACATCATGCCCGAGGCCAACAAACGCGCGTTGCTGACCTTGGCGCAGCGCTTCGACGTGGCGATTATCGAGGACGATGTGTATGGAGAACTGGCCTACACCTACCCGCGGCCCCGCACGATCAAATCCTTCGACGACGATGGCCGCGTCCTGCTCTGCAGTTCTTTTTCCAAGACACTGGCACCGGGTTTGCGAGTGGGCTGGGTCGCACCCGGCCGCTATCTGGAACGGGTGCTGCACATGAAATACATCAGCACCGGCTCCACCGCACCGCAACCGCAGATAGCCATTGCGGAGTTTCTCAAGGGCGGGCATTTCGAACCGCATTTGCGGCGGATGCGCAGCCAATACCAACGCAATCGCGACGTCATGATCGACTGGGTCAGCCGCTATTTTCCAGCGGGTACTCGCGCCAGCCGCCCGCGCGGCAGCTTTATGCTCTGGGTCGAACTCCCCGAAGGCTTCGATACACTCAAGCTTAATCGGGTCCTGCATGACCAGGGCGTGCAGGTGGCGGTCGGCAGCATATTTTCCGCCTCGGGCAAGTACCGCAATTGCCTGCGCATGAACTACGCTGCCAAACCAACGGCACAGATCGAGGACGCCGTCCGCAAGGTCGGCGCCGCGGCCATTGCGTTGTTGAACGAAACCCGACTCGACGCCGTCTGAGCTTTACTCAGGGAAGCAGCACCCACAAGCCGATCAACGCAAACAAGCGGAACGAGCCTACGTGAGACCCAGACCCATCCTGCCTGTGCTCCTGCTAGTCGCCTCGCTGCTGGGCGGCTGTGCCAGTTTTGACATCACCCGCGAACCTTCCCAGGCGCTCCCGGCAACCGAATCTTCGTTCGGACGCTCGGTACAGGCCCAGGCCGCTCCACACGAGGGACGCTCGGGTTTCCGCCTGCTATCTGACAGTACCGACGCCTTCTCCGCCCGGGCCGAGTTGATCCGCAACGCCCAAAGCAGCCTGGATTTGCAGTACTACATCGTTCATGACGGCATCAGCACGCGAATGCTGGTGGATGAATTGCTCAAAGCCGCCGACCGCGGCGTACGCGTGCGCATTCTGCTGGATGACACCACCAGCGATGGCCAGGATCAGATCATCGCGACCCTCGCCGCTCATCCGCGGATCCAGATACGCCTGTTCAACCCACTTCATCTGGGGCGCGCCACCGGGGTAACCCGCAGCCTCGGGCGGCTGCTCAACCTCTCATTGCAACACCGGCGCATGCACAACAAGCTCTGGCTGGCGGACAACAGCATGGCCATCGTCGGCGGTCGCAATCTGGGGGATGAATATTTCGACGCCGAACCCAACCTGAACTTCACCGACATCGACCTGCTTGGCGTTGGGCCGGTGGCCGAACAATTGGGGCACAGCTTCGACCAATACTGGAACAGCGCCCTGAGCAAACCCATCGAACAATTCCTGTCCCGTCGACCAACCCCCAAGGATCTGGCCAACAGCCGCCTGCGCCTGCAAGAGTCACTGGAGCAGACGCACAAGGAAAATCACGCGCTTTACCAGCAGTTGACCTCCTACCGGACCCAACCGCGCCTGGACATCTGGCGCAGGCAATTGATCTGGGCCTGGAACCAGGCGCTGTGGGATGCACCCAGCAAAGTCCTGGCCAGGGATGAGCCTGACCCGCAGTTGTTGCTGACCACGCAATTGGGCCCGGAGCTGACGGGGGTCAGTGAAGAACTGATCATGATTTCGGCCTACTTCGTGCCCGGCCAGCCAGGGTTGGTCTACCTGACCAGCCGGGCCGATGCCGGAGTGGCGGTGAGTCTTTTGACCAACTCCCTGGAGGCCACCGACGTACCGGCGGTGCACGGCGGTTACGCGCCGTATCGCAGGGCTTTGCTGCAACATGGGGTGCGGCTGTACGAATTGCGTCGCCAGCCCGGGGACACGGGTGGCAGCCCCCATTTGTTCTACAGCAAGTCCTACGGCGAATCGGACTCCAGCCTGCATAGCAAGGCGATCATCTTCGACCGGAAGAAATCCTTCATCGGCTCGTTCAATTTCGATCCGCGTTCAGTGCTGTGGAACACTGAAGTGGGGGTCTTGGTCGACAGTCCCGAACTCGCCGGCCAAGTGCGCGAACTGGCCTTGCAGGGCATGGCACCGGCCCTGAGTTACCAGGCCCGCCTGAAGGACGGGAAGCTGATATGGACCACCGAAGACAACGGCCAACTGCATGACCTGGACCGCGAACCCGGCAGTTGGTGGCGCCGCTTCAACGCCTGGTTCGCCACCACCGTTGGGCTGGAGCGAATGCTGTAGAAGCCCCGGGTTCAGCACGTTTCCCAAGGCTTCACTTTGTTCAGGCAGGTTGCGTGGCGCCAAACGCCCCTTGGCGCAACAACAGAACCACCAAGCCGAAGGCTCCCGCGGCCATGAACAAGGGCAGCGCATGCCCACTGATCCATTGACTGCCCGCCCCCGCCGCCAGTGGGCCAATCAGGCAACCGATCCCCCACAACTGGGCAATATGGGCGTTGGCCCGCACCAGTGCATCGTCGCGATAACGCTCGCCGATCAGGATCAGTGACAAGGTGAACAACCCGCCTGCGCTGGCGCCAAACAGCACCCACAGTGGCCAGATCAGCAAGGTATCGATCAGCAGTGGAACCGCCAGGCTCGACAGCATCAGCGCCACCGCA
This sequence comes from Pseudomonas sp. P105, assembly GCF_032614175.1. NCBI lineage: Bacteria > Pseudomonadati > Pseudomonadota > Gammaproteobacteria > Pseudomonadales > Pseudomonadaceae > Pseudomonas > Pseudomonas sp. P105. The sequence continues at coordinate 6,070,093 of NZ_CP126693.1, forward strand.
CAGCCAGTGAACAACGACCGGCGCGACAGGCGGTCCGCAAGGGCGCCAATGGGCAACTGCAACAAGGCATCACCGACCACTACCGTGCTGACCATCGCCAGCGCAATGTCGGCGCTGAAGCCCTGACGCAAACAGTAAACCGGCAGCAAGGTCAGGATCATTGCCTCGAACGCCGCGAACAACGATACCGCCCAGGCGATTGCCGGCAACCCACGACAAAACGCCCATAGATCCTTGAAAGTGACGCTGCAGGCTTCACTGCTGGGCGCACCGCTGCGTCCCAGCAACAGCAACGGCGAAACCAGCAAAAGACCGACACCCACCCAAAAGCCATAATCGTGATCAGTCCCCAGCGCGCCCAGCAGCAAGGGACCAGACAACTGACTCAGGGCGTAGCTGCTGCCGTACAACGCCACCAACCGTCCGCGCCATTGTTCGATCACCAGTTGGTTGATCCAGCTTTCACCCAGAATGAACACCAGGGTCAGAACGACGCCGATCATCAGCCGCAGCACCAACCAGACCGGATAACTGGGCAACAGCGCCAGCAACCCGATGGACACCGCCCCACCCCACAGGCACAAGCGCATCAACGCCGCCGTGCCGAACCGCGCCGCAAGCCGACTCGACACCTTGGCCCCGACCAGCACCCCAACGGCCGGCATGGCGGCCATCACCCCGATAGCAAACGAACCATAACCCCAGCCTTCCAGACGCAGCGACACCAGCGGCATGCTCACGCCCAGCGCCAAGCCGACACTCAGGACAGATGCCAACACGGCGAAATAGGTCGCCCAACGCATTTCCACGCTCCTGTGGATAGTTATCGATTTTCAGGCCCCACAAAACACTGTGGGAGCGAGCCTGCTCGCGATAGCGGCGCAACATTCAACAGAGTCGTCGACTGTTACACCGCTATCGCGAGCAGGCTCGCTCCCACAGGGGACCAGCACTGCATGCAGCCCCGAACAGGATCCGGGGCCGCCCCTGTCAGAGCTTGATCCAGGTCGCCTTCAGCTCGGTGTACTTGTCGAACGCATGCAGCGACTTGTCGCGGCCGTTACCCGACTGCTTGAAGCCGCCGAACGGTGCGGTCATGTCGCCGCCGTCATACTGATTGACCCAAACGCTGCCAGCACGCAGCGCCTTGGCGGTCAGGTGAGCCTTGGAAATGTCCTTGGTCCATACCGCCGCGGCCAGGCCGTACGGCGTGTCGTTGGCGATCTGGATGGCCTCCTCGGCGGTATCGAAAGCGATGACCGACAGCACCGGACCGAAAATCTCTTCCTGGGCGATTTTCATGGCGTTGCTCACCCCGTCGAAAATCGTCGGCTCGACATAGGTGCCGCCGGTTTCTTCGAGGATCCGCTTGCCGCCGGCCACCAGCTTGGCGCCGTCGCTGTGACCGGCCTCGATGTAGGACAGCACGGTGTTCATCTGCTGGGTATCCACCAGGGCGCCGACATTGGTGGCCGGGTCCAGGGGGTTGCCAGGTTTCCAGCCCTTGAGCGCTTCAATCACCAGCGGCAGGAAGGTGTCCTTGATGGAACGCTCCACCAACAGTCGCGAGCCGGCGGTGCAGACTTCGCCCTGGTTGAAGGCAATGGCACTGGCGGCGGACTCGGCGGCGGCTTGCAGGTCCGGGGCATCGGCGAACACGATGTTCGGGCTCTTGCCGCCGGCTTCCAGCCAGACACGCTTCATGTTGGACTCGCCCGAGTAAACCATCAGTTGCTTGGCGATTTTGGTGGAACCGGTGAACACCAGGGTATCGACGTCCATGTGCAGGGCCAGGGCCTTGCCAACCGTGTGGCCGTAGCCCGGCAGCACGTTCAGCACGCCTTTCGGAATGCCGGCCTCAATCGCCAGTGCGGCAATGCGGATGGCGGTCAGTGGGGACTTTTCAGAGGGCTTGAGCACCACCGAGTTACCGGTGGACAGCGCCGGGCCGAGCTTCCAGCAGGCCATCATCAGTGGGAAATTCCACGGCACGATAGCGCCTACGACGCCCACCGGTTCACGGGTCACCAGGCCCAACTGATCGTGGGGGGTCGCGGCCACTTCATCGTAAATCTTGTCGATGGCTTCACCACTCCAGCTCAACGCTTGAGCTGCACCGGGAACATCAATATTCAAGGAGTCGCTGATCGGCTTGCCCATGTCCAGGGTTTCGAGCAGCGCCAGTTCTTCGGCGTTCTGCTTGAGCAGGCCGGCAAAGCGAATCATGGTCGCTTTACGCTTGCTCGGCGCCAGGCGCGACCAGACACCGGAGTTGAAGGTGGCACGGGCGTTTTCGACGGCGCGCTGGGCGTCGGCGACGTCGCAACTGGCGATCTTGCCCAGCACACGGCCATCCACCGGGCTGAGGCAGTCAAAGGTTTCGCCGGACACCGCATCGGTGTATTCGCCGTTGATGAAGGCACGGCCTTCGATGGTCAGGTCGCGGGCGCGTTGTTCCCAGTCGGCACGAGTCAGGGTGGTCATGCGAGTGTCCTCCTCTTATTGAGTACGAACGCCACGCGATGCGCAGCGCTCCACGAATTCTGCCCGGCCGGCCTGTTTTCGGCGCTGTTTTCGGCGCGGGGCACCCGCCACCCTAAACCAGCGGCTGGTAATGTTTCAATATATTTGACACAACGCTGGCAAACGGCCTTGCGATGTTCGTTTTAATAAACATAGACTTTGGCTCTTCCAGCCATTCGCGCCGTCATTACCGGAGAATTGCCGCATGAGCATCCAGGACATCGTCGATTTCAGTCAGGCCAGTACCACCGCCGAACGCTATCGCCCGGACGCAGCCAAGGTACTCAAGGGTGATCCCGAACAAACGGTGTTCAACCACTACAGCAGCCCTTGCGGGCAAATGAATGCAGGCGTGTGGGAAGGCGCGGTCGGCCAGTGGACGGTCAACTACACCGAACATGAATACTGCGAGATCGTCCAGGGCGTTTCCGTGCTGCGGGACAATGATGGCAATGCCAAGACCCTGCGGGCCGGCGACCGCTTCGTGATCCCCGCGGGGTTCACGGGCACTTGGGAAGTGTTGGAGGCGTGCCGCAAGATTTATGTGGTGTTTGAACAGAAGGTTTGAGGATTTGCATCGTTAGACCTGGCCTCATCGCGAGCAGGCTCGCTCCCACAGGGAATGGTGCTTGCCTGGAACTCGAGCGTTACGCAGCGCCAATGTGGGAGCGAGCCTGCTCGCGATGAGGCCCCAACAGGCAACAAAAATCCGGCAACAAAAAAGGCCCGTATCTTGCGATACGGGCCTTTTTCGTAAGAAGGGAAAAATCAATTACTTGATTTTGCCTTCCTTGTAGATCACGTGCTTGCGAACAACCGGATCATATTTCTTGATCTCGATTTTGTCCGGGGTAGTACGCTTGTTCTTGTCGGTAGTGTAGAAGTGACCAGTACCGGCGCTCGAGATCAAACGAATCAATTCACGCATGATTAGCTCCCTTAAATCTTGCCATCGCGGCGAAGTTCGGCGAGCACGACACTGATGCCACGCTTGTCGATGATACGCATGCCTTTGGCAGATACGCGCAGACGCACAAAACGTTTCTCTTCTTCAACCCAGAAGCGGTGATGCTGCAGGTTCGGCAGGAAACGACGACGGGTTTTGTTGTTTGCGTGGGAAATGTTATTCCCAGTCACCGGACCCTTACCGGTAACTTGACAGACTCTCGACATGCCTCAGCCCTCTAAAACCACATGCCCAACCCGGCATGGGTTGGCCGCTTAATCTCTCAGTCATTTGGCGCCAGGCGCCGCGTTTCTTTAAGGGTCTTACCGGCTACACCTACAGTGAAGGAACCGGGCCCCTAGAAAAGAGCGCTGCTTTATACCAGAAAGACCACAGTGCAACAACTGCCGGTGTGATTTGTCTTCGTTGGAAAGCGACGCGTAACGCCCCCGAACGGCTGGGGCACAGGCTGGCGCCGCCTTTGACCGCTCGTCGCTGCAGGCCGGTTTTTTTAACCGATGCCGAGCTTGATTCGTTAATACAGCGCCGCAGGGTGCCGGAAAATGCAAAAAGGGGATAGTCATTTTCCAACGAGGCCACTAGGGTAGGTCTTTTCCAGACTGCACATGCAGATGGGCCTTCGACTTGCACAGGAAACCGACCATGCGCCTCGCTGCCCTCCCACTGTTGCTCGCCCCTCTGCTGATCAGCCCGCTGGCCCAGGCCGCCGCCCTGAGCGTTTGCACCGAGGCCAGCCCGGAAGGATTCGATGTCGTTCAGTACAATTCGCTGACCACCACCAACGCATCCGCCGACGTGCTGATGAATCGCCTGGTGGATTTCGACACCGCCAGCGGCAAGGTCATCCCCAGCCTCGCCGAGAGCTGGGAAGTCTCGTCCGATGGACTGACCTACGTGTTCAAGCTGCGCCCCCAGGTCAAATTCCACCGGACCGAATACTTCACGCCGCGCCGCGATCTGACCGCCGAGGACGTCAAGTTCAGCTTCGAACGCATGCTTGACCCGGCAAACCCTTGGCACAAAATCGCCCAGAGCGGTTTCCCCCACGCCCAGTCCATGCAGCTACCGAGCTTGATCAAGAAAATCGACGCGCTGGACCCGCTGACCGTGCGCTTCATCCTCGATCATGCGGATTCGACCTTCCTGGCCACCTTGAGCATGGGCTTTGCCTCCATCTATTCGGCCGAATACGCCGATCAGCTGATGAAAGCCGGCACGCCAGAAGCACTCAACAATCAGCCCATCGGCACAGGCCCGTTCATTTTCAACCGGTTCCAGAAAGACGCTTCGATTCGCTACAAGGCCAACCACGACTATTTCGCCGGCAAGCCCCAGGTGGATCCGCTGATCTTCGCCATCACGCCGGACGCGAATGTGCGCCTGCAAAAACTGCGGCGCAACGAATGCCAGATCGCCCTGTCACCCAAGCCGCAGGACGTCCAGGCCGCCAGGCAGGAGCCGACGTTGAAAGTGGCGCAGACCGACGCCTTCATGACCGCGTTCGTGGCGATCAACAGCCAGCACCCGCCCTTCGACAAGCCCGAGGTTCGACAAGCCGTCAACCTGGCCTTCGACAAGGCCAGCTACCTCAAGGCCGTTTTCGAGGGCACCGCCGAAGCGGCCAAGGGCCCCTACCCTCCGAACACCTGGAGCTACGCCAAAAACTTGCCCGGTTACGCCCATGACCCGGCCAAGGCCCGTGATCTTCTGGCCAGGGCCGGTTTGAAGGACGGCTTTCAGACCACCATCTGGACCCGCCCTTCCGGCAGCCTGCTGAACCCCAACCCCAGCCTGGGCGCGCAGTTGCTGCAGGCCGACCTGGCGCAGATCGGCATTCAGGCCGAGATTCGCGTGATCGAATGGGGCGAACTGATCCGTCGCGCCAAGGCCGGCGAACATGACTTGCTGTTCATGGGCTGGGCCGGTGACAACGGTGACCCGGACAACTTCCTCACGCCGCAGTTTTCCTGCGCGGCACTCAAGTCCGGCACCAACTTCGCCCGTTATTGCAACCCGGACCTGGATAAAGTGATCAGTGCCGGCAAAACCACGAGCGAGCAGGGCGTGCGCACCAAACTCTATGAGCAGGCCCAGGCGCAGATCCAGCAACAGGCCCTGTGGCTGCCCCTGGCGCACCCGACCGCGTTCGCCCTGACCCGCAAGGATGTGCAGGGTTACTCGGTCAGCCCGTTTGGGCGGCAGGATTACTCCAAGGTCAGTATCAAGTAACCACTGCCAGCCCCCCCTGTGGGAGCAAAGCTTGCTCGCGATGACGTCGTTACATACAACACTTCTGTTGGCTGTAAAACCGCTATCGCGAGCAAGCTTTGCTCCCACAAGGGATTATTCAAGCCTGACCGTGGCTACATCCACCCATACTCCGCCATGGACAGCGGCTCACCATCGCCGACGATGAAGTGGTCGAGCACCCGCACATCGATCAACTCCAGTGCTTCCTGAAGCCGCTCAGTGAGTACCCGGTCGGCCTGGCTGGGCTCGGTGTTGCCGGAGGGGTGGTTGTGGCACAGGATCAACGCTGCGGCGTTATGGGCCAGGGCGCGCTTGACCACCTGCCGGGGATAGACACTCGCACTGTCGATGGAACCGCGAAACAGCGCCTCATACGCCAGCACCCGATGCCGGGAATCGAGGAACAGACATCCAAACACTTCATGAGGCTCGTGACGCAACATGGCCTTGAGGTAGTCCCGCACGGCCAGCGGGCTCTCCAGCACCGATTCCCGCCGCAAATTTTCGGCCAGATGCCGACGCCCCATCTCCAGCACGGCCTGCAACTGCGCGAATTTCGCCGGGCCCAGCCCCAGATGTGCGTTGAAGGTACGCAGATCAGCCTCGAGCAAAACCCGCAGGCCACCAAATTGATGCAGCAGATGTCGCGCCAGGTCCACGGCGCTTTTACCCGACACACCCGTGCGCAAGAAAATCGCCAAAAGCTCGGCGTCCGAAAGACTCGCCGATCCCAACTCCAGTAACCTCTCCCGTGGCCGCTCGGCCACCGGCCAGTCGCGAATACTCATAGCATCTCCCTGATTGTGGGCGCCGCTGTTCCGTAGCGGTCGCTGTGATATCGTAGCCCATCTTTTTTGCAGGCGATTTGCACCCAGGCAGGCTGCTGCCGAGGGGTTCGTCCTGCACTGACCATTGAAATCGAAAGGCAGGCCTATGCAGCGGCTGTATCGGAAACGCATCGTTCTGGGCGTCGGCGGCGGCATTGCCGCCTACAAGAGCGCCGAGCTGGTCCGCAGGCTTATCGACCAGGGCGCGGAAGTACGGGTCGTCATGACTCGCGGCGGCAGTGAATTCATCACCCCGCTGACCATGCAGGCCCTGTCCGGGCACCCGGTCCACCTGGATCTGCTCGACCCGGCGGCCGAAGCCGCCATGGGTCATATCGAACTGGCCAAGTGGGCCGACCTGGTGCTGATCGCCCCAGCCACGGCCGACCTGATCGCCCGCCTGGCCCAAGGCATCGCCGATGATTTGCTGACCACCCTGGTGCTCGCCACCGACGCCGTGGTTGCCCTCGCCCCAGCCATGAACCAGGCCATGTGGCGCGATCCGGCCACCCAGGCCAATCTGCAATTGCTCCAAAGCCGCGACCTGAAAGTCTTTGGCCCGGCTTCCGGCAGCCAGGCCTGCGGCGATGTCGGCATGGGACGCATGCTCGAAGCCAACGACCTGGCCCAGTGCGCCGCCGACTGCTTCCAGCGCCAGGCGCTGACCGGCAAGCATGTGCTGATCACCGCCGGACCGACCCAGGAAAACATCGACCCGGTGCGCTACATCACCAACCACAGCTCCGGGAAAATGGGCTTCGCCCTGGCCGAAGCCGCCGTGGAAGCCGGCGCCCGGGTTACGCTGATCACCGGCCCCGTGCATTTGCCAACCCCTGATCGGGTGACCCGCATCGACGTGGTCAGCGCCCGGGACATGCTGGCGGCCTGCGAAGCGGCTATCCCGTGCGACCTGTTCATCGCCTCGGCGGCGGTGGCGGACTACCGCCCCGAAGTAGTCGCCCCGCAAAAACTTAAGAAAGACCCTACGAGCGGCGACGGCCTGCTACTACAAATGGTGCGCAACCCGGACATTCTCGCGACCATCGCCACCCGCCCGGACCGTCCGTTCAGTGTCGGCTTCGCCGCCGAAACCGAGCACCTGCTCGATTACGCCGCGCGCAAGCTCAAGGACAAGAACCTGGACTTGATCGTCGCCAACGACGTCGCCAACCCGAGCATTGGCTTCAACAGCGAAGAAAACGCCTGCAGCGTGATCGACCGCCAGTTGCATGCCACCCTTTTCGCCCAGACCAGCAAGAGCAAGATTGCCCGCCAGCTGATCACTTTTATCGCCGAACGGCTGAACCAGGTTTAATTGACATGCACGCTCTACAAGCCAAGATCCTCGACCCTCGCATCGGCACCGAATTCCCGCTGCCGCATTACGCCACACCGGGTTCCGCCGGCCTCGATCTGCGGGCCATGCTCAAGCAGGACACCGTCCTGGAGCCCGGCCAGACCCTGCTGATCCCAACCGGCCTGTCGGTGTACATCGGCGACCCGGGCCTGGCTGCGTTGATCCTGCCGCGCTCGGGCCTGGGCCATAAGCATGGCATCGTACTGGGCAACCTGGTGGGCCTGATCGACTCCGATTACCAAGGCGAACTGATGGTGTCGTGCTGGAACCGTGGTCAAACGGCATTCAACATCGCCGTGGGCGAGCGCATCGCCCAACTGGTGCTGGTACCGGTGGTCCAGGCGCACTTCGAACTGGTGGAAGAATTCGACGAGAGCCAGCGCGGCGCTGGCGGCTTCGGGCATTCCGGCAGCCACTGATCCAGCAGTTTCAGGCCGGGCGTCTCGCCCGGCCCATTTATTAAGCTTCTGTTTCAGGACGAAAAATGCCCACAGGCTGGCTGCAGGGTTTCCCACTTGGAATCAATGTATTAGGCGATAGAGGCGAGGTAACGCTGTCTCATGGCACTTTCCCACCACGAACTCTCTGCCAAAAACGCCGTCATACCCTTCAGTTTGAGCCTGCCGACGCGAACCGTCGGCCTGTCCAGTCATCTTCCTGATAGAGCGCCCCGCCCATGAACACCCCAGCCGCAATCGCCCCAATTTTTCCTGATAGCATCTTCCGCGCCTACGACATCCGTGGCGTGGTACCGGAGACCCTCACCGCCGAAACCGCCTATTGGATCGGCCGCGCCATCGGCTCCCAGAGCCTGGCCCAGGGTGAACCGAACGTGTGCGTCGGTCGCGATGGTCGCTTGTCCGGCCCCGAGCTGGTTGAACAATTGATCAAAGGGGTTGCCGACAGTGGTTGCCATGTCAGCGACGTGGGCCTGGTGCCGACGCCAGCGCTGTACTACGCCGCCAACGTGCTGGCCGGTAAATCCGGCGTGATGCTCACTGGCAGCCACAACCCGTCGAACTACAACGGCTTCAAGATCGTCATCGCCGGCGACACCCTCGCCAACGAGCAGATCCAGGCCTTGCACACCCGCCTCAAGACCAATGACCTGAGCAGCGGCCAGGGCAGCGTCACCAAGGTGGACATCCTGGGGCGCTACAACGATGAAATCGTCAAGGATGTGAAGCTCGCCCGCCGCCTGAAAGTGGTGGTCGATTGCGGCAACGGCGCGGCCGGCGTGATCGCCCCACAACTGATTGAAGCCCTGAACTGCGAAGTCATTCCGCTGTTCTGCGAAGTGGACGGCAACTTCCCCAACCATCACCCGGACCCGGGCAAGCTGGAAAACCTGCAAGACCTGATCGCCAAGGTCGAGGAAACCAACGCCGACCTGGGCCTGGCCTTCGACGGCGACGGCGACCGCGTGGGCGTGGTCACCAACACCGGCAGCGTCGTGTTCCCGGACCGCTTGCTGATGCTGTTCGCCCGTGACGTGGTGGCGCGCAATCCGAACGCCGAAATCATTTTCGACGTTAAATGCACCCGCCGCCTGGTGCCGCTGATCAAGGAATACGGCGGTCGCCCACTGATGTGGAAAACCGGCCACTCGTTGATCAAGAAGAAAATGAAAGAGAGTGGCGCCCTGCTGGCCGGCGAAATGAGCGGCCACATCTTCTTCAAGGAGCGCTGGTTCGGTTTCGACGACGGCATCTACAGCGCCGCACGCCTGCTGGAGATCCTCAGCAAAGAGAAATCCACGGCCGAAGAGCTCTTCGCGACCTTCCCGAACGATATTTCTACGCCGGAAATCAATATCCATGTGACCGAAGAGAGCAAATTCAGCATCATTGATGCACTGCACGACGCTCAATGGGGCGAAGGGGCCGAACTGACCACCATCGATGGTGTGCGGGTCGACTATCCCCAAGGCTGGGGCCTGGTTCGCGCATCCAACACCACGCCGGTGCTGGTGCTGCGTTTCGAAGCCGACAACGAAGCCGAACTGCAGCGCATCAAGGATGTGTTCCACACCCAACTCAAACGTGTTGCACCTGATCTTCAACTACCGTTCTGATTTTTGAAGCACCACCGGAGCCCTGAATGACCCTCGAACGCGAAGCCGCCGCCAATACCGCCAAGGTCCTGTCCGAAGCGTTGCCTTATATCCGACGCTATGTCGGCAAGACCCTGGTGATCAAATACGGCGGCAACGCGATGGAAAGCGAGGAGCTGAAAACCGGCTTCGCTCGCGACATCGTGCTGATGAAGGCTGTGGGCATCAACCCGGTGGTCGTTCACGGTGGTGGCCCGCAGATCGGCGACCTGCTCAAGCGCCTGTCGATCGAGAGCCACTTCATCGACGGCATGCGCGTCACCGACGCGCAGACCATGGATGTGGTGGAGATGGTCCTAGGCGGCCAGGTCAACAAGGACATCGTCAACCTGATCAACCGGCATGGCGGCAGCGCCATCGGCCTGACAGGTAAAGACGCCGAGCTGATCCGGGCGAAGAAACTCACCGTCACCCGCCAGACGCCGGAGATGACCCAGCCGGAAATCATCGACATCGGCCATGTGGGCGAAGTGGTCGGCATCAACACCGACTTGCTGAACCTGCTGGTCAAGGGCGACTTCATCCCGGTAATCGCGCCCATCGGCGTCGGCGCCAACGGTGAGTCGTACAACATCAACGCCGACCTGGTGGCGGGCAAGGTTGCCGAAGCACTGAAAGCCGAAAAGCTGATGCTGCTGACCAACATCGCCGGCCTGATGGACAAGACCGGCAAGGTCCTGACCGGATTGTCGACTCAACAGGTCGATGAACTGATCGCCGACAGCACCATCTACGGCGGCATGCTGCCAAAGATCCGCTGCGCACTGGAAGCGGTCCAGGGCGGCGTTGGCAGTTCCTTGATCATCGACGGTCGCGTACCAAATGCGATCCTGCTGGAGATCTTCACCGATACCGGCGTGGGTACGTTGATCAGTAATCGCAAGCGGCCCTGATACCTGAAACGCGAAAGATCGCGACCTTGACAGCTGCATAGTGGAATTCGAAACACGAAGTCCATTTTGCGCTGGCAAGGTCGCGTCTTTTTTGCGGATAAGAAAAGAGCTGGGTTATTCCCTTTGAGTTTCAGCAAAAAAGCTTTTTCAACGAACGCTGAAAACCTCGATCTCAGTGAAATCTGTAGACGATTTTCACCATAAAAGCTATTTTCAGCATTCGTTGAAAAGGTGCCCGTCAATGAAATCACTCGAAACAAGCTCAAAAGAGGCTCTTCAAGACCTCCTGAGCAAAGTACCGATCATCGAGATAAAAAGCTTCAAGGCCACGCCGCCAACCAAAACCTGGGCTCCCGACTTCATTGTTGAAATCGACGCCTCGGGAAAATCATACTCCCTGGCCTGCGAGATTAAAGCCAGTGGGCAGCCCAGATTTGTAACTGCAGCCATACTCCAGCTTCGTGACTACGTGAGAGAGTGGGACATAGAGGCCACGCCTATCGTGATAGCCCCCTATCTTTCGCTTGCTGCCAGACAGGCATGCCGGGAAAAAGGTGTCGGCTATCTGGATCTTGAGGGCAACGCCTGGCTTTCGTTCGACGGCGTATTCATCGACCATCAAGTCGCAGAAAAACCTCCCTCGGAGCACAGGGGGCTGAAGTCCCTCTTCAAGCCAAAATCAGCGCAGATTCTCCGTACGATGTTGCGCGACCCCGATCATGCATGGCGGGTTGTAGAGCTCTCCGAGGCGGCCAACGTGAGCTTGGGCCAAGTCAGCAATGTGCGCACGGCCCTACTTGATCGAGAATGGGGACGAGCAACACGCGATGGATTTTTCCTGTCCGATCCTCAATCACTTCTGGATGCATGGGTCCAAGTCTATGAGACTCCATCCGGGGAGCGTAAAAAGTTCTACACCACCCTACGCGGCAGCGCCCTGGAAAATGCGGCGCGGAGCTTGATGGGCGAACAGGGCAATGGGCGCACGGTTTTTTCTTCATTTTCCGCCGCACAATGGCTCGCCCCCTATGCCCGAGCGAGCACGAATTACTTTTATGCGGACAGTGAAGGACTGGAAAAATTAATCTCAGCTCTGCATCTGGTACCCGTCACCAAAGGTGAAAATGTGGTGATCACCCTACCCAAGGACGAAGGGCTTCTTTTGGATATCGTCGAGGCGGCGCCCGATGCAATATGCACCAACCCTGTTCAAACCTATTTGGATCTAGCCATTGCCGGAGAGCGCGCAAAGGAGGCAGCCGAATATCTACGCCAGGAAAAACTGACATGGGCCCGTTAGTGCCGCAGGAGCCTCAATCGGCCTCGGATTATGAAGACAGGACGACGACTGCTGTAAAAGCGGTGCTCGTCGAAATGGGCCAGATTCTGGGTAGCTTCAAAGGAAAGTTCGCAGTGATCGGCGGCGCAGTGCCATGGCTGCTCCTTGCAAATGACGATATGCAGCATGTCGGTACGCTCGATGTCGACTTGAGTCTTGATGCAGAAGCACTTGGCGATGGCGAGTACGCGACTCTGGTCGAAGCCTTGATGGGCAATGGGTACGAGCAACGAGGAGCACTACGACGCTTCCAACTCGTTCGCCAGGTTCCCGTGGATGATGGGGGGGCCCCAATCGATGTGATCGTAGACTTCTTGATGCCACGCGACGCCGCGATCATTCAAAATAAACCGCCCATTCTGAGCGACTTTGCAGTTCAACGTGCCGATGGTGCCGACCTGGCAATGCGGTTTTATCAGATGGTCGCAATTGAAGGACCTATGCCTACCGGGGGTACAAATCGAGTCGAGGTTGCCGTGTGCTCCATCCCGGCATTGCTCGCGATGAAAGGCTATGCCCTCAATGGCCGACACAAGCAGAAAGACGCCTACGATATTTATTATTGCGTTCGCAATTATCCGGGCGGCATAGCAGCGCTCGCGCAAGAGTGTCGACCCGTACTTGAAACCGGAAGTGGCGAGCAAGGCTTCCTTTACATCTGCCAAAAATTTGATATTGCCAACGGTTATGGCCCGACGTCCGTAAGGCGTTTCGTCGAAGACAGCCAGATCCTTGAGGATCGGACTCCGGATCAATGGCAGCAGGATGCTTTCGGGCAAGTGGATGCCTTACTGCGTGCCCTTCACTTAAGGGAGTGAAGATCCACCGTAAATAAAAAGACCCCGCTCAACCTGGTTGAGCGGGGTCTTTTTTGTCTCGCTCCCACAAGGGGATTGCGCAGGTTCTTAGACGCCGAACTGCGCCCGATAAGCCTCAACCGCCGGCAAATGCTGCTTGAGCTGCGGGTCGTCGGCCAAAAACTCCAGCACCTGGGTCAGCGACACGATACTGACCACCGGAATGTTGAAGTCACGCTCCACTTCCTGGATCGCCGACAACTCACCGTTGCCGCGCTCTTGGCGATTCAGGGCGATCAGCACACCGGCGGCCTTGGCGCCTTCCTGGGAACCGATGATCTGCATCACTTCACGAATGGCGGTGCCGGCGGTGATCACGTCGTCGATGATCAGCACTTCACCGGTCAGCGGCGCGCCCACCAGGCTGCCCCCTTCACCATGAGCCTTGGCTTCCTTGCGGTTGAAACACCAGGGCAGGTCGCGGTCGTGGTGTTCGGCCAGGGCGACGGCAGTAGTGGCAGCCAGAGGAATGCCTTTGTAGGCCGGGCCGAACAGCACGTCGAACGGAATGCCGCTTTCGACAATGGCCGCCGCATAGAAACGGCCCAGTTGCGCCAGGGCGGCACCGGTGTTGAACAGGCCGGCATTGAAGAAGTACGGGCTCGTGCGGCCGGACTTGAGGGTGAACTCACCGAAGCGCAAAACGCCGCGATCGATGGCAAAACGAATGAAATCGCGCTGATACGCCTGCATGAAAAAAGCCCCAAATACCACGGATTTAGCTAAATAGGTACACGCCGTGTATCATACACGCACGTGATTTTTGGGGCCATTTATGCGGATCATCAGTGTGAACGTCAATGGTATTCAGGCTGCAGTGGAGCGAGGGTTGCTCAGTTGGCTGCAAGCACAGAATGCCGACGTCATCTGCCTGCAGGACACCCGCGCCTCCGCCTTTGAACTGGACGATGCAGCCTTCCAACTGGATGGTTACTTCCTTTATGCCTGCGATGCCGAAGTCCCCGCCCAGGGTGGCGTGGCTTTGTACTCGCGGCTGCAACCGAAGGCTGTCATCAACGGTCTCGGTTTCGAGACGGCGGACCGCTACGGGCGCTACCTGCAGGCCGATTTCGACAAGGTCAGCATCGCGACCTTACTGCTCCCTTCGGGGCAGAACGGCGATGAAGATTTGAATCAGAAATTCAAGTTGATGGACGACTTCGCCCGTTATCTGGATAAACAGCGGCGCAAACGTCGCGAGTACATCTATTGTGGCTCGCTGTACGTGGCGCAACAGAAGCTGGATATCAAGAACTGGCGCGACAGCCAGCAATCCCCGGGTTTCCTGGCGCCGGAACGGGCCTGGATGGACGAGATTGTCGGCAACATGGGCTATGTTGACGCCCTGCGGGAAGTCAGCCGTGAAGGCGACCAATACAGCTGGTGGCCAGACAACGAACAGGCCGAGATGCTCAACCTCGGCTGGCGTTTCGACTACCAGTTGCTGACGCCTGGTCTGCGCCGCTTCGTGCGCAGCGCCCGCCTGCCGCGCCAGCCACGGTTCTCGCAGCATGCGCCACTGATCGTGGATTACGACTGGACGCTGACGATCTGAGTGTCGTTTCGCAGCCACAAAAAAACCGACAGCCATGTCGGTTTTTTTGTGGACAACCCTTTCTACTGTGGGAGCGAGCCTGCTCGCGATGGCGGTGGGTCCGCCAACATTTGTGTTGAATGATGAACCGCTATCGCGAGCAGGCTCGCTCCCACAAGTGCTTACTCGTTGATCGTTATTTGACCAGCCGCCAGGTAAACGGATACCGATACGGCTGCCCTTCATTGGCCTTCACCCCACCGATGATGGTCAGCACCAGCGCACCGATAGCCACCAACCCGAACAGGAAGAAGCCGATCACCACGATCATCAGGAGCAGACTGATCGCTGAGGCAATTGCCACAGTGATCTGGAAGTTCAGCGCTTCCTTGCCTTGTGCATCGATGAACGGGTCAGTCTCGCGCTTGAGCTGCCAGAGCACCAGCGGGCCGATCAACGTACCGAACGGAATCCAGATGCCCAACAAGGCGGACAAGTGACAGAACATCGCCCATTGGCGCGCCTCCTTGCTGGGCTGGGGCAGTAGGGTTTGCTCATCACTCATGACGTTCTCCTTGTCTGAAGCGCGAAACGATCAGTCAGCCAGTGCGGCTTTTTGCAGTTCGAAAATCTCGTTCATGCCTTTCTTTGCCAATTCCAGCATAGCGCTCAATTCTTCCGGCTGGAACGGCGCGCCTTCGGCGGTGCCCTGGATTTCGATGAAGCCGCCAGCGCTGGTCATGACCACGTTCAGGTCGGTCTCGGCGGCGGAGTCTTCCAGGTAGTCCAGGTCCAGCACCGGCTCGCCCTGATACATGCCCACGGAGACCGCGGCGATCATCTGCTTGAGCGGATCGCCGCCCTTGAGGCCGCCACGCTTCTTGATCACTTTCAAGGCATCGGCCAGTGCGACCATGGCGCCGGTGATGGACGCGGTGCGAGTACCGCCGTCAGCCTGGATCACGTCGCAATCGACATACAACGTCACGTCACCGAGCTTGGACATGTCCAGCGCGGCGCGCAGCGAACGGCCGATCAGACGCTGGATTTCCAGGGTACGTCCGCCCTGCTTGCCGCGGCTGGCCTCGCGCTGGTTGCGCTCACCGGTGGAGCGCGGCAGCATGCCGTATTCGGCGGTCAGCCAGCCTTGACCCTGGCCCTTGAGGAACCGTGGCACACCGTTTTCGACGCTGACGGTGCAGATGACTTTGGTATCACCGAATTCGACCAGTACAGATCCCTCGGCGTGTTTGGTGTAGTTGCGGGTAATGCGGATCGAGCGAAGCTGATCGGCAGCGCGACCACTTGGACGTTTCATAGGGAACACCTGTACAGAGGACGGAAAACTGCCGAGCATTATAGAGCCGTGGACCGCCATAGGGCAGTTTAAACATCGCGCAGTTCCAAAAAACCGCTGCCACAAGCCAGGCCCCTTTGCCCCCAGACCGACGAGCCGCAGCGCTTTGTCACATGCACGGTTTGGGGCATGCACCTCACTGCGCTACAATCCTGCGCCTTTGCTGCCCTTCGGCTTTTATCCACAGATACCAGGCGCTACGACTACCCGTTGCGTCCGCCTGCATTGCGAGGAATCTCCATGGTGCACAGCATGACCGCCTTCGCCCGCGTCGAGAAAGCAGGCATCCAAGGCACGCTGAGCTGGGAACTGCGCTCGGTCAACAGCCGCTACCTGGAGCCGCACCTGCGCCTGCCCGAATCCTTTCGCGACCTTGAAGGCAGCGTGCGTGAAGCCCTGCGCCAGGGCCTGTCCCGGGGCAAGCTGGAATGCACCCTGCGCTTCACCGAAGAAAGCACCGGCAAGGCCTTGCAGGTGGACCGCGAGCGCGCCGCGCAACTGGTGGCTGCCGCCGAAACCGTCGCCAGCCTGATCAAGCACCCCGCGCCTCTGAACCCGTTGGAAGTCCTGGCCTGGCCCGGCGTGCTGGTAGGTGATGCGATCGACCCGCAGGCCCTGAATGCCCAAGCGCTGGCGTTGTTCAATCAAGGCCTGAAAGAACTCAAGGCCGGCCGCGAGCGCGAAGGCGCGGAACTGGCCCGGTTGATCGACGAGCGCCTGACTTCCATAGAGGAAGACGTCGTCACCCTGCGCGAACTGGTCCCGCAAATGCTCGCCACCCAACGTCAGAAAGTGCTCGACCGCTTCGTCGACATGAAGGCCGAGCTGGACCCGCAGCGCCTGGAACAGGAAATGGTCATGCTCGCGCAAAAAAGCGACGTGGCCGAAGAACTGGATCGCCTGAGCACCCACATCATTGAAGTTCGCCGGGTACTCAAATCCGGTGGTGCGGCCGGTCGCCGCCTGGACTTCCTGATGCAGGAACTCAACCGCGAAGCCAACACACTGGGCTCCAAAGCCTTCGACCCGCGCAGCACCCAGGCTGCGGTCAACCTCAAGGTGTTGATCGAGCAAATGCGCGAACAAGTGCAGAACATTGAGTAAGGCTAACCCGACATGACCCACAGCACCGGCACTCTCTACATCATTTCCGCGCCCTCTGGCGCCGGCAAGACCAGCCTGGTCAAGGCGCTGATCGACGCCGAGCCGCAGATCCGCGTCTCGGTCTCGCACACCACCCGCGCCATGCGCCCGGGCGAAGTGGACGGGGTGAACTATCACTTCGTCGACCGCGAACAGTTCGTGAAAATGGCCGAGCACGGGGACTTCCTCGAGCGCGCCGAAGTCTTCGGCAACCTCTATGGCACCTCGCAAAGCTATCTGCAGCAAACCCTGGACGAAGGCCACGACCTGATCCTGGAAATCGACTGGCAGGGTGCCGAGCAGGTCCGCAAGCTGATGCCCCAGGCCCGTTCGATCTTTATCCTGCCACCGAGCCAGCAGGCCTTGCGCCAGCGCCTGACCAATCGCGGCCAGGACAGCGACGACATCATCGAAGGCCGGATGCGCGAAGCGGTCAGCGAAATGAGCCACTACGTCGACTACGATTACCTGATCATCAACGACGATTTCGCCCACGCGCTGGACGATCTGAAGGCGATTTTCCGCGCCAGCCAGCTGCAGCAGAAACGCCAGCAGCAACGTTTCGGTAAATTATTGGCCGAACTGCTGGGCTGAACAGCCCTTCCCAAAACCGCTGCGACGGCTTTACATTGGAGCTTGTAGCGGGTCGAGGGGCTGGTCAAAAAATCAGCGCTTCCCTAAACGCTGGCGTTTTTTTAAACTGTTGAGTCCGCTCGCCCAACCGGGCAGCGCGCATATTGCATTCGCTCCGAGGAATACCATGGCCCGCGTAACCGTTGAAGACTGCCTAGAACACGTGGAAAACCGCTTTGAGCTGGTCATGCTCTCTACCAAGCGTGCCCGTCAACTGGCCACCGGTGGCAAAGAGCCGTTGGTCCAGTGGGAAAACGACAAGCCTACCGTGGTAGCGCTGCGTGAAATCGCCGAAGGCCTGATGAGCTACGAGTTCATCGCCAACGCTGAAATCGTTGAAGACGAACCGCTGTTCGCAGCGTTCGAGGACGAGTCCAACGAGGCGGTCTAAGCCTATGCCTGGTCGACGTAGCACGGCGCGGGGTCACAGCAAACGGCAGGAGTCATTATCATGCCGAGCATAGACGCCCTCGCCGATCGCTTATCGGCCTACCTCGGCACGGACCAGGTCAACTTGGTCCGCCGAGCCTATTTCTACGCCGAACAAGCCCACGACGGCCAGCGCCGCCGCAGCGGCGAGGCGTACGTCACGCACCCGCTTGCGGTGGCGAACATTCTTGCCGACATGCACATGGACCATCAGAGCCTGATGGCGGCGATGCTGCATGACGTGATCGAAGACACCGGCATCGCCAAGGAAGCGCTGCAAGCGCAGTTCGGCGAAACCGTGGCCGAACTGGTCGACGGGGTCAGCAAACTGACCCAGATGAACTTCGAGACCAAGGCCGAGGCCCAGGCCGAAAACTTCCAGAAAATGGCCATGGCCATGGCGCGCGATATTCGCGTGATCCTGGTCAAGCTCGCCGACCGCCTGCACAACATGCGAACCCTGGAAGTGTTGTCCGGTGAAAAACGCCGGCGAATCGCCAAGGAAACCCTGGAAATCTATGCGCCCATCGCCAATCGCCTGGGCATGCACGCGATCCGCATCGAGTTCGAAGACCTCGGTTTCAAGGCCATGCACCCGATGCGTTCGGCGCGGATCAACCAGGCCGTCAAGCGCGCCCGGGGCAACCGCAAGGAAATCGTCAACAAGATCGAAGAATCCTTGAGCCACTGCCTGACCATCGACGGCATCGAAGGCGAGGTCAGCGGCCGACAGAAACACCTCTACGGCATCTACAAGAAGATGCGCGGCAAGCGTCGGGCCTTCAACGAGATCATGGACGTCTACGCGTTCCGGATCATCGTCGACAAGGTCGATACCTGCTACCGCGTATTGGGCGCTGTACATAATTTGTACAAACCATTGCCTGGGCGCTTCAAGGACTACATCGCGATTCCCAAGGCCAACGGCTACCAGTCGCTGCACACCACGCTGTTCGGCATGCACGGCGTACCGATCGAAATCCAGATCCGCACCCGTGAAATGGAAGAGATGGCCAACAACGGCATCGCCGCGCACTGGCTGTACAAGTCCAGCGGCGACGAACAACCCAAGAGCACCCACGCCCGGGCCCGCCAGTGGGTCAAAGGCGTGCTGGAAATGCAGCAGCGGGCCGGCAACTCCCTGGAATTCATCGAAAGCGTGAAGATCGACCTGTTTCCGGACGAGGTCTACGTTTTCACGCCCAAAGGTCGGATCATGGAGCTGCCCAAAGGCTCCACGGCGGTGGACTTTGCCTATGCAGTACACACCGACGTCGGCAACAGCTGCATCGCGTGCCGGATCAACCGCCGCCTGGCGCCGTTGTCCGAACCGCTGCAAAGCGGCTCCACAGTGGAAATCGTCAGCGCCGCCGGCGCGCGGCCAAATCCGGCATGGCTCAATTTCGTGGTCACCGGCAAGGCCCGCACGCACATCCGCCACGCCTTGAAGCTACAACGCCGCTCTGAATCCATCAGCCTGGGCGAACGCTTGCTCAATAAAGTCCTCAACGGCTTCGACAGCTCCCTGGACAAGATCCCGGCCGAACGCGTGCAGATCATGCTCAGCGAGTACCGCCTGGAACTGATCGAAGACCTGCTGGAAGACATCGGCCTGGGCAATCGCATGGCCTACGTCGTCGCCCGCCGCCTGCTCGGTGAAGGCGAACAGCTGCCTAGCCCCGAAGGTCCCCTGGCCATTCGTGGTACCGAAGGCCTGGTGCTCAGCTATGCCAAGTGCTGCACGCCGATTCCTGGCGATCCGATTGTCGGCCATCTGTCCGCAGGCAAAGGGATGGTGGTGCACCTGGATAACTGCCGCAACATCAGCGAAATCCGCCACAACCCGGAAAAATGCATCCAGCTCTCCTGGGCCAAGGATGTCACCGGCGAATTCAATGTCGAGCTGCGGGTCGAACTGGAGCACCAGCGTGGCCTGATCGCCTTGCTGGCCAGCAGCGTCAACGCCGCCGACGGCAATATCGAAAAAATCAGCATGGACGAGCGCGATGGCCGCATCAGCGTCGTCCAACTGGTGGTCAGCGTGCACGACCGCGTGCACCTGGCCCGCGTGATCAAGAAGCTGCGCGCCCTGACTGGCGTCATCCGCATCACTCGTATGCGCGCATAGCTCCCCATCCATTACAAGGAGTCATAAATGACCAAGACCGTTATCACCAGCGACAAAGCCCCGGCCGCCATCGGTACATATTCCCAGGCAATCAAGGCGGGCAACACCGTGTACATGTCGGGCCAGATCCCGCTGGACCCGAAAACCATGGAACTGGTAGAAGGCTTCGAAGCCCAGACCGTGCAGGTGTTCGAGAACCTCAAGGCCGTGGCCGAGGCTGCCGGCGGTTCGTTCAAGGACATCGTCAAGCTCAACATCTTCCTCACCGACCTGAGCCACTTCGCCAAGGTCAACGAGATCATGGGCAAGTACTTCGACCAGCCTTACCCTGCCCGCGCCGCCATCGGCGTAGCAGCCCTGCCGAAGGGTTCGCAGGTTGAGATGGACGCCATCCTGGTCATCGAGTAACACGCCCGGCGCAGCCTCCCCCCGCTGCGCCGTTTTCGTTTAAGGATTCCACCATGCGCAAAGCGCTTGCTCTTTCGCTGGCTGCCCTGCTGTTGGGCGGCTGCGCCAGCGACCCTGCCGACCGTGATATCAGCGGCACCTGGATCAACCAGGCGGCAATCGACGCCGCCGCCAAGGGCGGACCGCTGCGCGAGGCGCTGCAGGCCTATGGCCCGAACCTGGAATGGGACGTCAACACCCGAGCCGGCCAGGCGCGTTACACCAACGGTTTCGAGAATGTCGAAGGCAAGCTGCTGGGCGAAGAAGACGGTGCGTGGAAAGTCGATTTCTACGGCAGCTCCGCCAGCGAACTGCAACGCGACGGCGACCAGTTGAACCAATCCGCCACCGAGAACGAGCCGCAGCAAGTGTTCGAGCGCGCCCAGGTCCAGGTGCCCGAGGGTGCGCCGCTGGGCGCCAGTTTCGAACGGGCGCTGTATACCGCTTATCTGGGCGGCACCTGGAACATCGTCAACGGCCCTGGCCAGGGCGCCAGCGTGCAGTTCCAACCCGACGGCCAGGTCAGCGGACTACCAGGCGCCGACCGCTACGCCCTGTGCCTGGCCGGCGACTGCGCGTCCATGAGTGGCGGCAACGACAACATCTGGCTGCAACAGAACGGCCAGGGCAACACCTGGATCTTCTCCCGCGACGGCAAGAAGCTGGAAATTTTCCAGACCGTGAATGCTGCACTGGCGGATGAAATGCCTTCGTTCACGCCGGGTGACCGGCAGTGGGTGTTGGAGAAGCAGTAAGTCGGACTCCCTGTGGGATCGAGGCTGTGGGAGCAAAGCTTGCTCGCGATGACGTCGTCACAGACAACACCTCTGTTGGCTGTAAAACCGCTATCGCGAGCAAGCTTTGCTCCCACCGTTTGTTTTTGGGGTGCTTAAAAGATCAGCAGCGCCCCTCCAGAATCGCCGCATACCCCTCACGAAAACTCGGATACCGCGGTGTCCAGCCCAGGGCCTTCGCCCGTGCATTGCTGCAGCGCTTGCTGCCGGCGCGGCGGACGCTGGCGTTTTCGGCCCATTGGGTGACGCCCATGTAATCACGCAGCCAACCCACCACCTCGGCCAGCGCGGCGGGAGTGTCGTCGACGCCGATGTAGCAGTCTTCCAGGGGCTTGCCCTGGTGGTCGGCTTCCAGCAGGAAGGCCAGCAGGCCCGCCGCGTCGTCGGCATGGATGCGGTTGGCGTACAGGGGCGGGTCTTCCACCACGCTATAGCCCTGGCGCACCTGGCTCAGCAACCATTCGCGGCCCGGACCATAGATCCCGGTCAGACGCACGCGGCTGGCCGGGATGCCGCTGTCGAGCGCCACCTGTTCAGCTTCGAGCATCAGCCGGCCGGAATAGCCACCGGCCACGGTGGGCGAGGTTTCATCGACCCACTCGCCACCCTGCTGCCCGTAGACGCTGCTGCTGGACACAAAAAGCAGTCGTTTTGGCTGTTGCCCGTGCTGCTTCAGCCAGCTCAACACATGCTGTAAGCCTTGGACATAAGCCGCGCGGTAACCCGCCTCGTCATGCTCGGTAGCAGCGACGCTGTACACCACGTAATCCAGTGGACCGGTGGGCCAATCAACGGGACATTGCTCGTTGAACAAGTCCCCCGCCACCCCGACAACCCCGGCCGGCAGCTGCGAAACCGTACGGCGCAAGCCGTAGACCTGCCACTGCTCGGCCCGCAACTGGCTCGCCAGGCGGCCACCGATATCACCGCAGCCGGCGATCAAAACAGAAGGCGCGGACATCAAAATCTCCTCTCGTAAAGCCGCAGACTAGCTGCCAGAGGGGACGAGCGGCTAGCAATGCAGGAAAAAAAGATACTGTATTACTTTTGTTAACAAGAATTACTTGCAATAATGCGAGCCAGTTTTGTTCTCGGCCCACGAGGCCTGGAAGAACATCAACCTTCTTTTTCTCTCAGGTCCGGCCAGCATGACACGCTATCTCCCCTCCGCTTCGCCAACCAACCGACCTCGCGCCTGGAGTGCCATGGCAGCCCTGCTGCTCAGCCTGCTGCTGGCACCCACCGCCGCGTTCGCCGATGCCCAAGCGCCAGCCACGACCCCGGCCACCGCACCCGCCGCCAGCCAGGCGCCGGTCGATGCCGCCGAGCCTGTAGCGGCTCCTCAGGCCAGCGAGCCGGCCCAGGCTGTCGAAGCCGACGCCGCAGACGCACCTCAAATGCTCGAAGCCGACAATACCTTGGGCATGTCCCACGATCTGTCGCCATGGGGCATGTACCAGAACGCCGACATTATCGTGAAAATCGTCATGATCGGCCTGGCCATCGCCTCGATCATCACCTGGACCATCTGGATCGCCAAGGGCTTCGAGCTGATGGGCGCCAAGCGCCGCTTGCGCGGTGAAATCGCCAACCTGAAAAAAGCCACCACCCTCAAAGAGGCCAGCGCCTCTGCGGCCAAAGAGGGCACCCTGGCCAATCTGCTGGTTCACGACGCCCTCGAAGAGATGCGCCTGTCGGCCAACAGTCGTGAGAAGGAAGGCATCAAGGAGCGCGTGAGTTTCCGCCTCGAGCGCCTGGTCGCAGCCTGCGGTCGCAACATGAGCAGCGGCACCGGCGTACTCGCCACCATCGGTTCCACCGCGCCGTTCGTCGGCCTGTTCGGCACCGTGTGGGGCATCATGAACAGCTTCATCGGCATCGCCAAGACCCAGACCACCAACCTCGCTGTCGTGGCGCCCGGCATCGCCGAAGCCCTGCTCGCGACGGCTCTGGGTCTGGTCGCGGCGATCCCGGCGGTGGTCATCTACAACGTGTTCGCCCGCTCCATTGCCGGTTACAAGGCCCAGGTCTCCGACGCTTCGGCCGAAGTCCTGTTGCTGGTCAGCCGCGACCTCGACCACCTGCCACCCGAGCGTGGCTCGCAACCGCACATGGTGAAAGTGGGGTAATCGGCCATGGGCCTGCATTTGAAAGAAGGCGCAGACGACGATCTGGCCGAGAACCACGAAATCAACGTCACGCCGTTCATCGATGTGATGCTGGTGCTGTTGATCATCTTCATGGTGGCCGCTCCGCTCGCCACCGTGGACATCAAGGTCGACCTTCCGGCTTCGACGGCCAAGCCTTCGCCGCGGCCGGAAAAACCGGTATTCCTCAGCGTCAAGGCTGACCAACGCCTGTTCTTGGGCGAAGACGAGGTCAAGGCCGATAGCCTCGGCGCGACCCTCGACGCCAAGACCCAGGGCAAAAAGGACACGACGATCTTCTTCCAGGCGGATAAAGGCGTGGATTACGGCGACCTGATGAGCGTGATGGACGCCCTGCGCGCCGCCGGATACCTGAAGGTCGGCCTGGTCGGACTTGAGACGGCGCCCAAGAAATGATCACGACGCGCCAAAAGCTGACGCGTTACAGCGGTAGCCTGGCCGTGGTGCTGGGCGTGCATGCGCTCGCCATTGCCCTGGCGCTGAACTGGACGTCAAACCCGCCCATTGAATTGCCGCCCCAGGCAATGATGGTCGAGCTGGCGCCGGTTCCGGCCCCACCACCGCCCGCACCGCCTAAAGTCGTCACGCCACCGCAGCCTCCGGAGCCGGTCGAAGAACTGCCGTTGCCTAAAATCGCCGAAGCCGAGAAACCGGAGATTTCGGTGCCCAAGCCGGTCAAGCCCAAGCCTAAACCGCCCAAGCCCAAACCCAAGCCCGTGGAGAAAAAGCCGGAACCGCCCAAGGAAGAACCGTCGGAGCAAAAGCCCAGCGATACTCAACCGACCAAGGCACCGACCGAGAAATCCGCGCAACCGGCGCCTGGCCCATCCCCCGCGCAAATGGCGGCCAAGGCCAGTTGGCAAGGCACCTTGCTTGCGCACTTGGGCAAGTACAAGAAATACCCCGCCAGCGCCCAGTCGCGCGGCAAGGAAGGCTTGAACCGTTTACGGTTCGTGGTGGACGCCGAAGGCAATGTGTTGTCCTTCGAGCTGGTGAGCAAGTCCGGCAACGCCGCCCTGGACCGGGCGACCCTGGAAATGATTCGCCGCGCCCAACCGCTGCCCAAGCCACCGGCCGACATGCTGGTTAACGGCTCCATCGAAATCGTCGCGCCGTTCGTGTACTCCATCGACAAGCGTCGGCGTTAACCCATTGGCAAGCCCCTGTTACAGGGGCTTATTGTTTCTGGTGAAGGGAATGTATCTGTAGAGCAAGGGGGCCTGTGGGAGCAAAGCTTGCTCGCGATACAGGCGCCTCGGTTCCAGAGAGGACCGCGTTAGCTTCATCGCGGGCAAGCCTTGCTCCCACAAATAATCCATATGCGTCGTTAAATCCCCTCACCATACCCACATTAGGCAGTGTCACACCGCGCCCCCAGTCTGATAACGTGCGTCTATCGATTGCAGCCGGTATGCTTGGCTCGCAACTTCACGGACGCTCGCCATGACCCTCACAGAATTACGCTACATCGTCACCCTCGCCCAGGAGCAACATTTCGGCCACGCCGCCGAGCGTTGCCATGTCAGCCAGCCGACGCTTTCGGTGGGCGTGAAAAAGCTTGAAGACGAGCTCGGCGTGCTGATTTTCGAGCGCAGCAAAAGCGCCGTGCGCCTGACCCCAGTGGGCGAAGGCATCGTTGCCCAGGCACAGAAAGTCCTGGAACAGGCTCAGGGCATCCGTGAACTGGCCCAGGCCGGCAAAAACCAGCTGACCGCCCCACTGAAAGTCGGCGCCATCTACACCGTCGGCCCGTACCTGTTCCCGCACCTGATTCCGCAACTGCACCGGGTCGCCCCGCAGATGCCGTTGTACATCGAAGAAAACTTCACCCATGTGCTGCGCGACAAACTGCGCAACGGCGAACTGGACGCGATCATCATCGCCCTGCCGTTCAACGAAGCCGATGTCCTCACCCTGCCGCTCTACGACGAGCCGTTCTACGTGTTGATGCCGGCCCAGCATCCGTGGACCCAGAAAAAATCCATCGACGCCGGCCTGCTCAACGACAAGAGCCTGCTGCTGCTCGGCGAAGGCCACTGCTTCCGCGACCAGGTGCTGGAAGCCTGCCCGACCCTGACCAAAGGCAGCGAAGGCGCCAAGCACACCACGGTGGAATCCAGCTCCTTGGAAACCATTCGCCACATGGTCGCCTCGGGCCTGGGCATTTCGATTTTGCCGCTCTCGGCGGTGGACAGCCATCATTACGCCCCTGGCGTGATCGAGGTTCGCCCACTGACGCCGCCCGTGCCGTTCCGCACCGTTGCCATCGCCTGGCGCGCCAGCTTTCCGCGACCCAAGGCCATCGAGATCCTCGCTGACTCGATCCGCCTGTGTTCCGTGGCCAAGCCGCCCACTGCCAAGTAAGCCCCGGCCATGACTGAGCTGTCGAAAGTGCCGGTCACGGCACTCAAGGGTGTCGGTGAAGCCATGGCCGAGAAGCTGGCCAAGGTTGGCCTGGAAAACCTTCAGGACGTGCTGTTCCACCTGCCGCTGCGTTACCAGGACCGCACCCGCGTCGTGCCCATCGGGCATTTACGTCCGGGCCAGGACGCCGTGATCGAAGGCACCGTCAGCGGCGCCGACGTGGTCATGGGTCGGCGCCGTAGCCTGGTGGTGCGCCTGCAGGACGGCACCGGCGGGCTGAGCCTGCGCTTCTATCACTTCAGCAATGCGCAAAAGGAGGGCCTCAAGCGTGGCACCCGCGTGCGCTGCTACGGTGAAGCGCGGCCCGGTGCGTCCGGGCTGGAGATCTATCACCCGGAATACCGCGCCATCACCGGCGACGAGCCGCCGCCGGTGGATGAAACCCTGACCCCGGTCTACCCGCTCACCGAAGGCCTGACTCAACAGCGCCTGCGCCAGCTCTGCCAGCAAACCCTGACCCTGCTCGGCCCCAGCAGCCTGCCCGACTGGCTGCCCAACGAACTGGCCCGGGATTATCAACTGGCGCCGCTGGCCGATGCGATTCGCTACCTGCACCATCCGCCGGCCGATGCCGATGTCGACGAACTGGCCCTGGGGCATCACTGGGCCCAGCACCGGCTGGCCTTTGAAGAGCTGCTGACCCATCAACTGTCCCAGCAACGCCTGCGCGAAAGCCTGCGTTCCCTGCGCGCCCCGGCCATGCCCAAGGCCAGGGATCTGCCGGCCCGTTACCTGGCTAACCTCGGCTTTAAACCCACAGGGGCCCAGCAGCGGGTCGGCAACGAAATCGCCTACGACCTGAGCCAGCCCGAGCCGATGCTGCGGCTGATCCAGGGCGATGTGGGTGCCGGCAAGACCGTGGTCGCCGCCCTCGCCGCGCTCCAGGCCCTGGAAGCCGGCTATCAAGTGGCGTTGATGGCGCCCACCGAGATTCTCGCCGAACAACATTTCATCACCTTCCAGCGCTGGCTCGAACCCCTGGGGATCGAAGTCGCCTGGCTGGCCGGCAAGCTCAAGGGCAAGAATCGCGCAGCCGCCCTGGCGCAGATCGCCGAAGGCGCACCGATGGTGGTCGGCACCCATGCGTTGTTCCAGGACGAAGTGCAGTTCAAGAACCTGGCTCTGGTGATCATCGACGAACAGCACCGCTTCGGCGTGCAGCAGCGCCTGGCGCTGCGGCAGAAAGGCGTGGGCGGGCGGATGTGCCCTCACCAATTGATCATGACCGCCACGCCGATTCCGCGGACCCTGGCCATGAGCGCCTATGCCGACCTCGACACCTCGATCCTCGACGAACTGCCTCCCGGACGCACACCAGTCAATACCGTGCTGGTCACCGACACGCGGCGCGTCGAAGTGATCGAGCGCGTGCGCGGTGCCTGCGCTGAAGGGCGACAGGCCTATTGGGTGTGCACGCTGATTGAAGAATCGGAAGAGCTGACCTGCCAGGCGGCCGAAACCACCTATGAAGACCTCACCGCCGCCCTCGGCGAACTCAAGGTCGGGCTGATCCACGGGCGCATGAAACCCGCCGAGAAAGCCGCCGTCATGGCCGAATTCAAGGCCGGGGCGCTGCAATTGCTGGTCGCCACCACGGTGATCGAAGTCGGGGTCGATGTGCCCAATGCCAGCTTGATGATCATCGAGAACCCCGAGCGCCTGGGTCTGGCACAGTTGCACCAGCTACGCGGCCGCGTCGGCCGGGGCAGTGCCGCCAGCCATTGCGTCTTGCTGTACCACCCGCCGCTGTCGCAGATTGGTCGCCAGCGCCTGGGCATCATGCGCGAAACCAACGATGGTTTTGTCATCGCCGAAAAAGACCTGGAATTGCGCGGACCCGGTGAAATGCTCGGCACACGCCAGACCGGCCTGCTTCAATTCAAGGTAGCCGACCTGATGCGCGACGCCGATCTGCTCCCCGCCGTACGCGACGCCGCCCAGGCGCTGCTGGAGCGCTGGCCGGAGCATGTCAGCCCGCTGCTGGATCGCTGGTTGCGTCACGGGCAGCAATACGGCCAAGTGTGAGCACGCTCTCAGTTTCTGGGCGCGCCTGCCCGGCAAGCTGGTTATACTGCTGAACTTGTAGGAAAACGGATACAGACCATGACAGAAGCTGCCCTCGTCCCCGAAACCCCGCACGCTCCGTCTGTTATTCGGCTGTTGCTCGAGAAACTGGGCATCGGCTTTGACGAAGTAATCGAACGACCCGGCCTGAACCCCGCCCGTAAAGTGCAGGCCGTTCTGTTGCACGATGCCGTTGGCGCCCTCATGGTGCTGTTTCCGCAAAGCCAGCTGCTGGACCTCAACCGCCTGGCCGAACTCACCGGTCGCAAACTCACGGCGGTGCCTACTGACCGTCTGGAGCGCATGCTCGGCAAACATAGCCTGAGCCTGCTGCCCGGCCTGCCGGCCCTGACCAGCTCCCCTTGCCTGTATGAAGAAAGCCTGCTGCGCGAGCCGAAGCTGCTGATCAACTCAGGCGAACCGGGGCTGCTGCTGGAAGTGACCAGCGAAGCCTTCAAGAGCATGCTCACCAAGGCCAGTGCCGCGACGTTCGGCGAAGCCGTGAGCAACATCACCCCCAACCTTGATCGCCCGCACGACGACCGCGCGGAAATCACCCAGGCTGTGCAGGCGTTCACCGCCCGACGTATCCAGCAACGGCTGGAAGAAACCATCGAAATTCCACCACTGGCTGAAACGGCGCAGAAGATCATCAAGCTGCGGGTCGACCCGGACGCCACCATCGATGACATCACCGGCGTCGTGGAAACCGATCCGGCCCTGGCCGCGCAAGTGGTGAGCTGGGCTGCCTCGCCGTACTACGCCTCGCCCGGCAAGATCCGTTCGGTGGAAGACGCCATCGTCCGGGTACTGGGCTTCGACCTGGTGATCAACCTGGCGCTGGGCCTGGCCTTGGGCAAGACCCTGAGCCTGCCCAAGGACCACCCGCAACACACCACGCCGTACTGGCATCAGTCGATCTACACCGCCGCCGTCATCGAGGGCCTGACCCGCGCCATGCCGCGCGCCCAGCGCCCGGAAGGCGGCCTGACCTACCTGTCCGGCCTGCTGCACAACTTCGGCTACCTGTTGCTGGCCCACGTCTTCCCGCCGCACTTCTCGTTGATCTGCCGGCACCTGGAGGTCAACCCGCACCTGTGCCACAGCTATGTGGAGCAGCACCTCTTGGGCATCAGTCGCGAGCAGATCGGTTCATGGCTGATGCGCTACTGGGACATGCCCGACGAACTGGCCACCGCCCTGCGCTTCCAGCACGACCCGCACTACGACGGCGAATACGCCGCCTACCCGAACCTGGTGTGCCTGGCCGTACGCCTGCTGCGCGCCCGTGGCATTGGCTCGGGTCCCGACGAGGAGATTCCCGACGCACTGCTCGAACGCGTCGGCCTGAGTCGCGACAAAGCCAATGAAGTGGTCAGCAAAGTGCTGGAGGCTGAGGTGTTGTTGCGCGAACTGGCTTCGCAGTTCAGCCACGGTTGAATAGGATCTCCCGGTAACTGCAGGTGAGTGAAGCTCTTGTGGCGAGGGAGCTTGCTCCCGCTCGACTGCGCAGCAGTCGCAAAACCAACTGACGCGATCCGCCAGGAAGGCCGCATCAACCCATTTTGGGGCCGCTTCGCAGCCCAGCGGGAGCAAGCTCCCTCGCCACAGGGTAAATCACTAGGCTTTAGCCTTTTTCGGCTTCAAATACCGCATCAACCCCTGAAACCAGATCACCAGCGCCGGGTTGCCCTTGATCTGGATCGACTTGTCCTGAATCCCGGTCATGAACGCCAACTGCTTGTTCTTCGCCTGCATCGTGGCAAAGCCATAAGCCGCGTCCTTGAAGGCGATGGCGAACGCAGGTGTCGGGTAAGTGCCGGACTGGCTGGTGATGCGCTGGTCTTTCACCGTGAAATGCCGGGCGACCTTGCCGTCCAGGGTTTGCAGTTGAAACACCAACTCCTTATCGCCCAACTGCTGCTGGAACGCCGGATTGGTCCGACTCGCCCTGCCCATCAACAACCCCAGCATCCACAGCAGAAAGCGAAATTTCATGGGCACGGCCTCGTGAGAAAGATGAATGGCGGGGGCAGTTTAGCGATTCCACAGCGGAACGCCATCATCGGATCGCTTTGACGGAAGATGGATGAGTTTTCTTGCATGATGACCGCCAAGTCACCTTTTCACGTTTTCGTTTCCTTTCAGGTTCCTAGGAGATTTCCTTCAAAACGCCGGGCTGTTCATGAACTAGGCAGTGCTTCCGAGCGCCGCTAACCTTTGTCCGTCATCGCAAAAAACGGTGATACGGACGTGCAAGTCCGGCTGGTACCCAATCGGTTATAGCTATTGACCGAGCATTTTTTTATGCTCGCGCCCGTTATGGCGATTGTGCGTGGGAGACCTTCGGGTCTGCCGGCGGTACCGGACCGGTCTTGCACACCTACGCACAGTTGCCACCTCTTCGAATGCAAGCGAAAGGATGCCAACCCAACTCTGGTACATAAATATGGTCAAGCCTTCACCAAATCCGCCGCAAAGCGGCCATAAATCCCGCGTCGAAGCCCTCGCAGAAAAAAAGCTCGAAGATGCCGCCACCCGCGCCCTCGATTACTACCTCAAACCCCAGCCCTCCCCACCGTCCGAACCTGACAAAAACCAACTCTTCATCGTCTCCCCCCACATCGACACCGAAACCCTGCTGGCCAACGCCTCCGAAGACCTGCTCTCCATCAGCACCATCGCCGCCGACCTGGCCGACGACGTGGACGACTCACGCCGCTGCGTAGCCCTGGCGATCAGCCGCATGGCCGATGGGGTTCAGTTGCTGGTTGAACGGGCGTTGGATCATCTGGAAACGAAGGAGATGGCGGCGCCTGGGACCAAGGGGTAGCGCTTTGCTTTGATGCAAACTGTGCCGACGCCATCGCGAGCTAGCTCGCTCCCACAATTGGATCGGAGTACGGCCGGGAGAACCAGGTCGGCTATAAGGCCGCCTTCGCGAGCTAGCTCGCTCCCACAATTGGATTGGAGTACACCCGCAAGAGCCAGGCCGGCTATATGGCCGCCTCGCGAGCAAGCTTTGCTCCCACAGGTTCTGCTCAAACAAGTCTGATGGGTGTACACCCGCCAAAGCCAGGCCGGCTGTCAGGCCGCCTCGCTTTTGATTTTGATCTGGGGGCCCCGTTAACCACGCTGGCCGAACGCAGGTATTGCGTAGTGGGCATCCCGGCATGGATGCCGGGATAGCCGCGCTGGGCCATGGATGGCCCTTCGCGGCGGGCCCACGGAGCAATGCCGGAGTGAGGGCACACCGAGCCTAAGCGAGGTGCCGAGTGGTGGGGCAAAAGCGCTTTGGTTACTTTCGCCTGGGCCGGCTTCCGGATTTTCGAAAGTGACCCGCCGTAAGGGCGGGACCATAAGCCGCCGGGAGTGTCAGATTTTTTGTGTGCGGGCCGGTAACGGCCTGCCGTTAGGCAGACCTTCATTTACCACGTCGGCCTGATGAACCGATCCCCGTACAGGATCGCGAACTGATTCATCGCACTTTTCCAATCATGGGCCGCACTGCCCCAGTTTGCTGTGATATTGCGCAAGCCCAGCCAGATCAGCTTCGTGGCAGCATCATCGGTTGGAAAGTGTCCCCTCGTTTTGATGATCTTTCGCAGTTGAGCGTTGATGCTCTCGATTGCGTTGGTCGTGTAAATCACTTTCCGGATGGCGGGTGGGAAGACAAAAAACGGGATAACTCGATCCCAGGCGCGTCGCCAGGCAGCCACGACGGTCGGGTACTGCTTGCCCCACGGCCCGGTTTCGAATGAGTCCAGAGCCACTTCGGCGGCCTCGGCGTTGATCGCTTGATAGATCGGCTTGAGAGCCTTGGCCAGCTCCCGACGTTTGTCCCAGGCTGCATAGTCGAGGCTGTTGCGGATCAGATGCACGATGCAGGTTTGCAACGTCGTCTCAGGAAACACCGCGCTCAGGGCTTCTGGCATGCCTTTGAGGCCATCGGTCACGGCAATCAACACGTCTTCGACGCCGCGTGTCTTGAGGTCATTGAAGACCTTCATCCAGAACTTGGCGCCTTCCGTTGTCTCGATCCAGATGCCCAAGATATCGCGGGTTCCGTCCGGTAGTACGCCCAAGGCCAAGTAGATTGCCTTATTGCGGACCAGACCTTCTTCCCTGATTTTGACCCGCAGCGCGTCGAAGAAGATGACCGGGTACATCGGCTCAAGCGGTCGTTGCTGCCAAGCGCCGATCTCTTCCATCACCGCGTCGGTGACTGAGCTGATGAAGTCGTGCGAGACATCCGTACCGTACTGTTCCAAGAGAAATGCGCGAATCTCGCGAACCGTCATGCCCCGAGCGTACATGGCGATGATCTTGTCATCGAAACCGGTAAAGCGCCGCTCATGCTTGGGAATCAGAATCGGCGCAAAGCTGCCATCGCGATCTCGGGGAATCTCCAGACGAAGCGGACCGTCGTCTGTCAAAACGGTCTTGCCACTTTTACCGTTGCGCTGGTTATTAGACTCCTCAGGGCGCTCCGCGCCCTGAGGATAGCCAAGATGGTGGCCCAGCTCTGCGCCCAGGGCTCGCTCGATAAGCGCCTTCTTGAAGGCCATCGACGCATCCTGAATCGCCTCGGCAGTCATTGGGCCTTTGACGAACTGATCAATCAGCTCCTTCGGGATCGAAGGAAGCTCGGTTTTGGCCTCCAAGGCCGTCTTCTTTTTGGTTGGCATACATGCACCTCTTCAGCATGTTATGCCCGAACACAAAATTTCTGACAGTCCCGAGCCGCCGTTACCGCAGCAATGGATATGTACTCAGCCAGAAGAATACAAGGCCGTCTCACCCCCAACGCCGAGGCTCCCCAACCAACTGCCCCTGCACCCCAAACAACCCCATCTCCCGAATCACCGCCAACTCCCCCTCCGTCTCAACCCGCTCGGCAATCAACGGCAAGTCAATACTGTGAGCAGCACGCTGGATCGCTTCAATAAACAGGCGCTTGTCACTCTCCTGATCAATGGCACGGATATAGCTGCCATCGATCTTCAGATAAGCCAACCCCAACCGCGACAAGTTGCCAATCATGCTGAACCGCCCACCAAAACGCTGCAGGCTCAAGGAAAAACCAAGCTCGCGCAGTTGCCGAGTCAACTGCTCCAGCACGGCTTGCTCCGGCAGTTGCTCTTCACCAATCTCCAGGGTCAAGCGCGGCCCAAGGTTGGAATGCGCCCGCAGGATCTCGAAGATTTTGTTCAATGCCTGAGGATCAGCCAGGGTGGCAGAGGACAGGTTCAACGCTAAGGATTGCTCATGCCCGGCCATTTGCTTGAGCACCTGTTCGAGCATCAAGCGGTCCAGACGCGCGGTCCAACCAAAGCGCTCCAACCAAGGAAGGAAGCGCCCGGCGGGGATGGTCTGGCCCTGCTCGTCCAGCAGCCGTGACAGCACTTTGTAATGCAGCACCACCTGGGTGTCCTGGGCGGCCACCACCGGCTGGAAGTACAGCTCGAAGCGCTGATTGCTCAAGGCCTGGTCGAGTAGATTGTGCCAGGCATGATGATCGTCACCGACGCTGGCCGAGGCGCTGTGGTCCAGGCAGGCCCAACCCGGTTCGCCCTGGCTTTCGGCCTGGGCAAGGGCCTGGTCGCCGAGCTGGAGCACGGCTTGCGGCGAGTCGCCATGGACGAATGGAGCCAGTCCGATGGAGGCCACCGAAGCCACATCGGTCGCACCGGTGGCATGCAGGCTGGCCAAGGCGCTTTCGAGGTTCTGCGCCAGTTGCAGCGCTTCCTCGCGCACCAGCCCCGGCGCCAGCACGGCGAACTCCCCACCGCGGATGCGCGTCACCATGTTGTGGGTTTCAGGGTAGCGGGCGCATTCACGCTGTAATTGTTCGCCCACGGCCTTGAGCAACTGGTCGGTGCGCTGCCCGCCCAGCCGCTGGTTCAACCCGGCCAGGTCCTTGACCCGCAGCAACAGCAGATAACCGGAACTGGCCTGCTCGGGGTTGCTCACCCGGGCGTGGAGCTGCATTTCGAAATACCGCCGGTTGGCCAGGCCCGTGAGATTGTCCTGGTAAGACTCGACCCGTAGTTTTTCGCTACGCTCGGCCTGCTCCTGAAACAGCGCCTTGAGCTTCTCGACCATCTGGTTCATCGCCTGCACCACCCGGCGCAGTTCGGGCGTGCGCGGCAACTCCGGCAGGCTCAGGAACTCGCGACGGGCGATGGCATGGGACTGGTGCACCATGTAATCCAGCGGCTTGAGCTGACGACGCAGCAGCAAGGCCCCCAGCACCGCGCTCACCGCGCCGCACAGCAGCAGCCAGCCCAGACTGCCCAATGCGCTCTGCCACAGCTTGGCGAGGGCGAACATCGGGTGGCTGACCACTTCGACCCGCGCCGCCTGTTCCCAGCCACGGCTGACAATCGCATCGCCACCGGCCGGCTCCAGGCCGATGAGCTTGATGAACCATTGCGGCACGTTGCCGGCGTCGGGCGTGCCGGTACGCTCGACGAGGGTTTGGTCGGTGGCGACATCGACCACACGGATGGTTGCGTAATAGCCACTGTCGAAAATCGAGCTGACCATCAACTCCACCATCGCCGGGTCGTCGATGTTCGGCGTCAGGGACAGCGCCAGCGCCGTGGCCGCGTCCTGGGCGTGGGAGCGCAACTGGTTGACGTACTGGGCCCGCGAGCTTTCCAGACTGACCATGAAGCTGCCGCTGAAGGCAACCACCAGGAACAGACAGATAGCGATCAACAGCTGTTTGAACAAGGACATCTGAGCGCGCGCTCCTAGTTAGTCGTCTCGACCGGAAAACCTTCGGCCTGCATTTTTTTCAACACATCCTGCCACCGGGACAGGCGCTTGGTGTCACCCACTTTCTTGTTGCCCTTGGCGCCTGGCAGCCACAATCCCTCGGCATTGAAAGAGTAGACCGGCAACAGATCGGTCCGCTGGCTGGCCGGCAGGATGCCGTCGATCAGGCTGTCGAGTACCAGCGGCATGGCATCGGGGGTTGCGTAGTAAGTGAGCACCATGTGCGCACGGTTCTGCCGCAACGCCTTGACGTAAGTGATGCGCAGCTTGTCACTGGACACCCCCAGACGACGCAGGCTGAAGTACTTGGCAATGGCGTAGTCCTCGCAATCCCCGGCCCCTTTCCACAAGGCCTGGATCGGGGTCTCCCAGTAATCGACCTGACGCCACAGGTCGATGTCTTCGACGTAGCGCACCCGTTTGTTGAAAAACAGGTTCACCACCTTGAGCTGCTCAAGCTCCGGCGTCTGCTTCTGGGTCGCCAACAATTGCTGCCAGGCATCGATTCGTTGCTGCCCTTCGCCCAACGGCCCATATAACGCTTGCGCCCGCCGGCTGATCTGCGCAAAGTCCCAGTCAGCCTGCAGGCCGCCCAGCATGAGGCCGGTCAGCAACAATGCCGAACACAGCCAGCGCAAGGACCTGGGAACAGGGAAAGGTGCAGCCAAGGGAAATACGTCCAAAAAGGGCCGTGGGAAATGCGTTGGATGGTGAAGCCTGGCCCGGCAAAAGACAATGGCAAGGTGCGATCACCACGAGCAGACTAAACTTTAGTTCAGGAACCGGGGCCGCGAGGTTTTGACGGCTTGGCAATCTGTAACTACTGTTGGCTTGGATCCAATTTTTGTTACTACCAGTCAGGGTGCGTTGTCGTGACACAGAAGCCCAAACCGCTAAGCACTATCCAGGTCAACGGGCCCATTCCCGCTGCCCAGGCCCGCTCAATCATCGAAGAATCCCTGCGCGAGGCCATACTCGACGGGCGCCTGCCCTGCGGCACCGCCCTGCGCCAGCAGGAACTGGCCGACCTGTTCGGCGTCAGCCGCATGCCGGTACGCGAGGCCTTGCGCCAGCTCGAGGCGCAATCACTGCTCAATGTGGTTCAGCACAAAGGCGCCGTGGTAGCCCCGTTGATCACCAACAATGCGATCGAAACGTACGCCCTGCGTTCGGTCCTTGAATCTTTCGCATTGCGCCTGTCCATTCCCCTCCTCGATGCCGAGGACCTGGCCATGGCCGCCCATTACATCGAGCAACTGGAAGCCCAGACCGACCACGCTGAAATCGGCAGGCTCAACCGGCTGTTTCACATGTCGCTTTATCACAAGGCACCCAACAGCAAACTGCTGGACCTGATCGAGCGCGAGCTCAATGAGGAAGAACGCTTCTTGCGCTTCCATCTGTCGTCCATGGGCTTGGGCAAACTGACCCAGGACGATCATCGCGCGCTGCTGGAGGCCGCTACGGCGCAGGACATCGACAGAGCGGTTGCCCTGCTGGAGCTGCATCTGGAAAAAGCCTGCGTCACCATCCGTCGCTATCTGGAACAACAACCAAGCCGTTGACCTGCCCCCCGCGCCCCGAGGGGCGCATCACTTTCTTACACATCCCTCCTACACGGTTTCTCGCCCGCCCGACGAGGCCGCAGCGTAGCCGCGCCCTGTCGCCCCCATCAGTTCAATGGCACTGCCATCGATTTGGGCCCACTCTTGCGTTTGTCGATTAAAAAACAGACCTGAAGAAGTCAGCGCCTGGCCGCAGCCAGGCGAATCGAAGCCAACACGCAAGGAGCACCGCCCAACCGGCGGGATGATCGGAAGTCCGTCCGATGTCCCCCCCATAAAACAACAACTTCTTATTTCCCTGTCCCCTGAAGTGCTCCGAGTGAGGCATTCACTCAACTTCTTCGATTCTGATACTTCTCTATCGGAAGGAGCGGCTTCGCCTGAATAAAACTTATATTAAAAGTTTTAATACCCCTCTTCGCGCCCAATAAATAACCCCATTTAAATAATTAAAAAAACACTTGCCGCTTACTTGTTCGGTGTATTAGCTTTTTATCCGTCGAGTTGTTATCGACCGCTTACATTTATGGCTTAGGTCCGAAAAACCTTGCCCGCACGCCATGAATGCGCAGTTAAGACGAGCACTTCAATACTTTCGAAACTTATGGACTCCGGTTCAGGCACCCGCTCGCTTTTATTAAAGCCCGGGTGGCTTTTCCGAACAAACATCATTGATGAGGACGTTCCGATGCAGCCAACCAAAGAACAACTATCTCTGAAAAAACACGCCCTTGGCCAACACCCGGTTTTTTCTGAAATAACATCAATCGATCTGCTGCGCCGCTTTATGCAAAGCCATGTTTTTGCCGTGTGGGATTTCATGTCACTGACCAAACGGCTGCAACGGGAGCTGACCTGTGTCCACTTGCCCTGGTTACCGCCGGCCGACCCACACGCTGCACGTTTGATCAACGAAATCGTCCTGGGCGAGGAGTCGGATGACCGCCCCGGAGCCGGCTATTGCAGCCATTTCGAACTGTACCTGGACGCCATGCGCGAGGTTGGCGCCGATACTCGCGCCATTGAGCAGTTCATCACCTTGCAACAGGAAGGCGTCAGTCCCGAAACAGCCTTGGAGAGCGTCGAAGTGGAGCCGGCGGCGGCCCGGTTCGTCCGCCAGACACTGCAAACGGCGCTGCACGCACCGGCCCACAGCGTGGCCGCCGCCTTCGTGCATGGCCGCGAGAGCGTCATCCCGCAGATGTTCCAGCGCATGCTGGACGCTTGGGGCATCGGCCTGGATCAGGCGCCGACGTTTCGTTATTACCTGCAGCGGCACATCGAAGTGGATTCCGAGGACCACGGCCCGGCAGCGGAAAAACTCTTGGCCCGACTGATCGATGGCGACCCGCAGCGCGAAACCGAGGTGCTGGCCGCTGCACTCGCCGCCGTCCAAAGCCGCACCGCGCTGTGGGACGGGTTACGCCAGAGCATGGCCCAACCGCTTGCGCAGGTGGCGCCATGAACGCTGTCGAATACCAATCCTTCGCCGACGCCTGGGAAAGCCGCGCGACCATCCGCACCCGGCCACGGCGCCGGGTCGAAGACGACGACAAGTTGATCTTCCCCATGAGCCGTCAGCCTCTGGTGCACAGCCAGACCTTCCTCAGCCACTGCCCGCAACTGCGCGATTTTGTGCTGGTGCAGAGCCTCTACAAGTTCATCAACGATGTGGTGATCTTCGAGACCGAGCTGGTGGACCACACCGCCCGGCGCATTGCCAAGAACAGCTTCGGCATCGAGTTCCCGTTCGCCTGCCGCTACGACGCAATGACGGTGGTAGTAGACGAGGATTATCACGCACTGGTGGCGATGGACTTCATGCAGCAGACCATCGACATGACTGGCATTGCGCCTATCCCGTTGCCCGATCAGATCGAGCT
The DNA here is from genome assembly GCF_032614175.1 of Pseudomonas sp. P105. Classification (NCBI taxonomy): domain Bacteria; kingdom Pseudomonadati; phylum Pseudomonadota; class Gammaproteobacteria; order Pseudomonadales; family Pseudomonadaceae; genus Pseudomonas; species Pseudomonas sp. P105. The sequence continues at coordinate 6,108,571 of NZ_CP126693.1, forward strand.
CAGCCGCGCCATCCCGGCGACGCTGGCCCAGGCACCGGAGCATTTGCTCAGCGCCGTGGAGTTGATCTGCATCGCCATTGCCGAGAACACCGTGACCAACGAGGTGGCGGCATTCGCCCGGGATGATTCGGTCAAGGCGTCGATCAAGGGCCTGATGGCCGACCACTTGCTGGACGAGGGACGGCACTCCGGATTCTGGACGCGCCTGGTGCAAATCTACTGGCGCAGCGCGCCCGAAGCTGACCGCGATGCGATTGCGCGACTGATGCCCGGCTTCATCAGCCAGTACCTGGCGAGCGATCTGCAACAGGCGTTCGATTTCCAGCTGATCGCACACCTGCCCGTCGACGAATCGGTGCGCCAGTCATTGCGCGAAGAGGCCAGTGCGCTGGCGTATCCCATCAATCGTTTTCACCCGTTGGTGGGCAATATCACGCGCTTTTTTCGCAGCAGCTCGATGCTGGCGTCCCCCTGCGTGCGTGACGCCCTGGCCGACTACCTGACCCCATGAGGATCCGCCCATGAGACGCCTCGAAATTGCCGTGTCTGGCACAAGCCAGGCCATGACCGACCTGGCCCAGGAGCTCGAACTGCACGGCCACGGTGTTGTGCATCTTGAATCAGCGAACCACCACACAGCGGTAGACCTGTTGATTGATGACGGGACGCTGCCCTGCACCCTAGACGCCCGCTCAAACCTTCAGGTGCGTGTGGCGCTCCAGGCTTTTCCCGGCCAGGCATTGCCACAGCCGGTGGTGGTTTTCCGCGACAGCGCGCATCGGCCGTTGTCCCAGGAAGTGATCGCCCCGCAAGGCTGCGGCAACGGCCAGTCTTTGCGACTGCGCGCCTTGGCGGCGGTGGTCGAGCACGGTGCGCGACTGGTCAGCCAGCTTTCCCGGGACGAAGCCTGCTTCGATCACTGGCCGACGGTGCAGACCGACGCCTGCGATGAATCGTTGCAGGGACTGGATGTGTTGGAGCCGCTGGCCTTCGAACACCACCTCAATCGGCCCGCGGTGCCTTGGCTGCTGGCTGCAGCCGAAGTGCCGGTCATGCATGACATCGAGCAGCGCATGCTCAATGACGGTACGCAAGCGGCCCTGTGGGTCGACGGTCAGCTTGTCGACTACAAGTCCTTGCGCAGTCTGGCGTTGCGCTTGCAGGAGCCGATGCTCAAGCAACTGGCCGGGGCAAAACCTGGAGTGATTGGTGTCTGCCTGCCCAAGTCCGCACAGTTGTACGCAGCTATCCTGGCGGTACTGGGTTGCGGGGCGGTGTACCTGCCGCTGGACCCGCAGCACCCCGCGCAACGACGGCGCTTTATCCTGGAGAACGCCAACGCCGACTTACTGCTGCACGACGGTGACAGCGACCTGGGCGAGCTGTCGCTGCCGACGCTGGATGTACGCAAGCTGCCTTCACCCAAACCCGGCATCCCAGCCTCGCTGATCCGCCGCGTGGTGGACAGCGACGAACCGGCCGTGGCGATCTACACGTCCGGCACCACCGGCCAACCCAAAGGCGTGCTGCTCAGTCATCGCAACCTCAGCCATTTCTGCGCCTGGTATAGCGACTATGTCCGCTTACAGCGTGACAGCCGGGCATTGCAGTTCTCCACCATCAACTTTGACGCATCGCTGCTGGATATCCTGCCGACCTTCATCCAGGGTGCGACGCTGGTGGTGCCCAGCGAAGACCAGCGTCGCGACCCGCAGCAACTGTTGGCGCTGATTCAGCAACAGCATGTCACTCATGCTTTCCTGCCGCCCGCGCTGCTGAGCGTGATGCCGCTGGATGCACCGTTGGGGCTGGAACACCTGATTACCGGCGGCGATGTCTGTGAGCCGTTCGTGATCGAGCAGCTCGCACCGCAGTGCAGTTTCCACAACATCTACGGCCCCACCGAAACCACGGTGCTGGTCACCACCCGGCAATTCGGTGTCGGTGACAACAACCGCAACCTCGGTGTGCCCATCGCCAATGGCCGGGTGCTGATTCTGGATGAGCAGCTGCAACCGGTGCCCCAAGGCACACCGGGCGAGCTGTACATCGCCGGGCCTGGGGTCGGCCTCGGCTATCTGAACGACCCGGCGTTGACCGCGAGCCGCTACCTCAACCTGACGCTGCCCGACGGGCCAACGCTGCGGGTATATCGCACAGGCGATATCGCCCAATGGACCGACCACGGCATCGAACTGTGTGGTCGGCGCGATAACCAGGTGAAGATCCGTGGCTTTCGGGTCGAACCCGAGGAAATCGAGCATTGCCTGCGCGACAGCCAGTTGTTTCGCCAAGTAGCGGTGGGGGTCGATGACCGACGGCGGATCCTGGCGTTTCTGGTTCACCCTCGGGAAGAGCGGGCCGACGCCGCCCTCCAGGCTTTGCGCGAGCATGTACAAAACGCGCTGCCCAGCTACATGCACCCGGCGGCCTACGTGCAATTGCCCAGCCTGCCCTACACCAGCAATGGCAAAGTCGATCGCCGGGCCTTGCTCGCCAAGGCGGTGCAAGTGCAGGTCGGCAGCCATCGGCGCCAGCCGCAGAACGTTCTGGAAACGCAGCTGCGGCAACTGTGGGCCGAGTTGCTGGAGCTGCCGGTCGACGACATCGCCACCGATGAAAGCTTCTTCAATCTCGGTGGCCATTCGATCCTGCTGTCACAACTGTTGCTGGGGGTCCGCGAAGCCTTCGGGCGCAGCCTGTCGATCAATCGCTTCATCGAAGCACCTACGCTGATCACGCTGGCGAAGTTACTGGACGATCCTGCGCAAAACAGCACATCGACCCTCAGCCCCCAGGCCTTGATCGATGCGCAAGCGGAACTCAACCTCGATCCCCTGCCTGTCAGCCGGTGTGGTGATGTGCACAAGGTGGTGGTGACCGGCGCCAACAGTTTTCTTGGGGTACACATCGTCGAGGCCTTACTGGCCTGGGGCGCCACCGAAGTCGCGTGCCTGGTGCGCGAATCCGGCGGACAAAGCGCGGCCGAACGCTTTGCCCAGGCCCTGCGGGACAATCGGCTGAACCACCTGGACCTGAGCCGCGTCAGTGTCTACGCCGCCGACATCACCCAACCGCAATTGGGTTTGCCAGACGACGTCTATGCCCGCATCGACCGCACCTTCGGCGCGTTGGTGCACAACGCCGCCCACGTCAATCATGTGCTCGACTACGAGTCTTTGGCGCGGGACAACGTGGAGCCGATCTTCGAATGCCTGCGCCTGTGTGAAGGGCGCAGCAAAAAGATCTTCAACTTCGTCTCTACGCTGTCGGCGTCCAGTGCGCTGGATGCCGACGGCCAGGTCCTGGAGCAGCCCGCCGCAGAGACGCCGCCGATCTACATCAAGAACGGCTACAACCTGTCCAAATGGGTCGGCGAACGGATCCTGCAGCGCGCTCGGGATCGCGGGGTGTGGGTCAATCTGTTTCGCCCCGGCAACATCAGTTTCAACAGCCTGACCGGGGTCTGCCAGCCCCACAAGAACCGGTTGATGCTGATGCTCAAGGGCTCGATCCAGCTCGGTCAGGTGCCGGATCTGTCCCTCAACTTCGACCTGATGCCGGTGGACTTCCTGGCGCGCTTCATCGCCTTCCACACCAGTCGTTATCAGCCGACGCAGGCGGTGTTCAACCTGCACAACCCCGAACCCTTGAGCTGGGACGCCTATGTGGCGTCGTTTCGTGAAAGCGGCCGGGAATTTTCCCTGGTCAGCGTCGCCGACTGGCAACGGCAACTGGGCCGGGTCGATGCCGACAATGCGCTGTTCGGCGTACTGGGTTTTTACCTCAACGGTTTCGAGGAAGACATCGGCGACATCTCGTTGATCAACCACGCCAACGCTCGGGCCGGCGTACGGCAGATGGGTGCCCGCTACCCGGAAAAATCCCCGGCCCTGCTGCGCCGTGGTGCTGATTACCTCAAGGCCATCGATTTCATCTGAAGCACCCCTCAACTGTAAAAAAAGGAGCAAGACCATGAATGCACTTCAACCCGACACCTTGATCAAGAACCCCCACGCCTGCGAGGTCGAAACTTCAGTGGAAGTACCCGCCAACGCGGCGAGCGTCTGGGCAGTGGTGGGCAATTTTGCAAGGTTCGATCGATTCATCCCGGCACTTGAGCACATCGAAATGACCGGCGAGGGCGTGAGGTCCCTGCGCAAGAAGTTTTTCCGCGACGGGCAGAACCTGGTGGTGGAACAGCTCAACAGCCATGATGACCAGGCCATGCACATGACCTGGACGCTGATCTACAACACCCTGGGCATCGATAACCTGTGGGCGGCAATGCGCGTCGAGCCCCTGGCGGACAACCGCTGCCGCGCCACCTGGACCATCATCGCCGACCACACCGATGCCCATACCCCGTCCGGCTTCCGAGATTTCCTGCAAGGGTTTGCCGATGAGGCGATGGGGAATGTGCAAGTGATGTTCAAGTAAACCTTGTGGGAGCGAGCCTGCTCGCGAAAGCGGTGGGTCAGCTGGCGATGATATTGGCTGTGCTGTCGCCATCGCGAGCAGGCTCGCTCCCACACTGATTTCGGTTGGCAGCAAGATCCAGTCACACCGCCAATCCCCTGTGGGAGCGAGCCTGCTCGCGAAAGCGGTGGGTCAGCTGGCGATGAGGTTGGCTGTGCTGTCGCCATCGCGAGCAAGCTCGCTCCCACAGTTTTGGTTCCGGGGTGGGCGCAAGATCCAGTCACACCGCCAATCCCCTGTGGGAGCGAGCTTGCTCGCGAAAGGGGTGGGTCAGCTAGCTGATGATGTTGGCTATGCCGCCGTCTTCGCGAGCAGGCTCGCTCCCACACTGATTTCGGTTGGCCGCAAGATCCAGCTCCACCGCCAATCCCCTGTGGGAGCGAGCTTGCTCGCGAAAGCGGTGGGTCAGCTGGCGATGAGGTTGGCTGTGCTGTCGCCATCGCGAGCAGGCTCGCTCCCACACTGATTTCGGTTGGCCGCAAGATCCAGTCACACCGCCAATCCCCTGTGGGAGCGAGCTTGCTCGCGAAAGCGGTGGGTCAGCTGGCGATGAGGTTGGCTGTGCTGTCGCCATCGCGAGCAAGCTCGCTCCCACAGTTTTGGTTCCGGGGTGGCCGCAAGATCCAGTCACACCGCCAATCCCCTGTGGGAGCGAGCCTGCTCGCGATGGCGGCGGCACGGTTGGCGGTGAGGTCGGCTGAGATCAGATCTTGAAGCTGTCCACCAACTGCTTCAGCCGATTGGCCTGTTGCGACAGGGCATCGCAATCCTTCAGGGTTTCATTGAGGTTGGCGACGCTTTGCTGGTTCAGCAGGTTGATGTGGCTGACATCCATGTTGAGGGTTTCCACCACGGCGGTCTGTTCTTCGGTGGCCGCGGCCACCGACTGGTTCATGCCGTCGATTTCACCGATGCGCTGCGTCACGCTGACCAGCCGCAGACCCGCCTGGTTGGCCACTTCCACACTTTCTTCGCTGGAAAGCTGGCTGGCGTTCATCGTCGTCACCGCTTCACGGGAACCGACCTGGAGCGAGGTGATCATCTTGTGGATTTCTTCCGCCGACTCCTGGGTGCGGTGCGCCAGGTTGCGCACTTCATCGGCCACCACCGCAAACCCGCGCCCGGCTTCACCGGCACGGGCCGCTTCAATGGCAGCGTTCAGCGCCAGCAGGTTGGTTTGCTGAGAGATGCCCTTGATCACGTCCAGGATGTGCCCGATGTTGTCGGTGCTGGCGTTCAGGGTTTCGATCTGGGTGCACGAGAGGCTGATCTTCTGTGACAGCTCGGTCATGGCCTGGATGGTTTTTTCCACCACCTGGCGTCCATCATCGGCTTGCTCGCTGGCACCACTGGCCTGTTGCGAGGCGTCGGCGGCATTGCGGGCGATTTCCTGGGTCGCGGCGCCCAACTGATTGATGGCCGCTGCCACGCTGTTGGTGCGGGCGCTCTGTTCGTCGGAGCCAATGAGCGAGGCATTGGACGAAGTCATCACCCGCTGCGACAGGTCATGCACTTGCCGAGTGGCGGAAGACACTTCCGAGATCGACGCGTGAATCCGCTCCACGAATTGGTTGAACGAGCTGCCCAGCTCACCGAACTCATCCTTGCCCTGGACCACCAGACGCCGGGTCAGGTCGCCTTCACCTTGGGCGATGTCCTGCATGGCGCGCCCCATGGTGGTCAATGGACGCATCAACACCTGGATCAACAGGCTCAGCAACAACGCAATGGCCGCCACCGCCACAAACATCGCAATCAGCGCCGAGGTACGGAAATGGCTCAGCGGTGCGTAGGCCTTGTCTTTGTCGATCGACAGACCGATGTACCACTGGGTATTCGGCAGGCCCGCGACGGGGGTAAACGAAAGAATGCGGTCCTGCCCATTGAGCTCAACCTCCTGGATACCTTTCTCGATGCGCACTGGCGTACCGGGGTAGATGTCCTTGAGGTTCTTCATCACCTGGTCCTTGTCCGGGCTGACGATGACCTGACCGTCGCCGCTGACCAGAAACCCATGGCCGATGCCGCCGAAATCCACGGAGTTGATGATTTTCACCAGGGTTTCCAGGCTCAGGTCGCCCCCCACCACACCGAGCAGCTCACCGTTGTGCTTCACCGGCAGGGCGATGGTCACCACCAGGCCGCCGACCGCAGCCAGGTAGGGCGGGGTCAGCATGGTTTGATCGATGGTGACTGCCTGTTTGTACCAGGGGCGCTGGCGCGGGTCGTAGCCGTCGGGCATTTTTGCGTCAGGGCGCTGGGTGAAGACGCCGTTGGCCTGACCCACGTAAGTGAACTGGAAATTCGACGTCAGCGCCGGCTGATCCACCAGCCCCGGCAGATCGGCACCCGCGCCCTGGTGCGCAATATTCTGCGCCAGGTTTTCCAGCACCAGCACCCGGCCGCTCATCCAGTTCTGGATGCTGCTGGCCGTCAGGTCGCCGGACTGCTGGATGGAGGATTCGAGACTGCTGCCAATGGTTTTTCGTTGCAGGTAGTCGTTGTAGAGCGTGAACAGGGCAAAAGCCAGAACGACCACACCAGAGGCGGCCAGAAGGATTTTATGGCTGAACTTCAGATTCATCGACAGGCTTCTTATGCAGGGAGTGGGGGTGCATTCCGGTTGCAGCATTCATGTCACAGCGCGGGCGGACTTGTGATCTGCTCCACTTTGGTGCACGCATATAACGCTGTCGGCAAAAGTTAAAAAAATATGAGCCCTTTAAACAAATGGGCGACGGAAGGACACGGTGCGTCGAACGGTGGTTGCAAATTCACTGACCCCTGATGACAATGCGACCTATTATCATTTGCGACATCCAGGCCTTCGCGTTCATGTCATCTCCCGAGTTTGCAGTACAGACGCTCTACAGCAACCATCACGGCTGGCTTCACACATGGCTGCGCAGCCGCTTGGGCAATGCTGCCGACGCAGCGGACCTGGCCCAGGACACTTTCGTGCGCCTGCTGCAACGCACCGAACGCCTGGAGCTCAAGTCGCCCCGCGCCTTTCTACGCACCATCGCCCAAGGCCTGGTGATCGATCATTGGCGCCGGGAAGAAATCGAACGCGCTTACCTGGAATCCATCGCCCACCTGCCACCCGCCCAAGCCCCCGACACCGAAGCCCAGGCCTTGATCCTGGAGCTGCTGGAAGCCATCGCCAGAATGCTCGAGGGCCTGAAGCCGAAAGTGCGCAGGGCATTTCTGTTGGCCCAGTGCGAAGGCCTGACGTACAAGCAGATTGCCGAGCAGATGGGCATTTCCTTGCGCTCGGTGGAACGATACGTCGCCGATGCGCTGTATCACTGCTATGTGTTGCGCTATGAAAGCTGAGCCTGTGGATAACGTGTTGAATCGACGCAGCGGCCCATCCCAACAGGTAGTCAGGCAAGCGATCAACTGGCTGCTGCGCCTGCGCAACCATGCTGCCAATCCGGCCTTGCGCCAACAATGCGAGGTCTGGCGCGCCGCCCATCACGAACACGAATTGGCCTGGCAGCGGGTGCAAGCGCTGCACAGTGAGTTGACCTCGAACCTGCGGGCGGTCCCCGGCGCCCACGTCGCTCTCGACACCCTGGAAAACAGCGCCCAGCGACTCGGTCGGCGCCAGGCCTTGAAACTGTTGTCGGGGGTGGCGCTGATAGGCTCCGCCGCCTGGCTGGGCAAGGACCTGGGCTGGCAGCCGTGGAGCGCGGATTTCGCCACTGCCACCGGCGAACATCGAGGTTTCCAGTTGCCCGACGGTACGCGGCTTGAACTGAACACTGACAGCGCCGCCGACCTGGACTACACGACCGAGCATCGCCTGATCAGCCTGACGCGAGGTGAAATCATGCTCACCTGCGGTCGCGATCCCGCGCGGCCGCTGCTGGTGCGCAGCCGACATGGCCTGTTCGAAGGGCTGGACGGGCGCTTCGTGGTGCGGCAGGACAATGCCTGCACACGCCTGAGCGTCACCCGTGGCAGGGTCGCGATCCTTTCACACCGTGGCGCCGATGGTGCCCCGCTACAGGTGAGCGCCGGGCAGAGCTATCTGCTCAGCTCATCGACAGCGACCATGGCGCCGCCGCTGGATATGGACATCGGCGCCTGGGCGGAGGGTTTGCTCGTGACGCGCAACATGCGTCTGGAGGACTTCCTCAACGAGGTAGGACGTTACCGCCAGGGCTATCTGAAATGCGCCGCGTCGATTGCGGACCTGCGCTTGTCAGGCGTTTTCCGCCTGGAAGACACCGACAGGTTGCTGGCCGTCCTGCCGCGCACGCTCCCCGTTCAATTACGCTATCGAACCCGTTGGTGGGTCACGGTGCAGGAATCGGTCTGATTTTTTTTGGCGGGTTTTGCGCGCAAGTCCGGCTAGGACAGTAAGCAACGCTTATCTGCCCTTAGCGACTCCAACGGAAACCCACAATGACTGAGTGCGTAAACCTCAACACCCCCTTTGGCTGCTCCTCGCAAACAGGCCTGTTGCGCCATGCCATCCGTGCTGCACTGTTCTGCACGGTGTTGAGTGCGGGCGCCGTGCCAATGTTCGCCGTCGCGGCGCAAGACGGTGTCACCACCGCGCGCCAGAGCTACAACATTGCCGCCGGCCCCCTGAGCGATGTGCTGAACCAGTTCGCTCGTCAGGCCGGCATCACCCTGGCAAGCACTCCGCAGCAGACGAGCGGTATCCAGTCCCCGGGACTGCACGGCGAGTATTCGACGGACCAGGCCCTGAGCCATCTTCTCAGCGCTTCAGGCCTGACCGCCGTCAGCCCGGATGGCAGCAGCTATGTGCTGCAAACCGAGGCCTCGGGCGGCACGTTGGCGCTGCCGACCACCGACATCAAGGGGTTTGCCCTGGGTAACGCCTTGGGCAGCATGGCGGGCTACAACGCCACCCACAGCCAGGTCGCCACCAAGACCAGTACCGCCCTGCGGGAAACCTCGCAAAGCGTCTCCGTGGTCACCCGCGAGCAAATGGACGACCAAGGCGCGCAAACCGTCTCCCAGGCCATGCGCTACACCCCAGGGGTATTGACCAACCCCTACGGCGCGACCCATCGCTACGACTACGTGGCGATGCGCGGCTTCAACGATGGCTCGGTGGACAACATCTACCTCGACGGCCTCAAGTCCATGGGCGACAGCGGCACCTACAGTTCCATGCAAGTCGACCCGTACTTCCTTGAGCGGGTCGACATTCTCAAAGGCCCGTCCTCGGTGCTCTACGGGCGTAGCTCGCCCGGCGGCCTGGTGGCACTCACCAGCAAGAAACCGCTGTACGAGGCCTATCACCAAATCCAGGCCACGGTCGGCACCCAGGGCCAACGCGGCATGGGCTTCGACTTTACCGGGCCGGTGGATGATGACAAACGCATCGCCTATCGCCTGGTGGGGCTGGCGGATACGTCCGACACGCAGTTCGACCACACCAAGGAAAAGCGCTTTGCCCTCGCCCCCACGGTGAGCATCGACTTTACCGAAGACACGTCGCTGACGCTTCAGGCCTACCTGCAGCACGACCCCGACGGTGGTTATCACGGCGGCATGCCGGCCGACGGCACCTTGCATCAGCGCAACGGCAAGCGTATCTCGGAAAATTTCTTCGAAGGCGAGCCGGGCGTCGATGGCTATGAACGTGATCAGCAGTCGCTCGGCTACCAGTTCGAACACCGTTTCAACGATGTCTTCACCGCCCGGCAGAACTTCCGTTACCTGGACTCCCAAGTCACCAATGATCAGGTCTACGCCTACGGCTGGACCACGCCGACCAGCAACGAGCTGAACCGCTACTACACCGGTGCCGAAGAAAAACTGCATTCGTTCATCGTCGACAACATGCTGCAGGCTGAATTTTTCAGCGGGGCGACCAAGCACACCGTGCTGATGGGCGCTGACTATCAGCGGCGCAAGACCGTGGTGGATTGGACCAGCGGCAGCCTGGCCCCGATCAACGCCTTCGACCCGGTCTATGGCAACTCGGCTATCACCTACTTCAGCCCCACCAGCTACCTGCGACGCCTGGAACAGACCGGTGTCTACCTGCAAGACCTGATCGAGATGGATAAATGGCGTTTCTCCCTGGGCCTGCGTCAGGACTGGGTGAAAACCTCGGATGAAAACCGCATCGCTGAGTTCGGCCGCCCGGAAGGCACCGAGATCAACGACAAACGCAGCAAGCTCACAGGCCGCGCCGGGGCGCTGTACCTGTTCGACAACGGCCTGGCGCCGTACGTCAGCTACTCCGAGTCGTTCAACCCCAACTCCTACGCCGACAGCGCCGGCAACCCGCTGTCGCCGACCGATGGCAAGCAATGGGAACTGGGCCTGAAGTATCAGCCACCGGGTACGGATGACCTGTACACCGCCTCGCTGTTCCGCATCGACCAGGAGAACCTGGCGACCAAACTGCCCCAGGAAAACTTCTACCGCGCCGTCGGTGCCGTTCGCTCCCAGGGCCTGGAACTGGAAGCGCACCTGCAACTGACCGAGCAGTTCAAAGTGCTGGGCAGCTACACCTTCACCGATATCGAATATTCGAAATCGATGATCAGCACGTTGAGCACCACCACCGACATCATCGAAAACAAAGGCAACTCACCGACCCAGGCCCCACGCCACATGGCTTCGGTGTGGGCGGACTACAAGTTCGACAGCGGCGCGCTCGATGGCCTGCGACTGGGCGGTGGCGTACGTTATGTCGGCTACAGCTGGGCCGATGCGGAAAACACCATGAAGGTGCCGTCCTATGCGCTGTTCGATGCGTCGGTGGGGTATGACCTGGGCAAGGTCGGCTTGAAAGGTGTGGACGTGCGCCTGAACGCAAACAACCTGACCAACGAAACCTACGTCGCCTCCTGCGCCAGCTTGAGCTACTGCTACCTGGGCGAAGAACGCAACGTGGCGGCGACGGTGAGTTACCAGTTCTGACCCGTTCTCTTTGGTAACTCATTCTCTGTGGCGAGGGAGCTTGCTCCCGCTGGACGCGAAGCGGCCCTGTTTTTTTGGGGCTGCTGCGCAACCCAGCGGGAGCAAGCTCCCTCGCCACAAGGTTCGGCTTTTACTTCTCGAACCTGTTTGCGTCAAACCCGCACCGCATCCCCTTCCTCCCGCACCACACCCTCTTCCCGCACAAACCGGTTCGCCCGCCCAAACGTGCCGAAATCATTGAACCGCACGCCCATCTCACGCATCACTTTGTGGGCCACCGGCACCGTCATCTGGCGGATGTAGAACGGCTCTTTGACCACGAAATGATGGACCCCGTGGCTACTGCCGAAGTTGAAGCAGAACGCCTGCAATGGCCACAGCCACCAGGGGTTGAGCACCTGGGTTTGCTGGATGACATTGCCCGGCTCGATGTCGCCGTAGTAATGCATGTTCGAGCTGATGAAATGCAGGCAAAAGGTGCGCAGCACGTTCGGGCCGATGATCACCACCGCTGCGATATCGATCACGTGCATCACTACCAGCGTGGTTGCCGACCAATCAATTGACGTGCCAAGCAGATAGGCGACAGCGTTGGCCCCATGGAAACCGAGAAACACGTACCACGCGCCCCAGTGCAACAGCGCCAGCGGGAAATACACCTTCAGCGTGCGCTTGAGGATGCTGCGCTTGTGCGCCCAGGTCTTGGCCCGCAGCAGGCGAATGAAGGCCGACATCACGTTGTCGCCCACCATCAGCAAGCGCGCCAGCCCCCAGGGCTCGCCATTGGTAATGGCCCGCTCTTCCAGGTCGGCCTCGCTGCCGGACACTTTGTGATGATTGAGGTGCAAATGGCGGCGGATCCACGGGTTGATGGTGCTGGGCCGCGCCAGCCAGACCAGGCCCATCATCAGGTTGTGGGGTGCACGTTGCTTGCGAAAATACATGCTGTGAATCAGGTCGTGTTCCAGCTCGTGGGTCAGTGAAGCGAAAAAAGCGTTGAGCAGCAGGCATGCCCAACCGGCCAGGTGACCGTTGATGTAGAGCAGCGCCGAACCGACCATCCCGGCCAGGGCGAACGCCAGGATGCCCGCGCCCAACGCATCCTGATGACGCAGGATCGGGTAGCGCTGGCGCAGTTCCTCGCCTCGGGCCAAGACCACCTGGCGAATATGGGCCGATCGCTGTTGTGCATTCAATCGCTCGGGGCTTGCGCAAGTGCCGTGCATGGCTTACATCCTCTTCTATCGATGTGCTCATCCTGCCGGGCGATGCCCCTTAGGGTGGTAGCCGTAAACGCCAACCTGTTGACCGCAAGCGCCAATCGCCATGACTGAACCCACCTCCCTCGCCAGTTGGACCCGCGCCCTGCGCAAACAGCTTGATGCGTTGGGCCTGGACAGCCATGCCCTGTGCCTGGAGGCCGGGCTCGATCCGCAGTTGATGGACGACCCGAATGCCCGTTATCCGCTCTCGGCCACCACGCGCCTGTGGGAACTGGCCGTGCAGGCCAGCGGTGATCCGGCGATCGGCCTGCGGGTTTCGCGCTTCGTCAGTCCCACCACGTTCCACGCTCTGGGTTATGCCCTGGTGGCCAGCGGCAGTTTGCGAGAAGTGTTTGAGCGAATCGTGCGTTACCACCCGGTGGTCAGCGATGCGTTGATGCTGCAACTGAGCCGCTGCGAAGACCGATACCGCTTCACGCTCGACGTGCCCCAGGGCCGGGCGACGCCGGCCTTTGAAGCCATCGATGCGTTCGCCGCGATTTACGTGCGCACGTGTCGCAACCGACTGGGCCGCGATTACGCGCCGCTGGCGGTGTACTTGCGGCGCCCGGAACCGACGGACCCCGGCCCCTGGCATAAAGTGTTCCGTTCACCTGTGTATTTCGGCGCCGAGCAAGATTGCCTGGAATTCAACCTCGTCGATTTCGACAGCCACCTGGACGACGCCAACCCGGAGCTGGCTGAACACAACGAGACGGTACTCAAGCGCACCCTCGCCCAGCTCCAGCCGCTGACCTGGGAGCGCAAGGTGCGAGCCGCTATCGAGGCCCAACTGCCCGAAGGCGAACCCAGCGCCGAGCGTATCGCCCAGGCCATGCACCTGAGCCTGCGCAGCCTGCAACGGCATTTGGCCGATGAAGGCTGCCGCTTCGACACGCTGCTTAACGAATGTCGGGAAAACCTGGCACTGCTGCACCTGCGCGACCCACAGTGCTCACTGAGTGAAGTCGGTTATCTCCTGGGTTTTGCCGATGCCAGCAGCTTCAGCCGGGCGTTCAAGCGCTGGACCGGAATGACCCCGGGGCAGTTTCGGGACGGGTTGCGCTAGGGGTTTGCGTTGGCTGGGCCGGCCCTATCGCGAGCAGGCTCGCTCCCACATTTGATCTGTGGCATACACAAATCCCTGTTCGAGAAGGCGATGGGTCAGTCGATGCCGGGCTTGAGGCTGCGAGCGAGCCCAGCCGTCCATACTTCGATCATTGCTTCGCCGGTCGCCCTGAACTGTTGATTAGCGCCCATATAACGGCGCATCTCGGCCATGGCAAGGTCCATCCCATGAATGACCTGCTCTATCAGTTCCTTGCAACGCTTTTCGGTCAGGTTGCAGGCCGATCGACCGAATTGCATGAGCATCTTGTGTTTGGGCCAGGCTTTTGAGCCGCCCAGCAACAGCGCCATGTTGTCGTTGCGGATATACACCGCAGTGGTGACGATGTCATAGGCTGGCGCGAGCCGGATGGTCGCATCAACGCCGCAATGCCCATACAGCACACCGAAATTTTTCAGATGCGCGTCGCCATTTTTCAGGCCCGCCGAGAGGGCAACGATTTTGAACAGAGACTCCAGTGCCTGATTGAGCAAGTGCGGCGAGACAAATGCCTTGATCTGTCGAGCCGCCCCTTCATAGGAACCGTCATATTTGGTCCTGGACGGAGAGCCGTTGAGTACACAGAAGTCCTCAAAGCCCAGATACTCCCCGGTATCCGCCATATCAAAGCGTTTGATGATTAGAAATTTGCCGCGCTCACTCAGCTCGAACTCCGGTACCTCAAGCCCCGCGTGCCGCGCAGCTCGCATGCAAAAAAATTCATTCGCCGCCAGTTCCGGAAATTCGTCAGCCCGAAATGCCTTGATCAAATGCGTGGCGCCCCGGTGGGTCAAGCGATCAACTGTCGATGCACTGTCACGTACCAGCACCTTGGGTTGTACCCCGGAAACCCCCGAATACTGTCCATAGGTGTGCAGCAAATCGTCGAACAAACCTTCAGCCCCGTCGTGCACCAGCAAATCCGCCAGGCTGGTTTCGGGTGGTCCAGCTTCTGCCCGCAAAGGACCGATGCCAACGCGCCCCAATTGATGAGGCCCCACAATGGCAAGCATGGCGAAGTCGTCAAATCCGCGCACCGCCTTGCTGAAGCGACGAACCAACTCATCACGCAAAGCACCTTCCGGCAAGTTCATTTCAAAGATCGGCAGGACCCCTGATTCCCAGGTGTAGCTTTCAAGACGCACGGGCATGGTCAACGAGACAGACTGCTCCTCACTCGTGGTTGCGGCATAAGTAAACACGGAGTTACTGCGCTGTTGGCCTCGTCCCAGAATGCCAACAGGCGTTTCGCCGACGCAGACCTGCAACCTGTCCAGACCTTGCTCGTCAGCCATGGAAAGAGTCCTTCTTCAGGGAGTCGAGCGTAGGACGCTTCGATGGACGGGCAACAGCTGTCAGCTCATAACCGAAGCCATTGAGGATCGCTTCGACCTTGCGGATCCCGACTTCAGCAATCGTATTGTTTTCGATGCCCGAGATCGTGGCACGGCTCATGCCGTATTGCGCGGCCAATGCATGTTGAGAGAGGTTATGTTCCTTGCGCAGTCTCCTGAGCAATTGGCCAAGGGTTTCCATCATTGTCTCCGCATTGTATACAGTGCAATATTGGCACAAACACATAATTTGCACTGTATTTAATTCAAATACCACACCAGGGTAGCTTATTCACATATCCTGTGGAGGCTTCAGGTCGGCTTCAGATTGTGGTCAATGCCCGCAACCGCTCGATATCCAGGATTTCAATCTCACCATAAGCCAGTTGCACAATGCCCTGGCCCTGCAAGTCCTTGAGGATCTGGTTGGTGGTCTGGCGCGACAGTGAGAGCATGAGCGCCAGTTGCTCCTGGGGCAGTTGCAAGACCCGTCGCGCCGGTTCGATTTCGCCGTAGCCTTCGGCGATCATCAGCAGGCGATTGGCAACACGTACCGGGGCGGGCATCAGGCTCAGGTGTTCGAGATTGATGAAGGTCAGGCGCAGTTTGTGGCTCATCAGCCGCGCAATATCTCGCCAATAGACCGGATGTGCTTGCAGAAACGCCATCAACGGCGCCTGAGGCAAGTGCAGCAAGGTGCACTGGCCCACGCTCACCGCGTCATGGGTGCGCGGCTGGCCATCGAACAGGCAGATTTCACCAAACCAGTGGGGCGCTTCCACCACACTGAGCAGCGCTTCCTTGCCCTGTTCGTTCACCGCGCCGATCCGTACCGCGCCCTCCAATACGGCGTACATCCCGCAGGGTGGGTCACCGCGCTGAAACAGCCGATGCCCCGGCACCAGGCGGCGCACCCGCGACATGCCCAACAGACTATTCTGTAACTCAGCGGGCAAGTGGCTGTACCAGTGACCGGCCAACAGGTGCGAGTGCCAGGGATGGGTATTCATGGAAACTCCGGGACAAGTGTCGGCTAACTGACAGAACGCCTCGTGGAACCCGGGCATCATGCAGGCATCACCTCAGGAGGAACAACAATGAAAAGCCTCGTTGATCATCTCAGTCAATACGCTGCCTACCACCGCGACCCACGCAACATCGCCACGCACTTCATCGGTATTCCGCTGATTTTCGTCGCCGTCGCCGTACTGCTGTCACGGCCGGGTTGGCCGGTGGGCGCGCTCCTGGTGTCGCCGGCGCTGCTGATAGCGGTAGCCAGTGCCTGGTTCTATCTGCGCCTTGAGTTGCGCCTGGGGGTGCTGATGACGGTACTGCTGGCCCTGGCGCTATGGCTGGGCCAGGTGCTCGCCGCGCAAAGCACCTTGGTGTGGCTGGGAAGTGGCCTGGGGATGTTCGTGGTGGGCTGGGTGATCCAGTTCGTCGGTCACTATTACGAAGGCCGTAAACCGGCGTTCGTCGATGACCTCACCGGGTTGATTGTCGGGCCGCTGTTCGTGGTGGTGGAGGCGGGTTTCCTGCTGGGGCTTCGTGGCGAACTGAAGCGGGCCATTGAAGAACGCGCCGGGCCCGTGGCCTTGCGTCACCAACGCTCGGCCGTCTGAATCTGTGGGAGCAAGGCCTGCTCCCACAAGAGTCAGGCCTTACCGCTCAAGTTACAGCGCACCAAACTCGACCCGTATCGTCAGCGCGCCGGTGTTATCTTTCAAACCAGACCCATGTTGCCCGGTCAGGTCATCGTTGATGCACAGTTGCAGTTCCCCTTGCTGGTCGCCCGGAACCTGCGCCAGATCCCCCACCAGGAACGGCGTTCCATCGTTGCCCACACGACCGATCAAGGCGCCTTCGGCGGCACCGGGCAAGGCATAGCTGCTGTAGTCGATGTGCCGCGAACCGCCCTTTCCATCGACATTGCCGCCCTGCGGGCTGGCACACCATAACCCACTGACGTAGCGAACCACGCGCGGTATCAACCCGTTGATCTGCACTCCAGTGCCCTGCCAGGCGATGTTGGATTGGACCGGCATGGTCACCGCCTTCAGGTCGTTGGCCACGGTGTCCCCGGCCTGGAACGACAGCGCCGCAATCGTCAGGCTCGGGTTCGAGGTGCCCGTGCTGGGGAACACGCCATCGCCCACCAGAAACAGGTTCTTGTGGTCCCAACTGCGCTGGTATTTGTCCACCACCGACTTGGCTGGATCATCGCCCATGCGATAGGTCCCCATCAGGTGTCCGGCGCCCTGGAAGCTGTAATCTTCGCCTTTGTAGTTGAAGGTCCCTTTGCCAATGGGTGCTGTCAGTTCCACGGCGCCAAGCAGGTCCTTGATGATGTGGCTCGCCAGTATCTTCGCCTGCCTGAAACCTTCCTTGGTGTAATCGGACAGGTCGTAGTGGATTTCCGGCCGAAGAATGCCGAGCCCGTCCTTGTAGTTATCCGTCGAGGGCACGATGTAGCTATTGGACTGGTCGGGATGGTCTTCCACCTGTTCCACCAGGAAGCCGATCCGAAACTGGCGGATGAACAGTTCGTTGAGTTTTTTGATCAGTGCCGTGCCGTAAAGCGCTTCAGTGGGCGGCGCCGGTGTCTCTTTCGCCGGCAATGGATTGGTGCGACTTATGTTCTTCCCGTCGATAAAATCGGCCACGGTGACGTAAGGATCGCCAACCGGCCAGTTCCAGCCTTCATTGCCGATTTCGATGCGCCATGCCGCTCGCTGGCTGCGGAAGGCACCGTCACGCAGGCTCTCGATGCCCGCCGTGGACACCGGGCCACGATATGGGAAAACCGTCTTGCCTTCCGGCATCAGCCCCCACGCCAGGTAAATCGGATGGTCGGACAGGCTGCGTCCCACCTGCCCGCTGCTGTTGGCCACACCTTTGGGCCAGTCCGGGGTTTTGGAGTTGAGCAACAATTTAGGGGTTTCGATGGCATGGGCCGCGATCACGTAACGCTGCCCGATGGCCACACCGTTTCCCGTCTTCGGTCCCTCGCCAAGCTGATATTGAATGAATTCGATGCCATTGATGTTCTTGTCCGGGCCCACGGTCACTTTGCTGGCCACGGTCCGGTACATGACCCGGACGTTGCCGGTGGCCCGGGCCTTGTTCATGGTCACCGTGGCGTCGTACTTGGCCTGGATCGGGCAGATCGGCGTGCAGTTGGTATTGCCGGCACACACCCGGCGCCCGGCGTAGGGCTGGGAATTGCGCCCCGCCGGGGTCGGACTGACCACCAGCGGCAAGCCGTCGAACGTCTGCCCGGTCACGGCGCTGACAAAACTGCCGTCAACCAGTGACAGCGGAATGCTGTGCATCGGGAATGAATAGCCCTCGGGAAAGGTCATGCCCAGATAAGCCTGGTCGGCGACATTGGCCGACACACCGATTTCCGCCTCGGCCCGGCAATAGGCACTTTGCAGATCGTCGTAGCCGATCGGCCAGTCCACCCCGACGCCGTATTTGCTCTTCAGACGAAAATCGTTCGGCACCATGCGCAGGCACGTCCCGACCCAATGCCAGGTCGTCCCGCCGCCCACCCGTTCGTAGGTGCTGTTGAAGGGCAACGGGCCTTTCTGCACCAGGTAACTGATTTCCGGTTTGTCCCACCCCAGGATCAGATCGGCGATGGTTGCCCGCGGGGCATTTTCCTTGGTCGGATCCCGCGGTGTGTCCAGGGTCGATACCGGAGGATAGGGCGACTCCGGGGTTTTCAGGGTCGCCGTGTAGAAGCGCTCCAGATACTGCGTACGATTGGCCGGAATCTCCGGGCCCGATTCGAGCACCAGCACATCCACGCCAGCCATGCCCAACTGATAAGCGATGATGCTGCCGGCCAGGCCCGCCCCAACGATGACCACCTCTGCTTGTTCGGTACTCATGACGAAGCTCCTTGCTGCGCGTTGGCGGCTACCCCGGTGTAATCCTCAAGGCTGGGCGGCGTCGTGTTCCAGTAGCCGAAGAACATCTCGCTGTAGCCCATAGGGTGAGCCTGGGCGGCTTTCCAGGCCCATCCATTGATATAAGCCTGGTCGGACACCACCGTCTGCTCATCCTTTTTGAAACTCGCCGCGTCATACGGTTGGTACCAGACGCCCAGCAACCACAGCTTCATGATCGAACGCGCGGCTTTGGCGGTCTGCGTGTCGGCCGGTAGCGCTCCGTCCATCAATACCGCTTGGGCGATCTGATCCGGGGATTGATTGTCCCCCGCCAGGTTGGCGTATTGAGTCAGCAATGTACTGAGCACATCAGGCGTGATTCTTGGCGTGATGAATTCAAGAAACAGCGGAGGCAAACCCACCTGGTCGATCGCCGGTGCCAATCGCTCAGTGGAAATGCCAGTCAGGACCGATGAAAGGCCTACGAAATTTTCCAGATCACTGCTCATGCTTGACTCCTTGTCCAGTCGTGGACTGCGCGCGTTCGAGCAAATAGGTGAAATCCGCGAAGCTGGTGCGCGGCGATTCGGTGACATGGGTTGCCGCATTGCCATGACACGCCATGCAACTGGAAGACGCTTGGGGCACGGTGCCCTGGATGTAGGTTTCCAGTGTGGCGTTGGCCAGGAACAACGGGGCTGGATTGCCCAGCGGGTTGGCGGCTGATATCTGACAGTTGGGCTGTGGTGCCGACGGCCACTGGGTACTGATCAATTGATAGTTCGCCCAGACGCTCTGTGGGTTGACCGTACGCAACAGGGCTTGATAGGTGGCGTTCAGGGTTTTGGTGGCTTCGGTCAGCGGTATCTCACGCACGATCTGCGAGGGTGTTGCCTTGACCGCCGGGTTCCAGGGCCGGGGCGGCGGCTGGTTGATATCGCTTTGGCTGGCAGCGTTGTAGAACAGATAAGGTCCCACCCGTTGGGCCGGGGGGGTGGTCTGTTCGGGTACGTTTTTTACATGTTCAAAGGTCGACCAGACCCACTGCGCGGCGCTGTCGGTCTTGTGAACGATGTGCAGTCCCACCAACCCCACCGATTCGGACTTGCACGACTCCCCGACAATGGGTCCTTTGCTCGGGTCGCTGTTTCCCGGTGTATAGACCAGCGCATCGACGGTGTGAAAATCCTGCGGACGATCATTGGCGCCCAGCACTTTCCACGATGCTTTTACCATCAGCGCGCCGACGTCCTGTGTCTTGGCCGAGCCGCAACTGAAAGCCACGGCGTTGGTCGGGTTTGCGGCAAAAAACTTCTGCTGGCCTTCGATGCTGTACAGACCATTGTCGACAATGGAATTGAACATCGATCGGTTGACCACGATTTCGTTGCGCGTATAGGCCCCGTTCTGATCCACCAGCGGGCCGCTCTCGAAAGGCTGGATAAACTCATCCAGCACATCGGGTACCTTGCCCATCTGCTGCAACAGGCGCCCGGACTTGAGCGACTTGCACGCTTCGGGAATCGTCGCCGGCGCATCCCAGGCCAACGGCGCCTGACCCTTGGCCCGGAAGATCTGGTAGCTCTCTTTCCAGCTTTCCCACACCGTGGCCCCATCCTGTTTGCCGATGGGAGTGCCGGTATTGGGATTGCCGTTGTCCAGCGCCGGCCAGTTCAAGGCAATGAAGGTCTGCCATGACAGGTCATCGAAATCGCGCTGAAGGCTGGCCAGCGTGGGATGTTCCTCGGCAACCGTGACATCGAAGGGTATCTGCGGTGACAACGAGGGGGTGGCGCTGACGGATGGGCTCAATAAAACGCTTAGCAAGGCACAGCCAAACGGGCCATGCCGACTGACTTCCATTCTCATGCTTTATCTCCTTGGCATCAGGGCGCCAGGAGATAACACCGGTCCGTCATTGGACTCTTACTGCCTCCTGGCAAGTCAGAGTCTAGGTAGGGTTTGGTTCAAGGCCAGGTGCAGAAGTAGAACCGATCGAAGCAAGGCCAAGCGGGGTTATTCGGATTCGGCTCGGGGTGTCAGTGAGGGCGCCATCGCGAGCAAGCTCGCTCCCACAGGAGACTGGGGCTGGGCCGCAGATGTTGTGGCCGACACCGCTCCCACAGGTTTTTTGGGTTGCCCACAGACTTGTGGTCAAGCCCATTCCACTGTGGGAGCGAGCCTGCTCGCGATGCTTTTGATCTTAAAGGTTTGAGACTTTCTGCCAGACCTTCGGCTTGAAGAACAGCGTCTCGCCCTTCGCCAGGCCCACCAGGCTGTCGTGGTCCTTCACCACTTCAGCTTCGATCAGCTCGCTCTGGCCTTCCACCTTCAGGGTCACCCGGGTGGTGGCGCCCAGCGGGCGAATGTCGCGCACTTCGGCGGCGTGGTGATCCTCCAGCTCCGAACGCGACAGCGAGACTTCATGGGGGCGGAACAGCACATGTCGATCCTCACCCAAGTGCAGGCGGTTCGAGTCGCCGAGGAAGTGATACACAAAGTCGCTGGCCGGGTTTTCGTAGACATCGCCCGGTGAGCCAATCTGCTCGATCACACCCTTGTTCATCACCACGATCCGATCCGCGACTTCCATGGCCTCTTCCTGGTCGTGAGTCACGAACACCGAAGTCAGGTTGATGTCCTCGTGCAACCGTGCCAGCCAGCGCCGCAGTTCCTTGCGTACCTTGGCGTCGAGGGCGCCGAAGGGTTCGTCCAGCAGCAACACCTTGGGCTCCACCGCCAGGGCGCGGGCCAGGGCGATACGCTGGCGCTGGCCGCCGGAAAGCTGTTCGGGGTAACGGTCGGCAAGCCAGTCCAGTTGCACCATGTTCAATAACTCGTGGACCTTGGTCGCGATCTGGCTTTCGTTCGGGCGTTGGTTCTTGGGCTTCATGCGCAAGCCGAAGGCAACGTTGTCGAACACCGTCATGTGGCGGAACAGGGCATAGTGCTGAAATACGAAACCGACGTTGCGATCACGCACGTCGTGGCCGGAAACGTCCTCGCCGTGGAACACGATGTTGCCCTGGTCCGGGGTTTCGAGGCCGGCGATGATCCGCAGCAAAGTGGTCTTGCCGCAACCCGACGGCCCCAGCAGGGCCACCAACTCGCCGCTCTGGATGTCCAGGCTGATATCGTCGAGGGCCTTGAAGGCGTGGAAATTCTTGCTGACGTTACGAACTTCGATCGACATGACTTATTCCTCCGCGGCGCTGGCGCGCAGGCGGTTGATTCGGTTTTCGCTCCACTGCTTGAGCAGCAGGATGAAGAGCGCCAGGATCAGCAACAGGCTCGCCACAGCGAACGCGGCCACGTGGTTGTATTCGTTGTAGAGGATCTCGACGTGCAGCGGCAGGGTGTTGGTGACCCCGCGAATGTGCCCGGACACCACCGATACCGCGCCGAATTCGCCCATGGCCCGGGCGGTACACAGCACCACGCCATAGATCAGCCCCCACTTGATGTTCGGCACGGTGACATGCCAGAACATCTGCCAGCCATTGGCACCCAACAGGCGCGCGGCTTCTTCTTCCTGGGTGCCCTGCTCCTGCATCAGCGGGATCAGCTCACGGGCCACGAACGGCACGGTGACGAAGATCGTCGCCAGCACGATGCCCGGCAGCGCAAACACAATCTGGATGTCGTGATCCGACAGCCACGGCCCGAACAGGCCCTGGGCACCGAACATCAGCACATAGACCAGGCCGGCGATCACCGGCGACACCGAGAACGGCAGGTCGATCAGGGTCACCAGCATGCTCTTGCCACGGAATGAATATTTGCTCACGCACCACGCGGCGCTGACCCCGAACACCAGGTTCAGCGGCACCGAGATCAGCACCGCGATCACCGTGAGCTTGAGCGCCGACAGCGCATCGGGTTCGAAGATTGCGGCGAAGAACGCCCCCAGGCCCAGCTTCAGCCCCTGGGAGACCACGATGAACAGCGGCAGCAGCAGGAATAGCGCAAAGATCAACCAGCCAAGACCGATCAGGACTCGCCGCGATGTTGCACTGCCGCGGCGGGCGGCGTTGGTGGAGGCCGCGTAAATAGACGATTGGGACATGTTCGCGCCTCCTTATGGGGTTTCGATGCGCCGCTGCAGCAGGTTGATCAGCAGCAACAGGACGAAGGAAACCACCAGCATCAGCACGCCGATGGAGGTGGCGCCGGTGTAGTCGTATTGGTCGAGCTTGACCATGATCAGCAGCGGCAGGATCTCGGTTTTCATCGGCATGTTGCCGGCGATGAAAATCACCGACCCGTACTCGCCCACGCCACGGGCAAAAGCCAGGGCGAAGCCGGTCAACCAGGCCGGCAACAACGCCGGCACAAGGACGTGGCGGAACACCTGCCACGGCTTGGCACCGAGGCAGGCGGCGGCCTCTTCGACTTCACGGGGGATATCGGCCAGCACCGGCTGCACCGTGCGCACCACGAACGGCAGCGTCACGAAGGTCAGCGCCAGGGTGATGCCCAGCGGGGTGTAGGCGATCTTGAAACCCAGGTCGGTGGCAAACTGGCCGACCAGGCCGGTCGGCGCATACAACGCCGTCAGTGCAATACCCGCCACGGCGGTGGGCAAGGCGAACGGCAGATCGATCATTGCATCGATGATCTTGCGACCGGGGAAGGTGTAGCGCACCAGCACCCAGGCCAACAGCGTACCGATCACACCGTTGATGATCGCCGCGCACAGAGCAGTGCCGAAGCTGAGCTTCAAGGCCGCCAGCACCCGTGGCGCGGAGATGATCGCCCAGAACTGTTCCCAGGTAAGTTGGGCGGCATGTACGAACATTGCCGCCAGTGGTATGAGCACAATCAGACTGAGGTACACCAGAGTGTAGCCCAGCGTCAGCCCGAAGCCGGGTATGACGGGGGATATGCGACGCGACATAAAGGTCCTTGGTTGAGAACGCGCAAAAACTGTGGCGAGGGGATTTATCCCCGTTGGGCTGCGAAGCAGCCCCAAAGCAGCCGACTCAATTCACCTGAGCATAAAGACATGCCAGATTCAGGGCCGCTTCGCGCCCCAACGGGGATAAATCCCCTCGCCACAGATTCAGTGTCCGGCCTTAGCTTGTAATCAGCTCATTCAGGCCTGCCCAGCTTACTGCGCCTGATAGATCTGGTCGAAAATGCCGCCATCGTTGAAGAATTTCGGCTGGGCGGTTTTCCAGCCACCGAAGTCCTTGTCGATGGTTACCAGGTCCAATTTCGGGAACTGCCGGGAGTACTTGGCGGCCACGTCCTTGTCACGTGGACGATAGAAGTTTTTTGCGGCGATTTCCTGGCCGGCCGGGCTGTACAGGTGCTTGAGGTAGGCTTCGGCGATCTCCAGGTTGCCCTTTTTCTCGGCATTCTTGTCCACTACCGCCACCGGCGGTTCGGCGAGGATCGACAACGACGGCACGACGATGTCGAACTTGTCCGCGCCGCCGTCTTCTTTCAGCGCCAGGAAGGCTTCGTTTTCCCAGGCCAGCAACACGTCGCCCTGACCGTTGTTGACGAAGGTAATGGTCGAGCCGCGGGCGCCGGTGTCGAGGATCGGCACATGCTTGAACAGTGCTTGAACGTATTGCTTGGCCTTGGCTTCGTCACCACCGTTGGCCTTGAGGCCATAGGCCCAGGCGGCGAGGAAGTTCCAGCGAGCACCGCCGGAGGTCTTCGGGTTC
Source organism: Pseudomonas sp. P105 (assembly GCF_032614175.1). Taxonomy (NCBI): domain Bacteria; kingdom Pseudomonadati; phylum Pseudomonadota; class Gammaproteobacteria; order Pseudomonadales; family Pseudomonadaceae; genus Pseudomonas; species Pseudomonas sp. P105. Next base: position 6,133,243 of record NZ_CP126693.1, read on the forward strand.
GGGGTGATGACCGACACGTCATCCTTGATCAGATCGCCCCAGTCCTTGATGCCCTTGGGATTGCCTTTACGCACCAGGAAAACGATGGTCGAGGTGTACGGTGTGCTGGCTTCCGGCAGGCGTGTTTGCCAATCCGCCGGCAGGGACTTGCCCAGCTTGGCGATTTCGTCGATGTCGCCAGCCAGAGCCAGGGTCACCACGTCAGCCCGCAGGCCATCGATCACCGCCCGACCCTGCTTGCCCGAGCCACCGTGAGATTGCTGGATCTTCACGCTATCGTCCGGGTGCGCTTTCTTCCAGAAACTGGCGAATTCGGCGTTGTAATCCTGGTACAGCTCGCGAGTCGGGTCGTAGGACACGTTAAGCAACTCGTAATCCTTGGCAAAAGCGGAACCTGCAAAAACAGCGCTGGCCAAGACGGCCAAGGCATAACGGCGAATTGACGGCATGGTGAAAACTCCTGGAATTCCGGTTTTTTTATGTTTGTGAAGTGTTGGTCTTCAACCCGGTTTGTGGCTCGGCTGCTGCAACCGGAATTTTTCCTTGCGCTCGATCTGGACGACTTGCGCGTTGTGCACAGTGATTTCCACCGCGCCAAAACGAAGGTCCCGCAAGGCATTGAGGATCTCGCGCAACAGAGTTGCTTCGTCCTGACCGTCAACGCTGCGTAGAGATGCGCTCATGCTATTGCTCCTTGAATGCCTGGAAGTGGGCGGCACCGTTTGTGGCGTAGGAGCAATACTAGATAGGCGTAGATATTCTTAAAAAGACTATTTAAGAATTTTTATATAACCAAAAACACAAGCAGCCGATGTGCAAAGGCAATTAATTGATTGCGGGCGCGCGATCCCAATCCAGCTGCTGCGCGGCAACGGGTCGTCCGAACCAGTAGCCCTGCCCCATCCCACAGGCATGTTCCAGCAGGAACGCTGCCTGCTCGCGCTGCTCGATGCCTTCGGCTTGCACTTGCATACCCATGCTGCGGGCCAGGGCGATGATTACCCGGACAATCGCTGCGTCGTCCTCATCCCACGGCAACCCAGCCACAAAGCCCTGATCAATCTTGAGCTTCTGGACAGGCAGGCGTTTGAGTCGCAGCAGCGACGAATAACCGGTACCAAAATCATCGATAGCCAGTCGCACCCCCAATTCCCGCAGACGGTGCATTTGCTCCAGGGCCACCTCCGGATCGTCCATCACCGCGCTTTCGGTCACTTCCAATTCCAGACAGGCCGGGTCCAGGCCTGAAACGTGCAGCACCCGCGCGACCTGTTCGTACAGCTCGCGACGGGCGAACAGCCGACTGGAAACGTTGACCGCGACAAACGATAACGCCACCCCGACCTCCTGCCATTGACGCATCTGTCGACAGGCCTGCTCCATGACCCAGGCATCGATTTGGGCGATCAGCCCGGTGCGCTCGGCGATGGGAATGAACTCGGCCGGCGAAACCAGCCCGCGCTCGGGATGTTCCCAGCGCACCAAAGCCTCGACACCGATCAGGCGGCTGGTCGCCAGATCGTGTACCGGCTGGTAATGAACCCGCAGCTCCTGCTGCTGGAGCGCGCGTCGCAGTTCGAAGGCGATCTCGACCCGTTGTTGGGCATGAGCGGTGAGTTCTTCGGTATACAGGGCGTAGCCATCGCGCCCGGCACTCTTAGCCTTGAACAAGGCGGAGTCGGCATTGCGCAGCAGTTGCCCCGCGCTGAGGGCATCCCCGGGAAACAGGCTGATGCCCACGCTGGCATTGATGAACAAGAGCTGGTTTTCGAGGCGCAACGGTTCTTTCAGGGCATCGATAATGCGCTGGGCCAGCACCGCCGCCTGCGCCGGCTGCGAGCAATTTTCCACCAGCACCGCAAACTCGTCGCCCCCCAGCCGGGCCAGGGTCACGCCGGGCGCAAACAACCCCCGGAATCGCTCCGCCACGCTTTTGAGCAATTGATCGCCAACGTGATGCCCCAGGCTGTCGTTGATGTTCTTGAAATGGTCCAGGTCCACCAGCAACAAGGCGCAGCCGCGTTTGTGCAACTGCGACGACGCCAGCGCCTGCTCGGCGCGATCAGAAAACAGCAGGCGATTGGGCAGACCGGTCAGCGGATCGTGGTGGGCCAGGTACGCCAGTTCGTGCTCCGAATCCTTGATCGCGCTGATGTCCGAAAACACCGCGACGTAATGGCTGACCTGACCGTTATCGTCGCGAACGACGCGGATCGTCTGCCATTGCGGGTAGATCTCACCGCTTTTACGTCGGTTCCAGATCTCGCCGCTCCACTCGCCACGGCTGCCCAGGGACGCAAACATCTCCTGGTAGAAATCCGCCCCATGACGGCCAGACTTGAACAGGTTGGGCCGCCGGCCCAACACCTCATCCCGGGCATACCCTGTAATCGTCATGAAGGCGCGATTGACGTGCACGATCAGGCCGTTCGGGTCCGTCACCAACACCCCTTCGCGCGTGCAATCGAAGACGGCGGCGGCCTGGCGCAAACGTTCGCCGTCGGCACGGTGTTCGCCTGTTCCGAAAAGCCGGGATATCCGCACACCCGCCAGGAAAACCAATCCGGCGCTGACCAGGACCCAGGCATATCCGTTGATCAACTGCCAGCGAAGCTGATCGGCAGATTGATCGAAAAAGCTGCTCAATAAATAACCAACCAGCTGCAGCCAGACGACCGACAGCACGAGATAAAGCAGCGCTCCACGCATGGCGCTGCGGTGATAGACGGTCATTCGGCGATCCATGTCCCCACAAAGAGGTGGGAATTATAGAGTAAGAAACATCCTGCCACTGTTATCTGAAAGGCCGACTGGTTTTATCTGTGCGGCAGGTGATAATGCAACGGCTGTTTCTATCTTTATCGAGGGCCCTATAGCCTATGTGGTACGAAGGTTTTCTTGGCTTGTCGCCCTGGTCACTGGTGGCAGTCACCCTGCTGATGACCCATGTCACGATCATTGGCGTCACGGTCTACCTGCACCGTTATTCGGCTCATCGCTCCCTGGAGCTCAACGCCGGCCTCAAACATTTCTTCCGCTTCTGGCTGTGGTTGACCACGGCGCAGAACACCCGCGAGTGGACCGCCATCCACCGCAAGCACCACGCCAAATGCGAAACCGTCGATGATCCCCACAGCCCAGTGATCAAAGGCCTGTCCACCGTGCTGCGCAAAGGCGCCGAACTCTATCGCGCCGAAGCGGAAAACCCCGAAACCCTGCGCATCTACGGCAAGAACTGCCCTGATGACTGGATCGAGCGCAACCTCTACAGCCGCTTCCCACTCATGGGCGTGGCGATCATGGGCGTCATCGACCTGCTGCTGTTTGGCACTATCGGCATCACCATCTGGGCCATCCAGATGATGTGGATTCCAGTCTGGGCCGCGGGCGTGGTCAATGGCCTGGGTCATGCCGTGGGCTACCGCAACTTCGAATGCCGCGACGCGGCGACCAACCTGGTGCCCTGGGGCATCCTGATCGGTGGCGAAGAACTGCACAACAATCACCATACCTACCCCAATTCGGCCAAGCTGTCGGTACGCAAATGGGAGTTCGACCTGGGCTGGGCCTGGATCCAGGTATTCAGTTTCCTGCGCCTGGCCAAGGTCCAGCGCGTCGCGCCAATCGCCCACCGTGTCGAGGGCAAGGGGCATCTGGACATGGACACCGCCATGGCGATCCTCAACAACCGTTTCCAGATCATGGCCCAGTACCGCAGGCTGGTCATCGCGCCGCTGGTCAAGCAGGAACTGGAAAAGGTCGATCACTCGGTCCGCCACCAATTCCACCGGGCCAAACGCCTGTTATCGCGGGAAACCAGCCTGCTGGATGAGCGTCACCATGCGCGCATCCAGAGCATGTTGGAACACAGTCAGGCGTTGAAGGTGATCTACGAAAAACGCCTGGCCTTGCAGCAGATCTGGGCCAAGACCAGCAGCAACGGCCACGACATGCTCGCGGCCATCAAGGAATGGATCCACGAAGCCGAGGCCAGCGGCATCCAGTCCCTGCGCGACTTCGCTGACCAGCTCAAGACCTACTCGCTGCGGCCTGCAACGGCCTGATAAGCAACCCCGCCAGCCGGCGGAATGCTGTTCACTTAAAAAGATGGCGCTTCTCCTTGAGTGGGGAAGCGCCTTTTTTTGGGGTTTTGTGTGCTAGTGTCGAGCTATGACCCATTATTGCCTCACCTCGACTACCACCACCACGACCGCTGAAAGCGGAGCGTGCGAGGTATCGTGAGCCAATAGCAGACGAACTTCAAAGGCCCGCCAGCGATGGACAGGGCCTTTTTTACGCCCTTGTGTCGCTGGCTCAAACGCAAGGAGATGCACTCATGTACGCCCTATTGATACTCGATATCCAAGTCGGGCTTGTTCACGGCCCGGAAAAACCATGGCGCTGCGAAGAGTTGTTGGCAACAGTGAATACCCTGATGGACAAGGCACGCAACGCTGGCGCCCCGATTTTTCTCGCGCGCCACATTGGGCCCGATGGATCTCCAATCGGACCAGGCAGCCCGTTGACGATGGTTGCGCAGGAACTGAAGCTTCTGGGTGAAGAGGTAGTATTCGAAAAACGGCGGCCAAACGCCTTTGAAATGACCGACCTGGCGGACAATTTGCGGTCTCTCGGGGCTACCGGCGTGGTGATTACTGGCATGAAAACCCAATACTGCGTCGATAGCACCTGTCGTGCTGCTCGTGATCTTGGCTTCGACGCGGTACTTGTCGCCGAAGGCCATACCTGTTCAGACACGCCCGTGATGAAAGCCAAGGACATCGTTGCTCATCACAATGCGACTCTTGAAGGGCCGTTCTGCCGACTAGTTCGGGCTGAGGAGTGGAGCTTCCAGCAGAGCCGAAACTAAGGGAATGCACATGGCTTGCCGGCCACAAGATGCATTGCCGGCACGCTCATGACATTGCTCGCAACCGACTTACCACCAGGACGACTCAGCACCCAAGGCGTCACGCAACTGCGCCGCAGTAATGCAGCGCTGTCCCGGATCAAACGTCAGCGCCAAGCGCAACGCCGCCCAGCAACGCCTGGGCAAATTGCGCGGAGCTTTGAGTTCGCGCTCCATGCGGGCGTCTCGAGCTTGGGTTGAAGGTAAACGGCGGAACGGGTGTTTGCCGCTCGCCAGCTCATACAGTAAGCAAGCCACCCCATAGGCATCGGCCCCCTCTGACAACGGTGCGCCGTCAAGCAACTCAGGGGCGGCGTAGCTCGGGGTCCAGGCGTTGAGGCGGTCTCGACTCAGGTTTGGCAGACCCTTCAACGGGCCCTCTTGCGCCAGGCCCAAGCCGAAATCGAACAAACGCACCCCCTCCTCGCTGAGCATGACGTTGCTTGGCTTCATGTCCCCGTGCAACACGCCCCGGCTGTGGGCATACGCCAAGGCGTCGAGCAGCGGCGCGGCGATGGCTTGCAGTTCATGCCAGGGCAAACCCAGCGGCCGCTCGCAAAGCAGTTTGTCCAAGGTCAAGCCGCGCATCAGTTCCATGGTGATAAAAGCCCGTCGATGGTCAGCGTCCACTTCGAAGGTGTATGGACGCAACACGTTCGGGTGATGCAATCGTCTGCTCAGGGCGAACTCGCTGTAGAGCAGCGCGCTGGCGTCAGGCGAGCCATCGAATTGCTCACTGAGCATTTTCAACGCAACGTATGGATCGGGATCACCGTATTGTTCGTGTAGCAGGTCCCGTACGCGATACACGAGCCCCATGCCTCCTGCTCCGAGCAGGCGTTCTAGGCGATAGCGACCGGCGAGCATTTGCGGTAGTCGCTGATACGACGCTCGCCCGATGTCATCGAAGGAGACGCACCGAACAAGGCGGAATTCGTGACATGGCGTCCCTCCCCACCTATTTCGCGCCGCTTTCCCACCAAGCTACGCATCCTTGCGCCTTTGCCTACAACTACGCCAGAATCCGTCCGCTTGTGCGCCTTGCCTCCGGCCTCTATCGTTTTCCCTGCCACTGCCCATCAGTGGTCGGGTTTAGTAGCCCTGGAATTTGCATAATGGCTGCATGAGTCTCATCAGTCAGGCATTGCCTGCACTTGATGGTGGCTGTGCGCATGGCGCCTTCGGGCGCGCCGGGCTTTTATGCATTTTCCACCGGTCTACTAACTTGCGCACAGCCGCCCCCCTTCCGTTTAGTAGCGAGATGGTTGCGGCCTACTACAGGAAGAATGCAGATGTTCAAGCCTACCCCGAATCCGCCAGAGGCGGACCAAGCTCCCCCGCGCACCAGATCCAAAACCAAAAAGCACGACGACGCCGCAAAGCGCGCCCTGGATTTCTATCTGTTGCCAAAACAGACGAAGCCCGAAGACGCCCCTAAACCGGGCCAGCTGTTCACCGTCGTAAAAGACATCGACAACGAATCCCTGCTGGCCAACCTCAGCGAAACCCTAGCTTCGGCCGATGCAATGGTCAGCGATCTGGCCTTCGAACTGGAAGGCTCACGTCGTCACTTTGCCCTTGGCATTCAGCAGCTGATTGAACTGAGTTCGTTGCTGGCGAACCGGGTGCTGGATAACGTTGATCCGCGATAGCAAACCATCCGATATCAAACCCGACGTGTGTCGGGTTTGATGTATTTGCATCTGACTGCCGCTTTCCTAGCGAGCCTGTTTCATTTCCTCACTGGACTGCGCTTTCGTTTTGCTGCATCACCTACAGACGCCAAGCAAACGGCCCAAGCACTAACGACTATTGACTCTCGTCTGCTATCGGCCAAAAGCGGACAGTAGACATATTGATGGCATTATGATATTTCAAAAGAGATATCTGCCAAGCCTTTGCATTTGAAATGCTTCAAGATCGACCTGATGGGTCAGCTCCCGCGAAATTAAATACTGGGTTGCATCCTATCGAGGCAGGTTGAGGTTACTCGCTGTTTCTAATCATGCTGCAAAACATGCACGGGCGCGCATCGATCTACCCCGTGACAGCTTTCAATAAGGGTATCAAGATGAACTATAAGGAATTAAAACTAGAGTTTGAAAGCAAGAACATACCTTTCGACACGCCAGCATTCTATGATCATGAGAATTTTATGGCAGAGGAGCAAAGGGATAGCGACTACCTTAACAACCACGCCTTGTTTGTCGCTTCAAGACCATACACCAGCGAATATTTAAATGAAGCAAGATCTAAAATAGTAAAAATCGTTGAGACGCTACACGCCCATCTTGTTGGCAATGGAAGGCAGGGCGCCTGTATCGACATCTCATCAATCCTCATGAGATGCTTAGAGCTAGAGGGGGTTTGGTGTGCATGCTTGAGGGGGAGCGTAAGCCTAACCTTCCCGGAGCATAGCGATGAGGGGGATGCACACTTCTACTCTATTACGAAAGACCAAAATTGCACTCCCGGTCACTACTGGGTGTACGCTCCACCATTTAAGATTATTGACATTACCATCCAAGAGCAGCCGTACGGCGACTCAAAAAAACGTTTCATACCCTCCTTTATCCTCGCCGAAGCAGCTGAAGAAGCCAAACCGGAAGTTGAGGACATTTTCAGCCCCGAGGCATCTCGCGAAATCGCCCACACTTACAGAATCGCAAGAGAAAATCAAATAAACCACTATTGTAGATCGCTGGAAAAATTAGAGAAGCACTTCCCGACCCAAAGGCTCCAAACAGAAACTGGAGCCACGATCAAATATATTCCACTAGCCGCTCATGCATCGGCAGAGAAGCTTGAAGGTTTTGGCAATTTTGACTTTAACGGACTCACGCCCTACGAATTTTATGAAGCATTCATTAAAGAGTAGTTTCAATACCATATATTCGAATAGGCACATCAGTAATATGTGCTCCGTTCACCCGTCACAATCGCCATTCCGCAGAGAACCAGAAGCTAACCGACAGCTGCCATCCTCAAAGGGCGGGTTGTCCCACCTCAGATACGACTAGGAAACCAGTACAATGCTGGATCACCCCCGCATAGCGGGTCTAAGACACCCGACCATGCGGTCCGTGTTGCTTGGCGTGCAAACACTCAGGCGAGCGCCTTCACCTTTCCATAAAGATCATAGAGATGCAGCGCTGACATATCCAAGATAGGCTCATACATAAATGAGTTGAGATGAATATTCTCCGGGGTCATTAGATTGACTTGAGACAGCACCATCAACTGCTCCCCACTGCCGGGAAACATCGAAGAAAATTTGCTGTACAGCTCAAATGTCTGATTGCTACTTATCGCATCCACAAAAGCTGTGTCATTGATTTTAGCGATCATAAATTCCTCAGCCTTGAGTCGAATGCCGATTGACAAGATAACTTTCGACTCAAGTTCGACATCATCATTCGCCGCAGCAGCTAGAGCATCGGCCTCGCTAAATATAAGCTGGATTACGGAATCGGCCGGATTTGGTAAAGACAAATTCGGCTGATCCAGCAACGTAGCTTTGAATGTGTCCTCTAAATTTTTGACTGTAAGCGCTGCCGTGTCTGCCTTGACGTGCAGCAAAGACGTCAGCATGAGATAGTGTTGACTAGCCACCCCGTGACAGTACTCCGCCAGATTACGCACGAATGGGATGCTGGCTACAAGATAAGCTGTATTATTTCCCAGGCCTGCTTTCCATGTTGTGAAGGGGTTCTTCTGATACTTCTCTTCCACAAAAGACAGCACACCTTGACTTTTTTTTGCAAACAGCCTGCGGCTTCTAGCGATTTGCAGACGACTGCTAATAGTACGATGGAAGTCAAAATTATGCGTTAGAAAAATCAGCTTAAAAAATGACACTCTCGAAATTTCGTTAAAATACTCGATTATTGCATATTTGTTCTTATAGTCGAAAGAGTCTGCAATATCGTCAATTACAAACAACGTCTCTTGACTTGCCTCACGCCTTGCCTGCACTTCGAACAATACGTTCAGAATATATAGAGCACGCTTCTCCCCTTGGCTGAGCACTTGAAGAAGTTTTTCCTCTTCGACGCCACAAGAGCCTTGCCCGTCTTTGAACTCAAAGGCAACCTTTGGTGCTTCGCCCTTTAAAATGACATCTTGCTGATTTTGTACGACCAGCTTAAAAGGGACGAAAAATCTTTCGTTAAACTGAGAAACTACCGCAGCCCACTTCGTTTTCTCTGCATCAGCTTGACGGGCAGTCTCCGCAATCACGTCCTTCGCCGAAGCGTACGCCGCAGCAAATACGACCAGAGCTGACTGTGCAACATTGAAATAGGCGTTCCAGATTTTTTTCCTGAAGCCTTCAAAATCACCTAGCTCGGCAAGAACTTCCGGATGAGCGCCTAGATAATCACGAAACTTTTTCAACTCCGAATTCTTTTGGAGCTGCTTATCAACAGCTTCAAATTTTGCAGATAGCTCTTTATCACCTAGAATTCGTTTCTTTTCAGCACCGACTAACTCTTCTAGTTCTTTAGCTGAAGCGACCTCAAGCCTTTCTCCGCCATTCGATATACTCAGCGCGTGGTTCGCTTCAAAAAAGCCGTTACTTTGCAGACTCTTTGAAACGTCGCTGGCACCTGAGTGGTTAAATTTCTTGCTAAGCAGCGGGGAGTTCTCCACCAACTCTTGATACTTCTCCATATACTCTTGCAGCTGATCATGCAACGTACCAGCTTTGAACGCCGCTATCGTTTTATCATTAAAAATTTCGGTATATACCAGATCGGAAAAGCGAATATCGCCATCTAGATGGCCTGCTATTTCCGAAAAGAAATCAAATGAATTTTTGAACTGAAACACGTCTTTTATTTCAGCATCCGGATTGGATCTTCCTGGCCAACCCGAGGCGTCCTTCAAAGCTTTCAAGACCGCATCATGAGTTGTCGCGATATTTCGAATCGCCTCCTCATATTCGTGTCTCAACTGCTGGTTGACCAAGAGAGTTGAAGTGCCTGCTCCAGCATAACGTTCAACGTACGGTTTGATTACAAATATTGATTCTGGTGGTAACGCCGTAGCTGGTGCCGAATAAATTATCCTGCTGGTTTGCCGTGCTGGGAATATCAGATCTTGGCTCTCGCGCCCTTCTTGAGCATCTAGAAAAGTCCGCGCCAATGAGGTTTTCATAAACCCATTTGGGGCATATACAGAAAAGGCAGAACCTGCTGGGACTTTTCCACCCCCTTTAAACGTTAACTTTGCATCAAGCTTTTGAATTCCATAGCAGTTTTCAATTTTTATATCCAAGACGTCCATATCTGTTTCTCCATCCTATGATGATCCTTGTAGTGCTGACAGTATCGATTTGCCAGCACGCTGTCTACGCGCCGCTAGGCTACGCATCGTGGGATTTTATACCTCGCAGATCATTCCGCAGGACACCCCTAAGTCAAACATCAGAATGCACCCAATCGACGTATCCTGGATCGAGAAGACCGCGTTCCACCTGTCCAATCGTCTTGTTGGTGTAGGCGGGACAGAAGGACACGAAATCAGGCAATGCATGCGGTCGTCTGACCGATTCGAGAACCGGCGCACCTCACCTTGCCGGAACGCGCACTGCCCATTCAGAACGATAAAGCTCTTATGCGCCACGGCGAGTCTCAGAGGCGTGAAGTAGTAGAGGCGAACACGCACGCAACCTACCCTCTCCCGCTGTCTAGAATGTCGTGCAGCTCAATCCACGGATGCTTGGATTTCTCATCGCTAACCTCGCATGCACGGGCATGAGAAAAGGGCTTCTCACAATCTTCCAGTGCCTGGCTTCAAGGCAGCCAGTGCATACCGCCCGCCCGGCAACAATCATCCACCTGACATTCCATCTCTCAGTTTTTTGCTCGCTATCCATAACCCGATTCCTGCCCCGCGCGCTTCGACGAGCTGAGGATACGGTAGCTTTTATACGCTCGGAGCCATACCCATCAATTGATGGTAACGCTGCTGGGATGAACGCCAGATGCACCGCAGTGAGTCTGCATCCATCACCGTCTGCAATCGGCCCAGAGTGTGTAAAAACGCTTCGCCAAAATTGAGGTGTGCGCGTCTACGTGAAATCTGAAATTTATTGGCACGTCAGCAGATGTGGATTTTGCGTAGAAGCGCGATTTCCAGTCCGGATTTGAGTACCTGTCGCGCTGAAAAACGTTTTTACACAGCCTCGGCCAGAAGCGGTCAGTCACAAAACGGCTGAATCGCATCGGGTACCCGATTTGCGCGTGGTCCTGAATCCTGAACGGGGTCGCGTCTGAGCCCGCACGGAGAAGGTTGGTAGAAGCACTACACTAAACGGTGTAGCTCCTTAGAAATTGCGATAACGGTCAGGCTTGGGAGCCTTTCGTGCCAGCAAAGCGAGGTGCCGATGGGAAGCTATGCTCAATTGATCACTGAAAAAGCTGACGACCCTATATTGTCAGCGGCAGCTATCTACCCACATCTGGCGATCATTATCTGCTGACTGTCTTATGTCTGCTGTGCTTCAGCCTCACTCCGCCTAATCTAGGAACGCAAATGAAATGGAAGAGCAGGAATCTAAGAGAACTCGCCCACATTGTTTGTGGCGACTCTGAGCACTTTCGGTATCGTTCAAGCAGTTACATCACTGAGTTCTTTCAAGATTGTGACTTAGATTACACCCACGACGGTTCAACCCGCTGGGCATGGGTTGCAAGCAGACTGGAGGAGGTGTTGGCTCTCCCGCATGCTAGTCCTTCGGTTCCACCTGATGCTTTCATTCGGATCATCCGTGCAACTCTCGACAAGGGCGACGCGCAGGAGGGCGATCCGGACAGGAGCAGAGCGCTTGCCGCGCTTAACGCTGTGCTGGTGCGCGAAGGTTGGGAAGCGTTCTTCGACGAACACGGCCTCGGCCAGTTGCGCCACAATGCCACTAACACCATTGCGCAGATGGCGAACCCGCATCGGCCGCTTACACCAGCGGAGATGGAACGCCGAGAGCTACTCACCACATACCTCGACAAGTGCTCTGAAGATGAGCTGATCGAGGAGGTACTGCTGCCGTTATTCCGTCAGCTTGGGTTTCATCGCGTAACCGTAACGGGTCACAAAGATAAGGCGTTGGAATATGGCAAGGACGTGTGGATGAAATACACCCTGCCGACTCTCCATGTCCTCTACTTCGGTATCCAAGCAAAAAAGGGCAAGCTAGATTCAGCGGGCGTAGGAAGACCTGGTTCATCGAATGTCGCAGAGATTCACAATCAGGTGAACATGATGCTTGGCCACGAGATTTTCGATTCGGAACTGAATCGACGAGTCTTGGTTGACCACGCATTCATCGTCGCGGGCGGCGAGATAACAAAACAGGCAAGAAACTGGATAGGCAACAAGCTAGATGCCACGAAGCGCTCTCAGATCATGTTTATGGACAGAGACGACATACTCAATCTTTTCATTGTTACGAATCTGTCATTACCAAAGAGCGCTTTGTCTCTTCCGAAAGTTACAGCCACCTTCGACGATGACATACCGTTCTGAAGTGCAGCTTTTTCAGAACCGTGAACAAAAAAAAGCGAAACCATTAATTTGGCTTCGCTTTTTTATTTTTTTACGTGGCCTATTTACGCTCTTTCTTTACACGGAGCCGGTCTGAAACGTAAGTTTAGCTAAGAACTTGCACAGGCTTGCCGTCGACTATCCTGTAGTTCCTTTCAATGATTTTTATCGGGTTCGACGTGAAACTTTCTACCGTTGTGATCTGAGTGATGTCCGATAGGTCTCCAATATTTAGCTCTAACGCCCCTCGATCATTAAGAGCCTCAGGTTCAGCGCCAAAGCATAGTCTGTACTCTCGTTGCCAAGCATACTCAATGGGTTTGCGAAACAATCCTATCGGGCCGCTGTAGTCGCTGAAATCTTCGTAATCGACCTGGCCGTAGCCACCTTCAAAGAAGGGAGAATTATAAAGGAGAGGGTGGGTCGCGATGGCTTGTGAAAGCCTTTTAGAAAACTCTGCATGGTTCGTAACACGAAGGACATGGGTACCAAACTCTCGGAAACGCTCACTGAATTGCAGCATTCCGTTGTCGAGTCCCCAAATCCGACCGTCATGTCCGGCTGATACAGAACCCAGGCAGTACACCATGACGGTTTCAGGTCGAGGTAAATTCAGGGTCATGATTGTCTCAGGGTTCAATACGATTTCGTCGTGACCTTCAACCTGAAGTGCGAGCTCTCTGACTACCCCATCCCTCATGCCAGAGCTGAGCTTAACGTACACATTTTCAAGCTCGTCCCTTCGAAGTGCAGCGCCGGCTTCACCTTCAAGCTTCGCGAAATAGTCGACGCTATTCATGTAAAGCAGGCCACGCTGCAGCGCCTGTAGTCGATCTAAATTAGCCACCTTGAACAGCATCCAACATTGCTTGTTAGGCATGCGATCAGGTATCGCTTGCATCTGCACTTCACCAGATACCATCTTGCCCCCTATCTGTGCAATCACAGCTTCTAGCTGGGTTTGAATAGTTGTCAACGATTAGTGCATTCCATGTCCCCTATGTCAATTCGCCATAAGGTCAGCATGCATCAAAAAAAACAATAGCCTACGAGAGCCAAGTGCGGTTCGCCATCGAATGGCCGCTTCTGGGCCGCTAGCTGCCAGTCGGAACGAACCGCACAAGCCCGTATGCGCCCTATAGATCCACACGGATAACCACCACACGGCTTCAAAATTTGCCATTTCCCTCCCGAGCGTTCTGTAACCCAGCTGAAAAAATATCAATCTGCCACTACTGTTCTGTCCAATGCTGCCGACACAGGCAGCATCGTTTTTAAATCATAAGGACTTGATGCATGTCTTTTCACACCTTCCGCACCCTCGCTGCACTGACGTTACTCGCCTGCCTCACGCTCACCGGTTGCGCCCATGTTCAACCGCCAGTACCACTGGATCATCAATTCTGGGACGCCAAGGAGCCGACTATCGGCGTGGCGATTACCGTCGTGCCGGAGCCTGTGCTGGCGCTGACCGGCAATCAGGGTCTTCTGGATTTTGCCATCAACAAGGGCGTTAACAGCACGCTCAGCGACAGTGTCGAGAAATGGCAAGTCAAGGACCTCAACACGCTGCCGGACGCCATTGTCGCCAAGTTGCAGGCCAAGGGTTACAAGGCCAAACGAATCGACGAGCCGGTGGATCTGAAGGTCTATAAGGAAGTCAGTTTCCGCGAAGGCTACACGGTCCGCGACCTGACGCCGCTCAAGGCGACTTACGGGGTGGATCGCCTGTTGTTGGTCAACATTCTGGCTACCGGCGCCACTCGCAGCTATTACAGCGTCGTGCCGACCAGCGTGCCGATGGCGCAGGTGGGCGGGCAAGGCATGGTGGTTGATCTGGCCGACAACAAGCTGCTGTGGTTTAAACCTTTTGCCGTTGTGCAGGCCGCTCAGGGTGAGTGGGACGAGCCTAACTACGCCAATCTGACCAACGCCTTCTACCAGGCGATGGATACCAGCCGCCAGCAAATGATCACCCCGTTCGAACAACAATGAAACGGGCGCTGTTAGCGGCCGGCACGCTGGCCCTGCTGGTGCTGGCCGGTTGCGCGCAGAAGCCTGCGCCGCCGGCCGGTTTCAAGTCGCAAGAGGCGGTGACTTACGTCCAGGCCCATGGGGTCAAGGTGGATGTACAACTGCCGCCGGCGTTCGTGGGGGCCAGCACTGTGGTCGACGCCAAGGCCGCGCAGCAGGCCGCGTCGTCGAGCCATAATCTGATCGCCAGTTCCGGCAACACTGCCGGGCTTGCCGGTTTGCTGGTCGCCAGCCTGATCAATACCCAGATGGGCAGCGGCAGCTTGCAGCGGGACGCGGAAAACGCTGCCGCCAAGGAGTCGCGCCCGCTGGCCGACCTGTTGGCGGGCGTGCCGTTGCAGGAACGTATGCAACAGCGTTTCCAGCAGGCTTCGCTGGCGGCCGGCCTCAAGCAGGGAACGGGGCCCGTGACCGCGCGCCTACTGGTCGAACCTAAACTGATGCTCACTCCCGATCGCGGCAGTTTCGTGCTGATCAATCAGGTGCAGGTCCAGGATATTGCCGGTTCGGCGCTGTACCGCATGCGCATCGAAGTCACCAGCCAGCCGATTCGGCGTTGCGGCAGCCGCTGCATTGATGATGGCAGCCTGGATCTGACGCAAGTCACGGCGGTGCTGGACGAGTGCATCGACGAATCGATGCGCGT
The DNA here is from genome assembly GCF_032614175.1 of Pseudomonas sp. P105. Taxonomy (NCBI): domain Bacteria; kingdom Pseudomonadati; phylum Pseudomonadota; class Gammaproteobacteria; order Pseudomonadales; family Pseudomonadaceae; genus Pseudomonas; species Pseudomonas sp. P105. Next base: position 6,148,374 of record NZ_CP126693.1, read on the forward strand.
GCTGACCACCGACCTGATGCTGCCGACCCCTCCGCCAGCCGCCCAGGAAACCTTGCGTTATGTGCTCGATGGTCAGCGCGTGGTCGAGCGCGGTTATCAACTGGCCCACAACGGCAGTTACTGGCGTTATCGCAACCTCTACGGCGCGGTGAAATCAGTGCCGGTGCCGTTCGAGGATGCGCTGACAGAGGCGCAATTGCAGAAGGTATACGGGCGTTAATCTGGGTGGCGCCACCGAGCGGGGATAAATCCCCCCGCCCAACCAACAGGCGGCCATCGCGAGCAGGCTCGCTCCCACATTGGCGGTTTGGGGCCTTCGACGTTCGGGACAAAGCCATAAAAAAAGGGCATCCGACTCAATCGGCATGCCCTTTTTTTCTACCGTTTGCCCCCTAACCGGGGAACCCGCGGCGATTATGGATTGACGCTGTCCTTCAACATTTTGCCCGGCTTGAAGGCGACGGTGTTGCTGGCCTTGATCTTCACCGGCTCACCGGTCTGTGGGTTTTTGCCGGTACGCGCGCCGCGGTGGCGCTGCAGGAAGGTGCCGAAGCCTACCAGGGTGACGCTGTCCTTGCGGTGCAGGGCGCCGGTGATTTCTTCGAGAACGGCGTTGAGGACGCGGTTGGCTTGCTCTTTAGTGAGGTCAGCCTTTTCCGCGATGGCGGCGGCGAGTTCTGGTTTACGCATGAATGAAGCCCCTTTTGACGGTTTTTTTGTTGTTATGTCTGGGCTGTACTCATGGAAACAGCCCCTAAGGCGCCGCAGGCTCTACTCTGCGGCAGACGGGAGTGAGGATGGCACGGGGCCGCAGGCGGCGCCAGTGTCAGGGCGGCCTTTGTCGCGCCGAAAGCAGGGTATTTACGACAGAAGGACCGGCATTTACGCCAGCAGCGCTGGAAGCTCTTTGTTCAGTGCCAGTTTTTCCATCACGGCCGCGCCGGTCAGGGCGTAACCCAGCAGGTTGCCGTTGGCGTCGCGGCACAGGGCCTTGATGTCACTGCCCTGCCCTTCGACGCTCCACACGCCTTCGCTGCCCCGTGGCGGTGGCGAAACCACCAGTGGGCACACCGGGGTTTTCACGGTAATTGGCATGGCACCGTAGCGCACGGCGGTCGGGTTGCCGGCCAGGGTTTGGGCCAGGGCGCGGGCGCAGCTCATCAGCGGCATGACGTACAGCAGGTTCAGGCCGTCGACCTCGGCGCAGTCGCCCAGGGCGTAGATGTTGGCGTGGGAGGTTTTCAGGTGGCGGTCGACCACCACGCCGCGATTGACCACCAGGCCGGCAGCGGCGGCCAGGTCGATGCGGGGGCGCAGGCCGATGGCCGAGACCACCAGGTCGCAGGCGATCACCTGGCCGTCGGACAGGTGCGCCTCCAGCCCGTCGGCCACCCGTTGCAGGCGATTGAGCACCGGCCCCAGGTGGAAACGCGCGCCGAGACTTTCCAGCCCGGCCTGTACCGCAGCGGCGGCCGCAGGGTGCAGCAGGGTCGGCATGACTTGCTCGCACGGCGCGACCAGTTGCACTTCGTAATCGCCCAGGATCAGGTCGTTGGCGAATTCGCAGCCAATCAGCCCGGCACCGAGCAAGAGCACCCGGCGCTTGCCGGCGGCCGCTGCGCGAAAGCGTGCGTAGTCTTCCAGATCGTTGATGGGGAAGATCAGGTCCGAGGCATCACCCTGCACCGGCACACGCACGGTTTCTGCGCCCCAGGCCAGGATCAGGTCGCGGTAGTTCACCGTTTCTTCGCCGATCCACAAGCGTTTGTGGCCCGGATCGATGCCGCTGATGCGGGTGTGGGTGCGCACTTCGGCGTTCAGTTGCTCGGCCATGGCGCCCGGCTCGGCCATGCTCAGGCCGTCGGCGTCTTTGTTTTTGCCAAAGCCTGTGGAGAGCATCGGCTTGGAGTAGGAGCGACCGTCATCGGCGCTGATCAGCAGCAGCGGAGTTTCGCTGTCGAGTTTGCGAAACTCCCGGGCCAGGTTGTAACCGGCAAGGCCCGTACCGACGATGACGACAGGTGCACTCATGTTGCTCTCCATGTAGCTCTCCATGCAGGAAACGATCAGATAGCGATCATTTCGAAATCCGATTTACCCACGCCGCAGTCCGGGCAGAGCCAGTCTTCGGGTACGTCCTGCCAGGCAGTGCCGGGCGCGATGCCGTCATCCGGCCAGCCAAGGGCTTCATCGTAGATCAGGCCGCAGACAATACATTGCCACTTTTTCATTCAGGTACTTCCTCAGGTGTCGGCATTTGCCGGTATGGTTGGGTCGATGTAAAGCTGCCCCTTCCGGCTCAGGGCGTTTTGTACTGATCGGTCGCGATAGATGCAAGCATGATCGACGCTAAGACCGCCCCGCTGAATCAAATTCGCCAACCGACATGGTAAGCTCGCGGCCTCATTTGCTGCCATTCAAGACCTCTGTGCCGCATACAAATTCGATATTTCCTACACTCCAATGGTTGCCCCAGCCCCTGCTGTCGCCTCGCCCTGACGCCTGTGTGCTCGACTGGCTGTTCGACGAAGGGTCCCTGACCCGGCGCCTGACGCGGCTGTCGGATGAGCGTTTCAGCGTGACGCCGCTGTTCGAAGGTTGGCAACCCTTGCGGGCCGACGAATGTGCCGCGCTGGATCTGACCGAGGGCAGCGAAGGCTGGGTACGCGAGGTGTATCTGCGCGGCCATGGCGAGGCCTGGGTGTTTGCCCGCAGTGTGGCGGCGCGTAGCGCGTTGCAGGGCGACGGTTTGCAGATGGACGAGCTGGGCAGTCGTTCCCTGGGCGAGTTGCTGTTTTGCGACCAGGCGTTCCAGCGCCGGGCCATCGAGGTTTGCCATTACCCCGAACAATGGTTGCCGGCTGAGGTGCGCGCCCGTGAACTGTGGGGCCGCCGTTCGCGTTTTGATCGCGGAACGTTGAGTGTGCTGGTGGCGGAAATTTTCCTGCCGCGCCTGTGGACCGTCGCCCGCGCCTATTCGGAGAACTGCTGATGTACGTGCAACTGCTCAAATCCTTGAACCGCCTGAACCCGCGGGCGTGGGACTTCGTGCAACTGACGCGTCTGGACAAGCCCATCGGCATCTATCTGCTGTTATGGCCGACGTTGTGGGCCTTGTGGATTGCCGGCGAAGGTTCGCCGTCCCTGGCCAACATCGTGATTTTCGTGCTTGGCGTGGTTCTGACTCGCGCCGGTGGTTGTGTGATCAACGACTGGGCCGACCGCAAGGTGGACGGCCACGTCAAACGCACCGAACAGCGCCCGCTGGTGAGCGGCAAGATCAGTTCGAAAGAGGCGCTGGTGTTCTTCGCGGTGCTGATGGGCGTGAGCTTCCTGCTGGTGCTGTGCACCAATGCACCGACCATCTTGCTGTCCCTCGGCGGGCTGGCGCTGGCGTTCAGTTACCCGTTCATGAAGCGCTACACCTACTATCCGCAAGTGGTGCTGGGGGCAGCGTTCTCCTGGGGCATGCCGATGGCGTTCACTGCCGAAACCGGGCATTTGCCGGCGGCGGCCTGGCTGCTGTACATCGCCAACCTGCTGTGGACGGTGGGCTATGACACCTATTACGCGATGACTGACCGGGACGATGACTTGCGGATCGGCGTCAAGTCCACGGCCATTCTGTTTGGCGATGCCGACCGCGTGATCATCCTGACGCTGCAGGGCTTGGCCTTGGGTTGTCTGCTGCTGGCCGGGTCGAAATTCCAGTTGGGCGGCTGGTTCCACTTGGGGCTGGTGGCCGCTGCCGGGTGTTTTGCCTGGGAGTTCTGGTACACCCGGAGCAGGGACCGGATGCGCTGCTTCAAGGCGTTTTTGCACAACCATTGGGCCGGTTTGGCGATTTTCGTGGGGATTGTGCTGGATTACGCGTTGCGGTGAGACCGCTGACCCAGCGCTGAACCCACGGTCATGAAAATCTTTGTGGCGGGGAGCTTGCTCCCCGGCCACAAAAGCGTTTTAGCACCGATCAGCTACTTGGGCTTGGCAACCTTCCAGGCACCGCCCATTACGCCGTCACCGGTCTTGTCTCCTTCTTTCTCGTCCTTCACGAAGGTGTACAGCGGCTTGCCGTCGTAGGCCCACTGCGACGACCCGTCGTCGCGCGTAATCACGGTCCATTTACCCATGGGCATGGCAGCGCTTTCAGCCTTGAGCGGTGGCCAGTTCTCGGCACATTTGGCGACGCACGCTGACTTGCCGCCTTGGTCTTTTTCAAAGGTATACAACGTCATGCCCTTGTGGTCGGTCAGCATGCCATCTTTGATCATCGCCGGTTCGTCAGCCGCGTACGCCAGCGCCGGCAGCACCAAGGCAACCGCCAGGCCCAGGGCCTTGATGGATTGGGTAAGGTAAGTCATGGAAACCTTCTTTTGCAGTTGTCAGGAATCGGACTCAAAAGCTTAGTCCAGGATCCTCTACACTGCCGGGTGCCGAAACAAGTGTCACACGACTGCAATAATTCCGTTATCTAATGCGGCGCAAGACAGTTAAATGACAAGAGGATTACCCCATGGTTGGCAGGAGCATTCTGATCGTCGACGACGAAGCGCCCATCCGCGAGATGATCGCCGTTGCGTTGGAGATGGCCGGCTATGACTGCATGGAAGCAGAAAACTCCCAACAGGCCCACGCCATCATCGTCGACCGCAAGCCCGACTTGATTCTGCTGGACTGGATGCTTCCCGGTACGTCTGGCATTGAACTAGCGCGACGCCTCAAGCGCGATGAGCTGACCGGTGATATCCCGATCATCATGCTCACCGCCAAGGGCGAAGAAGACAACAAGATCCAGGGCCTGGAAGTTGGCGCCGACGACTACATCACCAAGCCGTTTTCCCCTCGGGAGCTGGTGGCACGCCTGAAGGCCGTGTTGCGGCGCGCCGGTCCGACCGATGGCGAGGCACCGATTGAAGTCGGCGGCCTGCTGCTGGACCCCATCAGCCACCGAGTGACCATCGACGGCAAACCCGCCGAGATGGGCCCGACCGAATACCGCCTGCTGCAGTTTTTCATGACCCACCAGGAGCGCGCCTATACCCGTGGGCAACTGCTGGACCAGGTCTGGGGCGGTAATGTTTATGTCGAGGAGCGCACCGTGGACGTGCACATTCGTCGCCTGCGCAAAGCCCTCGGCGATGCCTATGAGAATCTGGTACAAACTGTGCGCGGCACCGGTTATCGTTTTTCGACCAAGGCCTGACCCGAGCCCTTACCGCCCGACAAGCTGACAAGGACGCGCGTTCAATTGAATCAAAACTGGCATGGCACCCTGATTCGCCACATGTTGTTGCTAGTGACCGGCTGTCTGGTCGTGGGCCTGATCACCGGCTTCTACGGCTGGAGTCTGGCGGCGGGCCTGGCGCTGTACCTGGCCTGGACGCTCAAGCAATTGCTGCGCATGCATGAGTGGTTGCGCCTGCATAAACCCGACGAGGCCCCGCCTGACGGCTATGGCCTGTGGGGTGAGGTATTCGACAGCATCTATCACCTGCAACGGCGCGACCAGCGCGTGCGTGGCCGCCTGCAAGCGGTGATCGACCGGGTCCAGGAGTCCACTGCGGCGCTCAAGGACGCGGTGATCATGCTCGACAGCGATGGCAACCTGGAATGGTGGAACCGCGCCGCCGAAACCCTGCTGGGCCTCAAGACCCCTCAAGACAGCGGCCAGCCAGTGACCAACCTGGTGCGCCACCCTCGCTTCAAGGAATACTTCGAACAGGAAAACTACGCCGAGCCGCTGGAGATTCCTTCGCCCACCAATGACCGGGTGCGCATTCAGCTGTACCTCACGCGCTACGGCAACAACGAGCACTTGATGCTGGTACGTGACGTGACGCGCATCCATCAGTTGGAACAGATGCGCAAAGACTTCGTCGCCAACGTCTCCCATGAGTTGCGCACGCCGTTGACCGTGATCTGCGGGTATCTGGAAACCCTGCTGGACAATGTCGAGGAAGTGAACCCACGCTGGAGCCGCGCGTTGCAGCAGATGCACCAGCAAAGCGGGCGTATGCAGACCCTGCTCAATGACCTGCTGCTGCTGGCCAAACTTGAAGCCACCGATTACCCCTCGGACAACCAGCCGGTGCCTGTCGACGACTTGCTGCAAATCATTGTTGAGGATGCCCAGGAACTCTCCGGGCCCAAGCAGCAGACCATCACCCTTGAAGCCGACCCTAACGTGCAGCTCAAGGGCAGCGAGGCCGAATTGCGCAGTGCCTTCTCCAATCTGGTGTTCAATGCCGTCAAGTACACGCCGGAACAAGGCCGGATTCACGTTCGCTGGTGGGGCGACGGCCAAGGCGCACACCTGAGCGTGCAGGATTCGGGCATCGGCATCGACAGCAAACACCTGCCGCGCCTGACCGAACGTTTCTACCGCGTCGATTCCAGTCGCAACTCCAATACCGGCGGCACCGGGCTGGGCCTGGCGATCGTCAAGCACGTGTTACTGCGGCATCGCGGGCGCATGGAAATCAGCAGCGTGCCCGGCCATGGCAGTACGTTTACCTGCCATTTTGCCCCGGCGCAGACGGTTCGCGCGCGCCTCACCCGCGCCGCCGATTGAGACCGGCCAGCACTCACCACTAGGCAACGGCCCAGTCAGCCGCTACATTGGCTGACTTGTGCCTGCCTTTTCAGGCACTCATTTCCAATCCTTTCGAATATACGGAACCCGCAAAACTCCATCATGGACCCTTCCCCTGGCTTGTCCCTGGCAACACTCTTCGCCGAATTCGGCATGATTCTTTTTGCTCTGATCCTGGTTCTGCTCAACGGCTTTTTCGTTGCGGCCGAATTTGCCATGGTCAAACTGCGCTCGACCCGGGTCGAGGCCATCGCTGAGAAAAACGGCTGGCGCGGGCATATCCTGCGTACCGTTCACAGCCAGCTCGATGCTTACCTGTCGGCCTGTCAACTGGGTATCACACTGGCCTCCCTGGGCCTGGGCTGGGTCGGTGAGCCGGCGTTCGCCCACGTTCTGGAGCCGCTGCTGGGCGCGGTCGGCGTTGAGTCGCCGGAAGTGATCAAGGGCGTGTCGTTCTTCACCGCGTTCTTCATCATTTCGTACCTGCACATCGTGGTCGGTGAGCTGGCGCCCAAATCCTGGGCGATTCGCAAGCCCGAGCTGCTGTCGCTGTGGACCGCCGTGCCGCTGTACCTGTTCTACTGGGCCATGTACCCGGCGATCTACCTGCTTAACGCCAGCGCCAACGCCATCCTGCGTATCGCCGGCCAAGGCGAACCCGGCCCGCATCACGAGCACCATTACAGCCGTGAAGAACTGAAACTGATCCTGCACTCCAGCCGTGGCCAGGACCCAAGCGACCAGGGCATGCGTGTGCTGGCCTCGGCTGTGGAAATGGGCGAGCTGGAAGTGGTGGACTGGGCCAACTCCCGGGAAGACCTGGTGACGCTGGAGTTCAATGCGCCGCTCAAGGAGATCCTGGCGATGTTCCGTCGCCACAAGTTCAGCCGCTATCCGGTGTACGACAGCGATCGCCAGGAGTTCGTCGGCCTGCTGCACATCAAGGATCTGCTGCTGGAACTGGCGGCCCTGGATCACATTCCCGAGTCGTTCAACCTGGCCGAACTCACCCGCCCACTGGAGCGCGTGTCGCGGCACATGCCGCTCTCGCAGCTGCTGGAGCAGTTCCGCAAGGGCGGCTCGCACTTCGCCCTGGTTGAAGAAGCCGACGGCAACATCATCGGTTACCTGACCATGGAAGACGTGCTCGAAGTGCTGGTGGGCGACATCCAGGACGAACACCGCAAGGCCGAGCGCGGCATCCTGGCCTATCAGCCGGGCAAGCTGCTGGTGCGCGGCGACACGCCGTTGTTCAAGGTCGAGCGCCTGCTGGGCATCGACCTGGACCACATCGAGGCCGAGACCCTCGCCGGGCTGGTCTATGAAACCCTCAAGCGCGTGCCGGAAGAGGAAGAAGTGCTGGAAGTCGAAGGCCTGCGGATCATCATCAAGAAGATGAAAGGACCGAAGATTATTCTGGCGAAGGTGTTGATGCTCGGTTGAGCCCCACCTTTCTACAAGGCATGCACAATCTCTGTGGCGAGGGAGCTTGCTCCCGCTCGGCTGCGAAGCAGTCGTCGCTTTTGGGGCCGCTTCGCGACCCAGCGGGAGCAAGCTCCCTCGCCACAGTAGATCGGCGCCAGCCGCTTACTGCTTGCCCAACGCAAAGTTGGGCAAGTCGCCCACCGGTTGATTGAACTGGTAGGGAATCGACACCAGCCCCAACCCGGTATTGCGCTGCACCACGAAATGCAGGTGCGGACCTGAACTGTTGCCGGTATTGCCAGACAGCGCCAGCGGCGTTCCCACCATCACCCGTTGCCCTTCCCGCACGCTCACCGAGCCTTTTTGCAGGTGCAGGTACACGCCCATGGTCCCGTCATCGTGCAGCACCCGCACGAAGTTGCCCGACGGGTCGGTGCCACGGCCGGTCTGGTGATTTTCCGTCTTGACCACCACGCCGCCGCGCGCCGCGATGATCGGCGTGCCCTCGGGCATGGCGATGTCCATGGCATAACGGTTTTTGGGGCCATAGTGGCTGTATTGACCGTTGGCCCCCTGGCTCAGCCGAAACGGACCACCACGCCACGGCAGCGGGTAGCGATAAGCCTGCGCCGTGCCTGCAGGGTCGCCCAGGGAGTATTCGAACCGCGGGGTATACACCAAAGGCTTTCCGGGGCGCGTGGCCGTGAGCAGCGCCAGACGCAGGTTACTGCGCGCCGGCAGCACCCGCCGGATCGGCCGGCTCGGCGCCCCGCTGACGTTGCGTAGCCCGGCAAAACTCAATTCGATCTCCACCGGCGCGTACAAGTCGTTGCGCACGAACACCGCGTCCGCGCCCTTCTGTTTCTTGATATCGAGAAACACCTGGCGCTCGAGACGTTCGACCATGCGATCACGGAACACGAACACCTGCGCGCCCTTGCTGGGGCGATCGCTGTAGGACACCACGCCATTGGCATCGGTGGATTTGTAGATCGTCATGGCCACGGCCGAGGTGGAGGCCAGGACAAGACCACAGGCAAACAGCAGGGGCAAAAACATGGGCAAAAATTCTGTCGAAATGAAGGCCTGTACAGCAGCCTAGCAGCTGGATGGACCAGCGTAGTCGACGGATGTTTCAAAATGGGTTGGCCGATAGGGCTCTAGTGCCGCTGGTGACCCCATCGCGAGCAGGCTCGCTCCCACACTGGATCTGCTGTGGACACAAATTTTGTGAACAACAGAGATCACTGTGGGAGCGAGCCTGCTCGCGATGACTGACTGAAGGACGCCGCCGAATCAGGCGCCAGGTACGAAGTGCTTCTGCGCTGTACCGCGGGCAATCAGGCGGGAGATGTAGTCGAGCTTCTGTGGGTCTTTATCGACAAAACGGAAGGTCAGTTGCAGCCATTCGCTGTCGGGGGTCTGCTCGTGAGCAACGATGGCGTGCAAGTAACCGTTGAGGCGAGCGGTTTCGGCGTTGTCGCCCTGCTCCATGTCCAGCACGGCGCTTTCCAGCACCTGTGGCAGGGTGTCGGTGCGTTTGACCAGCAGCAGCGCTTCCTTGAGGCTCAGGGCCTTGATCACGCATTGCTGGGTGCCGCTGGAGAGGCGCAACTGGCCCTGACCACGGTTGGCGCCAGCCGGGGCGGTGGAGGCTGAAGGCGCCTTGACCGGCGGGCTGTTGAGCATGCCGCGGGCTGGAGCAGCAACAGCGGCAGGCGCGGCAGCTGCAACGACAGCAGGCTTGGCAAACGGATTGACCGCCGGAGCCGCCGCCGCAACCGGAGCCGCCTTGCCGCCGGTAAGCGCGCTGAGCGAATCATTGCCGAACGCCGAGTTCATCTTGGTCGGAGCGCTGTTCATCAGGGTGTCGAGCTTGCCAACCTTGTGCAGGGCCTGCTTGACCTTGGTCAGCAGTTGCTCGTTGGTGAACGGCTTGCTGACGTAGCCGGAAACGCCGGCCTGGATCGCCTGGACCACGTTTTCCTTGTCGCCGCGGCTGGTGACCATCACAAACGGCATGCCCTTGAGATTGTCCTGCTGGCGGCACCAGGTCAGCAGCTCCAGGCCCGACATTTCCGGCATTTCCCAATCACACAGCACCAGGTCGAACGCCTCACGGGCCAGCAGGGATTGGGCTTTCTTACCGTTCACCGCATCTTCGATGCGGATGCCCGGGAAGTAGTTGCGCAGGCACTTCTTCACCAGGTCACGAATGAACGAAGCGTCGTCCACGACCAACACACTGACCTTACTCATCCAGATACACCTCTAAAAAATCCCGGCAAGCATACCGCTTTTACTGATGGCATATTGCCAAAAAACCTTCAGTCACGCCGGGACTCTTCGTTCGCGGGGTGCTGCTATCGATTAAAAAAGCCGCAAAAAAAAGCCCGACCAGAAGGCCGGGCGCTTTTCTTGGGCAATCTTACTTATCGTCAGTTTCGCCCGGAACATTAGCGGTTTCGGACGAGGTGCCCTCCACTTCGGCCTTCATGCGCTTGAGCCCCAAGTGCCGCACGTCGGTGCCGCGCACCAGGTAGATCACAAGTTCCGAGATGTTGCGCGCATGATCGCCGATACGCTCCAAAGAACGCAGCACCCAGATGATGCTCAGCACCCGGGAGATAGAGCGCGGGTCTTCCATCATGTAGGTCGCCAGCTCACGCAGCGCGGTCTTGTATTCGCGGTCGATGATCTTGTCGTACTGGGCCACCGACAGTGCCAGGTCGGCGTCGAAACGGGCGAAGGCATCCAGTGCGTCGCGCACCATGTTGCGCACCTGGTCGCCAATGTGACGAACTTCGACGTAACCGCGCGGCGCCTCGCCTTCTTCGCACAGCTGAATGGCGCGACGGGCGATCTTGGTGCTTTCGTCGCCGATTCGTTCCAGATCGATCACCGACTTGGAGATGCTGATGATCAGGCGAAGGTCGGAAGCGGCCGGTTGACGACGGGCCAGGATGCGCAGGCACTCTTCGTCGATGTTGCGCTCCATCTGGTTGATCTGGTCGTCGATCTCGCGCACTTGCTGGGCCAGGCCGGAGTCGGCCTCGATCAGCGCGGTCACCGCGTCGTTGACCTGCTTTTCCACCAGCCCGCCCATGGCCAGCAGGTGACTGCGCACCTCCTCGAGCTCGGCATTGAACTGTGCGGAAATGTGGTGAGTAAGGCCTTCCTTCGAAATCATGGTTTTGCTCCGCAAAAGCTGTGAGCTGCAAGCTACAAGCTGCAAGCTGATGTGTGTCGTTACTCGGATCGCTTCTACTTGCCGCTTGCAGCTTGACGCTTGCGGCTCTACGGCTAGCCGTAGCGACCGGTGATGTAGTCTTCGGTCTGCTTCTTGGCCGGGTTGGTAAACAGGGTGTCGGTGTCGCCGAATTCCACCAGTTTGCCCATGTACATGAAGGCGGTGTAGTCGGAAACCCGCGCCGCCTGTTGCATGTTGTGGGTCACGATGACGATGGTGAATTTGGATTTGAGCTCGTAGATCAGCTCTTCGACTTTCAGGGTCGAAATCGGGTCCAGGGCCGAGCAAGGTTCGTCGAGCAACAAGACTTCCGGCTCAACGGCGATGGTACGGGCAATCACCAGACGTTGCTGTTGACCACCGGACAGGCCCAGTGCCGATTCGTGCAGACGATCCTTGACCTCGTCCCACAGCGCCGCGCCCTTGAGCGCCCATTCCACGGCTTCGTCAAGAATGCGCTTTTTGTTGATGCCCTGGATGCGCAGGCCGTAGACCACGTTCTCGTAGATGGTTTTGGGGAACGGGTTAGGCTTCTGGAACACCATGCCCACACGACGACGCAGCTCGGCCACATCTTCGCCCTTGCGGTAGATGTCGTTGCCGTAGAGGTTGATTTCGCCCTCGACGCGGCAGCCGTCCACCAGATCGTTCATACGGTTGAAGGTGCGCAGCAAGGTTGACTTGCCGCAGCCCGACGGACCGATGAACGCGGTGACGCGCTGCTTCGGGATGTTCAGGCTGACGTCGTACAGCGCCTGCTTCTGGCCGTAAAACAGGTTCAGGCCGGGCACTTCGATGGCGACGGTTTCCTGAGCCAGGTCCAGGCTCTGCTTGTCGCGGCCCAGGGCCGACATGTTGATGCCGCGTGCTTGTGTCTCGTGTTGCATGGGAGGCTCCCTGTGCTAACAAATTCGGTTCGGTTGTCTGGGAGCGAGTCTGCTCGCGATTCAGGCAACTCGGTTTGGCTTTAAAACCGAGGTGATGCCATCGCGAGCAGGCTCGCTCCCACAAAAGATCAGTGTGAAATCAGCTATCGAGTGCTTTGTACTTCTCGCGCAGGTGGTTACGGATCCACACCGCCGACAGGTTGAGCGTGGCAATCACCAGCACCAGCAACAGCGCCGTGGCGTATACCAGCGGTCGCGCCGCTTCGACGTTCGGGCTCTGGAAGCCTACGTCATAGATGTGAAAGCCCAGGTGCATGATCTTCTGGTCCAGGTGCAGGTACGGGTAGTTGCCGTCCAGCGGCAGCGACGGGGCCAGTTTCACCACACCTACCAGCATCAATGGCGCCACTTCACCCGCGGCGCGAGCCACCGCGAGGATCATGCCGGTCATCATCGCCGGGCTCGCCATGGGCAGCACGATTTTCCACAATGTCTCAGCCTTGGTCGCGCCCAGGGCCAGGGAGCCTTCGCGCACAGTACGCGGGATACGCGCCAGGCCTTCTTCAGTGGCGACGATCACCACCGGCACCGCCAGCAGCGCCAGGGTCAGGGACGCCCAGAGCAGGCCCGGGGTACCGAATGTCGGTGCCGGCAGGGCTTCGGGGAAGAACAACCGGTCAACCGAACCACCTAACACATAAACGAAGAAGCCCAGGCCGAACACACCGTAGACGATGGCCGGTACGCCCGCCAGGTTGTTCACCGCGATGCGGATCAGGCGGGTCATCGGTCCCTGGCGAGCGTATTCGCGCAGGTACACCGCTGCCAGCACACCGAATGGCGTCACCACCATTGCCATGATCAGGGTCATCATGACGGTGCCGAAAATCGCCGGGAAGATCCCGCCTTCGGTGTTGGCTTCACGAGGATCGTCGCTGAGGAATTCCCAGACCTTGCTGAAATAGAAACCGATCTTGGTGAACGTCCCCATGCCGTTCGGCTGGTAGGCATGCACCACTTTGCCGATCTCGATTTCCAGTTCTTTGCCATTGGCATCGCGGGCGGTCAGGCTGTCGCGGTTGAACTGCGAATGCAGGTCGCCCAGACGCGCTTCGATGTCTTTGTAGCGGGCATCGAGCTCGGCGCGGTCAGCGTCCAGGTCCGCTTGTGCAGCAGCGTCCAGCTTGCCTTCCAGCTCCAGCTTGCGGCCTTTGAGACGAATGCGCTCAAGCCCTGCGTTGATTGCGCCGATGTCGGATTTTTCCAGGGTCTTGAGCTCAGCGGCGAGTTTGTTGACCCGGGCCACGCGAGCTTGCAGTTCCGGCCAGGCCGCTTCGCCTTCGGCGATGACCTTGCCGTTCTCTTTGACGTTGACCAGGTAGCCGTAGAAATTACCCCACTCACGACGCTCGATGGCCATCAGCTCCGGCGGCGTGGTCTGGTTGGTCAGCCAGTCACCGACGATCCAGGTGAAATCCGTGCCGTTGAGGTCCCGGTTGCCGACCTTGATCAACTCGCGGGTCATGAACTCGGGGCCTTCGTCCGGCACCGGCAGGCCAGCGCTTTTCAGACGCTCGCGGGGCACTGATTCCTTCTGCACCACTTCGCCTACAACCAGATGCGCGGGCATGCCCGGCACGTTGTAGCTGGCGTGGATCAGGTCCGCCGGCCAGAAATGGCCCAGACCGCGCACGGCAATCACTGCCAGCAGGCCAATGGTCATGATGACCGCGATGGACACCGCACCACCGCTGATCCAGACGCCGGGGGCGCCGCTCTTGAACCATCCTTTCAGGGAGTTCTGTTTCACAGACTTCTACCTTTCTTAAAGCGACGAATATTTCTTGCGCAGACGCTGACGGATCAGCTCGGCGAGGGTGTTCATGATGAAGGTGAACAGCAGCAGCACCAGCGCCGACAGGAACAGCACGCGGTAATGGCTGCCGCCGACTTCCGACTCAGGCATTTCCACCGCCACGTTGGCCGCCAGGGTGCGCAGACCTTCGAACAGGTTCATTTCCATGACCGGCGTGTTACCGGTGGCCATCAGCACGATCATGGTTTCACCGACCGCACGGCCCATGCCGATCATCAGCGCCGAGAAGATGCCGGGGCTGGCGGTGAGAATCACCACGCGGGTCATGGTCTGCCACGGCGTGGCACCGAGGGCCAGCGAGCCCAGGGTCAGGCCACGCGGCACACTGAACACGGCGTCTTCAGCGATGGAGTAGATGTTCGGGATGACCGCAAAACCCATCGCCAGGCCGACTACCAGGGCGTTGCGCTGGTCGTAGGTGATGCCCAGATCATGGGAGATCCACATGCGCATGTCGCCACCGAAGAACCAGGCTTCCATGTACGGGCTCATGTACAGCGAGAGCCAGCCCACGAACAGGATCACCGGGATCAGCATCGCGCTTTCCCAGCCCTCTGGCACCTTCAGGCGCACGGACTCAGGCAAGCGGCTGAAGACGAAACCGGCCACCAGGATGCCAACGGGCAACAACATCAGCAGGCTGAAGATACCTGGCAGGTGCCCTTCGACGTAGGGCGCCAGGAACAGGCCGGCGAAGAAACCGAGGATCACCGTCGGCATCGCTTCCATCAGTTCGATCACCGGCTTGACCTTGCGGCGCATGCCCGGGGCCATGAAGTACGCGGTGTAGATCGCGGCAGCAATCGCCAGCGGCGCAGCCAGCAGCATCGCGTAGAACGCCGCTTTCAGGGTGCCGAAGGTCAGCGGCGAAAGGCTCATCTTGGGTTCGAAATCGGTGTTGGCCGCAGTCGATTGCCAGACGTATTTAGGCTCGTCGTAGTTTTCGTACCAGACCTTGCCCCACAACGCGCTCCACGAGACTTCCGGGTGCGGGTTATCCAGCAGCAACGGTTGCAACTTGCCGCCTTGCTCCACGATCAGACGGTTGGCCCGAGGTGACATGCCGAACAGGCCCTGGCCGTCGACCACCTGGTCCACCAGCAAGGTGCGGTGAGCGGTACTGTGGAACACGCCGAGTTTGCCGGAAGCGTCCAAGGCCACGAAACCTTTACGCCGTTCCTCGGCGGTGATCTCAACGATCGGCGCAGTGCCCATCTGGAACGTACGAATCTGTTTCAGGCGTTGCTCACCGTCCGCATCGCGGGCCATGAACCACTGAGCCAGGCCACCTGTGGAGTCACCAATGATCAGGGAAATCCCGCCTACCAATTGGGTGCTGGCGGTGACCTGGGCGTCGCCGTTCTCAAGCAGCTTGTAGCGACCGTTGAGGCTCTTTTCCCGCAGGCTGAACACATCGGCCTGGGCACGCCCGTTGACCACATACAGCCATTGCTGACGCGGGTCGACGAAGATGTTTTTGACCGGCTCGGTCATCTGCGGCAGATCGATACGCGTCTGCTCGCTGGTGACTTCACCGGTCATCATGTTTTCTTCGCTGGTGATCGACAGCACCTGCAGTTGCGCGCCCGTGGAACCGGCGAGCAACAGGGTCGAATCAGTGGCGTTGAGCGATACGTGCTCCAGCGGCGCGCCCTGCTCGTTGAGCACAATCGGCGTTTCGCCGTACGGGTACTCGATGGCCGGCGAAATAGTTTTCTTGCCGTCCGGATAGCTGACTTTATAGGTATGACGCACCACCAGTGCCTGGCCGTTGGACAGACCGATCACCACCAGCGGGCTGCCGGGTTGGTCTTCGCCGATGGAGGTCACGCTGGCACCCGCCGGCACCGGCAGGTCGACACGACGCAGCTCTGCCCCGGTGTCTACATCAAAGAACAGCGCCTGGCCCTTGTCGGAAATCCGCATCGCCACCTGGTTCTGCTCTTCGATGGCGATCATCAGCGGTTTGCCGGCGTCCTGCATCCAGGCAGGAGTAATCGAGTCCTTGGAGGTCAGGTCCGCGCCCTGGAACAGCGGGAGGACCACATACGCCAGGAAGAAGAAAATCAGGGTAATGGCCGCCAGCACGGCGAGCCCGCCGACCAGAACGTACCAGCGGGTCAGGCGATCCTTGAGCGCGCGGATGCGGCGCTTGCGTTGCAGTTCAGGCGTATTGAAGTCAATGCGCTTGGGAGGGGAAGTCGTAGTCATTGTGGAATTGGCCAGATCATTCATGCGCACACCCTAGCGATCCTGTATGACAGAAAGATGACAATGCAGTGACGCAACAAATCCGCCGCCCGTGAATACCGGCAGCGGACAGAAATTGGGGTGTGGGGGGCTTGCTCGGGATGGGGTCATCACATTCAAACCTCAATGTTGACTGACCTACCGCTATCGCGAGCTAGCTCGCCCCCACAAAAGCCCGGGTGTGGCCCGGGCTCAGGTATTACTTCTTGGCGACGTTGGAGCCTTCGCCTTCGGACAGACCCAGGTCAGCCAGGGCCTTGGCGGCAACCTTGGCTGGCAGTGGGATGTAGCCGTCCTTGACCACAACTTCCTGACCTTGCTTGGACAGAACCAGCTTCAGGAACTCAGCTTCCAGCGGGGCCAGAGGCTTGTTCGGAGCCTTGTTGATGTAAACGTAGAGGAAACGCGACAGTGGGTACTTGCCGTTCAGGGTGTTTTCTTCGGTGTCTTCGATGAACTCGCCGCCTTCTTTCTTGGCAAGAGCAACGGTTTTCACGCTGGCGGTCTTGTAGCCGATGCCCGAGTAGCCAACGCCGTTGAGCGAGCTGCTGATGGACTGTACAACCGACGCCGAACCAGGCTGTTCATTGACGTTGGACTTGTAGTCGCCTTTGCACAGGGCTTCTTCTTTGAAGTAGCCGTAGGTGCCGGATACCGAGTTACGACCGAACAGCTGGATTGGCTTGTTGGCCAGGTCACCGGTCACGCCCAGGTCACCCCAGGTCTTGACGTCAGCCTTGGCGCCGCACAGGCGGGTCGACGAGAAAATTGCATCGACCTGAGCCATGGTCAGGCCTTTGATCGGGTTGTCCTTGTGTACGAACACAGCCAGGGCGTCCACGGCCACTGGAACAGCAGTAGGCTTGTAACCGTATTTGGTTTCGAAGGCCTGCAGCTCGTTGTCCTTCATCTTGCGGCTCATCGGGCCCAGGTTGGAGGTGCCTTCGGTCAGAGCAGGTGGCGCAGTGGAAGAACCGGCGGCCTGAATCTGGATATTTACGTTCGGGTATTCTTTCTTGTAGTTCTCGGCCCACAGGGTCATCAGGTTGGCCAGAGTATCGGAGCCGACGCTGGACAGGTTGCCCGACACACCGGTGGTCTTGGTGTAGCTCGGGATGGCTGGGTCGACAGCGGCAACCGCGTGGGCGGTCGCAACGCCAGCGGCGACAAAGGTCATTGCCGTCATCAAACGCTTCAGTTTCATGCCTTACTCCTAGCAGATAGGTGTGTTAAGTCGGCCAAGTATCGGTAAGCCGTGTGAACACTCTATGGCTGAAATATGACAATTGGATGAAAGGCCATTATTGAGATTTAAAAGACGATCGAGCAGGCCCAATCGCGAGCAGGCTCGCTCCCACAGGGGATGTGCGGTGAACACAGAATCCAATGTGGGAGCGAGCCTGCTCGCGATGAAGTCAATACAGTCAATAACTGCTTAACGACCTTCCTTCCAGAGATACGCCCCCACCGCAATCCCGATACCGCAGATAACCGCCACGTAATAGGCCGGCCCCATCGGGCTTTCCTTGAGCAGCAGGGTGACGATCATCGGAGTCAGGCCGCCGAAGATTGCATAGGCCAGGTTGTAGGAGAACGATAGGCCGCTGAAGCGCACCACGGCCGGGAACGCCTTGACCATGACATAGGGCACCGCGCCGATGGTGCCCACCAGCAGCCCGCTCAGGGCATAGAGCGGAAACAGCCAGTCGGGGTGGTTGAACAGGCTGTGATAGAAGGTCCAGGAGGTGATCAACAGCAACGCGCTGCCGAACACGAACACTCGTCCGGCACCGAAGCGGTCCGCCAGCACGCCCGAGCCGATGCAGCCAAAGCTCAGGAATACGATCGCCAGGCTGTTGGCCTGCAACGCGGTGGTCGGGCTGAAGTGATACACCGTTTGCAGCACGGTCGGGGTCATCAGGATGATCACGATGATGCCGGCCGACAGCAGCCAGGTCAGCAACATCGAAAGGGCAATGGCGCCACGATGATCACGCAGCACCGCTCGCAGCGGTACTTCCGCAGCCAGGGCCTTGCGCAGTTGCAGCTCGGCGAATATCGGGGTTTCGTGCAGCCAACGGCGCAGGTACACCGAGAACAGGCCGAACACACCCCCCATCAGGAACGGAATCCGCCAGGCGTAATCCGCGACCTCCACCGGCGTATAGATGCTGTTGATGGCCGTGGCCACCAGCGAACCCAGCAAAATCCCCACGGTCAGGCCACACGTCAGCGTGCCGCAGGCGTAGCCGATGTGGCGCGCCGGAACGTGCTCGGAAACGAACACCCAGGCTCCCGGCACCTCACCACCAATGGCCGCGCCCTGGATCACGCGCATCAGCAACAGCAGAATCGGCGCCCACATGCCGATCTGGGCATAGGTCGGCAGCAACCCCATGATGAGGGTCGGCACGGCCATCATGAAAATGCTCAGGGTGAACATTTTCTTGCGTCCCAGCAGGTCACCGAAGTGAGCCATGATGATCCCGCCCAGCGGCCGGGCCAGATAACCGGCGGCAAAAATGCCGAACGTCTGCATCAAGCGCAGCCACTCAGGCATTTCGGCGGGGAAGAACAATTTGCCAACCACGGTGGCGAAGAACACGAAAATGATGAAATCGTAGAACTCCAACGCACCGCCCAAGGCAGAAAGCGACAGGGTCTTGTAATCGTTACGGGTCAACGGACGAGCCGATTGAACGGGTGTCGCCGTGCTCGAAGGCGCAGTGGTCATGGCAAGGGCTTCTCTTATAGTCAGTTCTGCAACCCCGGACAACGGTGGGCAGGCTCGGCACGATAGCAAATTGTTCAAAAAAGCACATAGAGGTGCGTAATTGACAGTCAAAATCGGAACCGGGTGGTCGTCTCGACGTCTATCGCTCGATATACTCGCAACCTTGCAACACTCTGTAAGGGGTTGCTGTGCGAAAACGTCGTTGGCGGCGTAGTAACCTGCCAGCCGGTTTCGCAGAGTTTCCCTTTGGCACGCCTTTACGAAAAACGTGACGAACGCATGTTCGGGCTGAATCGTTTTTTTCAAAGACGGCTATTCACCTGATACATAAGACAGAGTTACGGGTCAGAGGCACCCCCGGCATGATAGAGCTCGAACAGGAAGATCCAATCCCGCAAGGCGACCTGGCCCTGCAAATCACCGCGCTTCCCCGCGAAACCAACGGCTTTGGCGATATTTTCGGCGGCTGGCTGGTTTCCCAGATGGACCTGGCCGGCACGGCCATGGCCAGCAAAGTGGCCGGTGGACGCGTGGCCACCGTGGCGATCGATCGCATGGCGTTTCTGGTGCCGGTGGCCGTGGGTGCCCAGCTGTCTTTTTATACCCAGGCGCTGGAGATCGGCCGCAGTTCGATCCAGATGATGGTCGAGGTCTGGAGTGACGATCCGCTGTCCAGCGAATGGCGCAAGGTCACCGAGGCGGTGTTTGTGTTCGTCGCCATCGATGGCAGTGGCCGTACCCGCTCGGTTCCGCCGCGCGCCCGTTAAACACGGGGGCCGTTTTGCGGTCCATTGCAGTTCATGTTCCTGAGCGAGACTTGCAGTATGCCTACGCCCCATGTCGAAGCCGTCAAACTGGATGAACTGAACGGCTGGCGCATCCGCCACGGTCAGGCCGAGTTGCTGGTGGCCCAGCAAGGCGCGCACATCCTCAGCTATCAGGTCGACGGCCAGCCGCCGCTGATCTGGCTCAACGACCAGGCAACGTTCAAGGCGGGCAAGAGCATCCGTGCCGGGGTGCCGGTGTGCTGGCCGTGGTTCGGTAACCTGACGCGCAACCCCGACAGCGTGCAGGCCATGCGCGTGAGCAACGATCCGGCCACCGCTCACGGCCTGGTGCGGGCCATGGATTGGGAGCTCAAGGGCATCGAAGCCCAGGGCGAGAGCCTGAAAGTGGAATTCGTGCTGCCCTACCCCGAAAACGGCCTCTCGGGCTGGCCCCATCAGGTGGACCTGACGCTGACAATCGTGATGGACGAGCAGTTGCACATCCACCTCACCAGCCATAACCGCGGCAGCGAAACCGTCAGCCTGAGCCAGGCGCTGCACAGTTACTTCGCTGTCAGTGACGTGCGCAACGTGCATGTCGAAGGCGTGGATGGCTTGCGTTATATCGAAACACTGGACGACTGGAATACCGTGACCCAGGCCGGCGACCTGCACTTTGCCGGCGAGACTGATCGCATCTATCTCGATACCCCAGCGAAGCTGAGCATCGTTGACCCGCACTGGGAACGACGCATCGAACTGACCAGCAGCGGTTCACGCTCGGCGGTGATCTGGAACCCCTGGACCGAACGCGCCAAGGCCTTCAGCGACATGGCCGACGATGGCTGGCAGCGCATGCTGTGTATCGAGACGGCGAATGTGATGGACGATGTGGTATCGCTGTTGCCGCAGGCCAGTCATACCCTCGGGGTGAGCATCGGTAGCAAGCCGCTCTAAGCCACACCACAAAACTTTGTGGGAGCGAGCCTGCTCGCGATAGCGGACTGACCGTCAATATCGTTGAGACTGACCCACCGCTTCGCGAGCAGGCTCGCTCCCACATTGGGATTTGTATCAGGCCAGCCGGCCGTTACAGATCCGCCTCCTGCACCACCCTCACCTTTTCCGCTTCCAGCGCGTACGCCGCGCTGGCCAGGTCGTTGTCGACCTTTTCGATCTTCAGCGTGCCGGTCACCCAGAGCGGTGTGTAGATGTCGTCCAGCTTCAAACCCTTGGGATAGCGCACCAGTACCAGTTGATTGGGCGGTGGTGGCGGGACGTGAATGCAGGCGCCGGGGTAAGGCACCAGGAAGAACAGCGTGCTGCGGCCCTTGGCGTCGGACTCCAGCGGCACCGGGTAGCCGCCCAGGCGGATATGCCGGTCGTTCATCGACGCCACGGTCTTGCTCGAATACATGACCGCCGGTAAGCCCTTGCTTTGTTTCAAGCCACCTTTTTCGGTGAAGGTGCCGCTGGCTTCGGGGGTGTTGTGGTCAATCTCGGGCATGGCCTCGAGAGCTTTCTGGTCCGACTTGGGCATCAGTTCGAGCCAGTCGGTTTCCGGCAGTTCGGCGGCGTGGGCCAGGCCGCTGCCCAGCAGAAGGAGGGTCAAGACTAAACGGCGCATGAATGGGCTCGGCAATAAGTAGGAAGTGCGACGCCGGGCATTCTAGCCCTCCCTGCGCGCCAACGCAGAGGGGGCTTTGTCACAGAATCAGTTTCGTTTGATCAGACCGTAGATCACCAGCAACACCACCGCGCCCACCAGGGCACCGATGAAACCGGCGCCTTCGCCAGCCTGGTAGATGCCCAGGGCCTGGCCGCCGTAAGTGGCTGCCAACGAACCGCCGATACCGAGCAGGATGGTCATGATCCAGCCCATGCTGTCATCGCCTGGTTTCAGGAAGCGCGCCAGCAGGCCCACGATCAAGCCGATAAAGATGGTTCCAATGATTCCCATGGCATTTCCCTCTGAGGTAAGTCGCTAGACCAAAGCCCGTTCGGGCTTTGGCACCTAGCCATCAGAGAAGTTAGCCGACCAATGGTTCCACCGACACTGAAGACTATTGTTCGGCGATCAGTGTCTCGACCTTGATGATCTGCTGGGCCAGCGTGGCCCGGTCAGCGCAGCGCAGGTTGGCGTGACCGACCTTGCGCCCGGCCTTGAACGCCTTGCCATAGTGATGCAGGTGGCAATCGGCAATCGCCAGGACTTTCTCGCTGTCCGGCACCTTGCCGATGAAGTTGAGCATCGCGCTTTCGCCGACTTTGGCGGTCGAGCCCAGCGGCAGCCCGGCCACCGCCCGCAGGTGGTTTTCAAACTGGCTGCATTCGGCGCCTTCGGTGGTCCAGTGCCCGGAGTTGTGCACGCGCGGGGCGATTTCATTGGCCTTGAGGCCGCCGTCCACTTCAAAGAACTCGAACGCCATCACGCCGACATAGTCCAGTTGCTTGAGCACACGGCTGGAGTAGTCCTCGGCCAGGGCCTGCAGCGGATGATCGGTGCTGGCAACGGACAGCTTGAGAATGCCGTCCTTGTGGGTGTTGTGCACCAGCGGATAGAAACGGATTTCCCCGTCGCGAGCCCGCACGGCGATCAACGAGACTTCCCCAGTGAACGGTACAAAACCTTCCAGCAGGCAGGCCACGCTGCCCAGCTCGGCGAACGTGCCGGCCACATCCTCAGGATTGCGCAGGACTTTCTGGCCCTTGCCGTCGTAGCCCAGGGTGCGAGTCTTGAGGACCGCCGGCAGACCGATGGAGGCAACGGCGGCCTCCAGGTCGGCCTGGGACTGGATGTCAGCGAACGCGGGTGTAGGGATGCCCAGGTCCTTGAACATGTTCTTTTCGAACCAGCGGTCGCGGGCGATGCGCAAGGCTTCGGCACTCGGGTAGACCGGGACGAACTGGGACAGGAAGGCAACGGTTTCGGCCGGGACGCTCTCGAACTCGAAGGTCACCAGATCGACTTCATCGGCCAGTTGGCGCAGATGGTCCTGATCACCGTAGTCGGCCCGCAGATGTTCACCCAGCGCGCTGGCGCAGGCGTCCGGCGCCGGATCGAGGAAAGCGAAGTTCATTCCCAGCGGCGTTCCCGCCAGGGCCAACATGCGACCCAACTGGCCGCCACCGATTACACCGATCTTCATTCGTCAACCACCTCAGGCAATGCGTGGGTCTGGATTGTCCAGGACGCTGTCTGTCTGCTCAGCACGGAATTTTTTCAGCACGGTATGAAATTGTGGGTGCTTGGCGCCCAGGATGCTCGCCGACAGCAGGGCCGCGTTGATCGCACCGGCCTTGCCGATGGCCAGGGTCGCGACCGGAATGCCGGCCGGCATCTGCACGATCGACAGCAGAGAATCGACGCCCGAGAGCATCGACGACTGCACCGGCACGCCCAGCACCGGCAGGTGAGTCTTGGCCGCACACATGCCTGGCAGGTGGGCCGCGCCACCGGCACCGGCGATGATCACCTCGATGCCACGCGCCTCAGCCTCTTCGGCGTACTGGAACAGCAGGTCCGGGGTGCGGTGGGCGGAGACCACTTTCACCTCGTAAGGGATGCCGAGCTTTTCCAGCATATCGGCGGTGTGGCTAAGGGTGGACCAATCGGACTTGGAGCCCATGATCACGCCAACCAGTGCACTCATCGTCGTGCCTCTTCTCTCTGGGCGCCCGCAGGCGCGTCAAAAAACAACAAGCCACGCAGGAAACCGGCGTGGCTTGTTGTACGAATTATGGCCGATCTGGACCGGCCGAAGGCCGCGCAGTATACCTCAATGAAATAGATAAACAGCCCCTGTCGCGACCATCTGTCATTTGTGGTTAAACGGCGGTTTTATTGACTCTCAGGTCAGCGAAAAAGCACCACAATGCCCCTGTGGGAACGAGCCTGCTCGCGATAGCGGACTGACATTTAACATCATCGTTGCCTGACACACCGCTATCGCGAGCAAGCTCGCTCCGACAGAAGATCTTCGTGGTATCAGGTGCCAGTCACGCCTTGCGCCGCGCCGCCCTCGAGCTTGCGCCACAACAAGCGCACGTTGGCCTTGCGCACCAGCGCGCAGCGGTACAGGCGGATTTCCAGGGGCACGTGCCATTGCGCGCCGCCGCAGACCACCAGTTCGCCCCGGGCCAGTTCGGCACGCACGCTCAGTTGTGGCACCCAGGCGATACCCAGGCCCTCCAGCGCCATGCTTTTGAGGCTGTCGGCCATGGCCGTTTCGTAAACCGTGGTGAAACGCAGGGCCCGCTGGCGCAGCAACTGGTTCACCGAGCGTCCGAGAAATGCACCGGCGCTATAGGCCAGCAAGGGCACGCTGGCCTCGCCTTCAAGGTCGAACAGCGGTTTGCCCTCAGCATCGGCGGCACACACCGGCAGCATTTCGGTCTGGCCCAAGTGCAGCGAGGGGAAAATCTCCGGGTCCATTTGCATGGCCGAATCCGGGTCATAGAAGGCCAGCATCAGATCGCAACCCCCTTCACGCAACGCATGCACGGCGTCGCCGACGTTGGTCGCCACCAGCCGCGTGGCGATGTTCAAGCCTTCGTTGCGCAGTTGTGCGATCCAGCGCGGGAAGAAGCCCAACGCCAGGGAGTGCGCGGCCGCCACTTGCATCACCTCGCCCTGCCCGCCTTCCAGATGGTGCAGATGACGCAGCACTTCACCCAGTTGCTCGACCACGGTACGCGCCGTCACCAGGAACAACTGCCCCGCTGCTGTCAGTTCGATCGGTGTGCGAGAGCGGTTGACCAGGGTCAGCCCCAGCGCCGCTTCGAGGCTGCGGATGCGTCGGCTGAAGGCCGGTTGCGTCACGAAGCGCCGTTCGGCCGCCTGGGAAAAACTGCGAGTCGCGGCCAGGGCACTGAAGTCCTCGAGCCATTTGCTTTCTAGATTCATCACGTCCTCCCAAGGCACGCACCAAAACAGGTCACACGCTCGCCGTACCGTCGGCGTCACACCCGCATTATGCCGAATGTGCATAGGGCAGTGTTTAACAGCATTGGCCCTAATTTTTCTGAAAGCCTAGGATTCACAGCGTTCCGGCTCAGACCGGGTCCTTATCGAGATGATTTCTATCATGTCTTCCGCTGCATCATTCCGCACAGAAAAAGACCTGCTTGGCGTACTTGAAGTACCGGCGCAAGCGTATTACGGCATCCAGACCCTGCGAGCGGTGAACAACTTCCGTCTCTCCGGCGTCCCGATCTCGCATTACCCCAAGCTGGTGGTCGGTCTGGCAATGGTCAAACAGGCCGCCGCTGATGCCAACCGCGAGCTGGGCCAACTCAGCGAAGCCAAGCACGCCGCTATCAGCGAAGCCTGTGCACGACTGATCCGCGGCGATTTCCACGAAGAGTTCGTGGTGGACATGATCCAGGGCGGCGCTGGCACTTCAACCAACATGAATGCCAACGAAGTCATCGCCAACATTGCGTTGGAGGCCATGGGCCACAACAAAGGCGAATACCAGTACCTGCACCCCAACAACGACGTGAACATGGCGCAGTCCACCAACGACGCCTATCCGACCGCGATTCGCCTGGGTCTGCTGTTGGGTCACGACGCGTTGCTGGCCAGCCTCGACAGCCTGATCCAAGCCTTTGCCGCCAAGGGTGAAGAGTTCAGCCACGTCCTGAAAATGGGCCGCACCCAACTGCAGGACGCTGTGCCGATGACCCTCGGCCAGGAATTCCGCGCCTTCGCCACCACCCTGAGCGAAGACCTGGCACGCCTCAAAACCCTGGCGCCTGAACTGCTCACCGAAGTAAACCTGGGCGGCACCGCCATCGGCACCGGCATCAACGCCGATCCGCGCTATCAGGCCCTGGCCGTGCAGCGCCTGGCAACCATCAGCGGACAGCCGCTGGTACCGGCCGCCGACCTGATCGAAGCCACGTCCGACATGGGTGCCTTCGTACTGTTCTCCGGCATGCTCAAGCGCACCGCGGTCAAGCTGTCGAAGATCTGCAACGACCTGCGCCTGCTGTCCAGCGGTCCTCGCACCGGCATCAACGAGATCAACCTGCCGGCTCGCCAGCCAGGCAGCTCGATCATGCCGGGCAAGGTCAACCCGGTAATCCCCGAAGCAGTCAACCAGGTAGCGTTCCAGATCATCGGCAACGACCTGGCCCTGACCATCGCGGCCGAAGGCGGGCAACTGCAATTGAACGTGATGGAGCCGTTGATCGCCTTCAAGATCTTCGACTCGATCCGCCTGCTGCAACGGGCCATGGACATGCTGCGCGAACACTGCATCGTCGGCATCACCGCCAACGAAGCGCGCTGCCGCGAACTGGTCGAGCACTCGATCGGCCTGGTCACCGCCCTGAACCCGTACATCGGCTATGAAAATGCCACCCGTATCGCCCGTGTTGCGCTGGAAAGCGGCCGCGGCGTACTGGAACTGGTGCGCGAAGAAGGCTTGCTCGACGACGCCATGCTCGACGACATCCTGCGCCCCGAAAACATGATTGCTCCGCGTCTCGTCCCGCTGAAGGCGTGATCGACGCAATGACTGCTCACCAGGTCGAGGGACTAGACACCTCTCACCTTTTGAGGGCTTGGGGATTTATTCCCCAAGCCCTTTTTTTTAACTGATAGCTACAAACGCTTAGAGAACCTGTAGGAGCGAGCCTGCTCGCGATAAACGATGACGCGCTGCCGTTTGAAAAAACCGCGTCGCCAACCATCGCGAGCAGGCTCGCTCCCACAAGAACCTGACCGCGAGGCCAGGTGATTCAAAGGTCCGTTTCGTCGCACGCACCACAATCGTGCAGACGGGCGCCGCACTGGTAGGTATAGTGCCGCCCCTCTTCGCGTGAGCGGTCGTCAGAAACGAGACCCCCAACACATGCGAAAACCGAACTAATAACAAACCCGCAATATGGACCGGGACGAAACATCGCCTCACCTGTCGTGCCGCGCGCCGGCCGATGTAACACGATGTTTCCAAATGGCCAGCATTTGCTTAAACAAAAAACAGCGAGGAATACTCATGCTCGAAGTCATCAACGACTTCCTCTCAGGGAAAGTGCTGATCGTGCTCATTGTCGGGCTCGGTAGCTACTTCACGATCCGCTCGCGTTTCGTCCAGTTCCGCCACTTCTTTCACATGTTCGCGGTATTCCGTGACAGCCTCAAAAGCAGCGCCGGCCAGCTCAGTTCCTTCCAGGCCCTGATGCTCAGCCTGGCCGGTCGTGTCGGCGCGGGCAACATCGCCGGTGTCGGCATCGCCGTCACCCTCGGCGGGCCCGGCGCGGTGTTCTGGATGTGGGTGACCGCGCTGGTCGGCATGTCCAGCAGCTTCTTCGAATGTTCCCTCGGCCAGCTCTACAAGCGCTGCGACGCCGAAGGCCAGTTCCGTGGTGGCCCGTCCTATTACATCCAGCACGGCCTGCAGAAGCGCTGGCTGGGCATGATCATGGCGTTCCTGCTGCTGATCACCTTCGGCTTCGCCTTCAACGGCCTGCAAGCCCATGCCGTGACTCACTCGCTGAACAACGCTTTCGGTTTCGACACCACCTACACAGGCATTGGCCTGGCGGTGCTGTTGGGCCTGGTGTTCATCGGTGGGATCAAGCGCATCGCCAAGGTCGCTGACCTGCTGGTGCCGGTCAAAACCCTGGCGTACATCGGCGTCACCCTCTACGTGATCGTGCTGCAGTTCGATCAGGTGCCGGCCATGCTGACCACCATCGTCAAAAGCGCCTTCGGCCTTGACCAGGCCTTTGGCGGCCTGATCGGCAGCGCCATCGTCATGGGCGTCAAGCGTGGCGTGTTCGCCAACGAAGCGGGCCTGGGCAGTGCGCCAAACGTCGCCGCCGTGGCCTCGGTCGAGCACCCGGTGGCTCAGGGTGTGATTCAGGCGTTCAGCGTGTTCCTCGACACCTTTCTGATCTGCACCTGCACCGCGCTGCTGATCCTGCTGTCGGGCTTCTACACCCCGGGCTTCGAAGGTGACGGTATTGCCCTGACCCAGAACTCCCTCGCCGCCGTGGTGGGTGACTGGGGGCGGGTATTCATCTCCGTGGCCCTGTCGCTGTTCGTGTTTACCTCGATCCTCTACAACTACTACCTGGGCGAGAACAACCTGCGCTTCATGGTCGGCGAAAACCGCAAGGTGCTGATCGGCTACCGCACCCTGGTACTGGTGTTGATCTTTTGGGGTGCCATCGAGAACCTCGGCACCGTGTTCGCCTTCGCCGACATCACCATGACCCTGCTGGCGTTCGTGAACCTGATCGCGCTGTTCCTGCTGTTCAAGGTCGGCATGCGCATCCTGCGTGACTACGATGACCAGCGTTCGGCCGGCATCAAGGTTCCGGTTTTCGATTCCAGCAAGTTCCCGGACCTGGATCTGGACCGCAGGGCCTGGCCAGCCAACCCTTCGGCACCGGTAGCCGCGCCTGGAAAGGCTCCGGCAGGCGTGGCCGCCGCGCAACGCTGATCGGTAGGCTGTTGGAAAAACCGGGCGCACCCTCTGCGCCCGGCGTGACACAGCGTAAGGTCGGCGTCATGCTCGACCTTATGTTGTGACAGCCCGATGAGCTGTCGCTTTCGTCCTCGGAGAACACCCATGAATTTCTCGACCTACCCTGCCGCCCAGCACGTCATGGTGCTCTACACCGGTGGCACCATCGGCATGCAGGCCAGCGCCCATGGCCTGGCCCCGGCATCCGGTTTCGAAGCACGGATGCGCGATTACCTGCACAGCCAACCCGAACTCGTCATCCCGCAATGGCGTTTCCGGGAAATGTCGCCGCTGATCGACAGCGCCAATATGACCCCGGCCTACTGGCAGCAACTGCGCGAAGCCGTGGTCGATGCAGTGGATGTACAGGGCTGCGACAGCGTGTTGATCCTGCACGGCACCGATACGCTGGCCTACAGCGCGGCCGCCATGAGCTTCCAGTTACTCGGCCTGCATGCGCGGGTGTGTTTCACCGGCTCCATGTTGCCCGCCGGCGTCACCGACAGCGATGCCTGGGAAAACCTCAGTGGCGCGCTGGTCGCCCTCGGTCAGGGGCTGGCGCCGGGTGTGCATCTGTATTTCCACGGCGAGCTGTTGGCACCGACCCGTTGCGCCAAGGTGCGCAGCTTCGGTCGCCATCCGTTCAAACGCCTGGAGCGTCAGGGCGGTGGTATCAAGGCAACCTCGCTGCCGGCACAGCTCAATTACGACCAGCCCAAGCAACTGGCGAACGTCGCGGCGCTGCCGCTGTTTCCCGGCATCAGCGCCGAAATCCTCGATGGCCTGCTGGGCAGCGGCATCCAGGGCCTCGTGCTGGAATGCTACGGCAGCGGCACCGGCCCGAGCGACAACCCGGCCTTCCTAGCCAGCCTCGAGCGGGCGCGGGACAGCGGCGTGGTGGTCGTGGCCGTGACTCAATGCCATGAAGGTGGCGTCGAGCTGGACGTGTACGAGGCCGGCAGTCGCTTGCGTGGCGTCGGCGTGCTGTCCGGTGGCGGCATGACCCGTGAGGCGGCATTCGGCAAGTTGCAGGCGTTGATTGGCGCTGGGCTGCCGGTGGATGAGGTTCGGCGGCTGGTTGAGCTGGATCTGTGTGGCGAGTTGAGCTGACACCCGGCAAAACCTGTGGGAGCGAGCTTGCTCGCGATGGCTGACTTTCATTCAGCATCAATATTGAATGTTCCACCGCCATCGCGAGCAAGCTCGCTCCCACAGGGGTTCGCTCAAGCCTGGCAATCTTCGTTCGGCATACAACTTGCTCCATCTCCAGCCTCCCCCGGCCGGAAACGAACATGCTTCACTCCCACCTCACCACACTCAACGCCGTCTCCCTGGTACTCAATACCTTCAAGCACGAAGGCCTGCCCAGTGATGCATTGCTGACCGGCAGCGGCATCAGCGCGGCGGATCTGAGCCGGGCCGACACGCGCATCACCACCAATCAGGAGATGCAGGTCTGCGCCAATGCCGTGGCCCTCAAGCGCGACATCGGCCTTGAACTGGGCTTGCGCATGCACGTGTCGTCCTACGGGATGCTGGGGTATGCCCTACTCAGCAGTGCCACTTTGGGTGACGCTTTGCGTTTGGCGCTGCGCTATCCGGCGCTATTGGGAACACTCTTCGACCTGCACTTGGAAGAAGGCCATGAAACGGTCTGGCTCAGCGCCAGCGAATATCGGGAGAACCCCGCCCTGGCGGTGTTCAACGCCGAGTTCTGCATGGTTTCGCTAAAAGTCATCTGCAACGACCTGCTCGGCCAGACACTGCCTCTGCGCGCGGCGCGCTTCGAACATTCGGCGCCCGATTACCAGGCGCGCTACGCAGCGCTCTTCGACTGCCCGGTGCGTTTCGACAGCGTCGACAACGCGTTCGCCTTCGACCGTCACTGGCTGGAACAACCACTGCCCCTGGCCGACCCCATCACCCACCACGCCATGGCCGAACGCTGCCGTCGGCAGAACACCGAGTTCACCGGTCGCCAGGCCTGGCTGGGGCGGATTCGCCAGTTGCTCAGTGCACAATTGAACGCCGCTCCCGGCCTGGAAGGCTTGGCAGAACAGATGAACTGCTCGTCGCGCACCTTGCGTCGTCACCTCAAAAATATGGGCTGCAGCTATCAGGAACTGCTCGACGAACTGCGCTTCGAACGGGCCAAGCAGATGCTGTGCGAGGATAAATTGCCGATCTATCAGATTGCCGAAATGCTCGGCTTCAGCGAAACCGCCAGTTTTCGACATGCCTTTGTGCGCTGGAGTGGGGTGGCGCCGAGTCAGTTCAGGTCCTGAACCTTCGGTAATCGCCGCTTTCACGCACAACACCTATCCCCTGAGGGAGCAAGGCTTGCCCGCGATGGCGTCCGCTCAGACACATCCAGCGCCCTAAAAACTGACGCCAGATAGACCGCAACAACCGGTCTACGACGGCTGCGCCGCCGAGCGGGAGCAAGCTCCCTCGCCACGAATCGCAGAGCGACACGAAGCTCTGTTTACCCACCCGCCGTCACACTTCCACCAACCCACGCAACCCTGCGCAGTTGCCTACAACTACGCCAGAATCCGCCTGCTTGTGCGCCTTGCCCTCACCACCTATCGTCTCCCTGTCGCTGACACCAGCGAACGGGTTTGGCGGCCCGGTTGACGAAAGTTCCTCACGTGAAAGGAGCTTCACTATGTTCAAGATTAAACCAAACCCAGCAGAAGCAGATCCCAACTCCCCCTACTTGGACGGTCTCAACGCAAAAAAGCTCGACGAAGCCTCCAAACGCGCATTGGACTATTACCTGGCGGCCAAACCAGCAAAACCCGCGGAAACCATCCAACCCGGCCAGCTATTCTCCGTCGTAAAAGGCCTCGACAACGAATGCCTGCTGGCCAACCTCAGCGAAACTCTGGCTTCTGCCGACGCGATGGTCAACGAGTTGGCTTTCGATCTGGAAGGCTCGCACCGCCACTTCCTCCTCGGCATCCAGCAACTGATTGAGCTGAGTTCATTGCTGGCGAACCGAGCGCTGGATAACGTCGAGCCACACTAGCCGTTACACCATCAACCCCGTGGCGAGGGAGCTTGCTCCCGCTGGGTGGCGAAGCCGCCCCAAAACAGGCTGACGCATTCTCCAGACAAATCGCATCAGCCGGTTTACGACGGCTACGCCGCCGAGCGGGAGCAAGCTCCCTCGCCACGGACCTCTTACATCCGTTAGACCAGACTGCAATGTGCCGCCGCCATCGCGAGCAAGCTCGCTCCCACAGGGGCTCCATGCCCCAACCCCGCGCGCACCCGCGCCAACAAGGGGCGATTTACGGTCAAACCTTTTGGCCATTTCGATCCCCTTTTGGCCTCTCCTGCCGTTCTCTGAAACGCCGCACGCCGCAAGACTGTGTTCAAACCGACCAGCCTTGCGGAGAACAAAAAAATGCTGACGATCTATTCAGACGATCACCACCTGCACCACGGGCGTTGCGAGTTGATGGACGGGCAATTGATGCCCTGCTTCGAGATGCCGTCCCGGGCCGATCATGTGTTGGAGCGGGTCAAGGCGCGGGGACTGGGGCCGGTGGAGGCGCCGCAGGATTTTGGCCTGGGGCCGATCCAGCGCATCCACAGCGCGGCGTATCTGGAATTTTTCAAAGGTGCTTGGGACCGCTGGGCCAAGTACAACCGCGAGGGCGATTTGTTGCCCTTCACCTGGCCGGCGCGGACCTTTCGCACGGTCATACCCACGAGCCTGCACGGCCAGTTGGGTTATTACAGTTTCGACGCCGGCGCGCCGATCACCGCCGGCACTTGGCAGGCAGCCTACAGCGCCGCGCAAGTCGCCCTCACCGCCCAGGCCGAGATCCAGCGCGGCGCCCGCAGTGCCTTTGCGCTGTGTCGCCCGCCGGGGCACCACGCCGCCGGCGACTTGATGGGCGGCTATTGCTACCTCAACAACGCCGCCATCGCCGCCCAGGCGTTTCTCGACCAGGGCCATAAGAAGGTCGCGATCCTCGATGTCGATTACCACCACGGCAACGGCACCCAGTCGATTTTCTACGAGCGCAGCGACGTGCTGTTCGCTTCGATCCACGGCCACCCGGAAGCCGAGTTTCCATTCTTCCTCGGCTACGCCGACGAGTACGGTGAAGCCGCCGGTGAGGGCTTCAACTTCAACTATCCTTTGCCGGCCGGCTCAGGCTGGGACACCTGGAGCGCCGCGCTGGAGCAGGCCTGCGGGCAAATCCAAGGCTACGACGCCGATGTCATCGTCGTGTCCCTGGGCGTGGACACCTTCAAGGACGACCCGATTTCGCAGTTCAAGCTCGACAGCCCGGATTACCTGGCGATGGGCAAGCGCATCGCCGCGCTCGGCAAACCGACCCTGTTTGTGATGGAAGGCGGCTATGCGGTAGCAGAAATCGGCATCAATGCCGTGAACGTTCTCGAAGGTTTTCAAAGCGCCCAATGAGGAAATAACAGCATGAACAGACTCAAGCGTTTGATGGTTCCCAGCCTGTGCGCCGCGCTGCTGTGCGGCGCTGCCCAGGCCGAAGAGCGCACCCTGCGTGTCTACAACTGGTTCGACTACATCACGCCCAAGGCCCTGGACGATTTCAAGGCGCAGAACAGCCAGGTCAAGCTGGTCTACGACATCTTCGACACCAACGAAGCGCTGGAGGCCAAGCTGCTGACCGGCAATTCCGGCTACGACGTGGTGGTGCCGTCCAACGTGTTCCTGGCCAAGCAGATCGAGGCCGGGGTGTTCCAACCCCTGGACCGCAGCAAACTGCCAAACTGGAACCACCTCGATCCCAAGCTGATGAAGCTGATCGAAGCCAACGACCCCGGCAACAAATTCGCCGTGCCCTACATGTACGGCACCATCCTGATCGGTTTCAATCCGGACAAAATCAAAGCTGCCCTGGGTGACAACGCGCCGGTGGACAGCTGGGACCTGATCTTCAAGGAAGAGAACATCAGCAAGCTCAAGCAGTGCGGCGTGGCGCTGCTCGACTCACCGTCGGAGATCCTGCCCCTGGCCTTGCAGCACCTGGGCCTGGACCCCAACAGCAAGAAGCCGGCGGACTACGCCAAGGCCGAAGCGCTGCTGATGAAGATCCGCCCGCACATCACCTATTTCCACTCGTCCAAGTACATGGCCGACATCGCCAACGGCGATA
Organism: Pseudomonas sp. P105; assembly: GCF_032614175.1. Classification (NCBI taxonomy): domain Bacteria; kingdom Pseudomonadati; phylum Pseudomonadota; class Gammaproteobacteria; order Pseudomonadales; family Pseudomonadaceae; genus Pseudomonas; species Pseudomonas sp. P105. Next base: position 6,181,791 of record NZ_CP126693.1, read on the forward strand.
TCTGCGTGGCGGTCGGTTACTCCGGCAGCTTCTCCCAGGCGGCCAACCGCGCCAAGGATGCCAAGAACGGCGTGACCGTGGACATGCGCCTGCCCAAGGAAGGCGCGCCAATCTGGTTCGACATGCTCGCCATCCCTAAAGGGGCGAAAAATCCGGACGACGCCTACACCTTTATCAACTACTTGCTGCAACCGGAGGTGATCGCACCGGTCAGCGATTTTGTCGGCTATCCGAACCCCAACAAGGACGCCACCGAAATGGTCGACCCGGCGATCCGCAGCAACCCCAACCTGTATCCGACCGAGGCGGCGATGGCTACGCTCTACACCTTGCAACCGTTGCCCAGGGACGCCGAGCGCGCGCGGACGCGGGCCTGGACCCGGATCAAATCCGGGCAGTAAGGCACCTGTGGCAAGGGGATTTATTCCCACCCGGGCATAGTGAGGCGGCCTATACATAGTTACCACCTTCCCTGTCTTGTACCTCCCTAGCATGGAATCCCCGAAGCATTCAGCGGCGGGGATTCCACCTATCGCAAGACAGGGAGCGTCAGATGACCAGAACCTCTACAACCACGAACACCACACCTGAAGCCAGCCTCAAGAATGCTGTGCTCAACCAGCTACTCGCAGGGCCTACCTCCCCGGAAGTTGCCGCGGTGCTCCTGCGCAGGGCCCTCAAGAAAATGTATCCGACACTGGACCTCGATCCGCTCAACACAGTCGTTGGTGAGCCTCGCTGGGACATTGTCGACGGCGAAATCCTGGAACTGCCCACCCGTTACGAAACCCTCAGCGATATGGTGGCCGAACGAGTAGGCGTGAGCGATTCGACCATGCTGATTGAAGGCGTGCACTTTTTGACTCAGCTACCGATCAGCACCCCGGAGGTGCATCTGCCGGTACGTATCGAACAGATCGGAGCCCTGATCAACGAACTGGAGCCCGTCATGTTGTCCGCCTGCCAGGAACAGCAACTGGCGTACTGGAACGCTCCAGTGGGCACATCCGGCCCACGCTGGCATGAGCTCTCCAGAACGCTGCGCAAGATCTGGGACGTCAAAGAGGTCAATGGCTGGACCGCGACCGAATGCGACATGGCCAGGCAATTGTTCCTTTACCCCAACCCGGAGGACCGCAAGCAACATGATCGCTACGACACTCACGCGTACCTGATCGACATCGATGAAGTTGACGGGACCAAAGTGAGCCGCCTGAACGAAAATTCGTTGGTGGTACTGATCGGAACCATCGCCAGTAAAGAGGTCATCCTTACGTACTCGCTGCGCGACAGCTATAAAAAATTCGATTCACAGCAGGCGCTGGGGCAATTTCTCCCGACGCAACTGGACACCACGTTCCGCAAGAAAATCCAGTGGCGGCTGTATGAGCCCACCGGCAACATCTTCGATCAAAAGGCCTGCGGCCTGATCGCCATGCAGGTCAAGATCCTCGGTTCCTCCAGCTTTCTGAAAAAAGTTGCATCCATCGAAGACGACCAGCCAGTGACCAGCGGGCTGGACGCAGAAAAAGGTCTTGGCGCGACCTGGTTCGATAAAAAGATCCCCGACTGGCTGCTGGCAGCGTCGATATCCGATCAGATTCTGTTCGCCCAGCACATGAAAAACCTTTCGGCGTTGAGCAGTTCCCATGCCGGCAAGACCTACCTGGACGATATTGCTCCTATCAAGGAGTTTGCGTTGAACGCCCTCAAGAAGCAGATGCAAGCGGACCATGCCGACGCTGCGACACTCGATCCGGAAAAAATCGAGATCCAGATTCGCAGCCTCGTGGCCTGGGGGTCTTTTATCGTTCCGGGCAAATTCGAGACCACCCGGTTCAATCTCGTTGAGCTGGCCTTGCAAAACCTGATTGCACTGCCCCTGGGCAACAAAACCGTCAGGTCCCTCACCGGCAAGGTGTTGCCCACCTGGATGACGACCGACTACATCGAAAGCCTGATCACCAAAATCGATATCGGTCGCGTCTATCCCGATCTGGTGAAGAGCAAACTGCTCGACGATCCGACCGAATCAGCCCGCCGCGAAGAGTTGTACACCTCCCAGTTGCGCATTCAACTGCCCATGCTGGCGCTGGAGGGAAAGATCCGAGGGCGTGGGAACATCGACGAACGGGGTTACCGTTATGTCGCCGCACTGATGGAGCCGGAGGAAGCCGATCGTAAGGTCGACGGACAACCCATCGTCTTGCGCAGGCTGGCCTTCATATCCCAACAGAAACTGATCCCCTCGGAAGACATCGTGACCAACATGTTCGTGATCGGTCCGAAGAATCCAGACGCCGGTCCCTGCCTGCTTTATCGACCGCTGCTTGAGCCGCAGTTGTGCCAGTACCCCTCCTCCAGCAACCTGTTGTATGCGATCAGGCAAATCCCTGAATTGCGCCAATCGGTCCTGGCCTGGCTGCCCGATGAGGTGCGCAGCAATTACAGCCGATACATTTTCTCGGGCCCGCTGCCCTCACCCTGGGTCATCGTTGAGTTTGCGACGGACCCTTTTACATCATGGCTCGATAGCGCCCCCGTCGGTTTGAGCGAAAAAACCCTGGGCCCCGATTTCCTGCCACTGTTGTTCAAGGCCAATGCCAATGCCCTGGTCGAGCTTGCAGACCGGCAATCGGTCTCCAACAGCGAAACCCGCTGGAGTACGTTCAAGCAGGCAGGCTGGCTGATTTTCAACCTGGCCCTGCCTTATCTGGGCGCTGCCGTGGGCACCGCCGTCTGGCTCTGGCAAATTCTGGATGACATTGAAACGCTGATGCAGGACAGCGAACACGCCAACGACCAAGCCACATGGGAGGCATTCGTCGACCTGCTGCTGAACCTGGCCATGGCGATCACCACCCACGCTATCGACCATGCCAGAGAAGGCATACGCAGTCGCAGGGCAGCGGCGCCGGAGGTGTTAGAGGAGCCGGTCAAGCTGGTTAAACCCAAGCTCATTATCGAAAAACTCGCGCCTTCCACCGCTAAGCAACCGCACCCCGAACACTATGAGTCCATCCATTCCAGCGGTGCCTTGACAGGCAAATCGGGAGAGGGTGCCAAGCTCCTTGAGAGTTTCAGTGTCGACGCGCCCGAAACACCAGGGCAGGCCCATACCGAAGGCATGTCCAAAGGGCTCTATCAACGCCAGGGGCGGTGGTACGCCAAAGTGGGAGAAAAATGGTTCAACGTGCTGATGGTGGGCGATAAGGTCTGCGTCGTCGACGGGAAGAATCCCTCGCGCCTGGGCCCTCCCCTGAGGCTGGATGTACACGGCAATTGGCATATCGACATCCGTCTGCGCCTGCGCGGAACGGGCTCAAAAGGTGCGATGGAAAAAGTCATCGCCGACACTCACCGCCGCAGCGTTCAACTGCTGGCCGAACTGAACCGCTTCGAAGAAAAAAAACCGGAGCACCAGGCACTGCTGACAATGAATGCACAAGAATTGAACAGCGCCTCGGGCTCCGCCAAGGAGACCAAGCGCAACGTTTACTTGAGCACCTTGAAAACCCAGCGCGAAAGCTATGAAGAAGCGCTGAACATACTGACGCAATGGCCCGTCTTCCAATCAAGACCCGACGCGCCTAAAGCCAGGCTTGGCTACCTGAACGCACAGATCAACTTCACGTTCGAAGAGATAGACGCGCTGAAAGAGCGGTTTACCCCTGCCCTGAGAACAGCCATGGACATGGCCACCACCGGCGTCGCGGTCGTGGAGCAGCAGCACGTCGATGCAGCCGAAAGCATGATCCGGGTCGGCGAGGACATGAACGAGCGCCTGGATTACATGGAGACCCGTTTTTCCAGGCTCAAGATACTGGGGCGTGAAGGTTTTGAGTTTATCCGGCAGCACCGTGGAAGAATGCCGACCTACAAGAGCGACGGTATTCGTCTTATCCAGTTGGACATGTATCGCCACCTCTGCCTGTCGCTCGACAGCATCAATACAGTGCCCGAAGGTTGGGCGGTCATTAACCAACTGGTTGATAGCGCCACGATCGCCTTCCAAAGCCTGCACGACGCCATCGAGGAACGCAGCGTGATCCGGCTGGATGAGCAAATCGATGCATTTGGCAGTCTCACGGAACAGTTCACCGCCCTTGAAGAACAACTCGAATACGTGGGCACTGAATACAAGGACAGCGCCCGGCCGGCCGAACTCAATCGGCTGAACAAGCAGATCGGCGGCCTGAAAAAACGGGCACTGCAACATTTGGCCCAGGCCCTGGATGAGAGAAGCAACCGGCGCAGCGCGGGCAACCCTTACGAGCCACGCCCCAGGTTCAGGAAGAAGTTCATCAGGGCACGCTTTTGGGGCCTTGTCAGTGGTGAGCCTCGTTTAACGAAAATGCAGGAAGAAACCGATTGGGTCGATGTGAAGAACCCGGTCACGGACAAGATCATCGCCACCTTCCACCGCAAGGGAACCGGTGAGTGGGTGCCCCATGCACTCGCCGACACGCCGCAGATCGTCCCGCCACTGGCAACCAGCCTCGCAAAGGGCCAAGCCCTGATCGATGGGCTGGAGGCGTTCCAGGCGCAGGTCGAGGAGCACATGAATGCGCCAGGCCGATCGCCCACCGGTCTCGGAATGATCCTGAACGCCCATGCAAACAGGATGGAGAAAGTCGGCATTGCAATCAAAAAGGCAGTGGACAGTGCCTCGAACGAAACCGTTGAAGTGTCAGTAAAACAAAAGCGTACCGCCGAAGCCCTGCGCATGGCACTCAAGACGCAAGCGAAGGCCCTGTACGAGGAAGCCTTCGATGCCGTACTGAATGTCATCAAACATCGCCCTCCGACCATGGATGGCGTCATTTGGCTTAAAAGCCGCAACCGTATTTCCATCACCAAACTAAAGAACCGACAAAAAAACAAAGGCCCTCTTCGCGGCTATCTCGACCGGTATGAGATCAGGGACGTGAAGGAAAACAAAACGCTTTGGTTTGCCGATTTCCGTTACTCCACCGACTGGGTCCCCGCCCACGCCTACCTTTCCGGTCGCTTGAAAACACCGGAACAAGTCAGCAAGGGAGCACGCGCCGACGCCACCCAGGATCTCACCCAGCGCCAACTGATCGATCTTTACCGCAGCGAAATTGCGGTGGATCAGGCCAGGGAAGTGTTCTTTCCAAAGCGGCCCTCATAACGGTCAGGGTCTGAATCTGTGGGAGCGGGCTTGCTCGCGAAAGCGGTGGATCAGCCAGCCGCCATGTTGGATGTGCCCACGTCTTCGCGAGCAGGCTCGCTCCCACAGGGATTGTGCCAGGCGCTCAGCCTCCTGTTCTCCAGGCCTTGGCCAGGCTCGCCAGCGCGGTGCCAATCGCTGCTGGCGGGACGGCCGCGAACCCCAGCACCAGCCCGGCTCGCACTGGCGTCGTCGTGGTGGGCAACCAATAGCCACTCAAGCCATTGATTTCGACACCGGCATGGGTCGCTCGGGCTATCAGCTCTTGCTCACGCTCGACGCTGTCCACCGGCACAGTGACGTGCAGGCCCGCCACCACCGTGGGCATGGCGCCAACCCCTGGAACCGCCTTCGGCCAGCCGGCCAGCAGCGCGTCGCGCCTGGCCAGGGCGGCCCGGCGCATACGCCTGATGTGCCGTTGGAAATGCCCGGCGGCCATGAATTCGGCCATCACCGCCTGGGTACTGACTTCAGAGTGGCGTACATCCACCGCACGACGTCGGGCGAAGGCGTCTACCAGGCCGGGTGGCAACACGAGATAACCCAGGCGCAAGGCCGGGAACGCGACTTTGCCGAACGTCCCGACATAAAGAACCCGCCCCTGGCGATCCAGTGCAGCCAGAGGCGCCAGCGGCGCACCGCTGTAGCGATACTCGCCGTCATAGTCATCCTCGACGATCCAGCCATTATTGCGCTCGGCCCAGGTCAGCAGCTCCAAGCGCCGCGCAAGGCTCATGACGACCCCGGTCGGGTACTGATGGGACGGCGTGACATAAGTCAGCCGACAGTGGTTCAACGTACCCAACGCCGCGCAATCCAGACCATCGCCATCGACGGGCACCCCTCTGACCTCGGCACCAGCGACCGAGAACGCATGCCCGGCGGCGCGATAGCCGGGGTTTTCCACAGCCACGACGTCACCCGGGTCCACCAGTAGCTGTGCACAAAGGCTAATGCCCTGCTGAGCTCCGCTGGTGATCACAATTTGTTCAGCTGTGCAGTGCAGGCCTCGGGAGCTGCGCAGATACGCTGCGATAAGACCGCGCAAGCGCGCATCACCTTGGGAATCGCCATAGCACAGTTGCTGCAGATCCGGCTTGCGCCAGAAAGCCGCGTTCAGCTTGGCCCAAACCTCGAAAGGAAACAGATCGAACGCCGGAACACCGACCCGAAATGCCCTTGGCGGACCCAGGGGTGGTTGGGGCAAATGGTGCTTTCCGACCCGTTCCAATGCACCGCTGTGGATAACTTTACTGGATGGACCCACAGGTAAATCCAGCCAATCTGTGGGTAAACCAGTGGATAAGCCTGTTGAAAACCCTGTGGATACTTTTGTGGATATGTTTTTCAGCGGCAGGGCCGTCGACGACAGTTTTGCCACATAAGTGCCGTCACCGACCCGTCCTTCGATGAAACCCTCGGCGTAGAGCTGGTCATAGGCCCGCACCACGCTATTGCGGGAAATCGCCAAGGCCGCCGCCAGATCGCGACTGGCCGGCAGACGCGTACCGCTGGCCAACCGCCCATCCAGCACCCGCATACGCAAAGCCTGGTAAAGCTGGCGACTGAGCCCCTGACGGCGGTCCAGCTCAATGCCGGCGGGGTTGAACGACAGTGGCGGCACGGCATTGTTCATGAGAGTCCTCGCAAATGGACCTATCGAATTGGTCATAAGTGGCTCTTACAACAGACCAATAGCCTGCCTAGGATGCTCGCATTCGCCAAGGAAAATCGTCATGTACAACCCACAAGCCTTTGTCGTCGAAGACCTGCCCCAACTGCATGCCATGATGGGTGATTGCCGCCTGGCTGTATTGATCACTCACGGTGAACACGGCTTGCAGGCCAGTCATTTGCCACTGTTGCTGGACCCGCAACAAGGCCCCAATGGCAGCCTCTACGGCCACATGGCCCGGGCCAATCCACAATGGCATGACCTGGAAGCCGGTGCCGAAGCATTGGTGGTTTTCGCCGGGGCCGACGCCTACGTCAGTCCCGGTTTCTATCCCAGCAAGGCCGAACACGGCAAAGTCGTGCCGACCTGGAACTATCTGGCCGTACACGCCTATGGCCGCGCAGAGGTGTTCAGCGATCCCCATCGCCTGCGTAACCTGGTGGGCGCCCTGACCGATCGTCACGAAGCCGGCCGCGCCCAGCCCTGGAAAATCGATGATGCACCGGCGCAGTACATCGACAGCATGCTCAAGGCCATCGTCGGTTTCACCCTGCCCATCCAGCGCCTGGAAGGCAAACGCAAACTCAGCCAGAACCGCAGCCCCGCGGACATCAGCGGGGTGCGCCAGGGTCTTGCCGCCAGCCTGGACCCGCAGGACCAGGCCCTCGCATACCTGATGCATGACCTATCCTCCAAGGAGTGAACATGAGCCATCCCCAGATCCGCCTCGTCAGCGCTGACGATCACGCCGCCTGGTTGCCGTTGTGGCAGGCCTACCTGCGTTTCTACAACACCGAACTGCCGCAGGCCGTGAGCCAAAGCACCTGGCAACGTCTGCTCGATGACCGCGAACCGACCCACGGCGCCCTCGCCTGGAACGGCGACACGGCGGTAGGCCTGGTGCACTTCATTTATCACCGGTCGAACTGGAGCATCGAAAACTCCTGCTACCTGCAAGACCTGCTGGTGTCAGAGCACAGCCGCGGCACCGGGGTCGGTCGCCAGCTCATCGAATTTGTCTACACCACCGCCAAGGCCGATGGTTGCTGCAAGGTGCATTGGCTGACCCACGAAACCAACGCGACGGCGATCCAGCTCTATGAGCGCATCGCCGAACGCCCGGGTTACATTCAATTTCGCAAAGCCCTGTAAGGAGCGCAGCATGTCGATTTCCCTCGCCGATTGGAAAGGCGCTCCGGCGCCGTCTACGCAGTTGCTCGAAGGGCGCTTCATCCGCCTGGAAAAACTCGATCCGGCGCGTCACGCCGACGGCCTGTGGCAAGCCCTCGAAGGGCCCGGTGCCGACCCGAAACTCTGGGATTACTTGCCCTACGGCCCGTTCAAGGATCGCAGTGCGTTCGATGCGTGGCTGGCCAATCACGCCGCCAACGTCGACCCGTATTTCTTCAGCGTGATCGACCGCGCCAGTGGCGAGGTGCAGGGCATCCTCAGCCTGATGTCGATCGTGCCAGCACAAGGCCGCATCGAGATCGGCCATGTGACCTTCGGCGCGTCGATGCAGCGCTCGCCGAAAAGCACCGAGGCGGTTTATCTGTTGGCCAAGGAATCTTTCGCTCTGGGTTATCGGCGCCTGGAGTGGAAGTGCAACAACGCCAATGCCCGTTCCAAATACGCCGCCGAGCGGCTGGGCTTCACCTTTGAAGGGGTGTTCCGCCAGCATATGGTGGTCAAGGGCCAGAACCGCGACACCGCGTGGTACTCGATGCTGGATTCGGAGTGGCCGGCGATCCGGGCAGGATTCGAGCGCTGGCTGAGTGAGGAGAACCAGAGCGCGGGTGGGCAGGTGCTTGGGTTGGTGGAGTGTCGCTCTTGAATTGTTTCGCCTGACAGTCAGCTATCGCGAGCAGGCTCGCTCCCACAGGAGCCCAGGGCGAATGCAGAATCTGTATTCGCCGCCAATCCCTTGTGGGAGCGAGCCTGCTCGCGATGGCTAGTGGGCAGTCGACACATTCGTCGCCTGCCCACCGTCAAATCACTCCGACTTGCGCTTCACCTCACCAAACTGCTTGAGCGAGTCAGGAGTTACGCCCCGTCGTGCATACTGCCAGGCCCATTGCGGGATGCTCAGATGACTTTCCAGGTACACGGCAAAATCCAGACGGCTATGCCCCAAGCGGTTAGCTGGGAAGTTAAAGTTGTAGAGATAGAGCTGGGCCCGTCGTTGGCCGATGGCGAACAGGGTCTGGATGATTCGATTCGCACGGGCTTCTTCTGCCCCCAGGCTTTCTCTTAATGCCAATCCAAATTCCAGTCCAGTACGCAGCGACCCCGGTCGTCCAAGCGCCTGCCGAATAGTCGCATCGCTAAAATGCGGCCCAATCAGGTCGAGCCAGATCTGCATGGCGTAATCGGCTCGCAGACGCATAAGGTTCCCCACTAAACCCGGGGTATTTAACAAGATGGCCACCCGGTTATTGGACGGCAACTCCCCTGGAGGGCTAAACAATTTCGCGACGGCAGGTACGTCTATGCTCTCAACGTTCTTCCGCGCCCCGCCCAGGAACTTCATGAACGCCATCAAATTAGGTCGATAAACGAGAATGTTTTGCAGGTTCTGATCATTGAACACCTGCATCCAGTCAAGGTCGATGCGTCCCGTACGCTCCAGTTCGGCATAACGGGCGTCTGCATACGCGGCAATGAGTTCAAAGCGCCTGTCGGACAGCGCCGGATTACGGATCCACCTCGCGACGTCACTCACGGACAACATGCCACCGAGGTTGTGAGCGATAACGCGGGATCTCAGGATAATGTTGGCCCGCCGCAGCAGATCAGGGAAACGCCCAAGGGCCGTTCTGAATAAATCAACGGTCCGCTCGACCATGTCGGCATACATGAACTGATCAAACAGCTCAGCATCGTCATCGACGAACTTGTCCCGAACGCGCATCAGCTGGTCTTTTACGTCATCCAGATCATTGCGATCCACGAGATGGGCACCGTCCAGCAGCGTTTCTAGCTCATCCGGGTCCAGATGATCGTGCAGCGCCTCCTCATGCCTGACATAGGCCAGGCTATTGCGGGGATGATGACCGACCAACTGCCGGGCGGTGAGCCCATACTCCAGCATGATGTGGGCCACGTCTTTGGAAACCAGCAGGTACTTGTCACCGAGCAGCCGAAGAATGTTCTGATCATCGACAGGCGGCAGCAGAATGTCCTCGAACAGTTGCTTCATGGTGACTTTTTCCTGCGCGGAAAAAGGGCCGCTGGTGCCTGCCGCCAGATTTGCCGGGGGCCGGGGCGATAACATGCGGCCGACTTCCTGCAGGATCTCAGGAGGTAACTTAGTCCCTGGTGCCGCAGTAATTGCCATACGAACAGTTCTGTTTGCATGCAGGTCCAAGTAATCCAAGGTCGGTTGGAACAAGCGCTGCGGGTTGGGCGTTCCGTAGACGATCCGGGTGAGATCGAGCATCGCCGCATTGTCCAGAAGATTGACCAGCGATGGCGCATTCTCAAAAAGCGCTTGCTGCACTCTGGAGACTGGCGGCGCCACGTATTGACTCAACTCCGGATGTAGATCGACATGATCGGCTGCCGCATCGCGCAGCCCCTGCATCGTGAACGTCTCCTGGGCCTGCCCTTCATTCAACCCAGCCGCCAAGGCCTTGAATAGGCAATCACCATCGGCATCGATATCCACCACGCGCTCACCCAAGAGCAAACTGTAATGGTCATGACCGGTTCGTCTCAAAACGACATCTGTATCTGCTCTATCCGGATGCTCGGCCACCGGATAAATCGTTTCATGTTGCCCCGGGGTAAAACGCACCGACCAGGCACGTTGTGCGGATATTTCATCAATGATCAGCAAGCTGCGGTTTTGTGGCCAGATCGCCAGGCGCGTCATGATTGACGGCACCAGGTCTATGATCCGATTGTTCCAACTGCCCGGCGTGCGTATCGAATTGGAAACAGCGGAAACCGATAGGGCAGGCTTCTTTGACGGGCCCGGTTGGGCAGGCGTCTGCGCCGGCCGTTTGCCGCCGCCCCGGCCAAAGCCCACGGCACGCCACTGCCCATCGGACATGCGCGCCACGGTGCTGCGCATCACCCCACTGGAGCGGATGTCCAGCCCCGTCATCGGGTTGACCAGGGTGGCTTCGGTTGCATCCAGCTTCGTGTGGTCATGCACACGGAACACCGTCCCGTCGGGTTGTCGCACATACACGGGGCGAGCCGTCACACTGCCGGTGGCCACATTGCTGATCGTGGCACGATAAAAGCCTCGCGCGTCCGCGGTCAGCCCACGGATCACCGAGACATCCTTCACCGCATAAGGAGCATAGATCGCCATGTCCAATGGCAACCCGGACAGCGCTTCATCCTGACTCTGGCGCGCGGTCACCGCGCGGAAAAAAGATTGGCCCCGAGAGGGCACGGTGCCTCGGGCAAGACGCGATCCGCCATGGTTCGCTACCGCATGCACAAGCGCCAGAGTCTTCAGGTTCAGCGGAATAGCCCCGGTCCTGTACACCAGCAAGCCGGTCTTGACGGCGCTCTTGAGCATCTGGAAACCCGGCGCCAGGAACATACCGGCCAACTCCATGACAACCTCGATCGCCATCTGCCCGAACCTGCCATAGGTTTGATGACGGACATCGCGGTTACTGTTGGAACGCTGATCGGCATGGGCACTGTGAAAGTTGATGTGCGCCCGGTGGAGGGCTTCAAGAAGATCGCCGGTGATCAACGAACCGCGAATCAGCGGACGCCCCCCCTGTTGCCCCAGCGTGCGTTTTATCTCGGAAGGGTTACGCGTGGAGATACGCGAACGGAAATACGCCTGCCAATCCTCCCGTGACAACAGCTCGGCAACGCCCTCGCTCAGATCGGCAAACTCGTGGAAGTCCTCGCCCTCGGGACTGTCGGGAAAATAAACCCCCACGGTGCCCTTGATATCCGGCCCTTCCTGATCGGAAAACACCAGCACACCATTGATGCTGACCGCATTGCCCATATGGGCGTGTCGGCCGCCGACGGCCATGCTTCCACCCAACATCAGACCGTACACATGCACGCTGCGCCCCATGACGGAGGCGCGGGCCTCTACCGACGGCGAGCTCAGGACAGTGTCCAGCCAGAGGGCGAGTTTCTTCGTTGATTTGGGTGGGTTGGAGGCCTTATCGACCACCATGGCCTTGAACACTGCGTCGCCCTTGAGCGAGGCCTCATAGCCTTTGAATTTCAGATTGGCCAGGTACGCTGTCTGCCAGGCCTTCTTGTAGGCCGGTTTATTCATTTGCTCCCTGAGCATGGCCTCATAACTGCCACCGGCATCGATGCTCGTCACCATCTTGGCCAGTTCGCGCCCGCTCAACGTAATGAAATAGCCGTTGGCCGGGTTGCGGATACGTTCGCCGTCGGAATCGATCAGGTAAGCGCTCAGTACCTCCCTCATTGCATTCGGGTGCTGAGACGGTCGCAGGTTATCCAATAGCAACTGGGTCAGGCTGCTGACACGGGACTGCCCCGGGTTGGCCCTCTTCCCATAGAAAAACGTAACCATGGACAGGTCCGGATCGGGGTCTATGTCCGCGTGCACGACCTTTTGCAGATATTGCCTGATCTTCTGGCGGGTGAACTGCAACAACGTCTGGATATCACTGGCTGCCGATTTATAGGCGGCTTCCAATACCAGCAGCTCCAGACCGCGATAATGCGATTTTTCCGCAGAGGTCGCCGTTTTAAAGAAATCAGGGCGATTGTCTTCAACCAGGGTTTCCTGGCGCGCAGCCAGTGGCCCGGCAAGGGACAGCATGGGCAGGTCCAGCGCATTTTCGACATTCAGGGCAAAGGCAGGCAAGGCGAGTGTTTCGTTTACAGGCGCATTCAGAAACGTTTCCAGCGCGGCACTTTGAAACCGCAGCAGGTCATCTGCGGCGATTTCAAAGGCGTGTCCAGACAATTCAGAGGCGATATCCCGAATCCTGCGTTTTTGTCCCTCATAGACAGGGCTGACCTTGTTGACCAGATCCTTGAAGGAACGGAATTTCTGGATCCCTCCTTCCAGCGAGTACAGGAACAATGCGGACTGATCGGCCCGCTTGATGGTCATTGCAGCGGGCCATTTGCGGGGCGCTGCGGCACCCATGTCGAGCATGACGGCATAAACATGGGGAATGGGCGCCCGCAACAGGCGGTTTCTGTCCGTCATGCGAGGATGGGTCGTGATGAGGTCCAGCAGGCGATCCTCATCGTTCTGCAGGTTGCGCTCACTCAGAGTCAATTGGAGGGCCGGATCCCGATCAGCCTTGTACAGATCGAACAAATACAAGAAGCGCCGGGACAGCAAAAAAGCAAGCGCCGCTTCAGCTGTGGATGGGCTTGGTGTATCGAGCCAGTCCGCTACGTACTTACCCGTGCGAAACGCAAGGAGGTCATCCTGAAACTGCCGCTTGAGACTTTCGTTGGTGGCCGGTTGAGCGACATAGAATGCCGACTCCATGATCGCTGCAGTTTTCCGATCCAATGGGCTGACAAATAGGCTGTCAGCCTCTTCCACCGTATCCGCACGACTGAAGAATCCCACGCCATCGACCGTGTAGGTGGGCCGTGTGTCCGTTGTCAGGCAGCTCAACATGACGTCGGTAAAGCGCTGCGAGGAGATCAACGCACGCTTACCCATCGAGTCGACGCTAAAGTGGTTCACGTAGCAGTGATCCGGGTCCAGGTGCTCAAACGCCGAGGCACGGAATTTCCCTTGCGCAAGCTTTGCCTTGATTCTGCCGACCAGCAGACTCTTGAGTACCGTGTCGAACGTTGGAAGCGCGGCGAGCAACCGGGCCAGCTTCACCTGATTGGCATCCAGAAGCCCCAATTGCCGGAGCTGCTCTTTTTCACGGGCGCCGAGCAGATTGCCGTGAGCATCCACCTCGGTGATGAGGGGCTGTCCAGTGCCCTGATAACCGGGCTCGATGCCGGCTCGCAATTGCTGCAGGACGTCTTGCGAGAGTGCTTTACCGTTGGCCCGCAGTGACGAAAAGTCCAGGGACATCTGACTTCGGTGGGGATAAACCCAGCCCTCTCGCGGGGACAAGGCGGAGGAGGAAGCCCGGCTTTGATGGGCTCTCAGAAAGCCTTGTGTCACGGCGTCCCGCAACGCCACCGCGGCGGTTTTGCGTTCAGCGGCCGAATCAACAGTCTCGACCTCCAGATAAGTGACCTGAACCTGCGCCTCGCCGGTGAGGCCCCATTGGGCTAACCATTGATCGGCAAATGTATGGGGTTGAAATCGGCTCCCGTTGGGTAACAGGCTGATGGGTTTCAAGCGCGCGAAAGAAGGCACGCCACGTTCATTTTCAGAGAAAACAGTCATTTCAGTGTCCGGTTGTGATCAGGGCTGGGACCCTATCGCGCCGTTCGAGCGGAAATGACATACATATGTATGGAGGGGTTAGAGGGTTCGGGGAAAAGCGTAAGTCCAAATGTCAGCAGAATCTCACGACTCCGTGGCGAAGGCGCTTGCTCGCGCTCGGTTGCGCAGCAACCGCAAGTTCTTAGGGCCGCTGCGCAGCCCAGCGCGAGCAAGCTCCCTCGCCATAGAGTTATTACGATGAACCAGGCTCAGACCAGCTTTTGCGCCAGCACCGCAATATGCTCCGGCCCAATCCCGCAGCAGCCGCCCAGATGGCTTGCCCCGCGCTTGCGCCAGTCAGCCGCCCACTGAAGGTACCCTGGTGGATCAAGGTCTTCGCGCAGCGGGTCCAACCCGTCGTTGGCCGTCGCCTCCTTCGGCTGCGGTGGGAACGCGTTGGCGTAGGCTCCAATGTGGATCTTCACCCCCAGACGCTCGAAGGTGTCCCGCGCGGCATCGATTGCTGCGCCGATCACTTCTGGTTGGCTGCAATTGAACAGCAGCGTTTCGACGCCGAGCTCGGCGGCCACTGCCGCCGCGTCCGCCACCGGCTCACCGGAACGCAGGCGCGGCACTTCATCGGTGTCTTCATCTTTCAGGGTGAATGACAGCCAGAACGGCTTGCCGTCCTTCGGCAGCCCGGCGTGGATCGCTCGCGCTTCAACCGTCGAGCTTTGGGTTTCGGCCAACCACAGGTCAACATGAGGCGCCAGGCCTGTCACCAGCGGCGCCAGCAATTCATTGGCACGGCAAGCATCGAACAAATCGGGTCGATAGGAACCGAACAACGGTGGCAGCGACCCGGCAATCCGTACTGATTTGCCTGAGGCCTGTACCGCCCGCTGCGCCAGCTCCCCAGCCAGCGCCGCCAATGCCTGGCCCTCGGCTGCAAAGCGCTCCTCTCCGATGTGAAACGGTACTACGGCGTAGCTGTTGCTGGTAATCACGTTGGCGCCGCTGGCGATGTAGGCCGCGTGTACCGCTTCGACCGCCTGCGGTGCTTCGCTCAAGGCCAACGCCGACCACTCGGGCTGTCGGAACGGGGCGCCCCGGCGTTGCAGTTCGCGGCCCATGCCGCCATCAAGGATGACTATCGTTGCTGCGCCCATATGCGATTCACTCATAAGCTTATGAAAAATACTCACTACCGGAGTCCTTCTTATAACTATTTAATACGCACCCATCGGTTAACCACAACTTATTTTTCAGCCAGGGATCTCTCGTGAAATTTCAACCGCTGCTGGCCCTCGGCCTGACTCTACTGGCCGTTTCGTCACAAGCGCTCGCTGGCGCCACGCTGGATCGCATCGAGCAGAAAAAAGAACTGGTCGGCGTGCTGATGGAAAGCTATCCGCCCTTCTCATTCCTCAACGATCAGAACCAGCTCGACGGTTTTGACGTGGATGTTGCCAAAGCGGTCGCTGAAAAACTGGGCGTGAAGCTGCGCCTGGAAACCCCCTCCTGGGACGTGATTGCCGCCGGGCGCTGGAGCGGGCGCTACGACATCTGCATCTGCTCCATGACGCCAAGCAAGGCCCGCGCCGAGGTGTTCGATTTCCCGGTTCAGTATTACGCTTCGCCAGCGGTGATCGTGGTCAACGCCAAGGACGACAGCATCCATGGCGCCAGTGACCTGAGCGGCAAGAAAGTCGGCCTCACCAGCGCCTCCAGCTACGAGAGCTACCTGAACAAGAACCTGGTGATCGAAGGCGCGGAAGACACCCGTTTGAGCTACCCCTTCGAGGACGTGCAGATCGCCCCGTACGACACCGACAACGTGGCCTTCCAGGATTTGGGGCTGGGTGCCGGGGTGCGGCTGGACGCGGTGCTGACCAATCTGGTGACTGCGCAGCCGCGCCTGAGCGAAGACAAACGCTTCAAACTGGCGGGCGAGGCGCTCTATTCCGAGCCGAACTCGGTGGCCATCGAAAAAGGCGACGCCGAGTGGAACAGCAAGGTGCGTGAAGTGTTCGCCCAGTTGAAACAGGACGGCACCTTGAGCAAGCTTTCCCAAAAATGGATCGGCGCCGACATCAGCCAATGACTTCCTTTCCATCCCCTTCTCGGCCACCGCAACCGGTGGCCGAGTCGCGCCTGAAAAAGATCTTCGGTTTTCGCACACGGTTGTACCTGACCTGGGCAACCATGCTGGTGTTGTTCGCGAGTTTTTTCCTGAGCTTCGACCTGAAATTCTCCATCATCCTGGACAAGCTGCCGAATCTGCTGGGCGTGCACCTGGCACCCAACGGCTTTCTGCAGGGCGCGGCGCTGACGCTGTTTCTATGCCTGTGTTCGATCGTCGCTTCGTCCTTGCTGGGCTTCATCACCGCCCTGGCGCGGCTGTCCAGCAGCGCGGTTGCCTTCGGCATTGCCAGTTTCTACGCGTCGTTCTTTCGCGGCACACCGCTGCTGATCCAGATTCTGCTGATCTACCTCGGGCTGCCACAACTGGGGCTGGTGCCGGGCGCGATTGCCGCCGGGATCATCGCCCTGTCGCTGAACTACGGCGCCTACCTGAGCGAAATCTTCCGCGCCGGCATCCTTGGCGTCCCCCATGGCCAGCGCGAAGCCTCCCTTGCGCTGGGCATGGGTGAAACCGTGATCTTCTGGCGCGTCACCCTGCCCCAGGCCATGCGCACCATCATTCCACCGACCACCAACCAATTCATCTCCATGCTCAAGGACTCGTCCCTGATCTCGGTGATGGGCGTCTGGGAAGTGATGTTCCTGGCGCAATCCTATGGTCGTTCCAGCTACCGCTACATCGAAATGCTCACCACGGCGGCGATCATTTACTGGTTGATGTCCATCGCGTTGGAGCTGATCCAGGCGCGGATGGAGCGGCATTATGGGAAGGCTTATCTCAAGCGCAGCTGACAGGACAGTTCCGAGGATCTTGTAGGGCGACGCTTCAGGTCATGGAAGCCAACGCGACGATCTCTGGATCGCAACACGACCGGCCTACAGATTCCATCTGCTGTGGCTTGCCCAAGGCGCGGCGTTAGCTGGCAGCGTGACCGGGGGTGGAATTTTTAAAGTGCGGACTTCTTTCAAGAGAGGCCGCACTCGATGTCTATCCAACATTTACACCCACCCCAACACCTTGCCCTGGCAATCGCCTTGGCGCTCGGCGGCGCCGATGTTTCGATGGCTCAGCCATCAGCCGATATCCTCACAACCGCCGAGCAACAAGAGCACCTCAAGGCCTTCGCCGAAGCTAAGGATACCAAGCGGCAAAATGCCATCACTTCCCGTAAAGGCGACGCGAAATGGACGGGCAAAAATGACTGGGTCATCATCAGCGCAAACGCAAAATTTCCCGGGATCATTGATGGTGGCGGAGGAAAAAACGTTCTGCGCCTGGACGCCGCCAAGCATCCGATATTGGCTGAAACCCGAAATTTCATGGCTTTGCAGGTTGCGCAAGGCGAATGGCAACACACCGGGAGCTTCGCAGGCTGGGGAGTGATCGAGCCAGACACCACGTTGCTCAATACTGGTCGAATCGACGGGCAGGTAGGGGTTCTCGGCACTCTGGATAACCAGGGCGTGATCGCCAATCGCGTGACTGTCGAGCCAGGTGCCAGCATGACGAACTCCGGCGTGGTCAATGGGCAGGTTCATGTACGCGAGAAGGCCAGCTTCAGCGGCAATGGCACTGTGGAGTTCTTGAGTATCGCGGGCCAGTTGGAAGTCGGCCCCGAAACAGGCGCACCCTCCGTAACTCAGGATTTCTCGTTGGCGGAGACTGCCGAGCTGATCTACGGGGTCAATGCAGATGGTGGTAGCTCCACGATCAACGTTGAAGGCACCGCGCTCCTCAACAACGCGACGCTGACCGTCGCCGGCGTGCCGGGCGAATACATTGAGGCGCGCGAGCACACGGTCATCCGCGCGGGGAAGATCGAAGGAACGTTCGGCACGGTCTCCAGCAATCTGGCCTTCATGACGGCGACGCTGAGCCCCACCGATACGCAAGTCAACCTGACTTACGCGCGCAACGATGTTCCCCTCAAGCAAGCAGCAACTACCGAAAACGGGCAAGAACTTGCGGCCCATATCGAAGCGCTGCAACCGGTCAAACCAGCAGCGCCCGCCCCCATCGACGTGCCTACCGTTGCACTGGCAGCTGGTGCCCGACCAGTGATCGAAGCCCCAGCAATCAAACCCGTCGAGCCACCCAAAATCACCAGCACCGCTCCCAAACCCACCGGCCAATTGCAAACCACCCAGCCAGTCGCAAAACCCAACGCCGCCATCAACGCCTTGCTCGGCAGCGATATGATGACCGCCGCCAGCGCCATCGACCAACTGAGTGGCTACAACACTGCGGATCTGGGCAACGCCACCTTGAGCAGCATCGCGCCGATCAGCAGCGGAATGCTTTCGGCCATGGGCCAGAAAAACCCCGGGAGCGTGCACGCTGACGGTCAAGTCTGGGTCCAGGCCATCGGGAACAGCGGCAGTATCGGCAAACAATTGGGCAGCTATGCCCTGAAACACTCGACAAAAGGTGTGATGCTGGGAACCGACTGGGCCATCAGCCCGGATTGGCGCCTGGGGATAATCGGCGGCAAGACGCAAACCCGGCTGGACGGCCAGCAGTTCGATGGTCGGCTCGACAGTTGGCACCTGGGCGCCTACGCCTTGCGCCAGGACGGGCCATGGGCGCTGCGCCTGGGCGCCGTTTACGGCAATCATGACGGCAGTACCAAGCGTCATGTGCTCTTCAACGGTTTCAGGGATCGCCTCAAAGGTCGCTACGATGCCAATACGCAGCAGGTCTTTGGCCAGCTCGGTTACAACCTGAACATCGGTCACTTCGATATCGAGCCTTATATCGACCTTGGTTACCAACGCTACCAACGCGATCGCTATTCGGAGAACGGTGGCGACGCGGCGTTGCAGTTCAACGGTCAGACCCAGGACTATTTCCACAGCAACCTGGGCCTGCACCTCGCCCGGTCATTCTCTCTTGACCAGGGCATGCGACTGACGCCGCGCTTGAGTCTCGGTTGGAAACATCTCTACGGCGAGACCCGAGGCGCTTCCCGCCAGGGCCTGGCCGGCGCAGGCAAGTCGTATACCGTCGAAGGCGTCGAACTGGACCGTGACAGCCTGCTCTTCGAAACAGGGCTGGACCTGGCCGTTTCGCCCAGGCATACCCTGGGGGTGAGTTATAAGGGTGAAACCGGTCAGGACAACCGTAACGGGGCGTTGATGGGCCAATGGCGAATGATGTTCTGACAGGCAAAAAAAAGGGGAGCACATGCCCCCCCGAGGTTAAACGGTTGTATCGAGGCTGTTAGCTCAGCCTTCGATCTCGATCAGGATCTCGCCCGGATTGACCCGGTCGCCCTTGGCGACATGAATGGCGGTGACCTTGCCGGCGATAGCCGCCTGCACTTCGGTTTCCATCTTCATGGCTTCGGTAATAAGCACCGCTTGGCCGGCCTTCACCACATCGCCCTCCTTGACCAGCACATCGACGATGTTGCCCGGCATGGTGGTGCTGACATGGCCCGGCGCAGTGGCTTGTTTGCGCTTGCTGCTGCCGCCGCCGACAAACTCATTGAGCGGTTCGAACACGACCTCTTCGGGCATGCCATCGATGGACAGGTAGAAGTGACGCTTGCCTTCAGCCTTGACGCCCACGCCGGTGATGTCGACGCGGTAGGTTTCGCCGTGAACATCGATGACGAACTCGGTCGGCACGCCTTCACCACCCGCCGAGCTCACACTGCCCGCCTCAGGGATTGGCAACAGCACTTCCGGGGTCAGGGTGCCGGCTTCGCGTTCTTCGAGGAACTTGCGCCCGATGTCCGGGAACATGGCGTAAGTCAGTACGTCTTCTTCGGATTTGGCCAGTGCGCCGATTTCGCCACGCAGCTTGGTCATTTCCGGCTTGAGCAGGTCGGCCGGACGCACATCGATCACGTCTTCGCTGCCGATGGCCTGACGGCGCAGCTTCTCATTCACCGAACCCGGAGCCTTGCCGTAGCCGCCCTGCAAATAGAGCTTCACTTCGTTGGTGATGGTCTTGTAGCGCTCACCGGCCAGTACGTTGAAGAACGCCTGAGTGCCGACGATCTGCGAGGTCGGGGTCACCAGCGGCGGGAAGCCAAGGTCTTCGCGCACCCGTGGAATCTCTGCCAGCACCTCGTTCATGCGATTCAACGCGCCCTGCTCTTTGAGCTGGTTGGCCAGGTTGGAAATCATCCCGCCCGGCACCTGATTGACCTGGACGCGGGTGTCCACCGCCGTGAACTCGCTTTCGAACTGGTGGTATTTTTTGCGCACCGCATAGAAATACAGGCCGATTTCCTGCAGCAATTCCAGGTTCAGGCCAGTGTCGAACTCGCTGCCCTTAAGGGCCGCAACCATCGACTCGGTGCCCGGATGGCTGGTGCCCCAGGCGAAGCTGGAGATCGCGGTGTCGATGTGATCGGCGCCGTTTTCGATCGCCTTGAGCTGGCACATCGCGGCCAGGCCAGCGGTGTCATGGGAATGGATGAACACCGGCAACGACTGCTCGGTCTTCAATGCCTTCACCAGCTCGCCAGTGGCGTACGGGGTCAGCAAACCGGCCATGTCCTTGATCGCCACCGAGTCGCAACCCATGGCTTCCATTTGCTTGGCCTGGGCTACGAAAGCCTCAATGGTGTGCACCGGGCTGGTGGTGTAGGCGATGGTGCCTTGGGCGTGCTTGCCGGCGGCTTTCACCGCCTCGATGGCGACCCGCAGGTTACGCACGTCGTTCATCGCATCGAAAATACGGAACACATCGATGCCGTTGACCGCAGCCTTGGCCACGAACGCCTTGACCACGTCATCGCTGTAATGGCGATAGCCCAGCAGGTTCTGACCACGCAGCAGCATTTGCAGGCGAGTGTTGGGCAGCGCCGCGCGCAGTTGGCGCAAGCGCTCCCACGGGTCTTCCTTCAGGAAGCGCACGCAGGCGTCGAATGTTGCGCCGCCCCAGACTTCCAGCGACCAATAGCCGACTTTGTCGAGCTTGTCGCAGATCGGCAGCATGTCTTCGGTGCGCATGCGAGTGGCGAGCAGCGATTGGTGAGCGTCGCGCAGGATCGTATCGGTTACGTGAATCTTCTTGGACATTGTTATTTTCCTTACAGGCCTGCGTGGGCGGCAATGGCGGCGGCGATGGCCAGGGCCAGCTCTTCGGGTTTGCGCTTGATCGAGTAGTTGGTCAGCTCAGGATGGCTTTCAACGAAGCTGGTATTGAACTGGCCACTACGGAATTCCGGGTTGCGCAGGATTTCCTGGTAATACGCCGCGGTGGTCTTGACCCCTTGCAGACGCATGTCGTCCAGGGCTCGCAGGCCACGGTCCATTGCTTCTTCCCAGGTCAGCGCCCAGACCACCAGCTTCAGGCACATCGAATCGTAGAAGGGCGGAATGGTGTAGCCGGTATAGATCGCTGTGTCGGTGCGCACGCCCGGGCCGCCGGGGGCGTAGTAGCGGGTGATCTTGCCGAAACTGGGCAGGAAGTTGTTTTTAGGGTCTTCGGCGTTGATCCGAAACTGCAGCGCGAAGCCACGGTGATGAATGTCTTCCTGCTTGACCGACAACGGAAGGCCGGAGGCGATGCGGATCTGTTCACGAACAATGTCGATGCCGGTGATTTCTTCGGTGATGGTGTGTTCCACCTGCACCCGGGTGTTCATCTCCATGAAGTACACCTCGCCCTCGGCGAGCAGGAACTCCACGGTGCCGGCGTTCTCGTAGCCCACAGCCTTGGCGGCGCGCACCGACAGGTCACCAATGTAGGCGCGCTGCTCAGGCGTCAGTTGCGGGCTGGGGGCAATCTCGATCAGCTTCTGGTTGCGACGCTGGATCGAGCAATCACGCTCGAACAGATGCACCACGTTGCCAAAACTGTCACCCAGGATCTGCGCTTCGATGTGCTTGGGATTGACGATGCATTTTTCCAGGAACACTTCCGCCGAACCAAAGGCCTTGGTGGCTTCGGAAATGACCCGCGGGAAAGCCTGTTCGAGCTCTTCGCGGCTGTTGCAACGACGGATACCCCGACCGCCACCACCGGACGTAGCCTTGAGCATCACCGGGTAACCAATGCGGTCGCCTTCGGTCAGGGCCTCTTCGATGCCCGATACGTTGCCTTCGGTGCCCGGCGTGACCGGTACGCCGGCCTTGATCATGCTGCGACGCGCTTCGGTCTTGTCGCCCATGCGGCGAATGACTTCAGCCGACGGACCGATGAATTTGATCCCGCGCTCGGCGCAGATGTCCGCCAGCTCGGCGTTTTCCGAGAGAAAGCCATAACCGGGATGCAACGCATCGCAACCGGTTTCCACGGCCAGGTTCACCAGTTTGCGCGGGTTGAGATAGCCGGCCAGCGGATCGGCGCCGATGCTGTGGGCCTCGTCCGCACGCTTGACATGCAACGCATGACGGTCAGCGTCGGAATAGACCGCGACCGAGCGAATGCCCATCTCGGCGCAAGCGCGCACGATGCGGACGGCAATCTCACCACGGTTGGCGATCAGGATCTTTGTTATCAATTGGAGGTTCCCTTGAGCCGGTGGTACCACGACCTGGAGCTTCAGGTCGACGCGTGACCAGATGTAACAATCGGTCGCAGCACCACACTAGTCCTGGCTGTTGATTAACAAAAATGAATATTTATTGGGTCGTGCATAAGCAAAGACTTATAGTTGACTCATCCGCCCCGCCCGAGAGCCTATAGAAAATGCGTAAGTCATTGATGCGTATGACATTGCGTCAACTGCAGATTTTCAATGAGGTGTGCGACCTGAGGTCCTACAGCCGCGCAGCCGACGAAATGTCTCTCACACAACCGGCCGTTAGCCTACAGATTCGATCACTTGAGGAGCTGATTGGCCAGCCGCTGTTTGAGTACGTTGGCAAAAAACTCTACATGACCGAAGCCGCCGAAGCCCTTCAACGCGCCAGCCGGGACATCTTCGGGCGCCTGGAAAACCTCGACATGCAGTTGTCGGACATGCAGGGCTCGCTGCAAGGCCAATTGAAGCTGGCGGTGGAATCCAGCGCCAAGTACTTCGTGCCGCACCTGTTCGCCGCCTTCAAGCGCCAGCACCCGGAGGTCAACCTGAACCTCACGGTGGTCAACCGCGGCCAAGTGATCCGAAGGCTCTCGGACAACCGCGACGATCTGGTGATCATGTCCATGGTGCCTCAGGACATGGGCCTGGAATTCCTGCCATTTCTCAATAACCCGATCGTCGCTGTGGCGCCGCCCGACCATCCGCTGTGCCACATGGGCCCGTTGCGCTTGCAAGACCTTGAGCCGTATACGCTGCTGCTGCGCGAGCCAGGGTCAGGCACGCGGCTGGCCTGCGAGGAGTATTTCAAGGAGAAACGGGTGCACTTCACCCAGACGCTGGAAGTGGCGTCGGCGGAGGCCCAACGCGAATGCGTTCTCGCAGGGCTGGGCGTGGCGCTGTTGACGCGCCACGCCGTAAGCCGGGAGATGGTGTCCGGCGCTCTCATCGAGTTGCCGGTGGAGGAGCTGCCGCTGTACCGCAGTTGGTGCCTGGTACAAGCCAGGGCGAAACGCTTGTCACCGGTGGCTCACGCCTTCCTGGCGTTCGTTCGCGGCGAGCGTGCTCAGATCATTGGCCTGGTTGAGCGTTTCGACGGGAAGCCGCCGATGTTGCCTGCCAATAGTTGAATTCTGCTGCGTCCGGAAACTCGCTGATTTCGGCCAGCAGCTGGCGCTGCTCACAGCGGTCTTCGATGGCACGACGGAACGCCATGCGGCGCTGGTCTTCCTGCTGACGACGGGTTTTGACGGCGCTGCGTTCTTCGTAGGACTGGGTCATGTCGAGACTCCCAAGACGTATACGGGAGCTTTACGATGAAGGCGCGCGATGACGGTTTGGCGGCGCGAGCGTTACAGAACGATGAATTCGCAGATCCCCTCGCCACAGATGCCCCAACTTCAAGACCAGCGGTCAATCGTCCAGCGCTTTCACCGACTTGGGTGACAACCGCAAGCTGCGCAGGCTGCGTTTCACGCTCTTGAGGTGATTGACCAAACTTGGGCCGCGCGCCATGGCGACGCCCATCGCCAACACATCGATCACCACCAGATGGGCGATGCGCGAGGTCAACGGCGTGTAGATCTCCGTGTCTTCATGCACGTCGATGGCCAAGTTCACCGTGGACAGCTCGGCCAATGGCGTCTGGCTCGGGCACAAGGTGATCAACGAGGCGCCGCTTTCGCGCACCAGGTTGGCGGTGATCAGCAGATCCTTGGAACGGCCCGACTGGGAAATGCAGATCGCCACGTCGGTGGGCTTCAGCGTGACCGCCGACATCGCCTGCATGTGCGGGTCGGAATAAGCCGCGGCCGTCAGCAGTAGCCGGAAGAACTTGTGCTGGGCATCGGCCGCCACCGCGCCCGAAGCACCGAAACCATAAAACTCGACACGCTGGGCCTGGGACATGGCCGTGACGGCTTTTTGCAACGCCACCGGATCAAGCTTCTCGCGAACCTCCATCAGCGTGTGCAGGGTCGTGTCGAAGATTTTCAGGCTGTAGTCGGCGACCGAGTCGTCCTCATGGATCGCAAACTGGCCAAAGCTCGCACCCGCGGCGAGGCTTTGCGCCAGCTTGAGTTTCAGGTCTTGGAAACCCGAACAACCGATGGCTCGGCAGAAACGCACAATGGTCGGTTCGCTGATGCCGACGCTGTGGGCAAGATCGGCCATGGAGCTGTGCATCACGGCCGCAGGATCAAGCAATACGTGATCGGCGACTTTCAGCTCCGACTTGCGTAGCAGATGGCGTGACTGGGCGATGTGTTGCAACAGGTTCAAGGGACTGGACTCTTGTTATTGGCGGAAGCCGGGATGTAGCAAGCTTGTAGTTATACTACAAGAATCGGCTTTTTGCCCGCCCAATCCGTAACTCAATCTCCCGGTTTCATGCCGCATGCACGCCATGTAGCAACGGCGGGCTAGCAATCATCCCGATTAGCCCATAACAGCGCGGCCAACCCTTGTGCTTCAACCGGTCGGCTGATGAGATAGCCCTGAACCTCATCACATTGTTCAGCTTTCAGAAATTCGAGCTGCTCTGGCCGCTCGACGCCTTCGGCCACCACTTTGAGCGACAACCCATGGGCCATTGCAATGATTGCCCGGGTAATGGCTGCGTCTTCGCTACCCTCCGTCAGCCCACGAATGAACGCCTGATCGATTTTCACGTAATCCACAGGGATGCGTTTGAGATAACTCAGAGACGAATAGCCGGTACCAAAGTCATCGATCGCCAGCTTGACCCCGAGGTCGCGCAATTGCTGGAACGTCGCGATGATGTGCTCAACGCTGTCGAGCAACTGGCTTTCAGTCAGTTCCAGTTCCAGGTATTGCGGCGCCAGACCGGTTTCCTCCAGCACTTGCCGAACCAGGCTGACCAGCTTGCCTTGGCGCAACTGATGCACCGACAGGTTGACCGACACCCTGATCGGCGCCAGCCCCTCACGCTGCCATTGGCACGCCTGCCAACAGGCCTGGCGCAACACGAACTCGCCGATCGGCCCGATCAGCCCGGTCTCTTCGGCCAGGCTGATGAAGTCTCCCGGCGGGACTCGGCCCATGACCGGATGATCCCAGCGCACCAATGCCTCGGCGGCGTTCAGACGGCCGGTCGCCAGGCACAGCTTGGGTTGATAGAAAACCTTCAACTGCTGCTCTTCAAGGGCCTTGCGCAGTTGATTCTCCAGTTGCAGGCGCTCCAACGTGCTGGCCTGAAGGCTGTCGGTATAGAACTGGAAATTGTTGCCGCCCAAATGCTTGGCATGTTGCATGGCCATGTTCGCCTGACTGACCAGCGTGGAAATCTCCCGCGCATTGTCGGGCAACATGCTGATGCCGATCGAGGCGCTGACCACCAGTTCGTGGCCCTCGATGGTGAGCGGCAGGCGCAGCTTGGCGGACAATCGGGTTGCCACCCGCGCCAGGCTGGAGAGGTTGCCGTAGGCGTCGAACAGCACCCCGAATTCATCGCCAGACAAGCGGGCGATGGTGTCCGCTTCGGGCAACGCATTGATCAGGCGGCGGGCCATCTTCTGCAACAGTTGGTCAGCAACATCATGGCCGAGGCTATCGTTGAGGAGCTTGAAACGGTCCAGGTCGATATGCAGCAGTGCCAGGCTGCGTCGTCCGCCCTGACGCACCCGCTGGTGGGCTTCGTGCAGGCGCTCACGGAATAACGAGCGGTTCGCCAGCCCGGTGAGTTCGTCGTAATGGGTCAGGTAGCGCATTCGCTCTTCGGACTCGCGCCGGGCCGAAAGATCGGCGAAGAAGCCCACGATATGGCTCACATTTCCCCGAGCATCGCGCACCACGTTCAGTTGCAGCCACTGGGGATACAACTCGCCATTGGCCCGGGCCTCCACCAGTTCACCTTGCCAGGTGCCGTGCTGCTTGAGCGCCTGGCGGATAATCGGGTAGTGCCGGCGGGCATCACGACTGCAGGGCAAATCGACGACATTGCGTCCCAGCATGTCATCGATATTAAAACCGGTGACCCGCGTGAACGCCTGGTTGGCGGCCAGCAGTGCGTAATGCGGGTCAAAAATCACAATGCCTTCGCTGGCGGCCTCGAAAACCGTGGCCGCCAATTGGCGCTGTTGCTCAAGTTCTTTACGGGTGCTGATGTCTCGCCGGGTGCCAACCATGCGCAACACGCGGCCACTCGGGCTGCGCTCCACAGCCCGACCGCGGTCTTCGATCCAGACCCAATGGCCATCGCCGTGACGTACGCGGTATTCGATCTGGTAGTCCTCGCTGCGGCCTTTGAGGTGCTCAACGAGGGCGCGTTTGAGGGCCGGCACGTCTTGAGGATGCAGACGCGGGGTCAGGTGACTGAGCATCGCTGTGATGTACTCAGGCTCCAGGCCGAACAGTTCCTTGAGCTGGGTGTGATGGACTTCGTCGGTTTGCAGGTTCCAATCCCAGAGCCCCAACTCACTGGCCTTGAGCGCCAGGTCAAGACGGGCTTCGCTCTTGCTCAGGGCCTGGCTGGTCGCCTCCAACTCGAGGCTGCGCTGTACCACGCGCGCCTCCAGCCCTACCTGGGCCGACCGCAGTTTTTCCTCGGCGCTGCGGCGTTGTTCGACTTCCCGGCCGAGTGCCTCGTTGAGCTGTGCGCTACGCGCTTGCGCCTGCTGCAAATGCTCGATCAGCGCCTGATTCTGGAACCTTCGCAGCATGCCACTTTGTATCAACCGGTTGACCTGCCAGGCCACCACGCTGAGCGAGACGAGTACGACCAGTCCGAGCCAACCCCATCCGCGCTGGTGCTCATCGCCGCCCCAGAACAGATAACCGATGGCCGGCAACAGGCACGGTAAGGTAAAGGACAAAAACGCCGGAAGGCTCACGGCATAGGCAACGCTGGCTGACAAGGTGGCCGCGCCAATCAGGCCGAATACCCAGGCCTGTTGTTGAAAGCTGTCGGCCGGTACCAGTGCAATACCTGCTCCGGCCAATGTCAGCCCGGTCATCGCCGAGCCGAGCAAAAACATTCGCAACCATATCGGGTGCGCCTGGCGGCTGGGTATCGCCGAATCGAAGGCTGCCACCTGAATGACTCGTAGCGCTACCAGCGAGAGCAACCAGACCAGCCAGACGCTGACCTGAAAATGACGCGAAGGCCCCCACAACAACGCGGCGCAAACCAGGCCGTTGACCAACATGAAAAGCGTGGGCAGCAGCGAACCCTGATACAACAGCCTTGTGCGTTCGACCGCCATTTCCGTGGCGTACTGCTTGCAGATGATCCGTGGCTCCACACAGGGGCCCGCCAGATCGGAATTTAGGGTCATAGGCACTGTTCTTGTTCTTATTCAGCGGAGCATGGAGAACCCGAAACATGCAGCGAGCATACACAAGGCAACGGCCATCCCACACTGCCCAAGCTCATAAAAATGCTGAAAAAGTCGCTATTTCATTGGGTCGCGAGCCCTTCAAGCGAGCCCGGCCAATGCCTGTGGCCCATGACCAACCAGTCATCACCGACCGGTCTTTTATCGGCTGGGGCAAAGCTCGGTTTGCCCGGGCTGCCGCCGCACCCTAGAATGCCCCGATGCGCGATGATCTCTCCCTTCTGCTGAACTCCCTCAACGATGCCCAACGCCAGGCCGTAGCGGCCTCCGTGGGTCGTCAGTTAGTCCTGGCCGGTGCCGGCTCCGGTAAAACCCGGGTGCTGGTGCACCGTATCGCCTGGTTGATCCAGGTCGAGAACGCCTCGCCCCATTCGATCCTGTCGGTGACGTTCACCAACAAGGCCGCTGCCGAGATGCGCCATCGCATCGAGCAACTGATGGGCATCAACCCGGCCGGCATGTGGGTCGGCACCTTCCACGGCCTGGCGCACCGCTTGTTGCGGGCGCATTGGCAGGAAGCCGGCCTGAGCCAGACTTTCCAGATTCTCGACAGCGACGACCAGCAGCGGCTGGTCAAGCGGGTGATCCGTGAGCTGGGCCTGGACGAACAGCGCTGGCCGGCCCGTCAGGCCCAGTGGTTCATCAACGGCCAGAAAGACGAAGGCCTGCGCCCGCAACACATCCAGGCCAGCGGCGATCTGTTCCTGGCGACCATGCGCAGCATCTATGAAGCCTACGAGGCGGCGTGTCAGCGGGCTGGCGTGATCGACTTCTCCGAGCTGCTACTGCGCGCACTGGACCTGTGGCGCGATCATCCAGGACTGCTGGCGCACTATCAGAAGCGCTTCCGGCATGTGCTGGTGGACGAGTTCCAGGACACCAACGCCGTGCAATACGCCTGGTTGCGCCTGCTGGCCAAGGGCGGCGACAGCCTGATGGTGGTGGGCGATGACGACCAGTCGATCTACGGCTGGCGCGGCGCCAAAATCGAGAACATTCATCAGTACTCGGCGGATTTTCCCGACGCCCAAGTGATCCGCCTGGAACAGAACTACCGCTCCACCGCCGGCATTCTCAAGGCCGCCAACGCCCTGATCGCCAACAATACCGGGCGCCTGGGTAAAGAGCTGTGGACCGACAGCGGCGAAGGCGAAGCGATCAACCTCTATGCCGCCTTCAACGAACACGATGAAGCCCGCTACGTGGTGGAAACCATCGAAAGCGCGCTGAAAACCGGGCTGTCCCGCAGCGACATCGCCATCCTGTATCGCTCCAACGCCCAATCCCGGGTATTGGAAGAGGCCCTGTTGCGCGAACGTATCCCGTACCGCATCTATGGCGGCCAGCGCTTCTTCGAGCGCGCCGAAATCAAGAACGCCATGGCCTACCTGCGCCTGCTCGAAGGACGCGGCAACGACGCGGCCCTGGAGCGGGTGATCAACGTCCCGACCCGGGGCATTGGCGAGAAAACCGTCGAAGCGATTCGCGACCACGCGCGCCACAGCCATGTGTCGATGTGGGAAGCCATGCGCCAGTTGGTCACCAACAAGGGCATGACCGGCCGCGCCGCCGGTGCGCTGAAGGCGTTCATGGACCTGATCGACGACCTGGCCACCAAGTGCACGGACATGCCGCTGCATTTGATGACTCAGACCGTTATCGAGCAGTCCGGCCTGATCGCCTACCACGAGGCGGAAAAGGGCGAGAAAGGCCAGGCCCGGGTGGAAAACCTCGAGGAACTGGTCAGCGCCGCACGCAACTTCGAGAACACCGAGGAAGACGAAGAGCTTTCGCCGCTGTCGGCCTTCCTGGGCCACGCCTCTCTGGAGGCCGGCGACACCCAGGCCGACGAGCATGAAGACAGCATCCAGTTGATGACCCTGCACAGTGCCAAGGGCCTGGAATTCCCCTACGTGTTCCTGGTGGGAATGGAAGAAGGCCTGTTCCCGCACAAGATGAGCCTGGAAGAGCCGGGACGCTTGGAAGAGGAACGACGCCTGGCCTACGTTGGCATCACCCGCGCCATGCAGAACCTGGTGTTGACGTACGCCGAGACCCGACGCCTGTACGGCAGCGAAACCTACAACAAGGTGTCGCGCTTCGTCCGTGAAGTGCCCAAAGGCCTGATTCAGGAGGTGCGGCTGTCCAACAGCGTCAGCCGTCCGTTCGGCGGCGGCCAGCAGCAAAGCACCAGCAGTCTGTTTGGCGGCAGCGACATTCCGGAAACCGGCTTCAGTCTCGGCCAGACCGTGCGACATTCGGTGTTCGGCGATGGCGTGATCCTCAACTTCGAAGGCGCCGGCGCCCAGGCCCGGGTTCAGGTGAACTTCAGCGAAGGCAGCAAGTGGCTGATGCTGGGGTATGCCAAGTTGGAAGCGATCTAGGCGTTCTGAAAGCTTTTTATGTGGGAGCGAGCTTGCTCGCGATAGCAGTGGATCAGGCAACATTGACAGTGACTGACCCACCGCGATCGCGAGCAGGCTCGCTCCCACAGGTCGGATTGCTCACGCCTGCTGCCTTTCCGATAGAACTTGTCCCCCTTTCCTACAGCCAAAAGCCAACAAGCCCTCTTGCGCGGCTGAAGCTGAACCTAACCTGTCACGCAAAAGCCCGAAACACTCTGCCGCTAGCCAGCAACAGTTCACCTGTGCAACATGGCGCGCGTGCTATCCACAAATGGGAATGCCCTTATATGAAACGTTTTCTTAGCATCGCCATGGCGTTGTGCATCGGCCTGACGATGGCCATCGACGCCAATGCCGCCAAGCGCTTTGGCGGTGGTAAAAGTTCGGGCGCTGCCCCGACCCACCAGACCAGCCAGATGGCGCCGTCCTCTGCGGCCGGCTCTACCGCGGCTACTGCGGGCGCGGCCGGTGCGGCTGGCGCCGCCACCAAAGCCAGCGGTGCTTCGCGCTGGCTCGGCCCCCTGGCCGGCATCGCCGCCGGTGGCCTGCTCGCCTCCATGTTCATGGGCGACGGCTTCCAGGGCATGCAGATCTTCGACATCCTGATCATGGCGGTCATCGCCTTCCTGGTCTTCCGCTTCATTGCCGCCCGTCGTCGCAAGCAGCAGGAGCAACTGGCTCCGGCCGGTCATGCGCCGATGCAACGTGAGGTGTTCAACCAGCAACCGGCCAGTGGTTCGATCTTCGGCGGTTCGGCAGCACCCGTGGCTGCTCGTCCGGTGATCAACGCGCCAGCCTGGTTCAACGAAGAGCGCTTCATCGAAGCGGCGCGCAACCATTTCATGTCCC
The DNA here is from genome assembly GCF_032614175.1 of Pseudomonas sp. P105. NCBI lineage: Bacteria > Pseudomonadati > Pseudomonadota > Gammaproteobacteria > Pseudomonadales > Pseudomonadaceae > Pseudomonas > Pseudomonas sp. P105. The sequence continues at coordinate 6,213,216 of NZ_CP126693.1, forward strand.
TGCAGCAACACTGGGATGCGAACGAAATGGACAAGATCTCTGAGTTCGTGACCCCGCAACTGCTGGAATTCCTCAAGCGCGAGCGGGCCGAACTGGGCGATGGCTTCCAGTCGACCTACATCGACAATCTGCAAGTACAGCTGGACGGTGTCGATGATCGCGCCGACAAGACCATCGCCACCCTGACCTTCAGCGGTGTGTCGAAGGACTCGCGCTTCGACAAAGGCGAAGCGTTCAGCGAAAGCTGGAACATGGAACGTCCCCAGGGCGATGACCAGCCTTGGCTGGTGGCCGGTATCCGCCAGAACGGTTGAACCTCTGCGCGTTTTGCATGTTGAAATAAAAGAACCCCGGCTCAGGCCGGGGTTTTCTATTTCGCGGTTGCATCTATAGCGAGCTACTGTATAAACCGCTCCATATAAACCGCGCCATCGAGAAAGAGGATCCCGGACGTGGAAGAAATCATCGAACAATTGCGTGAAGCCAACGAACCCGTGCCGGTTCCACTGGAGTTACCTGACGAAGACTTGCTGGTGGAGATCGAAGAGCAGCTGTTCATCGATATTCCGTTCGTATTCAGAGAGTTTTTGCTGACGGTCAGCGATGTTGTCTACGGCAGCCTGGAACCCGTGACCGTCACCGATCCGCAGTCCCACACCTATCTGCCAGATGTGGCCGCCAATGCCTGGGATGCCGGTGTCGACCGTAGCCTGATCCCGATCTGCCAGGACGGCGACGACTACTACTGCGTCGAAGAAGACGGGACCGTGGTGTTGTGGCAGGCCGAAGAAGAGCTGATTGCCGAAGAAACCTGGGAATCGGTCTGGCACTGGGCCCGGGACGTCTGGCTGGAAAGCTGATCCGCCGCACGTCCGCCGCCGGTCAATGCCCGGACGATTCCTTGTGATTGTCCAGGGTCTCCAGCAAGGCCACCTGCATCCGCGTATGCAGGCGGACGAACCAGCGCCAGAGCAATGCCGCCACGACCGTGGCCACCACCGCGATCAGTACCAGCAACTTGTTGGTCGGCAGAATACTGGCCGACAAGGCTGCCAAGAGCAGGAAAATCATCAGCAGCGAGAGGATCGGGATCACTTCTGCGATCACTCGACGCACGCGCTGGGTGTGACGGCCGGCCATCTCCGGCTTCACGCCCATTTCCGCCAGCAGCATCGACAACGCCTTGAGCTTGCGATACGCGGCAATCAAAAACGGCAGCGACAACAACAACGCCCCGCCCCAGATCAGTGCTTTGTGCCAACTCGGGTCGCTGATCCAGGCTTGCAGATAGGCCGACATCTGTTCGGCAAAGTAGCCACCGGCGATAAAAATCGCGATGACCAGCGCCAGATTGATGCCCACCTGCAGCAAAATCCGCCGGATCATGGCGGCCACCAGCGCCCCCTCCCCTTGGGGTTGAATGCTGCGAAGCCACTCGCCATACATTCCCAGTACCCTCGACAGCCGTTGTGGCATAACGGCAGCCAGCCTGACCGATAAAGGGTCGGCGGCCCGGATCAGGTACGGGGTCAGCAGAGTGGTCAGTACCGAAACCGCGACCGCTACCGGATAAAGGAAATCGCTGGTGACCTGCAAGGTCATCCCCAGCGATGCGATGATGAAGGAAAATTCGCCGATCTGCGAAAGGCCCATCCCGACTCGCAGCGAGGTCCTCCCGTCGTTGCCGGCAATAAAAGCACCGAGGCCGCAAGAGAGCATCTTGCCCAGCACCACCGCGGCGGTAATCACGGCAATCGGCCAAGCGTATTGGAGCAATATGACCGGATCGAGCATCAGGCCGATGGCGACGAAGAAGATTGCGCTGAACAAGTCGCGTACCGGCTCCACCAACCGTTCGATTTTCAGCAACTGCCGCGACTCGGCCATGATCGCGCCGATCAGAAACGCTCCCAGCACCATGCTGTATTCCAGCTTTACCACCAGCAGGCAAAAGCCGAAACACAGGCCCAGCACGGTGATCAGCAACATCTCGTCGCTGTCGAACTTCGCCACGTAAGCCAGCAGCCTGGGCACCAGCAATATGCCGATCACCAGGGCGACAATCATGAATAACGACAATTTGCCGACCGTGGAGAACACTTCGCCGGAGCTGACCGTCCCGCTGACAGCGATGCTCGACAGCAAGGCGATAATGCCGATGCCCAGGATGTCTTCGACGATCAGGACCCCGAAGATCAGTTGCGCAAAGCGCTCGTTCTTCATCTTCAGATCATTGAGAGCCTTGACGATGATGGTGGTCGAGGAGATGGCCAGGATCGCCCCGAGGAACAACGAGTCCATGGTGTTCCAGTCGAACCAGCGCCCGATTTCGTAGCCGATCCAGATCATCAACACAATTTCGAGAAACGCCGCGATGAACGCCGTGGCGCCCACCTTGAACAACTTGCGCAGGCTGAACTCCAGGCCCAGATAAAACATGAGGAAGATGACCCCCAACTCGGCCAGGGTCTTGATCGTCTCTTCGTCATGGATAAAACCGAAAGGCGGCGTATGCGGGCCGATGATGAAGCCTGCAACGATGTAACCCAGCACCACGGGTTGTTTGAAACGATGAAAGAGTACCGTGACCAGCCCCGCTGCCATCATGATGATCGCCAGGTCTTGAATAAAACTGATGGCATGCATGGTGGGGCTCCCTGTTCAAATGACTCATCACAGAGCTGGACGAGTCCGTTTCCTTTGTAGGAAATACCCTCGCAAGGGGCTTTTGAAGGGTACCACCGCGACTTCCGACAAAAAGACAGTGCAATATATGGAAACAGATCCACCGGAGCGTGACGGCTGCCACAGGCGCAGCGTCCCGATACTGGTAGTTTGAAAACCTTCCAGCACCCGCAGAGGTGCACTCCCGAAATTGCTGCCTTGAACCGTGAGTACGTTATGGAACCCGGAAACGCCCAGCTGTCGATGACGGTGCTGATGACCCCCGATATGGCCAACTTCTCTGGCAATGTGCATGGCGGCACCCTGCTCAAGTACCTCGACGAAGTCGCCTACGCCTGCGCCAGCCGCTACGCCGGGCGCTATGTAGTGACGCTGTCGGTTGACCAGGTGATTTTCCGCGAGCCGATTCATGTCGGCGAGCTGGTGACGTTTCTGGCGTCGGTGAACTACACCGGTAACACGTCAATGGAAGTGGGCATCAAAGTCGTGACCGAAAACATTCGTGAACGCTCGGTGCGCCACACCAACAGCTGCTTCTTCACCATGGTTGCGGTGGACGACCAGCGCAAACCCGCCGCCGTCCCGCCATTGCAACCGCAGAACAGCGAAGAAAAACGCCGTTACGAACAAGCCCAGCAGCGTCGGCAAATTCGCCAGGAGCTGGAGAGGCGCTATCAGGAAATCAAAGCCGACGGCCCTTAACAGATCCGCCCGGCTCGCGCCCACAGGGATTCGCGTTGATCAGAGGCTGATCGGTACAGCTTCGAACCTTACCCTCGGATGGGTGATCCGGTCCTGGGCGCGTACCAGTTCCAACTCGTAACTGGCACACGCCTGGGTTTCCAGCAGTACTTCATGCACGGCTGCGGCAGTGAATTCGAGCGCCGCCACCAGGCTGTCTCCCAGCACCACTCGCGCCAGGAACAGCCCCGAGGTCAGGTCTCCCACCCCCACCGGCTGACGAGGGAATGCGAGTAATGGACGACGCAGGTGCCAGCTACTGTCGGCGGTTACCAACAACATTTCGAAGCTGTCCTCCGGCTTGCCCGGATAGGCCAGGTGTTTGACGAGTATCGCTTTGGGTCCGCGGGTCAGGAGCGCGCGAGCCATGGCCAGGCAGTCCAGCAGCGACTGCGCCTTGCGTCCCGAAAAACTGTCCAGCTCCAGCTGGTTCGGGCACATGATGTCCGCCACACCAGCCGCTTCCTCCAGGAGAAAATCGCTCACCTCGGGCGCCACGATGCAACCCTTCTCCGGATGCCCCATGACCGGATCACACAAATAAATTGCCTTGGGATTGCACGCCTTGATTCGCGCCACGCCCGCCAGAATCGCCTGCCCTTGGGCGGCGCTGCCCAGGTAACCGGACAACACCGCGTCACAATTGCCCAGCTCGCCGATTGCGGCGATCCCCTCTACCAATGCCGGTATCTGCTCAGAGGCAAGCACGTCGCCGGTCCACTGTCCGTACTGAGTGTGATTGGAAAATTGTACGGTGTTGAGCGGCCACACGTTCACCCCCACCCGTTGCATCGGAAAGACTGAAGCGCTGTTACCGGCGTGACCGAAGACCACGTGGGACTGGATGGCAAGCAGATGAGGGGTACGTTTCATGCGGGATGTTTCCGTAAAACGAATGAAATTCAAGCCGCGCAGTATGCGACTAAACGCAACCTGTACGACAGACCGGGGACACAGTTAAGCTGACAGCAACTTGTAGGAGCACTTCGTTCATGCTGACCCTTGGAAATATTTTCGTGCTGATGCTGTTGGCTACCGCCGGCGCCTGGCTGTGGCACAACCATGGTTTGCGCGAACGAGCGTTGGCGAGGGTCATGCAACATTGCGCCAACCTCAAGATCGAGCTGCTGGACGGCAACGTGGCGCTGAAAAAGATTGGGTTCGTCAAAGACGCCAGCGGACGCCGGCGCCTGGCCCGTATTTATAACTTCGAATTCACCGTCACGGGTGAATCGCGCCATTCGGGCACCATTACCCAGTTCGGGGCCCACAGCGCGCAAATCGAGCTGGCGCCTTACCCCATGCCGTTCGAAGAGTCAGCGCCGACACCGATCGAACCGGTCCAGACCAGGCCGAGGGCCGAAGTCATCGAGTTGAGTCAGTGGCGCCAGGAACACAACAAGTGGAAGCCTTGAAGCAAGGCTGACTCACGGGCACCGACAGTTCGCCAGGCCGGCTTGCAGCGCTGCCACGTCTTGAGGCTCATCAAAAATCAATTCGATTCGTGAGTCCTGGCGCCACTCGCTGGCCTGCCACCGCAGCGTCGCGCCCTCCAGCGCATTGGCTGAAACCCAGCCATCGGCGCTGTGGATAACCATCTTCGCCCGCTTCCAGCCCCAGCCTTGCAGCCAGCGCGTCAACGTCGCCGTGTCCAGTCGCTGACTCGGATGCCAGCGCCAGCCAATACTCCAGCCGCCTTCCTGTTGCTGATACAGGCAGATGGGCGATGTCGGGTCGGTCCAGACGGCCGGCATCTGTCCCACGTCCTTGGGTAGATTCACGTTAGCCACAGCCCCGCTTCCGCGAGCCGCAAGACCTGGCAGTCGATCGATCGGCATCACAGCCTGTCGGGTCCAGTACAAGGCAATCTCCGGCAGTTGCGCAATGATGCCCAGGCGTTCGGTTTCGCTCAGGTGCTCGGATTTGTTCAGCACCACCAACCCTGCATCGGCCAGAGTTTGCCGCTGCGCGTCGGGCAACGGCGTGCCATCCACCATCGCTCGGGCATCGAGCACCAACACGCAAGGCTGAACCGCCAGCACGCCGAGCCATGGCGTTTCGTTCAGTTGCCGCATCAACTGCGCCGGATGGCCCAGGCCGGAGGGCTCGATAAACAGTCGATCCGGGCGCGCCTTGCGCAGTAAACGAGCGAGGCCGATCTGAAATGGCGCGCCGTTGACGCAACACAAACAGCCCCCGGCCACTTCGCCCAGTGCGATACCATCGGCAGTCTGGGTCAGCAACGCCGCGTCCAGGCCGATTTGACCAAACTCGTTGATCAGCACCGCCCAGCGCTCATTCGCCGGGCGCTGCGCCAGCAATTGCTTGATCAGGCTGGTCTTGCCAGCCCCCAAAGGGCCTGCGATGACGTGGGTGGGAATGTTCTGCAACATAATCGGCGGCTTTCGAGGGAGGTGAACATGCGGTTGATTGGCTGTTTTTTATTGGCGCTGACGTCGAACCAGGCGCTGGCCCAGGCTTGTGTCGTGCATAGCCAGGCAGAACGGCTCGATGTAAAAGTCTGCCAGCAGAACCGCAATATTCCGCAGAAACTGTTCGCCGACGGCTTCTGCCAGCCAAACCTTGCCGGACAAAAAGTCGAGGTACAGTACGTCGATCAATGCCCTGGCGGCGCGTTTGGCATCTGCAGCAATGCCCAGGTCGCCAATATGCCCTACCGCCAGGATATTCACTATTACGGCGTAGCCACCGATGCGGCCTATTTGCAGCCGTTCTGTGAAGGACAAAGTCAGGGCAACTGGCTCAAACCTTAAGCGAGCCAGTCCAGAGTCAGGATCAATCGCCGCTCCCCCGGCGCCAGCTGCGGCGAGCGATGGATCAGGCCCATGCCCTCATTACCATGCCACTTCTCGCCTTTGAGCAGCGCCACATCGCCACAGGCAAACTGCTGAACCGCATGCGGGTCACCCGGTTCAGCGTCAGGTTGCCCCAGACATCGACGATCCATCACACCTTCCTTTAGCCACTGGCTGCCCACGCCAGCGTACGTGGCGATCAGCCGTACCGGCACATGGTCGACGTGAAAACGCGGGCACATGGCCTTGTCCAGCGTTCGCAGGCGCAGGCCGACACGTTTGGCGCCCAGCAGGCAGGCAAACGCACTGACCAGCCAGGAGACATCGGTGATGAAGCCTTCATAGCCGTGCAGATCGCCAAAGCCTGCGGCGAGACCGTCCAGTGCCGGTTGCGCGTCCTCGTGCGGCAGGTCGAGCACCCGCGATTCGGCCAGAGGCTGATCCATGGAAAGCACCATTGCCGCAAAATCGCTGATGTGCGCCGGCAGTTGACGTTGCCAGACCGCCAGGTTGGTATCGTCGTCCAGAATGTGCGTCAGGATCCGCGGAGTATCGCCCTGAACCTGGCGTACCGGCACTTCCCGCTTCGGACTGGGCGCCAGCATCACGCTGCGGCCTCGTCATGCCAAGGGCCGAACGGATCCGGCAGCAAACGCCAACTGTCGACACCTAGGGCCATTTCCGCGTCACTGAGCAGACAAGCATCCAGCTCGGCGGTCAGTTGCGTGAAGTCGATATTCTGGCCGATGAATACCAGCTCCTGCCGGCAATCACCGGTGGTGGGAAGCCAGTTTTTCAGGATGGCTGCGCTGCTTTCCTCATCTTGCGGCCATTGGCTTTTCGGCACGAACCGCCACCAGCGCCCGGCGAATCCATGTCGCATCAAGCCGCCGGCCTGGGACCAACTGCCCGCTTCCTCATGTTTGCTGGCCAGCCAGAAGAAGCCCTTGGAGCGCAGGAGCTTGCCATTGGTCCACGGACGGTCGATAAAACTGAAAAAACGCTGGGGATGAAACGGCCGGCGCGCCCGGTAAGCTGCCGAAGCGATGCCGTATTCTTCGGTTTCCGGCACGTGCTCACCGCGCAGCTCCTGCAGCCAGCCCGGTGCTTGAGCCGCGCGCTCGAAGTCGAAAAGGCCTGTGTCGAGGATCTTTTCCAGCGGTACTTGGCCCATGACCATGGGAATGATCTGCGCCTGGGCGTTGAGCCGTTCCAGAATCGCGATCAACTCCTCCCGTTCGTGACGGCCAATCAGGTCGATTTTGCTGATCAGAATCACATCGGCGAACTCGATCTGCTCAATCAACAGATCAGTAATGGAACGCTCATCCTCCTCCCCCAGGGTTTCGCCGCGTGAAGCGAGGCTTTCGGCCGCCTGGAAATCCAGCAGGAAATTGACCCCATCGACCACCGTTACCATCGTGTCCAGCCGTGCCACATCGGCCAGGCTGCGGCCTTGTTCATCACGAAAAGTGAAGGTTTCCGCCACCGGCAAGGGTTCGGAAATCCCCGTGGACTCGATCAGCAGATAGTCGAAACGGCCTTCCCTGGCGAGCTGGCCGACTTCTTCCAGCAGGTCTTCACGCAACGTGCAGCAAATGCAGCCGTTACTCATCTCCACCAGCTTCTCTTCAGACCGGCTTAGGGTGACATCTCGCTGGACTTCGCTGCCATCGATGTTGATCTCGCTCATATCGTTGACGATCACCGCGACGCGCAGGTTGTCGCGATTGCGCAGGACGTAATTGAGCAGTGTGCTTTTACCGGCGCCGAGAAATCCGGACAGCACGGTTACAGGGAGACGATTGGGCACCAGGTATATCCTCATCGGGCGGGCCGCGCTGATGCGGTTGAATGCATGTCGCGGCTCTTTTCTTCAGGCTTGGGTTCGGTTCAAGGTCTAAGCCTTTTAATGTTATAGTATAACAACAACATTTAACCAGCCTCTCGGCTCAACCGGTCTGAAGTAAAAACATGCGCAGTTTTCTTAAATTCGTATTCGCAAGCCCGATGCTGCTATTGGCGCTAGATGCTTCAGCCCAGAGCCCTATGTTGGCAAACTGCACTCGCAGCGCGAATTTACTGGCCTGTGTCGATGGGCAAGGTAATGCTTACAGCGTCATGACGGCCGGAAACACCCTGTATCTCCGTGGATTTGAAGTAAATGGCCGCCGCTATTGGGCACAAACCACTAGCCGCTATGGCCAGCTGACGTTCTTTACCGGAATAGCTTCTGACGGAGAGACCTGGGTGGGATACAGTCGGTGCGTCGGCTGGACGACAATCAATCGTTTCTCGAGCTCGGGTGGAAGCACTGGGAAATTTTTATGCGGACGCATAAGCGGTTGCCAGGACGCACCACGCTGATGTTTCACGTGGAACGGTACGAAAAGCCCTCACACCCAGCAAAATGAAACTGCATTCATGAACTAGTGCTCGTCGAACACAATGTTATAGTATAACGTTTGTTGTGTACCTATGACGGACCTTGAATATGAATGCGTTCACTCTGCCGGACGTTGCCGCGCAGGCTTCGCGCCAGGCCTTGCCCCTTGACTGGGTAGGCATGTGCGGCATCGCGGTACCCGTATTGATCGACGGTCAGCGTCTTAACGCGATCGCTGATGCCGGTGTCAGCCTTGACGACGGTGAAGCCCGAGGCATCCATATGTCACGCTTGTACCTGGCGCTGGAGCTGCTCGAAAGCGCAGCGCTGTCTCCCATGCTGTTACGCCGAATCCTCCAGCAATTCCTCGACAGTCACGCCGGTCTGTCCGACGCCGCCTCGCTGAGCATTTGTACCGATCTACTGTTCAAGCGCCCTGCGCTAGTCAGCCCACTGGCTGGCTGGAAGCGCTATCCGGTCAGCATCGAGGCCCACCTGAAAAATGATGTGTTCCACGTGGAACTGACCATTCAGATTGCCTACTCGTCCACCTGCCCTTGCTCGGCCGCGCTCGCTCGTCAGTTAATCCAGCAGCAATTTGTAGACGACTTTGCCAATAAAGCGCTCGAGCACGCCGGAGTCCTGGCCTGGCTAGGCTCATCAAAAGGCATCCTCGCCACGCCTCACAGTCAACGCAGCACGGCCACGGTGAAGCTGAGACTGAACAGCGACGTCGACGAATTGCCGCTGCTGTCGCTCATCAACGAAGCCGAAGCAGCCCTGGGCACGGCCGTACAAACCGCCGTGAAACGGGCAGACGAACAAGCCTTCGCCCTCGCCAATGGTCAAAACCTAATGTTCTGTGAAGACGCCGCGCGGCGGCTGAGCATGGCTTTGAGGCGATCCCCCGATATCGCCTCCCTCGATGTGCGAGTGGTGCACGCCGAAAGTTTGCATGCCCATGACGCTGTGGCACAAAGCCGTTGGGTCAGGGAGGCACTGTGATTCGTTGCCAGTCATTGCGCTGGGGCGCCCCGGGCCACCCCCTCACACCCCCGTTGAACATAGAGCGGCCGGCGGGAAGCCTGACGGCCATCGTCGGAGCCAACGGTGCGGGCAAAAGCAGCCTGCTGAAAGTGCTGGCGGGCCTGCAAAAACCTCTATCCGGCAAAGTCGTGCTGGATGTTCCACGTCGCGGCAGCGTCTCGTTTCTGGCGCAACAGCAACATCTGGATCGGCAATTTCCAATCAGCTTGCAAGAGCTGGTGGCGGCGGGATCCTGGGGTAGCAGACACACGCCAGCGATGCGCCGCCATCGCTTGAAAGCCGTACTGCAAGACTGGGCGTTGGATGGCCTGGAGCATCGCTCGTTGATGGCGTTGTCGGGAGGCGAGCTGCAACGCGCCCTTCTCGCCCGTTTGAGTCTGGCCGAAGCGCCCCTGTTGTTGCTCGACGAACCCCACGCCGCCCTCGACGAGCAAGGCCAGGCGCTACTGTGGAAACACCTTCACGGCTGGCATGCCGAAGGCCGCACCCTGGTGGTGGTTTGTCATGATCTCGCTGCGGTTCGCCAACATATTCCTCATACACTATTGGTCAGCCAGGCCGGTTGCACGCTGGGCCGCAGTGTCGATTTGATTACCCAACAACCCCTCACGCAGGTGGCCTGATGCTCGCGGCCACCCACCTCTGGCAACCCTTTCAGGAATTTGTCTTCATGCGCCGGGCACTGCTGGGCGGCCTGGTATTGGCGTGCAGCACGGCACCGCTTGGGGTGTTTTTGATTCTGCGACGCATGAGCCTGATAGGCGACGCCGTCGCTCATGGCATCTTGCCCGGAGCCGCACTGGGTTTCTGGTTCGCCGGGCTGGGCCTGCCAGCCCTGACGCTGGGCGGACTCGGTGCAGGCTTGAGCATGGCCGGGCTGGCAGCCTGGATTACCCGTCGCACCGGTCTGCGGGAAGACGCCAGCCTTGCGGCGATCTATCCCATTTCCCTGGCCGCCGGTGTGTTGATTCTTGGTATGGCCGGCAAACGCCTGGACTTGCTGCACCTGTTGTTCGGCTCCGCGCTGGCGGTAGATGGCCCGACACTTACCGGCATGCTCTGGGTTTCGGGGGTCAGCCTGCTCGCGATGGCGCTGATTTACCGACCGCTGTTGCTCGACACCCTGGACCCTCTTTTCCTGCAAACCGTCAGCCGGCTGGGCCCTCTGGCCCATGGCGTATTTCTGACCTTGGTCGTACTGAACCTGGTCATCGGCTTCCAGGCCATCGGCGCACTGATGGTGGTCGGTTTGATGATGTTGCCGGCTGCCGCTTCACGATTCTGGAGCCGCCGTTTGCCGGTTCTGATGGGAGTCGCGGCGCTGCTTGGATGTGTGTCGGTGTGGCTCGGACTGCTGTTGTCATTCCACTTCTCGCTACCCAGCGGGCCAGCCATCGTACTGGTGGCGGGCGCGCTGTATCTGCTGTCCGTAGTGTTCGGTCCGGTGCACGGTTTGCTGCGTCGCCCGCCTTTACTCACATCCCAATGAGGTGTTTCCCGATGCGCGTTCTGCTCGTGCTGTTCAGTCTGATGCTGTCCTTATCCACGTCTGCCGCCGAAAAGCTCCAAGTGGTGACCAGCTTCAGCATCCTTGCCGACATGACCCAAGAGGTCGGCGGCGAGCATATCCAGATCACCAACCTGGTGGGGCCGGACGCGGATGCTCACACTTACGAACCCACCCCAGACGACGCCAAGGCGTTGCTCAGCGCCAAACTGATCATCAAGAATGGTCTGGGTTTTGAACCGTGGCTGGATCGCCTGGTCACCAGCACCGAAACCAGCGCACCGGTGATCAGCGCCAGTCGCGGCGTTATTCCTCGTTCGCTGGATGAAGAGGGCGAGACCGTCCCCGACCCGCATGCCTGGCATAACCTGGCAAACGCCGAGCTGTACGTCAGGAACATCACCAAGGCGCTGGAGACCGCCGACCCGGCCCACAGGGCCGACTACGAACGTAACAGCCAGGCGTATCTGAAAAAGATCTATGCGCTGCTCGCCGATGCCAAGGTCAAGCTTGGTGCCTTGCCACCGGGCAATCGCAGGATCGTGACGTCCCACGATGCCTTCGGCTACCTGGGACAGGCCTATGGCATCGAGTTTATCGCGCCACAGGGGTTGTCCACTGAACGGGAGCCCTCGGCCGCCGATGTCGCGGCGCTGATTACCCAGATACGCCAAGCGAAAGTAAAAGCCGTGTTCATGGAGAACATCAAGGACGCGCGCCTGCTCAAGCAGATAGCGGCTGAAAGCGGTGCGCACATCGGCGGCACGCTGTACTCCGATGCGCTGGCGGCCAGCGGACCGGCCAGTACCTTCATCGGATTGTTCGAGTACAACCTGAATACGTTGTACGACGCGTTGCGCCGGCCATGATTTGCAAGCGTCCTTGAACGAACTTTCGTGGGAGCAAAGCTTGCTCGCGACGCGCACGAGCCTTGCTGCCACAGATCAACCAGGTCATGTACGCCAGAGCTGGATTCAAGCCCTCGGCTTGACCGTCCCGCAATCCTGCCCCAGCCACACGGCGCGAGTGTCCAGGCTGCCGTTCTGCTGGATGCCGGTGGCATTGAATGTGCCGTTCACCGCCGTAGTGAATTCCCGATCACTCTGGAATGTTGCCACCCCATTGCCTTGGGCTTTCGGACAACTGAAACGAAACTTCCACTGATTGCCGGTGCGCTCGGTGATCTGCTGCTTGCACCCCGATTGCGGGTCTTGCAGCGGAATGTCATTGGTCTGGACCTGCTCCGGGGTCAGGCATACGCGAATACCCTTGCCACCCATGGTGATGCCCTGCTTTTCCAGCATCGCCCGTTGCTCCGGGGTGATCTGGTTTTGCAGTTGGCCAAGAATCAGTTGCAGGTCCGGCAGATTCTGGTTGTCGACCTTCATATTGCTTGTAGTCAGTTCCCACAACCCTGGTTGAAGCATCTGCGCCTGAGCCGCCACAGAAACCGACAAACCAACCGTCAGGGCCAAACCCAGCAGACAAACTTTCATCACAAGCACTCCAGAGGACAGGTGGCCGTTAGACGTCTCCCACAGGCTTCGGTTCAGGCTCGGCAGGAGTGAATTAATTAGCGACATCCGTCGTGGAACATGGTCTGTTAAGCATTGAAACTTCAGGAGCAAGGCTGCCCCATGGATTACTTCGGCCCGCATGTTTTCGGTTACCTGATCGCACTGCTTCACACTCTGGGTTCCATCGCCGCCGTTCACGCGGTGCTTACGGTGCGCACCGCTCAGGGTTCCATCGCCTGGGCCCTGTCGTTGGTATTTATCCCCTACCTGACATTGATTCCCTACCTGGTTTTCGGCCGGAGCACGTTCGACGGCTATATCAAGGCGCGCCGGCAAGCCAACGAAGAAATGCGCAAAGCGGTTTCCGAGCTGAACTGGCGGCCATGGGTCGAAGAAGCCCTCGCCGCCCGCGCCTCTGAGGCCTACGCCTCGTTACGGGCGATGCCCAAGCTGGGCCGCACGCCGTGCCTGGCGAACAACCAGGTGCGCTTGCTCATCAATGGCTTCGCCACATTCGAGGCGATTTTCGAGGCCATTGAGAGGGCCCGGGAAGCCGTGCTGATTCAGTTTTTCATCATCCACGACGACCGCCTCGGTCAACGTCTAAAAGCGCTGCTCCTGAAGAAAGCCGCCGAAGGTGTTGCGGTGTATCTGCTGTATGACCGCATTGGCAGCCATTCCCTGCCCCACCGCTACGTCCAGGCTTTGCGTGATGGCGGGGTCCATGTCAAAGCCTTCGCCACCCGTAGCGGCTGGCTCAACCGATTCCAGGTCAATTTTCGCAACCATCGCAAAATCGTCGCGGTGGACGGCGTCTTGGGTTTCGTTGGCGGCCATAACGTGGGCGATGAGTACATGGGTGAAAAGCCGCCCTTGGCGCCATGGCGCGACACCCATGTGGAAGTACGCGGGCCCGTCGTGGCGAGCATGCAAGAGTCGTTTGCTGAAGACTGGTTCTGGGCGGCCCGCTCATTGCCGCCGCTCATCCTGCCGGACGCGTACCCGGATGATGGCGTACTCTGCCAGTTGCTGGCCAGCGGCCCGGCCGACGCGTACGAAACCTGTTCACTGTTTTTTGTCGAAGCGATCCATGCGGCCAGCGAACGTGTCTGGATCACCACGCCGTACTTCATTCCTGATGAAGCGGTATTCGCTGCGTTGCGCCTGGCGGTATTGCGCGGGGTAGACGTGCGCATCTTGCTGCCCTCACGCCCGGACCATAAGGTCGTCTACGCGGCGTCGAGCCTGTACGCGTTCGAAGCCGTACGGGCCGGCGTGCGGGTGTTTCGTTATGAGCCGGGCTTCCTGCACCAGAAAGTCGTGCTGATTGACCGGGAAATCAGCGCCATCGGCAGCGCCAACCTGGACAATCGTTCGTTCCGGCTCAACTTCGAGGTGATGCTACTGACCGTGGATATTTCGTTCGCCGCCCAGGTCGAGCAGATGCTCGAGGACGACTTCGCCCAAGCGCTGGAAATAGACAAACAGGAAAGCCGGGAGACCCACCGCCTGCAGAAGATCGGCATGCGGATCGCCCGGCTTATTTCCCCGATACTCTAAGTGGCACACATCTGATCAAGGGGTATAGATGTCGTCGCGAGTCCAAGGCAATTCATGGCTGCCATCGGCGTGCGTCTTCACCGCCAGGATCTGGTGCAGGTTGATCCACCCCTTGGCGAATGCGTAGGCGCATCCGGCCAGATAAAGCCGCCAGATCCGCAGCGCTTGCTCCGGCACTTCTTTGGCGGCGGCCTCAAGGTTATCTTCCAGCCGCTCACTCCAATGATCGAGCGTGCGGGCGTAATGCATGCGCAGGCTTTCCACATCGACAATCTCCAACCCCGCTTCGCTGATCTGGGCGGAAATCATCGACAGGTGCGGCAGCTCGCCATTTGGGAACACATACTTCTCAATGAACTCGCCCGCGCCACGTCCGACCGGGCGACCGTCAGTGTGCTTGGCGGTGATGCCATGATTCATCACCAAGCCACCCTCGCGAACCGCGCCGAAAAGCGTTTTGCAGTACTGCTGGAGATTGGCATGACCGACATGCTCGAACATGCCGACGCTGACCACCTTGTCGAAGCGACCGTCCTGGGGCAGGTCCCGATAGTCGAGCAACTGCAACTCCACTTGATCCTCCAGCCCCTGCGCCTTGACCCGTTCCCGAGCGAGGGTCAGTTGCGCCTGGCTGAGCGTAATGCCGAAGACCCTGGCGCCGAATTCCCGGGCAGCGTAACGGGCCAAACCACCCCATCCGCACCCCACATCCAGCAGATAATCACCGGGTTGCAGACGCAGTTTGCGACACAGATGGCGGAATTTGGCTTGCTGGGCTTGTTCGAGGGTTTCGCTACCGGTCTCGAAATAGGCACAGGAATAAGCCATGTCGCTGTCGAGCCACAGCTGATAGAACGCGTTGGAAAGGTCGTAATGATAGGAAATCGCTTTGGCGTCGGTTTCCTTGTCATGAACTGAACGCACGGGTTGATTCGCGCCATCGTCTTCCATCAGCGCCTGACTCAGTTCATCACAGACGCGAATGACTTCGTTGATCGAACCTTCGAGTTCCAGCTTGCCTTCTACAAACGCCGCACCCAGCGCGTTCAGACTGGGGTGGGTGAATTGCGCGACCATTTGTGGGTCCTTGACCACGATCGTGACGCTGGGGTCGGCACCCAACGTAAACTCATGGCCGTCCCAGAGCCGCAGCCGAAGCGGTAAATGCAGATTCTGTAAGGCCGGTGGAAGTTGCGCGAGCATGAGATATCCCCCTTGTTTCAGACGACTGAAATGAGGGTAGACCATCCTAGAAAAATAGCAGGCTATCGAATTTATAGCCTTTTTCTATCGCCTTCCACATCTACTGTTCTAACCAGTAACTCCCTGAAGGGGTACACCCTCTGCGTAGCTGACTATGAGTATGGCCTACAGTTCGCCGAAATTCCCGTTTGGTCGAGGGTCTCGATTTTCAACAACGGTTCCTGAAACCGCAAAAGACGCCCGGCATTACCCAAGACCAGCAACGTGCTCACGTTATGCAGCAATGCCGCGATCATCGCCCCCGCCGCGCCGAGCCAACCGAATGCGGCGAAAGCGATGATCGCCAGCGTCCAACCCAACCCGATGATCACGTTGACCTGCAACGTGCGCCTGCATCGACGACTCAGGCGCACGCAGGTGCCGAGGCGGCGCAGATCACTGCCGATCAATACAATGTCCGCCGACGCAAGCGCGATGTCCGAGCCACCCGCCCCCATCGCTATGCCCACTACTCCGGCCTTGAGCGCCAGGGAATCATTGATGCCATCCCCCACCACCATGGGTCGCAAGCCGTGGTCGATCTCGGCCATGACCCGTTTAAGTTTGTCTTCAGGCAAAGCGTGAGCCTGCACTTCGCCAATACCGATTTCCCGCGCCAGTCTGTTGGCTACGCTCTGGCGGTCCCCGGTCAGCAACAACTGGCGCCCCAGGCCCAGCGCCCGCAACTCAGCCATGGCCTGGCGCGCTTCCGGCTTGGTGCTGTCGGCCAACAACAGCCAGGCGATGAACGTTCCACCCAAGGCCAGGCCGGCAATAGGTCCGTCATGGTCAGGGATCGGCGAAGTCTCGATCCCCAACCGGGCGAACAACTCAGCCCGACCAAGAGCCGCCTCACCTTGGTCGGTCATCGCCACCACACCCAACCCTTGGTGTTCGTGGATTTCGGTCAGCGGCAGATATTTTTCCGGCGCCACCAACCCAGCCAACGCACGACTGACCGGATGGCTGCTGGCCGAACCGAGGCTGGCGGCCAATGGCAGCAGAAAGGATTCATGCTCGCGGACGCTGTCGATGGATTGCAGGCGAAGGATGCCGTGGGTAAGCGTGCCCGTTTTGTCGACGACCAGCGAGGTCAGGTCCGCCAGTTCCTCCAGGAAGGCCGCACTACGGATCAGGATTCCATGACGCGCCGCGACTGCGATGCCGGCAACCGCCGTCGCCGGAGCTGACAGGACCAGTGCGCAAGGACACGCTGCCACCAACACCGCCAGCATCGCCTGGGCGTCGTTTGTAACGAACCAGGTCACCGCCGCCAACAGCAACACCAGCACCAGATAGCTGGCGGCGTACCGTTCAAGCAACCGGGTGATGGGCGGTTTGGAACGCTCGGCGTTTTGCATCAGGGCAATGACTCTGCCCAGCGTCGACTCATCCCCCGTGCGAGTCACTTCCAGGCGTAGCAGGCCATCGAGGTTGATCGCGCCCCCAAAGACCTCAGTGCCCACCACCGCCTCCAACGGCACCGCCTCACCCGTAATGGGCGCGGTGTCGAGACTGGCCTGGCCAGACAGGACCCGGCCATCTACCGGCACCCGATCACCGGCGCGCACTTCCACCACATCGCCGGGCCGGAGCGTGGCGTTGTCGACTTCGATTATCGAGCCGTCGGCCTGAACCTTGCGCCCCTGGCTTCGGGTCAGTTGAGCGAGGGCATCGATGGCTTCCTGGGAACCGAGGACGCTGCGCTCCTCCAGCACGTGACCGAAGGTCATGATGATCGGCAACAGCGCAGCCGTCAGCAAATCCCCCGTGGCCCAAGCGCCGAGCATGGCCAGGGCAATCAGTTGATCGGTGACGCCATGCAGGCTCGGATATCGCAAGCTGTACCAGGCCGAACGCATCACCGGTACAGCCACCAACACGGAGGCCGCCCCCCACAGTAGTTGGCTGACAGCGTTCTGCTCCGGCGCCCACCCGTGCCATACCAGACCCAACGCGAGCAGACCGAGGGCAATCATCGCCAGCGTCAGTTGCCGCGCAACCGTACGCTGTTCGCTGGAAGACAACATGGGCGCGGTGAGGGTCTCGGCGTTCATTGCTCAGCTCCCTGAATGATCAGGCGGGAATCGTCTTGCGGATCGACCGTTGTCACCGAACCGGCCTGGCGAAGAATGCCGGGTATACGTTCGCGATAAAGGCGCAGCAACATCTGAGGATCGCTCTCCTGAGTCTTCGCCAGGCTGAGGACCGTGGCAGTGTCAGCCGAGGCTTTGGCGAGCCGTTCAGTGGCCTGAGCATGGGCAATCTGAAGGGCACGATCGGCGTCCTCGCGGGCGGTCTGGGTCAGTTTCTCGGCTTCGGTGCGGGCGTTTGCCACGGCTTGGTCCGCCTGCTGGCTAGCGGTCAGTACCGCATTGAACGCACTCACCGCAGCGCCCGGAAGGCTCGATTGCACATCGACGCGCACCACCTCGATCCCTAGCCCCTGCCCTGTCGCGGCAAGATCGGCCAAGCGTCGATTGATGCCCTGGAGCAGATCACTGCGCAAGCGTTCACGGCGCTCGGCCGCCTGGTTATCGCGGCCGATCAATTCGGGACGAGCCACGAGAATCGTATCCAGGTCCCGTGCTGCAGTAAGGCTTATGGCGCTGCGGGTGACCAATCGGTCCAGCGCCGGCAACACATGCTCGCCCTGTACAACGAAGGCATAGGGCTCGCTGACTTTGTAGAACACCCGCACATCCAGCTGCACCACTCCCGCGTCACCGGTCAATAGATAGCCAGAACCGGCCAGCGCATCGCTGACCGGTGAGGCAAAACTGGCGACGCGGTCAGCCTGCAAAGCCGCATCCGAACGCAGCAAGTTTTCCACCCGCCGCTCCAGGACCCGATCCGCCGCCGGCAGCAAGATCACGTGTTCCACCGGACGAGGCCAAGCAAGCAAAAGGCCGGCATTCTGGACTCGATCCAGGGCGCCGAAACGCAGGATCACTGCACGACTCTGCGGATCAATCTGTCGCACATTTGAAAATGCCCAGGCCAGCGCGGCTAAAACCGTGACGGCATAGAGCGCCAGAAAGGCTAGCCGTCCGGCCTGAATCCACGGACTGGACGCATTTGTTCCACGTGGAACCAAACTCATGGCCGTGTTCCACCTAAACGTTCCACGGATGGAGGGCCCTCTACCAAGGCGCGAAACGGTGCGGCGTCGGTGCGCAAAATCAGTTTCGTACCCGGGGAAACAATTGTTCCCAAGGTGTCCAGAGAGCGCAGAAGGTTGTAGAGCTGGGGGGACCCGGCGTATGCCTTGCTATAGATCCCGGCAGCTTCAACACGGGACTGCGCCTCGATCTCAGCCGCTTTCACCTTTGCATCGGCCTGAAGAATCCTCGCATCACGCTCTGCGGCAGAACGAATCTGCGCCGCTTCACGCTTGCCAATGGCGGTGCGCTCAGTAGCAATGGTTTCACGCTCAGCGCGCATGCGGTCCACCGTCGCAGCCAGCGTCACCGACGGTAAGGTCAAGCGCTCGATGCCAACTTGCAGCACCCGAACGCCGTAGGTGCTGAGCAATTGTTGATCAATCTGCTGCCGCAACTGAGCTTCGAAATCGGCGATGCGCACTTGGCTGGCATCGGTGTTGACCAGGCTGGCCAAATCAAAACTGGCGGCGGTGGTTTCCAAGGCTGAACCAACGAACGTGCGAATCTGCCGTGCAGCTTCATCCGGTTGATTCTGCACCGCACGCATAAAGCGCTGAACGTTTTGCGGGTCACCCTGCACCTGCCACGCGACGTAGGCCTGAACAATGATCCGCAATCCGTCGCGGGTACCCACGTCCTGCAGCCCGCTGGAGGTGGTGCGTAATCGCAGGTCCACCGGGATCGCCGCTTCGAACGGTGCCGGCCAGCGCCAGTTCAAACCCGGTTGCAGCAGCACCCGCGCCGGATTGCCGAAACGGGTAATGACCGTCGCCTCTCCCGAGCGCACTTGCACCAGGCTGGCGGCAGCGATAGCAAACGCCACCAGCAGCGCCGCCCAGCCCATCCGGCCCCAAGGAAACGGGCCGGCCACATGTGGATCGTCATGATGGTGATGATGCCCATGGTGATGGTGGTGGCCGGCATGAGCGTGACCGGGATGATCATGGTGATCATGTGAAGAAGACTGGCTCAATGGGCAGCTCCTGGCTGGACCGGGTTAGGCGGCGACGCGGGATCCGCCGGCAGCGTGAACGTACGCAAATCGAGGGTGGGTGCGTTGCTCCCAGCCCCCAGGCGATGATCGAGAATCAGCAGCTTTGCATTGCCAAGTCCCTGGCTTAGCTGGCTGAGATATTGCTCCAGCACAAAAGCATGGCCAGCCGTTGCGTAGGCTTGGCGTTCGGCGTTGAAGCGCAAGTCGGCGGCTTGGGCGGTCGCATTGATTTCTCGGGCGGTGGCTTGAGCCTGGTCATGGACGATGCTGGCTTGCAACTGCGCCTGGTTAGTCTGCTGCGCTGCGGCACCACGCTCCCGGGCGATCAGGGCCTGGGCGCCAATCTGCGCCGCTTGCACGCCGTGATAGGCATTGGCGGCGCCGGCCGGCGGATGAATCGCTTCGACCACCGTTGCCAGAATTTCCACACCGCTGTCGAGCCTCTGCAAGTCAGCCTGTACTGCACGGCCGATTTCATCCGCCAGACTGACCCGATCGACACCCAGCAAACCATCGAGCGTCCGCGAGGCGAACTCATGCACCAGAACGCGGCTGGCGGTGCTGCCGATCAGCGCGGGCACATCGGCACTGTTGTAGGTGGCCGCCAGTGCCGCCGCGTCGGTAAGGCCGATGCGATAAATGAAACGTACGTCCATATTGACGATCTGGAAGCTCTGCTGGTCGGCTCGGCGGCTGGCAATGACTTGGGATTTTTCGTTCACATGACTGGCGTCCCACAATCGATTGGCAGCCGCGGGTGCCGGTCCTTCCGCTGAATCAGCCTCGGTAACCATCCGGTTGCCGCCGACGCTGGTGGCCAGTTCATGCACGACGCCGTTCTCGACGTTCAACACCCTGCCCAACGGCCACGGCAAGCCGACTTGCAGGCCAGGGCCGAATACTTCCACCGGTTTACCAAAACGCTCGTAGATGCCCCGCCCTTGCAACGCAACCTCATGCACGCCGGTCAGCAGCCACCCCACCAAGGACACTAGCGCCAGCACCGGCAAAAAGGCGCGACGCATGTAGTTGAACGCCCAGATCTGACGCAAGTCGATACCGAAATGACTGTGCAGCTCATGTTGCAGCGCCGACAACGGCTGTGGCGGCCAGCGCAGCAACTCGGCGATGACACTTCGGCCCAGCAATGATGGCTCCAGGGAATCCCGGCGCGGGCTGAACAACGACAGCAATGCGCGCAGTAACAATTCCGCCGCCACCAGAGCCGGCAGCACCCCCATCAGCACGGCCAGGCGCACCGGCCAGATGGACGTTTGTGCGGCGAACAGCACGCACAAGGCGCCCAGCACCAGTACGACAATCGCCACCCGGGTCAGCTGAGCCAGCGCCTGGGCCTCCGGCCATTGCTGAGGGGATTGCTGGACCCACTGACGCTCCAATACCAACAACCCGAACGCCAGCAGCAAAGAGAGCACCGCTCCCACACTGGCCGACACGCCGAGCTCGGTCGCAGGTAATTCCAGGTTCCAGGTTTGCTCCAGACTGAACAGCACCAGGAGTGCCCAACCGAGCAGCCACAATGTGGGGCCGCCGATGTGCTTGAGCAGGGCGATCCAACGGACACTGATTCGATCCAGCAGGCGCTCATACCAGCCATGGTCATCCACTGGCGGGGTTTCAGAAACCGGGATATCCATAACCGGCATCAGCGCCATGCCCCGCCACTGGGTGATCCACCAGGCCGATTGCAGACCCGCCACCAGCACCCATACTCCGGCACTTTGACTGACCAGCAGCGGCGGCCACATCGACTGCGGCGAGAACAACCCGATGAAAAACGCCACCACCAGACCCAGGCTCGCTACGCCACCCAACCCGAAGGCGATCCGCCTCAAGCGACGCCCCTGAAAGAGCGCCTGCTGGAACCGCGGCAACTGGGCTACCTCTGCCCCCTCGACATCAAGATCGATTTGCATACCACCCCGACGCGGCTCTGTTACATATCGTTACCTTATAACGACTCTTGTGAAATTTATGTTTGAGCACCTTCTTGCAAATTCTCGACCCTGGCCCTTGACCGAGATATTCGAGAACGCACATATTACGATCATAATTTTTCTCAAGCAGAGCGGGAGAAGCGCCATGAGCAACTACGACGTGATCATTCTGGGCGGTGGCCCCGGTGGGTATAACGCGGCGATTCGCGCCGGACAGTTGGGCTTGAAGGCCGCCTGTGTCGAGGGCCGAGCCACCTTGGGCGGCACCTGCCTGAACGTCGGTTGCATGCCCTCCAAAGCATTGCTCCACGCCTCGGAGCTGTACGAAGCGGCCATGGGAACGCCATTCGCCAATCTGGGCATCGAAGTCAGCCCCACCCTCAACCTCGCTCAAATGATGAAGCAGAAGGACGAGAGCGTGGCAGGCCTGACCAAGGGTATCGAGTTCCTGTTTCGCAAGAACAAGGTCGAATGGATCAAGGGCTGGGGCCACATCGACGGGCCCGGCAAAGTGACGGTCACTGGTGAAGACGGCGGCAAGACCACACTGAGCGCCAAGGACATCGTCATCGCCACCGGTTCCGAGCCCACTCCCCTGCCGGGTGTGGCGATCGATAACCAGCGCATCCTCGACTCCACCGGTGCATTGTCCTTGAGTGAAGTGCCGCGTCATCTGGTGGTGATCGGCGCAGGCGTCATCGGCCTCGAACTAGGTTCGGTCTGGCGGCGCCTGGGCGCTGAGGTCACGGTGGTGGAATACCTCGATCGCGTCTGTCCTGGCGTGGATGGCGAGGCCGGCAAGACCTTGCAACGGGCCCTGGGCAAACAAGGCATCCAGTTCAAACTGAGTTCCAAAGTCACCGGCGCCACGTCTTCGGCCAGCGGCGTGCAATTGCAGGTTGAGCCTGCAGCGGGCGGCGAGACGCAGCTCTTGGATGCAGATTATGTGCTGGTCGCCATTGGCCGTCGGCCGTATACCCAGGGGCTGGGGCTTGAGAACGTCGGCCTCAGCACCGACAAACGCGGCCTGCTCGCCAACAAGGGCCACCGCACCGAAGCGCCCGGCGTGTGGGTGATCGGCGACGTGACATCCGGTCCGATGCTGGCCCACAAGGCGGAAGACGAGGCCATGGCCTGCATCGAACAGATCGTCGGCAAGGCCGGCGAGGTCAACTATGATCTGATCCCCAACGTTATCTACACCCGTCCAGAACTGGCCAGCGTCGGCAAGACCGAAGAACAGCTCAAGGCTGAAGGCCGCGCCTACAAGGTCGGGAAGTTTCCGTTCACGGCCAACAGCCGGGCCAAGATCAACCACGAGACCGAAGGTTTCGCCAAAGTACTGGCCGATGAACGGACCGATGAAATCCTCGGCGTACACCTGGTGGGGCCAAGCGTCAGCGAGATGATCGGGGAATACTGCGTCGCCATGGAGTTCAGCGCCTCAGCCCAGGACATCGCGCTGACTTGCCATCCGCACCCTACCCGCTCGGAAGCCTTGCGCCAGGCGGCGATGAATGTGGAAGGGATGGCGACACAGATGTAATGCGTGAACTTATCCACAACACGCGGGGAGCAAGGCTTGCTCCCCGCGTATCTGGATGTCTACAAAGCTTAACGAGCCGAAATCCGGGCCTTGCGCTGGCGACGGCTGATCAATCCCAGCCCCAGCGCCACCACCAGCAGGCCACCGGCTATTTGCAGCCAAACCTTATAGGGCCGCAACACCGAACGAATCGGCTCCAGCGCCTGGGTCACGTAGCGTTTGTCCGCGTTGCCAAATTCAGGATAAGGGCAGTGGCGGCCAAAATCCCAGGCCCACTCCACGTAAGGGCCGTGCTGCACATAACGTTGATACAACGCACGTTGCTCCGCCAGGCTGGAGTTGTACCCCACCGCGGCGCACAGCACCGCCGCAAACGCATGGCTGGTATGGGGCAGGTTATCGGCCGCCTGGCTCGCCAACGCCGTGGCGACAAAACGATAGTGATAACGCGCGTCCGGTTGCGCGGCGCTGGCCTGCTGGCGTTGCCACTCGCCTTCGCTGATCAGCGGTCCAACCTTCAGGTCGGCGGGTTCAAGGCTGTAGTTGCCGCCAAAGGTGGCGTAGTCCGGCGCCATCTCGTAACCGAGCAGTTCCATACCATGGGTACGCGCGAACCAGGATGCATTGAAATACGCCTCGGCCCGTCGAGTGGGCCACCACCTGGACTCGGCCTCCTGGCGCAACTGCCCATACGCTCGGGCCTGGTTCTGTAGCTCGACGTTGTCGAAGTAGTCCGGCGCCTCGTCGTAGCGTCCTTCTCGCAGCAAGCGGCGCCCCAGCAGATTGCGCAGGTTCGCGGCCACCGGCAGTTGCACGTAATTGTCGCGATCCTGCTGGCTCAACGGCGGCACCGCCGGGACTTGAGCATCGACGTACTGCTTGAGTTCGTCGACGGTCAGCACCCGCTCAGCGACCGTAGCGGCGTCATACCAATAAATGCTCTGGCTGCGGTAGAGCTGATCGAAGGCTTGAAGGTAATCGCCCCGTTGCAAGGCCAGGATCGCGCTTTCGCCTTCGACCCGACACTTGGGTTGCACGGACTCGTAATTCCAATCCGGCGTGCGTCGCTCGCCCCACGACTCGTCTTTGGGAAACGCCTGGGCGGCTTTGGCATAGGCCGCCGCCGCGGCGCCTTTGTCACCCTCGCGCACCGCCAGTTTGGCCCGCAGCCACCAGGCCAGCCCGCTATCCCCGGCCTTTTCCAGGAACGCCTTGGCGGCGGCATAATCGCCTTGCTGATAATTCACCGCCGCCAGACGATCGGCATTATCGAGACTGTCACGGGTGCTGGCTTGCAGCAACTTGACCAGCCGCTTCTCGCCGGCCGGTTGCTCACCGAATGACCAACCGATACGGCTGAGCAACGAAGCGGTGAGCAGTTGCTGCACTGCTTTGCCTTTGAGCTGGCGCATCAACTGCTCGTCCGGCAGCTCGCTCAGGTCACCGACCAATTGTTTCAACGAACTGTAGCCAACCTCGGAGCCCAGCAGGTTCTGGCTGGCGTAGAGTTCAATGGCACTGTTCCAATCGTCACGGGTGTAGGCAACCCGGGCTTCTTCGCCGAGGCTGGCGACACCCAGCTCCAGCGGGTCGCTGAAGCCACTGATGCTCAACTGACGAGCCTGACGGAACGCCTCTTGAGCCTGCTCCAGCAATACGGCCGGTTCACCGTTGCCCGCCTCGCTGCTCATGGCGAACAAGGCTCGTCCCAGGGAATACGCGGCCCATGTGCTGCGCAACCGGCGCTCTTGCGATGGCAACGCGAGCAACTGACGGAACGAATCGACCGCCAGCGCATGCTCGCCGGCGTTGAAGGCTGTCGCGCCGATCGCGTACAACCGCAGTTCGGCAGGCAGATTCGCCGCTTCGGTGGTGACCTGCTGAACGTCGGTCAGCGCCCGCACCCGCTCCACCACCGCTTGCTGCGGCGGGGTCAGGCCAAGCCGTTCGGCCTTGTTGCGTTGTTCGACGTAGGCAGGCACATCACCATAACGCTGATCCGGGTTGGCCGTCGCATCGGTGGCCGACTTGAGCCCGGCTATGGCGTGGCCGAGGCGACTGATCTCGAAGCGAAAGCTGCCTTCGGGCAAATCCGCCAGCGATTGGCTGCGGTTATCCAGCAGGCGCATCGGGAAATCCGGTCCGCAGGCCAGCACCTGGCCCAACGGCAGGCTGAGGCTCAGACAGAGCAGACGACTGGGCCACTTACGGGTGGACATTGAAACCTCCTTGGTCAATTTTCGTACAGCGCGCCCAGCCAACGGCACGCTGGGCGCCGGCGGCCAGGCGGCCTTCCTGAATGCGGGTGAAGGTAAGCAGTCCGGGAGTTTGTTGCAACGTGTACCCCGCCAGCGCATCGGCACCGTCGCAGGCACCAACGACCAAGGTCAGGCGTTGCGGCCAGGGACTGTCGAGATTGCCCTGGTTAACCAACGCAATATCGTAAAGCCCGTCCTGTTCACGCACACGCAAGGCCAACCGACTGTCCAGGCGTTCCCCCCGCGCAACGGCACCGAGGGTGGTCAAGCTCCAGGCACGTCGGTCATCCGCCAGCGGCAGGCGAAACCAGATCAGCCCGGCCAGATGTGTCGGCGGGTCGGCCCGCAGTTCTGCCACCAGCCCGGCCACTTGCTGCGGGTCGGCCAGCAGCTCACGACGCTCGCCGCCTTGATCGATCGGCACTTCGCTTTCAACCACCGGCACACCACTGTCCTGAGTCAACAGCGCCATGCCGTAGGCTGGCAGGGCCAGATAGAACGGTCGCGTGGTAACACCGCTCCAGCGTTCGGCCCAGCGCAAAGCCTGTTTCGGGTCGAACAGCCCCTGCCGGGGATCACTGACCGCGTGGACCTGCAACACGCTGCTGTCCACCGTCCGCAGCAGCCCTGGCAACGCAGGGCTGTCGAGCCAGGCAGGTAATGCCGTGATGCTCAGCCCCAGCGTGGCGGGCAGGGCTTGCCGCAAGCGGTTCAAAAATGCGCCATAGGCAGGCAGTCGCGCACTACCGGCGTCGTGGTCGATCTCGATCCCTACTGGGGCCAGGCCTTGCGCTTGCCAGTCGCTCAGCAGCTGCTGGATCTGCGCGATCACATCGTCCTGATCCAGAAATTTGAGCTGACCGTCCAGGCGTATCACTGCGATCAGCGGTCGACCGTCAGCCTTGAGCAGTTGCGCATCGATCCGCGCGCGGCTCCAACCGGCCCGGGGAAAGGCCTGCAAGGCAAGAATGCGCAGGCTGGAAAAATCCTTATGGCTTTGTTGGAGCGCCAGCACGTGGGCCGGCGTCCACTGGCGCTGCCAGACATAGAGTTGGTGATCGAGAACCGGGGGCGGGGACTGTTCGCAGCCGCTTAACAGCACTGCGGCAAGGATCAGCGATAGCCGGAAAAGAAAAGCCATGGAGTTTCAGCACCCAAAAAAGGCTGGCAGATTAACCCCTCCCGCGCCAGCCACAAATGAATTCATCCTCAGTCCCTGTCATCCAGGCTTGCGCGCAATAATCACCTGACTCTTGGCCACCACCGCGTCCAGTGCCTGCTTGATCTGCGCGCCGCGTGGCGAATTGAGCACCGCTTGCCAGGTGTCTGCCCAATGGTTGAGCAACGGGTGGTCGGCATTGCTGAAATCGACTTTCGCTTCCCAGAACAACAGCATCCACATCGACCAGTAGAAACCGTACTGGCTGTGGCTCAGCACCTCCAGGCCGGCCTCGCTGACCATCGCCTTGAACTGCTCTTCACTGATGATGCGAATGTGGTTGGGCTTCTGGAAATACTCCGGCGCGGCGATGTCCTTTTGCAGGTCTTCGGAGCTGGGGTGCGGCACGCTCAACAGGTACAGCGCGCCGGGCCGGCCGACCCGGACCAGCTCGGCGAGAAACTGCGCCGGGTCGTCAACATGCTCAATGACTTCCGTGGACACCACGCGGGTGACCGTCCCATCGGCAATGGGCAGCGGGTTGCAGTCGGTCACATGGCATTCGACGTCACGCGCCGGAGTGTCGCTCAAGCGCTGGCAGGTGGCCTCGACCTTGGCCGCGTCGATGTCGGCGATGATGATCTTCGCCCCGCGCATGCCACAAAAATGCACGTTGCCACCGTCGCCGCAGCCAACGTCCAGCAATGTGTCCTCAGGCGCAACCGGGAAACCGCTGAACAGCTCTCCGGTTTGCTGATTGAACCAGCCGCTGAGCATCGCATCGTGCAGCCCGAGCATATAGGGATCGACCTTGTCGGCCGTTGGCGTTGCGGGCGTACCCGTGGTGAGTTTCTTCAAAAGGCTCAGCATGAAGGGGCTCCAGAGACGGGAAGGACGGGACGGGCGGCACGCAGGCGTTCAACCAGTTGAGCTCCGCGCTGGCGCATGGGCATTTCAACCATCCGGTAGTTGAGTTCGCTCAACAGCCCGATCAGCGTCAAGGCACAGGCAAGGGCCAGCCAAGGATCACTCGCCACGTCCGGCGACCCCAACGGGGCGAAACGAAACCACAGCTCGCGCAGCAGGAAAAACACCGGGATGTGGATCAGATAGATCCCGTAGGAGCGGCTGCCAACCCAGGTCAACGCGGTTTTCAACGGGCTGCGCGGCAGCAGATAGTCCCGGTCATAGGAGGCCACCCATACCAGCACGGCACTGAGCAGCGCGATGACCCCAAGACGGTAGAACGACAGATTGAAGTGTTCAGTGGCAATCCACGCCATCACGCCCCCCAAAACGACGATCAGCAACATCCCCGCTCCGGGCCAGCGCAGCCACCTGGGCTCGAACCGCCCGTACCCGTGCCGCAAGCTCCAGATCGACAGCAGCACGCCGAGGGCCAGGGCGTCGGTGCGGATCACCGAGAGCCATACCGCACGCCAGGTGAAAAACTGTACCAGCACCACCGCCAGCAACACCCAGACCAGATACCGGCGCGAGACGAACACCAGCAGCGGCAGAATCAAATAGAACTGCTCTTCCAGCGAGAGCGTCCAGTAAACAAAGCTCGCACCATATTCATACCGCATGAATGCATCGGCAAAACGCAAATTGGCGAATTGCAGAAAACCGGCCAGGGTCGCCTGTACGTTGGCTTGCACACTGCCAAACGCACCGGAACGATTAAAAAACAACGCAGCCAGCAGCATCAGCAGCAACCAGAGCCACGCCGACGGCAGCAGGCGAAACGCCCGGCGAATCCAGAATTCCCGGGCGGTGGCCCAGAACTGCCGAGAATTGTCACAACCGCGCAGTTGCGGGATCAGACTGCGGCCAATGACAAAGCCCGATATCGCGAAGAACAGATCCACGCCCCACCATAGTTGGAAGCTACCGGAAAGAGCCGACAGACGCGGCCATCCGCCGGGAAACGGCATGCCTTGTACGTGATGGAACAGCACACCCATCACCGCAACGGCGCGCAACAACTCGATGTCCATGATTCGCTTGCTGCTCATGCTGAGCTCCGGGTGGCAGGATCAGGTTTGCGGGCAATGATGACCTGGCTCTTGGGCATGAATTGATCGAGGACCTGCTTGATCACCAGGCCATCGGGTCGTGTCAGCACGCCCTGCCAGAGAGTCGCCCAGCTCTCCATCAGCGGCGGGTAAGGCGCCTGGATCCGGTCACGCACCGCCCCCTCGAGGGCTCGTCCGGCCGCGCGTTCACTGGCCCAGAAAAAAATCATTCCCATGACCCAGAAAAAGCCGCTGGCCTGGCGATGCTCGATGACCAGCCCCGCGTCCTCCACCAATGCAGCGAATCGTTCGGCACTGAAAATCTGCACATGGTTGGGAGACTGGAAGTAACCCGGCGGTGCGATGCCCTGCTGTAAATGCTCGCCCACCGGGGCCGGCACGCTGAGCAGGTACTGCGCCCCTGGCCGGCCCATGCGCACCAGTTCGGCCAAGAACGGCTCGGGTTGGTCGACATGCTCGAGCACTTCCATGCACACGATTTTGTCAGCGCAGCCATCGGCCAGCGGCAGCGGCAGGCTATTGCTGACCAGACCCAGAAACGGCGCGCGGGTCTGGGCCTCGACCTGACGGGCCAGGCTGCGCACCTTGTCGTGCTCGCTGTCGGTAAAAATCACTGAAGCGCCTTGGCGTACTGCAAACAAGGTCGCCACGCCCTCCCCGCAACCAACGTCCAACAAGGTGTCCTGGGCGGTGATAGCAAAGCCTTTGAGCAGCTCGCCGCTGTCGTTGAGAAACCAGCCGTCGAGCATTGCATCGTAGAGGCCCACGTCACGGGGCGACACGGCGCCAGTCGATGGCGGCGCGGCAGGTACGACGGGCGGCCTGAGCCACGCCAGCAACCGCCCGATCATGGCTGCTGCGCGTTCCGGCGACGCTCCAATACCTGTTCAAAAAACACCCGCAGACGCTGCTCGGCGTTGGCCTGGCTGCAGAACGTTTCCAGACTGCGCACGGCATGGGCCGACATGCGGCGATAACGCTCGGGGTCGTTTTTGGCCGCGTCGTAGCTGGCGCGATAGGCCGAGCACAGCGAGTCCCAATCGGTGACATAGCGCAGGGTTCGAAACGCTGCACGCGGGTCATGGGGCCAGGCAGTCAGTTCCTCGGAGCACTCGACGACGAAGGCATTGTCGCGGTCGATGTAATCAGCCATCGCCGTATTCAAGGGTGCAATTGCCGGCCGACCGCAGGACATGAACTCCATCAGGGGCAAGCACTGGCCTTCGCCGTAAGAGCAGTTGACCACATAGCGAGTGGCCTCCACCAACCGCTCATAGTCCGCGTCCGCCAGGTAACCGTGGATCAGCACGATGCGGCAGCGGTATGACTGGTTCTTGTAGACATGGTGCAGCATGTCGTTGAGTGCGGCAGTGACGTCGTGGTGGGTCAGCTTGAGTACCAGCGTTGCGTCAGGAACGTCGCGGAACGTCGCGCAAAATGCGCTGATCATGTCCTTCCAGTTCTTGCGTCCATCGTAAGGGTTGAAGACCGACGTATACACCACTCCGTCCAGAAGCAGCTCGCAATCCTGGGCCGGAGCATCAAAAACCAGCGCCGTACCGGCCTGGTGCGCTGGCGGGCCGTAGGGCCGCAAGTCGACGGTGCGGCTGTCGATCAACAGCCCGCGCAACTGCAGTCGCATGTGATCGACCGTAGGTCGCTGGGCCAGCATCGCACCGCGCGTGTAAAACCGGTCCCATACCGGAGCGGCAATGGCGACGATGGGGAAGTCCGCTCCCATTACCTCCCGCACGGCGTGGACGGTGAAGCTGGAATGGGTAATCGCCATGCCGGTCGCGCCAAGGACCACCCGCCAGTCGTGCCGCGGCTCACCCTGCCAGCTTTCGGTCGGGATGGTGCTGAACTCCCAGGCGAAGACGGGAATCGTCGGGCAGGCGTAGTGGGCATCTGTGCGATGGGGCGGGGAAAAGGACAGGAAGACACAATCCTCGCCGCGCCCCAGGCAATCGGCATATAGCTGATCGACTTCTTCTTCCGGCCGGGTCACTTCAATGACGTGTCCCAGCCGCTCCAGTACCGGGCGAAACTCCTTGAGCACGAAGTAATAGCTGTATTCGGGTTTGCCGAGGTTCGCCAGAATGTTGCTCTGATTGGTTTCCGAATAAACGATGATCAGCATGATGTGGAACTCACCTGGGCCAGCAGCGGCGCATTCTCGGCACGGCCTTGCGGGGCCAGGAAATCCACCAGGCGCTGCTGCACCGGGGTAAAACCACAATAGCGACGCATGCGCTCATTCGCCGCCACCGCCATGGCCTGGTAGGCCTGCGGCTGATGCCGGGCCATGGCGTAGCTCTGTTGGTAAGCAAGTTTCAGCGATCCCCAGTCGGGCCGATGGCGCAGGGTGCGGTACAAAATGCGCGAATCTTCCGGCCAGATGGTGGGTTCATGGCTGGATTTGACGATAAAGGCCACCTCGCTATCGATGTAGTCACGCATCGCCGTGTGGTCCGGCGCGATGGCCGGGCGCGCGCAAGACATGAACTCCATCAGCGGCAGGCACAAGCCTTCGCAGCGCGAAGCATTGACGTAAAAACTCGCCGCACCGTACAACCGGGCGAATTGCTCGTCCTCCAGATAGCCATGCATCACCACTACCCGACAGCTGAACGGCGATAGCTGGGACAGCAGCGTGAGCAACTCGACGTAGTAGGTCGACAGGTCGTTCTGGGTCATTTTCAGCACCAGCGTGGCGTCCTCGACGTCCCGCAGCGCCCAACAAAATGCCGTGATCAAGTGATGCCAGTTCTTGCGACCGTCATCGGGGTTGAACACGCTGACATACACCACCCCGCTGACTTGGGTTTCCACCATCAGACTGGTGTCCGGTAGAGCCGCCTGGGGGTGTTCCGGTGGCGCCGGTTCTGGGATCGGTTCGACAACATCTGGCACCGGCGCCGCCGGCCCTCTTACAACCCGGCTCACCGAAACCCGCACCGGCACTGGCACCAAGTCGCGAACCGCTTCGCGATACCAGCACAACAGATTGTGCTTGATCAGCCACAACGGCCCTTGATCAGCCTTGCCGGTTACGGCGCGCAGCACTTCGCGCAGGTAATGTCGGGAGATGAAAACGCGGCGCCGCCACGTCAGGGCCGGTGGTTCGACGAGCGCTTGCACCGGCGCCTCTTCGATCAGCGGAGCAATCAAGCCATCTGCCGACAGCCCAAGGGGACGGCTGTCGATGATGCAGCCCTTGATCTGCAAGACCGTGCCCGGATTGACCGGTGTGATGGGATATTGCTCACGAACCGCAGCGAAGCGTTCCCACAGTGGCGTGGGCAAGACCAGCACCGGGAAATCCTCGCCCAACGTACGACGGATCGCCTCGGCCGTGTGGCTGGACAGGGTAATCACCCGGCCATGGCGCGCCAGCGTGCGGCTCCAGTCATGGCGCAGGTCGTCGTCCCAGTGCTCGGCCGGAATCGAATCGAATTCCCAGGCCACCACGCAGACCATGGGGCATAGCAGATCGACGGGCGTCTTGTGGGGAGGTGAAAACGAGAGAAACAGACAGTCCTGCCCCGCCTGCTGCAACGTTTGATAAAGCGGATCGACCTCGGCGACCGATGACACCACATGCACCCGGCCCAGGCTTTCCAGCACGGGGCGATAAGCCTTGAGCACGAAGTAATAACTGTACTCAGGGCGGCCGAGGCTCTGGCTGATGGAGTGATCGTTTACGTCCGAGTAAAGAATGAAATTCATGGCATCCCATCATGGAGCGGCCATCCCGGCGACTCCATCTCATGACGGTCGACTCACGAACCGGCCCGGCCAGGAGGCCTTTGCTCGTCGATTGTCTGCGTACCCGTCTCGTTCTTGTTTTTAGTGGCCCTTGCCCCGTGGTTCGACTTGAAATCGACATCGCAGGGGTCGTGACAAGGGGCATTCTAACCACATCAACCAAGGGTTCGTGAACAGGCGAATGAGAATAAACCGGCTATAAATATGAGAACTGACCGGTCACGATTTACATGGTTGAAATTGCTTCGAAATTGGCACAGATTGGCAACCAAACAACTACAACAAACGCTTCATCTGGGCTGACTTTCGAATAGGTTTCTCCGAACTTACGGAAATATCCTACTCAGATCCGCACCAGACGAAGTTTGCATCGAGAGGGCTGGTGCTTGAAAAAACGTCTGTTCGTAACAGGCCTCGGCGGTTTCGTAGGACGCCACATCAAATCTCGCCTGGATGCCCCCAATTCCAGTTGGCAGGTGATGTCCGTCCCAAGCCGTTATGACCTGACAGACGGTAGATCCCTGGAAGGTCTCTGGCCCGAGATCCCCGATGCCGTGATCCACCTGGCAGGCCAGACATTCGTTCCCGAAGCCTTTCGCGATCCGGCCCGCACCCTGCAAATCAACCTGCTTGGCACCTTGAATCTTCTCCAGGCCCTCAAGGCCCGGGGGTTCACCGGAAAATTTCTGTATGTCAGCTCTGGTGATGTGTATGGCCAGGTCAATGAAACCCAGCTCCCCATTACCGAACTGCACGCCCCTGCCCCGCGCAACCCCTATGCCGTAAGCAAGCTGTCAGCCGAACTGCTGAGCCTGCAATGGGGCATGAGCGAAGGCTGGCCGGTGCTGGTAGCCCGTCCTTTCAACCACATCGGCACCGGTCAGAAAGACAGTTTCGTCATCGCCAGCGCGGCCCGGCAGATCAGCCGCATCAAGCTGGGCCTGCAATCGGCCCAGCTGCAAGTGGGCGATATCGATGTCACCCGCGACTTTCTTGACGTAGGCGATGTGATTTCAGCCTACCTGGCGTTGCTGGAACACGGCGCGCCTGGGCAGACCTACAACATCTGCTCGGGTCACGAGCAAAGCATTCGCAGCCTGATCGAACAATTGGGCGACATCGCCCAGGTCGATGTGCAATTGATCCAGGACCCTGCGCGTCTTCGCCGCGCAGAACAGCGTCGCGTCTGCGGTAGCCCTGCCAAGCTACGCCAGGCCACGGGATGGACGCCTGAAACAACAACACAACAATCCTTGCGGGCGATCCTGTCCGACTGGGAGATACGGGTACAACAAGAATGAAAAGTGCATTGATCACAGGGATCACCGGCCAGGACGGCGCGTATCTGGCCAAGTTGCTGCTCGACAAGGGTTACAAAGTCCATGGCCTGGTGGCCCGGCGAAGCAGCGATTCGCGCTGGCGGCTACGCGAGACCGGGATCGAGAACGACATTGTTTACCTGGACGGCGACATGGCCGATGCCTGCTCGGTACAACGCGCCGTGATCAAGTCTGCGCCGGACGAGGTGTATAACCTGGCCGCGCAGAGTTTCGTCGCCGCTTCCTGGAACCAGCCGGTGACCACGGGAATCGTCGATGGCCTCGGGGTGACCCACCTGCTCGAAGGCATTCGCCAGTTCAGCCCTCAAACCCGTTTCTACCAGGCGTCCACCAGCGAAATGTTTGGCCTTATCCAGGCCGAGCAGCAGGATGAGCACACCCCGTTCTACCCACGCAGCCCCTATGGCGTGGCGAAACTGTACGGCCACTGGATCACCGTCAATTACCGCGAAAGCTTCGGTCTGCACGCCAGCAGCGGCATTCTTTTCAATCATGAATCGCCCCTGCGCGGCATCGAATTCGTGACGCGCAAGGTCACCGACGCCGCTGCGCGCATCAAGCAAGGCAAACAGCAGGAGTTACGCCTGGGCAATATCGACACCAAGCGCGACTGGGGCTTTGCCGGCGATTATGTCGAAGCCATGTGGCTGATGTTGCAACAGGACAAACCCGACGATTACGTGGTTGCCACAGGCGTGACCACCACTGTGCGTGAGATGTGCAGGATCGCCTTCGAGCATGTGGGCCTGGACTACCGTGACTTCGTGAAGATCGACCCGGCGTTTTTCCGCCCGGCTGAGGTGGACGTGTTGCTCGGCAACCCGGCCAAGGCCCAACGGGTTCTTGGCTGGAAACCCCGGACCGACCTCGACACCCTGATTCGCATGATGATGGATGCGGACATGAAACGCGTCGCCAAGGAGTAGGCCATGCTGATTCCCATGATTCTCTCCGGCGGTGCCGGCACGAGGTTGTGGCCGATGTCCCGCGAGGGCCATCCCAAACCCTTCATGATCCTGCCTGACGGCCAGTCGCTGCTGAGCAAGACCTACCGACGCGCCGCCGGGTTGTTCGACGGCCGCGGCGACATCGTTACCGTGACCAATCGCGAGTATTACTTTCAGAGCCGCGACCACTACCAAAGCGCCCATCTGGCACGCCATCGCGGCCATTTCGTACTTGAACCGACAGGCCGCAACACCGCGCCGGCCATCGCCACGGCGACGCTCGCGGTACAAGCACTGCACGGTGACGATGCCATCCTGATGGTGATGCCCGCAGACCACCTGATCCAGAACGAGGCGGCCTTCAAGGCTAGCGTGGAGCATGCCACGCAACTGGCCAAAAGCGGTTACCTGGTGACCTTCGGCGTACTGCCCACGACACCGGAAACCGGCTTCGGCTATATAGAACGGGGCAAACCCCTGGATACCCAGGGCGCTGCCAAGGTCGTACGCTTCGTCGAAAAACCCGACCTGCAAACCGCAACACACTATCTGGAAAGCGGCCGTTTCCTGTGGAACTCGGGCATGTTCTGTTTTTCAGTCAAAACCCTGTTGGCGGAATTGCAGAACCACGCCCCGGCGTTGCTGGAACAGGCTCGCGCCTGCATAGCCGCGAGCACGGCCGTGGAGACATCAGGTTGCGTGCAACAGGAACTGTCCGCCGCGCATTTTTCCGAAATGCCGGACATCTCCATCGACTACGCCTTGATGGAGCGCTCCAGTAATGTGGTGGTGGTCCCTGCCGCATTCGATTGGAGCGACATCGGCTCCTGGAGTGCCGTCGCCGATCTGGTGCCCGCCGATGCACAGAACAACCGCGTCAGCGGTGAGGCGTTGTTCATCGACAGCCAGAACAACTATGTCCAGAGTGAGGGACGGTTGGTGGCCGCGCTCGGTGTGGAAAACCTGATCATCATCGATACCGCCGACGCCATCCTCGTCGCCCATTCCGACCGGGCCCAGGATGTACGCCGCGTCGCGCGCCAGCTCAAGGACAAGGAACACGAATCCTATCGCCTGCATCGCACGGTCAGCCGTCCATGGGGCAGCTACACCGTGCTGGAACAGGGCCCGCGCTTCAAGATCAAGCGCATCGTGGTCAAGCCAGGCGCAGCGCTGTCCCTGCAAATGCATCATCACCGCAACGAACATTGGGTGGTCGTCGAAGGCATGGCCAAGGTCACCAACAATGGCTCTGAAGCTCATCTGGTGGCCAAGAACGAATCGACGTTCATCCCCGCCGGGCACCGCCATCGGCTGGAGAACCCCGGCGTCATCGACCTGGTGATCATCGAAGTCCAGAGCGGTGAGTACCTGGGAGAAGATGACATCGTGCGCTTCGAGGATCACTACGGCAGGGCCGTCTGATGTTGCTGACCTTGCACCGTGCACTGTGGAGCTACCGCGGTTTTGTCCTCGGCAGCGTCAAGCGCGAATTCCAGGCGCGCTATCGCAACTCTTTGTTCGGCGCGTTGTGGACCGTGCTCAACCCGCTGTCGATGATCCTCGTCTACACCGTGATTTTTTCCCACATCATGCGCGCCCGCCTGCCGGGGGTGGACGATGGCATGGCCTACAGCGTCTACCTCTGCGCCGGGCTGCTGACCTGGGGGTTCTTCGCCGAGATCACGACCCGCAGTCAGGGCATGTTTCTGGAAAACGCCAATCTGCTGAAGAAGATCAGCTTTCCCAGGATCTGCCTGCCGGTGATTGTGCTGTTCAACGCCGGGATCAACTTCGCGATCATCCTCGGCCTTTTTCTCGGTTTCCTGTTGATCACCGGCCGCTGGCCAGGGATGACGTTGCTGGCGCTGGTGCCATTGCTGGCCCTGCAGGTGATGTTCGCCGCCGGGCTGAGCATGTTGCTGGGGATTCTCAATGTGTTCTTTCGCGATGTCGGGCAACTGTTCGGCATTTGCCTGCAATTCTGGTTCTGGCTGACGCCCATTGTTTACCCGATGACCATCCTTCCGCCGTCGATCCAGCAACTGCTGGCCCTCAACCCCATGACAGCGCTGATGCAGAGTTACCAGAATCTGTTTCTCTACAACCAGTGGCCGGTCTGGAGTTCGCTGACACCGCTGTTGGTCATCGGCCTACTGATGTGCGTCACCGGTTTGCGGATGTTTCGACGCCGCGGCGGTGAAATGGTGGATGAACTCTGATGGGGCATTTACGCGTCAGTGGCCTGGGCAAGGCCTACAAGCAGTATCCGAACCGCTGGAGCCGGTTGTTCGAATGGCTGATTCCCTTTTCCCGCCCGCGTCATCAATTGCACTGGGTCCTGCAGGGCGTCGATTTCGAGATCCAGCCCGGTGAAGCCGTCGGCATCGTCGGGGTCAACGGCGCGGGCAAAAGCACGTTGCTCAAAATGATCACCGGCACCACGCAACCCACCTGCGGCCACATTCAATTGCGTGGCCGCGTCGCGGCGTTGCTGGAGCTGGGCATGGGGTTCCACCCGGACTTCACCGGCCGCCAGAACGCTTTCATGGCCGGGCAGTTGCTGGGCATGCAGGTGGAGGAAATCGAATCATTGATGCCGCAGATCGAAGGTTTTGCCGAAATCGGCGCGGCCATCGACCAGCCGGTACGCACCTATTCCAGTGGCATGCAAATGCGCCTGGCCTTCAGCGTCGCCACGGCCCGCCGCCCGGATATCCTGATCGTCGATGAAGCCCTGTCGGTGGGTGACGCCTACTTCCAGCATAAAAGCTTTGAGCGCATCCGCAGTTTTCGCAAGGCCGGTACGACGCTGCTGATCGTGTCCCACGACCGCTCGGCGATTCAGTCGATCTGCGACACCGCCATCCTGCTGGAGCACGGGCGCATGGCCATGCGCGGCAAGCCGGAAGAGGTGATGGATTATTACAACGCGATGCTGGCCCAGCGCGAGGGCCAGATCGTCCGCCAGGAAATGCTCGCCAACGGCCAGGTACGTACCATCTCCGGCACCGGCGAGGCCGGCATTGTTGATGTACAGCTGTTGAACAGTCAGGGCCAGCCGGTGGAAGTGGCCGAAATCGGCCAGCCGATGGTGTTGCAGGTGCGGGTCGAAATCCGCCAGGACATCGAGCGGCTGGTGCTGGGTTTCCTGATCAAGGACCGCCTCGGCCAGCCCATGTACGGCATCAACACCCATCGCCAGGATAAAGCCGTGACCGACCTCAAGGCCGGCGAACACGTCACCTTCCGTTTCAGTTTCGACATGCGCCTGGGCAAGGGCAATTACTCTGTCGCGCTGAGCCTGTCCCGACTGGATTCGCACCTGGACCGCAACTTCGAATGGCGCGACTACGGGCTGGTGTTCCACGTCATCAACAATCGCCAGGAAGATTTCGTTGGCTGTTCGTGGCTGCAGGCCCGCACCAGCATCCAGCGCACCGCATTACCAGCGGCCGAGGAACTGACGCAAAAGGAATTGCCATGACCCGCCTGCTGGTGGACTGCACCTATGTGTACGATCATCCGAATGACAATTCCGGAATCCAGCGGGTGGTGCGCAACGTTATCCGCGAGCTGCCGACCATAAATCAGGAGTGCGAATGCATTCCCGTGGTGATGCTGCAAGGTAAGTTGTACGAAGTTAAAAGTCTGGCTCCTCTGCCCACAAAGGGGCTGGATCTGGTCGGCTTGCGAGCAGGGCTGGAACAGTTCGCCAACCTGTTATGGCTCAGACAGCGGACCCTCGAGCGGCGACGCCCATTCAACCAGTCAGTTTGGGCTCGTCGCCTGTTGTACGTCGGCTGCCGGTTGTTCGCTCTGGGGTGCCTGAGCATTCCGATCCGAGTACTCGATCGCCTCCTCAAACGCCAGCAAGTCCCGACACGTAGCGTACCGCTGGAGCATAGAGCCGGTGACCAACTGGTGTTGCTCGACTCCTCCTGGCACTCAGGCTTCTTCCCCTTGGCCGAAAAGCTCAAGCGTGAGGGCGTCGGGATCATCTCGGTGGTCTACGACCTGATTCCCCTGACCCATCCACAGTTCTGCGACGCCGGGCTGGTCAAGGTGTTCAACCATTGGTTCGACTGGATCGCCCGCACCGCCGATGGCTACATCGCGATCTCCACCACCATCCGAGACCAGCTTCGCGAGGAAATGGTACGGCGTATTGGCGAGCAACAGGTACGTGAACGTTGGTTCGACTATTTCCACTTGGGCAGCGAACTGGATTTGGTGGATGCCACCAGCGCCATCGACAGCAAACTGCTGCGAGTATTCACGCAGCCCGAGCCAGTGTTCCTGATGGTCAGCACCATCGAACCACGCAAGAACCACGCTTACCTGCTCGATGCGTTCGAACGCGCCTGGGCTGCCGGCTCAAAGGCAAGGTTATGCATCGTCGGAAAAATAGGCTGGAAATGTGAGGACTTGATCGAGCGCATAAGGCGTCACCCGCAACTCAACAGCCGCCTGTTTATGTTCAACAATCTTTCGGACCATAGCCTGGAACACGCTTACCAACATGCCACTGCGCTGGTGTTCCCCTCCTACGTTGAAGGCTTTGGTCTGCCGCTGGTGGAGGCCATGCAGCGCGGCTTGCCGGCGATGGGCAGCGACATTGAGGTATTTCGGGAAATCGGCGGTGAATTCATGGCCTATTTCAATCTCGAAGATCCCCAGAGCCTGGCAGACCTGGTGACCGGCATGGAAAACAGCGGGGTTTTCCCGGCCAGTCGTCCCCTCGATCAATGGCAATGGCTGAGCTGGCGCCAGGCCAGTGCGCAATTGGTGGAGCGAATCGAGCGACACATTGATGAAGTGATCCTCGACAGGGAAACAGCATGCGAATAGCTCTGAACGCCCGGATCCTCCAGGCGCCACGCACAGGCATCGGCCAATACGTGGCGGAACTGGCCACTGCCCTGGCCCAGGAGCCGGATGTACAGCTGTCATTGTTCCATGGCTGGGGCTGGAGCTCGCAGTTGCCGCAAGCGGCCACGCCTGGTTACTCGCGGCTTACACCTTTGCTGCGCCAGGTACCGGGGGCCTATCGGGCGCGGCGCTGGCTGGAACAGAAACGCTTCGATCAGGGCCGTTCCCGTGCCATCGACCTGTATCACGAACCGAGCCTGTGGCCCCTGGCCTTCGAAGGGCCGACGGTGATGACGCTGCATGACCTGACGCACCTGCGCTACCCCGAGACGCAACCACCGGCACGACTGAGGGAAATCGAGCGTCGGCTCAGCCGTGCGGTAGAGCAGTCGCAGCTGATTCTGACGGACTCGCAGTTCATCGCCGATGAAGCCCGAGAACACTTCGGCCTTTGCGCGGAACGCTTGAGAGTCGCCCCGCTGGGGGCTGCTGCACGTTTCCATCCACGCGAACCCGAAGCCATCGATGGGGTTCTCAAAGCCCATGGGCTGGAAGCGGGCCGATATTTTCTGTGTGTCGGCACCCTGGAGCCACGCAAGAACCTGTCGCTGGCCCTGCGCGCCCACGCCAGGCTACCCGAATCCGTCCGTCAGACGTTCCCTTTGTTCATCGTAGGAATGAGCGGATGGCAGCGCGCACAACTCAGCGACGAGTTGAAAAATGCCCTGGCCGGAGGCCATGTTTGTCTCGCGGGCTACTTGCCCGACGAACAGGTTGCCCAGCTATTGGCAGGGGCACGTGCACTGATTTTTCCGTCGCGCTATGAAGGCTTTGGCCTGCCGGTGCTCGAAGCCATGGCCAGCGGCACCCCGGTGATTACCACCCGCTGCTCGGCGATGCCGGAAGTGGCCGGGGCGGCCGGCAATTATTGCGACCCCGACGATCCCCAAGGCATGCGCGAAGCCATGGGCCGGTTGATCGAAGATCGCCTGCATTGGCAGGCGTGTCGTGAAGCCGGGTTGCAACAAGCAGCGCTTTTTTCCTGGCAACGGTGTGCAAAGGTGACCGCCCAGGCGTATCGCCAGGTTCTGGGAGGTTGAATGCGAGTCCTGCACTTTTACAAAACCTATCTGCCTGACTCCATGGGCGGTATCGAACAGGTTATTTTCCAGCTGTGCGACAGCAGTGACCGATTGGGCATCGATAACACCGTGCTGACGCTGAGCAACGATCCGGCGCCGGGTCCGATCAGCATCCGACAGCATAAGGTTCATCAGGCCCGGATGGACTTCCAACTGGCCTCCACCGGGTTTTCCTACAGTGTTTTCAAGAAATTCCGCGAGCTGGCTGCCGAAGCAGACGTAATCAACTACCACTTCCCCTGGCCATTCATGGACCTGGTGCATTTTTGCAGCGCACTGAAAAAACCCTATGTGGTCACCTACCATTCGGACATCGTGCGTCAGCGGCACCTGCTGAAACTGTATCGCCCCCTGATGCGACGCTTCTTGAACGGCGCGGATCGCATCGTCGCGGCATCACCTAACTATGTGCATACCAGCGACGTGCTCAAGGAGTACCGCGATAAGACCCAGGTCATTACCTATGGCTTGAACAAAGCCAGTTATCCACAGCGTGACGCTGAACGCATCGCACAGTGGAAAGCGAAACTGGGCGAGCGCTTCTTTCTGTTCGTGGGGGTGATGCGTTATTACAAGGGCCTGCACATTCTGCTCGACGCCCTCAAAGGCGTGGATTATCCGGTGGTCATCGTCGGTGCAGGCCCGCTGGAGAAAGAACTGCATGCCCAGGCACAGGCGCTGGGCCTGCGCAACCTGCACTTCCTCGGACGCCTGGGCGATGAAGACAAGGTGGCATTGCTGGAGCTGAGCTACGCCATCGTGTTCCCCTCACACCTGCGCTCTGAAGCGTTTGGCATCTCCCTGCTCGAAGGCGCGATGTATGGTAAACCGATGATTTCCAGCGAGATCGGCACCGGCACCAGCTACATCAATATCCACAATGAAACCGGCCTGGTGGTGCCCCCCAGCAACCCCGAAGCTTTCCGGGAAGCGATGCGTACCCTGTGGGACAACCCGGCACAGGCCAGGGAAATGGGCATCAGGGCCGAAGAGCGTTACCGGCAGTTGTTCACCTCCGAGGAGATGGGCCGCAAATGGCTGCAACTGTATGAGGCGTTGCTGGAGCAAAAGGCGCTTTCCTACGCGTAACATTCGCCGATGAGGCGAGTGGATAAATCCCCTCGCCTCAAGATGGCTCAGTGCATTTTCAGGCGTGCTGTTGCAACCCGGCAACCGTACGCGGCATACCGACGAACCCGGGCAAGGCCTCGATCCGCCCCAGCCATGCACGTACGTGGGGGTAGTCTTCCAGCGACACATTGCCCTCCGGGGCATGGGCGATGTAGCTGTAGCCGGCAACATCGGCAATCGTCGCAACGTCACCTGTCAGATACGCGCTGCTGCTCAAGTGCTGATCAATGACTTTGAGCAGGCTGTGGGAACGGGCGATCACCTCCTCTGCGTTGTAAGGCGCGCCGAACACCGTAATCAATCGCGCCGCGGCCGGCCCTGCATGGAGCGGCCCGGCCGCCACCGACAACCAGCGCTGTACCCGAGCGGCGCCGACCGGATCCGTTGGCAACCAGCGACCCTTGCCATACTTGCTTGCCAGGTACACCAGGATGGCGTTGGAATCGGCCAGCACCATACCGTCATCGTCAATGACCGGCACTTGGCCAAAGGCATTAATGGCCAGGAAATCTGCCTGTTTTTGTTCGCCTTTGGCCAGGTCAACAAAAACCACCTCGACGGGCAACCCGAGCAAGGAAAGCATCAACTGAACGCGATGCGCGTGGCCGGAAAGCGGAAAGTGATAAAGCTTGATGGGATTCATGGTCGACTCCGTTGCAAGTGACGCCATCAGCAGAACGGCGTCGATGGGGTCATCTTCCGCTTCGACTGAAGACTAGAGAATCACCCGAATATGCAATCCATTGTTTCAAACAGCGAAACAATGTCTCAGCCTTTCAAGGCCGGGTGCTCACGCAATGCACGGACGGTAAAGTCAACAAAACTGCGTACTCGCGCCGGCGCTTTGCGTCCACCTTGGTACACCACATGGATCGGCAGGGGCGGCAGTTCGAAGTCAGCCAGAACGATCTCCAGTTCCCCGTTGGCAACGTTGCCCGCCACCTGATAAGACAAGACCCGAGTCAACCCCAACCCCTGACAGGCCGCCGTGATTGCGGCCTGGTTGGCCGTGACCACCAGTCTCGGCGCGGGTCGCACAGAGAGCGGTTGCCCTGTGTCGATGAACGTCCAGTTTCTGATCTGACCGGTGGCCGATGAGGCGACTACCGGCATGTGCTCCAGATCCTGCGGGTGTGCGGGTCGGCCATGGCGAGCGAAGAGATCGGGGGAACCGCAAACCACCCGTCGTACTTCACCCACACCCACGGCGTGCTGACTGCTGTCGGGCAACTCGCCAATGCGTATGGCAATGTCGATGCCCTCCTCGACCATGCTGACGATACGGTCCAGCAATAAGGCATTGATGCCGACCTCGGGGAATTGCTGCAGGTAATCGACCAGCACCGGCGTGACAAACAACTGACCAAACAGCACCGGGGCGGTAATCGTCAATTGCCCGCGGGGCTGGGCGTGACTGCCGACCGCTGAATCCTCGGCTTCCTGCAAATCCGCCAGAATTCGGCGGCAGTCCTCGAGAAAGCGCTGGCCCGCTTCGCTCAGGTATACGTTGCGGGTGGTGCGCACCAGCAAGGGCGTACCGATACGCTGCTCCAACGCCGCCACGGCGCGTGTGACGCTGGCCGCCGACAGGCCCAGGCGTCGCGCAGCCGCCGAGAAACCGGAGTCCTGGGCCACGGCGACAAAAACCTGCATTTCCTGAAACCTGTCCATTCATCCCCCAATGAGAAACCTTGATACAAGTTGGCTGCGCACCTCAAATCAGCGCCGCACCGCCATTGTAGGGGGCTGCGCCAGCGAACCACAGCGCAACGCGATCGGGCATCGGCACATCGACCCGGTCAATTGCGACTATGCTTGGTACCATCGAGCATACTTTCATGACAATTTAATGACTCGAACCATGGCGTAGGTCTTGTGGACACGGGCTTGCTCGCAAGCCCGTGTCCACAAGATGCGTGCCTGACTGGCGTCCATCGGAAGGCCCCTTTTTGTGAATGTTTTTTACCGCGGCTTCACGCACCCCCTTGCCCCCCTCATCGCCCTGGCCGGATGTGTATTAATCATCCCAATGGGCCTGCGCCTCTCGCTGGGATGGTCCGATCCGCTGGGCTATCTGTCTGACCTGGGCATGGGCGGGTTGCTGATCGTGCTGCTTTACCGTCGTCCCTGGTGGGTGGCATTACCCATTTTGCTGATCTGGAGCATGCTGACGCTGGCCAGCATCGAACTGGTCAGTGCTGTCGGGCGCATGCCCACCCCATCGGACCTGCATTACCTGACCGACCCGCAATTCGTCGAAAACTCCACCAGCGGCGGCTTCGCCCATCCCTGGCTGGCAGGGGTGCAACTGGTTGCGTTGATGGTCTGGCTGATCGTCCAATGGCCCCGCCGGTTGTATATGGCGCCTCGCTTGCCGCGCCACGCCTGGGCGCTGCCGGTAGTGCTTTTGCTGAGCCACAGTGTGGTGC
Organism: Pseudomonas sp. P105; assembly: GCF_032614175.1. Classification (NCBI taxonomy): domain Bacteria; kingdom Pseudomonadati; phylum Pseudomonadota; class Gammaproteobacteria; order Pseudomonadales; family Pseudomonadaceae; genus Pseudomonas; species Pseudomonas sp. P105. Next base: position 6,257,464 of record NZ_CP126693.1, read on the forward strand.
AAACCTGGCGACCCAGTGAGGCAGACCAATGGAACCTGTTCAATCTTCCCCACCAACTCGTCACGGCGGCCGTTGCCGCCGGGCAGGATCGAACCCAGCTATGGCTTGAAGATGACACAGTGGTTCAAGCCCCGCCCATGGAGGGTCTTACCCGGCTCGATCTTGAAGGTCAGAAAATCCTGCCTGCACCGGGCCGGGCCCGCAACGTCCTGATCATCACCCTGGAAGGCGTTCCCGGCGCCTACGTGGGCGTCAACCGTCAGGCCCTGAAAAGCAGCTATCAGGAGGACCTGATGCCGCACCTCAGTGCCTGGGCCAAGCGCGGCATGAATACACCCGATTACGTCCTGCACAATCATCAGACCATTCGTGGCCTGTATTCGATGCTGTGTGGCGACTACGACAAATTCGACGACGGCACGCCCAAAGGCGTCGAGATGTTGAACCTGAGCCGGCGCAACCAGGCCTGCCTGCCGGCCCAGTTGCGCCGCAACGGGTTCTCCACGCACTTCCTGCAAGGTGCGGGCCTGCGGTTCATGGCCAAGGACCGGATCATGCCGCACATCGGCTTCGACACCACTCTGGGCATGGACTGGTTCACCAAACCTGCCTACCTGGAATTCCCTTGGGGCAAGGACGACAAGACATTCTTCGAGGGCGCGCTGGATTACGTCGGGCAACTGCAAAAGGCAAAGAAGCCCTGGATGCTTACGCTGCTGACGGTGGGCACGCACCAGCCCTACTCAGCGCCGGATGACTACCTGCAACGCTACGACACCACCAAGCAGGCGGCCGTCGGTTACCTGGATGACGCACTGGACAGCTTCATGTCGGGGCTGGAACGCCAAGGCGTGCTGAAAGACACCCTGGTGATCATCACCTCGGACGAATCCCACGGCATCGACGATGTACGCCTGGCGTCATCCTGGGGTTTCAACCTGACATTGGCGCCGGAGCCATTGCCCCGGGTCAAGTCGGGGGTCTACGGTCATGTGGACCTGAGCGCCTCGGTCCTCGATTACTTCGGTTTCAAAGTGCCCAAGTCATTGTCCGGTCGCTCGTTGTTCCGGGACTACGCAACGGGCCGGGAAATCATGTCGTTCACCAATGGCAAGCTGCGCTACCACGATGGCAAGAGCACTTTCACCGAATGCGATTTCCTGCAGCGCTGCCGCTATTACACCAGCGAAGGTTTCATCACGGAGCGCGCCACTTACGGCGGGCAATACAGCGGTCAACGGGCCAGGTTGATCAGCGCGCGGGCCACGGCCCTGGACCGCACCCTGCTCCATACACCGCTCAACCAGCATTATCAGTTTGGTAGCGCCGATCAAATCCCGCTTCCGGCCCAAATCACCAACGACTGGACCGACAACCTGATCGGTGCCCAATACCTGGAGATGCCCAAGGGCTCACAGACCCGCGTCAGCCTGACCATCCGCGCCCTGGGTCCGGACAATGCGGCCTATATTTCCCTCAAGGCCAAAGAGTTCGAGCAGGATGTAGCGATCGACCTGCCGACGGAAGTGGCGGTGACGCCCGAACAGCCGCTGGTGATGAACATCCGTTTCGATAACCCGCAACCCCGCAAGGCCTTCTCTTTCCATCTGCTGGGGCACGGGGTGGGCGCCATCGAAATCAGTGACTTCAGTGTCGTGACCGAACTGCCGGAGCAGACAGAACCCTCGGATTACCTGAACCTCGTCCAGGAAGACAGTGACGCCCAGTCCAGTTGAATGACATCGCGCAGCCAATGACCTACGCTGCGCCTTACATCGTCCTGGGCTGAATTGATCAATGAAGCAGGCTAATCCAGCAACCCATGCAGCTTGGCGTACTGCAACAGCATGATGGTCTTGCCGTCGCAGATATCCCCGGTTTCGATCATGCCCAGCGCCTTGTCGAGAGACATCTCCAACACTTCGATCTCCTCGCCCTCGGCTTCCAGCCCGCCGCCCTCATGCTGTTTATCTTCGTCGAAGTATTCGCCGACGAAAAAATGCAGGCGTTCTGTCACCGACCCTGGGCTCATGAATGCCTCGAACACCTTGCGTACATCCTGGACGATATAGCCGGTTTCCTCTTGGGTTTCCTTGCGGATGCAGGTGTGCGGGTCGTCGTTATCCAGCAGGCCGGCACAGGTTTCGATCAACAGACCATCGTGGTCATTGACGAAGGCCGGGAAGCGGAACTGCCGGGTCAGCACCACGGTTTGCTTGGCCTTGCTGTACAGCAGGATGGTCGCGCCGTTGCCCCGATCGTAGGTCTCGCGGGCCAGTTCGCGCCACTGGCCATCGCGGCCGAGGTAGTCGTAGGTGGTTTTGCGCAGCACGTACCAGTTGTCCGAGAGCACTTCGACTTTCTTGATGCGCACGCGATCTTTGGTGCTTATCTGAGTCATTCAGCCGTTCCATGTCCAGTGTCTGAAAGCGGCAGAGTGGCCGTAAAGGCCGACGGCCTGCCATGATTGAGGCAGGCTAGCAGAGGCAGGATCGATCACTCCAGCCCGGTGGCAAACACCTTGCCGGGGTTCATCAACCCGGTCGGATCCAGCGTGTGCTTGATGGCACGCATCAACTCGATCTCCAGCGGATCCTTGAAATGAGCCGCCGCGTCCGGCTTGGCTTGCCCCAGGCCATGTTCGGCACTGATGCTGCCATTGAAAGCGCTCGTCATCTGGTAGATGACCTGCATGATCGCTTGTTCCTGGGCCTTGAACGGGGCATCGGCATGGCCCAGCGGCTTGCTGATGTTGTAGTGCAGGTTGCCATCACCCATGTGACCGTAGGAAACAATGCGTACGCCGGGAAACGCCTGTTGCAAGGCGCTATCGGTACGCTCGATGAACGCCGGAATCTGGCTGACGGGCACGCTGATGTCATGCTTGAGGCTTGGACCTTCATGATTCTGCGCCTCGGAAATACCTTCGCGCAGAGCCCACAATGCCGCAGCCTGAGTCTGGTTGCTGGCGATCACGGCATCAATCACCCACCCGGCCTCAAATGCATGGCCCAGGCCACTTTCAAGCAACAGGTCCAAAGGTGCGTCGGGCACCGTGTCGCGCAATTCGATCAGGGCGTACCACGGGTGCCGCCCTTGCAAGTGGTCACAGCAACCGGCCACATGATCCAGGACGAACTCCAGGCTCTGGCGCGACATCATCTCAAAGCCCGTCAGACGGTCGGCGCACAGGCTGCGAACATGCCCGATCAGGTCCACCGCGGCCTGCGGCGTGGGCAGTGCGACCCAAGCGGTGGCCGTGCTATGGGTGGCCGGAAACAACTTGAGTACCGCCGCCGTGATAATCCCAAGCGTACCTTCCGAGCCAATGAATAGATGCTTGAGGTCGTAGCCGGTGTTGTCTTTGCGCAAACCTCGCAAGCCGTGCCAGACACGTCCATCCGGCAATACCACCTCAAGCCCAAGGGTCAGCTCGCGCATGTTGCCGTAACGCAGCACGGCCGTGCCGCCGGCATTGGTGGCCAGATTGCCGCCCACCGTGCAACTGCCTTCGGCCCCCAGTGACAGCGGGAACAAGCGACCGGCCTGGCTGGCGGCTTCTTGCAACTGCTGCAGAATCACCCCGGCCTCGACCGTTATGGTTTCATTGGCCAGGTCGATTTCGCGGATGCGCTTCATCCGGGTCAACGACAGCACCACCTGACGACCAGACGAATCCGGGATCGAGCCGCCACACAACCCGGTATTTCCGCCCTGCGGCACCAAGGCAACCCCGGCGTCATGGCAAAGCCGCACCACCGCCGCCACTTCTTCGGTTGTGGCCGGGCGCACCACCAGTGCGGCCCGGCCTTGGTAAGCGTTACGCCAGTCAGTCAGGTAGCTGTGCATAAGTTCAGGATCACGCACCAGCCCCGCCGCGCCGACCACTTGCTCGACGCTTTGGATCAACGTCTCCCAGGCCATCGGGTCGAGATCGGCCGAAGAGAGAGAATTGGGGTTTTGCATGACTGTCTCCGGCGTTTGAATTCGGCTGCTGCAGCGCACATCGTGCGTTGCAGCAGTGGAAGCGACCGATTGAGATGAACTAGCTGCGCATCAGCTCAATGGCGGCACTTTTCTTGTGACGGATCACCGTCACCAGGTGCCAGGAGACAGACGCCGCTGCGAGGGCCAGGAAGACCGCTGAGATCGGCGTGGTGAGGAAACCACTGAAGTTGCCATCCGAGAGCATCAGACCGCGCCGCAGGTTGGTTTCAGCCATAGGGCCGAGGATGAAGCCAATGATGAACGGCGCAATCGGCAGTCCACCTTTGACGAAGCCATAGCCCATCAGGCCGAACAGCAGCACCGCCCAGACGTCGAAGATGCGGCTGTTGAGGCCGAACGCACCGACTACGCAGAGCACCAGGATGATCGGTAACAGAATGTGCTTGGGCACCGCCAGCAACTTGATGAAGATGCGCAGTCCGTAGAACTCCAGCACCAACATCAGCAACGAAGCCAGAATCAGCGCGGCAAAGATGGTGTAGACCAGCGATCCCTGACTGATGAACAACAGCGGGCCAGGCTGGATGCCGTGAATCATGAAGCCGCCAAGCATCACCGCCGTGGTGGTGTCTCCGGGAATACCCAGGGTCAGCAGCGGGATCATCGCACCGCCAATACCGGCGTTGTTCGCGGTTTCGCTGGCAACCACGCCCTCGATGGAGCCTTTACCGAATTCTTCCGGGTGCTTTGAGCGCTTTTTTGCCGCGATGTAGGAAACAATGTTCGAGGTACCAGCGCCGATGCCCGGCAGGATCCCGATGCCCAGGCCGATGAACGCCGAGCGGGTCGCGTTCGGCAATTGGCTTATGAACTCCTTGATGGAAAAACCAAACCCTTTCACGCCCTTCATGCTGATGTTCTGTGGCTTGGCACGGTGGCTTGAGCGGGCGCTCTCGGCGAATTTCAGCACTTCGGAGACCGCAAACATGCCGATCATGACGGTCAGCATGGCGAAGCCACCGTTAAGACTCGGCAGGTCGAACGTGAAACGCCGAATGGCGTCGACCGGGGCGATCCCGACGGTTGAAAAGGCAAAGCCCAAGGCGCCGGCGAACAGCCCTTTGACCAGCGAACCGGTAGACAGTGTGGCAATCAGAGTCAGCGAAAAAACGGCAATGGAGAAATATTCATGGGGACCGAAACTCAGGGCCACGTCCGCCAGGATCGGGGCGATAAACATCAACGCCGCAATGCTGAAAATCGTGCCCAGGAACGAGAACACCACGCCAATGCCCAGGGCTTTGACGCCCAGGCCCTTTTTCATCATCGGCGAACCATCGAACGTCGTGGCGATGGAGGCCGGCGTGCCCGGTATGTTGAGCAATATCGCTGAAATCAGCCCCCCCGAGGTGGCGCCGACAAACAGAGCAACCAGCAGTGACAGACCCGTGGCCGGGCCCATCGAATAGGTCAGCGGCAAGCACAGGGCGATGGCCATGGTGGCCGAAAGGCCGGGCACCGCACCAAAGACGATCCCCACTGCAACGCCGAGGGTGATCAGGACAAATACGTAGGGCGAGAATACGGCACCGAAGCCTTGTTGCAGGAGCTCAATCATCACCGTCCCCTAGAAATCCAATAGACCGGTGGGCAGCATCAAATCGAAGCCCTCACGGAAGATCACAAAAATCAACGCTGCTGAAACGACCGCGATCACGGCATACAGCCCGTGCTTGACCTTCTGATCCGCGGGGGTCAACACGATGAATTGGGCGTAGAGGTAAAGCGTGGTCATGATCACGAAACCGACAACTTCCAGCAGCGCGGTGAAGAGCGTCACCAGGGCGATGGATTTGATAACCGTCGGGTAATCGATCGATTCAGCGGCTTCGGCCGGCTCGACAGGCTCGGCACGTTGCTGGGGCAGTTTTCTCCAGGCCAGCAACTGCAACACGCCCAACAGGCACAGCGCGCCGGAAAGAATCCAGGGCACAAAAGCGGCGTCGACAAAACCGCGACGCGGCAGATTCGCGGTCAACAACATGTACGCCACACCAGCACCGAGCATCGCCAGGCCGGCGAACAATTCATTTCTTTTGTAGGTATCCATACAGGATCCTCTTTCACTTGAAGGGCCGAGCAAAGGGGCGCTGGCCAATTCGGTAAGCGCCCCATCCTGTTTCCCAGGATTTACTTGGCTTTACGCATTTCGTCCTTGAACTGCATGAAGTCGTCACGGGTCTTGGTCAGCGTAGCAATGGCTTCTTCGGTGCCCTGGAAGCTGACAGGCTGCTTGAAGGACTTCTTGAGCTCTTCAGCGTATTCAGGTTCTTCGGTGATTTTCTTCATGGTGTCAGCCATTTTCTTGACGATGGCCGGGTCTGTGCCTTTCGGGAAAGCGACGATGTAAGGCTTGTCCAGGACCAGGTCCACGCCTTGCTCCTTGAACGTCTTGACGTCACCCAGCAGCGGGTTGCGCTCTGCGTTAGGCTGCCCCAGAGCGGTCATCTTGCCGCTGGCAATGTAGTCCTGAACCGAACCATAGCTGATAGCACCCAGGTCAATGCGTTTGCCCAGCAAGGCCACCACTTTTTCCGAAACGGTGCCGCTGTCGACCATCTTCAGTTTGACGCCGGCGAGCTTCTCGAACATCAAGCCTTGCAGGTGCGAGAAGTTACCCATCTCGGTGCCGTAGGTGATGGTGCCTGGCTTGGCCTTGGCCTGTGAAATCAACTGATCGAGGGTGTCGATGCCCGAGCTTTTGGCAGAGACGAACACAGCGCCTTTATCAACGCCCGCGATGCAGGAGACATCGAATGCATCGAAGCGATCTTCGGACAACCCTGCCACTTCGTTAACGATCATCTGACCGGTGTGGGTGAACAGAATGGTGTTGCCATCTGGCGCCGCGCTCTTGACCGCGTCGGCAGCGATGGTGCCGCCCCCGCCGGCCATGTTGGTGACGACCATGGACTTACCGGTCACTTTGGTGAAGTACTTGGCCATCATCCGTGCGTTGAAGTCGGTATCGCCGCCGGCGTTGGCAATGACCACCACCTGCACCGGACGTGTCGGCCAGTCGCTCGCATCAGCGGCAACGGCCGCTCCGGCGGTAAGGCTCAAGAAGGAAGCGACGAGAGAGGCGCATAGTGTTTTTCTCATTATTGTTCTCCAGAGATGCTGCCGTAAAAGGTGTTGGTAGGGAGTTGGGTATGGGTGTCGCGAGGATGAATCGGGCGTATTGCCAACCCGCGCGCAGTGGCAAAGCCGTACTGGGGCGCAGCAGGAAGCGAACGATGCAAGGAATTTGGTTGAGTCGAACAAGTATGGCTGTCTGGAAAGCCATGGCCCGCTTGGCTGGGATGCATAAGCGAGAAGAGATGCGCCCTTCTACGGTTATGCAGAAAGGGCAGAGAGCGATGCTGATGAGCCGTCGGAGCGAATGGCATAGCAGGGCCTGCGTCGATTTTATTATTTTATGTCATACGTTGTCGTACGACTTGGCCGATTATCGTCACCTAAAATAATTTTTGTCAACGCGGATATTCGTTGAATCGGTGAGAGAGGGAAGACGTGGCCTCATGTTTACGCTCATGAGGAGAAATGCGGGGGTGACGATCAGACGAGCGGCGATCAGCGGTGCCGCTCAGGATCCGGGTTCTGGATGGCAGCAACCGGTGACGCCAGGGTGCAGAGGAGACGAAACCACCTCCGCGACCCCGGCTGCCAAGGCTTACTCCACTGTCACGGACTTGGCCAGGTTTCGTGGCTGGTCGACGTCAGTGCCCTTGAGTACGGCGACATAGTACGACAACAACTGCAGCGGGATCGTGTAGAGGATCGGCGACAGGATGTCGTGGATGTGCGGCATGTGCACCACGTGAGTACCTTCACCATTGGTCATGCCGGCCTTCTCGTCAGCAAAGACAATCAGCTGGCCGCCACGGGCGCGCACTTCCTGCAGGTTGGACTTGAGCTTTTCCAGCAGCTCGTTGTTCGGCGCCACGGTGACCACGGGCATATCGTTATCCACCAGGGCCAGCGGGCCGTGCTTGAGTTCACCGGCCGGATAGGCTTCAGCGTGGATATAGGAAATTTCCTTGAGCTTCAGGGCGCCTTCCATCGCCACCGGGAATTGCGCGCCACGTCCCAGGAACAGGGTGTGGTTCTTCTCGGCGAACAACTCGGCGATTTTTTCCACGGTGCTGTCCATCGCCAGGGCTTCGCCCAGACGGGTCGGCAGGCGGCGCAGTTCTTCCACCAATGTTGCCTCGACACCCTCGCCCAAGGTCCCGCGCACCTGTCCCAGAGACAGGGTCAGCAAAAGCAGGCCCACCAACTGCGTGGTGAACGCCTTGGTCGACGCCACACCGATTTCACGGCCAGCCTGGGTCAGCAGGGTCAGGTCGGATTCGCGCACCAACGAGCTGATGCCCACATTGCAGATCGCCAGGCTGGCGAGGAAACCCAGCTCCTTGGCGTTACGCAGGGCGGCCAAGGTGTCGGCGGTTTCACCGGACTGGGAAATGGTGACGAACAGGGTGTCGGGTTGCACCACCACTTTGCGGTAACGGAATTCGCTGGCGACTTCGACCTGGCACGGAATACCGGCCAACTCTTCCAACCAGTAACGAGCAACCATACCGGCGTGGTAGCTGGTGCCACAGGCAACGATCTGCACGTTGCGAACCTTGGCGAACAGCTCGGCGGCCTGTGGCCCGAACGCCTGGACCAGCACCTGACTCTGGCTCATGCGGCCTTCCAGGGTGCGTTGCACCACGGCCGGTTGTTCGTGGATCTCCTTGAGCATGAAGTGCCGGAACTCGCCCTTGTCGGCGGCTTCGGCGCCGTCACGGTATTGAACGGTCTCGCGCTCCACGGCTTTGCCGTCGATGTCCCAGATCTGCACGCTGTCGCGGCGAATTTCGGCGATATCGCCCTCTTCCAGGTACATGAAGCGGTCAGTGACCTGACGCAGCGCCAGTTGATCGGAAGCCAGGAAGTTTTCCCCAAGGCCCAGACCGATCACCAACGGGCTGCCGCTGCGGGCAGCAACCAGTCGATCCGGCTGCTCGGCACTGATCACCGCCAAGCCATAGGCGCCATGCAATTCCTTGACGGTGGCCTTGAGCGCCGCAGTCAAGTCCATCAGTTCCTTGAGCTTGTGATTGAGCAGGTGGGCAATGACTTCGGTGTCAGTGTCGGAGGTGAACACATAGCCGAGTGCCTTGAGTTGCTCACGCAGCGCTTCGTGATTCTCGATAATACCGTTGTGCACAACCGCCAGATTGTCGGAGAAATGCGGGTGGGCGTTACGCTCGCACGGCGCACCGTGAGTGGCCCAGCGGGTGTGGGCGATGCCCAGGCGCCCCACCAGCGGCTCGGCGTCCAGCGCTTGCTCCAGCTCACTGACTTTGCCAGGGCGTCGCATGCGCTCAAGCTTCTCGTCGTTGGTAAACACCGCCACACCGGCACTGTCATAACCACGGTATTCGAGGCGCTTGAGGCCTTCGAGCAAGATTGCAGTGATGTTGCGTTCAGCAACGGCGCCGACAATTCCACACATGCTATTTCTCCTGGCTGGCAGACGCGCAGATCACATTGATTCCACGGGCCTGAATCTGATCGCGGGCCTCCACGGGCAGGCGATCATCGGTAATGAGGGTATGGACGCTGCTCCACGGCAGTTCCAGGTTGGGAATTTTTCGGCCGATCTTGTCGGCCTCCACCATCACGATCACTTCGCGGGCAACCTCAGCCATCACACGGCTCAGGCCCAACAGTTCGTTAAAGGTGGTGGTGCCTCGGACCAGATCGATGCCATCGGCACCGATAAACAACTGGTCGAAATCGTAGGAACGCAGGACCTGCTCCGCGACCTGGCCCTGGAACGACTCGGAATGAGGATCCCAGGTGCCGCCGGTCATCAACAGCACCGGTTCATGCTCCAGCTCGCTCAGGGCACTGGCGACATGCAGGGAATTGGTCATCACCACCAACCCCGGTTGCAGTCCGAGCTGAGGAATCATTGCCGCGGTGGTGCTGCCGCTGTCGATGATAATCCGCGCATGTTCGCGGACCCGCTTCACCGCGGCCCGGGCAATGGCTTGTTTGTATTTGGAGACGGCTTGCCCGTTATCGGCGACCAGTTCCTGCGGCATGGGGACCGCACCACCGTAACGACGCAGCAGCAAACCATTGGTTTCCAACGCGGCGAGATCCTTGCGAATCGTAACTTCCGAGGTTTCGAAGCGCTTGGCCAACTCATCAACACTGACTTCGCCCTGCTCTTGAAGCAAGGCAAGGATGTTGTGGCGGCGCTGTGGTGTGTTGCGCTTGGACATAAGGATAAGTTTCGATTCGAAAGATAACGTAAGTAATCAAAACCTATTGGAAGCATGTCGTCAAGACAAGAGCAGAAAAATTCAGAAACTGGGTGAACATGAACGCCATCGCGAACAGGCTCGCTCCCACATTGATTGCAGCGTCCACGGGGCCCGTGTCAGCCGAGAATTCAGTGTGGGAGCGAGCCTGCTCGCGATGGCGGCGACCGGAGTTGTGGATAACTCAGGTTTTCTGGATTTTGACTGGGCGCTTCCAGCCATCGATGTTGCGCTGCCGCGCACGGGCCACAGCCAGTTGAGACTTATCCACATCCTGATTGATGGTTGAACCTGCTGCGGTGTTTGATCCATCACCGATGGTCACCGGTGCAACCAGCGAATTATTGGAGCCAATGAACACGTCCTCACCAATAGTCGTCTGATACTTATTGGCGCCGTCGTAATTACAGGTGATGGTACCGGCACCAATGTTCGTGCGTGCGCCGATTTCAGCGTCACCCAGATAGGTCAGGTGACCGGCCTTGGCGCCTTCGCCCATGTGGGCATTCTTGAGCTCGACGAAGTTACCCACATGGGCGTGGGCTTCCAGCACGGTACCCGGACGCAGGCGAGCAAATGGGCCCGCGTCGCTGCCTTCGCCCATGACGGCGCCATCGAGGTGACTGTTGGCTTTGATCACCACGCCTTTTCGCAGGGTGCTGTCCTTGATCACACAGTTCGGGCCGATGACCACGTCGTCTTCGATGATGACCTTGCCTTCAAGGATAACGTTGATGTCGATGACCACATCGCGGCCGACGCTGACTTCACCGCGCACATCGAAACGGGCCGGGTCGCGCAGGGTCACGCCCTGAGCCATCAGGCGGCGGGCGGCGCGCAATTGATAGTGACGCTCCAGTTCGGCCAGTTGCCGGCGATCGTTGGCGCCCTGCACTTCCATGGCATCCAGCGGCTGCTCAGTGGCGACCACCAGCCCGTCGCTGACCGCCATGGCAATCACGTCGGTCAGGTAGTACTCGCCCTGGGCATTGTTGTTCGACAAACGACTCATCCAGTCGCCCAGGCGTTCAGCCGGTACGGCAAGAATGCCGGTGTTGCCTTCGGTGATCGCGCGCTGGGCTTCGTTGGCGTCCTTTTGCTCGACAATCGCTGTCACCTGGCCGTCGGCGTTGCGCACAATGCGGCCGTAACCAGTGGGGTCATCCAGCTCGACGGTCAGCAGGCCCAATTGCTGTGGAGCAGCATGCTTGAGCAGGCGCTGCAAGGTATCGACTTCGATCAGCGGCACGTCGCCGTAGAGAATCAGTACCGTATCGGCGGTAATAAATGGCACCGCCTGGGCCACCGCGTGGCCGGTCCCCAGTTGTTTATCCTGCAGGACAAAATTAAGGTCATCCGCCGCCAAGCGCTCACGCACAGCATCCGCCCCATGGCCGATCACCACGTGAATGCGCTGTGGATCAAGTTGCCGGGCGCTGTGGATAACATGACCGAGCATGGAGTTGCCGGCTACCGGGTGCAATACCTTGGGCAGCGCCGAACGCATGCGAGTGCCTTGACCCGCCGCGAGGATAACGATTTCGAGAGACATGACTGGCTACCAATCCTGGGTGGTCAGCGGCTGCGACCAGATGATGAGTGTCGGGAAAAGAAAAAAGGGTAGCCGAGGCTACCCTTTTTAATCAATCGCACAGAAAGCAGACGGCTTAGCCGCCGAACTTCTTGCGGATCTGCTGGACGGTGCGCAGCTGGGCTGCGGCCTCGGCCAGACGTGCAGCAGCAGAGCCGTAATCGAACTCGGCGCCGCGCTCATGCAAGGCCTTCTCAGCAGCCTTGACGGCTTCCTGAGCGGAGGCTTCGTCCAGGTCGGCAGCACGTTGCACGGTGTCGGCAAGGACCTTGACCATGTTCGGCTGAACCTCGAGGAAACCACCGGAGATGTAATACACCTCGGATTCCCCGCCCTGCTTGATCAAGCGGATCGGACCTGGTTTCAGATTAGTGATCAGCGGTGCGTGACCCAGAGCGATACCAAGATCGCCCAGCTCACCATGCGCAACCACCATCTCGACCAGACCGGAGAAAATTTCCCCTTCCGCACTGACGATATCGCAATGGACTGTCATAGCCATCTGATTGCCTCAACCTAAATTAGCGCCCGTTTCCGGGCGCCGGGATTACAGTTTCTTGGCTTTCTCGATCGCTTCTTCGATGCCGCCGACCATGTAGAACGCTTGTTCTGGCAGGTGGTCGTAGTCACCGTTGAGGATGCCTTTGAAGCCAGCAATGGTGTCTTTCAGGGAAACGTATTTACCCGAGGCACCGGTGAAGACTTCAGCCACGAAGAACGGCTGCGACAAGAAGCGCTGGATCTTACGAGCGCGGGATACCAACTGCTTGTCGGTTTCCGACAGCTCGTCCATACCCAGGATCGCAATGATGTCCTTCAGCTCTTTGTAGCGCTGCAGCACGTACTGAACGCCGCGAGCGGTGTCGTAGTGCTCCTGGCCGATCACGTTCGGGTCCAGCTGACGCGAAGTCGAGTCCAGTGGGTCTACCGCTGGGTAGATACCCAGGGAAGCGATGTCACGGGACAGAACGACGGTGGCGTCCAAGTGGGCGAAGGTGGTCGCTGGCGACGGGTCGGTCAAGTCGTCCGCCGGTACGTATACCGCCTGGATCGAGGTGATCGAACCTTCCTTGGTCGAAGTGATGCGCTCTTGCAGCACGCCCATCTCTTCAGCCAGGGTCGGCTGGTAACCTACTGCCGAAGGCATACGGCCCAGCAGTGCGGATACTTCGGTACCGGCCAGGGTGTAACGGTAGATGTTGTCGACGAACAACAGTACGTCGTTACCTTCGTCACGGAACTTCTCGGCCATGGTCAGACCAGTCAGGGCTACGCGCAGACGGTTTCCCGGCGGCTCGTTCATCTGACCGTAAACCAGTGCCACTTTGTCCAGAACGTTGGAGTCCTTCATCTCGTGGTAGAAGTCGTTACCCTCACGAGTACGCTCACCCACACCGGCGAACACGGAATAACCGCTGTGCTCGATGGCGATGTTACGGATCAGTTCCATCATGTTTACGGTCTTGCCGACACCGGCACCACCGAACAGACCGACTTTACCGCCCTTGGCGAACGGGCAAACCAGATCGATAACCTTGATGCCGGTTTCCAGCAGGTCGTTGCCGCCTGCCTGTTCAGCGAAGGATGGCGCAGGACGGTGAATGCCCCAGCGCTCTTCGGTGGCGATCGGACCTGCTTCGTCGATCGGGTTGCCCAGTACGTCCATGATCCGGCCCAAGGTCGCTTTACCGACCGGTACGGAGATGGCTGCGCCAGAGTCGACAACATCCAGACCGCGCTTCAAGCCTTCGGTGGAGCCCATCGCAATGGTACGTACCACGCCGTCGCCCAGCTGCTGCTGAACTTCCAGAGTGGTTTCCGCGCCTTGTACTTTCAGCGCGTTGTAGATGCTCGGTACGCTGTCGCGTGGAAATTCCACGTCGATAACGGCGCCGATGATTTGAACGATACGTCCGCTACTCATAGCTGGATCCTCTGAATATTTGAACCGTTAAACCGCGGCAGCGCCGCCGACGATTTCCGAGATCTCTTGGGTGATCGCAGCCTGACGCGCCTTGTTGTAGATCAGTTGCAAATCACTGATCAGATCACCGGCGTTGTCGGTAGCGTTCTTCATCGCGATCATCCGCGCCGCTTGTTCAGCTGCGTTGTTCTCGACCACCGCCTGGTAAACCTGCGATTCCACGTAGCGGACCATCAAGCCGTCAAGCAGCTCTTTGGCATCCGGTTCGTAGAGGTAGTCCCAGTGGTGCTTGAGTTCCTGTTCCGGGGTCGCCACCAGTGGAATCAACTGCTCCACGGTAGGCTGTTGCGTCATGGTGTTGATGAATTTGTTGGATACCACGGACAGGCGGTCAATACGGCCTTCCAGGTAAGCATCCAGCATCACCTTGACGCTGCCGATCAGATCATTGATCGACGGCTCTTCACCCAGGTGGCTGATAGCAGCGACGACGTTACCGCCGAAGTTGCGGAAAAAAGCCGCACCCTTGCTACCAATCACGCACAGATCGATCTCGACGCCTTGTTCACGGTTTACAGCCATGTCCTTGACCAGGGCCTTGAACAGGTTGGTGTTCAAGCCACCGCACAGACCACGGTCACTGCTCACCACAACGTAACCGACGCGCTTGATGGCGCGGTCGATCATGAACGGGTGGCGATATTCCGGGTTGGCGTTGGCCAGATGACCAATTACCTGGCGGATGCGCTCCGCGTAGGGACGGCTAGCAGCCATGCGCATTTGTGCCTTGCGCATTTTGCTGACCGCCACTTTTTCCATGGCGCTGGTAATTTTTTGCGTGCTTTTGATGCTCGCAATCTTACTGCGAATCTCTTTTGCGCCTGCCATGTAACACCTATCAGGTTAGCAAGCGGGAGCCTTGCGACTCCCGCTGCGGCTTACCAGGTTTGGGTGGCCTTGAACTTCTCGATACCGGCTTTCATGCCAGCGTCGATTTCGTCATTGAAGTCACCCTTCACGTTGATCTTCGCCATCAAATCGGCGTGATCGCGGTTGAAGTAAGCAATCAGCGCTTGTTCAAAGCTGCCGACCTTGGCGATTTCGACGTCAGTCAGGAACCCACGTTCAGCGGCATACAGCGACAACGCCATGTCAGCGATCGACATCGGAGCGTATTGCTTCTGCTTCATCAGCTCGGTAACGCGCTGACCATGCTCAAGTTGCTTACGGGTCGCTTCGTCCAAGTCAGACGCGAATTGGGCGAATGCCGCCAGTTCACGGTACTGAGCCAGAGCGGTACGGATACCACCGGAGAGCTTCTTGATGATCTTGGTCTGAGCGGCACCACCCACACGGGATACCGAAACACCGGCGTTCACAGCAGGACGGATCCCGGAGTTGAACATGGCCGATTCCAGGAAGATCTGACCGTCGGTGATGGAAATCACGTTGGTCGGAACGAACGCAGAAACGTCGCCAGCCTGGGTTTCGATGATCGGCAGTGCGGTCAGGGAACCGGTTTTGCCGGTCACTGCGCCGTTGGTGAACTTCTCTACGTACTCTTCCGAAACGCGGGATGCGCGCTCCAGCAGACGGGAGTGGAGATAGAACACGTCGCCTGGGTAAGCTTCACGGCCTGGTGGACGGCGCAGCAGCAGGGAAATCTGGCGGTAAGCCACTGCCTGCTTGGACAGATCGTCATAAACGATCAGCGCGTCTTCACCGCGGTCGCGGAAGTATTCGCCCATGGTGCAACCGGAGTACGGTGCCAGGAACTGCAGCGCAGGAGATTCCGAAGCACTGGCAGCCACGATGATCGTGTTGGCCAGGGCGCCGTTTTCTTCCAGCTTGCGAACCACGTTGGCGATGGTCGATTGCTTCTGACCGATTGCCACGTAGACGCAGAAAATGCCGCTGTTCTTCTGGTTGATGATCGCGTCGATCGCCAGAGCGGTTTTACCGATCTGACGGTCACCGATGATCAGCTCACGCTGGCCACGGCCGACAGGGATCATGGCATCGACAGCCTTGTAGCCAGTCTGTACAGGCTGGTCTACCGACTTACGCCAGATCACGCCTGGAGCAACTTTCTCGACCGCATCGGTCTCGGTGTTGTTCAGCGGACCTTTGCCGTCAACTGGGTTACCCAGTGCGTCGACTACGCGACCCAGCAGTTCCTTACCAACCGGAACTTCGAGGATGCGGCCGGTGCACTTGGCGCTCATGCCTTCAGCCAGAGACGTGTACGCGCCCAATACCACGGCACCTACAGAGTCTTGCTCCAGGTTGAGGGCCATACCGTAGACGCCGCCCGGAAACTCGATCATCTCGCCGTACATGACGTCGGCCAGACCGTGAATCCGCACGATGCCGTCAGATACGCTGACGACAGTGCCTTCGTTACGGGCTTGGGAGGTCACATCGAGCTTGTCGATGCGGCCCTTGATAATTTCACTTATTTCGGAAGGATTGAGTTGCTGCATTGCTCTGCTGCCCCTTCAAACTCAAGATTTCAATGCTTCGGCAAGTTTCGCGATTTTGCCGCGAATCGAGCCATCGATAACCAGGTCACCGGCGCGGATAACGACACCACCAATCAAGGCAGGGTCTTCCGTAACGTCCAGACGCACTTCCCGGTTGAGTCGTGCACTGAGAACCTTGGCGAGTTTGTCTTGCTGTTCTTGGTTCAATGCAAAAGCACTGGTCACTTCCACGTCTACCGACTTCTCTTGCTCAGCCTTGTACAGGTCGAACAATGCGGCGATCTCCGGCAGAAGCGGGAGACGGTCGTTTTCGGCAACGACGTGAATGAAATTCTGTGCCTTGGCATCGAACTTGTCGCCGCACACGTCAATGAACGTGGCGGCCTTTTCTGCGCTCGTCAGTCGCGGGGCCTTGAGCACGCGCTGCATGGTGTCATCTTGCGACACCGCTGCTGCCAGGCCGAGCATGGCTGACCAATTGGCCAGTTGCTGGTGGGCCTGAGCGTGCTCGAAGGCCGCCTTAGCGTAAGGTCGGGCCAACGTGGTCAGTTCTGCCATGATCGCCCTCGCTTAAATTTCAGCAGCCAGTTTGTTTACCAGCTCTGCGTGCGCGTTTTGATCGATTGTGGCACCCAGGATCTTCGAAGCACCGCCAACAGCCAGGGCACCCACTTGGGCACGCAGGGCGTCTTTGACACTGTTCAGTTCCTGTTCGATCTCGGCTTGAGCCTGAGCCTTCACACGGTCAGCTTCGACGCGAGCCTGTTCACGGGCTTCGTCGACAATCTGGGTACCGCGTTTCTTGGCTTGCTCGATGATTTCAGCTGCCTGAGCTTTCGCTTCGCGCAGTTGCTGACCCACTTTCTCATGGGCCAACTCCAGGTCGCGAGCTGCACGGCTGGCAGCGTCCAGACCATCCGCGATCTTCTTTTGACGTTCGTGCAATGCCGCAATGACCGGAGGCCATACGAACTTCATGCAGAACAGTACAAAAATCAGGAACGCAACGGACTGGCCAATCAGGGTCGCATTAATGTTCACGCCAACACCTCGCAGTTACGTTGTCCATCACACCAATCTACTCGAGACATCCGAGTAATTAGCCAGCGATTTGACCAACGAACGGGTTCGCAAAGGTGAAGAACAGAGCGATACCAACACCGATCATGGTCACGGCGTCGAGCAGACCAGCCACGATGAACATTTTAACTTGCAGCATTGGAACCATTTCTGGCTGACGCGCGGCGCCTTCCAGGAACTTGCCGCCCAGCAGGCCGAAACCAATTGCGGTACCCAGTGCGCCCAGGCCGATCAACAGTGCAACAGCGATAGCGGTTAGACCAACTACAGTTTCCATCTTTCCTCCCGACTTTTACGTCGTATGGTTTAGGTTTTTTAGATTAAAGCGGTAAAACAAATCGTTTCATCAAGCCCGTTCGGGCCCCTTCCCGTGTGACCGGGAAGGACATCAGACTAGTCGAGACTGGCCTTAATGGTTTTCTTCGTGCGCCATCGACAGGTAGACGATGGTCAGCATCATGAAGATGAACGCCTGCAGGGTGATGATCAGGATGTGGAACACAGCCCACGCCCACTGCAGAACTACACCCAGGCCGCTGAGCCAGAGCAGACCGCTGCCGAACATCACGGCGATCAGGATGAACACCAGCTCGCCGGCATACATGTTGCCGAACAGACGCAGGGCCAGGGAGATCGGTTTGGCGATCAGGGTCACGAACTCCAGAAGGAAGTTCACCGGGATCAGCAGGGCCTGAACGAGAATGTTCTTGCTGCCGAACGGGTGCAGGGTCAGTTCGCCGATGAAGCCGCCGATGCCCTTGACCTTGATGCTATAGAAAATGATCAGTGCGAAAACCGAGAACGCCATGCCCAGGGTCGCGTTCGGGTCGGTAGTCGACACGGCGCGGAACGGGATGTGCGAATCGCCGGAGATCAGGATGGCCAGCTGAGGAATCCAGTCGACCGGTACCAGGTCGATGGCGTTCATCAGGAACACCCAGACGAAGATGGTCAGTGCCAGCGGTGCGATCACCGGGCTACGGCCATGGAAGCTGTCTTTCACGCTGCCATCGACGAATTCGACCAATACTTCAACGAAGTTCTGCAGTGCACCAGGCTGACCGGAAGTCGCCTTCTTCGCCGCCATGCGGAAAAGAAGCACGAAGATCAGACCCAGTGCGACCGACCAGCCGAGCGTATCGACGTGGAAGGCCCAGAAGCCCATTTCCTTGGCTTCTGCTGCGGTGTGAGCAAAGCCCCAGCCGCCATTGGGTAGCTGCCCGAAGGTCAGGTTCTGCAAGTGGTGCTGGATATAGCCCGAAGCGGTTGTCTCTGCCATGGTTGCCTCAAACGCCCTAAGGTCTCGAAAGTCTTGTTCTCATTAGCAGGGGAGCGAACCAGCTAACCAGTTGGGTCAGCACGAAGACGCTGAATACAGCCAGCGGCGCCAGTGGCTTCACACCTGCGAACGTCAATGCAAACAGCACTGCCGTCAAAATCAGTTTCCCCGCCTCACCGGCATAAAAAGACCGGACGATGGCTTGGGCTGCTCGGGCGCCGGAAAACCGAAATGCCCTGTGAGCGAAATAAATATTGGGAAGCAAGGCTATCAGGCCTCCGCAAAGCCCAGAGTATCCGGCGACGACTCCCTTCCATTGCCAGAACGCCAAAGCAGCGATCAGTACAACGACGAATTGGGTCATCAACACCGGGAAAACCGCCAGACGATGGAACGGCAAGCGGTTTGGCGTGCGTGTTTCCATCGCTTTTGCTCTCCAATGATCGGCCGCCATAATTCAATAACTTGGCATAATTTGTGCCGACAAAATGCGCGCAGAGTATAGGGGCGGTTCTGCCCCTATTCAACTGCCAGGTAGTGATTTCCGACTGCGCGCTACAAGAGCAATTGTTTCAGCGAATGTGCGCAAGGACACCTTGCAGCTCATCGAGGGAGTTATAACCGATCACCAATTGCCCTTTGCCCTTCTTGCCGTGGCGAATCTGCACCGCAGAGCCTAGGCGCTCGGCCAGGCGCTGTTCCAGGCGTGCGATATCCGGATCGGTTTTCGGTGCTTCGACAGGTGCCGGTTTACCACTGAGCCACTGACGAACCAGTGCCTCGGTTTGGCGCACAGTCAGGCCTCGTGCGACAACATGTCGCGCCCCTTCAACCTGTTGATTTTCCGGCAAACCGAGCAACGCCCGGGCATGCCCCATTTCCAGATCACCATGGGACAGCATGGTCTTGATGACTTCCGGCAACGCAATCAGGCGCAACAGGTTGGCCACGGTCACGCGGGACTTGCCCACCGCTTCGGCGACCTGCTGTTGAGTCAACTGGAACTCCTGCTGCAAACGCTGAAGGGCCACAGCCTCTTCGATCGGGTTGAGGTCTTCGCGCTGGATATTCTCGATCAGCGCCATGGCGATGGCGGTTTCATCCGGTACATCGCGGACCATCGCCGGAATGGTTTCCTGACCCGCCTGCTGGCTGGCACGCCAGCGGCGTTCGCCGGCGATGATCTCGAAGCGCCCGTTGGCGATCGGCCGAACCACGATCGGCTGCATCACGCCCTGGCTCTTGATCGACTGGGCCAGCTCTTCCAGTGCCTGCGGATCCATGTCCCGACGCGGCTGATACTTGCCGCGCTGGATCAGGTCCAGGGGCAAGTGTTGCAGCTCGCGCTGATCGACTTGTACGGCCTGCTCTTCCAGCGAACTGACAGTGGGGCCACTGAGCAGTGCATCCAGTCCACGTCCGAGACCTCGTTTCTTGACGGCCATGGGGTTTCCTTAAGTTGGCTGGGCAGCAGCGGTGCGTGGGTTTCGGCGCTGGCGGCGAACCATCTCGCCCGCCAGGGCCAGATAGGCCAGCGCGCCTCGGGATTGTTTGTCGTAGGCCAGGGCCGGCATGCCGTAGCTCGGCGCTTCGGCCAAACGGATGTTACGCGGAATGACCGTATCGTAGAGCTGCTCGCCGAAGTGTTCCTTGAGCTGGGCCGATACGTCGTTCATCAGGCTCAGGCGCGGGTCATACATGGTCCGCAGCAGGCCCTCGACTTTCAGCTCCGGGTTCAGCAGTTCGGCAATGCGCTTGATGTTATCCACAAGGTCGCTCAACCCTTCAAGGGCGAAGTACTCGCACTGCATGGGGATAATCACCCCATCAGCGGCCACCAGGGCGTTGAGGGTCAGCATCGAAAGCGACGGTGGGCAGTCGATCAGGATGTAATCGTAATTTTCCCGAATCGGCGCCAAGGCGCTGCGCAGGCGGCTTTCCTTCATCTGCATTTCCAGCAGAACCACTTCGGCCGCCGTCAGGTCACGATTGGCCGGCAGCAGTTGATAACCGCCGTGTTCGGAGAAATGCATGGCCTGGCCCAGATCGCATTCGCCGATCAGGACATCGTAAATGGAGTTTTCCAGGCCATGTTTATCCACACCGCTACCCATGGTGGCGTTGCCCTGTGGATCGAGATCGATCAGCAACACCCGGCGCTTGGTCGCGACCAGGGATGCTGCGAGGTTGATGCAGGTGGTGGTTTTACCCACACCACCCTTCTGGTTCGCTATCGCGAATACCTTAGCCATTGTTGCTTGTATTCCCAATCATGCCGTGCGGCGCAGTATCAGCAGATGGCGTTGGCCTTGGCAACCGGGTACGGCCAGGGCGTGTTCGCTATCGAGGTGGAAGTCTGCCGGCAATGCTACCAGCTCATCGGCCGGATGAACGCCCTTCATTGCCAGCCAGCGCGTATCGGCATCGCCCAGGTGGCGAGTCCAATTGCTGAAGTTTTCCATGCTGCTGAACGCCCGGGAGATGATCCCGTTGAAAGGCTGGGCAGGCTGGAACGCTTCGACGCGGCTGTGGATAACTTGCAGGTTATCCAGTTTGAGTTCGAGTTTGACCTGGGTCAGGAAGCGGGTTTTCTTGCCGTTGCTGTCCAGGCAGGTCACTTGCGAGCCAGGAAACAGGATCGCCAGCGGGATACCCGGCATGCCACCGCCACTGCCGACATCGAGCCAGCGGCCGTCTTCGATGAAGGACATGACGCTGAGGCTGTCGAGCAGATGCCGCGAGACCATTTCATCCGGATCGCGCACCGCGGTCAGGTTGTAGGCCTTGTTCCATTTGATCAACAGGGCCAGATAGCCCAGCAACTGCGCGTGCTGGGCTTCGGTCAGGCTGACGCCGAGCTGACGGGCACCTGTGGATAACTCTTCGGCGTGTTGCGAGGTGACCATCGAACTCAAGCGCTTTGCTCCAACTGACGGCCCGCGCCGCGTTTTTTCAAATGAATCATCAACAGGGAAATGGCCGCCGGGGTCACACCGGGAATGCGCGAAGCCTGGCCCAGGGTCTCTGGACGAGTTGCACCGAGCTTGCTCTGGATTTCCTTCGACAACCCGGAAATGCCTGTGTAGTCGATATCCACAGGCAGTTTTGTGTCTTCACTGGCGCGCAGACGGGCGATTTCGTCTTGCTGACGGTCGATGTAACCGGCGTATTTGGTCTTGATCTCGACCTGCTCGGCCACCTGCGGATCTTCCGCACCCTGACCGGTCACTTCCACCAGCCCGGCATAATCGATTTCCGGGCGGCTCAACAAGTTGAGCAAGTTGTATTCGTGGGTCAGCGGTGTGCCGAATTTGGTCGCGATGGCATCGCCCTGCTCGGTACCAGGACGAACCCAAGTGCTTTTCAGGCGCTGTTCTTCCAGCTCGATACTCTCGCGTTTCTTGCAGAACGCGGCCCAGCGAACGTCATCGACCAGCCCCAGCTCGCGACCTTTCTCGGTCAGGCGCAGGTCAGCGTTGTCTTCACGCAGGATCAGACGATATTCGGCACGGGAGGTGAACATCCGATACGGTTCCTGAGTACCCAGGGTAATCAAATCATCCACAAGCACACCGATATACGCCTCATCGCGGCGCGGGCACCAGCTGTCTTTGCCCTGGGAGCGCAGCGCTGCGTTGGCGCCAGCCAGCAGGCCTTGGGCACCGGCCTCTTCGTAACCGGTGGTGCCGTTGATTTGTCCGGCAAAGAACAGGCCGCCGATGACTTTGGTTTCCAGGCTGTACTTGAGGTCCCGCGGGTCGAAGTAATCGTATTCGATGGCATAGCCCGGACGAACGATGTGGGCGTTTTCCATGCCGCGAATCGATTGGACGATCTGCAGTTGCACGTCGAACGGCAGGGAAGTGGAAATCCCGTTCGGGTACAGCTCGTGCGTCGTCAGGCCTTCGGGTTCGATGAAGACCTGATGGCTTTCCTTGTCGGCAAACCGATGGATCTTGTCTTCGATCGATGGGCAATAACGCGGGCCGATACCTTCGATCACGCCGGAATACATGGGCGAGCGATCCAGGTTGGCAGCAATGATTTCGTGAGTGCGGGCGTTGGTATGGGTGATCCAGCAGCTCACCTGTTTCGGGTGCTGCGCTTTGGAGCCCATGAACGACATGACCGGAATCGGCGTATCGCCCGGCTGCTCGGTCATCATCGAGAAATCCACAGAGCGGCCATCGATGCGCGGTGGCGTACCGGTTTTCAGGCGACCGACACGCAACGGCAACTCACGCAGGCGCTGGGCCAGTGCGATTGAGGGTGGATCACCTGCGCGACCGCCGGAATAGTTCTGCATGCCGATGTGGATAAGTCCACCGAGGAAGGTCCCGGTGGTCAGCACCACGGAATCAGCGAAGAAGCGCAGGCCCATCTGGGTCACAACACCACGCACCTGGTCCTGCTCGACGATCAGGTCATCGGCTGCCTGTTGAAATATCCACAGGTTCGGCTGGTTTTCCAGGATTTCGCGGACAGCGGCCTTGTACAGGACACGGTCGGCCTGGGCACGAGTAGCCCGCACGGCCGGGCCTTTACGGCTGTTCAATACACGAAACTGAATGCCACCTTTATCCGTGGCCATGGCCATCGCGCCACCGAGGGCATCGATTTCCTTGACCAGATGGCTTTTGCCAATCCCACCAATGGCGGGGTTGCAGCTCATGGCGCCGAGGGTTTCCACGTTATGCGTCAGCAACAGGGTTTTAGCCCCCATGCGTGCTGATGCAAGTGCTGCCTCGGTACCGGCATGACCGCCGCCGATGACGATCACTTCAAAACGGGAAGGGAAATCCACCACGCACCTCGTGCCTGCTTAATTCAGGTAATTCGGAAAATAGGTTTGAGCCTGGCCTTGGGCGTTTTTCGAGCCAGGTCGGCAAGTATAGGGACTTCCCCTTTCCTAAAGAACCCTTTGCACAAAATTTAACCAGCTGTGGAGAAGTCGAGGTTAAAGAAATTAAAAAGAAAGAAATTTATAAAACCTTTGTTTTTATGTTTATTCTTACTGACCTTACTTTCTGTGGATAAAGCTCTGAAGGCCTTTATATTCAATATGTACAGAGATTCAAAACCCTGTGGTCAGGTACGGCTGAGGGGCTTGGATAACCGGTGTAAGCCTGTGGATGAATGGGGTGGTTATCCACAGAGGCGGTTATCTTCAGTTTTGAGGGGGGTTTATCAACTGACCTCAGGCCCAGTTATTCACAGGGCTTAATCCACAGGAAAACTGGCTTTTGATCCAGACACCGCCCACAGGCAAGCCGCCATGCAGGGCAATCGTTCTAGAAAAGAGAGAAAACCGGCTGCATGGACTCGTTGTAGGGTCGATAGCAGCCGGGTTCTTAAGGAATGGGTTATTTACCGATGCAGAAGCTGGAGAAGATTCGACCAAGCAGGTCATCAGAGCTGAAGGCCCCGGTAATTTCCCCGAGAGCTTGCTGGGCCTGACGTAAATCTTCGGCCAGTAGCTCACCGGCTCCGGCAAGGGTCAGTTGCGCGCGACCGTGCTCAAGCGCCGCGCTGGCATGGCGCAGCGCCTCAAGGTGCCGACGACGGGCGCTGAAGCTGCTTTCCGAAGTCTGCTCGTAACCCATGCAGGCCTTTAAATGTTCGCGCAGCAACTCCAGTCCCATATCCGCGGATTTCGCACTGAGGCTAATGGTGACGTGGCCATCAGCGCTGACCTCCAAGGTCACGGGTTCCCCGGTCAGGTCGGCCTTGTTACGAATCAGCGTGACTTTCGAAGGGTCAGGCCGGGTTTCCAGAAACTCTGGCCACAAAGCGAAAGGATCATCCGCTTCCGGGGCCGTGGCATCGACCACCAACAACACGCGGTCAGCCTCGCCGATGGCTTTGAGCGCACGCTCCACGCCGATTTTTTCCACATGGTCGTCGGTATCCCGCAGGCCGGCCGTGTCGACCACATGCAGGGGCATACCATCGATGTGGATATGTTCGCGCAGAATATCCCGGGTGGTGCCGGCGATCTCGGTAACAATCGCGGCCTCACGGCCTGCCAAGGCGTTGAGGAGGCTGGATTTGCCGGCATTTGGCCTTCCGGCGATCACCACCGTCATCCCATCGCGCAACAAAGCACCCTGCCCGGCTTCGCGCAGTACTGTGGATAACTCATCGCGGACCTTGTCGAGCATGCTGAGCACGTGACCATCGGCGAGAAAGTCGATCTCTTCCTCGGGAAAGTCGATCGCGGCCTCGACGTAGATCCGCAGGCCGATCAGTTGCTCGGTGAGGTTATGCACACGCTGGGAAAAAGCGCCCTGCAGGGATCGCAAGGCATTGCGCGCGGCCTGTGCGGAACTGGCTTCGATCAGATCAGCAATGGCTTCGGCCTGGGCCAGGTCGAGCTTGTCATTGAGGAATGCGCGTTCGCTGAACTCGCCTGGTCGCGCAAGACGACACCCCAGTTCGAGGCAACGCTTGAGCAACATGTCCAGGACGATCGGACCACCGTGGCCTTGCAGCTCCAGCACATCTTCGCCGGTGAACGAGTTGGGACCAGGAAAATACAAAGCCAGGCCTTCATCGAGCACCTGCTGGTCATCACTGAAAAAAGGGCCGTAGTGAGCAAACCGAGGTTTGAGTTCTCGACCGCTGATGGCCTTTGCCGCGACGCTGGCCAACGGTCCCGAAATACGGACGATGCCGACTCCGCCGCGACCTTGGGCAGTAGCAACGGCGGCGATGGTTTCACGAGGTGCGCTCATAAACCGGTATCCAGACAAAAGTGGCAGATAGCAAAACGCCCCACTAGGGGGCGTTTTGTGTGGTTATCCACAGAGCAAGTTACGCCTCGGCTTTTTTCGTAGCCGCTTCGATCTTACGCGTGATGTACCACTGCTGGGTAATCGACAACACGTTGTTCACAACCCAGTACAGCACCAGGCCCGCAGGGAACCACAGGAAGAAGAAGGTGAAGATGATCGGCATCATCTTCATGACCTTCGCCTGCATAGGGTCCGGAGGCGTTGGGTTCAGCTGCTGCTGAATGAACATGGTCGCGCCCATGATGATCGGCAGGATGAAGAACGGATCCTTGATCGACAGGTCGGTAATCCACAGCATGAACGGTGCCTGGCGCATCTCGACGCTTTCCAGCAGCACCCAGTACAGCGCCAGGAACACAGGCATTTGGACAAGAATCGGCAAGCAACCACCCAACGGGTTGATCTTCTCTTTCTTGTACAGCTCCATCATGGCCTGGGACATTTTCTGCCGGTCATCGCCATGTTGTTCTTTCAGGGCGGCCAGTTTCGGTGCCACTGCGCGCATGCGAGCCATGGATTTGTAGCTGGCTGCCGACAATGGGAAGAAGATCCCCTTGATCAGCATGGTCAGGAAGATGATCGACCAGCCCCAGTTACCGACGATGCTGTGGATATGTTGCAGCAGCCAGAAGATTGGCTGGGCAATGAACCACAGGAACCCGTAGTCCACGGTCAGTTCCAGACCTGGGGACAACTCTTTCAACACCGCTTGGCTTTTTGGACCGGCATACAGAATCGCGCTGGTCTCGACTTTTGCACCTGGTGCAGCGGTCAATGCCGGGCCGGTATAACCGACGATGTAGTTGCCTTTGCTGTCTTTACGCGTCTGGACGACGTTGTTCTCGCCTTTCTGCGGGATCCAGGCGGTTACAAAATAGTGCTGCAACCAGGCAACCCAGCCACCTTGTACGGTTTCCTTGAGCTGCGCCTTGTCCATGTCTTTCATGGACACTTTCTTGTACGGCTCCGAACTTGTCCACAGGGCAGCGCCCAGGTAAGTCGCGGTACCGGTGGCGGTGCTGGAGGAAGGATCATCGCTGGCGTCACGCTTGAGCTGCGCGAACATCGCACCAGACCAGGGCTGTGCGCTCTGGTTGTCGATCAGATAGGAAACAGTCACGTCATACAGGCCACGTTTCAAAGTGAAACGCTTGATGTAATTGACGCCGTCCTTGCTGAACTTCAGGTCCACGACCAACTGGTCCTGACCGTCAGCCAGTTGATAAGTCTTCTTCTCGGAGGAGTAAACCGGGCGGCCGGCCGGGTTTGCATCCGGGCCGTTGGTGCCGATCAGACCACTTTGGGCCAGATAGGTCCGCTCATTGCCGTTATCGAACAACTGGAATGGAATTTCCGGATGGTCCTGGCGGCGCGGATACAACGGCAGCTTCAACTGAGCGACGTCACCACCTTGTGGATCGATTGCCAGCTCAAGCACGTCCGTCTTGATCTGGATCAGATCCTTGCTTGCAGCCACAGGGGCTTCGGCAGGAGCAGTGGTATCGTTTGCCGCGCGGGGGATGTCGTCATTACTGGCGGTGCTATTGCCAGTCGTGGTGTCCGGCAAGCTCGGTGCGGTATTGCTGGCTGCAACATTCTGAGTCGGCAGGGCAGCCTGGCCATAGTCCTGGTTCCATTTAAGAACCATTACGTAGGACACGATTGCCAGGGCGACGATCAGGATCGTGCGTTTGATATCCATGATTACTCGGCCATCGAAGAAGAACGGGAGGTAGGGATAGGCGGAACCGGGTCATAACCGCCGGGATTCCACGGATGACAGCGACCTAAACGACGAAAGGTCAGCCAGCCACCGCGCAGAAGGCCATGATTTTCTATGGCTTCATACGCGTAGCAAGAACAACTGGGGTAGAAACGACAGTGACTGGCCATCAGGGGACTAATGGCGTAGCGATAAAACTGGATCGGAACGAGTGCCAGTTTACGCATCGGGACTGTCTACCCCTACAGTTTCGGTGTTGACTGCTGGCGGTGCTGGCTTGTTACGAGCCAAGCGCTTCCAGAGTTTGCCGAAATGCTGAATCAATTCGGGGTTTTCTACGTCACCCAAACCTTTGCGCGCGACGATAACAATGTCCCAACCGACCAGAGAATCCTGGTTCAGGCGAAACGATTCGCGCATCAGACGTTTGAGGCGATTGCGCTGAACGGAGAGCTTGACGCTCTTTTTCCCGATAACCAGCCCTAGTCGGGGGTGATCAAGATCGTTGCTGCGCGCAAGGAGCAGGAGATTTTTCCCCGGAACCTTGCCGGTAGGGGAGTCAAAGACTGCCTTGAAATGCCGGGGTGTAAGCAGACGCTTTTCCCGACTGAAGTCCTGACTCACCTCCAGTGCCGGATTATCAAACTGCCAGACGCGCACGACCTTTGGCGCGACGACGCGACAGGACGGCACGACCGTTCTTGGTAGCCATGCGAGCACGGAAACCGTGGGTACGAGCGCGTTTGATAGTGCTTGGTTGGAAAGTACGTTTCATGTCGTGTTACCTGGGTTCGTCCACAACGGGCCGGAATGGCCCCCGTTTTAAGAGACCGGGGATTCTAGAGAAAGCAAGCCTCTAGGTCAATTTCCAACCAGCGTTTACTTCAAATAGATATCGCGCCTGGATAGCGGCTTCATCGCAGGACTCCAGATATAGAAATAAAAAGAAGGGAATTATTTAAAGCTTTTCTGTAAAGCTTATAAAAGCAAGGCTGGCACCTGTCTGTGGATAACCATGCCTAGGCCTTGTAGTCCGCCATGTACAGAGAATGACAACTACAGGGGAAAGCGGTGTTCAGCCTGTGCTGCGCTGTCGGATAAGCTGTGTGTGGAATAGCTACTTATCCACAGGGAGGTTATCCACCGACTTCAACCCCCACTTGTGCAACGACCTCACGGGCGGTTATCCACAGAGCTTATCCACCGACCGCCTGTCGTCTTGCTCGTTGTTAAGGCATTGATAAATCATGGTGGATGAGCAACCTGCATGTGGATAAGTGGGCGTCCGCTCGCTACAATGGCCGCTTGTTTTTGCCTCACCGGCTTTCAACTTAGGGGATATCC